>NZ_CP108316.1:5513634-11027269 GCF_045160215.1 Streptomyces sp. NBC_00005
ATCGGGGATCACCGAGCAGCGCCGAGGAACGCGCCGCGGCCAGTACCGAGCGTGCCCGTGAATGGTCCGCGGGCAGGATGTGGACGCCGACGGCGCGGCGAAGTTTCTCGTCCACGGCACGCCAACTGCTGAATCCGTCCAGACGAGTGACGCACTCTTCGAGGCGGTACCGTCTGGCGAGTTTGTGGCCGCTGTGCAGCTCGGGTGGTGAGGCCTTCCCGGGATCTTCGGTCCCGCCACTCCCCTGTGCCTCGTCGATCTCCGTGTCCCGCTCCCGGTTCTGGGCCACCCCGTCGGCCGTGGACTGGTCCGCCTCTGCGGTCAGCGGCTTGTCGCCGCTGTTGTCTGCCACGTCGACGGCAGCCGTGCTCCGTTCCGCCACCGTCGTTCCTGCCTCCCCATTCATTGCGCGCCGACCGACATCCGTGCGCGCCGTCCGACGCCGAAACCAATTGTGCCCACAGTCCGCCGGTATGCACGACACACGGTGGCGGACGATGGTTGTGCGCGTACCCCAGACTCAGCGTCCCAGACGCCCGCGGACCATGCCGACCAGCGAGTTCAGCTCCTCGATGCGCATCTTGCGGGCTGCGACGAAGAAGATCCCGAGCAGGACCGCTCCGCCGGCCAGCAGAGCCGCGAAGGATCCGATGACGCCCTGGCCGAGCGTGTGACCGATCCCGTAGCAGGCCGCGCCGCTGAGCAGCGCCGCAGGAACTGAGGCGATGCCGAGCCGTGCGTACGTCCGCAGGACGCGGGCGCCGTCCAGGTCGCCGCCGAGCCGCTTGCGCAGCCGGTTCCAGGCGACGCCGACGCCGATCGCGTAGGCGAGACCGTACGAGGCGGCCATGCCGGCCACGGCCCAGCGGGGCGGCAGCACGACGTAACACAGCGCCGAGGCGCCCGCGTTGACCGCGGCCACGATGACCGTGTTGTAGAAGGGCGTCCGGGTGTCCTCGTAGGCGTAGAACGCGCGCAGGACGACGTACTGCACGGAGTACGGGATCAGGCCGAGAGCGAAGGCCATCAACATGAAGCCCATGTTGGTGGCCTCGCTGAGGCCCGAGGAACCGAAGATCAGCGTGCACATCGGGATGCCGAGGGCGAGGAAGCCGAAGGCGATCGGCACGATGGCGACGGCCGTGGTGCGCAGGCCCTGGGAGATGTCGTCGCGGACGGCGCCCGCGTCGTCCTCGGCCGCCGAGCGCGAGATGCGCGGCAGCAGAGCGGCCATCAGGGAAACGGTGATGATGGCCTGCGGCAGGCCCCAGATCAGCTGGGCGTTGGCATACGCGGCGAAGCCGGTGCCGTCGACGGGCGACGCCTTGCCTGCCGAGGTGGACAGCTGGGAGACGACGATCGCGCCGGCCTGGTTGGCGAGGACGAACAGGACGGTCCACTTGGCGAGCGTCACGGCCTTGCCGAGGCCGTGGCCCCTCCAGTCGAACCGCAGCCGCAGCCGGAACCCGGTCTCGCGCAGGTACGGAATCATCGCCAAGGCCTGGACGACAAGGCCGAGGAGGACGCCGATGCCGAGGAGCCGCTGCCCCTCCGGCGGGATGTTCGTGACCTTCATGCCGGAGCTGGCCGCGGTGCCGTACACCCACATGAACATGCCGAGCGTCACGATGATGACGATGTTGTTCAGGACCGGCGTCCACATCATCGCGCCGAACTTCCCGCGCGCGTTGAGGATCTGGCCCATCACCACGTGGACGCCCATGAAGAAGATCGAGGGCAGGAAGTAGCGGACGAAGGTGATGCCGACCTCGTTGGCCGCCGGATCGCTGGCCACCGAGTCCGACAGCAGGCGGATCAGGACCGGTGCACCGAGGACCGCGAGGACCGTGAGCGCGCCGAGCGCCACCATGACCAGGGTCAGCAGGCGGTTGGCGTAGGCCTCGCCGCCGTCCTCGTCCTCCTTCATCGCGCGCACCAGCTGCGGTACGAAGACGGAGTTGAGGCCGCCGCCGACGGTCAGGATGTAGATCATCGTCGGCAGCTGGTAGGCGACCTGGAAGGTGTCACCGAGCAGACCGACACCCAGGGCCGAGACGATCAGCGCGGAGCGGATGAAGCCCGTGAGGCGGGAGACCATCGTGCCCGCCGCCATCACGGCACTGGACTTGAGCAGGCCCGAGGCGCGCCCGCCCTTCTTCGCAGGGGCCGCCGCAGCCGGTGGAGGCGCCGCAGCCGCGACGGACGCGGCGCCGAGGTTCATGGTCTGGTCGGCCGCGGGTGCGGGGGCCGCCGGAGCCGGGTACTGCGGCGCCGGTGCCGACCCGCCGGGGACGGCTGCCGGACCAGGCACCGACGGAGGATCCGACGGAAGGTATCCGCCCTGCTGCTGGTCCCGGAAGAGGTGCGCGAAGGCGTCCGGCTCGTGGCGCTCCTCGCCGGCCTGGGTGACCAGGTCGTCGACGCCCACGAACTGCGTCGTACGGGGATCGTCACCGTACGGCAGGTACTGGGTCGGGCCGTCCGGCTCCGGCGCCGGGGTCTGGGCCCACACACGCGGGTCCGGGGCGTTGGCAGACTGGGGCGGCTGGGCGTACAGCGGTTGCTGCGGCTGGTAGGTGCCCGGGGGTGGCGGCGGGTGCGCGGCGCGGTCGTAGAGGGCCTCGGCGACCGGGTCCTGCGCGGAGAGGTCCTGCGCCCGGTAGGGGTCCTGGTCGTAGGCGTCCTGGAGGTACGCGTCGGCGGGGGGCTGCGGCTGTACCTGGCCGTGCTCGGGCTGCGGGCCCTCGGGGGGGCCCGAGCTGCCCGCGGCCTGGCCGCGGTCACCGTCGTACGGCGCGTTCATGGTTACCCCACCTCATCGTCCCGGGCCCACCGGCCACGACATCCTCAACGGTCCACTCTCTCACCCGTGCCGGACGGGTCGGCGCTTTCCGGTGCGGTGTCCGGTGTCGGGTCACTCGGCTGCTCAGGGTCGTCTGCCCGGCCGTCGGTGCCGGACTCATCCTTGAGACGGTCTTCGGGGCCCTCGGGGTTCTCGGGCCCGTCGGTGGGCTCGCCCGCCTCGTCGGGGCCGTTGTCCTCGGCCTCACGGGCGGCCGCCCGCTTGCGCTGCGTGTACATGCGGAAGCCGGCGAGGACGAGCAGCAGGAAGCCGCCGCCGATGACCAGCATCACGGTGGCCGTGAACTCGGTGACCTTGACGTCGAAGGTGACGGGGTCGCCGTACTCCTGGCCGTCCTCCGTGTACAGCTGGGCGACCACTGTCGCCTGGCCGTTGGCCTTGGCCGACGTGGTGAACTTCACCGTCTGGCTGTGCCCGCCGGAGACCGAGACGGGCTGTTCGTCGTAGGCATGGCCGCCGATCTGGAGGCGGGTGGGGCTCGTCGAGGTGAGGCGCAGCACCAGGTGATCGACGCCCTGCACCAGGTTGTTCTGGACCGTCACCGGGATTGTGGCGCTGCGCCCGGACAGCTTGGTGTCGGACTTGTCGATCAGCTTGACCTGGTCCGTCAGTTCGCTGAGGTGGGTCTCGACGCCGCTGCGGAAGTTCTGCGCCTCGGTGGCGCGGCCGCGCCACGACGTGGACATCCCGCGGTTCATGGCCCGCCCGAAGGGGGTCACCACCCGGGACTCGTCCGAGAGGATCACCGTGAAGTTGTCGAGCTTGTCCTGTGTGGTCGCGATCTTCTCGAAGGCCGAGCGCGGCAGCTCCTGCTTGCGCAGTGAGGAGGGGTACGCGGACGTCGACGGCACCTTCGTCGTGGCGCCCGGGTCCGGCTTGGCCTTGGCGGCCGACGTGAGCTTCTGGGACTCGGACCAGTTGCTGCCCTGGAGTGCCGTCAGCGCGTCGGCCATCGTCTGCGCCTGGCGGGTCGTCGGCATGCGCTGCGGGGCGACGACAATGCTGCGCTGCTTGTTCGTCTGGAGGTTGAGCTCCAGGCTCTGGGCGAGGAACTGCTGCACGGCGAGAGTGCCGGCAGATGCCCTAGTGAGGTCTCCCTGGAACGCCGTGGACAGGCGGGCGTCCGCGACCACAGCCGTGGTGCCGCCGCCGATCGGGCGGGCCGCGGAGGGGGTGTAGGACAGGCCGCCGGTCTCCTGGAGGCTGTCGCTGCGCGCGATCACCTGGTCGGCGCCGGCTGAGGTGGCGACCTTGACGATGGAGGGGTCGACGGCGCCGTCCACCGGCCAGGCGAAGTCCGTGTTCGGCTTCACATGGAGGATCGGCTCCACCGTGTTGGCGACGACGTCCGTGGCTTCCTTCAGGTGACTCAGGGAGCCGGTGACGCTCGTGCCGTTGTGGGCGAGGGAGGCCAGGTCCGGGTCGGCGAAGGGCAGGGCGACGACCTCCTGGTCCGCCACCGCGTTCTGCAGCTCGGCGAGCCACTGCTTGGCGACTGCCTGGTGCGTGCCCGCCGTGGTGGTGCCGTTGTCGCCCCGGACCCGATAGCTGCGGGTCATCGCGTCGACGGAGGCCAGCAGGTCCGGGTCGACCACCCATGTGACGTCGAGGTTCTTGCCCAGGGACAGCATCTCGTCCAGGCGGCCGCCCGGGGAGATCTCCTTGGCGAGGTCGTCGTTGAGGAAGACGGGAGTCTGCTGATCGTTCGGCCCCGTCTCGGCCGTCATGTGGACGGTGGAGATGAGCGGCCACAGGAACGTCGTCTTCGTCTTCGTGTCGGCCTCGTCGGGCTGCCACGGCAGGAAGGTGCGCTCGATGCCGAGGACCTGGTTCCACGGCTGCGCGGACGTCTGGCCGGACAGCGCGACGGCGAACTGGTAGACCCCGTCGTCGCCGAGGTCCAGCTTGTCGACCGGCACGGAGATGCTGAAGTGCTCGGCGACCCCTGGAGTGAGCTTGGAGAACTTCTCGACGTACTTGCCGCCGACCTCCGCGCCGGTCGCGCCCTGGACGCTGTCATTGGCCTTGGCAGTGTCATCGACGGCCGAGCGCGTGTTGAGCTCCGGGCCCACCCGTAGTCCCACGTGGGCGCCGGTGACCGTCTGCTTGCCGTTGTTGGTCACTGTGCCCGACACGGTGAGCGTGTCCCCGTCCGTGGGGACGCCGGGGCTGAGCGAGTCCAGGGCGACGGACACCGAGCCCGAGCTGGAGGCTTCCTTCAACGAGGTCTGACCGGCCGCGCCCGCGGAAGCGGCGGAGGGCAGCTGGAGGAGGCCGGCCAGCAGAGGCGCCCCGGCAAGCAGTGCTCCGGTGCGCCGCAGCCACCGGCGGGCAGGTGAGGGATTCGTCCCCAGGAAGTCTGCCGCCTCGGCCACGCGCTCGCCCGTCCCTCGTCGTCGTCAGTGGTCGTCGGAATGTGCGTCCACGCATGGTAACGATGCGCGCTGAGGGGAAGTGCCGCGGACCGCTCCACAAGATCGGGGAACAAGGCATAGCTGTCCTGTATGTGCACGTATAAAGAGGAGCGCCACCGTACGCCCGAGAGGCTGGCCTTGTACTCGTATCCAAGGAGGTGTCCGTGCACATTTAAGGGAGGCGCTCGCGGTCGCCGGGGCCACGTACCCTCTTCTGTTGTGCCGAACGCCAACGAAGCCAGCCTCAGTGCCCTGAGCCAGGAGCCGCACCGCGTGCCGAGTGAATCGCTGCGGGTCGCCCCTGTCGCCGACGACCTCGCCCGCCGTTTTCAGGAGGCCGGGTTCTCACTCGCCTTGGTCGGCGGCTCGGTCCGGGACGCGTTGCTCGGCCGGCTCGGCAACGACCTCGACTTCACGACCGAGGCCCGCCCCGAGGACGTCCTCAAGATCGTCCGACCGTGGGCGGACGCCGTGTGGGAGGTCGGCATCGCCTTCGGGACGGTCGGGGCCCAGAAGGACGGCTACCAGATCGAGGTGACGACCTACCGGTCGGAGGCCTACGACCGGACCTCGCGCAAGCCCGAGGTGTCGTACGGCGACTCCATCGAGGAAGACCTCGTCCGGCGTGACTTCACTGTCAACGCGATGGCTGTCGCTCTCCCGGAGAAGAAGTTCATCGACCCGCACGGCGGGCGGGACGACCTCGCTGCGCGTGTTCTGCGTACCCCGGGCACTCCCGAGGCGTCCTTCTCCGATGATCCGCTGCGCATGATGCGCGCCGCACGGTTCGCCGGGCAGCTCGACTTCGAGGTGGCCCCCGAGGTCGTGACGGCCATGAAGGAGATGGGCGGGCGTATCGAGATCGTCTCGGCCGAGCGGGTGCGGGACGAACTCAACAAGCTCATTCTTTCCGAGAACCCGCGCAAGGGTCTGACGCTGCTCGTCGACAGCGGGATCGCCGAGCATGTGCTGCCCGAGCTGCCGGCCCTGCGGTTGGAGCGCGACGAGCACCACCGGCACAAGGACGTCTACGAGCACACGCTGATCGTCCTGGAGCAGGCGATCGAGCTGGAGGGGAACGGCCCCGACCTGACTCTTCGTCTGGCCGCGCTACTGCACGACATCGGCAAGCCCCGCACGCGCCGCTTCGAGGAGGACGGCCGGGTCTCGTTCCACCACCACGAGGTGGTCGGCGCGAAGATGACCAAGAAGCGCATGACGGCGCTCAAGTACTCCAACGAACTGGTGAAGGACGTCTCGCGTCTGGTCGAACTCCACCTGCGCTTCCACGGCTACGGCACCGGCGAGTGGACGGACTCGGCGGTCCGCCGCTACGTCCGTGACGCCGGCCCGCTCCTCGACCGTCTCCACAAGCTGACCCGCTCGGACTGCACGACGCGGAACAAGCGCAAGGCGGCGGCGCTGTCGCGGGCGTACGACGGTCTGGAGGAGCGCATCGCTCAACTCCAGGAGCAGGAGGAGCTGGACGCGATCCGCCCGGATCTCGACGGCAACCAGATCATGGAGATCCTGGGTGTCGGCCCTGGCCCGGCCGTCGGCCGGGCGTACCAGCAGATGCTGGAACTGCGCCTGGAGAACGGGCCGATGGAGCACGATGCCGCGGTGGCTGCCCTCAAGGAGTGGTGGGCCGAGCAGAGCTGAGGGTGGGGAATGGGGGCCATGTTTCACGTGAAACATGGCCCGGACGCGCTAAGGGGCGGTGTTTCACGTGAAACACCGCCCCTCAAGCGTGAGTGAAGCTCTTACTTGGCGGAGTACTCCGACAGGCAGAGGGTGAAGTCGCTCTTACCGGTCTCGGTGTACTCGGCGTACTTGGTCCGGTCGCAGCCGGAGTCGTCGCTCTTCTTCTGGGCGACCTTGTACTTGGCCTTCGAGCTGCTGCAGTCCACGACCTTGAGGCCCGGGTCGGTGGCGTTGTCCGGGTTGCTGATGCTCATGCAGTCGCCGACCTTGGCGGTGTCGGGGTCGTGACGGCTCGCGAACCAGCCGACGGCCGCGGCTATGAGGGCAACGACGACGATTCCGATGCGCAGGTACTGCTTGATGCCACGCTTCGGACGCTGCGGCGGAACCGGAGCGTACGGAGCGGCGCCCTGCTGGGGGAACCCGGGCTGGCCCGGCTGCTGCGGGTAGCCGCCCTGGGGCGGGTACGGGGCCTGGCCCTGGGGCTGGCCGTAGGGCTGCTGGCCCTGCGCGAACGGGTTCTGGCCCTGGGGCGGCGGAGTAGTCACTTGGGTTCCCCCTAGAACAGTTGGGTGAGTGGCGCGACATAAGAGGCGCGTAAGACGCACGTAAGTTACCGGCACCCACTGACAGGCCTGCAACCCAGGGGGACTCTGTGGCTTTGATGTGACACTTACCGATGCTCAAAGCGGGCCATAGTCCCAGCAACCGCCCCGTAGACAACGGCGACTGTGACCACCAGCGTCACCGAGCGGCCGTCCGGCGGGAGTATCAGGGCGGCTACCGCGGCGGCGCCGACGAAGGACATGTTGAACAGCACGTCGTAGACGGAGAAGATCCGGCCCCGGAAGCCGTCTTCCACGGAGGACTGCACGACCGTGTCCGTCGCGATCTTCGCGCCCTGGGTGGTCAGGCCGAGGATGAACGTCGCGACCAGCATCGGGGCGGTGGCGAACGGGAGACCGAGGGCGGGCACCAGGACCGCGGCGGACGCCGCGCACACGACTATCCAGCGCCCCGGCCCGAGCCGTCCCGCGGCCCAGGGCGTCACCACTGCGGCAGCGAAGAAGCCCGCGGCGGAAGTCCCCAACGCGACCCCGAGCAGGCGCAGTCCGTCGTCCGCGTTCGAGGAGAACGAGTACCGGCACAGCATCAGCAGCATGACCAGCAGGGCGCCGTAGCAGAACCGCATCAGGGTCATCGTGACGAGCGCCCAGGCGGCCTCCCGGCGCGGCGGTGCGGCGAGATGGCGTACACCTGCCATCAGGTCGTGTGCGGTGCCGGAGAGCGCTGCTGCCAGCCGGGGGCGCACCAACTCGGGGTCCGGTCCCAGCTGTTCCGGCGCGAGACGGAGCGACGCGAGCCCCGCGCACAGGTACAGAACCGCGCCGAGCAGCACCACGGCGGCGTCCGAGTCGGCCACCACGAGCCGTACGACGAAGGCGAGGCCGCCGCCCGCGGTCGCGGCGAGCGTACCGGCGGTCGGGGAAAGGGAGTTGGCCATCACGAGGCGCTCGGCGTCGACCACGCGAGGCAGTGCTGCGGACAGTCCCGCGAGGACGAATCGGTTGACGGCGGTGACGCACAGCGCGGAGACGTAGAAGAGCCAGTCCGGGACGTGACTGAGGATCAGGACGGCCGTGCCCGACGCCAGCACGGCGCGCAGCAAATTGCCGTAGAGGAAGACCTGGCGGCGGCGCCAGCGGTCCAGGAGGACGCCGGCGAAGGGGCCCACCAGCGAGTAGGGAAGCAGCAGGACCGCCATCGCGGAGGCGATCGCGGTGGCCGAGGTCTGTTTCTCCGGTGAGAAGACGACGTAGGCGGCGAGCGCGACCTGGTAGACGCCGTCGGCGCCCTGGGAGAGCAGGCGCACGGCGAGCAGGCGCCGGAAGTTCGCGAAGCGCAGGAGGGTGCGCAGGTCACGGACGACGGCCATGGGCACAGCCTCACATACGGGGAGGGTCCCCGGGTCGCGCGACCCGGGGACCCTCGACGCCCTGGCAGGAGCAGTTGTGCCGGCGTCTAGCGCTCGACCTCGCCCTTGATGAACTTCTCGACGTTCTCGCGGGCCTGGTCGTCGAAGTACTGGACCGGCGGGGACTTCATGAAGTAGCTCGACGCGGAGAGGATCGGGCCGCCGATGCCGCGGTCCTTGGCGATCTTCGCGGCGCGCACGGCGTCGATGATGACACCGGCCGAGTTCGGGGAGTCCCAGACCTCGAGCTTGTACTCCAGGCTCAGCGGGACGTCGCCGAAGGCACGGCCCTCGAGGCGGACGTAGGCCCACTTGCGGTCGTCGAGCCACTGCACGTAGTCCGACGGGCCGATGTGGACGTTCTTCGCGCCGAGGTCCCGGTCGGGGATCTGCGAGGTGACGGCCTGCGTCTTGGAGATCTTCTTGGACTCCAGGCGCTCGCGCTCGAGCATGTTCTTGAAGTCCATGTTGCCGCCGACGTTCAGCTGCATCGTGCGGTCCAGGACGACGCCGCGGTCCTCGAACAGCTTCGCCATGACGCGGTGCGTGATGGTGGCGCCGACCTGGGACTTGATGTCGTCACCGACGATCGGGACGCCTGCCTCGGCGAACTTGTCCGCCCACTCCTTGGTGCCGGCGATGAAGACCGGAAGGGCGTTGACGAAGGCGACCTTGGCGTCGATGGCGCACTGGGCGTAGAACTTCGCCGCGTCCTCGGAACCGACGGGCAGGTAGCAGACGAGGACGTCGACCTGCTTGTCCTTGAGGATCTGGACGACGTCGACCGGAGCCTCGGGGGACTCCTCGATGGTCTCGCGGTAGTACTTGCCGAGGCCGTCGAGGGTGTGGCCGCGCTGGACGGTCACGCCGCTGTTCGGCACGTCGCAGATCTTGATGGTGTTGTTCTCGGAGGCGCCGATGGCGTCCGCGAGGTCGAGGCCGACCTTCTTCGCGTCGACGTCGAACGCGGCGACGAACTCCACGTCACTGACGTGGTAGTCGCCGAACTGGACGTGCATCAGGCCGGGGACCCTGGACGCCGGGTCGGCGTCCTTGTAGTACTCGACTCCCTGCACCAGCGACGCGGCGCAGTTGCCCACGCCGACGATGGCTACGCGAACCGAACCCATTCCGGTTGCTCCCTGTGTGTACGAGTGAGGCCCTGGCAGGGACCTCACGTGGCGGTGTCGCCGGGCGTATCCGGCCGGGGGGTGTCCCCGGGCCGGGGCAGGACGCCCGGCGCTCCCTCTGTGGTGTCGCGAGCGGGTTCTCCGTGGGCGGGGCCTTTCAGGTCCCGGCCCGCCCGCTCGCTTTCGATGAGCTCGTTCAGCCAGCGCACTTCGCGCTCCACGGACTCCATCCCGTGGCGCTGAAGCTCAAGCGTGTAATCGTCGAGGCGCTCCCTAGTGCGTGCCAGGGAGGAGCTCATCTTCTCCAGACGCTCCTCCAGCCGGCTGCGGCGACCCTCGAGCACGCGCATGCGTACGTCGCGTGACGTCTGCCCGAAGAAGGCGAAGCGGGCGGCGAAGTGCTCGTCCTCGTACGCGTCGGGGCCCGTCTGCGAGAGCAGCTCCTCGAAGTGCTCCTTACCTTCCGCCGTCAACCGGTAGACGATCTTGGCGCGACGCCCTGCGAGTGGTGCTGCGAGGGCGTCCTCGGTGGTGTGCCCCGGCTCCTCGATCAACCAGCCGTTGGCGACCAGCGTCTTGAGGCAGGGGTAGAGCGTCCCGTAGCTGAACGCACGGAACACGCCCAGTGACGTGTTGAGTCGCTTGCGCAGCTCATAGCCGTGCATCGGGGACTCGCGGAGCAGGCCGAGTACGGCGAACTCGAGGATCCCTGAACGCCGGCTCATCCGCTCGCCTCCTCGCCCTTATGTCGCTCCGATGTATCGACTCGATACATCACGACGATAGAACGGCCTTCCGGATGCGACAAGTGGGGAGACGGTGAACGGGATCACATCACTTATTCATCAGAGGCAAGTTGCCTGATTTGCGGTGAACTTCGGGGCTCGGAGGGTTTTGACGGTGCGTAGTCTGTGCGCCATGCACACCACCGGGAGCCAAGTGACGCGAGGGGGCGTCACGGTCCTCGGTGCGGTACGGGTGAATGAGGCATCGACCACATCCGTACTTCGGGGGGACCGGAAACCAGCCGCCGTTTCCAGGCGCGCAAAGGTGCGCCTGCCCGAGGAGTAGTCGTTCGATGAGCGAGCACCGTCGCAAACCGCCGCAGCCGCAGGGAGGCGGACGTGCCGCGGCCCGACGCGGCCAGTCCGGCTCGGCCTCCGGCCGCCGTGCGGCACCGCGAGGCGCCACCGGGTCTCCGGCCGATTACGGGCTGGGACAGGGGGCGATTGACGAGGAACGGCAGTACGGCGGCCGCGCCGAAGCCCGCCGCGCGGCACAGAGAAACGCAGGAGGCCGCCGCAGAGCGGCCGAACCCGGCCGCGCGGGTGGACGCGGTGGACCCGGCGGCCCGAACGGGCCGGGGCGGGGCAGAGGGCGCACGGCGCCTCCCGGCAGGAAGCGGATCATCGACTATCCGCGCGCGGACAAGTACGGCGCCGCGCGCTGGTTGCCGTCGTGGAAGCTGGTGACCGGACTCTTCATCGCGTTCTTCGGCAGCATGGTGGCCGTCGCAGGCATCGCCTACGCCATGGTGGGTGTACCGGACCTCGCGAAGACCGCGAAGGCGCAGAACAACGTCTTCTACTGGTCCAACAACACCGAGATGGTCGCCACGGGTGGCGAGACGAACCGCCAGATCGTCAACCTCTCGCAGATCCCCAAGAACATGCAGTACGCCGTCATCTCGCAGGAGAACAAGACTTTCGAGACCGACAGCGGCATCGACCCGAAGGGCATCGCCCGCGCCGTCTTCAACATGGCCAGGGGCGGTGAGACCCAGGGTGGTTCCACCATCACGCAGCAGTACGTGAAGAACGCGATGCTGGACGACCAGTCGCAGACCGTCTCGCGCAAGTTCAAGGAGATCTTCGTCTCGATCAAGGTGGGCGCCACCAAGTCGAAGGACGAGATCATGGCCGGCTACCTGAACTCCGCGTACTACGGCCGAGGGGCCTACGGAATCCAGGCGGCCGCGCGGGCGTACTTCAACGAGGACGCTGTCGACCTGAACGCGGGGCAGTGTGCCTTCCTGGCGGCGATGCTCAAGGGCGCCACCTACTACGACCCGGCGGGTGCGACGTCCCTCGACCAGTCCGCCACGCCCCAGGCCAACCAGCGGCGGGCCCTGGTGCAGATGCAGAACACCCTGGACAAGATGGTCGAGTACGGCCATCTGAGCGCCACGGAACGAGCCAAGTTCACCAAACTTCCTGCATCGCAGAACCCGCGCGCGAACAACGAGCTGAGCGGCCAGGTGGGCTACCTCGTCGACCTGGCGAAGGCGTATCTGATCAGCAACAAGGTCCTTACCGCCGATCAGCTGCAGCAGGGCGGCTACTCGATCTATACGACCTTCGACAAGACGAAGGTCAAGGAGCTCGAGGCCTCCGTCAAGAACGTCCAGAAGAAGAACATCAAGCCCAAGCAACGCCCGAAGACGGACACGCACGTCCAGTTCGGCGGCGCTTCCGTGGATCCGAGAAGCGGCGCCATCAAGGCCATCTACGGCGGTGAGGACGCGACCAAGCACTTCACCAACAACGCCGATGTGACCGGTGCCCAGGTCGGTTCTACCTTCAAGCCGTTCGTGCTCGCGGCGGCGATGAAGTGGGGTGTGCGGGACAAGAGCCTCGGCCCGGAGCAGGCGCAGGACGAGCGCACCCAGGTCTCCCCGAAGAGCTTGTACAGCGGTAAGAACAAGCTCAAGATCGAGGACTACGACAAGACGATCTGGAAGAACGAGAAGGGCGAGGAGTGGCTGCAGACCAACGACGGTAACGAGTCGTACGGCAGTCCGCCCAAGTACCAGATCGACCTCCGCGAGGCGATGAGGGAGTCGGTGAACTCCGCCTACGTGCAGCTCGGCATGGACGTCGGGCTGGACAAGGTCAAGGAGGCGGCCATTGACGCCGGCCTCAAGGAGAACAGCCTGGCCGGTACCAATTACCCGTCCTTCTCCATCGGTATCTCAGACCCCAGCGCGATCCGCATGGCGGGGGCGTACGCCACCTTCGCGTCCAGCGGCCAGCGGCGTGATCCGTTCTCCGTCTCGAAGGTCACGAGCAAGGACGGCACGCTCTTCACGCATGCGGACAAGCCCGTGGAGGCGTTCACGCCGAAGGTCGCCGACAACGTCACCGACGTGCTGAGGACGGTGGTCGAGAAGGGTACGGGTACCAACGCCCAGCTGCCTGGCCGTGAGGTGGCCGGCAAGACCGGTACCACCGACGGCAACAAGTCCGCCTGGTTCGTGGGCTACACCCCGCAGCTGTCCACGTCGATCACGATGTTCCGGTACGACGACGACGAGACCAAGAAGAACCGCACCTTCCTGGAGATGTACGGAACCGGTGGCCAGGAGAAGATCCACGGTGCTTCGTTCCCGTCCGAGATCTGGCACGACTACATGGAAGAGGCGCTGAAGGGTCAGGAGGCGCTGAAGTTCAACACCCCGGAGCCCATCGGTGAGGTCGTCAACGATGTGCCGACCCCGACGCCTACTCCGACGCCCAGCGAGACGCTGACGAGTCCGACGCCGACGCCGACGCCGAGCGAGACATTGACGAGTCCGACGCCCTCGACGAGTGAGTCCTGCAAGTTCAGCTGGCAGTGCACGGACACCGGCGGTACAGACACCGGCGGCACGGACGGGGGCGTGACCTCGACACCGACGGCCACGGAGTCGAGCGGAAACAGCAGAGGCAATGGCAACGGAGGCATCTTCGGAGGCCCGACCGGTTAGCTGTCAAAACGCCCGGCACGGGTGTTTCACGTGAAACATGTCGATGTTTCACGTGAAACGGGGGCCGCCGCACCTGAGTGGTTGTGGCGGCCCCCGTCGTATTCCTAGACACGTACGGCAGGATGTGCGGCATGCCCAGCGCAGAATCGACGCAAGCGAGCGTGCACGAACCGGACCCGGTGCGGCCGACCAAGGACGACGAGGTCGCCGCGTCCGGCAGCGAGCTGATCGGCGGCCCCGTAGGGCGGCGCGCCCTGCTCGGGACGTCCTGGTGGACTCCCGTCCGGGTCGTCGCGCTCGTGGCGATCGGCATGTTCGCCCTCGGACTGATCCAGAAGGCGCCCTGCTACAACGGCGCCTGGTTCTTCGGCGCCAGTTCCCAGTACACGAAGGCGTGCTACTCGGACATCCCGCACCTCTATCAGGGGCGCGGTTTCGCCGACGGGCTTGTGCCGTACTTCGACAAGCTCTCCGGTGACATGCCGTACCTCGAATACCCGGTACTGACCGGCGTGTTCATGGAGGTGGCCGCCTGGCTCACGCCGGGCAGCGGCAGCATCCAGGACCAGGAGCAGTGGTACTGGATGGTCAACGCCGGGATGCTGATGGCGTGCGCGGCCGTCATCGCGGTCTGTGTGACCCGTACGCACGCCCGGCGCCCCTGGGACGGACTGCTGGTCGCCCTGGCGCCCGCCTTCGCGCTGACCGCCACCATCAACTGGGACCTGCTGGCGGTCGCTCTGACGGCCGCGGCGATGCTGATGTGGGCCCGGGGCCGCTCACTTGCCTTCGGAGTCCTTCTGGGGCTTGCCACGGCCGCCAAGCTCTACCCCGTCTTCCTACTCGGCCCGCTGCTCCTGCTGTGCTGGCGTGCGGGGAAATGGCGGGACTTCGGAAAAGCTCTGGGAGGAACGGCCGTCGCCTGGTTCGCCGTGAACCTGCCGGTGATGCTCTTCGCCTGGGACGGCTGGTCGCAGTTCTACAAGTTCAGCCACGACCGGGGCGTGGACTTCGGGTCCTTCTGGCTGATCATGGCCCAGCACTCGACCGACCCGCTCAGCACCGACACCGTCAACAACCTGGCCACGGCGCTGGTGGTCCTGTGCTGTGTGGGCATTGCGGTGCTGACGATGACCGCTCCGCGCCGCCCGCGCTTCGCCCAGCTCGCTTTCCTGATCGTCGCGGCGTTCATCATCACCAACAAGGTCTACTCGCCGCAGTACGTCCTGTGGCTGGTCCCGCTCGCCGTGCTGGCCCGGCCGAAGTGGCGGGACTTCCTGATCTGGCAGGCGTGCGAGGTCGCGTACTTCCTGGGTATCTGGCTGTACCTCGCGTACACGACCAGCGGGGACGCTCACAAGGGTCTGCCGCAGGTCGGCTATCAGTGGGTCATCGGCGTGCACGTGGTGGGGACTCTGTACCTGTGCGCCGTGGTCGTCCGCGACATCCTCATGCCGGAGCGGGATCCGGTGCGCCGAGCCGGCGACGACGACCCGTCAGGGGGTGTGCTGGACGGCGCGGAGGACGTCTTCGCCCTCGGCGCGGCGGCCCATCCGCCGCGGCACGCGGCCTACTTCGACGGGCCGCAGGTGGAGTGGGGCAGTCGTGGAACGCCATCCTCCACGGACCGTTCGCTCTGAGCGAACAGATTGCGGGCGACCGTGGACGACCCGCGTAGCCCCAGATCGACTCATGCGAAAGGCCGTACACGGGAGAGTCCGTGTACGGCCTTTCGGTCGTCTGTCGCCTCGCTCAGCGGTCGACGATGCGATCGAACTGCGTGGTGGTGTGCCGCAGATGGGCCACCAGCTCCTCGCCCACCTTCGGTTCGGGTGCGTCCGTCGGCACGAACAGGATGGAGACCTGCATGTGGGGCGGCTCCGCGAACCAGCGCTGCTTGCCGCCCCAGACGAACGGAGAAAGGTTCCGGTTCACCGTGGCGAGGCCGGCCCGGGCGACGCCCTTGGCGCGCGGCATGACGCCGTGCAGCGCCTTCGGGGCCTCCAGACCCACTCCGTGCGACGTACCGCCCGCCACGACCACCAGGAAGCCGTCCGAGGCCGCCTTCTGCTGGCGGTAGCCAAAGCGGTCGCCCTTGGCGACGCGCGTGACGTCCAGGACCGCCCCGCGGTACTCGGTGGCCTCGTGGTCCCCCAGCCACAGCCGCGTGCCGATGCGGGCGCGGAAACGGGTCTGCGGGAACTGCTGCTGCAGCCGGTGGAGTTCGTCGGCCTTCAGGTGGCTGACGAACATCGTGTGCAGCGGCAGCCGGGCCGCGCGCAGGTGGTCCATCCAGCCGATGACCTCCTCGACGGCGTCCGAGCCGTCCGTGCGGTCCAGCGGCAGGTGGATGGCGAAGCCCTCCAGGCGGACGTTCTCTATGGCGGCGTGCAGCTGCGGCAGGTCCTGGGCGCTGATGCCGTGCCGCTTCATCGAGGACATCACCTCGATGACCACGCGGGCGCCCACCAGGCCGTACACGCCGTCCACCGACGACACGGAGCGGATGACCCGGTCGGGCAGCGGGACGGGCTCCTCGCCGCGCCGGTACGGCGTCAGCACCAGCAGGTCACCGCCGAAGAAGTCCTTGATCCGCGCGGCCTCGTACGTCGTGCCGACGGCCAGGATGTCGGACCCCAGACGGGTGGCCTCCTCCGCCAGCCGCTCGTGCCCGAAGCCGTAGCCGTTGCCCTTGCAGACCGGGACGAGCCCCGGGAACTGCTCCTGCACGTGCTTGTGATGCGCCCGCCAGCGCGCGGTGTCGACGTAGAGCGTGAGCGCCATGGCCGGACCTGGAACCTTTCTCGTGGCTGCGGTGTATCAGAGATATGGAAGCGTTCGGAGCTATCGAAGCAAACGGCCGGGGCCGACGGGGCTCAGCGGCGCGACATGTAGATGTCGAGCGCCTTGTGGAGCAGCTTGTTGAGCGGGAAGTCCCATTCGCCGAGGTACTCGGCGGCCTGCCCGCCGGTGCCCACCTTGAACTGGATCAGGCCGAAGAGGTGATCGGTCTCGTCCAGCGAGTCGGAGATGCCGCGCAGGTCGTAGACGGTCGCGCCGAGCGCGTAGGCGTCGCGCAGCATCCGCCACTGCATCGCGTTCGAGGGCCGGACCTCACGGCCGATGTTGTCGGAGGCGCCGTAGGAGTACCAGACGTGCCCGCCGACGATCAGCATGGTCGCCGCCGACAGATTCACGCCGTTGTGCCGGGCGAAGTACAGCCGCATGCGGTTGGGGTCCTCGGTGTTGAGGGCCGTCCACATGCGCTGGAAGTACGACAGCGGGCGGGGCCGGAAGTGGTCGCGCACAGCCGTGATCTCGTACAGCCGCTGCCATTCATCGAGGTCCTGGTAGCCGCCCTGGACGACCTCGACACCGGCCTTCTCGGCCTTCTTGATGTTGCGGCGCCACAGCTGGTTGAAGTTCTTATGGACCTCTTCAAGGGACCGGTTGGCCAGCGGTACCTGGTAGACGTAGCGCGGCTGGACGTCGCCAAAACCCGCGCCGCCGTCCTCGCCCTGCTGCCAGCCCATGCGGCGCAGCTTGTCGGCCACCTCGAAGGCGCGCGGCTCGATGAAGTCGGCCTCGATGTCGCGCAGGCGCTTCACGTCCGGGTTCTGGATGCCCGCCTTGATGGAGGTGGCCTCCCAGCGCCGGATGATCACCGGCGGGCCCATCTTCACCGAGAAGGCGCCCTGTTGCTTGAGGTGCGCGAGCATCGGTTCCAGCCACTCGGTCAGATTGGGCGCGAACCAGTTGATGACCGGGCCCTCGGGCAAATAGGCCAAGTAGCGCTTGATCTTGGGCAGTTGACGGTAGAGGACGAGGCCCGCACCGACGATCTCGCCAGTGCGTTCGTCGAACCAACCGAGGCTCTCGGAGCGCCATTCCGCCTTGACGTCGGCCCAGGCCGGAACCTGCATGTGGCTCGCCGAGGGCAGGCTCTGGATGTATGCCAGATGCTGCTCACGGCTGATCGTCCTCAGGGTCAGGCTCATTCGGGGCGCTCCTCGGGCTGGTGTGTCCCCATGGGTACAGGGGCTCCGGCTCTCGCGCCGAAGCCTACTGCGCCTGACGAGCGCCCCGACTGGGCATATGGAACCTGCACCCCGGCCTGTCGGCCGCCGAGGCGTTCCGTCGTGCTTTGTCTGGAGTTCGGAGGACGGTGTCCCTGGCGTCAGCCGATGACCCCACCGAAAAGGCCGCCGTGCGCCATGCCGAGGAAGAAGCCGACCGCCGAGGCGCCGAGACCCAGGATGAGTCCGAAGCGCTCGCGGGTGGTCTCCGAGATCCACTGGCCGTACGCACCGGTGGCGATGCCCATCAGGCCCGCCCAGGAGCTGAGCAGGTGCAGGTTGTCGAAGAAGCCCGTCACGAACGCCACCACGCCCAGCACCAGGGTCACCGCGAGCAGTGTGTCCTGGATGGGGTGGGGTTTTCCGTCCGTGGCGAAAAGGCCTCCGACGGTGTTGGGTCGCAATGCCTGTGCCATGGGGCACCTCCTGCGGAAGACGGCGCATCGTAGCGCCATGCACACCCGATGTGTACAGATTGACTGTCCAGGCGGCCGGATTTCAACCGGAAGCGGGTGTGCGGGTACTCTGTACCCTCCGCACCGGTGTCTGCCCAGGCAGCGCCAGGGAACCGCCCAGGCCAGACCGGGGACGTCGCTCGTCGACCCCCGATTGTCAGTGGCGGCCGATACCGTTGCATACGCATCACAACCCTCCTGCCACGGAACGACCGTGGCCGTTGAGTCCAAAGGAGGTGGGTTCCACATGCGTCACTACGAGGTGATGGTCATCCTCGACCCCGATCTGGAGGAGCGCGCTGTCGCCCCCCTGATCGAGAACTTCCTCTCCGTCGTCCGTGAGGGCAACGGGAAGGTCGAGAAGGTCGACACCTGGGGCCGTCGTCGTCTCTCGTACGAGATCAAGAAGAAGCCCGAGGGCATCTACTCGGTCATCGATCTGCAGGCTGAGCCCGCGATCGTCAAGGAGCTCGACCGCCAGATGAACCTGAACGAGTCGGTCCTCCGGACCAAGGTCCTCCGCCCCGAGACCCACTGAGCCTGTCGGCTCAGTTGATCCCGGGATTCGAGTAGCAGCACCCAAAGCAGCCAGCAGCAAACCCGCCGAGAGGTTCCCCATGGCAGGCGAGACCGTCATCACGGTCGTCGGCAATCTTGTCGACGACCCCGAGCTGCGCTTCACCCCTTCCGGTGCGGCGGTCGCGAAGTTCCGTGTCGCGTCCACCCCCCGCACCTTCGACCGCCAGACGAACGAGTGGAAGGACGGCGAAAGCCTCTTCCTGACCTGCTCGGTCTGGCGTCAGGCGGCGGAGAACGTCGCCGAGTCGCTCCAGCGAGGCATGCGCGTCATCGTGCAGGGCCGGCTGAAGCAGCGGTCCTACGAGGACCGTGAGGGCGTCAAGCGCACGGTCTACGAACTGGACGTCGAGGAAGTCGGCGCCAGCCTGCGCAATGCCACGGCCAAGGTCACCAAGACCGCCGGCCGCGGTGGGCAGGGTCAGGGCGGTTACAGCGGCGGTGGCGGCGGCCAGGGTGGCAGCGGCTGGGGTGGAAACTCCGGCGGCGGCCAGCCGGGCGGCGGCGGCGCTCCCGCCGACGACCCGTGGGCGACCGGCGCTCCTGCCGGTGGCAACCAGGGCGGCGGCGGTGGCGGCGGCTGGGGTGGAAACTCCGGCGGCGGCCAGCAGGGCGGCGGCTACTCGGACGAGCCCCCCTTCTAGGCCTTCGGGCCGAGGGTGGGTCGTACCCACACTTCTTGATCACACAGGAGATACACCATGGCGAAGCCGCCTGTGCGCAAGCCGAAGAAGAAGGTCTGCGCTTTCTGCAAGGACAAGGTCCAGTACGTGGACTACAAGGACACGAACATGCTGCGGAAGTTCATTTCCGACCGCGGCAAGATCCGTGCCCGCCGCGTGACCGGCAACTGCACGCAGCACCAGCGTGACGTCGCCACGGCCGTCAAGAACAGCCGTGAGATGGCGCTGCTGCCCTACACGTCCACCGCGCGATAAGGGAAGGGTGACCGAGACATGAAGATCATCCTCACCCACGAGGTCTCCGGCCTCGGTGCCGCGGGCGACGTCGTCGACGTCAAGGACGGTTACGCTCGCAACTACCTGATCCCGCGGAAGTTCGCTATCCGCTGGACCAAGGGTGGCGAGAAGGACGTCGAGCAGATTCGTCGCGCTCGCAAGATCCACGAGATCCAGACCATCGAGCAGGCCAACGCTGTGAAGGCCCAGCTCGAGGGTGTCAGGGTCCGTCTGGCCGTCCGCTCCGGCGACGCCGGTCGTCTCTTCGGTTCCGTCACCCCGGCCGACATCGCTTCCGCGATCAAGGCTTCCGGTGGCCCCGAGGTCGACAAGCGCCGCATCGAGCTGGGCGCGCCGATCAAGACGCTGGGCGCTCACGAGACGTCCGTGCGTCTGCACGCCGATGTTGCCGCCAAGGTCAACATCGAGGTCGTCGCGGCCTGATCGCTGCGCTCGGCTTGAACGGCTGAGAGAAGGGGCGGCACTCATCGCGGGTGCGGCCCCTTCTTCGTGCTCCCCCTCGGTACGGAACCGCGCATGTTTCACGTGAAACGCCAGTTTCACGTGAAACAGTCAGCGGGTGGCGCCCGTGACGATCCAGCGGCCTGAACGGGTCCGCAGCCAAAGGGTCTGCATGCGCACCGCCATCATCAGTGTCATCGCTCCCCAGAGCGCCGCGAGGCCGCCGCCGAGTGCCGGGACGAGCAACGCCAGCGGGGCGAAGACAGCCAGAGTGACCACCATGGCCCAGGCAAGATACGGCCCGTCCCCTGCTCCCATCAGGACGCCGTCCAGGACGAAGACGACGCCGCAGATCGGCTGGGAGAGAGCCACCACGAGAAGGGCGGGCAACGCGGCGTCCTTCACCACGGTGTCGCTGGTGAACAAAGGCAGGAACACCGGGCGGGCGATCACCACCAGCACGCCGAGCACGACGCCCACTGCGATTCCCCACTGCACCATGCGACGGCAGGCGTCGCGGGCGCCCTGGGTGTCCTCGGCGCCGAGGTAGCGCCCGATGATGGCCTGACCTGCGATGGCGATGGCGTCGAGGGCGAAGGCGAGCAGGCTCCACAGGGACAGGATGATCTGGTGTGCCGCGATGTCGGCGTCGCCGAGGCGGGCGGCGACGGCTGTGGCGATCATCAGGATCGCTCGCAGCGAGAGAGTGCGGACCAGGAGGGGCACGCCGGCTTGTGCGGAGGCACGGATACCCGCTGCGTCGGGACGCAGCGAGGTGCCGTGTCGGCGAGCCCCGCGGACGACCACGGTGAGGTAGACGACTGCCATGCCGCACTGCGCGATGACGGTGCCCCAGGCGGAGCCTGCGATGCCGAGGTCGGCGCCGTAGACGAGGCCCGCGTTGAGGGCGGCGTTGGCGACGAAGCCCGCGACGGCAACATAGAGCGGAGTCTTGGTGTCCTGCAAGCCGCGCAGGACACCGGTCGAGGCGAGCACGACGAGCATGGCCGGGATGCCGAGGGCCGAGATGCGCAGATAGGTGATCGCGTAGGGGGCTGCGGTGTCCGACGCGCCGAAGAGTTCCACAATGGTCGGCGCCGTCGGCAGCACGGCGGCGATGACGGCGGCGCCGAGCAGCAGTGCCAGCCAGATGCCGTCCATGCCCTGGCGGATGGCGGCCTGGAGGTCTCCGGCGCCGACCCGTCGGGCGACGGCCGCCGTAGTGGCGTAGGCCAGGAAGACGAAGATGCTGACTGCTGTCGTGAGGAGCGCCGAGGCGACGCCGAGTCCGGCGAGTTGTGCGGTGCCGAGATGGCCGACGATCGCGCTGTCGGCCATGACGAAGAGAGGCTCGGCTACGAGTGCGCCGAAGGCCGGCACGGCCAGCGCGACGATCTCTCGATCGTGCAGTCGCCGAGCGGCCTTGGAGGTCGCGGGAGCCTGTGTCATGAGCACCAATCTAATCGTCCACAGGTAAGAGATGCAAAGCTTTTATGACCCTTACTTCCCGTCTGGTTGCCTGCTCTTTCGTGCGCCGTTCGAAGCGATCTTGGTCCGAGTGGGGAAGTTTTTCTTCTGCACAGCCGGTGGACGGGAAAAGAGCAGGTCAGGGTAGGTTCAGTGGAAGAGGTGCGCGCTTGTTCACAGGGCTGTCCACCGTCTCGTGCACAGGTTTTGCGGAGTTCTCCACAGCATCCGGGCCGTCGTCCACATGGCCTGTGGATAACCAGATTGGCTGACGGTGCCGACAGGCCTACCGTGGTCCGGCGCCCGCTCCGTTTGTCGGCAAGGGAAAGCAGCATAAAGCCGACGCGCAGTAACCGGAGTTGGGCCTCTCATTTGTCAGTGCCGTGCCGTAGAAAAGAAGGCATGGCTAGGTCCGCTCGGCGGCGGACGGGAGGAGGTGGCTCGGTGAGCATTTCCGAGCCCTTGGACGACCCGTGGGCCGACAGCGGTCCAAGTGATCGTCTGCCTGCCTCCCGCCGGCGCGGTGACGGGGGCCGGGGCCGAGACGACCAGCACGACCGCGGCCGGGAGAACGGCGAATGGGACGGCGGGGGCACGTCCTTCGAGCGCGTGCCGCCCCAGGACCTCGATGCCGAACAGTCCGTCCTCGGCGGCATGCTCCTGTCCAAGGACGCCATCGCGGACGTCGTGGAGATCCTCAAGGGCCACGACTTCTACAAGCCCGCGCACGAGACGATCTTCCAGGCGATCCTCGACGTCTACGCCAAGGGCGAGCCGGCCGACCCCATCACGATCGCCGCCGAGCTCACCAAGCGCGGTGAGATCAACAAGGTCGGCGGCGCATCGTATCTGCACACCCTCGTCCAGACCGTGCCGACGGCGGCCAACGCCGAGTACTACGCGGAGATCGTGCACGAGCGCGCGGTCCTGCGCCGCCTGGTCGAGGCCGGCACCCGCATCACCCAGATGGGATACGCGGCCGACGACGACGTCGACGAGATCGTCAACCGCGCCCAGGCCGAGATCTACGCGGTCACCGAGCAGCGCACCAGCGAGGACTACCTCCCGCTCGGCGACATCATGGAGGGCGCGCTCGACGAGATCGAGGCGATCGGCTCGCGCTCCGGCGAGATGACCGGTGTGCCCACGGGCTTCACCGACTTCGACTCGCTCACCAACGGCCTGCACCCGGGCCAGATGATCGTCATCGCCGCTCGTCCCGCGATGGGTAAGTCCACGCTCGCGCTGGACTTCGCCCGGGCCGCCTCGATCAAGCACAACCTTCCGAGCGTCATCTTCTCCCTCGAGATGGGGCGCAACGAGATCGCGATGCGCCTGCTGTCCGCCGAGGCCCGCGTGGCCCTGCACCACATGCGGTCCGGCACGATGACCGACGAGGACTGGACGCGCCTGGCCCGCCGGATGCCGGACGTCTCGGCCGCCCCGCTGTTCATCGACGACTCTCCCAACCTGTCGATGATGGAGATCCGCGCCAAGTGCCGCCGCCTCAAGCAGCGCAACGACATCAGACTGGTCGTCATCGACTACCTCCAGCTGATGCAGTCAGGCGGCTCCAAGCGTGCCGAGAACCGCCAGCAGGAGGTCTCGGACATGTCCCGTAACCTCAAGCTCCTGGCCAAGGAACTGGAAGTGCCGGTCATCGCGCTGTCCCAGCTGAACCGTGGTCCCGAGCAGCGCACGGACAAGAAGCCGATGGTCTCCGACCTGCGTGAATCCGGCTCGATCGAGCAGGACGCCGACATGGTCATCCTGCTGCACCGCGAGGACGCGTACGAGAAGGAGTCGCCGCGCGCGGGCGAGGCCGACCTGATCGTGGCCAAGCACCGAAACGGTCCGACGGCGACGATCACGGTCGCCTTCCAGGGCCACTACTCGCGGTTCGTGGACATGGCGCAGACCTGATCAGCCCGATTCCCGGCCCGGGACAAATGAACTCGACGGTCGAGCGTCCCGCGGGATGGACTGGGGGCATGACGACACCTCAGCAAGAGTTGCTCCCCGGTACGCGGCGGGCACTGCTGCACCGCATTGCCGTGGCCCAGGCCGAAGGGCGTGCGCCGTCGCTGGTCGCGGCGGTCGTAAGGGGAGGGCGGACCGTGTGGCACGGTGCGCGGACCTCGGTGGACGGGCACGGTCCGGACGAGAACGTCCAGTACCGCATTGGCTCGATCACCAAGACCTTCACCGCTGTACTCGTGCTGCGACTGCGTGACGAGGGCGCCCTCGACCTCGGTGACCCGCTGGAGAAACACCTGCCGGGAACCGGCGCGGGGGAGGCGACCGTCGCCGACCTCCTCGCCCACACGAGCGGGTTGGCGGCGGAGTCGCCCGCGCCCTGGTGGGAGCGCACCCCGGGGTCCCTGCGCCCCGAACTCGCCGATGTCCTGGGCGAGCAGCCTCTCCGGCATCCGGTCGGCCGCCGCTTCCACTACTCCAACCCCGGTTATACCTTGCTGGGCGCGCTCGTCGAGAAGCTGCGTGGGGCACCGTGGGAGGAGGTACTTCGGCGTGAAGTGCTCGAACCTCTGGGCCTCGACCGCACGAGTGCTCACCCGCAGGCGCCCCACGCGGGTGGCTGGGCCGTCCACCCGTGGGCCGACGTCCTGCTGCCCGAGCCCGTCGAGGACCTCGGACAGATGGCCTCTGCCGGTCAACTCTGGTCCACCACAGGTGACTTGGCACGTTTCGCCGTCTTCCTGGCACAGGGCGACGACCGAGTGCTGAGCACGGAGACCGTGAGAGAGATGCGGACGCCCGCAGCGCCGGCCGAAGCCGCGGACCTCGTGGACGGCGTCACCTACGGCCTGGGGCTGCAGATCCAGCACCGGGACGGCCGCCTGCTCGTCGGGCACTCCGGGTCGCTGCCGGGCTTTCTGGCGAACCTCACCATCGGTGTCGAGGACGACGTCGCGGCAGTGGTATTGGCCAACTGCACGTCCGGTCCTCTGGTGGCCACCGTCGGGGCCGATCTCGTGCGGATTGTCGCCGAGGCCGAGCCACGCATTCCCGATCCATGGCGGCCGCTGCCCGAAGTCGACGCGCCCGTACTGGAGTTGGCCGGACCGTGGTACTGGGGAACATACGCATTCACCCTGCGGCTCGCGCCCGACGGAGGTGTTTCGCTGGGGCCGCTGTCCGGCAGCGGCCGCCGCTCGCGCTTCCGGGCGTATGGCGACGGGACCTGGACCGGACTGGAGGGCTACTACGCCGGAGAGCTCCTGAGAGCCGTACGACGCCCGGATGGGACCGTCAGACATCTGGACCTCGGGTCGTTCGTGTTCACGCGTCAGCCGTACGACGAGGAGGCTTCTGTGCCGGGCGGGGTGGACCCGGACGGGTGGCGGGGGATCGGTTAGTCGTCGGCGCCAGGCAGGGCTCCTGTTTCACGTGAAACATGGCGCTTTCCTTCGAGGCCTCACAGGTGGAGCTTGAAACCCACGTGTGAGGCCGTGAAGCCGAGCCGCTCGTAGAAGCGGTGGGCGTCGGTGCGGGTGTTGTCGGAGGTCAGCTGGACCAACTGGCAGTCCTGGCGCCGGGATTCGTCGACCGCCCACTCGATGAGGTGCGTGCCCAGGCCTCCGCCGCGCTCATCGGCGTGGACGCGGACACCCTCGATGATCGATCTGGTGGTACCGCGGCGCGACAGGCCGGGGATGATTGTGAGCTGAAGCGTGCCGACGATACGGCCCCCACGCACCGCGACGACCAGATGCTGGTTCGGGTCGGACGCAAGGCGCTCCAGCGCGGTCAGGTACGGCGTCAGATCGTCCGGTGACTCGCGCTGGGCGCCCAAGGAGTCGTCGGCGAGCATCGCCACGATCGCGGCCACGTCGTCCGCCGTGGCGGGCCGTATTTCAAGATCTCCCATGACTGCACCCTACGTACAGGCGCCCCCGGCGACAGGGCTCAGCCCGCCGCCACCGTCAGCGGAGCGAATCGCCTGGTCCAGTCGCCGGGCAGTTCAGGGATCCCGTACGTCATGACCGCGTTGAAGGCGACAGACGCCAGCCCTCGCTCCTTCGCCCACGTCAGCAGCTCTTCGTGCCGTACGTCGATGTCGGTGCGCAGGGGGCGATCGGTGTGGGCGGCGAGAGAGGCGATGAGCGCCTTTGCCGTCTCCGTGTCCCGGGCGATCAGCGGGCCCACGACATGGGTGTCCATGTTGGGCCAGGCCGCCGCGTAGCCGATGAGCCGGCCGTTCTCCTCGGCGACGCGCAGGCGGTCGGCGAAGGCGGGCAGCCGCGTGATGACGGGCGTGCGGTCGGCGCCGAACACCTCCTCGTCGAGCCGGAGGATCGCGGTGAGGTCTTCGGCGGTGGCCGCACGCGTGACCACTTCGGGCTCCGGTCCGCGGGGAGTGAAGTGCCCGCACAGCATGTCGGCCCGGCCGGTGACCTTGAAGCCGAGTTCCTCATAGAGCGGGCGACCGTATGGGGTCGAGTGCAGCGTCAGCGGCGTGGTGCCCATCGCCGAGACGACGTGGCGCATCAGGTGGCGGCCGATGCCCTGACGGACGTGCCGTTCGGCGACCAGCACCATGCCGATGGCCCCGAGAGCGGGGTGGTCCTGCGGCCCGTATTCGGTGACGACACAGGCGCTGACGAGGCCGCCGTCGGGGTCGTCGATGCCGTATCCCTTCCCGGCAGTGAGGAGGAGGCCCCACTTGTGCTCCTCGCGTGGCCACCCCCGGTCCTCGGACAAGTCGGCGCAGGCGGTGAGATCGCGAAGCGTCAGCCGGCGAATGGGAAGAGACTGGAGGGAAGGAGTCGGCACGCAGGTCAGGCTGTCCGACGGGTGCCCTCGCCGTCCACCTGTTTCCGGTGAGAAGGAGGAGCTTTTGGCCATGTCGTGGCCAAGTGCACAGCACGCCGACAGCAGTTGGGTGTTTCACGTGAAACATGGGCGAACACCGAGCATCGGGTGGTCCCACTCCGGGAGTCGGTCACCTGTCCACTAGCGTCAGGCCCCATGGCGAGACTTCACCTCTTCGACCTCGACGGCACGCTGCTGCAGGGGACATCGGCCCCTGTGGAGATCTCACGGCAGCTGGGGCTGGAAGCCGAGACAGTGGCGCTCGATCAGGCGGTCTCGGCGGGGCTCATCGGCCCGCCGGATTATGCGGCGCAGGTGTATGAGCTCTGGGCGGATCTCACCGAGGCGCATGTCCTGGCGGCCTTCGAAGGTGCCCCATGGCTTGAGCGCATCCGCGAGGTCTGGGCGGAGATCCGGCAGGCGGGCGACTACTGCGCCGTCGTATCGCTCTCGCCCTCCTTCTTCGTCGAGCGGCTTACTGAGTGGGGCGCGCATGCGGCGTTCGGGTCCCGATTTCCCGCCGTGCCGTTCACCGAGCCAGTGGATCCGGCCGGAGTTCTCAGTGCCGCGGCCAAGGTCGAGATCGCGGACCGGTTGTGCGCGGAGTTCGGGGTGGCGCGGGCCGACTGCATTGCCTATGGCGACTCAATGTCGGACATGGATCTGTTCGGTGTGGTGCCGATCTCCGTCGCAGTCAATGCGGACCGCCATCTGTCCGGTCTCGCGACGCACACGTACATGGGCAGGGATCTGTGGGAAGCCTATGAATTGGTGCGTCACGCCCGGTAATTGAAGGAATTCATAGTTCGCCCCATCTCCCATTCGTGAGGGAGGTAGGGGGGACTTGTGATCGGAGCGGCGGCCGGTATGGTCGACTCCGGTTCGTGTCCGGGGCGTGGCGTACGCATCCCGCGCGGGCCGAGGGCAGGGCGACGCAGCCTAACGGGACGGAGAGATCGAAGACCCGCATTTGCGGTAATGCGGCCGGGCTTCCGTGCGCGATGGGATGCTGCGGTGAGAGCACTGCGGCCAATGTCACACTCTCGCCTTACTTGTCCGTATGGAACGTGAATCCAGGTTGACTGTGTCCGCATTGGCCGCGGCATGAAACGGGGCGAGCAAGCCGTCTGCGGGGGAAAGCAGGCACCTTCCGACCGAGGGAAGTGCGCAGACCGACCGAAAGATGTTCGAGGCGAGGCACACCATGGACGCTCCGACCACCACATCGGCCGACAACGGCACTTCCGGCGGAGGGGGCGGCGGCTGGTTCACGCCGCGCAACCAGCCGCCGACGACTCCGGACAACGAGCGGGAAGCGGCCGAGGGCAGCCGCCTCGCCGCGATGCGCCCGATGGGCAGGACCACGACGGACACGGACAGGGATCGGCCTGCGGAGGACGCCGCACAGGCCGCGCCGCCCGCCCAGCCCACCCCAAGGCCCGAACCCGCCGCCACGCCTGCTGCTGTACAGCCCCATGCAGCAGAGCGCATAGCCCCCGAGGCGCTCCGCGCCGACCCGCGCCTGCCCTCCCAGCGATCCATCTCGCCCGCAACGCCGCCACAGCAGCAGCCCCGGGCCCAAGTCCAGGCCGAGAGTGCGTCACCGGATGCCCTTCTCATCCGTCGGACCATGGCCGAGGTGGCACCGATCGCCGACAAGGTCACCTCGTACTTCTACGCGCTGCTCTTCGTCCGCCATCCCGACCTGCGGTCACTGTTCCCGGCCGCGATGGACACCCAGCGGGACCGGCTGCTCAAAGCCCTCCTCACGGCGGCCGAGCACATCGACAACACCGAGGTCCTCGTCGCCTATCTGCAGAACCTCGGCCGCGGTCACCGCAAGTACGGCACCAGGGCCGAGCACTACCCGGCCGTCGGCGAGTGCCTCATCGGCGCGCTGAGCAAGTACGCCTCCGGCATCTGGGACGCGGAGATGGAGGCGGCCTGGATCCGGGCGTACACGACGATCTCGCAGGTCATGATCGACGCCGCGGCCGCGGACGAACTGCGCGCCCCGGCCTGGTGGTACGCCGAGGTCGTCGCGCACGATCTCCGGACCCCGGACGTGGCGGTCGTGACGGTCCGCCCCGACCAGCCCTACCCCTTCCTCGCCGGGCAGTACACGAGCCTGGAGACGCCGTGGTGGCCGCGGATCTGGCGGCACTACTCCTTCGCGTCGGCAGCCCGCTCCGACGGGCTGCTGACCTTCCACGTGAAGGCCGTCCCCGCGGGCTGGGTCTCGAACGCCCTGGTGCACCGCGCCCGCCCCGGCGACATCATCCGCCTGGGCCCGCCGGCCGGTTCGATGACCGTCGACCACACCAGCGACAGCGGACTGCTGTGCCTGGGTGGAGGCACCGGCATAGCGCCCATCAAGGCGCTGGTCGAGGACGTCGCCGAGCACGGCGAACGGCGCACGGTCGAGGTGTTCTACGGCGCCCGCACCGACCTCGACCTGTACGACATCGACACGATGCTCAGACTGCAGCAGTCCCACCCCTGGCTCTCGGTCCGCGCGATCATCGACCAGCAGGCGCATCTCCAGCTCCCGGACGCCATACGCGAGTACGGGCCGTGGCACGAGTTCGACGCCTATCTCTCGGGCCCGCCCGGCATGATCCGCAGCGGTGTGAACGCTCTGCGGAACATCGGCATCCCGTCGGAACGAATACGGCACGACTCGGTGGAGGAGCTCGTCGCCATCGGAGACTGAGCCGACGCCGGGTATCAGCCCAGGTCCGGGGCGTGCATGGCGCGTACGCCCTCGATGTTCCCGTCCAGGTAGTGCCGCAGGGACAGCGGTACGAGATGGACGGAGGCGATCCCGACGCGGGTGAACGGCACCCGCACGATCTCGTACTCGCCGGCGGGCTCGTCGATCTCGGGGCCGTGTCGCAGGGACGTGTCCATGGACTCCAGGTGGCAGACGAAGAAGTGCTGCACCTTCACGCCGGTCGCACCGCCGTCCTCGCCGATGTGCTCCACGGTGTCCACGAAGCAGGGCACCACATCGGTGATCTTGGCGCCGAGTTCCTCATACACCTCGCGATGCAGGGCGTGGACGACGGTCGTGTCCCCGGGCTCGACTCCGCCACCGGGAGTGACCCAGTAGGGATCGACACCCGGCTTGGTGCGCTTGATCAGGATCAGGTTGTCGCCATCCAGCAGAACGGCACGAGCGGTGCGCTTGACCACGGGTCGGACGGTCATGGGAGAAATGTGGCCCGGTTGGTTCCACGTGAAACATCGCGGGACGTCACCGGTCGAGCTCGCGTTGTGACCGCCGGAAAAGCGCTGGTCAGCACCAGTCGGCCGCCGCCCGCAGCAGCCACTCGTGAGCACGCGCGATGTGCGGCATCGCGAGTGTGCCGGTGCGGACCACCAGGAAGTACGTCCGCAGCGGGGGCACCGCCGGGTCGTGCAGGGCGACGACCTCACCGCGCTGCAGAGCGGCCCCGCACAGATATCGGGGCAGCACCGCGAGCCCCGCGCCCGCGACGGCGCAGGCCAGCACCGCGCGCAGGTCCGGAACGATGACGGTGCCCGGAGCGGCAGGGCGGGAGTCGAAGACGGAAGCCCAGTAGCGGGAGACGAAAGGCAGCGACTCGTGCACCTCGATCACTGGGACGTCCTCCAGGGCGGGCGCTCCCTTGCGATCCGGCTTCCCGGGGCCGATCTTCTCGGCCCGGCCAGAAGCGGCGACGAGTACGTGTTCCTCGTCGCACAGCGGAGTCGCCGTGAGCAGGGCGCCGCGCGGACGGGCCGTAGTGATGGCCAGATCGTGATGCCCGGCCGCCAGCCCCTCCAGAGCTTCCTCGGCGTTTCCGAAGGAGGCGCGCAGCGCGAAGCCCTGGCCGTCCTCGCCGGTCAGCTCCGTGAGGGCGGGCAGCGCCCGCTCGGCGGTGAACTCGGGGGGACCGGCCAGATGCAGCGTGCGTAAGGAGGACTCGTCGTCGAGACCGGTCTCGGTGATCTCCACCAGGGCGTCCAGATGCGGAGCGGCCTTGTGTGCGAGCTCGTCCCCGATGGTCGTCGGGGTCACTCCGCGGGCCTGCCGCAGGAACAGGGGGCGGCCCAACTGCCGCTCCAGCGTGCGGATCTGTGAGGTCACAGCCGGCTGCGACAGACCGAGCAGGGCGGCGGCGCGGGTGAAGGAGCCGGCCCGGTGCACGGTCACGAAAGTGCGCAGCAAGGCCAGATCCATGGTTTGCCCTCCCCAGTTCCCTGCCCTTCTCCCGGCCCCCAGGCAGGGCCCAACTATAAATAAGTCGATAGGTCTCTGTCGCTACTGTGATTGGACACTGACACAGAGTCAACTAGCCTTGGTCGCGCGGTTCTTCGCGCGCAGAACCGAGGACGGTCCGAGCCACGAGGGGGGAGGCTCGGACCGTCCGTTGTGCGTAGCCGGGCATCGACCCGGCGCCCGTAATCCGTTCACTGAAGCGGTCATTCCGCCGACGCGTCCAGCGCGCGGAGCACATCCGTCACCAGGTCCTCGGGATCCTCGGCACCGACCGAGAAGCGAACGAAGCCCTCCGGCACCGCGTCCCCGCCCCAGCGCCCCCGCCGCTCGGCCGTGGACCGCACCCCGCCGAAGCTCGTCGCGTCGTCCACGAGCCGCAGGGCATCGAGAAAACGATCGGCACGTGTGCGCGTGGGCAGCGTGAAGGACACCACGCACCCGTAGCGGCGCATCTGCTGCGAGGCGATCTTGTGCGAGGGATCTTCGGGCAGCCCCGGGTAGCGCAGGCCGGTCACCTCGGGCCGCTCCCGCAGCGCCTGGGCGACGGTGAGGGCCGTCGCGCACTGCCGGTCGACGCGCAGCTGGAGCGTGGCGATCGAACGGTGCGCGAGCCAGGCCTCCATGGGCCCCGGAATCGCGCCGACGATCTTGCGCCAGCGTCGTACGGCGGCCATGGCCTCGGCGTCGCGGCCGACGACGTAGCCGAGCAGGACGTCCCCGTGGCCGCTGAGCTGCTTGGTGCCGCTGGCCACGGCGAAGTCGGCGCCGAGCTCCAGCGGGCGCTGCCCCAGAGGCGTGGCGAGCGTGTTGTCGACAGCGACGAGCGCGCCACGCGCGTGTGCCGCCTCAGCGAGGCGTCGGACGTCGCACACGTCGAGCCCGGGGTTGGACGGCGTCTCGAGCCACAACAGCTTGGCGCCGTCGAGGACGTCGAGCTGGGCGTCCCCGGCGGTCGGCGCCGTGCGCACCTCGATGCCGTACGCCTCCAGCTGTGCGCGCACCAGGGGCAGCGCCTGGTAGCCGTCGTCGGGCAGTACGGCCGTGTCTCCGGCGCACAGCTGGGAGAACAGCACGGACGAGATGGCGGCCATGCCGGAGGCGAACGTGAGCGTCTCGACGCCGTTCTGCCCGGGTGCCTCCAGCTCGCCGATGGCGCGCTCCAGCAGCGTCCAGGTGGGGTTCTCGTCGCGACCGTAGGCGTACGGGCCACTGACATCGCCCGGCAGGTGGAAATGGGCGGCGAACACCGGCCCGGGCAGGGTCGGTTCGTTCTTGACCGCCTCGGGCAGTCCGGCCCGTACCGCGCGCGTGCCGTCACCGTCGCCCGACGGCGTGCCCGTAGCGGAACCTGTCATGCCGCTCGCCCCTCCACCTGCTCGCGTACCGCGGCGAGGAGGCCCTCGCTCGCCGCCTCCACCATCTCAAGGCACTCCTCGAAGCCGTCCAGGCCCCCGTAGTACGGGTCGGGTACGTCGAGGTCGTCGCTCGCCGCGGGGTCGTAGGAACGAAGCAGCCGCACCTTGGCCGCGTCCTCCTGGGTGGGTGCGAGGCGGCGCAGAGCGCTTAGGTGGCCGGTGTCGAGGGCGATGACGAGGTCGAGGCGGGAGAACCACGACGGCTGGAACTGGCGGGCCGTGTGGCCGCCGTCGTAGCCGCTCGTCTCCAGGACGGACACGGTGCGCGGGTCGGCGCCGTCGCCCTCGTGCCAGCCGCCGGTGCCGGCGCTGTCGACCTCGACCAGGCCGTCGAGCCCGGCGTCCGCGATGCGGGCGCGGAAGACGGACTCGGCCATCGGGGAGCGGCAGATGTTGCCCGTGCAGACGAAGCAGACGCGGTAGCTCATCGCGAGCTCAGTCGTTGTCGGGCAGGACGACGTGGAGCGCCCAGGACACGATCGAGATGATCAGACCGCCCAGGACCGCGGTCCAGAAGCCCTCGACGTGGAAACTCAGGTCGAACTTGTCGGCCAGCCACGAAGTGAGCATCAGCATCAGCGCGTTGACCATCAGGGTGATCAGACCCAGCGTCAGGATGAACAGCGGGAAGGTCAGCACCTTCACGATCGGCTTGACCAGGAAGTTCACCAGGCCGAATATCAGCGCGACGACAATCAGGGTGCCGGCCTTCTTGCCCGTGCTGTCACCGGTCAGGGTGATCTTGTCGAGCAGCCATACGGCGACCGCCAGGGCACCCGCGTTGGCGATCGTCTTGACTACGAAATTCTTCATGTGTCTGATCGTGGCAGACGAGATCGGTCACGAGCAGCGGGACGAGGACGGCAACTGCGATGAAGGCATTCCGGCTGGACGAACTGGAGGCGGAACGCGCCGCCAACGAGGGTGCCTACCTGCAGTTTCTGCGAGAGCGGCACATGTCGGTCGGTCTGTATGCGCTCAATTCCGGCGAACATGATCCACAGAAGCCACACAACCAGGACGAGGTCTACTTCGTCGTGAGCGGCCGCGCCTCGATCACCGTCGGCCTGGAGACCACGGAGGTCGCGCGCGGCAGCGTGGTGTACGTCCCGGCCGGTGTCGCCCACAAGTTCCACCACATCAGCGAGGATCTGCGGGTGCTCGTGGTGTTCTCTCCGCCGGAAAGCTGACCTGCCGTCTCGGGGTTCCCTAGGGGATCAGTCAGGGGAGGACAAGGGGTGCGAGGCCCCCGCCGGGGCCCCTGCCGGCCCTAGCATCGAGTGCAGGACATCAATGGGCCCCTGCACAGCAGTCGGGCGGAGAGGTAAGGACGAGGGCAATGGGAGAGATCTTCAGCGGACTGCCGTGGTGGGTCAAGTGGATCGCGGTGCCTGTCATCGCCCTGGTCGTGTTCGGCGGACTGATAGCCAGCGTGGTCGGCTTCGTCATCGGGCTGCTCTTCAAGGCGCTGGTCTTCGTGGCGCTGGTCGGCGGACTGATCTACGTCGTACGGAAGTTCACCTCGAGCTCCTCCTCGCGTAGCGACTGGTGAGGACCCCTGGCACCGGTGATCGGTAACAGGTATCACCGGTTCCCTCGCGCGAGGGAAGTTTTCCGGACGTGCCGCCTCATAGCGGCAATCGGCGATTAGAGTCCGGAATTCGACGCGGGGACGACCCCGCGAGCGGCGTACACCCCCTCCCGTGTTCCCCACAGCACGGGCTGCCCCCTCGCGCTTCGGGAGTGACCCTTGGCCACGGTAGACACCGCACTCACCACCCCCCACGCACCCCCCGCTCCGACCCCCGGGCGCCGCATCAGGCCCCCGGAACAGCCGGGCCCCTCGACGCAGGAGCGCGCGACGGCACCACCTGGACCGTCGCGCCGGACGGCACCTCCGGTGCAGCCGTCCCTCGTGCCGCCTTCCGCGCCGTCGCAGTCCGCGACCCTCATCGGATCCGTCCAGCGTGCGATGCGCCTGCTGGAATGCGTCGCCGAGCACCAGCACGGAGCTCCCGCCAAGCAACTGGCCCGCGAGACGGGCCTGGCGCTCCCGACGGCGTACCACCTGCTGCGCACCCTGGTCCACGAGGGCTATCTCTGCCGGGACAAGGGCCTGTTCTTCCTCGGTGACGCGGCCGTACGACTGGGCAGCAGCGGAGCCCAGCAGAAACGTCGCAGCATGGTCGTCGACGCGCTCGCCCGCTGGCGGGACGCGATCGGTGTGCCCGTGTACTACGCCGTGTACCGCGACGGCGAGATCGAGATCATGTGCGTCTCCGACACCCCGGGCAATCCGGCGGTCGAGGAGTGGGCCGACTTCCGCGAGACCGCGCACGCGCATGCGATCGGTCAGTGCCTGCTCTCCCAGCTCGACGACGACGCCCGCCGCGACCATCTCGACCGCTACCCCGTGCAGTCGATCACCCCGTACACCGTGCGTGACAACCACACCCTGCTCCGGCGGCTCGAGCGGATGCGGCGGATGGAGCCGGTGACGGAGCGGCAGGAGTACGCGCTGGGGACGGTCTGCGCGGCGATTCCGATCACAGTGGGTACGACGGCCGCGACGATGGCCATCTCTCTGCCTGCTCATCAGGCCGAGCGTCTGGCGTCCGCGGCCCAGCAGCTGCAGAGCGAAATCGGGCGACTGCTGGGGTCACTCGCGCTCTCTATCAGTATCTGAAAACTCACTCCTTGTGATCTGCCGTGTACTTTCAGCAAGATGCCACCAGTGTCAGGGGATCATTCCCAGCCAGTCGGCTTCACACGACGGGGTAGGCGATGCGCGAGTCCGTACAGGCAGAGGTCATGATGAGCTTTCTCGTGTCCGAGGAGCTTTCCTTCCGCATCCCGGTGGAGCTGCGTTACGAGACGTGTGATCCCTATGCGGTACGGCTGACCTTCCACCTGCCCGGTGACACACCGGTGACCTGGGCGTTCGGTCGCGAGCTGCTCATCGACGGGGTGGGACGGCCGTGCGGCGAGGGCGATGTGCGCGTGGCGCCCGCCGAACCGGACTCGTTGGCCGAGGTCCTGATCCGGCTTCAGGTCGGCCGCGACCAGGCGCTGTTCCGTTCGTCGACGGCGCCGCTCATCGCCTTCCTCGACCGCACCGACAAGCTGGTGCCGCTCGGCCAGGAGTGCTCCCGCGGCGACTTCGACGCCCACCTCGACGAGGCGCTGGACCGCATCCTGGCGGAGGAGCAGAGCGCGGGCTGAAGCGGGCGGCCGGGAGCGGCGGAACGCTTCTGCGTGGGGCGTGGAGGGTGCGGTGACGCCTCCCGACGGGCAGGCGGGGACAGGACCCTGAGACTGCCCGGAGGTTCTGTTCGCTCGTGCCGGAGGAGCCGCTCGCCTCAACGCTTGCGGCGGCGCCCCCGGCCCGTGCGCGCCGGAGCAGGTGCTGCGCCCACCGTCGCTGTCGCCATCGCCGGTTCCGGTCCCGGACGGTCGGCCGCGACCACCAGCGCCGCGAGCAGCGTCGTGACCGGTACCGAGGCGACCAGGCCGATCGAGCCCACCAGCGTGCGCACGATCTCCTCCGCCACCAGCTCGCTGTTGGCGACCGTCCCCACACCGCTCTGCGCGATGGAGAAGAGCAACAGCAAGGGCAGCGCGGCGCCCGCGTAGGCGAGGACGAGCGTGTTGACGACGGACGCGATGTGGTCGCGGCCGATGCGGATGCCCGCCCGGTACAGCCCCCGCCAGCCCATCGACGGATTGGCCTCGTGCAGCTCCCAGACCGCCGACGTCTGGGTGACCGTCACGTCGTCGAGGACACCGAGCGAACCGATGATGACGCCCGCGAGCAGCAGACCGCTCATGTCGATCGACGGGTACAGGCCGTGGATCAGGCCGGTGTTGTCGTCCGTGTTGCCGGTCAGTGCGGCCCAGCCGATGAACTCGGAGCCGAGCAGCCCGATCAGCACGAGCGACAGCAGTGTGCCCAGCACCGCCACGGACGTACGGGCCGACAGGCCGTGGCACATGTAGAGGGCGATCAGCATGATGGCACTCGACCCGATCACCGCCACGAGCAGCGGGTTCGAGCCCTGCAGGATCGCGGGCAGGATGAAGAAGGTCAGCACCATGAAACTGACGGCCAGAGCGACCAGCGCCATGAGGCCGCGCAGCCGGCCCACCACCACGACGGCGAGCGCGAAGATGCCGGCCAGCAGCGCCATCGGCAACCTGCGGTTCACATCGGCGACCGAGTACTGCAGGTCCTTGGGCGCCGAGGGCTCGTAGGCGGCCACGACCTTCTCACCCTCGTGCAACTGCCGCGACTGGTCCGGCTGCACGATCTCCGTGAACGTACGGCCCTTGTCCTTGCCCGTGTCGACGCGGATCGTCGCCTTCTTGCAGGTGCCCTTCGCCTGCTGCTCGGCGGAGGAGCCCTCGGATGTGGAGGTGTCGCCCGTCGGGGTCTCGCCCGAGGCGTTCACCGACTTGCAGCTCACGCTCACGACCTTGGTGACCGTCGCCTGCTGGGTCTGCCGGTCGAATCCCACGCCGGTGCGCTGGTGCGGCGGGGCACCACCGGGCCACAGCACCACGAGCCCGACCACCACGGCCGCGGTGAATGGGATGAGGATCGCCGCGATGACCTTGCGCAGGTGCTTGGAGACAGGGGCTGCCGGACCGTGGCTGTGCGAGTGACCGTGCCCGCCACCGGAACCGGGGTCGTGCCCATGTCCGCCACCGGCTCCAGGCCCGTGATCATGTCCGCCGTCGGCCCCCGGCGCATGGTTGTGCCCGGCACGGGGCCCAGGGCCGTTGCCGTTTCCGGAGCCGTGCCCGTAGGGCGGCTCCGGGGGTGGGTACGGGGGCTGATGTGTCGTGGTCACCGCCCGATCATCGCAAGAACGACAGGGGCCCTCTGTTCAGCGCGCCCGAATTGACGCTAGCGTGGAGGCACCTTTGCACACGCGGGAGCTCGGAGCACCGGGCTGAGAGGGCGCTGACCTCCGTCCCAGCGATGTTTCACGTGGAACATCACCGAAGTCGAGTGATGTTCCACACGAAACGTCGACAGACGGAAATCGCTGCGTCGACCGCCGAACCTGTTACCGGGTAATGCCGGCGTAGGGAGTAGGTCTCATGACCAACAAGGACGCACGCACGCCTGCCTCCAGCCAGGACGAACCGCCCCTTCGGGGCGAAACGTCGCAGGAGGCCGGGAAGTCCATCGGCTGGCACAAGGCGTACGTCGAGGGCTCGCGCCCCGATCTGCGGGTGCCGGTCCGCCAGGTGCACCTCACCAACGGGCAGTCGGTCACGCTGTACGACACCTCGGGCCCGTACACCGATCCGCTCACCGACACCGACGTCCGCCGGGGCCTCGCCCCGCTGCGCGAGAACTGGATCATCGCCCGCGGCGACACCGAGGAGTACGCGGGCCGTCCCGCCCGTCCCGAGGACGACGGGATCAAGCACACCTCTCCGCGAGGCGGTCTGCGCAACCTCGACGCGGTCTTCCCGGGGCGGCCGCGTCTGCCGCGTCGCAGCCGTGACGGCAAGGCGGTCACACAGCTCGCGTACGCCCGCCGCGGGGAGATCACACCGGAGATGGAGTACGTGGCCATCCGGGAGAACGTGTCGCCCGAGGTCGTTCGCGAGGAGATTGCGGCGGGCCGCGCGGTACTGCCGGCCAACGTCAACCACCCCGAGATCGAGCCGATGATCATCGGCAAGCGGTTCCTGGTGAAGGTCAACGCCAACATCGGCAACTCCGCGGTGACGTCCTCCATCGAGGAGGAGGTCGAGAAGATGACCTGGGCGACCCGCTGGGGCGCCGACACGGTCATGGACCTGTCCACCGGTCGCAACATCCACACCACGCGTGAATGGGTGCTGCGCAACTCCCCCGTTCCCATCGGCACGGTGCCGCTCTATCAGGCTCTGGAGAAGGTGGACGGCCGCGCCGAGGAGCTGACCTGGGAGATCTACAAGGACACCGTCATCGAACAGGCCGAGCAGGGCGTGGACTACATGACGGTCCATGCGGGCGTCCGCCTGCCGTACGTCCCGCTCACCGCGAACCGCAAGACCGGCATCGTCTCGCGCGGCGGCTCGATCATGGCCGCGTGGTGCCTCGCGCACCACAAGGAGTCGTTCCTGTACGAGAACTTCGAGGAACTCTGCGAGATCCTCGCGGCCTACGACGTCACCTACTCGCTGGGCGACGGTCTGCGGCCGGGCTCGATCGCGGACGCCAACGACGAGGCCCAGTTCGCGGAGTTGCGCACGCTCGGGGAACTCAACCGGATCGCGAAGCGTTTCAACGTACAGACCATGATCGAGGGCCCGGGACACGTCCCGATGCACAAGATCAAGGAGAACATCGACCTTCAGCAGGAGATCTGCGATGAAGCTCCGTTCTATACGCTCGGCCCGCTGACGACGGACGTCGCGCCGGCGTACGACCACATCACCTCCGGCATCGGTGCCGCGATGATCGCCTGGTGGGGCACGGCCATGCTCTGCTACGTCACGCCCAAGGAACACCTGGGCCTGCCCAACCGAGACGACGTCAAGACCGGCGTCATCACCTACAAGATCGCCGCCCACGCAGCCGACCTCGCCAAGGGGCATCCCGGTGCGCAGGACTGGGACGACGCCCTGTCCGACGCCCGCTTCGAGTTCCGGTGGGAGGACCAGTTCAACCTCGCCCTGGACCCGGACACGGCACGGGAGTTCCACGACGAGACCCTCCCGGCGGAGCCGGCCAAGACCGCCCACTTCTGCTCGATGTGCGGTCCGAAGTTCTGCTCGATGAAGATCTCCCACGACATCCGCCGTGAGCACGGCGGAAGCAGGGCGGAGATCGAGGAGGGCATGGCCGAGAAGTCGAAGGAGTTCGCGGCGGCCGGCAACAGGGTGTATCTGCCGATCGCGGATTGACCCACGCCGGTGCGAGTGGCTCTCTCGACGTAGAAGACGGTCCCGCTCTTCGGCGTGCGTTGCCGTAGGGCGGAGCCGTCCGGGCGGGTCGGTGTTCGGCTTGCGCTCCCCCGGCGGACCTTGGCGGGCCCTTCTGATGCGGAGGGCGCAAGCCGACGGTCACTCCGGCTGGTGGTCCGGGCCTCCGAAGTCCGGGCTGGTGTAGTCCGGGCTGCTGAAGCTCGGGCGTGAGCCGGGGGCCGGACCGTCTCCCGGGCTGCTGAAGCCCGGGCGGCCGTAGCCGAGATGTGGCATGCGGCTGGTCGGCGTCGACGGTGTCGTGCTGTGCAGTGCCGCGGCGGTGCCTGGGTCGGCGAGTGCCTCTCGAAGGAACGGCATGACGCCGCGCTCCAGGAGTGCTTCGCGCCAGTCTTCCCGGGCCTGGGCCACTTCCCTGCTCAGTTCGGCGTACGGTCCGCTCTCGAGCGAGGGCCTGTTGCGCAGGGCGGTCAGCAGCAGCCCGACACCGGCCACGAGGATCGCGGCCGCGGTCATGGCGCCGAACACCCATCCGGCGGTCAGCATGGTCTGGGCGAACGCCGGTTCGGGGTTGAGCATCTTGAGGATGTAGCCCACCAGCAGGAAGATCATCGCGGCGGTTCCGGCGAGGACAGGGGCGAGGACCGCGACGACGGCGACGGCGCCCGCGCCGGCCGGCTCGGCGGCCTCGCCGAGGGTGGTGGCGAGCCCCAACGCGCCCACGCCCGGCTCCGCTGAGCCGGATTCGCGGGTGGACGGTGGGGTGGACGACGCCGGCTGGCGCAGTTCCTCGCGAACCTTCACGTAGTGCTGGTACTCGGCCGCCGCGGCCACCGTGATGATCGCGGTGGCGTTCAGCGCCATGGTGCGCAGCTGTTCGGGATTGAGCCGCTGTCCGACAGCGGCCAGTTCCGGGCGGTTTGGGGCGGAGCGCAGCGCCTCATCGAGGACCCGCTCGTACTCCTGGCGGTCCTCGCTCAGCAGGTGCTGCGGAACGCTGTTCATGTGCATCCCCCGATGCTCCGTAGGGCTTGGGGCTCGCATGCCAACGAGCCGTCGGGCAGAAACGGAGGGGAGCCTGCTACGGATAAGCCGATGGTAGAGCGGTGACGGCACACGGTGACAGGGGGTTTCCATAAATTGGGCCCTGGCCTGCGCCGTTTATCGCGATTCCTCCGTGGGGGCGCCTGCCCTGTGAACGTTCAGATATCCAGGGGAAGTTGCTGGACCAGCAGCTTTCCGGCCATGGTCACTCCGCCGTCCATCGCGATGGCCAGGCCTTCTGCGTAGACGTGCGGTCCTTCGACCACGGGCCCCGCGCTGTCCTCGCCCTCCTCGGAGCCGACCTCGCCCAGCAGGTACGGAATAGGGCTGTGACCGTGAACAATCCGCGTGCCGCCGTACGTATCCAGCAGGGAGCGTACGGCGTCTGCACCGCCCTCGTCGCGGAAGGAGAACCGCTTGGTGAACTTGCGGAAAAGATCCCAGCACTCGTCGGCGTCGTTGCGCGTGAGCGTTTCGCGGACGGTGTCGTTGACCGCCTCGATCGAGTCGCCGTAGTCGAGGTAGGCGGTGGTGTCGGAGTGGACCAGCAGAAAGCCGTCGACCGCCTCGACGGCGTCGAGGCGCGCCATCCACTGGAGGTGGTGGTCCTGGAGGCGGTCCATGTCGGTCTTCTGGCCGCCGTTGAGCAGCCAGGCCGCCTGGAAGGTGGCAGTGCCCGCACCGGAGTTGACGGGGGTGTCGCCGAACCGCTTGGCGCCCAGCAGCAGCAGCTCGTGGTTGCCCATGAGCGCCTTGCAGTAGCCACCGGAGGCGGCCGCCTCCGCGGACAGGCGCATCACGAGGTCGATGACGCCGATGCCGTCCGGGCCACGGTCGGTGAAGTCACCGAGGAACCACAGCCGGGAGGTGCCCGCGCACCAGTTCCCCGCGGCGTCGACGAGGCCCTGCTCCTGGAGGGCGGCCATCAACTCGTCCAGATAGCCGTGCACATCACCGACGACGTACAGCGGGCCCGCGCCGTCCGTCTCCTGCGGGTCCGCGAGGGACGTGGGGTCGATGGTCACCTGAAGCGTGTCACCGCGGTTGATGACCGGCAGGTCGCGCCGCGTCGGCGTGTACCCCTCCGAGTGGTCGGCCGGCTCCTCGACGGGTCTGGCGACGTCGCCGGGGTGCGTGCTGTGGCCGTACGGACCGGTCTCGTGGACATATGCCGGTACCCGGAAGTCGCGCAACGTCGCTGTCCGCTCCACCTCGGGTCCCTGACCGGCCCCCTGAGTCATCAGACCCCTCCACCATCGCGCCGCATCTGCACCGCGTCGGACTGCCTGGTCGCAGCGGCCCGCGGTGTCGTGGGCCCATCATAGGAATGCCGATCGCGCCATGTGATGACCCAGGGGTGGTGAATCGGAGTAAGAGTCCAGTTCACCGCGGCTTTCGCCCCGATTGGGCAGGGCTTCGCCCGCATGCTGACGGCCGCTGTTCTACTTCTCCTCGGGCGACCGCGGCGCGCTGACCGTCGTGCGCGGCGGACGTCGCTGTGACGAGGTGCGCACGATCAGCTCCGTCGGTATCACCTGCTCGACCGGTTGGTCCGATTCGACCCCCTCGATCGCGTCGATGAGGAGCTGCACCACAGCCGTGCCGATGCGACGCGGCTTCAGCGACAGTGTGGTGATCGGCGGCTCGGTGTTGGCGTACACGGTGGATTCGCTGCAGCAGACCAGAAGCAGGTCGTCCGGTACGCGCAGGCCGTATCGGCGGGCTGCGGCGAGCAGGTCGGTGCCGTTCGGGTCGAACAGGCCGTAGACGGCGTCGGGTCGGTCGGGCCGGGCCAGCAGCCGGTCGGCGGCGACGGCGCCCGCGCACGGGTCGTGCGCGGGATAGGACTCGTACACCGGGTCCTGGCCGACGCGTTCGCACCAGCGCAGGTACGCCGTGGTCGACAGGTGGGTGTACGTGTCGGTCGTCGTCCCCGTCAGCAGGCCGATGCGGCGGGCGCCGGCGTCGGCCAGATGGTCGAGGATGCCGAGTACGGCGGCCTCGTGGTCGTTGTCGACCCACGCGGTGACCGGGAGCGAGCCGGCCGGGCGGCCGTCGGAGACGACCGGCAGTCCCTGCCGGACCAGTTCGCTGACGACCGGGTCCTGGTCTGAGGGGTCGATGACGACCGTGCCGTCCAGCGCGACGTTCGACCACACGTCGTGGCGCGAGGTCGCGGGCAGGATGACAAGGGCGTAACCGCGGGCGAGCGCGGCGGAGGTGGCGGCGCGCGCCATCTCGGCGAAGTACGCGAACTCGGTGAAGGTGAAAGGTTCATCCCCGTACGTCGTCACGGTCAGGCCGATGAGGCCCGACTTGCCGGTACGGAGGGTTCGGGCCGCTGCCGACGGGCGATAGCCCAGCCGGTCGGCGACCTCACGGACATGGCGTCGGGTGGCGTCCGGGAGCCGGCCCTTCCCGTTGAGGGCGTCGGAGACGGTCGTGATGGAGACTCCGGCGGCGGCGGCCACGTCTCTGATGCCCGCCCTGCCCGGCCGACTGCCTCGACGTGAGGTTTCCGCGCGGCTCACCTGGTGCTTCCCTGCTGCTGTCATGGCGAGCCGATAGTAGGGCTCATGCGGTGGGGTAGGGCGGACGCATATGCACGCGTTGACAGGCACGTTTCTGCAAGGTCATTTACCGTCAACTACCTTTGAAACAAAGTCAGTTGAACGATGCAATGGCACTACGTGACTTGTCGGCGCGCATGGGCCTGCCAAGTCCCCGATGTTTCGAAGAGGTCTCAACTCACCTGCACGGGTGATGCGCGCCAGGGCGCGAGCCACCGGCGCATAGATATATGTGATCGCGCCCCCCCGTTTCGTCTGCCTACGGGTGGTGATGCCCCTGATGCGGATGTGACGGACGAGGTCGGTACCCAGCTGTACGCAGCGGCGTCGAATCCTCATAAGGTGAGCAGTATTGGAAGCCGGTGGTGGTCATGAGGAGGACTGCGGTGAGCGAGACGAGCCCCAAGCTGCGCGCCGAGCTGGAGGGTATCCCCACCTACAAGCCGGGCAAGCCTGCCGCGGCCGGCGGTCCGGTGGCCTACAAGCTGTCCTCCAACGAGAACCCCTATCCGCCGCTGCCCGGCGTGATGGAGACGGTGACGGCCGCGGTCTCGTCCTTCAACCGCTACCCGGACATGGCCTGCACGGGACTGATGAACGAGCTGTCCGACCGCTTCGGCGTCCCGCTCACTCATCTGGCCACCGGGACCGGTTCGGTGGGCGTGGCCCAGCAGTTGATCCAGGCCACCAGCGGTCCCGGCGACGAGGTCATCTACGCCTGGCGGTCCTTCGAGGCGTACCCGATCATCACGCAGATCAGCGGTGCGACCTCGGTGAAGGTGTCCTTGACCCCGGGCGATGTGCACGACTTGGACGCGATGGCGGACGCGATCACCGACCGGACGCGCCTCGTCTTCGTCTGCAACCCCAACAACCCGACCGGCACGGTCGTACGGCGGGCCGAGCTGGAACGGTTCCTCGACCGGGTGCCGAGCGATGTGCTGGTGGTGCTGGACGAGGCGTACCGCGAGTTCATCCGCGACGCCGAGGTGCCGGACGGCGTGGAGCTGTACCGCGAGCGGTCGAATGTCTGCGTGCTGCGCACGTTCTCCAAGGCCTACGGTCTCGCGGGCCTGCGCGTCGGCTTCGCGATCGCCCATGAGCCGGTGGCGGCGGCGCTGCGCAAGACGGCGGTGCCGTTCGGCGTGAGCCAGCTCGCGCAGGAGGCGGCCATCGCGTCGCTCAAGGCCGAGGACGAACTGCTGGGCCGGGTCGGCTCGCTGGTCTGCGAGCGCAACCGCGTCGTCGACGGGCTGCGCGCCCAGGGCTGGACGGTGCCCGAGACCCAGGCCAACTTCGTGTGGCTGCGGCTGGGGGAGAGCACGGTGGCGTTCGCGGCGGCGTGCGAGCAGCACGGCGTGGTGGTCCGGCCGTTCCCGGGCGAGGGTGTGCGGGTGACGATCGGGGAGACCGAGGCGAACGATATCTTCCTGAAGGTGGCGGAAGGGTTCCGCAAGGAGCTCTGAAGGCTCTTCAAGAGCCTCTGCCGGTCCTAAGTGGTCTCAAGAGGCTCTATTCGTCCACGGGTTCCACGCGCACAGGGTCGCCGTCCCGGACCGTGGCGAGGAGCCGGGGGTCGCCGTCGAAGCGGCCCAGGAGGTTGCAGGGGCTCGCGAGGCGGCACTCGGCGCCTCGCGAGATCGGTGTGGGGCCGTAGGGGAGTGCGAGGGCGTCGCCATCGGTCCAGAAAGCCACCGTGCCCGGGTCCACGACCTGTTGGGCGGTTGTTTCACGTGGAACAGAGACACCCGTGTCGAAGTAGACCTCCTCGCCCCAGGTGCAGGCGGTGGAGGCGAGCGGCAGGGCCTTGCCGAGGGCCTGAGCGGTCGGGGTGTCGTCGAGGGTCGCGGTGAGGTGGCCGGCGGGCCACGAGATCCGTATCTGCATGGCGTGTAATTCAACAAGCTGTTGAAGTTGCTGCCAAGGGGTTGACGTGACGGAGAAGACGGGGACCCCCGTGCGTCGGTCGAAAATCGGTGCGGCATACTGGGCTTGTGAATGTGAACGCGTTCACAAGCGTGTCCCGGTTGCTCCAATGATGTGTGTGACAAAAGGGGCAAACTGCCGCTGTACCACGGCGACGTAAGGAGACTGACGACGTGGAATTGGCTCTGGCGCCGGAGACATTGGCGCGCTGGCAGTTCGGCATTACCACCGTCTACCACTTCCTCTTCGTCCCCCTGACGATCTCGCTCGCCGCCCTCACGGCCGGCCTGCAGACCGCCTGGGTGCGCACGGAGAAGGAGAAGTACCTCAGAGCGACCAAGTTCTGGGGCAAGCTCTTCCTGATCAACATCGCCATGGGCGTGGTCACCGGCATCGTGCAGGAGTTCCAGTTCGGCATGAACTGGTCCGACTACTCGCGCTTCGTCGGTGACATCTTCGGTGCCCCGCTCGCCTTCGAGGCGTTGATCGCGTTCTTCTTCGAGTCGACGTTCATCGGCCTGTGGATCTTCGGTTGGGACAAGCTGCCCAAGAAGATCCACCTGGCGTGCATCTGGATGGTCTCGATCGGCACGATCCTGTCGGCGTACTTCATCCTCGCGGCCAACTCGTGGATGCAGCACCCCGTCGGCTACCGGATCAACAAGGCGAAGGGGCGTGCCGAACTCACCGACTTCTGGCACGTGTTGACGCAGAACACCGCGCTGACGCAGGCGTTCCACACGCTCTCCGCGTCCTTCCTTACCGGTGGCGCGTTCATGGTCGGCATCGCGGCCTTCCACCTGTTCCGCAAGAAGCACATCACCGTGATGAAGACCTCGCTGCGGCTGGGGCTGGTCACCGTGGTCATCGCCGGCATGCTCACCGCGATCAGCGGTGACACCCTCGGCAAGGTCATGTTCAAGCAGCAGCCGATGAAGATGGCGGCCGCCGAGGCGCTGTGGGACGGTCAGGACTCCGCGCCGTTCTCGGTCTTCGCGTACGGCGACGTGAGCAAGGGCCACAACTCGGTCGAGCTGTCGATCCCGGGGATACTGTCGTTCCTCGCCGACGACAACTTCAACTCGTACGTCCCCGGTATCAACGACACCAACAAGGCCGAGCAGGCGAAGTACGGTCCCGGCGACTACCGGCCCATCATCCCCGTCACCTTCTGGGCGTTCCGCTGGATGATCGGCTTCGGTATGGCGTCCTTCGCCATCGGTCTGGTCGGACTCTGGCTGACCCGCAAGAAGTTCTTGCTGCCGCAGCATCTGAGGGTCGGCGACGACGAGGTGCCGCATCTGGTCCTCTTCAGGAACAAGGCCCTCAACCCCAAGCTCAGCAGGCTGTACTGGCTGGTGGCGATCTGGACCCTGGGCTTCCCGCTGATCGCCAACTCCTGGGGATGGATCTTCACCGAGATGGGCCGCCAGCCGTGGGTCGTCTACGGCGTCCTGCAGACCCGGCACGCGGTCTCCCCCAATGTCTCCCAGGCCGAGGTCCTCACCTCGATGATCGTCTTCACCACGCTCTACGCCATCCTCGCCGTCATCGAGGTCAAGCTGCTGGTGAAGTACGTCAAGGCGGGCCCGCCCGAGCTCACCGAGGCCGACCTCAATCCGCCCACGAAGATCGGCGGCGACACCCGTGACGCCGACAAGCCGATGGCCTTCTCGTACTAGGCCGAGGGAGATCGAGTCATGGAACTTCACGACGTCTGGTTCGTCCTGATCGCCGTCCTGTGGACGGGCTACTTCTTCCTGGAGGGCTTCGACTTCGGGGTCGGCATCCTCACCAAGCTGCTCGCCCGGAACCGGCTCGAGAAGCGGGTTCTGATCAACACGATCGGCCCCGTCTGGGACGGCAACGAGGTGTGGCTGCTCACCGCGGGAGGCGCGACCTTCGCGGCCTTCCCCGAGTGGTACGCCACGCTCTTCTCCGGCTTCTATCTGGCGCTGCTGATCATCCTGGTCTGCCTGATCGTGCGGGGTGTCGCCTTCGAGTACCGGGCGAAGCGGCCCGAGGAGAGCTGGCAGCGCAACTGGGAGACCGCGATCTTCTGGACCTCGCTGATTCCGGCGTTCCTGTGGGGCGTCGCCTTCGGCAACATCGTGCGGGGCGTGAAGATCGACAAGAACTTCAACTACGTCGGCACCTTCTGGGACCTGCTCAATCCGTACGCGCTGCTCGGCGGTCTGGTGACGCTGACGCTGTTCACGTTCCACGGGGCGGTGTTCACGGCGCTCAAGACGGTCGGGGACATCCGGGAGCGGGCGCGGAAGCTGGCCTCCGTGGTTGGTCTCGTCACCGCCGTGGTGGCGCTGATCTTCCTGGTGTGGACACAGGTCGACAGCGGTGACGGCAAGAGCCTGGTGGCGCTCGTCGTGGCCGTGGCCGCCCTGGTCGCCGCCCTGGTGGCGAATCAGGCCGGGCGCGAGGGCTGGTCGTTCGCACTGTCCGGGGTCACGATCGTGGCCGCCGTGGCGATGCTCTTCCTGTCGCTCTTCCCGAACGTCATGCCGTCATCGCTCAACGGGGACTGGAACCTCACCGTCACCAACGCCTCGTCGAGCCCGTACACCTTGAGGATCATGACCTGGTGCGCGGCGATCGCCACACCGATCGTCCTGCTGTACCAGGGGTGGACCTACTGGGTGTTCCGCAAGCGGATCGGTACGCAGCACATCGCCGAAGCCGCGCACTGAGTCCGAGGGGAGGGTGATTCACGATGACTCGCGATGTTTCACGTGAAACACCCTCCCTGGACCGAAGGGCGTGTTTCACGTGAAACCAATCGATCCGCGACTGCTCCGGTACGCCCGGGCCACCCGCCTCTTCCTGGTGGTCGTCGTCGGCCTGGGCGCCGTCGGTGCGGGGCTGCTCATCGCCCAGGCGATGCTCATCGCCGAGGTGGTGGTGGGCGCCTTCCAGCACGGGCTGTCGGTCGCCGAACTCCGCACTCCCCTGGTGCTGTTGGCGATCGTCGCCTGTGGTCGCGCCCTGGTCTCCTGGCTCACCGAACTCGCCGCTCACCGGGCGAGTGCCGCGGTGAAGTCGGAGCTACGGGGCCGGCTGCTGGAGCGTTCCGTCGCGCTGGGGCCGGGATGGCTGAGCGGGCAGCGGACCGGGTCACTCGTCGCGCTCGCCACACGCGGGGTCGACGCCCTCGACGACTACTTCTCGCGCTATCTGCCGCAGTTGGGGCTCGCGGTGGTCGTGCCGGTGGCGGTGCTGGCCCGGATCGTCACCGAGGACTGGGTCTCGGCGGCGATCATCGTGGGAACCCTGCCGCTCATCCCGGTCTTCATGGTCCTGATCGGCTGGGCCACGCAGTCCCGGATGGACCGTCAGTGGCAGTTGCTGTCCCGGCTGTCCGGGCACTTCCTGGACGTCGTCGCGGGACTGCCGACCCTGAAGGTGTTCGGGCGGGCCAAGGCGCAGGCCGAGTCGATCAAGCGCATCACCGGCGAGTACCGGCAGGCGACCATGCGGACGCTGCGGATCGCCTTCATCTCGTCCTTCGCGCTGGAGTTGCTCGCCACGCTTTCGGTCGCGCTGGTCGCCGTGACGATCGGCATGCGGCTCGTGCACGGAGAGATGGACCTGTACATCGGCCTGGTCGTCCTCGTCCTCGCCCCCGAGGCGTACCTGCCGCTGCGTCAGGTCGGGGCGCAGTACCACGCGGCGGCTGAGGGTCTCGCGGCAGCCGAGGAGATTTTCGCCGTCCTGGAGACGCCGGTGCCGGCGTCGGGTACGGGGGCCGTGCCGACGGGCGGCGTCGTCTTCCAGGGGGTGACCGTTCAGTACCCCGGGCGGTCCGAGGACGCCGTCTCGGACGTGTCCTTCGCCGTCGAGCCCGGGGAGACGGTCGCGCTCGTCGGGCCGAGCGGAGCGGGCAAGTCGACGCTGCTGAATGCCCTGTTGGGGTTTGTGCGCCCGACCGAGGGGCGGGTGCGGGTCGGCGGAACCGATCTCGCCGACGTCGATCTCGAGCAGTGGCGGTCGAGGGTCGCCTGGGTGCCCCAGCGGCCGCACCTGTTCGCCGGGACGATCACCGAGAACGTACGCCTGGCACGGCCCGACGCCGACGACACCGCCGTACGCGGGGCGTTGGGCGATGCGGGGGCGCTGGAGTTCGTGGACGGGCTGCCCCAGGGCGCGGAGACCGTGCTCGGCGAGGACGGTGCCGGGCTGTCCGCCGGGCAGCGGCAACGGCTCGCGCTGGCCCGCGCTTTCCTCGCGGACCGTCCGGTACTGCTGCTCGACGAGCCGACGGCCGCCCTGGACGGGGCCACCGAGGCCGAGGTCGTGAAGGCGGTACGGCGACTGGCGGTGGGGCGGACGGTCTTGCTGGTGGTGCACCGGCCGGCGCTGCTGGAGGTCGCGGACCGGGTGGTACGGCTGGAGATGGCCGACCCGGCGATGGGGACGGAGGCACCCGCATTCCGCGCTTCGGTGGAGGCCGGGGCGACGACGTCCGAGGCACGCCCGATCGAGGCGGGCGCCCCCGCTCAGGACGAGACCGGGACGACCGACCTCACGACGGGCGCCCGCGGTGTCCTCGCCCGCGTCCGTGCCATGTCCGGCCCCCGGCGCAGTCGTCTCGCCCTCGCTCTGCTGCTCGGGAGCCTCGCGCTTGGCAGTGCCGTCGGGCTGATGGCCACCTCCGGGTGGCTCATCTCGCGGGCCTCGCAGCAGCCGCCCGTGCTGTATCTGATGGTGGCCGTCACGGCGACGCGCGCCTTCGGCATCGGGCGGGCCGTCTTCCGGTATGCCGAGCGGCTCGTGTCGCACGACGCGGTCCTGCGGATGCTGGCCGACACGAGGGTGGCCGTCTACCGGCGGCTGGAGCGGCTGGCGCCCGCCGGGCTGCGCCGCACCCGCCGGGGCGACCTGCTCTCCCGGCTCGTCGCCGACGTGGACGCCCTGCAGGACTACTGGCTGCGCTGGTTGCTGCCCGCCGGTTCCGCGGCGATCGTGTCCGCCGCGGCCGTCGGCTTCACGGCCTGGCTGCTGCCCGAGGCAGGCGTCGCGCTGGCCGTCGGGCTGCTGGCGGCCGGAGTCGGGGTCCCGCTGGTCACCGGTGCCGTGGCGCGCCGAGCCGAACGCAGGCTGTCCCCTGCCCGAGGGGTGCTCGCGACCCGCGTGACCGATCTGCTCACCGGCACCGCGGAGTTGACCGTCGCCGGCGCCCTGCCCGCTCGTACCGCCGAGGCACGCCGCGCCGACGGCACGCTCACCCGGATTGCCTCGCGGGCCGCCACCGCCACCGCGCTCGGTGACGGACTCACCGCCCTGCTCTCCGGTCTGACGGTCGCCGCCACCGCCCTCGTGGGCGCCCAGGCGGTCGCCGCCGGGCGGCTGGGCGGAGTGGCGATGGCCGTCGTCGTCCTCACCCCGCTGGCCGCCTTCGAGGCCGTCCTCGGGCTGCCGCTCGCCGTGCAGTACCGGCAGCGCGTGCGCAGGAGCGCGGAGCGCGTGTACGAGGTGCTGGACGCACCCGAGCCGGTACGGGAGCCGGAGCGGCCCCGGCAGGCGCCCGCCTCCCCCTTCCCGGTGGCCCTCAAGGGCCTGACCGCCCGGCACGAGGGGCAGGACCGGGATGCGCTCGATGGCCTCGACCTGACCCTCGACCAGGGCCGTCGGATCGCCGTGGTCGGGCTTTCGGGCTCTGGCAAGACGACGCTGGCGCAGGTGCTGCTGCGCTTCCTGGACGTGGACGCGGGTTCGTACACGCTGGCCGGCGTGGACGCGTACGCGCTCGACGGCGACGACGTACGACGGCTCGTCGGGCTGTGCGCCCAGGACGCGCACCTCTTCGACAGTTCGGTGCGCGAGAACCTGCTCCTCGCCAGGAAGGACGTCACCGAGGACGACCTGCGCGACGCGCTCGCCCGGGCCCGGCTGCTGGACTGGGCGGACAGCCTGCCCGACGGGCTCGACACGCTCGTCGGCGAGCACGGGGCCCGGCTGTCGGGCGGGCAGCGGCAGCGGCTGGCGCTGGCCCGCGCGCTGCTCGCCGACTTCCCGGTGCTGGTGCTCGACGAGCCCGCCGAACACCTCGACCTGCCGACGGCCGACGCCCTCACCGCCGACCTGCTGGCCGCCACCGAGGGCCGTACGACGCTGCTCATCACGCACCGGCTGGCCGGTCTGGAGGCGGTCGACGAGGTCGTCGTACTGGACGAGGGGCGTGTGGTGCAGCGGGGGACGTACGCCGAACTGGCCGCTGTACCGGGGCCGTTGCGGGGGATGGTGGAGCGGGAGGCGCAGGCGGAGCTGCTGGTGGGGGCGCGGTAGCCGCAGCACAGGGCCGACGGCACCAGGCGTGGGGCCGGTTGAGCTACGGCCGCTGCGCCAGCATCCGTTCGATCACGACCGCCACGCCGTCGTCGTTGTTGGCGACCGTGCGGCCCGACGCCGCGGCGATGACGTCCGGGTGGGCGTTGCCCATCGCGTACGACTGGCCCGCCCAGGTGAGCATCTCGACGTCGTTCGGCATGTCCCCGAAGGCGACGACCTCCTCGTGGGAGATGCCGCGCTCGGCGCAGCACAGGGCCAGCGTGCTCGCCTTGGAGACGCCGGGGCCGCTGATCTCCAGCAGGGCGCTGGGGCTGGAGCGGGTGACGTTGGCGCGCTCACCGATGGCGAGCCGGGCGGTGGTGAGGAAACCGTCCGGGTCGAGTGTGGGGTGATAGGCGAGGATCTTCAGCACCGGCTCCGCGGCACCGGGGCCGTCCGGCGCCAGCAGGTCCTCGGCCGGCGCGAGGTTGTCCGGGATCTCCATGTGCAGCTTCGGGTAGTCGGGCTCCTGGTAGAAGCCGTACGTCTGCTCCACCGCGTACACCGTGCCCGGCGCCGCGTCGCGCAGCAGTCGTACGGCGTCCAGCGCGTTGTCCCGGGCCAGCTCCCGCACCTTCACGAACCGGTGGGCGCCGGCGCCGCCGTGCAGGTCGACCACGGCCGCGCCGTTGCCGCAGATCGCCAGGCCATGGCCGTGGACGTGGTCGCTGACGACGTCCATCCAGCGGGCCGGGCGGCCGGTGACGAAGAAGACCTCGATGCCCGCCTCCTCGGCGGCGGCGAGGGCGGCGACCGTGCGCGGGGAGACCGACTTGTCGTCCCGCAGAAGGGTGCCGTCGAGATCGGTGGCTATGAGCCGCGGCGGAACGGCGGCGGCCGGGGTCTCGGGCTGTCGAGTCGCTGAGGTCACCGGGCCATTCTCCCGCATATGCCTGCACGGCCGTGCGGGAGTCCGCGCATGTGAGTGGTTACCGTCCTCACCAGCACCATCACACTCCGTCCGCTCAGCCGAGCTGCGCCGTGGCTTCCATGGCGATCTGCTCGAAGACCTTCTCGTCGGCGGCGAAGTCGGAGTCGGGGATGGGCCAGTGGATCACGATCTCGGTGAAGCCCAGTTCCTGGTGCCGGCCCGCGAAGTCCACGAACGCGCCGAGCGACTCCAGCGGCCGGCCGCGGTCCGGGGTGAAGCCGGTGAGCAGGATCTTGTCGAGCCCGGCCACGTCCCGGCCGATCTCGGCGCAGGCGTCGGCCAGCTTCTCGGCCTGGCCGTAAATGGCTTGAACCGACTGTTCAGGAGTGCCGTTCTCGTACAGCCGGGGGTCGCCGGTGGTCACCCAGGCCTGCCCGTACCGCGCGGCGAGGCGCAGTCCGCGCGGGCCGGTCGCGGCCACCGCGAAGGGCAGCCGGGGGCGCTGCACGCAGCCGGGTACGTTGCGCGCCTCGTGCGCCGAGTAGAAGTCGCCCTCGTACGACACCCCCTCCTTGCCGCCTTCGGTCAGCAGCCGGTCGAGGAGCTGGACGAACTCGGCGAACCGGTCGGCGCGCTCTCGCGGGGTCCACGGCTCCTGCCCCAGCACCGTGGCGTCGAAGCCGTTGCCGCCCGCGCCCACACCGAGGGTGAACCTGCCTCCGGAGATGTCGTCGAGGGACAGCAGCTCCTTGGCGTAGGGCACCGGGTGCCGGAAGTTCGGCGAGGTCACCAGCGTGCCAAGACGCACTTGCTCGGTGACGGCGGCCGCCGCGGTCAGGGTCGGCACGGCGCCGAACCACGGGCCGTCCCGGAAGGTGCGCCAGGAGAGGTGGTCGTAGGTGTACGCGGTGTGGAAGCCGAGCTGCTCCGCACGCTGCCATGCCGAACGGCCGCCCTCGTGCCAGCGGCGGTGCGGGAGGATCACGGTGCTCAGACGCAGACTCATGCATCGAGCGTATGCGGCCGAACGGGTTTCACGTGAAACAGTCACCGACGGTCGCGGCCCGCGTCCGTTGTGTCAGGTCGTCGCGCGTTCGCTGAGTCATGTCACCGCACGCGGCCGTTCAGCCACGGGGTGAGGCTCAGTGTCGGCATGTACTCGCGGTGCGTGCGGTCTCCGGGCAGCGGCACGATCAGGAAGCGGCCGGGCGGGAAGCGACGTGCCTTGACGAAGGCGCGGTCGTCGAAGACGGAGCGGACGAAGGCGGGCACGTCGTCGCGCGCGATGTCCGGGCAGTCGATGCCCTCGACGGTGATCAGGGCGTCGTCGTCGGGGTAGAGCCGGACGCTCAACCGTGGCAGGCCGCCGAACTCGACGTAGGCCTCGTGGGGCAGGGAGCCGTCCGGGTCGATGGTGACGCCGACGCCCGCGGCGCTGCGCCGGGAGGTCTGGTCGGCGCCGATGTCGTGGCTGACCTCGATCTCGCGCGCGTACTCGGCGGCGATGGTGCGCAGGGCGGTGACGGCGGCCTCGGTGGTGGGGAGGTGGTCCATACCTCTGATCATGCCGGGGTCAGTGCGGCTCGGGAAACCGCAGGTACTCGGGCGGTACGGCCTTGGTGAGCCACACGCCGTTCTCGCTGACGTGGAAGACGTGGCCCTCGCGGTGCATGGCGGCCGTGTCCACGGAGAGCACGACGGGCCTGCCGCGGCGGGCGCCGACGCGGGTCGCCGTCTCGCGGTCGGGCGAGAGGTGCACATCGTGCCGGTTCATGGGGCGCAGTCCCTCGGCGCGGATCGCGTCCAGGTTGCGGGTCACGGTCCCGTGGTAGAGGTACGGCGGCGGGGTCGCCGGGGCGAGCCCGAGGTCGATCTCGACGCTGTGGCCCTGGCTGGCGCGGATGCGGGTGCCCTCGACGGCGAAGCGCTTCTTGTCGTTCTCCGCGACCACGTGGTCCAGCTCTTCGCGGGTGAAGCGGAACCCGTGTGCGGCGGCCGCGGCGATCAGCACGTCGATCTCGACCCAGCCCGCTTCGTCGAGGACGAGTCCGATCCGCTCCGGCTGGTGGCGCAGATGCTTCGAGAGGTACTTCGACACCTTGATGGTGCGTCTTTCGTCTGCGGTGCTTCTTTCGTTCATCCGCTCAGCATGACGGGAGAGACGTGGATCACGCAGATTAATTTTGCGCGGAGGTTTGGTCCACAACCAACTGTAGTTATCCACAGGCTACTTGGCAGTTCTGTGGACAACTCCCCGACATGTCAGCCCCGTTCGTCAAGATCGACTGGGGGCGCCCCCTTTGACGTGAGCGCGTCCAACGCCCTTGCCCGCACCTCCCGTTCAGCCGCCAGCACGATGAAGGCCGCCGCCTGCTCCGGACCAACCAGCCCCTCCACCGCCCGCATTGTCTCCTCGGGCAACGACACGGAGCGTGACATCGGGCGGGTCGGTGAGGGTTCCCCGGTGCCGAGCTGCTGCCGCAGTTGCCGCACCGCCAACAACCTCATCGCCCGCGCGAGTTCGGCGTCCACCGTCTGCTGGGCGAGGGGCCGCAGTCGCCGTACCAGTGAGGCGGCTTCGGTCGCGTCCGCGTCGCTCGGGCGGTGCGGTCCGTCGAGGTAGCGGGCGAAGACGTGCTCGGTGGTGAACTCCAGGAAACGGGCCGCGATGTGCTCGACCTGGCCCCTCAACTCCCGCAGATGGCCGGAGATCGCGGACAGCGGGACGCCCGCGGCGTACAACTCGACGGCCACAGCCAGCTCTTGGGGGCTCGGCACCAGGAAGGAGTCCTCGTCGCCGGGGACCGGCTCCAGCACTCCGAGTTCGACGGCGTCGGCGACCGCCGCGTCGTCGGGGGAGCCGCCGAAGCGCTCGTCCAACTCGGCACGCGAGATCCGTACCGCCTCCTCGTCGGTCCACGGACCGTCGACCTCGGCAACCAGCCCGAGCACCCCGCCCAGGCCGCGTCCCGCGTCCCACGCCTCCAGGAGCTCCTTGATGGAGGCCAGGGTGTAGCCGCGGTCCAGGAGGTCGGCGATCTGGCGCAGGCGGGCGAGATGCGCGTCCGAGTAGAGGTTGGCGCGGCCGCGGCGCTCGGGGCGGGGGAGCAGGCCGCGGTCCTGGTAGGCGCGGATGGTGCGGACCGTGGCGCCGCTGACGTGCGCAAGGTCCTCGATCCGGTACGCGCTGTCCACGCTCGGTTGCCTCCGTACGGTGGCGGTGGTGACGGTTCTGAGTGGCTGCCCACGGCGGGGCCCGTACTACGCGACAGCCCTCTTCGCTGCCGGTGACCGGCTCAGATACTCCACCGCCCTGTTCAACGACCCTTCCCGCGACGGGTGGTACGAGCGTCGGAGGTAGCGGGGTATGGCCGTGCCGAGCTGCCGCCAGGTGGGCAACAGGCCTTTGCGGACGGCCCTGTTGTGCTCGGCGAGCGAATAGCGCAGCCGGCCGGCGAGCTGCGGGTCGTGGCGCATCAGGTACGCCGTCCCCCACACCCACATGTACAGCATCACCGGTGCGGTGACCGTCATGCCGGCGATGCGGCGGGCGTAGCGGGCTCTGCCGGTGCCGCCGCAGTGCCGGAACATGTCGTAGGCGACCGCGCGGTGTTCGACCTCCTCGGCGCCGTGCCAGCGCAGCAGGTCGAGCATGACCTCGTCGGCGCCGGCCGCGTCCAGGCCGTCGGCGGCCAGGACCCAGTCGCCGAGCACCGCCGTGAACTGCTCGATCGCCGCCACGACCGCCAGCCGGAAGCGCAGCCACTCCCGTTCGGGCACGGGCGCGCCGAGCGGCGGGCGTTCGCCGAGGAGCCGCTCGAAGAGGAAGTCGACGTGCTTGGTGAACTGCGCGGTGTCGAGCCTCTGCGCCGCCAGGTGGTCCAGCACGTGCGCGTGCTGCACGCTGTGCGTGGCCTCCTGGCCCATGAACCCCTTGACCTCGGTGAGCAGTTCGGGGTCTTTGACCAGCGGCAGGCCCTCCTTGAAGACCTCCACGAACCACCGCTCCCCCGCCGGCAGCAGCAGGTGCAGCACATTGATGACGTGGGTGGCGGTGGGCTCGCCGGGGATCCAGTGCAAGGGGGTGCGCGACCAGTCGAAGGACACGCGGCGTGGGGCGATCCGCACGCTCACAGCGGTGGCTCCAGCCGTGCGATCGCCCGCAGCGCGCGCGGGGTGAACCGGGACATGAGGTGGGCGCCCCGGGCCTCCGGGGTGACCGGCACGACCGCCTCGTTGCGCACGACCGCGCGCAGGATCGCGTCGGCCACCTTCTCCGGCGGGTAGTTTCTGAGGCCGTACAGGCGGGCCGACCGCTTCTGGCGCCGCTTCTCCTCGTCGGCGTCGACCCCGGCGAAGCGCGCGGTCGAGGTGATGTTGGTGTTGACGAAGCCGGGGCAGATCGCGCTCACGCCGATCCCCTGCCCCGCCAGCTCCGCGCGCAGGCACTCGCTGAGCATCAGGACGGCCGCCTTGGAGGTGCTGTAGGCGGGCAGTGCCTTGGAGGGCTGGTACGCCGCCGCCGACGCGGTGTTGACGATGTGGCCGCCCTGTCCGCGCTGCGCCATCTGCCGGCCGAAGAGCCGGCAGCCGTGGATCACGCCCCACAGGTTGACGTCGAGGACCTTCTTCCAGTCCTCCGGGCTGGTGTCGAAGAAGGAGCCGGACAGGCCGATCCCGGCGTTGTTCACCAGGACGTCCACCACGCCGTACTCGGTGGCGACCTTCTCGGCGAGCTTCTCCATGGCCTGTTCGTCGGAGACGTCGGCCGTCTCCGCCCAGGCCTCGGGGGCACCGAGCAGGCGGGACAGCTCGGCGGTGCGGGCGGCGGCCTCGGCGTCCCGGTCGACGGCCACCACACGCGCGCCGGCCTCCGCGAAGGCGAACGCGGTGGCCCGCCCGATGCCGCTGCCCGCGCCGGTGACCAGGACGAGCTGCCCGCCGAAGCGGTCGGCGTACTTGCCGGTGGGTGTCACGACTTCGAGCCTCCCGCCCTCGACGGATGTCACGAACTCGGTGATCCAGGCCGACAGTTGGTCGGGGCGCGTGCGCGGGATCCAGTGCTTGGCCGGGAGGGTGCGGCGGGTCAACTGCGGAACCCACAGCTCCAGTTCGTCGTAGAGCTTCTCCGACAGGAACGCGTCGCCCAGGGGCGTGATGAGCTGCACGGGCGCGTGTGCGTACGCGTCCGGGCGGGGCCTGCGCAGTCTGGCCCGCACGTTGTCCCGGTACAGCCAGGCGCCGTGCGCCGCGTCCGTGGGCAGCGAGGAGGTCGGGTAGTCGCCGCCGGGGACCTTCTCGAAGCGCTGCAGGATGCCTGGCCAGCGCTTGCCGAGGGGGCCGCGCCAGGCCAGTTCGGGCAGCACGGGCGTGTGCAGCAGGTACACGTACCAGGACTTGGCGCCCTGGCCGAGGAGTTGGCCGACCCGGCGCGGGGTGGGCCGCTTCAGGCGTCCGTTGATCCAGTGGCCGAAGTGGTCGAGGGACGGCCCCGACATCGAGGTGAAGGAGGCGATGCGTCCTTCGGTGCGCTTGACGGTGACGAACTCCCAGGACTGCACGGAGCCCCAGTCGTGCCCGACCACGTGCACCGGCCGGCCGGGGCTGACCGCGTCGATCACCGCCAGGAAGTCGTCCGTCAGTTTCTCCAGGGTGAAGCCCCCGCGCAGCGGCCGCGGTGCCGTGGACCGGCCGTGGCCCCGGACGTCGTAGAGCACGACATGGAAGCGCTCGGCCAGTCGGGTCGCGACCTCGGACCACACCTCCTTGCTGTCCGGGTAGCCGTGCACCAGGACCACCGTCGGGTGCCCGGAGTCCCCCAGTTCGGCCACGCACAGCTCGACGCCGCCGGTCCGCACCCGGCGCTCCCGTGCCCCCTGCAGCACCGTCACTTCGCGTCCTCCGCCCAGCGCCGCACGTGCGGCAGATCGTCGTCCAGCCAGAAGGCGCTCTCGGCGGGGTCCTCGGAGTCGGTGACGACCAGGATCTCCTCGAACTTCGCGCCCGTGCCCCGGAAGCCCAGGTGGGGTTCGACCGCCCACAGGCCCGGCTGCGGCGGGTGGTCGGAGAAGCGGTACGGCGACCACAGCGGGGACCAGCCGTCGCGGTGGCCGTGCAGTGCGTCGGAAGCGAGGCCCTTCAGGGACTGTGTGCCGAATCCGAACAGATGCGGTGACCAGCGGCGCTGCTTGACCTGGTCGACCTTGTGCGCGATCACCCCGAACGGGTAGGCGCGGTGCCGGTTGGCATAGCCCTGGCGGACCATGAGACGGTCCACGTCCTCGTAGATCGCGCGCAGCGGGCGCCGCTCGCGCACCTCGCGCAGGATCAGCTCGTGGTGCGCCTCGAGGTCGGCCATGAGCTTGTCCTGCACGGGGTTGATCCCGAGGGAGCCCGAGTACCCGATGTCGGCCGTGTAGCCGTCGTACACAGGAGCCATGTCCAGGATGAACGGCATTCCGGGCTCGAGCCGCCGGTCCGTCGGGAAGAACTGGAGCGGGATACGGAAGTTCACGAACGCGGTGCGGTCCCCGAACCAGGCGAAGGGCAGGTGGAACCAGTCCCGCACGCCCCGCGCGCGCAGCCACTCGCGCTGCATCCGGGCCGCCTCGCGCTCGGTCACACCCGGCTGCAACTGCGCGGCGACCGCCTCCGCGCAGTCGTAGGCGAGGCGTTGCACCTGCCTGAACCCCCGCAGCCGCACGGAGAGTTCACCTGCCACTGCCGTCGTCATGCCACCGCCCCACCCTCGTCCACGCTGACTGCGGTACGCGTCCGTAACTTGACACTGGCGAATGTGACAGTTGTTAGAGGCTGCGTCAATAGGCGGGGTCCGGGCTGTGGATAACCCTGCGTAGCTCTCAGGTAGGGGGATCCCCTACGGACCCGTACATCTCGAGTCTGAGACCAAGACAGCTCTGCGGTCTGACGACCGGCGTGGTCCACGTCACTATCGTCGAAGCCGTGACTGTGATCGCGACCGAAAGCCTGAGCAAGCGGTTCCCCCGGGTGACCGCGCTTGACCGGCTTTCCGTGGACGTCGGACCCGGTGTGACCGGGCTCGTCGGTGCCAACGGAGCCGGCAAGTCCACACTGATCAAGATCCTGCTGGGTCTGTCCCCCGCCACCGAGGGCCGCGCCGAAGTGCTCGGCCTCGACGTCGCCACCAAGGGTGCCGACATCCGTGAGCGGGTCGGGTACATGCCGGAGCACGACTGCCTGCCGCCCGACGTCTCGGCCACCGAGTTCGTCGTCCACATGGCGCGCATGTCCGGGCTGCCGCCCACGGCCGCGCGCGAGCGCACCGCGGACACGCTGCGCCATGTCGGTCTGTACGAGGAGCGCTATCGCCCCATCGGCGGCTACTCGACGGGTATGAAGCAGCGCGTCAAACTCGCGCAGGCCCTGGTCCACGACCCGCAGCTGGTCTTCCTGGACGAGCCGACCAACGGCCTCGACCCGGTCGGCCGCGACGACATGCTCGGCCTGATCCGCCGCATCCACACCGACTTCGGCATCTCGGTCCTGGTCACTTCGCACCTGCTGGGCGAGCTGGAGCGCACCTGCGACCACGTCGTCGTCATCGACGGCGGCAAGCTCCTGCGCTCCAGCTCCACCACGGACTTCACGCAGACCACGACCACCCTCGCGATCGAGGTGACCGACACCGACGAGCACCCGGACGGCACGCGCGCGGTGCGCGAGGCGCTCCACGCGCGCGGGGTGGAGGTCCTGGACGGCAGCGACGGTCTGCCGGGCGCCGGACACATCCTGCTGCTCACCGCACAGGGCGAGGACACCTACGACCTCGTCCGGGACCTGGTCGCCGACCTGGGCCTCGGCCTGGTGCGCATGGAGCAGCGCAGGCACCACATCTCGGAGGTCTTCCACGCTGACGCGGAGGCGGACATCGAGAACCGGGACGTACGGAAGGAGGCGGTCGGTCATGGCAGTTGAGCAGCCCGTAGCCGCGACCTCGGGTGACCAGACCCGCATCCACAACATCGGCTACCGCAACTACGACGGCCCCCGCCTCGGCCGCTCCTACGCGACCCGCTCCCTCTACTCGCAGTCCCTGCGCGGCGCATACGGCCTCGGCCGCTCGGTCAAGTCCAAGGTGCTGCCGATGCTGCTGTTCGTGGTGATGTGCGTGCCCGCGGCCATCATGGTGGCCGTCGCGGTCGCCACGAAGGCCAAGGACCTGCCCGTCGACTACACGCGCTACGCGATCATCATGCAGGCCGTCATCAGCCTGTACGTCGCCTCGCAGGCACCGCAGTCGGTCTCGCGCGACCTGCGCTTCAAGACGGTGCCGCTGTACTTCTCGCGGCCCATCGAGACCGCCGACTACGTGCGCGCCAAGTACGCGGCGCTGGCCTCGGCGTTGTTCGTCCTGACCGCCGCCCCGCTGCTGGTGCTCTACGTGGGCGCGCTGCTGGCCAAGCTCGACTTCGCCGACCAGACCAAGGGATTCGCACAGGGACTCGTCTCCGTGGCACTGCTCTCGCTGCTCTTCGCCGGCATCGGCCTGGTCATCGCCTCGGTGACCCCGCGGCGCGGCTTCGGCATCGCGGCCGTCATCGCCGTGATGACGATCTCCTACGGCGCCGTCTCGACGCTCCAGGCCATCGCGGACGCGCAGGACAGCTCCAGCGCCATCCCGTGGATCGGCCTGTTCTCACCCGTCACCCTCGTCGACGGAGTCCAGTCCGCCTTCCTCGGTGCGAGTTCGGCGTTCCCCGGAGCGGTCGGCCCCACGAACGGAGAGGGCGTCGTCTACGTCCTCGTCGTCCTGGGCCTCATCGCCGCCAGCTACGGCCTCCTGATGCGCCGCTACCGGAAGGTGGGCCTGTGACCACGCTCAACATCGACCACGTCTCCCGCTGGTTCGGCAACGTGGTCGCCGTCAACGACATCACCATGACGATCGGCCCCGGCGTCACCGGCCTGCTCGGTCCCAACGGCGCCGGAAAGTCCACCCTCATCAACATGATGGCGGGCTTCCTGGCCCCGTCCACCGGCACCGTCACCCTCGACGGCCAGCAGGTCTGGCGCAACGAGAACATCTACAAGCACATCGGCATCGTCCCCGAGCGCGAGGCGATGTACGACTTCCTCACCGGCCGCGAATTCGTCGTAGCCAACGCCGAGTTGCACGGCCTGGGCGCCAAGGCGGCCCAGCAGGCGCTCGCCACGGTCGAGATGGAGTACGCGCAGGACCGGAAGATCTCCACGTACTCCAAGGGCATGCGCCAGCGCGTGAAGATGGCCAGCGCCCTCGTCCACAACCCCTCGCTGCTCCTGCTCGACGAGCCCTTCAACGGGATGGACCCGCGCCAGCGCATGCAGCTCATGGACCTGCTGCGGCGCATGGGAGACGAGGGCCGCACGGTGCTGTTCTCGTCCCACATCCTCGAAGAGGTCGAGCAACTCGCCTGGCACATCGAGGTCGTTGTGGCCGGACGGCACGCGGCCAGCGGCGACTTCCGCAAGATCCGCCGCCTGATGACGGACCGGCCGCACCGCTACCTGGTGCGTTCCAGCGACGACCGCGCGCTCGCGGCCGCGCTGATCGCCGACCCGTCGACGTCCGGCATCGAAGTCGACCTCGCCGAGGGCGCGTTGCGCATCCAGGCCGTCGACTTCGGCCGTTTCACCACCCTGCTGCCGCGCGTGGCCAGGGACCACGGCATCCGGCTGCTCACGGTCTCGCCGTCCGACGAGTCGCTCGAGTCCGTCTTCTCGTATCTCGTCGCGGCGTAGGAGGCCGAAGATGTACGACCCCACAGTCGCCCGACTCACCTACCGGGCCCTGCTCGGCCGTCGCCGGGCCCTCATCCTGAGCGCGCTGCCCCTGCTGCTGATCGCGATCTCCGTCGTCGTGCGCGGCCTCGCCGGCGCCGACGACCAGACCGCGTCCGACCTGCTGGGCGGGCTCGCGCTCGCCACGATGGTGCCGATCATCGGCGTCATCGCCGGCACCGGCGCGATCGGGCCGGAGATCGACGACGGCTCGGTGGTGTATCTGCTGTCCAAGCCGCTGAAGCGGCCGACGATCATCTTCACCAAGCTGATCGTGGCGATCGCGGTGACGATGGTGTTCTCCGCTCTGCCCACCCTCATCGCCGGCTTCATCCTCAACGGCAACGGCCAGCAGATCGCCGTCGCCTACACGGTCGCCGCACTGGTCTCCTCCATCGCCTACGCGGCGCTGTTCCTGCTGCTGGGCACCGTGTCCCGGCACGCGGTGGTCTTCGGGCTCGTCTACGCGCTCGTGTGGGAGGCCCTGTTCGGCTCCCTGGTGCCCGGTGCGCGCACGCTGAGCGTCCAGCAGTGGTCGCTGGCCGTGGCCCACAAGGTCGCCGGCGGGGACCTGGTCACCTCGGACGTCGGACTGACGACGGCGACGGTGTTCCTGGTCGCGGTGACCGTCCTGGCCACCTGGTACGCCGGGCAGAAGCTGCGCACGCTGACGCTGGCCGGTGAGGAGTGACGCCGGCGGCCTGTGAACAGCCCTGATCTTGACGGGGGCTTCACCTCTGTCCGGGCACACTGGGCAAAGGGGACGCAGGGCTGGAAGACGCACGGCTGGATGAGGCCGTCAGGAAAGGCCTGCAGAGAAGGCATGCAAGGAAGGCTGGGAGGCTCGGGGATGGCAGACGACTGGGACGACCTGGTCCTGGACGAGGACTTCGTACGCGACGCCGAGACCTCCGAGCCGTCCGCCCGCGCCCGCATGCTCGCCGCGCGCTGGCGCGCCGAGGAGCCCGAGCCGCAGCCCTGGCGCTCCGACGAACCGCCTGCCGGGTGGTTCTTCAGCAAGCGTCGGCGCAGGTGGCGGCGGGGATAGCAGCGCCCGGTCCCTGATTAATTCGGTGGCGTCCAACTCGTCGTACAGGCACAGTGATTGTGTCCACGACGCCGGATCGAGCCGGCGCCACGTTCTGGGAGAGGAGCCGGACGATGTCCATGCACGGCAGTGCGTCCAGCTCCCGACAGGGCAGCCCGCAGCGGGTTCCGGTGTAGTTACCCCACCGTCGAATCCGTTCCGCACGGGAAGCTGCCCGGGGCGGCCGCTTCGAGCACGCGGCGCGCTCTGCGCCTGCGTGGGCCGCCTTCCCAACCTCGCCCCTCGAAGAGGGGCACCCTGCGCTGGGGTGGCCAGGTGAGTTGCGCGACTCGGCACCGACGAGGTGCCGTCGCGCCCGCCTGTGCCGCCCCAGCGGCACGACTGCCCGCAGCGGTGCGAGCCACGACCGGGCCCGCAGCTATGCGAGCAGACGGTCCAGGACGACTGCGATGCCGTCGTCCTCGTTCGATGCCGTCACCTCGTCCGCGACCGCCTTCAACTCCTCGTGGGCGTTGGCCATCGCCACGCCCCGAGCCGCCCAGGCGAACATCGCGATGTCGTTGGGCATGTCGCCGAAGGCGATCGTGTCCGCCGCCTTGAGACCCAGGCGGCGGGCCGCCAGCGAGAGTCCCGTCGCCTTGGACAGCCCCAGCGGCAGCAGTTCGACGATGCCCTCGCCCGCCATCGCGACCGTGACGAAGCCGCCCGCGGCCTCGCGGGCCGCCTCGGCGAGCGCGTCGTCGGACAGCTCCGGATGCTGTATGTAGATCTTGTTCAGCGGAGCCGTCCAGAGGTCGGACGCGTCCGTGAAGGGGGTCGACGGGAGGACGCCGGTGACCGCGTAACCCGGGCCCACCAGCACCTCGCCGTCCAGGCCGTCACGGCTCGCCGCCAGATACAGAGGGCCGACCTCCGCCTCGATCTTGGCCAGGGCCAGGGCCGCCAGCTGCCGGTCCAGGGTGACCGATGTCAGCAGGCGGTGCTCCCCGGCGTCGTAGACCTGCGCGCCCTGACCGCAGACCGCGAGGCCCTCGTAGCCGAGGTCGTCGAGGATGTGCCGCGTCCAGGGGACGGCGCGGCCCGTGACGACGATGTGCGCGGCGCCCGCGTCGGTGGCCGCGGTGAGCGCGTCACGGGTGCGCTGCGAGACCGACTCGTCGGAGCGCAGGAGCGTTCCGTCGAGGTCGGTCGCGATCAGCTTGTAGGGGAAGCCCGTGGAGGAATGCCCGTCGGATGCCGTCTCGCTCACTTGGCGACCGGCTCCAGGACCTCGCGTCCGCCGAGGAACGGACGCAGCACCTTGGGCACGAGCACGGAGCCGTCGGCCTGCTGGTGGTTCTCCAGGATCGCCACGATCGTGCGCGGTACGGCGCACAGCGTGCCGTTGAGCGTCGCGAGCGGCTGCACCTTCTTGCCGTCGCGCTGGCGCACCGACAGCCGGCGGGCCTGGAAGCTGTCGCAGTTGGAGGCCGACGTCAGCTCGCGGTACTTGCCCTGGGTCGGGATCCACGCCTCGCAGTCGTACTTGCGGGAGGCCGACGCGCCCAGGTCGCCCGAGGCCACGTCGATGACCTGGAAGGGCAGCTCGAGGCCGGTCAGCCACTGCTTCTCCCAGTCCAGGAGCCGCTTGTGCTCGTTCTCCGCGTCCTCGGGGTCGACGTACGAGAACATCTCGACCTTGTCGAACTGGTGCACGCGGAAGATGCCGCGGGTGTCCTTGCCGTACGTGCCGGCCTCGCGGCGGAAGCACGGCGAGAAGCCGGCGTAGCGCAGGGGCAGCTTGTCGGCGTCGAGGATCTCGTCCATGTGGTACGCCGCGAGGGGGACCTCGGAGGTGCCGACCAGGTAGTAGTCGTCCTTCTCCAGGTGGTAGACGTTCTCCGCGGCCTGGCCGAGGAAGCCCGTGCCCTCCATGGCGCGCGGGCGGACCAGCGCCGGGGTCAGCATCGGGATGAAGCCGGCCTCGGTGGCCTGCGCGATCGCCGCGTTGACGAGCGCCAGCTCCAGGAGGGCGCCGACGCCGGTGAGGTAGTAGAAGCGAGAGCCGGACACCTTGGCGCCGCGCTCGACGTCGATGGCGCCCAGCGCCTCGCCGAGCTCCAGGTGGTCCTTGGGCTCGAAGCCCTCGGCGGCGAAGTCACGGATGGTCCCGTGCGTCTCCAGGACGACGAAGTCCTCCTCGCCGCCGACCGGGACGTCGGGATGCACGAGGTTGCCGAGCAGGAGCGCGAGGCGCTTGGTCTCCTCGTCGGCCTCGTGCTGCTCGGCGTCGGCCGCCTTGACGTCGGCGGCCAGCTGGCTCGCCTTCTTCAGCAGCTCGGCCTTCTCGTCGCCCGAGGCCTTGGGGATGAGCTTGCCGAGCGACTTCTGCTCGGAACGGAGCTCGTCGAAGCGGACGCCGGACGACCTGCGCCGCTCGTCGGCAGACAGGAGAGAGTCGACGAGCGCGACGTCCTCTCCACGGGCGCGCTGGGACGCGCGCACACGGTCGGGGTCCTCACGGAGCAGGCGAAGGTCAATCACGCGGTCAAGGCTACCGGTGCGGGGATACGGCCCACGACTCACCATTCCCAACAGTTCTTCATTGCGGCTTACGTTCAGTTATGAGCGAATTGCGCAAAGTGTCAACAAAAGGTGTCTCACTCCCCGGAACGGGGCAGGCGCCTGGCGCCTGGTTGACTCGATTCCCTTGCGGGGAACGGGACTTGGGCCCGCGTTGTCCACAGCGATCCACACCCTCCGAAGAGTTATCCACAGGGTGTGCGGGGAGTCTGTGGATTTCGGAATTGATCACTCCGAAACCAGTGCGTCACGCCGAGGATTCCTGGCACAGACCCTGCTTAACCACCACTTTCGAGTGGAAAGAGGTCGCCCCAAAGGATTGCCTAAAGGAAACGGGTGGACGAACGGTGACATGCGAGCCGGTGGACGCAGGAGTGCCCCACAGGCCGATTTGTCGACCGAGTGGCACTCTCGTGTCGACTTGTCCCCAGGTCGAGAAGCATGCCTGTGGATAACTCCTGTGGATAACGAAAATCTGCAGGTAGGACTGACGAGGGTCAGGCAGGACCGACTAGAAACGGCCGTCCTGGCAGCGGGCGACCCAGTCCGAGGCCGTGACGAACTCCTCGTCCGACGTCCCCTGCCGCGGTGCCTGCACGTCCTCGATTCCGATGTCCGCACGCGGGTACGAGCCGAGGTAGCGCACTTCCAGGCAGATCCGCTTGAGCCCCATCAGGGTCTCGGCCACCCGGCGGTCGGAGATGTGGCCCTCGGCGTCGATGCAGAAGCAGTAGTTGCCGATGCCTGCGCCGGTGGGCCGGGACTGCAGCAGCATCAGGTTGATGCCGCGGGTGGCGAACTCGCCCAGCAGGTCTCGCAGGCCGCCGGGATGGTCGTCGCGCTGCCACAGCACGACGGACGTCTTGTCGGCGCCGGTCGGTGCCGCGGGCCGGGCGGGGCGGCCGACCAGCACGAACCGCGTCTGCGCGTTCTCGGCGTCGTGGATCCCGGTCTCCAGGGCGACGAGGCCGTACCGGGCGGCGGCGAACTCGCCGGCGAAGGCGGCGTCGTACTGGCTCTCCTGGACCAGCCGGGCGGCGTCCGCGTTCGAGGCGGCCGACTCCCAGGTGGCGTCCGGGAGGTTCTTCTTGAGCCAGTTGCGCACCTGCGGCTGGGCGGCCGGGTGGGCGGAGACGGTCTTGATCTCCGACAGCTTCGTGCCCGGCCTGACCAGCAGCGCGAAGGTGATCGACAGCAGCACCTCGCGGTAGATCATCAGCGGGGCGCCCGCGACCAGTTCGTCGAGGGTCGTGGTGATCCCGCCCTCGACGGAGTTCTCGATCGGTACGAAGGCCGCCTCGGCGTCGCCGGCGCGGACCGCGTCGAGCGCGGACTGGACGGATACGTAAGGGATCAGTTCCCGGGTGGCCGTCTCGGGAAGGGTGCGCAGGGCGACTTCGGTGAAGGTGCCCTCGGGGCCGAGATACGCGTAGCTCGCTGGCATGACCTCACCCTAATGGGCTCACCGGGACGCGTCTCACACGTCTCACGAGAGCCCCCTTGTGGGTGCCTCTCCCCGGCCCTTTCCTCTCCCCGGCCCTTTCCTCTCCCCGGCCCCTTTTCTCCCTGTCCCCTTTTCTCCCTGTCCCCGTTCTCACCCTTCGAGGAGCCGCTGCCCCACGTACTCCCCCTGCGCCGCCCCGCCCGGCACCGCGAACAGACCGCTCGCCTCGTGGCGGATGTACTTCGACAGGGCGTCGCCGCGGTCGAGCTTGCGCTGGAGGGGCACGAAGCCGCGCAGCGGGTCGGCCTGCCAGCAGACGAAGAGGAGACCGGCGTCGGGGACACCGTCCGCGTCGAAGCCGTCGTGGTACGAGAACGGGCGGCGCAGGATCGCCGCACCGCCGTTCTGGTCGGGGCGCGTGATGCGGGCGTGGGCGTTGATCGGGACGACGTATTCGCCCTGCGCGTCCGTCTTCTCCAGGTCCATCGCGGTCGTCTCGGATCCGCCGGACAGGGGCGCCCCGTTGGACTTCCGGCGCCCGATGACGTTCTCCTGCGTCTTGAGGGAGAGCTTCTCCCAGTCGTCGAGGAGCATGCGGATACGGCGTACGACGGCGTAGGAGCCGTTCGCCATCCAGGCCGGGTCGGTCGAGCCCGAGGACGGCACGAAGATCCGCTTGTCGAAGTCGGACTCGGTGGGCTTCGGATTGCGCGTGCCGTCCAGCTGGCCCATGAGGTTGCGGGCCGTCATGGGGTGGGCGGTGGCGCCCGGGGTGCGGTTGAAGCCGTTCATCTGCCAGCGGATGCGGGCCGCGCTGCCCGCGTCCTTCTGGACGGCGCGCAGGGCGTGGAAGGCGACCAGGGCGTCGTCGGCGCCGATCTGCACCCATAGATCGCCGTTGCTGCGGGTCTTGTCGAGGTGGTCGGAGGAGAAGTCGGGGAGCGGGTCGAGGGAGACCGGGCGCTGCTTCTCCAGGCCGGTGCGGGAGAAGAAGCTGTGGCCGAAGCCGAAGGTGAGAGTGAGGGAGGAGGGTCCGGCGTCGCGGGCCACGTCCGTGTCGTCGTGTGCCGCCGCCTCACCGTTCATCAGGCGCTCGGCCGTCGCCGACCAGCGGCGCAGCAGTGCGGTCGCCTCCTTGCGGCCCGCGCCCGCCGCCAGGTCGAAGGCGACGAGGTGGCCGCACGCCTGGAGGCCCTCGGTGATGCCGGGCTGATGTTTCCCGTGAAACATCGCCCGGTCGGAGCCGAGCGAGCTGAGCGGGGTGGCCTCGGAGGGTGCGGTGGCGTACCCCACGGCTCCGCCGGCGGCGCCGAGCACGAGCCCGGTGGCGCCGGCGGTGCCGAGCAGTTTCCGTCGCGAAATGCCGTCTCTGGAGAGCGCGTTTTCGGAAACGGCCTCCTCTGGAGTCGTTTCGGGAGTGCGGGCCTCCGGAATGGACTGTTCAGCCATGGTGCGGTTCAGCCGATCTGCGCGTTCTTGGAGACGGTCACCTGGTCGATGTCGGAGGTCCGCACGGTCACGGCGACCTTCCAGTCGCCGGCCATGGGGATCTGTACTCCGTTCGCCGACCAGTGTCCGGTGGTCACATGGTCCGGGTTGACGGGCAGCGGCCCGATCTTCTTGGCCTCGAGGGTGAAGGCGACCTTCACCTCGGGGATGTCGAAGGCACGCCCGTTGGGCCGCTGGACGTAGACGTGCATCTCGTTGCCGCCCACGCGCGCGGGGTCGAGGTCGACCGACACGACGCCCTTGCCGTCGGTGCCGCCCGTGTCGAACGGCATGGTCAGCGTCAGCGCGCCGGACGAGGAGTCGGCCGCCGAAGAGGAGGAGGACGACGACGAGGTGGCCGCCTTGGCCTCCTGCTCCGTACGGCCCGGCTCGGTCTGCGTCAGCACGGTGGTGACGGCGAGCAGGACGACGGCCACGCCCGTCTCGGCGAGCACGGAGCGCCGCAGGCCGAACCGGTTCGGGTCGGCGTCGCGCAGGCGCTTGAGCCGGGCGATGTCCTTGGCCGCCTGCTGCCGGGCGAGTTGGGTGGTGCGCTTGGAGTCACCGGACGTCTCGGAACCACTGGAGACGGATTTCTTCTCGGCTGTGGCGGCGCCCGCGCTGACGTGCTCCTTCTCCCGCTGACGTGTCTCGGTGGCCACCGTGTCCGCGAGCCGTCCCGTCCACCGCCGGGAGATCCACGCGATGCCGACGAGCAGCGTCACCAGCCCGATCTTGACGAGCAGCAGCTGCCCGTACGCCGTGTCGGTGAAGGCCGACCAGGAGCCGAGCTGGCGCCACGACTGGTAGATGCCGGTCGCGACCAGCGCGACGACGCTGGAGAAGGCGACCCGCGAGAAGCGGCGTACGGCCGAGGTGTCGATCGGGGTGTCCGACCGGTACAGCGTGACGAGGAGTGCGCACAGCCCGCCCAGCCAGGCCGCGACCGCCAGCAGATGGACGACGTCGACCGGCATCGCGATGCCGGGCTGGAGCCCGGTGGAGGCGTGCTCGGCCATCGCCCAGCTCGCCGCGAGACCGGCGGACACGACGAACCCGCCGATGGCGAGCCCGAAGGTCAGGTCCCGCTTCTCCTCTTCCTCCCGCTTGTCGTACGCGCCGAAGAGCACCGCGATGAACAGCGCCGCCGCGGCGAGCAGCAGCAGCCGGGAGACCAGCGCCGCGCCCGCCTTGGTCTGCAGCACCTGTCCCAGCAGGCTCAGGTCGAAGATGTCGCCGACCTTCCCGGAGCTGGTGTAGGAGCCGCGCAGGAGCAGCAGCAGGAGGGTGGCCGAGGTGAGCGCGAGCCACCCGGAGACCACGAGCCGCTGCAGGGGCCGTACGCCGGAGCCGCGCTGCCAGCAGGCGAGGACGAAGGCGGCGCCGCCGACCATGACGATGAAGCCGGCGTACGACATGTACCGCCCGAAGCCGTACAGCCAGCCGACGATCCCGCCGCCGACCTCCTCGCCGGACGTCGAGACGCTGGTCCGGGAGGGCGCGCCGATGGAGAAGGTGAAGGCGCCCGCGACGGGATGGCTGTCGGCGGACACGACCTGCCAGGCCACCGTGTACGTGCCGTCGGCCAGGCCGCCGTGCAGCTGCACGGCGTACGAGGTGCCGCTCACGTCGGTCGGCTTGCTGTTGTCGACGCGCTTGCCCTTGGGGTCGAGGACCCGCAGCGAGTCGGCGGACGTGGCGACCTTCTCGGAGAAGGTGAGCGTGACCTCGCTGGGTGCCTTGTCGACCACCACCCCCTGCGAGGGGTCGCTGCCGGTCAGCGCGGCGTGCGCGGAGGCGGGCCCGGCAGCGGCGAAGAGCATGCCGATGACGGCCAGGCACAACAGCGCCAGGGTCCGCACACGGCGGGGGGTGATGGTCTGCGTCACGGTGGTCCCTCCCTCAGTGGCCGGTTGCGGGGTTGTACGTGGCCGACTTCACGGGCATCTCAACCTTGATCGGGTCGGACTTGGCAAAGTGCAGTTCGACGGTCACTTTCTCGCCCTGCTTCGGCTTCCGCTTCAGGTTCTCGAACATCAGGTGATTGCCGCCGCTCTTGAACACGAGTTGACCGTGTGCGGGGACATCCAGGGACTTGACCTCCTGCATGGTCTGGCCGACGGTCTCGTGGACCGTGACGCTGCCCGCGGCGTCGCTGGTGACGGAGGTCAGTTCGTCCTTCGTGCCGCCCTTGTTGGCGATCAGCAGGTAGCCCGCGGCCATCTCGCCCGTGATCGGCTGCGGCATGTAGGCGGAGCTGACGCCGAGTTCGGGCTTGGCATCGCCGGAGCCACCGCAGCCGGTGAGGGCGAGGGCGCCGGTTATCACCAGGGCGGCCGGGGCGAGACGCCTCACGGGTTCTCTCCCTTGACGATCTTGGGGAGGTCCTTGGTGTAGTCGTCGACCTGGGCGTCCTCGCCGTAGAGGAGGTAGCCGCCGTTGGTCTTCGGCGAGAAGGCGACGACCTGGGTGCCGTGCACCGAGACGGTCTTGCCGGTCTTCTTGTCCTTGTGGGTCGGCTCGATGGAGATGCCGAGGGTGCGGGCGCCGGCCTGGATGGTGGCGAAGTCACCGGTCAGGCCGATGAACTGGGGGTCGATGCCCTTGAGCCACTTGCCGAGCTCGGACGGGGTGTCGCGCTTGGGGTCGGTGGTGACGAACACGACCCGCAGCTTGTCCTGTTCGGCCTTGGGCAGCTGCTTCTTGGCGACGGCGATGTTGCTCATCGTCAGCGGGCAGATGTCGGGGCAGTGGGTGTAGCCGAAGTAGATCAGCGTCGGCCGGCCCGCGGTCTCCTTGCGGAAGTCGTACTTCTTGCCCTTGGTGTCGGTGAGGACGAGGTCCGGCTTCTCGAACGGCTTGTCGAGAATGGTCGCGGCCTTCTGCGAGGTGTCCTCGGAGACCACGGCGACGGGCGACTTGCTGTCGTCACCGCTGCCACAGGCGGAGAGGGTCAGGGTGGCGGCGGCGAGCAGCGAGGCCGCGGCGAACGTCTTCTTGCGCATACTGCATTCTCCCGGGGGACGACCCCGGATCTCCGGCCGGAGAACCGGTGGGCCGGGGACACGGGGGCGTCCCGAGATGTGGGTGGACGGGGGTGGTCAGGCGTTGCTGCGTCGACGGCCGGCGAGCACGCCGTAGGCCACGCCCAGCGCGCCGACGACGATGCCCACGACGCCGAGCACGCGCGCGGTGGTGTCACTGCTGTCGGAGGAGGCGGCGGAGGTGTCGACGGCGGTGTTCTCCGCGTCCTTGGAGTCGTCGGACGCGTCCTCGGCGGTCGAGCCGTGCGAGTGCCCGTCCTCGGAGGCGGCGGACAGGGCGAGCACCGGGGCCGGGTTCTCGGGCTCCTCGGCGCCGTCCTTCTGCACCTCGATCCAGCGCACGACCTCCTTGTCGGAGTACGTCTGGAGCGCCTTGAAGACGAGTTCGTCGGCGTCCTCGGGCAACGTGCCCACGGAGACCGGGAACTTCTGGAAGAAGCCGGGCTTGACGCCGTCGCCGGTGGCCGTCCAGGTGATCTTGGAGACGGCCTCGTTGATCTTCTCGCCGTGCACCTCGAGCGGCTTGGCGAGCTTGGCCTTGGTGACCTTGATGTCCCAGCCGTCCATCGGCTCCGGCATGGCGGAGGCCAGCGGGTGGTCGGTCGGGAAGGCGACCTCGAGCTTGGTCGTCGAGGTGTCGTCGCGCTCGTTGGGGACCTTGAAGTCGATGACCGCGTAACCGCCCTTGGCGGCGGTGCCTTCCGGCTGCACGCTGACGTGCGCGAAGGCGGGCGAGGACAGGACGACGACGGCAGAGGCGGCGAGGGCGCCGGTGGCGGCGAGACGCGAAGTCTTCATGAAGGGGTGCACTCCACTTCGAGGGTGTTCCGGTGGTCGGAGGAACGCGTGCGCACCGACGACGGATGTCGGAAAACGCGGGCACGCGCGTGTGCCGCACGACGGCGGCCCTCCGAGCGGAACCGGTGGATCTCGACCCGGTGATCTCTCGGTGACGGTCGCGTCGCGTCAGGCGGCGAGGACGAGTGCGGCGGCCGGCGGACCGCGCCTGATCACCGTGTGCTGGAGTGTGGTGGTACGGGGTTTCGGTGGCGTGAGCAGGGCGGTGCGCGGAGGTCGCGGGTCCGCCTCGGGCGCGGCCGGGAGCCCGGCACGCAGGGCACGCACCAGCGCGAGCGCCCCGCGCAGGGACCGTACGAGCGCCCCTTCGGCGACCGAATGCGCCGACAGCGTGGACAGTTCCGCGAGCCGCAGCAGGGCCAGGTCCCCGCGGCGCAGCAGCCAGCCGGCGGCGACCGCCGCGAGGACGTGGCCGAGCAGCATCGGCAGGGACGGCAGCAGTGAGGCCGAAATGCCGGTGGTGGACAGGGCGTCCGCCGGGTGGTGCATGGAGCTCATGTCCATGGCCGTGTCCGGGGAGAGCCGCGCGTCGGCGAGGATCCTGCGGGCCTGGGCGGGGCTGATCGCCGCCGCGGTGGTCCCGCACACGAGCCGCGCCGCCCGCTCCACCAGCGAGGCGTCGGACATCGCAGACGTAGAAGCCATCGAGGACATCGAGGACATCGACATCCCGCCCGAAGCGGCCGTGTGCTGCCCCAGTCCGAACAGCGTGTGCAGCACGGTCTGTCCGGCCGCGAGCAGCGCCGCGATGCCGGGCAGCGAGCGGGCGCGTCCGGCGAGCGGTGCCGCGACCAGGAGGGTCCCCAGGAATCCCGCGCCCAGCGTCCACAGCGGAACCGTGGCGCAGGAGGCGAGGGTGTGACCGGCCGCGGCCAGCACGACGCAGACCGCGGCGAACACCGCGGCCCGCAGTATCCGGAGATCACTCCCGGAGCGCGCCGTGCGCTGGTGGGGGGCAGTCATGGCGGGCTCATCATCGCACTGGCCTTATGGGTGCCATACGGCAGGTCCGCAAGGTTCCGTACCACCCGGAAGGTCACTCTCTGGTACGAGCCGCCCGCACATACACCGATTCCGTTCCGGACGCATCGCCCATATGGGCGGCATCACGTCAACTCCGTGCTTACACCGGTGCACTGGCGGCAATAAGAAACGGTATGTCGAGCCGCGGCCGGGAGGCTGGAGCATGAGCATCTGGTGGTCACTCCACTTGCGGCGTGAAGCTGCGAGCGTTCCGCTCGCCCGACGGCTGCTGCTCGGCACGATGGAGACTGCGGGTGTCGACCCCGACATCTCGTACGACCTCTCCGTCGCGCTCAGCGAGGCCTGTGCGAACGCCGTCGAGCACGGCGGGGGCGCCGTGCACGGCGCGCCCTCGGAGGCGTACCGGGTCACGGCCTACCTCGACGGCGAGAAGTGCCGTATCGAAGTCACCGACTCCGGCCCGGGTTTCGCCTCCTCCCCGACCCCCCGTCCCGCCCGCGCCGACGCCGAGCACGGCCGGGGCCTCTATCTGATCCGGGAGCTCGCCGACCACGTCCACATCGGCAACAAGCCGGGGCGCGGGGGCACGGTGGTGAGCTTCGACAAGATCCTCAAGTGGCGTGAGGACGCACCGCTGATGGCGGTGTGACGGGTGTCGAGTCGCCGTGCGTGCCACCACGTCCGAGTGAGGCGCTCACGGAGTTCACGGCCGTCGCACAGGGCTGACCGACCCGACGACGAGCGGGGTGGACAGCCCGCCGCCGCTCACCGCCCGTTTCAGCTTCCTCAGCATTCACAGCTCGTTCTTATGGTCGCCCTACGTCCTTGACGGGGGTCGTCCATACGTTCGCCACATGACGGGAAACCACAAAGACTCTTCGATCACCCGGCGCCGCGCCATCGCGGTGACGGGCGGTACGGTCGCGGCCGGCGGCCTCGCCGTCGCCGGTTACCAGTCGGCCTTCGCCGACACGGCCACCGATGCCACCGCCACCGCATCGGCCACCTCGACCAGCGCGTGCATGACGCTCATGACGAGCGTCACCGAGGGCCCCTACTACCTCGACGGCGCGCTGGTCCGCAAGGACATCACCGAGGGCAAGAGCGGCGTCCCGCTGACCCTGCGTCTGACCGTCGTCGACGCCACCGACGGCTGCACCCCGGTCAAGGGCGCCGCCGTCGAGATCTGGCACTGCGACGCCTGGGGCTACTACTCCGGCTACACCACCGCCAACCCCGGCGGCTCCGCGCCCGCGGAGAGCGAGGAGGGCGACAGCGCCAACGACAACACCTACCTGCGCGGTTACCAGGTCGCCAACGCCAACGGGGTCGTCAAGTTCGAGACGATCTTCCCCGGCTGGTACACCCCGCGCACCTGCCACATCCACGTGAAGGTGCACACCGGCGGCGAGAAGGAGGACGGCACCTACGAGGGCGGCAAGGTCAACTACACCGGCCAGCTGTTCTTCGCCGACGACATCGCCGAGGAGATCTTCACGCTGGAGCCGTACTCCAAGCACACCGGCAGCTACACCGTCCTCGCCGACGACATGGTCTACGACGGCGGCGGCGCCTCCAGCGGTCTGCTCACCCTCAAGGCCGTGCACAAGAAGGACCCCTCCAAGGGTTACAAGGGCTCCCTCACCCTCGGCGTCGACCCGGACGCCGAGAACAGCGGTGCGGGCAGCGGCGGCGGTGGCACCCCGCCGAGCGGCGCCCCGACGGGTACGCCGCCCAGCGGCGCCCCGAGCGACAGCGCCGGCCCGTCGGCCTCGGCGTCCTCCTCGTAGGGCGCGGCGATGAGCAGCCGCGAGGACGAGACGCTCGCGCAGGCCGCCGTGACCGCGCTGACCGGGCAGCTGGCCCTGGCTCCCAAGCCGGGCCTGCCCGACCCGCGCGACCTCGGCGCCCGCGTCATGTGCCGGGACCACGGTTCCCTGCGCTGGTCGGCCAAGGCGCTCGCGCCCGGCCTCGCGGCGATGGCCGCCGCCGCTCGCCGCACGGGCGAGCCCACCCCTGTGCTGCGTGCGGAACTGGGCGCGATCGGCCGGTCCACCGAACACTCGGTGGGCCTCGCCGGCGGCGGTCACCGAGGCGCCCTGTGGGCGCTCGGCTTCCTCGTCGCGGCGGCCGCGATCGACCCGCGCGCGGGCGCCCGGGACGTGGCCGCCGCAGCCAAGAAGATCGCCGCTTACAACGACAAGGGGGCCCCGCGCCGCCCCTCACGCGGCTCGTCGATCTCCGCGAAGTACGGCGCGGCGGGCGCCCGTGGTGAGGCCCGCGCCGGATTCCCGCACGTGCGGCGGGCGTTGGAGGCACTCACCAGGTCCCGCTCGGCCGGCGCCACGGAGGGACAGGCACGGCTGGACGCCCTGCTCACCGTGATGTCCACGCTCCAGGACACGGAACTGCTGTACGCGGCGGGCCCCTTGGGCCTGCGGCAGGTGCAGGCGGGCGCCCGCGGTGTCCTGGAGGCGGGCGGTACGGCGACGGAGGCGGGCCGCGACGCCCTCTCCGCCCTGGACGCCGACCTGCACACGCGCGCGTGGAGCCCACGGGGGAGTGCGGGACTGCTGGCGGGCGCACTGTTCCTGGACTCGCTGCCGGTCGGCGCACGAGCGGCGGCTGCCTGACGTTCCGAGTCTCCTGCCTGGCGGCCCGGGGCCTGGCGGTGCTGCGGCCCGGCGGCCCTCTGGTCGCCGGTGCCGGTCGCTCCCGCCAGGAACGGTGGGGCAAGGAAGGGCAAGTGCCCGCGCCCACCCCGCTGTTCCGTCGGGCCGGCGCGGGCAGCTGTTGAGGACCAGCCGCCTCAGACCCCGTCCAGCACCTTCCCCAGCACCTCCAACGCCTCCGGATACACCCGCTCCCGAGGCGTCCCGTACCCCACGACCAGCCCCTGCGGCCGTCCCTCGCCCGGTACCTGCCAGTGATCGCCCAGCCGCCCCAGCGCGAGCCCCTCCTCCTCGGCCCGCTCCAGTACCGCCGCCTCGTCGGCGACCTCCACGAGCGCGTGCAGCCCGGCCGCGACCCCGCGCACGGTGCGTCCGCCGCCGAGCCGGTCGAGGAGCTGGTCCCTGCGTCTGCGATATCTGAGCCGGCATGCGCGCACGTGACGGTCGTACGCGTGGCTGTCTATGAGCTCGGCGAGCGCCAACTGGCCGATGGACTCGGTGTGGTGGTCGCTGTGCAGCTTGGCGTCGGCGACCGCGTCGATCAGATGCGGGGGCAGCACCATCCAGCCGAGCCGCAGCGCGGGCCCGAGCGTCTTCGACGCCGTCCCCAGATAGACGACCTGCCCCGGCGCCATCCCCTGGAGCGCGCCCACGGGCTGCCGGTCGTAGCGGAACTCCCCGTCGTAGTCGTCCTCGACGATCAGCCCGCCACGCGCGCGTGCCCAGTCCGTGAGCGCCCGCCGCCGCTCCGGGTGCAGCGTCACGCCGGTCGGGTACTGATGGGCCGGGGTGACCACGACGGCCCTGAAGTCCCCGAGTTCCTGCGCGCGCACGCCCCGCTCGTCGACCGGCACGGGCACCACGCGTCCTCCGTTGCGCCGCACCACCTCCCGGTGGAACGGCAGCCCCGGGTCCTCCATGGCGATCTCGGCGCCGTCCAGCACGCGCGTGAGGAGCGCGAGCCCCTGCACGTACCCGGAGGTGATCACGATCCGCTCGGGCGGCGCGATGACACCTCGCGCGCGCCCCAGATAACCCGACAGCGCCGTGCGCAGTTCGATGCGCCCGCGGGGATCGCCGTAGTCGTACGCCAGCAGGGGCGCCGTCGCTATGGCCCGGCGCAGGGCACGCAGCCAGGCCGCCGCCGGGAACGCCCCGACGTCCGGACTGCCGGGCCGCAGATCGAACCGAGGGGTACGCGCGCGTGCGGCGGCCTCCGGTGCGTCGGCGTCGACGGAGGGCAACGAGGCGACCTGGGTCCCCGACCCCTGCCGGGCCGTCAGATACCCCTCGGCGACCAGCTGGTCGTACGCGGCCTTGGCGGTGCCCCGCGAGATCCCGAGCTCGGTCGCGAGCCGCCGGGTGGCCGGCAACCGCGTCCCGGGCGCCAGCCGCCCGTCCCGTACGGCATCCCGGAGCGCCCGCTCGAGCCCGATCCGCCGCCCGTCGACGGCGTCGGGCTCCAGATGCAGATCGACACCGACACCGGACCAGAAGTCCGCCACGAAGACCCTCCCCCTAGGTACGTGAAATCAAGGCACGCGCATCACGGCCTGCGCATCACGGCCTGCGCATCACGGCACGTGAATGGCCGGGCACCTCACTGGTACCCGGCCATCCGTCTCGTATCAGTTCGTGAGCGAAGCCATCCAGGCCTCGACCTCGTCGGAGCGCCGCGGCAGCCCTGCCGACAGGTTCCGGTTGCCGTCCTCCGTCACCAGGATGTCGTCCTCGATCCGGACACCGATACCCCGGTACTCCTCCGGCACCGTCAGGTCGTCGGCCTGGAAGTACAGCCCCGGCTCGACCGTCAGCACCATGCCCGGCTCGAGCGTGCCGTCGACGTACGACTCCACGCGCGCGGCAGCGCAGTCGTGCACGTCCATCCCGAGCATGTGCCCGGTCCCGTGCAGGGTCCACCGCCGCTGCAGCCCGAGCTCCAGCACCCGCTCCACGGGCCCCTCGACAAGGCCCCACTCGACGAGCTTCTCGGCGAGCACGCGCTGCGCGGCGTCATGGAAGTCGCGGTACTTGCCGCCCGGCTGCACGGCCGCGATCCCGGCCTCCTGGGCCTCGTACACGGCGTCGTAGATCTGCTTCTGGATCTCGCTGAAGCGGCCGTTGACCGGCAGCGTGCGCGTCACGTCGGCGGTGTAGTACGTGTGCGTCTCCACGCCCGCGTCGAGCAGCAGCAGGTCACCCGACCGCACCGGCCCGTCGTTGCGCACCCAGTGCAGCGTGCAGGCGTGCGGACCGGCGGCGGCGATCGTGCCGTAGCCGACGTCGTTGCCCTCCACGCGCGCGCGGAGGAAGAACGTGCCCTCGATGTACCGCTCGCTGGTCGCCTCGGCCTTGTCGAGGACCTTCACGACGTCCTCGAAGCCGCGGACCGTCGAGTCGACGGCCTTCTGCAGCTCGCCGACCTCGAACTCGTCCTTGACCAGCCGCGCCTCGGACAGGAAGACCCGCAGCTCCGTGTCCCGCTCGGCGGTGACCTTGTCGGTCAGCGCGGCCTCGATCCCGGCGTCGTACCCACGCACGACCCGCACCGGACCGGTGGCCTCACGCAGCGCGTCGGCCAGCTCGCGCACGTCGGAGGCCGGGATGCCGTACAGCTTCTCCGCCTCGGTGAGCGAGTGCCGGCGCCCGACCCACAGCTCGCCCTGCCCGGAGAGCCAGAACTCGCCGTTCTCCCGGTCGGAGCGCGGCAGCAGGTAGATCGTCGCCTCGTGGCCTTCGGCCGTCGGCTCCAGGACGAGCACGCCGTCCTCGGTCTGGTTGCCGGTGAGGTACGCGTACTCGACCGACGCGCGGAACGCGTACTCCGTGTCGTTCGAGCGGGTCTTGAGGTTGCCCGCCGGGATCACCAGACGCTCACCGGGGAAACGCGCCGACAACGCGGAGCGCCGCGCGGCGGTCTCGGCGGCCTGGGCGATCGGCTGCAGATCGCGCAGCTCCGTGTCGGCCCAGCCGGACTTCATGCTCTCGGCCAGCTCGTCGGACACGCCCGGGTACAGGCCGTTCTTCCGCTGCTTGATCGGCTCTTCGCTCTCTTCCGGGGTCGCCGGGGTGAGCTCGTCTGCCACGGTCATCCTCCTAGATACGGCACTGGACCCCCTCCATCGTACGGTCGTACGGAAGGGGGCCCAGGGCCGGAAGACCTGTGAGGACCTGTGAGAACAACTACTCGAAGCGCGCCGCCAGCAACACCACGTCCTCCGCGCTGTCCGCCGCGTCCAGCCCGTCCGGCAGCACCGTCCGCAGCACGTGGTCGACGATCGCGTCGGGGTCGTGCCGCAGCACCCTGGGCACGCCGGCCGCCGCCGCGTGCAGCCGGGCGAAGGCGCGGTCGGTGGGGTCGCCGGTGCGGTGCAGCAGCCCGTCGGTGTAGAGCAGCACCGTCTCGCCGGGTTCCGCCTGGAACTCCACGCTCGGCGCCTCCCAGCAGGCGAGCATGCCGAGCGGCGCGGACACCGACGTCTCCACGAACTCCGTGCGCCGCTCGCCGATCAGCAGCGGCGGGCTGTGCCCGGCACCGGCCAGCGTGATCTTGCGCAGGGAGGGCTCGCAGTAGGCGAACAGGGCGGTGGCGGAACGGGCGGGCTCGGTCAGCCGCAGCAGCAGCTCGAGGTCGGACAGGACGGCGACCGGGTCCTCGCCCTCCATCACGGCGTACGCGCGCAGGGACGCCCGCAGGCGCCCCATCGCGGCGACGGCGCTCGGCCCGGAGCCGGTCACCGAGCCCACCGCGAGACCCAACGCGGCGTCCGGCAGCGGCAGCGCGTCGAACCAGTCGCCGCCTCCGCGCGGGCCGGTGCGGTGGCGGGCGGCGAGCTGGACGCCGGCCACGCGGGGGAGCCGGGACGGCAGCAGCTCCTCGGCCATCGTCGCCATGGACGCGCGCGTGCGCTCCACCTCCACCAGCCGGGCCAGGTGCTCGCCGGCGTACCGGGCGTAGAGCCCGACGAGGTGGCGCTGGCGCTCGACCGGCTCGGCGGGCTCGTCGTAGAGCCACACCGCGGCGCCGAGACGGCCCGCGGTCTCGCCGGTCAGCGGGAGGGCGTAGCACGCGGCGTAGCCGAGGCGGGCGGCCACCTCACGGTGCCGGGGGTCGAGGCCGTCCTCGGCGAAGAGGTCCGGCTGCGCGATCTCGCCGTCCGCACCCGGCAGTCCGTCGAGAATGCGGCCGTACGACATCGAACTGCGCGGCACGGTCTCGATGTGCCCGAGGTCGGCGCGGGCGAGGCCGAGGCCGATCGTCGTGTCCGGTCCGAGCCCGTCGCCCGGTTCCAGGACGACGAGACCGCGCCGGGCGCCCACGAGGGCGGCTCCGGCGCGCAGCACTTCCTGCATGGCGTCGGCGAGTGCGTCCGTGCGGGCCAGGCGTTCGGTGAGTTCGTGGAGTGTTGTGAGGTCCGAGACCCAGCCGGCCAGACGGTCCGTGAGCAGCGCCCCTGGTGGGTTCGGCACAGGGACCGGAGAGGTGCCCGAGGCGGCGGTCGCGGGCGCGACAGTGTGTGCGGGCGAGGGAACCGTTGAATCGATTCCAGCCACTTTCGGAGGGTGAGGGGCGTTCATGGCGTCCGGCTTTCAGACCGGTGCGTATTGCTCAAAAGCATCGCAAACCCCCATGTCATTCTGCGCCGCTAGCAGTGTCTCCACATGTACACGCACTCGTAAGGGGATGTCCAGCATTGTCCTGCCGGGATTCCTGGTGTCCGTGGGCAACCAGTGTCCCCTTGCCTAAAAGCAAATTTGGCTTAAAACTGACTCGGGTAACGGGGTATTGCGGTCGACTGGCCTTGCTCCACAGAGCGTCACAGCGGTCGTGATGGGTACGTACTCGGAGAAGGCCAGGGGTGGTTGACCGCCACCCGGAACCTGGTGACCGACCCGGGCGTCTTAGCCACCGACGACCGAGCCCCATCCTCCCGTGGCGGAGGCGAAGAGAAATACGCGGGACGGCAAAACGCCAGACTTCGCCACCCCCACGCCACGCCCATGCTTTTGATGGATGCAGCATGGACGGGGCTGCCGCGGATGCAGTCAACGTTCGACCCATAGGGGTTCCCCTTGCCTGAGGCAGGGGTGTGATGCGCCAACAGGTACGCACAGTGAAGTGATCGACACATGGTGTGATGTGGCCCACGGTGTTGCCAGCGGTGCAACGGAAAGGAACGAGCGCTCATGCGCGAGATCCTCGGAAGGCGACGCAGGCTCCTGTCCAAGCGCAGCGACGGAAGGCCTGAGTTGATCAGCGCGGCCCTGACCTTCGCGACGGAATGGCAGTGGCCCGTACTCCCGGGTGTGGCGGCGGACCCGCAGGGGCGTTCCCGCTGCGCGTGCCCCGACGCGGACTGCACGGTGCCCGGTGCGCATCCCTTCGACCCCGGCCTCCTCGCGGCCACCGCCGACGCCCGCATGGTGCGCTGGTGGTGGACCAACCGGCCCACCGCGCCGATCATCCTGGCCACCGGTGGCAACGCCCCCTGCGCGGTGAGCCTGCCGGCGCTCGCCGCCTCGCACGCCCTCAGCGCACTCGACCGGATGGGCATGCGCCTGGGCCCGGTCGTCGCCTCGCCGAGCCGCTGGGCGATCCTCGTGAAGCCGTACACCATGGAGCAGCTGGGCGAACTGCTCTACGCCAAGGACTTCGTCCCCGGCTCCCTCCGCTTCCACGGCGAGGGCGGCTACGTGGCCCTGCCCCCGTCCGAGACCGGCGAGGGCGAGATCCGCTGGGAGCGCGCACCACTGCCCGGCTCCGCCTCCCCGTGGGTCCCCGACGTCGAGGCCGTGGTGGACGCCGCGGTCGAGGCCCTCACTCGTACGGGTGTGAGCGCGCCCGAGTTGTAGGGGTGTCGGGCGCGCGCGGGACGGCACGCGCACGCGTGGTCGTTATGTTCCGCACATGCTGCGTCATCCTGGGGGACATAGAGCCCCACAGCCGCTCCGCGGCGGGCCGGACCCCCGAAGAGTTCGTCTGCTCGCCCTGGTGGGCGTCGTGGTGTGCGCGGTCGCGCTGCCGCTGGCCGTGGCCTCCGCGGGGCCGGCGGGCGACGGGGGCCGCACCGTCGTACGTGCCCCCGCGCGCGAGGCCGTCCGGTCCTCCCCGCGTGAAGCCGTCCGGTCCTCCCCGCGAGGGGAGGACGCCAAGGCACCCTCCCCGGCTCCCACCGCCTCTCCCCTGATGCTCGGCCTCGGCCTGGCCACCGCCGTCCGCTGCGGGCCCGAACTCACCTCTCCCGACGGCATCGAGGCGCAGACCTGTGTGCTCACGCAGGGCGACGACACCTGGGCGCGCACCTACTACCGCAACGTGACCGGCGACGCCCTGGACTCCGCACTGAGCCTCATGGGACCCGGCGGCCGCACTGTGCAGATGAGCTGCGCCGTGGGCGCTGAGGACGAGCCGGGAATGTGCGAGACACCCCGGCAGCACACCAGGGGCGGGCTGGACGCCTACACGGCGGTCGCGGAGTTCGCGGCGCAGACCGGGCGCGGGCCGCTGCTGCTGCGTTCCGGGAGCAACTCCCGGACGTCTACGGGCAGTTGACGAGCGCAAGCGTTCCGTAAAGGGAACGCGCGCATGAAAAGACCCGGTTGCTGGCGACGGGGGATGCACCAGCAACCGGGCTACTCGAACGGTAACAAGAGATCCGCGGTTCGCAAATTCGATCCGGGCTTTCCAGTCACGTATTTGCTTGTGGGGAACGGGACTTGTGAGCGGAGTCACCGAATCCGCAAGATCCGATTCGGCTGACCGGTCGGTCAGCCGAACCCGATCTCGTCACGGTCTGTCAACTGAGCGTGACCTGCCGGTTGGTGAGACCACCGCGCGCGCGGCGCTCGTCGGCGGTCAGCGGCGCGTCCGAGGCGAGGGCGGCCGCGAAGCGCTCGGCGAACTCGGCCGCCGGCTTCTCGATGTCCTCCGCGCCGACCCCGCTCGGCAGGTCCCAGACCGGCACGGTGAGCCCGTGAGCGCGGAAGGAACCCACGAGACGGGTGCCTTCACCGAGGTTCGAGCGGCCCTCCGCGTGCAGTCGCGCGAGGGCGTCCAGAAGCTGCTCCTCCGGGTGCGGCATGACCCAGCGCAGGTGGTTCTTGTCCGGCGTCTCGCACCAGTACGCGGAGTCCACGCCCGTGAGCTTCGCGGTCGGGATGGCCGCGGCGTTGGCCCGCTCCAGGGAGGCGGTCACCTCCGGCGTGGCGTTCTCCGAGTCCGGCACCCAGAACTCGAAGCCGCTGTGCACAACTGGCTCGAACACGCCTTCGGGGTCGAGCAGATCCTGCAGTCGCGGACCGTCGGCCGGAGCGCGGCGGCCCTCGACCGGTGTGCCAGGCTCGGCGGTCAGCGCGCGCTGGAGGGTGTCGGCGAGGTCGCGGCTGATGTCGCCGGACGCCGTGTCGTTCTGCAGACCCAGCAGCACCGAGCCGTCGTCGCGGCGCAGGGCCGGCCAGGCCATCGGCAGCACCGTCGCCAGCGTCACCGAGGGGACGCCCTCGGGCAGGCCGCCCTTCAGGGGCAGCTCGACCGTGGCCGCCGGCACCAGCTCGCGCAGCGCCACCCAGTCGCACTCGCTGGGAAGTCCCTCGAAGGGACGGTGCACCAGCTCGGTCACGGCGTGCGCGGCGGCCCGTCCGTGACAGGCCTTGTAGCGGCGGCCGCTGCCGCAGGGGCAGGGCTCGCGTGCGCCGACGGCCGGGATCTCCTCGTTCGTGATCTGCGGGCGCTTGGCCTTCGTCTGGGGTCGCTTCTTGGCCATCGTGGGTGTCTCCCGGTTACGGCTCGTCTGGTACGGCGGGAGCCTAGCCGTTTGCGGAGTGAGCCACGGGAACCTGTGGACGGCCGGAGATTCAGTCCCGGTCGTCGAACGCGTCCGCGAAGTCCAGGCCCGGCATCGCCGGGATCCTCGACACCGACGGGGTGGTGACGCGCGTAGGGAAGTCGTTGCGGCGCAGTCCCGCGTCCGGATCGTGGACGTCGTCGTGAACGACGACCCACACCGTGACCTCGCCGCGGGCGTCGTCCCGTACGCCCCAGTCGTCCGCCAGCGCGGTGATGATGTTCAGCCCGCGGCCGCCGTGCGCGGTGACCGAGGGCGTCGCCGGAGCCGGGCGGGTGGGCCCGCCGCCGTCCGTCACCTCCACCGTGAGCCGACCGCTCAGGTCCACGCGCCACGCCGCCCGGACGTCGCCGTCCCCGGCCAGGGCGTCGCCCAGCGGCCGGCCGTGCTTGCACGCATTGCTCAAGAGTTCGGAAAGAATCAGTACGGCATCGTCGATGACCGCATCCGACACACCGCCCGTGCGCAACTGTTCGCGCATACGGTGTCTCGCCTCCCCCACGCCCGCAGGGCCATGGGGTACGGCCATGCTCGACGACGCGGGCACCTCCTGTGCCACCACCAACGCCACCCCCGAGACCTCCTTTGCCCCACGCCACGGTGTGGATGCCCCATTGGCCTGTACCGGAAACCGGCCAATCCAGGTCCGGTGACGCATTCGCAACGATCGAACACGGAGCGAACGCGCCGGAGCACTCCCTGTAGCGGCGTGGCCGGATTTCGCCGGTTGGCCGAGTCCGGAGAATGGCGCCAGAGGGGCCTGTGGGTCAAGGGTTTCTTCACAGGTCTTTACCAGTGACAGGCCAGTCAGCGGCCGAGCTGGCTCAGTACCGCGCGAGGACGGTTGGTGATGATGGCGTCAATGCCCAGGTCGACGCAGAGATCCACGTCCTCGGGCTCGTTCACGGTCCACACGTGCACCTGGTGGCCGGCCCGCTTCAGCCGCTCGATGTAACCGGGGTGATTGCGCACGATCCGGATCGAGGGGCCCGCGATCCGGACACCCGCCGGCAGCCGTCCGTCGCGCAGCCGGGGCGAGACGAACTGCAGCAGATAGACCGTCGGCAGCGTCGGCGAGGCGGCACGCACGCGATGCAGCGACCGCGCCGAGAAGCTCATCACGCGCACGGGGGATTCGGCGGCGGAGGCCGGTGCGTCCAGCCCGAACCGCTTCAGCAGCAACAGCAGCCGCTCCTCCACCTGCCCCGCCCACCGGGTCGGGTGCTTGGTCTCGATCGCCAGCTCCACCCGCCGCCCCGCGTCCGCGACCAGCTCCAGCAGCCGCTCCAGGGTCAGTACGGAGGTGTCCTCCCGGTCCTCGGGCCGGAACTCCCAGTCGGGCTCCTCGTCGCGCGTGCGCCAGAACTCCCGCGTCTTGCGCGAGCCGAAGTCCAGAGCCGCGAGGTCGGCGAGCTCCAGCGCCGAGACCGCTCCCCGGCCGTTGGACGTACGGTTGACGCGACGGTCGTGGACACAGACGAGGTGGCCGTCCGCTGTCAGGCGTACATCGCACTCGAGGGCGTCCGCACTGTCCTCGATCGCCTTCTTGTACGCGGCCAGGGTGTGCTCGGGGGCCTCCTCGGAGGCTCCTCGGTGGGCGACGACTTGAATCCGGTGCTGCCGTGCGTGGGTCACCGCGTCATGGTGCCACCGCAGGCGGGTACTCGTGCGTTCGGAGGAGCACGTATTGCGCCCCTTTTGAGTGTCATGACCTATATAAGGAAAGGCCCCGGACCCACAGGCACGGCTTATGGTGCCCTGACGGCTCATGGGAAAAGCTGACGGCATACAAAAGAACATGCACAGCTGCATCGCGCCGGACCGTCGACCAACGTGGACGAGCGTGACCGAGTGCGACCGAGAACAACAGCCGTGGACCGAGGAGAGAAGCTGTGAGCACCGAGAACGAGGGCACCGCGGTACCCCCGGCCCCGTCCGCACCCCCCGTGCCGGTGGACGCTCCCACTCCCTCGGCACCTGACGCCCCCGCCGGGAGCGCCCCGACCACCCCGCTCCCGCCGGTGCCTTCGAGCGCCCCCGGCGCGCAGGAGCAGGACCTGGTGCACGCCGGCCATGCCCCCGCCTACGCGTCGACGGGTTCGCAGGGCCACCAGGGGCAGGGTCCCCAGGGTCCCGGAGGATCCCAGGGCTCGGCCCCGGACGCCTCCTGGCCGCCCCCGCCCCCCGCCACCCCCTCCTACGCCGACTCGGGCGCAGGCGGCGCCGGCTCGGGCTGGGGCTCCACCTATCAGCAGCCCGCGCCGAAGTCCGGCGGCGGCCGCGGCGGCCTCGTCGCCGCCATCCTGGTTGCCGCGCTGGTCGCAGGCGGCCTGGGCGGCGGCCTCGGCTACACGCTGGCCAAGGACAACGACAACAACACCGGCTCCACGACGGTCTCCGCCTCCGACAGCGGCGGCTCCGTCAAGCGGGACGACGGCACGGTCGCGGGCGTGGCCGCCAAGGCCCTGCCCAGCACGGTCACCATCGAGGCCGAGTCCACCAGCGGTGAGGGCGGCACCGGCACCGGCTTCGTCTTCGACACGCAGGGCCACATCGTCACCAACAACCACGTCGTCGCGGACGCGGTCGACGGCGGCAAGCTCACTGCGACCTTCCCGAGCGGCAAGAAGTACGACGCCGAGGTGGTCGGCCACGCGCAGGGCTACGACGTGGCGGTCATCAAGCTCAAGAACGCCCCGTCGAACCTCAAGCCCCTCACCCTGGGCGACTCCGACAAGATCGCCGTGGGCGACTCGACGATCGCCATCGGCGCCCCCTTCGGCCTGTCCAACACGGTCACGACGGGCATCATCAGCGCGAAGAACCGCCCGGTGGCCTCCAGTGACGGCACCGGCAGCAACGCGTCGTACATGAGCGCCCTGCAGACGGACGCCTCGATAAACCCGGGCAACTCCGGCGGCCCGCTGCTCGACGCGTCGGGCAACGTCATCGGCATCAACTCCGCGATCCAGTCCACCAGCAGCGGCGGCCTCGGCGGCACCAGCCAGTCCGGTTCCATCGGTCTCGGCTTCGCCATCCCGATCAACCAGGCCAAGTACGTCGCCCAGCAGCTGATCAAGACCGGCAAGCCGGTCTACGCGAAGATCGGCGCGTCCGTCTCCCTGGAGGACTCCACGGGCGGCGCGAAGATCACCGAGCAGGGCGCCAGCGGCTCCGCCGCGGTCGAGTCCGGCGGCCCCGCGGCCAAGGCCGGCCTCAAGCCCGGCGACGTGATCACCAAGCTCGACGACCACGTGATCGACTCCGGCCCCACCCTGATCGGCGAGATCTGGACCCACAAGCCCGGCGACAAGGTCACGATCACCTACGTACGAGACGGCAAGACCCACACGGTGGACCTCACCCTGGGCTCCCGCCAGGGCGACAGCTGACACACGCGCGTACCGAGCCGTTACTCTTGTCCCCGCGCCGCCGATCAGTCGGCGGCACGGGGTGGGTTGCCCGAGCGGCCTAAGGGAACGGTCTTGAAAACCGTCGTGGCAGCGATGTCACCGTGGGTTCAAATCCCACACCCACCGCAGCAGGTCAGAGGCTTGCAGGTCAGAAGGGGTGCCACTCTCCGGAGCGGCACCCCTTCTGCGTTCACCCTGTCTCACCCTGATCCGGCGGTATCCCACCTCTGACCAGCGCGTGCGGCCAACCTGCGGCCAGGAATCAGGGCCCTTCCGCCCCGCCCTCGTGCTCCGCCAACCCTTGCTCAATCAGCGCGTTCATCTTCGCCTCCTCGCCGTCAAGCACCTTGGCGTAGTAGCGCTGAAGGACGGCAACGCTCTGTCCGGCGCGGCGGGCAGTCTCGGCGAGGCTCACCCCGGAGCGGAGCCAGAACGACACGCACGCGTGCCGCAGGTCGTACGGGATAGCGGCCAGCGGAGAGGCCACCTGCGCGGTGGTGAGCGCCCGGCGACGGGCTTCCTTCCACACAACGCCGTACTCCTGCGACCGGACGGGCCCGCCGCGTACGGCGCTGAACAGTCGGCCGTCGGACGTGGTCCCGATCGCTTGGAGGTGGGCGCGCAGTATGGCGACCAGGACGGGCGGGATCGGCACGGGCCGCACAGCGCGCCGGGCTCGGTGCTTCAACTGCCGTTCCTCGTACGGCTTACCGTCGTCGGTCCATCCGGAGCCCACCTGCGGCCGGGCACCGGCGAGCAGGAGCCGCCCCCACCCTTCCTTGGGGAGGTTGCACTGCTCGGCGCTCAGCATGGACACCTCTTCCGGGCGCATCGCGGCGTAGTAGATGCAGGCGAAGAACGCGACCAGATGAGTACCGCGAGGACCCTGCGCACGAACTGCGTCCAGAAGCGCTCGTGCCTGGGCGGGCGTGGCGACGCTCCGAACGTCGAGTTCTTCCACCGCCTTGGGCGTCTCCCAGTGCACGCGAAGCAAGGGATTTCCGGGCAGCAACTCGTGCTCGACGGCCAGGCGCAGGCAGTTGCTCAGTACCGCGCGGCGCCGCCGGAACGTGTTCGCGGCGGCGGACTTCCCATCCTGGCGCTTGGCCAGGTGTTCCAGCACCGTGCGCATGCGCTTGGCGCTGTCCAGGTCGACCACGGCCGGCGCGTTCCGTTCCACCCACCCCAGTGCCTTAGCTTCTGCTTCCGGCACCTCTTGATCGTGGCGCCCGGCGTTGAAAGCCCACTGGTAGAGGGCGCGGCGCAAGAGGTCCTCTTCCGGGCGTCCCTTGCCTACCGGGCACAGAGCCATCGTGGCGATGGTCAAGCTCTCCGCGATGCTCGCCCGGTGCTTCGCCGCAGCTGTCGGCCACTTCCGTGCGGCGTGCGCGCGAGCGTGGGCATACCAGCTCGTGCGGTTCCGCTCACGCACCTCCGAGACGGGGAGCCCGGTTTCCGTGTCGAACGGCTCGCCCTTGCGGGTCGCGGTCAGCAGCTCTGCCCGGCGTGCGTCCGCGAGGGTCTTGGTTGCGAACTTCTCCTGATGTTCCGTTCCGTCAACCTGCCAGCGCAGTTGGAACGGAGCGGCCTTACTGGGGCGCTTGCGGATGTTCCAAACGCGCACGTCATAGCTGTGCATCGTGCTCCCTCATGGAGAAGGGACCCCACCGCATGGTGGGGTCCCTTCGGGCTGGTCAACGGTCAGGCTGCGATCTCGTGCTCGGCCCACCAGGCGTCCAAGTCGCCACGACGGCAACGGATCTGCCCGTTCGGGAGTTTGATGAGCTTCGGTGCCTTGCCTCGGGCGCGCATGCGGTAGAAGGCGGCGCGGCTCATCTCGATCTCTTCGAGGACTTCGGGGAGCTTGAGCATCTTGGGGCGGGCCACGGTGCGACTCCTTCGAGGCTTCGATCTTTTGGGAGAGTGATGGGGTCTCCGAACGCTGGGCTTGTCGGGAGCCCGCGTGTGTCCGAGGTTCGGATTTCTGCGTCATTGCGTCATCAGCGACATTCGTGCTTCTGACCTGCGCTGTTGCTCGACGTAGTGGTTAGGTGCTGCGTCATCCGTGCGGCATGGGCTGCGTCATCGGGTGACGCAGATGACGCAGGATGACGCAGAGGTCGCCGTCTTCGTCATGGCTGTTGCCGCAGGTCAGGGGTCGTTTGGCGTCCCGCGTGACGCAGATGACGCAGCGTCTTCCCTCTTAGGACAAAAGAAGGGGGTGTCTGTTGTGGTGCGGTGGCGCCTCAAAGCGTGAAGAAGGAGCCGCTGCGCGGCGCGTCCTTCGGGCGGCGCGGTGCGCCGAACAGCAAGAGGAGCACGCCTGGCCGGTGGTGCTCTTCTTGCTTGTCCTGGCGCGCACGGCGCGGGCTAGAACACCCGCTTCTGCTGGTGTGGGGGCGGGGCGGCCAGGCGGGTCATTTCGAGGTAGCGGCCGGTGCTGGTGCGCCCCGAGTCGATGAGGACGCCCCGTGCGGCAAGGGTCGGCTGAAGTCGCTTGAGCCGGTCGGAGAGGACTTTGCCCGTGGTCGGCCAGCCCTTGGGCAGGGAACGCGGCTCGTCGCTGCTGTAGAGGCCGCTGAGGAGGTGCAGCCACTCGGTGGAGGTCATCCGCTGCGCCGCGCCCGACTCGATGGTGTCGGCGTGCCTGAGAACGGTCTGTGCGAGGAGATCGCCCTCAATCACGTCGTCGTTCAGGTCGTCCAGGCTCGCCCGGTAGGCGGGCAGGGCCCCGAGGCCCGTTGCCGCGTCGAACTGGGAGCACAGGTGTGCAAAGTCCGCCATCCGCAGATCAGTCGGCGTCTCCGCCTTCACCGCGCGGACCTTGACCGTGAGGTCCAGGAGCGAACCGAGCACGACCGGCAGAACCTCCTCGTAGTCCACCCACAACTCCGCCTCGGTGCGCCGGATCTTGGGGCGCTCCAGCCGCAGCGGCAAGAGCCGTTCCGCGAGGTCGGGCCGGATGACGCCCACGTCGATACCGGTCAGGAGCAGGGGGCGGCGGTAGCCGACGCGGAACACGTCCCCGTCGGTGAACAGCGCGCGCTTGACGCTCTCGGCTCCGGTCACGATGCAGCACATGGCGTCGGACAGGTCCGGGGTCATGTGGGAGAGGTTGTCCAGGGCGGTGACCCACCCGGCCGCTACGGCCGCGATCAGGTTCTCCTCATCCTTCGGGGCCCGCCGCAAGTCCCCGGTCATGCCCTCCACGATCCGGATCAGCATCCGCCCGCCCGTGGACTTCCCCGCCCCCTGCGGCCCGGTCAGGAACGGGGCAGGGACGGGCACGGACGGACCGAGGCAGCCGATCAGCCACGTGATGGCCAGGCATTCGGTCTCGGCGGTGGCGAAGTTGCAGAGCCTGAGCAGGAGGTCGATGCCCTTGCCGTCGGTGTCCTTGGCCGGCAGGGGCAGTTCCCCGGTGAGCTGGGTGCGCCGCCAGGACACCTCACGCGGATCGGGAACGGTGACCTCCCACCCGGTGGGGTGGATGCGGACGGACTGTCCGTCGTCGCGGCCCAGGTCCAGCCACGTCGCCCCGTCGAAGCCCGGGGCGACGCGGATGTGAACCGGCTGTACGTCCTCGCTCAGCGCGAGCGCTTCGATCAGGTCCAGCGCCTCTTTGATGGCGCTGCCGTTGAAGACGCCGCGTCCGTCGCGGAACAGGCCGACCATGAGTTCTTGTCGGTGGCTGCCCGTGGTGCCCTGGGAGCGGATCGGGCGGGCCACGGGGTGGCCTTTCCTCTGGGCGTACACGGTGCCATCGGGGGTGCGGAAGTACCGGAAGTGCGCTTGGGCGTAGTCGGTGATGACCTCGCGGGCGGGGGTCTTGTCGTCGTCAGCCACGGTCACACTCCCAATGTGGTGCGGGCATTGGCCCATGCTTCGGTGCAGTGCCGGGCGGTCTCGCCCTTGGTCTGGGCGGCGGTGAACAGTCGCGCGACGTGCGCGTCGGTAAGGCAGCCACACCGGCCGTGCGTGGACAGCACCGCAAGGAACGTCCGGTAGACGGTGGCGTGCACCGCCTCACGGGCCTCGGTGATGCGCTGCTCCGCCATCGCAATTCCGCGCTCCAGGAACGCGGGCGTGCGGTGACGGCACTCCCCACCCCTGCCCGGCACTGACACCGTGAGGGACTGAAAGGCGGGCCGGGCCGGGGCGGGCCTGCTCACGACCAGGGCGCGCACGGCATCCGGCAGCGCGGTCATGGTGCCGGTGCCGAACCCGAGCCAGCGGGCGTAGGCCATGGTCGACTTGATGTCCACGCCGGGCCGTACCGCGTTCGCGGACTGCATCGACCCGAGGTAGAGCCAGTGCTCGCCCCGGGTGGTGGGCACGGTCTGCGTGGTCGGCAGGTTCTCGCGGGCCCACGCGATTGCGTCGGCGTTGTCCAGGTCCACGACGGTCAGCCCCGCCCCGCCCGGGTGATAGGCGATGGCCTCGGCTTGCAGCCATGCGCGGCGCCAGGGGCCGGAGTTGATGACGTGTGGATCGGTGGTCGCGGCGGCCCACGCGTGGCAGGGTCCGGGGCAGGCGCACGGTCCCGGGGTTTTCATGTTGGGTCGGCCTCCGCAGGCGTTGTTGGCGCAGCGGCGGCAGTTGCCGAACGGCACCTTTCCGGCTCGTAAGGGCAGCGGGGGCAGGCCGGAGGCGGCCAGGTCGAGAGCGGTTGGCAGGTGCTCTGCCCGAAGGGGGGTCGGTTGGGTCATGCTGGAGACCTCCGCAGGTCTGTTGAGGACTGGAGGCAGGGGCGGCCCGGGACTTTGGCGAGAAGCGGGCCGCCCTGCCTGTTGTTCTTTGAGGAAGGCGATGGAGTGGCTGAGGAGCCGATCAGTGCTCGACTGCACGAGAGGATCCGGCGCGACTTTCCGGATGCCGACGCTGCACGCGGAGTGGTCGGAGCCTTGTCGGTGCTGGCAGTCGAACTCAAAGGCTCGCTCCAGAGCACGGAGCGGCTTTTGGCTGCGGCTGTGGTGATCGCTGATGGGGATGTCGGGCGGTTTCGCTCGGCGGTCCGCCTCGCACGGACGGACTGGCGCGATCTACTCATGGCGGCAGGGCTCGGAGACGAGGACTGGCCTCGCGTCCTGGATGAGGAATTGAGTCCCCGCTAGCTGCTGGCCAGGCCGTGGTACTCAGGCCGCTTGCTGGCCGCGCAGGAGCCTGCCGTCTGCGGTCCTGCGCAGGACTCCGTTGGCGGTGAGGGTCTTGATCTCGCGGGAGACGGTGCCCTTGTTGAGGCCGGTCGCGTCGGCCACTTCCTTGGCGGTCCGCGCCCCGGACTGCACGGCGGCCAGCACCTTGTCCCGGTTGGTTGCCGCCCCGGACGGTGCGGATGTGTTCTTGACCAGGTGCAGCGGTGTGCGCGGCGCCTGGCCGCTCGTGGACTGCGCAGGAGACCAGATCGACTTGGGCAGCGCGCGCACGCCCGCGTCGTCCAGGGTCCAGGTGCGCAGCATGCGCGGCCCGTAGCCCTTGAGGTAGCCGTGCCCCCGGTACTCGCGGCCGTCCGGGATCTGGTGCGGCGCGTAGTGCGCGCAGTCATCCAGCGCGACCTGAGCCTGCGTCGTACCGGCCACCCGCAGCGAGAAGCGGGTAAGGAGGTTCGGTGCGATCAGCTTGTGCACGCCCGGAGCAGACCCGTCGGTCAGCGGGTACTGCGTCGCCCACCACAGGACGACACCGCGCGAGCGGCCAAGGGAGGACAGTTCGATCAGCCGCTGGAGCCGGTCCTTGTCCTTGGTGATCAGGGCCAGGATCACCTGTCCCTCGTCGACGACGACGGTGAGCTGACGGCCGTCCCACACGCTGATGCCGCGCTGCTTCATGTCGACCTTGCGGCGGGTCATCTCCGCGTGGGCATCGTCCACCGCGTCGGTGATGTCGTCGCGTTCCACGGCGACGCGGCAGATGGGCTCCCAGATGTTGGCTTCTTCGCCCTTGCCGTCGATGAGCAGCAGGTCACCGCGCAGGTGGGCGGTCGCCATGAGCGGCCGGAACGACCAGGACTTGCCGGTGCCGGACGCGCCGGACACCAACAGCCGCTCGTCGAACGGGATCAGGACCTCATCCCCGGTCTCGGTGTCCAGACCGAGGCTCATGGCGAGCGGGTCGGACGGGATGCGGTCCGGGGTCCACAGCGAGGAGACGCCCGCGGCTGCGGAGCGGGTGGCCAAGCTCAAGACGGCCCACCCGCCGCGTGAGGCGGAGGTGATCCGTATGCGCAGCGCGGTGCGGGCACCCAGCAGGGCACGGATGGAGTCGGCCTTGTCCGCGAGCGTCTTGACCGTCCACGTCCCGTCAAGGCGGATCTCACAGCGGATGCCGCCCGGCTCGATGGCTGGGGGCGTGGTGACCGTGCCCGACAGGCCACGATCGGGGGCGTGCTCGACCCAGTACGACGGGTCGAGCCGCTCCATGAGCTGACGCTCTTCCAGCGACAACGACCCATCCACCACAACGCGCAGCTTGCGCCGCCCGAGCGCGAGGGCGGCCATGTTCGCGCCGATGAGGACAGCGGAGGTGGCGGCCGGCCACACGGTCAGGTGCGAGGTGGACATGAGCGCGGACGCGACCGCAGCGGGCACGGCGTGCACCGAGTGCGCCTGAATCGCGCGGGCCTTGAGGGTGCTCGGGTAGTTCACCCGCGCGGCCTTGAGCTTGGCGCGGGTGTCGCGCTCGTGCTTCAAGGCTGCCTTGGCCGCGACGCGGGCGGCGCGGCGACCGGCCGCGAACGGATTGTTTGACGCGGCGCGGGCGGTGAGTTGCTGCGACTTGGCGGTGGCGTGCGTGGAGCGCGCGGCGTTGTGGTCCTTCTGCGCGGCCATGAGCGCCTTGAGGTGCTCCGGCGTGCGCAGCTTGTCGCGCCGGTCTGCCTCAAGGTCCCAGCGGGTCGCGAACGGAGCGCACACTGGGGCGAGTGAATCGAGAGCCGCAGTGGTGGTGTTGGTGGTGGTCGACCATGCTTGCTTCCAGTCCACGAAAGGGTCCTCCAAGACCGTGGATGAGGGCCGGTGCGCCGTTGCGTGGAGGCACCGGCCCGATCGAGTTGCAGGGGGCGGTGCTGTCGGTTGCGTCGACAGCACCGGTTGAACCCCTGCAACCGCATCTGACCTGCGGTGTTGCAGAGTTGAGCGGTGGGGAGGGGCGGGGGTTCTACGCGCCCGCGCGCGTAGAACGGCGGAAAATCGGGCCGTGCAACCCCCTCGCGGGGTCGTGAACGGCCGCTCACGACCCGGGGGGTCTTCACCCGCACGCGAGGGGGTTCCGAGGCTCTACGGGCCACCTACGGCCCCCGCCCGTTTCGGGGGGCGGAAGGCCGTAGGCGGATGCTCGGGGCGTGTTGGTGGTCAGTCGCCCTTGGAGCGGGCGAGTTTGAGGGTGATGCCGCCGGCACTGACGGGCCCGGCGGCGCCGGCGATGACGGTCGCGGTGTGGGAGGCGACGTCCATGAGCCAGCACAGGGCGGCGACCACACCCCAGGTGCCGAGCGCGGCGGCGCCCGCGATGGCGAACGGCAGAAGCAGGCGCTGCCAGGGGAAGGACGCGGCGGTGGTGTCCTGGATGACGAAGACGACCGGTTGTCCGGTGGCTTCGGCGCGGCGGTAGGCGTCGGCGGGGATGTGCGGGGCGATGATCCCCGGCGGGTCACGGTGGGCCATCAGGGCTCTCCCTCGGGTCAGTTGGGGTCGGCGCAGGGCACGCACGCACCGAGCAAGGTGGGGATGACGTATCCGGCATCGCGCCGACACGCGGGGCAGATCCGCCGGGCACGGTTGGCCCGGGCGAGCGCGGCCCACCGGCCCGGCGTCATCGGCCGGACGGGCTTCGCTGCGTCGATGCGGTAGAGGTAGGCGATCAGAGGGCCCTGCCGTCGGCGGGGGCGCTGGAGTTCGGCGGCCACGTCCTGGCCACCCGGACGCAGCCCCAACGCGCGGAGCTGTCGCCGGGTGGCCAGTCCGTCAGGGGCGAGGCGCCACCGGTACACGGGCAGTGAGCCACCGGCCAGTGCGGTGGTCATCAGTGGCCCGTGCCGGCGAGGTCAACTGGAACGCCGTTGACGGGTCCGCGCAGTTCGGCGTACCGGGTGGAGACCCAGCCCACCGACCAGCCGCACAGCTCGGCTGCGGTGCGCACCGATAGGCCCTCGGCATGGGCGGCGGCCACGATGGCGCGCGCGTCGTCCTCGGCAAGCTTGTCCGTGGCCGGTCCGGCGGACAGCAGCGCGGCGCGTTCACGCGCGGCCCGCTCCTCCCGCTCCGCCTGTTCACGGCGCGCCCGCTCGGCACGCGCCCGCTGCTCGTGTTCGGCGCGTTCGGCGGCCTCTCGTTCACGGCGTTCACGCTCCGCCCGGAGCTGTTCACGCTCGCGCTCCTGGCGTTCACGCTCGGCCTGCTCGGCAGCCTCCCGAGCGGCCTGCCGCTCGCGCTCCTCACGCCACCAACGCTCCTCGCGCTCAGCGGCCTCACGGGCCAATTGGGCTTCGTGCTCGCGCTGTTCACGCGCCAATGTCGCGGCGTGCTCGCGTTCCTCACGCGCTCGCCGCGCGGCCTCCTCGCGCCGCTCGATGGCGGCGCGTTCGCGGGCGTCCCGCTCGGCTTGCTGCTTGGCCTCCAGCGCCACCACGGCGGCGGTGATCGCTCGCCGATAGGCGAGTCCGGTCTCTGCCGTGACAATCAGCAGCAAAGGTGCGACCGCGTGCACAGCCACGCCCACCAGGTCGTTCTTCAACGCGGAGTCGGCCACGTTGAGGGCGAGCGTCATGCAGCCGGTCATCCACCGCAGCGCGATGGGCCACCGTCCGCCGTTGCCCCCGAGCCGGGCGAGCACCGCGTCCAGCCGGACCACGATGACCACGGCGGCATCCACGACGAGCGGCAGGATGGGGGCGGTCCAGACCCACTTGTCGGGGGTGTGCGCGGAGGCGAGCGGCGTGACGGTGAGGATCGAATAGAGCATCGCGCCCGCCACGATCAGCCACGTGCCGGCCGACAGCGCCCGCTCGGCTGAACGGATCTGAACGGTGTTCATGCGCTCACCTCCGGCAGTGAACGGACCTGGATTGCGGTGATCAGCACGATCGGGGAGGCGGGGTTGTCGGGGGTTTCGCTGTCCTCGGTCCACGTCCACTCAGCGCCCGCTACCGGCTCGAACCCGAGCGCGTTGAGCGCGTTCGTACGATCCGTGAACGTCGGGACCGCGCGCCCGAACCGATGCTCGGGCCACTGCTCGGTGGTGTTCAGCAGCACCACATACAGGCGCCAGAGTCCGTGACGGACGGACATCTGCGCGGTGAACTCCCGCGCTGCCTTCTCTCCGCTCACGCCACGCCGCCCCGAGCGTCCGTGGCCTGGTTCGCCAGCGCGACAAGGAGTCGGCGGCGCGCCCGGCGAATGCGCCGGATGTCCAGCTCCGTCGGGGTCCGGTCCATGGTGATGATCTGCGCGTCCAACAGATCAACGTCCGCCAGGATCGCGGGCATCTCCAGCTCGATCGCGTCCAGCTCAGCGCCCGTCGGCTCCATGAAGTCGGCGAACGCGGTAACAGCGTCCTGAACAGTGACGATGTGGTCCATTGGGTCGTGTGTCCTTTCACAGGTGAACGGCCCGAACAGCGCCCCCGGAGTAGCCGCTCCGGGGGCGCGCGCCGTTGAAGTCGGAACATCCGGCTCCCCTCAGCGCTGCTCGTACGAGACGAGCAGCGGAGGCAACCGGCCGCAGCCGTTGAGCTGCGGAAAGGTCGAGTTGCGCTGTACCGCACACGGGGACAGAACCCGCGTACGCCGCCCTCTTGCTTGCAGAGGTGGAGCGGTCTACCTCGGCCCACTGTTGAGTTCTCAAGGAACGACCAGCTCAGGGCCCCACGTGGAGGCGAGCTATCCCGAACTGACACGGCTACGAAGCAGCCCAAAGAAGGCCCCTTCCGGCTCGCTGTCCTAGGACTGCGGCGGTCTGAGATGACAATGGCATGCAGTCCTGGGACTGTCAATAGTCCTAGGACTGTGCTTCACTTGGGCGCATCGAAGGGAGTTCAGCTGTGGCAGCCAAGTGGCGCGAGCTGGCGGATCGGCTCGCGGAACAGATCAGGAATGGCGAGTACGCACCCGGGGCCCAGTTGCCCCAGATCAGAGACCTTGTCGAGGACGGGGAAGGCTCCAAGTCCACCGTCCATCAGGCGTACAAAGCGCTTGAGTCTGAGGGACTTGTGACGTCGTCACGCGGGCACGGCACGGTCGTACGGCCGCGCACTCCGCTCAAGCGACTCGGCATCGCCCGGTACGACAAGGTCAAGTGGCGTGACGGCGATGAGGTCGCGTTCATCGCGGACCGCGTGGCATCGGGGCGTGCGTACAAGCGCAACGACCAGACGCAGACCGTGAGCCGTACCGAGGCGAGTGATCTCGTCGCCGAAGGACTCGGCGTCCCCGTCGACTCCGAGGTGTACGCGCGCGCCCGTTTGGTGAAGGAGGGCACCCAGCCGACCCACACCCTGACCAGCTACTACCGACCCGAACACGTCGAGGGGACACGCATCGTCGACCCCACGCCGGGTCCCGCCGGCCGTGGTGGCGGATACAAGGTGCTGTACGACGCGGGGTACGAGATCGACCACATGAGAGAGGCTCTGTTCGCCCGCGTCCCCACGGCGGACGAAGTGAAGCTCTTGCAGCTGCCGCAGGGAGAACCCGTCGTGGAGCTGCACCGCACGACCTACACCGCAGATGGCACGGTGGTTGAGTTCGCCGTGGGCATCCACGCGGCTTCTCGCTTCGCGTGGGAGTACGACTTCCAGGTTCCCGACTCGGCGCATGACAGGAAGGGGCAGGAATGATCTCGGCACAGGCATGGGCGGATGCTCGACTCCTGTGGGACTACCACTTCATGCACCACAACCCACGGCCCTGTTCGGTGGCTGTGGGTCTGGGCAGTCACGACCTTGGTGTGGCTGACGTGACAGCTGAGCTGTACCACCAGGGCATGGCACCGGTCATCGTCTTCACGGGAGCCACCAGCCCCACGACCAGGGCGCGCATGCCGCGCGGTGAGGCTGTCCACTACCGAGAGCGGGCGTTGCAGCTAGGGGTGCCCGATTCAGCAGTACTCCTGGAACCGCGTGCCACGAACACCGGCGAGAACATCGAGTTCACGAAAGCGGTGTTGGCAGAGGCCGACATCAAGGTCTCGTCCGTCCTGCTCGTGAGCAAGCCGTACGAAGAGCGGCGCTCGTACGCCATGATGCGGAAGCTCTGGCCCGAGGTCGAAGTGGTGTGCGCGTCCACACCGATGGGCTTGGAGGAGTATGCCGACTCCATCGGAGACGCTCGCATGGTGATCGACATGATCGTGGGTGCCCTGCAACGAGTGCTCGTCTTCCCGAGGTTGGGTCTGGCCATCGAGCAGGACGTTCCAGACACCGTTGTAGCCGCCTTTGAGCGGCTGTGCGTCGAAGGCTTCATTAGCCGACTCATGCCGGCTGACGTTGCTGCCCGCCCCGGTACGTGATGCCAGGGTGGACAGCAGCCCACCCTGAGCTTCGTTCTGCACTTTCCCTGCCTCATCAAGGCTCGCTGCGCTCGCTCGATCGGCGGCCGACAGCGCTTGTCGATCTTCGGACCGCAACTCCGCCCAAGCGCATCAACGGCCGCTCCCGGCCCGCATGCCACCGCCACCACGATCCGGCCTCGGGATGGGAAAAGATCAATAGCGGCTAGACCCCAACGCCCTCGTATCAGGGGCCACGCCGCACCCCTTTCCACCCGGTTGCCTACACCAGTAGGTCGGATCAAACCGAGGGCCGCACCAAGCGCGGCGGCGCCGGCCGGTCGCCGCCGCGCCGCCTCCATGTCTTCGCCACCGGCGTACGTCGCCGCCCGCCCGTCGCCACACGCAGCGGCCACATTCCAACACGGGCACGGGGGACGAATGATGATCCCCAACGGTGCAGGTCAAAGACACTTTGTGCTACCGAAAGAGGCCGGATCATGGTGGCGGCGGCATGCGAGCCGACACTACCGGATGCGCGGACGTTCGTACGGCCTGCTGATCAGGCACAGGGGCCACGGATCCGCGCGGCGTAGATGGATGAGCCAAGGGATCACCCGCACGTACATCCGGGAGAGTGTCAAGTGACGTCTTTATTACTCCGATTGGAAGTAAAGGATTCGTCAAGATTGATGCCCGCGCGACCTACCGTCGAACACCGCTTCCGGAGAGAACCCCTCTGTGGGTGGGGCGGTCGGCTCCACGACTTTAGCCAGCCACTTTGGCGCGAGCCTCGAAGATCATGGCCCCAACGTCGTGCTTTAACGGGCAGGTCCACAGACTGCCCGACGCGCCGGAAGCTTACGGGGCCATGATCACTCACGCCAAAGCAGCTCCAGGCCAAAGTCGTTCCGCCGACCTCGTCGGGCACCTCACCGCCTGACTATCGGACAGGTCGTCCGTTTATCGAACTCGGCGCGTCTTCCCGTCCACTTCATGGACGACGTGACTGCGTGCGCCCCCCGTGCACCGCATCCGTGGGTCAGGTCACGCCTACCAGCCGTTACTTCGGCGCACACTGGGGGAGACCCACATCACAGAGGTCCACGCAAAAGCCCACCGACCGCTGCACAGGCTTCCCGGCGAGGGCAGCAATCGGTGGGCGCGCACCTAGGAGGTACTGCTATGAGTGTGACCCCAACCAGGCCAATTTCAATCCCCCGTCCACGAGACTGGGCTGCCGTTCTCGTCGTCATCGTGGTCATCTACGTCCCGGGCGCACAGATCCAAGGCGTCCTCACCAACCTGATCGCACTGTCGGCAGTTCTCGTCTGTGGCTCCGCAGTGAGCGCAGCATCAGTGAGGCAGCCCCCATACGGCCGTGTGACCGCCGACTAGGCCCGCCGGGCCCCTTCGGCGTTCCCGGCCCGCCAGGACGGGAGAAGGCCACACGTGCCCCCTACGTGCCCGATTGAGCAGCAACCAGCGGGGACCAAGGGGGAACGTCGGCAAACTACCCGGGAACGCCGAGGTCAGCGTCTCACCAGATCGGCCGGGATCCAGTTACGCGATCTTCCAAACTGGGGCTCCAACGTTCAATGGGCGTGTTCGACCGGGTCATTGAGAATCCGCCGACCTGAGATTATGCGGGCTTCTCTTTAGTTGCTTTTTGCGGTCCCAGTTCCCAAGTCTTTTAGAAGGGCCTTATCTAGTGTTCCTCTGACGATGTCGCGCGTGGCGTCGCCAGCTGGAAGAATTGATAGAACCGCTGTGGCCAGCAAGAGCACACGAATTCCATCGGAAGCGGGCCCAACTCCAGGTAATACTGGTATTGCGAGCGCCGCACCTACCAACGTGAGTGCAGGAGTTACGCTGCGAAGGCTGCGCGCCGAGCGGGATATAAGAGTTACTTCAGGTGCATTCTCAAGTAGCTCATCCCAATTTCCATGTGCAGCAGAAATGGCGCCAGCCAGAACGGCCGCACACACGCGGTCATACTGCTCAAGGGAGTGCAGAGTTGCGACATCCCTACTAAGTCCGCGGAGAATGGCAGCGATGCGAGCGTGATCGCGACGTATCTGCCTTCGCAGCGCCCTTTCTCGCCAATTTGCAGTTCGGAGAGGGATACGATTCAGCTCAATAACCCGAGCTGTTTCGCCGATTACTGTTCGAATTCCTCTCAGGGTGCGCGGTTTGAGATACTGGGGCCTTCTGGTGTGCAGAATCCAAGCAAGATAATGAAGCTGCCACACAACCTGATCGATAGACTCCTCGTACTCTGCGCGCGCGTGTCGATCAAGAAGTTGCCGAAATGCATTCGCCCAGCGGCGCAGGGCAATTCCCAGAAGAAGACCACCCCCTAGGAGAACCTGCCACCCAATAGGCCACTCTCGATAGTTAGAGGATGCGGAAAAAATAACCCACGGCAGGCCGACCGTTGCTGCACCTATAGCCGATGCGCACAAGATGAGCTCCAGATCAAAGCCGCTCCTTTCTGGATCAGGGGCTGCGTGAATCCTTTCACGTAGAACAAACAAGACTGCTCGGCGGCCGACCCAAAGAGCGCCAGCCGCCACCAGGATGACCAACACTTCCGCCTGCCCGGGCACCGATAGTCCGGAACCCTTCGTTGGAGCCAGGTTTATGAAAGAATTCGAAATGACGCCCCCGTTAAGTAGCCACAAGAGGAGGGCTACACAGCCTGCTGTAACAATCCCTGCTCCGACAATGGCGAACCTGTCGTGCCTTTGACGCATCCAGACCGGAAGAAAGACGCCCGTGGCGGCCGTTTGTGCTGCCTCAATCAAGCGCTCGCGATCTGATGACTCCTGGATGGGCAAAACCAATGAAACGCGTCGCCGGATTTTTAGTTCCTCGTCACGACTCTCTCGATCTTCAAGCCGTTCTTGAGGGGTGTTGGCCTTAAACTGATACCAATTCCATATCCGAGAAATTGCCCCCATGACACCCCTTGGTCTCCCGAAACTCCGCCGAGCGCATGGAGTGAAGATGCCACAGGAGGCGCGGTTCTATGCGGAGTTCGGCTGAAATGGCGTGGCTTGATGCACTGCACCATGGGAGGCCAATTTGGGCCACGAGGGCAGCCGCGGCTCTTCAAGCGGGCCAAGCAGTACTTTGGTTGCCCAGAGCATCTCGACACCTACCGCGCGGCCATGGCCTTCGGGCACAGTGGCGACCCGAGCATCGGTGAGTGTCTAACTGTGTGACAACGCCGACGGACAGCGGCGGACAACCGCGCACGCTTGTGGATCATCGCAGCAGGTGAGAGGCGCACCAGCCCAAGGTCCAGCGCCCACCCAAGTTGCTTCGGGACGAAGAAGTCCTGCCCCAGTCAGGCATGGCTGCTGGCGGGCGTTCGACGCGCCAACCCAGTGGCGGCGCGGCCAACCTCTGGCCAACCAGGCGTGGGCGGCGCCCAATGAGGGGACGCTTGCGCAGGTCAAGCCGCATGTGGCCGTGCGGATCCGGCCGGTCTTGAAAACCGTCGTGGCAGCGATGTCACCGTGGGTTCAAATCCCACACCCACCGCAAGGCGTGAGCTGGGGCACCGGAACGTTTCCGGTGCCCCAGCTCTCTTTCATGGCATGGCAACAGTTCACGCCCGCATCGGCTCCCTGGTCCTCGTACCGACGTTCTTTCTGGTCGCGTGCACCTCGGGCGGCGGATCCCAACCCGTGCACGCGGCCTCGGCATCCCCGAACCGGACGACCACCACCGCGGCGCAGCAGGAGAAGACGCTCGCCGGCGAGGCCCGGTCGGCCCTGGGGCCCACGACGGACGACTCGATGGTGGCCTCCGGGCTGGAACGGGTGTCGGACGGACTGCACACCGCCCCGGGCCTCTCCGCAGGCACCACATACCGCCTGTCCGTGGTGTGTGCGGGCACCGGAACCGCCGCGATCGAGTTCATACCGGCGAGCGCGGCCGCGGGGAAACCGGTCACCTGCGACGGGACACCGGTCTGGCAACGCTTCACCGCGAAGCATGCGCAACGCGTCGACGTCGACGGCGATCAGGGCGCCACGGGGATGATCGCTTGGCGGATCGACCACGTGTGAGCGGGGCTACGGCCTGCTAGAGCTCGAAGTCCCGAGCCAACGCCTCCCAGTCCACCTCCCGCAGCGCGGCCACCGCATCGCACTCGTACGGGACCCGGGTCGTCGGCTGGAACCAGATGACCGTCAGGGTCGAGCGGTACAGGACCGGGTCGTGGGTCGGGTCGAGTGCCGTGGAGCGGAAGGAGCCGACGCAGGCGACGGTGGGCAGGACCTCGACCGGGCCGAAGCCGCCGGCGTACTGGTCCGGGTACTCGCGCGGGGGCGGGACGAGGTGGATCGGGGTGCTGGGGAAGGCGCGTTCGGCGGTTCGGAGGAGGGCCTTGATCACCATGTCGTTGACCGGCTTGCAGGGGTAGCCCTCCAGCATTCCTCCGTACGTCGACGAGAACCGCAGATCGGCGAGGTCGACGGAGCGGCCGGAGGAGAGGACCACGCGGGTCAGCGACATGGTCCGCGCTCCAGGGCGGTCGTGCATGGACTTCCTTCACTCGATGTGTCGCCGGCCTCACGGCCGATGCCCCGACATCCGCGCCGCCGACGCGATCGTCGCCCGTGCCTCGCGTTCGGTCAGGCCGGTGTTGAGGGCCGCCTCGACCAGCGGGTCGACGAGGGCGGGGCCGATGCCGTCCTCGTAGGCGCGGCAGGCCGCCCAGAACAGGCGGGTGTTGCGCTGACCCTCGTGTGCGGCGAGGACGAACTGGACGAGGCCCTGGCCGTGGTCGCTGATCGCGGACGGTGTGGGGTGGTGGGTGCGGGGCGGCGGGAGCAGCAGGCGGAGCAGGGCGGGCGGGCAGGCCGCGGGGGCGAGGTGGGCGGTGCCGGGCGCGGTGCCGTAGACGCCGTGGTCGGTTCGGGAGCCGGGGCCGACGAGGTAGCCGCCGGCGCCGCGGATGTCGATGCCGGGGGCTAGCCGGCCCGCGGAGTTGGGGACGACGACGTCCGGCGGGCCGCTCAGCCAGAGGTGGCGGCCGCCGCTGGGGGTGAGGACGACGACCGTGTCGGGGATCGTGAACAGGTGGCGCAGGGCCAGTTCGCGCAGGGCGGCCGAGGAGTCCGTACCCGTTTTCGTGTCGAGGTCGACTCCGATCAGATGGTGGGGCGGCAGGCCGCACGCGATGCCGTAGCCGGTTGCCCAGGGGGCCGCGGCGAACAGTTCGCGGATGCGTGCCGGGTCGGTCGAGGAGTCGTACACCCCGTGCCCGAGGCGGCCGCATTCGCCGTGGCAGGGCTCGGGTTCGGGGTCGTCGCGGTGGGGGGAGCGCAGGGCCGGGAGTTTCGTCCGGGACAGGGGGATGACGGCCAGTCCGCGCTCGGCGGCTGACAGGGCGTGTGCGAGGGCCAGCGTCGTGGCCTGCCGGTCGGTGGTGGCCATGCCTCTATGTTCGTACGTGCGTTCGAAAAAGGGAAGGGGATTCGGTCACGACGCGCCGGGCCGGAGTGGTTGTCCGGAAAAGTGCCGGAACGCTTCAGCCCTTGCGGTGCTTGGGATCGAGGCGTCCGTACTGTCCTGACATGGGCGTTAGAAGTAGCGATAGGGGTTTATCGACTTGTCGTAGCACTTGAGGGCGAATGGCGGCTTCCGGGGTGGTTCGCCGGGGATTCGGTGGGCAACTCTGATCTCGCGACGTCGTGCACAACAACCGAGGTGGTCGGCCAACTGCCTTGGAGTAAGCCGTACTTCACGTTGGTGTTCTGGAGGAACAACATGGCAAGCATCCGTACCGCCCGCGTCATCGCCGCCGTCTCCGCCCTTCCGCTGGCAGCCGCTCTGTTCACCGGCGTCGCGGCGGCGGACAACGGCGCCATCGCGGACAACGGATCGAACGCGGGTGTCGCGAGCGTCGTCGGCAGCGGTGTCGGGCACAACAACAACGGCAACTCGTCCACCACGCAGCAGAACGCCGTCGGCTCCGGCGCCTCGAACCAGAGCAACACCGCCCAGGTCAAGGGATCGCCGTTCGCGACCATCAACCAGGGCAACAAGAATGTCGCCATCAACTTCACCGAACTGTGGTGAGCCGACGGCCCTGACTCCAGGGAATCCGGGGTGTGTTGTGGGGTGTGACACGTCTGCGCGGCGGTACTTCGGTGCCGCCGCGCAGGCGTTTTCTGTGTGCGCGCCGTGTTCTTGACAGCCGACGGTATCTGACGGACAGTCAGAAACTCTCGCCGAGATCGTGGGAACCCGCTCGGCGTGGGCGGTGTACCAGAAGTGTCAGTGCGATGCGGCAGGAGATGACGAGGGGGCGACGGTGAGCGATGAGCTGGGGGGACGGCTGAAGGCCTACGAGGGACGGGCCGCCGCCGTCGCCGGTGCGGGCAGGGATCCCGTCAACCTGCCGATGATCCGGCACTGGTGCGAGGCGATGGGAGACGCCAATCCGGCCTACGCGGGCCCCGAAGCCATAGCTCCGCCCACCATGCTCCAGGCGTGGATCATGGGCGGCCTGACCGACCACGAAGGGCGCTCGCAGGCGTACGACGAGCTGCTCGGCCTGCTCGACGAGGCGGGCTGCACCTCGGTCGTCGCCACCGACTGCGAGCAGGAGTACCTTCGACCGCTGCGCCCCGGGGACGAGATCACCTTCGGCACGATGATCGAGTCGGTGTCGGAGCGCAAGACGACCAAGCTGGGCACGGGGTACTTCGTCACGACGCGGACGGACGTCCGGGTGGGCCGGGCTCTCGTGGGCACACACCGCTTCCGCATCCTCAAGTACGCCCCGGCGCAGCGGAGTCAGGAGCCCCCGCCCCGCCCCCGCCCCGTCGTCAACCGCGACAACGCCGGCTTCTGGGAGGGCGTGAGACACCGTCAACTGCTCATCCAGCGCTGCACCGGCTGCGCCACGCTCCGCTTTCCCTGGCTGCCCGGCTGCAACAGCTGCGGCTGCCCGGACTGGGACACGGTCGAGGCGAGCGGCGAGGGCACCGTCTATTCGTACGTCGTCATGCACCACCCACCCTTCCCGGCCTTCACCCCTCCCTACGCGGTTGCGCTGATCGAGCTGTCGGAAGGCGTGCGGATGATCAGCAACGTGGTGGGAGCGCCGTACGACAAGGTGCGCATCGGCATGCCGGTGCGGCTCGAATTCCAGTCGTACGACGAGGAGCTGCTGCTCCCCGTCTTCCGTATCCGGGAGGACGCGACATGAGAGGACGCGGCATGAAGCACGCCATGAAACCCATGAAGTCCGGTGACGCGCTCCCCCCGCTGGAGATCCCGATCACCCGCACCCTGATCGTCGCCGGCGCCATCGCCTCGCGCGACTACCAGGACGTGCACCACGACGCCGAGTTGGCCCGGCAGAAGGGCTCCCCGGACATCTTCATGAACATCCTCACGACGAACGGCCTGGTCGGCCGCTACATCACCGACCACTTCGGCCCGACGGCCGTGCTCCGCAAGGTGGCCATCCGACTGGGGGCGCCCAACTACCCAGGGGACACGATGGTGTTGACGGGCTCGGTCGAGGAGGTCGACGGCGACACCATGACGGTGCGGGTGATCGGGGCGAACGGCATCGGCAGTCACGTCACGGGCACGGTCACGGTCACGGTCCCGGCGGAAGGACCAGGGGGTGCCGGATGAGCGTCCGCACCCGGGACGACCTCGGCGGGCGGGCCGCGGTCGTCGGCATCGGGGCCACGGAGTTCTCCAAGGACTCGGGGCGCAGCGAGCTGCGGCTGGCTGCGGAGGCGGTGCGGGCCGCGCTGGACGACGCGGGGCTGACGCCGGGCGATGTGGACGGGATGGTCACGTTCACGATGGACACCAGCCCGGAGATCACCGTGGCCCAGGCCTGCGGGATGGGGGAGCTGTCCTTCTTCTCCCGGATCCACTACGGCGGCGGGGCGGCCTGCGCGACGGTCCAGCAGGCGGCGCTCGCGGTGGCGACGGGGGTCGCGGAGGTCGTCGTCTGCTACCGGGCCTTCAATGAGAGGTCGGGCCGGAGATTCGGCTCCGGAGTGCAGCAGCGGGAGCCGTCGGCGGAGGGTGCGGCGCTCGGCTGGTCGCTGCCGTTCGGGCTGCTGACCCCGGCCTCGTGGGTGGCGATGGCGGCTCAGCGTTATCTGCACACGTACGGGCTGACCCCGGAGGCCTTCGGGCAGGTGGCCGTCGTCGACCGGAAGTACGCGGCGACCAACCCGGCGGCGTACTTCCACGGCCGGCCGATCACTCTCGCCGACCACGCGGCCTCGCGCTGGATCGTCGAGCCGCTCAGACTCCTGGACTGCTGCCAGGAGACGGACGGCGGCCAGGCGATCGTCGTCACCTCGGTGGAGCGGGCCCGCGAACTGCCCCACCCGCCCGCCGTCATAGCGGCGGCGGCCCAGGGCGCGGGCCGCGGGCAGGAGCAGATGACGAGCTTCTACCGGGACGACCTGACCGGCCTGCCGGAGATGGCCGTGGTGGCCCGCCAGCTGTGGCGCACCTCCGGGCTGACGCCGGCCGACATCGACGTGGCGATCCTGTACGACCACTTCACGCCGTTCGTGCTGATGCAGTTGGAGGAGTTCGGGTTCTGCGGCAAGGGGGAGGCGGCTGGGTTCGTCGCCGGGGAGTCGTTGCCGATCAACACACACGGAGGGCAGCTCGGGGAGGCGTACCTCCATGGGATGAACGGGATAGCGGAGGGGGTGCGGCAGTTGCGCGGGACGGCGGTGAACCGAATACCGGGGGTGGAGCGGGTGCTGGTCACGGCGGGGACCGGGGTGCCCACATCCGGCCTGGTCCTGACCGCGGACGGCTGAGCGAGGGGGCGGCCCCCAGGGGTCATCCCGCAGTACCCCCGATCCCCTTGTCCACCTTCAGGAGGTGCAGCTACCTCCACCCCTACAACCTGAGGCGGACCCGGCTTCGGGACCTGCGGCCGATCCGCCGGAGGTGCCCTCGCTCATAGCGTTGAGCCATGACCACACCCGTCTGCACCAGCGCTTCGACCGCTGCCGAGCCAGCGAAGCAGACCCTCGCGTACCCGTCGTTCGCGTCGTATGTGAAGGCCCGGCAGCCGGTGCTGCTGCGTACCGCCCGGTCGCTGACCGCGAACCCGAGCGACGCGGAGGACCTGCTGCAGACCGCGCTCACCAAGACGTATGTCGCCTGGGAGCGCATCGAGGACCATCGTGCACTCGACGGCTATGTGCGCCGGGCGCTGCTGAACACGCGCACGTCGCAGTGGCGCAAGCGCAGGGTCGACGAGTTCGTGTGCGAGGAGCTGCCCGAGCCGGAGCCCGTGCGCGGCGGGGACGACCCGGCCGAGCAGCAGGCGCTGCACGACGCGATGTGGCGGGCGATCATGAAGCTGCCCGCCCGGCAGCGGGCGATGGTCGTGCTCAGGTACTACGAGGACCTCAGCGAGGTTCAGACGGCCGAGGTGCTCGGAGTGTCGGTGGGCACGGTGAAGTCGGCGGTGTCGCGTGCGCTCGGCAAGCTGCGCGAAGACCCTGAGCTGGGGCTTGTGCGTTAATGCGCCGGCCTGGGGCCTGTTGAGGGCCGACCTGGTGGCAATTGGGAGCCGACGTGAAGTGATCGATCATCGGCACCTAGTGACATACCGCGCGGTATGTGCGCAGAATCAGCGCAGACCTTACCGCCGCGTAGGCAATGTCGCCCCGGGAGGACACCGTGCTGAGCACGATGCAGGACGTACCGCTGACCGTAACCCGCATCCTCGTCCACGGGGTGCTGGTGCACGGGCGGTCCCAGATCATCACCTGGACCGGTGAGGACGAACCGCAGCGGCGCAGTTTCGCCGAGGCGGGCACCCGCGCGGTGCAGCTCGCCAACGCCTTGCGCGACGATCTCGGCGTCCGGGGCGACGACCGGGTCGCGACGCTGATGTGGAACAACGCCGAGCACGTCGAGGCCTACTTCGCGATCCCCTCCATGGGCGCGGTGCTGCATACGCTCAACCTCCGGTTGCCGGCCGAGCAGCTGGTGTGGATCGTCAATCACGCGGCCGACAAGGTCGTCATCGTCAACGGCTCGCTGCTGCCGCTGCTCGCCCCGCTGCTGCCGAAGCTGCCGACGATCGAGCACATCGTGGTCTCCGGCCCCGGTGACCGTTCCCTCCTCGAGGGCGTCCGCCCCCAGGTCCACGAGTACGAGGACCTGATCGCGGACAAGCCGAAGACCTTCGACTGGCCGGAGCTGGACGAGCGCCAGGCCGCCGCCATGTGCTACACCTCCGGCACCACGGGCGACCCCAAGGGCGTGGTGTACAGCCACCGTTCGATCTATCTGCACTCCATGCAGGTCAACATGGCCGAGTCGATGGGCCTGACCGATCAGGACACCTCGCTCGTGGTGGTCCCGCAGTTCCATGTCAACGCCTGGGGCCTGCCGCACGCCACCTTCATGACCGGCGTCAACATGCTGATGCCGGACCGCTTCCTGCAGCCGGCGCCGCTCGCCGAGATGATCGAGTCCCAGCGCCCGACGCATGCGGCCGCCGTCCCCACCATCTGGCAGGGCCTGCTCGCCGAACTGAACGCGAAGCCGCGCGACGTCTCCTCCCTCACTCAGGTCACCATCGGCGGCTCGGCCTGTCCGCCGTCCCTCATGGAGGCCTTCGACAAGCTGGGCATGCACGTCTGTCACGCCTGGGGCATGACCGAGACCTCCCCGCTCGGCACGATCGCCCGCCCGCCGGCCCATGTGGTGGGTACGGACGAGGAGTTCGCGTACCGCCTGACCCAGGGCCGTTTCCCGGCCGGCGTCGAGGCCCGCCTCAGCGGCCCCGGCGGCGAGCGCCTCCCCTGGGACGGCGAGTCCGCCGGTGAGCTGGAGGTGCGCGGCAACTGGATCGCGGGCGCCTACTACAACGGCCCCGAGGCCGAACCCCTGCGCCCGGCCGACAAGTTCAGCGAGGACGGCTGGCTGAAGACGGGGGACGTCGGGACGATCTCCCCCGACGGCTTCCTCACCCTCACCGACCGCGCCAAGGACGTCATCAAGTCCGGCGGCGAGTGGATCTCCTCCGTCGACCTGGAGAACGCGCTGATGTCCCACCCGGACGTCGCCGAGGCCGCCGTCGTCGCCGTTCCCGACGAGAAGTGGGGTGAACGCCCCCTGGCCACGGTCGTGTTGAAGGAGGGCTCGAAGGCCGACTTCGAGACCCTGCGCGCCTTCCTTGCCCAGGAGGGCCGCATCGCCAAGTGGCAGCTCCCCGAGCGCTGGACGATCATCGAGGCGGTGCCGAAGACGAGCGTGGGCAAGTTCGACAAGAAGGTGCTGCGCAGGCAGTACGCCGAGGGGGAGCTCGACGTCACCAAGCTCTGAACGACGGCCGGTCCCGGCTTCTCACCCGGCCCGCCCCGGCTTCAACGCCGCCGGCCCCGGCCTCACCCTGCCGTACGCGGCCCTGCCCCCCGGACGCTCCGACATCGCCGTACGCCGGTCTCAGCACCGCCGTACGGCGACGGCCCCGGGTCCCAGGCCCCGGCACAGGCCCCGTCGTACGGCGACAGCCGCGGGCCCCGGGAGCCAGACCCCGGAACCGCCGTACCGCGGCATTCACCGTCGTACGGCCGTCGTCCCCCAGCCCAGCACCAGCCACAGTCCGGCCACCGCGCACACCCCGCCCCAGCCCCAGTCGCTGAAGGCGAGGCTCGCGAGGGCCGAGGCGGAGGCGCCGCCGGCGAAGCCCGCGACGACGTAGGCGCTGTTGGCGGTGGCCGGGGTCGAGGTCGTGGTGAGGGCGAGGGTCTGGTTGGCGACGTGCGAGGCGACGAGGGCCGCGTGGATGACGATCGCGGCCGCGAAGAGGGCGGCGATCACGTGCCCGCCCAGCCAGAACAGCGGTATGGACAGGGCGGCGAGCAGATACGCGGACCGTACGACCGTGGCGGCGCCGAAGCGGTCGACCAGTCCGCCGGCCAGGGGCGCCACCGCGCTCGCCGCGAGCCCGAAGAGGCCGAACAGACCGGCGGTCGCGGTGGACAGACCGTAGGACCCACCGGTCAGCAGCAGTGCGAGCGAGGTCCACAGGGCGCTCCAGGCGCCGTACATCCCGGCCTGGCGCACGCACGCGCGCCACAGGTCGGGCGAGTTGCGGACGATGGACGGCAGGGCGGCAAGGCCCGAGAACAGCGGGCCCTGGTGGCGGCGCGACTCCACGGGCAGGGCGCGTGCGGTCGCGAGGCCCAGTACGGCCGTCAGCGCGGCCGCGCCCACGAACGCCACCCGCCAGCCGAAGGCCTGGCCCACCAGACCGCCCAGCACACGGGCCGCCACGATGCCGGTGAACAGGCCGGAGATGACGGCGGCGACATGGCGGGCGCGGCGGTCGGCGGGGGCGCGTGCGGCGACCAGCGGGACGAGCAACTGCGGGACGACGGTGGCCGCCGAGGCGACCAGCACCGCGGCCGCGAGTGCGGTGGTCCCGGCGGCCGTGGCACCGACGAGCAGGGCCGCGGCGGTGACCAGGGACAGGACGGCGACCAGGCGGCGCCGGTTCACGCTGTCGCCGAGCGGGGCGAAGAAGAGCAGGCCGGCCGCGTAGCCGAACTGCGCGACCGAGGCGATCCAGGCGACCGCCGAGGGCGTCGAGCCGAAGTCGTGCGCGATGAGGGGGAGCAGCGGCGCCGCGAGATAGATGTTGGCGGCCGTGACGGCGGTGCACAGCGCGATGAGGGGGAGAAGCAGACGGGACGCGCCCCCCGACTCCCGAGCCGGGTTCCGGACCTCGGCCCCATCCTCGTACCGCTCCTGCTTCTGCTCCTGCTTCCGGTTGTGGTCCTGGTCCTGGTGGGTGGCGGCTGCTGACGACATGAGCGGACGGACTCCTTCGAGCCGACGTGGAGAAGCTAACAACTAACTGGTTGGTTGGAAGATGAACAGCCTGCACCGCCCGCCGATTCCCTGTCAACCAAATAGTTGGTTACCGGGCCGTGAGCGGTACCCTGCCCCCATGGGAGTCAGAGACCCCGAGGCCACCAAGGCCCGGATCTTCGAGGCGGCGGTCGCCGAGTTCGCGCGCCACGGCATCGCGGGCGCCCGCATCGACCGCATCGCCTCCGCGGCCAAGGCCAACAAGCAGCTGATCTACGCCTACTTCGGCAACAAGGCGGAGCTGTTCACCCAGGTCCTCGGCAAGTCCATGGTCGACCTCGCGGTTGCCGTCCCCGTCGTCACGGACGACATCGGGGGCTGGATCGACCGCCTCATGGACTACCACGCCACCCACCCCGAAACGCTGCGCCTCCTCTTCTGGGAGGGCATGGAGTACGGCACCACCGAACTCCCCGACGAGGCCGAGCGCCAGGAGCACTACCGCCGCAAGGTCGCCGCCGTCCAGGACGGCCAGGACCGGGGCGTCATCACCGACGCGATCCCCGCCCGGGACCTGCTGTTCCTGCTCATCGCCCTCGCCAACTGGGCCACCGTCGTCCCGCAGATGCGCCGCGTCCTGGTGGGCGCCGACGACACCGACCGGGACCGCCTGCGCGACTCGATCAAGGAAGCGGCGCGCAGGCTCGTCGCGAAGTGAGCCGTACGGGGCACCAGTTGGCGCGGGGCCCCAAGCGAGCCGTATGGAGCCCTAGTTGGTGCCGATCCGCGACAGCAGGTCGACGATCCGGCTCTGCACCTCGCTGCTGGTGGAACGCTCCGCGAGGAAGAGAACTGTCTCGCCGGAGGCCAGCCGCGGCAGGTCGGCCTGGTCGACGGCGGCGGTGTAGACGACGAGCGGGGTGCGGTTGAGCTGGCCGTTCGCACGCAGCCAGTCGATGATCCCGGCCTGGCGCCGGTGCACCTGCATCAGGTCCATCACCACCAGGTTCGGCCTGAGCTGCCCCGCCAGCGTCACCGCGTCAGCGTCGCTCGCGGCCCGCGCCACCTGCATCCCGCGCCGCTCCAGCGTCGCGGTCAGCGCCAGCGCGATCTCCGCGTGCTCCTCGATGAGCAACACCCGCGGCGGGTGCTGCTCGCTGTCCCGCGGCGCGAGCGCCTTCAGGAGTACGGCCGGATCGGCGCCGTACGCGGCCTCGCGCGTCGCCTGTCCGAGCCCCGCGGTCACCATCACCGGCACTTCGGCGGCAACGGCGGCCTGCCGCAGGGACTGCAGCGCGGTACGGGTGATCGGCCCGGTCAGCGGGTCCACGAACAGCGCGGCGGGGAAGGCCGCGATCTGCGCGTCGACCTCCTCGCGGGAGTGCACGATCACGGGCCGGTAGCCGCGGTCGCTCAGCGCCTGCTGGGTCGTCACGTCCGGCGCGGGCCACACCAGCAGCCGCCGCGGATTGTCCAAGGGCTCCGGCGGCAGCTCGTCGTCCATCGGCTGCGGCCGCGGGGTGTCCGCGATCTCGACGGCCCCACCGGGACCGTCCAGCGGCTCGGGCCCCTCGGCGGCGTTCTCGTCCGGGGCGCCTATGGCGTACGACCGCCCGGTGCCCTCGGTCACCGGCGCCAGCCGCGACTGCCCGGCCATCGACGGCTGCGGCTGGGGCTGGGACTGCGCCGGTACGGCGGTCTGTTCGGCCGACGGGTGCGGACGGGCCGCCTGCTCCGGGGCCGCGGCGGCGGGGTCGGTCCGCGTGCCGAGCTTGCGACGCCGGCCCCCACTCGCCGGGTTGGGTGGCGGGGGCGTGGCCGACGGCAGCTGCACCTGCGCTGCCTGCCGCGTGAAGGGCACGCCCTGGCCCAGGGTCCGGACACTGATCGCCCGGCCCTGGGTGGAGTTCGGATCGACGGGAGCGGCCGGTGCGGTGGGCGCTGCGGGTGCGGCGGCCGCTTCGGCGGGGAGGGGCTGGGCGGGCCGTGCCTGCGCCTGCCCCTGGGCCGCGGGGGCCTCCGGGGGAAGAGGAGTGCCGGGGACCGGGGTGGGCTGACCGGGAGTCGCCTCGGCCGGGAGCGGCCGGCCGGAGGCGGTGTCCTGGACGGGCGCGCCCGGCGCGGGAAGCGGCTGTGCGGCGGGAACCCGGGCGGGCGGCGCGACCTGGCCGCCGGCGTTCGGGGCCGGTGCCACCTGCGCGGGGACCGGCTGGCCGGGGGCCACCTGCACGGGAACGGACGCGGCCTGCTGCACCGGCGCCCCCTGCCCGGCGGTCTGCCCGCCCGCCTCCTGCGCCCCCGGCTGCCCCACGGCACGGCGACGGCGGCCGGTCGGCGCGCTCGTGGGGTGCGGTTGGGGCGGGGTGTGATCGCCGGACTGGTCGTGCAGAACGGCATCGTGCCGACCGTCGTCGACCAGGCCGTCACCGGAGGAGTCGTGCCCACTCGGGCCGGGAACCTGCGGCTGAACTTGAACGGGGACCTGCGGCTGAGCCTGAACGGGAACCTGCGGCTGCGCGGGAACCGGCGCCTGCCCCGGAAGCTGGGGCTGCCCCTGCGCCGGTACGGGTGCCTGCACCGGTACGGATGCCTGTCCCGGCGCCTGCGCACCCTCGGGCGCCCGATCGGCATCCGCCGGGGGAAGCGCGAACACCGAACGGGGGGCCGCCTCCTGCGCGGCGGCGCGGTCGTTCGCGGCGGCCAGGGCACGGCGGCGACGCCCGGTCGCCTCGGCCTTCTCCGCGGACACCGGCTGGTCGGCCGGGACGGGCTGCTCGGCAGGCGAGGAAGCCGCGGGCAGCGCCGCCGGCAAGGCGTGCTGTTCGCCGCCGTCGCGCCGCGCACGCCGACCGCCGGGCCCGGGCACGCCCTGCGGTGGCACGGTCCCGCCCAGACCCGTACCGACGGCCGCGGTCTGCACCGCATGCTCGCCGGCCATGACGACCGCACCCTCGGAGACACCGTCACCGGCACCCTCGGCCGACCGCCCACGCCGCCGCCCGGTGCCACCGGAAATCTCCAGGGCACCGGTGTGCGAGGCCGCGGCGGCCGCCGACTCCTCGACCGCCCGCCTGCGGCGACGCCCGGTGGGCACCCCGGTCTCCGCGTCACCGGTATGCACCGGGTCACCGGGCTCTCCCGGATTCTCGCTCTCCAGGAACGCGTCGACGGAGGACCGCCGGCCGTGCCGCCGCCCGCCACCCGAGGTCTGCTCGGACGAGAGGTCCTCGTCGAAACCCGGGTCCTGGGCCGGGACCTCGGCCGCGACGGCCCCGGCGCCACCCCCGATGGGCACCTCCAGCACGTACGAACTGCCGCTCATTCCCGGCACGTCGTGCGTCTGCAGCACACCGCCGTGGGCGCGCACGATCCCGCGCACGATCGGCTCGTGCACCGGGTCTCCCCCGGCGTACGGCCCGCGCACTTCGATCCGTACGACCTCACCGCGCTGCGCCGCCGCGACCACGACCGTGTTGTCCATGTAACCGCCCGCCGACACGGGCGCGTTGCCGGTCGCGTCGACGCCGGCGACGTCCGCGACCAGATGGGCGAGCGCGCTCGCCAGGCGCTGCGGGTCGACCTCGGCCTCGATGGGCGGCGCGTGCACGGCGAACTGCACCCGCCCGGGCCCGATGAGCTCGACGGCCCCGTCGACACCGGCGGCGACAACGGCGTCGAGCATCACCTTCGTGCGCGTGATCTGCTCGCTCCCGGCGTCGATGAGCTGATAGCCGAGGACGTTGTCGATGAGGGTGGTGATCCGCGAGTACCCGGCCGACAGGTGATGCAGCACCTGGTTGGCCTCGGGCCACAACTGCCCGGCGTCGTCCGCGGCGAGGGCTGCCAGCTCGCGCCGCAACTCGTCCAGCGGCCCTCTGAGCGACCGCCCCAGCAGCGTCAGCAGCTGCTCGTGGCGCCCGGAGAGGGCCTCGTACCGGTCCTTCTCCCGCTCGCCGAGCGCGGCGTACCGCTCCTCGTTCGCGCCGAGCTCCTCGTCGTGCTGCTCCAGCAGCCCCTCGAGCTCGGTGACGTGCTTCTGGCGCAGGGCGGTCAGCTCGGAGGCGTGCTCCTCGTCGATCCGCTCCAGCTCCTGGGCGTGCCGCTTCTCGAGTACGGCCTTCTCCTCGGCGAGCGAGTCGTACGACCGCCGGTCGGCGAAGGTCATCACGGCGCCGACGAGCTGGTCGCCGTCGCGCACCGGCGCGGTGGTCAGGTCGACGGAGACCCTGTCCCCGCCCTTGGCGAACAGCACCTGCCCGCGCACCCGGTGCTTGCGCCCGGAGCGCAGGGTGTCGGCGAGCGGCGACTCGTCGTATGGGAAGGGGGTGCCGTCGGCGCGGGAGTGCAGCACGAGGTCGTGCAGCTCCTTGCCGCCCAGATCGCTCGCCCGGTAACCCAGTATCTGAGCGGCGGCCGGATTGACGAGCACGATCCGCCCGTCGGTGTCCGTCCCCACGACGCCTTCGCTCGCGGCGCGCAGGATCATCTCGGTCTGCCGCTGCGACCGCGCCAGCTCCGCCTCGGTGTCGACGGTCCCGGTCAGGTCCCGTACGACGAGCATCAGCAGCTCGTCGCCGCTGTAGCCGTAACCGTCGTAGGCCTGCTGCGGGTTCTCGAGATTGGCGCTGGTGACCTCCACGGGGAACTCCGCCCCGTCGGTCCGCCGCGCGATCATCCGCGTCGGTTTGGTCCGCCCGGCGGGATCCATGTGATCGGGCCGTCGCATGGATCCGGGGATCAGCTTGGAGTCGAACTGCGGCAGCAGATCGAGCAGTCCCCGCCCCACGAGTGCGGTCCCGGGCGCTTCAAAGGCCTCGAGCGCGATGGTGTTCGCGTTGACGACGGTCCCGTTGGCGTTGACCAGCACCAACGCATCGGGCAGCGCGTCGAGTATGGCTGCGAGGCGAGCAGCGCCTCGGGATGGCCTGCTGCTCACGAGACGCTTCCTCCCTGTTACCGCACCTTGCCGACCGCTCGGGCCATCTTGCCAACCGCCCCGCGACGTGTCACGCGAGGGAGTCTACGGGCAGTGGTTGCGCTCGCGGCGCCGGATGAGAGGGAGGTCGCACGTCGAAGTGACGTAGAACGTGTGACCGCATCCCCTGGCCTGCACAGGGCTCCGCGAGACCTTCGCGGGACTTTTACGGACACCTGGGTTTCCCCCGGGAGAACCCTGTGCCCGAGCTGTCCTCGAGGCCGCTCGCCCTCACTCCTCACTCTCCTTACGGTCGTCCGTGCGGCCGCAGATCGGGCAGCAACGGCACGAGCCGGTTCCAACGGCCGATCTGACACCCGTCGCTGCGGTCGTACGACGCGTCGACGGGCCGCCCGGCCCAGGTCCCGGTGACATGCGCGGTGGCGGGCCCGCCGTACTGCATGGTGCAGAGGCTGCCTTCGGGCGCGGGCGCGAAGGTGTCCCTGCCCCACGAGGTGCCGTGATCGAGAGCCTCGCACGCGCCACTGACATCGGGGTGGGTGCCGCCCCCGGGATGGCAGTAGAGCTGAAACGTCCCGTCCGTACCGTCCCCTGCGTGCCGGACCGTGACGGTGAGGTGGTCGCCGGCCCGGTCCTCGTCCTGCACGGGCGGCGGCGCGACGGCGGGGTGGGCGACGCCGGCGTGGGCGACGGCGGGCACGACGGAGGAGGCGGCGGCGGAGGCGGCGACGACCAGAAACCGAGCGAGCTGCAACATGACCTGACTAACGCCCCGCCCTCCAGGACGTTGCGCGCCCCGCCCCACCGGCGGCAAAGGATTTTGCCCTGTGGCCTGCCTGCCTAGTACCGTGGGAGTCGATTGGTGACACCGCGCTCGACTGTGTCATCATCTGCACGCACCACTCGCGCTCGCGCGGGCGGCTGTGCGGGAGGCGTCGCCTAGTCCGGTCTATGGCGCCGCACTGCTAATGCGGTTTGGGCCTCAAAGCCCATCGAGGGTTCAAATCCCTCCGCCTCCGCGCATGATCACCGAAGCCCCGGTCCACCCGACCGGGGCTTCGTAGTTCTCACGACCGCTGACAGACCCCCTGAAGGGCCATTTCCGCAGCTCACAAGGGGTATGGCAAACGGATTTCACATGGCGGCGGCAGTCATGTAATGTTCTTCCTGTCGCCGCGAGCGGGCCGAAAGGACCAGGATCGGCGGGAAAACAAAACAAGCACTCGTAGCTTAACGGATAGAGCATCTGACTACGGATCAGAAGGTTGCAGGTTCGAATCCTGCCGAGTGCACACAGGTGAGAGGCCCCGCAGAGATGCGGGGCCTCTTGCGTTTTGATCGGTCGGCCGAGGCCTGAGCGCCGGGGCACCGGATGTCTCGGATCTCCACAACTGGCTCGCCCCACCAACCCAGTTGGAAAGCACCTTGGCCCAAGGCCCCCTCCCGGCCGGGAGGGCGTCAGCTGCTTGGTTCCGGGTTCCAGTGGTCCGGTCCCACTCCGCGCCAGTCGATCCACGGCGCCGTCGCGACCTCGGCCGGGTCGATCTCCAGGCCGGCTCGGCGGAGGAACTCCGCCAGATCGGCCGCGTTGTGGGCCAGGCCGAGGATCTCGCCGTCCACGCGGACGCGCCGGCCGCCCGTGGGAGACGGCGGATGCACGGTCACGCGAATCGGTCCGGACATGTCTTCAGGATCGTCCGGGTCGCACGGTCCCGCATTCCACTGCGTCATTCGAGGACCCTTCAGCTCCGTTTCCGGACGGCAGAGCGCGTCGCGTTGAACCGCGGGTGGATCCGGGGGCGGAGCCACTCAGCTCACGTCCCGGTCCGACCGTCCCAGGGCACGCAGTTCCCACCACTCCGCGGCGCCTGGTCGCCGTTGCCGCCAGTAGGGGTGGAAGAACAGCTGAGTCCACAGCCGGTGCAGATGTCGGCGCAACTCGGTACGGCCGGGCTGCTGCGCAAGCTGCCGGTAGGTGGCGCTCCACTCCTGCTGCGCCTGGGCGAGGTCGGCGGGAAACGGTCGCATGCAGAAATTCAATCATGTGTTCGATTTCCGAGTCCATCGAGGAGGAGGGTTCGCCTGTGATGTTCAGCGGCAGGAGTGACGTCCAAGGGCGATGAGTCTCGCCGTGGTTGCCGGTCTGTATCTCCAGGACGCGATCGACCGCACTCGAGGAGAGCATCATGACCGCTATGTACACGTTCGATGTCTTTTCCAGCCTCGATGGCTTCGGCGCCGCCAGCGGCAACTGGACCGGCTACTGGGGCAAGCAGGGCCCCGAGTTCCTCGACCACCGCCTCGACCAGTACGGCGAGAAACAGCGGATGGTCTTCGGGGCCAACACCTATCGGGCGTTCGCGCGGATGTTGGCCTCGAGCACCGAGGGGTCCGAGGTGCGCGATCCATGGGTCACGCGGATGAGGAGCCTGCCGGCGACGGTGGTGTCGACCACTCTGGAAGGGCCCCTCGACTGGCCGGATGCGAACGTCGCGAGCGGGGACGCCGTCGACGTCGTCGCTCGGCTCAAGGAGGAGTCCGAGGTGCCGTTGCGCTCGCACGGCAGTCTGGCGATGAACCGGGCGCTGATGGCCGCCGGTCTGGTCGACCGCGTCCAGGTGACGCTCTTCCCTGTGATCACCGGTCAGACCGGGCTGGCCCCGATCTTCCAGGGTGCGGCCGACTTCGACCTCGAACTGATCGAGCACCGGACGCTCGACGGCGACATCCAGGAGCTCGTCTACCGGCCCACCCTGCATGTCTGAGTCCGTCCATGCATCCCATCCGTCCAGCAACGCCCGTGGGCGGACGCAGGGCGCGGCGCCCGGGCCTGTGAAGGCCCGGGCGCCGCGCCCCGGTTCGTTACGTGAGCTGCTTGAAGCGATTGCCGGTTGCTACCAACCGCCGCCGTGATTGCAGCCCATTTGGGAACCGACGGGAGCGACCTGCGCGCCCGGGTTGCCCTCGCCGTTCAGCAGGTTGCCGCCCAGGCCGTTGAGGATGCCGACCTGGCCAAGGATGTCGATGTTCATGTCGTGGGACTTGCATCCGCCACCACCGCCATGGACGACTTCCACGCTCTGGGCGCTCGCCGTGCCGGTGCCTATGAGGCTGAAGATACCGAGGATCGCGGCTGCAACAGCAGCCTTGGGAAGCTTGCGCATTACTCCTCCTTGAGTCGACAAGAGCGCACCATTGAAAGATCCACTTTGCGCTCAACTCGGAGGCTAATCCGATATGTCCCGCCGCGCTCTCCGGGGCTGCCATCCGTGGCTCCGGGTGCTCAACCGGCCTACACAGGCACTCGCTTCTTGCGTCGTTCCGTCAGGCGTAGGTCCAGCGCCACGAGTTCGAGCTGTAGGCGCACTTGATCGTCGCGCCGCTCGCGGTGGTCGTGACGGACCCGTGGTCGCTGTTCCGGCAGAACTGTCCCGCCGCATAGCAGTTGCCCGCGTTGGAGACGATCGAGCACGTGCCGGTGCTGTCCCCGCCGCTGCTCTGGCTGCCGCTCTGGGTGTGGGCGGCCTTGGCGGCGGCTGTCTTGGTGACGGTGACCGTGGGGCGGGGCGTGGCCTTGGCCTTGACGGTCTCGGTGACGGTCGGACCCGGCTCGGGCGTGGCCGTCACGGTCGAGGTGATGGTCGTCGCGGGCTTGACCTTGGCCTCGACGGGCTGCTGTCCGCTGCTCCCGGTGGCCGCGATGACCACACCCGCGATGAAGAGTCCGGCGCCGCCGAACCACACGCGAGGGCGTCTGCGCAGGGGCCGGGTGTCGGGCGGGCGCGGCGTCGGCGGTATGGGTGCGGTGTACGGGTTGGTCATGGCGTCCCCCTGGTGTTTCGGAGGAAATGACCGTAGTGCCGGGCGCGTTGGCATGTGAAGGATCTGTGAGGTAGGTGATCGTCCTGTGACTTTTGCCGGTTCCGGGAGCTACCTGGACAAGCGGCTGCAGTTACGCGCCCTGCCGAGTGCGCACGGACGAGAGGCCCCGGGGGATCCTCCCGGGGCCTCTTGCGTGAGGGCTGCTGCGTTGGTTCAAGTCGGCCGGGGCGGGGCCCGACCGGACGTACGAGTTCAAGCTGCCGCCTCGGCCAGGCGGTGGAACGCCTGCGTGGTGCTGGGGTGCGCGATCTCGTCCAGGACGTGTCGCCACTCGGGGTCGGAGAGGTCCGGGTGGGCCAGGTCCCAGGCGGTGAGGAGAGGGGCGAGTTCGCTCTCGTGAGGGACCTTGGCCTGGTTGCCCATGGTGGTGCTCGGCTGGGAGGAATGCAGCGGCTTCATGGGAGTTCCCTTCGGAGAGCGGCTGGAGCTGTGGGATCCGTTGGCTTCTACGATGCCGCCACCTCCCTGTCGCCGCCATGAAGCGGACTACCGGATGGAGGGTGCAGGTGGCTGTACCCCGAAGGGGGTTGTCCTCCCCCCTCCCCTCCCTCGACGGCGCCGTCAGTCGGTCCGGCAGTGCTCCTCCAGATAGTCCGCGGCCAGTGCGCTCGCCCGCGTGAACCAGTCGGTCAGGACGGCGATTTCGTCGGGGGAGTAGTCGGCGAAGAGTTCGTTCAGGCGGGCGTAGTACGGCTCGTAGACCTCGCGGACGCGGGCCTCCGCGTCCGGAAGCGCCGCCACGCGGACGCGGCGGCGGTCGGTCGGGTCGGGGCGGCGGGTGACGTAGCCCGCGCGTTCCAGGCGGTTGAGGATTCCGGTCACCGCGCCCGTCGTGACGTGGGCGCGGGCTGCCAGGTCGCCGGCGGTGAGCAGGTTCTCGCCGGCCTCGATGACGTAGGCGAAGCAGGTCAGGTCGGTGACGTTCAGGCCGATTTGCTGGGCCATCTCCTGCTGGCCGATCAGGCTGGTCGCGATGAGGTGGTCCATTGCCGACAGCGCCTGGGCCGGGGTGGCGGTCGGGCGCGGCTTGGCTTGCATTCCGGATTCCCTAATTCCCTTAGATCGTGAGAGGTTTATAGGCTAAATTTCTTACGTGGTGAGGGATCCGGGCTTCAGGTTCCTGGATCCCGGTCGTCCTTTGGGGAGGCGGGCACGTGAGCGCACACCAGTATGACGAGGGGCACACGGTCGCAGGCTGGACCGGTTTCGTGGTCGCGACCGCGGGGGCCGTGGTGCTGGGGCTTGGAGTGTGTACGGCGTCGGTGACCACGCTGGCCGGAGGGCTCGCGATCGTGGTCGTGAGCGTCCTGGTCACCTGGGCGCTGCACCTGACCGGTTGGGGCAAGCCGCCGGGGCGGCGGCCCAGGGAGCAGTGGGGGTGGCGGGTGCGGGACCTTGCGGCGCGGGACGGGCATGCCGGGTGTGTCGGGTGCCGGCTGGCCGGGCGCGGGCGAGGGGTGGAGCGTACGGCGGAGGCGTACGGCGTCGTGGTCGCGGCCCGCGGCGGGGAGCCGGAGCCCGCCGCAGCAGGTGAAACCGGCCGCTGACCTGGGCGCACCACCCGCGCGGGACCCGGTTGTCAGTGCCGCCCTCTACTCTCGAAGGCAATGGCACAGGCATGGAAGTGCTCGGGGCTGCGATGGTCGGCGGACGGTCCCGTGCTGGCGTGGGACGGCGGGCGGCGCAGCGCGCTGACCTGGGGGAAGCGAGTGGCCTTCGGGGTCGCGGACGGGGGTGTGCGGACGTGTGTGGGAGCGCGGGGGCATGCGTGTCCGGTGCGGGCGGTCGTGTCGGGGCGGAGTACGGGGGCGCGGTGCGAGGAGTGTGCGCGGCTGGACCGGGCGCACTCCGTGGCCGCCGACACCATCGCGGACGACCCGCGGCCGTACCACGTATATCTGGCGTGGTTCGGGCCCGGCATGCTCAAGGTCGGGATCACCGCCGAGGAACGGGGCTCCGCGCGGCTGCTTGAGCAGGGCGCCGTGTGCTTCAGCTGGCTGGGCCTGGGACCGCTGATGGCCGCCCGGCGCACCGAGGAGCTGCTGCGCGCCGCGCTCCAGGTGCCGGACCGGATTCCGTACGCCGAGAAGCGGGCGGTGCGGTCCGGGCTGCCGGCGTCGCAGGCGGAGCGTGCGGCCGAGGTCGAGGCGCTGCATGCGCGGGCCGTGGGGCTGGTTGGCTGGCCGGAGTCCTTGCAGCGGGAGCCGTGCCAAGTCGTCGATCATGTCGGGGTGTTCGGGCTCGACGGGCTGCCGTCCGCCGGTGGTGAGGTGCGCGAGCTGGTCGCCGGCGGCTCGGTCGGCGGCGAGCTGGTGGCGGCCGCCGGGCCGGACCTGCATCTGCTGACCGGGCGCGGGGTCTTCGTGCTCGACACGAGGCTGATGACCGGGTGGGAGATCGTGCCCGTCGGGGGCGAGGGTGCGTTCACGGTCCCGGTGCGGGAGTTCGGGGAGGCCGCGGGGGTGCAGGACGGGTTGTTCTGACCCGTTGGGGTCCTGCCGAGCGTCCGTGTTCCGTCGGGTCCCGCCCAACGTCCCTCTTCCGTCGGGGTTCGAGGCGAGGAGGTGCGGTGGACGTCACCGTCCAGTGGATCAGGACGAGTTGGACGAAGCAGTCCCGTGGCGGTGAGGCTGCCGTGCGGAGGAATGCCGCTCCGGTCGGCTTCGCCCTGCCGCACGGGACGGGGCCCGACGCGCACACGGTGCGGATGCATGAGCGGGACGGGTTCACGCCGTACGACGGCCGGGCGGAGGTGCGGCATGTCGACGTCCAACTCCGGGAGAGAGACGGGCGGTTGAGGGTCCTGCCCCGGGTGGAGCCGCTGTTCGGGCTGCCTCCGCGACCCCGGCGTCCTCCGGCCGTGCGGCTCGTCCCGGGGCAGTGGGTCCGCTGGCAGCTCAACTACCGGTTCAGCAGCATGGCCGGCATGCAGGACTGGTCGTACTGGCTGGACACGTTCAACATCGGTTACGGGCCGGTCGCCGCCGACGTGTTCCTCGGCGATCCGACCTTCCATGTGGACGAGCAGGGGCCGCTGCGGTGAGGGGGAAGGAGCGGGCGGGGGCAGGAGGCGGGTCCGGCACGCGGCCGGGGTCGAGCACAGCCGAGGGTTCGAGAGGGCGCATGACTGAAACGACGGAGACGGACGAGGTCCGGCGGTTCTGGGAGCGGCTCGGGCTGCCGGGGCTCGTCGATGTGCACACGCACTTCATGCCCGAGCGCGTCCTGCACAAGGTCTGGGGCTACTTCGACGCGCTCGGCGAGCTGACCGGCGGCGTCGAATGGCCGATCACCTACCGGAAGGAGGAAGAGGAACGGGTCGCGCTGATAAGGGAGTTCGGCGTGCGGGGCTTCACCGCCATGCTGTATCCGCACAAGCCCGGCATGGCGCAGTGGCTCAACAGCTGGGCGGCCGACTTCGCCCGTCGTACGCCCGACTGTCTGCACACCTGCACCCTCTTCCCGGAGCCGGGAGTCGAGGCCTACGTCCGGGAGGCGATCGAGGCAGGCGCCCGCGTGTTCAAGGCCCATGTGCAGGTGGGGGCGTACGACCCGGCGAGCGAGCTGCTCGACCCCGCGTGGGGGGTGCTCGCCGAGGCCGGGATTCCGGTCGTCGTCCACTGTGGCTCCGGGCCCGCGCCCGGCAAGCACACCGGGCCCGAGCCGATCGCACGCGTGCTGGCCAGGCATCCCCGGCTGCGCCTGGTCGTCGCGCACATGGGGATGCCGGAGTACGAGGACTTCCTCGACCTGGCCGAGCGGTACGGCGAGGTGCGGCTGGACACGACGATGGCGTTCACCGACTTCAGTGAGCGGTTCGCGCCCTTCCCGCGCCGGGCACTGCCCCGGCTGGCCGCCCTCGGCGACCGGATCCTGCTGGGCAGCGACTTCCCCAACATCCCGTATCCGTACGTCCACCAGCTGCACGCCCTGGAGCGGCTGGGGTTCGAGGAGGACTGGCTGCGGGCCGTTTGCCACGACAATGGGGCGCGGATGTTCGGGCTGTGAGGGTGGTGAGGGCGGCGAAGGCGCCGGGTGTCCGCACCGCCGCGCCCGCCACGCGTCACACAAACCCCACAGGTCGGCTTTACGCCGTGATCATCACGGACCGGGGAGGATGGGCTCCTGAGCGGCGCGGCAACCGTGGGCAAGAGATTCCCAAGGGTTCCCTGAGAGGTCCCTGTGCGTTTCTTAGGGAAATCACAGGTTGTCGAAAGCGTGCTCTCAGAGGATCCCGACAGTGTGTCTGCCATGACCACGACCTCGCCCCAGGGGCGCACCGAACTGCTGAGGCCGGACGGGAGCCCCGTCCGAGTGCTCGTTGTGGACGACGAACTGTCGATCACGGAACTGCTGTCCATGGCCCTTCGCTACGAGGGCTGGCAGATCCGCAGCGCGGGGGATGGCACGGGTGCCATCCAGACCGCGCGCGAGTTCCGGCCCGACGCCGTCGTTCTCGACATGATGCTGCCGGACATGGACGGGCTGACCGTCCTCGGGCGCATGCGCCGCGAACTCCCGGACGTCCCCGTCCTCTTCCTGACCGCCAAGGACGCGGTCGAGGACCGGATCGCGGGCCTGACCGCCGGCGGCGACGACTACGTCACCAAGCCGTTCAGCCTCGAAGAGGTCGTCGCACGGCTGCGTGGGCTGATCCGCAGGTCCGGTGCCGCCGACCGCCGCTCCGACTCCGTGCTCGTCGTCGGTGACCTCACCCTCGACGAGGACAGCCACGAGGTGTCGCGGGCCGGAGAGGGCATCCACCTCACCGCCACCGAGTTCGAGCTGCTGCGCTTCCTGATGCGCAACCCGCGGCGCGTGCTCAGCAAGGCGCAGATCCTCGACCGTGTGTGGTCGTACGACTTCGGTGGGCAGGCCAATGTGGTCGAGCTCTACATCTCGTATCTGCGCCGGAAGATCGACGCCGGCCGGGAGCCGATGATCCACACCCGGCGTGGGGCCGGTTACCTGATCAAGCCTGCCGCGTCATGAGCGGACGACGACGACCGCGTACGCAGAAGCGACGAGCGGGACAGCCGCGCACCCTGCGGGCGCGGCTCGTCGTCGCTTCCGTGGTGCTGATCGCCGTCGTGTGTGCGGTGATCGGCACGGTGACGACGCTGGCGCTGCGGTCGCATCTGTACGACCAGCTGAACAGCCAGTTGACGGAGGTCTCCGGGCGGGCGGCCGGATTCGGGGGGCCGATCGGCGGTGACCCCGGCCAGAAGAACTCCGACCAGAAGACCACCGGCCAGAAGACCACCGGCCAGAAGACCCAGACCCTCAACCTCAGTGAGTTCGTCAAGCACGGCCCGCAGCCCGAGCGCTCGATCATCGCCAAGGTCCAGAACGGCCAGATCACTGACGCCAAGATCGGCGAGAAGTCGGACGAAGTCACCGACGACGTCAGCGGGATGCTGGCCAACAACCTGAGCGAGGCGGCGCGCACCTCGCTCAACACCGCCTCCCAGGACGGCAGCATCCACACGGTGGACGTCACTGGGCTGGGCACCTACCAGGTCAAGTACGTCACCAGTGTCAACGGTGCCTACTACGTCGCCATCCCCACCGCCGCCACCGACAGCACCATCAACACCCTCATCATCGTCGAGGTCAGCGTCACCGCCGCCGGCCTGGTCGCCGCCGGGATCGCGGGCTTCGTACTGGTTGGTGTGGCGACCCGCCCCCTGCGCCGCGTCGCTTCCACCGCGACCCGTGTCTCCGAACTCCCCCTGCACACCGGTGAGGTGAACCTCAGCGAGCGGGTCCCCGAGTCCGAGACCGACCCGCACACCGAGGTCGGCCAGGTCGGTGCCGCGCTCAACCGGATGCTGGACCACGTCCACGGCGCCCTGCACTCGCGTCAGCAGAGCGAGATGCGGGTACGGCAGTTCGTCGCGGACGCAAGCCACGAGCTGAGGACGCCCCTGGCCTCCATCCGCGGGTACGCCGAGCTGACCAGACGCGGCAGAGAGCAGGTCGGCCCCGACACCCGGCACGCCCTCGGCCGTATCGAGTCCGAGGCGGGCCGGATGACGCTGCTCGTCGAGGACCTCCTGCTGCTCGCCCGGCTGGATGCCGGACGGCCGCTGCAGTTCGAGCAGACCGACCTCATCCCGCTGGTCGTCGACACGATCAGTGACTCCCGCGCGGCCGGCATGGACCACAACTGGCGGCTCGACCTGCCCGACGAACCGGCCCTCGTGTCCGCGGACGCGGCCCGGATCCAACAGGTGCTGATCAACCTGCTCGGTAACGCCCGCAAACACACCCCGCCGGGGACGACCATCATCGCGCGCGTGCAGCGGCGTGGCCCGTGGATGTGCGTGGACGTCGAGGACAACGGCCAGGGCATCCCGCCCGAGCTGCTCCCGCACGTCTTCGAGCGGTTCGCGCGCGGCGACTCCTCGCGCTCCCGTGCCTCCGGTTCGACCGGACTGGGGCTGGCGATCGTGCAGGCCGTCGCGACCGCACACGGCGGTGCCGTGACCGTGGACAGCGTTCCGGGACGCACGGTGTTCACCGTGCATCTGCCGGCGCTTGCCCCGCAGCTGCCCAGCCCGGCCCCCGAAACGAATTGGCAATCGCACTCACAGGCACAGCACAGTGCCACCACATGGGTGCAACAGGGCGCTTGACCAGAGTCGTTGTCATGCGAACCGACTCTTCTCCCGGCACCCTGCCGGCGCGGGAGCACCTCCCGGCCGGCGACGCCGGTACGCCTGTCCTGGACGTAGTGATCCCCGTCTACAACGAGGAGAAGGACCTCCAGCCGTGTGTGCAGAGACTGCACGACCATCTCAAGCGCACCTTCCCGTACGCCTTCCGCATCACGATCGCGGACAACGCGTCGACGGACACCACCCCACAGGTGGCTGCGCGGCTGGAGGCGGAGATCCCCGAGGTCTCCAACTTCCGACTGGAGCAGAAGGGCCGGGGTCGCGCCCTGCGGACGGTGTGGTCCGCTTCGGAGGCGCCGATCCTCGCCTACATGGACGTGGACCTGTCGACCGACCTCAACGCACTGCTGCCGCTGGTGGCGCCGCTGATCTCCGGCCACTCGGACCTGGCGATCGGCTCCCGGCTGGCCCGCTCCTCCCGCGTGGTACGCGGTCCCAAGCGGGAGTTCATCAGCCGGGCGTACAACCTGATCCTGCGCGGCTCGCTGCAGGCCCGCTTCTCCGACGCACAGTGCGGCTTCAAGGCGATCCGGCGTGACGTCGCCCAGGTGCTGCTGCCGATGGTCGAGGACACCGGCTGGTTCTTCGACACCGAGATGCTGGTCATCGCCGAGCGCGCGGGGCTTCGTATCCACGAAGTGCCCGTCGACTGGGTCGACGACCCGAACTCCACGGTCCACATCGTGAAGACGGCGACCGAGGACCTCAAGGGGGTGTGGCGCGTGGGCAAGGCCCTGGCCTCCGGGTCGCTGCCGCTGGACCGGATCACCCGGCCGTTCGGCGACGACCCGCGGGACCGCGAGATCCAGGACGTGCCGAAGGGGCTGGCCCGCCAGCTCGTCGGGTTCTGCGTCGTCGGCGGTCTGTCGACCCTCTTCTACCTGGTGCTCTACAGCCTCTTCCGGCAGTTCGGCGGCTCGCAGGTCGCCAACGCGCTGGCCCTGCTGGTCTCCGCGGTCGCCAACACGGCGGCCAACCGGCGCCTCACCTTCGGGGTGCGCGGCAGCGGCGGCGCCGTCCGTCACCAGGCCCAGGGCCTGGTCGTCTTCGGTATCGGCCTCGCCCTGACCAGCGGTTCGCTCGCCGCCCTGAACGCGGCGACGTCCGACCCCGCGCACTCCACGGAGCTGGCGGTCCTGATCGCCGCCAACCTCGCGGCGACGGTCCTGCGCTTCCTCCTCTTCCGCGCCTGGGTCTTCCCCGACCGGCAGGACAACCAGCCGTCCACGGTGGTGGCCTCGCACACCCCGTCCTCGCCGACCTACTCCACGGCCCCGTACCCGCAGCAGTACCAGCCGCAGGCGCACGAGCAGCACTCCCCGCTGCCGCAGCGGCCGATGGCGTACCCGAACGTGCACCAGAACTACGAGACGAACCCGTTCCGCGCCGGTGAAGTCGCGGACCGCAGCTGGGAGGACGCCACCATGCATCTGCAGCCGGTGCGCCCGACCGACACCGATCCGAGGGACGCCCGATGACCACCCACTACGACCAGTCGACCTACGAGGGGGGATCCGCTCCCTCCTCCTGGGGGCCGCAACCGACAGCGAGTGACACGGCCGTGCAGGCGCCGGCCGCCCCGGCTCCCGAGTCGGGCGAGCCCCGGCAGCCCTTCGTCCGCAGACTGTGGCGCGGCCGCCCCGAGGACCCCCGCTGGGTGCGCCCCGCGTTCTGGGGCCTGCTGCTCGCCACCGCGGCGCTCTACTTCTACAACCTGAGCGCCTCCGGCTACGCCAACTCCTTCTACTCGGCGGCCGTCCAGGCCGGCACCAAGAGCTGGAAGGCGATGTTCTTCGGCTCGCTGGACGCGGGCAACGCCATCACCGTCGACAAGCCCTCGGCCTTCATGTGGCCGATGGAGATCGCGGCCAGGATCTTCGGCCTGAACTCGTGGACGATCCTCGGCCCCGAGGTCCTCATGGGCCTCGGCACGGTCGCCGTCGTCTACGTCTCCGTGCGCCGCCGCTTCAGCCCCGCGGCCGGCCTGATCGCGGGCGCCGTGCTCGCGCTCACCCCCGTCGCGGCGCTGATGTTCCGGTTCAACAACCCGGACGCGATGTTGGCGCTGCTGATGGCGGTGGCCTGCTACATGGTGGTCCGCGCCGTCGAGGACGGCCGTACCAAGTGGCTGCTGTGGGCCGGTGCCGCGATCGGCTTCGCGTTCCTCGGCAAGACCCTGCAGGCCTTCCTGATCCTTCCGGCGCTGGCGTTCGTGTACGCGATCTGCGCGCCGGTGTCGCTGAAGAAGCGCTTCGGGCAGCTGGCCGCGGCGACGGTCGCGCTGGTGGTCGCCGGCGGCTGGTGGGTCGCGATCGTCGAGCTGTGGCCCGCGTCCTCCCGCCCGTACATCGGCGGTTCGCAGAACAACAGCTTCCTCGAGCTGACCTTCGGCTACAACGGCCTCGGCCGCCTGAGCGGCGACGAGACCGGCAGTGTCGGCGGCGGCGGCGGTGGTGGCGGCACCGGCATGTGGGGCGAGACCGGCTGGAACCGGATGTTCAACTCCGAGATCGGCAGCCAGATCTCCTGGCTGCTGCCGGCCGCGCTGATCCTGCTCGTCGCGGGCCTGGTGGCCACGCGCAAGTACAGGCGGACGTCCGTGACCCGCGCCTCGTTCCTGGTCTGGGGCGGCTCGCTGCTGCTGACCATGGTCGTCTTCAGCTACATGGCGGGCATCTTCCACCAGTACTACACGGTGGCCCTCGCCCCCTACATCGCCGCCGTGGTCGGCATGGGCTCCGCGCTCCTGTGGGAGAAGCGGAAGGAGATCTGGGCGTCCCTCACCCTCGCGGCAGCGGTCGTGGCGAGCGCCGCCTGGGGCTATGTGCTCCTCAACCGGACCTCGGACTACCTGCCCTGGCTGAAGTACCTGGTCCTGGTCGGCGGCCTGCTCGCCGCCCTCGGCCTGATCTTCGCGGGCCGGATCAACCGTCAACTCGCCCTCGGGGCGGCGGCCGTGGGCATCCTGGCCTCGCTGGCCGGCCCGACCGCGTACACCCTGTCCACCGTGAACAGCGCGCACACCGGCTCCATCGTCACGGCCGGTCCGGCCGGCGCGAGCATGATGGGCGGCGGCGGCCGGGGCGGTCCCGGCGGCGGCGGTGGCATGGGCGGCGGTATGCCCGGCCAGAAGGGTCAGCAGAACCAGCAGGGCGGGCAGAACGGCAACAGCCAGGGCCAGGGCCAGAACCAGCAGAACGGCAACGGCTTCCCCGGCGGCGGCATGCCCGGCCAGAACCAGCAGAACGGCAACGGGAACTCCCAGGGCCAGGGCCAGAACCAGCAGGGCGGCATGCCCGGTGGCCAGAGCTCCGAGGGTGGCGGCATGGGCGGCGGCGGTGGCGTCGGCGGCCTGCTCAACGGCGCGAGCGTCTCGTCCCAGGCCAAGAAGCTGCTGGAGACGGACTCGTCCAAGTACACCTGGGTCGCGGCGGCCATCGGCGCGCAGAACGCGGCGAGCTACCAGCTCTCCACCGGCGACGCGGTGATGGCGATCGGCGGCTTCAACGGCACCGACCCGTCCCCGACGCTGGCGCAGTTCAAGAAGTACGTGGAGGCGGGCAAGATCCACTACTTCATCTCGTCCGGCACCGGCGGCGGCATGGGCGGCAGCAGCACCGGCACGTCCTCGCAGATCACGTCGTGGGTCGAGAAGAACTTCAAGAAGGTGACGGTCGGTTCGTCCACCTTCTACGACCTGACGCAGAAGGCGAGCAGCTGACAGCCGGCTGAGCGGGGGAAGGGCGGTGACCACGGTCACCGCCCTTCTTCATGGCTCCGTATCTTCGTTGTACGGTGTATGGGAACTGCTTTACGGTGTACAGCATGACGACGTCCCCCCAGAGCCGGCCCCAGGGCCACCCCCAGCGCTGGCTGATCCTCGGTGTCATCTGTCTCGCGCAGCTCACCGTGCTGCTCGACAACACCGTCCTGAACGTGGCGATCCCCTCCCTCACCCGGGAACTGCACGCGGCCACCTCCGACATCCAGTGGATGATCAACGCGTACTCGCTCGTGCAGTCCGGTCTGCTGCTCACCGCGGGCAGCGCGGCCGACCGCTACGGCCGTAAGAAGATGCTGGTGGTGGGTCTGGCGCTGTTCGGCATCGGGTCGCTGGTCGCGGGTCTGGCCGACTCCACGCCCCAACTGATCGCGGCGCGGGCGGGGATGGGCGTGGGCGGCGCCCTGCTCATGACCACCACGCTCGCCGTGGCGATGCAGATCTTCACGCCCGAGGAGCAGCCGAAGGCGATCGGTATCTGGGCGGCGGTCAACTCCCTGGGTTTCGCAATCGGCCCCCTGCTCGGCGGCTTCATGCTGAACCACTTCTGGTGGGGTGCGATCTTCCTGATCAACCTGCCGGTGGCGGCGCTGGGCCTGGTGGCGGTCGTGACCCTGGTCCCCGAGTCCAAGAACCCCTCCGGCGACCGCCCCGACCTGCTCGGCGCGCTGCTCTCCACGATCGGCATGAGCGCGCTGGTCTTCGCGATCATCTCGGGCCCGTCGCACGGCTGGACCTCGGGACGGGTGCTGCTCAGCGCGGCCGTCGCGGTGATCGTCCTGTCGCTGTTCGCGTACTGGGAGAACCGGATCCCGTACCCCATGCTCGACCTGCACTTCTTCAGGAACCGCAGGTTCACGGGCGCGGTCGCCGGCGCGGTGCTCATCACCTTCGGCATGGGCGGCTCGCTCTTCCTGCTCACCCAGCACCTGCAGTTCGTGCTCGGGTACGGCCCCCTGGAAGCGGGCCTGCGCACCGCGCCGCTCGCCCTCACCATCGTCGCCCTCAACTTCACAGGCGTGTCGGCGAAATGGATGGCGAAGCTGGGGACGCCCGTCTCGATCGCCCTGGGCATGCTGCTGATGTCGGCGGGGCTGGTGGCCATCGCCGTGCTGACCTCCGGCGGCTACGCCGGCACCCTGCTCGGGCTGCTGCTCATCGGCGCCGGCGGCGCGATCGCCAGCCCGGCCATGGCGCACGCGATCATGAGCGCGATTCCGCCCGCGAAGGCGGGAGTCGGGGCGGGGGTCAACGGGACGCTGGCCGAGTTCGGCAACGGGCTGGGGGTGGCCGTGCTGGGGGCGGTGCTCAACTCCCGCTTCGCGGCGGGGATTTCCGTGGCGGCGTCGTCGTTGCCCGCGGCGCTGGCGTCGGCGGGGTCGGCGCAGGAGAGGGGACGCATCACGGACGCGTTCTCGTCCGGACTGGAGAGCAGTCAGTTGGTGGGCGCGTTGGCCGTGTTGCTGGGCGGGTTGGTCGCGGCGGCGTTGCTGCGGAGGGCTGAGCGGGCAGACTCGGAGGTGGTGGTCGCCCAGTAGCTCGGGCGGGGCGGTTCGTCGCGCGGCTGCGGCTGGTATGTGGCTTGTCGCGCCCCCGCTGCGGAGTCACAGAATGTCACCGCCCCCGCGCCTCTCACGGGGCGCTCAGCATGACCGGCATTCAGAGGATCTAGGAAGGTGCGCCAATGGTGAGGGCAGCCGAGCGGGCCGCGCGGACCAGTGTGTGGCTGGAGGGCAAGGTCCGTCGGGGAGGCCGCGGTGCCGGGCAGCCGTCCGGGCTGGACCGGGACCGGATCACCGAGGTCACCGTCCGCCTCCTGGACGCGGAGGGGCTGGCCAAGTTCTCCATGCGCCGGCTGGCCGCCGAGCTGAACGTCACCGCGATGTCCGTCTACTGGTACGTCGACACCAAGGACGACCTCCTCGAACTCGCCCTGGACGCGGTCATGGGCGAGCTGGGCCTGCCCGACCCGGACGCGGACGAGGACTGGCGCGACCAACTGCGCGCGCTGGCCCGGGAGTACCGCTCGCTGCTGGTCCGCCACCCCTGGCTGTCCCCGGTGGCCGGCACGTTCCTCAACATCGGCCCGAACAACCTGGCCTTCTCCCGCGTCGTGCACCGCGTCATCCGCCGGACCGGGCTGCCCACACACGGTCTGGCGGCCGCCATCTCCGCCGTCTTCCAGTTCGTGTACGGCTTCGGCACCATCGAGGGCCACTTCATCGCCCGCTCCACGGACGTGGGCATGACCCCGGACGAGTACTTCCAGAACGCCATGAGCACCGTGACGCAGGCCCCGCAGACCGCCGAGATCGTCAAGGAGTCCGAGGACATCATGGCGGCCCGGGGCGGCGACACGGTCGAGGAGATGTGGGAACGGGACTTCGGCTTCGCCCTCGACCTGCTGGTGGCGGGGATCGAGGCGATGGTGACCCGGGGCTGACTACTCTCCGGGGACCAGCCGTGCCGGGAAGCCGCCCGTCGCCACCGGACCCCACTTCTGGGGCGTGACCCGGATGATCGACTTGCCCTGCTTGACCATGGCCGCCCGGTACTCGTCCCAGTCCGGGTGCTCACCGGCGATGTTCCGGTAGTACTCCACCAGCGGCTCGACGGACTCCGGCGGGTCGATGACCTCGGCGGTGCCGTCGATCTGGACCCAGGGGCCGTCCCAGTCGTTGCTCAGCACGACGAGGCCGACCCGCTCGTCCCGCTTGGCGTTGCGGGTCTTGGCCCGCTCCGGGTAGGTGGAGACCACGATCCGCCCCGCGTCGTCGACACCGCAGGTCAGCGGCGAGGCCTGGGGACCGCCGTCGGCCCTGCGCGTGAGCAGGATGGCGCGGTGGCGGGGTCGTACGAAGTCCAGCAGCTCGTCGAGGGAGACGCGGGTGTTGCTCGCGATGTTCGGTGCCATGGCGCCAGCCTAGGCGTACGGGCGCCTCTCAGCCTGCCCCTGCCGTGCCCACCCTCACGCCTGTGGCAGCGACTCCCCCTGCACCGCCTGGATGTCCAGCTCCACCTTCAGCGTCGTGCCGATCGCGGCGATGCCCGCCTGGAGCACCTGGTTGTAGTTCATGGCGAAGTCCTCGCGGCGCAGTTCCGTCGTCGCCCGGAACGCGGCCCGGGTGCCGCCCCAGGGGTCGGAACCGGTGCCGAGGTACGCCAGTTCCAGGTCCACCGGCCGTACGACGCCGTGCAGCGTCAGCTCCCCGTGCACCGTCCAGCGGTCCGCCCCCGCCGCCGTGAGACCGGTCGAGCGGTAGGTGATCTCGGGGTACTTCTCGGCGTCCAGGAAGTCCGGCGAGCGCAGATGGTCGTCCCGCATGCCGTTGCCCGTGTCGATGGACGCCGCCCGGATCACCGCCTCCACGCGGGACTTCTCCACCTCGTCCGGGGCGATCTCGACCCGTCCGGCGAAGTCGGTGAACCGCCCGTGCACGCTGGAGATCCCCAGGTGCTGGGCGACCGCGCCCACCGAGGAGTGCGCGGGGTCGATCGTCCAGGGTCCGGGCGGCGGCAGCTCCGTGCCGCCCTGCCGGGCCAGCGTCACCGCCCCGAGCTCGGCCCGTCCGCTCGCGGTGACGAGCGCGCTGGAGGCGACGGGCGCGTACCCGACGGCCGTGACGATGACGGTGTACGCCCCCGGCGCGAGCGCGGTCGTGTCCCGTACGGCCCCCTCGGCGTCCGTCTCCGCGCGCAGCACCTGGGTGCCGGTCATGTCGGTCACCGTGACGACCGCGTGCGACACGGCCCATCCGTCCCGCGTACGGATCTTCGCGGTCAGTCCCATCCCGTTTCTCCCTGCAGAAAAGCCTGAACAGCCTTGAGAAGCCTACAAATTGGTCGTAAAGGAACCGGCCCGTGGCGCCGGGCGCGCACCTCCGCTCGAAGCGCGCACGCCGTCCGCCACGGGCCGGGGTTCGAACTACTCGCCCGGGTGGGCCAGTTCGATGTCGTGGTCGTCGACACCGTGGCCGTTCACCGTCAGCGCCGTCGCCACCGGGGCGTAGCCCGTCGCGATGACCGTGTAGTCGCCGCTGTTCAGGTCGGTGAAGGCGTACGCCCCGTCCGTACCCGTGGTGGCGGTGCCGACCACGTTGCCCGCCGCGTCGACGAGCGTGACCCGCGCGTCGGCCAGCGGCCCGTGCGGCGCCCGTACGACGCCCTGGAGCTGGGCGCCCGAGTCGAGGTCGACCTCGATCCGGGTGACTCCGGTGCCGCCCACCTCGACGGGCAGGGCGCGCGGCCGGTACCCGGCGGCGTTCACCGCGACGGTCACGGCACCCGGCACCAGCTCGGCGAAGGAGAACTCGCCCTGCTCACCGGTGGCCTGGGTGGCCAGCAGATCCCCGCGCACATCGGTCACGATGACCATCGCGTCCTTGACGGGCAGCGTGGTCTCCACGGACCGCACCACACCGCTCAGCCCGCTGGTGCCGCTGAGCAGGATGTCGTACGACACCGGCTCACCGTTGACCACGACCGTGGACGCCTGCGGCTGGAACCCGTCGGCGGAAGCGATCAGGACGTACGAACCCGTGCCCGGCGCGTCCACCGCGTAGGAGCCGTCGGCCTGCGCGACCGACCGGCCCAGCTGCCGTCCGGCAAGCGAGATCAGCGTGACGGCGGCCTGCGGTACGGGCGCGCTCTCGTTGCCGCGGACGAAGCCGCGGACCGGGGTGCCGCCGGAACCGGCCGACTCCTCGGGCCGGGCGAGGGTGGCCACGGCGGACAGCCGCTGCGTGCCGTCGGCGGCGGCCTCGATGTCCGACACGGCCCAGCTCGGGACCTTCTCGGCGGCAGCCGGATCCGCAGCCTCGGCGGCGGCCGGAGCGGCCTCCGCAGCCGGCGTCTCGTCCGCGCTCGCGGCCTGCGCCAGGGCGCCCTTGGTCCGCAACGGGACCTCCTTGATGAACAGGGTGATCAGGAAAGCGAAGGCCGCGAGGCCGCCGGCGATGAGGAAGACGTCGGCGATGCCGTGGCCGTAGGCGCTCTCCATGAGGGTGCGGATCGGCGCCGGCAGCTTGCTCAGGTCCGGGATGGTGTCGGTGGACGAGCTGGAACCGGACAGGGCCGCCTGGTACTTGGGGTCGAGGGCGGAGATGCCGTCCGACACGTAGTGCGTGATCCGGTGGGCCATCACGGCGCCCAGCGCGGAGACGCCGACCGCACCGCCGAGGGAGCGGAAGAAGGTGACCGTCGAGCTGGCCGAGCCGAGGTCGCTCGGGTCGACCTGGTTCTGGGTGCACAGCACCAGGTTCTGCATCATCATGCCGATGCCGAGACCCAGCAGGGCCATGAAGATGGCCATCTTCCAGTAGTCCGTGTCGTACCGGATGGTGCCCAGCAGGCCCAGTCCGGCGGTCACCAGGACCCCACCGCTGACCAGCCACGCCTTCCAGCGCCCGGTGCGGGTGATGAACTGCCCGGAGACGGTGGAGGAGACGAAGAGCCCGCCGATCATCGGGATCGTCATGACACCCGACATCGTCGGCGACTTGTCGCGGGCCAGCTGGAAGTACTGGCTGAAGAAGACCGTGCCGGTGAACATCGCGACACCGACGAACAGCGAGGCCAGCGACGCGAGGGTGATGGTGCGGTTCTTGAACAGGCGCAGCGGGATGATCGGCTCGCGCACCTTGGACTCGACCAGCACGAAGATCAGGCCGAGGACGATCGAACCGCCGACCATCGCGTACGTCTGCCAGGAGATCCAGTCGTACTTGTCACCGGCGAAGGTGACCCAGACCAGCAGCAGCGAGACGGCGGCGGCGATGAAGAACGCGCCGCCCCAGTCGACCTTCACGTCCCGCTTCACGACCGGCAGGTGCAGGGTCTTCTGCAGCACGATCAGCGCGATGACGGCGAAGGGGACACCGACGTAGAAGCACCAGCGCCAGCCCAGCCACGACGTGTCGGTGATGACACCGCCGAGCAGCGGGCCGCCGACGGTGGCGACGGCGAAGGTCGCGCCGAGGTAGCCGGAGTAACGCCCGCGCTCGCGCGGGGAGATCATCGCGGCCATGACGATCTGGGCGAGGGCGGACAGACCGCCGACGCCGATGCCCTGGACGACACGGCAGGCGATCAGCATGCCGGCGTTCTGCGAGAGCCCGGCGGCCGCAGACCCCAGCACATAAATGACCAGGGCTATCTGGACGAGCGCCTTCTTGCTGTAGAGGTCGGCGAGCTTGCCCCACAGAGGGGTGGCCGCGGTCATCGACAGCAGGGCGGCGGTGACGACCCAGGTGTAGGCGGACTGGCCGCCGCCGAGGTCGCTGATGATGTGCGGGAGGGCGTTGGTGACGATCGTGGAGGACAGGATCGCCACGAACATGCCGAGCAGCAGCCCGGAGATCGCCTCCATGATCTGCCGGTGCGTCATCGGGGCGTACTCGGCGGAGCCTCCCCCGTGCTTGGCATGAGCCCGCACACCGGCTGGTGTGGTCGTTGCCATGGGCTTCCTTCTCTTAAGTGCTTGCGGGTGTACGGGTGGTCGGTTCGAGTTCGAGTGCGGGGGGCGGGAGCCGGGGCGGTACGCCGCGGCCGTCGTCGAAACTGGCCCGCAGCCGCGCCATGAGCCGCGCGAGCTGGGCGACTTCCTCGTCGCTCCAGTCGCTCAGTCGCTCGGTCAGCAGCTGTGTGGTCCGCTCGGACAGTGCCTCGAGGCGGGTCAGGCCCGCGGGCGTGAGGTGCAGGATCCGGGAGCGCTTGTCCGCCGGGTCGGGGGAGCGGTCGATCAGGCCGCGGTCGGCGAGGTGCGCGACATGGCGGCTGGTGACCGACATGTCCACGGAGAGCAGCTCCGCGAGCCGGCTCATCCGCATGTCGCCGTAGCTGCCGAGAAGGGTCAGTACGGCGGCGCTGCCGCTCGGGCAGTCGGACGGCAGAATCCGCCCCAACTCCCTCTTCACGGCACCGAAGGCGCTGAACTGACGCATCAGCTCCTCGTACTGCGCCCGCTCGGCCATGACACCTCCCACATTCGTTGCTTGGGGCAACCATAGAAGTTGTTGGTTGCTGAAGGCAAACAAAATGGGGTGGCTACGGTACAAAAACTTGGCAAAGGCAAGTATTGCGAACGTAAACACGCAGGTGGGGGTGGTTACCCGTGCGAGCTGCCCCCCACTTGGGCCACACCCACCGATTCGCTAGGGTCTCGGGCTATGGCTAACCCCCAGGGCCCCCAGGGCAACAACGACCCCGCAGGCAGCACCCAGATGTTCCGCGCGTTCGTCGACGAGGGCCCGCAGGGCCGTCGGCAGCAGCAGGCGCCCGCTCAGTCGGGTCCCCGCATCGGTCTGATCGTCGGCATCGTCGTCGCCGTCGCGATCGTGGCGGCCGTCGCCTGGCTCGCGCTGAAGTAAGGGTGTACCGCTACTTCCACTGGACGGCGACGTCCCGCGTCTCGATGTGCATGCCGAGCGGCACGCGCCAGGCGTCGACGCACACCGTCCAGGTCTTCTCCTTGCGCGCCCCGGCCCCGATCGGCGCCGGAAGCGCCACGGCCGACTCGACCGTCCCCCAGTCGAGACCCAGCGCGCCGATGACGTGCGTCCCGAAGGTCACCTCGCCCGAACGCACCGCGGTCCCCCCGGTGTTGCGGAAGGCGACGGTCACGTCCTCGCACCACCGCTCGTCCGTGGCCTTCCGCACCGGCTCGCCCCAGGCCAGGGCGGCGGGGCCGACGGGCGCCGCAGGGCTGGGAGTTGGCTTCGCGGACGACGAACCCCCGGCCGTACGACCGGACTTGGCGCCCTCGGCTGAAGGAGCCGGGCCGTTGCCCGTACCCGCCGGGACCTGCGGGGCGCTGACCGTATCGCCGCCGCCCGCAGGGGAGTTGCTCGCGCCGGAGCCCCCGCTCTCCCCCTGATCCCCGTCGAGCGGCACCAGCGTCACACTCCCGGTCGGCTTCACCGCCGCACCGGAGACCCGGGGCGTACCGCCCGCCGGGCCCACCGCGACGTATCCGCCGCCCCTGTCACCGCCCCCGCACGCGGCCAGCACCGCGCCCAGGCAGACGACGGCCGCCGACGCGCCGATCACGGCGCCTCGACGGCCATGTGTCCACGTCGTCCGAAGCATCGCGCCATGGTGGCTGACACTCCGTCAAATAGGAACCCTCGGGCGACTCCTGAAGGACCTCAGTCGGAGATGAGCCCCTCGCGCAGCTGCGCCAGCGTCCGGGTCAGCAGGCGGGAGACGTGCATCTGGGAGATGCCGACCTCCTCGCCGATCTGCGACTGGGTCATGTTGGCGAAGAAGCGGAGCATGATGATCTGCCGCTCGCGGGGCGGCAGTTTGGCCAGCAGCGGCTTGAGGGACTCGCGGTACTCGACGCCCTCCAGGGCGGTGTCCTCGTAGCCGAGGCGGTCCGCGAGGGAGCCCTCGCCGCCGTCGTCCTCGGGGGCCGGGGAGTCGAGCGAGGAGGCCGTGTACGCGTTGCCGACCGCGAGACCGTCGACCACGTCCTCCTCGGACACGCCCAGCACGGCAGCGAGTTCGGGGACGGTCGGGGAGCGGTCCAGCTTCTGGGAGAGCTCGTCGCTGGCCTTGGTGAGGGCCAGGCGCAGCTCCTGCAGCCGGCGCGGCACGCGCACCGACCACGAGGTGTCGCGGAAGAACCGCTTGATCTCACCGACGACCGTCGGCATCGCGAACGTCGGGAACTCCACGCCCCGTTCGCAGTCGAAGCGGTCGATCGCCTTGATCAGGCCGATGGTGCCGACCTGGACGATGTCCTCCATCGGCTCGTTGCGCGAGCGGAAGCGGGCGGCCGCGTAGCGCACCAGCGGGAGGTTGAGCTCGATCAGGGTGTCCCGGACGTACGCGCGCTCCGGGCTGTTCTCCTCGAGTGCGGCGAGCCGCAGGAAAAGGGAGCGGGACAGGGTGCGGGTGTCGATGTTCGCCGAGTCCGGCAGAGCCGGGAGCTCAGCGGCCGGAACGGCCGGGGCCGGTGCGGCCTCGACGGCTACGAGGTCGTCGAGTACGGCGTCGGCGGGCGCGGACTCGCTCTTTGTGAGCGTGAGCACCTTCGAGCTGCCCTTGTCTGCGGACATGCCACCCCCTCTGGGTCGCGGGACGGTCGTGGCCGGGACTCCCCTGACGAGGAGTTCAGCCTTCACCTGAATACCGGAGCCGAAGCCCCGGCAAACGCGCTTGGGGAAGAATGTCACATGTCGGCAACACGCTGTAGTGACATGTCGACATGTGAGATACGAATCGGCCCTGGAAAAAGGGGGTCTGATGCTTTTTCAGCGCAGACCTGTCGGGAACAGCCCTGGTGAGCGATTCGCTCTCACCGGTTACGCCTCGATCCTGTTTGCGGATCGCAGCCGCTGGAAGCTACGCGCGAGTAGCCGCGACACATGCATCTGCGAGACACCGAGTTCCGCACTGATTTGCGACTGGGTGAGGTTGCTGTAGTAGCGCAGGAGAAGGATTCTCTGTTCCCGTTCCGGGAGTTGTACGAGGAGATGCCGGACGAGGTCCCGGTGCTCGACGCCGTCCAGGGCCGGGTCCTCGTAACCGAGCCGGTCGAGCAGCCCGGGCAGCCCGTCGCCCTCCTGGGCGGCCTCCAGGGAGGTCGCGTGGTACGACCGCCCGGCCTCGATGCAGGAGAGCACCTCGTCCTCGGTGATGCGCAGCCGCTCGGCGATCTCGGAGGTCGTCGGGGTGCGTCCGAAGGAGGTCGTCAGGTCCTCGGTCGCACTGTTGACCTGTACCCACAGCTCGTGCAGCCGGCGCGGGACATGGACCGTGCGGACGTTGTCCCGGAAGTATCGCTTGATCTCGCCGACGACGGTCGGCATCGCGAAGGTCGGGAACTGCACGCCCCGGTCCGGGTCGAAGCGGTCGATCGCGTTGATGAGCCCGATGGTGCCGACCTGGATCACGTCCTCCATCGGCTCGTTGCGGGAGCGGAAGCGGGCGGCCGCGTAGCGCACGAGCGGGAGGTTGGCCTCGATGAGCGCCCCCCGCACCCGGATGTGCTCCGGCGTGCCCGGCAGGAGCCCCTTGAGCTCACCGAAGAGCACCTGCGTGAGGGCCCGGGTGTCGGCGCCGCGGCTGCGCGGCTGCGGAGTGGCTTCCGGGGCGGCTGCAGGCGCCGGGGTGGCCGGAGGGACCGAGGCGGCCGGAGGGGCCGGAGCTGCCGGAACGGCTTCCATGGGCAGTGCTTGAGGCGCAGTACTGGCCGGCACGGTCAACTCCGCCTCGCAATCGGTCAACGAACCCGTCAAAAGCGGTCATAGCATCACAAGAGATGTGCACTGTGCGCAAGCACCGCATAACGCCGTGTTGAGGCCAAGTTGGGGCATAAGACGCAGAAAGGCCCTCCGCCGTTCCCGGCGAAGGGCCCCAGAAGGTCCGCCTCAGTACTCGTAGTCGGCGATCACCCAAGTGGAGAACTCCTTCCACAGCGTGACGCCCGCCTGGTGCTCCGGGTGCTCGACGTAGCGCCGCAGCGCGGCCGCGTCGTCGAAGCCCGAGTTGATGGCGAAGTCGTACGCGATGGGGCGGTCGCTGATGTTCCAGCCCAGTTCCCAGAAGCGGATCTCGGGGATCTTCCCGTCCAGTGACCGGAAGGCCTCGACGCCCTCCACGACGCGCGGGTCGTCGCGCTCGACGCCCTCGTCGAGCCTGAAGAGGACGAGGTGGCGGATCATGTGCGCTCCTAGCTAGTGGGCCCCGTTGGCGAGCCAGGTGAAGAAGTCGCCGATCGCCTTCGCGGCGTCCGATATGCCCTCGAACCCTATCTGGACGTAGTCGGCCGCCTTGGCCGGGTCCGTAATGATCAAATACAGCGCGAAGACCACGACCACATAGACGGCGATCTTCTTCGCATTCACCGCCATCGCGGCCTCCCCTGTCACTGTTGCCCCAACGACCGCACATGATCGCACGACAAAGGGCCCCGTCTCTCGACGGGGCCCTTCCCAAGCGGTAGCGGAGGGATTTGAACCCTCGGTGACTTGCGCCACACTCGCTTTCGAGGCGAGCTCCTTCGGCCGCTCGGACACGCTACCGAGGGAGACCTTACAGCACGCCGTGCGGTGCTTTGAAATCGGTATTCAGCGGGACCGGAAGAACTCGGTGAGCAGGTGGGCGCACTCCTCGGCGAGCACACCCTCGATCACTTCAGGGCGGTGGTTGAGCCGCCGGTCGCGTACGACGTCCCAGAGGGAGCCGGCCGCGCCGGCCTTCTCGTCGCGGGCGCCGTAGACGACGCGGTCCACGCGGGACTGGACGATCGCGCCCGCGCACATCGTGCAGGGTTCGAGGGTGACGACGAGCGTGCAGCCGGACAGCCGCCACTCGCCGAGTCCGGCCGCGGCCCGGCGGATCGCGAGGACCTCGGCGTGCGCCGTCGGATCGCCGGTGGCCTCGCGTTCGTTGTGCCCGGCCGCGAGCACGGTCGTGCCGTCCGGCGCCAGCACCACGGCGCCGACCGGGACGTCCCCGCCCCGGCCGGCCCGCTCGGCCTCGTCCAGGGCGAGCCGCATCGCGGCCCGCCAGCGGTCGCGCACCGGGTCCGGGGTCTCTCCCGCGGTTGCTGAAGCGGTCAGCGGACGGTCTCCAGGACCTCCGAGGCGCCCAGGGCCTCGGCGATCGTGCTCAGGGCGTCCTCGTCCAGGGTGCGCAGCTCCTTGGCGCTGACGCCGAGGTCGTCGAGGATCTCGACGTCGCCGACGGGGCTGTGCGGCACGGACTCGGCGGACGTGCCGCCGTCATCGTCGTCGTCGGCATCGTCGTCGGGCTCACCGTCCTCCGTGCCGTCGAGATCGAGGGCGTCCAGGTCGGAGTCGTCGTCGCCGGGCTCCCTTCCGAGCAGTTCATCGGTGAGCAGGATCTCTCCGTACGAGCTGCGGGCAGCGGCGGCGGCGTCCGAGACGTAGATGCGAGGGTCTTCCTCGCCGTCGATGCGGACGACGCCGAACCACCCGTCTTCCTGCTCGATGAGTACGAGCACCGTGTCGTCCTCGGGCGAGGCTTCCCGGGCGAGGTCGGCCAGATCCGACAGGGTTTCCACATCGTCGAGCTCTGTGTCGCTCGCTTCCCACCCGTCTTCGGTGCGCGCGAGCAGTGCGGCGAAGTACACCGTGACTCTCCCACTGGTCTTAGGCGTGCCGGTTGGGGGTCCCCCCGGCGGAGGTTATGGGCGGGGAGAGCTGTGCTCCGAGCCCCGCCCACTCGGAATCGTGGCAGAAACAAGGCGTTCAGGGGACGTCTTCGGCACCCTGTGTCCGCCCGTTTTGATCGACCACGAGCGGGATCGTACGCGGCGATCCCTGTGTGCACGCACCGGGTTGCCCTTACCTGGGCCGCGCGGAGGGCCGGAGCTACCAGCGGAACGTGCGCATGCGCATGGCGTGGCGCAGGCGGGCTGTCTTGGCGCGGCGCGGCTGGACACGGTCCCGCAACTCGCGCGCCTCGGCGAGATCACGCAGGAACTGGGCCCTGCGGCGGCGGCGCTCGGCGTCACTCTCGTGCGACGGCGAGTCGTTTCGGGTCTCGCGCTCAGGCAGGTCAGGCATAGGGACACCACCCCCCGGTCCGTCCCTCCCACTTTCCCCCTGATGGGCGGTTTGATGCCAGCGCAAGGGTTATCGGGGCGCGGTTACTGTTAGGACATGCGTCTCCACGTCGTCGACCACCCGCTGGTCGCTCACAAGCTCACCACGCTGCGCGACCAGCGCACCGACTCAGCGACCTTCCGCCGTCTCGCCGACGAGCTGGTCACCCTGCTCGCCTACGAGGCCACGCGCGACGTGCGCACGGAGCAGGTCGACATCACGACGCCGGTCGCCCCGACCACCGGCGTCAAGCTCTCCTACCCGCGCCCCCTGGTGGTGCCGATCCTGCGGGCCGGCCTCGGCATGCTGGACGGCATGGTCCGGCTGCTGCCGACCGCCGAGGTGGGCTTCCTGGGCATGATCCGCGACGAGGAGACGCTGCAGGCCACCACGTATGCCGCGCGCATGCCCGAGGACCTCTCGGGGCGTCAGGTGTACGTCCTCGACCCGATGCTGGCCACCGGCGGCACGCTGGTCGCGGCGATCCAGGAGCTGATCAAGCGCGGTGCGGACGATGTGACCGCGGTGGTGCTTCTGGCTGCGCCCGAGGGCGTCGAGATCATGGAGCGGGAGTTGGCCGGGGCGCCGGTGACCGTGGTGACGGCGGCCGTCGATGAGCGTCTCAACGAGCACGGGTACATCGTGCCGGGGCTGGGGGATGCGGGGGATCGGCTCTACGGCGCGGCTGAGTAGGGTTCGCCTTTTCGCCGCAGGGGTGCGGGTGTGCGGCGGCCGACTCTTCGTCGTGGCTGGTCGCGCCCACGCGGCGGAGCCGCACATCGACGCAGCCCCGCGCCCCTGTGGGGGCGTTGCTCAGCAGCTCTTCTTCGACGACGTGGACGTTGGCTGAGGGCCGGCCAGTGCGGACAGGGCCTTGTCGGCGGCTGCCTTCGGGGTGAGGGTTTTGAAGCCGTTGCCGATGAGCAGGTCGATCTCGGTGCCCTTGCGGGCTGCGTCCGTGCGGCGTTCGGCGGTGCTGAGCTGGGTGGCGAGGACCGGCAGTGAGTTGTTCAGGGAGGACGTGGGGCCGAGCAGTATGCCGGTGCCCTTGATCTTCTTGTCGAACTCCTTGGACGCGTTGCCCACGTCGCCGATCTTGAAGCCGCGCTTCTTCAGCTCGTCCGCGGTGCTCTTGGCCAGACCGCTGCGGGGCGTGGCGTTGTAGACGTTGACCGTGATCTGGGCGGGCTTGGGGAGGGCGGCCCCCTTGGTGCTCGCCGACGGGCTCGCCTTGGTCGCGCAGTCCGCCTTGGAACCGGCCGCCGAGGCCTTCTCGCCGCCGCCGGTGAAGACGTCGATGAGCTGCAGGGTGCCCCAGCCGACCAGACCGAGCGCGGCGGCGGAGGCCACCACGGCGACCACGAGCCTGCCGCGCCGCCGACGTTGGCGCATCCGCGGGTATTTGTCCCCCGTGATCCGGTACTTCCCGCCCATGCCTGGGGGAGTCAGCATGCTCATGAGCGCAGCGTAGTGCGCCTGAGCGGCGATGCCTACTAGATGATCATCAGACGCCACACAGGTGAACCCAAAAGGGCCAAGCCTTTACCGACAGGCCTCCGGGAAGCGCGCGTCAGTCCAGTTCGAGCACGCGCGCGTGCAGCACCTGGCGCTGTTGCAGTGCCGCTCGCACGGCGCGGTGAAGGCCGTCCTCGAGATACAGGTCGCCCTGCCACTTGACGACGTGTGCGAACAGGTCGCCGTAGAAGGTCGAGTCCTCGGCCAGGAGAGTCTCCAGGTCGAGCTGACCCTTGGTGGTGACGAGCTGATCGAGGCGGACCGGGCGCGGCGCGACGTCCGCCCACTGCCGGGTGCTTTCCCGGCCGTGGTCGGGGTACGGCCGGCCGTTTCCGATGCGCTTGAAGATCACACGGAAAGCCTACCGGGCAAGGCTCTCTGGGCGCAGCTTCCCGGCTCGGCCGGGCGCGACAAGTACGTGCAGATCCTGGCCGATATCGGTCAAAGGGGGTAGATGTGGCCGGGTTGTTGACACATTCCCCGTACGGATGATCGAGAGACGGCTGTCGGGGGCGGGTGTACGTTCCGGGTCCGCAGCGGACCTTGTCGGCATGGCCAAGGCGTATGGGACCGGCCAATGGCCATGTGCGCCTTTGACCGACAAGCGTGCGTTCCTGTGTTGCTTCATCAACCGCATCGAAGTGGCCAAGGCGTTGTCGCGAGGCAACAAGTGGGAGCCTTGCGACGCCGGCCGCCGTACCGTGATCACCTGGGTCGTGCCGCGATCCGGTCGCTGACGGTATGGCTCGGCGGAGGCGGTAGGCCCATTCGGTACACCCGCCTCCGCCGGTCGGTCAGCGGTCCCGTTCCTTCAGGGGCTGCTTGGCTTCCGGTTTCTTCCGGTCCGGCTTCGGCGCGCTGCGTGCGGCCTCCGCGCGCAGGAGGGCGCGCAGGACCGCGTACGGGTCGATGGGCATGGCTGTGTTCCTTGCGTAGTCGCCGACTGTTCCCGAAAGCCGGGTCTGTCAGCAGCGCAGGACCACCGAGCGCAGGGCGTGGAGGGAGTGCGGCGACCGGGGCGCGGCGGGGAGCGGGTGGCCCGCCGGGACGCCGGGTGCCGGTGCCGGGAGGGGAGCGGGGCGCAGGGCCACGTCGGTGCGGCGGACGGCGTCGGCCGGTGGCCGCAGGGTCGCGTCCAGGACGTCGTACTCGACGATCTCCATGGCCGCGGCGGGCGTCGTGTGCACCTCGGCGTGGACGCCCGGTACCAGCAGGGCGAGCAGCAGGACGAGCGTCCGCAGCCAGGCACGGCTGCACGGGGGGCGTCGTACGGTGCTCACGGGAGATCATCTGCCCATGACACGTCCGGCGTTCAGCCGACGGGCGCGAGAACCGCCCGTTCGGGGGACCCGGCGTGATTCACATGGCGCGTGGCACCTGCTCGGCCCGGCTCCGCACGCTCAGCGCGGTGATGATCTCGACGACACCGACCGCGATCAGCCAGATGCCCCCGACGAGGGTGAGGACGGCGACCGACTCGAACGGTGAGTCGATCAGCACGATCCCGCCGATGAAGGTGACGATCCCGAGGAAGATCTGCCAGCCGCGGGCCGGCATGTTCCGGTCGGAGGCGGCGGCCAGGGTCTGGGTGATGCCGCGGATGAGCCAGCCGATGCCGATCCACAGGGCCAGCAGCAGGATCGACCGCATCGGGCCGCGCAGACAGAACAGGCCCAGCAGGATCGACAGGGCGCCGCTGATGAAGGCCAGTACGCGCAGCGAGGTGGTCCGGTGTGTGCCGAAGGCGGCGACCAGTTGGAAGATGCCGCTGATGAGGAGGTAGACGCCGAACAGGACGCCGGCCGCGAGCAGGGAGGCGCCCGGCCAGACGAGGACCAGGACGCCCAGGATCAGCGAGGCGACGCCGGTGACCAGGACGACCTGCCAGGCGGCGCGGGAGAGGGCCTGGAGAGGGCCTTCGAAGGGCAGCTCGGGCTCATGTGCGCCCGGCGCGTGTCCGGCGGTGTGGACCTTGCGGTCGTCGTACTCCCGGCCCCGCAAGGAGTCGCTCGATGGCTCGGTCCTGTTCCATGCTTGGACCCGCGGCGGGCGCCGCGCCAGCCCTGGGAGCCACTCGGCTGACGGTCCTTTCCGGCTACTACCCGGCGGCCTTCGCCGCCTTGGCCGCCGCCTTCATCTCCTGCTTGTGCGCCCGCACCTTGGTCAGCGACTCGGGTCCGGTGATGTCGGCGACGGAGCGGAAGGACTTCGCCTCGCCGTACGCGCCGGCCGCCTCCCGCCAGCCCTCGGGCTGTACGCCCAACTGCTTGCCCAGCAGTGCCAGGAAGATCTGTGCCTTCTGCTTGCCGAAGCCGGGCAGGTCCTCCAGCCGCTTCAGCAGGTCCCGGCCGTCGGTCACGCCCTTCCAGACGAGCTCGGCGTTCCCGTCGTAGTGCTCGACGAGGTACTGGCACAGCTGGTGGATGCGCTTGGCCATGGAACCCGGGTAGCGGTGAACGGCCGGCTTCTCGGACAGGAGGGTGCCGAAGGCCTCCGGATCCATCACGGCGATCTCGTGCGCGTCCAGGTCGTCGGCGCCGAGCCGGTCCGCGATCGTGCGGGGGCCCTTGAACGCCCACTCCATCGGGACCTGCTGGTCCAGCAGCATCCCGACGAGCGCGGCGAGCGGGGAGCGTCCGAGGAGCTCGTCGGCCTCGGGGTCCTGGGCGAGGTGAAGAGTGACGTCCATGACCCCGATCATGCCTCGCCGTGCGTCAGAGCTCTACGTGAGTGCTGGGGAGGGTGGCGCCGAAATAGCCCTTGACGCCGTGGACGGTGATGCCCGAGGTCTTGCCGCACACGTTGACCGAGCCGGTCAGGACGGGACCGGACGCGGAGCCGCGGGCGGTCCACAGGCAGCCGTCGCTGTTCTCGGTGGGGGCGCCCACCACCGTCTCCGCCTTGCCGTCCTGGTTCAGGTCGGCCAGATGCACGGCGGCGCCGAACTGGTCGCCGGTCTCGGCGGTGCCGGGGATGCCCGCCGTGTCCTGGGTGTATCCGGCGGCCTTGGTGGTGGTCAGGCCGGAGGCGGAGCCGCGCAGGAGGACGGCCGTGCCCGCCGACGCGCGCGTGCCGACGGCCTCGCCGGGGGAGCCCACCAGGACGTCGGCGTACTTGTCGCCGTTGACGTCGCCGATGCTGATCGACTGGCCGAACATGTCGCCGTTCTCGGCGCTGCCGGGCACGCCGGCCGTGTCCTGGTGGTAGACCTTCGGCTTCTGGTCGGCGGTGATGCCCTGGGCGCTGCCGTAGAGGACCTGGATCTCGCCGCCGCGGTGGGCCCAGCCGGCCGGGCCGCCGGACATGGAGTCGTCGGACGAGATGCCGGTGACGAGGTCGCCGTAGCCGTCGCCGTTGATGTCGCCGATGACGCCCGCGTGGCCGTCGGCGTAGGGGAGTTCGGTGGGCGCGGCCTCCGACGGCGCGGGGTTGGGGCCACTGGCGCCGCGGTAGACGTACACCGAGCCGCGCAGGTCGTCGTCCGAGGGGCCCGGCAGCCAGAACTGCTCGGCGAGGCCGTCGCCGTCGACGTCGCCCATGACCACGCCGCGGGTTCCTCCGAAGAAGGTGTCACCGACCGTGCCGGCGGCCTTTCCGGTACGGGTGAAGGGGCCCGTGTAGGAGGCGGCCTCGCAGCCGGAACCGACGGACAGTTCGGGGGCGCCGTCGCCGTTCATGTCGCCCGTGGCCAGGGACAGTCCGAAGCGGCAGTACGTCCTGCCGTCCCCGTAGCCGGAGGGCACGGAGACGTTCGTGCCGCCCTTCAGTCCGTTCGGCCCGCCCCAGACGACGGTCACCGAGCCCCGGGCGTCCTGGCTCCCGACGCCCTCGTCGGGGGCGCCGACGATCAGGTCCGCGTATCCGTCCCGGTCCAGGTCCGCGGCGGCCACGGTGCCGCCGAAGTCGTCGCCCTCCTCCGGGGAGCCGGGGATGCCGCTCGTCGCCTGGGTGATGACCGTCCGCCGCGTGGCGCTCACCGACGACTTCGACCCGTACAGCACGACGACCGAGCCGGCCTCGTCCACGCTGCCGTTGGACGCCTTGGGCGCCCCGACCGCCAGGTCCCGGTACCCGTCACCGTTGAAGTCGTCCTGCACGGCCGCCGTGTTGGCGCCCTTGTACGGGGCGGCGGCGGAGGAGGTGACGGGGGTGAGCGTGACGGCGACGGACGCGGTGAGGACGGCTGCCGCCAGAACTGCTCTGCGCAACGGGACTCCTTGACCCAGGAAATGGACATCCCACTCGACACACAAGGCGCACGAATGGTTGTACGCCCCGGGGAATCCCCCGCCCCGGGCCCATCGTGTCTTCACTGTTCGCGTACGATCCCGCCACGGATAACTTAGGCAAGGCTTGCCTAAAGCACAGGAAAGTGCAGAAGGGTCACAGGGTGACGACCGAGATCCACCGCGACGCGTGGGGCATCCCGCACCTGCGCGCCGGCAACCCCCGTGAACTCGCCCGCGCCCAGGGCCTGGTCACCGCCCGCGACCGCGCCTGGCAGCTGGAGGTCGAGCGGCACCGGGCGCAGGGCACCTCTGCCTCCTTCCTGGGCACCGACGCCCTGCACTGGGACCTGTTCGCCCGGCGGTCCCGTCTCGACGACACGGCCCGCCGCTGCTGGGCGGCCCTGGAGGAACGGGACGCCGAGACGGCGGACTGGGTGCGGGCGTACGTCGACGGTGTCAACGCAGGCCTGGAAGGCACCACGGCACCGGAGTTCGGGCAGGCCGGCCTCACCCCCGGCCACTGGGAGCCCTGGACCCCGCTGGGCGTCTGGCTCGCCACGCACATCCTCTTCGCCGGTTTCCCCGCCAAGCTGTGGCGCGAGGAGGCCGTACGGCACCTGGGCGAGCGGGCCGTCGGGCTGTTCGCCACCGACGGGCCCGGCACCGCCGGCAGCAACGGCTGGCTGGTCGGCGGGGAACGGACCACGACCGGTCACGCCGTCATCGCGGGCGACCCGCACCGTTTCATCGAGGACCCGGGCGTCTACCAGCAGATCCACCTCTCCTGCCCGGAGTTCGACGTCGTCGGCCTCGCCGTCCCCGGCATTCCCGGCATCGCCCACTTCGGCCACACCGGCACGGTCGCCTGGGCGATCACCAACGCGATGGCCGACTACCAGGACCTGTACCGGGAGCGGCTGCGGCGCACCGGCGCGGGGGTGGAGGCCCTCGGGCCGGACGGCGGCTGGGCCCGCGCCTGCCGGCACACGGAGACCGTCGAGGTGGCGGGCGAGGAGCCGGTCGAGGTCGAGGTGATCGAGACGGACCGGGGGCCGGTGATCATCGGCGGTCCCGAGGGGCTGGAGGAGGGCGTGCCCGGCACACCTCCGGTCGCGGTCAGCCTCCGCTACCCGCCCCGCGTCACCGGGGACCTGGGCTTCGGCGCCCTGCTTCCCCTGCTGCGGGCCCGCCGGGTCGCGGACGTGGACCGTGCCGTCGACCTGTGGGCCGAGCCCGTCAACGTCGTCCAGGCCGCCGACACCGAGGGCGGCCTGCTGCACCGGGTCGCGGGGCGGGTGCCGGTGCGCGCCGAGGCCAACAGCCGCCGGCTGGTCCCCGCCTGGGAGCCCGGCCACGAGTGGCGGGGCTGGCACGAGATGCCGCGCACCGAACCGGCCGACGGCGTCGCGGTGATGGCCAACCAGCGGGGCCTTGCGACTCCGCTCGGCGTCGAGTTCGCCGCGCCCCACCGCGCGGACCGGATCGCCGCGCTCCTGGCGGAGAAGGAGCACTGGTCGCCCGGGGACATGCCGGCGATCCACACGGACACCCATCTCGCCTCCACCGCGGCCCTGTTGGACCACCTGGCCGCCCTGGAGAACCTCTCCCCCGAGGCCGCCGCGCTCCGCGACCGCCTCCTGCGCTGGGACCGCCGCATGGACGCGGGCAGCACCGGCGCCGCCGGCTACGCGGCGGTGCGCGGCGCGGTCGTACGCCATCTCGCGGCGCACCCGGCGTTCGCCGCACTGGCCGTCCCGCCCGCCTGTCCCGAGGTGTTCCTCCCCTGGCTCGCCCTGCTCCCGCGCGTCGGCTTCGCCCTCGAACACCTGCTGCGCGCCGAGGAGTTGTACGGCGTTGATCGGGCGGCGGCCGTCCGCGCCGCCCTCGAAGAGGTGGCCGCCGAGCCGCCCGCCCCGACCTGGGGCGAGACGCACCGCCTGGTCCCTTGGCGGGCGCTCACCACCACCTCGTACGACGAACCGGGTCTGTCCGGCGACCACGACTGCGTGCTCTGCACCTCCAGCGTGCCCGGGCTGACGGATCTCGCGGCGCGCGGGCCCGCCGCCCGCTACGTGTGGGACCTGGCCCGCCGCGAGGACAGCCTCTGGGTGGTCCCGTTCGGCGCGTCGGGCGTTCCCGGCTCGCCCCATCACCGTGATCAACTCCCCTTGTGGACCAAGGGAGATCTCGTCCCGGTCGTCACCGACTTCGACCGGCTCACCAAGGAGAGCAGCATCTGATGGCCGACCCGTACGACGTCCGGACCGCCGTCCACGAGCAGGTGATCGACGGTTTCGGGACCGGCGGCACTGTCCGCGTATTGCGGCTCGACGCGCAGGAGGACGCCCGGGCCGTGCACGGCTGGGTGAGCGAGGAGCGGGCCCGGTTCTGGGGCATGAACGGCCTCACCCGCGAGCAGGTCGCCGAGGTCTACGGGCACATGGACACGCTCGACACCCACCACGCCTTCCTGGTGGTGAAGGACGGCGAACCGGTCGCGCTGCTCCAGACCTACGAGCCGGAGGCCGACCGCGTGAGCGAGTGCTACGAGGTGCGGGACGGCGACATCGGCATCCATCTGCTCCTCGCCCCCGCGGGGGAGGGCGGCGCACGGCCCGGCTGGTCCTCGGCGCTGCTGGACGTCGTCACGTCGTACGTCCTGCCCGGCCTGGACCGGCGACGGATCGTGGTCGATCCCGACGTGCGCAACGAGAAGGCCGTCGCCCGCTTCCTGCGGCAGGGATTCGAGGCCGGACCGGTGGTCGTGCTGCCCGAGATCGACATCCCTGACGTGTATCTGCCGGAGAAAAAGGCGCAATTGGCCTTTCTGCGCCGGGAGGTAGCCTTCCCCGGGTGACCCCTGACGACCTCGTCGCCCACTACGGACTGGAACCCATCCCGCGCGAGGGCGGCCTGTTCCGCCGCACCTGGGAGGGCCCCGAGCGGGCCGACGGCCGCCCGGAGGGCTCCGCGATCGTCGCCCTGCTGACCGGGGACGACTACTCGGCCCTGCACCGCCTGCCCACCGACGAGATCTGGCACTTCTACCTCGGTGACCCGCTGGAGCTGCTGCTCCTGGCCCCGGACGGGACGTCCGGGACGGTGGTGCTCGGGCCGGACGTCCTGGGCGGCCAGCACCTTCAGACGACCGTGCCGGCCGGCACCTGGATGGGCGGCCGGGTCGTCGCGGGCGGTGCGTGGACGTTCTTCGGGTGCACGATGGCGCCCGGGTTCACCTACGAGGGCTACGAGCACGGGGACGCGGCCGAGCTCACGGCGCGGTATCCCTCCCAGGCCGGCCGGATTGCGGAACTGTGCCGTCCATGAGGTTGCTCGAAGGACAGGTCGCCCTGGTCACCGGTGCGGGCGGCGGCATCGGCCGGGGCATCGCGCTGCGGTTCGCCGAGGAGGGCGCCGCGGTCGCTCTGCACTGCCGTACGGCGGTGGATGCGGCGCGGGCAGTGGCCGCCCGCATCGAGGAACTGGGCCGGCCCGCTGTCGTACTGCAGGCGGACCTCACCGACGAGGACGCGTGCCGGCGGGTGGTGGGCGAGGCGGCCGAGTGGGGCGGAAGGCTGACCGCGCTGGTCAACAACGCCGGTGTGCAGCCGACCCAGGAGCTGCCCGGGATGACGGCGGCCGAGTGGCGGGCGGTCGTGGACGCGAACCTGTCGAGCGTCTTCGCGTGCACGCAGGCGGCCGCGGAGATCATGAGGGCGCAGGGCGGCGGGGGCTGCGTGACGCACATCGCGTCCGTCGAGGCGCGCCGGCCGGCGCCCTCGCACGCCCACTACGCCGCGTCCAAGGCGGCCGTCGTCATGCACGCGCGGTCGGCGGCCCTGGAGTACGGGGAGTACGGCATCCGCGTCAACACCGTCTCGCCCGGGCTGGTCGACCGGGAGGGGCTGGCCGAGGCCTGGCCGGAGGGGGTGCGGCGGTGGCAGCGGGCGGCGCCCCTCGGGCGGCTCGGGCGGCCGCAGGACGTGGGGGACGCGTGCGTGTTCCTGGCCTCGCGGCTGGCGTCCTGGATCACCGGACACGACCTGGTCGTGGACGGAGGGGTGTCGGCCGGGCCGACGTGGTGAGGTCATGAGGAGCACGGCGAACACGGTGAGCACGCGGCCGCTCACATCCGTACGTATCCGGAAGGTGGCAAGTCCGACGACGGAGAAACGCGTGGGGTGTGAGGGTGCAGACAGCGGACGGCGAGCGCGCCGACGGGTCCGCGGAGCCGGCGGACACCGCGGAGTTCAAGGGCTGGTGCTGCTGGGCGCCGTGCTGGTCCTGCTCGTCCTCGGCGGGGCGGGACCCGCGTCGGCGCACGCGGCCCTCAAGTCCACCGCCCCCGCAGACGGCACCGTCCTCAAGTCCGCCCCCCGCCACGTCACCCTGACCTTCACCGAGTCCGTCGGCCTGCTCGACGACTCCTTCCGCATCCTCGACCCCGACAACCGGCGCGTGCGCACCGGCGAGGCGCAGCACGCGCCGGGCCGCTCCGACACGGCGCAGGTGACCCTGCCGGGCAGGCTCGCCCAGGGCACGTACGTCGTGGCCTGGCGGGTCGTGTCGGCGGACAGCCATCCGGTCGGCGGCGCGTTCACCTTCTCCGTCGGCAAGCCCTCCGCGACGTCGGCGGCCGTGGACACCGATCCCGTCGAGAACCCGGCGACCGCCAGCCTCTACAACATCGCCCGCTATCTGGCCTACCTGGCCGCGGCCCTCCTCATCGGCACGGCGGCCTTCGTGGTGCTGTGCCGCCCGCCGGACCGGGGCCCGCTGCGCAAACCGCTCCTGGCGGGGCTGTGGACCCTGCTGGGCGCCACGCTCGCCCTGCTGGTGCTGCGCGCCCCGTACGAGACGGGCACGGGCCCGGCGTCGGCCTTCGACGCCTCCGCCTTCGGCCGCACCCTCACGGGCCGCTCCGGCCTGGCCCTGCTGGCCCGGCTCGCGCTGCTGCCCGTGGCGGCCTTCTTCGTCGTACGCCTGCGCACGCGCGCTTCCTTCTCCCGCCCGGTGCTCGCCGCGGGTGCCGCGCTCGCCGTGGGCCTGACCCTCACCTGGGCGGCCGCCGACCACGCGTCGGCGGGCATCCAGGTGCCCGTGGCGATGGCGTCCACGGTGCTGCACCTGCTGGCGATGTCCCTCTGGCTGGGCGGCCTCACCGCCCTGCTGATCCTGCTCCACCGCACCGAGCTCCCCGCGGCCGCCGTGGCCCGCTTCTCCCGCCTCGCCTTCGTCTCCGTGACCGTCCTGGTCGTCACCGGCGTCTACCAGTCCTGGCGCGGCCTGGGCTCGTGGAGCGCCTTCACCGACACGACGTACGGCCGCCTCCTGATCGCCAAGCTGGTCGCGGTGGCGCTGGTGCTGGCTGCGGCCGGGGTCTCCCGGCGGTGGACGGCGCGGCTGGTGACGGCGGAGGCGGACGCGGCCGTACGGGAGCGGGTGCCGGAGCCGGTGGGCGGGCCGCCGTTGCCGGAGCCGCCGCCGCGCGAGCCGTCGGGGTCCGAGTCGTCGGGGACCGGCACGACGACCGATACGCCGGAGACGGGTCCGCCCGGCCCGGACCCGCGCCGCCGTCAGCTGCGCCGCTCCGTCCTGGCCGAAGTCGCCGTGGGCGTCGTGGTGTTGGTGATCACGACCGTGCTCGGCGGGACGCTGCCGGGCCGTGCGGCCGCCGAGGCGGCACAGGCGCCCGTGACGGCGGACGGGCTCCCCGCCGCGTCCGTCACCAACGTCCCCTTCGACGTCGGCACCCCGGGCGCGCGCGGCAAGGTGCAGATCACCATCGACGCGGGGCGCGTCGGCGACAACACCGTCCAGGCCGTGGTCTTCGGCGCCGACGGCGGCATCGTCGCCGTTCCCGAACTCCGCCTCTCCCTCACCCTCAAGTCGCAGAAGATCGGTCCGCTCGACGCCAAGCTCACCGACCGCGGCGGCTACTGGGGCAGCGACGACCTCACACTTCCCATCGCCGGGACATGGACCATGAAGGTGACGATCAGGGTTTCCGCGATCGACCAGGTCAGCGTGGACAAGAGCGTGCAGATCAACGGCTGAGGACCGGAGCGAAAGCGGCAATACCGATCAATTGCGGGCGCCTCTGTTCGAGGGTTCGGACGGAAACGATCAAGAGTGTGTCGGTTACGTTTCCACAAAGGTCGAAGACAGCCCTTGACGCATGACCGGACATACGACTGATATTAGCGCCACGATGTTCGGTCGAGTTGATTTCTGGTCGTTTTCGACTTGTTTCGACATGGCGTGGCCCATGGCCGAACCCCTGCGCCCTCCAGGAGCCGTTCATGCATGACCTCTCCCCTTCGGGTCTCCACCTTCCCGCGCCCAGCCGCCGCAGTCTGCTGCGAGGCGCCGGAGGTGCCGCACTGCTCGCGGGCGCCGGCATTCCGCTGCTGAGCGCCTGCGGCGGCAGCGGCACGTCGTCCGACCCCAAGACCGTGAGCCTCGGCTCCAACGCCTCGGACGCGGTGCCGAAGAAGGCGTTCGCCGAGATCTACGCGGCCTTCAAGAAGCAGTCCGGGATCACGGTCGACGTGAACACCAAGGACCACAACACGTTCCAGGAGCAGATCAACTCGTATCTGCAGGGCACTCCCGACGACGTGTTCAACTGGTTCGCCGGCTACCGCATGCAGTTCTTCGCGGCGAAGAAGCTCGCCTCGCCGATCGACGACGTGTGGGCGAAGATCGGGGACAACTTCCCCGACGCGATGAAGAAGCTCGCCAAGGGCGAGGACGGCAAGTACTACTTCGTCCCGCTGTACACGTACCCGTGGGCGATCTTCTACCGCAAGAGCGTCTTCAAGCAGCACGGCTACGAAGTCCCCACCACCTGGGACCAGTTGGTCGCCCTGTGCAAGCAGATGAAGAAGGACGGCCTGGTCCCGATCGCCTTCGGTGACAAGGACGCCTGGCCGGCGATGGGCACCTTCGACCAGATCAACTTCCGGCTCAACGGCTACGACTTCCACGTCGAGCTGATGGGCGGCAAGGCCTCCTGGACCGACGCCAAGGTCAAGGCCGTCTTCGACCACTGGTCCGAGCTGCTCCCCTACCACCAGGACGGCTTCATGGGCCGCACCTGGCAGGACGCCGCCCAGACCCTGGTGTCGAAGAAGGCCGGCATGTACCTCCTCGGCTCCTTCGTGGCGCAGCAGTTCACCAACAAGGCCGACCTCGACGACCTCGACTTCTTCGCCTTCCCGGAGATCAACTCCGCGTACGGCCAGGACACCGTCGAGGCGCCCACCGACGGCTTCATGGTCAGCAAGGCCCCGAAGAACAAGGCCGGTGTCACCAAGCTCCTGGAGTTCCTGGGCACGCCCGAGGCCGAGCAGATCTACCTCAAGGCCGACTCCAGCGTGGTGGCCGCCTCCAGCAAGGCCGACACCTCGTCGTACACCGCGCTGCAGAAGAAGGCGTACACCATGATCAGCGAGGCCAAGAGCCTCACCCAGTTCATGGACCGCGACTCCCGGCCCGACTTCACCTCCACGGTGATGCAGCCCGGCCTGCAGAAGTTCCTCCAGAACCCCAAGGGCGTCGACAGTCTGCTGTCCTCGATCGAGCGCCAGAAGAAGACGATCTTCGCCTCCTCATGAGCTCCGAGACCCCCACGAAGACCCCGGAGGCGGCCGCCGTGCCGCCTTCGGGGCCCGCATCTGTCAAGAAGCGGGTCCCGCAGGGCCACAGGCGCCTGCTGACCCGCCGTGACCGCATCACGCTCGGCTTCATGGCCGGCGTGCCCACGGTCCTGCACGTGGCCCTCGTCTGGGTCACCGCCCTCGCCTCGATCGCCCTGGCCTTCACGTCCTGGGACGGCATCGGATTCGACTCCATCAAGTGGGTCGGCCTGGACAACTTCCGTCAGTTGTTCACCGACAACCCGCAGTTCTGGCCCGCCCTCCAGCACAACGTCATCTGGTTCGTCGTGCTCATCCTGATCCCGACGCCGTTCGGCCTGTTCCTGGCCGTGCAGCTGGACAAGAGGATCCGCTTCAGCCGCGTCTACCAGACCGCGTTCTTCCTCCCGGTCGTGGTCTCGCTGGCCGTGACCGGCTTCGTCTGGCAGCTCGTCTACAACCCCGACACGGGCCTGATCAACAGCCTCATCGGGGCCAACAAGCCGGGCCACTACATCGACTGGATCGGCGACCCGAAGCTCAACCTGTGGGCCGTGCTGATCGCCGCCTCCTGGCGGCACGCCGGCTACATGATGATCCTCTACCTGGCCGGCCTGAAGGGCGTCGACCCGTCCCTGCGCGAGGCCTCCTCGCTGGACGGCGCGAACGAGTGGCAGACGTTCAAGAACGTCATCTTCCCGACGCTGCGCCCGACCAACACCGTCGTCCTGGTCGTCACCATCATCGAGGCCCTGCGCGCCTTCGACCTGGTCTTCGTCTTCAACAAGGGCGCCCAGGGCACCGAGTTGCTGTCGATCCTGATCACCAACAACATCATCGGCGAGTCCAGCCGGATCGGTTACGGGTCGGCGATCGCCGTCGTCCTGCTGGTCATCTCCCTCGTGGTCATCATTCCGTACCTGATCGCGACCTTCCGGAAGGAGCGGCGCGCATGAGCACCCCCACCGCCGCACTCGGCGCGAAGCAGCGCACCCCCCTCCGCCCGGCCCGGGTCCTGCTGCACGTGTTCCTCGTCGTCACCTCGCTGGCCTGGCTCGCCCCGCTGCTGTGGGCGGTGTTCGCAGCGCTGCGCCCGTACTCGGAGACCAGCAACAAGGGTTACGTCTCCTGGCCGGACACGTTGAACTTCGACAACTTCAAGAACGCGTTCGAGCAGTCCGACATGATCCACTACTTCGGCAACACGCTGATCATCGCGGTCCCGGCCGTACTGGTCACGCTGCTGCTGTCGTCGATGGTCGCGTTCTACGTCAGCCGCTTCGACTTCCGGCTCAACATCTTCCTGCTCCTGGTCTTCACGGCCGGCAACCTGCTGCCGCAGCAGGTCATCATCACCCCGCTGTACCGCCTGTACCTGCTCGTCGACCTGCCCGGCATCACCATGAGCGGCAAGCTGTACGACTCCGCGCTCGGCCTGGTCCTCATCCACGTGGCGTTCCAGTCCGGCTTCTGCGCCTTCGTGCTCAGCAACTACATGCGGATGCTGCCGCACGAACTGACCGAGGCCGCCCTCGTCGACGGCGCGTCGGTGTGGCGGATGTACTGGCAGATCGTGCTGCCGCTGTGCAAGCCCGCGATGGCGGCCCTGGCGACCCTGCTGTCCATCTGGATCTACAACGACTTCTTCTGGGCGATCGTGTTGATCTCGACCGGCGAGAACATGCCGATCACCTCGGCCCTGAACAACCTCTCCGGCCAGTACTTCACCGACCCCAACCTGGTCGCCGCGGGCGCCCTGTTGACCGCGATCCCGACGTTGATCGTGTACTTCGTGCTGCAGCGGCAGTTCGTCAGTGGCCTGACCCTGGGCGCCAACAAGGGCTGACGCCCTCCGTTTTGAAAGAGAACCACCGTGCCCCACCCCTTCACCCCGGTAGCCTCCCTCCCCGTGGACCTTCGCAACGCCCGTGTCCACGAGGAGGGTTGGCAGTCCTGGAGCCCCAGCGGCGCCTACGCCCTCGGCGACAGGCCGTACCGCCCGACCAACGACAACTGGGCGACGGTCTGTTATCGCCCGGGCGTCACCGTGCCCGCGGGCACCTTCCAGGGCGAGGGGCTGCTGGCGCTCGACCCGGGCGACGGCTCACCGGTGCGGCTGTGGGCGGCCGTCGATCCCACCAGCGAGGTCCCGTCCATCCGGCTGACCGTCGCGGACGGCGTCGCGGAGGTCAGCGCCGACGGCTCGGTGAAGGAGTGGACCGGCACGGACATCCAGTCCCTGCTGGCGAGTTGGGCCGACGGCCTGGAGGTGGCGCCCCCGCGCCCGGCACCCACCGTCTGGTGCTCCTGGTACGAGTACTTCACGGCCGTCACCGAGGACGACGTCCACGAGAACCTCCGGGCGATGGACACCCTCGACCTGCCCATCGACGTCGTCCAGATCGACGACGGCTACCAGAAGGCCCTCGGCGACTGGCTCACCCTCTCGGGCCGCTTCCGCTCCCGCGAGGGCATCTCGGACGCCATCCGGGCCCGGGGCCGCAGGGCGGGCATCTGGACGGCCCCCTTCCTGGTCGACCCGAACAGCGAACTGGCCGCCGAGCACCCCGACTGGCTGGTCCGCGACACCGCCGGCGGCTTCACCCACGCCGGCCGCAACTGGGGCCACGACCTGCGCGTCCTGGACACGACCCACCCCGAGGCGGCGGCGTATCTGACGGACGTCTTCCGCACCCTCCGCTCCGAGGGCTACGACTACTTCAAGGTCGACTTCCTCTACGCGGGCGCCCTGGACGGCGTACGACACAAGTCTGTCGACGCGCTGTCCGCGTACCGCGACGGCATCCGCCTGATCCGCGAGGCGATCGGCCCGGAGTCCTACCTCCTGGGCTGTGGCGCCCCGATCCTCCCCTCCATCGGCCTGTTCGACGCGATGCGCGTCAGCCCCGACACGGCCCCGCACCGCCGTCCCGAGGCCGACGACTACAGCCAACCCGGTCAGGACCCGGCCGAGTTCACCGGCGTCGGACGCCAGTGGCAGCACGGCCGCCTCTGGGTCAACGACCCCGACTGCCTGATGGCCCGCCCGGCCGTGGAGACGCGGGAACGCTGGGCGGCCCATGTGGAGGCCACCGGCGGCCTGATGGCCTCCAGCGACCGCCTGCTGTCCCTGGACGAGTGGGGCGTCGCCACAACTCGCCGCCTGCTTTCGGGAGTTGCCGAATGAACCGTCCACTGAACGTGCCCGGCATCGTGTACGGCGGCGACTACAACCCCGAGCAGTGGCCCGAGGAGGTCTGGGCCGAGGACATGCGCCTCATGGCCGAGGCCGGGGTCACCATGGTCAGCGTCAACATCTTCTCCTGGGCGCTGCTGGAACCGTCCGAGGGCGTGTACGACTTCTCCCGCCTCGACCGCATCCTCGACCTGCTGCACGCCCACGGGATCGCCGCCGACCTGGCGACCCCGACGGCGGCCCCGCCGGCCTGGTTCTTCGTGGAGCACCCGGAGGCGCTGCCGGTGGACCAGGACGGCCGCCGGCTGTCGTACGGCAGCCGCCAGACGTTCTGCCCGAGCAGCCCCGCCTACCGCACGGCCGCCCTGCGCATCGTCGCCGAACTGGCGAGGCGCTACGCGGACCACCCGGCGGTCGTGATGTGGCACGTCCACAACGAGTACGGCTGCCACAACGCGGAGTGCTACTGCGACACGAGCGCGGAGGCGTTCCGCGGCTGGCTGCGCGACCGCTACGACAGCCTGAACGCGCTCAACCACGCCTGGGGCACCACCTTCTGGAGCCAGTGGTACTACGACTGGGACCAGATCCTGCCGCCCCGCGCCACCGGCGCGGTCCCGAACCCGACGCACCGGCTGGACTGGCGCCGCTTCTGCAGCGACGCCCTGCTGTCGCTGTACGAGGCGGAGCGCGAGGTCCTGCGGGAGGCGGCCCCGGAGGCCGGGAAGGACATCCCGGCCACCACCAACTTCATGGTGATGTACAACTTCGACGCCCTGGACTACTGGCGTTGGGCCCCGAAGCTGGACATCGTGTCTAACGACCACTACCTCCAGTCCGCCGACCCGGAGTCCCAGATCGACATCGCGCTGAGCGGCGATCTCGTGCGTTCGCTCGCGGGCGGCCCGTGGCTGCTGATGGAGCACTCCACCGGCGCGGTGAACTGGCAGCCGGTCAACCGGGCCAAGACGGCGGGGGAGTTGCGCCGCAACGCCCTCGGCCATGTGGCGCGCGGCGCCGACGGCATCGCCTACTTCCAGTGGCGGGCGGCGAAGGCGGGTGCCGAGCAGTGGCACTCGGCGATGCTGCCGCACGCGGGCACCGACAGTCAGATCTGGCGGGACGTGGTGCAACTGGGCGCGGATCTAAGGGCGTTGGCCGAGGTGCGCGGCAGCACGACACCGGCCGAGGTGGCGGTGGTCTGGGACTGGGACGCGCGCTGGGCCGTGGAGCTGCCCTCGCAGCCGAGCGGCGAGCTGCACTACCAGGACCTGGTCAGGGCCTGGTACGAGCCCCTGTGGCGGGCCGGCGTCGCGGTGGACTTCGTGCGCCCGGACGCGGACCTGTCGCCGTACCGCCTGGTCCTGGCCCCCACCCTGTACCTCGTCGACGACGAGGGCGCGGCCAACCTGACGTCCTTCGCGGAAGGTGGCGGCACCCTGGCCGTCGGCTTCCACAGCGGGATGGTCGACGCGAACTGCCATGTACGGCTGGGGGGTTACCCGGGCGCGTTCCGCGAGGCCCTGGGCGTGCGGACCGACGAGCTGTTTCCGCTGCTGCCGGGAGAGTCGGTGCCGCTGAGCGACGGCGGTACGGCCCTCCTGTGGTCGGAGCGGGTGCGGCTGGAGGGCGCGGAGGCGGTGACGTCGTACGCCGAAGGACCGCTGACCGGCGTACCGGCGGTGACGCTCAACTCGTACGGCTCGGGCGCCACTTGGTACGTGGCCACGCAGCCGGACCCGGACACCCTCGCCGCCCTCCTCGACCGGATCTGCGGTGCGGCGGGTGTCGCGCCGGTGCGTACGGCTCCGGAGGGTGTGGAGGTCGCGGTGCGGCGGGGCGCGGATGCCGACTACCTCTTCCTGATCAACCACGGCGGGCGGGACGCGGAGGTTTCCGTGTCGCCGGCGGGGGCGGTCGAACTCCTCACCGGGAAGCCGGTCGCCGGTTCGGTGACGGTCCCGGCGGGCGAGGTCGCCGTCGTACGGGAGCCGCGCGCGGAGTGAGCCGGGGCCGGGCAGCCGGCGGCGCCTGCTGATCAGAAGACCGGTTCGCCGATCCCCAGCAGGTTCCCCTCGCTGTCCCGGAACCAGGCACCGCGCTCACCCCGTGCGCCCTTGCTCGGGTAGTTCCCCTCGACCTCGGCGATGCTGTCCGTCGTGTGGAAGCCGGGCACGTCGACGTCCTCGAAGACCACGCCGCGCCGCTTGAGCTCGGCCACCACCGTCTCGATGTCGTCGACCGTCCACGCCATCTGTGTGAAGGCGCCGGTCGCGGCTCCCGTCGACCGGAACAGGACGAACTCCACGCCTCCGCACCGGTACAGCAACCCGCCGGGCCGTTCGTCCACGGGTTGCAGACCGAGCCGCTCGGAGTAGAAGCGCCGGGCGCGCTCCAGATCCTGGGCCGGAAGCCTGGTCGCCACCCGCCCCCGGGCCAGCATGTCGCCGAAGTCTGCGTTCATACCTCCACTGTGCCCCGGCGCCCGGCCCCGGGTCTCGCCCCTTGCTCGCGTCACCCGCAAGGACCACCCAATACCCCAAAATGCCTAACGTATGGTAACTTTCCGCCCTTTCCGGGCAGGGTGATCCCGCCTCTTCCGTGACCAGCCCTCCCACCTCCTGCCGCTCGCCGTCCGACTGTGGTGCTCACGGTGTCCGCCCGCCCGTTTCACTCACCCAGGAAAGCGCTGATGATGACCCGTTCGACTGTGGGCCCACACCTGGTCCGGTGTCTTCGTACCGTCCCGTCCGTCGCCGCCGTGGTCCTGGCCCTGGTGGCCACGCTCCTCGGCAGTGCGACACCCGCCGCCGCACTCACCAAGCCAGTCATCAACGGCCCTGTGTTCAACGATCCGTTGGGCACGCCGGCGCAGCAGAAGGCGATCTTCACCCAGCTCGTCCAGCTGATCGACGCCACGCCTCCCGGGGCGCAGATCCGCGGCTCGATGTACGAGTTCAACGACCAGGAGGTGGCGAACGCCCTGCTCGCCGCCAACGCGCGCGGCGTCGACGTGAAGCTCCTCGTCGACGACTCGAGCTATGTCGGCGGCAACGGCGCCGAGTACGCCAACCCGTCCTTCCAGTCCCTCAGAGCGGGACTCGGAACCAATGACGCCGCCCGTTCCTGGATCGCCGTCTGCGACGACAGGTTCGAGGACGCCGACGGCGTGGACGACGTCAGCCGCGGCTGCCTGAGCGTCCCCCCTCCCGGACCGGCGTACGCCCACAACAAGTTCTTCCTCTTCTCGCGGATCGGGCCCTTCGACGACGGCACCAGCTACTCGAAGGTCGTCTTCCAGACCTCCTCCAACCTGGGCGACTGGTACAAGGTCGAGTCCTTCAACGACGCGGTCACCTTCTCGGACAGCGCGGTGTACGACGGCTACGCCGCGTACCACGAGCAGCTCCGCCGCGGCCGCAACCTCGTGGGCGGCAACAACCACGCGTACTTCTCCACACCGAGCGGCTCGACCTACCGGGCCTTCTTCTTCCCGCGCGGTGACGCGTCGTACTACAACCCGGCCACCGACACCGTCGTCGGCGTGCTCAACCAGCTCAGCTGCGCCTACACCGGTGCGGACGGGCTGCGGCACCAGACCGACGTCCGCATCGTGGTGCACAGCTTCTTCGGCTCGCGCCGCCAGGTCGCCGACAAACTGGCCCAACTGCGCAGCAGGGGCTGCTGGGTCGACATCCTCTACGCCGAGACCGACTCCACGATCACCTCTCGCCTGAACGCCGCCGGCATCCAGCACCGCAAGTGCCTCATCCCCAACGGCCCGGGCATCGACGTCCGCCCGCACAACAAGGAAATCCTGATCGACGGCGCCTACGACGGCGACATCACACCCCGCGTCTACACGGGCAGCGCCAACCTGACCGGCTCGTCCCTGCGCTCGGCCGACGAAGCACTGGTGCGGATCGCCAGCGCGTCGTACCACGCGAAGTACCTGAGCACGTTCTACAAGATCCGGGCCGCTTGCGGCGGTTGACGCCGTGCGGTGGTGACACAACTACATGGTGAACCTTTGGCCAACGCCGTACGCTCCCTTTGATCAATCAAAAGAATCAGTGGGGGGACATTCATGCGCGCAACCACGCGCCTTGGCCTGCTCGGCACCAGCGTCGCGCTGGTCGCCACCGCGATCGGTGCCACCGCCGCCCAGGCGGAGGACGGCGGCGCGGGCAACATCACGCTCGACAAGGTCGTCGTCAACGGCGGCAAGCCGGTCGTGGTCGGTACCACCAACGTGGTGTCCGCCAAGGTCTCCGTGACCGCGTCCGACGATTCGGGCATCGCCAAGGCCACGTACATCAGCGCCTGGGGACCGAATCCGAACTTCGCGCAGATCTGGTACGACGACGGCGACATCACCTGCGTCAAGGCGAGCGCCACCACCTCGACCTGCACGGGCATCCTGACGTTCGACCCGCAGGCGGCGACCGGCTTCGTCGACAACAACGCGGCGGCCACCTGGGACCTCTCCACGTCGGTCTCCGCCAACGACTACGACTACATCCACCGGGACGCGGCCACCACGTTCAAGGTGCAGCGCTACTCGAAGCTGACGGTCAACGCCGCGCCGGAGCCGGTGAAGAAGGGCAAGACCGTCACGGTCACCGGCAAGCTCTCCCGGGCCAACTGGGAGGACAACAAGTACCACGGCTACACGAACCAGTCGGTGAAGCTGCAGTTCCGCAAGAAGGGCAGCACCACCTACACGACGGTGAAGACGATCAAGTCCAACTCGACGGGCAACCTCAGGACGACCGTCACCGCCTCCACCGACGGCTACTTCCGCTACAGCTTCGCGGGCACGGCGACGACTCCGGCGGTCAGCGCGGCCGGCGACTTCGTGGACGTCCAATAAGAAACTCACGAAGCCCGGCAGCGGAGCGACGTCAAATCCAACAGAGACGGAAACCGCGACCGGCAACGTCGAGGGGCCCCACCGCGAACGGTGGGGCCCCTCGACGTCGTGCCCCTTTTCCGCTGTCCGCCGGTGCGTGCCGAGGGCAACCCCTTGACCTCGGTGGCCCCGGCCACTATTTTGCCGTAGACGTCGACCCAAAACCCCCGAAAGGAGGCGACCGACAGATGAACACCTGCTCTGATCTTGGTCGCCTCGCCCAGCGCACGGTCTGGGTTCCGGGTCGGATCGCGCACGGCTGCTGAGTACGCCGTTCTGATGTGCCCGTCCGCGGCACATTCCGGGTTTCCCGTCACCGTTTTCCGGCACGTCGCTGTTGCGTGCCCTTTTGCGCCCGCTTCTCGCACGTGGCGCGTCTGAACACAGAAAGCTGCCTGAAATTGGCGAACATGATGAATCGACCGATCACGCACGGAAACGAAGGCCTGTCATGACAGAGGCGCGGATCACGGTCAACGGGAAAGAAACACCGATTTCACCGGCTGCGCCCCACACCACAGTGCTGGATTTTCTGCGCGAGCGTGGCCTCACCGGTACCAAGGAGGGCTGCGCCGAGGGTGAATGCGGCGCCTGTTCGGTCCTGGTGGCCCGGCCCGGGGTGAACAAGCCCACCGACTGGGTGGCGGTCAACGCCTGCCTGGTCCCGGCCGCGGCGCTCGACGGTCAGGAGATCATCACCTCCGAAGGCATCGCCACCGTCGGCGAACCCGGCACACCGCCCGCCCTGCACCCGGTGCAGGAGGAGATGGCGGTCCGTGGCGGCTCCCAGTGCGGTTACTGCACGCCGGGATTCATTTGCAGCATGGCCGCGGAGTACTACCGGCCCGACCGCTGCGAGCACGGCAAGGGGGCGGACGGTGCGGACGCGGCCGAAGGCCACGACGCCGAGCACGGTCCGAACGGTTTCGACCTGCACGCGCTGAGCGGAAACCTGTGCCGCTGCACCGGCTATCGCCCGATTCGCGATGCCGCGTTCGCTGTGGGGGAACCCACTGACGAGGACCCGCTGGCGCAGCGTCGCGAGCAGGCCCCGCCCGCGGCGGTCGCCACCGAATACTCCCGGGACGACGCCACGTTCCTGCGGAAGAGCACGCTGGCCGAGACGCTGCGGCTGCTGCGCGAGCGGCCCGACGCCGTGGTGGTCGCAGGCTCCACCGACTACGGCGTTGAGGTCAACATCCGTTCCCGCAGGGCGGATTGCGTCGTCGCCATCGATCGGCTCGCCGAACTGCGCGAGCTGCGTGTCGAGTCCGACCACATCGAGATCGGGGCGGGGCTGACGCTCACCGAGATCGAACGCCGCCTCGACGGCAGCGTCCCACTGCTGGCGGAGCTGTTCCCGCAGTTCGCCTCCCGGCTCATCCGCAACGGTGCGACCCTCGGCGGAAACCTGGGTACCGGCTCGCCCATCGGTGACAGCCCGCCGGTGCTGCTCGCCCTCGAGGCATCGGTGGTGCTCGCCGCCGCCGACGGTGAGCGCGAGGTCCCGCTGGCGGACTACTTCACCGGCTACCGGCAGAGCGTGCGCCGTCCCGGCGAGCTGATCCGCGCGCTGCGCATCCCGTTGCCGCTGTCGCCGGTCGCCGCGTTCCACAAGATCGCCAAGCGGCGCTTCGACGACATCTCCAGCGTGGCGGCCGCTTTCGCGCTCGACATCGAGGACGGGATCGTCCGCACGGCACGGATCGGTCTGGGCGGCGTGGCCGCCACCCCGATCCGCTCCTTCGCCACCGAGGCGGCCCTGGAGGGCAAGCCGTGGGCGGCGGAGACTGTCGAGGCCGCGGCCCGGGTGCTGCAGGCCGAGGGCACGCCGATGAGCGATCACCGCGCCAGCGCCGAGTACCGCTCCGCGATGCTCGGCCAGAGCCTGCTGAAGCTGCACGCGCAAACCACCGAGGCGGTGTCGTCATGAGCCATTTGTCCGAGCGCCCCGAGAAGCCTGTCGTCGGCGTCCCGATGCCGCACGAGAGCGCTGCCCTGCACGTCACCGGCACCGCGCTCTACACCGACGACCTGGTGCAGCGCACCAAGGACGTGCTGCACGCCTACCCGGTCCAGGTCATGAAGGCCCACGGCACGATCACCGCGCTGCGCACCGAGCAGGCGCTCGCCCTGCCCGGCGTGGTCCGCGTGCTGACCGGCGCCGACGTGCCCGGTGTCAACGACGCCGGCATGAAGCACGACGAGCCGCTCTTCCCCGACGAGGTCATGTTCTACGGCCACGCGGTCGCCTGGGTGCTCGGTGAGACCCTGGAGGCGGCCCGGCTCGGTGCGCAGGCCGTCGAGGTGGAGCTCGACGAGCAGCCCGCGCTGATCACGCTGCAGGACGCGATGGCGGCGGAGAGCTACCACGGCGCCAGGCCACTGATGGAGACCGGCGACATCGACGCCGGCTTCGCCGACTCCGCGCACGTGTTCACCGGTGAGTTCCAGTTCGCCGGTCAGGAGCACTTCTACCTGGAGACCCACGCCTCCCTCGCCCAGGTCGACGAGAACGGGCAGGTGTTCATCCAGAGCAGCACCCAGCACCCCTCGGAGACCCAGGAGATCGTCTCGCACGTGCTCGGTGTGCCCGCTCACGAGGTGACCGTGCAGTGCCTGCGGATGGGCGGCGGCTTCGGCGGCAAGGAGATGCAGCCGCACGGGTTCGCGGCCGTCGCCGCGCTCGGCGCCAAGCTGACCGGCCGCCCGGTCCGGTTCCGGCTCAACCGGACGCAGGATCTGACGATGTCCGGCAAGCGGCACGGGTTCCACGCCTCGTGGAAGATCGGCTTCGACGCCGACGGCCGTATCCAGGCCCTCGACGCCACGCTGACCGCGGACGGCGGCTGGAGCCTGGACCTGTCCGAGCCGGTCCTCGCCCGGGCGCTGTGCCACATCGACAACACCTACTGGATCCCCAACGCGCGCGTCGCCGGACGCATCGCCAGGACCAACACGGTCTCCAACACCGCCTTCCGCGGCTTCGGCGGACCCCAGGGCATGCTGGTGATCGAGGACATCCTGGGCCGCGTCGCGCCGCAGCTCGGCCTCGACCCCATGGAGCTGCGCGAGCGCAACTTCTACCAGCCGGATCAGGGCCAGACGACGCCGTACGGGCAGCCGGTCACCCAGGCCGAACGGATCTCCACCGTCTGGCGTCAGGTCCAGGAGAACGCCGGAATCGCCGACCGGGGGCGCGAGATCGCCGCCTTCAACGCCGCGCACCCGCACACCAAGCGGGCGCTCGCGATCACCGGCATCAAGTTCGGTATCTCGTTCAACCTCACCGCCTTCAACCAGGGCGGGGCGCTGGTGCTGATCTACAAGGACGGCTCCGTCCTGATCAACCACGGCGGCACCGAGATGGGCCAGGGCCTGCACACCAAGATGATCCAGGTGGCCGCGACCACCCTGGGCATCCCGCTGCACAAGGTCCGCCTCGCCCCGACGCGTACCGACAAGGTGCCCAACACCTCGGCGACCGCGGCCAGTTCGGGCGCAGACCTCAACGGTGGGGCCATCAAGAACGCCTGCGAGCAGCTGCGCGAGCGGCTGCGACAGGTGGCCGCCTCCCAGCTGGGTGCCAACGCCTCCGACGTACGCATCGTCGAGGGCGTCGCGCGCGCCCTGGGCAGCGACAAGGAGCTGGCCTGGGCCGACCTCGTGCACACCGCGTACTTCCAGCGGGTGCAGCTGTCGGCGGCCGGCTTCTACCGGACCGAGGGGCTGCACTGGGACGTGAAGGCGTTCCGGGGTACGCCGTTCAAGTACTTCGCGTACGGCGCTGCGGCGACCGAGGTGGAGGTCGACGGCTTCACCGGTGCGTACCGCATCCGGCGGGTGGACATCGTGCACGACGTCGGCGAAAGCCTCTCCCCGATGATCGACATCGGTCAGGTCGAGGGCGGCTTCGTGCAGGGCGCGGGCTGGCTGACGCTGGAGGACCTGCGCTGGGACACCGGCGACGGGCCGCACCGCGGACGGCTGCAGACCCAGGCGGCGAGCACGTACAAGCTGCCGAGCTTCTCCGAGATGCCGGAGGAGTTCAACGTCACGCTGCTGGAGAACGCCACTGAGGAGGGTGCGGTCTACGGCTCCAAGGCCGTGGGTGAGCCTCCGCTGATGCTGGCGTTCTCGGTGCGAGAAGCGCTGCGGCAGGCCGCCGCCGCGTTCGGGCCGAGTGGGGTCGGCGTCGATCTGGCCTCGCCCGCGACGCCGGAGGCGGTGTACTGGGCGATCCAGGCGGCCCGCCAGGGCGATGGATCCCGGAACGGTCAGGCCGTCGACGGGCACGCTGTGAACGGGAACGCCGCGGGCGGCAGGATCCACACCGACGCAGAAGCACTGAGCGGTGCCTGACATGACGTGGGTCGCCGCGGTCGCACGGTTGCGAGCACGCCGGGAGCCCGGCGTGCTGGTGACCGTCGCGACCGTACGCGGCCATGCCCCGCGCGAGGCCGGTGCGAAGCTGGTCGTGGGACAGACCGAGACGTGGGGCTCGATCGGTGGTGGCAACGTCGAGGCCGTCGCGATCGACCGGGCCCGCGAGATGATCGCGGCGTCCAAGCCGGAGCCCGAGCTGATGGATTTCGCGCTGAACGACAAGGTCACCAACCAGCACGGCGTGCAGTGCTGCGGCGGCACGGTCCAGGTGCTGCTCGAACCACTGCCGGTGGTGAAGGCGGTGGCGATCTTCGGCGTCGGGCACGTCGGGCTGGAACTGGCGCGCATCCTGGCACGTCAGGACCTCGACCTCCATCTGATCGACACGCGCTCCGACATCCTCACCGAGGAACGGCTCGACGTGTTGGCCGACGCGGTGGCGCAGGTGCACGTGCATCACACGCCGCTGCTGCCCGAGGAGGTCCTTGAGGAGTTGCCGCGCGGCACCCACATCCTGATCATGACCCATGATCATGCCGAGGACGCCGCTCTGTGCGACGCCGCCTTGCGCACAACCCATCTCGGCTCCATCGGGCTGATCGGCTCGGCGGCCAAGTGGGTGCGGTTCCGCAAGCGCCTCGCCACCGAGGGCGGTCACGACGACGCCACCATCGACCGGATCAAGACCCCGATCGGGCTGGCCGACATCACCGGCAAGGAACCCGCGACCATTGCCGTCAGCGTCGCTGCCGATTTGCTGCGCACCTTCGAAACCGAGGCGGACTGACTCTCCTGTTTCGGGCGGAAGACGCCGTGGTTACCGGGTCCCGCCCTTCATGCGAATCTACGAGAGCGGTCGGCCGGCCGGCCAACTCCTTCATGGTTTCGGTGACTGACCCTCGACGGGGCCCGGCGGGTGTACTTGCGAACGACGCCGATACGGGGAATCCCCACCGTGTGCAAAAAGGAGTGACCGTGACCGCGTACACCCAAGAAACGAGCATCCAGGAGATCGAGCGCGTCTGGCTGGACGAGGCCATCGGCCTTGCCACCAACAGCGTGCAGAACGGCGGCGGTCCGTTCGGCGCACTGATCGCCAAGGACGGCGAGATTGTCGCGATCGGGAACAACGGGGTCACTTCGAACCTGGACCCGACGGCGCACGGCGAGGTGAGCGCGATCCGTGCCGCCTGCCAGAAGCTGGGCAGCTTCTCGCTCGAGGGTTGCGTCCTGGTCACCTCGTGCGAGCCGTGCCCGATGTGTCTTTCCTCTGCGCTGTGGGCGCGAGTGGACCGGATCATCTTCGCCGCTGATCGGGATGACGCCGCGGTGGCCGGTTTCGACGACCGCAAGTTCTACGACCTGTTCGAGAAGAAGCCCTCGGAGCTGTGGCCGATGGCGATCGAGCGAGTGGACATGCCGAACCGTACGGCGCCGTTCGACGCGTGGCTGGCCAAGTCCGACCGTATCGATTACTGAAAACTGGTTCACGAACCCGGACGAGGCCCCTGGGCTGTTGTGCCGAGATGTCTGACGTCTCAACACAACAGCCCGGGGGCTTCGTTGGCTTTTCTGTCTTTGGCGATCAGCACCAACCCGCGTGAGCTGCGGTTCCGTAGAAACACACAAATCGTGGGCCTCAAGCCGATCAAGGTTTCATGTTTTCAACGCCTGGCTGGAACAAGCCAGTTGGCGATGAACTCCTCGGACAAGCCGAACCAACGAACGGGGAAAGCCTTGTCCGAGAAGCTGCCTGGCCGTCAGATCGAGATCTCCTGGCCCGACCTCGGCATCACGGTCACCGCCGACCTTGACGACCGCAACCCGGCACTCGCCGACGCCCTGTGGGAGTCCTTGCCCTACCAGAGCCTCCAGGGCCACGCCCTCATCGCGGGCGAACACCTCTACCACGTAGCGCCGATACCCACGCTGCTGCACACCCCCCACGACACCCGCATCCCCGACCGGCGCGAGGCCCCCGACGGCACCGTGTTCTGCTCCGGTTTGCAGCACCTGGGCATCAAGTACGGCACCCTGACCGAGCCGATGCCCGCCACCCCCGTCGGCCGGATCCGTGAGGCGGACATGCCCGCCCTGCTGGAAGCCGGGGCCGCGATCTGGGACGCCGTCTACTCCACGAAGAAGCAGATCGTCGCCGAAGTCCGCCGCGCGGGCGAGCCGGGCGGCCACCGCATTCCGACGCTCCACGCCACCGACACGGACGCCGGCCGCCTGATCGCCGACATCGCCGCCGAGACCGAGAAGATCTGGCTCGCGCCCCCGGTCGAGCTGGACGACCTCCACCAGGGCATCATCCCCTCCCGGGCGGGCAACTTCGGCACCGTCCTGCCCACCCTGCTGTTCGTCAACGGTGAGACCCGGCCCCTGGGTTACGCCGCCTACGGAGGGCTCGTCCGCGCCGCCGTCCAGGACATGCCCATGGACGCTCTCGTCCACATGACCCGCCTTCTGGTCGGCGTCCCCGCCGAGTTCCTGGGCTACTGCGGTCTGGAGAAGCTGTGGGCGTTCACCCAGCGCTTCCTCGACGTCCTGGACCGCCTCGACCGTGCCGACTTCTACGCCGTCACCAGCCAGATGGCCCTCTACATCAACTGCCTCGGCGGCTGGAACCTCCAGCTGTACCCGTGGGAGACCGGAGACCACCTGCGCCAGCAGGCCGCCAAGGCGGGCGTGTAACCGTGAGCGTCCTGCCCGCCCACGCCGACGCCGTCGTCATCGGCGGGGGAGTGATCGGAACCTCCGCCGCCTACCACCTCGCCGAAGCCGGCGTGAACACCGTGCTGTTGGAACGCGGAGGCCTCGGCGGCGGGGCGTCGGCGCACACGGCGGGCATGCTCCGCACCTACTTCCCCGGCGACCCCCACACCGGGCAGAGGGCCGTACGCAGCCTGAACGCCTATCAGGACTTCGCCCGCCACACCGCGGCCCCCCTCGCCCTGAAGCGGCTCGGATTCATGGCGCTGTTCACCGACGAACAGCAGATCGCCGACTTCGAGACCGGCCATCAGGCCCAGCGGGCCGCCGGCGTCCGGGTCGGCCTGATCAGGTCCCGCGAAGCGGCCCGACTCAACCCGCTGCTCAACGAGCGCGCCGTCCTGGCCGCCGCCTGGTCCCCCGAGGCGTACCACGTGGACGGCCTTGACATCGTCCGCGGGTACGCCGCCGCCGCCCGCAACCACGGCGCGCGCCTGTTCACCCACACACCCGTCACGCGCATCGACGACGACAACACCATTCACACCCCGCAGGGCCGTATCAAGGCGGACAGCATCGTGTGTACGGCCGGGCCCTGGTCCGGCGAGGTGGCCTCCATGGCGTCGGTCGACCTGCCGATGAGACCCCGCACGATGGAGATGCTGTTCACCGACGTCCCGCCCTCCGCGCACCCCGATCTGCCCATGACGATGCATGCCGCGTCCGGCCTGCGAATCCGCTCATGGAAGGACCGCATCCTCCTCGCCATGGGCGCGCCCAAGGCCGGCGAAACACGCGAAAGCTGGCTCGGCCGCATCGCCGGCCATCTCGGCACCCTTTTCCCCGCTTTGGACGGCATCGGCCTGCACCGCGCGTGGACCGGCGATTTCGACGCCAGCCCCAGCAACACCGCCTTCATCGGCGAACACCCCACCCGCCGCTTCCTGTACGCGGCCGGATTCACCGGCGCGGGCCTGTGCCAGGCACCCGCGGCCGGGGAGCAGCTCCGCGACCTGCTGATCGCCAAGTAGCCGCCAAGTAGCCCTAGACGTAGCCCTAGACCAGGAAAGATTGCCGTGATTGTTCTCGGATGTAATGGCTTCAGCCGGGTGTCGGAGTTCTTCTCCGAACGCTTCGGCGCGACCGGCATCAACAAGCACTACCTCTTGGGCCACGACGCCGCCGCCGCGCTCCTGATCGACGGCCGGCTGGTCGCCGCGGTGGAGGAAGAACGCCTCAACCGGGAGAAGAAGACCACCGACTTCCCCGTGAACGCGATCGACTGGTGCCTCAAGGAAGCCGGGATCACGTTCGACGACGTCGACCTGTTCGCCTTCCCCTGGAACTGGTCCGCCCAGATCCTGGACGAGACCCTCGACGTCATCCGCGCCTCGTCGGCACCGGAGGACACGAAGACCGGCCTCATGGGCGACATGACCGACCTGTTCGACCAGGTCGTCAGCCACGAGGCGATCCTCGCGGACTTCGAGACCCGCACCGGACACCGCCCCGACCCGGCCAAGGTCCGCTTCGTTCCACACCACTTGGCCCACGCCACGACCGGCTACTACCTCGCCGGCATGAAGGACGCGGCCTTCCTCGTCAGCGACGGCCGCGCCGAACGTTTCTCGACCCTGACGGGCGAGATCCGCGCCGGCCGGATCACCGTCTTCGACGACACCGTCACCGGCGCCCAGTACTCCATGGGCACCCTGTTCTCCGCCATCACCCGCTTCCTCGGCTTCGTCCCCAACAACGACGAGTACAAGGTGATGGGCCTGGCCGGATACGCCGAACCCCCGACTCCGAACCCGTTCATCGACAACCTTCTACGCCTGCACGAGGACGGCCGCTACACCTTCACCAAGCCCCTTCGGACCGACAACCTGCACAGTCATGACGCCCTGTTCGAGGAGTACTTCGGCCCCTTCGAGGACACCCTCGAATACACGTCCCGCGTCGCGGCCGCCGCGCAGGAGATGCTGAACGTCGCCACTGCCCACCAGGTCCGCCACCTGGAGAGGCGGACGGATCTCGACCGGCTGTTGTTCGAAGGCGGCGTCGCCCTGAACTGCCTGAACAACACCCCGCTGTTCGAAGGCTCCCGCTTCGAGGACATGCAGGTCAGCTTCGGCGCCTCGGACACCGGCATCACCATCGGAGCCGCGGCCCACGCCTGGCTCAACCACCCCGACACCGACGTCGCGGACATCCGCACCGCAGCCCCCGGGACCCCTTATGTGGGCCCGGCCTACGACGAGGCGGCGATCGAGGAGGCCCTTGAGGGTTTCACCGGCCGAGTAGACGTCTCACACCTGCTGGACGACGAGGTCATCGAGCACGTGGCGAAGCTGCTGACGAAGAAGGTCGTCATCGGCTGGTTCGAAGGCCGCGTCGAGCACGGGCCACGCGCGCTGGGGCATCGCAGCATCCTCGCCAACCCCGGCTTCACCGACATCAAGGACATCATCAACACCCGGGTCAAACACCGCGAACCCTTCCGCCCGTTCGCTCCCCTCGTCCTGGAGGAGCAGGCACCGAAGATCTTCGACATGGGCCGCAAGACCAGCTCGCCCTACATGACGTTCGTCTTCCCGGTCCGCGACGAGTACAAGGACCGCATCCCCGGCGCCGTACACGTGGACGGCACTTCGCGCGTCCAGACCCTGACGGACGAGGGAACCCCACGACTCACGGCGCTGCTGCGGAAGTTCACCGAACTCACCGACACCCCGTGCCTGATCAACACGTCGTTCAACGTCGCCGGCGAACCCATCGTCTGCACCCCCACCGACGCCCTGAACTGCTTCATGGGCACCGAGATCGACTATCTGGTCCTCGGAAACCACCTCATCGCCAAGACCGACCGCATCGACAACCAGAAGCAGGAGCACCCCGTGCCGACGATCCAGCGCAAGCACACCATGTACCACTCCACCGTCCTCGATGCCGACCCGGACACCGTGTGGGCGACCGTCCGCGACGCCATGCAGATCCTGGACATCGTGTCCCCGGGCGACCTGGACATCCACCGGGACGTCAGCTGGGTGGAGGGCGGCTCGGTCGAGACCGTCCCGGCCCGCTACGACTTCAGGCTCACGCTCAACGGCCGCCTCGTCCAGCAGGAGATCGCCGCCCGGGACGAGATCAACAAGACCCAGTCCTACCGGGCCATCGCCCCCACCAGCGGAGTCGCCGGCTACGAGGCCACCATCCGCGTGTTCCCCATCACCAACGACCCGGCCCGCAGCTTCTTCGACTGGTCGCGGGTCCTGGAGATCGCCGAGGACGCCGACCTGAACGTGGTCGAGCGCATCATCGACGTCATGGAGAAGCAGACCGACGCCGTACGCGACCACTTCGCGACGACCTCGAAGTGAGTGACGTGACGACGCTCGTGCTCCTGCGGCACGGCGAAACCCTGCTCACCCCAGAGCGGCGGCTGTCCGGCAGCGGAGGATCCAACCCGGGACTCTCCCCGGCCGGACGCCGCCAAGCCGAAGCGGCAGCAGAGGCTCTCGCCCGCCGCGGCGACATCGCGGCGGTCGTCACGTCACCGATGCGGCGCTGCCAGGAGACCGCTCATTCCGTGGCCGCGCGCCTTGGCCTGAGAGTCCAGGGCGACCGGGACCTGCGGGAAGCGGACTTCGGTGCCTGGGAAGGCCTGACCTTCACCGAAGTCCGCGAACGCTACCCGGACGACCTGAGCGCATGGTTCGCCTCGCCCCAGAGTCCCCCCTCGGACTCGGGCGAGACCATGCAACAGGTCACCCGCCGGGTCGCCGCCGTACGAGACGGCCTCGTGGCCCAGTACGCCGGAGCCACGGTTCTGGTCGTCTCCCACGTAGGCCCCCTCAGAACCCTGATCCGCCTCGCTCTCCAAGCCCCACCACACAGCTTGTTCCGCATGCAGATCGCGGCGGCCTCCCTGTCGACGGTGACGTACGACGAGGACGGCGCCGCCACGGTGCAGGCCCTCAATGACACCCACCACTTGAACTGAATGCACGTCGAAGGGCCCCACCGCGAACGGTGGGGGCCCTTCGACATCGTGCCCGGTGAGGCACTGGCGGAGGATACGAGATTCGAACTCGTGAGGGGTTGCCCCCAACACGCTTTCCAAGTCTTCGTCCGGGGGGTCGGTGGGGGACGGGGGCGTTCTGGCCTGGGGCGGAGCAGGCCATCGGACGGATGCTGGACGGTGTTGGACGGAGGTGAATGAGACCAGAACTGAGACCACAGCGCCGGTCATACCTTCTTCACGACGATCGCGTCCGGGACCAGCTTCTCGAGGTCGTCCATGTCCGAGGTGAAAACGGTGACCTGCCCCTTGTGCTGTCGGGTGATGACGCACCACAGCGGCGTTTCGTCGAACCGCAGTGCCTCGGGTAGATCCGTGCAGACCAACGGCTGGAGCTCGTCGGCCGGCGCGGGGACACCGAACGCGCAGTGAACTGCATGCGTGGTCTCAGCGACTGCTTTCAGCGAAACCCGATGGCTCCCTCATCCACCGGCGCCGGCCTGGCACCCGGTCCTCACGCCGGCGCGCTGAGACCCTCATGCGTGTTGTACGGCGGCCGCCACGGAGCCTTGTCCTCCAGGGCCTGGCGTCATCGATCACGCCCGTTCGGCCTGGAGCCCGAGTCGGTCGCCCGGCCCTCTTCGGCAACCCGGACGGCGCCGACGATGATCCGCGCGATCACGCCCACCAGAACAAGGTCGGCCAGCATCTGCACTGTGGTCAGGACCCGCGCGGCCTCGGTGGTGGGCGTGATGTCGCCGAAGCCGACCGTGGCGAACACGGTCACGGTGAAGTACAAGGCGTCGGCGCGGCTCAGGGTCTCCGAGAAGGAGCCCGCTTGGTTCCTGTACAGAAGGACGTAAGCGGCGGAGAAGATGAGCAGGAACATTGGCACGGCGGTGGCCAGCGTCTCGATGGCGCGCAGCCGGGGATACGCGGACCTGGTGATGGCCCGGACCTGCCAGGCGACCACGCCGGCGAACAGCACCAGACTCACGGTCATTGCGATCGCCCCACCGGCGTCAAGCTCCTGGTCCAGCGGTACCAGGAAGTAGATGACCACCGACAGGACCACGGCCACCGAGGAACGCCCCGCGGATTGCAGCAGCCGTCGGCGCGGCACGGCAGAGCGGTGGCCGGCGTGTTGCGGTCGTTTCATGACCTCACCATCGGCGCGTAGCGCATCGGTTCCCACAAGGGGCCGATGCGGACGGTCGGCTGTGGTCTGGAGCGCTGTTCACTGGGCATGACGGAAGGAACGGGAACGTTCTGTGCGCTCTCCGACGGCTGTCGTGCAACCGTATGGGTGAGGCTTCGCAGCGGCGAGGGACGGGCGTCGACGGGTGTCACCGCTGTCTTCTGAGTGGTGCGGAGCGCACCCTGGTCCTGCTCCCCCCTGGGAACCCCGCAGTCACCTGCAGGAGGCGTCACTTCACCGGCACCGGGCCGGGGGACCCGGTGGGCGGAGTGGCTTCGGCGGGCCTAGCGGGCGGGAGATCCGTTGTGGGCGTCGGACGTGGACTGCCACGCCTCCATGCCCGCTCGGGACGCCTCCTTGGCCTGCCGCCACTTCATGGCTGCCTGCTGGGTCGGGGGCACGTCCATGTCGCGGATCATGCGCCGGCCTGCCGCGAACACGGCGGAGGCCGCGATGGCCATGCCGGCGCAGGCCACCACGGCACCGGCCGCGGTGAGCACCGCACCGGTCGTGACGAGCCGAGTGTCGATCTCTATCGTCCGCTGGGACTGGTGGTGATGGTTCATGACTCCACCATCCAATGGGGGGAACCAGATCGCATCCTCGCGGGCTACCCGTTGGAGCTCGGCCCACTGCCCGTCGCCGTCCTATTGAGTGCGCACCCGGGCGCCGCCTGCGCGATGAGTGCGGGCAACGACTGAGGTCCGGGGCCACCATCCAAGGGCAGCACCTCGGCGGAGGGTACGGTCAGGAGCCGAGAATCCGGCTCTTCTGCTCCTCGAACTCCGCATCGGTGAGCACCCCTTGGGCTTTGAGTTCACCGAGCTCCTTCAGTTGGGCAATCGTGTTGTTCGGGTCGTCGGCCGACTGGGTGGGCGGAGGTGGCGCTGGGGCTGCGTCGGGCTGCTCGGCGGCCTGCTGCTGGGCCCAGCGGCCCTGCTGGCGCCGTGACACTCGATGGGAGACGGCGGTTGCGGTTCCAGCGACGGCGGCTGTGCGCGCGACCCCTCGGATCAGACCTGGCATGTTTCTTCTCCCTGGTGTCTCTGGTTCTGGTGCTGGTTCTTGAGACGGCCCCGGCTCCGAAGGCCAGATGGTCGCGCTCCGGTGGTGGACCGATCACATCAGGACTCGGGCCCGGCTGCGGAGGAAGAGCCCGGTTCGGCCGCGTCGAGCGACGCCAGGACGGCTTGGACCGGGATTCGCCCGTCGGCCACCAGTTGCGCGCCACCGCGCCGGAGAGCCTTGGCGAGCGGCGCTGCCCACAGGTTTTCGTAGACCAGAATGCCCGCGGAGTCGCCGGGCTCGAGAATGGCGGCCGCCTCCTCCAAGTCGTCCTGGCCGAGCAGGCCGGAGGAAGCCCCTTCGAAGACGGCCAAGTCGGCTTTCCCGTCCCCGGTCAGGTCGGCGAGCTCCATGGCTACGACGGAGTTGTCGGGCTCCTTCTTGACGAACACCAGGTCCATGATCCGGATCGTGCCTCGGTCGACCAGATCGACCAGCAGGGGAAGCCCTTCCCCCGTCATGTGACTGCCCGGAAATTCGACCACCAGGTAGTCGATCGGCCCCATCTCGTCCGCATTGATGGCCACGGTCATCCCTCACTCACTGTCTGGTCCACGGTGTTGCTCGGCCGACGGGGCGACCACAGCAGCCCGGCTTTCGCCGATGGGGAGTTCGTACGCGGCCCAAGATCCCTGTTCACTGCCGGGCCATGTGCATACGCATCTCGCTGTCCGCGTCGGTGATGAGCTCGCCCGCCAGGTCGACGGTCACGCTGTGGAGCGTGCCGGTGAACCGGAACGGTGTCCGGTAGTCGGACGTGACCGGTTGGCCGGGGTTGGCGCCGCAGGTCAGGCCGCCGGGGTTGAACATGATGGGGGTGGTCACCGGGAAATCGGCCTCTGCCACGAGGTGGCGGTCGACGTAGAGCTGGGCACGCCCCGGTGCGCCCTTGCCGGTGGCGAGGTCGGGCTTGCCGGTCGGTTCGAACTCGAAGCGCAGCTCATGACGGCCTGCGGGCACCGGGTCGGTCGTGGACACGGTGTAGAGGGCTCGCGAGACGTAGTTGTGGACATACGTCAGCTTGCCGTCCTTGATGTAGAAGCTCCAGCCGCCGGCCATCGAGCCCTGGCAGATCAGTACGCCTTCGGCGCCGCCCGTGGGGATCTCCGCGTCGGCGGTGATGCTGTGCGGCCGGTTGAGCACCCGGGGCACGACGGAGGCCGGGAGTGTCTGGGTGCCGGGGCGGAAGGTGTAGCTGGTCCGCTCCTTGGTGATCTGCGGGCGTTCCACGATCATCCGTGCGAGGGTGCTGCCGTCGATCGGCAGCACGCCGTACTTGCCTGCCTCGACGTACCACAGGGACACCATCTCGATGAGCTTGTCGCGGTGGTCCGCGCCGATGTCACGGGTCTCCGCGAAGTCCTCGTCGATGTGGAAGAGCTCCCAGGCGTTGGCGTCCAGTTGGGAGAGTGTCTCGGAGGAGATCGGTGTGCCGAAGGGCTGTTGAGCCTCGGTGAAGGAGGGGCCCGGCCAGGGACATACGGCACGCCATCCGTCGTGGTCGATGGCGCGGTGGCCGAGCATCTCGAAGTACTGGGTGTGGTGGAGCGTCGGCGCGGCCGGGTTGTCGAAGGTGTGGGCGAAGCTGACGCCGTGCAGGGAGGACTGGGTGACGCCCTTGATGGTGTCGGGCGGTTCGATCCCGAGGACGTCGAGGACGGTGGGGACCATGTCCACGAGGTGTGCGTACTGGGTGCGCACCTCTCCTCGCGCTCTGATGCCGCGTGGCCAGTGGACGAGGAACGGGTCGCTGGCGCCACCGCGGTAGGTCTCCCGCTTCCAGCGCCGGAACGGGGTGTTGCCTGCCCAAGTCCAGCCCCAGGGATAGTGGTTGAACGTGTTCGGGCCGCCGAGTTCGTCGATCGCCTCGAGGCTGTCTTCGATCGGTTCGGGGGCGTTGTTGAAGAACTGTGCCTCGTTGGCGGTCCCGGTGACCCCGCCCTCCGCGCTGGCCCCGTTGTCGGAGACAACCATGATCAGGGTGTTGTCGAATTCGCCGGTCTCCTTGAGGAAGTCCAGCAGCCGCCCGATCTGGTGGTCGGTGTGGGACAGGAATCCGGCGTAGACCTCCATCATGCGAACGGCGAGGCGCCGGGAGTCCGGGGACAGGGAGTCCCAGTCCGGGACATCCGGGTCGTGGCGGGAGAGCACGGCATCGGGAGGTACGACGCTCAGCCGCTTCTGGTTGGCGAACGTCACCTCGCGATAGGCGTCCCAGCCGTCGTCGAACCGGCCCCGGTAGCGGTCTGCCCACTCGCGTGGCACGTGGTGCGGTGCGTGGGTGGCACCGGGGCAGAAGTGGAGGAAGAACGGCTTGTCGGGGGCGACCTGCTTGGCGTCGGAGATGAAGAGCATCGCCTTGTCCGCCAGGTCCTCGGTGAGGTGGTAGCCCTGCTCCGGTGTGCCGGGGGGCTCGACCTGGTGGTTGTCGTACACGAGGTCCGGATACCACTGGTTGGTGTCGCCGCCGAGGAAGCCGTAGAACCGTTCGAAGCCACGGCTGAGCGGCCAGCGGGTGTAGGGGCCGGCGGGGGACTCCTGCTCCGAGGGCATCAGGTGCCACTTGCCGAGCATGTACGTGTTGTATCCGTGCTGCAGCAGCATCTCGGACAGGAACCCGTTCTCGAACGGGATGTTGCCGTTGTAGCCGGGGTATCCGGTGGCCATCTCGGTGACCGCCGCCATGGCGTTGGCGTGGTGGTTGCGGCCGGTGATGATGCAGGAACGCGACGGCGAGCACAGCGCCGTGGTGTGCATGTTGTTGTAGAGCAGCCCGCCTGCGGCCAGCCCGTCGAGGCTGGGGGTCTCCATCGGACTGCCGTAGCAGCCGAACTGCCCGTAGCCCGTGTCGTCGAGCACGATCATCAGCACGTTGGGGGATCCGGGTACCGCGCGTGGTGGCTCGGGCCATGCGGGGCTGGACACATCCGTGGTCCGCCCGATCACTCCGGGGAACCCGCTTCCTGGCTTGTACTCGTTCACTGGCATCGTGCCTGTCCTCCTCCCCGCCGAGCCGCTGATCGGCTCCGGCAGGTGGATGTAGGTGGGCGATACCAAGCCCGTCGCCCCCGCCGGCCGTCGTACCGGTGGGCCTTGGATCGTCGATGTCCAACGAGCGTTGCGTCGGCCAAAGGCGAGGGCCGCATGCGGACCAGTCCGCGATGGGCCTGCGCTCATATGGAGGTGTCGGTCAACGGGTCAGATCCGTGGCACACAATCACCTGGCACTCGGCTTTCAACTGCCGTGGACCCGCGTGCGGTTCGGTTGCCCCTGCACATTTCGCCCGCTATTTATGCTAGATCCTCGCCACGACGGCTGCCACTGGAGCAGCGGCCCGACAACGGCAATCGAGTTGCGTCGCCCCTGCGAGCGTTGACGTGGTGAAATGGAAAGCGGGCTCCAGCTCGTGGGCATTCGCACCAAGCAAAGTGACCCCACAGTCTCCATCTCCCGCTCGCGCCGACAGCGGTCGGCCGCTGCTGTTCTTCGCGAGGGGCCCCGACCACCGGCTGGGAGAATGGTGGTACTCATGGCTCGGCACCGGTATCCACTCGCCGAGAGTGGAGACGCGTTTCTGCAGTCCGCGCCGTTCCGCTACGTGCATTCCGTGGAAACCACGGCCCCTGCCGAGCGGATCTGGGAGGTTCTGACCGGCGAGAAGTTGGTCCGCTGGGTGGGGGCATTCACCGGCCTGCGCTGGGTTTCGCCGCGCCCGTTCGGCGTCGGAACGGTACGCGAAGTCACGCTGCTGAGAGTGTTCACCGCTCGTGAACGCTTTTTCCGCTGGGACGAGGGGCATCGGTTCACGTTCAGCGTTTTCGAGGCATCGCTTCCCGGCCTCCGCCACGCGGCGGAGGACTGGACCATCGAGTCCACGCCGTCCGGCTCACGTCTCACCTGGACGATGGCCATCGAGGCAATCCCCCTCGTCACCCCGTTGATATGGGTCAGCAGCCCGGTCATCAGGCTCGTGAAACGCCGCGCCATGCGCACCATCCGTGCCCACGTCGGCAGCTGACGCAGGGCTCCCGACTCCCCAGTCGGTACGCCGCAGGCATGCCGGGCCTGGCGGCGGCTCTGTCGGGCTCCGGTCAAGGAAGCTTCGCCGCCGTGATCCGCGTATCTCCGGTGGGCAGCAGCGGTGCCGGCCCGCATGCGGACAGCCCGCCTCGATCCGCCTCCTGCTCTGTGAGCGGGGACACAGAGACCAGCAGGACTGCGGACGTACGATTCATGCGAAATGCCACTCCGCGCGATGCAGGGGCAGGAAGCCCGGTGCTGACTGGCGACGTGGCCGTCGACGGGGTGTCCCCACACTGCGGAGGGCTCGAATGGTTCGCCCGGCTTCCTCGGCAGACGCGCGCGTGCGCGCGGTGAGCGAGGCCCTGAGCCCGTACGCGTGGCAAAGGCTCACCCCTGAAATGGTCAGCCGTCGCGCGCTCGCCGCGATCGACGAACCCGGAACGGCGGACCCAGTGCCGGCGGCCCGCCATGACGAGCGGATCGGCGTACTCGTCGAGTGCCTCAGGAGCTGCCGGTGGCGCTCACTGACAGCCGACGCAGTGAGCCGCCAGATCGTGACCGCCCTGGACACCTGGCGTCACGAAAGCCAATGGCTTGAGATCGAGTTGCGCTGGTTGTCGGACGCAGACAGCTGAGACACGGTTTGGGGACGCCCGGGCCGTGACGTACGAGTGCCGGGACGCGGGGATGGGAGATGGCGGTCTTTCCGAGGGCGGCGTCGGTGGGGGCGAGGATGGCGCCGACGAGTGCGAGTTCCCACACCGTCAGCCCCGGCGGCAGAGGCCAGGCAAGCAGCCAGCCCGCCCCGATGCTCAGCGGCAGTCCGATGCCCAGCAGGCGGCCGGGCAGAAAGCCGCCGGTCCGCAGGTCCCGTCTGCGGATCGTCATGGCATCCGTGAACAGGACGAGCGTCAGCGTGGCTTCGAGGAGCGCGATGATCGGTGCGGTGTCGCGCTCCAGGTCGACAATGTCCAGCACGGCCGGCCCGATGAGGATCCCGGCGCCGACGAACACGATCGCCGACGACAGGGGCGTCGAGGACAGCCAACGCGAGCACAGTGCGTACGCGGCGGTGACGCCCGCCATCGCCGCGCCGGCCCAGGCGCCACTGCTCATGCTCGGGCCTTTCGGATCCAACTGCCGGGCACTCTCGGCGGATTGTCGACTTCTGCGGCGCTGAGGCAGAACCACTGCAGGGCTCAAGCCCGCATTCCATCGGACCACGGACCGGCCAGTCCCGCCTCACTCGCCCGAATGGCCCCGCCCCTTCGAACGGCGCAGGGTGGAGAAGAGGAGCTACGAGCGTGTGGCCCCGAGAGGAATCGAGGGATGCGCCATGGCAACAACCGCTACTCCCCACCGATCGGAAACGTCCAAGGGGGCCGCCGGCGGACTGGTGACGTTCGCCGCCGTGATGCTCTTCATCGCCGGTGTTCTCGCCCTCTTCCGGGGCATCATGGGCATCGCGGAGGACGACGTCTTCGTCACCACCCCGAACTACGTCTTCAAGTTCGACCTGACCAGTTGGGGCTGGATCCACCTGGCCCTCGGAGTGGTGGCCGTCCTGGTGAGCATCGGCCTCTTCTCGGCCGCCGTGTGGGCGAGGGTCGCCGGGGTGGGGATCGCCGGGCTGCTGCTGGTCGTCAGTTTCCTGTCCATCCCGTACTACCCGGTGTGGTCGATCACCCTCATCGCGCTGTACGCGTTCATCATCTGGGCGCTGTGCGTGGTCAAGCGCGACGCGTTCACCGGCTGAGCGGGCAGCCCTCCGCTCCCAGGCCCTGGCGCCACGGCCCCCCCGGGAGGTGAGCGCACTCGTCCATACGGTCCATCCGGGCGTGCTGACGCGGTGCCAAGCGGTGGGAATGAAGACAAGAACCACCCTGGAGCCCTGGAGCGCCCATGACCGGTCCGCACGAGCCGTCCGAGCCCCATGACGGCCCGAAGGGAGAGGCGACTGACGCGGCGGGTGGTGGACACCAGCGTGGCTCCGCGGGTGGACGCATCGCACGGAAAACGGTCTCTGCGGTGCTCATCGTGCTCACCTGCATCCTCGTGCCGGTCGCCCTGCTCACGGTCTGGGTGAGCGACATCGTGCTGGACACCGACCGGTACGTGGCAACGGTCTCACCGCTGGCCTCGGATCCGGCGATCGAGGACGCGGCGGTCAAGCGCATCACCCATGCCGCCGACGTACGAGTGAATGGCAACCAGGTCACCTCGGACATCGCGGCCTGGCTGCAGGCGCAGGGCCTGCCGCCGAAGGCCGCGCAGGCCCTGAAGGGGCTGGGCCCGCAGTTCGACTCCGCGGTCAACGACACCGTCGAGAAGGTGGCCACCCGCTTCGTGCAGAGCGACCGATTCGAGAAGATCTGGACGAACGCCAATCGGAGGGCCCACACCGCGGTCGTGCACGCGCTCACCGGGGAAGGCAGTGGCGCCGTGGGCGTGAACGGCGGGACGGTCACTCTCGACGTCGGTGAAGCCGTCGACCAGGTCAAACAGTCACTCGTGGACGCCGGCGTATCCCCCGCCGCCAAGATCCCCGAGGTCGACAAGCAGATGGTGCTCTTCCAGTCCGACCAACTGGAGAAGATCCGCAAGGGCGCCCATCTGCTGGACGTGATCGGGAACTGGTTTCCCGTGATCGTCGTGGTGATCGGCGCCGCCGGCGTGCTGTTGGCCCACCGGCGCCGCCGGGCCCTGGCCCGTACGGCTCTCGGCGCGGCCTTCGCCTGCCTGATCGTGGCCGTCGTCCTGGTCATCGCCCGCCGCTACTACCTGGACCACCTCCCGCCCCAGGTCCAGTCGGAGAGCGCCGCGGCAGCCGTCTTCGACACCCTGCTGCACTTCCTGCGCGTCAGCCTGCGCACGGCCATCGTGCTCGGCGTGGTGATCGCACTGGGCGCCTACCTGATCGGCCCCGGCAGACTCCCGCGCGCCATCCGGGGCACATCCGAGCGCGCCGCGGACACCACGGCGGTGTGGGCATACGCCCACCAGGTGCGCACGGGCCGGGTGGGGACCTGGGTCCAGGCCCACCGCCGGTGGGTTGCCCTTGCCGCCCTGCTGATCGTGGCCCTGGTCTTCGCGCTCTGGAACCACCCCACGGCTCTGACCATCCTGCTGCTGGTCATCATCCTGCTGGTTGTACTCGCGCTGCTCGCACTCCTCGCCGCCTCCGGCCGCGCCACCGTCGACGCCGAGGGAACGGCACCGCCGCGATCGGACGGCGGCAAGTGAACGGCCGGCTCATGGCCTCCCCGCCCCGGCCTCGGCGGGTACGGGATACGGCCGGGTAGACCCTGGCAGCCCGTTGGCCCAAATGGCTGGGAGCGTCGCCCGAAGATACACTGAAGTGAATAGGTAAATATGCCTATTTCACCCAGCGCGGCAGGGGACGGGGCACGATCCGCTAACTGCTACGGCGGCGACCCGGTCGGCCACCGAACTCGACGTCATTCCGCTCGACGTCATGCTGGACGACCCACGACCTCGGCGGCTGCCGAAGCACCGACGCGCTGCGCGCCGACGACCAGATCGTGGAGCGTCTGCAATGACCCACAACCACCTCTCCTGCGACGAGACGCGGCACCTCACTCCCCAGGAGCGGGTCGCTCGCGGCAAGGCCGCCCGAACCATCGCACCCCGGTCGAGTCACGCCGAGTTCATACCCCCGCCGAAGCGCACGGACCCGGTGGAGATCATCGAAAAGCAGTCCGCGACGCGGGTGCCGGAACTCGTGCCGATCCGCTACGGCAGGATGAGCGAGGCGCCGTTCCGCTTTTACCGTGGGGCCGCCTCCATCATGGCGGCCGACCTCGCGGAGACGCCGCGCAGCGGGTTCAGGGTGCAGTGCTGCGGCGACGCGCACATGCTGAACTTCCGGTTGCTGGCCTCGCCGGAACGCCGCCTGATGTTCGACATCAATGATTTCGACGAGACGCTGCCCGGACCGTGGGAATGGGACGTCAAACGGTTGTCGGCCAGCTTCGTCATCGCGGGCCGGGCGAACGGCTTCAGCAGGAAGGAGCGGGCGTCGGTGGTGCGGGCAGCGGTGCAGTCCTACCGCGAGCGCATGCGGAGCTTCGCCGGGCTGGGCAATCTCGAGGTCTGGTACACCCGCTTCGACGCCGACGAGTTGCAGCAGCAGTTCGCCCCGTTGCTGAGCGCCGGGGTGCGCGATCGCTGGGAGAAGACCCGGGATCGGGCCCGTGCTCATGACACGCTGCAGGTCTTCGACAAGCTCACGCACGTCATCGACGGAAGGCGTCTGATCGCTCCCGATCCGCCGCTGCTGGTACGGCTCCAGGATCTGCTGCCGGACGCCGCACGCGGCGAGTTGGAGAAGGAGCTCAGCCGTCTGATCGAGCGCTATGGCCAGACCCTGGAGACGGACCGCCGGTTCCTGCTGGAGAGCTATCGCTTCGCCGACGTGGCCCGCAAGGTGGTCGGTGTGGGCAGTGTGGGAACCCGCTGCTGGATCATCCTGCTGCTCGGCAAGGACGACGAGGATCCCCTGTTCCTCCAGGCCAAGGAAGCCGACGAGTCGGTTCTGGCGCCTTACGTCGGCGGCAGCACATTCGCCACCCAGGGCGAGCGAGTCGTCGCCGGCCAGCGGCACATGCAGGCCACCAGTGACATCTTCCTGGGGTGGGAACGCCTCACGGGCATGGACGGCAAACAACGGGACTTCTACATACGCCAGTTGCGGGACTGGAAGGGAATCGCCGTGGCCGAGAACATGTCGCCGAAGAGGATGGCCCTGTTCGGCCGGCTGTGCGGCGCCACCCTGGCTCGCGCCCACGCCAGGTCCGGCGACAGGATCGCAATCGCCGCCTACCTGGGCGGCGGCGACGCCTTCGACCGCGCGCTGGTGACGTTCGCCGAGCTGTATGCCGACCAGAACGAGAAAGACCACCAGGCCCTGGTCGACGCCATCCAGGCCGGACGGGTCCCGGCCGAAGCGGCCTGAGAAGCCGGCCGCCGGCAGCATCGGCGACGCTTTCGGGCTTGAGCTTCCTGTCGAGAGGACCAGTTGCGAACGGCCCGGCCGGGGCCGCCCGCCGCGCTTCCGCAAGAGGACCCGCGACCCCCGCCCTCACACGCACCGCGACCTCAGCACCGACGACACCAAACAGGAGGAGCAATGAGCAGCTATGTGAACCTGGCCTACGACTACCCGGTCCTGGGGGCCTTCTGGACGGTCATGTGGATCTTCCTGTGGATCATGTGGATCTTCCTGCTCTTCCGCGTCGTCGTCGACATCTTCCGCGACGACTCCCTCAGCGGATGGGCCAAGACCGGATGGCTGGTCTTCACGATCGTCCTACCCTTCCTGGGCGTCTTCGTCTACGTCATCGCCCGCGGCAAGGACATGGGCAGGCGTGAACAGAAGCACGCCCAGGCCAAGATGGAGGAGACGGACCGGTACATCCGCGAGACCGTCGGCACCACCGGCCCTGCCAGCGAGGCGGACCAACTCGCCAAGCTCTCGGAGGTCCGGGCCCGGGGCGACATCTCCGATGAGGAGTTCCGTCAGGCCAAGGAGAAGGTCCTCCACCACTGAGGCCGTGTGGGTACGAGTGGAGCCCAGCAGCGGCACGGGCCGGTGCAGAGCGGGGTTCACGACGTCGACGTACACCGGGCGCGAGCTGTTCAGTTGCGAGCGGCTCTTCTGCTCGCGGGTGAGACGGGAGGCGTGGCGGTCGCTGAGGTCGAGGAACTGGCGCACCTCGGCGTGGACGGCGCCGGCGGCCTGGCGCTCCCACTCCGGGGCCTCTGGGCTGATCGTCGCTGTCCGCATGTACGAAACCCACCCGCGTTCCGCTCTGGCGGGCAACTGAGACCACACATGTCGAAGGGCCCCACCGCGAACGGTGGGGCCCTTCGACAACGTGCCCGGTGAGGCACTGGCGGAGGATACGAGATTCGAACTCGTGAGGGGTTGCCCCCAACACGCTTTCCAAGCGTGCGCCCTAGGCCACTAGGCGAATCCTCCGCCGGGAACATTACATGACCTGGGGGGGTGGTTGCGAACTCGTTCGGGCCCCCTGCGATCAGGTACGCTTGGGCTCAGCCCCTCACGCGGCGCTATCTGACTGAACTCCCCCAGGGCCGGAAGGCAGCAAGGGTAGGTTGGCTCTGGCGGGTGCGTGGGGGGTCTTGTCTTGCCCGGGTGCTGCCGGTGCAGACGCGGGGGACAGATCGCGACGGTGCGCGCGGAGGAAGATCCGTTGAAGTCTCGTCGGTGGCGTCAGTCCGAAGGTGACCAAGGCCGCGAGTGGGATCAGGGCCAGGCCGCCGATCCAGTTCCAGTTCGTGCTGAGGGCGCCCGCGCGGATCGGGTCTCACCGGCGCAGGGCCTGGGCGGCCGCGCCGCCCGGCAGCATCACCGGGAGCGCGAGGCCCCTCGGCAGCAGCTCGAAGTGGCTGTAAGAGATACAGAGGCGCCGGTAAAAAACCGCGCGGTCCGCGTTGTCAGTGGGCGCCTATAACCTCGTAGGCGTGTCGTCTCTCGCGCTGTACCGCCGCTATCGCCCGGAGTCGTTCGCCGAGGTCATCGGGCAGGAGCATGTAACCGACCCGCTGCAGCAGGCGCTGCGGAACAACCGGGTCAATCACGCGTACCTGTTCAGCGGGCCGCGCGGGTGCGGCAAGACGACCAGCGCGCGCATCCTGGCCCGGTGCCTGAACTGCGAGCAGGGGCCCACGCCGACGCCCTGCGGCGAGTGCCAGTCCTGCCAGGACCTGGCGCGCAACGGCCCGGGTTCCATCGACGTCATCGAGATCGACGCCGCTTCGCACGGTGGCGTGGACGACGCGCGTGAGCTGCGAGAGAAGGCCTTCTTCGGGCCCGCCGCCAGCCGGTACAAGATCTACATCATCGACGAGGCCCACATGGTCACGTCGGCCGGCTTCAACGCGCTGCTGAAGGTCGTCGAGGAGCCGCCGGAGCACCTCAAGTTCATCTTCGCGACCACCGAGCCCGAGAAGGTCATCGGGACGATCCGGTCGCGTACGCATCACTATCCGTTCCGGCTGGTGCCTCCGGGGACGCTGCGCGAATACCTCGCCGAGGTGTGCGGGCGGGAGAACATGGCGGTCGAGGAGGGCGTGCTTCCACTGGTCGTGCGCTCGGGCGCGGGCTCCGTGCGTGACTCCATGTCCGTCATGGACCAGCTGCTCGCCGGAGCGCGGGAAGACGGTGTGACGTATGCCATGGCCACGTCGCTCCTCGGGTACACCGACGGTCCGCTCCTGGACTCCGTCGTCGAGGCCTTCGCCACCGGTGACGGGGCCGCCGCCTTCGAGGTCGTCGACCGCATCATCGAGGGTGGCAACGACCCGCGCCGCTTCGTCGCCGACCTGCTGGAGCGGCTGCGCGACCTGGTGATCCTCGCCGCCGTGCCGGACGCCGCGGAGAAGGGGCTCATCGACGCCCCGGCCGACGTCGTCGAGCGCATGCAGGCCCAGGCGGGCACCTTCGGCGCCGCCGAGCTCAGCCGCGCCGCCGACCTCGTCAACGAGGGCCTGACCGAGATGCGTGGCGCCAACTCGCCCCGCCTCCAGCTCGAGTTGATCTGCGCCCGCGTCCTGCTGCCCGCGGCCTACGGCGACGAGCGCGCCATGATGGCCCGTCTCGACCGCCTGGAGCGGGGCGTGAACTTCTCCGCGGGCGGCGCCATGCCCGCGATGGGGTACGTGCCCGGGCCCGAGGCGCATGCGGGAGCCGCCCCTGGTCCCGGCCCTGGTCCCGGCCCTGGTCCCGGTCCGGCCGCCGAGCCGGTTCCGCCGGGGGGCGGACCCGCCGCGGCCAGGGCTGCGGTACGGACATCAGGGGCGCCGTCCGGACCGATGGCACCCGCACCCGCGGGAGCGGGCACCGCCACGCCAACCGCCGAAGGGCCCGCACCCGCAGCACCCACACCGCCCCCGACCCCCGCGCCCGCCGAGCCCGCCGCTCCGGTCGCGTCCCCGCCCACACCCCCGTCCGCCCCCACCCCAGCGGCTCCCGCCCCCGGCGCCTGGCCCACCGCGGCCCCGGCCGGCGGCGGCCGACGCCCCGGCGGCTGGCCCACGGCGACCCCCGCGGGCACCGGCCAGCCCCCCGCCGCGCCCAGCGCACCGGCACCGGCATCGACACCAACACCGGCCCCCACGCCCACCCCCCAGGCGCCACCGCCCGCACCCGCCGCGTCGTACGCTCCGCCGAGCGGCGGCCTCGACCCCCGCGTGCTCTGGCCGAACATCCTGGAGGCGGTCAAGAACCGCCGCCGCTTCACCTGGATCCTGCTCAGCCAGAACGCGCAGGTGTCCGGCTTCGACGGAACAACCCTCCAGCTGGGCTTCGTCAACGCGGGCGCCCGCGACAACTTCACGAGCAGCGGCAGCGAGGACGTGCTGCGGCAGGCGCTGGCCGAGCAGTTCAGCGTGCAGTGGAAGATCGAGGCGATCGTCGACCCGTCTGGCGGCTCCGCCCCGCCACCCCCCGTCGCCCCCTCCAGTGGCGGCTACGGCGGAGGCGGCACCCCGGGCGGCTACGGCAGCGGCGGCGGTGCCGGCGGCTACGGAGGCGGTACGGCGACGCAGCGCCCCGCATCCCCGCCGCCCCCTTCCTCACCCGCACCCACGTCACCGTCCCCGTCAGCACCGGCGCCCTCCACCACCGCGCCCCGGCCGACGGCCCCGGAACCCCCGCCCCCGGTCTCCCCCGAGGACGACATCCCCGAGGACGACGACCCCGACCTCAACGAGTCGGCCCTCTCCGGCCACGAACTGATCGTGCGCGAGCTGGGGGCGACGGTGATGGAGGAGTTCTCGAACGAGTAAGGGGTGTTGCAGCCCGTCCGGCGTTTGAGGACGAGGCCGTTCAGGCCGATACGGCGGTCCGGGGGCGGAGCCCCCAGGGGGCGCCCGCGACACCACCGGGGGCCGGGTTCGGAGGAACGTACAGCCCACCGACCCCCCTGCCCTCGGCAGCCCGCACAAAGCACCACTCCCGAAGCCGGTTAGGCTGACCCCCGTGAAGGTCCTCGTCATCGGTAGCGGCGCCCGCGAACACGCCCTGTGCCGTTCCCTGTCCCTCGACCCCGACGTCACCGCGCTGCACTGCGCCCCCGGCAACGCCGGCATCGCCGAGGTCGCCGAGCTGCACCAGGTCGACGCGCTGGACGGCAAGGCCGTGTCCGCGCTCGCCACGGAGCTCGGCGCCGGCCTCGTGGTCGTAGGCCCGGAGGCACCCCTCGTCGCCGGGGTCGCCGACGCCGTGCGCGAGGCGGGCATCCCGGTCTTCGGCCCCTCCAAGGAGGCCGCGCAGCTCGAGGGCTCCAAGGCCTTCGCGAAGGACGTCATGGCGGGAGCGGGGGTCCCCACCGCACGCTCGTACGTCTGCACCATGCCGGACGAGGTCGACGAGGCACTCGACGCCTTCGGTGCCCCCTACGTCGTCAAGGACGACGGCCTCGCCGCCGGCAAGGGCGTCGTCGTCACAGACGACATCGAGGCGGCGAAGGCGCACGCCAACTCCTGCGAGCGCGTGGTCATCGAGGAGTTCCTCGACGGCCCCGAGGTCTCGCTCTTCGCCATCACGGACGGCGAGAGTGTCGTCCCGCTCCAGCCCGCCCAGGACTTCAAGCGCGCACTCGACGGCGACGAGGGCCCGAACACCGGCGGCATGGGCGCGTACTCCCCGCTCCCGTGGGCCGACCCGAAGCTGGTGGAGGAGGTCCTGCAGACCGTCCTCCAGCCCACCGTCGACGAGATGCGCCGCCGCGGCACCCCCTTCTCCGGCCTGCTCTACGCCGGTCTCGCGATCACGTCGCGCGGCGTACGGGTCATCGAGTTCAACGCCCGCTTCGGTGACCCCGAGACCCAGGTGGTCCTCGCCCGCCTGAAGACCCCGCTGGCCGGCGTCCTGCTCGGCGCCGCGAACGGCACGCTGGCCCACCTGGAGCCCCTGCGCTGGAGCGACGACGCCGCGGTCACCGTGGTCCTCGCCTCGCACAACTACCCCGGCACCCCGCGCACCGGCGACCCGATCACCGGCCTCGACGAGGTGGCCGCCCAGGACGCCCCGCACGCCTACGTCCTGCACGCCGGCACCAAGCACGCAGGCGACGCGGTCGTCAGCGCCGGCGGCCGTGTCCTGTCCGTCACGGCGACCGGCAAGGACCTCACCACTGCCCGCGACCGCGCGTATCAGGCCGTCTCCCGCATCCGCCTCGACGGCTCCCAGCACCGCACGGACATCGCGGCGAAGGCGGCCCAGGACGCCTGACCGACCGCGCCTCCCCCGCGTCACAGGCGGCCGCCGAAGTGCCCGTACGTACGGGCGTCCGAGCACCCTCATCCGCAGACGCCGATGAACCCCGCAGGCCCCGGATCCGTCTCAGGATCCGGGGCCTGATCTTTGCTTTCCGTCATCCACCTCTCCCCAAAGCCATTCCATCGAGTGACCGATGCCCTATCCGGCTGACGGGGGCCGGGGCCCCAACTAGGGTGCGGCGCAAGCGGTCCGGCACTTGGCCCACCGGCATTGCGATGTCGGTGGTGGGTGCCACAGTGGGGGAGTGAGCAACACCAGGACAGCCGGGCAGCCAGACAGCTGGGGAGGGGGTGAGGTCCGGTCGTGACCGGTACCGGTATGGGTGTGGAAGTGGGCGCGCAGGCAGCGCGCTCGAGGGCCCTCGCCGTGCTGCGCATCCGCAGCAGGGCGCTGGCCGTGGCCCTGCTGCCCGCGGCCGTCGCCGTGGTGCTGCTGGCCGGCGGTTCCACGGACCATCTCGTGGGGTCGTTCTGGCATGCGGCCCGTTGGGCCGTGACCCCCGTCGCCGTGCTCGTGCTGCTCGCCGCCGGCGTCATAGCCCTGGTCGTGGCCCGTGCCCGGCCCGCCGTGACCCCGACGATCGCGATCGCCGAGGCGTCGGCCCCGGACCTGTACCGGATGGTGCGCGACCTCGCCGACCGGCTCGACGTCCCGGCCCCCTCCGCGATAGCGCTCACCCCGGACTGCGACAGCTGGCTGGAGGACCGCACCCACCCGGCCCACGGCCCGCCCCCGTCGGAGCACCGCCGCGACGAGATAACGGGCGCCCGCGCCCCGCACCGCCGCACCGCCGCCGCCCCGGTCCTCGTCATCGGCTCCCCCTTCCTGTGGTGGATGCGGGTCGGCGAACTGCGCGCGGTCCTCGCCCCGGTCATCGCCGGTACGGGCCCCTCCGCGCACCCGGACATAGCCGCGGCCCGCCGCTTCGTACGGGGCCTTGACGCCGCGGTGGCCGTCGCCTCCACGCCCGGCCGCTGTCCCCTGACCCGTGTGGTGTGCGCGGGGGTCGGCCGGGTGGCCCGGCTGCTGCTCAACAGCTGCCGGGAGCACGCGACCCAGATGGAGCGAGGGGTTGCGGCCGCGGCCTCCGAGCGTGCACAGGCTGTGGATTACGGCCTCCGGATCGTCGCCCAGGAACAGGTGGGCCTGGCCTACGCCGGCTGGGACCGCCTGCTGACCCGCGTCGCGCTGCCCGCCTGGCGGATGGGCCGCTGGCCCTCCCGGCTGGACGCGGGCGTCGTGGCCGCGCTCACGGAACTGTCCCGCCGCGACCGCCTGGCCGAGGGCTTCGCCTCCCGCCTGGGCGAGCGCCCCGCCTGCGACCTGCTCGAAGAGCCCGGGACGGTGGACGAGGCGGCCTCGCTCCTCGCCGCCCGCCTCTTTCACGGCGGCCCGGCCGAGACCGGCCCCGACTGGGCCCCGGTGAACTGGGAGGAGTACCCGGACGAGGTCGTGGACCGCAAATGGCGCACCGACGCGGCCCGCCTCCACCGGGTCCTGGACACCCTGGGCGTGAGCCGCACCCCGGACCCCGCGCCCCCCACCCCCGAGGGCCCGACCCTCTCCCGGATCCTCGACCACCTGTCGACTCCGCCGCCAGCCACGGGCCCCGAGCCCGCAGCTCCTGACGCACCCGGTCTCGCCGCGTCCGGCGCACCTCGGCCCGCGTCCTCCGCGACACCTGCGCCCTCAGCCGCTGACCTGCCCGAGCCGGTGCCCGCCGCCGAGGCGGACGAGCCGGCCGCCGCCACGCTGGACGAGCCCGCGGCCGCCGACGGCGAGGAAGCCCCGCAGGGGCCACCCGCAGCCGACGACGAAGGCAGCACCGGTGGTGCGGGTGGGAACACGGAGGCCGAAGGCGAAGCCGAGGCCGAAACGGACCCCGAGCCGGAGAACGAACGCTCAGCCGCCCTCGCCGCAGGCCTCACCGCCGAGCTCGCCCGCGAGGAAGCCACCGCCACCCCCGCGGAGCCGACCGCCCCCGACACCGCCCTCTGGGACGACGGCACATTCCCCCTCTTCCCGCTCCAACCTCCCCGCACGGCCCGTGAGTTGCTCGCCGACCACGTCACCGCGATGGTCTGCTGCGCCGCCATGGACACCGCAGGCGCAACCCCAGGCCTTGACTGGCTCGACGGCCCGTCCCTCCTCATCAACGGCGAACGGGCCACGGATCTGACCCCCCGGGTCCTCAGCCTCGTAGAAGACGGAGATCCGGCACCCCTGCGGTCCTGGCTGCTCGAGTCCGGCATACGCCCCGAGAAGCCCGTCCGGCTGGTGTGACGGTAGCGGAACGCCACATTCCACTTTCGGCCAATTCGCAACGAATAGTGACCGCATGCGTGCGCAATGTGATGTGCTGGGACCGATCGGGCACAGGGCAAGGGCTTACGGCACACGCCGGGCACACAACACGCGACCACGGGGGATCGAGGGAGGGGAGCCACCATGGGGTCGGAGCAGATCCGCCGCTGGGAATCCGGAGCGCTGGCGCACGCCGTGACCGACCCCTTCGGTCAGGGCCCCGTCCCCTGGCTCCGCGGGAGCGAGACGTACTTCGACGACACCGGCCAGGTGGTCCCCTGGTACGTGGACGCCCCCCAGCAGCCGTCCGCGGGCGGCACCCCGAACACCCCCACCCCCCGCGTCCCGGCCCCGCGCGCCGGCGGAGGCCCCCGCTCCGCGGACGACGTTCGTCGCCAGATCAAGGGCTTCATCTCCACCGGCGCCGTGGCCCCCGGCGAGGCCGTCGACTTCCACATCACGGTCGACCCGCCCCAGGAATTCAGCGTCGACGTCTACCGCATCGGCCACTACGGCGGTGACGGCGCCTCCAAGATCACCACCAGCCCCCGCCTCTCCGGCATCGTCCAGCCCTCACCGCTGGCCGCCGACCGCACGGTCTCCTGCCACCACTGGTGGCTGTCCTGGCGGCTGCAGATCCCGTCGTACTGGAGCATCGGGGCGTATGTAGCCGTCCTCACCACAGCCGACGGCTACCGCTCCCACATCCCCTTCACGGTCCGCGACAACCACCCCGCGGACCTGCTCCTGCTCCTGCCCGACGTCACCTGGCAGGCCTACAACCTCTACCCGGAGGACGGCCGCACGGGCGCGAGCCTCTACCACGCCTGGGACGAACAGGGCCGGCTGCTGGGCGAGTCCGACGCGGCGACCACGGTCTCCTTCGACCGCCCGTACGCCGGCGCGGGCCTCCCCCTCCACGTCGGCCACGCCTACGACTTCATCCGCTGGGCCGAGCGCTACGGCTACGACCTCGCCTACGCCGACGCCCGCGACCTGCACGCCGGCCACGTGGACCCCACCCGCTACCGCGGCCTGGTCTTCCCGGGACACGACGAGTACTGGTCGGCCAACATGCGCCGCACCGTCGAGCTCGCCCGCGAACACGGCACGTCCCTCGTCTTCCTCTCCGCCAACACCATGTACTGGCAGGTGGAGTTGGGTCCGTCCCCGTCCGGCGTCCCGGACCGCCTGCTCACCTGCCGCAAACGCAGGGGCCCCGGCAAACCCGTGCTGTGGCGCGAAGTCGACCGCCCTGAACAGCAGTTGGTCGGCATCCAGTACGCGGGCCGGGTCCCCGACCCCCACCCGCTGATCGTCCGCAACGCCGGCCACTGGCTGTGGGAGGCGACGGGCGCCCACGAGGGCGACGAGATCGACGGCCTGGTCGCGGGCGAGGCGGACCGCTACTTCCCGCGCACCCCGCTGCCCGAGCACGAGGACCGCATCCTGCTCGCCCACTCCCCGTACGCCGACGCCGAGGGCGCCCTCCGCCACCAGGAGACGTCCCTGTACCGCGCCCCGTCCGGGGCCCTGGTCTTCGCGTCCGGGACGTTCGCCTGGTCCCCGTGCCTGGACCGTCCGGGCCACGTCGACACACGGGTGCAGCGCGCCACGGCAAACCTGCTGGACCGCATCTGCAAACGTGACTGAGCTCTCGTGCACACACAAGATCCACGCAGCTCAAGCCCACCCCCCACCAAGGCCGATCCCCGCCATACGGGAGAATCGACCCACTTGGTCATCACCACGGGGAGGAACCGTGTCCGGATTCGTAGAAAAGCCCGAGCCGATTCAGGTTCCGGGCCTGGTGCACCTGCACACCGGCAAGGTGCGCGAGCTGTACCAGAACGAGGCCGGCGACCTCGTGATGGTCGCCAGCGACCGCATGTCCGCCTACGACTGGGTGCTGCCGACCGAGATCCCCGACAAGGGCCGCATCCTCACCCAGCTCTCCCTGTGGTGGTTCGACCAGCTCGCCGACCTGGTCCCCCACCATGTCCTGAGCACCGAACTGCCCCCCGGTGCCCCCGCCGACTGGGCGGGCCGCACCACGGTCTGCAAGTCGCTCCAGATGGTCCCGGTCGAGTGCGTCGCCCGCGGCTACCTCACTGGCTCCGGCCTGGTCGAGTACGACGAGTCCCGCACCGTCTGCGGACTCGCCCTCCCCGAGGGCCTGGTCGACGGCAGCGAACTCCCGGCCCCGATCTTCACCCCGGCCACCAAGGCCGCGGTCGGCGAGCACGACGAGAACGTCTCCTACGAGGAGGTGGCCCGCCAGGTCGGCGCGGACACCGCCGCCCAGCTCCGCCAGGCGACCCTCGCCGTCTACTCCCGGGCCCGCGACATCGCCCGCGACCGCGGGATCATCCTCGCGGACACCAAGTTCGAGTTCGGCTTCGAGGCGGAGCAGCTGGTCATCGCGGACGAGGTCCTCACCCCGGACTCCTCCCGCTTCTGGCCGGCCGACCAGTGGCAGCCCGGCCGCGCGCAGCCGTCGTACGACAAGCAGTTCGTGCGCGACTGGCTGACCTCGCCGGCCTCCGGCTGGGACCGCAGGAGCGAGCAGCCCCCGCCGCCGCTGCCCCAGGAGGTCGTGGACGCGACGCGGGGCAAGTACGTGGAGGCGTACGAGCGCCTGACGGGCACGAGCTGGAGCTGACCGTACGCACGACGAAGGCCCCGGTCGGACGACCGGGGCCTTCGAGAAGAGAGCGGACGACGAGGTTCGAACTCGCGACCTCAACCTTGGCAAGGTTGCGCTCTACCAACTGAGCTACGTCCGCAGTGCGCCGTGGCGCGACGCCAACTATACCCAACCCCGCTCGCGTGCGAGCCGCACCGCCGCGTGACGGTTCTCCGCCCCGAGCTTCGAGACGGCCGACGACAGGTAGTTCCGTACGGTCCCCTGCGACAGTGCGGCCCGCTCGGCGATCTCCGCGACGGGCGCGCCGTCGGCGGCGAGTTCCAGCACCTCGGCCTCCCGCGCGGTGAGCGGCGAGTCCCCGGAGGCGATCGCGTCGGCGGCCAACTCGGGGTCGACGTACCGGTTCCCGGCATGCACCGTGCGGATGATCTCCGCGAGCCGCTGCGCGCTGACCGTCTTCGGGACGAACCCGCGCACACCCGCCGCGAGCGCCCGCTTCAGATGCCCGGGCCGTCCGTGGCTGGTGACGATCAGTACCCGGCAGCCGGGCAGTTCGGACCGCAGGGATGTGGCGACCTTCACACCGTCGGCCCCCGGCATCTGCAGATCGAGCACGGCCACGTCCGGCTGGTGCGCCATCGCCATCGCCAGTGCCTCGGGACCGGAAGCCGCCTGGGCCACGACCACGAGGTCGTCCTCCAGCGCGAGCAGCGCGGCGAGCGCGCCCCGGATCAGGTGCTCGTCGTCGGCGAGCAGCAGGCGTACCGGAGCCGTCATGCCGTGACCTCTCCCACGCGCAGGGACACCGCGGCCGTCACCCGGAACGCGTCCTGGCCGACGGGGCCCGCCTCCAGGGTCCCGCCCACCGCCGACAGCCGCTCCCGCAGCCCGGCCAGCCCGGACCCGCCGGTACCCGGGGCGTCCGACGCGCCGTCGTTCTCCACGGTCAGCACCACACGCTCCTCGTCGACCCTCAGTGATATGTCACATTGCACAGCGTCCCCGTGGCGCAGCACATTCGTCGTCGCCTCCCGCACCACCCACCCCAACGCCGACTGCACCTCGACGTCCAGCCCGGCAGCCTCCCCGCTCACCTCGCAGCGGATCCCGGCCGCGCTCAACACCCCCTGCGCCCCGGCGAGTTCGACCCCGAGGTCGGCCTCCCGATATCCCCGTACGACCTCCCGCACCTCCCGCTGCGACTCCTGCGCGATCCGCTGCACCTCGACCATCTGCTCCACCGCCTCGGGCCGTCCGCGCCGCGCCAGCTGCACGGCGAGCTCGCTCTTCAGCGCGATGACGGCCAGGTTGCGCCCCATCACGTCGTGCATGTCCCGCCCGAACCGCAGCCGTTCCTCGGCGACGGCGAGGCGGGCGCGGGTGTCGCGGGCCTCGTCGAGTTCGTAGACGGCGTTGAGCAGCCAGACGGAGAAGGCCGCGGTGAAGGCGAGGAATCCGGCACCGAGGAGCACGCCGAGCGTGGTGAGCAGGGCGGCGGGCCCAGGGGCGCCCAGCGGGAACGACACGACCCCCGCGCCGATCGCGAAGCCGCCCACGATCGCGCACACACGCCGCCGTTCGCGCACGCCGAGCGAGATGACCCCGGCCGCCACGACCAGGACGACCCCGAAGACCCCGCCCGCCGTGGCGTCCACGCCGTCGCCGTCCGGTCCGTGCTGCGCGATCCCCATCGACGTCACGGCGATCACGGCGGTGAGGGCGCCGAGCGCCCACAGCAGCCGCACGGGCTGCGCGCGCCGCCCCCGCGTCCAGTCCAGCGCCCGGGACACCGTCACCATGCACGCCACGGCGTGCACCACCACCAGACCCAGCAGCACTCCGCCGAGCCCGGGCCCGAGCGCCCCGACGGCCGGCAGCCCGATCCCCAGGACCTCGGTCACCCCGAAGAAGTGGAACGACCAGCGCGTGTACGTCTCGACCTTCGCCGGCGTGCTCTTGCGCCGCCACCAGCCACGCGCCCGGCCGCTGTCGGTCCGGCTCATGTTCGTCCCCCGTACGTCACCGCCGCGGCTCCCACCGGAACCACCGTCGAACAGCAAACACCGCGAGCACGGTCCAGGCCAGGGTGGTCGCCACCGCACCCAGCGCCTCGTACGCACTCAGGTGGCCGCTCCAGCCGCCGCTGACGAGCCGGATCGCGGGGGAGAGCGGGAGGAGTTCGCAGACGGAGGCGAACCGGTCGGGCAGGACCTCGACGGGGATCGCGATGCCCGAGCCGACCATGGACACGAGCACCAAGGGCAACGCGGTGACCTGGGCACTCTCCACGGTCCTGGTGAAGGACGCGGTGATCGCGGCGAGCGCGGCGCACAGCACCAGGCCCAACAGGACCCCGAGCACGGTCAGATACGGCGCCCGCGGCGCGCCCGCGTCGACGAGCAGCACGCAGCCGGCCGACAGCACCAGAGCCTGGGCGAGGCCGAGGCACACGGCGGGCAGTGCGGTGCCGGCGAGGATCTCGGGGTCGCCGAGTTCGCCGGTCCGCAGCCTTTTGAGGACGAGTTCCTCGCGGCGGGCGACGAAGGCGCTCACCAGGGACGTGTACACGCAGAACAGGAAGGAGAAGCCGATCGCCGCCGTCAGCATCACCGTGCCGAGGTTCAGGCCGGTGTCCTCGAGATCCATCTGGTCGAGGGCGGGCCGCACGCTGAACGGCAGCGCGAGCGGCATGAGCAGCGCCGTGATCACCGCGCTCCGGTTGCGCCCGAGCAGGGTGAGTTCCGCCCGGGCCAGGGCACGCAGCCGCCGGCTGACCGGAGCGAGGACGAGGGCACTCATACCGCCACCTCCTGCTCCCGTGCGATCCCCAGGAACGTCTCCTCCAGCGAGGCCGACCGCACGTCGAGCCCCCGCAGCTCCACCCGCGCCCGCTCGGCCCACACCAGCAGCCCGGTGGCCGTCCGCTGCAACTCCCGCGTCCGCAGCAGTACGACGTTCCCGTCCACCTCGTGCCCGCACACCCCCAGCTCACCGAGCGGCGGCAGGTCCCCGAGGAAGTAGCCGTCGGGCAGCCGGAAGGAGATCCGCGAGGGCCGGCCGGCGGTCACCTCGGCCGGCGTCCCGGTCGCCGCGATGCGCCCGTCGTGCAGGATCGCGAGCCGGTCCGCGAGGCCCTCCGCCTCCTCCAGGTAGTGCGTGGTGAGCAGCACCGTGGTCCCCGTGTCGCGCAGCGCCCGCACCAACTCCCAGGTGTCCCGGCGCCCTTCGGCGTCGAGCCCGGTCGTGGGCTCGTCCAGGAACAGCACCTCAGGCTCGCCGAGCAGCGCGAGCGCCAGGTCCAGGCGCCGTCGCTCACCTCCGGACAACTGCTTGACCCGTACGTCGGCCTTCCCCGTCAGCCCGACGAGCGCCAGCGCCTCGTGCTCCGGCCGCGCCCCGCTCACGCAGCCCGCCCACATCCGCGCGGTCTCGGCGACGGTCAGCTCGGACGGAAAGCCGCCCTCCTGCAGCATGACTCCGGTACGGGGCCGTACGGCGGCCCGCTCCTCGTACGGATCGTGCCCGAGCACCCGCACCCGCCCCCCGGCCGGCGGCGCGAGCCCCTCCAGCAGCTCGACCGTCGACGTCTTGCCGGCGCCGTTGGTGCCGAGCAGCGCGAAGATCTCGCCGCGGCCCACGGAGAAAGTGATTCCGCGCACCGCCTCGAACCCGCCCCCGTACACACGCCGCAGGTCAGTGACCTCAATCACGTGTTCGTGTTCGTTGGTGTCCATGACTTCAGCGTCCCGGCGACCGGGACCCGGCAGCAGTGCGCGCTGTCATCACTCGACATGACAAATGTCAGAGGGGCTCATGCCGAACACCGAAGAACACCGAACACGACGAAGGCCCCAGTCATAAGACTGGGGCCTTCAATCTGAGCGGACGACGAGGCTCGAACTCGCGACCTCAACCTTGGCAAGGTTGCGCTCTACCAACTGAGCTACGTCCGCATTGCCTCCGACCGGCTCCCACCGATCGGCGCGAGCACCAGCCTACCTGATCCACAACAGTGGCCAGGACTGGTGGTGCAGAGCGGGTGACAGGAATTGCACACTGCGCCTTCCCCCTGGAAGGGGGATGTTCTACTACTGAACTACACCCGCATGTACTCCGTGAGCTGGGCCTTTCGGCCTCGCCCCGCGGCGTGCTCCAGACTCTAGCTGACCAGGTGGGGTGCAACGCAAGTCGGTTCTGCCGAGGGGCGGCTGACCGGTCGTCGGCCGAGGCGGGCCCGAGGGCGCCTACTGCGCTGCGCTGAACGCCTCGTAGACCTTCTTGGGGATACGGCCACGGGCCGGGACGTCCATCTTGTTGGCCTGGGCCCAGGCGCGGACGGCCGCCGGGTCGGGGGCGACCTCCGTCTGCCGGTACGTCTTGCCCGACTTCGACCGCTTGCGGCCGGCCTCCACGTAGGGCGCGAGCGCCTTGCGGAGGTTCTTGGCATTGGCTTGATTCAGGTCGATCTCGTACGACTTGCCGTCGAGTCCGAAGGCGATCGTTTCCGCCGCTTCCGAGCCGTCGATGTCGTCAAAGAGAGTGACCACGACCTTCTGCGCCACGAATATCGGTCCCTTCGTGCGACATCTCAATCTGCGATGACGTGCCACGACGTCCTGGAGATGCGGAGATGTCGACTGTCCGCCAGTTAATGGGCAAAGTATCGGCTATTGGCAATTCATTTGTACAGTGCCCGGCATTGCAATGTGAAGCCCGACTAAATCTCCCCGCGTGTCACCCGCGCAATAGCTCTGAGGCATCGATCCGGGATCTTTCCCTGAACTTTTCGTGAAGACCCCCGTCCGATACCGGATCGTGACGGCCGTCACGTACTTTCCTACAACTCTACTCGCGTAGAAATTTTGTGCGGGTAGTCTGAAGACACCTGCAGGGACCTGCTCAGCACCACACCACCGGGAGTGCCCGTGGCACGCGTCGTAGTCGACGTCATGCTCAAGCCGGAGATCCTCGACCCCCAGGGCCAGGCGGTGCAGCGCGCACTGCCGCGACTGGGTTTCGAAGGCATCTCCGATGTACGTCAGGGAAAGCGATTCGAACTGGAAGTTGACGGGCCGGTCGACGAGACCGCTCTCGCCCGCATCCACGATCTTGCGGAATCCTTCCTCGCCAACACCGTGATCGAGGACTTCACCGTCAAGGTGGAGGAAGTCGCGGAGGCCGCGAAGTGACCGCTCGTATTGGCGTCGTCACTTTCCCCGGAAGCCTCGACGACCGGGACACCCAGCGCGCGATCCGCCTCGCGGGCGCAGAGCCGGTCGCCCTCTGGCACAAGGACAAGGACCTCCACCAGGTCGACGCCGTGGTGCTTCCCGGCGGTTTCTCCTACGGCGACTATCTGCGGGCCGGCGCCATCTCCCGCTTCTCGCCGGTGATGGAGACGGTCATCGAGCAGGCCAAGGCAGGGCTTCCGGTCCTCGGTATCTGCAACGGCTTCCAGATCCTCACCGAGGCCCACCTCCTTCCGGGCGGGATGCTCGGCAACGACCATCTGCACTTCATCTGCCGTGACCAGAAGCTGCGGGTGGAGAACGCGGAGACCTCCTGGACCGCCGACTACGAGTCCGGCCAGGAGATCTTCATCCCGCTGAAGAACATGGACGGCCGGTACGTCGCCGACGAGTACACCCTCGACAAGCTCGAGGGTGAGGGCCGGGTGGCGTTCCGCTACGTCGACTTCAACCCGAACGGCTCGCTGCGGGACATCGCCGGCATCACCAACGAGGCCGGCAACGTCGTAGGCCTCATGCCGCACCCGGAGCACGCTGTGGAGCCCCTCATCGGGTCCGGGCGCACCGACGGCCTCCCCTTCTTCACCTCGATCCTCAAGAAGCTGGTCAACGCATGAGCCGGACGCCTCTGGACACGGTCGAGCACGCGGCCGGGACCCCCGACGTCGAGCTGCCCTGGGCCGAACTCGGCCTGAAGAAGGACGAGTACGAGCGGGTCGTGGAGATCCTCGGCCGCCGGCCCACCGGTGCCGAGCTCGCGATGTACTCCGTCATGTGGTCCGAGCACTGCAGCTACAAGTCGTCGAAGGTGCATCTGCGCCAGTTCGGCGAGAAGGCCCCGCAGAGCGACGCGCTGCTCGTCGGCATCGGTGAGAACGCCGGTGTCGTGGACGTCGGCCAGGGCTACGCGGTCACCTTCAAGGTCGAGTCGCACAACCACCCGTCGTACGTCGAGCCCTACCAGGGCGCGGCCACCGGCGTCGGCGGCATCGTGCGCGACATCATCGCGATGGGGGCGCGGCCGGTCGCGGTCGTGGACCCGCTGCGGTTCGGTGCGGCCGACCACCCCGACACCAAGCGCGTCCTCCCGGGCGTCGTCGCCGGCATCGGCGGCTACGGCAACTGCCTGGGCCTGCCCAACATCGGCGGCGAGGTCGTCTTCGACGCCTGCTACCAGGGAAACCCGCTGGTCAACGCCGGTGCCATCGGTGTGATGCGGCACGAGGACATCCACCTCGCGAAGGCCTCCGGCGCGGGCAACAAGGTCATCCTGTACGGGGCTCGTACGGGCGGTGACGGCATCGGCGGTGCGTCCATCCTGGCCTCCGAGACCTTCGACGACGCCAAGCCGTCGAAGCGTCCCGCCGTGCAGGTCGGCGACCCCTTCCAGGAGAAGCTCCTCATCGAGTGCACCCTGGAGGCCTTCGCCGAGAAGCTGGTCGTCGGCATCCAGGACCTCGGCGCGGCCGGACTCTCCTGCGCCACCAGCGAGTTGGCGTCCAACGGCTCCGGCGGCATGCGCGTGACGCTGGACGACGTACCGCTGCGCGACTCGACTCTCTCGCCCGAGGAAATCCTCATGAGCGAGTCGCAGGAACGCATGTGCGCGGTCGTCGAGCCGGAGAAGGTCGACCGGTTCCTCGAGATCTGCGACAAGTGGGACGTCATCGCCACCGTCATCGGCGAGGTCACCGACGGCGACCGCCTCGAGATCTACTGGCACGGCGGCAAGATCGTCGACGTCGACCCGCGGACCGTCGCGCACGACGGCCCGGTCTACGAGCGCCCGTACGCCCGCCCGGAGTGGCAGGACGCCCTGCAGGCGGACGACGCCAACAAGCTTGCGCGGCCCGCGAGTTCGGCCGAGCTGAAGGACCAGGTCCTGAAGCTGGTGGCGTCTCCCAACCAGGCCTCCAAGAAGTGGATCACCTCGCAGTACGACCACTTCGTGCAGGGCAACACCGTCCTCGCCCAGCCCGAGGACTCCGGCATGATCCGCATCGACGAGGAGTCCGGGCTCGGCGTCGCCATCGCGACCGACGGCAACGGGCGCTACGCCAAGCTCGACCCGTACGCGGGCGCGCAGCTGGCCCTCTCCGAGGCGTACCGGAACGTGGCGACGACCGGCGCCAAGCCGCTTGCCGTCTCCGACTGCCTGAACTTCGGTTCGCCCGAGGACCCGGCCGTGATGTGGCAGTTCGCGGAGGCCATCCGCGGACTCGCCGACGCCTGCCAGCAGTTGGGCACCCCGGTGACCGGCGGCAACGTCTCGCTCTACAACCAGACGGGCGAGGTCGCCATCCACCCGACCCCGGTGGTCGCGGTCCTGGGCGTTATCGACGATGTCGCACGTCGCACGCCGGTCGCCTTCCAGGAGGAGGGACAGCTGCTCTACCTCCTCGGCGACACCCGCGAGGAGTTCGGCGGTTCGGCCTGGTCGCAGGTCGTGCACGACCACCTCGGCGGCCTGCCCCCGAAGGTCGACCTGGAGCGCGAGCGCCTGCTCGGCGAGATCCTGATCTCCGCCTCCCGCGACGGCATGATCGACTCCGCGCACGACCTCTCCGACGGCGGTCTGATCCAGGCGGTCGTGGAGTCGGCGCTGCTCGGCGGCAAGGGCGCGCGTCTGGTCGTACCGGACGGGCTCGACGCCTTCACGCTCCTCTTCTCCGAGTCGGCGGGGCGTGCGGTCGTCGCCGTGCCGCGCTCGGAGGAGCTCCGCTTCAACGACATGTGCGGCGCCCGGGGTCTCCCGGTCACCCGCATCGGTGTCGTCGACGGCGAGACGGTCGAGCTCCAGGGCGAGTTCGAGCTCTCCCTGGAGGAGCTGCGCACGGCGCACGAGGAGACCATCCCGGCGCTTTTGGCGTAGTCGCCGGTACGGCTCTGAAGGCCCCGCCCGTTCCCACGGGCGGGGCCTTCGTCATGTCTCAGGCCGGGACCGGCTCGGGCTCCCGGGGCGGGGCCGAACTGTCCTTCTGATCGGCGGACTTGGGCAGTCGCAGCGCCAACAGTGCGGCTATGGCCATCAGCGCGGCCCCGCCCCAGAACACCACCTGGGTCGCGTCGACGAAGGCGTGGATGCCGGCGGTGTGGGCCGGGTCGGTCAGGCGGGCGAGGGCGGTGATGTCGCCGCCGGGGCCGTGGGCGGCGTACAGGCGGGCCAGGATGGTGCCGAAGACGGCGGTGCCCAGGGCGTTGCCGAGGGTCTGGAAGAAGCGGATCGACGTGGTGGCGACGCCGAGCTGGTGGCGTGGGGCGGAGTGCTGGACGAGCAGGATCAGCTGGCCGACGAGTTGGCCGAACCCGGCGCCGGCCAGCAGGAGTTCGCCGCGGATCAGCCAGAGGGAGGTGTGCGGGCCGGTCGTCGTGGCGAGCAGTGCGAAGGCGAGGGCGGTGGTCGCCGTACCGCTGATCGTGAAGGTCCGCGCCGACCAGCCGCGCGCGGTGAGCGGGCCGGTGAGCAGACCGGACGCCGCAAGGCCGACCGCCAACGGCACCAGGTACAGGCCCGCCGAGGAGCTGGCGATACCGCGCGCGACCTGCAGATAGATGAGGACGTAGTAGATCGCGCACATCATCGCGCCGCCCAGGATCGCCTGGACGGCGAAGGCCAGGCGCAGTTCGCGGACCTTGAACAGGGAGAGCGGGAGCACCGGTTCGGGTGCCTGGAACTGGCGCCACAGGAAGAGGGCGAGTGTCACGACGGTCGTGAGGGCCAGGGCGAGGATTTCCGGGGACGTCCACGCGTATTTCTTGCCGCCCCAGTCGGTCATCAGGAGCAGCGCGCTGGAGAACGCGGCGGCGAGTCCGGCGCCCAAGTAGTCCAGGGGGCGGCGGATGTGGTGCTCGGGGAGGTGCAGGGCGAAGGCGGCGGTGGCGAGGACCGCGAGGCCGATCGGCAGGTTGACGTAGAAGATCCAGCGCCAGCTCGCATGGTCCGCCAGCAGGCCGCCGATCCAGGGGCCGACCGCCATCGCGCCGCCGGCGACGAGCCCGCCCATGTTGGTGCTCTTGTCGGCGTCCTTCTCCCCCGGCCCCTTGAGGTGGGCGATCACGACCATCGTGATGCTCATCAGTCCGCCGCCGCCGAGGCCCTGGAGGGCGCGGGCCGCGATGAGCTGGGTCATCGACTGGGCGGCGCCGCACAGCGCGGAGCCGAGCAGGAAGGTGGCGATCGCGGCGGTGAAGACGCGCTTGGGGCCGAAGACGTCGCAGAGCTTGCCGTACAGCGGCAGCATCGCGGCCGAGGCGAGCGCATAGGCGCTGACCAGCCACGGGATCTTGTCGATGCCGTGGGCGGGGTCGAGGTCCCGGACGATCGGGACGGTGGCCGCGGACACGATCTGCATGTCCAGCAGGGCCAGGACGATCGTGACGAGGCAGACGGCGAAGCCGATTTTGCGCTGGGTCTCGGTCATGGCCACCACCATGCAGGGGGAGTCTGTACCGAGTCAATGTTTCATCCTGGGCAATCTTTCATCCAGGATTAAATTTCGCCTTGGTACAGTGAGCGCGTGACCGAAGTGATGGGACTGCGCGAGCGCAAGAAGCTGGAGACGGCCCGGCGGATCGTCCGCACCGCGATCGCCCTCTTCGTCGAGCGCGGCTTCCACAACGTGTCGGTGCAGGAGATCGCGGACGCGGCCGACGTCTCCAAGATGACCGTCTTCAACTACTTCGGTACCAAGGAGGACTTGGTCTTCCGGCCGATGGAGGATCACTTCGGCGACGCGGCCCGGGCGGTGCGCGAGCGGAAGCCCGGAGAGTCCGCGGTGGATGCCGTACGCCGGCAGTTCCTGGAGATGGCCGAGGCCCGCGATCCGGCGGTCGGCCTGGCCAACGAGGTGTTCGTCCGCCAGCTGCGCGAACTCGTCATGGGGACCCCGGTCCTGATGGAACGTGCCTTCCTGGCTGCGCAGAAGGGCACGAGGGACCTGGCCGCGCACCTCGCCGAGGAGACCGGCGACCTGATGCTCGCCACGGTGGCCGCCGCCATGATCAGCGCCGCGCGCAACGCCCTGATCGAGGAGCACTACCGCCTCATCGACGCCGGCGAGTCGGTCGACACGCTCGCCGCCCACGCTCCCGAACGCGCCGAGCGCGCCTTCGCGTTGGTGGAGAACGGCCTCGGGGACTACGCGCGCAGGGCGTGATGTCCGCGCCGGAAAGCCCCAGATCCACGCCATGCCCCTGTCCTACGGCTACGAGAAGCCGGCGACCCCCGCCTCGACCTCCGCGCCGACTAGGCTCACCGCCATGCCTCCGGCCAAGAAACGCGCCCGTACCTACGATCCCGTCAAGATCCGCAAGGCCGTCGAGGCCCAGTTCGGGAACGTACGCGAGGCCGTGCGCACCCTGACCCCCGAGCAGTTGACGCTTCCCACCAGGCTGGGCGAGTGGACCGTACGAGAGCTGGTCGCGCACATCGCGATGGCGGTCACCGCAGTGCACCGGGGGCTCGACAAGCCCGAGCCGGCGAAGCAGGACGCCGTGCTGCTGGACTGGGCGTTCGCGACCTTCGCCAACTCCGCGGCCATCGACGAGTTCACCCGGAAGCTCGTCGAGCAGCACGCGGACCTCGACGCCTACCTGGCCGACGTCGAGCAGAGCCTCACCCGGCTCCTCGACGAGCACACCGGCATCCGTCTCCTCGAAACCAACGTCGGTGCCCTGCCCCTCGCCGACTACCTGGTCACCCGCACCGTCGAACTCGTCGTCCACACCGACGACCTGAACGCCGCCGTCCCGGGCCTCGACGTGCCGTACGACCGGCAGGCCCTCGCCGCCTGCACCCGGCTCCTCGCCGACGCCCTGGCCACGAAGGCGCCCGGCGGCTCCACCGAGGTGCGGATCCCGCCGTACGCCGTGGTGCAGTGCATCGAGGGTCCGCGGCACACCCGCGGCACCCCGCCGAACGTCGTCGAGACCGACCCGCAGACCTGGTTCCGGCTCGCGACCGGGCGGGTCACCTGGCCGGACGCGGTCGAGAAGGCCCAGGTCAGCGCCAGTGGCGAACGGGCGGATCTGAGCGGGCTGCTGCCTCTCATGGGGTGAGCCCTGCGGCCCGGCCGGGGAACCGGTCTCCCGTCCCTCCCGTCCCATCGGCATGGACAAACAGCGACTCACCCTCGCCGTCCTGACCGTGCTGCCGCTCGTCATGGCGTGCGGCAGCGACACGGGCAGCGCTTCCGTGGCGTCCTCGGGAGTGTCGGGCGTCCACTGGAAGGTGGACAGCGTCACCGTGGACGGCACCACCCGGGACGCGCCCGCGGACGCCGCCGTCCGCATCGACGAGGACGGCACCGCCGAGGGCAACTACGGCTGCAACCAGTTCGGCGCGAAGGCCACCGTCACGGACGGCCACATCAGGCTGACCGACGCCCGCCAGACCCTCATGGCCTGCGACGAGCGGCGCATGTCCTTCGAGCGCGCCCTCGCCCGCACCCTCAACGACCACTCCCTCACGGTCCGGACCGCGGACGACGGCCTGACGCTCACCACCGGCGACGGCGACCGCATCCACCTGACCAAGGAGAAGGACGCCCCTCTGTACGGGACGAAGTGGACAATCACGGCCCTCGGTGCCGACGGCACGATGACGAGCCTGCCGCAGCAGCAGAAGGAGCCCCCGCACCTCACGTTCGACGAGAAGTCCCGCAAGGTCACGGGCAGTCTGGGCTGCAACCACGTCACCGCGAAGGCCACGGTGCGCGACGGACATATCACCCTGGGCGCCCCGTCCACCACCCGAATGATGTGCGACACCTCACTCATGCATACGGAGAAGAGCCTCCTGCGCTTCTTCGACGGCACGGCGACCTACGAGTTGGATCACCGAACCCTCACGCTGACCAGCGAAAACGGAGAAAGCGCCAAGGCTGTCGCCGAGCGGTGATCCAATACCGGCACGTATCCCCAATTCGGACCAGTGGTCGATCTCGCCTACACTCGGAGCCGTGCCACGTGGTGACGGTCGACTCAGTCATGATCTGCTCCCCGGCGAGAAAGGCCCCCAGGACGCTTGCGGCGTCTTCGGAGTCTGGGCTCCCGGTGAAGAGGTCGCCAAGCTCACTTACTTCGGGCTCTACGCCCTCCAGCATCGAGGTCAGGAATCCGCGGGAATCGCGGTCAGCAACGGCTCCCAGATCCTCGTCTTCAAGGACATGGGCCTCGTGTCCCAGGTCTTCGACGAGACCTCGCTCGGTTCGCTCCAGGGTCACATCGCGGTCGGTCACGCCCGCTACTCGACCACCGGCGCCTCCGTGTGGGAGAACGCCCAGCCGACGTTCCGTGCCACCGCGCACGGCTCCATCGCGCTCGGCCACAACGGCAACCTGGTCAACACGGCGCAGCTCGCCGAGATGGTCGCCGACCTGCCCAAGCAGGAGGGCGGCCGCACCCCGCGCGTCGCGGCCACCAACGACACCGACCTGCTGACCGCGCTGCTCGCGGCCCAGATCGACGAGGACGGCAAGCCGCTGACCATCGAGGAGGCCGCCCACACGGTCCTTCCGCAGGTCAAGGGCGCCTTCTCGCTCGTCTTCATGGACGAGCACACCCTCTACGCGGCGCGCGACCCGCAGGGCGTCCGCCCGCTGGTCCTCGGCCGCCTGGAGCGCGGCTGGGTCGTCGCCTCCGAGTCCGCCGCCCTCGACATCTGCGGCGCCGCCTATGTCCGCGAGATCGAGCCGGGCGAGTTCATCGCCATCGACGAGAACGGCCTCCGTACCTCGCGATTCGCGGATGCGAAGCCCAAGGGCTGTGTCTTCGAGTACGTGTACCTGGCCCGCCCGGACACCGACATCGCCGGCCGGAACGTCTACCTCTCCCGCGTGGAGATGGGCCGCAAGCTCGCCAAGGAAGCCCCGGTCGAGGCCGACCTGGTGATAGCGACCCCGGAATCCGGTACTCCGGCCGCCATCGGCTACGCGGAGGCGTCCGGCATCCCCTTCGGTGCGGGTCTCGTGAAGAACGCGTACGTGGGCCGGACCTTCATCCAGCCCTCACAGACCATTCGCCAGCTCGGCATCCGCCTGAAGCTGAACCCGCTGAAGGAAGTCATCAAGGGCAAGCGCCTGGTCGTCGTCGACGACTCGATCGTGCGCGGCAACACCCAGCGCGCCCTGGTGCGCATGCTCCGCGAGGCGGGCGCCGCCGAGGTCCACATCCGGATCTCCTCGCCCCCCGTGAAGTGGCCCTGCTTCTTCGGCATCGACTTCGCCACCCGCGCCGAGCTCATCGCCAACGGCATGACCATCGACGAGATCGGCACCTCGCTGGGCGCCGACTCCCTGGCATACATCTCCATCGACGGCATGATCGAGGCGACCACGATCGCCAAGCCGAACCTGTGCCGCGCCTGCTTCGACGGCGAGTACCCGATGGAGCTCCCGGACCCCGAGCTGCTCGGCAAGCAGCTCCTGGAGACCGAACTGGCCGCGGGTCCCGCAGCCACGGCCGCGGCCGACGCGATCCGTCGCCCGTAAGCCTCGTAGAAACCAACCCGAAAGATCCCAGGCAATGTCTTCTGTCTCTGATCAGTCGCCTTCCGCGACGGGCCCCTCTGCCGGTGCTTCCTACGCGGCTGCCGGTGTCGACATCGAGGCGGGCGACCGCGCCGTGGAGCTCATGAAGGAGTGGGTGAAGAAGACGCAGCGCCCCGAGGTCCTCGGCGGCCTCGGCGGATTCGCCGGCCTCTTCGACGCCTCCGCCCTTAAGGGCTACGAGCGCCCGCTGCTCGCCTCCGCCACGGACGGCGTCGGCACCAAGGTCGACATCGCGCGGCAGCTGGGCGTGTACGACACCATCGGCCACGACCTGGTCGCGATGGTCATGGACGACATCGTGGTGTGCGGCGCCGAGCCGCTGTTCATGACCGACTACATCTGCGTCGGCAAGGTCCACCCCGAGCGGGTCGCCGCGATCGTCAAGGGCATCGCCGAGGGCTGTGTGCTCGCCGGTTGCGCCCTCGTGGGCGGCGAGACGGCCGAACACCCCGGACTCCTCGGCCCGGACGACTTCGACGTCGCCGGCGCCGGTACGGGCGTCGTGGAGGCCGACCGGCTGCTGGGCCCGGATCGCATCCGTACGGGTGACGCGGTGATCGCCATGGCGGCCTCCGGTCTTCACTCGAACGGGTACTCGCTCGTCCGGCACGTCCTGCTGAACCAGGCCGGCCTGTCGCTGGAGGCGCGGATCGAGGAGTTCGGCCGCACCCTCGGCGAGGAGCTGCTGGAGCCCACCAAGATCTACTCGCTGGACTGCCTGGCGCTGACGCGCACGACGGACGTGCACGCCTTCTCGCACATCACCGGTGGCGGCCTGGCCGCGAACCTCGCCCGCGTCATCCCGGACGACCTGCACGCGATCGTCGACCGCTCCACCTGGACTCCGGCACCGATCTTCGACCTCGTCGGCAGGACCGGCCAGGTCGAGCGGCTCGAGCTGGAGAAGACCCTGAACATGGGCGTCGGCATGATCGCGATCGTGCCGGAGGAGTCCACCGACGTGGCACTGGCGACGCTGGCCGACCGGGGTGTCGAGGCGTGGGTCGCGGGTGAGATCACGGACCGCGGCGATCACACCACGGGTGCGGAGCTGATCGGCGACTACGCATAGATCCAGCCCCTCCGGCGTCTGAGGAGCGGGGTCCGGGGCGGGGCCCCGCAGCGACAGCACAAAACCCGGTCCGGGGCCTGGGCACCGGACCGGGAATGGCGGCTGAGCCGCTGCAAGCGTTACGCGCCGCGGCGATGTTGCGACGTGGGACCGGACTCGTCGTCCTCGTCCTCACCGTCGTCGTTATAGAGATCCGCGTACTGGGAGTACGGGTCATCGTCGTCTTCGTCATCCTCGAACGGCTCGCCATTCGGCGGCTGATTCGAAGTCGAAGCGCCCAGCTCGTTGGCCAGACGCGACAGGTCAGTCCCGCCGCTGCTGTACTTCAGCTGGCGGGCGACCTTCGTCTGCTTGGCCTTTGCCCGGCCGCGCCCCATGGCTCGACCCCCTCGGATACGGGGCCCGGCGGCCCCAGAGTCTTGACACGCGTTCATGATCTGGAACGGGCTCTCCGCGGAGAGACCCGTCCGTAGGGCTTCCACGGTACCTGAGCCCGCGCCCATACGGTACGTCGCCCACAGGACGGGCCCGGGTCCAGGACCCTCGGGGCGCGCCGTCCCCGCTGGTCAACCGCGATTTTAACCACTTCTCGGCAGGCGACCCGCCGACGAACGTGAGAGTTCTCTCTAAGTGTGCGCCGACGGGTACCGGTCAAACCTCCCGAAGGTCAGCGGCCGCGTCCGGCGGCCGCCTCGTGCATCCGCTGCTCGGCGATCCGGTCGGCCGCCGCCGCCGGCGGAATCCCGTCGTCCTTCGCACGTGCGAATATTGCCAGCGTGGTGTCGAAGATCTTCGCCGCCTTCGCCTTGCACCGGTCGAAGTCGAAGCCGTGCAGCTCGTCGGCGACCTGGATGACCCCGCCGGCGTTCACCACGTAGTCCGGCGCGTAGAGGATCCCGCGGTCGGCGAGGTCCTTCTCGACGCCCGGGTGGGCGAGCTGGTTGTTGGCGGCGCCGCAGACGATCGTGGCCGTCAGCGCGGGCACGGTGTCGTCGTTCAGGGCGCCGCCGAGCGCGCAGGGGGCGTAGATGTCGAGGCCCTCGGCGCGGATCAGGGTCGCGGTGTCGGCGACGGCGCTCACGCCCGTCGGGTGCGCGGCGAGGATCCGTCCCACGGCCTCCTCGCGCACATCGGTGATCACGACCTCGGCGCCCTCGTCCCGCAGGTGCCGGACCAGGTGGTGGCCGACCTTCCCGACGCCCGCGATGCCGACCTTGCGGTCGCGCAGCGACGGGTCGCCCCACAGGTGCTGGGCCGAGGCCCGCATGCCCTGGTAGACGCCGAAGGCGGTGAGGACGGAGGAGTCGCCGGCGCCGCCGTTCTCGGGCGACCGGCCCGTGGTCCAGCGGCACTCGCGGGCGACGACGTCCATGTCGGCGACGTACGTGCCGACGTCGCACGCGGTGACGTACCGGCCACCGAGGGAGGCGACGAACCGGCCGTAGGCCAGCAGCAGCTCTTCGCTCTTGTCTCTCTCCGGGTCGCCGATGATCACGGCCTTGCCGCCGCCGTGGTCGAGACCGGCCATGGCGTTCTTGTACGACATCCCGCGCGCGAGGTTGAGCGCGTCGGCGACTGCCTCGGCCTCGTTCGCGTACGGGTAGAAGCGCGTACCGCCGAGGGCGGGGCCCAGAGCGGTGTTGTGGATGGCGATGACGGCCTTCAGGCCGCTGGCGCGGTCCTGGCAGAGCACGACTTGCTCATGACCGCCCTGGTCCGAGTGGAACAGGGTGTGCAGTACATCAGCAGGTGCGCCGGTTACGTCGGTCACTGTGGTGACTCCTGAAGTAAGTAGCGGCGGTTGGAGACCAGCTCCCGTGCGGGTGGCGGGTGCTGTGAGCACGAGATTAGAGCCTGTGTGCCCCCGGCCACCGCGCAGTGCTCAGGATCACCCACTCCCGGAGTACGTCCGTGCGACGATTTGCATAGATTTCCCGCCCGTTCGTGAGCGGGTTCCGCAGGTTTTCCCGGTGGTGGGCGGGGGAGGGAGCAGGCGTGCCCAAGGTGTCCTCGGTGATCGTCCCGTACGCGACGTATCTGCGCGTGTACGAGCCGCTGGCCGCCTTCCCCGAACCGGAGCGCAGCCACTGGGCGCGCTACGGCCGGCGCGCCGACCGACCCTCGTACCAGGACGAACTGCGCCGCTCCCTCGCCGACTTGCTGCCCACCCCGCCGATCCCGGTGCCGGTGCACGAGAGCAGTGACGCCTTTGTGATCGAGGTCGACGGGGTGCTGTGCGTGTGCCCCTGGCGCACCCGGCTGCGCGGCTGGCAGGCCCTGCAGGAGTTGGCCGAGGAGCTGCCGAAGCCGGTCCTGGACGCGGTGCTGCCCGCGGTCGTACGGCTGCAGGCCACCAAGGACTACGAGCGCTGGCTGACCCGCAACCCGGACGCCCGCCCCTGGATCCGCACGGCGACCTGGCAGGTGCCGCTGCACTGGTTCGTGCTGGTGGGAGACGAGGAGCGGCGCTTCGACAAGGGCTCCGGCGAGATTCCCCCGATGCTGCGCTACCAGACGCCGATGGTGCAGGCGCGGCGGCGGGTGGCGCGGGCGCTGCGGGCCCTGAAGGACGGCATCGACGAGGGGCCGCTGATCGACGGCCTGGTGGACGTGGGGCGCTGGCTGGAGGAGTTCCACCCGCGCTCGCTGGTGGAGCTGGACTACGGCGGCCTGGTGTACACGCTGCCTGCCGGTGAGCTCGAGGACGACCACTCGGCGGCGGACGTGGCCGAGGGCATCGAGGCGCTGCGGCAGGGCGACGGGGCGGCCGCGGGGGCGGCGTACGCGCGGCTGGTGGAGCGGTGGCGCTCGGTCCGGGACCGGCGCTCGGCCAACTGAGAGCGGCCCGAGGTCACGAACTGACGTTTGACGAACCGCCCATTTTGGGGTTTCGTCCTCGCACTGAGGTTTCTGAGGTCTCGTCAACATGGGACGTAGGTCCCGATCCGGGCTTATGACTCAAGGGTGACGGACCGCACGTTCACGGCCCTTGCGTCCCTTGCCCCTCCTCGTGCCAAAATAGGACAAGGAGTCCGGGGAGGGCTCCGTCCGTCCTGGTGCGTACCACTGTGGGCGGAATCTCAGCATTGCTCGCTTTGGGGGGTCTCGTGGCTCCTGATTGTCCTGTGACTGATCGTCACGGTGGCGTGACTGTCCGCTATGGCATGGTCCATCGGCTTCCGTCGCTGATGAACACCTGGGAGGGCAATTCCATCGGTTTGGCCGACGCGGCTGGACAGATGGTGTAGTTGTAGTGCCGAGGACAAGCCGTTCGTCCTATAACCGACTCGACCCGCATCCGCCATTTCGGGCAACGCGGGTCAAGGTGCAGAATTTAGAGGAAAGAACCGAGAAGGTTCGGTTCTCCCGAGGAGGCCGCTCATGACCGCTCGCACCCCTGATGCCGAGCCGCTGCTGACCCCGGCTGAGGTCGCCACCATGTTCCGTGTGGACCCGAAGACGGTCACGCGGTGGGCGAAGGCCGGGAAGCTTACTTCCATCCGTACGCTCGGCGGGCACCGCCGCTACCGCGAGGCGGAGGTCCGTGCACTGCTCGCGGGCATCCCGCAGCAGCGCAGCGAGGCCTAACAACTGCATAACCGGGCAAACCGGCAGGTCCCCCAACTTGTCGCAGTGCCCGGACCCTGGCTCCAAGCGACGCGGGGTCTGCCCCAACAGACTCCACGCCCACGCTCTTCAGATCTTTCCCAGCAAGTAACAGGGTGCGTCGTCGATCGCGCTGGACTCCGCCGAGTCCAGCGCGATCTTTTTTGTGTGCGTGGCGTGCCTGGTCGGAGGCTCTGTGAGTGGGCTTGTAGGAGTCTGGGGAGGGCTGTCGGATCTCCTGTGGGGGTCCTCCGGACGGAGCCCGGGCGGAGCCTTCCGGAGGGTGCAATTGCACATATAAAATTGACCAGTTGTAGGTGAGGCGTAAGTACCGCGGTTTCAGAAACTCATGCGGTGACACCCGTCACATGCCGGAGTCCTTGTTGCGTCAAGCGCATGTGCGCTAGTGGAGGCAGGCCTTCCAGGCGCGCGCGACGGGGCGGGTGTTGGGAGCCGGCGACGGTCATGCGCCGGCGGGGCTTTCGTCCTCGACGGCCTCGTCCGGTGCCTCGGCGACTTGCGCGGAGTCCATCGCCAGCCGCAGCAGGTGGTGGCATATCGGGCAGTGGCGGGTCAGATGGCCACGCGACGAAGCGGCCGCCAGATGTGCACGGAGCAGGGCCCGTGTCTCGTGCCTGACCGACGCCGCCATACGCCACCTCCGCGGGCCCCACGGGAAGGGGGCCCTGTCTTCTGGGTACCGAGGGAAGTTGGCGGCGTCAAGATGGCGTGGGGGCGGTGAGGGGTGTTTGCGCTGGCGGGACGCCCGAGGCCGGCAGGCACAACAGCCTCGCATCCGGCAAACACAAAGAGCCCGGATCCGAAGATCCGGGCTCTTGCACGCGGGCGTGGTGGGGGCGTGACATGAAGAAGGGCCCGCCACCCTTGATGGGTGTGGGCCCTACTGCTTGCTGCGGTCCTGACGGGATTTGAACCCGCGGCCTCCACCTTGACAGGGTGGCGAGCACTCCAAACTGCTCCACAGGACCTGGTTTCGCAGTGCGATTTGTGCGTTGCGCTGCGAGAAGAGACTGTACAGGAGGGTGAGCCCACTGGTCGAACTCACCCGGCGTGCCCGGGTGGTTACGGTACGGCCGCGTCGATCGCCTTGACGATCCGCTTGTCGGAGACGGGGTACGCCGTGCCGAGCGCGTGGGCGAAATAGCTGACCCGGAGCTCCTCGATCATCCAGCGGATGTCCAGGACCGAGGACGGGATGGGGCGGCCCCGGGGCATCTGCTCCAGCAGCCACGCGTACTCGTCCCGCATCTCGTGGACCTTCTCCATGCGCGTCGTGTCCCGCTGGACGTTCGTCGGCATCTGCTGGAGCCGGCGGTCCGCGGCCACCAGGTAGCGCATCAGGTCGGCGAGGCGTCGCAGCCCCGCCTCCGTCACGAAGCCCGGCTTCACCAGCGCGTCCAGCTGCCCCCGCACGTCCGCGAGGTTTGCCAGCAGCACAGGGCTCCGTACGGCCTTCAGACGGCGCTCACAGGCCTGCCAGGCCGCCAGGACCTGCTGTACCTGGCCCACCGCGCGGACCGTGGTGTCCACGATCTCCGCGCGCACCTTGTCGTACAGCTTCCGGTACGACTCCTCGTCCCACGCCGGGCCGCCGAAGTCCCCGATCAGCTTGTCCGCCGCAGCCATCGCGCAGTCGTCGAACAGGGCCTGGACCGAGCCGTGCGGGTTCGCGGACAGGGCGAGCTTCTGGGCGTTCGTCAGCTTGTCGGAGGCGAACTTCGCGGGATTGACGGGGATGTTGCGCAGGATCAGGCGGCGGGTGCCCTTCCACATCGCCTCGGCCTGCTCCGCCTCCGTGTCGAAGAGGCGGACCGAGACCGTGTCGCCGTCGTCCACCAGCGCCGGATACGCCTTCACCGGCTGGCCGGCGCGGCGCGTCTCGAAGACGCGGGTGAGGGAGCCGATCGTCCAGTCGGTCAGGCCCTTGCGCTCCAGGGACTCACCGCCCTGCCGCTCGGCCGTGGCGGCGGCCGCCTGGGAGAGGGCCTGGCGCGCCTTCGGCTTCAGCTGGAGCCTCAGCGCCTCCAGGTCCTTGTCCTCGGCGAGCTTGCGACGCCGCTCGTCGACGATGCGGAACGTGATGCGGAGGTGGTCCGGGACCCTCGACCAGTCGAAGTCGTCGGCCTCGAAGGGGACTCCGACCATGCGCTTCAGTTCGCGGGCCATGGTGGTGGTCAGGGGTTCCTGCAGGGGGACGGCCGTGTCCAGGAAGCGTTTCGCGAAGTTCGGCGCCGGCACGTAGTGGCGGCGGATCGGCTTCGGGAGGGAGCGGATCAGCTCGGTGACGAGCTCTTCCCGCAGGCCAGGGATCTGCCAGTCGAAGCCCTCGTCCGTGATCTGGTTGAGGACCTGGAGCGGGACGTGGACCGTCACACCGTCCGCGTCGGCGCCCGGCTCGAACTGGTACGTCACCCGGAACTTCAGCGGCCCCTGCCGCCACGAGTCCGGATAGTCGGCCTTGGTGACCGCCTCCGCCGACTCCCGGATGAGCATCTCCCGCTCGAAGTCCAGGAACTCCGGCTGCTCGTGCCGCTTCCGCTTCCACCAGGAGTCGAAGTGGGCGCCGGAGACGACGTGTTCGGGCACCTTCTGGTCGTAGAAGTCGAAGAGCGTGTCGTCGTCGACGACGATGTCCCGGCGCCGGGCGCGGTGCTCCAACTCCTCGACCTCGCTGAGGAGTCGGCGGTTGTCGGCGAAGAACTTGTGGTGCGTGCGCCAGTCGCCCTCGACCAGCGCGTTGCGGATGAACAGCTCGCGACTCGTCTCCGGGTCGATACGGCCGTAGTTCACCTTCCGCTGGGCGATGATCGGGACGCCGTACAGGGTGACCTTCTCGTACGCCATCACGGCCGCCTGGTCCTTCTCCCAGTGCGGTTCGCTGTACGTGCGCTTGAGCAGGTGTTCGGCGAGGGGTTCGACCCACTCGGGCTCGATCTTGGCGTTGACGCGGGCCCAGAGGCGCGACGTCTCCACCAGCTCGGCGGACATGACGAAGCGCGGCGGCTTCTTGAAGAGCGCCGAGCCCGGGAAGACCGCGAACTTGGCGCTGCGGGCGCCCAGATACTCGTTCTTCGCTGTGTTTTTCCCACCCTCCCCCCCGGCGTTCTTCACGTCCTTCATCCCGATGTGGGACAGCAGGCCGGCGAGGAGGGAGACGTGGATGCGGTCGCCGGGGGCGTCGTCCTCGTTGAGGTGGATGCCCATCTGCTTGGCGACGGTGCGGAGTTGGGTGTAGATGTCCTGCCATTCGCGAATGCGCAGGAAGTTGAGGTACTCCTGCTTGCACATCCGGCGGAAGGACGACGAACCCCGCTCCTTCTGCTGCTCGCGCACGTACCGCCACAGGTTCAGATAGGCGAGGAAGTCGCTCGTCTCGTCCTTGAAGCGGGCGTGCTGCTGGTCGGCCTGGGCCTGTTTGTCGGCCGGGCGCTCGCGTGGATCCTGGATGGAGAGCGCGGCCGCTATGACCATGACCTCGCGCACACAGCCGTTCTTGTCGGCCTCCAGGACCATGCGGGCCAGGCGGGGGTCGACGGGCAGCTGGGCGAGCTTGCGCCCGGTCTGCGTGAGCCGCTTGCGTGCGTCCTTCTCCGCCGGGTCCAACGCGCCCAGCTCCTGGAGCAGTTGGACGCCGTCGCGGATGTTGCGGTGGTCCGGCGGGTCGATGAAGGGGAACTTCTCGATGTCGCCGAGGCCGGCCGCGGTCATCTGCAGGATGACGGAGGCCAGGTTCGTACGGAGGATCTCCGCGTCCGTGAACTCCGGGCGGGCGAGGAAGTCGTCCTCGGAGTAGAGGCGGATGCAGATGCCGTCCGACGTACGGCCGCAGCGGCCCTTGCGCTGGTTGGCGCTGGCCTGGGAGACCGCCTCGATGGGCAGGCGCTGGACCTTGGTGCGGTGGCTGTAGCGGCTGATCCGGGCGAAGCCCGGGTCGATGACGTACTTGATGCCGGGGACGGTGAGGGAGGTCTCGGCGACGTTCGTCGCCAGAACGATCCTGCGCCCCGTGTGCTGCTGGAAGACGCGGTGCTGCTCGGCGTGCGAGAGCCGGGCGTAGAGGGGTAGGACCTCGGTGAAGCGGTAGTTCTTCCTGACCAGCGCGTCCGCCGTGTCCCGGATCTCCCGCTCACCCGAGAGGAAGACGAGGATGTCGCCCTTGCCCTCGCCCTGCAGCTCCTCGACGGCATCGCAGATCGCGGTGATCTGGTCGCGGTCGGAGTCGTCGCCGTCCTCTTCGAGCAGCGGGCGATACCGCACCTCAACCGGATACGTCCGCCCGCTGACCTCGACGATCGGGGCGTCGCCGAAGTGCCGGGAGAACCGCTCGGGATCGATGGTCGCGGAGGTGATGACGACCTTGAGGTCCGGCCGCTTCGGCAGCAGCTGGGCGAGATACCCGAGCAGGAAGTCGATGTTGAGGGACCGCTCGTGGGCCTCGTCGATGATGATCGTGTCGTAGGCGCGCAGCTCGCGGTCGGTCTGGATCTCGGCGAGCAGGATGCCGTCCGTCATCAGCTTGACGAAGGTCGAGTCCTGGTTCACCTGGTCGGTGAACCGCACCTTCCAGCCGACGGCCTCGCCGAGCGGGGTGTCCAGCTCGTCGGCCACGCGCTCGGCGACCGTACGCGCGGCGATACGACGGGGCTGGGTGTGCCCGATCATGCCGCGCACGCCGCGCCCGAGTTCGAGACAGATCTTCGGGATCTGGGTGGTCTTGCCGGACCCGGTCTCACCGGCGACGATGACGACCTGGTGATCGCGGATGGCCTCCGCGATCACGTCCTTCTTCTGGCTGACCGGCAGCTGCTCGGGGTAGGAGACGGCGGGGAGCCGGCCACGCCGCGTGCCCATCCGCTCCTCGCCCTTCGCGATCTCCGCCTCGATCTCGGCGAGGACGGCGGCCTGGGCCTCCGGCTTACGGATCTTGCGCGCGCCTTCGAGCCTGCGCCCGAGCCGGTGCGCGTCGCGCAGGGACAGCTCGGTCAGGCGGGGAGCGAGGGTGCCGAGGGCCGGGGTGGCCGGGGCAGGGTGCGTAGACATACGCGGTCCAGGATCTCATCCCCGGGAAATCCGTGGCGAACGATTTGTCGCCGGGCCGCTCGGCCGGGGTGGCTCAGGGGGTGCGCGGCCCCGGAGGCGCGGTCGGAGCGGGCTGCTGCTGCCGCATGCCGGTGTCCCCCAGGGCGATGGACCTGGCGGTGTTGGAGACGGCCTTGATCCCGAGGTAGGCCGTGGTCATGCTGCTCACAGCGGTGAACGCGGCCGTGAGCACCCCCACGATCACCGCCCTGTCCCCGTCGAGCCGCCACACCCCGAAGATCGCGACCCCGGCGATGGCCAGATTGCTGATCACCACGGCCAGCAGCCCGTACCGGGCCCGGTCCTTCTCGAGCTCGGTGTCCCGAATGGCCTTGGCCTCGTCCCGACTCATCGTCCCCCGCGCCCCTTGGTCCTACGTCGACCAGCCAGAACGTAGCGCTGCGCCGCAACGCTGCCAAGCGGCCGGCCCAACATCCTCAGCCGGACCGCAGCTCGGCGATCCGGGCGTCGACCTGGGAGCGGTCGTAGCCGCGGCGGGCGAGGTCGAAGGCGGGGGGTGCGGTGGGGGCGGTACCGGCCGCGAGCAGCCGCATGTACGCGTCGACCTGCGCCCGGTCGTAACCACGCCGCGCGATGTCGAACCCCCAGAACTCCGGGATGCCACCGGTCACCTTTGCTCCCCACTCCACCGCACACGACCCTGCACACGACGAAAGCCCCGTCCGAGGACGGGGCTTCCATACTGTGTGGCTGGGGCCGGGGTCGAACCGGCGACCTATCGCTTTTCAGGCGATCGCTCGTACCAACTGAGCTACCCAGCCACGAGGTTTCCGAGGAAACCTCAGCGGTCCTGACGGGATTTGAACCCGCGGCCTCCACCTTGACAGGGTGGCGAGCACTCCAAACTGCTCCACAGGACCAAGCTGTTGCGTACGACAGTGTCGCACACGGTGTTGCGTGCCCCCAACGGGATTCGAACCCGTGCTACCGCCTTGAAAGGGCGGCGTCCTAGGCCGCTAGACGATGAGGGCTATCGGCCCGCCTGGGCGCCTCTCAGCGCGTCGGGGACGTGAGAAGCATATGGGATGGCGGGAGGTATCGCCAAAACGGTTTAAGGGGCGGAGGCCGAGGGGGACGAGGGGGTGGGCGTGGACGGGGTGGCTCCGGGCTGGTTCTCCTTCGGGAGGTGGCGGGTGACCTCGGCCGTCGTCTCGCCCAGGCCCCCCAACTTGATCGCGTCCCAGGCCTGGAGGCGGCGGGTGTCGCGGTCGAAGTAGAGGATCGACGCCTCGATCGGGGCGGGGTACTTGTTCTCGAGCGCGCGCAGGCCGCTGCCGCCCGTCGAGCCCTCCATGCGCAGGCGGGTGCCGTACTTCAGGATCTCGTCGCCCTCGTGGTGCAGGTGGCCGCAGAGGACGAGCGGGACCTCGCCGTCGACCTCGCGGGCCGCCGACGGCTCGTGGGCCATGGCGACGTCGACCGGGGTGCCCGCGGCCTTCTGGTCGCTCAGGGCGGCGGCCAGGCGGGCGCCGGCCAGTTCCTCCGACTGGTCCGCCCCCGGTGGGTTCGAGCGGTCCGGGGTGAACTGCGGATCGCCGATGCCCGCGAAGCGCAGGCCCGCGACGGTCTGCGCCCGGCCGTCGTCCAGGACGTGCACGTTCTTCATGCGGGACAGGTAGCGCTGGGTGACCTTCGAGTCGTGATTGCCCCTGACCCAGACGTACGGCGCGCCCAGGTCCGCGATCGGGTCGAGGAAGCCGTTCTCCGCCGCCGTGCCGTGATCCATCGTGTCGCCGGTGTCGACGATCACGTTCACCTTGTACTGCTCCACCAGCGACGCGATGATCTTCCAGCTCGCCGGGTTCAGGTGGATGTCCGAGACGTGCAGGACGCGGACGGTCGTCGGGTCCGGCTGGTAGGCGGGGAGGGTGGACGTGACGTCGTAGAGCTTCGTCACGTTGGTCACCAGGCGCGCCAACTCCTTCTGGTAGACGTCGAATTCGGTGACGATGTTGCGTGCGTTGCCGACCAGGGAGGGCGCCGAGGAGAGCAGGCCCGAGTACTTCGGTTCGAGGACGGACTCGGGGTTCCAGGTCGCGTACGCCGAGGCGCCGGAGGCCATGAGGAGGGCCAGGGCCGTGCCGCCGGCGGCGAGGGCACGGCGGGGGCGGCGGTAGACCGCGAGGCCCAGGGCGGTGGCTCCCGCGACGACGGCGACGCAGGAGCGCAGGGCCAGGTCGAGGGTGCCGTGCTCGACGTCGTGGGCGACCTCGTCCTGGAGGCCGGAGAGGCGTTCGGGGTGGTCGACCAGGGCCTCGGCGCGGACCGGGTCGAGCTGGTCGACGTTCACGTCCAGGCGGACCGGCGCGTGGTGGCTGTTGAGCTGCAGGGCGCCGAGCGGCGAGACGTTGATCTTCGTGCCGCCGGTGAGGGACGGCCGCAGGGTCATCGTCGTGTTCACGGGGCCGACCGGTACCCGTACGTTGCCGACGATCAGCAGTCCCAGCCAGGCGCCGAGCAGGACCACGGCGACCAGGCCCAGGGCGCGGGGCCAGGGGTGCGGCTGCCGGACGAGTTCGAGGGTGGGGAGCGGGCGGCGTACGCGGTAGTGCCGGGCGAGGGCACGGGGAGCCCTTCGTATCCGGTTCACGACGGTCACGGCGACGGCGGGTACGCGAGCCATTGGTCCCGTATGCCCAAGTCCGGGTGTGGATATGCGAGACGGTTCATGACTCTCGTAAGGGCGTCCCGTGGCCGACAATGGGCCTGTGCTGGAAATGACGCGCGAGGAGTTCGAGGAACTGGTCGCCGAGGCGCTCGACCGGATCCCGCCGGAGTTGACGCGGCTGATGGACAACGTCGCGGTGTTCGTCGAGGACGAACCGCCCGCCGGCGATCCCGAGCTGCTCGGGCTGTACGAGGGGACCCCGCTGACGGACCGGGGTGAGTGGTACGCCGGTGTGCTGCCGGACCGGATCACGATCTACCGGCTGCCGACGCTGCGGATGTGCGCGTCGCGGGAGGACGTCGTCGCGGAGACCGAGGTGACCGTGGTGCACGAGATCGCGCATCACTTCGGGATCGACGACGCGCGGTTGCACGCCCTCGGCTATGGATGACCGGTGCGCGTGTCCTCTTGTGGGCGGCGGGAGTTGGGCAGGTTGACTCCTTCCCCTCGCCCCGGAGGTGGCTTTCCGTGCGCCCCTTGTACGTACCCGTCCGTCTGGCCGCCACGGTCATGGCCGTCGCCGCTGCCGCCGGCTGCATGAGCGTGGGCGAGGACGGGAGAGACGGGAGCGCGAAGCCGTCGCATTCCGCTGGGCAGCACGGTGGTGAGGCGCCCGACGGAGGGGCCGCGGTGTCCGGCCGGGGCGGTGTCGCCGCCGACGGCAAGCACGGGAAGGGCGAGCGGGGCAAGAAGGGGGAGGACGGGGAGTCGGCGTCTGCCTCGGCCTCGCCGTCGGCGGGGGCCGGCGAGTCCGCTCCCGCGACGGGCAGGCCCGCCGAGAGCGGGAGGCCCGGGGCTCCCACGCCGACCAGGGCGACGCCGACTCCGACGCGTACGGCCGACCCGCAGCCGACGGCGAGCGAGCCGCCGGCCTCCGTCTCGCCGCAGCCGACGGTCGCCGAGCCGTCCTCCTCGGCGCACGAGGGGACGGCGCCGCAGCTGGCGGAGCGGGAGCCGGCGCCGGCCGCGGGGTCCCCGGCCTAGACCCTGTCCGGGCAAGGGAGTTCGGCCCGCGGAGGGGCGTTCGACCTGCGCAGAGGTGTGACGTACGTCTACACAGCTCGGTTTGCCTTCGGGGGTGATGGGTGCGTATGGTGGTAGATCGTTTGATCCCATTGCCCGGCGCCAACACAGAGCGCGCCGCGTGGCGCGTTCTCTCCCTTGCCGTGGCTGACCGCATAGAGGCGGTCGTATTGCGAAATCACGGAGTTGACGGGCGCGTGCCGACGAGACTCCGGAAGGTTTCGCTTAAGCATGTCCATTTCCAGTACTGATCACGTCGTCGTGCCCGAGAACGAGGGCACCGAGGACGCTCCCGAGGTCACCTTCGAGGACCTCGGTCTTCCCGAGGGCGTGGTGCGCAAGCTCGCCCAGAACGGCGTGACCACCCCCTTCCCGATCCAGGCCGCGACCATCCCGGACGCCCTGGCCGGTAAGGACATCCTCGGCCGTGGCCGCACCGGCTCCGGCAAGACCCTCTCCTTCGGTCTGCCGACCCTGGCCACGCTGGCCGGCGGCCGCACCGAGAAGCACAAGCCGCGCGCCGTCATCCTCACCCCGACCCGTGAGCTGGCCATGCAGGTGGCCGACGCGCTGCAGCCCTACGGCGACGTCCTCGGCCTGAAGATGAAGGTCGTCTGCGGCGGTACGTCGATGGGCAACCAGATCTACGCCCTCGAGCGCGGCGTCGACATCCTCGTCGCCACCCCGGGCCGGCTGCGCGACATCATCAACCGCGGCGCCTGCTCCCTGGAGAACGTGCAGATCGCCGTTCTCGACGAGGCCGACCAGATGTCCGACCTGGGCTTCCTGCCCGAGGTCACCGAGCTGCTCGACCAGATTCCGGCCGGCGGCCAGCGCATGCTGTTCTCGGCCACGATGGAGAACGAGATCTCCACGCTGGTCAAGCGCTACCTGACCGACCCGGTCACGCACGAGGTCGACAGCGCCCAGGGCAACGTCACGACGATGTCCCACCACATCCTCATCGTGAAGCCCAAGGACAAGGCGCCGGTCACCGCCGCGATCGCCTCCCGCAAGGGCCGCACGATCATCTTCGTCCGTACCCAGCTGGGCGCCGACCGCATTGCCGAGCAGCTCTGCGAGTCCGGTGTGAAGGCCGACGCGCTGCACGGCGGTATGACGCAGGGTGCGCGTACCCGCGTCCTCGAGGACTTCAAGAAGGGCTACGTCAACGCGCTCGTCGCGACCGACGTCGCCGCTCGCGGTATCCACGTCGACGGCATCGACCTGGTCCTGAACGTGGACCCGGCCGGCGACCACAAGGACTACCTGCACCGTGCAGGGCGTACCGCTCGCGCGGGCCGCACCGGCACCGTCGTGTCGCTGTCCCTGCCGCACCAGCGCCGCCAGATCTTCCGGCTGATGGAGGACGCGGGCGTCGACGCCGGGCGTCACATCATCAACTCCGGTACGGCCTTCGAGCCCGAGGTCGCCGAGATCACCGGCGCCCGTTCGATGACCGAGGTCCAGGCCGAGTCCGCGGGCAACGCGGCGCAGCAGGCCGAGCGCGAGGTCTCGCACCTCACCAAGCAGCTGGAGCGGGCGCAGCGGCGCGCGACCGAGCTGCGCGAGGAGTCCGACCGTCTGGTCGCCCGGGCCGCCCGCGAGCGCGGCGAGGACCCGGAGGCCGCGGTGGCCGAGGCGCAGGCGGCGGTCACCGAGGCCGCCGAGGCGGTCGAGGTGTCCGTGCCCCAGCAGCCGGTGGCGCAGGACGTCGAGCGTGCCGAGGGTTCGTCCTCGTACGAGCGTCGTGAGCGTCGGGACAGCGACCGTGGCGGCTTCCGTCGCGACGACCGTCGTGACGACCGCGGTGGCCGTTCCTTCGAGCGTCGGGACAACGACCGCGGCGGGTTCAACCGTGACCGTGGCGACCGTGGCTTCGAGCGTCGGGACAACGACCGCGGTGGCTTCCGTCGGGACGACCGTCGCGATGACCGCCGGGACAACGACCGTGGCGGGTTCCGCCGCGACGACCGTCGTGACGACCGTGGCGGCCGTTCCTTCGAGCGCCGTGACAACGACCGTGGCGGGTTCCGCCGCGACGACCGTCGTGACGACCGCGGTGGCCGTTCCTTCGAGCGTCGCGACAACGACCGTGGCGGCCGTTCCTTCGAGCGCCGTGACAACGACCGTGGCGGGTTCCGCCGCGACGACCGTCCGGCCGCTCGCCCCTTCGAGCGTCGGGACGAGCGCGGTGGGCACCGTGGCAGCGACCGTCCGTTCAACCGTGACCGTCAGGGCGACCGCCCGGGCTTCCGCTCCGGCGGCCACGAGCGTCCGCAGGGTCGCCGTGACGACCACCGCGGCACCGGCACCGGCACCGGCACCGGCGGCGGCTCCGGCTCCTCCTTCGGGCGCCGCGACGACAAGCCGCGCTGGAAGCGCAACGGCTGACGCCGAGTGAGCTGAGCGAGGGCCCGTACGACACCGTCGTACGGGCCCTTCGTCGTTCCATGGCGCCGACAACTTTTGGCCAGAGCACGTACTGTGTGGCGCATGTCACGCCCTCGGCAAGGGAATCGCTGGGGGCATGACAGATGACGCCAAGGCGAGTGGGCACGCGGATCTCTCGGACGAGGAACGGCTTGCCCAGCTCGGTTACACGCAGGTCCTGGCCCGCCGCATGTCGGCGTTCTCCAACTACGCGGTCTCCTTCACGATCATCTCGGTCCTGTCGGGCTGCCTGACGCTCTACCTGTTCGGCATGAACACCGGTGGCCCGGCGGTGATCACCTGGGGCTGGGTGGCCGTAGGCCTGATGACCCTCTTCGTCGGCCTGTCCATGGCCGAGATCTGCTCGGCGTACCCGACGTCGGCGGGCCTGTACTTCTGGGCGCACCGGCTCGCGCCACCACGTTCGGCCGCGGCCTGGGCGTGGTTCACGGGCTGGTTCAACGTGCTGGGCCAGGTGGCGGTGACCGCGGGCATCGACTTCGGCGCCGCGTCCTTCCTGGGCGCGTATCTGAACCTGCAGTTCGACTTCGAGGTGACCCCGGGCCGCACGGTCCTGCTCTTCGCGGGCATCCTGCTCCTGCACGGCCTGCTGAACACCTTCGGCGTGCGGATCGTCGCACTGCTCAACAGCGTGAGCGTGTGGTGGCACGTGGTGGGCGTCGGCGTGATCGTCGGCGCCCTGGCCTTCGTGCCGGACCACCACCAGTCCGCGTCCTTCGTCTTCACGAAGTTCGTGAACAACACGGGCTGGGGCAGCGGGGTGTACGTCGTGCTGCTGGGCCTGCTGATGGCGCAGTACACCTTCACCGGCTACGACGCCTCCGCCCATATGACGGAGGAGACGCACGACGCGTCGACCGCGGGCCCGAAGGGGATCGTGCAGTCCATCTGGACCTCGTGGATAGCCGGCTTCGTGCTCCTGCTCGGCTTCACCTTCGCCATCCAGTCGTACGACAAGGCGCTCGCGTCCCCGACCGGCGCACCGCCCGCGCAGATCCTGCTGGACGCGCTCGGCGCGACGGCGGGCAAGCTGCTGCTGCTGGTCGTGATCGGGGCGCAGCTGTTCTGCGGGATGGCGTCCGTGACGGCCAACAGCCGCATGATCTACGCCTTTTCGCGCGACGGCGCACTGCCGTTCTCGCACGTGTGGCACACGGTGAGCCCGCGCACCCGGACCCCGGTGGCCGCGGTGTGGCTGGCGGCGGTCGGGGCGCTGGCCCTGGGCCTGCCGTACCTGATCAACTACACCGCCTATGCGGCCGTGACGTCCGTCGCCGTGATCGGCCTCTACATCGCCTACGTCATCCCGACGCTGCTGCGGCTCGGCAAGGGCGACGACTTCCAGCGCGGGCCCTGGCATCTGGGCCGTTGGTCACGGCCCATCGGGATCGTGTCGGTGGCGTGGGTCGGCGTCATCACGATCCTCTTCATGCTGCCCCAGGTCTCGCCGGTCACCTGGGAGTCCTTCAACTACGCCCCGGTCGCCGTCCTGGCCGTCCTCGGCTTCGCGGCGACGTGGTGGCTGGCGTCGGCCCGGCACTGGTTCCTCAACCCCGAACACCAACGCACGCTCGCCCGACAGGCGGCGCGTGCCGTGCCCTCCGGGGGTGCCCCCGAAAAGGTCGATCCCTAACAGTCCCCGACACTCCGGAACACTCCGGCCCGATCTTCCCGTCCGTCACGGCCGTGTCCCCGATACCCGATCGGAGACGCGGCCGTGTCCGGCTATGCTCGGGGAGGCAACATCGCCAGGGGCCCTTAGCTCAATTGGCAGAGCAGTGGACTTTTAATCCATTGGTTGTGGGTTCGAGTCCCACAGGGCCTACGGATGTGGGGGAGGGGAAAACCCTTCTCACCTGCGGTGCGGCGCTCGGGTCGGCTTCGGTCGGCTTGGGCGCCGCGTTGTTTTCGGGGCGGGTGTGTGTTGCCTTACGTGCGTATCAGCCGTCCGCGGTACAGGCGGGCCGGCACTCCCGTGAATTCCAGGTCCAGGCCCAGGCCGTCGCGTTCGGCGTGGATGTGGAGGTGGGGCTCGGTGGTGTTGCCGGTGTTGCCGATCTCGCCGAGGAGCTGGCCTGTGCGGACGATGTCGCCCTTTGCCACCGTCACCGAGCCCGGACGCAGGTGCGCGAGTTTGATGATCTCTCGGCCGGTGTCGAGGAAGACGTGGTTGCCGTAAGGCGGTTGGTAGCGGATCTCGCCCGGTTTCTGGTCCTGGACCGTGGTGGCGGCGGAGATCACGCGGCCGTCGCAGGGGGCGTGGACGGGGCGGCCGTAGGCGGCGTACGCGTCCAGGTCGCGTCCTCGGCGGGTGCGGGTGCCGAGGGGACCGAGGGCGACCAGGTCGAGGGCACCGCGCTGTTCCGGTATCCGGGCGTGGTGGTTGAGCATGCGGCCGCCGCCCTGGACGACGTACCAGGTGCCTTCCAGGGGGAAGCGCAGCGGTCGTGACAGTGGGGCCCTCCAGCGGTGCAGACGCGCGGCGGTGACCAGCCCCACGGCTGCCGCGAACACCGCGACACCACCGGCGAGGTGCACCGCGCCATGGCCGTTCGGCAGGCCGGGGAGCCGCCAGGCCGAGGCGACGGCCGCGACGACGCCGGTCCCGACGGTGCGGCGCAGCAGGCGGGGCTGGAGCCTGGGGGCGCCGCAGCCTCCGACGATCACGTAGAAGGCCGCGAGGGTCGTCATGTCGCCGAGCCAGGCGGTGCGGTCGGTGGCTGTCCAGGCGGGCAGGGCGGTCCAGAGGGTGAGCAGGACGGCCAGGGTCGGATACGTCGCCCACCTCGCGGGGGCGGGCAGGCGCAGGTGGCGGCGCGGTGGTGTGTAGCGGGCGTTTTCGATGCGCAGTGCGTCGAGTTGGCCGTCGGGCGACAGCTGGGCCCAGGCCCGGACCTTGCCCCGGCTGCCGGACACGATCAGTCCGTCGGGGCCGTCCGTCACCGTGTCGACGTCCCCGACGCGGGTGAGGGTGGCGCGGACGATGCGCCCGAGGGCGTCCGCGCCGATCTCCTCCGTCACCCTCGGCGCGAGGCGCGCCCAGTCGTCCGGGCCCGCCGCGAGGAAGCAGCGCAGGGCGCGAGCCTCCGCCGGCTCGGGCACGGGCGGTGACTCAGCCGTCGGATCGTGCACCTGCGCTCCCCCTCCCCCTGCCGCCCTGTACCTCAGCCCCGGCGCGGGTGCCCCACGACCGGCGCGGACATGGACAGGCCCACGAGGTCGGTCCATACGGCCTCGCCGACGCCGTCGAGGGTCTGCTTCGCGGTGCGTTCCTCGGAGGTCAGGATGCCCAGACCGGACCGGGTCTCGTAGGGCAGGTGGTCGAGGGCGAGGCGGCGGCCGACGTAGTCCATGACGGAGCCGGCCTGCTTGATCTCCGGGTCGTTGGTGAGGCCGGAGGGCTCGAAGCGGGTGCCCACGTAGTCGGCCACGAGGGTTTCGAGCGGGACGCCGTGCTGGAGGCCCCGGGTGACCGTCGAGGAGAAGGCGTCCATCATTCCCGCGAGCGTCGAGCCCTGCTTGGCCATGCGGACCATCACCCCGGCGACGCGGCCCTCGGGGGTGTGCGCGACGGTGAGGTATCCCTTGCCCTCGCCCACGGTGAACGACCGGGTCGTCGACAGCATGCGCCGCGCGGGGCGCGGTACGGCAGGCCGGGCCGCCGCCCGCTCCTCGCCGGCCGTCCGTGTCGTACTGTCCCCGAATCGCTCGGTCATGAACACCCTCACTCGTCCTCGCTCGTGTTCGATCTGCGGCCACCGCCGACATCGGACATCCCTGGTCGAACTCCGGCAGAGTGCGCCCTTGTACACAATCTGTGGGTGTCAACTCGGCGGCGGCTACTACATGTTGGGGTTGAAGATATGGGTGGGAGGGCGTGGGGAAGGCCACGGCACGCCGGTCTCCGATGCGGCTTTGTCCGAACTAGGTTGAGTGGATGTCCACGTCGCCAGTGATTCTCTTGCTGTCCGGGAGCCTGCGGGCCGGCTCCACCAACGAGGCCGTGCTGCGCACCGCGCAGGCCGTGGCGCCGTCGGTGCCGGTGGAGGCCGTTCTCTACGACGGTCTGGCGGGGCTTCCGCACTTCAACCCCGATGACGACACCGAGCCGTTGCCGGCTTCCGTGGCCGGGCTGCGGGCGGCGATCGAGGAGGCGGACGGGATCCTCGTCTGCACTCCGGAGTACGCGGGGACCCTGCCGGGTTCGTTCAAGAACCTGCTCGACTGGACGGTCGGCGGCACCGAGATCTGCGACAAGCCGGTCGCCTGGGTCAACGCGGCCGCACCGGGGCGGGGCCAGGGCGCGGAGGCCACGCTGCGGACAGTGCTCGGCTACACCGGCGCCGACGTCGTGGAGCCGGCCTGCGTGCGGATCACGGTGGGGCGAGAGGTCATCGGCGCGGACGGGGTCGTGACCGAGCCGGGGGCGCGTCGGCAACTCGGTGAGGTGCTGCGGCTGTTGGCGGCTCGGGGCGGTGCGAGAGAGGGGGCGTGACTCCCCGTCGGACGGTCGGGTGGGATCGCCTGGACTTCCTCCGACCTGCACCTGACCTGCACCTGACCGGCCCCGATGGTGTAGCCCGCTACACCGTGCCGCGGGGCCCGGTTCGCTTAGCGTGGCCGTATGTGGAAAACCGTGCGGCAGGCGTGGCGGGCCACGGCCCATCTCGTGCTGGCCGCGGCGATGGCGTTCTGCCTGTGGATTTTCATCACGGTGCTGCTCATCACCGCCGTCGCCACGCTGGTGGTGGTCGGAGCCTGGATGCTGCCCGAGACGGTGCTGATCATCCGGCGGATCGCGGGCGCCAAGCGGAGCATGACCGCCGCATGGACCGGGCAGCGGATCCCGGAGGCGTACCAGCCGCTCGACGGGACGCTCCGCGAGCGGATCCGCACGGCCCTGCGCGACCCCGGCACCCTCACCGACCTGCGCTGGATGGTCGCCGACTACTTCTACGGCGCCCTGGTCGTCCTCGCGCTGCCGCTGTGGCCGCTCGGCCTGGTCGTCGACGGCGTGTGGTGCGGGCTGCTGGGCCGTACGCCCCTCGTCCTTCCGCTGATCGTGCGGCTCGCGGACCTGGAGGCCGACTGGTCGACCGCCCTGCTCAAGCCGTCCCCGAAGGCCCGACTGGCCGCGCGCGTCGAGGAGTTGGCGGCGACCCGCGCCGACGCGATCGCCGCGCACGGCGCCGAACTGCGCCGTATCGAACGCGATCTGCACGACGGTGCGCAGGCCAACCTGGTCGCGCTGTCCATGCGGATCGGACTGGCCAAGCGCGCGTACGACCGCGATCCGGACACCGCCCGGAAACTGCTGGACGAGGCGCAGGCGCAGGCCGAGCAGGCGCTGACCGACCTGCGCAACGTGGTCCGCGGCATCCACCCGCCGATCCTGACCGACCGCGGTCTGGTCGGAGCGGTACGGGCACTGGCCGCGAGGTGGGGGTCCCCCCGCTCGAGCGAAGCCGGGAGTGGGGGAGGGCTGCAGACGACGGTGGAGGTGGACCGGCTGGAGGCCGACGGTCTGCGGGCGCCGGCCGCGGTGGAGGCGGCCGCGTACTTCGTGGTGGCGGAGGCGCTGACCAACGCGGCCAAGTACAGCGGCTCGACGCGGGCCTCGGTCCGGCTCGAGCGGCTCAGGCGCGGGCTGCGGGTGCGGGTGGCCGACGAGGGGCTCGGGGGCGCCGACGAGACGGGCGGCTCGGGGCTGCTCGGCATGCGGCGGAGGGTCGCCGCGCTGGACGGGACGATGGAGGTGTCCAGCCCGGCCGGAGGGCCGACGGTGATCGACGTGACGCTGCCCTGCGTGTGGTGAGCGGCGGACCGCGAGGTGGCGGCGCCCGATACAGACAGACGGGAAGACCGGACGCCGCCGACCCGAACTTAGGATGCCCTCAGATCAATTGTCAACAATTTTGTTGTCTTTATGGGCGGTCATGACCAGCCGTTCATCGCCGTGTCGTCAGCCGGCGTTGCGGTCCGTCAGTTCGCCCAGCGGCAGCGTGTGCTGGGTCTGGAGGACCTTCGCGCGCAGGTAGCGGACGTTGTGGGCGGTGGTGAAGACGCCCGTGGGGACCCGGTCGTGGACGGTGATGCCCAGGTCACGGAGCTGACCGGCCTTGTCGGGGTTGTTGGACAGCAGGTCGAGGGTGTCGATGCCCAGGGCCCCGAGCATCTGCGCGGCCGCCGTGTAGTCGCGGTCGTCCTCGGGCAGACCCAGGGCCGCGTTCGCCTCGTACGTGTCGAGGCCCTGGTCCTGCAGGGCGTAGGCGTCCAGCTTGTTGTAGAGGCCGATGCCGCGGCCCTCCTGGCGGAGGTAGAGCAGCACGCCGCCGCGCGTCGCGATCCGCTCGACCGCCTCCCTCAGCTGCGGGCCGCAGTCGCAGCGGGCCGAGCCGAAGACATCGCCGGTCAGGCACTCGGAGTGCAGCCGGACCAGCGGGACGGGGCCCGGCTCGCCCAGGACGACGGCCACGTGTTCCTGCCCGTCGGTCAGGCCGTGGAAGGTGACCAGTTCGGCGTCGACGCTGTAGCCGTCCTGGAAGCGCAGCGGTACCCGGACGCGGGCGCGCGGCGTGGCGGCGGGGAAGTCGGGCATGCGGGTTCTCCCGGGTCCAGTGGCATCTGCTTCAGATTTGAAGCAGCTCTACGGTCTCGGACCCTATCCCATGTTTTAAATTTGAAGCAACCTCTTTACGGCCCGCGTCACGAACAGGGCGGTGACGACCGGCGCCGCCACGGCACGTCGTCCGGGGTGGGGCGGCTGCCCCCCTCGTCGAGCGCCCGCGCGATCCCCGAGCAGATCTCCTCCAGCTGACCCACCTGCTCCTCGCTGAGGTGGTCGAAGAGCGAGGCGCGTACGGTCTCGACATGGCCGGGCGCCGTGCGCTCCAGTACCGCCATGCCCTCCTCGGTGAGCGCGGCGATGCTGCCCCGCTTGTCCCATCGGCAGTTCTCCCGCCGTACGAGACCGTCCTTCTCCAGCCGCGCCACCGCGTACGTCAGCCGGCTCCGCGTGATCTTCGTCTTCTCGGCCAGATCGGTCATCCGCAGCCGCCGCTCGGGCATCTCGGAGAGGTTGGCCAGGATGGAGTAGTACAGGTGGGGCATGCCGGCGTCCTGCTGGAGCTGCCGGTCGATCGCGTCCTCCAGGAGGTGCGTCGCGGCGATGTACGCGCGCCAGGCGCGCTGCTCCTCGGAGGTGAGCCAGCGAGTCGTCATACCCCCAGTGTAGGTTTGTTTCAAACTTGAACCAAGCCCCGCCCCGACCGGCAACCAGGCCCGCTTCGCAGAGAGGGCGCGTCGATGCCCCACCCGTACGTCCTGCTGTCCGCCGCCGTCTCCCTCGACGGCTACCTCGACGACACCGGCCCCGAGCGCCTCCTGCTCTCCAGCCGGGCCGACTTCGACCGCGTGGACGAGGTGCGGGCGTCCGTCGACGCGATCCTCATCGGTGCCGGCACGATCCGCGCCGACAACCCCCGGCTGCTGGTGAACTCGCCCGAGCGCCGGGCCGCCCGGGTCGCGGCGGGGAAGCCGGAGTACCCCCTCAAGGTCACCGTCAGCGGCTCCGGCGACCTGGACCCGGACGCGAAGTTCTGGCACACGGGCGGCGAGAAGCTCGTCCTCACGACCGACAAGGGCGCCGAACGGGCCCGCGCGCTCGGCCTCGCCGCCGACGTCGTCCCGCTCGGCCCCGACCTCGACTGGCGGCGGCTACTGGAGCACCTGCACGACGTGCGCGGCGTGCGGCGCCTGATGGTCGAGGGCGGTGGCACGATCCACACCCAGCTCCTCCAGCAGGGCCTCGCCGACGAACTCCAGCTCGTCCTGGCCCCCCTCTTCGTGGGTGAGGCGGACGCGCCCCGCCTCTTCGGCCCCGGCGGCTACCAGGGCGGCCGTCTGCGCCTGACGGAGACCCGGCGGATCGAGGACGTCGTCCTCATGCGCTACGAGCCCACCGCCCCCGGCACCGGCCCGCTCGCCTCCGCTGCCGACCACCACTGGCTGGCCCTCGCCTGCGAGCTGGCCACCCTGTGCCCGCCCTCCCGCACGGCCTTCAGCGTGGGCGCGGTGATTGTCGCCGCCGACGGCACCGAGCTCGCCCGCGGCCACTCGCGCGAGGGCGACGACCCGGTCGTGCACGCCGAGGAGGCGGCCCTCGCCAAGCTCGACCCGGCCGACCCGAGGCTGGCGGCGGCGACGGTGTACAGCAGCCTGGAGCCCTGTGCCCACCGCGCGTCCCGGCCCAAGCCGTGCGCCCGGCTCATCCTCGACGCGGGGGTACGCCGGGTGGTCACGGCCTGGCGGGAGCCGGACACGTTCGTGACGGGGGCGGACGGGAGCGGGCTGCTCGCGGCGCAGGGGGTCGAGGTGTTCGTACTGCCGGAGTTCGAGGAGCGGGCGAAGGCGCCGAACCGTCACCTGCCGGCCTGACTTCGACGCGGGCGAGGCGCCGGTGAGATGCAGCTGAACGGGGGCGGACGGGGGCGGATCCACACCGTGGTGCTGGTGGTCCCGCGGATGGCGTATGCTTGAGACACAACGACGCGGGGTGGAGCAGCTCGGTAGCTCGCTGGGCTCATAACCCAGAGGTCGCAGGTTCAAATCCTGTCCCCGCTACTCAAGGCTCAGGGCCGGAATCCAGTCACTGGATTCCGGCCCTGAGTGTTTTGCGGTTCTTCGGTCATCCGGTCGGCCCACACCGCTCGCCGACCGCCCCCTCTCCGGGAAATCTGTGGGGTGTGGAGCAGGAGGGGCCGATCTCGTACGCGCGCACCTTCGTCCGCATGCTCCCGGCCCTGCTGCTCGCCGGCGGCGCGTGCTACGACTACCTCACCCCGTCGGAGTTCACCGCGGCCCCCTTCTTCACCGCCGCGCCGCTGGTCGCCGCCCCGCTCTACTCGCGGCGCGGGACGATCCTCATGGGCATCGCGACGATCCTCGTCGTCATCGCGATCCACATCAGGCTCGGCGTCGTCTTCGACGTCGACGCGGTCACCGAGCTGGCGACCGTCGTGACGGTCTCCGTCCTGGCCGTCCTCATCAACCTCCTCGTCCGTCGCGGCCGCGAGGAGCTCGCCTCGCAGCGCGAGATCGCCGAGGCCGCCCAGCGTGCCGTCCTGCCCGAACCGGCCGAGCGGATCGGGGGGTTCGCGATCGCGGCCCGCTACGAGGCGGCGCAGGCGGGCGCGTTCATCGGCGGCGACCTGTACGCGGTGCAGGACACCCCGCACGGGGTACGGCTGGTCGTGGGCGACGTGCGCGGGAAGGGGATGGGGGCCGTGGCCGCGGTCGCCGTCGTGATCGGGGCCTTCCGCGAGGCCGCCGAGCAGGAGGCCACCCTTGAGGCGGTCGCCCAGCGGCTGGAGCGGGCGCTCGCGCGCGAGGGCACCCGGCGCGCGGGGCTCGAGGCGGTCGAGGGGTTCGCCACCGCCATACTCGCCGAACTCCCGCACGGGGACGGGACGGTGCGGATCGTGAACCGGGGTCATCCCTCGCCGCTGCTGCTGTACCCGGACGGCACCGTGCGCACCCTGCAGGCCCGGGAGCCCGCACTGCCGCTCGGCCTGGGCGAGTTGGGGTCCTGGCCGGACCGCGCCGAGGAGAGCGAGTTCCGCAGCGGGGCCACGCTGCTGCTGTACACCGACGGGCTGTCCGAGGCGCGGGACGCGCACGGGAGGTTCTTCGACCCCGCGGACCGGCTCGCCGGCCGGGTGTTCCACGACCCCGCCGTGCTGCTCGCCACCCTCGCGCAGGAGGTGCGCCGGCACACCGGGAACGCCACGACGGACGACATGGCGCTGCTCGCCGTCCGCCGGCCCCGGTCGTCCGCTGCGGTTTCCGACCCGATGTGACCGGGCGTGATCGGGCGATGCCCCTCCGCATAACAACTGACATACCGTCAGCACCTGTGGGGATCCCGGGACATGGTCAACTCGCCCGTTTTTCGCCGCTCATGGCCCGTAAGTCCTGGCCAGAAAGGTTAATGATCAAGTGGAACACCTTGGAATCGGCACCCCGCGTCTATTAACGTTCGATAACGCAGCGCGGTCGTCCCAGCCGTCACAAGAGTCGGCTCCGTGCGCACGCGCCGAATCCCGCAAGGGAACCGGGGAACCACCACCCTGGGGTGAATCGCGCTGATACCGCCGTGGACACACGGCAGGTATACGCGCGTAGGAGACCTTCCTGCTCCGAACCCGTCAGCTAACCCGGTAGGCGAGAAGGAAGGAAAGGAGTACGCCTACGTGGCGTCCAACCCGCCTGCCCCAGAAGCCCCGTTCGTCCCGGGCCGGCGCAGCACAGAGACCTTCGCTTACGGCAGCTACGGCACCGACGAGGGTCCGTGGGAGGAGTGGAATCCCACCGAGGACTCCCTCCGGCCCGCGCGTGGCAAGCATCGCGTGGCCAAGCAGCGTGGCGGGGGACTCGCCCGCAGCTCCACGGTTCTGGGCGTCGGTGTCATAGCCGCCGTCGGCGCGGGCGGCATGGCCAGCGCCAACACCGGCAAGCCGCCGGTGTCGATCTCCATGCCCGATCTGCCCTCCGTGGGTTCGGTGTTCGGCGACTCCCCGGACGCCCCCAAGGGCTCCGCGACCGCGCTCAGCACGGTCGGCGTGACCACCGAGGACACCACGCAGGGCGCCAGGGACGCCGGTGAGGCGCTGCGCGACCGCATCATGGCGCAGGCCGAGAGCCAGCAGGTCCAGGTCGACGGCAAGAGCCAGGCGGCCACCGAGGCGGCCCTCGCCAAGCAGGTCGACGACGCGGCCGCCAAGGCGGAGAAGGCTGCCGCGGCCAAGGCCGAGGCGGCCAAGGAGAAGGCGGAGGCGGAGGCCAAGAAGGCGGCCGAGGCCGCGCGCCTGGCCGAGCTGGCCAAGCAGTTCAAGCTGCCGGTCGTGTCGTACACGATCACCGGCACCTTCGGACAGGCCGGCTCCATGTGGTCCTCCGGCTACCACACGGGCCTCGACTTCGCCGCCCCCACGGGCACGCTCATCAAGGCCATCCACAGCGGCACCGTCAAGGAGGCCGGCTGGGCGGGATCGTACGGCTACCGCACGATCATCACCCTCGACGACGGCACGGAGCTGTGGTTCTGCCACCAGTCGTCGATCAGCGTGAGCGTGGGCCAGAAGGTCAGCACGGGCGATGTGATCGGGCGGGTCGGCGCCACCGGCAACGTGACCGGGCCGCACCTGCACCTCGAGGTCCACCCGGGCGGCCAGGCCACCGGCATCGACCCGATGACGTGGCTGCGCAGCAAGGGTCTCAACCCCTAGGGCCCTTCTGATGGATCTCCGCGGCGTCGCGACGCCCGGCACGCACGCTCACCGCACGGCGCGAAGGGCCAGGTGGCTCCGCCACATGACCCTCCACGCCGCACGCCGATCGCACGCACCGAACGCCGCTCCTTCTTCCACGGAGATCCATCAGAAGGGCCCTAGCGTCCGGCTTCGTCCAGCGTTTACGTGATCTTTGCGGCGGCTGTGGAATGGGACACTCCACAGCCGCCGTTGACGTGAAGCATGACTTCTCCCTCTCTTCGCAAGCTCGGCTCCTCCGGCCTCGAGGTCTTCCCGCTCTCCCTGGGCGGCAACGTCTTCGGCTGGACCGCAGACGAGGCCACGTCCTTCGCCGTGCTCGACGCCTACGCGGCCGCGGGCGGCAACTTCCTCGACACCGCTGACTCCTACTCGGCGTGGGTCGACGGCAACCAGGGCGGCGAGTCCGAGACGATCATCGGCAAGTGGGTCCGGGCGCGCGGCAACCGCGACGACGTCGTGATCGCGACCAAGGTCAGCCAGCACCCCGGGTTCCCGGGCCTGACGGCCGCCAACATCAAGGCCGCCGCGGACGCCTCCCTGCGCCGCCTCGGCACCGACCACATCGACCTCTACTACACGCACTTCGACAAGCCGGAGGTGCCGGTCGAGGAGATCATCGGCGCGCTGGACGAGCTGGTGAAGGCGGGCAAGGTGCGGCACATCGCCGCGTCCAACATCTCGCCCGAGCGGCTGCGCGCATCCCTGGAGTTCTCCGACCGCGAGGGCCTGGCCAAGTACGTGGCCCTGCAGCCCCACTACAACCTGGTCGTGCGCGACCAGTACGAGGGCGAGCTCCAGGACCTGGCCGATCGCTACGGCCTGGCCGCCGTCCCGTACTTCGCGCTCGCCTCCGGATTCCTCACCGGCAAGTACCGGCCCGGTACCACGGTCGACAGCCCGCGGGCGGCCGGTGCCGCCAAGCACCTGGAGTCCGAGCGGGGGCAGCGGGTGCTGACCGCCCTCGACGAGATCGCCCAGGCCCACGACGCCCCCGTGGCCACGGTCGCCCTGGCCTGGCTCGCGGCCCGGCCGACGGTCGCCGCGCCGATCGCGTCCGCGCGGACGGTGGAGCAGCTGCCGGCGCTGGTGGGGGTGGGGGAGCTGACGCTCACCGAGGCGGAGATCGGGCGTCTGACGGTGGCGTCGGCCTGAGTTCCTCGAGGTCCTGAGCCCCCGAGGTCCTGATCGCCTCGCGTCGTGCGGGTGCCGCGTCCTACGACCGGTACGGGTTGTACGCGGGATTCGGCATCGCCGGGTACCCGTACGCCCCGTACACCGGCCAGGGCGGGGCGGCCACGGGCACCGGCGGCGCCGTGGCCCGCGCCGCGTAGTCCAGTGCCGGGCGCGCCACCTCGCGGCGCCGCCACAGCTCGTGCAGCAACTCCCGTTCCCTGACGACGAAGTCGGCGCCGGCGCGGCCGCGGCTGCCTCGGTGCCGCAGGAACGCCAGGGAGGTCGCGTACGCCTCGTACTGCGTGACCGTGCGGGCCGCGGGCTTGCCGAAGTGGTGGGCGGCGTATTCGCGGGCGAGCCGGCGGGCCCGCATCGAGCCGAGGGCGTAGGGCTCGGCGGGGGTGAGCCAGCCGGCGACGGCGTAGGCGGGCAGTTCCTCGCGCACGGTGCGCAGTTCGCGCTGGCGGGTCCAGATGACCAGCCAGGTCAGCAGGCCGAACGCGGGGACCATGAAGGTGGCGTAGACGGCGAAGAAGCCGTACTCGCCGAACGTCGACGAGCTGTTCCAGAGCGCGTGCATGCTCATCGCGAGCAGCAGGCCGGAGAGCGGGATCAGGACGCGCCGCAGGTGCTGGCGGTCCGCCGAGAGCGCGGCGATGCCGAAGCCGATGCCGGTCAGGACGGTGAAGAGGGGGTGTGCGAACGGGGACATGATCACGCGCACGAAGAACGTCGCCGCGGTGACGGAGGCGATGCCGCGGTCGCCGGTGAGCTGGTCGGTGCCGAAGGCGGTGCCCAGGTAGAGGATGTTCTCGGTGAAAGCGAAGCCGGTGGCGGTGACGCCGGCTATGACGACGCCGTCGACGATCCCGGTGAAGTCCCGTCTGCGGAAGAGGAAGACGAGCAGGACGGCGGCGGCCTTCGCGGACTCCTCGACGATGGGCGCTATGACGGTGGCGCCGAGGGTGTCGGCGCTGGACGGATCGGCTGTAGCCGTCGCTATCCACTTCGTGGCGAAGCTGTTGGCGACGATCGCTATCAGCGCCGCCGCACAGGCCCCCCAGGCGAAGGCGAACAGCAGGTTGCGCCAGGGGCCGGGGGCGACGCGGTCGAGCCAGCGGAAGGCGGCTATGAGGAGCGGGACGGGCAGGACGGCGAGCCCGAGCCCGACCAGGAACCCCTCGGTGCCGGTCTGTTGGCGTACGAGGGCCAGGATGACGAGCCCCGAGAGTGCGAGCAGGGTGCTGAGCGCGCCGTACCGCACCCATCTGCGCTGCCACCAGTGAGCGTGCCTGAGCGCACCGCCGGCCGGGCCGCCGGGGTGCGGCGGATGCATCGGGTACGGAGGACAGGTGGCCACGGCATTGACCCTAACGAGGGAGGGCGCCGCCCGCGACGGTGTATCGCGCTGCCCGCGGGAGACTTCAGGCGCCGGTGGGGGGCTGGTTGTGATGCTGTACGCGACGGAAGAGCAGGTCGTTCACGACATGTCCTTTGTCCAGTCCCTGGCCCTCGAAACGGGTCAGCGGCCGGAAGTCGGGACGGGGCGCGAAACCACCGTCGGGCTGGGTGTTCTCGAACTCCGGATGCGCGGTCAGCACCTCGAGCATCTGTTCGGCGTACGGCTCCCAGTCGGTCGCGCAGTGCACGATGCCGCCGGGTCTGATCCGGGCCGCGGCGAGGTCCAGGAACTCCGGCTGGATGAGGCGCCGCTTGTGGTGCCGCTTCTTCGGCCAGGGGTCGGGGAAGTAGACGCGCAGCCCGTCCAGCGAGTCCGGGGTGAGCATCTCGCGCAGCAGGATGATCGCGTCCCCGTTGGCCACGCGGATGTTGGACAGCCCGTGGTGGTCGGCGAGGTTGAGCAGATTGCCCTGCCCCGGGGTGTGCACGTCCACGGCCAGGACGTTCGTCCGGGCGTCCGCGGCGGCCATCTGCGCGGTGGCCTCGCCCATCCCGAACCCGATCTCGAGCACGACGCGGTCGGTGTTCCCGAACAGCTCGGTGAGATCGATCGTCCGCTGTCCGTCGATGTCCAGCCCCCACTTGGGCCACAGCCGCTGCAGTGCGTCCGCCTGGCCGGCGGTCACCCGGCTGCGGCGGGGCTGGAAGCTCCGGATCCGCCGCTCGAAGTGCGACCCGGCGGGATCGGCCTTCGGCCCGTCGGGGAACCGGGGCTCACCCTTGGCCCGGGTGTGCCGGACGGGGACACCGGGGGCGTGCGGCGTGTGCTCGCCGGGGGCCGGTGCGGGGTCGGCGGGCCGGGGGGATTCGGGGGTATGGAGGGAGTCAGACACAGTGGGACCGATTTTAGGGGGACCGTGACATCACGGGCCCGTCCGGTAGCGGTGAGGGAGACGGTTCAGGCCGAGTCCAGCACGGCCAACGCTCTGCGCGCGACCTCCCGGCCGATCGGCAGGGAAGCCGTCGCCGCAGGTGAGGGTGCGTTCAGCACATGCACCGCACGGGCGCCCTCCTTGATCAGGAAGTCGTCCACCAGCGAGCCGTCGCGCAGCACGGCCTGGGCCCGCACGCCCGCCGCCGCGCGCACCAGGTCGTCCTTCTCCACCGCCGGCAACAGCCTGCGCACCGCCCCCGTGAACGCCCCCTTGGACACGGACCGGCGCAGCTCGCCCGCGCCGTACAGCCAGTGCTGCCCGGCCATCCGCCAGGTGCCGGGCCACGTCAGCGTCCGCGCCACCTCGCGCGGCCGTACGACCCCCCAGCCGTACCCTTCCCGGGCCAGCGCCGGCACCGCGTTGGGGCCGATGTGCACGCCGCCGTCGATTCCGCGCGTGAGGTGCACGCCGAGGAACGGGAACGCCGGGTCCGGCACCGGATACACCAGCCCCCGCACCAGCTCGGGCCGCGCCAGCGTGTAGTACTCCCCGCGGAACGGCACGATCCGCATCCCGGGGTCGTCCCCGGTCAGCCGCGCCACCTCGTCGCAGTACAGCCCGGCGCAGTTCACCAGCACGCGCGCGCGGACGATGTCACCGCTCACGGTCTGCACGGCGACCCCGAGCTCCGGGCGCCGGTCGACGCGGGCGACCTGCGCCCCGTACCGGATCTCCGCCCCCGAGGACTCCGCCAGCTGCCGGGCGACCCCCACGAAGTCGCACACGCCGGTCGTCCCGACGTGTATGGCCGCGAGGCCGCGCACCTCCGGCTCGTACTCCGCGATCTGGGCCGCGCCCAGCTCCCGTACCGGAATCCCGTTCTCCCGGCCGCGCTGCACCAGTGCGTGCAGTCGCGGCAGCTCCTCCCGGTCGGTCGCGACGATCAGCTTGCCGGTGACCGCGTGCGCGATGCCGTACTCCGCGCAGAACTTGACCATCTCGGCGGCGCCCCGCACCGCGTACCGCGCCTTCAGGGAGCCCGGCCGGTAGTAGATCCCGCTGTGGATCACCCCGCTGTTGCGCCCCGTCTGGTGGCGGGCCGGTCCCGGTTCCTTCTCCAGCACGGTCACCCGGGTGCCCGGCACGGCCCGCGTGATCGCGAACGCCGTGGACAGCCCGACGATCCCCCCACCGATCACCAGCACGTCACAGTCGTAAGCGATCCCGGACCGCACCTGCACCACCTCCCACCTCGATAGTGCACTGCGCCACTGACAGTCACTTCAAACGCGGGAGGTCGTGCCGTGTGCGGCCCTTTACGCCGGAGCCATCAGCAGGGGCCGAGCCCGCTCCCGCAACTCCACCACCCGCGGCTCGTCCCCGTACGGCTCCAACCGGTGCAGAAGATCCTTCACGTACTCCGTGGTGCGAGCCGAGGAGATGCGCCCGGCGACCTCCACCGCCCGGACCCCCTGCTCGCACGCCGCGTCGAGATTGCCCGACTCGAGCTCGGCGACCGCCGAGACGACGAGCCGCAGCCCGTGCGACCGCACGAACTCCTCCGTCGGCTTCGACAGCGCCTGCTCGGTGAACCGCCGCACCTGCCGCGGCGCCTTCAGATCGCGGTAGCACTCCGCCGCGTCCGCGGCGAAGCGGTCGTAGGAGTAGAAGCCGAGCCAGGACGGGTCCTGGTCGCCGTCCCGCGCCCGCTCCAGCCAGCCCTCGGCCGCCCGCAGTGCCGCACCGGCCGCCTGGGCGTCACCGGCGCGCGCGTGCGCGCGTGCCTCGACGAGACGGAAGAAGCTCATGGTGCGGGCGGTCGCCAGGCCCCGGTTGCGCTCCAGGGCGGCCTGCGCGAGGTCGACGCCCTCGTCGCCGAAGCCGCGATAGGTCGCCTGCAGGGACATGGACGCCAGGACGTACCCCCCGAGGGGGACGTCGGCGGCCGCGCGCGCGAGCCGCAGCGCCTGGATGTAGTACCGCTGCGCGGCCTCCTGCTGCCCGGTGTCGAAGGCCATCCACCCCGCGAGCCGGGTCAGCTCGGCGCTCGCACCGAACAGCGCGCGTCCGACCTCGTCCGAGTACGCGCCGAGCAGCAGAGGTGCCGCCTCCACCCTTAAGCACTCGGGCACCATCGACGAACGCCAGTCGCCGCCTCCGTACTTGGAGTCCCAGCGCCTGGCGTCCTCGGCGGCCTCCCGCAGCTTCTGCACATCGCTGTGGCCGACTTTGAGCGGTGCTCCCGAGCCCTCGGCGGAGTTCACCTCGCGGGCCACCGAGCTGTCGGCCGGTGTTATCAGCCACCGTGAGGCAGGCGTTGCGTACGCGCTTACTGCGAACGATCCGGCCAGCGACTGCCAGATGCCGCCGGAGCCGGCCCGGCGTCCGGCGAGGTCGAGACGGTAGAGCTCCGTCGCCGACCGCACCGCCTGTCCGACGTCCCTGGGGAAGGCGAGGCCCACTTCGGGTGCGGGATCCGCGTCCGCCAGGCCGATCTCGTGGAGCGGCACCGGGCGGCCGAGTTTCTGACCTATCGCGGCGGCGATGAGGTGCGGCGCGGCGCCCTGCGGCACCATGCCTTTCGACACCCAGCGCGCCACCGACGTCTTGTCGTAGCGAAGAGTCAACCCACGTTGAGCGCCAAGATCGTTGACGCGTCGCGCGAGTCCTGCGTTGCTGATTCCCGCGAGGGCGAGAACGGTGCCGAGTTTTTCGTTCGGCCCGCGTTGCTCCCTGGACATGCGCCACCCCTCGACACAGACGGCTGCCGCGCTGGCATAACCACGCGGCATTCGTAAACCCAGCGTAGTTCGCCGCATCCCAAGCGTTAAGAGGCATTGTTCCGGATGGCGGGATTGTGGTCCGTACTGAAGTGCGGGTCCGATACGCGCAGTTGCGCCGTGCTCCCGTTGTGTGGCCGTGCGCCCGTCCGTGCGCTCTTCTCCGGCCACCGGGGGAGCGCTTCCATGGATGCTGCGTGGGTCGGCCCGCTGTACTGGATCCAGTGGGCTGGGGGACACCGCCGCCTCCATCCCCGCGGGCGGCGGACGGGCCCGGGGGGCGAACTCCGTCTCCCGGGCTGCGCACGCCTGATGCGCTGCGCAGAGCCTGCACGGAGCGTGTGCACGCCTGTCCCCTCTTCGCCGATTTGGCCGAAAGTCGCCCCCGTACTCACCGGGCAATTACCGCTCTCACCATGGAACTTGAGGGCGCGAAGGGTGTTTTCGGGGAGCGTTTCGGGGGCGCATTCGCGTCGCAGACACCTTGTCGAGTACGGGTGTTCGCCTCCTCGGGCGGGTGAGCGCCCAAGCGCGTTCCGGGGATCGTAAGCGGCTCCACCGCCCCTCCGGCGTGCGTCCTTCATGGCAGCATGGGGAACCAGTTCGTGCGGTGCTCTGGTTGTCCACAGCCTGTGGAGGCGTCGATGCGGTGGTTGGTGGGGTGGAGCAGCACCGCCGCGGGGGCTCCGGAGATCGGTTCCGCGGGGGCCACCGGGCAGGACGGCGAGACCGTGCACCCGGTGGGTTCCCAACTCCTTTGGGGCGACCCCGATCCGCTGTGGGCGGTCGGCGACTGGCGCCCCGACGAGGTGCGGGTGGTGAAGGCCGACGCCCAGAACCGGATAGCGGTCCTGGGCACGTGCGGTGCCTCCGACGAGCAGCTGCGGGTCGGGCTGTTCGCCGCGCGCGGAGGGGCACTTCGGCATCTGACGGCGTGGCCGGGCAGCTACACGGCCATCGTCCAGGTCGGCCGCCGGGTCATGGTCTGCGGCGATCTCGCGGGCGCCCGACCGGTCTTCTACACCCCTTGGGCGGGCGGCACGGCCTACGCGACGGCGGCCCTCCCGCTCGCCGACCTCATCGAGGCCAACCTCGACTTCGGCCACCTCGCCGCGCTCCTCGCCGCCCCCGACGTACCGGCCGCGCTGCACGACTCCACGCCCTACGACGGCGTACGCCGTATTCCACCGGGGCACGCGCTGATCCTGCGCGCCGGGGCGCGGGAGATCGCCGGCTACGAGCCGGTCGCCTCCCTCGCGGTGGCGGCGCCCTCCGCCGACCCGGACAGCGCGGTCGACGCGGTGCGCGACGCGCTGGTGGAGGCGGTGCGCGCCCGGTTGTCGGCGCCGAGACATGTTCCGGGTGCGGACATCGACCCCGGACCGGTGCCGGGCATGGGACCGGCCGAACGGCGTGCCGCGCGCGGGATGCCGGTCGCGGGCATCGGGGCGGACCTCTCCGGCGGCCCGGCCTCGGGCACCCTGGCGCTGCTCGCCGCCGGGCTGCCCGGCATGCCGGGCACCGTCCTGGGCCACGGCACCGGCGCGGGCGAGCGCCTGCTGGCGGTCACCTTCAACGACCTGGCGGTCGGCGGCCGCGAGGCGGAACTGGAGCGGGCCGGAACCCTGGCCGCCAACCCCCGCCTCCATCACGTGGTGGTGACCGGCGGCGAAGAGGCCCTCCCGTACGCCGAGTTGGACGGCCCGCTCACGGACGAGCCGGGTCAGAGCCTGGTGACGGCGGCGCGGCACAGAGCCCGCCTCGCCTCCGGCAGCGCGGACCACTTCACCGGCTACGGCGCCCGTCAGGTCCTGGACGCGCACCCGGCCCGCCTGGCCGACCTCCTGATGGACCGCAAGCGCCGCCATCTCGTGCGCCCCGTGGCCGCGCTCGCCAAGGCGGACGGCTCGGTCATGGTCCCCGCGCGCGTGTACGGCGCGGCCCGCCGGCTCTCCCGCACCCCGTACCGCACGGGCCTGGAGGCCCTCGCCGACCGTCTGCTGCAACGCCGTTTCGACGAGCCCGGGGGCGCCGTCGGGGCGTCCCTGTCCGCCCTCACGTGGGCGAGACCGGGCCCGGCCGCGCGCTGGCTGACCGGCGAGGCCCTCGCAGAAGTATCGGTTCGCCTACAGGCGTCCACGCACCGCTCCGGGGTCGGCCCGGGCCAGCGTCCCGGCGACTACCGCGCGCGTGCGGCCCTGGCCCGCCATGCCGCGGACCTCCGCATCCTGGAACAGGCGGCCGAGGTCCGCTCGCAGCGCCTGCACGCCCCCTTCCTCGACAACCAGGTCGTCCGCGCCTGCCGCGCCCTCCCCGAGGCCCTGCGCGTCCAGCCGGGTGCCCGGGCCGCCATCCTGCGTACGGTCCTGGAGGGCGCCGGTGTGAGCGACCTCCCGCCCGGCTGGGGCGCCCCCTCCCACGCGTCGGCGGCGGTGGCGGCCCGCACCGGCCTGCGCGTGGCCGCCGACTCCCTGATGGCCCTGTTCGGCACGCCGCTGCTCGCCGAGGCGGGCCTGGTCGAGGCACGGGTGGTCCGCAAGGCCCTCCGCGCGGCGGCGGAGGGCGAGCCCCTGCCCCTGGACGGCCTGGCGGACCTGGTGTCCCTGGAGCTGTGGCTGCGGCGCCTGCTCGCTCGCCGCGGGACCTGTTGGACGGGGACCCCGGCCCGGCAGCGGGCGGTGCCGGCGGGGATCACGCCCAAGCGCGGGGCGTTGGCCTCCGGCGGTGGGGCGGGGGTTGGCTGACGTCGGTATGCGGCTTCGCCGCGGGAGCCGGGGGGTTGGCTGATGTCGGTATGCGGCTTCGCCGCGGGAGCCGGGGGGTTGGCTGATGTCGGTATGCGGCTTCGCCGCGGGAGCCGGGGGGTTGGCTGGTGTCGGTATGCGGCTTCGCCGCGGGAGCCGGGGGGTTGGCTGGTGTCGGTATGCGGCTTCGCCGCGGGAGCCGGGGGGTTGGCTGGTGTCGGGATGCGGCTTCGCCGCGGGAGCCGGGGGGTTGGCTGGTGTCGGTATGCGGCTTCGCCGCGGGAGCGTGGGTGTGTCGGTCGTCTGCCGCGCCGTCGTGGCTGGTCGCGCAGTTCCCCGCGCCCCTTTGGGGCATCGCGGTGACGAGTTCTGCCGCGCTGCGCCCCTTTGAGGCATCGCCGTGCGGGCCGCGGTGACGAGTTCCGTCACGCTGCGCCCCTTCAGGACATCGCCGTGCGGATCGCGGTCACGAGTTCTGTCACGCCGTGTTCCTTCAGGACCTCGTAGTGGTCGCCGGACAGGTTGACGACCGTGGGGGGTTTTGACGAGTAGCCGGTGTGGCTTTCCAGGAAGGAGTAGTCGTCGCCCTGTGCCTTGAAGACGGTGATGGGTGCGGCGACGGTGCGCTCGGTCAGTTCGCGGAAGGTGTAGTCGAACTCGTACGTGGTGGCGACGATGCGGGTGATGCGGCGGATCGTGTGCGCGTCGAGGGCCGGGAGCAGCTCGCCGACGTACGACACGAAGCTGTTCTCGTCGTGGGTCGCGGCCAGGCAGGCGTCGAGGGCCGGGCCGTGGACGGTGCCCGCGAAGACGGAGAACAGGATCGTCACGTACGCGGGGTTGGCGTAGGAGGCGTCGCGGCCCCAGGTGCGCCCGTCCCGCGGGCGGAGTTCGGGGTTGCCGGGGCAGATCAGCAGCAGGCGCTCGACCTTCTCGCCCGCCTGCTCCAGCTGCCAGGCCGCCTCGAAGGCGACGCGGGCGCCGAAGGAGTAGCCCCACAGGGTGTACGGGCCGCTCGGCCGGACGCGGCGGATCTCGCGCAGGTCGGCGCTCGCCATCTCGCGGATGGTGGCGTACGGGGTCTCGCCGGCGTTGATGCCGTGCGCCTGGATGCCGAAGAACGGGCGGTCCAGGGCGACTTCGCGGCCCAGCGCGCGCAGGTTCATCGGGTAGCCGCCGAGGCCCGGCCAGCAGAAGACGGGGGCGAAGCCGCCCTCGGGGGCGAGCGGGATCAGGCGGGACGCGGGGGCGGCGGCATCGCCGTCGATGCGGGCGGCCAGCTCGCGCAACGTCGGCGCCTCGAAGACGACCTGGAGGGGGAGCTTCGTGCCGTACTCCCGGTTGATCCGGTTGATGAGGGCGACGGAGATCAGTGAATTGCCGCCGCAGGCGAAGAAGTTGTCCTCGGCCGAGACACCCGCCGGGTCGGGATACTTCAGGGCCGCTCCCCAGGTCCTCGCCAGCCGGCGCTCGGTGGGCGTGGCCGGTGCGACGTACGGGCCGGTTGCCTGGGCCGAGGTGACCTCGGGGGCGGTCGCGAGGGCCTTGACGTCGATCTTGCCGTTGGCGGTCAGGGGGAGGGCGTCCACGACGAGGACGCGGCTGGGGACCATGAAGTCCGGCAGGACGTGGGCGAGTTCGTCGCGGATCATCTCGGCGGGGCCCTTGGTGTGCACGGCGTCCTCGCGCATGCCCTCGCTCGCGACCTGCTCGTCGCTGACCCGGCCGCCGAGGAAGAAGTACGACGCTCCGCTCGCGATGCCCGCGGCGTCGAGGATGTCGTCGAGGCGGCGGGCGGCCGGCAGCGGGTGGCCCGTCTTCGAGGAGTAGCCCGACGACATGAAGCCGAAGCCCGGGGTGCGCTGCAGGTGGTGCAGGCGGGTGCCGAGCGCGACGTACTCGAGCCAGGGTTCCTCGGCCCGGCTGACGGCGCTGATGCCGAAGCTCGCGCGGGCGTACACGCCCTGGTTGATGGCGATGACGTGGCGGGCCTCGACCAGCTCCTCGCCGAGGGGCTCCAGCCGGCCGTCGCGGTAGCGGTACTGGCCGCCGGGCAGGCCCTCGACCCGGCCGGGATGGGCCTGCACGTACAGCTCCGTGGGGTCGCGGCGCGGCCGGCCGTCGTCGGAGGTGATCGCGAACGTGCCGAGGTAGTGGTCCTCGTCGGCCACGTCGAGGGTGTCCTTGACGGACGGGAAGTGGCCCAGCGGTGCCACGGTCAGGCCGTGGGCGGGGAGGACCTCCTCCAGGACGCCCAGCATGTGCCCGGCCTCGAACTCCAGGACCTCCTGGATGTTGTTCTTGTAGACGGGTTCGATCGCCCGCCTCTTGCCGAGGAAGTGCACGACGAGCCCGCCGGCCGGGCAGTGGCCGGTGCTCTCGCCGACGCGCACCAGGGTGTGGTCGGCCGGGTGGTGGTAGTACACGCCGGGCGCCAGGTCCGCGACCCCGCCGGACTCGACGTAGAGCTGGGTGGCGTACAGGGCGCCGGGGGATGCGTAGGCGTACTTGGGGAGCAGGCGCTCCTCGCTGCGGAACGGGCCGAACCAGCGGAGGATCCGGCCCAGTCGGGGCAGCGTCAGGTCGCCGAGCGGGCGGGGGTCCGGGGCGGCCGGGCGCGGTGCGAGCAGGGCGAGGAGGTCGTCGTGGGTGACGGGGCCGCCCTCGTAGAAGCGGTAGGTCTTGCGGGCGAAGGTCTCGCGGCGCTGCTCGGGGGTCTCCTGGCGGCCCGGCAGGGCGATCACGGGGCGGCCCGTCAGTTCGGAGCTCTCGCGCAGGCCGGGGTTGGACAGCTGGGCCCTGACCTGCAGTTTGGAGGCCTTGGACTGGTGGTGTGCGCCCTGGGTGCCCTGGTCCATCACGGCGGCGGTCCTGGGGTTGAGCTCGACGCAGGCGACGAGGGCCTGGTGGCCGGTGCGGGCGTCGTCGGTGACGAGCGCGGCGGCGCGGCGCACCCAGGTGTGCTCCTCGATGCGGGACGCCACCTCCTCCAACTCGACGCGGTAGCCGCGGAGTTTGACCTGGTTGTCGGTGCGGCCGACGAACTGCAGTGTGCCGTCCGGGTTCCACAGGCACACGTCACCGGTGCGGTACAGGCGCTCCCCGGGCGAGAACGGCGAGTCCACGAAGCGCTCGGCGGTCTGCTCGGGGCGGCCGAGGTAGCCGCGGGCCAACTGTTCGCCGCCCAGGTACAGTTCGCCGCTCTCGTCGATGTCGACGGGGGCGAGGTTCTCGTCGAGGACGTACGCGTGGAGGCCGTCGACGGGGACGCCGATCGGGACGGTCGCGCTCGCGCCGCCGCCGATGTCCTCGGGGTCGACCTGGTGGGCGGTGGCGTTGATGGTGGTCTCGGTCGGGCCGTACAGGTTGACCAGGCGGACGCCGGGCATCTCCTGGAAGAAGTCGCGGGCGAGCCGGTGGGTGAGCGCCTCGCCGCCGGAGAAGACCCGCTCCAGCGAGGTGCAGGCCGCGAACTCCTCGGTGTCCAGGAGGGCTTGGAGCAGCGTCGGCACGCACTGCAGGGCGGTGACGCCGCCCGCCCGTACCGCCTCGAGGACGGCCTCGGGATCGCGGTGGATGCCGGGGGCGCCCATGACGACCCGGGCGCCGGTGGCGGGCGCGAGGATCTCCCACTGGGCGGCGTCGAAGCTCATCGGGGTCTTCTGCAACACCGTGACCTGCGGGCCCAGATGGCCGCAGTCGGCGAGCCAGCCGAGCTGGTTGACGACGGCACGGTTCTCGATCATCACGCCCTTGGGCCGGCCGGTGCTGCCCGAGGTGTAGATGACGTACGCCAGGTGGTCGGGGGCGGCGGCGCGGGCGGACTCCCCGGCGGCCGGCTCCTCGGGCACGTCCCGCAGGGTGACGACCGCGGTGTCGCGGGGCGCGAGGGCCGCGAGGCGGTCGCGCAGATGGGCCTGGGTCACGACGACGGAGGTCCCGGAGTCCTCGAGCATGTACCGCAGGCGGTCCTCCGGGTAGTCCGGGGACAGCGGCAGATAGGCGGCGCCGGCGGCGAGGACGCCCCAGGCGCCGACCATCAGGTCGAGGGACGGTTCGGTGAACAGGCCCACGCAGGTGTCGGGGCCGATGCCGAGCCCGGCGAGATGGGCTCCCAGGGCCCGGCTGCGGCGGTCGAGTTCGCGGTAGGAGAGCCGTTCCTCGCCCAGGCCGACCGCCGTCGCGTCGGGCCGCAGGGCGGCCTGGTGCGCCAGCAGGTCGGGCAGGCAGGCGCCCGTGAGCGGTATGCCGGATGTCAGTGCACTCGCAGTCGTCATGGGAACGCCCCCCGAAACGTGATGCTCGAACCGGTGTGGCTGCGGGGCCCGGACACACCCTCCCGATGAACCGCCCGGGCCCCGCTGAACAGCCGTTGACCAGGGTGCGGGCGGGGGCTACCGAAGAATTCCCGGTCCGGTACCGGCGGGTGCGGGACCGGAGCGGGACGGGATCGGGACCGGCGGGCGGCAGGCTCAAGGACAGCCGGAAGCCGACCGGGCGGATGTCCGCCGAACCCACGCAGTCCCCGAAGGGCAAGTCGCCGTGACCAAGATCGTCCTCATCTCCGGAAGCGTCCGCCGGGACTCGCTCAACGCATCCGTCCTCGCCACCGTGCGCCGCCTCCTGAACGAGCGGCCGGACGCGGGCGCGTACGAGGTCGAGACGCTGTCCGTGGGGCTGCTCCCGCACTTCGACTGGGACGTCGAGCAGGAGGACGGCTCGCTCGCCGTGCGGGCCGCCAAGAAGCTCGTGGGGGACGCGGACGCGCTGTTCATCAGCACGCCCTCGTACAACGGGGAGATGCCGGGCGTCCTCAAGAACGCACTCGACTGGCTCTCGCGCCCCGGCGGCAACAGCGCGCTGACCGGCCAGACCGTCGCCCTCGCCAGCGCCTCACCGGGCGCGCGGGGCGCCGTCGACGCGCAGGCCGCGCTCGCCGGGGTGCTGGAGCGGTGCGGGGCGCGGGTGGTGGCCCACGACCCCGTGGCCGTGCGCCGGGCGGGTCAACTGCGCACTGCAGAGGGCGACTTCACCGACCCCGAGGTCGTCGCGGCCCTGAGCGGGCTGATCGACGCGACGCTGACGGCACTGGCGGCGGTGCGGCAGCCGACGGGGGCCGGCGCCTGAGCGCCTGCCGCGTCCGCCGCCCACCGACCTGACAGACAAGGGACTCCACATGCCGGAACACACAGGCGGGCCGACAGGCATCCTGAGCACGCTGCGCGAGGACCTGCGGGTGGTCGTGGAGCGCGATCCGTCCATCCGCAACCGCCGCGAGGCACTGCTGCACCCGGCGCTGCCCGCCCTGTGGACGCACCGCGTCGCGCACCGGTTGCACCGCCGAGGGCACCGCATGACGGCACGGCTGCTGGCGTACGGCGCCCGCCGCGCCACCGGCGTGGAGATCCATCCCGGCGCCGAGCTCGGCCGGCGGGTGTTCATCGACCACGGGGCGGCCGTCGTGATCGGCGAGACCGCGCAGGTCGGCGACGACGTGACGATCTACCACCAGGTGACGCTCGGCGCGGTCGGCTGGTGGAGCGACGTGAAGCGGCCCGAGGGCGAGCGCCGGCACCCCCGGGTGGGCAACGGCGTCGTGCTCGGCACCAACGCCACCGTGCTCGGCCCCGTCACCATCGCCGACCACGCCGTCATCGGCGCCCAGGCCCTGGTGAACAAGGACGTGCCCGCCTACGCGAAGGTCCTCGCGCCGACCGCCGTCATCCGCACCAAGGGGCACCAACCCCGGCTGATGGAGGACCTGTTCGCGGTGACCGCATCGGCGGGGTCCTGGTGACGGCCCGCACCGTGAACCCACCGACCGCTTCGCACCGAGGACACCGCATGTCTCCAGCCATCGCCGACAGCATCGCCGACCTGGTCGGCTCCACCCCGCTCCTGCGGCTGCCCCTGGACGGCCCCGCCGCCGGCGCCCGGGTGCTCGCCAAGCTGGAGTCCGCCAACCCGCTGTCCAGCATCAAGGACCGGGCCGCCCTGTTCATGCTGCGGGCCGCCGAGGAGCGCGGCGACCTGCTCCCGGGCCACACCGTGGTCGAGTCGACGTCCGGCAACACCGGTATCGCGCTGGCCGCACTGGCCGTCGCGCGCGGCTACCGCTGTGTGATCGTGCTGCCCGACAACGCCACCCAGGAGCGCGTCCTGACGCTGCGCATGCTGGGCGCCGAGGTCGAGTTCACCGACCACACCCTCGGGTTCGCGGGCTGCGTGGAGCGCGCCGAGAAGCTGGCGGTCGAGATCCCCGGCTCCTGGTACGCGAGCCAGCACACCAACCCCGACAACGTACGGGCCCACTACACGACCACGGGCCCGGAGATCTGGGAGGCCTGCGAGGGCCGCGTCGACTTCCTGGTCTGCGCGGTCGGCACCGGCGGCACGCTCACCGGTACCGCGCGCTTCCTGCGCGAGCGCAACCCGGACCTCACCGTCGTCGCCGTCGAACCGGCCGGCTCCGCGCTGCTGTCCGGCGGAGAGCCCGGACCGCACCGCATCCCCGGCCTCAACGGCGGCTTCATCAGCCCCGTCACCGACGTCGACCTGATCGACGAGGTGATCGCGGTCTCCGACGAGGACGCGGCGGCCGCCACCCGCGCCATCGCGGCCGGCACCGGACTCCTCGTCGGCATCTCCTCGGGCGCCGCGGCCCACGGCTGCACGGAACTGGCCCGCCGCCACGACCTCACGGGCGCCACCGTCGTGACCGTCTTCCCCGACACCGGGGAGCGCTACCTCAGCTGGTGGCCCGCCGAGACGGAGGCCGCACGGTGAAGTTCACCGAACTCCACCCCAACCTGCGGCTGCGCATCGGGGTCGCCTTCGTCCAGCGGTTCTTCGACATCATGCTCGTACCGCTGATGGTGATCCACTTCGCGAAGCTCTACGGCGCCGCGACGGCGGGCCTCATGACGCTGGTCGTGGCGCTCGCGGCCATCACCTGCAACCTCGTCGGCGGGCACCTGTCCGACACGTACGGCCGCCGCCCGATCCTGCTCGGCGGCGAACTCGGCGCCTGCCTCGCCTACGGGGGCCTCGCCTTCGTGGCCTCACCGGCGGGCGGCGACAACGGCATCGTCCTGTACGGGCTGTACCTGCTCGCCGCCTGCTCGGCGGGCACCGCGCTGCCCGCGAACGACGCGATGCTCGTCGACGTCACCACACCGGAGTCCCGGACCGCCGTCTACACGATCAACTACTGGTCCACGAACATGGCGTTCATGCTGGGCTCGCTGGTCGGCGGCTTCTTCTACTACGGCTACTTCTTCCAGCTCCTGGCCGCCGCGGCCGTCTGTCTCGCCGCGGTGTTCGCGACGACCTTCCTCGGCATCAAGGAGACGGCGCCCGAGGACGGCGTGGACAACCCGCGCGGCGTGAAGTCCGCGCTCGTGGGCTACGTCTCCGTCGTACGCGACCGGGTCTTCCTGCGGCTGATCGTCGCCGCACTGCTGATCCGCTCCATCGAGGTGCAGATCTCGTCGTCGATCGCGGTGCGGCTCGGCAACCACTTCACCCCGCAGGACCTCATCGACATCGGCTCGTGGCACGTGCGCGTGACCGGCGTGAACATGCTCGGCATCATGCGGGCCGTCAACACCCTGCTGGTCGTGTGCTGCGCGCTGTGGGTCGGCAAGGTGCTCGGCAGGGTCGGGGAACGGCGGCGCCTGATGGGCGGCATCGTCGTGTTCACCGTCGGCTACATGGTGTGGGCGGTCAGCGGCGACGCCTGGACCCTGATCGTGGCGACGTTCGTGGTCACCGCGGGCGAGCTGATGAACGCCCCGGTCAAGCAGACCCTGCTCGCCAACGCGGTACCGGACGCGTCCCGCACCAAGTACATGGCCGCGTACGGCCTTCAGGTCCGCCTCGGACTGCTCGTCGGCTCCCTGTGCGTGACCGTCGGCGCGCTCGTGCCCAGCTGGGGGATGGCCTGCATCTACGCCGTCTTCGGCGCCGCCGCGATGGCCCTGTACCGGTCGCTGTTCCGCGCCCAGGACGCCCGGGCGGCCGAGGCCGAGGCCGCGGCCGCGGCCGGCCGGCCGGCGCCGGCCGCCTCCTGAGACGTATCCCGCACTTCTTCCTGAAAGGGACCGAGCAGTGACCGAGAACCACCGGATCCTCATGGTCCAGCCGTACCGCCAGCTGGTGGAGAAGGCCGTGGCGGCCGGCTTCGAGGTCGTCTCTATCTGGGACCCGGCGCTGCAGTCGGAGGCCTATCTGCGCGATGTGGCCCGCCACTCCAGCGCGTTGCTGTACGCCGACTTCGCCGACGAGGCCGCCCTGCGCGCCCTGGTCCGCGAGACGGCGCTCGCCCACGACGTGGCGCACGTGCTGCATCTGGGCAAGGAGTCCACGATGCTCGCGACGGCGCAGGAGGCCGACGCCCTCGGGCTCGCACCCAACCCGCCCGAGGCGGTGCGCCGCCTCAACGACAAGGCGGCGATGCGGGAGCTGCTCGCCGCGCACGGGCTGTCGCCGATGCGCAGCGCCGTGGCCGACACCGCCGGCCAAGTCGCCCCGCTGCTGGGCGATTTCGGGTATCCGGCGGTCGTCAAGCCGACCCGGCTGCAGGGCAGCGCGGGCGTGCGTCTGGTGCGCTCGCCCGACGAGCTGCGCGGCTGGCAGGAGGAGGTGCGGGCCTTCGGGTACGAAGGCCAGGTGGTCGTCGAGGAGTTCCTCGAAGGCCCCGAGTTCAGCGTCGAGACGCTCAGCGCCGACGGCCGGCACCAGGTCGTCGGCATCACCGCCAAGCAGGTCACGGACGGGCCCCTGTTCGTGGAGACCGGCCAGCTCTTCCCGGCCCCGCTGCCCGCCGAAACGGCCGACGCCATGGGCGAGTTGGTGACGGCGCTCCTCGACGCGGCAGGGCACCGCTTCGGCCCCGCCCACACCGAGATCATCCTCACCGCCGCCGGTCCGCGCATCGTCGAGTCGCAGGCCCGGCTGGGCGGCGACCGCATCCCGCACTTGATCCGCATCGCCACCGGTTTCGACATCGAGGCGGCGATCTTCGAGTCGCTCGCGGGCCGCCCCGTCGCACCGGGCGCGGCCGAGCGGTCCGCCGCCATCTCGTTCTTCCAGCTGGAACCCGGCCGTATCGCCCGGGTCGAAGGCCTCGATGCGATACGGGAGTTGGCGTACGCCCACGATCTGCGCTTCCCCTACGGCCCCGGTGACGAACTCCCCGTCACGGTGCACTCCGGAAGCCGGCACGGCTTCGTGATCGTCGAGGGCGCCGGGCCGCGGGAGGTCGAGGAGCGGGCCGGTGCGGCCGAGGCGCTGCTGCGGGTGACGTATGCGTCGGAGCTCCTCAACGCCGTCCGGGCCGAGCCCGCGCAGCCGATGGTGCCCGAGCGCACCCTGCTGGTGCTCGGGCATCTCACCGAGCCGCTGCGCATCGCCAAGTCGCTCGGTCTGAACGTGATCCTCATCCAGCACAAGGACAAGTTCGACCCGGAGCAGGCACGGCTCGCCGACGTCACCTTCGTCGCCGACTTCACGGACTGGGCCGTCGTCGAGCCGCTGGCCCGGGCCGCCCACCAGGTGTGGAACTTCGCCGCGGCCATCTCCCTCACCGAACCCGGCCTGGAGATCGCGGGCCGGGTCAACGACCTGTTCGGACTCGGCGGCACGAGCTACGAGACGGCCCGGCTGCTGCGCGACAAGCTGGCGATGCGCCGCCATCTGGCCGAGGCGGCACCGCAGTTCGCGATCGGCGCGGGGCCGCTGACCGACCGCGAGAGCCTCGCCGCGTTCGGGCGGGCGCACGGCTACCCGTTCGTCGTGAAGCCCGTCGACCTGACCGCCGGGTTCGGCATCTTCAAGGTGGCCGGACCCGAGGACGTCGACACGGTGTGGCAGCGCATCGAGGCGCTGCGGGTCGGCGGCGTCGACCGGGGCACCACGCTCTACCAGGTGGCCGGCTACCTGATGGAGGAGTACATCCCGGGGCCCGAGTTCAGCGTCGAGTCCTTCAGCTTCGCCGGCCGGCACGTCGTCGTCGCGATCACCGAGAAGCTCGTCGACGAGACGCACTTCGCGGAACTGGGCCATGCGATGCCCGCCCGGCTGGGGGCGGACGACGAACGGCGTGTCGAGGAGGCCGTCGCCGCGTTCCTCGACGCGGTGGGCCTCCAGGACGGCCCCGCCCACACCGAGTTGAGGCTCTCCCCGCGCGGCCCGCTCCTCATCGAGGGCCACAACCGCAACGGCGGCGGCCGCATCCAGACCCTGGTGCAGGCCGCCTACGACATCGACCTCGTGCGGTACGCCCTCGCCTGGCCGTTCCGCCTCGTCGACGCGCTGGAGGGGCGGCCCGAGGCACGCGCCGCGGGCTGCGTCCGCGGCCTGATCGGGCGGCCCGGCACGGTCGCCGAGGTGACGGGCGTCGAGGAGTTGCGCGCCCGCCCGGACGTACTCGCCGTGGACATCGCCGCGCGCAAGGGCTCCGTGGTGCGAGCCGCCCAGGACAACTGGGACCGCCTAGGCCTCCTGGCCGTCACCGCCCCGGACACCGACAAGGCGGTGCTCCTGTGCGAGGAACTGGCGGCTACCGGGCTGACGGTCCGGATGGAAGGCGAGGAGCGGTCATGACGCGACGCAGGGAAGCGGCCGTGCGGTGCCGCCCGGAAGGCGAGGGGCGCTCATGACGCTCGTAGTGCTGCACCGCACGTCACTCGGACACCTGCCGTACGGGCAGTGGCTCGCCGACTCGGGGCACGACCTGGTCGTGGTGACCGAACCGGGGGCGGAGACCGGGCACACCGCCGGCGCGGGAGCCGAGCCGGGCCGCGCCGAAGGCGGCGCCACGACGGCCGCTGTCGGGGCGGGCCGGGGTGGCGGGTTCGCCGCGGTCCCGGTCCACGGGGTCGAGGTGCGCGGTGTGGAGGAGAGTGCTGCGACGGCCGGGATCGAAGGGCGTCGGGTCGACCGGGTTGCCGCGTCGGCCGGGGGCGGGGCGGGCCCGAGTGACGGCTTTGCCACGGTGGCCGCCGTCGAGGTGCACTGCATCGGCCGGTTCGCCGCCACCGCCGCCGTCGAGCTCGCCGTGCTGGAGATCGCCGCCCGCAGGCCCGTCACCGCCGTGATCGCCCTGCACCCCGGCGACCAGATCCGGGCCGGATCGCTCCGTGACCACCTGGGCCTTGCCGGGCAGACCCGGGACGAGGCGGTGGTCGGTGCCGACGCGATCCGTGCCGCCGAGCTGCTCGGTGCCGCCGGGGTGCCCGTCGTGCCTCGTGCGGCCGCCGGGACCATTGCCGACCTGTACCGGGCCGCCCACGCATGGGGCCGGCCGTTGGTGGTGCGCAGGCGGCGCGGACCCGAGCGGGCCGTCGTCGCCGAGCTCGCGGGCGAGGCCGAGCTGCGCGCCTTCGCCCGTGGCGGCATCGCCGAGGGCGACACGGCGGCCACCGCCGGGCTCACCGTCGAACCGGCGACGGCCGGCCCCCGCCACCGCGGCCCCGGCAACCCCGCCACCGACGCGGCACTCGCCGTGCTGCCCGCCGCCCCGGGCCACCCGCTCGAAGTGGAGGCGGTACGCGACGAGTCGGGCACATGGCGCGTCGACACCGCCCGGTACACGGGACGCACGGCCCCGGCACGGGAACTGGTCCGTGCCCAGGCGGGACTTGATCGGGTGCGGCCGCGACCGGCGTACCGGGAAAGCATGGAGGCGGTCTGAGTGAGTGTTCTCGTCCTGCACCAGGTCGGATCGCTGAACGCCGTCCCCTACGACGCCTGGTTCGCCGACCACGATGGCGACGTCCTGCTGCTCGCCTCGCGCGAGAACCTCGACCGCGTCGGCGAGGAGATCCCCGCGTCCGGCACCGGATACGCCCACGCCGAGGCGGTGGACGGCTACGACACCGGCGGACGCCTGGAGGAACGCGCCCTCGACCTGGCGCGCGAGCACGGCGTCACCCGCATCGTCGCCCCCCACGAGCGGGACCTCGAACGGGCCGCCGCCCTGCGCGAGATCCTCGGCCTGCCGGGTCAGCGCCGGGAGACCGTCCTGCCGTTCCGGGACAAGGCACTGATGAAGGAGCTCGCCGCGGCGGCCGGGGTGCGGGTGGCCGCGTACCGGGAGATCGAGACGGCGACCGACATCGTGGCGTTCGCCGACAGACACGCCTTCCCGGTGGTCCTCAAGCCGCGGGACAGCGCGGGCTCGGTGGGCCTGCACATCCTGCACACCCGCGAGGAACTCGACGCATATCTCGCCGACGGCTTCGACCTCTACGGCCCCGACCAGCCGAACCTGATCGCCGAGGAGTACGTGCCAGGACCGCTGTGCCACGTCGACGGCCTCGTCCTCGACGGCCGGCTCGCGCTGGCCTGGCCCTCGCAGTACCAGTACGCCCTGGCGACGTACGCCACCGACACCGGACCCCGCATCGACCTCACGCTCGACCGGGACGACCCGCTGGCGCACCGGCTTCTCGCGTTCACCGAGCGGCTGTTGGAGGCGCTGCCAGGTCCGGCGAACTTCGCCTTCCACGCGGAGGTCTTCCACACCCCCGACGACGAGCTCGTGCTCTGCGAGATCGCCTGCCGCACCGGCGGCGCCGCGATCCGCGACATCGTCACCCTGCTGTTCGGCGCGGACCCCACGCAGAGCTGGCTGCGGGCGGAGCTCGGCCTGCCGGTGCCCGTCGAGCGGCCGGCGCCCGGCTCCGCCGAGCTGCCGCTGCCGCGCACCATGACAGGCCAGCTGGTGCTGATGAAGCGCCCGGGACGCGTGAATGCCGTACCGGACGCACCGCCGGACCTCCCCTGGATCGAGCGCTTCCGCGTCTTCGTCAGGCCGGGCCAGACCATGACGGCGGCCAGGACCTCCTCCGACTTCCTGTGCACGGTGCTGGTCTCGGGCCCCGACCGTGCCACCGTCGAGCAGCGGCTGCGGCAGGTCGAGACCTGGTTCCTCGGCGAGCTCGTCCTCGACGAGGCCTGACCCCACCCCGACTCATCACCCGACCCCAACCGGACTCGTCCGCAGAGAGGACAGCCCCGTGCCCCAGCCCATCGCCGACAGCATCGCCGACCTCGTCGGATCCACACCGCTCGTCCGGCTGCGCCTCGACGAGGCCGTGGGCGCCGCCGAAGGAGTGCGGCTGCTGGCCAAGCTCGAGTCCGTGAACCCGTTGTCCAGCATCAAGGACCGGGCCGCGCTGTTCATGCTGCGGGCCGCCGAGGAGCGCGGCGAGCTGCGGCCCGGCGGCACCGTCGTCGAGGCAACCTCCGGCAACACGGGGATCGCGCTCGCCGCGCTTGCCGCCGCGCGCGGCCACCGCTGTGTGATCGTGCTGCCCGACAGTGCCACCGCCGAGCGGATCGCCCTGCTGAAGGCGCTCGGCGCCGAGGTCGTCCGCACCCCGCGCGAGACGGGCTATCAGGGCGCGATCGCCAAGGCCGAGGAGATCCACGCGGCCACGCCCGGCTCCTGGTTCACCTGCCAGCACGAGAACGAGGACAACGTCCGCGCGCACTACGAGACGACGGGCCCCGAGATCTGGGCGGACACCGGTGGCCGCGTCGACGTGCTCGTGTGCGGAGTCGGCACCGGCGGCACGCTCACCGGCATCGCCAGGTACCTGAAGGAGCGCAACCCTTCGGTGCACGTCGTCGCGGTGGAACCGGAGAACTCCCCGGTCCTGTCGCGCGGCACCGCGGGACAGCATCGCATCCCCGGCCTCAACGGCGGCTTCGTCGCCGGCACCACCGACGTCTCGCTCATCGACGAGGTCGTCACCGTCTCCGACGAGGACGCCATGCACACCGCGCGTGAACTCGCGCGCGGCCAGGGCGTGTTCGTCGGCGTCTCGTCCGGAGCGGCCGTGCACGCGTGCGTCCGGCTCGTCGCCAAGCCCGAGTACGCGGACAGGACCGTCGTCACGGTGCTGCCCGACACGGGCGAGCGCTATCTGAGCCTGTGGCAGGACGGCGAGGAACCGCCCCGCACCGGCACGGAAGCACTCCGCACCCCCACCCCCTCGTAGAGCAACTCCCTTGCGAAGAAGGAGAACCGACATGCCGGTGATCACCGTCGACTGGTGGCAGGGCAACGACCGCGCGGCCCGGGCCGAGCTGGTGGCCGAACTGACCGCGTCCGCCTCGCGCATCGCGGGCTGTCCCAAGGAAGCCGTGACCGTCCTCGTCAGGGACGTCCCGCACGACCACTGGGGCAGCGGCGGCACCCTCGCCGACGAACTCGTCGGACTGGACCGGTCGTCGGCCGAGGCGTGACTTCCGCAGCTCCCCGGCGGCTGCTCCTCGTCCAGCCCTGTCACACCTCGGTGGCCAGGGCGGTGGCGGCCGGGTTCCGCGTCTGGTCGGTCCAGGACCCGGCGCTGTGCGAACCGCACTGCCGGGCCGAGACCGGGCGGCTCTCACAGGCACTGTTGCCGGCCGACACCGGCGACCCGGCCGCCCTCGCCGCCCTGTTGCGCGGGACCGCCCGCCGGCACGGCATCGACCATGTGCTGCACCTGGGCGGCCGGCGACGCAGGGCCGTGGCCCTCGCCGCCGCCGACGCCGCGGGCCTGTCGATGACCAGCGCCCAGTCCGTACGCAGGATCAGCGACCGCACCGCGATGCGCCGCCTCCTGAACGAGAACGGCCGCTCGGTCGTCCGCGCCTGGGAGGCCCGGTCGGTCGTCGAAGTGCCCGCTCTCGTACGGGTGCTGGGGCTTCCGCTGGTCGTCAAGCGCACCGACGGGGCGGGCCGCCACCATGTAACGCGGATCAGCGGCCCCGGCGACCTGGCCGCCTGGACGGCCCGCCGCGAGGCGGACGCAGCGCCGGGCCCCTATCTGCTGGAGGAGTACCTCGCGGGCCCCGCCTTCGGTGTGCACACCCTGACGGTCGACGGGGCGCACCACGTCCTCGGCATCACGGCACGGCACTTCGACGGCGGGCCCTGCGAGGTGTCCCCGGCCCGGCCGGGTGCCCAGGTCAGGGCCGAACTGCGCGCGGCGGCAAGGGCGTTGCTCGACCTGGCCGACTACCGTTTCGGGCCCGCGTACACGCAGATGGTCCTCACCGAGCAGGGCGCCCGCGTCGTGGCCTCCGATGCCTCCTTCGGCGACCGCGGACCCGAACTGCCGCGCATCGACGCCGCATGCGACCCCGAACTGCGGCTGTTCCGCGCCCTCGCCGGAGCGGACCGGTAGCGAACCGGTAGCGGACGGTATCCGTCAGGGAACGGTTCGGGATCGGCCGCGGGCACGATGAGGCACGTCGAACGACAGCATCACCAACACAGGGGGGCACAATCATGCGCGGGAAGACGCTGAGACTCATCGGGATCACGGCGACGGTACTGGTGCTCGGCTGGGGGACGGCCACCGAGGCCTCGGCGAACAACGGCGGCCCCGACGCCCCGCCCGCCGCCGCTCCGCTCAACAACGGCGGCCCGGACGCGACGCTCGCCTGATCACGCATCCCCGCAACGGTGCCCCGTACCCGCAGGCCGGATACGGGGCACCGCCGTCGGTCGGCGCAGGCGCTCAGCGAGCCCCGTCGGGCATCTGCATCGACGCGAACAGTTCGTCCGCGCGCGCCCGGTGGCGACGCGCCGACGCCCCGTCCCCGAGCGCGTCCGCGGCGTGCGCCATCCCGTCGTGGGCGCGGGCGAGTTCCACCCGGTACTCGATGGCGCCGGCCCGCCGCGCGGCGCTCCGGTGCAGCTCCAGGGCCTGCGCGTAGGCGCCCCGTTGACGGTGCATGCGGCCCACGATGTTCTCGACGTCGCAGCACCTGAGCGCCGTGCCGCGCTCCCGCACCAGGTCGATGGCCTGCTCGGCGTACGTCGACGCGGCGCGCTGGTGCCCGAGGCGCTGCTCGGCGTCGGCGGCGAGCGCGAGGGTGAGCGCGAGGTCCTCCGGGATCGACGACTGGTCACCGACGGACATCGCCTGTGCCAGGCACGCCTTCGCCTGCTCGGGTTCACCGAGGCCGAGCAGGGCGATCGCCAGGTCGTTCAGGGCCGGGATCCGGCTGGCGGGCTCACCGTAGGCGCGTCGCAGCTCGACGGCCCGCTCGGCCGCGGCCGCCGCCTCCTCGTACTGGCCGAGCCAGGCGCACACGGTGCTGAGGTTGCACAGCGCCATCTCCTTGCGCATCGCGTTCTCGTGCAACTCGATGCTGCGGATCAGGTTCTCCCGGCCCTCCTTCAGGTGGCCGAGGCAGCTGTGCAGCAGCCCGAGCTGGTCGAGGCTGACGGCCTGCCCGTGGGTGTCGCCGACGGACCGCGCGATCTCCAGGGCCTCCGCGGCCGACTCGAGGCCGTCGCGGAACCTGCCGAGCTTCCAGTGGGAGGACGTCAGGTTGGACAGGCTGGTGCGCAGGGCCGCCGGTTCGCCGAGGCGGCGGGCCGAGGCCACCGCGAGCACGGCGATGTTCTCGTACTCGTCGAAGGAGCCGCGCAGGTTCAGATAGAACATGGCGTTGCGCGCGAGCTGCCCGGTCTGCAGGTCGAGGCCCTGTTCATGGGCCACCGTCACGGCGGACAGCAGCGCGGCGTGCTCCTGGTCGAACCAGCCGCGCGCCTGCTCGATGCCGTCCAGGGGCGGCAGTTCGGCCACGTCCGCGGGCGCCGGCGCCGCATGGCGCGACCGCCGTGGGAACAGCACCGTGCACGCCTGCTCGGAGGCCGCGACGTAGTAGTGCAGGACCCGCTCGACCGCGGCGTGGTCCGCCGCCCGTGCGGCCTCCGTGCGCAGGCTCTGCGCGAAGCTGCGCACCAGGTCGTGCAGGGCGTACTGGCCGAGCGTGTGCTGCTGCACGAGGTGTACGTCGAGCAGCCGCTCCAGGATGTCCTCCGCCTCCCGGCAGTCCGTGCCGAGCAGCGCCGCGCCCGAGTGGACGTCGACCTCGGTCCCCGGGTGCAGCCCGAGCAGCCTGAAGGCCCTGCGGTGCTGCTCCTCCATCGCCTGGTACGACAGCTGGATCGTCGCCGCGACGCTGCGCTCGCCCGAGCTCAGCTCGCCCAGCCGCCGGGTCTCGTCGCGCAGCCGGTCGACCAGGTACTGCACGGTCCAGCGCGAGCGGTTGCGCAGCCGCGCGCTCGCGATGCGCAGGGCCAGCGGCAGATGGCCGCACAGCTCGGCCAGTTCGGCGACGGCCTCCGGCTCGGCCGCGGTGCGCCGCTCGCCGAGCGTCTCCGTGAGGAGCGTGGCGCTGTCGTCGGGCGGCATCACGCCGAGCGAGATCCACTCGGCGCCGTCCAGGTGCATCAGCCGGGCCCGGCTCGTGACCAGCACCAGACAGCCGGGCGAGGCCGGCAGGATCGGCCGGACCTGCGCGGAGTCACAGGCGTTGTCCAGCAGGAGCAGCACCCGCCGGCCCGCCAGGGTGGCCCGCCACAGCGCCGCCCGGCCGCCCTCGTCCTCGGGGATGCGCTGGTCGGGGATGCCGAGGGTGCGCAGCAGCGCGCCGAGCACGGCGGCCGGCTGCAGCGGCTCCTCACCGGGCGAGTAGCCGCGCAGGTCGAAGCAGAGCCGTCCGTCCGGGTACTGCTCGGCGAGCTGGTGCGCGGCACGCACCGCCAGAGAGGTCTTGCCGCTGCCGCCCATGCCGTCGACGGCCACGATCCGCGTGCCGTCGCAGGGCTCGGCGGCGTGCTTCAGCAGCGTGCGCAACTCCTCCTCGCGGCCCGTGAAGTCCGTCAGGTCGTACGGCAGCGTGGACAGCGAAGGCGCCGGGGCGGGCGGCTGCGGGGCGGCCGCGGGAGGCTGCGGCTCGGGGCCCGCCAGTTCGTCGCTGTCGCGCAGGATCGCCTCGTACATCTTCGTCAGGCGGGGTCCCGGATCGATGCCGAGCTCCGCGACGAGCAGGTCGCGCACCCGGCCGTACTCCTCCAGGGCCTCGGCGGCGCGGCCCGAGCGGTACAGCGCGAGCATCAACTGGCCGCGCAGGGTCTCGCGCAGCGGGTGCGCGGTGATCAACTCGCGTAGCTCGAACACGAGTTCACGGGTCTCGCCCTGGTCGAGGCGGAGCTGGAAGAGCTGTTCGGCCGCGGCCAGGCGCCGTTCGTCGAGGGCGGTGGCCGCCGCGGTGAGGGTGGCGCCGCCGGAGCCCGCCAGGACGGGGCCGCGCCACAGGGCGAGCGCGCTGCGCAGCAGGTCGGCGGCCTCGCCGGGCGCACCGGCCGCGAACCGCTCGCGGGCCTCGCCGGTGAACCGGGTGAAACGGCTGAGGTCCAGCTGCTCGTCGGCCACGGCGGCGCGGTAGCCGGGCCCGTCCGTGACGAGCAGGCCGGCCCCGCCCGGGATGCGGCGCCGCAGGTCGGCGACCGCCTTGCGGATCTGGTGGACGGCGGTCGCGGGCGGCTCCTCGTCCCAGGCGACCTCGACGAGACGGGTGACGGGCACGACACGGCCCGGCTCGAGGAGCAGGGTGACGAGGACCCGTTCCTGGATCGGCCCGCCGAGCCGCAGCCGATTCTGGTCGGCCCAGATCTCCAGCGCGCCGAGGATGTTGAAGTGCACCGCCTGCGGTGCTGCTCCGGTCAACGCGTCCCCTGCCCCCGAAAAACCTTCAAAAGCCCAGGTTGGGGCTTTCACTGCACGGCAAAAGCCCAGGTAGGGGCTTTGGCTGTATACGGACATTAGCTGTTGACAGACAGTCGTGGTATCGATTCGGGAAGTGATGGGGACCACTCGCGGCCACCGGTTCCGGGGCCCCGCACCGGGACCGCACGGTTCACGGGCGCCCGCCCCCGCAAAACGCCGTGCCCCACCTCGCACCCCCGGTGACAATGACCCGGTGCTGTACAGAATCCTGGGCGTCACCCAGGCCGAGGACGACCAGGGCACCGACGTACCCGTCGGAGGCCGGCGCCTGCGCGCGCTGCTCGCCGCCCTCGCCCTGCGCCCGGGCCGGGTCATGCCCGTCGACATCCTGATCGACGAGGTGTGGGCGGGCGACCCTCCCCAGGACGCCCCGGCCGCCCTCCAGGCCCTCGTCGGCCGTCTGCGCCGTACGCTCGGCAAGGACGCGATCGTCTCCGACCCCGGCGGCTACCGGCTCACCGCGGCACCGGACGACGTCGACCTGTACGTCTTCGAGCGACTGGTACGGCAGGGCACGGCCGCCCTGGACCACGGCGACGCGACCGCCGCCGCCCAGGCCCTCGACGAGGCCCTCGCCCTGTGGCGCGGCCCCGCCCTGGCCGACCTCCCCGACCCGGCCGCCGCCACCCGCCCGGACGCGCTGCGTCTGGAGGCGACCCGCGCCCGCATCGACGCGGACCTGCGCCTGGGCCGCGCCCACGCCGCCGTACCGCACCTGAAGGAACTCACCGCGGCGCACCCGTACGACGAACCGCTGCACGCCCTCCTCCTCCGCGCGCTGCGCGACACGGGCCGCACGGCCGACGCCCTCGCCGCCTTCGAGACCGCCCGCCGCGCCCTCGCCGACGGCCTGGGCACCGACCCGGGCCCCCAACTGTGCGCCCTGCACACGGAACTGCTCACCCCGACGACGCCCCCGCCTGCCACCCCGATACGCCCCGGGCAAGCCGAGCGGACCGGCAACCTCCGTCCCCGCCTGACCTCTTTCGTGGGCCGGGAACCCGAACTCGACGCCATCCGTTCCGAATTGCACAGGGCACGACTCGTCACCCTCACCGGACCGGGCGGCTCCGGAAAGACCCGCCTCGCCGAGCAGGCCGCCGCCGGGATCGCGCAGGCGTGGCTGGTCGAGCTGGCGCCGCTCGACCGGCCGGAGGCCGTGCCGGGCGCAGTGGTCAGCGCGCTCGGGCTGCGCGAGACGGTGCTGATGACCAGCGAGCTGACGGCCCCGCAGGACGACCCGCTCGCCCTGCTCGTCGAGTACTGCGCCCCGCGCAGCCACCTGTTGATCCTTGACAACTGCGAACATCTCGTCGAAGCGGCGGCCGCCCTCGCCGAGACGCTGCTCACCCGCTGCCCCGGGCTCACGATCCTCGCCACCAGCCGTGAACCCCTCGGCGTCCCGGGCGAGTTGGTGCGCCCGGTCGAACCCCTCGTCCCCGACCAGGCGCACCGCCTCTTCGAGGAGCGCGCGTCCGCCGTCCGCCCCGACGCGGCCGCGGCGCTCGCCGACCGCGAGGCGGTCGAGGAGATCTGCCGCCGCCTGGACGGCCTGCCGCTCGCCATCGAACTGGCCGCGGCCCGGCTACGGCTGCTCACCCCACGCCAGATCGCCGACCGCCTCGACGACCGCTTCCGCCTCCTCACCTCCGGCAGCCGCACGGTCCTGCCCCGCCAGCAGACCCTGCGCGCGGTCGTCGACTGGTCCTGGGAACTCCTCGACGAGCGGGAGCGCACGATGCTGCGCGAGGCGTCCGTGTTCGCCGGCGGCTGGGACCTCGCGGCGGCGGAGGCCGTGTGCACCGGCCCCGCGGCCGACCTCGTCGGGGCGCTCGTCGACAAGTCCCTGATCGTGGCCACCCCGGACGAGCGGGCCGGCTCCGGCGGCATGCGGTACCGCATGCTGGAGACCATCCACGAGTACGCCGCGGAGCGCGCCGCCGAGGTCCCCGAGCTGCGCGCCGCGGCCGAGCGCAGGCACCGCGCGTGGGTGCGCGCGCTGGTCGAGGAGGCCGAGCCGCTGCTGCGCTCCGCCGGTCAACTCCCGTGGATCTCCCGCCTGGAGACCGAGCTGGACAACATCCGCACGGCCCTCCACCGAGCCCTCACCTCCCGCGCCGAGGAGGAGGCCGGCTCCCTCACCCTGGCCATGGGCTGGTTCTGGTGGCTGCGCAACTACCGCCACGAGGCCATCAACTGGCTGGACCAGGTCCTGCGCCTGGGCGTCGCCCTGGACGGCGCCTTGGCCGAGGAGTCCGCCCGACCCGCCCCGACGGTCCCGACGGACGGAATCGACCCGGTGGACGCCTACCTGGCCGCCCGGCACACGGAGACCCGTCACCCCCTGCACACCCTCCGGATGAGCCTGCGGATGCTGCAGCTCTTCCTCAGGTCCGACACCGAGCCGATGGACGCTCTGGACGAGCGGCTGCGCGAGTACGCCGGCGGGCTGCGCGACCACTTCGCGCAGGGCGGCCCCGAGGCGGCCCGTATGCCGGGGCTGATCTGGCCGCTGACCACCTTCGTCCTGGACAGTTCGCTGGACGTCAGGACCGCCATGGATGCCGCGATCGCCAACTGCCGCGCCCACGGCGACGACTGGGCGGTCGGCGTGTCCCTGATGTTCCGTACGCACATGGTCGTCGACTCGTCGGGCGGCATGAAGGGCGTGGACGAGGACCTCGCGGAGCTCAGGGTGCTCAGCCGCCGCGTCGGCGACCGCTGGATGCGGGCCCAGGTGTGCAGCGCGGCCGCGGAGGCGGCGATGGCCCGAAGCCGCCTCGCCGAGGCCAAGGCCGAGTACGAGGAGGCGCTGCGGCTCGCCTACGAGGTGGGCGCCTACGCCGAGACGCCGTTCCTGCTGGCCCGGCTCGCCGAGATCGCCTACCGCGCGGGCGACCGCCGGGCCGCGTCGAGCGGGCTGGACGAGGCCACCGCGGCTGCCGACCGCCACGGTGCGCCGGACTCCCGGTCGTTCATCCTGCTGATGCGCGCCCAGCTCGCGGTGGACGAGAAGGACACCGCCCGCGCGCGCATGCTGCACGATGCGGCTCGCGCGGAGACCGGACGCGGCACCCCACCGCCCCAGTTCACGGTGATGCTGAACGCGATCGACGCCAGGGTGACGGTCGCCGAGTCGGGCCCGGCGCACGGACTGCCGAAGCTGGCCGACACCGTCCGCACGGCGCTGGAACAGCAGTGCGCCGACCTGATCATGGCGACCCTCGTGGACGGCGCGGCGGTCCTGCTGTCCGATCTCGGGGACCATCCGTGCGCGGTCCGCCTGCTCGCCGCCGCGGAGCACTGGCGGGGCGGCGATCCGCGCCCCATGCCGGAGCGTGCCGAGAGCGAGCGCGCCGAGGCCGCCGCCCGCGCCGCACTGGGCACCGAGGAGTACGAGGCGGAGTTCGCCCGGGGCACCGCCTTCACCGCCGACGACCTCCTCGCCGAGCTCGACGAGGCCCCGCGCAGACATCCGGCCGGGCAACTCCCGTAAGCCGCCCGCACCACGCCCGCGCAGGTGGACTACGAGCAGGTGAACCTCGACTCGGCCCAGTCCGCGAGCGCCAGGGAGTCGAAGCCGCTGTACGGCGCGACGACCAGCCGTACGGTGTGGCGCCCGGCCAGGTTCACATGGACCGGGACCGCCGCATCGCCGCCCCGGATCGTCCCGGACCGCCACAGCTGCACGCCGTCGGCGTAGACGGAGAAGGAGACCCTGCCGAGCCCCAGCGTCATGTCGTCGACGCCCACCACGGCGTCGTAGGCGGAGCAGCTGCGGTTGAGGTCGATGGTGACGGAGGACTGTCCGTGCACGGTCACGCCGGGGGTGTACCGCTTGTCGGCGATCGACATGCCGTACCGCTGCCACACCCAGCTGCTCTCGCCGAGCCGCATCTCGGGCCTGCTCCCGTCGCCGCTGACGTCGTAGGCCAGCTCGCTCCACTGGTAGACGGCGGGCGCGGGCGGGGGAGTCGGGGCCGGCGTGGGGGTGGGCGTCGGCTTCGGGGTCGGCTTCGGCTCGGGGCTGTGCGTCGGGGTCGGGGTGGGCTTCGGCCGGGGAGCCGGGGTCGGGGTCGGCGTCGGCGTGGGAGCCGCCGCCTGGACCACCGACGGCTTGGGCTCGGGATGCTTCTTCGGAGGCGTCGGCTTGGGCGATTCCGGCCTGACGGCCGGCGCGGAGGCGGGCGGCTTGGCGTCCGGCTTCCGCTCCGCGGGATGGTTCCCGGACAGCGCGAGGGCCACCGCCACGCCCGCCGCGGCCACGACACCGGCGGCGATGCCCACCTTCGCGGGCGCCCCCAGCCCCTCGGAGGCCGCCGCGCCGCCGGCACCCGCCCCGCCGGACGAGCCGCCGCTCGCCGCCGCGGCCGCACCCGCGGCGCCCGCGGCACCGGCTCCGGTACCGCCGGCGATGAGCGCGGCCACCTTGGCGTACCCGGCGGCACCGAACCAACCGATGACCGCGACCGGCACGACGCCGGGGATACCGCTGGCGACTTCCTTGATCTGGCCCGCGGCCAGCCGGCACTTGGCGCACTCCTCCAGGTGCTTGCGCAGCCCCCGCTCGGCCCGCGTGCGCAGCCCGCCACGGGCGTAGGCGCCGAGCCGGTCGGCGTAGCGGGCGCACTCCTCGTCGCCGGCGAGCGCGGCGCTGACGTGGGCCTGGAGGTAGGCCTGCTTGAGGCCCTCGCGGGCGCGGCTGGCGAGCACGCGCGTGCCGTTGGCGTCCAGCCCGAAGAGCGTGGCGACCTCGCTCGGCGACTCGTCCTCGACCTCGGTGTGCCACAGCACGGCCTGCCAGCGCTCCGGCAGCGATCGGAAGGCCTGCATGGCCATGGACTGCTCGGCCTCGTGCATCGCGCGCACGTCGGCGCCCAGGTCGAGAGTGTCGTCGTCGGAGACCTCGGAGGAGCGCGCGGCCTGCGTGGCGAACACCGCGAAGTCGTCGACCAACTGCTCCCGCTTGGCGGACTTCGTCCAGCTCGCGGCCACCCGCCGGACGGTGGTGAGCAGATACGCGCGTACGGCGTGCTCGGGGCCCGAACCGCCGCGCACCGCCTGGAGCATGCGGGCGAAGACCTCGGCCGTGAGGTCGTCCGCGGTGTGGGCGTCACGGCAACAGGTACGGGCGTACCGGCGCACCGCGCCCGCGTGCCGCCGGTACAGCTCCTCGTACGCGCTGTCGTCGCCGGAGCGCATGCGCCCGATCAGGTCGGTGTCGGAGGGCGGCAGATCCCTCGGCGGCGGCAGGACGCCGTCCTCCCGCCGGTCACGCTGTGCCGGGACACTGCCCTCGACCGGCTCGACGGGCTCGCCGCCCTGCGTCGGGATGACGGTCTCCGCGCGGCCACCGCCCCGCGGGATGCCCGCTCGTCCGCCCTGGCTCGGCACCTGCGGCGGACCGCCGGACTCCGCGTCTCCGTCGCCCAGCGAGTCGTCGCGCCCGTCAAAGCTCATCGCGGAAAGCCCCCGCCGCCTGCCCAACCAGTCCCGAACACCGGGTCAGAGTGCCATATTGGCTTTTGTTCAGGGAGCCCGCAGTGCGGACCATCCACCCATCCGTGGGGACTTGTCGTGCCGTAGTACTAGCCCTCACCCATTCGGGGAAGGCTCAATTACCGCTCACCGGGCGGAAGTTGAGCGGTATGCCGGAAATGTCCGGCACCTACCCGGCTTGCGCCGGGCGCGCCGGCCACGCACCGCCCGCGCCCCCACCGTCACCTTTTCGAGTCACGGGCCACCGAGGCATACACCATCGAGTCCGGGCCACCAAGGCGCGGACCGTCCGAGTCACGGACCGTCCAAGGCGCGGACCGTCCGAATCACGGACCACCGGAGGCGCAAACACGCACGCCCCGCAGTCCACGACGTCAGGCCGGCCGCGACCGCAACCCCTCCAGCAGGATGTCCAGCAGCCGTGCCGAGGCGGCCGCCTGCTGGGCCGGGTCCGGCAGCGAAGGCGCCGCCGTCGCGATGACCAGCAGCACGTCCGACACCGACACGTCGGCCCGCAGTTGACCCGCCGCGCGCGCCCGCTCCACGAGCTGCCCCACGACCTCGAGCAGCGTCGCCGCGCCCGTGTCGTCATCCTCCGAGACCCGCGAGGCCCCCTCGGAGACCAGCCGCAGCTCCCCGGAACCCGGCTGCATCCGCTGCTGCGGCACTCGCGCCTCGTCGAACACCGTGCCGTCGGCCCGCTCGGACCCGTCGTCGGAGACCGAGACCCGCAGCACCTGCGGCGGCAGCAGCCGCCCGGCGCCCGAGGCCACCGACGTCCGCAGGAAGCGCGAGAGCGCCGACCACGGCTCGTCCTCCTGGCCGAGCGCCGCCCGGGCCTGGTCGGTCAGCCGGGAGGTCTCCTCCTCGGCTATCCGCCGCACCAGGACGTCCTTGCTCGGGAACCGCCGGTACACGGTCCCCACACCCACCCGCGCGCGCCGCGCCACGTCCTCCATCGGCGCGCCGTACCCCAGCTCGCCGAAGACCTCGCGCGCCGCGCGCAGAACGTGCTCCAGATTGCGCTGTGCGTCCACGCGCAGCGGTGTCGTACGCGAGGCGTCCCCGCGTCCGTTGCTCGCCGCCGCGCTCACCATGCCCCCCGCTGTCAGAGAAGACGCGGACGACCAATGAGAGTTCTGAACATGCATAAGCGTTCCCCCGGTAATGACGTCTCCCCCCGGAGACTCTCCCCGCCATTGATGGCCGGAGCGTGGGAACAAGCCCGGTCCACCGGGCCCGCCCGTCGCGGACTCGATGAGCGATGAGCGCATCCCCCTACACCCCGTCGACACACGAACATAGTTGAGAGGGGGTCAATTCAGAAGGGGCAGGTTCCGCACGGAGCGCCCCCCGATCGGAGTACGGGTCGCTTACGTCCCGATTACGTACCCCAAGGTCATCGGGCACGCACCCGCTGACCTGCGGTCTTTCCGAGCACTCGGGCAAACCGGCCAACCCTGGACGTCCCCGGCCCGCGGTCACACAAATTGTCGGGGCTGTGGACAAACTCAAGCGCTGGGTGCGTCATGGGATGGTGAAGGAACGTGCGCGCATTCTCGTTGTCGGCGGCGGCTACGTCGGGATGTACACGGCTCTGCGCCTCCAGCAGAGGCTGAAACGGGAACTCAAACGAGGCGACGTCGAGGTCACCGTGGTCACTCCCGACCCGTACATGACCTATCAGCCGTTCCTTCCCGAAGCGGCAGCCGGTGCCATCTCACCCCGCCATGTCGTCGTGCCGCTGCGCCGCGTGCTCGACCAGTGCCATGTCGTCGTCGGCGAGGTGCGGTCCATCGACCACGCCAAGCGCACCGCCACCCTCACCACCCTCGCCACCGAGGAGGAGGGCGCGGGCCCGCAGCAGCTGACGTACGACGAACTCGTCCTGGCACCCGGCTCGATCTCGCGCACCCTCCCGGTCCCCGGCCTCGCCGACCACGGCATCGGGTTCAAGTCGGTCGAGGAGGCCATCGGCCTGCGCAACCACGTCATCGAGCAGATGGACATCGCCTCCTCCACCCGCGACCCCGCGATCCGCGACGCGGCGCTCACCTTCGTCTTCGTCGGCGGCGGATTCGCCGGAGTCGAGGCGCTCGGCGAACTCGAGGACATGGCCCGCTACGCCGCCCGCTACTACCACAACGTCCAGCCCGAGGACATGAAGTGGATCCTCGTGGAGGCCTCGGACCGCATCCTTCCCGAGGTCGGCGAGGAGATGGGCCGCTACACGGTCACCGAACTGCGCCGCCGCAACATCGACGTACGCCTGAAGACCCGCCTCGACTCCTGCGTGGACCGGGTCGCCGTCCTCAGCGACGGCGCCCGCTTCCCGACCCGTACGGTCGTCTGGACGGCCGGCGTGAAACCGAGCCCGCTCCTCGCCGCCACCGACCTCCCGCTCACCGAGCGAGGCCGGCTGAAATGCACCCCCCAGCTGACGATCGACGGCGTCACGCACGCGTGGGCGGCGGGAGACGCGGCCGCCGTCCCCGATGTCACCGCCGCGGAACCCGGCACGGTGACGGCCCCCAACGCCCAGCACGCGGTCCGCCAGGCCAAGGTCCTCGGCGACAACATCGCGCACGCGCTGCGTGGCGAGGACCTGGAGACGTACTCACACAAATACGTCGGCTCGGTCGCCTCCCTCGGCCTCCACAAGGGCGTCGCCCATGTCTACGGGCGCAAGCTGAAGGGCTACCCTGCCTGGTTCATGCACCGCGTCTACCACCTCAGCAGGGTGCCCACCTTCAACCGCAAGGCCCGTGTCCTGGCCGAATGGACTCTGTCGGGCCTCTTCAAGCGGGAGATCGTCTCCCTCGGTTCGCTCGAACATCCCCGAGCGGAGTTCGAACTCGCGGCCGGTGGAAAGCCTCCTACCGACCCGAAGGGGTCGTCCTGACCGGACCGAGGAACTCCACCGACCGGGTGGGCGTCTGACGGATGTCGCCCCGGTAGGCCACACTGCCAGACTGATCCCCGCCCCCAGGGCGAGCAGCCGCTCGCCCCTCGAACCCAAGAGGCTCTCCCCACCGTGCTGCATTCCGGGGGTGTCACCCCCCAGCCCTCCGGGCCCTCCGGCCGGGACCGGAGTCGGCCGAAGACGCCGAAGACGACGACACGAGGCAAGGATTCGTGAACTTCACGCGCTGGAGCGCCCGGCTCCCCGGAACGCAGCGCCGCGCCGCAGCGCGGACCGATCACACGGTCGTCCCCGACCGGCCGGCCGAGGCCGCGAGCGCCGTCCCCGCGGCCCGCGCCGAACAGCTCACCGACGAGCCCCCACCCGTACCGGCCGTCGACGAACTCCCCGTCCGCGAGGTCCTCGACCGCGTCCCCGCCCTGGTGGCGCTGGTCCACGGCCCCGACCACCGCGTCGCCTACGTCAATGACGCCTACGTGACGGCCTTCGGCGTACGCCCGCTGGGCGAGCCCACCCGCGACTCCCTCCCGGAACTGGCCGAACTGGGCCTGCTCCCCCTCCTCGACCAGGTCCTGCGCAGCGGCAAGCCCCGCACCCTCAAGTCCCGCAAGGCCCCCGACGGCCGCTCCTACACCTTCACCTGCACCCCGGTCACCGAAGGCGACAACGCGGGCGTGCTCGTCTTCGCGACCGACGTCACCGACCACGCCGAGGCCGCCGAACGCCTGCGCGCCAGCGAGCGCCAGCAGCGCGAGACGGCGGTCACCCTCCAGCGCTCGCTGCTGCCCCAGGAACTGGAAGAACCCGACGACCTGCGCATCGCCGCCACCTACCAGCCCGGCGGCACGGAAGCCGCGGTCGGCGGCGACTGGTACGACGTCATCACCCTCGGCGGCGGCCGCACGGCCCTGGTCATCGGCGACGTGATGGGCAGAGGCGTACGCGCCGCGGCCGTCATGGGCCAACTCCGCACGGCGGTGCGCGCGTACGCCCGCCTCGACCTCCCCCCGCACGAGGTGCTGCAACTCCTCGACGGCCTCGCCGCCGAGATCGACGCCAACCAGATCGCCACCTGCGTGTACGCCATCCACGACCCGAACGAGGGCCGCCTGGTGTACGCCTCCGCCGGCCACCTCCCGATCCTCGTCCGCGACGAGAGCGGAGTGGTCCTGCGCGCCGACGAACCGACCGGCCCGCCCCTCGGCACCGGCGGCTGGATGCACGCCTCCGGCTCGATCCCGCTCGGCCCCGGCTCCACCGCCGTCCTCTACACGGACGGCCTGGTGGAGCGCAGGAACGAGGACCTGGACGAGGGCATCGCGTCCCTGGAGCGAGCCCTGTCGGGCGCGACCGGCACGCCCCAGGTCGTCTGCGACCGCCTGGTCCGCTCGGCGGGCGTGACGGCGGACCACGACGACGACGTGGCCGTCCTGGTCCTCCAGCACCCGGCCCGCACGGGCCCCGACAGCGACCTGTTCCGCAACGCTGCCCTGGAGCTCCTCGGCGGCATCGAAGCGGCCCCACGCGCGCGTGCGTTCGCCTCCGGCGTCCTGACCAGCTGGCGGTTCCCGTCCGACCTCCACGACCTGGGCGTCCTGGCGGCCAGCGAACTGGTCGCCAACTCCCTCCAGCACGGCACCCCGCCCATGCGACTGCGCCTGCGCCGCACCGACCGCCGCCTGATCATCGAGGTCACCGACGGCGACGACCACCTCCCCCGCCGCCGCCGCGCCGAACCGGCCGACGAATCCGGCAGAGGAATCGCCATCGTCGCGACGATCGCCTCGAACTGGGGCTCCCGACGAACACCGGGCGGCGGCAAGGCGGTCTGGTGCGAGTTCGTCCTCCCGAAGGGCGCGCACTGACCACCCGACCGAACCGGCGCACGCACCACCCCGCGCGCGTCACCCAGGCGAACCCGCCCCCCGGTGCTAATGGCTCCCCATGGCAGACGAACCGGGCTTCCAGCTCAAAGGCAACGTCCCCGAACGCTACGAGCACTACGTGGCGCCCATCATGGCGCCCTTCGTCACGGCACTCGTGGACGCCGTCGACCTCTACCCCGGCGCCGCCGTGCTCGACCTGGCCTGCGGCACCGGCTTCGCCGCCCGCGCCGCGGCCGCCCAGGTCGGCCCCGCGGGCCGCGTCCGAGGCGCCGACATCAACGAACCCATGCTCAGGGTGGCCAAGGCCCACCACCCCCGCCTCTACCCCGACATCGAGTTCACCGCGGCCCCCGCCGACAAACTCCCGTACCCCGACGCCTCGTTCGACGCGGTCGTCTGCCAGCAGGGCGCCCAGTTCTTCCCCGACCTGACGGCGGCCCTCACCGAGACGGCCCGCGTCACCCGCCCCCACGGCCGTTTCGCGGCCACAGTCTGGGCCCCCAGGGCCCTCACCTCCCCGTACTTCGCCGCCCAGCACGAGGTACTGGCGGAATACGGCGGCCCCGGACCGGCCGACTCCTTCGCCGCCGCCTTCGCCTGCACCGCGGACCGCCTCACCGCGGCGCTGCGGACCGCCGGCTTCCACGAAGCGACCGCCCACGAGTTCACGTTCGGCATCACCCTCCCCCCACTCGCCGAGTTCGCCCCCGGCCACTTCTCGTGCCTGCCCTGGTCCCAGCAGATCCTCGACACGCGAGGCCCGGAGGCCCTGGCTGCCGCGGCCCAGGCCCTCACCACCCGCCTCACGGCCCACGCCGACACGACCACGTTCCCCTTCACGGCAACGCTCGCCACAGCCGCCCTCTGACCCCGCACACGAGAAAGGGCGGCCGCCATCCGCAGATGACGACCGCCCTCACACTCCGACCGACCTCACGCCTCCGCGACGACCGGCTCCGCAGCCACCCCACCCCGGGCAACCACACGACTCCTCCCGACCCACGGCCGATCCTGTACGGCGGTGAGCTGCCGCCCCAGCCGCAGCGCGAGGTAGGTGATCCCCAGCGAGAACAGCAGGAACGTCACGATGTACGGCGCGGGCAGCGAGGCCCCCATCGGCCCGCCCAACGCGGGACCGATGGCCAGCGCGAGCTGCTTCACCAGGGCGAAGGCGGAGTTGTACTGCCCGGCCATCCCCTCCGGCGCGAGATCGGCGACCAGCGGAGCGACCGTCGGCGACAGCATCGCCTCCCCGAGCCCGAACAGCGCGTACGTCGACACGAACGCCGCCGTCGCCATCTCCCGGCTGCCGTGCCCGAGCCCGGCGTACCCGGCCGCGACCCACGCCACGGCCCAGATCAGCCCCACGGCCGCGATCACCCGCGACCGCCGACGCCGCTCGACGAACTTCAGCACGGCGAACTGCGCGACCACGATCATCAGGGTGTTGGCGGCGAGCGCCGTCCCCAACGCGGACGTCGAGATGCCCGCAGCCTCGACCCCGTACGCACTCAGCCCCGCCTCGAACTGCCCGTAGCAGGCGAAGAACAGCACGAAGCCCAGCACGCTCAGCTGCACCATGGCGCGATTCCCGAGCAGCTGCTTCCAGCTGCCCCTGGCCGACTGCGCCGGAGCGTCCTCGATGCGCGGCGAGTGCGGCATCCGCACCGTCGACAGCACGACCGCCAGCAGCAGGAACATCGCCGCCTCGATCGCGAACAGCAGCGTGAAGGAGGAGACGCGCGAGGTGTCGACCAGATGACCGCCGATGAGCCCGCCGACACCGAGCCCGAGGTTCTGCAGGAAGAACTGCATGGCAAAGGCACGCGAGCGCGTGTCGGCGGTGGAGCAGTCCACGATCATCGTCGCCAGCGCGGGCTGCATCACGGCCTGCCCGGCACCGAGCGCCGCCGCCGACAGCAACACGGTCGTCGCGTTGCCCGCAAGCCCCAGGCTCAGCGCACCCAGCGCGGCGGTCACCAGGGCGGCGAGCAGGACCGGCAGCGGGCCGCGCCGGACGATGGCCCGCCCGGCGAACGGCAGCACGATCAGCGCGGCCACGGCGAAGACGGCGAGGACAAGCCCCGCCGTCACGGCTCCCAGTCCTCGCACCTGCGCCACATAGACGTACAGGTACGGGACCGTGAAGCCGAGCCCGAACGCGCTGAGTGCGTTACCCACATGGATCCGGCGCATTGCTGCGCCCATCGCCCTGGTCACGTTCACCTCAATCAGATAGTTGGAGTGCCTCAGTACTTAGAACCGAAGACTTCAAAGCTAAAGTTAGAAGCTAAACAGTACACCTGGAAGAACTTCAATGCCAAGCAGGCTCATGCCATACTTCGCCCATGGGCGACACCCCCGGCACCCTCGGCGAACCGACACTCGAAGAGCAGATCGCCGCCTACCAGCGCGAGTTCCGGGACCTCGACCCCCAGGTCGAAAAGATCGTCTCGGCCCTCTCCCGCCTGAACCGCCGTATGAACGTCGCGTACGGCCGCCAGACCTCCGCCCTGGGCATCAGCAACGCCGAGTGGGAGGTCCTCAAGGCCCTCGTCCTCGCCGGCGCCCCGTATCGCCTGGGCCCGAGTGATCTCGCCAAGCGCCTCGGCCTGACCCCGGCGGCGATGACCCACCGGATCGACCGCATGCTCGCCGAGGGCCTGGTGACCCGGGAGCGCGACGAGTCCAACCGGGTCCGGGTGATCGTGGAGCTGACCGCGGAGGGCCGCGAGAAGTGGCTCGAGGCGATGCGCCTCGCCACGGTCTTCGAGGAGGACCTCCTCCAGGACCTGTCCCCGGAGGACCGCACCGCCCTCGGCGAGGTCCTCACCCGCCTCCTGCGCAGGGTGGAACACGCCCAGCCGGACGCGGGCGGACGCCTCACCGACCTGGACTGAGGCCGACGAAAAAGATCTTGACAGGGGGCGCTTGACAGTCCCCTCCCGGATCCGTAATGTTCTCCGGGTTGCCACGGAGCCGTAACGGTTCTGCGACAGCACCTCCGCCGCACAAGCGGCACCTCAAACCATCAGCACGATCTCCCATCGGGATTGAATTCGGCATGCCCGAATTCAATTCGATTTGGACCCGGCAGCTCGATTAGGAACTGCCGAAGGGATCCGCTAAGGTTTGAGACGTCGGAACGGCCCAACGGCCGGGAAGACAGCCCCCGCTGACTGAGGGTCAGGCCCGAAAGGATCTGATAGAGTCGGAGCCGCCGGAAAGGGAAACGCGAAAGCGGGAACCTGGAAAGCGCCGAGGAAATCGGATCGGGAAACGGTCTGATAGAGTCGGAAACGCAAGATCGAAGGGAAGCGCCCGGAGGAAAGCCCGAGAGGGTGAGTACAAAGGAAGCGTCCGTTCCTTGAGAACTCAACAGCGTGCCAAAAATCAACGCCAGATATGTTGATACCCCGTCTCCTGCCGGATATCCGGTGGGGGCGAGGTTCCTTTGAAATAAAACACAGCGAGGACGCTGTGAACGACCGCCTTATTCCGGTGGTTGTTCCGCTCTCGTGGTGTCGACCCGATTACGGGTAAACATTCACGGAGAGTTTGATCCTGGCTCAGGACGAACGCTGGCGGCGTGCTTAACACATGCAAGTCGAACGATGAACCACTTCGGTGGGGATTAGTGGCGAACGGGTGAGTAACACGTGGGCAATCTGCCCTTCACTCTGGGACAAGCCCTGGAAACGGGGTCTAATACCGGATAGCACTCCTGCTCGCATGGGTAGGGGTTGAAAGCTCCGGCGGTGAAGGATGAGCCCGCGGCCTATCAGCTTGTTGGTGAGGTAATGGCTCACCAAGGCGACGACGGGTAGCCGGCCTGAGAGGGCGACCGGCCACACTGGGACTGAGACACGGCCCAGACTCCTACGGGAGGCAGCAGTGGGGAATATTGCACAATGGGCGCAAGCCTGATGCAGCGACGCCGCGTGAGGGATGACGGCCTTCGGGTTGTAAACCTCTTTCAGCAGGGAAGAAGCGCAAGTGACGGTACCTGCAGAAGAAGCGCCGGCTAACTACGTGCCAGCAGCCGCGGTAATACGTAGGGCGCAAGCGTTGTCCGGAATTATTGGGCGTAAAGAGCTCGTAGGCGGCTTGTCACGTCGGGTGTGAAAGCCCGGGGCTTAACCCCGGGTCTGCATTCGATACGGGCTAGCTAGAGTGTGGTAGGGGAGATCGGAATTCCTGGTGTAGCGGTGAAATGCGCAGATATCAGGAGGAACACCGGTGGCGAAGGCGGATCTCTGGGCCATTACTGACGCTGAGGAGCGAAAGCGTGGGGAGCGAACAGGATTAGATACCCTGGTAGTCCACGCCGTAAACGGTGGGAACTAGGTGTTGGCGACATTCCACGTCGTCGGTGCCGCAGCTAACGCATTAAGTTCCCCGCCTGGGGAGTACGGCCGCAAGGCTAAAACTCAAAGGAATTGACGGGGGCCCGCACAAGCAGCGGAGCATGTGGCTTAATTCGACGCAACGCGAAGAACCTTACCAAGGCTTGACATACACCGGAAAGCATTAGAGATAGTGCCCCCCTTGTGGTCGGTGTACAGGTGGTGCATGGCTGTCGTCAGCTCGTGTCGTGAGATGTTGGGTTAAGTCCCGCAACGAGCGCAACCCTTGTTCTGTGTTGCCAGCATGCCCTTCGGGGTGATGGGGACTCACAGGAGACCGCCGGGGTCAACTCGGAGGAAGGTGGGGACGACGTCAAGTCATCATGCCCCTTATGTCTTGGGCTGCACACGTGCTACAATGGCCGGTACAATGAGCTGCGATACCGTGAGGTGGAGCGAATCTCAAAAAGCCGGTCTCAGTTCGGATTGGGGTCTGCAACTCGACCCCATGAAGTCGGAGTTGCTAGTAATCGCAGATCAGCATTGCTGCGGTGAATACGTTCCCGGGCCTTGTACACACCGCCCGTCACGTCACGAAAGTCGGTAACACCCGAAGCCGGTGGCCCAACCCCCTTGTGGGGAGGGAGCTGTCGAAGGTGGGACTGGCGATTGGGACGAAGTCGTAACAAGGTAGCCGTACCGGAAGGTGCGGCTGGATCACCTCCTTTCTAAGGAGCACTTCTTACCGATCCCCACGGGGTGAGGTCAGAGGCCAGTACATCGGCGTACGTCCGATGCTGGTTGCTCATGGGTGGAACGTTGATTATTCGGCACACTTGATCGTCTTCTCCTTCCAGTACTGCTCGTCAGAGCGTGGAACGTTGAGGGAAGCGGGGAGTGGGCCGGGCACGCTGTTGGGTGTCTGAGGGTTCGGCCGGTTTTCGGCTGCCTTCAGTGCCGGCCCCAGTGAACTCGCCCTTCAGGGTGGGGTGATGGGTGGCTGGTCGTTGTTTGAGAACTGCACAGTGGACGCGAGCATCTGTGGCCAAGTTTTTAAGGGCGCACGGTGGATGCCTTGGCACCAGGAACCGATGAAGGACGTGGGAGGCCACGATAGGCCCCGGGGAGTCGTCAACCAGGCTTTGATCCGGGGGTGTCCGAATGGGGAAACCCGGCAGTCGTCATGGGCTGTCACCCTTGCCTGAACACATAGGGCAAGTGGAGGGAACGCGGGGAAGTGAAACATCTCAGTACCCGCAGGAAGAGAAAACAACCGTGATTCCGGGAGTAGTGGCGAGCGAAACCGGATGAGGCCAAACCGTATACGTGTGAGACCCGGCAGGGGTTGCGTGTGCGGGGTTGTGGGATCTCTCTTTTACGGTCTGCCGGCCGTGAGACGAGTCAGAAACCGTTGATGTAGGCGAAGGACATGCGAAAGGTCCGGCGTAGAGGGTAAGACCCCCGTAGTCGAAACGTCAACGGCTCGTTTGAGAGACACCCAAGTAGCACGGGGCCCGAGAAATCCCGTGTGAATCTGGCGGGACCACCCGCTAAGCCTAAATATTCCCTGGTGACCGATAGCGGATAGTACCGTGAGGGAATGGTGAAAAGTACCGCGGGAGCGGAGTGAAATAGTACCTGAAACCGTGTGCCTACAAGCCGTGGGAGCGTCGGGCAAGCATTTGTGCTTGCCTCGTGACTGCGTGCCTTTTGAAGAATGAGCCTGCGAGTTTGCGGTGTGTTGCGAGGTTAACCCGGGTGGGGTAGCCGTAGCGAAAGCGAGTCCGAATAGGGCGTTTTTAGTAGCACGCTCAAGACCCGAAGCGGAGTGATCTAGCCATGGGCAGGTTGAAGCGGAGGTAAGACTTCGTGGAGGACCGAACCCACCAGGGTTGAAAACCTGGGGGATGACCTGTGGTTAGGGGTGAAAGGCCAATCAAACTCCGTGATAGCTGGTTCTCCCCGAAATGCATTTAGGTGCAGCGTCGTGTGTTTCTTGCCGGAGGTAGAGCACTGGATAGGCGATGGGCCCTACCGGGTTACTGACCTTAGCCAAACTCCGAATGCCGGTAAGTGAGAGCGCGGCAGTGAGACTGTGGGGGATAAGCTCCATGGTCGAGAGGGAAACAGCCCAGAGCATCGACTAAGGCCCCTAAGCGTACGCTAAGTGGGAAAGGATGTGGAGTCGCAGAGACAACCAGGAGGTTGGCTTAGAAGCAGCCACCCTTGAAAGAGTGCGTAATAGCTCACTGGTCTAGTGATTCCGCGCCGACAATGTAGCGGGGCTCAAGCGTACCGCCGAAGTCGTGTCATTCATACAATAGGGCCAACGCCTGTATGGATGGGTAGGGGAGCGTCGTGTGCCGGGTGAAGCCGCGCCGGAAGGCAGTGGTGGACGGTTCACGAGTGAGAATGCAGGCATGAGTAGCGATTCACACGTGAGAAACGTGTGCGCCGATTGACTAAGGGTTCCTGGGTCAAGCTGATCTGCCCAGGGTAAGTCGGGACCTAAGGCGAGGCCGACAGGCGTAGTCGATGGATAACCGGTTGATATTCCGGTACCCGCTGTGAAGCGTCAAACACCGAACCTATTGATGCTAAGGCCGTGAAGCCGTTCCGGACCCTTCGGGGAAAGGAAAGTGGTGGAGCCGCCGGACCAAGGTGGTAGTAGGTGAGTGATGGGGTGACGCAGGAAGGTAGTCCAGCCCGGGCGGTGGTTGTCCCGGGGTAAGGGTGTAGGACGTCAGGTAGGCAAATCCGCCTGACACATAGTCTGAGACCTGATGCCGAGCCGATTGTGGTGAAGTGGATGATCCTATGCTGTCGAGAAAAGCCTCTAGCGAGTTTTATGGCGGCCCGTACCCTAAACCGACTCAGGTGGTCAGGTAGAGAATACCGAGGCGTTCGGGTGAACTATGGTTAAGGAACTCGGCAAAATGCCCCCGTAACTTCGGGAGAAGGGGGGCCATCACCGGTGATTGGATTTTCTCCATGAGCTGGGGGTGGCCGCAGAGACCAGCGAGAAGCGACTGTTTACTAAAAACACAGGTCCGTGCGAAGCCGTAAGGCGATGTATACGGACTGACGCCTGCCCGGTGCTGGAACGTTAAGGGGACCGGTTAGTGCGCTTTCGGGCGTGCGAAGCTGAGAACTTAAGCGCCAGTAAACGGCGGTGGTAACTATAACCATCCTAAGGTAGCGAAATTCCTTGTCGGGTAAGTTCCGACCTGCACGAATGGCGTAACGACTTCTCGACTGTCTCAACCATAGGCCCGGTGAAATTGCACTACGAGTAAAGATGCTCGTTTCGCGCAGCAGGACGGAAAGACCCCGGGACCTTTACTACAGTTTGATATTGGTGTTCGGTTCGGCTTGTGTAGGATAGCTGGGAGACTTTGAACTCCGGACGCCAGTTCGGGGGGAGTCGTCGTTGAAATACCAGTCTGGTCGTGCTGGATGTCTAACCTGGGTCCGTGATCCGGATCAGGGACAGTGTCTGATGGGTAGTTTAACTGGGGCGGTTGCCTCCTAAAGAGTAACGGAGGCGCCCAAAGGTTCCCTCAGCCTGGTTGGCAATCAGGTGTTGAGTGTAAGTGCACAAGGGAGCTTGACTGTGAGACCGACGGGTCGAGCAGGGACGAAAGTCGGGACTAGTGATCCGGCGGTGGCTTGTGGAAGCGCCGTCGCTCAACGGATAAAAGGTACCCCGGGGATAACAGGCTGATCTTCCCCAAGAGTCCATATCGACGGGATGGTTTGGCACCTCGATGTCGGCTCGTCGCATCCTGGGGCTGGAGTCGGTCCCAAGGGTTGGGCTGTTCGCCCATTAAAGCGGTACGCGAGCTGGGTTTAGAACGTCGTGAGACAGTTCGGTCCCTATCCGCTGCGCGCGCAGGAATATTGAGAAGGGCTGTCCCTAGTACGAGAGGACCGGGACGGACGAACCTCTGGTGTGCCAGTTGTTCTGCCAAGGGCATGGCTGGTTGGCTACGTTCGGGAGGGATAACCGCTGAAAGCATCTAAGCGGGAAGCCTGCTTCGAGATGAGTATTCCCACCCACTTGATGGGGTAAGGCTCCCAGTAGACGACTGGGTTGATAGGCCAGATCTGGAAGGCGGGTAACCGCTGGAGGTGACTGGTACTAATAGGCCGAGGGCTTGTCCTCAGTTGCTCGCGTCCACTGTGTTGGTTCTGAAACCACGAACAGCCCCACGTTTCACAGAGCGTGGCGTGGCTGGACAGTTTCATAGTGTTTCGGTGGTTATAGCGTGAGGGAAACGCCCGGTTACATTCCGAACCCGGAAGCTAAGCCTTACAGCGCCGATGGTACTGCAGGGGGGACCCTGTGGGAGAGTAGGACGCCGCCGAACAATCATTGCAAAAACCCCCGTACCAATAATCGGTACGGGGGTTTTCTGCGTTCGGCTACCGTGGCTGGCATGAACTACAAGGTCCGTTCCATACACGCCGACGAGTGGCCCGAGACGAAGGCGCTGCGGCTTGCCGCCCTGCAGGATCCCGTGGCGCACCTCGCCTTCTTCGAGACCTACGATCAGGCCGCGGCCCAGCCGGATTCCTTCTGGCAGGAGCGCGCCGCCGGCGGTGCCGAGGGCGCGTCCGGTGCCCAGCAGATCATCGCCGAGGGACCGGACGGCGAGTGGGTGGGCACGCTGACCGTGCTGGTCGAGAAGCCCGGGTCGACCGACTGGGCCGGGTTCCCGGTCGAGCGGAAGCAGGGGCATGTCGTCGGGGTATTCGTACGGCCCGAGCACCGCGGTATCGGTCTCACCGAGGTGCTTTTCGACGCCGGCCTGGAGTGGGCGTGGGCGCAGGGCTCCGAGCGGGTGCGGCTCATCGTGCACGAGGAGAACGGGCGGGCTCAGCGGCTGTACCGGAAGGTGGGATTCGCACCCACCGGTGTCGTGGTGCCATGGGAGCAGACACCCGGGGAGAACGAGCTGGAGTTCGCCATCGAGCGCGACGCGGGTTGACGGGCTACACCGGCAGTTCGTCGTGGGGCCAGCGGGCGCGGCCCTGTTCCCGGGATCGGAGCAGGGCCAGGGTCGGCAGGCCCCGTTCCGCCCCGGTGGCCAGCAGCTCCGGGAGCTGGGGAAGCGGAGCCACGGCTGCCACGTCGTCGAGGACGAGCGCAAGTGGTGGGTCGAGGCGACCGGAGGATGACCGTTCGGCCATGCGCCGGCCGCGCTCGACCACGCTTGAGACGAGGGCCGTCAGGAGGGGCATCGCGCCCGGGTTGGTCCTGGGGTCCTCGATGGATTCCCCCACCACATAAAGCGTGCCCCCTTCAGCGACGAAGGAATCCAAGGCGAGGGCATCTGCTCGGTTGGGAGTGCAGGACTCGCGGATGTTCACCGTGAAAAGGGCGGAGAGGGCTCGGCTGGTCAACTCCTGCGCCATGTCGCGGCGTTCGGGGTGCGCGGTGAGCGCGGCCTCGAGTTCGCCCGCGGAGCCGGGAGCGGCCTTGGGGTTCGTACGGAGGATGCGGACCGCGTCCTGGACCTGGGCGCCCTGGGACCAGCGGTGGACGTGGCGGGTGGTGCGTCCGTCGACTGCGGCGGCGTGCAGATAGCTGCGCAGGAGCGTTTCGGCTGTCGCCGACAGGGCCTGGTCGAGTTTCGCCGTGGGGCGGATCGGGGTGAGGAGCGCGGCTGCTCTGGCTGTTGCCGTCTGCTTGTCCTCGCAGCCCGCGGTGGGTGACCAGTGGAGGCGGGCCGGGGTGTCGCAGAGGTGGGAGGGGTCGTAGAGGAGGACGGGGCCCAGTTTCGCCCGGGCGTCCTTTGTGTCCGACCAGACCGCCGTGTTCGAGGTGATGACCACCGCCGGGCCTTCCGCGTCGCGTACGGCCTGGGTCGCGGTTGCCTGGCGGCTTTCCCTCGGGGCGACGAGGATTTTCTCCCACCCGCCCACCACGCGTTCGTCGACGAACGCGGAGGCCGGGGGTGCCGCTTCCTGGCGGAGTTCCGTCGGCTCCGGTTCGGGCGGGGCCGTTCTCGGTGTCGGCACCTCATGGTGCGTCGGCGTCGGCTCGGGCAGCGAGCTCGGCTCAGGCGTGGGCCTTTCGAACGCCGCCGCCTGTCCTGCCCGCCGCCTCAGCCGGCCGGCCCGCCAGCGTGCGAACGTCCCCATCACGAACACCGTCAGTACGAACAGCACCATCAACTGCCCGATGAACAGGCCCCAGAACAGCCCGTACCCGGAGAGCTGTGCGTCGGGTGTCTCGGGCCAGGCGCCGGGGATGTCGTGCGGCTCGCCGATGAGGTGGCGCATGGCGAGGGGCGTGCGGGTGAAGGTGACGCCGTCCGGCCAGCTGCCCTTCGCGAACCAGCCGGCGAGGCCCGTGGCCGACCACACCAGCAGGGTCATGCCGAGCAGGAAGGCGAGTATGCCGATCAGTAGTCCGTCCGGGATGCCGCCCTGGCCGTCCCGGCCTTCCCGTCGCTGGTCGTCCGGTCTCACCACGTCCCGCCTCCCGCTACGCAACCGTCGACTCGGACGGCCCTTCGAACTCGCTCAGGTGCTGTTCCACGAAGGCCGCGGCCCGCTCCTCCGCTTCCAACTCGGCGGCGCGCAGGGCGTCGTCGTGCAGCTCGCGTTCGGCGGACGACTCCGTCATCGCGCGGTCGGTGAAGACCAGTGGGCGTTCCGTGTCGGTGATCAGGTGTTTGACGACCTGGACATTGCCGTTGACGTCCCACACCGCGATGCCGGGGGTGAGCGTGGGGATGATCTCCACGGCCCAGCGCGGCAGGCCCAGTACCCGGCCGGTCGCTCTTGCCTCGTCCGCCTTCTGGGCGTAGATCGTCCTGGTCGACGCCATCTTCAGGATCGCGGCCGCCTCCTTCGCCGCCGCGCCGTCGACGACGTCCGACAGGTGGTGGACCACGGCCACGAAGGACAGACCCAGGCGTCGGCCGAACTTCAGCAGGCGCTGGAACAGCTGGGCCACGAAAGGGCTGTTGATGATGTGCCAGGCCTCCTCGACCAGGAAGATGCGCTTCTTCCGGTCGGGGCGGATCCAGGTGTGTTCCAGCCATACGCCGACGATCGCCATCAGGATCGGCATGGCGATGGAGTTGCGGTCGATGTGGGACAGATCGAACACGATGAGGGGCGCGTCGAGGTCGATGCCCACGGTCGTCGGGCCGTCGAACATGCCCCTCAAGTCACCGTCGACCAGGCGGTCGAGGACCAGCGCCACGTCCAGGCCCCAGGCCCGTACGTCGTCTATGGCGACGTTCATCGCCTCGGCCGACTCCGGCTCGGGGTGCCGTAGCTGCTCGACGATGTCGGTGAGGACCGGCTGGCGTTCGACGATCGTCTCGTTGACGTAGGCGTGCGCGACCTTGAGGGCGAAGCCCGAGCGTTCGTCCAGCCCATGACCCATCGCGACCTCGATGATGGTCCGGAGCAGCGCCAGCTGGCCCGTCGTCGTGATCGCGGGGTCGAGCGGGTTGAGGCGGATGCCCATGTCCAGGGCGGCCGTCGGGTCCAGCCGGATGGGAGTTATTCCCAACTCCTGCGCGATGAGGTTCCATTCGCCGACGCCGTCCTCGCCCTGCGCGTCCAGGACGACGACCTGGCGGTCGCGGAAGCGCAGCTGCCGTAGGACGTAGGTCTTCTCCAGGGCCGACTTGCCGTTGCCCGACTCGCCGAGGACCAGCCAGTGCGGGGCCGGCAACTGCTGGCCGTAGAGCTGGAAGGGGTCGTAGATGTAGCCCTTGCCGGAGTAGACCTCGCGGCCGATGATGACGCCCGAGTCGCCGAGGCCGGGGGCGGCGGTCGGGAGGTAGACCGCCTGGGCCTGGCCTGTCGACGTACGCACCGGCAGACGGGTCGTCTCGACCTTCCCGAAGAGGAAGCCCGTGAAGGCGTCGGTGAGGACGGACATCGGATCCCGCATCAGAGCTCAGCCCCTACCTTCGGATGCCGGTGGCGAACGGAAGCGTGTTCACGAAGGCGCGATGGTGTTCCCGGTCGCACCACTCCAGCTTCAGGTACGACTTTCCGGCCGACGCCCGGATGGTCCGCTTGTCGCGGGCCAGGGCCTCGGGGGAGCGGGAGGAGACGGTGATGTAGCCGACCAGGTTCACGCCTGCCGCGCCGCTCGCGAGGTCCTCGCCGCGCTGGTCGATGCGGTTGTGGGCGGCTACGTCGCGGGGGTCCACCGTGCGGTTCATCTTGGCGGCGCGGGACGCCTCGGCCTCGTCGTTGGTCTTCTCGGTCAGCATGCGTTCGATGGCTACCTCGGTGGGCTCGAGATCCATCGTCACGGCGACCGTTCGGATGACGTCAGGGGTGTGGACCAGGAGCGGGGCGAGGAAGTTGACGCCGACGGGAGTCATCGGCCATTCCTTCACCCACGCCGTGGCGTGGCACCAGGGCGCGCGCGTGGACGACTCCCGGGTCTTGGCCTGGAGGTACGTGGGCTCCATGGCGTCCAGCTCGGCCGGCCAGGCGTTGCGCTTCGTCATCGCCTGGATGTGGTCGATCGGGTGGTCGGGGTCGTACATGCCGTGGATGAGCGAGGCGAGGCGGCCCTGTCCCAGCGGCTGCCGTACGCGGATGTCGGCCTCCTGGAGGCGCGAGCAGATGTCGGTGAGCTCGCGGGCCATGACGACCGCGAGACCCGCGTCCCGGTCCACCTTGCGGCCGTTGGCGGGGCGGGCCGCCCGCGCCATCGCCTGTGCCTCGGCCGCGAGGTCGCGGGTGAAGTGCATGCAGGCGACGAGGTAGGCGCGGTGCTGCTCGCTGCTCGTCGACACCATCGACTGCAGTTGGTCGTACGAGTCCTGCAGCCAGCCCAGGGACTTCTCGTCGCCGCGCATGGCGACGTCCTTGGCGTGGGCGTCCGGGTCGGCGGGGAGGGTGCGGGCGAGCATCTGGAGGCGGGTGACGAAGCCGTCGCCGTTGGCCACGTGCTTGAGGAGGGTGCCGAAGCGGTCGACGAGGGCTTCCTGGTCCTCGGAGTCGCGCAGGCCGACGCCGGGGCCCTCGATCTCGATGGCGGCGGTGACGGTGCGCCGGTCGGCGTGCAGGAGCACGGCGATCTCGTCGGGGCCGAAGGGGGCGGCCAGCCAGGTGATGCGGCCGATCCCGGGGGGCGGCCCGATCTCGACCTCGCGCCCGTCGAACCGCGTGCCGGCCTCGACGACGCCGCTGCGGTAGAGCGTGCCCTGCTTCAGGGTGCGCTTGTAAGTGCGGTTGATCTCGAACCACTTGTAGAACGTGCGGTGCTTGTACGGCACGTAGACCGCCGCCAGCGCGACCAGCGGGAAGCCCATCAGCAGCACGATGCGCAGGGAGAGGACGGGGACCACGAGCCCGCACATCATGCCGAGGAACGCGCCGCCGATGATGAGCGCGATCTCGCCGGTTTCACGGTTCCTTCCGACGATCGCGTTCGGCCGGGCGCGGCCGATGAGATATGTACGGCGGGGCGTGACCGGATGGGACAGGTGGGACTCGGTCGTCAACGCCCTTCACCTCCCGTGCGGTTGGTACTGCTGTTGCGGGTGTTGCCGGCGTGCGGGGTGTTCACCGGGTTCGACGAGCGGGGTGCGGGTGCGGCGGAGGGGACAGATCCGCCGCCACCTCCGTTCGAGGAGCGGGTGCTGTGGGCCGCGACACCGCCGGAGACCGGGTTGGCCGGGCGGGCGCCGCCACCGGAGGACGACTGGCCGCCGCCTCCGTCGTTCGCGCGGGCGCTGTGCGTCTTGATGCCCTGCGCGACCATGGTCGCCGGGGAGCTGATGACCGCGGCGGCCTTGCCCTCAGCGCCCTGCATGATGCGGTTGTTGCGGCCGTTGGCGATCTCGTCGCCGAAGCCGGGGACGAAGCGGTAGATCATCGCGCTGGCGAAGATGGCGAGCAGGATGATCGCGAGGCCGGAGACGACGGCGGAGAACGAGTCGGGGCCGTTCGCGGAGGACAGGGCTCCGGCGAGGCCGAGCACGATGACGATGATCGGCTTGACCAGGATGACGGCGATCATGATCCCGGCCCAGCGGCGGACGTGGCCCCACAGGTTCTTGTCGACCAGGCCGGCGTAGACGACGGTGCCGAGGAGGGCTCCGACGTAGAGGAGCGCGGCGCGGATGACGAGCTCCAGCCAGAGCACACCGGCGGCGAGGATGCTGACCAGGGACACGACGATCAGCATGATCGGGCCGCCGCCGATGTCCTCGCCCTTGTTGAGGGCGCCGGAGAACGTGCCGAAGAAGGTGTCCGTCTGGTTGCCGGTGGTCTTCGCGAGGACGTCTGTGACGCCGTCGGTCGCCGAGACGACGGTGTAGAGGATCAGCGGCGTGAACGCCGACGCCAGGACCGTCAGCCAGAGGAACCCGATCGCCTCCGAGATGGCCGTCGAGAGGGGGACGCCTCGGACGGCTCGCTTGGCCACCGCGAGCAGCCAGAGGACGAGGGTCAGGATCGTCGACGCGGCGAAGACGACCGCGTACTGCTGCAGGAACTTGGTGTTCGTGAAGTCGACGTTCGCGGTCTCCTTCACGGCCTCGCTGAGCTTGTCGATGGTCCAGGAGGCGGCCTTGGCGCAGCCCTTGGCGAGGGAGGAGAGGGGGTCGAGGGTGGAGGTGGGGTCGAGGCCGCCGCCGGTGCCTCCGGTGCCCTTGGCGCCGTTGCCGCGTTCGCAGTAGTCCTTGGCGGGGCCGCGGATGAGGTCGCAGGGGTCGTTGCTCGCCGTCGGGGTGGGCGTGGGTGCGGCGAAGGCACGGGTGGCCAACAGCACAGTGGTGGCCTGGACGGTGGCGACTACGGCCGTGACCTTGAGGAAGCGGTGGTTAGCGCGCATAAGTGAAGCCTCCGTACTCCTCGACAGCCTTCGTCATGTCGTCGGCGGTGGAAGCCTTCTGGTCGCGCCCGACCGGCACGGGTCCGTCCTTCTGCTGGAAGTCGGTGACCTTCCAGTCGTTGTCGATCCACTTCAGCTGGTACGTCGTGGTGTACCAACTCTCGGAGACCGGGTTGGTCGAGCTCTCACCGGACAGGCCGAAGAGCGACGTGTACCAGACCTCGACTGTGGCAGCGCCCGCGCTGGAGGAGGTGGCCTTGGTGCCCACCGGTACGACCCGGGAGACGAAGGTCTGGCCGCTGGGTGCTCTGCCGTCCTTGTCGAGGCCGATGTTGGCCAGGAACTTCTCGCTGGAGTACGCACTGTCCAGGTCGGACTGCCGAGCGGCGGCGACATCGGGAGCGTAGACGGTGTTGACGATCCCGTGCCGACTGTCGGTGTTGAACATGTCGGTCGAGCCCAGCGCGACCGAGTAGTTCGCCGCCGCGCTCTGCGCCCCCTGCGCGTCATGGGCGAACCCCGTCGGAATCCCGCCCGCCGTGGAGACCGGCTTCGTCCCGCTAGCCGCCGTACTCGACGCCTCCGGCTTGTTGCCGCTGCCGCTGTTCGAAGAGGAATCGTCTCCTCCACGGTTCGCGAAGGCGATCGCGGCGATCAGCAGGACCACCACGCCGACCACCGTGACCAGGCTTCGCGAGGACGACCGGCCGCCGCGCCGTGCGCCCCCGTACACATCGCCGCCGCCTTCGGGCAGTCGTGTTCGGGTCTGGCCCGTGCCGCCGTAACCGCCGGAGGCCTCGTGCTCGTCTCCGAGACTCATGCCGCGTACGCCCTCCCCAGCTCGTAGACATACGACGGTAGCCGTGCTGGTTCCCGCGCGGGCGCGGTGTGGTGACTCGACATCAGGGAAACGCAACCTCAGCCGGTGGGCGCGAAGGGCGGGTGGGGTAGAGGGGGACCGGGCGTGCCCGGAGCGGACGGGAGGACGCCTGCCGCAAACGGCCAGCTAGACAGCCATGCCGTACACGATGGTGAAGAGCGTGCCCAGGGATCCGATGATGAAGACTCCCGTGAGGCCGGCGATGATCAGGCCTTTACCCTGTTCCGCACTGAAGGTGTCGCGCAGCGCTGTCGCGCCGATGCGCTGCTTCGCGGCGCCCCAGATGGCGATGCCGAGGCAGAGCAGGATGGCGACCGCCATCACGACCTCGACCATCACCTTGGCCTCGTTGCCCAGGCTGCCGAAGGGGCCCCAGTCCGGAGCGATCCCGCCGATGATGGTGTTGATGTCTCCCTTGTCGGCCGCAAAGAGCATGTAAGTCACCGCCCCTGGTGGGTAGTTCTGCAGTCCCCCTGCGGGGGTGCAGAGGTCAGGGTCATTCTCGCCGACAATGCTGCCGTCGTATGTCGACTTGGCGGCATTGGTTGGCGGGTTTCGTACGAATAGCACTTAGGTCACTCTGTGTATCACGGCAGGTCACGCCGGGCAATGAGGCCTGAGCGGAACCTGTGGTGTGGTTCCGTCGTTGACCCCTTTTACGACCTGAATCGTTCCTGACGACCGGGTCGGTCGGGTGGTCGCGCCGATGTTCGCCGGGTGACGGATGAAGAGTATCCCGGCAGGACGAACGGGCCGCGGCTGGTGGCCGCGGCCCGCTCGGTGACGGAGGGTCAGCAAGTCAGCCGGTGAAGGCGGAGACTCCCTCCGGGGTGCCCCAGCCGGTCGGGCCGTCGTATCCCGACTGGGCGGTGCACAGGTAAGTGGTGGAGCAGCTGCCGTTGTTGCCGCTCGTGACGTCGTTGAGTGCCGAGGTGCCGGCCGCCGCGTACGGGAAGGAGGCCGGGTAGCTGCTGGACGACGGGGTGCCGGCCAGGGCGTAGACGCCCGCGATGATCGGGGACGAGGCGCTCGTGCCGCCGAAGGTGTACCAGCCGGCGGTGATGCCGTAGGAGTCGTAGACCGAGACGCCCGTCGCCGGGTCGGCGACCGCTGAAACGTCTGAAATCGTGCGCTTGGTGCAGCCGGTGTCGGTCTGCCAGGTCGGCTTGGCGTCGTAGGAGGAGCAGCCGGAGCCGGTGCCCTCGGTGCTCGATGTCTTCCAGACGGTTTCCGTCCAGCCGCGGGTGGTGGAGGTGGCCTTCGAGAGTGCCGTGCCGCCCACTGCCGTCACGTACTTCGAGGCCGCCGGGTATTCGGCGCCGTAGCCGCTGTCGCCGGCGCTGACGGTGATGGCCACGCCCGCGTGGTTGAAGTAGGACGAGTCGTACGTGGTGTCGGAGGAGGACTCCGAGCCGCCGTAGCTGTTCGAGACGTACTTGGCGCCCAGGGTGACCGCGCGGTTCACGGCCGTACCCAGGTTGGCCATGGTCGCCGACTTCGCCTCGACGAGGAGGATGTTGCAGTTCGGGCAGACGGCGGAGGCCATGTCGAGGTCGAGGGAGATCTCCTCGGCCCAGCCGGTGTTGGCGGAGGGCAGGGAGGTCGTGGAGCCGGTCTGGCTGACCTTCTTGAAGCAGCCGTTGGCGGTGGTGCAGGCGCTCAGGCCGTAGTACGAGCGGTAGGTGGCGAGGTCGGCCTCGGCGTTCGGGTCGTCGTAGGCGTCGACGATGGCGATGGTCTCGCCGGAGCCGTTGGAGGCGGCGGCGGAGGTCAGGCCGTAGGCGGACTGGAGGTCGGTGGGGCCGTAGCCGGAGGGGGTGGAGGCGTCGGCGGCCTTGGGGGTGACGCCGGTCTTCGCCGCCTGCTGCTTCTGGTAGGCGGTGAGGCCGCCGGTCACGCGGTAGGAGTCGCAGGCGAGTTCGCCCTTGTGGGCGGGGGTGGCGCAGGGGGTCGCGGTCCAGGTCGCCTTCGTGGAGGTGGCCGTCTGTGCCGCCTCGGCCTGGACGGCGGTGCCGAAGCCGGTGAGGAGCAGGGCGGCCGTGGCCGCTGCGGCGGTGCCTATACGGCGCCAACCGCCGTGCAGGGAGGGTCTGTTGGGGGGAGTGGAACGCATCGTGCAGCCTCCTGATGTTCCTGATGGGGTGGAACAGGGGCGGTGCGGGTGCGATGCCGTCGGGCAGATGTGGGGTGTTCCGGCGGCGGGCGGCGGCCCGCCAAGACCATCTCTTGTTGCGTACGTGACAACCAGAGGGCTCCTGGAATTCTGACTTCCGGATTACCGAACCCGGTCTGGTCCTTTACTCAACTCACAGTGATCTCAGGGGGATTGCACGGAAAAACGGGCCGCGGCCGGCTGCCGTGACCCGTTTCCCTTTCCATGCCGCCGAGGAGGGCCCCACGCACTCCTCAATCAGGCGGCTCCCCGTGACCCGACGGGGAGGTCGTGCCGAGCGCTCAGCCCGTGAAGGCGTCGAGGCCCTCGGGGGTGCCCCAGCCGGTCGGGCCGTCGTAGCCCGACTTCGCGGTGCAGAAGTAGCTGGTGGTGCAGGAGCCGTTGCTGCCGCTGGTCACGTCGTTGAGGGCGGACGTGCCGGCCGCGTTGTACGGGTACTGCGCCGGGTAGTCGCTGCTGCCCGGGGTGCCCGCGAGGGCGTAGACCGACGCGATGAGCGGGGACGAGGCGCTGGTGCCGCCGTAGGTGTTCCAGCCGGTGCCGTCGTCGCCGTAGGAGTCGTAGACGGAGACTCCGGTGGCGGGGTCGGCGACGGCGGAGACGTCGGCGATCATGCGCTTGGTGCAGCTGGTGTCGGTCTGCCAGGACGGCTTGGCGTCGTACGAGGAGCAGCCGGAGCCGGTTCCCTCGGTGCTGCTGGTGTTCCAGACGCTCTCGGTCCAGCCACGGCTGTTGGAGGACGTGGAGAGCTTGGTGCCGCCGACCGCGGTCACGTACTTCGACGCGGCCGGGTACTCGGCGCCGTAGCCCTCGTCGCCCGCGCTGGCGGTGATGGCGACGCCCGGGTGGTTGTAGTACGAGGAGTCGTAGGTGGTGTCGGAGGAGGACTCCGAGCCGCCGTAGGAGTTGGAGACGAACTTGGCGCCCAGCTTGACGGCCTCGTTCACCGCCGTGCCCAGGTTGGCGTCGCTCGCCGACTTCGCCTCGACGAGGAGGATGTTGCACTGCGGGCAGGTCGCGCTGACCATGTCGAGGTCGAGCGAGATCTCACCCGCCCAGCCGCTGTCGGCGGTGGGGAGGGAGGTCGTGGAGCCGGTCTGGCTGACCTTCTTGAAGCAGCCGTTGGCGGTGGTGCAGGCGCTCAGGCCGTAGTACGAGCGGTAAGTGGCCAGGTCCGCCGCGGCGTTGGGGTCGTCGTAGGCGTCGACGATGGCGACGGTCTGGCCGGAGCCGTTGGAGGCGGCCGCGGAGGTCAGGCCGTAGGCGGACTGGATGTCCGACGGGCCGTAACCGGTCGGGTCGTCCGAGGCGGAGTTCGGCTTGACGGTCTTGGGCGTGACGCCCTTGAGCGCGGCCTGCTTCTCCATGAAGGCGGTGGTGCCACCGGTGACGCGCAGTGCGTTACAGGCGGCGTAGCCCTTCTTCGGGGTCGCGGCACACGCGTTCGTGTACTTCACGTGGGCCTTGGCGACCTGAGTGGCGATCGCCTTGGCGCTCACCTTGTGGGCGGCGGGGGCGGCCGTGGGGGTGACGGCGTTCGCCTGGACGGCGGTGCCGAGTCCGGCGATGACCAGTGCGGCGGTGGCCGCGGCGGCCGAGCCGACGCGGCGCCATCTACCGGGTATGTGGGGGGAGTTGGGGGTGGTCGTACGCAACGTAAAGCCTCCTGGACGTGTTTGGCAGAGGCCTGCGGTGGGGGGACTGCCGGGGGTTCCCGGCAGGGGCGGCGACCCGCGTAGACCATCGCTTGTTGAGTACGCGACAAACAAGACAGTTTCGGAATTCTGACTTCCGCATTACTGAAGGGGGTTGGGGGGTTACTGATCAATGGTGGGGCGATGGAGGGGGGATGGGGGCGGCTTGACTCTGCGCACAGCAGGCCCACAGGTTTTGTACAGGTTTACGCGCGTGGATCCGTGGGTTCATTCGTGCGTTCAGGGGGCGTGGGTCCGGTCACTACGACGGTTACCGCGGCGCCGTGACGAAGTGGTCGAACTCGCCTGCCTGTACGCCGAGTACGAAGGCGTCCCACTTGGGGCGGTCGGTGGTGACGGTGGTGTGCGGGGCGGTGGTGTTGTGGATGCGGATGGTGTCGCCGTCGCCGAAGGTGACCTGGATCGGGGGGTGGGGGGCGGCGTGCGGTTCGTTCTTGAGCAGGGCGAGGAGGGTGCCGAAGGCGGCCGGGGTGGCGGTGAGTATCTCGCCGGTCGGGTCGCTGGATTCGGTCAGGTGGATCGTTTCGGGGGTGGCGGCGACGTGGACGCAGGAGGCGCCTTCGGAGCAGTGCGACGACTTCTGCCAGGACAGGTCCATGGGGGGGCTTCCTCACAGCTCTTGCATCACGCGGTGGATGAGGTCTCGGGTCTTTTCCGGGGCGAGCGCGACGGTCTCGACCCTCTCGAACAGCGTGCGGTACTTGTGCAACTGGGCTTCGGCGTCGAGGAAGGCGATGCCGTGGGACTGGTCGAGGTAGACGGTGTCCAACTGCGGTACGGCGCCGTGCACGTAGTAGATCGACTGCCCCGACCCCGGGTAGGCGCCGGCCTCGAAGGTGATGGCACGCAGGGTGATGTGCTCGCGTTCGCTCATGTCGAGCAGGTGCTGCAACTGCTCATGAGTGGCGGTGGGGCCGCCGACCTTCATGCGCAGAGCCGCTTCATGGATCACGGTCGCGTATGGAGTGGGGCTTTCGTCGAAGAGGATCTTCTGTCGCTTGATGCGGAACGAGAGGCGGTGCTCGATGTCGGGCGGCGAGAGTTCGGTGACGGCCTGGCGGAAGATCTCGAGTGCGTAGGCGCGAGTCTGGAGCAGGCCGGGGATGCGTGCCGTGGTGGTGTCGTGCAGCGCCTGGGCGTGGTGTTCCAGTTCTGCAAGGTCGAGCAGGGCGTTGGGCAGCAGTTCGCGGTACTGCTCCCACCACCCGCGCTTGCGATCGGGAGTCAAGGCGACGAGTGCCTCGATGAGGGCCTTGTCCGAGCAGTCGTAACTGCAGGCGATCGAGCGCAGGCGATCGGGGCTCACCCCATGGCGGCCGGCCTCCATGTTGCTGACCTGGTTCTGCTTGATCCCGAGGAACTGCGCGGCCTGGGTCGAGGTCAGGCCCGCGCGCTCGCGCAACTTGCGCAGCTCTGCCCCAAGCCGGAGTTGACGGCCGGTGGGGGTGCTTCTCATGCCCAACGTTCGACTCCTTCGTCACCCACAAGCGTGAACATCGAAGACCTTCAGGCATCTGGGTCTAACAACTTACAACTTGCCGCTACCTTCGTGTCCAGGCGCCTCGCCCAGAAGCACACCGCCCGACGGGGCGGCACCGTCACAGGGTCACGACCCAACTCCCCACAGTGATCGGAGACTTCCGATGGCCACCGTATCCCCGTCCTGGGCCTACACCCTCCAACTCCCGCACGATCCACGCGCCCCGGGCATCGCTCGCGCCACCCTCCGCACCGTGCTCGCCGCCCACGAACTCACCGAACTCATCCCCACAGCCGAGCTGTTGGCCTCCGAGCTGCTGGCCAACGCACACCGGCACACCCGCGGGCCCTACGCCCTGCGCGTCCGGCCGATGCAACCCGGTCGGCTTCGGGTCGCCGTATGGGATGCCGACCCGAGGGTCCCGCCCGGGTTCGCGGACGACGGTGTCCTGCCCGCCCTGCCCCCGTGGGACGCCGAAGACGGTCGCGGACTGCACCTCGTGCGGGCCTGCGCCGATGCGGTCGGTGTCTCCGTGCTGCGGGAGCTGGGGGCCTCGAAGGGCGGGAAGCTGCTGTGGGCGGAGTGTCGGTAGGGGAGGCGAGGGTGGTGGTTCCGCCGTACGGTGGATGCGACGCCGATGAGGTTTGGAGACGGAGGCAGCGAGCCATGTCCGTGTCACCAGGCGCCTTGCCCCGTCTCGTCGACGCCCCCCAGCCGCAGAAGGGGCCGTTCACGGAGAAATCCCGGTGAACGGCAGACCGTTTCTCACCTTCGTCGGCCACAGTGGGCTCCGATGAAGCGCACCTCACGCATCAACCGTCGTATCGCGACGCCCGTGTACGCCGCCATCGTGCTGCTCGTGCCGGCCCTCACCTCCGCCTCCCTCGCGTCCGCCGACGACGGCCCAGGCCCGTTCGCGGTGACCGCCGTCGCGGCTCCCAGTGTGCAGACCGCGAGAGTCGGGGCCCTCTTCGACGCCGACCGGCGTTCGTCCCTCGCGGGCGGGCACTTCTGCACCGCCTCCGTCGTGCACAGCCCGAACCGCAATCTCATCGTCACCGCGGCCCACTGCCTGAACGGGGATGGTGACCTGGTGTTCGCGCCGGGGTACCGGGACGGCAAGGCGCCGTACGGGGTGTGGACGGTGCGGAGATCGTTCCTGCCCGACGGGTGGGCCAAGGGGCAGCACGAGGACAGTGACGTCGCCTTCGGCATTCTCGGCGACCAGGACGGCAAGGGCGTCGAGGACGAGGTCGGCGGGAACCGGTTCGTGGCCGGCATGGCGACCGGAGCCACCGCCGTCACCGTCACCGGGTATCCCAACTCCCGTGAAGTCCCCATCAGTTGCACCAACAAGCCGACCGCGCACAGCCGTACCCAGCAGCGGATCGAGTGTCCCGGCCTCTCGGGAGGGACCAGCGGCAGCCCCTGGGTGAACGGGGACCAGGAGGTCGTCGGGATTCTGGGCGGGCACGAGGAGGGCGGCGTCACGGCCGACATCTCCTACAGCGTGGTGCTCGGCACGGAGGCGGCCGAGCTGTACCGCGACGCGGCCGCCGATCCCTGACCGGACGCCGGGACCGGGGTCGGGGCGTATTGCCGGGGCGCGGCGGCGTACGCCTGGGGCGTGCCATAAGGCGGATATTGGGCCCCATTTGGCGGGTAATCCCCTTGCGGGGCGTACGGGTTGCCCGGGCCGGGTTCTGTGGCGGGTACAGCGTCGCCACGTGCGGTTTCTCCTTCTGTGTGATCACCCCGGAACGCGGGACGCGCCCCTAGACTGACGTGGGCGAACGGACTCCCGGGCAGCGAGGGGCGATTGACGGTGCGTAAGGGATGGATCGTGGCGACGGCTGTCGTCGGCTCGGCCCTGTCCTTCGTGATGCTGCTCGTCGTCGGTGTGTACGTCGTCGCCGGGAACCTCGTCAACGGGGTGGGCGGAGGGACGAAGGCGCTGGCCAAGGGGGCCGTGCCCGCCGCGTACTCGGCCATCGTGCAGAAGTGGGGCAACCTCTGCTCCGCCATCAACCCCGCGCTGCTCGCCGCCCAGCTCTACCAGGAGAGCGGGTTCAACCCGAACGCGAAGAGCGCGGCGGCCGCCGAGGGAATAGCGCAGTTCATCCCGGGGACCTGGGCCACGCACGGCATCGACGGCAACGGGGACGGCGTCAAGAACGTCTGGGACCCGCAGGACGCGATTCCGTCCGCCGCCTCGTACGACTGCCAGCTCGCCTCGTACGTGAAGGACGTACCCGGGAATCTGACCGAAAACATGCTGGCCTCGTACAACGCGGGGTCCTACGCGGTGATCAAGTACGGGGGCGTGCCGCCGTACAAGGAGACCCAGAACTACGTCAAGACGATCACGACGCTCGAGGAGAGCTTCGCGGCGCCCACGACGCGGGTGGATCCGTCCAAGCAGGCCGCGGGAGCCATCTACTACGCGCAGAAGAAGCTCGGGACGCCCTATCTGTGGGGCGGCAACGGGACCAGTGCCGACGACGGGCGTTTCGACTGCTCGGGGCTGACCAAGGCCGCGTACGAGAGTGTCGGGATCACGCTGCCGCGGGTGGCGAACGACCAGTACAACGCGGGACCGCACCCCAAGCGGGCGGAGCTCCTGCCCGGCGATCTCGTGTTCTTCTCCGACGACCTCACCAACTCCCGGGCCATCCGGCATGTGGGGATTTACGTCGGGGGCGGGTACATGATCGACGCGCCGAGGACCGGCGCGGTGATCCGGTTCGACCCGATCGACACCCCCGACTACTTCGGGGCCACGAGGGTCACCGAAGATGGCGCGAAAGCGTTGCCCACGACGGTGTGAACCGAGCGTGAACCCACCCCCTGAGCTGCAATGATGAGTCTCTCTTCGATAACGTCTGAGTGATCATTCGGTGGAGTGTGGAACGTATTAACCGGGACCGTGCGTTCCTGTTCTCGTAGTCATCTGTGAGTTGTCTACGACGTGATCTACCACCACGGGGGTGGGAAAGCGGGCGCGCGCGGGCGTGCCCGGCAGCAGACGACGAAGGGGCCGCAGCACCATGGCTGGACTCGCCGAATCCGGGTCGAACCCCGACGTCGACCTGCTCTACGACATCAATGGCCTGGCCAAGGACGCACCGCACTGGTTCGACCGCGTCATGGAGTTCGTCGGGGAGTACGGGCTGCTGCTCGCCATGGTGCTGCTCGTGGTGTGGTGCTGGTGGTCCGTGCGGCGCCGGGGCGCAGAGGACGCCGCCTCGTCCGTGTCCGCGCTGGTGTGGGCGCCGCTGGCGGCCGCACTCGCGGTGCTGGTGAACGTGCCGATACGAGGATTCGTCGAGCGGCCCCGGCCCTTCCGCACGCACCAGGGGCTCGATGTCCTGGTGTCCGGGAAGACCGACTACTCGTTCGTGAGCGATCACGCGACGATCACCATGGCCATGGCCGTCGGACTGTTCGTCGCCAACCGGAAGTTCGGGCTCGCCGGGATCGGCCTGGCGCTGCTCGAAGGGTTCTGCCGGATCTACATGGGTGTGCACTACCCGACGGACGTGGTGGGCGGGTTCGCCCTCGGCACGGCTGTCGCGCTGCTGCTGTCGCCGCTCGCCATGGCCCTGCTGACGCCGCTGCTCAGGGCGGTCGAGCGGTCCTCGTGGGGCGGGTGGCTGGTGCGCGCCCGAGGGCGGTCCGCCGTAGGGCAGGACGCGCTGATCCCCGGGGCACGGAACGAGACCGTGGGAGCCGACGAGCGGGACCTCGCCGCGTAGCGGTCGCTACAGGGCCTGCGGGTAGGTGAAGAAGCGGTTCGGGTCGTACTGCTTCTTCACGGTCGCCAGCCTTGCGGTCGCGTCGCCGTAGTACGCCTTCTTCCAGTTCGTCAGGGTCGCGTCCGCGTAGTTCTGGTACGCCGCCCCGGACGCGTACGGCTTCATCGCGTCGTGGGCCGTCGTCAGCCAGGACTGGGCCGCCGAGCCGGTCGTGCCGCTGCGCCACGACGCGAGGTACTGGGCCAGCATCCGGGAACGGCGGTGGACGAAGGCGGTCGCCGTGGGGGAGACGCGGTTGACCGCGCCGCCGAGGGCCGTCAGCGCGATGCTGCCGGCGCCGCCCTGGACCGAGCTCACGTGGGTGAGCAGGGTCTGGATGCCGGCCGCGGATATCGAGCGGTCGAAGAAGTCCGAGCGGGCCGTGTAGGTCTCCCGGACCAGGGCGCCCTGCGGATTACGGTTCGGCGTGGAGCCGGGCAGGTGGCACTGCGCGGTGGTGGCGAAGGACGAGCAGCCCGCGTACGCCTCCATCGCGCCCTCGTACGAATGCCGCTTGAGCGTGACGCTGCGGGCCGGCGAGCCGACCGTGTCGGCCAGGCGGTCGAGGGCGTTCTGGAGCTCTCCGTAGGTGCCGATCGAGAACGCCGCGACGGACACGGTGGGCGAGCCGCCGTTCTCCAGGTGGCAGGAGGACCAGATCTCGTCGGGCTGGTCGGGGCCCCACTCCTGCCACGCCTTCACCACGGCGGCGGCCTTCGACCAGGGCCAGGTCACGTACGCGGACACCGCCTGCGGCGCGGGGTGCGTCTTGAAGTGCAGTTCGGTGACGACGCCGAAGTTGCCGTTGCCCGCGCCGCGCAGGGCCCAGAAGAGGTCCTTGTTCTCGCTCGCGTTGGCGGTCAGCTGCTTGCCGTCGGCCGTGATCAGCGTCGCCTGGGTGAGGCTGTCGCAGGTCAGGCCGTACGCCCGGGAGACCACGCCGTGACCGCCGCCCAGCACCAGGCCGGAGACGCCGACCGAGGGGCACGAGCCCGCCGGTATCGTCACGCCCTTCGCGGCCAGCGCGCGGTAGACGTCGATCAGCTTGGAACCGGCGCCGACGACCGCCTGGCCGCCGCTGACCCGGATCTGCTTGAGCTTCGAGACGTCGACGATCAGCTTGCCGTTGCCGGAGGACCAACCACCGTAGGAGTGGCCGCCGTTGCGGATCGCGACCTTGATGTCGTGGGCGCGGGCGTACGCGAGGGTCGTACGGATGTCGTCGGGATGCGCGACGTAGGCCACCGCGGCCGGTTTCAGGCCGTCGAAGCGGGTGTTGTACAGCTGGTGGGCCGTGGCCCAGTTGGCCTCGCCCGGGCGGATCAGAGTGCCGTCGAGGTCGCGGCCGAGGGCGGTCCAGTTGGCGGGTGCTGCGGAGGCGGACGTGGACCTGATCGACGTACCGTTGGAGGACGAGCTGGTGGTGTCCGCGTCCGCGGATCCGCCCTTGCAGGCGGCCGTCGCGACTGCCGCGATGGCGGCCGCGCCGCCGCCTATGAACGTACGACGTTCCATGTTGCGCCTCCCGATGGCTCTCGGACTACGAGACGGCTCGCCGACCTCATGGGTTCCAGCGGCAGTGTCACCCCTGTGTCACCGTGGGACCGGTGGGGCCTGATCGGACGGAACCTCCATGTGCTCTCCCCGTGAGCATTCCGTGACCTCACCACAACGTCTGCAGGGGTTCACCTTGCGTTCATTTGCGGCCGTAGGCGCCTTCACCTGATCTGCCTAATTTCGGCCTTACGCGATGCGGGCCGAACCTTGGAAGGCGCGTCCCCCTCGCCAAGTCTTCGACTCCGCACGCCGCCGAATTCAGGACGGCGGCTCCTGGAAGGAACTCTTTCAAGTGAAGCTTCAGCGCATGAATCGGCGGGCCATCGCCCTCGGTGCTCTCGCCGCGTCGAGCGCCCTGGTCCTCACGGCGTGCGGTTCGGACGACACCAGTGGCAGCGACAGCGGCAGCAGCGCTTCCGCCACCGGTGCCGCCAGCTCGATCAAGTGCGACGACGCCAAGGGTCAGCTGCTGTCCGACGGCTCGTCCGCGCAGAAGAACGCGATCGACGCGTGGGTCGCGCAGTTCTCCAAGGCCTGTGGCGTGCAGATCAACTACAAGGCCGGCGGCTCCGGTGCGGGTGTCACCTCCTTCACCCAGGGTCAGCTGGCCTTCGCCGGCTCCGACTCCGCGCTGAAGCCCGAAGAGGTCACCGCCTCCAAGAAGGTCTGCTCCGGCGGCCAGGGCATCGACCTGCCGATGGTCGGCGGCCCGATCGCGGTCGGTTACAACCTGTCCGGCGTGGACAACCTGGTTCTGGACGCCCCGACCCTTGCGAAGATCTTCGACAGCAAGATCTCCAAGTGGAACGACCCGGCGATCAAGAAGCTGAACCCGTCCGCCAAGCTGCCCGACCTCAAGATCCAGGCGTTCCACCGCTCGGACGAGTCCGGCACCACGGACAACTTCACCAAGTACCTGATCGCCACCGCCAAGAGCGACTGGAACTACTCCGGCGGCAAGGCCTGGCAGGCCAAGGGCGGCCAGTCCGCCGCGCAGTCCTCCGGTGTGGCCGCGCAGGTCAAGCAGACCAACGGTGCCATCGGCTACTTCGAGCTCTCCTACGTCGCCGACGGCGTGAAGGCCGTCAGCATCAACACGGGCGCCAGCGCCCCGGTCGCCCCGAGCAGCGACTCCGCCTCCAAGGCGATCGCCGACGCGAAGGTCGTGGGCACGGGCAAGGACCTGTCCCTGGAGCTGAACTACGCGACCAAGGCCGACGGTGCCTACCCGATCACCCTGGTCACGTACGAGATCGCGTGCGACAAGGGCAACAAGGCCGACACCCTCCCCGCCACGAAGGCGTTCCTGCGCTACATCGCCTCCGAGGACGGTCAGGGCCTGCTGACCAACCTGAAGTACGCCCCCATCCCCGCCGACATCATCGCCAAGGTCCGCACCACCATCGAGGGCCTGAGCTGATCTGAGCGTGCGGTCCGGTCCCGACCCGGGACCGGACCGCACCGTCCGGTGCACCGCCGCCACGAGCCGTACGTCGCGTACGGCTTCGCAGAGCCGCACACCGCATGCGGTTCCGCAGACCGGAGAACCCGATGGACACACCCACACAGATAACCGACACGCCACCTCCCGCCCAGCCTTCCGCCGAAGACAAGCGCATCGCGCGCGGCGCCACCCGACCCGGTGACCGGATCTTCCTCGGTCTCTCCCGTGGGTCGGGCATCTTCCTGTTGGTGATCATGGCCGCGATCGCGGTCTTCCTCACCTACCGGGCCTCTCTCGCGATCAGCGCGGACCACGGCAACTTCCTCACCACCTTCGAGTGGAACGCCACGTCGATCCCGCCGGTCTTCGGCATCGCGGTCCTGGCCTACGGCACGGTGATCTCCTCGATCATCGCCATGGTCATCGCCGTTCCGATCGCCGTCGCCATCGCGCTGTTCCTCACGCACTACGCCCCGCGCAGGCTGAGCGGTCCCATCGCCTACGTGATCGACCTGCTCGCCGCCGTGCCGTCCATCGTGTACGGCCTGTGGGGCGCCCTGATCCTCGTACCGCACATGACCGGCCTGTTCGGCTGGCTGGACCGCTACTTCGGCTGGACCGGCATCTTCAGCTGGGACGGCGGTGCACCGCGCTCGATGCTCACCGTCGGCATCCTGCTCGCGATCATGATCCTGCCGGTCATCACCAACGTGAGCCGCGAGGTCTTCCGCCAGGCCCCGCAGATGATCGAAGAGGCGGCCCTCGCCCTCGGCGCCACGCGCTGGGAGGTCATCCGCATGGCCGTGCTGCCCTTCGGCCGCTCCGGTGTGATCTCCGCCTCGATGCTCGGCCTCGGCCGCGCGCTCGGCGAGACGATGGCCGTCGCCACCGTGCTCTCCCCGGACTTCCTCATCCACGGCAGCCTGCTCAACCCGGGCGGCGGCACCTTCGCCCAGAACATCGCCTCCAAGTTCGGTGAGGCGACGGAGCAGGGCCGGGACGCGCTCATCGCCTCCGGTCTGGTGCTGTTCGTCATCACCCTGCTGGTCAACGGCGCGGCTCGCATGATCATCGCCCGTCGCAAGGAGTACTCGGGGGCCAACGCATGAGCCACGCCGCCATCGCCGACAAGCCCGCCAGCACCCTGCGCGGCGCCAGCCTGCCGAAGTGGTCGCCCTATGCGATCGCCGCCGGCTCTCTCGCCGTCGCGGTCGCCATCGGCCTGGGCGCCGGCCTCGACAGCAAGGTCCAGTGGGGCCTGATCGCCGCGCTCCTCTTCCTCCTCGGTACGTTCGGCATCGCCGCGCGCGTCGAGGGCCGCCGGCAGGCCAAGGACCGCATCGCGACCGCTCTGGTCTGGGTCGCCTTCCTGCTCGCCGTCGTGCCGCTGGTCTCCCTGGTGTGGACGACCGTCGCGCGCGGTGTGAAGGTCCTCGACATCTACTTCCTGACGCACTCGATGGGCATCGTCGCCGACTCCCAGCCGGGCGGTGGCATCTACCACGCCATCATCGGCAGCCTCGAGCAGGTCGGTCTCGCCACGATCATCGCCGCGCCGGTCGGTGTGCTCACCGCGGTCTACCTCGTGGAGTACGGCCGCGGTGGACTCGCCAAGGCCGTCACCTTCTTCGTCGACGTGATGACCGGTATCCCCTCGATCGTCGCGGGTCTGTTCATCCTCAGCCTGATGCTGATCTTCGACATGGAGCCCTTCGGCTTCGCCGGTTCGATGGCCCTGGCCATCCTGATGATGCCGGTCGTCGTCCGCTCCACGGAGGAGATGCTCAAGCTCGTCCCGAACGAGCTGCGTGAGGCGTCCCTCGCGCTCGGTGTCCCGAAGTGGCGCACCATCCTGAAGGTGGTCCTGCCGACCTCCCTCGGTGGCATCACGACCGGCGTCATGCTGGCGGTCGCCCGTATCGCCGGTGAGACCGCTCCGGTGCTGCTGTTGGTGTTCGGCAACCGGTTCATCAACAACAACCCCTTCGAGGGTGCGCAGCAGTCGCTGCCGCTGTACATCTACCAGCAGTACGCGAACAGCGCAGGCGCGAACGCGGCATACGACCGGGCCTGGGCTGCCTCGCTCACCCTGATCGCCTTCGTGATGATCCTGAACCTGGCGGCCCGCGGCATCGCCCGCTGGAAGGCCCCGAAGACCGGTCGCTGACGCGGCCACAGCGACGGATAATTCTGGAAGTGACGTAATCATGGCCAAGCGAATCGACGTAAGCGGACTCACCGCCTACTACAGCGCCCACAAGGCGATCGAAGACATCTCGATGACGGTCGAGCCGCGCTCGGTGACGGCCTTCATCGGTCCCTCCGGCTGCGGCAAGTCGACGTTCCTGCGCACGCTCAACCGCATGCACGAGGTCACCCCGGGCGGCCGGGTCGAAGGCAAGGTGCTCCTCGACGACGAGGACCTGTACGGGCAGGGCATTGACCCGGTCTCCGTGCGCCGCGAGGTCGGCATGGTCTTCCAGCGTCCGAATCCGTTCCCGACGATGTCGATCTTCGACAACGTCGCGGCCGGCCTGCGCCTCAACGGCTCGTACAAGAAGAGCGAGCTCAGCGACGTCGTCGAGAAGTCGCTCAAGGGCGCGAACCTCTGGAACGAGGTCAAGGACCGTCTGAACAAGCCCGGTTCGGGTCTGTCCGGTGGTCAGCAGCAGCGTCTGTGCATCGCCCGCGCGATCGCGGTGGAGCCGAAGGTGCTGCTCATGGACGAGCCCTGCTCCGCCCTGGACCCGATCTCGACCCTCGCCATCGAGGACCTGATCGGTGAGCTGAAGGAGCGCTTCACGATCGTCATCGTGACGCACAACATGCAGCAGGCGGCGCGTGTCTCGGACCGTACGGCCTTCTTCAACCTGGCGGCGGTCGGTCAGCCCGGCAAGCTGATCGAGATCGACGACACGGAGCGGATCTTCTCCAACCCGTCGGTCCAGGCGACGGAGGACTACATCTCCGGCCGCTTCGGCTAGGCCGGCGACTCAAGACCCCTCGCGGTGCTGCATGGCGGTGCCACCGCGGGGACGATGAAGGGCCCGCCCCCGGGTTCCGGGGGCGGGCTCGTCGTCGTTGTGCGGGTGCGTTGGGGTGCGCGTCCCTGGGGGCTCTGCCCCCAGACCCCCGATCGGCCTTCGGCCTCGTCCTCAAGCGCCGGACGGGCTGAAAGATGCGGCCTCGTCCTCGAGCGCCGGACGGGCTGAAAGATGCGGCCTCGTCCTCAAGCGCCGGACCGGTAAGTGCCCTACAGGAACGCCAAGTTCACGACGCCGAATGCGCCCGCCGCCACCAGTGCCGCCGCCGGCATCGTGATGAACCAGCCCATGACGATGTTCTTGGCGACGCCCCAGCGGACGGCCTTCACGCGCTTCGTGGCGCCTACGCCCATGATCGCCGAGGTGATGACATGGGTCGTCGAGACCGGGGCCTTGAACAGGTAGGCGGTGGTGAACATGATCGCCGCGCCGGTCGTCTCCGCGGCGAAGCCCTGTGGGGGGTCGAGTTCGATGATCTTCCGGCCCAGCGTGCGCATGATGCGCCAGCCGCCCGCGTACGTGCCCAGCGACAGCATCACCGCGCAGACGATCTTCACCCAGACCGGGATCGGGTCGCCGTAGGTCTCGTGGCCGGAAATCACCAGGGCCATCACCACGATGCCCATGGTCTTCTGGGCGTCCTGGAGACCGTGACCGAGTGCCATGCCGGCCGCGGACACCGTCTGCGCTATGCGGAAGCCGCGCTTGGCCTTGTGCGGATTGGACCGCCGGAAGATCCACATGATGGCCGTCATCACCAGGTAGCCGACGATCAGGCCGACGACGGGCGACACGAACATCGGGATGACGACCTTGTCCAGGACGCCGTTCCAGTACACCGTCGTGCCGCCCGCGAGCGCGGCGCCCACCATGCCGCCGAAGAGGGCGTGCGAGGACGAGGACGGGAGGCCGAAGTACCAGGTGACCAGGTTCCAGGTGATCGCGCCGACCAGTGCCGCGAAGAGGATGCCCATCCCCTTCGAGCCCTCGGGCGTCTCGATCAGGCCCTCGCTGACGGTCTTGGCGACACCGGAGCCCAGGAAGGCGCCGGCGAGATTCATCACAGCCGCCATGGCCAGCGCCGCCCGGGGCGTGAGCGCGCGCGTGGAGACGGACGTAGCGATCGCGTTCGCCGAGTCGTGGAAGCCGTTGGTGTACGTGAAGAAGAGCGCGACCGCGATGGTCACGACCAGAGCAAAGGTGTCCATGCGGGGTTCAGGACTCCTTGACGGCGATGGTCTCCACCGTGTTCGCCACGTGCTCGAACGCGTCCGCCGCTTCCTCCAGCACATCCACGATCTGCTTGAGCTTCAGCACCTCGATGGCTTCGTACTTGCCGTTGAAGAGGTGGGCCAGCAGCTTGCGGTGGATCTGGTCGGCCTGGTTCTCCAGGCGGTTGACCTCGATCCAGTACTCGGTGAGGTTGTCCATCGTCCGCAGGTTCGGCATGGCCTCGGCGGTCAGTTCCGCCGCCCGCGCCAGGACCTCGATCTGCTGCTCGACGCCCTTCGGCAGCTCCTCCACGTTGTAGAGGACGACCAGGTCGACGGCCTCCTCCATGAAGTCCATGATGTCGTCGAGGGACGACGCGAGGTTGTAGATGTCCTCGCGGTCGAAGGGCGTGATGAACGAGGAGTTCAGCTGGTGGAAGATCGCGTGCGTGGCGTCGTCACCTGCGTGTTCCGCGGCCCGCATGCGCTCTGCGATCTCGGCCCGGCCGGCGGTGTCCGCCCCGAGCAGTTCCATCAGGAGCTTCGAGCCCGTGACGATGTTGTCCGCGGATGCGGCGAACATGTCATAGAAGCTCGTCTCCCTGGGGGTCAGACGAAAGCGCACTTGGGGTCCTCGGGATGCATCGGTTTCGGTCAGGCTGATGCTAGGCGCATCATCCGGCCACGGCTAATGGCCCGTCCCCCAGTGTCGCCCATCAGGCACGGAGCTCAGCACGGGGGCGGTACGGGGCTCCGGTTCAGGCCTCGGCCAAGGGCCCTATACCCAGCAAAGTTCGATACCATATACCCACCTGGGGTATATGTCCGCACGACTTGTGGGAGGACGCGATGACGACCACCGAGGCCGGCGCGACGGCGCCCTCCGACAGCAGCACACAGAACACGACGCACGGGTACCACAAGCAGAAGGACGAGCACCTCAAACGCCTGCGCCGCATCGAGGGCCAGATCCGTGGTCTGCAGCGGATGGTCGACGAGGACGTCTACTGCATCGACATACTCACCCAGGTGTCCGCCTCCACCAAGGCCCTGCAGTCCTTCGCGCTGCAGCTCCTGGAGGAACACCTGCGCCACTGCGTCGCCGATGCCGCGGTCAAGGGCGGTGACGAGATCGACGCGAAGGTCGAGGAGGCGACGAAGGCGATCGGGCGGCTGCTGCGGACCTGATGACCTCAGAGCTGAGGCGCGGCGGGCGGGGGCCCGGCCGCGCCTCGACGCATGTGGGGGGTCAGGCCTGTGTGTCCCGTTCGCGGGCACGCTCTTCGGCCACCTTCAGCACCTCGTCGATGCTCTCCAGGCTGAGCCGGTCCTCCGCGGCCGAGGCCGCGATGATCAGCTCTCCGCACAGCTCGATCTCGGCGAGGGCCACGTGGTCCTGAACTGCCGTACCGCCGACCGGAGCCACGTGCATCACCTCATCTCTGCCGTACCGACTTCCTAGAGTAGGGAGCGGCATACACACCGCGCATGGCACGGACGGGCTAGTTCTTGACGCCCGTCACTCATCCTCGAGCAGTGCCTACCGCTCGGCGATCTTCCCTGCGTAGATGTCCTTCGACGCCGGCAACCGTACGTCGACGGGGGCCCCGAAGTCGTACAGCAAGGTCGTCGAGGCGACCGCGACGGTGCTCTTCTGCCGGCCGTTGACGAAGCTGAACCGGTGCCGGATCTTGCGGATGCGGCCCTGGTCGTCGAGGTAGACGTCGAACGGCACCTCGGCCGTGGCGAACCCTTTCGCCGCCGCGGTGAGGGCCTGCCGGACGCCGTTCGAGGCGCCCTTCGCCGCCAGTGCGAGGTCGGAAGTACCGCGGTAGTGCCGCACCTCGATGCCCGCGAACTCGGTCCGGCCGACGTAGGTCGCCGTGCGTGTCCCGCGCAGCAACTCGGCCGCGGTGTACGGGTCCGTGGCCCCGCCGGTCACCAGGTTGCCGTCGGAGAGGGTGGCCGTGTCGACCCGTACCCACTTGTCGGCGGGCACCCCCGCGCCGCGGTTCTTCATGAACAGGGCGCCGGGCGCGAGGAGTTCGGTGATCGGCCGGTGCTCGGCGGTGCCGGCCGGGGTCTGCGGGAGCTGCACCTTCAGCCGGCCGAGCCGGCGCCGGTAGTCGTAGTCGCCCTGGCCGCGGATGGTGACGCGGGTGCCGCCGGTGGCCATCTCCATCGACGTGCTGGCCTTCGAAGTGCCCGCGTCCACCAGGGTGTCGGCGGCCCGGTGCAGGGTCTCGACGGGGTCGGACGCGTGGGAGTCCTCGGCCGCGGACCCGGTGCCGGAACATCCTCCGGTCCCCATGCAGACACAGAACATGAGTCCTGCCGCGACGACCGTTCCGGTCCCCCTGTGCTGCCGCTCCGCCATCAGCTGCTACCCCCAGCCGGTACGTCCGTCACGGGCCCCCTGTCGTTCCGGATAACGAGGGGTCGGGGGCACCGTCACGCGCATACCAGGCCTTTACGTTGGCTGGGTAACGTTGTCGGCGTGGCGCAGCAGGAACATCGCACGACGACGGTCGAACAGGGCCGGTTCTGCCTGGCCCGATGCAGTTGCGGGTGGCGTGGTCCTGCCCGCAGAGCTCGCAGCCAGGCCCGGGCGGATGCCCAGGGGCATCTGGGCGTTCAGGCGTGACGCAGCGTCGCCAGCAGCTCGTCGACCAGGGTGCGGTCGCGGTACTGGGTCAGTCGGCTGCGGGCCGCGGCGGGGGAGAGCCACAGGATGCGGTCCACCTCCAGGCTGGGGGTGAAGCTGCCCGAGATCGCCTCGGCCGCCCAGTAACGGACCTGTTTGGGGCGGCCGCCCGTGAAGTAGCGCAGGGTTGACAGCTCGGTGCCGGGGTCCGCGGTGTAGCCCGACTCCTCGGCCACTTCGCGCAGGGCGCCCGTCAGATGGTCCTCGCCCCGCTTCAACTTGCCCTTGGGGTGGGACCAATCGTCGTATTTCGGCCGGTGGACGAGGCAGATCTCCGGCTCGCCGTCGACCGGGGAGCTGCGCCACAGGACGCAGCCGGCCGCCTGGATGAGGGTGTCGTTGGTGTGGGTCACCGGTGGTTCACGCCTCCTTCGACAGGGATCACGGGCTCAGCGCGGGTTCAGGACGTGCTCACCGCCTGCCTCTGCCAGGACTGCTGGAAGGCGAAGCGGGCGGCCTCCACCTCGTGGCGCTGGTCCGCGTGGAGCACTCCGAGGGCGTATGCCGTCGCCGGGGCGATTCGGGGGGTGCGGGCCGCCGAGGCCGCCGCGGCCGACGCCTCCGAGGCGTCGCGGTGGCGGTCGAGGGCCTGGCCCGCGGTGAGCAGGCGGACGTCGATCGGGCCGTCCGTGCCGTAGAGGGTCTCGCGGGCGTAGCGGTGCAGGCGCAGGAGCAGGCGGACCTGGTGCCAGGGGGCGTCCTGGGGGTGCGGGGCCGGGTCCGGGGAGAGGCCGTGGATCAGCGCCTCCGCGTTGTAGGGGCTGCCCGCGGTGACGAGGGGGAGCGCGGTCACGGCGTCCTTCAGGCGCTCCTCGGCCGCGGTGGCCAGGGGGCGGAGGTCCGTGGTGGTGGCGGTGGTGGTGAGGGGGACTTCGCTGGCGAGTACGGCGATCTTGTCCGCGACGGCGTGGAAGCGGGAGGAACCCAGGGCCTGGAGGGCGGTGGAGTGGGCGCGGGTCCGGGCGAGGGTGAGCTGGCGTTCCAGCAGGGCGCCGGCCTTGGCCGCGCCGACCGTCAGGTTGCCGCGGTCTGCTGCGGGCGTCGCTGTGGGGGGACCGGCGGGTCCTGGTGCCCCTTTCAGCGGGACGGGATCCGCGCCGGCGGAACGACCGCCCACGACGGCGGCCGACTGCACCGGGAACACCGTCGCTCCCGACAGCCGGTGCAGCGCCAGCAGCAGGCGTTCGAGCCTTGCCGCGTACGCGTGTTCCATCGACAACGTCCCCGACAGCCATGCCAGTTCGGGGCGCAGGGTCTCCGACCAGTCGGTTTCCAGCAGGGGGCGGAAGGTGTGCAGGCTGCCGCTGACGCGGCGGACCGAGCGGCGCAGGGCGCGGGCCGCGTCGACGGTCTCCTCCCTGCCGTTGGACGCGGCGACGCCGGTCTCCCGGTGCTGCCGCAGGGCGCGGAGGAACTCCGTGGCCTGGGCCCGCAGGTAGCCCGCGAGGGCGTCGCCTGTGGGGGAGGGCCCGGCCGTGGGGTCCGTCGGGTCAAGGTGTTGCTGTGCCACGCCGGCGCCTCCGGGCGTCTATGAGCATCTCCTGGACGTTGCGCAGAGGTTGGCCGTCCGCATCGGTGGCGTGCCGGGTCCACTCACCGTCCGGGCCGAGGTGCCAGGAGGCGGTGGTGTCGGACATGCCGGTCTCCAACAGCCGGTTCAGGGCTGCGCGGTGGGCCGGGTCGATAACCCTGACCAGGGCCTCGATACGGCGGTCGAGGTTGCGGTGCATCATGTCGGCGCTGCCGATCCACACCTCGGGCTCGCCGCCGTTGCCGAAGGCGAACACACGGGAGTGTTCGAGGAAGCGGCCGAGGATCGAGCGGACCCGCACGTTCTCCGACAGGCCCGTGACGCCGGGGCGGACCGCGCAGATGCCGCGCACCCAGACGTCGACCGGCACGCCCGCCTGGGACGCCCGGTACAGCGCGTCGATGATCGCCTCGTCGACCATCGAGTTGACCTTGATGCGGATGAAGGCCGGACGGCCCGCACGGTGGTGCTGGGCCTCCTTGTTGATCCGCGAGATCAGGCCGTCGCGAAGGGACTTGGGGGCGACGAGGAGGCGCCGGTAGGTCTCGCGGCGGGAGTAGCCCGACAGGCGGTTGAACAGGTCCGAGAGGTCCGCGCCCACCTGCGGGTCCGCCGTCAGCAGGCCCAGGTCCTCGTAGAGGCGGGCCGTCTTCGGGTGGTAGTTGCCGGTGCCGACGTGGCTGTAACGCCGTAGCGTGTCGCCTTCCTGACGGACCACCAGGGACAGCTTGCAGTGAGTCTTGAGGCCGACCAGGCCGTAGACGACGTGGCAGCCGGCCTCCTCCAGCTTGCGCGCCCACTTGATGTTGGCGTGCTCGTCGAAGCGGGCCTTGATCTCGACCAGGACGAGGACCTGCTTGCCGGCCTCGGCGGCGTCGATGAGCGCGTCGACTATCGGGGAGTCGCCCGAAGTCCGGTACAGGGTCTGCTTGATGGCGAGCACGTCGTCGTCCTCGGCCGCCTGCTGCAGGAACGCCTGCACCGACGTCGAGAAGGAGTCGTACGGGTGGTGCAGCAGCACGTCCCGGGTGCGCAGGGCCGCGAAGATGTCGGGCGAGGACGCCGACTCGACCTCGGCCAGGTCGCGGTGGACGCCGGCGATGAACTTCTTGTACTTGAGCTCGGGCCGGTCCAGGGAGGCGATGCGGAAGAGGCCCGTGAGGTCCAGGGGACCCGGCAGCGGGTACACCTCCGCCTCGCTGATCTTCAGCTCGCGCACCAGCAGGTCCAGGACCTCGCGGTCGATGGACTCCTCGACCTCCAGGCGCACCGGCGGCCCGAAGCGGCGCCGCATGAGCTCCTTCTCCAGGGCCTGGAGCAGGTTCTCGGCGTCGTCCTCCTCGACCTCGAGGTCCTCGTTGCGGGTGAGCCGGAAGGCGTGGCTCTCCAGCACCTCCATGCCCGGGAACAGCTCCTCCAGGTGGGCGGCGATGACGTCCTCGAGGGGGACGTACCGGCCCGGGGCGGCCTCCAGGAAGCGGGACAGCAGCGGCGGAACCTTGACGCGGGCGAAGTGCTTGTGGCTGGTCACCGGGTTGCGTACGACGACGGCCAGGTTCAGGGAGAGGCCGGAGATGTACGGGAAGGGGTGCGCCGGGTCGACGGCGAGGGGGGTCAGGACCGGGAAGATCTGGTGCCGGAAGAGGGTGAACAGGCGGGCCTGCTCCTTCTCCGTCAGCTCGCTCCAGCGGACCAGGTGGATGCCCTCCTCCGCGAGCGCGGGGGCAACGTCCTCGTGGTAGCAGGCGGCGTGCCGGGCCATGAGTTCGCGCGAGCGGGCCCAGATCATCTCCAGCACTTCGCGGGGCTGGAGGCCGGAGGCGGAACGGGTGGCCACCCCGGTGGCGATACGGCGCTTCAGGCCGGCCACCCGGACCATGAAGAACTCGTCCAGGTTGCTGGCGAAGATCGCGAGGAAGTTGGCCCGTTCGAGCAGGGGTGTGTTCGGGTCCTCGGCGAGTTCGAGGACCCGCTCGTTGAACGCGAGCCAGCTGCGCTCCCGGTCCAGGAAGCGCCCCTGCGGCAGCTGGGGCCCGTCGTACGGCGACTCCTCGTAGGCGTCGAGGTCCGCATCGATGTCGGGTTCCAGGTCGGAGACCGCGGCCGCCACGGTGTGCGGGCGGTGCGCGGCTATGGAGCCCACGGAGGGCTGCGCGTGCTGGACCTGTGCCTGGGCGTTTGGCTGACTCATGGACCCATTCTTCCGCGCTCGGGGCGTGACCGGCGCGTCGGAAGCAGCGGGCGGGAGCGCGGCCACGGAGCGGAGGGCGTCCCCGTTCCCCGCGGGCCCCTCTGCGGGCGGCGAAGGCTCTGGCACGGCGGGCGTCATTGGCCGAGGGTCGCAAGCCCGTCTGAACCGTTGGTTACGGGGACATGGCGTGCGGGATATCTGGGGGCGGCTCCCGGGCGTCCACGTCGGCGGGACCGACGTAACAGCGCGCTGGAAGCCGCCCCGAGGATAGGTACGCCCCTGTTCTCGCGGAAGGGCGTACGCGGATCTGTTGTGTCACACCGTGCGTCGGCGCAGGACGACGAAGGCGGCCGTGGTCGCGAGGGCGGTGATGGTGAGGAGGATGCCGGTCTCCACGAGGTTCATGGGCCAGAAGTGGGACGCCGGGTGGTAGGTGCCGTCGTCCGTCGGCCAGGGGCCGTTGGACGTCGGGAACCCGGTCGCCGAGGTGCGGGTCGCGGCGGGCCACAGCCCGGGGCGGTGGCTCTCCAGGTACCGGTTCAGCACGATCATCACGGTCACGGAGATCGCCAGCGCGGGCAGCGCACGGCGCAGCAGCAGCGCGGTGAGCGTGCCGATCGCCAGCGCGCACAGGCCGTACGCGACCAGGGCGGGGCCGCGGGCCGCGAACACGTCGTTGAAGGTCCAGTCGTCGCCCATCAGGTCCCGGTTCGCGGACCAGGCCCAGCGGAACACCACGACGAACAGCGTGCCGCCGAGGACCAGCACCAGCGCGGGCAGGGCCAGCTTGGCGGCCAGCCAGCGGGTGGGGCTCACGTTCTGCGTCCAGGCGAGGCGCGCGGTGCCGGACTCCAGCTCACGGCCGATCAGCGCGGCGCCGGCCCAGGCTGCGACGGCCCAGAAGCTGTAGTAGGCGACGGTGCTGATCCAGCCCATCGGACCGCTGTAGTCCGTGGAGGCGAGGGCGGCTCTGCAGAAGCCCTCCGTGTGCGCGCAGGCGGAGATCCGCTCGCGTACGGAATCCGCGGTGATCTCGGTCAGCCACACCAGGTAGCCGACCGCGGCCAGGATGAAGGCGGCCCACACGATCAGGGCCGCGCGGTGCAGGCGCAGCACGCTGCGAGGCAGGCCCTTGAGCGCGAGGGAACTCATACGTGGTTGCTCCTACTGCGTAGCACCAGGAACGCGGCGGTGACCGCGAGCGCGGTCAGGCCCAGCAGGACGCCGGTCTCCAGGAGCTGGCGGGGCCAGTAGTCGGGGGACGGGAGGTACTCGCGGCCGAAGCGCACGATGTCGTGCTTGGCCAGGCACTGGCGGTTGTCGTAGCAGCCCGGGTCGGGGATCTGGGCGCCCTTGGAGGTGATCGCCCAGCTGCGGGAGTGGAGCTCCGGCTGCTGGTAGCGGCCCTGGAAGGGCCAGGAGTTGGTACGGAAGGCGTTGACCAGGAAGTACCCGAAGCCGGCCAGTGTGAGGGCGGGCAGCGTGCGGCGCACGGCCAGGCCGGCGATGGCGCCGAGGGCGAGCCCCAGGAGCGCGGCGGCGACGGTGGCAGGGCCGACGGAGAAGTAGAACGCGCGCGGCTGGATGCCGGCGATCAGGAGATTGCCGTGCGTGTCCCACAGCAGGCGGTACAGCACGACCAGCAGGCTCATGCCGGCGGTGATGAACAGCGCGGGCATGGCGAGCTTGGCGGCGAGCCAGCGGGCGGGGGAGGGGGACTGCCCCCAGACGAGCTGCGCGGTGCCGGACTCCAGCTCGCGGGCGGTCAGCGGGCCCGCCGCGAACAGCGCGACGCCGAACGAGGCGAGGGTGATCAGGGTCCCGGGATCGTAGAAGAGGTCGTTGTAGACGCCCGAGGTGAAGGCGAAGAGCAGGTCCGAGGAGGAGGCGGAGAGCTGTACGCCGGCGTAGCCGAGGGCTTCGAGCTTGTCCTGCGCGGCGCTCGCTCCGGGTCCCTGCAGCCACAGCAGGAGGGCTGCCGTGAAGGCGACGAAGCCGAGCCAGACGAGCAGTGCCGTGCGGTGCAGGCGCAGGAGTGTCCAGACCAGGCCGCTCGGGCGCAGTGCGGTGCGTCGGCGTGCGGCGGCGACGGGAGCGGGGGCGGGGGCGGTGGTGGTCATGCCTGCACCTCCACAGAGGTCGCGGTGGTGCTCGGGGTGAGCAGGGCGGGGGCGTCGGGGGAGCGGAGGTGGGCGAGCAGGAGTTCCTCCAGGGACGGTTCCTCGGTTGCCCAGCCGCCGTCGACCGGGCCGTCGCGGCGGATCAGCGCGGTCAGGCCGCGGCCGGCCGCACGGGACTCGACGACGGTGTGCGGGGCCAGGTCGGCGGGCGTTCCGCGGCCGGTCACCAGGGTGTGCGCGGTGAGCAGGTCGTCGATGCCGCCGCCGAGCCGTATCCGGCCGCGACCCAGGAGCAGCAGGTGGTCGCAGGCGTCGGCGAGTTCGCTGACGATGTGCGAGGACATCAGGACGGTGGTGCCGCGTTCGGCGGCGTCCGCCATCAGGGTGCCCATCAGTTCGTGGCGGGCGAGCGGGTCGAGGTCGGCCAGTGGCTCGTCCAGGAGCATCAGGTCGGGCCGCTTGCCGAGGGCGAGGGCGAGCGCGACGCGGGTGCGCTGGCCGCCGGAGAGCCCGCGGATCTTCTGCCCGGGCTTCAGCGAGCCCTCCTCGACGATGCGGGCGGCGTACGGCGCGTCCCAGCGGGCCGGATTGAGCTCGGCGCCCATGCGCAGGGTGTCGGCGATGGTCAGCTGGGGGTACAGCGGCTTGTTCTGGGCGAGGAAGGCGACCCGCTCACGGCACTCGCCGGGCGCCCCGCCGAGGACGGTGAGGGTGCCGGCGGTGGGCCGCAGCAGCCCGGCGGCCAGGGCCAGCAGGGTCGACTTCCCCGCACCGTTGGGGCCGACCAGTGCGCTGATCCGGCCGGCGGGCAGGCGGAAGGAACAGTCGTCGAGGGCCGCGTCGGCCCTTCTGCCGTACCGCTTGCCGAGCCCGGACGCGTCCAGGGCGACGGCCGGGGTGGTGCTCGTGGAACTCACTGGTCCCCCTCATGCTCATGCAAGAGCTCGTCGGATTTCGGGAAGTGCTCGTCGAGGACGGAGCCGAACAGTGCGTCGACGTCCTCGCGGTCGAGTCCGGCCGCGCGGGCGCGCTGCGCCCATGCGGCGAGTTCGGCCCGCAGCGGTGAGTCGGCCGGGGACGCGCCGAGTGTCCGGCGCACGAAGGTGCCCAGACCCCGCCGCGCCTCCACCAGGCCCTCGCGTTCCAGCTCCCGGTAGGCCTTCAGGACCGTGTTGGGGTTGATGGCGGTGGCCTCGACCACCTCGCGCGCGGTGGGCAGCTTGTCTCCCGGCTCGATCAGGCCCATACGGAGGGCCTGCTTGGTCTGCTGGACGATCTGGACGTAGGTGGCGACGCCGGAGCGCCGGTCGATGCGGTACTCGACCACCCGTACAACCACCCTTTCACTAATTGAGTAGTGAAAGGGTGGTGGAAGGTGCCCGGCAAAGTCAAGTGCGATCGTGTGAACCGATCCGCAGGGACCGTCCGATGAGGAGACGTGAGCGAAACGAGAAGCGACGGGGAGCTGCTGCGGTCCGTCGCGGCGGACGGGGACCGGCGCGCCTTCGAGGAGCTGTACCGGCGGTACGCGCCGTGGCTGACCGCCCGGCTGCGTGGCCGCTGCGCCGACGCAGGGGTGGTCGACGACGTCGTACAGGAGACGTTCCTCGCGATCTGGCGGGGCAAGGCCCGCTACCGCGAGGAAGGGGATGTCGCCGGGTGGCTGTGGCGCATCGGCTCGCGGCGGCTGATCGACGCGCTGCGGGGCGACGGGGCACGGGGGCGGCTGCGGCAGACGCTGGCGCGGCTGCGGCACCGGGACGAGGCGTCCGCGGAGGAACGCGTGCTCGCGGGGGTGGAGCACGGTGACCTCGCGGGCGCCCTCGTCCGGCTGTCGCCCGAACTGCGGGCGGTCCTCCAGGCCACGGTCATCGACGGGCTGACCACCCGGGAGGCGGCCGTCCTGCTCGGCATCCCGCCGGGGACGGTCAAGACACGGGCGATGCGGGCCCGTAAGCAACTGCGGGAGGCGCTGGCATGAGCGGACAGGGACGCGATCGGCTCCGGGGGGCCGGGCGCTGGGACGTGGGTGGCGGTGTGGCCGGGCAGGCGGGTGTTCCGATCCGGGGAGTCGTGTGCCGGGACGGGGACGGCGGTTCGGTCGGACAGGCGGGTGCTCCGCTCTGGGGGGCCGTGCCCAGGGACGGGGACGGCGGTTCGGCCCGGCAGGCGGGTGCGCCGGTCTGTGAGGCCGCGTGCGCGTACGGCGGTGGCGGTTCGAGTGGGCTGGTTCGGGACCGGGGTCTGTGGGGACGCGGGCCGGTGCGGGGGGTGGCGGCATGACGTGGCACGTTGCCGAAGAGGATCTGCGGGCCTACGCCCAGGGCGAGTTGGCGCCGCCGCTGCTGTGGTCCGCCGACACCCATCTCGTCGCCTGTGCCCGGTGCCGGGCCGTGCTTGCCTCCGTCGGCGATCCCGTTGGGCTCGACGCCGGCTGGGAGCGGCTGGACGCCGAACTCGACGCGCCCCGCACGGGGTTCTTCGAGGGGCTGCTGGTGCGGATCGGCGTCGCCGACCACACCGCGCGGCTGCTCGCGGCCACGCCCGTGCTGCGCCGCTCCTGGCTGGGCGCGGTCGTCGCCGTGCTCGTGATGAGCGTCGCGGCGGCCCACACGGCCCAGAGCAGCCACTCGCCCACGCTGTTCCTCGCCCTCGCGCCGCTGCTGCCCCTCGCCGGGGTCGCGCTGTCGTACGGGCCCGCGCTGGACCCGACGTACGAGATGGCGGTGGTCGCGCCGGTGCACGGGTTCAAGCTGCTGATGATCCGGACGGTCGCCGTGCTCGCCGCCGGGCTCGGCCTCAGCGGTCTGGCCACCCTCGCCCTGCCGGGGTACGGGCTGGGCGCCCTCGCCTGGCTGCTGCCGGCGCTCGCCCTCACCGCGACCGGACTGGCGCTCAGCGCACGTCTTGGCCCGGTGCTCGCGCCGTCGCTGGTCGGCGGGGCGTGGGTCGTGCTGCTGCTGACGACCAAGGCGTCCGGCGCGACCGACGGCGGAACGCTGGTGCCGTTCACGGCGCCCGGGCAGGGCGTGGCGGCCGCGGTCGCCGCACTCGCCGGTGGCCTGCTCTATCTCGTACGGGACCGGTTCGACCGCTTTCAGGGCAGCGCCGTATGACGGCCATGACGCTCGCCCCCACCGACTTCCTCCTCGACTTCTACCTCTGCGGGAGTGCCGAATGACACCCACCGTCTCCGCCTCCGGGCTGAGCCTCCGCTACGGCGGGACCCATGCCCTCGACGACGTGTCGCTGCGGCTGACGCAGGGCGTCACCGGGCTGCTCGGGCCCAACGGGGCCGGAAAGACCACCCTGTTGAGGGTGCTGGCGACCGCAGTGCCCGCCGACCAGGGTGCCTTCACGGTGCTCGGGCACGACCCGGGCACCGTGGCCGGCCGGCAGGAGGTGCGGCGCAGGCTCGGCTATCTGCCGCAGACGCCCGGCTTCCACCCGGACTTCACGGCCTTCGAGTTCGTCGACTACGTGGCGATCCTCAAGGAGCTCACGGACCGGGGCGCCCGCCACCGGGAGGTGCGCCGCGTGCTGGGCGAGGTCGACCTCGGCGACGTGCGCGGAAAGCGCATCAAGAAGCTGTCCGGCGGGATGCGGCAGCGGGTCGCGCTGGCCGCCGCGCTGGTCGGCGAACCGGGCTTCCTGGTGCTGGACGAGCCGACCGTCGGCCTGGACCCCGAACAGCGCATGCGCTTCAGGGAGTTGATCGCCCAGGCGGGCGAGGGCCGCACCGTGCTCCTGTCCACCCACCAGACGGAGGACGTGGCGATGCTCTGCCACCGCGTGCTGGTGATGGCCGACGGCCGCATCCGCTTCGACGGCACCCCGGCCGAGCTGACCGCACGGGCGGCCGGACGGGTGTGGAGCAGCACCGAACGCGACCCCGGCGCGAAGGCGGGCTGGCGCACGGGCACCGGCTCCTTCCGCAACGTCGGCAGCCCGCCCGACGGCGCCGCCCTGCTCGAACCCACCCTGGAGGACGGCTACTTGCTCACCCTGGACGACGCCGGCGTGCGCACGGAGGTGGCGGCGGCATGACCACGGTGATGGAGAAAGCCCCGGTCGAGATGCGCACCCCGGGATCCCGGGGGTCCTGGTCGGCCACCTTCGCCCTGGCCCGCTTCGAGGCGCGCCGACTGCTGCTGAGCATCCCGGTGCTCCTCGCCTTCGCGGCGTACGCGGCCTGGATCGTGTGGCGCACCCCGGACTTCGAGGGCAGCTACCCGGCGCTCCAGGACGCCGACCGGGCCACTCAGAGCACCCCGCTGCTCGTCGGCTTCGCGGTGCTGCTGTGCGCCAACCACGCCGTGCTGCGGTCCAAGCGGCGCGACACGGAACGGCACTTCGCGGTCCTGGTGCTGCCGCGGTCCTGGCGCACGGCTGCGCACGCGCTCTCCGTCGTCCCGGCGGCCCTGCTCACGGCCGTCGGTGTGCTCGGCCAGTTCACCTGGAACGCGCTGCGCTCCGGCGCTGTCGGCAGCGGTTCGCCCGGCGAGCTGCTCGTGGGGCCGCTGACGGTGCTGCTGTTCGGCGTGACCGGGGTGCTGCTGGCCCGACTGGTGCCGTCGATGCTCGCGGGGACCCTGCTCATCGTGCTGTTCCTCTTCATGTTCGTCGCCGGGACGGCCCCCGCGGTCGACGGCGAGCGGGGCATGCGCTGGCTGTACCCGGTCGTGGGCGAGGCCTCCTCCACCACGCTGCCGTCGGACCTGATCGGCCGCCCCGCGGCCTGGCACGCCCTCTACCTCGCCGGGTTCGCCCTGACCGTGGCACTGCTCGCAGTGCTGGCGGGCGGCGGTCGCGGCTGGGCCCTGCAGGGCGCGCTCGCGGGCGGCCTGGCGCTCACGCTGACCGGCGGCATCGTCCAGACGCAGGCCCTCCCGGCCGCGACGACGGCGGCGCGCGAACGGGTCTCGGTGTCCCCCGAGAAGGAACAGACCTGTGTCCGGCGCGGGACTTCCACCTACTGCGCCTTCCCGGAGTGGAAGGCGCAGGCGGACACCTGGGCGGACCTGGTGGACAAGGTGCAGTCGTCGGCCGGCGGCTCCGCTCACACCCAACCCCTCGTCGTACGACAGCGCGTCGATGCCCGCTACGGCCTGAGCGGCGACGCGGCGATCGACCCGTCCACCACCCCGCACCAGGTCACGGTCGGCACGGCCTGGGGCGGAAACCGCGTCCCCGAGTTCTCGGCCGCCGTCGCCGCCGTGCTGGTCGCGGGCGACGAGAAGGCGTCGGGCTCGATGTGCGACGGCCGGATGGTGACCGTCATGTGGCTCGCCCTGAACCGGCTGCCCGACCCGATGACCTCGCTGCGCAACGTCCGCCTCGACGACAGCGTGACCGGCTCGGCCATCGTCCTCTCGCCGACGAACCCCATGTCGATGACCGCGGGCCAGACGGATGTCGTACGAGAGCTGCTGGGCAAGCCGAGTGCGGGGATCGCCGCGCAGGTGAAGGCGCACTGGGCGGAGCTGACGGCTCCCAAGGTGACGACCGCGCGGGTGGCGCAGCTGCTGGGCGTGGCCGCACCGAAGGCGGCGGACAAGTGCGAGGACTAGTACGGGAGTTGGTACGCCCCGTCTGGCGTACCCTGCCGTGGCGCGCGCTGGCGGCGGGCGGTGGCCTCGGGCTGCTGCTCGCCGGGGCGTCGCGGCTGTCGGACGGACCGCCGAACCCCTGGGTCGCCCTCACCCTGCTGCGCACCGCGGTCCTCGCCCACGCGCTCGGCCTGGTGTTCCTCCTGGACGACCCGGCCCGCCACACCACCGCCACGGTGCCCACCCGACGCGCCCTGCGCACCGCCCTCCGGCTCGCCCTCGTCACCCCGCTCACCGCACTGTGGTGGACGGCGGCACTCCTCCTCGTCCCGTCGGAGGTACGGCCCCCGACGGGCGACATCACCCTGGAGGCGGCGGCCGTCTGCGCCCTGTCGCTCGCGCTCGGCGCGGCGGCACTCCGCCTGACGGACGCCCCGCAGCCGGGCCCGTCGGTGGCGGCGGCCCTCCTCTTCACGGCCGTGATGGCGCCACTGCTCCTGCCGGACCGGTGGCAGCTGGTGGTGGCCGTGAAAGACGAGCGGTGGGCGGCGGCCCATGAGCGGTGGGCGTGGCTGCTGGCGGGGGCGGTGGTGGCTCTGGGGGCGTGCATGCCGGAGCCGGTGCGGCGTTTTCAGCCCGTCCGGCGTTTGCGGACGAGGCCGCAGGCAGACGGGGGTCCGGGGGCGTAGCCCCCAGGGACACGCGCCCCCATGCACCCGCACAGCACACCGCCCCACGGCCGGAGGCTCACGTCTCGGTGCGGTACATCAGGTCCGTCTCGTACGTACTGAATCCCAGCCGCTCGTACACCGACACCGCCGCCTTGTTGTCCCCGTCGACATACAGCATCGCCGTGGGCAGCCCCTGCGCCTCCAGATGCCGCAGCCCGATCGTCGTGAGGGCCTTGCCCAGCCCGCCGCCCTGCGCGCCGGGCCGCACGCCGAGGACGTACACCTCGCCGAGCCGGTCCGCCGCGTGGACCTTCGTCCAGTGGAAGCCGACGAGTTCGTCGCCGCGGAAGGCGAGGAAGAAGCCGGCGGGGTCGAACCACGGCTCGGCCTTGCGGTCGTCGAGGTCGCGCTGGGTCAGGGAGCCCTGCTCGGGGTGGTGGGCGAAGGCGGCGGCGTTCACGGCGAGCCAGGCGGCGTCGTCCTCGCCGGGGACGAAGGCGCGTACCGTCACGCCCGCCGGGAGGACCGGCGTGGGCAGGTTCAGGTCCGTCAACGGCCGCCGCATCTGGCGCAGTTCGCGGAACAGCGTGAGGCCGAGGACCTGTGCGAGGTGCCGGGCGGCCGAGTGCCCGCCGTGGGCCCACACCCGCAGCCGCTTGCCGGAGGCGGCCAGCAGCGCCGAGCCCAGCGCCCGCCCGTGCCCGTGCCCGCGGTGCGCGGGGTGGACGACGAGCTCGGCGGCCGGCGCCTCCACCGGGTCGGTGTCCTCCAGCTGCGCGTAACCGACGAGCTCGTCGCCGACGCTGAGCAGCAGATGGGACACGCCCTCGCGGGCGCCGCCGCGCAGTTGCAGCCGCCCCTGCTCGGACACCGCCTGCTGCCCGTCGTCATGGGCGGCCTCCGCGAGCAGGGAGAGCACGGCCTCGGTCTGCTCCGGCCGGAGCACGGCGTAGGTCTCGATGGAGCGGGTCCGGTCGGGCCGGGCGGTGTCGTCGCTGGTCATGCGTACGAGGGTAAGGGGAGGTCGCTGCAAAGTGCCGGTCAAGGGAGGGGCAAAGCACGGGCAAAGGGAAACCAGGATGTAACCACGAATCCCTTTTCGTGCTACGCGCGTTGACTCTAGGCTGCGCCGGACGGGCCACTACCTCAGCAGACCCGCCAGCAGACCCAGGCAGACCCACAGGGGGGCGCATGCCAGCCACTTCCCAGCCGTACCAGGGCCGCAGACGGACGTACCGTCTCGTCGCCGCAGCCGCCGGACTCGCCACCGCGGGCGCTCTCGCCGCCGCGCTCCCGGCGGATGCGCACGAGAGCAAGGGCGGCGACCACCGCCCGAGCCGCTACCAGGACGTACAGCTGCTGTCCTTCAACGACCTGCACGGCAACCTCGAGCCGCCGTCGGGTTCGTCCGGCCGCGTGAGCGAACTGCAGGCCGACGGGACGACGAAGACGATCGACGCCGGTGGTGTCGAGTACCTCGCGACCCATCTGCGCGAGGCCCGCAAGGGCAACGCGTACTCCATCACCGCGGCCGGCGGCGACATGGTCGGCGCCTCCCCGCTGATCTCGGGCCTCTTCCACGACGAGCCCACCATCGAGGCGCTGAACAAGCTCGACCTGGACGTCACGAGCGTCGGCAACCACGAGTTCGACGAGGGCGCCAAGGAACTGGCCCGGCTGCAGAACGGCGGCTGCCACCCCACGGACGGCTGCTACACCGACAAGAAGTTCGAGGGCGCCGACTTCCCCTACCTGGCGGCCAACGTGCTCGGCGAGAAGACCGGGAAGCCGATCCTCGCGCCGTACTGGGTGTGGAAGAAGAAGGACGTCAAGATCGGCTTCATCGGCGTGACCCTGGAGGACACCCCGGGTGTCGTCTCCGCCGACGGGGTCAAGGGCCTGAAGTTCAAGGACGAGGTCGAGACGATCAACAAGTACGCCAAGGTGCTGCGCAAGCAGGGCGTGAAGTCGATCGTGGCGCTCATCCACGAGGGCGGGCTGCCCGCCTCGGGCTCGTACAACTACAACTGCGACTCCCCGGGCGCCGGCGACGGCATCTCCGGCCCGATCGTCGACATCGCCAAGAACATCACGCCGTCGGTGGACGCGCTGGTCACCGGTCACACCCACGCCGCGTACGTCTGCACGATCCCGGACCCGGCGGGCAAGCCCCGCATGGTCACCTCGGCCGCGTCCTTCGGCCGCCTCTACACGGACACCACGCTGACGTACGACCGCGTCACCGGTGACATCGCGCGTACGTCGGTGAAGTCGGCGAACCACGTGGTCACCCGGACCGTCGCCAAGGCGCCGGACATGACCGAGCTGATCGGCAAGTGGAACACCCTCGCGGCGCCCGTCGGCAACCGCGCGATCGGCTACATCTCCGCCGACGTCCCGAGCACCGGCACCGAGTCCCCGATGGGCGACCTGATCGCCGACGCCCAACTGGCGTACGGCAAGGAACTGGACCCCGAGACCGACCTCGCGCTGATGAACCCCGGCGGAGTGCGGGCAGGGCTGACCTACACGGCCAAGGGCAGTGAGGGCGACGGCGTCGTGACATACGCCGAGGGCTTCACGGTGCAGCCGTTCTCCAACACGGTGAACCTGCAGGACTTCACGGGCGCCCAGCTGATCCAGGTCCTCAAGGAGCAGGTGAGTGGCGTGAACGCGAGCGCCACGAAGATCCTCCAGCCGTCCTCGGGCCTGACGTACACCCTGGACCTGACGAAGACGGGCGCGGACCGGGTCGTCACCGACTCCGTCAAGCTGAACGGTTCCGCGATCGACCCGGCCGCCACCTACCGCGTCGCGACCAACAGCTTCCTCGCGGGCGGCGGCGACGGCTTCACGACGCTGGGTCAGGGCACGAACGACCTGGTCGGCATCGATGACCTCGCGGCGCTGGCGCAGTTCCTGACGGCCAACTCGTCGGCGACGAACCCGATCACGCCACCGGCGGCCGACCGGATCACGATCGTGAGCTAGATCCCATACCGGAGGTAGAGGTTGCGGGTGGGGTCGGTGCGCATGGTCGGATGGATCGATGCGTACCCCCCACCACATACCGACGCATTCCTCTGCAAACCCCTACGACGAACCGGGAGCCGCAAACCTCTACGACGAACGTGGCGCCACACACCCCTACGACGAACGTGGCGCCGCGAACCCGTACGACGAACTGGGCGCCGCGAACCCGTACGACGAACTGGGCGCTCTGGACGACGGCCCGCTGGAGGAGTTCCTCCACGAGGACGTTCCGGAAGGGGACATCCAGGAAGAGGGCCAGGACGACCCCTGGGTTGCGCCCAACCACCGCCGAAGCGGCCGCCGTCGTAGGCGCGGCCGCTTCGCGGGCCTCCCGCTCGCGCTGAAGGCGGTGGTGGCAGTCGTCGTCCTCGCCGCCTTTCTCACCCTCGCCGACCGCTGGGCGCTGCTGTACGCCGAACACCGGGCGGCCAGCGCCCTCGAGGACCGGCTGAAGCTGAACGCGGCGCCCGAGGTGGAGATCGACGGCTTTCCCTTCCTCACCCAACTCGCCGACGGCCGCCTGCACTCGGTGAAGGTGACCGTGCCGGACGTCGCCGCCGACCGGGTCTCGCTGGCCAAGGTGACGGCGACCGCGCACGACGTACGGCTGAACGCCCCGGACGGACCGACTTCCGTACGGGGAGCGGGGATTCCCCGGCTCGACGGCGACGTCCTGCTCTCCTTCGACGACCTGAACCGCGAACTCGGCGCGTCCCAGGTGACGTTCACGGGACACGGCGACGACCGGGTGCTGGCCCGCGGCACGCTCCCGGTGGCCGGACACGACCTCCGGCTGCGGGCCGACGCCCGCATCGGCCGTGACGGCGACCGTTCCATCGCCACCCATATCGGCGGAATGCGCCTGGACATCGGGGACTTGGCGACCTACCGGCCCGGCACCGGTGCCACCGAGGGCCTGCACCTGACCCGCAGCTCCGCCGCACGCCTCACGCACGAGACGGCCAAGGCGAAGGCACTGTTCGCGGTTCCGGCGGTGGTACGGCGGCTCGGCGTCCCCGACTCCGCGGTGCGTCAGGCCCTGCGCTCCGACGCCGAGTTGGCGCGCGTGACCGGCTCACCGCGCTTCATTCACCGGGCCATGCGGCTCAACCTGATCGACCTGGCCCTGGAGCACCCCGCCCTGCTCAAGCGCCTCGGCTTCGACCCGTCCCTGCTGGACGCCCTGCCCCGGCTCACCCGCCCGGTCCTCGCCGACCGCCTGTCCCTGGGCTTCAGCCTGCCCACACCGCAGAGCGGGGAGCTGCGGCTTCGCGATGTGCGGGTGGAGAAGGACGGGATCAGGGTGCGGATCGAGGGCTCGGGGCTGGCCGTCGGCAGCTCCCGTTAGGGCCCGCCGACTCTCGCCGACTCCCTCCCGCTCCCGATAAAACCTGTGTGAGCGCGGGTTCAGTTCCGGGGGTCGTCTGAGAATTTATTTTCAGAGGCAACTCACATCGAATCTTATTGACGTCTAAGGCGGAAAGGCTTTTTTGGCTTCGGGAATGCCGTAGTGTTTTCCATGTCGAAAGCGAACGACACGAAAACGAAGGAGAACACGATGAGCTTCCACAAGATCGCCCCCGTCAAGAAGGCCCACAAGCCCGCGCCGGCCCCCAAGAAGAAGGCCCCGAAGAAGCCGGCTCCGAAGCGCAGGCCCGTCGCCCACAAGGGCTGACAAAGAATTCACCTGCGTAAATCCAAGTAATTCAAAGGCAATTGCAGCAGATCGGTAGAGGGACTGTTGCAGACCAGTGACAGAAAGGGAAACCCCCATGAGCTTCCACAAGATCGCCCCGGTGAAGAAGACCAACTGCAAGCCCGCCCCGGCCCCGAAGAAGAAGGCGCCGAAGAAGCCCGCCCCGAAGCGCCGCCCCGTCGGCCACAAGGGCTGAGGCACGCCGCGAGGCGGGGCCACCGGTTGGCGAGCGAGCTCGCCCGGTGGCCCCGCCTCGGCCATGTCCGAACCGTGAACCCGAAGAGAGCCGACCATGAGCGAAGTCCGTGAGGCCTTCCGCCGTTTCTGGCCGCTGACCCGCGGCGACCGCAAGTGGCTCGCGGTGATCGTCGCGTGCGTGGTGATGTCCGCGCTCGCCGAGACCGCCTCGATCCTGCTGTTCGCGGAGCTCACCGACAACGCCCTGAAGGCCGGTTCGCTCTCCGCCTTCTGGGGCCCGGCCGGCGCCTGGCTGGGCGTGGCCGTGCTCGGCGCGTTCGTCGGCTACCTCGGCAACTCGCTGGCCACCTGGACCGCGGAGAGATTCGTGCTGCGGCTACGGGCGGGCGTGTTCCGGCATGTGCAGGACCTGCCGCCGCACTTCTTCCAGAAGCACCGGCAGGGCGATCTCGTCGAGCGCCTCACCGGTGACGTGGAGGCCATCGAGCAGATGGTCGTGTCCGGCGTCGTCGGCACGGTCTCCGCCGCCTTCTCCGCCGTCTTCTACGCGTGCGCCGCCCTGTACCTGCGCTGGGACCTGGCCCTGGCCACCTTCGTCCTCGCGCCCCTGTTCATCCTCGCCGCCCGCCGCTTCGCCGGCCGTATCAAGACGGCCTCCCAGGACGAGCGGGTCGCCGACGGCGCCATCACCTCGGTGGTGGAGGAGTCGCTCGGCAACGTCGTGCTGACCCAGGCGTACAACCGCCGTGCGGACGAGGAGAAGCGGCTCGACGTCGAGGCGCGCGCCTGGATGCGGGCGAGCGTGCGCGGTGCCCGTCTGAGCGAGATGTACGAGCAGTTCGTCGAGGTCGTCGAGACCCTGTGCGTGCTGGCCGTGATCGGCCTGGGCGTCTGGGAGATCTCCGCGGGTCGTATGACCCTCGGTCAGCTCCTCGCCTTCGCCGCCTTCATCGGCTACCTCTACCCGCCGGTCCGCAACCTCGGCCAGCTCGGCCTCACCCTCACCGCCGCGACCGCGGGCGCCCAGCGCCTCAACGAGATCCTGGACGCGAAGCCGGCCGTCTCCGACCCCGCCGAACCGGTCGCCGAGTGGCCGGTGCGCGGCTGGGTCGCCTTCCACGACGTGTCCTTCCGCTACCCCGAGTCCCGCCGCGCCTCCCTGCGCGACGTCAACTTCACCGCGGGACCCGGCGAGTTGGTCATCGTCACCGGCTCCAGCGGCGCCGGCAAGTCGACCCTGTCCAAACTGCTGACCCGCTTCTACGACCCCTCGCAGGGCGTGATCAGCCTGGACGGCGTCCCGCTCACCGACATGAACCTGGAGTTCCTGCGCGAGAACGTGGCGCTGCTGCCCCAGGAGACGCTGGTCCTCAGCGGCACGATCCGCGAGAACATCGCCTGCGGACGGCCCGGCGCGAGCGACGAGGAGATCGAGCAGGCGGCCCGGGAGGCGGCGGCGCACAACTTCATCACCGCCCTGCCCGAGGGATACGACACCCACCTCGCGCCCGGCACGGCCGCCCTCTCCGGCGGTCAGCTGCAGCGCGTCGCCATCGCCCGCGCGATGCTGCGCTCCGCACCGGTCCTCGTCCTGGACGAGCCGACGGCGGGCCTGGACGCGGTGGCCGCCCGCCAGGTGGTGCAGCCGCTGCGCAAGCTGATGGCGGGCCGTACGACGATCATGATCACCCACGATCTGAGCCTCGCACCGGACGCCGACCGGATCGTGGTCGTCGACCGGGGACGGCTGGTGGAGACGGGCACCCACAAGGAACTGCTCGCCCGGCAGGGCGCCTACGCGGGGCTCGCCGAGCCGCTGCCGGACGCGGTGGCCGACGTACCGCCGGCGCACGACGAGACCATGATTCTCAGGTGGTAGTCCGCAGGGTGTAGCCCAGCCCGCGCACGGTCTGGATGAGCCGCGGTTCGCCGCGGCTCTCCAGCTTGCGCCGCAGGTACATCACGTACACGTCCAGGGTGTTGGAGGTGGGCTCGAACTCGAAGCCCCACACGTCCTTGAGGATCTGGGTACGGCTGAGCACCTTGGCCGGATGGCGCATCAGGTACTCCAGCAGCAGGTACTCGGTCTTGGTGAGGTCGAGCCGGCGGCCGCGGCGGGTGACGGTACGGGTCCGCAGCTCCATGGCGACGTCCTGGAAGGTGAGCCGGTCGTTGCCCCGGGAGACGGCGGCGGTCTTCCGCGGGGCGCGGCGCAGCAGGGCGCGCACCCGGGCGAGCAGTTCCTCGGTGGCGAAGGGCTTCATCAGATAGTCGTCGGCGCCGTTGTCGAGGGCGACGATCCGGTCGCCGACCGCGTTCCGCCCGGTGATCATCAGGATCGGGACGGTGGACCCGGAGGCCCGGATCCGCCGCGTCGCCGCCAGTCCGTCCAGGCCCGGCATGGTGACGTCCATCAGGACCAGATCGGGCGCGTCCTCGGGCAGCCCGACCAGCTCGACGACCGTGCGGCCGTCCCCGGCGAGAACCGTGTCGTACCCCTCGAACCTCAGCAGTCGCCCGATGCCTTCCCGCAGATCCGCGTCGTCGTCGGCCAGCAGAACCGTTGTCTTCGGCGCCATCCGAACACGGTGTGACGATCGGCTGTGCTGGGGCTGGCAGACGGTTATGGGTGAGCTACGGCTGCTGTGCGATCGAGCGCGGGGGACGAGCCGTCCAGTACCGCTGGAGGACGGCGCCGAGGACGCCGAAGGAGGCCAGCGGCACCCACAGGAACAGCAGGAACGGGTGCTCCGGCCGACCGAAGGCGATCTGCCAGAGATCGACCAAAAACATGGCGAACAGCACCACGAGCGTGCCGTACGCCGCCCAGGTCCACGCCTTGCGCCCCACGGCCCGCCGCAGGATCCCCTCCTCGACATGGGGACGCCGTTCCCAGGTGAGGCTGCGGTGCGGGGCGGCGGCCAGGCACAGCGCCGAGACCTCGGCGTACGGGTCGTCCAGCTGCCAGTCGTCGAGGTGCGGGAGCCGGAAGCGGCGGCCCTCCATGTCGTAGAGATAGGCGAGCCACTGGGGGGCCATCCGGCCCGAGCCGCGCGGGGACGGCTGCACCCGGATGTCGTACACCTCGTGCCAGGCCCAGGTGCGCGACCGTACGGGCCCCTGCACGGTGATGCCGGCGGCCGTGACCCGGGTGTACGCCCGGTACTGCTCCAGCACGATCCGGACCAGGGCCGCCACCATGAGCAGCGCGACCGCCCCCGATGTCCAGATGCGCAGGCTGGAGTCGTGACCGAGCTGGAGGCGGCCGGTCTGGATGAGGCCGTTCAGCATCACCACACCCACCAGGAGCAGGTACGCCTGCGGCAGTTTCCGTCGCTTGCGGTACTCGCGCTCCACGCCACTCTCGTCCATCGACGGTTTCCCTCCCCAGGCGCACCGAACAGGTGCGCGGCTGGGGAGAGAGTAAGACCGCTCGCTGTGGGCTTTTGCGGCGGGTCAGGAAGCGGTCGGCGTCCAGCCGCCCAGCCAGTCCGCGACCTCCTGGCCCGCGGCCTGGGCGTCGGTCAGCTGCGGCCGGTCGCTGCCGGCCGCACCCGAGCCCGCGCCGGTGTTCCTGTACTCGGCGAACCGGTCGTCCTTCCACGAGAAGCCGCCCATGTCGGACCAGGGGGTCGACTTGATCGCGGCGCTCAGGGTGGTGTTGCGGACCGTGGCCTGCGGGTCGACGGTGGTGCTGCCGCCCGGGTGCCAGTTGCGGCCGAGGTAGAAGCTCGCGTTGGAGACGTCACCGCTGATCGACGACTTGTTGATCAGGATGCCCTTGCGGTCGGCGGGGGTGCTGGCGGCGGTGACGTAACCGGCCGAGGACCCGTTCCAGCGCTTCTTCAGGGTGATGACGGACTTGTCGACGACGGCCGTGGCCCGCCCGAAGACGAAGTCGACGTTGCCGGTGATGTAGGAGTTGGCGACGTAGACGCGGCCGAGCTTGTCCGCGGCGGCCGTCTCCATCTCCAGGGTGTCCTGGTCGCCGTTGACGATGATTCCGTCGAGGAAGATCTTGTCGGCCTGGGTCAGCAACGCCACCGCCTGGTTGGCGATGTCCTGGTGCGAGGCCTCGTCGAAGTCGTTGGTGACGGTCAGGTTGCGCAGCTGCGAGTCGTCGGACTGGACGGAGACGGTGGCGCTGCCGGGAGTGCCGTAGGTCGAGCCGTCGGGCTTCTTCGTCCCCGCCGCGTTGTTGTAGACGATCACCGTGTCCTTACGGCTGCTGCCGGCACCCTGGATGGTGACGTGCGGCTTGTTCGCCGGGACCTTCACGACCTCGCGGTAGGTGCCGGGCTTCACCGAAATGACCACGCGGGAAGCGTTGTTGGCGGGTACGGCGTCCACGGCGGCCTGCACGGTCCTGTACTGGCCGCTGCCGTCCTGCGCGACGGTGAGGGTGGCGGCAGCGGCGGCGGTCGTAGCAGTGGTCGTGGTGGTGGCCGTCGTACCGATCGAACTGCGCGGCCCCGTACCGGACTTGAGCAGGCTCGGCACGTCGGCGGCTTTGTCCAGTGTGTAGCTGTAGTAGCTCTTCGGATCCCAGGACGCGCCCGAGCCGCCGCTCTCGTTCTTGCCGGTCGTCGCGGAGAACACGTTGCCGCGCTGCACGAGCGTGGCCGTGCTGTCCCTGGTCACCGGGTTGTTCATGCCCTGGAAGTAGGAGTTCTCCAGCAGCATGTTGGTCCTGCCGCGCGCGTAGTTGCCGTAGGAGGACGTGATGGCGGTGCCCGGGTCGTCCTCCAGGTAGTTGTTGTAGAGGTGCGCGTGGGCGACGTTGTCCGTGGACGGGTTGCGCTGCTCGGTCTCGCGGATCCAGTTGTGGTGGATCGTGATGTTCGAGGTGACGTTGTCGGTCCAGCCGATGCCGAAGGCCTTGTTCTCCTGGCTGAGCTTGTTCCAGGAGACGGTCAGATAGGTCGTGTCCTTGCGGCTGTCGATGAGCCCGTCGGCCATGTGCCGGATGTCGTTGTGATCGATCCACACATGGTGGGCGCCGTCCATCTGGATGCCGTCGTAGTCGTGCTCCTTGTCGTTCCAGGTGCCCTGGTAGGCGTCCCGGATCGTCAGGTTGCGGATGATGACGTTGTGGACGCCCTCACCGAGGAAGAACCCGCCGGCCACGATCTGCCCGGAAGTCCCGGCGCCCACGATGGTCTTGTTGCTCTGGACCTTGATCTCTTTCCCGACCGGATCCATGGTGATGGTCGCCGCGACGACGATGACGTACGGATCGGCGGACGTCGCGTACTTCTCCAGGTCGGCGAGGGTCTTCACGGTGACCGTCTTGCCGTCGCGGCCGCCGTAAGTGCCGTTCTGCCCCAGGGCGTTGACCGAGGCGAAGCCGTCGGCGGTGGCGGTGGCCCAGACGGGGGCGGTGGCGGCGGACGCCTTGGGCTGGGTGCCGGGGAGCATGCCGTAGGCCAGGGTTCCGGCGGCGGCGAGGGCGAGGGGGACGGTGATGGCGAGAGCGGTTCTGCGCCGACGGTGCTGAGCCATGCGGGAATCCGTTCCGTGCGGGGGGACAGGGACCGTCGATAGGTCGCCACCCCGCACGGAAAGGTTGCCCGTCCCGTTACTCCACTTCCGGAGGGGGCGTGGGAGCCCCCGGAATCCGTACGGTCGCCACCGTGCCGCCGCCGGCCGCGCGGGCCAGGGTGACCTCGCCGCCGGCCTGTTGCACCGTGCGCGCGACGATCGACAGGCCGAGGCCCGAGCCCGGCAGGGCGCGTGCGCTGGGAGAGCGCCAGAAGCGGTCGAAGACGTGCGGGAGTTCCTCGGCGTCGATGCCGGGGCCGTGGTCGCGGACGGTCAGGACGCCGTCGTCGAGCTGGACGTCGATGGCGCCGCCCTCGGGGCTGAACTTCACCGCGTTGTCCAGGATGTTGACGACCGCCCGCTCCAGGGCGGAGGGCTCCGCCCGTACGTACCAGGGCTGGAGGTCGGCGGTGATGGTGAGCTCCGGTCCGCGCAGGCGCGCGCGGCGCAGCGCCGCCTCGACCGTGTCCTGCAACGAGACCACCTGGACGCGCTCACCCCGCTGCCCCTCCGACCGCGCCAGCTCCTGCAAGTCGCCGATCAGGGCGGCCAGTTCGGTCATCTGCGCCTTCACGGAGGCGAGGAGGGCCTTGCGGTCGGCCGGGGGGATGGGACGGCCGGTCTCCTCGCTGCGGGTGAGGAGTTCGATGTTGGTGCGGAGGGAGGTGAGGGGGGTGCGGAGTTCGTGACCGGCGTCGGCGATGAGCTGCTGTTGGAGCTCGCGGGAGCTGGCCAACGATGACGTCATCGAGTTGAAGGAACGGGAGAGCCGGGCGATCTCGTCCTCGGCGTCGTCCTCGACGGGGATGCGGACGCTCAAGTCCTCGGTACGGGCCACCTGTTCGACGGCTTCGGTGAGCTTGTCGACGGGGCGCAGCCCGGCGCGGGCGACCGCGAGGCCGGCGGCGCCGGCGCCGAGGACTCCGATGCCGGAGACGAGGAGGAGGATCAGGGCGAGTTCGTTGAGCGTGGACTGAGTGCTCTTGAGGGGGACCGCGACGAGGAGGGCGGCGCCCGTGTACAGCTGGGGCTGGCTGCCCATGCCCTGGCTGACGTACAGGGGCGTGGTCAGTACGCGCACGGCGTTGCCGTCGGAGTCGGTGCCGTTGCGGAGCAGTCCCTGGCGGCTCGCTGCGTTCCTGACGATGTTCTTGTCGGAGCCGGTGACCTTGACCGTGCCCTCGGAGTTCGACGAGACGCAGCCCTTGCCACCCGCCGTCACCAGCTGGAGGTAGATCGAGTCCTGCGCCCGGAAGTCACCCATGGTGTCCACCGGGGTCTCGGGGCAGTCGGTGAGCGTGCTCGCGACGGCTGAGTACGGCTGAGGTCGCGCCGCCTTCTGCAGGTCTTCGTCGAGCTGGTCGTACAACTTCCCCTGCACGATGAACCAACACGTCACCGAAACCGCCGCCACCGCGAACGCCACCGCCGCAGCGACCAGCATCGCCAGCCGCGACCGGATCGGCAGCGTCTGGAAGCGGCGTAGAACCTTCCTCACTCCGCGCCGCCCTGCCGCAGCACATACCCCACGCCCCGCACCGTGTGCACGAGGCGCGGTTCGCCGCCCGCCTCCGTCTTGCGGCGCAGGTACATCACGTACACGTCCAGGGAGTTGGACGACGGCTCGAAGTCGAAGCCCCACACCGCCTTCAGGATCTGCTCACGCGTGAGCACCTGACGCGGGTGTGCCATGAACATCTCGAGCAGCGTGAACTCGGTGCGGGTGAGCTCCACCGGGCGCCCGCCCCGCGTGACCTCCCGCGTCGCCAGATCCATCCGCAGGTCCGCGAAGGTCAGCGCCTCGTCCTCCTGGGCCGTACCGGCGATCGCGGCCGCCGCGTACGAGCTGCGCCGCAGCAGCGCGCGGACGCGGGCGAAGAGTTCGTCGAGTTCGAAGGGCTTGACCAGATAGTCGTCCGCGCCGGCGTCCAGACCCGTCACGCGGTCACCGACCGTGTCCCGCGCCGTCAGCATCAGGATCGGCGTCGTCGTGCCGGCACCGCGCATGCGGCGCGCGGCGGTCAGGCCGTCCATGCGCGGCATCTGGATGTCGAGGACGACCAGGTCGGGCTGGTACGCGGTCGCCTTCTCCAGGGCGTCCGCGCCGTCCACGGCGACCTCGGTGTCGTACCCCTCGAAGACGAGGCTGCGCTGGAGTGCTTCGCGCACGGCCGGCTCGTCGTCGACGATCAGGATGCGCTGGGGGTCACGGTCGCCATCGGCGGGGCTCATGGGCTTCGGATTCCTCAGATGCGGTGGGACGACGACGGGCTGAAGGTGCTGGGACGTACCTGAACGTGCTGACTGCCTTCAGCCTCGCATGTTTCCCTGCGGGGGCGTTACGGGAGAAGGGCCGGGTGCGATCAGCCGCGCATCGCCGTGAGCCGGTTCAGCGGCACCTTGCGGCGGTGCGGGCGGGCCGCGGTGGTGCGCAGGCCCATCAGCTGGGGGGCCGCCACCAGCTCCGGCGCCCGCGTCACCGGCGCGTGCAGTTCGTACGCCACCTCGAGGGCCAGGGCGAAGCCGGCCGGATCGGTGCCGGCGACCGTGTGGGAAACCTGCTTGATCATGACGTACTCCCTACTCGCGTGCGGTGTGGGTTCAGTTGTCGCTGCCGCCGGCCCGCAGTGTGGCCAGGTCGGACTTGACGGTGTTGATCGGGATGGCGAAGCCGAGGCCGACGCTGCCGGCGTCCGAGGAGCCGGAGGACGACTGCGAACTGGCCGAGTACATCGCGGAGTTGATACCGATGATGTTGCCGCCGGCGTCGATCAGCGCGCCGCCGGAGTTGCCCGGGTTGAGGGACGCGTCGGTCTGGATCGCCTTGTACGTCGTCGTCGACGAACCGGTGTCGCCGTTGAACTGCTGGCCGCCGAAGGAGAACGGCCACTGGCCGTTGCCGCCGCCCTGGCCCTGCCCCTGGTCCTGGCTCTGGCTCTCGTCGGTCGAGACGGTCACGTCGCGGTTCAGGGCCGAGACGATGCCGCTGGTGACGGTGCCGGTCAGGCCCTCGGGCGAGCCGATCGCCACGACCGTGTCGCCGACCTGGACGCCGTCGGAGTTGCCGAGGGTCGCCGCCTTCAGGCCGGAGGCGTTCTCCAGCTTGATCAGGGCGAGGTCCTTCTTGCTGTCGGTGCCGACGACCTTCGCGGTGTACGACTTGCCGTCGCTCGTGTTCACCTTGATCGACGAGGCGCCGGAGATGACGTGGTTGTTGGTGATGATCTCGCCGCCGCTGCTGATGATCACGCCGGATCCGGTCGAGGAACCGTTGCTCAGCGTGGCGTTGACCTCGACGATGCTCGGGCTGACGGCCGCGGCGATGGTGGCGACGTCGCCCTTCTTGCTGGACGGCACCACATTGGTGGTGGTGCTGGTGGCGACGGTGTCGCTGCCGGTCAGCTGCTGGAAGGCGTACGCGGTGCCGCCGCCGACGGCCGCGGCGACGATCGCCACGGCGGCCAGCAGGGCGATGGGGCCCCGGGTCCGCTTCTTCGGCGCCGGAGCGGGGGCGGTGGGGAGGAGAGCCGTACCGCCGCCGTTGCCGTCACCGTGGTGGCCGCCGAAGCCGGAACCCTCGGCCGTGACCGGCTGCACCGTCGCCGCCTGCTGCATGGGCTGCACGGGGTGCGCGGGCGGCTGGGCCGGCGGGGGCGGCCACTCGGGGTTCACCGGGGAGGAGACGTGCTGCTGCGCGCCCTGGTACGGGTTCTCGTAGCTCTCGTACTCGCCGCTGCGGCGGAAGCTCTCGGTCATGGAACAGAGCTTGTCGCGTGACCATGAGAGCTCCCTGAGTGCTTGCTGAGAAGCCCGGCAGAACCTTGTTTGCCCGATATAAAGAGCCTTCTCGCGGCTCGGCGGGTGCGCTCAGACAACCTTCATGCGCGCCCGCACGACCGTCAGGTGCAACCGCAGGACTTCCGCACCACCAGCCGCGAGGAGAACTGCTTCAGCCGCTCCCGCCGTGATCCCGCCACCCGCAGTCCGTCGTCGAGCACGAGGTCCACGGCGGCCCGGGCCATCCCGGAGCGGTCCGAGGCGACCGTGGTCAGGGGCGGGTCGGCCAGCGCCGCTTCCTTGATGTCGTCGAAGCCGGCCACCGCCAGCTCGCCCGGCACGTCGATCCGCAGCTCGCGGGCGGCCCTCAGCAGGCCGATCGCCTGGTCGTCGGTGGAGCAGAAGATCGCGGGCGGCCGCCGGGGGCCGGAGAGGATCCCGAGAGCCACCTGATAGGCGTCGTAGCGGTTGTACGGCGCCTCGAAGAGCCGGCCCTCGGTCGAGAGCCCGGCCTCCTCCATCGCGCGCCGCCAGCCCTCGACGTGGTCGGAGACCGGGTCGCCGACCACCGGGGTCTGCGCGGTGCCGCCCATGCAGGCGACGTACTCGTAGCCGTGCTCGATCAGGTGACTGACGGCCTGCTGGGCGCCGTCCAGGTCGTCGATCACGACGGCGACGTCGTCGATGGCCTCGGGCCGCTCGTGCAGCAGGACCACCCGGGCGTCCCAGGCCTCGATCTCGGCGGCGGCGTTGTCGTTCAGCGCGTGGCTGACCAGGATCAGCCCGGACACCCGCATGCCGAGGAACGCCCGCAGGTAGTGGACCTCGCGCTCGCCCACGTAGTCGGAGTTCCCGACCAGCACCATTTTTCCGCGCTCGGAGGCGGCCTGTTCGACCGCGTGCGCCATCTCCCCGAAGAAGGGCTGGCGCGCGTCCGGCACGATCAGGCCTATGAGGTCGGTGCGCCGCGACGCCATCGCCTGGGCGACCCGGTCCGGCCGGTACCCCAGTTCCTTGATGGCGGCGAGGACACGCTCGCGCGTGGCCGGGGCAACCGGCCGGGGTCCGTTGTTGATGACATAGCTGACGACGGCGGTCGAAGTCCCCGCCAGTCGCGCCACGTCATCCCGAGTCACCTTGGCCACGCGCGGAGTCTACGCGGATATACCTGCTCTGGGCAGGGCGAGAAGGAGCTTCCCGCGGGGGCACCCGTGCCGAAGCAATGCCCCCTTCCGGGGTCCGCTATGCCTCGGCCGGTACCTCGGCCGCGTCCAGGGCGGCCGTCTCGTCCGCATCCTCCGGCTTTGCCCGGGCTGCCTTGGCCTTGGCCTCCTCGGCGGCCCGGTCGACCTTCTCAGGAGTAACGAATCGATAACCGACGTTCCGGACGGTCCCGATCAGCGACTCGTGCTCGGGCCCGAGCTTCGCGCGCAGCCGTCGTACGTGCACGTCGACGGTCCGCGTGCCGCCGAAGTAGTCGTAGCCCCAGACCTCCTGCAGCAGCTGCGCGCGCGTGAAGACGCGGCCCGGGTGCTGCGCGAGGTACTTGAGGAGCTCGAACTCCTTGAAGGTGAGGTCGAGGACCCGGCCCTTGAGCTTGGCGCTGTAGGTCGCCTCGTCGACCGACAGGTCGCCGTTGCGGATCTCCATCGGGGAGTCGTCGTTGACGATCTGCTGCCGGCCCATGGCCAGGCGCAGCCGCGCCTCGACCTCCGCCGGACCCGCGGTGTCGAGGAGCACGTCGTCGATGCCCCAGTCGGCGGTGACGGCCGCGAGGCCGCCCTCGGTGACGACGAGGATGAGCGGACAGCCGGGGCCCGTGGAGCGCAGCAGCTGGCACAGGCTGCGGACCTGCGGCAGATCACGGCGCCCGTCGATGAGAATGACGTCGGCACCAGGGGTGTCGACGAGGGCGGGCCCTTCCGCCGGGGCCACTCGCACGTTGTGCAGGAGCAGGCCGAGGGCGGGGAGCACCTCCGTCGACGGCTGGAGGGCATTGGTCAGCAGTAGCAGAGAACTCATACGTCTGGTTCCTCCTCGGTCCCTGCGAGGACGTAAGCGGTGCGGCACTGCTCTGCGATCCCGGGGCCCCGTACACCTGCGGTTTCCCGCGTCGTATACAACGCTTCCGAAAGCACAAAAGGACCCGGGGGCTACGCTGCCCGAGTCCTCTGCCCAGCAGAATAGCCCACATGAGCACTGGTCCGGCAGGTCATGTGGCGCGATCCACCATTGGTCCGCATCCCGAGACGGGCAGACGGGGGCTTTTGCGTACGTTTCTGAGCACCGACGACGGGATTGCGATCGATTCCGTATACGAACCGGGTGCGGTCGTATACGACGCCTCGACGCAACCTTCTGTTTTCCCCGTGTTCGTCGTCGCCCACGGGTTCACGGGCGACGTGGACAAGCCCCATGTACGCCGCGTCGCGCAGGCGTTCGCGCAGTACGGGGCCGTGGTCACGTTCTCCTTCCGCGGCCACGGCGCCTCCGGCGGACGCTCGACGGTCGGCGACCGGGAGGTCCTCGACCTGGCGGCCGCGGTGGAGTGGGCGCGGGAGCTCGGGCACGCGCGCGTGGTGACAGTCGGCTTCTCGATGGGCGGTTCCGTGGTGCTGCGGCACGCGGCGCTGTACGGACAGGGGCGCGAGGGGCGCACGGAAGCGGCGACGGACGCGGTGGTTTCGGTGAGCGCTCCCGCCCGCTGGTATTACCGGGGCACGGCCCCTATGCGGAAGCTCCACTGGCTGGTAACGCGTCCCGAGGGCCGGCTGGTGGGCCGCTACGGATTCCGTACGAGGATCCACCACCAGGAATGGGACCCGGTGCCGCTGTCCCCGGCGGAGGCGGTGCCGAGGATCGCGCCCACCCCCTTGCTGATCGTGCACGGCGACCGGGACGGCTACTTCCCGGTCGATCATCCCCGGATGCTCGCGGCCGCCGCCGGCGACCACGGCGAACTGTGGCTGGAGCCCGGCATGGGCCACGCGGAACACGCGGCGACCGACGACCTGCTGGCCCGCATCGGGGACTGGGCCGGCTCACAGGCGGGCTAGCCTGGCGGGGTACACCGCCGATCGACCTTCTACTGATCGATCGACTTTCCATTGATCGTTGTTGAGGAACCGGATGCCAAAGGTCACGGTGCGCTTCTGGGCCGCCGCGAAGGCCGCGGCCGGGGTCGCCGAGGAGCCGTACGACGCGGCCACCCTCGCCGAGGCGCTCGACGCCGTGCGCGAGCGACACCCCGGAGAACTCGCGCGCGTGCTGCAGCGATGTTCGTTCCTCATCGACGGTGACCCCGTGGGCACCCGCGGACATGAGACGGTACGGCTGGCCGACGGCGGCACGGTCGAGGTGCTCCCGCCGTTCGCAGGAGGGTGACGATGACCAACCAGCCGTACGAGGGCCCGTACGAGGGGTACGACCCGTACCAGCAGCAGGCGTGGCCCGGCGAACAGGGACAACAGAGCCAGCAGGGACAGCACGGGTATCAGGGGTACGACGACCCGCACGCGGCCCCCGCCGAGCAGCAGTACACGCAGCAGTGGCAGGGGCAGACCTGGGAGACGCCGGTACCGCCGGCGGCACCCGCGGTGAACGCGACAGAGACGGCGTACATGCCGCAGCAGCCCTACGGGGTGGCGGGTCAGCCACTGCCGCAGGAGGGCCAGGCCCAGGCACACGTCCAGGCCCACGTCCAGGCCCAGGCCCCGGCCTGGAACCAGCAGGCGCAGCCCCAGGCACCCGCCCCCGCCGCCGGGGACTCGCCGGACGCGACCTACGGACCCGCCACCGTCGCCGGCAACTCCCGCATCACGGACGCCCAGCGCGCCCGTCTGGAGGGCCGGTCCCCGGTCATCGAGCCGGGCATGCAGCCGGCCGCGCTCACGGCCTTGCTCGGCCTGCTCCTGTCCGGTGCGGCGGCGATCGGCTCGTACGCCCTGCTCGTCCCGCTCGTCGCTCTTCAGGCGGTCACCGCCGCGGGCTGGTTCCGGCTGAACGGCATGTGGCCGGCCCGGCAGGGCATCGCGCTGGCGTTCCTCGGCGCAGTGGTCGCGGACGTTGTGCTGCTGGCGGCCGGCCGGGAGAACGGCCCGGCGGCGATCCTGGGCACCCTCGGTGTCTGGGTCCTCATGACCCTGGTCCTTCAACTGCGTTCGCACGCGGACCCGGACGAGCGGATGTACGGCCTGATGGCGACCGTCGCCTCGGCGGCGCTGGCCATCGTCGCGGCCGGATACCTCGCGGCCGAGGCGGACGCGGTGACCGTCGGTGCGGCAGCGGCGGCGGTGGCCGTCCTGGCCCGCGCCCTGCCGCTGCCGACCCCGGCCTCGGTCGTGGTCTCGCTGCTCGCCGCGGCGGGAGCGGGCATCGCGGTCGGCGGGATGACGGACTTCGGCGCGAAGGGCGCGCTGCTGGGCGCGGGCGCGGCGGCCTGCGCCCTGATCGGCCACCGGGTGGCGAGCTACGACTACCCGTCGAGGTTCGTGCACTTCACGGCGGGCGTCGCCCTGCCGCTGACGGCCGCGGCGCCGGTGGTGTACGTGCTGGGGCGGGCGCTGGGGTAGAGCGGGGCCCGGTCCCCGGGTCCTGTCACAGATGATCGACAATTGCCCGGCCGGAGCCCACCACAGGGTTAGTCTCGCGCTGGACGGCCACCCGGTCGTCGTGAGCGTCGTCGTCGTCGACCGGCCAGGTGGGGGAAACACCGTATGCGCGCCCTGCGAATACTTCTCATTGTCGTTGTGATCCTGGGCGGCCTTTTCGTGATCGCGGACCGTGTGGCGGTCTACTTCGCCGAGAACGAGGCCGCGGACAAGGTGAAGACCACCGAGAACCTCGCCTCCACCCCGGACGTGTCCATCAAGGGCTTCCCCTTCCTCACCCAGGTCGCGTCCGGCGAGCTGGACGACGTCGAGATCGGCATCAAGGACTACGAGGCCGACACGGGCACCGGCAGCGGAACCAGCGGCAGCGGCGGACAGTCGACGATCCGCATCGACGACCTGAAGGCCGACATGAAGGGCGTCAAGTTCTCCGGCGACTACAGCTCCGCCACCGCGGCCACCGCGACCGGCACCGCCACCATCGCCTACGACGAGCTGCTCAAGGCGGCCAAGTCCGAGCCGACGCAGATCATCACCGGGGTCAAGGCCCAGGTCGTCGGCCTCTCCGACGGTGGCAACGGCAAGATCAAGGTGGACGTCAAGATCTCGGCGGCCGGCGCCTCGCAGACGTATCCGGTGCTCAGCACAGTGACCGTCGACGGCGACAAGGTGAAGGTGCACGCCGACAACCTGCCCAAGCTGGTCATCGAGCTCGCCGACTCCCGTATCCGGTCGATCACCGACTTCCAGCAGAGCATCGACCAGCTGCCGGGCGGTGTGAAGCTGGACAGTGTGCAGGCCGCCAAGGACGGTGTGGACATCACGGTGAAGGGTTCGAACGTCCGGCTGGCCGGGTAGGACGACGCCGGGCAGGACGAGGTTCGACGTTCGACGGACGCCGTGTGTCCGAAGTGCGAGACGGTTCGTCCGCACCGTAGATGTGATGGCGCCTACACAGGCCCGGGAACCGTGGAACCACGCCCCGGGCGCTCATCTCATCCCACATCCCGGACGATCGCATCTCACGATACGACACGGCGGTGACACGCCCCGCTGTGCGTCCCTACGATCGAGCCCATGAAGCTACAGGCGGATCTCACGAAGCGGCGGGCAGTAGACCTGTGCCGCGTCGCCGCCATGCTCTGTCGCACCTTCTGAGCGGACGGCTCCGACCTCCGCATTCCCCGCGCCCTGCCCAGGGCATTCTGCGCGCGCGCCGATTTCAGGCCTGCACGCGCACCCCGCACACTCGCACGCCCCGCCGCAACTGCCCCGGAGGAGAAAGAGCATGAGCCGCAGCGACGTCCTGGTCGACGCCGACTTTGTCCAGGACAACCTGGACAACGCGAACATCGCGATCGTGGAGGTGGACGAGGACACGTCCGCCTACGAGAAGAACCACATCAAGAACGCGATCCGCATCGACTGGACCAAGGACCTGCAGGACCCGGTCCGCCGCGACTTCATCGACCAGGAGGGCTTCGAGAAGCTCCTGTCGGCGAAGGGCATTGCCAACGACACGCTGGTGATCCTCTACGGCGGCAACAACAACTGGTTCGCGTCGTACGCCTACTGGTACTTCAAGCTCTACGGCCACGACAACGTCAAGCTGCTCGACGGCGGCCGCAAGAAGTGGGAGCTGGACGCCCGCGAGCTGGTCGAGGAGGTCCCGGCCCGCCCGGCGACCGACTACAAGGCCAAGGCGCAGGACAAGTCCATCCGCGCCTTCCGCGACGACGTGGTGGCGGCCATCGGTTCGCAGAACCTGGTCGACGTCCGCTCGCCCGACGAGTTCAGCGGCAAGCTGCTCGCTCCCGCGCACCTGCCGCAGGAGCAGTCGCAGCGTCCGGGCCACGTCCCGTCCGCCCGCAACATCCCGTGGTCGAAGAACGCCAACGACGACGGCACCTTCAAGTCGGACGAGGAGCTCAAGGAGCTCTACGCCGAGGAGCAGGTCGACCTGGCGAAGGACACCATCGCCTACTGCCGCATCGGTGAGCGCTCGGCCCTGACCTGGTTCGTCCTGCACGAGCTGCTCGGTGTCGAGAACGTCAAGAACTACGACGGCTCGTGGACCGAGTACGGCAGCCTCGTCGGCGTCCCGATCGAGCTCGGCGCCAACAAGTAAGCCCAGTAGTAAGCCAACGCAGCAAGCGAGCAGACCCGCAAATCCCGACCGGCCTTCCTTCCGGTCAGACCTCTCTTGGAGAAAGACATGTGTGGAGCGAAGGCCGGCGGCCCGGACGCCTCGACGATCAAGCCCGGTGAGACCACGATCCAGGGCCAGGTGACGAAGGACGGCGAGCCCGTCGTCGGTTACGTCCGCCTCCTGGACTCGACCGGCGAGTTCACCGCTGAGGTCCCGACCTCCGCCACCGGGCAGTTCCGCTTCTACGCGGCCGAGGGCACCTGGACCGTCCGCGCCCTGGTCCCCGGCGCCACCGCCGACCGCACGGTCGTCGCCCAGCAGGGCGGCCTCGCCGAGGTCGCGATCGCGGTCTGACACCCTGATCGACCAGGGGCCGCACCCTCGGGGGTGCGGCCCTTCGGCGTGCCCGGACCTACGCTGGAGTCATGTACGCACGAAGGCGCCACGTGTACTTCGCGATGATGGGTACCTGTATCGGCCTGTTCGTCCTTGCCTGGGGAGTCGTACGTATCTGGTCGGTCCCGGTGGCGGTCGGGATGTGTGTGGTGGCGATGCTCATCCCTCCGGTCGCCGCGATGGTCGCCAACCGCCGGGGCCCCGACGACCGCTGGTGGGACGACCCGTCCGGCGACCCGAAGTCCGACGAGTGGTGGGACGAACTGGACGGCAAGAAGCGCCCGCCGAGGTAGGCGGATGCTTCCCTCCAGCCCGTCCGGCGTTTGAGGACGAGGCCGTTCAGGCCGATCGGGGGTCTGGGGGCGGAGCCCCCAGGGGACGGGAAGAGGGCAGCGGGCTCAGTACACCAGCGCCTGGGTCTCGTCGCCGAGTGCCTCCTGCACGAACACCTGCGCCCCCGCGATCCGCACCCCCTCGATGACGTCCTTCTCCGTGATCTCCCGCCGCGCCGCGCACTGCGTGCACAGAGTCACCCGCCCCGCAGCGAGGACCGACTCCAGCAGCCCGGGCAGCGGAGCCGCATGCGGCAGCTCGAACCCGGCCGCCCGCCCCGGCAGCGCGAACCACGCGGACTCGCCGGTCAGCCACAGCGAGACGTCCACGCCGCTGGCCACAGCGACCGCCGCCACCGTGAACGCCTGCGAGCACCGCTCGGGCGCATCCGCCCCCGCCGTCACCTTGATCACGAGCTTCTTCGCCATGGCCGAATCGTATGCAACGCACCGTCCGGCAGGCACTCCAGCAGGCGATCCCCCGCAGGGCGTACCTCACGAAGAGAGCCCGCCACCGGCCGACTAAGCTGGACCCGGCTCTTGTGTACCGCCCACCCTCGCTCATCCAAGGAGCACCCTGTGCTTGAGGCATTCTTCGAAGCCCTGCTGGCCCTGGTCTGCGTCGGCGTCCTCGCGTTCGCCGGGCTGACCGTGAAGAAGCTGTACCAGGGCCAGCGCTGACCCCGTAAGCCCCGCAAAAGGCATAAAGGAAACGCCGATCCCATGATCGAGATCCCGTCCGACCTCCACAAGGACCTCGTCCCCCTCGCCTTCCTGCTCGGCACCTGGGCGGGCGCGGGCGTGCACGACTTCCCCGGCTCCGAGAAGTGCAACTTCGGGCAGGAGGTCACCTTCGCCCACGACGGCCGGGACTTCCTGGAGTACCAGTCCCACACCTGGGTCCTGGACAACGACGGGAACAAGGTCAGGCCCCTGGAGTCCGAGTCCGGCTTCTGGCGGATCGACGCCGACCGCAAGGTCGAGGTGACGATGGTCCGCGACGACGGTGTCATCGAGATCTGGTACGGCGAACTCGCCCACCAGAAGCCCCAGATCGACCTGGTGACGGACGCGGTGGCCCGTACGGCGGCCTCCCGCCCGTACACCGGGGGCAAGCGCCTGTACGGCTACGTGAAGAGCGACCTCATGTGGGTCGGCGAGAAGCAGACCCCCGAGGTCGAGCTGCGCCCCTACATGTCGGCGCACCTGAAGAAGGTCGTCACCCCGGACGACGTCGAGCGCTGGGCGAAGGCCCTGCCCGATGACATGCCGGACGACGGGATCGCTTTCTTCAAGTAGTTCTGACAAGCACAAGTAGTCCTAGACTTCCAGTGTGGTGAGCACCGACTGGAAGAGCGATCTCAGGCAGCGCGGTTACCGGCTGACGCCGCAGCGTCAGCTTGTCCTCGAAGCCGTGGACACCCTTGAGCACGCGACCCCCGACGACATCCTCGTGGAAGTGAGGAAGACGGCGTCGGGGGTCAACATTTCCACCGTGTACCGGACCCTGGAGCTTCTCGAGGAGCTCGGGCTGGTCAGCCACGCCCACCTGGGGCACGGCGCGCCGACGTACCATCTCGCGGACCGGCACCACCACATCCACCTCGTCTGCCGCGACTGCACGAACGTGATCGAGGCGGACGTGTCGGTGGCCGCCGAGTTCACCGCCAAGCTCCGGGACGAGTTCGGCTTCGACACGGACATGAAGCACTTCGCGATCTTCGGCCGCTGCAAGGACTGTGCCCAGAAGATCCAGAAGATCCAGAGGGCGCAGCAGACTCAGCAGACCCAGGAGAGCTCTCTGAAGGGTTCAAGTACCGAGTCGTAGGCTTGTGCACATGAAGAGCCCCCTCCTGTCCCTGCCCGGCGCCGTCCCCGCCGAGGGCGTGGACGAAGGCGTTGCCGCCCACTACGGCGAACTGTTCCGTGAACAGCGCGCCCTCGCCGACGGCACCGGCTTCGTCGACCTCTCGCACCGCGGTGTCGTCACCGTCACCGGCGAGGACCGGCTGAGCTGGCTGCACCTGCTGCTCACCCAGCACGTCAGCGACCTCCCGGTCGGCCTGGCCACCGAGGCGCTGATCCTCTCCGCGCACGGCCACATCGAGCACGCGCTCTACCTGGTCGACGACGGCGAGACGGTCTGGGCCCACGTCGAGCCCGGCACCCAGGACGCGCTCATCGCGTACCTGGAGTCGATGAAGTTCTTCTACAGGGTCGAAGTCGCCGACCGGACGGGCGAGTTCGCGGTCGTCCACCTGCCGGCCGGCTCGATCGCCGAGGTGCCGGAGGGTGTCGCCGTACGCGAGACGCCGTTCGGCCGCGACCTCTTCCTGCCGCGCGCGGACCTCGAGTCGTACGCCGAGAAGGCCGGCCCGCCGGCCGGGATCCTGGCGTACGAGGCCCTGCGTGTCGAACACCACCGGCCGCGCCTCGGTTTCGAGACCGACCACCGCACCATTCCGCACGAGCTGGGCTGGATCGGCACGGCGGTCCATCTGCAGAAGGGCTGCTACCGGGGCCAGGAGACGGTGGCCCGGGTAGAGAACCTCGGGAAGCCGCCCCGCCGCCTGGTCTTCCTCCACCTCGACGGCAGCGAGGTCCATCTCCCCACGCCGGGCACGGAGATCCGCCTCGCCGAGGAGGACCCCGACGGCCGCAAGATCGGCTTCATCACGACGTCCGTACGCCACCACGAGCTGGGCCCCATCGCCCTGGCCCTGGTGAAGCGGAACGTGCCGCTGGACGCCCGGCTGGTGGCGGGGGACACGGCGGCGGCCCAGGAAGCCGTCGTCGAGCCGTAGAGGTTTGTCGGGCGCCTAGGGCCCTTGTGATGGATCTCCGCGGCGTCGCGACGCCCGGCACGCACGCTCACCGCACGGCGCGAAGGGCCAGGTGGCTCCGCCACATGACCCTCCACGCCGCACGCCGATCGCACGCACCGAACGCCGCTCCTTCTTCCACGGAGATCCATCAGAAGGGCCCTAGATCTCGATCAGTACGGTGAACGGGCCGTCGTTGGTGAGGGACACCCGCATCTGCGCGCCGAAACGGCCCGTCCGCACCGTCGCGCCGAGGGCCCGCAGCTGGGCGACGACCTCCTCGACGAGGGGCTCGGCGACATCGCCGGGGGCGGCGGCGTTCCAGGTGGGCCGGCGGCCCTTGCGCGCATCCCCGTACAGCGTGAACTGGCTGATCACGAGCAGCGGGGCGTCGATGTCGCTGCACGACTTCTCGTCGTGCAGCATGCGGATCGACCAGAGTTTGCGGGCGAGCTGGGCCGCCTTCTCCTTGGTGTCCTCGTGCGTCACGCCGACCAGGACGCACAGCCCCTCGCCGATGATCTCCCCGACCGTCTCGCCGTCGACGACGACGCTCGCGCCGTCCACTCTCTGCACCACTGCACGCATACGACCATCATGCCGGGCCGTTCGCGGCAGACTGCACCGGCATTCTTTTTGTTCCCTAACCCCCCATCTGGGGCCGATCGGGGGCACTCGGTCACATAGCGGCCACTTGGGGTGGCACGATGCTTCCACACGCCGGTCGAGGGGACGGTTGAGGCACATGAGCACACCGAGTACCGGGCAGCCGCCTGGGACTGTCTCGCTGATTCGAACGGGGGAGCGGATGGCACCGCGCCCGCCCGTGCAGCGCACCGACAGCCCGGGCCCGCAGCTGCCCGCCGATCCGCCCGAGCACGACCTTGCCGTGCTGAGCCTGTCCGAACTGCGCACCCTGCGCCGGGACGCCCAGCGCGACGAGGCCGACCTCAGCTATGTCCGACGGCTGCTGCAGGGCCGTATCGACATCCTGCGGGCGGAGTTGGCACGGAGGTCGCCGGCGGGCGCGGGTTCGGTGGTCGAGCGGCTGTCGGAGATCCTCACGGACGCCCCGGCCCGCCACCGCTCCTCGGCCCGCCACGTGACCCTGGGCACGCCGCACAGCGAGGAGTACCGACTGCTGGCCGCCGAGATGCTCGCCGAGGTCGAACTGTCGGACCTGGACGCACGCACGGACCTGGAGCTGAACACGGCGATGGGCCGGCTCGTCCGTTACGAGCAGCAGGTGTCTCTGCGGCGCCAGCGCCTGCAACGGACCGCCGACGACTGCAGCGGCGAGATGGCGCGCCGCTACCGTGAGGGGGAAGCACAGGTCGACGACCTGCTGACGTAGTGCTGGCCGGGTATCTCAGCCCGGCCGGCGTTCGATCTTTCAGCCCGTCCGGCGTTTGAGGACGAGGCCGTTCAGGCCGATGGGGGTCCAGGGGGCGGAGCCCCTGGTGGGGTCGAAGGGGCGGAGCCCCTGGGGACGGGCAAGGGCGGCGGGGGCGAGGAAAATCCCCGCGACACCCCACCGCCGTACACCTACCGTGATCCCATGACCCGCGCGCGCTCCGACATCGACATCCGCCCCGTCACCGAGGCAGAACTCCCCGAGTGGCTCCGCGCAGTGAACACCGGCTTCCTGCGCGAACCCACCGTCACAGAGACCCAACTCGAGGCCCGCCGAACCCAGTTCGAAGCCGCCCGCTTCCTCGGCGCCTTCGACGGATCCCGCTGCGTGGCGACGTTCCGCTCCTTCGCCCAGGAGGTCACCGCGGTCGGCGGCACCCTCGTGGAGGCCGACGCCGTCTCCGGCGTCACGGTCACCGCCACCCACCGCCGCCGCGGCCTGCTCACCCGCATGATGGGCCAGGACCTCGCGGCCGCCAAGGAGCGCGGCGACGCCGTGGCCACCCTGATCGCCGCCGAGTACCCGATCTACGGCCGCTACGGCTTCGGCCCCGCCACCTCGGCCGCCGAGTGGACCGTTGACGTCCCGCGCGCCGGCCTCGACCCCCGCTGGTCCGGCCCGGACGACGGCGGCCGGATCGACCTCGTGGACGCCGAGGACGTACGCAAACTCGGCCCCGAGCTCCACGATCGCGTCCGCCGTGCCACCCCCGGCGCCGTCAGCCGCGACGAGTGGTGGTGGCAGCTCAACACGGGCGCCGTGCGCCTCGACCCGAAGTGGACGGAGCCGTTCTTCGCCGTGTACCGCGCCGCGGACGGCGAGGTCGAGGGCCTGGCGGCGTACGAGGTCGACGACAACTGGGGCGACGCCAAGCAGCCGCTGGACACGGCGACCGTGCGGGACCTGATCGCGGCGACCCCGGCCGCGGAGCGCGCCCTGTGGGGCTACCTCTGTTCCATCGACTGGGTCACCCAGGTCAAGAGCGGCCAACGGGTCCCGGACGACCTGCTCCCGCTTCTCCTGCCGGATCCGAGGGCCGCCCGTATCACCACGGTCTCGGACTGGCTGTGGGTGCGGATCCTGGATGTCGTACGGGCCTTGGAGTCGCGGGCGTACGAAGGGACGGGCTCCCTGGTGCTGGAGGTCGCCGACCGTGCGGGCCTGGCGGGCGGCCGCTACCGGCTGGAGGCGTCCGCGCAGGGCGCGTCCTGCACGCCGACCACCGAGAGCGCCGAACTCACGCTGGACATCGCGGAGTTGGGGCGGCTGTGGCTGGGCGACGAATCGGTCGTGCGGATGGCGGTGCTGGGCCGGGTGCAGGAAGAACGAGCGGGCGCCGCCCGAGTGGCCGACGCCCTGCTGCGTACGTCCAGGCGGCCTTGGTGCCCGGACATGTTCTGAACCCCCTTCCTTCCGACGACTACTGATGGTTCATCCGTAGCTGTGCTGTTGTAGCCGTGCTGTTCAGTTGTGGCGGTGCTGTCTTTCGTGGTGGTGCTGTTCAGTTGTGGCTGTGCTGGTGGAGCTGTTCGGTTGTCGGTGTTCAGTTGTGGCTGTGCTTTCACAGACTGGCCAGGCTCCCGGCTCCCCTCCGGAAGGGAGCCCGGCCAGCCGGATCCTGGGTCGGCGAGCCGGTCGGGCTCAGCCGGACTGGGCGAGCAGCATCACGAGGATGACCGCTCCGATGCCGCTGATCATGGTGTTCTTTGCCTTGAGCCCGATGGTCAGCGCGACGAACGCGATGATGCCCATGGGCCCGTACTTCCACTGGATGAGCTGCTCGAATCCGATGGCGAGGGCGGCGACAACGAGGGCGATGAGCGGCATGACGGTCCCTCCTTCGGGACGGGAGGCGGACCCCTGGTTGCGGCCAACCCTCCTGAAGTTTGACCATGTTGCTGAAGTTGGTGACCAACTTCACTGTACTTATCTCCGCTTGGAAGCGGCTTATAACCACCTTCCTTGGAACTGCCCAAAGATGGCGGGAAGTTGTAGTGTTTGGTTGTGGACCCGATACACGCCTCCGTCAATGGGCGGAGTAGGTCACAGCGGCCACATCCGTCACACCGAGAGATGGCCGACGAGCTGCGCGCCCGCATCAGGTCGGGCGAGCTCCGCCCGGGTCAACGCATGCCCACGCAGGCCCAACTGGCCGACGAGTTCGGCGTCGAGCGCGGTGCGGTACGCCAGGCGCTGCGCATCCTGCAGTCGGAGCAGCTGCTGACCAATGTGTCCAAGGGGAGCCCGGCGACCGTCGCCGCCGACCTGGGCCTGGGCAAGGTCCTGACCGGCCCGGGAGCTCCACCGCTGCCGACCATGGTGGCCCTCGCCCCGCGCATAGCGGATGCCTTCGCCGCCCCGCACGTCGAGATAGACGCCCTCTGCCTCACTGCGGTCTCCCTGACTCTCGCTGTCGGCGAACCGCTGCGCCAGATTCACACGGGACAGCTAAAACCGGCCAGGGTGGACGTCCGGGTCCTGCTGCCCAGCCGCGACATCGAACTCGCCTTCCCGACACCGGTGGACGCGTCCACCGACGGCCGGCTGCAGCGCCGCTGGCTGGCCCAGCGCAACGCACAGGGCCAGGTGCTGCAGCACAACCTGCTGGCCCTGCGCGCCACGCACGGCATCGACGTGAACGTCAGCTTCCGTGCCCTGCCCTTCACCCCGCCCGTGAAGCTGTACCTGCTCAACGGCATGGAGGCGCTCTTCGCGTACTACACGCTCACACGGCGCGAGGAGGAGATCGACCACGAGCAGCTCGAGATGTACGACGCCGAGGGCACCCAGTCGATGCTGTTCGCCTTCGAGCAGGGCGCCGGCCTGCGGGACACCACCTTCGTGGAACAGTCGAACCTGTGGTTCAACGCACTGTGGGAGACGATCAGTTCGGAGCTGCTGCTCACGAGCTGATGTCTCCCACAGCGACTGACCAGGCCGCTTTCCGCTCATAGAGCGGGCCCCGCGACCAGCACGGCCAGAACGACGGCCCCGATGGAGCTGACGGCCGGGTTGTTGGCCTTGATGCCGATGGTGAGCAGCAGCAGGCCGATGATGCCGGTGACGCCGTACTTCCAGCTGACGATCTGCTCGAAGCCGACGACGAAGACAGCGGAGAGGAGCGCGAGAGCAGGCACGGTGGTTCCCCCTTCAGGCTGCGCGGGCGGGACGGTGCGGTGGGGGGTGGTGCGTGGGGGTGGAGGCGGACGGAGAGAGACTGAGGCGGACGGAGATGGGTGGAAACTGGCGGAGAATGACGGAGACAGGAAGCAAACCTTCCGCCAACTCGACCAAGTTGGCAACCAACTCCAATTAAGTTGTCCCCACTTGGTACCTACTCATAAACAAGTCACAAGCAACTCCCCGTAGATGGATCCGAGTTGTAGCGTTTGGTCGTGACCCAGGAGAACGTGGCAGTGAACGGCAGCAGAAGGCTCTCGCCCCAGGAGATCGCCGACATCCTGCGGGAACGGATCAGCAGCGGCGACCTCAAGGCGGGCGACCGCCTGCCCACGCAGGCCGAACTGGCCGACGAGTTCGGCGTGGAGCGCGGCACGGTCCGCCAGGCCCTGCGTGCCCTCCTGGACGACGGCCTGCTCACCAACGTGAGCAAGGGCAGCCCGCCACGGATCGCGGAGCCCGCCCCGGTCACGGGCGAGCCGCAGCCGACGATGGTGGCGCTCGCACCGCGGCTGACGGAGGCCTTCTCGGCGCGGCATGTGCGGGTCGACGTCGTGTGCCACACCTCCGAGACGCTGATGAACGCCCTCAGCGAGCAGATCCGGCTGATCCACAACGGCCGCGTACACCCCGAGTCGATCAACTTTCGCGTCCTGCTGCCCAGTCGCGACATCAACCTCGCCTTTCCCGTACTGGTCGAGGGGAGCAGCGACGACGTCACGGTCCACGAGCGGTGGCTGTCGATGCGCAACGCGCAGGCGCAGGTGCTCCGGCACAATCTGCAGGCCATCCGGTCCACCCACGGCATTGACGTGCAGATCACGTTTCGCGCACTTCCCTTCACACCCCCGGTGAAGCTGTACCTGCTCAACGAAGAGGAAGCGCTGATCGGGTACTACATGCTCACCCGGCGCGAGGAGGAGTGGCAGAGCCAGACGCTGGAGATGTACGACGCCCTCGGCTCCGCGTCCGTCCTCTTCTCCTTCGTGAAGACGGCCGGCCAGCGCGACGCGGCCTTTGTGGAGGAATCCCAGAAGTGGTTCGACGCCCTCTGGGAAACCATCACGACGGACCTGACACTCTCCTAGTGACTTCAGATACGGCACAGACCGAACCGATGGCGGCACAGGCGGAGCGACTGCAGGAGCTGATCGGGCATGCCCGCGTCGTGCTCTGGGACTTCGACGGCCCGATCTGCCGGCTGTTCGCCGGGCATGCCGCGGACGGGGTGGCGAACGACCTGGTGGAGTGGCTCGCCGCGCGGGGGCTGCGCGGTCTGCTGACCGAGGGCGAGCGGGAGACCCCTGACCCCCACGTGGTGCTGCGCGCCGTCGACCGCAGACACCCCGCCAGTGACCTGGTCACGGAACTGGAGGAACGTCTCACCCAGGAGGAGCTGCGGGCGGTCCCCACGGCCCTGCCGACCGCCTTCGCCGACCCGCTGATCCGCACCTGGAAAGCGGTGGGCGCGCGGCTGGCGATCGCCACGAACAACTCCCCCGAGGTGGTGCGCGCCTACCTGACGAGCCGCCACCTGCTCGACTGCTTCATGCCGCACATCTACGGCCGCACCCACGACCTCCAGTACCTCAAGCCCCACCCCCACTACCTCAACCGCGCCCTGACCGCCATGGGCGCCGCCCCCACCAGCGCCCTGTTCATTGGCGACACCCCCACCGACTGCGAGGCCGCCCGCCAGGCCGGAGTCCCCTTCCTGGGCTACGCGCGTAACGAGCACAAGGAGAAGCTCCTGCAGGACGCGGGCGCGACGGACATCGTGGGGTCTCTGCAGCCACTGCTGGAGGCGCTGTGGGGGGAGTCTCGGCGTTAGGCCTGGATCATGAGGACGAGCAGCAGCTTGCCGACAATCGGTCAACTTCCGGTCCCAGTGGACTGGTTGGCGGATTCAAGGCGCATCCTTGGCTGCTGATCGCCCAACCACGGTAGGCCGGTTGGGATACCTTCGCGGTGTGACGGACAGCACCTTCACCGGTGATCGGGGCGGCAAGGAGTACGACCGTGTCGCCGCGGAGCTGCGGGCGCGTATCACCAGTGGTGTGTATCCGCTGAATGGGCGCCTGCCGTCGCAGCGCGATTTGGCCGAGGAGTTCGGTGTCTCCCGGGACACCGTGCAGCGTGTGCTCAGAGACCTGAAGAGCGAGCACTGGATCGAGTCGCGTCAGGGCAGCGGATCCCGGGTGGTCTGGAACCAGCGCATCCACTCCCCGACGAGCGATCAGCAGCCCGGCCGCCAGGTCACGCTCGGAGCGATCATCGGCAGTGCCTTCGAGCAGGCCGAAGTGACCCTGGACGTCTTCACGTTGACATCGGAGTCCCTGGGGGCGCACATCCGCGCGCAGGGGGAGCGGATCCAGGCGGGGGAGATCTCCCCGCAGCGGATAGCTCTGCGCGTGCTGCTGCCCTCCGAGTCGGTGGAGATGCCGTACTGGCGAACCGGCCTCCCCACCCACGACGAGATCCTGAAGCAGCGCTACCTGGACATCCGGCGCCGGCACACGGCGACACTGCGCGCGCTCCTGAGCGACCTGCACGCCATGAAACTGGTGCCGTCGGTGGCCTTCGAGATCCGTCACATTGGACTGGTCCCGTACTCCAAGCTCTATCTGGTCAACAAGCAGCAGGCGTTGGAGGGACCGTGCAAGGTCTATCTGCGCACCTTCCAACTGGACGACGGCTCGGAGGTCGAGGGCCTCGACGTGATCGGGCTGGGAGCCGGGCTCACGCACTACGTGAAGGACGACGACCCGTCCTCCCAGGGTGCGGAGTTCGTGGAGAAGCAGCAGGCCTGGTTCGACTCTGTCTGGGAACTGCTCGCCGATTAGTGCATGACTCCGAACGGGTTGTCTCGTACGAGTCGCTGTGTGGTATCGACCAGGTTGGGACAAACAGCCGATCGCATCCCGGACCTGCACGAATAGATTTGTGCGCCACGTCACACGTGGCGGAAAGTTATAAACTTCCCAGTCTTCCCCACAGGCAGAGCCGCTAATCTCGGCCAATGCCCCTGGTGTCACACGGAGAGCGCTGGTCGCTCGCGCAACGCGGACTCGACCGCAAACTCCGAGGCTGGGGTGAGGGTAGAGGTGCGGTGTTCAAGGGGCACCACAACACCAACTATGTGCTGCGTGTGGGCGTGGTGCTTGCCGTGCTCATCGGTGTCGTGCCCTTCGTGCGGCTCAAGTACCGGGTGCCGTTGAAGACGGTGGAGGTCGTGCCGCGCATCTGGCCTCGCGAGGCCGATGTGCTCGAGGTCGTCTGCCGGTATCTGCGCGAAGTCCCGCGCTGCTTTGCCGTGTTGGGCGACCGCTCCGTTCACGGGTACCGCAGGGGCAAGGCGCTCAGCGTGCGGAATCCCGACGGCGGCATCGACAAGAAGATGATGGGTGAGTTCGCGGCGTTCTTCGTCCGGACCGCCGAGGTGCCGGCGCACGAGCTGCCGCGGCTGCCCGAGGACTGGCCGGCCGGTGGCGACAGCAACGGATTCCTGCACTGGCTCATCGACTTCACCGAGCAGCGCGTGCACCTGCCCAACCGGGCACGGTTCGGTGACCTCTTCGACGCGGTGGGCATCCCCCGGGACGCGATGCCGAAGTTCAAGAGGGACCATCACGACCTGTCGTTTCGTCCCTTCGTGCTCCTGCACACCGACGTCCATCGCGCCAACGTCGTCGTCCGCCGGAGCGGAATCGCCGTAATCGACTGGGAGTTGGCGACATACGGTGATCCACTGCACGAACTGGCGACGCACATCGTGCGGATGGGGTACACGGATCCGGAACAGAACCAGATGATCTCCCTGTGGGCCCAGGCCATGGAGGCGGCCGGCCTCGGCAAACTCACCGAGGGGCTGAACGAGGATCTCAACACCTACCTGCAATTCGAGTACTCGCAGTCGGTTTTTCCGGACGTCATGCGCGCCGCGCTCTCCCTCCCGGCCGATGCCGGTGAGCAGCACTTCCGGGCGGCGGCGGGCCGGGTGAGCAAGGCCATGGACCTGGCCCGGAAGCCCCTGGGGCTCGATGAAGTGCCGGGCTTCGAGCGGATCGTGGAAGCCCTGCGGGCGTGGTACGCCGAGTTCGTGATGTCGGCAGCGGCCACCGATGCGGGACCTGGGACCAGGGCGGAGCCACTGGCAGTGATTCCGTCGTGATTTCGTCGGCCCCTTCCTGACGGCCCGTCCAGCCGGGCACCATGAGCAGGCTCGATCCAAATCGAGGGCTGTCAGGGGGAATTGGTGTCGGACGCGAGGTTGTCCTTGAGCGGGAGACTGACCGCCGGATGGGGGCGCGCGGAGTCCTTCGTCACGAGGCTCTTCCTGGCCGCCGTCTTCGCACTCGGGCTGGTGGCCCAGTTCGTGAAGCCCGTCGGTGACGCACTGCAGGACAAGGTCTACCTGGGCGGTGCGCTGCTGACCGTGGTGGGTTATGTGCTCTATGCCGAGGTGCAGCGCCTGCATGCGGCGCACACGTCTCAGCGGGAGAGCGAGGAGGCCCTGGGGGGTGTGGTGCGGCGGCTCGAGGGCGAGGTGCAGCGGTTGAACGCGGTGTTGCGCCCGCGAGCGGGAGAGGTGGTGACGCCGAGGGATCTGGAGCGCGAGTTCCAGGAGGCGCTCGAGGCCGGGGGAGATGTCCGGCTCACGGTGCTGGGGTTCACGGGAGAGACGTTCGCCACCCCGTTGAGGACCATTCTCCAGGGGTTGAACAGGGACCCGCTGCGTACGGTGAGCCTTCGAGTCCTGGTACCGGACTTCACCAAGGAGATCGAGGTCCCGGGCCAGGTGGGCGCGGACGGCAAGGTTTCGGACGCGCCGCGTTTCCGCGAACAGCTGAGGCATCAGATCGCGGAGCACGAGAGCAGCCTCAAGTCGCAGATCGGACGGATGGCCCTCGCCGGGCGGGGCACGCTGACAGTGGAATTCCGGGTCCTGCACATGTCGCCCTCGCTCAAGCTCTACTTCATCAGCAACGACGTGGTGTACGAGGGCATCTACGACAAACTCGACCTGCGACCCGCCCCGGAGGTCACCGCGGCTCCCGAGGCGGGGGACGGCCTTCTCCTGGACCTCATCGGCTACGACTCCCTGCTGACCCGCTGGTCCCTGGACGGAGGTGACCACGCCCGGGCGATCATCATGCGCCGCCGGGAACTGTTCGAGACGTTCTGGAAAGCGGCACACGAACTGACGCCGGCGACCCCACTGCCGGCTCAGCCGGGTGCTTCCTGACGCGGTTCGTGCATTCGCGTGTTTCCTGAGCTCAGATCACAGCGGGGGGCGTACCCTCCATTGCTCGGCGAGGCGGGGAGGGGGCGCCGATGAGGTGGGACCGACCTTCGTCGGGAGGCGACGGGGCTATCAAGGGCCCTCTCAAGGGGTATCACCACGAGACCTACGTGCTTCCGCTGCCTGGTGGGACGCAGATCGTGAAGGTCCGCGAGCCGCGTGCCGAGATCCTCTGGTTCGATCGGCGGTGCTTCCGGTCGGAGGAGAAGCTGCTGCGCACCCTGAAGGGGGAGATCACGAGGATCCCCGAGGTCCTCGACGTCGCGGGCATGGGGTTTCAGGGGTTCATCGAGGGGCGCACCCTCCCCCTACGACAATGGGCGGGCCGGTACGTCCCCGATGCGGCCTTCGACCAGATCGTCGGTTTCTTCCGGGAAATGGCGCGGATCGAGCCGGCCATGGTCGAGAGTGTGCCGCGGCGATGCCAGCTCCAAGACCGTGCCGCGGACGGTGACACCGACGGATTCCTGGAGCGTCTGATCGTCTTCATAGAGGATCAGGTCTACAAGAGGAACCTCGAAGCGTTCGGAGATCTTTTCGGCGAACTCGGTGTGACCAGCGAGTCGTTCACCCGTCTCAGGAAGCGCGTGTCCGGGCTGCGCCGGCGGCCCTTCCGCCTGCTGCACGCCGATCTGCACCGCAACAACTTCGTCGTCGACTCCCGCGGCCAACTCTGGACGATCGACTGGGAGTTGGCGATGGTGGGCGATCCGCTCTACGACCTCGCCACTCATCTGTACCTGATGCGCTACCCGGCGGACCAGCAACGCCGTATGGCCGGGGAATGGCGCCGGGTCGTCGAGGTCGCCAACCCTGGCGGTTCGTACGGCATGGAGGAAGACCTGGACCTGCTCCTCGACTTCAAGAGGGCGCAGTCGGTCTTCACCGATGTGATCCGTGTGTCCATGTCGCTGAGCGAAGGTGAGGGCGCTTGGACGACCCTGCCCTGGGCCGCCTGGAAACTGCAGAGGGTCTTGGAGACCGCTGCCGGGCCGCTCGATCTGGCCGGGGTGCCGAGCCACCGGGAGATCATGGCAGCCCTCCTCCGACGGAGCCGTCAGCTGGACCGCGCCGCCGCCTACGCTGCGTAAGCTCGCCCCCATGACCCACCCCGGCCTCCGCGAGCGTAAGAAGCAGCGGATGTTTCAGAACATCTCCGACATTGCCATCCGGCTGTTCCTCGAGCGTGGCTTCGATGCTGTTTCCGTTGCCGAGGTCGCCGCTGCCGCCGAGGTCTCCAAGCCGACCCTGTTCCGGTACTTCCCGTCCAAGGAGGACCTGGTCCTCCACCGTTTCGCCGATCACGAGGACGAGGCGGCCCGTGTGGTGGCCGAGGGGCCCACGCCCGTCGCCGCGCTGCGTCGGCACTTTCTCGACGGGCTCGAGCGGTGTGATCCGGTCACCGGGCTCAACGATCACCCGGAGGTTCTGGCCTTCCACTCGCTCCTCTACGGGACTCCCGCCCTGGTCGCCCGTCTGTACCCCTATCTGGAGCGGTCCGAGGCCGCCCTCGCCGACGCGCTCGGCGGGGGGCTGGAGGCGCGGCTCGCCGCCGGGCAGGTCGTGGCCGTGCTGCGCATCCTCGGGCAGGACAACTGGCGGCGGATCGCGGGTGGGGAGCGGGTGGAGGACGTACGGGCGGATGCCGTTGCCGCGGCGGAGCGGGCGTTCGAGCTGCTGGTGGGTGGGTTGCCGCTGCTTGCCCGGCCCAGTGGTTCGCCCGACGCGGCCACTGAGGCTCGGTAAAATATTTAACTCGGTCACGTTATTTGGGTACGCTCGTCGGCATGACGTCTGCCCTTCATCACGAACGCTCCCATCACGACCGCTGCCGCGCCGCCCTCGCCGCCATGGTCGACGGTGCCCAGGAGCAGGTCGTCACCGGCGAGGACGTCTCCGCCTCCGGTGCCGACGCCGAAGTGCTCGGACACCGGTTGCGCAGCCAGGCCAAGGAGTTGCGTGAGCTTCCCGAAGGGCCCTTGTTCTTCGGGCGGTTGGACTTCTCCGACACCGCCGGCGAGCACTCCGGGCAGCATTACCACGTGGGGCGGCTGAGGATCAGTGAGCACCCCGCCGCCCCGCCCCTCGTCGTCGACTGGCGCGCCCCCGTCTCCCGCGCCTTCTACCGCGCGAGCGCCCGTGATCCGCAGGGCGTCGCCGTGCGCCGGCGGTTCGGCTGGGCGCCCGGCAGCCGGGGTGCGTCCGGCGATCTCACCGGCCTCGAGGACGAGCACCTCGACCGCGGGGAATCGCAGGTCAGCGATATCGTCGCGCGCGAGATCGAGCGGCCCAGGATCGGGCCGATGCGGGACATCGTGGCGACCATTCAGCCGGAGCAGGACGACCTCGTACGACAGGACGTCGCCCGGTCGGTCTGTGTGCAGGGCGCCCCGGGGACGGGCAAAACCGCCGTCGGGCTGCACCGGGCCGCCTACCTGCTCTACACCCATCCGCAGCGCATCCAGCGCGGCGGACTGCTCATCCTCGGCCCCAACCGGACCTTCCTCTCGTACATCTCCCAGGTGCTGCCGGCCCTCGGCGAGACCGGGGTACGGCAGTCGACCCTGCAGGAGGAGATCGCCGCACACCCCGTCAAGGGGGTCGACAGTGAGCGGGCCGCCGGCCTCAAGCACGACGCCCGGATGGCGGAGGTGCTGCGCAGGGCGCTGTACGCCCGCGTGTCCAGTGAAGGGGTCAACTCCGTTGTCGTGGCGGAGGGTTCGTACCGATGGCGGGTCGGGGCCGGCGAACTCGTGCGGATTCTCGACGGCGTACGGGCCGAGGAGCCGCCGTACGCGATCGGGCGGGAGCGGGTGCGCAGCCGGGTCGTGCGGTGCATGCAGTTGCAGGCCGAGCGGCGGGCCGGGCCGCAGAACTACGCCTGGGTGCAGAAGATCGCGCGGTCGCGGGCGGTCGGGGGGTACGTGGAGGCTGTGTGGCCGCGGGTGCGGCCCGAGGAGGTCGTCGCCCAACTGCTCACCGATCCGGGGGCGTTGGCGGCGGCGGCCGACGGGCTGCTGGACGCCGAGGAGCAGAAGGCCCTGCTGTGGGAGAAGCCGCCGCGGTCGTGGAAGTCGGCCCGCTGGTCGGCGGCCGATCTCGTCCTGCTCGACGAGGTCGGCGGGCTCATCGAGCATCCCGAGGGGTACGGCCATGTCGTCGTCGACGAGGCACAGGACCTCTCTCCGATGGAGTGCCGGGCCATCGCCCGCCGGGCGCCCTTCGCCTCGCTCACCGTCCTCGGCGACCTGGCGCAGGGGACCACGCCCTGGGCGGCGCGGTCGTGGGACACGGTCCTGCGGCACCTGGGGAAACCGGACGCGGCCGTCGTGCCGCTGACGATCGGGTTCCGGGTGCCGGAGGCCGTGGTCACGCTCGCCAACCGGCTGCTGGAACGGCTCGACGTCGACGTCCCGGCGGGCCGATCCCTGCGCAGGGACGGGGAGTTGACGATCCGGGAGGCGGCGGGCGATGTGCCGGGTGCGGTCGTGGCCGCCGTACGCGATGCGCTCGGTCATGAGGGATCGGTCGGGGTCGTCGCCGCCGATGCGGACGTGGAGTGGGTGCGGGCGGCGCTCGGTGCGGCCGGGATCGCGGCCGCGGGGGCGGAGGAGCTGGGCGCACGGGTGACCGTCGTGTCCGCCACCCTCGTCAAGGGACTCGAATACGACCATGTCGTCGCCGTCGAACCGGCCGCCATCGCGGAGGCCGAGCAACGCGGGCTGCACCGGCTGTACGTCGTGCTGACCCGGGCGGTGTCCCGGCTGGAGGTGGTGCACGGGCGGCCGTTGCCGTTCTGACGGAGCGCCGTTCTGGCGTAACGCCGTTCGGACGTGGCGCCGTTCTGGCGTGGCGTCGGGCTGACGCGGCAACGGCCGCCCGGGCTCAGGCGTCGAGGAGTGGGATCAACTCCTCTTCCTCGTAGTCCAGATGGGCCTCCAGGTCGCGTGTGAGGCGATCCACCTCGGCGCGGGCGGCGGCCGGGTCAGTGCCCTCGGCGGTCACCGCCCGGCGCAGGTCCGCCACCAGGGTGGCGATGTGCTCGTGCTCCTCGCGCAGCCGCCGCAGCGTCGGGTCCGCCCCGGGGTGGCGGTCGGCGACGAACGGAAACAGGGCCTGGTCCTCGCCCGTGTGGTGGTTGTGCAGGCCCTGGCAGAAGGTCAGGCAGTTGACGCGGAGCTGCGCGCCCAGGGTGCTGCCGCCCTTTGCCATCTCCTCGCGGATCAGGGCGAGTTCGCGGCGGAACGCGTCGTGGACCACCTTGATCGCCTCGCCGGGGGAGGAGGCGTTGATGGCGCCCGGCCCGCCCTGCGCCATCGAGTGCAGGGCGACCACGGGGATGATCCGCTCGGTCTTCTCCTGGTAGGCGGCCCAGCCCGGGTCGGTCTCCACGGCGCGGGCGAACGCCTTGTCGCGTTCCTCGCCCTCCAGCGCGACCGCCCGCGCCTCGTATGTGAACACCCCGCTCTCGACGGTCACTTGGGGGTGCGCGAGGAGGTTGACGTACCAGTCCGGGTGCTTCGGGGAGCCGCCCGCCGAGGCGATGACCAGGATGCGGTCGCCGCCGTCGGGGAAGTAGCCGACGGGGGTGGTGTGCGAGGTGCCGGTGCGGGCGCCGGTGGTGGTCAGCAGGATCAGGCGGGCACGCTCGAACCAGCCGCCCACGCGGCCGTGGTGGGCCCGGAACTCGTCGATGATGTTCTGGTTGAAATCGTTGGGCATTCTCTTCTTTCTCTGTCGCTGGTTTCCGTCGATGTCGATCTCGATCTCGATGGGGAAAGCGCAGAGAAAGAGGCGGGCTCCTGGCCCGCCGTGACCTCACTCAGAGGCCGGGCACCCAACTCGCTCACGGCACAAGGCCGACCCGGCAGTCATGGGAGGGACCGTAGCGTCCGGCGAATGACTGACGCCACCGAATTCCAGGTGGAGTCCGGAGACCTGGACTGGGCGCCGGCCGGCGGCGACGTCTGCGCCGTCGCGTCCAGCGACTCGTCGGCCTACGGCGCACCGGGCGCGCAGCGACAAGATCCTGGCGGAGCAGGGGTTCTAGGGCTGATTTCGAAGGCTGATCGGGTTTCGCGATGCCCGCGCCTCCCCGATCCTGTCCTTGATGCTTCTCTTCCTCGACGTCGACGGAACGCTGCTCCCCTTCGGGTCGGCGCGCCCCTACCCGTCGTACGAGACGCGCTTCGCCGCACCGTCGGCCGCCGCCGGCCATCCGCTGCTGAACCGCATCGATCCGGCGCTCGGCGCGCGGCTCACGGCGCTGGACTGCGAGCTGGTGTGGGCGACGACCTGGATGGACGACGCGAACGTGTGCGTCGCGCCCTGGCTCGGCCTGCCCGCGCTGCCGCTGGTGGACTGGCCGGACGAGGACGAGCTGTCGGCGCCCCTGCACTGGAAGACGCGGCCCCTGGTGGCCTGGGCGGACGGCCGTCCCTTCGTCTGGGTCGACGACGAGATCACCGGCGCCGACCGGACCTGGGCCGCCGCGCATCATCCGGCGCCCGCCCTGCTGCACCGCGTCGACCACCGCCACGGGCTCACCGACGCGGACTTCGCCGTGATCGAGGAGTGGCTCGGAAGGAATCGCGCCCGGCCATGAGCCGGGTTGTCACACTCGCGCGCCCGGCGGTGTCTTCATGCCGAATCGGCAGACGTACGCATACGTACACGGACGCACAAGGGGAACATCATGGCGCTACGCGTTCCGAAGGCCGAGCTCGACGGCGAGCTCAGCGAGAACATGATCAAGCAGCTCGGTGCGGTGCCCGAACCCGTCGAGGTGACGTGGCACAACCCCAGGGTGGCCACGTCGTCCCTGGAGATCGGAGGGAAGGTGAGCGAGTGGGACGTGGCCGACGAGAGCCTCAAGTCGTTCGCGCACATGGCCGTCGCGGCGCAGGTCGGCTGCAGCTGGTGCCTCGACATGGGCTACTTCCAGGCCCAGAACCAGAACCTGGACATGACCAAGGCGAGTCAGGTGCCGCGCTGGCGGGAGTCGGACGTGTTCACGCCGCTGGAGCGGGACGTGCTGGAGTACGCCGAGGCCATGACGAACACGCCGCCGAACGTCACCGACGAGCTGTCCGCGGGGCTGCTGGACCGGCTCGGCCCGGCGGCGCTGGTCGAACTCACCGCGTTCATCGCCTTCGTCAACATGGCCACCAGGAACAACACGGCGCTCGGGATCGAGTCGCAGGGCTACTCCGCCGCCTGCGAGATTCCTCTGGCCGCGTGTCCTGAGAAGTCCGGCGTGGTGTCCACGGCATGACCGAGGACCTGTTCGTCGCCCATCGCAGCCTGCTGTTCACGGTCGCCTACGAGATGCTCGGGTCGGCGGCCGACGCGGAGGACGTGCTGCAGGAGTCCTGGCTGCGATGGGCCGACGTCGACCGGTCGCAGGTGCGTGAGCCGCGGGCGTACCTCGTGCGGATCGTCACGCGGCAGGCGCTCAACCGCCTGCGGACCGTGTCGCGCCGCCGCGAGGAATACGTGGGCGAGTGGCTGCCGGAACCGCTGCTGACCAGCCCCGATGTCGCCGATGACGTCGAACTCGCGGAGAGCGTGTCGATCGCGATGCTGACCGTTCTCGAAACGCTCGGGCCGACGGAGCGGGCGGTGTTCGTGCTGCGCGAGGTCTTCGAGATGCCGTACGGCGAGATCGCCGAGGCGACGGGCAAGTCCGCGGGCGCGGTGCGGCAGATCGCGCGGCGGGCCCGCGAGCACGTGGCGGCCCGGCGGCCGCGGGTGCAGGTGAGCCGGTCGGAGCAACAGGCCGTGGTGGAGCGGTTCCTGGCCGCGTTGCGCACCGGGCAGCTGCAGGAGCTGTTGGAGATCATGGCGCCCGACGTGGTCATGATCGCCGACGGCGGCGGGATCGTGGCCGCCGCGCTTGCGCCGATCCACGGTGCCGAAGAGGTGGCACGTCTGCTCGCGCGCGCCAAACGGGTGGTGACAGAGCTCGAGTTGACGACCGTGTGGCTCAACGGCGCGCCCGCGGGCCGGATCGAGTTCGACGGCGAGCCGGCCGCGGTGAGCCTCGAGGTGGAGAACGGGCGGATCGCCCGGATCTACGTGGTGAGAAACCCGCGGAAGCTGACCCGCCTGGACGAACAGGCCGAACTCGCCAGGTAGGCCGCCGCTGTTGCACCGGCTTCGTGGGTGTTCCGGGCGGGGGGAACCGCCCGGAGCACCCGCCCGGAACACCCCACCCGGTGCGGGCGCTCCGCCCCACTGCTGCCCTCAACCGCCGATGATCTCCGGCGACGACTCATCTCCGATCATCTCCGGCGAAGTGCTGTCTCGGAGCCGAGCGTGTGGGAAATCATGAAGCATGCGTCCAGACGACTGGCAGCTCACCGAAGACGTCGACGAATTCCTCGCCCGGGCCGGAGAGTTCCTGCGCTCGCGCGCCGTTCCGCACATCATGCTGCTGACCGTGACCGCGCGACTGCGGGCACACGGGTCGGCCGCAGACGGCGCCCAAGCCCCCGTCTCCGCCCCCGTCTTCGGCCGGCTGGAGCGAGCGGGCGAGGTCCGCGCCTCCTTCTACCGCCTCCCGGCCCGCGGCCTGGGCGCCACCCCCCTCACCCCCGAGCAGGCCGACACCCTGGCCGCCCGCCTGGCCGCCCTCGGCCACTCCCTTCCCTACGTCAGCGCGGACGAGGGCACCGCCACCGCTTTCGCCGAGGCCTGGCAGCGGCACACCGGGGCGACGCCGAAGATCCGCGACACGCGGCTCCATCTGTACCGCCTCGGCACACTCACCCCACCGCAGCCGTCCCCGGAAGGCCGGGGCCGGGTCGTGGGGGAGCGGGACCGCGAGCAACTCATGGACTGGTGCCGGGAGTTCGCCGCGGACGTCGGCGAAGACGTCTCCATCGACGCCGACTCCTGGGCCGGCACCCGCTTCGCCGACAAGCGTTACACGTTCTGGGAGACCCCGGACGGCACACCCGTCTCCATGGCGGGCGTGAACCCGACGATCGCCGGCCTGGCCCAGGTGGACATCGTCTACACCCCGGCCCACCTGCGCGGTCGCGGCTACGCGGCCGCCGCGTCGGCCGAGGTGAGCCGGGCCGCGCTGGCCGCGGGCGCCACGGAGGTCGCCCTGTTCGCGGACGCGTCCAACCCCACCAGCAACGCCCTCTACCAGCGGCTCGGATACGACCTGGTCACCGACTGGGCCGTGTACGACTTCTCGTACGACGCGGCGGAAGCGGGATAGGGACACGACCGGGACAGCGAACGCCTCTGCCGCCGGGCGGCGATGCCGGGTGTGCTCTCCATGGGGTGGCTGATATGTCAGAGGGCTGTCCTCATGCCATCGCGAACAGGCAGGGGGCCTGTTCGTTTCCAAAGGGGAGTGCACGTGGACGACGGTATTCAGTGGATGGTCGGCGCGACGACAAGTTCCGGGTGGATGTTGGATGTGCACTTCGCCCGCGGCATCGACGCCGAGGAACTGGCGCTTCGCACGGGGCGAGGGCGGAACCGATGACCGACGCCGAGGTGGCCGCCCTTGACGTCGACGCCCATCCCGACCGTGGGCCGAGCAGTGCCGTGGTCCGCGTCGGCGAGCACGCCGGCTGGACGTTCGCCCTCACATACGGCCCTACCTTCACCGGCTGGAGGAGGGTCGCTTGAGACGGGACACCCATGGTGCTCAGTCCGTTCCGTCGTACGAGTGGCGTGGCGCACTTTTGCAAGCGTGTGCTTGCAATAGTTAGCGGGGGTGGTGCAAGGTGGGGACATGGCATCGCTCAACGTCGGCAATCTCGGCGAGTACCTGCGCGAGCAGCGGCGCACCGCGCAGCTGTCGCTCAGGCAGCTCGCCGACGCCGCCGGGGTGTCCAATCCGTATCTGAGCCAGATCGAGCGCGGGCTGCGCAAGCCGAGCGCGGAGGTGCTGCAGCAGGTCGCCAAGGCGCTGCGGATCTCCGCCGAGACGCTGTACGTGCGGGCCGGCATCCTCGACGCCGAGCGGGACCGGGACGAGGTGGAGACGCGCGCCGTCATCCTCGCCGATCCCACGCTGAACGAGCGGCAGAAGCAGGTGCTGCTCCAGATCTACGAGTCCTTCCGCAAGGAGAACGGATTCGGGAGCGGCACGGCGGACGAGGCGACCGAGACGGCCCCGGAGGAGGGCGCGGTGGTCCTGACCGCCGAGCCCGGTCCGGGTGCGACTCGAGCTCAGGACGTCGAGGACGTCACGGAGGACGACACCGCCATACGCCGGGCCCGCAAGGGCGACGGCGAGCACACCGGCGAGCGCCGAACCCGCAAGACCCGCACGGCCGGCGGACGCAGGTCCGCCACGCGCCGCACCCGCACGTCCGACGGCAACGATGCCGCACCGCAGGACCCGAACGACCCGCAGCAGACGGCCGGCTGACCCGAGCAGTACGTGCACTCGGCCGGCTGTCCGACCGCGGGACCCAAAACCCTCGACTGCAAGCGACCCGGGAGGACCATCACCATGGCCATCACCGACGACCTCCGTAAGACCCTCAGCGACCCGACCCCGCTCTACTTCGCCGCCGGCACCGCCGACCTGGCCCTCCAGCAGGCCAAGAAGGTGCCCGGCATCGTGGAGCAGCTCCGCGCCGAGGCCCCGGCCCGTATCGAGGCCGTCCGCAGCACCGACCCGAAGGCCGTCCAGGAGAAGGCCCAGGCTCGCGCCAAGGAGGCGCAGGCCCGCGTCAAGGAGACGCAGGAGTCCCTCCAGACCAAGGTCACCGACTTCCTGGCGACCCTCGACGGCGACATCAAGAAGCTCGGCTCCACCATCGACGCCGACCTGAAGAAGTTCGGCGAGTCGGCCCAGGACATCGCGCTGCGCGGTGTCGGCGTCGCCGCCGAGTACGCCGTCAAGGCCCGTGAGACCTACGAGAAGGTCGCCGAGCACGGCGAGCAGGCCGTGAAGACCTGGCGCGGCGAGGCCGCCGACGAGATCGAGGAGCTCGCCGTCGCGGTCGAGCCCAAGGCCGAGCCCGTCGAGGTCAAGGAGGAGGCCAAGCCCGCCGCGGTCAAGGCCCAGCCCGCCGCGGCGAAGAAGCCCGCCGCCCCCGCCGCCAAGAAGGCGTCGCCGGCCCGCAAGGCCACCGCGAAGAAGACCACGCCGCCCGCGAAGTGACACGGACGGGTGATCGGTAACGGGTCGGGCACTCCTTGGGTGCCCGGCCCGTTCTCCGTGTAGCGGACCTGCCGGAACGGGTACGGTGACCGCGTAGGGACAAGCCGAGTCTGGTGGTGGACGTAGTGCTGATGCAGGGGTTCGCAGGATTCATGTGGCTGCTGAGCATGGCCCTGATCCTTTTCAGCGGCTTCGCGCTGATCGACGCCGCCACGCGCCGCGAGGACGCCTATCGCGCGGCCGACAAGAAGACCAAGCCCTTCTGGCTGATCATCCTCGCGATCGCCTTCGTGGTGAACCTGATCTTCAACATCCTGTCGTTCCTGCCCGTCATCGGCCTCGTCGCGACCATCGTGTACATGGTCGACGTCCGGCCCGCCCTCCGCGGCCTCCCGGGCGGCGGCCGCAGCCGCCGCGGCTCCAGCAGCGACGGCCCGTACGGCCCGTACAACGGCGGTCGCTGAGGCGCCCCAAAGGCCGCGCCCCTCAAAGGGGCGCGGGGCTGTGTCGATGTGCGGCTCCGCCGCGTGGGCTCGATCAGCCGCAACAGACGGCTGGCCGGGGCACTACGGAAGCCGGAAAGGCGGATTCCCGCTCAGGCGGCCCGATCCAACAGCAGCACAGCCACGTCGTCCGTCAGTTCCCCGCCATTGAGCTCGCGAACCTCGTTCACGGCAGCCCGCAGCAGTTCCTCCCCACGCAACCCGGCGCCCAGCTGCCGCCGCACCATCTCCACCATGCCGTCCTGGCCGAGCCGTTCCAGGCCCTCGCCGATCCGGCCCTCGATCAGCCCGTCCGTGTAGAGCATCAGGCTCCACTCGCGGCCCAGCTCCACCTGCATCCGCGGCCAGCGGGCGCCCGGCAGCAGGCCGAGAGCGGGGCCGTTGTTGTCGTACGGCAGCAGCTTCGCGGGGCGGCCCGGGCGGGCGATCAGCGGGGACGGGTGGCCGGCCAGGCAGAGGCCGGCGCTGTGGCCGTCCGGTGAGATGTCCACCGCGCACAGGGTCGCGAAGATCTCCTCGTCGGAGCGCTCGTGCTCCAGCACCTGCTGCAGGGTCCCGAGGAGCTCGTCGCCGCACAGGCCCGCCAGTGTCAGCGCGCGCCAGGCGATGCGCAGCTCCACGCCGAGCGCCGCCTCGTCCGGGCCGTGCCCGCAGACGTCGCCGATCATGGCGTGCACGGTGCCGTCCGGGGTGCGGACGACGTCGTAGAAGTCACCGCCGAGCAGGGCGCGCGAGCGGCCGGGGCGGTAGCGGGCGGCGAAGCGGAGGGACGAGCCCTCCAGCAGCGGGGTCGGCAGGAGCCCTCGCTCCAGGCGGCGGTTCTCCTGTGCGCGCACGCGGCCCTCGGCGAGCCGCCGCTCGGCCGTGTCGGAACGTTTCCTCTCCACGGCGTAGCGGATCGCGCGGCTCAGCAGTCGGCCGTCCAGTTCGTCCCGGAAGAGGTAGTCCTGGGCGCCGACCCGCACTGCCTCGGCGCCGCGTTCGGCGTCGCCGGACGCGGTGAGCGCGAGGACGGCGTGCCGGGGCGCGAGCTCCAGTACGTGCTTGAGCACGGCGAGCTCGTCGTCGTCACCGCTGCGGCCCGTGGCCGGCAGCGCGAGGTCCAGCAGGATGCAGTGGACGTCGTCGGTCAGCAGCCGCGCGGCCTCGGTGAGGTTGCGGGCCGTGCGCACGCGGATCGGCCGGCCGGCCGAGTCCTGCAGTTCGGGTATGACCGTGGCGCCGCCGGGATCGTCCTCGATCAGCAGCAGCGTCAGGTTGGTGGTGGCGGCGTTGTTGTCGACCGTGGCTTCCTTGTGCGGGATCTGGTCCGTGGAGGTGCCGCCTCGTGGTGCGGCCTGCGCCTGACCACTCTCCGCGGCCGGGATCGCTCTCTGCCGCGGTATGGGTACGGGCATCGTCTTGAGTTCCTTCCCTCCCCCCGAGGGCACGGTGGTGCGAGAGATCTCGATCCACCGACCGGGACCATAGCGGGTGGCGGTGCTGTAAAGGAATGGCGTGAGACACGCTGCTTGGAGACACGCCAGAGTCATATGCCGCGATCCCTACCGCAGTTGGACAGGAGGGGCCTGGGGGGAGAATGACGAACGTCACGTCTCCCGTGGGTTTGCCGGGGTGTTCGGGGTGCAGTGGGTCACGTGACCGGGCTCTCAAACGCCCTGTCCCGACCGTCTGTCCGCAGATGTCCGGCCCCGACTGTTTGTCCGTAGGTGTCCGGCCCGATCGCCTGTCGGTACGCGTCCGGTGCGACTGCCTGTCGGTACGCGTCCGGTGCGACTGCCGGTCTGTGTGCGTCCGGTCCGACTGCCTGTCTGTGCGCGTCCGGCCCCAACCGTCTGTCCCTACGGCCCGACCCGACTGCCTGTTTGTACGTGTCCGGTCCGACTGCCTGTCGGTACGCGCCCGGCCGGACTGCCCGTCCCTGCGGTCCGATCGGCCACCCTCCCTACGCGTCCGGCCGTACCACCCCGAGGATCGGCATCGAGCCGGCGCCCGTGATCGTCACCGTCCGCCCGGGGCGCGGGGCGTGCACGATCGCGCCGTCGCCGATGTACATCCCGACATGGCTGGCGTCGTCGAAGTAGATGATCAGGTCGCCGGGCCGCATGTCCTTGACGGCGATGTGCTTCAGCTGCTTCCACTGCTCCTGCGAGGTGCGCGGAATGCCGTGGCCGGCGTCCGCCCAGGCCTGTGAGGTCAGCCCCGAGCAGTCGTACGTGTCCGGGCCCTCGGCGCCCCATTCGTACGGCTTTCCGATCTGGCCCGTGGCGAACTCGACCGCCTTCTTGCCCTGTGCGGACGCCTTGCTGTTGATCTCGTCGAGGATCCCGGAGTCGAGCCAGGCGGTCTGGGCCTTGAGGGCGGCCTCCTGTTCCAGCTTGGCGAGGCGCTCCTTCTCCTTCTTCTCCAGCCGGTCCTCGAGCTTCTCGGCGGCCGCGATCCGCTTCTTGATCTTCTTGCGGGCGGCGTCCTTCGCCTTGCGGCCCGCCTCCAGCTTCTTCCACTGGTCGGCGGCGTCGGCGGCGTACTGCTTCAAGTCCTGCTGGGTGCGGGTCATTTCCCCGATCAGGCCCTTGGTCGCGCGCTCGCCCTGCCGCACCCGGCCCGCGCCGTCGAGGAACTCCTGCGGGTCGTCGCTGAGCAGCAGCTGGGCCTCGTCGGGCAGTCCGCCGGTGCGGTACTGGGCGGCGGCCGCGGCGCCCGCCCGCTTCTTCAACTCGTCCAGCTTCTGCTGGCCCTTGACGATCTTCTTCGCCAGGTCGACGATCGCGGCCGACTGCTTCTGGGCCTTCTCCTCGGCCGCGTTGTACGAGTCCGTGGCGACCGCGGCGTCGTGGTAGAGCTTGTCGAGCTTCTCGCGGACGGCCTCAAGGTCCTTGTCCGGCAAGGGGGTCGAGGAGGCGGAGGGGGACGTGCTCGGGGAGGGCGTGGGACTTGGGCTCGCGAACGCCGTGCCCGGTGCCGCCAGCACGGTGACCGCGCAGACCACGGTCACGGCCGTCGCGATCAGGCCGCGCTTGCCCGCACCCATAACGCTTCCCCCAAACCTGATTTACCGTCAGTAACTTACGTCTGGGGGATCGTGCCACGCCGACGTACAAAGCGACAGAGGCACTACCGAGCGACAGACGTACTGCCAAGTGGCAGAGGCCGTACCCGAGGTAGCGCTTCTCCGTGCCTCCCCCCTTTCCCTCCCGGTCATGACGATCTCCCCGCCTGTGTGACGAACAACTCACGAAGATCGTTCCCCGCAGGTCAGGGGTGGGGGCGGTGCCGTGTGCGGGACCGGTCCGGGGCGGCGGCGGGTCAACCGCGGGGCGCCAACGCCTCCCACGTCACGGTCACTTCGCCCTGCCGCCACCGCCCGGGCCCGTCCGTCACCGGCCAGTCGGACGTCAGATCCCGCACCGCGCGGATCCAGCGCTGGCGGGCGCCGTACGAGGCGTAGGGCGCGGCGGCGGACCAGGCACGGTCGAAGTCGCGCAGGAAGGCGTGCACCGGTTCGCCGGGGATGTTGCGGTGGATGAGCGCCTTGGGGAGCCGCTCGGCGAGGTCCGACGGGCGCTGCAGGGAGCCGAGTCGGGTCGCGAAGGTGACCGTCCGCGGCCCCTCCGGGCCGAGCGCGACCCACACGTGCCGGCGCCCGATCTCGTCGCAGGTCCCCTCGACCAGCAGCCCGCCGCGGGAGGACTCCGTCGGGCGGGCCAGGCGGGCGCACAGGCGCTGCCACACCTCGGCGACCTCGGACTCCTCGTACTGCCGCAGCACGTTCGCCGCGCGGATCAGCAGGGGGCGCCGGGGGATCGGGATCTCGAAGCCGCCGTGCCGGAAGACGAGGCCGTCGCGCTCGTACCGCTTCGCCGCCGCGACCCTCGCCGGTTCGATCTCGATGCCGACCACGCGCGCGTGGGGCGCTGCCGTGCGGAGGCGGCCGAGTAGCTCCACCGCGGTCCAGGGCGCCGCCCCGTACCCGAGGTCGACGGCGACGGGGTCGGTGGCGCGGCGGAGTTCGGGGCCGTGGGTCGCTGTGATCCAGCGGTCCATACGGCGTAGGCGGTTCGGGTTGGTCGTTCCGCGCGTGACCGTGCCCACGGGGCGGTGGGCTGCGCGGGCTGTCATGGGTACGAGGGTAGGTGGTGCCCGTCCCTGGGGGCTCCGCACCCAGGCCCCCGTATCGGCCTGAACGGCCTCGTCCTCACACGCCGGACGGGCTGATGGGTGCCGGCCGGCGCTCGTGAGTGCGCCCGTTCCGTCCCGAGCCCTACGCATTCCAGCCTCGAACGGTTGAGCGACACCCGGTAATGCCTCGGTAAAAACCATCGCCCCAGGAATGGGAACCCCTCCCTCCGGCGTTGCCGCCCTTGGAGGATGCCCCGCACCCTCCGTCAGGCATGCCCGCACAAGGAGGAACGCCACGTGAGCCAGTACGTCAGCAGGCTCGGGCGACGCTCCCAGACGGCGCCCCCGCGGCTCAGGCTCCACCGCCGCCCCCGCCGCGTCGCCATGCTGTCCGTGCACACCTCACCGCTGCACCAGCCCGGCACGGGCGACGCGGGCGGCATGAACGTCTACATCGTGGAGCTCGCGCAGCGCCTCGCCGCGATCAACATCGAGGTCGAGATCTTCACGCGCGCGACCACGGCCGTCCTTCCCCCGACCGTCGAGCTGGCCCCGGGCGTCCTCGTCCGCCACATCGACGCGGGCCCCTACGAGGGTCTCGCCAAGGAGGAGCTGCCGGCCCAGCTGTGCGCCTTCACGCACGGCGTGATGCAGGCCTGGGCCGGCCACCGGCCCGGCTACTACGACCTGGTCCACTCGCACTACTGGCTCTCCGGCCACGTCGGCTGGCTCGCCGCCCAGCGCTGGGGCGCCCCCCTGGTGCACGCCATGCACACCATGGCCAAGGTCAAGAACGCCAACCTGGCCGACGGCGACACCCCCGAGCCCGTCGCCCGTGTGATCGGCGAGACCCAGATCGTCGAAGCGGCCGACCGCCTCATCGCGAACACCGCGGAGGAGGCCGACGAACTCGTGCACCACTACAGCGCCGACCCCGGCAAGGTCGCCGTGGTGCACCCGGGCGTCAACCTCGACCGTTTCCGCCCGGCCGACGGCCGCGCGGCCGCCCGTGCCCGCCTCGACCTCCCGCAGGACGCGCTGGTGCCGCTGTTCGCGGGCCGCATCCAGCCCCTGAAGGCGCCGGACGTGCTCCTGCGCGCGGTCGCCGTCCTGCTCGACGAGCGCCCCGAACTGCGCTCCCGGATCGTCGTGCCGATCGTCGGCGGGCCCAGCGGCAGCGGTCTCGCCAAGCCCGAGGGCCTGCAGAAGCTGGCGGCGCGGCTGGGCATCGCGGACGTGGTCCGCTTCCGTCCGCCCGTCGACCAGGACCAGCTCGCGGACTGGTTCCGGGCCGCCTCCGTCCTCGTCATGCCGTCCTACAGCGAGTCGTTCGGCCTGGTCGCCATAGAGGCGCAGGCGGCCGGGACGCCGGTGCTCGCCGCGGCGGTCGGCGGACTGCCGGTGGCCGTGCGCGACGGACAGACGGGTTTCCTCGTACGAGGCCACGATCCCGCCGACTACGCGCGCGTACTGAGCGATTTCGCCGACGACCCGACGCTCCCGTCCCGGGTGGGCGGAGCCGCCGCGCGGCACGCGCAGTCCTTCGGCTGGGACACCGCGGCCGCCGCGACGGCGGACGTCTACACGGCCGCGATGCAGTCGTACCGGCGTCGCGTACGCTCCCACCATGGCTGATGCGCAGAAGGCGGCCCAGGTGATCGAGGGAGTCCTGAAGGACGCCGAGCTCGAGTGGGAGAGCCCCGCACCCGGCAACTACGTGGTGAATCTCCCCGGCACCCGCAAGCTGTCGACGACGGTCTCCCTCCTCGTGGGCCGGCACTCCCTCTCCCTCAACGCCTTCGTCATCCGCCACCCCGACGAGAACGAGTCCGGCGTCCACCGCTGGCTGTTGGAGCGCAACCTCAAGCTGTACGGCGTGAGTTACGCCGTCGACCGACTCGGCGACGTCTACGTCGCGGGCAAGCTCCCCCTGGCCGCCGTCACCCCGGACGAGATCGACCGTCTGCTCGGCCAGGTCCTGGAGGCGGCGGACGGCAGCTTCAACACGCTCCTGGAACTCGGTTTCGCGTCCGCGATCCGCAAGGAGTACGAGTGGCGGGTGGCGCGCGGGGAGTCGACGCGGAATCTCGACGCGTTCACTCATCTGACCCAGCGCCCGTCTGGATGACCTGAACGACCTCTGACTGTCCTCTTGTTCAACCCCTTCCGCAGGGAGGGGGCTTCGTGGCATGCTCACCGCCATCGCGATTCTGAACGTCGTTCACATCCATGAAAGTTCCCATGGGAGGACGGACGGACATGGGCAACGCGCACCTCACCAGACGGACCCTGCTCGGCAGTGCCCTGGCCCTGGCGGTCCCCGTCCCCCAGGCACTCCACCAAGGCGAAGTCCCTTCCCTCTGGCGGGAGTTCACCCGCACCCCCTTCACCCACCCGCAGATCCCGTACGTCGGCCGGGCCGGCTGCCGTGGCGGGGCGGCGCGCTTCCCCCGCCGCCCCGTCGTGGCCGACGTACGCGACCACGGAGCCGTGGCAGGCCTCGCGACCGACTCCGCCCCCGCGATCAACCGTGCCATCGCCGCCGCCGGTAGGGCCGGCGGTGGCACGGTCACCATCCCGCCCGGCACCTTCCGCATCGACGACGTGATCCGGATCGGACACGACAACGTCGTGCTGCGCGGCGCCGGCAGCGGCCGTACGACGCTCTATGCCACCAAGAACCTCACCGAACTGATCGGCGTCTACGGCTCCCGCTACGGCGGCACCAAGTCGTCCTGGTCCTGGGCGGGCGGCCTCATCTGGCTGGCGCCGAGGGCCCGTTGGGACTCACTCGTCGCCGCCATCAGGGCGCAGGACTGGCCCTTCGAGGGCTGGACCGGCAACAAGCGGGACGAGTGGGAGACGCTGACGGCCGTCGAGCCCGCGCGGCAGGGCTCCTGGTCCGTGAAGGTCGCGCACCCCTCCCGGCTGCGCCCGGGCGACCTGGTCCTGCTCCGCCTCGCCGACGACCCGGCCCACACCCTCCTCCAGCACATGTCGGGGGGCGGCCCCGGCCCGGCGGCGTACTCCTGGGAGGACAAGACCAAGCTGCTCTCGTACGTCCCCTACGAGTGGCCCGTCCGCATCGCACACGTCCACGGCCGGACCGTCACCCTGGAACGCCCGCTCCCGCTGGACCTGCGCCCCGAATGGAACCCCCAGTTCACCACGCATGTAAGGGAGTTGACGGGCTCGGGAGTGGAGGGCCTCACCCTGCAGATGATTCCCACGCCGCAGTCCCCGCACCTCCTCGACAAGGGCTACAACGGGGTCGCGCTGCAGTGCACGTACGACTGCTGGGTGGACGACGTCGCGGTCCGTGACGTGGACAACGGCTTCGGTCTGGTGGCCGCGTCCTCCTGCACCCTGCTCCGCACCCGGGTCGGCGGCCGTGGCGAGCACCATCCCTACTTCTGCCGCGAGGGCTCGCACGACAACCTGATCGAGGACTTCACGATCGAGGAGCGCACGGTCCCGGCCCCCGCGGACACCCAGCTGCACGGCATCAACGTGGAGGGCCTGTCCTCGTACAACGTCTGGTCCCGCGGCGACATGCGGATGGGCACGTTCGACAGCCACCGCGGCCTGCCCTTCGCGAACGTCCGCACCGACATCACCGTCGACAACAACGGCCGGCACGGCGGCGACGCGATCGCGGGGCCCCTCTACGGCGCCCGTTTCGCGCACTGGAACGTCCGCGTGACGAACGGCAGGGCGGGCCTGGTGAAGATCGACGGGCTGGCCCCGTACTCCGCGACGGTCGGCGTCAACGAGGTCAGGGAGTTCGACCAGATCGACGTGCCCGACTTCGCCGGGGATCTGCACGCGCGCCTGGAGCTGTATCCCACGACGGACGCGGTGCGGCCCCGGAACCTCTACGAGGCCCAGCGCGGGCTGTGACTCAGGCGCGGCGAAGGGTGTCGTAGCCGATGAAGTCGAACATGTGCTCCCCGAGCGGGAGTTGGCGGGGTTCGCCGGTGTAGCGGTGGGCGCCGACGGCCTGGGCGCGTGCGGGCTCGGACAGCCACCGGCGTTCGAACCCGCGCTCCTCCAGCCAGGCGCAGACCTGCGGGACGAGGTCGGGGGCCTTGCGGTTGCGCGTCCACACCACCGTGCCGCCCGTGCGGCACAGCCGCGTGCAGTGGTCGAGGGTGCGTTCGACGTCGGCGTCGGTGATGTTGCCGAGGACACCGCAGACGAGGACGAGGTCGGCCGGGGCGAGATCGGCGTAGTGGTCGGTCAACGAGGCGTCCCCGGCGAGGACTTCGACGCCTGGCAGCCCGGCCGCCTGCGCCGCGGTCCGGGCCGCCGCGACGTTCCGCTCGTCCAACTCGACCAGACGCGCCCGGACTTCGGCCCCGCGCGGATGGCCGGCCAGCACCCCGATCAGGTCCCGCCCCTGCCCGGCGCACAGGCTCACGGCCGTCAGCGGTCCCGGCGGTGCCTCGTCCAGGGCGGCACGGATCCGGTCCTGGACGAGGGCGAGGCGCTGCCCGAGGCCGGAATCGGGGGAGTCGTAGGCGTCCTGCCAGCGGTACCAGTCCATGCGGCGGACACTACGGTCGCCGCTACCTGAAACCCCACCGGTTTACACCGTCTTCGCATACCGCCCCGGCGTCACGCCCACCAACTTCCTGAAGTGCCGGGTGAGATGGGACTGGTCGAAGAACCCGGTGGCGGAGGCGACCTCGCCCGGCGGCCGGCCGTCGAGGAGGAGCCGGCGGGCGCGGTCGACGCGGCGGGAGTTGAGGTACTGGTGCGGGGCGATGCCGTAGGCGGTACTGAACGCGCGTACCAGATGGGCGGGATGGGCGTGCACGAGTCCCGCGGCCTCGTCGAGGGTGAGGCCGTCGACGACGCGCTCGTCGAGGAGTTCGCGCAGGCGGCGGGCGAGCACGGGGTCGGGACGGGGGGCCTCGGCAGTGGTGCGCGGCCGCAGGTGGGAGCGCAGCCGCTCGCCGACGAGCGTCAGCCTGCTCTCGGCCTCCAGCTCGTCCCCGGCGAGCGCGAGGGCGGTGTGCAACTGGCCGACGCGCAGCCGCAGCACGGGATCGCGGAGGTCGGGCTGATCGACGGCGGCCCCGATGAGCTCGTCGGAGATGTGCGTGTCGTCGAGATAGAGGACGCGCTTGCGGAATCCGTGCGGGGTGGCGGGGGAGCCGTTGTGCGGGACGTGCGGCGGCAGGAGGGAGACCGTGTCGTGCGGGGTCCCGTGCTCGTGCCGGTCGAGGTCGTACCGTACGGCCCCGTCGTCCACGATGAGCAGCGTCCAGGCCTCGTGCACGTGCATCGGGTAGGCGTACTCGGTGAAGTGCGCGTGGAAGACCTCCACGACACCGGGGATGCGGGGCCGCCAGGCGGACACTTCCGGCCGAGGACGCTGCGGGGCCATGCAAAGAACGTACAAGACGACGTGGTACGACGCTCGGCAGTCTCGATGCATGAGCAGCACGAGTACTGAGACCGTCCGTTTCGACACCAAGATCGCCGTCCTGCTGCGGGAGGACCTGGAGCCCTGGCAGCGGCTGAACGTCACAGCGTTCCTGGTCAGCGGCCTAGGCCCCACGGTCCCCGAGGTGATCGGCGAGCCCTACGAGGACGCCGACGGCGTGGGCTACCTCCCGATGTTCCGCCAGCCGGTGCTGGTCTTCGAGGGTACGAAGGAGACGCTGAAGGCGGCGCACGCACGCGCGCTGTCCCGGGCGCTTCCGCGGGCGGTCTTCACCTCCGACCTCTTCGCGACCGGCAACGACCGGGACAACCGGGCGGCCGTGCGGGCCGTGCGGACTCAGGAGCTGGACGTGGTGGGGCTGGCGGTGCACGGGCCCAGGAACGCGGTGGACAAGGTGCTGAAGGGCGCCCGGATGCACCCGTGACGGAATCTGCACAGCGATTGCGCAACCGCGGTGCGGGCGGGTTCTGTTGGTGCGGAGTTGTCCTGTTCGCGGCCACCGGGGGCCATACCTGTCGGCCCGCTGTGACCCGTTTGCTGTAGAGAAGCTGCCCCCAATTGGTGTGGGTGTGCACACGGTTCGGTCGCCCGGCCGTTCAACTGCCCTGCCACGAGCGCCTTTGCACTGGATGCCGGGCACGCTCCGTGGTTTGATCCTGCGCACCGCGCCCCGCTCTCTGTCCCCCGCGGGCCGCTCCCCCCATGTGCACCTCCATGTGAAGGGCAGTTTCCTCATGAACTCCGCTCCCCAGGTTCAGACCGCTGAGATCTCCGACGCCGAGCTCGACACCGTCTCCGGCGGCCTGAGCCCGCAGATCGGCCTCACCGTCGGCTCCACCTCGCTCAGCAGCGCGGACCTCCTGGCCGAGGTCGACTCCGTCAAGGCGACGGCCCTGGGCTCCCTCGGCGGCGCCCTCGGCGCGCTTCCCCACCAGGCGGGCGTGAACGTCAGCTTCTGATCCACCAGCACGGCAGCAAGCCCCCTACCGGCAACGAAGCGCAGGCAGGGGGCTTGTCGTCGGTGGTCAGGCCGCGCTGACCTCGGGCCTCGCGGTGGCTGGCGGCTCGGCGACGGCCGGCTCCTGGGCCGGCAGCCGCCGCATCAGCACCGCGTACCCGGCCCCGGCCACCGTGCCGACGACCGCGCACAGCCCCCAGAGCCACTCCGCGCCGAGCCGGTCGATCACCAGGCCGGACATCAGCGGGGCGACGAGCGCGGCGAGGGACCAGGACAGCGTGTACATGCCCTGGTAGCGGCCGCGGCCGTGGACGGGCGAGAGGCGTACGACCAGGCCCGTCTGGGTCGGCGCGTTGACCATCTCGCCCAGCGTCCACACGCACACGGTGAGCGCGAAGAGCCCGACCGACCCGGCGAACGCGGTGAGCCCGAAGCCGTACCCGGCCAGGAGCGACGAGACCACGAGCAGCCGCCGCGGATCCCGGCTCTCGATGAACCGCGTGACCGGGATCTGCAGCGCGACGATCAGGACGCCGTTGACGGCGATCGCCATGCCGTAGTCGGCAGGCGTGAACCCGGCCCGACCCATCGCGACCGGCAGCCCGACCGACCCCTGCTGGAAGACGAGGGCGACGAGGAAGGACAGGCCGACCACGCTCATGTAGCGCCGGTCGCGCAGAACGGTCCCGAGGCCGACCCGGTCCGCCGCCTTCTCGGTGGAGGTGCGCTGCGGCCGGGACTCGGGCAGCTTCAGGAACACGACCACCGCGCAGACCGCCGTCATGCCTGCCTCGATCAGGAACCCGGCGCGATAGCTGAACTCGGCGATGAACCCGGCGGCCATCGAGGAGACGGCGAACCCGAGGTTGATGGCCCAGTAGTTCAGCGAGAACGCCCGGACACGGTCCTCGGGCCGCACGATGTCGGCCATCATCGCCTGCACGGCGGGCCGGGAGGCGTTGGACGCCATCCCGACGAGGAAGGCTACGGCGGCGATGGCGACCGGGTCGTGCATGAAGCCGAGGAGGGCGACGGAGGCGGCGGTGGACGACTGGGCGATCAGCAGCGTGGGCCGCCGCCCGAGCCGGTCGGTCATCACACCGGCACCCAACGAGGAGACGACCGAGCCGAGCCCGTGCAGGGACGCGACAAGACCGGCGTACGAGGCGGAGTACCCGCGGTCGAGCGTCAGATACAAAGCCATGAAAGTAGCGACAAAAGCCCCAAGTCGATTGACCAGGGTGCTGGTCCACAGCCACCAGAACGCGCGGGGCAGCCCGGAGACGGATTCCCGGACGGCACGTCTCAGGCTGGCGAGCGACATCGGGATCCCCCACGGCGGCGATGTGGATGTAAGTGCCCAGTTGGGCAAGCGCAACTTACAAAACCCGCGCCCTCCCCGGCCACTCGATTAACGGATCCCGTCAACTGTCCGGCAGATGGGCGGGCCTCCTGTGGCCCGAATGCGTGGATTACGCTCTGAGGCATGGCCGACGCACCGTACAAGCTGATCCTCCTCCGCCACGGCGAGAGCGAGTGGAACGCGAAGAACCTGTTCACCGGCTGGGTGGACGTCAACCTGAACGAGAAGGGCGAGAAGGAGGCAGTCCGCGGTGGCGAGCTCCTGAAGGACGCCGACCTCCTCCCCGACGTGGTCCACACGTCCCTCCAGAAGCGCGCGATCCGCACCGCCCAGCTCGCGCTGGAGTCGGCGGACCGCCACTGGATCCCCGTCCACCGCAGCTGGCGCCTGAACGAGCGCCACTACGGCGCCCTCCAGGGCAAGGACAAGGCGCAGACCCTCGCGGAGTTCGGCGAGGAGCAGTTCATGCTGTGGCGCCGCTCGTACGACACCCCGCCGCCCGCGCTCGAGGACGGCACGGAGTTCTCCCAGTCGGACGACCCGCGCTACGCGACGATCCCCCCGGAGCTCCGCCCCCGCACGGAGTGCCTGAAGGACGTCGTCGTCCGCATGCTCCCGTACTGGTACGACGGCATCGTCCCCGACCTCCTCGCGGGCCGCACGGTCCTGGTCGCGGCCCACGGCAACAGCCTCCGCGCCCTGGTCAAGCACCTGGACGGCATCTCGGACGCGGACATCGCCGGCCTGAACATCCCGACGGGCATCCCCCTCTACTACGAACTCAACGCCGACTTCACGCCGGTCACCCCGGGCGGCAAGTACCTCGACCCGGAGGCGGCTGCGGCGGCGATCGAGGCGGTCAAGAACCAGGGCAAGAAGAAGTAGCCTTTGTGATCATGCCCCCGACCTGCGCAAACGGCGCGAGTCGGGGGCATTTTCGCGGCCTGGGACCTCTCTGGGACCTCAGTGGCCCGAGGCTTGCGGCCGGAATGCAGCCCCCCGCAACCGCTGGATCGGAGTCATCCTCGTGTTCATTTCAGCCTGCATTCGCTGTATTGCCGACAGGAGTTGAACCGGATCTGGACCCATCACCAGATCCCTGCGGAGGGTGAGCCGACCCCCTCACCGTCTGACAGGCAGATCTGCCCGCTTTAGGCTTGTACATACCGAATAGGACCGTCCTTACTGACGCTGGAGGGGGTCACATGGACGACGACGCGGAGATCAGCGAAGAGTCGGAGGAGCCCGAGGAGGTCGCCGAGGGGCCGTTGGTCGGATCGCGCGAGGATCCGGATGTACTGCTGGATGTGCCGATCCTCAAGGTCGACGAGATCGATCTCGAGGTCGAGGACCTCCGGGCACGGGTGTCGCTCCAGGCCGAAGTGCTCGATCTGCTGAAGCTCAACGTCGGCGTGGACGTGATGCTGGGCCGGGTGAAACTCGACATCAAGGGCGTTGAGGCGCAGGCGTTGCTCAAGGTCCGCCTCGACAATGTGGTCACCGTCGTGAGCCGCGTGCTGGAGACGATCGACCGCAATCCGGAGATCCTTGAGCACGTCACCTCGTCGGCCGGATCTGCGGTTCGCGAAGTCGGACGAGGTGCGGGGGAGGCCGTCGGCGAACTCGGTCGCGGTGCGAGCGACGCGGTGGAAGAGGTCGGTGCGGGCGCCGGCCGGAGCGTCAAGGACATCGGCGCGGGGGCAGGCAAGGCCACGGAGGATGTGGGCGCGGGGGCAGGCAAGGCCACGGAGGATGTGGGCGCGGGGGCGGGCAAGGCCGCCGGGGATATGGGCGAAGGCGCCGGCGAAGCGGTGGCAGACGTCGGTGAGGGTGCCGGGGAGGTCGCCGAGGGAGCCGAGGAGACGGTGAAGGGCGTCAGCGAAGGTGCCGAGGGTGCCGTCGCGGAAGAAACGGGTGGCGTCGCGGGTGATACAGCCCCGAAAGCCGATGCCCAGGCCGGCGGCACCGCGAAGCGCGGTGCCAGGCGGGGTGCGAAGGCACCCAGGCGCCCTGCAGTCGCGTCGCGCCGCCGTGCATCGCTCATGAAAGGAAAGGCGGAGTAAGGAGCCGGCAGGACCCTACTCTTCCTCCTCCTCTCCTTCCTCTGCCTCTTCCTCTTCCTCTTGTCCCTCTTCTTCCTCGTCTTCCTCTTCCTCGGCAATGGCCGCTTCGTGTGTGCGAACGACCTCGCCGTCTCGAATCTCGCCGCGCCAGCCCTCGACCTCCTCGCCCGCGAACGTCACGTACCGCTGGAAGTTCTTGAAGTCCAGCCGCATCCGCCGGCCTTGCGCCCGCCAGACATTTCCGGTCTTCTCCACAATCCCGGACGGGTAATACACCACGACGAGAATGATCCGGGTGAGCGTGGGAGCGATCTCGTGGAAGCTGACGGCTCCTTGTGTGGTGCCCTGAGATCCTTCCGAAGTCCATACGATGCGGTCGTCCGGCACCTGTTCCCGGACGGTCGCTTTCCACTTGCGGGTCGACGGTCCGATCTTGACGGTCCACTCGCTGGTGGCTTCGTCACCGCGTGAGGCTTCCCGCACGCCTTTGGTGAAGCGGCTGAAGCTCTCATACTCCGTCCAGTGGTCGTAGGCGGTGCGCAGCGGCACCCCCACGTCAATCATCTCAACGATGTTCGTGGCCTTGGTGTCGGCGGACTGGTCGCCTTCGTCCGCGCCGCCGCCGGAAACCGCTTCCTTGACTTTGCCTGCGACCCCGCTGGTGACCTCTTGGGCCTTCTCCTTGACAACGGCCCCCGTCGGCGACTCTCCGTGGAGCAGGCGGGAGCCGATCTTGGGGAGGGCCCCTCCGCGTTCCTCGGCGGCGTCGGCGAGGTGGTCCTTGGTGTCCGCCAGCTTGTCTCCCGCCTTCCGTGCCAGGTGCTTCACCTGGGCGCCCAGATATTGACCGAGCTCCTCCTTGAGAAGCGCCAGCGCAGTCTGGTCCGCTGTGGTCTTCTGGTCCGTTGCCATCTCAGGTCACCCCTCCCGCTGAGACTGTGAGGTCGACTTCTTGGCGGATGCGCTCTTCCTCGCACCGGGTTTCCGGGCCGGCGAGGACTTCTTCTGGGGCCCCTTGGCTTCCGCCTTCTTCTTGGGTGCGTTCTTTCCTGCCGCGGACTGCTGCTTCGCCGAACCGGAATCCCGCCTGCGCGAGCGCTGCCGACTCGGCTTCCCTGACCCGTCTTCCGCGGCTTCCTCGTCGGCTTCCTCGTCGGCTTCCTCGTCGTACTCTTCCTCCGGCTCGCCGTCCGTGTCCTCGGCGGCCTCCTCATCCGTCTCCCCGTTCAGCGAGAGAGTGCGCTCGTGCAGGGCGGTGGTGAAAGCGGTCAGGCGACGGTTTGCGACGGCCGACACCACTTCGCGGCCCGCCTGCACGATGTCGCCAGGGTCCTGCTCGCCCGATTCTCCGTCCTGCGGTATGCCGCCGATCTTGCGGATGCCCCCGGCGACGAGTTCCCGTGGGTGCAGGCTCCTGCCCAGCAGGAGCGCTGCCGCGGTGAGGGCCATCCGCCCTTTCTTGGTGCGGCCCAGTACGTAGCCACCGGCCAAGGCGGCAGCCAGCCCGGCCTTGTTCGGTTCACTCATGATTTCGCCTTCTTACTGTTTTCAGTGCGACCGATGCTTCTCGGGTCAACGGCGAAAGGGTGGGCAGCCCGCGGACGGGTCCTGTGCCAGGCACCCCTACGTATCAGTCTGGTCTGCTTCGGCTGAAGCGCACCCTGAACAGCATTCACGCACGGTGATCCGGCAAAGGAGCGTCCCTGGGGCACACTGCCGGCCTGGGCCGGCTGGATCTCGGTCGTGACGGCGGCCGCCGTCACGTCTCCTTCCGGTCCGGGGGCCGAGCCTGCAGCGCCCGGGGGTCTTTGACAGCGCAGCCGTGTGATCCGCAGTTGACCCGCCAGGCGCGGCGGAAGCCGGAGCAGCATGTGTGTCCTCATTCGGCTCGGTGTGTTCCGTGGCGGGCGACGTGCAGGTGGACGTGTGTGGGGAGTTCGTTCCAGCCGACGGATCGGCGGGTGCGTTCTACCGCGTCGTGTATGTCTTCCAGCAGCTGCGCCGGGGCGCTGCCGGGGTTGAGGGTGAGGTCGATCCGGGCCTGCGGGCGAGCGCTGGGCCCGTGGATGTGGGCCTGGGCCCGCCGGGTGCCGGGCAGCAGGCCGAGGTCTGTGGTGAGGGCGTCGGCCAGTACGTGGTCGCTGACGGCTACGGCTTGCTCGGGCGTGTCCGAGACGGGCAGTGCGCGGGGGCGTCGCCATGGGATCTGGGACAGCAGCCACACCAGGGCGAGGAGCATGAGCAGGGCCAGGGCTGCGATGGCCGTGGGCCACCACCAGCCCTGATCGGGCCAGCTTGCCTGGTCGGCGCGCGGGATCAGGACGTCCTGCGGGGTGGTCAGCGGCCAGTCGGCGGGAGGCGAGAGGTTCCAGCGCCGGTAGATGTCGGCGCCGCCGGCGAGCACCAGGAGGCCGCCGCCCAGGAGTACGAGTCCGAGCAGGGCGAGGAGAACGCGGTTGGTTGTGGTGTGTTTCTTCATCGTCTCTCCCCTGACTGTCGGTGTGCTGGTTCCGGGCGGGTTGTCAGGTCGGGCCGGGGCGTATGAGGACCGTCGGCCGCGGCGGTCGGGCCAGGGCCAGTCGGTCGTGTTCTTCACGCCGCACGGCGTCGGTGAGTTCGTCCTTGATTTCGGCCGGATCGCGGAAGCTCACATCGGCACGGACTTTGACGTGACGTCGGCTCACCCGCACGCGTGCCGCAGAGACGCCCGGGACTCGCATGGCGGCGTCGCGCAGCAGCAGCGCCGCACCCTTGCGGTCGAGTTCGGCACTTGTGCGCCCGTGGCTGTCGGCAGGGACCCGCAAGGGCAGTCGGCGGCGCAGGCCAGGGGTGAGAGCCAGAACAACCAGCCACAGTCCCAGCGCGGCCGCGACGGCGGCGCCGGTGAGAATCCAGACGTCGTCCACCGGGCGGGTGGCGAACTCGTCGGTCAGCCGCTTCCACCAGGCAGTCGCGTCATGCCCGGTGCGTATCCACACGGCTTCGAAGAGCAGCGCGCCCGCGCCGAGCAGGAGCAGCGCGGCGGCCACGGCAGCCGTGGCGCGGCGCACTCCCCATGGACGGCGGGACGGTTCTTCCACCGGCGCCTGTCGGCGCGGGGGTTCCGCGGGCTCCGGACTCTCTGCCGGTGCAGCCGGTGCTTCCGAAGTCTTGGGTGCCGCCGTGGTGTCCGGCCCGGCGCGCGGGGTGCCCGCGGGGTCCTGCGGGGCACTCGGGTTGCGGGAGGTCATGATCATCCTGTCGTGGCGTGGTTCCGCCGGGTCAGTGGACTCGTCTCCGTCTCAGGCTCTCGCCGGGGACGAGCCGGTGGACGGACACGGTGATGTCGTCGACCCGCAGGCCGGTCAGGTGAGAGACCCGTTCGGTGATGTAGTGCCGGATCTCGCCTCCGGCCTGCGCGATGTCGACGGGATAGGGCAGGTCCAGGGACACGTCGAGGCGGGCCGAGCCCTCGTGCACGCTGGCAGTGGCGCGCGGAGTCCCCAGGCCGAGGCGTGCGGTGGACGCCCCCGCGTGCCGGGTGAGGGCTTCACGCGCCGCCCGGACCGTGATGCGGGCCACCACGGTGTCGGGGATCAGCGTCGCGCCCCGCCGGGCGGGGGGCGGGAGGGTATTCGTACCCCTGCCACCTGGACTGCCGGGGGCGCTGCTCACCGCACCCGCGTCCTTTGTTCAGGGCGGGGGGCTGCCGCGGGAGCCCTCCGTGGGCGTTCGAAGGTCTCCCGGCGCCCTGCGGAGCTCCGTGGGCGTTCGAAGGTCTCCCGGGGCCGTCGGCTGTCGCGGGCGCGCACGTAGTCGGAGACATGCACATCGCCACGCACCAGCCGGCCGACGATCAGGCCGGCCAGGCCCACGACCGCCACCACGACGAAAGCCCCGAAGCCGCCGAAATAGCCTGCGAAACCCAGTGCCAGGCCGGTCATGAGCCCGACCACAGTCGCATTCATCCTTCATTCACCCTTCTCACGTCGTCCCCCTGGTCGTCCGCGTAGCGGCGGCACAGCAAGGGCGGAGACGGAACCGGGGGCTACTCCACCCGCTGTTCCGCGCCCTCTTGCCCCTCCTCGTCCTCGGGCAGGTCTATGTCGTCGACGGCCACGTTCACCTCGACGATTTCCAGATTCGTCATGCGTTCCAGGGCCGAGACGACACTGATCCGGACGCCCGCGGCGACGTCGGCGATGGGGAAGCCGTAGTCGACGACCACTTCGAGGTCCACGGCCGCCTGATGCTCGCCCACCTCGACGTGCACCCCGCGGGTGACGCTGGGCTGTCCGCCGGGCATCCGCTCGCGGACACCCCCGATGGTCCGCGCCATACCGGTACCGAGGTTGTGGATGCCCGGAACCTCACGGGTCGCCATCCCGGCGATCTTCTCCACGACGCTGTCCGCGATCGTGGTCCGCCCACGGCTCTCCGGTGAACGGAGGCCGCCCTTCTGGTCTTGCTGTGCCGTGCTCTCGTCGGCCCGGCGCCTTTCGGTGACTGGACGCGATGTCGTGTCCGTCATGGCGTTCTCCTCATCGAGGGGGATACGGACACCGGCTCAGCGCCCGTCGTAGAATTGGACGCAAAAGGGATGAAATCGTCACGCTTGTTTACGTGAGTCGCCTGGACTCGCTGAGGGGGACGCGGGCGGACCGCGCTGTCAGGCAAGACCGGATGAGGAGCGGTCACCGGTTTCCACGGCATGGATCACGCGGGAAACGAACAGTGAATACGAATGCCCGCAGAACGCTCTCGCCACCCCGGCGAGTGGAGGGCCCGTCCGCCGGTTCGCCTGCGGCCTCGGCAGAGCGGATCGGCGACACCGGCGGTGCCCTCGACGAACTGGACGACGGTCTCCTGGTCGCCCGGGCAGCGGAAGGCGACGAGGACGCGTTCGCCATACTCGTCCACCGCCACGGCGGACCGCTGCTGGCACTGGCGTACCACATGCTGGGCAACCTCCCGGACGCCGAAGAGGCGGTCCAGGACGCCCTCATCAGCGCATGGCGGCGGCTCCCGGAGTTCCGCGGGGATGCCACGTTCAGCACATGGACGTACCGCATCGTCACCAACCGGTGCCTCAACGTCCTGCGGGGTCACGCACCTCCCGTGTCCCTGAACGCCGTTCCCGAGCCGACGGCCCACGGACCCGAGGGCGAACCCGCACGTGCCGCCGAGAGCGAGGCCGCCACGCAGGCGCTGGCCCAGGCGCTGGGGAACCTCCCGTCCGCTCAGCGCGCCTGCTGGATCCTGCGGGAACTGCACGGGATGTCGTATGCAGAGATCGCACAGGTGGTGGGCGAGAGCGAACCGACCGTACGCGGCAGGCTCTTCCGGGCACGGCGCACCCTGATGAAGGAGATGGCCTCATGGCGCTAGACGACGCGCGTGCCACAGCAGCGCGCCGGGTGCCGACGCCCTTGCACCGGGACGCCGACGCGGCCCGGCTCGTCGGGGACGAACGGCTGCCCTGCGGGCGCCTGGTCAGCCACGTCTGGGAATACGCCCGCACCGGACAGGCCGATCCCCACCTGGCAGGCTGCCCGTTCTGCCGACAGGCGATCGAAGGGCTGAAAGCGCTCGACCGCACCACCCACGCCCTCCGTGCGGAACGCCCCAGCGCCCGCACCGTCGCGGACCGGGTTGTACGCGCGGTGCGCGCCGAGGCACGGCTCGGACGGATGCTGCCGCTGGACGATCCCGAACGAGACCTGCGGATCGCCGAGACCACGGTGGCGAAGATCCTGCGCCGGGCCGCAGACCGCGTCCCCGGAGTGCGCGCGGCAAGCTGCCGCCTGACCCCTGACGAGGGCGGAACCGGGGTGACCATCGCCATGAACCTCGCCATGACCCTCGACCAGCCCCTGCCCGACCGAGCCGCCGAGGTGCGCCGGGCCGTCGCGTACGCCACCCGGCACGAACTCGGCCTGGCTGTGAGCAGCATCGACCTCGACATCGTGTCCGTACTGAAGCTCTTGAAGCCTCCAGCGCCCGCCGAAGCCCCACCGCGAAACGGGAGTGGACGATGACCGCCACCGACACCACCGGCGTGGAGCGGACCGCAGCCCGAGCGGCGCTGGCGGTCCCCGGGGTGGCCGAACTGCAGCCCACCCTCCGCCAGTCGCTGGCCGGCGCCGCCACCAGGGTCCAGCAGGCTCTAGGCTCCCTGGCACCGTTGCCCGAGGCCGGCATCCGGGCCGAACGCGGTGCCCGCACTGGGGCCTGGCACGTCGAAGTCCGCTGCGTGTGCAACGAAAACCGCCGCGCTGTGGACACCGCACGCGACATCCACGACAACGTCCGAGCGGCGGTGGAATCTCACCTGACCCGCCACGGCGTACCGGGTCTCGTCACCATCGTCGTCACCGTCACCCGCATCACCGGGCCTCGCCCGACACTTCAGCCCGAGACCACCGCCCCGGGACGCGGACTTCCGACCACCCGGTGACTGGGCCGTCTGGCGCCACACGAGTGTCGAGGCGGTCTGAAGCCTGGCGGCAGATGCCGCTGGGCACACCCAGCTCACAGAGCGGCAAGCGCAGGCTCCGGGAGTCGAGACGGTGCTCCTGCGCCTCGCTGCCGAACCTGCCTTCCCCGACCCCACCCCACGGTGTGCACACCCAACCGGAGCCATCCGCAAAGGAGTTCGGCCCAGCAGCCCGCCCCCCACCCCCACCCGGACAAAGGGCCCCGGCACAATCACCGGGACCCTTTCACCGCCGTACAAGACAGCCATACGAAACAGCCGTACGCGACCGCCGTACAAGACCGTCATGCAAAACCGGCGTACCAAACCGCCATAGAACCCAGTCGTCAGCAGTCAACCGCACTGGCAAGGATTGCCCGACTGGCAGCCGCAGCCGCAGCCCGAGCCGCAGCCGCATGCACCGAAGAGCGGGAGGGTCCTGATCTCGGCGGGTTGGTCCGTCTCGCGTTCCCGCGTCGGGTCGGGCGTGGTGGGGGCTTCTGCCATGAGTCCTCCTGGAGGCCTAGAGGCTGGTGCCTTTGCCCATTGCATGCCCGTTCCCCTGGGCGCATCAACGGCGCACTGTGGCGCCCGCACGCCCCGCCTCCCGGGTTCACGCCCCGCCCCTCCGGTTTACGCCCCCTCGACCCCCGCCACCGGCTGGATGTCGGCCTGCAGCTCGTCCGCGTGTTCGCCCGTCACCAGGAACACCACGCGCTTGGCGACCGCCACCGCGTGGTCGGCGTACCGCTCGTAGTAGCGGCCGAGGAGGGTGACGTCCACCGCCGTCTCGATGCCGTGCTTCCAGCGGTCGTCCAGCAGGTGCTGGAACAGGGTGCGGTGCAGCAGGTCCATCTCGTCGTCGTCCGCCTCCAGCTGCATCGCCAGGTCGACGTCCTTCGTGATGATCACCTCGGCCGCCTTCGCCATCAGGCGCTGCGCGAGCTGACCCATCTCGAGGATCGTCGCGTGCAGGTCGTGCGGGATCGCGCGCTCCGGGAAGCGGAGGCGGGCGAGCTTCGCGACGTGCTGGGCCAGGTCGCCAGAGCGCTCCAGGTCGGCCGACATACGGAGCGAGGTGACGACGATACGGAGATCCGTGGCCACCGGCTGCTGGCGGGCCAGCAGGGCTATGGCCCGGGCCTCCAGGTCGTGCTGGAGGTCGTCGACCTTCTGGTCGCCCTCGATGACGCTCTCGGCGAGCTTCAGGTCGGAGTCGAGGATGGCGGTCGTGGCGCGCCCGATCGCCGACCCGACCAGCCGGGCCATCTCCACCAGACCGTCGCCGATCGAGTCCAGTTCCTCGTGGTACGCGTCCCGCATCAGGGATCCCTCTCTTACGTGTCCTTCAGGGCTGCCGGGCAGGGGCCCGCGCGCCCCACCGGCCAGAATCGGCCGTCCGGAAACCGGCGCTTCGCACCCCACGCTCCCACGTTCCGGCCTGTACGCGTCCGTTTCCGTCACCCTAAATGAACCATTGCTAGCTCCTAGGTGAACTCTGGGCGACGAGTGTTCGAGCTCGCACCTCGACGGCTGTGGTGATGTCGTACCCCATGCCTAACCTGGGTGCATGGACGTGAACGCGGCGGTCGCCGCAGCGGCAGCGATCGCCGGGGTGCTCACCGGCGTGATCGCCATGCTCGCGTTCCGCTGGAGCGAGCGGGACCAGAAGCGCCCGACCCGCACTTCTCTGCACACGGACCCGGTGCTTCCGCCGGGCGTGGACACCGTCCTGTCCGTTCTCCGGTCCTCGGCCGTCGTCCTCGACGAGGCCGACGCGGTCGTCAAGGCCAGCTCGGCGGCGTACGCCCTCGGCCTGGTCCGCGGCGGTCGGCTCTCTGTGGAGCCGATGCTGAAGATGGCCCGGGACACGCGGCGGGACGGGGAGATACGCCAGGTCGAGCTGGACCTGCCGCGGCGGGGGACAGGGCGGGGCGAGGCACTCGCCGTCTCCGCACGCGTGGCCCCCCTCGGCTCCCGGCTGGTGCTCCTGCTGGTCGAGGACCTCACCGAGGCCCGCCGCATCGAAGCGGTACGACGCGACTTCGTCGCGAACGTGAGCCATGAGCTGAAGACGCCGGTCGGCGCTCTCTCCCTCCTCTCCGAGGCCGTCATGGACGCGTCCGACGACCCGGAGGCGGTGGAGCGCTTCGCCGGCCGTATGCAGATCGAGGCCACGCGGCTCACCAACCTGGTGCAGGAGCTGATCGACCTCTCCAGGGTCCAGAACGACGACCCCCTCGAGGACGCCGAACCCGTCCGCGTGGACGAACTGGTCGCCGAGGCCATCGACCGCTGCCGGCACCAGGCCGGCACCAAGCAGATCACCATGGCCGCCGGCGGCACCGCCGACCTGCACGTCTGGGGGAACAGGGGTCAGCTGGCCGCCGCCCTGGGCAACCTTGTCGAGAACGCCGTCAACTACTCGCCCGCCCGTACCCGAGTGGGCATAGCCGCCCGCCGGGTGACCGCACCCGGCGGAGACCACATCGAGGTCGCCGTGACCGATCAGGGCATCGGCATCTCCGACAAGGACAAGGAGCGCGTCTTCGAGCGCTTCTACCGCGTGGACCCCGCTCGCTCCCGTGCCACCGGCGGCACGGGTCTGGGGCTCGCGATCGTCAAGCACGTGGCCGCCTCGCACGGCGGGGAGGTCACGGTGTGGAGCTCCGAGGGTCAGGGCTCCACTTTCACGCTGAGGCTGCCGGAGGCGGGGGCTGCCCGCGACCGCGCGCACCAACATCCCGACCTGGACGATCTCGACGACGAGGCCGGCCGAACCACCCCCCAGTCATCCCCGTACGAACCGCTTCCCGCCCCGGAGGTCCTTCCGTGACCCGAGTGCTTGTCGTCGAGGACGAGGAGTCCTTCTCCGACGCCCTGTCGTACATGCTCCGCAAGGAGGGCTTCGAGGTTGCTGTCGCGACCACGGGCCCCGACGGACTCGACGAGTTCGAGCGCAACGGCGCCGACCTCGTCCTCCTCGACCTGATGCTGCCGGGCCTGCCCGGCACTGAGGTGTGCCGCCAGCTGCGCGGCCGCTCCAACGTCCCGGTGATCATGGTCACCGCCAAGGACAGTGAGATCGACAAGGTCGTCGGCCTGGAAATAGGAGCCGATGACTATGTCACCAAGCCGTTCTCCTCGCGCGAGCTGGTCGCCCGTATCCGGGCCGTCCTGCGCCGCCGCGGCGAGCCCGAGGAGGTCACCCCTGCCGCCCTGGAGGCCGGTCCGGTCCGCATGGACGTGGACCGCCATGTGGTCACGGTCTCCGGCTCCAAGGTCGACCTGCCCCTCAAGGAGTTCGACCTGCTGGAGATGCTCCTGCGCAACGCAGGCCGCGTCCTGACCCGTATGCAGCTCATCGACCGGGTCTGGGGCGCCGACTACGTGGGCGACACCAAGACCCTCGACGTCCACGTCAAGCGCCTGCGCGCCAAGATCGAGCCGGACCCGGGCGCGCCCCGGTATCTGGTGACGGTCCGCGGTCTCGGCTACAAGTTCGAGCCGTAGGCCGCCCACCAGGCTCGACGAGCAGAAGGCCACCGACCGGCCTTACGACGAAAGGGCGGGACCTCCCGGAGAGGTCCCGCCCTTTCGTCTACGACGAGATCGGCGCTGTACGACTGCTCAGTGGCCGGCGGCCGAGTTCGACGGCGTCACGCTCGCGGACGCCGCGTCGGTCGGGGTCGCCGAGGTCTCCGGCGACGCGCCGCCAGCGGTCGCCGAGCCGGTGGGGGTAGCCGTCGCGCTCTTGGTCGGCGCGGGGCTGGCGGGGGCCGTGGGGACCGAGGTCGGGCCCCACTTGGTGAAGTAGTGCTCGGCAGGGACGACGAAGGCGCGCAGGCTCACGTCACCGGTCTCGCTGAAGCCGAAGGTGATCTTCTGTGCGTTGCCGTCCTGGACGGCCTCACTGCTGCTCGGCAGGGACGCCGAGGCGTTGCCCTTGCCGCCGATCACCAGGGAGCCGTGAGCGGGGATGCTCAGCGGTCCCTTGCCCTTGGCGGGCTTGAGCTCGGCGGTCTTGCCGGTGCCGGGCAGGGTGATGGAGTCCAGCGTCTGGGCGCTGTCACCGTTGTTGAAGAGGGTCGCCGCGATCGCGGCAGGGCCCGTCGACTGCAGTTTGGGCTGGGTGATGATCAGGACGTTCTGGACCTTGAGGTTCCCGACCTTGGTCGCCGCGTTGTCCGGCTTGACCTCCAGCGTCTGGGCGTCGCTCCCCGCACCGCACGCGGCGAGCGAGGCGATCGAGAACGCGATGGCGGCGGCGGCGAGGGCGCCGCGTCGAAGGCTGCTGCTCACGGCGGCGGCAACTCCTTGACTTGAGCGTGGCGACTCATAAAGCCGCCCTAAGTGTCTGTCAGCGGGCTTAGGTTACCGAGCCGTTCCCGAGTCATCGCACCCGACCCTCCCTCCAGCCCCCGGCATCGCTCAGCAGGGGGTAGCCCACACACCCGTCCGCCATTCACATAAGTACCTTCGCCATACCCCGTCCGACGGTGCGCAAAATTTCAGTGAAGGAATGCGCGAGTGCCCCCGGAATTGATCAAGTGGCGGAACAACGGACCACGTAGGCGGGTGTCCGTGATCAATTCCGGAATCGACACGGAAGCCACTCCCGGCACCGAACGGAGTAGCGGAAGTCGCACACTTGGAACCAGACATATGGGGACGTTCGCCCACTTGGAGGGGCCTCTGGATGTGTGTAACGTACGCGTTTCTCCTCCCCCGGAGAGCCGCTCCGACCTGCGAATACCTTCTTCCGCTCGGGCCGCGAAGCACGTTCCTGTTACTGTTGTCAAGCCCCGAGATATGCCCTGACCTGCGAAAACGCCATTCAGAACCCGCAGTTTCCGTGTTACCCTGGATAGCCACGGAAGGGGTACCTGTCACATGACGTTCAAGGTTGGCGACACCGTGGTCTATCCCCATCACGGGGCCGCGCTGATCGAGGCCATCGAAACTCGCCAGATCAAAGGCGTGGACAAGACCTACTTGGTGCTGAAGGTCGCCCAGGGTGACCTGACGGTACGTGTGCCAGCGGACAATGCGGAGTTCGTCGGCGTACGTGATGTGGTCGGTCAGGACGGGCTGGACCGGGTCTTCGAGGTACTGCGCGCGCCGTACGCCGAGGAGCCCACGAACTGGTCGCGTCGATACAAGGCAAACCTGGAGAAGCTCGCCTCCGGCGATGTCATCAAGGTTGCGGAAGTGGTGCGTGACCTGTGGCGTCGTGAGCGCGAGCGCGGACTGTCCGCGGGTGAGAAGCGGATGCTCGCCAAGGCCCGCCAGATCCTGGTGAGCGAACTCGCCCTCGCGGAGAACACGAACGAGGACAAGGCCGAGGCCCTGCTCGACGAGGTTCTCGCGTCCTGAAATCTGATGCAGGCGCAAGCCCGCTTCAGCACTCAGCACATCGAAATGCCGCGGTGCCCGATGACGTATTTTTGTCGCCGGGCGCTGCGGCATGTTCGCACTCGGACGCTGTGCGTACAGCTACGTTCGGGGAGGCCGGTACCCCGCTACTTGGCGTGCCGGGCCCGGGCAGCTGGCTCGACCGGTGTCACGGAAGGGTCCGGTCAAGGCGTCGCGCCCGGCACTTCCCAGGCCATACCCACGTAGGCCGAGCACACAAACCTGACAGGAACCGATGTCTGACGATTCGCGCCGTTCGCCCGCGGGAGCCCGAACGGCTGCCGTGATTCCGGCCGCCGGCCGGGGCGTACGCCTCGGTCCGGGCGCTCCCAAGGCGCTCCGCGCGCTGGGCGGCACCCCCATGCTCATCCACGCGGTGCGCGCGATGGCCGCGTCCCGCGCGGTCTCCCTGGTCGTCGTCGTGGCGCCGCCCGACGGAGCACCCGAGGTCAAGTCGCTCCTCGACGCGCACGCGCTGCCCGAGCGGACCGACTTCCTCGTCGTCCCGGGCGGCGATTCGCGCCAGGAGTCCGTGAAGCTCGGCCTCGACGCGCTGCCGCCGGACTACGACATCGTGCTGGTGCACGACGCCGCGCGGCCGCTGGTGCCGGTGGACACGGTGGACGCGGTGATCGAGGCGGTGCGGGAGGGGGCGCCGGCCGTCGTGCCCGCACTGCCCCTCGCCGACACCGTCAAGGAGGTCGAGCCGGCGACGACGGCCGGGGAGCCGGAGCCGGTGGTGGCCACTCCGTCGAGGGCCCGGCTGCGTGCCGTACAGACGCCGCAGGGTTTCGACCGGGCCACGCTGTTCCGGGCCCACGAGACGGTGACCGACGACGTCACCGACGACGCGAGCATGATCGAGCAGCTGGGGTTGCACGTAGTGGTCGTACCCGGCCACGAGGAGGCCTTCAAGGTCACGCGCCCGCTGGACCTGGTCCTGGCAGAGGCGGTCCTGGCCCGCAGGAGGCTGAACGATGGCTTCTGAAGCATCTGATTTCCGGCTGCCGCCGGGTGCGCCCGTGATCCTTCCCCAGGTCGGCATCGGCACCGACATCCACGCCTTCGAGGAGGGCCGCGAGCTGTGGTGCGCGGGCCTGAAGTGGGAGGGCGAGGGCCCGGGGCTGGCCGGCCACTCCGACGCGGACGTCGTCGCGCACGCCGCGTGCAACGCGCTGTTCTCGGCCGCCGGGCTCGGTGACCTGGGGCAGCACTTCGGCACCGGACGCCCCGAGTGGTCCGGCGCGTCCGGCGTCACGCTCCTGACCGAGGCCGCCCGCATCGTCCGCGAGGCGGGCTTCCGGATCGGCAACATCGCCGTACAGGTCGTAGGCCCGCGCCCGAAGATCGGCAAGCGCCGCGACGAGGCCCAGAAGCTCCTGTCGGAGGCGGCGGGCGCGCCGGTGTCCGTGTCCGGCGCCACGACGGACGGCCTCGGGTTCCCGGGACGCGAGGAGGGCCTGATGGCGATCGCGACGGCACTCGTCGTCGCGACCCGTCCGGAGTCAGAGGACAAGGCCTTTTAGCGAGCGAGGAGAAGGCCGCTCAACGAGCAAGGCCTCTTGAGGGCCGCGCCCCCTAACACACTCGCGGACAACTTTCCGCCCAATCGTCCGAGGCACTACCCGGCGCCCACTACCCTGGAGTGGTGACCATTCGTCTGTACGACACCAGCGCCCGGCAGATCCGTGACTTCGCCCCGCTCAAGCCGGGTTGTGTCTCGATCTACCTGTGTGGTGCCACCGTGCAGGCGGCCCCGCACATCGGGCACATCCGCTCGGGGCTGAACTTCGACATCATGCGCCGTTGGTTCGAGTACCGCGGCTACGACGTCACGTTCATCAGGAACGTCACGGACATCGACGACAAGATCATCGCGAAGGCGGCTGAGCAGAACCGCCCGTGGTGGTCGATCGGGTACGAGAACGAGCGCGCGTTCAACGACGGTTACACCGCGCTCGGCTGCCTCCCGCCGACGTACGAGCCACGGGCCACCGGCCATGTGACCGAGATGGTCGAGATGATGCAGGGGCTGATCGCGCGCGGCCACGCGTACGAGGCGGAGGGCAACGTCTACTTCGACGTGCGCTCTTTCCCCGGCTACCTGGAGCTGTCCCGGCAGGAACTCGACAACCTCCAACAACCCTCGGGGGTCGGCGAGAGCGGCAAGCGGGACCCGCGCGACTTCGCCATGTGGAAGTCCGCCAAGCCGGGCGAGCCGACCTGGGCCACTCCGTGGGGCCGCGGGCGTCCCGGCTGGCACCTGGAGTGCTCGGCCATGGCGCACAAATACCTCGGCACCGTCTTCGACATCCACGGCGGCGGACTCGACCTGATCTTCCCGCACCACGAGAACGAGATCGCCCAGGCCAAGGCCTACGGCGACGAGTTCGCGAAGTACTGGGTGCACAACGCCTGGGTCACCATGGCCGGCGACAAGATGTCCAAGTCGCTGGGCAACAGCGTCCTCGTCTCCGAGATGGTCAAGCAGTGGCGCCCGATCGTGCTGCGCTACTACCTCGGCACCCCGCACTACCGCTCGATGATCGAGTACAGCGAGGAGTCGCTGCGCGAGGCCGAGTCGGCGTTCGCGCGCATCGAGGGCTTCGTGCAGCGGGTGGTGGAGAAGGCCGGTGCCGTCGAGCCGTCCGCCGAGGTGCCGCCCGCCTTCGCCGAGGCGATGGACGACGACCTGGGCGTGCCCCAGGCCCTGGCCATCGTGCACACGACGGTCCGGCAGGGGAACTCCGCCCTCGCCGCCGACGACAAGGAAGCCGCCGTGGCCCGCCTCGCCGAGGTGCGCGCCATGCTCGGCGTCCTCGGGCTCGACCCCCTCGACCCGCACTGGGCCGGCGAGACCGACCGCGGCGAGGACCTGCACGGCGTCGTCGACAGCCTCGTACGCCTGGTCCTCGACCAGCGCGAGGCCGCCCGCGGCCGCAAGGACTGGGCCACCGCGGACGCCATCCGCGACCAGCTCAACCAGTCGGGCCTCGCCATCGAGGACGGCCCGCAGGGACCGCGCTGGAGCCTCGGCCCGCGCTGAGCCCGGAAACCGATCAGAAGATCGATTGTGCCGCCCGGCCTTCCGGGCGGCACACTTCATAGACGTACGAACACACGCTTCACTCCTCCGCGAGCAGACAGGTAGGTCATGGCAGCCAACAACCGCCGCATGTCCGGCAAGAAGGGCGCGCAGGTCGGCAGTGGCGGCCAGCGGCGCAAGGGCCTGGAGGGCAAGGGCCCGACCCCGCCCGCCGAGATGCGCAAGGGACACAAGAAGAACCGCATCGCGGGCGCCAAGGCGAAGCAGGCAGTGCGTCGTCCCGCGCCGCGCGGCCGCGGCGGCAAGGGCACGTCCGAGATGGTCGTCGGCCGCAACCCGGTCGTCGAGGCACTCCGCGAGGGAGTGCCGGCCTCGACCCTCTACGTGCAGCAGTTCATCGACAACGACGAGCGGGTGCGCGAGGCCCTCCAGCTCGCGGCCGAGCGCGGCGGCATCAACCTCATGGAGGCCCCGCGCCCCGAGCTCGACCGGATGACCAACGGCCTCAACCACCAGGGGCTCGTCCTCCAGGTCCCGCCGTACGAGTACGCCCACCCCGAGGACCTCGCGAACGCCGCCTACGACGCCGGCGAGGACCCGCTGATCGTCGCCCTCGACGGCGTGACCGACCCGCGCAACCTCGGCGCCGTCGTCCGCTCCGTCTCCGCCTTCGGCGGCCACGGTGTCGTCGTACCCGAGCGGCGCGCGGCCGGCATGACCGCCGGCGCCTGGAAGACGTCCGCCGGCGCCGCCGCCCGCACGCCCGTCGCCCGCGCCACCAACCTGACGCGCGCCCTGGAGGCGTACAGGAAGCAGGGCATCGCGGTCGTCGGCCTCGCCGCCGACGGCGACGCCGAGATCGGCGAGCTGGCGGCCCTGGACGGGCCGGTCGTCATCGTCGTCGGCAGCGAGGGCAAGGGCCTGTCCCGGCTGGTCGGCGAGACGTGCGACTTCCGGGTGCGGATCCCGATGCCGGGTGGAGCGGAGTCCCTGAACGCCGGTGTGGCCGCGGGGATCGTCCTGTACGAGGCGGCTCGTCGGCGGGTCTGACCGCAGTCTGCGTAGGTGGGAACGGACGCGCAGCGCGGGTGAACGCGCGTCCGTATCCTCACTCGTACGGGTCAATCTGGGCGTCCAGGACAAGCTTGACGCGATCCGGACACATCCGGCGAGTCAAAGCAGTGTCCTAACCGCACGTCACTCGGTTAGATGAGTGTGGACACCAGAACACCCCGCACACCCACGGGGGACGGCCCGTCGGGATACGACGACGCTCCCGCGCTGAGCATGGTGAAGGTGCCGAGCGATCCGGCGCAGGTCATCGTCAACCACGCGAGCTTCCGCGTGATGCTGAACGCCTCGACGCGTACCCAATCGCCGCGGATCGCACGGCACTTGAGCGCCACCCAGGACGGCGCCCGCATGCCCGTGGTCGGTACCGCGGCGGGCAGAGCGGGGGCGGCCGCAGGCGCCCGGCGCCGGCCCGTCGTGTGGAGCGGCAAGTCCGCCCCCGACGACACCGGCGCGCACCGCCTGCTCCAGGCCGTACGGGGCGGCAGCGTCCGGCACGGCGAGGACCCGTCCGCCGACGCCGGAGCCACCCAGGTCATCCCGCGCGTCGACGTCGGCGGCTACGACGAGGTCTACGACGAGGTCTACGACGAGCTGGACCAGACCGTAGAGACCCCGATCGTCGGCGCCCAGCGCAGCTACCACGAAGACACCGGCGGCACCCGCCTCCTCCCCAACATGCGCACCGTGGGCAGCGCGTACGACGAGGAACCCGCCTACGGCACCGAGGAGTTCGAGGACTTCGACGACCCCGAGGAGCTGGACGGCACCGACCGGCCGGCCAAGCGCCACGGCGACGACCCGGCACGGCACGCCTACTACCCCGGCCGCCGTATGAACCTCGGCGTCGTCCTCCTCCCCCTCCGCATCTTCCTCGGCTTCATCTCCATCTACGCCGGCATGGGCAAGCTGTGCGACCCCGTCTACTTCGACGGTGGCAAGCGCGGCTCCATGGTCAAGTGGCTCAACACCCTGCACCCGTGGGAAGTCGCCGAGCCACTGCGGCAGTTCGCCCTGCAGCACCCTGTCGGCTCGGGCCTCGTCATCGCCTTCGCGCAGGTCGTCGTAGGCGTCCTCACGGTCCTCGGCTGCTGGCAGCGCGTCGCCGCAGTCTTCGGCGCTCTGCTCTCCGCAGCGCTCATCGTCACCGTCAGCTGGAAGACGGTCCCCGCCTACGACGCCCCCGACATCATCTACCTCGCCGCCTGGTCCCCGCTGATCATCGCCGGCGCCCCCGTCTACTCCGTCGACGGCCGCCTCGCCGGCAGCGCGTGGCGGCGCCTCGGACCCTCCTCCGACATCTGGGACCTGCGCCGTTACGTCCTGCGCCGCGGCGCCCTCGTCACGGCGATCGCGACCGGCGTCACGCTGCTCGTCGGCTCGCTGCTCGGCGGCGCGGTCCGTGACGCCGACCGTGTGATCGTCCCGGGCCCCGGCGAGGCCCCGCGCAACGAACTGCCGGGTTCCCCGCTCCCGCAGGAGCCGGGCAAGCGGCACAGCCAGTCGCCGTCGGCCTCGAACGCGCCCACTCAGGGCGCCACCGCCGGTTCCACTCCGTCCGGCGTGGCGACCACCCCGGGCGCCACCGCGACCGGCGGTGCGCCGAGCCAGACCCAGGGCACCTCGGGCCAGACGCCGCCCCAGCAGTCCTCGCCGAGCGGAGGCGCCCCCAGCACCAGCTCCGGGCCCACCTCCGGCGGCGCCACGGGCGGCACAGGCTCAACCGGCGGCACCGGCTCCGGAGGCTCCTCCTCCGGCGAACCGGGCCTGGTCGGCGGACTGTTGGGCTAGCCCACCGGCTGCATACGAAGGGGCCCCGCACGAACACCGTGCGGGGCCACTTTTCTTCAGGGGCGAGGGGAACGGCTCTTCTTCAGGGCACGAGCAACTGCTTTTCTTTGGCGGCGCGGCCAACTGCTTGTTCAGCAGCGCGGCCAACTGTTTGTCTTCAGCGGCGCGGCCAACTGCTTGTCTTCAGGGGCGCGGGCAACTGCTTGTCTTCAGGGGCGCGAGGAACTGCGCGACCAGCCCCCACCGGCCGGCAGCCGAACGACAACCGGCCCCGAGCCCTCACCGCCCCAGAGCGGCCAGCTCCTTCGCAGCCTCGGTCAGATCCTTGGCCGTGTCGATGGCACGCCAATACGCACCCTGCGGGATCGGAAAACCGGCCAGCCGCCGCTCACGGGCAAGATGGGGGAAGGTCGTACGTTCGTGATCGCCCCGCTCCGGGAGCAGACCGGCGAACTCGGGTGAGAAGACGTACACACCCGCGTTGATCTCGTACGTCGTCGGCGGCGCCTCGATGAAGTCCGTGATGTGCCCGAAGCCGTCCGTCTTCACCGCGCCCCAGGGGATGCGCGGGCGGGCCAGGGCCAGCGTCGCCACCGCGTCGCGCTCCGCGTGGAAGTCCGCCATGTCGCGCAGCGAGAAGCGGGTCCAGATGTCGCCGTTGGTGGCGTACCAGGGCCGGTCCGGGTGCGGGAGGTGGGCGGCGGCGTACTTCAGCCCGCCACCACGCCCGAGGGGCTCCGTCTCCACGACCGTCGTCACCTTCACCGGCAGGTCGGCCGACTTCAGCCAGTCCTGCAGGACCTCGGCGAGATGGCCGCAGCTGACCACCACGTCCGTCACACCCTCTTCGGCCAGCCAGGCAAGCTGATGGCCGATGATCGGAGTCCCCGTACCGGGGATCTCGACCATCGGCTTGGGCCGGTCGTCGGTGTAGGGACGCAACCGGGAGCCCTGGCCACCGGCCAGGACGACGGCTTGAACGGGGCGGGACGCGGCGTTCGGATCGGTCATGACCGAACTGTACGGCGCGTCCCGCCCCGTGCCGGAGCCGGCAACCGTTCCTTAATCAGCCGTTACCCTCCTCCGAACTGTCCGCCGCGACGGGCGAGGGACGGGCTCAGCTGTGTGCGGCAGCGACGCCCGAGGCGAAGGACGTGTCGCAGACCGGGCGGGCGTAGGACTGGGCGCGTGTCGGGCCGTACACGCGAACCGCGGCGCGGCCCAGGGCCCGGGCGATGGACGTGCAGTGCTTGGCGAGGGACGGGCGCTCGTTCACGGCCTGCTGGAGGTGCGTCAGCACCACGCCCGGATCCTCCTCCTGGAGCTCGGCCAGGAGCCGGTCGCGCAGCACGTCCTGTGGGGCGCGGTGGGCCGCCTTGGCGTCCGAGGCGATGTCGGAGGCGTCCGAGGCGGTGAGGACCGAGTCGGCGGGGTTCCCCGTCCAGTTGACTCGGGTGACCGCGAGGGTCCCGGAAAGCACCAGGACGACGGGCAGGACGAGGGCGAGCGTGCGGCCGATACGGCGGGCGGGGCCCCGGCCGCGTCGCGTCTGTTGGTTAGTGGAGTGCTTCACGCGAGTGAGAGTAGCGCCCGGTGATGATTTGGCGACATTTAGTCACCGGTTCGGGGGATGAGGAGGTGCCTCGAATTGGGTACGGCGTTGACGCACACTGCTCGAAATGACCGGTGTGCCGGGGTATTTGTCGACACGAAGAAGGGCCCCGCAGCGGTCTGCGGGGCCCTTCTTCGTCAACCTGGGTGAATTACCCGGGATGGGCGTTTCGGAGCTGCCGTCCGGCGCGGCCTCAGTCGGTGAGGCGCTCGCCGGTGGAGGTCGAGAACACGTGGGTCTCGCCCGGCCGCGGCACGACGTGCAGCGTGGCGCCCTTCTCCGGCACCCGGCGGCCCTCGACGCGGACGACCAGGTCCTTCGTCTCGCCGCTGACCTCGGCGGTGCCGTAGACGTAGCCGTCGGCGCCGAGCTCCTCGACGACGTTGACGGAGACCGCGAGGCCGGCCGGAGCGTCCTCGGTGTCCTTCGACAGGGACGCGGCGACGCCGCCGCCGTTCTCCTCGACGATGTCGAAGTGCTCGGGGCGGACACCCACGGTGACCGTGCGGTCACCCTTGTCGGAGGCGGCCTTGAGTGCGTCACGGTTGACCGGGACGACGCTGTTGCCGAACTTCACGCCGCCGTCGGTGATCGGCACCTCGACCAGGTTCATGGCGGGGGAGCCGATGAAGCCGGCGACGAAGAGGTTGGCGGGGCGGTCGTACATGTTGCGCGGCGAGTCGACCTGCTGGAGCAGACCGTCCTTGAGTACGGCCACGCGGTCGCCCATCGTCATGGCCTCGACCTGGTCGTGGGTGACGTAGACGGTGGTGATGCCGAGACGGCGCTGCAGCGAGGCGATCTGCGTACGGGTGGACACACGGAGCTTGGCGTCCAGGTTGGACAGCGGCTCGTCCATGAGGAAGACCTGCGGCTCACGCACGATGGCGCGGCCCATCGCGACACGCTGACGCTGACCACCGGAGAGCGCCTTCGGCTTGCGGTCCAGGTAGTCGCTCAGGTCGAGGATCTTCGCCGCCTCCTCGACCTTCTTGCGGATCTCCGCCTTGTTGACGCCGGCGATCTTGAGCGCGAAGCCCATGTTGTCGGCGACCGACATGTGCGGGTACAGCGCGTAGTTCTGGAACACCATGGCGATGTCCCGGTCCTTCGGCGGCAGGTGCGTGACGTCGCGCTCACCGATGCGGATGGCGCCGGCGTTCACGTCCTCGAGCCCCGCGAGCATGCGGAGCGAGGTGGACTTGCCACAGCCGGACGGACCGACGAGGACGAGGAACTCGCCGTCCCCGACCTCGATCTCCAGACCATCGACGGCGGGCTTCTCGGTGCCCGGGTAGATCCGGGTCGCCTTGTCGAACGAAACAGTGGCCATGGTGAAGGGCCCCCTTCTACCGGCAGGAACGTGCCGGACGATCCGTTGTAGGAAGGTGGTGGTGTAGTCCACAAGAGTGAACTGGCTCAGGACGGTACCTGGCGTTTGCCTGATCTGTCAGTACCTACGGGGCTGTGAACTTCGCGGAAATTTTCGACAGGGGGCCGCTGGGACCTGGGTACACTGCACGGGCACGTGCGCGACGCACGCGTGCAGGCCTCCTTAGCTCAGCTGGTCAGAGCGCCGCTCTTGTAAAGCGAAGGTCGTCGGTTCGAATCCGACAGGGGGCTCCATCACTGCCAGGGACAACGCCCCCGCGATCATGGATCACGGGGGCGTTGACGGCAGTTCTTGACGGCAGTCCCTCTTAACGGCGCCGTTTGAGCAGGCGGTCCATGTGGCCCATGGCCTCCCGTCGGTCACCGTCGCTCACGTGCGTGTAGACGTTCATCGTCACCGCGATCTGGGAGTGCCCAAGGATCTCCATCACGGTCCGGGGTGCGACGCCGGCCGCGAAGAGCAGCGACGCGCATCCGTGGCGGGTGTCGTGCAAGCGGACCTGGGGGAGGCCTGCGGAAGACGAGATCCGCAGGAACGACCGGTACAGGTTCCGGGGCTCGATCGGCCGGCCGCTCCGCGTGGTGAACACGTGATCACTCTCGTGCCAGTCCACGCCGGTAGCCGCACGCCGGTCCGCTTGCCGTAGACGCTGCCACCGGAGCGGCGCCACGCACATCAACGGAATCGGGATCACCCGCGCTCGCCGGTTCTTGGTCGTATCGAGGTACAGCTCTTTGCCGCCACGGTTCAGCGTGGTCCGGACCGTAAGGATGCGTCGGTCAAGGTCTACGTCCCTCCACTGCAATCCCAGGATCTCGCCGCGCCGCAGACCGAGTGCGACCGCCAGGACGAACGCCGTATACAAGGGGTCGGTCCGCGCGGCTTCCAGGAACGTCAAGGTCTCATCCAACGACCAGGGGTGCAGTTCGCGCGACTCGACGCGCGGGGCAGGCACCAATTGCACGACGTTGCGACTGATCAGCTCCTCTCGGCACGCGGCCGTCAGAGCCGTGCGCAGCACGCGGTGCGCCTCTTTCGCGGTAGCCGCCGATGCCTGCGCGGTGACTTCCGAGATCATCCGCCGGACGTTCGCCGTGCTCAGCGACTCCAGCCGACGGCTGCCCAACAGGGGTACGAGGTAGAGCCGTACGTGCATCTCGTACTTCACATACGTGGTGCGCTTCCGGTTGTGCTTGATGTGCGTCTCCAGCCAGTACGGCAGCCACTCGGAGAGTTTCGCGGACCGGGAAGGCGTCGGGATTCCCTGTCGGTCGCGGCGAACGAGTTCCTGGCGCTTCTCGTCGCACTCCTCCCAGGTGGAGCCGTAGACCGTCTTGCGCTTGCGGGTGCCGTCAGGCTGCCAGACGTAGACGCGCGCCTCGAAGCGCCCGTCCTTGCGCTGCCAGATGCTGCCGGCGCCGTTCGGGTTCCTCTTACGGGGTGCCATCAGGCTGCGTTCTCCTCGATCTGTTCCTGAATGAAGGCGCGCAGGCTGTCGGGAGCGACGCGCCGCGCGCGCCCGACGGTGAAGCTCGCCAACTGACGGGATCGAATGAGGTCGTAGACCTTGCTGCGGCTCAGGCGCAGAGCGGTCATGACCTCGGGGACGGTGAGTGCTTGGGGCTCGCTCGGGACGGCGGTAAGCACGTCGAACCTCCGTGAGAGGCGGGGGCCTTGTCGGCCCCTTCTGGTGAATCCGCAACATCCGCCACGCCGCAACATTGCTGGTCAGCGGCTTGAATCTGTGGCGGATGCCGTTTCTGTTGCGGATAGGTCCCGCCGCGCAGGGTGGCGCGGCGGGACCTATCCGGGTATGGCTGGTCAGCCGGCGATGCGGAGTTGGCGTGTGTCGGTTTCCGCGGACATGTGGCGGCTCTCGGAAGGGGTATCCGCCACAGATTCACCCCCGTTGACCTGCGATGTTGCGGACGTTGCGGATGTTGCGGACTTTCCGGGGTCCGGGGGGCAGTAACGGGCCCAGGCGTCGCTGAGATCCTCCGCGTAGTAGCCCTTCGGGGTGCCGCTGCCCACCCGGATACCGCGCGGCTTGATGGGGGTGTTGTCGGGGCGCACGTACTGGCTCAGGAGCCTGGACAGAGTCCGCGCGGTGAGGGGCTTGATGCTCTGCCCGTCCTCGCTCATGTCGGCCCACGGGGCGTCATCGAGGGAGAGGAGGACTTCGAGGATGGCGGCGGTGGGCATGCGGTCGGCCCCGCAGTACACCTTGTCGCGTAGGTCTGTCAGCAGCCGAACCCCAAGAGATGCCTCACCGCCCTGCGAGGCGGCCTTGATGAGTGCGATGCAGGCGGCGCGGGCCCGCTCGGGCCAGTGCCCGCCAGCCGCATCTGCGACCGCGAGCAGCGGCTCCCACACGTCGGCGGGCCGGTCCGAGACGCCCTCGGGCATCTCCGGCCACGCGTCCGCGATCTGGTCGTGGATGGTGTCGGTCCATTCCGCGAGCCGGTCTCGCAGGATGTGGCCTTGCTTTTCGTGGACGCGGCGCCGGTAGGGCTCGCACTTCTCGTTGGGCGCCTTCTTCCGCATGCGGATGATGACGGAGCGGGTCAGGATCGTGTCGGGCAGCGAGCCGAGTCCGGCCATGGCGACCGCGCAGAACGAGTCGAACCAGCCTGCTTTCTGGTCGGATCCCTCTCCGACGCAGCGCAGGGACTTGGCGCCGCGCCGGTAGCCGGAGTTGAGGAAGCCGCGGACCTCTTCGTTCCCGCCGGCCTTGGGCCCGAACACGGTGTCGATCTCGTCGAACAGCAACGTCGGCGTTCCCGCATCGGCCGCTACCAGCCGGAACAGGGCGTTGGCGGATGCGTTGACGGTGGTCGCAGCGCGCGGGGTGAGCGTCTCGATGATCTCCAGTGCCCGCGACTTCCCCGATCCCGGTTCGGGGGACAGGAATGCGATGCGGGCGGTGCCGTCGAGCGCCTCGATCAGGTGAGCGTGCGCGTCCCACAAGGCGACGGCGGTGTAGGCGTGTTCGGTGGGAAAGACGTTGAAGCGGCGGTGGAACGCTTCGACCTCGTCGAGCAGGGCCGCGCCGTCGATGGACCGCGCGGGCCGGTTGATGCTGGTCATGCGGCGTTCCTCCCTTCCTGGAGAGTGCGGAGCGGGCACGTGTCGCGATGGGCGGCGTGGTCGTCGATCAGGGCGAGCACTTTGCGGTGGCCGATGGCGCTGCGGTCGCGGCCGCACAGGCATTTCGAAGTAGCCGTCGGGACGGCGCCGCGCGGGGCAGCGATGTGAAGCCACGCGATGGGCCGGCGCCCGTCGTCGTACTGCGACTCAGGGCGAAGAGCTGAAGGGACGCCCTGACGGGCGACGTCTTTCGGCTCGCCTAGGGCCGGCGTGTCCATGAGCTGGGGAGCGACCGGCGCCGGGTGGTGGCCGGTGAGGCTCTTAGTAGGCGGGGGGTTGCTCATGCCGCCCTCCCACCAGGGGCGTTGTGGGCGATGGACCAGTCCAGACCACGCGTGATCACGTCGTCGTAGTAGCGCTGGGACTGTGTCGCGTTGCCCGATGCCGCCCTACTAAGAGCCTCCTCAACCTCCCCGCGGTCGAGGTCGCCGGACGCGATCAGCCGACCCAGTGCCCGCGCGGCTCGCAGCAGCGTGACGTTGCGGGTGCCGGCCGCGGCCGTGGCCACGTTGTCCACCTCGCCCCGAAGCGCCGCCGCGGCGTACCCGCTTGCGCGGGTCGTCACGGGTGCCGCGCTGCCGTGCGAGGGCCGTGGGCGAGGCTTGAGCAACTCGTGTAGCCAGTTGGGCAGCATGGCCGGGGGCCGGTCGTCGAGGATCTCGTAGGTGCCGTCCGGGGTGGTGCTGCCGGGGGCGACGACGTACCCGCCCCACCCGCGGGTGTCGATCTTCTTCGCGAGCCGTCCGGCGGTGTTGTGCAGCCGGATTCCGGGGGGTTGGGTGAAGTACAGGTGCTCTCCACCGCGTGCGGTCCGCACCCGGTAGGTATCGGGGACGGTCTGCTCGGCGCGCTCGCAGAGCGCCGCGAATGAAGTGGCGCCGTCAGGCGTTCCTTTCGGGTCTTCGGGCTTGAGCGTGTCCAGGTCGACGACCAGAAGCCCGGAGGGGCCGGTAGCGATGCCGACGTTGTAGGGCCGTTGGGCCCATGCGGCGGTGAGGAGTGCGGTGTCGGTAGTGGCGCGCTGCTCGGGGGTCTTGTGCCCGTCGACGCAGCGTCCGGTGCGGGGACAGTACTTCTCCGCGTGGCCGGCGGGCCGCTTGTCGTGGGGGTGCAGCAGGAGGACGGGCCAGCCGCGTTCTGCGGCTTCCAGCGCCGCGTAGAGAAGCGCGGAGCGGGCGTCATGGGTCATGCTGGATGACTCCAGTTCCTTAGATGGATGCTGGCTGGCAAGGGCGGCCCCGCTTCTTTGGCGAGAGGGAGGGGCCGCCCTTGGCGTAGCTATCGGTCGGTGCTGCGCTGCCAGGGTTCGCAGCGCCGGGATCCGGGGGTGAGGCCTGCGGCGAGCAGGTCCTCGTAGTCGATGCCGGTGCACGGGCGCCATTCCTCGCGCCCCTGGGGGGTGAGCCAGAGGGTCATCCCGTCGAGGTCGCAGTGCGGGCAGTCGGTGTGGCTGCCGCGCAGTTCGGCGGTGATGTACAGGCGGGTCTTGGCGCGGTCGCGTGTGGGGTAGCGGCGCACGGAGGTTGCGTCGACGCTGCCGAGGATGGCTTGGGCAATCTGAGGCAGGTCCGGGCTGTCGCAGATGACGCGGATCTCGAACACGGGACTCCCTGGGGTTACTTGGAGCGGGCGAGTTTGAGGGTGATGCCGCCGGCACCGATGGGCCCGGCGGCGCCGCCGATAACGGTCGCGGTGTGCGCGGCGACGTCCATGAGCCAGCACAGCGCGGCGACCACGCCCCACGTGCCGAGCGCGACGGCCCCGGCGATCGCGAACGGGATCAGTAACCGCTGCCACGGGAAGGCGGGCGGGTTGTCGTTGACGACGAACACGACCGGCTGTCCGGTCGCCTGCGCCTGCTGGTAGACGTCGGCGGGGATGTGCGGGGCCATCTGGCCGGGCGGGATGTGCTGGCTCATTTCAGGCTCCCTTCGGGTGTACCGCGGGCCCGCGCCAACAGGTGGCGCGGGCCCGCGCGGTGGGTGGTGTGCTTGTCGCGTTGCTTGTCGTCTTCCTTGTCGTGCGACTTGTCGTCTGGCTTGTCGCTTGTCTTGTCTTGTCGCTTGTCGCCTCCCAGGTCACAAGCCGTTTCCGAGGCTCCAGGCCCGGTAGGCGGCATGTGGTGAGGAGGGGGCGACAAGCGACAAGTGATCAGTCGTCGGACGCGTGCGTGCGGTGGATGTAGCGGGCCTTGGTGCCCTCCCCGACGCGGACGGCGGTGCCGTCCTTCACCCACTCTTTGAGCCAACCGACGACCGTCTGACGGTTCGTGCCGTACTGGTCCACGAGCGCGCGGGCGATCGCGGAGGCTCCGGTGCCCTCCCTTCCGGCGGCCAGCAGCGCGGCGAGCGCGGCCTGTTGGGCGGGGCTGTCCTGCTCGCCCCGCAGCGCGGACAGGTTCAGCCCGGACGCCTGAGTCGGCCCGCCCGGCAGACCCGGGATCCCGTCCTCGTCGGTGTGCGGGGCGGGGGCGGTGGCGAACTGTGCGTCGATCTCCGCACGGAAACGGCGCAGCATCTCGTCTTCCGGTGAGACCGGTGCCGCCTCCTGCTCGCGCAGAGCCGACAGGTTCAGCCCCTCCCCGGGGCCGGGTACGAGGTCGTCACCGTCGTCCACGGCGGTGAGATCCCGCATCCATGCGATGCGGTCGGCATCCCAACGGCGGGCGTACGCGGCTCCGGCCGCCTTGGCGGAGACGTCGTCCAGTCGCGGGTGTCGATCGGAGGTGGCGGCGGTGATCTCGCGGATCTGGTTGGGCAGGATCCGCCACGCCTTGAACAGCGCCGCCGGGGACTCCGGAGTGCCCATGAACCCAGCCCCCTTGTACGGGGCCTGCTCGACGCGCAGCCCGCGCCGGCCGGGGAACATCTTCCCCAAGTCCATGCCCTCGGTCTCGCCACCGGTGAGGGCGACGCGGACCTTGCCCTCGCGGCGGATCATCAGGTTGCCCAGCACGCTGCCGGTCGCCCCGAGCGCAGTGAGGACGGTGCGCACGCCCATGGCGCGCAGCATCCGGATGACTTCCAGGATCTTCTTCGCGAGCTGCTTCATCTGCCGGTCGGTGCTGACCAGGATCTCCGCGCCCTCGTCGATGACCAGCATGATCTGAGGAATCTTCGAACTGATGGGGAGCAGGTCGGTGTTGGCCTTGGCCAGCAGGTCCTGATACGCCTTCTTGCGATGCAAGCCGATGGCCAGGGCGGTATCGAGCATCAGCATGGCCTCTTCATACGAGGCGGCCAGCCAGTCGATGCCGGGGCGGACGGGCTTGCCGTCCTCCCGCTCGATCTCGCCGTTCAGTGCGGGCAGCACCCACGGCAGGCCAGCCGATCCGGCGTTGAGGTCGATCACGAAGGTGAGGACGTCGTCGGCGCGGGCGAAGCTGGCCAGGATGTCGTGCACCATGTTCGTCTTGCCCGAGCCGGTCGGCCCGACCACCAGCGCGCACTGCTCGCGCAGGAACGCGGAGACCACTTCCCCGTTGGTGCGCACGCCCCACGGCAGGCCGGTGAGAATGCTCAGGCGGCTGTAGTCGTCGGGGTAGGGGCAGTCTTCTTTGAGGACGTTGACGGTGGTCACGTCCAGGATGGTGCGGCCCTGGTGGATTCCGGGGGTGGCGGCGGCGGTGCAGCCGTGCGGCAGTTTGGCGTCCGCGGACAGGGCCACGGAGTGCTGCGCGATCCGGTCGTAGGTGACGCCGCCCTGCGGCTCCAGATCCAGGGAGTAGCCGGTACCGGTGGGCCACATCTCGACCGCGAGGACGCGCACGGTGATGTTGCAGATCCGCTGGATCCGTTCCACCCACTCCGCGGCGATCGCCCGCCGCTCCGCGGACAACTCCCGCGCAATCTCCCGCTGTTCAGCCGCGAGCGCCTCCTCCTCGCGCGCCTCCTCGTACAGGGCGGCGGAGCGGGCGGCGGCGCCGATACCGACACCGATGGTGGCGAGCGAGCCGAGCGCGGCCCACGTCAGCGGCCCGTGGGTCATGGCCCACGTGGTCCATCCGGCGCCCACGAGCCAGGAGGCGGCGCGGGTGGCGAGGGTGCGGCCGGCGTTGCGCACCCGCAGGCCAACGACGGTGTGACCGAGGGCGCCGGCGGCGCCGACGGCGAGGGCCCAGCCGGGGGGCATGGCGGTGGCGGCGCCGGTGGTGGCGACGGCGAAGGCTCCGGTGGTCGCGGACAGGGCGCCGGTCACGGGTCCGTGACCGGCACTCCAGTCCAGCACCGGGCCACTGCTTTGGTGTTTGGCGGTGGCGGTGCTGCTCATCTCAGACGTTCCAGCCCTTCTCGGCCTCGGTGCCGTTGCGGGGGTCCTCGTGGCGGGCGATGTCCTGCTCATGCGCCTGCCGGAACAGCGGCCCCATGTCCTCCGCGACGGCGACGGCGCTCATCACGGCGCCGAAGATGTCGTTGAAGCCGTCCGCGACTTCCTTCTCCAGCGGGAACTCACTGTCGGAGCGCTCCGCGAGGATCTTCATAACGTTCGCCACGCTGGTCAGCGCGGCCGGCAGGCCCTCGACCATGGCGAGGATCTCCATGGCGTTGTCGGGGTCGTAGGCGTTGGCGGCCTGCTCCATCTCGGAGGCGGCCTCTTCGAACCGGAAACCGGACACGTGCTCTCCTTCACTCACCTCGGGGAACGTGCTGGTGGGGCAGTTGGCCGCGGGCCGCTGGACGCTGTCCGCGATGCCTTCCGTGCCGTCCTGCTCTGCCTCCGCATCGGCGGCGGCCTCCTGCTCGCGCAGGGTCTTGCGGGTGTTCTCATCCCGGTCCGCGCGCTGCTCGCCCGCGGTCTGCACCATCCGCCGGAACAGGCGCCGGCCGGGGTGCATCAGGGCCGGGATGCGGAGCTTGCGGCCGATCCACGTGCTCAGGCAGCCGATCAGCCCGACCGGCAGCGCCAGCAGCGCGGCGAGCAGGCGACGCCCGTGGAAGCGGGCCGCGGACCGGCGCAGCGCCTTGCGGGCCGCCCGGCGGGCCGGAGCCTTACGGACGTTGGCGCGCCCCGCGGCGACCGCGCCGCCGTTCTTGGCGTCACGCTTGGTGCGCTGCTTGGCGATGGCCGCATCGCGCGCGGCCCGCGCCTTACGGACGGCACCACCCATGAGGCGGCCCGCCAGACCGGCCCGCTTGCCCAACCTGCTGTTGCTGGCCGCGGCTTTGGCGTTGCGGCGGGCATCGGCGACCGCGCGCCGCGCGTTCGTGGTCTGTGCCCGCTGCCCGGCCCGCGAGCCTGACGCGGCCTTCTGTGCGGTACGCAGGGCCTTGACCTGCCCGACCCGGCCCGCAGCCTTACCCGTACCGCGAGCCGCGTGCTTGGACAGGCTGTGACCGGTCTTGCTGGGAGTCTTTCCACTGGTCGCCGTGCCGGTGCCACGGCGGTGCTGGCCGGGTACCTTGCCCGACCGGCCACCGGAGCGACCGGCCCGTGAGCCGCCCGAACGACTCCCGGAGTTCCCGCGAGTGCCCGCACCCCTGCTCCGCAGACCAGCACTGCGGGCAGCGGAACGGCCGGCAGCGCGCGCAGCGGCGCGGCGCGCCTCCCGGCGGGAGTTGGGCCTACGCGAGCGGGTGACGGCGACCGTGCCGAGCATCACCATCCCGGTAGCGGCGACGGCCGCGGCGGTCGGCCCGCCGGCCAGGGAAGCGGCGGCGACCGCGCCAACCGTGCCGTTTGCGCCGGACAGGGCGAGCGGGACGATCGGCCACCCACCGGGCGTGTGCTCCACCTCCTTCACGTCCTGCGCCTTGGTGGGCGGGGTGTCGGGCGGCGGGGGCGGTGTGGTCGGGGCAGCCTGAACGGCTACCGCCTCGGTGCTGAGTTCCGTCATGCTGTGAGCACTCCTTAAGGGGAGTAGGGCCCGGCCGAAGCTGTAGGAGGCGTGCGGCCGGGCCTGCCGAATTTGGGGAACGGTGCAGCTCAGTGGCTGCGGTGCGGGTGATGGGCGGCGATCTCCTGGCAGCGCCGGTTCTCCGTGCTGTCCGTGTGGGTCAGGCGCACCTGGAAGTCGCAGTTGGGCCGCGTGCAGCGATGCGTGGTCGTCGACCACGCACCGATCACGTGGAAGAACAGGCTGGAGAAGGTGGACAGGCACGAGGCGGCGCAGGCCATCAGCAGCGCGAGCGGCACGCCGTAGCCGGACAGCCGCACCCCGATCACGATGGCCAGCGCCCCGCTGACAGCGACGGCGCCGGTGATGAGGACGCGATGACGTGTGTCTTTCACTCGAACTCCCTTAATCGGGTGGGGTGTTCAGGCGGCGCACTGTTCCTCGGGGAAGGCGCAGGTCACGCACATGCCGAGTGAGGCGGGGATGACGTAGCCGGCATCCCGCCGGCACTCGGGGCAGGTGCGCCGTGCCGTGTTGGCTTTGGCCAGGGCCGCCCATTTCGCGGGCGTCATCGGCCGTACGGGCTTGGCCTTGTCGATCTCGTACAGGTAGGCGACCAGCGGGCCGCGGCGATATCGCGGGCGCTCGACCTGCGCGACGACATCCTGCCCGCCGGGCCTCAGACCGCGCGCCCGCAGCTGTCGGACCGTCGCCAGTCCGTCCGGGGCCAGGCGCCATGAGTAGATGGGGACGGAGGCCATCAGTTGCTCGCGATGGCCAGGCCCGCCCCGCTGGTGCTGGGGTCGCGGTGTTCGGCGTAGCGGGCAGACACCCATCCGACCGACCAGCCGCACAGCTCCGCGGCCGACCGCACCGACAGCCCCGCCTCGAACGCGGCAGCGACGATCTGGCGGGCTTCGTCTTCGGGCAGCTTGCCCGCGGCGGGGCCGCGCTCCAGCAGCGCGTCGCGGTCACGCGTCAACCGCTGTTCGCGTTCGCGCTGTTCACGCTCCGCCTGCTCGCGACCCTGGTGTTCACGGCGTTCGCGGTCCTGTTCACGCTGTTCACGCTCGCGTTCACGGCGTTCACGCTCAGCCCGATCCGCAACATCGCGGGCCGCCTGAAACTCGCGCTCCTCGCGCGCCCGGCGCTCCTCCCGCTCCGCCTGCTCACGGACCAAGAGGGCTTCGTGCTCACGCTGTTCACGCGCCAGTGCCGCGGCGCGCTCACGCTCTTCCAGCGCCTCCTGGCGGGCCCGCTCAGCCCGTTCCCGCTGCTTCTGTTCGACCTGCTCGCGCTCAGCCTTCTGTGCCGCTTCCAGGGCGCTGACGGCCGTGGCGATGGCGCGCCGATAGGCGAGTCCGGTCTCCGCGGTGACGATCAGCAGCAGCGGTGCCACCGCGTGGACAGCCATGCCCACCAGGTCGTTTTTCAGTGCGGAGTCGGCGGTGTTGAGGGCGAGCGTCATGAGCCCGGTCATCCACCGCAGCACTACCGGCCACCGCCCGCCGTGCCCGCCCAGGCGAGCCAGCACGTCATCGAGCTTGACCACGATGACCACCGCGGCATCCACCACGAGCGGCAGGATCGGGGCCGTCCAGTCCCACCGGTCGGCAGTGTGCTTGGCCATCAACGGCGTGACCGTCAGGACCGAGTAGAGCATCGCCCCGAACACGATCAACCACGTGCCCACCGACAACGCCCGTTCCGCTGAACGGATATGAACAGCGTTCACGCGGCGCCCCCGACCGGCTCCGGGGCGGGCATGAACGCCCGGCGGAACCCGTTCGGGATGCCCACCTGAATGAACGCTTCGATGCGCCAGGTGACCTGACTGGCCGGGCGTTCATCGGAGGGCACCCATCCGTCGGCGGGCGCGCCGTGCGTTGCGGTGTCGGCGTAGGCGTCCTCGCGGGAGCGGTAGATCGTGTGAGGCTCGCCGTAGTACATCAGTAGGAACAGAGACCGGCCGGCGCGCCGCGCCTCGTCCAGCTCCTCCCGCAGTTGGCGGATGGCGATGTCGTTCAGGAGGAGTTCCTTCTGCGCGGCGGCGAGTTCCTCCAGCGCAAGGGACAGGATCGCGCTCACCTCGGACGTGGCCGTTTCCGCCTGCTCCGCGCGGGCGGTGACAGCGAACAGCTCCCGCACGTGCTCGCCGAACGCCTCGTTCGCAGCGGTGCTGGCCTGCCGGGCGTGCTCGCGAGCCGCGCTCGCATCGGCCTCCAGCCGCTCCAGGCGGGCCGCGGTGACCATGCGGATCATGCCGCCTCCCCCGCCGCAACACGGTTGGCGACCTCGCGCCGCGCGGCCAGGACCTTGCTCGCCGCCCGGCGCAGCCGACGCTCACCGAGCGCGGACACCGGCCGGTCCAGCAGTGCGATCTGTACGTCCAGCAGCTCCAGCTCCGCGTCGATCAGCGGCGCCTCAGCCTCGATGGCGTCCAGCTCCGCGTCCGTGGGCTCCATGAACGGAGCGAACGCGGTAACAGCCTCCTGAACAGTGACGATGTGCTTCATGGGTCGTGACTCCCTAGTCGAAGGAACGGCCCGTATCGCGGCCCCGGGTCTAGCCACCCGGGGCCGCTCGCCGTTGTGGAACCAGCAGGTACCGGCTCCCTGCAACCCCGTCCGTACGACCCCGAAGGGCCGGACGGACGGAGGAGGCAACCGGCCGCAGCCAGCCCGAAGCCGGGTGCTGCGGCGGAAGTTGTAGAGCGCGCGGCCAGTGGCCGCGCGGTCCGTCTTTTCGAGTCGGGCAGACGGGGCCCGCGATCTTCGCCCTTGTCTCACCTGTGCGCATTAATCACGTGTCCGCCCGGTGAGGGGCGGCATGGGAAAAGGTGCGTGCTGCTCGCACAGGCAGGGCCTACGGCTTGTCGCTGTTGCCTGATCCCGGGTGACCAGAGGACGCCACCTGTTCGGCACCCCTCCGCAGATCTCTTGCTCGGAGGCGTAGGCGCGTCATGGCTCCGGGGCCATCTGTTCAGTTCTCAATCAATTCGCGCTTCCTTCGTACTCACCCCTGCGGGCTTTCCTCCGGGCGCTGTCAGCACAGGTGGGCACACTTGGAGGTGTTGCACCACCTGCTCAGCTTGTTGGTACAAGCTGATGCAGTGATGCTGCACCCACGGACCGTGAGCCGTCAAGCCTTTGGGGGCTGCATGTACCAACAAGTTGCGCGAGTGCGTCATGATGAGGGCATGAACAAGCAGCCGAAGTACCGGCAAGTGGCCGACGTCCTGCGCCGAGAGATCGCCAACGGCGTCTTCCCGCCGGGGGCGCGGCTGCCCTCTGAGAATGACCTCCAGGAGCGATTCGACGCGTCCCGGAACACAGTCCGCAACGGGCTAAGCCTGCTGGTCAGCGAGGGTCTGATCACGTCGAGCCAGGGACTCGGCTACGACGTCAAGTCCCATGAGGTGTTCAAGCTGAACGCGTCCAGGTTCGAGAACCTGGACTTCCCGCAGAACGGCGACTCGTACAACACCGACGTGACCAACGCCGGTCGCCGACCGCACCAGACGTTCCGCGTTGAGATGCTGCCGGCGGCGGAAGACATCGCCGATCGGCTGGAGGTCACCGCAGGTACGAAGGCTGTATTGCGGTTTTGTCATCGCTATGTGGACGACGTTCCTTGGTCCACGCAGGCCACCTACTATCCGTCGTGGCTGGTCGACAAGTCGCCGCGTTTGGCTGAACCAGGAGACATCGAGGAGGGAACCACGCGGTACCTCGCTGCCAGAGGGATCGAGCAGGTGGGGTACTTCGACGAGATCGCGGCGCGTATGCCGACCCCGGAGGAAGCGCGCCTGTTGGAGATTGGGGCGGGGGTTCCGGTGCTTCTCTGGACGCGTACGGGCTACTCGGCGGACCGCCCCATCCGATGCACCATCACGACCTTCAGGGGCGACCTCAACCAGATGAACTACGAGATCGGCAACCTGTCCGCCCGAAGTGAGAACGAGCCTCAGTGAGAATCGTCGCAGCTCAACCCCAGGATGTGTCCAAGCTGCTGGCCTTCCGAGAGGAGGCAGCAGCTTGGCTTTCCCGACTCGGCTCTGATCAATGGCAACGTCCGTATCCGGCGGACAAGCTGTTGGAGACGATCGAGGCGGGGACCGTCTTCATGGTCAAGGACGGCAACACCACAGCGGGAACCATCACGCTCACTCGTGAGGCAGAGGCTGGACTCTGGACGGATGAGGAACTGACCGAGCCTTCGCTGTTCATCAACAAACTGACAGTCGCCCGGACACACGCTGGCCAGAACGTCGGCGGGCGCCTGCTCGATTGGGCTGGAGATCGCGCCTACCGTGCGGGGGGTAAGTGGCTCCGCCTGGACGCCTGGACCACGAATACGGGTTTGCAGGAGTACTACCTTCGTCTGGGATTCGAGCATGTTCGGACAGTCGTCGAAGGGGTCGCGGTCAACGGCGGCCCACGGGTCTCAGGGTGGCTCGCTCAACGCGCAGCACGACCGACGGAGCACGGATTCGCGGACGAAACCGCAGCTCCGAGCCCCGTGGCCTGACGGCACTTTTTGACGGCAACACCGGTGCACGTTGCCGTACTCGATGAACCAGTCACGGACCATGTAGGGCAGGCGGGGGAGTCATTGCCCTGGCCGGTGTGCCGTTGGGGTGAACTTGTAAAGCGAAGGTCGTCGGTTCGAATCCGACAGGGGGCTCCATGAATCGGGGCACAGCCCGCCCGTGGCTGTGCCCCGCAGTGGCTGGTCACCCGGCAAGATCGTGCGGCGCGAGCTCGCTGGCGCGTTGCTCGCGGGCCACGGTGAGGATGACGTCCCGCAGCCGCTCGACGTACAGCCGCATGTTCTTGTAGGCGGCGTCGGTGTCGGGGTAGCGGCAGGTGAACCACAGGCCCTCGTGGAGCCGGTTCAGCCAGACGCACACCTGGTCGCCGTAGGACACCCTGACGAGTCCGTAGGCCGCCAGCTCGTCCCAGCGTTCCGACCCGGGGATGCCTCGCGCGTCGACGAACGAGACGATCGAGTACAGGTCGGGCGAGGTCGGGCGGAAGTCCGAGCCGAGCAGGCGCAGCACTCGGGCCAGCGGCATGCGGGCCAGCGACCTGTTGGCCTGCAGCTCGGCGCGCACGACCTTCAGGGCGCCGAGGAAGTCGGGCGCCTGGTCGATGGGGACCTCGATGGGCGCGCCGCCGACGTACCAGCCCACGGAATTGGACCACTTGGACTTCACCCGCGTGTGGAACGGAACGACGGCGCGGTAGACGGGCTGTCCGCCGATCTCATTGACGATGATGCTGGTGGCGGCCAGAACGCCGACGAGGCTGCCGCCGAAGGGCCGGCAGTACGACTCGAACGCGGCGGCGGAGTCCGCGTCAACGAGCATCTCGCGCATGAGCTTCTGCGTGGGCAGGGCACCATCGGGCTCAAGACCGAGTTCGACGGGGAAGTTGGGGAGCTTGCCGCTGCACCGCTGGATGAACTCCCGCCAGCGGCCGACGATCGCGTGGGTGCCGTCGATCCGGTCCGCGTCCGCCCGCTCGATCTCGCAGAAGTCGACGTAACTGCCGACCTGCGACTCCTCCACGGGGCGGCCCTCGACGGCTGCTGCGTACAGCTCGTGGATCTCGGCAGGGAGGCGTTGGATGGAATAGGCGTCGACGTTGCTGTGGTCGAAGCCAATGTACACACTGGTGCCGTCGTCCCTGATGACCGCCGCGTAGAGGAAGTTGGGCCAGCTCAGCGCGTTCGCGGAGGCGTCGAAACGGTCCTGGAGGTGCTGGACGAGCCGGTCCGGGTCGGTGAAGTCACCGACCACCTCGCGGTGGAGCGACACGGCCTCGGGATCGAGGGTGAAACGGTGCATCTCGTCGCCGTCCCAGCGGAAGCCGCTGCGCAGCGTCTCGTGCCGCAGCGTCCAGCTGCGCAGCGCGTCCTGCAGTGCGTCGAGGTCGACCCGTCCCGGGATGTCGAATGCGGTACCGAGCCAGGTCGGCACGAACAGGCCGTCCTCCCGCACGGATCGGGCGGTCCTGATGTGCGACTCCTGGACGTACGCCGGCGGCCGGGGGTCCGCCGGAAGGTCCGCCGCAGCCGTGACGGTCGCCGGACTGAGCGCCCACTCGACGAGCCGTCCGGGCCGGACCTCGCAACGCTGGATGTCGGTCATTCGCACGGGCGTCTCCGTTCGCAGTTGGAGCCCGGATCGGGCAGACCCGATCAAGGGAATGCCGCGACCGCGAAAGGAGATACCCGGAACATGATGTGTTCCCACTTTTGAGTGGATTGAGTGATCGGCGGATGTGAGCCAATCGGTCTGCCCGGGACATCCGGTGGAGTCACTGCGGGCTTTTCAACATACGAACAGGCCGCGCCCGAAAGTGCGGTGTTTTCCTCATCTCCTGGCCCGGTGCCGTCACTTGGCCGAATGCTCGAATCCCGCACCGTCAAGTAAGCCCGCACAGGGTCTGGTTGAGTCGTCGTTGCGCGTGAATCCAACTCCCCGCTCGGACACGGGATATCCGGCGGTGCGGAATACTCTGTGGTTACTGATAGTGTCCGTCCAGTCACAGTAGGCAATCAGCCTCGACTTACAGGCAATGAAGGACCGAGGGTTCCATGCGTAAGCTTCAACAGGCCATGATCGCAGCAGCAGTGGCGGCTGGCGGTCTGTCCGCCATCGGTGCCGGCGCCGGTACCGCCTACGCCCACGGCTATGGCAGTGACGGTGCGCCGAAGGTGGCCGAGCACTACCGCCCCTACCAGGAGTGCAGTCCGCAGACGGTGGCCGAGGGCGACCTCCCGATCGGCGTGCTCGGTCTCTCCGAGACCTTCGACACCACCTGCGGCCAGTTCAACAACGCCTTCTCGGGCTGAAGTCCGCGGCCAAGTCCTGCGCGACGTTTTCCGCGGGCCCTTCGGGGTCACCCCCCGAAGGGCCCGTTCACGTGTGGCGGCCGGGAGTTGCGAGGCCGCTTCTCTGACCCGTATGCGCTCGCGACGGCTCTGAACTCCGGCGCGTCGATCGGGTCCGCCTTTCACTTCGCAGGCGAAACGGCCCCGAACGTCCCGGACATGGGCCGGACGCCGGAGCCCGTCCAGCTGACATCCCCAGGGCCCGGCGCGGCCGGATCGCGGCGCAAGGCGCTCGGGCGCCCCTCGCAAAGGAAACGGATCACATGTTCAGTAGGAAGAAGATCGCGGCCGTCTCGGGGCTTCTCTGCGGCCTTGCCGTGACCTGTGTCGGCGTCGGCCAGGCGCACGCCGCAGCAGGTCCGGGTGCCTGCACTGCCGACCTTCAGGGCAACATCACCTGTATCCAGAAGATCACCGGCGCGATGCCCGACGGTGACGGGTTCGGCATCCGCAAGGCAAGCACCTGCGTACCGGTGCAGCCAATGTCGTTGCCCGTCCTCCCTCTTGTGAACAACGGGAGCACGCGGATCGGGCCCGAGGTGACCTGCACCCCCGACGGGGCTCCGGCGCCCACCAAGATCGAGAAGGGCGACGACGAGGGTTTCCAGCTGCCCGGCGGCCTGCTGGGCTGAGTGACCCTGGGGGCGGAACCTTCTGACGCCTTCCCTCAACTTGCAAGCAGCGGACGGCCGGATCGGGGCAACCCGGTCCGGCCGTCCGCTGTTCTTGCGTCCACGCGAGCGCACCGCTTCGGTGGGCAAACGGGTGACTGCCTTTCCCCGCCCGTGACTTGACCTGGGGGAAGTGTCGTTCCAAGGGGAGAACGGTGGCGGACGGAAGGGTGCCTCGCCATAAGCCGACACGGGCATAGAAGGGCCAAAGATCCCAAATGACTACGTTTCGTGTGGATATGCTCACATTAAGTAGTCAAGCCAGGGCGTCATGCCCAGCTAGGGAAGGGTCAAACTATGCGCAAGTTTCAGCGGGCCGCGGTTGTAGCAGCAGCGGTCGCGGGGCTGTCCGCTCTCGGTGCCGGCGTCAGCATCGCCGACGGCTTCGGAGGGGTCACCGCGGTGGCTTCCTCGCAGGCCAACGCCGTGGCCAGCTTTGCCCCGTACGGTCCGCACGCCGCTCCGCAGGCCGCGCCGCAGGCGGCTCCCCAGGCGGCTCCGTACTTCGCGCCGACGAACGGGTTCAACTACGCGCCGCAGGCGGGCTACGCGGCCCCGCAGGCCGGCTACGCCGCGCCGGAGACGGGCTACGCGGCTCCGCAGGCCGGCTACGCGGCCCCCGAGGCGGGCAACGCGGCTCCGCAGGTCGGCTACGCCGCGCCGCAGTACGCCCCGTACGGCTCCAAGTAAAGAAGCGCCGAGGGCTCGATGCGCACTATTGGGCGGCCTGCGGTCGTAGTCGCAGTGATCGCAGGGCGGATGACTCCGTACTCCGCGCCGCAGTAGGCCTCGTAGACACCCTCACACATCAACTGCAGCCCGGACGCGCAACAAAACCCATCAGGGTGCGCGCCCGGGCTGTATCAATGCCGCCGCCGACCGCAGTTGAAGAACTGTCGGGCGACGGCTCCGTATTTCGACCCCAGGGCCTGGGCGCACGCCGATCGACGGCATTTGCGTCCGGGCCTCGACTGCAAAGGAGCGCAGCACATGCTCAGTCGGCAGAAGATCGCAACCGTCACGGGGCTCATCGGGAGTCTTGCCGTGATCTACGTCGGCGCCGCCCAGGCGCACGCCGACGAGTCCCCGGGTGATTGCAAGAGCACGGTCGCGGGTGAGACCACCTGCGTCCACAAGAGCGAGGTCGTCCACAAGGACAAGAAGGGCACGTATGTCGTCAAGCAGGCGCAGGACTGCTCAACGACGTACCGGCCGCGCCTGGTACTGCCCGAGGACGGCGTGCTGAACACGGGATCCACGGACGTCGGGCCGGTGGTGGAGTGCACCAACAAGGCGCCGCTGCCCAAGGGTTTCAAGCGCCCTCACATCGAACGCCCCCGTATCGAGCGCCCTCACCTCGAGTTCTGAGGCGCGATCGGCGAATGCCGGATCGGGGATGGCTCCCGATCCGGCATTTCGGCGTTCCGGCACAACAAACGCCTCGGTGCCCCGGCCTGTTGGCCGGAGCACCGAGGAAGGTTTTTTGTCTTACTTGCCGACGCTGTTGTTGCAGCCCATGCTCGAGCCGAGCGAGGTCTCCTGCGCGCCGGCGTTGCCCTCGCCGTTCAGCAGGTTGCCGCCGAGGCCGTTGAGGATGCCGACCTGGCCGAGGACGTCGACGTTGGCGTCGTGCGACCGGCAGGTGGTGCTCTGCAGGACGCTGAAGGTGGAGCCGCCACGAGCGCCTTCTTCGCCCGAACCCCAGCCGCCCTGGTCGGCGTGGGCGGCGCCCGCGCTCAGGAGTCCGACGCTGCCGAGGGCAGCGACCAGGACGGCAGCCTTGCGAAGCTTGTGCATGTCATCTCCGGTGGAGTGAAGTGGATGCGATCTGTGACAGATCGACTTCGTGCAGTTACGGAGGCTAATAGGAAATATCCGTAAGAAACCGTGCGGCGCGCCGAATTCGAGGAATCCTCACCGCCTTGGTCGATGGCGGGAAAATTCCCGCCCGTAACAAAAGGGGTCCCGGTGCCGAGCCTTGGGCTCGGCACCGGGACCTGAATCCCGTTACCGGTCGACTATGCGACCGTCACGCGACTAGAAGGCGCTGTTGTTGCAGCCCATGCTCGAGCCGATGTGCGTGTCCTGCGCGCCCGGGTTGCCCTCGCCGTTGAGCGCGCTGCCCAGCAGGCCGTTGAGCAGACCGACCTGGCCGAGAACGTCCAGGTTCAGGTCGTGCGACTTGCAGTTGGAGCTCTGCAGGACGCTGGTGTGCTGGTCGCCGCCCTTCCCGCCGTGGCCCTCGTCGCCCGCGTGGGCGGTACCGGCACCCAGGAGCCCGACGCTGCTGAGGGCAGCGACCAGGACGGCAGCCTTGCGAAGCTTGTGCATGTCATCTCCGGTGGAGTGAGTCGTTGCGATCTGTAGCAGATCGACTTCTTACAGTTACGGAGATTAATAGGAAATATGCGCAAAACGGACAGCGACGCGCCGTGTCTTGTGATCTTGTCGTGGAAGCACCCTGAAGCCGCATCGCCTGCTCACGGGCCCGCCGGGGGTGCCTCCGAAGAGCCCGCGCCGAGCGTCAACAGCCGCCGGTCCAGCGGCTTTAGTGGGATTTGGCGAGGGCGTTCGCCTGGCTGTTGGCCTGCGTGCAGCTGACGCCCTTGGTCTCGGCGGCGGCGAGTACGGCGACCGGGAGATTGGCGTTGAGCAGGTTCTGCGGGCTGCACTCCTGGTATGGACGGAAGAGGTTCGTCTGGTCCGCCGAAGAGGCTTGTGCCGGGGCCGGTTGCGCGGACAGGTGCGGGCTGAGCTTCGGGCTCACCTGGGGGTTGACCTGCGGGCTGACATCGGCACCCGGTGCCGGGGCGGCCTGCTGCTGCGGGGCCGGCGAGCCGTAGCCGTGCGCGGTCGCCTCGGAGGCGGTCCACGACGCGGCCTGGGCGCCCTGCTGCGGAACGGGGGGATAGGCGGCGGGGGCGTCGGCGAAGCTGGGGCCGACGCCGATGGCGGACAGACCGCCTGCCGCAGCTGCGACGAGCGCGACGTGGTGGAACTTGCGCATGGAACCCTCGGCCCTTCATTGACCTGTGCATGGAACGTACTGAAATGCTGCGATGACCATCACTCTGGTCCAGTGGGGAACGAGATAAGTGCGGGGCCAGTCACGGGAGTCGGGGCGCGGTCACCCATTTGCCGGGGGCGTGAATCATCGACGGGCGGGCCGGTAATCCGATCGATGCCAAATGGGTGACGGAATGTGGGATCCCGTGACCGGACCGGAGGAAATGTCGTTGCCAGCTGGGAGAGGGCAGCGGTCATGAACTCGGAGAGAGGGGCGACGGGATCCGCTGTCGGCTCCGGCGTGAAGTCCACAAGACAGCCCAGGATTACCCCTGTTAGGGCGCAGTACGACCATCAGACTGAGCGCACGCAAGACTGCACTGAATACAACGGATTTCCCTGTACAGGTATTGAAGGGCCGAGGGTTCCATGCGAAAGCTTCACAAGGCCGCGCTCGTCGTAGCAGCGGCCGGCGGTCTGTCCGCCATCGGCGCCGGCGTCAGCCACGCCGACGCTCAAGTCGGGTACAACGGTGCCAATCCGGCGCCTGCTCCCTACTACCCCGCACCCCAGGCCGCCCCGGCGCCCGCTCCCCAGTACTACCCGGCGCCCCAGGCCGCCCCGGCGCCCGCTCCCCAGTACCAGGCGCCTGCTCCTCAGTACTACCCGGCGCCCCAGGCCGCGGCCCCGGCGCCCGCTCCCCAGTACTACCCGGCTCCCCAGCAGAGCGCTCCGCAGGTCATGGCCGCGTCCACTTCGGCGGGTAACGCGCAGGCCGGTCCGCAGCCGTACGCCCAGCCGATGATGCAGGCCGCTCCTTCGGCGCCTGCTCCGCAGCAGATGGGTCAGGCTTCCGCCTGGGCCTCGTCGGGGGGTGGCGCGCAGGCCTCCGGTTCTCCGTCGTACGCCCCGCAGCAGGCCGCGCCTCAGCAGCAGGCCGCGCCTCAGCAGCAGCCGGCACAGGTCATGCCGCAGGTCACCCCGCAGGCGGCGCCGCAGGTCACTCCGCAGGTCGCCCCGCAGGTCTCCATGCCGCAGGTGTTCAACCCGGAGCCCCCGCCGCGGGTTGCCCCGCAGGTGAACCCGCAGGTGAACCCCGAGGTGAACCCGCTCATCAACCCGCTGATCTCGCCCGCCAGCGCGCCGTCGGTGCCCGGGCTCGGCCTTGGACAGGTGGCGGCGCCTCCCGTGGGTCAGTTGGGGCTTCCCCGACTGGGCTGACGGCCGCCCTGTAGTTGTCCCTGTCTCAACTCGATCTGCTGCAGATCACATTCGCTCGATTCAATGGAGAAGAAATGCGCAAGCTTCAGAAGGTCGCCATCGTGGGCGCCGTCCTCGGCAGCATCGGCTCCTTCGGAGCCGGCCCCGTCTTCGCGCACGGCGAGCCCGGGCACGACCTCGACGTCACGCAGGGCATCGAGTGTCGCTCTCACGACATGAACATCGACGTTCTCGGCAACGTCGGCGCCGTCAACGGCCTGCTGGGCAACGCGCTGAACGGCGAAGGCGACCCGGGTTCCCAGCCCAGCCACCTCGGTTCGGACATGGGCTGCAACAGCAGGGCGCTCTGAGCGACCGCGTTGCGCGCTTCTCCGCCAAGATCCTCCTGAGCTCCCCTTCGGGGGGCTCAAACGCCCAGGTCAGGAGCAATCCGGCCTGGGCTTTCGCACGTCCTGGTACAGGGCACGTGCCAGTTCGGGGCGCGTCAGGACCTCCGCGCCGTCGAGGAACTGGTCCACGGCGCCGGCGGTCGGCAGTTCCTTGATCGCCGGGTCGGAGATGCGCGCGACCAGAACTTCGGCGAACCGTTCCAGGCGGGTGGTCGTGGCGACCCGGTCCGTCAGCCTGAGTTGGTTGTGCAGGCCCGCGACGGTCTCGTACGCCTCGGCGAGGTGTTTCTCGCGGCTGCACCAGTCCGTGGCCGCGAGGGTGGCCGTGAGGACCGGGGTGAGGTGGTGGCCCGCGGAGGTGCGGGCGAAGGCGCTGCCGAGCCATTTGCCGTAGGGCGGGTAGCGGCGGTCCATGAGGATGCACAGGCGCATGAGGTCGCGTACGAGGCGGGCGGCGGCGACCGCGGAGCCCAGTTCGTCGCCGACCTCGCCGCAGCGGGCGACGAAGGGCTCTTCCTGGGATATGCGTCGCCACTGGCCCGCCAGGACGTGGAGCCAGACGTCGTGCGGGTACCGGCTGAGGGCGTGACGCAGGGGGGTGAGTTCGCCGAGGCCGTCGTGGAAGACGGCGCCGCCGGTGACCTCGGCGAGGAGCTGGGTGGGGGTGGCGAGCCAGTCCGTGGGGGTGATGTCGGGGGAGGGGGTGAAGCCCAGTTCGGCGGTGAACCAGGCGGAGATGTGGGTGACTTCGACCTCGTGGCGGACGGGGTGGCCGTGGAAGGTCTTCGGCAGGTGTTCGGCGAGGATGTGTCTGATGCGGCCCGCGTGGCGGGAGACGTCGCGGCGGTGGAGGAAGAGCTGGAGGCGCGGGCCCCGTGCGTGGCCGGCCGGGCGCGGGGTGTCGAAGCCGAGTACTTCGGAACCGCTGCCCATGCGGGCGGCCGAGTGCGGGATGCCGGGGGCGGCCTCCTCGAGTAAGGAGCGGACGGCTTCCGTGTAGAAGCGGCGGGAGAGTTCGAGGCCGGGGACGAAGGGCGGCATATTCGAGGCGCTCATGCCAGGGCCGTGCCCATTCGGTGAGAGGTCATGCGGGGTGCTTTCACACTTTCATGACGTCATCCGCTTCGTACCCATATCTGCTTCACATCGTCATCCACTCTGTCCAGCAAGCTCGTTGAGCGGTTGGTCCGTCAGGCGGTACACCGTCCACTCGTCCTGTGGGCGGGCGCCGAGGGAGTCGTAGAAGGCGATGGTCGGGGTGTTCCAGTTCAGGACGGACCATTCGAGGCGTTCGTAGCCGCGGGCGACGCAGATGCGGGCCAGTTCGGTGAGGAGGGCCTTGCCGTGGCCGGTGCCTCGGGCGGTGGGGCGGACGTAGAGGTCCTCGAGGTAGATGCCGTGGACGCCGCGCCAGGTGGAGAAGTTCAGGAACCAGAGCGCGAAGCCGACCGGGGTGCCGGTCGTGTCGTCGGCCGCGATGTGGGCGTAGGCGGCGGGGTGGGGGCCGAAGAGGGCCTCGTGGAGTTGGGCCTCGGTGGCCTTCGCCTCGTGCGGGACCTTTTCGTAGTCGGCCAGTTCGCGGATCAGGGCGTGGATGACGGGGATGTCGGCGGGGGTTGCAGTGCGGATCATGCCGGTGAGGCTAGCTGGGGTGGTCGCGCAGGCGGTGGGCGATTTCCAGGTGTTCGGGGAGCGGGGCGCGGTTCTCCTCGAGCTGCCACACGGAGTTCTGCAGCACCCGGCCCAGCGTCCAGGCGCGTGCCCGGTCCCGGTCCAGCCCGAGGACGTCCGTCATGGCGTCGAACCGCCACGGCACCTCGTCCGCGTCGAAGCGGTTCCACAGCGCGGGGAAGAGGTCGAAGCCGGGGTCGCCCGCGAGTGGCTTGGGGTCGATGGCGAGCCAGGGGGCGCGGTCGGAGCCGAGTACGTTCTCGAAGTGCAGGTCCCAGTGGAGGAGACGGTCGCCGGGCGCGGCGGCGACCTCGCGCATCGCCGCCGCGCAGTCCGCCAGCAGTCGCCGCTGGGGCGGATCGGGGAGCCGGGGCAGCACCGTCGAGGCCCGCTCCGCCAGCCCGGTCGCGATGTCGCCGAGCCGTCGCAGCCCCGCCGGGGCCTCGGTGGCGGTCAGCCGGGCCAGCAGCCGGGCGATGACCAGCGTCGCCTCGCGGGTGTCCGGCAGGTCGGCCAACAGCCGCCCCGCGTCGAGCCGTTCGAGCAGCAGGGTGCCGGTCCGGGCGTCGGACTCCAGGAGCCGGACCGCCCCGTTGCCCTTCCAGGCGCGTAGCGCGACCGGTTCGCCGGCGGTCTCCTCGTCGACGTCCTGGAGTTTGAGCACGGCTCCCGACCCGTCGGTCCGCAGCACGGGCAGCACCAGCGCGCACCGGCCGTACATCGACGGCCCGTCCACCCGCAGCCGCCAGCGTTCCAGGAACCGCTCGGCCCGCTCCGGAAGCCCGGCGACGAAGGCGCGTCCCGCCTCCCCGCCGTACCGTACGTGCTGGGCGATCAGTTCATCCGGAATGTCGATCACCGTCGCGACGATACTGGCGTGGCTGAATCGCCTCATGCGAATTTTCCGGGGCCTCGGCGACAGACTGTGGGCGTATGTCCGCAGTGCCCCCGGCACATACGTCTGGCTGGCCATTCTGTTCGTCACTACCGTCGCCCTGCACCACATGTCGCCGGAGTTCGAGCAGGAGTTCCTGCGGGCGCGGTCCACGAACATCCGTGAGCTGTCGAGCGACCCCTCGCGGGTGCTGGTGCAGAGTGCGATGTGGATCGACGGGGGCCACTGGGTGCCGTACGTGTTCCTCTACAGCGTGTTCCATGCGCAGGCCGAGCGGTGGCTCGGGACGGTGCGGTGGCTGATGGTGTGTGTGGCCGCTCATGTGCTCGCGACGCTGATCAGCGAGGGCGCGTTGCTGAAGGCGGTGCGGGACGGGATGGTGCCGCACTCGGCGATCAACTCCATGGACATCGGCGTGAGTTACGCGCTCGCCGGGGTGGTGGCGGTGCTGACATACCGGATCGCGGCGCCCTGGCGGTACGGGTATCTGGCGGTCGTGCTGGTCGTGTACGGGGCTCCGCTCGTGTCCGCGCCGACCTTCACCGACTTCGGGCACTCCCTCTCCGTGGTGATCGGGCTCGCGTGTTATCCGCTGGTCATGGGGCGTGGAGAGGTGTGGAATCCGAAGGAGACAGTGGCCGCTCTGAGGGGTTAACTTTCCGGCCATGAGCAGCTCGGCGAGCAGTGTCGTGAACGGCGGCATCTCCTACTGGTACGCGGACGACGGTCTCCCGGCGGTGCGGGCACCGCTCGGCGGTGACGCGTCCGCCGACGTCGTGATCGTCGGGGGTGGGTATACGGGGCTGTGGACCGCGTACTACCTGAAGAAGGCGGCGCCCTTTCTGCGGATCACCGTCCTCGAGCAGAAGTTCTGCGGGTACGGGGCCTCGGGGCGCAACGGTGGCTGGCTGTACAACGGGATCGCGGGGCGCGACCGGTACGCGAGGCTGCACGGACACGAGGCCGCCGTACGGCTGCAGAAGGCCATGAACGACACCGTGGACGAGGTCGTTCGGGCGGCGGACGAAGAGGGCATCGAGGCCGATGTCCACAAGGGCGGCGTGCTCGAAGTGGCGTGTACGCCCGCTCAGTTGGCGCGGCTGAAGGCCTTTCACGAGCACGAGTTGTCGTACGGCGAGAAGGATCGTGAGCTGTACGACGCGGGGGAGACGGCCGAGCGGATCCGGGTGGCGGATGCGGTGGGGTCGAGCTGGACTCCGCACGGGGCGCGGCTGCATCCGGTGAAGCTGGTGAAGGGGCTGGCGGGGGCGGTCGAGGCCCTCGGCGTGGTCATTCACGAGTCGACGCCGGTGACGGAGATCCGGCCGAAGCATGCGGTGACGCCGTACGGGACGGTGCGGGCGCCCTACGTCCTGCGCTGCACGGAGGGGTTCACCGCGAGTCTGAAGGGGCAGCGGCGCACCTGGCTGCCCATGAACTCGTCCATGATCGCGACCGAGCCGCTCAGCGACGAGCAGTGGGAGTCGGTGGGGTGGGACGGGCGCGAGGCGCTCGGCGACATGGCGCACGCGTACATGTACGCGCAGCGCACCGCCGACGGGCGGATCGCGCTCGGCGGGCGCGGGGTGCCGTATCGCTTCGGGTCGAGGACCGACAACGACGGGCGGACTCAGGAGGCGACGATCGAGGCGCTGCGGGAGATTCTCGTGCGCTTCTTCCCGTCCCTCGCCGGGGTGGGGATCGAACATGCCTGGTCGGGGGTGCTCGGGGTGCCCCGGGACTGGTGCGCGACGGTGACGCTGGACCGGGCGACGGGGCTGGGATGGGCCGGGGGGTATGTGGGGTCGGGCGTGGCCACGACGAATCTCGCGGCGCGGACGCTCAGGGATCTGGTGCAGCTCGACTCGGGGCAGGGTGGCCGGACCGAGCTGACCGAACTGCCGTGGGTCGGGCACAAGGTGCGCAAGTGGGAGCCGGAGCCGTTGCGGTGGCTGGGCGTGCAGGGGATGTACGCCACCTATCGCGCGGCGGACCGGCGGGAGCGGAGCACCCACAGCGCCGAGTCGTCGAAGCTGGCGCAGATCGCGGACCGGGTGGCGGGGCGGCACTGAGGTGGCGAGGGCTGCCGGGTGAGGGGTGGCCGAACGGCCTGCCGGCTCAGGTGAGTTGAGGGCTGGAGTCGGAGGGGAGGGGCCCGCGGTCCGTGGGGTCCCTCCCCGGTCCGGGTCGGCCTACGCCACCGGTTCGGGTACGGGCGCTTCCGTCGGAGAACCGTGCCTGGGTGCCTTCGCCGTCACCATCAGCCCCGCGACCAGACCGGCCAGGAGCATGATGCCGACGGCCCACCAGATGGCGACCGTGTAGCCGTGGACGACGCCCTCCCTGGCGATCAGGGCCCGCTGGGCGGGGTTGTGGAGGTGGGCGGCGATGTAGGTCGCGCTGCTGGTGGTGGCGATGGTGTTCAGCAGGGCCGTACCGATCGAACCGCCCACCTGCTGCGAGGTGTTGACGGTCGCCGAGGTCACTCCGGAGTCCTGCGGGGCGACGCCCGCGGTGGCGGTCGCGAAGACCGGCATGAAGGTCAGGCCCATGCCGAGGCCCATGAGGAGCAGGGCGGGGAGGATCTCGGTGGTGTAGGACGAGTCGACCGTCATCTGCGTGAGGATCACCATGCCGCTCGCCGCCAGGACCATGCCGGGGACCATCAGCACGCGCGGCGCCACGCGGTTCATCAGCCGGGCGGAGATCTGGGTGGAGCCGGTGATGATCGCGGCGGTGAGGGGCAGGAAGGCCAGGCCCGTCTTGACCGGCGAGTAGCCGAGGATGACCTGCAGGTAGTAGGTCATGAAGAGGAACAGGCCGAACAGGCCGATCACGGCGAGCCCCATGGTCAGGAAGCAGCCGGCGCGGTTGCGGTCCTTGACGATGTGGAGGGGGAGCAGAGGCATGCGTGCCTTTGTCTGCCACCACACGAAAGTGACGAGGAGGACGACGCCGCCCGCGAGCAGGCCGAGCACCAGCGGGTCGGTCCAGCCCCGCGGTTCGGCCTCGCTGAAGCCGTAGACGATCGCGACCAGGCCGCCGCAGCCCAGCACCGCACCCGGCACGTCGAGGCGGGCGCCCGCGTGGCCGGGGCGGTCGCCGAGCAGGGCGAAGGCGCCGAAAACGGCGACGATCGCGATGGGCACGTTGACGTACAGGCACCAGCGCCAGTTCAGGTACTCGGTGAGCAGACCGCCGACGATGAACCCGATGGCGGAACCGCTGCCCGCGAGGGCGCCGTATATGCCGAAGGCCTTTCCGCGTTCCCTGGGGTCGGTGAAGGTCGTCGTCAGCAGGGACAGGGCCGAGGGGGCGAGTACGGCGGCGAAGACGCCCTGGAGGGCGCGGGCGCCGAAGAGCATCCCGGAGTTGACGGCGGCGCCGCCGAGTGCGGAGGCGGCGGCGAAGCCGATCAGCCCGAAGATGAACGTCCGCTTGCGGCCCACCAGGTCGGAGATACGGCCGCCGAGCAGGAGGAGGCCGCCGAAGGCCAGCGTGTAGGCGGTGATCACCCACTGCCGGTTGCCGTCGGACATGCCCAGGTCCTGCTGGGCGGACGGGAGCGCGATGTTCACGATGGTCGCGTCGAGCACGACCATGAGCTGCGCGAGCGCGATGACCACCAGGCCCCACCAGCGGCGGGGGTCGGCGTCCACGGGAGGGGTGGATTCACCTGCCCGGGTGACACTCACTCGGTCAGAAGACCATGAATCGGGGCGTATCGCATCCTCGGATGATGCTTTGTGCAAGGTCACATGCCACTTGGTCACGGCTCCAGTACCACCTTTCCTGTCGTCCCGCGCGTCTCCAGCGCCCGGTGCGCGGCCGCGGCCTCGGTGAGCGGGAAGCGTTGTACGGCGGGGGTCAGTCGTCCCGCGGCGGCCTCGGCGAGGGCGCGCAGTTCCAGGGTCTGTACGGGGTTCGGGCCGCCCGCCTTCCGTATCATCACGGGGCCCAGGACGCGCTCGGAGACGCCGTCGACGAGGTAGGGCTCGCCGTCGCGGATTCCTTCGGCGGACCAGCCGAAGACGAGGTGTTGGCCGCCGGGTCCGAGGAGTTGTGTGCTGTGGCGGGCGACCTCGCCGCCGACGCCGTCGAAGACGACGGTGGCGGCCCGGCCGCCGAGATGGGCGCGGACCTTGTCCGGCCATTCCGGGTCCTTGTAGTCGACGGCGAGGTCGGCGCCGTTCTCCCGCACGCGGGCCGTCTTCTCCGGGCCGCCGGCCAGGCCGATGACGACGGCGCCGGCGTTCTTCGCGTACTGCACGAGCAGGGTGCCGATGCCGCCGGCGGCCGCCGGGATCACGGCCACGGCGTCCGGGCCCAGCTCGGCGAACTGCAGGATCCCCATCGTCGTACGCCCCGTACCGATCATGGCGACCGCCTGGGCGTGGTCCAGGTCGGCGGGGATCTCGTGCACCCGGTCGACATCGGCGACGGCCAGCTCGGCGTAGCCGCCGGGGGCGAAGCCGAGGTGGACGACCACGCGCCTGCCTAGCCACAGCGAGGCGACGCCCTCGCCCAGCGACTCGACGACGCCGGCGACCTCGCGGCCCGGGATGGTGGGCAGCCGCGTCGGCTGGGGCAGCGGACCCTGCTCGCCCTCCCGGAGGGCGGTGTCGAGCAGGTGAACTCCCGCGGCCGCTACGGCGATACGGACCTGGCCCGGGCCCGGCAGCGGGTCCTCGACCTCCTCGTAGGTGAGGTTCTCGGCCGGGCCGAAGGCGTGCAGGCGGATGGCGTGCATGGTGGGTCCCCCATCAACTGTTCGGCGTCGTGTGTTGCGCGGCATCCGTTCGGTGCCGGCGGTTCGTCAGGCAGCCCACTCTTCAACCTCAAGCTTCCTTGAGGTCAAGTGCCTGGCGGCCGAGGGCCAGGGAGACCGCGGTGAGGGCGCTGTTGAAGGAGACCTCCGAGAGGACGCCGGGGGCCGCGACCTGGTCGCCGGCGAGGTACACGCCGTCGCCGCGGTCGATGGCCGGCCGGTCGCGCCAGCTGGTGCCGGGCAGGTCCACGGCGCCGGTACGGCCGTTCGCGACGGCCTCGCGCCGCCAGGTGACGCGTCCGCGCCAGCCGTCGAAGGCGAGGTCGAGGAGCTCCTCGGCACGGGCGATGCCGTCGGCCTTCGTCTCGTGCGGGGCGATGGGGATCTGGCCCTGGACGAGTTGCTCGCCGGCGGGGGCGAGGGAACGGTCCTGCGCCGAGAACCGCTCCAGCCAGCCGGGGGAGTCGAGGTCGGACACGGCGAAGGCGTCTCCGCGCCGGGTCCGCACGGCCAGGTCGACGAGAGTCGTACGACCGCCGGTCCAGGTCAGGGAGTTGTCGCCGAGGAGCCGCCGGGCGGCGTCCAGGGAGGTGGCGACGATGACGGGGCCGCCGGTCGTCTCAGTGGTGTCGACGCGCGACAGGGTCTCCATCCGCACGCCCAGATTCCAGGCGCGGGCGGCCATCCGGTCGACGACATTCGCCCAGCCGCCTCGCGGATAGTGCGCCTCGGGCGGGAGCTTGGTGGCCCGGCGCAGCCGTTCCTGCACGAACGCGGCGGACAGGGCTCCGGGGTCGTGGTGGAAGAGGGCGACGGCTGAGTAGTTCGCGGCGGCGCGGGCGCCCTCCTCGCCGGCCTGCCCCGTGGCCCATGTCCTGAAGTCGACGTCGACGGGCGCCTGCCGGGCGGTGTGGCGCAGCAGCTTGAGCATGGCGAAGGGCGGGGTGCGACGCAGGACGCCCTGGTGGCGCAGCCGCAGCCGGGCCGCCTCCAGGGGCGGGATCGGGGCCAGCGGCCCGATCAGATCCCGCTGTTTGAGCCAGGTCCAGTGCGGGCCGCCGCTGTAGAGGGCGTGCGGTCCGTCGTTCGTCCGGTACGGGCCCTCCGCGGTCCGGGCCCGCCCGCCGAGGGTGTGATGGGCCTCGAACACGGTGACCTTGGCGCCCGCCTCGGCAGCGGTGACGGCAGCGGCCAGTCCGGCGAGGCCGCCGCCGATGACGGTGATGCGGTGCATGGGTGCGGGTCTCCCTCGGGTCGGGGGCGCCTTTCTGCCAGTACGACGGATGTGCGGCACCGGAATGTGACATGGGCTGCGTTTTTGCAGGTCAGGGGAGGGCCAGGCAGTGGTCGGGGGGATTGTCGGTGGCGGGGTGCACCATGGGGGCATGACGAGGAGAGTGGCGGGCGGGGCGGGTGGTTCCGGTGGGACGGGGGGTTCCGGCGGTGGGGCCGGTTCCAGCCGTACGGCGGTGAAGGGGGCGCGGCGGCCGGAGGTGCGGTTGCCTGCGCTGGAGCCGTTCGGGGGCGGGGAGTTGGAGCCGGACGGGGACTACGACGGGCTGGAGTTCCGGGAGACGGACTTCGCCGGGCAGGACGGCGGGGGCGCCCGGTTCATGGACTGCGCGGTGACGGGGTGCGCGCTGGACGAGACGCGGCTGCAGCACGCCCGGATCCTCGACTCGGTCCTGACGGGGCTGAGAGGGGTCGGCACGGACCTCTCGGAGGCGACGTTGCGGGACGTCGAGGTGGTCGACCCCCGCCTGGGAGGGGTGCAGCTGCACGGTGCCGCGTTGGAACGGGTCGTGATCCGCGGCGGCAAGATCGACTATCTCAACCTGCGCAGCGCCAGGCTCAAGGATGTCGTCTTCGAGGGCTGCGTGCTGGTGGAGCCGGACTTCGGGGGCGCCCACCTCGAGCGCGTGGAGTTCGTGGACTGCGTACTGAAGGAGGCGGACCTCACCGCGGCGGTCCTGAAGGACGTGGACCTGAGAGCGGCGGCCGAGCTGGGCATCGCGCGGGGCGTGGACCGGCTGGCGGGGGCGGTGATCAGTCCGGCGCAACTGCTGGATCTGGCGCCGGTGTTGGCGGCGGCGATGGGGGTGCGGGTGGAGGGGTGAAGGGACGGGGCCTCTTGCCGTGGGCCGCCGGTCGGCGTCACTCGGCCCGTCCGGAGGTTGAGGACGAGGCCCGTTCAGGGTCGAAGCCGGGGTCCGGCGTCCGGCGTCTGAGGCCCGGCGTCTGAGGCCCGGCGTCTGAGGTCCGGGGTCTGGCGTCTGGCGTCTGGGGTCTGGCGTCTGAGGTCCGGGGTTCGGGGTCTGGCGTCCGGGGCCGGCAGCCTCAGCAGACACCGACCGAAGCTCACCGCACCCGGGGAAAGCGGGCCTGCAGGGTCCAGATCGCCGGGTTCTCACCGAGGTCCTCGTGCAGATCGACCAGGTCGGCGATCAGGTCGTGCAGGAAGTCCCGTGCCTCGCGGCGCAGTTCGGCGTGGGAGAAGTTGAGCGGCGGCTCCTCCGCCGGCATCCAGTCGGACTCGACGTCCACCCACCCGAAGCGGCGCTCGAAGAGCATGCGGTCGGTCGACTCGGTGAAGTCGAGCTCCGCGTGCTGGGGACGGGCGGCGCGGGAACCCACCGGATCCCGGTCCAGCCGTTCCACGATGTCGCACAGCGCCCACGCGAAGTCGAGCACCGGCACCCATCCCCAGGCTGTGGACAGTTCCCGGTCCGCTTTGGTGTCGGCGAGGTAGACGTCACCGCAGAACAGGTCGTGGCGCAGGGCGTGGACGTCCGCGCGGCGGTAGTCCGTCTGCGGGGGGTCCGGGAAGCGGTTGGAGAGGGCGTAGCCGATGTCGAGCACGTACGAGATGGTGTCACGCCGCTCGGGCACCCCCTCGGCCTAGGATCACTGTCGTGTCCCGATCCGCGCCGGTTGTCCCCACTGTCCTGCTCGTCCTCGCCCTGGCCGCCTGCTCGGCGGGCGTCCACGGCACCCCGGGCGGCCCCGGCGTACGCGACCCGTACTTCCCGAAGGCGGGCAACGGCGGATACGACGTCACGCACTACGACCTGAAGCTCGCCTACGACACCGACGAGGGACACCGCCCCCACCTCGCCGGCACCGCGACCCTCACCGCCCGCGCCACCAAGGACCTCTCCGCCTTCGACCTCGACTTCAAGGGACTGGACGTCGAGGACGTCACCGTCGAGGGCGAACGTGCCCGCTGGAACCGTGCCGGGCAGGAGCTCACCGTCCGCCCGCGCGACGATCTCGACGAGGACGAGACCTTCCGCGTCACCGTCCGCTACTCCGGCACCCCGCAGACCATCACGGACCCCGACGGCTCCGAGGAGGGCTGGCTGCGGACCACCGACGGCGCACTCGCGCTCGGCGAACCCACCGGCTCGATGGCGTGGTTCCCCGGCAACCACCACCCCTCCGACAAGGCGTCGTACGACATCGCGGTCAGCGTGCCGAAGGGTCTGCAAGCTGTGTCCAACGGGGAGTTGAGGGGCGAGACGAGCAGCAAGGGCAGTACGACGTTCTCCTGGCACACCGCCGAGCCGATGGCGAGCTACGTCGCCACGGTCGCCGTCGGCCACTACGACATCAGCCGGTCCACCCTCGGCAGGAACCGTCTGCCCGTCTACGTCGCCGTCGACCCGACCGAGGCCAAGGCCGGCCGCAAGGTGCTCGCGAAGATCCCCGAGATCATGGAGTGGGAGGAGTACAACTTCGGGCCGTACCCGTTCTCCTCCACCGGCGCGATCGTCGACCGCCCGCAGGACGCCGGGTACGCCCTCGAGACCCAGAACCGGCCCGTCTTCCCCGGCGCCCCCGACACCGAGACCCTCGTCCACGAACTCGCCCACCAGTGGTACGGCGACTCCGTCACCCCCAAGACCTGGCGGGACATGTGGCTCAACGAGGGCTTCGCGACGTACGCGGAGTGGCTGTGGGACGAGGACCACGGCGGCGACACCGCCCGGCAGACCTTCGACGCGCTCTACGACCACGGTGAAGAGGACAACCCGGACCTGTGGGCCTTCCCGCCGGCGAAACCGAGCAGCGCCGCGCACATCTCCGACACCCCGGTCTACATGCGCGGTGCGATGGTCCTCCAGAAGATCCGGCAGACCGTGGGCGACGACACCTTCTACGACATCATCCAGGGCTGGGCCGCCACGCACCGCCACGGGAACGCCGACACCGACGACTTCACGGCGTACGTCGAGAAGAAGGTGCCGGACAAGGACTTCGGCCCGATCTGGAAGGACTGGCTGTACGGGAAGGGGAAGCCGGAGCACCGTTAGCGGAGGGGAGTCACGGCCGACGGTCGAGGTCGAGGTCGCGGCGCATGGCCGCGCGCGCCGCCCAGACCGCCTGTCCGTGCCTGAGACGGTGTTCCTGGAACTCGGGCGAGTCGAGGGGCGGGTCTCCGGCGGCGAGCACCTCCAGAAGTTCTCGGAGGGTCGAGTAGACGTCCTCGAGCACGTCCGACAGGTCCTGCGGGGCGCAGATCAGGGCCGACTCGCGTATCTCGTCGCAGCCCGAGGCCCGGAACGCCTCCCGTACGGCCCCGTCCGGTGTCACGCCCCGCCGTGTACATGTCCTCGTAGGCCTGCCGGTACTTCGCCAGGCACGTCACGTAGATCTGCTTGCGTTCCTGCCGGGTTCGCTCCGCGAGGTCCCGGCGCCACCGCGCCCGGTCCGCGAGCAGCGTCGAGCCGACGCCGACCAGCGCGCCGACTCCCGTACCGGCCAGGGTCATCCACTCCACGCGGGCATACTGCACCGCCGCGCCGCGGCTCATGGCTGCGGGGTGGGGAACTGCTTCCTCAACACCGCGCACGGACGGCCCAGTTGCAGGTCCCGGCGGTGGCCGATCACCTCGTAGCCGAGCGCCGTCCAGAAAGCCAGGGCCTTGGGGTTGGCGTCGAGGACGGCGAGGCGTACGGCGGTTCGGCCGGCGGCGCGGAAGCGGTCCTCGACGTCCTGCACGATCCGTCGCCCGTACCCCTGCCCCTGTGCGCCCGCGTCCACCATCAGCAGACCGATCCACGGGTCCGGATCGGCCGGGTCGGGGTGGTGGGCGAGTGTGATCGCCACCCCCACCAGGAGTCCGGCGGCGCGTGCGAGCAGCACCTCCACGTCCGGATTCGCCAACTCGTCGGCCAGCGCGACCGCCACCTGCTCCGGGCGGATGTCGTCGGGGTCCGGGAAGTCACCGCTGAGGGCCTGGAACTCGCGGTTCGAGGCGTAGAGCGCGGTGAGTTCGGTGAGGAGCGGGGCCGGGATGTCGTGGTCGGGGGTGACGGGGAGGGGGGTGAGGATCACGCCGGGCAACCTATCGCTCGTGCGCGGGCGACCGGGAACCGCGCGGCACCGGCGAACAGGCGCGGGTCCTGGTGGCGGTGGGGCGATGGGGTGACGGTGGGAACGCCGGAGCCCCCGGCCGGACGACCGGGGGCTCCCGCACTGCCCTGCCTGCGTCAGACGTTCACGCCGAAGTCCTGGGCGATGCCCACCAGGCCCGAGGCGTAGCCCTGGCCCACCGCGCGGAACTTCCACTCCGCGCCGTTGCGGTACAGCTCGCCGAAGACCATGGCCGTCTCCGTCGCCGCGTCCTCCGACAGGTCGTAGCGCGCGATCTCGGCGCCGCCGGCCTGGTTGAGGATGCGGATGTACGCGTTGCGGACCTGGCCGAAGTTCTGCGAGCGGTTCTCGGCGTCGTAGATGGAGACCGGGAAGACGATCTTGTCGACGTCGGCCGGGAGGGCCGCCAGGTTGACGTTGATCGCCTCGTCGTCGCCCGCGCCCTCGCCGGTGCGGTTGTCACCGGTGTGGACGATCGTGTTGTCCGGGGTGTTCTTGTTGTTGAAGAAGACGAAGTGGGCGTCGGAGTAGACCTTGCCCTCCGGGTTGACCGCGATCGCGGAGGCGTCGAGGTCGAAGTCCGTTCCGGTGGTGGTGCGGACGTCCCAGCCGAGGCCCACGGTGACGGCGGTCAGGCCCGGAGCCTCCTTGGTGAGCGAGACGTTGCCACCCTTGGACAGGCTTACAGCCATGGTTTGGGAGTCCCTTCCCTCGTTGCGTACGGGCTTCGTACTGGGGACGAAGCTACCGCTACCTCTATGAACGCCGAGAGGTGTACCAGAGGTTCCCCGCCTCTTTACTTTCTTTACCCACGTTATTCGGGTGACGTGGACCGGACAGCCGCGCGACCATGGACGGCATGTCCGGTCCCTATCCCATCCGTGGCTCCGTCTCGCTGCCCGAGGCCGAGCTCATGTGGCGTTTCTCGCGGTCGTCGGGGCCCGGCGGGCAGCACGTCAACACCAGTGACTCACAGGTGGAGCTGCGCTTCGACCTGGCGAAGACCGAGGCACTGCCCGAGGTGTGGAAGCGGCGGGCGCTGGAGCGGCTGGCCGGCCGGCTCGTCGACGGCGTCGTCACCGTCCGCGCCTCCGAGCACCGTTCGCAGTGGCGCAACCGCGAGACCGCCGCGGTGCGCCTCGCGGCGCTGCTCGCCGAGGCGTCGGCGCCTCCGCCGAAGCCGCGCAGGGCGACCCGGATTCCGCGGGGGATCAATGAGCGGCGGCTGCGGGAGAAGAAGCAGCGGTCGGACACCAAGCGGGGGCGGTCCGGTCGGGACTGGTCGTAGGCCGGGGCGGTCGTAAGGCCGGACTCGTCGGCCTGGTCGTAAGCCCGGGCTGGGCGGCCTGGTCGTAAGGCCGAGTGCGGGAAAGTATTCGTCGAACGTCCTTTGTCACATCCTCGTCGCCTCGTTCGTCATGTCACTGAGTGCTGATTGCTGAGTAGCGACAACGGACCTGGGTGCGGGGAGCTGTGGCGATGAACGACAACGAATTCCCGGCGGATGAGGGCAGCGAATTCCTGGCCCGGCGTTTTGAATCACATCGATCTCATCTGCGGGCCGTCGCCTACCGCATGCTCGGCTCGGGCGCCGAGGCCGACGACGCGGTGCAGGAGGCCTGGTTCCGGCTGAGCCGTTCCGACACCCGGCAGGTGGACAACCTCGGGGGGTGGCTGACGACCGTGGTCGGCCGGGTCTGCCTGGACATGCTGCGCTCGCGCAAGTCGCGTGCGGAGGAGTCGCTGGACAGCACCGTGGACGGCACCGCGCGCGTGTCGGACGACCGGGCCGCCGACCCCGAGCAGGACGCGTTGCTCGCGGACTCCGTGGGGGTTGCGCTGCTCGTCGTACTCGAGACGCTGACGCCCGCCGAGCGGCTCGCGTTCGTGCTGCACGATCTGTTCGCGGTGCCCTTCGAGGAGGTCGCGGACATCGTGGGGCGCAGCCCGGACGCGGCGCGGCAGCTGGCCAGTCGGGCGCGGCGGAGGGTGCAGGGGGCGGATGCGCCCGATGCGGATCTGGTGCGGCAGCGGGCGGTCGTGGACGCGTTTCTGGCGGCCGCGCGGGAGGGGTCCTTCGAGGCGCTGGTCGAGCTGCTCGATCCGGATGTCGTCGCGCGGACCGATGTCGGTGTGACCACGGGGGCGGAGGCTGTGGCCAGGGGGGCGGCCAGTTTTGCGCACTTTGCTTATGTGGCGCGGCCTGCGTTGGTGGGTGGTGCGACTGGGCTGGCGGTGTTCCTGGAGGGGCGGCTGGAGCGGGCGTTGAGTTTCACGTTCGTGCGGGAGCGGATTGCCGTCATCGAGATCGTGACGGATTCCGAGCGGGTGGCTGGGCTGGATGTGAAGCTCGTCTAGCGCGGCTGCGGGGGCTTGAGCGGCTGGTCTGGGGCGGCGCCGGGCCGACTTGGCCGCCGCGTGCGGGGGCCCGGTTCACCCCAACTGCCGGTACCGCCCCCGGAAATACGCCAGTGGGCCCCCGTCCGCGCTGGGTAGCCCCGCCGTCAGTACGCGGCCGATCACCAGGGTGTGGTCTCCGGCCCGTACGCGTTGTTCCGTGTGGCATTCCAGGGTGGCCAGGGCGCCGCGCACCAGAGGGGCGTCGGTTGCCTTGCCGCGGGCGTAGGGGATGTCCTCGAACAGCAGGCGGTCGCTGATGCGGCCCTTCATGGCGAAGCGGCCGGCGATGTGGCGTTGGCTCTCGGAGAGGACCGAGACCGCCCACAGGGGCTGTTCGTCGAGCAGGTCGTCCATGCGGGAGCCCTCGCGCAGGCTGACCAGGACCAGGGGCGGATCGAGGGAGACGGACATGAAGGACGTCGCCGTCATGCCGACGTCCTCGCCCACCGGCGCGGACGGGTCGTCCGGGTCGAGGGAGGGCTCCTGTGCGGTCACCAGGACCACGCCCGCGGCCAGCCGGGACATGGCGGCGCGGAACTCGTCGTTGCTCACCCCCTCAGCATGCCCGGAGGCGGGCGGGGCGGTGATCGGGAATGTGGCAGCGGGAGTGTTCGGCACGCCGGAAACGCTAATGTCCGCCCTGCACGGGCCGCATCGGGCCACAGTCCGAGACCGGACCTAGGACCACCGACGGAGACCGAGAGAAGATCCCGCGGAGTCTCGGCGAAGGCCATGGGGAGCGCCCGACGTACCCTTGTGCGGCATCTCCACAAACCCACAAAGTTTGCGTTCGGTAAACGCACAGGGAAAACGCAGAAACCCCACTCAATTGTTCATCTTTCGCTGTGACTTGAGTCACAAGGGGCACTAATTGTTGACCCTGTGTACCGAGTGGGCAGCGCGCTGTGATTCAGTGGCTGGGAAGCTGCCAGAACGATACGCCGATGAGAACCCTTGATTCGCTGCGAGGTCTCGGGGGGGAGGGCGAGCAATGGAGACCGAGTCGGAGCCCTACGTCCGCCTTGCGACTCTGCGGCAACTGCACCAGGTCATGGCTGACATGAACACGGCCCGCAGCCTGGCGGACACCCTGCAGACCGTCGCCGACGGCGTGGTCCAAGGCCTCGGCTATGAGCTGGCGTGCGTCAACCTGGTCCGCCCCGACGGCGACCTCGTGGTCGCCGCCTTCGCCGGCAACGCGGCGGCCGAGGCGCTCATCACCGGCCGTGTCGGCTCCCGCGACTCCTGGGAGCGCCGCCTGAGCATGGGCGAGCACTGGGGCGACCTGGTCTTCATACCGCACACCGAGGGCTGGATCCTCGACGACGACGACGTCCCGCAGTGGTACACCGACGGGCCCGCGCCCCGCTTCGAGGACGAGTGGCACCCCTCCGACCGGCTGTTCGCTCCCATGTACACGCCGGGCGGGCCCGGCGGCTCCTGCGGTGAGCTGATCGGCGTCCTGTCCGTGGACCGGCCGCGCAACGGCCGGCGGCCGGGCGCATGGGGGCGCGAAGCGCTCCAGATGTACGCGTTCCAGGCCGCTATCGCGATCAGCAACGCGCGTCTACGTGCCAATATGCAGCGCGCACTGGTCAGACTCGAACGCGAACAGCAGGCTCTCAGAGCCAGTGAAGAGAGCTTTCGGCAGGCCTTCGAGTACGCCCCCTCCGGCATGGCCATCGCCGAGATGGGCGGCGACCAGCACGGCCGGATCCTGCGTACCAACGACGCCCTGTGCCGTCTGCTCGGCCGCCCCGCCTCCGCGATGCGCCGCTACGCCTTCTCCGACCTCGTCCACCCCGAGGACATCGGCACGCTGCTGCGGACCTCCGCCGAGGGCGGGCGCGCCGAACTGCGTCTCGGGCGCCGGGACGGCACGTACGTCTGGGTCTCCCTTCGCAACAGCGTTGTTGCCGACGCCGCCGACGGCCCCCGCTTTCTGCTGACCCACGTCGAGGAGATCGAGGAGCGCAAGCGCCGCGAGCTGCAGCTCGCCCACCGCGCCTCCCACGACTCGCTCACCGGTCTGCCGAACTCCGCCGAGCTGCGCTCCCGCCTCTCCTCCCGTCTGTGTCAGCGCGCCGACCACCCCGGCGCCCTCGAGTCCCTGGACGCGGCCTACGGCCATCCCGTCTACGACGCCGGCGGCCACGGCTTCGACTTCCGGCCGGGCGGCGCCGTCGAGGTGTACGACGGCTTCGATCACCATGTGCACACGGCCGCGCCCGAGGGCGAGCACGACGACGGCGCCAAGGGGCTCGCGGTCCTCTTCTGCGACCTCGACGGCTTCAAGTCGATCAACGACCGGTTCGGGCACAACGCCGGTGACGCGGTGCTCATCGAGGTCGCCCGGCGGCTGTCGCGCCAGGTGCGCGACGGCGACACCGTGGCCCGGCTCGGCGGCGACGAGTTCGTGGTGCTGGCCGACGGGCTCGGCAAGGCCGACGCCCAGGACCTCGCCGTACGTCTGCGCAACGAGATCATCCAGCCCATCCGGGTCGACGGCCGGGCCATGCGCGTGGGTGCCAGTTTCGGCATCGGGTGGGCGCACTGCGGAATGACTGCGGACGAAGTGTTGAAGTCCGCCGACGAGCGGATGTACGTAGAGAAACGATCTCGTCCCAAACAGCACAGACGCGCGGGTTGATCTCCAGGTCAGGGGCCAGGTCCCTGATGCGATGCGATCCGAGTCACCCGTTTGGGCCAGCGGGAGCGGGTAGGCTCGCCATTCTGACCCTACGTATCGCACCGACCCGCACCTGCTGAGGAGTACCCAGGGATGACGTCCGGCAACAACGGCGCCAGTACGCCCGAGGACGACGACCCGTTCGGCTACCTCTACGCCGACGGGCAGGCCAACGGAGCCCAGCCGCCGTCCGGTGGCGGTGGCTACGGCTACCCGGGCTCGGTCAACCGGGTGCGTCCGGTCGGCGAGCGGCAGTACGGCCAGCCGGCCCAGGCCCAGCAGACGGCCGCCTACGGCCAGGTGCCGCAGCAGCAGGGCACGTACGGCCGGCCGAACGCCAACTATGCGGCGCCGGAGACCTTCCCGGGCGGCGGTGCCCCCACGGCTCCGCAGCAGCCCGCGTACAGCGACGGTGGTGGCCGGGGCCGCGGCCCCAACACCAAGGGCCTGCTGATCGGCGCGATCGCGGTGGTCGCCGCGGTCGTCATAGGCATCGGCGTGGCGATGATGAACGGCAACTCGGACGACAAGGCGAGCGGCGACGCCTCCAGCACGCCGTCCACGGGGCAGAGCTCGAAGCCGAGCCAGTCGGCGAGCGCCAGCGCGGTGGGGGATCTGCCGAAGACGGACGCGAAGGCACTGAGCCTCGGGACCGGGGTGACCACCGCGTCTGACGTCAAGGGTGCGAAGGCCGATGGCGGGGTCTACGTGACGGGTTTCAACCAGGTCGGAGCCACGGTCACCTGGACCGTCAACGGCATTGAGAAGGCAGGCGACTACCGGCTGTACTCCCGCTACAGCATCCCTGGCGTCGACGCCAATGCGACGCTGGTGGTGAACAGCAAGGCGAACAGCCAGCCGCTCGGCTTGAAGAACTTCATCGGCTCTCCCAAGGGAGACTACGAGAAGGGCTGGCAGTCCACGTGGGCTCCGGTCACCTTGAAGAAGGGGACCAACGTCATCGAGATCGCGTGCAACCAGGGCAACCAGTGCGACGCGCTTCTCGATCAACTGTGGCTTGAGTAGGGGCCGGACAGCCAAACGGTCCGCCGGAGGAACCGGCGGACCGTCATGAAGCTCAGGCAACTGGCCTTCAAAAAGGCCGCGGCACTAACCTCCGTAGACTGCGATCCCCGTAACGGTGTTACCGGGGTTGTCCGAGTAGGTGTGCGGCTTCAGAGTGATCAGCTTGGTGCCGACGTCGCAGCCGGTGCCGGGCGTGATGTGCCAGAACTCAATGCGATAGGACGTCTGGTTCGAGACGGACCGGGCAGTGGTGAACGGATAGCAGCCGGGCGTTACAGACATGACGGTCCTGGTTCCCGTCCTGTTCTTCCCCGACCATCCGCAGACCTTCCCCTGCGGGCAGGTGTTGGGGTCAGCCGCCGCGGCCGGTGTGGCAAAGGCGCCGGCCAGCAACGCGCCGGTCAGAGCCACTGTCGTCAGGCCTTTTTTGAGCGCGCTCATATGAGGTTCCCCCTACTGATATCTTTCGCTGCTGGTCAATGCAGCGAACACGTGATCATCCGATCATTCGGCTGTCACGAGGGGAAGGGCGTTTCTCGGCCAAACTGCTGGGAGGGCATGTCCGGCGAGGGTTGCAAGGCTTTCACGCCGCCGTCACCGACACCTGCGCCAGGAGTTTCTCGTAGGCCGCGCGGTCGAAATCGCCCGCTGTCGGGGACCGTACGGTGGCTGCCGACAAAGCGACCGCGCGGGTGAGGCAGTCCGGCCAGGGGAGTTGGTCCCGCAGGCCGGAGAGGAGGCCGGCGACGGCCGAGTCGCCGGCGCCGGTGGGGTTGCCGTGCTCGGGGGAGGGCGGGACCGCGCGCCAGCGGCCCTCCGGGGTGAGCGCCAGCAGGCCCTGCGGGCCAAGGGAGACGACCACCGCACGGGCGCCCCGCCGCCGGGTGTCCTGTGCTCCGCGCAACGGCTCGTGGGAGCCGGTGAGTTCGGCCAGTTCGTCGGTGTTCGGCTTGACGATGTCCGGGCGGGCGGCTACCCCGCGGCGCAGGGCTTCGCCGCTCGTGTCGAGGAGTACGGGGACTCCGGCCGCCCTCGCCGTCCGCACGAGCCCGGCGTACGCGCCCACCGGCACGCCCGGCGGCAGGCTGCCGCAGAGGGCGACCGCGGATGCCGATGCGAGCAGGTCCTCGTAGGACTCCTGGAAGGCGGACCACTCGGCGGGTGTGATGGTGGGGCCGGGTTCGTTGAGTTGGGTCGTGTCGCCGGTCTGTTCGTCCACGACGGCGATGGTGCGCCGGGTCGGGGCCGAGACCGGGACGAGTGCGTCCACCAGCCCCGGTGTGGCGGTCAGTTGGTCCTGGACGATGCGGCCCGTCGCACCGCCCGTGAAGCCGGTGACCGTCACCTCGTGGCCGAGGGCCGCCAGCACGCGGGCCACGTTCAGGCCCTTGCCGCCGGGGCGTTCCGTCACCTCGCTGACCCGGTGCGAGATGTGCGGCCTCAGCGCCGGTACGCGGTACGTGATGTCGAGAGCGGTGTTCAGCGTGACCGTGAGGATCACCTGGGCCGACCTCCCCCGAAGAAAGAATGCGGAACGCGTGTGCCGTTTCTGTCCGTCCGGAAGAGTGATCATGCCAAACGGACGGCGATCGTCCCAGTCTCCCAGGACAACCGCCGCCCTCAACAGCCGGACACATCACCCCAGTTGGGGATCGACCACCCATTCGCCGCGGCGCATCACGCCCTTGAGGTCGAATTGATGGTCAAGAATCACCAGGTCGGCGTCCTTTCCGGGCTCCAGGGAGCCGACGGTGTCATACATGCCGAGCACCTTGGCCGGGTTGGCCGAGCTGGCGGCCACGACGTCCTCCACCGGCAGCCCGTCGACGGTCGCCGCCCGCTTGAACGCGCGGTCCATGGTGAGTGTCGACCCCGCGATCGAACCGCCCTCCACCAGCCGCGCCACGCCTTCGCTGACCTCGACCTCCAGTGGGCCGAGCAGATAGCGCCCGTCTCCGACGCCGGCCGCGTCCATCGCATCGGTGATGAACGCGACCCGCCCCGCGCCCGCGTGATGGAACGCCAGCTGGAGTGAGGCGGGGTGCAGGTGCGTGCCGTCGTCGATCAGCTCGACGGTGATGCGGTCGTCCTCCAGGAGGGCGGTGATCGGGCCGGGGGCCCGGTGGCCGATCTGCGGCATCGCGTTGAAGAGATGCGTCGCGACCGTCGCTCCCGCCTCGATCGCCTCCACCGTCTGCTCGTACGTCGCGTCCGTGTGCCCGATCGCCGCGATGACGCCGTGCTCGGCCAGCAGCCGTACGGAGTCGAGGCCGCCCGGCAGTTCGGTGGCGAGCGTGACCATCCTGGCCCTGCCGCGCGCCGCGTCGAGCAGCTTGCGCACCTCCGCCGGGTCCGGATCGCGCAGCAGCGCCTCGGAGTGCGCGCCCTTGCGGCACGGCGAGATGAACGGGCCCTCGAAGTGAATGCCCGCGATCTCGCCCTGCTCGGCCAGCTCCGACAGCAGCCCGGCCTGCTTGACCAGGATGTCCATGTCGTCGGTGACGGTCGAGGCGACGAGGGTGGTGGTGCCGTGGCGGCGGTGGGTGTGGACGGCCTTGAGCACGTCGTCCACCGGGCCGGAGAAGGAGGCTCCGCCGCCGCCGTGGTTGTGGATGTCGATGAAGCCCGGCACGATCCAGTGGCCGCTGACGTCGATGGTCTCGGCGTTCTCGGGAGCCGCTCCGGCGATTCGGGTGCCGTCGATGACGACGCGGCCGTCGGTCACCGTGCCGGTGGGCAGTACCACCCGGGCGCCGGTCAGTACCTTCGGGTGCGTCGTGGCGGGTCGCGCCCCGCGGCTGAGCCGCATGTCGGCGCTGTCCCGCGCCCCAGGGGGGGTGGCCATCAGGGCGTTACCTCCGTGCGGTCGGTGGTGGCTAGGAGATCCCAGGCAAGGAGTCCCGCGCCCAGGCATCCGGCGCTGTCCCCCAGCGCCGCAGGGACGATCGACGGCAGTTTCTGGAACGTGACCCGCCGCCGGACGGCGTCCCGGAGCGGTGTGAACAAGGTTTCCCCCGCCTCGGCCAGGCCGCCACCGATGATGAGGGTGCGCGGGTCCAGCAGGGTGAGGGCGGTGACCAGGCCGTCGGCCAGTGCGTCCACCGCGTCCTGCCAGACTCGTACGGCGTTCGGGTCGTCGGACGCGACGGCCTTCGCGCAGTCGGCGGCGTCCGCGTCGGGGTCGCCCGAGGCCGCCGCCCACGCCTCGCTGACGGCCGCCGCGGAGGCGTACCGCTCCAGGCAGCCGATCTGCCCGCACGGACAGGGGCTGCCCCCCGGCCGTACGACGATGTGGCCGATCTCGCCCGCGAAGCCGTGCGCGCCCGCCTCCACCCGGCCCGCGATGCCGATCGCGCCCGCGATGCCGGTGCCGAGGGGCACGAAGAGGAAGCGGTCGGCGCCCTTGCCCGCGCCGATCCGGCCCTCCGCCAGGCCGCCGGTGCGCACGTCGTGGCCCAGGGCCACCGGGACGCCGAGTTGTCCGGCGAGCAGGTCGCGCAGGGGGACGTCGCGCCAGCCGAGGTTGGCCGAGTAGGAGGCGATGCCCCGGTCGGCGTCGACGATGCCGGGGACGGCGACGCCGGCCGCGGACGCGGGCTCGCCGAAGTGCTCGGCGCCGTAGGCACTGAGTTCGGCGGCGAAGGCGAGGATGCCCTCGACGACCGCGTCCGGACCGCGCTCACGCCCCGTCGCCCGGCGGGCCTGATGGAGCAGCACGGGGGGCCCGGGGGCCCGCGGCGGCAGCCCCTGATCGAGGCTGCCCCCGGAAGGCACAGTGCCGGCGGCGACCAGCGCGGCCTTCATCCCGGTGCCGCCCACGTCGAGGGCGATGACATGTCTCACGGGGACAGTGTGGCCCCCCGACCCGTAAGAGGTCTAGTCCACTTACGTGGTGTAGACCTATCGTGTCCGCATGTTGAACGTCGATACAGCAGGGTTGAGGTCAAAAGCAGTGCAGCGGCGAAGGACAGGAACGATCGCGGCGGTGTCCGCACTGGGCATGACGGCGGTCCTCGGCGGCTGCGGCCTCACCGGCGGATCGGGGGACGTCACCCTGAAGCTGATCGCCGCGGACTACGGCGACTCCGCCGCCAACAGCTCCCAGAAGTACTGGGACAGCCTCGCCAAGGAGTACGAGAGCAAGCACTCCGGCGTGAAGATCGAGGTCACCGTCTACTCCTGGAACGACGTGGACCGCAAGGTCAAGGAGCTGGTCGCCGCCGGCAAGGCGCCCGACATGGCGCAGATCGGCTCCTATGCCGACTACGCCGACAAGGGCCTGCTCTACACGGCCGACGACCTGCTCTCCATCACCGCCCAGGCCGACCTGGCCTCCCAGCTCGCCACCGCGGGCCAGGTCAAGGGCGTGCAGTACGGGATGCCCTTCGCCGCCTCCACGCGCCTGCTCTTCTACAACAAGACCCTCTTCAAGCAGGCCGGCCTCACCCCGCCGAAGACCTGGAAGCAGCTCGCCGCCGACGCCGGGGTGCTCAAGGCGCGGGGCGTGAAGTACCCGTACGCGCTGCCGCTCGGGCCGGAGGAGGCGCAGGCCGAGACGATGCAGTGGCTGCTGAGCGGAGGCGGCGGTTACACCGACACCGTCGGCACGTACGGCATCGACTCCGCGCAGAACGTCGACACCTTCACCTGGCTCAAGGACGACCTGGTCGACAAGGGCCTGACCGGTCCCGTCGCGCCCGGAAAGCTCAACCGCGCGGACGCCTTCGCCGCCTTCGCGAGCGGTGACGTCGGCATGCTCGACGGGCACCCCTCACTGATGAAGATCGCCGCGAAGAAGGGCGTGAAGTACGGCATGGTGCCGATGCCCGGCGTCGACGGCGAGAGCGAGAACGCCATGGGCGTCGCGGACTGGATGATGGCGTTCAAGAAGAACGGCCACGCGGATCAGGTCGGCGACTTCCTCGACTTCGTCTACAGCGAGAAGAACGTGCTCGCCTTCTCCCGCGAGTACGACCTGCTGCCGGTCACCACCTCGGCCTCCGAGGAGATGAGCACGGACAAGCAGGACGCCGACCTCAAGCCGTTCCTCGACCAGCTCCCGCTGTCCGAGCTCTACCCGGTCGACAAGACCTCCTGGGCCGCCGTCGCCGCCGCGGTCAAGAAGCGCATAGGCCAGGCGGTCGCCCCCGGCGGCAGCCCCGCGGCCACCCTCGCCCAGCTGGAGTCGACGGCGTCCACGGCGGAGAACGCGGAGTAGGGACGGAAACGGCGCGCAGTAGGCGCTGTCAGTGGCGACGGCTACGGTGCGGGGCATGGACCAGGAGCAGTTGGGCGACCGCGAGCAGACCATCCTCGCCCTCGAACGCCGGGGCTTTCCGGGCCCCGGCGCCAAGGAGCGCGCCATACGCGAGGAACTGGGCCTGGCCCCCGTCCGCTACTACCAGCTGCTGAACGCCCTGCTGGACGACGAGCGGGCCCTCGCCCATGACCCGGTGACGGTGAACAGGCTGCGCAGGGTGCGGGAGACGCGGCGGGCGGAACGCTGACGGGTCGTGGCCGGAGTGCGCTCCGGCCAGGGGTGCGCCCGGCCCCGCACGGTTAAGGTCGCCGTATGGGCACCCATACGGATACGGACTCGACGCACTCCATGGACCCCCTGCCGACGCCTGCCACACAGGCGGGCCGCGACGGACTCGCCGCGATCCTCGCGAACCCCGGGAAAGCGGTGGTCGGCCTGGACTTCGACGGCACCCTCGCCCCGATCGTGGCGGACCCCGAGCAGGCCCGCGCCCACCCGGAGGCGGTGCCCGCGCTCGCCGCCCTCGCCCCGAAGATCGCCTCCGTCGCGGTGGTCACCGGCCGCCCGGCCGGCGTCGCCGTCCGGTACGGCGGCTTCGCGGGCGTCCCCGGCCTGGAGAACCTGGTCGTCCTCGGCCACTACGGCGCCGAACGCTGGGACGCGGTGAGCGGCAACGTCAGCGCGCCCGCACCCCACCCGGGCGTCGCCGCCATCCGCGCCGAGCTCCCCGGGTTCCTCGACGGCATCGGCGCCTGGCAGGGCACGTGGATCGAGGAGAAGGGCCGCGCCGTCGCGGTCCACACCCGCCGCGCCGCCGACCCCCAGGCCGCCTTCGAGGCACTGCGCGCCCCCCTCGCGGAGCTCGCCGCCCGCCACGGCCTGATCGTCGAGCCCGGCCGTCTGGTCCTGGAACTGCGCCCGCCGGGCATGGACAAGGGCATGGCCCTGCTGGAGTACGTCCGCGAGATCGGCGCGGCAGCGGTCCTCTTCGGCGGCGACGACCTCGGCGACCTGCCCGCCTTCGCCGCCGTCGACCGACTCCGCTCCGACGGCATCCCCGGCCTGCTGGTGTGCAGCGGCAGCGACGAGGTGACCGAGCTGCGGGAGCGGGCGGACGTGGTGGTGGACGGTCCGCAGGGCGTCGTACGACTGCTGGCGGGACTGGCGGCTCAGCTGGGCTGATCGGTCAGCTCGCGCAGGGTCTGCAACTGGTCCAGGAACCACTGGGCCGGCGGGAGGGCGGTCGCCGCCGCGGCCAGCCGCTTGGTGCGCTCGGCCCGCTCCTCCGCCGGCATCGTCAGCGCCTCGTGCAGGGCCCGCGCCGTCCCGATCACGTCGTACGGGTTCACGGCGATCGCGTCCTTGCCCAGCTCCTGGAACGCCCCCGCCTCCCGGGACAGCACCAGCGCGCACCCCTCGTCGGAGACGACCGGCATCTCCTTGGCGACGAGGTTCATGCCGTCCCGGATCGGGTTGACCAGGGCCACGTCGGCGAGCCGGTAGGCCGCGAGCGAGCGGGCGAAGTCGTCCTGGACGTGCAGCACGATGGGGGTCCAACCCGGCGTCCCGTACTGGGAGTTGATCTCGTCCGCGAGCCGCTGCACCTCCGCCGTGTACTCCCGGTACACGGCGAGGTCCTGCCGCGACGGGTAGGCGAACGCCACGTGCACGACCCGCTCCCGCCACTCGGGGTGGTCGTCGAGCAGCTGTCGGTAGGCCAGCAGGCCCCGCACGATGTTCTTCGACAGCTCGGTCCGGTCGACCCGGACGATCGTCTTCCGGCCCTCGCCGATCTCCTCACGCAGGGCCGCCATGCGTTCCTCGACGTCGGCCTCGTGAGAGCGGGCGTGCAGGAACTCGGCGTCGGCGCCGAGGCCGTGCACGCCGATGAACGTCTCGCGGGTGCCCCGCCTGCCGTCGACCAGGTGCTCGATCGACCTGGGGGCGCCCGACGGCCACGTGATCTCCCAGCGATCGGGGTCGAGCCCCTGCACGCAGTACTGGAACGCCGTCGCCCACCGCCAGGTCAGGAACGCCACCCGGTCAGCCCCGAGCATGCCCTCCATCAGCCGCGCCCGGATGTCGTCCGGAAGCATCCGGAAGTACTCCGGCGGAGCCCACGGCGTGTGCGAGAAGTGCCCGATCTTGAGGTCCGGCCGCAGCTCGCGCAGCATCCCCGGCACCAGACACAGGTGGTAGTCCTGCACGAGGACCGCGGCCCCCTCGGCCGCCTCCTGGGCCAGCGCCTCGGCGAAGGCGCGGTTGTACGTCTCGTACGACGCCCACTGCCGCCGGAACTCCGCGTCGAAGACCGGCTCCAGCGGGGTCTGGTACAGCATGTGGTGGACGAACCAGAGCACCGAGTTCGCGATGCCGTTGTACGCGTCCTCGTGCACGTCGGCCGGGATGTCCAGCATCCGCACGCCGTCCTCGCCGACCCCGCGCCGGACCGCCTCCCGGTCGCCGTCGGACAGCGCCGAGCACACCCACAGGGCGCCCGCGTCCGGCCCGATCGCCGACAGGCCGGAGACCAGCCCGCCGCCGCCACGCTTGGCGGCCAGCGAGCCGTCCTCCCGCACTTCGTACGAAACCGGGCCGCGGTTGGACGCGACCAGCACCTGATGAGCAGCGTCGTGCGTGGAAGCCATAAGCCTCAACCTAGCCCGGCCCGGAAACGCTCAAACGTTTGGTTGCCCTCCGCGGGTGGTCCGTATACGGCACGTGAGCGCACGTAACGTGCCTCCCTCGGGCAACCGTCAGGCAACCTTGCGCGCCGCGTACTCGGCGATCTCCACCATCGGCGGCCGCTCCTCGGTGTCCACGGAGAAGGTGCGCGGTTCGAAGCCGTCCGCGCCCCGTTCGAACTGGGTCAGCGACGGCCGGATGAGATGCCCGCGGGCCAGCCTGAGCTGCGCCGTGCGGTAGATCGCGGCGGCCATGCGGCCCAGCGCCTGCCCGTCCTGGTGCCGGTGCTTGCGCACGCCGACGTCCACCTGGGCGAGCGCGTCGAGGCCCACCAGATGCAGGGCGTCGACCAGCATGCCCAGCTCGACGCCGTACCCGACCGGGAACGGCAGCTGTTCCAGCAGGCTGCGGCGGGCCGCGTACTCCCCGCCGAGCGGCTGCACGAAGCCGGCCAGCTGCGGCCAGTGCATGTTCAGCAGCGGGCGCGCCATCAGCTCGGTGACCCGGCCGCCCTGGCCCGCGGCGCCGCCGAGCGGGCGGTCGTACATGCCCTTGACCAGATCGATCCCGGGATCGGTGAGCAGCGGGCCCACGATGCCGGAGACGAAATCGGAGGAGAACTCCTTCAGGTCGGCGTCGATGAAGCAGACGATGTCCCCGCTGGCGACGAGGAGCGAGCGCCACAGCACCTCGCCCTTGCCGGGGACGGTCGCGATGCGGGGCAGGATGTCATCGCGGTGCACGACCCTGGCCCCGGCCGCCGCGGCGACCTCGGACGTGCGGTCGGTGGACCCCGAGTCGACGACGACGATCTCGTCGACGAGTGGGACCTGCTGCATGAGGTCGTGACGGATCACGGCGACTATGTCGCCGACCGTCTCCTCCTCGTTGAGAGCGGGCAGCACCACGCTGACCGACTGTCCCGTGCGCTGCTTGGCAGCCAGAATCTTGTGCAGCGGGCGATCGGTCACCGACCAGGAGTGGGTGCTCAGCCAGCGCTCGACTTCTTCCAGCACGTAGGCGGCTCCTCTGCGTTCTGTCAGCGAGAGTGTGATCTGCCGCCCGCTGCGGTGGCAGCCGATGAGCAGAGCCATCTCGCGGTTCGGACGACTATCTCAACTGTCCTGGCCTTCGGTTACAGTCTTGGACAACGCTGATGACCATCGCATGTCGGGGGTCGTCTCGTGTTCAACGAGTTAAACAACCGCATACCGCTCATCCAGAGGGGCAGAGGGATACGGCCCGATGAAGCCCCGGCAACCCTCCAGTCGGCTCTCGTAGATCAGTGTTGATCGTTCACGCGAGGCTCCCGGCTAGGGAAGGTGCCAAATCCGTCTCACGGCGAGATGCGTCGTGAGGAAGATGAGGAGAAAGGGCCTCGCCTCCATGGCTGCGCAGACTGTTGCAAGCACCACGAACACCGTCGATCTGGGTCCCGCCACGGCTCTCTCGTGCCGCGAGTGCGGTCACCGGGTACCCCTCGGTCCGGTCTTCGCCTGCGAGGAGTGTTTCGGCCCGCTCGAGATCGCGTACGAGTTCTCGGCCTACGACACCGAGGAGCTCCGCAAGCAGATCGAGGCGGGTCCCGCGAACATCTGGCGTTACGCGCCCCTGCTGCCCGTCCCGGCGGACGTGGCGGACAAGCCGAACATCAACCCGGGCTGGACCAAGCTCGTCAAGGCCGACAACCTGGCCCGCGAGCTCGGCGTCGAGGCCGGCAAGCTCTTCGTCAAGGACGACTCCGGCAACCCGACCCACTCCTTCAAGGACCGCGTCGTCGCCCAGGCCATCGAGGCCGCGCGTGCTTTCGGCTTCACCACCCTCTCCTGCTCCTCCACCGGCAACCTCGCCGGCGCGGTGGGTGCCGCCGCCGCCCGCGCCGGCTTCCGCTCGTGCGTGTTCATCCCGCACGACCTGGAGCAGGGCAAGGTCGTCATGGCCGCGGTCTACGGCGGCGAGCTCGTCGGCATCGAGGGCAACTACGACGACGTGAACCGTTTCTGCTCCGAGCTGATCGGCGACCCGGCCGGCGAGGGCTGGGGCTTCGTCAACGTCAACCTGCGGCCCTACTACGCGGAGGGCTCCAAGACCCTGGCGTACGAGATCTGCGAGCAGCTCGGCTGGCAGCTGCCGGACCAGCTGGTCGTGCCGATCGCCTCGGGCTCGCAGCTCACGAAGATCGACAAGGGTCTGCAGGAACTGATCAGGCTCGGGCTCGTCGAGGACAAGCCGTACAAGATCTTCGGCGCGCAGGCCGAGGGATGCAGCCCGGTTTCCGTCGCGTACAAGGCGGGGCACGACGTCGTACGGCCGCAGAAGCCGAACACCATCGCGAAGTCGCTGGCGATCGGTAACCCGGCGGACGGGCCGTATGTCCTCGACATCGCTCGCCGTACCGGCGGTGCGGTGGAGGACGTGAACGACGAGCAGGTCGTGGATGCGATTCGGCTGCTTGCCCGGACCGAGGGGATCTTCGCGGAGACCGCCGGCGGGGTGACCGTCGGCGTGACGAAGAAGCTGATCGAGAACGGTCTGCTGGACCCGACCCTGACCACGGTCGTGCTCAACACCGGTGATGGGCTGAAGACGTTGGACGCGGTGGCCGACACCGGGCTGACTGCGACCATTCGTCCCAACCTCGAGTCGTTCCGGGACGCTGGTCTCGGCTGAGTCGTAGTTCTTCTGCGGGCCGGTGGGGGCTGGTCGCGCCCACGCGGCGGCAGCCGCACATTCATTGCAGCCCCGCGCCCCTGATGGGGCGCTGTACCTGACCGGAGGTCTTGAACATGAGCGTTTCCGTCCGCATCCCCACCATCCTGCGCACCTACACCGGCGGGCAGGCCGAGGTCACCGCCGAAGGGGCGACACTGGCCGACGTCATCGCCGACCTGGAGAAGAACCACACCGGGATCGCGGCCCGCGTCCTCGACGACCAGGGCAAGCTGCGGCGGTTCGTCAACGTGTACGTGAACGACGACGACGTGCGGTTCGAGCAGGGGCTGGAGACGGCGACTCCGGACGGTGCGGGCGTCTCGATCATCCCGGCCGTCGCCGGGGGCTGACCGAACAGGTCGAACGCCCCGATTATTACCGTGGGTAACGCCAGTTACCGAGAGTTCACCGAATTGCCCCCTCCGTGAGAGAAGCGGAGGGGGCAATTCTGCATGGTTGAGCACGGTACAGTTGGGGAACCTGCTCGATTCCGCATGCCGGATGCATATGAGTTCTTACTTCTCCGGCGATGAGAAGTAGCCAAAGTGTGCAGGTCTTTTGCGTCTTATGCTCCTTTTGTGGGGCCCGACTTGCCCTGAATTCGGGCGAATTCTCGGTAAATTCCCGACCGGTCTTGCCCGGAATTCTCGTCCGATTGACCTGTTGCAGACGGCAGTTGGACAGATACATTCAGCCGCGGTCGACGCGTTCCGGCGCACGCCCCCAACCGTGGGGGGTGAGGTCTGACCCGGATCCGCGAAGTGTGGATCTGTGCAAGGGCCAGTAATAGGGGAGTTAGGCATGGCTCAGGGCACCGTCAAGTGGTTCAACGCGGAGAAGGGGTACGGCTTCATCGCGGTCGACGGTGGTGCGGATGTTTTCGTCCACTACAGTGCGATTCAGATGGACGGCTACCGCACCCTGGAAGAGGGTCAGCGGGTCGATTTCGAGATCTCGCAAGGCCAGAAGGGGCCGCAGGCGGACATGGTCCGACTGGCGACCAGCTGAAGCACGCGCCGGGTTAACTGCAGCGACGTTCTTCTTTTCTTGATCGAAGGGTCCGCGCCCCAGGGTGCGGGCCCTTCGGCATGCCCGGAGGGCCTGGCCCGGTTCCCGGGAGGTACCCGCCCAGTCCCCGGGAGGCGCTTGCACTCGCAGGGGGCGAGTGCTAATCATTGCGTTAGCACTCTGAAGGTGAGAGTGACAACGAAGGACCGGGTCGGTGAGGCCCGCAGGCCGGGTGGGGCAAGGAACCACGAGGCAGGCGAGCCGTCCGTCGCGGGCGCGGGCGCGGTCCGAAGGAATCACCCCCAGTCCTGGAGGGACCACTTCACATGGCCAAGATCATCGCGTTCGACGAGGAGGCGCGGCGCGGCCTCGAGCGCGGCATGAACCAGCTCGCGGACGCCGTGAAGGTGACGCTCGGCCCCAAGGGCCGCAACGTCGTCCTCGAGAAGAAGTGGGGCGCCCCCACGATCACCAACGATGGTGTCTCCATCGCCAAGGAGATCGAGCTCGAGGACCCGTTCGAGAAGATCGGCGCCGAGCTGGTCAAGGAAGTCGCCAAGAAGACGGACGACGTCGCCGGTGACGGTACGACCACCGCGACCGTTCTCGCCCAGGCCCTCGTCAAGGAAGGCCTGCGCAACGTAGCCGCCGGCGCCAACCCGATGGCCCTCAAGCGCGGTATCGAGAAGGCCGTCGAGGCCGTCTCCGGTGCCCTGCTCGAGCAGGCCAAGGATGTCGAGACCAAGGAGCAGATCGCCTCCACGGCCTCCATCTCCGCCGCCGACACCCAGATCGGCGAGCTCATCGCCGAGGCGATGGACAAGGTCGGCAAGGAAGGCGTCATCACCGTCGAGGAGTCCCAGACCTTCGGTCTGGAGCTGGAGCTCACCGAGGGTATGCGCTTCGACAAGGGCTACATCTCGGCGTACTTCGCCACCGACATGGAGCGGATGGAGGCGTCGCTCGACGACCCGTACATCCTCATCGCCAACTCCAAGATCGGTTCCGTCAAGGACCTGCTCCCGCTCCTCGAGAAGGTCATGCAGTCGGGCAAGCCGCTGCTGATCATCGCCGAGGACGTCGAGGGCGAGGCCCTGTCGACCCTGGTCGTCAACAAGATCCGCGGCACCTTCAAGTCCGTCGCGGTCAAGGCCCCGGGCTTCGGTGACCGCCGCAAGGCGATGCTGAACGACATCGCCATCCTCACCGGTGGCGAGGTCATCTCCGAGGAGGTCGGTCTCAAGCTCGAGAACACCTCCCTCGACCTCCTGGGCAAGGCCCGCAAGGTCGTCATCACCAAGGACGAGACCACCATCGTCGACGGTGCCGGCTCCTCCGAGCAGGTCCAGGGCCGGGTCAACCAGATCCGCGCCGAGATCGAGAACAGCGACTCGGACTACGACCGCGAGAAGCTGCAGGAGCGCCTGGCGAAGCTCGCCGGCGGTGTCGCGGTCATCAAGGCCGGTGCCGCCACCGAGGTGGAGCTCAAGGAGCGCAAGCACCGCATCGAGGACGCCGTGCGCAACGCCAAGGCGGCCGTCGAGGAGGGCATCGTCGCCGGTGGTGGCGTCGCGCTCATCCAGGCGTCCACCGTCTTCGAGAAGCTGGACCTCGAGGGTGACGAGGCGACCGGCGCCAACGCCGTGCGCATCGCGCTCGAGGCCCCGCTGAAGCAGATCGCCGTCAACGCCGGCCTCGAGGGCGGTGTCGTGGTGGAGAAGGTGCGCAACCTGACCCCGGGCCACGGCCTGAACGCCGCGACCGGCGAGTACGTCGACCTGGTCAAGGAAGGCATCATCGACCCGGCGAAGGTCACGCGCTCTGCCCTGCAGAACGCCGCCTCCATCGCCGCGCTCTTCCTCACCACCGAGGCCGTCATCGCCGACAAGCCGGAGAAGGCCGCCGCGCCTGCCGGTGGCGGCATGCCGGGCGGTGACATGGACTTCTGATCGACCTCTGGTTGATCAACGTCCTTACCGTGGGCGGCACTTCCTGTTCCGACAGGGGGTGCCGCCCACGGGCGTTTCACGGGTTCGTCTCAGGGCCTGGGGAGTAGTAGGAGCCGACGGCGGGCTGCCCCGTGTAGTTCGGCCCCGCCCCCGGATCGGCGCCGAGGTACCGGAACGGCAGCCGTACGTCCCGCCCGCCTTCGAGGCCGATCCGGTGATGCCGGGCGCTGTACCGGAACCCGGCCGCCCGCAGCGCCGCCACGACCGCCCGCCCGGCGGCCGATCCGTCGGCCAGGCGCACCGACTCCGGGTCGAAGTGCGCGAGCAGCAGCCCGTCGGGGGCGAGCCAGGACGCGGCCCGCGCGAGCAGCCCGAGCTGGTCACCGACGTAGTGCAGGCCGTGCACGCAGGTGACGAGGTCGTACGTCCGGGTCGGCGTCCAGGCCGAGACGGAGGCGATGATCTCCTCCACGGCGGGCGGCGCCGGTATCGGGACGAGCGGTCCCACCAGGTCGACGCCGGTGAGGACCGCGTCGGCGGGCAGGACGGCGGCGGCCTCGCGCAGGGCGCGCCCCTCGCCGCTGCACAGGTCCAGCCAGGAGGGGGCGGCGGGGCGCGACGAGAGGTGGGCGAGGGGGCTGAGGCCCAACTCACGGGCGTAGCTGTTCACTCCGGCGAGGCCGCGCTCGCGGTTCATCGTGTTGTTGGCGACGACGGCGGACCGTTCCAGCTCGGGTGCGGTGAGCAGCGGGGGCGGTGTGGGCATGCGGCCATCTTCGGGGATGGCGGACTTCCCGGGGATGGCGGAATTCCTTCGGGACGGCGGACTTCCTCCGGGGCGAGGGCACGTGGCCGGGGTCACAGGGACTCGTACGGAAGCTGCGGGAATTCGATGACGGGGCGGGTAGTTGTTGAAGGTGCAGTACTTATGCGTATGCACATACCGATCGGTTTCCCCTCCGTTCCGTCTCCCGAGGAGTTCCCCCGCGTGACCGCCACCACCGCCGAGGCCGCTTCCCGCGCCGCCCAGATCCTCTCGCGTCCGACCTCGATCAACGGTCTGACCGTCCCGAACCGCATCGTGATGGCGCCGATGACCCGCATGTTCTCCCCGGGCGGCATCCCCGGCGAGGACGTCGCGTCGTACTACTCCCGCCGTGCCGCCGCGGGCGTCGGTCTGATCGTCACCGAGGGCACGTACGTCGGCCACGACTCGGCCGGCAACAGCGACCGCGTACCGCGCTTCCACGGCGAGGAGCAGCTCGCGGGCTGGGCCAAGGTTGCCGAGGACGTGCACGCGGCCGGCGGCACGATCGTCCCGCAGTTGTGGCACATCGGCATGGTGCGTGAGCAGGGGCAGGCGCCGTACGCCGACGCCCCCGCCGTCGGCCCCTCCGGCCTGGTGAGCTCGGGCGCCGAACCGACCGGCAAGGCGATGACGCAGGCGGACGTGGACGACGTCGTCAACGCGTTCGCCGAGGCCGCTGCCGCTGCCGAGCGCATCGGCTTCGACGGCGTGGAGATCCACGGCGCCCACGGCTACCTGCTCGACCAGTTCCTGTGGGCGGGCACGAATCGCCGTACGGATGCGTATGGCGGTGACGCCGTCGCCCGCGCCAACTTCTCGGCCGAGATCGTCGCGGCGGTCCGCGAGTCGGTGTCCGCCGACTTCCCGATCCTCTTCCGCTACTCGCAGTGGAAGCAGCAGGAGTACACCGCGCGGCTCGCCGAGACCCCCGAGGAGCTGGAGGCGATCCTCAGCCCGCTGGCCGCCGCCGGCGTCGATGCCTTCCACGCCTCTACGCGGCGTTACTGGCTCCCCGAGTTCGAGGGCTCCGACCTCAACCTCGCCGGCTGGACGAAGAAGCTCACCGGCAAGCCGGTCATCACCGTCGGCTCGGTCGGCCTCGACGGTGACTTCCTCAAGGGCTTCCAGGGCGAGGGGGCCCCGGTCAAGGGCATCGACAATCTCCTCGACCGCCTGGAGGCCGAGGAGTTCGACATGGTCGCGGTCGGTCGCGCGCTGCTGCAGGATCCTGAGTGGGCGGCGAAGGTTCTTGCTGACCGGTACTCGGAGCTGAAGCCTTACGATGCGGCGGCGCTTCAGTCGCTGAGCTGACGTCTGTTGAGCGGTGCGGGTCGGTGGGGGTTCGCGGCCCTGGGGGCTGCGCCCCCAGACCCCCCATCGGCCTTCGGCCTCGTCCTCAAACGCCGGACGGGCTGAAAAGAACGACCGGACGGGCTGAAGATAACGACAGGACGGGCTGAAAAGAACGACCCGGCGGGCCGAAAATGAGTGCATGACCAACGCCTCCGCCCGCATTGCCACTGCCGCCGACATCGACTCCATCGTCTCCGCCTTCACCAGTGCCTTCTTTCATGATCCGGTGTGGGGCCCCGCGTTTCCGGACGAGCGGCGGCGGGCGGCTCAGGCCGCGGTTATGTGGCGGGTTTATGCGACCTCCGCCCTGCGCTACCCGTGGACGCTGGTGACACCCGGCGCCGAAGCCGCCGCCATCTGGATTCCTCCGAACGGTGTCGAGTTGACGTCGGAGGAGGCGGACGGGCTGGAGGGTTTGCTGGCCGAGGCCACCACCCCCGACACGGCTCGGGCGATCATGAGTATCGGGGAGCAGTTCGAGGCCGCGCATCCCAGTGAGCCGTTCTTCTACCTGACCATCCTGGGTACCCACACCGATCACCGGGGCAAGGGGCTCGGCATGGCGCTGCTCGCCGAGAGCCTGGCCCGTATCGACGCTCTCGGTGCTCCCGCCTATCTGGAGTCGACCAACGCCGCCAACCTCAAGCGGTACGAGAGTGTCGGGTTCGCCGTTCGTGACGAGATCACCATCCCGACGGGGCAGGTGGTCACGACGATGTGGCGGCCGGCCGCCTGACACTCTGGTTGCGGAGGTCAACTCCGGCTAGCGTGCTGGCACATGAGGATCCTGCAGCTCTCCGACACCCATCTGGAGCGCACCGACGCCCCCAACAGGCACGGCGTCAACGCGACCGACTCCTTGCGCCTCATGCTCGCCCAACTGCGCCACCAGCGGGGCGTGGACGCGATCGTCGTCACCGGTGACATCGCCAACGACGGGGCGGTGGAGGCGTACACGACCGCACGAGGGCTGCTGGGCGAGTTCGCGCTGTCGTTGGACGCGCCCGTCTTCTACACGACCGGCAACCACGACGAGCGCGAGGCCTTCGGGAAGGTGCTGGGCAGCGGGCATGTCGCGGTGGACGGTACCGAGCGGGCGGAGGCGGTCATCGAGTCCCCGGCGGGGGAGCGGGCCGCCGTGAGCACGGTGGACGGGTGGCGCTTCGTCACGTTGGACTCGCTGGTGCCGGGCAAGGTGCACGGGTGGCTGGGTGCGGAGCAACTGGCCTGGCTGCGGGGCGTGTTGGCGACGCCCGCGCCGAAGGGGACGGTTCTTGCACTCCACCATCCGCCGATCGCGCTGGACGTGGAGACGCAGCGGGTCTTCGGCCTCCGCAATCCGTCGGCGCTGGCGGAGGTGGTCCGGGGGAGCGATGTGAGGGTCGTCCTCACCGGGCACTTCCACGTCCAGCTCTTCGGCCTGCTGGAGGCGATCCCGGTGTGGGTCACGCCGGGCGTGGTCAACCGCATCGACCTGACGACACCGCCCGGCACGGAGCGTGCGGTGCGCGGGGCCTCGGCCTCGCTGGTGGAGCTGGGCGACGGTACGGCGGGGCCGATGTTCCACACCTTCCACGCACGTGACCCGCGGGCCCACGAGACGGTGTACGAGATCGACGAGCAGCAGACGCGGGCCCTGATCGAGCGGCACGGTTAGGGCCTCTGTGCCGGACAGGCCCCAATCCGCCAGGAGGAGTCGACGATGACGACAGTCGTGCGCACCGCGGCCGGTGCGGTGCGTGGGCGCCGGGAGGACGGGCTGACGGTGTTCCGCGGCATACCGTTCGCCGAACCGCCCGTGGGAGAGGCCCGGTTCGGGGCGCCGCGTCCCGTGCGCGCCTGGGAGGGGACCCGGGAGGCGTACGCGTTCGGTCCGCCGCCACCGCAGGAGGAGTTCGGCGTCCAGGGCCGTACGGGTGTGCTGAACGTTCCCGAGGGCGATGACTGGCTGACCGTCAACGTGTGGACGCCGGAGGCCGATTCGGGCGCGCGTCGACCGGTCATGGTGTGGATCTACGGCGGCGCGTACAAGCTCGGCCACTCCGGCAGCCCCGGCTACGACGCCCAACGGATCGCCCGTGACGGCGACTTGGTCGTCGTGACGCTCAACTACCGGGTCGGCATCGAGGGGTTCGCGCGGATCGACGGAGCGCCCGCCAACCGGGGGCTGCTGGATCAGGTCGCCGCGCTGGAGTGGGTGCGGGACAACATCGCGGCGTTCGGCGGCGATCCCGCGCAGGTGACGGTCTTCGGTGAGTCGGCCGGTGCGGGGTCGGTGGCCTCGCTGCTGGCCATGCCGAGCGCGCGAGGGCTCTTCCGGCGGGCGATCGCGCAGAGCGTGCCGGGCACCTTCTTCTCGGACGAGTTGGCCCGCGACATCGCGTCCGCCATCGCCAAGGAGGCGGGGCTGCGGCCGACGGCGGCCGATCTCGCCGGTGTCGATCCCCGTCGACTGACCTCGGCGGGCGAGGCGTTGGGCGCGAAGATGCGGTCGTACGGGGACCGTTGGGGTCAGGTGGCTCCCACGGCCACGCCCTTCTCGCCGGTCGTCGACGGCGAGGTGCTGCCGTGCACTCCCTGGCAGGCGCTGGCGGCGGGCGCGGCGCGGGACGTGGACCTTCTCGTCGGGCACAACCGGGACGAGTTCCGGCTGTTCCTCGTCCTCGGCGGGCTGCTGGGGAAGATCGGGGAGGAGCAGGCGGCCGGGGCGCTGCGGACGTTCGCGCCGGGGCCGGACGGGGAGCGGGCGTATCGCGCCGCCTTTCCCGACGCCACGCCGGGTGAGCTGTTCGAACGCGTCCAGACCGACTGGCTGTTCAACATGCCCTCACTGCACCTGGCCGAGGCCCAGCTCGCGGGAGGCGGTCGCGCTCACGTCTACGAGCTGACCTGGCCGGCTCCGGGAGCCGGCGGCGTGCTCGGCGCGTGCCACGGGCTGGACATCCCGCTGCTCTTCGGCACGTTCGAGGCGGACCTGGGGAATCTGCTGTTCGCGGGGAGTGGGGTTCCGGCGGAGGCGGAGGAGCTGTCGGCCCGTTTCCGGGCGTCGTGGACGGCCTTTGCGAGGACGGGGGATCCGGGCTGGCCGGCGTATGAGGACGCGGACGAGGCACGGCTCGTACGGGTGATGGACGTCGAGTCGGTCGTCACGGCCTACCCGGAGGAGACGTCCCGTGGCCTGTGGGTTGGGCACGAGTTCCAGGCTTTGCCGCTGCTCAAGTAGGGGCCGGGGTTACAAGTTCCCCAGCGGCTCGATGTCGACCTTCACCGGCGTGCCCCAGACGCGCAGCACCTCGTAGTCGGTGAACTCGTGCACGAGCCGGTACGCCATGGCGGCGCGGGGGCCGCGGCGCTGGGCGGCGATGTACAGCTCGGCCTCGCGCCGGTCCCGGCGCGGGGTGCCGCACAGCTGCCACGTCTGCCCGTTCCACAGCTCCGGCAGCCAGCGCTGCTGGGGCTGCGGGCGGTCGGCGCTGACGCCGTAGCGGGAGGGCGCGGTCTCGGTGGCGCTCGGGGGCACGGGACCGCCGTTGTACTCGACGCGGCGGGCCGCCCGGCGGCGGGTCTCGCAGAGCAGGCACAGGTCCTGGGCGTTCTCGTCGACCGGCCCGTTCGGGTGCTCGGGGCAGCGGGTGGTGGGTGCGGCGCCGGTGACGCTGTCCTGGAGGAGGTCGAGGGCGCGCTTCAGGTCGGCCTTGACCTCGTGGAGCTTGCCGTCGGGAGTGTTGCCGGTGAGGGCGTCACCGTGCTCGCCGAGGAGGCGGAGGGCGCGGCCTAGGGCGGTCAGCTGGGCGTGGTTCATGGGTATCAGTCTGCGTAGTCCTTGAGCTTCTCGGTGTCCAGGGTGATGTTCACGGGGGAGGGGATCTCTACGATGGCTCCCCACGGGTAGGACGGGGACTGCTGGTAGCGGCCGTCCTTGGGCTCGCTGTACACGGTGACCGTGTCGTTGTCGCGGTCGATGAGGAGGTAGACGGGGATGTCGGCCTCCGCGTAACCGACGGGCTTGTCGACGCGGTCGCGCTGGTCGGTGTCGCGGTCGCGGGAGGTGATCTCCACGGCCATGAGGGCGCCGTCGGTTTCGGACCAGTTGCCGTGTCCCCTGAAATGGCCCACGGGCGCGAGGAAACCGTCCGTGATGGCACGGCCCTTGCGGTAATTCTCGGCCTTGACGCCTCGCTCGGGCATGAGGTTCAGCTCCGGGCGCTGCTGCATGCACTGACGTAGCAGCCACATGAAGATTTCGCCGTGGTTGCCGTCCGGCATGGCCTTGACTACTACCCTTCCGCTGATGTACTCAAGCCGCACTGTTTCGGGCGCTGCCTCGGCCAGCTCCTCGAATTCGTCAACGTCGAGCGGCCCGTGGCGGATGCACAGCCTCCCGCCGAGGAACTCCAGCCTGTTGCGCAGCTCCCTCGGAGCCCTGCGGACGAGTTCCTCGAAGTCCTCGACGGACATCTGCGGGTGCTCAGCGGTGTCAGGGGTCATGGCGTCGCCTCCTTCCTCCCATCGTGCCCTGGAGTGGTGACGTCGGACCGTGGGAGCCGTCATGCGAGTGTCCTTTCGTGTCGTCGTTGATCCATTGCGGCACGGATCTCCGCCGCGCGGGTGTGCACTGCGGAGGCTTGCAGAGGCGCGTGGTCGCGACTGAGGGCGCGTTCGCCTCGGCATGCGCCGCAGATTCCGCCAGGCAGGGCCTCCGGACGACCCGGGCCGCCGCATTTCGCGCACTCCAGGACGCGGAGGGGCGGACGCGTCTCTCGTACGGGTTCGGGCGGGAGCTTGCTGGTCAGGCGGGCGCGGACCAGGGACGCCGGATGGTGGACCGGGGTCGGCAGACCGTCGGTCAGAGCGCGGACCACGCCGTCGTCGGTGGCGCCCCGCGCGAACCACTCCGTCAGCAGGGGAGCGAGCGTCACGCAGTCGGCCTGCGAGAGCGACAGGGCGGGGGCCGTACGGCCGAGGGCGGCGAGCAGGATGTGGGCGCGGGTGCGGGTGGGTCGGGCTCGTTCCGGGGGTTCCTCCGGGACGTCGCCGCGGGTGAAGGTCGCCCACCAGTCGTCGTCGCGCGCCGTGCGGGTGAACCACGTTCGGGTGATCCATCGGGGGCTCTTCGAGTCCGCCAGGTGTTCGCGGCCCCGGCGCAAGTGCCCTGTCCGTTGGAGGTTGTTGAGGGCTGTGCGGAGGGCGCACTGTCCGTACGGCAGCGTCTTGGCCAGCGTCTTTACGGAGATGTCGGCGCCTTCGGGGAGGCGGTCGATGTACGCGGCGATGGCGGCTTCGCGGGGTGGGAGGTGCGCGAAGTCGTGTGCGGTGCGGGGAAGTTGGTCAGGAGCGGTGCGCTTGCCGTAGCCGGGATTGGCCATGGGGTGCGGGAGCGCGTGCGCGGGCAGGAAGGCAGGACTAAGCTTGGCGTCAGCCATTGAATCGACTCGCGTTCGATCTTGATGGTCAAGCCCCCGCAGGTGTTGCTAGCGCCTGGCGGGGGCTGTTCGTTATGCGGGCACGCTAGACGATCGTCACTGTGCGTGGCAAGCCGAACGCGTCAAGTCAACTCGCCGGGTGGGAGGGTGGGTTGAGGCCCTCCAACCGTTCCTTGAAAAGAGGGCTCGGGGCTGGGGGCTTGAGCTTCGGCAAGGTCATGACGGGGCAACACCTCATCAGGAAACCTGGGAGGCGTTGTGCGCGAGCGTGACAAGGCGCTGGCCATGGGGGCGAACGCCGGCTACGGCCGCTATGTGAGGGTCGCCTGCCCTGCCTATTCGCACGCCTGGCTCTTCTTCGGGCCCCTGGGCGGGTTCATGGCATGGGGCACCACGGTCGATCTGATGCACACCTTCCGCGGGAAGGGTGGCTTGTGGCACGGCTGGTTCGCCCCTTTCAGCGGGCTCATGGCCGTGTTTCTGATCGGCTGCTGTTTCGTGTCCCGGTACGAGCGGCGCACGGGCGGCCCCACCCCCCGGCTGTACTGCTTCCAGCTCGGCGTCGTGGTGGCCACCCGCGACGTCCTGCGGGCCCATCGCTGGACCGAACTCACCCTTCACCGCATGAAATGGCGGAGCGGGAGCGGAGAGAGCGCCGACTGGGGAACGCGAGTCACCGTGACGGCGCGGGACGGCAGCGTGGTCGTCGTGTTCCCGGGGAACGAGCCGGACGGCGCCGGTTGCTGGGAGATGTCGAAGCTCCACGAGGCGGCGATGCGCGGACCCGGGGAACCCAGGCCCACGAAGCCGTGACGGTCACGTCATCGACTGTCCGTCGCCTTCACGTCCTCGACGAACGCCGACCATGCCTCCGGCCGGAACGCGAGCTTCGGGCCGCGGGGGTTTTTGGAGTCGCGGACGGGGGTGAGGGCGGGCGGGAGTGGGAGTGTCCGCCGGAGGCGGTGGGACCCGCGCCACCGGACGACGTGCTGCGGGCGCGCGTTCGCAAAGCCAACCGGGAAGGCCGCCTGCCCTGCTGAACTGACCCCATGAAGATCCTCACGCCCCGCGTCCTCCAGGCCCTGGAACGCTTCAACGCCGCCCACCCCTGGGACCACAACGCCCACTACCACCCTTGGCTGCTACGGCAGTTGCCCCGCCGGTTCGGCCGTGCGCTCGACGTCGGCTGTGGGAGCGGTGATCTGGTGCGGCTGCTCGCGGGGCGGGCGGACGAGGTGGAGGGGATCGATTCCGACCCGGGGATCGTCGCGCGGGCACGGGAGTCGACCGGCGACCGGTACAGCCACGTCACCTTCTCCGTCGCCGACGCGCCGGACGGGCTGCCCCCGGGGCCGTACGACGTCATCACCTGTGTCGCCGTGCTCCACCACCTGCCGCTCGCCGAGACCCTCACCCGCTTCCGGCAGCAACTGGCGCCCGGTGGCACGCTGGTGGTCGTCGGGCTCGCCCGTGAGGAGACGTTCGTCGACTTTCTGCTGGGCTACGCCTCGGTTCCTCTCAACGCCGCCACGGGGTGGGTGAAGCACCGGGGGCGTACGGCGCCGCGGCCCGCCTCCATGACCGCCGTGACGCGGCCCGCGGACGCCACGTTCGCCGAGATCGGGCGCGAGGCCCGGAGCCTTCTCCCCGGAGCCCGGCTCCGGCGGCGGCTGTTGTGGCGGTACACGCTGGTGTGGGCGGCACCCGGAGCCCGCTGACCTCAGCGGGCCGCCGCTGCCAGTGCCGCTCGCAGATGGCCGTCGGAGTCGTCCAGGAGGCGGGCCGCGGTCGGGCCGTCGACGTCGGCCAGGAGGGCCAGGATGGCGTTCTTCACCTCGCCGTCGGTGGCCGTAAGGGCCCGCTCGATCTCCTCGTCCGACGCGCCCGTGGCGAGGGCGACGATACGGCGGGAACGGGCGCGCAGCTTCTCGTTCGAGGCGCGCACGTCGACCATCAGGTTCCCGTAGGTCTTGCCCAGACGGATCATCGTGATCGTCGAGAGCATGTTGAGGACGAGCTTCTGTGCCGTGCCCGCCTTGAGCCGGGTGGAGCCGGTGAGGAGTTCGGGGCCGACGACGACCTCGATGCCGTGTTCGGCGGCCGCGGCGAGCGCGCTGTCGGCGTTGCAGGCGAGGCCGACGGTCAACGCTCCCAGCCCGCGCGCGTGTTCCACGGCGGCGATCGCGTACGGGGTGCGACCGGAGGCGGAGATGCCGACCACGGTGTCGGCGGCGATGAGGCGCAGGGCGTCGAGGTCGCTGCGGGCGAGCTCGGCGGAGTCCTCGGCGCCCTCGACGGAGGTGATCATGGCGCCGGGGCCGCCCGCGATCAGGCCCACGACCTGCTCCGGGTCGGTGTTGAAGGTCGGCGGGCACTCGGAGGCGTCCAGCACGCCGAGTCGCCCGGGGGTCCCGGCACCGGCGTAGATCAACCGCCCTCCCCGCGCCATGCGTTCGGCCACGGCGTCGATGGCGGCGGCGATCTCGGGGAGGCGTTCGACGACGGCGGCGGGGACGGTGGCGTCCTCGCCGTTCATCAGCCGGGCGATGTCGAGGGTGGGGAGTTGATCGATGTCCGCGAGTTCGGGCCGGAAGGCCTCGGTGGTCAGCGATTCCAACTCGGCGCGGAGTTCACGGGGGTTGGAGGTTGAGGTCATGGGGGGTCGGCTCTTTCGACGTACGGTTCGGTGAGGGTTTCTTCAGGGGCGCGGGTCTGTGTCCCTGTGCGGCTCCGCCGCGTGGCGCGACCAGCCACGACGGACCCGCAGACACCCGCGACCCTTGGTCCAGCAGGGCCCTAGCGCCTGTGCCGGTGCGCCAATGCCTCGTAGGAAGCGGCCAGCGCCGGCGCCGCCGTCTCATAGGTCCGCTGCGCCACCCCCACGAACAGACAGTCCACGACGAGCAGTTGACTGGTCCGCGAGGACATGGCCGCCGGCCGCAACTCGCTCTCCCGAGCGGTGGACGTCGTCAGCACATGGTCGGCGTACTGGGTGACCGCCCCGTCCGGGCGCCCGGTGATCGCCACCGTCGACGCCCCGTGCTCGAAGGCGACCCGCAGCGGCTCGATGACGTCCCCGGTCGACCCGGAGTGCGTGATCGCGATGGCGAGATCACCCCCGCGCAACTGCACGGCGTTGGTCACGGCGAGGTGCGGGTCGCTGTGCGCCTGGGCTATGAGCCCGATGCGCAGCAGCTTCTGCGCGAGGTCCTGGGCGACGAGTCCGGACGCCCCCACGCCGTACACGTCGATACGGCGAGCGGTGGCGGCCGCGGACACGGCGGCCCCCAACTGCACCGTGTCGAGCCCGGCCGCGGTGTCCGCGAGGGTCTGCTGCTCGTCGTAGGCGAGTTTGGCGACCACGTCGGCGATGGGGTCGTCCACCGCTATGTCGGTCGTGATGGCGGGCGCCCGCCCGGACTGCTGCTGGGCGGCCAGCCCGGCGAGGGCGAGGCGCAGATCCCGGTACCCGGGATAGCCGAGCAGCCGGGCCGTGCGGACGACGGTCGCCTCGCTGGTGCCGGTGAGCTCGGCGAGACCGGTGACCGTGAGGGCCGCGCAGCCGGCCGGATCGCCGGCGACGGCCTCGGCGACCCGCTGCATGGAACGGGTCATGGAGGGGGCGAGGGTCCGCACCTTGGCGGCGAGGGCGGCCGGCGCGGGGGGCGCGGGCGCCTGACTGCTCGGCATCGCGAAAATTTCCTTCACTTTCTGGGTCACATATGAAAGATATTTTCGGCTCGGTCTCGCGGTCAAGAGTGCGCACAATGGGGGCATGCACCCCATCAGCCCCCTGGAGCAGGCGTTGCACGCGGCACGCGCCCTCGTGCTCGCCGACCTGGCCGCGGGCGAGGTCGCCGCGGCGGACGTGGTGTCCATGGTCGAGGAATCCGTCGTACAGCGGCGCTGGTGGGTCGAGCAGTGGCCGGACGGAGTGGAGTACGTCGCAGGGCTGGTCGCGCAGGACGTCCAGGACGCCCTGCTGGAGGCGTACGGACGCTGGCCCCTGTGCCCGGTCTGCGGCGGGGGCGATCCGCACGCCCTGGACGTCGAGCCGGAACTCGGCCCCGACCCGCACTGGGTCTGCCACAAGGCGGGCGTGAAGGTGGCGGCGCTGGGGGCGTTGGGGCGGGCCACGGGCGGGATGTCGTCGTCATGAGGCTCGTGAGACTCCGAACAAAGCCCGTGAGACTCCGAACGAAGCCCGTGAGACTCCGAACGAAGCCCGTGGGGCTCCGCATGACGCTCGTGAGGCTCCCGTGACGATCTACATCGATCCACCCACCTGGCCGGGCCACGGCAGGATGTGGTCCCACCTGGTCAGCGACCTCTCGTTCGAGGAACTGCACACGTTCGCCGAGCAGTTGGGCGTGCCGGGGCGCGCCTTCGAGCGCGACCACTACGACATCCCCTCCCACCGGTACGCGGACGCGGTGCGCGCCGGCGCGGTGGAGGTCAGCAGCCGCGAGGTGGTGCGGCTGCTGACGGGGGCGGGGTTGCGGCGGCCGAAGGGGCGGGCTCAGCGCCCCAGTTCGTAGGCGAGCCCCTCCTCGTCCTCGCTCACCTTCCTGAAGCCCGCGCGGGTGACCACCGCCTGGGAGGGGAGGTTGTCCCGGTCGATCGTCGCGAAGAGGGTGCGGACGTCGTCGCGTGCGAGGGCCCACTGGGACAGTGCGCGCAGTGCCTCGGTCGCGTAGCCGTTGCCGCGGGCGCTCTCGACGAGGTCGTAGCCGATCTCGGTGCGGCCCTCCTCGTCCGGGACGCCGTGGAAGCCCATGCCACCGACCGCCCGGCCGTCCTCGCGCCGGACGAGGGCGAACACGCCGAACTCCGGTCGGTGCACGCCCCCTTCGTACGCCTTCAGCAGGAAGCTCGACGCCTCCCGTGTGCCGTCGAACGGGCCGCCCTCGGTCCACTCGAAGCCGCCGTCGCCGCCGGCCACCAGGTCGCGGGCGGCCGCGGGTGTGATGCCCTGCAGGGTGAGGCGGGCGGCGGGGATGACGAGGTTGTTGTGCCAGCGCCACTCGGTGACCGGGGCCCGGCCGGGAAGTTCGCCGCGGCCGGTGGCCCACAGGAAGGTGCGCCAATAATCGGGGCCCGGCTGCACGTGCGGGAAGATCTGGGTGAGGACGAACTCGGGCAGTGCGGCGGGCGGTTCGTACGGCAGGCCCAGGCCCTCGGCGATGTCGTGCGTGTGGGCGAGGATCTCGGCGATGCCCATCGCGGCGAAGCCCTCGCGGTTCGCGCTGCGGAAGGGGTACGGGTGGAAGCCCCGGGCCTCGCGGGGGGCGGTGCGGACGGCTGCGGCGAGCAGCGCGCCGGTCGCCTCGATCACGTGCACCAGGTCCGCGTTGCCGGTGCCCTCGTCGAGGGTGATCTCGAAGGGGACGTAGTCGTCCTGGGCGCGTCCGGCCAGGTTGGCGGCGTACGCGATGAGGTCCTCGGCGATGTGGAACGCCGTCGTGTGGCAACTCCACTCCACCCGGCCGGCGTTGACCGCCGCCCAGTCCCGGTCCAGTGCCGTCCGCAGCAGCGCCGCACAGCTCTCGACGGCCTCGCTGACTCGTTCCCCGCCCCATGCACGCATGGCTCGCAGACTATGTGGCCGGGTCCGTCGGAAGCGACAGCATTTCCAGCTCGGAGCCGATGTTGTAGCGCGCCGTCGCCTCCCACTCCGTCTGCCCGTACGGCGTCCTGAACAGCCTTGGCAGATCGAGGAGTTGGCGCAGGATCACGGAGCGGCCGTCGCGGAAGGCGTCGTTCGGGACGAAGTGGTACTCCTCGCGGACGGCTGCCGTGTAGCCGGCGTACGCGGACGGGGGCGCGGCGAGGATCGCGAGGTCGGCGTCGCACAGGACCTGGCCGTCGCGGTCGTCGTCGGACGGGTCGTGGGTGACGGTGAGGCGGACCAGGCGGGCGACCTCGGCGGTCCCGGCGTCCGGCACCCCGGCCTCGGTCAGGGCCCGTTCGGCCAGCCGGGCCGAGCGCTCCTCGTTCTCGGAGCGGTCGGGGAGGTAGACCGCGTCGTGGAACCAGGCGGCGAGGCGGACGAGGTCCGGTTCGGCCGCGTACTTCTCCAGTACGTCGATGTGGTCGAGGACCGCCGTGAGGTGCGTGAGCGTGTGGTAGTGGCGCTGCGGTTCCTGCCAGCGGGCGAGGAGGTTGTCGGCGTACGGGGCCGGGTCGGGGCCGGCGGCGGGGGGCCGGGCTCCTTCCAGGGCGTGGGTCCAGCGGGTGCGCAGGGCGTCGAGATCGGCCATGCGTGCATTCTCCCGCGATCCGCGGGCGGGGCCCTAGCGTGGGATCCATGACTGATCTACATGCCGAACTGCGGGATCCCGAGCTGCCCGGGCGGCTGCTGACCGGCGAGCGGGACGCCCTGGTACCGCTGCTGCGGTCCCGCCCCGACGCGGACTTCGCGCTGCCGACCGCCGGGTGTCCCGGCTGGACCGTCCGGGACGTGCTCGCGCACTGTTCGTCCGCGCTGATGCGGGTGGTGGAGAGCCGGTACGAGAAGGGGGTCTTCTCGCCCGAGTCGAACGACCGCGACATCGCCGAGCGCGCCGACTGGACGAACGCGCAGGTCGTCGACGAGCTGGAGCGCGGGATGACCGAGGCCGGGCCGGTGATCGCCAAGGCGGGCGGTGTGCTGGACATGGTCGCGCTGGGCGAGTGGGTGCACGCCGGCGACGTACGCGAGGTCTTCGGGGAGCCGGGGGCGTACGCGGGCGCCGGGCTCCCGGACGCGCTCACTCTCCTCGCGCGGATCACCCGGGAGAAGGGCCACGTGCCGCTGCACGCCGACCTCGACGAGGTGGACGAGCCGCTGCGGCTGGGCGAGGCGAGCGGTGAGCGGACGCCGGCCCGTTTCATCGGGGACGCCGCCACGCTCGTACGGCTGTATTCGGGGCGTCCCGTGGAAGAAGCCGGTGCGTACGAGCTCGCGGGGGCGGATGTCGGGGAGCTGAACATCTTCGGGTGACGGGAGCCGGACATCTGCGGATGACGGGGGGTGATCTCGCGGCCCTCCGCCCTCCCGTCGTACCCTGAGATTGGACTAGACCTGTAGCCGCTCCAGGGAGCACAGACGGAAGGGGTCCTATGAGCACGCGTGCAGTCCTGGAGGTGATCGCCCTCGGTGTCGAGGACGCGGTCGCCGCCCAGGCCGGAGGCGCGGACCGCCTAGAGCTGGTCACCGACATGGCGGCGGACGGACTGACCCCGCCGGTCGAGACCTTCGCCGGGATCCGGGCGGCCGTCGACATCGACCTGCGCGTGATGCTGCGGCTGGCGGACGGATTCGCCGCCGGGGATGCCGAGGATGTCGCGCGGCTGGTCAGGACCGCCCGGGCGATGCGGGCCGCCGGGGCCGACGAGTTCGTGCTCGGGTTCCTCGACGCGGACGGGGGCGTCGACCTGGCCGCCGTCGAGCGGCTGGTGGCGGAGCTGGACGGCTGCCGCTGGACGTTCCACCGGGCGATCGACCGGGCCGCGGACCGGGACGCGCTGCGCAAGCAGCTGGACGGTCTGCCGGGGCTGGACGCGTACCTCACGGCCGGTTCGCCCACCGGGGTGGACGACGGTCTCCCCACGCTGCTCGCCGAGGCGGCGCGGCACGGGGAGCCCGGGTACGAGCCGCAGATCATGGTCGGCGGCGGGCTGCGACTGGAGCACGTGCCGGGGCTGAAGGCCGCCGGGGTCGGCGCCTTTCACATCGGAGGGGCCGCCAGGCCGGGCGGCTGGGGCGAGCCCGTGTCGGTGGCGGCCGTGGGGGAGTGGCGGGGGGCGCTGGACGGGGAGTGAGGCGGCGTCGGATCCGCGGTGCGGGAGGGCGCTTCGGCGGGTGACGGTGCGGCGGCCGGCGCCCGCGTCGTCACCGCCGCCACCCCGGTGGCCACCACGGCGACCCCGCCCCGACCAGCAGGAACCACCAGTCCCCGAACAGTGCCAGGACCAGGCCGCCCGTGCCGCCCGCCGCTGCTCAAGTCCCTTCCGGACAGGCCCTAGGCGATCTGGGGCGGCAGCGGGGCCGCGTGCGTCACGATCAGGCCCGAGACCGCTCGGGTCAGGGCCACGTACAGGCGGCGCAGGCCCGTGCGCTCGTCCGGTTCGCCGTCGACCACGGCCCGCGGTTCGTCGAGGACCACGTAGTCGTACTCCAGGCCCTTGGCGAGGGATGCCGGGACCAGGGTCAGGCGCGTGCTGTGGGTGGTTTCCTCGCCCGGGGCGAGATGGCCGATCCCTGCCGCCGACAGCGCCTCGGCGAGTGCCGGGATGCGGGCGTCCGCCGCGATGAGGCCCGTCGAGCCCTCGTTGCGGAGCAACTCCTCGCAGGCGGCGACCACTTCGGCGGTGTCGGTGATCGGGCGCAGGTCGAAGAAGCCCGGGTTCTCGCGGACCGAGGCGACCGGGGTCAGGCCGGGTGCGATGTGCGGGAGCAGGCGGGAGGCGTAGGTGATGACGTCCGTCGGGACGCGGAAACCGGCCGTCAGTTCCTCGATGACCCCGTCGGTCTTGCCGAGGTGGGTGAGGGCCTCGTCCCAACTCCTCGTCGCCCAGGGGGTGGTGCCCTGCGCCAGGTCGCCGAGGACCGTCGCCGAACCGGTGGTGCAGCGGCGGCCGACCGCGCGGTACTGCATGGGCGACAGGTCCTGCGCCTCGTCCAGGACCACATGGCCCAGGGAGTGCGTGCGCTGCACCAGGTCCGTCGTCTCGTCGATCAGCACCGCGTCCGCGGGCGCCCACTTGGCGGACTTCACCGATCGCACGGGCTTCGCCCAGAGGATCGTCTTCTGCTCGTCCTCGGTGAGGACCCCGTCCGCGTGCACGGCGAGGAAGTCCGCGTCCGTGAGCAGGCGCAGGACCAGTTTCGCGGGGTCGACCGGCGGCCACATCTGTTTGACGGCCGCCTTCACCGCCGCGTTGCGGGCCACCGCGTCCTGCACCCGGTCGTCCGGCGCCTCGCCCGACCGCTCCATCTGCACCAGTACGGCGTGCGCGATGCGCTGCGGGAGGGCCTCGCGGGCGGCGCCGTAGCGGATGCCGCGTTCCAGCAACTCCCGGACGATGCCCTCGAGTTCGTACGCAGGCACCCGCCAGCGGCGCGAGCCGCGCACGACGACGACCTGCTCGGTCGGCAGGGTGACATGGGACTGGACGGCCTTGCGCAGGACCTCCGCCATCCTCGCGTCGCCCTTGATGATCGCGGCCGGCGCGTCGTCGGTCCCCCTGACCTCCACGTGGGCGACCAGGTCGTCGACGGTGGCCTGCTTGACCGTCAACTCGCCCAGTGCGGGGAGCACTTGCTCGATGTAGTGCAGGAAGGACTTGTTCGGCCCGATGACGAGGGTGCCGGTGCGGGCCAGCCGCTCGCGGTGGGCGTACAGGAGATACGCGACGCGGTGCAGGCCGACGGCGGTCTTTCCGGTGCCGGGGCCTCCCTGCACGCACACCGTCCCGCCCAGCCCGCTTCGTACGATCTCGTCCTGCTCGGGCTGGATGGTCGCGACGATGTCGCGCATCGGGCCGACGCGCGGGCGCTCGATCTCCTGCTGGAGGAGTTTGCTGGTGCGGGTCGCCTCGGCCGGGTCGGAGAGGTGCTCGTCCTCGTACGCCGTGAGGTCGCCGCCGGTGTACCCGAAGCGGCGGCGCAGCCCGACGTCCAGCGGGTCCTTCTTGGACGCCCGGTAGAACGGCTGCGAGACCGGCGCACGCCAGTCGATGACCATCGGGTCGCCGTCGTGGTCGTGCACGTGCCGGCGCCCGATGTAGAAGCGCTCGCCTCCCGCGCCCTCGGCCCGGTCGGCGCCCGGTGCGTGCAGGTAGTCGAGGCGGCCGAAGAACAGCGGGGTGTCGCTGAGGTCGGCCAGCGCCTTGATGCGCTCGTCGATCTGGCGGGCCAGGACCTCGGCGTTGACCCAGTTGGCGGTGACGTCCTTGATGTCGAGGGACTCGACGTCCTCACGCATGGCGCGCAGGGCGGCTCGGGAGTCGGCGAGGTGGGTGCGTTCGCGCGCGAGGGGGTCGTCGTCGACGTGCGTGGACAAGGGGGTGCCTCCGAAGGCCTGCGGTGTGGGTGTCGCGGGGTTGCGGTATGCCGACCGGTTTCCGTCCGGACGGCGGCGCTCCATGGAGGGAGGCGGGCAAGAGCGGAGATTGTAGGTCAGCGGCCGAGAGGGAGGCCAACGGTTTTTCCGACCCCTAGGGGATGTCCCCCTCATACCCGGGAGGGAGGGCCAGGCCCGAAGTCGTACGCGGCGGCGACGGAGTTTCGGTCCGCAGGCCGATGCCGGTCTTATGTGCTAAGAGCCACCATGGATACATGAGCGCAGCAACCTTCACCCCAGGCCATGGCCCGGGCCGGCCGGGCGGTGCCACGGCCGTCGCGGGCAGCCACCCCCACCGTCTCGGCGACGCCCTGCGTGCGATCAAGGTCTTCGCGGGCGCGGCCTTCAGCGTCGTCGTACTCGGCGAGTACGGCGAGGAAGCGGGCGTACGTCGTAAGTGACCGGATCCGGGCCAGCCCCGGGCCGAGTCCAGCGTCGTGCCCTACGCCTCCTCCGCCAGCAGCTCGTCCGCGTCCATGATCCGGTACGCGTAACCCTGTTCCGCCAGGAAGCGCTGCCGGTGGGCGGCGAAGTCCTGGTCGAGGGTGTCGCGGGCGACCACGGAGTAGAAGTGGGCCTGGTGCCCGTCGGACTTGGGGCGCAGGACCCGGCCCAGACGCTGGGCCTCCTCCTGGCGTGAGCCGAAGGTGCCCGACACCTGGACGGCGACCGTCGCCTCCGGCAGGTCGATGGAGAAGTTCGCCACCTTGGACACCACCAGCACGCTGATCTCGCCCTGCCGGAAGGCGTCGAAGAGCTTCTCGCGCTGGGCGTTGGAGGTCTCGCCCTTGATCACGGGCGCGTTCAAGTGCTCGCCCAGCTCGTCGAGTTGGTCGATGTACTGCCCGATGACGAGGATCTGCTGGCCCGCGAACCGGCGCACGATCGCTTCCGTGACCTTCCGCTTCGTCTCCGTCGTCGCGCAGTAGCGGTACTTCTCCTCCTGCTCGGCGGTGGCGTAGGCGAGCCGCTCGGAGTCGGTGAGGTTGACCCGGACCTCCACGCAGTCGGCGGGCGCGATGTATCCCTGCGCCTCGATCTCCTTCCACGGCGCGTCGAACCGCTTGGGACCGATGAGCGAGAAGACGTCGGACTCGCGCCCGTCCTCACGGACGAGGGTCGCGGTCAGTCCGAGCCGGCGCCGCGCCTGCAGGTCGGCCGTGAACTTGAATACCGGTGCGGGCAGCAGGTGCACCTCGTCGTAGACGATCAGGCCCCAGTCGCGCGAGTCGAAGAGCTCCAGGTGCGGGTAGACGCCCTTCCGCCGCGTCGTCAGCACCTGGTACGTGGCGATGGTGACCGGCCGGATCTCCTTCCTCGTCCCGCTGTACTCACCGATCTCCTCCTCGGTCAGCGAGGTCCGCTTCACCAGCTCGTGCTTCCACTGCCGGGCGGAGACGGTGTTGGTGACGAGGATGAGGGTCGTGGACTTCGCCTGGGCCATAGACCCGGCGCCGACCAGCGTCTTCCCGGCCCCGCACGGCAGCACCACGACCCCGCTCCCGCCGTGCCAGAAGTTCTCCACGGCCTGCTGCTGGTAGGGGCGCAGCGCCCACCCGTCCTCGTTCAGCTCGATCGGGTGCGCCTCGCCGTCCACGTACCCGGCGAGGTCCTCGGCGGGCCAGCCCAGCTTGAGCAGCGTCTGCTTGATCTGCCCGCGCTCGGAGGGGTGCACGGCCACGGTGTCGGGGTCGATCCGCGCCCCGACCAGCGGAGCGACCCGCTTGGAGCGCAGGATCTCCTCCAGCACCGGCCGGTCGGTGGTCGTCAGGACCAGCCCGTGCGCGGGGTGCTTGCTGAGGGTCAGCCGCCCGTACCGGTCCATGGTGTCGGCGATGTCGACGAGCAGCGCGTGCGGCACGGGATACCGGCTGAACTCCACGAGCGCGTCCACGACCTGCTCGGCGTCGTGCCCGGCGGCCCGCGCGTTCCACAGTCCCAGCGGCGTCACCCGGTACGTGTGGATGTGCTCGGGTGCCCGCTCCAGTTCCGCGAACGCCGCGATGGCCCGACGGCACTCGCCGGCCTGCTCGTGATCGACCTCGAGGAGCAGGGTCTTGTCGGACTGGACGATGAGTGGACCATTCACGCGGGGCACCCTTTCGGTAGGCCATGGCACGCGGCCAATCGTCCAGTCTGCCCTATGCACCGACGATCACCGCCGGTCGCGGTCGGTGATCGCGGTCGTCGGTCGCGGTCGGTGGTCGGCGGGTCGTCGTCCGTTGTGGTCGCCGGTCGCCGGCCGTCGGGTCGTCGTCGGTCGCGGTCAGTCGTCCGCGAGCTCCGCGACGCCCGTCACCCGGTGCAGCGGATACGTCCGTACCTCGTCCGCCGTGTGGTCGTACGCCGTGACGAAGCCGCCCTCGACGCGGATCGGGGCGATGACGCGCTGGCTGGCGGAGCCCTCCGCGTTGACGTAGCCGATCCACAGCGCCTCGCCGGTGAGGACGGCGGCCTGCATGGTGGCGAGGGTCTCGGCGGAGCTGGTGCGCGGAAGGTCGCCGCCGCTCGCCGACGGGGCCTGCTTGCGCGGGGTCGTGGAGGCCAGGTCACCGGCCCTGATGGCGCGGACCGCTGCCGCCAGGAGCGTGGCGTCGGGGGTGGGCGGGCCGTCCGGGACCGGCTGGGGGGCGGTGCGGGGCGGGGTGCGGTGGGCGTCGGCGCGGGTGATCAGGACGTCGCCCTCCGCCGACTCGGCGGCCGGTGCGAAGCCCATCGCGCGCAGGCCGTCGAGGAGGGTCGCCGGGTCGGCCTGCGTGGCGAGGACGGTGGGGGCGAGGCGGCGCAGGCGCAGGCCCGCGGCGCGCTTGTCGGCGATGATCTCGTTCAGCAGCGCGTCGTCGTCGCAGCGCACGTACGCGGAGGCCGCCCCGACGCGCAGATGCCCGTGTCTGCGGGCCACGTCGTCGATCAGATACGTCAGCGGCTGCGGGACGGGCGTGCGGGAGTGCGCGGTCAGGAAGGCGTGCAGGTCGGACGCCGCCCGCCCGGCGTCCAGGGCCCGCCGTACCGAACCCGGTGTGAAGCGGTACACCGTCGCCCCGCCCTTCGACTCCACGTCCGCCAGCACGCCCAGCATGTCGGCCAGCGGTCGCTTGAGCGGGCCCGGTGCGACCGCCGTCAGGTCCGCCTGGAGCAGGACATGGTCCAGGGGTTCAGGCAGGAGCGGGGTCAGGAGACGGGTGGCCGCGGCGGAGGCGGTGGCCTGTTCGGCGGCGGAGAGCGGTTCCAGGGCGACCGGCACGTGGTGGACGGGGAGCTTGTCGCCGGGACCCGACGGTTCCTTTGCGGGCTTGCGCGCGGGCGCCCCGAGCAGCGCCCGTCCGTGCGCCGACAGCGCGCCCCGGCCCGTCACGCCCAGCATCTCCGCCTCCGACAGCGTCCAGGTGGCGAGCCGCCCGCGCAGGTCGTCCTGCTGGGTGCCGCGCAGGGGCCGCTCCCAGCGCAGCCGGGCCAGCACGGAATCGGCGGACGGCGAGGCCCCCTCCGGCAGCCCGGCCAGCAGCGTCAGCACCCGGTGCCGCACCTCCGGCGCGGCGCTGCGGTCGAGTCCAGGGCCGAGCGCCGACAAGGTCCGCTCCTTCACGTCCCGCCCCCCGACGACCCCCGACGTACGCGTCGCCGTCAGCCACGCCTCCGCCAGCCGCGCCCAGCGCTCGGCGGCGGGCCGCTCCATCCACTCGTCGTGGGCCGGGGTCGCCGCGTACCGCTCGTCGGCATCACCGTCGGAGGCCAGTAGCCCCGCCGCGTAGGCGAGCTCGACCCAGAAGGCGGCGACGGGTTCGGACACGTCGAGCGCGACGGCGGTGCGCTTGAGGTCGCGCACGCTCAAACCGCCGGCCCGCAGCACCGTCGGGCCGCCCTCGTCCCAGTCCTTCAGCAGCTCCTCCACCGTCGCCAGCGCCGTGTACGCCTGCCCGGCCGCCGTCGCGTCCACAACCTGTGGACGGTGCGTGGCACTCGCCTCCAGGCCGGGCGGCAGCGGCTCGGTGGCGCGGTGCGCACGGCCGCCGCGCAGGTGCAGGGCCACTTCGCGGGGGAGTACGACGGTCCCGGGCGCCGTCGGCAGCAGCAGCCCGCGGTCCAGGAGCCAGCGCAGCCGGGCCGCCGGATCGGCGGTGACCTGCCCGTACGGCGGCCCCCAGACCAGCCGGTCCAGCACCTCCCGCGACTCCTCGGGCGCCTCGGCCAGCAGCGCCGCCATCCGCCCCCGGTCCGTGAACAGGCCGGTGAGCGCTGCGACGGCGGAGACGGAGTCGTGCGTCGAGGGCAGCCCGGCCGCGGTGACGATCTCCTGGATCCGCCCCGGCGACATGGCCGCCGTCACCTCCTGCGCCGCCGGACCGAGCCCGGTCGGCGACGGGTGCTGCGGCGAGGGCGCGAGCAGCTCACGGGCCGTCCGCACCAGACGCAGCCGGTCGTCGGCACCCCACACCAGGGCCTGCTCGCGCAGGGTGGCGAGGGCACGGGGGAGCGCGGCGGCGACCGCCGGGTCGCGCTCGTCGCCGGCCATCAGCCCGAACAGCTCGTCGTACGTCGCCGGATCCGCCGCCACCGCCAGCGCCTCCGCCGTCTGCAGCGCGAAACGGTCCAGCCGCTCCAGGGCGCGGACGACCGACGCGCGCGTGCCGGCGCGCGTCGCCAGCTGCGTGAGGTCGGTGGGGACGGGCGTGATGAGGTCGGGACGGCTGCGCAGCAGCGTCGCCAGGGAGGCGTCGTCCCTGACTCGGAGTGCCTCTGCGAGGGAACGCGGGGCGGCCGGGGTGCTCATCTGACTCACGGTAGCGGGTGCCCTGCGATGCAGCGGGCGTCCCTGGGGGCTGGCGCCCCGGACCCCCGCATCGGCCTGAAGGGCCTCGTCCTCGAACGCCGGACGGGCTGAAAGGATCCGACCGACGCTCGCAGGACGGGCCCGGACGGGCCGAGAGGACTCGACCGGCGCCCGTGCGCACCGCCCGGGGCAATCCCGCACACCCGGGACATACGCGGTACCGTCGTCCCGCGGGATTTCAACAGCCCGACCCCGGAGGGGACTTCGTTGGGGATCGAGAGCGACAAGGTCGTCTACGAGTATCTGAGCCGCGTCGGCGACGTGGCTCAGCAGCGGCAGTTGCCGTCGGCCACGCGCATGCGCCTGGTGTCGGAGCTGCGCAACGAGATCGACGCGCGCCGCGCCAAGACGACCGTCGACAGCCCCGCCGCGGTCCGCCGCATCCTCTCCCGGCTCGGCAGCCCGGACGAGGTCGTCGCGGCCGCGGGCGGCGGCTCCGGCACACCGCAGGCGACCCCCGCCCAGGTGCCGGTACAGCGGGACGACGAGCCGGACGACAGCAAGCGGCTGCCGAAGAGCCTGCGCCGCGTGGTGCCGCGTCCGCGCCCCGCCGACCGGCCCGAGCCGTCCGCCCCCTCCGACGCTCCCTCCCCGCCGCACATGGCGAGCGCCCAGGAACTCGGCGCCAGCGCGACCCAGCCCGACTGGTGGCGGGTCGACAGCACCCCGTTCGGCGACAGCGTCCCGGGCTTCACCGGCGGTGTGGAGATCCCGGAACTGCTCAAGCCGCCGCCGCGGCCGAAGGAGCCCGAGAAGGAGCAGGCGCCGGCGCTCGAGAAGGCCGCAGAAGTCGAAGAGGACGTCGTACCCGAGACCACCGCCACCCGTCGCCGCCGCCTCTCCCTCCCGGCCGGCGGCTGGACCAACCCCCTTCTCCTGGTCGCCGCCGGGCTGCTCGTCGTCGGCGCGATCCTCGGCAACTGGTTCGCCCTGCTGGGCGGTTGGCTCATCGCCTACGCCTCCCGCCGGCTGACGCAGAACGAGTCGAAGTGGGCGGTCATCGGCATGCCGAGCCTGGCGCTCACGGCCGGAATCGTCTGGCTGTGGGGCAGGAACGACGGCCGCTGGGGCACCCCCATCGCCCAGGGCCACATGAACGACGCGATCGCCGAGACCTGGCCGTGGGTGGTGCGCGGCGCGGCGGTGCTGTCGGCGCTGTATCTGGTGTGGCGCTCGCAGCGGAGGGCGTAGGCGAAGGCCGGCCGCAGGCGCAGCCGAAGTGAGGGCGAAAGCGCAGGCAAAAGTGCAGGTAAAGGCCCAAGTAGGTGTAGGTCACACCGGCCGCGCGACTCGCCACCGCAAGGCCTGGGCACAATGGCCGATATGGCCTCTACGACTGCCCCCGTCCCCGTGCCCGCCCCCACCGTCGGCTTCGACCTCGACATGACCCTCATCGACTCCCGGCCCGGCATCCGCGCCTGCTACCTGGCGCTGTCCGAGCGGACGGGGACGTACATCGACGCCGACCTCGCGGTCACCCGGCTCGGGCCGCCGCTCGCCGAGGAGCTGATCAACTGGTTCCCGGAGGACCGGCTGGAGGAGATGGGCGACCTGTACCGGTCGATGTACCCGGCGATCGCCATCACCGCGACGCCCGCGATGGCCGGCGCCCGCGAGGCCATCGACGCGGTGCGGGCGGCCGGTGGGCGCGCGATCGTCGTGACCGCCAAGTACGAGCCGAACGCCAAGCTGCACCTGGAGCACCTGGGCATCCACCCCGACGAGGTCGTCGGCAACCTGTGGGCCGAGCAGAAGGCGGAGGCGCTGCGCGAGCACGGGGCCCAGATCTACGTCGGCGACCACATCGGCGACGTGCGCGGCGCGCGCAAGGCCGACGCGCTGGCCGTCGCCGTGGCGACCGGTCCGTGCAGCGCGCAGGAGTTGAGCTCGGCCGGGGCGGACGTCGTGCTCGGGGATCTCACGGAGTTCCCGGGCTGGCTGGCGAACTACCGTCCGGCACGCGCCTGACGGCGCCCCGCCGCAATCGACTGGAGCACTCCGGCACCTGCCATCAGGAAGCCGACACCCATGAGCATGCTCAGTCCGAACATGTAGGTCGGAAATGGCTTCGCGTGGAGGAAGAGCGGAGCCACTGTGACGAGTGTGGCCAGGGCACCGAGGAAGAACACGATGGCACCGGCACGGATCAGACGGTCGCCGGGATCGGTGGAATTCGTTTGGGTTTTGTCACGCACCGGACCAGGGTAGTTCCCTGCCCGAAGGAACAACCCGGCGACGTCTTGTCACCGGCCTGAAGACCATTAGCCTTGGTACCGGCGGGTCCGTGACGACCCGCCCAAGTGCTATCAAGAGCCGTTTCCGAAGCAGTTTTCCGACGAGTACGAGGACGAGGACAGACGTGCCTACCGGCAAGGTCAAGTGGTTCAACAGCGAGAAGGGCTTCGGCTTTCTCTCCCGTGACGACGGCGGTGACGTCTTCGTCCATTCCTCGGTCCTCCCCGCCGGAGTCGAGACGCTCAAGCCGGGCCAGCGCGTGGAGTTCGGCGTGGTCGCCGGTCAGCGGGGCGACCAGGCCCTCTCGGTCACCGTCCTGGACCCGACCCCCTCGGTCGCGGCCGCCACCCGTAAGAAGCCGGACGAACTGGCCTCCATCGTCCAGGATCTGACGACTCTTCTGGAGAGCATCACGCCGATGCTCGAGAAGGGCCGTTACCCCGACAAGGCCTCCGGCGCGAAGATCGCGGGCCTGCTGCGCGCGGTCGCCGACCAGCTGGACGTTTAACCGCGAATTACCGAAACCCCGCAACCCTTACGGAAATTCGAGCGCACCCGGGCCGAGGGGCGGCACCAGCCCCTCGGCCGCCGCACGGGGCACCTCTTTCTGCCGCCCTTGCGCCGCTTCGCGGGCTGCGGACGGCTGCGCCGGACTCCGTCCGTCGGCCTGCGGTGGGCGTGAAGGCGAGGGTGTGGGTCAGGTCAGGGAAACGCCAGCGCATCGGGCCCGAGCGCCGGCACCAGCCCCTCGGCCGCCGCACGGGTGAGCAAGCCTCGGATCGCTGCGTAGCCGTCCTCGCCGAGGTCGGCGGTGAACTCGTTGACGTACAGGCCGATGTGCTGGTCGGCGACGGCCGGGTCCATCTCCTGGGCGTGTTCCATGACGTACGGGCGGGAGGCCTCGGGGTCGTCCCAGGCGGCGCGTACGGAGGTGCGGATCGAGTCGGCCAGTCCCGTCAGGGTCTCGGCGCCCAGCGACCGCTTCGCGATGATCGCGCCCAGCGGGATCGGCAGCCCGGTCGTGTGCTCCCAGTGCTCGCCCATGTCCGCGAGCTTGTGCAGCCCGTAGTTCTGGTACGTGAAGCGCGCCTCGTGGATGACGAGTCCCGCGTCGACCTTCCCGTCCCGCACGGCGGGCATGATCTCGTGGAAGGGCATGACGACGATCTCGCCGACCCCGCCGGGGACCGTGTCCGCCGCCCAGAGCCTGAACAGCAGGTACGCCGTCGACCTCTCGCTCGGCACGGCGACCGTACGGCCCGTGAGATCCCCCGGTCCACGGGTGAGGACGAGCGGCCCGCAGCCCCGCCCCAGCGCACCCCCGCACGGCAGCAGCGCGTACTCGTCGAGGACGTACGGCAGCACGGCGTACGACACCTTCAGTACGTCGAACTCGCCGCGCTCGGCCATGCCGTTGGTGATGTCGATGTCCGCGAAGGTCACGTCCAGCGCGGGCGCGCCGGGCACGCGGCCGTGGGCGAGGGCGTCGAAGACGAAGGTGTCGTTCGGGCAGGGCGAGAACGCGATCTGCAGGGGCTGTACGGGCTCACTGGTCATGCTTGTTCCAACTCTCCAGGACGGGCGCGAGCTTCCCGAAGGCCTCCGTCAGGGCCGTGAGGGCGTCGCCGATGCGCCAGGCGGCGCGGTCGCGCGGGCCGACGGGATTGGAGACCGCGCGCAGCTCCAGCACCGGCACCCCGTGCGCGGCGGCCGCCTCGGCCACCCCGAAGCCCTCCATGGCCTCGGCGAGGGCGCGGGGGTGGCGGGCGCGCAGGGCGGCGGCGCGTTCGGCGGTGCCGGTCACCGTGGAGACGGTGAGTACCACGCCGGGACGGGCGCCGGTCGCGGCCGCGAGCTCCCGTACGAGTGCTTGCGGCGGACGGTGGGTGACGGTCCCGAAACCGAGCTCGGTGACCGGTACGAAGCCCTCGGGCGTCTCGGCGCCCAGATCGGCCGCGGTGATCTCGTCGGCGACCACGAGGGAACCGACCGGGGCCTCGGGCTGGAAGCCGCCGGCGATCCCGGCGGAGACGACGAGGTCGTACGGGGTGCCGCGGAGGGCGGCGGTGGTGAGGGCGGTCGCCGTGGCGGCGGCGGCGAGGGCGGGGCCCACCCCGGCGGCGATCACCGTGACGTCGTCACCCGTCAACGCCCGTGCCACCGCGTCCCGTTCGGCGGGAACCGCGGTGGCCACGAGGACACGTACGGAAGACACTGAGGACGCTGTCAGTCGTCCTTCTTGAGCTTGAAGGACCACAGGCCGGTCACTCCGGTGCCGCTCTTCTTGCCGTCGCCGGCCTTGATGGAGACCAGGGTGGAGTTGCCGGTGGCGCCGTACTGCTGGTTGAAGAAGACGCTGCCCGGGATGGTGCGGTAGGTCTTGTCGCTGTCCTCGGTCAGGGGCTGACCGTTCATCAGGATCGTCCACCGCTTGTCGGCGACGTCCGGGTCGACGCCGAAGCGGACCGTGTCGTCGGGGTCGACCTTGATGGACTTGATGTCGTTGTCCTTCAGGCACTTCGCCAGGTCCGCGGCCTGCAGGGTCTTGCCCTCACCGCCGCAGGTGGCCTCCTCGCTGACCGAGGAGCGGCCGACCGTGATCGTGGACAGCGGCGTCGGCTTGTCGCACGCCGACAGGACGAGCAGTCCGGCGGAAACGGCGCCGGCGGCGGCGACGGCGCGGCGGCGTCGCACAGCAGCGGATTGCATCGAGGTCATGGCCGAAGGTTATCGGGCACGCCCGGGGCTCCCCCCACGTGGGGTACGGCGTGGCTGTGTGTTACGCCACGCGTGGCTTCGCCGCCCCGCCGTGCCGGGCGGAGCTCAGCAGTCCGCGGATCGTGGTGACCCAGCCCAGGGCGATGACCGCGGCCGCCAGGCACAGGCCCACCGCGCCGTTGAGCGGCATCACGATGCCGATCGCGCCGCCCAGCACCCAGGCCATCTGCAGCATCGTCTCGGACCGCGCGAACGCCGACGGGCGCACCGTCTCGGGCACGTCCCGCTGGATCAGCGCGTCCAGGGACAGCTTGGCGAGCGCCTGCGAGAACCCGGCGATCGCGGCCAGGCACGCCACCAGGAACGCGCCGAAGAAGATCGCGGCCGTGATCGCCGCGCAGAGCACGATCGGCAGGACCGCCACGATGATGATCTCCGGCGCCCGCTGCCGCAGCCACGCCCCGACCGCCGTACCGAGCGCGTTGCCCACGCCCGCCGCGACGGCCACTATCCCCAGCGACACGGCCGCACTGGAGCCGGTCAGCGGGTGTTCGCGCAGCAGGAAGGCCAGGAAGAAGGTCAGGAAGCCGGACAGCCAGCGCAGGGCCGCGTTGGCGCCGAGCGCGTGGGTGACGGCGATGCCGACCGTCCGCAGGCCGGGCCGCTTGACCGGTTTGAGGTGCGGCCCGTGCAGATGCTCCGCGTCCGCCGCGAGCAGCGCCGTGTCCTCGCCCTTGGCCGAGTCGACCTTCGGCGGCAGGGTGAAGGACAGGAACATGCCCCAGATGTAGATCACGAAGGCGCCGTACAGCGGCCAGCGCGGCCCGATGGCGTGCAGCCCCGCCCCGATCGGCGCCGCGACACCGGTGGCGAGGAGCCCGCCGAGAGTGACCCGGGAGTTGGCCTTCACCAGGGAGAACTTGGGTGGCAGCAGCCGGGGCACGACGGCGCTTCTCACCACTCCATACGCCTTCGACGCGACGAGTACGCCCAGCGCCGCCGGATACAGCTGGAGGCTGCCGCTGGAGACGGCGCTGGCGATGATCAGCGCGAGCAGGGCGCGGGCGAGCATGGAACCGGCCATCGCGGCGCGGCGGCCGTGCGGGAGCCGGTCGAGGAGCGGCCCGATCACCGGGGCGAGCACCGTGAAGGGCGCCATGGTGATCGCGAGGTACAGCGCGACGCGCCCGCGCGCCTCGTCGGTCGGCACGGAGAAGAAGACGGTGGAGGCGAGCGCGATGGTGATCATGACATCGCCCGCGCCGTTGACCCCGTGCAGTTCGATCAGCTTGCCGAGGCCGGACTCGCCGGCGCCCTGCGCGTGGGTGGCCTTCCTGATCCCGCGGGCGGTTCCGGTCACCGGGAAGTGCAGCGCACGGCCGAGCGCGCGGACGGACCCGCCGAACCGGCCCGAACCGCCACCACGACTGCTGCCCTTGACCCCACCGACCCCGGTGGCTCCTTGGGGCGTCCTTGCGGCTGCCACTCCGTCATAGTGCCCCGAGAAACGTGTGTGTAGTGCGGTTACCGCGCGTATGGGCGCGTACTTCCTATGGACTTCCCAGGTGCTTCCCAGGAACGCGCCGAATCGCGGGGCGGCGTCGGCTGTCTTTCGTGACCGGGCCGGAAGCACGTCGGAACCCGGCGGGAGGTACTTCGGAACCGGGCGGAAGGCATTTCGGAACCCGGCGGGAGGCACGTCGGAACCGGGCAGGTGGGGGGAAACGTCCCGTCGGTGTAGGCCGAGCGGTCGCGAGAAGGTAGCGTGCGTAGCGCGTCGTGGCGAACGTTCTCGGCCGCGCGCCTCTCGGACATCCCGCAGAATGGATGTATGAGGTGCGCCCGAGCGCGATCGGGCGCGGACGTCGACGCGGTCCTTCGGTCCGCTCCGTCCGCACCCACCGCCTTCAGGCCGGCGCACCCGAGTGACGGCGTAGGAGAGAAGCGATACCTGTGAGCGCAGCGACAACGCGAAGCCGCACCCCCGACCGTCTGTGCGCCGAGGCCGTCGACCTCGCCCGCTCCGCAGCCGAGGAGGCCGCCGCACCCGGGGTGGTCGGCGAGCACGCGGGGCTGGAGTCCGAGGGCGACCGCGTTGTCACGCACTTCTTCGAGTGCAAGGAACTCGGGTACCGCGGCTGGCGCTGGGCCGTGACGGTCGCCCGCGCCTCCCGCGCCAAGTTCGTCACGCTGGACGAGGTCGTCCTGCTGCCCGGCCCGGACGCGCTGCTCGCCCCCGAGTGGGTCCCGTGGAGCGAACGCCTGCGCCCCGGCGACATGGGCCCCGGCGACCTGCTCCCCACCGACGCCGAGGACCTCCGCCTGGAGCCCGGCTACACCGGCGTGGAGGAGCCCCCGCCGAACTCGGCCGTCTCCGAGGAGATGGCGGAGCTGGTGGAGGCGGAGGACGCCGAGGTCACCGAGGGCACCCCCGCGAGCCTCCCCTTCGCCCCGTCCCGCGGCTCCATCGCGGCCGTCGCCGAGGAACTGGGCGTGCGCCGCTCCCGCGTCCTGTCCCGCTACGGCCTGCACATCGCCGCGGACCGCTGGGAGGATGCGTACGGCTCCAAGACGCCGATGGCCCAGGCGGCCCCCGCGTCCTGTATGAGCTGCGGTTTCCTCCAGCGGATCGGCGGCTCGCTGGGCCAGGCCTTCGGCGTCTGCGCGAACGAGTTCTCACCGGCCGACGGCCGGGTGGTGTCCCTGTCCTACGGCTGCGGAGGTCACTCCGAGGCCGCCGTCATGCCCAAGCCCCCACAGCCGGCCCCACCGGTGATCGACGAGACCAGGGTGGACCCCTTCCCCCTGCGCCCGGCACCGGACTCGGGCTCGGTGCCGGTGGCCGCGGACGAGGACACGGCGGAGCTGGGGCACTCGTAGCGCTGGGGCCGGGTGGCGGGTCAGTGGCCTTCGTCGAGCGGGTGAGGCGGCGGCGAGGGCGAGCGGGCGAGGATCGCCACGCCCTCGATGCGTGAACCTCTTGCCGTCGGTCGGCCCTGTTCGGGCACCGGACGCCTGCGTAGCCGGAGTTGCTGAAGGCCGTCGCAGGACAGAGCTCACCCTGCCCGTCGGCAGGCCGAGCGGGGAACCCCGGAAGGTCTGATTCCGAAGGGGGCGTCCATGGCTGGGTCGGCCCCGTCTCCCCCCGCGTCGGCGCGGTACCTTCAACCCCACGCCGATGAGGAGAGTCAACGTGAGCAAGTTCGTGCGGCCGGCGGCCGAGGGGGCCGATCCGTTCGGGACGGCCCGTCTGCGCCGGGGTGTCCTGGACGCCTGGGCCACCAGCCCCGCCCGGTTCCGTGAGGACGCCAACGCCGAGGAGGACCTCGTTCTCGGCGGCTACCGGGACCGGCTCGTCGTGGAGCTGGCCCAGAACGCCGCCGACGCCGCGGCCCGCGCGGGCGTACCCGGACGGCTCCGGCTCACCCTCCGCGACGGCGTCCTCGCCGCCGCCAACACAGGCGCCCCCCTGGACGCTTCCGGCGTCGAGTCGCTGTCCACGCTGCGCGCCTCCGCCAAGCGGGACGCCCACGACACCGCCGTCGGCCGTTTCGGCGTCGGCTTCGCCGCCGTGCTCGCCGTCACCGACGAGCCCGCCGTCGTCGGCCGGCACGGCGGCGTCCGCTGGGCCCTCGCCGAGGCCCGCGAGCTGGCCGCCGACACCGCCCGGCACAGCCCCGGGCTGGGGGACGAGATCCGGCGCCGCGACGGGCATGTGCCGCTCCTGCGGCTTCCGTTCGCCGCCGAGGGGACAGCACCGGATCCGTACGACACCGTCGTCATCCTCCCGCTGCGCGACACGGCCGCCACCGACCTCGCCGAGCGGCTGCTGGGTGCCGTCGACGACGCCCTGCTCCTCGCCCTCCCGGGCCTTGAGGAGGTCGTGGTCGAGGTCGGCCAGGGCACTCCCCGCACCCTCCGCCGCCGCACCGACGGCCCTTTCACCGTCGTGGAGGACTCCCTCAACGGCACCACGTACTGGCGTACTTCGTCCGCGGACGGCCCGCTCACCCCCGATCTGCTGGCCGACCGTCCGGTGGAGGAGCGGCTGCGCCCCCACTGGTCTCTGACCTGGGCCGTGCCCGTCAACGCGACCGACGGCACCCCCGACCGTCCCCGCACCGCCCCCGTCGTCCACGCCCCCACCCCCAGCGACGAGCCCCTGGGCGTCCCCGCTCTCCTCATCGCCTCCCTCCCCCTCGACACCACGCGTCGGCACGCGGCCCCCGGTCCCCTCACCGACTTCCTCGTGCAGCGCGCGGCGGACACGTACGCCGAACTCCTCGCCGGCTGGCGGCCGGTGAGCGAGGGCATCATCGGGCTCGTGCCCGGACCGCTGGGGAAGGGGGAGCTGGACGGCGCGCTGCGGGCGGCGATCCTGGAGCGGCTGCCGCGGACTTCCTTTCTTCCTCCCGCCGCCGAGCCGGACCAGGACCGGGAAGAGGAGCAGCGGCAGGGGGAGGGGCAGGATCAGGGGTTTGAGCTGCCCGAGTCCCTTCGGCCCCGTGACGCCGAGATTGTCGAGGGGGCCGGTGTCGACACCGTGGGCGTCCTCGCCGAGGTGCTGCCGACCCTCCTGCCCGCCGGGCTCGAACGGCGCGTGGAACTGCGGACGTTGGGCGTCGCCCGCGTCCCGCTCACCGACGCCGTCGACCGGCTGGCGGGGCTGGAGAAGGAGCCCGGCTGGTGGCGGCGGCTCTACGACAGCCTCGCCGGGGTCGACCCGGACCGGCTCTCGGGGCTGCCCGTCCCGCTCGCTGACGGCCGTACGACCATCGGGCCCCGACAGGTGCTGCTGCCCACCGCGGACGCCGCCCGGATCGACCCCGAGGTGCTCGCCCGGCTCGGCCTGAAGGTCGCCCACCCGGACGCCGTGCATCCCCTCCTGGAGAAGCTCGGCGCCCTCCCGGCGACGCCCCGCGCGGTCCTGACCACCCCCCAGGTCCGCGCCGCCGTCGCCGCCTCCCTCGACGACGAGGGCGGCCTCGACTGGGAGCAGGAGGCGCCCGACGCGGAGGAACTCGCCGACACCGTCCTCGCGTTGGTGCGGGACGCGGGCCTCGAACCCGGTGACGAACCCTGGCTCGGCGCCCTCGCCCTCCCCGACGAGGAAGGGGAACTCGCCCCCGCCGGCGAACTCGTCCTCCCGGGCAGCCCCTTCGCCCAGGTCATGCGCGAAGGCGAACTCGCCTCCGTCGACATCGAGTTGGCCGAGAAGTGGGGCGAACAGCCGCTGGCCGCCTGTGGCGTGCTCGCCAACTTCGCGCTCGTACGGGCCACCGACGTCGTCCTCGACCCGGATGAACTGGAGCCCCGCGAAGGGGACTTCGCCGAGCCCGACGACGCCGGGCTCCTCGACGCCGTCGACGTGTGGAGCGAGGACGTCCTCGACCGGTTCCCGGACACGCCCGTACCGCCGGTCGCCACCGAGCTGGTCGCCGTACGGGACCTGGATCTCGTGGACGACGACCAGTGGCCGCAGGCACTCGCCCTGCTCGCCCGGCCGCCGCTGCGCGACGCCCTCACCCAGCCCGTGCGGATCCTGCTGCCGGACGGCACCCACGAGGTCGTACGGCCTTACACGGCCTGGTGGTTGCGCGGGCACCCCGTGATCGACGGGCGCCGCCCGGCCGGACTGCTCGCCGCCGGTGGCGACCCGCTGCTGCGTGGGCTCTACGACGAGGCCGACGCGACCGGGTTCGACGACGAGCAGGTGCTGCGGGCGCTCGGCGTGCGGACCTCCGTGGCCTCACTGCTCGACGAGCCGGGCGGCGCCGCCGAGCTCCTCGACCGGCTCGCCGACCCCGAGCGGGAGGTCACCGGCGCCCAACTGCACGCCCTCTACGGTGCGTTGGCCGACCTGGACCCCGAGCAGGTGACGCTGCCGGACGAGCTGCGTGCCGTCGTCGACGGGCGGGTCGAGGTCGTGGACGCCGCCGAAGCGGTGGTCGTCGACTCGCCCGACCTGCTGCCCTTCACCCAGGGCGTCCCGCTGCTGCCGGTACGGCCGGCGCGCGCCGCCGAGCTGGCCGAGCTGTTCCAGGTGCGGCGGCTGAGCGAGTCCGTGACGGGGGCGGTGGACTCCGAGGGCGCCGAACGCGACGTACCGGACTCGGTGCGGGTGCTGCTCGGGGCACGGACCCCGGCGACCTACGTCGAGCACGAGGAACTCTTCGTCGACGGCGTGGAGTTGGACTGGCGGCTGACCGGCGACGGGGTGCTGCACGCGGCCACCCTGGAGGGCGTCGCCGCCGGGCTCGCCTGGGCGGCAGGGCAGTGGCCCCGGCGTTTCGAGGTGGCGGCCCTGATGGAGGACCCGTCGCGCACGGAGGAGCTGGCGCGGGACCGGTGGTTCGACTGAGGCGTGGCCCAGACGGAGGCGCAGGCGTAGGGGGCAGGCGCAGGGCGTAGGACGTGGAGCGCGGCGCGTACGGTCGGTGATCTTCAAATCACCTTCAAGAAATGTTCACCGGCCGTACAACCATTCCCATCCGTCACGGATCTGATCACGTGAGCCAACAGGCTCCATGACCACTTGGGCCCCGACGTGCACGCGCGCCGTAGGGAACGACGACCACCGGGGCCCCTTTCTCCACGTGGGGAACGCATGCGCATACGTGCCACTGTGGCCGCCGTCACCGGCGCCCTGGCCCTCTCCGCCCTCGTCGCGCCGGCCGCGCTCGCCGCCGACGGCCCGAAGGCTCCCGCGGATGTCGCCGCCGCCGTCGACGCCCTCCACTCGGGCTCCGGCAAGAGCGCGTTCAGCACCGAGGCGACCGGTACTCCGTACGCCCTGGACGCCTCCTTCTCGAACGTGAAGGTCAACAAGGGCAAGAACATCGCCGTCGGCACCACCAACGTGGTCAAGGTGCCGGTGTCCTTCACGCTGACGCACGGCGCGGACGTCGACATCCACGCCTCCGACTTCGTCACCGGCATCGAGCTGTACCGCGGCTCCTCGTTCGAGGACGAGATCTGGTGGTTCGACAGCAACGACGCGACCTGCACCGACGGCTCCACGACGGTCGCCACCTGCACCGCCACCGTCGCGATCGACCCGCTGGAGCTGCTGAACGAGGACGCCGGCGCCTGGAAGGCGGCCGGATTCGCGGTCGCGTTCAACGGTGAGGACCAGGAGAACCCGAACCTGGACAACGTCGGTGTCGCCGTGACGGACAAGGTCGCCGCCTTCAACCTGCAGCGCTACTCGAAGCTGACGGTCAACGCGGCGCCGGAGCCGGTCAAGAAGGGCAAGACCGTCACGGTCACCGGCAAGCTGTCCCGCGCCAACTGGGACGACGGCAAGTACCACGGCTACACCGTTCAGCCGGTGAAGCTGCAGTTCCGCAAGAAGAGCTCCAGCACCTACACCACGCTGAAGACGATCAAGTCGGACTCCACGGGCAACCTGAAGACGACGACCACGGCGACCGTCGACGGCTACTTCCGCTACTCCTTCGCGGGCACCACGACCACCCCGGCGGTCAGCGCCGCGGGTGACTACGTCGACGTGCAGTAGGCAATCAGCACCACGAGCAAGTGCCAGCAGTGAGTGACGGCCGCTACCGGACGGGGACCCCGGGGGCGGCCGTTGCTCTGCACATGGCAAGGGCTTCGTCATCCCCGCATAAAATCCGTCTCGGCCGTACAACCAGTCACAAGCGTCACGAATCTGATGCGTTGAGCCAACAGGCTCCACGATCACTTTCTCCACTTGGGGAACACATGCACATACGTGCCACCGTGGCCGCCGTCTCCGGCGCCCTGGCCCTTTCCGCCTTCGTGATGCCGGCCGCGCAGGCCGCCGACTCCGCGCCGTCGTACCGCGCGGAGGCCGCGAAGGTCCTTGCCGGACACTCCGGCAAGACCGCGTTCAGCGCCGACGCCGCCGCGGCCGACCTGGACGTCAGCTTCTCCGACCTCAAGATCGCCTCGGCGGTCAAGGTCGGTACGACGAACCACGTCTCCACCACGGTCACCTACACGCTGACCCACGGAGCGGACGTCGACATCACGTCGGACGACTTCGCCAACGGCCCGCTCATCTACAAGGGCTCGTACACCACCCCGGACAACGTGCTGTTCGGCGACGACCCGGCGACCTGCACCGCCACCTCGGCCACGACGGCCAGCTGCTCGGGCAAGATCGACATCTACCCGGCCGAGGGCGACCTCATCAACTCGGACGCGGGCAAGTGGTCGGCCGGCGCCCTCGCGCTCAACTACAGCACCTCGGCCAGCCACGAGCAGGGCGACCTCGGCTCCACCCTCGTCCAGCGCTACTCGAAGCTGACGGTCAACGCGGCGCCGGAGCCGGTCACGAAGGGCAAGACCGTCACGGTCACCGGCAAGCTGTCGCGTGCCAACTGGGAGGACAACAAGTACCACGGCTACACCGTTCAGCCGGTGAAGCTGCAGTTCCGCAAGAAGGACTCCAGCACCTACACCACGCTGAAGACGATCACGTCGGACTCCACGGGCAACCTGAAGACGACGACCACGGCGACCGTCGACGGCTACTTCCGCTACTCCTTCGCGGGTACGACGACGACTCCGGCGGTCAACGCCACGGGTGACTACGTCGACGTGCAGTAAGTCCTCGCGCTACCGCTAAGCGGGAAAGCGGCGGTCGACCCACTTCCACAGCAACTCCAGGGCGACCGCCGCCACCGCCGCGATGCCGACCGCGATCCACGGCATCGTCACGCCCACCAGCTTCAGCGCGAAGAAGTGCTGGAGCGACGGCACGATCAGTACGAACACGAACGCCGCGCCCATCGTGGCGACGAGGGCGATCCGCCACCAGGTGTAGGGGCGGGCGATGATCGCCAGGACCCACATGGAGATCAGGAAGAGCGTGAGCGTCGCCGCGCTGGTCTCCGCGTCCAACGAGCCCTCACCGACGTAATAGTGACGGGCGATCAGGTAGCACACGAAGGTCGCCACGCCGGCCACCACGCCACCCGGGATCGAGTACCGCATCACCCGCCGCACGAAGTGGGGCCTGGCCCGCTCCTTGTTGGGGGCCAGGGCGAGGAAGAAGGCCGGGATGCCGATCGTCAGGGTGGACAGCAGCGTCAAGTGCCGTGGCAGGAACGGGTATTCCACCTGCCAGCACACCACCAGGACGGCCAGCAGCACCGAGTAGACCGTCTTCACGAGGAAGAGCGTGGCGACTCGCGTGATGTTGCCGATGACCCGGCGGCCCTCCGCGACCACCGAAGGCAGCGTCGCGAAGCTGTTGTTGAGCAGCACGATCTGGGCGACCGCGCGGGTGGCCTCCGAACCCGAGCCCATGGACACGCCGATGTCGGCGTCCTTCAGGGCCAGTACGTCGTTCACGCCGTCGCCGGTCATCGCGACCGTGTGCCCGCGCGACTGCAGCGCGCCGACCATGTCCCGCTTCTGCTGCGGGGTGACCCGCCCGAACACCGTGCCCTCGTCGAGGGCCTTCGCCATCCCGTCCTGCTCGGCGGGCAGCCGGCGGGCGTCGACGGTCGCTCCGGTCAGGCCCAGCTTCCCGGCCACCGCGCCCACCGACACCGCGTTGTCGCCGGAGATGACCTTGGCGCTGACGTCCTGCTCGGCGAAGTAGCGCAGGGTGTCGGCCGCGTCGGGCCGCAGCCGCTGTTCCAGTACGACCAGGGCCGTGGGCCGCGCTCCCTTCGCGGGCTCGGAATCGTCGAGGTCACGGCCCGCCCGGGCCAGCAGCAGGACGCGCAGTCCCTGCTCGTTGAGCCGCCCGGTCTCGGCGAGGGCCGGGTCGCCGTCGTCCAGCAGCACGTCGGGCGCCCCCAGCAGCCACGTACTGGACTCGCCGTTGCCCTCGCTGAAGGTGGCGCCGCTGTACTTGCGGGCGGAGGAGAAGGGGAGGGACTCCGTGCAGCGCCAGTCCTCGACGTCCGGGTAGGCGTCGATGATCGCCTGGAGGGAGGCGTTCGGGCGCGGGTCGGACTCGCCGAGGGCGCCGAGGACCTTGCGGACATACGTGTCGTCGGCGCCCTGCAGCGGCCTGAGCTCGGTGACGTCCATGCCGCCCTCGGTGAGGGTGCCGGTCTTGTCGAGGCAGACGGTGTCGACGCGGGCGAGGCCCTCGATGGCCGGGAGTTCCTGGACGAGGCACTGTTTTCGGCCAAGCCGGATGACGCCTATCGCGAAGGCGACGGAGGTGAGGAGGACGAGTCCTTCGGGGACCATGGGCACGATCCCGCCGACCGTGCGCGCGACCGAGTCCTTGAAGCCGTGCTCCTTGACGACCAGTTGGCTGATGATCAGGCCGATCGCGGTCGGGATCATCATCCACGTCACGTACTTGAGGATCGTCGAGATGCCGCTCCGCAGTTCGGAGTGGACGAGGGTGAAGCGGGAGGCCTCCTCGGCGAGTTGGGCGGCGTAGGCCTCGCGGCCCACCTTGGTGGCCTTGAAGGCGCCGCCGCCGGCGACCACGAAGCTGCCCGACATGACCTGGTCCCCGGGCTTCTTGACCACCGGGTCGGCCTCACCGGTGAGCAGCGACTCGTCGATCTCGAGCCCGTCGGCCTCGACGCACACCCCGTCGACCACGGCCTTGTCCCCGGGCCCGATCTCGATCAGGTCGTCCAGCACGATCTGCGACGTACTGACCTCGGCCGCTCTCCCGTCCCGCCGCACCGTCGGCCGTGCCTCGCCGATCACCGCGAGGGAGTCCAGGGTCTTCTTCGCCCGCCACTCCTGGATGATCCCGATGCCGGTGTTGGCGATGATCACGTAGCCGAACAGGCTGTCCTGCAGCGGCGCGACGACCAGCATGATCAGCCAGAGCACACCGATGATCGCGTTGAACCGGGTGAAGACGTTCGCCCGGACGATCTCGCCCATCGACCGGCTGCTGCGCACCGGAACGTCGTTGACCTGCCCTCGCGCGACTCGTTCGGCGACCTCGGCCGCGGTCAGACCACGCGCCGTCGCGGGGACGGGCACGGGGTGCACAGGGTCGAGCTCGGCGCCCGCGTCGATGTGCGTCATGCACTCGACGGTACGTGCGGATTTGCGGCTTCACCCGCCGAGTGACCGGAAGATCCGACCTGGGGAGGAGCGAACTCGTGCGGTGGTAGTACGCCTTGCCCGGCCGACCCCGATACTGCGGTCCCGCCCTGTCCGGTCGTCTCCGCTGCTCCGGTACGGCCCTATTCGGCCGACCCCGGGTCCAGTGCCGCCGCCCGCTTGATCGCCGCGTCGCGCCCCCGGACGTACCAGATGCCGATGAGCCCGAGCCCGCCGCCGGCCAGGCAGGTCCACACCCACCAGGTGTGCCCGTGGTCGTCGAACCAGCCGTAGAAGGGGAGCTGCACCAGGAAGAGGACGAACCAGAGGATCGTGCCGCCGGTGATGGTGGCCACGATGGGGCCCTCGAGGGGCTCCGGTGCCTCGTGCTTGGGTGTCCACTTCTCCATGGGGGACAGCTTACGAGGCGGTCCGGTCTACGCGCGGAGATAGCGCTGCAGGGTTCATATGTTCATACTGAAACCGTTTGCTTCATGTCCACTTCTGCTCGTAGGAACACCCAATGTCCACCTCGGCCCCCGCCAAGGTTCCCGCCCCCGAACAGCCGGGGGACGCGCCCGCGTCCGGCGCGCTCGACCGCTACTTCAGGATCTCCGAGCGAGGCAGCACGCTCTCCCGTGAGATTCGTGGCGGCTTCGCCACCTTCTTCGCGATGGCCTACATCATCGTGCTGAACCCGATCATCCTCGGCAGCGCGAAGGACATGTACGGGCACCAGCTGGACAACGGACAGCTGGTCACGGCGACGGCCGTGACGGCGGCGTTCACCACGCTGCTCATGGGCGTCGTCGGCAACGTGCCGATCGCGCTGGCCGCCGGTCTGGGTGTGAACTCGGTCGTCGCGCTCCAGCTCGCCCCCCGGATGTCCTGGCCGGACGCGATGGGCATGGTCGTCCTGGCCGGCCTGATCGTGATGCTGCTCGTCGCCACCGGACTGCGCGAGCGCGTCATGAACGCCGTGCCCTACAGCCTGCGCAAGGCCATCTCCATCGGTATCGGCCTGTTCATCATGCTGATCGGGCTCGTCGACTCCGGCTTCGTCTCCCGCATCCCGGACGTCGCCCAGACCACCGTCCCGCTCCAGCTCGGCGCCGACGGCCACCTCAACGGCTGGCCGGTCCTGGTCTTCATCCTCGGCGTGCTGCTCACCCTCGCGCTCATCGTCCGCAAGGTCTCCGGCGCGATCCTGATCTCGATCGTCACGATGACGGTCCTCGCGGTGGTCATCAACGCCGTCGCGAAGATCCCGACCTGGGGCCTCACGACGCCCAAGTGGCCCGGCAACCCGGTCGCCACCCCGGACTTCGGTCTGATCGGGAAGGTCAGCCTCTTCGGCGGCTTCTCCCACGTCGGCGTGCTGACCGGCGTCCTCTTCGTCTTCACGGTCCTGCTGTCGTGCTTCTTCGACGCGATGGGCACGATCATGGGCGTCTCCGACGAGGCCAAGCTGACCGACGCCAAGGGTCAGATGCCCGGCATCAACAAGGTCCTCTTCGTCGACGGCATCGCGGTCGCCGCGGGCGGCGCCAGCTCCTCCTCGGCCACCACCTGCTTCGTGGAGTCCACGGCCGGTGTCGGCGAGGGCGCGCGCACCGGCTTCGCGAACGTCGTCACCGGCGCGCTGTTCGCCGTGGCGCTGTTCCTGACCCCGATCGCCACGATGGTCCCGTCCCAGGCGGCCACCCCGGCCCTGCTCGCGGTGGGCTTCCTGATCCTGGCCGGCTCGGTCAAGGAGATCGACTGGGCCGACTACACCATCGCCATCCCGGCCTTCGTGACGATGGTGATGATGCCGTTCACCTACTCGATCACCAACGGCATCGGCATGGGCTTCATCACCTTCGCCGTGCTGCGCCTGGCGGCCGGGCGGGGCCGGGAGGTCCCGGTGGCGATGTACGTCGTGGCGGCGGTCTTCGGCTTCTACTACCTGATGCCCGCACTGGGTCTCACCTGAGCCGTGCTCACGTGACCCCGTAGAACTTCTCGGTCTCGTCGACGGCGGCCTGGAACCGCTCGTCGAAGTCGTCTCGAATGAGCGTCCGGATCACATAGTCCTGGACGCTCATTCCCCTTTTCGCGGCATGGTCCCGGAGCCGTTCGAGCAGCTCTCCGTCCATCCGCAGGCTGAGCACGCTGGTCCCCATGAACACGAGGGTCGCTGGCGAACTCCGGGTGCCGTTCACTTTCCGCCCACGACTCACTCGTACGGGTGATGCCGTGTTTATCGGGGGAAGTCCCGGAATCCCCGGCTCTCCGTGGCATGGGTCACGGGAATCCTCGTGCACCCCAGCTTGTTTAGCGAGAGTAATGAGTTACGCTAAAGACATGTCGGACCTCACCCATGGCGACGATGTTGCCGCTGTGAACTCCCTGCGATCAGCTGTCATGCGGCTGTCACGTCGGCTCAAGCACCAGCGGGTCGACGAGTCGCTCAGCCCCACCGAGATGTCGGTGCTGGGCACCCTCTCCCTCTGTGGCAGTGCCACCCCGGGCGAACTCGCCCGCAAGGAGCATGTGCAGCCGCCGTCGATGACCCGCATCGTCGCTCTGCTCGAGGCCAAGGGACTGGTCCGGTTGGAGCCCCACCCCGAGGACCGGCGCCAGAAGGTCGTCACCAAGACCGAGCAGGCCGAGTCCATGCTCGCGGAGAGCCGCGCCAAGCGGAACGCCTTCCTGGCCAACCTGGTGGAGGGCCTGGACGAGGACGAGTGGGCGACACTGCGCGCCGCCGCCCCCGTGCTGGAGAAGCTCGCACACCTCTGATATTCGGCAACAACAAGGAGGCGACCCTTTTGAGTACGGGATCCGGAGCAGACTCCGCCCCCGCACCGACCACCCACGACTCCCCGCCCGACCCCGGAACCGCTCGCAAGTCCTCGATGTTCAGCTCGCTGAAGGTCCGCAACTACCGCCTGTTCTTCGGCGGCCAGGTCGTCTCCAACATCGGCACCTGGATGCAGCGCATCGCCCAGGACTGGCTGGTCCTCAGCCTCACCGGCTCCGCGACCGCCGTCGGTGTCACGACGGCACTGCAGTTCCTGCCGATGCTGCTCTTCGGTCTCTACGGCGGCGTCCTCGTCGACCGGCTGCCCAAGCGCCGCACGCTGCTCTTCACGCAGTCCGCGATGGGGGTCGCCGGTACCGCGCTCGCGGTGCTCACGCTCTCCGGACACGTCCAGGTCTGGCACGTCTACCTCGCCGCCTTCGCCGTAGGCCTCGCCACGGTCGTCGACAACCCGGCCCGGCAGTCCTTCGTCAGCGAGATGGTCGGTCCCGAACAGCTGCAGAACGCGGTCAGCCTCAACTCCGCCAACTTCCAGTCCGCCCGACTGGTCGGCCCGGCGGTCGCCGGCCTGATGATCACCGGCGTCGGCACCGGCTACGCGTTCCTCTTCAACGGCCTGTCCTTCGTCGCGCCCATCGTCGGCCTGCTGCTGATGCGCGCGCGTGAGCTGCACGTCGTCGAGCGGGCGCCGCGCGGCAAGGGCCAGTTGAGGGAGGGGCTGCACTATGTCGCCGGGCGCCCCGAGCTGATCTGGACCATCGCCCTGGTCGGGTTCATCGGCACCTTCGGCTTCAACTTCCCCGTGTACCTCTCAGCCTTCGCCGACGACGTCTTCCACGCCGGCGCCGGCTCCTACAGCCTCTTCAACACGCTGATGGCGGTCGGTTCGCTGGCGGGCGCCCTGCTCGCGGCCCGGCGCGGAACGGCCCGGATGCGGGTGATGATCGCGGCGGCGGTGGCCTTCGGCGGACTGGAGCTGGTGGCGGCCACGGCGCCCTCGCTGTGGCTGTTCTCCCTGCTCATGGTCCCCATCGGCATGTTCGGCATGACGGTCAACGTCACCGCCAACACCAGCGTCCAGATGGGCACCGACCCGGCCATGCGCGGCCGCGTGATGGCCCTCTACATGATGGTGTTCATGGGCGGCTCACCGATCGGTGCGCCCATCGCCGGGTGGATCACGGACGTCTACGGCGTCCGGGCGGGCCTCGCCGTCGGCGGCGCGATCGCCGCCGCCGCGGCGATCGTCATCGGCCTCGTCCTGGCCCGCGTCGGCAACCTGCGCCTGTCGGTCGGCTGGAACCGCGGCCACCCGCATGTGCGGTTCGTGCCGCGGGAGCCCCAGGAGCAGCTGGCCGCCGCGGCGTGACAGCTCCGCCGGCCCGGGGGGTCACACCCTCCGGGCCAGCACCTGTCCCGGCCAGTCGTTCTGGCCGGTGTAGGTCTCGGTGCGGAGGAAGCCGTTGCTCTCGTAGTAGCGGACGAGCTTGCCGTCGTCGCCCGCGTAGCAGTCGACCCGCAGCAGGGCGACGCCGGCGCGCCTGGTCTCCTCGGCGGCGTGCGAGAGCAGCGCGCTGCCCACGCCGTGGCCCTTGAAGCGGCGGTCGGAGGCGAGCCAGTGGATGTACCGCTCGGGCTCGCCGGGCGGCGGCAGATGGGACAGGTAGGCGCCGGGTGCGTCGGTCAGGGTGAGCGTGGCGGCCGGTACCCCGTCGGCCTCGGCGATGTACACATCGCCCTCGTCCATGTACCGGACGACCGACTCCACCGTCTTCTGACGCTCGGACAGGGGCTGGTCCCCCCACTGCCCGGTACGGCCCTGCCCCACCAGCCACTCCACACAGCTGTCGAGCATGCCGAGGATCGCGGGGACGTCGTCGTGGCCGCCTTCTCTGATGGTGATCTCCATGCCCCCATGGTGGCAGGCTGGTGCGCATGAGACTCTTCGCCGCCGTGCTGCCGCCCGAGGACGTCGCCGCCGAACTCGCCTCGGCAGTCGCCGAGTTGAGGAGACTCCCGGGCGCGGACGGACTGCGCTGGACCGGCCGCCCCGGCTGGCACTTCACCCTCGCCTTCTACGGAGAGGTCGACGACGGCGTCGCACCCGATCTGTCGGAACGGCTGGAGCGGGCTGCGCGCCGGACCGAGCCCTTCGCGCTGGCGGTGCGCGGTGGCGGCCAGTTCGGGCACGGGCGGGCGCTGTGGGCGGGGGCGGAGGGGGAGCTGCGGACCCTGCGGCTGCTCGCCGAGCGTGCGGAGGCGGCGGCGCGGAAGGCGGGCGTGCCGATGGGGGAGCACCGGCGCTACAAGGCCCACCTCACGGTGGCCCGCAGCCGGGAGGCCATCGACGCCCGGCCCTATGTGGCGGCACTGGAGGAATTCACGAGCCGTACGTGGACCGTGGCGGATCTCGCGCTGGTGCGCAGCAATCTGCCGACGTCGGGGGTGCCGGGGGAGCAGCCGCGCTACGAGGCGGTCGCCCGTTGGGCGCTCGGCGGGGCCGGTTAGGCTCGGGGGCGTGGACCCGAAGACCCGGAACCGGATCATGGCCGGTGTGCTCGTGCTGTTGTTCGTCGTGGTTGCGCTGGCGGCTGCCCTCGGCAGGTAGCGCTGCGCCGGGCGGGGGGCGCCGGGAACCGCGCGTTCGTTGCCGGGTGCGGCCCCGTGCGGGGCTGGTCGCACCCACGCGGCGGAGCCGCACATCGACACAGCCCCGCGCCCCTCTATGCCCGACGTACGCCTGACGGCGTTACCAGGCGAAGGCCTCCGGGGACGGGCCCGGGCCCGGGAAGATCTCGTCCAGGCCGGACAGCAGGTCCTCGCTCAGCTCCAGCTCGGCCGCGCGCAGCGCCGACTCGAGCTGCTCCGCCGTGCGCGGGCCGACGATCGGGCCGGTCACGCCGGGGCGGGTCAGCAGCCAGGCGAGAGCGGCTTCACCCGGCTCGACACCGTGCTTGTCGAGCAGGTCCTCGTACGACTGGATCTGGGCGCGGATGGTGGTGTTGGCGAGGGCGTCGGCGGCCCGGCCGCTCGCCCGGCGACCCCCCTCGACCTCCTTCTTGATCACGCCACCGAGCAGGCCGCCGTGCAGCGGTGACCACGGGATGACACCGAGGCCGTACTCCTGCGCGGCCGGGATGACCTCCATCTCGGCGCGGCGCTCGGCGAGGTTGTAGAGGCACTGCTCGCTGACGAGACCGATGGTGCCGTCGCGCTGCGCGGCGATCTCGTTGGCCTGGGCGATCTTGTACCCGGGGAAGTTGGACGACCCCACGTAGAGGATCTTGCCCTGCTGCACCAGCACGTCGATGGCCTGCCAGATCTCCTCGAAGGGAGTGCGGCGGTCGACGTGGTGGAACTGGTAGACGTCGATGTAGTCGGTCTGGAGCCGCTTCAGGCTGGCGTCGACCGCGCGCCGGATGTTCAGCGCGGACAGCTTGTCGTGGTTGGGCCAGGCGTCGCCGTCCGCGGCCATGTTGCCGTAGACCTTGGTGGCGAGGACGACCTTGTCGCGGTGGCTCGCGTCTTTGGCGAACCAGTTCCCGATGATCTCCTCGGTACGGCCCTTGTTCTCGCCCCAGCCGTACACGTTCGCGGTGTCGAAGAAGTTGATGCCGGCTGTCAGCGCCGCGTCCATGATCGCGTGGCTGGCGGCCTCGTCCGTCTGCGGTCCGAAGTTCATCGTGCCGAGGACCAGTCGGCTGACCTTGAGTCCGGTGCGTCCGAGCTGCGTGTACTTCATGAGTATCTAGCCAACGGCTTGGAGTGCGCTCAAGGCAAGCGGTGAGCGAAGGAAGGCCGACCACGTGGTGGGGGTTACCTGGAGGGTGGCCCCGCCGTGATCTTTGGGGTTCTTGGAGTCGCGGATGTGGATGGTGGTGGAGGTGGGGGCTATTTCCAGGCATTCGCCCTCACCGTCGCTGTAGCTGGACTTCGTCCACTCCAATGCGAGCTCGACGCATTCGCCCTCGCTGCCGCTGTAGCTGCTCTTGAACCAGACGAGGTCCGTGTTCATAGCTCCCGTGCCACCTTTTCGATCAGCGTTGCGGACTCCTCGGGGGTGAGAGCCTGCGCTCGCAGAATGCCATATTTGCCGAACAGGTCTCCTACGTCGGGCTGTTCACTGACGAAGTAGCCGCCCCGGTGGCCTTCCACATAGGCGAGTTGCTGTCGCTCGGCAGTCTCTAGAAGGCTCATGCGGCCAGCGAGCCCGGCGTGAGCCTCCCGGTGGTGTGGCATGACCTGGACTTCGACGTGGCGGAGTTCTCCGATCGCGAGAACGTGGAGCAGCTGCTCCTTGAGTGCGGCGTTGCCGCCCAACGGCCGGGTGAGGAGGCTCTCTTCGAGTACGAAGCTGACGGTCGGTGCGGGTCTGCGGGTGAAGAGTTGTCGACGCTCCAGCCTGGAGGAAACACGCCGTTCGATCTCCTCGTCGTCCAGGGTCGGGCAGCGGTTGGACGTGAAGACGGCCCGTGCGTACGCCTCGGTCTGAAGCGAACCCGGAATCAGGTTGGTCTGGTAGACGTGCAGCGCTGCGGCCTTCGCCTCCTCTGCCAGATAGTCCTCGGTCCACGGCCGGAGCCCGCCCTTGCCGAACTCTTTCTCTGCCAGGACCAGCAGTGCACCTTGTGCACCGAGCACCTCGTCCGCGATCTCCACCAGTCGGCCCTTCGGCGACCGCTCACCCCGCTCCACCATCGCCACCTGCGACTTGGAGTAGCCGACGTGTTTGCCGAGCCCCTCCTGAGTCATCCCGGCCCGCTCCCGGTGAAACCGGAGCATCGCACCGAAGGACTCCGATCCACGATCACCGAAGTGCACAACCGCCTCCCCAAGTGCACAGCCGTGCACGGACATTGCTCAGCCCTGGTCACAGTATGTGAGCACCCGGAAGCATTTGCGTCATGAACGAGAGAATCGCCGCCCCCTGGATCCCGACCTGGATCCCCGCCACCGGTCACTCCCTCCGGCACGCCGGCATCCACTTCGACGCCGTACGGATGAAGGGTGAGCTGGGTGAACGCGTCGCCACCGAGCTGATGTTGTGCACGGACTTCGACGCCGGGCCGATCGTCCGGGAGTTCACCGGCGAGCGGTACCTGTACTTCCTGTTGCCTCCGCAAACCGCGTCGGATCTCCGATGGCCGCCAGGGGTACGGACGTTGACGCGCGGTGACGGCCTGCTGGCGTACGTGGGGGTGCCGGCGCTGAGTGGGGAGACGTGGCCGTTGGGGTGGCGGTCGGTGCCGTCGGAACGGGTGCTGTTCGTGGCGGGGGCGTTGTTGGAGGAGGTCGTGGAGAGGGTGGCCGCCTGCTGTCGGCCCGGGCCGGTCAGGTGCCAGGGGCGGGGTGCAGAGTGACGAACACGGCCCGGGTGCGGGTGTCGTCCGGTGTCTGCCAGGCGCCGGTGACGTGGCCGAGCACTCCCTCCGGCGGGAGTGGCGTGGGGTGCAGGACGCGGTGCAGGTGCACCAACTTGCCGTCCCCCGTGCGGAGTTCGGTGCCCTTGGCGGTGTCCCTGGCCGTGGAGAGCGGGCCCTCGATCGTGGGGGAGTCACCGGTGTAGGAGCGGGCGACCTCTCGGTCGGGGGTGTCCGTGATGCTCTGGGCCATGGCCTGGGCGCGGCCCTCGACCAGGGCCAGGAGTTCGGCGTGGAGCACCGGGTCGTGGCAACCGTCGTAGGCCCAGCGCGGGCCCAGTACGCCGTGCTCCATGGTGCCGACGAGGGCGTGTTCCGCGCCGGTCAGCGGGGCGGCCCGGTAGGTGAGGGGGACCAGATAGGCGGTGGGCTCGGGGCCGGACGTGTCGACGGCCACCATGAACTCGATCCCGACCTCGCCCTCCGGGTCGTCCAGCCGGAACCCGCCGGCTTTGGTCAACTCCGGTGCGCCCGCGCCGACGTACCACGGGCGGGTGGGCAGCCAGGTGGTGAGCAGTTCCAGCTTGGTGGGCTTGAGGGTGGTGTGGTGGATGATCGCCATGCGACGGAATTCTGTCAGTCGGTTTCGTGTCGCCGCAGCGGAATTTCAGGCTGTCCCCCGGTGCCGGACTGGGGTTGTCACCCGGGCTGAACAGGGGGGCAGCCGGGGCGAGTTACGGCGCTTGCGGCTCTAGCGTCGATGTACATGGAGGACACGGAGCGGAATCACACCACCCGCCGCAGCGTGCTCGCGCTCGGCACCGCGGCGGCGGCCACGCCATGGCTCGGACCGGCCCCGGCTCAGGCCCAGGAACAGGCTCACGCCGCCGCCCCCGGAGAGCTCGACGAGCTCGGTATCGCGGAGTTGCGCAGCCGGATGGCCGACGGGCGGCTCGACGCCGTACGCCTGACCCGTTACTACCTGGAGCGGATCGAGCGCATCGACCCGCTCCTGCACTCGGTGATCGAGGTCAATCCCGACGCCCTGCGCGAGGCTCGGCGGCTGGACGGCGAGCGGCGTCCGCGGGGGCCGTTGCACGGCCTGCCCGTCCTGTTGAAGGACCTGGTGGAGACCGGGGACCGGATGCACACGACGGCCGGATCGCTCGCCCTGGAGGGGCTTCGGCCTGCGAAGGACGCCACCGTCGCCGCCCGGCTGCGCGCCGCCGGTGCCGTGATCCTCGGCAAGACCAATCTGAGCGAGTGGGCGGGTGGCATGTCGATCACCCACCATGCCGGGTGGAGTGCGCGCGGGGGCCAGACCCGCAACCCGTACAAGCTGGACCGGTCGCCGAACGAGTCCAGCTCCGGCACGGGGGCCGCCGTCGCGGCCAACCTGTGCGTCGCCGGGATCGGCACCGAGACGAACGGCTCGATCATCGACCCGGCCTCCGCGAACTGTGTCGTCGGGGTCAAGCCGACCGTCGGACTGGTCGGGCGAGGAGGTGTGATCCCCGGTGTGCCGAGTCAGGACAGCGTCGGTCCGCTCGCCCGTACGGTCCGTGACGCCGCGATCCTGCTGGGCACCCTCGTGGGTGTCGACGAGCGCGATCCCGCGACCGGGGCGAGCCGCGGCCGCTTCCACCGTGACTACACCCGCTTCCTCGACGCCGACGGGTTGCGCGGCGCACGCATCGGCGTACCGCGCAACGTCTACTTCGGCTACGACGTCCACGCCGACGCGATCGCGGAACGGGCGATCGGCGCGATGCGCGAGGCCGGTGCGACCGTCGTCGACCCGGCCGACATCCCGACGGCGGAACAGCTGGAAGACCTGCCCAGCTCGATGGTCGTCCAGGCGTACGAGTTCAAGCGGGCGCTGAACGCCTATCTGGCCGCCGGCCCCGGCGACCACCCGCGCAGCCTGGCGGAGTTGATCGAGTTCAACCGCGCGCACGCCGACCGCGAGCTGCGCTATGTCCGGCAGGACGGGCTGGAGGCGGTGCAGCGGCTGGACTTCACCGAGCGCGAGTACCGCGAGGCGCTGGCGACCAACCACCGGCTGTCGCGCGCGGAGGGCATCGACGCGGTGCTGCGTCGGCACCGGCTGGACGCGTTGGTCATGCCGACCACCGGCCCTCCGGCCAAGATCGACCTGATCCGCGGGGACACCTACGGCGGCGGCGCCTCCACACCCGCCGCCCTCGCCGGCTACCCCGCCATCAGCGTCCCGGCGGGCTTCGCCTTCGGCCTGCCGGTCGGCCTGACCTTCATGGGCACGGCGTGGAGCGAGCCGACACTGCTGCGGCTGGCGTACGCGTACGAGCGGGCGAGCCGGGTGCGCCGGACGCCGACGTATCGGCCGGCCGACGTGGGGTTCTGAGGGGCGGCATCAGTCGCGGGGGAACTCGTCGGTTTTGAGGGTGAGGCCGATCACGGTGCCGGTGAGGTCCAGGTCGTCCCCGAACGCGACCTTCGTTTCGGTCGCGTAGTCGTCGCCCTTGGGGTGGGTGTAGATGTGGCAGCGCCCCTGGTATGGGTCGGCGATGACGTAGACGGAGACCTCGGCGAGGGCGTAGGCGGTCTTCTTCGGGCCGTAGTCGTTGGCGGCGGTGCCCTTGGAGATCACCTCGGCGACGAACTCGACGTCCTCGAAGCGCCAGCGCCCTTCCTGCGTCTTGGCGGCGCTCTCGGCCATCGCCGTCACGTCGGTCGCGAATCCGTTGAGATGACCCGGGTAGTCGATACGGACGTCGGACTTCAAGCGCTTCCGGGGGTACTTGGTCCGCAACTGCTCGACGATGTCCAGGATGATCTCCCAGCGGGTGTCCCGCTGCGGCGACATGAAGACGGTCCCCTCGACGATCTCGACCTTGTATCCCTCGGGGACGGGCATCTTCTCGAGCCGCTCGAACATCTCGTCCAGCGTGCTCGTGTTGTCGCTCTCGGCCATCGCGATCCTGTCTTCAAGGACGGTCATCGTGGCGCTCCTCCCCGGCTGCCTCATGGACGAGCACAGCCGCGCAGTACAACGATACGCACGGTGACCAGGACACGCGGAGGGACGCGCATGCCGGACGACCACGCACACCTCGCACACCTCGTCCGCCGCACTCTCGGCGACGACAACATCCGCGCCATCCACCCAACTGCCAGTTCCTGTAGGGGGAATGGCTCCGGGACGACTACGCCTCGTAGGGCTCGCCCACGTCCCATGCCTGGTGCATGGCGTCCGCGAACGCCGCCGCGATCTTGTGCTCGCCGCTCGCGTTCGGGTGCGTGCCGTCGTACGTGTCCAGGTGGATGTCGTACGACCGCGGAGGCGAGGCCAGCAACAGCGGGGAGCGCGGCTCGTCCAGGTCGGCGACCGCCTTCCCGAGCAGCTCGTTGAAGAGCTTCACCTGGGCCCCGAAGGGGGCGTCGTCAACGGCGCGGACGTTCGGGATCACCGGCAGCACGACCATGCGTACGCGCGGCCCGGCCGCCCGCGCCTCTTCCACGAACCGGCGCACGTTCTCCGCCGTCTGCTCCGCGTTGGTGTAGAACCCCAGGTCGATCAGGCCCAGGGAGACGAGGAGCACGTCCGCCCGGTGCGCCCGCACCGCCTCGCCGATCAGCGGCGCCATGTGCAGCCAGCCCTCGCCCCAGCCGGCCAGGTGGGCGCGCGGGAAGTCCGGGTCGGCGTACTCGTACGACGTCGGTGCGTCCGTCGCCTTGTCGTGCAGCGTCTCGCGCGGGCCGACGAGGGCGAACGGGCCGCCGTACGTCTCGCGCAGGTGCTCCCACATCCGGTAACGCCATGTGTGCTCGCCCGCGCTTCCGATCGTCATGGAGTCGCCGACCGGCATGAACCTAAGCATCCGCTCATGATGGGCGATCGGGGAGGGATCAAAGGGGCGGTCGGCGTGTGAGGCCTGCCACGGTGGGGCCTCGGGGCGCTCACCGTGAACCGTCCGCCGGGATGGCAGGCTTGGGGGCATGCGCCGACCGTTCGCTCTCACCGCCGGAGTCCTGCTTGTGGGCGTCCTCGCCCTGCCCGCCTCCGCCGCCGACGGCGACGGCAAGGGTGATCAGGGGTTCACCATCAAGGACTCGCGCATCACCGAGTCCAGCGGCCTCGCCGCCTCCCACCTGCACCCCGGCATCTACTGGACCCACAACGACAGCGACGACGGGCCGTACCTCTACGCCGTCGACAGCAGCACCGGGAAGACGGTCGCCCGCGTCACCCTCAGCGGCATCGGCTCGCCCCGCGACGTCGAGGCCATCTCCATCGGCCCCGACAACCAGATCTACGTCGGCGACATCGGCGACAACCTCGGCGGCAAGTGGCCGTATGTGTGGATCTATCAGCTGCCCGAGCCGAAGAAGCTGGTCGACCAGACGATCCGGGCCACGCAGTACGTCGTGAAGTACTCGGACGGGGCCCGCAACGCCGAGTCGCTCGTCGTCGATCCGAAGACCGGGCGCGCGTACATCATCGACAAGAACGAGGACGGCGGGCACCTGTACGAGGGCCCGGCCAAGCTCTCCGCCTCCGGCACGAACATCTTCAAGCCCGTCGCCGCCGTCGACCTCTGGGCCACCGACGCCGCCATCTCCCCCGACGACGAACAGCTCGCCGTGCGCGGCTACTTCGGCGGCATCTACTACGACTGGAACGGCGGGAAGATCAAGCGAAAGGGCCGGCTCGACGTGCCCCTCCAGGGGCAGGGAGAGTCCGTCAGCTACTCCGCCGACGGTTCCAAGCTCATGTACGGCAGCGAGGGCGACGACAGCCCCGTAAAGGCGGAGGACCCACCGGGCGGCTCCAAGTCCCCCTCGGCAAGCGGCAGTTCGGACGCCTCGGGAGGCGGCGACGACGGCTCGGCCGGCAACATCAAGGTCGGCGCCGTCGCGGTGGCGGTCGCGGTCCTGGCACTGTTCGGGCTGCGCCGTCTGACGCGTCGTCACTAGTGCCGCGACAGGCAGTGGTCGGCCGCCTGATCCGCCAACAGTCTCGCTCCTCGGCTCTCCTCTCCTCCCTCCTCTCTTGACGCGAGCATGACTTATCTGTTCCCTGGGAGGCGTGCGGGGCATGGGAGCGCTCCCATCTGTTCCGGGCCCGCGCCTCCCGAGAGGAGATCGCGACATATTCCGCAGCCTGCGAAGAGCGCTGTGTGCTGTTGCCGCGGCGCTTCTGTTACCGCTGGCCGGTGTTGGTGTTGGTGTTGGTGTTGGTGTCGGTACGGCGGATGCGGCCGAGGCGCCCGGTGGTGGTTACTGGCATACCAGTGGCCGGCAGATCCTGGACGAGGCCGGGCAGCCGGTGCGCATCGCCGGGATCAACTGGTTCGGCTTCGAGACCGGCAACTACGTCGTCCACGGGCTCTGGTCCCGCGACTACAAGTCCATGATCGACCAGATGAAGTCGCTCGGCTACAACACCATCCGGCTGCCCTACAGCGACGACATCCTCAAGTCCTCGACCGTGCCCAACAGCATCGACTTCAGCAGCGGCAAGAACGCCGACCTGCAGGGTCTCAACTCCCTGCAGGTCATGGACAGGATCGTGGCGTACGCCGGTCAGGACGGCCTCAAGGTCATCCTCGACCGGCACCGGCCGGACTCGGGCGGGCAGTCGGCGCTCTGGTACACGGCGGCGGTCCCCGAGTCGACATGGATCGCCGACCTCAAGGCGCTCGCGGCCCGTTACGAGGGCCAGGACGCCGTCATCGGCATCGATCTGCACAACGAGCCGCACGATCCCGCCTGTTGGGGCTGCGGGGACGCGGCGACCGACTGGCGGCTGGCCGCGCAGCGCGCGGGCAACGCCGTGCTCTCGGTCAATCCCGAGCTGCTGATCTTCGTCGAGGGCGTGCAGACCTTCAACGGCGTCTCCGGCTGGTGGGGCGGCAACCTGATGGGGGTCGGCCAGTATCCGGTGCAGTTGGACGTCGCGAACAGGGTCGTCTACTCCGCCCACGACTACGCCACCAGCGTCGCCCAGCAGTCCTGGTTCAGCGACCCGACGTTCCCCGACAACATGCCGGGCGTCTGGGACAAGTACTGGGGCTACATCTTCAAGCAGAACATCGCGCCCGTGTGGGTGGGGGAGTTCGGTACGACGCTGGCCTCGACGGTGGACCAGAAGTGGCTGGCGGCGCTGGTGAGTTACCTGCGGCCGACGTCGACGTACGGCGCGGACTCCTTCCACTGGACCTTCTGGTCCTGGAACCCCAACTCCGGTGACACGGGCGGGATCCTGAAGGACGACTGGGCGACCGTGGACACCGTGAAGGACGGGTATCTGGCGAGCGTCAAGGCGCCGCTCTTCCCGAGCACGGGCACGGGGGACGGCGGCGGTGGCGACGGCGGCGGGAGCACCGCCGCGTGCAGTGCCGCGTACACCGTCAGCAGTGACTGGGGGAGCGGATTCAACGCCGAGGTGAAGGTGACCAACACCGGGACCGGCGCGATCAGTTCGTGGAAGGTGAGCTGGGCCTTCGGCGGCTCGCAGCAGGTGACGAACATCTGGAACGCGTCGTACACCCAGAGCGGGGCGACCGTCACCGCGGTGAACGCCGATCACAACGGCAGTGTCCCGGCGGGCGGTTCGGTGAGCTTCGGGTTCGGGGCCGCGCCGGGAGGTGGTGGGGTGCCGAGTGTGACCTGCACGGCGGTGTGAGGAGGGGCGCCCGGTGCCGCCGGGCGCCCTCGTCGCCGTATGCCGGTGTTCAGCCGCGCAACGGCAGGATTCTGTGGGCCCGGCGTGGTTTGGGGGCGTCGAGCATGCTGACGCCGTTGTAGTGGCGGCCCCGGGCGAAGAGCACGGGAGTGGCGACGAACGTGACGAAGATCGAGACGACGCTGACGGAGAACAGCGTCGGGAGCGACTGGCCCTCGGGGAGGGTCTTGCCGCCCTCGTGGATGGCGTAACCGAACGCCACGAAGAAGACGATCGCGGACAGCGCGGCCAGGACCAGGAGGACGACGCCGGTCCGGCGGGTACGGGCCTCGGTGCGGACCTCGGCCAGAAGGGAGGCCTCGCACACGGTGCAGGTGAGTTCCACGGTCTGCTTGCCGGACTCCGGCCGACGCACCCGGTACTGACTGTCCCGCCAGGTGACCCTGCGGGTCCGGGTGAGGACGCCGGTCGTCCTGTCGCTCAGGATGTGGCGCACCGCAACCTGCGCTGTTCCCGGTATCGGTCTGTTCATGTCCTCGCAGTCCCCTCCGTCGCACGGCCCTATGCGGGCACATGGGGCACACAGTCTCGGGTGCGCGACGGCGGGGACTCAACGGCACGCGGAAGGCTTTGCCTTGATCATGCCTTCCGCGTAAACCAGCAGCTTTTGCGGGGAGTTGCTACGACCGGTTACAGCTTCTCGATCACGTAGTCGATGCACTTGGTGAGCGCCTCGACGTCCGCCGGGTCGATCGCCGGGAACATGGCGACGCGCAGCTGGTTGCGGCCGAGCTTGCGGTACGGCTCGGTGTCGACGATGCCGTTGGCGCGCAGGACCTTGGCGACGGCGGCCGCGTCGACCTCGTTGGTGAAGTCGATGGTGCCGATGACCTGGGAGCGCTTGGCCGGGTCGGTGACGAACGGCGTCGCGAACTTCACGTCCTCGGCCCAGCCGTACAGGCGGGTCGAGGAGTCCTTCGTGCGGGCCGTGGACCAGGCGAGGCCGCCCTGGCCGTTGATCCACTCCAGCTGCTGGTTCAGCAGGAAGAGCGTGGCGAGCGCCGGCGTGTTGTACGTCTGGTTCTTGCGGGAGTTGTCGATCGCCGTCGGGAGGCTGAAGAACTCCGGGACGTGGCGGCCGGACGCGTGGATGCGCTCGGCGCGCTCGATCGCGGCCGGGGAGAACACGGCGATCCACAGGCCGCCGTCGGAGGCGAAGGACTTCTGCGGGGCGAAGTAGTAGACGTCCGTCTCGGTGATGTCGACGGGCAGACCGCCGGCGCCGCTCGTCGCGTCCACCAGGACCAGCGCGCCCTCGTCGGCGCCCGCGACCCGCTTGATGGGGGCGGCGACACCGGTGGAGGTCTCGTTGTGCGTGAAGGCGTAGACGTCGACGCCCGCCTCGGCCGCCGGCTCCGGGTGGGTGCCGGGGTCGCTCGTGATCACGGTGGGCTCGGCCAGCCACGGGGCCAGCTTGGAGGCCTTCGCGAACTTCGAGCTGAACTCACCGAAGGTGAGGTGCTGCGACTTGTTCTCGATCAGACCGTGGGTCGCGACGTCCCAGAAGGCCGTGGAGCCGCCGTTGCCGAGGACGACCTCGTAGCCCTCGGGCAGCTGGAAGAGTTCGGAGATGCCCTCGCGCACCTGACCCACCAGGTTCTTGACCGGGGCCTGGCGGTGGGAGGTGCCGAGCAGGGAGGTACCGGTGGCGGCCAGCGCGTCCAGCGCTTCCGTCCGCACCTTGGAGGGGCCCGCGCCGAAACGTCCGTCGGCGGGCTTGATGTCAGCGGGAATCTGGATCTCAGCCACGAGCCGGAGCGTATCCCCTCGGTGAAACCGCACGGAAACGTGTCCGTTCGATGAGACGACTTCTCCGGCCCGTGGATGGGTGGGATCAGCTGGGAGGGGCGAGCCGTACCGGCAGCTCGAACAGGTCGTTCTGCGTCACCACCGGCTTGTTGCGCAGCTCGCTCGCCGGGACCGCGAGGTCCAGGGCCGGGAAGCGCTCGTACAGGGCCGGGAGGGCGACGGCCGCCTCCAGGCGGGACAGGGCCGCTCCGGGGCAGACATGGGGGCCGTGGCCGAAGGCGATGTGGCGGTTCTCCGAGGTGCGGGTGATGTCGAAGTCTCCGGCGGTCGGGCCGTGGGCCTGCTCGTCGCGGCCGATCGCGGCGTAGGAAACGATCAGCGCGTCACCTGCCGGGAGGACTGTGTCGCCGACCTGGACGTCCTCGGTGGCGAAGCGGATCAGGACGTGCGAGGTGGGGGTGGAGTGGCGGAGGGTCTCCTCGACGACGGACGACCAGTCGGCCTCGCCGGACAGGACCAGGGCCCGCTGGTCGGGGTGGAGCGACAGGTTGACCACCGCGTTGACGATGAGCGAGATCGTCGTCTCGTGGCCCGCCGCGACCATCAGCTGGAGCGTGGAGACGATCTCCGCGTCGGTGAGGTGGTCGCCGTTCTCCGAGGCCAGGATCAGGGCGGAGGTCAGGTCGTCGCCGGGCTCGGCGCGCTTGGCGGCGACCGTCTCGGCCATGATGCCCGCGAGTTCGGTGAGCGTGGCGATGACCTCGGCGGGCGGGGTCTGCGTCGAGAAGAACTTCTCGAAGAGCTCCTTGAGGCGGGGGAGCTTCGCCTCGTCGATGCCCATCAGGTCGGCGACGACGTACATGGGGAGGGGGTAGGCGAAGTCGGCCTTCAGGTCGACGACCGTGCCGGGGCCGGTCGGCAGCCGGTCCAGCAGGCCTGCGGTGAACTTGGAGATCCGCTCCCGCATCTGCTCCACCCGGCGCGGGGTGAGCGCCTGCGCGACCAGCGTGCGCATACGGCGGTGGTCGGCGCCGTCCACGGTGAGCATGGAGCGGCCCGGGTTGGCGAGCCCGATCAGCGGCCAGTCCGGCGGGATCTCGCCGCGCCGCCAGGCGCCCCAGACCTCGATGTCCTTCACGAGCCGGGGATCGGTGAGGAGTTGTTTCGCCTCGGCGTGGTGCGTGACCGCCCAGACGGGGACACCGCCGGGCAGTTCCACGGCGGCCAGCGGGCCCGCCGCGCGCAGCCTCGCGCTCTCGCCGTCCAGGTCGGTGACGAAGGGGTCGAGCGCGATACGGGTGGTCATGTGGACGTGCCTCCAAGGGCCGGGGTCGGGGTACTGCGCCAGCTGGGGGGACAACCCCCGGACCCCCGGCAGAACGGCAGGCCGGCCGGGGTGACGCAGGGTCAGAGGGCGGGTACGGGCGTGAACCGGACAGGCAGCTCGGTCAGCCCTCTGAGCCACGGCGAGGGCCGACGCGTCAGGGACTCGGCCCCGACGGCCAGGTCGATGTCGGGGAGGCGGTCCAGTACGACCTCGATGCCCGTGCGCGCGATGACCTCGGCGACCTCCTGCGCGGGGAACGGGCACCGGTGCTCGCCGTGCCCGAACGAGAAGTGCGCGCTGTTGCCGCCGGTGAGCGCGGAGCCGTCGGTGCGCACCTGCGGGTCGGAGTTGGCGCCCTGCAGACCGAGCAGCAGCAGGTCGCCGGCGCGGATGCGGCGGCCGCCGAGCTGGGTGTCCCGGGACGCCCAGCGGCCGGCCACGTTCTGGGTGGGCGTGTCCTCCCACAGCACCTCGTTCATGGCGTCGGCGACGCTGTTGCGGCCGCCGAACAGGGAGGCTGCGAAGCGGTCGTCGGTCAGCATCAGGCGCAGCGAGTTGCCGATCCAGTCGGCGGTGGGCTGGTGACCCGCCGCCATCATCACCATCAGGTCCTGGGCGATCTCCTCGTCGGTGAAGCCGCTGCGGTTCGCCAGCATCCTCGACACGACGTCGTCGTCGGGCCGGGCCCGCCGGTCGGCCAGCAACCGGACCATGGAGGAGGCCAGATGGGTCTGGCCGGCGATCGCCCGGTCCCGGCCGTCGATCATGTCGTTCAGCGCGGTCACCAGGCCGGGCCCCTGCTCGTCCCGGAAGCCGTAGAGGCGGGCCAGGACACGCACGGGCAGCAGCATGGCGTAGTCCGCCACGATGTCCGTCTCGCCGCGCGAGCAGATCGCGTCGATCAGTTCGTCGGCGAACCTCTCGGCGTACGCGCGCAGTTCGGAGGGGTTCACGGCCTCCAGCGCGTCGCTGATCATCGCGGCCCGCTCGCGGTGGCGCTCGCCGACCGTGTAGAGGATCGACGGCTGCCTGCGGCCGATCATCGGCAGCAGCGGCCAGTCGTCGGGGATGCGGTCCCACTGGTTCCACAGGTCCGAGTCCCGGCTGAACAGCACCGGATCGCCGGTGACCTGGTGCAGCTCGCGGTAGCCGAGCACCAGCCAGGCCGGTACGTCGCCGTCGAGCACGACCGGCGTCACGGCACCGTGCTCGCGCCGCATCTCCCGGTACAGCCGCGCCGGTTCGGTCTGGAACCTGGGCCCGCCGAGCGGGACGGGGGCGGTGGGGGCGGTCACAGCGCCAACTCCTCGGGAATGGGCGGTACTTGAGCGACGTACCGGTTCTTGACGTGTTCGACCAGGGTGATCAGGACCTGCTTGCCGGAGGCGCGGGAGCGGGCGTCGCAGTCGAGCAACGGGACGTGCGGGTCGAGGTCGAGGGCCTCGCGGATCTGCCGCCGGGCGTAGGTGGGGCCGCCGAAGTCGTTGCAGGCCACGATGAACGGCGTGCCGTGGTGTTCGAGGCGGTCGATGGCGTACCAGGAGTCGTCGATACGGCGGGTGTCGACGAGGACGACCGCGCCGAGCGTCCCGGAGAACAGGCGGTCCCACAGGAACCAGAAGCGTTCCTGGCCCGGCGCGCCGAACAGGTAGAGCACGTTGCGGGCGTCGAGCGTGATGCGGCCGAAGTCGAAGGCGACCGTGGTGGCCTTCTTGTCGCGCACCTCGCTGATGTCGTCGACGGTCTCGCCGGCCCGGGTCATCGTCTCCTCGGTGTTGAGGGGGCGTATCTCGCTGACCGAGCGGACCAGGGTGGTCTTGCCGACGCCGAAGCCGCCGACGACCACGATCTTCAGGCCGTTGTCGGCGGAGGCACCCAGGGGGGCACGCGTCTCGGCGGCTGTGTCAGAGGTTGCGGAGTCCAACGAGCACCTGTTCCAGGACGTCGGGATCGAGGACGGCGGCCTTGCGCGGGTGGCGGGCGCTGACGCGGCCGGCCGCGAGGAGGTCGGCGAGCAGGATCTTGGTGATGCTCACCGGCAGCTTCAGCTCGGCGGCCAACTCCACCACGGCCGTGGGGAGTTGGGTCAGCCGCAGGATCGCCGCCTGCTCCGACTGCAGGCCGGGCGCCGGGTCGGACTCGGCGACCACGAGGGTCACCAGGTCGAAGGGGCTGTCCGGCGCGGAGTGGGCGCGGCCTCCGGTGAGGGTGTAGAGGCGGTCGGGTGAGTCGTCCCTGCCGGGGCGGCTCATGACATGCGGGGCTGCGCGGTCAGATGTTCGCCGAGCTGCTCCACGAGTTCGGTCATGTTGTGGCCGACCAGGCCGGCGTCGGCGTCCTCGGAGGTCACCACCGCCAGATGGGCGCCGTCGCCCGCCTCGACGATGAACAGCACCCCTCCGTAGAACTCGGTCATCGCCGAGCGCACGCCCCCGCTGCCGTCCCCGAACTCCACCGAGGCGCCGTGCGACAGCGACTGGATTCCGGCGGCGATCGCGGCGAGCTGGTCGGCCTGGTCGACGGTGAGCTCGGGTGTCCGGCACAGCTTCAGGCCGTCCCGGGACAGCACGAGCGCGTGCCGCGTGCCCGGGGTGCGCTCGAGGAGGCCCTCGATGAGCCAGGTGAGCTTCTCGTCGGCGGTGGACGTGCCGGTCATGACGTGGGGTGGCCTTCCGGGTGCGGGTGGGAGGGGGCTGAGGTGTCCGGGGTGCGTACGGATGGGTCCGGGCTGCCTGTGGCGGGTTCGGGCGTGGTTGCGTCGCCGTCCTCGTCCGGTGCCGGTGCGCCCTGGTCCGAGAGCGAGCCGCGTACCGCCCGGCGGAAGCTGCTGAAGCGGGCGGCGCGGGTCAGCGGGTCGTCCAGGGAGACGGGGGCGGGTTCCGGCTCGGACCCGGCAAAACCGACGGCACGCGCACGCGTGCGGTCACGTTCGCGGTCCGCCTCGACGGCACGCGCGCGTGCGCGCTCCCGTTCCCGCTCGGCCTGGGCGAGGGCGTGACCCCGGCGGCGCTTGGGCAGGCCCGCGGAGAGGGAGGCGGGGAGGGAACCGGCACCGCGGTCCGGGGACTCGTGGGTGGGCACGGGGTCCCGGTCGAGCCCTGCGGTGACGTGGTGGTCGTCGTCGTACGGCACGTGCGCGTGACCGTCGCCGTACGACTCCTGCGCCGGCTCGTCGGCGGACGGCCAGGGCTTCCCGGCGGCCGGCCGCTGCGGGTCACTGTCGGCCGGTGTCCCGGACATGCCGTCGGCCGACGCGTGGGGGCTCCCCTCGGCCGGTGTCGCGGGCGTCCTGTCACCCGGCACCCGGGGTGTGCCGTCGGTCGGCCGGGGGCGTGCCGCCGGCGTCTCCGGAAGGGTGGTGAGCCCGTCCGGGGGGCGCGGCGCGTACTGCTCGGGGACGAGGATGTCCTGCGGGACGAGCATCAGGACGCCGGTGCCGCCGCGCGCGGACGGCCGGAAGGACACCTTCACGCCGTACTTGCGGGCGAGGCGCCCGACGACCGCGAGGCCGAGCCGGGTGCCGGTGAGGCCGCCCAGTTCGACGTCCTCGCCGGACACGGCGCGTTCGGCGCGGCGCAGCTGCACCTCGCTCATGACCAGCCCGCTGTCCTCGACGGACACGATGACCCCGGCCGGCACCTCCTCGACGTAGACGTGCACCTCGGCGGTCGGCGGCGAGAAGTTGGCCGCGTTGTCGAGGAGTTCGGCGAGCGCGTGCATCACGCCCTCGGCGGCGTGTCCGGCGACGGCGGCCTCGCAGGCGGAGTGCACGCGCACGCGTTGGTAGCCGCTGATCCGGCCCATCGCGCCGCGCAGGATCGACTCCATGGAGATGGGGCGGGCCCAGCGGCGGCCGGAGCGGGCGCCGGTGAGGACGGCCACCGAGTCGGCGAGCCGGCCCGCCTGCGCGGTGCGGTGGTCGAGGTGGAGCAGGTCGGCGAGGACGTCCTCGTCGGCGTGCCGCTCCTCCATGGCGCGCAGGTCGGCGAGCATGCCGGTGGCCAGGGCCTGCATCCGGCCCGCCGCGTTGGCGGTCGCCGAGACGGCGGCGGCGCGGTCGTGGTCGGCGCGGCGGGCGGTCTCGGTCAGGCGGGCGTTCTCGGCGGCGAGGCGGGTGCGCTCCTGGGTGAACTCGGCGTTCAGCCGGGCGCGTTCCTGGGCGAGCTCGGCGGCCGAGCGGCCACGCTCACGCGTCAGCTCCTCGGTCAGCCGCACGCGCTCCTGGTCGAACTCCGCGCTCTGCCGGATCCGGTCCTGCAGCAGCCGGCCGGTGTCCTGGGTGACGGCCTCCAGGCGGCGGTGGGTGATCCGGGCCGTCTGGACCGCATGGGTGGCCACGGCGACGACCGCGCACAGCAGCAGGGCACCGCCGCCCGCGCCGAGCGCGAGCGGGACGCGGTCCGCCTCCGGTGCCCGGGCGACCGCGCCGGCCACCGCGAGGGCGGCCAGTACGGCGGTGAGCAGGGGGACGGTCGCGAGGGTGCGGAAGGAGGGTCGTTCGCCGGGATGGGTGGGGGCGGTCATGAGTGGGGTCCTCGGTCGGGGTCCTCGGTCGCCCTGGTTCGGGAGGTTCGCTGTCGCTCCTGGGCATGAAGCGACACAGGTTGCTCAACTGGCCGTCACTATATGGGAGTTGGTGATCATTTTGGGAAGGTTCTGAAGGCGTTTAACAGATTCCGACCGGCACTTGACGGGTCCGGGTGGACAAAGGCGTCGTCACTGTCAGTGGCGGGATGCATGCTGGTTGCATGACGGATCTCGAGGCGGAGCTGCTCAGGGCCGTCCGGGGTGAGGTCGGGTTCGACGTCACGTCCCGGGCGCTGGTCACCATGGACGCGTCCAACTACCGGCGGGTCCCGCTGGGGGTGGTGGCTCCTCGGGACGCCGAGGACGTGGCGGCCGTGCTGGGGGTGTGCCGGGAGCGCGGGGTGCCGGTCGTCGCCCGCGGCGGGGGGACGTCCATCGCCGGGCAGGCCACCGGCACCGGCGTCGTCCTGGACTTCACCCGGCACATGAACCGCCTGGTGTCGATCGACCCGCAGGCGCGCACCGCCGTCGTCCAGCCCGGCCTGGTCCTGGACCGCCTCCAGGAGGCCGCCGTCCCGCACGGGCTGCGCTTCGGCCCCGACCCGTCCACGCACAGCCGGTGCACGCTCGGCGGGATGATCGGGAACAACTCGTGCGGCTCGCATTCCGTGGCGTGGGGGACGACCGCGGACAGCGTGCGGGAGCTGGACGTGCTCACCGCGCGCGGGGAGCGGCTGCGGCTCGGGCAGGAGTGGGCCGGGGCGCCGGAGGGGCTGCGGACGCTGGTGGAGGGCGAGTTGGCGCGGCTGCGGACCGGGTTTCCCCAGCTGCCCCGCCGTATCTCCGGGTATGCGCTGGACGCGCTGCTGCCGGAGAAGGGCGCGGACGTCGCCCGCTCCTTCTGCGGCAGCGAGGGCACCTTGGGGGTGCTCACGGAAGCCGTCGTACGGCTGGTCGAGGCACCCCGCGCGCGGGCGCTCGCCGTGCTGGCGTACGCCGACGAGAGCGCCGCCGCCGAGGCCGCGGCCGGCCTGTTGACGTACGGGCCGCTGACGGTGGAGGGGATGTCGGCGGACCTGGTCCCGTCCGCGGCCGCGCTGCCGCGAGGCGCGGCCTGGCTGTTCGTGGAGACGGGAGGGGAGTCGGCGGGGGAGGCACGCGCGCGTGCGGAGGCGATCGTGCGGGCCGCCGATGTCGTCGACTCGCTCGTCGTCACCGATCCGGGCGGGCAGCGGGCGCTGTGGCGGATCCGGGAGGACGCGAGCGGTACGGCGACCCGGATGCCGGACGGGAGCGAGGCCTGGCCGGGGTGGGAGGACTGCGCGGTGCCGCCCGCCCGGCTCGGCGCGTATCTGCGGGACTTCAGGGTCCTGCTGACCGCACACGGCCTGCGCGGCACGCCTTACGGGCACTTCGGGGACGGCTGCATCCACGTCCGCATCGACTTCGACCTGCTGAGCGAGGCGGGCGTCGGCCGCTTCCGGCGCTTCTCGCAGGAGCTCGCCGACCTGGTCGTGACGCACGGCGGTTCGCTGTCCGGGGAGCACGGCGACGGTCAGGCACGCGCCGAGCTGCTGCCGAGGATGTACGGCGAGGAGATGGTGGCCCTCTTCGAGCGCGTGAAGGGAGCCTGGGACCCGGACGACCTCCTCAACCCCGGCATCCTGGTGCGCCCTTCGCCCCTGGACACGAACCTCCGCTTCTCCGTGCTGCCCCGCAAGCCGGTGGACGTGGCCTTCGGCTACCCGGCGGACGGCGGCGACTTCTCCGCGGCGGTCAGGCGCTGCGTGGGCGTCGCCAAATGCCGTACGACATCGGCGTCCGGCTCGTCCGTGATGTGCCCGTCCTTCCGGGCGACCGGCGAGGAGGAGCACTCCACGCGCGGGCGGGCCCGACTGCTGCACGAGATGCTCGCGGGCGAGCTGGTGACCGACGGCTGGCGGTCCACGGAGGTCCGGGACGCGCTGGACCTGTGCCTGTCCTGCAAGGGCTGCCGCTCCGACTGCCCGGTCGAGGTCGACATGGCCACGTACAAGGCGGAGTTCCTGCACCACCACTACGAGGGGCGCCGCCGCCCGGCCGCGCACTACAGCATGGGGTGGCTGCCGGTATGGCTGCGCTGGACGGCCCGTACGCGCACGGCGCCGGTCGTCAACGCCCTCGCGTCCGTACGGCCGTTGGCGTGGGCGGCGAAGCGGCTCGGGGGGATCGCGCCCGAGCGGGGGATCCCGCGGGTGGCGACGGTGCCGTTCAGCCGGTGGTGGAAGCGGCAGTTCAGGAAGCGGGTGCGGGGGTGGGCCGCCGGGGCGCGTGCGGGGCTGCGCCCCGACTTCCCCACCACGATGGTCTTCCTCTGGCCGGACACGTTCACGGAACACCTGTCGCCCTCCGTGGGCCGGGCGGCCGTGCGGGTGCTGGAGGCGGCCGGTCTGGGCCCGGTACCGCTGCCGACCCGCCGCTGGGTCGTGAAGCGGTCCCAGGACGGCGAGGTCGAGAGCGTCGGCGTGCATCCGTTGACGTCCCGCCGGGCACGCGCCTGCTGCGGACTGACGTACCTCTCGACGGGCCAACTGGACCGCGCCCGCGCGGTGTTGACCACCACACTCGACCTGCTCGGCCCCTATCTGCTGCCGGAGCTGGGGGTGGAGGATCCGCCGCCCGTCGTCGTCCTGGAACCGAGCTGCGCGGCCGCCCTCCGCACGGACCTGCCCGAACTCCTCCCCGACGACCCCCGGGCCGCCCGCCTCGCCGCGAGCGTCCTCACCTTCGCGGAGGCCCTGGAGAAGCTGGCCCCCGACTGGACCCCGCCCCGCCTGGACCGCCCGGTCACCGGACAGACCCACTGCCACCAGCACGCGGTCCTCGGCGACGGCGCGGACCGCCGCCTGCGCGAAGCCGCGGGTCTCACCGGGGAGCTGACGGGCGGATGCTGCGGCCTCGCGGGCAACTTCGGCTTCGAGAAGGGGCACTACGAGGTATCGGCGTCCTGCGCGGAGGATCAGCTCCTGCCGTCCGTGCGCAAGGCACCGAAGGAGGCGGTCGTGCTGGCGGACGGCTTCTCCTGCCGAACCCAGCTGGAACAGCTGGCCGGGGTGCGGGGGCGGCATCTGGCCGAGGTGCTGGCAGAGGGGCTGGACAGAGCGGGGGACGAGTGAGCCGACCCCGGAGTTCCGCGTGTTCCCCGGCCGCCTGCCGGGCTTCATAAGCCCACACTCAGGTTCATAAGAGAACTCTCAGGTTCGGTGCGCCATCAAAGGAATCTCCTAGGTTTTCACAGCCTCTGTTTGCCGTTACCACGCCGACTTTGCCGTTGCTTTAGATGGGGGACGTGTAAGTTCCTCGGTGTCGGGCGGCGGGGAGATCCCGGATGACGATCCGGAAGGAAATCCCCGCCCGTTTCCGTAGAGAATTCTCGCACCACCAGCACCGCACACTCTCAAGGAGTCGGAATGAGCCTCAAGAAGCTCGCCCCGCTGCCCCCCAAGCCCAAGTCGAAGCAGCTGCCTCCGCCGCCGCCGAAGCCGAAGCGGAAGCACCCCAAGCCGCCGGTTCCCAAGCCGATCCCGGGCGACGACAACTGAGTGAGCTGACAGAGGGTCGACGGTGCGCCGTCGGCCCTCTTCATCCATGGAATTCCTGGAATTCCTGGAAATGGTGAGCGGGAGGGAACAGTCGTGCGTGAGAACAAAGCGGATTCCTGGTCGGAGGACGAGGAAGACGAGGAACTCGAATACGGCACACCCACTATTCCCGCCCGTACCGCATTTCGTCGCTTCTGGCCGCTGACCAAGGGTCTCAGAAAATGGCTGCTCGCCGTCTGGGCGTGCACGGTGCTCGCCGCGCTGGCCGAGACCGAGGCCATCCTGGTCTTCAGCGACCTCACGGACCACGCCCTGCAAAAGGGCTCCCTGGCCGCGTTCTGGGGTCCGGCCGCGAAGTGGCTGGGCGTGGCGGTCGTCGGCGCGATCGTGGCGTACGCCGGCAATTCGATCGCCGCCTGGCTGACCGAACGCTTCGTGATGAGACTGCGCGAGCACGTCTTCGACCACGTACAGCAGTTGCCCCTGCACTTCTTCCAACGCCACCGTCAGGGCGACCTGTTGTCCCGTCTGACCAGTGACGTCGAGGCGATCGAGACGATGGTCGTCTCCGGGCTGGTCGGCGCCGCGTCCGCCGCGTTCAGCGCGCTCTTCTATGCCGCCGCCGCGTTCTGGCTGCGCTGGGACCTGGCCGCGGCCACCTTCGTGCTGGCCCCCCTGTTCTGGCTGGCGGCCCGCCGTTTCTCGGGCTCCATCAAGGACGTCTCCCGCGAGGGCAGGGTCGCCGACGGCGCGATCACCTCCGTCGTGGAGGAGTCCCTCGGCAACATCGTGCTCACCCAGGCCTACGACCGCCGGGACGCGGAACGGCGGCGTCTGAACGAGGAGGCGAGCGCCTGGTTCCGCGCCTCGGTCCGCTCGACGCGCCTCAACGAGGCGTACGAGCAGCTGGTGGCGGTCATCGAGACGGTGTGCGTGCTCGCCGTGATCGGCATCGGCGCCTGGGAGATCTCCACCGGCCGCATGACCCTCGGCCGGCTCCTGGCCTTCTCGGCCTTCCTCGGCTACCTCTACCCGCCCGTCCGCGGGCTGGCGCAGCTCGGGCTGACGATCACCGCGGCCACCGCGGGCGCCGAGCGCCTGATCGAGATCCTGGACGTGCAGCCGTCGGTCACCGACCCCCGGCGCGCCCCGGACGTCGGCCGCCCCGACGGCACGGTCGAACTGCGCGACGTCTCCTTCACCTACCCCGGCGCCGACACGGTCGCCCTCCGGGGCCTGTCCTTCACCGTCGACCCCGGCGAACTGGTGATCGTCACCGGCCCGAGCGGCGCCGGAAAGTCGACGGTCTCCAAGATGCTGCTGCGCTTCTACGACCCCGACGCGGGCGAGGTCCTGCTCGACGGCGTACCCCTGCGCGACTTCCCGGTGGCGCGACTGCGTGAGTACGTGACCCTGCTGCCCCAGGAGACCCTGGTCCTGCACGACACGGTCCGGGCGAACATCGCCTGCGGCCGGGCCGGCGCCAGCGAGCAGGCGATCGTCGAGGCGGCGAGGGCGGCCGACGCCCACGACTTCATCATGAAGCTCCCCGAGGGCTACGACACGAAGGTCGACCCCAACTCGGCCCGCCTCTCCGGCGGCCAGATGCAGCGACTGGCGATAGCCAGGGCGATCCTGCGCGACGCACCGGTCCTGGTCCTCGACGAACCGACGACCGGCCTGGACGCGATGGCGGCCCGGCGCGTGGTCAAGCCGCTCCGCCGCCTGATGATGGGCCGTACGACCATCATGATCACCCACGACCTCAACCTCGCCCCCGACGCCGACCGCATCGTGGTCGTCGACCGCGGCCGCATCGTGGAGACGGGCCGCCACGACGAGCTGCTGGCCCGGGGCGGGGCGTACTCCCGGCTGCACCGCTCGCAGAACAACGCCGTGATGGACACGGGGGAGCTGCGGCTGCCGCTGTTCGTGGACCAGCAGGTGCAGTCGGGACAGCCGGCGCATCCGGTCCAGTCGGCACAGCCCGTGTACGCGTACGACGGGTACGGGGCCTGGCAGGCACCGGCGCAGACCTACGAGGCGTACGGCTCCTACGGTTCCCAGGGCTCCTACGGTTCCCACGGCACGTACGAACCGGTGTTCACCAGCCAAGATGCCTACGCGACGGTCCCCGCCGCCGTCCCCTCGGCCGTCCCCACGACCCTCCCCGACGGGCGCCCCCTCTTCCGTGACGAGGAGCCCTGGCCCGGCATCTGAGTCCACCATCCAGGACAGTCGCAAAACGGGTTCACACGCCTGACGGAGTCCATTACCCTGGACCCGGCAGTACATCGCGATGGACGAATCGTGAATCCGAGCCGAGCCCCTGGACCGCCCGTGACCACCCCCAGCACGACCACCACCTCCTCGCCCGCACCGGTGGGCACCTCCGCGGGCCCGAACCGACGTGGTCCCCTCGGCCCCGTCGGCCTGGTCCTGGCGGGCGGCGTCTCGGTGCAGTTCGGCGCGGCGCTGGCGGTGAGCCTGATGCCGCGGGCCGGCTCGCTCGGCGTGGTCACGCTCCGCCTCCTCGCGGCGGCCGTGGTCCTGCTGGTGATCTGCCGCCCGCGCCTGCGCGGCCACTCGCGCGTCGACTGGGGCACGGTGCTCGTCTTCGGCATCACCATGGGCGCGATGAACGGCCTGTTCTACCAGGCGGTCGCCCGTATCCCGCTCGGTGCGGCGGTCACCCTGGAGGTCCTCGGCCCGCTCGCCCTCTCCGTGCTCGTCTCCCGCCGCGCGATCAACGTCGTGTGGGCCGGGCTCGCGCTCGCCGGTGTCTTCCTGCTCGGCGGCGGGAACTTCGGCGACCTCGACCCGGTCGGAGTCGTTTTCGCGCTGGGCGCGGGCGCCATGTGGGCGACGTACATCGTCTTCAGCGCGCGTACGGGCCGACGCTTCCCGCAGGCCGACGGGCTCGCGCTGGCCATGGGGGTGGCGGCGCTGCTGATGCTGCCGCTGGGGATCGCCGAATCGGGCGCGAAGCTCGCCGACCCGGTGACGATCGCCCTGGGTTCGGCGGTGGCGATCATGTCCTCGGTCCTCCCGTACACCCTCGAACTCCTCGCCCTGCGCCGCCTGCCCGCCTCCACCTTCGCGATCATGATGAGCCTGGAACCGGCGATCGCCGGCACGGCCGGCTTCCTGATCCTCGGCCAGACCCTGACCGCACTCCAGGCGGCCGCGATCGCCCTGGTCGTCGCGGCGAGCATGGGGGCGGTGCGGACGCAGGTGGGGCGGGGGAGGGCCGTGGCGCCCGAGGCCTGACGGGCGTCAAGGCCTGACGGGCGTCAGTCCGAGGGCTTCTCCCATACGGAGATATGCCGCCGGCTCTCGCTCGTGAACGGCTCCCGGCTCCAGCCGTCCCACCGGTCGCGCAGCCGCATCCCGGCCAGCCGGGCCATCAGGTCCAGCTCTGCGGGCCATACGTAGCGGAAAGGGACGGCCAGGTACGAGCCGCGGCCGTCCGCGACCCGCACGTGGTGCGAGCTCATCGACTGGGTCGCGACGTCGTACAGATCGAACCCCAGCCGTCCCTCGCCCACGTGGAACGGCACGGCGTTCTGCCCGGGCGGCAGCCGGCGCAGGTCGGGAACCCCGACCTCGACGACGAAGCGGCCGCCGGGTTCGAGATGGCCGGCGGCATTGCGGAAGCAGTCCACCTGGGCGTCCTGCGTGGTCAGATTCATGATCGTGTTGAAGACCAGGTACGCGACGGAGAAGGTGCCGTCGACCTCGGTCGTCGCGAAGTCCCCGATCGTCACGCCGATCGCCTCGCCACCGGGCTTGGCGCGCAGTCGCTGCACCATCGCCCGGGACAGGTCGATCCCGTGGACCTCGACGCCGCGCTGCGACAGCGGCAGCGCGATGCGGCCCGTGCCGACGCCCAGTTCGAGGGCTCGGCCGCTCCCGGCCAGCTCCGTCAGCAGATCGACGGCCGGCTCCACCACGTCCGACGCGAACATGTCCGCCGACGACTCGTCGTATCCCGCCGCGACGGATTCTCCGAAGTAACCGTCCTCATCGAGCATCGGCCGACCGTACTGCGGGGACGGCAGGAGGCGCGCGTGAATATCCGGCGAGCCAATTAATGCAAGCACGCTTGCTTGTTTCTGGTGCCGATGCCATGCTCGCCCCATGGCTGACCCGACGCCCGTGATCGACGATCTGTGCGCGGAGAGCGAGGAACTCGACCTGATCGTGGCCGAGTTGAGCCCGGAGCAGTGGGCGCTCGCGACCCCCGCGCACGGCTGGACCGTCGCCCACCAGATCGCGCACCTCGCCTGGACCGACCACTCCTCCGTGCTCGCGGTGACCGATCAGGACGCCTTCGCCCGCGAGGTCGAGAAGGCGCTGACCGAACCCGGCAACTTCGTGGACAACGGCGCCGAGGAGGGGGCCGGCAAGCCCCCCGCGCAGCTGCTCGCGGACTGGCGGGCCGGGCGCAGGGCGCTGGGGGACGCACTGCGGGCCGCCCCCGCCGGCGCCCGCTTCCCCTGGTACGGCCCGCCGATGTCCACCGCCTCCATGGCGACCGCCCGCCTCATGGAGACCTGGGCCCACGGCCTGGACGTGGCGGACGCGCTGGGCGTGGTCCGCGCCCCCACCGACCGGCTCCGGCACATCGTGCACCTCGGTGTCCGCACCCGCGACTTCGCCTTCGGCGTGCAGGGACTGCCCGTGCCGTTCGAGGAGTTCCGCGTCGAACTGACCGCTCCCTCCGGCGAGTTGTGGGCCTACGGGCCCGAGGACGCCGACGACCGCGTCACCGGTCCCGCCCTCGACTTCTGCCGCCTGGTCACCCAGCGCGCCCACCGCACCGACCTCGCACTCGAAGCCGTCGGCCCCGACGCGGACCGCTGGCTCGACATCGCCCAGGCCTTCGCGGGCCCGCCGGGCGACGGACGCCCGCCGAAGGAGGCCACCTCGTGACGACCCTCCGCATCGGCAACGCCTCCGGCTTCTACGGCGACCGTTTCGACGCCATGCGGGAGATGCTCACCGGCGGCGAACTCGACGTCCTGACCGGCGACTACCTCGCCGAGCTGACCATGCTCATCCTGGGGCGCGACCGCCTGAAGGACCCCGCCGCCGGGTACGCCCGCACCTTCCTGCGTCAGCTGGAGGAGTGCCTGGGCCTCGTGCACGAGCGCGGCGTGAAGCTCGTGACCAACGCCGGCGGCCTCAACCCGGCCGGACTCGCCACCGCCGTAAGGCAGTTGGCCGACCGCCTCGGCATTCCCGTCCGTGTCGCCCACGTCGAGGGCGACGACCTCACCGCCGCCCACTCCGGCAGTCTCGCCGCCCACGCCTACCTCGGCGGCCACGGCATCGCGGCCTGCCTCCGGGAGGGCGCGGACGTCGTCGTCACCGGGCGCGTGACGGACGCGGCGCTGGTCACCGGGCCCGCCGTCGCGCACTTCGGGTGGGGGCGCGAGGAGTACGACCGGCTCGCGGGCGCCGTCGTCGCCGGGCATGTGCTGGAGTGCGGGACGCAGGCCACCGGCGGCAACTACGCGTTCTTCACCGAGGGCGCGGGAGACGTCCGGCGGCCCGGCTTCCCCCTCGCCGAACTCCACGACGACGGCAGCTGCGTCATCACCAAACACCCCGGCACCGGCGGCTTCGTCGACATCGGCACGGTGACCGCCCAGCTCCTGTACGAGACGGCGGGCGCCCGGTACGCGGGGCCCGACGTGACGGCCCGCCTCGACACCGTACGGCTCACCCAGGACGGACCCGACCGCGTCCGCATCGAGGGCGTCCACGGCGAGGCCCCGCCCCCGACCCTCAAGGTCGGCCTCAACCGCCTCGGCGGCTTCCGCAACGAGGTCGCCTTCGTCCTCACCGGCCTGGACATCGAGGCCAAGGCCGCTCTCGTGCGGGATCAGATGGAGGCCGCCTTCGGGGAGGCCAAGTCCCCGCCCGGCGAAGTCCGTTGGGACCTCGTCCGCACCGACCGGCCCGATGCGCCGACCGAGGAGACCGCGAGCGCGCTGCTCCGGCTCGTCGTACGGGACCCGGACGAGCGGGTCGTGGGCCGGACCCTGAGCGCGGCCGCCATCGAACTGGCGCTGGCCAGCTACCCCGGCTTCCATGTGCTCGCGCCACCTGGAAAGGGCGCGCCTTATGGGGTCTTCCAGGATGTGTACGTCCCCCATGGCGCCGTCGACCATGTGGCGGTGCTCCATGACGGGCGCCGGGTTCCCGTGGCTCCGGCCCACGACACCCTCGTACTCGACGAGGTGCCGGAACCGCCGCTGCCGGAGCCGTTGCCGGACGGGCCGGTGAAGCGTGCCCCGCTGGGCCTGGTCGCGGGCGCCCGCAGCGGAGACAAGGGCGGGAACGCCAACGTGGGCGTGTGGGCGCGGACGGACGAGGCCTGGCGGTGGCTCGCGCACACCCTCACCGCCGACCGGCTGCGCGAACTCCTCCCGGAGACAGCCGACTTGAGAGTCGTACGCCATGTCCTGCCGAACCTGCGCGCCCTGAACTTCGTCGTCGAGGGCATCCTCGGCGAGGGCGTCGCCGCCCAGCACCGCTTCGACCCGCAGGCCAAGGCCCTCGGCGAATGGCTGCGCTCCCGCCACCTGGACATTCCGGAGGCCCTGCTGTGACGGTCATCAACTCCGCCCTGGACACGGCCGGTTCCGACTACCGCGCCCACCGCGAGTCCATGCTCGCCAAGCTCGCCGACCTCGACACCGAGCACGCCAAGGCCCTCGCGGGCGGCGGCGATAAGTACGTCGAGCGGCACCGCAGGCGCGGCAAGCTGCTCGCCCGCGAGCGCATCGAGCTGCTCCTCGACCCGGACACGCCCTTCCTGGAGCTGTCGCCGCTGGCGGCCTGGGGGAGCGAGTACGCCGTGGGCGCCTCGCTCGTCGCCGGCATCGGGGTCGTCGAGGGCGTGGAGTGTCTGATCACCGCCAACGACCCGACCGTGCGCGGCGGCGCCAGCAACCCCTGGTCGCTGAAGAAGGCCCTGCGCGCCAACGACATCGCCCTCGCCAACCGGCTGCCCTGCATCAGCCTGGTGGAGTCGGGCGGCGCCGATCTGCCCTCGCAGAAGGAGATCTTCATCCCGGGCGGGGCCATCTTCCGCGATCTGACCCGGCTCTCGGCCGCCGGAATCCCCACCGTCGCCGTCGTCTTCGGGAACTCGACGGCCGGCGGCGCCTACATCCCCGGCATGTCCGACCACGTGATCATGGTCAAGGAGCGCGCGAAGGTCTTCCTCGGCGGTCCGCCCCTGGTCAAGATGGCCACCGGCGAGGAGAGCGACGACGAGTCGCTCGGCGGTGCCGAGATGCACGCGCGCGTGTCGGGTCTCGCCGACTACTTCGCCGTGGACGAGCCGGACGCCCTGCGCCAGGCGCGCCGTGTGGTCGCGCGGCTCAACCACCGCAAGGCGTACGGCGATCCTGGACCGGCCGCGCCCCCCAAGTACGACGAGGAGGAGCTGCTCGGCATCGTCCCGGGGGATCTGAAGACGCCCTTCGACCCGCGCGAGGTGATCGCCCGGATCGTCGACGCCTCCGACTTCGACGAGTTCAAGCCGCTGTACGGGACGAGCCTGACGACCGGCTGGGCGGCCCTGCACGGCTATCCCGTCGGGATTCTGGCGAACGCGCAGGGCGTGCTCTTCAGCGAGGAGTCACAGAAGGCGGCCCAGTTCATCCAGCTCGCCAACCAGCGCGACATCCCCCTCCTCTTCCTGCACAACACCACCGGCTACATGGTCGGCAAGGAGTACGAGCAGGGCGGCATCATCAAGCACGGCGCGATGATGATCAACGCGGTCAGCAACAGCCGGGTGCCGCATCTGTCGGTGTTGATGGGCGCCTCGTACGGCGCAGGTCACTACGGCATGTGCGGGCGGGCGTACGACCCGCGCTTCCTGTTCGCCTGGCCCAGCGCCAAGTCGGCCGTCATGGGCCCGCAGCAGCTCGCCGGCGTCCTGTCGATCGTCGCCCGGCAGTCGGCGGCCGCGAAGGGGCAGCCGTACGACGAGGACGCGGATGCCGCGCTGCGCGCCATGGTGGAGCAGCAGATCGAGTCCGAGTCGCTGCCCATGTTCCTGTCCGGGCGGCTGTACGACGACGGCGTCATCGACCCGCGCGACACCCGCACCGTCCTGGGCCTGTGCCTGTCGGCCGTCCACACGGCGCCGTACGAGGGCGCACGCGGCGGCTTCGGCGTCTTCCGGATGTGAGGGACCCTTCAGTGATCACTTCTCTGCTCGTCGCCAACCGGGGCGAGATCGCCTGCCGTGTCTTCCGCACCTGTCGTGAGTTGGGAATCCGGACGGTCGCGGTGCACTCCGACGCCGACGAGAACGCGCTCCACGCGCGCGTGGCCGACACGGCGGTACGGCTGCCGGGCGCGACGCCCGCGGAGACGTATCTGCGCGGCGACCTGATCGTGAAGGCGGCCGTCGCGTCCGGCGCGGACGCCGTCCACCCCGGATACGGTTTCCTCTCCGAGAACGCCGACTTCGCCCGCGCCGTCATCGACGCCGGGCTGGTGTGGATCGGTCCGCCCCCGGAGGCCATCGAGGCGATGGCGTCCAAGACGCGGGCCAAGGAACTGATGGGGATCCCGTCCCTGCAACGGGAACGGGTCACCGAGGGCGACCTTCCGGTACTGGTGAAGGCGGCCGCGGGTGGCGGCGGCCGCGGAATGCGCGTCGTCCGCCGGCTCGACGAACTGGACGCCGCACTGGAGGGCGCACGAGCCGAGGCGGCGAGCGCGTTCGGGGACGGCGAGGTCTTCGTCGAACCGTACGTGGAGGGCGGCCGGCACGTCGAGGTCCAGGTCCTGGCCGACACGCACGGCACGGTGTGGGCGCTGGGCACCCGCGACTGCTCCCTGCAGCGTCGCCACCAGAAGGTGATCGAGGAGGCACCCGCACCCGGCCTCTCCGAGGCGTTGGAGGCCGAGCTGCACGCGCTGGCCGTCCGGGCCGCGGGCGCCGTCGACTACGTGGGCGCCGGCACGGTGGAGTTCCTGGTCGCGGGCGACCGGGCGCACTTCCTGGAGATGAACACCCGCCTCCAGGTCGAACACCCCGTCACGGAAGCGGTGTTCGGCATCGACCTGGTGGCCCTGCAGATCCAGGTCGCGGAGGGACGGGAACTCGAAAACGACCCCCCACGCGCGCGTGGCCACGCGATCGAGGCCCGCCTCTACGCCGAGGACCCGGCGACCGACTGGACCCCCCAGACGGGCACCCTGCACCGCCTGTCCGTCCCGGAGTCCGTCCGCCTGGACACCGGCTACGAGTCCGGGGACCCCATCGGCGTCCACTACGACCCGATGCTCGCGAAGTCCGTCGCCCACGCCCCCACGCGCGCGGAGGCGATCCGCAGACTGGCGGGCGCTCTGGAACGGGCGACGGTCCACGGCCCGACGACCAACCGCGCCCTCCTCGTCGCCTCCCTGCGCCACGAGGAGTTCACGACGGCGCGCATGGACACGGGCTTCTACGACCGCCACCTGTCCGAGCTGACCGAGCCTGCGTACGACCCGCACGCCCCCTTGGCGGCCGCCCTCGCAGACGCCCGCGTCCGCCCCTCCCGCTTCGGCGGCTTCCGCAACGTCCCGTCCCAGCCGCAGGTCAAGCGGTACGCAATGGGAGACGAGGAGCACGAGGTCCGCTACCGGCACGCGCGCGCGGGTCTGGAGGCCGACGGGGTGCGCGTCGTGCACGCGGATGCGCGTCTCGTCGTACTCGAAGTGGACGGCGTACAGCGGAAGTTCGAGGTGGCACGGTACGGCGACCAGGTGTACGTGAACGCAACCGCCTTGACTGCGCTGCCCCGCTTCCCGGACCCGGCAGCCCAGCACGCACCGGGATCACTCCTGGCACCCATGCCGGGAACGGTGGTCAGGGTGGCCGAGGGCCTGACGGCAGGAGCCGCTGTAAAGGCCGGGGAGCCGTTGCTCTGGCTGGAGGCGATGAAGATGCAACACAAGATCGCAGCGCCGCTCACCGGGACACTGACGGCCCTGCACGCCGTGACGGGTCAACAGGTAGAGGTCAACGCATTGCTGGCGGTGGTCGAGCCGACGTAAGGGGCGCGGGGCTGCATCAATATGCGGCTCCGCCGCGTGAGCGCGACCAGCCACATACGACCCGCAGCCCGAAGGAGACCAGATGGCCCTCATCGAATCCGAAGAACACAAGGCCCTCCGATCCGCAGTCGCCGCCCTCGGCAAACGCCACGGCCGCACCTTCGACCGAGAGCAACTCTGGTCCGAGGCGGCCAAGCTGGGCTACCTCGGCGTCAACCTGCCGGAGGCATACGGCGGCGGAGGCGGCGGCATCTCCGAACTCTCCATCGTCCTGGAAGAACTCGGCGCGGCAGGCTGCCCCCTGCTCATGATGGTCGTCTCACCCGCGATCTGCGGCACAGTGATAGCCCGCTTCGGCACCGAAGACCAGAAGAGCACGTGGCTGCCAAGCCTCGCCGACGGCACCCGCACCATGGCCTTCGGCATCACCGAACCCGACGCCGGCTCCAATTCCCACCGCATCACCACCACGGCCCGCCGCGACCCGGACACCGGCGACTGGCTGCTCACCGGCCGCAAGGTCTTCATCTCCGGCGTCGACATCGCGGACGCGACCCTCATAGTCGGCCGCACCGAAGACGCCCGCACCGGCAGCCTCAAGCCCTGCCTGTTCATCGTCCCGCGCGACGCGGACGGCTTCACCCGCCACCGGATCGACATGGAACTCCACGGCGCGGAAAAGCAGTTCGAGCTGACGCTGGACGACGTACGACTCCCGGCGAACGCCCTCGTCGGCGACGAGGACGCGGGCCTGCTGCAACTCTTCGCCGGCCTCAACCCCGAACGCATCATGACGGCCGCCTTCGCGATCGGCATGGGTCGCTACGCCCTGAATCGCGCCGTCGAGTACGCCCGCGAGCGCACCGTCTGGAAGACCCCCATCGGCGCCCACCAGGCCATCGCGCACCCCCTCGCCCAGGCGCACATCGACCTCGAACTCGCCCGCCTGATGATGCAGAAGGCGGCCCACCTGTACGACGCCGGGGACGACGTCGGCGCGGGAGAGGCCGCCAACATGGCGAAGTACGCGGCGGGGGAGGCCTGTGTGAAGGCGGTCGACCAGGCCGTGCACACCCTCGGAGGCAACGGCCTCACCCGCGAATTCGGGCTCGCCTCGTTGATAACAGCCGCGCGCGTGGCTCGTATTGCTCCGGTGAGCCGGGAGATGATTCTCAACTACGTCTCCCACCAGACCCTGGGCCTGCCCAAGTCGTACTAGGCCGCTTCGGCCGCCTTGGAGGAACCGTGTTCCGCAGCGAGTACGCAGACGTTCCGCCCGTTGAACTCCCCATCCACGAGGCCGTCCTGGGGCGGGCCGCCGAGTACGGTGACGCGCCCGCCCTGATCGACGGGACTGACGGGACCACGCTCACGTACGAGCAACTGGACCGTTTCCACCGGCGCATCGCGGCCGCGCTCGCCGAGGCGGGCGTGCGCAAGGGGGACGTGCTCGCCCTGCACAGCCCCAACACCGTCGCCTTCCCGACCGCCTTCTATGCGGCCACGCGCGCGGGTGCCACCGTCACCACGGTGCACCCGCTGGCCACGGCCGAGGAGTTCGGCAAGCAGCTGAAGGACTCGGGGGCCCGGTGGATCGTCACCGTGTCGCCGCTGCTGGAGACGGCACGCAGGGCCGCCGAACTCGCGGGCGGCGTCGAGGAGATCTTCGTCTGTGACAGCGCGCCGGGACACCGGTCGCTGATCGACATGCTGGCCTCCGCCGCCCCGGAACCGCAGGTGGACATCGACCCCGTCGAGGACGTCGCGGCCCTCCCGTACTCCTCCGGCACCACCGGCATCCCCAAGGGCGTGATGCTCACGCACCGCCAGATCGCCACCAACCTCGCCCAGCTCGAACCCCTCATGCCGGCCGGCCCCGGCGACCGCATCCTCGCCGTCCTGCCCTTCTTCCACATCTACGGCCTGACGGCCCTGATGAACGCGCCGCTGAGGCTGGGCGCGACGGTCGTCGTCCTGCCGCGCTTCGAGCTGGAGACCTTCCTCGCGGCCATCCAGAACCACCGCATCACCGGCCTGTACGTCGCCCCGCCCATCGTCCTGGCCCTGGCCAAGCACCCGGCGGTCGCGCAGTACGACCTGTCGTCCCTGAAACACATCACCAGCGCGGCCGCCCCCCTGGACGCGAAACTCGCCGCCGCCTGCTCGCGGCGGCTCGGCCTGCCGCCCGTCGGCCAGGCGTACGGCATGACGGAACTGTCGCCCGGCACACACGTCGTACCGCTCGACGCCATGCAGGACGCACCGCCCGGAACCGTCGGCAAGCTCATCGCCGGCACCGAGATGCGCATCGTCTCCCTCGACGACCCCGACAAGGACCTCGGCATCGGCGAGGCCGGCGAGATCCTCATCCGCGGCCCCCAGGTCATGAAGGGCTACCTGGGCCGCCCCGACGCCACCGACGCGATGATCGACACCGACCGCTGGCTGCACACGGGAGACGTGGGCCATGTGGACGCCGACGGCTGGCTGTTCGTCGTCGACCGGGTCAAGGAACTCATCAAGTACAAGGGCTTCCAGGTGGCCCCCGCCGAACTCGAGGCCCTCCTGCTGACCCACCCGGGCATCGCCGACGCCGCCGTCATCGGCGTCTACAACGACGACAACAACGAGGTCCCGCACGCGTACGTGGTCCGCCAGCCGAACGCGACCGACGTCTCCGAAGGAGAGGTCATGATGTACGTCGCCGAACGCGTCGCCCCGTACAAACGCGTCCGTCAGGTCACCTTCATCGACGGCGTCCCGCGGGCCGCCTCCGGGAAGATCCTGCGCCGGGAACTGCGGGCACTCAGGGAGCGGACGTGACATTGATCGGACGCACGCGCGCGCGTGGCATCGAGACGCTGAGCCTCGACTCCCCGGCCAACCGCAATGCGCTGTCGGCGGCACTCGTGGGGGAACTGGCCGACGCGCTGACCGACTGCGCCAAGGACGGCGACGTACGCGCGATCGTCCTCACCCACACCGGCAACACGTTCTGCGCGGGCGCCGACCTGCGCGACCCCCCGCCCCCCGACGCCCTGGTGGGTCTCCTCCGTCAGATCGTCGAACTGCCCAAGCCGGTCGTCGCGCGCGTCGACGGGCACGTACGGGCGGGCGGTCTGGGCCTGCTGGCCGCCTGCGACATCGCGGCGGCCTCCACCGCGGCGACGTTCGCGTTCACGGAGGTCAGGATCGGAGTGGCCCCCGCGGTCATCTCCCTCCCCCTCCTCCCGCGCACGGACCCCCGCGCCCTCGCCCGCTACTACCTCACCGGCGAGCGCCTCGACGCGGCGGAGGCGGCCCGCATCGGCCTCCTGACGGTGGCGGCGCAGCCGGACGAGGACGTCGACGCGACCCTGGCCCCCGTCCTGGACGGTCTGCGCCGAGCGGCCCCCGAGGCCCTGGCCGAGACGAAACAGCTGCTCACAGCTAGGGTGCTGGAGACCTTCGACCGGGACGCCGCGGACCTCACCGCGCTCTCGGCCCGGCTGTTCGCCTCCCCGCACGCCCGCGAGGGGATGACGGCCTTCCTGGAACGACGGGATCCGACATGGGTGCTGTGACCGCAGACGACCGCGTCGACCGCGTGCCCAAGCAGGACCGCAGCCGGGCCACCCGGCAACGGCTCCTGGAAGCCGCCGTGGCCTGCCTCGCCGAGCACGGCTGGGCGGGTTCCACGGTCTCCGTCGTCGCCGAACGCGCCGGCGTCTCCCGCGGCGCCGCCCAGCACCACTTCCCGACCCGCGAGGACCTCTTCACGGCAGCGGTCGAATACGTCGCCGAGGAACGCTCCACGGCCCTGCGCGCCCTGTTCCCCGAAGGCACGGCCGGAGACCGGCGCGCCGTGGTGTCCGCCCTCGTCGACCTCTACACGGGCCCGCTCTTCCGAGCCGCCCTCCACCTGTGGGTCGCCGCCTCCAACGAGGAGCAACTGCGCCCCCGGGTCACCGAACTGGAGGCCCGCGTCGGCCGCGAGACCCACCGGATAGCGGTCGACCTCCTGGCCGCGGACGAGTCCCGCCCCGGCGTACGCGAAACCGTCCAGGGCCTCCTGGACATGTCCCGCGGCCTGGGCCTGGCCAACCTGCTCACGGACGACGGGGGTCGGCGGGAGCGGGTCGTGGAGCAGTGGGCCGCCCTGCTGGACGAGGCGCTGGGCTGAACACCGGGGCCCATGACCTGGCCCGCACCGGTGTCTGACGCCCCGCAGTACTCTTGCCCCATGCTTCCGATGCTCGTTCGACGCCGCCACGTGGACTACGTGCGCGTCACGAGCATGGGCTGTCGGCGCTCTGCCTGACCCAGCCCTCTTCGTCTTCTCCCTTCCGGCACTCCGGGTCCCGCCCCACCCTCGGCGGCTGCCCGTGCCCGTACACCCTGCGGACGCACCTCATGACGAACACCGCGACGACCCCGTCGTACCACCAGCTCCCGATCATCGACCTGTCGGCCGCCGACCGTGGCCCCCAGGCACGGGCGCTGCTCCACGCCCAGCTGCACAGCGCCGCCCATGACGTGGGCTTCTTCCAGCTCGTCGGGCACGGCGTCACACGCGCCGAGACCGACGCGCTGCTGAGCGCCATGCACGCCTTCTTCCGGCTCCCCGAGGCCGACCGACTCGCCCTCGACAACGTCAACTCGCCCCACTTCCGCGGCTACACGCGCACCGGCGACGAGCGCACCGCGGGCGGCAGGGACTGGCGCGACCAGCTCGACATAGGCGCCGAGCGGCCCGCCCACGTCCCCGGCCCGGGCGAGCCCGCCTACTGGTGGCTGGAGGGCCCCAACCAGTGGCCCGCCGCCCTGCCCGAGCTGCGGACCGCCGCGCTCGCCTGGATCGACCGGCTCAGCACGGTCGCCCGGCGACTGCTGCACGAACTGCTCACCGCCATCGGCGCGCCCGCGGACTTCTACGACCCGGTCTTCGGCGCGCACGCCCATCCCCATCTGAAGCTCGTGCGGTACCCGGGGAGCGCCGGCGACGGCGGGGATCAGGGCGTGGGCGCCCACAAGGACTACGGGTTCCTGACGCTCCTGCTCCAGGACCGGGTCGGCGGGCTGCAGGTGCAGCGCGCCGACGGGCTGTTCCATGACGTGCCGCCCCTGGAGGACGCCTTCGTGGTCAACCTCGGCGAGTTGCTGGAGGTGGCGACCAACGGCTACCTGGTCGCCACCAATCACCGGGTGGTGAGCCCTCCCGGTGCCACCGAGCGGTTCTCGGTGCCCTTCTTCTACAACCCGCGCCTGGACGCCCGCGTGGAGCCGTTGCCTTTTCCGTACGCGTCCACCGCACCCGGCGCGACCGACGATCCGGCCAACCCGCTCTACGCCCAGTACGGCTTCAACGAGCTGAAGGGCAAACTGAGGGCCCACCCGCTGGTGGCCGAACGACACCACGCGAACCTGCTGACCCCGGCGTGATCGACGCCCTCCAGGGGCGCGGGGTTGTACCGATTCGCCCGCGCCCCTCAAGGACCCGCTCAGACACCCGCAATCAGCGGGCGATGCCGTCGTATCCCTCGATCTCCTGCGGGCCCCGCGAGCCCGGCCCCACGTACAGCGCGGACGGCCGCACCAGCCGACCCGTGCGCTTCTGCTCCAGGATGTGCGCCGACCAGCCCGCCGTACGGGCGCAGGTGAACATCGACGTGAACATGTGCGCGGGTACCTGGGCGAAGTCGAGGACGATCGCCGCCCAGAACTCGACGTTCGTCGCCAGGACACGGTCCGGGCGGCGGGCGTGCAGCTCCGCCAGGGCGGCCTTCTCCAGGGCCTCGGCCACCTCGAAGCGCGGGGCGCCCAGCTCGCGGGCCGTGCGGCGCAGCACGCGCGCGCGTGGGTCCTCGGCGCGGTAGACGCGGTGCCCGAAGCCCATCAGGCGCTCACCCTTGTCCAGAGCCTGTTTCACGTACGCCTCGGCGTCCCCGGTCCGCTCGATCTCCTCGATCATGCCGAGGACACGGGAGGGAGCGCCGCCGTGCAGCGGTCCTGACATCGCTCCTACGGCGCCGGAGAGGGCCGCGGCCACGTCCGCGCCGGTGGAGGCGATGACGCGGGCCGTGAAGGTCGACGCGTTCATGCCGTGCTCGGCGGCGGAGGTCCAGTAGGCGTCGACGGCGGCGACGTGCTTGGGGTCCGGCTCGCCCCGCCAGCGGATCATGAAGCGCTCGGTGATCGAGTGCGCCTTGTCGATCTCGCGCTGCGGAACCATGGGCCGGCCCTGACCACGGGCGGACTGGGCGACGTAGGAGAGGGCCATGACGGCGGCGCGGGCCAGGTCCGCGCGGGCCTGTTCGGCGTCGATGTCGAGGAGGGGCTTGAGGCCCCACACGGGCGCCAGCATGGCCAGCGCCGACTGGACGTCCACCCGGATGTCGCCGGAGTGGACGGGGATCGGGAACGGTTCGGCGGGCGGCAGACCGGGGTTGAAGGCGCCGTCGACGAGCAGCCCCCAGACGTTCCCGAAGGAGACATGGCCGACCAGGTCCTCGATGTCGACGCCCCGGTACCGGAGGGCGCCGCCCTCCTTGTCCGGTTCGGCGATCTCCGTCTCGAACGCGACGACTCCCTCGAGTCCGGGTACGAAGTCGGACATCAGGCGGCTCCTCGTGATGTGTACGACGGATGGGTACGGCAGGTGTGTACGGCGCAAACGGCGGCCCGGCCGCTGGATCCCCGGTCGCGTCGTGCGACTCGTGGTCCTGGGTGGCCACCCAGGTGATGCCCCGTGCGACTGGTCACTCAACCAGAACGGCACCAGCACGATATCCCCGAGTGCCACTCTTGGGGAGACTTCGCGGCACTCAGTGCCATGGGAGCTCTTCCCTCGTGAAGGACACCATGATGGCCGACACCTTGCCGGACGGCACCCGCCCATACGGCAGGATGACGGCGTGACCGACCGAGACGCCGTCCCCCTCGACCCCTCCGCGATGCGCAAGCAGTACCGGGCCGAGGGGCTCGCCGAGTCCGATCTGGCCGCCACTCCGGTGGCGCAGTTCGCGCACTGGTTCCAACAGGCCGCGACGGAGGCCCACCTCTTCGAGCCCAACGCCATGGTCGTCTCCACGGCGAACGCCGAGGGCCGCCCCGGCTCGCGCACCGTACTGCTGAAGCACTTCGACGAGCAGGGCTTCGTCTTCTACACCAACTACGAGTCCCGCAAGGCCCGTGACCTCGCGGAGAACCCGTATGTCTCGCTGCTCTTCCCCTGGCACCCGATGGCCCGCCAGGTCATCGTCACGGGCCTGGCCCGCCGCACCGGCCGCGACGAGACGGCCGCCTACTTCCGCACCCGCCCGCACGGTTCCCAGCTCGGGGCCTGGGCCAGCGCCCAGTCGAACGTGATCCCCAGCCGCGCCGACCTCGAGGCCTCGTACACCGAACTGACCGCCCGCTACCCCGAGGGCGAGCAGGTCCCGGTCCCCCCGAACTGGGGTGGTTTCCGGGTCGCCCCGCAGACGGTGGAGTTCTGGCAGGGCCGCGAGAACCGGCTGCACGACCGGTTGCGGTACGTGGCGGAGGCGGACGGGGGATGGCGGGTGGAGCGGCTCAGTCCTTGAGGTGGCCGGGCACTGCGTGCACCCAGGGAACGCAGACGACCCGCGAGCTCTGGTTCCTCCGCCTCGGCGGAGGAGCCGGCCGGACGTACCGGCGAGCTCGCGGGTCGGGTGACTGCTTGGGATTGGGCCGGCTGCACGGTTCTCTCCCGTGCTGGTCCGGCACCGCACTCGGTGTGGTGGCGAGCCGCTAGCCCGCAGCCACCTCACGCGTCCGGTATTCATACATCTGCCGAACCACCTCCCTTCTTGTGTAACCGACACACTAAGAACCGGTCGGCGCACGATCAACCACTTTTTCGCGGCGCTCGATTCTCGGTGATCGTCTCTCGGTGATCGTCGGGCTCACGGATCCCGTATGAGGATCGAGATTGAGGTGTACGCGCGGTGGGGAGGCGCTCGGCGTGGCTGATCTTCGAATAGAGCCGGTGGACGGCGACGTCATGCTCGAGGACTGGCGGTACGTGCACAACGCGATCGTGCCGCCCGCCGCGATGTCCCTCGACGATGCGCGGGAGCGCGGCGGGCGATATCGGCTGGAGAACGCGTACGTCGGGGACGGGCTCGTCGGGTGTTCGACCGTGCGACCGCCCGAGGGGGAGGACGCCGTGGCGACCGTCATCGCGCGCGTGCTGCCCGCGTACCGGGGGCGGGGATTCGGTGCGGCGCTGTACGAGAAGGGGCTGGCACACGCGCGTGTGCAGGGCGCCGAGGTGATCGAGACATGTGTGCTGGCGGCCAACGGGGACGGTCTGCGCTTTGCCGAAAAGCGAGGCTTCGTCGAAGTCGACCGGTATGTGCTGGACGACCGGAACGATCTGTGGATTGATCTTCGGCTGGTGGTGGCCGGATCATAGGTCGCGGCGAGTGTTACAACGATTCCTTCAATCTTGTGGAACTCGGTGTGTGCTGCGTCACGTTCCAGTTAGATGATTGCGAGTGAGCGAACCGACGCGCCGTAGGTGCGGACGCAGCTTGGCAGGGGGTCCAGGTGAGTGCTTCCCGGCGTAGTGGGACCACCGACGAGCTGGGGCCGGATGAGCCCGAGAGGGCCGGTCCCGTAGGTCCTGACGGCTCGGATCTGCTGGCCGCGCTGCTCGACGGGATGGATGCGGCCCTGTGTGCCTTCGACGCGGACGGCGTCGTGACGCACTGGAACCGCGAGGCGGAGCGGATCCTGGGCTGGACCGCCGCCGAGGCCGTGGGCCGGCACGGGTTCGCGGGCTGGGCCGTACGCAGTGCGGACGCCGAGGAGGTCGAGGCGCGGCTGATGTCCGCCATGGAGGCCCCCGGGCGGCAGGTGCACGAGTTCGCGCTGCTGACGAAGGACGGCGGGCGGGTGCTGGTGCGGACGCAGTCCGCGGCGGTGCGCGGCCCCGAGGGCAAGCCCGCGGGCGTGTACTGCGCCTTCAGCGAGGTGCATACGCAGATCGATCTGGAGCGGTCGATCGCGCTCAGCGAGGCGTTGTTCGAGGACGCGAGCTGGGGTGTCGTACTCGTCGACGCCGATCTGCGGCCCGCCGTGGTGAATGCTCACGCGGCGCGTTCGCTCGGGATCGGGCGTACGTCCGCGCTGGGGCGGCCCCTGGGGGAGCTGCTCGCCCAGGGCGTGGAGGAGCTGGAGAGCGCGCTCACGCACGTGCTCGCGGAGGGTGCGCCGCCCGCGCCGGCCGAGATCTGGGTGAGCGTGCGTACGCCGGAGGGCGACCAGCGGCGGTGCTGGCGCTGCGGCTTCGTACGGCTGGCGTCGCCGCTCGCGGAGGAGCCGGTGCCGCTGGGCGTGGCCTGGCTGTTCCAGGACGTGACCGAGGGCAAGCAGGGCGAGCAGGAGGCCGCGCTGCTGCGGTTCCGGACCAATCAGCTGCACCGGGCGGCCCGGGCGGGGGCGGAGTGCGAGAACCCGAGGGAGGCGGCGACGGTCCATCTCGACTTCGCGCTCGCCGGGTTCGCCGACCATGCGGTGATCGACCGGGTGGCGGGCGGCGCGGTGGCCGACGGGGAGGCGGAGGGGCCCGTACGGCTGGTCCGGGTCGCCTCCACGCCGTCCGGAGCGCCGGGGCCGAGCCTGCTCACCGGGCAGGCGGGGCTGCCGGTGCGGTACGCGCAGGGTCATCCGGCGCTGCAGTGCGTGGAGCGGATCGGGTCGGTACGGGCGAGCGTGGGCGCGGTCCCGGCCGAGCAGGCACGGGAGTGGGCGGCGGCCCGCCAGTGGCCCGCGGACGCGGTGCACGCCCTGTGCGCGGTGCTGCGCAGCCGGGGCCGGACGCTGGGCGTCGTGACGTTCCTGCGGGGGAGCGGGCGCAGTCAGTTCGAGCGGATGGACGCGGTGTACGCCGAGGACGTCGCCGTGCGGATCGCGGCGGCCCTGGATCTGGCAGTGGCCACGGGGCGGGAGTGAAGCGGGTTCGCCCCGCCCGTCCGCCCGCGGGCCCGTCCGTCAGTACCGGCGCAGGCACCGGCCCAGGCACCGTTCAGCGCTGGTAGAAAATCCGGTCCCCGTATTCCTCCATCACCTTCCGGTTCCACTCGTGGCCGCCGTCCACGTTCCCGGACCGCAGCAGCGGGGGCTCGATGCCGCGTTCGGCCAGGGCGCCGGCCGCCGTGGCCATCACGGCCTGGAGCAGGGCCGATGTCACGACCGTGGAGGCCGGGGCGAAGGGCGCCGGGATGGTGTCGAGGGTGAGCTCCGCGTCGCCGATCGCGATCTTGGAGTCGAGGACGACGTCGCAGTGGTCGCGCAGATAGGTGCCCGAGACGTGCCGGGACTCGGTCTCCGAGGCGTACGCCACCGATGTCACGCCGATGACCTTCACGCCCAGCGCGCGGGCGCTCATGGCCATCTCGACGGGGAGGGCGTTGCGGCCGGAGAGGGAGATGATCACCAGGGCGTCGCCGGAGCGGAGGGGCGAGCAGTTCAGGACGGCGCTCGCGAGACCGTCGACGCGCTCCAGGGCGGAGCCCAGCGTGGCCGGCATGACGTCGACGCCGACGACGCCCGGTACGGCGAGCAGGTTCATCAGGGCGAGGCCGCCCGCGCGGTAGACGACGTCCTGCGCGGCGAGGGAGGAGTGGCCGGCGCCGAAGGCGAAGAGGCGTCCGCCGCCCTCGACGGTGTCGGCGAGCAGCGTGCCGGCCGCCGTGACGGACTGTGCCTCCTCGTCCCGGACCCGTTGCAGGAGATTGATCGCGGCGTCGAAGAACTGGTCGGCCAGTTTGCCGTCGCTCATGCGGGTCCTTCCGGGGCGGCGTGGGGAGTCCGTGTCGCGGATCACCGTGCGGTCTGGACCAGTGCCGTGTCAATACGGGGGTGGCTACTCCCGAGTACCCCTCGGTAACCCCTTGGTTTCAACGGCGCGGCACGGTTGTCAGTGGTATGCGTCAGAATTGACTCCAGGGCCAGCGCACGCGCCGGGAAGCTTGTCGTGCTTCCGGCAGATCTCACCGAGGGGCACGTATGTCCGGACTGATCGACACCACGGAGATGTATCTCCGCACCATCCTCGAGCTGGAGGAGGAAGGTGTGGTCCCCATGCGCGCCCGGATCGCCGAGCGGCTCGACCAGAGCGGGCCCACCGTCAGCCAGACGGTGGCGAGGATGGAGCGGGACGGCCTGGTGTCCGTCGCCAGCGACCGTCATCTGGAGCTCACGGACGAGGGCCGCCGGCTCGCCACGCGCGTGATGCGCAAGCACCGGCTCGCCGAGTGTCTGCTCGTCGACGTGATCGGCCTGGAGTGGGAGCAGGTGCACGCCGAGGCGTGCCGCTGGGAGCACGTGATGAGCGAGGCCGTGGAGCGGCGCGTGCTCGAGCTGCTGCGGCACCCGACCGAGTCGCCGTACGGCAACCCGATCCCGGGCCTGGAGGAGCTGGGCGAGAAGGACGGCGCGGACCCGTTCCTGGACGAGGGCATGGTGTCGCTGGCGGACCTCGACCCGGGCCTTGAGGGCAAGACGGTCGTCGTGCGCCGTATCGGCGAGCCGATCCAGACGGACGCGCAGCTGATGTACACGCTGCGCCGGGCGGGCGTGCAGCCCGGTTCGGTGGTGAGCGTGACGGAGTCGGCGGGCGGCGTGCTGGTGGGCAGCGGCGGTGAGGCGGCCGAGCTGGAGGCGGACGTTGCCTCCCATGTGTTCGTCGCCAAGCGCTGACCTCGCCGGCGGACTGCTTCCGCCCCGTTCCGGACCTCGGAAGGAACGTCAACTTCCGGTGTTCCAGGGGCATTTGAGGCACCGTACGGACCTCTCGTCGAACTCTTCGACGGCGAGGTCCGGTGCGTCCAAATCGCAGCGCTCGGACGTTTTGCGTGCGAGGCTGTCGCGTGAGGCATATGACCGGAGGGGGCGGGAGGATGTGCCGCAGACGTGTGGAAAGCCCCGGCGCCGTGCGGCGCCGGGGCCTGTCCTCCCCTGTGCTGACCCGGAGCCCCGAGCTCCCAGGGTCATCCCCCTCGGACCGTTTTCCCCGAGCGGTCCGCCTCCCGCTGAAGATCTCCCCTCGGCGGCGGCGATCATTCCTTGGGCGAGGTCACTCGTACGAGGGGTGTTGCCCGCCGAGGCAGCATTTTCGAATAACCATTCGATAATCTGCGAGTGACGGGTCACGCGGAATGTGCGCTTGAGGAGAGGGTGCGCAAAAAAAGGCAGCTGCACGGCAACGGCAGGACACGGTTCACAGGACCGGCCGGCTCGAGCGGGAGCGAGCGGTCCGAGCGGAGCTAGGGGGGTGCCAGGACCATGGCGCGACGCATCGACGTGACCGGGGCGGGCGGCGTACGTCTCGCGGCCTGGGAGTTCGGCGACCCGCCCAAGACCGACCCGGCGAAAAGCGTGGCGGATCCCCTGATTCCGGCACAGTTCTCCGACGGGCGGGCCGGGCACGCCGAACACGCCGGACCGCCCGTGAGCGAGCACACCCCCGGCGTGCTCTTACTGCACGGCCTGATGGGCCGCGCCTCGCACTGGGCGTCCACCGCCCGATGGCTCTCCGAGCGGCACCGCGCCGTCGCGCTCGACCAGCGCGGTCACGGCCAGAGCGAGAAGCCGCCGCAGGCCTCCTTCACGCGTGAGGCCTACGTCGAGGACGCCGAGGCCGCTCTCGAGCAGCTCGGCCTCACCCCGGCCGTCCTCATCGGTCACGCCATGGGCGCGCTGACCGCCTGGCAGCTCGCCGCGAAGCGGCCCGATCTCGTGCGGGGCGTGATCATCTGCGACATGCGGGCCTCCGCGCTCGGCGCCGCCACGCAGCGCGAGTGGGCGGACTGGTTCAAGGCGTGGCCCGTCCCCTTCGCCACCCTCGCCGACGTACGCAAGTGGTTCGGCGAGGACGATCCCTGGGTGGAGCGGCCGAACCCGTCCCGCGGGGAGTTCTACGCCGAGGTGATGCACGAGTCGCCCGACGGCTGGCGGCCCGTCTTCGACCACGAGCAGATGCTTAGCTCCCGCGAGACCTTCGTGTACGACGCGCACTGGGAGGAGCTGACCCAGGTGCGGTGCCCGGCCCTGGTGGTCCGCGGCCTCGACGGTGAGCTGGGTCGGGCCGAGGCCCAGGAGATGGTGCGGGTGCTGCCGCTCGGGGCGTATGCGGAGGTCGCGGATGCGGGGCATCTTGTGCACTATGACCAGCCGGAGGCCTGGCGGGCTGCGATTGAGCCGTTTCTGGACGCGGTGCTCACTGCGTGAGGCTGGGCGGGGCGCCCAGTGGCTCGGGGGTTCTGCCTGAGTGCGGGTGCGGGAGGCGCCGCCTCGCCGAAGGCGCCCTGCTAGCCCCTGCTCACCGCCGTCAGGATTTCCGGTAGGCGGGCTGCGGTTCGTGGGGCTGCCAGGTGCAGGCCTGCCAGGGTGATGGCGATGCCGTATGCCGCGCCTACCGGTAGGAGGAGCCAGCCCCAGTCGTCGCCGTTCTTGGCCACGTTCACCCAGATCGTCGCCACGATGACGGGGGCGGAGAGCAGGGCCGCCGAGACCATGCCGCCGAAGATCGAGATCCAGGCGAGGCCGGTCTGTCCGGGGGCCACGTTCTTGTAGCCCTCCTGCGGGATGGAGTACGGGAAACGGGCGGACGTCCACGCGCCGGTCGCCAGCATCGCGCCGAGCAGCGCGAAGGACAGGCCGAGCACCTCGGGCAGCCGGGGCCAGTCGCCGAGCATCGCGGTCGTCACGACGGTCACGAGCGTGGCGTACGGCAGGGTGATCACCAGCAGGGCGAGGGCCCGCGCGCGCAGCTCGACGTAGGCGTCGCGGGCGGAGGAGATGGTCGTGGCAACCATCCAGAACGCGGACGTGTCCTGTCCGAACTGGTTGTACATCTGGATGCCGAGCATCCCCGCGGCGAAGCACGCGAAGTAGATCGAGCCGGTGCCCTGCAGCGCGTTGAACACCGGCACGATCAGGCCGATGGCGAGCGAGGTCACCCACGCGGCCTTGGTCTTGGGGTCGCGCCAGATGTAGCGCAGGCTGCGTTCCATGACCGTGCCGGTGCGGCTGGGGGTACCTCCCAGGCTTTTGGCACTGGGGGAGGGCAGCAGGCGGGCGAGGCCGCCAGAGGTCCGGTCGCGGGCGGCGGGTTCGGAGGCGGACTGGAGGGTCGACCCGTCGGGTGAGGTCATCAGACGGGTCAGATGGCGGGTCCATACGGCGATCAGGGCCACCAACGCGGCTGCGCTCAGAGCGAGTTGGACGATGGCGACGCCGTAGGAGCCCTCGCTCACGGAATCCACCGCGCCGATCGCCGACGCGGGCGGCACCCACTTCAGCACGTCGGCCACCGGGTCGAGTGGGGAGAGCCCCGACGAACCCAGGTGCTGCGCCCCGAAGTTGACCAGCTGCGCCCCGATGGCGACGACCAGCCCGCTCAGCACCGCCAGATCACGGCCCTTGCGGCTGGTCAGCAGGCGGATGTTGGCGGCGGCGACGGCCCGCGCCAGGGCCACGCACACCAGCAGCGCGAGGACGATGGCGACGACACCGACGGCGTACGCCGCTGCGCCGTGCGCGACCGCGACCACCGAACCGACCAGCAGGCACAGCGTGAACAGTGGCCCGATGCCCACCAGCGAGGCCGCGAGCAGCGCCCGGACCAGCGGCTGGGGCCGCAGCGGCAGCATCACCAGGCGCGTCGGGTCGAGCGTCTCGTCGCCGCTCGGGAAGAACAGGGGCATCACCGCCCAGCCCAGCGCCAGTACGGCCACCAGCAGCGCGACCACGGGAAGGGCGTGCGCGTTCCCGTTCAGCGCGATCAGGCCGAGCAGCTGCAGCGCCCCGAAGAGCACCACGACGACGGCCGACACGACATAGGCGGCCCGCCGCCCGCCGGACTGCTTGAGTCCGTTGCGCAGCAGCGACAGCTTCAGGCGTACGACGACGGGAGTGACGTTGCCCGTCATCGCGCCCCGCCGCCCAGCCAGTCCAGGCTCGACCCGGTGTCGCGGACGCCCGCACCGACGAGTTCGAGGAACGCCTGCTGCAGCGAAGCCGCTTCCCCGCGCACCTCGGCGAGCGTGCCGTGGGCGCGGATGCGACCGGCGGCCATGACGGCCACCCAGTCGCACAGGGACTCCACGAGTTCCATGACATGGGAGGAGAAGACGACGGTGGCGCCGGAGGCGGTGTACCGCTCGAGGACGCCACGAATGGTCTGGGCGGACACGGGGTCGACGCCCTCGAACGGCTCGTCCAGGAAGAGCACTTCGGGATTGTGCAGGAGCGCGGCCGCGAGCCCGATCTTCTTGCGCATGCCGGTCGAGTAGTCGACGACGAGCTTGTGCTGGGCGCCGGCCAGGTCGAGCACGTCGAGGAGCTGGGTGGCCCGCTTGTCGACCTCGGCGCCGGGCAGTCCGCGCAACCGCCCGCTGTAGCCGAGCAGTTCGCGCCCCGACAGCCGCTCGAACAGCCTGAGCCCCTCCGGCAGCACCCCGATCCGCGCCTTCACCGCCACCGGGTCCCGCCACACGTCGTGCCCGACGACCTCGACGCTCCCCTGATCGGGCCGCAGCAGCCCGGTGACCATGGAGAGGGTGGTGGTCTTCCCGGCCCCGTTCGGCCCGACGAGCCCGATGAACTTCCCCGCGGGCAACTCCAGATCGATCCCGGCAACGGCAACCTGCTGCCCGAACCGCTTCCAGAGTCCTTGTACGCGTACGGCGGCTGTTCCCATCACTGCTCCCGACGTCATGCGAGAACCCTACGGTGGGCCGGCCGACGCCAGGGGCGCGGGACTGTGGCGATGAGCGGCTCCGCCGTGTGGGCGCGAGCAACCCGACACGACCCGCAGTCGCGCGACTACCGATCCCGCCCACACGCATAGGCGAGCGCCGAGATCAACTCCTCCGCATCCGGCAGCCACCGATTCGCGGGCGTGGGCCGGCAGGCCCACTGAACGGCCCCCCGCGACCTGTACCGCGTAGGCGGCGCAGCCACATACGCCCCTTCGCCGAGCGTGACGAGATCGAGCGACGAGATCGACCAGCCGAGCTTCCGCACCAGCTCCGGCATCTTCACTGCCGCACTCGGCAACACGAAGAAGTGCATCCGGCGGTCCGGCGTCAAGGTCACGGGACCGAGCGTCAACTCCATGCGCTCCATGCGCGCCAGCGCGAGGAACCCCGCGGTCTCGGCCACCTCGATCGCGTCGAACGTGCGCCCCGTCGGCAACAGGATCGATGCCGCCGGCTGCTTCTGCCACATCCGGCGCGCGACGGTGGCACTGCCCGTCGCCTGCGTCGCCCAGTCCTCACGCGCCGGATGCGCGCCGGGCGCGGCGCACGCGGCGTCGCCGCAGGAGCAGTGCTGCACTCCGTCGACGGCTTCCAGCCAGGTGCCGGGAAAGACGTCCCAGTGGCGCTCCTCGGCGTAGCGTACGGCGGTCTCCTGCAGCGATTCCCCACGCTGCTTCGGAATCTGAGCGGCTTCGGTGCCCGCGATCGTCTCTTCCACGATGAACTCAACTCCCGCACCCACCTCGGGTTACGGCCGTAGCGCGCGCGGGGGAGGAGCATTGATTCCGCATCTGGGGCGCATGGATGCATGTGTGGGGGCGCGCAGGAGGAACCTCGCCGTGGGCTGGGTAGCCACGTGTGGGGGCGGCATCAGCCTTTACCCCGGCAATCCGCGCAAGCCTCGCATCTTACGTATGTCCGCGGGGCATTGATCTTCACGGCCGGATCTTTTCGCTTCAGGGGTTGTTCCCAGGGGGTACGCCATGGCCGCAAGGCCTCTCGTCGCGCGACAGCCGAACGAACGGTTGCAGGCGCTCATCCAGGAGGCGGGGTGCTCGAACGCCGGGCTCGCCCGCCGGGTCAACATGTGCGGCGCCGAGCACGGCCTCGACCTGCGCTACGACAAGACGTCCGTGGCCCGTTGGCTGCGCGGACAGCAGCCGCGCGGGCGCGCCCCGGCGATCATCGCGGAGGCGCTGGGCCGCAAACTCGGCCGTACGGTCACGATCGACGAGATCGGCATGGCCAACGGCAAGAACCTCGCCTCGGGTGTCGGGCTCCAGTTCTCGCCGACCGTACTGGGAGCCATCGAGCAGGTCTGCGAGCTGTGGCGCAGCGATGTGGGGCGCCGGGACTTCCTGTCCGGTTCGTCCGTCGCCGCGTCCGCGCTCGTCGAGCCGAGCCGTGACTGGCTGATCTCCTCGCCCGACTCACAGGTGTCGCGCTCGGCGGGACCGCGGGTGGGGCAGTCCGACGTGGCGGCCGTGCGCGCGATGACGCAGGCGCTCGTAGATCTTGATCATCAGTACGGCAGCGGGCATGTGCGCCCGGTCGTCGTGCACTACCTCAACAGCGTCGTCTCGGGGCTGCTGGCGGGGTCGTACCGGGAGGCGGTGGGGCGTGATCTCTTCGCGGCCGTGGCCCGACTGACCGAGCTGGCGGGCTACATGGCGATCGACACGGGCCAACCGGGCCTGGCGCAGCGGTACTACATCCAGGCGCTGCGACTGGCTCAGGCGGCCGGGGACCGCGGATACGGCGGGTACGTCCTCGCCGCCTCCATGAGCCACCTCGCCGCGCAGCTCGGAAACCCGCGCGAGATCGCGCAGTTGGCGCGGGCGGCGCAGGAAGGGGTGCGTGGGCGTGTGACACCGCGCGCGGAGGCGATGTTCTTCGCGGCGGAGGCGCGCGGGCACGCGTTGATGGGTGACGCGCGCTCGGCCCAGGCGGCGTCCGGGCGGGCGGTCACGGCGCTGGAAGGGGCCGACGCCGCGTCCGGGGACGACCCGGCGTGGATCGCGCACTTCGACGAGGCCTATCTGGCCGACGAGTTGGCGCACTGCCACCGGGACCTCGGCCAGGCCGAGGCGGCGGCGCGGCGCGCGCAGGAGGCGCTGGACGCGCTGCCCGAGACGAAGGCGCGCAGGCGGGCCATCGGCTATGTGCTGCTGGCCACGGCGCAGGTGCAGCAGCGCGAGATCGAGCAGGCCTGCAATACCGGGCTGAAGGCCGTGGAGCTCCTCGAGGGCCTGCGCTCCAACCGGGGCGCGGAGTACCTCGAGGACTTCCAGCAGCGGCTGGAGCCGTACCGGGACGAGCCGGTGGTAAGGGAGTTCGGGGCGCGCATGGAGTTGCAGGCGGCGGCGTGAACCCGGGACGCGGCCGGTGCGTGAATCTGCGGGAAACGGCCGGTTGCCGTCCGGGAGCAGGCCCGAAGGGTGACATATACAGCGGTCTGTAGAGCCGATTTGTTACTGCTGTCACAGGGAAGGAGGCTGAGGCCTGAGCTGCGTGGCCCGCGGCTTGGGGGACCCGGTAGCGTGAGCCGACGATTCCGAAGGTCCCCCATTCGTAGGAGTCCCGGTGACGCAGAGTGGACAGGGCGAGGAGCCCTCGCCGCGCGAAGCGCGCGAAGGCATCGTGCTGCCCTCCGACGGTGGCGAGCCGCTGTTGCCGGGCATGCTGGGCGCACAGGGCCCGGTCGGCCCGCAGCCCGGTCAGTACGGCGGCCCGCAGGCCGGCCAGTACGCCGGGCAGCAGACCGGCTCGTACAGCGGCTCGTACAACGGCGTGCAGACGGGCTCGTACGACGGTGTGCAGACGGGCTCGTACGACGGCTCGCAGAGCGGTTCGTACAACGGCCCGCAGGCTCCCGCCGCGGCTCCGCCCGGCGGGCAGGCCTGGGGTACGCCGTGGGGGCCCGACCAGCACCAGAGCCCGGCTCCGCCGCCGGGCCAGGGGTGGCCGGAGGCCCAGGCCCAGGCGTGGGGCGCACCGGACCAGCAGCAGCCGCCGCCCCCCGCCCAGTGGGGTGCGCCCGCGTCCGAGCCGTCCCAGCCGCTGCCCCCGGAGAGCGCTCCGGCTCCGTCGTACGGCGGGCAGCCCGCGATAGCGCAGCCGCCGGCGAACCATTCCCTGCCGCCCGCCGAGACGTACGGCGCTTCCGCCCCGGGTGCGGCCCTGCCGCCCGCCGGCCCCGGTGCCTACGGCTCTCCCGCGGCTCCTCTTCCTCCTGCCGTGGACGACGGCGCCACCCAGTACATACCGCCCGTCGCCGCTGCATCCAACGCGGAAGGGGCGACGCAGTACATACCGCCCGTCGCGCCGGGAGCGCTGCCGCCCGAGGTGGGCGGGGGCGGACCGGTCTCCGAGCAGACGCAGTTCCTGGGGCGGGCGCCGCAGGCCGGTGCCGGGCCGTTGCCGCCCGTGTCCGGGCCCGACGCGGAGGCCACGCAGTACATCGCGCCCGTGACCGACCAGGCCGCCGGAGCGCCGTACGGCATGCCGCAGAGCGGTGAACGGCAGCCGCCCGCCGAGTTCGACAACCTGTTCCGCAGTGGGCCGGGCAGTGAGCCCCCGGCCGCGGCCACCCAGCAAATGCCGCGCTTCGAGCAGCAGCAGCCCCCGCAGGCCGCATACGCCCAGCCCCAGCCCTCGTACGCCCCGCCGGGCGACGGCGGTCGGGGTGGCCGCGGCGGCCGGAGCGGGTCGCGGGTGCCGCTCATCGCCGCCATCGGTGTCGGCATCGTCGTGCTCGGCGTCGGCGCCGGTGCGCTGCTCGCCGGTGGTGGGGGCGACAGCAAGAACGACAACCAGCCCGTCTCCGCCACGGCCCCGGCGACCGACGGCTCCGCCTCGCCGGCCGCCGATCCGGCCAAGCAGCAGGCCGTCGCCCTGGACAAGCTGCTGGCCGACAGCGGCGACAGCCGGGCCTCGGTGATCCGGGCGGTGGCCGACGTGAAGGGCTGCAACAACCTCACTCAGGCGGCCTCCGACCTGCGGGACGCGGCCAAGCAGCGCACCCAGCTGGTCACCCGGCTGTCCGGCCTGTCCGTCGACAAGCTCGCGAGCCACGCCGCGCTGACCACCGCGCTCACCAAGGCGTGGCAGGCGTCCGCGGCGGCCGACAACCACTACGCGGCCTGGGCCGACCAGGTCGGCGGCAAGAAGGGCTGCAGGAAGGGCCAGGCCCGCGCCACCGGGCAGACCCAGGCCGGCAACCGCTCCAGCGGCACCGCCAGCCAGCAGAAGGTCAAGGCGGCCCAGCTGTGGAACGCGATCGCGAAGACGTACGGCCTCACCCAGCGCCAGCCGACCCAGCTGTGACCCGACCGGACGACGGTCCGCGGACGTGAGCGTCAGTTCACGTCCGCGTTCTCCAGCGTCTTCGTCGCGTCGACGAACCCCTTCTTCGCCGCCACGAGTTGGCCCTGGCGCACCACCTGAAGCGTGACGTTCGCGTTGACCAGGCGGGAGAAGCCGATGGTGGCCAGCGAGCCGTCGGAGGACCACTGCAGCGTGGGCGTGAGTCCGCCGGTGGTGACCTTCAGCCCGTCGTCGAGGGCCTTGCGCACGGTCTCGGAGGTCACGTCGCCGCTGCCCAGGGACGCGACGACGGACTTGAACACGGTGTAGGCGATCCAGGTCGTCTGCACCCCGGCGTCCGCGGCGTCGATGCGGTTGTCGCCGAAGGCCTGCTCCTGGATCACCTTCTTCATGCCGTCCCAGCGCGGATCGCTCGCCACCGGGTACCAGCCGGTGACGTACGACCCCTCGTACGGCCCCGACTGCCCGCCGGACTCGTTGATCACCGTCTGGTCGACGCTGTCGAGCGTGGCGGCGGTCTTCACCGCGGGGAAGTCGTCGCGGTTGCGTCGGAAGGAGTCCATGAAGGTGTCGGTGCGGTCGCCGAGCGCGGGGATCACGCACCCCTTCTTCGCCGGGTCGCCGGTCGTGGCCGTCAGCGCCTCCTGCGAGGGGCCCGAGTACTCCGTGGTGTTGTCCGCCGCCCGCTGGTCGACCGCGGCGGCGTGTCCGCCCGCCTTCAGACCGGAGTCGAGCATGGGGGGCAGCTCGTCGCCCGCGATGCTGTCGGGCCGTATCAGTGCCACGGGGCCGCAGCTCGCGGCGAGTTCCTTGCCGAGGCCGGCCAGCAGGGCGGGCTGGCCGCCGTTGACGGGGTAGGACAGCGGGCTGGTGAACTCGGAGGTCGTAACGCCGTAGCCGCCTATGTAGGGGATGCCGGCGCTCTCCAGCGTGGGGAGGTACGAGTCGCCGTACTGGCTGTAGGAGCCGATGACCGCGACGACATTGCGCTTGACGGCGGTGGTGGCGCACTTCGCGGCGGCCACGCTGTCGTTGTGGTCGTTGCAGGTCAGGACCTTCAGCTTGCGGCCGTCGAGGCCGCCGTGGGCGTTGACCCAGCGGGCGTAGGCCTTCGCGAAGGCGGGCATGCCCGGCTTGTTGGTCGCGCTGGTCTGCTCCGGGGCCCAGGTCATCACCGTGATCGAGTCATCCCCGGAGCCCCCCGTGGCACCGGGGATGACCCCGCATCCGGCGACGAGTGACGCACACGCGGCCAGCACCCCCGCCGACAGAGCGGTGGCTCTGCGAGGCCGGGTGCGTGTGGGGAAGAAGGTGCCGCGGTTGTGTCGCCTGCCGGTCATGGGCACACACGCTTCCGCCACATCGCCAACCCGGGGGTGACCCTCGGTTATGGACTGGTGACGTGAAGGTGAATTGCAGGGGTCGGTGAGGCGCCCGGGCGAAAGAACGTACGATCGGTGACCGTGCAAGGTTCGGAGAACTCTTCCCGTCGCGGCCGTCGCTCGTCCACCATGGGCGACATGCCACTGAACGACATGCCATGGTGGCGCTGGCGCAGCAATGTGCGCTCCGCGCTGCACATGCTCTCCGACCCACAGTTCCAGCAGAACGTCTGGCTGGCCGGTGTCGAGGGGTACGGGGACGTCACCGACGCCGTGTACCGCCTCGTCGAGGACACCTGGCTGGACAACTGGTCCGCCGAGAAGTACGTCGGCACGATCTTCCGGGACTCCCAGGAGGCGGCCCTCGTCGACACCGCCGTGCTGCGGGTGCTGCGGATCATGCACCAGGTCGGGCCGGACGCCGCGGTCTCCGCGTACGTCGAGAACCACGCCTGGCCGGAGGCGGTGCGGGCGGCCCGGGACGCGCACGTGCGGATGGCCGCGGCCGACGGGGACGACCCGGACGTGCCGCCGCGCACGCTCGAGGTGCTGCGGATCATGACCCGGTCGGCGTGAGCCCGTCCTTGGGGGCCGGGTCCGCGTAGGTCCGCCCTGCGGACGGCGTTCCGCTCGGTCTGCCCGGTCATGAGACCCTGTCCTGCATGACCGATCAGTCCACCCGAGCCGCGGCGGCCCTCGCCGATCAGTACGTCCTCACCCTCTCCTGCCCGGACAAGCAGGGCATCGTGCACGCCGTGTCGAGCTACCTCTTCATGACGGGCTGCAACATCGAGGACAGCCAGCAGTTCGGCGACCACGACACGGGTCTGTTCTTCATGCGCGTCCACTTCTCGGCGGAGGCGCCGGTGACCGTGGACAAGCTGCGGGCGAGCTTCGCGGCGATCGGTGACGCCTTCCACATGGACTGGCAGATCAACCGGGCCGAGGACCGGATGCGGGTCGTGCTGATGGTCAGCAAGTTCGGGCACTGCCTGAACGACCTGCTGTTCCGGGCGCGGATCGGCGCGCTGCCGGTGGAGATCGCGGCCGTGGTCTCCAACCACACGGACTTCGCGGAGCTCGTGGGGTCGTACAACATTCCCTTCCGCCACATTCCGGTGACGAAGGACAACAAGGCGGAGGCCGAGGCGCAGCTCCTGGAGCTGGTGCGCGAGGAGAACGTCGAACTGGTCGTCCTGGCCCGCTACATGCAGGTGCTCTCGGACGACCTGTGCAAGCAGCTCAGCGGGCGGATCATCAACATCCACCACTCCTTCCTGCCGAGCTTCAAGGGTGCGAAGCCGTACCACCAGGCTCACACCAGGGGTGTGAAGCTCATCGGGGCGACCGCGCACTACGTGACCGCCGACCTCGACGAGGGGCCGATCATCGAGCAGGAGGTCGAGCGGGTGGGGCATGACGTCACGCCGGACCAACTGGTCGCGATCGGGCGGGACGTGGAGTGCCAGGCGCTGGCGCGGGCCGTCAAGTGGCATGCGGAGCGGCGCATTTTGCTGAACGGGCGGCGGACGGTCGTCTTCGCCTAGCAGCGCGCCCTCATAGCTCGCCCAGTAGCTCGGGGGGTTCTGCCGTCGGGCGAGTGCGGGATCGTCGTGGTTTCTCGCGCAGTTCCCCGCGCCCCTTCAGGGGACCCGCAGCGGCCGACGAACCCGAACCCGCCCCTACATCCGGCTCAACGACGCCGCAGCGAACAGCACATCCCTGATCGCCTCGCGGTCGCCGAGCTGACCCGCCGCCGCCTCGGCCGGAGGCACGTGGCCCGCCGCCAGACGGCAGAACTCCACGCCGTCCAGGGCGACATGGGCCACCTCCCGTTCCGCGGAGCCGACCGCCGCCGGGGAGTCCAGGGGGATCAGCCACTCGCCGCCGCCCGAACCCTCGATCTCCAGGCGCAGGCTGCGGCCCGGCTCGCCGGCCAGGCCGAGGTGCCGGTGGTGGGGCAGCGCCGTCAGACCGGCCTGGCGGCGGGCCGCCAGTACGTCCGGCAGGACCCGCGCCGCGAGGTCGATCATGCGGTGCAGGTGGCGCGGTGAGGGCGGCCCGTACGGGTAGTCGACCGCCTCGGCGATGTCCTCCGCGTGCACCCAGCACTCGAAGGCCCGGTCCAGCATCGCGTCGTGCAGCGGCAGTTCGAAGTCGCCGTAGGAGACCGCCAGCCGCGCGGACCCGGAGCTGCCGCCCGTGAACGACACCGTGCGCACGAGGTCGTGGGTCTGCTCCCGCCAGGGTGCCCGGACGGAACGGGTGGGCGGGTAGTGCGAGGTGCGCCAGTACGCCTCGGTGCGGGCCTGGGGCGTGGGGCCCTCGGCGCCGGCGTCGCCCAGCGGGTCGTCCAGGCCGAGGGCGACCGCGACCAGCCCGTCGACCGTCAGCAGATGGGCGATGACCCCGGCGACGGTCGTACGCCGGCTCGTCGGCCCGTCGCTCTCGAACCAGCGCAGCCGCACGGGCGCGTGCCACTCGGCATCCCCTATGTCCTGCAGCAGGGCGTCCAGGCGCGCCGTCTCGGCGTCGTACGGAGCCGCCCAGTCCGGCACCGGGATGCGCGGCGGGCGCCGGTCGAGGCAGCCGTCCAGGACGCGGGTGCGCAGGGCCGGGTCCAGGTCGAGGCTCTCCTGCGGGTGCAGCAGGCCGACCGCCCCGCGCAGTCGCAGTGCCTCGTCGGCGCAGGAGCCGCAGTCGCCCAGGTGCTCCTCGACGGCCGCCGTCTCGTCCGGCGAGCAGGCGGCCAGCGCCCATGCGCCGAGGAGGGACTTCAGGACGTGGTGCTCCAGGACGAGCGGCGCGGGCCGCGGCGCCGGGTCGCCCAGGTCCTCCAGGGTGGGCAGCGGTCGTTCGCCGTCCTCCACGGAGGCGCGGGGCATCGGTATGCGGGGCGGCTGGTCGGGGTCCTGGCCGTTGCCGATGCCGATGCCGTTTCCGTTCGCAGGACCGCCCGGAATGCCGTACCCCTCTTGCTGTTGTTCGCCCTTTTCGTCCCTTTTGCCCCTGTCTTCGAACTCCCCGTGCTCGAAGCGGTCCGCGTTGCCTGCGTCGTTCATGCGGCACCCCCGTAACCGGGCGGTGCCCCGGGTGCGCCGGCGTCGTGGGCGGTGGACAGGAGCTGGAGGCCCAGGCGGAGCCGGCGGCGGGCCTCGTCCTCGGTGACGCCGAGGTCGACGGCGGTCTGGCGGTAGTCACGGCGCTGGAAGTAGGCCAGCTCCAGGGCGGCGCGCAGCGGGGCGGGCATGGACGTGACGATGTAGTCGGCGCGGGCGGCGACCGAGGCGCGGCGCACCTTGCGCTCCAGCTCCTCGGCGGAGCCGCCCGAGCCCTGGGCCAGCGCGGCGGTCTCGGTGGCGCGCAGCCGCTGAACGGCGAGGCGGTGCGTCAGCGTGGCGACCCAGGAACGCAGCGGGCCCTGCTTGGGGTCGTACGCCTCGGGGTGCTCCCAGACGTGCGCGAAGACGTCGCGGGTGATGCCGTCGGCCGCGCGCTCGTCCCCGAGGACGCGGTGGGCCAGGCCGTGCACGAGCGAGGCGAACCGGTCGTAGAGCTCGCCGAGGGCGGCCGCCTCACCGCGTGCGAGTCGCTGCTGCATCTTGCGGTCCCAGCGGGGCGGTGCGTCCTTCTTCGCCATACGGCCCCCTCACCCCTGCCCGTCCCCGTGCCTTCGCCCAGCCTGCGTCCACCGTCTCCTCGAATGTAGTCGGCACCTCCGACGGCGCACGCCCCTTTGTGCCAATGAGCGCCCCTTGACCAGCCGCTGGTGATAGTGGACCTTCACCTACCCGGTTCACATCTGATCGAACAGGATCGAAGGTGACTAAAACAAGCCTATTCCGATCGGTTTCCGTTTCTGCCCCTGTGTTTCAGGGAACGGCCGCTGGGCAGCCGCGCTGCAAGGAAGCGAAGGTACGGCTTCCGTTTGCGGGGGGTCCGGCGAGTGAAGGGCATGGTGGTGACGTTCAAGGTGACCTGCGTGGAGCAGGAAGAGTGGGCCGTGCTCCAGGTGTCGGGCGAACTGGATCTGGTGACCTCGCCCACGCTGCGGCAACGCGTGCACGACGTCGTGGCCGAGGGCCGCCACTGCCTTGTGCTGGACCTCTCCGACGTCTTCTTCTGCGACTCCAGCGGCGTCGGAGTGCTCATTGCCGCCCGCCGTCTGATCCGCTCCTGCCAGGGCCGGCTGCGGCTGATACTCCCGGCGCAGGGCGCGGTCGACGGCTCCCACGTCAACCGGGTCCTCGGCGCGCTCGGCGTCCGGCGCCTGTTCGACGTGTACGCCGGCGTGGAGGAGGCGCTCACCGAGGAGGCCGGGCCGCTCTCCGCGTAGGGCCGCCGCAGCATCTGCCACACAGTTGTCCCGAAATTCCCCCGGTCTTGGCACAAGCGCCGCTTTCCCGCGCCCCGGGGGCCCCGCGCGTCGTACGCTCCGTCGAAGATGCACCCGACATGACGTGAGGCGGCCCGAAAAGACATGGTCAGCAGCGAGTACGAGCGCAGGATCGCCGCCCGGTTCGCCACCTTCGACCAGGACGGCAACGGCTATATCGACCGCGAGGACTTCAACGTGGCGGCCAAGGCGCTGCTCACCGAGTTCGGCACCGCGGCCCGCTCCGACAAGGGGCAGGCGCTGTACATCGGCGCCGAGGCGTTCTGGCAGGGCATGGCGGGGATAGCGGACCGGGACGGCGACCAGCGCATCACCCGCGAGGAGTTCGTGTACGGCGCGCTCAAGCGCCTGCGCGACAACCCCGACCGGTTCGCCGAGATCGCCCGTCCCTTCCTGCACGCGGCCCTCGCCGTAGCCGACACCGACGGTGACGGGGCGGCCACTGTCGAGGACACCGTGCGCGTGCTGAGGATCCTGGGGGTGGCCGAGGAGGTCGCCCAGGTCGTGGCCGCCGCGCTGGACAGCGACGGAGACGGCAGGGTGCAGGAGGGCGAGATCGTGCCCGCCTTCGCCCGCTACTTCACCGTCCCCGAGTAGCGCCGGCCGAGTAGCGCTCCCGCAGCTTGTACTTGAGCACCTTCCGCAGCGTCTCGTTGCGCGGAAGGGCGTCCACCACCTCCAGCTGCTCCGGCAGCTTGTGCACCGACAGCCCTTCCGCGCGCAGGTACGAGGTCGCGACCTCCAGGGTCAACTCCCCGGCGCCCGGCGCCCGTTCCACCACCGCGCACACCCGCTCCCCGCGCTCGGCGTCCGGCAGTCCGACCACGGCGACGTCCCCGACGGCCGGGTGCGCGGCCAGCAGGTCCTCGATCTCCTTCGCCGAGATGTTCTCGCCCTTGCGGATGATCACGTCCTTGAGCCGCCCGGTGAGCACCAGATGCCCGCTCCCGGTCAGGTGCCCCAGGTCGCCGGTCCGCAGGAAGCCCTCCCCGTCGAAGGCCTCCGCCGTCTGCGCCGGGTCCAGATACCCCTGACACACGGCCTCCCCCCGCAGCCGCACCTCCCCGTCCTGCGCGATCCGTATCTCCATCCCTTCCGGCGGCCGTCCCTCCGTCGTCGCCAGGTTCTCCGTGGTGTCGTCCGGCGCCCCCATGGTGATCATCGGCACCTCGGTCATCCCGTACCCGTGCGTGAGCTGCACCCCCATCTCCCGTACGACGGCGTGGTACACCTCCGGCGGCTTGGGCGCCCCGCCGCCCGCGAGCAGCCGTAGGGACGGGATGACCTTCGACCCCGGCTGCTTGCGCTGCTCGGCGAGGAACATCGAGTAGAACGCCGTCGAACCGCCCGCGACCGTCACCCCGTGCCTGCGGTAGCCCTCCAGCGCGTCCGGCAGCGCGAACTGCTCGAACATCACCGCCGGGAAGCCGTACAGCAGCAGCATCACCGTGTAGTCGGGCCCGGCTATGTGCGCGTACGGGAAGGCCATCGAGCCCACGTCGTCCGCCGACAGGTGCAGCGCGTGCGCGAGGCAGGACCCGCCCGCGATCAGCGAACGGTCCGTGTGCAGCACGCCCTTGGGGTCGGAGGTGGTGCCCGAGGTCCAGTAGATCCAGCGCACCGAGGTGCCGTCGGAGGGCGGGGCGGGCAGCACGGACGGGTCCCCGTCGGGCAGGTCGGCGCCGTCGTACGCCTCGAAGATCCCCTTCGCTCCCAGCCGTCGCGCCATCCCGGTGTGGTCGAAGCCGCGCCACTCGCCGGGGACGGCGAAGTACTCGGCCTTCGACTCCCGCAGCGCGAAGGCGACTTCACGATCCCGGTAGAAGGGGATGACCGGAGTCTGTACGGCTCCCAGGCGGGCCAGCGCGAAGGACAGCAGGGCCGTCTCGAGGCGGGTGGGCAGCTGCCAGGCGACCACGGTGCCGGGGCGTACGCCCATGTCGTGGAGGCCGGCCGCCACGCGCTCGGCACGCGCGCGCAGCTCGCCGAAGCTCAGGGAGCGGTCGTCCTGGAGGAGGACCGGGCGGTCGGGGGTGAGATCCGCGCGGCGGGCGAGAAGGTCCCAGAGGGTGCGGGACGAGCTGAGCGCGTGGGCGGTGTCGTTCACGGCGGCGGCCCCCTCATGAAGCTGACGACTAGTCAGATAGTGCGCAGAGCGTAGGGCTCGGCGCCTTGTCGGTCCAGGGGTGCGGGACTAACCTGCTGGGCGTATGCAGATCTGACGACCCATCAGATACCGGCCAGTGCCGGGCGGAGGGGACCATGACCGAACTGCCCCGCATCATCAGCGTCGACGACCATGTGATCGAGCCCGCGCACCTCTTCGAGACCTGGCTGCCGGAGAAATACCGCGACCGGGGCCCGCAGGCCCTCACCGCCGGCATCGGCGAACTCGCCTACGTCGCCGGCAAGTACCAGATCACGATGGACCCGGAGGGCCAGCCGACCGACTGGTGGATCTACGAGGACCTGAAGTTCCCGTACAAGCGCAACATCGCCGCCGTCGGGTTCGACCGCGACGAGATGACCCTGGAGGGGATCACCCGGGAGGAGATGCGGCGCGGCTGCTGGGACCCCAAGGCCCGCCTCGAGGACATGGACCTCAACCACGTCGAGGCCAGCCTCTGCTTCCCGTCCTTCCCGCGCTTCTGCGGTCAGACCTTCGCCGAGGCGCACGACAAGGAGGTCGCCCTGGCCTGCGTGCGCGCCTACAACGACTGGATGGTCGAGGAGTGGTGCGGCGACAGCGGCGGCCGGCTCATCCCGCTGTGCCTCATCCCCCTGTGGGACGTCGACCTGGCGGTCGCGGAGATCCGGCGCAACGCCGCGCGCGGGGTGCGGGCGGTGACCTTCTCCGAGATCCCCACCCACCTCGGGCTGCCCTCCATCCACTCCGGCTACTGGGACCCGTTCTTCGCGGTCTGCCAGGAGACCGGGACGGTGGTCAACATGCACATCGGCAGCAGCTCGCAGATGCCCGCCGCGTCCCCGGACGCGCCCCCCGCCGTCCAGGCCTCGCTGAGCTTCAACAACGCCATGGCCTCGATGATGGACTACCTGTTCAGCGGGGTGCTGGTGAAGTTTCCGCGCCTCAAACTCGCCTATTCCGAAGGGCAGATGGGCTGGATCCCGTACGCCCTGGAGCGCGCCGACGACGTCTGGGAGGAGCACCGCGCGTGGGGCGGGGTGCGGGACCTGATCCCGGAGCCGCCGTCGACGTACTACTACCGGCAGATGTTCTGCTGCTTCTTCCGCGACAAGCACGGCGTCGCGTCCCTGGACGTGGTCGGGCGCGACAACGCCACCTTCGAGACCGACTATCCGCACGTCGACTCGACCTTCCCGCACACCAAGGAGGTCGCCCTCGACCATGTGAAGGGCCTCGACGACGAGACGGTCTACAAGCTGATGCGGGGCAATGCGATCCGCATGCTCGATCTCGACCTGGACCGCTAGTGGACCTGTCGTACACGCCCCAGGAGGAGGAGTTCCGGGCGCGGCTGCGGGAGTGGCTCGGCAAGGTGCTGGTGACGCTGCCGCCGAAGCCGTCCCCGGACAACTGGCCCGCGCGCAGGGCGTACGACCTCGGCTGGCAGCGGATGTTGTACGACGCGGGGTACGCCGACGTGCACTGGGACGCCTCCCCGACCACGCGGATGCTCTTCCTGGAGGAGACCGAGAAGGCGGGCGCGCCCTATGTGGGGGCGAACTTCGTCGGGCTGCTGCACGCCGGGCCGACGATCGCCGCCGAGGCAAGCGCCGAACAGCGGGCGCGCTGGCTGCCGCCGATCCTGCGCGGCGAGGAGGTCTGGTGCCAGGGCTTCAGCGAACCGGATGCCGGTTCCGACCTCGCGGCACTGCGCACGCGCGCGCGTAGGGACGGCGACGACTACGTGGTGAGCGGATCCAAGATCTGGACCTCGCACGCCGAAGTGGCCGACTGGTGCGAGCTGTTGGTCCGTACGGACCCCGAGGCGCCCAAGCACCGGGGCATCACCTGGCTCGCCCTGCCCATGGACGCCCCGGGGATCACCGTACGGCCGCTCAGGACCCTCGCCGGGTCGGCCGAGTTCGCCGAGGTGTTCCTCGACGAGGTGCGCGTGCCGGTCGCGAACCGGGTCGGCGACGAGAACGACGGCTGGCGGGTGACCATGGTGACGCTGTCCTTCGAGCGCGGCACGGCGTTCGTGGGCGAGGTCGTGGCCTGCCGGCGCGTGCTCGGCGAACTCGCCGCCGAGGCACGGAAGAACGGACGCTGGGACGACCCCGCGCTCAGACGGCGGCTGGGCAGGCTGAACGCCGAGTTCCGGGCGCTGTGGCGGCTGACGCAGTGGAACGTGAGCGAGGCCGAGGCGGGCTCGGGCGTCCCCGGCGCCGGGGGTTCGGTTTTCAAACTGCGGTACTCGCACGCCCGTCAGGAGCTCTACGACGCCGCGGCGGATGTCCTGGGCCCCCGGTCGCTGGACCTCGACGGGCCATGGATGCCCGACCGGCTCTCGTCCCTCTCCTACACCATTGCGGCCGGTACCTCGCAGATCCAGCAGAACATCGTGGCCGAGCGGATCCTGGGCCTGCCGAAAGGGCGGTGACCTCCCCGATGCGTTTCCAACCGACCGAGGACCAGCGGGCGTTGCGGCAAGGGATGCGGGAGCTCCTGGCGCGGCGGTTCGACGGCGGGACGCTGCGGGCCGCGGTCGACGCGCCCGGTCGCCTGGACCGGGCACTGTGGCGGGAGCTCGGTGACGCCGGGTTCTTCGCGCTGCGGGTGCCGGAGGCGGACGGCGGGGTCGGACTCGGCCTGCCCGAGGCGGTGTTGGCGTTCGAGGAGGCGGGGCGGGCTTTGCTGACCGGGCCCCTGGTGGCGACTCACCTCGCGGCCGGTGACGTGCCGGGAGCGGCCACCGGCGAGGCGGTCGTGACGGCCGTCGACGGCGGACTCGTGGAGTGGCTGGACGAGGCGGACGTCGTACGCGGGACGACAGGGGACGTCGAGGGGGCCGTACCGCTGCGGTCGGTGGACCCTCTGACCCCCTTGCACCGGGTGCCCGGGACACCAGCCGTAGACCCCCTCGCCGTCCTGCTCACCGCCGCCGAGCAACTCGGCACCGCCACGCGCGCGTGCGAGCTGGCCGTGCAACACGCCCGGACGCGCGAGCAGTTCGGGCAGCCGATCGGGGCCTTCCAGGCGGTCAAGCACCTGTGCGCGCAGATGCTGGTGCGGGCCGAACTGGCCCGCGCCGCCGTCTACGCGGCCGCCGTCACCGCCGACCGGGCCGACATCGCCGCGGCCCGGCTGCTCGCCGACGAGGCCGCCGTCCGCGGCGCCCGCGACTGCCTCCAGGTGTACGGCGGCATGGGCTTCACCTGGGAATGCGAGGTGCATCTGCATCTGAAGCGCACATGGGTGCGGGCACAGCGTGGCGGTGGAGCTACGGAGAGTGAGGAGCTGCTGGCGGCCGATCTGGTGGCCTGAAGGGCGTCGGCCTGGGGCGTCGCAAAAGCAGCCCCCGCGAGTGTCGCGGATTGTGGCATACCGGAATTACGGAGCGTTGATATCGGGTTGTGTCCTATGCGTGACCCGTCACGTCCTGGAGTCGGCGTCCCGCTCCGGTACCTTCTGTGGGATGCGAGTGGTTCCGAGCACGAGCCATGCCGGTGTTGCCCCTGGGGCGGCTCCGGATCCGGCGGTGCTCGCCGCTGCTCGCGAGGCGGGAGGGCCTGATGTCCCCGCCTGTTCGACTCCCCGCAACGAGCGTCGCACAGTATGCCGCACGGGTACTCCTTCGCGCTGGAATATGCCCGAAGCGCTTGTTGGGGTGACTGTACGTCAACCATGCTGTCTCGTAAGGGATTCACGTTCCGTGACCCTTGCTCTGGGCTCTGCACTGGCCGTTGTCCTGGTCATGCAGAAAATGGCTACGATCGTGGCCCTCGTTGCGGCGCGCGCGTGGCGCGAGGTCATGTGTCCGCCGGTTCGGATGGTGTGAGCGGTGCAGGTGCTTCAGGTGCAGCTGGAAGTCCGGCCCGACCCCGCAGAGGTGGGGCGAGCCCGGAGGTGGGCTCGTTCGCGCCTCGCCGGGTCCGGGATAGAGGCCGACGAGCCGCTCGCCGAGACGCTGATCCTGCTCGTCTCCGAACTGGTCACCAACGCCGTGGTGCACACCGGCTGTCCGGCCGTCCTGCGGCTGTCCCTGCCCGGTGTGGCCGCCGAGTCGGCCACCGTCCGCCTCGAGGTGGCCGACACCAGCGACCGGGCCCCCGTGCCCCGGTGCGCCGACGGCGACGCGACCGGTGGCCGCGGCCTCGCCCTCGTCGACGGCCTCGCCGACCGCTGGGGCTGGAGCCCCGAGGGCGCGGGCAAGCGCATCTGGTGCGAACTCGACCGCTGCGCACAGTCCCGGGAGGCCGCGGAGTCCTGCATGGGCGGCGCCTCGGCGTACGAGGGGCTGGCGTTCGAGGCGGTGTGACCGGCGCACGGGCGCCGAAGGTCCGTCAGCTCCGGTGCATGGGTGCAGAAACCGCCGTCATGTCATGGTCCGCGAGAGGCGATGCGCCGGGATGTGCTTCTGTGCGCGCCCATGGCAAATAGGGCTTAAGTAATAAATCCCCGTACGGGCGTTGACGCATCGTGTCCGTTTGGTCACGCTTGTGGTCAGCGATTCGCCGTGAGGGGACGACGAGGGCTTCGGTGACGGGAGCCCTCGGCGAGTGTGAGTCGTGATTCGGCGTCGGCTTCTTCAGGGCCAAGTAGCCGGGGCGGGTACGCCGGAGTCGGTCGGCGGTGCGTGGTGCCGTGCTCGGGGCGGGAGCACCGCGCCGCCGGCCGACGGCCCCTCGGAGGGGCTCGGAGGATGTGACGCGGGCCCTTACAGAACGGCGACGGGGGCCACCGGGGTGCCCGTCGCGCCGACGAAGGGTTCGGGCATCGCCGACAGCAGGAACGCGTACTGCCCTGCTTGTCCACAGGCTGTGGACAACTCTTCGAGATTCCAGTTCTGCCCCTGCAGCATCCCCATCTCCACCAGGTCGAGCGCGTGCACGGGCAGCCACAGATCCTCGATCTCGGGCGGAAAGATCTCGAAGGTGAGGGTGTCGTTCGCGACAGCGGCGACATCGCGCGCGTGGAACCACTCCGGCGTACGGACCGAGAGGCCGGGTGAGGGATAGCCGTACGCCTCCCTGTTCCCGGCGAGGTACACCTGGATCTGCCCGGTGCGTACGAGCACGATGTCGCCGGCACGCACGCGCGTACCGGCCATGTCCTCGGCTGCCTCCAGGTCCTCCGGCGTGACCGCGTGCCCGCCCTCCAGCCGGTCCACGCCACGCGCGCGTGCCACGTCGAGCAGGACCCCGCGCGAGACCAGGTGCCGGACCTTGTCGATGCCGCTGAACTCGGCGCCGCCGTGCGGGGTGATGGTGCCGGCGGGGCGGCCGTTGTACAGCCGGCCCGAGTGCGAGACATGGGTCAGCGCGTCCCAGTGCGTGCCCGACTGCAGGCCCATGGTCACGGCGTCGTCGCTGCACGCCACCGTGCCCGGGCCGAACAGCTCCTGGTTGATCTGCACCATCGCGTGCAGCGGGTTGACCCGCCCCGGGATCATCCCGGTCTGCACGCCGTCCTGCTTCAGGGGCAGCGCGAGGGGGATGCGGCGGCCGGTGCGGACGGTCGCGGCGGCCTCGCGGACGACCTCGTCGGTGATCAGGTTGAGGGTGCCGATCTCGTCGTCGGCGCCCCAACGGCCCCAGTTGTTCACGCGTTTGGCGATCTCATGGAACTCCGGATGGAGCGTCGACGGTGACGGCGGTTGTGATGTCGGCTCTGACATCGGGCCCTCCCCGGGGCTTGTCTACAGGTATCTGACGGGTCGTAAAATCTAACGGTCCGTCAGAAACCGCGGGAAGGGGCCGGGCGTGGGGAACTTCTTGGCAGGCAAGGTCGTCGCCGTGACGGGCGCCGGGCGGGGCATCGGGCGGGCGGTGGCGTTGGCCGCGGCCGCCGAGGGAGCGCGCGTCGTCGTCAACGACTACGGCGTCTCGGTCGACGGCGCGTCCCCGACCAGCGAGGTCGCCGAGGCCGTCGTCAAGGAGATCGAGGCGGCGGGCGGGGAAGCGGTCGCCGTCGCCGACGACGTCTCCACGATGGCCGGCGGGCAGCGGGTGGTCGACGTCGCCGTCTCGTCGTACGGACGGCTGGACGGTGTGGTGTGCGTCGCCGGGATTCTGCGTGAGCGGATGCTGTTCAACATGTCCGAGGAGGAGTGGGACCCGGTCGTGGCCACGCATCTGAAAGGCACGTTCACCGTGTTCCGGGCGGCCTCGGCGGTGATGCGGGGGCAGCGGGCGGGGACGCTGATCGGGTTCACGAGCGGCAATCATCAGGGGTCGGTCTCGCAGGCCAACTACAGCGCGGCGAAGGGCGGGATCATCTCGCTGGTGCGGAGCGCCGCGCTGGGCCTGAACAAGTACGGGGTGAGTGCCAACGCGGTGGCGCCCGTCGCTCGTACGCGGATGTCGGCCAACGTGCCCATGGAGTTGGCGGAGATCGGGGAGCCGGAGGATGTGGCCGCCCTGGTCGTGTATCTGCTGTCGGACGGGGCCAAGGAACAGGGGATCACCGGGCAGGTGTACACGATCGCCGGACCGAAGCTGGCGGTGTGGGCTCAGCCGCGGGAGCTGCGGGTTGCCTATGCCGAGGGTTCGTGGTCGCCGGAGCGGATTGCAGCGTTTCTGCCGGGGTCGGTGGGTGTCGATCCGATGCCGATGTTGGAGCGGTTGGCTGCGATGGAGCGCGCTGCGCGCGAAGGGAGCCGACCGAACGCCCAGTAGCTGGGGGGATGTGCTGTGCGGCGGCTGCGGGTTGGTTGTGGCTGGTCGCGCCCCGCGGCTCAGCCGCACATCGATACAGCCCCGCGCCCCTTGAGGGCACTGACTGCGAGCGGCGCCAAAAGGAGGGCCCGTGGACTTTGGATTCAGCGCTGAGGACGAGGCGTTTCGGGTAGAGGCGAGGACGTGGCTGGCCGAGCATGCTGAGAGCGAGCAGGACCGTCGTGCCTGGGAGCACCTCCTCGGTGAAGCCGGGTGGATCGGACTCGGATGGGGCGAGTCGGGCTATGGCAATCGGACCGCCACGCTGACCCAACAAGTCGCCTGGGCCGAGGAGTACGCCCGGTCGGGGGCGCCGCCTCGCTCTGGCCACATCGGCGAGAACCTGCTCGCTCCGACCCTCCTCGCCCACGGGACCGAGGAGCAGAAGGCACGTTTCCTTCCCCCGGTCGCCGCCGGGGACGAGCTCTGGTGTCAGGGGTACAGCGAGCCCGATGCCGGTTCCGATCTGGCCGGGGTGCGTACCGCGGCCGTACGGGAGGGGGAGTGGTACCGGATCACCGGGCAGAAGATCTGGACCTCGCTGGCTCATGAGGCGAACTGGTGCTTTGTGCTGGCCCGTACCGAGGCCGGGTCGCGGCGCCATCACGGACTGAGCTTTCTCCTCGTGCCCATGGACCAGCCGGGGCGCATCGAGGTGCGGCCCATTCGGCAGATGACCGGGACGAGCGACTTCAACGAGGTCTTCTTCGACGGGGCACGCGCGCGTGCGGAGCATGTCGTCGGGGGTGAGGGCGGGGGGTGGAAGGTCGCGATGAGTCTGCTCGGGTTCGAGCGGGGGGTTTCCACGCTGGCCCAGCAGGTCGGGTTCGCACAGGAGTTGGGGCGGGTGGTGCGGGAAGCCGTGGAGACGGGGGCCGTCGCCGATCCCGTCGTACGGCAGCGACTCGTGCGGCAGTGGGCCGAGTTGCGGGTCATGCGGTGGAACGCCCTGCGGACGCTGGGGAGTTCGGGGGACGCCGGGGCGCCCAGTGTGGCCAAGCTGCTGTGGGGCGGCTGGCATCAGCGGCTCGGGGAGCTGGCGGTGCAGGTGCGGGGCGCGGCGGCGAGCGTGGGGCCGCGGGACTGGTCGGCCTCCTCGCCGTACGAACTCGACGCATGGCAGCACCTGTTCCTCTTCTCCCGGGCCGACACGATCTACGGCGGCTCGGATCAGGTCCAGCGCACGATCATCGCCGAGCGTGTGCTCGGTCTGCCCAGGGAGCCCAAGGGGGTCGTCTGATGCGCGGTGTGGTGTTCGACGGGAAGCGGGTCGAGGTCGTCGACGACCTGGAGGTGCGGGATCCAGGGCCCGGGGAGGTGCTGGTCGCGATCTCGGCGGCCGGGCTGTGCCACAGCGATCTGTCCGTGGTGGACGGGACCATACCTTTCCCCGTTCCCGTGGTGTTGGGGCATGAGGGGGCGGGGGTGGTGGAGGCCGTGGGGGCAGGGGTCTCGCACGTGGTGCCCGGTGATCATGTGGCCCTGTCCACGCTCGCCAACTGCGGTACGTGTGCGGAGTGCGACCGGGGGCGGCCGACCATGTGCCGGAAGGCGATCGGGAGGCCCGGGCAGCCGTTCGTCCAAGGCGGGCGGCCCCTCTACCAGTTCGCCTCCAACTCCGCGTTCGCGGAACGGACCGTGGTGAAGGCCGTGCAGGCGGTCCGGATTCCCCAGGACATTCCGCTGCCCTCCGCCGCGTTGATCGGGTGCGGGGTGCTGACCGGCGTGGGGGCCGCGCTCAACCGCGCGCGCGTGGATCGCGGGGACAGCGTGCTGGTCATCGGCACCGGTGGTGTCGGGCTCAACGTCATCCAGGGCGCGCGGATCGCGGGTGCGCTGCGGATCGTCGCCGTCGACGCCAACCCGGCGAAGGAGGCCGTGGCCCGGCAGTTCGGGGCGACGCACTTCCTGACGTCGACGGACGGGGTGAAGGACATCCTGCCCACGGGGGCCGACCACGCCTTCGAGTGCGTCGGGCGGGTGGAGCTGATCCGGCAGGCGATCGATCTGCTGGACCGGCATGGACAGGCGGTGCTCCTCGGTGTTCCTCCGGCGAGTGCGGAGGCGTCCTTCCTCGTCTCCTCCATGTACCTGGACAAGTCCATCCTGGGCTGCCGCTACGGGGCCTCGCGCCCGCAGCGGGACATCGCCGTCTACGCCGAGCTGTACCGGGAGGGCCGGCTGCTGCTGGACGAGCTGGTGACGGAGACGTACCCCGTCGAGGACTTCGAGAAGGCGAAGGCCGACGCGGAGGCGGGGCGGGTGGCGCGCGGCGTGCTCACCTTCTGACGGTCAGGTGTTGCTCCGGCTGCCTGACGGCCGCCTTCTGCGGGTCATGTCCTGACGCCCGTCCGGAACGTCCGCCGGTACGCCGTCGGGGTCACCCCCAGGGCCACCTGGAGGTGTTGCCGCATCGACTGCGCCGTACCGAATCCGGCGTCCTGCGCCACCTGGTCCATGGACAGGCCGGACGACTCCAGCAGGTGCCGGGCCCGCTCCACGCGCTGCTGGGTGAGCCACTGGCCGGGGCTGACGCCGACCTCCTCGCGGAAGCGGCGCGTGAAGGTGCGTACGGACATGGACTCCTGTGCGGCCAGGTCGCGGAGCTGGATCGGCTCGTGGAGGCGTCCCAGGGCCCAGGCGCGGGCGCCCCTCGTGGTCGCCACCTGCGGTTCCGGCACCGGACGGTGGATGTACTGCGCCTGGCCGCCGTCGCGGTGCGGCGGTACGACGGTGCGGCGGGCGATCTCGTTCGCGACGGCTGTGCCGTGGTCGCGGCGCACCATGTGCAGGCACAGGTCGAGGCCGGCCGCGACGCCGGCCGAGGTCAGCACGTCGCCGTCGTCGATGAACAGCACGTTCGGGTCGACGTCGACCTTCGGGAAGAGCCGCTGGAGCTGGTCGGTCTCGGCCCAGTGCGTGGTGGCGCGCCGGCCGTCGAGGTAGCCGGCGGCGGCCAGGACGAAGACGCCGGTGCAGATGGAGGCGAGGCGGGTGCCGGGGCGGATGTGCGCGAGGGCGGCGGCCAGCTCGTCGGTGAGCACGCCCTGCTCGAAGACCGGGCCGAGTTCGTACGACGCGGGGACGATGACGGTGTCGGCGGTGGCCAGGGCCTCCGGGCCGTTCTCGACCTCGATGGCGAAGTCGGCGTCCGTGCGCACCGGGCCCGGTGGCCGGATCGAGCAGGTGACGACCTCGTACAGATGCCGCCCCCGGGCGTCCTTCGGGCGTCCGAAGATGCGGTGCGGAATGCCCAGTTCGAAGGGGAGCAGGCCGTCGAGGGCGAGGACGACTACGCGGTGCGGGCGGTGACCCGTGGTCCTGTCCATGGCCCGATTCTAACGAACACTGTCCTTCGGGCCACTCGATGGGAGGGTTTCCAGCCTGGAAGCTCTATGTCGTGACCCAGACAACCGAGGCCGCAGGCGCCGCAGAGGAAACCCCGACCTCCAAGAAGCCGCGCCCGCGGCGGAACCGCAGAATGTCACTGCACCGGGCGTGGTTCGTCGCCGCCGTCACCTTCGTGACGATCATCGGCGCGGCCGCCTTCCGCTCGCTGCCCGGACTGCTCATCGACCCGCTGCACGAGGACTTCGGCTGGTCTCGGGGCACGATCGGGGCCGCGGTCTCCGTCAACCTCGCGCTCTACGGCCTCACCGCCCCGTTCGCGGCGGCGCTGATGGACCGCTTCGGCATCCGCAGGGTCGTGGCCGTGGCGCTGACCGTGATCGCGCTCGGCTCGGGCCTGACGTACTGGATGACGGCGGCCTGGCAGCTGATGCTGTGCTGGGGTCTGCTGGTCGGCCTGGGTTCCGGCTCGATGGCCCTGGCCTTCGCGGCGACGGTCACCAACCGCTGGTTCACCGCACGCCGGGGCCTGGTCACCGGCATCCTCACCGCCGCCTCGGCCTCCGGCCAGCTGATCTTCCTGCCCCTGCTGTCCTGGATCGTCGAGAAGCACAGCTGGCGCCCGGCGGCCGTCACGGTGTCCCTCGCCGCCCTCGCGGTCGTCCCCTTCGTCTGGCTGCTGCTGCGCGACCACCCGGCGGACGTGGGTCAGAAGCCGTACGGCGCAAAGGAGTTCGTGCCCAAGCCGGAGCCCGCGCGCGGTGCTGCCCGCCGGGCCGTGACCGTGCTGTTCACGGCCTCCCGCACCGGCACCTTCTGGCTGCTGGCGGGCACCTTCGCGATCTGCGGCGCCTCCACGAACGGTCTGATCCAGACCCACTTCGTGCCCGCCGCCCACGACCACGGCATGCCCGTGACGGCGGCGGCCTCGCTGCTCGCGGTCATCGGCGTGTTCGACGTGGTCGGCACGATCGCCTCCGGCTGGTTCACCGACCGCTTCGACGCGCGCCGCCTGCTCGCCGTCTACTACGCCCTGCGCGGCATCTCGCTCCTCTTCCTGCCGATGTTGCTCGCGCCCAGCGTCCACCCGCCGATGCTGTTCTTCATCGTCTTCTACGGCCTCGACTGGGTCGCCACGGTCCCGCCCACCGTCGCCCTGTGCCGCGAGCAGTACGGCGACGACAGCGCGATCGTCTTCGGCTGGGTCCTCGCCTCCCACCAGGTCGGCGCCGGACTCGTGGCCTTCCTCGGGGGCGTGGCGCGTGACGTCTTCGGCTCGTACGACATGGTCTGGTACGCCTCGGGTGCACTGTGCGCGGCAGCGGCACTGATGGCACTGGTGATCCGGCGAAAGCCGGCGGTGCCCGCCTTGGCCGTGTCCTGAACCGGCCTGAAGAGGAGGGGATGAGCGTCAGGCGCCGTCGAGCCGCGCGAACTGCCCCCGATGGAAGATCAGCGGTCCGTCGGGGGACTCGCCCGAGCCCAGGGCGTCCACCCGGCCGACCACGATGAGGTGGTCGCCACCGGTGTGGACGGCGTGGATCGTGCAGTCGATCCAGGCTGCCGCACCGGCCAGCCGCGGCGCCCCCGAGACCGGTGCCGCGTCGTACGCCACCCCTGCGAACTTGTCCGTGCCGCTTCTCGCGAAGTCGCGGCACAGGTCGCCCTGTCGGGCGCTCAGGACGTTGACGCAGAAGGTGCCAGCGCGGGCGATGCGTGGCCAGGTCGTCGACGTGCGGCCGACCATGAAGGCGATCAGGGGCGGGTCGAGGGAGAGCGACGAGAAGGACTGGCAGGCGAAGCCCGCGGGGCCCACGGTGTCGTCGGTGGCCGGTGCGGTGACCACGGTGACGCCCGTCGCGAAGGTGCCGAGGACCTGGCGGAACTCGGCCTGGTCGACCGGGGCGCGCTCGTGCTCGCCGACGCAGCGCAACTCCGGGCGCGGCAGCGCTTCCAGGGGCGCCGGAGCCCCGGCCGAGCTGAGGTAGCGGACGGCGGCGGCGGCCGCCCCTGCGTGTCCCATCACCCCTCCATTGAAGCTGACGGTACGTCAGATGGGAAGGTCAACGCCCCTTGAACTCAAGGCTTCTGCGCTCCACGAAACTCCGTACGCCCTCCTGCGCGTCCTGTGTCGTCATGTTGATCTCCTGTGCGGCCGCCTCGGCGGCGAACGCGGTCGCGCGGTCGGAGTCGAAGGAGGCGTTCACGAGCTGCTTGGTCAGGGCCAGGGCGCGGGTCGGGCCGGTGGCGAGGCGTGCGGCCCACTCGTGGGCCGTCTTGTCCAACTCCCCGTCCGGGACGACCCGGTTGACCAGCCCGAGCCGCTCGGCCTCGGCGGCGGAGACCGCGTCGCCGAAGAACATCAGCTCCTTCGCCCGGTGCGGGCCGACCAGGCGCGGGAGCAGGTACGCCCCGCCGCCGTCCGGGACCAGACCCCGCCGTACGAACACCTCGATGAACCGCGCCGATTCCGCGGCCAGTACGAGGTCGCAGGCGAGCGCGAGATGGGCGCCGAGGCCGGCCGCCGTGCCGTTCACGGCGGCGATCACCGGCTTCTCGCAGTCGAGGACGGCGGCGATCAGACGCTGGGCACCGAGGCGGAGGGTGCGAGCCACGACCCCGGGGAGCCGCGGGCCAGCGGTGGAGGCCCCGCGGAGATCCGCCCCGGTGCAGAAGCCGCGACCCGTACCGGTGAGGACCACGGCCCGCACGTCCGGATCGGCCGACGCCTGTGCCAGCAACTCGATGAGCAGCTCCCGCCCGCCGGGAGTGAGGGCGTTGAGGGCTTCGGGCCGGTTGAGGGTGATGGCCGAGACCTGACCGCCCACCGCGTGCGTCACCTCGGTCATCGGCACACCGCCAGCGCGTCCAGCGCCACCGCGCCCTGCCCCCTGGGCAGCACCATCAGCGGGTTGATGTCCAGCTCCGCGAGGTCGTCGCCGAGCTCCAGCGCCATGCGCTGCACCCGCAGGACGACCTCGACCAGCGCGTCGAGGTCGGCCGGGGGACGCCCGCGGACCCCGTCGAGGAGGGCCCGCCCGCGCAGGTCGCCGAGCATCGCGTGCGCCTGGTCCTCTCCGAAGGGCGGCACCCGTACGGCCACGTCGTGCAGCACCTCGACCAGCACTCCGCCGAGCCCGACGGTCACGGTCGGCCCGAACAGCTCGTCGTGCGTGACGCCGACGACCATCTCGACACCCCGCTCCACCATCTGGCAGACGAGGACACCGTCCAGGGAGACCTCCTCGTAGCGCGCGATGTCCGTCAACTCGCGGTAGGCGTCCCTGACTTGGCTGGCCGAGGTCAGTTCGACCTTCACCAGCCCCAGCTCGGTCTTGTGAGCGATCTGCGCGCCGGACGCCTTCATCACCACCGGGTAGCCCACCAGGCCCGCCGCGCGGACGGCCGCCGCCGCGCTGGTCACCAACTGCTCGCGCGGGACGCGGATTCCGTACGCCCGCAGCAGTTGCTTCGCCGCGTGTTCGCTCAGCTGCTGGCCCGGGCGCATCAGCGCCTGCGCCTTGCGGAAGGAGGGCGAGGTGGTGCGCGGGGCCTCGTCGAAGGGGGAGCGGTAGTCGGAGACGAAGCGGTGGTGGTCGAGGTAGGCGCGGACGGCGGTGATGCAGTTCGCGACCGTGCGGAAGGTGGCCACCCGGGAGGAGCCGAGCAGGACCTCGCGGTAGGCCGGCTCGGTGCCGACCGGGGATCCCCACACGACGCAGACCAGCTTGTCCGTGCGTTCGGCCGCGTCCACCAGATCCTGGACGAGCTTGTCGCTGAGGGGCGGGAAGGGGCCGGTGATCGGGCAGATCAGCACGCCTACGGCCGGGTCGTCGAGGATCGCGTCGATGATCTTTTGGCCGCGATGGTCGCCGACCGGATGCCCGCCGTTGTCCACGGGGTTGGCCACGCTCAGGTACTCGGGTATCCACTGGTGCAGCTCGGACTGCCTGGCCTCCGACAGCGGCGGCAGGGTGAGGCCCGCCTCGGTCGCCAGATCGGCGAAGTGTGCGCCGGTGCCGCCGGAGATCGAGTAGACGACGACCCCCTCGGCCTGCGGCGGCCGGGCGCGGGCCAACAGGGCCGCGGTGTCCTGGAGTTCGTCGAGTCCGTCCACCCGGATCACCCCGAACTGCCGCATCGCCGCGTCCACCACCGTGTCCGCGCCGGTCAGCTTGCCGGTGTGCGAGGCGGCCGTACGGGCGCCGGTCTCGGTACGGCCCACCTTGACGGCGACGACCGGCACCCCGCGCCGGGCGGCCCGGTCGGCGGCGAGCAGGAAGGAACGGCCGTCCTTGAGCCCCTCGACGTAGCAGGCGATGGCGCCGACCTCGGGCCGCTCGGCGAAGTAGGAGATGAAGTCGGCGGTCTCCAGGTCGGCCTCGTTGCCGGTGGGCGCCCAGTGGGACAGACGGATGCCGAGTTCCTGGAGGGAGAAGACGGGGCGGCCCTGGTGTCCGGACTGGGTGATCAGAGCGATGGCCGGTCCGTCGAGGTCGTCGCGGAAGCGCTCGAAGGCGTTCAGGTTGGTGTTGGGGCCGAGGAGGCGGATTCCGGAGCGGGCGACGGCGGCCGCCAGGCGCTCCTGCGCGGCCGCGCCCTCCGCCCCGGTCTCCGCGAACCCGGAGGCGAAGGCGACCGCGAACTTCACCTTGGCCTCGGCCAGTTCCTCGAGCACGGGAAGGGGATCGGCGACCAGCAGTACGGCGAGGTCGACCTGCTCGGGCAGATCGGCGACGGAAGGCGAACAGGGCATGCCGAAGACGGACGGGCGGCTCGGATGCACCGGGTGCAGCCGCGCCCCGACGCGCTCGGCCCAGGCCACCAGCTGCCGGGTGATGCCGGTGTTGGGCCGTCCCTCGGCGTCCGAGGCGCCGATCACGGCGACGGACCCGGGGTGGAAGAACCGGTCCAGATCGGGGACGTCGGCGTACAGAGGCCGGCCGCCGACGTCGAGGTCGTCGACCTCGGCCGGCCTGCCGTGGACGGCGGGACCGGGTTGCTCGCCACAGGCGATGGCCCGGGCCCGGCGGGAGTCGGTGGTGAGGGTGCCGTGGGTTGATCCAAGCATCGGTCCGCCCGCTCCTGTGTGACAGCAATGACTGACGCAATAACTGACGCACTGTCAGATTACTGAACTGACGCCGTGTCAGGAACTGGTGGGAACTTAAATCAACTGCCCCACTCAACCCATGTGCATGCAACTGGCGGCTCTGGTCACTGTTCTTGCAGGTCGCAGAGGGGGCTCCTGGGTCAAGGGACATGGCGAAGGCCCGGGTTCGGTCGGGAACCCGGGCCTTCGCCATGCTCACAGCGCCGCCAGAACCTCCTTGGCCACGCGCTCGCCCGACCGCACGGCCCCGTCCATGAAGCCGTTCCAGTACGTGGAGGTCTCGGTGCCCGCCCAGTGGATGCCGCCGGCCGGCTTGCGCAGCGCGGCGCCGTACTCCGTCAGCACGCCGGGCGGCGCGTAGGCGACCGGGCCGCCGCGCGAGAAGCCCTCGTTGTCCCAGCGCTGCAGCACGAAGGACGTGGGCGACTTCGCCTTGTCGCCGAAGTAGGTGGCGTAGTCCTTGAGAACGGCGGCCTTGACCTCGGCGACGCTCGAGGCGTCGTACGCCCGCATCTCGTCGGCCTCGATGAAGCCCATCAGAGCGCCGTAGGAGGCGTCGGGCGGGGAGTTGTCGAACGTCGAGCGGACCACGCCGGAGTCGCTGACCACCTGGCCGTTGAGGCCGTCGGCCCGCCAGAAGGGGGTGTCGTAGACGGCGATCGCCTTGCCGATCGAGCCCATCGGCAGCCGCTGGCTCAACTGATCGCGGGAGGCCGGGAGCAGCGGGTCGTAGGTGATGCGTGCGGCCAGCGGGGGAGGTACGGCGACCACGACCTTCTTCGCCGTCACCGTCACCCCGTCCGCGGTCACCACGTACTTGCTGCCGGACTGCACGATCGACCGCACCGGCGCGCTCAGCACCACCCGGTCGCCGAGTGTGGCGGCCAGCTTGATCGGCACCTGCTGGGAGCCGCCGACGAAGCGGGACTCCTGGGCGCCGTTCGCGGTGTCGGTGAGGCGTTCCAGGGTGCCGGCGTTGGACTCGTTGCCGGCGGCCGCGATGTAGAAGAGGACGAAGAGCAGGGAGAGTTCACGCGGCTGGGCCGAGAAGATCGAGGTCGTCGCCACGTCGAGAAGGAACTTGGCGGAGGGGATGACCGCGTTGGCGTTCAGCCAGCTCTCGAAGGTCTGCCTGTCCCACTCGGCGGCCTTCGCGGCGGTCCAGGGCGCGTCGAGCGGGACCGTCTTGGCCATGTCGTCCAACGACGCCTGCACGATCGCGGCGTTGGCGAGGCCCGCCGCGTCGATCGGCGGGACCGAGCCGAGGATGCCGTCGGTGGCGTACGGGGTCTTCGTGCCGTCCTTGTAGAGGAGGTTCTTGCCGGTGTTGTAGGTCGTGAACGTCGCCACGCCCAGGGAGTCGGCAAGGGCCTTGATGCGGTCCTGGGTGGGGCCGATGAACTCGCCGCCGCCCTCGGTGACACCGCCGTTCGGCAGGGACAGGTTGACGACCCGGCCGCCGACGCGGTCGCGGGCCTCCAGAACGGCCACGGCCTTGCCGGCCGCCACCAGGTCACGGGCGGTCGTCAGCCCGGCGAGCCCGCCGCCGACGATCGCGACGTCCACGTCACGTGTGGCCGCCGCGGACGCCGGGCCGGCGGCGGTGCCGGTGAGGGTGACGGCTCCGGCAGCGGCGGCGGCACCGCCGAGCAGGGAACGTCGGGAGAGAGCTCCGGAGTTGTGCTGTCTTTCGCGTGCCACGTGCATCCTCCGTCGTAGAGCGAGAGGTGGGTGGAGCCAGAAAGGTGAGCAGGATTCACATTCTGGCCCCGCACGGGGGCGCGGTACAGCTCTCCTGTCACATCTGACCCACAAGTAACAGGAGGACTACATAAGGGAGTTGATGATTCCTACGTCGGGCGGGCGTCGGGCGGGCGTCAGGCGGGAAGCCGTGACAGCGTCCCCGCGCCCTCCTTCATGACGGTCCGCGCGATCTTCTCCGCGTCGATCGCCATCTCGCGGAGATTGCCGCTGATCGGGTTGGCGTAGCCCTGGAAGTAGATGCCGGGCGCGTGCTTCGAGGCGTGGGCGCCGTGGACTGCTGGTCTGCCCCGGGCGTCCAGTACGTTGAGATGGCCGACGAGGCCTTCGAGCCCACGGACGTATCCGGTGGCGGCGATGACGGCATCCGTCGAGACGCGGTTGCCGTCGGCGAGGACCACCTTGTCGTCCTCGAAGCCGTCGACGGCGGCCACGATCTCGACGCGGCCCTCGCGCACGGCGTCGATGAGGCCGACGTCGAGGACCGGGATCGCCCCCTCCTTGACCCGGCTGTACAGACCGGTGTCGGGGCGCGGCAGCCCTTGGGCCGACAGGTCCGGCACGCTGAGCTTCGCCATGGGCCTGGCGAGCCGGTCGACCAGTGCTACCGGCAGCCGCCGCACCAGGATGCTCGTGCACTGTGCGGGCCATCCCGCGGTAGATCTGCGCACGATGTGCGGAACGGTTCGTACCGACAGCCGTACCCGCGAGGCCCCGCCCTCGACCAGGTCCACGGCGATCTCGGCACCAGTGTTGCCGACGCCGACGACCAGCACGTCCCGACCGGCGTAGGGAGTTGGATTGCGGTACTCGCCGGCGTGCAGGAACTCGCCACCGTAAGTGTCCCGACCGGGCCAGTCCGGGATGCTTGGGGTGTGGTTGTGGCCGGTGGCCACGACGATTGCCGCGCCGGTCAGTTCCCGGCCCCCGGTGGCGTGCAGCAGCCAGCCGGTGCCGTCGGGGGTGCGCTCGACGCGGGAGACCTCGACGCCCGTGACGACCTCCAGTTCGTGCACCTCGGCGTACTTCTCCAGGTACCGCACCACGTCGTCCCGGGCCACCCACCGTCCGAACCGGCGCGGGATGGGCAGCCCGGGCAGGGCCGACAGGCGGCGGGTGGTGTGCAGGCGGAGGCGGTCGTAGTGGCCGCGCCAGGCCGCCCCGACACGCTCCGACTTCTCCAGGACGACGGCCCGTATGCCGCGGGCGCGCAGCGCGTACGCGATGGAGAGACCGCCCGGGCCGCCGCCGATGACGTAGACGGGGCGGTCCGAGGTTCTCGCGGACGGTGTGGAGTCGGCCATGTGCGCGAGCGTAATCACGCACCGGGTTGATGGGTCTCGGTCAAGAGGGGAATTGGTTTCGGATTGATCACGTACGTAGGAGGAGTGGGTAGGACCTGTGACGTAGGCCACCCGGTTGTGAAGCTACTTCCTGCCCTTGTGACCCGTCACCTTGGCGATCCACGTGATGAAGTCGCCCGGGTCGGTGTTGGCGCCGTGGCCCTGGTCCCAGTAGTAGAGGTGGTTGACGTCGTCGCCGAGGCCGCTCGTGACGGCCGCGAGGTTGGCGGAGATCACGTGCGAGGTGTCGGAGTCGTTGGTGCCGAGGCGGATCCACCAGTGCTTCGAGCGACGCCCGTTGACCTTCTCCACCAGGTGGTACATCGGGTTCATCAGGTGCAGCTTCTCGGGGATGTCGCTCGCGACCCGCTTGCTGCTGAGCCCGGTGGTGTCGTTCTTGGCGCTGTACGCCGTGAAGTGACGGTTCTCGGTGGTGCCCGCGCCGAACAGGTTGTTCTCGCCGGCCGACAGGTCGAAGGCGTCGAAGGCCGGCGTGGTCTTCTTGCGGGCGCCGACGTGGGTGAGGAAGTCGTCCCAGGTGAAGGTCGCCTTGCCGCCGGACCAGGTGATGAAGGTGTTGGCGGCCAGGTAGGTCGCGCGGGCCGAGTCCGAGAGGGCGGTCAGGTACTTGGTCGCCGAGGGCTCCAGGTACTGCTTGACCAGGTACGCGTCGTAGTTGCGGGCGGTCAGCGGGCCGAAGCGGTTCAGGCCGCGCAGCTTGAGGGAGGCCTGGTACTCGGCGAACTGCGACTGCAGCTCCTTGGAGACCGACTGGTCGACCTGCTTGCCGGTGGACAGCTTGTTGGCGCCCCAGTTCCACTCGTAGGCGCCGTCGGCGTGCTCCAGGTCGGTGATCGGGCACCAGGCGCCGACCGCGAAGATCGCGTCGGAGGCGTCGGCGGCGCCGAGCTCCTTGAGGTACTTCTCGTAGATCGGGCTGTCGCCGGACGCACCGAGCAGCGAGGACAGGGCGCCGCCCGCGCTGGTGCCGGCGGAGACGATCCGCTCGACGTTGCCGGGGATGCGGCCCTTGTTGGCCTTCACGTACCGGACCGCCGCCTTGAGGTCGACGATCGCGGCCGGGGCGGTGCCGTAGTACTCGCCGCCGGCGTTCTTGAGGGTACGGCCGCGGGCTCCGGGCTCGACGACGACGTACCCGGCGGCCAGGGCCAGGAGCTGGTTGGAGGCGGTGGCGCCGCCGGTGGCGTTGGTGTTGCCGTTCGCGTTGGAGGCCGAGGCGCTGGGCGCGGCGCTGCCGGTGGGTGCACCGCTGGGGGCGCCACCGCCACCGGACATGCCTCCGGCGCCGACACCGGTGGCGTCCGCCACGGAGGACGGCATGTACCCGCCGACCGAGTTGGCGAACAGGATCGGTGCGTCGCTCGCGTCCACCGCCTTGCCGTCGATCTCGACCGGGGCGCTGACGATCAGGGACTGGTAGGTCTCGTCGACCGGCTTGGCGACGTAGGTGATCGCCTTCCAGAAGTGGTACGTCACCGAGTGGTCGTTGCCGTCGGTGTCGGTGACCGTCGTCGTCAGCTTGGTGTACGCGTCCGGATCGAAGGTCAGGGCGTCCGCGGAGGACGAGGCCTTCGAGCCGCTCGACGCCTGGGCGTTCAGGGCGATGCCGCCCACCGCGGCGACGCCCGCGGTGGCGCCGATGCCCATCACGATGGTCCTGCGCTTGACTGCCCTGTGCTTCACGATGCGTCTCCCTCGGGGTTCTCGGCCTTCGTCCGCGAACGTAATAGGGGTGTGGACAAAATTGCCAACAATCTGCCGTCATTCATGGAGGATGCACAGCTTCGCGATCGACGCACAGGGTTTTCGGATCCGAGGATCTGACGTACCGTCAGATTCCATGGATGCGATCTGGCTCAGTGGCGCCGAGTGGCTGGCCGTGCTGCGCATAGGCCTCGGCCTGTGGTGGCTGGAGAGCTGGCGGCACAAGGACAGGAAGGCGTGGTTCGAGCGGGGCACCGGGATCCTGTGGGCCGCGGAGATCGCGGCGAAGCACCGCTGGAACGCCGTACGGTCCGGCTTCGACGTCGTGGTGACACCGCGACCGCGGACGATGGCGTACGTGGTCGTGTACGCGGAACTGGCCGTGGGACTGGGCCTGATCCTCGGATTCCTGACCCCGATCGCCCTGGTCGGAGGGCTGCTGCTCAACGTCCTCTACTTCACCCTCATGATCCACGAGGTGGCCGAGCAGGGGCAGAACTCGATGATGGCGCTGATGTCGGTGGTCGCGCTGTTCGGGATGGCGTGGCAGACCTGGTCGCTGGACAGCGCGGTGGGGCTCTTCTGATGGGCGCGCGCTTCGACGTGCCCGAGGCCGACGCCTTCACGAGGACCTACTGGGACGCGGCCGCCGAGGGCCGGCTGCTGATCCGCCGCTGCGGGGCCTGCGGGCGGGCCCACCACTACCCGCGCGAGTTCTGCCCGCACTGCTGGAGCGAGGACGTGGAGTGGGAGCGGGCGAGCGGGCGGGCCGTGCTCTACACGTGGTCCGTCGTCCACCGCAACGACCTGCCGCCCTTCGGGGAGCGGGTGCCGTACGTCGCCGCGGTCGTCGACCTCGCCGAGGGCCCGCGGATGATGACGGAGGTCGTGGGGTGCGGGGCGGGGGAGTTGCGGGCGGGGCTGGAGCTGGAGGTGGTGTTCCGGGAGAGGACGCCGGTGTTCCGGCCGCGCACCTGAGCCGTACGGACTTGAATGGGGCGATGGCCTCCGTCGACGAGCAGCACACCGCTTCTCCCTTTCCCGAACTGCACGGCCGCGGCATACGCCTGCGCCTGTGGGACGCCGACTCCGACGCCGACGTCGCGATCTGGCTGCGCGGTTTCACGGACCCGGAGTTCCGGCGCTGGAACACGCCGATCAGGCCGGTCGACGACCTCGCGACGGCGCGCAGGTCACTGCGCGCCAAGACGCTGGGTTCGGCGGAGGGGACCGCTGCCTCGTACTGCGTGGCCGACGCCGCCACCGGTACGCCCCTGGGGCACATCGGCGTCAACGCCATCAACCCCGTGCTGAGCAACGCGCGTGTGGGGTACTGGGTCCTGCCCGAGGCGCGGGGAAGGGGCGTCGCCACGCGGGCCCTGGCTGTGGCGTCGGGCTGGGCGCTGGGGGAGTTGGGGCTGCATCGCCTGGAGCTCGATCACGCGGTGGGGCACGAGGCGTCGTGCCGGATCGCCGAGCGATGCGGCTACCGGTACGAGGGGACGCTGCGCGGGGCGATGTTCGAGGCGGGGCGGCACGACGCGTTCCGGGACATGCATCTGCACGGGCGGTTGGGGACGGATCCGGAACCGCAACTCCCTTGATTCGACGGTGCTTGGAGCATCGTCGAGTGAAATTCGGAGGCGTCGGGGTCGCGGCGCGCGGGATCATGGAGCATGCATCCCGGAGACTGGCACCGCATCGACGACCTCGACCTCTTCCTCTCCCGTGCCGGGACCTTCCTGCACTCGCAACCCGCCCTGCACACCGTGCCGTTGACGGTGACCGAGGCGCTGCGGACGCGCGGTCCGCACGCGTACGGCGATGTGGCGCCCGTCTTCGGTGTGCTGGAGCGGGAGAGTGAGGTCCGGGCGGTCTACTTCCGCACCCCTCCGTTCCGTCTGAACCTCACTCGCCTCACTCCGGAGGAGGCCGACGCCCTGGCCGTCCACCTGGCCGCCGCCGACCACCCGCTGCCCGGTGTCTCCGGCGAGCGCGCCACCGCCGTCGCCTTCGCGGAGGCCTGGCAGCGGCACACCGGAGCGACGGCCGGGCTGCACGAGAGCCAGCGGCTGTACCGGCTCGGCACACTGACGGTTCCGGGCCCCGTTCCCGCGGGACGGCCGAGGATCGTCGAGAAGCGGGACCGTGACCAACTGGCTGGCTGGAAGGACGAGTTCTCGGTGGCGATCGGCGGGACGGCGGACTCGCGTGCGGGCGAGTGGGCCGACTTCCGCATCGCCTACGGCGGGATCACGTTCTGGGAGGACACCGACGGCAGCCCGGTCTCCATGGCCGGAGCGACCCCCATGGTGGCCGGTCAGGTGCGGGTCGCGCCCGTCTACACCCCGTCCCACCTGTGCGGCCGCGGCTACGCCGGGGCGGTGACGGCCGAGGTCAGCCGTGCCGCGCTCGCCTCCGGCGCGGACGAGGTCCTGCTGTTCACGGACCTCGCCAACCCGACGAGCAACGCGCTGTACCAACGGATCGGGTACCGGCCGGTGGCGGATTTCGCGGTGTACGACTTCACGGCGTGAACCTCTACGGCCACAGCAGTTCCGTCGACCAACCCCCTTCCCCGCGCCGGTAGTTCAGCCGCACATGCCGTCGCCGTTCGTCCCCCTGGAAGAACTCCACGGCGTCCGGCCGCAGGCGGTAGAGGGTCCAGGACGGGACCGGGGCGTCCGGCTCCTGCTGGGCACGGTCCCAGGCGGCCTGCGACCCCCGTGCCAACTCCTCGACGGATTCCAGGACTTCACTCTGCCTGCCGGTCAGGGCGGCAGCCAGCGCGCCGGTCGAGCGGGCGTGGAGGTCGCCCTGGGACTCGGCGGTCGGGGCGGCGGTGACCGGGCCGCGCACCCGGACCTGGCGGCCGAGGACCGGCCAGTAGAAGGCGAGCGCGGCATACGGGCGGGCCGCCAGCTGACCGCCCTTGCGGCTGGTGGAGTGCGTCGCGAAGGACCAGCCGTCGGCGTCGGCGCCGTGCAGCATCACGATCCGTACGTCCGGCAGGCCCGCCTCGTCCGACGTGGCCAGCGACATGGTGTGCGGCTCGGTCTGTCCCGCCGCCACCGCCTGGGCGAACCAGGTCGTGAAGAGGGGAAGGGGTTCGGCGGGGGCGGCCGCCGGGTCGAAGGGCGGCAGCTCGGTGACCGCCGGGTCCCATACGCGCAGTGACCTCAGCAGGTCGTGGAGATCGGTTCCCATACGCCGATTCTCACGTGCGGCACGGCTCAGACGGTACCGAGGTCCGACGACACCCACCGTTCGGGGCGCATCCGGACGATCACCTGCTCGCCGTGGTTCTTCCACGCGAAGTCGACGTAGCCGTCCACCTTCTCGGCAGGCAGGTAGCGCGCGGAGATCTCCCGGAGCTGCTCGATCGTGGCGGGCGTCGTCCCGATCACCGGGCCCTCCACCGACACGTACCGGATGGTGGGTTCGAGCCGGTCGATCATGAGGGAGAAGCGGCCCGCCGCAGCGATCAGTTCGTTCTTGCGGGAGTTCAGCCCGGTCATGATCCACACGGTGCCGTCGGACTCGTACTGGTACCAGATCGGCACGGTGAGCGGCGCGCGCCCCTCTCCCGCGTCCACCGCCAACGCGGCGACGTGCGGCTCGGCCAGGAACTGTTCGCGTTCTGCACGGGTCAGGGCCATACAGGTAGTAACGCCCGTTGCGCGGTGAGGTGTTCCCCCGTCCACGGGGCGGCCCGGGGCGGCGGTAGGTTGACCCACGTGTTGAGACGCTCGGTCTGCGCGGTGGTCACCGGTGTCGTGCTCGCGGCTCTCGCCTCCTGCAGTGTCGAGACCCCGAACCCGGCCCCGGCCACGCCCTCGATCACCGCGCCCCACACCTTCTACCTGCGCCCCGACGGCGACAAGTCCGGCCCGCACGACAAGGAGCCCTTCCACCTGCTCGCCGCCGACGATCCGGGAGAGGGCGTGCGCACGCTCACCGCGGACGTGCTGCCCGGTGCGGAAGGCGCCGTCCGTCTGCGCAGGAGCGGGGACTGCAAGGGCAGCTCCACGCATGTGGTCTGTGAGGTCGGGGCCGAGTACGACAACTGGTCCGACAGCCCCCGTGTCTCGCCGGTCGCCGCCAAGGGCAGCAAGGCCGGCGACAAGGGCACCGTCCGCTTCACGTACACCACGAAGAAGGGCCAGAAGCTCACCGCCCGCACCCGGGCCGTCGTGGGTGAGCCGGTGGTCGAGGTGCTGACCCCCACGTACCTCAAGGGCGTCCGCCCCGGCGCCGAGATGAGCGAGCCCGTCGTCGTCCGCAACACGGGTGAGGTACCGGTCAAGGGTCTCGGACTCGAACTCAGCGCCAACAACATGGAGTTCGTGGACGAGTACGCCAACTGCCGTTATCCGGGCTTCTCCCACGGTCACGTCGCGGTGTGCACCTTTCCTGACCTCCGGATCGGCCCGGGCGAGGCCGTCGTGCTCCGCCCCACCCTGAAGCTGCGCGCCTCGAAGACGGACATGTACACCTCGTTCGGTCATGACGTCTGGCCGCTGGACATGGGGCCGGGGCAGTACGGCAGCTACCAGAAGGGCGGCGACCACGGCGACGGCCCGACCCTCGTGGCCGAACCGGTCAAGGCCACGAAGGGCACCTACATCAAGGGCGGCGGAAGTACCTACGTGGTCCTGGACTCCCACGCCGACTACGAGGTCTTCGGCGTCGACCTGCACGGCTCCCCCGGCACCAAGCGCAGCTTCGACCTGACCGTCCGCAACAACGGCCCCGCCGACGGCGGCTCCTCCACACGGCTGATCTTCGAACCGCCGCTCGGCATGACGATGGTGAAGCAGCCGATGGACGAGTACGACGACGGCGTCTACGAGCCCTACTGCAAGAGCAACGGCTACACCTACACCTGCGACATCGGCGCGCTGAAGCCGGGCAGGTCCCGCACGTTCGAGTTCACCGTGCGACTGGGCGAACCGGGCAGGGGCAGGCTGAGCCTCCAGGACAAAGAGCCGACCAGCAGCGCCTGGTACGTCGGTCGCCAGGACCCGGATCCGGCCAACGACGAGGCCGTGATCACCGTCCGCAGGTGACGTCCGCGGCTCACCCCCGGCCCAGCACCACCGTCCCCGAGGAACAGAACCAGCCCCCGGTACCGGACGCCACCCCCAGCCGCGGCAACTCCCCGTCCCGTCCCCGCACTTGCCGTGCCCCGGCCTCCCCGCGCAACTGCCGCACCGCCTCCACGAGCAGGAACAGCCCCCGCATTCCCGGGTGTTGGGCCGACAGCCCGCCGCCGTCCGTGTTCACCGGCAGCTCCCCGCCCTCGACCCTGAGCCGCCCCTTCTCCACGAACGCCCCGCCCTCCCCCTTCCCGCAGAACCCGAGATCCTCCAGCGTCACCAGGGTCATGTACGTGAAGGCGTCGTAGATCTGCGCGAAGTCCATCTCCTCCGCCCGTACTCCCGCCCGCCCGAACGCCAGCCGCCCGCTCACCGCCGCCGGCGACACCGTGAAGTCCTCCCACTCCGACATCGCGGCGTGCGAGACGTGCTCCCCGGTGCCGAGCACCCAGACCGGAGCGGTACGGCAGTCCCGTACGAACTCCTCGGCCGCCAGGAGCACCGCCGCCCCGCCGTCGGAACGGATGCAGCAGTGCAGCTTGGTGAACGGGTCGGCGATCATTGGGCCGTCGAGCACGTCGTCCACCGTGATGGGGGTGCGGAACATCGCGTCCGGGTTCAGGGCCGCGTTCGCCCTGGCCTGTACGGCCACGGATGCCAACTGCTCGATCGTCGTGCCGTGTTCGACCATGTGGCGGCGGGCCGCCATCGCGTACTTGGCGATGAGCGTGTGGCCGTAGGGGACCTCGAACTGGAGCGGGCCGCGCGCGCCGAAGGAGAGGTTGCCGGTGCGGCGGCCCGCCCTGATGTCCGCGCGGGCGGTCGAGCCGTAGACCAGCAGCACCGCGTTCGCGTGCCCGGCGGCTATCGCGTCCGCCGCGTGGGCTGCCATCACCTCCCACGTCGAGCCCCCGACCGCCGTCGAGTCGACCCAGGTGGGGCGCAGGCCCAGATACTCGGCCACCTCGACGGGTGGCAGCGTGCCGAGCCCGGCGGACGCGAACCCGTCCACCACCTCGCGGCCGAGCCCCGCGTCGGACAGCGCGCGGCGGGCCGCCTGGGCGTGCAGGGCGTACGGGGTCGCGTCGTCCACGCGGCCGCAGTCGGAGAGGGCCACGCCGACCACGGCGACTTTCCGGCTCCCGGGAGTCATGAGAGGTCTCCTGCCTCTGTGCATATCGCTTCGACCCTCCTAATATGACGGACCGTCAGATCCCGAGGAAGAGGTAGCCAGGGAAGAGGTAGCCATGGATGCCGGCTTCACCGCGGAGCAGGACGAGATCCGCCGCACCCTGCGCGAACTGCTCCACAAACGCTGCGGCCCCGAGGAGTTGCGCGCCGCCCTCGACACCCCCGCCGGGTACGACCCGGTCCTGTGGAGCGCGCTCTCCGACCAGCTCGGCCTGCCCGGACTCGCCCTCCCGGAGGCGTACGGCGGGGTCGGCTGCTCGGTGACCGAACTCGCCCTGGCGGCTGAGGAGACGGGTCGTGCCCTCGCCCCTTCGCCCTTCCTCGCCACGGCTGTTCTCGCCGCACCCCTGATCCTCGCCCTCGGCACCGAGGCCCAGCGCGCCGCCCTGCTGCCCCGTATCGCCGCGGGCGCGCTCACCGCCGCGCTCGCGGTCCCGGGCACGGCCCTCGGCACCGCCCTCGCCCTCACCGGTACGGGTGACGGCGACTGGGCGGGCGGGGGCCGGGCGGGGGGCGTGCAGGCCAGGCGGGCGGGGGACGGCTGGCGGCTGTACGGGCAGGTCGACCAGGTGCTGGATGGGCACAGCGCCGAACTCCTGGTGGTCGCCGCGCACACCGGCGGTTTCGCCCGCTCGCGGACCCTCTTCTTCCTCGTGACGGGGGACGTGGCCGGGCTCGTCCGGGTACGGCAGACCGCGCTGGACGCGACCCGGCCGCAGGCGCGCGTCCAACTGCGGGACGTGGAGGCGCGGTTGCTGGGGGAGGAGGGGCCCGATGCGGCGGGTGCGCTCGCGGCTCTCGGTGATTCCGTGGCCGCCGTCCTCGCGTGCGAGGCCGTCGGGGCCGCCGGCCATGCGCTGGAACGGACCGTCGAACACGTCAAGCAGCGCGAGCAGTTCGGCCGGGCCATCGGGTCCTTCCAGGCCGTGAAGCACCGGCTGGCCGATGTGTACGTCCAGGTCCAGGCCGCGCGTTCGGCCGCCTACTTCGCGGCGTGGGGCGCCGCCCATGAATCAGGAGGTGCGGCGCGAAGCGCCTCCTTGGAAGGGCGGTGGCGGGAGACGGGCGGGCGGGTGGGCGGGCTCGCCCTCGCGCAGGGACTGGAGGCGTTGCGCGGTGCCGCCGCCGAGGGGATCCAGTTTCACGGCGGCATCGGGTTCACCTGGGAACACGAGGCCCATCTGTTCTTCAAGCGTGCCTCCGGCGACGAGTTGCTGTTCGGGCCGGTGCACCGGTTGCGGGCGCACGCGGCCGACGCGGCGCGGCTCTTCGAGGGCCGGGAGGTGGCGGTGTGATCGGCGAACGCGTGGTGCAGAAGGTGTCCTCGACCAGGGGCTTCGCCAAGGTGGCCCCGCATCTCGTGCCGGTGCTCGACCGTGCCGTCCACCGCCTCACCCGCGGCAGGGTCCTGCTCAGCGCGCAGATGCTGCCGGGCGTGATCCTGACCTCGATCGGTGCGAGGAGCGGGCAGGCCCGCCGTACTCCCCTCGCCTGCATGCCCGAGGACGGCGGACGCGGCTGGATCCTCATCGGCTCCAACTTCGGCCGTACCGACCACCCCGCCTGGACCCACAACCTTCTGGCCCACCCCGACGCCGAGGTCAACTGGAAGGGTGCGGACATCCCCGTCACGGCCCGGCTGCTGGAGGGTGAGGAACGGGCCGCGGTCTGGAGGGCGGCACTGGCCTTCTGGCCCCCGTACGCGACGTATCAGGCCCGGGTGGAGCGGGAGATACGGCTCTTCAGGATCGTACGGCGATAGTCCCTACAGCGTCCCCAGGCGCTGGACCAGCAAGAACGCACCGATCCCCAGCATCGCCGCCCCCGACGTGCGCGTCACCGCGCGGGCCGCGGTCGGGCGGGTGCCCAGGACGGCGCGGGCCGCGATGCCGACCGTGAGGTAGACGGCGGCGCAGCACGCCATGTGGAGCAGGCCCAGGGTGGCGGTCTGGACGGGAACGGACGGGCCGCCCCGGGTGGTCAGGAACTGCGGCAGGACCGAGAGGTAGAGCAGCAGGCCCTTGGGGTTCAGGCCGCTGATCGTCGCGCCCCGGAGAAAGACACGGCCCGCGGAGGTCTCGGCGGGCCCGTCCGTCTCGCCCGGGACGCCGGGGCGGCGCAGCACCCCCCACCCCAGCCACACCAGATACCCGGCGCCCGCCACCGTCAGCGCCGTGAGAAGTCGCGGCTCGCCCGCGACCAGCACCGCGAGCCCCGCCACCGCCAGCACCGTGTGCAGGGCGTACCCGGCCACCAGCCCTCCCACCGCCCACGCCACCGAGCGGCCGCGCAGGCCGGCCGAGATCGCGTACGCCCAGTCGGCGCCCGGTACGCACACCAGCAGCAGGTCGACGGCGAGGAAGGAAAGAAGGGTTCCCGAGTTCATGGTGGGGACATTAGGCGCGGATGGCCCGAAAGTGTTTCTGTATTTTGTCCATGATCGCGGATCTGGTGGAAGGATTTACCCCATGGACGACGTTGACCGGAAAATCCTTGCCGAGCTGCAGCAGGACGGGCGGCTGACCGTGACCGAGCTGGCCGCGCGGGTGCGGCTGAGCGTCTCGCCGTGCCACCGGCGGCTGCGGGAGCTGGAGCGGTCGGGGGCGATCAGCGGGTATCGCGCCGTGGTGGACCCGGCGGCCGTGGGGCTGACCTTCGAGGCGCTGGTCTTCGTGTCCATGCGGCAGGAGGACCGGGAGACGGTCGCCGAGTTCGAGCGGGCGCTCGGGGAGGTGGCGGAGGTGCTGGAGGCGCAGCGGCTGTTCGGGGAGCCCGACTATCTGCTGCGGGTCGTCGCCGCCGATCTCGCCGCCTACCAGCGGCTGTACGACGAGCGGCTCGCCACGCTGCCGGGCGTGCAGCGGCTGACCTCCACGCTGGTGATGAAGCACGTCGTCAAGGACCGGCCGCTGCCCGCACAGCACAGCAGGCGGTGACCCACGGGACTTGGCCGCGAACCACCGCCTGCGAGACAGGACTTGGGAGCTGGAAAGGTGTGTGCCGGCGCTCCGGCTACTTCGTCGGCTTCTTGCCGGTCACGCCCAGATGCACCAACAGTGCGAGATTCGGCTTGAGTTCAGCCTGCTTCACGCCCCACGTCTGGAACCCCTTCTGGTGCGAGGCGACGGCCGCGAGCATCGCGACCAGCGAACCGGCGACCGCCGCGGGGTTGACGTCCTTGTCGACCCTGCCCTTGGCCTGCAGTTCGGCGACCGAATCCACAAGGGAGTTGTTCACGGAGTTGAGGATCTTCATGCGGATCTTGTAGAAGCGCTTGTCGCCCTCGGCCGCACCGAGGTCGACGACGCGCAGGATCGCGTCGTTCCTGCGCCAGAACTCCAGGAATCCGTCCACGAGTTCCTGCGCGGTCTGCCAACCTGCCTTGCCGACCCACGACCGTCCCTCGAGCAGCTCGGTCAACCCGGCGCCCTCGGTGGCCATTTGCTCGGCGATCTCCAGGACGGCGCCTTCGACGTCCGGGAAGTACTGGTAGAAGGTGGCGGGCGAAGTGCCCGCCTTCCGGGCGACATCGATGACTTTGACGTCCCGGTAGGGGGAGGAGCTGAGCATCTCGCTGAGGCAGTCGAGCAGCTTCTGCCGGGTCGCCTGCCCACGCCGGCCGGCCACGCGGCCGTCGACGGTACGCACTTGTCCTGTCATGCCGTCAGCTTACCGAGGGGTGATCGGAGCGCGATTCGGCCGACTGCAAATGGGGTGCATGAGTGCCAGGAGGCGGGTGTGCAGGTCTGCGGGGTGCGTGCGACGCCGTTAGTTTGGCGTTATGGCCGAAAACAGGGCATCCGCGTACGGAGAGGGCGTCCCCTGCTGGGTGGACGCGCAGCTTTCCGATGTGGAGGCGGGCAAGCGGTTCTACGGTGAGCTCTTCGGGTGGACCTTCGAGGACGACCCGGAGAAGTACGGCGGCTACGCGTGGGCCCGCCTCCAGGGGGAGCCCGTCGCCGCGCTGGTGCGCAAGACGGACGGGCGGCTGCCCACCGTGTGGACCGTGTACTTCGCGACGCCGGACGCCGAGGCGCTGGCCGACCGGGTCTGGGCGGCCGGCGGACAGGTCGTGACGGCGCCGACGCCGGCCGCCGACCTGGGCACGGCCGCGCTGGTCACCGACCCGGAGGGCGCCGTCTTCGGCCTCTGGGAGCCGGGCCGCCACTCCGGCTTCGGCAGGCGGCACGAGACCGGCACCTTCGTCTGGGCCGAGCTGTACGCCCGCGACACCGTGGCCGCCGACGCCTTCTACGCCGACCTCTTCCACGACGCCCTGTTCGGGCCGGACGCCAGGCCCGACTTCGGCCGGGCGGCCGTCTCGGACGTCTTTCCGGCCGAGATGCCGCCCCACTTCCTCGTCCACTTCGGCGTCGACGACTGCGAGGCCGTGCTCGGGACGGTGAATCGTCTCGGCGGTCGGATCCAGGCGCCACCATTCGAGACGTCGTACGGAAGGGTGGCCGTCGTCACCGACAATCAAGGGGCGTCGTTCGCGCTTCTGGAGCGACGGAAACAGACCGAGCAGTGAAACGTACCGTTTTGGGGTGAGGCATCCCGACTTTCTCCCGGGTTCGCAACCAGTGCCCGGGACAGGAAGAATCGGGGTGCGTGCCGCCATGGCGGTGCGGTGGTGAGACGCTGCACGGGGTCGCGTACATATGTGGCTGGCGCGGCCCGTACGGGGAGGTGGCAGGCAAGTGGTGGATCAGCTGACACAGCACGATCCGCGGCGTATCGGTCCGTTCGAGGTGCTGGGACGGCTCGGTGCCGGCGGCATGGGGCTGGTCTATCTCGCGCGCTCGGCGTCCGGCCGGCGCGTGGCGATCAAGACGGTCCGTACGGAGCTCGCCGAGGACCAGCTGTTCCGCGTCCGCTTCTCGCGCGAGGTCGAGGCCGCTCGGGCGGTCTCCGGCTTCTACACGGCGGCCGTGGTCGACGCCGACGCGCGCGCCGCGGTGCCGTGGCTGGCCACCGCGTACGTCCCCGCGCCCTCCCTCGAAGAGATAGTGAACGAGTGCGGGCCGCTCCCGGCCCAGGCGGTGCGCTGGCTCGCGGCGGGTGTCGCGGAGGCGCTGCAGTCCATTCACGGCGCGGGTCTCGTTCACCGCGACCTGAAGCCCTCGAACGTCCTCGTCGTCGAGGACGGCCCCCGGGTCATCGACTTCGGTATCGCGTCCGGCGTCTCGAACACGCGTTTGACGATGACGAACGTGGCGGTGGGCACGCCCGCCTACATGTCGCCGGAGCAGGCGAAGGACTCCAGGAGCGTGACCGGCGCGAGCGACGTCTTCTCGCTCGGTTCGATGCTCGTCTTCGCCGCGACCGGCCACCCGCCCTTCCACGGCGCCAACCCGGTCGAGACGGTCTTCATGCTGCTGCGGGAGGGCCCGGACCTGGAGGGTCTCCCGGAAGAGCTGCGCCCGCTGATCGAATCCCTCATGCAGATGGAGGCCACCGGCCGCCCCAACCCGGCCGACCTCCAGGCCCAGCTGGCCCCCCACCTCTTCGGCTCGGGCTCCGACGACAGTGGTACGGCGTCGGCCTGGCTGCCCGAGCGTGCGGTGAGCCTGATCGAGGGGCGCCGCAACGGACGTCCGCCGGCGAAACCGGGGCAGGGCGGCGGCCGCAGCGGTGGCGGCGCGCGTCCTGCTCCTCTGCCGCCCCCGCCCTCGCACGACCCCGTGGTACCGGCGTCGCCGGTACCCGTCGGCGCCCCCGACACCGGCCCCGTCCGCCTCGCCGGCGCCCAGGTGCCCATCGGGCCCGGGCCGCGGGTCTCCGACGTCCGTGCCGCCGCCGTGAAGGCGCCCCCGCCGGAGGCCGCACTGGCCGCCTCCTGGTCCAAGGCGCGCCCCGGCGTCAACGGCGCCGACCCCGTCGTACCCCCGCCGCTGCCGGTGGCCCCGGAGGCCGCGGCGGGCTGGCGCCCCTGGCGTTTCCGCATGTCGAACGACGTGTGGGGCACCCCGTCCGTCGCCGGCGACCTCGTCTACGTCACTTCCTTCGAGGTCCACGCCCTGGACGTGGCCACCGGCCGCCGCCGCTTCAAGACGCGGGACGTCGCCTGGTCGATGGCGGTCGCGGACGGCCGTATCCACGCCTCCGACGGGCCGACGCTGTTCGCCCTGGACTGCCGTGAGGGCGCCGACCTGTGGCGGCTGTCCACGGACGCCTGGGTGTACTCGCTCCAGGCCGACCGCGGCACGGTCGTCACCGGCACGCGCGGCGGCGGCGTCCAGGCCTGGGAGGCGTCCGGCGGGCAGAAGCTGTGGGAGATCGGCGGGGCGCAGAGCGACTTCGAGTCCCCGGAGGCGGGGCCGGTCGTCCACGAGGGCACGGTGTACGTCTGGCAGGACGCCCGGCTGCGCGCCCTGGACGCCCGCACGGGCGACGAGCGCTGGTCGTACCCGATCGGCGACGCGGCCTCCTGCGGCGGGGTGCCGGTGCGGGTGACGCACGCGCCGGACGGCTACGCGTACGTGGCGGCGGGCACGCGGGTCCTGGCCATCGACGCGGCGAACGGCCACGTGAGGTGGCACTTCGAGGCCCCCGCCGTCTTCCTCTGTCCGCCCGCCTTCGTGCCGGGTCCCGCGGTGGCCGGCGGCGGGATCTACCTGGCCGACTACCTCGGCACGGTCTACGCCCTCGACGCGACCGACGGCCGCGACCGCTGGCGTATCGCCACCGAGTCCCGGGCGTCGATCGAGCCGGTCCTGGTGGCCGCCGGGCACGTCCACGTGGGCAGCGGCAAGGGGCTGTACACCCTGGACGCGGTCACCGGCACACCCAAGTGGCGCTTCCAGTCGGGCGGCGACATCGTGGGCTCCCCGGCGGTCGCGGACGGCCGTATCCACTTCGGGTCCACGGACCACCTGCTGTACACGCTGAAGGCCGACGACGGACGGCTGCGCTGGAAGCTCGCGACCGGCGGCGAGATCACCGGGTCGCCGGTGGTCAAGGACGGCGTCGTGTACGCGTGCAGCAAGGACCGGTGCGTGTATGCGCTGGACGCGGAGAAGGGCACGGGGACGGCCCGGACCGCGTAGGCGCGGCTTCCGCGGCTCCTTCGGGGTTCTTCGGCTTCCTCGGCTTCCTCGGTGTGACGGCCGTCGTACGGGTTCACGGAAAGGGCCGGACGGCGGCCGTCCCGGCCGACGCTACGCCGGGTACGCGGCGGTCGCTACGCAGTGACAGGGCCGTGACAGGTGATCGCTAGGGTGTCGGGCATGAAGACACGGGGGCGCAGTCTCAAGTTCACGGCTGTCATCGCGCTGGTGGTCCTGGCGCTGACCGGGTTCTCCACGGGACGGCATCACAGCAGCCGGCACGGGAGCAGCAGCGGCGGCGGGTGCAGCAGTTCCCGCCAGGATCACGACAGTTCGTCGTCGTCGACGACGTCCGGGGGCGGATCGTACGGCGGCAGCACGTACGACGACGATGACGACACCTATGGCAGCAGCGGGAGCAGCAGGAGCGGCGGGAGCTCGTACACCCGCCGGCCCACGCACCGCTCCACCTCCAGCGCGTCGAGCAGTGGTCTGCGGGACGGGACCGCGACGCTGGTGAGCTGTGCGACCGCGAAGAAGCCCTATGCGACGGTCGAGGTCGCGAACCCGAACGGCCGCGCGGGCACCTTCTCCGTCGACGTCACCTTCAAGGACGCCGGGGACAACGAGGTCGACTTCAACTACGAGGACGTCAAGGTCCCGGCGAACGGCAGGGCGACCGTCCGGGTGCCCGTGCTCGGCACCTCCACGGCGGTGGACCACTGCGAGGTCGACCCCCGGGCCACCCCCGCGGGCTGACCACCGTCCTCACCGCGTCCGGTGTCCGCCGCTCTTGCGGGCGGCGAACAGTTCGGCCTGCCGTTCGGCGGGCAGATTCCCCAGCGAGATGAGATGCGGCGCCTGCGCGTACGCCTGCGCGCGCGCCGCCTCTTTGACCGCCCACAGCGCTCGCACGGTGCCCTGGACGCCCTCGACCGGATACCCGGCGAGAACGGTCGCGCAGGCCACGGCCGCCGCCAACGCCCCGCCGGGCTCGGTGAGTTCGGAGACGAGTCCGATGTCGTACGCCCGTCGGGCCCCGATCCGTTCCGCCGTGCCCATGAGCATCATCCGGGCGGCCTCCCCGTACGGCATCCGCTGCGCCATGAGCACGGACTCGTAGGCGCTGACCATGCCGTAGGTGGTGTGCGGGTCGAAGAAGGAGGCGGTGGTGTCGGCGGTCAGGAAGTCGCTCTCGCCGAGCAGGTAGAAGGCGCCTCCGCAGGCCATGCCCCGCACGGCGGCGATCACCGGCTTCCAGAGGTCGTTGGACTTCGGGCCGACGTGCAGGAGCGGATCGTCCGCCATGTAGGGGGAGTTGGGCTGCGGAACGTCGGCGTCCCGGTCCAGGCCGGTGCTGAACGCCCGCTCGCCCGCGCCGGTCAGTACGACGGCGCGCACCGAGTCGTCGAACCGCAACTGCCGCCAGCACTCCCGCAGTTCGTCCCGCATGGCGAGGTCGATGGCGTTGAGCCGCTCGGGCCGGTCGAGGGTGACGACCGCGACGCCGGTGTCCTTGTCGGCCGTGAGGCGGACGGCGGTCGTCATGGGCGCTCCAGAACCCACTGCGGGAGACCCTCGCCGTCGAAGACCACCTGCACCTTGGCGCCGATCCGGATGCGCTCACGGGGGACGGAGTCGAGACGTGCGCCGGCCTCGGCGACCAGGTTGCCGACCATGCGGATGCGGGGCGCCTCGGTGAGCTCGACGACGATCACGTTGTACGGCGCCTGTTCCGCGTAGTCGGGCAGCAGGGGCGGGTGCGGGAGGACGTACGACCAGATGCGTCCGTGGCCGTCGACCCGGCGCCACTCGCTCTCGAAGGACTGGCAGTGGGGGCAGCACGGGCGGGGCGGGAAGCGGAGTTCGCCGCAGGCGGCGCAGGCCTGGACGCGCAGTTCGCCCTGGCGCGCGTAGCCCCAGAAGGGGGCGCCGTCGGTGTCGGTGACGGGGGTCAGCATGGTGGCTCAACTCCTGTTCGTCAGCAGCAGGGCGGACGTCGGGACTCCCTCGCCGGCGGTGACCAGGCAGGTGGCGGCGTCCGGGACCTGGGCGGTGCTGGTGCCCCGGAGCTGCTTCACGCCTTCGTTGATGAGGTTGAACCCGTGGACGTAGGCCTCACTGAGCCCGCCGCCACTGGTGTTCATGGGCAGCCGCCCGCCGATCTCCAGGGCCCCGTGTTCGGTGAACGCCCCGCCCTCGCCCCGGCCGCAGAAGCCGTAGCCCTCCAGGGAGAGCGGGATGAGCGCCGTGAACGCGTCGTAGATCTGGGCGACGTCCACGTCCTGGGGCGTGAAGTCCGCGTGTTTCCACAGGTGTCGGGCGGCGGTCCAGGCGGGACCGGTGAGCGGGTCGTCGTTCCAGTAGTTGACCATGCCGTGGTGCTGGGCGGGCAGGCCCTGGGCGGCGGAGTGGACGTAGACGGGCGGCCGCCGGCAGTCGCGCGCCCGCTCCCTGGACACGACCACACAGGCCAACGCCCCGTCCGTCTCCAGGCAGTTGTCGAAGAGGCACAGGGGCTCGCTGATCCAGCGGGAGGTCATGTACATCTCGCGGGTCAGGGGCCGCTCGTACATGACGGCGGCGGGATTCTGGTTGGCCCTGTTCCGGCAGGCGAGGGCGACGTGGAAGAGGTGGTCGCGGGTGGCGCCGTACTCGTGCATGTAGCGGCGGGTGAGCATGGCGATCTCGTCGGCGGGGCGGAGCAGGCCGAAGGGGCGGGTCCACTGGGCGGGGGTGGGGAGTTGGCGGGTGGTGTTCGTCCAGGGTCTGGCCCCCGAGCCGCGCTTGCGCGACCGCCAGGCGACGCCGACGGTGGCCTGACCGGCGGCGATGGCGGCGGCGAGATGCGCGACCGTGGCGCAGGAACCCCCGCCCCCGTAACCGACTTTGCTGAAGAAGGTCAGATCCCCGAAGCCGACGGCTTTCGCCAGCTCGACCTCGTCGGTCTCCTCCATGGTGTACGAGGCGAGGGCGTCGACCTCGCCGGGCGCGATGCCGGCGTCGTCGAGGGCGGCGAGGACGGCGCGGCAGGCCAGGGCCCGTTCGTCCTCGGGGAGTTGCTTGGCGAAGGCGGTCTGCCCTATGCCGACGATCGCGGTGGCGTCCTTGATTCCGGCCATGCTGGGGGACCTCCGCATGGTGACGGGGCGGCTGACAGGGCGTCAGGCTACAGCTAATCTGACGGTCAGTCAGCTATCGGTAGGGGGCTGTTGTGCGCGGTGACGTGGAGTGGGGCAGCATTCCGGGACTCGTCCGCTCGGCGGCCGAGCGGTACGCCGACGCCGAGGCGGTGGTGGAGGGCCGTACCCGGATCTCGTACGCCGAGTTGGGCGCCCGCGTCGAACGGTCGGCGGCGGCCTGCATCGCCACGGGCGTCTGTCCCGGCGACCGGGTCGCGATCTGGGCCCCGAACACGCTGGACTGGATCGTGGCGGCGCTCGGCGCGGTGTCGGCCGGGGCGGTGCTCGTGCCGATCAACACGCGCTTCAAGGGAGTTGAGGCGGCGGACGTGCTGCGCAGGAGCGGGGCCCGGCTGCTGTTCGTGACGGGGACGTTCCTGGGGACGTCGTACGTGGCCTCGCTGCGGCGGGCGGTCGCGGACGGGCCGGGGCTGCCCGCGCTGGAGCAGGTGGTGGTGCTGTCGGACGACGCGCCCGAGGACTACCGCACGTGGAAGGACTTCCTGGCGGGCGGGGACGCGGTGGGCGCGGCCGAGGTGCGGGCGCGCTCGGCGGCGGTGGACGGATCCTGGCCGTCGGACATCGTCTTCACGTCCGGCACGACGGGCCGTCCCAAGGGTGCCGTGATCACCCATGCGCAGACGCTCAGGGCGTACGAGATCTGGTGCGATCTCGCGGGATTGCGGCGGGGCGACCGCTATCTGATCGTCAACCCCTTCTTCCACACCTTCGGTTACAAGGCCGGGGTCCTGGCCTGTCTGATGCGCGGCGCGACGATGATTCCCCAGCCGGTGTTCAACATCGACACGGCCCTGGCCAACATCGCCGCGGAACGGGTGTCGGTGCTGCCGGGGCCGCCGACCCTCCACCAGTCCCTGCTGGACCACCCCTCCCGCGACCTGCACGACCTCTCGGAGCTGCGGCTGGTGGTGACGGGCGCGGCGGTGGTGCCGCTCAGGCTGGTGGAGCGGCTGCGCGGGGAGCTGGGCGTGGACACGGTCCTGACGGCGTACGGCCTCTCGGAGGCCAGCGGCATCGTGACGATGTGCCGGCGCGGCGACGACCCGACGGTGATCGCCGCGACGTCCGGGCGCGCGATACCGGGCACGCAGGTGCGGGTCGAGGCACCGCTCGGCGAGCCCGGCGAGGTCCTGGTCCGCGGCTTCAACGTCATGGGGGGCTACTACGAGGACCGGGCGGCCACCGCACAGACGCTGACCGCGGACGGCTGGCTGCGGACCGGGGACGTCGGCGTGCTGGACGAGGCGGGCAACCTGAGAATCACCGACCGCATCAAGGACATGTTCATCGTCGGCGGCTTCAACGCGTACCCGGCGGAGATAGAGCAACTCCTCGGCCTGCACCCCGATGTGGCCGACGTCGCGGTGATCGGCGTACCGGATCCACGGCTCGGTGAGGTCGGGAAGGCGTACGTGGTGCGGCGCGCGGGCGCGGTGCTCACGGGCGACGACCTGATCGCCTGGGCCCGGCGGGAGATGGCGAACTACAAGGTGCCGAGGGTGGTGGAGTTCGTCCGGGAGCTGCCGCGGAACGCGAGCGGGAAGGTGGTGAAGGGGGAGTTGCGGGGGTGAGCGGGCCCGGCTCCGGACACACATCGGCCGCGGTGGCTCCCCCTCCGAGCCACCGCGGCCGTTCCCCGTGCGTGGAGGCTTACGACTTCGTCGGCTTGAACGGCTCCGACGTGGCGTGCAGGTCCTTGGTCTCCAGGGGCTCGTCGGTGGCGTGCAGGTCGTCCGTCGTCACGGGCTCGTCGGTGGCGTGCAGGTCCTGCGTCGTCACCTCGCCGTCCGTGGTGGACGTGGCGTGCAGGTCCTCCGGCTTGAGCTCGTCGCTCATGGTCGTCAACTCCCCTTGGATGGATCACGTTGCTGGATCGGCAGGGCCCGCCCGGTCACTCCCCCGAGGGTGGCCGGACGGGCCCTTCTGGGGCGCTCACCCTAGTAAGTCGGTGCGAGAGCCTCGGCAGTGACCCGTCTGCCCCCCGACGCGACGGATCGACTGGGTTGAGCATGGCGCGAGGCGATAAACGAATGATGAACGCCTCGTCCCGGTCGGTCAGGCCGCGCGTACGGGCGTCAGCAGGGCCCGTACCTCCGCGGCCTCCGGGGAGCCCAACTCCTCGTAGATGGCCACGGCTTCCTGCCAGCAGACCTGCGCCCGGCCGGTCTGGCCGATGCCGCCGAGGGCGCGGCCCAGGACGGTGAGGACGTTGCCCCGCCGCCACTCCCCGCCGATGCCGCGCAACACGGTCAGCGCCATCTCGGCGTTGGTCGCGGCCCGCGCCGGGCGCCGGGCGGCGAGGTCGACCTCGGCCAGGCGGAACAGGCTCATGCCCTCCCAGAGGCGCTGGCGGCTGTCCCGGAACACGTCCAGGGCCTCGTGCAGCCGGGCGGTCGCGGAGTCCAGCTCGCCGCTCTGCGTGAGCGCCAGACCGAGCGCGTACCGGGCGTTCGCGCCACGCATGGAGTTGCCCATGGCGTCGTAGATGCCGATGCCCTCCTGGGCCAGCGCGACCGCGCTGTTCGTCCGGCCGGTGGCGAGGTGGATGCGGGACAGGTTGCACAGGGCGCTCGCCTCGCCGGGACGGTCTCCCAGCGTGCGGAAGTGCTCGATGGCCTGGGAGAGGTGCTCCTCGCCGTCCTCGTGGCGGTTCTGGTAGAGCGCGATGATGCCGCGTGCGTTTCGGGTCCAGCAGACCGGGAGGAGGTCGTCCGCCTCCTGTGCGAGGAGTGTGGCGCGCTCGGCCTCCTGATCCGCCTGCTCGAAACGGCCGCTCACGTGATGGACGTTCACCAAGGTCGTCAGGGCACGCGCCTCGGCCCGCGGAATGCCGAGCAGCCGGGACGACTCCAGCAGGGCTTCGGCGGTCGCCTCGTACCCCTTGGAGTTGGCCCCCGACTCGGACAGGTCGTGCGCGGCCCAGAGCAGGTCGATGGCCCGCGCGAGGGTCTCCGGGCGGCCCGCGGACTGCGTGACGCAGGCCAGGAGGCAGATCGCCTCCGCGTACAACCAGTCCTGAGCCGCATGCCGGTCGTCGAAGGTCAGGCCCGGGTAGCCGGTCGGTTCCAGGTGGTCGACCAGACGGTCGCCCGGGCGTTCGATCGCGTACACCCCGGCCGCCGTGGCCAGGTAGAAGTCCAGCAGGCGCGACAGGGCCGCATCCCGCTCGCTCGGCGGCCACTCGTCCCGTTCGGCGCAGGCACGCGCGTAGAGCCGGACCAGGTCGTGGTAGCGGTAGCGGCCGGGGGCCGCCGACTCCAGCAGGGAGGTGTCGACGAGGGACTCGAGCAGGTCCTCCGTCTCCTCCGTCGGAAGGTCCAGCATCGCGGCGGCCGCCGCCACGGACATGTCCGGGCCGTCCGCCAGGCCCAGCAGCCGGAACGCCCGTGCCTGGGCCGGCTCCAGCTGGCCGTAGCCCAGTTCGAAGGTCGCCTTGACCGCCAGGTCGCCGGCCTGCAGTTCGTCCAGGCGGCGGCGTTCGTCCGCCAGCTTGGCGGCGAGGACGGAGACGGTCCAGGTGCGGCGGGCCGCCAGGCGGGAGGCCGCGATGCGGATCGCGAGGGGCAGGAAGCCGCATGCCGCGACCACGTCCAGGGCCGCCTTGCGCTCGCTCGCCACCCTCTCCTCGCCCACGATCTTCGTGAACAGCGACAGCGCCTCGTCCGGCGACATCACGTCCAGGTCGACCAGGTGGGCCCCGGCCAGGTCCACCATGCGCACCCGCGAGGTCACCAGGGCCGCGCAGCCCTCCGTGCCGGGGAGCAGGGGCCGGATCTGGGCCGCGTCCCGGGCGTTGTCCAGCAGCACCAGCACCCGGCGGCCGTCCAGGACCGAGCGGTACAGCGCCGAGCGTTCCTCCAGGGAGTCCGGGATCGCCGAGTCCGCCGTGCCCAGCGCGCGCAGGAAGGACCCGAGGACCGTCTCCGGTTCCGCCGACCTCGCCCCCGCGCCCTGCAGGTCGACGTACAACTGCCCGTCCGGGAAGGCGGACCGGGCCCGGTGCGCGACGTGCACGGCGAGCGTCGTCTTGCCCACGCCCCCGATTCCGGCGAGCGCCGACACCGCCATCACCCGGCCCTCCGCCGAGGCCAGCACCTCGCCCAGCTCGGCCACGAAGGCCGTACGGCCCGTGAAGTCCGGGACGGTGGCCGGGAGTTGCGCCGGGCGGACCGGGACGGCGGCGGGCTCGGCGACCGGCGCCGACGGTTCCGCGAGGCCCGGGTCCGCCTGGAGGATCCGCTGCTGGAGCTCACGCAGTCCGGGCCGCGGGTCCACCCCCAGCTCGTCCGCCAGCAGCCGTCGCGTGTCCGCGTACACCGCGAGCGCTTCCGCCTGGCGGCCGCTGCGGTACAGCGCCAGCATCAGCAGCTCGCGCAGCCGCTCCCGCAGGGGGTGCGCGGCCGTCAGGGCGGTCAGTTCCGACACCGCCTCCGCGTGGCAGCCCTGTTCCAGGTCCATGTCCAGGCGGGACTCCAGCAGCGTCAGGCGCCACTCCTCGAGACGCACCCGCTGCGCCTCCGCGTACGGGCCCGGCACACCGGCCAGCACCTCGCCGTCCCACAGCGCCAGCGCCCGGCCCAGGACGTCCCGCGCATGGCACAGATCCCCGGCGGCCCGCGCCTTCTCCGCCTCGGCCGCCCACTCCTGCGCCACCGCCAGGTCCAGCGCGCCCTCGCCGAGCCCGCGCACCGCGTACCCGCCGGACTCGCTCACCAGGACCCCGGGGTCCAGCACCTTCCGCAGCCGGGAGGCGTACGTCCGCACCGCGGCGAGGGCCTGCGACGGCGGCTCCTCGCCCCATAGCGCGTCGATCAGCTCGGCGGCGGTCGCGGTGCGGCCCTCGCGCAGCAGCAGGGCGGCGAGCAGGGCACGTTGCTGCGGGGAGCCGGTGCTGAGCTGCTCCTCCCCACGTCGGGCCCGTACCGGACCGAGCACGCCGAAACTCAGCGCGGCAGGCTCCGCCGCGGAGCCGGCGCGCCTCTGCTCCGGCACTCGCGGTACACCGTCCATCGCCGTCCCCCTAGACACAGTGAGCAACTCCGTCAGTTTGCCTTGTTCATGGCGGATGCGTCAGCTGTGGAGAGCGCGCTCACAGCCAGACGCGCGGTATATCACAACGTCCTCACCTGGTCTTCGCACACTTCCGATCAGATCCGAGCGGTAAGAAGCCCCCAACCGCATAGCTGACGGACCGTCAGATCAGCGCTACCGTGGCGGCCATGGACACCCAACCCACCGCGCAGGCGGCGTTTCCGCTGATCATCTCCGTGGACGACCACACCGTCGAACCCCCGAACGTCTGGCAGGACCGCCTTCCGAAGAAGTACCTGGACACCGGACCGCGCACAGTGCGCGCACCGCTGAAGGAAATGTCCTTCCTGGGCGGCCGGTTCAAGCCAGTCATGGGCCGGCCCGGCGACGACGGCCCCCTCGGTGACTGGTGGATCTACGAGGACCTGCAGCGTCCCCTCACCAGGCTGGACACGGCGGTCGGCTACAGCAGGGACGAGATCAAGCTCGAGGTCATCACCTACGAGCAGATGCGGCCCGGTTCGTACGACGTGCCGCAGCGCCTCGCCGACATGGACGTCAACCACGTCCAGTCCGCCGTCTGTTTCCCGACCTTCCCCCGCTTCTGCGGCCAGACCTTCACCGAGGCCAAGGACCACGAGCTGGGCCTGCTCTGCGTGCAGGCCTACAACGACTGGATGGTGGAGGAATGGTGCGGTCGGCAGGCGCAGGGCCGGCTCATACCGCTGACCCTGATCCCCCTCTGGGACGCCGAGTTGGCGGCGGCGGAGGTGCGGCGCAACGCGGCCCGCGGCGTCCGCGCGGTCGCCTTCTCCGAGATACCCCCGCACCTCGGCCTCCCGTCCGTCCACACCGACGACTGGGACCCTTTCCTCGCCGCGTGCGACGAGACCGGCACCGTCATCGCCATGCACATCGGCTCCAGCAGCCGGATGCCGTCGACGTCGAAGGACGCCCCGCCCGCGGTCGGTTCGACCATCACCTTCGCCAACTGCTGTTTCTCGATGGTGGACTGGCTGATGAGCGGCAAGTTCGAGCGCTTCCCCCACCTGAAGGTGATGTACGCGGAAGGCCAGATCGGCTGGATCCCGTACATCCTCGAACGCGCCGACGTCGTCTGGGAGGAGAACCGCGGCTGGGGCGGCGTGGCCGACAAGGTGCACCGCCCGCCGTCCGAGCTGTTCGCCGAGCACGTCTACGGCTGCTTCTTCGACGACGCCTTCGGACTGAAGAACCTCGACGCGATCGGCGTCGGGAACGTCCTCTACGAGACCGACTACCCGCACTCCGACTCGACCTGGCCCAAGTCCCGCGAGGTCGGCGAGGCCCAGATGGGGCACCTGGAGGCGGACGTGGTGGAGCGGATCGTTCGGCGCAACGCCATCGAGTTGCTGGGTCTCACAGAGGACGGGCTGTGGCCGGGCGCGAAGTGAACTCGGGGCCTGCGAATTCCGAACCGGCGCATTCCCAACCGGCGAACTCCGGTCCGATGGACTCCGATCCGGTCAACTCCCGTCTGCTGTACGGGATGCAGCTGCCCGTCCAGTCCCAGAGCACGATCTACGCCGAGCCATGGGAGGCGGGTGCCGGTCCCGGGGACCTGGTGGAGATCGCCCGTACCGCCGACCGCGCGGGCTTCGACTACGTCGCGAGCTGCGACCACGTCGCCATCCCGCGCCGGCTGGCCTCCGCCATGAGCACGGTCTGGTACGACCCCGTCGCCACCCTCGCCTTTCTGGCGGGGGTGACCGAACGGGTCCGCCTGCTCAGCCACGTCGCCGTCGTGGGACTGCGGCACCCCCTTCTCACCGCCAAGCAGTACGCCACCCTCGATCACCTCAGCCAGGGGCGGCTGATCCTCGGGGTCGGGGCCGGGCACGTGCAGGAGGAGTTCGAGGCGCTCGGCGTCGACTTCGACCGGCGCGGGGCGGTGCTCGACGAGTCCGTCGACGCCCTGCGCGTAGCCCTCGGGCCGGACGAGTTCCCCGAACACCACGGCAAGCTCTACGACTTCGAGGGGCTCGGCCAGCGTCCGCGCCCCGCCCAGCCCCGCGTCCCCGTCTGGGTCGGCGGCTCCTCGCCCGCCGCCGTACGCCGGGCCGCGCTCAAGGGCGACGGCTGGCTGCCGCAGGGTGATCCGCGGGACCGGCTGCCCGCGCAGATCGGCCGGCTGAAACGGCTGCGCGCGGAGGCCGGCGTCGAGGAACCGCTCACCGTCGGGGCCATCGCGGAGCCCCTGTACATCGGCGCGAGCGCCTGGGACGTCGGGCGGCGGACCCTCACCGGCTCCCCGGACGCCCTCGCCGAATCCCTGCGGGCGTACCGCGCGATGGGGGTCCACCAGATCCAGGTGCGGTTCCGCAGCCGCAGCCGCACCGAACTCACCGACCAGATGGCCGCGTTCGGCGCCGACGTGGCGCCCCACCTCTGAGCCACCACCACTGACACTCCACCACCACTGACCTACCACCACCTCTGAGACTCCAAGACCTCCGAGACTCCAAGGAGAACGGAATGGGCAAGCTGGACGGACGCGTCGTGATCGTCACCGGAGCGGCGCGCGGGCAGGGGGAGCAGGAGGCCCGCCTCTTCAGAGCGGAGGGGGCCGAGGTCGTGGTCGCCGACGTCCTGGACGACCAGGGCGGGGCCCTCGCCAAGGAGCTGGGCGCGCGCTACGTCCACCTGGACGTGAGCCAGGAGGACCAGTGGCGGTCCGCCGTGAGCGCCGTCAAGAACGCGTTCGGCCGGATCGACGGCCTGGTCAACAACGCCGGCATCCTGCGCTTCAACTCCCTCCTCGACACGCCCCTCGACGAGTTCATGCAGGTCGTACAGGTCAACCAGGTCGGCTGCTTCCTCGGCATCAAGACCGTCGCGCCGGTGATGGAGGACGGCGGCACGATCGTCAACACCGCCTCCTATACGGCTGTGACCGGCATGGCGGCCGTGGGCACGTACGCCGCCACCAAGCACGCCATCCTCGGCCTCACCCGCGTCGCCGCCCTGGAGCTCGCGGACCGGCGCATACGGGTCAACGCGATGTGCCCCGGCGCCATCGACACGGCGATGTCCAACCCGGCCCAACTGGACCCGACGGCGGACGCGGAGGAGACCGGCCGGGCGCTGGACGAGCTGTACCGCAAGCTCGTGCCGCTCGGGCGGATCGGGAAGCCGGAGGAGGTGGCCCGCCTCGCCCTCTTCCTCACCTCCGACGACTCCTCCTACATCACCGGGCAGCCGTTCGTGATCGACGGGGGATGGCTGGCGGGGGTCTCCGTCTTCTGAATCGACGGAGCTCGTCGGGCTGTTCGCCGGACCTCCATATCTGACTGGCCGTCAGCTATTGACGGTGCATGCGGGCGGTGCAACAGTCGGGCGGCAGAGAATCTGACGGTTCGTCAGGAACGTAGGGATGGTGACCCGCCTTGGAATTCGGGCTCTTTGTACAGGGATACGTGGGCAAGCGCGCCGAGACCGACCCGCTCGCCGAGCACAAGGCACTGATGGAGGAGACCGAGTACGTCATCCAGGCGGACAAGTCGGGCTTCAAGTACGCCTGGGCGTCCGAGCACCACTTCCTGGAGGAGTACTCGCACCTCTCCGCCAACGACGTCTTCCTGGGCTATCTCGCCCACGCGACGGAGCGGATCCACCTGGGTTCGGGGATCTTCAATCCCCTCGCCCAGGTCAACCACCCCGTGAAGGTCGCCGAGAAGGTCGCCATGCTCGACCATCTCACCGGCAACCGCTTCGAGTTCGGCAGCGGGCGCGGGGCCGGCTCGCACGAGATCCTCGGCTTCCTCCCCGGCATCACCGACATGAACTACACGAAGGAGATCTGGGAGGAGACGATCGCCGAGTTCCCCAAGATGTGGCTGCAGGACGAGTACGTCGGCTTCCAGGGCAAGCACTGGCAGCTGCCGCCGAGGAAGATCCTGCCCAAGCCGTACGGGAAGTCGCACCCCGCGATGTGGTACGCCGCCGGGTCGCCGCCCTCGTACGCCATGGCCGCCCGCAAGGGACTCGGGGTGCTCGGGTTCAGCATCCAGAAGGTCTCCGACATGGAGTGGGTGCTGGAGCAGTACAAGACGGCGGTGGTGAACGCCGAGCCGGTCGGTGACTTCGTCAACGACAACGTGATGGTGACGACCACGGCGATCTGTGCGCCGACGCACGACGAGGCGATCCGGATCGCGACGAACGGCGGGCTGCACTATCTGCCGTCGCTGGTGTTCCGGTACCACGACACCTTCCCGCGGCCCGAGGGCTTCCCGGTGTGGCCGGAGACGCTGCCCGAGTACACCCCCGAGTTCGTCGAACTCCTCATCGAGGAGGAGCTGTTGATCTGCGGTGATCCGGACGAGGTGCTCACGCAGTGCAAGCGGTGGGAGCAGGCCGGGGCGGATCAGCTGAGCTTCGGGTTGCCGGTGGGGGTGCCGAAGGAGGAGACGTTGCAGACGATTCGGTTGATCGGGGAGCACGTGATTCCGAAGATCGATACGGATCCTGTGCATCGGACTTCCCGGTTCCGGGCTGCCGCGTAAGCGCCGCTGCGGGGTGCGGGGTGCGGGTTGACTGTGGCTGGTCGCGCCCACGCGGCGGAGCCGCATGTCGATACGGCCCCGCGCCCCCAGGGAGGTATGCCGCACGCATCTCAAGGAGTCACCGCATGCTTGATCACCTCATCAAAGGCGCGACCGTTGTCGACGGGACGGGAGCGCCTGCGCGCACTGCCGACGTGGGGATACGGGACGGTCGGATAGCCGTGATCGGCCTGATCACCGAGGAATCCCGGACCAGCGAGGATGCCACCGGTCTCGTCCTTGCCCCCGGGTTCGTCGATCCGCACACGCACTACGACGCCCAGTTGTTCTGGGATCCGTATGCGACCCCGTCTCTCAATCACGGAGTCACTACCGTCGCGGCGGGCAACTGTGGGTTCACGCTGGCCCCTTTGAACCCGTCGCGTCCCGACGACGCCGACTACACGCGCCGCATGATGTCCAAGGTCGAGGGCATGTCGCTGGTCGCGCTGGAGGAAGGGGCGCCCTGGAGTTGGAGTGGCTTCGGGGAGTATCTGGATGCCCTTGAGGGGCGTATCGCGGTCAACGCGGGGTTCATGGTGGGGCACTGTGCCCTGCGGCGTTACGTCATGGGGGCGGACGCGGTGGGCGGGCAGCCCAGTGAGGAGCAACTGGCCGAGATCGTACGGCTGTTGCACGCGGCCATGGACGCCGGTGCCTGGGGGTTCTCCACCACCCAGTCGTCCACCCACTCCGACGGCGACGGACAGCCCGTCGCCTCCCGGCACGCGAAGCCGGCCGAGCTGCTGGCCCTCTCGCGTGCCGTCGGCGAGCACGAGGGGACGCAGATCGAGGCGATCGTGGCCGGGTGCCTCGATCAGTTCAGCGATGCCGAGATCGATCTGTTCGTGGAGATGAGCGCGGCGGCCGGACGGCCCCTGAACTGGAACGTCCTGACCATCGACGCCTCCGTCCCCGAACGCGTGCCCCGGCAGCTGTTCGCGAGCGAGCAGGCGCGCAAGGCGGGCGGCCGGGTCGTCGCGCTGACCATGCCGATCCTCACGCCGATGAACATGTCCCTGGGCACCTTCTGCGCGCTGAACCTGATACCCGGGTGGGGCCCGATCCTGGGGCTGCCGGTCCCGGAGCGCATCGCGAAGCTGCGGGACGCGGACGTCCGGGCCGAGATGCTGCGCCGGGCCCGGTCCAAGGAGGCGGGCGTCTTCCGGCGGCTCGCGCACTTCGGGCGGTACGTCATCGGCGACACGTACAGCGAGGCGAACCGGGGGCTGCAGGGGCGGGTCGTCGACGACATCGCCGAGGAGCGCGGCCAGGACCCCTTCCACTGCCTGGTCGAGATCTGCGCCGCCGACGACCTGCGTACGGTCCTGTGGCCCATGCCGACGGACAACGACCCCGCCTCCTGGGCCCTGCGCGCGGAGACCTGGCAGCACGAGGACGTCATGCTCGGCGGGTCCGACGCCGGTGCGCACCTGGACCGCATGTGCGGAGCCCCGTACACGACCCGGTTCCTCGGCGACTGTCTGCGCCGCCGGAAGCTGGTCGGCCTGGAGCAGGCGGTGAAGATGCTGACCGACGACCCGGCCCGGCTCTTCGGGCTGCGTGAGCGGGGGCGGGTGGAGGAGGGCTTCCATGCGGACCTGGTGCTCTTCGACCCGGAACGGATCGACGCGGGCACGGCCACCCTGGTGCACGACCTGCCGGGTGACAGCCCGCGGCTCGACGCCAAGGCGATCGGGGTGCGGGCCGTGTGGGTCAACGGGGTCGAGGCGATGCGGGACGACGTGGTGAGCGGTGCGGTGCCCGGGAAGGTGCTGCGGTCCGGGCGGGACACGAGGACGGTGAGCACCAGGTGAGTCAAGTGGCCGACGGTCAGCGGCTGTTCGTCGGCGGTTCGTGGGTCGAGCCGGACGGGGGTCACTACGCCGTCGTCGACCCGGCGACCGAGGAGACCATCGGGTGGGCTCCGGAGGCCTCGCGGGATCAGGTGCACGCGGCTTGTGCCGCGGCCCGCGAGGCCTTCGGGCCGTGGTCGAGGACCTCGCCCGAGGAGCGCGCGGCGGTGCTCGGGCGGGCGGCCGACATCATCGCGAGCCGGTTCGCGCCGTACACCGAGCTGGCACAGGCGGAGACCGGGGCCACGACGGGGACGGCGCGGGCGATGCAGGTCGGGGTGGGCGTGGCCCGTTTCCGCCGGTACGCGCGCGTGGAGCCCGCCGAGTGGGCGATCCCGCCGCAGATCAACGAGGCGGGACCGATGGGGAAGGCGGCCGTGATGGGCGCGCTGGCCGTGCGCCAGCCCGTCGGCGTCGTCACCTGCATCACGTCGTACAACAACCCGTGGGCGAACCCGGTGGGCAAGATCGCCCCCGCGCTCGCGATGGGCAACACGGTGGTCGTGAAGCCCGCCCCGCAGGATCCGCTGTCGGTCTACCGGATGGCTCAGGCGCTGGAGGCGGCGGGTGCGCCGCCGGGCGTGATGAACGTGGTCACCGGCCGGTCGGTGGAGGTCGGCGAGGCGGCCGTCGCCTCCCCGGACGTCGACATGGTGAGCTTCACCGGCTCCACCGCGGTCGGGCAGCGGATCGCCGAGGTGTGCGGGCGGGACATGAAGCGGCAGTTGATGGAGCTGGGCGGGAAGGGGGCCGCGGTCGTCTTCGACGACGCCGACGTCGGCTCGGCGGTGGCCGGGATCGGCACCACCTTCTCCTTCTACAGCGGCCAGATCTGCACGGCACCGACGCGGGTACTGGCGCAGCGGGGCGTGTACGACCGGCTGGTCGAGCAACTGGCGGCCTACGCACGCCGGTTGAAGGTGGGCGACCCGAGGGAGCCGGACACGGTGGTCGGACCGGTGATCTCCGCGGCCCACCGGGAGCGCGTGGAGTCGTACGTCGAACTCGGCCGCAAGGAAGGCGCGGTGGTCGTGACGGGCGGTCGACGTCCGTCGCTGGAGCGCGGCTTCCACATCGCCCCGACCCTCCTCGCCGACTGCACCAACGACATGCGCGTGGCCCGGGAGGAGATCTTCGGCCCGGTGGTCACGGTCATCCCCTTCGAGGAGGAGGAAGAGGGGATCGCCCTGGCCAACGACAGCGACTACGGGCTCATCGACTACGTGTGGTCGGGGGACGTCGCCAGGGCGTTCCGGGTGGCGCGACAGCTGCGGGCCGGCGGGGTGGGCGTGAACACCGTCGGGCGCAACATGGAGGCGCCGTTCGGGGGGTTCAAGAAGAGCGGGGTCGGCCGGGACGTGGGGTCGTACGCGCTGCACGCGTACAGCGAGGTGCAGGCGATCGTCTGGCCGGGGTGACGTCACCCCTCACCCCTCACACCCTTCACCCCTGGCCCTCTCACTCCTGGCCCCTCACCCGTCCAGATCCACCCGCACCGTCAGCAGACTCGTCCCCAGTAGCCGTACCGCCGTGCTGTTGCCGCGGGGCAGGGTGCGCAGGCGGGCCACCGGGTCGTCGTCGGGCAGCAGGTGGGCCGTGCCCGTGTGCCAGCGGCCGCGGATCCGCACGCGTACCTTCGCGTCGGCCTTGATGTTGCGGACGTACTGCGAGCGCTCCCCGAACTCCGAGACCAGCCAGAAGGAGCCGTCGGTCCGGCGACCGCCCACCGGGGTGCGGCGGGGCAGGCCGGAGACGCGCCCGGTGGTCTCCAGCAGGGTCTGCAGGGGCATCCGGCGCATGAGCGGGTTGGCGACATGGCGCTGGAAGGCGGTGGTGGCGCGGAAACGGGGGTCGGTGGGGCGGGGCATCGTCGGTGCGGCTCCTTCAGGTCTCTGGTTTGTGTCTGTGGTTCATGTCCGTGCTTCATGTGTCCGGCTCGAACTGTTGCTTCAATGGTCTCCGACGCACGCGCGACGAAGGCGGGTGGCTGCGGATGCGGGTCGTGACCTGGAACGTGTGGTGGCGCTTCGGTCCCTGGGCCGAGCGGCAGAAGGCCGTCCTCGCCGTGCTGCGGGAGCTGCGCCCCGATGTCGTGGGGCTGCAGGAGGTGTGGGCCGCCGACGGCGAGAACCTCGCCGGATGGCTCGCCGGTGAGCTCGGGCTGCACTGGACGTGGGCCGCCTCGCCCGCCTCCGAACGGTGGCAGCGGCGGATCGGGGAGCCGGGCGTGGAGATCGGCAACGCGGTGCTCAGCCGGTGGCCGGTCGTCGAGCAGGACGTGCTGCGGCTGCCCGCTCCGGAGGACGTCGACGACGGACGGCTCGCCCTCTACGCGCGGCTCGACGCGCCCGGTGGTCAAGTGCCCTTCTTCACCGCCCACTTGACCTCGCACCTCCAGGCGTCCGCAATCCGCTGCGAGCAGGTCACCGCCCTCGCCGGGTTCGTCGCCGCCCGCCGCGACGGCACCGACTTCCCGCCCGTCGTCACCGGCGACTTCAACGCCTGGCCGGACTCGGACGAGATCCGGCTGTTCGGCGGGACCAGGACGTCGCCCGCCGCACCCGGACTGGTCTTCTTCGACGCCTGGGAGTACGCCGATCCGGCCGCCCCGTCGGCCACTTGGGACCATGCGAACCCGTATGTGCATCCCGGCCTGGGCCCGAGCACCCGCATCGACTACATCCACGTCGGCGCACCGGCCGGCCCCGGCGGGGCCGGCACCGTCCTGCATGTGCGGCGGGCCGGTGACGGCCCGGTCGGCGGGGTCTGGCCGTCCGACCACTCCGCGGTCGTGGCCGACCTGCAGTCCCTCACCGACGCCCCAGGAACACCGGGTTCGTGAACGCCGCCATGACCCCCGGAAGCGGGCCGAGCGCCGTCTCGTGCCGCAACTCCGCCCGTACGTAGGCCGCGTACGAGGCGGTCGTACGCCACTGCACCGTGCCCGAGCCCGTGACCGGCAGCGGGTCGCCGGTGAACAGGACGCCCTGGTCGGTGACGAGGCGGACGGTGCAGCGCGGGGCGCCCGAGGCCTCCACGCGGACGGTGACCGGGTCGTCGCCGTCGACCTCCAGCCGTTCCCCGATGCCGGCGCGCAGGCCCTGGTCGCCGGTGGCCGTCAAGGACAGCGAGACGCTCTTGGACTCGGCGACGTACGACCTCCCCGCCCGGATGCCGTCCTGGATCGCCTCCCGGGTCAGGTCGTCGGCGAGGACGACGGTCTGGGGAAGTCCGACCACGTCCGGATCGCGGTGCGCGTCACTGTTGCCCATGGCCGGAAGCCACCCCTGGTCCCGGTCCTGGCCCTCCCGCAGGGCCGCGACGAGCAGGTTGTCCCACTCCGCCAGCGTCACCTCGTCGTCGGGCGTCCAGGGCCCGTTCCACACCTCCACGGCGTCCGCCTCGGCGAAGCCGAACTTCCAGCCGCAGCCGATGCAGGTGGCGTGCGGGTGGGCCGGGACGACCAGGCCGCCGGCGCCGCGGATCCGGCGGGCGTACCTGCCGAAGCGGTGGTCGCGGGCCCGGTAGCGCCAGTCGACGAAGGTGCCGGGCTCGGTGCCGAGGGCGAGCACATGGCCGTTCCTCGTCGTCACCTCCTCGCCCAGCATGATCAGCAGGTCGTCGCCCGCCTCGGAGGCCCAGTGCGGGTGCGCGGAGTGCGTGTTGTGGTCCGAGGAGTTGATGAAGTCCAGGCCGGCCGCCCGCGCGAGCGCCGCGATCTCGGCCGGGGTGCGGCGGCCGTCGGAGTACCAGGAGTGCAGATGGCAGTCGCCGCGGTACCAGGCGCGGCCCCGGCCCCCCGCCCGCTCGGGCGGATGCACCGGCTCGGGCGTCGTGCCGGGCTCCCCGTACGTCAGCGTGACCGTGACCTCGTACGACAGACCCTGCGGGGCGACCGTGTACGGGCCCAGCGCGAGGTGCCAGGTGCCCTCGCGGACCGGACCGGGGAGGTACCCCGGCGTCGCGTCGTCCGCCCGCACGAAGAACTCCGTGCGCGCCCCGCCCGACCACCCCCGAAACCCCTCCCCGCCCGGCTCGGTGCCGCGCTCGTCGAAGAGACCGATGTCGAGGGCGTTGCCGGGGGTGCCGGGCGGGACGGACGGCTTGTCGTAGCGGTAGGAGACCCTCAACTCGCTTACGCCGGAGGGGACTTCGACGGGTACGTACACGTAGTCCGGGGAGCCCGGAGGCAGGGTGCCGCGGATCGTCGTCACGTTTCCAACGTAGGCCGACCGCCTCCGCGTGTCATGCCCCCGCCTGACGACCGACCAGTCGGTATGGACAGTTGGCGCTCGTACCGGTACAGATGGGGCATGCGAATCGCCGTCACGATCTTCCTCACCGACGAGACCATCGCGCCCGTCCGGCTCGCCCGTGAGCTGGAGCAGCGCGGTTTCGCCGGCCTGTACCTGCCCGAGCACACGCACATCCCGGTGGAGCGTGTGACGCCGTACCCGGCGGGCGGCGAGCTGCCGCCCGAGTACGGCCGCACCCTCGACCCCTTCGTCGCGCTCGGCCAGGCGGCCGCGGTGACCGAGCGGCTCGCCCTCGGCACCGGCATCACGCTGGTCGCCCAGCACGACCCGATCGACCTCGCCAAGCAGATCGCGACCCTCGACCACCTCTCCGGCGGCCGCTTCACCCTCGGCCTCGGTTTCGGCTGGAACGTCGAGGAGGCCGCCGACCACGGTGTGCAGTGGCGTACGCGGCGCGAGCTGGTCCGGGACCGGATGGCGTTGATGCGGGCGCTGTGGAGCGAGGAACCGACCGCGTACGACGGGCAGTTCGGGAGTGTGCGGGCCTCCTCCGCCCACCCCAAGCCCGTACAGAAGCCGCGCGGTCCGGTGGTCGGCCCCCGCACTCTCGTGGGTGGAGCGGCGGGCCCGAAGCTCTTCTCGCACATCTCCGAGTACGCGGACGGCTGGATGCCGATCGGCGGGCGCGGGCTGTCGGAGTCGCTGCCGGTGCTGCGCGCCGCCTGGGCCGACGCGGGCCGCGACCCGGCCACCCTCCAGGTCGTCCCGTACGCCGTGTACCCCACCCCCGGCAAGCTGGCGCACTACGCGGAGCTGGGCATCGAGGAGGTCGTGGTCCAGCTGCCGCCGGCGGGGGAGGCGGAGGTGCTGCGCGTCCTGGACTCCTATGCGGCCCATCTCCCGGCCACCAGTGACACCGTGTAACGGGGGGCGAGCGGGGACGAATGGGGCGGCGCCTGACTGCCCTGATCACCTCGCTCGTATGCTCGAAGGATGACGACTTCCGCGACCTCCGGAACCGGCCCGACCGAGAACTCCATGCGTCGCGCCCTCAAACGCGCTCGTGACGGTGTCGCCCTCGACGTCACCGAGGCGGCCGTCCTTCTGCAGGCCCGCGGCGAGGCCCTCGACGACCTCACCGCGTCCGCCGCCCGGGTCCGCGACGCGGGCCTGGAGGCGGCCGGCCGCTCCGGCGTCATCACGTACTCGAAGAGCGTCTTCATCCCCCTCACCCGGCTGTGCCGGGACAAGTGCCACTACTGCACCTTCGTCACCGTCCCCGGCAAGCTGCGCCGTGCGGGCCACGGGATGTTCATGTCCCCGGACGAGGTGCTCGACATCGCGCGCAAGGGTGCCGCCCTCGGCTGCAAGGAAGCCCTGATCACCCTGGGCGACAAGCCCGAGGACCGCTGGCCCGAGGCGCGCGAATGGCTCGACGCGCACGGCTACGACGACACGATCGCCTACGTCCGCGCCATCTCCATCCGCATCCTGGAGGAGACGGGCCTGCTGCCCCACCTGAACCCGGGCGTGATGTCCTGGACGGACTTCCAGCGCCTCAAGCCCGTGGCCCCCTCCATGGGCATGATGCTGGAGACGACGGCGACCCGCCTGTGGTCCGAGCCGGGCGGCCCGCACCACGGCTCCCCGGACAAGGAACCGGCCGTCCGCCTGCGCGTCCTGGAGGACGCGGGCCGCTCCTCGGTCCCCTTCACGTCCGGCGTCCTGATCGGAATCGGCGAGACGTACGAGGAGCGCGCGGAGTCCCTCTTCGCGCTGCGGAAGATCTCGAGGGCCTACCACGGCATCCAGGAACTGATCATCCAGAACTTCCGCGCCAAGCCGGACACCGCGATGCGCGGCATGCCGGACGCGGAGCTGGACGAGCTGGTGGCGACGGTGGCCGTCGCCCGGCACATCATGGGCCCGAGCGCCTGCCTCCAGGCCCCGCCCAACCTGGTCGACTCCGAGTACGAGCGGTTGATCGGCGCAGGCATCGACGACTGGGGCGGGGTCTCCCCGCTGACCATCGACCACGTCAACCCCGAGCGCCCCTGGCCGCAGATCGAGGAGCTCACCCAGCGCTCGCGCGCCGCCGGCTTCGAGCTGCGGGAACGGCTCTGCGTCTACCCGGAGTTCGTGGGGCGCGGCGAGCCCTGGCTGGACCCGCGCCTGCTCCCGCACGTACGCGCCCTGGCCGACCCGGAGACGGGCCTCGCCCGCCCGGACGCGGTGGTCGAGGGCCACGCCTGGCAGGAACCGGAGGAGGCGTTCGTCTCCTTCGGCCGTACGGATCTGCACGCGTCCATCGACACCGAGGGCCGTACGTCCGACCGCCGCGACGACTTCGACGAGGTGTACGGCGACTGGGCCGAACTGCGCGAGGCGGCGGCCCCCGGGATGGTGCCGCAGCGCATCGACACGGACGTACGGGCGGCGCTGGCGACGGCGGCCGACGACCCGACGCGTCTCACGGACGAGGAGGCCCTCGCCCTGCTGCACGCGGACGGCCCGGCGCTGGACGCGCTGACGCGGATCGCGGACGACGTACGCAAGTCGGTGGTCGGCGACGACGTGACCTACATCGTCACGCGCAACATCAACTTCACCAACGTCTGCTACACGGGCTGCCGCTTCTGCGCCTTCGCCCAGCGCCGCACGGACGCGGACGCCTACACCTTGTCGCTGGACCAGGTCGCCGACCGCGCCCAACAGGCCTGGGAGGTGGGCGCGGTGGAGGTCTGCATGCAGGGCGGCATCCATCCCGACCTGCCCGGGACGGCGTACTTCGACATCGCGAAGGCGGTCAAGGAGCGCGTCCCCGGGATGCACGTGCACGCCTTCTCCCCGATGGAGGTGGTCAACGGCGCGACCCGCACCGGCATGTCGATCAGGGAATGGCTGAGCGCCGCCAAGGAGGCGGGCCTCGACTCCATGCCCGGCACGGCCGCCGAGATCCTCGACGACGAGGTCCGCTGGATCCTGACCAAGGGCAAGCTGCCGGCGGCGACCTGGATCGAGGTGATCACGACGGCGCACGAGCTGGGCATCCGCTCGTCGTCGACGATGATGTACGGCCACGTGGACCAGCCGCGGCACTGGCTCGGGCACCTGCGAACCCTGGCCGGCATCCAGCAACGCACCGGCGGCTTCACGGAGTTCGTGACCCTGCCCTTCATCCACACGAACGCGCCCGTGTACCTGGCGGGCATCGCGCGCCCCGGCCCGACGATCCGCGACAACCGTGCGGTGACGGCGATGGCAAGGCTGCTGCTGCACCCGTGGATCCCCAACATCCAGACCAGCTGGGTGAAGCTGGGCACGGAGGGCGCGGCCGAGATGCTCCGCTCCGGCGCGAACGACCTGGGCGGCACGCTGATGGAGGAGACGATCTCCCGCATGGCGGGCTCCTCCTACGGCTCGTACAAGTCCGTCAAGGACCTGATCGCGGTCGCGGAGACGGCCGGCCGCCCGGCCAAGCCGCGCACGACGCTCTACGGCGAGGTGCCGCAGGAGCGGCAGCGGGCGGCGGCGGTGTCGGACGGGCATCTGCCGGAACTTCTGCCGGTGCTGGACTGAGTACGATGATCCGACCCCTGTTCGACGGGGATGGGGAGCTCGGGTAGCTGAGGAGATGCGTGCCGTGTCAGCCGCGAAGGTCTGGGTGACCGGTCTGACGGTAGGAGCGATCGCCGCCGTGGTCGTCCTCGCCGTACAGGCCGACAAGGGGCCGAAGCCCCACGCGGTCGCCGCCCGGCCCAGCGCCTCCGCGTCGGCGGGCGCGCATCCCACGCCCACGAAGTCCAAGGCACCGTCCGCGGTGCTGGACGGCTCCGGCACCGGGCGGCGCATCGTCTACTCCCTCGGGCGGAAGACGGTGTGGCTGGTCGACGCGAGCGACGCGGCCCGCCGTACGTTCGCGGTGTGGCCGGGGACGGTGAGCCCGGACCCGGGCACGTACACCGTGGGCGCGCGCACCGAGGGTCCCATCACCGGCTCGGACGGCGTGAAGATCGAGAACATCGTGTACTTCTCCACCAAGTCCGGCGCCAACATCGCCTTCTCGAACGCGGTCGACGGCGCCTCGCCGCCGCCGGTGTCGGGCGTGACGACGGGCGGCATCCGCATGCGGGTCGCCGACGGGACGGCGCTGTGGACGTTCGGATCGACGGGGACGAAGGTGACGGTGGTCAAGTAGCGTCCGGCCGGGCCGCGGGCGTCAGTCCAGCTCGTCGAGGATCGAGTCCTTGGGCCCGGTCGTGTCGACCGGGCCTGTCAACCGGCCGTGTCGGCCCGCCTGTCGGTCAGCTGGACGACGAGCAGCACGACCCCGCTCAGCACGAACACCCGCAGCGCCGCGTCGAGTCCGTTCCAGGTCTTCGACTGCCACATGGAGAACCACTCACCGCCGATGGCGATGAACCCGGCGCCGAAGAGAAGCATCAGCATGAGCAGGCCGTAGGTGGAGGTGGCGGCTGCGCGGCGGTCGTCGCGGCGGGCCCAGAGCCAGGTGCCGTAGATGAGGACGAGGGCCGCGACGGTCTCCCAGACGATGATCGCGACGTACGCGGTGTTCTGAAGTCCCTTGCTGGTGACGGCTCTCCACATCAGATCGTCGTCCTTGAACGTCGTGTCCATCGCCAGGACGTGCTGCACGAACGACTGGTTGGTACCGAAATCGGTGATGTTGCCGAAGGCTACGAGGGCTATGTAGAGGCCGACGGTCGCGGTGAGCAGGGTGCTGGTGAGGTGCAGAGCGCTTCGTGGGGGTGTCGATGCCATGACCGCCATCTTCCCTGCCCGGTGCTGCGGGTTCCAGATCGATTGAGCCAGAATGGTCGGCGGACGGGCCGCGACGAGGGGACTGACGTACACATGGCGCAGCCGGAGCCGTCGATGCAGCAGCTGAACGAGCAGCACACACGGGCCGGGTTCGTGGGACGCGAGTCCGAACGGACCGCGTTCCTGCGGAACTTCGACATCCCGCTCGGGGACAGCCGGCACCACTTCCGCTTCCACGTGCACGGCCCTTCCGGCGTGGGAAAGACCTTCCTGGTACGGGAGTTGCGGCATCTGGCGCGCGAGCGCGGCGCGTTGACGGTGTACGTCGGCGAGGGCGCCGGAAGCGTGCCGGACGCACTGGACGTGATGTGCCGTCAGTTCGCCGATCAGGGGCACCGGTTCAAGGGCCTGGAGCGGCGGCTCGCCACCTACCGTGACCGGCGCCGCGAGGCGGAGGCGGCCGCCCTCGCCGCGTTGTCCCCCGAGCCGCAGACGCCGTCGGCCGGCAGCAGGTTCGCGGTGGAGGTGGGCATCGGCGTGGCGGAAGCCGCCGTCCCGGGCTTCGGCATGTTCACGAGAGCCATCCCCGCGGACCAGCTCGCCCAGGTCGCGGACCGCGTGCGGGCCGGTCTCAGTGTCCGCTTCCACAACCAGGACGACGTGGACCTGGTGCTGACACCGGAGAAGGTGCTCACCCCGCTCCTGCTCCGGGAGCTGGGGGACGCCGCCTCCGCCGCCCCGTGGATCGTCCTGTTCTTCGACACGTACGAGCGGACCGGACCGTATCTCGAACCATGGCTGCACGAGATGCTCACGGGTGACGAGGCGGACCGTCGGCTGCCCGCCAACCTCGTCGTGGTCACGGCAGGGCAGCGCCCCCTGGACTTCGCCCGCCGCAGCGGCCTGCACTCCGTGGCGGAGGTGCCGCTCGAGCCCTTCACCGAGGCCGAGGCACGGCAACTGCTGGCCGGGCGGGGAGTCGTGGACGAGCCGGTCGTCGAGGAGGTGCTGCGGCTCACGGGCGGCCTGCCCGTTCTCGTCTCGACGCTCGCGCAGAACCCCCAAGCCGACGGGGAGAAGGTGCGGGACCTGAGCACCACCGCCGTGAGCCGGTTCCTGGACCGGGAACCCAAGGTCCGTCGGGACGTCGCCAAGGTCTGCGCGCTGCCCCGGTGGCTGGACATGGACGTGTTCCGGGTCCTGGTCGACCGCCCGGACGACGATCGGGACGAGCTGTACGAGTGGCTGACGGGGCTGCCGTTCGTCGACATGAGCGGGGAGCGGACGCAGTACCACGACGTCGTACGGGCGCAGATGCTGCGGCTGGAGCGACGCGAGTCCCCACGCACGTGGGTGGGCCGGCACCGGCGGCTGGCGCAGGCCTACGACGAGTGGCGCGCCGAAGCCGAGGACGGTCGGGAGGAGGGGGGCTCGTGGGCGGACGAGGAGTGGCGCGCACTGCTCCTGGAGGAGACCTACCACCTGCTCTGCGCCCGCCCTCCCGCGGCGCTCGCCGACGCGCTGCGGCGACTCGTCGAGGCCTGCCATGAGGACCAGGTCGTCGGCCGCCGCTGGGCGCGGATGCTGGAGGACGCGGGGTCCGCGACGGACCACCCGGTCCTGCGCGAGTGGGGCCGGGAGCTGGGCGAGATGCTCGCGGACGACGAAGCCGGAGTGACCAGGGCGATGGACCTGCTCCTGGCCCGCCCTGGGCTCGACACCGGCGGCCGGGCGCTGGCCCACACGATGCGGGGCAGGGAACTGCGCCGCATCGGGGAGTACGCACGGGCCCTGACGGAGTGCGACCAGGCGGTCGAGTTCGACCCGCAGCTGGACGTGGCCCACTACGGCCGCGGTCTCACCCTCCAGCTGATGGACGACTTCCCGTCCGCGCTCGCCGCCTTCGACCGGGCGGACGAACTGGCCCCCGATTGCGGGTGGATCATCGCCGAGCGCGGGGAGACGTACCGGCTGGCGGGCCGTTTCGAGGAGGCCGTCGCCGATTTCGACCGTGCCATCGCCCTCGATCCGACCGACGCCGGCGCGTTGACCGGGCGAGCCGTGAGCCGGCACAGCCTCGGGCAGCACGCCGCCGCGCTCGCCGACTTCAACCGGTCACTGAGCATCGACGAGGACGACCTGTGGACGCTGGTGCGCCGGGCTCGCCTGCGTCGTTCCATGGGTGAACTGGACGAGGCGTTCGCCGAGTTCGACCGGATCGTCTCGCTCGCGCCCGACCTGGCCTGGATCGCGTCGGAACGGGGCGACTGCTACCGGCTTGCGGGGCGGTACGAGGAAGCCGTCGCCGAACTCGGCCGGGCGGTCTCCCTCGACCCCGACTACGCCTCCGCCCTGGCGAGCCGTGGTGCGGCCCTCCATGAACTCGGCCGGGACGAGGAGGCACTGGCCGACCTCGACCGCGCCGTCGAGCTGAAGCCCGACTACGCCTGGGCGCTGGTGATGCGGGCCCGGGCGAAGAGGCAACTGGGCGACGAGACAGGCGTGTTCGCGGATCTGCACCGAGCCGTCGAGGCGGAACCGGACGCCGACTGGGTCCAGCTCGAACTGGCGGTGGACTACCGGGTCGCGGGGCGCTACGAGGAGTCGATCGCCATCCACCAGCGCGTCCTGGAACGCAATCCGGACAACGAGGAGGCGCTGGCCGGTATCGGATCGAACCACAGGTACCGGAAGGCCTACGGGGAGGCCCGCCAGTACCTGGACCGAGCCCTCGCACTGGCCCCGGACTACGGCTGGGCCTACGCCGACCGCGCCCGACTGTGGCTGGCGACCGGCCGGACCGAGCAGGCTCTGGCCGACCTGGACCGGTGCGTCGCCCTGGAGACCGAGACGGACTGGGCCCGCAGTACGGCCATCGACCTGCTGATGTTGTGCGAGCGCTGGGACGAGGCGTCCGTACGGCTGGCCGACGCGGAGCGGGCGGCGGCGACGCCCGACGACGACCTGGACTACGAGCGCAGCGCGATGCACCGGCACGACGGGCAGTGGGCGCAGGCCCGGCGGATCGCGGAGCGACTGCGCGAGACGAACCCGGTCGGCGGGCTCTTCCAGCTGGTGATGACCGTCACCCGCTCCGAGGGCCTGCGGGCCGCGGAACCCCTCTGGCGTGAGCTGCGCCCCCTCCTGGACGAGGACGGCGAACTGGCGGAGGGCGAACGCGCGGGGGGCCGGTGCTTCGCCAACTGCGCCCTCGCCGACTGGACGGAGGCCGACCGAGGACTGGCCGAACTCCTGGCCATGGACCCGGAGTGGGACGACCTGGCCGAGCTCGTCGGCATCCTCACCGAACTGCTCGAAAGCCCCGACTCGGACCGCTCGGCCCTCGCTCCCCGCCTGGCAGCGGCCACCGAGGCCCGCGACGCCGTACAGGCCCGCTACGCGGAATGACCCGCGAAGGCCACGAACTCGGTCCACGAGGCGTCCGCGACCCGTCGAGGAGCCCGGTTCGCCTGTGCACTCGTGTGCACCTGGTACGGGTGATAGCTGACCATTCGGGATCACTCCCACCACACCTGGCATACCAAGCCACCCCCTGAACCCACCGTTCCTGTTCGATTACAGTGCTGAGCTGTCATGCGTCGGGCGGTGTCATCAGGGAGGTCTTGGTGAGTGCGACAGCCGGGGCCATATGGGGCCGGGTCGAGCAGCAGGATTTTCGGAGTCGGGTGCGGGGGACGTTGCTCGGGGCCGCCCTCGGGGACGCGCTGGGAGCGCCCGTCGATCCGTTGGATCTCGACGGGATCCGGGAGGCGTACGGCGCCGAGGGCGTCGTGGATCTCGGCTTCGCGTACGGCAGACGCGGCGCCGTCACCCACCTCACGCAGCTCACCCTGTTCACCGTGGACGGGCTGATACGCGCCCAGGTGCGCCGTGACACCGGCGCCTGGCATCCGCCGACCGATCTGCACCGCGCGTATCTGCGCTGGGCGGCCACCCAGCACGACTGGGGGCCCGACGAGCGTCGCAAGGATGACGGCTGGCTGGCCCGGGAGGAGTGGCTGTACGCCCGGCGGGATCCCGCCCGCTCGCTGCTGCTCGGCTTCGGCGACGAGAACATGGGGACCCTGGACGCGCCCAAGAACCCCGGCGAGGTCGGGCCCGAGGCGACCGTCCGTTCCGCGCCCTTCGGGCTGCTGGTCGGCTGGGAGCCGCAACTGGTCCTCCAGCTGGCGGTGGAGTGCGCGGCGCAGACCCACGGGCACCCGATGGGCTACGTCCCGGCGGGCGCGTACGCCGTGATCGTGCACGCTCTGGCCCGCGGCGAGAGCCTCGACGGAGCCGTGCAGCGGGCGCTCGCGCTGCTCGCCGCGCGGCCGGGCCACCAGTCGGTCTCGGACGCGCTCCAGCACGCGCTGGGCGCGGTACGGCAGGGGATGCCCACGCCCGCCCGGGTCGCCGAGCTGGCGGGTGACGGTACGGCCGAGGGGGCGCTGGCCGCCGCCGTGTACTGCGCGCTGGTGGGCGAGGACGTCCGGCACGGGCTGTGCCTGGCCGTGAACCACGACGGGCCGTCGGGGGCGACCGGCGCCCTGACCGGCGGCCTCCTCGGCGCCCTGCACGGCGAAACGGCCCTCCCGCCGGCCTGGCTGGCCGAACTGGAAGGCCGCCCCACCCTCCTGGAACTCGCGGACGACTTCGCCATGGAGATGACCCAGGGCCCGGCCCTGCACGGGCCGGCGGGGTCCGCACCGGGGTGGCTGGCGCGGTATCCGCGCGGCTAGGCCGGCCCGCCCTACCGCGCCTTGCGGGCCGCCTCCTCGGCCACCTGCTCGAGCCGCTCCCGGTGCTCCGCCCACCACGCCGGATCGCTCGACGGCACGCTCGTGTTGTCCTCGCGCATGCCCACCGCGCCGTCGAGGCCTTCCCGGAGGATGTCGGCGTGCCCGGCGTGGCGGTGGGTGTCGGCGATCACCCGTACCAGCGCGTGGTGCAGCGTGATCTCGTCGGAGTCGGCGGGCCACCAGGGCACTCTGGCGACCGTGTCGAGGGGCAGCGCTTCGACGGTCGCGTCCGCGTGGGTCCATGCCCCGCGGTAGAGGGTGACGATGTCGTCCCGCGATTCCTCGGCGGTGGCCCACATGTCGGCGTTGGGATCGCCACCGTCCGCGCCCCACGGGGCCGGTCTGCCGGAGGGCCGGCCGAACGTGTCGCCCAGGTAGCCCAGTTCGACGAAGGCCACGTGCTTGACCAGGCCCAGGAGGTTGGTGCCGGTCGGCGTCAGCGGGCGGCGGATGTCGTACTCCGAGAGGCCCTCGAGCTTCCACAGCAGGGCGTCACGGGCGTCCTGCAGATAGCGGTGGAGGTCGGCCTTGGGGTCGGAAGGCGTGGGTGGGGTCATACGGCCAGTCTGCCGCTGGGGCGATCTTCGGGCACGGCCTTTTCGGCGCCGTGGAAAACGCCTAGGGAGGACCCGGGCCCGGGTGCGGGCCCGAATCCTCCCAAGGTCGGTCAATGGCACTCAATGGTCAGTCAATGGGCAATGAGTGATGGGTAGTTGAGTCGGCGGGTCGGTGAGTCGGTGAGTTGAAGGGTCAGTCCTTCACCGCGGTCCGTCCCACCACGTCATCGACGTCGCCCGCCGGGGCCGGCACCGCGACCGCCGCACTGTCGTCGTCCGTGTTGATCTTTTCGATGATCGCCAGCCGGCCTGCGGTGTCCTCCGGCTTCAGGTAGCCGATGGCGATGTAGAGGGTCAGGGAGACGGCCAGCGGGATCGAGACCTGGTACTCGAGCGGGACTCCGCCGTCGACGTTCCAGTTGATCGGGTAGTTGACCAGCCAGAAGGCCAGCAGACCCATCGACCAGCTGGTGAGCGCCGCCGTCGGGCCGGAGCGGCGGAACGGGCGCAGCAGGCCCAGCATCATCGGGATGGCGATCGGGCCCATCAGACCGGCGACCCACTTGATGACGACGGTGATGATGTCCTTGAAGGCGGGGGAGTTGACCTGCGTCGCCACCGCCATGGACAGGCCGAGGAAGACGACCGTGGTCACCCGCGCAGCGATCAGGCCGGAGCGTTCGCCCCAGGACCGGGCCCGCTGCGAGAGCACCGGAGCCACGTCCCGGGTGAAGACGGCCGCGATCGCGTTGGCGTCGGAGGAGCACATGGCCATGGTGTGCGAGAAGAAGCCGACGATGACCAGGCCCAACAGGCCGTGCGGCAGCAGCTGTTCGGTCATCAGGCCGTACGAGTCGGAGCCGTCCGGCTTCTGGGCGTGGACCAGGAGCGGGGACATCCACATGGGGAAGAACAGCACGACCGGCCAGACCAGCCACAGCGCCGCCGACAGGCGCGCCGAGCGCTCGGCCTCCCGGGGGCTTGCCGTCGCCATGTAGCGCTGGGCCTGGTTGAGCATGCCGCCGTTGTACTCGAAGAGCTTGATGAAGAGGAAGGCCAGCAGGAAGACCGTGCCGTAGGGGCTGATCAGGGGCTTTCCATGGCCGTGCAGGGCCGGCTCGTCCCAGGCTCCGAGGAAGCCGATGCCCTTGTCGTTCAGCTTCAGTACGACGGCGACGAACATCGAGATGCCCGCCAGCAACTGGATGATGAACTGGCCCAGTTCGGTCAGCGCGTCCGCCCACAGACCGCCGATGGTGCAGTAGACGGCGGTGATCGCGCCGGTGATGAGGATGCCCTGGTTGAGCGAGATGCCGGTGAACACCGACAGCAGCGTGGCGATCGCCGCCCACTTCGCGCCCACGTCCACGATCTTCAGCAGCATGCCCGACCAGGCCAGCGCCTGCTGGGTCTTCAGGTCGTAACGGTTCTTCAAGTACTCGAGGGGCGAGGCCACATGGAGCCGGGAGCGCAGCCGGTTGATGCGCGGCGCGAACAGTTTCGAGCCGATGGCGATGCCCAGCGCGATCGGGAAGGACCAGGTGACGAAGGACGTCACGCCGTAGGTGTAGGCGATGCCCGCGTAACCCGTGAACATCACCGCGCTGTAGCCCGACATGTGGTGGGAGATGCCGGACAGCCACCACGGCATCTTCCCGCCTGCCGTGAAGAAGTCGCTGACGTCGTCCACACGCTTGTGCGACCAGACGCCGATCGCGACCATCACGCCGAAGTACCCGATGAGTACGACCCAGTCGAGACTGTTCATGTGCCCCCTTCCAGGGTCCGCCTTGTGAACTCCGCTCAGTTGGTTGGCACTTCGCCTGAGCGGGGTAGGGGCGAGGGAAGCCGGGAGAGGCCGCGAAGTGCCCGCTCATCGTGGGTGTGATTGCGCGGACACGACAAGCGGACGTAAGGTCAAGAGCGAGTAAAGATGTTCGACTTACTGACCTCGGTTCATGGACATGAACAAGTGGGCGTGGCTGAAACGGACCCTTCAGCGCATCAGCTCCCCGGCGTTGACCAGCAGCGACTGTCCCGTGATCGCCCGCGCCCGGTCCGAGGCCAGGAACACCGCCGCGTCGGCCACGTCCCCGTCCGTCGCCAGGTCCGGCAGCGCCATCCGCTCCGTGAGCCGCTTCAGTACGTCGGCCTCCGGTACACCCTCCGTGTGCGCCGTGAACTGGACGTACGCCTGCACCGGCGGCCCCCACATCCAGCCCGGCAGCACGGTGTTGACCCGGATGCGATGGGGTCCGAGCTCCCGCGCCAGCGAGTACATCGCGCTCGTCAGTGCCCCCTTCGAGGCCGCGTACGCCGCCTGCTTCACCTGCGTGGGGGCCCCCACCGAGGACTGCGTGCCGATGAACACCACCGAGCCCCCGCACGTCTTCAGCGCCGGCAGGCACGCCCGCGTCATCCGCAGCGACCCCAGCAGGTTCACGTCGATCACCGACTGCCAGGTCGCGAAGTCGGCGTCCTCCAAGCCGCCGAAGTAGCTGTCCCAGGCGGCCACATGGACGACCGCGTCGATCCGTCCGAAGCGCTGCTGTGCGAGCGCCGCGAGCGCGTCGCACTGCGCCTCGTCGGTGATGTCGGTCGGACGGTACGCGGTGTGCGCCCCGTCCGGATCGATCTCGCCGGCGCTCTTGGCGAGGTTGGCCTCCGTGCGCGCCCCGAGCACGGCGTTGCCGCCGTCGCGCACGACCGCCGCCGCGACCTGATGGCCGAGCCCGGCGCCGACCCCCGACACGACGACCGTCTTGCCCGTGAGCAGTGACATGGCAACCTCCCCGGATCAGGCGCCTCCCGGCCCTGGCGGTTTATCTGACGGGGCGTCAGAGTATGGGCGACCGCAGGAGGAAGGAAGGGGAGCGCCATGTCCGAAGAAACAGACACGCGCAGTGACGTGTACGCCGAGCTCGCCGCCGTCGGGCCGTACGGGGTCCGTCCCGGCCACGCGCTCATCACCATGGTCGAACCCCACCCCGGCCACGAGTACGCGTACAACCGCTGGTACGAGGACGACCACTACTACGCCGGCGCGATGGCCATGCCCTGGATGTACTCCGGGCGCCGCTGGGTGGCGACCCGCGACCTCCAACTCCTGCGCTATCCCGAGAAGTCGGCGATCGCCCAGCCGGTCACCGCCGGCTGCTACCTCTCGACGTACTGGATCACGGACGGCCGCTATGACGACCACATGAAGTGGACCGTCGCGATCAACAAGCGCCTCAACCGCGATGCGCGGGTCTACCAGGACCGTACGCACGTCTTCACGGCGTTCCAGGACCACGAGGCGACGGTCTACCGGGACGGGGCCGCCGGGCCCCGCGACTTCCACGCCCTCGACCACCCGTACGCGGGCCTGGTCGTCGAGGTGATCGACGCCGAATCGGCGGAGCAGCGTGCCGAGTTGCTGGAGTGGCTGCGCTCGCGCCACCTGCCGAAGCGGGTGGCGGGCTCGCCGGCCGCGATGGTGACCGTCTTTAGGCCGACCCCGCTGCCCGGCGACCGCATGACGTACGTCAAGCAGGTCGAGGGTGTCGATACGAGGCTGACCCTGCTGTGGTTCCTTCAGGCGGATCCGCGGGAGTGCTGGGAGGCGTATTACGCGGACCTGGATGCGCCGGTGCGCGAGGCCGGGCTGGGGAGGGTGGAGCTGGTGGCGCCGTTCGTCCCCACGGTGCCGGGGACGGACAAGTACGTCGACCGGCTGCGGTAGGGCGGTTGTCGGCATTTCACGGCAGTTGATGCCGGGGCACAAGCCGAGCCCCCTCGGCAAGGACGGCGGGCTGGTCGAGAGGGCTCTTCCTGTGCTGCTTGTGAAATTGTTGAAGGTGAACGTGGTCGAGGATCAGAAAGATCCTCCCCCTTACGCCTTGATCGAGCCGACGAAGGTGTTCCACGCGTTGGCCGGGAAGGCCAGAACCGGACCCTCGGGGACCTTGGAGTCCCGGACGGCCATTGCCGCGCGGACAGGTGACTTGATCTCGACGCACGCGCCGTTGCCCGTGGAGTACGAGGACTTGGTCCACGTGTCCGTGGCGCCCTGACGAATTGCCATTTTTGCTCCGGAATGCCAGTTGTGGAGTTGCTGTCACCACACGGCGAGTTCGACTCCGAACCCACAGCGCGGTTTGCGCCAACCCTTGGTGTGTGGTGGCGTGATCGACGCTACTCGCCAACCTCGATGCACGAAGCGACTATTCACTCGACCGGATGGCATATTCCAGGTGGGTCTTCCACTCCGCCCCCGGGAAGGTGTACGGTGCGGCACTTTCGTGGCGAAGGTGGTCCCGTGGGGCGGCCGGAGGCCGTTTTCAGCGCGCGTACTCCTTCGCGATGTCCGCGATGAACTGCCGTGACTGGTCCGGATTGAGGGCCTGTGCCCGCAGGTGCTCGTACATCACGCTGTACTTCTGGACGTCGTTCGCCTTCTCCAGGTACAGGTCGCTGGTGACGCCCTCGATGTAGACGACGCTGGAGTCCGCCGCGTCGGGGAACTCCAGGATCGCGTACTGACCGTTGAGACCGGGGTGCGCGCCCATGTCGAAGGGGATCACCTGCACGGTGACGTGCGGCAGTTGGGACTGCTCGACGAGGTACTCCAACTGGTCGCGCATGAGGGAACGGTTGCCCACCACCCGGCGCACCGCCGCCTCGTCCATCACCGTCCACAGCCGGAGCGGGTTCTCCGGGGCGGTGATTCGTTCCTGCCGGCGCAGGCGCACCTGGACGCGCTTCTCGACGTCGGCGGCGGCCGTCTCCGGCAACGCCCCCGCGATCAGGGCCTCCGCGTACTGCCGGGTCTGGAGCAGGCCGGGGACGACCTGGGGGTCGTACACCCGCAGGCTCGCCGCATCCGTCTCCAGCCCGATGTACACGCTGTAGGGAATGTCGCCGAAGGAATGCCACCAGCCTTGCTGGCGCGAGTCCTTGGCCATCTGCATCAGGGAGTCGACGATCCGGTGGTCCTCCACCTCGTACACCCCGCACAGGTCGCGGACGTCGCGCTGGCTGATACTGCGCCGTCCGTTCTCCAGCCGGCTGATCTTCGACTGCGAGACCAGCAGCCGCTCCGCCACTTCCTCGGCCGTCATGCCCTTGAGCTCGCGGAGCCGACGCAGCTCCTGGCCCAGCCGGCGTCGCCTGACGGTGGGATTGACATTGGACGCCACGGGACGTGCACCTCCGGCTGCGTGACTTAATTTGCCACTTTGCGTATCTGCTGTTGAGCAGACTGCCACCAAGGTGCTTACTACCGCTGGGAAACGGTGGATATGCGCTGCATACGCGCCAGATCGCGAAAAGCGGCCGCGCGGGGCGGCGGAACCGTTACGGCATCCGAATCGACGGATGGCGCGACGGCCCCGCCGCCCCGCGCGGACCAGCGGCTCCCGTACCGGGTCTTGGGGACTGCCTCTTCAGGCTCGGTGCGGCGGTGCTGCGGTGCGTGGTGCTGCGGTTCGTGTCGCTTGTCGCTCGTCGTGGTGCTGCGGCTCAGTGGGCCACGACGCGCGCCATCGAACCGCGGCGCGGCTGCATCGGAACGCCACGAGCGGGTTCCGGTGCGGACCTGGCCGGCCCGGGTCCTGGTCCGGCGGCCTGGCGGCCGACCGGGGCCGGGCTGCGGCGTGGCTGTGCCGCCACACCGTTCTGGACGTCCATCACGGCGTGTGCCACGAGGCCGCCCATCGGGTCGTGCCTGATCAGATCCCGCAACCGGGAACGCGAGGACCGGCCCTCGTTCCCTGGGTACAGGTGCTTGCCGAGGCCGACAGCGTGTGCCAGGGCGGCGAGCGCCGCGGTCCGCGGGTCCGGCGGTACGCCGGTGCGGATCGCTGAATCCAGCCGGGCCCTGATCTCCCGGCTGATTTCGGTGTCCGTCGCCTGGTAACGAGTCGTCGGCAGCACTCCGCACATCTGGCCCGCCACGGCATGCACCATGCCGCACCGCTCCAGATGCGAGAGATAGGTCTGGCGCAGCCCCAGCCGGGGTCCGCCAATCCAGTTGACCGCCCGCACGGGAGCGCCACGCCTTCGCAGCAACTCCAACGCGCAGTCCAATGTTGGATCTCCAGTCGGCCGTGGGGCTACCACGGCGATACGATCCCCGTCTGGGGCTATCCGTCCGGCCAGCGCCAGCTCCACTAGCTGTGCTCCGGCCAGACCGAGGTCGAGCGACTGCGGCTGTGCAGTGGTACCCGTGGTCGGGTCCAATGCCAGCAGCAGAAGCTCCTCCGGAAGTGTTCTGCGGCTCCTGCCCATCCATGCCTCCCCGCGTGGATGAAAGACAGGGTGACCCCTCTCACATTGGTCTGTCGAGGGTGCGTGACCTCTTTGTGAGGGAACCGGTAGGTATGTCGTTCTCGTCTACCGCAGAGGTTAAGCCCGCACACAGGACACTGGTACACGGTTCGGACAGCGCGTCGAGCGGTGTCCCGGGCGGCGATTCACGGTTCGGTTGACGGTTCGGCAGCCGCATGCGGGGCATGCGGCGGCACATGGAGGAGGCATCGGTGGCGGGCGAGTCCCCCGACAGGTCGAAGCAGCGTGAGTCGTCGGCAGAACCGACGTCGGGGAGCACGGGCCCGGTTCCCGAGGCCCGCACCGAGGAACGCGGATCACGCGATCCCCGCCTGGCCGTGGCACGGGATGCCGCGGAGGCGGGCGGGTCGTCGAGCGACTCGTCCGCCGATACGTCCGGTACGTCCAGTGCCTCCGGGGAGAGCGAGGCACGCGGCGGCGTGGACACGGCGACGCGGGTGTTCTCGGTACGGGATCTGAAGGTGGAGGCCGAGGGGTCCGGGGACGCCGGGGGCTCTGGAGCCGACGAGTCCGGGGCCGGCGGGTCGAAGTCCGACCGGTCCGAGGCGGTCGCCGCCACCGGCGACAGCGCCGACACCGCGGACGGTGACGATGCCGTCACGACCGGTGATGAAGCCGCTGTGGCAGCTGGGGGTAACGCTTCAGCAGACGGCGCGGCGACGAGTGACGGCGACGGTGCGACCGACAGTGGCGACGGCGACGCGCGCCTGCGGGCGGCTGTGGCGGCGTGGGTGCGGTCGGGGGACTCCAAGGGCCCCGGGGACTCCGGAGGCGAGGAGACGGCCGCTGAGGACGACGGAACCGAGGGCGACGCCGCCGAGGACGCGGGGAGCGCTGCGGCGGACGACGGCGAGCAGAGCGGCGAGGCCGTGGCGGACGCCGTCGACGACGATGATGACGACGATGACGACGTGGCTGACAAGGTTGCCGAGTCCGCGTCGCAGGCCGATGCCGGGTCCGAGACGGACGCCGAGCCGGAGTCCGACGCCGATGGGGACGAGCCCGAGGCGGCGGACGACGGTGAGCGCGCTGCCGGCGTCGACGAGGCTGCCTCCGGGGCCGACGACCCGGCAAAGGCCGACGCCGAGCCGGAATCCGGTACCGCTGCCGACAGCGACGTCACCGCTGACGAGGCCCCCGAGGCCCCGAAGGACACCACCGCCAAGGACCCCAGGACGGTGACGGCCGACGCCGCCGCTCCCGAAGCTGCGGCCGACGACACCGCTGCCGCTGAGACCCCCGAGGCCGACGGCGAAACCGAGCCCGACGACGGCGAACCCGCGGACACCGATGACTCCGCGGCCGCCGCCGACGAGACCGCGTCCGACGACGCCCCCGCACCCGCCGACGGCGAGGACACCCCGAAGGGGTCGCCCTCACCCGCCGACGAAAGCGGTACGGGTGGCGCGGATGCGAAGAAGACCACCCCGCGCGACGGCGAGGCCAAGCGGGTCGATCAGCCCACCGCCGTCTTCAAGCGGCCCGCGCCCCAGGTCGATCAGCCCACCACCATGCTCAAGCTCGGCGGTGCCCCCAAGGCGCCGAAGACCCCCGAGTCCGCGGCCGAGCGCACCAGCAAGTTCGTCGCCCTCAAGCCGCTCGACGAACCGCCCGCGAAAAAGCCCGCGGACGCCACGGGCCCGGTCCCCCAGGTCGGCCCCGAGCGCACCGCGCAGCAGCCCCTGCCGCCGAAGCCGCCGCTGGACCTGCTGGCCGAGCTGACGAACACGCCGCCGCCCCCGCAGACCCCGGTCCGCACGATCGTCCGCCGGGTCAAGATCTGGACCCCGCTGGTCCTCCTCCTGGCCGTCGCCTTTGCGATCGCGCAGGCGGTACGTCCGCTGCCCACGCCCAGCCTCACGCTGACCGCCGACGACTCGTACACCTTCGACGGCAGCAAGGCCGACCTCCCGTGGCCGAGCGAGGGCCAGGGCTGGATGGACGTCAACGGCATCGGCACGATGGGCGACTTCGGCAAGCAGACGCCCGTCGCCATCGGCTCCGTCGCCAAGGCGATGACCGCGTACCTCGTCCTCAAGGACCACCCGATGAAGTCGGGCGAAGAGGGCGAGAAGATCGCGGTCGACGCACTCGCGGAGAAGGAGGGCGGATACGACAAGGACGGCGAGTCCACCCTCAACACCGTCAAGAAGGGCGACACGCTCACCGAGAAGCAGGCGCTGTCGGCCATCATGATTCCGTCCGCGAACAACATCGCGCGGCTGCTGGCCCGTTGGGACGCGGGCTCCGAGGCGGCGTTCATCAAGAAGATGAACGACACCGCCAAGGACCTGGGGATGAAGAACACGACGTACACCGACGCCTCGGGCCTGAAGGAGACCACCGTCTCCACCGCCGAGGACCAGGTGAAGCTGGGCAACGAGCTGGTGAAGATCCCGGCGCTGATGGACATCACCAAGCTGCCGAACTGGATCGACCCCTCCGGCCAGAAGTGGCGCAACTACAACTCGCTCGTCCCCTACAACGGCGCCATCGGCATCAAGACGGGCACGACGACCAAGGCCGGCGGCAATCTCCTCTTCGCCGCCACCAAGGAGGTCGGCGGCGAGACCGTCACCGTGGTCGGCGCGATCCTCGGCCAGCACACGGCGCCGATCATCGACACCGTCAACGCGGTCAGCAAGACCGCGATGCTCGCCGCCCAGGACGAGCTGACCTCGAAAAAGATCCTCAAGAAGGGCGACGTGGTCGGGTACGTGGACGACCGGCTCGGCGGGCACACCCCGATCGTGCTCACCGAGGACGTCACGGCGGTCGGCTGGGCCGGCTTCAAGGTGAAGCTCTCCTTCGCCGCCGACAAGGTGCCGCACACCGCGAAGGCCGGCGCCAAGGTGGGCACGCTCACCGTGGGCGACGGCACGAGCGGCGCGGTCAAGGTCCCCGTCGCGCTGCAGAAGGACCTCGCCGAGCCCGGCTTCACGGCGAAGCTCAAGCGCCTCGGCTGATCCGCACGGCGACCCCGGGTCGCCGTGCCGGACGCCTCCGCACCCCGTCGGCGTGCCCACCCCGGGCGCTCGCCGGCGGGGTGCGTGCTAGCGTCACGAAACGGGGCAGGCCGCCGCTACCGGGTTGCGACCGGGTGATCCCCGGGGACACAGCCGCGAACGCGCGGGCAACGGGACGCGTCCCAGAACAGAAGACGGGACACCACGGGGAGTGCCTTCAGGTGGCCACTGCGGAGCCGACACGCGCCGACGACGCCGATCCGGGCCCGGGAACCGGCCCGCGAATACACGTGCCCGCACCCTGCACGGACGGCCGTGACACCGGCCGTACGACCGAGGTGCAGGGCGAGACGTCGCGCGCGAGAGGCGAGAGTTCACGCACGCAGGGCGAGACGTCGCGCGCGATGACCGCCGTTCTCGCCCTGCGCGAGCGGCTCCTGCGCCACCCGGTGCTCTCCATCACCGCCCTGGCCGGGATCCTCCACATCGTCTGGTTCTTCACCTTCGCGAACAGTGGCGGCGACCTCGCCGCGCAGGACGCGTGGGCCGAGTTCGTCGGCCGGCACCCGGACTCGGCATACAACCTGGCCTGGTACGGCGGCATGCACCCGGTGTCGTACAGCATGGTGTCGCCGTATCTGATGTCGGTGCTCGGCGTCCGTACGACGATGATGATCGCGGGGACGGTCTCGGCCGGTCTGCTGACGATGATCCTCATCCGCAGCCGGTCGGTGAAGAACCCGCTGTGGGCGTCGCTGGCGGGCGTTTTCGCGTTCCTGTGCAACGCGGCCTCGGGCCGGGTGACCTTCGGTCTGGGCACGGTGTTCGCGCTGGGCGCGGTCGCCGTCGTCTTCTGCTGGCCGTACAGGTGGCGCTACAAGCGCTGGGCGAAGGCCCTGTGCGCGGCCCCGCTGGCCGCGCTGGCGACGATGTCGTCACCGGTCGCCGGCCTGTTCGTGGGGCTGGTCGCGGTGGCCCTGTTCCTGCAGAGACGCCGTCCCGGCGCCTGGGCCCTCGGAATCGCCCCGGCCGTGGTGGTGGCCGTCTCGGCCTGGCTGTTCCCCTTCTCCGGCACCCAGCCGATGACGATCGCTTCGGTGATCATGCCGTTCCTGTCCGCGGTCCTCGTCTTCGCGCTCGTCCCGAAGGACTGGACGACAGTCCGTCTGACGTCCGCCGTGTACGGCCTCTCGGTGGTCGGGGTCTGGCTGGTCAACTCGCAGATCGGCTCCAACATCACGCGGCTGTCGATGCTGTTCGCCGGTGTCGCGCTGGTCGCCGCGCTCCCGTTCACCGTCCCGCGCTCGCGCAAGTGGTACGTCGCCGTGCTGGCCTTCCTCGGCTTCACCGGCTGGATCGGCTTCAAGGCGGTCTACGACGTCGTCCACACCACTCCGGCCGCGTCCTGGGCGCGTGAACTCGCGCCGCTGGTCAACGAGCTCCAGGACGTCGGCGCCGAGAAGGGCCGCGTCGAGGTCGTCCCCGCCCGCTCCCACCGCGAGGCCTCCGCCCTCGCCCCGTACGTCAATCTGGCCCGCGGCTGGAACCGCCAGGCCGACATGGAGCGCAACCCCCTCTTCTACGACGACACGCTCAACTCGGCGAACTACCACGAGTGGCTGCAGCGTTGGGCCGTCCACTTCGTCGTCGTGCCCAAGGACGAGCCGGACGACAACGGCGGCGAGCGCGAGCGGGAGCTCGTCCAGCGGGGCATGCCGTATCTCAAGCAGATCTGGGGCGACGCCAACTGGCAGCTGTTCCGCGTCACCGACCCCACGCCGCTCGCCGACTCGCCCGCCACCGTCGACCGCGCGGACCAGGGCGAGTTGACCATCGAGGTCAAGAAGCCCGGCCGCGTCCTCATCCGCGTCCCCTACTCCCCGTGGCTCGGGCTGGTCGACGCCAAGGGCAAGGGCGTCAAACCGCCGCAGGAGACGGAGGCCTCCAAGCACCGCGCCGAGGGCACGCCCAAGTCGTTCGACAACGTCAACGGCTGTCTGATGCAGACGGAAGAGGACGACAAGGGCGACAAGTGGACGCTCCTGCTGGCGCCGAAGGCGGGGACCTACCGGCTGGGGGCGCCGTACCAGCTGCCGAGGGGCACTCCGTGTCCGGACGAGCTGAAGTGACCGCCGGTTCGAGGTGACCGTCCGCCGATGCGGGCTACCTGGGGGCGGCAGCCCCCGGATACCCGCTTCGGCCTGAACGGCCTCGTCCTCGAACGCCGGACGGGCCGACACTGCTCACCGCGTCGACGGACCGAGAGTGCTCACCGCACCGGGAACGCCACGTCGCACACCGCGTCGTCCGGTCCCGCCGCGTCCCAGTCCGCGAAGTACACCTCCCGGCACGGGCCGGCGTACTCGAGACCCTCGGCGGCGATCCACTGCTCCACCGCCTCGAAGGCGGCCAGGATCTGCGGATGGGCCACCTGGGCCTTGGTGATCCTGGTGTACGCCAGCCGCTGGGCCGGCTCCACGCGGACCTTGGTCTGCCAGGCCCGCCCCTGCCGCTGGGCCCACTCCCGCGCCGCCGCCTCGTCGGCGACCGGCACGCACGACTCGGCCGGACCGTCGCTCTCCATCGACACCTCGGCGTGGTAGACCACGTACGGCGCCCCGGTCGTGCCCCCGCACTCGCGCGCCGCCGCCTCCAGCCGCCCGAGCGACCCCCCGATCCACGCCGGCAGTTCGTCCGCCAGCGTGTGCCGGGTCTCGGTGATCACCACCTGGGCGGGCACGTCCACCGTCTCGACCACGAACTTCCCGTACATCTCGGAGCTCCTCCCCGACAGTCGTCCACGGAGGTACTCGGCGAGCGTCCGCTGCCCGGCGACGCGTGTCTCGACGTCCGTCCAGTACGCGCTGAGCAGGTCGGCCGCGTCCGTGCCGTCCGCCTCGACCACCTCGGCGATCCGGGCGAGCGGCATGTCCAGCTGGCGCAGGAGTGCCACCAGCCGGGCCCGCTCCACCTGGTCGGCGCGGTAGTAGCGGTAGCCGCTGGTCCCGTCGACGTGTGCCGGTGCGAGCAGGCCGAGGCGGTCGTACAGGCGCAGCGCCTTCGCCGACAGGCGGGCCCGCGCCGCGAACGCACCGATGGTGAGCAGTTCGTCGTCCACCCCGGCAGCCCCTTCTGTCGTCGGCTCGTCCTCCGTCACCGGGCGGGTCCTTTCCGCCCGGTGACCAGGACGCTCAGCCCTGCCCCAGGGGCAAGGTCAACCCGTTCCTAGGCGAGGGCGCCCTCGACCGCGGCCACGACCTCGGCCGCCTCCGGCTCGGTCTGCGGCGAGAAGCGGGCGACGACCTTGCCGTCCCGCCCGATCAAGAACTTCTCGAAGTTCCAGCGGATGTCGCCGGTGTGCCCCTCGGCGTCGGCGAAGCCGGTCAGGCGGTCGTACAGGTCGTGCCGGTCGTCGCCGTTCACGTCGACCTTCTCGGTCAGCGGGAAGGTCACGCCGTACGTCGCCGAGCAGAACTCGGCGATCTCCTCGGCGCTGCCGGGCTCCTGCCCCATGAACTGGTTGCAGGGCACGCCGAGGACGGTGAAGCCCTGGCCGGCGTAGCGCTCGTGGAGGCGCTCGAGCCCGGTGTACTGCGGGGTCAGCCCGCACTTGGAGGCCACGTTCACAATGAGGACGGCCTTGCCCGCGTACTGGGACAGGTCCGCCGAACCACCCTTGAGGGCGCCGATCTCCACGTCGAGGGGAGCGGCACCGTTGCTGTCTGCAGTCGTCATAAGCGGATGCTAACTCCGGTACGTGTCGTGCCGGTTCGGGGCCTCCACCAGAACGTCCCCGGCGGCCGTGCGGGAGTAGAGGACCGAACGGCCCGCCCGGCGCCGTTCCACCAGGCCGGCGTCCAGCAGGACCTTCAGATGGCGGCCGACCGAGCCGAGCGCCTGCCCGGTCACGGCGGTCAGGTGGCTCGTGCTCATGGAGGAGCCCAGCAGGACGATCACCTCGGCGCGCGCGGTGCCGAGCAGGGCACCCAGGCTCGTGGGCACCGCCCGCCCGTCGCGGTCGGCGAGCGCCCCGTCGCAGGCGTAGACGACGGCGTACCGCTCCGGTGCCTCCCAGGAGACCCACCCGGACTTCGGCGTGACCGGCATGAGGAAGAGGTCGCCGGAGATCTCGCGCGGCGGGTACTCGTGGCGGTTGACCTGGAGGCGGTTCTCGCCGAGCCAACGGGTGCGGCCCGGGTGGATCGAGTCCAGGACCTCGGCCCAGCCGCCCCGGGCGACCCGGGCGGTCCGCGCGACGACGTCGGCCTCCAGGACACGGCGGCGCCGGGCCCAGTACGGCCGTACGGTCTCGGTCCAGACGTGGGTGAGGACCGCGGTCGCCCGCTCGGGCAGATCGCTCCGCTCCAGGACGGCGGGGAGCGGTCCGGCGAGTGAGACGCGGAGGTTGGCGCGGGCCTCCTCGGCGCCGGCGGCCCGGACGCGCGCCACGGTCTCCTCGAAGGTCTCCCCTTCGCACGGGGTGGGGCAGAAGAAGTCGGCGATCCAGGAGGTGCCGAGCCCGGCGCGGACGAGGGGCGCGGTCACCGGGTCGGCCGCCAGGAGCGCGCGGTAGGCCGGCAGGTGGGCACGGAGCCAGGCCTCCTCGCCCGGGTGGGCACCGGTCCCCGCGTGCAGCAGCTTGAGGCTCGCGAAGGTCTCGGCGAACGGGGAGACCATGAACCGGCTGCGGGCGAGGGTGTCGGCGTCGACCTGCCACCAGCCCATGCGCACCGCCCCCGACCTTTCGCGTGTGGGCGAAACAATAACCGCCGCTCCCCGGCCGCTCGGAGACTCCGGTGCATGCGCAGCTACCGAGACCTGTTCCGCACCCCGGAGTTCACCCCCTTCTTCCTGGCCACCGCCGCCCACACCGCGGCCCTGACGATCGGCGGTCTGGCGCTCGGCACACTGGTCTTCCGGGCCACCGGCTCGCCGCTGCTGTCGGCGGTGAGCATGTTCGGTCCGCAGCTGGCGCAGGTGCTCGGGGCCACGTTCCTCCTGTCGGGCGCCGACCGGCTGCCCCCGCGGGCGACGCTGGCCGGCATCGGGCTCGCCGCCGCGATCGGTACGGCGTTACTGGCGCTGCCCGGTCTGCCGATCGCGGCCGTCTTCGGCGTCGTCCTCGTGCAGGGCCTGATCGCCTCGCTGGGCACCGGAGTGCGCTGGGGCCTGCTGAACGAGATCCTCTCCAAGGGCGGCTATCTGCTGGGGCGTTCGGTGTTCAACATGCTCTCCGGGCTGATGCAGGTCATCGGATTCGCGACCGGCGGCATCCTGCTGACGCTCCTGTCCCCCCGCGCCTGCCTGCTCCTGGCGGCCGCGCTGTACGCCACGGCGGCCCTGGGCACCCGCCTGGGCCTGTCCGCCCGCCCGCCGCGCACCTCCGGCCGCCCCTCGGTCGCGGCGACCTGGCGCACCAACGCCCTGCTGTGGTCCTCGCGTTCCCGCCGCCTGACCTACCTGGGCCTGTGGATCCCCAATGGCCTGATGGTCGGCTGCGAGTCCCTCTACGTCTCCTACGCCCCGCACGCGGCGGGCGCACTGTTCGCGTGCGGGGCGCTGGGCATGTTCGTGGGTGACATGACGGTCGGCCGTCTTGTCCCGCCCGGGCTGCGCCGGCGGCTGGCCGTCCCGCTGCTCCTGCTGCTGGCGACGCCGTACCTGTTCTTCGTCCTGCAGCCGGGAGTCGCCCTGGCGGCGGCCGCCGCGACCGTGTCCTCCGTCGGCTTCGGCGCGAGCCTCGTGCAGCAGGAGCGGCTGATGGAACTCACCCCCGACGAACTCACGGGCCACGCCCTGGGGTTGCACTCGGCGGGAATGCTGACCATGCAGGGCGTAAGCGCCTCGCTGGCGGGTTCGGTGGCCCAACTCACCTCGCCCGCCACGGCGATGACCGTGATGGCGCTCGCGTCGGTGTGCGTGACGCTGATGCTGGCTACGGCTGCTCGACGGGGGGCGCCGGAGCCGGCACCGGCACTGCAGGAGTCGTAGGCGCCTCGGACCCGAAGTGCTTGGCCGCCTTGTCGAAGTACCGCAGCAGCTCCACCGGGAACGGCATCACGAGCGTCGAGTTCTTCTCGGCCGCGACCTCGACGACCGTCTGCAGCAGGCGCAGCTGCATGGCCTCGGGAGTGTCCGACATGATGCGGGAGGCGTTGGCGAGCTGCTGCGCGGCCTGGAACTCGCCGTCCGCGGTGATGACCCGGGCCCGCCGCTCGCGCTCTGCCTCGGCCTGCCGGGACATGGACCGCTTGAGCGACTCCGGCAGCTGTACGTCCTTGATCTCGACGCGGTCGATGTGGACGCCCCAGCCGGCGGCCGGGCTGTCGATCATCAGGGCGAGCCCCTCGTGCAGCCGCTCACGGTCGGACAGCAGGTCGTCCAGGTCGCTCTTGCCGATGATGGAACGGAGCGAGGACTGGGCGACCTGCCCGACGGCGAAGACGTAGTCCTGGACCTCGATGGCGGCCCGCAGCGGATCGGTGACCCGGAAGTACACGACGGCGTCGACCTTGACGGAGACGTTGTCCCGGGTGATGCCCTCCTGGGTGGGCACCGGCATGGTCACGATCTGCGTGTTGACCTTCCGCATCCGGTCGACGAACGGGATCAGGAACGTGACGCCCGGCTGCCGGTGCGAGGGCAGTGCCTTGCCCATCCGGAACACGACGCCGCGCTCGACCTGGTTGACCACCCGCATCCCGCTGCGCAGCACGATCAGGGCCGCCACGGCCACCAGGACGACCGCGACCACAGTGCCTTCCATGTCACTCCATTCCTCGTAAGGATTCCCCGTAGGGATTGAGACACGGAAGAGGACACCGAACGGGGCGGGTTGGATGCGGTCGCAAGCGTCAGGAGATCGTCAAGAAACGGGTCCCGCACCAAGGGTCGTCGTCGTGGGCGCGGGCTTCGGCGGCATCGCCGTGGCCGCCGAACTCCTGCGGCACGGGCTGGACGACGTGACCCTGCTGGAAGCGGCGCCCGGGCCCGGCGGCACCTGGCACCACAACCGCTATCCGGGCGCCGCCTGCGACGTGCCGAGCCACCTGTACTCGTACTCCTTCGCCCAACGCGCCTCCTGGGCCCACGTGTTCTCCCACCAGGGCGAGATCCTGCAGTACGCGCGGGAGACGGCGGACGCGCTAGGGATCACCCCGCGGATCGTCACGGACACGACGGTGACCTCGTGCACCTGGGACGACGGCACGCGCACGTGGACGGTGCGCAGCCGCCGTACGGGATCGGACGGGCCGCAGGAGGAGCGGGTGGCGGACGCCGTCGTCCTGGCCACCGGACAGCTCGACAAGCCGGCCCTCCCGGCCGTGGAGGGCCTCGCCGACTTCGCCGGGCGCAGCTTCCACTCCGCCCGCTGGGACCATGCGTACGATCTGCGCGGCAAGCGGGTGGCGGTCATCGGGACCGGGGCGAGCGCGACCCAGCTGGTGCCCGAAATCGCGCCGCTGGTGGGCCACTTGACGGTGTTCCAGCGGACCGGCAACTGGTTCCTGCCGCGCAAGGACCGCCCGATGCCGGCCGCCCTGGACCGGATCCTGCGCCGGCCGTGGGCGCGCCGGGCCTGGCGCCGGCTCCTCCACCACGTGATCGAGCTGATCACGCTCTGCGTACGGCATCCCCGTACCGCCGGCCGCGTCGGCGCCCTGTTCTCCGCCGCGCACATGCGCCGCCAGCTGCCCGACGCGGAACTGCGCCGCAAGGCCTGGCCGGACTATCCCTTCGGCTGCAAACGGGTCCTGCTCAGCTCCGACTTCCTGCCCGCCCTGCGCCGCCCGAACACCGAGCTGGTGACGGACCGCATCGTCCGCATGACGCCCGAGGGCCCGCTGACCGAGGACGGCCGTGTGCACGAGGTCGACTGCGTGATCCACGCGACCGGGTTCCGTACCCACACCTTCATGCTGCCGATGGAGGTGCGGGGCGCGGGCGGCCGCTCGATCGAGGAGGCATGGGCGCGGGGCGCCCAGGCCCACCTCGGCATCATGGTCTCGGGATTTCCGTCCCTCTTCCTCATGTACGGCCCGAACACCAACACCTCCGGCGGCTCGATCCTGTTCTTCCTGGAGGCCCAGGCCGGGTACGTCCGCCGGGCCCTGCACCTGACCCGCCGCGCCGGAGCGGCGGCCCTGGACGTCCGTCCGCAGGTGCAGGAGGCGGGCCTGAACGCCGTGCGCGCACGGTTCGAGGGCACGGCCTGGACGCAGTGCTCGTCCTGGTACCGCACCCCCGACGGCCGCAACGTCGCCAACTGGCCCGGCTACATGGGGGAGTACGCGGCCCGAACCCGTCGCCCGACCCCATCGGAGTTCAGGTTCATCGGAGTCCGGGTGCGATGAACCGTCCTGCCCTTACGACCTCCTACGACCTCCTACGGCCTCCTACGTCAGGCGACCACGGTGAACAGGCCGGTCCGGTCGCCGAGTCTGCCCAGGGAGATCTTGCCGGGGATGCCGTCGGCCTCGGCTCCGGTGTAGCCGAGGTGGCGCTGCCACTTGGCGTACGCGGCGATCGTGGTCGTACCGAAGGAGCCGTCGCCCGCGTACGTCTTGGCGAGATAGCCCAGTTCGGCCAGGGCCGCCTCGGTGAGGTTCGTGCCCGCCATGTACGTGACGTGGCCCTGCTTGGCGCCGGGGTCGGTCTTCGCCGCCTCGACGAGGCGGGAGACGTCGACGCGGGGCTTGCCCGGCTTGGCGGTGGGAGGGGTGGCGGTCGTGCCCGGCGTCGTCGCGAGCTGCTTCTTCACCTCGGCCCGGAAGTCGTCCATGTCGAAGCTGGGATCGATCTTGCCGGGCTGGGTCTCCTTGTGCCCGGCGACGGACTTCTCGGTCCAGCCGTGCGCCCGGCACAGGGCGGCGGCCCACAGCACGGCCTGCCGGTACTGCTCCGGCGGGTAGGGGTCGTTGCTCTTGCCGGTGTTCTCGATCTCCAGGCCGTACAGGGAGTCGTTGCCGTCCGCGGTGGCCCGGTCGTCGTGCGGGAGCGTCGCCTCGACGCGCAGGGCGCTCAGCACGTCGGGGTCGGCGAGCCCGGCGTGGTTGGCACGGCCGTGCCCGATCATCCACAGACCGTCGGTCTTGCCGAGCCAGGAGTGACACAGCGGTCCCGGCAGTCCGGGTCTGCCGTTGAAGCAGAGCTCCTTGTCGCCGTGCCCGGCGGTGTGGTGGATCAGCACGCCGATCACGGGTCCGAAGGTCTTGCCGGTCGCCGCGTCGCGGTTGTGGGTCGACCAGCCGTCGTGCTCGTGCACGGTGAGGCCCTCGGCCTTCAGCGCGGCGAGCGTCTCGGCGGCGGACAGGGGTGTGGCCATGGCTGCGGTCCTTTCGAGGCGGTACGGAACTGGGCTCCGCGTGAGGGGAGTTGACGCGTAGGGCCGCAGTGCGGGCGGCAATCGCTTTCGTACCGTGTCGGGACCGCGGAGGCTACGCGCCGCGCGGGGCGAAACCGAGCTGTTGCCCACGTCCGCCGTGGCCCGTGCCGCGGGTGGCCAGCCACACCCCGCGGAACAGCGCCCAGAGCACCAGCCCGGCCACCACCGGCCCGCCGAACATGAGCGTCAGGCCGGCCCCGATGTTGGCGCCGACGACGCCCGCGGTCATGATCCGCCACCCCACCCCGACCACCAGCCCGGCGAGGGTCAGCGGCCCCAGGACCTGCCACCAGCGCCGGTCCAGCGCACCGCGGAGCGTGGCCCGCGCGAGCAAGGTCACGCCAACCGCCGCCACCAGCAGGGCGGTTGCGCCGATCGCCGCGGCGGTGCCGTCCGCGACGGCCCACGGCTGGAACGCGTGGTCGAGTTCGGACGCCGACAGTCCCTCGGCGTCCTGCTGCCCCATCAGACCCCACGCGGCGACCGGAACGGCGGCGACGAGCGCGGTGCCGGCGGCGCCGAGAAGTGTTCCCGTGTGTGTTTCCCTGTGTGCCATGCGTCCATGGTCGTTTCGCCCGGCCGGGCGGACATGAGTACGTGTACTCAACGACGCCTGCACGGACACTCAGAGACGCTGCACAGGCCCTCAGCCGGCAAGGCCCTCAGCAGCCGTGGGCCTCCCAGGGCCACCGGGCGTCCCGGCCCGACTCCAGGAGCGGGATCAGCCGGAACGCGGCGTCGCCGAGGCCGCCGAAGGTGTGGCGGTGCGGCCCGGCCGCGCTGTGGGCCATGGCGTAGCCGGCCAGGTTCCAGGTGTACACCGGGACGCGCGCGGGGACCGCGCCGAGCGGGTTGGCCCACGGGGTCAGGTGGGTCTGTTCGTCGGTCACGAGGACCACCCGGTCGTGCCCCGCGTAGTGCCGGGTGACCGCGGCGGCCGTGTTGGTGCCGCCGAGATCGTGGAACCGGTCCAGGGCCCGCAGCACGGACTCGCCCGGCGCGAGTTCGACGCGGCGGCTGTCGGTCCCGAACTCCACCAGGTCGGCCCGCTCGGCCCGCATCGCCAGCGCCGTACCGAAGATGGCCGCGGAGTCCGCCCGGTTGAGCTGGGTCCGCTCGCTGGGCAGGTCGAACATCGAACCCGACCGGTCCACCAGGACCAGTGTGCGGCCCGGCAGTTCGGGAACGCCCGCGAGGGAGTGCCCGAGGGCCGCTTCCAGGGCCTCCTCCCAGCGACGCGACGGCGCGTTGCGGTGGGCGGCCAGATAGCGGAAGGGGAACTGGCGGGAGCGCAGCACCTCGGCCGGGTCGCTGATGCGCCGGGCCACGTCCTGCGCCGCCCGGTCGCCGACCCCCGCGAGGTCGAAGTTGCGCAGGTTGCGCACGAGCGCCATCGCCCCCATCGAGGGGATCACGGCCTCCCAGAGAGCCGCGTCCAGCGGGCCCTTCGACCAGCCCGACACCGCCTCCCAGGTCATCCCGGCCGCCGCCAGCCGCTCGGCCCCACCCTTCCCGGTCACCAGGGCATACCGCTCATCGACCGGTACGGCCATGAGCGCGTGGTGCGCCTGGAGCAGCACCTCACCGGCCGGCGGCACGGCACGGTGGGGGCGGTGCCGCCGGTCCAGCGCGTACCGGAACAGCGCGCCCTGCCAGGGCCGCCCGGGATCCGGGGAGGGATGGGTCAGCTCGATGACGTCACCGAAGCGGAATGCGTGCGACCTGGTGTCGTACTTGAGCAGCGCACGACCGGTGTAGAGCCGCCGCACGGCGTCCGCCACCCCGCGCTTGACGGGCTGCGGCAGCCGCCGCCCGTACCGGGACGTCCAGTATGCGATCAACTCGCCGGGTTCGTCGGCGCGTTGGAGTACGACGTCGACGGCCTGCCGCGAGAAACCGGCGGCCCCCGCCTCCAGCCGGGCCCGGACGAACTCGGCCGCGCCCACCACGGACGCGGTCCGCATGTGCGCCTCGGTGCGCAGCCAGCGCAGCAGGCCGAGGGTCCACTCCGGGTCGTTGACGGCGAGTTGACGTACCAGCCGCGCGTAGCGCTCGTCGCGGTCGTCGGCGCTCTCGTAGAAGCTGTGGTGTCCGACCATGTTGGCCACGGCCAGCAGGAAGAGCTCGGCCTTCGGCGTGCGGGCGTATCCGGCGCCGCCCTGGTGGTTGACGCCGTACGGCAGTCGGAGGACGGGCCGTCGGCCGGCCCGGGACCTCTGGACGATCCACTGCCCGTGGGTGGAGAGCGAGGACGTCGCTCCGCCTGCGGTCAGACCCGGTATCTCGGCCTGGATCTCATTCCTGGCCTCGGCCTTCGCCCGCTGACGGTTGAACTGGGTCATGCAGAAGTCCCCCTGGGAAACACCCCTGGAAAAACGGGAAGAAGGGCGCCTTCCGAGATCAGAGATCGGCACCGGTTGAATTTTTTTTTTGACAGGAAGTAACCGGGGCACGGCGCATCGGAAGGCGACGAATCAGGACGCTACTCCGGCCCCTTCGAAGGCGCATCCGAATTTCTCCGTCCCCACGCCGCCGGTGTCGGTCACGGCTCCCGCAGGGCGCGCAGGCACAACTGCTCCACGGCCTCGATCACCTGGGCCGTGGTGCATCCCTCGGGCGGGTCCAACAGCGCACCGTGCACCTGCGCTTCGATGCTCTGGACCAGCAGCAGCGCGGTGAGCCGCCGGTCCGGACCGCCCACGGCCAGACGGTGCAGATGGTGCTCGAGCTCGCCGGCGATCCACTTCTGGAACTCGCGCAACATGGCGGCCGTCTCCTTCGGCCGCGGTGCCTGGTCGTACAGCAGACGGTGCAACCCCGGTTCCGTGACGTGCACTTCGGCGACCGCACGCACCAGAGCCGAGACGATCTGCGGCAGGGGAGGGGCGATCCGGCGCAGCCGCGACAGCGTTGCCGACAGCCCCGCCGCGAGCCGGAGCATGTGCCGCTCACCGAGGGCGTACAGCAACGCGTCCTTGTCGGGGAAGTACTGATACAGCGAGCCGATGGAGACACCGGCCCGTTCGGCGATGTGGTTCGTCGTCGCCTTCGCCCGGCCGTCGCGCTCGAAAAGCTGAGCAGCCGCTTCCAGGATGGCGTCGTACGTCTCCTTGGACCGCTGCTGACGTGGTCTTTTACGGGGTGTGGACACGGTCGTTCCGAGTTGATTATGCGAGTTGTCAACAGTGAGTATTACTCGCACCCTTGAAGCCATGTTCACCTTCGAAATCGACCCCGTGGCCCTCTTCGAGGAACGCGCCCGCCAGTTCGTGGCCTGGGGCATACCGGGGCGTACGGTTGCCCACGCCCGCGGCCGGATCACCGACATGTGGGGCACCGGACAAGGGAGTTGGGTTCCGGTGTGGGCTCGCCTGGCCCGGGAGGCGGAGCGGGACGGACGATGGCTGCGCGCGGCACAGCTGTGGGGCGCGGCCCGCTTCCCGGCACTGGCCACCGAGGAGCGGCTCGCGGCGTACGACCGCCAGCGGGACTGCTACGCACGGGCGGCCGCCCGCTTCCCGGTGCGCTTCGAACGAGACGTGCTCGAGGTCCCCGGGGCGAACGGCACCGGGCCTCTGCCCGTGACCGTGCACCTGATCTCCCGCGCTCGCCGGAGGCGGGGTGTGCTGGTGCTGTCCGGCGGGGTCGACACGTGGAAGGTGGAGCTGCACCGGATGGCCGTGGCGACGGCACTGGCGACCGGCCTGATGGTCGTCGTCATCGACATGCCGGGCACGGGCGAGTCACCGCAGCCGCTCGCGCCGGACGGCGACGCCGTACTGGCCGGGCTGGTCGGCTTGCTGCGGGAGCGTTTTCCCGGCGAACCGGTGGCCTACTTCGGGGTGAGCTTCGGCGGCCACTGGGCGGTCAAACTGGCTGCTCAGGGGGTTGTGGACGCAGCCGTGGATCTGGGCGGTCCCACCGGAGCCGCGGGCCAGGAGATCGACATCCGGGCCCTCCCGCACGGCATGGCCGGCATCATCGGAAACGCCCTCCACCTGGACGCGATGCCCGACGCGGCAACCGCGGCGGCCCTGCTCTCCGCCTTTTCCCTCCGCGACCAGGGCCTTCTGGACGCGACAGACGGCGCGCCTCTTCTCGCGGTCAACGGCGCACACGATCACTACATACCGTCGGGCGACACCACGGGCCTGGCCTCCCGCCCGGACGCGACGGTCTGGATCGTGCGGGGCGCCACACACTGCGCGGCCGAGCGCATCCGGCCGGTCCTGGTGGGCACGTGGGGCTGGCTGCTGGCCCGCATGGGAGCGGGCACACGAACGGAAGCCCTGCTCCGTCTGCCGGTGCGCCGCCATCTCGATACGTCCGGGACGTCCGGGTAGCCCGTACGGCGCTGGGGCGCTTGGCCGGGTCAGGACCCTACTGTCACCGGTCGGAGCCGGCGGGGTGTCAACCGGGCGGAGCCGCGGGGTGTCACCGGTCGGAGCTAGCCGGCCTTGCGCCGAGCCGCGCCTGTGCCGGTGAAGGGCTCCTGCGCGTCCTCGACCGGGAAGGTCTCGTCCTCTCCGAAGTCCGGAGCCTGGAAGGGGTTCGTCGTCGGAGGCGGCGATACGGCGGTGGCACAGCCGGACGCCCCTTCCGGAGCGGAGAACAGCGAGGTCAGGTCGATGGGAGATCTCCAGGTCGGTACAGGGTCATGACCGTCGTACAGGGTCATGAAGGGGTGGGCCGGTCGTGCCCGTGACCGGGCACGACGGTCCTACAGCTTGCTCATCTTGGTGTACGGGCTCAGGATCCGCTGTTGCGTCGAACCGAAATCCACAAGCGCCGCGATCCCATCCTCGATGCCGATGACCCGGCCGAGGCCGTACATGTCGTGCGTGACCTGGTCGCCCACCGCGAAGTGCTTGGGTGGCGGCGCGACCGGGGCCTTGAAGGGGCTGGTGGGCAGATAGCGCTTAGGTGCAGCTGGCTTTGTCATTGCCCCCAGTATGCGCCTGCGTGCATCCGTTCGGTGCGTCCGTCCACATCCACTGTTGGCCCCCGGCCGCGAAGAACCGGCACCGTTTCGTCCGAGCGACGACGGCACGCGGCGGTTGACCTGCGGCTTCTCTGGACGATCGAGTGGGGGACGGATACGCCCGCGGTGACGACGTTCTTCATCACGAACCGATGACTGAGGGCCCACGGTCGGCCTGTCGGCCTTCCGGACCGCTGCTCGACGGGCCTGTCCGATGCCGAGGCTCGGTTTTTCGCCGGTCTGAAACCGTCCTGTAGCGGGAGAAAAGGATCGGGGCTGATCGCTGTCTGCGGGGTACGTGGATCTTTTTGCGGGGGTGAGTGCCCTGCGGGAATCGCCTTGGTGTGGCCGAGCGCCGGCCGGTCGAGCACAGGCCAGTCTCGGAGGGGGCGCAGGTGCGCGCGGCCGAGAACCAGAAACGGACATCAACTGACGAACCGCCCTTTCAGGGGCAGGAGTTGCTGATCGCCGGACTCCGCTCCAGCAAGAGCCGGACCCGCCGTACCGGCCGGCAGACGGCCATGGCCGGGCGGTTCGGTCTCTTCGGACGCCGTGTCGCCCGTACCCTTCATGGTGTCTACGGCGTCAGATAGCGGGCGCCCATCATTGGAGGCAACACCTCGTGCTCATTGCTCAGCGTCCCTCGTTGACCGAAGAGGTCGTCGACGAGTTCCGTTCCCGGTTCGTGATCGAGCCGCTGGAGCCGGGCTTCGGCTACACCCTCGGCAACTCCCTCCGTCGTACGCTCCTTTCCTCGATCCCGGGTGCGGCGGTCACCTCCGTCCGGATCGACGGCGTCCTGCACGAGTTCACCACCGTGCCGGGCGTCAAGGAGGACGTCACCGACCTGATCCTGAACATCAAGCAGCTGGTCGTCTCCTCGGAGCACGACGAGCCGGTCGTGATGTACCTGCGCAAGCAGGGTCCGGGTCTGGTCACCGCCGCCGACATCGCGCCCCCGGCCGGTGTCGAGGTCCACAACCCCGACCTCGTCCTTGCCACGCTCAACGGCAAGGGCAAGCTGGAGATGGAGCTGACGGTCGAGCGCGGCCGCGGTTACGTCTCGGCCGTGCAGAACAAGCAGGTGGGTCAGGAGATCGGCCGTATCCCGGTCGACTCGATCTACTCGCCGGTGCTGAAGGTCACGTACAAGGTCGAGGCGACCCGTGTCGAGCAGCGCACCGACTTCGACAAGCTGATCGTCGACGTCGAGACCAAGCAGGCCATGCGCCCGCGCGACGCCATGGCCTCGGCCGGTAAGACCCTGGTCGAGCTGTTCGGTCTGGCGCGTGAGCTGAACATCGACGCCGAGGGCATCGACATGGGCCCGTCGCCGACGGACGCCGCCCTGGCCGCCGATCTCGCCCTGCCGATCGAGGAGCTCGAGCTCACCGTTCGGTCGTACAACTGCCTCAAGCGTGAAGGCGTCCACTCCGTGGGCGAGCTCCTGGCACGCTCCGAGGCCGACCTGCTGGACATCCGCAACTTCGGTGCGAAGTCCATCGACGAGGTCAAGGTGAAGCTGGCCGGTATGGGCCTGGGCCTCAAGGACAGCCCGCCCGGATTCGACCCGACCGCCGCCGCCGACGCCTTCGGCGCCGACGACAACGTGGACGCCGGGTTCGTGGAGACCGAGCAGTACTGAACCCCGCGCCGAGTCACGGGGGAGCCGGGAAGGCAGAGGAGCCGGCGATGAACACCGGCCGCCCGCACCCGGCTCCCCCAGCACGAAACAGCCCTTTCGGAGGTCACTCCGAGAGGGCTGTTCGATTTATAGCGCCTGGTCATGCATGGCGCCCTCGGCAGGATTTGAACCTGCGACACCCGCTTCACACGTGGCTTTCTCCCGCCCTGTCGGGTCGGGATCGCCGACCGGGGTCCGGTGGGTCCAGTCGGCGGTCACGCGGCCGCGGGGGGCTGCCGCGCTGATGCCGCTCCCTGCGGGGCCGTAAACGAGGACCGCCGTGCCCACACGGTCAGAGCCGGGTCTCATGGCTCATCGCGCGCAATGCCCGGAACACTTCTACGGTTGAAGGAGAGCGTGGCGTCTGCGGATGCCTGTTCTGTCCGCCTCCGTCACGCCCCCCGTCTCGGCGCCGTCAGCGCCTGAAGGAGGCCATTCCGCATGTCCACTGCTTCTGACACCCCGGTCCTGGACACCCTCGCCGCCATGACGGTCGACTCTCTTGAGCGATGCGGGCTGCCCCCGGACACACTCATCCTCACGCGCATTGCCGCGCTCGCCGCCTCGGACGCGCCCCCCATCTCCTACGCCGCCCACATCGATCCCGCTCTCAGGGCCAACCTGACTGTCGCCCAGGTGCAGGACGTCCTGGTCGCCATCGCACCCATCGTGGGCACGGCCCGTGTGATGACGGCATCGGGCAACATCGCCACGGCGCTCGGCATCGCGATCGCGGTGGCCGACGCCGAGATCGAGTCCGAGACCAAGGGCAAGGGCTGAGGGGACACACCCCAGCAAGTCACCGTGAGTCCGATGTCCTGCCGTTCCGGCCCTCGGCTATCGGTACGGCCGTCGTCGGTGCCGCCGTCGGTGGCGTGAGCGGTCACCTGTGGCGCGGCATGTCCCGGGCAGACATCAAGGAGTTCGGCGACCTCATCGACGAACGACGAGGGGCAGATCGAGGCCCTTCCGTTCTCGGCCTCGGCTGTGTGGTGTCAATACCGCAATGCATCGCGGACCTCGGTGGACACTGTGCCGGTCAGGTCCCGGTTGCTCCGAGCTGTGGCATGGGCGGTCCCCCCTGCGGCGACCTGGGAGACGTTGAGGACGACCACGTCGGCCAAGTTGCCCGACTGGTCCTTGAAATTGACCACGACGACGTAGCTTCTCGACTTCGAGTCGTGGTTGGCGATGGTCACCGGGACCTGCGCCTTGCCGTCGGAGCCCGTCGCGACGCTGCCCAGGGTGACGTCCGACTTGGCGTCCAAGCCGCCCTTCACCTCATCCAGCGCAGACGAGGCAGCCGCCTCCGCGGAGGTGGCCGCAGAGGCCACCGCGGACGCTGCCGCGCTGCTGGCCGCAGAGGCAAGCTCGGACGCACCCGACTTCACTGCAGAAGCCGCCGAGGAAGCAGGAGAGCTTGGAGACTCGTCGTCGGACGAGCAGCCGGTCAGACCGGCCCAGCCGAGCAGGACGGCCACCCCAACAACAGCACATCGGTTGGTCTGGCGTTCCATGGCTTCTCCCACCTCGACGGCACTTTCCCGTCCAGCGTCGGCCCACCCGGTGGGTCGTACCAGCAGGACGCGGCACCCGGGTGACGTAGCTGACGACAGCTCTGGCAGCAACGGCGGCACCCGGACACCCGGGGTCGGCTGACCTGAGCCTTCGGGTGCGGCGGCCCTGGATGAACGGTTGTAGGAAGTTCCCCCTCCATGGCCTGGACGGCCACGACCACACCGAGTGCCCACAGCACCGTGGATGTGCCGTCATCGGCCGGGGCGACCAGTACGGCCACCGGGCCGGACAAGAACGCCCCCGCAATGGGATGTAGGTGGCGCCCAGGAACACAAGGGCGCCCGGCCCGGCAGGCCCGGGGCACGCCGAGGATCACCAGTCCGGTGAAAGTGGATTCATGGGTCTGCTCTCCACGCTGAAAGGGACAAGGGCCGGGGGCCCACGCCGCTGGAGTGCGCGAAAGAGAGCTGGGATGGCCCGCTCGCAGAGTTTCTCGCCGCCCTAGACCCCGGCAGCGCTCACGATTGGGTGCGCGCTGTTGTCGGTGAGCCCTCCCGCACACACCGCGACCAGTGACGGACAGCGCCGGCCCCGGGCCGGTGGATCTCCTCGGGGGCTGCACACCTGAGACGCCTCCCGTTCCGCTGGGAGCGTGGGCCAGTAACGAGCAAGCGACCCCGCCGGCCATGAGGATGTCCGACCCGGCACATGACACCAGAATGGGTGTTATCCACTCTTTCTGTCGGATCGGAGACACCCATGAAGGACCTCAAGTTTGAGCAGAAGCGCTCGCTGTCACGCCTTGAGGCGGCTGACCAGCTCACGGCACTCGCAGCCGCGCTGAGGGAAGGCGGGGATGCCGAACTGGAACTCAGCCCCGGAACGCTGAGCCTGCGGATCCCCGACGACCTTCGCAGCGAGGTAGAGGTCGAGATCGGCAATGGGGAGATCGAGCTGGAGATCGAGTTCAAGTGGCCGACTGCACCGACCCGGACAGCGCCATCGCGGACGGTCGCAGGCACCGAGAAGGCCACGAAGCGGAAGAAGGCGGCCGTCAAGCCCGTTCGGAGCGGCACGGGCGCCAGCAGGAGCAAAAGCGCGAAGCGGTCTGCTACGAAGACGCCCTGAGTCGTGCCGGGGACCTCGGGCTGACCACCACGCCTCGTTCGGCGCGCAGCCGGCCTCGTTGTAGGCCGGTCAGCCGGGGGCGTTCGCAGACGGGCCTACCGTGCACGTCCGGAAAGGACGACGACCTCTCAGCTCAGGGCCAGCTTTCGCAGCCGCCGCCAGTCCATGGGGGCCCTCGCCCGGGGCACGCCGGGGCGGTGGCGTGGTACGCGTACGCGCAGAGCCCGGGGGTGGATCGTGCACTGTACGGGCGTCGGCAGGGTCAGTGCCTCACCGTCGACCCCGGCCTCGATCTCGGGCTCGTCCGCATCGATGACGACCTCCTGGGCGGTCAGGCTGGTGAGGCCGGGCGCGTGCTTCTCCGCGAGCAACTCGGCTGCCTGCGCGGCGTTGTCGACGTTGACGCCCAGGACGCCGAGGGCACCTGAGTCCAGGACCTCACGGTGTCCGAGGCCGGCGAGGTCGCCCATCCGGTAAGGGTTGTTGCTGACGAGCACGGCCTGGGGTCCCTCGATGGCCGTGTCCGCGGCGTGGACGGCCAGCCGGGGACCGCGTCGGTGGGTCAGCAGGTCGGGAAGCATCTGGAGGATGGTGCGGACCTTGTCGTCGCGGTAGGCGGGACTTTGCACCACGGCTGCGTAGGCGCCGAAGGACGCGTTGTTGACAAAGGCCCGCTCACCGATGAAACCGAGGTCGACGCGGAGTTCGACGCCGTCGGTGAGCGCGTCCAGGCAGGTCGACGGGTCGTCCCGGTCCAGGCCGAGGTCGAGGGCGAAGTGGTTGCGGGTTCCGGCCGAGATCACCATGAAGGGAATGCCGTGCCTGGCGGCGACTCCGGCGACCAGGGCCTGTGTGCCGTCACCGCCCGCGACTCCGAGAAGGTCGGCGCCACCTTCGACTGCCTTGTCGGCGAGCGCGACCACGTCCTGCTGATGAGTCGTGTCCAGCAGGAGGACGTCGGCGTCGAGTGCCTCGGCCTTCTCCTTGAGGTGGAACTTCCCCACCTTTCCCCCGCCGGATCGTGGATTCATGATGAGGAAGGGGCGCTCGGGAGGAGCAGTCCGCAGCTCCGGGGGCCCGGCCGGCTCGATGTCGCTGCTGAGTGCCGCTCTGCCAACAGAGACCCCGAGGGCCCACAGGGCAAGGGAGACGAGTACGACCCACAGCAGATCCGCCCACGCGTAGAGCGCCAGCACCGCGAGCGGGGCGACGGCGGCCAGGGTGAAGGCGAGCAGCCTGCCGATGCCACGCAGGGTCAGGGCCCACCACAGGCTCGCTCCCGATATGGCCAGCCCGGCCAGACCGGCGCCCAGGAGCGCGATGCTCTGGATTCCCGCGAACACGAGCAGGATCGCTACCGCAGCGAGCCCGGCCACGAGGGCAAGCCGTGCGGACCAACGCTGTACGAGGCGATCGCGCGCCCCGGAGTCCCTGTGCATGGAGCCTCCTGCCCGGTCGGGGGGCACGACCGACGCGGCTGTGCGTGGCACCGCGTCCAGCGGTGTCCAGTGGCGATCCCAACTTTTGTCCGAGCGGAGCGGGGCAACGGCGAACCAGCCCGGTATCCGGGGCTGTCGGGGCCGCGATTCGGGCGTCCGCCTCGTTCGCCACCTCACGGGGAAACACCTTGGCGGCGGCAGTGCGGTCTGCCGATGGCCGCGACTTGATACGGCTGCGACGAGGCCGGACTCGCTGCGGTGCAGTTCCACGCAAGGGCAGCCCCGCCACCATGTCCATTGCACCACCCGGTGGTGTGCGCCGCACGCGCACCATCACCGCCGCCGCCGCACTATGTACCGCGGTGATCCTCCGCCCGACGAGTTCCCTTGGCTCCTGTACAGGGAAATGGCGGTAGCGGCGATCTCCTCGGGCACCTCCTGCTCGTCGAGCACGAAGAGGCGGCCACCGGCGAGACGTGTGGTGATCTTCCAGTTGAGACGGCGCCCCGCCTCCCGAGCGGCATGCCGAACGTCCTTGAGTGCGCCCATGTCCATCTTTCGCCCATGTCCGTAAGGTCATCGCCGCTCAGGATCAGCTGCCCGTAGTAGCCCTCGTACTGCGGTTTGAGTGCGGCCGTCATCAGCGACTCAAGGCGGTCGATCAACTTCTCGTACCGGCGCCGGGCCAGCTCGTCCTCGACGGGCATCTCGCCACAGCCCCCCACGGCACGTGTGCCGTGTGTGCTGCAAGCGCAGGGGCCCTCCCGTCCGCCGGACGGAAGGGCCCCTGACCAGGTGTTTCTCTGTTCCCCCGGCAGGATTCGAAACTGCGACACCCGCTTTAGGAGTCTTCCCTGGGTGGGGCTGTGACCTGCGGAAACGTCGGCTGTAGGCTGCCCGGCCTGCGAAAACGCCTCTCAGTGGTTCTCACGTGTTCACGGGGTTTCCCGCCCTCATGTGTGCCGGATCCGTTCTGGCGGGGCCTGCCCGGCCGTCTCTTCGGTGATCTCCCGCAGCGTGACCTGGGAGACGTCCGCCAGTCGGCGCGCTCTCCGGCACACCGAGGAAAGCCGCCACCTCACCCCGGCCTCCGCTCCCACTGACGTGTCCCGTCGGTCGACAGGCTCTGATCAGCAGGTCTTGTGGAGGTAGCCGCTTGCGCCCTTGGGTGCGACCTCCTGGTCGCGGCGGACAATGCTCAGTTGGCTGCTCCAGCTGGAGCACGCTTTCGACATGCCCTTCGCCGTGTACTCGACCACGAACACGTTGTTGTCGAACGCCTCCGCGAACTCGCCGCACTCGTCCCACCGGCCGCACTCCTCCACCACGGCGAAGTCCAGGCCCACCGACGCCCGGTCGCGCACGAGTTCCGCGGTGTTTTTCTGGGCGACGGCCAGACCCTTCGCGTGGGCGTGTGCCACCAGCAGCTTCATGAGCGCCTCGGCCTGGTCGGCTGTGAGGTATTTCGGGAAGCGGGTGAAGGAGTCGTAGTTGTCAGGCTCGACGGCCTTGTACCCGTTGGCCGCGCACTCGTCGATCCACGTGTTCAGCTTGGCGGCGATGCGCTGCCGCTTGGCGTCCGTGCGGATGTCGAGGACCGCCTCGCCCCAGTCCTTGTCGTAGACGACATCCCCGTTGGCGTCGCGCAGCAGCAGGTCGGAATCCCAGTCACTCTCCGCGTGCTCCTGCGCCTGAAAGGCGTTGATATTGCAGATGTTGTACGCACGCGGTGCGGCCGCATCCTCGTGGCTGCGACTGACCACCCGCACACCCGTCGGCAGGGGGTACGCGCCGCCGATCTGGTAGTCCCACGGCACGTGCTTCGGCGGTAGGACCACCGCGTTGGCGGGTGCGGACGTGGATGCGTGGGCAGTGGGCGACTGAGAGCCGCCGGTCTGGTGCGACCCGCTTTTTACGGCCGTGATGCTCAACCCGGTGACGGCCACAGCTGCGGCGAGGCCGACGAGGATGCGCCGCCCTCGGCGTCTGTTTCCGGTGCGGGCCCTGTCCATTCGCCTTCTCCCCAGGGCGGTGGCCGGGTCTCGGGGATCGGAGGGTGTACGGGAAATCTGGTGGTGGGTTTCCGCTGCGTCGACCACTCCGGGCGCGACGGCCGCGTTCGGCACGACCGGCGCGACCGGCGTGACTGGCGCGGCAGAATCCCGCAACGCCCGAAGCATCTGCTGCAGTTCGGCGAGTTCGGGCCGGGCGGCCGGATCCTTGTCCAGGCAGCGTTCGGCGATGCTCCGGAGCGGTTCGGCGACTCCGTCCAGGTCCGGTGTCTCGTACATCACCTGATAGCCCGTCAGATACGGGCTGCTTCCGTCGAACGGACGGTTGCCGGTGGCCGCGTACACCAGTAGCGACCCCAGCGAGAAGACGTCCGAGGCTGTGGTGACGTCCCGCGGTGTGGCGAACTGCTCCGGGGACATGAAGGGCGGGGTGCCGATCAGCCGCCCGGTCACCGTGAGGGCCTCATTGTCGACGGCGTGCGAGATGCCGAAGTCGATGACACGGGGTCCGTCCTCGGCCATCAGGACGTTGCTGGGCTTCAGGTCACGATGCACGACACCCGCCCGGTGGATGTCCCGCAGTGCCTCGACAAGGCCCAGCGCGAGTGTGCGCAGCTCGCGTCCGCGCAGTGGGCCGTCCTTGGCCACGATGTCCGACAGCGTGCGGCCCGGCACATACAGCGTCGCCATCCACGGCTGTACGGCGTCGGGATCGGCGTCCACCACCGGGGCCGTGAACGCCCCGCTCACCCGGCGGACCGCCGCGACCTCCTGCCTGAAACGCGTCCGGAACTCCTCGTCCTGCGCGTACTGCGCGTGCACGACCTTGACCGCGACCCGCCGCCCCGATTCCGAGTGGCCCAGATAGACGACACCCATGCCGCCGCTACCGAGCCGGTCGACGACCACATAGCCGCCTATGGACTCCGGATCGCCGGGGCTCAGCGACATCACCGGTCACCTTTCGCATGTGCCGTGCTTCGAAAAGCCGTTGAGGGTGATCAGACTAGTACGAGGTCTTTTCGTCGAGATGGCCTGGGCGAGTTGTGCTGATCTTCCATTGCGGGATGAATCGGATGTGTGCCCCGGCCTCCGGCAGATGCGAAGCCGCTGAGGGAAGCAGGTCTCACGACAAGATCGGGCCGGCTCGGCCGGAGTCCGGCAGCTGTCCGGGCCGTGGCAACCGGACGGGCCGGTCATGGGGTCGAGGGGTGCAGGGCCTGTGGGACGGGCCCTTTCATCTGGCACAGCCTCGAACGCGACAAAGGGCCAGACGGGGAGGAAACCCCTCCTGATCTGGCCCTTCGCACTGTGCCCCCGGCAGGATTCGAACCTGCGACACCCGCTTCAGGAGGGCAACAGAGCCTGTAGCCAGTGGCTCCTACCTGCATCTTTCGTCTTCATGGTGGCATCTGGAGTGTCTGTGGGTGCAGGTTTCGCCTGTGGTTCACGGCTAGGAACACGGCTACCTCAAAGGTTCTGATGAACTTCTGAGTGTCCTGTCGGAACCTACCGATCATGCTCGCCCACGCCGCGTTCGTGGCCCATAGAGGATGGGCGCACGCTCGACGTCCTGCGCCGCCGCCTGGCGCCTCATGCTCGCGTCCCAGTCCGGGAAGATCAGGTGGTAGTCGGGGGCCAGGTCGTCGTAGAAGTCCGTCGTCGAGTCAGGGGCCATGCGTGCCACGGTCGTGCGTGGCAGGGGTCGTTCACTCGTCGCGGCCCAGGCCGGCCTCGCGGGCGCGCAGCGCGGCGGCGGTCCTGTCATGCACCTGGAGCTTCAGCAGGATCGCCGAGACGTGGTTGCGGACCGTCTTGTCCGAGAGGCTCAGGCGGCGAGCGATCTCCCGGTTGCCGCAGCCGGCCGCCAGCAGGTCCAGGACGTCGCGTTCGCGGTCGGTGAGGAGGGGGAACGCCCGCATCGCGCAGTCCGCCGCGCTGCGGGAGGTGAAGAACTCGGCGATACGGCGGGCCACGGACCCTCCGTAGGCGGCGCCGCCCGCGGCGACCTGGACCACGGCGGCGACGATCTCCCCCCGGTCGGCTCCTTTGACCAGGTAGCCGCTCGCCCCCGCGCGCAGGGCCGCGAAGACGCTGTCGTCGCCGTCGTGCATGGTGAGGGCCAGCACGCCGGTGCCCGGGCTGTGCTGCCGTATGGCCCGGATGGCGTGGATGCCGTCGGTGCCCGGCATGGACAGGTCGGTGATCACGACGTCGGGAGTGTGCAGCCGTACGGCGTCGAGGAGTTCCGCCCCGTCCGCCGCCTCGGCGAGGACCTGGACGCCGGGGTCGCTGTCGAGGGCGGCCCGCAGTCCGAGCCGGTACATGGGGTGGTCGTCGGCGACGACCACGCGGATCGGTGGCCGCTCGGGTGTCATGACCGCTCCTTGAGGGGGAGGTGTGCGGTGACCGCCGTTCCGCCGAGGCGGCCGGGCGAGTCCACGACGAGTGTCCCGCCGTGCGACGCGACACGGGCCCTCATGCTGTCGAGGCCCACTCCGGTGCCGGCCGGGGGCGGGTCCGGCCGGTGCCGCAGACCCTGGCCGTCGTCCTCCACCCGGATGGTCAACTCGCCGTCGGTAAAGGCGAGTTCGACGAGTGCCCGGGTGGCCGCTGCATGCCGCACCACGTTGGTCAGCGCCTCGCACGCGATTCGGTACGCCGTCGTCTCCACGTCCGGGGGAAGCCGGGCCGGCCCGGCCGGGCCCGTCACCCGGACCGGCAGATCCGGTGCGAACGACCGCGCGCGTTCACGCAACGCACCGAGCAGGTCCAGGCGGTCGAGGGTTCCCGGGCGCAGGTCCTGGATGATGCGCCGGACCTCGGCGCCGGACGCGTCGGCCTCGGCCCGGGCCGCCTCCACCATGCGCCGGGTCGTCGCGCCGTCGCCGGCCTCGAGGGAGTCCGCGGCGACCTGGAGCGCCAGGGCGATTCCCATGAGGGCGGGGCCGAGGCCGTCGTGCAGGTCCCTGCGGAAGCGGTCGCGCTCGGCGCGGGTGGCGTCGATGACCCGGTCGCGCTCCGCCGCCAGCTCCTGGGCGAGGGCATCGGCCCGTACGGCTGCGGCCATCGAGGGGGCGAGGGCGTGGAGCACCTTCAAGTCGGCGGCCGTGTACGGCTCCTGGGTCGTCCGGTCGGCGATCCGCAGCGTGCCGACCGGCGTTCCGGACAGCCGCAGCGGGACATCAGTGGCGGGTGCGGAACCGGCCGGCCGCGCGCCGCACCGGGCGAGCAACTCGCCGTCCGCACCCAGGAGTTCGGCGCCGGGAGCCCGTACGGCCTCTGCGGTGGCGGTGAGCACCGCGGTGAGCACGCCCCCGTCGGCCTCCTCGGCGCCGGTCGCGAGCCGGTCGCCGACGCGGGCCAGCGCCCGCAGGGGGTCGCGGCGGTCGCCGTACACGAAGCGGTCCACGGCCCGCTGCAGCCGGTCCCGCAGCGGGGCAAGCCCCACCGCGACCAGCGCCGCCGCCACCACGCCCGGCAGGACTCCGTGCCCGAGGGTGGCGCCGGCGAGCGCGGTGGTGCCGAGGTAGGCGGCGACGACGGCCGCGGTCAGGGTGCCGTACACCAGCCAGCGGCGCAGCACGAGATCGATGCCGAGCAGCCGGTGGCGCAGCACGCCGACGCCGATGGCCACCGGCAGCAGCATGCTGATGGCGTTGGAGACGATCCGGTCGGTGAAGAACGTGGTGATGCCGATCGGCGGCAGGACGGCCACCAGCCATGCCAGTTGCTGCCGTTGCGGTGGTCGCGAACGCACCAGGCGTACCCCGGTGTCGACCCAGATGGCGGGCGTCGCGGCGGCGAGGAGCACGAGACCCGTTCCGAACGCCGCGGAGCGCAGGACGGCGGGGGCGTACAGCGGCGGTTCGCCGTGCGCGACCATGTCGTCGTAGAAGGACGGGCTGAAGACACCGGCGACCACCACCAGCGCGAGCCCGGCCGTCGCCGTCCACGCGAGCACCCGTGCACGGGGTCCCTGCGGTCGGCCCTCGGGATACAGCACCAGCAGCACGCTGTACGGCAGCAGCCAGGCGGGCAGCCACAGCGTGCTGAACAACTGGGCGGCCAGGCGGGCGGCGGGCCATGCCGGGTCGGCCACCGAGGCGCCGTACGCGCCGTACGCCTGGAACAGCGCGGTGAGCGCGAGCAGGAGACTCACGGCGGTCAGCAGCCGTCCGACGGCGTTTCCGGGGCGCAGGGTGGTGAGGGCGGCTCCGGTGACGGCCCAACTGACGGCGGCGAGCGTGATGCTCAGGGTGTCGCGCCCGAACTCGCCGGTGTGCGCGAGCAGTCCGTGGTCCGGGAGGTACGCGATGAACGTGCCGCCGGCTCCCGCGAGCGCGGTGACGGCGGCCGGGGCCCAGGCGAGGGCCTGGTCGTGTCGCTGTCGCGCGGTGTTCTCGGCCATGGCCACCACACACCTCCGGGCCCGACCGCGGTCGGAGCGTGCCCCCAGTCTGGCAGCGGACGTGTCCCGGTGACCCGGGACCGGAGTCCTTGCTCCGCCGGGTCAACTGCCCGGCCGGGTCGGGGTCGTTGTCAGCGGCGGGGCCGCGGGTGGCGGGCGCACGGTGGTGGCCGAGTGGTCCGGCAGGGGCCGCCGACCGGGGGAGGACCCGTGGAATCCACAAAGCCGATGCCGATGCCGAAGGGAAGCGACAACGTCGTGCGTACGGCCGTCGCGGTCGCCGCCGTCGCTCTCGGCGTGATGCTGGTCGGTACGTACGTGCGCACACCGCTGAACGGCGACACCTGGGACGTGTCGACCAGCCAGCACGGGCTCGGAGTGCTGCCCCTGCTGGTCGCGTTCGCCGTGGTGGGCAGCGCCGTGGTGTTCGGAGTGGTCGTGCGGCGTGCCGCGGCACGGCCCGCCGAACGCACCGGTCTCCGCGCCTTGTTGCTGGCCGTGCTCGGTGCGGCCACGATCGTCGTGTTCTGGACAGGGCTGCCGGTGATCCTCGCGGTGGGGGCGGCCGTCCTGGCCAGGTCCTCGCACGCCCGGACCGGCCGGTGGAGCCCGCCCGCGGTGACGGCCGCGGTCCTGGCCGGGGTGACGCTGCTCATGGCGGGGTGGCTCGCCTTCGCGGGCTGAGGAGTCGTCACCCGCGGGGGCCGGGCCCGGCTACGGGGGGCGGGCCCGGTCTCCCCGGCGGTGGATTCCTTGTATTGTTCGGCGGAATATTTCCGCGGCTCGCCACCATCGAGGAACCCGAACACCGTCAACTTCTCCGGCACTTCGGGTTTGCCGGTGACGACGGAGACAGCGACTAATCCCGTTCCCTCTTCGAGCCGGGGCGGGTGTGCGGGAACATTCGGCAGTATCAACGGTCATGGATCTTCAAGGCATTGGTTCTCTCGCCTCCGCGCTGGTCGCCCCCACCCTGGGGGCGTTCCGGAGCCGGCGGACCACCCGCTGGAACAACTCCGACAGGTCTTCCGGCGCCAACCGTTCGACAAGCGCAGCAGTCGTCACCCCAGACTGCCGCAAGATCACGCCAACTGAAATGACGTCATAGCCGTATTCACCTGCGTCGAGTCATTGCCGGCGTGTCCGGAGGTCGGCTGGCCAGCTCATTTCGTTCTGGATCGAAGTGATCGGCTTCGGCAGCCGCAGCATCAAGGATGGGCAAAGCCGTCGGGAGAGCGGCCGGGAGACCGAAGGCCCGTGCCGCCCCGGCGTTCCATCGCCATGTCACGACCTCAAGGGGGAAGAATCATGCGTCGTCGCAGTGTTGGCATCCTCGCCGCGGCCGGTGCACTCACCGCATCCGTCGCGGTGTCCGCCCCGGCCTCGGCCGAAGTGAACCATCGAACCTGCCCCAAGGGCGCCTTCTGTGTGTACTCCGGCAACTGGGAGCAGGGCAGACTGCTCCTTGCGACACAGGGCAACTGGTCCGGCACCATCTTCAACGTCCAGTCCACCTTCAACAACGGCTACCCCGACCCTGGCGCCGACCATGTCCAGCTCGACTACGAGGCGAGCGGCATCAGCTACTCCACCTGCATCCACTACGCCCCCGGCTCCGGCCAGTACGAACACAACTGGGCCGACATCACCGTCAAGTCCGTGACGTGGCGCGGCGAGTGCTGATCCGGCCTGCCCCAGTGCACTCGAATTGACCCCGCACTACGCGCAGTTGCTGGCACGCATGGCCGAGGCGCATGCATGGGCGGCGGAACGGCATTCAGCGCAGCCGGGAGTCAAGCAGGACGCATCTGGCGGTGGCCGGGTAGCAGCCCAGCAAGCTGAAATGACGAACGGGGGGAACGAACCTCAAGTTTCACGGCAGCCACTGCGCAACAGTCCACGCTGACACCGGTAGCTCGGACAGGGAACACACTCCGACGTGATGGCTACGGCGGCCCGGACCGCATGGTCCGGGCCACTGGCGTGCTGGGCGCGGTCAGGCGGCGATGGCGTCTCGTGCTGCGTCGATGAAGCTGATACGGGCCCCGATGAACTGCTCCTTGGCGGTGGCGACGTTGGCGTTCGCGTGATCGATGCTGAACTCGAGCAGAGGCGTGAAGAGACCAGCCATTTGCGGCACCACCGTGTTGAACTGGGTGAACTCTTCCATGGCCCTGATGCCGAGAGCTCCCATACTGGAGTCCCAGACTGTCCCGGCGAGGAAAGCGGTGAGGGGGTCGTGGGCAGTGGCGGCCGCCAGTTCGTCTCCCACGGCCAGGTGCTGCTGCATCTCCTCTATGACCTGGAGAGGACTGGCGAGTGGCTGCATCGACGCCGTCAGGTCCTGGAGCACGGTGAGGAGCTCTGGTGGCAGGTCGTCGGGGTCGACGCCTGCGGGAATGGGGTTTTGGAGTCTGTCGCGCAGGTTGGCGAAGACGCCCAACAGGGCGGGCAAGGCCGCGGATATGGCGGCGAGCGCCTGATCGTTGGCGATCGGCTGGCCTGCCTCCATAGCCCGTGCCAGAGCGCGCAGTTCGACCACCGGCATGAACGACAGGAACGGCTCGATGAGCGGCCGGAGCTCAGGGTTGTCGTCCATTCCCCGTCTCAGATCGCTCATGGCCGCCCGCGCTGCCGGCGGGTCATCGAGGGCTGCGCAGACACGGATCAGGTCGGTGACAACAGCGCTCCCTCTCAGGGTGGCCTCCGCTTGGGCGGTGAACTCCGGTAAGCCGAGTGGCGCGGCCAGCCGGTCGTACGCGGTGTCCAGGTCGTCCGTCGCGGCCTGGATGCGCTCCTGGGAGAAACTGTCGGTCTGGAACACGCCTCCGAGCACTGATCGGTGGACGCATGCGGCGTCCAGGTGCAGGACCGCCCCGGTCATCTCCATGGCCGCTGCGTAGAGGTGTTCACCGGCCTCCGTCACCTCGTGCGGGCCGTGCATCGCGACGGCGGGCAGGGCGTTTTGGATGTCGCGCATCGCTGTCTTCAAGGGCTCGTACAGGGTCGGATCAAGACGCTTGCGGGATTCGATGTCACGGCGGCGGGTGTGCGCGTATTCGGGCCGTGCGACGGCTTCCCAGGCGTGCGTGGCCGCTTCGATGAAGTCGGTGGCCGCGTCGGTGAGTCGGCTGGAGGCGCTCTGGCGCTGGGTGCGCAGCCACTGCATGTGTTGATCTTCGGCTTGCCGGCGGGCGACTCCGCGTCCGACGGGGTAGGCGATCGCGGCGGTTATGAGGGTGGCGGGGACACCGATGAGGGCGGCGAGGACTTCAGGCTCCATACCGGCTGATCCTCGCTCACCGTCAACTCCCTGTCACAGATTCGGATCAGTCGTCTGTTCAGCGTTCAGCTCTCTTCTCTACGTTCGCAGCGTCCCTGGGCTTCCCGTTCTCGCGTGCGGCGAGCAGTTCCTCGATTGACATCGTGCGGCCGTGGTTGAGGATGATGTCGGTTATCCGCAGCTGCTTACCGCCGCTCATCCAGCGGACATGACCGCACCCGGCTTGGCGCTGTGATCTCGGTTGAGCACAGCTTCGCCGCCGCCCGGCCAGCGGATGGTTCAGTGGCGCTCTACCGGCTACGATCCGTCACGCTCGGCCCGGAGTGGAAAGCGCAATTCATCTACGTGCATACGGTCGAGGTGTCCTGAGCACCGGCGGCTTTCTACCGGGCGGCCCCTCGTCAGTGCACCCATCCGCGCAGGCGACGGCTCTGAACCACGGCCGTGGGTTACGGAGCGGTGCCTTCACCCTTCGCCCGGCTGCTGCCGAGACGCTTCAGCCGGGCGACGAGAGGCGTGCCAAGGGTGTGCCATCTGTCAGAGAAAGCGCAGCTAGGAGTTTTCTCGGGGCGGGGCTGTGACCTGCGGAGACGTCGACTGGTGGGCGCCTGGCCTGGGACAACACCCCTCGGTACTTCTCACGTGTTCACGGGGTTTCCCGGCCTCATGTGTGCTGTATCCGTTCCGGCACGGCGCAACCCCGGATCCCGTTGGTAGTCACTGGGTGCGAAACCGTACGCCGCCCGGCAAATGAAACCGCCTGAACCACTACAGAACAGCCACACCGCCCCATGGCGAAAGAGATAGGGCGCCCCCGGGTCCGGGCCCCGGTGTCGGGCGTCCGGCTCGGCGCCGGGGCCCGAGTGAGCTACTTGCCGAGGACGAGGGTGTTGTCGCACCCCAGGCGTGAGCCGATGTTGGTGGTTTGCGGGCCGGGTGAGACCTCGCCGTTGGACCAGTTGCCGTACGCGGACTCGCCCTGTACGTCGGTGTTCTCGTCGGTCGCACTGCATGAGGTGCTCTGGGTGATGACGATCGTCTTGCTCTCCTCGCCCTGGCGCTTGTGCACGTGCCCCTTCCCGTGCACGTGCCCCTTCCCGTGCACGTGCCCCTTCCCGTGCACGTGCCCCTTCCCGTGCACGTGCCCCTTCCCGTGCCCCTTCCCGTCCCCGTGGGCGTAGGCGGTGCCGGCGCCGAGGAAGCCGATGGTGCCGAGGAGGACGGCTACGACAGCCGTCTTGCGAGTCTTGCGCATGTCTTCTCCGAGCGTTGAAGCGGACGCGTATGCGATCCGCCACGTCATAAGATGGCGAGAGGTTAATAAGTAAATGTCTGATATCGGCTCGTCGGCACGCCGGATCGTCTGATCAGCGAGCGGGGCGTCGGCTCGGCGGTCGGCTCAAGTTCCCTGTGCGGTCAAGGCATTACGAGGCCGAACGCGGGCGTAGGCGCTCCGCGCCGAACCACCCGTGTGGCCGCGCCGCGAGCGCGAGGCGGCGTGGGCCATTCGGCGCTGAACCAGGGGCACCGACGAAACTCCCGGGTGGTGTCGGCGAGTTCGCCTCACGACGGCGCAGCTCGACGGCGTCACGCGCCGTGTACGACGGGGAGCGACCTCCGACAGCGCGGTGAGCGACGAACTGGGTCTGGTCCATAGTGGCACGCGTGTGGCACGACCTCTGAAACGCCGAAGGGCCGGCCTGGGAGGCCCCCCTGGGCCGGCCCTTCTCACTGTGCCCCCGGCAGGATTGGAACCTGCGACACCCGTTTCAGGAGTGGGATCGAATCCTTGACCGAGGGTGTTCGCTCGTGCCGGATGGTGCCGTCCTCGCAGGTCAGTGCCGACCGGCAGCACGATCGGTCCTGGCTGAGGCGGATTGTGCTCCGCCGTCCGCTCACGCATCGCGTACGCATGGCAGTGGGCACGCTGCCGGGGCGATGGCCGGGCACGGCCAAGTGCTCGTGTCTGCCGGACGGCGCCGCGGCACAAGGCGGCACCTCGCCGGTTCGGCCGTTCCTCGTGGCCTGCCGCGAAGTGCCCAGGGAGGTATGGCTGCCGTCCATGGCTGGTCAAGCCCCCATCTGGAGAACCGCCCATCGGGTGGTCCTCTTGGGGTGGCGTGATATCCCGTGTCGTGCGGAGAGGGCTGCCACGATGCCGGTCCCACGACCGTTTTCCCTGTGTTCGGCAGGGTGGGGGCTGTCGTGCGACGGGCGTCGTCGAGGCACCGGCCCCGAGTCCGTGACCTCGATGCACAGGGCGCGGCGGCCGCCGACCTCGGGCAGGGACAACCGCAGCACTGCCGGCGGCAGTGCGTGGACGATCGCGTTGGTTGCCAGTTCCGAAATCACCAGGAGGGCGTCGTCGGCTGTCGGGGTGGGCACGCGCCACTGAGCGAGGGCGGTGCGTGCCCGTCGGCGTACGGCGGAGACGGCCTCGGGGATGTGCGGCAGCCGGCAGACGTGCTCGACCCGTGCGGGCGGGTCCACCTGGGGGTCAGACGTGCTCGTGGCAGGTGCGCCCACTCTCGGCCATGTCCACCGGTCTTTGCTCCTCATGTCGGAAGCAGCTGCTGGCTTCATGCCGCTGCTGGCGGCCGGGTCACTCGGCATTGGAGAGGATCTGGGCCAATGTCGTGACGGCCTGTTCGGCGTCGTGGCCTTCTGCGCGGACGGTCACGGTGCTGCCGACGGTGGCGCCCAGGCCCATGACGGCGAGGACACCGGTCGGGTTGACCGTCCGGTCGGCGTACTCCAGTTGTATGGCACTGGTGAATGTCGCTGCGGCGCGGGCGAGTTGGCCTGCGGGACGGGCGTGGAGGTTGGCGGGCAGGACGACGGCCGTCTCGTGTGTGGACGGGATCGTCGCGTTCGTGGACTCAGAGCTTGTGGACATGACGGGCCTCCTTGGCGGCGTCGGCGACGGTCTTCAGGTCGGCGCCGGACGCGGCGGTGACGACGGCTGCAACGGCTCCTTCGACGAAGGGCGCGTCGACGATCAGCACGTCGGGGTGGGGATGGTCTTCCAGGACGGTGCGTGCGGTCAGGACGGAGCTGCCGAGGTCGGGCAGGACAACGACGCCGGCTCCGCGGTCGACGCTGCGGATGGCAGCGAGGACGAGGTCGTAGCTGGTGCCGATCCGGCCGTCGTCGGTGCCTCCGGCGGTGCCGAGGGGAACCGTGTCGGAGCCGATCTGCTCCACCAGCAGGCGAAGGCCCGCGGCGAGCTCGGCGCTGTGGGACACGAGTACGATGCCGACAGATGTGCTCATGAACAGCTACGTTAAATGTCGGAACACTGTTCAGCAATAGTGAACTAAGGAGAAAATTTCGATGGTGCAGGCGGTGCAGCGGGCGGTGCAGATCCTGCGGGAGCTCGCGTCCACCGGTCCCCGGCTCGGAGTGACCGAGCTGGCCGACCGTCTGGGCGTGGCCAAGCCGACCGTGCATGCGCTGCTGCGCACGCTGGAGGCCGAGGGGCTGGTCGTACAGGACCGGGACAGTTCGAAGTACCAGCTCGGTCCTGATCTGGTGCAGCTGGGTAATGCCTACCTGGACACCCAGGAGCTGCGGACCCGCTCACTGACCTGGGCGGACCAGCTCGCGAACCGGACGAATGAGGCGGTCTGGGTGGCCGTGCTCACCGGTGACCACGTCCTGGTGGTGCACCATGCGTTCCGGCCCGAGGGGGCTGTGCAGATTCTCGAAGTGGGCGCCAGCATCCCGTGGAGCACGTGTGCTCTGGGCAAGGCCATCGTGGCCTTCCTTCCGGTCGGCGAGCGTGAGCGGCTGCTCGCGGGTGAGCCGGCGGTGCTCACCGGTGCCAGCCTCACCGATGCCCAGGAGCTGGCAGGTCAGTTGAAGGAAGTCCTCAGGACGGGGTACGCAATCGAGGACCAGGAGTCCGCCATCGGGGACGCGGGTATCGCGTCTCCCGTCTTCGACCGTTCCGGCGAGGTGGTCGGCGCTCTCGGCATCGTCGGGCCCGTCGAGCGGTTGCTCGCGGAATCGGCACGTCAGGAGCTTGCGGTCGCCGTCCGGGAGACCGCCCGCAATCTTTCCCGCGACCTGGGCGCCCCCCGTGGGACGGCCGCACGCAGCACGGTGACCTGACCCGCCCCTCTGATTCAGGCCCCTCGGCAGCTGCCGAGGGGCCTTTTTCGTATCGACGGAACGCGAGGGCTGCCGAAGCCCTTGACAGGCCGGAAACGCGGCCTTAATTTCCAGAACAACGTTCATCCATGATGAACGCTTTGCAGCCGGAAGCTTAGAGCTCCCCGGCTTCCCCCTGAGCGGCCGCCAGGTTGCCCGACCCTGACCACCTGGCGGCCACCTCCCCCTTCACAGCCCGCTCCACGCGAGGAGGTGAGACGCCCAAGCCGCCGCTCGGCGCTGGGCGCCTTCCATGGAAGAAAACACTTACTCACAGAAGCTCGTGGCCGAGACGCTGGGCACCGCAGTGCTGGTGTTCATCGGCGTCGGCTCGGTCCCCGCGACGCTCATCGTCGGCGGCGACGCCCCGTTCACCATGGCGCAGCTGGGAATGATCTCGCTGGCCTTCGCCACCGCCGTCATCGCCATGGTCTACGCGATCGGCCATGTCTCCGGCTGCCAGATCAACCCGGCCATCACCCTGGCGCTGGCCGCGACGAAGAAGATGCCCTGGCGGGACGTCCCCGGCTACATCGCGGCCCAGGTGGCCGGGGCGGCGCTGGGAGCTCTGGCAATCGTCGGGGTGTTGGGGAAGAAGGCGGTCGACGTCGGCCTCGGCATCGCCGCCTACGGCAGCGGAGTCGGCGCCGGCCAGGCCTTCTTCGCCGAAGCCGTGGGCACCTTCATCCTCGCCTTCATCGTCTTCGGTGCCATCGATCGCCGCGCGGCCGGAGGTTTCGCCGGTCTGGCCATCGGCCTCGGCGTGTTCGCGATCATCATCCCGGTGGCCCCGGCCACCGCGGCGTCCATCAACCCGGCCAGGACGCTCGGTCCGATGATCACCGGCCAGTTGTTCGGCGGCACGGTCCACTGGAACCAGCTGCCGGTCTATCTCGCCGCCGAAGTCATCGGCGCGGTCGCCGCCGGTTTCCTTTACGTCGCCCTGAACGCCCGCCGCGGCGTCACCACCGCCACCGAGGCAACGACCGCGCCGGTCGCCGCCGCTGAAGGAGCCCTGTCATGAAGAAGCTGATCAACGCCCCTGAAGCGGTGCTGGCCCAGGCACTGTCCGGGATCGCCGCCGCCCACCCCGGCCTGAAGGTCGACGCAGAGAACAAGGTGATCGCCCGCGCCTCGGGTACCAAGCCGGGCAAGGTCGCCCTCGTCTCCGGCGGCGGTTCCGGGCACGAGCCCCTGCACGGCGGCTTCGTGGGCGGGGGCATGCTCGACGCGGCCTGCCCCGGCGAGGTCTTCACCTCGCCCGTGCCGGGTCAGATGCTGGCCGCGGCCCAGGCCGTCGATGGTGGCGCGGGCGTGCTGTTCATCGTGAAGAACTACACCGGCGACGTCCTCAACTTCCAGATGGCCGCCGAACTGGCCGTCGACGAGGGCATCACGGTGGAGACCGTCCTGGTCGACGACGACGTCGCCGTCCAGGACTCCACCTACACCGCAGGGCGCCGCGGCACCGGAGCCACCGTCTTCGTCGAGAAGATCGCCGGAGCCCTCGCCGAGCAGGGCGGCAGCCTCACCGAGGTCGCCGAGATGGGCAAGCGGGTCAACGCCGCATCCCGGTCCTTCGCGGTGGCGCTGACCGCCTGCACCACCCCCGCCTCCGGCAAGCCCGGTTTCGACCTGCCCGAGGACGAGATGGAGGTCGGCGTCGGCATCCATGGCGAGCCCGGCCGCCGCCGCGAGAAGCTCCGACCCGCCAAGGACATCGTGGCGACCGCGCTGGACGCGATCCTCGCCGACCAGCCACTGAGGGCCGGTGACGAGACCATCGTCATGGTCAACGGCCTGGGCGGCACCCCGCTCATCGAGCTGTACGTGGTCTTCAACGAGGTAGCCGTCGCACTCGCGGACAAGGGTGTGGTCATCGCCCGCAACCTCGTCGGCAACTACGTGACCAGCCTCGACATGGCCGGTGTTTCCGTCACCGTGTGCAAGGCCGATGCCGACATGCTGTCCCTGTGGGACGCTCCCGTGAACACCCCGGCCCTGCGCTGGGGCATCTGACCGAGCCGGGGGCCGGGCCACGCGCGACGCGAGGGCCGGGCCGGTCCTTCCCGCCGTCCGCCCGCCCGGACCGCACCCCTCGTGTCTTCCCCCGGCCCTCGGCTCACCCAACCTCCGAACAGCCCCGTACCGACCATGAACGGAGTCTCCGTGGACACCGACCTCGCCCGCACGTGGGTGCAGGCCATCGCAGCCGCCGTGGACAAGAACAAGGACCACCTCACCCAGCTCGACTCGGCCATCGGCGACGCCGACCACGGCACCAACATGCACCGTGGCTTCTCCGCCGCCGTCACGGCCGTGGCCGACTACGAGCCGGACACCGTAGGGGCCGTACTGGTCAAGACCGGCACCACCCTCATCTCCACCGTCGGCGGCGCCTCCGGACCGCTCTATGGCGGTGCCTTCCGCGCCATCGGCAAGGCCCTGGACATCCCGACTGCTGACTCACCGCAGTTCGCCGCCGCCCTGGCCGCCGGCCTCGCGAGCGTCCAGAAGCTCGGTGCGGCCGCACCCGGCGACAAGACCATGATCGACGCCTATGCCCCGGCACTGGCCGCGTTCCAGCAACAGGCCGACGCCGGAGCCGACTTGGCCGCCGCGGCCGTGGCCGCCGCCGACGCCGCCGAGGAGGGCATGCGCGCCACCACCCCGATGCAGGCCCGCAAGGGCCGCGCCTCCTACCTCGGCGCCCGCAGCGTCGGCCATCAGGACCCCGGCGCCACCTCCACCGCCCTCGTCTTCCGCGCCCTCGCCGAGACGGTGGGGGACCACGCCGAGACACCGGGGGCCCGATGACCGACCGCCGCACCTACACCGGGCACGCCGCCGCACCCGGCACAGCCCTCGGCGTCGTCCACCGCACCGACCGGCCACTCACCAGGACAGCGCTGCCGCACCGCATCGGCGGCGACCCCACGCAGCAGATCACCGACGCCTTCGACGCCGTAGCCACCCGACTGCTCGACCTGTCCACCTTGCTGCGCGAACAGGGCAAGGACGAACAGGCCGACATCATGGAGGTCAACAGCTACATCGCCCAGGACCAGGATCTGCGCGACCAGGCCGTCAAGAGGGCGGACGACGGCCAGCCGGTACCCATCGCCGTCCGCCAGGCCATCGACGCCTACGCCGGAACCATCGCCGCACTGGACGATCCCACCCTCGCCGAACGGGCGGCGGACGTCCGGCAGGTCGGCCGCCGTGTGCTGGCCCACCTGCACGGCGAGACGGGCCCCGCCCCCGACCAGCCGCTCGTCCTGGTCGCCCACGAGATCGGCGCCGCCGACCTGCTGGAACCCGGCCTGACGGTGACCGCCGCCATCTCCGTGACCGGCGGCCCGAACTCCCACGCCGCGATCGTCGCCCGTTCGCTGGGCATCCCCTTCCTCCTCGCCGTCAACCCCCTGCTGCTCGAACTGCCGGACGGGCAGGAGATCCTGCTCGACGCCGGTCAGGCCAGCGCAGTCGCCCACCCCGACGACGAGGAACGCACCAGGGCTCTGCGAGCCATGGAGACCGCCCGAGCGCGCAGGCGCGCCCTCGCCGAAGAACGTCACCTGCCCGCAGAGACTCTCGACCGGCACCGCATCGTTCTGCGGGCCAACGTGGCCACCCCGGCCGACACCCGCGCGGCCCTGACCACGGGCGCCGAAGGCATCGGCCTGCTCCGCACTGAGCTGCCCTTCCTCAACCACCCCGCCTGGCCCACCCGCGAGCAGCACGCGGCCACCCTCGTCCCCGTCCTGCGCGTTCTCGCCGGGCAGGTCGTCACGGCTCGCACGCTCGACTTCGCCGACGACAAACTGCCGCCGTTCCTCGCCGAAGGCCGCGAGGGCGGGCGGCTCGGGCGCGGCCTCCCCCTCATGCTGGCCCAACCGGACGTCTTCGCCGACCAGTTCCGCAGCCTGCTCAGCGCCGGAGCCGACACCGACCTGCGCATCATGATCCCCATGGTGGCGAGCGTCGACGAACTGCGCGCCTGCCGACGCCTCCTCGAGGCCGCGGCCACCGAGGCCGGCGTTCCGATACCACCCCTGGGCATCATGGTGGAACTCCCCGAAGCGGTCGCCGCGGCCGACGACCTCGCCCGGGAAGCCTCCTTCTTCTCCATCGGCAGCAACGACCTCACCTGCCAGATCCTGGGCCTGGACCGGCGCGACCCCACCGCCACTCCCGCCATGACGGCACACCCCGCCGTACTCGACGCCATCTCACGGGTCGTCACCGCCGCCCACCGACACGATCGTCAGGTCTCCGTCTGCGGCGACGCCGCCGCACACCCCCTCGTGACACCCCTCCTCATCGGCCTCGGCTGCGACAGCCTCTCGGTCGGCCCCGCCGCCCTCGACGAGGTCCGGGCCCGCATCCGCCGGCTCCGCCACGACACCTGTACCTCCCTGGCCGCCGTCGCCCTCACCCGCGAAACCCCCGACGAGGTCTGGCGACTTGTCGAGCAGTGCGGCCAGCTCTCGCTGCCGTGAGAAGGAGAGGCCGGAAGCATGAAGAAGCTCATCAACTCGCCCGATCACGTGCTCGACGACGCTCTTGTCGGTGTGGCCGCCGCGCACCCGTCGCTGACGGTCAACACCTCCGACCGCTACATCGCCCGCGCGGGCGGGCCGACCCTCGGGAAGGTCGGCCTGGTCTCAGGCGGCGGATCCGGGCACGAACCCCTGCACGGCGGTTTCGTCGGATACGGGATGCTCGATGCGGCCTGCCCCGGCGAGGTGTTCACCTCTCCCGTGCCGGACCAGATCCTCGCCGCCACGCGCGCCGTGGACAGCGGGGCGGGGGTGCTGCACATCGTGAAGAACTACACCGGCGACGTGCTGAACTTCCAGATGGCCGCCGACTTGGCCGCCGACGACGGCGTGCGAGTTGAGGGCGTCGTGGTCAACGACGACGTCGCCGTGGAGAACAGCACGTGGACGGCGGGCCGGCGGGGCACCGGGGCGACCGTGTTCGTGGAGAAGATCGTCGGTGCGGCCGCCGAACTCGGCGCGGACCTGGGCACGACCGCGGCTCTGGGCCAGGAGGTCAACGACCGCTCCCGATCCTTCGGAGTCGCGCTCACGCCGTGCACCGTGCCCGCATCCAGCAAACCCGGGTTCGAGCTGGGCGAGGACGAGGTCGAGCTGGGCGTCGGTATCCACGGCGAGCCCGGTCGCGCCCGCGGCAGGCTCGCCTCCGCCAGGGAACTGGTCGGTGTCGCACTGGACGCCATCCACACCGATATGCCGCTCTCGGGCGAAGTGCTCGTGATGGTCAACGGCCTGGGCGGCACCCCGCTGATCGAGCTGTACGTGGTGTATGCCGCGGTCGCCGAGTGGCTTGCCGGCCGTCGCGTGTGGATCACCCGCAACCTGGTCGGCAACTACGTCACCAGCCTGGAGATGGCCGGCTGCACGATCACGGTGTGCCGGCTCACCCCACAGCTCATCCATCTGTGGGACGCCCCGGTCGTGACCCCCGCGCTGCGCTGGGGACGCTGAGCGGCCAAGACCATCGACGCCGGACCGTACGAGACCGTACGAGGGAGCAGGGACGACGATGGACGCAAGCATGTTCCGGGCCTGGATCCATGAGGCCGCCCGATCGGTGACCGAGAATGCCGATCACCTGACCCGCCTCGACTCCGCTGTAGGCGACGCCGACCACGGCATCAACATGCGCCGTGGCCTCCAGGCGGCGGTGGCGATGCTGGACGAAACCAACCCTTCCACCCCCGGTGCAGTGCTCGCCACCGTAGGCGGGGCATTGATAAGCAAGACCGGCGGCGCATCAGGACCGCTGTACGGCACCGGGTTCCGGCAGGCCGCGCAGACCCTGGGCCGGCATCCCGACGTCTCCGCCGCACAACTCGGTGCGGCGCTCGCGGCCGCCCTCACCGGCATCCAGCGGATCGGCGCGGCGCTGGAGGGAGACAAGACCATGATCGACGCCCTCAGCCCTGCCGTGACCGCCTATCAGGCCGTCATCGACACCGGCGGCGAGCTGACCGGCGCCACCCGCGCGGCGTCCGACGCCGCCGTGCGGGGGCTGAAGCAGACCGCCGACATGCAGGCCCGGAAGGGCCGCGCGAGCTATCTCGGAGCCCGCACCATCGGCCACCAGGACCCCGGCGCGGCGTCGACCGTGCTCATTCTGTCCGCACTCGCGACGGTCTGCTCGGCAGGCGAGCGGCGTGCGGACGGTCTTCAGTAAGCCCCTTGCGCGCTTGGTTGGCCCCGGTGGCGAAGGCGGCCTCGCCACCGGCAAAGACACGACCAACCTCGCCGCCGATGCCAAGCCCACCCCGCCTGGCGAACACGACGGACGGCTGAGCCCCGGTACTGAGCGGATCGCCACAGCGACCCCCGCCGAGGAAGTGGTCGAGGTCTCGAACAGCTCCGAGGCCGACGCGTGGTTCGCGTCCGCAGGAACCTGCCGGCGGACGGACGAGGCGATGGCCTCATCCATCGACGGCACGTTCATCACGACGTGACACGACACGACATCACACGACAAGCGCACTCGCGCGATGAGCGGTGTGCCTGCGACACGTGGACGCGCCCCTGAATCGCGCACGTTCTAGGGCGGGGAGAGAGGGTACGAGGGCAAGTGCAAGCACAACCTGGCAGCAACCAGAGGCGGTTCACCCCGAGTGACTGGAGCGTGCGCACCCAGCTGCTGGCTGTGGTCGTCATCCCGATCGTCACCGCGCTCGTACTGGGCGGTCTGCGGGTCGGATCCGCCGTGCACAAGGCACGCGACATCGACAAGGCCCGTCAGCTCGTCCGCGTCGTCGACAAGGGCACGGCGCTGTTGCAGGAGATCGAGGACGAACGCGATCTCACCGCCGTCCACGTCGCCGCAGGCCGTACGAGCAACACGAGCCGAATCGACACGCAGCGCTCGAAGACAGACACGGCGCTGGCCCGGGTCCGTGGCGAAGCCGTTCGTGTCCACCGAAGGACGAACTCGGTCCTGGGCACTCAGCTCGCGGTGCTCGACGCCCTCGGCCCGAAGGTCGCGTCGCTGCGCCACACGGTGGCCCGAGCGACGATGCGCTGGCCGACCGTGGTCGACGCATACACGGTCTTGCTCACCGAGCTCACCGACACCCTTGACCTTCTGGCGCCGGACATCGCCGGCCCGGCCCTTGTCATGAGGGCCGGCACACTCGAGACCTTCGCCCAGGCCACGGAGAAGGCGTCCCAGCAACGCGCACTGCTCGGCGGCGCACTGGCCGATGGACACTTCGATTCGAACGAGGCCCAGAGCCTGACCCTGGCCGGCCGTCGGCAACAGGCATTGATCGACCAGTTCCTGTCCGGTGCGCCGGCCGCCCAGCGTCAGTTCTACGAGCGCACCCTCACCGGAAGGGACGTCGACAGGGCCGACACGTTCCAGAAGCAGGCACTCGCCCTGCAGGGCACCCGTCGCCCCAGCCTCGACGCCGACGTGTGGTTCGACACCATGACGAGCAAGCTGGACCTGATGCGACGGGTCGAGCAGCGGCTCGTGGGAATGGTCGAGGACGAAAGCTTGCGCGAGCAACGCCAGGCCGAGCGCTCACTGCTCACAGCGTCGCTCGTCGAGCTGTTGATCCTCCTGCTCGTGATCGTTGTGACGCACGTCCTCGTGCAGTCGATCGTCGGGCCGCTGCACACCCTGCGTGCCTCCACCCTCGATATCGCTCAACGCCGCCTGCCCGAGGTGGTCCGGTTGCTGCGGGAGTCCAGCGGCACCCAACTCAAGCCCATCGAGGTCGAATCCACGGCCGTCGACTCGACCGACGAGATCGGAACTGTCGCCCGCGCGTTCGACGATGTCCATCGCGATTCCGTACGGCTGGCGTTCGAGCAAGCGCACCTGCGCGGGCGCATCAACACGATGTTCGTCAACCTGTCGCAGCGCAGCCAGAGCCTCGTGGAACGGCAGCTGGAGCTGATCGACCACCTGGAGAACGGCGAACAGGACCCCGACCTGCTCGCCAGCCTCTTCAAGCTCGACCACCTGGCCACCCGCCTGCGCCGCAACGGGGAGAACCTGCTCGTCCTCGCGGGCGAGAAGGCGGGCCGCCGCTGGAGCGCCCCGGTCCGGCTTGTGGATGTCCTCCGGGCCGCCATCGGCGAGATCGAGCAATACCAGCGGGTGCAGCTGCGCGGATTGGTCACCGCGGACGTCGACGGCCGGGCGGTGAACGACATCGTTCATCTCATCGCGGAGCTACTGGAGAACGCGACTACGTTCTCCTCTCCGGATACCGAGGTGCAGGTCACCTGTCAGCTGCTGTCCGGCGGCGGCGCGAAGGTCGAGATCCAGGACAACGGCATCTGCATGTCCGCCGAGGACCTTGTAGAGGCCAACGAGAGGCTCCTGAACCCTCCGGTCGTCGACGTCGCGGTGGCGCGACGCATGGGCATGTTCGTCGTAGGCCGGCTTTCCGGCCGCCACGACATCCGCGTCCAGCTCCGCAGTTCATCGCCCCACGGCATCACAGCAGTGGTCATGCTGCCCCAGCAACTGGTCCGGGAACACGAAGATCACATGGATCCTCCCGGACTGTCAGCCAGGTACACCCCGGAAGGACGCCTCACCGGCTGGCGCAACTACGACACGGCCGAGCAACCCGATGAAAGTGCGCCGGCCAGACGCACACGCCGGAACCGCCGTCCCGGCACCAGCCCCGCCAACAGGGAGTAGCGCTGCCGCGACCCACGCCGAGCCATGGGCTGTCGGACCGGCACCATGTCCTGAACGCGCCGACCCCGGTGGAACGGCGGCTCGTCGCTCGGCCTGCCACTCCTTCCGCTCACGCAAACGGCCCCGGACGAGGAGTCCGAGGCCGAATGGAGCGCCTCCTTGGGGGGAAACCCCAGTTCAGCGGCTCAATGCGTTGTGCCCCCGGCAGGATTCGAACCTGCGACACCCGCTTTAGGAGTTCGATCCGGGCCTGCTCCGGCTGACACTGCTCAGAGACACGACGGCCGGGCAGGGACGCTGGGGTACGCCGCCGTCCGGCGCCGTTGATGTCAACCGTGGATGTCAGAGACCTTCTGATCCGTAGCTCTACAGAGATCGGTCAGTGGAGGTCATACAGGTTGCCCGGGGGCCTATGAGAGCCGGTGTGGAGTGCTGCCGGTTGCTGGGGTTGCTGTACTTCGCTGCTGTACCGCGCAACCACGGAGCGGCAGGGTGGTCTCTCCTGGGTCGCCCCGATCTTGCGCACCGCCCGCGTCCCCGATACAACCGTCTGGTGACAAGCAACTCCGAGCCAAAGGCGCGGTGGACCAAGGACAAGGCCGGAGCCGCCCTGGCGGCCACAACCGGCTTCTTCTTCAGTCGCGGGCCGGCTCTTGAAACGGCGAAGCAACTGACCCAGGAGTATCCGAATACAGCCGCTGCGCTCGTCAGCCTCGCGGTTGCCGCCCTCGCGTACTGGATCGGGTTGCGGGTGATGAAGAAGCTCCCCTAACGGCTCCCACCAGGTCAGTGACGCTGGCAGCGACCTGCCGCGGTGTCCTCGTCCAGATCTTCCGGCCCGCTCAGGTTGGGAAGCTGCGATCATTTGGGGGCGGTTCAAGCGCTGACCTGGGCAAATGGTTACGGGGGCCCTGGCATGCCGTGGTGCTTTCCCCGCGGTTACCCGCCCTATCCGGTGCGGTTGTAGTGCGGCTTCCGTCATCCACGCTCCGGCGCTGCGCTGTCTACCGCTTCTGCACCCTGTAGCGCTTCATCAGCACGGTGATCCGTGCGTGGTCCGCCTCGCCGTTGAGCTCGGCCAAGAGGTCGTCGGGGCACAACTCGTAGAGATCACCCCACCATCGATGTCCTCGGTTGTCCCAGATCCGGTAACCGCCGGGCACGCCCCTGGCCACGTAGCGTCTCCTGCTCATAGGCCCCCTGCTCCCACCGTTCGACGTCCTTGAGCGAGTCGTCCCCGACGCGTGACCATACGCGCGCTGCCACCGACCGGCGAGGGAGTATCCAGCTGCCGACCTACACGCTTTCCAACTGTGTTGGCGCCTCGCGGGGCCGCGTACAGGGTCGTTCACCTGCGTTCACGGTCGGCTGGTCGCCGGAGCGGCTACGGGCTTCGGTCCCGTCTGAACGTCCGCGAACGGCGCTGAATGAGACGGAAACTGAGACGGCCTCGGTCACGCCCGGTGGGCCCGGGCTCCCCTATGAGAGCGGATCTTCGCAGTACTCGGCGAGCAGAGTGATGGTGCCTGAGCTTGCTGGATCGGCGACGGCGTCCAACTGCCGCTGGAAGGTGGCTATGTCGTCAGCCGAAGCCAGTTCCGCCGCTTCGGCTGCGTTCTCCGCCGTCGTTTTGGCTCTCAAGCCGCCGTCGCGGTTCAACTCCTTGGACGCCTGGCACACGGTCTGCCTGTTCGGCTTGCCACTGTTGCCGGTCTCAATTCCGCACACTGATTCGGAGACACTCTTCAGGTCCTGAGCCTGCTTCACGATTCGTCCCGCTGCGGTCAGGGTCTCGTCACTCAAGGACACTGCGGTCACCAGGAGCACACCAGACGCTGACAACGCTTGGTCGGCTTGTGCAGATGCCTGGCAGGCAGGAACGGTGGGAGACGCGGTCGCCGCGTTGCTAGCCGCTGCCGTAGTGGTACTGGCAGACGAGGTCTGGCTGGATGCCGCGGGCGTGGGTGAGCAACCTGCGGCGCAGATGCCAGCCAACAGCACGACCATGACGAAGCGACGCACGGCTCACTCCTGGAACAGACGTGGGAGACGGCTGAGGATACGGTGACAGGTCCGCAGCAGACCTAGCCGACAGGGAGATTGCCTACGCTCTGAGCTTGAGAAGCTGAGGCGTTCTGGGGGTGACTGCCGCTCTGACCTGCACTAGAGCGGCGTCGGCTCTTGGTAGGTGGCCGAGTTCCCCGGCGTTCCCCGTGGTCCCCCCCGGCACGAACTGGCACGCGTCTGGCAAAAGAGTCCATTGCGCTCGACCGGCCCCCGTTGTGAGCCGGTCACCCTTCTGAACCGGCTGACCGTTCCCGAGAACTGGGTCCGCCCCCGCCCACAAGGGGGCGACTTCTGCACGTTCGGGTGACATGAGCACTGGCCGGTGGCAACATCTTAAGTGTGGCGGTGCGAACCTGGGAGACTGAGTGATTCCGCATACTCGAATGACGCGTTCCCGGCTTTACGTTCTGGTGGACTCAGTTGAATCCGATATGCGGAATTTTCTAGTCCGTTACGTCCTTGACCATATGGACGAAGAATCTGCACTGGGTCCCAATTACGAGAAAGCTAACTTGCGTCGTGAAGCTGAGGAGCTGGGCGATTCCGTTAGCGCAGTTCAATATCTGGACATGCGCGAAGCTTACGACGTGCTGAATAGGCATCGAGAGGTTCTCCCAGCGGATCTTGGTCGAGAACTGCGAGAGAATACGCCATTCATGGATTCGCTTGTTCCCATCAGGAACCGAGTCATGCATGGCCGACCCCTGCAAGCTGGTGACCCTGAGACCGCCGTGAGTGTTTGCAGGAATTTTCAAACGCGATACTGGACCACACTCAAAGGTATTGTGGATCACCTAGACGCAGATCCAACCTGGGAACCAGCCTTTGAAAATCAGGGTCGACGTTCAGACCGAATTCTTCACAACCTACCCCTGTCAGAGTACGACGAGACTGGATTGATCGGCCGGGCCGAAGATTGCAAGAAGATCGTCTCACATCTCCTCAAGCGGCGGGAATCGATGCTGACGATCACAGGCGAGGGGGGTATCGGAAAGACAGCTACTGCCCTGGAAGTGGCTTACTCACTTGTCGATAACGTTGAATCGCCCTATGAATGCATACTTTGGGTATCACTCAAGACGGAACGGCTCACTGCCTCTGGTGTAGTTGGAATTGTGAACTCCATTAGGGATCTAACAGGTGCAGCGAGGAAACTAGGGCAGGCATTCGATACAGATTTTCGGGGAGGGATCAACGAGCTGGCAGAGGCTCTAGAGGGAATTGAAACTCTTCTCGTTATTGATAACCTGGAGACCGTTGACGGTGAAGAGGTCATAGCACTATATGAGCGACTCCCGGATAGCGTGAATTACCTATTCACAAGTCGAGTCGGAGTAGGGCAATTCGAGCGTCGTATCCCTCTTGGTCCCTTGAAAGAGAAGGACGCAGCCAGCCTGTTCCGTCAATTCGGACGCTCTAGGGATGTCTCTCGACTGGTACGCTTGGCTCCTAATACCGTCAATGAAGTGGTTAAGAGGCTCAGGTTCAGCCCATTGGCTATTAGGTGGTACGTCCTTTCTGTAGAGGCCGGCCAGCAACCAAACCTTGCACTGGAGAACCAGGAAGACCTCTTGGACTTCTGCGTGAGGTCAGTGTATGAAGGTATGACGCCGAGCACGCAAGGTGTTCTCTTAACGCTTTTTGCGCTCGAAAGAGACGTCACGTTCGATGAATTGGCTATCCTTTCGGACGCCTCTATTGATTCGTTGCGTCGCTCAATCCATGAACTTCTAAACGGTTCTATGGTTCGACTCGACAACGATCCGGATGGCTCGCTCGTTTCGAGGGTAAGTCTCACAGAAGCAGCAAAGTCCTACCTGAGGCGAGTTAATACGCCGAATCCAGTTGCAGTTAACGCTATTCTGGAAAAAGAGCAAGAATTCAGACGTTCGGCCGAGCGCCGGCGTAACGATGAAAAAGCCCGGAAGCTCGCGCCCAATGTGGTGCGTACACGCACAAGCAATGATGAGCCGGTTGCGCATCTGCTCAGGAAAGCGCTATCAGATTCGAAGGATGGCGCTTTCGGGCCGAGTCTTGACTTGGTTGAGAGGGCGCGATCCATGAGTCCTGACTTTTGGGAAGTGGATCGAGTTCAAGGATTCATTCTTTCGGCTCAAGGTAACGTTGATGCGGCGACCTCTGCCTACCTCGCGGCAATTCGAAAAGCCAGGGCTAGCGACGATAGCCTCGCTGAGGCTGTTGTAGCGTATTTCTTTGCTGGCCATCTCGCGAGGAAAGCTCACGAAGTTCAGAAAGCTGCGGACTATGCCCGGATTGCTCACGGGTATTTCAATAGTCCGGAGACTGCCCAAACGCTCGGATCCTATCTGACGTGGATGCGGGAGTTCAGCGAGGGTCAGCATTTCCTTGAATGGGCCCTGGAGCGAGCTGCAGGCAGGATTAAGCTGATCACTCTCACGGCTCTTGTCGACTCTTGGCGCCGTTGGTCTGAGTACCTGCTTGATCACGAGCATCGAGCATTGGAAGCTGCGGACAAGGCTCAAGCTGGGTTTTCGATCGGGGATCAAGAAATCCGAGGCGGCATTTCCGATATACGCCTTTTTGATGCCGTGTTGGAAAGTTTCTCCCACTATATTCGATGTGTTACTTCGCCTGGCGCCGATGGCGCTACGAGAGACCAGCAGACTGTTCGCATGATAAAGCGCGTCAGTACGCAACTGTTCGCTTTCGAGGCCTGCCGAGGGTGGCGTAATTTCCCGGGTCATGTGGCCAAATTGAGGCGCACATCCAGCAATCCTGAGATTCAGGATTTGTGTGATCGAATCTTGGAATATGCTCGACCTGCAACAGACTCAGAAGTGGCTACTAATGAGTCGCAGCGGGACGAGATAGCCGAAGGGGTGGTGAAGGCGTGGTGTGAAACCTACGGGTTCATCGCTCATCCGCGGTTCCCTAAAGATGTGTTCTTCCATGGATCATCTGTAGAGAATCGCCCAGAGAAAGGCCTGGACGATCTCACTGGTCTGATGGTTCGATTCATTCCCAAAATCGAAGCTGATGGACGCGTTCGGTCCAATTGGGTGCAAATTATTCGAAGTGACGGCCATGGCGCAACGTAAGCCAAGAGGTCGGTGGAGTGGCTTTGGGGTGGCGCTGCTTTGGCGCGAGTGATCATGGCCCCGTAAGCTTCCGGCGGGTCGGGCAGTCTGTGGACCTGCCCGGTAAAGCACGACGTTGGGGCCATGATCTTCGAGGCTCGCGCCAAAGTGGCTCCGTAAAGCCGCGGAGCCGACCGCCCCAGCCACGACGCATCCCTTCTCTGGCCTTAGGCGGCTGATTGTTGTGAGCGCGGCACGGGCGCCGGCCGGGCTGGAGCGGGGCGGAGACAGGAGCGCAGGCCCGGCCGGGGGCCGGGCCGCGCGCGGGGAGCGGAGCGAGCCGCCTTGAACCAGTAGAGAAAGTTGTAACTCAGTCGGTCGCGCGGGTGGTGTGGGGCTTGAAGTCGTATGCGCAGGCTGGGAGTTTGATGCCTTGGCGATGTGCGAGCGGCAGGAAGAGTACGGGTCGGATCGTCCAGGTGATGCGTGTGCCGGCTTGGGTTACCGATACCGAGCAGGGCTCGAACCGCAGGAGTGCTCGTCTCGTCTTGATGCGGCCGAAGTAGAGCCAATGCCATGCCTCGTCGGAGGCGTCAGGGTCCAGGGCCGGTGTGATCGTGCGGAGTGTGATGGCAACCCATCTGTCGGCCTGGGGTGCTGAGTAGGCGTCGAAGGATGCCCGGAGGGTCGGCTGTTCTGCGTCGTTGGTGAGGTCTTCGGTCCAGCATTCGCACCAGAACCCGGGCCAAGGTTCGTCTTTCAGCACGGGTGGCCTCCCGTGCGCGTATCGGTGAAGAGCTCCGCGGTGACCGTGTGGCCGCCGTCGCTGTCGTGGACCACGACCCGGTGGGCGATCGCGCTGACCATGCCTAAGCCCCGGCCGTGCTCGGCCTCCTGGTCCTGGTGCTCGGCCTTCGGGGTCGTGCCAGTACATCCGTCGTCCGTGACCGACAGGGCGATCGCCTGGGCCGACACCGCAAGCGCGAGGTGGAAGCTACCGGAGTCCCGGCCGCTGGCCGTGTGGAGGATCGCGTTCGCGCTCAGCTCGCTCACGATCAGCTCGGCGTCCTCCGCTAAAGGCGAGCCGCGCAGGATGTCGCGGGTCCAGCGGCGGGCCCGGCTCACTTCTTCCGGGAATCCTGGGCAAGTGAGCCCCCAAACCCGGGCTACACTCATATACTCGTGCATACAAGTTCCTTCGTGCTGGTAGGCCGCCATGTGCAGCGGGTTTGGGCTAGACGAGTTTCACGCCGTCGTGGGCGCGGATGGCCGGCGGGGACGTCGCGTCGAGTGCGTCCAGGACGCGGATCGCGTATGCCTCGTCGGCGAGTTCGGAGACTTCTTCACGGGTGGCCCAGCGCAGCGCGCGGGTTTCGTCACCGGTGGTGGGCGTGCCGTCGGCCGCCTGGCAGCGGAAGACCAGCGAGACGATCAGGCCCGTCATGTTCTTGTAGACGCCGGTCAGGGTCGCGGGAAGTGCGATCTTGATGCCGGTTTCTTCGAGGACTTCGCGCTGGAGGGCCTCGGGGATGGTTTCCTCGCGTTCGAGGACTCCGCCCGGGGGTTCCCACTTGCCGTTGTCGCGGCGCTGGATCAGGAGGGCCCGGCCCTGGGCGTCGACGACGACTCCGGCGACGCTCACGGAGTGCGGACGATCCATGCTCACGTTCCTCGGCCCTCTCGCTGGCTAGGCTCTCCACCGTAGCAACAAGACTCGCCCACACGTCTAGATACCTAAAGGAGTACCTGTGAGTCCTCTTTCTTCCGGCCTTCTCGGCGATCTCGACCCCACGAGTGATCGTGCGGTCTTCCGGCAGATCGCCGACCAGCTGCGCGAGGCCATCGACCGTGGGCGATTCCACGAGGGCGACAAGCTGCCCTCGGAAGCTGACCTTGTCGAGCATTACGGGGTATCCCGTATGACGGTTCGAAACTCCTTCTCCATCCTCCAGGGGGAAGGGCTCGTGCACGCCGAACACGGCAAGGGCGTCTTCGTGCGGCCCCGGCCGCCCGTTCGGCGTCTCGCCTCGGACCGCTTTGCGCGCCGACATCGGGAGCAGGGCAAGTCCGCGTTCATCGTCGAGGCGGATGCGGCCGGCAGTCACCCGCAGGTCGACAGCCTGGAGGTCAAGGAGGAGAAGGCCAGTCAGGACGTCTCCGCACGGCTCGGGTCGGTGCGGCGGGTGCTGGCCCGTCGTCGGCGGTATCTGCTGGACGGGCGGCCGGTGGAGTTCGCCACCTCCTACCTGCCCCTCGACATCGCCCGGGGTACGCAGATCGCCGAACCCAACCCCGGCCCTGGCGGCATCTACGCCCGCCTCGAAGAACTGGGCCATCGCCTCGACCACTTCGAGGAGGAGATCCGTGCCCGGATGCCCTCGCCCGCCGAGGTGAAGACGCTCCGGCTGGCCTCCGGCGTGCCGGTTATTCACCTCATCCGAACCGCCTTCGACACCGAGGGGCGAGCCGTCGAGGTCTGCGACACGGTCATGGCCGCGGACGCGTACGTGCTGTCATACCAGCTCCCGGCGACCTGATCGTCATGGTTTGCGGTGGTGCGCGGGGACGCTTTCCCAACTCGTACACCCCAACAGGCATACTCGTATAGACGAGTGGGCAAGTTGTGTGGCAAGGTGGTCCGCACGTTCCCGGAGATCGGGTTCGTAGGACACATCATGTATAGACGAGTAGATAGGGGAACTCCCTTGCGCACCATCCGTGTTGAGACCTCGGCCGCGACGATCCTGCTGACCGAGGCTCCGGAACCGAAGGTCCGCGACCGGCAGACCGGCGAGATCGCAAAGGACGCTGTCAGCGGTGAGGCGCTGATGACGATCGGTGTCGTCCACATCGAGGACGGCGAGTCGTCGCTGATCAAGGTCACCGTTCCCGAGAGCGGTGTGTCCGAGGGCCTGGCCCTCGGGGCGCCCATCTCGCTGCCGGGGCTGGTCGCCCGGCCGTGGGAGAGCGTCTTCAACGGGCAGCAGCGGCATGGCATCGCCTTCCGCGCCGCCGCTGTCACCCCGGCTGCCTTCCCGGCGGTCGTCACCGGGACTGACGCCGAGGCCGCCGCCTGATGTCCGACCTGACGACGCTTCTGGAGGTGGGTGGTCCTGTCGCCGCGCTCGGCGGCGGGGCCACCTACGCCCGGGCCAAGCACCCGGGGCTCTACTGGTCGACCGTCGGCCTGCCTATATCCACGGCCCGGCTGCTCGGCTCGTACGGCTCGGTCATGGAGGCGTGCGGGCTGACAGTGGCGCCGTCCCGGCTGCGGGTCCTCGCGGTCAAGGCCACCACCCGCCGTGAGGTACGGCCCATCCCGCCACGCCGGGGCATCATCCGGCCCACCTCGACCGGCCTGCGCATCCGGCTACGACTCGCCCCGGGACAGGAACCCGCCGACGTCGCCGCCTCGGCCGAACGGCTGCGGCATGCCTGGGGCGTTCACGCCGTGTACGTCACCACCGTCAAGCCCGGTGTCGTCGAACTGCGGCTCGTCGGCTTCGACGTCCTGCGGCGCGTAAGGATGCCCCGCAAGGTCGACTCCGGGTACCTGCGCATCCCGGTCGCGCTGCGGGAAGACGCCATGCCCTTCGTACGCGACTACCGCACCATCCCGCACCAACTCACCCTCGGCGCCACCCTGTCCGGCAAGTCCATGTACCTGCGCCACCTGATCACCGGACTCGCCCGACAGCCGGTCGCCCTCGTCGGCATCGACTGCAAGCGGGGCGTGGAGCTGGCGCCGTTCGCCTCCCGGCTCTCGGCACTCGCAACCGACCCGGACGAGGCCGCCGAGTTGCTGCCCGTGCTCGTCAAAGAAATGGAGGACCGCTACGACCTGATCAAGGCCCGGCAGGGCATCGCCCCGGGCACCCCCGACGAGGAGATCACCTCCGACATCTGGGGCCTGCCCGAGCGCGAACGCCCCACGCCCGTCGTGCTGTTCGTCGACGAGGTCGCCGAACTCTTCCTCGTCGCCACGCGCAAGGACGAGGAACGGCGCGACGAGATGGTCACCCAACTCATCCGCCTCGCCCAACTCGGCCGCGCCGCCGGCATCTACCTGGAAGTCTGCGGGCAACGCTTCGGCGCCGAACTGGGCAAGGGAGCGACCATGCTTCGGGCCCAGCTCACCGGCCGCGTCTGCCACCGCGTCAACGACGAAGCCTCCGCCAAGATGGCACTCGGAGACATCGCGCCCGAGGCGGTCATGGCCGCCTGCTCCATCGCCCCCGAACGGCCCGGCCTGGCCGTCGCGGGCGACACCTCCGGCGGCTGGTCCCGTATCCGCACGCCGTACCTCTCCCTCGGCGACGCCGCCGAAATCTGCCGCGACTCCGCGCACCTGGCCCCCGACCTGCCTGCGCTCAAGCCCTTCCAGCCCGACGCGCCCGTACGACCGGTCGAGGCCCCGGCTCCGCAAGTCCAGCCGCGCCCGGTGACCGACTGACCTGCGCCCTCCAACCCCGGTCGGCGTGACCGCCTCACGCCACGTCCCTACCCCTCCCATGCCTGAACCCGGAAGGAGCCGCACCATGCGTGCCCAACTGGCCCGCGTCGACGCGGTGCTCGTCCAGGCGCTCATCGCCGCCGCCCTGTCCTTCGCCCACCTGCACGACGTCGCCTCGGCAGCCGGACAGGACGGCTGGAAAGCGTGGGCCTACCCGATCAGCGTCGACCTGCTGCTCGTCGCCGCCTGGCGTCGACTCCGGTCCGGCGAGGCGAAAGCGTCCGGGTGGTGCTGGTTCGTCATCGCGCTCGCCGCGTCCCTCGGTGCGAACGTCGCCACCGCCGGGCTGCTCGACCTGCACCGTGTGCCGGCATGGCTGCGCATCCTCGTTGCGGGCTGGCCCGCGGTCGCCTTCCTCGGCGGAACGCTCCTCGCTCACTCCGCGCCGACGGCACCGGTCGATGACGTCGAGGTCGTCGAGGATCAGGAGGACGCGCCCGAAGCCGCTCCCGAGCTACCTGCCCAACCGGCCACCAAGGCACCAGCCGAGCGGCCTGCCGTGCTGGTCCCGTCCGCCCTGGTCGAACACGCCCGCAAGGTCGCCGCCGAGCATCACACCCGCACCGGAACGCCCATCGACACCCCAACTCTCCGTGCTCGCCTCGGCGTCCCCGTGCCCATGGCCGAGGCAATCGCCGCCCAACTCGCCTGAACGGGAGGAACCATGCCGCTCTTCTGCTTGAGCACAGCCGCCGACTACCTCGAAGCAGCGCGCCAGATGGCCGCCACCGGTCGCCCGACGCTGGCCCGGCTCCTCGCCGAAGAAGCCGCCGACCAGACCTCAGATCCCGCCGAAGCCGCCCGCATCCTGCGCGAATTCACGGGACCTAGCCTGCGACAGGAGGACTGACCATGACCGCAAACCGCCGCTTCCGCGACGTCACCCGCATCGGCCCCGTCCAGGTCGGCACCGCCTACGACAACCGGGGCCAGGAGAAGCACACCGCCGCCTGCACCGCTCCGCGTTGCGGCTTCTCCGCCGACTACGACAGCCGCGCCGCCGCCGAACTGGCCGCCCGCACCCACCGCTGCCCCGTCCGCTGAGAGGACCCCCACCCCGTGACCGTCAGCCTGCCGCTCGTGTTCGTCCTCGGCTTCTTCGCCTGGGGAGCGGTCAAGTTCCTCGGCGTCCGTACCTGGGTCGTCGTCCTGATCGCGCTCTTCGGCTTTTGGCTCTCCCACACCTTCATGGCCCCCGCCATCGAGTCGGGCACGCGCTCCGGCGTGGACGTCATAAACGGCTCACATAACTAGACGAGTAGATGAGAAGGGGCGCCGTGTTCCTGCCCAAGTACCCCGACAACCCGACTCCGCCGCCCGCGCACACCCACATCCCGACCGACCCGATACCCGTACGGCGCTCGGTCCCGCCGGTCTCCATCGACCGCAACACCGTCGTCGCCCTGGTCGTCGGCGGAGTCGTCCTCACCGCGCTCCTGGCTGCCGTCGCCGTCACGGCCATCTCTGTAGCCGCCGCCGCCGTCGTCCTGCGATCCCTGCTCCGCGAACACCACCGGCGCTGAACCGACCCTGGCCGCCGGGGCGGCGGCACACGACCAAGCAGACGCCGCCCCGGGGCCTTTTCCTCCCGACCGAGCCAGCCTGAAGGAGAAACGCCATCTTCACCCGCACCACTCCGGCCCCACTCCCGGAACTCGCGAACCTGGCCTCGCAGGGCACGCTCCCGGGTATCCTCCGCCAGCTCTCCACCCTCGGCGGCTGCACCAACCCGATCCGCCTCGACGGCCACCGCACCGAGTACGACGTCGACACCACGACCGGCGAAATCGGCGCCGTCCTCCATCACCTCAACTCCACCAGCCTCCCGGCCGGCCAACTCCTCGTCCGCTGCAACAACCGCCGCACCACTCGCTGCCCGGCCTGCGCCGAGGTCTACCGCCGCGACACCTTCCAGCTGATCACCTCGGGCCTGCGCGGCGGCAAGGGCACCCCGGAACACGTCGCCGTCCACCCGCGCGTCTTCGCCACCTTCACCGCACCCAGCTTCGGCCCGGTCCACAACCGCCCCACCGGCCCGGCCGGAACGGTCCGCCCGTGCCGCTGCGGCGTCACCCACGACCAGGACGACGACGCACTCGGCACCCCGCTCAACCCGGACACCTACGACTACGAAGCCGCCGTTCTCTGGAACGCGCACGCCGGACTGCTCTGGCGCCGCTTCTCGACCTACCTGCGCCGAGAGGTCGCCAAGAGCGCAGGCCTCTCCCAGCGCAGGTTCCGCGACCACGCCCGCGTCTCCTTCGCCAAAGTCGCCGAGTACCAGAAGCGCGGCGCCGTCCACTTCCACGCCGTCATCCGCCTCGACGGACCGGGCGGCGGCGACACCCCGCCTCCGCCCTGGGCCACTGCCGATCTGCTCACCGACGCCATCGGCGCTGCAACGGCCAAGGTTCGCGTGGACGGCCCGGTCATCGACGGCCGTACGCACGCCTTCACCTTCGGCCGCCAACTCGACGTCCGCACCATCCGATCCGCCGACTTCAACGACGGCCAAGAGCTCACCGAACGCGCCGTCGCCGCCTACATCGCCAAGTACGCCACCAAGGGCGCCGAAACCGCCACGGGTGCTCTCGATCGCCCGCTGAAGTTCGTCGCCGAACTCGCCCAACTCGACATCAGAGACCACGCCCGCCGTCTGATCCGCACCGCATGGACCCTCGGCGCCCGGAAGGAACTCGAACACCTCCGCCTACGTGCCTGGGCTCACATGCTCGGCTTCCGCGGTCACTTCTCCACGAAGTCCCGCCGCTACTCCACCACCCTCGGCGCCCTCCGCGACGCCCGCGCCGAATGGCGCCGCGCCCAAGCCATGGCAGCAAACGGCCCCGAGACCGACACGACGTACGTCCTCGCGCACTGGGTCTTCGCCGGAACCGGTCTGTCCTCCGCCGAAGCCTGGCTTGCCGCATCCCTCGAACCCGCCCCCGGAACGGAAGGAGAGCCCACCGGTGCATGAAGAGGAGCTGCTGACCGTGCCCGACGTCATGACTCGACTGAAGCTCGGCCGATCGACGGTCTACGACTTGATCCGCTCCCGTCGGCTCCCCTCCCTCACCATCGGCCGATGCCGGCGCATTCCGGCTCGGGCTCTGCGCGACTACATCACCAACGAACTGGAGGCGGCCGCCTGATGGCCCAGCAACGCAAGCGGAACCCCAACGGCGCCGGAACGATCACCAAGCGCAAAGACGGCCGCTTTCAGTGCGCCGTCTACGTGCTCCAGCCGGACGGCACCCGCGCCCGCAAGTTCGCCTACGGCAAGACCTGGGCGGAGTGCGATGCCAAGCGCCGTGAACTGCTCGCCAAGGTCGACCAAGGAGTGCCCGTGCCCACTCGCTCCGCCAAGCTCGCCGAGTGGTTGCCGTACTGGCTGGACAACGTCATCAAGCCCCGGCGCAAGCTCAGCACGTACGACAAGTACGAGACGCACGTCCGGCTCTACCTGGTGCCCCTGCTCGGCGCCAAGCGGCTCGAAGCTCTAGGCGTCGCCGACGTACGCCGCTTCCTCGTCCGCCTGGAGAAGGACACCACCGCAGCAACTGCCAAGGAATCGCACCGAGTTCTGCGCTCGGCGCTGTCCTCCGCCTGCCGAGAGGAACTGATCACGCGCAACGTCGCCAAGCTCGTCGAGCCGCCCCGTACCGACAATCGGGAGCTCAAGCCCTGGACCCTCGACGAGACGCTCGACTTCCTGACCGCCTCCCGCAAGGACCCGCTCTACGCGGCCTTCGTGCTCGCCATCGCGATGGGCCTGCGCCGAGGAGAGATCATCGGCCTCCGCTGGTCAGACATCGACCTCGACGGCCGCGTGCTCTACGTCCGCCAGCAGATCCAGCGCCGCCGTGGCGTCCTCTACGACGACGATCCGAAGAGTCGCCGTCGTCGAGCCGTCCCGCTGCCAGCCCTCTGCATCGCACCCCTGCGCTGGCACCGCATGCGGCAGGCGGACACCCGGGCCAAGGCGGGGGAGAGGTGGCAGGAGTCGGACTACGTCTTCACCACCCGCACCGGCCGCCCGGTCGAGCCCCGGAACGTCTACCGCTCCTTCACCCGCGTCGCCGAGTCCGCCGGCATCCGGGTCATCCGGCTCCACGATGCTCGCCACGGCACCGCGACCCTCCTCACGGCGGCCGGAGTCGCGCCCCGGGTCGTGATGGAGATCCTCGGGCACTCCCAGATCAGCATCACCATGGACGTCTACACCCACGTCGTCCAGGACACCCAGCGCGAGGCCATGAGCCACATGGACCGGCTCCTCCGGAAGAGGCGTCCCGGTCGTCAGTGACCGCCCTCGTTGATGTCAGAAGTAGATGTCAAAGGCCACCTACCAAGATTGGTAGGTGGCCTTTTGCCTGGTGCCCCCGGCAGGATTCGAACCTGCGACACCCGCTTTAGGAGAGCGGTGCTCTATCCCCTGAGCTACGAAGGCGCGAAGGCGGAGCTGTAGCCGCGAGGGCCACAGGCGTCAGCGTACCGGATCTGTTTCGTGAGGGTGTGGCGGTCAGGGCACCGGCAGGTCCCGGCACCGGCAGGTCACCGCACCGGGACACCGGCCCGTCAGGACACCGTCACCCGCGTAAAGCGCCCCGCCACATGCAGATCCCCCTCGATGCGGCCTGCCGTGGCCCGTAGCGCGGGCAGGATGTCCTGCTCGCATTCCTCGACCGTGTGGCGGGCCGCGTGCATGGCTACGTTCAGGGCCGCGATCACCCGGCCCGTGTGGTCGCGGATCGGGACTGCGATCGAGCGCAGGCCCTCCTCGAGTTCCTCGTCGACCAGGGCGTGGCCCTGGGCCCGTACGTCGTTCAGGAGGCGGGTGAGGGACTCGGTGTCGGTCAGGGTGTGGGGGGTGAGGGGGCGTAGGGGGTGGGGGAGGTGGCGGTCTGCTGGGGGGAGGTCTGCCAGGAGTACGCGGCCCATCGACGTCGCGTACGCCGGCAGGCGTGTGCCCACCGTGATGTTCACGCTCATGATGCGGCTCGTGGCGGCCCGCGCCGTGTACTGGATGTCGGGGCCCGACAGGACGGCCAGGGAGGTCGACTCATGGACCCGGTGGGCCAGTTCGGCCATGTGGGGGGACGCGATCTCGGGGAGCGACGTCTGGGACAGGGGTGGGAAGCCCAGGGACAGGACCTGCGGTGTCAATGCGAATACGCGGTCCTGCGCCTGTACCAGCCCGAGGTGTTCGTATGTGATCAGTGCCCTGCGTGCCGTCGCCCTTGCCAGTCCCGTCGTCTTCGCGACCTCTGTGAGGGTCAGTTCGGCGCGGCCCTCGCCGAAGGCCGTCAGTACCGTCAGGCCGCGGGCCAGGGATTCGACGAACTCCCTGCCCAGTTCCTGCTTGGAGGCGCCGGTCCAGGTCGCGAGCCCGGAGGGTGCGGCGGCCGGCTGCGCGGCCGGTACCTCGCGCAGGTCGTCCTCCATCGCCCGTACCGCTGCCCGCAGGCGGGGGAGCAGGGTGTCGCGCAGGTCGGCCGCCGTGTGCCTGCTGGTGTGGCTCACCACGCTCGCCGCGCAGGCGATACGGCCGGTACGGGGGTCCCGTACGGGCACGGAGACGGCGACCAGGCCCGGTTCGATCAGTTGGTCGTCCAACGCCCAGCCGTCCACGGCTGATTGAGCGGATCGGTGCTCGAAGTCCTCGTCCACTCGCGGGTGTTGGCGTGGTGGTACTGCCGGGAAGTCGATCCCGTCCGGGTCCGCCGTCCTGTGCTCCCGCCAGGCCCGCCACTCGTCCTTCGTCCACTCCGTCGCGAACAGCGAGCCCGGCGCGGTGCGTTCGGCCGGCAGCAGGTCGCCGATGCGGAAGCTCAGGGACATCGCGCGGCGGCGGGTGGCCTGGTGGATGAAGCGGATGCCGTCGCCGTCGGCGACCGCCAGCGACACCGACTCGTCCAGTTCGTCGGCGAGGGCGTCGGCGCGCGCGTCCAGCAGCGCGGGCAGGCGCAGGGCGGCGAGGTAGGCGTTGCCCAGTTCCATCAGGCGGGGAGCCAGTACGACGTCCCGGCCGTCCAGGCGGACGTATCCCATGCGGGCGAGGGTTGCGGTGATCCGGTCGACCGTGGAGCGGGCGAGGCCCGTGGTGCGTTCGAGGCCGCTCGGGCTCAGCGTCCCGCCCGCCTCGGTCAGCCGCTGCAGTACAGCGACTCCACGGATGAGCGGCGCCACCGCCTCGGCCGGTACGGCGGGAGAAGCGGCGGCGGCGTCCAGCGTGGGCTCGGCGGCGTCCGTCGCGGGCTCGTCGGCGTCCATCGTGGGCTTCGCGGGCATCGGGTCTCCGGTACGGCGGTCGGGGCACGCCTACCGTAATGCGCGGACCTGCCCCCTTCACTCCCGCCCGCCCCTCATCCCGTCGCGCCCTCTCGCCCCGTCCACGCGCGCCTTCGCACCCCGTCCACTCCCGCCTGCCACCCCCACCCCCTAGCGCCTTCGAGCCCCCCGCCCAATCCCGCCCACTCACCCCAGCCCACTCCCACCATGGCTCCCCCCGATCACTCCCACCCCCACCTGCTCACCGCTGAGTCACCCGCACCCGGTAATTCCCGCCCGGCTGCTCACCCCCCGAGTGACCCGCACCCGGCATTTCCCGCCCGGGCCGCTCACCCCCGAGTGACCTGCACCCGGTAGTTCCCGGCCGGGCTGCCCGCAGCCACCGTGACTCGGATCCCCTTCTTCGGGTCCTTGAAGACCTCGCCGGGGGTGAAGGTGGCGTCCGAGAGTTCCGCGTGGACGTTGGGGCTGCGGGTGCAGCCGCCGCTGTCGCGGTGGGAGTCGTACACCGTCACCGGTCCCATGCCGGTGTCCACGTCCGCGTCGACCTTGTAGATCAGCACGCCCGGCCGGCAGACGGCCTCGTCGTTGCCCTCGCGGGTGCGCACTTCGACGGCGTAGCCGGTCCGGCCGCCGAGTGGTACGAAGACCATCTTCGGGCCGCCCGCGCGCTCCAGCGGCGTCAGCTTGTACTGAGTCGTGCCGTGCGTCGACGCGCAGCTGACCTGGGACGTGTCCAGCCAGCCGAGCTTCCACTTGTGCCAGCCGAGCAGGTCGTTGTTGGCCCCCCAGTCCTCGCTCATGATGTCCCAGTGCCCGACCGCGCCCCCGCCCTCCTGGGTGTAGAGGTCGGGCAGGCCGAAGACGTGGCCGTTCTCGTGCGGCAGCACCCGGTAGCCGGTCTTGTCGTAGGAGCCGGAGCCGTCGTCCTGGCGGGAGTAGACGAAGGACGCGTTGGAGACCGGGACGCCGTCGGCGACCGGTGCTTCCGTGTTGCCGGCGAAGGTCACCGACAGGACCGTGTCCAGGGCGGACGGGCCGGCGTTCGGCGTCACCAGGACGTTCAGGAAGTCGTACGTCCGGAAGTCCACCTCGGGGTCGGCGGCGCTGACGATGTCCTGGACGAGGTCGCGGTAGCCGGAGTCGAAGGGGGCGCCGCGTTCTATGCCGTACGCCTTGAAGGGCTTCGGCATGCGCAGCCAGTGCGCGATGGGGGTTTCGGGGCGGTAGTCCAGGCGGCCGTAGGAGGCGGTGCGGAACCACTGCTGGGTCTTGGGGAAGAACTCGTGGAAGCGGTCGAGCGCGTTGCCCCGGCCGGGGGCGTCGGAGAAGTCGACCATCAGGGTCAGGGCGCGGACGGTGCCCGTGGAGCGGGCGTAGCCGACGCTGGTCGGGACGCCCTCCGACAGCTGGATGGCGCGGCCGCCCCTGATCATGCAGGGGCCGAGCGCGGTGTTGCGGGCCAGTGCGATCGGACCCGCCCCGGCCGCCGGGGTGCCCGCCGTGAGGTGCCCGGTGCCGGCCGAGGTGCTGACCGCGAGGGTCAGGGCGGTGACGGAGGCGAGGGCGGCCACGCGACGCGGGCGTATGCGACGGCAGAGCGGCATGCACGGGTCCTTCGTCCATGGCAGCCGCCGGTCTCGGGCTGCGCCCTTTCGATCACCCTGGGTCGGGGGATGCGGGGGCGCGCGCTGGAAGAGCCCGAACGTGGGTTTCTCGATCGGAGGGGCGCGAAGGGGTGCGCTGTGAGACGCCCTCTGGAGATGGCCCGAGGCACCCCCAACGCACCTCCAAGAGGCATGTGACTCAGGTCACAGGAATTCTCTTCGGATCAGGGAAATAACCGGGGAACCTCTCCCCGTTTAACCATGCGTCCGAACGAAACGGGGATTGCGTCCCCGGATCGCACAAACCACTGGCCCGAGGAGTACGCCGTGCCGACCGTGACGACCGCGAATCCCGTGCAGCGCAGGGTGACCCGGCCGCGTGCCGACGCACTGCGCAACCGGGAGCGGATCGTCGCCGCCGCCCGGGAGATGTTCACCGAGTACGGCGCCGATGTGCCGCTCGACGAGATCGCCCGCCGGGCCGGCGTCGGCAACGCCACGGTGTACCGCCACTTCCCCGACCGCGACGCACTCGTCCGCGAGGTCGTCTGCTCCGTCATGGACCGTACGTCCGAGGCGGCCGAGCTCGCGCTCGCGGAGACCGGGGATGCCTTCGAGGCGCTGGAGCGCTTCGTGCACGCCGCCGCCGACGAACGGATCAGCGCGCTGTGCCCGATGGTCGCCAGCACCTTCGACCAGCACCACCCCGACCTGGAAGCGGCGCGCGAGCGCGTGGAGCAGATCGTCGAGGGGGTCATGGACCGCGCCAAGGCGGCCGGTCAGCTCCGCCCCGATGTCGGCGTCGGCGACCTGATGATCGTCGTGGCCCAGCTCAGCCGGCCCCCGGCCGGTACCGACTGCATCGTCAACGACCGCTTCGTACACCGCCATCTGCAGCTGTTCCTGGACGGACTGCGGGCCCCGGCCCGCTCGGTCCTGCCGGGCACGCCCGTGACCGTGGAGGATCTGCGCCGGCCCTGACCGATTAGTTCAGCACCTCGATCCAGTCAGTACACACACTGACTCACCGGCACACCGACCTACCGGCGCACACAGAATGACCGGCCACACACCGACGTACCGGCCGTCACGGTGGGCGAGCCGGCGAGCCGTCCCCTTACGACACCTTTTTTCCGTCACGAAGTCCCGAAGTGGGTATCCCCATGTCTGAAACAGCCTCAAAGGCTCCAGGCGCCGTCGAGAAGAGCGGCGACGCCAACCGCTGGAAAGCGCTCGTCTTCATCGCGCTCGCCCAGCTGATGGTCGTGCTGGACGCGACCATCGTGAACATCGCGCTGCCGTCCGCCCAGACCGACCTGGGCATCTCCGACGGCAACCGGCAGTGGGTCGTCACGGCCTATGCCCTCGCCTTCGGCGGTCTGCTCCTGTTCGGCGGCCGGATCGCCGACCTGTGGGGCCGTAAGCGCGCCTTCGTCATAGGCCTCGTCGGCTTCGCCGCCGCCTCCGCGCTCGGTGGCGCGGCGACCACCGGCGCCATGATGTTCGGTGCCCGCGCCCTGCAGGGTGTCTTCGGTGCCCTGCTCGCCCCGGCCGCGCTCTCCCTGCTCGCCGTGATGTTCACGGACGCCAAGGAGCGCGCCAAGGCGTTCGGCATCTACGGTGCGATCGCCGGTGGCGGTGGCGCCGTCGGCTTCATCCTCGGTGGCGTGCTCACCGAGTACCTGGACTGGCGCTGGACGTTCTTCGTGAACATCCCGTTCGCCATCGTGGCCGCGCTGGGCGCGTACTTCGTCATCCGTGAGCCGGAGGGCGGCCGCAACCGCAACCCGCTCGACATCCCCGGCGTGCTCCTGTCCACCCTCGGCCTGGTCTCGCTCGTCTACGGCTTCACCCGCGCCGAGTCCGACGGCTGGGGCGACTCCATGACGGTCGGCCTGTTCGTCGCGTCGGCGGTCCTGCTGATCTCGTTCGTCGTCACCGAGGCCAAGGTCAAGGCCCCGCTGCTGCCGCTGCGCGTGATCACCGACCGCAACCGCGGCGGCATCTACCTCTCGCTCGGCATCGCCATCATCGCGATGTTCGGCACGTTCCTGTTCCTCACCTACTACCTGCAGGTCGTGCAGGGCTTCTCGCCGATCAAGACCGGCTTCGCCTTCCTGCCGATGATCGCCGGCATGATGATCGGTTCCACCCAGATCGGCGCCCGGCTGATGACCCGGGTCCCGGCCCGGGCGCTGATGGGCCCCGGCTTCCTGGTCGCCTCGGTCGGCATGCTCCTGATGACCCAGCTGGAGATCGGCTCGTCGTACGCCTCGATCATCCTGCCGGCGATGGTGCTGCTCGGTCTCGGCATGGGTACGGCGTTCATGCCTGCCATGTCCCTGGCCACCCTGGGTGTCGAGCCGCGTGACGCGGGTGTCGCCTCCGCGATGGTCAACACCTCGCAGCAGGTGGGCGGCGCGATCGGTACGGCCCTGCTGAACACGATCGCCGCGTCCGCGACGACCGCGTACATCAAGGACCACATCGGCGGTGCGGCCTCCAAGACGCAGCAGCAGTTGGTCCAGCTGGAGGGGCAGGTGCACGGCTACACCAACGCGATCTGGTTCGCCGCCGGCATGCTGGTGCTCGCCGCTGTGATCGTCGTGGCCCTCGTCAACGCCGGCCGCCCGGACACCGGTGTCGTGACCGGTTCCGGTGAGGGCGTCGAGGACGAGGTGCCGGTGCCGGTGGTCGCCCACTGACGGCGACCGTCCGGTCGTACCCCTTCGGAACCACCCGTGCGTAGGAGGAAGGGGACGCCTCCTACGTACGACCCCCAGGACCTGCCCCGGCCCCCTGAGCGAGCGGCTCAGCGGAGCCAGGGCAGGTCTGCACCCGCATCGCTGGGCTGCAGGCCCTCGGCGACGATCTGCATGATCTCGCCGAGGGCTTTCTGCTGTTGCGGGGTCAGCCGGTCGAACACCGCCTGCCGTACGGCCGTCACATGGCCCGGCGCGGCCCGCCCCAGCGTCTCGGCGCCCTGGTCGGTCAGCACCGCGAACTGGCCCCGTTTGTCGGAGGGACAGTCCTCGCGGCGAACCCAGCCGTTCTTCTCCAACCGGGCGATCGCGTGCGAGAGGCGGGAACGGGTGATCTTCGACTTCATCGCCAGTTCCGTCATCCGCAGCCGGCGCCGCGGCGCCTCGGCGAGGGCGACGAGCAGGCCGTAGTAGATGTGCGGCATGCCCGCGTCCCGCTGGAGCTGGCGGTCGAGGTGGTCGTCGAGGAGCGTGGTGGCGTGTACGTAGGAACGCCAGATGTGCTGCTCGTCGTCGGTGAGCCAGCGGAGTTCTGCAGCGGGTGCCGCGTCTGCAGCGGATGTGGATGCCGTGTTCATGTATCCATCGTACGAGAGCGCTTCTTGAAGATTAAACAAATGGGGCGTATTCTCTGAAGTGGGTAGTTTGAGAGTTCAAGCATTTGGGAGTGAACGTCATGTCCGCCGCCACCGAGGAGCGCATGCCCGCCCTCTATCTCAGCCACGGAGCCCCGCCGCTCGCGGACGACCCGATCTGGCCCGGCGAACTCGCCGCCTGGTCCGCCGACCTGCCGCGCCCCAAGGCGATCCTCATGGTCTCCGCCCACTGGGAGGAGGCCCCGCTCGCCCTGGGCGCGGTGCGCACGATCCCGCTCGTCTACGACTTCTGGGGCTTCCCCGAGCATTACTACCGGGTGACGTACGAGGCTCCGGGCGCGCCCGAACTGGCCGAGTCCGTACGGAAGTTGCTGCGCGCCCCCGGCATCCCCGTGCAGGACATCCCGGACCGCGGCCTCGACCACGGCGCCTACGTCCCGCTCGTCGAGATGTTCCCGGCCGCCGACATCCCGGTCCTGCAGATCTCCATGCCGACCCTCGACCCGGTGAAGCTGATGGAGATCGGCCGCAAGCTGGCGCCGCTGCGCGACGAGGGCGTCCTGATCGTCGGCTCCGGCTTCTTCACCCACAACCTGGCCGCCCTGCGGCATGCCGGCTCCGGAGTGCCGAGCTGGTCGTCGGAGTTCGACGACTGGGGGAGGCGGGCGCTGGAGTCCCGCGACTGGGACGGGCTGCTCGACTTCCTGCGCAAGGCCCCGGCCGGGCGCTACGCCCACCCGCGCACCGAGCACTTCGCCCCGCTGTTCGTGACCATGGGCGCGGCGGAGGTGACCGGCGAGCTGGACGCGCAGAAGTCCGTGATCGACGGCTTCTGGATGGGGATGGCGAAGCGGTCGGTGCAGTTCGGCTGACGGCACCGGGACCAGGGCCAGGGCCAGGACTGGGGCCGGGGACCGGGGACCGGCTGGGGCTACAGGCCCCTCTCGTACCAGGCCACGTCCCAGTACCGCCCGAACTTGCGGCCCACTTCCCGGTAGGTGCCGACGTGCCGGAACCCGAAGCGTTCGTGCAGCCGCGTGGACGCTTCGTTGGGCTGGGCGATGCCCGCGTACGCGCGGTGCAGGTCCTCGTCCGCCAGGGCCTCGAAGAGCGCCTTGTACAGGAGTGTGCCGATGCCGCGGCGGCCCGCGTGCGGGGCGACGTACACCGTGACCTCGACCGAGGTGTCGTAGGCGGGTTTCGCGCGATAAGGGCTGGATGTGGCGTAGCCCAGAATCTCCTGTGTGTCCGTATCCGTGGCAACCATCAGCCGGTGCGGGCCGTCTTCAGGGTGGGAGAGCAGCCAAGGAAGCCGCTCTTCCGAGGTGAAGACGGCGGTATCGAATGTGATGGGCGTCTCACGTACATAGTGGTTGTAGATGTCGGTGAGGGCATCGAGGTCTCCCTCGACTCCCGGCCTGACCTGCACCTCTGTACGTTTCGACGGCATCAGGCCTCCTCCTGTGGCCGCACAGGGTACTGCATGATCAGAAAAATCGGGGGGCGGGTTGGGAATTCTGTCCGGATTCCAGTCGTTGTTTCCTTCAGAAGCAGGGCACCCGACAAGGGTGCTCAGTGGTACTCGGGTACTCGCAGGCGAGTACCCGGCGTCTGAAAGACCACCCGCCAGCCCACCATCGCAAGGGAGCACGCATGGCAACCCGTGCCGTCGCCCGTCGTAAGTCCGCCTCTGGCGAGACGGCCGACAGGGCAAGCAGTGTTCGCGCCCGCGCCGGCGAGATCGCCGACCGTGACCTGGTCGGCATGTACCTCGACGAGATCGCGCGCACACCGCTGCTCGACGCCGCCAAGGAGGTCGAGCTGTCACAGATCATCGAGGCGGGTGTGTTCGCGCGGCAGGTCCTGGAGGGGGACGAGGAGTCCAAGGCCGAGGCCTCCCGCGAGGAGCTCGAGGCCCTGGTGGCCGACGGCGAGCGGGCGAAGGACATCTTCATCCGTTCCAACCTCCGCCTGGTCGTGGCCGTGGCGCGGCGCTACCCCCGTAGCGGCCTCCCTCTCCTGGACCTGATCCAGGAGGGCAATGCCGGCCTGGTGCGCGCGGTCGAGAAGTTCGACTACGCCAAGGGCTTCAAGTTCTCGACATACGCGACCTGGTGGATCCGTCAGGCCATCACCCGCTCCATAGCGGACCAGTCGCGCACCATCCGTCTGCCCGTGCACCTGGTGGAGGAGCTGGGCCGGATCCGCCGTGTGCAGCGCGAGTTCAACCGCGAGCACGGCCGTGACCCGGAGCCCGCGGAGATCGCCGCCGAGCTCGGTTCGAACGCCGACCGCGTGGTCGACGTCCTGGACTGGGCCCGCGACCCGGTCTCCCTGAACATGTCGGTGGACGACGACGGCGACACCCAGTTCGGCGACCTGCTCGAGGACACCTCGGCGGTCTCTCCCGAGCAGTCCGTCCTGACCCTGCTGCGCAGCGAGGAACTCGACCACCTCATCGGCCGCCTCGACCCGCGCACGGCATCCATCATCAAGATGCGCTACGGCATCGACGACGGCCGCGAGCGCACGCTGACGGAGGTCGGCAAGGAGCACGGCCTGACGCGCGAGCGGATTCGGCAGATCGAGAAGCACGCGCTGCTCGAGCTGAAGAAGCTGGCACGCGACACGGGCTTCGAGGCAGCGGCGTAACGGCATCGAAGGGGGCACGTGCGTCACTCGGCGAGCGCCGGGCGGCGTACGTCGCCTGCCGCCGCGCACGCCGGGTGGCGGAAGACCGCGCAAACATGGCGATGTAACGCCGCTTCAAGTGCCGGACCCATGGGGAAAAAGACTTCAGGGCACAGGAGTTCGGCCCTGCCCCACCCCCTTGAACCAAGTCCCGACGCACATCCCCCCCGGCGCCGGGACTTCCTGAGTCGGGCTTCGGTGTCCCTCCCCCCGGGCGCCGGGGCCCGGCTCTTTTCTCGCTCTGCGTGCGCTGCGCGCGCTCTTCGTGCCGCCCGTTCGGCTGCCTGTTCCGGCGCCGGGCATGCTGGTGGGCGGGGCACCCCGGACCTGAACCCCGGGGTGGCCCGCCGGATGGCAGATTGTGCCACATGGGCATAGCCTGCAGGGTGTGAGCAGCCCCACCCCCGCATCGAAACCCCGTGCTTCCGCCCCGACGGCGCCGCCCTCCCTCACAGAGCGACGCAAGGCGGCGACCCGTATGGAGATCGCCCGCGCGGCCGCGGGACTCTTCGTGACACGGGGTCTTCGCGCCACCCGCGCCGAGGACATCGCCCAGGACGCCGGGATCGCCCCACGCACCTTCTACCGCTACTTCGCCACGAAGGAGGAGGCCGTCGCGCCCCTCTACGCGGCGGGCGCCCAGCGCTGGGCGGATGCGGTCGCCGCGGCCCCGGCCGACCTGTCCCTCCCGCAGGCCCTGGAACACGCGGCACGCCACACCCTGACGCCGGGCGCCGGAGTCTCCGCGGCCTCCTGGGAACTGGTCCGCACGCTGATCCGCATGACCGACACCAGCCCCGCGCTGGGGAAGGTGTATGCGGAGGTGTGCCACACGTCGGAGGGGAGGCTGGCGGAGGTACTGGCGGGGCGGGGCGCGGGCGGTGCCGGCGATGTCGACGGTGCGGACGGTGCCGACAACGTTGGCATGGGGGCCACCGCCGGTCTCGGGAACTCGTCCGCGCCGCGGTTCGCTGCCGCCGTCGCCAGTGCTGCCGTGCGCGCGGCGGTCGAGAGCTGGGCGGCGGGCACGGCGCCGGCCGGCGGGGCGCAGGGGCCGGCCGCCCTGGCACTGGGGAACCTGGCGGCGCTACGAGAATTTCCGTGGACGGATCTGCTGGGGGCGTGAGCTGTGGCCGTTCGGCCGCGGGCGCGGCTGTCACCCGCCGGCCGCTCGCGACAACCTCCCGCCCAACTCCCGTACGCACTCCACCAGTTCCGTCGGCTCCCGCACCGTGAAGTCGAAGCCCAGCAGGGCCAGTCGGGCCGCCAGCCACTCCACCGCGTCGCCGGTGCGTCCGCGCAGGCGGCAGGTTTCCGCGTCGAGGGGTTCCGGTACGCCCAGCCAGGACGGGACCTTGACCGCGACGGCGTCCGCGGGGGCGCCGAACGTGACGTCGAAGTCGTACGACTCCTGATGCCGCTGCATGGAACGGCGCAGATACTCGGCCGCGCTCCCCGTCGGCAGTTCCCGCGGGGCGAACCGTGCGCCGGTCGCGAAGGGCTCGCTCACCCGGTCGACGCGGAAGGTGCGCCAGTCGGTGCGATCGAGGTCGTAGGCGACGAGGTACCAGCGGCGACCGGTCGAGACGAGTCGATACGGCTCGGTCAGGCGCCGTGACTCGGTTCCGTCCCCGGCGCGGTAGGCGAACCGCAGCCGCTCGTGTCCGGCCACCGTGGACGCCATGACGGTCAGCGTCTCGGGTGCGATGCTCGCCCCGTCCCCGCTCGTCAGCGGCGTGGTCGCGGCCTGGAGTGTGGAAACGCGGTGGCGCAGGCGCGAGGGCAGCACCTGTTCCAGCTTGGCGAGGGCCCGTACGGACGCCTCGTCCACGCCTTCGAGGGCGTGCCCGGCGCCCGCCCGCAGCCCGACCGCGATCGCCACCGCCTCCTCGTCGTCGAGCACGAGCGGCGGCATCGCCTTGCCCGCGACCAGGCGGTAGCCGCCCTCGGAGCCCAGGGTGGCCTGCACGGGGTAGCCCAGTTCGCGCAGCCGGTCGATGTCGCGCCGCACCGTGCGCCGGGACACCCCGAGCCGGTCGGCGAGCTCGCCGCCGGGCCATTCGCGGGGCGTCTGGAGGAGGGAGAGGAGCGTCAGGAGCCGGGCCGGGGTGTCCGTCGTCATGAGTTCACCGCCGTCATGAGTTCTCCGTTGTCATGAGTCCGAGGATGCCGGAGAAGTAGGACACGATCTGGCCTAATGGGCCTCTAACTTCTAGGTATGACCTTCACCGAGACGACCAGTACGACCGACCGCAGGCGTTGGTTCGCCCTCGCCATCGTGATGACCGCGGCCTTCATGGACCTCGTCGACGTCACGATCGTCAACATCGCGATCCCGTCGATCCAGCGGGACGCAGGCGCGTCCGTCAGCCAGATCCAGTGGATCACCGCCGGCTACGCCCTCGCGTTCGCCGCCGGCCTGATCACCGGCGGGCGGCTCGGTGACATCCACGGCCGCAAGCGGCTGTTCCTCATCGGCATCGGCGGCTTCACGCTCGCGTCGGCGCTGTGCGGTTTCGCCGCGAACCCGGAGATGCTGGTCGCCTCCCGCATTCTGCAGGGCGGTATGGCGGCGATGATGGTGCCGCAGGTCCTGTCGATCGTGCACGCCACCTTCCCGGCGGAGGAACGAGGGAAGGTCTTCGGGCTGTTCGGCGCGATCGTCGGGCTGGGGGCGGTCTCCGGGCCGCTGCTCGGCGCGCTGCTGACGGAGTGGAACCTGTTCGGCCTCGAATGGCGGCCCATCTTCCTCATCAACCTGCCGGTCGGCATCGCGGGCCTGATCCTGGGCAGCCGCTTCATCACCGAGTCGAAGGCCCCGCGCGCGCTGAAGCTCGACCTGGTCGGAGTCGCCCTGGTCATCCTCGGCCTGACGATGCTGCTCTACCCCCTGACCCGCGGCCGCGAGCTGGGCTGGCCGCTGTGGGGGTACCTCTCGATGGGCGGCGCGCTCGTCGTCTTCGCGGCGCTGGTGGCGTACGAGAGGCGGAAGGCCGCGCGGGACGGCTCGCCGCTGGTCGAACTCTCCCTGTTCCGCGTGAAGAGCTTCGCGGCCGGTATCGCCGTACAGACCGTCTTCGGGGTCGCGCTCGGGGTGTTCTTCCTGGTGTGGACGCTGTACATGCAGACCGGCCTGGGCTGGAGCCCGCTGCGGGCGGGGCTGACCGGCGTGCCGTTCTCGATCGCCGTCTCGACGGCGGCCGGAATGTCGGTGCAGAAGCTGGTGCCGCGCTTCGGCGGGCGCCGGGTGCTCCAGACCGGCGCGCTGCTCATGGCCGCGGGCGTCCTGCTCTACATCTGGGAGGCCGACCGGTACGGCATGGCGGTCGCCTCCTGGCAGATGGCGCTGCCGCTCGTCGTGATGGGAATCGGCATGGGCCTCATCGTCGCCCCGCTGACGGACGCGGTGCTGTCGGACGTGCCGCGCGAGCACGCGGGGTCGGCCTCCGGACTCATCAACACCGTGCAGCAGATGGGCAACGCGTTGGGCCTCGGTCTGGTGTCGGTGGTGTTCTTCGGCGAGATCGGCGACCGGCTGACGCGGGCCCAGGTGGGGCCGGCCTTCGTCAACGCCTTCCAGCACGCGCTGGGTTGGGTCGCCGCGGTCATGGGCGTCATCTTCCTGCTGATGTTCGCCCTGCCGAAGCGGCCGGGACAGCAGGCCGAGGGCGGGGCGCAGCCGGAGGGCGAGCACGCCGAGGGCGCCGGCGGTGCGCCCACGCGTGAGGGAGAGCCCGAGCTGGTGGGGTGAACAGGGAACTTCAGGGAGATGTCGGAATGCTTCTCCAGGTTCGCTGACACTTCCGACCGGCGCCAGCTCTCTCCCGACCGGTGCCAGGTCTCTCCCGACTGGTGCGAGGGGCCTCCGACTTGGGTCGGAGGCCCCTCGCGTTCTCCCGGGCGTGCCCTCCCGTTCCTTAGAGATGCCCGTTTGTGTCTGTCTCGTGTCCGAACCCGTTTACTTTTCGGAAATCCGGGCGTAGCCTCCCGATTGAAACCACAAGTTCGGGCACTGGTCGGAGGCGAACGGACATGTACGCACCGGAGCGGCAGCAGGAGATCCTCCGGCTCGCTCGTGACGGCGGCCGGGTGGACGTGGTGTCGCTGGCCGAGGAGTTCCAGGTCACGGCGGAGACGATCCGCCGGGACCTGAAGGCCCTCGACCGCGCGGGACTCGTCCGCCGGGTGCACGGCGGTGCCATCCCGGCCGGGCGCCTCGACTTCGAGCCGGACCTCGCCGAGCGCGAGGGCACCTCGGCGGACGAGAAGGACCGCATCGCCAAGGCCGCGCTCACGGAACTGCCGAGCGAGGGCACGATGATCCTCGACGCGGGCTCGACCGTCGCCCGCCTCGCCGGCGCGCTGCCCCTGGAGGCCTCGCTCACCGTCGTCACGCACAGCCTGCCGATCGCGGCCCGCCTCGCGGACCACCCCGGCATCCAGCTCCACCTCGTCGGGGGGCGCGTACGGCACCGTACGCGCGCCGCCGTGGATGCCTGGGCGCTGCGTGCGTACGGCGAGATCCGGGCGGACGTCCTCTTCGTGGCGGCCAACGGCTTCTCCGCCGAGCACGGCCTGACCACCCCCGACCTCGCCGAGGCAGCCGTCAAGCGCGCGGCGGTCGCCGCTGCCCGCCGCGTCGTGCTGCTCGCCGACTCCTCCAAGCACGGCCAGGAGCACTTCGCCCGCTTCGGCGACCTGGGCGACGTGGATCTCCTGGTCACCGACAGCGGGCTGAGCCCAGAAGACGCCACCGCCATCGAGCGCGGGGGCACGGAAGTAGTGCGCGCATGATCCTCACCGTCACCCCGAACCCGTCCCTGGACCGTACGTACGAGGTCCCGTCGCTGGAGCGCGGCGAGGTCATCCGGGCCACCGGCGAACGCATGGACCCGGGCGGCAAGGGCGTCAACGTCTCCCGCGCCGTCGCGGCCGCGGGGCAGCGCACGGTCGCGGTTCTGCCCCTGGGCGGTGCGCCGGGCGCGCTCGTCGCCGATCTGCTCGACGCGCAGGGCATCGAGGTCGCGCCGGTCCCGGTCGCCGGGGCCACCCGCTCGAACATAGCGCTCGCGGAGGCGGACGGGGTACTGACGAAGATCAACGCGCCGGGTCCCGAACTGTCGGCCGCGGAGCAGGAGTTGCTCCTGGAGACGGTCCGCACGCACTCGCGCGACGCGGCCTGGATCGCCTGCTGCGGCAGCCTCCCGCGGGGCCTCGCACCGGCGTGGTACGCCGACGTGGTCGCCCGGGCGCACGCCGGCGGCGCGCGGATCGCGCTGGACACCTCCGGGCCCGCGCTGCTCGAGGCGCTGCGCGAGCGGCCCGACGTGGTGAAGCCGAACGCCGAGGAACTCGCGGAGGCCGTCGGGCGCCCCCTGGCGACCGTGGGCGACGCGGTGAAGGCGGCCGAGGAGTTGCGCGAGATGGGCGCGCGCGCCGTGCTCGCGAGCCTGGGCGCCGACGGGCAGTTGCTCGTGGACGACGCGGGCGCCTGGTTCGGCAGCGCACGCGTGGACGCCGTACGCAGCAATGTGGGCGCCGGCGACTCCTCCCTCGCCGGCTTCCTGATCGCGGGCGGCAGCGGACCGGAGGCGCTCGCCTCCGCGGTCGCGCACGGCGCGGCGGCCGTCCAGCTGCCGGGCAGCGTGATGCCGACCCCGGGCGACCTGGACCCGGCGGCGGTGACGGTCACGGCCGACGTACCGGTGGATCGCGTACTGAAGGAGCCGGTGTCATGACGAATCCCGTGCTGCGACGACCGGCCCCGAAGCGGCGAGACTCCGTGTTACTCGCCGTGGAAGCCGGGAGGCAGGGCCACCTGAGCCGCCCTGCCGCCCATGGGAGGCGGGGTTTCCCCGGCCCCGCCTCCGCCGGCACTGATGCAACCCCCCACTGCACCCCCGTCCCCATCCCCGCCCACCCCACTCCCCGGGCGATACGCGTGCGAAGGAGCCCGCGATGAGCGACATGATCACCGCGGACCTGGTCGATCTCGACCTGTCCGCCGAGACCAAAGAGGCGGCGGCGCGTGCCCTCGCCGAGCGCATGGTGGCCCTGGGCCGGGTGACCGGCCTGGACGGCTTCCTCGCCGACGTGGCCGCCCGCGAGGCCCAGATGCCGACCGGCCTCGACGGCGGCATCGGCATCCCGCACTGCCGCAGCGAGCACGTCACCGAGCCGACGCTCGCCTTCGGGCGCAGCGCCGCCGGCATCGACTTCGGCGCCCCGGACGGCCCCGCCGACCTGATCTTCCTGATCGCCGCACCCGCCGGCGCCGACGACGCCCACCTGACGATCCTGTCGTCGCTGGCCCGGCAGCTGATGAACGCCGAGTTCACCGACGCCCTGCGGTCGGTCGGCGACGCGGCGGCCGCGGCCGCGCTGATCCGCGGCGACGAGGCACCTGCGGCGGCCGGTTCCGCAGACTCCGCTGCGGCTTCGGAGGCGGCCTCCTCCGAAGCCGCAGCGGGCAGCACGGCCCCGGCCCCGGCCCCGTCCTCGGACGAGCCGGACGGAGCGGACGAGCCGGCTGAGCGCCCCTTCCGCATCGTCGCCGTAACCTCCTGCCCCACCGGCATCGCCCACACGTACATGGCGGCCGAATCGCTGGAGAAAGCGGGCCGCGAGGCGGGCGTCGAGGTCGTCGTCGAGACGCAGGGCTCGGCCGGCTTCACCCGGCTCGACCCGGCCGTCATCGCGGCGGCGGACGGCGTGATCTTCGCGCACGACGTCCCCGTACGCGACAAGGACCGCTTCGCCGGCAAGCCGACCGTCGACGTCGGCGTCAAGGCCGGCATCAACCGCCCCGGCCAGCTGATCACCGAGGTGCGCGGGAAGGCGGAGCGCGGTGAGGCGACCGCGGGCGCCGCCCCGGGCGGTACGCCGGTCGAGCGCGCCGGCGACTCCACCGAGGGCTACGGCACCAAGCTGCGCAAGTGGCTGATGTCCGGCGTGAGTTACATGGTCCCGTTCGTCGCTGCGGGCGGTCTGCTGATCGCCCTCGGGTTCGCGATCGGCGGCTACAAGATCAAGTCGGCGCCGTCGGTCATGGACCACTTCGTGTGGACGCAGACCGACAGCTGGGCCGCCCTGATGTTCCAGATCGGTGCCGTGGCCTTCGGCTTCCTGGTGCCGGTCCTGGCGGGCTACATCGCCTACGGCATGGCGGACCGGCCAGGCCTGGTCCCCGGCTTCGTGGGCGGCATGATCGCCTCCACGATCAGCGCGGGCTTCCTCGGCGGTCTGGTCGCCGGTCTGCTCGCCGGCGGCGTGGTGATGGCGATCCAGAAGATCAACATCCCGGCGGTGCTGCGCGGCATCATGCCCGTGGTGGTGATCCCGCTGATCTCCTCGGCGATCGTCGGATTCCTGATGTTCGTCGTCGTGGGCAAACCCATCGCCTCCGCGCAGAAGGGCATGACCGACTGGCTGAACAGCCTCTCCGGTTCCAACGCCATCCTGCTCGGCGCCCTGCTCGGCCTGATGATGTGCTTCGACCTCGGCGGCCCCGTCAACAAGGTCGCGTACACCTTCGCCACCGCCGGCATCGCGGTCTCCAGCCCGAGCGAATCCGCGATGAAGATCATGGCCGCGGTCATGGCCGCCGGCATGGTCCCGCCGCTCGCGATGGCGCTGGCCACCACGGTCCGCGGCAAGCTCTTCACCGAGACCGAGCGCGAGAACGGCAAGGCCGCCTGGGTCCTCGGCGCCTCCTTCATCTCCGAGGGCGCCATCCCGTTCGCCGCGGCCGACCCGCTGCGCGTCATCCCCTCCTCGATGGTGGGCGGCGCGATCACCGGAGCCCTGTCGATGTCCTTCGGCGCCACCCTGCGCGCCCCGCACGGCGGCATCTTCGTCGTCCCGCTGATCGGCAACGCCTTCCTCTACCTGATCGCCATCGCGGTCGGCGTGTGCGTCACCACGGCACTGGTGGTCGTCCTGAAGGGGATGCGCAAGCCGGCACCGGGAACCGTGAGCGCCGAGACGGCGGGCGACAAGGCCACGGCGACGGCCGAGGCGAAGCAGCCGGTGGCGGCGTAACCGGCACACTCCCGCAACCGAACAGCGGCCGGCCGTAGTCCCTCCCGCGGGACTACGGCCGACCGCATGTCCCTTTGGCGCGCTGTGAGTTGTTCACGGCGTCTAAGTGGCAAGTGCGGCTGATGCGATATACGTCACGGTCCGGGACCAAAGTCCCAGGCGGTGGTGTCTACTGGAGCGCATGCCCGATGAGCACGTCTCGATCCTCCAGTCACTGGGCGTGGCCGTTCTCGCCCTGGCGGCCGTCGTCTGGGTGTTCGGCCTGATCAGCCTGCTGCGCGGCCGCTCCGGTGCCGGCGGCCCCACCCTGTACGGCTTCCCGTACCAACGCCAGGCCGCACCGCACCTGGAGTCCGTCGAACTGACCCCGGCGGAGCGGGACGCCTTCGCGGGACTCGTACGACAGCTCAACGACGGCCGCTGAGACACCGGGCGCCGCCTTCCCTCCCAGGCCCAGGGTCGGGGCCGGCTCGGGTTCGGGCTCAGGAAACCCGCGCCGCCCGCCGCTCCATGGCATCGCGGGCCGCGTCCTCGCTGACGTACACCTCGCACATGTGCCGCCCGTCCGGCGTCGCCGTGTGCTCGGCCTCCCAGAGAGACACCTCCTCGCCGTCACGCAGCAGGAAAGCGTGCTCGTAGAGCGAGAAGCAGAGCCCGGCGCGGCCCGCGCGGCACGGGCGCCCGAAAGCCTGGGTGATCTGGTGCGCGCACGCCGTGGCGAGCAGCGCGGCCGTCTCCGCGCCCGGCCGGTCCGGGTTCTCCGCTCTGCGCAGCAGCCGACGCGCGTGATCCGCCGAGTCGTCCGGCAGATACGCGTGCCGCGGCGCGGGGATCGGCGACAGCTGCACCGTCACCGGCAGCTCGAAGTCCGGTGCGTCCGGCGGCAGGGGCAGCCGCGCCGTCGCGGCGCGCAGCTCCTCCTCGTCGACATACACCTCGTGCTGCGCGGCGCTGCCCGGGGCCGTGTTGTGCACGAGCTCCCACAGCGTGAGCGCCGAGCCGTCGACGAGCAGCCAGGTGTGCCGGTACGTCTCGCGGTGCAGGCCCGCGCTGTGGTGCGCGGAGTGCAGCGAACTGTCGTGCGCCAGCGCGCAGTCGAGCCGCCGTATCGTCTCGTCGGGCAGCTCGAAGGAGTTCAGGGCACGACCGAGGAGTCGCGCGAGGTGCTCCTCCGGAGACTCGGGCGACTCGGGTGGTTCGTACGCTGCCGTCTCGTACGGAACGCTCAAGGTTTCTCCCGGCGTTGCTGCATGTCACCTTGTGGGTGCATACCGTAGCCCCTCGGTCGGACATCATGTCCGGGAACCGAGAAAACGTACGCACAGAAAACGCGCGGGCCGTGTGAGAAGTTCCCACACGGCCCGACGATCTGTCAGAACTCGCTGTTCAGGCAGCCCTTGAGACGATCATGCACTGCTCGCGCCGATCAGGCGGCGCTTCCCGCGACCCACTGGCTCCACGCCATGTTCCAGCCGTTGAGCCCGTTGTCGGGGGAGACCGTCTTGTCGGGGGAGTTCTTGACGATCACGACGTCCCCGATGAGCGAGTTGTCGTAGAACCACTTGGCGTTCGTGGCGCCCTGCGCGCCCTGCACGTCCGGGAGCCCGACACAGCCGTGGCTGGTGCCGGTGCGGCCGAAGGGCGGGTTCGCCTTGTTGTACCAGTAGTTGCCGTGGATGAACGTCCCCGACGAGGTCAGACGCATCGCGTGCGGCACGTCCGGGATGTCGTACTCGCCGCCCAGGCCCACCGTCCGGCTGTTCATCCGCGTCTGCGTGAACTTCTCGGAGATCACCATCTGCCCGTTGTACGTCGTGTGTTCCGGGCTGCCCGACGAGATCGGCACCGACTTGAGGGTCTTGCCGTCACGCACGACCGTCATGGTCTGCGTGTTCACGTCGACCGTGGAGACCTGGGAGCGGCCGATGGTGAACGTGACGGTCTTCTTCTGCACCCCGTAGACGCCGTTCGCGCCCTCGACGCCGTCCAGGTCGATCTTCATCGTGACCTTGGAGCCGGCCTTCCAGTACTCCTCGGGCCGGAAGTCGAGCCGCTGCGCCCCGAACCAGTGCCCGACCACCTTCTGCCCGTTGGTGGAGCTGACCGTGATGTGCGACTGCACGGCCTTCTTGTCGCTGATCACCTTGTCGAAGTTGAACGACACCGGCATGCCGACGCCGACCGTGGTGCCGTTGTCCGGCGTGTACGTCCCGATGAAGCTGTTCGCCGAACTGACCGTCGTGAAGATGGAGTTGGCGGCGGCCGTACGACCGCCTGAGTCCTTGGCGGTCGCCGATATCTGGTACTTCGTCCCGCGCTCCAGCTGCTGCTTCGGCTTCCAGTCACCGCCGTTCGCGGACATCGAGCCCGGCACGGCCTGTCCCGACCCCGCCACCGTCATCTTCACGTCGGTCAGCTTGCCCCCGCTGACCTTCACACCCGTCGAGTTGATCGACGCGTCGGTCGAGCCGTCCTTCGCCGAGATGACGATCTTCGCCGCGGAGGTCTTGGTCGCTGAGTCCGCGCCGCCCTTGCTGTCGCTCGAGGAGTTGGCGTCGGCGTTGGCGTTGCCACCGCAGGCGGTGAGGGTGAGGGCGCCGACCATCAAGGCGGCACAGGCCCCCAGTACGCGCCGCGCTGCAATGTCCGGCGTTGTCACGGGCTGCTCCAGGTTCGTGTGATGTGCGTGATCCGCTCCAGTGCGTGAACAAAGAGGGACTTGACGACCGCCGGGGTTCCCGCTGTACACGGCGAACGCGATCACGTGACAGAACCGGGACAATCGGGGCCCGCCGTCCCCGCCCCCCGCCCCCGCCCCCAGTCACCGCCCCCGTACAACTCCTCGTACGACGGCCACACCCCGCCCGCCGTCACCACCGACTCTGCGGCGCGTACGGCGTTCACGATCGCGCGGGTCACCACGTCCGCACCCGCCGCGAGGATCTCGTTCAGCGCCAGGGGGTGCTCGGTGTCGAGCGGGCGCGCCCCTGTCGCGAGCGTGAAGACCGTGTCGCCGTCGTGGAGCAGGTGCACCGGCCGGACGGCGCGTGCGATGCCGTCGTGCGCCGTGCCGGCCAGTTTCTGCGCCTGGGCCTTCGACAGATCCGCGTCGGTGGCGACCACGGCGAGCGTGGTGTTCAGCGGCGGGCGCCCGTTCTTCGCCGCGCTCTCGGCGATGCGGCTGCGCGCGGCCTCGTGGACGTGTGCCTCCGGGTAGTTCACCCGCCCCTGGAACAACTCCCCGTACAGGACGCCTGTTTCCGGCTCCGTCACCGACCCCGCCGCGTTGGCCACCACCAGCGCGGCCACCGTGATTCCCGAGTCGAGGACGATGCTCGCCGAGCCGACCCCGCCCTTCATCGGCCCCACAGCCGCTCCCGTACCGGCGCCCACGCATCCTTCCGTCACGCGTGCCCCGGCCGGGCTCGCCGCGGCCGCCTCGACCGCGGCCCGGCCGGTGGCCGCGTCGGGCCGAGCCGAGAAGTCCCCTCCCCGCCCCAGGTCGAAGACGCAGGCGGCGGGTACCACCGGCACGACGTGCGCCGGGTCCTCCCCGACACGTACCCCGCGCCCCTGTTCCTCCAGCCAGGCCATCACTCCGGACGCCGCGTCGAGCCCGTACGCGCTGCCGCCGGTCAGGACGATCGCCTCGACCTTGCTCACGAGGTTGCGCGGGTCGAGGGCGTCGGTCTCCTTGGTGCCCGGACCGCCGCCCCGCACGTCCACGGCGGCGACGGCCCCGCCCTCCGGGGCGAGCACGACCGTGGTGCCGGTGAGCCAACCGTCGCCGATGCGCGTCGCGTGGCCCACCCGCACACCGGCGACGTCCGTCAAAGCGTCAAGTGTCGTCATGGGCCCAGTCTCGCCCGGCCCGGGGCGTGGAGGACCTCGTCACGCGGCGGGGGTCGTGGCGTGCTCCCCGCTCGCCCCCCGCTCCCTGGCGCTCATGCGCGCCGTCAGCGTCGTCCCGGTCGCCACCGCCAGCGCCGACACCAGCCCCGCCGCGAACACCGCCCAGTCGCCCAGGAACGTGCAGACGATCACCAGCAGCGCCGTGCTCGGCAGCACCAACTGCTGCGCGATGCCCACCTTGTAGAAGCGGGAGTGCAGCGCCCAGACCGTGAGCAGGAACAGCGCCGTCGGCAGGGTCACCGCCGCCGAAGCGGCCAGCGTGGAGATGTGCGCCTTGCCGACCGCTTGCTCCACCGCCACCTCCAGGCCCGCACCGATCGCCGCCGCCGACGCGAAGATCAGGTAGTGGCCGTAACCCCAGAGGAAGGACTGCCGGTTGGAGCGCAGGTGCCCGTGGATCGGCACCACGAAGTAGATCCACCAGGCGGCGAAGATGATCAGCAGTCCGCCCGCCGCGATCGGCAGCAGATCGCCCAGCGCCTCGTTCTCGTCCACGCCCGACTTCACGGCGATGGTGGCCGCCGCGATGGTCTCGCCGAGCACGATGATCGTGAACAGCCCGTAGCGTTCGGCGATGTGGTGCGGGTGCCAGGACGTGGCATGCGCCTTCTCCGCGACCAGCGGCACGGCCATCTCCAGAGGCGCCATCACCAGGAAGACCCATGGCCGGGCGCCCTCCGGCAGGACCACCAGCCCCAGCCAGCCGACCAGGCACAGCAGCACACCGCCGGCGTACCGCAATGCCATGGTCCGCTCGCCGCCCCGGCTCGACCGTGCCACGCGCAGCCACTGCGCCGACATGGCGAGCCGCATGATCAGATAGCCCAGCCAGACGACCAGGAACTCGTGCTCCTCGAACGCCCGCGAGACCCCGGCCGCCAGGACGAGCACTCCGGCGATCTGGACCAGCGTGACGACCCGATAGAGCGCGTCGTCGTTGTCGTACGCCGAGGCGAACCAGGTGAAGTTCATCCACGCCCACCAGATGGCGAAGAAGATCATCGCGTAGTTGAGGATCCCCTCGCCCGCGTGCCCCTCGGCCATGGCGTGCACCAGCTGGGCGCCCGCCTGGGCGATGGCCACGACGAAGCACAGGTCGAAGAAGAGCTCGAGCGGTGAGGCGACACGGTGCATCTCGTCGCGGCCGCGAGCCGTGAGCCTGCGCAGCGGTCTGTGGCTCGCGGGCGGCCCAGAGGGCGCCGGCGGCGGAGTCGGACTGCTCGTCATGCGTTCCAGCACACCAGATAAGCGGCGGAAATTCCTGTGAAGCGCCCAGGTCAGACGACGTGACCGCGCCGGTCGCCGGCCTGCGGGGCGACTCCAGGCCCGAGCCCGCCGTCATGCCCGACGGTGGCCGCTGTCCTCCCCCGTACCCTGGAGGCATGACCTCCGCCCCCGAGCCCCCCGCGCCCAAGCCCGCGCTGATCTTCGACGACCCGCTGGACCAGCAGACCTCGGACGACACGGACCGCGGCTGGGGTGAGCGGCCCGGCTCCGACAGCGCGGCCGACCTGAAGCGCTTCCTCGACGAGAAGCCGCCCCACCACATCTGAGCCGCGCCGGACCACCTCTGCGTCGCGCGGGACCACCTCTGAGCCGTGTCGGCTCCGGCCCGCCGGACCCGGCGGGCGAGCGCAGCTAGCGCTCGTCGTGCCCGGACCCCCGCTGCGCGACCAGCGCGTCGCGGATCTCCTTGAGCACCTCCAGCTCCGTCACCTCGATCACTTCCTGCGTGCCCTCCTTCGCCTTCCTGCGGGCCTCCTGCCGCGCCAGGTACTTCGACATGGGCAGCACCATCAGGAAGTAGACGACGGCCGCGGTGATCACGAACGTCAGGGTCGCGCCGAGGACCGAGCCCCACAGGAGCTGGATCCCCTGGTCGCCCTTGCACGACTCGCTCAGGCACGAGCTGTAGCTGTCGAGGTTCTGCGTGCCGATCGCTCCGACCAGCGGGTTGATGAGCCCCTTCACCACCGAGTTCACGATGTTGGTGAAGGCGGCGCCGATGACCACCGCGACTGCCAGGTCGACGACGTTCCCGCGCATCAGGAAGGCCTTGAAGCCCTGCCAGACGCTCGGTTCCTTCTTCTCGCTCACCTCGGGGCCTCTTCTCACACGCGCAGGTTGGGGAACAAACAGTTCCGCAACCTACGTCAAGGCGAGGCCGCCCTGTCCAACTGGGTGCCTCTAACGAGGGACTTGACAGGATGTCGCGCACGATTCGCACAGCACGGATCAGCACACCGTCACCGCCAGCCGTGCCGTCGCGCCCGCACCGGCGAGGTGCGCCGCGGTGGAACGAGGAACCGAGAGCACGACCAGCGCCCCGCTGTCGGCCGCTTCGTCCAAGGGCTCGGGAACCTTGGTCACCCGCGCCCCGCGCGCGACCACGCGGGCGTCGCCGCCCGTCGCCGTGTCCCGGGCGGCCACGACGTCCACCCGGTCGCCGGGCCGCAGCAGCCGGACCGTGGCCCCGTCGGCGATCCGCACCGGCGCGGCCACCATCTCGACGGCACGGTGTTTTCGTACAGGATCCGCCACCGGATGGCCACGCGTCGCCCGGTCGATGTCCCGCGGGCCGGCTGCCACCAGCGCGGCCGCGGTCACGGCGAGGCCCACGGCCACGGCCCGCCTCCGGTGCCGTACGAGCCGTTGCAGCTGGTACCGCCCGCCGCGCACCCGCACGGGAGCGAAGTGCGGAACCTCGCACGTGGCGGGGGCATCGGTGCCGGGCGGGTGCGGAGAAGAAGCGGGGAAGGGCAGAGAGGGAGGAAGGGACATGCGGATCACCACCTGCATCGAGGAATCGGCCTGCAAGCCCACGATGAGGCTTCTCGCCGCCGCTCGCCGAGGCCGGTGGACTACCGACGGGTTGTGGAAAACTCCCTCACCCGAACGGGAAGTTCCGCACGCCTCAAGCCCCCCCCGTGCGCCTCAAGCTCCGCACGCCTCAAGCCCCGCACGCCTGTGGTTCGGCACGCCTGCCGTCCGCATCCCGGCCGTCCGCCCGCCGGAGGCCCACGCAGCCCTCTTCCAACTGCCCCCTGCGTTACGGCAGTTCGAACCCCGGATCCATCCCGCCCAGCGCCTTCGTGCACAGGCAGTCCCGGTCCTCGTTCGCCGGCAGGGCGGCCACCGCGTCGAAGAGCACGCCCCGCAGCCGGTCCACGTTCGCCGCGAACACCTGCAGCACCTCGTCGTGCGAGACGCCCTCGCCGGTCTCGGCGCCCGCGTCGAGGTCGGTGACCAGGGTCATCGACGCGTAGCAGAGCTCGAGTTCACGGGCGAGCGCCGCCTCGGGGTGGCCGGTCATGCCGACCACCGACCAGCCCTGCGCCTGGTGCCACAGCGATTCGGCGCGGGTCGAGAAGCGGGGCCCCTCGACCACCACCAGCGTGCCGCCGTCCACGGGCTCCCAGTCCCGGCCGCGCGCGGCCTTCAGAGCGGCAGCCCGTCCGGTGGGGCAGTAGGGGTCGGCCAGGGACACGTGCACCACGTTCGGGACACCGCCGCCGGGCAGCGGCAGCCCGTCGAAATACGTTCCCACCCGAGACTTCGTACGGTCGACCAGCTGGTCCGGCACGAGCAGCGTGCCCGGCCCGTACTCGGCGCGCAGACCGCCCACCGCGCACGGACCGAGGACCTGGCGCACACCGACCGACCGCAGCGCCCACAGGTTGGCCCGGTAGTTGATCCGGTGCGGCGGCAGGTGATGGCCGCGCCCGTGGCGGGGCAGGAAGGCGACCCGCCGTCCGGCGATCCGGCCGAGGAAGAGGGAGTCGCTGGGTGGCCCGTACGGGGTGTCCACCTGGACCTCGGTCACGTCGTCGAGGAACGAGTAGAAGCCCGAGCCGCCGATTACACCGATCTCTGCGTTCGCCATGGCCAGCACAGTATCCGGCCCTGGCGGGCGGCAGAGAGCGGGCCCGGAGACACCGAAAACCCTGCCGTCGTACGACGGCAGGGTCCCGAGAAAACCGGTGCTACGCGGCGCTGCTGCCGGCCGAGGAGCCGGCGCCCGACGACTTCGAGTCCGAGGACGACGAGGACGACGTGGATGAGGACGACGAAGACGGCGACGAAGAAGACGGCGTCGACGACGACGAAGTGGACGTCGACGGCTTCGACGACGGCGAGCTGCTCGACGAGGAGCCGCGGCTGTCGTTGCGGTAGAAACCGGAGCCCTTGAAGACAATGCCGACCGCGGAGAACACCTTCTTCAGGCGGCCAGCGCAGTTGGGGCACTCGGTAAGGGCGTCATCGGTGAACTTCTGCACCGCCTCGAGGCCCTCGCCGCACTCGGTGCACTGGTACTGGTAGGTGGGCACTGTCTTCCTCCTGGCACTCTCACTCAATGAGTGCTAACGAGGGTCCATAGTGACGTATTCCCGAGGATCAGTCCACCGTCACCGGCACGCGGTGACCGACGCCACGTGCGACGGTCAGGCTGCGGGGCCGTGTGGCGAGGTGTGACCGCAGGGCCACGAGGGTCGCCAGGGCGAGCACTGTGCCGCCCGCGGGCACCAGGAATCCGGCGCCGCCCCAGAAGCGGTCCTCCAGTTGTCCGGCCAGCGTGACGGCCGCCGCCTGGCCGAGCGCCACCGCACCGGTCAGCCAGGTGAAGGCCTCGGTGCGGGCGCCGGCCGGGACCAGGCCGTCGACCAGTGTGTAGCCGGTGATCAGCGCGGGCGCGATGCACATGCCGACGAGGAGGCCGAGACCGGCCAGGAGGAGCACCGAGTGGGCGGCCCACAAACCCGAGGCTGCCAGCGCGAGGGCGCCGTACCCGACGACGAGACGCCGCTGCGGGGCCACCTTCCAGGCGACGGCGCCGCAGACGATCCCGGAGAGCATGTTGCCCGCGGCGAAGACGCCGTACAGGGCGCCGTTCAGGCCGGGTTCGCCGATCGACTCGGTGAACGCGGCCAGCGAGACCTGCATGCCGCCGAAGACGGAGCCGATGCCCAGGAAGGCCACGATCAGCACGCGCACACCAGGGATGCGCAGAGCGGAAACGTGCTCCACGCGTGCGTGCCCGGCGTCGGCGACAGCGGGCTGCGTGCTCTTCTGTGCCGCGAAGAGCAGACCGCCGAGCAGCGTCAGGGACGCCTCCGTCACCAGACCGGCGGCCGGCGTGACGGTGGTGCACAGGGCGGTGGCCAGCAGCGGGCCGAAGACGAACGTCAGCTCGTCCGTGACGGACTCGAAGGCGGCCGCGGTGGTCATCAAAGGCGTGCCCTGGAGCTTCACGCCCCAGCGGGCGCGCACCATGGGCCCGACCTGCGGCACCGAGGCGCCCGTCGGCACGGCCGCCACGAACAGCGCCCACAGGGGCGCGTGGGCCAGCGCGAGCGCCGTCAGGGTCAGGCCCGACAGCGAGTGGAGGAGCACGCCGGGGATCAGCACGGTGCGCTGCCCGTAGCGGTCGGCGAGACGGCCGCTGTAGGGCGCGAACAGCGCCATGGAGACGCCGGTGACGGCCGCAGCGGCGCCCGCCGCGCCGTACGAGCCGGTGGTGTGCTGCACGAGCAGCACGATGGAGATGGTGAGCATCGCGAACGGCTGGCGTGCCGCGAAGCCGGGGAGCAGGAACGTCCAGGCGCCGCGGGTGCGCAGCAGCTGTCCGTAGCCCGGGCGGGAGGTGACCGTGGATGCCACGGCCCGTGCCTTTCTGCCGCCTGGTAGCGCGCCTGTGCGGGGGCGCCGAGAGCTGTCCTCTTGCGCGGACTGCGGTAGATACCGGAGGCCGCCCGGAGGTGGAGGGCGCCACGGCCGCCATGCGGTCGCGCCAGCTCTGCGTCAGGCAGAGTTGGTTTCGATCAGAAGTCTGCCTTCATTGTACAGGGATCAATGCCTGATGCGCCTGTGAAAACGAGCACCATGGGGCCGCCTGCCTGCGATTGCCGGAGGGTGCGAATCACGCGAAACGTGTCGTTTACGGCCGCGCGCCGCGCACCCCCCGTCGCGCCCCTCAGCGCCCAGCGCCCGCCCCGTTCGTCCCGAGCCATCCGGCCAGCTTGCCGCCGTGGCCCACCGAACGCAGCCGCCGCTCGGCCGCGTCCCGCACCGGATCCGTCGCGACGACGAGCAGTTCGTCGCCGCGCCGCAGCACCGTCGTCGGCAGCGGAACAAACGATTTTGCCTCGCGTACGACGAGGGTCACGGCGGCTCCGGCCGGCAGGCGCAGCTCGTTGACCTCGACGCCGTGCATCTTCGAGCCCTCGGGGATCGTCACGGACAGCAGGTGTCCGCGCAGCCGCTCCAGAGGGGCCGACTCGATGCCGAGGTCGGCGGCCTCGGGGTCCCCGCCCAGGCTGAGCTTGCGGGCCAGCCACGGCAGGGTCGGCCCCTGGACCAGCGTGTAGACGACGACCAGGACGAAGACGATGTTGAAGATACGGCGGCTGGCGTCGACGCCCTGCACCATCGGGATCGTCGCCAGGATGATGGGGACCGCGCCGCGCAGCCCGGCCCAGGACATGAGGGTCTGCTCCTGCCACGGCACCCGGAACGGCGTCAGGCACAGCACCACGCTCAGCGGCCGCGCCACCATGGTCAGCACCAGGCCGATGACGAGCGCGGGCCACACGTCGTCGCCCAGCTCGTGCGGGGTGACCAGGAGGCCGAGCAGGACGAACATGCCGATCTGGGCGATCCAGCCGAGCCCGTCGGCGAACCCGCGGGTGGCGGGCCAGTGGGGCAGCTTCGCGTTGCCCATCATCATCGAGGCGAGGTAGACGCCGAGGAAGCCGCTGCCGTGCGCCAGCGCGCCCCCCGCGTACGCCGTGACGGCGATCGCCATGACGGCGATCGGGTAGAGGCCGGAGGCGGGCAGCGCCACGTGCCGCAGGCCCCAGGAGCCGAGCCAGCCCACCGCGAGGCCGATGGCCGCGCCGATGGCCAGTTCCAGCGCTATCTCGCCCAGCAGCACGTACCACTGGTCGACCGGGCCGGCCGTCGAGAACGCGACCACCAGGATGACCACAGGGGCGTCGTTGAAACCGGACTCCGCCTCCAGAGTGCCCGTCACGCGCGCGGGGAGGGGGATCTTCCGCAGCACCGAGAACACCGCCGCCGCGTCCGTCGAGGAGACGACCGCCCCGATGATGAGCGCCTGACGCCACTCCAGCCCGATCAGGTAGTGCGCGGCCGTCGCCGTGACCCCGACGCTCACCGCGACCCCCGCCAGTGCCAGCGCGGAGGCGGCCGGCAGGGCCGGCTTGATCTCCTTCCACTTCGTGCCCAGACCGCCCTCGGCCAGGATCACGACCAGGGCCGCGTATCCGATGACCTGGGTCAGTTCGGCGTTGTCGAAGCGGATGTCGCCGATGCCGTCCTGGCCCATGGCGATGCCGATCCCCAGGTAGACGAGCAGGCTGGGGAGCCCGCTGCGCGAGGAGATCCGGACCGCTGCCACAGCGACGAGCAGGACGAGCGAGCAGACGAGCAGGAGCTGGTTGAGGTGGTGGACAGTCAGCGGCCGTTCCCTTCCCTGGCTCACGCGCATCCCGCGCGGGAGCTCACGTACATAGGACACGAAGTCGAGAAACTCCGCACCCAAGTACTTCGTTACCTTACCTAACTCTTGACGATTTCTTGACACTCCGGGAGGCAAGATCGAACTCTCGTCCGCGCCGGTTCCCGACACCGCGTCAAGGGCCCCAAGGCCCTGCGCCTATGGTTGCTCCAGCGCTCATCCACAGTCACAGACCCGCCTGCCGCTCGCGTGAGGACAGCAAGGACAGCGATGCCCCCCAACACCACCGCCACAACGGGTCACAAGCCCGCCAAGTCCGGCAGGAAGAAGGGGCGCAAAGCCCGATTGGTCGTGCTGGTACTGGTTCTGGCCATCATCGGTGGCGTTGCCTACGGGGCGTACTGGTCCATCAGCACCGTCCGCGCGTCGTTCCCGCAGACGAAGGGCTCGATCACACTCGACGGCCTGTCGGGCCCCGTCGACGTCAAGCGCGACAACTACGGCATCCCGCAGATCTACGCCTCCTCCGACGAGGACCTGTTCATGGCGCAGGGCTACGTCCAGGCGCAGGACCGGTTCTACGAGATGGACGTGCGCCGCCACATGACCTCCGGGCGCCTGTCGGAGATGTTCGGCAAGGGCCAGGTCAAGAACGACGAGTTCCTGCGCACCCTGGGCTGGGACCGCGTCGCCAAGAAGGAGTACGACACCAAGCTGTCGGCTTCCACCAAGAAGTACCTCCAGGCGTACGCCAAGGGAGTCAACGCCTACCTCCAGGGCAAGGACGGCAAGGACATCTCCCTGGAGTACGCGGCGCTCGGTTTCACCAACGACTACAAGCCCGCGAAGTGGACCCCGGTCGACTCGGTCTCGTGGCTGAAGGCGATGGCCTGGGACCTGCGCGGCAACATGCAGGACGAGATCGACCGCGCCCTGATGACCAGCCGCCTCGGCCCCAAGCAGATCGCCGACCTGTACCCGGATTACCCGTACAGCCGCAACAAGGCGATCGTCCAGGAGGGCCAGTACAACGAGCTCACCAAGACGTTCCAGCAGAACGGCAGCACGTCCGGCAGCGGCACGTCCACGAGCGGTACGTCCACGGGCGGAACGACGGGCACGTCCTCCTCGTCGGCCGGCTCGGCCCTGCAGAGCCAGTTGTCGGGCCTCTACAACGTCCTGGACAACGTGCCCACGGCCGTCGGCGTGAACGGCCAGGGCATCGGCTCCAACTCCTGGGTCGTCGCCGGGAGTCACACCATCACCGGCAAACCGCTGCTGGCCAACGACCCGCACCTGTCGGCCTCGCTGCCGTCCGTCTGGTACCAGATGGGCCTGCACTGCCGCACCGTCTCCAGCAAGTGCCAGTACGACGTCACCGGTTACACCTTCGCGGGCATGCCCGGCGTGGTCATCGGCCACAACCAGAACATCGCCTGGGGCATGACCAACTCCGGTGTCGACGTCACCGATCTCTACCTGGAGAAGCTCAGCGGCGACGGCTACCTCTACAACGGCACCGTGAAGCCCTTCAAGAGCCGCGAGGAGACCATCAAGGTCGCCGGCGGACCGTCCAAGAAGATCGTCGTCCGCCAGACCAGCGACGGCATGCCCCTGCTGTCCGACCGAGACGACGAGCTCGTGAAGGTCGGCAAGAAAGCCACCGTCGACACCGCGGCACCCGACCGCGGCGACGGCTACGGTGTCGCGCTGCGCTGGACCGCGCTCGACCCGGGCACCTCCATGGACGCCGTCTTCGCGATGGACAAGGCCTCGAACTGGAGCGAGTTCCGTTCCGCGGCCTCCCTGTTCGACGTGCCCTCGCAGAACCTGACGTACGCGGACAAGACCAACATCGGCTACACGCTGCCCGGAAAGATCCCCACGCGCGCGTCCGGCGACGACGGCTCGATCCCCGCGCCGGGCTGGGACTCCAAGTACAAGTGGACCGGCTACATCAAGCAGGACGAGCTGCCCTACGAGTACAACCCCGAGCGCGGCTACATCGTCACCGCCAACCAGGCCGTGATCGACAAGGACAAGTACCCCTACACGCTCACCACGGACTGGGGCTACGGCACCCGCAGCCAGCGCATCACCGACCTGATCGAGTCGAAGATCAAGGGCGGCGGCAAGATCTCCACCGACGACATGCGCCAGATGCAGCTGGACAACAGCAGCGAGATCGCCAAGCTGCTCGTGCCCAAGCTGCTGAAGCTCGACCTCAAGGACAAGGACGTCCGCGAGGCGCAGGAACTGCTGGAGGGCTGGGACTACACCCAGGACGCCGACTCGGCGGCGGCCGCCTACTTCAACGCGGTCTGGCGCAACATCCTCAAGCTCTCCTTCGGCAACAAGCTGCCCAAGGAGCTGCGGGTCAAGGGCCAGTGCCTGTTGGTCGATCCCGTCGACACCACCGGGCCCGCGGACGAGACGAAGAAGGTCCGCGAGTGCGGCCAGCGGGACGCCGACCAGGCACAACCGGACGGCGGCGACCGCTGGTTCGAGGTCGTCCGCAATCTGATGGACGATCCGAACAGCGACTGGTGGAAGACGCCCGAGTCGGGCACCCGCCCCGCGGCGAACAACCGTGACCAGCTCTTCGAGCGCGCCATGATCGACGCCCGCTGGGAGCTGACCGCCAAGCTCGGCAAGGACATCGACACCTGGAGCTGGGGCCGGCTGCATCGCCTGTTCCTGAAGAACCAGACCCTCGGCACCGACGGCCCCGGTTTCCTGAAGTACGTCCTCAACCGCGGCCCCTGGAAGCTCAGCGGCGGCGAGGCGACGGTCAACGCCACCGGCTGGAACGCCGCCGGGGGTTACGGCGTCGTGTGGGTGCCGTCGATGCGCATGGTGGTCAACCTCGGCGACCTCGACAAGTCGAAGTGGATCAACCTCACCGGCGCCTCGGGGCACGCCTACAGCGCCCACTACACCGACCAGACGGGCAAGTGGGTCAAGGGCGAACTGCTCGACTGGAACTTCTCGGACAAGGCCGTCGAGGACAACACGAGCGACACCCTGGTCCTGAAGCCGTGAGCCACCGGCCGTAGGGCGGACAGACCGCGGAAATGGCCGTCCACGCGTGCGTGGACGGCCATTTCGCATGCAGAGGGGCGGTGTCAGCCGCTCTGGAAGCGCCGCACGCCTGCCGGCGTCACCACCGCGTGCACCGGCCGGTCGTGTGCCTCCTCCGGGACGTGCTCAACGACCTCGGAGCCGTACAGGAGAACCACCAGTGCGGGGTGCGCGCCCGCGCGCTCCAGACGCGCGAGGACGCGGTCGTACGACCCTCCGCCGCGTCCCAGCCGCATTCCGCGCGCGTCGACCGCCAGCCCGGGCAGCAGCACGACGTCGGCGCCGGTGACGGCGTCCGGGCCGAGACGTTCGCCGCTGGGCTCGAAGAGGGCCATTTTTCCGCCGTGTTGGACGCGCGCGAGGGAGCCCTCTCCGGCGTACGCACCCCAGTCCAGGTCGTTGTCGGGCAGGAGCGCCGGGAGCAGCACCCGCACGCCCCGCGCGCGCAGCGCGTCCAGCAGCGCGAGCGTCCCCGGCTCGCTCCCCACGGAGACGTACGCCGCCACCGTGCGGGCCTGCGCCAGTTCGGGCAGCTCCAGCGCGCGCCCGGCCAGCGCGTCCGCGGCTTCCCGCACGTCATCCGGTGTCAACCTGCTTCTCACCGCGAGGAACTCTCGCCGCAACATTCGCTTGTCAGGCTCGGCCGCACGTCCGAGGTGACTCATGGGTCGCACCCGTACCCTTCCTAATGTGCTCATATGAGAGCCAATTAACCGGAGCCACAGATTCCCTCCCAAGGCACCGGATAGGGTTACCGGTATGACCCAGTCGCACCCCAGGATCAGCAAGGCTGTCATCCCCGCAGCAGGCCTCGGCACCCGGTTCCTGCCGGCCACCAAAGCCACTCCCAAGGAGATGTTGCCGGTCGTGGACAAGCCGGCGATCCAATACGTGGTCGAAGAGGCCGTGTCGGCGGGCCTCGACGACGTTCTCATGATCACGGGCCGCAACAAGCGCCCCCTCGAGGACCACTTCGACCGCAACTATGAGCTCGAGTCCGCCCTTCAGAAGAAGGGTGACGCAAGCCGGCTCGCCAAGGTGCAGGAGTCCAGCGACCTCGCGACCATGCACTACGTGCGCCAGGGCGACCCCAGAGGTCTCGGCCACGCGGTGCTGTGCGCCGCCCCGCACGTCGGCCACGAGCCCTTCGCCGTCCTGCTCGGCGACGACCTGATCGACCCGCGCGACCCGCTGCTCGCGCGCATGGTCGAGGTCCAGGAGCGGCGCGGCGGCAGCGTCATCGCGCTCATGGAGGTCGCGCCGGAGCAGATCCACCTCTACGGGTGCGCGGCCGTCGAGACCACCGAGGACGGCGACGTCGTCAAGGTGACCGGCATGGTCGAGAAGCCCGACCCGGCGGACGCCCCCTCGAACTACGCGATCATCGGCCGCTATGTCCTCGACCCGCACGTCTTCGACATACTGCGCCAGACCGAGCCGGGCCGCGGCGGCGAGATCCAGCTCACCGACGCCCTCCAGCAGCTCGCACAGGACGAGAAGGTCGGCGGCCCGGTGCACGGCGTCGTCTTCAAGGGCCGCCGCTATGACACCGGCGACCGCGGCGACTATCTGCGTGCCATTGTCAGACTCGCGTGCGAACGTGAAGACCTGGGCCCGGATTTCCGGACCTGGCTTCGCAGTTACGTAGCCGAGGAGATGTAGCAACGTTGAGCAGCGCCGCGACCCGCCCCACCGGCCAGGACCACCTCTGGTCGGTGGACGAGCACCTGGAGGACATCCTCGCCACCGTCCGCCCCCTCGAACCCATCGAGCTGCAACTGCTCGACGCCCAGGGCTGCGTCCTGGTCGAGGACGTCACGGTGCCGGTGTCCCTGCCGCCGTTCGACAACAGCTCCATGGACGGGTACGCGGTGCGGGTCGCGGATGTTGCGGGCGCGAGCGAGGAGTTCCCTGCCGTCCTGGACGTGGTCGGGGACGTCGCGGCGGGCCAGGCCGATCTGATCCGCGTGGGTCCTGGCCAGGCCGCCCGCATCATGACCGGCGCTCCGCTGCCGCCCGGCGCCGAGACCGTCGTCCCCGTCGAGTGGACCGACGGAGGCCTCGGCGAGGGCCCGGTGACCGGGATGCGCGCCCGGGCGCTGGCCCCCGAGGGCGCCGAGGGACACGTGCACGTGTACCGGCCCGCCGAGGCACGCGCGCACGTACGCGCGAAGGGCAGCGACGTGAAGGCGGGCGACCGCGCCCTCGAGGCCGGCACGGTCCTCGGCCCGCCGCAGATCGCTCTGCTCGCGGCGATCGGCCGCGGCACGGTCCGCGTGCGCCCGCGCCCGCGCGTGGTCGTCATGTCCACCGGCACCGAACTCGTCCAGCCCGACGAGGAACTGCGCAACGGCCAGATCTACGACTCCAACAGCTTCGCCCTCACCGCCTGCGCCATTGACGCGGGCGCCATCGCCTACCGCGTCGCCGCCGTCCCGGACGACGCCGAGACCCTCCGCTCCACCATCGAGGACCAGCTCGTCCGCGCCGACCTCATGGTCACCACGGGAGGCGTGAGCGTCGGAGCGTACGACGTCGTCAAGGAGGCGCTGTCGTACGTCGGCGACGAGGACGAGCCGGGCAGCGGCATCGACTTCCGCAAGCTCGCCATGCAGCCCGGCAAGCCCCAGGGCTTCGGCTCCATCGGCCCCGACCACACCCCGTTGCTCGCGCTCCCGGGCAACCCGGTGTCGTCGTACGTCTCCTTCGAGCTGTTCGTCCGCCCCGCGATCCGCACCCTGATGGGACTCGACGACGTCCACCGGCCGAGGACAAGGGCGACTTTGACCACCGGCAAGGCGCTGACCTCGCCGAAGGGCCGCAGGCAGTTCCTGCGGGGGACGTACGCCGACGGCTCCGTGACCCCCGTCGGCGGCGCCGGATCCCACCTGGTCGCGGCCCTCGCGCACGCCGACGCGCTGATCGTCGTCCCCGAGGACGTGGAGTCCGTGGAGCCCGGCACCGAGGTCGAGGTCGTCCTGCTCGGCTGAGCCCACGCGCGTGTGCCGGCCCATGGGGCAGTCCTGGTCCGATGTTTGCGCCGACTTGGCGGTACCGTGTCGCGCACAACAGGCCCACGCGCCGTACCGCGAGGGGCCCGGACCGGGAGCGCCACGAAACCATGACTGTGCCTTCACGGGGGGAGACCCCCGGACCTCCTGCGCAGGACCGACTGACGCACATCGACGACGCGGGTGCCGCCCGCATGGTCGACGTGTCCGGCAAGGACGTGACCGCGCGCACCGCCCGCGCCAGCGGACGCGTCCTCGTCTCGCCCCGCGTGGTCGAGCTGCTGCGCGGCGAAGGGGTCCCCAAGGGCGACGCCCTCGCCACCGCGCGCATCGCGGGCATCATGGGAGCCAAGCGCACCCCGGACCTCATCCCCCTGTGCCACCCCTTGTCGGTGTCCGGTGTGAAACTGGATCTGTCGGTCGCGGACGACGCCGTCGAGATCCGGGCCGCCGTGAAGACCACGGACCGCACGGGCGTCGAGATGGAGGCCCTCACCGCGGTCTCCGTCGCCGCGCTCACCGTGATCGACATGGTCAAGGCGGTCGACAAGGGAGCGGTCATCACGGACGTACGGGTGGAGGAGAAGACGGGCGGCAAGTCGGGCGACTGGAGCCGGACATGACGTATCGCGCTCTGGTGGTCACCGCCTCCAACCGTGCTGCCGCCGGCGTCTACGAGGACCAGGGCGGCCCGCGGATCGCCGCCGGCCTCGAAGGCTTCGGCTTCGCCGTCGACGGTCCGCAGGTCGTCGCCGACGGCGACCCCGTGGAGGCCGCACTGCGCGCGGGCGCGGCGGCCGGATACGACGTGATCGTGACCACCGGCGGCACCGGCATCTCGCCCACCGACCGCACACCCGAGGCGACGAACGCGGTGATCGACTACGAGGTGCCGGGCATCGCCGAGGCCATCAGGGCGTTCGGACGGGAGAAGGTACCGACCGCGGCGCTCTCCCGGGGCCTGGCCGGAGTGGCGGGAGGAACGCTGATCGTCAATCTGCCGGGTTCCACCGGCGGGGTGAAGGACGGACTGGCCGTCCTGGAACCCCTGCTGGTCCACGCCGTCGACCAGATCCGCGGCGGCGATCACCCCAGACCCGGCGTCACCAGTGGGGGTGCGAGCTGAACAGCCCATCCTGGCCCGTCGAGCTGGCGGACGGCGACATCGTCCTCCGGCCGATAAAGCTGCGCGACCAGCGGGCCTGGCGCGAGGTTAACCGGCGCAACCGGGACTGGCTGCGCCCCTGGGAGGCCACCATCCCGCCGCCCACGCCGACCGGGCCGATCGCGCACCGGCCGACCTACCGCCAGATGGTCCGGCACCTTCGCTCCGAGGCCAACTCCGGCCGGATGCTGCCGTTCGTCATCGAGTATCAGGGGCGTCTGGTCGGGCAGTTGACGGTCGCCGGAATCACCTGGGGCTCCATGTGCTCGGGGCATATCGGTTATTGGGTGGACGAGTCGGTCGCCGGACGCGGTGTGATGCCGACCTCGGTGGCACTTGTCGTGGACCACTGTTTCCGAACGGTCGGGCTGCACCGCATCGAGGTCTGCATTCGCCCCGAGAACGGGCCCAGCCGCCGGGTCGTGGAAAAACTCGGATTCCGTGAGGAGGGCCTTCGGCCGCGTTATCTCCACATCGACGGAGCCTGGCGCGACCACCTCGTCTTCGCCCTCACCGCGGAAGAGGTCCCCGACGGGTTGCTCAACCGTTGGCGGCGGGCACGTACACAGGGGAATCCCGCATAGCCCGGAAAATTGAATAAGTGTTCGAAATTGATCGCGCGGCGACCGCCTCAAGGCATTAAATTCACGGCCTCGGTGGGCTGCTGATCGCATCGGTCACAAAAAAAGTTCGAAATATCAGCCAGATCGTGCGACACACCGGCGCAATTGGCAGATGGCCTCACGCAAACCCCTCTACCGTGTGAGGCGTGAGCAGCAGCGGCCTCATCTACGCAGTCATTGTCGGGGCCTGGGCCGCCTACTTGGTGCCGATGTGGCTCCGTAGGCAGGACGAGCTGAACGAGGCCCGTCCGACGGAACGCTTCAGCACCGCCATCCGGCTCCTGTCCGGACGGGCGGGTATGGAGCGCCGATACGCCAAGGACCTGCAGGCGCGCTCCACCGAAGAGGAGGAGCCCAGCGCCGGCCAACCAGACGCCACCGACTCGGTGGACGTCCGGGCCTTCGCCATGCCCCCGACCCGTCCGCAGGTACGCGCAGAGGTGCAGGCGCAGGCCCCGGCGCGTGCACAACCGGCGCGCGAACAGGCGCAGGCCCCGGCGTCCGCAGCGGGCCCCGCTCCGGCGCGCAAGCGGGTGCCCCCGGCCCGGCGCACACCCTCCGAGGAGGCAGCCGCAGCCCGCGCTCGGCGTACGAAGGCGCTCGCGCGCCGTCGGCGCACCACCGTGATGCTCTTCATCGCGTTCACGCTCGGCGCGGTCGTCGCCGCGGTCGGAGGGCTCGCGTTCCTCTGGGCGCCCGGCGTACCCGCCGTACTGCTCAGCGGCTACATCATGTACCTGCGCTCCCAGGAGCGACGCCGCTTCGCCTACCAGATGGACCGGCGCCGAGCCGAGGCCGCCGCGCAGCGCCTGCGGGAGCGCTCGCGCCAGCCGCGCCGGCGCGCGGCCGCCACCGAAGCGGACGCCGACGACCCGGACGAAGGACGAGGGCAGGAGACCGACCCCGGACTGTCCGCGCTCGCCGCCGACCGGCGCGCGCTCGTCGAGCAGACCGACCACGCCGAGTGGGTGGACCAGCAGCGCGAGCGGCAGCGCAGGCCCGGGCACGGGGACAGCTGGGACCCGGTGCCGGTGCCGCTGCCGACGTACGTGACCGCGCCGGTCGCTCCGCGGGCCACCTCGGACGTGGACCTCGGAGCGCCGGACGCCTGGAGCTCCGCGCGGTCGAGTTCCGTCGCCCGCGACCAGGAGGAGCAGGCTGCCTCCGAGGCCGAGCGGAGAGACGGCGCGGAGCCGGACGACGCCGCCTGCGAGGACGAGAAGGCGGACGGCGACGGGCGCAGTGACGCCCGCCGGGCGGCTTCCGCGCGGCGGGCACGAGAGCGTGGCCGTACCCCGTTGTTCGACCAGTACGAGGACGGCGACCGGCCGCGGGCCGCCAACGAGTAGCCCCCGCCCCACCTGTGCTGCTGTCCTCGGGCGGGCGGGAACGGATTTCCAAGCACCCTGATCGGGGTGCTAGAGTTTCACTCGTTGCAAGGGCCTGTGGCGCAGTCTGGTAGCGCACCTCGTTCGCATCGAGGGGGTCTGGGGTTCAAATCCCCACAGGTCCACCGCAACAACTGGTCAGGGAAACCTGGGGCAGTTGATGAGATCCCGTCCGATCGGTTGATCGGGCGGGATCTTTGTTTTGCTGACGTTCTGTCAGAGGGTCGCCTCCAGTGCACTGCGGCGCAGGGCTGCGGCCGCCGGCGGCAGTGCCGCGACGACGGCGAGGAGTGCGCACGCCGCTGTGGCGGTGCCGAGGGCCGGCCACGGGAGCCGGAGGGGGGTCCACACCGACTGCAGGGCCAGGGCGGTCCACAGGCCCAGCAGGTTCAGTACGGCCACCAGCAGGCCCAGCAGGGCGCCGACCGCCACGACCGTCAGGGACTCCGCGGTGATCAGGCGGAGGACCTGTGCTCGCGTGGCCCCGGTCAGACGCAGCGACGACAGCTCGGGCAGCCGGTCGGAGGTCGCCATGACGAGGGTGTTGACCAGCGAGATGCCGGTGTAGAGGAGGGCGATGCCCAGGACGAGGAGGAAGCCGAGGCGGGTCGTGCGGTCGCCGGGGGCCCAGATCCCCGAGGGGGCGGTGCTCCGTATCCACTGCCGCCGGGTGAGGACCTCGGCGTCCGTCCGGTCCGTGGTCGCCTTCAGGGCCGCTGCCACCCGGGGTGCGTCCGCGCCCTTCCGCAGCTTGACCTCCACCTGGTCGACGGGAGCGCGCGGGGCGTTGGCGGGGGTGACGTAGGCGCCGTTGTCGCCGGTGCCGACCGGCATCACGGCCGCGATCCGCAGGGACTTCCGGGTGCCGTCGTCGAGCCAGACGGTGACCCGGCGTCCGACCGTGTGCGTCTGCCACTCCTCGTTGACGATGATCGAGTCGTCGTCGAGGGCGGTGACGCGGCCGGCGGTCAGGGGCAGGCGCACCGTTCGCGCGAGCGCTCGAGGATCGGCGGCGCGGGCCTCGGACTTGATGAGGGCCACGCCGTCCTCGAGGACGTAGACGGCGCTCGACGCGGTGGGGGAGACCTCGGTGCCGGGGATCGTGCGCAGGTGGCGCAGGGTTGCGTTGTCGAAGCCGGCGGGCGATGTCAGGACGAAGTCGGCGGCGGTGCGGTGTCGCGTCTCGGTGGTCCTCGCCCCGTTCAGCGTCGCCGCGGCGCCGAGCAGTGAGCCCGTCAGAGCCACCGTGACCAGGACCGGAGCCGCCACGGCCGCCGTGCGGCGGACGCCTGCGGCGGCGTTCTCGCGCACCAGCATGCCGACCGCGCCGGGCAGCCGGGCGATCAGCCGGACGAGCGGGCGCACCAGGGCCGGGGAGAGCAGCGCCACCGCGGTGATCAGGAGCATGGGGCGGCTCACGTACGTCTTGCGGTGCAGCAGGTCGCCGGGGTCGGTCAGGAGGGCGAGCGCCGGCGTCGCCGCGGCCGTCGCGAGCAGGGCCGTACCGGACCAGAGGCGGCCTCTCGTCAGGGTTTCGCTGTCCACCGACGCCTCGCGCAGCGCCTCGGTCGGGGCGGTGCGGCCCGCTCGCCAGGACGCGGCCGTCGCCCCGCACAGGGACACCAGCAGGCCCGTCCAGAAGGCCGCGTGGTACGGCCAGGTGGGGGCGCCGATCGTGAACCAGGACGGGGCGAGGCCGCCGTCGACCACCCAGGACGCCAGATGCGGGGCGGCGTACGCGCCCAGCGCGCAGCCCGTGGCCGAGGCGAGCGTGCCGACCAGCAGCGCCTCCGCGCAGACCGTCCGGCGGATCTGGCCCGCAGTCGCGCCCGCCGTGCGCAGCAGCCCGAACTCGCGGCGCCGCTGGGCGACCGCGAAGGCGAACGTGGACGCCACGACGAACACCGACACGAAGCCGGTGACTCCGCCGGCCGTTCCGAACAGGGCGTTCAGCGCCGTGAGGGCTTCGCGGTCCCGGTCGGGATCGGCGTCCGCGAGCCGGCGTCCGACCCCCGTGAGCACCTCGGCGCCGGTGCCGACCACCCGCCGTACCGCCGCCGCGTCGGCGTCCACGACGAGCTGCGTGCTCAGCGGTGCGAGCCGGGCGGCGCGGGCGTCGGTGTAGAAGAGGGCGTTCTTGAAGGCGTGGTCGGCTGCTTCGGAGGTCCCGGCCCCCTCCACTTTCGCCATTCCGACCACTCGAACCAGCCCGCCGCCCGTGCGCAGGCGGCTTCCTACGGACGTCCAGTCGCCGGTGGCCACGACCTCGTCGGAGGCCTTGGGGGCGCGTCCCGCGGTCAGTTCGTAGGGGGCGTACGCCGCCGTCGACCAGGGGTGGCCGACCAGGTCGTGCGGTGCGCCCTCGGCCCGTACGGCGAAGGAGCGGTCCTCGGTGACCCGGCCCAGCCGGCGCAGGGCGGCGACGGTCTTCGCCGGTACCGGGCGTGGTTGCGCGAGCTTCTCGGTGCGGATGCCGGCGGCCGTCGGGACGCGCAGGGTGTCCTGCCCCCGCACCATCACCGGGGCCTGCGCGAACCGCTCCGGCCGGCGTTCGGGGGCGTCCGTTGAGGAGGCGAGGGCCAGGCCCATGACGGTGATCAGCGAGACGCCGAGCGCGAGCGCGACGAAGCTGCCCGCGAAGGTGACCCAGCGGGTGCGCAGGGTGCGGATCGCGATGCTCAGCACGGCACGGCCTCCAGGGTCGTCATGCGCCCCGCGATGCCGGCCGCCGAAGCCCCGGCCAGCTCGCCGTTGACCTGCCCGTCCACCAGGAACACCACCCGGTCCGCATACGAGGCCGCGACCGGATCGTGGGTCACCATCACGACCGTCCGGCCCTCCGCGTCGGTCATGGCGCGCAGCAGGGCGAGTACGTCCCTGCCGGTCCGGGTGTCGAGGGCGCCGGTCGGCTCGTCGCCGAACAGGACCTCGGGGCGGGTGATCAGGGCGCGGGCCAGAGCGACGCGCTGTTGCTGGCCGCCGGAGAGCTGGGTGGGGCGGTGGCGGGCCCGCGCGCCGAGACCGACCCGCTCCAGGACCTGGCGGACCTCCGCCCTCGGTACGCGGCGGCCGGCGAGACGGAGGGGGAGCGCCACGTTCTGTTCGGCGGTGAGGGAGGGGAGGAGGTTGAAGGACTGGAAGACGAAACCGATGCGTTCGCGGCGCAGGAGCGTGAGCTTGCGCTCGTTCAGGGCCGTCAGCTCGGTGTCGCCCATCAGGATCGAGCCCGACGTGGGGCGGTCCAGACCGGCCGCGCACTGCAGCAGAGTGGACTTGCCCGAGCCGGACGGGCCCATGACGGCCGTGAAGGTCCCGCGTGGGAAGGCGAGCGAGACGTCGTCGAGTGCTCTCACCCGGCTGTCGCCGGAGCCGAACTCCCGCCGTACCGCCCGTAGTTCGATCGCGTTGGTGGTCATCTGCCCTCGTTCCCCGTGTTGTTCGGTTTCGGTGGGAACACGAAACCGTGGGACGGGGCGGTGAATCAGTACGGCGGAGACGAGACTTGGGGTAGGGCCAGGCATACCCTCCGACCTCGCCCGGGACGTATGGCCCGGGGCCCCGCACCGCTTCTACCGTGATCGCCATGAACCTGTGGCAGGCGCTGGGCGGACGCGGATACCTGTGGTCGGTGTGGCCGTGGCGGGCGGTGGCGTTCCTGGGCAGCGGCGCCCTGTTCGGGGCGGTCGTCCTGGTGGTGACCGTCTGTGGGGCCGCGGCCGGGGGCGCGCTGGCCGTCGTACTCGTCGGGCTGCCGCTGCTGGTGCTGACCGCGCTGATCGGCATACCCGTGGCTGCCGTGGAGCGGTCGCGGCTGCGGCTGGTCGGGATGGGGGCGGTGGCCGGCGGACAGCACCGGGTGCCGGAGGCGCCGGGCCTCGGGGCCTGGCTGTCGGCGCGGCTGCGGGAGACGGCGACGTGGCGGGAGCTGGCGTACGCCCTGCTGCTCGGGGTGGTGCTGTGGCCGCTGGACGCGGTGGTCGTCGTCCTGGCCGCCGGGGTGCCACTGTCCATGGTCGCCGCGCCCGTGCTGGTCGGCGTCCAGGGCGAGGCGAAGGTGGTGAAGCTGTGGAGCGTGGACACGTGGGGCGGCGCGATCGGGGTCGCGTGCGCCGGAGTGGTGCTCCTGGGGGCAGGGGCGTATGCCCTCGGCGTGGTGGCCGGCGGGCGCGCCCAGCTCACCCGCGCGCTCGTCGGTGCACGGGACGACAACGAGCGGCTCACTGAACTCGTGCGCTCCCGGGCCCGGTTGGTCGACGCCTTCGAGGCGGAGCGGCGGCGCATCGAGCGGGACCTGCACGACGGCGCGCAGCAGCGGCTCGTCGCCCTCACCATGACGCTGGGCCTGGCCCGCCTCGACGCCCCGCCGGGACCGCTCGCCGGTCAACTGGCCAAGGCCCACGAGGAGGCCGGGCAGGCACTCGCGGAACTCCGGGAGCTCATCCACGGCATCCACCCCCAAGTGCTCGCCGACTACGGCCTCGAAGCCGCCGTGGCCGATGCCGCCGACCGCAGCCCGGTCCCCGTGAACCTGGACCTCGACCTGCCCCGGCTGCCCCAACCCGTCGAATCCGCCGCGTACTTCGTCGTCCGCGAGGCCCTCGCGAACATCGCGCGGCACAGCGGGGCCGGACGGGCCGAGGTCGGCGGCGGGTACGAGGGCGGACGGCTGGTCCTGCGGATCGGCGACGACGGACGCGGCGGCGCCGACCCCGACGGCGGCAGCGGGCTGACCGGACTCGCCGACCGGGTGTCGGTCCTCGATGGCAGACTCACCTTGTCCAGCCCACCGGGCGGACCGACCCTGCTGCGTGTGGAGATCCCTTGCCGGCCGACAGACCCCTCCGCATAGTCCTCGCCGAGGACAGCGTGCTGCTCAGGGAGGGACTGATCGCGCTCCTCAACCGCTTCCGGCACGAGGTGGTCGCCGCCGTCGGCGACGCGGACGCGCTGCTCGCCGCCGTCGCCGAGCACGAGCCGGACGTGGTCGTCACGGACGTCCGTATGCCGCCCGGCTTCCAGGACGAGGGGCTGCACGCGGCCGTACGGCTGCGCGAGGAGCGGCCCGGGCTGCCGGTAGTGGTGCTCAGCCAGTACGTGCAGCGGGCGTACGCCGCCGAACTCCTCGACTCCGGCGACGGGACCGGCGTCGGCTATCTGCTCAAGGACCGCGTGGGGCAGGTGGAGCAGTTCGTCGACGCCCTGCGCGAGGTCGCGGCCGGCGGCACGGTGGTCGACCCCCGGAAGTCGTACGGCAGCTGCTGCGCCGCCGCCGCGATCCGCTCGCGCGGCTCACCCCGCGGGAGCGGGAGGTGCTGGCGCTGATCGCGGAGGGGAAGTCGAACGGCGCGATCGCCCGGACGCTGGTCGTGTCCGAGGCGGCCGTCGGCAAGCACATCGGCTCCATCCTCACCAAGCTGGACCTGCCGCCGGCGGACGACGTCCACCGCCGCGTCCTCGCGGTGCTGGCCTACCTCCGGGGCTGAGCCTCACAGAGCCTTCGCGAAGCACCGGCTGTCCTCGTAGTGGCGGTAGTAGCCGAACTTCCCGCAGGGCTCGTACCCGCTGGACGTGTACAGGGCGATCGCCTCCGGCTGCTTCGCGCCGGTCTCCAGGACCATCCGCACCCGGCCGGCCGCGCGGGCGTCCTCCTCCAGGGCGGTCAGGACGAGGCGGGCGAGGCCGCGGCCCCGCGCCCCCTGCACCACGTACATCCGCTTGAGCTCGGCGTCCCCGTCGACGTTGCCCTCGTCGTTCGTGTCCTGGGAGCGCCAGCCGCCCGTGGCGAGGGGGCTGTCGTTCTCGTCGTACGCGATGAAGTACACGCCGTTCGGCGGCTCGAAGTCCGCCGGGTCCAGGACTGTGGCGTCCCCGCCGTCGCCGTAGCGCACGTGGTACTCCGCCTGGACCTCGTCGTTCAGCTTGACGGCGTCCGGGTGGTCGAAGGAGACCTGACGTATATTCATGTAGCTGACCGCACACCTATGCAAAGTGGGAATCTGGACTCGGTCCAGTGTGCCGGTATCGTTCCCGCGTGCTCACTGTGACCTCTGTCAATGTCAATGGACTGCGCGCCGCCGCGAAGAAGGGCTTCGTGGAGTGGCTCGCCGGCACCTCCGCCGATGTGCTCTGCCTGCAGGAGGTGCGCGCCGAGCCGCAGCAACTGCCCGAGCACGTGCGCACACCCGACGGCTGGCACGTGGTGCATGCGCCGGCCGCCGCCAAGGGGCGCGCCGGCGTCTCCCTCTACACCCGCCGCGAGCCCGACCGGATCCAGGTCGGCTTCGGGTCGGCCGAGTTCGAGACCAGCGGCCGGTACGTCGAGGTCGACCTCCCGGGCGTCACGGTCGCCTCCCTCTACCTCCCTTCCGGTGAGGTCGGCACCGAGCGGCAGGACGAGAAGGTCCGCTTCATGGACGAGTTCCTCGCGTACCTGAAGGACCTGCGCGAGCGGGCCGCCGCCGACGGCCGCGAGGTGGTCGTCGGCGGCGACTGGAACATCGCCCACCAGCAGGCCGACCTCAAGAACTGGCGCGGCAACACCAAGAACTCCGGCTTCCTGCCGGAGGAACGGGAGTGGCTGGGGCAGGTCTTCGACGCGGAGGACGGGGGGTACGTCGATGTCGTGCGGGCGCTGCATCCGGGGGTTGAGGGGCCGTATACGTGGTGGTCCTATCGGGGGCGGGCCTTCGACAACGATTCGGGATGGAGGATCGACTACCAGGTCTCCACACCCGGTCTCGCCGCCAAGGCCGTCAAGGCGTACGTCGAGCGGGCGGCCACGCATGACGAGCGGTGGTCGGACCATGCGCCGGTGACCGTGGTGTACGACCGCTAGTCGATCCTCTGGTCCGGCTTCCGCAACCGCCGGTCCAGCGCCAGTGACAGCTCCGCCTCCACCACGCTCCGGGCCAGGGGCCGCAGGCGCTGGAGGTCGTCCTCGGTGGTGTGGCGGAGGACCAGTTCGGCGAACATTTCCGCCATGGCGTCGACGTGTTCGCGGACTCGGGCGCCTGCCTTGAGGACCTCTGCGAGGGGGATGCCCTCGCGGACCAGGGCCGAGGAGACGTCGAGGAGGCGGCGGCTGATGTGGACGATCTCGTCGCCGTCGGTGCCCAGGTAGCCGAGGTCCAGGGCGGCCGCGAGGTTCTCGGGGGTGACCTCGCCCTCGAAGCGGGCGGCGAGTTCCTCCGGGGTCAGGCGGACCGGCTCCTCCTCGGTGGGGTCGGCGACGCCCAGGACGTCGGCGACGTCCCGGCCGTGGTCGAGGGCCTCCGCGAGTTCCGCGATGCCGGTGAGGGTGTGGCCGCGGTTCAGAAGCGCCGCGATCGTGCGCAGGCGGGCCAGGTGGTGGTCGTCGTACCAGGCGATGCGGCCCTCGCGGCGGGGCGGCGGGATCAGTTTGCGTTCGCGGTAGAAGCGCAGGGTGCGCACCGTGATGCCGGCCAGCCCGGCCAGCTCCTCCATGCGGTACTCGCGTCGTCCGTCTTCCCCTGCCACGTGGGCAGCCTATGTTGTACCGCCGGTAACTTTCTTTCCCCCTGTTCCGACCGACCCCTACCCATCGGTACGGAGCTGCTCTACGCTCCCACTGCGCCAGTGTTCACTGGCAGAGTCCGAAGAGCGAGGCGTGGAGGCTACGGGATGGCCGAGCACGAACATGTACGCGTGGCGGTGGTCGGATCCGGGTTCGGCGGGCTGGGGGCCGCCGTGCGGCTGCGGCGCGAGGGCGTCACCGACTTCGTCGTACTCGAACGGGCCGGGAGCGTGGGCGGCACCTGGCGCGACAACAGTTACCCCGGGTGCGCGTGCGACGTGCCGTCCCACCTGTACTCGTTCTCCTTCGCTCCCAACCCCGACTGGCCGCGCACCTTCTCCGGGCAGGGGCACATCCGGGAGTACCTGGAGCACGTCACGGACGTCTTCCGGCTGCGGCCGCACATTCGCTTCGACTCCGAAGTGAAGATGATGACGTGGGACACCGAGAAGCTTCGGTGGGAGATCGAGACCAGTAGTGGGCGGCTGTCCGCGGACATCGTCGTGTCCGCCACGGGGCCGTTGTCCGACCCGAAGGTCCCCGACATCCCGGGGCTCGACTCCTTTCCCGGCGAGGTCTTCCACTCCGCCCGCTGGGACCACGACCACGACCTGCGCGGCAAGCGGGTCGCGATGGTGGGGACGGGCGCGTCCGCCATCCAGATCGTGCCCGCCATCCAGCCCCAGGTCGGCCGTCTCACCCTCTTCCAGCGCACCCCGCCGTGGGTCATGCCGCGTATCGACCGCGCCATCAGCGGCGCCGAGCGGGCACTGCATCGCGCGCTGCCCTTCACCACGCAGGCCCGGCGCGGACTGCTGTGGGGGATGAGGGAGTTGCAGGTCCAGGCGTTCACCAAGCACCCCAACGAGCTCGGTTTCATCGAGCAGTTGGCCAAGCGCAACATGGCGCGGGCCATCAAGGACCCGGCCCTGCGCGCCAAGCTCACCCCCGACTACCGCATCGGCTGCAAGCGGATCCTGCTGAGCAGTGCGTACTATCCGGCGATCGCGCGGCCGAACGTCGACGTCGTCGCGAGCGGGTTGAGCGAGATCCGGGGCTCCACCGTCGTCGCCGCCGACGGGACCGAGGCCGAGGTCGACGTGATCGTCTTCGGTACGGGGTTCCACGTCACCGACATGCCGATCGCCGACCGGGTGGTGGGCGCGGAGGGCAGGACGCTGGCCGAGTCCTGGAAGGACGGGATGGAGTCCCTGCGGGGCGCCTCCGCGGCCGGGTTCCCCAACTGGATGACCATCATCGGGCCCAACACCGGGCTCGGGAACTCGTCGATGATCCTGATGATCGAGTCGCAGCTCAACTACATGGCCGACTTCGTACGGCAACTCGACGTCCTCGGCGGGCGGGCGGCCCTCGACGCCCGGCCGAGTGCGGTCGCCGCCTGGAACCACCGGGTGCAGGAGCGGATGAAGCGGACCGTGTGGAACACCGGCGGCTGCACCAGCTGGTACCTCGACGCGAGCGGGCGCAACACCACCATCTGGCCCGGTACGACGACCGAGTTCCGGCGGGCCACGCGGCGGGTGGATCTCGCGGAGTACGAACTCCTCCGCGCGCCCGCCCAGGAGAAACCCGTCCAGGAGAAACCCGCGCAAGAGAATCCTGCCCAGGACAAGCCCTCCCAGGAGACGGCGGAGGTGGACGCGTGAGTCGGCTCATGCACGTCTCCTCCGGGCCGTACGCCCCGCCCGCCCCCGCCCGTGAACTCGTCGCGGTCTCCGCCGACGGCGCCCGTCTGCACGTCGAGGTGCACGGGCCCGAGGGCGCGCCCGCCGTCGTCCTCGCCCACGGCTGGACCTGCTCCACCGCCTTCTGGGCCGCGCAGATACGGGACCTGGCCGCCGACCACCGCGTCATCGCCTACGACCAGCGCGGGCACGGGCGCAGTCCGGCGAGCCCGGCGTGCAGTACGGACGCCCTCGCCGACGACCTCGAAGCCGTACTGGAGGCGACCCTCGCGCCGGGCGAGAAGGCCGTGATCGCCGGGCACTCCATGGGCGGCATGACGGTGATGGCCGCCTCCCGCCGGCCCGGGTTCCAAGAGCATGCGGCGGCCGTGCTGTTGTGCAGTACGGGTTCGTCGCGGCTGGTCGCCGAGTCGACCGTCGTACCCCTCGGTGCCGGGCGGCTGCGGACCTGGCTGACCAGGCACATCCTCGGGGCGCGGGCGCCGCTCGGTCCGGTCACGCCCCTCGCCCGGCGGATCCTCAAGTACGGGACGATGGGGCCGGGTTCGGCGCCGCACATGGTGGAGGCGTGCGCGCGGATCGTGCACGCGTGTCCGCGCAAGGTGCGGTACGCCTGGGCGCATGTGCTCGCCCTGCTCGATCTCGACCACGGCGTACGGGAGTTGAGGGTGCCGACGGCTGTGGTGGTCGGTACGGCGGACCGGCTCACGCCTCCCGTGCAGGCGCGGGCACTGGTCGCCGCGCTGCCGAACTGCGTGGGCGACACCGAGCTGCCGGGGCTCGGCCATATGACGCCCGTAGAGGCGCCGGAGCTGGTCAGCGGCCGGATCCGGGAACTCGTGACGACGTACGCGACGAACGGGACGATCAAGGAGGGCGCATGAGCAGGGTCGGCCTCGAAGGACAGGTCGCCGTCGTGACCGGGGCGGCGCGCGGCGTAGGGGAGTTGCTCGCCCGCAAGTTGTCCGCGCGCGGTGCCAAGGTGGCGCTGGTCGGTCTCGAACCGGACGCCCTCAAGCAGGTCTCCGAGCGGCTGCACAGCGACAGCGACCACTGGTACGCCGACGTGACGGATCACGAGGCGATGGCCCGGGTGGCGCGGGAGGTCAAGGAGCGGTTCGGGAAGGTCGACATCGTCGTCGCCAACGCGGGTGTCGCGACCGGCGGTCCCTTCGTGGACTCCGATCCGGAGGCCTGGCGGCGGGTCATCGAGGTCAATCTCATCGGGTCCGCGGTGACCGCACGGGCGTTTTTGCCGGTGCTGATGGAGAGCCGGGGCTATCTGCTGCAGATCGCCTCGCTGGCCGCCATCACGCCGGCGCCCATGATGACCGCGTACTGCGCCTCCAAGTCCGGTGTGGAGGCGTACGCGCACAGCCTGCGGGCCGAGGTCGGCTACAAGGGCGTACGGGTCGGGGTCGGTTATCTGTCGTGGACCGACACGGACATGGTGCGCGGGGCCGATCAGGACGAGGTGATGCGGGAGTTGCGGCAGCGGCTGCCGTGGCCGTCCAACAAGACGTATCCGCTGGGGCCCGCGGTCGACCGGCTCGTCGCCGGGATCGAGCGCCGGTCGAGCCATGTGTACGGGCAGTGGTGGCTGCGCGGGATGCAGGGCGTGCGGGGGTATCTGCCGGGGCTGATCGGGACGGTGGGCCAGCGGGAGATGAAGCGGTTCGGAGCGCGGTTGGAGGGCATGCGTTCGGGGCTCGTCGGCGCAGGTGGGGCGGCGGACGAGGAGTCCCGCGCTACGCACCGTAGTTGATCGAAATGCGCGCTTTGTCGACCCGTGTGAATCTGGTCGAGGCCCGATCAAGGGCCTTTCCCACCCACTACGGGAGTGAACCCACATGGGTATGAAGGACCAGTTCCAGGACAAGTCGGAGCAGTGGCAGGAGCAGGCCAAGCAGAAGGCCCAGCAGGCCCGCGAGCAAGGTCAGCGTGGCCGTCAGGGCGAGGAGCGTGGCCGTCCCAGCGAGGAGCGTGGCCGCCCCGGCGAGGAGCGCACGCGTCCCGGCCAGGGCCAGGGCCAGGGTCGCGACCGCATGCGCGACGAGGAGTCGGAGCGTCTCCACCGCGAGGAGCAGGACCGCTTCGACCAGGACTACGACGCCTGACGTCGACGTCCTGCACTGACGGGAAAGGGTGCCCCTGACGAGGGGCACCCTTTCTCATGTACTCCTCGGCGGCAGCTTCGGACGAGACCGGTCCGGGACGTTCGAGTAGTCCGGGGGGGTTGCCGGAGGGTTCGTCTCCAGGAGGTCCACTGCCAGTTGGACCGCGTCGTCGAGCTGGGCGTGGCGGCCCTCCGCCCAGTCCAGGGGGGTGCGGAGGATCTCCAGGTCGGGGGTGACACCCCGGTTCTCCACGCCCCAGCCGTAGGCGTCGAACCAGGCCGCGTTCATCGGGACCGTGATCACCGTGCCGTCGCCCAGGCGGTGGCGGCCGGTCATGCCGACGACTCCGCCCCAGGTGCGCTGGCCGATGACGGGGCCGAGTTTGAGCAGCTTGATGGCTGCCGTGATCATGTCGCCGTCGGAGGACGTCGCCTCGTCCGCGAGGGCGACCACCGGACCACGCGGGGCGTTGGAGGCGTACGACACCGGCTGGGCGTTGCGGGTCAGGTCCCAGCCCAGGATCGTGCGCGTCAGTTTCTCCACCACCAACTCGCTGATGTGGCCGCCCGCGTTGCCGCGTACGTCGACGATCAGGGCGGGCCGCGACACCTCCATCCGCAGGTCTCGGTTGAACTGGGCCCAGCCCGAGCCGCCCATGTCCGGGATGTGCAGATAGCCGCAGCGGCCGCCGCTCAACTCCCGTACGACAGCCCGGCGCTTGGCCACCCAGTCCTGGTAGCGCAGGGGGCGTTCGTCGATCAGGGGGACCACGGCCACGCGGCGTGCGCGGCCCGTCTCGCCCTCCGCCGGCGTGAAGGTGAGTTCGACGGTCGTGCCGCCCGAACCGGCCAGGAGGGGGTACGGGCCCGTCGCCGGGTCCACCGGGCGGCCGTCGACGTGGGTCAGTACGGCGCCTTCCCTGATGCCGGTGCCCGCCAGCGGTGAACGCGCCTTGGAGTCCGAGGAGTCGCCCGGCAGGATCCGCCTGACCACCCACCCCTCGTCCCTGCGGACGAAGTTGGCGCCGAGCAGGCCCTGCAGGCGCTGGTAGTGCGGTGGGCCCTCGTTGCGGCGGGCGGCGGTGACGTACGCGTGCGACGTGCCCAGTTCGCCCAGGACCTCACGGAGGAGATCCGCGAACTCGTCCGGGGACGCGACCCGTTCGACCAGCGGGCGGTACTGGTCGAGCACCGCGGCCCAGTCGATGCCGCACATCCCCGGCTCCCAGAAGTAGGCGCGGATGAGGCGGCCGGCCTCCTCGTACGACTGGCGCCACTCGGCGGCCGGGTCGACCTCGTGCAGGATGCGGCGCAGGTCGATCCAGACCGTCGTGTCGCCGTCGCCGGACTCGCCGGAGGGGACGGCCCGCAGGTCGCCCTCGTCGACCACGACCAGCCGGCTGCCGTCGCCGCTGAGGGCGAACCAGTCCAGGTGATCGACGAGTTCGGACTTCTTCGCCTTGCTGATGTTGAAGTACTCGAGGGTCGGGCGGCCCGTCGTGTCGTCCGGGTTGACGAACGTCTCGCCGAGCGCGCCCGAGATCGGCCAGCGCAGCCAGACCAGGCCGCCGCCCGCCACCGGGTACAGCGCCGAGTACTTGGAGGCGGTGACCGGGAACGGGGTGACCCGGCTCTCCAGCCCCTCGATCTCGACCGTGACCGTGCCGTCGCCGCCCTCCTCGTCCTCCACCGGATCCAGGCCCCCGGCGGCGGGCCGGCCCTCCGGGTTCAGGGCGAAGGGGGAGGGCGTGGCGGAGGACAGCGGGACCAGGTAGGGGCGGCAGCCGAGCGGGAAGGACAGGTCGCCGGTGTGGACGTCGTAGACCGGGTCGAAGCCCCGCCAGGACAGGAACGCCAGGTAGCGGCCGTCCCGCGTGAACACCGGGTTCTCGTCCTCGAAGCGGCCGTTGGTCACGTCGACGATCAGCCGCTCCCCGCTTCCCTTCGGGGAGACACGGGCCATCTTGATCTGCCGCAGTGACCTGCCGATCCCCGGGTGCGACCAGGTCAGCCACCCGCCGTCGGGCGAGAAGGCGAGGTCGCGCACCGGGCCGTTGACCGAGCGGATCAGCTCCGTCACCTCTTCGTCGGAGTCCTGCGTCCCCTCGGCGGAGGCCGCATCGTCGGACACAGTGATCAGCAGCAGCCGTCCGTCGTGCGCGGCGATGGCGATGCGCTCGCCCTGCGGGTCGGCGACCAGCTCCAGGACCCGGCCCAGCTCGCCCGAGGCCAGCCGGCGCGGCGCGCGGTCGCCGGTCGCGCGCGGCAGATAGGCGATCTCGATCGCGTCCTCGCCCTCCGCGTCCGTCACATACGCGACCTGGCCGCCGGAGCCCAGCATCTCCGGCAGGCGGACCCGTACGCCCGGGGTGTCGGTGATCGTGCGGGCCGGGCCGTCGCGGTGGGTGAGCCAGTACAGGCTGCCGCGTACGACGACGGCGCTCGCGCGGCCCGTCTCGTCCACCGAGATGCCGTCCACGTGCTGGGCGGCCGGGACCTGGTACGTGCGGCGGCCCGCGCGCGGCCCGGCCAGGCGTACGTCCAGGCGGCGCGGTGCGGAGTCGGCGGCCAGGTCGTCGACGATCCACAGGTCGCCGGCGCACTGGTACACCACCCGGGTGCCGTCGCTCGCGGCGTGGCGGGCGTAGAAGGCGTCGTGGTCGGTGTGGCGGCGCAGGTCGGAGCCGTCGTAGGAACAGGAGTAGAGGTTGCCGATGCCTTCGTGGTCGGACAGGAAGGCGATCCGGCCGCCGACGAACATCGGCGAGTGCAGATGGCCCTCCAGGTCGGCGAGCAGCCGCTCGCCGTGCAGCCAGAGGCGGCCCATGGCGCCGCCCCGGTAGCGCTTCCAGGCGGCCGGTTCGTGCGGTGGGGTGCCGGTGAGCAGGAGCGTTCTGCGCTCTCCGTCGATCTCGGCGACCTGGATGTCGGAGACCGGGCCCCAGGGGAGTTTGCGGCCGGGGTCCCCGTCGCCGTCGGTGGAGACCTTGTAGGCCCAGGTGAAGTACGAGAAGGGCTCGCCGTGGGAGGCGACGGCGAGGATGTTGCCTCCTCTGCCTCCCCCCTTGCCGGCCCGGCCGCCCTGGCCGTCCCGACCTTCCTGGCCTCCTTGGCCTCCTTGGCCTCCTTGGTCTCCTTGTTCTCCTTGGTCCCCCTGGGAGGGAGTCCAGCCGCAGACCTGGGTGTCCGCCGAGCCCCAGTGCGTGAGTTGGCGGCCCGGCCCGCCGTCCACCGGCACGGTGTGGATCTCGGGGACCAGACTTCGCCAGCTCGTGTACGCGATGGTGCGGCCGTCCGGCGAGAAGCGCGGGTGGCCGACCTTCGTACGGTCGACGGTGAGGCGCCAGGCGCGCCCCGGCCCGTCGAGAGGGGACAGCCAGAGGTCGTCCTCGGCCACGAAGCACAACAGGTCACCGCTGATGTGGGGCAGGCGCAGATAGCTCACCTCCCCATGCTTTTCCGGGGGATGGACCGGAGCAACTTGTGAAAATTCCGGACGCCCCGACCGGGCGTGACTCAACACACGTACGAAACGGTTTCGTTTCTATCGGGGCTGCGCTACATTCGTCACGTACGAAGACGAAACCGTGTCGTTCGGAGTGGGAAGGGTGAGTGGCATGACTGAGGTCGCAACGGCGCGTCGCAGTCGGATCACGCCCGAGCGTGAGGCCGAGTTGTACGAGGCCGTGCTCGACCTGCTCCGGGAAGTCGGTTACGACGCCCTCACCATGGACGCCGTGGCCGCCCGCACCCGGTCCAGCAAGGCGACGCTCTACCGCCAGTGGGGCGGCAAGGCCGAGCTGGTCGCGAAGGCGGTGCGGCACAACAAGCCGGGCGGCTCGGCCGACGAGGTCGACACCGGGTCGCTCAGGGGCGACCTGCACGCCCTCACGATGCGCTCGGACGACTGCGAGATGGAGCAGAGCTCCGCGCTGATGCGTGGACTGGCCATGGCGATCCATGGCAGCCCGGATCTGCTCAAGGCGTTCCGGGAGCATCTGATCGAGCCGGAGATGGCGGAGTTCCGCCGGGTGCTGCAGCGGGCGATCGACCGGGGTGAGGTCCGTGCGGACAGCCCGGCGATCGACTTCATGATCCACATGATGATCGGCGGGTTCGCGGCCCGCTCGCTCATCGACGAGCGGCCGCCGACGCAGGACTTCCTCCTCTCGTACATCGACGCCGTGGTCCTCCCCGCCCTCACCGCGCGATAGATCCCCGCAGTTCCCCTTGGTTCCCCTTTAGTTCCCCGTAGTCCCCGAGTACCTGACGTCACCGCTCAAGTCGTCGGGACGATCACCCCTGCCCACCCTGCCGGGTTGATCACCCCTGCCCTGAAACACCACACGACCTGACCGGGAGTACGCCCTCGTGGCCACGTTCCTCTACAAACTCGGCCGGTTCGCCTTCAGGCGACGGCACTTCGTCGCACTGTTCTGGGTGGCGCTGCTGACGCTCGCGGGCGTCGGCGCGGCCAGCGCACCCGCCGCGGGCTCCACGTCCTTCTCGATCCCCGGCACCGAGGCGCAGAAGGCCTTCGACCTGCTGGAACAGCGCTTCCCCGGCACCAGCGCCGACGGAGCGACCGCCCGCGTCGTCTTCAAGGCGCCGGCCGGCGAGAAGATGACCGACTCCGCCAACAAGGCGACCGTCAAGAAGACGGTGAAGGAGCTGGCCGACGGCTCCGAGGTCACCTCCGTCGCCGACCCCTACAAGGCGAACGCCGTCAGCAAGGACGGCTCGGTCGCCTACGCGTCCGTGAAGTACAAGGTCTCCGGCATGGAGCTCAAGGACGCCTCGCGGGACGCTCTGGAGGACACCGCCCAGCAGGCGCGGGGCTCCGGGCTGACCGTCGAGATCGGCGGTGACGCGCTGCAGACGACGCCCGAGACGGGCTCCACCGAGGTCATCGGCATCGCGGTCGCCGCCGTCGTCCTCGTCGTCACCTTCGGCTCGCTGATAGCGGCCGGACTGCCGCTGCTGACGGCGCTCATCGGCGTGGGCATCGGCGTCTCGACGATCACGGCCCTGGCGAACGTGCTGGACCTCGGCTCCACGACGTCCACGCTCGCGATGATGATCGGCCTCGCGGTCGGTATCGACTACGCCCTGTTCATCGTCTCCCGCTTCCGGGCCGAGCTGGCCGAGGGCCGGGAACGCGAGGAGGCGGCGGGGCGGGCCGTCGGCACGGCGGGCTCCGCGGTGGTCTTCGCCGGCCTGACGGTCGTGATCGCGCTGGTCGGTCTGTCCGTCGTCAACATCCCGATGCTGACGAAGATGGGCATCGCGGCCGCCGGTACGGTGGCGATCGCGGTCTTCATCGCGCTGACCCTGATCCCGGCGCTGCTCGGGTACGCGGGCCGGAAGGTGAAGCCGGCGGGCGAGAAGAGCAAGCTGCTGGGCGGTGCGCGCGCCGCCAGGAAGGCGTCCACAGGCAAGCCGAACATGGGCACGCGCTGGGCGAGCTTCGTCGTACGGCGTCCGGTCGCCGTCCTGCTGCTGGGAGTTGTCGGCCTGGGTGCCGCGGCCGTCCCGGCGTCCTCGCTGGAACTGGGCTTGGGCGACGACGGCTCGCAGCCGACGTCCACGACCCAGCGCCGGGCGTACGACCTGCTGTCCGAGGGCTTCGGGCCCGGGTTCAACGGCCCCCTGATGATCGCTGTCGACGCGAAGGCGAGCGACTCGCCCAAGGATGCAGTGTCCAGGGTCACCGACGACATCAAGGGCCTCAAGGATGTCGTGACCGTCACGCCGGCGCAGTTCAACAAGTCCGGCGACACGGCGATGATCACGGTCATCCCGAACTCCCAGCCGTCCTCGGTCAAGACCGAGGACCTGGTCCACTCCATCCGTGACGCGGGCGTGGACATCAAGGCCGACACGGACGCGAAGGTGCTGGTCACCGGCTCGACGGCGATGAACATCGACGTCTCGCAGAAACTGAACGACGCGCTGATCCCCTATCTGGTCCTGGTCGTCGGCCTGGCGTTCCTCCTGCTGATCGTCGTCTTCCGCTCGATCCTGGTCCCGCTGAAGGCGGCCCTCGGCTTCCTGCTGAGCGTGATGGCGGCCCTGGGCGCCGTGGTCGCGGTCTTCCAATGGGGCTGGCTGTCCGGCCTGCTGGGCGTCGAGGAGACCGGTCCGGTCATGTCGATGATGCCGATCTTCATGGTGGGTGTCGTCTTCGGCCTCGCGATGGACTACGAGGTGTTCCTCGTGACCCGGATGCGGGAGGCGTACGTCCACGGGGAGAAGCCCAGCCAGGCCGTGGTGACCGGCTTCAAGTACGGTGCGCGGGTCGTGACCGCGGCGGCCGTGATCATGATGGCGGTCTTCGCGGGCTTCATCGGCTCCAGCGAGTCGATGATCAAGATGATCGGCTTCGGCCTCGCGATCGCGGTCTTCTTCGACGCGTTCGTCGTGCGGATGGCGATCGTCCCGGCGGTACTGGCGCTGCTCGGGAAGAAGGCATGGTGGCTGCCGAAGTGGCTGGACCGGGTGCTGCCCAACGTGGATGTCGAGGGCGAGGGTCTGAAGAACCTCGGCGGCGGCTCGAAGGACACGGATCCGGACGAGGACCGGGAGCTGGTGCGGGCCTGACGCCCGTACGTACGGCGGCCTCCTGAACCCATGGTGTAGTGCGCTACACCATGGGTTCGGGAGGCCGCTCTCTCGTTGCGGCGGGCGCCGGACGGGATCGTGGAGGACAGATCGCAGGACATCCCCTCCCCTTCTCCCGTAAGGAAAAACAGCCGTGAACTCTCCCTTCGCCGCCGTCAGGAAGTTCGTCGCCAACGCGCTCCTGTGGAGCTCTTTCGCCGCCGGTCTCGCCGCGAGCGTCGGCGCGGGCGCCGTTCTCGACGGCGACCAGAAGAACATCGCCACCGTCGTCGGAGGCGTCGTCGCGATGATCGCCGGCTCGCTGATCGCGAAGAAGCCGAAGATCAAGGCCTTCCTGGGCCGGCCCGGCACGCTCTGGTTCCTGTTCCTCTTCAACGGCGCCACCGCCGCGGCCATGTACCTCACGATGGACGGCGTGAAGGGCGTCATCGGCGCCGCGTGCATGGGCCTGGTCTCGCTGGGCGCGGCGGGCGGGCTGGTGGCGGGGCGGCGGAAGCGGGCGGAGACGGCGGCCCTGCGGGCCTGATCGCGGAGCGGTTGTCAGTGGCGGGGTCTAGCGTGATCGTCATGACCACACTGCCTGAGCGACCCCACACGGCCCTGCTCGTCATCGACGTTCAGAAGGGCGTCGTGGCCGATGCCCACCAGCGCGACACGATCGTCGCGGGCATCGGCACCCTCGTCGACAAGGCGCGCGAGGAGGGCATACCGGTCGTCTGGGTCCAGCACTCCGACGACGGCCTGGTGAAGGGCAGCGAAGCCTGGGAGTACGTCCCCGAGCTGACCCGCCGCGCCACCGAACCCCTGGTCCACAAGAACTTCGGCGACTCCTTCGAGGGCACCGAGCTGGAGGACGTCCTCGCCGGCGCCGGCGTCGGACACCTCGTGGTCACCGGCGCGGAGACCGACGCCTGCATCCGCTCCACGATCCACGGCGCCTTCACCCGTGGCTACGACGTCACACTCGTCGCGGACGCCCACACGGCGAACGACAACAGCGAGTGGGGCGCCCCGCCGCCGGACCAGGTCATCGCCCACACGAACCTGTACTGGCAGTGGCAGTCGGCGCCGGGACGCACGGCGGCGGTGGCGAAGACGAAGGACGTCACGTTCTCCTGAGACCTCACACCCTCAGCTCCGCCCACACCGTCTTGCGTGGATACGGCCCCTCCGCCACGCCCCACCGGTCCGCCAGGGCGTCCACCAGGACGAGCCCGCGGCCCGACTCCGCCTCCAATCCGCCCGGCGCAAGGCGGGGCAGGCGGTCACCCCGGGTGTCCGACACCTCGATACGGAGGGTGTCGGCCACGATGTAGAGGGTCACGCGGAAGTCCCTTCCCGGTACCCGCCCGTGCGTCGCCGCGTTGGCCGCCAGCTCGGCGACGACCTGCGTCGCCTTCTCCAACGGGACTTCCCAGGTGCGGAGTTGCTCCGCCGCCAGGAGGTGGGCGATGCGGGCACCGCGGGGTGTGGGGGACAGGAGGACCGTGAAGTTGCGGATGGGGTTCTCGAGTTGGCGGTGGGCCTCGACGGTTCCTTGATTCATGTCACTCAGCGTGGCCGGTTCTGCCTACTCTGATCAGTAGCTGGGCGTGTACGTAGGGTTACTGTCCCGGCTTTGTCCTGTGCTGTCTCGGCTGTCTCGGGAGTTGTACGGGTACCAGTGCGCGGTGGAGGTGGGGCATGAACGAGGTTGCGGACGAGGCGGGTTGGGATGTTCAGCCTGGGGACGAGATCGCGCCGTTGGTGGAGGCCGTGGGCCGCTTGCTCAGGCTGTGCCGGGAAGCGGCGGGCGTGCGGGTGGCCGATTTCGCGGAGGCCATGCGCTATGGCGAAGACATGATCCGGAAGATCGAGCGAGGGGCGCGGATTCCTCGGCCGGAATTCCTGGACAGGGCGGATGAGGCGCTGCGTGCGGGCGGCCATCTCAAGGCGTTCATGGAGGACATGCGGAAGGCCCGCTATCCGAAGAAGGTGCGGGAGTTGGCGGATATGGAGGAGCGGGCCGTCGAGTTGCTGATGTACGGCAACTACGACCTCCATGGGCTGCTCCAGACCGAGGAATACATCCGGGCGCTGCTCGCCACATGGCGTCCCGCCTACCTGCCGGACGAGCTGGAGCGCATGGTGGCTGCGCGCATGGCTCGAAAGAGCATCTTCGAGCGCTCGCCGGCGCCGGAACTCAGCTTCGTCCAGGAAGAGGTGACGCTGCGACGCCCGATCGGCGACACAATGGTGTTGCGCCGACAGCTCGAACATCTGCTGGAGGTGGCTCGGTTGCCTTCCGTGGAGCTTCAGGTGATTCCGACGGCCCGCGCGAACCACCCCGGCACGGGAGGCCGGATCCAGGTGCTGAAGTTCGGCGACGGCACCGGAGTCGGGCGCACCGATGGCGACTTCGGAGGTCGGCCGGTGTCAGATCCTCGGCAGCTTCAAGTCCTCGATCTCCGATATGGCATCATCCGAGCTCAGGCGCTCACGCCAGAGGAGTCTCTGGCCTTCATCGAGCAAGCGCTGGGAGAACTATGAGCACCCCGGAACTCCGCTGGTTCAAGAGCAGCTACAGCGACAGCAGCAATGGCAACGACTGCGTCGAGATGGCGACCACCCCCGCCACCATCCACATCCGCGACTCCAAGACCCCCGAAACCCCCCACCTCACCGTCACCCCGGCGGCCTGGTCGGCTTTCCTCGGCGGTGTTTCCGAGTAACGGAGAACTCGGTCGCGTGCCTCGTACACGTACCGCTAGCGTGCCGTGCATGACGACCGCCGATGAGACCGATCGCTCCGGAGCCAACCCCCGTTTCGCCGACGCCCTGCGCGAACTGGGGCTCGACGACCTGCACAGCCGTATCCGCCGCTTTCCGGACGCGACCCGTACCGCCGTCGAGGCCGCCGCCGCGATCGGCTGCGAGTTGAGCCAGATCTGCAAGTCGCTGATCTTCGCGGCGGACGGGGTGCCGGTGCTGGTGCTCATGGACGGGGCGTCGCGGGTGGACGTCGAGCGGGTGCGGCAGGAACTCGGTGCCGAGAAGGTGACGCGGGCCAAGGCGGACGTCGTACGGGAGACGACCGGGTACGCCATCGGCGGAGTGCCGCCCTTCGGGCACCGGACGAAGACCCGGGTGCTGGCTGATCGCTCGCTGCTCGGGCACGACCTCGTCTGGGCCGCGGCCGGCAATCCGCACGCCGTCTTCCCCATGGAGCCCAAGGACCTCGTCGCCCACGCCGGTGCCACCCTCGTGGACGTGCGCGAGCACACCTCGTGACGCCGCTGGTCGCCGCCGCCGTCCTGTTCGCCGCGGTCACGCACGCCAGTTGGAACGCGATCGCCCACCAGATCACCGACAAGCTGGTCGGGTTCACCCTGATCGCCGGTGGCGGCATGCTCATCGGGCTGGCGATGGTGCCGTTCGTGGCGTTCCCGAAGAGCGACGCATGGCCGTATCTCATCGGCTCCGCCTTCATCCACGTCGCGTACTACGTGCTGCTCATGCGGTCCTTCCGGCTCGGCGACTTCGGGCAGGCGTACCCCATCGCACGCGGCACCGCGCCGCTCGTGGTCACGCTCCTCGCCGCCCTCTTCGCACACGAGGTGCCGAACGGCTGGGCGGCCGCGGGGATCACGCTGTCCTGCGCGGGCCTGACCGGCGTCGCGCTGTGGGGGCTGCGCGGCAGTCACCCCAACTGGGCGGCGATCGGCGCGGCACTCGCCACCGGGCTGACCATCGCGGCGTACACGGTCGTGGACGGTCTGGGCGTACGGGCCTCCGGCTCCTCCCTCGGCTACATCGCCTGGCTGATGGCGGTGGAGGGAGTGGCGATCCCCCTGTACGCCCTCACCCGCCGGCGCGGCGAACTCCTCACCGTCCTGCGGCCGTTCGCGGGCCTGGGGCTGCTGGGCGCCGCCCTGTCCGTCCTCGCGTACGGGCTGGTCCTGTGGGCCCAGACCAAGGCGGAACTGGCCCCGATCGCGGCCCTGCGCGAGTCGTCGATCATCGTCGGGGCCGCGATAGGAGCCGTGTTCTTCAAGGAACGGTTCGGAGCGCCCCGCATAGCGGCGGCGATGCTCCTGGTGGCGGGGATCGGCCTGATGCTGCGGGCCGGTTAGGGCAGGCCCTACGGCCGTACCGCCACCGCGTCCACCTCGAACAGCATCCCCGGCAGTGCGAGCGAGGCGACACCGCTCAGTGTCTGGGCCGGCAGGCGGTCCCCGAAGCGGGCGTGCAGCGCTTCGCCCAGGACCTCCAGCTTGGCGAGGTCGTGGTCCACGATGAACGTGCCGAGGCGTACGACGTGCTCGTAGCCGAGACCCACCCCCGCCAGCGCCTGCCCCAGCCGGTCGAAGGCCAGGTCCACCTGCGCGGCGAAGTGGCCGGGCACGGGCGCGCCCGTCGCGTCGGAGGCGTACTGGCCGCCGATGAAGACGAGTTCGCCGGGCGCGGAGACGGCGTGGCTGTAGCCGAACGGCGTCGGGTCGTGGAGCGCGGGCGGGTTGGTGATGGTGCGTGGGTCGGGCGTCATGAACGGTCGAACGCCCCGGCCCGCCCCGTCCATTCCACCGGGCCGTTCCACCGGGCCCGCCCCGGCCGTTCCGTCGGCGGTTCCTCCGTCCCAGTGGTGCGTACGGGCCCTTCGAGGAGCACTCTGGAAGCAGGTGTTCCGGAGGTGATCGTCATGATGCACACCACTGTGGGATGGCATGTCGAGATGGAGTTCCAGGAGGACGAGCAGCACACCCGGGCGGTCGCGATGGTCCGCTTGCCCGACGGGACCGAGGTACGGGCCCACGGTCACGCGAGCCGTCACCAGAGCGACTCGAATCAGCCGAGGGTGGGTGAGGAGATCGCCGGTGCGCGGGCGCTGAACGAACTCGCGATGCAGATGCTGACCAAGGCACACGGAGAGATCGACTCGGCGTCGGGCCGGACCTCGCACTCGATCAACGTCTGACCTACGCCGGTACGGCGGACACCGCGCTTCGTACCGCCCTGACCAGGGCCTGCGCCCGCGGGTCCGCCGTCACGCTCTTGCGGAAGCCGTTCGTCACATAGCCGAAGGCGATGCCGGAGTCGGGGTCGGCGAATCCGAGGGCGCCGCCGCGGCCGGGGTGGCCGAAGGAGGTGGGGGACAGGAGCGGGGAGGCCGCTCCGTGCAGCATGTAGCCGAGGCCGAACCGCGTGCCCACCACGAGTACGCGGTCCGGGCCCGCGCTGCGCTCGGTGCGGGCCAGTTCCACCGTCTCCGGCGTGAACAGGCGTGTCCCGCCGTCCAGTTCGCCGGACAGCGAGGCGTAGAAACGGGCCAGGCCGTCCGCCGTGGCGATGCCGTTTGAGGCGGGCAGGGCGGCGGCGCGGTAGCCGGGGTCGTTCTCGTCGGGGAGCGGGGTGATCGCGGCGAAGGCCCGGCGGGTGAGCGAGGCCGGGTCCGCGTAGGCGTCGGCGACCGCCTTCTTGGGGCGCGTCCGCAGCGTGCCGGCCGGGTCCGCCGGCGGGTCGACCTGGGCGACCCGGCCCACCCGCGCCGCCTCGCTCCTGGGCAGTCCCAGCCACAGATCCGCTCCGACCGGCCCGGCGATCTCGTCCGCGATCCACTCGCCCACCGTCCGGCCGGTGATCCGCCGGACCAGCTCGCCCGTCAGCCAGCTGTACGTCTGCGCGTGATACCCGTGGTCCGTGCCCGGCTCCCAGACCGGTGCCTGCGCCGCGACCGCCTCGGCACCGAGGTCGGGGTCCGCGGCCTGGGCGGGCGTGAGCGGGCGGTCCAGGACGGGTACGCCCGCGCGGTGGGCGAGCACATGCCACACCCGCGTCCGCTCCTTGCCCGCCGCCTTGAACTCGGGCCAGTACTCACCGACCGGCGCGTCCAGGTCCAGGTCCCCGCGCTGCCGCAACAGCAGCAGTACGGCGGCGGCCACACCCTTGGTCGCCGAGCGCACGATCTGCGCGGTGCCCTGCTCCCAGGGTTCGGTGCCGTCGACGTCCTTCGTGCCGCCCCACAGGTCGACGACCTTGCGCCCGTCGCGGTAGACGGCGACGGCCGCGCCCCGGTCGCCCAGCACCTCGAAGTTGCGCACGAACGCGTCCCTGACCGGCTCGAAGCCCCCGGCCACCGCACCGTTCACGTCCACGCCCGCACTTCCCTCCGGATCACCTACGACTGCGGGGGCAACACCCCCGTACAGCCTGCGATTCCCCGGTGTCGCTACCCCAACAGGATCGTTACGTCGATGTTGCCGCGCGTCGCATTCGAGTACGGGCACACCTCGTGCGCCGCGTCCACGAGCTTCGCCGCGACGTCCGCGTCCAGGACCGGGAGTGAGACGCTGAGGGCGACCGCGAGGCCGTAACCGCGCTGCTTGTTCGGGCCGATGCCGACCTTCGCGGCGACCGTGGAGCCGGTGAGGTCGAAGCCGGAACGGCGGCCGACCAGCACCAGCGCGTTGTGGAAGCAGGAGCTGTAGCCGGCCGCGAAGAGCTGCTCCGGGTTGGTGCCGTTGCCGTCACCGCCGAGCTCCGGCGGCATCGCGACCTTCAGCTCGATCTGCCCGTCCTGGCTGGTGACGTAGCCGTCCCGGCCGCCGTGCGCGGTCGCCTCGGCGACGTACATGATCTTCGACGGACGGGTGTCGACGGCGGTCTCGTCACTCACGGCGCTCATGGCTGGCCCCCCAAAACGAATGCGCACAAGTACATCGTGCACAAGATACTGGCCAGTAGGTAGTGCGGGAATGACCAGGGGGTGGCAACTGCGGGTAACAGGAGGTCAGTGGGGGCGCTCGGCTGCCTCGTGCGCTCTCTGCGCGAGCCGCCACAACTCCTCGCGCAGCTTCGCCACGTCCGCGCCCTCCAGCCCCGTCGCCGCGATCAGGGCTCCGGGGACGCGTGCCGCGCGCTCCCGCAGTTGCTCGCCGCGCCCCGTGCACGCCACCAGCACCGAGCGCTCGTCGTGCGCCGCGCGCTCCCGGCGCACGAAACCCGCCGCCTCCAGCCGCTTGAGCAGCGGCGACACCGTGCCGTAGTCGAGCCGCAGGGCCGCTGCCAGTTCCTTGACGGTGCTCTCGCCGCGCTCCCACAGGACGAGGAGCACGAGGTACTGCGGGTAGGTGAGGCCGAGTTCCTCCAGCACCGGACGGTACGCGGCCGTCACCGCGCGCTGCGCGGCGTACAACGCGAAGCACAGCTGGTCGTCGAGCAGCAGCGAGCCCTCGGCCGCCGTATGGTCCTCGTTCGTCACGCGCCCATTGTCACGGACGGCCGGTGCCCGCCGTCACCGAACGCGGATCGAAGCCGAAGGGCAGCTCCAGGCGGTGGGCGCGCATCAGGTCCTCGTCAGACAGCAGATCCGCCGTCTTCCCGTCCGCCGCGATCACGCCCTCGCTCAGAATCAGGGAGCGGGGGCACAGCTCCAGGGCGTACGGCAGGTCGTGCGTGACCATGAGGACGGTGACGTCCAACGAGCGCAGGATGTCGGCCAGTTCGCGGCGCGAGGCCGGGTCGAGGTTGGAGGAGGGCTCGTCCAGGACGAGGATCTCCGGCTCCATGGCGAGTACGGTCGCCACGGCCACCCGGCGCCGCTGCCCGAAGGAGAGGTGGTGCGGGGGCCGCTCCTTGAACTCGGCCATGCCGACCTGCGCGAGCGCCCGGTCCACGCGCTCCTCCAGCTCCGGGCCCTTCAGCCCGGCCGCGGCCGGGCCGAACGCCACGTCCTCGCGGACCGTCGGCATGAACAGCTGGTCGTCCGGGTCCTGGAAGACGATGCCGACCTTGCGGCGGATCTCGGCCATGTGCCGCTTGCCGACGGGCAGTCCGGCGACCGTCACGGTGCCCGCGCCGCCGGTCAGGATGCCGTTGAGGTGCAGCACGAGGGTCGTCTTGCCGGCGCCGTTCGGACCGAGCAGCGCGACCCGTTCGCCGCGCTCGACCCGGAAGTCCACGCCGAACAGGGCCTGGTGGCCGTCGGGGTAGGCGAAGGCGAGGCCGGAGACCTCCAGGGAAGCAGGAGAAGCAGTACTCACAGGGCCCATCCCAACACGCAGACGACAAGGGCGGCGACGGGGAGCGTGAGGGCGTACGACCACTGCGCCCGGGACGCGGTCACCTCGTCGATCACCGGCATCGAACCGGCGTAACCGCGGCTGACCATGGCCAGATGCACGCGCTCGCCGCGCTCGTAGGAGCGGATGAACAGCGCGCCCGCCGACTTCGCGAGCACGCCCCACTGCCGCACCCCGCGCGCCTCGAACCCGCGCGACTCCCGTGCGATCCGCATCCGCCGCATCTCGTCCGTGATGACGTCGCCGTAGCGGATCATGAAGGACGCGATCTGCACGAGAAGCGGCGGGAGCTTCAACCGCTGCAGTCCCAGCAGGAGTTCGCGCAGTTCCGTGGTGGAGGCCAGCAGCACCGACGCGGCGACGCCGAGCGTGCCCTTGGCGAGCACGTTCCACGCCCCCCACAGGCCGTTGACGCTCAGCGACAGCCCCAGGACGTCCACCCGCTCGCCCTCCGCCACGAACGGCATCAGCACGGCGAACGCGACGAACGGCACCTCGATCAGCAGCCGCTTGAGCAGGAAACCGGCCGGCACGCGCGCGAGGTACGCGACGGCGGCAAGGAGTACGGCGTACAGGCCGAACGCCCACATCGCCTCCCGCGGCGTCGACACCACGACCACCACGAACGCGAAGGCGGCGGCCAGCTTGGTGTGCGGCGGCAGTGTGTGCACGGGGGAGTGCCCGTGCCGGTAGAGCCTGTGTGCGTGCCCGGCGCCCATGTCAGACGCTGCTCGTGCTCGCCGGCGACACCGCGGAGGCGTCGGCCGTACGGCGCCTGCGCACCGCCCAGAACACCGTGCTGCCCGCGACGACGGTCACGCCGACGCCGATCACGCCCGCCAGCCCCCCGGACAGGCGGGCGCTCTCGACGTCCTTGACGCCGTAGTCGGCGAGCGGGGAGTCGGAAGACGCGTGCTTCTCGGTCTTCCTGTCGATGCCCTTGTCCCGGGCGACCTTCTCCAGGCCGTCGGGGTTCGAGGAGGCGTAGAAGCTGACGAACCCGGCCAGGACGAGAGAGGTGACCAGGCCGATCGCCCACACCTTGCGGTGCGAGCGGGCGGCGACCGGGACCGCCGCCGGCCCGGCGGCGGGGGCGTCGACGAGCTCGCCGTTCACCCGCAGCTTGAGCTTCTGCTCCAGTCCGCGCGCGCCGTACACGAGATCCGGGCGTACGGCGATGACCGCGCCGACGGTCAGCGCCGTGATGGCCGCCTCGCCGATGCCGATCAGGACGTGTACGCCGATCATCGCCGTGGCGACCTTGCCGATGGCGATGTCGGTGGTGCCGCCGACGGCGTAGACGAGCGTGAAGGTGACCGCGGCGGCCGGTACCGAGAGGAGCGCGGCGACGAAGGAGGCGACGGTGATCGAGCGCCGCTTGCGGGGCAGCACCTTCACCAGACCGCGGAAGACGGCGTATCCGACGACCGTCGTGACGATCGCCATGTCCGTGATGTTCACGCCGAGCGCGGTCAGACCGCCGTCCGCGAACAGGATGCCCTGCATGAGCAGGACCACGGAGACGCAGAGAACCCCGGTGCAGGGCCCGACGAGTATCGCGGCGAGCGCGCCGCCGAGCAGATGGCCGCTGGTCCCCGCCGCGACGGGGAAGTTCAGCATCTGCACGGCGAAGATGAACGCCGCGACGAGGCCGGCCAGCGGCGCGGTGCGCTCGTCGAGCTCGCGGCGTGCGCCGCGCAGGCTCACGGCGATCGCACCCGCGGCGACGACACCGGTCACGGCGGAGGCAGGGGCGTTGATGAATCCGTCAGGCACATGCACCGTTCGATAATAGAGGCTTATTGCGAACGCTTTGCAAGAGCTAGACGCTCGTGCATCGTGCAGGGGGCGTCACCCGCGGGGCCTCCCCTGTGGGACGTCAGTCATGAGTTTGTCCGGCGCCAGGGGGCATGATCCGGAAAATATGGGACATTGGAAAGAGGTGGATGCACAGGTTCCACACAGGTCACGCAGCGTGAAGGGCCGTCACGATGTCCGTAGTCGAACAGTACGCACGAGCCCACCTGGTCACGGACGCGGACATCCCGGAGGACGAGACGATCCCCGTCGTCCTGCGCTACGACCCCGACGCCGACCCGCGGTCGGTGCGGGTCGGACTTCCCGGGACGGATGAGTGGACCTTCTCGCGTGCGCTCCTCGAGCAGGGCCTGCGCGCCCCGGCCGGCAGCGGAGAGGTCCGCGTGTGGCCGTGCGGGCGGGTGCAGGCCGTGGTCGAGTTCCACTCGGCGCAGGGCGTCTCGGTGGTGCAGTTCGAGCAGAAGGCCCTGCTGCGGTTCCTGCGCCGCACGTACATGGCGACGCCCGTCAGCAGCTGATCAGCCGCCCGACCGCACCGGTCAGCCGCCCATCTTCAGCAGCGCCGCCACGATCGGACCCGCCGTGTCACCGCCGTGGCCGCCCGCCTGGACCACACCCGCGGCCGCGAGGTCGCCCCGGAACGCGGTGAACCAGCCGTTGGGCTTCTTCTGGCCGTCGACCTCCGCCGAACCGGTCTTCGCCCCGTAGTTGGGGCCGAGGCCCGCCATCGCCTTGGCGGCCGTGCCGTAGGACGCCGTGTACTGCATGACCTCCTTCAGCTCCGCCTGCGTCGTCGACGACATCGTGCGCGAGGCCTTCGCCAGCGTGCGGTTGTCCACCGACGGGGCGACCAGGTACGGCTGGTGGAAGACGCCCGTCTCCACCGTCGACGCCACCGACGCCATGTTCAGCGGGTTCATGCGCACGCCGCCCTGCCCGATCAGCGAGGCGCCCATCTGCGCGCCGCTCTGCACCGGGATCGAGCCGTCGAACGACGGGACGCCGATGGCCCAGTTGTTCATGCCGAGGCCGTAGACCTGCTGGGCCTCGTTCGTCAGGTCGCTGTTGGACAGCTTCGGCGCGAAGTTGATGAAGGCGTTGTTGCAGGAGGCCCCGAAGGCCAGCTTGAACGTGCCCTTCTTGATCTCGGAGTCGTCGTCGTTGTGGAACGTCCAGCCGGCGAGCTTGTACGTCTTGGGGCAGGGGTGCGACTCGTCGGGGTGGACGAGGTCCTTCTCGAAGAGCATCGTCGACGTCACGATCTTCATCGTGGAGCCGGGGGCGAGGGAGCCCTGGAAGGCGACGTTGAAGCCGTGCGAGGTGTTCGCGACGGCCAGGATCTCGCCGGTCGACGGACGCATCACCACCGCCGACGCCTTCGCCTGCTTGGCCACCTGCTGCTCGGCGGCCGCCTGCAGGGTCGGGCTGAGCGTCGTCTTCACCGAGCCCGGCGTGCCCTTGGTCAGCGTCAGCAGCGTCTTGTCGGACAGCTTCGACTTCTCGGACGCCTTGCCCCGCACCACGCGCAGCTCGATGCCCGCCTTGCCGCCGGCGATCTTGCCGTACTTCTCCCGCAGGCCGTCCAACACCGGGCCCAGCGACGGGTACTTGGCCGTCGTCAGCTCGCCGCCGTCACGGTCGTACGCCTTGACCGGGGGCGTCCCGGACTCGCCGGTGACCAGCGAGTCGCCGTCCTTGAGATCGGGGTGCACGACGGAGGAGTGCCAGTCGACGTACGGCTTGCCGTCCTCCTTGCTGCGCACGACCGTCAGCGAACTCTCGTACGCGAGCGGCTTCTTGGTGCCCTTGTACGACACCGTGCCCTTCACGGAGAAGGGGACCTCGTCGCCGGTGCGGGTGCCCTCGGTGAGGGTGACGCCCGTGATGTGGGCGTCCTTGGTGTAGCCGGTCAGCAAAGTGGTGGCCGCCGTCGAGTCGTTCGTGACGGCGGCCGCCTGCGGCACCTTGCCCTGCTGCCAGGCCGTGAGGAAGCCCGCGGCCGCCGTCTTGACCTCGGCCGCGGACAGCGGACCGGTCTTGATGTCCTTGTGGTGGGCCGTCGCGGACGTGGCGGTCGACCTGTCGTCGGCCGCCGCTCCGCCGCCGTACAGCGCGTAGACGCCGAAGCCGGCGCCGCCGATCACCACGGCGATCATCCCGCCGACCACGGCGGGTTTGGTCTTCCGTCGCTCGGCGACGCGCCTTCTGTTGCCCACTGCTCCCGATCCTCCGCGATGTCCCCAGGGTCCCCGTCAGCGCACGCTGCCCTCGTTGTCCTCACAACACAACGACGGCCACCACCCTAGAGTCCCGTCCTGTACGGGTGACGTCAGCCACCAGTCCGTAGCACAGCTGCGACAATCGGACCCGCCGCGTCGATGCCGTGGCCGCCGTCCTGGGTCATGGCCGCGGCCGCGATGTCATTGCGATAACCGGTGAACCAGCTGTTGGACTTGGACTGCCCGTCGACCTCGGCGGAACCGGTCTTCGCGCCGATGGTGCCGTTCAGGCCCGCCATCACACCGGCCGCGGTGCCACTGGTCGCGGTGCGGTTCATCATCGCGCGCAGCTGGGCGACCGTACCGGCCGACAGGCCCTGGGCGGTGGCCAGTTGGCGGTCGTCGAGCTTCGGCGACACGATGATCGGCTGCCGGAAGCGGCCCGTCATCGCGGTCGCCGTCACCGACGCCATGTTCAGCGGGCTCATCTGTACCTGGCCCTGGCCGATCATGTTCGCCGCCGTGTCCGGGCCGCCGGAGGCGGGGACCGAGCCGTCGAAGGACGGGATGCCGGTCTTCCAGTTGTCCTGGCCCAGTCCGAAGCGGTTCTCGGCCTCCTTGGTGAGGGAGTCCACCTTCACCTCGTCCGCGTACTTCACGAACGCCGTGTTGCAGGAGCGGGCGAAGCTCTCGGAGAGGGTGGCCTTCTCGTTCGGGGCCATGCCCTCGAGGTTGTGGAAGGTCTGGCTCTGCCACACCGCCTCGTTCGGGCAGGGCGCCGGGCCGTTCATGCTGGTGATGCCGTTGTCGATGAGCGTGGCGGCGCTGAGGATCTTCATCGTGGAGCCGGGCGCCAGCTTGCCCAGGAACGCCGCGTTGAACGCGTCGTCGCGGTGGTTGGCGACCGCCAGCACCTCACCGGTGCTCGGCTTCACGGCCACCACGGACGACTCGGCGTACTTCTTCACCGCCGTCTCGGCCTCCGCCTGCGCGCTCGCGCTGAGCGTGGTCCGCAGCTTGCCCGGCCTGCCCTTGGCGAGCGTGAGCAGCGTGGTCTCGGCGGTGTCCTCGGCCTGGTGCTGGATGGACAGCTCGATACCGGGCGTGCCGCCCGCCGAGTCGCCGTACTTGGCGCGCAGTTCGTCCAGGATCGGCCCGAGCGACGGGTACTTCTCCTTGGTCAGCACGGCGCCGTTGCGGTCCACGGCCTCGATCTCCGGGTTCGCGGACTCACCGGTGACGAGCGTGTCGCCCGTCTTCAACTGGGGATGGACGACGGACGGCTCCCAGTCGACCAGCGCCCGCCCGGTGGTCTTCCCGCGCACCACCGTCAGCTCGCTCCTGTACGTCAGGGGCTTGGACCTGCCCTCGTACGACACCGTCGCCTTGACCGTGTACGGAATCGTCGCGCCGCTCGCGGCACCCGGCGTGATCTTCACGCCGGTGATGTGCGCGGCCTCGCCGTAGGCGGTCAGCAGTGGTTCGGCCGCCGCGTCGTTGTTCGTGTACGTCGCCGCCTGGGCCGCCTTCCCCTTCTCCCAGGCCGCGAAGAACTTCGCCGAGGTCTCCTTGATCTCGCTGCTGCTCGGCGGACCGGTCTTCACGCTCGCGGACCCCCCGGTCCCCGAGCTCCCGCCGTCGTCGCTCAGCGCCGACACGATGTTGAAGGCGCCGTAGCCGGCACCGCCCACCATCACGGCGAACACGCCGCCTACGACGGCGGTTCTGACCCCCTTGCCCATGAAGGGCCCCCTCCCCGTTCCCCGTTTCAGTGCTCGCACTGTATGTGGCGTGAGGGCCCTCTGTGGGGGGTGTTTCCGTTTGTTGTCCCAACGGAGACGGGGAAGGGGCTAGACCCAGGTATCCAGCCACATACGTGAACGCCAGTCGTCGATCGGGATGGCCGTACCGGTGTACAGAGGCCAGAAGTAGATGAAGTTCCAGGCGATCAGCAGGACCAGGACGCCCGCTCCCGTCGCCCCGGCCACACGGCGGGTGTCGCTCGACCCCGGTGGCCCGACGATCGCGCCCAGCAGCATCGCCACCGCCAGGCAGAGGAACGGCACGAACACGACGGCGTAGAAGAAGAAGATCGTCCGCTCCTGGTACATGAACCAGGGGAGGTAACCGGCCGCGATGCCGCAGGCGATGGCGCCCGCGCGCCAGTCGCGGCGGAACAGCCAGCGCCACAGGACGTACAGGACCGCGAAGCAGGCCACCCACCACAGCAGCGGGGTGCCGATCGCGAGGACCTCGCGGGCGCACTTCCCGCCCGCGTCGGCGGGGCAGCCGTCCGTGCCGGGCGAGGGGGACTCGTAGAAGTACGAGACCGGGCGGCCGTCGACGATCCAGCTCCACGGGTTGGACATGTACGTGTGCGGCGAGGAGAGGCCGACGTGGAACTTGTAGACCTCGTGCTCGTAGTGCCACAGGCTGCGCAGCCAGTCGGGCAGGAAGGTCCAGCTGCCGCCCTTGCCGTCGGTGGCGGCCCAGTTGCGGAAGTAGCCGCCGGAGCCGTTCGTGGGCGAGAGGATCCAGCCGATCCAGGAGACGAAGTAGGTGACGACCGCCACCGGGACCGTCGCCAGGAACGTGATGCCCGTGTCGCGCTTGAGGACCGCCGCGTACGGGTGGCGGGCGCCGGCGACCTTGCGCGAGCCGACGTCCCACAGGACCGCCATCACGCAGAACGCGACCAGGATGTACAGGCCGTTCCACTTGGTGCCGATGGCCAGGCCCAGCAGGAGGCCCGCCAGCCAGCGCCAGGGGCGCCACCCGAAGCGGGTCGTCTGAGCCGCGTGCGCGTCCGGACGGACGGTGCCGTCCGGGTCGGCCGGCAGCGCGGCGGCGAGTTTCTCGCGGACCCGGTCGCGGTCGATGACCAGGCAGCCGAACGCGGCCAGCACGAAGAACATCAGCACGCCGTCGAGCAGCGAGGTGCGCGCCATGACGAAGGCCAGCCCGTCGACCGCCATCAGCGCGCCCGCCAGACAGCCGAGGAAGGTCGAGCGGAAGATACGGCGCCCGATGCGGCACAGCATCAGGATCGACAGCGTGCCCAGCAGCGCGGTCATGAACCGCCAGCCGAACGGGTTGAACCCGAACATCAGCTCGCCGAGCCCGATGACGTACTTGCCGACCGGCGGATGCACGACGTACGCCGCGTCGGCCGGGATCGTGACATGCCCGTTCGTCTGCAGGATCAGGTCGTTGGCGTTCTTGTCCCAGTTGACCTCGAAGCCGCGGTGGACGAGCGCCCAGGCGTCCTTGGCGTAGTACGTCTCGTCGAATATCACCGCCTTCGGGCTGCCCAGGTGCCAGAACCGCATGACGCCCGCCAGCAGCGTGACCAGCAGCGGACCTCCCCAGCCCGACCAGCGCGTGATCCGCTCGGCGAGCGACTTCGGCACGCCGAGGACCTGCCACACACGCGGGCTGGGCCGGACGTACGGCGGCACCAGACGCTCGCGGACGTCGCTTCTGGGCCCCGCCGTGTAGCCGAAACGGCGCAGCCGCTGCTGCCACGACGGCCGCTGGTCCTGCGGGCTCTGGCCTTGGCGGGTGTCCGGGGAGGACGCGGTACTGGTCACCGCGCCATCGTAGGGAACCGTGCTGTGTGAGTCCCGTGCATGAGAGGTAACGGGGCGGTATGCGTTCGCCCGCGTCGGCCCCTGGGAGGATGGGGGGCGTGACTGGAACCCTTGTTTTGGCGGGCACCCCCATCGGCGACACCGCGGACGCGCCGCCCCGGCTCGCCGAGGAGCTGGCCGGGGCCGACGTCGTCGCGGCCGAGGACACGCGGCGGCTGCGCCGGCTGACCCAGGCGCTGGGCGTCACGCCCAAGGGGCGGATCGTGTCGTACTTCGAGGGCAACGAGTCCGCGCGTACGCCCGAGCTGGTCGAGGAACTCGTGGGCGGCGCGCGCGTGCTGCTCGTGACGGACGCCGGGATGCCGTCCGTGTCCGACCCCGGGTACCGCCTGGTCGCCGCCGCCGTCGAGAAGGACATCCGGGTCACCGCCGTGCCGGGCCCGTCCGCCGTGCTCACCGCGCTCGCGCTCTCGGGGCTGCCCGTCGACCGGTTCTGCTTCGAGGGGTTCCTGCCGCGCAAGGCGGGGGAGCGGCTGTCCCGGCTGCGGGACGTGGCCGCCGAGCGGCGCACGCTCGTCTACTTCGAGGCCCCGCACCGCCTCGACGACACCCTCGCCGCCATGTCGGAGGTGTTCGGGGGCGAGCGACGGGCCGCCGTCTGCCGTGAGCTGACCAAGACGTACGAGGAGGTCAGGCGGGGCGGCCTCGCCGAGCTGGCGGCGTGGGCGGCCGAGGGGGTGCGCGGCGAGATCACCGTGGTCGTCGAGGGCGCGCCCGAGAAGGGGCCCGAGGAACTCGACGCCGCCGAGCTGGTGCGCAGGGTGCGTGTGCGCGAGGAGGCGGGGGAGCGGCGCAAGGAGGCCATCGCGGCGGTCGCCGCCGAGGCGGGGCTGCCCAAGCGGGAGGTTTTCGACGCGGTTGTGGCCGCGAAAAACGCCGCTTCCGCGAGTCGTTCGTGAGGAGTTCGTGAACTGCGCCACACCGCCTCTGAGCAGGGCGCATCTCTCCTGAGCGTGCGCCCCACGGACAGGCAAAGGGCTGTCGCCGAAAGCAAAGCCCAGACCCCGCCGGCGAGGCCGGATGGCAAGGAGAGTCCAAATCGACTCCAACAGTCGACAGGCCTGATGCATTCGCGCCGGCGGAAGCGTCCACTGGTTGCAGGGACGCACCCGTCCCTGTGTCCAGCGGACTAGAGGAGCTGGCATGAGTGAGATCGCAGGGCAGTCTGCCCCCCGCGGCGCGGCGACCGCAGTCGTGCACGAGTCGTATTCCTTCGCCTGCATGCGCTGCGGGCAGGGCTGGGAGCAGTCCTACGAGATAGAGCACCACACCGACGCCGAGGGCCACCAGTTCGTCATGTACGTGGCCGACGGCCAGGTCGTGCCGTCTCCGCTGTCCAAGCCGACATGCCACAACTGCGACAGCCATGTCGTACGGATCATGCGGCCCGGGCAGGTCTCGTCGGTGCAGGACGCGGTGCACCGGCAGCAGCGCCGGACGCCCGAGGCCGGGCCGGTCGAGGCGCCGGAGCCGGGCGTCGAGGGCGGGCACCGGGACCACCACTGGCATCTGTCCGATCTCCTGCATCCGTTCCGCAAGGCGAGCTGACAGCTCCGGCAGCAGAGACGGGCGTGCCCCTTTCGTAGGATCGGGGCATGCCTTCGAACGAGCCCGACAAGAACGCGGCGCCGCCGCTCCCGGAGCCCCTCCGGGTGCCCGTCGCCGACTCCCACACCCACCTCGACATGCAGTCCGGCACGGTCGAGGAGGGGCTCGCGAAGGCCGCCTCGGTGGGTGTGACGACCGTGGTGCAGGTCGGCTGCGACGTACGTGGGTCGCGGTGGGCCGCGGAGACGGCGGCACTGTACGACGCCGTCCACGCGACCGTCGCCCTGCACCCCAACGAGGCGCCGCGCATCGTCCACGGCGACCCGGACGGCTGGTCCCGGCAGGGGGCGCGCGAGCCGGAGAATCAGGGGGCGGCCCGAAGGGCCTCGGTTGAGGACGGTGGTGGGAGACGGGCGGGCGGCACGGCGGCGCTCGACGAGGCGCTCACCGAGATCGAGCGCCTGGCCGCGCTTCCCCAGGTCAAGGGCGTCGGCGAGACCGGCCTCGACTTCTTCCGCACCGGACCCGAGGGCAAGGACGCCCAGGAGGCCTCCTTCCGCGCCCACATCGAGATCGCCAAGCGGTACGGCAAGGCCCTCGTCATCCACGACCGCGACGCCCACGCGGACGTGCTGCGCGTCCTCAAGGAGGAGGGCGCCCCCGAGCGGACGGTGTTCCACTGCTACTCCGGCGACGCCGAGATGGCGGAGGTGTGCGCCCGCGCCGGATACTTCATGTCCTTCGCCGGCAACGTCACCTTCAAGAACGCCCAGAATCTGCGGGACGCGCTCGCCGTGGCGCCCCTGGAACTGGTCCTGGTGGAGACCGACGCGCCGTTCCTGACGCCGGTGCCGTACCGCGGACGGCCCAATGCCCCGTATCTCATTCCGGTCACGGTGCGCGCGATGGCCGCCGTGCGCGGCATCGACGAGGACGCGCTGGCGACAGCCCTCGCGGCGAACACGGCCCGCGCCTTCGGCTACTGAGGGTGCCTCGTTCATAACCCTCCGATAACGCGAGGGAGGGCCCACCTTGGGCCTTGCCGCCACTCTGTGTAGTCGTATGACTTTGGAGAGTGATACTAGCTCCGCTAGGTTCTGGTGCCCGATTCCGGACCCCTCTGGACCCCTCCGGCCCCTGGAGCGTGTCGGCGTGAGCAGCTCGCAGTACTCGCAGAACTCGCAGTACGAGACGTATGAGGAGCACGGCCCGGACCCGGCGTACCAGCCGCCGGAGTACGGCGGTTTCGACGTGCACAGCGCGCAGACGCTGGCGTACGGGGTGTCCGGGGTGTTCCCGGCCTACGACGACACCTACCGGCCCGCCTACGAGGTGGCCCAGGCGGCCGAAGCACCCGAGCCGGTACTTCCGCGGCAGGTGGGGAGCGCGGCGGGTGAGGCAACGCCCGCGCCCGTCGCGCCCGCCGGGGCGGGGCGGCGGGCCGCACGCCGACGCAAGGCGCGGTACGCCGTGCGCTCGGACGGCTCCATGCGCCGGCTGCTGCCGCAGGCACTGGTCGTCGCGTTCCTGGCCGGCGGCACCACCGCGTTCGTCGCCAAGGACAAGGCCATCGAGCTGAGCGTCGACGGTAAACCGCGCACCCTGCACACCTTCGCGGACGACGTGACCGAGCTGCTCGCCCACGAGGGCGTCGAGGTGGGGGCGCACGACGTGATCGCGCCGGCTCCCGGCACGGCGCTCGCCAGCGGTGACGAGGTCGCGGTGCGCTACGGGCGTCCCGTGCGGCTCACCATCGACGGTCACCGGCGCGAGGTGTGGACGACGGCGCACACGGTGCAGGAGGCGCTCGAACAACTGGGGGTGCGGGCGCAGGGCGCGTACATGTCCGTCTCGCGCTCCCAGCCCATCGGGCGCACCGGGCTCGCGCTGGACGTGCGCACCGAGCGCTCCGTGACGATCATGGCCGACGGCCATGCGCGCACGGTCCGCACGAACGCGGCCACCGTGCGCGAGGCCGTCGAGGAGGCCGGGATCTCCCTGCACGGCCAGGACACCACGTCCGTCCCGGGGGACAGTTTCCCGCGCGACGGGCAGACCGTCACCGTGCTGCGGGTCACCGGCACGAAGGAGGTCCGCGAGGAGGCGATCCCCTTCAAGACGGAGCGGACGGAGGACTCCGCGCTGTTCAAGGGGACGGAGGTCGTCGAGCGCGCGGGACGGCCGGGGCTGCGCCGGGTCACCTACGCCCTGCGCACCGTCAACGGCGTCAAGCAGAAGCCGCGTACGACCGACTCCGAGGTGGTGCGCGAGCCGCGGCCCGAGGTCGTGAAGGTGGGCACCAAGCCGCTGCCGACGTCCGTGCGCGGCGCCGACGACCTGAACTGGAAGGGCCTCGCGGCCTGCGAGTCCGGCGGGCGGACGCACGCCGTCGACCCGTCGGGGACGTACGGCGGCCTCTACCAGCTCGACTCCCGGACCTGGCACAGCCTCGGCGGCAGCGGGCGACCGCAGGACGCGTCGGCGGGGGAGCAGACGCTGCGCGCGAAGAAGCTGTACGTACGCCGGGGGTCGAGCCCCTGGCCGCACTGCGGGGTGCGGCTGCACGGGTGAGCGGCGGCCCAGGGCCTGTGTCGGAGCTGGCGCCTGCCGGCCGACGCCTGGCACGCACTCTCGCCGCACCGGGCGAAGGCCCAAGTACGTCCAGTACGAGGGCTTCCGCCCGGCGCACCGAGAGCACGCACCAGACGCCGCCCGGCCCGCCCTTCGGGCGGACGACGCCACCTCCGACACAGGCCCTGGCGCCGCCCCGTACCCTTGTCGCCGTGAGCACCGCCCCCACCCCCGACGCCCTCCTGGGCCCCGCCGACGTCCGTGAACTCGCGGCAGCCCTCGGCGTCAGGCCGACCAAGCAGCGCGGACAGAACTTCGTGATCGACGCGAACACCGTCCGCCGCATCGTCCGTGTCGCCGAGGTCCGCCCGGACGACGTGGTGGTGGAGGTCGGCCCGGGGCTCGGCTCCCTCACGCTCGCCCTGCTGGAGGCCGCCGACCGCGTCACCGCCGTCGAGATCGACGACGTGCTGGCCGCGGCGCTGCCCGCCACGATCGCGGCCCGGATGCCCGGCCGCACCGACCGTTTCGCGCTGGTCCACTGCGACGCGATGCAGGTGACCGAGCTGCCGGGCCCGGCGCCGACCGCGCTCGTCGCGAACCTCCCCTACAACGTCGCCGTGCCCGTCCTCCTGCACATGCTGGAGACCTTCCCGAGCATCGAACGCACCCTGGTCATGGTCCAGTCGGAGGTCGCCGACCGCCTCGCCGCGCCGCCCGGCTCGAAGGTGTACGGCGTCCCGTCCGTGAAGGCCAACTGGTACGCCGAGGTCAAGCGGGCCGGCGCCATCGGACGCAACGTCTTCTGGCCCGCGCCGAACGTCGACAGCGGGCTCGTCTCCCTCGTCCGCAGGACCGAGCCGCTCAAGACCACCGCCTCGCGGCGCGAGGTGTTCGCCGTCGTCGACGCGGCGTTCGCCCAGCGACGCAAGACGCTGCGGGCCGCGCTCGCCGGATGGGCCGGATCGGCCGCGGCGGCGGAGGCGGCCCTCGTCGCCGCCGGGGTGTCGCCGCAGGCGCGCGGCGAGTCCCTCACGGTCGAGGAGTTCGCCCGCATCGCGGAAAACGCCCAGCACGTCGACAACAAGGAGCCCGGTCAGAAGTGAGCGTCACCGTACGCGTCCCCGCCAAGGTCAACGTCCAGCTCGCGGTGGGGGCCGCCCGCCCCGACGGCTTCCACGACCTGGCGAACGTCTTCCTCGCGGTCGGTCTCCACGACGAGGTGACCGTGACGCCCGCCGACGAACTGCGCGTCACCTGCGCGGGACCGGACGCCGAGCAGGTGCCCCTGGACCGTACGAACCTGGCGGCGCGCGCGGCCCTCGCGCTCGCCGAGCGGCGGGGCATCGAGCCGGCCGTGCACATTCACATCGCCAAGGACATCCCGGTCGCCGGCGGCATGGCGGGCGGCAGCGCGGACGGCGCGGGCGCGCTGCTGGCCTGCAACACGCTGTGGCAGGCGGGCGCCTCCCGGGCCGAACTCCTCGCCATCTGCGCCGAGTTGGGCAGCGACGTGCCGTTCAGTCTGGTGGGCGGGGCGGCGCTCGGCACCGGGCGTGGCGAGAAGCTGCGCACGCTGGATGTCGGCGGGACCTTCCACTGGGTCTTCGCGATGGCCGACCGCGGCCTGTCGACCCCGGCCGTCTTCCGCGAGTTCGACCGGCTGGGGGAGGGGATGGACATCCCCGAGCCCGTCGCCTCCGAGGAACTCCTCGACGCCCTCGCGAAGGGCGACCCGGACGCGCTCGCCGCGGCCGTCTCCAACGACCTGCAGCCCGCCGCCCTCTCCCTCTTCCCCGACCTCGCCGAAACCCTCGCCGCAGGCCGCACCGCCGGCGCCCTCACCACGCTGGTCTCGGGCTCCGGTCCGACCACGGCGTTCCTCGCGCGGGACACGGAGTCGGCGGTCAAGGTGGCGGAGGCGCTGCGCAGTTCGGGCACCTGCCGGACGGTGCGCACGGCGTCGGGACCGGTGCCCGGCGCGACGGTGCTCGCGGCGCCGCACGACGAGACCGCGCGTACCGGCGCGTAACCAAGCGCCGACGCGGGCGTCTTCGCCGTATCTCCACACAGAAGTACTGCAACGGCAGTACGGGTGGGGCGGACGGGACCGTTAGTGTTTGTTGATGTTTCAAGCGCCTGGTGTGGCGCATTTACGTCTTCTGCACTGCCGAAGGGTCACTCCCGTGTCCGAACCCCCCACCCCCACCCCCACCCCCACCCCCGCCCACCGCAGGAAGCGGTCCCTGTCCCGTCGCGGCGTCATCGGGACCGCCGCGGCCGTGGCAGGCGCGGCCGCCCTGACACCGGCGGTCTTCGCGGCCACCGAATCCGGAGAGTCCGGTGCCTCCGACAGCCCCGGCACCACGCCGGAGAAGTTCCCCGCGACCCGGACCGAGGCCGCCACCGGCACCGGCGGGGCCACCACGGCCTTCGCCGCCTCCTACGTCGGTCTGCGCTGGTCCGGCGCGCAGGAGGGCGCCGCCATCCGGCTCGCGAACGGCGACTGGCAGACCCTGACGAGCGGCTGCGCGACCGTCGAGGACGGCGGCACCGCCCTGGTCGCCGCCCAGAACGCCACCGCGTACGAGGTGAAGGCCCCGAGCGACGTCACCGACGTGCGCTCGCTGGCGATCGACACCACGGACGGCCCCGACCACACCTTCAAGGTGCCGAGCGAGCCCACGCGCGTGCGGGGCGTGCGCTATCTCTCGCGTCCGGCCTGGGGCGCCGACGAGTCCAAGCGCTACAAGGACGGCAAGGTCAACTCGCCCGAGACGTACTACCCGTTGCAGGTGATCACGGTCCACCACACCGCGACGCCGAACGGCGATCCCGACCCGGCCGCGACGGTGCGCGCGATCTACGAGTACCACGCGATCACCAACGACTGGGGCGACATCGGCTACCACTTCCTCATCGACGAGGCGGGCACCGTCTACGAGGGCCGTTACTCCGGCGACGACGGCATTCCGGCCTTCAACCCGGACGGCGACCTCGTCACCGGCTTCCACAGCGTGGGCTACAACTCCGGCGCCCTCGGCATCGCCCTGATCGGCACCCTCCAGGAGAACGGCCCCACGGCCGCGGCCAAGGCCTCCCTGATCCGGCTGATCAAGGTGATCTCCCGGTTCAAGGGCCTGGACCCGCAGGCGAGGGTCACGTACGTCAACCCCGTCAGCGGCGTGAAGAAGGACACCAACACGGTCGGCGGCCACCGCGACTACTTCGACACCGAGTGCCCCGGCCAGGACATGTACGACCTCCTCGCCGAGGTCAGGGCGGCCGCTGCCCGCTGACCTGCGGGTGATCTGCCGCTGACCTGCTGGGGGATCGGCCACCGACCGGCGCGCATTAGGCTGGGAGGCTGATCGATCCCCCGGGCAGGAGCAAAATGGCCGTCAATCTGGTCAATGTCGAGAACGTCAGCAAGGTGTACGGCACTCGTGCCCTCCTCGACGGCGTCTCCCTCGGCGTCTCCGAAGGCGACCGCATCGGGGTGGTGGGGCGCAACGGCGACGGCAAGACGACGCTGATCCGGATGCTGGCCAAGCTGGAGGACGCGGACACGGGGCGGGTCACCCACTCCGGCGGGCTCCGCCTCGGCGTGCTCACGCAGCACGACTCCCTCGACCCGACGGCGACCGTCCGCCACGAGGTCATCCGGGACATGGCCGACCACGAGTGGGCCGGCAACGCGAAGGTGCGGGACGTGCTCACCGGGCTGTTCGGCGGGCTCGACCTGCCCGGCTTCCCGCAGGGCCTGGACACCGTCATCGCGCCCCTGTCCGGCGGTGAGCGCCGCCGTATCGCGCTCGCGAAGCTGCTCATCGAGGAACAGGACCTGATCGTCCTCGACGAGCCCACGAACCACCTCGACGTCGAGGGCATCTCCTGGCTCGCCGGGCATCTGCGCGAGCGCCGTTCCGCGCTCGTCTGCGTGACCCACGACCGGTGGTTCCTCGACCAGGTGTGCACGCGCATGTGGGACGTCCAGAAGGGCGACGTCTACGAGTACGAGGGCGGCTACTCGGACTACGTCTTCGCACGCGCCGAGCGCGAGCGCATCGCCGCCACCGAAGAGGTCAAGCGGCAGAACCTGGTCCGCAAGGAGCTGGCCTGGCTGCGGCGCGGCGCCCCCGCCCGTACGTCCAAGCCGCGCTTCCGCGTCGAGGCCGCCAACGAGCTGATCGCCGACGTGCCGCCGCCGCGCGACAGCAGCGAGCTGATGAAGTTCGCCTCCACCCGGCTCGGGAAGACCGTCTTCGATCTCGAGGACGTCACCGTGCAGGCCGGCCCCAAGGTGCTGCTCAAGCACGTCACTTGGCAGCTCGGCCCCGGCGACCGCATCGGTCTGGTCGGGGTCAACGGCGCCGGCAAGACCTCCCTCCTGCGGGCCATGGCCGAGGCCGCCCGCAGCGAGGGCGAGGTGCAGCCCGTCGGCGGGCGGGTCGCCGTCGGCAGGACCGTCAAGCTCGCCTACCTCTCCCAGGAGGTCGCCGAGCTCGAACCGACCCTGCGGGTCCTGGAAGCCGTACAGCAGGTGCGCGAGCGCGTCGACCTCGGCAAGGGGCGGGAGATGACCGCAGGGCAGCTGTGCGAGACGTTCGGGTTCAACAAGGAGAAGCAGTGGACGCCGGTCGGGGATCTCTCCGGTGGTGAGCGGCGGCGGCTGCAGCTGCTGCGGCTGCTCATGGACGAGCCCAACGTCCTCTTCCTCGACGAGCCCACCAACGACCTCGACATCGAGACCCTGACCCAGCTCGAGGACGTCCTCGACAGCTGGCCCGGCTCGATGATCGTCATCTCCCACGACCGGTTCTTCGTCGAGCGCACCACCGACCGGGTGTTCGCGCTGCTCGGCGACGCCACCCTGCGGATGCTGCCGCGCGGCATCGACGAGTACCTGGAGCGCCGCCGGCGGATGGAGGAGGCGGTCGCCGCCTCGGCGCCGGTCGCGGTCAAGGCCGTACCCGAGAAGAGCGCGGCCGACCAGCGCGCCGCCAAGAAGGAACTGCAGAAGATCGAGCGGCAGCTCGACAAGGTCTCCGAGCGGGAGTCCAGGCTCCACGCTCAAATCGCCGAGAACGCCACCGACTTCGCGAAGGTGGCCGAACTGGACGCCGAGTTGCGGGATTTGACCGGCGAGCGAGAGGAACTGGAGCTGCGGTGGCTGGAACTGGCCGAGGACGCGTGAAGGGTGCGTGAAGGCGCATAACAGCGGCATCACGGGCCGGTCCTCCCTTGGGAACAGGGGATGAACCGGCCCGGTGCGTTGTCGGTCCCGGGTGATAGAAAGAGCCGTCTGAGAACTTTCTGAGTACGACTCTGGGTCCATCACGTACCTCGGGGCGTGGCTAAAAATCAGTGAACGAGGGGGAGACGCGCTGATGACTCAGCCGCCCAACCAGCCGCCGCAGCCCGGTGGTTTCGGAGCACCGCAGGACCAGCCGCAGCAGCCGCCGCAGGGTGGCTTCGGCGCTCCGCAGACCCCGCCGCCGCCCCAGGGCCCGCCGCAGACGCCGCCGCCCCCGCAGGCCCCGCCGTCCGGCGCGCCCCAGCCCGGCTACGGCTACCCCCAGGCACCGCAGCCCCCCCAGCAGCCGGGTCCCTACGGCCAGCCGTCGGGCCCGTATTCCCAGCCCGGCCCCTACGGCCAGCCCGGCGCGTACGGGCAGCAGCCCGGCCCGTACGGACAGCCCCAGCAGCCGGGCCCGTACGGCCAGCAGCCCGGTTACGGCTACCCGCCGCAGCCCCAGTACCCCGGCGGGCCCGGCACGCCGCCGCCCGGCTCCGGCTCCCGCAATCCCTTCAAGGGCAAGCCCGCCCTCGTCATCGGCGCGGTGGTCGCCGCGCTGGTCGTCATCGGCGGCACCGTCTTCGCCGTGACCAGTGGTGGCGACGACGACAAGAAGCCGGTCGCCGAGAAGAGCGACGACTCGAAGGCGTCCGCCTCCGGCAACCCGGTCAACCCCGGTGACGGCAGCGGCGACGGCGACTCGGACCCCGAGAACCTCAACGAGGCCCGCCAGGCGGGCGAGTCGAAGGTGCTCTGGTACAAGGAGGCGCCGGACGCGCCCGGTTCCGGCGCCGACGCCCCCGGCATGTGGATCACCGACAAGACGGCGGTGAAGGCGGCGTACAAGCAGGTCGTGGCCTACAACGTGGGCGACGGCAACCCCACTTGGGACCCGATCACCTTCCCGCAGAAGATCTGCGCGGTCACCCCGCAGCAGTCGGGCGACGGCAAGGTCGTGGTGGCGTACGAGAGCGGCACCAGCGACCGCGCCAAGTGCAACCAGCTCCAGCAGATCGACCTGAACACCGGCAAGAAGGGCTGGAGCGACGAGCTCGCCGACGGTGCGCTGTTCGACAGTGCCATCACCATCGAGATGTCCATCACCGGCAAGACGCTGATGGTGGGGCGCTCGCAGTCGGGCGTGGCGTTCAACGTGGACTCCGGCAAGAAGCTGTTCGACAAGAAGAAGTACGGCGACTCGTGCTTCCCGACCGCGTTCGCGGGCGGCAGCAAGCTGATCTCCGTCGCCTCCTGCGACGCCACCGGGTCGAACGAGCACGACGAGATGCAGGAGCTCGACCCGACGACCGGCAAGGTCAAGTGGACGCAGAAGTTCGACAAGGGCTGGACGGTCGCGCGGACCTACTCCGTCGACCCGCTGGTCGTCTACAGCACGAACGAGGACAAGAAGGCGTGGAACATCTCCACGTTCACCGACGGCGGCAAGTTCCGCTCGCAGGTCGGCTTCGACGAGGACTTCGGCCCCGAGTGCGGGTGGGCCATCCTCGACCGTGACCTGCAGGGCTGCAAGGGCGTGGCCACCGACTCCACCACGCTCTACCTGCCGACCGAGGCGACCAGCGGCGCGAACGAGGTCGTCGCGATCAACCTCGCCACCGGCAAGGAGAAGTGGCGCGTCAAGTCCCCGGCGGACGAGTCGATGCTGCCGATGAAGGTCGAGGGCGGCAAGCTCATCGCCTATGTGCAGCCGTCGTACGACGCGGGCGGCCAGGTCGTGTCGATCGCGACCGGCGGGTCGAGCCACAAGCCGGTGAAGCTGCTGCAGAACCCGGCGAGCACCGCCGAGATCGAGAACGGCTTCTACTCCAAGGACTTCGACTGGGTCGACGGCCGCTTCTACCTCTCGACCACCCGGCTGACCGGCAATGACGAAACGAAGGAGAAGTTGATGCTCGCCTACGGCAAGTGACTCTTCCTCCGCCCGCGCCGTCCCCGCCGCCCGGCCACCCCGTTCACGAGGTATTCACGCGATGACCCAGCCACCGCCCCCACCGCCCAACCAGCCCCCGCAGCAGGGCGGTTTCGGCCCGCCCCAGGACCAGCCGCCCCAGCCGCCGCAGCAGCCCGGCTTCGGCGCCCCGCAGCAGCCGGGCTACGGCTACCCGCAGGCGCCCCAAGCTCCGCAGACACCCCCGCCGCCGCCTCCGCAGCAGCCCGGCTACGGCCACCCCCAGGCGCCGCAGGGCCAGCAGCCGCCGCAGACGCCCCCGGGCTACGGCTACCCCGGCCAGCAGCCGAACCCGTACGGCCAGACCCCGAACCCCTATGGCCAGCAGCCCGGTTACGGCTACCCGCAGCCGACCGTGCCGCTGCAGCCGCAGGCCGGGCAGCCCACCGGCGGACGGGGTGTCAACGCGCAGCTGATCATCATCGTCGCGGCGGTCGTCGCGATCGCGCTGATCGTCGGCGGCGGCATCTGGTACGCCTCCTCCGGCAAGGACGACGGCAAGAAGGACGACACCGCGAGCTCCAGCGGCGGCACCGGCGGCAAGGAGGACAAGGGCGACACCGGCGGCACCTCCACCAAGGGCGAGGAGAAGGTGCCCGCGGACACCAGCGCCAAGGTCCTGTACCAGATCCCGGAGCCCAAGGTGGACGACAGCACCGTGGTGTCCGGTTCCTGGCTGACCGACAAGGCGTACGTCAAGGCCGGCGTCGCCGAGATCAACGGCTACGACCGCGACAAGGGCACCAAGCTGTGGACGATCAAGCTGCCCGGCCCGGTGTGCGAGGCCAGCACGCACACCACCGCGGACGACAAGACGGCCATCCTCTTCCAGCCCAAGATGCCGGCGAAGAACAGCTCGGCGGGCTGCAGCCAGGTCGCGGCGCTCGACCTGGACGCGGGCAAGAAGCTGTGGACCAAGACCGTCAACTCCGGTGACCGGGCGATCAGTCTGGACAACGTCACGGTCAGCGGGAGCACCATCGCCGTGGGCAGCACCAGCGGCGGCGCCGCCTGGGACGTCTCCGGCAAGTCCCTGTGGTCCCCGAAGCCGACGGACACCTGCTACGACGCCGGTTACGGCGGCGGCGACAAGCTGGTCGCGGTGCGCAAGTGCGGCTCGTACGACCAGCGTCAGTTGCACATCCAGACCATCGACCCGAAGTCCGGGAAGGTGATCTCGGAGTACAAGATGACCCAGGGCATCGAGTACGCCTCCGTGGTGTCGACGAACCCGCTGGTGGTGGCCGCCGACGTCGGCGACAGCGCGGGCGACGGCAGCGGCATCTCCGACTTCTTCTCCATCGACAACAAGACCGGCAAGCTGATCACCCGCATCTCGGCGCCGGGCGACCAGTTCGCGGCCCGTTGCGACGGCATCTCGAAGATCGAGGCGTGCAGCGGCATCGCGGTCGGCAACGACCGGCTGTACATCCCGACCGAGGAGCACGACGGCACCGGCGAGTACAGCCAGACCAACGAGATCGTCGCGTTCGACCTGGCCACCGGCAAGCAGACCGGCCAGCGCGCCGACGCGGGCGACGGCTACACGATCACCCCGCTGCGCATGGACGGCGGCAACGTGATCGCGTACAAGCGCCCGCCGTACGACAAGGGCGGCCAGATCGTCAGCATCGACGGCGGCTCCTTCAAGGAGACCAAGCTCCTGGAGAACCCGTCGACGGAGTCGGTGCGCGACGCGGAGTCCAGCATGTCCCCGGACTACTCCGAGATCATCTACGCCCAGGGGCACCTGTACATGTCCGGGGTGTACGCGGACAAGTCGTCGGGTTCGAGCGACAAGGAGTACCTGGCGCTCGCGTTCGGCACCGCCGGCTGAGCCTTCCAGGCACCCGCGTGACGGCCCCGCCCCTGCTCAGGGGCGGGGCCGTGCGCGTATCGCTCATCACCCTCGAATGCCAGAAATTCCGTCGATCCGGGGCACTTCTCACCAGTAGGGGGAGCGCAACGTCGAACAAGCGTGTAGCTTCCGGGGGCATGAAGGGGCGGGGGGAGCCGGGAGGGGGCTTCTGTCCGTGAGGACCAGTGGGCATCCATAGTGGGCATCCATTGGGGGGACTGGGGGGTTGCTCGATGGGAGTGCGGCTCATGGTGGTCGACGACCACCGACTGCTCGCCGAGGCGCTGGCCTCGGCGCTGAAGCTGCGGGGGCACCGGGTGCTCGCCGCGGCGGCGCCGGCCGCGGGCGCGGCGGAGCTGGTGATCACCCGCGCGCCGGAGGTGTGCCTGCTGGGCACGGCGACACCGGCCGAACCGGGCATCTTCGACCCGGTGGTGAAGATCAAACGGGAGCGTCCGCAGGTCGCGGTCCTGGTGCTGGGCCCGGTGCCCAGCCCGCGAGGCATCGCCGCCGCCTTCGCCGCGGGCGCCTCGGGCTACGTACGCCATGACGAGCGCATCGAGGGAGTGGAGCGGGCGATCATGAAGGCGAGGGCGGGCGAGGCGGCCGTGGCCCCGCAGCTGCTGCAGGGCGCCTTCAGCGAACTGCTCAACCCCGCAGCCCAGCCCGACGACGAGGGGCAGCGCCTGCTTCAGATGCTCACGCCCAGAGAGGTCGAGGTCCTGGTCAGGGTCGCCGACGGCGAGGACACCCGTCTGATAGCGGCCGGCATGGGCATCGCCCCGTCCACCGCGCGCACCCATGTGCAGCGGGTCCTGATGAAGCTGGGCGTCGGCTCCCGTCTGGAGGCGGCGGCCCTGGCGGCGCGGACCGGCCTGCTGGACAGGGCGGGTCCGATACCGCACTCGCAGCCGCCGGAGACGGAGACGGGGATGGGGACAGGGGCAGGGACCGGGCTGGGTACGGAGGCGGGGGCGGGGCCGGAGGCCTTGTAGCCCCGGCCCCGCGGCCGTCACGGCGTCGGCTCGTCCGGCCTGTCCGGCTCGCCCTCCGGCGCCGCCGCAGGAACCGGCGGCGGTGTGGGCCGCAGCTTCAGCCAGACCAGGAAGAAGATGCCGAGGAGCAGCATCCCCAGCCCTGTCCACAGGTTGATGTTGATGCCCTGTGCCTTGTCGATCTCGGCGTCGGAGTCGGTGAGGCCGGCGATCCCGACCATGAGGCCGTAGAGCACGAAGATTCCGCCGATGATGCGGCGCAGGTCGAAGATGCGGGCCGCGGTCGCGGACTTCCCCTGCAGCTCGGTGACCTCGCGCTGGACGTCCTTGTCGGAGTATCCGGAGGGCCCGGACTGATCAGTCATGGTTTTCCAACTCCTCAGTCAGGATGCCATCAGAACGAGAACGGGATGTAGCAGGCGGCGGCCAGGATCACGGCACCCCAGCCCAGCAGGGCCGGCCTGCGGTACCAGGCGTCGTCGCCGGCCGCGGGCGCCTCGGACATGCCGGGGGAGCGGGTGCCGTAGACCAGGCCCTGCAGCTCCTCGGCCGGCTTCGGCCTGGTGAACAGCGACACGATGACCATGACCACCGCACCGGCGACGAAGCCGACGATCGCGGAGACGAAGTTGGCGCCCTGGTCGGTGGGGATGTCGATGATGCCCTTCTTGTAGATCACGAAGTAGTTCACCATCGCGGCCACGGTGCCGGCGAGCAGGCCCCAGAAACCGGACTTCACGGACGCGCGCTTCCAGAACATGCCGACGATGAAGACGACGAACATCGGCACGTTGAAGAAGGAGAACAGCGTCTGGAGGTAGCTCATGATGTTCGAGAACGACGACGCCAGGAAGGCGGTGCCGACCGAGGCGCAGACGCCGATCACCGTGATCAGGCGGCCGAAGCGGACGTAGTACGCGTCCTCGCGGCCCTTGACCACGTACCGGCCCCAGATGTCGTTGGTGAACACGGTGTTGAAGGACGACACGTTGGCCGCCATGCCCGCCATGAAGGCGGCCAGCAGACCGGTCACCGCGATGCCGAGGACGCCGTTGGGCAGCAGTTCCTGCATCAGGTAGGGGATGGCGTCGTTGTACTGGTAGCCGGAGTCGGTGGTGCCGAACTTCGGCACGAGCGCGGCGGCCACCAGACCCGGGATCATCACCAGGAAGACGATGAAGATCTTCGGGTACGCGGCGATGAGCGGCGTGCGCTGGGCCGCGCTGAGGTTCTTGGCCGACAACGCGCGCTGCACCTCGGCGAAGTTGGTCGTCCAGTAGCCGAAGGACAGCACGAAGCCGAGGCCGAGGACGATGGTGAGCCAGTTGGCGCCCAGCGGGTTGGCGCTGCCGATGCCGGTGCCGCCCCACGCGGTGGTGAAGTCGGCGCCGTGCGTCCTGGTGAGTGCGTCGGTCAGGCCGTCCCAGCCGCCGACCTTCTTCAGGCCCAGCACGCAGAGTGGGATGAGGGCCGCGAGGATCACGAAGAACTGCAGCACCTCGTTGTAGATCGCGGACGACAGACCACCGAGGGTGATGTACGCCAGCACGAAGGCACCGGCGACCACGATCGCCACCCACTGCGGCCAGCCCAGCAGCGCCTCGACGACGATCGCGAGGGCGTAGAGGTTCACACCGGCGATCAGGATGGCGGCGAACGCGAAGAGGACCGAACTCAGGATGTGTGCCCACTTGTCGAAGCGCAGCAGCAGCATCTCGGGGACCGAGCGCACCTTGCTGCCGTAGTAGAAGGGCATCATCACCAGGCCGAGGAAGACCATCGCCGGGATGGCGCCGATCCAGTACCAGTGCACGGTGTACGCGCCGTACTGCGCACTGTTCGCGGCCATGCCCAGGATCTCGGTGGCGGCCAGGTTGGCCGAAATGAACGCAAGACCGGTGATCCAGGCGGGCAGTGAGCGGCCCGAGAGGAAGAAGTCGAGGGTGGTCTTCACCGATGTGCGGGCGGCGAATCCGATGCCGAGAACGACGGTGAAGTAGATGCCGAGGATCGTGTAGTCGAGCCAGTTCGTGGGGAGCCGGAGCTCGGCAGCCAGATAGGTGGGGGTGTGCATGCACGTATCTATGCCCTCCGCGCACGACATACGCCTGGTCACGATGGGCGACTCTCCGTTTCCGGCCTCCCGACCATTGACGTCGCTGTTGCCTTGTGGTTTGTTATGTTTAGTTATGTTGAGGGTTGCGTGTGTGAGGAGCCGTGGCGTGAAAAAGACCTCGACCTCGTTGGCCGACGGTCGCGAGCTCATCTACTACGACCTGCGGGACGACACCGTGCGCGACGCGGTGGACAGGCGTCCGCTGGAGCGGACCGTCACGACCTCCGAGATCCGCCACGACCCGCTGCTCGGCGACGCGATCGCCATCGCCTCGCACCGCCAGGGCCGCACCTACCACCCGCCGGCCGACGAGTGCCCGCTGTGCCCCTCCCAGGGCGAGAGGCTGAGCGAGATCCCGGACTCGTCGTACGACGTGGTCGTCTTCGAGAACCGTTTCCCCTCGCTGGCCGGCGACTCGGGCCGCTGCGAGGTCGTCTGCTTCACCTCCGACCACAACTCGTCCTTCGCCGACCTGACCGAGGAGCAGGTGGCCCTCGTCCTGGAGGCATGGACGGACCGGACGTCCGAGCTGTCGCATCTCACCTCCGTGGAGCAGGTGTTCTGCTTCGAGAACCGGGGCGCGGAGATCGGCGTGACGCTCGGACATCCGCACGGCCAGATCTACGCGTACCCGTTCACCACCCCACGCACCGCGCTGATGCTGCGTTCTCTCGCACGTCACAAGGAGGCGACGGGCGGTGAGAACCTCTTCGACGCCGTCGTGGAGCGTGAACTCGTCGGCGAGCGGGTCGTCCTGGAGGGTGAACACTGGGTGGCGTTCGTGCCGTACGCCGCGCACTGGCCCTACGAGGTCCACCTGTACCCCAAGCGCCGCGTGCCCGACCTGCTCGGCCTCGACGAGGGGGCGCGCACAGAGTTCCCCAAGGTCTATCTGGAACTCTTGAGGCGCTTCGACCGGATTTTCGGCGAAGGTGAACCGCCCACGCCCTACATCGCGGCCTGGCACCAGGCCCCGTTCGGCGCGCTGGAGGACTTCGAAGGCGTCAACCGCGACGACTTCGCGCTCCACCTCGAGCTTTTCACCATCCGCCGTACGTCCGGCAAGCTGAAGTTCCTCGCGGGTTCCGAGTCCGGCATGAACGTGTTCATCAACGACGTGCCGCCGGAGCGCGCGGCCGAGCGACTGCGAGAGGTAGCGAGTTGATGAGCGGTAAGTACCTGGTCACCGGTGGCGCGGGCTACGTGGGCAGCGTGGTCGCCCAGCACCTGCTGGAGGCGGGGCACGAGGTCACGGTCCTCGACAACCTCTCCACGGGCTTCCGGGAAGGCGTCCCGGCCGGTGCCGCCTTCATCGAGGGCGACATCCGCGACGCCGCCAAGTGGCTGGACTCCTCCTGCGACGCGGTCCTGCACTTCGCCGCGTTCTCGCAGGTCGGCGAGTCGGTCGTGAAGCCCGAGAAGTACTGGGACAACAACGTCGCGGGCACGATGGCGCTGCTCGGCGCGATGCGCGAGGCGGGCGTCCGCAAGCTGGTCTTCTCCTCCACGGCGGCGACGTACGGCGAGCCGAAGGAGGTTCCGATCGTCGAGTCGGCGCCGACCTCCCCGACCAACCCGTACGGCGCCTCGAAGCTCGCCGTGGACCACATGATCACCGGCGAGGCGGCGGCCCACGGCCTGGGCGCGGTCTCGCTGCGCTACTTCAACGTGGCGGGCGCGTACGGCAAGCAGGGCGAGCGCCACGCCCCCGAGTCCCACCTGATCCCGCTGGTGCTTCAGGTCGCGCAGGGCAGGCGTGAGGCGATCTCGGTCTTCGGCGACGACTACCCGACGCCGGACGGCACCTGCATCCGCGACTACATCCACGTCGCGGACCTCGCCGACGCCCACCTGCTCGCGGTGCGGGCCGCCACCCCCGGCGAGCACCTCATCTGCAATCTCGGCAACGGCGAGGGCTTCTCGGTCCGCGAGGTCATCGAGACGGTCCGCACGGTCACCGGCCACCCGATCCCGGAGGTCGTGGCCCCGCGCCGGGGCGGCGACCCGGCGGTCCTGGTGGCCTCGGCCGCCACGGCCCGCGAGAAGCTGGGCTGGAACCCGTCCCGCGCGGATCTCGCGGGGATCGTCGCGGACGCGTGGGAGTTCGCTCAGCACATCGCAAGGGAGCAGTAAGTGGGGGCACATCAGGTGCGGGACGGTTTCGTGGAGCTCTACGGAACCGCCCCCGAGGGTGTCTGGTCGGCGCCGGGCCGCGTCAACCTCATCGGTGAGCACACCGACTACAACGACGGCTTCGTGATGCCCTTCGCGCTGCCGCACACCGCCGTGGCGGCCGTCTCCCGCCGCACGGACGGCGTGCTGCGCCTGCACTCGGCGGACGTCGAGGGCGGGGTCGTGGAACTCCGGCTGGACGCGCTGACCCCCGAGTCGGACCGCAACTGGACGGCGTACCCGGCGGGTGTCGTCTGGGCCCTGCGCGAGGCAGGCCACGCGGTGACCGGCGCGGACGTACACCTCGCCTCGACGGTCCCGTCCGGCGCGGGTCTTTCGTCCTCGGCGGCCCTGGAGGTCGTCGTCGCGCTGGCCCTCAACGACCTGTACGAACTCGGCCTGCAGCGCTGGCAGCTGGCCCGCCTGTGCCAGCGCGCCGAGAACGTCTACGTCGGCGCCCCCACCGGCATCATGGACCAGACGGCGTCGGCCTGTTGCGAGCAGGGCCACGCCCTCTTCCTCGACACCCGCGACCTCTCCCAGAAGCAGATCCCCTTCGACCTGGCCGCCGAGGGCATGCGCCTGCTGGTCGTCGACACCCAGGTCAAGCACGCCCACAGCGAGGGCGAGTACGGCAAGCGGCGCGCGGGCTGCGAGCGGGGCGCGGCGCTGCTGGGCGTCGACGCGCTGCGGGACATCCCCTACGCCGACCTGGACGCGGCGCTGGCCCGCCTCGGCGACGACGAGGAGGCGGTCCGCCTGGTCCGCCACGTCGTCACGGAGGACGAGCGGGTGGAAAAGGTCGTCGCCCTCCTCGAGTCGGGCGACACCCGGGCGATCGGCCCGATCCTGATCGCGGGCCACGCCTCTCTGCGCGACGACTTCCGCATCTCCTGCCCGGAACTGGACCTGGTCGTGGACACGGCCCTGGCCTCCGGCGCCCTGGGCGCCCGCATGACCGGCGGCGGCTTCGGCGGCTCGGCGATCGTCCTGGCGGAGGCGGCAGACGTGGACACGATCACCAAGGCGGTGGAGGAGGCCTTCGCGGCGGCGGACTTCACGGCGCCGCGGGTGTTCGAGGCGGTGCCGGGGGCGGGGGCCCGGCGGGTGAGCTGAGGGCCGTGAGGCTGTCGTGGCCGTCGGGCCGGCAGGTCCGGCGGACCGCCCGTCCGGACGCCCCGCGAAGGGTGCGGCTGCTACCGGCTCCCACCGGCCCGCAGGTTCGCTGCCCGGTGCTCAGCCCAGCCGCTTCACCAACGTGTACTCCGTGACACCCGGCGGATAGTCCGGGATCACGGACACCACCTCGTACCCCTGCTTCTTGTAGAACTCCGGCGCCTGGAAGTCCCACGTCTCCAGGCGGGACGACCTGCAGCCCCGCTCGCGTCGTGCGATTCCTTCGGCCTCCGAAAGCAGGCGTGATCCCAGCCCCGCCCCGCGCCATCGCTCGTCCACCCACAGGTACGTCACGTGCAGCCAGGTCGTCCAGGTGTGGCCGACCAGGCCGGCGGCCAGGTCGTCCTGGTTGTCCAACACCCAGACGTGGAGCGGAAGTTCGCGTTCGGCGGGTGTTCCGCGCAGGGCGCGCAGGACGGGGGAGGCCTTCGTGTTCGTGTCGCGCAGGCGGGAACGGAGAAGATCGCGCCGGGCCTTGTCGACTTCTGTCTCAAGACGAAACATGCGGCTCACGATAAACGTGCTGGACAGCCAGTTCTGCAAATTACCTTCCGCTCCTGGCCCCCGGCCGTACCCTGATGAACAGCACCGGTGGGGGCCGGTGCTGATCAGGGGGCGAGACAGTCGGGTACGACGCCCGAAGCGGGGGTAGCAGTTTCCGCATGGCGGCGGCCGTGCGGTGTGCCGTTCCGGTCCCGGGTGGTCACATGTGACCCGGGGCGCTTCGGGCGCCGTACCAGCGCCCGTGCCGTCTCCCGACGATGAGGTATCCCCTGCTCTTCGAGAGCTTGGGGAAGGGGGTTTCGTGGTTCGCATCCGAGTCCTGGTCGTCGACGACCATCGCATCTTCGCCGAGTCGCTCGCCGCCGCACTGGCGGCCGAGCCCGACGTCGACGTCTCCGCGGCCGGCAGCGGTCCCGCCGCGCTGCGCAGCCTGGAGCGTGCGGCAGCCGAGGGGCGCCGGTTCGACGTGCTGCTCGTCGACTCCGACCTGGGGGGCAATGTGCCGGGCGTACGTCCCGCCGTGCCCGTCCAGGAAGGCAATGAGGACGGGCTCGTCGACGGGATTTCACTGGTCGCCGGGGTACGCACCGGGCAGCCGGGCGTACGGATCATCGTGCTCGCCGAGAAGGACGATCCGCGGCGCGCCGCGCTCGCCCTGCAGGCCGGGGCCTCCGGCTGGGTGGCCAAGGACTGCTCGCTGTCCCGGCTGCTCAGCGTCATCCGGGGCGTGCTGCGCGACGAGACGCATCTGCCGCCGGCCCTGCTCACGGGCGTCCTGCGGGAGTTGACCGCCGCGCGCAAGCACCGCACCGAGAGCGAGCGGCTGGTGGAGTCGCTCACTCCGAGAGAGCGGGAAGTGCTGCGCTGCATGGTCGCCGGGCTGGGCAGAAAGGCCGTCGCCGAGCGGCTGTTCCTGTCGCCCCACACCGTGCGCACGCACATGCAGAACGTCCTGGGCAAGCTCGGCGTCCACTCCACCCTTGCCGCCGTCGCGCTCGCGCGCCGGGCCGGGGTCGGACCCGTCGACCTAACCGGGGATGTTGTCGAACGGGGCGGTCAGCTGGCGTAGCAGCCCCGCGAGTTCGCCGCGCTGGGCACGTGACAGCTCGGCGAGGATCGCGCGCTCCTGGTCCAGCAGACCGGCCAGGGCCTGGTCCGCGCGGTCCTGGCCCTCGTCCGTCAGCCGCACCAGCACACCGCGGCGGTCGCTCGGGTCGGGCAGCCGCTCCACCAGGCTCTTCTTCGCCAGGCGGTCGATGCGGTTCGTCATCGTGCCCGAGGTGACCAGGGTCTGCGTCAGCAGCTGCCCCGGCGAGAGCTGGTACGGCGTTCCCGCGCGCCTGAGCGCCGTCAGCACGTCGAACTCCCAGGGCTCCAGGCTGTGCTCGGCGAAGGCCAGCCGGCGTGCCCGGTCCAGGTGCCGGGCCAGTCTGCTGACCCGGCTGAGCACCTCGAGCGGTTCCACGTCGAGGTCCGGGCGCTCCCGGCGCCATGCTGCGACCAGCCGATCGACCTCGTCCTCCATGGCGATCAGTGTAGTGGTTGTGTCGATGTGAAGTCTCTTGACATCAAGTCTCTTGACGTCAAGGTAAATGGCGGCGAGGCTGGGTACGCGTCCAGTACCCGTACGTCGAGGAGGCCTCATGCCCGCCACCGCCCCCACCTGGGACCCCGCCCAGTACCTGCGTCACGCAGGCCATCGCGCCCGCCCCTTCACCGACCTCCTCGCCCGCATCCCGGAGCTGCCCGAGGATCCGCCCCGCATCGCCGATCTCGGCTGCGGCCCCGGCAACGTCACCGTCCTGCTCGCCGACCGCTGGCCCACCGCGCACATCACCGGGTACGACAACTCGCCCGAGATGCTGGACAAGGCCCACGTCGACCACGGCGGCCCCACCCCGGGCGGCGGCCGCCTCGACTTCGCCCCCGCCGACGTACGGACCTGGGCGCCCGCGCGGCCGTACGACCTGATCGTCAGCAACGCCACCCTGCAGTGGATCCCCGGGCACGCCGAGCGGTTCGGGGAGTGGGTCGCGGGGCTGAAGCCCGGCGGCACCTTCGCTTTCCAGGTGCCCGGCAACTTCGGCGCCCCCAGCCACACGCTGATGCGCGAACTCGCCCACTCCGCCCGCTGGAAGGACCGCCTCGCCGACGTCCTGCGCCATGCCGACGCCGTCCTCGCGCCGGAGACCTACCTGGAGCGCCTGGCCGCCCTCGGCTGCGAGGCGGACGTATGGGAGACGACGTACGTGCATCTCCTCACCGGCGAGGATCCGGTGCTCGACTGGGTGAAGGGGACCGGGCTGCGGCCGGTCCTGACCGCGCTCGCCGGCGACCCGGCGGCCCGGGAGGAGTTCGTGGGCGAGTACCGGGCGGCCCTGCGGGAGGCCTATCCGGCCACGGCGTACGGCACTGCGTTCCCGTTCCGCCGTATCTTCGCCGTCGCCCGCAAGGAGGCGTGAGAGTGATCACCGCCGTCGATCATGTCCAGCTCGCCGCACCGCCCGGCTCCGAGGACCGGCTGCGGACGTACTACGTCGACGTCCTCGGGATGACCGAGATCCCGAAGCCGCCGGTGCTCGCGGCGCGGGGAGGGTGCTGGTTCCAGGTGGGAGGCGTGCAGCTGCACCTCGGGATCGAGGAGGACTTCCGTCCGGCGAAGAAGGCCCATCCGGGGCTGCGGGTCAGCGGCATCGAGCGGTACGCCGCCCGGCTGGAGGCGCGGGGCGCGACCGTCACCTGGGACGACAACCTGCCGGGGCACCGGCGCTTCTACTCCGAGGACCCGGTCGGCAACCGGCTGGAGTTCCTGGAGCCGGGGCGCTGACCGGCGTCTGCCGGCCGCCGGGCGCCTGGAGAAGCCGAGTCCCGTGCCGACGGTTCCACGTCGGTACGGGACTCAGTGCTTTCGGCGCCCTATCAAGTGCGGCTTGGCCTCCAGGCCGTCCAGGCCGTGCCAGGCCAGGTTCACCAGATGTGCGGCGACCTCCGCCTTCTTCGGGCGGCGCACGTCCAGCCACCACTGGCCGGTCAGGGCGACCATGCCGACCAGGGCCTGGGCGTACAGCGGGGCCAGCTTGGGGTCGAAGCCGCGCAGCTTGAACTCGCGGCCCAGGATGTCCTCCACCTGGGTGGCGATGTCCGAGATGAGGGACGCGAAGGAGCCCGTGGACTGGGGGATGGGGGAGTCGCGGACCAGGATGCGGAAGCCGTCCGTGTACTCCTCGATGTAGTCCAGGAGCGCGAAGGCGGCCTGCTCGCACAGCTCGCGGGGGTGGCCGGCCGTCAGGGAGCTGGTCACCATGTCCAGCAGGCGCCGCATCTCGCGGTCCACCACCACCGCGTACAGCCCCTCCTTGCCGCCGAAGTGCTCGTACACCACCGGCTTGGACACCCCGGCCTTCGCCGCGATCTCCTCCACCGACGTGCCCTCGAAACCCTTGGCGGCGAACAGGGTGCGACCGATCTCGAGCAGCTGCTGACGGCGCTCGGCCCCCGTCATCCGGGTGCGACGCGCTCGCCGCGGCTTCTCATTGCTCGGGGTGCTGCTTGAGTCGGTCGCCACGGCGTCAATCATGCCGCCTTCGCCGACTCCTTCCGGGGCCCGGAGCCGTCCTGGCCGGTGATACGGCGTGAATCGATACGCGAGCGTGACGGCCAGCGCACGTCGTACGCCCAGCCGAGCATCTCGAACCAGCGGATGAAGCGTGCCGACGAGTCCACCTGGCCGCGCATCACACCGTGCCGCGCGGACGTCGGGTCGGCGTGGTGCAGGTTGTGCCAGGACTCGCCGCAGGAGAGCACCGCCAGCCACCACACGTTGCCGGACCTGTCACGCGACTTGAAGGGCCGCTTGCCGACCGCGTGGCAGATCGAGTTGATCGACCAGGTCACGTGGTGCAGCAGAGACACCCGCACGAGCGATCCCCAGAAGAAGCCGGTGAACGCGCCCCACCAGGACATCGTCGCCAGGCCGCCGATCAGCGGGGGCAGGGCCAGGGAGAGCACCGTCCAGTAGATGAACTGGCGGGAGATGGCCCGGATCGCCGGGTCCTTGATCAGGTCCGGCGCGTACTTCTCCTGCGGCGTCCGCTCCTCGTCGAACATCCACGCGATGTGTGCCCACCAGAGGCCCTTCATCAGCGCCGGAAGCGTCTCGCCGAAGCGCCACGGAGAGTGCGGGTCGCCCTCCGCGTCGGAGAACTTGTGGTGCTTGCGGTGGTCGGCGACCCAGCGGACCAGCGGGCCCTCCACCGCCATCGAGCCGGCGATGGCCAAAGCGATGCGCAGCGGGCGCTTCGCCTTGAAGGAGCCATGGGTGAAGTAGCGGTGGAAACCGATCGTCACGCCGTGGCAGCCGAGGAAGTAGAAGAAGACCATGAGGCCGAGGTCGAGCCAGCTCACACCCCAGCCCCAGGCCAGCGGGATCGCGGCGAGAAGCGCGACGAAGGGGACGACGATGAAGAGGAGCAGCGCGATCTGCTCGACCGACCCCTTCTTGTCCCCGCCGAGGGTTGCCGAGGTCGAGGTGCCGTCGTTCGCCTTCGGGGCGTCTTCGATCACATCGGAGCTTGTGGTCATGGGCGTCCCCTGTGGGGTCGAGGGTTGAGAGAGATGCCGGTGCGGCTGAGGGAACCGTGCCCGGGTTCCGTTACAGCGGTCCCTACGGTTCCGTAACCTACGGCGTCGTAAGTATGGCAGCGAGTCGCCCGGCGGCAAGAGCCCGAAATTCTGCGCGTCCGCATGGACACCTATCCTTGGACTCGGTCGGACAGCGCGGTCCGCTCTGATTTCTTCCCGGATGTCAGGGCCGTATGCGGCGCCCGCCGCGCGGCCCCACCGCCCGGGTTCCCCTCCCGGACGAGCTTCAACACTGCAAGGAGCCGCACCTGTGAGCAGTGCCGACGACCAGACCGAGTCTCAGACGAACACCAGCAGCGAACTGCGCGCCGACATCAGGCGACTGGGTGACCTCCTCGGCGAGACCCTCGTCCGGCAGGAGGGTCCCGAGCTGCTGGACCTCGTCGAGAAGGTCCGCCGCCTCACCCGCGAGGACGGCGAGGCCGCCGCCGAGCTGCTGCGCGGCACCGAACTGGAGACCGCGGCCAAGCTGGTCCGCGCCTTCTCCACCTACTTCCACCTGGCCAACGTCACCGAGCAGGTCCACCGCGGACGCGAACTGCGCGAGCGGCGCGCCGCCGAGGGCGGACTTCTGGCCCGTACGGCCGATCGGCTGAAGGACGCCGACCCCGAGCACCTGCGCCAGACGGTCCGGCACCTCAATGTCCGGCCCGTGTTCACGGCGCACCCGACCGAGGCCGCGCGCCGTTCGGTCCTCAACAAGCTCCGGCGCATCGCCGCACTCCTGGAGACCCCGGTCATCGAGGCCGACCGCCGCCGCTACGACACCCGGCTGGCCGAGAACATCGACCTCGTCTGGCAGACCGACGAGCTGCGCGTCGTACGCCCCGAACCGGCCGACGAGGCCCGCAACGCCATCTACTACCTGGACGAGCTGCACGCCGGCGCCGTCGGCGACGTCCTCGAGGACCTGACGGCCGAGCTGGAGCGGGTCGGCGTCAGGCTCCCCGACGACACCCGCCCCCTGACCTTCGGCACCTGGATCGGCGGCGACCGCGACGGCAACCCGAACGTCACCCCGCAGGTCACCTGGGACGTCCTGATCCTCCAGCACGAGCACGGCATCAACGACGCCCTGGAGCTGATCGACGAACTCCGCGGCTTCCTGTCGAACTCGATCCGCTACACCGGCGCCACCCCGCAGCTCCTGGAATCCCTCCAGGCCGACCTGGAGCGCCTGCCCGAGATCAGCCCCCGCTACAAGCGCCTCAACGCCGAGGAGCCCTACCGCCTCAAGGCCACCTGCATCCGGCAGAAGCTGGAGAACACCAAGCAGCGCCTGGCCAAGGGCATCCCGCACGAGGCGGGCCGCGACTACCTCGGCACCGCCGAGCTGCTCCAGGACCTCACCCTGATCCAGACCTCCCTCCGGGAGCACCGGGGCGCGCTCTTCGCCGACGGCCGCATGAACCGCACCATCCGCACCCTGGCCGCCTTCGGGCTCCAGCTCGCGACCATGGACGTACGCGAGCACGCGGACGCCCACCACCACGCCCTCGGCCAGCTCTTCGACCGCCTCGGCGAGGAGTCCTGGCGCTACGCCGACATGCCCCGCGAGTACCGGGCCAAGCTCCTCGCCAAGGAACTCCGCTCGCGCAGGCCGCTGGCGCCCACCCCGGCGCCCGTGGACGCGCCCGGCGAGAAGACCCTCGGCGTCTTCCAGACCGTCAAGCGGGCGCTGGAGGTCTTCGGACCCGAGGTCGTCGAGTCGTACATCATCTCGATGTGCCAGGGCGCCGACGACGTGTTCGCGGCGGCCGTGCTGGCCCGTGAGGCCGGTCTCGTCGACCTGCACGGCGGCTGGGCGAAGATCGGCATCGTCCCGCTCCTGGAGACCACCGACGAGCTCAAGGCCGCCGACACCATCCTCGAGGAGATGCTCTCCGACCCGTCCTACCGGCGCCTCGTCGCGCTCAGGGGCGACGTCCAGGAGGTCATGCTCGGCTACTCCGACTCCTCCAAGTTCGGCGGCATCACCACCTCCCAGTGGGAGATCCACCGCGCCCAGCGCCGCCTGCGCGACGTCGCCCACCGGTACGGCGTACGGCTGCGGCTCTTCCACGGCCGCGGCGGCACCGTCGGCCGCGGCGGCGGCCCCTCCCACGACGCGATCCTCGCCCAGCCATGGGGCACCCTCGAGGGCGAGATCAAGGTCACCGAGCAGGGCGAGGTCATCTCCGACAAGTACCTCGTGCCGTCCCTGGCCCGCGAGAACCTCGAACTCACCGTCGCCGCCACCCTCCAGGCCTCCGCGCTGCACACCGCGCCCCGCCAGTCCGTCGAGGCGCTCGCCCGCTGGGACGCCGCGATGGACGTGGTGAGCAACTCCGCCGAGGACGCCTACCGCAGGCTGGTCGAGGACCCCGACCTGCCCGCGTACTTCTTCGCGTCGACCCCCGTCGACCAGCTCGCCGACCTGCACCTCGGATCCCGGCCCTCGCGCCGCCCCGACTCCGGTGCCGGCCTCGACGGCCTGCGCGCCATCCCGTGGGTCTTCGGCTGGACCCAGTCGCGGCAGATCGTGCCCGGCTGGTACGGCGTCGGCTCCGGCCTCAAGGCGCTGCGCGAGGCCGGTCTGGACACCGTGCTCGACGAGATGCACGAACAGTGGCACTTCTTCCGCAACTTCATCTCCAACGTCGAGATGACGCTCGCGAAGACGGACCTGCGGATCGCCACGCACTACGTCGACACCCTCGTCCCCGACGACCTCAAGCACGTCTTCGAGACGATCAGGGCCGAGCACGAACTCACCGTGCGCGAGGTGCTGAAGGTGACCGGAGAGAAGGAACTCCTCGACGCCACCCCGGTGTTGAAGCAGACCTTCACCATCCGCGACGCCTACCTGGACCCGATCTCCTACCTCCAGGTGACCCTCCTCAAGCGGCAGCGCGACGCCGCGGCCGCGGGCGAACAGGCCGACCCGCTGCTCGCCCGCGCCCTGCTGCTGACGGTCAACGGCGTCGCGGCGGGCCTGCGCAACACCGGCTGACCCGTCGTCGGACATGAGGGTGCCCCCGAGCTCGTACGAAGCTCGGGGGCACCCTCATGTCATACGTCAGGCCCTGCGCCGCCGGACCAGCAGGTAACCGCCCGCGGCGACCAGCGCGGCCGCGACGCCGGAGAGCAGGCCCACGGGCGCGCCGTTGCCGGTCTCGGCGAGGTCGCCCGAACCGCCCTGCGGGGACGCGGAGGCCGCAGCCTCACCCGCCGACGAGCCGGGGGACGTGGAGGCCTCGGAGGACGGGGACGCGGAGGCGGACGGAGAAGCGGACGTGGACGGAGCCGGCGTCGTACCGCCGTCCTCCCCCGAGTCCTTGCAGTCCGTCCAGAACACCTTGTGCTTGGCGGCGCCGTTCTCGCCGTCGAAGTTCCAGAACAGCTTGTAGTGCCCGTCGGGCAGCGACAGGTCCACCGTGCGGCCGTGACCGTCGGCGTCCAGCGTGATGGCGCCGGTCTTCACGGTCTCGCCCTTGGTGGCGGCCGTGGGAGCCCAGGCCTCGATGTGCCAGTCGACCTGCTGGACGGCGTCGAAACCGAACGCGTCCAGATAGAAGGTGCAGACGTGAGGCTCGTTGCGCCTGAGCTCCTCGCCGGTGGTGGAGTCGTGGATCTTCACGGTCCCGTTGTCGCCAGGGCCTGCGGCAAAGGGAGTGGCATGAGCGGAGACCGGAGCGGCGAGCAGCGCTGCCGCAGCGACGGCGGACAGGGCGCCGGCGCGGGTGAGGGTACGCATGGGGCAGTCCATCTTCGAGTTACGGACGGGAAGATGTGGAGGGGGCGGCTCAGCTTCCAGCTCCGCCTGACCCAAGGTCAATCACGAACAGACAACGCTCAGGCTCTCCACAGACGTGGAGAACGGTGAAAGGCCTCAGATCGTCACGAACGCCGCCGTCAGCAGCGCGACCCCCGACCCCGCCATGACCCAGCCCGTGCGCGTCCGCCCCAGCCCCCCGGCCACCACGACCGACGCCAGCAGCAGCGCCCCGCCGAACGGGACCCACGAGTACAGGATTCCCGCCGGTCCCGAGCGCACCACCTCGTCGCTGCCCGGCTTCACCACAACCGTGTAGGTCTGGCCCTTCTTCACCGCGACCGTCTTCTCGATCACGACCCGGTCGTGGTCGGACGAACCCTGCGCGAGCGACGTGAACGGGCCGGTGCAGGTGTCGTCACCGCACCGCGTCACCTCGATCGTGCCGCGCTCCCGCCCCTTCGTGAGCATCACGTACGGGGCGGTCTTCCACGACGCCCAGACACCGGCGATCAGGATCAGCGCCGCGACCGTACCCATCGCCGCGAGCCGCCCGAACCGCAGCGCGACGACCGAGGCCTGGCGGGAGGTGGTGGCAGTGGCAGGCATGGCCGGGATCATTGGCCATGGTCCTGCACGCGGTCAACTCCGGTGGTGGACAAGTCAGGAGTTGTACGTGCTTTGCGCCCGCTCGAGGCCCTCGATGACGAGACACTCCACGGCATCCGTCGCCCGGTCCACCAAGTAGTCCAGCTCCTTGCGCTCGGCGGCGGAGAAGTCCTTCAGCACGAAGTCCGCCACCTGCATACGCCCCGGAGGCCGCCCGATCCCGAACCGCACCCGGTGGTACTCCGCCCCCATCGCCTTCGTCATCGACTTCAGCCCGTTGTGCCCGTTGTCCCCGCCACCGAGCTTCAGCCGCAGCGTCCCGTAGTCGATGTCGAGTTCGTCGTGCACCGCCACGATGTTCGCCACCGGCACCTTGTAGAACTCGCGCAGCGCGTTCACCGGCCCGCCCGACAGGTTCATGTACGACATCGGCTTCGCCAGGATCACCCGGCGGTTCGCCGGCCCCGGCGGCCCGATCCGGCCTTCGACGACCTGCGCCTGCGCCTTGCCCGCGCGCTTGAACCTTCCCCCGATCCGCTCGGCCAGCAGATCGGCCACCATGAACCCGACGTTGTGCCGGTTCCTGGCGTACTCGGGTCCGGGATTCCCGAGGCCCACGACGAGCCAGGGGCCATTGGCGGGGGTGGTCACGTCCATGTCTCCTTGATACGGGCCAGCCGCTGCCCCCGGAGGGAACAGCGGCTGAACGAACCGTCGAACAACGTCGGTGAGGATCAGGCCTCGGCGACGGCCTCTTCGCCCTCGGACTCCTCGCCCGCGGCCTCCTCCGCCTGCGCGGCCAGGACCTGCAGGACGACGGTGTCGTCGTCCACGGCCAGCTTGGTGCCGGACGGGAGCACGATGTCCTTGGCGAGGATGGAGGCGCCGGCCTCCAGGCCCTCGACGGACACCGTGACCGACTCGGGGATGTGGGTGGCCTCGGCCTCGACCGGCAGCGCGTTCAGGACGTGCTCCAGCAGGTTGCCACCGGGGGCGAGCTCGCCCTCGGCGTGCACCGGGATCTCGACCGTGACGGTCTCGCCGCGCTTGACCAGCTGCAGGTCGACGTGCTCCAGGAAGCCCTTGATCGGGTCACGCTGCACGGACTTCGGGATCGCCAGCTCGTTGCTCTTGCCGTCGATGTCCAGGGAGATCAGGACGTTCGACGCGCGCAGCGCGAGCTGCAGCTCGTGGCCCGGGAGGGTCAGGTGGATCGGGTCGGAACCGTGACCGTACAGAACACCGGGAACCTTGCTGTCACGGCGGATACGGCGGGCAGCGCCCTTGCCGAACTCGGAACGGGTCTCGGCGGAGATCTTTACCTCGGACATGATCACTCCTCGTAGAAATAGGAACGGACGTGGTCACCCGGCCACGAACGGCCTGCTACGAAGAGCGCGTCGATAACGGACAGCCGATTCCCTGGACCTTCGAACCTTCCGGAACGGGGAACGGCCTCCCTCGCCGAGCAACTTGAGGATTCTACTCGGAGGGGGAGGCCGTTCCCAAAAGGATCTTCGCTGAAGAACCCTTACTTCTCGTCTACTGCTCGTCGAACAGGCTCGTCACCGAACCGTCCTCGAACACCTCGCGCACCGCACTCGCGATGGTCGGTGCGATGGAGAGGACCGTGATCTTGTCCAGTTCCAGCTCGCCCGGGGTGGGCAGCGTGTTCGTGAAGATGAACTCGCTGACCTTCGAGTTCTTCAGGCGGTCGGCGGCCGGACCCGACAGCACACCGTGCGTCGCCGTCACGATGACGTCCTCCGCACCGTGCGCGAACAGCGCGTCCGCGGCGGCGCAGATCGTGCCACCGGTGTCGATCATGTCGTCGACCAGGACGCACACGCGCCCCTTCACCTCACCGACCACCTCGTGCACGGTGACCTGGTTGGCGACGTCCTTGTCACGACGCTTGTGCACGATCGCCAGCGGCGCACCCAGCCGGTCGCACCAGCGGTCCGCGACCCGCACCCGGCCCGCGTCCGGAGAGACCACGGTCAGCTTGTTCCGGTCGACCTTCGCCCCCACGTAGTCCGCGAGCAGCGGAAGCGCGAAGAGGTGGTCGACGGGGCCGTCGAAGAAGCCCTGGATCTGGTCGGTGTGCAGATCGACCGTCAGGAGCCGGTCCGCACCCGCCGTCTTCATCATGTCCGCGATCAGACGCGCCGAGATCGGTTCACGGCCGCGGTGCTTCTTGTCCTGCCGCGCGTAACCGTAGAACGGCACGATGACCGTGATGGAGCGGGCCGACGCACGCTTCAGCGCGTCGATCATGATCAGCTGCTCCATGATCCACTGGTTGATCGGAGCCGTGTGGCTCTGGATCACGAAGCAGTCCGCACCGCGCGCCGACTCCTGATAGCGGACGTAGATCTCGCCGTTGGCGAAGTCGAAGGCCTTGGTCGGGACAACCCCGACACCCAACTGCTCGGCGACCTCCTCGGCAAGCTCGGGGTGGGCGCGGCCGGAGAAGAACATCATCTTCTTCTCGCCGGTCGTCTTGATCCCGGTCACAGCACTGTCTCCTCAGAGGTGTCTCAGCTGGGTGTCGAGCCGACCTCTCAACTGGGCGTGAGATGCCGTCTCAGCTGGTGGGGGTGCGGGTGTGTGCAGTTATCACGGTACGCCGTGTTTGACGCACCCGTTTCCGGTCAGTCTTCGCTCTCGCCCTGCTGGGAGGCCGCCTCGGCGGCCTTCGCCGCAGCGCTGCCCGGACGCTTGCGAGCCACCCAACCCTCGATATTCCGCTGCTGACCACGGGCCACGGCCAGCGAACCGGGCGGCACGTCCTTGGTGATCACGGATCCGGCAGCGGTGTACGAGCCGTCCCCAACCGTGACGGGAGCCACAAACATATTGTCCGAACCCGTGCGGCAGTGCGACCCGACGGTGGTGTGGTGTTTCTCCTGCCCGTCGTAGTTCACGAACACGCTGGCGGCACCGATGTTGGTGTGGTCGCCGATGGTCGCGTCACCGACGTACGACAGGTGCGGGATCTTGGTCCCCTCGCCGATGGAGGCGTTCTTGGTCTCGACGTACGTACCCACCTTGGCCTTGAGCCCGAGCCGCGTACCGGGCCGGAGATAGGCGTACGGCCCCACGCTCGCCTGCGGCCCGACATGGGCGCCGTCGGCCACGGTGTTGTCGACTCGGGCGCCGGCGTCGACGCGGGTGTCCTTGAGGCGGCTGTTGGGCCCGACCTCCGCGCCCTCGCCGAGGTGCGTCGTGCCGTGCAGCTGGGTGCCGGGGTGGACGACGGCGTCCCGCTCGAAGGTGACGGTGACGTCGACCCAGGTGGTCGCCGGGTCGATGACGGTGACGCCGGCGAGCATCGCGCCGGTGAGCAACCGGTCGTTGAGGATCCGCCGCGCCTCGCTCAGCTGCACGCGGTTGTTGATCCCGGCGATCTCGCGGTGGTCACCGGCGACGGAGGCCCCCACGCGGTGACCGGCCTCGCGGAGGATGCCGAGGACGTCGGTGAGGTACTCCTCGCCCTGACTGTTGTCCGTACGGACCTTCTTGAGGGAGTCGGCGAGGAGCTGCCCGTCGAAGGCGAAGACGCCGGAGTTGATCTCACGGATCGCCCGCTGCTCCTTGGAGGCGTCCTTGTGCTCGACGATCCCGGTGACGGCGCCGGTCGCCTCGTCCCGCACGATGCGCCCGTATCCGGTCGCGTCCGGGACCTCGGCGGTCAGCACGGTGACGGCGTTGCCGTCGGAGGTGTGGGTGGTGGCGAGCTCCCGCAGAGTCTCGCCGGTGAGGAGAGGAGTGTCCCCGCAGACGACGACGACCGTCCCGTCGACGCTGCCGCCGAGTTCGTCCAGCGCGATCCGCACGGCGTGCCCGGTGCCGTTCTGCTCGGCCTGCACGGCGGTGCGTACGGCGGGGTCGGTCTCGGTGAGGTGGGCGCGGACCTTCTCGCGGGCGTGGCCGACGACCACGACGAGGTTCTCGGGCTCCAACTCCCGTGCGGCGGCGAGCACATGACCCACCAGGGAACGGCCACAGATCGCGTGCAGGACCTTGGGTGTGGCCGACTTCATACGGGTGCCCTCACCCGCTGCGAGAACGACGACGGCTGCCGGGCGAATGGCGCTCACGGGGTTGCCCTTCGGCTGTGGAGTAGGTGGGGACAACCGCAGGATACCGGGGCGTTTCATGGGGGACATGAGAGTGGGCCCCGACCGTGCTGTCACTGGTCAGGGCCCGAAGAGTGCCGTTGCTCCCCCGCCAGGACTCGAACCCGGACAGATGGCACCAAAAGCCACAGTGCTGCCAATTACACCACGGGGGATGGAACTCGACTGGACCGGACATTGCGTCAGGTCGCCGAGCGGCCACCCAACACTATGCCGTACGGGGCGCCCTCCGTGCGACGGTCAAAGTCGTCGCCCCCGCGGACTCGATCGGCGAGCGCCTGTCGAGGACATGTCGGCCGGGCGGAATTCGAACTTCCGGTGTCGAACGGTGTGCGATTCGGCAGTTCGAGGGATATCGGGCTGTTTCGCTTACGGGCGGTCACGGAGTGTGGTGTGCGCCAGTCACGGAAACTCACCGGAAAACGGGGCACGGACGCCCGTAGGCTGGAGGCATGACCACGACGGGGGAAGACCGCGCCGCGGCCCGGGGAGGGCCGTGGTGGTGGGCCAGGTGGCGCAGTGCGGCGTTGGATGTCGGTCTGGCGGCGGCGTCCGCGGTGGAGTGTGCGTTCGAGGGGATCCGGTTCGCGCGGGACGCGGGGATACCGGTGGCCGCGGGGGTCGTCTTCGGGGTGCTGGCCGGATCGGCGTTGCTGGTCCGCAGGCAGTGGCCGATCGCTGTCGTGCTGGTTTCGATCGCCATCACTCCGGCCCAGATGGGCTATCTGATGGGGATCGTCGGGCTGTACACGCTCGCCGCCTCCGAGTTGCCGCGGCGGATCATCGGTTCGCTGGCCGGGATGTCGCTGATCGGGATGCTGATCGTGATGTTCGTGCGGGTGCGGCAGGACATGGCGCGGGGGACCTGGGATCTCGGGGACTGGTTCGTTCCGTTCGCCGCGATCACCACCGCGATCGGGATGACCGCGCCGCCGCTGCTCCTCGGTCTGTATGTGGGGGCGCGGCGCCGCCTGATGGAGAGCCTGCGGGAGCGGGCCGACAGTCTCGAGCGCGAGTTGCAGCTCCTGGCCGAGCGGGCGGAGGAGCGGGCCGAGTGGGCGCGGAACGAGGAACGGACCCGGATCGCGCGGGAGATGCACGACGTCGTCGCGCATCGGGTGAGTCTGATGGTCGTGCATGCCGCCGCGCTGCAGGCCGTTGCCCGTAAGGACCCGGAGAAGGCCGTCAAGAACGCGGCGCTGGTGGGGGACATGGGGCGGCAGGCGCTGACCGAGCTGCGGGAGATGCTCGGGGTGCTCAGGAGCGGGGACGGTCTGCGGTCGGCCGCGCAGCCGGTTCCCCTGGCGGCGGTGGGGGCGGCCGCGGCCGTGGCGGCTTCGAAGGCCGCCGACGAGGGGGAGGGGCCCTGCCTGGAGGAGTTGGAGGAACTCGTCGGGCAGTCGGCGGCCGCGGGGATGGTCGTGGATCTCTCGGTGGAGGGGGACTCGCGGTCCTATGCCGCCGAGATCGAGCAGACCGCGTATCGCGTCGTCCAGGAGGCGTTGACCAACGTCCACAAGCATGCGGCGGGGGCGAAGACGCATGTGCGGCTCGCGCACCGGGTGTCGGAGATCGCGATGCAGGTGGAGAACGAGCCGCCGCCGGAGGTGTCTTCGGCGTCGTCGGCGCGGTTGCCGTCCGGGGGCAACGGGCTGGTGGGGATGAAGGAGCGGGTGTCCGCGCTGGGCGGTGTGTTCGTGTCGGGGCCGACCGACGCGGGGGGTTTCCGGGTGTCGGCGGTGATTCCGGCCGCGTGACGGAGCCCTCGGGGTCCGTACGGGCTCAGCTCGCTGTCAGCCGGGCCGGTTCGATGCCTGCGACGAGGCCGGCCAGGGCCTGGTCGATGTCCGGGCCGAGGTACCAGTCGCCCGTGTGATCGAGGGCGTAGACGCGGCCCTCTGCGTCGACGGCGAGGAGGGACTGGGTGTCGGTCTCGGTGCCCAGCGGGCTGACCTCGGTGTCGAGGGCGCGGCCGAGATCGGCGAGCGTGCGGGCCATGTGGAGGCCGTACAGCGGGTCGAGGTGGAGCGCGGCGGGGGCGACCTGACGGCCGGGCCCGGTGGGGGTGATGTGCAGACCGCCGAACTCCGCCCAGGCCTCGACGGCGGCGGGGAAGACGGCGTGGCGGTGGCCTGCCGGCGAGGCGTGGTCGCGCAGGGCGTCGGCCCAGATCTCGGCCTGTTTTATGTCCCAGCGTCCGGGTTGCCAGCCGGCGGCGCGCAGGGCGGCGTCGACGGGCACGGGGAAGCGGGTGGCGGCGGCGCGGTCGGGGTGCATCTGCCCTTCGTTCGTCGAGGTCATGGGTGGGCGCGGGCGGGCGCCGTCGTGCGGGTGTACGTGCGTGGTGCGGGGGTCAGTCGCCTGCCGCTGCCGGGTCGACGACGCGTACGCCGAAGTGGGAGCTGAGGGCGGTGCAGGCGCGGCAGGGGGCGGCGAAGCTGCCGTGCAGGGGGTCGCCGTCCTCGCGGATGCGGCGGGCGGTGAGTTTGGCCTGCTTGAGGGCTTTGCGGGCCTCGCCGTTGGTCATCGGTCTGCGGGCCGCGCGCTTGCTGCGGGCGGCGTCGGTCGTGGCTATGTGGCGGGAGATGAGGATGGTCTCGGCGCAGCGGCCGGTGAAGCGGTCGCGCTGCGCGCTGGTGAGGGTGTCGAGGAAGTCCTGCACGAGCGGGTGCAGGGGCGGCGGCTGGTCGCCGCGGGCGGCGGTGCCGGTGAGGGTGGCGCCGCGGACGGAGAGGGCGGCGGCGACGGTGGGGAGTATGCCGTCGCGGCGGTGGCGGAGGGCCGGCGCATGCGGGGTCTCGGAGGCGCTCCAGCCGATGCGCGGGTCGCCTGATGTGCCCGTGTGCGGTGCCGTGTGTGGTCCCGTCTGCGTCGCGTTCATGATCGTCATCCCCTCCCGAGCATCCCCCGGACGTCACAGAGTGCCAAATGGCGTGGCTGGTGCGGAAGCTGGGGCGGTGCGACACGCCCGGGTTTGGGCGGGCTGTCACGAGGGGGTGACGGCTGGTCACGGAAGCGGAGGGCCGCTGACCGGTGCCCGGTGACCGGTGCGGTCGTACCGCATAGGCTGTCGGCACCGCGATCCATGCGGTCGGCGCGTGGTGATACACGCGGTGGCCCGTGGTGACACACGCGGTGACGGTCGAGACGGAAGTCGCGACGGACGAGACAGTCGATACGGGGCGTAGCGGACGGTTTGGGCCGGTCGCTGCGGGTCGTACCAGAGTGCCGCAGGGGGCAACCGCCATGACGACAGGTCGGCTCGGGCAGCAAGCCGCGCCGCCGAACGCGGCCTATGCCGGGCAGGTCGTGCATTTCCCGGATCCGGTCCGGGCCGCACGTCACCCGAGAGGGGTACGCATCGACGAGCGGGGCTATCCCGATTTCTCGGCCTACGCGCGTGCCGCCGCGGAGATCGCGGAGCCGCCGGAGGGCTTCGGCGTCGACGAGCTCAGGCTGACGGACTACGTGTCGGCGAACGCGGCGCTGGCGGCGTCCGGGCACGAGTTGTGGGACACGGTGCCCGCGGTGGCGACACCGCACGGCTGGACGTGGCATCACGCGATGGGCTCGCGGCGGCTGGAGTTGGTGCCGGTCGAGGTGAAGGCGCTGCTGCGGCACCACGGCGGGATCGCGACGTCGAACGTCGACCAGAACAAGCGGGGCACGCGGCCGTTGCAGGAGACGCGGCCCGCACACTTCGGGCTGCCGAAGTCGGGTGTGGCGGTGACGGAGTCGCAGGTGCAGGGGGCCGAGGAGGAGCTCGGCTACCGGCTGCCGGGTGCCTACCGCTCGTTCCTGAAGGTGGCGGGCGGTTGTGCGCCGGTGGGTACGGCGCTGGACGCCGAGCTGGGCCTGCTGATCGACCAGCCGTTCTTCACGGTGCGGGACGAGGCGGCCGTCAACGACCTGGTCTACGTCAACAAGTGCCTGCGCGACCATCTGACCAAGGACTACCTGGGCGTCGGTTTCGTCCAGGGCGGTCTGCTCGCCGTGAAGGTGAAGGGCGAGCGGATCGGTTCGGTGTGGTTCTGCGCGTACGACGATGCCCGGGACGTCGATCCCTCGTGGGCGCCGGCGGACCGGGTGGAGCGGCTGCTGCTGCCGTGCGGTGAGGACTTCGACCAGTTCCTGTCCCGACTCGCGGGCAGTCCGCCGGAGTTGGAGACAGTGGCGAACCTGATGGTGGACGGCGGGTTCGCGCGTCCCGTTTCCGTCTCTTCCGTCTCTTCCGTGGGGGAGTGAGCGTCCGATGGTGACCTTCGCGCAGGCGCAGGAGCGCGCCGAAGAGTGGATCAACGGGGATGTGCCGTCGTACCAGCACCGTGAGGTGCGGGTGCGGGAGTTCGAGCTCGGGTTCGTGGTGTGGGCCGAGGACCGGGCGGACGGGCCGCGTTCGGACGGGGGCAGGCAGCGGCTGGTGATCGCCCGGGACAGCGGCGAGGCGACGCTGTGGCCCTCGCTTCCGGTGGGTGAGGTCATCCGCCGGTACGAGGAGGAGTACGGCCGCCCGGACGAGGCTCCGGAGCCGGCACCGGCGGCTTCGGCGCGGGTGGATCTGAACCAGACGTCGTTCCTGCTGAGCCCGCCGGAGTGGTTGCAGGAGGCGGCGGACAAGCTGGGGATCCCGGACCGGCGGAGCGGTGCCGATGCGCCGGCGGCCGCCTCCTCGGGTGACGGTGCGGCCGCGGGCGGGGCGTTGCCCGAGACGCAGGCCGGGGTTCCGGCCGGGTCGGGTGCGGCTCCCGGCGGTGGTGCGGGGTGGCCGGAGGCCGGAGCGCAAGGGGCGCCCGCCGGGGCGACCCCCTGGTCCGGGACCGACACCAACGCGGACGCCGGCGAGGACCGTTCCGTACCGCTGCCCGCGACCGTGTTCGCGCCGCCGCTGAGCGTGTCCGACGACGACACCCCGCCGGACGCCAAGACGGCACTGATGTCGGGCGGCAGCCAGCTTCCGCGCACGACGGTGGCACCGGCGCTCGACGAGCCGGGAACACCCGCGGGTACGCCCCCGCCGGGCGCACCGGGCGGCGCCCCTGTACCTCCGCCCGGGCCGGGCACCACGCCTTCGCCGGGCGCTCCGGCGCCGGGTGCGACGCCTCCGCCTTCTACGTATGGCTATCCGCAGGGTGCTGCCGCCGGGCCGGGTGGTACGCCTCCGCCGGGCGCTCCCGTGCCCGGTGCGACGCCTCCTCCGCCGCCCTCTACGTACGGCTATCCGCAGGGCGCTCCCGCCGGGCCGGGTACGCCTCCCCCCAGCGCTCCCGTGCCGGGCGCCACGCCTCCGCCTCCGCCCTCGACCTACGGCTACCCGCAGGCGCCCGGCGGGGCGCCGGGTGCGCCTCAGCCGCCGGCGGCGCCGTCACTCGCGCCGAACGCCGGGGACATCGCCGACGCCGCGACGAGCAAGGCGGCGCCTCCGCCGCGGCGGGCTTCGACCACGCCGCCTCCGCCGAGTGCCCCCGGGGCTCCCGGTGCGCGGCCGGGGAGCACGCCTCCGCCTCCGCCCGGGCCCGGCGCGGGCGGGTACGTTCCGACGCAGATGGTGTCGGCGCTCGGTCCCGACGGGCCCGAGGGTGCTGCCGGGCCGGGGGCGCCGCAGCCTCCGGGTGGTGCCCCGCATCCGCCCGGCGCTCCGAACCCGCCGGGCGCCCCCAACTCGCCCGGTGCGCCTCCGGGCGGTGTCCACCACGCCGCCACGATGCTTGCCGACCCGAGTCGGATGGGTCCGGGCGCACCGCAGCCTCCGGGCGCCCCGAACCAGCCGGGCATGCCTGGCGCACCCCAGCCTCCCGGCGCCCCCGGTGCGCAGGGCGGTTCGACGGGTGGGCGGGGTGCCGTTCACCACGCGGAGACCGTGCTGGCCGCGCCCCCGGTGGGCGCTCCCGGCGCGCCCCCGCCGCCGCAGGCCCCTGGTATCCCCGGCGCTCCCGGTATGGCGCCGGGCGCCCCGCAGCCGCCGATGCCGCCCGGCGCGATGCCGCCGCCCGGGCAGCCCGTGCCCGGTCAGCAGCCGCCGGCGTACGGATATCCGCAGCAGGGGCAGCCGACGGTGGGCCCCGGCTACCAGGCCGTTCTGCGCTACCGCGCGCAGGACGGTTCCGAGCAGCAGTTGATCCGGCGGTCCGCGCCGGGCACGCCGCACCCGGAGTGGCAGATCTTCCACGAGCTGCGCGGTATGAACGTGCCGCCGGACCAGGTGCTGGAGCTGCACACGGAGCTGGAGTCGTGCGAGCTGCCGGGCGCGTACTGCGCGCGGATGATCCGGGAGCAGTGGCCGCAGGCGCGGATCACCAGCATCGCGCCGTACGGCACGGATCACGCGAGCCGGCAGCAGGGCATGCAGCAACTGCTGGTGCACCAGGGCGAGTTGCACCAGGTGGCGGACGGCCCCGCGCGTCCGGCGCCGGTGCGCGCGCCGCTGCCGCCGGTGCAGGCGGCGCCGCCGATTCCGCCGGAGGGGATCGCCCAGGAGACGGCGGGTGCGTTCGGGCCGGGCGTGTTCCGGTTCGAGCAGGCGGCCGTGTCCCGGCAGGGCGTGCCGCCGGTGGTGGCGCACTCGCTGGTGACGGCGGGGCTGCCGATGGACATGGGTCCGTTCTTCTGGGCGCAGGCCCAGCCGGGGCGGCCGGTTCCGACGCTCGCCGAACTGGCGCAGGAGCGCGGGGTGCAGCCGGCCCCTGACGCGGGCTCGTACCTCGTCATGGGCAGCGACTTCGGCCGCGCGATCTGTGTGCAGTACGGCACGGCGAACATCGTGGCCGTACCGGTGGAGGCGGGTCCCGGCGGTGCGCCCGTGCCGCCGCAGTTCGTGAACACGGGGCTGCCCGAGTTCCAGCGGTGCCTGTCGCTGCTCGGGCGGATGTGGCGGCTGCGGTTCGGCCTGAACCAGGAGCAGGCGGGCCGTTGGACCGTCGACTTCCAGGCCCAGCTGGCCTCCCTCGACCCGGCGGCGCTCGGCTCGCCGGAGAGCTGGTGGTCGGTGCTGCTGGAGCAGATGTGGGACGGACTGCTGTGAGGCGCCACCGCTGACACACCCGATCCCGAGGGATCACGAGGGGCCGGGCCGGTCGTTTGACCGGCCCGGCCCTTTCGTGTGCGTCCCGGCCGAGACCCCCCGCCCGGAGTGTCGCGTTATGAACACTTACGTCCGATATATCAAGATGTGCGCGAAATCGTCGTCTCGCGCCCGTTCGGCAGAGAGTTCGGCGCAGGGTTCGGCGGAGAGGGGTTCCAGGATGAGCAGCGCATCGGTCTCGCCCCACGGCTTCTGGGTCGTACGGGGGCGCGGTTACTGTCCCGATCAGGTCGACGCCTTCGCCGACGCCCTCTCCCTGGACCGGGACGCCGCCTGGGAGCGGGCGGCCCGTCTCACCGTGCTCGCCAGGGACATGGAGGAGGACGCCGCGCTGCTGGAGGAGACGGTGGCGCAGCTGGCCCCGCAGACCTACGAGACGCTCGGGGAGGGCGCGCGGCACCTCTTCCAGGCCGTACAGGAGGAGGCCGCGGCCGTGCGGCAGCGCGGTCGGCAGGAGGCGCAGGCCGTCGTGGACGCGGCGCAGCAGTGCGCGACCGGCGTGACCGATGCCGCGCAGGCGCACGCCGACGCCGTACTCGCCGAGGCCGACGAACGAGCCCGCCAGCGGCTCAACGCGGCGCACGCCGAGGCCGACGGGTTCCGGATCGGCACACGGCGTGCGGTGAAGGCGGCCCGGGGTGAGGCGCTGGCCGCGCTCCGGGAGGTGCGTCAGCGCACCGCCGCGATGCTCGCCGAGCAGGCCAAGGAGTTCGCCGAGCGGTGGGCCGAGATGAAGGAGATCGAGGCCGAGCGCCTGGCCGCGCGCGATGTGCGGGGAACCGAGCGACTGGCTCGGGCGAAGGCGGAACTGGCCGAGGCGAAGCGGGTGTTCGACGAGGCGGAGCAGTTCGCCGAGCGCTCCCAGGAAGAGGCGGGCGCGCGTGCCGCCGAGATCCTCGCGGGAGCGCGGCTGCGCGAGGAGCAGATCGCCCGGGACACGGAGCAGGTGCTGCGGGAGCACCAGGAGCGGTCCGGCGACGTGCAGGCGCAGATGGACAACGTACGCAACAGTCTTACGGCGTTGACGGGGTCGGCGTCGGGGGAGTGACGGGTGGGGCGGGGCGGCGCGCGGTCGACACCGCGCGCTGCCCCGTCCCACGGGCATGGGCCGGCCGGACGTGTCCGCCCCGGCCGCACCTCACCCGTTCCTGCGCACCGCCCCCGCCAGAATCCACCCCTCCACCGCTTCGTACTGCCGCCGCTGTTCCTCCGACGCCCGGCGGCCGGAGAGCACCGTGCCCAGCCAGCCGAGGGCGAAGCCCAGGGGGATGGTCACCAGGCCGGTCGTCGTGAACGGGAACCAGTTGAAGTCGGCGTCGGGGAAGGCGGAGGCGGGGGAGCCGGAGACCAGGTTGGTGCCCGGCATCAGGAGCAGGACCGCGACGGTGCCGCCGATGAGGGTGCACAGCAGGCCCGTACGGGTGTAGCGGCGCCAGAAGAGGCTGTAGACCAGGGCGGGGCCGATGGCGGAGGCGCCGAGGCAGAACGAGAGCGTCACCAGGGGTTGCAGGCTGCGGTGTTGGACCAGGGTGGCCAGCAGGATCGCCGGGACGCCCACCGCGAGGGCCGAGATCCGGGCCACCGTCATCTCGCGGCGCGGTGACATCTCCTGCACGCGCGTGGCGAAGACGTCATGCGCGAGGGAGTTGGCGCAGGCGAGGATCATGCCGGCGACCGAGGCGAGCACGGTCAGGAAGATCGCCGTGGTGACCGTGGTGAACAGGAACGTTTCCGCCGCGGACACGTCCGGGCCGAACGCCGCCTGTGAGCCCAGCAGGTACGCCGTGTTGCCCTGCGGGTCCGCCTGCGCGATCACCGCGCGTCCGATCAGCGCCGTGGCGCCGAACCCGACCACCGTCATGATGAGCACGAACAGCACCACCGACGACACCGCCCACGACATCGAGCGCCGCACCTGACGGGCGCTGCGCGCGGTGTACATGCGCATGGTGACGTGCGGCAGGCAGGCGCCGCCGAGGACGACCGTGAGCTCCGAAGTGATCATGTCCAGGCGGGGGTTGGCACCGCCGGCGAACTGCAGCCCCGAGTGCAGGAAGGACGAACCGACCCCGCTCTGTGCGGCGGCCGCGTTGAACAGGGCGCCCGGATCCCAACCGAAGCGGTGCAGGATCAATAGGGCGACCACGGCGCCCGAGCCGAGGAGCATCACGATCTTCAGGATCTGGATGAGGGCGGTGCCCTTCATGCCGCCGATCGCCGCGTAGCTGATCATCAGCGCGCCGAGCCCGATGATGCAGCCGGTCTTCAGCGAGTCGCCGGAGAAGCCCAGGATGAACGCCAGCAGCTGCCCGGTGCCCGCCAGTTGCACCAGCATCAGCGGCATCAGCGCGGCGATGGTGACCACGCACGCGGTGATGCGCACGGTGCGGCCCGGCATGCGTCGCGCGAGCGCGTCGCCCATGGTGAACCGGCCCGCGTTGCGCAGGGGTTCGGCCAGCAGGAACATCAGCAGCATCAGCGACAGGGCGGTGCTCAGGGCCAGCGCGATCCCGTCGTATCCGCACAGGGCGATCACGCCGCCGGTGCCCAGCACGCTCGCCGCGGAGATGTAGTCGCCGGCGATCGCGAGGCCGTTGCGCATGGGGGAGAGGGAGTTGTAGCCGGTGTAGAACTCGTCGAGGTCGTCGCCGTCCGGGCCCGTCATCACGCACAGCAGCAGGGTGATCGCGGCGACGGTGGAGAAGGCGACCAGGGACATGGCCTGGGCGTTGCCGCTGAAACCGTTCGTCATCGTGCCGCCTCCCGCTTGGCGTCCAGTTCGGACTGCTTGCGGATGCGGTCCGCGATCGGGTCGACGTAGCGGCGGGCCGTGTGCTCGTACAGCGCGATCGCCAGCCAGGTGACGGGGATCTGGACGAGGGCGAGCAGCAGGCCGGTCGGCAGCCCGTCGGTGACGGTGCTCGTCATGAACGAGGGCGCGAACGCCGAGAGGATCAGGAACAGCGTGAAGTAGCCGAGTGCGGCGAGGGTGGCGGTGCGCCGCTGCCAGCGGTACGCGCTGCGCAGGATCCGCAGGTCGCTGTGGTGACCGAGCGCGGGCTCGGAGGGCCGGCGCCGTCTCGTGGGTTCGGGTGGCGCGGCGGGCGGTTGTGGTTGCCACGGGAACGTGGCGTCGTACGGCGGGGACGAGTTCTGCGGTGGACGGCGGTACGGGTACGACGGGGACTGGTCGTAGGACATCCCGGTACTCCTTGCGTGGCTCGGGTCCTGTGCGGGGGACCGCAGGGAGGTGGGGGGCGTGCGGAGCCACGCACGCTACTCGCCGGTATGGCGAAAACGCGAGCTTTTCACCAAACTGATTGGTCGGTATGCGCTTACTACGCTGACCTCGGGTGTTACCCGGATTAACTCAGATTTTTGGCGGGGGAGTTCAGTCCTTGAGCACCGGGAAACGGCGCGGTGCGAGGAACAGCAGGACCAGGAAAGCCAGCACCGCGGCGCAGAACGCGCCGAGGTACACCGCGTGCACCGCGTCCGCGACCGCCCGTCGCGTCGCCTCCGGCACGGCACCCGAATCCAGGCCCCGCGTCACCGAGTCCAGGTCGCCGGTGCCGCCCAGGCGGGAGGCCAGCACCCCGTTGGCGACAGCGCCGAAGACCGAGGCGCCGATCGTCTGGCCGGTCTGGCGGCAGAACAGTACGGACGCCGTCGTCGTGCCGCGCTCCGCCCATCCCACCGTCGACTGCACGCCCACGATCAGCGGGAGTTGGAACAGACCCAGCGCCCCGCCCAGGAACAGCATCAGCAGCGCCGGCTGCCACGCCTGGCCCGGGTAGGGCAGGAACGGGAACGCGAGCAGGATCAGCGCCGCCGTCCCGATGCCGAGCATCGCCGTGTTGCGGAAGCCGATCCTGCGGTACACGTGCTGGCTCAGGGCCGCCGACACCGGCCAGCTCAGCGTCCACACGGACAGCACGAAGCCGGCCGCCACCGGGGCCAGGCCCAGCACCGACTGCGCGTACGTCGGCAGGAACACGCTCGGCGCCACCATCAGCAACCCCAGCGCACCCAGGGCGAGATTGACCGCGGCGATCGTACGGCGGCGCCACACCCACCCGGGGATGATCGGCTCGGCCGCCCGGCGTTCGACCAGGACCACGACCCCCACCAGTGCAAGTCCCGCAGCGAACAAGGCCGTTGACGGCGCCGACAGCCACGGCCACGCCACTCCGCCCTGCACCAGCGCCGTCAGCAGGACACCCCCGCACGCGAACACCGCGAGCGCGCCCGCCCAGTCGATGCGGGGACGCTCGGTCAACTTCCTTTGCGGCTCGTGCAAATGACGGACGATCAGCCACAACGCCACCGCTCCGATGGGGAGGTTGACGAGGAAGATCCAGCGCCAGTCGGCGTAGGCGGCGAGGACGCCTCCGACGCCGGGGCCCGCGACCGCCGACACCGCCCACACCGTGGACAGCTTGGCCTGGATCTTGGGGCGGTCCTTGAGCGGGTACAGGTCGGCCGCGAGCGTCTGCACCGTGCCCTGCAGGGCTCCGCCGCCAAGGCCCTGGACGATGCGGAACGCGATCAGGGCGCCCATGTTCCAGGCGACGGCGCACAGCAGCGAACCCAGCAGGAACAGCACCGCGCCCGCGATCAGCACCGGCTTGCGGCCGAAGGTGTCCGACAGCTTGCCGTACACCGGGAGCGTCACCGTCACGGCGAGCAGATAGCCGGAGAAGAGCCAGGAGAAGACGGAGAAGCCGCCCAGGTCGCCGACGATCTGCGGGACCGCCGTCGAGACGATGGTGGAGTCGAGGGCGGCGAGCGCCATGGCGAGCATCAGCGCGGCGACGACGGCGCCCCTGCGGCCGGTGGAGGCCGGTGGGCGATCCGCCGCCTCGGCGCGTATCTCGGTGTCCCCCTGATCCACGCTGTCCCCCTGGTCCACAGGATTCCTTCCCCTTGCATCTATCTGCCGTCGGACAGCTTCCCACTTGACCCTCACGTCGCGGCAGGGTGGAAGGTGAGTGGGCCGGAGGGTGGAACGAACCCCGAGAACGTCTCCACCCGACGGTGGACTGCCCCTAGGGGTTCCTCCGTACTACGGCCCGGGGAGGGTTCGTACCGCCGGAGGACGAGACGGGGCACGGGGCGTCCTTAACCTGGCTTTATGCCGCTGGGGAGCGGCCGGGGGGCGGTTGACCGAACCGTCGGGGGTGGGGTTTTCCCCCGTAGAAGAGGGTGCTGAGCACCAGCGCGCGAAGCACCTCCCCGGCAGCAGACTCAACGTCGTACCGCATCGCACCGCAGCTCCGAACGGACCAGGCGCAGCACTCGTGCGTCTCACGTATGACCGACATAGGAGAATTACCATGACTTCGGCCGTGACCATTCCCAGGCACGGGGGCACTGGAGGGCGTACGGCCGTTGCCGCCCGGGCGCGGCAGGTCGTCAAGGCGTACGGGGCCGGTGAGACCCGCGTCGTCGCCCTCGATCATGTCGACGTGGACATCGCCCGCGGACAGTTCACCGCGATCATGGGGCCCTCGGGCTCCGGCAAGTCCACCCTGATGCACTGCCTCGCCGGGCTCGACACCGTGACGAGCGGTCAGATCCATCTCGACGAGACCGAGATCACCGGGCTCAAGGACAAGAAGCTCACGCAGCTTCGGCGGGACCGGATCGGCTTCATCTTCCAGGCGTACAACCTGCTGCCGACGCTCAACGCGCTCGAGAACATCACGCTGCCCATGGACATCGCGGGCCGGAAGCCGGACCGGGCGTGGCTGGGGCGGGTCGTCGACACCGTCGGCCTCTCCGACCGGCTGAAGCACCGGCCGACCCAGCTCTCCGGCGGTCAGCAGCAGCGCGTGGCCGTGGCCCGTGCGCTGGCCGCCCGGCCCGAGATCATCTTCGGTGACGAGCCGACCGGAAACCTCGACTCCCGTGCGGGCGCAGAGGTGTTGGGCTTCCTGCGCAGGTCCGTCGACGAGCTGGGCCAGACCATGGTGATGGTCACGCACGACCCGGTGGCCGCCTCGTACGCGGACCGTGTGCTGTACCTCGCCGACGGCCGGATCGTCGACGAGATGTACAAGCCGACCGCGGAGGCCGTCCTCGACCGCATGAAGGACTTCGACGCCCGGGGGCGTACGTCATGACCGTCCTGAAGACATCGATGCGCAACTTCTTCGCGCACAAGGGGCGGATGGCCCTCTCGGCCATAGCCGTGCTGCTTTCGGTGGCCTTCGTCTGCGGGACGCTGGTCTTCACCGACACCATGAACACCACCTTCGACAAGCTGTTCCAGGCGACGTCGTCCGACGTGACGGTGAGCGGCAAGGGCGCCTCGGACAGCGGTGAGACGACCTCCGACAACGGCCGGCCGCCGGTCATGCCGGCCTCCGTGGTCGGCAAGGTGCGCGCGGCACAGGGGGTGAAGTCGGCGCAGGGGACCGTCTTCTCCACCTCGGTGACCGTCGTCGACTCCAAGAAGGACAACCTGTCGCCGTCCAGCGGCGCCCCGACCATCGTCGGCAGCTGGAACGCCAACGACGCCCGCACCATGAAGATCACCTCCGGTGCGGCGCCCAAGGGCCCGGACCAGGTGATGGTCGACGCCGACACCGTCGACAAGCACCACCTGAAGCTCGGTGACGAACTCGGCGTGATCAGCGCGGTCGGCACGCACACCGCGAAGATCTCCGGCATCGCCGACTTCCAGGTCACCAACCCCGGTGCGGCGATCTTCTACCTCGACACGAAGACGGCGCAGGAGACGCTCGTCGGCAGGACCGGCGTCTTCACCAACGTCAACGTCACGGCCGCCTCCGGTGTGACCGACCCGCAGCTGAAGAAGAACGTGCTGTCGGCGCTCGGCACCGACTACAAGGTGCAGACGGCCAAGGAGACCGCCGACGCCAACCAGAAGGACGTCGAGGGCTTCATGAACGTCATGAAGTACGCGATGCTCGGCTTCGCCGGGATCGCCTTCCTCGTCGGCATCTTCCTGATCATCAACACCTTCTCGATGCTGGTCGCCCAGCGCACCCGCGAGATCGGCCTGATGCGGGCCATCGGCTCCAGTCGCAAGCAGGTCAACCGCTCGGTGCTGGTCGAGGCGCTGCTGCTCGGCGTGTTCGGCTCGGTCCTCGGTGTCGGCGCGGGTGTCGGCCTCGCGGTCGGGCTGATGAAGCTCATGGGCCAGATGGGCATGCACCTGTCGACCAGTGACCTGACGGTCGCCTGGACGACCCCGGTGGTCGGCGTCCTGCTCGGCGTCGTCGTCACCGTCCTCGCCGCCTACCTGCCCGCCCGCCGGGCCGGCAAGGTCTCCCCGATGGCCGCGCTGCGCGACGCCGGTGCTCCGGCCGACGCACGGGCCGGACGGATACGGGCCCTGGTGGGCACGGTGCTGACCGGCGCCGGCGGCTACAGCCTCTACCTGGCCGCGAACGTGGACAAGGCGAGCGACGGTTCGCTCTGGCTCGGCCTGGGCGTCGTGCTCTCCCTCATCGGCTTCGTCGTCATCGGCCCGATCCTCGCCTCAGCCGTGGTGCGCGTCCTGGGCGCCGTACTGCTGCGGGCCTTCGGGCCGGTCGGGCGGATGGCCGAACGCAACGCGCTGCGCAACCCGCGCCGCACCGGTGCCACGGGCGCCGCCCTGATGATCGGGCTCGCCCTGGTCGCCTGCCTGTCGGTGGTCGGCTCCTCCATGGTCGCCTCGGCGACCGACCAGCTCGACAAGACCGTCGGCACGGACTTCATCATCCAGTCCGACGGCGGCCAGATGATCACCCCGCAGGCCGTGAAGGCCGTGAAGTCGACGCCGGGGCTGTCCCGGGTCACCGAGTACAAGACGACGAGCGCCGACTACACCACGCCCGACGGCAAGACGCTCAAGGACACCGACATCACGGCGGCCGACCCGACGTACGCGACCGACCTGCGTGTCAAGACCGTCGCGGGGAAACTCAAGGACGCCTATCTGCCCGACTCGATGTCCGTGCACGAGAAGTTCGCCAAGGCCCACGGCGTCCACCTGGGCTCGAAGATCAGGATCGCGTTCAAGGACGGCGCCACGGCGAGCCTGACGGTCCGGGCCATCACCAGTAACGACGGACTGATCGACGCGGGCTCGAAGTACATCTCCATCGCCACGCTCGCGAAGTACGTGCCGGCCGACAAGATGCCGCTCGACCAGCTGGTCTTCGCGACGGCCAAGGACGGGCAGACGGACACCGCGTACAAGTCGCTGAAGTCCTCGCTGCACGACTACCCGCAGTACAAGGTGCGCGACCAGACCGACTACAAGCAGGCGCTGAAGGACCAGATCGGCCAGCTGCTGAACATGATCTACGGCCTGCTGGGCCTGGCGATCATCGTCGCGATCCTGGGTGTCGTGAACACCCTGGCCCTCTCGGTGGTCGAGCGGACGAGGGAGATCGGCCTGACGCGGGCGATCGGTATGTCGCGGCGGCAGCTGCGCCGGATGATCCGCATGGAGTCGGTGGTGATCGCCCTCTTCGGCGCCCTGCTGGGCCTGGGGCTCGGGATGGGCTGGGGCGCGACCGCCCAGAAGCTGCTCGCCCTGGAGGGCCTGAAGGTCCTGGAGATCCCCTGGCCGACCCTGATCGCGGTCTTCCTCGGCTCGGCCTTCGTGGGCCTGGTCGCGGCCCTGATCCCCGCGTTCCGGGCGGGCCGGATGAACGTCCTCAACGCGATCGCCACCGAGTAGCGATCGCTTCACAGCCACCGCAGACGGGGGTTGCGGGGGAAGGCCCGGTGCCGACGAGTCTTGGGGGACTCGCCGGCACCGGGCTGTATCCGTGGTTTCTCCGGGCTGCGCTCCGGCGCTGTTCTCGGGGCTGCTCTCCGCCTGTTCTCCGGGCTGAGGGTGCCCTTGGGCTGTTCGCCGGGCCGAGGGGCACTGTGCGACGCCGGTCGGCATCCTTCAGCCCGTCCGGCGTTTTGAGGACGAGGCCGTTCAGGCCGAAGTGCCCGTCCCCAAGAGGGCAGCCCCCAGGGACGGCCATGTGCACGCCGGGCACCTGAGAACCGGCGTTGTCCACAGGCACCGGCACCCGCGCGGGCGCCGACGTACGCTGGAGACCCCCCGGCCGGTCACCGCGTCGGGCCCTTCGTGTTGCCCGCCCCCGGACGAAAGCCGCCCCCGAATGAGCCTGCACGGTCTGCTCGACGCCGTCGTCAAGGACACCGCCCTCGTGGAAGCCGTCAAGGCGGCCGCGGACGGCAACCGCATGCATGTCGACCTGGTCGGCCCGCCCGCCGCCCGCCCCTTCGCCGTGGCCGCACTGGCCCGCGAGACCGGCCGCCCGGTGCTGGCGGTGACGGCGACGGGCCGCGAGGCGGAGGACCTGGCGGCCGCCCTGCGCTCGCTGCTGCCACCGGACGGGGTCGTGGAGTACCCGTCGTGGGAGACCCTCCCGCACGAGCGGCTGAGCCCGCGCAGCGACACCGTGGGACGCCGCCTGGCCGTCCTGCGCCGCCTGGCCCACCCCCGCCCCGACGACCCCGAGACCGGCCCGGTCTCCGTGGTCGTAGCGCCTGTTCGGTCCGTGCTGCAGCCGCAGGTCAAGGGCCTCGGGGAGCTGGAACCGGTCGCCCTGCGGACCGGCCAGACCGCCGACCTGAACGAGATCGTGGAGGCCCTCGCGGCCGCCGCGTACGCGCGCGTGGAGCTCGTCGAGAAGCGCGGCGAGTTCGCCGTACGCGGCGGCATCCTCGACGTGTTCCCGCCCACCGAGGAACACCCCCTGCGTGTGGAGTTCTGGGGCGACGACGTCGAGGAGATCCGCTACTTCAAGGTCGCCGACCAGCGGTCCCTGGAGGTGGCCGATCACGGCCTGTGGGCGCCGCCCTGTCGTGAACTCCTGCTGACGGACGACGTACGGGCGCGGGCGCGTGCCCTCGCCGAGCAGCACCCCGAACTCGGCGAGCTGCTCGGCAAGATCGCCGAGGGCATCGCCGTCGAGGGCATGGAGTCCCTCGCGCCCGTCCTGGTCGACGACATGGAGTTGCTGCTCGACGTCCTGCCCAAGGGCGCGATGGCCGTCGTATGCGATCCGGAGCGGGTACGCACGCGTGCCGCCGATCTGGTCGCCACCAGTCAGGAGTTCCTGCAGGCGTCCTGGGCGGCGACCGCGGGCGGCGGCGAGGCCCCGATCGACGTGGGTGCCGCCTCGCTCCGGTCCATCGCGGACGTCCGCGACCGGGCACGCGAGCTGGACATGATGTGGTGGTCGGTGTCCCCGTTCGCGGCAGACCTCGAACTGGACGCCGACACGCTCAAGCTCGGCATGCACGCCCCCGAGACCTACCGCGGCGACACCGCGAAGGCCCTCGCCGACACCAAGGGCTGGCTCGCCGACGGCTGGCGCACGGTGTACGTCACCGAGGGCCACGGCCCGGCTGCCCGTACGGTCGAGGTGCTGGGCGGCGAGGGCATCGCGGCCCGCCTGGACGTGGAGCTCGGGGAGATCTCCCCCTCCGTCGTGCACGTGGCGTGCGGCTCGATCGACCACGGCTTCGTGGACCCGGCGCTGCGGCTCGCCCTGCTCACGGAGACCGACCTGACCGGCCAGAAGGCGGCCGGCAAGGACGGCGCCCGGATGCCGGCCCGCCGCCGCAAGACCATCGACCCGCTCACCCTGGAGGCGGGCGACTACATCGTCCACGAGCAGCACGGCGTCGGCCGCTACATCGAGATGGTGCAGCGCACGGTGCAGGGCGCGACCCGCGAGTACCTGGTCGTCGAGTACGCCCCCGCCAAGCGCGGCCAGCCCGGCGACCGTCTGTACATCCCCACCGACCAGCTGGAGCAGATCACCAAGTACGTCGGCGGTGAGGCCCCGACCCTGCACCGCCTGGGCGGCGCCGACTGGACGAAGACGAAGGCACGCGCGAAGAAGGCCGTCAAGGAGATCGCGGCCGACCTGATCAAGCTGTACAGCGCGCGCATGGCGGCCCCCGGCCACACCTTCGGCCCGGACACCCCCTGGCAGCGCGAGCTGGAGGACGCCTTCCCGTACGTGGAGACCCCCGACCAGCTGACCACCATCGCCGAGGTCAAGGACGACATGGAGAAGTCGGTCCCCATGGACCGCCTGATCTGCGGCGACGTCGGCTACGGCAAGACGGAGATCGCGGTCCGCGCCGCCTTCAAGGCGGTCCAGGACGGGAAGCAGGTGGCGGTCCTCGTCCCGACGACCCTCCTGGTCCAGCAGCACTTCGGGACGTTCTCCGAGCGCTACTCGCAATTCCCGGTCAACGTACGGGCGTTGTCGCGCTTCCAGACGGACACCGAGTCGAAGGCGACCCTTGAGGGCTTGCGGGAAGGCTCGGTGGACATCGTCATCGGCACGCACCGCCTGTTCTCCTCGGAGACCAAGTTCAAGGACCTGGGCCTGGTCATCGTCGACGAGGAGCAGCGGTTCGGCGTCGAGCACAAGGAGCAGCTGAAGAAGCTGCGCGCGAACGTGGACGTCCTGACGATGTCCGCGACCCCGATCCCGAGGACCCTGGAGATGGCGGTCACCGGCATTCGCGAGATGTCGACGATCACCACGCCCCCCGAGGAGCGGCACCCGGTGCTCACCTTCGTCGGGCCGTACGAGGAGAAGCAGATCGGCGCGGCGATCCGTCGTGAACTGCTGCGCGAGGGCCAGGTCTTCTACATCCACAACCGGGTGGAGTCCATCGACCGGGCCGCCTCCCGGCTGCGCGAGATCGTCCCGGAAGCACGTATCGCGACCGCCCACGGCCAGATGTCGGAGTCGACGCTGGAGCAGGTCGTCGTCGACTTCTGGGAGAAGAAGTACGACGTCCTCGTCTCGACCACGATCGTCGAGTCCGGCATCGACATCTCGAATGCCAACACGCTGATCGTGGAGCGCGGCGACAACTTCGGCCTCTCCCAACTGCACCAGCTGCGCGGCCGGGTCGGCCGTGGCCGCGAGCGCGGCTACGCGTACTTCCTCTACCCGCCGGAGAAGCCGCTCACGGAGACGGCCCACGAGCGCCTCGCCACCATCGCCCAGCACACGGAGATGGGCGCGGGCATGTACGTGGCGATGAAGGACCTGGAGATCCGCGGCGCCGGAAACCTGCTCGGCGGCGAGCAGTCGGGCCATATCGCGGGCGTCGGCTTCGACCTGTACGTACGGATGGTCGGCGAGGCGGTCGCGGATTACCGGGCCCAGCTGGAGGGCGGCGTCGAGGAGGAGCCGCCGCTCGAGGTCAAGATCGAGCTCCCGGTCGACGCGCACGTTCCGCACGACTACGCACCGGGCGAGCGCCTCCGCCTGCAGGCCTACCGCGCCATCGCCTCCGCCAACACGGAGGAGGACATCAGGTCCGTACGCGAGGAACTCGTCGACCGCTACGGCAAGTTGCCCGCACCGGTGGAGAACCTGCTGCTGGTGGCGGGCCTGCGCATGCTCGCGCGCGCGTGCGGCGTCGGCGAGATCGTCCTGCAGGGCAACAACATCCGCTTCGCACCGGTGGAGTTGAGGGAGTCCCAGGAACTCAGGCTCAAGCGCCTGTACCCGGGCACGGTCATCAAGCCGGCGGTGCACCAGGTGCTGGTACCCCGCCCGAAGACCTCGAAGGTGGGCGGGAAGCCGTTCGTCGGACGGGACTTGCTCGGGTGGGTCGGTGAGTTCCTGACGTCGATTCTGGGGTCGTAGACCCACAAATCGCGGGGACCGGGAGATCGCGGTACTCGCGAACATCCGGGGATCCCGGCAATGCGAAGCCGTCCGCGGGAGGTGCTTGTCCGCGGACGGCTCTGCTCTGTCGGTCTGTGTTCCTACTACGGCCGGTCGGGCTACGGCTGGTCGGGCCTGTCGCGGTCCATGCCGAGTTGCCCCTCGATCCGCTGCTGGGCGTCGTCGACCTGGTTCTCGTACTTGTTGCCCGTCTTCTCGTTGGCCTTCCGTTCCGCCGCGTCGGACATGTCCTTGGCCTTGTCCTGCATCTGGCGGTTGCTCTTGAACCTGTCGAAGATGCCCATCCAGAGCTCCTTCCCGAGGTGACTCAGCATCGACGATACGACCGATGGGCGCGTAATGCCCACTTTGGTCTGATTGTGGTCTGGACCTCCTGAGTGCCACCGTGCGCCCGGTCGCTACGGTGTGCGGAAGTCGTACTAGGGAAGACGCCCTGTGCGGGGCCGACCGGGGTGGCAAGGGAGGGGCGCAGCGTGAGGCGTCTGAGGGGCGGGACGGCGGCTGCCGTCGTGTTGGTGTTCGCGGTGGCCGGGTGCAAGGCGGAGACGAAGACCGGGGCCGGCGGGCCCGAGGAGACCGGGGGAGGGGGCGCCGCCCTCACCGCCGCCGAGTCGCTGACCGTGAAGGGGCGGGCGCCCAAGACGGGTTACTCCCGGGACCGCTTCGGCACCGCCTGGGCGGACACCGACTCCAACAGCTGCGACACCCGGGACGACATCCTCAAACGGGACCTGAAGGACGTGAGGTTCACCGGCGGGACCTGCAAAGTGTCGTACGGCGTACTGGAGTCGGACCCGTACTCGGGCAAGAAGGTGACCTACCGGCGCGGCCGCAGCCTGGTCGACATCGACCACATGGTCGCCCTCTCCGACGCCTGGCAGAAGGGCGCCAAGTACTGGGACGCCAGCAAGCGCATAGCCCTGGCCAACGACCCGCTCAACCTCCTGGCCGTCGACGCGAGCACCAACCGTTCCAAGGGCGACGGCGACACGGCGACGTGGGTGCCGCCCAGCAAGTCCTTCCGGTGCACGTATGTCGCCGCCCAGGTCGCCGTGAAGAAGAAGTACGGGCTGTGGGTGACCGCTGCGGAGAAGGCCGCGATGGAGAAGGTGCTCAAGGCGTGCCCGGGGCAGAAGCTTCCCTCCGGCGGCAACCCGACCAAGGCACCGTCCCGGTTCCACGCGGACTGAGCGCGGGTTGAGGGCAGGCTGAGGGAGAGCGGACGCGGTGGTAGCGGTTCCCGGCGGTCGCTCTCCCGCCTACGGTGACCGCATGGAGCTGAAGGTGTCGAGCCTCGCCGAGCGCCCCGAAATGGTGCAGCCTGTCGTCGGTATGGCCAACAGCTGGCCGGAGTTCGTGACCCAGGACCTCGTGGGCGACGCCCACTACGGACGGATCGCCACCGACCTTCCCGGCTACGTCCTGTTCGCCGAGGACGAGCGGGGCGAGGTCGTTGCCCACGCCTACAGCGTGCCCTTCGCCCTCGCCGCCGAGGACCGCGGCGAACTGCCCGCCCGCGGCTGGGACCAGGTGCTCGTCTGGGCCTTCGAGGACCTGCGCCGCGGGGTCCGCCCCGACACCGTCAGCGCCATCGCGATCGTCGTCGCCCCGCAGGTGCAGGGCCGCGGCCTGTCCGCCCGGATGCTCTCCGCGATGCGCGACAACGCCCGCGCGCACGGCTTCACCGAGGTCGTCGCCCCGGTCCGCCCGAGCGCCAAACACCTCGAACCGCACACCCCGATCGAGGAGTACGCCCACCGGGTGCGCGCCGACGGGCTGCCCCACGACCCGTGGCTGCGCGTGCACGCCCGGGCGGGGGCGACCGTCGAGCGGGTGGCACCGGCCTCCATGACCGTCTCCGGTTCGCTGGAGCAGTGGCGCGGCTGGACGGGGCTGCCCTTCGACACCCGGGGCGACGTCGAGGTGCCCGGGGCACTGGTGCCGGTGCGGTGCGAACCGGAGCGGGGCTACGCGGTGTATGTCGAGCCCAACGTGTGGATGCGGCACCGCCTGTGAGCCGTCCGGGGGCCTTTCGTACGGCCCCGGGTGCGCCCGCGGTTCAGCTGCCCAGCGCGTCCAGGTCCACGATCCTGCCGGTCGGCTTCTGCGCCGGGACCGGCTCGTCGTAGTCACTGAAGGTGAGGGAACCGGGGTCCTCGGCCGTGCTGTCCAGGCGCAGGAGATACGGCTTGCCCGTGGCCGCGACGTACATCGTGTAGCGCTCCTTGCCGTCCTTGACCTTGAGGACGACCGCCTTCTTGCCGTCGATCGTGGCCGTACCGGCGCGGGTCGCGGTGGGGTCGGCGGTGCTGTCGGAGGAGCCGCCCGAACCGTCCGAACCGTCCGAGTCTCCCGAGCCGACGTCCTCGGCGCCGCCGAGCACCGTGTCCAGGTCGCAGAAGCTCGCGATGTCCTTGGCGTCCGAGCCCTTGGCGGACATCTTGGTCCACTTCCCGGCCAGCATGTCGACGGCCGCGTCGACGTCCGCCTTGGACTCGCCCTTGCTCTGCTCGCGCAGGAACGCCTCGTCGTACTTCATGTAGACCGTGTCGCCGGTCTTGATCAGGTCGGCCTTGCCCTGGGTGCCCATGCCCATGGTCCCGGCGCACTCGTTCTTCTTGTCCAGCGCCATGTCGAGCTTGATCGTGCCGTCGCTCTCGTCGTCCTGGATGGCGCCCTTCAGTCGGAGCGAGGAGGCGCCGGTGGTGGCGGTCATGGCCCGGTCGCCGATTTCGTCGGCGGTGAGGCCGGCGAAGGGTTCCTTGGGCTTGGCGGACTCGGTGGACTTGGACGTTGTGCCCTCCGCCCTGCCCTGACCGGACTGGCAGGCGGTGAGCCCCGCGGTGGCCGCGGCGGCGAGGCAGAGGGCGGCAAGTGCGGTGCGACGCATGGGGATTCCTCGGTGATGAAGGTGAAGGTGAAGGTGAAGGTGGTGACGGTGTAGGCGGTGGCGCCTGACGGTCGTGGCGGTTGAAGGCGGTGGCGCCCGGAGGCGGGCGGTGCCTGACGGCGCTGGTGCTGAAAGGTGTTGGCGGTGAAAGGTGTTGGCGGTGAACGTCGTGGCGATGAAGCCGGGCGGGCTCGGTCAGCCGGTCTTCTTCCAGGCCTTGCAGCCGGTCGTCTTGAAGTAGCCGTCCGAGGCGCTGATCGTCACGACGGCCGTGCCGGTCACGTTGTTGTTCGCGATGATCGAGCGGAGCGCGTGGTCGGCGTCCTTGGCCCGCTCCCAGTAGCAGGAGTCGTCGGTGTTGCCCGTGGACCGGTAGGTACCGGGAGCGATGTCGGCGCCGACCCGGAACATGCCGCCGTCGCCGGCCATCGTGGACGCGGGCGTGCCCTTGGCCTTGAGGTCGACCGCCTCCCAGTCCTTGCAGCCGGTCGACTTGAAGATCTTGTCGGTGGCCTTGACGGTGACGTAACTGGTGCCGCTCACATTGTCGTTGGCCAGGATCGAGTCCGTCTCGCCCTTGGCGTCCTTGGCGCGCTCCCAGTAGCACATGCCGTCGGTGTTGCCGGTGGTGCGGTAGGTGCCGGGCTTGACGTCCGAACCGACCCGGAAGTCGCCGTATCCCACGAACGCGGCCTTCTTCTCGGCGGCCTGCGTCTTCTTGCCGCCGGAGTCGTTCTGAGCGGAGGCCGAAGAGTGCTTGCCGGAGTCGGAGGCGGAGCCGTCTCCGTTGCCGTTCCCGTTCGCCGATACGACGCCGATGACGACGAAACTCACGACGGCGCCCAGCGCGATCTTGCCCTTCATACCCATGGCGATGTCCCCCCTCGGACGTGACGATCGCCGCTGCTCGGCGGTCGCTGTGTTCGATGGGTCAATGAGAGCAGAGCGTGTGAACCGAGTCAACATGGTTCACAGTCTTGGTTGTGTACACGGCCGTGAAGGGGTAGATCTTGCGTACGTCGGTATGCTCGGCGTCACAGCGGGCGTGTGGGGTGACGAGGGGAGCGGGCCGGGTGCAGGACAACGCGACAGAGGTGACCGCCGCCGGAATCGCACGGCTCGCGGGCGTCGGCCGCGCCGCCGTCAGCAACTGGCGCCGCCGGCACGCCGACTTCCCCAAGCCGGTCGGCGGCACCGAGACGAGCCCGTCCTTCGCACTCGCCGAGGTCGAGGCATGGCTGCGCAAGCAGGGCAAACTCGCCGAGGTCCCGCTGCGGGAACGCGTCTGGCAGCAGCTCGCCGGACACCCCGAGGGCCCGGTCACAGCGTTGACGCACGCGGGCTGCGTCCTGCTGCTCATCCATGACCGGCCCACCGTGTGGTTGAACGTGAGCGCGGGGTCGGACGAGCGGCTGGCCGCGATGTTGCCGGGGGCGCTGGAAGAGGTGCTGGTGCCGCGGTTCGGCGCGGTGGACCGGAGGCGCGGCGTTCACGGTGCGCACGGGGCGCGCGGAGTTCACGGGCAGCGCGGTGTTCACAGCGGGGCGCCGGCCGACGCGGCGTCAGGTGTTCACACCGAGGCGGCGGCCGAAGGCGCGACGCCGGCTGTGAACACTCAGCCGCCCACGCACGCGGCCTCACCTGTTCACACGCCTCCTGCTGTGAACGCTCCACGCCCCGTGAACAGCCCACGCTCCGTGAACGGCCCGCACTCTGTGAACAGCCCCCAGCCCGTGAACACCCCACCCGCCGTTCATGCCCCCGCCGGCCCCCAACTCCTCCCCTCCGCCCCCCTCCTGCGCGGCGCAGCCGAACTCGCCGCCGAGCTGGGTGCCCGCCAGGCCTTCGAGTTCCTGCTCGGCCGGCACCTCGACGCCAACCCCCGCCAGTACACGCTCACCCCCGCCGAACTCGCCGGCCTCATGGCCGACCTCGCCGGCCCCGCCCGTACCCTCCTCGACCCCGCCTGCGGCACCGGCGCCCTCCTGCGCGCCGTCGCGCCCCGCCCCGACCAGGAGCTGTACGCCCAGGACAGCGCCCCCGACCTCGCCGCGCTCACCGCGCTCCGGCTCGCCCTGTACGCCCCGGCCACCGTGCGCGGCGCCGCGGGCGACACCCTGCGCGCCGACGCCTACCCCGAGCTGCGCGCCGACGCCGTCCTGTGCCACCCGCCGTTCAACGAACGCAACTGGGGCCACGACGAACTCGCCTACGACCCCCGCTGGGAGTACGGCTTCCCGGCCCGCAACGAGTCCGAGCTGGCCTGGGTACAGCACGCGCTCGCCCGCCTCAAGGACGGCGGCACCGCCGTCCTGCTCATGCCGCCCGCCGCCGCCTCCCGCCGCTCCGGCCGCCGTATCCGCGCCGACCTGCTGCGCCGCGGCGCGCTGCGTGCCGTCATCGCCCTGCCGGTCGGCGCGGCACCCCCGTACAACATCCCGCTCCACCTGTGGGTGCTGCGCCGGCCCGACCGGGCGCCCGCGCAGCCGGAGTTGCTGCTTGCCGACGCGGGGCAGTTCGCGACGGAGGGGCGCGGCGGGCCGGACTGGAGGGCCGTGCGGGAGGCCGTGCTCGACGCCTGGCGCGCCTTCGACCAGGCCGGCCGGCTCGACGAACGGCCCGGGCTGGCCCGTTCCGTGCCCGTCATCGAACTCCTCGACGACGACGTGGACTTCGCCCCCGCCCGCCACCTGCCGCCCGCGACGGCGGCCGACGGCGCGGGGGCGCTCACCGACGTACGCGAACGCCTCGGTGAGACCCTGCGCCTGACCGCCGACCTCACCCCGCCGCCCGCCGACACCGCACAGCCCGCGCCCCGCTGGCCGCTCACCACCATCGGTGAACTCGCGCGCGGGGGAGCCCTGGTGATGCGCACCGGCGGAAACGGCGGCCACGCGCGCGTGCCCGTTCTCACCGACCACGACGTCCTCGCCGGAACGGACCCCTCCGGGACGCTCCCCGAGAGCGAGGAGGAGCCCGTGCTGACGCAGCCCGGTGACGTCGTCGTGCCGGTGCTCGGCGGCGGCTCCGTCGCGCGCGTGATCGACGACGCGACCGCGGGCGCCGCACTGGGGCGCAACCTCGTCCTCCTGCGCCCCGATCCCGCGGCGCTCGACCCGTGGTTCCTCGCCGGCTTCCTGCGCGGTACCGCCAACAACCGCCAGGCCAGCAGCTACGCGTCCACGGCCACCCGCCTCGACGTGCGCCGCCTCCAACTGCCCCGGCTCCCGCTCGGCGAACAGCGGCGCTACGGTGCGCACTTCCGCGCCCTCGACGACTTCGAGCGCGCGCTCAGGCACGCGGGCAGGCTCGGAGAGCAACTCGTGCGCGGGATGTACGACGGGCTGACGGACGGGACGGTCGCGCCCGGCTGAGGCGGAAGCCGGGACTCCGAGCGGCCTGCGTCGTCGTAGGAGGTGACCAGCGCGACAACGGTTCGGTACAACCCGGGACCGGTTGTCCTTGTCGGCCTATACGCTCGGACCCGGCACTTACGTTCGTCCCCATCAGGCCTCCAGGAGCAGTCATGCAGGGCCACGGCTACGCCCCGCCTCCGCCGCGTCGACCCTCGACCGCGGTGCTGGTCGTGCTGCGCGTGATCTTCGTGGCGGTGCCGATCCTCAGCATCGGATTCCTGGCGTGGGTGGCGACGCTGCGGGCGGCGATCGTGACCCGCAAGCCCCGCGACTGGTGGATCTTCGCCGGGTCGTTGGCGGTCCTGGCCATCAGCATCGGCTTCCTCAGCACCGACAACACCGACGACTTCAGCACGCGGAACGGCAACCTGGGCATGAGCATCCTGCTGCTCAACGCTGCGGCCTGCGTCGGCTACTACCTGTACGCGGACATCCACCACCACCAGCCGTACCCCACCGGCTATCCGGCGCCCCCGGCCCAGGTCCCGGCCCCGGGAATGGGCTACGGCTACCCGCAGGCCGCGTCGCCGTACGCGGCCACGCACCCGCAGACACCGGTGGCGCCCATGCCCGCCCACGCGCCCAACACCCCCGTTCCGCCGCCCCCGCAGCGCCCCGCGCCCGCCCGCATCGACCAGGTGCGCGCCGAACTCGACGAGCTCAGCGACTACTTGCGCCAGCACCCCGGCCACGGTGACGGCAACCACGAGGGCGGAAGGTGACCGCGGCGGCAGGACGGGTCGTCGCCGCCCGCTACGCGCTGTCCACGCTCATCGGTCAGGGCGGCATGGGCCAGGTCTGGACGGCGTACGACCAACGGCTCGACCGGCGTGTGGCGGTGAAGCTGCTGCGCCCCGACAAGGTGGCGGGGCAGGAGGCCGACGAACTGCGCCGCCGCTTCGTGCGCGAGTGCCGGGTGACCGCGCAGGTCGACCACCCCGGCCTGGTCACGGTCCACGACGCGGGCAGCGAGGGCGAAGAGCTGTTCCTCGTCATGCAGTACGTGGACGGCGCCGACCTCTCCGACCACCTCGCCGAGCACGACCCGTACCCCTGGCAGTGGGCCGTCGCCGTCGCCGCGCAACTGTGCGCCGTGCTCAGTGCCGTGCACGCCGTGCCGATCGTCCACCGCGACCTCAAGCCGCGCAACGTGATGGTGAAGCAGGACGGCACGGTCACCGTCCTCGACCTCGGCGTCGCCTCCGTCATGGACGCCGACACCACCCGCCTCACCCACACCGGCACCCCCATCGGCTCGCCCGCCTACATGGCGCCCGAGCAGGCCATGGGCGGCGCGGTCGGCCCGTACACCGACCTGTACGCACTCGGTGTCCTGCTGCACGAACTCCTCAGCGGCGACGTCCCGTTCGCGGGCTCGACGGCACTGGGCGTCCTGCACCGGCACCTGTACGAGCCCCCGGTCCCCGTGCGCCGCCTGCGCCCCGAGGTCCCCGAGGCGCTCGAAGCCCTGGTCCTGCGCCTGCTCGCCAAGGACCCGCAGCACCGCCCGGCGTCCGCGCAGGAGGTGTACGAGCACCTGGCGCTGCTCCTGCCCGCGCGCGGGATGCCCACCGGGGCGCCCCTCGACCCCACGCGTCCCTTCCTGCGCCCGCACGCCCCCTGGCCGGACCGCGCGCGTACGCCCGCGCCCCAGCCCGCTCCCGCCACGCCGGTCGAGCCCGCGACCGAGAAGCCCGACGTGGCGCGTGCCGTCGACGAGGTCAAGCGCCTCCTCGGGGAGGGCCGCATCACCCAGGCCGTCGACATCCTCGGCGCGATCCTGCCCGCCGCCGCCGAACAGCACGGCGAGCACTCCCCGGTCGTCCGCACCCTGCGCAAGCAGTACGCGGCGACGCTCATGGACGACGGCCAGTACCGGCGCGCGCTGCCCGAACTGCGCCGCCTCGCCGACGAGCGCGCCGCCGAGGCAGGCCAGGCCGACCCGCAGTCGCTCCGCTTCCGCTACGAGGCCGCCCAGTGCCTGGAGTCGCTCGGCGAACCGGCGGCCGCGCTCGCCGAGTACCGCGCGCTGCTGCCGTACTACGAGAACCAGTACGTGGCCGGCGACCCCGAGCTCTCGCACGACGTCCGCCGCCGCATCGGCCAGCTCCTGCTCGCCCTCGGCGACCGCGCCGCCGCCCACGAGACCCTGGCGCGGCTGCTGATGGACGTGGAACGCCTGCGCGGTCCCGCACATCCGCTCGCGGCGGAGGTACGGCGGACGCTGCAGTGGCTGGGGCAGGTGCGCGGCTAGATTTTGCCGTTCCCTGAGAGTCTCTTGTGATCCACCGGGGGCGATGTTTCCCGCACGCATGAACGACGCCGGATAGGTTGCGGTGCGTTTTGCCAGGAAGCAGGCGCGACGAAGCAAGCACAACCAGGGGTGGGGTCACGCATGTCCAGCCATCGTCAGTCGAAGAGACGCAGACACATCACGTGGGCCGTCGCCGGTGCCGCCGTCGTCGCCGGAGCCGGCATCGCCGCGCAGACCTCCATGGCCGCCACGACCTGGCCCGCGCAGAAGACGTACACCGGCCGCGCCTTCGACACCTGTGCCGCGCCCTCCCTCTCCGCGATGAAGGCCTGGAAGGGCGGCCTCTACGGCGCCGCCGCCGTCTACGTCGGCGGCAAGAACCGCGGCTGCTCCCAGCCCAACCTCACCGCCTCCTGGGTGAAGTCGGTCAGCGCGGCCGGCTGGAAGCTCATCCCGCTCTACGTCGGCGCCCAGCCGCCGTGCCAGTCCGGCTCCAACCCCGAGAAGCTCACCGCCTCCACCGCCGCCTCGCTCGGCGCGAAGGACGCGGCCGACGCCGTCTCCAAGGCGTCCGCGCTCGGGATGAAGGCGGGCAGCCCGATCTACCTCGACATGGAGTCGTACGACATCACGAACACGTCGTGCAACAACGCCGTGCTCACCTATGTGCGCGCCTTCGACAAGGCGCTGCACGCCAAGACGTACCGCGCGGGCTACTACGGCTTCACCAGCTCCAGTGCGAAGGCCATCGCGAACGCCAAGGACAAGACCGACCTGCCGGGCAACCTCTGGTACGCGCTGTGGGACAAGCAGAACACCACGACCTCGGACTGGCCGTTCGGAGCGACCCAGTTCACCGGTCACAGCCGCGGTCACCAGTACATGGTCAACAGCAAGGAGACGCGCGGCGGCTACACGATCACCGTGGACCGGGACGCCTGGGACGCGCCGGTGGCCATCACCGGCTGACCCTTTGGCCACGCGCGCGTGCAGGCGGCGGGGCGCGGCGGTGCCCGAAGTCGTGGTGAATCGTTGGTCGAATGGGTTGGCCAGAGCTTGGCCACTGCCTACCATCGATCACCGCAAGACTTTGTGCACCGCCGCACAATCTCCTCGGGAGGCTTCCTTGCACCGCCGCCGTCGCACCGCGCTCGTCCTCACCGCAGCGATCGCCGCCGCGGCCCCCCTCCTGACCGCCTGCGGAAGCGACGCGCATCCCGGCGCGGCAGCCGTCGTCGGCGGCCAGCGGATCACCGTGGCGCAGCTGGAGACCCGCGTGAACGAGGTGCGCACGGCACAGCGGTCGGCCGTGAAGGACGAGGCGCAGTACAAGCAGGCCGTCGCGCAGACCGGCAGCCTCACCCGCGACACCCTGCACGGGATGGTCCTCGACCGAGTGCTGCACCGCGCCGCCCAGGACGTGGACGTCAGCGTCACCCCCAGGGAGATCCAGCAGATGCGCACCGGCCTGGAACAGCAGGTCGGCGGCTCGAAGGCGCTGGAGACGGCCTGGCTCCAGCAGTACGGCGTCGCCCCGCGGCGCCTCGACGACAACCTCCGCCTCCAGCTCGAGGCGCAGAAGCTGGCCCAGGCACTCGGCACCGACACCAGCAAGCCGGCCTTCTGGAGCGCCCTGTCCAAGGCCTCCAAGGAACTCCACGTCGACCTGAACCCGCGCTACGGCGCCTGGGACGTCCAGAAGAGCAGCCGCGTCGACACGAAGACCCCGTGGGTACGCGAGGTCACGGCGACGGGGACGCAACAGACGGCCTAACGGTACGGCGGGCCGGAACCGGTCTGTGGCCCCTGGACAACCGTCTGTGGACAACCGCCTGTGGATAACTCCTGGGCCGTCGGCGGTGTGCGTTAGCTTCGAATCGTGAACGCAACCAGCTTCGATCCCGCCTCCGACCAGGACCCCGGCGCGGCCGCCGCCCCCGGCCGCATCGTCCTGCTCACCACCAGCCACCGCGTCGCCCCCGGCCTGCTGTCCTGGCCGGCCTGGCAGGCACTGCACGCCGCCGACCGTGTGCTGTGCGCGGACGGCGCGCACCCGCAGCTGCCGTATCTGCGGGAGGCGGGGATACCGGTCGACGAGGCGTCCCCGACGGCCGAGGAGCTGGTGGCGGCCTGCGCGGGCGGCCGCTCGGTGGTCGTCGTGGCGACGGGCGAGGGCGAGCCGGCCCTGACCGACGGCCTCGCCCGCCTCGCCGGCTCGGGCCGCGTGAGCATGCCCGACCTGGAGCTTCTTCCCGCCTCCTACGACCTGCCGGGCGCCCGCCTCCTCGACCTCGTCCAGGTCATGGACCGCATCCGCGTCGAGTGCCCGTGGTCGTCCCAGCAGACCCACAAGGGCCTGGCGAAATACGGCATCGAGGAGGCGTACGAACTCGTCGAGGCGATCGAGGAGGGCGACCGCGACGAACTGCGCGAGGAACTGGGCGATGTCCTGCTCCAGGTGGTCTTCCACGCCCGCATCGCCGAGGAGGGCGGCGCCGAGGAAGGGGACACCCCCTTCTCCATCGACGACGTGGCCGCCGGCATCGTCACCAAGCTCATCCACCGCCACCCGCACGTCTTCGGCGACGAGACCGCGTCGACGCCGGAGGAGGTGAAGGAGCACTGGCTGCGCACGAAGGCGATAGAGAAGCAGCGCACCTCGCTCACGGAGGGCATCCCCCTGGGCCAGCCGGGCCTGGCCCTCGCGTCGAAGCTGGCCTCGCGGGTGCGGACGGCCGGGCTGGCCGTACCGCTGCCGCACGTCGAGGGCATCGGCTACGAGTTGCTCGCGCTGGCGGTGCGCGCCGAGGCGGAGGGCGTGGACCCGGAGGCGGCGCTGCGGGCGGCGGCCCGGGCCTATCGGGACGCGATCAGGGAGACCGAGGGCCGGGGCGGGTCAGACGGCGGTGAACCGCACGGGCAGGTCTCGTAGTCCACGCATGATCAGCCCGCCCCGCCAGCGCAGGTCGGCCGGGTCGGCGGCGAGCCGGAGGTCGGGCAGGCGGCGCAGCAGTGTCTCGAGGGCGGTGCGGCCTTCGAGACGGGCGAGGGGGGCGCCCAGGCAGTAGTGGATGCCGTGGCCGTATCCGAGGTGCTGGTTGTCCCGGCGGGAGAGGTCGAGGGTGTCGGGCTGCGCGAAGCGTGCGGGGTCGCGGTCCGCCGCGGCGAGCACGACCAGTACGGGGTCGCCGGTGGCGATGCGCTGCCCGCCGATGGTGAGGGGCTCGGTGGCGAAGCGCCAGGTGGCGAGTTCCACGGGGCCGTCGTAGCGGAGCAGTTCCTCTATGCCGGTGTCGAGCAGTCCGGTCTCACCGCGCTCGATCGACTCCTGGAGCAGGTCCCGCTGCCCGGGGTTGCGCAGCAGCGCGTACGTCCCGTTCCCGATGAGGTTGATGGTCGTTTCGAAACCGGCGAACAGCAGCACGAAGCACATCGCGGCGGCTTCGTTCTCGGTGAGGTGCTCGCCGTGGTCGGAGGCGCGGATGAGGTCCGAGATCAGGTCGTCGCCGAGGTCGCCCCGCTTGCGGTGGATGAGCTCGGCGAGATAGCCGCGGATCTTCTTGACGGAGCGGGCGACGCCGCCGCGCGGGCCGCCGCCGTGACGGATCATCATCCCCGCCCAGTCGCGGAAGTCGTCCTGATCCTCGCGCGGGACGCCGAGCAGGTCGCAGATCGCATGGATAGGGAGAGGGAAGGCGAAGTCGTGGATCAGATCCGCCTCGCCGTGCGGCGCGAACCGGTCGATCAGATCGTCCGTCAACTCCTGCACGCGCGGCGCGAATTCGGCCACCCGGCGCGGGGTGAACGCCTTGGAGACCAGGCGGCGCAGCCGGGTGTGGTCCGGCGGGTCGATGTTGAGCAGATGCGTCATCAGATTGGCGCTGCGCTCACCCGGAATGCCGGTCCTGCTCTTGCCCTGAGCGTCCTCGGCGTGATGGTCGGGGTTCTTCGAGAGCCGCCCGTCCGCGAGCGCCTGACGTGCGTCGGCATAGCGGGTCACCAGCCATGCCTCGACCCCGCTGGGCAGTTTCGTCCAGTGGACGGGGGAGTGCTCGCGCAGCCAGGCATAGGCCGGGTACGGGTCGCTGGCGAACTCCCAGGTGAAGAGTTCGGGGACGGCGTTGGGGACGTTCACGCAACGACCGTATCGGGAGCGGGCCGGTGCATGCGCGGCCGCAGAGAACCGGTCAAAGGTGACACGCGCTCAAGTCTGTGATCTTCACGTGATCTACGCGGCATTAACTTGTGACAAGTGATCGGCAGCCGATACGTTCACGGACCAGCGCGGTGCCGGGCACCATGCGCCGCGCCGGTCACTGCTGTCTCGCGAAAGGCCCCTGCATGCTCTCCGGGAACGGTCGACACCGTCGCCCCCGTCAGGCTCCGGCTCTGCTCGTCGCGGCCGGAGTGACCGGCTCCGCCATCGCGATCCCACTCCTCGCCGCAAGCGGCGCCAGCGCTGCCGACGGCACCACGTGGGACAAGGTCGCGAAGTGCGAGACCGACGGCGCCTGGAGCGAGAACAGCGGCAACGGGTTCTACGGCGGGCTCCAGTTGACCCAGGAGCACTGGGACAGGTACGGCGGCCTCGACTACGCGCCCAGCGCCGACCTGGCCAGCCGCAACCAGCAGATAGCCGTCGCCGAGAAGCTCCTGGACGACCAGGGCGTCGGCGCGTTCCACACCTGCGGACTGACCTCGGGGCTGAGCAAGGACTCGGATTCGGCGGACGTCGACACGGGTGTTCTGGACGGGATTTCTGGTTCGTCCGACTCGTCTGATTCATCCGGTGCATCCGACTCTGCTGGGTTGTCCAACTCGTCGAGCGATACGTCCGGTGATTCCTCTTCGTCGGATTCCTCCTCGAGTTCATCGTCCGACTCGCCCTCCGATTCGGCCTCCAGCACTTCCCCTTCCGCATCTGCGGACACAGCGGACAACTCCACCGAATCCAGCTCATCTGCCTCGCCCTCCACCTCCCCGTCCGAGACGGCCGCGGGTGACTCGCAGGGGAGTGGCGGCTCATCCACGAACAAGACAAAGGGTGACGACTCGGACAACTCCGAGCAGGCGGTGGGCTCTTGGAGTCTCGTCGACACCGGCGCGATCGGCACCGGCCGCCACCGCGGCGCCAACGGCGACGCGTCCGACAAGTCCAAGGCCGACAAGTCCAAGGCCGACAGCGGTGCGGACGGCTCGTACAGGGTCCAGGCCGGCGACACTCTCGCCTCCATCGCCGACTCCCTTGACCTGGACGGCGGATGGCGGGCGCTCTACGCGAAGAACAAGAAGGCCATCGGTACCGACCCGAACCGCATCGTCGCCGGTCAGACCCTGCGACTCGGTAGCGAATAGGGCGAAAAACAACGAGAGTTCGCGTCACACTTCGGGCTTAATGTCCGCTTTGGTGAAAGTGTGGGATGAGTCTCAGAAGCCCTGATCGTCTTTGAAATTCCCCGGATTCCGTGGCTACGGTCAACACCGCTCGGCAACCCGAGCCCCGTCTGTCGCAACGCCGAATCCTGCCAGCGGCCGTACGGGAACAGTCGTCGCTTAACAGCGCCGTAGGCAGGAGCGGGGGACCCAAGGTAAGTGCCGGGCCCAGCAGTTGAGCTGGAACCGGCTTGGGGTTAAGCCGTGCACCGGGAGGTGCGCGGCCGGGCAACTCAACCGGCCCGAACCCGACAGCTCACCTCGCAGGCGTCGGTGAGGGGATCAACCATGCTGTTTTCCGGCAAGGGCAAGCACCGTCGCCCGTCCAAGGCCACCCGCGTCGCCGCTCTGGCCGGCGTCACCGGTGTCGCCATCGCCGCCCCGCTGATGGCGGCCGGCAACGCCTCTGCCGCCACCGCCTCCGAGTGGGACACGGTCGCCCAGTGCGAGTCCGGTGGCAACTGGTCCATCAACACCGGTAACGGCTACTACGGCGGTCTCCAGTTCTCCGCCTCCACCTGGGCCGCCTACGGCGGTACGCAGTACGCCGCCCAGGCCAACCAGGCCAGCAAGGCGCAGCAGATAACCGTCGCCGAGAAGGTCCTCGCCGCGCAGGGCAAGGGTGCCTGGCCGGTCTGCGGCACGGGCCTGTCCAGCGCCGCCTACAACGGCAGCAGCGCCTCGAGCAGCAGCTCCTCGGACTCCAGCCGCTCGTCCGACTCGCAGGCCGCCTCCCGCTCCGCCGAGCGCCCGGCCGCCAAGAGCCAGAAGACCGTCACCACCCCGACCGGCAAGAAGGTCAAGAAGGGCGACGGCGAGTACAAGGTCGTCAAGGGTGACACCCTCAGCACGATCGCCGAGAAGCACGACGTCAAGGGCGGCTGGCAGAAGCTGTTCAAGCTGAACAAGGACATCGTCTCGGACGCCGACCTCATCTACCCGGGCCAGCAGCTGCACCTGAAGTAGTCGCGGGCCGGCGGCCGCACCTGAAGTACTGGTGCGGCTGGTAGCTGAACCACAGGTCCCACACATCCGTGTCCTTCATAGTGGAGGCACGTGAGGGCCTCCCCCGTCCCCACGGGCTCCCCGCCTCGGTGCGTGTTCCCCCGTACGCACCGGGGCGGGGCTTTTTGTGTGTGCTTCCACGTGGGTTTTTGTTCCGTTCGGAAACAATTTACTCTCGGTTCTGCCCAAGGGATGGTCGACCGGCTGGCCGATCGGCCCGAGCCGGTTAGGCTCGTCTCGCAGAGCCCACTGCGGTACTGCGTAGCCGCGTCACATTGAAGAAGGAGATGCTCGTGCCGTCCATCGACGTCGTCGTAGCCCGGGAAATCCTGGACTCCCGAGGCAACCCCACGGTCGAGGTCGAGGTCGGCCTCGACGACGGCAGCACGGGTCGTGCCGCCGTCCCGTCCGGCGCCTCCACGGGTGCCTTCGAGGCCATCGAGCTCCGCGACGGTGACCCGAACCGCTACCAGGGCAAGGGTGTCGAGAAGGCCGTCCTCGCCGTCATCGAGCAGATCGGCCCGGAGCTCGTCGGCTACGACGCCACCGAGCAGCGCCTGATCGACCAGGCGATGTTCGACCTGGACGCCACCGACAACAAGGCCTCCCTCGGCGCCAACGCCATCCTCGGCGTCTCGCTCGCCGTCGCCCACGCCGCCTCCGAGGCCAGCGACCTCCCGCTCTTCCGCTACCTGGGCGGCCCGAACGCGCACCTCCTGCCAGTGCCGATGATGAACATCCTGAACGGCGGCTCGCACGCCGACTCCAACGTGGACATCCAGGAGTTCATGATCGCCCCGATCGGCGCGGAGTCCTTCTCCGAGGCGCTGCGCTGGGGCGCCGAGGTCTACCACACCCTCAAGAAGGTGCTGAAGACCAAGGGCCTGTCCACCGGCCTCGGCGACGAGGGCGGCTTCGCCCCGAACCTGGAGTCCAACCGCGCCGCGCTCGACCTCATCATCGAGGCCATCAAGCAGGCCGGTTACATCCCCGGCGAGCAGATCGGGCTCGCGCTCGACGTCGCCGCGTCCGAGTTCTACAAGGACGGCAAGTACGAGTTCGAGGGCAAGTCCCGCTCGGCCGCCGAGATGACCGAGTACTACGAGGAGCTCGTGGCGGCCTACCCGCTCGTCTCCATCGAGGACCCGCTGTTCGAGGACGACTGGGCCGGCTGGAAGGTCATCACCGACAAGCTGGGCGACAAGGTCCAGATCGTCGGCGACGACCTGTTCGTCACCAACCCGGAGCGCCTGGCCCGCGGCATCGAGGAGGGCAGCGCCAACGCCCTGCTCGTCAAGGTGAACCAGATCGGCTCGCTGACCGAGACCCTGGACGCCGTCGAGATGGCGCAGCGCAACGGCTTCAAGTGCATGATGTCCCACCGCTCCGGCGAGACCGAGGACGTCACCATCGCCGACCTCGCGGTCGCCGTGAACTGCGGCCAGATCAAGACCGGCGCCCCGGCCCGCTCGGACCGCGTCGCCAAGTACAACCAGCTGCTGCGCATCGAGGAGATCCTCGACGACGCCGCGGAGTACGCCGGCCGCAGCGCCTTCCCCCGTTTCAAGGGCTGAGCCGTCAAGGGCTGCGCCGCTAAGGGTTAAGCCTTAGCCAGTCGTACGTACGTCCCCGTACCCGGTCCCGTACCGTGTGCGGGGACGTACGCACGTGTGAACGGGAGGCGGGGAACATGGCCGTGAAGGACCGGGACCGGTTCTCCACCGCGACCAGGATCAAGCTGCTCGGCGAGCAGACGGCGGCCCGTGTCTACCGCTCCCAGACCAAGCGGCAGGCCCGCCGCTCGCGCCTGACCGGCCGTGCGGCCCTCCTCGCCCTGGTCCTTTGCTCGCTGATCGTGGCCCTCGCGTATCCCATGCGGCAGTACGTCTCCCAGCGCTCCCAGATCGCCGATCTCCAGCGGCAGAAGGAGCAGGCCAGGGAGCGGGTCGAGCAGCTGCGCGACCTCAAGGCCCGCTGGAAGGACGACGCGTACGCCGAGCAGCAGATCCGGCAGCGGCTGCACTACGTGCTGCCCGGGGAGACCGGTTACATCGTGGTCGACCCGCACGCGGCCAAGCAGTCGCGCGCCGAGCTGGGCGCGGCCGACCGCCCCTGGTACGCGAACGTCTGGGACGGCGTCGACAAGTCCGACGCCTCCGACCAGTGAACCGACCGGACCAGTGAACCGACCGCTCGACAAGACAGGCTAGAAAGACAGGCATGGAAACGCCCCCGCCGACCACTCCGCGCACCGAGCCCACCGACGCGGACGTCGAGGCCTTCAAGCAGCAGCTCGGGCGGCCGCCGCGCGGGCTGCGCGCCATCGCGCACCGCTGCCCCTGCGGTCAGCCGGACGTCGTCGAGACCGCGCCGCGGCTGCCCGACGGCACGCCCTTCCCGACGACGTACTACCTGACGTGCCCGCGCGCCGCCTCGGCGATCGGCACGCTGGAGGCGAACGGCGTCATGAAGGAGATGACGCAGCGGCTGCAGACCGACCCGGAGCTCGCCGCCGCGTACCGCGCCGCGCACGAGGACTACATCGCGCGCCGTGACGCCATCGAGGTGCTGGAGGGCTTCCCGAGCGCGGGCGGCATGCCGGACCGGGTGAAGTGCCTGCACGTCCTGGTGGGCCACTCGCTGGCCGCTGGTCCGGGCGTCAACCCGCTGGGCGACGAGGCGATCGGGATGCTGCCGGAGTGGTGGCGCAAGGGACCGTGCGTGCAGCCGCTCCAGGCCCCCGACCCGGCGGACGAACTCCCCGGCGAGGAGGGCGAGGTCGCCGACCCCACCGCGATCCGCAGCGGCTTCTTCTCGTACGTCCCCATGGTCCCGTCCGGTTTCAGCCGGGTCGCGGCCGTCGACTGCGGTACGAACTCCATCCGCCTGCTCGTCGCGGATGTGAACCCGACCACCGGTGAACTGCTGGAGCTGGACCGGCGCATGACGATCGTGCGGCTCGGCCAGGACGTGGACCGGACCGGGCGGCTGGCCCCCGAGGCGCTGGAGCGGACCTTCGCGGCCTGCCGCGAGTACGCGGAGGTGATCCGCGAGAAGGGCGCCGAGAAGGTGCGGTTCGTGGCCACGTCGGCCTCGCGGGACGCCTCGAACCGCGACGACTTCGTGCGCGGCGTCGTGGACATCCTCGGTGTCGAACCCGAGGTCATCTCCGGTGAGCAGGAGGCCGAGTTCTCCTTCACCGGCGCGACCAAGGAGCTGACGGGCAGCGACCACCTGGACAGGCCGTACCTGGTCGTGGACATCGGCGGCGGCTCCACCGAGTTCGTCGTCGGCGAGGACCACGTGCGCGCGGCGCGCTCGGTCGACGTCGGCTGTGTGCGGATGACCGAGCGGCACCTCGTACGGGACGGCGTCGTCACCGACCCGCTCACCGAGGAGCAGATCGCGGCCGTGCGGGCCGACATCGAGCGGGCCCTCGACCTCGCCGAGGAGACGGTCCCGCTGCGCGAGGCACGCACGCTGGTCGGGCTCGCGGGGTCGGTCACCACCGTGTCGGCGATCGCGCAGGACCTGCCCGCGTACGACTCGGAGGCCATCCACCACTCCCGTGTCTCCCGCGACAAGGTCCGCGAGATCACCGAGTGGCTGCTGCACGCCACCCACGCCGAGCGTGCGGCCGTCCCCTCCATGCATCCGGGGCGCGTCGACGTCATCGCGGCGGGGGCCCTCGTACTGCTCTCGATCATGGAGCGGATCGGGGCGGAGGAGGTCGTGGTGAGCGAGCACGACATCCTCGACGGCATCGCGTGGTCGGTGGCATAGCTCTCCTTTACTACCGGCTGGTAGCCCTCTGCTGAGCAGGTCGGATAACGTATGAGCGGTCCCGGGGGGTGGTGAAAAGGCCCCTCCGGGAGCCCTCGGAGACGCCCCGCCGAGAAAGTTCGTGAAGTTCTTCACAAGGAATTCGGCCCTGTCGGACGACGAAAGTGGTCCGGTTGGCCCTTCCGGGGGTTCGAGCGCTCGGTGAACGTGTTCAAACCGGCGGGTCGAGGACGTTTCGGGAGGGTGTCGCGAGAGCTCGTTCCGGGGGCCTCACAGGTGGCCCGGCGACCAAGAGAAGCAGCTCACGCGGCATTGACAACGGGCCACCCCACACCGGGGGTTCCGTGCCACACCATGACCTGCGTCACGGGGATCGCGGAGAATAACACACCCCCTGCCGGAGCTTGTGAAGGGGCGCACGAGCGACCCCCCTGGGGCAGGTGGATACTCGATGGCATGAGCACCACGGAGCGTCCCAGGATCCTCGTAGTAGGCGGTGGGTACGTAGGCCTGTACGCAGCTCGGCGCATCCTCAAGAAGATGCGCTACGGCGAGGCGACCGTCACGGTCGTCGACCCCCGGTCGTACATGACCTACCAGCCCTTCCTCCCCGAAACCGCCGCCGGCAACATCTCCCCGCGCCACGTCGTCGTCCCGCTGCGACGCGTGCTGCCGAAGGCGGAGGTTCTCACCGGTCGGGTCACCACCATCGACCAGGACCGCAAGGTCGCTTCGATCGCCCCGCTGGTCGGCGAGGCGTACGAGCTGCCCTTCGACTACCTGGTGATCGCGCTCGGCGCGGTCTCCCGCACCTTCCCGATCCCCGGCCTCGCCGAGCAGGGCATCGGTATGAAGGGCATCGAGGAGGCCATCGGCCTGCGCAACCACGTTCTCGAGCAGCTCGACAAGGCCGACTCCACGAACGACGAGGAGATCCGCCGCAAGGCGCTCACCTTCGTCTTCATCGGCGGCGGTTTCGCCGGCGCGGAGACCATCGGTGAGGTCGAGGACATGGCCCGCGACGCGGCCAAGTACTACAAGAACGTGTCCCGCGAGGACATGCGGTTCGTCCTCGTCGACGCCGCCGACAAGATCCTTCCCGAGGTCGGCCCCAAGCTGGGCGCCTACGGCAAGGAGCACCTGGAGAGCCGCGGCGTGGAGATCTACCTCTCCACCTCGATGGACTCCTGCGTCGACGGCCACGTCGTCCTGAAGAACGGCCTCGAGGTCGACTCCAGCACCATCGTGTGGACCGCCGGCGTCAAGCCGAACCCGGTCCTGTCCCGCTACGGCCTGCCGCTCGGCCCCCGCGGTCACGTCGACTGCGCCCCGACCCTCCAGGTCCAGGGCACCGACCACATCTGGGCCGCCGGCGACAACGCCCAGGTCCCGGACCTCGTCGGCCGCAAGGCGGGCAACGAGAACGCCTGGTGCCCGCCGAACGCCCAGCACGCGCTGCGTCAGGCACGCGTCCTCGGTGACAACGTGATCTCCGGTATGCGGGGCTTCCCGCAGAAGGACTACAGCCACGGCAACAAGGGCGCCGTCGCGGGTCTCGGCCTGCACAAGGGCGTCGCGATGATCGTCATGGGCAAGATGAAGATCAAGCTCAAGGGCCGGCTGGCGTGGTACATGCACCGCGGCTACCACGGCCTGGCGATGCCGACCTGGAACCGCAAGATCCGCGTCTTCGCCGACTGGACCCTCGGCATGTTCCTCAAGCGCGAGGTCGTCGCGCTCGGCGCCATGGAGAACCCCCGCGAGGAGTTCTACGAGGCCGCCAAGCCCGCGCCGGCCCCCGCCGCGAGCAAGACCGCCGAGAAGGCCGACAAGGCCGAGAAGGCCAAGGCCTCCTGACCTCCGGCCGCTGAACCGATCGAAGGACCTCCTGCCATCCGTGGTGCAGGGGGTCCTTCGGCGTTCCCGGGGGTTCCGGGTCCGGTCCCGAGCCCTCCGGCGGCCAGAAGTCTGTGGTGCATGCATGTATTTTGCCGATCCGTAACGCCTCTGGGGGACTGCGCAGCCGCCCTGTTTTTGTTTACGTGGTGTTGGACATTCAGGGATCGCTGTCATGGAGGTGTGCGCCATGGCCGACGCCGCGTTGCGGCTGAAGAGCCTCGTCGAGCAGTTGCTGGGAGTCCCCCTCCCGGTGCGTATCCGCGCCTGGGACGGGTCGCAGGCGGGGCCGCCCGGCGCGCCGGCGCTGGTGGTGCGCAATCGCCGGGCCGTACGGCGGCTGCTGTGGAAGCCGGGGGAGCTGGGGCTCGCCCGGGCCTGGGTCGCCGGGGACCTGGACATCGACGGGGATCTCTACGCCGTGCTCGATCTGATGTCGGAGTTCGTGTGGGAGCGCGACGAGGACGCCAGGAGCCTGGGACAGATGCTGCGGGACCCCGAGGTGCGCGCCGCCGCCCGCGGGCTGGTGAAGGTCGCCGGGCTGCCGCTGCCGCCCGCCCCGCCCCGCGAGGAGGTCCGCAGAAGCCGCGGCCACCTGCACACCAAACGCAGCGACAGACGCGCCATCAGCCACCACTACGACGTCGGCAACGACTTCTACGAGATCGTCCTCGGCCCGTCGATGGTCTACTCGTGCGCCTACTGGCCCACCCCCGACGCCACCCTTGAGGACGCCCAGCGCGACAAACTCCAACTCATCTGCCAAAAACTCGACCTGACGCCCGGTCAGCGCCTGCTCGACGTCGGCTGCGGCTGGGGTTCCCTGGCCATCCAGGCCGCCCGCGAGCACGGCGTGAGCGTCGTCGGCATCACGCTGTCGCACGAGCAGGCCGCGTACGCCCGCAAGCGCGTCGCGGGCGAAGGGCTCACCGACCGGATCGAGATCCGGGTGCAGGACTACCGGGACGTCTCCGACGGTCCCTACGACGCCATCGCCTCCATCGGCATGGCCGAACACGTCGGCGCGGAACGGTACTTGGAGTACGCCGAGGACCTCCACCGGCTGCTGAGGCCCGGCGGGCGGCTGCTCAACCACCAGATCGCCCGTCGGCCGCAGCGCGACGAATCCTCGTACAGCGTCGACGAGTTCATCGACGCCTACGTCTTCCCCGACGGCGAACTCGCCCCGCTCGGCAGCACCGTCACCCAGCTGGAGCGCGCCGGGTTCGAGGTGCGCGACGTGGAGGTGATCCGCGAGCACTACGGGCTCACCCTGCGCCGCTGGGTGGCCAACCTGGAGGCCGACTGGGCACGGGCGATGGGGCTGGCCGGCGCCGGCCGTGCCCGTGTCTGGCGGCTGTACATGGCGGCCTGCGCCCTCGCCTTCGAGCGCAACCGCATCGGCGTCAACCAGGTGCTGGCGGTCAGGACACCCGAGGGCGGAGACTCCGGGCTGCCGTTGCGCGCCCGTACCTGGGGGTCGTGAGTCCCGTACGTACGAAGGGGCCCCGTCCGGTTGCCGGACGGGGCCCCCAACGCATGTGCTGCTACTCCGACTTGATCGCCGCCAGCATGTTCAGCCGGGCCGCCCGGCGGGCCGGCCACAGCGCCGCCAGGACGCCGACCGTGGCCGCCAGCAGGAGGAAGAGGGCCATCCTCGCCCAGGGCAGGACCAGTTCGTACGTCGGCATCTTCGTGCCGAGGAGTTCGCCGGCCGCCCAGCCGAAGAACACACCCAGGCCGATGCCGAGCACGCCGCCGAACAGGGAGATGACCAGGGACTCCAGGCGGACCATCCGCTTGATGCTCCTGCGGTCCAGGCCGATCGCGCGGAGCATGCCGATCTCCTGCGAGCGTTCGAAGACCGACATGGCCAGGGTGTTGATGACACCGAGGACCGCGACGATCACCGCCATGGCGAGCAGGCCGTAGACCATGTTCAGGACCAGCGTGAACGACTTCGCGATGCTGTTGGAGAGGTCCTTCTTGTCCTGGACCTTGATGGCCGGGTTGGCGCCGAGGGCCTTCTCCAGCCTGTCCTTCGTCGCGCTCGACGCGCCGCCCGCCGTCTTCACCAGGACCTGCATGTCGGCCGGGTCGGTCTGGTGCGGGGTGACGTTCGCGTTGTCGAGCAGGATGCCCTGGATCAGCTCGTTGCCCTCGTAGACACCGGAGACCGTCAGCCGCTGGGACTTGCCGTCCTCGTAGTGCGCGACGAAGCTCGAACCGGCCTTCCAGCCACGCGACTTGGCAGTGTCGTTGTCCACCACGACCTGGGTGCCGCCGACCTTGAAGGCTCCGCTGTCGATCTTCAGGTCGGTCAGCTTGCCGATCGCGGAGCCGTTCACGCCGGTCAGGTACTCCGTCGTGCCGTCGATGCGCGAAGGGGCGTTGCGCAACGGGCTGGTGGCGGTGACCGCGTCGGTCGCGTTCAGCTTCTTGTCGACGTCGGGCGAGAGCTCGTTGCCGTTCGCCATCGACACCACGTAGTCGGCTCGGATCGCAGAACTCGCCATCTTGTCGATCGACTTCTGCAGGCTGCCCGCCATCACCGTCATGCCGGTGATGAGGGTGAGCCCGATCATCAGCGCGGACGCGGTGGCGGCCGTACGGCGCGGGTTGCGCACCGAGTTCTGGCGGGCCAGCTTGCCGGAGATGCCGAAGACGCGCAGGACCGGCGCCGCGGTCGCGATCAGCGGGCGGGACAACAGCGGGGTCAGGATGAAGACGCCGATGATGAGGAGGACCGCGCCGAGACCCATGGGGGCCTGGCCGTCCGAGCCGTCCATCGTCGTGGCCGCCAGGACGGTCGCGACGCCCGCGGCGCTGAACAGCGCGCCCAGCGTGTTGCGCAGCACCAGCGACTTGGTCGTCGCCTTCGCGTGCACGCTGCTCATCGCGGCCACCGGCGGGATCTTCGCGGCCCGGCGGCCAGGCAGCCACGCCGCCAGTATGGTGATGACGATGCCGACCACCAGGGCGCTGGCGACCGTGCCGGGCGAGATCACCAGCGGCCCGTCCGGGACCGTGGCGCCCAGCGTGTTCATCAGGGAGCGCAGTCCGGCGCCGATGCCGATGCCCGCGACCAGTCCGGTCACGCCGGCGACCGCGCCGACGACGAACGCCTCGATGAGCACGGACCGGGTGACCTGGCGGCGGGAGGCGCCGACGGCGCGCAACAGGGCCAGTTCCTTGGTGCGTTGGGCGACCAGCATGGTGAAGGTGTTGGCGATGATGAACGTGCCGACGAAGAGCGCGATGCCCGCGAAGACCAGCAGGCCCTGCTTCAGCCCGCTCATCGACTGGGAGATCATCTCGGCCTGGTCGTCGGCGAGTTGCTGCCCCGTCGTCGTCTCCGTGGCGCCCTTCGGGAGCGCCTTGTCCAGCTCGGCCTTGAGCGCGCTCTGCGAGGTGCCGGAGGCGGCCTTCACGTCGATCTCGTCGTACGTGCCCGGCTTGCCGAACAGCGTCTGCGCGGTGGCCGTGTCGAAGAGGGCGAGGCTGCCGCCGGCGGCGACGTTGCCGTCGTCGGTGGTGAAGATGCCGGTGACGGTGGGGTTCAGCACGGGCCCGTCGACCGAGATCCGTATCTTGTCGCCGACCTTGTACCCGGCGCGCCGGGCGGTCTCCGAGTCGATGGCGACCTGGTTCTTCCCGTGCGGCGCGCTGCCGGTCTTCAGCGGGTACCGGGCGTCCTTGTCGCCCCAGTAGTTGCCGCCCTCCGACTGGAAGCCGCCGCCGATGAGTTTGCCGTCCTTGTCGGCGATGGCGGTGAAGCCGCTGACGACGCCGATGGCGGACGCGGCCCCCGGCACCTTTCCGCTCCTGTCGAGCATCGCCTGGGTCAACTCGGGCGTCTTGCCGACCTTGTTGCCCTTGTTCTCCTGGTACTTGGCCTGCACGGCCACGTCGACCTGGTCGAAGCCCTTGGCCGAACTCTTCTGGTAGGCGTCCGAGATGGTGTTGGTGAAGACCAGCGTCCCGGACACGAACGCGACGCCGAGCATCACGGCGAGCACGGTCATCAGGAGCCTGGCCTTGTGCGCGAGTACGTTGCGCAGGGCGGTGCGGAACATCAGCTCGTACGGCCCTTCCCGTCGAACTGCTTCATGAAGTCGAGGACCGAGTCCGCCGAGGGCTGGTACATCTCGTCGATGATCCGCCCGTCCGCGAGGAACACGACCCGGTCCGCGTACGCCGCCGCCACCGGGTCATGGGTCACCATCACGACCGTCTGCCCCAACTCCCGTACGGAGTTGCGCAGGAAGCCCAGCACCTCGGCGCCGGAGCGCGAGTCGAGGTTTCCGGTCGGCTCGTCGCCGAAGATGATGTCGGGCCGGGAGGCCAGCGCGCGGGCCACCGCCACGCGCTGCTGCTGACCGCCGGAGAGCTGGGCGGGACGGTGACCGAGCCGGTCCGCGAGCCCGACCATGCGGATCACGCTGTCCAGCCACTGCTTGTCCGGCTTACGGCCCGCGATGTCCATGGGCAGCGTGATGTTCTCCAGGGCCGTCAGCGTCGGCAGCAGGTTGTACGCCTGGAAGATGAAGCCGATCTTGTCCCGGCGCAGCTTGGTCAGCTGCTTGTCCTTGAGGGAACCGAGCTCGGTCTCGCCGATGCGCACCGAGCCGGAGGAGAAGGTGTCGAGGCCGGCCACACAGTGCATCAGCGTGGACTTGCCCGAGCCGGAGGGGCCCATGATCGCGGTGAACTCCGCCTGCCGGAAGTCGGCGGAGACCCGGTCGAGGGCGACCACCTGGGTCTCGCCCTGTCCGTAGATCTTCGAGAGATCCGTGGCGCGTGCGGCCACGGTGTGGGTGGACCGGTCGGCGACTGGTGTGGTGGTCACGGGAAGGGACTCCTCGCGGGACGACGTCTTGAAGGGACGTGTTCCATCGTGGTGTCCGTAAGCGGCCGTGTAGTCAGCCGCTGTTCCGGTTCCGAAGGCAGACTCGGGTCGGACCCTCCGACGCCGTGTCATACCTGGGGATGACGACCACCCCTGACAGCCGGCCGGGACAAGCGCTTGCGTCGAGAACGGGTGGAGCACCCTCGTTCGGGCGGTGAAATTCCGTCATTCCGCATGCGCGGCCCAGCGTCGCACGCAAGGCTATTGGCAAGTGCGGATGGCTCGTTCCATGGGCTGATGCACCCTCAGACGTCAATAAAATAAGACAACATCGGTCCGCCGTTCCGCTGTTCGGGGGATGTATCCCGATAGGCTCGGAACCTCGACGCGGAGCCCATGGCCTGCCCGGATGGTGGAATGCAGACACGGCGAGCTTAAACCTCGCTGCCCCTTCGCGGGCGTGCCGGTTCAAGTCCGGCTCCGGGCACCTCCACGTCGTCGTATCCCTGCATCCTCCATTGAAGACTTCACGCGCGAACGTTGACAGCGGGCGTGTGTGGTCGGAGACTCGCGTCAGAAGTTGGTGAAGTAAATTTCACTACACGAACAACAATAGATGATCGAGTCGCCATGACGCTCACCCGAAGGGAACGCCCGATGCACACCACCGTCGGCATCATCGGAGCCGGCCCCGCCGGTCTCCTGCTCGCCCGGCTGCTCCACAACGCCGGCATCGACTCGGTCGTGCTCGAGAGCCGTGACCGTGCCTACGTCGAGCAGCGGCAGCGGGCCGGGATCCTGGAGCAGGGCACGGTGGACGTGCTGCGGGCGGCCGGGGCCGGGGAGCGCATGGACCGGGAGGGGCTGCGTCACGACGGCATCGAGCTGCGGTACGCGAGGAAGCGCCACCGCGTCGACTTTCCCGCCCTCACCGGTGGGCGGACCGTGATGGTCTACGCCCAGACCGAGGTGTGCAAGGACCTCATCGCCCTCCAACTCAAGGAGGGCGGCCCGCTGCTGTTCGAGGCCGAGGCGCTGGCGGTCGAGGAGGCCGGCAGTGAGAGGCCGCGGGTGCGGTTCCGGTACGAGGGCCGCGAGGACGTGCTGGAGTGCGACTACGTCGTCGGGTGCGACGGGTTCTGGGGCGTGGCCCGCAAGGCGATCCCCGCCGAACTGACCCGCGTCTTCGAGCGGACGTATCCCTTCGGCTGGCTCGGCGTCCTCGCCGACGTACCGCCCTCGCACGACGAGCTCGTCTACGCCCGCCACGACCGCGGCTTCGCCCTGCTGTCCATGCGCTCCCCGTCCGTCTCCCGCCTCTACCTCCAGGTGCCCGAGGGTACGGACGCCGAGGCGTGGGGGGACGAGGAGATCTGGGACGAGCTGGAGCGGCGCTTCGAGACGGCGGACGGGTGGCGGCTGGAGCGCGGGCCGATCACCCAGAAGTCGCTGACGCCGATGCGGTCGTACGTCCACGAACCCATGCGGTACGGGCGTCTGTTCCTGGCCGGCGACGCCGCGCACATCGTGCCGCCCACCGGCGCCAAGGGGCTGAATCTCGCCGTGGGGGACGTCGTCACCTTCGCGCGGGCGCTGACGTACCAGAAGGAGACCCGTTCGGCGGAGCTCCTCGACGCCTACTCGGCGACCTGTCTGCGCCGTGTCTGGCAGGCCGAGCGGTTCTCCTACGACATGACGACGCTCCTGCATCGCGCCCCCGACGCCACGCCCTTCGAGGAGCGGCTCCAGCTCGCCCGGCTCGAGCGCATCGCCTCCTCGCGGGCGGCCGAGACCGACCTCGCCGAGGGGTACACGGGCTTCCCGATCGGGTGACGTACGGGTGGCGTAAGGAGGTGATCTCCGGCGGGTTCCGGCCATGTCGCAGGTTGGTCATGAATGGGGCCCTGTGGTGAGGGGAATCACCGACCCGCGTAGCGTGTTGCGCAGCACGACGAGGGAAAGATCCTCCCCAAGCACTAGGGTCAATCCTTTGCCTACCTATTACCCTGATGCCAAGGCCGCGCAGTGTGGCCATGGAGGAGTGCAATGAGGAGCAGAAACCCGGTCTTCTCGCGACGGGGGTTCAGCCGCGACAACGGCTACGCGGGCTTCAACGCCTCGCCGCAGGCCGGGGGACAGGCTGTCGGCACGCAGGGCAACCCGTACGCGCAGGGCAATCCGTACGCCCAGCCGACCGGCGACCCCTACGCGCAGAACCCGTACGCGCAGAACCCCTACGCCCAGCAGGACCTGCAGCAGGGCGCCCCGCCGCAGGCCCCGGCCACCACCGGCCGGATGACGATGGACGACGTCGTCCTGCGCACGGGAACCACGCTCGGCACCCTGATCGTCACGGCCGCGCTCGCCTGGGCGCTGCTGCCGGTCGACGACGCCCACATCAGCAAGTCCTACGGCATCGGCATCGGTGCCGCGCTGATCGGCATGGTCCTGGCGTTCGTCCAGTCCTTCAAGCGCAAGGCCTCGCCGGGCCTGATCCTGTCGTACGCCGCGTTCGAGGGTGTCTTCCTCGGCGTCGTCTCCAGCATCGTCGACAACCGCATCGCGAGCGGCGCGGCCATGCAGGCCGTGATCGGCACGATGGCGGTGTTCGCCGGTGTGCTGATCGCCTACCGGGCGGGCTGGATCCGCGTCAACCGCCGCTTCTACGGCTTCGTGATGGCGGCCGCGATCGGCTTCGTCCTGCTGATGATGGTGAACCTGCTGTTCGCCGTCTTCGGCGGCGGTGACGGCCTCGGCTTCCGCAGCGGCCCGCTCGGTGTCGTCTTCGGCGTCGTCGGGATCCTGCTCGGCGCGTGCTTCCTCGCCCTGGACTTCAAGCAGGTCGAGGACGGCATCGCCTACGGCGCGCCGAAGGAAGAAGCGTGGCTGGCGGCCTTCGGCCTGACGCTGACGCTGGTGTGGATCTACATGGAGTTCCTGCGGATCATCGCGATCCTCAACAGCAACGACTAGTCGCTGGACGGTTGTGCAGCGAAGGGCCCCGGGTCGCGACCCGGGGCCCTTCGTCGTTGTCCCGGTGCGCGCCGCCTAGAGCAGTTTGCGCGCGGCCCTCCTCAAGTCGTACTCGTGGATGATCGCCTTCGCGTGGCCGTACGCGAGGTTGTGTTCGTGGCGGAGCCAGCTGACCTTCTCCTCGAAGCGGAAGAGGGCGGGGCCTTCGTCGACGGTGCGGAGCCAGTCGGAGACTTCACGACCGGTGCAGTGGGGGATGCGGGCGAGCATGTTGCGGTGGGTCTCCTCGGAGAGGACGTGGGACATCGGCGCCTCCGGACGCAAAGGGGATGTAAGCCGGTCCTTCAGGTCACCGTGCCTGAGCGTTCGCCCGTTGGCAACAGTCGGGATGCGACGCGTACGCTCACCGCGTGGTTGATACGACGCCTTTGACTCGTGCCGTGGATCACTTTGCCGACCGTCTGCGGGCGGCGCCGCAGAGTCGGCTGCAGCGGGGAGCCGCTGCTGAGGCTCTTGGGCTCGCCAGGGAGATGGCCCGGCGGGCGCAGCTCATGGAGGAGCCCGGTACCGAGCCCCGCGAGATGCCCGACGCCGGGATGTTCGCCGCCGCCGACCAAATCACCGTTGCCGTGCATGACTTGGCCCTCGTCCTGCCGGACGAGGGCGCAGTTGCCGAAGCGGTGGAACTGGTGACGCAGGCCCAGCAGCGTGCCGGGGTGTGATTCCTAGAGGGACGCTATGACCCTGTCCGCCAGGATGTAGACGTTCTCCGCACCGCACTCGAACGTCAGCGTGTACGCGCCCGAGATGCCCGAGCCGCCCAGCAGTACCGGTGTTTCGCCCGCGCGCAGAGCGGTCGCCAGGCGTTCCGCCGTCTCGCGGTGGCCCGGGGTCATGCAGAGCGTGGTGCCGTCGGTGAAGACGTAGACGTCGAGGGTGCCGAGCGGGCCCGGGCGGACGTCGGCCAGTTCGACGCGGGACGAGGCCAGTTCCTCGAGGGTGGCCACCGTGCGCTCATGGTCGTTCACGACCGGTGACTGGACCGGGACGAAGTCCGGGTGGGAGGGGTGGCGGCGGCGGGCCGCGGCCAGTTCGGGGGAGTCGCCCGCGAACTCCTCGGCGTCCGCGGTCGGCTCGGCCACCGGCTCCAGCGGCTCGAGGCCCACGAAGTCGCTCTGCCGGGGCAGGAACAGCTCGCTGTCCGGGAGGCCCAGCAGCGAGGGCGTGTCGGAGGCGTCACGGGCCTCCTGGGCGGCCCAGAAGGCGCGCGCCTCGGCGAGTTCGCGCTCGCGCTCCTCGGCGAGCGCCTCGGCGACGGCGGCGCGTATCTCGTCGGCCTCCGAGGAACGGGCGGCCGGCACGAGACCGCGCGGGGCGCGGTTCTCGGCGAGCTGGGTGTGCAGTACCGCGACCTCACGGCGCAGCACCATGAGCGTGCGCAGGACGGCGACGCCCACGGCGCCGGTGGCGGCCGTGATGACCAGCAAAGCGATCGGCATGGCGCTCACTGACGTACTCCCGGTTCAAAGTCGACCCCCGACTTCCTACATCAGCTTGAAGGGCGGACTAACCAGCTGTCAGTGCGTAACGTCACGAAACGGGCAGGAGTTTGGGCCCGGGGTTTACTGCCGTACCGGCGCTGACCTGCGTAAATCCCTCCTCTAAGGGAGATAGGTCACATCCTGGGGGAGATTGGATCACAAAACGGCCCGGAGGCCGGGGTTTTCCCCGACTCCGGGCCATTGGCTCACCGTTGGTGCCGCGACGGTTACGGAACGAGTCCGTCCGGTCGGCTCCGCCGGCTCAGCTGAGGCGCTCGATGACCATCGCCATGCCCTGGCCGCCGCCGACGCACATCGTCTCCAGGCCGAACTGCTTGTCGTGGAACTGGAGGGAGTTGATGAGCGTGCCGGTGATGCGGGCGCCGGTCATGCCGAAGGGGTGGCCGACGGCGATGGCGCCACCGTTGACGTTCAGCTTGTCGAGGTCGATGCCGAGGTCGCGGTAGGAGGGGATCACCTGGGCGGCGAACGCCTCGTTGATCTCGACCAGGTCGATGTCGTCGATGGTGAGGCCGGCGCGGCGCAGGGCGTGCTGCGAGGCCTCGACCGGGCCGAGGCCCATGATCTCGGGGGACAGGCCGGAGACGCCGGTGGACACGATGCGGGCGAGCGGGGTCAGGCCCAGCTCGCGGGCCTTGGTGTCGCTCATGATGACGACCGCGGCCGCACCGTCGTTCAGGGGGCAGCAGTTGGCGGCGGTGACGAGTCCGTCCGGGCGGAAGACCGGCTTGAGGCCCTGGACGCCCTCCAGGGTGACGCCGGCGCGCGGGCCGTCGTCCTTGGAGACGACCGTGCCGTCGGGCAGCGTCACCGGGGTGATCTCCCGCTCCCAGAAGCCGTTCTTGAGGGCTTCCTCGGCGAGGTTCTGCGAGCGGACGCCGAACTCGTCCATGTCCTGGCGGGTGACGCCCTTGATGCGGGCCAGGTTCTCGGCGGTCTGGCCCATCGCGATGTAGGGGTCGGGGACGAGGCCGTCCTCGCGCGGGTCGTGCCAGGTGGTGCCCTCCTGCTGGGCGACCTCGGCGGTGCGGGCCTCGGCCTCGGCGAAGAGGGGGTTGTGCGTGTCGGGGAGGCTGTCGGAGTTGCCCTTGATGTACCGGGAGACCATCTCGACGCCGGCCGAGATGAACACGTCGCCCTCGCCGGCCTTGATGGCGTGCAGGGCCATGCGGCTCGTCTGGAGGGACGAGGAACAGTAGCGGGTGACCGTGCAGCCGGGGAGGTGGTCCATTCCCATCTGGACGGCGACGATGCGGCCGAGGTTGTGGCCCTGCTCGCCGCCGGGGAGGCCGCAGCCGAGCATGAGGTCCTCGATGTCCCTCGGGTCCAGCTCGGGGACCTTGGCCAGGGCCGCCTGGATGATCGTGGCGGTGAGGTCGTCCGGGCGCAGGTCCTTGAGAGAGCCCTTGAAGGCGCGGCCGATGGGGGAGCGGGCGGTCGAGACGATCACGGCTTCGGGCATCACGGCTCCATTGGCGTACGGGGGTGTAGGGCTGTCTTGGAAGTTACCCGTACGTATGAGCTCGGTCACCCGTGTCGGGGTGTGACCCTGACCGCACTTTCTAAGCGCTTGCTTGGGCCTCCGGCGGTTGGGCCGGAAAGGGGTGCGGGTCGGCTGTCGGTGGCGCCGTCGGTGTCGGTTGCCGTGCCTGGGGGCTGCCGCCCCCAGACTCCCGCTTCGGCCCGAACGGCCTCGTCCTCACACGCCGGACGGGCTGGAGGGGGCGGATGTCGGCTTCGACTTCCGGTCCGATTCCCGATCCGGCTCCGACACCCTCCTCCGCCGCCTTCGCTTGAGCAGGGCCCATGGGCCCCGGGGGCCCGTCGGCATGGCTGCTGTGACCTCTGTGCCTGCTTCCGAGGCGGCCTCCGCGGCTGCCTTTGCCACCGGGAGGAAGCCCTCGCGGCGGGAGACGTCGGGGCGTTCCTCTTCCGCCGGCCACAGGCCCAGGGCCGCGCAGAGTGTCGGCAGTACCGCCATGGCCGCCGTCGCGTAGCCCTCGGCCGAGGGGTGGTAGTTGTCGGGGCCGAACAGTTCGCGGGGGTTCGCCTCGAACTCGGGGCCCAGGAGGTCGCCCAGGGACACCGTGCGGCCGCCCTGTTCGACGGTGCCGATGGTCTGGGCGGCCGCCAGCTGGCGGGAGGCCCGGCGGGCCAGCCAGCGCAGCGGCTGCTGCACCCGTTCCACCGTGCCCAGGTCGGGGCAGGTGGCGACCACCACCTCCGCGCCTGCCGTGCGCAGCCGCCGCACCGTCGACGAGAGGTGGCGCACCGAACGGGTGGCCGGCATGCGGTGGGTGACGTCGTTCGCGCCGATCATGATCACGCAGATGTCCGGCACCAGGGAAGGGTTCGCCAGGACCAGGGCCACCTGGCGGTCCAGGTCGTCGGAGGTGGCCCCCGGGAGGGCCACGTTGTGCAGTTCCACCGGGCGTTCCGCCACCGCCGCCAGGCCCGACGCCAGCAGTGCGCCCGGCGTCTGGCCCGCCCGGTGGACGCCCTGGCCCGCGGCCGTGGAGTCACCCAGCATCGTCAGGCGCAGGGGCGGTTCGTCCGGGGTGGTGTACGCGTTGCCGTACAGGCCGTCCGCCACCGGGACGCGCCCTCCGGAGCCGTTACCCACGTGACGCCTGGCCAGGTGGACCTCCGCCAGCACCAGACCGACGGCGGCCGCGCCGGCCAGCCCGACCCCGCCACCGCCGTATGCCGCGCCGGCCGCGATCCGCCGGGCCACCCTCGCCCTCGACATGCTCGTCATGCGTCGCCGCCACCTCCTCGTAGCCGTACATCCACTCCTTGCCCCGTACAGGCCGTTCGCCAATCTCAACCGCGAGTGCTGTTCCTTCTGGGGGAAACCCCCAGACGCCCGAGCTCCTGCGAGCCGTAGGCTGGCGGAACAATCACGACCACTTCTTTTGCAAGCATCCGGAGACAACGGTGCAATTCCACGACTCGATGATCAGTCTCGTCGGCAACACCCCGCTGCTGAGGCTCAACAGCGTGACCAAGGGCATTGGGGCGACCGTCCTGGCCAAGGTCGAGTACTTCAACCCGGGCGGCTCCGTGAAGGACCGCATCGCCCTGCGCATGATCGAGGCGGCGGAGGAGAGCGGCGCGCTCAAGCCGGGCGGGACGATCGTGGAGCCGACCAGTGGGAACACCGGGGTCGGCCTGGCCATCGTGGCCCAGCAGAAGGGGTACCACTGCATCTTCGTGTGCCCCGACAAGGTGAGCACCGACAAGATCAACGTGTTGCGGGCGTACGGGGCGGAGGTCGTGGTGTGCCCGACGGCCGTCGACCCCGAGCACCCGGACTCGTACTACAACGTCTCCGACCGGCTGGTGCGCGAGACGCCGGGCGCCTGGAAGCCCGACCAGTACTCCAACCCCAACAACCCCCTCTCCCACTACCACTCCACCGGCCCCGAGCTGTGGGAGCAGACGGAGGGGCGGATCACCCACTTCGTGGCGGGTGTGGGGACCGGCGGCACCATCTCCGGGACCGGGCGGTACCTGAAGGACGTCAGCGACGGCAAGGTGCAGGTCGTCGGCGCCGACCCCGAGGGGTCCGTGTACTCCGGCGGCTCCGGGCGGCCGTATCTCGTCGAGGGCGTCGGTGAGGACTTCTGGCCGACCGCCTACGACCGGACCGTCGCCGACGAGATCGTCGCGGTGTCCGACAAGGACTCCTTCCAGATGACCCGGCGGCTGGCCAAGGAGGAGGGGCTGCTGGTCGGCGGCTCCTGCGGCATGGCGGTCGTGGCGGCGCTCCGGGTCGCCGAGCGGCTCGGCGAGGACGACGTCGTGGTCGTGCTGCTGCCCGACAGCGGGCGCGGCTACCTCAGCAAGATCTTCAACGACGAGTGGATGGCCGACTACGGCTTCCTCGAGGACGAGGGCCCCAGCGCCCGGGTCGCCGACGTCCTGAACGACAAGGTGCACGGCGCCATCCCGTCCCTCGTGCACATGCACCCGGACGAGACCGTCGGCGAGGCCATCGAGGTGCTGCGCGAGTACGGCGTCTCGCAGATGCCGATCGTGAAGCCGGGCGCCGGCCACCCGGACGTCATGGCCGCCGAGGTCGTGGGTTCCGTGGTCGAACGGGAGCTGCTGGACGCCCTGTTCACCAAGCGGGCCTCCCTCGAGGACCCGCTGGAGAAGCACATGTCCGCCCCGCTGCCCCAGGTCGGCTCCGGCGAGCCGGTCGGCGACCTGATGTCCGTGCTCGGCGGCGCGGACGCGGCGATCGTCCTCGTCGAGGGCAAGCCGACCGGCGTGGTCAGCCGCCAGGACCTGCTGGCCTTCCTTGCCAAGGGCGGGAAGTGACGGGAAACGTCCGGTGAACGGGCCGTGTCGGCACCGGATTTGCGGTGATCGACAACGTTCGTGGACTTCGCGGAAGTGGTACGAGGGCGTCACGTCCACGCAGCACACGCTTAACACGGGTCCGGCACATTAGTGGGTGTCGGCAGGGCGGGAGCGGCTCCCCGCCCCAGCCGGCACCGAAACGTCCAAGGACCTCCGGAGCGGCTCCCGGACCTCCATGGACGCCACGGATGCGAGACCCGTCCCTGACCGGTCCGTGTCCTTCGCGGGGACCGCCGTCGTCCCGCCCCCCGGCAACGGGGGTGCGGCGGTCCCCGCGCACAGCTTTTTCAGCGGTGCCGTTCCAGTGGGCCTACGCGCCCGTGGTGGCCCAACTTCCCAGCAGCGCAAGCCGTTCTTCCGTCTCCGAGCCCCGCTCCTGCGTGTAGACCAGCAGGGTCTGGTCCCCGTCCCCCGGGACCGTCAGGGTTTCGTACGGGAAGGTCAGCAGGCCCGCGACCGGGTGCCGGATGCGCTTGACGCCGTATGCGCACTCCCTGACCTGGTGGTCGGCCCACAGGCGGCGGAAGTCCTCGCTCTTGAGGGAGAGTTCGCCGACCAGCGAGGTGAGCTGCCGGTCCTCCTGGTGGTGGCCCGCCAGCATCCGCAGATGCGCGACGCACTGGGCGGCCACCGCCTGCCACTCCGGGTAGAGGTCGTGGGCGACCGGGTCCAGGAGGACATGGCGCGGGATGCTGCGGGCCTTGGCCGCCGTGCCGCTGTAGCCGAACACCGCGTCGGCCAGGGCGTTCCAGGCCATGACGGTCATACGGCGGTCCAGCACGACGGCGGGGGTGCGGTCCATGCTGTCGAGCAGGAGCTGCACGCCCTGGCGGACCCGGGGCGCGGCCGGGCGTTCGGACTGCCGGCGGGGGCGGGCCACCGCGTGCAGATAGGCGTGCTCGGTCTCGTCGAGGCGCAGCACGCGTGCGATGGCGTCCAGTACGGCGTCCGAAACTCCCCCGGACTTCGTCCGGGAGGGGTCTCCGGGCCCGCGGCCCTGCTCCAGACGGATGTAGTAGTCGACGCTGACGCCGGCCAGCTGCGCCACCTCCTCGCGGCGCAGGCCGGGTACCCGGCGCCGCCCGTAGGAGGGCAGCCCCACCTCCTCCGGCTGGATGCGTGCACGGCGTGAGCGCAGGAAGTCTCCGAGGTCCCCGTCCATGGGTTCGAGCGTAGGGGAGGGCGGGGATTCCATCCTGGTTCTGGCAGACCCAGGAAAAGCTCACCCCTGGGTAGGGCCGGCGGGGCGGCGAAGAGTGAGGGGCATCGCCGGGGAGATGCCCGGGCGGCTTCGCTCTGGAGGAGCACTCATGTCGTACGAGAACCTGGCCGGCCGCACCGCCGTCGTCACCGGGGCCGCGAGCGGGATCGGTGAGGCCGTCGCCGTACTGCTGGCTGAGCAGGGTGCGAAGGTCGCGCTGCTGGCGCGGCGGGCGGAGCGGCTGGATGCCGTCGTCGGGAAGATCCGGGCGGACGGCGGGCAGGCGCTGGCCGTGGTCGCCGACGTCACCGACGACGCGTCCGTCGCGGCTGCCGCGGACCGGATCCACGAGGCGTACGGGACGGTCGACCTGGTCGTCAACAATGCCGGCGTCATGCTGCCGAACCCGATCGAGGACGCGCGGGTCGACGAGTGGCAGCGGATGATCGACACCAACGTCACCGGGGTCCTGCGCGTCATCGGCGCCTTCGCCGAGGACCTGACGGAAGCGGCCGCGCAGGGCCGCAGCGCGGACCTGGTGAACGTCTCGTCCATCGGCGCGCATGTCACCGGCTTCACCAACTACGCCGTGTACGGGGCGACGAAGGCCGCGGTCACCCACCTTTCGGCGCTGCTGCGCGGCGAGTTCGGGCCGCGGGACGTGCGGGTCACCAACATCGAGCCGGGGTTCACGGAGAGTGAACTCGCCTCGCACATCGACAACGACGGTCTGCGGGAGCAGGTCGGCGGGATGGTCGAGGCGATGGGCACCCTGGCGGCCGGGGAACTCGCCGATCTCGTCGCCTACGTCACCAGCCGTCCCCGGCACGTCAACCTGCGGCAGATCATGGTGCTGCCGACCCGGCAGGTGTGATGCCGGGAGCCGGTCACTCCTCCCAGCGGTCGTCGTCCTTCGCGGACCTGCGGCGGTGGCCGCCGAAGAGGCCGGGGGTGCCGCGGACCGCCTGGAAGGCGTTGACGCCCACGATGCCCGCCCAGGCGACCAGCAGGCCGGGCAGATGGGCGATGCCGCCGCCGATCGCGGACAGCGGGATCGCCAGGACCAGCGAGACGATGCCGAAGCCGAAGCGCTCGCCCCAGGAGTCCGTCGCCTTCGGCGCCCGGGAGCCGCGGGCCACCACCATCTGCTGCTCGGCGAGCTGCCGGCGCACCCGGCGCTCGACCGCGCCGTCGATGCGCTGGTCGACCTTCTCCAGGAACGAGTCGACCAGCGCGGACTCGTACTCCTCGCCCAGTTCCCTGCGTGCCTGCAGGGTGGCGTTGAGTTCCTTCTTGAGCTCGGTGTCCCGCGCGTCCATCCCCGTCTCCATTCCCGTCATGGGAATTCAGATTAGGGAGTGGGGACGCCCGCCGCACTGGGGATAGCCCCCCTGTTCGTGCTGGGGACTGCCGGGAGCACCCCGAGCGACTCCAGCACCCTGCGGTGGCCGTGGTCGACCCCGGTGATGTTGACCTCGATGCCGCGGCCGCGCAGGTCGCCGACCGCGTCCTTCAGGGCCAGCGCGCCGGTCGCGTCCACCGCCGTCAGGCCCGACAGACGCAGGTCGACGGCCGAGACACCCTGCACGTCGGTGAGGCTCACGCGGAAGCGGTGGGCGGCGGCGAACAGGAGGGGGCCGTCGAAGCGGTACGTCACCGTGCCGGAGGCGCCGGGGAGTTCGTCGGTCGCGGCGGGCGTGAGGCGGGTGCCGCGCACGGCCGAGCGGAGGGCCAGGAGGACCGAGACGCCCAGACCGATGAGCACTGCCCGCACCAGGTCCAGGGCGAGCGTCGAGGCCGCCGTGAGGACCAGGACCAGGGCGTCGCCGCGGGTCGCGCGCGCCATGGCCCGGACCGCGTCCGTCTCCACCATCCGCACGGCGGTCGCGAGCAGTACGCCCGCCAGCGCGGCCAGCGGGATGCGGGCCACCAGCGGGGCGGCGACCGCGACGATCCCGGCCAGGATCACGGCGTGCGCGAGGGCGGCCAGGCGGGAGGTGGCGCCGGTGCGGACGTTGACCGCGGTGCGGGCGATCGCGCCCGTCGCCGGTACGCCGCCGAAGAGCGGGGCGGCGAGGTTCGCGATGCCCTGGCCGAAGAGCTCCTTGCCGGGGTCGTGGCGCTCGCCGGGGCGCATGCCGTCGGCGACCGAGGCGGAGAGGAGCGATTCGAGGGCCGCGAGCGCGGCGACCGCGGCTGCGGGCGCCAGCAGGGACGGGACGCGGGAGACGTCGAGGAAGGCGAGGGACGGGGCCGGCAGGGACGCCGGGAGCGAGCCGAGGCGGGTGACGTTCAGGTGCAGGGCCTCGGCCACGACGGTCGCGGCCGCGACCGCCGCCAGGGAGAAGGGCACGGTGGGCTTCCAGCGGGCGCCCGCGAGCATCAGCGCGGCCGACCCGAGGGCCAGGAACAGGGCGGACCACTGCGGGCCCTGTCCGAACTCCTCCGCGGCGCGCGCCGCGACGACGGCGACCTGCTCGCCGTGCGGCAGGGGCACGCCGAGCGCGTTCGGCACCTGCTGGAGGGCGATCACCGCCGCGATGCCGATGGTGAAGCCGGCGATGACGGGTGCGGGCACGTACGCCATGGCGGCTCCGGCCCGGGCGAAGGCGAGCGCCAGCAGCATGAAACCGGCGAGCAGGCCGACGGTCAGGACGCCGTCGGCGCCGTAGTGGTGGACGATCGGCACGAGGACGACGGTCATGGCGCCGGTGGGCCCGCTGACCTGGCGCGCGCTGCCGCCGAACAGCGCGGCGAGCGCCCCGGCGACCATCGCGGTGGCCAGCCCGGAGGCGGCGCCCAGTCCGGACGTGACTCCGAAACCGAGGGCCAGGGGGAGGGCGACGACGGCGACGGTGAGGCCGCAGAGCAGGTCGCGGCGCGGGGCGCGGGTCATGGAGCGGAAATCGGCGAGGGAGGGCAGGACGGAGAGGGTCGAGCGAGGGGGGTTCATGGGTCTCTTCAGGTGGGCTTCAAGTGGGGGGTTGCGAGCGGGGGTTGAAGCGGTTCAGGGCAGCAGGGAGACCAGGCCGGTGTCGAGGTCGAAGCGCGCCGCCGTCACCTGGGCCGACGTGAAGCTCGGGTCCGCGCGGATCGCGTCCCGCACCCAGACCGTGTTGGCCCGCATGGTGTGTTCGGCCCAGTCGCCGGGCAGCGCCCGGGTGCGGCGGGCGGCCGGGGCGATCTCGTCCACCAGCAGCTCCAGATGGCCGGGGACCGGGGCGCCCGTGCGCAGGTGGTCCAGCGTCGCCGCGACCGCCCCGCACCGCTCGTGGCCGAGCACCAGCACCAGTGGGATGCGCAGTTCCTCGACGCCGTACTGGATGGAGGCGAGCACCGCCTCGTCCAGCACCTGGCCGGCCGTCCTTATGCACAGCAGGTCGCCGAGCCCCTGGTCGAAGACCAGCTCCGGCGGTACGCGGGAGTCGATGCAGCCGACGACCACGGCGAACGGGTGCTGCACGGTCGCCAGGGTGTGCCGTCGCCGGAGCCCCTCGTCGGGGTGGCGGGAGTGGCCGGTGGCGTAGCGCCGGTTGCCGGCGAGCAGTTCGGCCAGGGCGGCGCGGGCGGTCGTCGGGTGGGGGCGGTCGTCGGGTTCGGCGGGGGCCGCCGGCGCGGGGGCGGCTGCCAGCGCGCCGACGGCGGCCGTGGCGGTCAGAAAGGCCCTGCGGTTCGAGGCCATGACGCTTCCTCTGGTGGTGTGCTTGTCACGCACCATCACCGTAAGCACCCGGAGAGTCACACTCCGTGCCCGTTTAACGACACTTGGCCGATTCCACGTCAGATCATCGCTCTTGCGATACCGCCCCTTGATCGAGAAGTTCGTCGAGAAGTTCTCCGAAGAAGTTCGTCGAGACGTTCTTGGCGAACTCCTTCGGGGAATTCCTCGAGGTGACCCGCCGTCACTTCGCCAGGCCGTGCTGCTTCGCGTACGCGTTCGCCACGTCCTCCGGGTCCTTCTTGTCCTTGTCCACCTGGCGGTTGAGCTCGGTGAGCTGGGCGGTGGTGAGGACGTTGCCGAGGCGGGCGAGCGCCTTGCGGACCGTGGAGTCGGCCTTGCGGTCGGCGATGAGGGGGACGACGTGCTGGCCCGGGATGAGGTTCTTCGGGTCGGTGAGGACCACCCAGTGGTTGGCCTGGATGTCGGTGTCGGTGGTGAACAGGTTCGCCACGTCCACGTCGCCCTTCTTGAGGGCGCCCTTGACCAACGGCCCCGAGGAGTCGAGGGACTTGAACTCCTTGAACTCCACGCCGTAGACGTCCTTGAGGCCGACCACGCCCACCTGACGCTTCTTCACCTCCGCGGAGGCGCCGATGACCAGCTTGCCGTTCTGCTTCTTCAGGTCGGCCAGCGAGGTCAGGCCGTACTTCTTCGCCGTCTCCTGAGTGACCACGAAGGCGTCCGAGTCCTCGGCCATGCCGTACGGCAGGACCTGGAGGCCGGCGGGGAGCGCGATCGCGAGGGCGTTCTGCATCGCGCCCTCCTCGGTCGCCGTCGCCTTGGGGTCCAGGTAGTGCAGGAGGGCGCCCTGGTACTCGGGGAGGAGGTCGATGTCGCCGCCCTTGAGGGCGGGGATGAGGATCTCGCGGGTGCCGAGGTTGGGGCGGACGGTCGTCTTCACGCCGGCCGCCTCCAGGACGGCGGCGTAGAGGTAGCCCAGCACCTGGTTCTCGGTGAAGTTGGCGGTGCCGATGGTGACTCCGCCCTTGCTGGAGCCGCCGCCACCGGAGGAGGAGCCCTGGCTGTCGAGGGACGTGATGCCGCTCGAGCACGCGGACAGGGCGGGGACGGAGGCGGCCGCGAACAGGCCGCCGATGAGGGTGCGTCGGTTCATGGTCTGTGTTCCCTAGGCGGTGCGGTGGCGGAAGAGGAAGCGCTGGAGGGTGCTGAGTCCGAGGTCGAGGACGACGGCGACCACGGCGACCAGCACCGCGCCGCCCAGCACCTGGACGAGGTCGCGCTGGGCGAGGCCGTCGAAGACGTAGCGGCCGAGGCCGCCGAAGGAGACGTACGCGGCGATCGTGGCGGTGGCGACGACCTGGATCAGCGCGAGGCGCAGGCCCGTCATGATCAGCGGGAGCGCGAGCGGCAACTCGACCTGGAACAGGACCTGGTGGCCGCGCATGCCCTGGCCGCGCGCCGCGTCCTTCACGTCCGGATCGACGGCGGTCATGCCGGCGTAGGTGTTGGTGACGATCGCCGGGACCGCGAGGGCGACCAGGGCCACGTACACCGGCAGCATCGACAGGCCGCCGGCCAGGAAGACCAGGACGACCAGGCCGACGGTCGGCAGGGCGCGGCCGAAGGACGAGAGGTTGATCGCGACGAAGGCGCCCTTGCCGGTGTGGCCGATGAGCAGGCCGAGGGGGAGGCCGATAGCGGCCGCGATGACGGTCGCGAGCAGCGAGTACTGGAGGTGCTCGGCGAGGCGGTGGGCGATGCCGTCGGAACCGGCCCAACTCGCGCCGCTGGTGAGCCACTTGCCGAGGTTCTTGAACAGTTCGTACATCTCAGGCTCGCCGCCTCTTCCACGGGGTCAGCACGTACTGGAGGGCCACCAGCAGCGCGTCCGCGACCACGGCGAGGAGGATCGTGAGGACCACGCCCACGATCACCGGGGTCGGGAAGTTGCGCTGGAAGCCGTCGGTGAAGAGCTGGCCGAGGCCGCCGTCGCCGATGTAGGTCGCGACCGAGACCAGCGAGATCGACATGACCGTCGCGATGCGGACGCCCGCCATGATCACGGGGAGCGCGAGGGGGAACTCCACGGTGAGGAGCGTGCGCAGGGGGCGCGTGCCCATCGCCTTGGCCGCCTCCTTGGTCTTCACGGGGACCGAGTCGAGGCCCTCGACCGTGTTCCGCAGCAGCACGACCAGGGTGTAGACCGTCAGGCCGATGACCGTGGTGGTGCGGGTCAGGCCGCTGATCGGCAGCAGGAGCACGAAGATCGCGATCGACGGGATCGTGAACAGGACGTTCGAGAGGCCGAGCAGGAAGCCGCGCAGCGGGCGGACCCGGTGCGCGACCACCGCGAGCGGCAGCGAGATCAGCAGGCCGAAGAACACGGCGGTCATGGCGGCCTGGAGGTGGGAGACCGTGAGGCTGGTGAGGTCGTCGGTGTGGTCGCCTATCCACGACCAGTCGATGGTCATGCGGCCACCTCGGTCTCCGTGTGGGTGCGCGCCTCGGTGTGGGCCCGGCCCGCGTGCTCGTGGATGTCCTCGCGGGAGGTGACGCCGGTGAGGACGCCGTCCGCGTCGACGCGGGCTATCAGGCCGGTGGGGGAGGCGACCGACTCGTTGAGCGCGGCCAGGAGGGAGTCCCCGTCCCGCAGCGGCCGTACGGGGAGTTCGGCGTCCTTGTCGGCCCAGTGCAGTGGCTTGCGCGCCTCGTCGAGGACGAGGGTCCAGGTGCCGCCCTCGGGGGCCGGGCCCTGCGGGACGGCCGCGAGGGTCCGCAGCGAGAGCAGCTTCAGGCCGCGCTCGGCGCCGAGGAAGTCGGCCACGAAGTCGTCGGCCGGACGGGCCAGCAGCTCGGCGGGCGGGGCGCACTGGACGAGGTGGCCGCCGGTGCGGAAGATCGCGATCTGGTCGCCCAGCCGGACCGCCTCGTCGACGTCGTGCGTGACGAAGACGATGGTCTTGCTCAACTCCTTCTGCAGGCGCAGCAGTTCGTCCTGGAGCTGGGTGCGCACCACCGGGTCGACCGCGCCGAACGGCTCGTCCATGAGGAGCACCGGCGGGTCGGCGGCCAGGGCGCGGGCCACGCCCACGCGCTGCTGCTGGCCGCCGGAGAGCTGGTGCGGGTAGCGCTTGCCGGCGTCGGCGGCGAGGCCGACGGTCTCCAGCAGCTCGGCGGCCCGGGTGCGGGCCTTCCTGCGCCCCCAGCCGAGCAGGATCGGCACGGTGGCGATGTTGTCCAGCACCGTGCGGTGCGGGAACAGGCCCGACTGCTGGATGACGTACCCGATGGAACGGCGCAGCTCGGCGGCGTCCTGCCGCGTGACGTCCTTGCCGCCGACCTGGATGGTTCCGGAGGTCGGCTCGATCATCCGGTTGATCATCCGCAGGGTGGTCGTCTTGCCGCAACCGGAGGATCCGACGAGGACGGTCACGCCTCCCTCCGGCATTTCCAGGGAGAGATCATGGACTGCTGTCGTGCCGTTGGGGAAGCGCTTGTGGACCGCATCGAACTGGATCATGAGTTGTCCCTTGCCCGGCTGTATAACGTCATGCAGAGTTCTTGGTAGCTGAATAGGTTGTCAACGGTTCCGTGTTAATCCGACGTAACTGATGACCGAAGAGCAAGATCGGATGTCCGGATTGAGGGGAGATTGGGGCCTTATGTCGTCTCGTATCGTGGACACGCCGCGAACTCCGTTTTCCGGGGGGACCGGTCTCGTCGTCCTCGACGGGGTCGGCCTCGGCGTCGCGGATGTCGTTCGCCTCGCCGACGGGTCCGCGCGGCCCGTCCCCGGCAGCGAGGCGATGCGGCGCGTGGAGGACTCCTGGGACGCCGCCCGCCGCATCGCCGCGACCGGACGCGTCTACGGCCGCTCCACCGGCGTCGGCGCCAACCGGAACGAGGACGTGCCCACCGAGGCGGCCGCCGAGCACGGGCTCAGGCTGCTGCGCAGCCATGCCGGCGCCATCGGCGACGAGCTGCCCGCGCGGGAGGTGCGGGCCATGGTCGCCGTCCGGGCCAACCAGCTCCTCGCGGGCGGCGCCGGGCTGCGGCCCACCGTCGTCACCGCGCTGTGCGAGGCGCTGGAGAGCGGCGCCCACCCCGTCGTGAACGAGTTCGGCTCGGTCGGCACCGGCGACATCGCGGCCCTCGCCCAGGCGGGACTCGCCCTCGCCGGTGAGCACCCCTGGCGGGGGCCGGGCGCGCCCAAGCCGCTGCAGCTCGACAACAACGACGCGCTGGCCTTCATCAGCAGCAACGCCCTCACCCTCGGCCAGTCCGCCCTCGCCCTGCACGAACTGCGCGGACTCGTGCAGGCCACCCAGGTCGTCGGCGCCCTCTCCCTGCTGGCCGTCGACGGCTCGTTCGAGGCGTACGCCGCCCCCGTGCACGCCGCCCGCCCGCACCGGGGCTCCAGCGAAGTCGCCCGCCGGATGCGGGAGTTGCTCGGCGCGGCCGACCGGCCCACCCCGCCACTCGGCCGGATCCAGGACCCGTACGGCTTCCGCTGTCTGCCCCAGATCCACGGACCCGCGCTGGACGCGGCGGACAACCTGGAGGAGGTCGTCGCGATCGAGATCAACGCGGCCGCCGAGAACCCGCTGATCTCACCCCAGGACATGGCCGCCTACCACCACGGCGGCTTCTACCAGGCCCAACTGGCCCTCGCCCTGGACCACTTCAGGCTGGCCCTCACCCAGGTGGCCCGGCTGTCGACCTCCCGGCTGTCCACCCTCAACGAGCCCTCCTTCACCCGCCTGCGGCCCTTCCTCGCCGACGACGTGCCCGCCTCCTCCGGCGTGATGATCCTCGAGTACGCCGCCGGGGCCGCCCTCGGCGACCTGCGGGCCTTCTCCGCTCCCGCGTCGCTCGGCCACGCTGTACTCTCCCGGGGCGTCGAGGAACAGGCCAGCTTCGCCTCGCTCGCCGCACGTCAGACGCTGCGCACCTGTCGGGCGTACCGTCTCGTCGTCGGCTGCGAACTCGTGGCCGCCGTACGGGCGTTGCGCCAGCGCGACCTGCGGCCCGACCCGGACCTGCCGGTGGGCCGCGCGCAGGAGCTCGCCGAGTCGGTGCTGGCCCAGGACCAGGCCGACCGGCCGCTCACGGACGACGTGACGGCGGCGGCCGCACTGCTGGACCGGTTCACGGACATCTGGAGGGGGAGCGAGTGATGGGTGCGGAGAGGGACATGAGTGTGGTGGACAGCCCTGCGGGGCGGCTGCAGGCGCTCTTCGAGGGGCACCGGCTGACGCCGACCCAGCGGCGCATCGCGCACAGCATGGTGCGGCGGGCCGCCGACGTCCCGTTCCTGTCCAGCGTCGAGCTGGCCGAGCTGGCCGGGGTCAGCCAGCCGTCCGTGACCCGCTTCGCCGTCGCCCTCGGCTTCGACGGCTACCCGGCCCTGCGCAAGCACCTGCGCGAGGTCGCACCGACGGAACAGGCCGCGGACGCGGGCTCGTACAACGAGTACCAGCAGGCCGTCGAGGCCGAGATCGAGAACCTCAAGCACCTCGCGGAGCTGCTGGCCGACCCGCGGCCCGTGCGGAAGGCCGGGCGGCTCCTCGCGGGCAGCAGGCCGCTGCCCGTCCTCGGACTGCGCGCCGCCGCCTCCCAGGCCTACGGCTTCGCCTACTTCGCCGCCAAGGTCCATCCGGACGTACGGCTGCTCCACGAGGGCGGCACGATGATCCAGGACCGTATCGAGGCCGCCGTGCGGGCCGGTGCGAGCGCCCTGCTGTGCTTCGCGCTGCCCCGGCATCCGCGCGAGGTCGTGGACACGCTGGCCTTCGCGAAGGAGGCCGGGCTCACGGTCGTGACCGTCGCCGACTCGGCCTTCGCACCGGTCGCCAAGGTGTCCGACCTGCTGCTGCCCGCCGCCGTCGGCACGGGCCTCGCCTTCGACACCGCCTGCGCGCCGATGCTGCTGGGCCGCGTCCTGCTGGAGGCGATGTGCGACGACCTGCCGGACGCACAGGCCCGCCTGGAGGAGTTCGACGCGCGGGCGGCGGTGCGGGGGCTGTTCGTGGAGTAGGCCCGAGCAGACCCGAGCAGGCCTGATTCCGCCGGAAGCGCTTTTTCAGATTCGTCTCACGTTGCCTCGCTAGCGTGCGTCTCGCGGACGCTGTACAGAAGTGAGACGGGAGGCTGAACGTGGCACGCGGAGATCGCGGAGCTCAAGGACTGGCCCGGGTGGCCGTCGTCGTACGGGCCGGAGCCGCACCCCTGTGGTGGGCCGGACTGTTCGCGGCGGGTGTCGGGGTGCTGGTGCCGGGGCTGACCGGACGGCGGATCGGTGTGATGGCCGGAGCCGTGCTGTTCATCGTCGCGGCGGCGGTCGTCTCGACCGTGCGCCGGGGGCGGTACGTGGACCTCGCCCGCTCGGCCGCCCGCGCGGGCAAGCACGACGTGCTCCAGGACCGCGCGGTGAGCGTGCACAACTGGCGCCGCGGGCACCGCTGGTGGCTGTTGCTCGCGTTCGTGGTGGCCTTGGGCAGCGCGTTCGCGGTGCCTGCCGCGGGCGGCATGCTGCTCGCCGGATGCGGCACCGGTCTGCGGCTGAAGGCCGCCTGGCTCGGGCGGCGCGAACGGGCCGAGGACGCCCTGCTGTGGGTGCGGGTCGACTGGCTCGCCGCGAACGGCGGCCGCCCCGTCGGCAAGACCGTCAGGGCGTACCGCAGCACGGGCATCGCGGCGGGCGACGCGGCCCCGGGCGGGGCACGCCGCCGCACCGCGGCGCTCGTCTAGCGGACGGACAGCTCATCCAGTGGGCGGACGGGCGGTCAGACCTCCAGATCCTCCTCGATCCTCTTCAGCTGATGGCGGGCCATCGCCAGGTTGGACCTCTTGGCGTCGAGCACCAGGTAGAGGAAGAGGCCGTTGCCGCCGCGGCCGCTGATCAGGCGGATCAGGTGGTACTGGTCGTTCAGCGTGATCAGGATGTCCTCGATCTGGCCCTTGAGCCCGAGGTGCTCCATGGTGCGCATCTTGGCGCGGACGACATCGGTGTTGCCGGCGGCGGCGACATTGAGGTCGAAGCCTTTGCTGCCGCCCATCGTGCCCAGCGCCATGCCGCTGGTGTAGTCGACCAGCGCGACGCCGGTGGAGCCCTCGATGGAAGCGAGTGCTTCTTTCAGTGCGGTTTCGGTATTGGCCATGACTGTGCTCCTCGGTCCTCTCAACTTTCCGTGGTGGTGCGCGCGTTGGTGTTCGTGGTGCGTGGTGCGCGCGGGGTTCTGGTCCGTGGGGTGGCCGTCTTCGCGGCCGGTTTGGCCTCGGGTTTGGCCTCCGGCCCGGCCGGCTTGGCTTCCTTGGCCGGCTTGGCCTGGTGCGCGGGTGCCCGGCGGCTGTCGCCGAGCTCGCTGATGCGGGCGGCAGCCCGGCGGCCCTCCAGGAGGAGCCGGCCGACGTTCACGCGGTCCTGGGCGAGCAGGGTCAGCACGGCCGCGCTGCCTGCCGCGTAGGTCGCCACGTAGCCGTACACACCGCGTACGAGCAGTTCGTGGAACTCGCCCTGCCCCGTCGCGTCCGCCAGCTTCACGGCTGCTCCGTGCGCGGTCGAGATGAGCGCGGCCATGCCGTCCGGGTCGACGCCGGGGGTGTCCTGCGCGAGGACGCGCCCGTCGACGCCGGTCGCGAGGGCGCCCGTGAGCTGGGGGACGCGGGCTCTCAGACGGCGCAGCTCGTCGAGGATGTGGGGGTCGGCAGCCATCCGGTGTCTCCTCTCAAAGGGCCTCCAGCGCATCCCTGAGCCTCTTCAGCAAGGTGATGTGGGGATCGGGCGGCAGCTGTTCGAGGCCTGTCGGCGGTGGTGGCCCGCCGCGGGCCGACTGCGGCTGTGCCGGCCTCCGCTGTGGCGATACGAACCCCGCCGCCGTCAGCCGGCGCACGTCCACCAGCGTGTGGAAGGCCAGGCGGCCCAGTTCGCGGGCGATGTCCGTGGCTGTGTGCGCGCCGTCGACCTGGTTCAGGACCGTCCGCTGGCGGCGGGTGAGAGCGGGGGCGGCCACGGGGGCCGCGCGGATCAGGGGCACCTCGTCCGCGGCCGGGTCCGGCCAGATGCGGTGGAGGAGCTCGCGGCGGCGCAGCGTCTCGCGCTCCAGGGCGGGCACCGGCACGGGGCGGACCGGGCCGAGCCGGGACTCGGTGCCGTAGCGGAAGCGGCCCGGGGTGCTGCTGGGGGCGAGGACGAAGTACGCGGCGTCGTACAGGGCCGTCAGGTGGCACAGCTCCAGTGCGCCGGGCGCGAGGTGACCGCCGTCGATCAGGTGGTGGCCGGGGCCGCGGCCGGTGCCCGCCGCCGTGAGCGCCCGCTGCCAGACCTCGGGGGCGAGCGCGCCGTGGGCCGTCAGGAGGGTGTCCAGGCCGGGTGCGGCCGGGCTCTCGGCGTGCACGACCAGGCCGTCGACGAGGTGGAGCGTGCCGCGCTCGCGGACCAGGACGCCGGTGGCGTGCTCGTCGGCGAGCCGGGTCAGCATCGGCGAGACACCGCTCCACGCGCGCTCACGGGCCGCCGCCTTGTCCCGTACGGGCAGGCTCGGGGGCTCGGTGGTCCGGACCGTCGTCATGCCAGCACCAGCCGTTCGGCCATCTCGCCCAGCCGGATGCGGGCCAGCGCGAGGTTGCCCTCCGCGCGGGCCAGCCACAGGTGGAGGAAGACGCTGCCGTCGAAGGAGGCCCCCACGAACCGCAGCACGTGATAGCTGTCCCGGTTGCTGACGATCAGGTCCTCGACCGGTGGATCCGCGTCGGCGGCCGCGCCGGCCGCGCCGCCTTCGATGGCATCGTCGGGCGCGAACGCGTGCTGTTCGGCGGCCAGTCGGGCGATCTCGGCGGCCTCCACCGCCGCTGTCTCCTGGTCGCCGCCGGGGGACTCCCCGACGGTGCCCAGGGCCAGCCCGCTCGTCCAGTCGATCAGAGCGGCGCCCCGGGCACCGGGCAGGCGCATCGCTTCCAGCAGACACTCGTCGATTCCGGGCACCGTGGCTCCCCTCCCACCTGCGGTTCGGCTGAGTGACGCCGAAACTACGCAACGTGTGCGCGAGGGGTGAGGGATCTGGCATTTTCCGGTGGAACATGCGACGGGCTACTAAGGTGGGTCAACTTGCCTTGATTTCGGATCAGTTGACCACCAGATCCGCCGGGGTGCGTCAACGGCGGTCGGGAGCGCGGAGGGTGGTGAGCGAGCGGGCGTGCGCCCCTCCCGACTCGGCCACGATCTCGTCGAGGCTCTGCGGCTCCCGGACCGTCGCGAAGGCGACGCCCCCGGTGCCGTCCGGAGCGAAGCCGTAGATTCCGGGCCGGGCAAGGGAGTTGTACGCGTAGTGGTGCGCGAAGTAGTACGCGCCCGTGTCCAGCGCCGCCGCGTAGTCCCCCTGCTCCAGCAGCGGCAGCGCGCGCCCCTCGGCCAGCAGGTCGCCCGCGAAGCAGGCCGGCCCGGCCACGTCCTGCACGATGCGGGACCCCTCCTTGGGGCGCCCCTTGCCGTCGTACGCGGCGATCCGCAGCGGCCAGGAGCCCGGCACGTACACCGTTCGTGTCGCCACCTGTACGCCCGCGTGCGTGACGGCGATCGGGCGCCCGCCCGCGCTCTTGGCGTACTCCACCCGGGCCACCACCGTCCCGTGCTTGGCCAGCAGTGACCGCCCGAACTCGGTGACCAGCCCGTACCGCCCGTCGAACAGCCCCGGCACCGCCTCGCTCAGCAGCCGCGCGTACTGCGCGTACGTCGGTGTCGTCTCGTCCGAGCCGAAGTTCACCGGCAGCCCGCCGCCGATGTCGAGCGTGTCGATCTGCCGGCGCCCGATCCGCCGGTTGACCTCCTCGGCGAGCGCGTACGTCTCGGCCACGCCCTGCGCCATGAGCGAGAGGGGCATGCCCTGGGACCCGGTGTGCGCGTGCAGCCGCGTCAGCCACGGGCGCTCGGCGTACGCCCGTACGACCCACTCCCGCGCCCCCTCGTCCCGCAGCGCCACCCCGAACTTCGAGGTCGCCGTGGCGGTCGAGGTCGCCCCGATGGAACCCCCGCCGACCTGCGGATTCACCCGGATCCCTAGCGGGGAGCGGCTGGTCGCCGACCGCATCAAAGCGTCGATGCGGTCCAGCTCCTGCGGGTTGTCCGCGTTGACGGCGATCCCCAGCGCCAGCGCCTCGCGCAGCTCGGCCGGTGTCTTCGCGGGCGAGTCCAGGACCGTGCGGTTCGGCGGCACCCCCGCCGCCCGCGCCAGCGCCAGCTCGCCCGGGCTCGCCACCTCCGCGCCGATCCCCTCGGCGCGCAGCAGCCGCAGCACCGGCACCAGGGGCGTCGCCTTCACCGCGAAGGCGTGCAGCACCGGTGTGCCGGGCGCGACGACCGCGTCGAACGCCGCCCGCAGCTCGGTGGCCGTCTCCCGGATGCCGGTGACGTCGAGCAGGCCCACGATGGGGATGCCGGGCCCCAGCAGTCCCTGCTCCACGGCGGCCTGCACCGCCTCGTCACGCAGGGCCGCCCGTTCGCCGCCGACCCCGTCCCTGTGCATACCGTCCACAACATCCCCCGTTCGTCGCTGTCCGTGCCTGTCCGTGCCTGTACGTCCAGCCAAACATCTGCGGATGGCTCACGCTGGCCCACGAATGTATTGACTAGTTCTATTCAGGAAGTCAGGATGTGAATAACGGCAGCAACAATCCGCTAGGAGGCAGACCATGTCAGGACCCCGCCCCGTACGAGCGCCGCGCGGTACGGAACTGAGCGCCCTGGGATGGCAGCAGGAGGCCGCTCTGCGGATGCTGCAGAACAACCTCGACCCGGAGGTCGCCGAGCACCCCGACAAGCTCGTCGTCTACGGCGGCACGGGCAAGGCGGCCCGCGACTGGCGCTCCTTCGACGCGATGGTGCGCACCCTGCAGGGCCTGAAGCAGGACGAGACCATGCTGGTCCAGTCCGGCCGCCCGGTCGGCGTGATGCAGACCCACGAGTGGGCCCCGCGCGTCCTGATCGCCAACTCCAACCTCGTCGGCGACTGGGCCAACTGGGAGGAGTTCCGCCGCCTGGAGGCCCTCGGCCTGACCATGTACGGGCAGATGACCGCCGGTTCCTGGATCTACATCGGCACCCAGGGCATCCTCCAGGGCACCTACGAGACCTTCTCCGCCGTCGCCGCGAAGAAGTTCAACGGCACCCTCGCCGGGACGATCACCCTCACCGCCGGCCTCGGCGGCATGGGCGGCGCCCAGCCGCTCGCCGTGACGATGAACGACGGCGTCGCCATCTGCATCGACTGCGACCCGCGCGCCATCGAGCGCCGCATCGAGCACCGGTACCTGGACGTGAAGGCCGACAGCCTGGAGCACGCCCTCCAGCTCGCGGTCGAGGCCCGCGACGCCCGCCGCCCGCTCTCCATCGGTCTGCTGGGCAACGCCGCCGAGCTGCTCCCGCGCATGCTCGCCGAGGGCGCCCCCATCGACATCGTCACCGACCAGACCTCGGCCCACGACCCGCTGGCGTACCTGCCGCTGGGCGTCGACTTCGACGACATGGCGTCCGCCGCGGACAAGGACCCGGCCGGCTTCACCACGCGGGCCCGTGAGTCCATGGCCAAGCACGTCGAGGCGATGGTCGGCTTCATGGACGCCGGCGCGGAGGTCTTCGACTACGGCAACTCGATCCGTGGCGAGGCCCAACTCGCCGGGTACGAGCGGGCGTTCGCCTTCCCGGGCTTCGTCCCCGCCTACATCCGCCCGCTGTTCTGCGAGGGCAAGGGCCCCTTCCGCTGGGCCGCCCTGTCGGGTGAGGCGTCCGACATCGCCAAGACCGACAAGGCGATCCTGGACCTCTTCCCGGAGAACGAGTCCCTCGCCCGCTGGATCAAGATGGCGGGGGAGCGGGTCCACTTCCAGGGCCTGCCCGCCCGTATCTGCTGGCTCGGCTACGGCGAGCGGGACAAGGCCGGCGAGCGCTTCAACGACATGGTGGCCTCCGGCGAACTGGCGGCCCCGCTCGCCATCGGCCGCGACCACCTCGACTGCGGTTCCGTGGCGTCCCCGTACCGCGAGACCGAGGCCATGCTCGACGGCTCCGACGCGATCGCCGACTGGCCGCTGCTGAACGCCATGGTCAACGTGGCCTCGGGTGCGTCCTGGGTCTCCATCCACCATGGCGGTGGCGTGGGCATGGGGCGGTCGATCCACGCGGGCCAGGTCTCCGTCGCCGACGGCACCAAGCTCGCCGGAGAGAAGATCCGCCGGGTGCTCACCAACGACCCCGGCATGGGCGTCATCCGGCACGTGGACGCGGGCTACGACATCGCGGAGTCGGTTGCCGACGAGCGGGGTGTGCGGGTTCCGATGCGCGAGGGTGGCGACGCGTGACCCTTCCGGGACATGAGCGGGGCGGCAACCGTCCGGTGAGGGCCGAGGCCCCGTCGCCGGGCGCGGGTCCGGCTGTGCCCACCCTCCCCCACTCTCCACTTCGTTCGAGCGGGGGGACCCCCATCGCCATGCAGAACGACTGCCCACAGCCTGGGGCGGCTGCGGCTACCGGCGGGTCACAGGGTGTCTCGGTTGGTGGCTCCTTCCACTCCATGTGGCGCGAGCTGCGGCCCATCGGGCGGCACCCCGACTCCCGTGGGTACCGGCGGTTCGCCTGGACCGGGGCCGACACCGAGTGCCGGGCCTGGTTCAAGGAGCAGGCCGAGGCTCGGGGGCTGGTCCATGAGGTCGACCGGAACGGGAACCAGTGGGCCTGGCTCGGGGATCCGGACGCCCAGGACGCCGTCGTCACGGGGTCGCATCTGGACTCCGTGCCCGACGGGGGTGCCTTCGACGGGCCCCTTGGGGTCGTGTCCTCCTTCGCCGCCCTTGATGAACTGCGCGGCAGGGGAGTGCAGTTCACCAAGCCCCTCGCCATCGTCAACTTCGGCGACGAGGAGGGCGCCCGGTTCGGGCTGGCCTGTGTCGGGTCGCGGCTCACCGCCGGGCAGCTCACCGTCGAGCAGGCGCACCGCCTGACCGACGGGGACGGGATCAGCCTTCCGCGGGCCATGGAGGCTGCCGGGTACGACCCCGACGGCATCGGCGCGGACCCCGAACGGCTGGCCCGCGTCGGCGCCTTCGTCGAGCTGCACGTCGAGCAGGGGCGGGCGCTGGACCTGTCCGGCGACCGCGTCGGCATCGCCAGTGCCATCTGGCCGCACGGCCGCTGGCGGTTCGACTTCCGGGGCGAGGCCAACCACGCCGGCACGACCCGTCTCGTCGACCGGCGCGACCCCATGCTGTCGTACGCCGAGACCGTGCTCGCCGCCCGGCGGGAGGCCGAACTCGCCGGTGCCGTCGCTACCTTCGGCAAGATCGCCGTCGAGCCGAACGGCGTCAACGCGATCCCCTCCCTGGTCCGCGGCTGGCTCGACTCACGGGCGGAGGACCAGGAGCGCCTCGACCGCGTGGTCGGCGGCGTCGAGAAGGCCGCCCGGGAGTATGCGGCGGCCCACGGCATCGACCTCGACGTCGTCCGCGAGTCCTTCACGCCCGTCGTCGAGTTCGACCACGCCCTGCGGGACGAACTGGCCCGCATCCTGGGCAAGGACACGGAGCTGAACGTTCCCGTCCTGGGTACCGGTGCCGGACACGACGCCGGGATCCTCTCCGGGAGCATCCCGACCGCCATGCTGTTCGTGCGCAACCCCACGGGTGTCTCGCACTCCCCGGCGGAGTTCGCCGCCGAGGACGACTGCGTGGCCGGGGTCCTCGCACTCGCCGACGTACTGGAAGGGCTGGCCTGCACGTGACGCACTCCCGCACGCGGACGTACTGGCTCGAGCACGCCTGGCTCGACACCCACGTCGAGCCGGGCGTCGCCGTCGAGGTCGCGGACGGCCGCATCACCGCCGTCCGCACGGACACCGACACCCCGCCCCCCGGCGCCGAGATCCTGCGCGGACTGACGCTCCCGGGCCTGGCCAACGCCCACTCGCACGCCTTCCACCGCGCCCTGCGCGGCACCGTCCAGGTCGGCTCCGGCACCTTCTGGACCTGGCGCGAGGTCATGTACTCGTTCGCCGACAAGCTGACCCCCCAGACGTACCACGCGCTCGCCCGCGCGGTGTACGCCGAGATGGCCCTCGCGGGCGTCACCTCCGTCGGCGAGTTCCACTACGTCCACCACGCACCCGGCGGCACCCCCTACGCCGACCCCAACGCGATGGGCGAGGCCCTCATCGCGGCCGCCGCCGACGCCGGCATCCGCATCACCCTCCTCGACACCGCCTACCTCTCCTCCGCCATCCTGAACAAGCACCTTGGTGAGGCCCCCAACACCCACCAGCTGCGCTTCTCCGACGGGAGCGCGGAGGCCTGGGCCGAACGCTGTTCAGTTCTCAAGGAACGGGATCACGCGCGGATCGGGTCGGCGATCCACTCCGTACGGGCCGTGCCCGCGGGCCAGTTGGCGACCGTGGCGCGGTGGGCCGAGGAGCGGCGGGCCCCGCTGCATGTGCACCTGTCCGAGCAGACCGCCGAGAACGACGCCTGCCAGGCCGCCCACGGGTGCACGCCGACCCGGCTCCTCGCCGACCACGGCGTCCTCGGGCCCCGCACCACCGGCGTCCACAACACGCACCTCACGGACGAGGACATCGCGCTCATCGGCGGCTCAGGCACCGGCACCTGCATGTGCCCGACGACCGAACGCGACCTCGCCGACGGCATCGGACCCGCCGTCGCCCTGCAGAAGGCGGGCTCCCCGCTCTCCCTGGGCTCCGACAGCCACGCCGTCATCGACCTGCTCGAAGAGGCACGCGCGATGGAGCTGAACGAGCGCCTGCGCACCCGCACCCGCGGCCACTGGACCGCCGCCGCCCTGCTGCGCGCCGCATCCGCCGACGGTCACGCGGCCCTCGGCTGGGACGAGGCGGGCACGATCGAACCGGGTGCCCTCGCCGACCTCACGACGATCGCGCTCGACTCGGTCAGGACAGCGGGCCCGCTGCCCAGGCTCGGCGCCGAGACCGCCGTATTCGCCGCGACGGCAGCGGACGTACGGCACACGATCGTGGGTGGGCGGCACGTCGTACGCGACGGGGCGCACGCGCTCGTACCGGATGTGCCGCAGGCCCTCGCCGCGGCCGTCGAAGCCCTGCGTTCATAAAGACCCCGGAACCCGCCGACCCCGCCGCCCCACGCCCCCGCGAGGACACGATGAGCAGCAGCACCGTCATCACCAACATCGCCACGCTGGTCACCAACGACCCCTCCCTCGGATGGGGGTCCCCCCGCTCGAGCAAATTCGAGAGTGGGGGAGGCTCCCCCCTCGGACTGATCCAGGACGCGGCGCTCGTCATCGACGGCGACCGCATCGCGTGGACCGGTGAATCAAGCAAAGCACCCGCCACTGACAACCGGGTCGACGCCGGTGGCCGGGCGGTCATCCCGGGCTTCGTCGACTCGCACTCCCACCTGGTCTTCGCGGGCGACCGGACCCAGGAGTTCAACGCCCGTATGTCCGGGCGGTCGTACACCGCGGGCGGCATCCGCACCACCGTCGCCGCCACCCGCGCCGCGTCCGACGAGGACCTCGAGCGCAACCTCACGCGCTACCTCGCCGAGGCCCTCCGCCAGGGCACCACCACCTTCGAGACCAAGTCCGGCTACGGCCTCACCACCGAAGACGAATCCCGCGCCCTGCGCATCGCCGCCGCGCACACCGACGAGGTCACCTACCTCGGCGCCCACATCGTGTCGCCCGACTACGCCGACGACCCGGCCGGCTACGTCGCCCTCGTCACCGGCGAGATGCTCGACGCCTGTGCGCCGTACGCCCGTTGGATCGACGTCTTCTGCGAGAAGGGCGCCTTCGACGGCGACCAGGCCCGCGCGATCCTCACCGCGGGCAAGGCCAAGGGCCTGCACCCGCGCATCCACGCCAACCAGCTCTCCTACGGCCCCGGCGTCCAGTTGGCGGTCGAGCTCGACGCGGCCAGCGCCGACCACTGCACCCACCTCACCGACGCGGACGTGGAAGCCCTCGCGAACGGCAACACGGTCGCCACCCTGCTGCCCGGCGCCGAGTTCTCCACCCGCGCCGAATGGCCGGACGCCCGCCGCCTCCTCGACGCCGGTGTCACGGTCGCCCTCTCCACCGACTGCAACCCGGGCTCGTCCTTCACCTCGTCCGTCCCCTTCTGTATCGCGCTCGCGGTGCGGGACATGGGGATGACCCCGGACGAGGCGGTGTGGTCGGCGACGGCGGGCGGGGCCCGGGCCCTGCGCCGGGAGGACATCGGCCGCCTCAGCCCCGGCGCGTACGCCGACCTCGTCACCCTCGACGCCCCGAGCCACGTCCACCTGGCCTACCGTCCGGGCGTGCCGCTGGTCACCGGCGTGTGGCGCCGAGGCGTACAAGAGGTCTGAGACGGACGACAGGTCTGAGACGGACGACAGGTCTGAGGCGCACAAGAGGCCTGGTCAGGAAGCCTGAGCAGATTCCAGATTCCAGATTCCTGATCAGGAAGTCCGCTCAGGAGGCACCGGCCCGCCACCGCTGCATCCCACCCCCGCTCAGCGGCCGCAGCGACACCCTGTCGCCGTCGAACGGGGTCAGCGCGGTCTCGATGGCGATCGCCGGGCGGATCACGCCGTCGGTGTCCACGGTGAAGCTCAGGTTCTGGCCGTGGTCGCCGTCGACCGAGCCGCAGTCCCAGATGCCCACGCCCTTGTCCACGTCGCCGCGGCTGTCCAGGCAGAAGTCCGGGTCGGCGGAGGACTGCACCACCCCGCGCGCGGAGTCGACGCGCCAGCGCTGGGTGCGGGACGAGGAGCAGGGCGCCGTCACGACGTCCGTGCCGTTCTCCAGGTCGCCGTCGCGGATGTCCAGGCAGAAGCCCGTGCCGACGTTCACGACCTGGGCATACGTGCCGTTCGGGGCGTGGGTCGGGGCGTGGGAGGGGCTCGGGGACTTCGAGGCCGGCTTGGAGGGGGAGGAACTCTTCGTCGGGGACGGCGACTTGGCGGTCGCCGAGGGGGACGGGCTGGTCGAGACCGTCGCCGTGACCGTCACCTCCGGCGCGGTCGTCGGCGTACCGACCGCGCCCGCCGCCTGCTGGGACGCCGAGGACGGTGAACCGCCGCCCTGCGCCAGCAGGAAGACCAGCAGCGGGGCGAGGGCCACGCCCAGCGCGACCGTGGCGATCAGGAAGCGCCGGGACGGCGGCCAACCCGTGGTGTCCACAAGGGGCTTGGGGCGGCGGGGTGCCTCGCTCGTGACGTAGGCGGTGCCCGCCCACGGAAGCAGGCCCTCGGTGAGCGCCGTGCGCGGGGAGTCGCGCAGGGCCGACAGTTCCTCGTGGGCCGCGGTGCAGTGCGTGCAGTGCGCCATGTGGGAATACAGGTCGGTGCTGTTCCTGGGGCTGTCCGGCCGTACCGACTCCTCGATCAGCCGGCGGAAGTCGCCGCACTGCGGATCGTCCGAGGCGGCGAGGCGGGTGCGCAGACAGGCCTGGCCGAGCTGCTGGAGTGCCGAGTCCGTCCCGTAGGCCACGTCCTCGGGGGTGACGCCGAGGAACTCCGCCGTCGCGGCGACGGGTTGCTGCTCCACGATCCGGTACCAGACGAGGCCCTGCGTACGGGACGGGAGCGTCTGGAACGCGGCCAGCATGGGCGGTACGGGGCCGCCGGGGCCCGCCGTGTTGAGCACCAGCAGCAGCCCGGCGTCGAGGCCGCCGGCCCGCTCGTCCGTGGCCCAGGAGGCGGCCAACCTCCCGGTCAGCAGCAGGAGTTGGAGCCGCCAGGGCACCCCGGGGTCGATACCCCGGGCCGTTTCCCGGGCCGCCAGCGTGAACGCCTGCGCCGCCAGCTGCCCGGCCGCCGCCTCACCCGCGGTGCACAGGCGGGCGTACGCGAGCACCGCCGGGCGGTGGCGTGCGCGCAGCTCCTGCAGGCCCTGGAACGCGCTCGCTGTGTCGGAGCGCAGCAGCTCGGTCAGCCGCGCGTCGGACACGCTCGTACTGTCGGACCCGCCCGCACTGGCACCGCTCCCGGTCTCGACGCCTTTGTCGGTCCCGTCGGCCCGAGCCATGAACCCGCCTCCTTGCACCCAACAAACCCGCCGGCGCCTTCACGTACCGGCGGGTATGGGGGCCCATAGTGGTGGACGGGAACCTCTGGGGAAAGGGTTTCTGTGGGTAACCCTTGAGGAAACCGGGGAAACCTACTCCTCGACAGTCAGCCCCTTGCGCAGTCGCACCAGCGTCCGCGACAGCAGCCGTGACACGTGCATCTGCGAGATCCCCAGCTCGTCGCCTATCTCCGACTGGGTCATGCCGGCGACGAAGCGCAGGGAGAGGATCTTCCGGTCCCGGGACGGGAGTTCGGCGATCAGCGGCTTCAACGACTCGACGTACTCGATGCCTTCGAGCCCGTGGTCCTCGTACCCGATCCGGTCCGCGAGCGCGCCCTCGGCGTCGTCCTCCTCGGGCTGGGCGTCCAGCGAGGAGGCGGTGTACGCGTTCGACGCCGCCATGCCCTCGACGACCTCGTCCTTGGTGAGGTCGAGGCGCTCCGCGAGCTCCGCCACGGTCGGCGCCCGGTCCAGCTTCTGGGCCAGCTCGTCACCGGCCTTGGCCAGGTCGAGCCGGAGCTCCTGCAGCCTGCGCGGTACGCGCACGGACCACGAGGTGTCGCGGAAGAAGCGCTTGATCTCACCGACGATGGTCGGCATCGCGAAGGTGGGGAACTCGACGCCCCGGGCGAGCTCGAACCGGTCGATCGCCTTGATCAGGCCGATCGTGCCGACCTGGATGATGTCCTCCATCGGCTCGCTGCGGGAGCGGAAGCGGGAGGCGGCGAACTTGACCAGGGCGAGGTTGAGTTCGACGAGAGTGTTACGGACGTAGGAGTACTCGTGCGTGCCTTCCTCGAGGGACTCCAGCCGTTCGAAGAGTGTCTTGGACAGCGCACGCGCGTCCACCGGTCCCACTTCGTCGAACGGAGGGATCTCAGGAAGTCCTGCGAGCCCGGCAAGCGCGTCTGGGTCGCTGCTCTCGATGCTCTCGATGGGATCCAGATGTTCCGGAGGGGGTGTCGACGTCGCCTCCTGGGTATGCGATGCGTCGAGCCGGGGTGACATGATGTCCTCCATCGTTCTCGGCATATGGCTGCCGAAGCCATTGGGTGCACTGCGGTGTGCGGCGCCTCCAAAGCCGGCCGTGTCGGTTACGTATCTCTACTAGCCCTACCCGCTTTCCCGCGCCCACCGCAAGTGTGTTCTGTTGGGATATGTCCGTTTACTGGCGGTTGTTCGGGTGTCGGAGAGTGTGAGGAAGGCGTAGTGTTCGAGGGCGTGAGTCAGCAGCCACGACGTCGGGAGAAAGACGGCATGGACCGCGGGACGGTCGGCAGCGCACAGTCTGGCCGGCTACTGGTGGAGGTCAGGGAAGAGGGCTCCAGCGCCGTCGTGACGCCGGTGGGTGAGTTGGATCACCACACCGCCGATCTGTTGCGTGAGCCACTCGACGAATGCCTCGCCAAAGGATTCAACCGGCTGGTCGTGGACTGCTCACGGCTGGAGTTCTGCGACTCCACCGGACTCAATGTGCTGCTCGGCGCGCGCCTCAAGGCGGAGGCCGCGGGGGGCGGGGTGCACCTCGCGGGGATGCAGCCCGTGGTGGCGCGCGTCTTCGAGATCACCGGGGCGGATGCGGTCTTCACCGTCCATGACACGCTCGACGCGGCCCTGGCCGACGAGACCGGCTGAGCCGGCCGCCGAATCGAGCCTGTGTGCAGCCCCAGTCCCCCCTGTGTGACCGGCACTTTCCGGGCGTCCCGGGTTCCGTGCCGAATAAGGGGGTGTTCTGCCGGTTCGGTCGGGCAGGAGACATCCTGAACAAGTCGGCAGCACAGCGACGGATCCACCGTCTGTCTACGTACTGACTCTTGAATCGTGAACTGGTGAATCGGTGAGGTGAAGCGCTGATGAGCACCACCCGGCCTTACTCGCCGGGCGACCGCGGCCCGGAGCCCAGTGGCGCTTCCGGGGCGTCCGAGGGTGACGCGGCCCCGTCGTCGGCCGCGTCCTCGTCGTCCGGGGGCGGTGGCCAGGTCCGCAGGCTGAACTTCGACGGCGAGAGCGGCGTCGTGCCCCTCGCGCGCGACTTCGCTCGCCAGGCGTTGTACGCCTGGGGCTGGCTGCCCGCCGCCACGGCCGACCAGCGGGCCGCCGCCGAGGACGTGCTGCTCGTCGTCTCCGAGCTGGTCACCAACGCCTGTCTGCACGCCGAGGGCCCGGACGAGCTGTGGATCTCCTGCGACAACAAGGTGATCCGCGTCGAGGTCTCCGACCGCGGCACCGGCCAGCCGTCCCCCCGCACCCCGCACCGCGCGGGCCGCCCCGGCGGTCACGGCATGTTCATCGTGCAGCGGCTGTGCCTGGACTGGGGTGTCGTACGGACGCCGGGGCAGACGGGCAAGACCGTGTGGGCGGAGCTCGGCGCACCGGCGTAATTCGCTTTGCCGGCCGGGTGCGGCTGTCTCTCGTCGTCCGCAACGCGCTGACGGAGACAAGTAGCCCCGGGTTTCCGCGAGCCGAGAGAGCCGCCACCTGCTGTGAAGGCGGCCTCGCGGTCCCGGTGCGAATCCACTCCCGAGTGCGGGGAGGAAATGCCCCGCCGGCCGGCCCCCGTCATCGGGCCGGAACGAGACCGTCGTACGGCCCCGCACATGTCGTACGGCGGTGAAGGCGTGGTGGCACCGCGAGCACCCTCTCGCCCACGCCCCGAGGGACCACCCCGGGGCGGTGTGTGCCGCTCCGGACGACCGGACGGAGCGCGCATCATGCTCGACGTCACCCTCATCCGACAGCAGCCCGACCAGGTCCGCCTCTTCCAGTTCACGCGCCCCGAGGACTCGGAGGCCGCCCAGCTCGAACTGCTCGCCCGTGCGGAGGAGTTGGTCGCCGGCCTCGGCCTGCACCACCGGATCACCAAGCTGGCGGCCGAGGACACCAGCCCCGCCCAGGCCAAGACGTACGACGTGGAGGTCTGGCTGCCCAGCCTCGGCGGCTACACCGAGGTCAGCTCGGTGTCGAACGCCCGCGCCTACCAGGCCCGGCGCGGCGGCATCCTCCCCACTCTCGGCTTCGCTCGAGCGGGGGGACCCCCATCGCCCGACGGGCGGCGGCAAGTCGGCGTACGTGCACACCCTCAACGCCTCGGGCCTCGCCACCAGCCGCCTGCTGCCCGCGATCCGGGAGCAGCACCAGCGGGCCGACGGCACGGTGGCCGTGCCGGAGGTGCTGCGGCGGTGGGGCGTGCCCGACGTCCTGCGGCCGAGCTAGCTCGGGTTACCCAGGGTCACCCGGGGGCCACTCCCTCCACTCGAACCCCCTTGCGTGCGCGCCGGATCCCCACAACTCCGGCGCGCACCGTCTCTTCCCTCCTCAAGACCCCGGGCGTACCTTGACGGCCAAATCTGATGTGCCGTCAGGAACCAGAAGCAGCAACTCGATGCAGGAACTCGATGCGGAAACTCGCGTCGGGAACTCGAAGAGGGAGCGGAACCGTGTCGTACCGGAAACGAACCGCCGCGCTCGCGTCCGCCGCGGCCCTGGCCGGCTCGGCGGTGCTGCTCGCCGCCCCCGCAGCCGAGGCCACGGTCGTCGACGTCAACTACCAGTGCAAGACGCCGATCGGGAACAAGAGCGCCGTCTCGCCCATCGACATCAAGGGCGTCAAGAGCGGCAGCGGCTACAAGCTCACCATGTCCTGGCAGAAGGGCGTCTCGTCCAGCCCGGTCGAGCTGGGCAAGGGCGCGATGAAGCCGAGCGCCACCATCAAGCTGGGCGGCGCCGACAGCGGCACCGTGGCCGTCTCCGGGCCCGCCAACCAGGCCGCCATTCCGGCCAACACCCCCATCAAGATCAATGACTTGACGGGCACGTACACGCCGAAGAAGACCGGCAAGGTCACCTTCACGCCGGGCATCCTCACCATCAAGGCGCTCGGCACGACCACCACGTGCACGCCCTCCAACAGTCCCGGGCCCGCGCTGACCCTCGACGTGACGGCCGCGAGCGGCGGCTCCTCCGGCGGGACCAGCCAGAGCGGCAGCGAGTCGGGCTCCTCGCTCCCGCAGACCGGCCCCGCCGACTCCGCGATCGCCCTCGGCACCCTCGGCGGCACGGTGCTGCTCGCCGGAGCGGCGGGCGCGCTGTGGATCACGCGGCGGAACCAGACGGTCCGCCGCTGATGGGCAACTCGTAGCGCTGGAGCCGCCGATGCCGTCCACCGCCCGCGTCCTGTTCGTCTCCGTCCTGCCCTTTCTGGCCTTCCTGCTCCTGACGGCCGCCGCACCGGCCGCGTCGGCCGCCGGCGGCTGGTCGCTCGCGCCCTCCGGCGGGGGACGGACCTCCTTCTACGCCGAGGGCGCGCCCGGGGCGGTCCTGCAGGACACGGTGTCCGTGATCAACCGGAGCGGGCGGGCGGTCACGGTACGGCTGAGCGGCACCGGCGTCCCGGTCGCCTTCGCCGACAGCCGGGTCCGGGTGCCCGCGCGCACCCGCGCCGACGTCCCCTTCACGGTGAGCGCACGCGACGACCGTGCGGGCTCGGTCGTCGCCCGCGACCAGGACGGCCACAGGGCGGCGGTCCCGGTCCGTCTGCGGGTGGGCGGACCGGCACTGTCCGCACTGACCGTCGAGCACGTGGCCGTGCGCGGCGACCGCATCACGTACGACCTGGTCAACCGCGGTACCACGGCCCTCGTACCGAGCCTCGCCGTGCACGCCGACGGCGTCTTCGGCCCGGTCCTCGACCGAGCCTCGCGCACTCTGCCCGTCCGCCTCCCGCCCGGCCACCGCGTCACGCTCACCGAGCCCTGGCCCGACCGCCCCGCCCTGGACTCGGTCGACGTCCGGCTGACCGTGACGGCGGCGGGCGGCGCACACGACTCGGCCGGGGCGTCCGCACGGTTCGTGCCGTGGGGTGCGGTGACGGGGGTCGTGGGTGCGGCGGCAGGGGCCGCGATGCTTCTCGTACGTCGTCGCAGGCGCCGTACGACCGACGGCGAGGTGCTCGAACCCCCGCGTACGGAAGTCGAGTTGACGGGAGCGGTGACGTGAACGGCAAGGTGCGGATCCCGGCGTTGCTGGCGGTGCTCGCGCTGCTTCTGCTGCCGCTGACGACGGGCACGGCGACGGCGGACGGGCCGACCGTGAATCTCTCCAAGTCCCAGGCCGGGACCGGTGGTTCGATCACCGTCAGTGGCAGCGGCTGGCGGTCGCACGCGCTGCTGATGATGCTGATCTGCGGGCAGTCCGTGCCCTCGCGGGGCGTGATCGGCGGCACCAACTCCTGTGCCAACGCGGACGGAAGGGCCGTCACCACCGACGCCAAGGGTGCCTTCAGCAAGAAACTGCCGGTCTCCGAGCCGCCGGTGCCGTGCCCGTGCGTGGTGCACGTGGCGACCGTCGAGGGCGCGAAGGCGCAGGCCGACGCGATCTTCCAGGTGGCCGGGCACGCGGTCGAACCGCTGCCCGCAGAAGCGTCCGGCGGACGGCTCTCGGTCCTCACCGACACCCGGCTCGACGGGTCGAGCGGACTGCTCACCTGGTTCGGGGCGCCGCCCTCGCGCACCCTGGTCTTCACCGTCGGCAACGTAGGCACCGGCGCGATCAAGAACCCGGTCTTCCAGGTCGGCACCTCCCACGGCGTGTTCGCCCCGCAGTGGGAGGACCAGCAGTGGCGCGGCACCATCGGCCCCGGCAAGAAGGCGCAGATCAAGCTCCCCGTCGAGCTCACGGCGGGCGCGCACGGCGACTACACCGTCTCCTTCAAGTACGGCGGGAAGGTCCTCGCCGAGCAGCCCTGGGGCGTGGGCCGCCCGTGGGGCGTGACCCTGTTCTGGATCCTGGTCTGCCTGGTCGTGCCCGCCGCGCTGTTCCGCGCCGGGATGGCCGTCGTGGACCGGGTACGGCCGCGGCGCGCCGGCGGCCTGCGGCACCGCGGGCTGGGCATGCCCGAACTCGCCCTGCACCTGCCGAAGTTCAGCACCCGGGCGGAAGAAGCGCCCGCCTCCACCACGACCCTGCCGTGGTTCACCCCGGACTCCGATCCGGGCACGGCCGATCGGCTCTCCGCACCGCACGACGACAGCCCGACGAGTCCTACGACTCCCACCAGAAAGGGACCCACGTGAGCGAGCGAAGGAGAGTCACACCGGCCGGCGTGCCTCGGGTACGGAGAGCGGGTGCGGCGACCGTCGCGCTGGTGCTCGGCGGGGCGGGCGCCCTGCTGGGCCTGACCGCCGGGACCGCGCAGGCCGCGGAGGTGTCGTTCGCGACGCACTGCGTGCCGCCCGCGGGCATCGATCCCGTCGACGGCACCACGAAGGTCGAGATCACCGCGCCGGCCACGGCGAAGGTGGGCGACACGGTGGACGTCGTATGGAAGTTCGCCCAGGCCGCCTCCAAGAACCCGGACATCATCGACCTGCCGGCCAACTCGGTCCAGCCGTCCGGCACCCTCAAGGCGGCCGGCGCGCAGACCGCCGCCATCGCGATGCAGGGGACCCGGGAGAACCCGGCCATCCCCAAGGGCGCCGACATGGTGCTGTCCGACATGAAGGGCACCCTGAAGCTGACGACGCCGGGCGAGGTGACGCTGACGCCGGACGCGTACACCGTCAACGCCATGTCGACGGACACCAAGTGCACGCCGACGGAGACGGTGCAGAAGGCGGCGACGATCGAGGTGGCGGCGGGGGACGGAAGCTCGTCGAGCACCACTCCCGACCCGACGGACTCGGCCTCGCAGTCGGCGTCACCCTCGGCCTCGGCCTCCGACACGGCGAGCGCGTCGGCTTCCGCCAGTGACGGCACCGGCAGTGACCAGACCGACTTCACCGGCAAGGAGGTCGACATCCCCTACACCTGCCAGTCGCCCATCGGCGAGAAGAAGGCGACCTCGCCCATCCAGATCAACGCCAAGAAGGACGGCGGGAGTTTCGACCTCACCGTGCAGTTCAAGAAGTCGGTGATGGACAGCCCGGCCGACATCCCCAAGGACTCGGTCAAGCCGTCGATGGAGGTCGTCCTGGGCGGTGCGGACAAGGGCACGGTCCATGTGGAGGGACCGACCAACTCCGAGGCCATCAAGTCGGGCGACCCGATCGAGATCCCGGACCTGACCGGCACCTACAAGCCGGGCGCGGACGGCAGTTCGACCCTCTCCCCGGGCGTCCTGACGATCAACGCCCTGGGCACGACGACCACGTGCACGCCGGACAAGTCCGAGGTCTCCCTGACCCTGGACACGACCGAGCAGGCTAGCGGCGCGTCGGGCGGCTCGTCCACGTCCGGCGGTTCCTCGTCCTCGTCGTCGAGCGGCGGCCTGGCGGAGACGGGTTCGGACGACCACGGCGCACTGAAGGCACTGGGCCTGGTCGCCGGCACGGCGGTTCTGCTGGGCGCGGCGGTGTTCACGTTCATGCCGGGACGGCGACGGATGCGTTGACGTACGCACAGGGAAGGGCCGCCGCACCGGCACGGTGCGGCGGCCCTTCCCTGTGCATGACGCTACGTCAGTGAACGTCACCCATCAGCGACTTCACCTTCCGCCGGTACATCCACACCGCGAACCCGGCGAGAGCCGCGAGGGCCGCTTCGCCGAAGACGGCGGGGGTGCCGCCCAGGTCGACGCCGGCGATCGCCGGATTGGACAGCAGGCTGGTGATCGAGTCGCCCGCGGTGACCGCGAGGAACCACACGCCCATCATCTGGCTGGCGTACTTGGCCGGAGCCATCTTCGTCGTCACCGACAGGCCGACCGGCGACAGGCACAGCTCACCCACGGTCTGGATGAAGTAGATGCCCACCAGCCACATCGGGCTGACCGCGGTGCCGTTCGCCGCCATGCCGAGCGGGATGAGGAAGAAGAAGAACGAGACGCCGATCAGGACCAGGCCCATCGAGAACTTCACGATGGTGCTGGGCTCCTTGCCCTGGCGGTTCAGCCACACCCAGACGAAGGCGAAGACCGGGGCCAGCGCCATGATGAACAGCGGGTTCAGCGACTGGTACCAGGAGGTCGGGAAGTCGAAGCCGAGCAGCGAGGTCGCCGCCTTGCCCTCGCCGAACGCCTGGACGGTGGACGCGCCCTGGTCGTAGATCATCCAGAACACGGCGGCCGCGACGAAGAACCAGATGTAGCCGGTCATCCTCGACTGCTCGGCGGTGCTGAGCTCCTTGTCCCGCTTGATGCGCAGCAGCACACCCGCCGGGACGACCAGACCGATGACGGTGAGCGGGATCATCGCCCAGTTCAGGGTGAAGTGGCCGGTGTACCCGACGACGCCGTAGAAGACGGTCGCGGCGATCAGCCAGAGCAGACCCTTGCGCAGCCAGGCCGCGCGCTCCTCGGTCGCCAGCGGCTTGGGGACGACGCTGCTGCGCGGGCTCAGGTTGCGGGTGCCGAGCAGGAACGCGGCCAGACCGATCGCCATGCCGACCGCGGCCATGCCGAAGCCGAGGTGCCAGCTGACCTTCTGACCGACGGTGCCGATGGCCAGCGGGGCGAAGAAGGCACCCGCGTTGATGCCCATGTAGAAGATCGTGAAGCCGCCGTCGCGGCGCGGGTCGTCCGGGCCGTCGTACAGGTGGCCCACCATCGTCGAGATGTTGGCCTTGAGCAGACCGGAACCGGCCGCGACCAGCGCGAGGCCCGCGAAGAACGGGGCCTGACCACCGGGCAGCGCCAGCGTGACGTGGCCGGCCATGATCGTGACGGCCGCGATGGCCACCGTCTTGCGGGGGCCCCAGACGCGGTCGCCGAGCCAGCCGCCGGGCATGGCGAGCAGGTAGACCATCGCCGAGTAGACGGACACGATCACCGTGGTGGTGGCCACATCCATGGCCAGACCGCCGGCCATGCTCCCCTTGCCGGCGTCGGGGCCGCCGGAGAGCAGGTACACGGTGAGCAGGGCCTTCATGCCGTAGTAGGAGAATCGCTCCCACATCTCGGTCATGAAGAGGGTGGCCAGACCGCGAGGGTGGCCGAAGAAGGTCTTCTCGGAACCGGGGGTGCCCGGGCGGACCGAGTCCTTCGTCAGGCTGGACGCCATGGTTGTTCCTTGCTGGGTGGGGGTTGACCGCACACAAAAGAGACCTTCAGCGTCAAGTGGTTGCCAAAGGTCCCCGCAGTGCTACAGGCGTTGAATCACCATACGGCAGCACACGGACGGATATGGAAGGACTTGAGACACGGATCACAGGCCACTATGGAACCGCGAGCGCTCTTTCGAAGGTCCTCACCACAATCGCACCCCACAGACACAGGTTCGCATCCGTACGGCCAAAGGTAAGAATCACGCGTGCCGATCACACCACAGCACATGTCAAGAGCGGACTACCATCACCTCATGACCCGTGTACTGCTCGCCGAGGACGACGCGTCCATCTCGGAGCCGCTGGCCCGCGCTTTGCGCCGGGAAGGTTACGAGGTCGAAGTGCGCGAGGACGGCCCCACCGCGCTCGACGCCGGCATCCAGGGTGGCATCGACCTGGTCGTGCTGGACCTCGGTCTGCCCGGCATGGACGGCCTCGAGGTGGCCCGCCGACTGCGCGCCGAAGGCCACGCCGTGCCGATCCTCATCCTGACCGCGCGTGCCGACGAGGTGGACACCGTCGTCGGTCTCGACGCCGGCGCCGACGACTACGTCACCAAGCCCTTCCGGCTCGCCGAACTCCTCGCCCGTGTCCGGGCCCTGCTGCGGCGCGGTGCCGCGGAGCCGGCGCAGCCGCCCGCCACGCACGGCGTGCGGATCGACGTGGAGTCGCACCGCGCGTGGATGGGCGACGAGGAACTCCAGCTGACCGCCAAGGAGTTCGACCTGCTGCGGGTCCTCGTGCGGGACGCCGGGCGGGTCGTCACCCGCGACCAGCTGATGCGCGAGGTGTGGGACACCACCTGGTGGTCGTCCACCAAGACCCTCGACATGCACATCTCCTGGCTGCGCAAGAAGCTCGGCGACGATGCGGCGAACCCCCGGTACATCGCCACCGTGCGTGGCGTGGGCTTCCGGTTCGAGAAGAGCTAGTCGGCTACGCGCGTTGCCCCGGCCCGGCGTTCTCAGTCGCCCAGAGGCACACTGGCCGTCGTAATACCGCTGCCCGGAGGGCCCCGTGCGTCGTCGTCTCATTCAGTCCACGCTTGCCGTCGTGCTCGTGGTCATCGCTGTCTTCGGTGTGTCCCTCGTCATCGTCGAGACACGGACCATCAGCAACAGCGCCCAGGAGCGGGTCAGCTCCGAGGCGCAGCGGCTGGCCAGCATCGTGGACAGCCGGCTCATCGGCGCCGGGACCGTCAGCGCGGAAGTCCTGAAGGGGCAGGTCACGGGGGAGCGGTACGCCGTGATCCAGATCCCGGGGCAGTCGGCCATCGAGGTCGGGACCAAGCCGGAGGGCGACGTCATCCGCGGGCGGGCCACGGGTGAGGAGGGCGAGCGGGTCGTCGTCGAGGAGCCGCGCTCGACCGTCAGCCGGGAGGTCGGCCGCACGCTGCTGATCATCGCGCTGGTGGCGCTGCTCGCGGTGGTCGCGGCGGTGGCGCTGGCCATCCGCCAGGCCAACCGGCTCGCCTCCCCGCTCACGGACCTCGCCGAGACCGCCGAGCGCCTCGGCTCCGGCGACCCGCGCCCCCGCCACAAGCGCTACGGCGTCCCCGAGCTGGACCGGGTCGCCGATGTGCTGGACTCCTCCGCCGAGCGCATCGGCCGCATGCTCACCGCGGAGCGGCGCCTGGCCGCCGACGCCTCCCACCAGCTGCGCACCCCGCTGACCGCGCTGTCGATGCGGCTGGAGGAGATCACCCTCACCGACGACCCGGACACGGTGAAGGAGGAGGCCAACGTCGCGCTCACGCAGGTCGAGCGCCTGACGGACGTGGTGGAGCGCCTGCTCACGAACTCCCGCGACCCCCGCACCGGCAACGCCGTCACCTTCGACCTCGACGAGGTCATCCAGCAGCAGCTCGCCGAGTGGCGGCCCGCGTACCGCAGTGCGGGCCGGGCGATCGTGAGCTCCGGGAAGCGGCATCTGCAGGCGGTCGCCACGCCGGGCGCGGTCGCGCAGGTGCTGGCGGCGCTGATCGAGAACTCGCTGATGCACGGCGGGGGCACGGTGGCGCTGCGTACGCGTGTGACCGGCAACCAGGCCGTCATCGAGGTGACCGACGAGGGGCCCGGCGTGCCCGCCGACCTCGGGGCGCGGATCTTCGAGCGCGCGATCAGCGGGCGGAACTCGACGGGGATCGGGCTGGCGGTGGCGCGGGACCTGGCGGAGGCGGACGGCGGGCGCCTGGAGATGCTGCAGACCCAGCCGCCGGTGTTCGGTCTGTTCTTGTCGCGCACACCGCTGAAGCGGCCGCTGACGGAGGACGAGGACCAGCCGACCGTCCGCTGAGCGGCCCGAGGGCGGTTCAGCTCACGTGCTGCTTGGGCTTCGGCCGCTCGGCCTCGGCCGCCCCGGCCTTCTCCAGGAACGATTCCGCGCTCTCGGCGGCCTCCGGGGCCGGCAGCGCCTTGAACACCCAGGTGCGGTACGACCAGAAGCGGAACAGCGTCCCGAGCCCGATGCCGACGACCTTGAAGATGTTCCGCTGCAGCGAGCTTTCCCAGCCGAAGCCGTAGATCGCGGCGTACAGGATGCCGTTCTCGATCACCAGGCCGACCGCGCTGAACGCCAGGAACAGCGTCAGCTCCTTGGTCCGGGCGCTCTTGTCGCGGTCCCGGTACGTGAAGTAGCGGAAGCCCAGGTAGTTGACGCCGATGGCGACGACGGTGGCGATCACGTTGGCGCGCACGGCCTGCAGGCTCGTGAGGTGCCAGAGCAGGTTGGAGACGCCGAAGTTCACCACGGTGCCGAGGGCGCCCACCGCACCGAATTTGGCGACCTCGTGTGTGAGCCTTCGCAGCCCGGCGGAACCATGTCCCATGGCCGTGCAGGCCCCCATTCGGTCGGTTTCGTCAACTCAGCCATGCTAACCACCCCCTCCCCTCAAACGCTGTGGATCGGTTCACAGGTCGGATACAGGTCGGGAAGAGGACCGGAAAAGCCCGGAAAGGTGGGGGTAAGAGACTTTGGAAACGGCCGGAAATCGGTCGCCGCGGCGCGGCCGATACCCTAGGGGCGTGACGTTCCCGGTAGTCGGCATGGTCGGCGGGGGTCAGCTCGCTCGTATGACGCACGAAGCAGGCATCCCGCTCGGCATCAGGTTCAAGCTCCTCAGTGACACCCCTCTGGATTCCGCGGCGCAGGTCGTCAGCGATGTCGTCATCGGCGACTATCGCGACCTCGACACGCTGCGTGAGTTCGCGAGGGGCTGCGATGTGATCACCTTCGATCACGAACACGTACCCACCGAGCATCTACGGGCTCTGGAGGCGGACGGCATTCCCGTGCGCCCGGGCCCCGACGCGCTCGTGCACGCCCAGGACAAGGGTGTGATGCGCGCGAAGCTCGACGCGATCGGCGTCCCGTGCCCACGGCACCGGATCGTGAGCGATCCGGCCGATGTGGCCGCGTTCGCGGCCGAGGGCGACGGCTTCCCGGTCGTGCTCAAGACCGTCCGCGGCGGCTACGACGGCAAGGGTGTGTGGGTCGTCGACTCGGTCGAGGAGGCGGAGGACCCCTTCCGCGCCGGCGTCCCCGTCCTGGCGGAGGAGAAGGTCGACTACGTCCGCGAGCTCGCCGCCAACGTCGTCCGCTCCCCGCACGGCCAGGCCGTCGCGTACCCGGTGGTGGAGTCCCAGCAGGTGAACGGCGTCTGCGACACGGTGATAGCCCCGGCCCCCGGCCTGGACGAGACCCTCGCCCTGCGGGCCGAGCAGCTGGCCCTGAACATCGCCAAGGAACTGGACGTCGTCGGCCACCTCGCCGTCGAGCTGTTCCAGACCCGCGACGGCCGCATCCTCGTCAACGAACTCGCCATGCGCCCGCACAACTCGGGCCACTGGACGCAGGACGGCGCGATCACGTCCCAGTTCGCCAACCACGTCCGCGCGGTCCTCGACCTGCCCCTCGGCGACCCGCGCCCGCGCGCCAAGTGGACGGTCATGGTCAACGTCCTCGGCGGCGACTACCCGGACATGTACTCCGCGTACCTGCACTGCATGGCCCGCGACCCCCAGCTGAAGATCCACATGTACGGCAAGGACGTGAAGCCCGGCCGCAAGGTGGGCCACGTCAACACCTACGGCGACGACCTGGACGACGTCCTCGAGCGCGCACGTCACGCAGCCGGCTACCTGAGAGGCACGATCACCGAATGACCACCGCTGCCGGCCCCGTCGTGGGCATCGTCATGGGTTCCGACTCCGACTGGCCCGTCATGGAGGCCGCCGCGCAGGCACTCGACGAGTTCGAGATCGACTACGAGGTCGACGTCGTCTCCGCGCACCGCATGCCGCGCGAGATGATCGCGTACGGCGAGCAGGCCGCCGAGCGCGGTCTGAAGGTGATCATCGCGGGCGCCGGCGGCGCCGCTCACCTCCCGGGCATGCTCGCCTCCGTGACCCCGCTGCCGGTGATCGGCGTCCCGGTCCCGCTGAAGTACCTCGACGGCATGGACTCCCTCCTGTCGATCGTGCAGATGCCGGCCGGCGTGCCCGTCGCGACCGTCTCCGTCGCCGGCGCCCGCAACGCCGGTCTCCTCGCGGCCCGCATCCTGGCCACGCACGACGAGGAACTCCTCGGCCGCATGCGGGAGTTCCAGCAGGAACTGAACGACCAGGCCACCGAGAAGGGCAAACGCCTGCGCACCAAGGTCGAGGTCGCGGGCAGCTTCGGCTTCGGGAATTGAATGCTCCTCCCCGTCTTCGAGGGGGATTCCTGGCTCACGCTGCTCGGTCGCTCAGCGAGCGGTCGAGTCTTACGCGATCAGCACCAGCCGGGTCCAGACCTGCCCGGACAAGCATCACGCGGGCGGAGTTCTTGTCCCTGGGGGACATGGCTCCACACGCGGTGCACGTGTAGGTACGTTCCGAAAGAGGAAGTGCGTGCTTGGTTCTCGCTCCGCACTGCGCGCAGTCCATTGTGGTGTGCGCCGGGTGCACGAGACGGACATCCCGCGCGTGCTTCGGCATCCCGGCGCGACGGTGTCCGGGCAGCCCTTGCACGATGTCCTTCACAGCCTTGGTGCGGGACTTGCCGAAGTCGCGAATGATCTGCTGCTGCGGAACCGAACACCCCATCCGCAGCCATGCGTTGTTCGCCCTGGCCTCGGTGAGCATGCGGTCGAGGCGGGCCGGGCCGCACGTCTCGCCGTCCCGGTGGGCTTTCACGGAACGGGCGACACACTCGTTCCAGACCCAGCGGCAGCGGACCCACTCAGCCTCCAACACGGCAGCGGTGACCGACGACACGCGCAGCCGGTAGGTGTAGCGGGCGTGTCCACCCAGTGGAGCCGCCTTCAGTTCAGCCACGCCCTCACCCCCTCAACGGCCGTCCGCGCGCAACGTCGCTGCACTTCCAACTCTCGGACGGAACCGTACGTACGACGGCCGCACGTCCGTGCCCCGATCTCGCGATCAACGCCCCAACGGGTGGATGTGGGCACATGTATTCGCATCATTCCGTGTCCGTTCCTTCCCGGCGTGGCTGTCGGGACCTTCGTAAGAAACAGGTGATGCCCATGACCGCACTGGAGGAAGCCCGCGAGCTCCTGCGCGAGTTCCCGGTCGTCGACGGGCACAACGACCTGCCCTGGGCGCTGCGCAAGGTCGGTTACGACCTCGACGCCCGCGACATCGCCGTACACCAGAACGCCCATCTGCACACCGACATCCCGCGCCTGCGCGAGGGCGGTGTCGGCGCGCAGTACTGGTCGGTGTACGTCCGCTCGGACCTGCCGGACGCGGTGCCCGCGACGCTGGAACAGATCGACTGCGTATGGCAGTTGCTGGCGCGCTATCCGCAGGATCTGGCGCCCGCGCTGACGGCCGCCGACATGGAGTCCGCGCGCGGCGAGGGCCGTATCGCCTCCCTCATGGGGGCGGAGGGCGGGCACTCCATCGCCTGCTCCCTCGGCACGCTACGGGGGCTGTACGGGCTGGGTGTCCGCTACATGACGCTCACCCACAACGACAACATCCCGTGGGCGGACTCGGCGACCGACGAGCCGAACGTCGGCGGCCTGTCGGCCTTCGGCCGCGAGGTCGTCCGGGAGATGAACCGCCTCGGCATGCTCGTCGACCTCTCGCACGTGGCGGCGACGACGATGCGGGACGCGCTGGACGCGACCTCCGCGCCGGTGATCTTCTCCCACTCCTCGTCGCTGGCCGTCTGCGACCACCCTCGCAACATCCCGGACGACGTCCTGGAGCGGCTGTCCGGCAACGGCGGCGTCGCGATGGTGACGTTCGTGCCGAAGTTCGTGCTCCAGGCGGCCGTGGACTGGACGGCGGCGGCCGACGAGAACCTGCGCACCCACGGTTTCCACCACCTGGAGACCAGCCCGGAGGCGATGAAGCTCCACCGTGCCTTCGAGGAGCGCACCCCGCGCCCGGTCGCCACGGTCTCGACGGTGGCGGACCACCTGGACCACATGCGCGAGGTCGCCGGCGTCGACCACCTCGGCATCGGCGGCGACTACGACGGCACGGCCTTCACGCCGGACGGACTGAACGACGTCTCGGGCTACCCGAACCTGATCGCCGAGCTGCTGGACCGCGGCTGGTCCAAGCCCGACCTGGCCAAGCTGACCTGGCAGAACTCGGTCCGGGTGCTGGGCGCGGCCGAGGACGTGGCCCGCGACCTTCAGGCGACCCGCCCGGCGTCGAACGCGACGATCGAGTCGCTGGACGGGGACGGCTGAGCGGCGGTTTCGCCGAGGGCGGGGTAGTCGGTGTAGCCGTCGGCCCCGCCCACGTACATCAGGTACCGGTCGCGGACCGGGTTGAGCGGAGCGCCCAGCCGCAGCCGTGTCACCAGGTCCGGGTTGGCGAGGAACGGCCGGCCGAGCGCGACCAGGTCGGCCCCGGCGGCCGGCATGTCCCGGGCGGCCCGGGTGACGGCCCCGGTGCCTGCATGCGGGACGCCGACGGCGGGCCGTCCGCCGTGGCCACGCCGCGGCTGGTCGCCGACCTCGCCGCGGAGCGCGAGCGCATCGACCGTACGATCGCCGACCTCGTGCGCTCCCGGGACACCCTCGACGAGGTGATCGAGGTGATCGAGGCGGCGAGGGGTCGCTGAACCGGCGGGCCCCCGAACGCCCCACCCACCAGGAAGCCCCCTCGGCTCCGTGCGACGGTGGCCGTACCCCCATCGGGACGATCGCGACGTACGGAGCCCGCCATGGCAGACCTCCAGGACGAACTGCACACCACCAGTGAGCTCGACGGCCTGCCGGACCCCTTCGAGGCCAGGTCGTACACGCCCGTCTCCGATCCGGACACCGCCCCCGTGGAGCGCGCCCGCGCCATCCTCGCCGCCCACCCCGTGGCCGACGGCTACAGCGGACTGCCGTGGGCGCTCAGGCACCTGCCCTGGTACGACCTGGAGATGGGCGAGAGCTCCGTCGACACGGACGTGCCGCGGCTGCGCGAGGGGCACGTGGGCGCGCTGTTCTGGTCGCTGCACCTGCCGGAGGGCATCGTCGGGGACCGGGTCGTCGGCGCGACCCTGGAGCAGTTGGACCTCGTGAACATCGTCGTACGGGCCCATCCCGAGGGCCTGCGGCTCGTGTGCACCGCGGGGCAGGCCACCGACGCCCGCAACTGCGGCCGTATCTCCGTCCTGCTCGGCCCCGCGGGGGCGGCCGCCCTCGGCGACTGCCTGGGCATCCTGCGCGCCCTGTACACCCTCGGCCTGCGCGTTCTGACCCTGTCCGGTGTGTCCTGGGCGAGCGAGGCCGGGCTCACCCGGTTCGGCGAGGAGGTGGTGCGCGAGATGAACCGGCTCGGTGTCCTCGCCGACCTGTCCGGCGCCTCCGCGGACACCGTCCGCCGCGCCCTCGCGGTCTCCAGGTCGCCGGTCCTGTTCACCCGCTCCGCCGCCCGCGCCCTGCGCCCCCACCCGGCCAACCTCCCCGACGAGTTGCTCGCCGAGGTGGGTGCCGCCAAGGGCCTGTGCATGGTGCCGCTGACGCCGGAACAGACGGGCCCGTCCGTCCGGGACGTCGCCGACCACCTCGACCATGTGCGCGAGGTGGCGGGGCCCGAGTGTGTCGGCCTGTCCGGGACGTACGACGCCGGCACCGCCCACCCCCAGGACCTCGGCGACGCCTCCTGCTATCCGCACCTCATCGCCGAACTGCTCGGCCGCGGCTGGTCCGAGCCCGACATCGCCCTGCTGACCTGGGGCAACGTCCAGCGCGTCCTGCGCAGCGCCGACTTCACGGCCCGCGCGGCCCAGCAGCGCCGGGAGCCGTCCACGGCGAAGATCGCGGAACTGGACGGCTGACCCCGGGCCGGTCCCCGGCCGGTCGACGGTTGACCTGCGACCGTCTGCGACCGGCCTACGGGTGCTCGATCCGGCAGAGGCAGAACGGGTGCCCGGCCGGATCGGCGTACACCTGGAAGTCCTTCTTCTCCCGGTCCTCCAGATCCAGCGGCCGCGCGCCCAGCGCCAGCACCTTCTCGTGCGCCACGTCGATCTCCTCCCACGTCGACCCGGCGTCGAAGTCGATGTGGAACTGCTGCCCGTTGCGGTCCGCGCGCGGCCACTCGGGCGGCGTGAAGCCTTCCACCCGCTGGAAGCCGAGCCGGGGTCCGCCGGGGACCTGGAGTACGACCCACTCCTCGTCCTCCGGGTGCGGGGTACCGCCGCAGACCTGCGCGTAGAACTCGGCGAGCGCGAGCGGATCCGGGCAGTCGATCACGACGTTGCGGAAACGGGCCACAGTCACGATGGGTCCTCCTGGTCAGCAGGCGCAGAGACAGAACGGGTGCCCCGCCGGGTCCGCGTAGACACGCCAGCCGCGGGAGTGGTCCTCAGCATCCAGCGGCTTCGCGCCCAGCGCCAGTACGCCCGCCTCGGCCGCGTCCAGGTCGTCGACGGTCAGGTCCAGGTGGAACTGCTGCGAGTGGTCGGGCGCGGGCCACTCCGGGGCCACGAAGCCGGGGGAGGCCTGGAAGGCCAGCGTCTGGCCGCCGGGGGTCTTCAGGTCCACCCAGTCGCCCTCTCCCTCGACGGTGCCGCCCAGCAGTTCGGCGTAGAAACCGGCCAGCGCGCGCGGGTCGGGACAGTCCAGGACTACGGCACCCAGCTTGGCGAGAGCCATGACTCCTCCTCGAAGGCGGTGTTACCCGGAGACGGAGTTACCTATAGAGACCTGCAACAGGTAACGGTTACTGCATGCTCTCGCATTGGAGGTAACGTCGCAAGCATGAGTGAGAGATCGGCCGCACCGGGCGGCCTGGTCCTGGTCGAGTCCCTGGTGAACACGCTGGACCTCGAGTCGGGAGCCGACGCCCTCGACACCGCGGACGGCCGCGCGCCCTTCGGTCTCACGGAGGCGGAGGTGCCGGGGGCGCGCGAACTGCGTGAGTCACTGCGCGCGGTGCTGCTCGCCCACGCGGGCCACCCGCCGCACGCCCAAGTCACCCCTCTCGACGACCTGTTGGCCTCGGCGCCCCTGCGCGTGACCGTCGACGCGGAGGACGGCTCGGCCGCCCTCGCGCCCGCCGACGTACGCCCCCTGCACTCCCGTGTGGCAGCCGCCGTCGCCGAGGCCCTGGTGGCGGGTACCTGGCTGCGCCTGAAGGCCTGCGAGGCCGTCACCTGCCACTGGGCGTACTACGACCGCAGCCCGGCCGGCCGCGGCCGCTGGTGCTCGATGCAGGTGTGCGGGGCGCGCGCGAAGATGCGCCGGTACCGGGCGAAGTAGTTCACCGGCCGCGCCGCGGGCCGGTGGTGCAGAATGCAACAAGACGCCGGTTCGGCCGACTGAGCCTCGGCCGAACCGGCGTCGCCTTTCCATCAGGCCATGGGGCGCCCCATCGCCCGGTACGTCCACCCGGCCTTGCGCCACAGCTCCGGGTCGAGGGCGTTGCGTCCGTCCAGGATCACCCGGTCCGCCGCGACCGAGCCGAGCTCCGCCGGGTCCAGCTCGCGGAACTCCCGCCACTCCGTCAGGTGCAGTACGACGTGGGCGCCCCGTACCGCCTCCATCGCGGTGTCCGCGTAGCCGAGCGTCGGGAAGACCCGGCGGGCGTTGTCCATGCCCTTGGGGTCGTAGACGGTGACCTGGCCGCCCTGGAGGTGGATCTGCCCGGCGACGTTCAGGGCGGGGGAGTCCCGGACGTCGTCCGAGTCGGGCTTGAAGGTCGCGCCGAGCACCGCGACCCGCTTGCCCAGGAAGGGCCCGCCGCCGAGCACCTGCCGCGCCAGCTCCACCATCTGCCCGCGCTGGCGCATGTTGATCGAGTCGATCTCGCGCAGGAAGGTCAGCGCCTGGTCGGCCCCGAGCTCACCGGCGCGCGCCATGAACGCCCGGATGTCCTTGGGCAGACAGCCGCCGCCGAAGCCGATGCCCGCCCGCAGGAACTTCTTGCCGATCCGGTCGTCGTACCCGATCGCCTCGGCCAGCTTGGCGACGTCGCCGTTCGCGGCCTCGCAGACCTCGGCCATGGCGTTGATGAAGGAGATCTTGGTGGCGAGGAAGGAGTTGGCGGACGTCTTCACCAACTCGGCCGTCGGGAAGTCCGTCACGACGAACGGCGTCCCCTCGGAGATCGGCGTCGCGTACACCTCGCGCAGCAGCTTCTCCGCCCGCTCGCTGCGCACACCCACCACCAGCCGGTCCGGGTGCAGGGTGTCCTGCACCGCGAAGCCCTCCCGCAGGAACTCCGGGTTCCAGGCCAGCTCGGCGTCCTCGCCCGCCGGCGCGTGCTCGGCGAGGTAGGTGGCGAGCCGGTCGGCGGACCCGACGGGCACGGTGGACTTGCCGACGACGAGGGCGGGGCCGGCCAGGTGCGGGGCGAGGGAGGCGACGGCGGCGTCGACGTACGACATGTCGGCGGCGTACTCGCCGTGCCGCTGCGGAGTGTTCACGCACACGAAGTGCACGTCGCCGAAGGCGCCGACCTCCGCCCAGTCCTGCGTGAAGCGCAGCCGCCCGCTCGATCCGTCGAGCCCCGCGACGTGCTTGCGCAGCAGCTCCTCGAGACCCGGCTCGTACATCGGGGCCTCGGCCCGCTCGAGCTTCTCGATCTTCTCCCGGACGATGTCGAGGGCGAGCACCTCGAAGCCCAGCTCGGCCATGGCCGCGGCGTGGGTGGCGCCGAGGTAGCCGGTGCCGATCACGGTGATCTTGAGGCTCATGGATGCTCCAGAGAGGTACGGCTTTCGCTGCGGTGCCCGAGCATATCCGGGGCCTGCCGCGGCCTTTCAGCGGGCACTTTCCCGCTGTCGCCAAGCTCACGTATCCCTCCCGTGGGACGGCCCCTAAAATTTGAGTTACTTAACGGTAATTAGCACCAGCACCACAGTGCGTCAGAAGCGTCCTTGGAGCGTGAGAGACCTTGGCCGGATCGGCTGACTTCGACCTGTACCGCCCGTCCGAGGAGCACGACATGCTCCGCGATGCGATCCGTTCACTGGCCGAGGCGAAGATCGCGCCGTACGCCGCCGTGGTGGACGAGGAGGCCCGCTTCCCGCAGGAGGCACTGGACGCCCTGGTCGCGGGCGACCTGCACGCGGTCCACGTCCCCGAGGAGTACGGCGGCGCGGGCGCGGACGCGCTGGCGACGGTGATCGTGATCGAGGAGGTGGCGCGCGTCTGCGTGTCCTCGTCCCTCATTCCCGCCGTGAACAAGCTCGGCTCGCTGCCCGTCATCCTCTCCGGCTCCGAGGAGCTGAAGAAGAAGTACATGACGCCGCTCGCCAAGGGCGACGGGATGTTCTCGTACTGCCTCTCCGAGCCGGACGCGGGCTCGGACGCGGCCGGCATGAAGACGAAGGCGGTCCGCGACGGCGACTCCTACGTCCTCAACGGCGTGAAGCGCTGGATCACCAACGCGGGTGTCTCGGACTACTACACCGTGATGGCGGTCACCGACCCCACCAAGCGTTCCAAGGGCATCTCGGCCTTCGTGGTCGAGAAGTCGGACGAGGGTGTCTCCTTCGGTGCCCCGGAGAAGAAGCTCGGCATCAAGGGGTCCCCGACCCGCGAGGTGTATCTGGACAACGTCCGGATCCCCGCCGACCGCATGATCGGCGAGGAGGGCACCGGTTTCGCCACGGCGATGAAGACCCTCGACCACACCCGCATCACCATCGCCGCCCAAGCCCTCGGTGTCGCGCAGGGCGCCCTCGACTACGCCAAGGGCTACGTCCAGGAGCGCAAGCAGTTCGGCAAGCCGATCGCCGACTTCCAGGGCATCCAGTTCATGCTCGCCGACATGGCCATGAAGATCGAGGCCGCCCGCGCCCTGACGTACCAGGCCGCGGCGAAGTCGGAGCGCGGCGACAAGGACCTGACCTTCCAGGGCGCGGCGGCGAAGTGCTTCGCCTCGGACGTGGCGATGGAGGTCACCACGGACGCGGTGCAGCTGCTGGGCGGGTACGGCTACACCCGCGACTACCCGGTGGAGCGCATGATGCGCGACGCGAAGATCACGCAGATCTACGAGGGCACGAACCAGGTCCAGCGCATCGTCATGGCGCGCAACCTGCCGTAGCCGTCCGGTCGGCCGGTCGCCTTCTCGTACCGATCGGCCCAGCGACACCGAAGCCCCCGGAGGGATTCCGGGGGCTTTTGTCGCTTTGGTGGCGTGGCATTCGTAGTGCATTGTTGCGGTCCGCCCGATGGCGCCGGGTTCCGGGCGGGCGTAGGACAGAAGGGCACGGGGCCCGCCCCGGGTCCCTCTCCCTCCCTGGAGGAGCCATGACCCAGCCCGGAACCATGCCTGCCATGACCAAGGAGATGCAGGACTGCGTCGAGGCCTGCATGTCGTGCCACAACATCTGCGAGGAGACCATGAGCTCCTGCATGCAGATGGGCGGCCAGGCCCAGATGCAGATCATGCGCGCGCTCATCGACTGCTCCGAGATGACCCGCATGTGCGCGGACATGATGATGCGCCGCTCGCCCATGTCGGCCGAGATGTGCGCGATGTGCGCCAAGGCCTGCGACATGTGCGCGGAGGCGTGTATGTCCATGCCGGACGACCGCCAGATGATGCGATGTGCTGAGGCGTGTCGCCGCTGCGCCGAGACGTGCCGCGCGATGGCGGGCGCCACGATGTGAGCGTCGCCTGACCGGTCTCAGGGGCACCCTCGAGGGTGCCCCTGATCCGTGTGGGGCAGGCTGCCCCCATGACGATCGACGCCACGCAGAACTTCGATGCGGCCGAGCGGGAGATGTGGGACGGGGCGGCGGAGGCGTACGCCGGGAGTTTCGCGCGGCTGTGTGCCCACCCCGTGGAGGGGCTGCTGGATGCTGCCGGGGTCCGGCAGGGGACCCACGTCCTCGACGTCGGGACCGGGACGGGGGCGGCTGCCCTGGCGGCGCTGGGGCGTGGGGCGCGGGCGGTGGCCGTGGACGCCGATGCCGGCATGGTCGGCACGGCGCGGCGGCGCGGGGTCGATGCGCGGGTCGGCGTGCTGCCCGAACTCCCCTTCCCGGACGGCGAGTTCGATGCCCTCGTCGGGAACTTCGTGCTCAACCACGTCGGTCGGCCGCGGGCCGCGCTCGCCGAGGCACGACGGGTGCTGCGGCCCGCCGGGCGGGTCGCCGTGACCGTGTGGGGCGGCGGGCGGAACGTCGGGATGGAGTTGCTGGGGCGGGCCTGCGAGGCCGCGGGAGCCGTGGCACCGGCGTATCTTCCGCGGCTCGATCCCGACGAGGACTTCGAGCGCACGGCGGACGGGGTCGCGGGGCTGCTCGCGGGCGCCGGGTTCGGGGAGGTGCGGTGCGTCGAGGTGGGCTGGGCGCACCGGGCCGGCGTCGAGGAGTGGTGGAGCGGGGCCGCCGCCGGAATCGGGAGCATGGGGCGCCTCGTCACCTCGCAGGCCCCGGAGACCGTCGTACGGATCAGGCGGGAGTACGAGCGTCTCGCTGCCGAATTCACGAACGGCGAGGGGCGGTTGGTGCTGCCCTGCACCGCGTTGCTCGGTTCCGCAGCCGTCAGGTGAACATGGGCTCCAGCGCCCGCTCCAGGTCCGCCGCCCCGTGGAAGTGCACGCCCTGCATGCCCAGTGCGGTCGCCGCCGCGACGTTCTGTTCGTTGTCGTCCACGAACAGGCAGCGTTCGGGGCGTACGCCGGCCAGGCTCGCCGCGAGGCGGTAGATGCGGGGGTCCGGCTTGGCGAGGCCGACGCGGGCGCTGTTGACGACGTCGTCCGCGAGGTCGGCCAGGCCGAGGGCGGTGAGGTCGTCCTCGAGGCGGAGGGTCGCGTTGCTGACGAGGACCAGGGGGAGCCGGGTGCGGGCCCGGCGGAGCAGGGAGACCACCGTCCGGTCGGCCGAGAACGGCGATTCCAGCAGGGCGGAGCCCAGCTCCCACGCCGTCGACTCCTCGGGGACCATTCCGGCCAGACCGTCGGCGATGGACTGCGCCCACTCCTGCAGATCGACCCGGCCCAGCACCACCGGGTCGACGACCTCCGGCGCGAAGGCCACCTTCGTCGTGGTGCCCTCCGCCAGCCCGGCCGCACGCTCCAGGGCGTGCAGACCGGACGGGTCGAAGGTGCGGATCACGTTGTCCACGTCGCAGAGCACCGCGTCGAACGGTGCTCCGCCAGGTCTGTCACTCACCGGAGACCGTGATCTTCTGGTCGTTGTTCAGCTCGTTCACCAGGGTCTTGACCTTCGCCTTGTCCCAGACGAGGTTGCCGCCCGTGGACCCGGAGATCGGCATGTTCATCGACGTGCCGTCACCGCCGCTGACGCCCTTCATCGCCCAGAACATGGACGCCAGGTCCCACAGGCTCATGTCCTTGTCGACGGTCAGGGAGTCCAGGCCCGCGCCCATCGTCGGGTACAGCTTGAACGGGTTCAGGATGGTCGACGGGGTCGCCACCTGGTGCGCCAGCGCCGACAGGAACTTCTGCTGGTTCTTGGTGCGCTGCAGGTCCTGCGCCGCGAAGGCGTGGCGGGTGCGGACGAAGGCCAGCGCCTCCTCGCCGTTCAGCGTCTGCTTGCCCGACTTGAAGTCCGCGCCCGAGTCCTTGTCCTTGAAGCCCTTGTCGATGTCGATCGTCACACCGCCGACCGCGTCCACGATGTTCGCGAAGCCGGCGAAGCCGATCTCCACGTAGTGGTCGATGTGCAGGCCCATGTTGGCCTCGACCGTGCGGACCAGCAGCGTGGGGCCGTCCTCCGCGTACGCGGCGTTCAGCTTCGTCTGCCGGCCCGTGCCCTGGTAGGTCTTGCCGGACGTCGACCCCTTGTACGTCGGGATCGTCACGTTCGAGTCGCGCGGCAGCGAGATCAGCGTGTCGCCGCTGTCGCCGACGTGCAGGATCATCATCGAGTCGGTCCGCTTGCCCTCCGCGGAACCCGTGTGCAGGTTCTTCTTCTGCTCGTCGGACAGCCCGGCACGGCTGTCGGAGCCGACGATCAGGTAGTTCGTGCCGTCGCCCGCCTCGGGCCGGTCGAGGACCGTGGACAGGTCGACGTCGCGGTGCAGCTTGGAGTCGGCCCAGAAGTACGTGGCGACCGACGTCACGACCAGCACCGTCACCAGCGTGATCGCCGTCCACTTGATACGACGGCGCCAGTTCGGCCGCGGCCGCAGATCGCCCGGCTCACCGCCGCCGCCCGGACCGCCGCCGCCCGGCGAGCCGTAGACCTGGCCGGTGTTGTAGCCACTGTCGTAGTCGTCGCCGCCGTACCCCTGGCCGTCGGCGTACGTCGGCTGCTGGGGCACCCCGCCGCCGTACGGCGGGGCGGGGCGGCCGGAGCCTCCGTACGCGCCCGAGTTGGGCCGGCGGACCTGCCGCATCGCGCGTGCGCCCTCGGGGCGTGCGCTCGCGCTGCCGCGTCCGTACTGGTTGCGGTTGTCGTCGGACCATGCCTCGGGCCAATCGTTCATGGGCCCCAGTGTGCAGGGAGCGGCCGTGTCCTTTACAAGGGTCGTCGGAAAATCAGGGCACTGCTGTTGCGAACCCAACACAAAGTCCGCAGATGTCACCTCGGCATAAGGTGGAGGCCATGACAGATCAGGCCCCGGCCGCGGAACCGGATACTGCGGATATCCCGGGCAGGCCCACCTCGGCGTCCCGGACCACGCTCAGCCACATCATGACCCACAACGACACGAACCTTCTGGGTACGGTGCACGGCGGCGTGATCATGAAGCTGGTGGACGACGCGGCGGGCGCGGTGGCCGGCCGGCACAGCGGCGGGCCCGCGGTCACCGCCTCCATGGACGAGATGGCGTTCCTGGAGCCGGTCCGCGTCGGCGACCTCGTCCATGTGAAGGCCCAGGTCAACTGGACCGGCCGCACCTCCATGGAGGTCGGCGTCCGGGTCCTGGCCGAGCGTTGGAACGAGTCCACCCCGCCCACCCAGGTCGGCTCCGCCTACCTGGTCTTCGCCGCCGTGGACGCCGACGGCAAGCCGCGCCGGGTGCCGCAGGTGCTCCCCGAGACGGAGAAGGACCGGCGTCGCTACCAGGAGGCCCAGATCCGCCGCACCCACCGGCTGGCGAGGCGGCGGGCGATCATGGAGCTGCGGGAGAAGCGTGCCGCCGAGGGTCTCGACGACTAGGGCCCTTCTGATGGATGTCCGCGGCGTCGCGACGCCCGGCACGCACGCTCACCGCACGGCGCGAAGGGCCAGGTGGCTCCGCCACATGACCCTCCACGCCGCACGCCGATCGCACACACCGAACGCCGCTCCTACTTCCACGGAGATCCATCAGAAGGGCCCTAACCGGCCCGCCAGGGGCGTCACGAGCACGCCACCTGATCTCCCGTCACCACCCCGGCCTCCCCCAGATACGCGTCCTCGGCCCGCACCTTCCGCACGTCCTTGAAGTCGGCCCCCGCGATCACCTTCAACGTCGCCCCGAGCCCCTTCACCGGCCGCAGTTCGCTGCCCGGCAGCGCGGCGGCCAGTGACTTGGCCGACCGGTCCCACCCGGGGTCGTAGGCGACGACCGTCCGCTTCAGGGTCCGGTCGGCCGCGTTCGACGGCATCCGGGTCGTCCGGAAACCCGCCCCCGCCAGCGCCGCGTCCGCGCGCTTGCCGAGCCCCTCGGTGGGCGTGCCGTTCTCGACCTGGACGCGGATCTGCTGCGGGGCCACGTCGACCGCGACCGCCGCGGGCTGCGACGAGTGCACGGCCAGGGGCTGGTCGTCGCGCAGGGACCGGAAGAGGCGGTCGGCCTTGGCGGTGTCCCATTTCAGCGTCTCGCCGATGCCCTTGACGACGTATCCCATCCGGCCGATGGGCACGGTCATGAACTCGGAGGACGAGGGGGAGAAGTTGCGCATGGCCCGGCCGAGGTCGAGCAGCTCGTCCGTGCCGAAGCCCTTGTCCGCGCGCACCGACCCCAGTACCGCCCGCGTCACGTCCCGGAACTTCATCGGGTTCAGCAGGATCCCGGAGGACGTGGCCCGCTCGACGAGCGCCGCCAGGAAGCGCTGCTGGCGCTTCATGCGGTTGAGGTCGGAGGCCCCGTCGACGTGCCGGGCGCGGACGTACTGCAGCGCCTGTCCGCCCGTCAGGGTGTGCGTTCCGGCGGAGAGGTCGAGTCCGGTGTACGAGTCCTTCAGGGGGGTGGCCGTGCAGATCTCCACCCCGCCGAGCACGTCCACCGTCTTCATGAAGCTGGTGAAGTCGACCTCCAGATAGTGGTCGATCTTCAGGTGAGTCATGTCCTCGACCGTCTGGACGGTGAGGTTCGGACCGCCTTCCGCGTACGCCGCGTTGAGCTTGATGGGGTGGCCCGCGACCTGCTTGCCGGTCTTCTCGTCGCTGCGCGCGGGCGTCATGGCGTACGAGTCGCGCGGCAGGCTCACCACACTCGCCCGCTCCCGGTCCTCCGAGATGTGCACGATCATGATCGTGTCGGTGCAGTGGCAGGGGGCGCCGCCCAGGTGGTAGCGGTGCCGCTCCTGGGCGCTGATCTGGTCGCGGCCGTCCGTGCCGACGAGCAGGACGTTCATCCCGTGGCCGGCCTGCGGGCGGTTCTTCATGTCCTTGAACGGGTCGACCCGGGCGATGCCCGCGTCGAGGCTGGTGACCACCGCGTGCCCGATCCCGGCGGAGGCGAGGACGACGACGGAGAGGGTCGTCGCCGCGCGCATCGCCCAGCGCGGCTTCTTCCGCCGTACCGGTGGTCGCGGCCCGCGGGGGTGCGGGGTGCGGGCGGGCTGGGGGCGGCGCTGCGGACGGGCGGGCGCGGCGGACCGAGGCTGCGTGGGCAAGGGGGGACACCTCCGGGCGTCGGCCGAACGTGGGATCGTGAGCACCGTAGGCCCATACGATCTGTGGCCCGGGCCACCGCCCCGGCGGGGCGCAGAGCTGTCCCCCATTCGCGGTAACGTAACGGGCGATGAACGCCAACCCCGACGCGCCGCTCCCCGCCGTTTCTGTGATCATGCCCGTCCTCGACGAGGAGCGGCATCTGCGCGGAGCCGTCCAAGCGATCCTCGCGCAGCAGTACGCCGGCGAGATGGAGGTCGTGATCGCCCTCGGTCCGTCCACGGACCGTACGGACGAGATCGCCGCCGAGCTCGTACGCGACGACCCGCGCGTCCACACCGTCCCGAACCCGACCGGTCGCACGCCGGCCGCCCTCAACGCCGCGATCAAGGCCTCCCGCCATCCGATCGTCGTCCGCGTCGACGGGCACGGCATCCTCTCGCCGAACTACATCGCGACCGCCGTACGGCTCCTGGCGGAGACCGGCGCGCAGAACGTCGGCGGCATCATGCACGCCGAGGGTGAGAACGACTGGGAGCACGCGGTCGCCGCCGCCATGACCTCGAAGATCGGGGTCGGCAACGCCGCCTTCCACACGGGCGGCGAGGCCCAGCAGGCCGAGACCGTCTACCTCGGTGTCTTCCGGCGCGAGGCGCTGGAGCAGCAGGGCGGGTACAACGAGGAGTTCATCCGCGCCCAGGACTGGGAGCTGAACTTCCGGATCCGCGAGGCCGGCGGGCTCATCTGGTTCTCGCCGGAGCTGAAGGTGTCGTACCGGCCGCGGCCGAGCGTGAAGGCGCTCGCCAAGCAGTACAAGGACTACGGCCGCTGGCGGCACGTCGTCGCCCGCTACCACGAGGGCTCCATCAACCTGCGCTACCTCGCGCCGCCGGCGGCTGTCCTCGCGATCGCGGCGGGCCTCGTGGTCGGTGCGGCCCTGACGCCCTGGGGTCTCGTGATTCCCGGCGGCTACCTCGCGGCGATAGCCCTCGGGTCCGTCCCGGCGGGCAAGGGGCTGCCGCTGAAGGCGCGGCTGCAGATCCCGGTGGCCCTGGCGACCATGCACATGTCGTGGGGCTGGGGATTCCTGACCAGCCCCAGGGCGCTGGCGAAGAAGGTCATCGCCTCCCGGCGCCCCGCGGTGCTCACCTCCAACTGAGCACCGGGGGCCGTCCGTCGAGAGCCTGGCTACCAGGTGTAGTTCGGGTTGACGTGCATGCACTGCTTCTTGTCCGAGCCGTTGATGACCTGCGCGGACGCGGGCGTCGTGTCGTCGTCCTCGGTGGTCGTGTACTTCGTGCCGGAGCGCCAGTCGGCGCCGACGACGAGGGTGACCCCGGAGACGTCGGTCGACTTCTTCACCGAACTCAGCGGAATCCCCAGTGACTTGGCGATGCGCTGGGCGTCGCCCTGCAGGTCGGCGCTCGGATAGCGGATCACCGTCTCGTCCTCGCTGAGGATCGTCGAGGAGTCCGCCACCGCCTCGGTGAACCCCTTGCCGACGAGCAACCGGGCGATCGCGCCCGCCCGTCCGGTGACCGCGAGCCGGGTGCTCGACCTCGTGCCGTTCTGCACCTGTACGGCGATCCTGTTGTCCGCGGCGGCAGGGTCCGAGGACGTCGTGGTCTTGGCGGACCTCTTCTTGTCCTTGCCGTCCAGGGCGATGTCCTCGCGCACCAGCCGGAACAGCTTCGCCGCGTCACCGGGCCTGGGCACGACCCGGCCGCTGTTCGTCGTGGAGTACTGCCAGGGCATCGTCGTCATGGTGATGCGCTTGGTGGGGACCTTCTTGAGCTCCTTGCTCAGGTCGTACAGCTTCGCCACGTTCCCCAGGCCGTCGTCGACGGTCAGGGCATTGGTGGCCGTCTCGGCGAGCTTGCGCAGTTCGTTGGGGTTGCTGAGCGTGGCGCTCTCGCGCAGCTGGCGCACCATGGCGTTCATGTACTGGTGCTGGGCCTTGGCCCGGGCTATGTCCGTGTTGTCCTCGAAGCCGTACCGCGTGCGCAGCCACTGCAGGGCCTGGACGCCCTTGACGTACGTGGTGCCCTTCTTCAGCTTCAGGCCCGAGCCGTGCCCGTCGGAGGACTTGGAGTGGATGTTGGCGTCCACACAGACCGGTACGCCGCCGATGGCGTCCGCCATGGACACCACGCCCGCGAAGTCGATCATCATGAAGTGGTCGATGTGGATGTCGGTCAGCTTCTCCCAGGTCGCCACCGTGCAGCCGGGCCCGCCGCGGCCCAGGGAGTCGTTGGTGATCTCCGAGGTGAGCGCCGAGTAGGACTTGCCGGTGTCGGGGTCCGTGCACTGGGGAATGTCGACCAGGGTGTCGCGGGGCATGCTCACGACCGACATGTTGGTGCGGTCCGCCGAGAGGTGCAGCAGCATCTGGACGTCGGCGCGCGGGGCGGTGTTGTACGTGTCCTTGGCACCGCCGAGCTTCTGGTTCTCCTTGGAGTTCCGCGCGTCGGAGCCGATCAGCAGGATGTTCAGCGGCGTCTGCCCGGCCTCGTTGGCCTTCGACTCGGCCGCCCGGTCCTTCTTGTCGCCGATGTTGAGGTCGTCCTTCTTGATGTTGGCGTTGAGGTGCTGGTAGTAGAGATATCCGGCACCCGCCGTGCCGAGTATCACCACCGCCAGAACCATCGCCGACCAGCGCAGGACGCGCCGTCTGCGACGTTTCCGGTCGCCGTCCGGGACGTGCCCCGGCCGCGCACCACCGCCGTGCCGGCGTTGCTCGGGCACTCTGTCCTGGCCCTGCGGTGTGAGGGACATCGTCTCCTCGACCGCGGGAACCTCTCCGCGCACACTGCTCCGCGCCAACTCCGTGCCCTCCCACCCCTGCGCCCTGCAACGGGTCCGCCCCGCGTCAGGTCAGACTCATGACGGACCCGTTGGGTTACCTGCCGGCGCGGCACTTTTTCCGCCGCGGACTGTCGAACCTCTCGGTCACCCGTCCCCCCGGGCGGAGTGAGCGAGAGGGCGCCGCCCTCCAAGCCCCCCTTGGACGTGAGCGCGCCTCATCATTGTGCAGCCAGTTAGGAGTTTGCTGTGGGCCTCCGGCGAGGCTGTGAGCGCCGCCTTTGGCTACCAGCGGTAGGGCGCGTAGACGTCCATGCACTTGCTCTTGTCCGAGCCGTTGATGGCGTCGGTGTTGCCCGGCAGGTTGCCGGCCGTCGGCGTGGACTGCTTCGGATACGTCGTGCCCGTGCGCCAGTCGGCGCCGACGACGAGCGTGACCCCGGAGACGTCGGTCGACTTCTTCACCGAACTCAGCGGAATCCCCAGCGACTTGGCGATGTGCTGGGCGTCGCCCTCCAGCTCGGCGCTCGGGTAGCGCACGACCGTCTCGTCCTCGGAGAGCCCCGCCGTGGTGTCCTTGGACGCCTTCGCGAACCCCTTCTCCACGAGCGTCTGGGCGACCGTGCCCGCGCGTCCGCGGACCGGGGCGAGGGTGGCGGAGCCGGTGGCGTTCTGCACGATGACACCGATCTGGCCGTCCGGCGCCGAAGGGGCCTTCGTGGCCTCCTGCTTGGCCTTCTTCTTGCTGCCCGACGCCTTGCCCTTGTCGTCGAAGGGCACGTCGTCGCGGAGCATCTGCCAGACCTTCTTGGCGTTGGTGCCGTCGGGTACGACGTGTTCGGCGTTCTGCGGGTCCGCGACGTTCGGCATCGTCAGCGAGGTGATGCGGTCCGTCGGCACCGACTTGAGCTGCATGCCCAGGTCGTACAGCTTCTTGACGGTGCCGATCTCCTCGGAGACCTTCAGGGACTTGGTGGCCGCCTCGGCGAGGTCCGTCAGCCGTCCGGTGTCGGTGAAGACGTTCTGCTTCTTCAGCGTGCGGATCATCGAGTTCAGGTACATGTGCTGGGCCCTGGCCCGCATCAGGTCACTGCCCCAGGCGTGCCGGGTGCGCAGCCACTGCAGCGCCGTCCTGCCCTCCACCTTGTGCGTGCCCGCCGTCATCTTCAGGCCGGAGCCGCCGGGCACCGCGGCCGTCGGGTGGTCCCACACGTTCTGGTTCACGCAGACCTCGACGCCGCCGATGGCGTCGGCCATCCGCACCACACCCGCGAAGTCGATGGTCATCCAGTGGTCGATGTAGACCCCGGTGAGGTTCTGCCAGGTGGCCAGCGTGCAGCCGGCGCCGCCGCGGGCCAGCGACGTGTTGATGATGTCGGTGGTCGCCGGGTACGTCTTGTCGGTGTCGGGGTCCGTGCACTTGGGGATGGGCACCCGGGTGTCGCGCGGGATGCTCACCATCGCGGCGCTCTTGCGGTCCGCGGACACGTGGATGAGCATCTGCACGTCGCCCAGCGGCGGGTTGGAGCGGTCGTTCTTGCCGCCGCCGAGCTTCACGTTCGCGTCGGAGCTACGGCTGTCGGAGCCTATGAGCAGGATGTTCATCGGCGTCTGACCGTCGGCGTTCGCCTTCGACTTCTGGGCCTTGGAATCGCCGCTGCTGCGCTGGCCCTTCTGGATGTTGCCGTTGAGGTGCTGGTAGTACAGGTATCCGGCGCCGGCCGTGCCGAGTATCAGTACCGCGAGCGTGGTCGCGGACCATCTGAGGACCCGGTGCTTGCGCCGCGGCCCCCGTCTGCGGTGCCCACCGCTGCCCTCGCCTCCCGTCCGGTCCCGGCCGGAGCCGTCCCCGTCCCGGGTCGTTCCATGGCCGTCAGAAGCGCGCCGGACGCCTGGTCGCGTCCCCTCCCCACGCACACTGCTCTGCGTCATTCCCCGTCCTCCCCACCCCTGCACCGACAAACGGGCCTGCCTTGCGTCCTGTTAGACGCACGACAGGCCCGTCAGGTCACTTGGCGCACTCAACCTTGTCCGCAGTGGACTTGTCGACGTCCGGTGCCTTGGTCGCCGCGGTGAGGGGGTCCCCCGCCTCCTCGAAGTCCTTGCCGAGGGTCAGGGTCATCGTCGGCAGGCCCTGGGAGTTGGTCACGCTCTTGCCGGGCTTCAACGCCGAGCCGGACAGGCCCATGATGGCGGCCAGCCGGCGCGCCTGGTCGGCCTGGTCGGGGGCGTACTCGAGCGTCGTCTTGCTGAGTGCCGCGTCCGCGTTGCCGGCGTTCTCGGACTTCAGCACGCCCGCCTTGTTCTGCAGGTACTCGAGCTCCGCCTGCGCACTGCCGGCGTCGGCGCCCCCGTTCAGGATCCGCACCCGCACCTCGGAGGCGGCCGACTTGGTGCCCTTGAGACGGGCGGCCACGGCGGCGGCCTCCTTCTTCTTCTGCTGCTTGACCGCGGTGAAGGAGACGTCGTTCTTGATGGCGTCGAAGACCTGCGGGGCCGTCGTGTCGTTGAGGACGACCGTCGCCTTCACCTTCTCGGCCGGGTTGTCGACGACCGGCACGGTGGTGAACGTCAGGTTCTTGGGGTTGAGCTTGCCCAGCTCCAGGCCGAGGTCCTTCAGCTTGCCGATGCTGTCGAGCTTGTCGTCGACGGTCAGCGCCTTGGTGCCGGCCTCGGCCACCTTCACCATCTTCGCCGGGTTGGTGAGCGTGTCGTTCGACTTCAGCTTGCGCATGAGCGCGCTGAGGAAGTTCTGCTGCAGCGTGATCCGGCTCAGGTCGCCGCCGAAGCCGACCGCGTGCCGGGTGCGTACGAAGGCGAGCGCGGTCTCGCCCTGGATGTGCTGCATGCCCTTCTTCAGGTTGAGGTGCGAGTCGGGGTCGTTGATGTCCTTGCCGAGACAGACGTCGACGCCGCCGACCGCGGTGGTGAGCGTCTTGACCGCGTTGAAGTCGGCGACCATGAAGTTGTCGGGCTTGACCCCGGTCAGCTCGGTGACCGTGCGCGCGACACAGCTGGGCGTGCGGTTGTCCTGGCCCAGGCTGGTGTTGAAGCGGACGTTGCTGGTGCCCGCGATGACCTTCTCGGTGCCGTCGGCCTGCTGGGTCGGGCAGTCCGGGACGTCGACGATCAGGTCACGCGGGATGCTCAACGCGGTCGCGTTCGAGCGGTCCTTGGAGAGGTGCAGCAGGATCGTGGTGTCGGCGTGGCCGACGCTGCCGGAGTCGCCGTAGTTCTCGTTGCCCTTGCCGGTGCGCTTGTCGGTGCCGATCAGCAGGATGTTGATCGCCTTGTCCTTGCTGAAGCCACCGGTGCTCGCGCCGTCGGAGGACGAGGACGTGATGTTGTCGTTGAGGTGCTTGATGTAGAGGTACGCACCGCCGGCCCCGGCGACCAGCACGAACGCCATGGCGCCGCCGGTCCACAGCAAGGCCTTCTTCGCCTTCGACTTCTTCTTCCCCGGCCGGTGGCCGCGCCGTCCGGGCAGCGGCTCCTCGGGCACACCGCGGCGCCGCCGCTGCGGCGGTACCGCGCGGCCAGGGGCCTGCGGCGTCGCCGTACGGCTACGCGTCGCGCCGCCCGCCCCACGGGGGGCGGATCTACGCGGACCGGGAACCGTCGACTGCGGTGTGGAAGGAGTCAGTCGCAGTTCGTATTCGCCGGTGTTCGGGTTGAGTACCCACTGGTCTGCGGGGTCGATGTTGTCCGCCCGCCCACGGCTTTGCGCGTCCACGGTTGTCTGAATCCTCCGTTTGGGCCACGCGGCACCTTCCCCCTCAAAGGCGCTCGGGTCTGTCACTCAACTCGGTGCACGACCCCGGGAAGGACCTCGCGGCCGGATGCACCGGATCGCTCACACTATCCGCCCAGTTCAGCGTCGAGCGACGTCGGTGACAAATTCCACGTTCCTACAACTGGGCAATCCGCCCATTTCCTTGGGATTTCTTGAGACGGCTGTTCGTCGCCTTGGTGCTCGCCTTACTCGCAGCCGTCCTCGGCGGCGGTGTTCCCGCTGAACGTCGGTGCGGGCGAAACGGGCATCGAGGGCTTGTCGGGCTGCTTTCCGCTCAACTTCCCGTCGTCGTACGCGTACTCGCCGTAGTCGTACGACTGCTCGTATGAATCCCCGCCCGGACCCCCGTACGAGTTCTCCTCGGCCCCCGGGGCCGAATTGCCACTCTTTGCGGAGGGATCCCGCGGAACTCCCTGCGCGACCGCCAACGGTGCGTCCCTGCGCAGCTGTTCGAACAGCTTCTCCGCCTCGGGTTCCACGAGTTGGTCGCGATTGGCGTTGTAGACGTACGACTCCCGCGGAACCGTGAGGAATTGCACCTGTTCGGTGGGGATGTGGCGCAGCCCGCGCACGAGTTCGTACAGACCGCGCAAACTCGCCAGATCCGGATCGGTGGTGAGGGACGACGTGGCGGCGTCCAGCACGGGATAGAGCTTCACCGGATTCAGCAGTACGTCATTGCTCTGCACCTTGTTGACGAGCGCTCCGAGGAATCGCTGCTGGCGGTCCATCCGGTCGGTGTCACTGCCGTTGCCCAGGGACTTGCGGGCGCGGACGTAGCCGAGGGCCTGCTCGCCGTCGAGCGTGACCCGTCCCGCGGGCAGCTTCAGCTTGGCGGCCTTGTCGTCGATCGGCTTCTTCAGGCACACCTGGACGCCGTCGACCGCGTCGACCATCTCCTTGAAGCCGTGGAAGTCGACGACGATGTGGTGGTCGATGCGGACGTCGGTGAGCTTCTCGACGGTCCGGATCGTGCAGGCCGAACCGCCCATCTGGAAGGCGTAGTTGAACATCGCGAAGGTCGGCTCGGAGCGGGTCCCGTCGGAGCGCAGACAGGAGGGCACGTCCACCATGAGGTCGCGGGGGAGGGAGATCGCGGTGGCGGTGCGCCGGCCCGCGGCGAGGTGCAACAGGATCGTCGTGTCGGACCGCTCGGTCCCCGAGTCCCGCCCGTAGCGGGAGTTGCCGTCCCCGGAGCGCGAGTCCGAACCGATCAGCAGGATGTTCTGCGCGCCCTTGACGAGCGAGGTGGGCCGCTCCTTCTCGTACCGGGCGAGCTCCGCGGCGGCCGCGTCGTCGGCCCTGATGTTCCCGTTCAGCTTCGCGTACAGCGCCCACCCGCCCCCGGCGGCCCCGACGACCAGCACCCCCACGGCCAGCCCTCCGTACCGCAGCCACCGCCGGCGCCGGCGCCGACGGGGCGTGCCTACGGTGTCGGTCACGTGCGGCTCCACCCCTCATGGCGTACGAACGTGCTGTTCCTACGACCATGACCTGGAGGGGCGGGCGGAGGCCGCCGTTACTGGCCCGTCCGGGTGACGGCACCCGGCGAACGGCACCTCACGTCAGCGGCGCGTGGCCGTGACCCGCTCGCTGTCCACCCGCTCGGCCAGAGCCTCCTCGCCCAGCTGCGAAAGATGCCGGCACAGCACCACGGACCCCCCGGACGCGAGCGCCCCGTACAGCCCGGCGTTCAGTCCGTCCCACGTGTCGTACGCCAGCCCCGACAGAATCCGCGACCCCGGCCCCGTCAGCCCCAGCCCCGTCGCCTCCGCCCGAGCCCGCTCGACGACCTCCGCCCCGCTGAACTCCCGCCCGGCCACGATCAGCGCGGGCTCCTCGGGATCCACCGGCGCGAACGGCGCGAACCGGTCCCCCTGGCTCGGCACCTCCACGGCGTAGTCGGCGAAGCCGTCCGGCGGCTGCGGGAACCGCCCGCCCAGCGGCCGCAGCGCGAGGGCGACCCGCTCTCCCTTGCACGCCCGCGCGGCGGACAGCGTGTCCGGACCGCTCACCACGACGTCGGCCGCCGCCGGGTCCCCGTCGACGTCCGCGATCACGCCCACCGACGCGCACGCCAGCAGCCACACCGCCGTCTGCCAGTGCGCGGGCAGCAGCAGCGCGACCCGGTCGCCGGGGCCCGCGGCGAGGTCGCCCTGGAGGAGGTTGGCGGTCTTGGCCACCCAATTGGCGAAGGTGGCCACGGACAGTTCGACGCGCTCGCCCGTGGCGTCGTCGTAGAAGGTCACCAGGGGGCGTCCGGGGTCCGCGGCGAGCGCGGAACGCAGCAGGTCGGCAGGGGTGCGGTCGGTGGCGTTCACCCGCGCAAGGGTACGCGGACGGCCGGTCGCGCACCGCCCGGTGGGGCCACCGGTTCGGAGGAGCGGCAGCCGACGGTCCGTCAATTCCCGGATGGACAGATATGTATGACTATGTCCAAGATCGGGAGCATGCGTGGATTCCTTGCTTCCTCGATCGCCTCTTCGGTCGGCGTCGCCTGCGCGACCGCCCTCGTCCTTCCGCTGACCCTGCCCGCGACCGCGGCGACGGCGAGACCCGCGCCCGCCGGAGCACGATCCGCGCCGGCGGCCGGCCGGCCCGATCTCCCCGGCAGCACCCAGTCGCTGCCCCTCGCCCCCCTCACCCGCAACCGCGCCATCGGCTTCGGCGCCGTCGCGGAACAGGGGCTGACCCGCCAGGACGTACGGCACTTCTCGATGGTCGGCGTCATCTGGGACAACCCGGACACCAAACTGCACGGCCACGTCCAGGTCCGCACCCGCGCGACCGGCAACGGCACCTGGTCCGGCTGGCAGAGCCTCGAGACGCACAACGACGACGCGGCCGACCCCGACACCGCCGAGCGCACCTCGGGCCGCGTCCGCGGCTCCACCGCACCGCTGTGGGTGGGCGACTCGGACGGCGTGGAGGTCCGGGTCCGGGCCGAGGGCGGATCCGGTACCGAAGCCGCCGCCCCGAGCACCCGCGCGGTCGCGGCCGCCTCCGCCCTCCCCTCGGGCCTGCGCCTGGAACTCGTGGACCCCGGCGACGAGGCCCCGGCCGAGGACGCGCCGCCGGTCGCGTTGCACGGCATGCCGGCCGAAGCGCCCCCCGCCGGCGCCCTGGCCGCCGAGTCGGCCGAGTCCCTGGCCGCGTCCACCGCCAACGCGGACCTCGCCCCGCTCGGCGCCACCGAGATCCCCGCGCTGAGCCGCGCCGCGACCGAGCGGGAGCTGCAGACGCTGCGTGGCAGCGAACTGACGAAGGCTCAGCGGGCGAAGCCCTACATCGGCCCACGTCCCCGCATCATCACCCGCCGCGGCTGGGGCGCGAACGAGAAGCTGCGCGAGAAGGGGTTCGTCTACACGAAGAAGGTCAAGGCGGCGTTCGTGCACCACACGGCGTCCGGCAACGGGTACAAGTGCTCGCAGGCCGCCTCCGTCATCCGCGGTATCTACCGCTACCACGTCAAGAGCATGGGCTGGCGCGACATCGGCTACAACTTCCTCGTCGACAAGTGCGGAAACATCTACGAGGGGCGTGCCGGGGGAGTGGCGAAGGCCGTCTTCGGCGCCCACACCCTCGGTTTCAACACCAACAGCATGGGGATCGCCGTCCTCGGCACCTTCGGTTCCAGCAAGCCGCCCGCGGCCGCGCTGAAGGCCATCTCGCGGATCACGGCCTGGAAACTCGGTCTTTACGGTGCCAATCCGCGCGGAAAGACATATCTGAAGTCGGGCGGTGGCAATCTCTACCGAAAGGGAAAGAACGTACGACTGAATGTGATCTCCGGCCACCGTGACGGCTTCGCCACGGACTGCCCGGGCACGCAGCTCTACCGCAAGCTCGGCACGGCCCGCTCCACGGCGGCGCGTTACCAGGGACGCTAGGGCTCGCCCACAAGGGAGTTGGGCAAGGAGGCGCAGCTACGCCAGGGGGCCTGCACCGGGTGGAACCGCGGAACGCCGCACGGCCGTCGAAGGCGCCGCACAACGGTCTGCATAAACTGGCCGGCCGAAAGACAGTTCGGCCGGTCCCGGCAGGAAGCAGAGACGACAGGTGACAGAAGCGATCCTCCTGGTCGGCGGCAAGGGCACCCGGCTGCGTCCGCTCACGGTCCACACGCCGAAGCCCATGGTCCGGGCGGCCGGCGTCCCGTTCCTCACGCACCAGCTGGCGAGAGCGAGAGCGGCGGGCGTGGACCACATCGTGCTGGCCACGTCCTACCTCGCCGAGGTCTTCGAGCCCCACTTCGGCGACGGCTCGTCCCTGGGCCTCCACCTCGAGTACGTGACGGAGGAGGAGCCCCTCGGCACGGGCGGCGCCATCCGCAACGGCGCGTCCCGTCTGCACTCGGGCCCCGACGAGCCGGTCCTGGTCTTCAACGGCGACATCCTGACGGGCCTGAACATCAGGGCCCTCGTCGACACCCACGAGACGACGGGCGCCGACGTCTCCCTCCACCTCACCAAGGTCACCGACCCACGCGCCTACGGCCTGGTCCCCACGGACGACACGGGCCGCGTCCTCGCCTTCCTGGAGAAGCCGCAGACCCCCGAGGAGATCGTCACCGACCAGATCAACGCGGGGGCGTACGTCTTCCGCCGCTCGGTCATCGACGCGATCCCCGCGGGCCGCCCGGTCTCGGTGGAACGGGAGACGTTCCCCGGTCTGCTGTCGGCCGGAGCCCACCTGCAGGGCATGGTCGACTCCACGTACTGGCTGGACCTCGGCACTCCGGCGGCCTTCGTCCGCGGCTCCGCCGACCTGGTCCTGGGCCGGGCTCCGTCCCCCGCGGTCCCCGGCCGCTGCGGCGACCGCCTGATCCTGCCGACGGCGAGGGTCGCCCCCGACGCCAAGCTGACGGGCGGCACGGTGGTGGGCGAGGGCGCGTTCGTGGCGGAGGGCGCGCGGGTCTTCGGCTCGACGATCCTGCCGGGCGCCGTCATCGAACCCGGCGCCGTCATCACCGACTCCCTCATCGGCACCCGCGCGCGCGTGGGCGAGCGCTCCGTCCTGACCGGCACGGTCATCGGCGACGGCGCCGTCATCGGCGCCGACAACGAACTGCTGGACGGCATGCGGGTGTGGTGCGACGCACGGATCCCGGCGGGGTCGGTGCGGTTCTCCTCGGACCAGTAGCCAGGCACCAGGGGGCGCCGGGCCCGTGTCTCACACGCGCGGCGCCCCCGTCACCGACATCACCAGCGAGTACAGCGAGGTGGTGGCCGTGATGAACAGGCGGTTGTTCTTGGGTCCGCCGAAGGCGATGTTGGAGACCGGCTCGGGCACGCGGAGCCGGCCGATGAGGGTGCCGTCGGGGTCGTAGCAGTGGACCCCGTCGCCCAGGGCGGCGGCCCACAGGCGGCCCTCGTCGTCGAAGCGGATGTTGTCGTAGTGGACGCCGTCCGCGGCCGCGGCGAAGACCTTCCCGCCGGACAGCGTGCCGTCGTCGCCGACGTCGAAGACGCGGATCCGGGCGGCCCGCGAGTCGGAGACGTACAACTGCCGCTCGTCGGGGGAGAGGATGACGCCGTTGGGGCCCTCGAACCCCTCCGCGGCAAGCCGCACCTCCCCGCTCGCCGGATCGATCCGGTACACGTTGCACGCGCCGATCTCGGACTTCGCGCGATGGCCCTCGTAGTCGCTGAGGATGCCGAAGTCCGGGTCGGAGAACCAGATCGTGCCGTCGGAGCGTACGACCGAGTCGTTCGGGCTGTTGAGGCGCTTGCCGGCGTAGCGCTCGGCGAGGACGGTGACCGAGCCGTCGGGTTCGGTGCGGGTGACGCGGCGGTTGCCCTGCTCGCAGCTGACCAGCCGGCCCTGCCGGTCGAGGGTGTTGCCGTTGACGTGACCGGCCGGGGTGCGGAAGACGCCGACCGCTCCGGTGGCCTCGTCCCAGCGCAGGATGCGGTCGTTCGGGATGTCGCTCCAGATCAGCTGGCGCCAGGCGGGCAGATACAGCGGGCCCTCGGCCCAGCGGCAGCCGTCGTGGAGCACCTCCAGCCTGCTGTCGCCGTTCGTGCAGCCTCCGGTGCGGAAGCGGTCGTCCAGGATCTCGTACGGGTCGTCGACGATGTGACCGGACATGGTTTCCTCTCGGAGACGTTGATCAGGACGAGACTCAACGTAACGCCGTCCGGCCCCGCGCCGCGCTGTCCGAGAGGGAGCGATCAGGGCCGGTACGAAGGAGCGATCAGGGCCGGTACGAAGGAGCGATCAGGACCAGTACGAAAGAGCAGTCAGGGCCGGTACGAAAGAGCGGTCAGAGCAGCCCGATGTCGGTCTTCGGCATCTTCGGCGCCCGCCTCGGCGGCACCCGTCCGCTCAGCAGGATCAACCGCGCCGCCCGATGCCGCTGCCCCGCATAGGGCTCCAGCAGCTCCAGCATGACGGCGTCGTCCGCGTGCCGGTCCCCGGCGAGCGCCCACCCGACGATGCCGGGCAGATGCAGATCCCCGACGGTCACGGCGTCCGGCGCCCCATGACTGCGCTGCACGGTCTCCGCCGACGTCCACGGACCGATCCCCGGTACGACCTCCAACCGGGCCTGCGCGGCCGCCGGTTCCATGCCGACCGCCTCCTCCAGCCGCGCGGCGACCCGTACGGCCCGCAGGATCGTCGACGCCCGCTTGTTGTCGACCCCGGCCCGGTGCCACTCCCACGACGGGATCAACGCCCACGTCCGAGGTTGCGGCATCACCCACAGACGCCCGCCCGCCGCGGGCCCCGGCGCCGGCTCCCCGTACTTGCGCACCAGCAGCCGCCACGCCCGATAGGCCTCGGCGGTCGTGACCTTCTGCTCCAGGACCGACGGGATCAGCGACTCCAGCACCAGTCCGGTCCGCGTCAGCCTCAGCCCCGGCCGCCGGTGCCGCGCGAGCGCCACCAACCGGTGCCGAGGCGCGAACGCGTCCGGATCGTCCGCGGCCCCGAGCAGCTCAGGCAACTGCTCCAGCAGCCACTCGGCCCCAGGTCCCCACGCCTCCCCGCGCACCTCGCTCCCGCACACGGCGACCCGCAGCGTCCCCGGCCCGGCAGGGGTGAGGCAGGCCCGCCACACGGACCCGTCGGGCATCGCCCGGAACGTCGGATCCCCCGGCCCCCGCCGAAGCGGCCCCAGCACCAGGCCGAGGTTCAGCGACCCCTCCGGCTTCACGGTCCGCACCCGCCCCTGTGCCGCGGCCTGCCGCGGCACACCCGCGGGCACGACGACATCCCCACCGCGCACGGTCGTACGAGTGGGCCGGGGAGCGAATCGTCCTGCCACAGGTGAGTTCCTTGGGAGCCGGGGATGCCCCACGAGAGTAGGCGGTACATACGACTGCCGGTGCGCACAACGCCCTCTGGGGGGCGCGGGGCGCTATCGATATGCGGCTCCGCCGCGGGGGCGCGATCAGCCCCCACAGGCCCGCACTCGCCCAAAGACCCCGACCACCCACAAACCGAAGGCGCCCCCACCGAGCGTCACCGAACTTCGAAGAACGCCCCCGCATCCCGCTCGGGCCGAGGCCGCGGCTCCTCCGCCGGATGCCCGACAGCCACCGCCCCCATCGGATCCCAGTCCTCCGGCAACGCCAGCACATCCCGGACGACATCCCGGCAGAACATCGTCGACGACACCCACGCGGACCCCAGCCGCTCCCCGGCCAGCGCGACCAGGAAGTTCTGCACACCGGCGCCCGCGGCGACCACGAACATCTCCCGCTCGGCCCCGTCCCGCCGCGCGTCCCCGTACGTGTGCGACCCGTCCATGACGAGACACGGCACCACCAGATACGGCGCGTTCCGCAGGACATCCCCCCGCCGCACCCGCTTGGCGATGGACTCCTCGCTCTTCCCGTCCCGCCGCAGATCGGCGATCCAGGCGTCGCGCATGGCGTCCAGCAGCCCGGTCCGCGCGGCCTGGGACTCCAGCAGCACGAACCGCCACGGCGTCGTGTGATGCGGCGCCGGCGCCGTCACGGCCGCGGCGACGGCCCGCCGTACGGCACCGGGGTCGACCGGTTCGTCGGTGAAGGCCCGCACCGTGCGGCGCTGGGTCACCGCCGTCCGGATCGCCTCGGAGGTCCCCAGCCGGAACATGTCGTCGCGCCCGCCGCGCACCATGGCCCGCGCCCCCTCGCCGTCGTCCTCGGCCACCACGTGCGCCAGCCCGCGCACGACGGCGACGGGCAGCCCGGCGGCCTTGCCCTTGATCAGATCGCCGGCGGCCGCCAACTCGTCCGCCGTCGCCACGACCGTCGCGCTGAGTGGATTGCCGTACGCGTCCGTGCCGCCGCGCAGATCGTCCAGTACGTGCACCCCGGCGGCGCCGATCGCGACGTCCGTCAGCCCCGAGCGCCACGGTCGCCCGAAGGTGTCCGTGAGGACGACGCCGACGTGGACGCCGAGGGCGTCCCGCAGACCGTCCCGGATCGCCCGGGCGGACGCGTCCGGATCCTCGGGCAGCAACAGCACGGTGCCGGCAGGGGTGTTGGAGGCGTCGACCCCGGCCGCGGCCATCACGAGCCCCTGCCGGTTCTCGACGATCCGCAACGCCCCGCGCCGGGCCACGACCCGCACGGTCTCGGCATCGATGGCGGCCTCCCGGTCGCTCGCCTCGACGACCCGTCCCTCGGCCTTGGACACGATCTTCGAGGTGACGAGCACGACGTCCCCGTCGGACAGCCCGGGCTCGGCGGCGGCGATCAACTTGGCGACGTCGTCACCCGGCGCGACCTCGGGAAGCCCGGCCACGGCCCAGACCCGATACCCCGACGCGTCCCCGGCGACCTCGGACATGTCCTCGCTCAAGGCACCCGCACCTCCTCCGCCAGCGCCAGCGCCTCACGCGCCATCTCGGTGGTCGCGTCGAGGTCGGTCATCATCAGCGGTACGGCCCGGCACCGGATCCCGGCGCTCTCGACCCGCTCCACCACGCCCGCGTCCACGGTGTCGACGAGCCAGCCGTCGAGCAGTCCCGAGCCGTAGTGCTCGGCCACCGCCGCGGCCGTCGACTCCACACCGACCGCCGCGAGCACCTTGTCGGCCATCCCGCGCACGGGCGCGTCCCCGACGATGGGGGAGAGGCCGACGACCGGCACGCCGGCCTCGGCGATCGCCTCACGGATGCCGGGCACGGCGAGGATCGTGCCGACGGAGACGACCGGGTTCGACGGCGGGAACAGCACCACGTCCGCCTCCGCGATCGCCTCCACCACACCCGGCGCCGGCTTCGACTGCTCGGCCCCGACGGGCACGACCGCCTCGGCCGGCACGGAGGCCCGCAGCCGCACCCAGTACTCCTGGAAGTGCACCGCCTTGCGCTCGCCGTCGACCTCGACGGCCACGTGCGTCTCGACCCGGTCGTCCGTCATGGGGATCAGCCGCACGCCCGGCTTCCACCGGTCGCACAGCGCCTGAGTCACCGCGCTGAGCGGATACCCGGCGCCGATCATCTGCGTCCGCACGATGTGCGTGGCGAAGTCCCGGTCGCCGAGCCCGAACCACTCGGGCCCCACGCCGTACGCCGCGAGCTCCTCCTTGAGGTGGAAGGTCTCGTCGGCCCGACCCCAGCCCTGCTCCTCGTTGATGCCGCCGCCGAGCGTGTACATCACCGTGTCGAGGTCCGGGCAGACCTTCAGTCCGAAGAGGTGGATGTCGTCCCCGGTGTTGCCGATGACGGTGATGTCCGCGTCCGGCACGGCCCGCTTCAGACCGCGCAGGAACCGGGCACCACCGATGCCGCCTGCCAGAACCACAATGCGCATGGGCCAAGTCTTGCAGGCGGGTAGGACAACGCGTCAGGCGGTCACGACGTCGACCTCGTCGTGCGTGGCGGGGGCGGCCGTGCACGCCGTGTGCATCGGCATCTCCGTCAGACCGGGGTAGTAGACGTGCAGGCTGACCGCCGGCTCCAGCGCGTCGTTGACCACCTCGTGCACATACCCCGGAGCGAACACGCGCTGCGTGCCCGCCCCCAACGCGCGCGTACCCCGGTCGGTCCGCTCGGTCAGCGTGCCCTCCAGGACGGTCAGCACACCGGAGGAGCGGCCGTGGTCGTGCAGTCCGCTGCCCTGGCCGGGCACCCAGGACAGCAGCCACACCTCGTAGCCCGGCCCCGTGCGCAGCCGGTGGTACCAGCGCGTGGTCGTGTCGTACTCGACGAGGTGCTCCCACTGCGAGCGGTCGCCGGCGATGGAGCGGGCCAGGCCCACGAACTCGGCGACGGTGGCCGGGTGCTCGCGCGGGGGCTGCAGCAGGTGCGGGACTTCGAGGATGTCGCCGGCGATCTGGAGGTCGTTGTCGCTGTTCATGAGGTGCGGTGCTTCCTCGGCGAAGAGTGGGGGGCCAGTGCTATGTCACATGCCATCCGCCCGGGTCGCGAGCGGGAGGGATGCCCTGGTGGGGCGTCAGGAAACGGGACAGCGGCCGAGTCGGGATGGACTCAGAGGCAGCCGGAGCGCGCTTGGCTCAACAGCTGGAACAGCAACAACAGCTACAGCGAGCGCGGGCAGCACCGTGGGAACCGGCCGTGCCGGTCGAGGTGAGTGCCAAGTTCGCGAGCATGCCCACAAGGACACCGGCTCACACCTTCAGTGTCAACTCGGCGCCCGGCATGTGGGACATGGTTCACCTCATCCGGTTCATGTCCGAGGGGAAAGGTTTGTGCAGTCGTCGCCCGGGACACATGGCGCACAACCGGGCGCGTAAACCTCGTTGCGATCCCGTGATCCGACTGTGATCCGGTTCGCTCCGAGGTGGCGTGGAACGAGATCGGATCTCCGGGCGTCCTTCCCCGTACAGGCTCTGCTCGGGGGCGGAAGCCCTTCCGGGCCTCATCTGCATGTCAAGGTTTATGCCGATTTGAACACTTTCCGCATGGCCTTGGTTCCGCAGAGTGAATAAGGGGCCCAATAGCAGATCTCGGCTTGACTCGCCCGGAGCAGCACACTTGTAATTTCACTCGTGTCGTTCAGCCGGAATCGGTAACGGCTACATCACGGGGACGCGAAAGACAGACGAGGGGCGCACATGACCGAGCTGGTGCAGCAACTGCTGGTCGACGACGCGGACGAGGAACTCGGCTGGCAGGAGCGCGCGCTGTGCGCCCAGACCGACCCCGAGTCCTTCTTCCCCGAGAAGGGCGGCTCCACCCGTGAGGCCAAGAAGGTCTGCCTGGCCTGTGAAGTCCGCTCCGAGTGCCTCGAGTACGCCCTCGCCAACGACGAGCGTTTCGGCATCTGGGGCGGTCTGTCCGAACGAGAGCGACGCCGCCTGAAGAAGGCCGCCGTCTGACCGGACGGATCGACACCCTCAGGTAACCGAACGGCCCGTCGCAGGTGGGTTATCCACAGGCGGCGGGCCGCTGTGATGCCCAGCCGATAGTGTGGCTGCTCGTCCGAGACGCCTCGCCGCCCCCAGGGGGCACAGACGTCCACCGCAGTCCATCGAACCGGGGCCCGTACCTCGATGTCCGTGCACAGCCACACGGCAGCCCACCAAGGCGTCGCTGCCACACCAGAGTTTCCGCGTCACGTGGTGACGGCGGTCGTCGTCTCCCACGACGGCGCCCGCTGGCTGCCCGACGCGCTCGCCGGGCTGCTCGGCCAGGAGCGCCCCGTTCAGTACGCCATGGCCGCCGACACCGGCAGTGCGGACGCCTCCGCCCAACTGGTCACCGACGCCCTCGGCGCCGACCGCGTGCTGCACCTCGCCCGGCGCACCGGCTTCGGCCAGGCCGTCGAGGAAGCGGCCCGTACCGCCCCCGTCCTGACCCCGGACGAGCTGCCGTACCTGAAGCGGCCGAGCGGCTGGGACCCGGTCACGCGCACGTGGCGCGACGACGCGTACGACATGCCCGAACTCCCGCACGGGGAGCCGGTCCAGTGGCTGTGGCTGCTGCACGACGACTGCGCCCCCGAACCCGAAGCCCTGGCCCAGCTGCTGCGCGTCGTGGAGAACGAGCTCGAACTGGGCCGCGACGACGTGGCCGTCGTGGGCCCCAAGCTCCGCGGCTGGTACGACCGCCGCCAGCTCCTGGAAGTCGGCGTCACCATCGCCAACTCCGGCCGCCGGTGGACCGGCCTGGACCGCCGCGAACAGGACCAGGGCCAGCACGACCACGTCCGGACCGTGCTGTCCGTGTCCACCGCCGGCATGCTGATCCGGCGCGACGTCTTCGAGCAGCTGGGCGGCTTCGACCGCCGGCTGCCCCTGATGCGTGACGACGTCGACCTGTGCTGGCGCGCCCACGCCGCCGGCCACCGCGTCCTCGTCGCCCCCGAGGCGGTCGTACGACACGCCGAGGCCGCCTCCCGCGAGCGCCGCACCGTCGACTGCGGGGGCCGCACCGTCGCCTCCCCGCACAAGGTCGACAAGGCCGGCGCCGCCTACACCCTGCTGGTCAACGCGCGCACGGCAGTGCTGCCCTGGGTGCTGGTGCGCCTCGTGCTCGGCACGCTCCTGAGGACCGTCGCCTACCTCGTCGGAAAGGTCCCCGGACAGGCCGTCGACGAGATCCGCGGCCTGCTGGGCACGCTGCTGCGCCCCGAGCGGATCATCGCCGGACGGCGCAGGCGCGAGCGTTCACAGATCGACAAGGGCGAGCTGCGCGCCCTGTTCCCGCCGCCCGGCGCGACCGTGCGGGCCACCGTCGAGCAGGCCGCGGGCAACCTCGTCGGCCGCTCCGACCCGGAAGTGACCTCCGGCGCCGGACGGCACGGCGGCGCGGTCGAGTCCGGACCCGGCGGTGACGACGCCGACTTCCTGGAGATCGAGCAGTTCGCCCGCCTCAAGAGGATCGGCCGCAAGCCCGGCCCGATGCTCTTCCTGGTGCTGCTGTTCGTCTCGCTGGTCGCCTGCCGCGCACTGCTCGGCAGTGGCGCGCTCGCGGGCGGCGCCCTGCTGCCCGCCCCGGCCGACTCGAGCGAGCTGTGGTCGCGCTACCTCGACTCCTGGCACGCCGTGGGCGCCGGCGGCACCACGTCCGCGCCGCCGTACCTCGCCATCGTGGCGATGCTGGCCTCCGCGCTGTTCGGCTCGACAGGGCTCGCGGTCACGGTCCTGCTCGTCTGCTCGGTGCCGCTGGCCGGCGTCACCGCGTACTTCGTCTCCCGACCGCTCGTCGAATCGCGCCTCCTGCGCGCGTGGGCGGCCGTCGTCTACGCCTTCCTGCCTGCCGCCACGGGCGCGCTCGCGGGCGGCCGCATCGGCACCGCCGTGCTGGCCGTCCTGCTGCCGCTCATCGCGCGCGCGGGCATCGCGGCCAGTGGCCTCGCGAACGCGTCGGGCGAGCGCGGCAGTTGGCGCGCCACCTGGGCGTACGCGCTGCTGCTGACGATCACCACGGCGTTCACGCCGATCGTGTGGCCGATCGCCCTGGTCCTCGGCATCGCGCTCCTGGCCGTGCGCCGCGGCGACATCACCGCCCACGGTCTGCGCTTCCTGGCCCAGTTCGGCACGCCCCTGCTGGTCCTCGCGCCCTGGTCGCTTTCGCTGCTCCCGTTCGGCTTCTTCAAAGAGGCCGGGCTGGGGTACGGGTCCTCGGCGGCCTCCGCCCTCGACCTGCTCGGCGGGAGCCCCGGTGGCCCGGGCACGGTCAGCGGGCTGATGCTCATCGGCATCGTCCTGGCCGCGCTGGCCGCCCTGATGCGCTCGGAGCGCCAGTTCGGAATCTGGACGGCCTGGGCGGTCGCCCTGGTGGGCCTCGTCTTCGCGGTCCTGTCCAACGGTTCGACCTGGGCCGGCCCGGCGACCCTCGTCTACGGCCTCGCCCTCCTGGCCGCCGCGGTCCTCGGCGCCGACGGCGCACGCGCGCGGGTGGCCGAGCAGAGCTTCGGCTGGCGCCAGCCGGTGGCCGTGCTGATCGCCTTCGCCTCGGTCGCGGGCCCGCTGGTCATCGCCTTCGGCTGGATGATCCGCGGCGCCGACGGACCGGTCGAGCGGCGGAACCCCGTGCAGGTGCCCGCGTTCGTCGCCGAGGAGAGCGGCACCCGCGACCAGGCACGCACGCTCGTGCTCGACAGCGACTCCACGGCCCGCGTCGGATACACCCTGGTCCGCGGCTCCGGCGCCCGCCTCGGTGACGCCGAGATCGCCGCGGCCGACGGCGAGAACAGCCGCCTGGACAAGGTCGTCGCCAACCTCGTCGCCGGCTCCGGCGCCGACCAGGCCGACCAGCTCGGCAAGTTCGCCGTCCGCTACGTCCTCGTCCACAAGGGTGCGCCCCGCGAGGTCACGCGCGTCCTGGACGCCACTCCCGGCCTCTCGCGCCTGAGCCAGCAGGGCGGCAGCGCCCTGTGGCGGGTCGACCAGGAGGTCGCGCGCGCCACCGTCGTCTCGGCCTCCGGCTCCGGTACGGCGCTGCCCGTCGCCGCCGGGCCCGTCGAGATCCACACCACGGTCCCGGCCGGTGTGGACGGCCGCGTCCTGCGCCTCGCCGACACCACCGCCGAGGGCTGGACGGCCACCCTCGACGGCAGGCCGCTCACCCGCACCACGGTCGACGGCTGGGCCCAGGGCTTCCAACTCCCCTCCTCCGGCGGCACGTTGGACGTCACCTACGACGACCCGATCACCCACACCGCGTGGTTGTGGGCGCAGGGCTTCCTCGCCGTCGTCCTCGTCGTCCTGGCCCTGCCGGGCCGGCGCCGCGACGTCGACGACGACCTCCCCGAGGAGCCGGCCGTCCCCGCCCAGGCCGTGGCCGGAGAGGGCCGCCGCGCCCGCCGCCTGCGCGCCCAGGCGGAGGCCGAGGCCGAAGAGGCGGGCCAGAGCGAGGAGTTCCCGTCTCCTCCTGCGCAGGAGCCACCGGTCGCGGTCCCGCAGCAGGCGCCGTACGGCGAGTGGGACGCGGCGGGTTACCAGGGCGCCGAATACGGCGGCTACGGCGGCGAGCAGTACCAGGGCGCCCAGCAGTACCCGGCGGGCACGTACGACCAGACGTACCAGGCGGACCCGTACCAGGGCGGCCAGTACGACCCGTACGCGTACGGCGGCCCGACCCAGGGGACGTACGACCAGACCGCGTACGACCCGTCGTACCAGCAGGGTTACGACCCGACGTACGACCCGGCGCAGCCGCAGCCGCAGCCGCAGCCGCAGCCGCAGCCGCCCGCCCCTGAGCGCCCCGACGGGAGTCAGCAGTGAACCGCACCACCCTGTCCCTGATCGCCGGCACGGCCGCGCTCGCCGCCATCACGGGGATCGCCTCGCTCACCGCGCCGGGCGCCTCCGGCGCGGACACCGCCAAGGCGGCCGCCGAACTCCCCGTGGAGCGCACCAGCCTGTTGTGCCCGGCGCCCAGCACCTCCGACCTCGCCGATACGTCGTACACCTCGTACACGCCGGTCACGAAGGGCACGGGAAGCGACGGCAAGGCCGAACTCCAGTCAGCCGCAGAGCAGTCGGCCGACGGGACGGGCGGCGATGGGACGGGCGACAAGGGCAAGAAGGACAAGAAGAGCGGCACGAAGGACGACAAGAAGAAGGCCGACAAGCCGGTCCTCACGCCCCAGGAGCCCGGCAAGCCCGTCACGGGCGACACCTCCGGTTCCGACGCGCCCGCGCTCGTGGGGACCGCCGAGGGCAGGTTCGCGCCCGGCTGGACGGTGCAGGAGACCACCGAGGTCGCCGCGGGCACCGGCCGTGGCCTCCAGGGCGTCAACTGCACCGCGCCGGACACGGAGTTCTGGTTCCCGGGTGCCAGCACGGACGCCGCCCGCACCGACTACGTCCACCTCACCAACCCCGACGACTCCGCCGCCGTCGTCGACATCGAGCTCTACGGCAAGGACGGGTCCATCGAGTCCACGGTGGGCGAGGGCATCACGGTCGCACCGCACTCCAGCGACCCGGTCCTGCTGTCCACGCTCACCGACGAGAAGCAGACCAACCTCACGGTGCACGTGAACGTCCGCAGCGGACGTGTGGGCGCCGCTGTGCAGGCCCTCGACGACAAGCTGGGCGGCGACTGGCTGGCCGCCTCCACGGACCCGGCGGGCAGCCTCGTCATGCCCGGCATCCCCAAGGACGCCACGTCCGTGCGCCTGATCGCCTTCACGCCCGGCGACGCGGACGCCGACCTGAAGGTGCGGCTCGACTCCCCGTCGGGGCGGATCACGCCCGCGGGGAACGAGACGCTGCACGTGAAGGCGGGCATGACCACCGCCGTCGACCTCGGCGACATCACACGCGGCGAGGCGGGCTCCCTGGTCCTCACACCCACCGACGACTCCGTGCCGGTCGTCGCCGCGCTGCGCGTCGTACGGGGCAAGGGCGACAAGCAGGAGACGGCGTTCATCCCGGCCACGAGCCCGGTGGGCACGCGCGCGACGTCCGCCGACAACAGCGGAAAGGGCTCCACGCTGTCCCTCGTGGCACCCACCCGCACCGCGAAGGTGAAGGTCACCGCGTCCGCGGGCAGCGAGGGCGGCACGGCGGTGTCCAAGACGTACACGATCAAGGCCGGCACCACCCAGGACATCGACACCCCGGTCCCGGCCGGTCTGAAGGGCACGTACGCGCTGACGGTCGAGCCCCTGTCCGGCGGCCCGGTCTACGCGGCGCGCACCCTGTCGGCCACGGAGGACGGCGTCCCGGGCTTCACGGTCCAGACGCTGCCGGACGACCGGGGGACGGTGGCGGTACCGAAGGCGGACGAGGACCTGTCGGTCCTGCAGAAGTAACCGCCGCTGCGGTCTCGGCCCGTCCGGCGTTCGAGGACGAGGCCGTTCAGGCCGACAGCGGGGGTCTGGGGGCGGCAGCTCCCGCTCGCGCCCACGGCAGCGCCGGTTGCCCGGCGAACGTCGGAGTCAGTCCTCGCCGTACCGCGGATCCACCGTCTCCGGGGTCAGCCCCAGCAACTCGGCGACCTGCTCGACGACGACCTCGTGCACCAGGGCCGCCCGCTCGTCGCGCCCCTTCGTGCGGATCTCGACCGGCCGTCGATAGATGATCACCCGTCCCGGCCGCCCCTCCAGGGAGGGAATCGTGCCGCCCAGCGGAACCGACTCGTCGTTCCAGGTCTGCCCGGGGCTGTCCAGACGCGGCACCTCGAGGACGAGGAAATCGATGTCGGCGAGCTGCGGCCACCGCCGTTCCAGCCGCTCCACGGAGTCCTGCACCAGATCCGCGAACCCCTCGGATCGGCTCGCGGCGAGCGGCACCTGCGGCGGCGCGATCGGGCCGCGCATGCCCCGGCCGTGGCGATCACGACGGCGGGGCCCGGGGGCGGCGGCACGGGGCGGTACGGGGTTGTCCATCACTGGTGAAGCGTAGTCCCCGCCGGGACCGCACGCCGTGCCCCACGCGGCCCGGCGGACGTCCTCGGACCACCCTGGACGGCATGTCGCAGGATGACCATTCCGGCCAAGGTTGGGCTCGTTTCCGTATCTCTCCGAGACCGGCGATCTCGAGGCAATTGACGGTGTTTGTACGGAGTGTTGATCGGATGCGGGATCGCCCGACGCCCTGTGAACGCGCGTCCGTGCAGGTCAGCGTGGTGTGCCGGGAGAGGCGTGTGGGGCGTTTCACAGCACGACACGGTGGAGTGACCTGGGGGAGAGTCATCGCGGCCCGCTCAAGAGTGCGGTACCGTCCAACGTCGTGAGCCCTGTACGTCGCTGTTCGCGCACCGCTTGCGGCCGTCCCGCCGTCGCGACGCTGACGTACGTCTACGCCGACTCGACCGCGGTCCTCGGCCCGCTCGCCACCTACGCCGAACCCCACTGCTACGACCTGTGCGCCGAGCACTCCGAGCGCCTCACCGCCCCCCGCGGCTGGGAGGTCGTCCGGCTCCTCGACGGCTCCGCTCCGGCCCGCCCGAGCGGCGACGACCTGGAAGCGCTTGCCAACGCGGTGCGCGAGGCGGCCCGTCCCCAGGAGCGGGCGGCCGGCGGCGGTGCGCGCACGGCGGACCCGATGGAGGTCGCGCGGCGCGGCCACCTGCGGGTGCTGCGCTCGCCCGACAACTGACGGGAAACCAGCCCGCGTTCGTGTGCTTTCCGTGCACATTCCGTTCAGTGACGCGCGCCCATTGACGTGTCCTTGTCGCGGACACGACCATTCCGTAGACCGAAACGAGAAATCGCTTTCCGCATGACGGAATGACCGCCGGGACAACTGGATCGGATCGGCACCGGGGAGGCGCCCGTGTACGTCCAGGAACTGGAACCCGTCGCCGACTCGCTCGGCCTGTCCGCCCTTGTCGCAGCCCTGCCGCTGCTGATCGTCCTGATCCTGCTCGGCGGGGTGCGCATGAAGGCGTACCTCGCGGGCCTTGCCGGGCTTCTGGCGGCCGTTCTGGTCGCCTGGCTCGTCTACGGCATGCCGCTCGACCAGACGCTCTCCAGCGCCGCTCAGGGAGCGGTCTTCGGCGTCTTCCCCATCCTGTGGATCGTCGTCAACGCCCTGTGGGTGTACCGGATGACCGTCCGTACCCGGCACTTCGACATCCTGCGTCGCTCCTTCGGGCGGCTGTCCGACGACCCGCGCATCCAGGCGCTCGTGGTCGCGTTCTGCTTCGGCGCGCTCCTGGAAGCCCTTGCCGGATTCGGTGCGCCGGTCGCGATCTGCTCGGTCATGCTCGTCGCCCTCGGGTTCGACCCCGTGCGCGCCGCGGTCGTCGCGCTCGTCGCCAACACCGCACCGGTCGCCTTCGGGGCGATGGGCACTCCGGTTGTGACGCTCGCGCAGGTGACGGGGCTGCCGCTGGACTCCGTGGCCTCCGTGGTGGGGCGTCAAACTCCGTTGCTGGCACTGGTGGTGCCGCTCGTCCTGGTCTGGCTGGTGGACGGACGGCGCGGCCTGCGCGAGACCTGGGTGCCCGCCCTGGTGTGCGGAGTCGCCTTCGCCGTCGCCCAGTTCGCCGCCTCCAACTACGTCTCCGCACAACTCGCCGACATCGGCGCCTCCTTGGCGGGCGCGGGCGCCCTGGTCGCCGTACCGCACGCGCGTGTGCCCGCCACCGAGTCCGTACGCGCGTCCGTGCTGACCGGCGCGCGCAGCGAGGAGTTGGACGAGGAGGACCCGCGGCGCGAAGTCCTGCGCGCCTACGTCCCGTACGCACTGATCGTCGCGGTCTTCTCCGTGGGGCAGATCCCGGCGGTCAAGGACTGGCTGGCCGGGGCGACCCGGACGTACGACTGGCCGTTCCTGGACGTCGCGGGGCCGGACGGGAAGCCGGTCGGCGGCAATGTCTTCACCTGGCCGGTCGTGTCGACGGGCGGCACGCTCGTACTGCTCGCCGGGGTGTGCACGGCGGTGGTACTCGGCGTGCACGCGCGCGTGGCGGTCAAGGAGTGGATCGCGACCGTGCACGAGTTGAGGTTCGCGATCCTGACCGTGACATCCGTGCTGGCGCTCGCCTATGTCATGAACCTCTCTGGACAGGCGGGCACGATCGGCTACTTCGTGGCCGCGGCCGGCGCGGGCCTCGCGTTCCTGTCACCCGTCCTGGGCTGGTTCGGGGTGGCGGTCTCCGGCTCGGACACCTCGGCCAACGCCCTGTTCGGGGCCCTGCAGGTGACCGCTGCCCGCGAGTCCGGCCTGTCTCCCGAACTCCTGGCCGCCGCCAACAGTTCGGGCGGCGTCCTCGGCAAGATGATCTCGCCGCAGAACCTCACCATCGCGTGCGCGGCCGTGGGCCTCGCGGGCCGCGAGGGGGATCTGCTGCGCAAGGTGCTGCCGTGGAGCGTGGGCCTGCTGCTGGTGATGTGCCTGATCGTGGTGGGCCAGAGTTCGCCGGTGCTGGACTGGATGCTGCCCTGACTCTTCCCGGTCCCTCACCTCGCTCTGACCTGAGAGGTTACGGCTGGGAGTCCACTCGGCGTCCGCACAGCCGACGGCCATCCGGTACGGGTAGTTTGGGGCGACCGATAGGACTTCAGGAAGGTTGGCCGTGGCTGTTGATCTGTCGCAGCTCGTGAAGGCGTACGACGTACGCGGGGTGGTCCCGGACCAGTGGGACGAGCCGCTGGCCGAACTCTTCGGGGCGGCCTTCGTCCAGGTGACCGGGGCGGACGCGATCGTGACCGGCCACGACATGCGACCGTCGTCGCCCGGCCTGTCGCGTGCCTTCGCGCGCGGGGCGGCCGCGCAGGGCGTCGACGTGACCGAGATCGGCCTGTGCTCGACGGACCAGCTGTACTACGCGTCCGGCGCTTTCGGCCTCCCGGGCGCGATGTTCACGGCCTCGCACAACCCGGCGCAGTACAACGGCATCAAGATGTGCCGCGCGGGCGCGGCGCCGGTGGGCCAGGACACGGGCCTGGCGCAGATCCGCGAACTGGCCGAGCAGTGGACGGAGTCGGGCGCTCCGCAGCCGGCCGCCGAGGCGGGAACGATCACGCAGCGCGACACGTTGTCGGACTACGCGGCCCACCTCCGTTCCCTCGTAGACCTCACCTCCATCCGCCCCCTGAAGGTCGTGGTCGACGCGGGCAACGGCATGGGCGGACACACGGTCCCCACGGTCTTCGCGGGGCTGCCCCTGACCGTCGTCCCCATGTACTTCGAACTCGACGGCACGTTCCCGAACCACGAGGCCAACCCCCTCGACCCGGCGAACATCGTCGACCTGCAGCAGCGTGTCCGTGAGGAGGGTGCCGACCTCGGTATCGCCTTCGACGGCGACGCGGACCGCTGCTTCGTGGTCGACGAGCACGGCGACCCGGTCTCGCCGTCCGCGATCACGGCCCTGGTGGCAGCGCGCGAGCTGGCCAGGAACGGCGGCAAGGGCGTGATCATCCACAACCTGATCACGTCGTGGTCGGTACCGGAGGTGGTGCGGGAGCACGGCGGCACCCCGGCCCGTACCCGCGTCGGCCACTCCTTCATCAAGGCCGAGATGGCGAAGTCCGGCGCGATCTTCGGCGGTGAGCACTCGGCCCACTACTACTTCAAGGACTTCTGGAACGCCGACACGGGCATGCTGGCCGCCCTGCACGTCCTCGCGGCCCTCGGCGGCCAGGACGGCTCCCTCTCCACCCTCACCGCCGAGTACGACCGCTACGTCGGCTCCGGCGAGATCAACTCCACGGTCGCCGACCAGACCGACCGCCTGGCGGCCATCAAGTCGGCTTACGGCGCCCGCGAGGACGTAACCCTCGACGACCTCGACGGCCTCACCGTCTCCTCCACCGACTGGTGGTTCAACGTCCGCCCCTCCAACACGGAACCGCTGCTGCGGCTCAACGCGGAGGCGAGGGACGAGGCCACGATGACGAAGGTGCGGGACGAGGTCCTGGGGATCATCAGGGCCTGACGTAGGTACCTGGGGCGGAGCCCTGGGCGGGTGCAGGCGGAGCCCCTGGCGGGGTCGAAGGGGCAGCGCCGGCGGGGACGGGAAGGGCAGGGGCAGCGGGGGCGAAATACCTCCCACGGCCAACCCGGCCCAACCCCGGCACCCCGCCCCCCACGGCGGTACGCTGACCAGGCACATCCGCACAAGCACACGTCCAAGCAAAGCGCACGCGCACCCGCCCCGAAGGGACACACCCATGCCGCTCGAAGCCGGCCTCCTGGAGATCCTCGCCTGCCCGGCCTGCCACGCCCCGCTCAAGGAGCAGGAAGCCGAGCTGATCTGCACGGGCCAGGACTGCGGCCTGGCATACCCCGTCCGCGACGGCATCCCCGTGCTGCTCGTCGACGAGGCCCGCCGCCCCGCGTAACGCCGAGCCCCGCCACCCGCGCACGAAGCCCCGCGTGCGTACGAACCGGGGCGCGCACCCAAAGAACCCCGGCGATCGGAGGCTGCCGCCCATGCTCGACGAATCGCTGCTCGACACCCCCGAGGCTCTCTCGGAGGCCGACCGCCGCGGCCTGCTCCGCGGCGCCGCCGAGGCAGGCGCCCGCGTCCGCACGGCCGCGCGGCACGCCGCCGAGGCAGGTGTCAACGACCTCAAGCCCGACGGCCGCCCACGCGCCGTCCTCATCGCGGGCCCCGGCGCCGCCGCCACCTGCGCCGCCGACCTCCTCGGCACGCTCGCCGGCCCCGGCAGCCCCGTCATCCGACTCGCGCCCACCGGCGTCGCCCCCGCCGCGGGCGCCCTGCGCTGGGAGCTCCCGGGCTGGGCCGGCTCGGTCGATCTGCTCCTGATCACCACCCCCGACGGCACCGAACCGGGCCTGTCCCTGCTCGCCGACGCGGCGTACCGCCGAGGCTGCACGGTCGTCGCCGTCGCCCCCGCCCACACCCCGCTCACCGAGGCGGTGGAAGGCGCTCACGGTCTCTTCGTGCCGCTGGCGACAGCCCCGTACGAGCAGGACGACCAGGACGAGCAGCAACTCACCCCTTCCGCCCCCGGCGTTCTGTGGGCGCTACTCACGCCCCTTCTCGCCCTCCTCGACCGCACAGGCCTGCTCTCCGCCCCGCCGGAGGCCATCGAGAAGGTCGCCGACCGCCTCGACCACATCGCGGAACGCTGCGGGCCCGCCATCGCCACCTACAGCAACCCGGCCAAGACGCTCGCCGCCGAACTCGCCGACGCGCTGCCTGTCGTATGGACCGAGGGCGTCTCGGCAGGCCCCGCGGGCCGCCGTTTCGCGGCCTCCCTCGCCGAACTCGCCGGCCGCCCGGCGGTCGTGGCCGAACTCCCCGAGGCGCTCGCCGCACACAGCGCCCTGCTGGCCGGCCCGCTCGCCGCCAGCGCCGACCCGGACGACTTCTTCCGCGACCGCGTAGAGGAAGCGCCCGCCCTGCACGCGCGCGTGGTGTTGCTCCGCGACCGTCCGATCAGCGGCCTCACCGCTGCTCCCTCCGCCCGTGACCTGGCCCTCAGCCACGACACGCCGATCAGCGAACTGGAGCCGGAAGCCGGCGGCGAACTGGAGACCCTCGCCGAACTGATCGCCATCACGGATTTCGCCGCCGTTTACCTGGCGCTCGCCTCGGGGGCCTGACGTTGACCCGCGCACCCCGCGCCCACTGACCAGCGCCCGCCGAGCGGCGTACGTACGGAGACGAAGACACAGCATGGACCGCCTCGACAACACCATCCGCCCCTACGCCTGGGGTTCGACCACCGCGATCCCGCACCTGCTCGGCGTCGAACCGACCGGTGAACCGCAGGCGGAGATGTGGATGGGCGCCCATCCCGGCGCCCCGTCCCGCACGGAACGCGGCACGCTCGTCGAGGTCGTCGAGGCCGCTCCGGAGCGGGAGTTGGGCGCCGAGGCCGTCGCCAAGTTCGGCCCCCGGCTCCCCTTCCTCCTCAAGATTCTCGCCGCCGGCGCCCCCCTCTCCCTCCAGGTACACCCCAACCTCGCCCAGGCGAAGGAGGGTTACGAGGACGAGGAGCGCCGCGGCATCCCGGTCGACGCCCCGCACCGCAATTACAAGGACGCCAACCACAAGCCCGAACTGATCTGCGCGCTCACCGAGTTCGACGGCCTGTGCGGCTTCCGCGACCCGCTGCAGGCCGCCGACCTGCTCGACGGCCTGGGCATCGACTCCCTCAAGCCGTACGTCGACCTGCTGCACGCCCACCCCGAGGACGCCGCCCTGCGCGAGGTCCTCACGGCGATCCTCACCGCCGACCCCGACGAGATGCACCACACGGTCGCCGCGGCAGCGGCCGCCTGCATCCGCCTGGGCGGCGCGTACGCGCCCTACGCGGACATCGCCCACCACTACCCGGGCGACCCCGGCGTCATCGCCGCCATGCTCCTCAACTACGTCCGCCTCCAGCCCGGCGAGGCCCTCTTCCTCGGCGCCGGCATCCCGCACGCGTACCTGAACGGCCTCGGCGTCGAGATCATGGCCAACTCCGACAACGTCCTGCGCTGCGGCCTGACCCCCAAGCACGTCGACGTCCCCGAACTCCTGCGCATCGTCCACTTCGAGGCCGGCGACCCCGGCGTACTGCGCCCCGAGGCGTCCCCGGACGACGAGGAGGTCTACGAGACCCCGATCGACGAGTTCCGGCTGTCGCGGTACGTCCTGTCCGAGGGCGGCCTCGCCCACGACCTCACCCGCGCCACCCCGCAGATCCTGCTCTGCACGGCCGGTACCGTGCGGGCGGACGAACACGAACTGCGCCCCGGCCAGTCGGTCTTCGTCCCGGCGGGCGAGAAGGCCGAAGTCTCCGGGGCGGGCACGATCTTCCGGGCCACTGTGATCGTATGACCGGGGTTGTGGATACCTGACGCGTCGTTGCCGGGCGGGGCTGCAAGAATGGCCCACCGGCAAAGGACGGGCAAAGCCGCGACGAGGCCAGGGCCCCGGCGGCGTACGTATGAAGGCGAAGGGACAACGCGAACACATGAGCGCGTCAGGCGGCACCAAGGCGATCGTGGCGGCACTCGGCGCCAACCTCGCGATCGCGGCAGCGAAGTTCGTGGCGTTCGCGTTCAGCGGTTCGTCGTCGATGCTCGCCGAGGGCGTGCACTCACTGGCCGACTCCGGCAACCAGGCGCTGCTCCTGATCGGCGGCAAGAAGGCCCAGCGCGAGGCCACCCCGCAACACCCCTTCGGCTACGGCCGCGAGCGGTACATCTACGCCTTCCTCGTCTCGATCGTCCTCTTCTCGGTCGGCGGCATGTTCGCCATCTATGAGGGCTACGAGAAGATCCGTCACCCGCACGAGATCGAGCATTGGTACTGGCCGGTGGGCGTCCTCGTCTTCGCGATCATCGCCGAGAGCTTCTCCTTCCGCACGGCCATCAAGGAGTCGAACGAACTGCGCGGCAAGCTGTCCTGGTCGCAGTTCATCCGCCACGCCAAGGCACCCGAGCTGCCCGTCGTCCTCCTGGAGGACTTCGGCGCGCTGATCGGTCTCGTGCTCGCGCTCGGCGGTGTCGGCGTGGCGCTGCTCACCGGTGACGGCGTGTGGGACGGCATCGGCACGGTCTGCATCGGCGTCCTGCTCGTCCTGATCGCGCTCGTGCTCGCCGCCGAGACCAAGTCCCTGCTGCTCGGCGAGGCCGCCGGCGTCGACGACGTCAAGAAGATCGAGGCCGCCGTCGTCGACGGCGACACGGTCACCGGCATCATCCACATGCGCACGCTCCACCTCGGCCCGGAGGAACTGCTGGTCGCCGCCAAGATCGCCGTCCAGCACGACGACACGGCCGCCGAGGTCGCCTCCGCCATCAACGCCGCCGAGGCCCGCATCCGCGCCGCCGTCCCCATCGCCCGCGTCATCTACCTCGAGCCGGACATCTACAGCGAGACCGAGGCCGCCAAGGGCCCCGACCGCGAGGCCACACCCGGAGGCCCGACACCGCACCCCGCCGAGCACTGATCCTCTTCCTCCGTACGACGACGGGGCCCGCCGAACGTTCGGCGGGCCCCGTCGGCCGTCATCAGACCTGCACGGCCCACGGCGGCGGTACGACGGGCTGCTTCCGCCGCCGAACCGCCAGCGCGGCGATCCCCAGACCAAGACCGGTGAGCGCCGACAGAACCCCGACCAACGCGGCCACCCCGAGCAGCAACGGCACTGTGTGGTCGCCGCTCACCCGCCCCCGAACCGCGTCCACGGGCACCGTCCCGCCGTGGTCGTCGGCGAAGAACCGCGAGTCCCGCGAGTCCAGCCGGTGATCACCGAGCAGGAAAAGCCTGCCCTTGGGCACCTTCACGTCGTACGGCCGATGCATTCCGTCGGCGACGCCGTCCGACAGGTACGGCTCGGCAAGCGGCTTGCCGTTGACGATGAGCCGCTCGTGCTCACCTGCCCCCGTGCAGCACACGACGTGATCGCCTCCCACGCCGATGACACGCTGCATGACGGGGGCGTCGAACTGATACCGCTCAGGTGCCGTGTAGAGCACCACATCGCCCCGCCGCACCTCGGTGCCGTCGACCCGCTCGTACACCAGCTGCTGCCCGCGCCGATACGTCGGCGACATGCCGTCGCTCGACACCGTGCTCCCGTGATACCCCGTCCACAGGCTCACCACGGACACGATCGCCAACACCAGCCCCAGCGGCCCCAACACCCCTGCCCAGACCCCAAGTTTCCGAGCACTGCTCATCGCCACTCCCTCCCCACGCGGACCATCCGCCGGCGCAGAGGGTAACTGCCGTCTGTGAACCGTCTGTGCGGGCCCGCGCCCCGGTGCGAGGACGCGGGCCCTGAGTGGCTACGGCTGCCCGACCTCCCGCATCACTCCGAGGACCGCCGCCTCGTCCGGCGCCGCCAACAGCCGCTCCCGGAACCCGGCGTCCATCAACTTCCGCGACAGCAGCGCCAGAATCCGCAGGTGCTCATCGCCCGCGGCTGCCTCCGGTACGGCGATCATGAACACCAGTCGCGCCTTCGTACCGTCCATCGAGCCCCACTCGACGCCTTCGTCGGACCGGGCGAACCCGACGACCGGCGCGGTCACCGCGTCCGTCTTGGCATGCGGAATCGCGATCTCCTCACCGAGCCCGGTAGTGCCCTGCTCCTCGCGCCGCAGCGACGTCCGCACGAGTTCGTCCACGTCCGCCACCTTGCCGCTCCGCGCAAGCAGGCCCACCATCTCCCGGATGGCGGCCTCCTTCTCCTGCACGTCGAGCCGGACCCGGACGGTCTGCTCGGTGAGGTAGCCGGAGAGGACGTCCGTACCGGCGTCGCCGGGATCGGCCGGGGCGGCTTCAGGAACGGAGCCCGCACCACCCGAGCCCGAAGCAGGCGGCGTGGATCCACGCCCGGCCTGCGGCGGTACGGCAGCGGGCGCGCCCGAGCCCGACGACACACCCACACCCACCGAGACCAGCGCGGGCTCGGCACCGGCCACAGTCGCGCCGACCACCGGAGCACCGCGTCGCTTGCGCTCACTGATGTCGACCAGAGTCACCGTCGTCAGCGCGGTGACCGCCATGCCGATCGCCACCGCCACGAAGAACATCGGTACGCCGTCGACCGCACCCAGCACGGCCACGATCGGCCCACCGTGCGGCACCGCATCCTTCACTCCCGCGATCCCGGCGACCGCACCGGCCACCGCGCCGCCGAGCATGTTGGCCGGTATGACCTGCGCGGGCCGCGCAGCCGCGAACGGGATCGCGCCCTCCGAGATGCCGAAGCACCCCATGAACAGGGCCGCGAGACCGGTCTCCCGCTCCTGCTCGGTGTAGAGCCCCTTCCGTATCAGCGTGGCGAGGCCCTGCCCCAGCGGCATGACCGGGATCGCGGCGGCGCACATGCCCATGACCGCCTGGTTGCCGGTCGCGATGAGCCCCGCGCCGAACAGGAACGCCGTCTTGTTGACCGGCCCGCCCATGTCGAACGCGATCATGAGCCCCAGAATCGCGCCGAGCAGGATCGCACTCGTGCCCGTCATTCCGCTGAGCCAGCTGGTCAGATGCTCGAACACCCACGAGATCGGCTTCCCGATGACGTAGATGAAGAACATCCCGAGCACCGTCGTCGCCACGATCGGGATCACGATGATCGGCATGATCGGCTGCACGAACTTCGGGACCTTGACCTTCTTGATCCACAGCACCAGATACCCGGCGAGGAACCCGGTCACGATCGCCCCGATGAAGCCGGCGCCCGCCTTGGAGTCGTACAGCGACCCGGTGTTGGCGATCCAGCCACCGATCATGCCCGGCACGAGCGCGGGCCGGTCGCCGATGGCGTACGCGATGTACCCGGACAGAATCGGCACCATCAGCGTGAAGCCGATGACGCCGATGTTGTTCACGTCCATCCAGAAGGAGTCCTTCGGGATGACCAGACCACCGGAGGGGTCCGTGTGCCCGCCGAGCGAGAGCGACATCGCGATCAGCAGCCCGCCGACCACCACGAAGGGGATCATGTAACTGACCCCGTTCATCAGCGCCTTGTACGCCACGCTCCGCTCTCTGCCACCGCCCGCCGACGAGGCCGCCGCGGCGCTGCCGGGCTCATGCACGGGCGCCGACCGCACCTGCTCGATCAGCCGCTCGGGATGGCGAATGCCCTCGGCGACCCCGACCTTGAGAACCCGCTTGCCCGCGAAACGGCTCAGGTCCACGTCCTTGTCCGCGGCGACGATGATGCCGTCCGCGGAACTGACATCGTTGTCATCGAGGACGTTTTCGGCCCCGATGGATCCCTGTGTCTCCACCTTCATGTCGATGCCGCGGCTCTCGGCAGCCTGCGCGAGCTTCTCCGCAGCCATGTACGTGTGTGCAATGCCGGTCGGGCATGCGGTCACCGCGAGCAGCTTCACGCGCCTGCGCTCGCCATCGCCGCCGCCCGTGGGGGGAGGGCCGGCCGGACTGGTCACATCGATCTCCTAACGCCTTTGTCGCGCGAAGCGCCGTCCCGGACGCCCCGCGAGATCGATCAGAAGTTCCCGATCTCCTGGCATCCTGCAACACCGGGCGCTCGTCTCAAAGGTGCAAAAGTCCCTGTTCGTACCGGTCTGTTGACTCCTGTTCTCCCGTTTGTGCGTGTCCTGTTATCGCTCTCCCCGGCCTCGGGGCCTCTACCCGTCGCATGCCGTGATCGGCGCGATGTGTTCGGAGGTGGACTGGGGGTGGTCGCGTCGCCCGGTGTAGCTTGGAACCGAGCCAGACGTCGCTGCTGATGGCGGTCGGGCGGTCCCACCGCGGACCGACCGAGGGAGAGAGGGCCTCCGACGGACTGCGCTGCGCGTACGCGGGCATGCCTGTGTCCTCTTCGGGCACCCCTGTGTCCGCCGCCGCGCAGACCAGCCGTACCCACCTCGCCCCAACCCCGAGGAGCAGCCCGTTATGACGACTGTCGACAACGGACAGGACTTCAAGGTCGCCGACCTCTCCCTGGCCGCCTTCGGCCGCAAGGAGATCACCCTCGCCGAGCACGAGATGCCCGGCCTGATGTCGATCCGCCGCGAGTTCGCCGCCAGCCAGCCGCTGGCCGGCGCCCGCATCATGGGCTCGCTGCACATGACCGTGCAGACCGCCGTCCTGATCGAGACCCTGGTCGCCCTGGGCGCCGAGGTCCGCTGGGTGTCCTGCAACATCTTCTCCACCCAGGACCACGCGGCCGCCGCCATCGCCGTTGGCCCGAACGGCACGCCCGAGAACCCCAAGGGCATCCCGGTCTTCGCCTGGAAGGGCGAGACCCTGGAGGAGTACTGGTGGTGCACGGAGCAGGCGCTGACCTGGCCGAACACGCCCACCGGCGGCCCGAACATGATCCTGGACGACGGCGGCGACGCCACCATGCTCGTCCACAAGGGCGTCGAGTACGAGAAGGCCGGCAAGGTCCCCTCCCTCGACACCGCCGAGTCAGACGAGCACCGCGTCGTCCTCGAGGTCCTCACCCGCACCATTACCGATGGCTCGCAGAAGTGGACCCAGCTCGCCTCGGAGATCCGCGGCGTGACCGAGGAGACCACGACGGGCGTGCACCGTCTGTACGAGATGCACCGCGACGGCACCCTCCTGTTCCCGGCGATCAACGTGAACGACGCCGTCACCAAGTCGAAGTTCGACAACAAGTACGGCTGCCGCCACTCCCTGATCGACGGCATCAATCGCGCCACCGACGTCCTCATCGGCGGCAAGACCGCGGTCGTCTGCGGCTACGGCGACGTGGGCAAGGGCTGCGCGGAGTCCCTGCGCGGCCAGGGCGCCCGCGTGATCATCACCGAGATCGACCCGATCTGCGCGCTCCAGGCGGCGATGGACGGCTACCAGGTCACGACCCTCGACGAGGTCATCGACAAGGCCGACATCTTCGTCACCACGACCGGCAACAAGGACATCATCATGGCCGCGGACATGGCCAAGATGAAGCACCAGGCGATCGTCGGCAACATCGGCCACTTCGACAACGAGATCGACATGGCCGGCCTCGCGAAGATCCCGGGCATCGTCAAGGACGAGGTCAAGCCGCAGGTCCACACCTGGAAGTTCCCCGACGGCAAGGTGCTCATCGTGCTGTCGGAGGGCCGCCTGCTGAACCTGGGCAACGCCACCGGCCACCCGTCGTTCGTGATGTCCAACTCGTTCGCGGACCAGACCCTGGCCCAGATCGAGCTGTTCACCAAGCCTGACGAGTACCCGACCGACGTCTACGTGCTGCCCAAGCACCTCGACGAGAAGGTCGCCCGTCTCCACCTCGACTCCCTCGGCGTGAAGCTGACCACGCTCCGCCCCGAGCAGGCCGCGTACATCGGCGTCCAGGTCGAGGGCCCGTACAAGTCGGACCACTACCGCTACTGAGCGGCTCGGCACAGCCCATGGCGAGCGCGTCGGTGCGCTGACACGCTCACCAGGAGCAGTACCTCCGAGGCAGGCCCCCGCACCCCCGTGCCGGGGGCCTGCCCCTTTGGCCGCAGCGGCCGGACCAGCCCGTCAAGACCCAGGACACCCATGCCCCGCGGCCGTTATTCGCTCCACGATCCGCACGATCACACCCCCCTCGCAGAAGAGCACTTCCACTGCGCCCCCGGCCCCTCCGGCTGGCGCTACGTCTCCCAACTGACCACCCCCTCGGGCGACCAGCACGGCTCCGTCGACCTAGCCCTCGACGAACTCGGCCGCCCCATCCGCCTCGAACTGCACGCCGCGGGCTGGCAGATCCGCGGCGCCGCCCTCGACGGCGTCACCTGGGTCCGTACGGACCCGACCGGGGCTCATGCCACCGAAGGCAACGTCCGCGCCCACGCCTTCACCGGCACATCCCCCGCGTTCCTCATCGCCACCACCCGTCTCCTGCGCCTCACCCCTTCCGCCACAGCAACCCGCGTACGCCTCGTCGCCTTCACCGACCCCGTCCTTGCCCCGCGCACCGTGGACCAGTCCTGGGCTCTGGTGAACAGAGAAACACAAGCCACTGACAACGCCCCCCTGATCGTGGACGAGTACCAGGTCACAGCCCTGGACACGGGCGAACAGCACCTCGTGCACATCGCCGGCGACGTGGTGCTCGCGGCGCCCGGCATCGAGCTGGAAGACCTCGAATCGCCACCGTCCCCATCCGCCTGAGCGAGATATGCGTCGAAGCGGCGCCAGGGAAGCCACGGCTGCTGAAGGGGGCTACGCCGGCGGTACGAACCCGGTGGGCTCGGTGGTTCCGCTCGCCCCGGTGGCGGGACGGTCGGCCGACTGTGCATCCTGCGGCTCGGTCGGCGGGGCCCCGTACGCCGGAACTTCGTGCGTCGGCGCCTCGGCTTGACGCCCGACCGCAGGCGCCTGCTCGACATGAGCGGCCGGAGGCGGAGTAACCACAGGGGGAAACCCCGCCGGAGGAACGTAGGAGCCCGGCACGCCGGCCGGACGCGCGGCACCGACCGGCTGCCCGCCCACAGCCGGGCCCCCAGCTGCCGAACCGTTCGCGAAGGCCCGTCGCACCTCCCGAGCCTGCCGCTCCTGCACCACAGACGCGAGATACGCCGCCGACGGAACACCCTGCGGAACCGGCGTGCCCGTACGAGCCGCGAGGTCCGAGGCGAGCCGCTCCGCCATGGCCCAGCCGACCTGCGGGTCCAGCTGTTGCATCCGCGTCAGATACTGACGGATGGCGAGCCACAATCCGTCGGGAACCGCAGACAGATCAAGCTCCGAGAACCTCCCCGCCAGCCAGGGCGGTGGGGGAGGCAGGAAACCCGTCCGCGCAACAGGCACCCTTTCCCGTACGACGAGAGTCCCGGCGAACACGTCGCCGAGCCGCCGACCTCGAGCCGACACGAAGGACGCGATGCAGGCGACGACCCCGAACGTCATCAGGATCTCGACTACTCCGATCCCACCCCGAACCAGCGCATGCCGGAACCGGATCGGCCCCCCGTCGTCCCGCACCACCCGCAGTCCGCACGCCAACTTTCCGAGGGACCGCCCATGGCTGAGCGTCTCGACCGCGATCGGCCCGCCCACCAGCACCAGAACAAAGCTCGCGATCGACACCGCGACCTGCGCCGCCTCGTCCAGCGAAGCGGTGGAAGCGACCAGAATGATGGTCAGAACGATGTAGACGACCACGGCCACGGTCAGGTCGAGCAACACCGCAAGCGCCCTGCTGGGCAGCCTCGCAGGGCGCAACTCCAGCACCACCGCCTCGCCCGTCACCAGCTCACTCACGCCTGTCGTCCTTCCCCTGGCCTGCCCCTTGAAGGGCCAGTCTGCCAAGCTGAGGGCGCATCGCGCCGCAGTACGACAAGCTGACACCCCGACGAGCCGCCGACGAGCAGCCGAGGAGCAGGCAAACCGATGGACCTCGACGTCTTCGTCACCGCTCACCGAGCGGAATGGGACCGCCTCGACGCCCTCCTCAAACGCCAACGCCGCCTCAACGGAGCTGAGGCCGACGAACTCGTCGTGCTCTACCAGCGCACGGCCACTCATCTCTCTCTGATCCAGTCCAGTGCGCCCGACCCCCAGCTGACCGGACGCCTCAGCCAACTGGTGGCACGGGCGCGTGGTGCCGTGACAGGCAATCGACGCGCCTCCTGGCGAGACGTGACGCGCTTCCTGGCGCATGGGTTCCCTGCTGCGGTCTACAGATCGCGCCGCTGGTGGGTTCCCACCGCGCTCCTTTCCACTGCCGTCGCCATCCTCCTGGGATGGTGGATAGGTACTCATCCCGAGGTGCAGGCCACCATCGCGGCCCCCAGCGAGCTGCGCGAGCTCACCCGTCCCGGGGGCCAGTACGAGACGTACTACTCGAGCCACCCCGCGGCGTCCTTCGCCGCCCAGGTGTGGACGAACAATGCCTGGGCCGCCGCCCAGTGCCTGATCCTGGGCGTCTTCCTCGGTTTGCCCGTCCTCTGGATCCTCTTCCAGAACATGCTCAACCTCGGGGTCGGCTTCGGCCTGATGTCCTCGGCCGGCCGGCTTGACACCTTTCTAGGCCTGGTCCTCCCTCACGGCCTGCTCGAACTGACCGCTGTCTTCGTGGCCGCCGGCACCGGACTGCGCCTCGGCTGGACCCTCATAGACCCGGGCCCGCGTTCGCGACGCACAGCTCTCGCCGAAGAGGGCCGCGCCGCGGTGGGCATGGCGATCGGCCTCGCGCTCGTCCTCTTCATATCCGGCGCCATCGAAGGCTTCGTCACCCCGTCGGGCCTGCCGACCTGGGCCCGCATCGGCATCGGGGTCGCAGTAGAGCTCGCCTTCCTCGCATACGTCTTCGTCCTGGGCGGCAGAGCCGTCCGTGCCGGAGAGACGGGTGACGTTGAGGCGGCGGAGCGCAGCGCCACGGTGCCGACGGCCGCCTGATGTGCGTGCACGCCTGCTGAGCTGTTAGTCTCTCCTTCGCCCTACAGGAGCCGTTGACACGGACCAGTTAGGGAGGTAGATTCGAACAGTTGCCTGGAACTGGATCTAGTCCGGTCGGCAGCGGTGAGCATCTGTCTGCTTCTCGGAAACATCGATTTCGAAGAAGCCACTCGCGATGAATCGGAAATGAGCGGCCGGTCAGTCCGGCTCGAAACTTCTGATAAAGTCGGAGCCGCCGGAAAGGGAAACGCGAAAGCGGGAACCTGGAAAGCGCCGAGGAAATCGGATCGGGAAACGGTCTGATAGAGTCGGAAACGCAAGATCGAAGGGAAGCGCCCGGAGGAAAGCCCGAGAGGGTGAGTACAAAGGAAGCGTCCGTTCCTTGAGAACTCAACAGCGTGCCAAAAATCAACGCCAGATATGTTGATACCCCGTCTCCTGCCGGATATCCGGTGGGGGCGAGGTTCCTTTGAAACAAAACACAGCGAGGACGCTGTGAACGACCGCCTTATTCCGGTGGTTGTTCCGCTCTCGTGGTGTCGACCCGATTACGGGTAAACATTCACGGAGAGTTTGATCCTGGCTCAGGACGAACGCTGGCGGCGTGCTTAACACATGCAAGTCGAACGATGAACCACTTCGGTGGGGATTAGTGGCGAACGGGTGAGTAACACGTGGGCAATCTGCCCTTCACTCTGGGACAAGCCCTGGAAACGGGGTCTAATACCGGATAGCACTCCTGCTCGCATGGGTAGGGGTTGAAAGCTCCGGCGGTGAAGGATGAGCCCGCGGCCTATCAGCTTGTTGGTGAGGTAATGGCTCACCAAGGCGACGACGGGTAGCCGGCCTGAGAGGGCGACCGGCCACACTGGGACTGAGACACGGCCCAGACTCCTACGGGAGGCAGCAGTGGGGAATATTGCACAATGGGCGCAAGCCTGATGCAGCGACGCCGCGTGAGGGATGACGGCCTTCGGGTTGTAAACCTCTTTCAGCAGGGAAGAAGCGCAAGTGACGGTACCTGCAGAAGAAGCGCCGGCTAACTACGTGCCAGCAGCCGCGGTAATACGTAGGGCGCAAGCGTTGTCCGGAATTATTGGGCGTAAAGAGCTCGTAGGCGGCTTGTCACGTCGGGTGTGAAAGCCCGGGGCTTAACCCCGGGTCTGCATTCGATACGGGCTAGCTAGAGTGTGGTAGGGGAGATCGGAATTCCTGGTGTAGCGGTGAAATGCGCAGATATCAGGAGGAACACCGGTGGCGAAGGCGGATCTCTGGGCCATTACTGACGCTGAGGAGCGAAAGCGTGGGGAGCGAACAGGATTAGATACCCTGGTAGTCCACGCCGTAAACGGTGGGAACTAGGTGTTGGCGACATTCCACGTCGTCGGTGCCGCAGCTAACGCATTAAGTTCCCCGCCTGGGGAGTACGGCCGCAAGGCTAAAACTCAAAGGAATTGACGGGGGCCCGCACAAGCAGCGGAGCATGTGGCTTAATTCGACGCAACGCGAAGAACCTTACCAAGGCTTGACATACACCGGAAAGCATTAGAGATAGTGCCCCCCTTGTGGTCGGTGTACAGGTGGTGCATGGCTGTCGTCAGCTCGTGTCGTGAGATGTTGGGTTAAGTCCCGCAACGAGCGCAACCCTTGTTCTGTGTTGCCAGCATGCCCTTCGGGGTGATGGGGACTCACAGGAGACCGCCGGGGTCAACTCGGAGGAAGGTGGGGACGACGTCAAGTCATCATGCCCCTTATGTCTTGGGCTGCACACGTGCTACAATGGCCGGTACAATGAGCTGCGATACCGTGAGGTGGAGCGAATCTCAAAAAGCCGGTCTCAGTTCGGATTGGGGTCTGCAACTCGACCCCATGAAGTCGGAGTTGCTAGTAATCGCAGATCAGCATTGCTGCGGTGAATACGTTCCCGGGCCTTGTACACACCGCCCGTCACGTCACGAAAGTCGGTAACACCCGAAGCCGGTGGCCCAACCCCCTTGTGGGGAGGGAGCTGTCGAAGGTGGGACTGGCGATTGGGACGAAGTCGTAACAAGGTAGCCGTACCGGAAGGTGCGGCTGGATCACCTCCTTTCTAAGGAGCACTTCTTACCGATCCCCACGGGGTGAGGTCAGAGGCCAGTACATCGGCGTACGTCCGATGCTGGTTGCTCATGGGTGGAACGTTGATTATTCGGCCTGGGTCTCGGGTCGGAGGCTTGCAAGTACTGCTCTTCGGAGCGTGGAACGCATGATCTCCGGGCGGACACGGGCCGGGCACGCTGTTGGGTGTCTGAGGGTTCGGCCGGTTTTCGGCTGCCTTCAGTGCCGGCCCCAGTGAACTCGCCCGTGAGGGTGGGGTGATGGGTGGCTGGTCGTTGTTTGAGAACTGCACAGTGGACGCGAGCATCTGTGGCCAAGTTTTTAAGGGCGCACGGTGGATGCCTTGGCACCAGGAACCGATGAAGGACGTGGGAGGCCACGATAGGCCCCGGGGAGTCGTCAACCAGGCTTTGATCCGGGGGTGTCCGAATGGGGAAACCCGGCAGTCGTCATGGGCTGTCACCCTTGCCTGAACACATAGGGCAAGTGGAGGGAACGCGGGGAAGTGAAACATCTCAGTACCCGCAGGAAGAGAAAACAACCGTGATTCCGGGAGTAGTGGCGAGCGAAACCGGATGAGGCCAAACCGTATACGTGTGAGACCCGGCAGGGGTTGCGTGTGCGGGGTTGTGGGATCTCTCTTTTACGGTCTGCCGGCCGTGAGACGAGTCAGAAACCGTTGATGTAGGCGAAGGACATGCGAAAGGTCCGGCGTAGAGGGTAAGACCCCCGTAGTCGAAACGTCAACGGCTCGTTTGAGAGACACCCAAGTAGCACGGGGCCCGAGAAATCCCGTGTGAATCTGGCGGGACCACCCGCTAAGCCTAAATATTCCCTGGTGACCGATAGCGGATAGTACCGTGAGGGAATGGTGAAAAGTACCGCGGGAGCGGAGTGAAATAGTACCTGAAACCGTGTGCCTACAAGCCGTGGGAGCGTCGGGCAAGCATTTGTGCTTGCCTCGTGACTGCGTGCCTTTTGAAGAATGAGCCTGCGAGTTTGCGGTGTGTTGCGAGGTTAACCCGGGTGGGGTAGCCGTAGCGAAAGCGAGTCCGAATAGGGCGTTTTAGTAGCACGCTCAAGACCCGAAGCGGAGTGATCTAGCCATGGGCAGGTTGAAGCGGAGGTAAGACTTCGTGGAGGACCGAACCCACCAGGGTTGAAAACCTGGGGGATGACCTGTGGTTAGGGGTGAAAGGCCAATCAAACTCCGTGATAGCTGGTTCTCCCCGAAATGCATTTAGGTGCAGCGTCGTGTGTTTCTTGCCGGAGGTAGAGCACTGGATAGGCGATGGGCCCTACCGGGTTACTGACCTTAGCCAAACTCCGAATGCCGGTAAGTGAGAGCGCGGCAGTGAGACTGTGGGGGATAAGCTCCATGGTCGAGAGGGAAACAGCCCAGAGCATCGACTAAGGCCCCTAAGCGTACGCTAAGTGGGAAAGGATGTGGAGTCGCAGAGACAACCAGGAGGTTGGCTTAGAAGCAGCCACCCTTGAAAGAGTGCGTAATAGCTCACTGGTCTAGTGATTCCGCGCCGACAATGTAGCGGGGCTCAAGCGTACCGCCGAAGTCGTGTCATTCATACAATAGGGCCAACGCCTGTATGGATGGGTAGGGGAGCGTCGTGTGCCGGGTGAAGCCGCGCCGGAAGGCAGTGGTGGACGGTTCACGAGTGAGAATGCAGGCATGAGTAGCGATTCACACGTGAGAAACGTGTGCGCCGATTGACTAAGGGTTCCTGGGTCAAGCTGATCTGCCCAGGGTAAGTCGGGACCTAAGGCGAGGCCGACAGGCGTAGTCGATGGATAACCGGTTGATATTCCGGTACCCGCTGTGAAGCGTCAAACACCGAACCTATTGATGCTAAGGCCGTGAAGCCGTTCCGGACCCTTCGGGGAAAGGAAAGTGGTGGAGCCGCCGGACCAAGGTGGTAGTAGGTGAGTGATGGGGTGACGCAGGAAGGTAGTCCAGCCCGGGCGGTGGTTGTCCCGGGGTAAGGGTGTAGCCCGAGTGGTAGGCAAATCCGCCACTCATCAAGGGTGAGACCTGATGCCGAGCCGATTGTGGTGAAGTGGATGATCCTATGCTGTCGAGAAAAGCCTCTAGCGAGTTTTATGGCGGCCCGTACCCTAAACCGACTCAGGTGGTCAGGTAGAGAATACCGAGGCGTTCGGGTGAACTATGGTTAAGGAACTCGGCAAAATGCCCCCGTAACTTCGGGAGAAGGGGGGCCATCACCGGTGATTGGATTTTCTCCATGAGCTGGGGGTGGCCGCAGAGACCAGCGAGAAGCGACTGTTTACTAAAAACACAGGTCCGTGCGAAGCCGTAAGGCGATGTATACGGACTGACGCCTGCCCGGTGCTGGAACGTTAAGGGGACCGGTTAGTGCGCTTTCGGGCGTGCGAAGCTGAGAACTTAAGCGCCAGTAAACGGCGGTGGTAACTATAACCATCCTAAGGTAGCGAAATTCCTTGTCGGGTAAGTTCCGACCTGCACGAATGGCGTAACGACTTCTCGACTGTCTCAACCATAGGCCCGGTGAAATTGCACTACGAGTAAAGATGCTCGTTTCGCGCAGCAGGACGGAAAGACCCCGGGACCTTTACTACAGTTTGATATTGGTGTTCGGTTCGGCTTGTGTAGGATAGCTGGGAGACTTTGAACTCCGGACGCCAGTTCGGGGGGAGTCGTCGTTGAAATACCAGTCTGGTCGTGCTGGATGTCTAACCTGGGTCCGTGATCCGGATCAGGGACAGTGTCTGATGGGTAGTTTAACTGGGGCGGTTGCCTCCTAAAGAGTAACGGAGGCGCCCAAAGGTTCCCTCAGCCTGGTTGGCAATCAGGTGTTGAGTGTAAGTGCACAAGGGAGCTTGACTGTGAGACCGACGGGTCGAGCAGGGACGAAAGTCGGGACTAGTGATCCGGCGGTGGCTTGTGGAAGCGCCGTCGCTCAACGGATAAAAGGTACCCCGGGGATAACAGGCTGATCTTCCCCAAGAGTCCATATCGACGGGATGGTTTGGCACCTCGATGTCGGCTCGTCGCATCCTGGGGCTGGAGTCGGTCCCAAGGGTTGGGCTGTTCGCCCATTAAAGCGGTACGCGAGCTGGGTTTAGAACGTCGTGAGACAGTTCGGTCCCTATCCGCTGCGCGCGCAGGAATATTGAGAAGGGCTGTCCCTAGTACGAGAGGACCGGGACGGACGAACCTCTGGTGTGCCAGTTGTTCTGCCAAGGGCATGGCTGGTTGGCTACGTTCGGGAGGGATAACCGCTGAAAGCATCTAAGCGGGAAGCCTGCTTCGAGATGAGTATTCCCACCCACTTGATGGGGTAAGGCTCCCAGTAGACGACTGGGTTGATAGGCCAGATCTGGAAGGCGGGTAACCGCTGGAGGTGACTGGTACTAATAGGCCGAGGGCTTGTCCTCAGTTGCTCGCGTCCACTGTGTTGGTTCTGAAACCACGAACAGCCCCACGTTTCACAGAGCGTGGCGTGGCTGGACAGTTTCATAGTGTTTCGGTGGTTATAGCGTGAGGGAAACGCCCGGTTACATTCCGAACCCGGAAGCTAAGCCTTACAGCGCCGATGGTACTGCAGGGGGGACCCTGTGGGAGAGTAGGACGCCGCCGAACAATCATTGCAAAAACCCCCGGCCGGGGATACCGGTGCGGGGGTTTTCTGCGTTTCAGAGCCTTTGTTTAAGGGGCGCTTCAGAAAGCCGCCTCCCCATTTTTTTTACAGGCGCCCTGTTGTTTTCAGGGCCAGATACGCATCCGCCAGTGCCGGCGCCAGTTCGTCCGGAGTCTCGTCGACGACAGTGACCCCATGGCGGCGGAGTTGCTCCGCTGTGCGGTGGCGTTCGCTTTGGGCCTGGGCGGCTGCTGCAGCCTCGTAGACGGCCTCGGTGTTTCCACGAGCCGTCGCCATGCGGGCGATGTATGGGTCCGCTACCGATGCCACAAGAACCGTGTGGCGCTGTGTGAGTTGAGCGAGGACGGGAAGCAGGCCTTCTTCCACGGGGGCCGTGTCCAGGCTTGTGAGCAGCACGATGAGGGAACGGCGAGGGGCTGTGCGGAGTGCGGTCGCCGTCAGGCCTCGGGCGTCCAGTTCGACGAGTTCAGGTTCGAGTGTGGCCATCGCGTTGACCAGAGACGGGAGGACGTCGCGGGCCGTGCGGCCCTGAGCGAGGGCGCGTACCCGGCGGTCGTATGCGAGCAGGTCCACCCGGTCGCCGGCGCGTGAAGCGAGTGCTGCAAGGAGCAGGGCCGCGTCCATGGAGGCGTCGAGGCGCGGGGCGTCGCCCACGCGGCCTGCGGAGGTGCGGCCGGTGTCCAGGACAAGCAGGATGTGGCGGTCGCGTTCGGGACGCCACGTGCGTACGGCGACCGTGGACTGGCGGGCCGTTGCGCGCCAGTCGATGGAGCGGGTGTCGTCGCCGGGGACGTACTCGCGCAGGCTGTCGAACTCTGTCCCTTCGCCGCGGGTGAGCACACTTGTGCGGCCGTCCAGCTCGCGTAGGCGGGCGAGCTTCGAGGGGAGGTGCTTGCGGCTGGTGAAGGGGGGCAGGACGCGTACCGTCCAGGGGACCTTGTGGCTGCCTTGGCGGAAGAACAGACCGAGGGGGCCGTACGAGCGGATCGTGACGCGGTCCGACTGGCGGTCGCCGCGGCGGGTGGGGCGTAGGCGGGTGGTGGCGCGGCGACGTTCGCCGGCCGGCACGGTCAGTCGGTGACGGGATGCTGCTACGTCGGTTCCGGGCTGCCAGCTGCTGGGGGGCCAGGCATCGCGCAGGCGGGCCCGGAGGAGACGGCGGGACGGGTTCGTGACGGTGAGGGTCACGTCCGCGGCCTCGCCCAGGCGTACGGACGTGTCGCCGGAGCGGGTCAGGCCGAGACGTCGTACAGGCGCTGCGAGGGCGAAGTCGCAGGCGCAGGCAACGGCCAGGGGGGCGTTCACGGCGAGGATGCCCGTCCAGCTGGGGTCCCAGATGCCGACAGGGAGGGAGCCGAGGGCCGCGAGAAGCGCGGCGCGTCCGGTGAATGCCATCAGCGGGGGACGGGGACGTGGGCGAGGATCGCGTTGATGACGGAGTCGGCCGTGACGCCTTCCATCTCTGCCTCGGGGCGGAGTTGTACGCGGTGGCGGAGGGCGGGGAGGGCCAGGGCTTTGACGTCGTCGGGGATGACGTAGTCGCGGCCCGTGAGCCACGCCCACGCGCGTGAGGTGGCCAGGAGGGCCGTGGCGCCGCGTGGAGAGACGCCCAGGGTCAGGGACGGGGACTCGCGGGTGGCTCGGCAGATGTCCACCACGTAGGCGGTGATTTCCGCGGAGATCACCGTCTTGGCGACGGCTGCGCGGGCGGCCTCCAGGTCGGCCGGGCCGGCTACGGGGCGTACGCCGGCGGCGCGCAGGTCGCGCGGGTTGAAGCCCTCGGCGTGGCGGGTGAGGACGTCGATCTCGTCCTGGCGGGAGGGCAGAGGGATCGTCAGTTTGAGGAGGAAACGGTCCAGTTGGGCCTCGGGGAGGGGATACGTGCCCTCGTACTCGACCGGGTTCTGGGTCGCGGCGACCAGGAAGGGGTCGGGGAGTGGGCGCGGGGTGCCGTCGACCGTGACCTGGCGTTCCTCCATGGCTTCCAGGAGCGACGACTGGGTCTTCGGGGGCGTGCGGTTGATCTCGTCGGCGAGGAGCAGGTTGGTGAAGACCGGGCCGGGCTGGAAGGAGAACTCGGCGGTGCGAGCGTCGTAGACCAGGGAGCCGGTGATGTCGCTCGGCATCAGGTCGGGGGTGAACTGCACGCGCTTCGTGTCGAGTTCGAGTGCGGAGGCGAGGGCGCGGACGAGCAACGTTTTGGCGACCCCAGGGACTCCTTCTAGTAGGACGTGTCCGCGGCAGAGAAGGGCGACGACGAGGCCGGTCACGGCGGGGTCCTGGCCGACCACGGCTTTGGCGATCTCGGCGCGCAGGGCTTCCAGAGAGGCTCGGGCCTTGCCCGGGTCTCCGGTGTACCCGGCGTTGTCAGTGGTCGGGTCCATCATGGACGGCGTACCTCTCTTTCGAGGGCGTCGAGTTGGTCGGCGAGTGCGATGAGGGCCGCGTCGTCACTGGGCGGCGGACCGAAGAGGAGCGAGTGCAGGGTCTGTCCGGCGCTGTGGAGATAGGCGGACAGAGCGGGGAGCAGTGCCTCGGGCGTGTGCGCCTGGGCGACGGGGACGCCTACGAGGGGGGCGAGGCGGGTGCGGGTGGTGGAGCGAAGAGCGGCGGCCGCGCGGTCGCGGGCGTTCGCCTTGCGGTAGAGGCGGGCGCGGCCTTCGACGGTTTCGGAGGCGCGGATCGCCACGGGGAGTCTTTCCGGCACGAGGGGGCCGAGTCGGCGTGCCCGCCAGAGGGCGGCGAGGGCTGCCGCGATGAAGAGCTGCAGTGTGCCCCACAGCCAGCCGGAGGGGAGCAGGTCGAAGAGGCCCTTTTCTTTGCCTGTGTCGGCGACGGAGCTGTCGGAGAGCGAGGGGAGGTACCAGACCAGATGAGGGCGGGAGCCGAGGAGTTGGAGGGCGAGCGAGGCGTTGCCCTGCTTGTCGAGACGGTCGTTGAAGAGCATGTCAGGGGCGCCGAGGACGACGATGTCGCCGTCCCCGGAGGTTTCCGGAATGCGCAGGAGGGTGGCGAGGCGATTGCTGGGGTAGCACTTGTCGGCGCCGAGGTGTGTGGTGGTGTAGCGGATGCCGCCCGTGTCCGCGGTGCCCGCGCGGTGGGCGGCGGGCAGTCGGCAGTCGGGGGAGAGCGTCGAGTCGCCGCTGGTGGCGGGGTCCGCGGTGACGCCGGGTGCGAGCTTTTCGACGGACCAGCTGCCGGGGGCGACGAGGACGGTGCGCCCGCCCGAGCCGGCGATCGAGGAGTGCAACCGGGTCTGTTGACGGTGCGTCAACAGGTCGGGGACGGCGACCAGGAGAGTGGTGTCCGGGGCGGCCGCGGCGCGTGCCTCGTCCAGCGTGGTGACCACGCGCGTGGACACGCCACGGTCGGCGAGGAGTTCGGCGACCGCGCGGCTGCCGTAGGGGTCGACGGAGCGGGGGTCGAGTTCGCCGTGCCGGGTGTCGGAGCGGATCACGGCGATCGCGACGCCCGCTGCCAGGAGGAGCACGACGGCGAGCGCGATGCCTCGCGAGCGGGTCCACACCTGGCGTGCGGTGGGCGAGGCCGAGGTGATGGGGAGCGTGGCCTCGGTGGTCATCCGGCGGCTCCCTGGCGGGCGTTGTGGGCCGTGCTGGGGCTGCTGCTGCTCGCGAGCTGGGGCTTGGTGCGCTCGAGGTCGAGGTCGAGGTCGGCGATGCGGTGGGACGACTGCTCGCTCGCCCTTCGGCCGCCGTATGTCACGTCGTCGAAGTCCCGGGCGGCGGCGCGCAGCCGGTCCGTGTGGGAGGGCAGTGCGCGGCCCGCTTCTGCGGCTGCCTCGTCCGCGGTGCGGCCGGGGCGGGCATCGAGAAGTGCGCGCTCCTCGAGGGAGCGGACGATGGCGCGCATGCGTTCCTGGACGGCCTGGTTCCAGTGGCCCTGGGCGGCGTGTGCCTCGGCAGCAGCGCGATGTTCGGCGGCGCTGCGGGGACGGTCGTCGAACAGGGCGGCGGACGAGGTGGGTTCGCGGCGCGGCGTGCCCAGGCGCCACCACAGTGCGCCGAGCACCGCGAGGACAGCCACGATGACGACGACCAGGCCCAGCGTGCCCCCGGGTGTCGCGGCCGCGGCCGAGCCGAACAGCTTGTCGACCCAGTCCCAGAAGGCGTTCAGAGCGCGCTGGAACAGGCTGGGGTCGTTCTCGTGGTACATGCGCTTGGACAGTTCGCGACGGGCCGCCTCCCGCGCGGGATCCCGCGGAATTGTCACCGGTGGTTCGTCGCCGGAGCGCGCCAGCGACAACGTGGATGCGTCGCCGGCCCGCAGCAGCGTCCGTACGGCCGAATCGACGCCGCGCGACAGGACTGTCGGCACCGCTGTGAGAACTCCCCCCGCCGAGCTCACCGCATCAGCCCCCCGAGCCGGCGTCGGTGCCGTAGCCCTGGAGGCCTGCGGCGCGGGCCAGTTCGAGGTCGAGGGCTTCGCGGCGGATGCGCTGGTCGATGTAAAGGAGCACGGAGACGCCGGCATTGATCGGGAACGTGATCATGGAACCGATCACCGAGCCGACCCCGCTGATGATGAGGAAGGTCCAGCCGAGGTCGCCGCCCCCGCTGTTGAAGAAGCCGGTGATGCCGTCGCCGCTGAACGCTGCGGCGAGGAAGGTGAAGGGGATGACGACGATTGCCGAGACGATGTTCGCGATGATCCCGGCGAGCAGCTGGATGCCGAAGACCCGCCACCAGGAGCCGCGGACGAGCTTCACGGATCGGCTCATCGACTTCACGACGCCCTGCTTTTCCAGCATCAGCGCGGGCGAGGCCAGGGAGAAGCGGATCATCAGCCACAAGGCGACGACGCCGGCGCCGATACCGCCCAGGACGGCGAGCGCGACACCCGCGTCGGTGTTCCCGAAGGCGGCCACGAGGATGCCGGGCAGCACGCCCACGAGGATGATTCCGGCGGCGATGAGGGGCAGCAGGATGATCAGGCCGAACAGCTTCACGACCTGGGGGCGGGCGTCGCGCCAGGCCTCGCCGGTGGTCACGGGCCGACCGAGGACCGCACGGCTGGTCACGGTGGTGAGCAGGGCGGTTGCGGCGACCGTGGCGATCAGGGAGATCAGGAAGACGGCGCCGGAGCTGAGCATGACCTCGCCCAGGGCGTGGGTCAGTTCACTCGTAGTGGCGCTCGGGTCGTCGAGGGCCGCGGTGCTGGTGTCGTTCAGTACGAGGCCCTGAAGCAGGATGACGAGGATCTCCGTAACCACCGCGACGGTGAGGGAGATGCCCAGGACCGTGCGCCAGTAGGTGCGCATGGTGGAGACCGCACCGTCGAGGATCTCGCCCACGCCGAGCGGGCGGAGCGGGATGACGCCCGGCTTGGCGGCGGGCGGGGGGCCGCCCCAGCCGCCTCCCCATGCGGGGTATCCAGGAGTGCCGTGGGCTCCGTAGCCGCCGGGTCCCGGAGCGCCGTAGCCGCTGGGGCCGGGAGGAGGCTGGGTGCCCCAGCCGGGCCCGGGTGGCGGTGGTGGCGGAGCCGCCTGGCCGGGGCCTGCAGAGCCGGTGGGCGCGGACCAGTGGGCGGGTGGAGGCTGCTCCTGGGACCACTGCGAGCCGGAGCCTTGTGCGTCAGGGCTGCCCTGCGGGTCGGGACCGGGCTGGTCCGCAGGCTCCGTGGGACCGGACGCGCCGGGCTCCTGCCCGTCGGAGGGGGCAGATCCGGGCGAGGCCCAGCCCGGAGTGTCTTTCATCGTCGCTCCTTCACGGTGCCCGTCCGCGGTCGCGGCGGCAGGTTGGCAGCCATCGTGCCATGGGGTGGTCGCCGAGGTACCGGCCGCGGTATGGGCCGGACACCTTCAATTGTCTGCCGGACAAGGGGCAGACTGACGGCATGGCTGATCAGTACGCGCAATCCGGCGAAGACAGCAGGCCGACCGAGATACCGGCGATCCGCTGGGAGGAGCCACCCGAAGGCCCGGTACTGGTTCTTCTCGACCAGACGAGGCTGCCGGCCGAGGAGGTCGAGCTGGTCTGCACGGACGCGCCCGCGCTCGTGGAGGCGATCCGTTCGCTCGCCGTGCGCGGGGCACCGCTGCTCGGTATCGCGGGAGCGTACGGTGTCGCGCTCGCTGCCGCGCGCGGGTTCGACGTGGACGACGCCGCGGCCGCGCTGGCAGGAGCCCGGCCCACCGCCGTGAATCTCGCTGTCGGTGTGGGCAGGGCCCGGTCCGCGCACCGGGCCGAGTTCGCCAAGAGCGGTGATGCCGGGGAGGCCGCGGCGGCGGCGCTTGCCGCAGCGCGTCGGCTGCACCAGGAGGACGCCGAGGCCAGCGCCCGTATGGCCGAGCGTGGGCTGGCGCTGCTGGACGAGCTGATGCCCGGCGGCGGGAACCGGATCCTCACCCACTGCAACACCGGGGCGCTGGTGTCGGGCGGGGAGGGGACGGCGTTCGCGGTGGCGCTCGCGGCCCACCGGGTGGGGAGGCTGCGGCGGCTGTGGGTGGATGAAACGCGGCCGTTGCTGCAAGGTGCTCGGCTGACGGCTTACGAGGCGGCGCGAAACGGTATGGCGTACACCTTGCTCACGGACAACGCGGCGGGCTCGCTCTTCGCGGCCGGTGAGGTCGACGCGGTGCTGATCGGGGCGGACCGCATCGCGGCCGACGGGTCGGTCGCGAACAAGGTCGGAAGCTATCCGCTCGCCGTGCTCGCTCGGTACCACCATGTGCCGTTCATCGTGGTGGCACCGGTGACGACGGTGGACCTCGAGACCCCAGACGGAGCGTCCATCGAGGTCGAGCAGCGCCCGGGCCATGAGGTGACCGAAGTCACAGCACCCCAGGTGCCGGTGGCAGGAGCGGAAGCAGGGGGTGGGATTCCGGTGGCACCGCTGGGGACTCAGGCGTACAACCCGGCGTTCGACGTGACGCCGCCCGAGCTCGTGACCGCGATCGTCACGGAAGAGGGCGTCGTTTCGCCCGTGACGGCTGAGGCTCTTGCGGAGCTGTGTGCCAGGTCGCGCCGGGTAACGATCAGCTGAAGGGGAGGACGGCCCGATCGACTTGATCGACGACAACGCCTTCGCGCCGGCGGACTCCTTCGACCTCGACTGTGATCGGCGGAGTCGTTGAGCGAGGAACTGCTCTTCACGGCAGGTGCGTCTGAGGATCGTGACGACTTCTCGGACCTTGCTGCGGACTGCGGACCTCGACGACCTGGAGCAGATCACTGACCTGCACACTCAGGCGCGCACCGCGTACTACCAGGCCGGTGGACTGGCGGAGGAGGAGCTCACCTCCCCTGACGCACGCCTTCGCCGGCGGGAGATGTGGATGCGTGCCGTCCAGAACGACACCAAGACGGTGATGTGCGCTGTGCGAGAAGGCGAGGTGGTGGGCATCCTGGCGATGGGTCCGCCGCTGGAGGCCGACGTGGACGCCGGGACCGTCGGCCAGCTCTACCAGATCCATGTCCGACCTGGGCTTTGGGGCGAGGGAATCGGCAGCCGGATACACGCGGAATTCGTGCGGAACCTTCGCGATGCGTCCCTGACGGCCGGGGTGCTCGAAGCCTGGGAGAGCAACGGCCGGGCCCAGGCCTTTTACGCCCGGCACGGCTGGAAGCCCGACGGGCACCAGCGGCCCGGCCCAGGCGATGCGAACTACGTGCGGTTGCGCCTCGACCTGGGGTCCCTCGGCCCGTACACCCAACAGTCCGAGTAGTACCGAACCCTCCTGGGGCGGGCCGCCTGCCCCACGACCAGCGGCGTCGTCGGTGCGGTGTTGGCGCAGTCCGGCCAAGGCAGCTGGGCCGACCATGTGGTCAGGGTGCGCCTACGCTGGGTAGCTGACATCCGTTACTGACATCGACGTCGACGGACGAGGGCAGACAGTGACGGCCGAGTACGACTATCGTCACGGGCCAGTGACCCTGCTCACCAGCAGCTCTGCCACTGTTATGAGAATGGGATGATGTCGTTTATGAAGGGACGAGTCCTTGTCGTCGACGACGACACGGCACTTGCCGAGATGCTCGGCATCGTGCTGCGTGGTGAAGGTTTTGAACCGTCTTTCGTAGCCGACGGCGACAAGGCGCTGGCCGCATTCCGTGAGAGCAAACCCGACCTGGTGCTGCTCGACCTGATGCTGCCGGGGCGCGACGGTATCGAGGTGTGCCGCCTGATCAGGGCGGAGTCGGGCGTGCCGATCGTGATGCTCACGGCCAAGAGCGACACCGTCGACGTGGTGGTCGGGCTGGAGTCGGGTGCCGACGACTACATCGTGAAGCCGTTCAAGCCGAAGGAGCTGGTCGCCCGGATCCGGGCGCGGCTGCGGAGGTCGGAGGAGCCGGCGCCGGAACAGCTGGCCATAGGTGACCTCGTCATCGACGTGGCCGGTCACTCCGTGAAGCGGGACGGGCAGTCGATCGCGCTGACGCCGCTGGAGTTCGATCTGCTGGTCGCGCTGGCGCGCAAGCCGTGGCAGGTGTTCACGCGTGAGGTGCTGCTCGAGCAGGTGTGGGGTTACCGCCACGCCGCGGACACCCGTCTTGTGAACGTGCATGTGCAGCGGCTGCGCTCGAAGGTCGAGAAGGATCCGGAGCGTCCGGAGATCGTGGTGACCGTCCGCGGCGTCGGTTACAAGGCGGGGCCGAGCTGACATGTCCGGTGACAGTGCCGCTTCGGCGCCCGGGCCGGGCGGGGCCCGCGCTCAGCGGCCTGTCGGCCGGAAGACGGCGGGCTCCCGCTGGGGCCGCCTGCTGGAGGGTGGGCTGCTGCAGGGCGGAGTCCAGGGCAGCCCGGTCCTGCGCCTGTTCATGCGCTGGGTGCGTCGGCCGCTGCTGCCCGTCATGCGGCTGTGGCGGCGCAACATCCAGCTCAAGGTCGTCGTCACGACGCTGCTGATGTCGCTCGGTGTTGTGCTGCTGCTGGGCTTCGTGGTGATCGGGCAGGTGCGCAACGGCCTGCTGGACGCCAAGGTGAAGGCCTCGCAGAGTCAGGCCACCGGCGGGTTCGCGGTGGCCAAGCAGAAGGCCGACGAGGCGGCGGCCGGGACCGTTGACGACGGCACGGCGGCGGACGGACGGCAGTCGCAGAACCTCACCTCGTGGATGAGCGACCTCGTGGAGTCCCTGTCCAGCGGTGGCCAGGGCGCCTTCGACGTCGTGACGCTGCCTGCGGGCGACGACAACAGCGGCGGCGGGCGCGGGCCACGTGCCTCCGGCTACGTCGATCCGTCGGCCAGCGTGCCCGAGGACCTGCGCGCGCGGATCAACGACGACACGACGGCCGCCCAGAGCTACACCCGCATCATCTACAGCAACGACAACGAGTCCCAGCCCGCGCTGGTCATCGGCAAGCAGGTCAACGACCCCAACGGTGACCCCTACCAGCTGTACTACCTCTTCCCGCTCACGCAGGAGGAGAAGTCGCTGAGCCTGGTCAAGGGCACGCTGGCGACCGCGGGGCTCTTCGTCGTCGTACTCCTCGGGGCCATCGCCTGGCTGGTGGTGCGGCAGGTCGTGACGCCCGTGCGGATGGCGGCCGGGATCGCCGAGCGGCTGTCCGCCGGGCGGCTGCAGGAACGTATGAAGGTCACCGGTGAGGACGACATCGCGCGGCTCGGTGAGGCCTTCAACAAGATGGCGCAGAACCTGCAGTTGAAGATCCAGCAGTTGGAGGACCTGTCGCGGATGCAGCGGCGGTTCGTGTCGGACGTGTCGCACGAGCTGCGGACGCCGCTGACGACCGTACGGATGGCCGCGGACGTCATCCACGAGGCGCGCGAGGACTTCGATCCGGTGACGGCGCGGTCGGCGGAGCTGCTGGCCGATCAGCTGGACCGGTTCGAGTCGCTGCTCGCGGACCTGCTGGAGATCAGCCGGTTCGACGCGGGCGCGGCGGCGCTGGAGGCGGAGCCGATAGACCTCCGGGAGGTCGTGCGGCGGGTCGTCAGCGGGGCCGAGCCGCTCGCCGATCGCAAGGGCACGCACATACGCGTGGTGGGCGATCAGCAGCCCGTCGTCGCGGAGGCGGATGCCCGGCGCGTGGAGCGGGTGCTGCGCAACCTCGTCGTCAACGCCGTGGAGCACGGCGAGGGCCAGGACGTGGTCGTCAAACTCGCAGCGGCGGGCGGGGCGGTCGCCGTCGCGGTACGTGACTACGGCGTCGGGCTCAAGCCCGGCGAGGCCACCCGGGTGTTCAGCCGCTTCTGGCGGGCCGACCCGGCACGCGCGCGTACCACCGGTGGTACGGGCCTCGGACTGTCCATCGCCCTGGAGGACGCGCGGCTGCACGGCGGCTGGCTGCAGGCGTGGGGCGAGCCGGGCGGCGGCTCGCAGTTCCGGCTGACGCTGCCGCGGACCGCGGACGAGCCGCTGCGGGGCTCGCCGATACCGCTGGAACCCAAGGACTCGCGCCGCAACCGTGGACTCAATGACGCCGGGCTGCCGAGCGGGGGCGGGGACAAGACCGCCACCGTGCCCGTGCAGCCCGCCGGGGACCAGATACCGCAGATAGCTCCGAGGACGGCCGGTGCGGCCCCCACCGCCGACCCGACGGCGCTGCCCGGGAACGGCGCGCGTGTGGTGCCCCGGCCCACCTCGGGAGCGCGACGGCAGGACGAGAAGTCCGGCGAGGACGGGGCGCTGAGGGAGACCTCGAGCCAGCCGGACGCCGGGTCGGGGGACTCGAAGAAGCATGGGGAGGCATTCCGTGGGCGCTGACCGCGAGGGGAGCGCCGGGCGCGGACCGATGCGCGCGCTGGCGTACGCCGCCTGCGGCGTCGTACTGCTGGCGGGGTGCGCCTCGATGCCCGACAGCGGGGACCTGCGCGGAGTCGACTCCACGGCGCGGCAGGACACGCAGGTCCGGGTCTTCGCCATGCCACCCCAGGACAACGCCCAGCCCGCCGACATAGTCTCGGGTTTCCTCGAGGCGCTGACCAGCGACGATCCGAACTATTCGACGGCGCGCCAATACCTGACCAAGCAGGCGTCGCAGACGTGGAAGCCGGGGCTGTCCAGCACGGTCCTCGCGGACGGACCGGGCATCGACACCAACCACCTGGGCGGCCGGGAGGAGACCGACGACCTCTCGTACACGCTGACGGGCACGAGGGTCGCCAGGGTGGACGAGCAGCAGGCGTACTCGCCCGCAAGCGGGAGCTACGCCGCGCCGGTGCATCTCACACGTGACAAGAAGACCAAGCAGTGGCGCATCGACAGGCTGCCGCAGGGCGTCGTCATGGGTAAGTCGGACTTCCAGCGCAACTACATGTCCGTCAACAAGTACTACTTCGCCTCGAACGCCACTGCTGGGACGGCGTCGCAGCCCGCGGCCGTCGCGGACCCCGTGTATGTGCGCCGGCGCGTGGACCCCATGACGCAGATGGTCAACTCGCTGCTCAACGGGCCCACGAACTGGCTCGACCGTGTGGTGCGGACGAGTTTCCCCACCGGTACGGCGTTGGCGAAGGGCGTCACCACGCTGACGCCCGACGACCAGAACAACCTGACCGTCCCGCTGAACAAGAGCGCGGCCCGGGTCGGCGCGAACCAGTGCAGTGAGATGGCGGCCCAGCTCCTGTTCACGCTGCAGAACCTCACGCCGGCGGTGGACCAGGTCGAGCTGCGGTCCGGCAACGCGCGGCTGTGCACGCTCGCCGAGGGCCGGGTCGACAACGTCGCCGCGCGCGGCTCGGCGGAGCAGCCCACCTACCTGTACTTCATCGACAACAAGAGCCGGGTCGTACGGATGGCGACCGGCCTCGACAGCAGCAAGGCCGCTCCGGTGCCCGGGGCGCTGGGTGAGGGTGCCAAGGCGCTGCGGTCGGTGGCCGTGTCGCGCGACGAGGACTCCGCGGCCGCCGTCTCCGGGGACGGCAAGAACCTGTACGTCGGGTCGCTGGTGTCCGGCAGTTCGCTCGGGGACCCCGTACTGACCAGCAAGGGCAAGACGGAGCAGGATCGGCTGACGGCGCCCAGCTGGGACGCGTACGGCGATGTCTGGGTGGCCGACCGCGCTCCCGGCGACCCCCGGCTGCTCGTGCTGGAGCAGGGCAAGGGCGAGCCGATCGTGGTGAAGACCCCGGAGCTGGACGGCCGCATCCAGGAGGTCCGGGTGGCCGCCGACGGCGTGCGGATAGCGCTCGTGGTGGCGAAGGGCGACAAGTCGTCCCTGCTCATCGGGCGGATCGAGCGGCGGCAGGAGACCGCGGAGGACCGGCCGGCGCTCTCGGTGGCCGAACTGCGCTCCGCGACCCCGGAGTTGGAGGACGTCACGACCATGTCGTGGGCCGGGGACAGCCGGCTCGTGGTGGTCGGGCGCGAACAGGGCGGACTGCAGACCATGCGCTACGCCCAGGTCGACGGCTCCACGCCGGAGGGGCCGGCGCCCGCGGCCCTCAGCGGGATCAAGGAGATCACCGCCACCGAGTTCGACGGACTGCCCTTGGTGGCGTACTCGGAGGACGGGATCGTACGGCTGCCGTCCGGGGAGCAGTGGCAGAAGGTCACGGACGGAGAGGCACCGGTCTATCCCGGGTGAGGGGCGCGGTTTGCGCCCGGCACGAGTTGTCCACAAGGGAGTTTTCCACAGGGGTGGCCGGGCGGCTCGGGCGTTGGCACAGTGGTGGGCATGCGGGGGTGGTGGCAGGACTTCACCGACCTGGTGCTGCCGGCCGAGTGCGGAGGCTGCGGGAGGCTTCGCACGGTGCTCTGCCCGGAGTGCCGTGCCGCCCTGAGCGGGGCCGTACCGAGCCGGGTGCGACCGGTGCCGGAACCGCCCGGGCTGCCCGTGGTGCACGCGGCCGCCCGGTACGCCGACGAGGTTCGAGCCGTGCTGCTGGCCCACAAGGAACGCGGCGCGCTGGCCCTCATGGCACCGCTGGGCACGGCTCTGGCAGGAGCTGTGCGGGCGGGACTCGAAACGTCCGGCACCGCGGCCATGGGCGGCGACCGGCCCGTGCTGCTCGTGCCCGTTCCGTCCGCGCGTGCGGCGGTGCGTGCGCGGGGACACGATCCGGCGCGGCGGATCGCGCTTGCCGCGGCGGGTGAGCTGCGGCGGGCCGGGACCGCGGCCCGGGTGCTCGCCGTGCTGCGGCAGCGGCGTGCCGTGGCCGACCAGTCGGGGCTCAACTCCCGGCAGCGGCAGGACAATCTGGCGGGCGCGCTGGCACTGGCGCCCGGCGGTGACCGACTGCTTCGCGGCGGTTCGGTCGTGCTCGTCGACGACCTGATGACGACGGGCGCGTCCCTGACGGAGGCGGCGCGTGCCGTGCGGGCGGCGACGGCGAGGGAACAACGGACGCGCGCGTACGGGGGAATGGCAGAAGCGGCGATCGCGCACCGACGCAATCCGGGGCTGATTTCGTACGGCGGAGCAACTCCGGCCGTGTACGCGGCAACTGGTCGGGAAGGCAGGGAGGAACGGATCGCCGGATCCGCGGACGAAGGGACCGACAGTAGGCACGCGGTGCCAGGAATAGCGGGTGCGGGCGGCGCGGGTGACGTGATCTGCGCAGCCGTGGTCGCAGCGCCGCCAGATTCGTTCGAAATAAACCGGAACTGACTGCGAACTTGCATCGTTGCAGGTAATGAGAGGGTCAATTCACCTGAACGGAGGTACGCCGCGGTAGAGGGTGACGACATCCGTCCGGGCGAGATATGTTCGGTTGTGAGAGAAAGGCGCAGGCCATCCCTCTCATACGCGAATGCCGGGCTGCGGGTTTTTCACAATCATCCGCAGCGGTGGAGTGGAGATCTTGTCCGCGGGGGAGGAGGTGGAAGTCACCGAGTCCGAGGTTCCGGAGCTCGCCGGAGCCTGGTGCAAAAGGGAGATGCTCCGCCGCTGGAGCGGAGCGATCCGGGAACGGAGTTCTGCGTGGACATCGTCGTCAAGGGCCGCAAGACCGAGGTGCCCGAGCGGTTCCGCAAGCACGTGGCCGAGAAGCTGAAGCTGGAGAAGATCCAGAAGCTCGATGGCAAGGTGATCAGCCTCGACGTCGAGGTGTCCAAGGAGCCGAACCCCCGACAGGCCGACCGTTGTGACCGAGTGGAGATCACGCTCCGCTCCCGCGGTCCGGTGATCCGGGCGGAGGCAGCGGCCAGTGACCCGTACGCGGCACTCGACCTGGCGGCGGAGAAGCTGGACGCCCGGCTCCGCAAGCAGCACGACAAGCGGTTCTCTCGCCGTGGCGCGCGCAGGATCTCGGCCGCCGAGGTCCCCGACCACGTCCCCGGCGCGGCGACGCTCAACGGCAACGGCCACCCCGTCCACGAGGAAGAGCAGGACGGAGTGCCCACCAAGAAGATCGGCTCGCTGGAGGTCAAGGGCGAAGGTCCCCTGATCGTCCGCGAGAAGACCCACGTCGCCTCCCCGATGACGCTCGACCAGGCCCTCTACGAGATGGAACTGGTCGGACACGACTTCTACCTCTTCGTCGACTCCGAGACGAAGGAACCGAGTGTCGTCTACCGGCGGCACGCCTACGACTACGGCGTCATCCACCTCAGCACCGACCCGATGGTCACCCAGGCGCAGTCGCCCGCGCCGGGTGGCACGCTGGGTGGCTGACCCGCGCGGCTGACGGCTGAGCCGGTGCCCCTGGAGAGCGCCTGTGCGCCCCCAGGGGCACCGGTGTGCAACCCCTTTACACCCCGCTCTGTCACCGTGTTGTCGTCCGGGCATGGAATCATGGCGGCAATGGCCCAACCAGTGGGCCGTTGCCTTGGGTTGGCGATGGCACAGAACCACAGGCCACAGCCTTCAGGGGGAGGAACGATGGCGGACAGCTTCGGACCGATGCGTGACGAGGATGCCGACGGCGGCGTCGTCGGCATGGGCCCGGACGCAGGCACTCCACGCAAGGAACCGATCAGAGTCCTTGTCGTGGACGACCATGCCCTCTTCCGCCGTGGCCTGGAGATCGTGCTCGCGGCCGAGGAGGACATCCAGGTCGTCGGGGAGGCCGGGGACGGCGCGGAGGCCGTCGACAAGGCGGCCGACCTGCTGCCGGACATCGTCCTGATGGACGTGCGGATGCCCAAGCGGGGCGGGATCGAGGCCTGCACCTCCATCAAGGAGGTCGCTCCCAGCGCCAAGATCATCATGCTGACGATCAGCGACGAGGAGGCCGACCTCTACGACGCGATCAAGGCGGGTGCGACCGGTTATCTCCTCAAGGAGATCTCCACGGACGAGGTGGCCACCGCCATTCGCGCGGTGGCCGACGGGCAGTCGCAGATCAGCCCTTCCATGGCGTCGAAGCTGCTCACCGAGTTCAAGTCGATGATCCAGCGGACCGACGAGCGCCGGCTCGTCCCCGCGCCGCGGCTGACGGACCGCGAGCTGGAGGTCCTCAAACTCGTCGCCACGGGGATGAACAACCGGGACATCGCCAAGGAGTTGTTCATCTCCGAGAACACCGTGAAGAACCACGTGCGCAACATCCTGGAGAAGCTGCAACTGCACTCCAGGATGGAGGCCGTGGTGTACGCGATGCGGGAGAAGATCCTCGAGATCCGGTGAGGCTCAGCCGAGGGCGCGAGTGAGCTCCTTGGCCAGGGGCTCGCGCAGCTCGGGTGCGTCCACCCGCTCCACGCGTACGTCCGTGCAGTCCACCCAGCTCGCCGCCTCCGTCAGGGCCTGCGCCACCGCAGGGACCGCCTTGGGGCCGTCCAGAGTGACCTGCCTGGCCACCAGCGTGCGGCCCTCGCGGGCCGGGTCGACGCGGCCGACGAGGCGGCCGCCCGCGAGGACCGGCATCGCGAAGTAGCCGTACACCCGCTTCGGCTTGGGGACGTAGGCCTCCAGGCGGTGGGTGAAGCCGAAGATCCGCTCCGTGCGTGCCCTTTCCCAGATCAGGGAGTCGAAGGGGGACAGCAGTGTGGTGCGGTGGCGGCCGCGCGGCGGTGTCCCGAGAGCCGCCGGGTCGGCCCAGGCCGGCTTGCCCCAGCCCTCGACCGTGACCGGGACCAGGCCCGAGTCGGCGATCACCGCGTCGACCTGCTCGGCCTTGAGACGGTGGTAGTCGGCGATGTCCGCGCGCGTGCCGACGCCCAGGGACTGGCCCGCGAGGCGGACCAGACGGCGCAGGCACTCCGTGTCATCCAATTCGTCGTGCAGCAGGGTGTCCGGGATCGCGCGCTCGGCGAGGTCGTAGACGCGCTTCCAGCCGCGGCGCTCCACGCACACCACCTCGCCGTACATCAGCGCGCGCTCGACGGCGACCTTGGTGCCGGACCAGTCCCACCACTCGCTGGTGCGCTTCGCGCCGCCCAACTCCGTGGCCGTGAGGGGGCCTTCGGTGCGGAGTTGCTTGATGACCTGGTCGTAGGTGCCGTCCGGGAGGGCGTGGTTCCAGTGCGGGCGGCTTCGGTAGGCGCGACGGCGGAAGGCGAAGTGGGGCCATTCCTCGACGGGGAGGATGCACGCGGCGTGCGACCAGTACTCGAAGGCGTGCGGGACGGCGGACGCGTCCTTCCAGTAGGCGCTCTCCACAGTGTTGCGGCCGACCGCGCCGAGGCGGGCGTACGGGATGAGCTCGTGGGAGCGTGCCAGGACCGAGATCGTGTCCAGCTGGACCGCGCCGAGATGTCGGAGGACGCCGCGCACGCCGGCCCTGCGGTCGGGCGTGCCGACAAAGCCCTGGGCGCGCAGGGCGATACGGCGGGCGTCGTCTGCCGAGAGGTCGGTCGTGGGGCGCGGGGTCGTCATGGTCCGCACGATAGAGGGCGGGACTGACAATGCTCGGTGACCTGCGGATTCGTCACTGGGCGCCCGGAGTTGAGGCCGGTGCCGGCAGATACGGCGCCGTCGACGGCAGGCCCAGGTCCGACGGCAGCAGCGAACCCACCCAGCAGTCCCGGCGGACGCCCTGGTGGATGATCGCGGAGCGCAGGACTCCCTCGACGACGAAGCCGGCGCGTTCTGCCACCGCGCGGGAGGGTCTGTTGCCGACTTCCGCACGCCATTCCACGCGGTCGACCGACAGGTGGGTGAAGGCCCAGCGGGAGGCGGTGACGGCGGCCTCGGTGACATAGCCGTTGCCGCGGTGCTCCTTGGCGCCCCAGAAGCCGATCTCGGTCACACTCAGGGAGTGCATGGTGAGGCCGAGCATGCCCACCAACTCCTCCCCTTCGGGGAGGAAGAGACCGAAGGTGAGCATCGAGCCGCTCGCCCAGCCCTCGGGGACCAATTGCTGCGTGAAGCTCCGTGCGTGCTCGGGGAGATAGGGCGAGGGGATCGTGGTCCAGCGCTGGATGTCGGGGTCCTGGGCGGCCGTGTACACGGCGTCGGTGTGCTCGGGGCCCACCGTGTGCAGAAGAAGACGGGCGGTCGTGAGCGTCACGGGTTCCATCGGCCGATTCTCCTTGGACGGCTCGTGAGGACGCCATGTTTTTGGCCCTGTGTGAGCGGGTGATCACAATTCGCGCAATTCGTCGGCGGTGTGCGGCACCATCCGCGGGGCCCGGCCGTTGTCCCTTTTGAAGAAGATTTGAAGCGGTGCGAGAAGCCGCCTGCCGTCGTCGTCCCGGCAGGCTCCCGGCTGGGCGGGGTCCTCGCATACGATGGCCGTTGCTCAGTAAGTCAAGTGGAAACCGACCGTCCCAGGCCCGACCGGCAAGGAGACCAACCCCCGTGTCCGTCCTCTCGAAGATCATGCGTGCAGGCGAAGGCAAAATCCTGCGCAAGCTGCACCGCATCGCGGACCAGGTCAAGTCCATCGAAGAGGATTTTGTCGACCTCTCCGACGCCGAGCTGCGCGCCCTCACCGATGAGTACAAGCAGCGGTACGCCGAGGGCGAGAGCCTGGACGATCTGCTCCCCGAGGCGTTCGCCACCGTGCGCGAGGCCGCCAAGCGCGTCCTCGGACAGCGTCATTACGACGTGCAGATGATGGGTGGCGCAGCGCTTCACCTCGGCTATGTCGCCGAGATGAAGACCGGCGAGGGCAAGACCCTGGTGGGCACGCTGCCCGCGTATCTGAACGCCCTCTCCGGAGAAGGCGTTCACCTGATCACGGTCAACGACTACCTGGCCGAGCGCGACTCCGAGATGATGGGCCGCGTCCACAAGTTCCTTGGCCTGAGCGTCGGCTGCATCCTCGCCAACATGACGCCCGCCGAGCGCCGCCAGCAGTACGAGTGCGACATCACGTACGGCACGAACAACGAGTTCGGCTTCGACTACCTGCGCGACAACATGGCGTGGTCGAAGGACGAACTGGTGCAGCGCGGCCACAACTTCGCCATCGTCGACGAGGTCGACTCCATCCTCGTGGACGAGGCCCGTACGCCGCTGATCATCTCCGGTCCGGCCGACCAGGCCACCAAGTGGTACGGCGACTTCGCCAAGCTGGTCACGCGCCTGAAGAAGGGCGAGGCGGGCAACCCGCTCAAGGGCGAGGAGGAGACCGGCGACTACGACGTCGACGAGAAGAAGCGCACGGTCGCCATCCACGAGCCCGGTGTCGCCAAGGTCGAGGACTGGCTGGGCATCGACAACCTCTACGAGTCGGTCAACACGCCTCTGGTGGGCTACCTGAACAACGCCATCAAGGCGAAGGAGCTCTTCAAGAAGGACAAGGACTACGTCGTCATCGACGGCGAGGTCATGATCGTCGACGAGCACACCGGCCGTATCCTCGCGGGCCGCCGCTACAACGAGGGCATGCACCAGGCGATCGAGGCGAAGGAAGGGGTGGACATCAAGGACGAGAACCAGACGCTCGCCACGATCACCCTGCAGAACTTCTTCCGCCTCTACAGCAAGCTCTCCGGCATGACCGGTACGGCGATGACCGAGGCCGCCGAGTTCCACCAGATCTACAAGCTCGGCGTCGTCCCGATCCCGACCAACAGGCCCATGGTCCGCAAGGACCAGTCGGACCTGATCTACCGCACCGAGGTCGCCAAGTTCGACGCGGTGGTCGACGACATCGCGGAGAAGCACGAGAAGGGCCAGCCGATCCTCGTCGGTACGACGTCGGTCGAGAAGTCCGAGTACCTCTCGCAGCAGCTCTCCAAGCGCGGCATCCAGCACGAGGTGCTGAACGCGAAGCAGCACGACCGTGAGGCGCCGATCATCGCCCAGGCCGGCCGCAAAGGCGCCGTCACGGTCGCCACGAACATGGCCGGCCGTGGTACGGACATCAAGCTCGGCGGCAACCCCGACGACCTCGCCGAGGCGGAGCTGCGCCAGCGTGGCCTCGACCCCGAGGAGCACATCGAGGAGTGGGCCCAGTTCCTGCCCGCAGCCCTGGAGCGTGCCGAGCAGGCTGTGAAGGCCGAGTTCGAGGAGGTCAAGGACCTCGGCGGGCTCTACGTCCTGGGCACCGAGCGGCACGAGTCGCGGCGTATCGACAACCAGCTGCGCGGTCGTTCCGGCCGTCAGGGTGACCCCGGCGAGTCCCGCTTCTACCTCTCGCTCGGCGACGACCTGATGCGGCTCTTCAAGGCCCAGATGGTCGAGCGCGTGATGTCGATGGCGAACGTCCCGGACGACGTGCCGATCGAGAACAAGATGGTCACGCGCGCGATCGCGTCCGCCCAGTCGCAGGTCGAGCAGCAGAACTTCGAGACCCGTAAGAACGTCCTGAAGTACGACGAGGTCCTCAACCGCCAGCGCGAGGTCATCTACGGCGAGCGGCGCCGCGTCCTGGAGGGCGAGGACCTGCAGGAGCAGGTCGTGCACTTCATGGACGACACGATCGACGCGTATATCGCCGCGGAGACCGCCGAGGGCTTCGCGGAGGACTGGGACCTCGACCGGCTGTGGGGCGCCTTCAAGCAGCTCTACCCGGTGAAGGTCACCGTCGACGAGCTGGAGGAAGCGGCCGGCGACCGGGCCGGTCTGACGGCCGAGTTCATCTCCGAGTCCATCAAGGACGACATCCACGAGCAGTACGAGTCGCGCGAGACGCAGCTCGGCTCCGAGATCATGCGTGAGCTGGAGCGCCGGGTCGTGCTGTCGGTCCTCGACCGCAAGTGGCGCGAGCACCTCTACGAGATGGACTACCTCCAGGAGGGCATCGGCCTGCGCGCGATGGCGCAGAAGGACCCGCTGGTCGAGTACCAGCGCGAGGGCTTCGACATGTTCACCGCCATGATGGAGGGCATCAAGGAGGAGTCCGTCGGCTACCTGTTCAACCTGGAGGTCCAGGTCGAGCAGCAGGTCGAGGAGGTCCCGGTCGAGGCTGCCGAGCCGGTCGACATGGAGAAGCAGGACGTGGTGCCGGCGCAGGCGGGCGGCCGTCCGGAGATCCGCGCCAAGGGCCTGGACGCCCCGCAGCGCCGCAACCTCCACTTCTCCGCCCCGACCGTGGACGGCGAGGGCGGCACCATCGAGGGCGACTTCGTCGGCGACGAGGAGCCGGTGCGCTCCGAGGCCGACGGCCTCACGCGCGCGGAGCGGCGCAAGCAGTCCCGTGGGCGCCGCCGCAAGAAGTAGGCAGCGGGCGCCTGTGGCGCCGTAGCGGCTTGAAGGGCCGGGACACCTCGGGGTTGTCCCGGCCCTTCCGCGTACGGCGGTGCAGCGGCGGGCCGGGCTGTGTCAGGGGCCTTCTAGTCGTCGCCGGTGGGGCGCGGCGGGCGCGGGCCGCCGAGTTCCACCGCCGTGCAGCGCCAGCGGAGGTCCCGGCCCCGTTCCAGACGGAAGGCCATGGCCCGCAGCTGTTCGCCGGCGCCGATGCGGGCGAAGGCCTCGACGGCACCGGGACGGGCTTCGTAGTAGCCGATGTCGCGGACGACCGGGCGAGTGCCGCGGGTGCGCAGGGGGCTGCGTTCGGCGAGCCAGGCCAGTTCGTCGTAGGCCCGGCCCGCGGTGTGCCGCAGCATCGAGTGGACGGGGCGCTGGCCGCTCAGCACCGCGACCAGGAGGTCGGCGAAGACGTCGGTGGGGCGGGGCTGGGGAACCGGCAGGGTGTGGACCCCGGGGCAGGCAGGGATCCCGGCCGGGGCGGTTTCCCCTGGGGCGGGAACCGTGTTCGGCGGGGCGTGGGTGGTGGTGCGGGCGTGCGCCATGGTGGCGACACCCGCGCCGGGAGCCGTGGTGGTCATGCTGCCCGGGGCGCCTGTGCTGGTGAGGGCGCCGGTCGTGCTCCTGATCGGCGTGGCAGGAGTTGTCGGCGGGCGGCTGTCGGTGGGCCTGGTGCTGGAGGACAGGCCGCCGGCCCGCGAGCCGGGCGGGCGGCCGCCGCCCGGTGCCGTGCGGGTCGGGGTTCCGCCCGGGGTGCGGGGCGGGGCGCCGCCGGGGCGGCGGGAGTCGCGGCGGCCGGGAGGACGGGTGCCCGGCTGGTGCTGTGCCCTGGTCATGATCTTGTGCATGCGCGTCCCCGTTCGGTGGGCCCGGTTGATACCGGCCGGTAACTTGCTGTTGGGGATCTTGTACGCGGCGGGGGACGGCAGCAGCAAGGACCTGGGGGCCCGGGTCGGAGCAGCCGGATTCTTCACCTATCAGGGTGACGAAGGGGGTGCGGAAGCCCGGGATCACGGGGGTGGGCCGGGTGACTTCCGAGGCTGCGTGTGGACGCCTCCGGGCGTGTGGGCGGGGACTCGAAAGGGGACGCCCACACGTATCCTGAAGGCCGTCCGGGAGGCGCCTGAGCGCGCCCAGCCACCGACCACGAAAGCGGCCAGCCATGCGCGTCTACGTCCCCCTGACCCTCTCCGGTCTCGCCGAGGCGTTCAAGACGGGAGAGCTGGGGGCAGGGCCGCTCGCCGCGTACGCCGTCACGCCCGCCCTGCGCGAGTGGTACCTCTCCGACGACATCGAGGAGCTGGAGTACGCGGCCCTGAACCGCGCCGCAGTGGCCTCGCTGCGGCTGCTGGCCGCGGACCCCGGGGCGGTACGGCGCCGGGTCGTGGTCGCCGTCGACGTGCCCGACGGCACGGCGTCGTCCGACCCCGACCGGGGCCTCGACCCGGCCGCGCTCGGCGAGGTGCGGGTGACCGGGACCGTGGCGCTGGCCAAGGCGGCCGCCGTGCACGTCGACCTCGACGACGCGGAGGCGGACGTGGCCGCCGCGGCCGAGGCGCTCGAGGCGGCGGACCGCGGGGACGACGACGCGCAGTTCGTGGTGGACGGGGCCGAGGACCACGAGCTGCTGTGGTACGCCACGCAAGAGATCCCCAACCTGGTGGGGCGCGGCGACTGAGCCCTCCCCACGCCTGCCCGGTGCCTGCCTGACCTGCGGGGCTCTTGACTGTCAGTGGCGGCGGGTACCTTTTTTGGCATGGGGAAGAAGACAGGGGCGCACATCGTCTGGGACTGGAACGGGACGCTGTTCCACGACAACGACGCGATCATCGGCGCGACGAACGCGGCGTTCGCCGAGCTGGGCCTCGAGCCGATCACGATGGAGCAGTACCGGGCGCTGTACTGCGTGCCGGTGCCGAAGTTCTACGAGCGGCTCATGGGCCGGCTGCCGACGGACGCCGAGTGGGAGGTCATGGACGAGACCTTCCACCGGTACTACGCCGAGCACCGGGTCGGCTGCGGGCTGACCGAGGGGGCGCCGGAGCTGCTCTCCGACTGGCGCTCGGCGGGTCGCAGTCAGTCGATCCTGAGCATGTACGTGCACGATGAACTCGTCCCGCTGGTGCGGGGGTTCGGGATAGAGGCGCACTTCATACGCGTCGACGGGCGGACCGGGCCCTCGGGCGGCAGCAAGGCGGAGCACATGGTGCGCCACCTCGCGTCGCTGGCCGGTGTGGACCCGTCTCGTACGGTCGTGATCGGCGATGCCGCCGACGATGCGGTGGCCGCGCGGCACGTGGGGGCGGGGGCGGTGCTGTACACGGGCGGGTCGCACGGCCGGGCCAGCCTCGAAGAGGTAGGCGTGCCGGTGGTGGACTCGTTGGCGGAGGCCGTCGCGGAGGCGGAGCGGCTGGCGGCGTGAGCCTGCGGGGGCGCGGCGCTGGTGAAAACACCGTGCCCGGTTGGGCGTTCGCGCTTTCGTGACGTCAGGTCACCGGAGCCTTCGCGCGCAGCACCGTGAGGAACTCCCGCATCCACGCGGAGTGGTCCGGCCAGGCGCGGGACGAGACCAGGGTGCCGTCGACCACTGCCTCGGCGTCCTGGAAGTCGGCGCCGGCGGCCTGCATGTCCGGTTCCAGCGCTGGATAGGCGGTGACGCGGCGGCCGCGGAGGCTGTCGATCGCGGCGGTGAGCAGGGGGCCGTGGCAGATCTGGGCGACCGGCTTGTCCGCGTCGAAGAAGGACTTGAGGATCTTGCGGAGTTCGGGGTCGTTGCGGAGGTACTCGGGGGCGCGCCCGCCCGGGATGACGAGCGCGGCGTACTGACCGGGGTCGACCTCGGCGAACGCGAGGTCGGCGGGCCAGGTGTAGCCGGGCTTTTCGGTGTAGGTGTCGAAGCCGGGTTCGAAGTCGTGGACGACGAACTGCAGCTTCTTGCGGGCGGGGGCCGCGATGTGGACGTCGTAGCCCTCCTCGCGGAGGCGCTGGTAGGGGTACAGGACCTCGAGTGACTCTGCTGCGTCGCCGGTGACGATGAGGATTTTCGCGGTCATGTCGGGCGGCTCCCCTCGGGCGGGCATGCGCTGTCATGGGCAACCTGCCTCCTGGGGGTGGCCTTGCCAAGAGGTCCGGTCGTTTTCGAGCAAGGGGGATCAGATGAGGGACTCGTATCGCCGACCCGCACGACAGTGGGGTGTGTGCCCCTGTGCAGAGTGTCAAAGTTCGACCCCCGGTTTTGTACACATACGGCTCATGACGGGGCCCCCGTACTGAGCGATAGCCTTGTGGCGTGATCAGCGCGATAGCTCGCGGGGGCACTGTTGCCCCTGCCCCGCGCCCGGTGAGCACGGACTACCTCCGTGACCGGGCGGCGGTCGCTGGTCTTCGCGGGCGGGACGGGGTCGCACGGGCCCCCAGGACGCCGTACGCACCCCCGAAGCAGGCGCCGCAGAGAGCAGCGTCACATCCCCGGGGCGTGTCGAGAATGGCTGATAACCCCCCACTCATCTCACCTTGCGGCATAGCGTCGAAGCAGACCGGACACCCCGCGTCGCGGCGTTACGTCGGAAGGGAAGAGACCGAACTTCCTTCTACGTCACGCAACGGCGCGCGACAGGAGCCAGAGGACAATGCAGACCAAGCTGGACGAAGCCAAGGCCGAGCTGCTCGAGAGGGCCGCCCGGGTAGCTGAGAACAGCCCGGTCGGGGGGCACCTACCGACTGGGACGACGGATGAGAGCACTCCCGACCGGGACACCGTGCTCGCGTTCCTCCAGCGTTACTACCTGCACACCGCCCCGGAGGACCTGGGCGACCGCGATCCGGTCGACATCTTCGGAGCCGCACTCTCGCACTACCGGCTGGCCGAGAACCGCCCGCAGGGCACGGCCAACGTGCGGGTGCACACGCCCACCGTGGAGGAGAACGGGTGGACGTGCAGCCACTCCGTCGTCGAGGTCGTCACCGACGACATGCCCTTCCTCGTCGATTCCGTCACCAATGAGCTGACGCGGCAGGGGCGTGGCATCCACGTCGTCATCCACCCGCAGATCGTCGTCCGCAGGGACGTCACCGGCAAGCTCATCGAGGTGCTCAGCGCGCCGTCGGGCGGCGACCTGCCGCACGACGCGCACATCGAGTCCTGGATCCACGTCGAGATCGATCGTGAGACCGACCGCGGCGACCTCAAGCAGATCACCACCGACCTGCTGCGCGTCCTGTCCGACGTGCGTGAGACCGTCGAGGACTGGGACAAGATGCGGGACGCGGCGCTGCGCATGGCCGACGAACTGCCCAAGGAGCCCGTCGCAACCGACCTGCGCGCGCAGGACATCGAGGAGGCCCGCGAGCTGCTGCGCTGGCTGTCCGCCGATCACTTCACCTTCCTCGGCTACCGCGAGTACCGGCTGCGGGACGACGACTCGCTGGCCGCCGTGCCCGGCACCGGCCTCGGCATCCTGCGCTCCGACCCGCAGCACGCCGGGGAGGACAGCCACCCTGTGAGCCCCTCCTTCGAGCGACTGCCCGCCGACGCCCGCGCCAAGGCCCGCGAACACAAGCTTCTGGTCCTCACCAAGGCCAACAGCCGCGCCACCGTGCACCGGCCGTCGTACCTGGACTACATCGGCGTCAAGAAGTTCGACGCGGACGGCAACGTGGTCGGTGAGCGCCGTTTCCTCGGACTGTTCTCCTCCGCCGCGTACACCGAATCGGTGCGCCGGGTTCCGGTCATCCGCCGCAAGGTCGAGGAGGTCCTGGAGCGCGCCGGGTTCTCGCCCAACAGCCACGACGGGCGCGACCTGCTGCAGATCCTGGAGACCTACCCGCGCGACGAGCTCTTCCAGACCCCGGCGGACGAGCTCGAGTCCATCGCCACCTCCGTCCTGTATCTGCAGGAGCGCAGGCGGCTCAGGCTCTACCTCCGCCAGGACGAGTACGGGCGCTACTACTCCGCCCTCGTCTACCTCCCGCGCGACCGCTACACCACCGGTGTCCGCTTGCGGATCATCGACATCCTGAAGGAGGAACTCGACGGCATCAGCGTCGACTTCACCGCCTGGAACACCGAGTCGATCCTCTCCAGGCTGCACTTCGTGGTCCGCGTCCCGCAGGGCACCGAGCTGCCGCAGCTGTCCGACGCCGACAAGGAGCGCATCGAGGCGCGGCTGGTGGAGGCCGCCCGCTCCTGGGCCGACGGTTTCGCCGAGGCGCTGAACGCCGAGTGCGGCGAGGAGAAGGCCGCCGAGCTGCTGCGCAAGTACGCCGGCGCCTTCGCCGAGGGCTACAAGGCCGACCACACCCCGCGTGCCGCGGTCGCCGACCTCGTCCACCTCGAACAGCTCGACGCGGCACAGGCCGAGAGCGGCAAGGACTTCTCCCTCAGCCTGTACGAGCCCGTGGGCGCCGCTCCCGAGGAGCGCCGGTTCAAGATCTACCGCAAGGGCGAGGCCGTCTCCCTGTCCGCCGTGCTGCCGGCCCTCAGCCGGCTCGGCGTCGAGGTGACGGACGAGCGGCCGTACGAGCTGCGCTGCTCGGACCGCACCACCGCGTGGATCTACGACTTCGGCCTGCGCATGCCCAAGTCGCAGAACGGCGGCGGCGATTACCTCGGCGACGACGGACGCGAGCGCGTCCAGGATGCCTTCGCCGCCACCTGGACCGGCAAGGCCGAGAACGACGGCTTCAACGCGCTGGTGCTGAGCGCCGGGCTGAACTGGCGGCAGGCGACGGTGCTGCGCGCGTACGCCAAGTACCTGCGCCAGGCCGGTTCCACCTTCAGCCAGGACTACATGGAGGACACCCTCCGCAACAACGTCCACACCACCCGGCTGCTGGTCTCGCTGTTCGAGGCGCGGATGTCGCCGGACCGCCAGCGCGCGGGCCACGAGATCGTCGACGCCCTCCTCGAAGAGGTCGACGCGGCCCTCGACCAGGTGGCCTCCCTCGACGAGGACCGGATCCTGCGGTCCTTCCTGACCGTCATCAAGGCGACCCTCCGGACGAACTTCTTCCAGGAGGCGGCGGGCGGCAAGCCGCACGCGTACGTGTCCATGAAGTTCGACCCGCAGGCGATCCCCGACCTGCCGGCGCCGCGCCCGGCGTACGAGATCTGGGTGTACTCGCCGCAGGTGGAGGGCGTGCACCTGCGCTTCGGCAAGGTCGCGCGCGGCGGCCTTCGCTGGTCCGACCGCAAGGAGGACTTCCGGACCGAGATCCTCGGCCTGGTGAAGGCGCAGATGGTGAAGAACACCGTCATCGTGCCGGTCGGCGCCAAGGGCGGCTTCGTCGCCAAGCAGCTGCCGGACCCGAGCGTGGACCGCGACGCGTGGCTGGCCGAGGGCATCGCCAGCTACAAGACGTTCATCTCGGCGCTGCTCGACATCACCGACAACATGGTGGCCGGCGAGGTCGTGCCCCCGGCCGACGTCGTACGGCACGACGGGGACGACACCTACCTCGTCGTCGCGGCCGACAAGGGCACCGCGACCTTCTCCGACATCGCCAACGGCGTTGCGGAGACGTACAACTTCTGGCTCGGTGACGCCTTCGCCTCCGGCGGTTCCGCGGGCTACGACCACAAGGGCATGGGCATCACCGCCCGCGGCGCCTGGGAGTCCGTCAAGCGGCACTTCCGGGAGCTGGGCGTCGACACGCAGTCCGAGGACTTCACCTGCGTCGGCATCGGCGACATGTCCGGTGACGTGTTCGGCAACGGCATGCTGCTGTCCGAGCACATCCGCCTGGTGGCCGCCTTCGACCACCGGCACATCGTCATCGACCCGAACCCGGACGCGGAGACCTCGTACGCCGAGCGCCGCCGCATCTTCGAGCTGCCGCGCTCCAGCTGGGCCGACTACGACACCGACCTGCTCTCCGCGGGCGGCGGCGTCTTCCCCCGTACCGCCAAGGCCATCCCGGTCAACGCGCACATCCGTGAGGCCCTCGGCATCGAGGGCAAGGTCGCCAAGATGACCCCGGCCGACCTGATGAAGGCCATCCTGCAGGCGCCGGTGGACCTGCTGTGGAACGGCGGCATCGGTACGTATGTGAAGGCGTCCACCGAGACGCACGCGGACGTCGGCGACAAGGCCAACGACCCGATCCGCGTCGACGGCGCCGACCTGCGCGTCAAGGTCGTCGGCGAGGGCGGCAACCTGGGCCTGACCCAGCTCGGCCGGATCGAGTTCGCGCTGCACGGCGGCAAGATCAACACGGACGCGATCGACAACAGCGCGGGCGTGGACACCTCCGACCACGAGGTGAACATCAAGATCCTGCTCAACGGCCTGGTCACCGACGGCGACATGACCGTGAAGCAGCGCAACAAGCTGCTCGCCGCGATGACCGACGAGGTCGGCAGCCTGGTCCTGCGCAACAACTACGCGCAGAACACGGCGATCGCCAACGCGCTGGCCCAGTCCAAGGACATGCTCCACGCCCAGCAGCGCTACATGCGCCACCTGGTGCGTGAGGGCCACCTGGACCGGGCGCTGGAGTTCCTGCCCACCGACCGCCAGATCCGCGAGCGGCTGGCCCAGGGACAGGGTCTCACCAGCCCGGAGACGGCCGTCCTGCTGGCGTACACGAAGATCACGGTCGCCGACGAGCTGCTGCACACCTCGCTGCCGGACGACCCGTACCTGCGCGGTCTGCTGCACGCGTACTTCCCCGCGCAGCTGCGCGAGCAGTTCGCCGACCGCATCGACGGCCACCCGCTGCACCGCGAGATCACCACGACCGTCCTGGTCAACGACACGGTGAACACGGGCGGTACGACGTATCTGCACCGGCTGCGCGAGGAGACCGGTGCCTCGCTGGAGGAGATCGTGAGGGCGCAGACCGCGGCCCGCGCGATCTTCCGCTCGGCGCCGGTGTGGGACGGGGTGGAGGAGCTCGACAACCGTGTCGAGGCCGCCGTCCAGACCCGTATCCGCCTGCACTCGCGCCGCCTGGTCGAGCGCGGCACGCGCTGGCTGCTCAACAACCGGCCGCAGCCGCTGCAACTCGCCGAGACGGTCGACTTCTTCGGCGAGCGCGTCGAGCAGGTCTGGTCGCAGCTGACCAAGCTGCTGCGCGGCGCGGACCTCGAGTGGTGGCAGCAGATCTACGACGAGCTGACCGGCGGCGGCGTCCCGGACGAACTCGCCACGCGCGTGGCCGGGTTCTCCTCCGCCTTCCCGGCGCTCGACATCGTCTCGGTGGCCGACCGCATGGGCAAGGAGCCGATGGACGTCGCCGAGGTCTACTACGACCTCGCCGACCGACTGCACATCACCCAGCTCATGGACCGCATCATCGAGCTGCCGCGCGCGGACCGCTGGCAGTCCATGGCCCGCGCCTCCATCCGTGAGGACCTGTACGCGGCCCACTCGGCCGTGACCGCGGACGTCCTGGCGGTCGGCAACGGCACCTCGACTCCCGAGCAGCGCTTCAAGGCGTGGGAGGAGAAGAACGCGGCGATCCTGGGCCGGGCGCGCACGACGTTGGAGGAGATCCAGGGTTCGGAGACGTTCGACCTGGCCAACCTGTCGGTGGCGATGCGGACGATGCGGACGCTGCTGCGGACGCACTCGTAGGACAGAGCGAAGGGGTGCCCCCGAGCCAGTACGGCTCGGGGGCACCCCTTCGCGTTGCGCCGAGCCGGTCAGCTGGGCTGCGGCACCTTCGGGGCGGCGGCCTTCGCCTTGGGCTTGTCGCTCTTGTCGCCCGTGAAGTCCTCGTACTCCTTCAGGACGTCCTCCGTCGGCCCGTCCATGCGCAGGACGCCGCGCTCCAGCCACAGCACCCGGTCGCAGGTGTCGCGAATCGACTTGTTGTTGTGGCTGACCAGGAACACCGTGCCCGCGTGCTTGCGCAGCTCGCGGATGCGCTCCTCGGAACGCTTCTGGAAGGAGCGGTCGCCGGTGGCGAGGGCCTCGTCGATGAGCAGGACGTCGTGGTCCTTGGCGGCGGCGATGGAGAAGCGCAGCCGGGCGCCCATGCCGGAGGAGTACGTGCGCATGGGCAGCGTGATGAAGTCGCCCTTCTCGTTGATGCCGGAGAAGTCGACGATGTCCTGGTAGCGCTCCTTGATCTGCTCGCGGGACATGCCCATCGCGAGTCCGCCGAGGTAGACGTTGCGCTCGCCGGTCAGGTCACCCATCAGGGCCGCGTTGACGCCGAGGAGGGAGGGCTGGCCGTGGGTGAAGATACGGCCGTTCTCCACCGGCAGCAGGCCCGCGACCGCCTTGAGCAGGGTCGACTTGCCGGAACCGTTGGTGCCGATCAGGCCGACCGCCTCGCCCTTGTAGGCGACGAAGGAGACGTTCCTGACGGCGTGCACCGTGCGGACACCCGCCGCCTTCTCGGCCTTCTGACGGCGCAGCATGCGGTTGAGAGCGGCGGTCGCGGAGCCGCGTCCGGCGCCGGTGCCGTTGACCCGGTAGACGATGTCGACGCCGTCGACGACGACGGTGGGGATCGTGGAGTCGGGAGTCCGGTCGACGGTCTCGAGGGACTCGAGGGACTCGAGGGACTCGAGGGATTCGAAGGGCTCGGAAGTCCCGATGGTGTCGATGGTGTTCTCAGCCACGGCCATACGTCTCCTCAGCCTTCCAGAAGTAGATGAAGCCGCCGACGCCGGCGAGCAGCGCCCAGCCGGTGGCCGCCGCCCACACGTGCGGGGGCAGCTGGCTGGAGTGGAAGCTGTCGATCAGGGCGTAGCGCATGAGGTCGATGTAGACGGCGGCCGGATTGGTCTCCAGCGCGATGGTCACCGCGTGCGGCAGGTGGTCGCCCTTGGTCAGCTTGTCGATGCTCCACATCACGCCCGAGACGTACATCCAGGTGCGCAGCACGAACGGCATCAGCTGGGCGATGTCGGGGGTCTTGGCACCCATCCGCGCCATGATCATCGAGACGCCGACGTTGAACATGAACTGCAGCACCAGGGCCGGGATCGCCAGCACCCAGGAGACGGCGATGGGGACGCCGAAGCAGAGCAGGATGACGACCAGGGCGGCCATCGAGAACAGCAGTTGCTGCAACTGCTGGAGGGCGAACGAGATCGGCAGCGCGGCCCGCGGGAAGTGCAGCGCCCGGACCAGGCCGAGGTTGCCGGAGATCGCGCGGGTGCCCGCCATGATCGAGCTCTGCGTGAACGTCCAGATGAACACGCCCGTGACCAGGAACGGGATGTAGTCCGGCACGTGCTTCTTGGTGCCCAGCAGCACGCCGAAGATGAAGTAGTACACCGCCGCGTTCAGCAGCGGGGTCATGACCTGCCACACCTGGCCGAGCTTCGCCTGGCTGTACTGCGCGGTGAGCTTGGCCGTCGCGAACGCGGTGATGAAGTGACGCCGGGCCCACAGCTGGCGGACGTACTCCGGCAGGCTGGGGCGGGCACCGCTGACCGAGAGGCCGTGGCGGGCGGCGAGCGCCGCGAGATCGTCGTCGGCCGGGGCCGGCGTCGGGGGCGGTGTGTGGAGGACCTGGCTCACATCCGCTGCTTTCGCTCGGGGGGAGGGGGTGCTTGCGTCCGGCCGGTCGGTTGCCCGCCGTTTCCTTACGCTTCTCTTCACGTTCTCTTACGTCGGGACGGGACCGTATCGTTGCAACGTGAGCGTAGGCCGACTTGGCGTCGGAACGCAACCGTTTCGTCGTGACGTATTCCTCGGTGGCGGCGAGAGGACGACACCGTTTCGTCGCAACGCCTCCCGCGTCAGGACGCAACCGTTTCGTCGTAACGCCCTATGCTGGACGCATGACGACGAACGCCGACGAGCCCCAGACGCGTCCGCGCCGCCGAGCCCCCGCCGGGGCGGCCGTACTCCGGGAGGATGTGACGGAAGCCATCCGCGCTGCCGTCTTCGAAGAGCTCGCCGCCGTCGGCTACGCGCGGATGTCCATCGAGGGGATCGCGCGCCGCGCGGGCGTCGGCAAGACCGCGGTCTACCGCCGCTGGCGCTCCAAGCTGCACCTGGTCCTCGACGTGGTCTCGGCGCTCGCGGTGCAGGGGCTGCCGGCGCCCGACACGGGTTCCCTGGAAGGCGATCTGCGCCTGCTGTACGAGGTGACCTCCCGCGCCCTGCGGCACCCCGTGGCCTCGCAGATCATCCCGGACCTCCAGGCCGAGGCGGCCCGCAACCCCGAGATCGCCGACGCCATGCAGAAGGCCCTGCGGGAGGGGCAGGAGGGTGTGGCCAGCAAGATCATTACGGCGGCGGAGCAGCGCGGCGAGGTCCGCGCGGGGCTCGACGACGAGCTGGCCCTCGACCTCATCTCGGGCCCCCTGTACTGGCGTTCGGTGGTGATCCGCAGCCCGAAGCTGCCGAAGGGTTACCTGGCGGCGCTGGCGCGGGCCACCGCTCAGGCCCTCAAGGCGCTGTGAGTAAGCTGCGCTTCCCGGCCGCCGGTGGCCGACATGGAATCGCCGCGCGTGCGGTGACCGGAGTCGAGGCGGAACTGCCGTGAGAGTCGTGATCGCCGAGGACAACGCCCTGCTGCGCGAAGGGCTCGTCCTCCTGCTGACGTCCGCCGGACACGAGGTCGTGGCCGTCGCCGGCACCGGCCCCGAGGTCCTGCCGGCACTGCTGGAACACCGCCCGGACGCGGCCGTACTCGATGTGCGCATGCCGCCCGGCTTCCGCGACGAGGGCCTGCGCGCGGCGATCGAGGCGCGCGAGCGGATCCCCGGGCTTCCGGTGCTGGTGCTCTCGCAGTACGTCGAGGAGTCGTACGCCGCCGAACTGCTGGCCGGGGGTGCGAGCGGCCTCGGTTACCTGCTCAAGGACCGGGTCGGCCGGGTCGACGAGTTCCTCGACGCGCTGGAGCGGGTCGCCTCCGGAGGCACGGCTCTCGACCCCGAGGTCGTCACCGAACTCCTCACCCGCCGCAAGGACTCGCCCCTCGACTCGCTCACCCCGCGTGAGAGCGAGGTGCTGAAGCTGATGGCCGAGGGACACGACAACGCCACGATCGCCAGGACGCTGGTCGTCACGGAGCGCGCGGTGCACAAGCACATCGGCAACGTCTTCCTCAAACTGGGCCTGCCGCCGAGCGACAGCGGGCACCGCCGGGTGCTGGCCGTGCTGACGTATCTGAACAACCAGTAGCCGCAGGGCGCCCGTAGCCGTCATGCCATCAGCAGCCGCAGGTCAGCGGCTGTCCGGTGCGGCGCGCAGGGCGAGGAGTTCCGGTGCGAGCACCTTGATGCGGCCGCCCTCGGCGGGGCCGATCAGGCCGTCGCGGCGGAGTCGGGACAGGGCCCGGTTGACCGTGACGCGGGTGACGCCGAGGAGGTCGGCCAGTTCGCGCTGTCCGCCGCCCAGCGTCACGTGTCCGTCGGCGGCCGGCGCGTCCAGCAGCCAGGCCGCGAGCCGGGCCTCGCACGGCAGCGTCACCGCGTCCGTCAGCCGGTGCTGCTGCGCACGGGCCTGGGCGGCCAGGAGGCGCAGCACGTGCGCGCGTACGGCCGCCGAGTCGTCGAGCAGCGCCATGAAACGCGCCCGCGGTATCGCCCGTACCGTGCACGGGGCGAGTGCGGTGAACGTCGCCGTGTGGCCCGCGCGGTCGAGCAGCGCCACCTTGTCCAGCGCGCACGGCCCGTTCCACGCGCCGAAGCGGACCACGCGGCCGCCCGGCGTCGTGGCCGACGCCGCCGTACGGCCGTCCAGGAGGACGAGCAGGTGGTCGGCGGGGGCGCCCTGGGTGCGCAGCAGTTCCCCGGTGTCGTAGCGGCGCGGGACGGAGGCCTGCCAGAGGTGCCGCAGGTCGGTGTCCGGCAGCGTCGCGAAGAGCGGTACGTCGCGCAGCCGCCGCCAGTCCTCTCCGCTCTCCATGCCGCTGGCTCCTCCCCGGTCGCGGCCCGTCTGTATCGGCCGATACAGCGTTGGGCGGCGCTCCGAGCCTAGTCTCGCGGCGTCGTCCCACCCGGAGCCGTAGAAGGGACCCCTGTGCTCGTCGTCGAACTCGCCTTCACCCCCACCCCCGAACGCCTCGCCGCCCGCTCCGCCCACCGCGAGACCCTCGCCCGCCTGCACGCCGAGGGCGAGCTCGTCGCCGCGGGCCCCTGGGCCGACGACGCCGGCGCCCTCCTGGTGTTCGCGGTGGACCGCGGGCGGCTGGAGGAGATCCTGGACGCCGATCCGTACTACCGCGGTACGCCCGGGGTCGAGGTACGTGAGGTGCGCACGTGGACGCCGGTCGTGGGTGGGCTTCAGCCGTCCTGACCGTGCAACTTCCGGGCGAGTCCGGCCAGTTCGGAAGTGCGCAGCACCCGTCCGTCGAACCCGGGCAGCGGCACGTGCAGCGGGCCGGTCCACCGCTCGGGGATCGCGTCGACGCCGTACACGCCTCCCGCCAGCCCGCCGGTCACGGCCGCCACGGTGTCCGTGTCTCCGCCCAGGTTGATGGCGGCGCGTACGGCGGCTTCGTACGAGGACGTGGTGCGCAGGGCCCAGACGGCGGAGGCGAGGCAGGGCCAGACGGCCCCGTTGAACTCGGTGGCCCGGTCGGGATGCCAGTCCGGGGCGAGGACGGTGGCGTAGCGCTCGCGGTGGCCGGGATGGACCGTCGCGAGCGTGTCCGGGACGGCGGCGATCGGATCATCCCCGGTCAGTGCGACGCGCACCAGCTCGTGGAACACGGCGGTGCCTTCCCAGGCGGCGCGGTCCCCGTGGGTCAGGGCGGCGATGCGGCGGGCGGCCTCCATGGTGGCCTCCCGGCCGGCGCCCGCGAAGTACACGGCGGACGTCGCCGCCCGCATCAACGCCCCGTTCCCCGCTGCTCGTTGACTGATCTGGAAATGCAGGGACGCGGCCAGGTTCCATGGGTCGCCGCTGGTCAGTACCGCTTCCGTCTGGAGGCCGATGTCCTTCGGGTCGGCAGCCGCCCAGCGCTGGAATCGCGTGAAGACATCGGGGAGTTCGAGCCCGCCGTGCTCGACCAGCGACTCGCCGACCAGGACCGCCATCTGCGTGTCGTCCGTCGCCTCGCCGGGGTCCCAGCCGCCGCCCCCGCACATCTCGCCGCCCGCTCCCGGCTCGGGGAAGCGGGCGGAGAAGGCTCCTTCGGGGCCGAACTCGAAGGGGGCGCCCAGGGCGTCGCCCACGGCCGAGCCGATGACGGTGCCCAGGGCGCGGTCGGTGGCGCTGTGCATGCGCGCAGGCTAGTCGCGGGCCGCTTCCGGGTGGAGGCGGATCCAGCCCTCCCAGGCCGACGTGATCATGTCCTGGACGTCGTACTTGGCCTTCCAGTCCAGTTCGGCGGCCGCGCGGTCGGCGGAGGCGACGACGCGGGCCGGGTCGCCGGGGCGGCGCGGGGTGACCGTCGGGGGGCGGTCGTAACCGGTGATCGCGTTGATGAGGTCGATCATCTCGCGGACGGAGACGCCCTCCCCGCGGCCGATGTTGAGGGTGAGGTCGCGGCCGGGGGAGGACCGGAGCGCGCGGGCGGCGGCGACGTGCGCCTCGGCCAGATCCACCACGTGGATGTAGTCCCGCACGCAGGTGCCGTCGGGGGTCGCGTAGTCGTCGCCGAAGATGCGCGGAGGCGCGTTCTCGGTGAGCTTCTCGAAGACCATGGGGATCAGGTTGAAGACACCGGTGTCCGCGAGCCCGGGGGAGGCCGCGCCCGCCACGTTGAAGTAGCGGAGAGAGGCCGTGGAGAGACCGGTCGCCCGGCCCGTCGCCCGCACCAGCCATTCGCCCGCCAGCTTCGTCTCGCCGTACGGCGACATGGGCAGGCAGGGCGTCTCCTCCGTCACCAGGGTCTCGTCCGGCATGCCGTACACCGCGGCCGACGACGAGAACACGAAGGACGGGACGCCCGCCGCCGTCACGGCCTCCAGGAGCACGCGCAGGCCCTCGACGTTCTCCCGGTAGTAGTGCAGGGGCAGGTCCACCGACTCGCCCACCTGCTTCTTGGCCGCCAGGTGCACGACTCCGGTGACGTCGTGTTCCGCCAGGGCGCGCTCGACCCGTTCGCCGTCCAGAGTCGACCCCACCACCAGCGGCACCCCGTCCGGGACCCGCTCGGCGATGCCCGTCGAGAGGTCGTCGTACACCACGGTCCTCTCGCCGGCCTCGGTCATCGCCCGAACGACGTGTGCCCCGATGTAACCGGCGCCGCCGGTGATCAGCCAGGTCATGTGCGGCCGTCCCCTCGTCAGTTGGCCTGTGGTGTGCGGTGTGCGCGGAGGTCGGTATCAGTGAAGCAGGCGGGGGAGTCACACGGGGACGGCTGGTGTGGCTCCTCGTGCATCGGGGGACACGCGCGGCGCCTGTGGTCCCGTCCGGGGCGGGGCGGCGGTGGAGCGCCACAGGCGGGTGAGGGACAGTACGGCGGCCGCGGCGAGCAGCCCGTTGCGGGCGAGCATCAGACCGCAACCCGTCCAGGTGCAGGCCTTGACCTCGGCGTACAGCACCGGATAGGCGACGGAGCTGAGCACGGTCGCGGCCAGGATCAGCGCGGCCACCGGGCGTTGCACGGTGTGCCGGGAGGTCAGGCACGCGGCGGCCATGCCCAGCAGCCAGATCATGTACTGCGGGCTGATCACCCGGCTGGTGACGGTGAACAGCAGCACCGCGCTCAGCGCGGCGTCGTACGGCGTCGCGGGCGTCCAGCGCCGGGCCCGCAGCCGCCACAGGAGCAGCAGCCCGAAGGCGACCGCGGTGAGCGCGAGGGACGCGTGGGCGACGGTCCGGACGTGCGGTCCGGTGAACTCGAGCGCGCCGTACTGGTAGCGGACCGCCCCCGGCCACCCGGCGTGCGTCGCGAGGGCGAGCGCCGTGCCGCCGAGCGACTCGATCTGCACACCGCGCCCGCCCTGTTGGCGCAGGAAGGCGAAGGGGTTGGCGAACACCGCCGCGAGCAGCGTGAGCGACAGGGCGCCCGTGACCGCGGCCCAGACCCACGAGGAGCGAGTCGTACGGCCCCTGGGCGTGCCCAGCAGTACCAGCGCCGGCCACACCTTCACCAGGGCGCCGAGCGCAGCGAACGCCCCGTACGCGCGCGTGGAGCGCGACAACGTCAACAGGGAGATGACGGCGAGGGCCGTGACCTGCACGTCGTAGCGGGCGAGCGGGAGGTGCAGGAGGAGCGGGAGTCCGCCCACCCACACCGCGGCACCGAGGAGAGCGCGGCCGGGGCGGGTGCCCGCGTGCGCCAGCGCCAGCGTGATCGCCGCGTCGGAAGCGAGGGTGAGGGCCACGAACGCCTGAAAGTACGTCAGGCCCGGCAGCAGCGAGGGCGACAGCAGTACCGGGCCGGCGCCCGGCGGGTACTGCCACAGCGGGTCGTGCGCCGGGAAGGCGCCGTGCGCGAGGACGCCGTACCAGTGGTGGTAGAGGCGCCACACCTCCCGCGCGACCCCTCCCCGGCCGAGCAGGGGTACCGCGTTGTGGGCGAGCAGCCACAGCATCAGGGCTCGGCTTGCGAGCCAGGCGGCGGCGAGGGCGAGGAGGCGGTGTTTACCGGGGGCGGTCTTTACGGCGTTCGTCGCGGCGTTCATCCCGACGGATCGTAAGCCGGGCGAATGGTGTGTCAGCGCTGTAACACCGTCAATCATCGGTAAGAGCTTGCAAACCATACAAAATCAGCCGTGTGGAGTGCGAGGACGCAGAGCAGGCGAACCGTCGTTGGGTGCGTGCGGAGATCGTGGCTGTGGCGGTTCCCGTCGCCGTCATGCTCGCGATCGGGCTGTGGGGTCTCGACCGCGGCGGCATGTGGGGCGACGAGAGTGTCACGTTCCTGGTCGGGCGGCGGACGGTGCCCCAGATCTGGCAGCTGCTGCACGGGATGGACGCGGTGCACGGCCTGTACTACCTGTTCATGCACGCCGTCCTCGCCGTCCACCCCGGCGAGGTCGTGCTGCGCCTCCCCTCCGTGTGCGGTGCCGCGGCCGCGGCGGGCCTGGTCGCGGCTCTCGGCGTACGGCTGGCCCGGCCGCGGGTCGGGCTGTGGGCCGGCCTGCTCTACGCGGTCACGCCACTGACCGGCCACTACGCGCAGGAGGGGCGGTCGTACGCCATCGTCGCGGCGGGCGTGGCGGGGGCGACGCTGCTGTTGGTGCGGGCGGTGGAGGGGCGGCCGCGGCCGGGGTGGTGGTGGCGGTACGGGGGCGTGCTCGCCGTGACCTGTCTGCTGCACGAGCTCGTCGTCCTGGTGCTGTGCGCACATGCCGTGACCCTGCTGCTGGCGCGGGTGCCGAGGAGGGTGTGGCTCGACTGGGGGCGTGCCGCAGGACTGGTGGGGGTCGTTGTGCTGCCGCTGGTGTGGGTGTCGCAGCGGCAGTCGGGGCAGGTGGCGTGGCTGGTGGTGCCGGGGTGGGACAAGGCGGATCTGCTGGTGCGGGACTTCGCCGTCGGCCCGGAGGGGACGGTGTTCTGGGTGTCCGTCGCGCTGATGGTGGTGGGGCTCGCGGCGAAGCGGTTGGCGGCGGTCGCGCTCCCGCTGCTCGTGCTGCCGCCGGCGATCCTGATGGCCGTCTCGCAGTTCCGGCCGCTGTATCACGAGCGGTATGTGCTGTACGCATTGGCGGGGGCGCCGCTGCTGGTGGCCGCCGGATTCGACCGGGTGGCGGCGGCCCTGGTGCACCTGCGGCCGAGGGGCCGCCATCTACGCCACGGCCGCCTCGTGACGCTCACCGGCGTCCTGACCGTCGCCCTCGTCTTCGTCCAGTGCCTCCCGCTGTACCGGCAGGACCGCTCCCCGGCGCACCGTCCCGAGAACCTCGCCGCCGTCGCCGCCGTCGCCGCCCGCGACATCCGTCCCGGCGACCCGGTGCTGTACCTGCCGTCGACCTGGCGGCTCGCGGCGCTGACGTATCCGAAGGGGTTCCGGGAGGCCCGGGACGTCGCACTCAGCGAGTCGGGGCCCCGGTCGGGGACGCTGAGCGGCCTCGAGACCGCGCCGGGGGAGCTGCGGCACAAGCTGGCGGGCGTGGACCGCGTCTGGGTCGTCGCCGATTCGAAGGTGATGCGCTCGGGTCTGGCGCCGGGCGATCCGACCGACCGCCTCAAACTCGCGGTCGTGGAGGAGCAGTTCACCGGCCGGCAGAAGTACGTCAGCGGCCGCGTGACCCTCCGCCTCTACGTCCGCCGTTCGGTGCAGGCGGCGGTTCCGCCGCCCGCCGCGCGGCTCGGAGCGCCCCGCCCTACGCAGGCCGGCCCGGCGTCTCCGACACGGCAGCCGCATCCAGTGCCTCGGTGAGCTCGTCGAGCCGGGCCCGCAGGTCCCGGATCTCGTCCACGTCGAAGCCCGTCGCCGCGACGATCCGGCGCGGCACCTGAACCGCCCGCTCGCGCAGGGCGGCGCCCTCCTCGGTCAGCCGCACCTCCACCGAGCGCTCGTCGCGGGCGCTGCGCTCACGCCGTACCAGACCGGCCGTCTCCAGCCGCTTGAGCAGCGGGGACAGGGTGCCGGAGTCGAGCCGCAGGTGTTCGCCCAGCTTCTTGACCGGCAGGTCGCCGTGCTCCCACAGCAGCAGCATCACCAGGTACTGCGGATAGGTGAGCCCGAGGTCCTTGAGGACCACGCGGTAGACGCCGCCGAAGGCGCGTGAGGCGGCGTTCAGGGAGAAGCAGATCTGCTGGTCGAGCCGGAGCCAGTCCGTCGGGGGCGTGGTGGTCATGCCCCCAGGATACCTCTTGCGAGCCATTCAGTTGTGCACAACTGAATTGTGTGCTCTACTTGTGGTCGTGAGGCGGCCACGGAAGCCGCCGGAACGTGACTCGAGAGGGATGGTTTTCCATGGACGCGCTCTACACCGCTGTCGCCACCGCCACCCACGGCCGCGACGGTCGCGCCGTCTCCAACGACGGCAAGATCGACCTGCAGCTGGCCGCACCGGTGGAGCTGGGCGGCAACGGCCAGGGCACGAACCCGGAGCAGCTGTTCGCCGCCGGTTACGCCGCCTGTTTCGGCAGCGCCCTCGGCCTCGTCGGCCGTCAGGCGAAGGTCGACGTCACCGACGCCGCGGTGACCGCCGAGGTCGGCATAGGCAAGCAGGGCGAGGGCTTCGGGCTCAAGGTCACCCTCCGCGTCGAGCTGCCGGACACCGTGGACGAGGCGACCGGCCGCAAGCTGGTCGAGACCGCCCACCAGGTGTGCCCCTACTCCAACGCGACCCGCGGCAACATCGAGGTCGACCTCGTCATCGAGTAGTCCCCCCGGTCAATTCCCCCTGATCCATGGGGAAAAGCGAGGCGCGGACGCCGGTCACCCGGCGTCCGCGCCTCGCTTTTCTTGCCTCGGGGGAGCGCCCAAACGGCGGCGCGTCACTTCATCGAGTGAGCCCGTTCCGTGGCCGGAGCGGGCAGGACCGGGGGCGCCGCGGGCTCCGGCGTCTTCTCGCCCAGCATCACCGTCCGTACGACCCGCTCGGCGGCCCGCCCGTCGTCGAACTCGCCGAACCGCTCCCGGAAGGCGGCCCTGAGACCCGCCGACTCCTCGTCCTGCCAGGTCCCCGAGGTCAGCAGCCACGCCAACTCCCGGTAGGAGCGCGACACATGGCCCGGCGCCTCGGCCGTGATGTCGAAGTAGGCGCCCCGGCTCGCCGCGTACGCGCCCCAGTCGTCGGCGTGGATTACGATCGGCCGGTCCAGGTTGGCGTAGTCGAACATCAGGGCCGAGTAGTCGGTGACCAGCACGTCGGAGGCGAGCATCAGGTCCTCGACGTGCTGCTCGTCCGTGGCGTCCACCAGCACGCCGCGCGCGTGCAGGTCCGCGAGACCGAGCCCGCGCACCGTGCCGGTGGCCAGGGACGGGTGCAGGCGTACGACGAGGGTGTGGCCGGCGCCGAGATCGGCGGCGAACCGGGCCAGATCGATCCGGTCGACGTGCCCGCCCCGGCGGTACTCGCGACGGGTGGGCGCGTACAGCACCACGGTGTGGTCGGCGGGGATGCCGAGCCGGGCGCGGACGGCCGCCGCGTGCTCCGCCGAGGGGTCGACCAGCACGTCGTTGCGCGGACTGCCCGTCCGCAGCGAGGTGAAGTGACAGGGGTACGCCCGGTCCCACACCAGCTCCGAGTGCCGGTTGGCGACCAGGCTCAGGTCCCAGCGGTCGGCGCGGTGCAGCATCTTCGGCACGCTGAACCCGTGCCGGGCGCCGGGCTTGTCCAGCAGGTCGGTACCCATGTACTTGAGCGGGGTGCCCTGGTGGGTGTGGAGGTGGACGCTGCCGGGGCGTTTGACCAGGGAGCCGGGCCAGTTGACGTTGTTCACCCAGTACGTGGCCCGCGCCATGACCGCGTGGTAACGCGGCGAGCCCGGCGTCACATGGTCGATGCCGGGCGGCAGCGAGTCCACCGCGTCCTCGCGGACCACCCACACTCCACGGATGTGCGGCGCGAGTTCACGGGCCTTGGCGTGGATCGCGGCCGGGTCGCCGTGCACGCCCGCGTGGTGGGTCGCCGAGTAGACGGCGAGATGAGGATCGAGCGGCAGCCTCAACTGGGCGTAGTACCAGGTGCGTTGGGCCGCCTTCGACGCCCTGCCCACCGTGCGCCGCTTGCCCGCCCCGGCGATCCTGCGCAGACCGCGCGCTGCGCGCAGTGCCGCGTACGACGCGTAGGACGACGACGCCAGCAGCCGCATCTCGGTGCCGCGCTCGCCGTCCGGCGGGACGAAGCCCTCGGGGAGGTGGCGCTCGTGGAAGGCGCGCATCTCGCGGTAGAAGTCGGCGCGGTCCGCCGGGGTCACGCGGTCCTCGCGGGCGATGACGAACAGCATGTGGTCCAGGGCCCGTTCGAACAGCAGCGGGCGCGCCCAGGCGAGGTCGTCGCGCTCCTCCAGGAACGCGAACAGGCCCTCGTACTGCGGAAAGATCTCGAAGTGCCGGCGCCCCGGCGTCTTGGTGATCGCGCCCTGCCGGCGCTGCCGGTACTCGACGCCGATCCGGTTCAGACAGGCGACGCGGTCGGCCAGCACCATCGAGCGGTAGGTGACCGGCGCGTCCTCGTACAGACCGGGCGCGTACTGGAAACCGTGCTCCTGGAAGAAGTCCCTGCGGTACGCCTTGTTCCAGGCGACCAGGAACAGGTGGATGTACTCGGGGTGTTCGCGCAGGTCGAAGGTGTCAAGCCCGGCCCGGGCCAGCAGTTCGGACGCGTCGCTGCGGCCGCCCCGGCCCCACCAGTGGGTGCGTACGTGGTCGAAGACCAGGATGTCCGGGCCCTCGGCCGTCTTCAGCCGGTCGGCCACGGCGGCCAGCAGACCCGGCGTGTAGAAGTCGTCGCTGTCGAGGAAGAGGACGTAGTCGCCGCGCGCCTGTTCCAGGCCGGCGTTGCGGGCCCGGCCGAGGCCGACGTTCTCGGGCAGGTGCAGCACCCGCACCCGCTCGTCGCGCTCCGCGTACTCGTCGAGGATCGCACCGCAGCCGTCGGGCGAGCGGTCGTCGACGGCGATCACCTCGAAGTCGGGGTAGGACTGTCCGAGCACCGAGTCGATGCACTCGTGCAGGTAACCCTGCACCTTGAAGACGGGGACGATGATGCTGAAGCGGGGCACTGCTGACGTCAGCTCCTTACGAGGGTGGAGGCGGCGGGGGCCGGGACGCGCTCCGCGAGCGGGATCACGGGCGGGATCGACTCGGGCGGCTCACCCAGCAGCACCCGGCGTACGACGCGCTCGGCGGCGTGTCCGTCGTCGAACTGGCAGAAGCGCTCACGGAAGACGGCCCTGGCCGCGGTCGACTCCTCTCCCGCGTAGGAGCCGTCGCGGAAGACGCGGGCCAGTTCCCCGGCGGTCCGAGCCACCGGCCCCGGCGGGGTCTCCATCAGGTCGAAGTAGACGCCCCGGGTCTCCCGGTAGACGTCCCAGTCGTCCGCGTACACGACGACGGGCCGGTCCAGGTTGGCGTAGTCGAACATGATCGACGAGTAGTCGGTGATCAGCGCGTCGGCGGCCAGGCACACGTCCTCGGAGGAGCGGTGCGCGGTCACGTCGATGATCCGGCCGGTGCCGCGCGCGCGGCCCTGGTCGTAGAAGTAGTGGGCGCGCAGCAGCACCACCACGTCCTCGCCGGCCTCCTCGCAGAAGGCCTCCAGGTCCAGGCCCGTGTCGAAGCCGGTCCGGTAGTCGCGGTGGGTGGGCGCGTAGAGGACGGCCGTCTTGCCCTCGGGGATCCCCAACTCGCCCCGGACACGGGCCACATCGTCCGCGGTGGCCGTGTAGTACACGTCGTTGCGCGGATAGCCGTACTCGAGGGTCTCGTGCGCGGCGGGGAAGGCCCGCTCCCACATCTGGCTCGAGTGGCTGTTGGAGGTGAGGTTGTAGTCCCAGCGGTCGACGCGGGCCAGCAGCTTGGCGAAGCTGCCGGTCGCGGCCGCCACCACGGGGTACGTCGCCTGGTCGACGCCCATCTTCTTCAGCGGGGTGCCGTGCTGCGTCGACAGGTGGACGCTGCCGGGGCGCTTGACGACGGCGTCCGCGAAGTTGGCGTTGTTGACGAGGTACTTGGCGCGGGCCAGCACGTCCCAGTACTTCGCGCTGCCGATGACCGCGTATTCGATGTCCTCCGGCACGGTGTGCGCCTGGTCCGGCTCGACCAGGAACACCGAGCGCAGGTGCGGTGCCAGTTCGCGGGCCGTGGCGTGGATCGCGGCCGGGTTGCAGGCGTAGCCGCGGCCCCAATAGGCGCTGTACACCACGAGGTTGGGGTCCAGCGGGCGGCGCAGAGCGCGCGCGTACCGCAGACGCGTGCGCACCATGCGCGGGCGCGGCAGGCGTTCGGCCGCCTTCGCCGCCGACTGGTTGGCGCCGCGCAGGGCACTGAAGGCCGCGTACGCCCCGGTCGCCAGCAGCCGGTGCTGTACGCCGAGGCTGCCGCCCGGAGTCCGGTAACCGGCCGGGCGGTGACGGCGGTACAGCCTGCTCGCCAGCCGGAAGTAGGTGCGGCGCTTGGCGGGCAGCCGCCTGGGGTGGGCGGCGGTCTTCAGCACGGCCGCGAAGAGCTGCTCGAACAGGAGGCCCAACCGCTCGTCGGACAGGCCCTGTTCGGCGGCGCGGGTGAGCACCAGGTCGGTCTGGGCGAGGAGTTCGAGGTGGTGTTCCCCGGGGAGGCCGAGACGGCTGCCCTGCCTGCGCACCAGATGCCGTACGACGACCCGGTGCACTACCGCCACCTTCTCGGCCCGCAACGTGACCAGGCCGCCGAAGCCGACATCGGTGAAGTGGCCGTCGGGGAAGGTGAGTTGCTGCTCGACGAGGAAGGTCCTGCGGTAGGCCGCGCTCCACGCCGGGAGCTGCACACCCGTCAGCCGGGGCACCTCGGCGGGGGAGAAGGTGCCCGCCGGAGTCTTCGCCAGGAGCAGCGCCGCCGGATTGCTCGGTTCGCCCTCCCACCAGGGCACGCGCTCGTGCTCGACGTACAGGACGTCGACGTCGCCCGTCTCGGTGAGGCGTGCGTCCAGCGCCGCCAGCGCGCCGGGGACGAGGACGTCGTCGCAGTCGAGGAACAGCAGATACGCGCCGGTCGCCGCCCGCATCCCGCTGTTGCGCGCCCCGGACAGACCGCCCGACGGGGGTGAGTGCACCTGGGCCACCCGGGAGTCCCGCTCGGCGTACCCGGCGACGACGTCCGCCGCGGACGCGTCGGGGGCATCGCAGACGGGGATCAGCTCGAAGTCGCCGAAGGACTGGGCGAGCACGGAGTCCAGCGCCTGGGACAGCCGGCCTGTCACCCCATGGGACGGGACGATGATGCTGAAGCGGGGCATTCTGCTCTTTCTGTCGATGTTCTTGAGCGGGGCCAGGTGCGTCTCAGCCGGTGCGGCGGCGTCCCGGCCGCCCGGTGGGACGCCAGGTGGACGGCCGGCTCGGTGTGGGCCGCGACGGGCTGGAGGGCATGCGAACTCCCCGGAGTGAGAACGGCGTTCAGAGGATGTCGGTGACGGTCAGGGGGCCGGCGGGTTGGGGCACGGTGGCTTGCGGGGAGCGCGCGAGGGTCGCGGCCGCGGACGGCACGGGGTGGCGTTCGGCGAGGGGGATGACCGGCGGGAGGGTCGCCTCGCTCTCGCCGAGCACGACATGGCGTACGACCCTTTCGGCGGCGCGTCCGTCGTCGTACGGGCAGAAGCGCTCGCGGAAGGCGGTCCGCAGCTGGATGGAGCGGGAGCCGCGCCAGTGGCCGGTGGCGAAGATGTCGATCAGCTCGTCCTCGTTGCGGGCGACCGCGCCCGGCGGGAAGGAGCGCAGGTCGAAGTAGGTGCCGCGGGACGCCTCGAACGCGGCCCAGTCGTCGGTGTGGACGACGATCGGGCGGTCCAGGTTGGCGTAGTCGAACATCAGCGACGAGTAGTCCGTGACCAGGGCGTCCGAGGCGAGGCACAGGGACTCGACGCTCGGGTGGTCGCTGACGTCGATGACCCGGTTCGATCCGGCCGCCAGGGGGCCGCCGTAGGCGTGGTGGGCGCGGGCCAGGACGACATAGCGGGGGCCGAGGCGGCGCAGGACGCGTTCCAGGTCGAGGGCGGAGCGCTGGGTGCGGCGGTAGTCGCGGTGGGTGGGCGCGTACAGGATGGCGACGGTGTCGGCGGGGATGCCGAGGGACTCGCGCAGCCGGGCCACGTCCGCCGAAGTCGCCTTCTGGAAGACGTCGTTGCGGGGCTGGCCGTATTCGAGGGTCGTGTAGCCGCCCGGGTAGACGCGCTCCCAGGTCAGGGTGGTGTGGCGGTTGGCGGACAGGACGTAGTCCCACTGGTCGACGCCGTCGAGCAGCTCGTCGAAGTCCAGGTTCCGGGCGGCCGCGGGGCGTTCCTGGAGGTCGAGGCCCATGTGCTTGAGCGGGGTGCCGTGCTGCGTCTGGACGAGGACCTGACCGGGGCGCCTGACCAGACGGCGGTCGAAGTCGGTGTTGTGGACGAGGTACTTGGAGCGGGCGAGAGCCGTCCAGTACGCGGCCGTGTCGGGGCTCAGGCGGCGGGTGGACGCCGGGACCGTGTGGTGGTGCTCGGGGCGGGCGATCCACGCCGTGCGGATGTGCGGCGCGAGCGTGCGGAACGCCTCCTCCAGGGCGCCCGGGTTGCAGCCGTGGCCGCGACCGTCGTGCGCGGCGAAGACCGCGCGGTCGGCGCGCAGGGGCAGCCGGAGCTGGACGCGGTAGTGCAGGCGCAGGGCCGTCGCCCTGAGCGTGCGCAGGAGTTTGACGGTGAGCTTGACCGACCTGCGGTGAACGGCCGCCCCCGACTGCAGTGCGCGGTACGTGCGGTGCAGGCCCCAGCGGATCAGGGTGTGCCGCAGGCGTGAGCTCAGCGGGACCTGGACGCCGGGGACGCGGTAACGGCGGTAGTGGGCACGGGCCTTGCGCAGGAACTCGGCGCGGGAGCCGCGGGGAAGGCGGTCGCGGCGGGCGAAGACCTTCGTCAGGTGGTCGACCATGCGGCGGAACAACACCGGCCGCCAGCGGACGAGTTCGGGATGTGCGTCGACGAACGCGAAGACACGGTCGTACTGTTCGAAGACGTCGAAGTGCTTGCGGCTGGTGGTGCCGAGGATGTTGCCCTGGCGGCGCTGCCGGTAGTGGACGCACACCCGGTCGAGGGTCGAGATGGACTCCGCGGCCATCAGGACCGGGAACGTCCACGGGGTGTCCTCGTAGTAGCCGGGCGGGAAGGCGAAGCCCTCGCGCTCGACGAACTCCCGCCGGTACGCCTTGTTCCAGGCCACCATCAGCACGTGCAGCAGGCCCGGGCGGTCCTCCAGACGGAAGGGCGCCGGGCCCTGCTCGGTGAGCTGGACGGAGACCACGTTGCGGACGCTCTCGCCCGACCAGTACGTGCGCGCGTAGTCGTAGACGATGACGTCCGGCTCGCCCGTCTCCTTCAGCCGGTCCGCGATCGAGCGCAGGGCGTGCGGGGTGAGGGTGTCGTCACCGTCCAGGAAGACCACGTAGTCGCCGCTCGCCCGCTCCAGGCCGGCGTTGCGGGCGCCCCCCAGGCCCTGGTTCTCGGCCAGGTGCAGGGGGCGGACGCGGGGGTCGCGGGCGGCGAACTCGTCGATGACGGCGCCGCTTCCGTCCGGCGAACAGTCGTCGACCGCGATCAGTTCGAGATCGGGATACGACTGCGACAGCACCGATTCCAGGCATTCATGCAGGTACGCCTGAACCTTGTACGCGGGGACGATGACACTGAACCTGGGCAAAGGACATCCATGGGTCGGCGCGGACGAAGGGGCCTTGCCCGGGAACGGCCGATGGAGTGACTTGGTTACGTTGCCTACGGCATACGGGGGACCTCGGGTGAACGGAAGGGGGCGGGACCGTGACGTCCCGCCCCCTCAAACCGGTTGTTCCAAGGACTACTTGACCGCGCCCGCCATCACGCCGGACACGAACTGCCGCTGGAACGCGAAGAACACGGCCAGCGGGATCACCATCGAGATGAACGCGCCGGGTGCCAGCACGTCGATGTTGTTGCCGAACTGCCGTACCTGCTGCTGCAGAGCGACGGTCAGCGGCTGCGACTGGGCGTCCGAGAACACCAGCGCCACCAGCATGTCGTTCCACACCCACAGGAACTGGAAGATGCCGAGCGACGCGATCGCCGGCGCGCCCAGCGGCATGACGACGGTGAGGAACAGCCGGGTCTCACCGGCGCCGTCGAGCCGTGCCGCCTCCAGCAGTTCGCGGGGGATCTCGGCGAAGAAGTTCCGCAACAGGAAGATGGCGAACGGCAGTCCGAAGCCGACGTGGAAGAGGATCACGCCGATGATGTCGCCGAAGATGCCGATCTTGCCGAAGAGATCGGCGAGCGGAATCAGGGCGACCTGGACCGGTACGACGAGCAGCGCGACCACGACCAGGAACCACCAGTCGCGGCCCTTGAAGTCCATCCACGCGAAGGCGTATCCGGCCATCGCGCCGAGGAACACCACGAGCAGCGTGGCCGGGACCGTGATCCAGACCGTGTTGAACAGCGCGTGGGTGATCGCGTCCTGCTTCAGCAGCGACTCGTAGCTCTTGGCGGTCAGTTCGCTCGGCGCAGTGAACACCTTCCACCAGCCGGAGGTGGCGATGTCGGTCGGGTCGCGGAACGACGAGACCAGCAGGCCGAAGGTGGGCACCAGCCAGAACAGCGCGACGAGGATCAGGAAGACCCGCATCACCCCGCCGCCCGCACCGCTCGCGACGCGGGCGGCGAAGGAGCGCTTGGCGCGCACGGTCGTGTCGAGGGTGGTCACCGCTGACGCTCCTTCCTCAGCCGGCGGATGTTCACGAACATCACCGGCAGCACGAGCAGCAGCAGGAGGACGCCGATCGCGCTGCCGATGCCCTCGTTGCCGCCGCCGCCGAAGGACGACAGGAACAGTTGCAGGGCAAGGACGTTGGCGTCGTCCTGACTTGGCTGTGGGGCGATGATGTACACCAGGTCGAAGACCTTCATCACGTTGATCATCAGCGTGATGAGGACCACCATCAGGACCGGCGAGAGCAGCGGCACGGTGACCCTTCTGAACACCTGCCACTCGTTGGCGCCGTCGACCCGCGCCGCCTCCAGGAGGTTGCGGTCCACCCCCGCGAGGCCCGCCGCGATCAGCACCATCGCGAAGCCCGCCCACATCCACACGTACGAGCCGATGATCGCCGGCGTGACCAGCGTCGGGCCGAGCCAGTCGATGCCGTTGTACGGCGCGGAGAAGTTCGAGGCGGGGAGCCGCAGTTGGGCCCCGTCGGCCTTCTCCGGGAGGCTGAAGGTGCCGTCGGCGCCGCTCTTGGCGGAGGCGACCACCTTGCCGTCCTTCACCGCCTCCACCTTCACGCCCTTCAGCGCCTTCTCACCCGGGTCGACCTTGCCCTTCGTGCCTCCGCCGCCCAGCTTGAAGTCCAGCCAGACGGTGCCGGTGATGCCGGAACCGCTCGCCGTCTTCGCGTTCTCGGGGCTGCCGGGGAGCTTGTTGGGCGCGATGCCGACGAGGGGGAGCAGGGCAGGAATGCCCGCCTTCACGGTGCCGGTCGTGGTGAACGAGCCGCCGCCGGAGGGCTTGAGGTCGCTCGCCGTCGCGTTCGGGCGGGCATTGGGATAGACCGACGACGACACGAAGGTGTCGTGGATGGACTTGGCGACCGCGTTGGCGGCGCCCAACTCCGGATCCTGCTCGTACACCAGGCGGAAGATGATGCCCGCCGCGAGCATCGAGATCGCCATCGGCATGAAGACGATCAGCTTGAACGCCGTTCCCCAGCGCACCCGTTCGGTCAGGACCGCGAAGATCAGACCGAGCACGGTGACCACGGCGGGCGCCACCGCGACCCAGATCGCGGTGTTGCGTACGGCGGTCAGCGTGGCCTCGTTGCTGAAGATGTCGCCGTAGTTGTCCAGTCCGACGAAGCCCGAGCCGTCGGCGTCGTACAGGCTCCGCCAGATCGAGTACCCGATCGGGTAGACCACGAGCGCTCCCAGGAGCACGAACGCGGGCAGCAGGAACAGCACCGCCACCCACAGCCGTGTCCCCATGACGCTCTTGCGCGGTGAGACGGGGGGTGTCGGCAGTGCGCCGGCGCCCCCCGTCGCGTTCGCCACGGACGTCATGGCCGCCGTCAGCCGGCCGCGTAGGCCTTGGCCGCGTCGGCTTCCAGCTTCTGCTGGGTGCCGGCGACGTCCTTCGGGTTGCGCAGGAAGTCCTGCAGGTCCTTCCACTCACCGACGCCCGCCGTACCGCCGAAGGCGGCCGGTGCCTGGTCGGACATGTCGAACCGGAAGTTGTCACCGGCGTCGATCAGCGCCTTGGCGATCTGGCGGGTGATGGCGTCCTTGTACGCGGACTGGTCCATCTCCTTGTTGGGGGAGAGGATGCCGCCCTGCGCCGCCCAGATGTCGGCCGCGTCCGTCGAGGCCAGGAAGGTCAGCAGCGCCTGCGCGCCCTTGCCGTCCTTCAGCGCCACGGCCACGTCACCGCCGCTGACCACGGGCGACTCGCTGCCGACCGCCGGGAAGGGGAAGACCTTCGCGTCCGTGCCCATCTTCGCCTTGGTGTCGGCGTTGATGTTCGCGGCCACGAAGTCGCCCTCGAAGACCATCGCGGCAGGAGTGGCGCCGGAGAAGGTCTGGGTGACCGACTTCGGGAACTCCGTGTTCAGCGCGCCCTTGGTGCCGCCCGCGATCAGGTCGTTCTTGCCCCACAGCTGGGCCAGCGTGGTCAGGGCCTCCTTGACCGACGGGTCCGTCCACTTGATCTTGTGCGCGGCCAACTGGTCGTACTTCTCGGGGCCTGCCTGCGAGAGGTAGACGTTCTCGAACCAGTCGGTGAGTGTCCAGCCGTCCGCGCCGCCGATCGAGACGGCGGGCGAGCCGGCGTCCGACAGCGTCTGCGCGGTGGTGAGGAAGTCCTTCCACGTCTTGGGCGTCTGGGTGATGCCCGCCGCGTCGAAGGCCTTGGTGTTGTACCAGACCAGGGACTTGTTGGCGGCCTTGGCGTAGATGCCGTACTGCTTGCCCTTCCAGGCCCCGAGGTCGACCCAGCCCTTGCTGAAGTTCTTGTCCAACTGGGCCTTGGCGTCCGCGCCGAGGGGCTTGAGCCAGCCCTTGTCCGCGAACTGGTGCAGCACACCGACCTGGGGCAGGAACGCGACGTCCGGCGGCTTGCCGCCCTGGATCTTGGTACCGAGGAAGGTGGAGGTGTTGTTGCCCGTCGGCACGAAGTTGACCTTGGCGCCGGTGCGCTTCTTGAACTCGTCGAGGACCTTCAGGAAGTTCTCCTGCTCGGGTCCGGTCCAGACGGCGGCGACCTCGAGGGTCTGGCCGTTGAGCTTGGGGAGCGTGACGGTGCTGCCGCTCTCGCTCGCGTCCGAGCCGCCGCCGTTGTTGCTCTTGTTGTCGTCGCCGCCGCATCCCGAGAGTGCCAGCGCGAGCGCTGCCGCGAGGAGGGCGGCTGCGGGTTTGGCGGCCCTGCGTGTCCGGTTCTTGGTGCTCGTGCTGCGCATCACTGCCCCGTTCTTCGATCTTCGTCGAACGTCGAGCGCTGTCCCGTGCGATCTGGTCTACGCCCGTCGGAATGGGTCGGCAAGTGTGCGTCCTGTGTCAACCGGGGGATCGTGACCGCCTCGTGACCAGGCACCCGTCGTGGGTGTGACCGTCCCTGGGGGCTGTGCCCCCAGACCCCCCTTCGGCCTGAACGGCCTCGTCCTCAAACGCCGGACGGGCTGGGTTGAGGACAAAGGAGTGAGGGCAAAGGGGTGAGGGCTAAAGAAGGGACGGGACCTCCGTTGCCGAGACCTCCCGTGTCGCCCTTTCCAGCGCGCTGGCCAGCAGTGCCAAGTCCGTTGGGCCGTTGCCCAGTTCGCGTACGGGGCGGCGGGTCGGTGGGTCGCCCATGCGTTGCCAGTCCAGGGGGACGACCGTGGGGCGCTGGGTCGCCGTGCGGGGGATGCGGCCCGTGACGCGGCCGCCCTGGAAGGCGGTTGCCCGGCCGTCGGACCAGGTCATGCGGCCGCGGCCGGGTGCCGGTTCGTCAGGGCCCGCCGCCGGGGCGTCGAGTGTCACCCGCAGGGTGGCCCGCCGTGCGGGTTCCGTGTCCGCCGTACGGCCCCCGGGGGCGGTCGCGGCCACCAGGTGGACGCCGAGTCGCTCGCCCTCGCGGGCCACGGCCTCCAGTGCGCGCATGACGGATCCCGCGGCCGGGCGGCCCGGTGAGCCGAGTGCGGGGGAGACCAGCGCGTCCAGGTCGTCCACGACCACGACCAGCCGGGGCAACGGCGGCGCGGCCTCCGTCTGTCGGCGTGCCGCCCCGGGGCGCAGCCGCATCGTCGAGCTGGGCGGGGTGTCCAGGTCGCCGGTCGCGGTCGTTCCGGTCGCCCGCTGGGAGACGATGCGGCCCGACAGCTCCCGGCCCGTGTGCCACTCGGCGAACTGGCAGCGGCCCAGCAGCTCGGCCCGCCGCTTCAGCTCCGCGCTGAGGGACTGGGCGAACTCCCGCATGCGGACAGGGTCGTTGGCGGTGAGGTGGGTCGTCACGTGCGGGACGTCCGTACAGACCCGCAGGCCGTCGCCGTGTCCGCCGCCCGTGCCCGCGCCCACGCTGTCCCGGCCGTCCATCAGGACGATGCCGAGGCGGTCGGGGCGCTCGGCCGCGGCCAGCGAGGCGACCACGGCCCGCAGCAGTTCCGTACGTCCGCTGCCCGCCGGGCCCTCGATCAGCAGGTGCGGGCCGTCGGCGGCGAGGTCCGCGCAGACCGGGCCGCGCGGACCGGCGCCGAGCACGGCCCAGGCCCGCCCGCCGAGCGCCCGGGCGCTGTCCGCCGCGTCCGCCCAACGGGCCATCAGCGACGCAGGGGTGGCCCTCGCGAGCCCCAACTCGTCCAGCAGCCGCGCCGCTTGGGGCAGGGGCACGGAGACGCGTGCGTGCCGTTCGGTGCCTGAACCGTCCGTCCTGAGCGGCGCCAGTGCCCGCGCGAACCGCTCGGCCCAGGGGAGCGAGACGGCGTCCACGGCGGCCACGGTGCCGGGGCCTATGGGGCCCGCGTGCGGGGGCGGTGCGGTCGAGGTGGTCGTGGCGGTCGGTGGGGCGGTGGCCGGGGTTATGGGCGAGGGCAGGCGCATCGTGTGCGTCTCGGTCGGTGCGGCGGGTTCCCTGGGCCCGGTCGGTTCCGCCGTGTCCGGCGCTCGGCCCGCGGTCCCGCTCCCGGGTGTACCGGCGCGGGCGACCCGCATCAGCCGCAGCGCCGTCGCCACGTCGCCGCTCAGCAGCGCGACCGCGCCGCAGTCCCGGAACACCGGTGCCACCGCGCACGCCGCCTCGTACGTCTCCGTCACCGGTGAAGCCGGCGAGGCGGACACCGTCTCGGCGAGGCAGACGACATGGATTCCGGCCCGGGGGCCCTCCAGCGCCAGCCGCGCCACCGCACCGCGCACCGCGGCGCCTCCGGGGTCGCCGTCCACGACGACCACGGTGTACGGCCCGGCGAAGCCGTCCGCCTCCTCCGCGCGGTCGTCCTCACGGGCCCAGGAGGGCCGGTGGACGGCACCGCGGGACACGGCACCGCGGGACCGGGGCTCGCCGCCGTTCCGGATTTCCGCCTCCTGGTCCTCCAGGCGTCGGAGCAGTTCGTCGGTGCGGGCCGTGGCCTGCTCGCGGTCGTAGGCGAGGAGGAGACGGCAGTCCTGGCCGTGGCCCGGGCGCAGATGGGGGAGCCAGCCGAGCCAGGACCAGTCGGCGGTGCGCTCCTGAAGGGAGCGGGAGCGGTCCGCCGTGATCAGGACGATCTCCAGGGCCTCGGGCGAGTGCAGCGCGGCGAGCTGGGCCACCACCGCCCTCGCCAGCCCGGACAGACGGGCGCGGGGGCCGGCCAGTCCCAGTGCCCCGGCCTCGCGCAGATCCGCGGTCACCGGCACCGCGGGCAGCAGCCCGGAGCCGTCGGGTGCCGCCCGGTCCGCTGTGCCGAGCCGCACCGTGAGCGCCTCCGGGTGCCCCGGTCCGCGCTCCCACAGCCGCGGGCCCGGGCCGAGCGCCGTCAGCAGCAGTGCCGCCGGGTCGGGCCAGGCCTCCGGAAGCTGGGGGCCGGTGAGCGGCGCGGGCCCCGCCGTCGTATCGGCGGTGTCGTCCTCGTCGTACGCGTCGTGCTCCGGAGTGACCTGGTTGCCGCGGCCGCCGGCCAGTCGCCGTGCCCAGGCCGACAGGCCCCCGCGCCTGCGCAGGCCCGGCGGTACGTCCGTGCCCCGGAGGGGTGTTCCTTTGCGCCGGCCGGTTCCGGAGGCCTCCGCGCCCTCGTCGCCACGCGTGCGTGCGTGGGAGGGGTCGCTGTCGCTCGCCGTGCCATGAGCGGCAGGGGCCGTAGCGGCGGATGTGTCCCACGCGACCGCGCCGAAGTGCCCGGCGTGGGTTTCCCCGCTCCCTCCGAGCCGGTCCGTCCCCTCTGTGTTCCTGTCTGTCTGCCCGTCTGTCTTCCCTGTGTTCCTGTCCGTCTTCGTGCTTTCGATCCGCGGTGCCCGGCCCTGGAGCGGTACGACGGTCGGTTCGACGGAGCCGTGTCCCTGGGCGGCGGGGACGCCGCGGGAGGGTGTGGCCGTGTCGCCGTCGGCCACGCGCGCGTGCGGCGCTTGCGCCGCTGTCTCCCCGCCGGCGGGGGCCGGCGGGGCCGCGCCCCGCTGCCCACCGGCGACCTCGGTTCCGCGCTCGCTCCCGGAGGGAACCCGCACATGCCCTTCGCCGTCCGGAGTAGTCGGCACCCGGGCACCCGGCCCTCCGGCCGGAGCGACCCGCAGCGCCGACTCCCCGATGCGCAGCAGCCCGCCCGGCGCGAAGCGCACCCGGCGGGCGCTCACGCGGGTGCCGTCCAGCGTCGTGCCGTTCGTGGAGTCGAGGTCGGCGACCGAGACGTGGCCGTCGGCCGCGACCGTGACCGCGCAGTGGAGGCGGGAGACGTCCGGGTCGTCGAGCGGGACGTCGGCGTCGGCGGAGCGGCCGATGCGGATCTCGCCGCCGTGCAGGAGGTGGACGCCGCCCGCGTCGGGGCCCGCGATCACATGCAGCTGGGTCGGGGCGTCGTCCAGCTCCGGGTGGGGCTCGGGCTCGGCCGGGGCGCCCAGGGAGAGCACCGCGCCGTCGATCAGCGGGGGCTCGCCGAGGGTGCAGCGCCGGTCGTCCAGGCGCTCCGCGCCCGCGAACAGCACCACCGGGCCGCCGGACTCGCGGGTCCGCTCGGGCTGGCCGGCGCTCCCGTCGCCCGCGACCGCCGAGGCCAGTGCCGATGCCACCGCGGACAGGGCCGTGCCGGCGGGCGCCGTGACCAGCACGTCGCAGCTCGCGGTGCGGCCCCGCGCCCGGTCGGGCGGGCCCAGCGGGTCTACGACGGTCAGCCGGATCTGCATCGCCGTCAGCGGTCCCTTCTGCGCGGGCGCGGACATCCCCACCCCCACCACGAGCACATCGGCCAGTACTGCACGCATCCTCGCACCTGCCACTGACAACGTGCCCGCCGCTCCGGGGCAAGTGATCTTGATTGGTCGGCTCTGCCCGTAAAAGTGCCTGACAGATGACGTACCGGAGACCGCTTGAGATCGGTCACGTCTGCTTCGGGCAACCGGCCGACCGAGTCGAGCGTCTTTCCTTCGAACATGCACGGGGAGGCGTACGTAAGACGCTGGGACGGCGACAGGTGGGTGCCGCGCGCGGCGGCACTACAGTGGGTCGGAACGGTAAGCAAGCAGCAGGGAGCACATGACGTGCGGCCGGTAGGCAGCAAGTATCTGCTCGAGGAGCCGCTCGGACGCGGCGCCACGGGCACCGTCTGGCGGGCCCGCCAGCGAGAGACCGCGGGGGCCGAGGCCGCCGTGCCCGGTCAGCCCGGCGAGACCGTCGCGATCAAGGTTCTCAAGGAAGAGCTCGCGAGCGACGCCGACATCGTGATGCGGTTCCTCCGAGAGCGCTCGGTCCTGCTGCGCCTGACCCACCCGAACATCGTCCGGGTCCGCGACCTGGTGGTCGAGGGTGATCTGCTGGCGCTGGTCATGGACCTCGTCGAAGGCCCCGACCTGCACCGCTACCTGCGCGAGAACGGCCCCTTCAGCCCCGTCGGCGCCGCCCTGCTCACCGCCCAGATCGCCGACGCGCTCGCCGCCAGCCACGCCGACGGCGTCGTCCACCGCGACCTGAAGCCCGCCAACGTCCTGCTCAGGCAGAACGGCGGGCAGATGCACCCGATGCTCACCGACTTCGGCATCGCCCGCCTCGCCGACTCCCCGGGCCTCACACGGACGCACGAGTTCGTCGGCACGCCCGCGTACGTCGCGCCGGAGGGCGCCGAGGGTCGCCCGCAGACCTCCGCCGTCGACATCTACGGCGCCGGCATCCTGATGTACGAGCTGGTCACCGGCCGTCCCCCCTTCGGCGGCGGATCGGCCCTGGAAGTCCTGCACCAGCACCTGAGCGCCGAGCCCCGCCGCCCCTCGACCGTCCCCGACCCGCTGTGGACGGTCATCGAGCGCTGTCTGCGCAAGAACCCGGACGAGCGGCCCAGCGCCGAGAACCTCGCGCGCGGGCTGCGCGTCGTCGCCGAGGGCATCGGCGTGCACGCGAACCCCGCGCAGATCGCCGCCGCCGAGGCCGTCGGGGCGCTGCTGGTCCCCGACCCGGCACCCGCGGCAGTCCCCGGCTCGGCCGACCCCACGCAGGTGCTGCCCCAGGGCGCGGCTTCGTACGACCCGAACGCCGCGACCAGCTATCTGCCGCACACCGGCGGACCGGGCCCGGTGGGCGCCGCCGACCCCACCGCCGTACTCCCGAACACCGGGGCCGCCGACCCGACCGCCGTCATGCCGCCGGTGCCGCAGGGTCAGCCGGGGCAGCAGCCCGAGCAGCCGCACCCCTGGCAGAACCAGCTGCGCGCCGCCCGCGACCGCAACGAGCAGACACAGGTCCAGCAGTACCTCGACCCCAACCAGGACCCGCTGCGCCGCCGCCCCCAGCGGCAGGTCGCCCGCCCGCAGCAGCGGCCCCAGCAGCCCCAGCAGCAGAGGCCGCAGCAGCGCCCGCCGCAGGGTTACGGCTATCCGCAGCAGCAGCCGCAGCAGTACGCCCCGCCGCAGCACCAGCAGCCTCAGCGGTACGCGCCTCCGCAGCAGCCGCAGCAGCCCGCGCGTGAGCCCCGGCAGCCGCGGCAGCGCAGCGCGAACCGGATGAAGATCCCCGGTCTCGGCTGCCTGAAGGGCTGTCTGTTCACGATCGTCATCCTGTTCGTCGCGGGCTGGCTGGTCTGGGAGTTGAGCCCGCTCCAGGAGTGGATCGGCACGACCAAGAGCTACTGGCAGCAGCTGACCGCCATGTTCGACACCGTGACCGGCTGGATCGGGAAACTGAGCGACCTGGGCGGCGGCAGCGGCGGCAACTGAGCAGCGAGCTTGGTGATTTGTCGACACCTGGCGGGTGATTTCCGTCTCCGCAGTGAAGGTTGGCTCTTCTGGCGCGTAGTTTTGTCGGCTGGGGGTCCGGGGGTTGTCCCCCTGGATGGCGCAGCAGCGATCGACACGCCTCGGTAGGAGCAGTCTTGGCACGGAAGATCGGCAGCCGGTACACCGCGAACCAGATCCTGGGGCGGGGCAGCGCCGGCACGGTGTGGCTGGGTGAGGGACCCGAGGGTCCCGTCGCCGTCAAGCTGCTGCGCGAGGATCTCGCGTCCGACCAGGAACTCGTCGGACGCTTCGTGCAGGAGCGCACGGCGCTGCTCGGCCTGGACCATCCGCACGTCGTCTCTGTCCGCGACCTGGTGGTGGACGGCAACGACCTCGCGCTGGTCATGGACCTCGTCCGCGGCACCGATCTGCGCACCCGCCTCGACCGCGAGCGGCGACTCGCGCCCGCGGCGGCGGTGGCGATCGTGGCCGACGTCGCGGACGGCCTCGCGGCCGCGCACGCGGCGGGGGTCGTGCACCGGGACGTCAAGCCGGAGAACGTACTGCTGGACATGCAGGGGCCGCTCGGCCCGGGCGGTTCGCACCCGGCGCTGCTGACCGACTTCGGCGTCGCGAAGCTGATCGACTCCCCGCGCCGCACCCGTGCCACGAAGATCATCGGTACGCCGGACTACCTCGCCCCGGAGATCGTGGAGGGCCTGCCCCCGCGGGCGGCGGTGGACATCTACGCGCTCGCGACCGTCCTCTACGAACTGCTGGCGGGCTTCACGCCCTTCGGCGGCGGTCACCCCGGTGCCGTGCTGCGCCGGCACGTCACGGAGACCGTCGTCCCGCTGCCGGGGATTCCGGACGAACTGTGGCAGCTGCTCGTGCAGTGCCTGGCCAAGGCACCGGCCTCGCGCCTGCGGGCGTCGGAGCTGGGCGCCCGGCTGCGGGAACTGCTGCCGCTGGTCGCGGGGATGCCTCCGCTCGACGTGGACGAACCGGACACGGAGCCGGAGGAGGAATCGGAGGCGGCGCCCGGAGAGGCCGCGGCCCCGGCGCGCGAGCGGGTACGGCGGGGCGCGGTGCCGCTGGTACCGGGCGCGAAGCCGGCCGACTCCAACCGGGACACGCATACGTCGATGAGGGTGCCGGCGCCCGACGAGCTGGCCGGGGGTGCGCGCGGGACGGCCCGGGCGCCGCGGGCGGCGGGAGCGCCGCGGCCCGGGTCCGCCCGGCACCGGGCGGTGACGCGAAGACGGCGGTTGGTGCTGGGGGTGGCCGCGGCCCTGCTGGTGGCCGCGGCCGGCGTGGGCACGTGGCTGGCCACCTCGGGCGACGACGCCGGGGCGACCCCCCAGGACACGAAGAACTCGGCACCGGCTTCGCCGTGACGGGCCCCTTCGAGCGCCGGGTCGGCACTCTCGGCCCGTCCGGCGTTTGAGGACGAGGCCGTTCAGGCCGAAGCACCCGTCCCGAAGAAGCAGCCCCCAGGTCACGCCCACTGCGGCGCCGGGTGCCTCGCCGCCTTCCTCGGCGGCGGCAGCCACCCGGCGCTCCCCGCTTGGCGGAGCCGTTACGCTGGAGGCGTGGCAGTCGTCGATGTTTCCGAAGAGCTCAAGTCCCTCTCCTCGACCATGGAGTCGATCGAGGCCGTTCTGGACCTCGACAGGCTGAGGGCAGACATCGCCGTGCTCGAGGAGCAGGCGGCCGCGCCGTCCCTGTGGGACAACCCGGACGAGGCGCAGAAGATCACCAGCAAGCTGAGCCATCTGCAGGCCGAGGTCAGGAAGGCCGAGGCGCTGCGCGGCCGGATCGACGATCTCGCGGTGCTCTTCGAGATGGCCGAGGAGGAGGACGACCCGGACACCCGTGCCGAGGCCGAGTCCGAGCTCGCCGCCGTCAGGAAGGCGCTGGACGAGATGGAGGTCCGGACCCTGCTCAGCGGCGAGTACGACTCCCGCGAGGCGCTCGTCAACATCCGCGCCGAGGCGGGCGGCGTCGACGCCGCCGACTTCGCCGAGAAGCTGCAGCGGATGTACCTGCGCTGGGCGGAGCAGAAGGGCTACAAGACCGAGATCTACGAGACGTCGTACGCCGAAGAGGCCGGCATCAAGTCGACCACCTTCGCCGTGCAGGTGCCGTACGCCTACGGCACGCTCTCGGTCGAGCAGGGCACCCACCGGCTCGTGCGCATCTCGCCCTTCGACAACCAGGGGCGTCGCCAGACCTCCTTCGCGGGCGTCGAGGTGCTGCCCGTGGTCGAGCAGACCGACCACATCGAGATCGACGAGTCCGAGCTGCGCGTGGACGTGTACCGGTCGTCCGGGCCCGGCGGCCAGGGCGTCAACACCACCGACTCCGCGGTGCGCCTCACCCACCTCCCCACCGGCATCGTCGTCTCCTGCCAGAACGAGCGCTCGCAGATCCAGAACAAGGCGAGCGCGATGAACGTGCTCCAGGCCAAGCTGCTCGAACGGCGTCGCCAGGAGGAGCAGGCCGCGATGGACGCCCTCAAGGGCGACGGCGGCAACTCCTGGGGCAACCAGATGCGGTCGTACGTGCTGCACCCGTACCAGATGGTCAAGGACCTGCGCACCGAGTTCGAGGTCGGCAACCCGGAGGCCGTGTTCAACGGCGAGATCGACGGGTTCCTCGAGGCCGGAATTCGCTGGCGCAAGCAGCGGGAGAAGTAAGTTTGTCGACAAGGCAACTGTCGTCCTCCGGGCGGCAGTTGCCTTTTGTGTGCCCGCTTCCGCTTGCGATGTCTGGGTTTTACATCACACTCACACGCTTCAATGCCCGGCATTGAGCCCGTAGTTGGACATTGCGCTCGCAATGGGCTTGACGTTGCTTTGAAAAATGGGAAGGGTGAAGCGTGGCATGCGTATCTCTGGGGCGCATGTGAACCGGGGGGCTTTCACGTAGCTGTCCCCGTCGATCACGGCCTGCCCCTGAGCGCCGCCTCAATGACGATGAGCTACTGGGGGTAGCAACCACATGACGAAGAAGACGCGGATCCGGATCGCGCGGGTGGCCGCCTGTGCCGTGATCGCCGCGGGCGCCTCCCTGACCGCCGCCGGCGCCGCTTCCGCGCTGGACATCGGCGTGAGCGTGGACGACAGCGGTGTGGGCGTCAGCGTCAACACCGGCCTCGACGACCCCACGGACCCGCCCACCGGGCTGCCGACGGAGCCGACCGGGCTGCCGACGGACCCGCCGACCACCGAGGACCCCACCGACGAGCCGACCGAGCCCACGGAGGAGCCCACCGAGCCCACCGAGGAGCCGACGCAGCCGACCGAGGAGCCCACGACCGCGGCCCCGACCGACGGCAGCGGCAATGGCAGCACCGGCGGCAACAACAACACCGACCCCGACGGCGGTTCCGACAACTCCGCGCAGGAGGAGGGCTCTTCGGCCCTCACCGACACCGGCTCGTCCGACACCTCGGCCCAGGGCAGCGGTGCGCAGCTCGCCGAGACCGGCGCCGGGCAGACCACCTTCCTGCTGGTCGGTGCCGCCACGATGATCGCCGGCGGCATCGGCTTCCGCATGCTGCCGCGTCTGGTGAACGGCCGCGGCGGTGCGGCTGCCTGACGGTAGCCGTCCGTACACGGAACGTGTACGACGACGTACGACGAGGGGCCCGGAGCGTGCAACGCTCCGGGCCCCTCGGGCGTCTGTGTGCCCCTGTGCCGCGCGCTATGCGGTCTGGTGCGCCAGCAGCGCCACCGCTGCGATCAGCACCGCCAGCAGCGCGATCAGCGCCATGGGGTTGAGCCCCGCCAAGAAGTTCTCCTGTTGCAGCCGCTCGCGGTTCGCGCGGCACACGGGGCACCGGCCCTCGCTCACGGGCGCCGCGCAGTTCGCGCACACCAGCCGGTCGTACGTCATGCGCTCGCCCTCCTTGCGCCGGTTCCACGTAGACAACGTCCTCGGGGGCGAGAACGTTCCCCTACCTACTGTGCCAGGTTCCTCCGGAGGGTGCGCGGGGTCGCCCGCAGAGGGTGGGTGAGGCTCGTCTCTCGGTGCGGCCGCACCCCGATACGGCCCCGCGCCCCCTACGCCCGCCGACCTTCCCGGTACAAAAGGCGCAAGACCCACTCAACCTCTACCGTCGCCTGCGGTTGCACACCCGACTCGCGTATGGTCACGCACATCTACCCCCGGCGACCCGTGGTGCATCCGTGATCCGATTCGACAACGTCTCCAAGGTCTACCCCAAGCAGACCCGTCCTGCACTCAGGGATGTCTCCCTGGAAGTGGAGAAGGGCGAGTTCGTGTTCCTCGTGGGGTCCTCCGGCTCCGGAAAGTCCACCTTCCTGCGGCTGGTCCTCCGCGAGGAGCGGGCCAGTCACGGTCAGGTGCACGTCCTGGGCAAGGACCTCGCGCGCCTCTCCAACTGGAAGGTGCCGCACATGCGGCGCCAGTTGGGAACGGTGTTCCAGGACTTCCGGCTGCTGCCGAACAAGACGGTGGCGGAGAACGTCGCCTTCGCGCAGGAGGTCATCGGCAAGTCGAAGGGCGAGATCCGCAAGTCCGTGCCGCAGGTGCTCGACCTCGTCGGACTCGGCGGCAAGGAGGAGCGGATGCCGGGCGAGCTGTCCGGTGGTGAGCAGCAGCGTGTGGCCATCGCGCGCGCGTTCGTCAACCGGCCCAAGCTGCTCATCGCCGACGAGCCCACCGGCAACCTCGACCCGCAGACGTCCGTCGGCATCATGAAGCTGCTCGACCGGATCAACCGGACCGGAACGACCGTCGTGATGGCCACGCACGACCAGAACATCGTGGACCAGATGCGCAAGCGCGTCATCGAGCTGGAGAAGGGCCGCCTCGTCCGCGACCAGGCACGCGGCGTCTACGGCTACCAGCACTGACCGCGACCGTCCACGGAAAGGCCTGAAGAAGACGCCATGCGCGCCCAGTTCGTACTCTCCGAGATCGGTGTCGGTCTCCGCCGCAACCTGACCATGACCTTCGCGGTCATCGTGTCCGTCGCCCTGTCGCTCGCCCTGTTCGGTGGGTCGCTCCTCATGAGCGACCAGGTCAGCACCATGAAGGGCTACTGGTACGACAAGGTCAACGTCTCGATCTTCCTCTGCAACAAGAGCGACGCCGAGTCCGACCCCAACTGCGCCAAGGGCGCGGTGACCGACGACCAGAAGAAGGACATCCTCGCCGACCTGGACAAGATGACCTCGGTCGTCCAGAAGGTGAGCTACGAGTCGCAGGACGCGGCCTACAAGCACTACAAGCAGCAGTTCGGCGACTCCCCGCTGGCCAGCTCCCTCACGCCGGACCAGATGCAGGAGTCGTACCGGATCAAGCTCAAGGACCCGGAGAAGTACCAGGTCATCGCCACCGCCTTCGACGGGCGCGACGGGGTGCAGTCCGTGCAGGACCAGAAGGGGATCCTCGACAACCTCTTCGGGCTGCTGAACGGCATGAACTGGGCCGCCCGGGCCGTCATGGCGCTGATGCTCGTCGTGGCGCTGATGCTGATCGTCAACACCGTGCGGGTGTCCGCGTTCAGCCGGCGCCGGGAGACCGGGATCATGCGGCTGGTCGGCGCCTCCGGGTTCTACATCCAGGCGCCGTTCATCATGGAGGCGGCGGTCGCCGGGCTCATCGGCGGGACGGTCGCCTGCGGGTTCCTGGTGGTCGCCCGGTACTTCATCATCGACCACGGCCTGGACCTGTCCCACAAGCTGAATCTGATCAACTTCATCGGCTGGGACGCCGTTCTGACCAAGCTGCCGCTCATCCTCGCCACGAGTCTGCTGATGCCCGCGCTGGCCGGGTTCTTCGCGTTGCGCAAGTACCTGAAGGTGTGACGCATGCCAAGGGGGCCGTACGGTCAACCGGCCGTACGGCCCTTCGCGTTGTCCTAGACTCACCGGCATGTCAGGTCGTGACCTGTTCTGCCAGCCCCGCCGCATCCGCCGCGGGGCCGCCCTGACATTGGTCTTCGCGAGCGTGCTCGTGGCCGGCGCGGCGACCGGCTCCTTTCCCGAGGCCGACCGGAAGTCCGCGTCCGGCGCGGCCCGTTCGGCCGTTCCCGCCGGGCATCACGAGGAAGTGGCCAAGGCGGCCGAGGAGGCCATGGCCGACGGCAAGTCCCCCATGGAGGCCGCCGAGCGCGCCGTCAGCCGCAGCGGGGACCGCTGGGGCGCCGTCTACTCCCAGGGCGAGTACGAGGAGTTCGAGGAAGCCCTCGACGGTCAGTACACCGGGGTCGGCCTGTGGGCGCGACGCGAGCAGGACGGCCGTATCGAGGTGACCAAGGTGGCCTCCGGATCGCCCGCGGCCGCCGCCGGGATCCACCGGGGCGACCGGCTGCGCAGCATCGACGGCGAGAAGGTCGACGGGCAGCCCGTCACCGAGGTCGTCTCCCTGCTGCGCGGCGACGCCACCGACGCGCCCGCCGGTACGGCGGTGAAGCTCGGCCTCCAGCGAGGCACGCGCGCGTGGACCGAGACCCTGCGCCGGGCCCTGCTGTCCACGGACTCGGTCACCGTTCGAAAGCTCGCCGGCGGGGTCACCGTCATCAAGATCGCCGCGTTCACCAAGGGCACGGGCGACATCGTCCGCACCGCCGTACGGCAGGCACCCGTCGGCTCCGGGATCATCCTCGACCTGCGCGGCAACTCCGGCGGCCTGGTCACCGAGGCCGTGACCACCGCCTCCGCCTTCCTCGACGGCGGCCTCGTCGCCACGTACGACGTCAACGGCGAGCAGCAGGCGCTGCACGCCGATCCCGGCGGCGACACCACCAGACCCCTGGTCGCGCTCGTCGACGGCGGCACGATGAGCGCGGCCGAGCTGCTCACCGGCGCCCTGCAGGACCGCGGCCGCGCGGTCGTCGTGGGCTCCCGCACCTTCGGCAAGGGCTCGGTGCAGATGCCGAGCGAGCTGCCCGGTGGTTCCGTCGCCGAACTCACCGTCGGGCACTACCGCACCCCCTCCGGCCGCAGCGTCGACGGCCGGGGCATCACCCCCGACCTGGACGTCACCGCGCCGGGCCAGGCCGCCGTGGAGCGTGCCGAGACCGTGCTCGGCGGACTGGGCGACGCCGATTAAAGGCTGGCCCGGACACCCCTGCGTAGTGCGAAAATGGACAGCACTATGAGTAAGGGAATGTACGTACCGAAGGAAAACCAGCCCAAACAGGGCGGTGCGACGGTCGGCAAGGCCAGGGACGGCGAGAAGGGCGGCAAGCGCAAGATCGTCGCCCAGAACAAGAAGGCCCGGCACGACTACGCGATCATCGACACCTACGAGGCCGGGATCGTGCTCACCGGCACCGAGGTCAAGTCGCTGCGTGAGGGGCGGACCTCGCTGACCGACGGCTTCGTCCAGATCGACCAGGGCGAGGCGTGGCTGCACAACGCCCACATCCCGGAGTACCACCAGGGCACCTGGACCAACCACTCCGTGCGCCGCAAGCGCAAGCTGCTCCTGCACCGCGAGGAGATCGACAAGCTGGAGTCCAAGTCCCAGGAGACGGGTCACACGATCGTGCCCCTCGCCCTGTACTTCAGCAACGGCCGCGCGAAGGCCGAGATCGCCCTCGCCCGAGGCAAGAAGGAGTACGACAAGCGCCAGACGCTGCGGGAGAAGCAGGACCGGCGGGAGTCGGACCGGGCGATCGCGTCGGCGAAGCGGAAGCAGCGGGGCGCATAGCGGGCGCGTACCGAGCGGGAATACGGTGGCACGCGTGCGCGTTGGTCACGTACGATGGCACTGCACCTCACAGCGGGTGCGCAACCCTCTCCGGAGGGCCTCCTCGGAGGATTGAAAAAACAACATGGGGATGATCGGTTTCGACAGCGGCTGTTGAAACAGGGGAAGCGTGTCGAGGAAGCGGCAATGATCTCGTTAACCATATGTCGCAACCAATAATCGCCAATTCCAAGAGCGATTCCCGCGCCTTCGCCCTCGCTGCCTAATAAGCAGTGAGTGAAGGCCCTAACGGGTGTCAGCCCGGGAGTGTTCCCGACCCGGACCCTGGCATAATCTAGGGGACTAAACCATCGAGCCCGGTCACGGGGTTCGATGGGAAATCAAACAGTGACTGGGCCCGTCGGCGACTTGTTCGCGTGATCACCGGGGCCGAGAAAATCTCAGCGAACTGCACACGGAGAAGCCCTGATTCTGCACCGTTGGACGCGGGTTCGATTCCCGCCATCTCCACAATCTCCATGTTTGTCATGACGAGGGCCCGGTGGTCACAGACCACCGGGCCCTCGTTGTGTTTATGGGGTCCGGCGACATATCGGCGGCTGGTTCACGCTTCTACGGTCCCTCCCCATGACACAGACCAGAGCCGTACGTCACGTCACCGTCCTCGCGACTCTTCTGGTCGCGCTGATCGCTGCCTTCCTCACCCCGGGCAGAGCCGCTGCCGCCTCCCTTCAGGAGGTCACCGGGTTCGGGTCGAATCCCGGTGCGCTGCGGATGTTCCGGTACGTCCCCGACGGGCTGCCGTCCGGGCGGCCCGTCGTCGTCGCGCTGCACGGGTGCACACAGGACGCCGCCGGTTACGGGGCCGGGAGCGGGTGGATCCAGCTCGCCGACCGGTGGGGGTTCTCCGTGGTGCTGCCCCAGCAGTCGAGCGGCAACAACGCGTCGAACTGCTTCAACTGGTTCCAGAGCGGGGACATGGAGCGGGGCCAGGGCGAGGCCGCGAGCATCGCGCAGATGCTGGACCGGCAGCTCGCCGACGTCGGCGGGGACGCCTCGCGCGTGTACGTCACCGGGCTGTCCGCGGGCGGTGGCATGACCGCCGTGATGATGGCCGACTATCCGGAGAAATTCGCCGCGGGCGGCGTCGTCGCCGGGCTGCCGTACGGGTGTGCGCAGGCAGCCGGGTCGCCATGGGTGTGCATGTACGTCGGCGCCACGCAGACGGCGCAGCAGTGGGGCGACCGGGTGCGGGCGGCCCGGCCCGGGTACACCGGACCCTGGCCCACACTCACCGTCTTCCAGGGCACGGCCGACTACACCGTCAAGCCCGTCAACATGACCGACCTGATGAAGCAGTGGACCGATGTGCAGGGGGCCGACCAGACGGCGGACGTGAGTGACACCGTCGCCGGGTATCCGCACCAGGTCTTCCGGAACGCGAGCGGAAACGCCGTCGTCGAGACGTACAGCATCACGGGGATGGGGCACGGGCAGCCCGTCGACCCCGGCAGCGGCAGCGAACAGTGCGGGACCGCCGGGTCTTACATCCTCGACGTGAACCTGTGTGCCGCGTATCGGATGGGGCGCGCTTGGGGGCTGGGCTGACGGGCGCTCGGGCCGGCTGCCCCGGTGTCACAGGACGCCGGGGCAGGCGTGGTCGGCCCGGAGCTGGTTCCAGCTTGCTGTCGCCCGGGTCAAGTGGTCCGCGCAGTCGGCCAGTTGGGGGCGGTGGAAGCTGAGCGGCGTGGCGTCGCGGAGGGTGGCGCACAGGGCCGTCAGGTGGGTGAGGGCCGTGCCGAGCTGCGCGGCGGACGCGTCCAGCCAGTCCGCCAGTTGCTCGGGGTCCGCCGGTGGAGCCTCGCGGGTGAGACGGAGCAGTGCCGCGGTCGCGGTCTCGGCCTGTGTGGCTGCGGCTTCCATGACGGTCTCCCTGCGTCGCTCGGGAAGAAGGCCGCCCCGGATCCGTACGGGGGAATTTCCGGATCCGGGGCGGTGCTGGGGAGTCGGGCCTCCTGCTCGAAGGCGCCGGACCTACTTGAAGGCGTGGACGTTGCGCTGCGCCCACCTCGCGAAGGGGCCGGCCGGGCGGCCGAGGACCTTCTCGATGTCGGCGCTGACCCGCTGCTCGGCGGGGAGCGGCTCACCGAGGATGTCCAGCGTGCCGTCGATCACCGGCTCGGGCATGAACTGCGCCATGTGCTCGCGCGCCTGATCGCGGGTCAGCTCCACGAAGCCCACCTGCTCGCCGAGCGCCGCGGAGAGCGCCTCGGCCTGCTCGCGCGGGGTGACCGCGGCCGGGCCGGTCAGCTCGTACGTCTGTCCGAAGTGGCCCGCGTCGCGCAGCACCACGGCGGCGACCTCGGAGATGTCCGCCGGGTCCACGACCGGCAGCGCCACGTCGGCGAACGGGGCGATCACCGTGCGCTGTGTGCGGACGGACTCCATCCAGGCGTAGGCGTTGGAGGCGAAGCCGCCCGGGCGCAGGATCGTCCAGTCCAGGCCGGAGAAGCGGACGGCCTCCTCGAACTCCCGCAGCCGGCCGTGCGAAAGGGCGTTAGGGCGGGTGCCGTTGATCTGCGAGGAGAGCAGCACCACGCGCCGCACGCCGGCCTCCTTGGCCGCCGCCACTACGTCGACGGCGGGTGCGCCGCCGCCGAGCAGTTCGCCGGCCAGCAGGATGAACAGGGCGTCCGCGCCGTCCAGGGCCGGACCCAGGGTGGCGGGATCGGCGAGATCGGCGCGGACATGCCGAGCTCCCTCCGGGAGGTCGTGGGAGAGGGGATTGCGGGACACGGCCGTCACCTTCTCGCCCGCGGCGGCGAGCGCCTCGACGAGCGGGCGGCCGACATTTCCGGAGGCACCGGTAACAACGATCATGAGAACTCCCAAAGTCGTGAATAAAGGGTGGAGTTGGGCGATGTCCGAGACGTTAGCATCCTCGGTATAGTAGGTACCTAGAGGAAAGTGACTATGCTGCTGCGGCATCGCGCAGGGGCTCGTAGCGCGCCGTGAGGGTGCGGCCGAGGCGGGCCAGGTGCTCGCGCGCCAGGGGTGGACCCACCACCTCGACCCGGGCCCCCAGGCCCGCCAGCTGCGCGGCCAGTACCTCCACCGACGGTCCGGCGGCCTCGATCTCCCGCCGGCCGTCCGCCAGCAGCCGGCCGATGCTCAACCGCCCGCCGAACAGCCGCTGGAGCAACGGCAGGGCGTCCTGCTCCGCCCGCGCCGTCACCGTCGTGGCGAGCAGCCGGTCCTCGAGCCGGGTGACCAAAGTGCGCCAGGCGGCCGCCAGATCGAAGTCGGCGGGCCGCCGAACCGGCTCGTCGGTCGGCTCCGCCGAGATCACCCGGTCCAGCCGGAAGGAGCGCAGCCCGTCCGGGGTGCCGGCCACCAGGTACCAGTGGCCCGCCTTGAGGACCAGACCGAGCGGGTCCACGGTGCGTTCGCGGGGTACGCCGCCGGGGCGGGCGTAGCCGAGCCGGACCCGCACGCCGTCCAGCACCGCCCGCTCCAGGGCCGTATGGTGCACGCCGTCCGCCATCACGGCCGTACGCGACCAGTCCAGGTCGTCGACGATCCGTGCCCGGGCAGCCGCCTCGGCGTGCGGGCGCAGCGGTTCCGGTACGGCGCGCAGTAACTTCCGTAATGCGGACCGCAGTTCGGGGGAGGCCGCCGATGCGCCCGCCGCCAGGAACAGCGCCTGGACCTCCGGTGCGGAGAGTCCGGTCAGGTCCGTCCGTGCACCGCCGACCAGACGCCAGCCGCCGCCCCGGCCGCGCTGCGCGTACACCGGGACGCCGGAGGCGGTCAGGGCCTCCAGGTCGCGTCGGGCGGTGCGTTCGGAGACCTCCAGCTCGGCGGCGAGTTCCGCGGCGGTCACCCGGCCGCGCGCCTGGAGGAAGAGCAGGGCCGCCACCAGTCGGTCAGCTCGCATCAGTGATCAGCCTTTCGTGGAAAGTGGCCGGAGGGTGTCCTGTTTGGCCCGGAGACTCGAGGACATGACGAACCCCACGAACGCTCCGAACACCTCTGCCGCGCCGCCCCTCGCCGATCCCCGCAACGGACTGCTGAAGGCCGTCGGTCTGGCCGGTGACGTGCTCGCCGCGGTGCGGCCCGAGCACTACGACGGCACCACGCCGTGTCCGGACTACTCGGTGCGTCAACTGTCCAATCACCTTGTCTCCGTGGTCCGCAGGGTTGCCGTGATCGGCGCCGGCGGACAGTTCTTCAGCGTTCCGCACTTCGCCGAGGACGTCGCCGACGGCGCCTGGGCCGAGGCCTGGGCGGCCGGGGCCGACAAGCTCAGGTCCGTCTGGTCGGACCCGGCGATCCTGGGCCGGGAGATCGGCCTGCCCTGGGGGCCCGTCCCCGGCGCCGTCGCCGCGATCATCTACACCAACGAGTTCGTGCTGCACACCTGGGACCTGGCCAGCGCCACCGGCCAGAACCCCGAGTGGGACGAGGCCGTCCTGGCCGCTCCGCTGGCCGCCATGCACCGTGCCGTGCCCCGCGAACCGCGCGGCGGCCAGGTGCCGTTCGGCCCCGTGGTGGACGTCCCGGAGGACGCCCCCGCCATCGACCGCCTGGTCGGCTGGTACGGCCGTAAGCCCTGATCCCGTACGGCAGTTGACCCGCCAGGCCGCCGGACCCCGTTGTCCGGCGGCCTCGCGGGCTGTCAGGGGGTGCCTATGGACTGCGGGAAGCGGAAGAAGCGGTACGGGTCGTACTTGGACTTGATCCGGGTCAGCCGCGCGTAGTTCTCCGCGTAGTACGACTCCTTCCAGTCCTTCAGCGAGGGGTCCATCCAGTTCTGGTAGGTCTCGCCGTTCGACAGCGGGTCGACCGTCGCGAAGCCGTTGTCGGCCCAGGAGTTCGCCACCGACCTGGCCTCGTCGGTCACCTGGGCAGGGTCGTTGATCAGGACCCGGTAGTTCACCGAGAACAGCGCGTCACGGTGCACGTACGCGGTGGCGGTGCGCGACACGTCGTTCGCGGCGCCCCCGAAGAAGTGGAGGTCCAGGTAACGGGCCTGCCCCGCCCTGCGGTTGGCGTCGAACGCCGTCATCACGTCCGCCCAGCCGCTCGCCGCATACGGCTCACTGCCCATACGCGTGCGCTCCAGGCCGTAGGCCGGGCGGGACAGCGTGCCCTCGGGGGTCTTCTCGGAGCGCTGGCACTGGGCCTCGGTGAGAGTGGCGCAGCCGAAGATCATCATCATGAGCTGCTGGTACGTCATGACGCCGTCCTGGCGCTGCAGGGGAGCACCGGTCAGGGCGATCAACCGGGCGGCCTCACCGGCCAGTTCGGTGGGTGTGCCGCGGGAGGCGAGGAAGACGTTGGCCTGCGGCACCGAGCCGGGAGCGGCGTCGGGCTGCACCAGGTAGGCGCCGCCGCCGATGGTGTGCGGGGCGTCCACCAGCCACCGGGCGACGCCGTCGAGGACGTCGGCCATGCGGTCGTAGGGGAAGATCAGGTTGCTCATGGCCATCTGGTCGCCGCTGTGCGGGGTGACCGTGAAGCGGGTGACGATGCCGAAGTTGCCGCCACCGCCGCCGCGGATCGCCCAGAACAGGTCCGGGTACTGCTGCGCCGACGTGGTCACCACGCGGCCGTCGGCGAGCACCACCTCGGCGGAGGTCACCGCGTCGCAGGCCATGCCCGTCGGCCGGGTCAGGAAGCCGAAGCCGCCGCCCTGGAGGAAACCGCCGGCGCACACGGTCGGGCAGCCGCCCTCGCTGACCACCAGGTGGTGCGGGGCGAGCGCGTTGAGGATGTTGACGTTCTGCGCGCCCGGGCCGATGTCCACCGCCGAAGTGCTCTTCACCGCAACGGCGTTGAGCCGGGACACGTCGATGATCATGCCCGGGGTGGTGGACCAGCCGCCGTAGTTGTGGCCGCCGCTGCGGACCGCCGTACGGACGCCTTGGTCCTGGGCGAAGCGCACGCAGACCGAGACGTCCGCCGCGCTCGCGCAGTACGCGACCGCCTGCGGGTCGACGGCGTCGAACTGGCCCAGCTCCACCTGGCGGGCGACGGTGTAGTAGGGGTCGGTGGGCAGCACGAGCCGGCCCGAGAGCCTGGCCGCGAGCCGGCTCCACGGCGTCGTCGAGCCTTCGGCGGCGACCGGGGCCGCGGGCAGCAGGGAGAGTCCGGCGGCGGCCGAGCCGGCGCCGAGCAGGGTTCTACGACTGATCACACGGTGTCCCAGAGTCGATGCGGGTGGGGTGGAGAGAGGTCGGTGAGTGGGCCCGCACGGGGCCGGCGCGTGGGGGTGCACCGCGCCCCGTGCGGGCCGGTCGGAGTGGTCCGGCGGCGGTCAGGAGACCTTGCGGCCGCGTACGGCGGACTTGGCGACGCCCTTGAGCATCGAGCGGCCGAGGTCCCGCATCTCCTTGGGGCCGTTGGTGCTCGCCCACCACATGAACTTGACCATCGTGGGAGTGGTGGCCCGGTAGAAGCGGTGGTCCTCGCCGTCCTTCCAGCCGAAGGGCGTGTTGACCGACTCGCAGTCGTTGATGGCCTGGAAGACGAGGTCCGCCGCCTTGTCGCCGTCGATCTCGCCCTCCTCGTAGCGCACACAGGTCTCGTGGGTGACGTCGAGGAGGTGTTTGAAGGCGTGGCTGTCGGGCCACCACAGGCCCGGGTAGGGGGAGTTCTCCATCTCCCGGAAGTGGCGGTCGTCGCCGTCCAGGGTGAACTCCTGGCGGGCCTGGATCTGCCGCATGGTGGCGGGCGTGGTGAAGCAGGCCCACACCCGGAACACCGCGTTCCAGAGCCGGAAGTGGGAGAACGCGATGTACGAGCTGTCGACGATCATGTCGTTGTACTTGAGCAGCCCCTGCTCCAGGCGCTCGACGTACTCGAACCGCTTGGCGGAGAAGTCGTCGTCGCGCAGCGCCTCCAGGACGCGGTAGCACAGCGCGTCCACCACCTCGAAGGTGTTGGACAGACCGCGGGAGTACAGCGGGTCGACGAAGCCGGCCGCGTGCGACATCAGGCACCAGCGGTCACCGACCGTCTGCCGGGACGAGTACTGGATCCGGTCCGGCGTCGAGATCCACTCCCGCACCCGCTGCGCGCCCTCGAACTGGCGCTTCACGGCCGGGTACATGTCGAGGTAGTGGTTGAACTCCTCGTCCGGGGTCTTGTCCTTGGGCTGCGGATACAGCCGCTCGTCGAAGGTCAGGCCGACGCTGCACATCGGGTTCCTGGAGTCCTTGTGGTTGTCGAACGGGATGATCCAGAACCAGCCGCGCTCGATCAGATGGTGCAGGGTGCCGCCGTGGAACGGGGACTCGGCCGGGGGCCGCAGCGCCTCGGGGTAGTTGCACACGTCGTCGTACGGCTTGATGCCGACGTAGTGCGTGAACAGGGAGCGCGCGTGGTGCTTGATCCGCGAGGGCTTGTCACGGAGGTCGAACTTCTGGGCCAGCGGCGAGCGGAAGCCGCTGGCGTCGATGAGGTACTTGGCGCGGAAGACCTCGCCGCTGTGGCCGGTGACGGTCACGCCGTCGTCGTCGAAGTCCAGGTCGGTGGCGCGCCAGTTCTGCCGCAGGGTGCAGCCGTACTTGGCGGCGACGTTGAAGTAGTAGGTGTCGGTGTCCTGGCGGAACATGTGCGACGCCTCGGTCAGCATCTTCGGGATGACGAACATCGTCGCCTCGCGCGGATCCGGCTCCCGGTCGGGGACGTGCCGCACGAAACCGAAGCTCTGCTTCCTGCCGTGGTGGGCGCCGATGTGCTCGGTGACCGCCTTGATGTCGAGCAGGTGCTTGATCTCGGGGACGCCGTAGCGCACGGCGAGGATGTGCAGCCACTCCACGAGCTGCGGGTTCTGGGACTCACCGACGGCGAACCGCGGGTGCTGGCCGGCGTCGACGAGCACCACCTTGGCGCCCTGCCGGGCCAGGATCGCGCCGGTGATCGAGCCGCCGATCCCGGCGCCCAGAATGATGACGTCGCACTCGGTGTGCTCGCCGGCCTTCGGGGCCTGCTTCTGTGTGGCCTTCTCTGTGCCGGCCTTGGTGGGCATCTCTGTCTCGGCCTTCCCGGTCAACTCGGAACTCCTCTTCTGACGGTCCGTCGGCGCAGGTCGTCGGCGCCGGCCGGGTGTGCGGTCAGCTGTCTGCGGATACGCCGAACCAGCGCTGAAGGGCCGTGGTGAGACCGTCGGTCGAGCCGTCGGTGCCGATCCAGGCGATGTAGCCGTCGGGGCGCACCAGCAGGTCGGCGGCGGGGGCCGCGGGGTCGGGCCGGGAGGCGGCGACGACGTCGACGCGGTCGGCCCAGCCGGCGGCGGCCTCGGTGAGGGCGTCGCCCCCGCGCAGGTTCAGCAGGAGCGGGCGGCCGCGGTTGAGCAGTTCGTACGTGCTGGTCTTCTCGTCGCCGACCAGCAGCTCCTGGTCGGGCAACCGGCGGCCGAGCAGCGGGTGTTCGCCCTCGCCCATGTCGTAGGCGATGTCCAGGCCGGTGACGAGGCCGACGAGGTGGCGGCGGACCTCCTCGATGCCGACCAGCTCGCCGAAGAGCTCGCGCAGCGGCTGCATCTCGGGGCCGCCGAGATAGAGGGATCGCTGTACGAGGGTGTTGGCGACGATGCGCGCGCCGACGGGGTGGCGCTCGGACATGTAGGTGTCCAGGAGGCCCTCGGGCGCGTACCCCTTGAGCGAGGCGGCCAGTTTCCAGCCGAGGTTCACCACGTCGCCGACGCCGGCGCTGATGCCCTGGGCGCCGATGGGCAGATGGATGTGGGCGGCGTCGCCCGCGAGGAAGACCCGGCCCCGGCGGTACTCGGCGGCCTGGCGGCTGCCGTCCGTGAAGTAGCTGGTCCACAGCGGCTGGTGGCCGGTGATGTCCTCGCCGGTGACGCGCTGGAAGGCGGCGGCGACCTCGGGAAACGTGGGCGCTTCCTGGGTCGGGCGGACGCCGGCGCCGCGTTCGAAGACGACGACGCGGGTGGCCCGCGGGCCGAGCGGGAGCACCACGACCATGCCGGACTCGCCGACCTCGCCGGTCGGGCGGATGCGCAGCTGGTTGGTGGCGACGTCGGCCATGAGCATCTCGATGGTGGCGTTGGTGCCGGGGAAGTCGATGCCGGCCAGGCGGCGCACGGTGGAGCGGGCACCGTCACAGCCGACCAGGTAGGCGGCGCGCAGCGTTTCGACGCCGTCGGCGGCGGCGACCTCCACCGCGAGGCCCGAGTCGTCCTGGGTCATGCCGACGACCTCGTGCCCGCGGCGGATCTCGGCACCGAGACCGGTCGCCCACGCATGCAGAATGGCCTCGGTCCGCGACTGCGGAACACCGCGGACGCCGAAATTGCCGCCGTCGACGATGCGATAGTCAATGGGCAGTCCACCGAAATGCCCGAAGGGTATCGTCTCGAGTTGGCCGAATTCATCGAGAAGTCCGCGCTGGCCGAACTCCTCGATGGTACGGGCGGAAAAGCCGAGCGCCCGGGACTGCTGCATGGGCTCGGCCAGGCGGTCGAGTACGACCACCGACAGCCCAGCCAGGCGGAGTTCACCGGCGAGCATGAGTCCGGAGGGGCCGGCCCCGGCGACAATCACGTCGGCATGAAAGTTATCCATGTTTCCTCTCCCAGTGGATTTTCTCCAGTATTCCGGGGGAGTCCGGGAAGCTGAACGGCGGAAAGTACAGGTCTCTGACAAGTTTCGTCAGAGGTTCTGCAGCTGCGTCAGACAGCGGAAATACGCGAGGGTGCCGGAAGTCGACTTCCGGCACCCTCGGTCGGCCTCAGAGCAGGCCCAGCACCCGGTCGACCTCGATCTCGATCACGACCAGGCCCGGCGGCTCCGGCGGCGGCGTCCAGTACCGCTTGGCGTACTGGCGCACCCCCTCCTGGATCCGTAAGGGGTCGTCGCTGACGGTGGCGGTGCCCTCGAGGGTGATCCAGTGCGGCCCCACCGTCTGGCAGAGGGAGGCCCGGCTGCCGGGCGCGGCCAGCAGGTTCCTGGCCTTGCGCCGTGTCACCGCGGTCATGACCCGCGCCAGGCCCGCCGCACCGTCCCAGGTGAAGCGCACGGGCGTCACATGGGGAGAGCCGTCGGGGCGGAGCGTGGTGAAGGTGCACAGATGGTTCTCGGCGAGGAAGTCCTCGGCCGCGGGGGACAACCGGGGTGACGTCGGCATGGCGTGGTTCCGATCTGTGGCGGGGTTCCGATCTCAGGCGTGGGCGGGAGCGGCGGCCGGCTGGTCCGACGCCCTGGTGAAGGGCAGCAGGATCAGCGTGAGGAGCAGGCCGGCCGCGGCGAAGCAGGCGCCCGCGAGGAACGCGTCGTGGAAGACCTCGGTGCGCGCCTCGGTGACCCGCGCCGGCACCCCGTCCGCCCACTTGGTCAGCTGCTCGACCTGGCGGAAGGCGTAGGTGGCGGCCACGGCGAGGCCCAGGGCGCCGCCGACCTCCTGCGCGGTGTTGATGAGACCGGCGGACAGACCGGACTCGTCCTCCTGGGTGCCGGTGAACGCGGCGACCTGCACCGGGACGAACGAGAGACCGAGACCCAGACCGGAGAGCAGGAACGCGGGCAGCAGATCCACGGCGTAGGAGGCGTCGGACGGGGCCCGCCACAGCAGGAACATGCCGACGCTGGTCAGCGTCAGGCCGGTCATCAGCACCGGCTTCGCGGCGACCTTGGTCACCAGCTGGGAGGCGACGCCCGCGCCGACCGCGACGATCACCGCGAGCGGGACGTAGGCCAGACCGGTCTTCAGGGCCGACCAGCCGAGGACCTGCTGCATGAACAGGCTGGCGAAGAAGAACAGCGTGACGCAGGTGCCCAGGAGCAGGACGGCGACGACGTTGGAGGCCCGCAGCGACTTGCGCTTGAAGACGCCGAGCGGGATCAGCGGGGCCTCGGTGCGCCGCTCGATCAGCACGAACGCGACGAGGAGGACCGCCGAGAGGGCGAAGCCGCCGTAGACACGGCCCATCGGGACGTCCGAGTCGTCGACGGTCTGGCCGAGGGTGAAGATCAGCAGGACGAGACCGGCGGTCAGCGTCACGGCACCGGCTACGTCGAAGGAGCGGCTGCGCTCCGCCGCGCGGCTCTCGCCGACGATCTTCGGCGCGATCACCGCGCAGACCAGGCCGATCGGCACATTGACGAAGAAGATCCAGCGCCAGCCCGGACCGTCGGTGAGCACGCCGCCCAGGGTGACGCCGGCGACGGCGGCGATACCGCTGAGCGCGCCCCAGGCACCCAGCGCCTTGTTGCGCTCGGCGCCCTCCTCGAAGTTGTTGGCGAGCAGGGACAGCGCGGCGGTCGCGATGAACGCGGCGCCGAGGCCCTGGGCGCCGCGCGCCACGATCAGCATGGCCGCGCTCTGCCCGAGCCCGGCGAACAGCGAGGCGAGGGCGAAGAGGATCAGGCCGGTCTGCAGCATCCGGCGGCGCCCGAAGGCGTCGGCGAGCCGGCCGGCCAGCAGCAGGAAGCCGCCGAGCAGCATGCCGTACGTGGTGACGATGTACTGCAGGGACGTCTGGGAGATGTGCAGTTCGTCCTCGATGGTCGGCAGGGCCACGTTGACGATCGACACATCGAGGAAGGTCATGAAGCCGGCCAGGCAGAGGAACGCCAGGATGAGTCCGGGGCGGCGCGGCGGGGCCGAATCGTCGGTGACGGGGGGAAGGCGCAACGACTCATGGGTCGACATGTCGCTCCTTGTGGAGATGACGGACGGGTTCCATAGGGACGGGAGAGCCGGCGGAGAAAGCCGGACGGGACGGACATGGCGCGGAGCCGGGAGCGGTGGTCCGCTCACCGTCTTTCGGGAAGCTAGCATCCTGGGTAAAGTAGGTACCTAGAGGAAAGTGACTTCCCGGGAGGGACCGAATGGGCAGCACCGGAGCCATGGGCAGCACGGCCGCGCGAGGCGGGAAGGTCGATTCGGAACTGGCGTGCCCGGTCTCCCCGGTGGTCGACATCGTCTTCAGCCGCTGGACGACACCGATCCTGTGGACGCTGCACGCGCTCGGCCGGCAGCGCTTCGTCCAACTCCAGCGCAACATCCGCACCATCACGCCGAAGGTGCTCACCCAGCGGCTGCGTCAGATGGAGCGTGACGGGCTGGTCGTGCGCACGTACCACCCCGAGGTGCCGCCCCGGGTCGAGTACGAGATCAGCGAACTCGGCCGCAGTCTGGCGCCGATCTTCGCCCACCTCGCCGAGTGGTCCACGGAGAACCTCAAGAAGGTCGAGCGGGCCAGGCAGGAGTTCGACGAGGCGGACCCCCCGGCCTCCGTGCAGTGATGACGTGCGGCGCCCGCTAACCGCGGGCGGGCGCGGGGGCATCGGTGTCGAGGACGCGCATGGCGCCCTGGTAGAAGACCAGGGGGTCGGCCTTTGCGGTGGAGGTGCCCAGGCCGGTGACCTCGCCGAGCAGGATGGCGTGGTCGCCGCCGTCGTACTCGTCGGTGAGACGGCACTCCAGGAACGCCAACGCCTCGGTGAGGACCGGCAGTCCGCTCGCGGAGCGGTGGTGCGGGACCTCCGCCAGGCGTGCCGACTCACGGCCCGCGAACTTCCATGCGAGCCCTGCCTGACTGCGCGTCAGGAAGTTCACCACGAAGCCCCCGGACTTCTGGAGGGCGGGGCGCAGCCGGGACTGCCGGTGCAGACAGAACAGCACCAGCGGCGGGTCGAGCGAGACGGACGTGAAGGAGTTCACCGTGGTGGCGGCGCCGTCCTCGGGGCCGCCGGTGGTGATGACGGTGACGCCGGTGGCGAAGTTGCCGCACACCCTGCGCAGCGCATGGCCGTCGACCGGCGGCTGCTGCAGGTGTCGGCCGTGCTGTGACAACGGCTGGACGGGTATCACGTGAGCCCTCTCGTCAGGTGTGCGGCGCGGTCGCGTCCGCGACGGGTGGAGGAACCTTCCGGGTCGCGCCGGCCGTGAGGTGCTCGCGCCGGGACAGCAGCGGGGCCGCCATCGCCGTCGTCACGAGGGCCATGATCACCAGGATGGTGAACATCCGTCCGTCGAGCACGCCGAGGCTCACGGCGGCGTTGAGGATGATGAGTTCGGTCAGGCCACGGGTGTTCATCAGCACGCCCAGGTCCTTGGACTCGCGCCAGGACAGGCCGGACAGCCGCGCCGGGACGATCGCGCCCAGCAGCTTGCCCGCGCAGGCCACGCCGATGACCAGGGCAAGCCCCAGGCAGTCGGCCGCGGTCAGGGCGCCGAGGTCGACACCGAGACCGGTGACGATGAAGAACACCGGCAGCAGGATGAGGCTGACGTCGTCCAGCGGCCGGCGCAGGTGCGCCGCGAGCACCCGCCTGGGTTCGCGCGGCATGACGAAGCCGAACAGGAACGCGCCGAAGATCTGGTGGATGCCGATCCACGAGGTCAGCCACGACGACGCGAACACCCCCGCGCACAGCACCGCGAGCAGCAGGCTCCAGCGCTCCATGGCCGCCCACCGCCACACCAGCCGGGCCACCAGCGGCCGCACCACCAGGAACATCAGCGCGACATAGACCGCGCTGAGCGCCCCGATCCGGGCCAGGCCCGCGTAGTCGCCGTCCGAGCTGACCAGCGCCGAGACATACGCCAGCAGACACCAGGCCAGGACGTCGTCGATCGCGGCGCTGGCCAGCGACAGGGTGCCGACCCGGGTGTCCATCAGCCGGTTCTCCGTCAGGATCCTCGCCAGCACGGGGAACGCCGTCACGGACATCGCGGTGCCCATGAAGGTGGCGAACGCGGTGAACGAGATGTGGTGGCCGGCCACCGTGTCGTGGTGCGGATACAGGACGACCGCCGCGCCGACGCCCAGTCCGAAGGCGATCGCGATGGACGACAGCGAGACCCCCGCCGCCAGTCGCGCGTACGGCCGTATCAGGCGCCGCTCGAACTCCCAGCCGACCACGAACATGAAGAGGACCAGGCCGACTTGCGAGACGGCCGAGAGCAACGGACGTACGTCGACCGGAAACAGACGATCCGTCAGGTCACCGGGGAACAGGCCGAGGAAGCTCGGGCCGAGCGCGATGCCGGCCGTGATCTCGCCGATCACCTTGGGCTGGCCCAGCCTGCGGGCGAGCGACCCGAGCGCGGCACCGGCCAGCAGGATCACGCCGATGCCGAGCAGCATGGTCGCGATCTGCCGGTCCTGAACCCCGGCCGCCAGGGCTGTCATCGGGAGTCCCGCGGCCCGGGCGGGGTGCCCGTCGACCAGACCGGCCGGAACGACAGCTCCGTCAGACGCCAGCCGTGCTCGGTGTGCCGGGCCTCGCCGCGGACGAGGGTGCCGGAGACGAACAGCGGGTCGCCGGGCGCGTCCGGGTGGTGCACGTGGGTGGAGACGAGGTTGGCACGCAGCACCGCCCGCTGCTCGCCGGTGAGGTCCACCACCGCAGGGGAGTTGAGGTGCTGGGTGCGGGCGAAGGCGTCGAGTGCCTGCCGGTGCCAGGCGGCGAGTCCCTCGACGCCCGCGTGCCGGCTCATCGGGAACTCGACGCGGGCGTCCTCGTCGAACAGCGCGCGCGCCCAGGCGTCGTCGAGTTTGTCTTCGTCCAGGCCGATCAGATATCGGTCCAGCAAGGTGCTGATTTCGGCTGCAGCCGTGCCTGAATTCATTACCCGAGTATCCCGTGCGCGCCAATGGGCACCCAAGAGCACTTGTCGAAGACCTGACGTAGCTACCGAAGACCTGACGCTGGTGGAAAAGACCTGACAATCCGCGCGGAGTCCTGAACGCAGCGGCCTTCAGGGGACCTTGATGGCTTGTCATGCTGGTCGGGAAGCGCTGACCCAGTAATTCGAGTTCTGCTTCTTTCATCAACCGATCGACCGGAAGAGAAGAGATAATGCCGAAGATCGCAGCCGATGGTAAGAACCTGACCGTGCTCAACCTGTTCTCGACCGACTCCGCCGAGAAGCAGGACAGCCTGCTCGCCGCGATGCGCGAGATCGTCGACGCCGCGGCCTACGACGGCTGGATCTCCAGCACCGTGCACAGCGGGCAGACCAAGTTCGGCACCGCCAACTTCATCCAGTGGCGCTCCACCGAGGACCTCGAAGCCCGGTACGCCGGCGAGGAGTTCAAGCACCGCACGCTGCCGCTGTTCGGTGAGATCACCACCGCGATACGGCTGCTCCAGAACGAGGCGGTCTTCACCCAGCAGAAGCCGGGCGCCGGGCCGACCGAGATCGGGCCGGAGCGCGAGGACTACACGGTCATCGACCTGTACGGCGTCGCCGAGAAGCACCAGGACGACCTGGTCGAGGAGCTCGGTGCCTCCCAGGACTGGCTCCAGAAAGTCGCGGGGTACCGCAGCCACACGGTCCTGCGCGGTCTGCGCGGGCGTGGCATCGAGGGCAAGTGGGCCGTCGTCTACTCGCAGTGGGACAGCAAGGAGGCGTACGACGCGTTCCGCGAACTGCCGGGTGGACAGCGGTCGGCGGAGCGGCGCAGGACCGACGCCCGGGTGGACGCGCTGGCCATCTGGCGCGACTCCAACACCTACCGCGTGGTGCACACCCGGTCGGCGGGCGAGTGACCGTCCGGGCCGCGGGCCCCGGGCGCGTGGCGCCGCCGGGGCACGGCCCGGTGTGGGGTGCACATGCGCGTACTTGTGATCGATCCGGATGACGGAACCGCCGAGCCGCTGGTCTGCCGCCTGGTGCGCAACGGCCATCAGGTCCGGCGGGTCCGTACCGGGCGGGCGGCGCTCGAGGCGTGGGAGCAGGCCGAAGTCGTCCTGCTCGACCTGGAGTTGCCCGATCTCGACGGTCTTCAGGTGTGCGCCGAGATCCGGGCCCGGGGCGGCACGCCGCTGATCACCTTCACCAGCCGGGACACCGAACTGGACCGGGTGCTCAGCCTGCGGTCGGGAGCGGACGACTGCCTCGTGAAGCCGTACGGATTCCGGGAGTTGATCGCCCGGATGAACGCGGTGACGCGGCGCGTCGCCACGGGTGGCGGTCCGGCCGGCGTGTCCTGCGGGGCGCTGCGGCTGGACCCCGGAGCGCGGGAGGCCTGGGTCGGCGAACAGCCGCTGGACCTGACCCGCAAGGAGTTCGACATCCTGCTCCTGCTGGCCTCGGCACCGGAGACGGTGATCTCACGCCGGGACCTGATCGCCAGGGTCTGGGCGGACGAGTGGGCCATCTCCACCCGCACGGTGGACACACACGTCAGCGCCCTGCGCGCCAAGCTGGGCGAGGGGTGGATCACCACGGTCCGAGGCGTCGGCTACCGCCTGGAGGACGCCTCCGGGACCACCCCACCACTGGACCGTACGGGGCCCGGCGGGACGGCGGGCTGATCGTTCGGGGAGCGCGGCTTCGGTCGCTCCGGTGCGGGGAGTCGGCGTCGCCGGAGTGGTCCGGGCGGCAGGAGACCGGGATGCCGGTTTGCCGCTGCCGTGCGGGACCGGCCGGTCAGGCGGCGCTGCCATGCCCTTCCGGGGCAGCGCTCCTGTTCCCCTCCTCGGCGGTGACGCCGTCCCCCTCCAGGGCGGTGACGCCTTGCCTCTCCGGGACGGCGCCGCCTTCCGGGGCGGCGCCGGCCTCCCAGGTCGGGTCGGCCTCCGAAGCGACGTCCGCCTGCGAAGCGGTGTCGATCTCCGGGGCGGCGGGATCGGTCTCCGAGGCGGGGTCGGTCTCCGCCGCCGCCTCGTCCTCCTCGTCGATGGACGCGTCCTCCGCCTCCAGTGCCGCGTCGCGTGACGCGAGGAGGCGTTCGGCCCGGTCGGGGGCCAGGTCCAGCGTCGGGAGTATCTGCGGCATCGCGATGCTCGGGAGGAGGTGGCGGAACAAGACGATCACCCGGCGGGTCAAGTCCTTGCGCTCGCACAGTATTTGGGACGTCCACTGGATGCCGGTGAAGGACCCCGCGAGCAGCTCCGCCGTCTCCGCCGGGTCCACGTGCGGCAGCAACTCCCCACGCTCGCGCGCCTCGACGAGCAGTTCGGTCAGCCGGTCCGTCCAGGACTGGAACGGCCGCCCGTGGAACGGGTTGCCGCCCTCCGCCTTCTCGCCCCACTGGTCCATCGCCAGACCGACACTGGCCCGGGTCAGCGGATCGTGGTGCAGCTGGTGCGCGAACAGCAGGCCCTGGTCGGCGAGTTCCTGGAGCTTCGTGCGCTGCGCGGGCAGCGGGCCAAGCTCCAGCTGGGCCGCGATCACCCCGAGAGCCAGCTCCTCCTTCGAGGAGAAGTGGAAGTAGAGCGCCCCCTTGGTGACACCGGCCCGCGCGATGATCTCCGTGATGGTGGCCGTGCCGAAACCCCGCTCGTCGAACACCGCGGCGGCCGCCAGCAGGATCGACTTGCGGGTCTGGATTGCTCGTGCTTGACGTGCCATGGCGTCCGTGCCTGTTTCTATGTCAGAGCTTGGTCAGGTCCCCGCACAAAGAGAACCGGACTGTCAGTCTTTTGTCGAGGGGGGAGCGATCCCTCCATGTATCGACTCAGGGGGCAAACCATGGCTGATGGCGTGATATCCGTAGTCGACCGGTTCCTTGACTCTCCTACGGGTCTGGAGCCAGCACGGGAACGATCCGACTCCACCGCCGAAGCCGGTTCACCCCCCTTGAACTCCCCCCCATCAACGCAGGTGGAAGCCGTAACGCAGGCGCCCGTCGCGGCTTCGGGGGCCACCGTGGAAGGCCCGGACGGACAAGGCGGTTTGCTTCCCGGTCAGGCCGAGCGGGTCCACCACGAAAGCCCCACTGCACGGCCCGCATACCGGACCGACGCCCCGGTTTTGATCCCGGACGGCCGGGCCACCCCCGAGCTCTGCCACCGCCCGTATGCCGAGGACCGGTTCCCCGTCGACTGGCTGCGCCTCGCCGAGGGGTGCTTCCTCGTCACGGTGAACTGGCCCGCCGCACACCGCTTCTTCGCTCCGCTGCCCGACGGCCGTCAGGACCCGCTGCTCGTCGCCGAGACCACCCGGCAGGTGACGATGATGCTGGCCCACGCCGAGTTCGGGGTCCCGGTCGGCGACCAGTTCGTGATGAAGGAGCTCGGACACCGGGTCGAGACACCGGACTTCACCGTGGCGGGCGCCTCGGGCGCGATCGAGGTCGTGGTCGAGTGCTCCGACGTCCAGCTGCGCGCCGGGCGCCTCATCGGCATGCGGGTCGACCTGCGCTTCCAGCGCCTGGGCCGGCTGCTCGCCACCAGCATGGGCATCCTCGGCTGCGTCTCGGCCCGCGTCTACCGCAGGCTGCGGAGCGAGCGGATGGCCGCCATCGGACGTCCGCTGCCGCTGCTGCCCGCCGTCGCGCTGTACGAGACCGGCCGCGACGACCGCAGGGATGTCGTCCTCGCGCAGGCCAAGCACCGTCCCGGCTGGCGGCTCCGTCTGGACACCGGGAACCTCACGCTCTTCGCCCGCCCCAACGACCACGTCCCCGGCATGGTGCTCCTCGAAGCCGCACGGCAGGCCGCCACCGCGCTCACGCCCGGGCACGTCTTCCACCCCGCGTCGATGCGGATCCTCTTCCACAAGTACTGCGAACTGGCCGAACCCTGCTGGATCCTGGCCCGGCACGACGTGTGCGCGGAGCAGGGGGCCGTCGTCCGCGTGCAGGGGTTGCAGGGGCAGCGGGAGGAACCCGTCTTCACCGCGACGCTGGGCGGCGCCGCACGGACGAGCAGGTGAGCCGGCACATCCTGGTGACGGGCTCGGGCGGTTTCGTCGGCGGACATGTGGTCGCCGCGGCCGGCGTCGCGGGGGACGTCCGGCTGCGGCTGCTGGTCCGGGCACTCCCGTCGGCGACCCGCCCGCCGTCCAGCGGACCACCGCTCCCGGCAGGGGCGCCGGTCGCGTATGTACGGGGCGACCTCACCGATCCCGCCTCACTGCGCGGTGTCTGCGACGGCGTCGACGCGGTCGTCCACTGCGCCGCCAGGATCGGCGGCAACGCCCGACTGCTGCGGCGGGTCAACGACTTGGGCACGCTCGCCCTGGTCGAGGAGGCCCGGCGCGCCGGGGTCGAGCGGTTCGTGCACCTGAGCACGGCGGCGGTGCACGGCCGGGGCCCGTTTCGCGGAGTACGGCCCGGGCAGGCGCCGATCGCGCCGGTGTCGGACACCAGCCGCACGAGGGCGGCGGCCGAGCGCCATGTCCTCACAGCCGGCGGCACGGTTCTGCGCCCTCATCTGGTTTACGGGGCGGGGGACCGCTGGGTGGTTCCCGGCGTCCTGACGCTGCTGCGCGCGCTCGGGGCACGGCCGGCGGGGCGGCTCGGACGGCAGTCGATGATCGACGCCGGGACACTGGGGCACGTGCTGCTCTCGGCCGCGCTGGTACCGGCGGTCCGCGAGGGGCGTGTCCACTTCGTGAACCACCCGGATCCCGTACCGGGTGAGGACCTGCTCGCGGCGGTCGCCGAAACGTACGGTCTCCTTCCGGAGGCCGCTCCCGGCATCCCGGCCGAGGCCGCGCGCGCCCGGCTCCACGACCACCCGCTCGCCCGGCACCACCTCGAACTGCTCGCCGCGGACCACTGGTTCACCGACGACCGGGTCTGGACCGACCTCGGCTGCGACCCCGGTGCCGTGTTCGCCGAGCGCTTCCCCCGGTACGCCGACGCGTACCGGAACCCGCCGCCGGACCCGGAACCGGACCTGGATCCGGCACGGGGCCGGATCACGTCACCCCCGTCACCGCCGCCTCGGCGGTGACCTTCTCCTGCGGGACGTAGGGCAGATAACGGGAGGCGGCCACCGCGTACTCGACGAGGTCGCCGGTTCCGCCGGGGCTCAGACCGCAGAGCAGCTCAGGTGCGGCGAGCCCTGGCAGGAAGCCCTGCCAGAACCCCGTGAAGGCCAGCCGGGTCCGGTCTCCGTCGCCCCCCTTGATCAGTACGCCTATCCCGGTCGTGGCCGCGACGATCGCGCAGGTCAGCGCCTGCAGTTGGACCTGCGCCGCGAGTCGGCCCTCCTGCCGGGCGTGGTCCAGCAGGCGCTGGGCGCAGGCGTGCCACGTCTGGATGAACTGTTGCGGACCCCGGCGGGAGCGGTCGTTGTCCAGCCGCAGTCCGGCCCGCGACACCACGTCCCAGGACAGCAACTGACTCAGGGTGTGCGAGATGTCGACCAGGGCCTGCAGCGGCTCGGAGTTCCTCTCGTACGCGAGGCGCGCGGCGCGCCACAGGATGTCGCGTGCCTCGCTGACGACCTCCTGGGCCAGGTCCTCCTTGTTCGCGAAGTGGAAGTGCAGCGCGCCCGTGCTCATGTTGGCCCGCGCGCTGATGTCGGACAGTCTGGCCGAGGCGTAGTCCTCGCGGTCGAAGACCTCGGCCGCCGACTTCAGCATCAGCCGGCGGGTACGGATCGCCCTGTCCTGTTGTAGTCCCACTTGCCTGAATCCTTTCATCCCTCGGTCCAGGAAACGGACTTGACGGTTTGTTTGTGAGGTCCAGGCACCCGCCCGGCTGGAGTGTCGGTCCGGCTGGCGGCCCTCGTTTCTCTCGACACTCCGTCAGTACTGCCCAGAAGATCACATTTTCCCACGTCATGGCCAGGGGGAAGGTGAAACGGAAGCAGGGAATCAGCCAGCTGAAAACATCCCGGACGGTTTACCACTGCTACCGAGGATGTGCAACGCATCGGGGCGAGACCGTCCGGAGTCTCGATCTTGCAGGCCTGTATGTCCAGTTGTTGACGCCCAGAACAAACCGCGGTCGCCGTCAGGGGCCGTTCAGGCTTGATTCAGGGGCGAATTTCACCCATCCGTAAGATCCAAGATCAAGATCTTGATTACGCTTCGAGGCGGAATTGATCCTTCATCTCCGCTTAACTCTGGCAAAAGCCGCATCAGTTGTCGCAGAGAGTAAGTTTACTCAGGTTTTTTTTGACAAACCGAGAGGTAGGTTTTTAGGCTCGACGAGCCAAGGCGCTCGAGCGGGAACTACATGTTCAGGGGGAGAGCAGTGAGCCAACGCGCAACGAGCAGCACTCTGGAGTTCCGAAAGTCTGTCCCGTCGCAGATCCGCAAGCCTTCGACCAACTGGCGGGTCCTGGTCGTCGAGAACAACACCGGTGACATGGAGGATCTGGCCGCCGGACTGCGCCGGCGCGGCCACCAGGTCGAGGGGGTGGGCACGGGGAGTGCGGCCCTGCAGGCCTACCAGGTGTCGGACATCGTCCTGCTGGATCTCGAACTGCCCGACCTGGACGGCCTGGAGGTGTGCCGCTCCATCCGTACGCAGAGCGACGTGCCCCTCATCGCCGTCACCGCGTGGGGGACGGAACTGGACCGCGTCCTGGGTCTCCAGGCCGGCGCGGACGACTATCTCGTCAAGCCCTACGGTTTCCGGGAACTGATGGCCCGTATGGACGCCGTCATGCGTCGTGCGCGTCCGCAGGCGCAGACCGCGCAGGTGGTCTCGCGCGGGCCGCTGCGCATCGACGCCGCCTCGCGGGAGGTCAGTCTGCACGGCCGGGCCGTGGAGGTCACCCGCAAGGAGTTCGATCTGCTCTACCTGCTCGCCTCCCATCCGGGGACGGTGGTCTCGCGCAAGCGCATCATGCAGCAGGTCTGGGGAGGTTCCTGGTCCCGGCGCACGGTGGACACCCATGTCAGCAGTCTGCGGGGGAAGTTGGGTGGCAGCGACTGGATCGTCACCGTGCGCGGAGTGGGGTTCCGCTTCGGAAATGGCTGATATCTCACCCGGCGGGAGGTGACCGCTCCCGCCGGTCTCGGACAGGGCGGGCTCCGGACGACGGAGCCCGCCCTTTCGTATGCCCTCGGTCTGTCGTGTGAGAGCGCTTTTCGCGGCGGTCAACTGCTTTCCGTGCGGGGACGGTTCGACGCCGCTTCTGACAATTCTCTGACACTTGCCTGGCGTTGCGTCAACAAAGCCGTAGCCCAGCTGAGGATCTGGTCCGAAGGCTTAATGGGTGGCTGTTGAAGGTGCCGAGGTCCCGCACCGACTATGGACAGGTATTCGGGTGCCGGGCTGGAATTCCCCGGACCGTGCCTGATCATCCGGGAATTCCCCGCCGATTGAGGAGAGGGCCAGTCGTGCGCAAGGTGCTCATCGCCAACCGTGGCGAAATCGCTGTCCGTGTGGCCCGGGCCTGCCGGGACGCGGGGATCGCGAGCGTGGCCGTCTACGCGGAACCGGACCGGGACGCTCTGCATGTCCGCGCCGCGGAGGAGGCGTTCGCCCTGGGCGGTACCGCATCACTCCGGGGGGCGACCCCCGGACCCCCGCCAGAAAAGCAGGTCGGCACGGGTGCCCGGAGCGGACAGGGCGAGGCGGACTCGAGTGACACCCCGGCGAGCAGTTACCTGGACATCGGGAAGGTCCTCAACGCGGCGCGTGAGTCGGGGGCGGACGCGATCCATCCCGGCTACGGCTTCCTGTCCGAGAACGCCGAGTTCGCCCAGGCGGTCCTGGACGCGGGTCTGATCTGGATCGGCCCGCCGCCGCAGGCCATCCGCGACCTCGGCGACAAGGTCGCCGCCCGCCACATCGCCCAGCGCGCCGGCGCCCCCCTCGTCGCGGGCACCCCCGACCCGGTCTCCGGCGCCGAGGAGGTCATCGCCTTCGCCGAGCAGCACGGCCTGCCCATCGCCATCAAGGCCGCCTTCGGTGGTGGCGGCCGCGGCCTCAAGGTCGCCCGCACCCTCGAAGAAGTGCCGGAACTGTACGAGTCGGCGGTGCGCGAGGCGGTCGCCGCGTTCGGCCGCGGCGAGTGCTTCGTCGAGCGCTACCTCGACAAGCCCCGCCACGTGGAGACCCAGTGCCTGGCCGACACCCATGGCAACGTGGTCGTCGTCTCCACCCGTGACTGCTCCCTGCAGCGCCGCCACCAAAAGCTCGTCGAGGAGGCCCCCGCCCCGTTCCTGTCCGAGGCGCAGGTCGCGGAGCTGTACTCCTCGTCGAAGGCGATCCTGCGCGAGGCGGGCTATGTCGGCGCCGGCACGGTGGAGTTCCTGGTCGGCACGGACGGCACGATCTCCTTCCTGGAGGTCAACACCCGCCTCCAGGTCGAGCACCCGGTCACCGAGGAAGTCGCCGGCATCGACCTGGTCCGCGAGATGTTCCGCATCGCCGACGGCGAGCACCTCGGCTACGGCGATCCCGAACTGCGCGGCCACTCCCTCGAGTTCCGCATCAACGGCGAAGACCCCGGCCGAGGCTTCCTCCCGGCCCCCGGCACGGTGACCGTCTTCAACCCGCCGTCGGGCCCGGGCGTCCGCCTGGACGCCGGCGTCGAGTCCGGCTCCGTGATCGGCCCGGCGTGGGACTCGCTGCTGGCCAAGCTGATCGTCACCGGCGCCACCCGCGCCCAGGCGTTGCAGCGGGCCGCCCGCGCCCTGGCCGAGTTCCAGGTCGAGGGCATGGCCACCGCCATCCCCTTCCACCGCAAGGTGGTCACCGACCCGGCCTTCGCCCCCGAACTGGCCGGCTCCGCCGAGGCGTTCACGGTCCACACCCGGTGGATCGAGACCGAGTTCGTCAACGACATCAAGCCCTTCGCCGCCCCCACGGATGCGGAGACGGACGAGGAAGAGGGCCGCGAGACGGTCGTCGTCGAGGTCGGCGGCAAACGCCTGGAGGTCTCCCTGCCCTCCTCGCTGGGCATGTCCCTGGCCCGCACCGGCCTGGCCGCCGGCGCCCGCCCCAAACGACGCGCCACCAAGAAGTCCGGCCCGGCCGCCTCCGGCGACACCCTGGCCTCGCCGATGCAGGGCACCATCGTCAAGGTCGCCGTCGAGGAGGGCCAGGAGGTCAAGGAAGGCGACCTCATCGTCGTCCTCGAGGCGATGAAGATGGAGCAGCCGCTGAACGCGCACCGCTCCGGCACCATCAAGGGCCTGTCCGCCGAAGTCGGCGCCTCCCTCACCTCCGGCGCAGCCATCTGCGAAATCAAGGACTGACGACGTCCCCAGGGAGGTGTGACCGAGATGTACTCCGACCCACGAGACGGCCGCCCCGTCGTGACGCATGACAGCGGGCCCGACGCGCCCCTGCCGCCCGCCTGGCGGCTGGCGGGCGAGGACGACGAGAACGACAGCGACCACCCGCACATCTGCCGGGGCGTCGACTGACGCATCGGCGTCACCGACGTAACCCCCGGGCTTTTCGGGGGCCTTACCCGGGGCGTCCCCGGGTCCTGCCGGGACCGTCCCGGCAACAGCCGGATTTCTCCGGGGAATTCGACTTTCCTGCCTTTACTTCCTTCCTGCTGCTCCTGACGTCCACGCACCTTTCCAAGGAGAGAGCTCATGCACAGCACCTTGATCGTGGCCCGTATGGAACCGGGCTCGGCAGTCGATGTCGCCAAGTTGTTCGGCGCATTCGACGAGTCCGAGATGCCGCATCTGATGGGCACCCGACGCCGTCAGCTCTTCCACTACCGAGGCCTCTATTTCCATCTGCAGGACTTCGACGCGGACAACGGTGGCGAGTTGATCGAGAAGGCCAAGGCCGACGAGCGCTTCGTCCGCATCAGCGAGGACCTGAAGCCCTGCATACAGGCGTACGACCCGGCCACCTGGCGGTCTCCCGCCGACGCGATGGCCACGCGCTTCTACGACTGGGAGGCGTCCCGATGAGCGGCCGTCGCGTCGTCATCACGGGGATCGAGGTCCTCGCGCCGGGAGGCGTCGGCAAGGACCACTTCTGGGACCTGCTGAGCGACGGCCGCACCGCGACGCGTGGGATCACCTTCTTCGACCCGAGCCCCTTTCGTTCGCAGGTCGCCGCGGAGATGGACTTCGACCCGGAGCAGCACGGCCTGGCCCCGCAGGAGGTCCGCCGGATGGACCGGGCCGCCCAGTTCGCGGTGGTCGCGGCGCGCGGCGCGGTGGCCGACAGCGGGATCGACCTCGCCGCCCACGACCCGCACCGGGTGGGCGTCACCATCGGCAGCGCGGTCGGCGCCACGACGGGACTGGACGAGGAGTACCGGATCGTCAGTGACGGTGGCCGGCTGCACCTGGTGGACCACGAGTACGCCGTACCGCATCTGTACAACTACTTCGTCCCCAGTTCCTTCTCGGCCGAGGTCGCCTGGACGGTCGGGGCGGAGGGCCCCAACACCGTGGTGTCCACGGGCTGCACCTCCGGCATCGACTCGGTCGGTTACGCGGTCGAGTTGATCCGGGAGGGCTCGGCCGACGTGATGATCGCCGGCTCGTCCGACGCGCCGATCTCACCGATCACCATGGCCTGCTTCGACGCCATCAAGGCGACGACCCCGCGCCGGGAGGACCCCGAACAGGCCTCGCGGCCCTTCGACGGCACCCGCAACGGGTTCGTACTCGGCGAGGGCTGCGCGGTGTTCGTCCTGGAGGAACTGGAGAGCGCCCGGCAGCGCGGGGCGCACATCTACGCCGAGATCGCCGGCTACGCCACCCGCAGCAACGCGTACCACATGACCGGTCTGCGGCCGGACGGCGCCGAGATGGCCGAGGCCATCACGGTGGCGCTGGACGAGGCCCGGATGAACGCGGACCGGATCGACTACATCAACGCCCACGGCTCGGGCACCAAGCAGAACGACCGGCATGAGACGGCCGCCTTCAAGAAGAGCCTGGGCGAGCACGCCTACCGCACTCCCGTGAGCTCCATCAAGTCCATGGTGGGGCACTCGCTCGGCGCGATCGGCTCGATCGAGATCGCCGCGTCCGCGCTGGCCATGGAGCACCACGTGGTGCCGCCCACGGCGAACCTGCACACCCCCGACCCGGAGTGCGACCTCGACTACGTGCCGGTCACCGCCCGCGAGCAGCTGACCGACGCGGTGCTGACGGTGGGCAGCGGGTTCGGCGGCTTCCAGAGCGCGATGGTGCTCGCCCGTCCCGAGAGGAGCGTGGCATGAACGCGGTGGTGGTGACGGGTCTGGGCGTCACGGCCCCCAACGGCCTCGGTGTCCAGGACTACTGGGAGGCGACGCTCGCCGGCAAGAGCGGCATCGGGCGGATCACCCGCTTCGACCCGTCGCGGTACCCGGCCCGGCTGGCCGGTGAGATCCCCGGCTTCGCGGCCGAGGATCACCTGCCGAGCCGGCTGCTGCCGCAGACCGACCGGATGACCCGGCTGGCACTGGTCGCCGCCGACTGGGCGCTCGCGGACGCCGGGATACGACCGCAGGACCTGCCCGGGTTCGACATGGGCGTGGTGACGGCGAGTTCGTCCGGCGGCTTCGAGTTCGGCCAGGGCGAGCTCCAGGCCCTGTGGAGCAGGGGCAGCCAGTACGTCAGCGCGTACCAGTCGTTCGCCTGGTTCTACGCGGTCAACAGCGGCCAGATCTCCATCCGGTACGGGATGAAGGGCCCGAGCAGCGTGGTCGTCAGCGACCAGGCCGGCGGTCTGGACGCGGTGGCCCAGGCGCGCCGCCAGATCCGCAAGGGGACCCCGATGGTGGTCTCCGGGGCCGTGGACGCCTCGATCTGCCCGTGGGGCTGGGTCGCCCAGCTCGCCGTGCAGCGGCTGACCACACGCGACGAGCCCAGCCGGGCGTATCTGCCCTTCGACTCGGCGGCCGACGGCTATGTGCCGGGCGAGGGCGGCGCACTGCTCGTCATGGAGTCCGAGGACTCGGCGCGCTCGCGCGACGCGCGGATCTACGGCGAGGTCGCCGGGTACGCGGCGACGTTCGACCCCGCGCCGGGCAGCGAGCGGCCGCCGGCGCTGCGCCGGGCGATCGAACTCGCCCTGGACGACGCCAGGACGGGCGCCGACGAGGTGGACGTGGTGTTCGCCGACGCGGCGGCCGACCCCGAGCTCGACCGCATCGAGGCGGAGGCGATCACGGCGGTGTTCGGCCCCGGGGCCGTCCCGGTCACCGCGCCGAAGACGATGACGGGCCGCCTCTACTCGGGCGCGGCGCCCCTGGACCTGGCCGCCGCGTTCCTGGCGATCCGGGACGGAGTGATCCCGCCGACGGTGCATGTGACCCCGTCCCCGGACCACGCCCTCGACCTGGTGGTCGACCGGCCTCGCGAGGCCCGGCTCCGGTCGGCCCTGGTCCTGGCCCGCGGCCACGGCGGCTTCAACTCGGCGGCGGTCGTACGAGCGATTGCCTGACCCTCAAGGACCGACGGCCGATCACCGACGGCCGATCACCGACGGCCGACCGCCGGTCGTCGACCACTTACCACCCACCACGAACACCGACCGACCCGAAGGGAACACCACGTGGAAACACAGCAGTTCACCCTCGAAGCTCTCAAGCGGATCCTGATCGAGGGCGCCGGCGCCGAGGAGTCCGTCGACCTCGACGGCGACATCCTCGACGAGGACTTCGAGCACCTCGGCTACGAGTCGCTGGCGCTGCTGGAGACCGGCGGTCGCATCGAGCGCGAGTACGGCATCGTCCTGGACGACGACGTCCTGTCGGAGAGCAACACGCCGCGCGCCCTCATCGACGCCGTCAACTCCCAGCTGGGGGACGGGTCCCAGGCCGCCGCCTGACGCCTCGTCATACCCGACATTTCAGGATCCCGTACGCCTGTGATGCCGTGACCGGTCATTCCGTGACCCCCACCGAGCGTCCGCCGCCGGACACCCCTGACCGGCGGCGGGCACCCCCACCCTCCAAGTAGTCCTCCATTCAAGGGAGTTGAAAGAGCATGTCGCAGCAGACGCCGCGGGTCGCCCTGATCACCGGGGCCACCAGTGGAATCGGACTGGCGGCTGCCCGGCAGCTGGGCTCCGCCGGGCACCGGGTGTTCATCGGGGCGCGCGACGCCGACAACGTGGCCGCGACGGTCAAGCAGCTCCAGGAGGAGGGCATCGAGGCGGACGGCGCCGCACTGGACGTCCGTTCGCCGCAGGTCGTCCATGCCTTCGTGCAGGCCGCGGTCGACCGCTTCGGCGCCGTCGACGTCCTCGTCAACAACGCCGGCCGCAGCGGCGGCGGAGTGACCGCCGACCTCGCGGACGAGCTGTGGGACGACGTCATCGACACCAACCTCAACAGCGTCTTCCGGATGACCCGTGAGGTACTCAACACCGGTGGCATGCGCGGCCGCAGCTGGGGCCGGATCATCAACATCGCCTCCACCGCGGGCAAGCAGGGCGTGGTCCTCGGCGCCCCCTACTCGGCCTCCAAGCACGGCGTCGTCGGCTTCACCAAGGCACTCGGCAACGAACTCGCCCCGACCGGCATCACCGTCAACGCCGTCTGCCCCGGCTACGTCGAGACGCCGATGGCCCAGCGGGTCCGCCAGGGCTACGCCGCCGCCTACGAGACCAGCGAGGAGCAGATCCTCGAGAAGTTCCAGGCCAAGATCCCGCTCGGCCGCTACTCCACGCCCGAGGAGGTCGCCGGGATGGTCGGCTACCTGGCCTCCGACCCCGCCGCCTCCGTCACCGCGCAGGCGATCAACGTCTGCGGTGGGCTCGGCAACTTCTGACCCCGCCCGACCCCCGCCCGATCCCGCCAGGCCCGACCGGACCGCCAAGAGGAAGAAGAGGACGAGGACGTGACCACGACGGAAGCAACGACCCGCCAGGTAGCGCACGAGATCACCGTCTCGGCTCCCGCCGACGCCGTCTACCGGCTGATCGCGGAGGTGGAGAACTGGCCGCAGATCTTCCCCCCGACCATCTACGTGGACCACCTGGAGAAGGGCGAGCGCGAGGAGCGCATCCGCATCTGGGCCACCGCCAACGGCGAGCCCAAGAGCTGGACCTCGCGCCGCACCCTGGAGCCCGAGAACCGCCGCATCACCTTCCGCCAGGAGGTCTCCGCACCCCCGGTCGCCGCGATGGGCGGCGCCTGGGTGATCGAGGAACTGCCGGGCGGCGAGTCGCTCGTACGGCTGCTGCACGACTACCGCGCCGTCGACGACGACCCCGAGAGCCTCGCCTGGATCGACGAGGCCGTCGACCGCAACTCCCGCTCGGAGCTGGCCGCTCTGAAGGAGAACGTCGAACGGGCCCACGCGGCACGCGAGTTGACCTTCTCCTTCGAGGACACCGTGCTGATCGAGGGCTCGGCCAAGGACGTCCACGACTTCATCAACGAGGCCCAGCTGTGGGTGGACCGGCTGCCGCACGTGGCCCGCGTCCGGTTCGAGGAGCCCGCGCCCGGCCTTCAGGTGCTGGAGATGGACACCAGGGCCAAGGACGGCTCGACGCACACCACCAAGTCGTACCGGGTGACCTTCCCGCACCGCGCGATCGCCTACAAGCAGGTGACCCTGCCGGCCCTGATGACGCTGCACACCGGCCTGTGGACGTTCGAGGAGTACCCGCGCGGGGTCGCCGCCACCTCGCAGCACACGGTCGTGCTCAACCCGGACAACATCCGGCGGATCCTCGGCCCCGACGCGACCGTCGAGGACGCCCGCGAGTACGTCCAGGGCGCGCTGAGCACCAACAGCCGCGCCACGCTGGGGCACGCCAAGGACCACGCGGAGAAGAGCCGCTGACCATGGCCACCGACACCTTCCGGACCACCCGGGTCGTCGTGGTGGGGGCGGGCCCCGTCGGCCTGTTCCTCGCCGGCGAACTCCGGCTGGGCGGCGCCGACGTGGTCGTACTCGAACGGCTGCGGACCCCCACCACGGAGTCCCGCGCCTCCACGCTGCACGCGCGCACCGCGGAACTGTTCGACTGCCGTGGGCTGTTGGACGCGCTCGGCGACCCGCCGCGGGAGCCGCGCGGCCACTTCGGCGGCCTACCGATGGACCTGAGCATGCCCGGCCCGTACTCGGGTCAGTGGAAGGTGCCCCAGACCCGGACCGAGGAACTGCTCCAGGACTGGGCCGGGGCCCTCGGCGCCGACGTACGGCGCGGCTGGGAGGTGCGCGAACTCGGCCGGCGGGACGGGTACGTGGAGGTCACGGCCGACACGCCGGAAGGACCGCGGCGGCTGCGGGCGGCGTACCTCGTCGCCTGCGACGGCGAGGACAGCACCGTGCGGCGGCTGACCGGGGCGGCCTTCCCCGGCAGTCCCGCGGGGAGGGAACTGCTGCGGGCGGACATCGCCGGCGTCGACATCCCGAACCGGCGTTTCGAGCGCCGGGAACACGGGCTGGCCATCGCGGCCCGGATGCCCGGCGGGGTCACCCGGGTCATGGTGCACGAGTTCGGCCGCCCGGCCCGGCGGCGGACGGGGCCGCCCGGCTTCGCCGAGGTCGTCGAGGTGTGGCGACGGGTCACCGGCGAGGACCTGGGCGGCGGACGCCCGGTGTGGCTCAACGCCTTCGGCGACGCCAACCAACAGCTGGAGCGGTATCGCCACGGGCGGGTGCTGTTCGCCGGGGACGCCGCCCACCGCCAGATGCCGAGCGGCGGCCAGGCGCTCAACCTCGGCCTCCAGGACGCGGCCAACCTCGGCTGGAAGCTGGCCGCGGTGGCCTGCGGCCGGGCTTCGCGGGGGCTGCTCGACACCTACCACGACGAGCGGCACGCGGTCGGGCGCCGGGTGCTCGCCAACATCAGGGCCCAGGCGCTGCTGCTGCTCGGCGGGCGGGAGGTGGAACCGGCGCGCGCCCTGCTCGGCGAGCTCATCGCCGCGGGGCCCACCCGGGACCACCTCGCGGCGATGATCACCGGACTCGACATCCGCTACCCCGTGGGCGGCGGCACCCACCCCCTGCTCGGCGCCCGGCTCCCGCTCGGCACGCTGCCGACGCCGGACGGCCCGGTCGGCGTCGCCGAGTTGCTGCGTGACGGACGCGGACTGCTGCTGGTCGCGGACACCGCCCGCGCCGAACTGCGCTGGCTCGCCAAGGTCTGGTCCGACCGGGTCACACCGGTGGCTGTGCGACCGGACACCACCGACCCGCACTACGACGCCGATCCGCTGCACGGTGCTGATCCGCTGCACGGTGCCGAGGGGTTGTTGGTCCGCCCGGACGGCCACGTCGTCTGGGCGGGAGCGGATCCGTGGGCGGCGACGGCGGCGATCCGCCACTGGTTCGGGCGGCCCGACCCCGGGCTGTGACCCCGGGCTGTGACCGGGGCGCGGCACCGGGCGCGGTGGCAGCCCGGTTCGCCGTGACTCACCACAACTCATCTCAAATATGGCTTGGTTCAGCTCGATTCTGATCAGTTCGGCGAGGTACGAGAGAGGGAAGCGCTGTGGACACGGATGTGATCGTTGTCGGCGCGGGGCCGACGGGCCTCATGCTGGCCGGGGAACTGCGGCTGGGCGGGGCCCGGGTCGTCGTCGTGGAGAAGCTGGCACGGCCCACCGGGCAGTCCCGGGGGCTGGGGTTCACGGCCCGCGCGATGGAGGTGTTCGACCAGCGGGGGCTGCTGCCGCGCTTCGGCACGCTGGAGAAGAGCCCGATGGGCCACTTCGGTGGCGTGCAGTTCGACTACACCGTCCTGGAGGACGCCCACTTCGGCGCCCGCGGCGTCCCGCAGTCGCAGACGGAGGCCGTCCTGGAGGACTGGGCCACCGAGCTGGGCGCGGACGTACGGCGGGGCTGGGAGCTCGCCAAGCTGGCCGAGGACGGCGACGGCGTCGAGATCGTGGCGGCCACGCCGGAGGGCGAACAGCGGCTGCGCGGCGCGTACTTGGTGGGTTGTGACGGCGGGCAGAGCGTCGTGCGCCAGGCGGCCGGGTTCGACTTCCCGGGGCTCCCTGCCACCCGCCGGATGTACCTGGCCGACGTCACCGGCTGCGACATCCGCCCCCGCTTCCTGGGGGAGCGGCTGGAGAACGGCATGGTGATGGCCGCGCCGCTGGCGCCGGGCGTGGACCGGATCATCGTGTGCGAGCACGGCACACCGGCCGGGGACCGGCCGCAGGCAGTGGAGTTCGACGAGGTCGCGGACGCCTGGGAGCGCATCACCGGCGAGTCGCTGGCCGGCGGCGGCGCCGACTGGGTCAGCTCCTTCACCGACGCCACCCGTCAGGTCTCCGCCTACCGCAAGGGCCGCGTGCTGCTCGCCGGGGACGCCGCGCACGTCCATCTCCCGGCCGGGGGACAGGGGTTGAGCACGGGGGTGCAGGACGCGGCCAACCTCGGCTGGAAGCTGGCCGCCGTGGTCCGCGGGGCGGCGCCGGACGACCTCCTCGACAGCTACCACGACGAGCGGCACCCCGTCGGCGCCCGGCTGCTGATGAACACCCGCGCGCAGGGCATGGTCTTCCTCGGCGGCGCCGAGACCGACCCCGTACGCCAGGTGTTCGGCGAGCTGATGGAGCTGACGGAGGTCCGCCGCCGGCTGGCCGGTGTCGTCAGCCACCTCGACATCACCTACGACCTCGGTCCCGGCACCCACGCGCTGCTCGGCCGGCGCCTGCCGCCGCGCCCGCTCCACCTGGCGGACGGCACCCGGACCACCACGTCGGCACTGCTGCACCAGGCCCGCGGCGTCCTGCTCGACCTGACCGACGACACCACACTCCGCGCGGCCGCGGCCCCCTGGTCGGACCGGGTCACCACCGTCACGGCCACTCCCGACCACTACGGCGTCTTCGCCGGCGCGACGGCCCTACTGGTACGCCCCGACGGCCATGTGGCCTGGGCGGCCGTGGGCGAGAACACGCAACACCGACCGACGGCTGAGGGTCCCGCCTCCGGCGTCTCGGCCGCCGATGGTCCCGTCTCCGGCCCTGCAGTCGTGGTCGGCCCCACCGCCACCGGCGTGAACACGCAAGGCCCGGTCCCCGGTGTGGCGGCAGGCGGTGCCCGAGGCAGTGATGCCGGGGCGGACGCGGGCGGTGACGGCTGGGCGTTCGCCGACGGTCCGGCCGGTACCGAGGCTCTGGTCGAGGCTCTGCACCGTTGGTTCGGTACCCCGGAGGTGGCGTAGCGCCATGGGTACCGCTTCCCTGGCCGTCGGCCCGCGCGTGCGGCGGATCACGCTGGATGCCGCCGGGCACACCCTGTCGGCCCTGCTGAGCGCACCGGAGGACACGCCGCCGCGTGCCACCGTGGTCGCGCTGCACGGGGCCGGGATGAGTGCGGGGTACTTCGACGGCGGGGCCCAACCGGACGCCTCCCTCTGCGCGTTGGGGGCGCATCTGGGGTTCGCGGTCCTCGCCGTCGACCGGCCCGGCTACGGCGACTCCGCCGCCGGGCTCCCCGAAGGCCTGGACCTCCCCGGGCAGGCCCGCGTCCTGCGGGCCGCGCTCGACCACTTCGACGCCGAGTACGACATCGGCACCGGAACATTCCTGCTCGCGCACTCCTTCGGCGGCAAACTCGCCCTGACCGTGGCCGCCCACGCCCCGCCGCCCGATCTCCTCGGCCTGGACATCTCCGGCTGCGGCCACCGCTACGCCGCACGCTCCGCGGAACTGCTCGCCGGACCCGACCGGGCCCGCTGGAGGTACAACTGGGGCCGGCTCGGCCTCTACCCGCCCGCCACCTTCCAGCGCAGCGCCGCCCTCGTGAAGCCCATCCCGGAAGAGGAGCTGCGGGCCGCCTCGGACTGGCCGGAGGTGTTCGACGCGCTCGCCCCGCGGGTCCGCGTCCCCGTACGCCTGACGTTCGCCGAGCACGAACTGTGGTGGCGACACGACGCCGCCGCCCTCGACGACCTGCGGGCGAGGCTGAGCGCCGCGCCGCGGGTGGTCGTCGACCGGCAGCCGGACGCCGGGCACAACATCAGCCTGGGCCGCACGGCCCGCGCCTACCACCTGCGCGCGCTCGCCTTCTTCGAGGAGTGCCTGCCGGAGCGGGACGGTCCATGACCGAGGCCGAGCCCCGAGGACCGTCGCGCCGACTGCTGGCCACCGGTCTGCGCTCGCTGACCGTGCGCAACTTCCGGCTCTTCGCGGCCGGTCAGATCGCGTCCGCGACCGGCACCTGGATGATGGTCGTCGCCCAGGACTGGCTCGTCCTCGACCTGACCGGCGACTCCGGCACGGCGCTCGCGACGGTCACCGCGCTCCAGTTCACGCCGATGCTGCTGCTGACGCTGTACGGCGGCCGCCTCGCCGACCGCCACGACAAGCGCGCTCTGCTGACCGGTGCCAACGTCGTCTCCGGTGTGCCGGCGCTGCTGCTCGGCCTGCTGGTCACCGGTGACGCGGCCCGGCTGTGGCACGTCTACGTGTTCGCCCTGGCCCTGGGGGTCGTGAACGCCGTGGAGGTCCCGGCCCGGCTCTCCTTCATCGCCGAACTCGTCGGACCCGACCTGGTGCCCAACGCCTCCGCGCTCAGCGGCGCCTACTTCAACATCGCGCGGGTGATCGGCCCGTCACTGGCCGGTCTGCTGATCGAGGCGGCCGGCACCGGCACCGTGATGCTCCTCAACGCGGTGAGCTACGCGGCGACCGTGGCCGGACTGCGTGCCATACGGCCCGGGCAACTGCACCGCCCACCCCGCCCGGCCGCGGGCAAGGCCCGGGTCACCGAGGGCCTGGCCCAGCTGCGCTCCCGGCCCGATCTGGTCGCGACGCTGGCCCTGTTCGCGGCGGTGGCGCTGTTCGGACTCAACCTCCAGCTGACGCTGCCGCTCATGGCCCGCACCGTCTTCCACACCGACGCCGCCGCCTTCGGCCTGCTCACCGCCGCGCTCGCCGCCGGTTCGCTGCTGGCCGCCTTCACCGGCACCCTGCGCCGGGGCCGCCCCTCGGCCCGGCTGGTCATCGGCTGGGCCTGCGCGTTCGGAGCCCTGACGGCGGCCACCGGATGGGCACCCGATCTGCCGACGGCGCTGGCCCTGCTCGTACCGACCGGCTTCGCGTCCCTGTACTTCGTGCAGGCCGCCAACCACCGCGTCCAACTGGGCAGCGACCCCGCCCACCGGGGCCGTGTCATGGCCCTCTACACCCTGATCCTGCAAGGCACCACTCCGCTCGGCGCCCTGTTCGTCGGCGCCGTCACGCAGTACCTGGGCACCCGTTCCGCACTGTGGGCGGGCGGCCTGATCTCGCTGGCGGCGGCCCTCGTCGCGGCGGCCGCCGACCGCGGTGACGCGCGAGCGGGCCACACCCCGGCCGGGCAAAACCCGGCCCCCACCACCACAACCGGGAGCCGGCCGTGAACCTCCCCCGCGTACCGAACATTCCGCGCGGCACCCGGGAGTTGGGCCCGTCGGACCTGCACCTCTGGCTGTTGCCGCCCCCCGCCGCACCGCGCGACGTACCGGTCGGCGAACTCGACGCCCACGAGCGGCAGCGCGCCGCCGCCTATCGCCGGACGGACGACCGGAAGACGTATGTCGCCGCCCATGTGGGCCTGCGCCGCGTGCTGTCGGTCTACACCGGCGTCGCGCCACAGCGGCTGGCCATCGGCCGGGAGTGGTGCGAGGAGTGCGGCGAACGGCACGGCCGGCCGGTCCTGGTCGGCCTGCCGGGCGCCCCCGAGTTCTCGCTCTCGCACAGCCACGGCCTGGCCATGGTCGCGGTCGCGCGCACCCGGGTCGGCGTCGACGTCCAGGCGCTGCCGTCGCGGGAGACCGTCGACGCCTGCCTGCCCCTGCTGCACCCGGCCGAACGCCAGGAGATCACCCGGATCCCCGCCGAACAGCGGCAGACGGCCTTCGCGCGCCTGTGGTCCCGCAAGGAGGCGTATCTGAAAGGCCTCGGCACCGGGCTCGCCCGCGCGGCGGACATCGACTACCTCGGCGAGGCCGCCGAGTCCTGGCGCCCGACCGGCTGGACGGTGCGCAACATGCCGCTGTGCGCCAGCCATGTCGGCGCCGCGGCGCTGGCCGGCGACAAGGACTGGCGGGCCGGTATCCACCCGGTGCCCGCCGACTGGCTCTACGCCAGGGACGCCGTGGAGCGGATCTCCGCCGTCGAACCGGGACTGCGCACGGTGCTGCGCGCCCACGACCCGTCGTCCGTCCGGACGCACGCCCTCATCGACACCAGGAACAGGAAGGAAAGGACCCAGGCATCATGACCGTCACCGAACCCGAAACTCCCGTGCTCGAGACCACCTCGGACGCCCCCGAGGCGGACCGGCTCACCGAACTCCTGGCCCTAAAGGAACTCGCCCGCACGGGCCCCGACCCCAAGGCCACCGAACGCCAGCACGCCAAGGGCAAGCTGACCGCCCGCGAGCGCATCGAACTCCTCCTCGACCCCGGCTCGTTCACCGAGGTCGAGACCCTGCGCCGGCACCGGGCCACGGGCTTCGGCCTGGAGGCCAAGAGGCCCTACACCGACGGCGTCATCACCGGCTGGGGCACCGCCGAGGGCCGTACCGTCTTCGTCTACGCCCATGACTTCCGCATCTTCGGCGGCGCCCTCGGCGAGGCCCACGCCCAGAAGATCCACAAGCTGATGGACATGGCCATCGCGGCCGGCGCACCCCTGGTGTCGCTCAACGACGGCGCGGGCGCCCGCATCCAGGAGGGCGTCTCGGCCCTCGCCGGCTACGGCGGCATCTTCCAGCGCAACACCAAGGCGTCCGGCGTCATCCCGCAGATCAGCGTCATGCTCGGCCCGTGCGCGGGCGGCGCCGCGTACTCGCCCGCGCTCACCGACTTCGTCTTCGCCGTCCGCGACATCTCCCAGATGTTCATCACCGGTCCGGACGTGGTGAAGGCGGTCACCGGCGAGGAGATCAGCCACAACGGCCTCGGCGGCGCCGACGTGCACGCCGGCACCTCCGGAGTCGCCCACTTCGTCTACGACGACGAGCGCACCTGCCTCGAAGAGGTCCGCTACCTGCTGTCCCTGCTCCCCGCCAACAACCGCGAACTGCCGCCCGCCCAGCCCGGCGGCGACCCCGCCGACCGCCCCGGCGACGCACTGCTCGACCTGGTCCCCGAGGACGGCAACCGCTCCTACGACATCCGCAAGGTGATCGAGGAGATCGTCGACGACGGCGACCACCTGGAGGTCCACGCCGCCTTCGCCACCAACATCGTCTGCACGCTGGCCCGCCTCGACGGGCACGTCGTGGGCATCGTCGCCAACCAGCCCGCCTCCATGGCCGGTGTGCTCGACATCAGGGCGAGCGAGAAGGGCGCGCGCTTCGTGCAGTTCTGCGACGCGTTCAACATCCCGCTGATCACCCTGGTGGACGTGCCCGGCTTCCTGCCCGGCGTCGACCAGGAGCACGAGGGCATCATCCGGCGCGGGGCGAAACTGCTGTACGCCTACTGCAACGCCACCGTGCCGCGCGTCTCGGTCGTCCTGCGCAAGGCCTACGGCGGCGCCTACATCGTCATGGACTCCCGCTCCATCGGCGCCGACGTCGCCCTCGCCTGGCCCACCAACGAGATCGCCGTGATGGGCGCCGAGGGCGCCGCCAACGTCGTCTTCCGCCGGGAGATCGCGGCCGCCGACGATCCCGAGGCGATGCGCCGGCAGAAGATCAAGGAGTACAGGAGCGAACTCGTCCACCCCTACTACGCCGCCGAGCGCGGACTCGTCGACGACGTGATCGACCCCCGCGAGACCCGGCAGATCCTCAGCCGCGCCGTGGCGATGCTCTCGGCCAAGTCCGCCGACCTGCCCACCCGCAAGCACGGCAATCCGCCCCAGTAGGAGGCCCGCATGACCGCGACACCCACCGCCGCCGAACTGCTCACCGCCACGTCCTTCCGGGTCCTGCGGGGCGAGCCGAGCGCCGAGGAACTCGCGGCGTTCAGCGCCGTCCTCACCCTGCGCCTGGCCACGGCGGACGAACCCGCCCCGCAACGCCCCGCCACGGCCCGCTGGTCCCGTCCGGAACGCCTGCGTGCCTACTCCTGCCCGCGCGCCTGGCACTCCTGACGCGTCAACCGGGCCACGGACCAGGCCTGTTCACGCGAGCGCCCGCGGCGCCGTACTTCCGCGTTCCGTCATCCTCGGCGGCAGCAGCGTGGCCTCGGGCACGGCGCTGCCGCCCAGCTTCCTCATCAGCAGCTCCACCGCCCGCTCGCCCACCTCGGCGGACGGCAGGGCGACGGAGGTGACGGGCACGCGGACGGACTCGGCGAGCTCGTCGGGGCAGATGGCGGTGACGGACAGGTCGCCCGGCACGCGCAGGCCGAGCTGCTCGAAGGCGTCGATCAACGGCTCGACGACCGGCTCGTTGTGGACGACGACCCCGGTCAACGCGGGCTGTTCGCGCAGCAGTTGCTCGGCGACCAGGCGGGCGGCGCCGGGCGAGGCCTCGCAGGGGTGCACGGAGGAGGACATTCCGCAGCGGTCGGCGGCGGCGGTGAAGCCCTGGACCACCCGCTGGGCGAACGCGGTCTGCCGTACGTACACCTCCGGCGGCGACCCGACCAGCGCCACCACCCGGTGCCCGAGCCGCGCCAGATGCTCCACGCACGCCTCGCCGGCCGCCCTGAAGTCGAGGTCGATGCAGGTCAGGCCCTCGGAGTCGGCCGGGAATCCGATCATCACCGACGGCCGCTCCAGCGAGCGGAGCAACGGCAGCCGGGGCTCGCAGAGTTGGACGTCCATCACGATCAGCGCGTCCACCAGCGCGGTGTCCGCGACCCGTCTGAGCCCCTCGTCGCCCTCCTCCTGCGTCAGCAGCAGTACATCGTGGTCGTGCTTGCGGGCCGTCGTCACCACCGACACCGCGAACTGCATCGCCACCGGGACGTGAATGCCCGCCCGTAAGGGGATCACCAGGGCCAGCACGTTCGACCTGCTGCTGGCCAGGGCCCGGGCGCCCGCGTGCGGCCGGTAGCCCAGCTCGCGCGCGGCCGCCTCGACCCGCCGCCGGGTCTCCTCGGAGATCGGGCGCTTGCCGCTGAGCGCGTAGGAGACGGTGCTGGGGGAGACCCCGGCGTGCCGTGCCACATCGGTGATCTTCACCATCAGCCCAGCTCCAGTGAGAGAAAGCCCGTCCCCGCCTCGGCTCGCGCGCTCCGCTCCCCGGCCGCCAGACCCCACGGCGCCGACGGATCACCGCACGAGGCCCGCAGCGTGTCCCCTTCGCGTACGACGGTGAAGGTCACGTCCCCGACCGGCACCGTCACCTGCTCGCCCCGCTCCAGGCCGTGGGCCCGCAGCGTCACCCCGTCCGCGAGGTCGTAGTCGGGCCGGTCGTCCACCGCGCCCACCGGGATCACCGCACCCGGCCGGACCAGCAGCGGAACGCTTCTGAAGCCGTGCCGTTCGCGCACCCAGCGCGGCCCGGTCACGGTCTGCCCGCTGAGGAAGTGCGTCCAGGTGCCCTCGGGCACGTAGTAGGACACGTCCCCCTCGTCGTCGAAGACCGGCGCCACCAGCAGATCCGGCCCGAGCATGTACTGCCGCTCCAGATGCGCGCACCCGGGATCGTCCGGGAACTCCAGCACCATCGCCCGCATCATCGGCACCCCCTCGACATGGGCGATGCGCGCGGCCTCGTAGAGATACGGCATGAGCCGCAGCTTCAGCCGGGTGAACAGCCGCAGCACGTCCACGGACTCCTCGTCGAAGAGCCACGGCACCCGGTAGGAGGAGCTGCCGTGCAGCCGGCTGTGCGAGGACAGCAGGCCGAAGGCGATCCACCGCTTGAACAGGGCCGCCGTCGGGGTGCCCTCGAAGCCGCCGATGTCGTGGCTCCAGTAGCCGAAGCCGGACAGGCCGAGCGACAGCCCGCCGCGCAGCGACTCGGCCATCGACTCGTAGGTGGCCTCGCAGTCGCCGCCCCAGTGCACGGGGAACTTCTGGCTCCCGCTCGTCGCCGACCGCGCGAACAGGACGGCCTCGCCCTCACCCCGGTGCTTGCGCAGCACGTCGAAGACGGTGCGGTTGTAGAGGTACGTGTAGTAGTTGTGCATCCGCTCCGGGTCGGAGCCGTCGGACCACGCCACGTCGACCGGCACCCGCTCGCCGAAGTCGGTCTTGAAGCAGTCGACGCCCTGGGCGAGCAGCGCCTCCAGCTTGGCCGCGTACCAGTCGCGGGCCGCCGGGCTGGTGAAGTCGACCAGCGCCATGCCCGGTTGCCACATGTCCCACTGCCAGATGCTGCCGTCCGGCCGCTTCAGCAGATGCCCGAGCGCCTTGCCCTCCGCGAACAGGGGCGAGCGCTGGGCGATGTACGGGTTGATCCACACGCAGATGTGCAGATCCCGCTCCTTCAGCCGCGCCAGCATGCCCTCCGGGTCCGGGAAGACCCGCGGGTCCCACTGGAAGTCGCACCAGTTGAACTCCCGCATCCAGAAGCAGTCGAAGTGGAAGACGGAGAGCGGGAGTTCGCGCTCGCGCATGCCGTCGATGAAGGACGTCACCGTCTCCTCGTCGTACGAGGTCGTGAACGACGTCGACAGCCACAGGCCGAACGACCAGGCGGGCGGCAGCGCAGGCCGTCCGGTGAGGGCCGTGTACTTGCGGAGGATCTCCTTCGGGCTCGGGCCGTAGATGACGTAGTACGTCAACTCCTGTGTCTCCGCGCTGAACTGGACCCGCGACACCGCCTCCGAGCCGACCTCGAAGGAGACCTTGCCGGGGTGGTCGACGAAGACGCCGTAGCCCGCGTCCGTCAGATAGAACGGGACGTTCTTGTAGGCCTGTTCGGTCGCCGTGCCGCCGTCGGCGTTCCAGATGTCGACGACCTGGCCGTTCTTGACCAGCGGGCCGAAGCGTTCGCCGAGACCGTAGACGGAGGTGCCGACCTGGAGGTTGAGCTGTTCGCGCAGATAGTGCGCCCCGTCCGGGTCCCGCATGATGCCCATGTTCTTGGGGCCGCTGGAGGTGAGGGCGCGGCCGTGGGCGAGGAAGTCCACCTGCCAGGGACCGGTGCGGGCCACCCGCACCGACAGCGCGCCGGAGGTCAGGGTCGCGTGCTCCTCGTCGTACTCCGTATGAGCCGCCACCTCCCCTCCCTGCACCTCGAATTCGGGCCCGCGCGGCTGCTCGCCCTCGAAGTGGGTGAAGGTCACGCCGATGACGTCCGCCATCGGGGCGTGCGCGCTGATCGTCACGACCGGTCCCTTCAGCAGGTCGCCGCGGCGGCGGATCGGATGCGTCGGCGCGTGGATCTCCAGCGAGCCGTCCGTGGCGGTGACGTCGAGCACCTCGACCGGATGGGCCGCCGTGACGCCCTCGCGCAGCAGCCAGTAACCATCGGTGAACTTCACGTGGGGGGTCCTTACTTCACAGCACCCACGGCGATGCCGCGGGTGAGGGTCCGTTGGAAGACGAGGAAGAACACGATCGCGGGGAGCACGCCGAGCAGGGCGGCGGCGTTGGTCATCGTCGCGTCCATCAGGCGCTGGCCCTGCAGGACCCCGAGGGCCACCGACACCGTCTGGTTGTCGTTGGAGATCAGCATGACCAGGGGGAGCAGGAACTCGTTCCAGGTCCAGATGAAGAAGAAGACCAGGAGCACGCCGATCGTGGGACGGCTGACGGGGACGACGATCCGCCACAGCACCTGCCACTTGTTGGCGCCGTCGATCCGGGCGGCCTCGATGATCTCGCGCGGGAACCGGCCCAGGACCGAGGAGAGCAGATACGTGCCGAACGCCGCCTGGATCACCGTGAAGACGATGATCACGCTCAACCTCGTGTCGTACAGGCCGGCCTGCTTGCTCAGGTAGTAGATCGGGTAGACCAGCGCCTCCTGCGGCAGCATGTTGGCGAGGACGAAGAAGGCCAGTACCCAGGTGCGGCCCCTGATCCGCCCTATCCCGATCGCGTACGCGTTGAGCACCGACAGGATGGCCGCGAGGACCGCCACCGAGCCGCTGATCAGCACGGAGTTGAACAGCTTCCGGCCGTAGTCGACGCGCTCCCAGAAGTCCTTCAGCCCGTCCAGGTAGAGGCCCTTGGGCAGGCTGAGCGGCCCGTTCGAGGAGTACTCGGCCGGTGACTTGACGGCGTTGACCGCGACGATCGCGAACGGCACCACCATGAACAGGGCCGCGATGCACAGTGCGATCAGCACCGGGTAACGGCGCAGTGCGGTGGTCATGTCCGTACCCCTTCCTCGGCGTCCTCCGCGCGGGTCTGGAGTTTCAGGCCGATCAGGGACAGGGCCAGGATGATCACCGTGAGGATCGTGGAGATCGCGGCGCCGTAGCCGACCTGCGTCTTCTCGAAGAAGGTGGAGAAGGAGAAGTAGGAGGGGACGTCGGTCGCGCCGCCCGGGCCGCCCTTGGTCAGCACGTACACCGCGCCGAACACCTTGAGCGCGGCGATCGAGCACCAGGTCAGGACGACGTAGACCTCCGGCCGGATCTGCGGCAGCGTGATGTGCCAGAAGCGCCGCCACCAGCCGGCGCCGTCCAGCTCGGCCGCCTCGTACAGCTGGGGGTCGACGCGTTGCAGCCCCGCCATGAAGACGACCAGCGGGAAACCGATCTGCACCCAGACCATCACGCCCATCACGCTGTACAGCGCGATGTCGGGGTCACCGAGCCAGTCCTGCTGCCAGGAGCCCAACCCCACTGCTTTCAGCAGCTCGTTGAGGGAGCCGTTGTCCGGGGCGAGGATCCAGCTCCACACGATGCCGGCGACCGCGACCGGCAGCACCTGCGGAAGGTAGAAACAGGCCCGCAGCACCGAGGCCCACCTCGACCCGAAGTGCTTGCCGACGTAGTCGAACAGCGCGGCGGCCAGGACGAGACCGATCACCGTCGGTACGGCCGCCATGGCGACGACCATGAACAGGCTGTGCCGGAAGGACGCCCAGAACTCCGAATCGTCCATCAGCTCGCGGTAGTTGGCGAGCCCGGTCCACCTGGGGCTGCCGATGCCCTGCCACTCGGTGAAGCTCACGCCCGTGTTCATCAGGAACGGGACGACGATGATCGCCAGGAAGGCGAGGATCCCGGGGAGCAGGAACAGGGCGTACGACTCGCGGGTACGGGGGCGGCGCGGGCCTGCGTGCGGTTGCCTGCCGACGGCCCGCGCGCCCCGTTCGACGGTGACCGTCATTGCTTCGGCGCGCCCTTGTCGTAGGCCTGCTGGAGGGCGCTGAGGTAGTCGTCCGGTTTCTCGCTGCCCGTCATGAGCTTCTGTGTCTCGGAGACCAGGACGTCGTAGAAGCCGGTGACCGGCCAGTCCGGGTAGAAGGCCAGGCCGTCCCGCTCGCTGAGCGTGTTGAAGTGGGAGATGAGCTCCTTGGACTTCGGGTCCGTGATGGCGCTCGTGTCGGCGGCGACCGGGACGCCGCCGTTGTTGCCCAGCAGGTTCTGGATCTTCTTCGACATGGTGATGTCGATGAAGTCGTAGGCGAGGTCCTTGTTCTTGGCGTTCTTGGGGACCACCCACAGGTTGCCGCCGGAGCCGAGGGTCAGGTCCGAGCCGGGCCACAGGGCGGAGTCCCAGTCGAACTTGGCCTCCGTCTGGAAGCGGCCGTACCACCAGCTGCCGGAGAACAGGATCGGCGCCTTGCCCTGGATGAAGGAGACGCCCGCGTCCTCGGCCTTGGCGCTGGTGGTCTTCTTGCTGATGTAGCCCTTCTTCACCCAGTCGGCGAAGGTGTCGGCCGCATACGTCCAGGCCGCGTCGTGGAAGTCGGTCTTCCCCTTGTACAGCTCGTACTTGTCGACCCAGGAGCGGTCGGCCTTGGAGAGGGCGAGCTGGTACAGGTACTGCTGGGCCGGGTACTCGGCGCCGGCGCTGGCGAGCGGGGTGACGCCCTTCTTGACGAAGGCGTTCATGGCACCGGTCAGCTCGTCGAACGTCTTCGGCTCGGCGATCCCGTACTTCTTGAAGAGGTCCTTGTTGTAGTACGCCATCGTGTACTCGGCGTAGTTGGGCACGCCGTACCACTTGCCGGAGCCCATGACCCCGTCGGTGTCGTACCTGCTGGTCGTGGCCACGCCCGCGCTGAGCTTCTTGTCCCAGCCGCGCCGGGTGACCTCGGCGCTCAAGTCGGTCAGCAGGCCCTGCTTGGAGAGCAGGCCCGCGGTCGCGTTGCCCTTGTTGTACTCCATGAGGTCGGGCGCGTCCGAGGAGTTGAGGACCATCGGCGCCGTCTTCTGGATCTGCTCGAAGCCCTTCTGCTCCAGCTTCACCTTGACGCCCGGATGTGAAGCCTCGAACTCCTTGATCGCCTCCTTCCAGGCCACGCCCATCGCGCTGTCCGGGCCCTCGTAGTGCCAGAGCCTGAGCGTCTTGGCGTCGGAGGACGACCCACCGCCCGAGCCGCCGCAGGAGGTCAGGAGCAGCGATCCGCCGAGGATCGCGGCTGTGACCGTCATCACACGCCTTCGTGCCGTCAACATCCCTGCCTCCAGGAGAGCGGATGGGTATGGAGGCGTCACGCGGCGAGTGATCCTTTCGTCGAATCGATTCGATGCGTGACGTCGAAGCGCTTCGACGGGCGAAGCTAGGTGCGGTTTGCGAGCGCGTCAATGCATCGGGCGGGAATTGCTGTGCGGATCTGTCGGTATCCGGTGGATGAGGGAGATCGTCAGCGCCATGGCCGCCGCCGTCGCCGGCACCCCGAATCCGGCCGTGGGTGACAGGTGGTCGACCAGCGAGCCGCCGGTCGCGGAGCCGCAGGCGATCCCGCCGAGCAGGCCGGTCACCGCGAGAGTCATGCCCTCGTTCAGGCGGCCCTCGGGGGTGCGCTGCTGCACCAGCGTCATGGTGGTGACCATGGTCGGGGCGGTCGCCATACCGGCAATCAGCAACGCGCCCGCCAGGAGCGGGAGCGAGCCGGTGAGGGCGGCGGCGAGGAGGGGGAGGGGCAGTAGGGCCGCCATCGCGGCGAGGCACCACGGCAGCCGGGCCGAGGCGGGACCGGTCGGCCGCAGCGCCCCGTACAGCAGGCCGGCCGCGCACGATCCCGCTGCCTGCAGCGCGAGCACGACGCCCGCCGCCGAACGGTGCCCCTGTGCGTCCGCGAATGCGATCGTGACGACCTCCATGGAGCCGAACACCGCGCCCATCACCAGGCAGATGGTGAGGAGTTGGGGCATTCCGGCCGTACGGAGCGGGGACTTCGCGCGAGCGTGCCGCCGCACCGGCGGCTCGGTCGAACGCTGGGCGGCGAACAGCAACATGCCGGACAGCAGCAGCACCGCCCCGACCAGCGTGCCCGCCTCCGGGAAGAACGTCCCGCACAGGAAGGCCGCGAGCACCGGGCCCAGCATGAAGCACAGCTCGTCGGCGGCCTGCTCGAAGGAGTTCGCGGTGTGCAGCGCGCTCTCGTCGCCCTTCAGCAGGTGGGCCCAGCGGGCGCGCGACATGCCACCGGTGTTCGGGGTCGTCGCGGTGGCGGCGTACGCGGCGAAGAGGGTCCAGGCGGGGGCGTCGAAGCGCACGCACAGGAGCAGGGCGAGGGAGCCGAGCGCGGCGAAAGCCGTTGCGGGTACGGCGATCCGGGCCTGGCCGTACCGGTCGACGAGCCGCGCCGTCCACGGAGCCACCGCCGCGGTGGCCGCGAGCCCGGTCGCGGTGACGGCACCGGCGAGACCGTACGAGCCACGCACACCGGCAATCATCACGACCGCACTCACGCTGAACATGCCCATGGGGAGGCGGGCAAGGAGGTTCCCGACGGTGAAGGCGCGAGCGCCGGGGACGGCGAAGAGACGGCGGTAGGGGCCGGGTGGGTGGGGGTGGAGGCGGGGGATGGCGTTGGCGGGGGCCGGGGGGTTGCTGGGGCCAGGGGGCTGGGGTGGTTGGGGCTTGTGGGGTGTGTGAGGTGTCTTCGGCGGGGGCGGTGAGGCCGGCGTCGGCGTCTTCCGTGGAGTCGGCAAGGGCGGTTGTGGCATGGGCTTCACCGTCGCCCGGGCCCGATCACGTGGTCCAACACCTTCTGCGTGGCGATTCACTCACCTCGGTTGTGAAACCGGTGGTGAAATCCGTGAGCCGGTCGGCGCGTCTGCGCTGTAGGTTCGCCGGATGCCCGCGCCCAGCCATCTCGACCCCCGCCTGCTGCGGGCCTTCCTCGCCGTCGCCGAGGAACTGCACTTCACGCGTGCCGCCGCCAGGCTCTACGTCGCCCAGCAGGCGCTCAGTCGGGACGTGCGGCGGCTGGAGCGGGAGCTCGGTGCCGAGCTGTTCGTGCGGTCGACCCGGCAGGTGACGCTGACCGCCGACGGTGAGCGGCTGCTGCCGTACGCGCGCCGCGTGCTGGAGGCGCAGGACGCGCTGCTCGCCGCCTTCGGGCAGGCCAGGCCCCTGCTGGTCGACCTCAACTTCCCGGACCAGGTCACCGCGCGCCGCGTCCTGCTCCGGGCCCGTGAACTCGCCCCCGAGCACGAGCTGATGGCCCGCTACGAGAGCGGCCTCACGGGCGCCGCCGGCGAGCTGCTCGCGGGGCGGCTGGACGCGTCGTTCGGGCGGTTCGCGGGGCTGGATCCGGTGCTGCGGGCCCGGCTGGAGCACCAGGTCGTGCGGTACGAGCCGATGGCGGTCGTGCTGCCCGAGGACCACCGGCTGGCGGCCCTGGAGGAGGTTCCGCTTGCCGCGCTGGCGGGGGAGACGGTGTACGCGGGGGCCGGGAATCCGCGCACGTCGGAGTGGACGGACCTGGCGCGCCGCCTGTTCGACGGGCGTGACATCGAGATCGCGCCACCCGTTCCGCTGGCCGTCGGGGACGAGGAGTTCCAGCGGATCATGGCGAAGATGGGAAATCCGATCCTCGCCGTGGTGGATTTTCCGGCCATGCCCGGGACGGTTCTGCGGCGATTGATCGACCCTGTGCCTTTGTCGCCGGTGTCACTTGTGTGGCGGAAGGGCCTGGTGCACCCCGGATTCGACGCGCTTCGACGGGCTGCGGTCGAACTGTCGGTCGAGGAGCGCTGGCTCAGGGTGCCCGCCGAAGGATGGTTTCCGGCCATCGATGCGGACATTCTCGGGACTCATAAATGACACGTGGCCAACACAGAACTTCCCCGTGCGCTACATTCGTGCCCTGAGCACGGTGTGGTAAGGGGGGCGCTCGAACCCGGTGGGGGCTGGGTTCGGCCGACGTGTGCTCGAGTCGACCGCGCACCCGGAACTGTCCCGTGGGGGGATGTGCGTGCGCGTGAAAAACTGGCGAGAAGACGCCCAACCGGAATGGCCCGAAGTGGCATCAGAGGCCCAGGTCATTCCGTCAACGGGGGAGGTCAGAGGGAGGGACACCACCCAGTCGTTTCCGGACACCGGAAGAATCGGAGCTCCTCGTGGGAGCTTCGCCGACAACGACGGGACCGAAGTACTGCACGGGGGCTCCGGAGACCTCCCGGAGCACGGCCGCGCTGCCGCCGGCGGCGCCGGCCTCCGCGATCCGTGGGAGACGGCGGGCGAGACCGCCCAGACCCACGATCCGCACGAGGTGACCGTCCAGCTCGACGCCGTGGGTCTGCAACAGGACATGCGGCTGCGCAAGGCCGCGGGCGAACGGGGCGGCGACTCCGAAGGCTCCGACGGACCGGTCTTCGTCGACGAGTCGGGCCGCCGCAGTCGTAACTTCCGCCGCCTGGGCATCACCATCGGCATCGCCTGCGCGGTCTACGCCGTCGTCATCGTCGTCACTCTGCTGTCCGGCAGCTCGGCCGCTCCCTGGCTGCCCGTTCCCGGTCAGAACGACGACAAGCCGGCCGGTCAGGTCGAGCCGACCTCACGGCCCGCGGACTCGGCGCAGCCCACCGGCACCGGCGGCCTGCCGTCCGGTGCGACGCCGACGGCCGCCGACGGTACGACGCCGTCGCCGGGGGCGAGCGGCACAGTGCCCGGCGCGTCCACCGACCCTTCCGGTACGGGCGCGTCCACCGGCGCCGACCCGACGCCGACCAGGTCCACGTCGAAGCCGGGGCCCGTCGTGGGTGACCCGACCCCGTCGACCTCGACGAACCCGTCGACGCCCACGTCGCCGGACCCGAGCCCCAGTGAGAGCACGGTCGCGCCCACCGAGACCGCGGTCCCGGGCACCGGCAGCGACCCGGTCGCCGACGGCCCCAGCAGCCCATCGCCCATCGCCGAGGCCAAGGGCACGCCCGCCGCCTCGTCCGACCCGTCCCCGGAGACCACCCTCTGATGGCATCCCGCACCCGCCGTCACGGGCCCGCGACCAAAGCCCGTGACGGCTCCTCGCGTCGCCGCCTGCCCATGCGCCTGTTGCTGCCCATGCTCCTTCTGGTCGCCCTGGTGGCGATGCTCATGCTGCGCGGCTACGTACACAGCGAGATCCTCGCCGACCACCGCATCCAGCCCGAGGCCGCCACCGACAAGGTGCCGGAGAAGATCCTGGACGGCGGCCCGGTCATCGACACCCGCAGCGGCCGCGTCACCAGCCTGAAGGTGCCGAACCACCATCTGGTCCTCACCTTCGACGACGGCCCGGACCCGACCTGGACGCCCAAGGTCCTGGACGTGCTCAAGAAGCACCACGCCCATGCGGTCTTCTTCGTCACGGGCACGATGGCCTCGCGCTATCCGGACCTGGTCAAGCGCATGGTCGACGAGGGCAACGAGGTCGGCGTCCACACCTTCAACCACCCCGACCTCTCGTACAAGTCGCACAAGCGCATCGACTGGGAGCTGTCGCAGACCCAGCTGGCGATCACGGGCGCCGCCGGCATCCGTACGTCCCTGTTCCGCCCGCCGTACTCCTCCTTCGCCGACGCGATGGACGACAAGTCCTGGCCGGTCACCGAGTACATCGGCAGCCGCGGCTACATCACCGTCGTCAACAACACGGACAGCGAGGACTGGCAGAAGCCGGGCGTCGACAAGATCATCAGCAATGCCACCCCGCACGGCGGCAAGGGCGCCATCGTCCTGATGCACGACTCGGGCGGCGACCGTCACCAGACGGTCGAGGCGCTCGACACGTTCCTGCCCACACTGCAGAAGCAGGGCTACGAGTTCGACAACCTTACCGAGGCCCTGGGCGCGCCCAGCGCGCTCACGAAGGTGGAGGGGGTCAACCTCTGGAAGGGCAAGGCGTGGATCTTCCTGGTCCGGGCCTCGGACGACATCACCGGCGTGATGGTCGTCTCCCTCGCGGTCATCGGCGCCCTGGTCATCGCCCGCTTCGGACTGATGCTCCTGCTGTCGGGGGCCCATGCGCGCAGGGTGCGGCGCCGAGGCTTCAGCTGGGGACCGCGGATCACCGAACCGGTGTCGGTGCTGGTACCGGCGTACAACGAGGCCAAGTGCATCGAGAACACGGTCCGTTCACTGATGGCGAGTGAGCATCCCGTCGAGGTGATCGTCATCGACGACGGCTCGAGCGACGGCACGGCACGCATCGTCGAGGCGATGGGCCTGCCGAACGTGCGGGTGGTCCGGCAGATGAACGCCGGGAAGCCCGCGGCTCTGAACCGCGGTCTGGCGAACGCCCGTTACGACATCATCGTGATGATGGACGGCGACACCGTCTTCGAACCGGCGACGGTACGGGAGCTGGTGCAGCCCTTCGGCGACCCGAAGGTGGGCGCCGTCGCCGGCAACGCGAAGGTCGGCAACCGCGATTCGCTCATCGGCGCCTGGCAGCACATCGAGTACGTGATGGGCTTCAACCTCGACCGCCGTATGTACGACATCCTGCGCTGCATGCCCACGATCCCGGGCGCGGTCGGAGCCTTCCGCCGCTCGGCGCTGGAGCGGGTCGGCGGCATGAGCGACGACACGCTCGCCGAGGACACGGACATCACGATGGCCATGCACCGCGACGGCTGGAGTGTCGTCTACGCCGAGAAGGCGCGGGCCTGGACGGAGGCGCCGGAGACGGTCCAGCAGCTGTGGTCGCAGCGCTACCGCTGGTCGTACGGCACCATGCAGGCGATCTGGAAGCACCGCCGAGCGATCGTGGAGAAGGGCCCGTCGGGCCGCTTCGGCCGGGTGGGACTGCCGCTGGTGTCCCTGTTCATGGTCGTGGCCCCGCTGCTGGCGCCGCTGATCGACATCTTCCTGATCTACGGAGTCGTCTTCGGCCCGACGCAGAAGACGATCGTGGCGTGGCTCGGCGTCCTGGCGATCCAGGCGGTGTGCGCCGCCTACGCCTTCCGCCTGGACCGCGAACGCATGACCCACCTCATCTCGCTGCCGCTGCAGCAGATCCTCTACCGCCAACTCATGTACGTCGTGCTGCTCCAGTCCTGGATCACGGCACTCACCGGCGGCCGCCTGCGCTGGCAGAAGCTGCGGCGCACGGGTGTCGTGGGGGCGCCGGGCGGCCCGGTGCCGCGCCAGCGCACCCGGGAGAGCAGCAGCGATCGGAGGCCCGTGGCATGACCCACGGATACACGACCGGGACACCCGGCACCCCGGAGTCGACACCGGCGTACGGCTTCCCGCACCAGCGGGGGACCCGGCCCGAGCCCTCGGGCCCGGCGCCCGCGCCCGGACCCGCACCCGCGTCCGCACTGCCTTCTGCGCCCGCGCCGAAGAAGCCGGGCCGCGACCGTTACCTCGACCTCCTGCGCTCGATCGCGCTCGTCCGTGTGGTCGTCTACCACCTGGTCGGCTGGGCCTGGCTGTCGGTGGTGTTCCCCTCCATGGGCGTGATGTTCGCGCTGGCGGGCTCGCTGATGGCGCGGTCGCTGAACCGCCCGGCGGTGAGTGTGATCCGCGGCCGGGTCCGTCGTCTGCTGCCTCCGCTGTGGGCGTTCAGCGCGGTCGTGCTGGTCATGATGTTCGCGGACGGCTGGAACCCGGCGAAGGACCCGGACAACGGCGGCACCTGGGGCATCGTCGAACTGATCAACTACATCATCCCGATCGGGGCCCCGCCCTACCCGTGGCACCTGGGCTCCGACGGAGGCCTGCTGGACGCCACCTGGGCGAGCCAGGCGGCCGGACCGCTGTGGTACCTGCGGGCGTATCTGTGGTTCGTCGTCGCGTCCCCCCTGCTCCTGTGGGCGTTCCGCCGCATGCCGTGGGCGACGCTGCTCGCTCCGCTGGGCCTGACGGCGATCGTCGGCACGGGGCTGGTGACGATCCCCGGTGAGACGGGCAACGCGGTCACCGACTTCGCCGTGTTCGGCAGCTGCTGGATCCTGGGCTTCGCCCACCACGAGGGCGTACTGAAGCAGGTGCCGCGCTATGTCGCCGTCTCCTGCTCGGCGTTGGTGATGGCGTTCGGCCTGTGGTGGGCCTCGGGCCACCTCGGCCCCGACGGCTGGGACCTGAACGACATCCCGCTGGCGCAGGCGACCTGGTCCTTCGGCTTCGTGGTGATCCTGCTGCAGTACTCACCGTCGTGGCAGGAACTGCCGGGCCGCCTGGCCAAGTGGGACAAGCTGGTGACCCTCGCCAACAACAGGGCCGTCACGATCTACCTCTGGCACAACCTGCTGATCATGGCGACGGTCCCGATCATCGACCAGGCGTACAACCTTCCGTTCATGGAGAGCGACCGGGCGTCCTCGGCACTGGATTCGACGTACATGCTGTGGATGTTCTGCCTCGTCTGGCCGTTGATCGGCCTGGCGATCCTCGCCTTCGGCTGGATCGAGGACATCGCGGCGAAGCGCAGCCCCCGCTTGTGGCCGAACGGTGTGAAGCGTGGGGGGTCTCGGCGGAAGGGCTGATCACAGGGCCTGGTGGGATGTTTGAGTCGGTCACGCGCCGCACGCGAGGAAACGCCTGCGACGCGTGACCCAAGGAGTGACAACAGCAGATGACGCAGCCCCCGGGCTGGCCGCCACAGGGCGGTTACGGACCCCAGCAGCCACCGCAGCAGCCGCCGTACCCGGGGCCGTACTCACCGCCACCGGCCGCGCAGCCGCCGGGGCAGATACCCAACCCGTACGCGACGCAACAGCCGTACGGATACGGGGGCTACCCGCCGGCGCCTGAGCAGGGGAGCGGCGGGAGCAACAAGGGCAAGGTGGCCGCCCTCGTCGTCGGCGCCGTCGCCGCGGTGGTGTTCATCGGCGGCGGCATCTACCTCGCCACGAACGGCGGCGGGGACGACGGCGGAAAGCCGGTGGCCGACCGGAGCGTGTCGGCGTCGCCGAGCGCCTCGTCGTCGGCGCAGGACACGGACGACTCCACGACGGAGCCCTCGGACCCCGCCACCGACGACGGCTCCGACTACGGCGACACCGGCGACGACACCAACGGCACGGCGCCCGCGACGGGCTTCCAGGGCCAGTGGCAGGACGACGACAACAAGACGCTGACCATCGGCGCGAAGTACAGGACCGGCGACTACACGGGCAAGTACCCGATGTCCTACATCGACCCCGGCGGCGACGGCATCCTGATGGGCATGGGCATGGACCGCAGCGACGGCTCCTTCCGCATGGCCCTCTCACCGATGAGCACCACGAGCACGAGCGGGGACGACTACAAGGCGGCGACCCTGACGCGCTCGGGCGACAGCGTGGTCATCACGTGGGACGACGGCGGGAGCGACACATTGGCCTATGCAGGGGAGTAGGGCGGGCGGATCGCGTACGACAGGTCGGGAACGCGAACGCGACGGTCAAGCCCCGGTCAAGCCCCCCACCCCGCGATCCGCCACCCCCACAACCCCGTGACACACTGCCCCAGTTGCGGAAGTGAACAGTGGTGTGTCCACGGGGGAGCAGGTGCGATGAGCAAGCGGCAGATTCAGAAGATGCTGCAGTTGATGGCAGGTGGCGAGCCCGTCGAGCTCACCAGTCCGATGGCATCCGTGAAGAAGCTGTCCCGACTCGCCTTCGTCGCCCAGCAGTTCGGGTACGAGTACGTGGACGCCCGGCACACCGGTTCGCGCAACAACGCGCTGAAGATGATGATCGTGCCCGACCCCAGCCCGCAGGCCCGGTCGCGGGCCGCGCAGAACTGGGCGCAGTACCCGAACGCCAGTGACGGTGTCTCGCTTCCGCCCCTCGTCCCCGACGCGCTCGAACTCCTCAAGGCCCGCATCCAGTTCGACCTCACGGGCAAGAACGCCGAGAAGCGGATGGGCTACGGGGCGCTGGGTATCACCGCCGCCTGCCTGGTCGCCGGGTATCGGGCCGGCGGCGAGGCCGTCGACTACATCGTGGCGTTCATCGCCTGGCTGATCTTCATGGCGATCTTCGGCATCGGTCTCCTCGTGACCCGCAAGCGCAACGCCAAGTTCGCGCGTCGGCTGCAGGCCGCCGGTTTCGTGCCGATGACGGACGAGACCGGCCGACTGCGGTACCTGCCGCCGGGACTGCAGATCCCGGGCCAGGCGAACCCCTTCGCGAACGGGCCGTACGGCGCGGGCCGGCCCCCCGCGGGACCGTACGCCGCCCAGCCCCAGCCCCAGCCTCAACAGCAGCCCTACGGCTATCCCCAGCAGCAGCCGCCGCAGCCCTACGCCCAGCCCCAGCAGGCCCCCGGCTCCTACGCCCAGCCCCAGCAGGCCCCGGCCCCCGGCCCCTACGCCCCCCAGCAGCAGCCGCAGCAGCCGTACCCCCAACAGCAGCCGCAGCAGCCGTACGCCCCGCAGCAGCCCTACCCGCAGCAGAACCCCAACTGGCAGTCCCCGCAACGCTGAAGCACCCCAACGCCCTTGGCGCGCTTGGCCGATGCACAGTCCCGTGACACGTCCAGCACAGCCCGGATGGCTACGTTCCGGCGTTCATGACGGGAACCGAGCACACCATCGAACCGGCGGGCGGGCAGCACACCGTGCCCTCCCGCCCGAGCCGGCGCAGACTGCTTCTGTACGGCGGTGGCGGCGCCGTCGCCCTCCTGGGCGGCGCGTTCGCGGCCCTTCCCTCCGCCTCCGCCGAGCCGCAGGCGCGGAAGAGCGTCAGCCCCGCCGCCTTCACCGCCGCCGGACAGACCCTCGTCCAGATCCCGGCCAACCCCTCCTTCACCTTCACCGCCGACCTGAGCAACAACGCCGGCGCCGGTGAGTCCTCGCCGATCTCCGCCGCGTACCAGCTGGGCGCCTACCAGGTCAGCAACGCGCAGTGGAAGGAGTTCCTCGACGACAGCGGCGGGGACCCGCCCGGCTACTGGAGCGACGGGACGTATCCGGACGGGAAGGGCGAACACCCCGTGCTGTCCGTGTCGTTGGAGCAGGCCGGCGACTTCTGCGACTGGCTCACCGGGAGCGCCGAGGACGTCACCTTCCGGCTGCCCACCGAGGCCGAGTGGGAGAACGCGGCGCGCGGTCCGTCGTCGTACACCTATCCCTGGGGCAACGACGCCGGTACGTCCTACAGCGACGGAACCCTCACCAGCCGCTACAACTACAACGCGGTCTGCGCCGCCCACTACCTCGCCGACCACGACGACGAGGAGGCGACCTACAACGACCAGAACTCCAGCCGGTACGGCGAGAGCGATCCCGTCTCCGAGATCCTCGCCGTCTCCGCCACCGGCGGGGTGACCGGCTGGATCGACCACTCCACCTACACCGGCTTCGTCTACACCGACCTCTTCGACGAGCTGATGGAGACCGGCGGCTACGCGTCGGCGGTCGGCAGCTACACCGACGGCATCAGCACCTACGGCGCCTACGACCTGGCCGGCAACGCCTTCGAGTGGACGTCGTCCCTGATCACCGCCACCAACGGGGCCGAGGCGGGCCTGGAGGTCAACGCCGTGCGGGGCGGGTCCTGGTACTCGACCGGGCGCAGCTGCACGACCGGTTACCGGGGGGAGGGCCGCGACGGCAGCGGCGGATACGTCACCGTCGGCTTCCGCGTCGCGGCAGACGCCTCATGAGCCGTACCGAAGGAGTGAAGCAGCCCATGAAACGCCGGCTCACAGCCACCGTCCTCGCCCTGACCCTCGGTGCGAGCGCCACCGTCGGAGTCGTCACCCCCGCCTTCGCCGCGCCCCTCGGCGCCTCCACCGCGACCGCCACCTCCTGCACCACGCCCACCTTCACCCAGTCCGCCACCGCCACCGCCGGCACCAACCCCCGGCACGTCCTGACCGCCGACCTCGACGGCGACGGAGACGCGGACGTCGTGGCCGCCAACCTGGACGGGAACTCGGTCACCGTCCTCCTCGGCAACGGCGACGGCACCTTCGCCACCGGCACCACCTACACCGTCGGCACGCACCCGTACCAGACCGTCGCCGCCGACTTCGACGGCGACGGCAGCCTCGACCTCGCCACCGCCGACTTCGGCGGCGCCACGGTCAGCGTGCTGATCAACAACGGGGACGGCACCTTCGAGGACGCCACCACGCTCGACGTCGACGAGGCGCCCCGCGCGCTCGCCACCGGCGACCTCGACGGCGACGGCACCGCCGACCTCGTGGTGGCCCAGCAGGGCACCAGCTCCGTACGCGTCCTGCTCGGCAACGGCGACGGCACCTTCGACGACCAGGGCGACACCGCGACCGGGACCCAGCCGCACGGCATCGTCCTCGGCGACTTCGACGGCGACGGCAACCCGGACGTGGCGACCGCGAGCGTCGGCAGCGCGGGCGTGAGCGTGCACCTGGGCGACGGGGCGGGCGGGCTCGGCGCCGCGGTCGGCCACGCCACCACCTCCCGGCTCTACTCCCTCACCAGCGGGGACGTGAACGGCGACGGCCATCTCGACCTCGCCGCCGTCAGCAACGGCTCCAACGCCCTCGACGTGCTCCTCGGCAACGGCGACGGCACCTTCCAGACGGCGACCACCTACACCACCGGCTCCCTTCCGGTCGCCGTCGGCTCCGGGGACGTCAACGGGGACGGGCTGACGGACCTGCTCGTCTCCTCCCTCAACGGGGACTCCGTCGCCGTCTACACCGGCGGGAGCGAGGAGCTGTCGCTGCTGACCACCCTCACGGTCGACGGCGCCTACGATGCATCTGTCGCCGACCTCGACGGCGACGGCACCGCGGACCTTGCGGTCGCGGCGAGCGGGGCCGGGCAGGTCGTCACCTTCACAGGGACCTGCTCGTAGCAGGGGAGCTGTTCGTAACGTACCGACGCAGTACCTCTCATCCCGCGTTCGCGCGGGGTGAGAGCAAAGTTCCCTTCCGGTCACCCAGTGCCACAGTCCGGAAACGCCGCCTCCCTACCTTCGGGACTCATACCGCTCAGCACCCCCGAGTACAACCGAGCCCCGGAGCACCGTGGAGGCGTCATGACAGCCCCTAGTACAGCCCCCGCATCGAGCAGGGGAGGCCGCTGGATCGAGCAGTGGGATCCCGAGGACGAGACCTTCTGGAACGAGACCGGAGAGAAGGTCGCCAAGCGGAACCTCCTCTTCTCCGTCCTCTCCGAGCACATCGGGTTCTCGATCTGGACCCTGTGGTCCGTGCTGGTGCTCTTCATGGGCCCGGAGTACGGCCTCACCCCGGCCGACAAGTTCATGCTGACCTCGATGGTCACCCTGGTCGGCGCCGTCGTCCGCGTCCCCTACACCTTCGCCGTCGCCATCTTCGGCGGGCGGAACTGGACGATCATCTCGGCCAGCCTCCTCCTCGTCCCGACGGTCGCCGCGTTCGCGGTGATGAAGCCGGGGACGTCCTTCGACACCTTCCTGTGGATCGGCCTGCTGGCCGGCATCGGCGGCGGCAACTTCGCCTCCTCGATGACCAACATCAACGCCTTCTTCCCGCTGAAGAAGAAGGGGTGGGCGCTCGGGCTCAACGCGGGCGGCGGCAACATCGGCGTCCCGGTCATCCAGCTGATCGCGCTCGCCGTGATCGGCGCGAGCGGCGGCCCGCGCGTGCTGCTCGGGATCTACATCCCGCTGATCCTCATCGCCGCCACGCTCGCCGCGCTCTACATGGACAACCTCGCGTCCGTGAAGAACGACACCGGCGCCGCCAAGGACGCCGCGAAGGACGCGCACACCTGGATCATGTCCTTCCTCTACATCGGGACGTTCGGGTCGTTCATCGGATACGCCTTCGCCTTCGGCCAGGTGCTGCAGGTCCAGTTCGGTCGTACGCCGCTGCAGGCCGCGTACCTCACCTTCATCGGCCCGCTGCTCGGCTCGCTGATCCGCCCGGTGGGCGGCTGGCTCGCCGACAAGTACGGCGGCGCGAAGATCACCCTCTACAACTACATCGGTATGGCCGCCGCCACCGCGATCCTGATCGTCGCCTCCATGCAGAAGTCGCTGCCGCTGTTCGTCTCCGTCTTCGTGGTGCTGTTCGTCCTCAGCGGGCTCGGCAACGGGTCGACGTACAAGATGATCCCCGGCATCTTCCAGACCAAGGCCCTCGCCAAGGGGCTCGAGGGTGACGAAGCGGCTGCGTACGGTCGCCGTCTCTCCGGTGCCTCCATGGGGCTCATCGGCGCGGTGGGCGCGCTCGGCGGTGTCGGCATCAACATGGCCTTCCGCCAGTCCTTCCTCAGCAACGGCTCCGGCACCGGCGCCTTCGTCGTCTTCCTCGCCTTCTACGCCCTCTGCTTCGCGGTGACCTGGGCCGTATACCTTCGCCGCCCGGCCGCCAAGGGCGAGACCGCAGCCGCTGCAGAGGCGAAGCCGCAGCTCAGCTACGCCGAGGTGTGACGTAACACCAGCGACATCTAGCCGAACCGAGCCTGTCACGCACCGTTGACAGGCTCGATCGGCATGTAGGTAGTACCGCCGTACTGCATGTACGACGACTCGAGTTCGGGACGAGAGCCATGTACGACGAACAGCAGCGACCAGACCCCGGGCGACACGGCCCACTCGCCGGCTTCACCGTCGGCGTGACGGCCGCACGCCGGGCCGACGAACTGGGCGCACTGCTGCAGCGACGGGGAGCCGCCGTCCTGCATGCACCCGCCCTGCGCATCGTGCCGCTCTCCGACGACAGCGAACTGCTGGCGGCGACGAAGAACCTGATCGACCAGGCGCCGGACGTCGTGGTGGCGACGACGGCCATCGGATTCCGGGGGTGGGTCGAGGCCGCCGACGGGTGGGGGCTCGGAGAGCCGCTCCTCGAACGGCTGCGAACCGTGGAACTGCTCGCCCGCGGGCCCAAGGTCAAGGGTTCGATACGGGCCGCCGGGCTGACGGAGCACTGGTCGCCGTCGAGCGAGTCCATGGCCGAGGTGCTGGACCGGCTGCTGGAGGAGGGCGTCGAAGGGCGCCGTATCGCCATCCAGCTGCACGGCGAACCGCTGCCCGGGTTCGTGGAGTCGCTGCGGGCCGCGGGAGCGGAGGTCGTCGGGGTTCCCGTGTACCGGTGGATGCCGCCGGAGGACATCGGGCCGGTGGACCGGCTGCTGGACGCCGCCGTCTCGCGGGGCCTGGACGCGGTCACCTTCACCAGCGCGCCCGCCGCCGCGTCCCTGCTGAACCGGGCCGAGGAGCGCGGGCTGCTGCCCGAGCTGCTCGCCGCCCTCCACCACGACGTGCTGCCGGCCTGCGTCGGCCCGGTCACCGCGCTGCCGCTGCAGGCCCACGGCGTCGACACCGTCCAGCCCGAACGCTTCCGGCTCGGGCCCCTCGTCCAGCTGCTCTGCCAGGAACTGCCGAGCCGGGCACGCACCCTGCCCATCGCCGGGCACCGGGTGGAGATCCGCGGTCACGCGGTCCTGGTCGACGGCGACCTCAAGCCCGTACCGCCCGCCGGGATGTCGCTGCTGCGGGCGCTGTCGCGGCGGCCGGGGTGGGTGGTGGCCCGGGCCGAGCTGCTACGTGCCCTGCCGGGCGCCGGCCGCGATGAGCATGCGGTGGAGACCGCGATGGCTCGGCTGCGGACTGCTCTCGGGGCGCCGAAGTTGATTCAGACGGTGGTGAAGCGGGGGTATCGGCTGGCGTTGGATCCGGCGGCCGACACCAAGTACGCCGACGTGTGAGGGGGCACCCGGCTTCGGCCTGAACGGCCTCCTCCTCAGACTCCCCCAGAGGGGGTACCCCCAGACGGGCCGACAGTTCCTGACCGGCGTTGAGACGCGCCGGTCGTGACCCTGCCGTAGAGAACGAGCGCTCGCGCCAAGCACCCCAGCGCCACCGTCGACAGCACCGCCCGCACCACGTTCCACGCCACCCACGGGGTCTCGAAGTGGTCCCTGGCCGCCGTGGGGTCGGTCATGTTCTGCAGGTCGTTGTTCAGCGGGATGTTGAAGGCGACCGTGGTCAGGAAGCCGAGTGCGTATGCCGCCAGGGCCGCCCACACCCACCAGCGGTACGGCTGCCCGCGCAGCTGCCACGACGACACCGCCGTCAGCAGCAGCGCTCCGGCGAAGCCGAGGAAGAACACCGGGTTCTGGATCACGTCGTCGATGTCCCGCATGACCTCGACGTAGACCCGGTCGTCGCTGCGGGCCAGGGCCGGCATCACACAGCAGGCGAAAATGTAGTAGACCCCCGCGATCAGGCCCATCGCGACCGTGGCCGCACCCAGTACGAATCCCGTGCTCCTGTTGTTCCGCGTCATGCCCTCCAGTCAACGGACGGCGGCGTGGCCGGAACATCGCCGAGACGCGCACCCGCATAAGCGCCCGTCCACCGGCCACCTCCTCTTCCGCCGCCGGTACGAGGGGTTCCGGCCGCGCGAGCGGGCAGGCACTGTAAGAGGGAACGGTTCCCCAGCCCCCTCTCTCGCATTTCACCGGCCCCTCATACCGGGGCAACCCCTAGGCGGTGACAGGCACATGGCACTGGGTACGGCCACGGCCCCGTACGAGCTGCGGTTCGACGCCGGGCGGATCTGCCTGGATCTCCTCGCGACCACCCATCCCGAGGAACGGTTCGACTCCCTCGAGGTGCTGCGCGCCTGGATCACCGGAGCGGGCCTCGCCCCGCCGGGCACCCCGCTGGCCCACGCCGACTCGTCGTGGCTGGTCGGCTTCCGCGAACTGCGAGGTCAGGTCGGCCAGTTGATACGCGGCGGGCTCGCCGCCGAACGCCGTCCGTCGTACGACATCGCGCTCACCCGAGTGAACGAGATCGCCCGTGTCTCGCCACCCGCCCCACGGGCCGTGCGGGGCGAAGACGGATCGCTCCTGCGGGAGTTGGACGGTCCGCCGGAGTGCGCGGCGCTGCTCGGCGCGATCGCCCGGGACGCCATAGAGCTGCTCACCGACCCGGTCGCGCGGGCCGGTCTGCGGCAGTGCGAGGGGGACAACTGCCCGATCGTTTATGTGGATTCGTCCCGGGGGCGCAGGAGGCGCTGGTGTTCCAGTGAGGTCTGTGGGAACCGCGAAAGAGTGGCCCGCCATCGACGGCGGGCGGCTCTCACTCAAGCTTGACGTCCGGTATGCGGCTTCTGTGAACCGACTGTCGAAGTGATTTCGATTACACGCCGTTTACCTCAGCCGTGACACGGGCAGCCGTTGCGATCTTGCCAGTGTGGCGGAAATGTAAAGATCGGACGGGGGGAATGTGCTCCCATGTCCCCCTCGTCACGTCATGCAGAAGAAAACTGTCGTCTCACTTTGAACATGACACAGCCCACATCCGTACCCGTGGACGAGCGACCGACTGGGGGAACCCCCGGACATCGGAGGTGGGCGTGCGCAAGGATTCCGTCGTGGCCAATGAACGTGGATCGAGGGCCCGACATCGCATGTCCCAGCCCTCGGAACCAGATGAGGAGCTGATGCGTGCGCTCTATCGCGAGCACGCCGGACCTCTCCTTGCGTATGTGCTCCGGCTGGTCGCCGGAGATCGACAGCGTGCCGAGGACGTGGTCCAGGAGACGCTTATACGTGCCTGGAAGAACGCCGGTCAGCTCAATCGAGCGACCGGATCGGTACGCCCCTGGCTGGTGACGGTTGCGCGCCGCATCGTCATCGACGGCCACCGCAGCCGGCAGGCCCGGCCGCAGGAGGTCGATCCGTCGCCGCTGGAGGTCATCCCCGCGGAGGACGAGATCGACAAGGCGCTGTGGTTGATGACGCTGTCGGACGCGCTGGACGACCTGACCCCGGCCCACCGGGAGGTGCTCGTCGAGACGTATTTCAAGGGGCGTACCGTCAACGAGGCCGCCGAGACCCTGGGCATTCCCAGTGGCACGGTGCGGTCCCGGGTGTTCTATGCCCTGCGGTCGATGAAGCTGGCACTGGAGGAGCGGGGGGTGACGGCGTGATGAGTGTTTACGGGGGAAACCAGGGATTCGGTACAGGTGGTTCGGGTATGTCTGGCTCCATGATGGGATCTCCGGGCCCGAGCGAGCACGAGACCGTCGGTGCCTACGCCCTCGGGATCCTCGACGACGCCGAGGCAACCGCTTTCGAAGCACACCTCGCGACCTGCGAGTGGTGCGCCCAGCAGCTCGACGAGCTGGCCGGGATGGAGCCGATGCTGGCCGCGCTCGCGGACCTGCCGGGAACCGGTTCGCCCGCGATCGGCGAGTCCCTGTCCGCACGGCCCAGCCCACGGCTCGCGGAGAGACTGGTCGACGAGGTCGCCGAGCGCCGGGCGACGAAGCGGCGCAAGGGCTTCTACCTGGTGGCGGCCGCGGCCGCGCTGATCATCGGCGGCCCCCTCACGGTCATGGCCGTGAACGGCGGCAGCGACTCGGGCGGCACCCAGGCCACACCGCTGGCGGCCGGCGCCAAGGCGGCCTTCGGCACCATCACCGACAAGGTCTCGGCCACGGACTCGAGCACCAAGGTCAAGGCGACCGTGGCGATGGAGAAGAAGGACTGGGGCACCTGGGGCGTCGTCGAGCTCAGCAACGTCAAGGGCCCGCTGAAGTGCTCGCTCATCGCCGTCGGCAAGAACGGCGAGCGCGAGACGATGTCCTCCTGGTCGGTCCCGAAGTGGGGTTACGGCCTCCCGAACGCCAAGGTGGAGGAGGCGAAGCAGCCCCTCTACGCCCAGGGTGGCGCGGCCCTCCAGCCCAACGAGATCGACCATTTCGAGGTCATGACCTTCGACGGCAAGAAGCTCGTGGAGGTCGAGGCGTGATGTTCGTGGAGATCGACGCGTAGCGTACGTAGCTTTGCCGGGTCCCTTTCGCGTACGGTTGACGGCTGCCCAGCACGTCAGAAGGGGGCCCGGTGGCCGCTCAGGCTCAGCAGGAAACCGCGGTCGGCTCGGATCACGACTCAGTACGCGACCGAGAGATCAGCGTCGAACAGGAACACCTGGATCGGGTGTACCGGCGGCTCGAGGAGAAAATTCACGAGGCCGAGTTCCTGATGAACGACGCGGCCAAGCGAGGCCAGGTCGGCACGCCCGGCGCGCTCGCCGAGCGGGACGCGCAGGTCTTCCGCGCAGGGGTCCATCTCAATCGGCTCAACAACGAGTTCGAGGACTTCCTGTTCGGGCGGATCGACCTGCTGCTCGGCAAGGACGGCAAGAAAGGGCCCGACGGCGCCTACACCGCCGTGGAGCCCGCAGAAGGCGCGGTGCGCGACGACAACACCGCCGAGATCGCCGAGACCCTGCACATCGGCCGGATCGGCGTACTGGACTCCGAGTACGCGCCGCTCGTCATCGACTGGCGGGCACCCGCCGCCGCCCCCTTCTACCGCTCCACCCCCGTCGACCCCGGCCGGGTCGTGCGCCGCCGCGTCATCCGCTCCAAGGGCCGCCGGGTCCTCGGCGTCGAGGACGACCTGATGCGCCCCGAGCTCAAGGCCTTCCTCGACGGCCACGAGCTGGCCGTCATCGGCGACGGCGCCCTGATGGCCGCCCTCGGCCAGGCCCGCAGCCACACCATGCGGGACATCGTCGCCTCCATCCAGGCCGAGCAGGACCTGGTCATCCGCGCCCCCGCCGCCTCGGTCACCTATGTCGAGGGCGGCCCGGGCACGGGCAAGACGGCCGTCGCCCTGCACCGCGCGGCCTACCTCCTCTACCAGGACCGGCGCCGCTACTCGGGCGGCATCCTCATCGTCTCCCCGACCCCGCTGCTGGTCGCCTACACCGAGGGCGTCCTGCCCTCCCTCGGCGAGGAGGGCCAGGTCGCCATCCGCGCGATCGGCTCGCTCGTCGACGGCGCCGAGGCCGGCCTCTACGACTCCCCGGCCACCGCCCGCGCCAAGGGCTCGTACCGCATGCTCAAGGTCCTGCGGAAGGCGGCGCGGGGAGCACTGGAGCTGGGCACGGGCGGCAGCACGCGCGCGCGTGCCTCCGTCGGGCAACTGGCCTTCGGTGACGACGACTCCGACGAGCAGCCGCAGGGTCGGGCCGGTACGCCCACCCGCCTGCGCGTCGTCGCCTTCGGCCGCCGCCTGGAGCTGGAGGCGGCGGACCTGAACCGCATCCGCCACATCGCCCTCGGCGGCACCGCACCCGTCAACCTCCTGCGCCCCCGCGCCCGCAAGCTCCTCCTCGACGCGCTGTGGGACCGGTCCGGCGCGGCCGGCCGGCACACGGACCCGGAGCTCGCGGCGGAACTGCGCTCCTCCTTCGACGAGGACATCACCTCCGAGGACAGCTTCCTCACGTTCCTCGACGCATGGTGGCCCGAGCTGACCCCGAACGCCGTCCTCACGGCCATGGCCGACGAGCGGCGCCTCGGCCGCTGGGCGCGCCGGATCCTCAACCCCGGCGAGGTCCGCCGGGTCGCCCGCTCCCTGCGCCGTGACGGCCACTCCGTGCACGACATCGCCATGCTCGACGAGCTCCAGTCGATCCTCGGCACCCCGGCCCGCCCCAAGAAGCGCCGCGAACTGGATCCGCTCGACCAGCTGACCGGCCTCGAGGAGCTGATGCCGACCCGCGAGGAGACCCAGCGCGAGCGTGCCGAGCGCCTCGCGCAGGAGCGCACCGAGTACGCCCACGTCATCGTCGACGAGGCCCAGGACCTCACGCCCATGCAGTGGCGCATGGTCGGCCGCCGCGGCCGGCACGCCACCTGGACGGTCGTCGGCGACCCGGCCCAGTCCTCCTGGTCCGACGTCGACGAGGCGGCCGAGGCCCGCGACGAGGCGCTCGGCACCCGCCCGCGCCGCCGCTTCCAGCTGACGGTGAACTACCGCAACCCGGCCGAGATCGCCGAACTGGCCGCCAAGGTGCTCGCCCTCGCCATGCCCGGCTCCGAGGCCCCCTCGGCCGTCCGCTCCACCGGAGTCGAACCGCGCTTCTCCGTCGTACGGGACTCCTTGGCGAAGACCGTCCGCGAGGAAGCCGCCCGGCTCCTCGACCAGGTCGACGGCACGGTCGGCGTCGTCGTCGCCATGCAGCGCCGCGAGGAGGCCGCCCGCTGGCTCGCCGGGCTCGGCGACCGGGTGGTGGCCCTCGGCAGCCTGGAGGCGAAGGGGTTGGAGTACGACGCGACGGTCGTCGTGTCGCCCGCGGAGATCGCGGACGAGTCCCCGGCGGGCCTGCGTGTCCTGTATGTCGCCCTCACCCGGGCGACCCAGCAGCTGACGCTCGTCTCGGCGGACCGCGACGAGCCGGACGCGAACGGAGTGCCTGACCTGCTCCGGGATTAGAAGCGCATGAACTCTCGGTACGGGAATGGCCTTACGGGATCTGTTTGTTAGCCTGGGTGTTGGCACCGGCTCGATCCAAGCCCCCGGGCCCAACCTTCGTCGCTACGAGCGACCACTTGCCGCGAGGCGAGCATGGCGGGTCGGTGCCACTGAACAAGCGGGAGGCCCGCGTCACGACGTGACGCGGGCCTCTTTCGCTGTGAACAAAACGTTCGCAATCCAGGGTGGCTAACGCCTACCCGGCAGTAGGTGCGACCATCGGACGGCATACCCAGCGTCACAGGTGAAAGCAGAGGAAGTCGGCCATGGCAACGGCGCCCAGCGTCTCCTACTCGATTACGGTCCGGTTGGAGGTGCCCGCGGGTGGTACCGCGGTCTCCCAGATCACCACGGCCGTAGAGTCCCACGGAGGCTCGGTGACCGGCCTCGACGTGACCGCATCAGGCCACGAGAAGCTCCGGATGGACGTCACCATCGCGGCGAGCTCCACGGCGCACGCCGATGAGATCGTCCAGCAGCTGCGCGGCATCGAGGGCGTCACACTCGGCAAGGTCTCCGACCGTACGTTCCTCATGCACCTCGGCGGCAAGATCGAGATGCAGTCCAAGCACCCCATCCGCAACCGTGACGATCTCTCGATGATCTACACGCCGGGTGTGGCCCGCGTCTGCATGGCGATCGCCGAGAACCCCGAGGACGCCCGCCGCCTCACCATCAAGCGCAACTCCGTTGCGGTTGTGACGGACGGTTCGGCCGTGCTGGGCCTGGGCAACATCGGTCCGAAGGCCGCCCTCCCGGTCATGGAGGGCAAGGCGGCCCTCTTCAAGCGGTTCGCCGGCATCGACGCCTGGCCGCTGTGCCTCGACACCCAGGACACCGACGCGATCGTCGAGATCGTGAAGGCGATCGCCCCGGGCTTCGCCGGCATCAACCTCGAGGACATCTCCGCGCCCCGCTGCTTCGAGATCGAGGCCCGGCTGCGCGAGGCCCTCGACATCCCCGTCTTCCACGACGACCAGCACGGCACCGCGATCGTCGTCCTCGCCGCCCTGACGAACGCACTTCGCGTCACCGACAAGGCAATTGAGAACATCCGGGTCGTCATGTCCGGTGCCGGCGCGGCCGGTACGGCCATCCTCAAGCTGCTGCTCGCCGCGGGCGTCAAGAACGCCGTCGTCGCCGACATCCACGGCGTCGTGCACGCGGGCCGCGAGGACCTGCGCGAGGCCGCCGCGGACTCGCCGCTGCGCTGGATCGCCGACAACACCAACGCCGAGGGCCTGACGGGCACGCTGAAGGAGGCCGTGCGCGGCGCGGACGTCTTCATCGGCGTCTCCGCCCCGAACGTTCTCGACGGCGATGACGTGGCCGCCATGGCCGACGGCGCCATCGTGTTCGCGCTCGCGAACCCCGACCCCGAGGTGGACCCGGCAATCGCCCGCCAGACGGCGGCGGTTGTGGCCACCGGCCGCTCCGACTTCCCGAACCAGATCAACAACGTGCTGGTCTTCCCGGGTGTCTTCCGCGGTTTGCTGGACGCGCAGTCCCGCACGGTCAACACCGAGATGATGCTGGCCGCCGCGACCGCCCTCGCGGACGTGGTGACCGGGGACGAGCTGAACCCGAACTACATCATCCCGAGCGTCTTCAACGACAAGGTCGCGGGCGCCGTGGCCGGAGCGGTGCGGGAAGCCGCGAAGGCGGCGGCCGCGTCGTAGGGCCATGTGCGTAGGCTGTGAGGATCGCCACGGCAAGGCCTTGCACCGGCGCGTCGTGGAACCTGGCTCTCCTGGTCGGCGTTTATCGTGTCGGCCAGGCTCAGCCCCTCTTTTCGTGTGACTCCCAAGGGTGTTCTCACGACTCCTACGGGTGCCGGATTGGCTTTCGCGCCGCAGGTAGGGGCAGGATGCGTCCCTGGGCGCGAGGGTCTGACGACGGACCCGGGTCCGGGGCCTCTCCGGGAGCCCTGGCAGCATCGGCTTCGATCGCACGCCTCAACGGCAAGAAGAACACGGGAGTAACAACATGAACCGCAGTGAGCTGGTGGCCGCGCTGGCCGACCGCGCCGAGGTGACCCGCAAGGACGCCGACGCCGTGCTGGCGGCGTTCGCCGAGACCGTCGGCGAGATCGTGGCCAAGGGCGACGAGAAGGTCACCATCCCCGGCTTCCTGACCTTCGAGCGCACCCACCGTGCCGCTCGCACCGCGCGCAACCCGCAGACCGGCGACCCGATCCAGATCCCCGCCGGCTACAGCGTCAAGGTCTCCGCGGGCAGCAAGCTCAAGGAAGCCGCCAAGGGCAAGTAAGCCTGACGGTGCGTCGCGAGACGACGTACGAGACTCAGCAGTAACGCGAATGGGGCGGCCACCCGGACCGGGTGGCCGCCCCATCGTCGTACGGACGACTGAGTGACTGTCAGCCGAGCGCCTTGCCCGGCAGCTCGACCTTCGCTCCCAGCTCCACGAGCTTCTCCATGCTGTGTGTATCCGGGGGATGACCCCCGGACCCCCAGCCGGGAGCGGCGTTGCCCTGGGCCGGAGCCAGGAAGCGGAGGTCAGCCGAGTGCTTTGCCCGGCAGCTCGACCTTCGCTCCCAGCTCCACGAGCTTCTCCATGAAGTTCTCGTAGCCGCGGTTGATGAGGTCGATGCCGTGGACGCGGGACGTGCCCTGGGCCGCCAGGGCGGCGATGAGGTACGAGAAGCCGCCGCGGAGGTCGGGGATGACCAGGTCGGCGCCCTGGAGCTTGGTGGGGCCCGAGACTACGGCCGAGTGGAGGAAGTTGCGCTGGCCGAAGCGGCAGTCCGAGCCGCCCAGGCACTCGCGGTACAGCTGGATGTGAGCACCCATCTGGTTGAGCGCGGAGGTGAAGCCGAGGCGGGACTCGTAGACCGTCTCGTGGATGATCGACAGGCCCGTCGCCTGCGTGAGGGCGACCACCAGGGGCTGCTGCCAGTCCGTCTGGAAGCCCGGGTGCACGTCCGTTTCGAGCGCGATGGACTTCAAGTGGCCGCCGGGGTGCCAGAAACGGATGCCCTCGTCGTCGATCTGGAAGGCGCCGCCCACCTTCCGGTAGGTGTTCAGGAACGTCATCATCGAGCGCTGCAGGGCGCCGCGGACATAGATGTTGCCTTCGGTCGCCAGCGCCGCGGACGCCCACGAGGCGGCCTCCAGGCGGTCCGGCAGGGCGCGGTGGTTGTAGCCGCCGAGGCTGTCCACACCGGTGATGAGGATGGTGCGGTCGGTGTCCATCGCGATGATGGCGCCCATCTTCTGCAGGACGCAGATGAGGTCCTCGATCTCCGGCTCGACGGCCGCGTTCGAGAGCTCGGTGACGCCTTCCGCCAACACCGCGGTCAGCAGCACCTGCTCGGTCGCGCCGACGGACGGGTACGGCAGCCGGATCTTCGTGCCGCGCAGCCGCTGCGGTGCCTCCAGGTACTGGCCGTCCGCCCGCTTCTCGATGCGCGCGCCGAACTGCCGCAGCACCTCGAAGTGGAAGTCGATCGGCCGGCCGCCGATGTCGCAGCCGCCGAGACCCGGGATGAACGCGTGTCCGAGACGGTGCAGAAGGGGACCGCAGAAGAGGATCGGGATACGGCTCGAACCCGCGTGGGCATCGATGTCGGCGACGTTCGCGCTCTCGACGTGCGACGGGTCCATCACCAGCTCGCCCGGCTCCTCACCCGGACGGACCGTCACCCCGTGCAGCTGCAGCAGGCCGCGTACGACACGAACGTCACGGATGTCCGGAACGTTGCGCAGTCGACTCGGTTCACTGCCCAGTAGGGCGGCGACCATGGCCTTCGGTACGAGGTTCTTCGCACCGCGGACACGGATCTCGCCCTCCAGCGGGGTTCCGCCGTGGACAAGCAGTACGTCGTCATTGCCGTTGACGGTCATGTATCTCGCGTTCCGATGAGTCGGGCAGGGGCCAGAAGGGAAAGGGTAATCGCCGCCCACCCCCCTTCAGTAAGCCCAAGGACCGCCCAGGTACGTCATAGCTGTGTCACAACACGAACCGTTCACCATCGGGCACATGGGGTCACCACCGTCGTCGTGCGCCTGGGGTGCTTCATTCAGCCCTGAGCTGCAATCACCTCTGAACCCCCATTGCCTCCCCGGATGAAGGGAAGATGCGGGATCATGTCTGGCATGACCGAGGTGTCCTCGCTCACAGGGCGGTTGCTCGTGGCAACGCCCGCCCTGGCGGACCCGAACTTCGAGCGTGCGGTGGTGCTCCTTCTCGACCACGACGAGGAGGGCTCCCTCGGTGTCGTCCTCAACCGCCCGACTCCGGTGGACGTCGGGGACATCCTGGAGGGCTGGGCGGACCTCGCGGGAGATCCCGGTGTCGTCTTCCAGGGCGGCCCGGTGTCACTGGACTCGGCCCTGGGGGTCGCCGTCATTCCCGGCGGCGCGACCGTCGACGGGTCACCGCTGGGCTGGCGCAGAGTGCACGGCGCGATCGGTCTGGTCGATCTGGAGGCACCGCCGGAGCTGCTCGCCTCGGCCCTCGGCTCGCTGAGAATCTTCGCCGGATACGCCGGCTGGGGCCCCGGTCAGCTGGAGGACGAGCTGGTCGAGGGCGCCTGGTACGTCGTCGAGTCGGAGCCCGGAGACGTCTCCTCCCCGTCCCCGGAGAGACTCTGGCGCGAGGTCCTGCGCCGCCAGCGCAACGAGCTCGCGATGGTCGCCACGTACCCGGACGACCCTTCGCTCAACTGATGCGTGTGAGCTTCAGTACCCTTGGAATTTATGAGCACTCTTGAGCCTGAGCCCCAGCCGCAGCGAGGTACTGGGACGGGGACCCTCGTAGAGCCGACGCCGCAGGTGTCCCACGGCGACGGCGACCACGAGCGCTTCGCCCACTACGTCCAGAAGGACAAGATCATGGCGAGCGCCCTCGACGGGACCCCCGTCGTGGCGCTGTGCGGCAAGGTGTGGGTGCCGGGCCGCGACCCGAAGAAGTACCCCGTGTGTCCCATGTGCAAGGAGATCTACGAGTCCATGGGCGCCGGCGGTGGCGATGGCGACAAGGGCAAGGGCGGCGACAAGTAGGCCCGATGTCCCTGCCCCGACCCTGACCTGACCTGTGCGAGGCCCCCAGTGGTGCGTTTTGGCGCGCCTCGGGGGCCTTTGTGCTGTCTGTCGTTGCACGGGGTGCGTCCGCCGGTCACAGAGTGGTTGAGACCTCTTGTGGACATGTTCATGTAGTCCCTAGCCTCCGTTGTGTTGTGCAGAGCGAAACCGTCATTGCATATGTTGCAACGCACTCGGAGGACCGCTCCCATGAAGCTCGCCCCCAGAATCGCCGTACTCCTCACGGCCTTGGCCGTCACCGCCTGTGCCCCCCAGACCTCGACCAACTCCTCCTCCGAGAAGGACGACAAGAGCGGCACCCTGCGGGTGTGGCTCTTCCAGGAGGTCGGCAACAAGCCGAAGGAGAAGGTCGTCGACTCGGTCGTCGCCGCCTTCGAGAAGGCGCACAAGGGCACCAAGGTGCACGTCGAGTACATCCCGATCGACACCCGCGCCCAGCGCGTCAAGGCCGCCTTCAACGACCCGAAGTCCGCTCCCGACCTCATGGAGTTCGGCAACACCGACACCGCCGGCTATGTGAAGGACGGCGGACTCCTCGACGTCACCAAGGAGTTCGGCGACTGGAGCGAGAGCAAGGACACCGACCCCACCGCCAAGCAGTCCGTCACCGTCGACGGCAAGTTGTACGGCGCCCCCTTCTACGTCGGTGTGCGCGCCCTGTACTACCGCACGGACGTCTTCAAGGACCTCGGCCTCCAGCCCCCGAAGACCATGGCCGAGTTGGCGACCACGGCCCGCAAGATCCGCGCCGCCAAGCCCGACCTGTACGGCCTGGTCGTCGGCGGCGCCTACACATACGGCGCGATGCCCTTCGTTTGGGCCAACGGCGGCGAACTGGCCAACGGCAAGGGCGGCTCGTACGCCTCCGCCATCGACAGCGCGGCCGCCCAGAAGGGCATCAAGGCGTACACCTCGCTGTTCACGGACGACAACTGTCCCGCCGCCAAGTGTGCCGGGATGGGCGGCAACGACACCATCAGCGCGTTCGCGGCCGGCAAGGCGGGCATGGCGATCGGCGGCGACTTCAGCCACACGGCGGTCGAGGCCGGGAAGGTGAAGGGCGAGTACGCGGTCGTGCCGCTGCCGGGCGTGAAGTCCGGCTCGATCGCCCCCGCGTTCGCGGGCGGCAACAACATCGGCGTCCTGAAGAGCACCTCCCACCGCACGCTCGCCGTCGACCTGATGGAACAGCTCACCTCGAAGAAGACGCAGACCTCGATGTTCGACGCGATGGGCTTCCTGCCCACGTTCGCGGACGTCCGCTCGCAGGTCGCCGCGCAGGAGCCGTACGTCAAGCCGTTCGCGCAGACGCTGTCCGCGGGCACCAAGTTCGTGCCGGCCTCGCCCGCGTGGTCCGAGATCGACTCGTCGCTGGTTCTGCCGAACATGCTTCAGTCGATCATCAGCGGCAAGAAGGATGTGGGTGCGGCTTCCAAGGATGCGGCCGCGAAGATGAACGATGCGTTTGGCTCCGCCGGGTGATGCCTGTGTCGCCCAGTAGCTCGGTGCTTCCGGATCGTCGGCGGCTGCGGGGCATCGGTGGTTTCTCGCGCAGTTCCCCGCGCCCCTTGGGGCGTGGGGGTGTCCCTTGGCTGTATCTCGCCCCCGCCCTTGTCGTGCTCGGTGGGCTGCTCGTCTATCCGATCTATCAGCTCGGGCTGATCTCGTTCTTCCAGTACACGCAGGCGCAGGTCAGTGGTGGTGAGCCGACCACCTTCAAGGGGTTCGGGAACTACACGGAGCTGTTCTCCGACCCCGAGTTCTGGCAGGTTCTGCTGGCCACCGTGCTGTTCGCGGCGGCCTGTGTGGTGTCGACGCTCGCTGTCGGGTGTGCGCTTGCCGTGTTGCTGACCCGGGTGCGGGCGGTGCCGCGGCTCGTGCTGATGCTGGCCGCGTTGGGGGCGTGGGCGACGCCGGCGGTGACGGGGTCGACGGTGTGGCTGTTTCTCTTCGACCCCGACTTCGGGCCGGTCAACCGGATCTTCGGCCTCGGCGACCACTCGTGGACGTACGGGCGCTACAGCGCCTTCTTCCTCGTACTGCTCGAAGTGGTCTGGTGCTCCTTCCCGTTCGTGATGGTCACGGTGTACGCGGGGATCCGCGCCGTACCGGGGGAGGTGCTGGAGGCCGCCGCCCTGGACGGCGCCTCGCAGTGGCGCATCTGGCGCTCGGTGCTGGCGCCGATGCTGCGGCCGATCCTGACGGTCGTCACCATCCAGTCGGTCATCTGGGACTTCAAGGTCTTCACGCAGATCTACGTCATGACGAACGGCGGCGGCATCGCGGGCCAGAACCTGGTCCTGAACGTCTACGCCTACCAGCAGGCGTTCGCGTCCTCGCAGTACAGCCTCGGCTCGGCGATCGGCATCGTGATGCTGCTGATCCTGCTCGCCGTGACGCTCGTGTATCTGCGGCTGCTGCACAGGCAGGGGGAGGAGCTGTGAATCTTCTTCTACGCGCGCGCGTGCAGCGACCGTGGCGGCTGGCGGCGGAGGCCTCGGCGCTGCTGATCGCGGTCGTCGTCGCCTTTCCCCTGTACTGGATGGTGCTGAGCGCCTTCAAACCGGCCGGTGAGATCGAGTCGAGCGAGCCGCGGCCGTGGACCGGGTCGCCCTCCCTGGATTCCTTCCGGCGCGTGTTCGGGCAGCAGGATTTCGGTCGGTATTTCGTCAACAGCCTTGTGGTGGCGGGCAGTGTCGTCCTTGTCTCGGCACTGATCGCGTTTCTCGCGGCGACGGCAGTGACGCGATTCCGCTTCCGCTTCCGGACCACGCTGTTGATCATGTTCCTGGTGGCCCAGATGGTGCCGGTGGAGGCGCTCACCATCCCCTTGTTCTTCCAGATGCGGGACTTCGGTCTGCTGAACACCCTGGGTTCGCTGATCCTGCCGCACATCGCCTTCTCGCTGCCGTTCGCGATCTGGATGCTGCGGGGCTTTGTGAAGGCGGTCCCGGAGGCATTGGAGGAGGCCGCGTACATCGACGGGGCGAGCCGCGGGCGATTCCTCTGGCAGATCCTTTTCCCCCTCGTGTTCCCGGGCCTCGTGGCCACGAGTGTCTTCTCCTTCATCTCGGCCTGGAACGACTTCCTCTTCGCCAAGTCCTTCATCATCAGCGACACTTCGCAGTCGACTCTGCCGATGGCCCTGCTGGTGTTCTACAAGCCGGACGATCCGGACTGGGGCGGGGTCATGGCCGCCTCCACGGTCATGACGATTCCGGTGCTGGTGTTCTTCGTACTCGTACAGCGACGACTGGTCTCCGGGCTGGGCGGAGCGGTTAAGGACTGACGTGACTTCAGAGATCGAACTGATTCCGGCGCCGCGGCACTTCACCCAGGGCGCGTCGGGCCGCGACGCCCTCGACGAGGCGACGCTGCTGGAGACGGGGCCCGGCACCGAGGGCGTTGCGCGCTGGCTGCGCTCGACGGTCGGCGCGGCCACCGGCCTGCCCCTGCGGGAGGGCCGCGACCACGACAACCGCATCGTGCTGAGCATCGAGGCGGACCTGCCCCCGGAGGGCTACCGCATCGTCATCGACGGTTCCGCGCGCCGCATTCAGGGCGGCAGCGCGGCCGGCGTCTTCTGGGGTGCGCAGACCTTCCGGCAGCTGCTCGGCCCCGACGCCTTCCGGCGCGCTCCCGTACGGGCGGGTCAGGAGTGGGCCGTGCCCATGGGCACCATCGAGGACGCGCCCCGTTTCCGCTGGCGCGGCTTCATGCTCGACGTGGCGCGGCACTTCATGCCCAAGGAAGGCGTCCTGCGCCACCTCGACCTGATGGCCGCGCACAAACTCAACGTCTTCCACTTCCACTTGACGGACGACCAGGGCTGGCGCGTCGAGATCAAGCGGTACCCGAAGCTGACCGAGGCCGGCTCCTGGCGGGCGCGCACCAAATTCGGCCACCGGGCCTCACCGCTGTGGGAGGAGAAGCCGCACGGAGGCTTCTACACCCAGGACGACATCCGCGAGATCGTCGCCTACGCCGCCGAGCGGCATATCACCGTCGTCCCCGAAATCGACGTACCCGGCCACTCGCAGGCGGCCATCACCGCGTACCCGGAACTCGGCAACACCGACGTCATCGACACGACCTCGCTCTCCGTCTGGGACACCTGGGGGATCTCCGCCAACGTACTCGCCCCCACTGACACCACCCTTCGCTTCTACGAGGGGGTGTTCGAAGAACTGCTGGAGCTGTTCCCGTCCGACTTCATTCACGTCGGCGGTGACGAATGCCTCAAGGACCAGTGGCGGCAGTCACCGACCGCGCAGGCCCGCATCAAGGAACTCGGGCTCGCGGACGAGGACGAGTTGCAGGCGTGGTTCATCGGACACTTCGACAAGTGGCTGACCGCGCGCGGGCGCAGGCTCATCGGCTGGGACGAGATCCTGGAGGGCGGGCTCGCGGACGGCGCGGCCGTGTCCTCGTGGCGCGGGTACGCGGGCGGGGTCGCCGCCGCGCGAGCCGGTCACGACGTCGTCATGTGCCCCGAGCAGTACGTGTACCTGGACCACCGTCAGGCCGCGGGCGAGGACGAGCCGGTGCCGATCGGTTACGTGCGCACCCTGGAGGACGTCTACCGGTTCGAGCCCGTGCCACCGGAGTTGACCCCCGACGAGGCCCGGCACGTGCTCGGCACGCAGGCCAACGTGTGGACCGAGGTGATGGAGGACCCCGCACGCGTGGACTACCAGACGTTCCCGCGGCTCTCGGCCTTCGCCGAGGTGGCCTGGAGCTCGCTGCCCGCCCCGGCGGACCGGGACTACGCCGACTTCGAGCGGCGGATGGCCGTCCACTACCGGCGACTTGACGCCCTGGGAGTGGGCTACCGGCCGCCGGCCGGGCCGTTGCCCTGGCAGCAGCGTCCCGGTGTGCTCGGGCGGCCGATCGAGGGGGCGCCCCCGAACAGGTAGAGAGACGAACAGGCAGGTGGGTTCCCGAACAGGTAAGGCAAAAACGTCGTAAGCATCACCGAAGAGTGTCAATCGACGCGCACCGGTGATGCCGTGCGAAAACGGACCATCTCCCTGGTGAGGTGGGCGAATGCCTCCTAGCGGACCCCCGTCTTCGTGCCCTGCGAAGATGTGCCAGAGTTGCCACGTCCGCCCTGTCAGCACGTACCGTACGGCAGCAACAGGTGGGACCAGGTGGGGCAGCGGGAAGGGGCAGCCGGTTTGACCACGCACGCACCGCAGGCGGGGCAGGCCGTCACGCTGCCCACGACGCTGGACGAGGCCGTGGCGGCGCTCACCGCCGTGCCCGCCGCCGTGCCGGTGGCCGGCGGCACCGACCTCATGGCCGCCGTCAACTCCGGGCAGCTCAGGCCCGCCGCACTGGTCGGTCTCGGCAAGATCAGCGAGATCCGCGGCTGGCAGTACCAGGACGGGCACGCCCTGCTCGGCGCCGGACTCACCCATGCGCGCATGGGCCGCCCGGACTTCGCCGCCCTGATCCCGGCGCTCGCCGCCGCCGCGCGCGCGGCGGGCCCGCCGCAGATCCGCAACGCGGGCACCCTGGGCGGCAACATCGCCTCGGCCGCCCCCACCGGGGACGCACTGCCGGTGCTGGCCGCCCTGGAGGCGACACTGATCATCGCGGGCCCGGGCGGAGCCCGCCGGGAGATCCCGGTGTCGCACCTGCTGGCCGCGGTGGACATGCTGCGCGCCGGCGAACTCATCGGGTTCGTGCGCGTGCCGCTGCTGCACGCGCCGCAGGTCTTCCTGAAGGCGACCGGCCGGACCGGCCCCGGGCGCGCGGTCGCGTCCGTCGCGCTCGTCCTCGACCCCGCCCGGCGTGGAGTCCGGTGTGCCGTCGGTGCCATAGCGCCGATGCCGCTGCGGCCCCTGGACGCCGAGCAGTGGGTCGCCCGGCTCATCGACTGGGACAACGGCCGGACGATCGTCCCGGAGGCGCTGACCGCCTTCGGCGAGTACGTCGCCGCGGCCTGCATCCCCGACCCCGTCCCCGAGGGGGACGGCACCGTTCCACAGCTTCCGCCCGCCGTACTGCACCTGCGGCGCACCGTCGCCGCACTGGCCCGACGAGCACTGGGGAGGGCGCTGTCGTGACCGACGACCAGCACGGAGAGGGAACGCCCCAGAGCGGCGGCCGCTGGGACCCGCTGCCCCAGGGCGACTACGACGACGGCGCCACCGCCTTCGTGAAACTCCCCGAAGGGGGCATCGAGGCCCTCCTGGCCTCCGCCGAACCGCTCGCCGCGCCCGGCCACGGCTATGTGCCGCCGCCGATAACGGTCACGCCCGAGACCGCCGGTACCGACCCGGCGGCGACCGGTAATTGGGCGGTGCCCGCCGACGGCGCCCAGTGGCCCGACCCGAACGCCGTGCCGCAGGATCCCGCGGACGACCGGTTCACGTACAACCCCGCGACCACGCAGCAGTGGAACTTCGGGGAGACCGCCGGTACCGAGGCCGGCGCCGCCCCCGGTCACGACGTGACAGGGCAGTGGTCGATCCCGGTGGCCGGAGGTGATCTTCCGGACGAATCGGGCGAGTTCACCACGTCGTCGCTGGTCCAGCAGTGGGGCGGCACCCCGCCGGCCACGCTCCCGGGCGGCGCCCCCGCCCCCTGGGCGACGGAGGGGGCGGGACAGTCCTGGGACCGGCCGCAGACCGAGGAGCCGACGGCGCCCGGGGACGATTCCGGGCAGGCGCGCGAACACGCCGCCGAGTCGCCGGCGGGCGCGGGGCACACGTACGAGCAGCCCCCGGCGCACACCGGTGGTCGGCCCGACGAGCACACGCCGCCTCGGCCCGGGTCCGCCGCCCACGCGCACGTGGAGCCGGAAGCGGCCGCGCACGAATCCGCGAGCGCGCGGCCGCACACCGCCGACCCCTACGCCGAGACGCCCGCGCAATCCTCCGTAGCCGCCTCACAGCCCGCGCACGGGCCCGGTGAGGCCGCAGAGGCGGCGGAGGGCGCCCAGGGGGCCGTAGAGGCGCACGAGAGGCCTGTGGAGCCGCTCGTGGAGCCCGCCGCGGACACCGCGTCCGGGCCCGCCGCCGCCAACGCGACCGATTCCCCCGACACTTCGGTCGGCCCGGACTCCACCGAGGACCCGGACGCCGCCGCAACCGACGGCGCCCCGTCGGCTTCCGGTGAGGAACACCCGCTCGCCTCCTACGTGCTGCGCGTCAACGGTGTGGAACGCCCGGTCTCCGACGCCTGGATCGGAGAGTCGCTGCTCTACGTGCTGCGCGAGCGGCTCGGCCTCGCGGGCGCCAAGGACGGCTGCTCGCAGGGCGAGTGCGGGGCCTGCAACGTGCAGGTCGACGGACGGCTCGTGGCCTCCTGCCTGGTGCCGGCCGTGACCGCCGCCGGCAGCGAGGTCCGTACGGTCGAGGGGCTGGCGGTCGACGGGCAGCCCTCGGACGTGCAGCGCGCGCTCGCCCGGTGCGGCGCGGTGCAGTGCGGTTTCTGCGTGCCCGGCATGGCGATGACGGTGCACGACCTGCTGGAGGGCAACCCGGCGCCGACCGAGCTGGAGACCCGCCAGGCCCTGTGCGGCAACCTGTGCCGCTGCTCCGGCTACCGGGGTGTCGTGGACGCCGTCCAGGAGGTCGTCGCCGAACGCGAGGCGCACTCCGCGGGCGATGCCTCCGAACACGACGGCGACGAGGCACGTATCCCTCACCAGGCGGGTCCGGGAGCCGGCGGTGTCAACCCGTCGGCTTTCGAGTCACCCGGGTCCCCGGCGACACCGGGACCGCATGACCAGCCGTACGGACAGGACGGAGGCCAGGCGTGAGCAACGAAGCCGCCACCGCGACCACACCCGTGGAGGCAGCACCCGCTCCCGAGCAGCTGCCGCACGGCCTCGGCGCCTCCCTGCCGGCCGCCGACGCCCGCGCCAAGACCGAGGGCACGTTCCCGTACGCGGCCGACCTGTGGGCCGAGGGCCTGCTGTGGGCCGCCGTGCTGCGCTCCCCGCACCCGCACGCGCGCATTGTGTCCATCGACACCTCCCACGCGCGTGAGATGCCCGGCGTACGGGCCGTCGTCACGCACGAGGACGTGCCGGGCGCCGCCCGCTACGGCCGCGGCAGCATCGACCGGCCCGTGTTCGCCTCCGAGGTCGTGCGCCACCACGGCGAGCCCATCGCCGCCGTCGCCGCCGACCACCCCGACACCGCGCGCATGGCCGCCGCGGCCGTCATCGTCGAGTACGAAGTACTCGACCCGGTGACCGACCCCGAGCAGTCGTTCGAGGCCGAGCCGCTGCACCCCGACGGCAACCTGATCCGGCACATCCCGCTGAGCCACGGCGACCCGGACGCGGTCGGCGAGATCGTCGTCGAGGGCCAGTACCGCATCGGCCGCCAGGACCCGGCCCCCATCGGCGCCGAGGCCGGCCTCGCCGTGCCCCGCCCCGACGGCGGCGTCGAGCTCTACCTGGCCTCCACCGACCCGCACAAGGACCGCGACACGGCCGCCGCCTGCTACGGCCTCGACCCCGAGCGCGTCAAGATCGTCGTCACCGGCGTCCCCGGCGCGACGGCCGACCGCGAGGACCAGGGCTTCCAAGTCCCGCTGGGCCTGCTGGCGTTGAAGACGGGCTGCCCGGTGAAACTCACCGCGACGCGCGAAGAGTCCTTCCTCGGCCACACCCACCGGCACCCGACCCTGCTGCGCTACCGCCACCACGCCGACGCCGAGGGCAGGCTGGTGAAGGTCGAGGCACAGATCCTGCTCGACGCGGGTGCGTACGCCGACACGTCCGCCGAGGCCCTGGCCGCCGCCGTGGGCTTCGCCTGCGGCCCCTACGTCGTCCCGAACGCCTTCATCGAGGGCTGGGCCGTACGCACCAACAACCCGCCCTCCGGCCATGTGCGCGGCGAGGGCGCGATGCAGGTCTGCGCCGCCTACGAGGCCCAGATGGACAAGCTCGCGAAGAAGCTGGGCGCCGACCCGGCCGAACTGCGCCTGCGCAACGCCATGGCCACCGGGGACGTACTCCCGACCGGCCAGACCGTGACCTGCCCGGCGCCGGTCGCCGAACTCCTGCAGGCGGTACGGGACTTCCCGCTCCCCGCCCTGCCCAAGGACACCCCCGAGGACGAGTGGCTGCTGCCCGGCGGCCCCGAGGGCGCGGGTGAACCGGGCGCGGTGCGTCGGGGCGTGGGCTACGGCCTGGGCATGGTGCACATGCTCGGCACGGAAGGCGCCGACGAGGTCTCCACGGCGACCGTGAAGGTCCAGGACGGCGTGGCGACGGTGCTGTGCGCGGCCGTCGAGACGGGCCAGGGCTTCACGACGCTGGCCCGCCAGATCGTCCAGGAGACGCTGGGCATCGACGAGGTGCATGTCGCCCCCGTCGACACCGACCAGCCGCCGGCCGGGGCGGGCTGCCGCAGCCGCCACACCTGGGTGTCGGGCGGCGCGGTGGAGCGCGCGGCGAAGATGGTCCGCACGCAGCTGTTGCAGCCGCTGGCGCACAAGTTCGGCATGTCGACCGAACTCCTCCAGATCACCGACGGCAAGATCACGTCGTACGACGGCGTCCTGTCGACCACCGTCACCGAGGCGATGGACGGCAAGGAGCTGTGGGCGACGGCCCAGTGCCGCCCCCACCCCACGGAGCCACTGAACGACGTCGGCCAGGGTGACGCCTTCGTCGGCATGGCCTTCTGCGCCATTCGCGCGGTCGTCGACGTCGACATCGAGCTCGGTTCGGTACGGGTCGTGGAGATGGCGCTCGCCCAGGACGTCGGCCGGGTGCTGAACCCGGCCCAGCTGGCCGCCCGTATCGAGGCGGGCGTCACCCAGGGCGTGGGCATCGCGCTGACGGAAAACCTGCGCACCGCGCGCGGGTTGATCCGCCACCCGGACCTGACGGGTTACGCCTTGCCGACGTCCCTGGACGCGCCCGAGATCCGGATCGTCAAGCTCGTGGAGGAGCGAGACGTGGTCGCCCCCTTCGGCGCGAAGGCGGTCAGCGCGGTGCCGGTGGTCACGTCCCCGGCGGCCGTTGCCTCCGCCGTACGGGCCGCAACGGGCCGCCCGGTGAACCGGCTGCCGATAAGGCCGCAGGCCGCGGTGGTGACCGACTGGTGACCGCGCCGGAGCCCGAGCTCGACGAGCCGCGGTACGAACAGCCGCCCGGCATCGGCAAGTTGCTGGTGTGGATGCTGGCCTTCATGGGGGCGGCGCTGGCGGTTGTGCTCGGCGGCGTGTACTTCACGTGACGCGCGGCACGTGATGCGTGGCGTGGTGCTGATCACCGGCGTGATGGCGGCCGGGAAGTCGACGGTCGCGCAGGCGCTGGCGGAGAGGCTGCCGAGGGCGGCGCACGTCCGCGGGGACGTCTTCCGGCGGATGATCGTGTCCGGACGCGAGGAGTACGTCCCCGGGGCCGACGGCGAGAGCGACGGCGCGTGCGAGGGCACGGCCCAACTCCGGTTGCGGTACCGGCTGTCGGCGGCGACGGCGGACGCGTATGCGGAGGCCGGGTTCACGGCCGTGGTCCAGGACGTGGTGCTGGGGGAGGACCTGCCGGTGTACGTCGGCCTGGTCCGCACCCGGCCCCTCCACGTCGTCGTACTGGCTCCGAGCCCCGAGGCCGTCGCGGCGCGAGAGGCGGGGCGGGCGAAGACCGGCTACGGGGCGTGGACGGTCGAGGACCTGGACGGGGCCTTGCGCACGGACACTCCCCGGCTCGGGTTGTGGCTGGACAGCTCGGAGCTGACGGTGGGGGAGACGGTCGAGGCGATTCTCGCGGGGCGGGAACGGGCGAGGGTGCGCTGAGCGTCCTGTGGTGCGGGACGGCTCTGGGCGATCCGGGGGGCGTTGTCAGTGGCGGGGCGTACTGTTCTGAGCAGTGGGGGACGCGCTGAGATGCGCGCGCTGAAGTACATGCGTTGAAGCACATGCGTTGAAGCACACGCGGGGGAAGCCATGAGCACGACCGATGTCGCCGCGGCGACGATCACCTTCACCGAGGACCAACTCGATCCGTACGTCACGCACGCGCCGACGCGCCACTGGCTGACGGGGCCCGGACTCCCGTCCGTCGGCGCCCTGTTGACGTTCGCCGCCTTGCGCGAGGACGGCCTGCGCACGCTGGCGGAGTCCGCGGACGGCGGCCCGGATCTCGCGCAGGAGCTGCGGGACCGGCTGGTGATAGGGGAACTGCTCGCCCCGGCGGGCATGGAGGCGGAGTCGATCCTCCTCGACGGCGGCACGGGCGCGATCACCACTTCGTATCTGCTGGAGCTGATGGACGACCGTCCCCTGGCGCCCTCCCTGGAGGCGCTGGTGCGGTTCGCCGCGGTCACCGAGGAACTGGCGGACCTGCGAGGGCAGTTCGCGTCCTTCGCCGGCCGTCACGGCACCGAGGCGGCGGCCGACGCGTCACGGCGGCTCCTGGCGCTGTTCGAGGAGGGCACGGACGGGCAGGTCCCGCCGTACTGGAAGGCGGCGGCCCTGATCCGACCGCTGGCCCTGGCGACCGGCCCCGGCACGGAGCGGGGCCTCACCCTGGACGTCCCCGGGCGTCTCCTGGACCAGGAGTTCGGGCACGCGCGCGTGGCCCGCTTCGAGGACGTCGACTTCCCGGCCACACTCACTCACGAGCCGACCCGCCGCTTCCTGCGCGAGACGGGCCTGCCGGAGGACACGATCCTCTTCCAGCTCGACACGGACGTACCGCTCCAGACGCTGACGGAGTATGCCGCGGACGACCGTTCCGGCACCGCCTCCCCCTTCGAACTCCCCGCCAGGGCCGACCACTTGATACGCCTCGGTCACCTGGTCGAGGACAACAGCCTGGTGGTGGACGGCGCCACGGGCGAGGTCCTGAACTGGAGCGAGCCCGAGGCGAGGCTGTTCCCCCTCAACACGGACGTCTCCACCCTCGCCTTCACCCTCTGGCTGCACCACCGTGAGCGGGCGATCGACAAGTACCTGTCCCACGAACTCACGACCCAGGCATACGACCAGTTGGCCGCGACCATGCTGCACGTCCTCGCCGCCGTGGACCAGACGGCCACCACGACCGACGCGGACTGGCACTACTGGACCCGGGCGTTCCAGGACGAGGCGGGCGGGGCACTCTGACCGACGTGCCCGTGCCGGAGAGCATCACCGTCCGCCCGGCCGAACCGGCCGACCTGCCGGCGGTGGCCGAACTCCGCCGGCGCTGGGTCGCGGAAAACGACGACGCCCGAGGCACGGGACGCCGGCCTGGGCGGCCTGCTCATTGAGGCCACCCTGTCCGCGGCGCGAGACCTCGGCCTCGAACGGGTCACCGTGCACTCCACCCCCCGAGCGATCCCGGCGTACGCCCGCCACGGCTTCGAGCCCTCCGCCCGCCTGCTGCACAGCCATGTGGCGAGGACTACGCCGTACCCGTGAGAACCGGACACGCACACGTGGCCGACCACACGACGGTGGTCGGCCACGGAGCACTTCTTGAGGCCGTGGCGGGAATTGAACCCACGTGCCTCGCTTTGCAGGCGAGTCCCTAAGCCACTCGGGCACACGGCCTTGTCGGGGTGGAGCGCTGGGCTCCGTGCCGAACTCGGTGAGATGACCGTAGAGCGCCGTGGGGGAGGGGCTCAAGGGGAGCGCGGGGGCTGCAACGGGACTGCCATACGCCGTTCATGAATGGCGGACGGCATGGGCGTACGACGACTGTCCTTGCGCCGCGCGCCCCCGCAGCCGCAGACCAAGTCGTAAGTCGCAGACCAAGTCGTAAGTCGCAGACCAAGTCGCAGGTCGCTTCGGTGAGGGCGGGGTGGGGCGGTTCTGTCGGGCGCTCAAGGGGGTGTCGCGGCGCGGGAGTTGGACGCGGACTTCCCGCGTGGACGAGGCCGAACGGTTCGTGCTCGGCGTCTGCCAGGGTGTCCTGGACGTGTCCAAGAGCGCGGCCCGATGTGCCGCGCCTCGCGCGCTGAGGTGGCTGCGTCGGCTGTGACGTGGGTCCCACCCGGGGGCGACCCGGCCTTGTCCGCGCGTTGGCACCGCCGGGCCGCCGGTAGGGTGGCCCGGTTGTCATACACAGCCAGCCTGCCGCCCGACCACCCCACGGAGACCGTGACTACCACCGCCGCCTCCTCCCACCATCTCTCTCCCGCCTTTCCCGGCCGCGCCCCCTGGGGTACCGCCGGCAAGCTGCGTGCCTGGCAGCAAGGGGCGATGGAGAAGTACGTCCAGGAGCAGCCGCGTGACTTCCTTGCCGTCGCCACCCCTGGCGCCGGCAAGACCACCTTCGCGCTGACGCTCGCCTCCTGGCTGCTGCATCACCACGTCGTGCAGCAGGTGACAGTGGTCGCGCCGACCGAGCATCTGAAGAAGCAGTGGGCCGAGGCGGCCGCCCGGATCGGGATCAAGCTGGACCCCGAGTACAGCGCGGGTCCGCTCGGCCGCGACTACCAGGGCGTCGCGGTGACGTACGCCGGTGTCGGCGTGCGGCCCATGCTGCACCGCAACCGCGTCGAGCAGCGCAAGACCCTGGTCATCCTCGACGAGATCCATCACGCCGGTGACAGCAAGTCGTGGGGCGAGGCCTGCCTCGAGGCCTTCGAGCCGGCCACCCGGCGGCTCGCGCTCACCGGTACGCCGTTCCGTTCCGACACCAACCCCATCCCCTTCGTGACGTACGAGGAGGGAAACGACGGGATTCGGCGGTCCGCCGCCGACTACACGTACGGCTACGGGTCCGCGCTGTCGGACGGGGTCGTCCGGCCCGTCATATTCCTCTCCTACAGCGGCAACATGCGCTGGCGCACCAAGGCCGGTGACGAGATCGCCGCGCGGCTCGGCGAGCCGATGACCAAGGACGCGATCAGTCAGGCCTGGCGTACGGCTCTCGACGCGCGCGGCGAGTGGATGCCCAGCGTGCTGCGCGCCGCCGACCAGCGGCTGACCGAGGTCCGTAAGGCCATCCCGGACGCCGGTGCCCTCGTCATCGCCTCCGATCAGGACTCGGCGCGCGCGTACGCCAAGCTCATCCGCGAGATCACCGGTTCGAAGGCCACGGTCGTGCTGTCCGACGACACCGGTGCGTCCAAGCGGATCGACGAGTTCAGCGGCAGCAACGACCGGTGGATGGTCGCCGTACGGATGGTGTCGGAAGGCGTCGACGTGCCGCGGCTCGCCGTCGGGGTCTATGCGACGACCATCTCCACGCCCCTCTTCTTCGCCCAGGCCGTCGGCCGCTTCGTGCGGTCCCGGCGGCGCGGCGAGACCGCCTCCGTCTTCCTCCCCACCGTCCCCGACCTCCTCACCTTCGCAGGCGAGATGGAGGTCGAGCGCGACCACGCCCTCGACAAGCCGAAGAAGGAGGGCGAGGAGGACCCGTACGCCGAATCCGAGAAGGAGATGGAGGAGGCGAACAAGGAGCAGGACGAGGACACCGGCGAGCAGGAGCAGTTCTCCTTCGAGGCGCTGGAGTCCGAGGCCGTCTTCGACCGGGTGCTCTACGACGGCGCCGAGTTCGGCATGCAGGCCCACCCGGGGAGCGAGGAGGAGCAGGACTACCTCGGCATCCCGGGGCTGCTCGAACCCGACCAGGTGCAGATGCTGCTCCAGAAGCGGCAGGCCCGGCAGATCGCGCACAGCCGCAAGAAGCCGGACAGCGAGGCCGACCTGCTGGAGCTGCCCGCCGAGCGGCGGCCCGTCGTCTCCCACAAGGAGATGATGGAGCTCAGGAAGCAGCTCAACACGATGGTCAGCGCGTACACCCATCAGAGCGGCAAGCCGCACGGTGTCATCCACACCGAGCTGCGGCGCGTGTGCGGCGGCCCGCCGAGCGCCGAGGCCACGGCCGGGCAGCTGCGGCAGCGCATCGCCAAGGTGCAGGAGTGGGCCACGCGCATGAAGTGACGCCCGCACCCGTGTCCGGGAGTACCGATATCCGGGTCGGGGCGTGTGCGCTGAGTGCAGGTGTGGTGCACGGTGCGTACCGTGCGCCGTACGTATCCGGACAAACAGAGGCAGTCTCTCCCGTGAAGTGCCCGGATTCTGGACGGAGACTTCCGCTGAGCGAACCCGCTTCGCTACTGTCCCGCTACGCACACGCCCCGTGGCAGCGCCGCCGCGGAGCGCAGCCGTGAAGCGACGCGGCTCGGCACAGGCCGGGCCGCCGGCCGATCGGCGGCCTCTGTTGCGCGTCACCGACGGGACTCGGTGGCGCACCGTTGCGCGGGGGACGCCGACCTCACCACTTGGAGGAGTGGGCGTCGTGACCGCGGAGACCTCTCAGACGCTCGACCGAGGACTGCGTGTCCTCAAGCTGCTGGCCGATACGGACCACGGGCTGACCGTCACCGAGCTATCCAATCGACTGGGCGTGAACCGGACCGTTGTGTACCGGTTGCTCGCCACGCTGGAACAACATGCGCTCGTACGCCGGGACTTGGGCGGTCGCGCCCGGGTCGGGCTCGGAGTGCTGCGACTGGGCCGCCAGGTGCATCCGCTGGTGCGGGAGGCCGCCTTGCCGGCGCTCCGGTCGCTGGCCGAGGACATCGGAGCGACCGCGCATCTCACCTTGGTGGACGGGGCCGACGCGCTGGCCGTTGCCGTCGTCGAGCCCACGTGGACGGACTATCACGTGGCGTACCGGGCCGGGTTCAGGCATCCGTTGGACCGGGGGGCCGCGGGCAGGGCGATTCTTGCCGCGCGGGCCAAGCCGGTGACGGAGCCCGGATACACCTTGACCCATGGGGAGTTGGAGGCGGGGGCGAGTGGGGCCGCGGCTCCTCTGCTGGGGGTCACCGGTGTTGAGGGCAGTGTCGGTGTCGTGATGCTGGCCGATGCGGTGCCTGAGCGGGTGGGGCCTCGTTGTGTTGATGCGGCTCGGGAGGTTGCTGAAGCCTTGCGTTAGCGCCGTGAGTGGTTGCGTTTTTTGGCGGCTGCGGATTGCTCGTGGCTGGTCGCGCCCACGCGGCGGAGCCGCATGTCGAGACAGCCCCGCGCACCTGTCGGTGCGCTGCAGCGCACCCAGGTTTCACTCGCCGATGCCGCTTTGGCCGGGCCGCCAAAACCCTCCCCCAATCTCTGACCGATCCGCCCACCGCCACCCTCCCGCCCCTCCGCATCATCAGGGCCAAGCAGTACAACCGCGGAGGGAGCGGCAGGGTGGACGCAGTCGAGACTCGGTCCGAGAGTGGGCAACGGACAGGCCCCGTAGGCAAGTGGACGCGGCGGCAGGGGGTGGGCGCGGCCGTCGACGCCGCCGCCGGCAGTCCGCTCAAGCGCACCATGGGCGTCGCCCAGCTCACCCTGCTCAGCGTGGGGGCCACCCTGGGCACCGGCATCTTCGTCGTGCTCGGGGAGGCCGTGCCGGAGGCCGGGCCCGCGATCGTCGTGTCGTTCGTGCTGGCCGGTGTGACCGCGCTGTTCTCCGCGCTGTCGTACGCCGAGCTGGCCGGCATGATCCCCGGCTCGGGGTCGTCGTACAGCTACGCCTACGCCACCCTCGGGGAGCTCGTCGCCTGGGTCTGCGGCTGGTGTCTGATCCTGGAGTACGGGGTCTCCGTCGCCGCCGTGGCCGTCGGCTGGGGGCAGTACGTCAACGAGCTGCTCGACCTCACCCTCGGTGTGACCCTCCCCGAGTCGCTGAGCGCCCCGCCCGGCCTCGGCGGCACCCTCAACATTCCGGCCGCCCTCATCGTCGTCCTCGCGATGGTCGTCCTGCTGCGCGGCGCCCGCGAGAGCGCCGTCGCCAACGCCATCATGGTCGGCGTGAAGATCGCCGCGCTGGTGATGTTCTGCGCGGTCGCCCTCACCGCCTTCCACGCCGGGAACTTCCAGCCCCTCTTCCCGCTCGGCGCCGCCGGGATGAGTGCGGGCGCGGCCTCGCTCTTCTTCTCCTACATCGGGTTCGACGCCGCCTCCACGGCCGGCGAGGAGGCCCGCAACCCGCAGCGCGACCTGCCCCGCGCGATCATCATCTCCCTCGTCCTCGTCACCGCCCTCTACGTCGCCGTCGCCGTCGCCGCGCTCGGCGCCATGCCGTGGCGGAAGTTCGAGGGCACCGAGGCCACGCTGAGCCAGGTGCTCGTGCAGAGCGTGGGCGGCGGGAGTCTGTGGCCGATCCTGCTCTCCATCGGTGCCGTCGTCGCCACCACCAGCGTGGTGCTCACCGTCCAGTACGGGCAGATCCGCATCCTGTTCGCGATGGCACGGGACGGGCTCGTGCCGCCGCTGTTCGCCAAGGTGCACCCGCGCACGGGCGTCCCGCGCGCCAACACGGTCATCGTCTCGTCCTTCATCGCCGTCCTCGCCGCCCTGATCCCGCTGGGCAGCCTCGCCGACGCCACCAGCATCGGCACCCTCTTCGCCTTCATGCTGGTCAACCTGGCGGTCGTGCTGCTGCGCCGGCGCAGTCCCGAGGCGCCCCGCTCCTTCCGCGTCCCGTTCTCTCCCGTCACGCCGATCCTGGGCGTCGGCTTCTGCGCCTACATGCTGTTCAGCCTCGGCGCCGACACCTGGATCGCGTTCGGCAGCTGGATGGCGGTGGGGCTGTTGATCTACGGGTGTTACGGCGTCCGGCACTCCAAGCTCAACCGGAGCAAGGAGACGGCCGCGTGAGTGCCCCGGACCCGGACCGCGGCCGAGTCCCGGACCTCGACCTCAGCTCCGACGTCGTCGCCCTCACCCGCGCCCTCGTCGACATCCCGTCCGAGAGCGGCGACGAACGCCCGCTCGCGGACGCCGTGGAGGCCGCCCTGCGCGCCCTTCCCCACCTCACCGTCGAGCGGATCGGCAACTCGGTCGTCGCCCGCACCGACCTCGGCCGCCCTCAACGGGCCGTCCTCGCCGGGCACTTGGACACGGTCCCGGCCGCCGGGAACCTGCCTTCCGTACTCCGCGACGACCGCGTGCACGGCCTCGGCGCCTGCGACATGAAGGGCGGCGTCGCCGTCGCCCTCCGCCTCGCGGTCACTGTCCCGGCCCCCACCCGCGACCTCACCTACGTCTTCTACGAGTGCGAGGAGGTCGAGGGCGACCGCAACGGGCTGCACCGGATCGCCGCCGAGCGCCCCGAACTGATCGAGGACGCCGACCTCGCCGTCCTCATGGAACCCTCCGACGCCGGCATCGAGGCCGGCTGCCAGGGGGTGCTCAGCGCCGACATCGTCGTACGCGGCGAACGGGCCCACACCGCCCGCGCCTGGATGGGCACCAACGCCGCGCACCTCGCCGCCCCCGTCCTCCAACGCCTCGCCGACCACACGTCCGAGCGCGTCGTGATCGACGGGCTGGAGTACCGGGAGGGGCTGAGTGCCGTCGCCGTGCGGGCCGGGGTCGCGGGCAACGTCGTACCCGACGAGTGCGTGATCACCGTCAACTCCCGCTTCGCGCCCAGCCGTTCGCCCGAGGAGGCGGAGGCGTACGTGCGCAAGCTCTTCCCCGAGTACGAGGTCCGCGTCACCGAGGCCGTGCCGGGCGCCCTTCCGGGGCTCGACCGGATCACCGACCTCGTCGCCGCGCTCGGCGCCACGCCACGCCCCAAGCTCGGCTGGACGGACGTGGCCCGGTTCTCGTCGCTCGGGGTACCCGCCCTCAACTACGGCCCCGGAGACCCGACGCTCGCGCACACGGCGGGGGAGTACGTGCCGGTGGCCCATCTCAGGGAGTGCGAGGAACGCCTGCGGCGATGGCTCCGCTGAGCCCCGCCAGCGTCCTCAACTGCAGCCACAGCACCAGCCGTTCGTCGGGATCGTCGAGGTCGATCCCGACGTGCTGCTGTGCCTGCTTCAGACGGTAGCGGCAGGTGTTCGGGTGCACGGCGAGCAGCTTCGCCGCCCCCGCCATGTCGCAGCCCGCGTCGAACCAACTGACCAGCGTGCGCGCGTAGTCGGTGCCGTGCGTCTCGTCGTACGCCAGCACGCGCCGCCACGGCCCCGCGCTCAACTCCCGCCGCTCGCCCAGCACTTCGGCCAGTCGCAGCAGCGTCACGCGCGGGCGCACCTCGTCCACCGTCGCCACCGGCAGGTCGGGGCCGAGCACCCGCAGCACCAACTCGGCGTCCTCCCGCGACCTCACGGCCTGCGCCGGCCCCGCCACCACCTCGCCCAGCGCCGCCCGCACGGGCACCCGCAACGCCTGCCCCGCCCGCGCCACGATGTCCTGGGCCAACCGCTTGTGGCTGTGTTCATCTGTTCGCCTCCGGGGCGCTTCAGCCGGTGTCGAGCGACCGACCGTGCTCAGCCCTTCGGGCCTCCGCGCGCTCGATCGCTCGACACCGGCGCGCCCCTGCGGCTGGGCCCCGGGCGCCGGAAGGACCGCGTACACCACCCCGTCGACGAGCACGCAGGCGTGCCGCCCGTAACGCGCCTCGCACTGCAGGCGTACGACGTCCAGCAGGCGCAGCGCGGTCTGCTCGGCGTCCGGCAGGCTCGCGGCGTCCAGCACGAACGCGGCCACCCGCAGCCCCCCGTCAAGTCCCAGGCGCTGGGCGGCCGTCGACGCGTCGGCCGTGCCGTCGAGCAGGCGGCGCAGCAGGTCGCTGTTCTGGTGGCGGGCCAGCTCCTGCGCCGCCCGGGCCCGCAGCAGGAGCAGCGCCGCCGTGGACGCGCCCTGCGCGAGGGTCTCCTCGGCGTCGGGCGCGAGCGTGCCGTCGTCGACCACCCAGACCGAGCCGAGCGTCTCGCCGCCGGCCCGCACGGCGACCGCGAGGCGGGGCAGGTCGCTCTCGCGCAGCGCGGGCAGCCGTACCGGACCCGCGGCCGCGAACAGCACGCGGTACTGCTCGGAGTTGGCCGGACTGACCGGCACCTGGAGGCCGAGGATGCCCTGCCGCCGGTCCTCGTCGACCGGCTGCCCGGGGACGGTGGAGTAGGCGAGGATCCGCTGCCGCGGGTCCTCCACGGCCGTCGCCCCGCCGGTCGCCGCCGCGACGGCGTCCGCGAGCGCGAACAGGTCCCCGAGGCCGCCGGCCGAGGGCCCGGGCCGGGCGCCGATCGCCGAGGACAGCAGCAGGTGCACGTGGTGCCAGGCGGCGTCCTCGTCGACCGACAGCAGCGCGACGCCGTGCGCCTCGGCCTCGCCCACCGGTCCGTCCGGGCCGCGTACGACGAGCCCGGTCATCCCGGCCTCCGCGACCACCCGCACCAGCGGCCCGGCCGCCGCCGCCCGCACCCCGACCGCCAGCAGCAGCGCACCCGGCGCCTGCGGCAGCGGGGCGTGCGCGTCGTACAGCACCGCCTCGGTGACCGGGGCGGTGAGCCCGGCGGGGGCGGTGTGCAGGCGTACGGAGGGGCCGCCGATGACGTCCAGGAGGTCGCCGAGGGTGCAGGCGTCCATGGGGGCTCCTCGATTGCGGGGACGGGGATGCGGGATGCGCGGATGCGGGCGACCGGCAGCCCGGCTCCTGATTGGCCGATCTCGAAACGAACGTACGCAATGGTTGTACGAGCGCACAACCCGGGAAGGCGTGGCGCCTCCGAGACTCGAACCATGACGACCGGAGTGAGCATCCGCACCGTCCACGACGTCGCCGGCCTCGCCGCCGTCACCGACTACTTCAGCGACGTGTGGCAGACCCCGCGCAGCGCCCCGCCCTACCCGGCCGAGGTGCTGCACAGCCTGGTCCACGCGGGCGGCGCGGTGCACGCCGCGTACGACGGGGCGCGGCTGGCCGGGGCGTCCGTCGCCGTGCTCGGTCCGCCCGGGGACACGTACTCGCTGGTGGCCGCGGCCGACCAGGGGCTCGGGTACGCCGTGAAGCAGGCCCAGCGCGCCTGGGCCCTGGAGCGCGGCGCCCGCACCATGCGCTGGACCTTTGACCCGCTGGTCGGCCGCAACGCCCGCTTCAACCTGGCCAAGCTGGGCGCCGCCGGCACCGAGTACCTCGTCGACTTCTACGGCCCCATGGCGGACGGCGTGAACGACGGCGACGAGAGCGACCGGCTGACGGTGACGTGGGACCTCACGGCGCCGGCTCCGTCGTACGAGACCGGTGACCGCGAGGCCGCGCCCGCCACGCACAAGGCGCCCGACGGAGATCCCCTCGCCCGCCGCGACCTCGCCGACCGGCACGTCTGGTGCCGCGTCCCGGACGACGTCGTCAAGCTGCGCGGCGCCGATCCCGTCCTCGCCCTGCGCTGGCGGTACGCCGTGCGCGAGGTGTTCGCGGAGGCCTTCGCGCAGGGCTTCACGGCCACGGGGATGTCCCGCGACGGCTGGTACACGCTCACCCTCCCCCACGCTCGGTTGCGCTCGAGCGGGGGGACCCCCATCCCGGAGGCAGCCGTATGAAGCTCGAACGCGTCGAGATCGTCCACGTCGCGATCCCTCTCGTCACCCCCTTCCGCACCTCCTTCGGCACGATGACGACGAAGGACACCTTCCTGCTGCACGTCGTCACGGACGCCGCCGAGGGCTGGTCGGAGTTCGCCGCCGACCCCGAGCCGCTGTACTGCTCGGAGTTCGTGGCCGGCGCGGAGATCGTGCTGCGCGACTTCCTGCTGCCGCGCGTGGCGGCCCTGCCCGAGCTCACCACGGCCGGCGTGGCCCCCGCCGTCGCGAAGATCAAGGGCCACGAGCTGGCGAAGGCGGCCCTGGAGACGGCGGTCCTGGACGCGGAGCTGCGCTCGTACGGGATGTCCTTGGCGACCTACCTGGGCGCGGTGCGCGACCGCGTCCCGGCGGGGGTGTCGGTCGGCATCAAGGAATCCGTCCGCGACCTGCTGGACGACGTCGAGCACTACCTCGCCGAGGGCTACGTCCGCATCAAGCTGAAGATCGAGCCGGGCTGGGACGTCGAGCCGGTACGGGCGGTACGTGAACGCTTCTCAGACGCCCTCCCCCTCCAGGTCGACGCCAACACGGCGTACACGCTCGCGGACGCCGAGCACCTGCGGCGCCTGGACGACTTCGGGCTGCTGCTGATCGAGGAGCCGCTGGAGGAGAACAACCTGCACGGCCACGCCCGGTTGCAGAGCCGGCTGTCGACGTCCGTCTGCCTGGACGAGTCCCTCCACAGCGCCCGTGACACCGCCTCCGCGATCGCCATGGACGCGTGCCGGGTCGTCAACGTGAAGCCCGCGCGCGTGGGCGGCTACCTGGAGGCCCGCCGCATCCACGACGTGGCGCACGCGCACGGGGTGCCGGTGTGGTGCGGCGGCATGCTGGAGACGGGAATCGGCCGCGCCCCGAACCTCGCCCTGGCCGCCCTCCCGGGCTTCACCCTCCCCGGCGACACCTCGGCCTCCGCCCGCTACTTCGCCGAGGACATCACCGAGCCCTTCGTCCTGCAGGACGGTCACCTGGCCGTCCCGACCACCCCCGGCATCGGCACGGAACCACTGCCGGACGCACTTCGTCGCTTCACGAGGGAACGGCGAGACTTGTACGTGAGCTGACCGGCGCCTGGCCGGAAGTCACCCTCGCGTTAGATTGATCCCGTGCTCTCACGCCTCACACGCCCCCAGACCCTCGCCGTCTGCGCCCTGCCCGTCGTGGCGTTGATCGCCACCGCGGTCTTCGCGCCACTGCCGTTCTCGCTCGCGCAGCCCGGTATGACGGCGAACGTGCTCGGGGACAACCAGGGCACCCCGGTGATCACGATCTCGGGTGCCAGGACCCGGGACACGAGCGGGCAGCTGCGGATGACGACGATCGAGGCGACCAACCCGGACACGCATGTCTCCCTCGGCGATGTGATCAGTGCCTGGTTCGACACCGACCGGGCCGTCATGCCGCACGACTCGGTCTATCCGAGCGGCCAGTCCACCAAGGAGATCGAGCGGCACAACACCGCGCAGATGAAGGAGTCCCAGGACGCGGCGACCCAGGCCGCGCTGGACTATCTGCACCTCAGCGACGACAAGGTCAAGGTCTCGCTGAAGCTCGCCGACGTCGGCGGTCCGAGCGCCGGGCTCCTGTTCACCCTCGGCATCATCGACAAGCTGGACGGGAACGGCAGCGGCGGCGACCTCACGGGCGGCCGCAAGATCGCCGGTACGGGGACCATCGACGACGACGGGACGGTGGGCGCCGTCGGCGGCGTCGCGCTGAAGACGCAGGCCGCGCGCCGGGACGGGGCGACCGTCTTCCTGGTGCCGAAGGCCGAGTGCTCGGATGCCAAGTCCGAGCTGCCGAAGGGGCTGCGGCTGGTTCCGGTGACCACACTCAAGGGCGCGGTGAACGCCCTCAACTCCCTGGAGAGCGGCAAGGGTTCCGTGCCCAGCTGCTGAACTCCGGGCGGTTCAGTCCTTCTTCACGAAGCCCTCCGCCTTCATCCAGTCCAGCGCGACCTGGTGCGGGTCCTCCCCGTCCACGTCGACCCGCGCGTTGAGCGTCTGCGCCACGTTGTTGTTCAGCTTCCTGGTGACCGGGTCGAGGACCTTCGCGATCGCCGGCCACTTCTTCAGCGCCTTGGTGTTGATCTCCGGCGCCACGTTGTAGTTGGGGAAGAACTTCTTGTCGTCCTCCATCACCACCAGGTTCATCGACTTGATGCGCCCGTCGGTGGTGAACACCTCGCCGTAGGTGCAACTCCCCTTCTTCACCTGGGTGTAGATGATCCCGGTGTCCATCTGCGTGACGTTCTTCGCCGGCACGCTCATCCCGTACGCCTTCGCCATGCCCGGCAGCCCGTCCGCCCGGTTGGCGAACTCGCTCTCCACGCACAAGGTCACCGCGCCCGGGTCCTTCCTGGCCAGCGCGGCCACGTCCGACAGCGTCCTGGTGCGGTACTTCTCGAAGTTGGCCTGGTTCATGGCCAGCGCGTACGTGTTGTTGAGCGACGACGGCGCCAGCCACGTGATCCCGTTCTTCAGGTCCGCGTCCCGCACCGCCTGCCACTGCTCGTCCGGGTCGGGGATCGGCTTGCTGTTGCCCTGATAGGTGATCCAGGCGGTGCCCGTGTACTCGTACATACCGTCCGCGTCACCGGACTTGACCGCCTCGCGGGCGCCGATCGAGCCCTGGATGCCGGTGCGGTCGAGGACGTCCGCGCCGGCCGCCTGGAAGGCGATGCCCATGATGGCGCCGAGGATGAGCTGCTCGGTGAACTCCTTGGAGGTGACCGTCAGATGGGCGCCCTCCAGGGGATCGCCCTGGCCGATCGAGCCGGGCTTCACGGCGTCGACCATGGGCGAACCGCTCTGCAGACCGCACCCGGACGCGGCCACCATGACCGAGGCCAGCAGCACACACGGACGCCGCCTCATGTCGCCACCTGCAGTCCCCGTGGCCGCAGCAGGAGTTCGGTCAGTGAGGCCAGCCAGTCCACCAGGAGCGCCAGGACGACCGTGAGGATCGAGCCCAGCATCAGCACCGGCATCCGCTGGGTGGTGATGCCGGTCGTGATCAGTACGCCCAGGCCGCCGCCCCCGCCGAAGGTGGCCAGGGTCGCCGTGCCGACGTTCAGGACCAGCGCCGTACGCACGCCCGCGAGGATCAGCGGGACGGCCAGCGGGAGTTCGACCTTTCCCAGCACCCCCAGCGAGGACATGCCGATGCCACGGGCCGCCTCCAGCAGGGTCGGGTCGTTGGCCTTCAGGCCGGCGATGGTGTTCGACAGCACCGGCAGGACGGCGTAGACGGTGATGCCGATCAGGGCGGCCCTCATTCCGGTGCCGAGCCAGATCACCAGCAGCGCCAGCAGGCCGATCGCCGGGGTCGCCTGGCCCATGTTGGCGAACGCCATCGCCACCGGGGTCGCCTTCCGGAACGCCTTGCGGGTGAGCAGGATGCCCAGCGGGATCGCGATGATCAGCACGAAGAAGGTGGAGATCACGACCAGTTCGATCTGTTGCCACAAGGCCTTGGAGACCTGGCCGTTCGACAGGGCGTTCTCGGAGATCGGGTCCAGGTCGGCCTGCCGGAACCACAGCCAGGTCGCGAGCAGCACGGCGATGAGCACGGCGGGCAGGAAGGTCAGCTTCTGCCAGGTGACCCGGCGCCCGGGCTGCCGCGGGGCCGGGGGCGGCGGCGCCTCCTGCTCGGCCTCGCCCTCGTCCCGGAAGGCGAGCCCCTTGACCTCGTGCTCGCCCTCGGGCCGTTGCCGCTCCGGAGTGGTCGTCACGCCTTCTGGCCCCCTCCCGCGCCCTCCTGCTCGGCGTGCGTCTGGGCGGCCCGCAGCTCCTGCAGCTCGTGCTGGTGCTCCATCGCCTCGAACCGGTCGGCCTCAAGGAGCTCGTGCACGGAGTTCATGAGCGTCTCCATGTCGACGACGCCCTCGTACTCGCCGCGCCGCCCGGTGACCGCGACCCGCCCCGAGTTGTCGGTCAGTACGGCCTCCAGCGCGTCCCGCAGGGTCGCGTCCCGGGTCACCGTGTCGTGCACCAGCGTGCCCGCGCGGGCGAGCGAGCCGCGGGCGCGCATGAGGTCGCCGCGCCTGAGCCACTTGTAGGGCCGCCTGCGCCTGTCGAGCAGCAGGATCTCGTTGGTCCCGCTGCTCCGGAGCCGGTTGAAGATGTCCTGGAGCGGGTCGTCGAGGGTGACGGTCGGGTAGTCGGTGATCTCGACGTCCCGTACGCGGGTGAGGTTCAGCCGCTTCAGGGCGGCCCCCGCGCCCACGAACCCGGACACGAAGTCGTCCGCCGGATTGGTGAGGATGGCCTCCGGGGTGTCGAACTGCGCGATGTGCGAGCGTTCGCGCAGGACGGCGATGCGGTCGCCGAGCTTGATCGCCTCGTCGAAGTCGTGCGTGACGAACACGATCGTCTTGTGCAGCTCGTGCTGGAGCCGGATCAGCTCGTCCTGGAGATGGTCGCGGGTGATCGGGTCGACCGCGCCGAACGGCTCGTCCATCAGCAGTACGGGCGGATCGGCGGCCAACGCCCGTGCCACACCCACGCGTTGCTGCTGGCCGCCGGAGAGCTGGCGCGGATAGCGGTCGTGGAACTCGCCCGGGTCGAGGCCGACGAGGTCGAGCAGTTCCTCGACCCGTGCCTTGATGCGGGCCTTCGGCCAGCCGACCATCTTCGGTACGAGGGCGATGTTCTGGGCGACCGTCATGTGCGGGAAGAGACCGGCGGACTGGATGGCGTACCCGACCCTGCGGCGCAGCTTCACCGGGTCCATGTCGGTGACGTCCTCGCCGCCGATGCGGATGCGGCCGCCGGTCGGTTCGATCAGCCGGTTGATCATCTTGAGCGTCGTGGACTTTCCGCAGCCGGAGGGGCCGACGAAGATGACGAGCTCGCCCGCCTTGATCTCCATGTTGACGTTGTCGACGGCGGGGGTGGGGTTGCCCGGGTAGAGCTTGGTGAGGTTGTCCAGCTCGATGGTCGCCCCGGTGGTGGAAGCCTCATCAGGCACGGATCCCCCTCGAAATGGTCAGCCGTCCGATCAGGACGTACGCGGCGTCGAACAGCAGCGCCAGCACGATGATCCCCAGCGTGCCCGCGAGGACCTGGTTGAGGGCGTTCTTGCTGCCCAGCGAGCCGATGCCGCGGAAGATCTCGTTGCCGAGGCCGGGCCCGGAGGCGTACGCGGCGATCGCGGCGATGCCCATCAGCATCTGCGTCGAGACGCGGATCCCGGTCAGGATCGGCGGCCAGGCCAGCGGCAGCTCGACCCGCAGCAGCCGCATGAACCGGGACATCCCGATGCCCCGTGCCGCGTCCACCAGCGCGGGGTCGACGCCGCGCAGCCCGACGATCGCGTTGCGCACGACCGGCAGTAGCCCGTACAGCGTCAGCGCGATCACCGTGGGCGGCACGCCCAGGCCCACCATCGGGATGAGCAGACCGATCATGGCGAGCGAGGGAATGGTCAGGATGGTCGAGGTGGTCGTCGTCGCGAGGTTCCCGCCCCACTCGCTCCGGTAGGCGGCGATCCCGACCAGGACGCCGATCGCGGTCGCCACGACCATGCACTGGAAGACGACGCTCGCGTGCTGATAGGCGTCCGTGAGCAGCTGTTGGTGCCGGGTTCTCACGTACTCCCAGAAGTTCACGCGCGGTCACCCCCAGGCGTCGGTCAGGTCCTCTCCGGGTCTTCCGCCGCCTGTTCCACCAGCGGGATGATCCGCAGCGGAACGGGGTTCTCCATCACGATCGCGGTGGCGGCCCGGACAATGCCATCAAAACCGACAACCCGGTCGATCACCCGCTGGAGATCCGCGTTGGAGCGGGCCACCAGCCGGCACAGCATGTCCCCGCTGCCGGTGGTCGTGTGCAGCTCCAGCACCTCGGGCACGGTCGCCAAGTGCGCCCGGACGTCGGGCCCTTGGCCCTGCCGGATCTGCAAGGTGGCGAAGGCGGTGACCGGGTAGCCGAGGGCCGCGGGGTCGACCTGCGGACCGAACCCGCGGATGACTCCGTTCGACTGAAGCCGGTCGAGCCGCGCCTGCACCGTCCCGCGCGCGACCCCCAGTCGCCGCGACATCTCCAGCACCCCGATGCGCGGCTCCCGGGCCAGCAGCACGATGATCCGGCCGTCCAGCTGGTCGATCGCCACAGCAGCCTCCCGGTGGGGTGGTCATCCTGTACAGAAAGCCCGTGAATACGGGCCTACAACTGAACAGATTGCCCACCCAAAACGCAAACTATTGCGCACCTTGCCGGTGGGGACGAGGCTGCCGCCATGACGCAGACCACACACCACACTCCCGACACCGCCCGGCAGGCCGACCCCTTCCCGGTCAAGGGAATGGACGCGGTCGTCTTCGCCGTGGGCAACGCCAAGCAGGCGGCGCACTACTACTCCACCGCCTTCGGCATGCGGCTCGTGGCCTACTCCGGACCGGAGAACGGCAGCCGCGAGACCGCGTCGTACGTCCTGGAGAACGGCTCCGCCCGCTTCGTCCTGACCTCCGTCATCAAGCCCTCCACCACCTGGGGCCACTTCCTCGCCCGGCACGTGGCGGAGCACGGCGACGGCGTCGTCGACCTCGCCATCGAGGTCCCGGACGCCCGCCGCGCGTACGCCTACGCCATCGAGCACGGCGCCCGCTCGGTCGCCGAGCCGTACGAGCTGAAGGACGAGCACGGCACCGTCGTCCTCGCCGCGATCGCCACCTACGGCGAGACCCGCCACACCCTGGTCGACCGCTCCGGCTACGACGGCCCCTACCTCCCCGGCTTCGTCGCCACCGCCCCCATGGTCGAACCGCCCGCCCACCGCACCTTCCAGGCCGTCGACCACTGTGTCGGCAACGTAGAGCTCGGCCGGATGAACGAATGGGTCGGCTTCTACAACAAGGTCATGGGCTTCACGAACATGAAGGAGTTCGTGGGCGACGACATCGCCACCGAGTACAGCGCGCTGATGTCGAAGGTCGTGGCCGACGGCACGCTCAAGGTCAAGTTCCCGATCAACGAGCCCGCCGTAGCCAAGAAGAAGTCCCAGATCGACGAGTACCTGGAGTTCTACGGCGGCGCCGGCGTCCAGCACATCGCGCTCAACACGAACGACATCGTGCAGACGGTACGGACGATGCGCGCGGCCGGCGTGGAGTTCCTCAACACCCCGGACTCGTACTACGACACCCTCGGCGAGTGGGTCGGCGACACCCGCGTCCCCGTCGACACCCTGCGCGAACTGAAGATCCTCGCCGACCGCGACGAGGACGGCTACCTGCTGCAGATCTTCACCAAGCCGGTCCAGGACCGCCCGACCGTCTTCTTCGAGATCATCGAGCGGCACGGCTCCATGGGCTTCGGCAAGGGCAACTTCAAGGCCCTGTTCGAGGCGATCGAGCGGGAGCAGGAGAAGCGCGGAAACCTGTGAGTTCCACAAATTCACAGAATTGTTGATCGATGAACTTGCAACCGATGAACGCAGGTTGACACTCTCAAGTCCTGCGGGTGCCGAAGGGGTGCCCACAGGACTCGGGGGAGAGAGTGACCACCCACATCAACCTCACCGCTCCGTCGGACCGGTGGCTGTGGCAGAAGAGCACGCTGCGGGAGCCGACGGTCCTGCAGTCGTTCGCCTTCGACGAGCCGAACAAGCATCTGTACGTCCTGCAGGTCACCGCCACCGGTCACGCGGACGGCGACCTGTGCCTCAACAAGCTCGACTACACGGGCAAGTCGCTGGGCCACATGTACCTGAAGGGCTTCGGCCACGGCGTCAGCATGGGCATACAGCACGACGCCAAGGACGGCAGCACCTGGATCTGGACCGAGGCCGACGCCGAGAACGGCTACGGGCAGGGTGTGGCCCGGTTCCACTTCGCGAACGGGGCCACGCGCACCGGCGCGGACGTCAAGATACGCAAGCCCATAGCGGACTCCACGAACAACCAGCCGTCGGTCTGCATGGCCTCCAAGCGCATCGCCGTCCGCTACCGCGACAAGGCCAACAAGCCCCGCTACCGCGTCTGGGACCTGGACGCCTTCACGGCCCGCGACTACGACAACCCGATCGCGGACGTCGCCCAGGTGGGCGCCCACCCCGACGCGAAGGTCCCCTTCCAGGGATACGCCCTGCGCGGCGACGTCATCTACCAGCTCGCGGGCACGGCCTACAACACGACGACCAACCCGTTCGCCAAGCGCGGCAACGCCTACGCGTCCAGCCTCGACATCACCACCGGCAAGCTGCTCCAGCAGGAGCGCACCGAGGCCGGCTACTCGCTGACCTACCGCGAGCCGGAGGGCGTCGCCGTGCGCGGCGGTTCGGATCCGAAGGTGTACCTCGGCTTCGCCTCGGGGGAGCTGAGCGCACGCCGCTTCTCGATCTTCGTCAAGGACGACGGGAAGGCGTAGCGGGAGTCGTACGCTGGCCGCATGGCCAGGATCAACGACGTGGGCGGCACGGAGGGCTTCGGCGCCATCGACACCACCGAGGACGCCGAGCCCTTCCACGCGGACTGGGAGGCGCGGGTCCTCGGGCTCTTCAACGCCCTGCGCGCGCAAGGGATCTTCAACACGAACGAGTTCCGGGACGCGATCGAGTCGATGCCGCCGACGGAGTACCTGTCGACGTCGTACTACGAGCGCTGGTTCCGGGCGATCTGTGTCCTGCTGGAACGCAAGGGCGTGATCGAGCCGGGTGAGCTCGATGACTGACCGCGGCTCGACGGCCGACCGCTTCCCGCCCGGCACGACCGTGCGCACCTTCCGCCACGACCCGCCGCACCACACCCGCCTGCCGCGGTACGCACGCGGCAAGCGGGGCGTCGTGGTCGAGCCGGAGGGGCGGGCGGAACTGGCCGACGTCAGTGCGCAGGGCCGCCCGGACGCGCCGGTCGAGCAGATCTACGCGGTCCGGTTCGCGGCCCGTGACCTGTGGGGCGAGGGCGACCACCATGTCGTACTGGACCTGTGGGAAAGCTACTTGGAAGAGTCCGAAGAGGATGCAGGAGGTGCGGCCTCTCATGAGCGGTGACCACTCCGACGCGACGATCGCACAGCGGGTACGACGCCTCGAAACCCTGCTGGAGGAGAAGGGCGTGGTCTCGGGCGCCCGGCTGGACGAGATCATCGACGCGTCCCTCACCGGTGCCTCGCCCGCGAACGGCGCGCGGGTCGTCGCCCGTGCCTGGACCGACGCGGAGTTCAGGGCGCGGCTGCTGGCGGACGGTACCGCGGCCGTACGCGAACTGGGCTGCATGGAGGGCTCGTACCAGCGTCTGAGGGTCGTCGAGAACACGGCCGCCACGCACAACGTCATCGTCTGCACCCTCTGCTCCTGCTATCCCCTGCGCCTCCTCGGCCCGTCCCCGAGCTGGTACAAGTCCGAGGCCTACCGCTCCCGCGTGGTCCGCGAACCCCGGGCCGTACTCGCGGAGTTCGGGCTGGAGTTGCCGTCTACGACGGAGATCACGGTGTGGGACTCCAGCGCCGAGACGCGGTACATGGTGCTGCCGCGCCGCCCGGAGGGCACGGACGGCCTGGGGGAGGAGCAGTTGTCGGCCCTCGTCACCCGCAACGCGCTGATCGGAACCGCCGCGGTGTGACTCAACGCGTGTGCTGGTGAGCCTTGTTGTCGGCTTCGTCCTCGGTACCCGGGGTACCCGTGGGCAGCGGCTCGTCCGGCACTTCACCCAGCGCGGCCAGCGCCTGCTTCGCCAACGGCACCGCGAGCGGCGAGAAGTACGGATTGATCCGCAACGCCTCCTGCAGATGCCGCCGCGCGGGCCCGCTCAGGCCCGACTCCTGCTCGATCATGCCCCGGTGGTACGCGTACAGCGCACTGCGGACGCCGCCCCCGTGCGCCTGGTCCGTCGCCACCGCGGCGAACTTCAGCGCCTCCTTGTCCTGCCCCGCCCGGTGCAGCGCCCAGCCCAGCGCGTCGGCCACCGGGATCCCCGGCTGCCGCTGCCACTCGGCGCGCAGCCGGCGCACGGCCGACGCCGGATCCCCGTGATCCGCCTCGAAGACACCGAGCACCAGATCGCCGTCCACCCCGCCCGCCGCCTCGTCCCACACCCGGGTCCGCAGCAGGTCGTACTCCACCCGGGCCGCCTGCCCAAGACCCAGCGACTCGTACAACTCGCCCAGTTCGAGGGCGTATTGAGGGCGCGGCTGCTTGTCGAGCGCCACCCGGTACGCGTTCAGCGCCTCCGTCGTGCGCCCCATGGCCGCCAGCGTCCGCCCCTGCCCGGCCTGCGCGGCCCGCTGGTCGGGGTCGAGACGCACCGCCTCCTGGAAACGCCTCAGCGCCTCGTCCAGGTCCCCGCGCTCCCAGGCCAGCTGCCCGGCCCGCTCCAGCCACGCGGCCCGCTCGGCCGGCGCGCTCTCCGCTGCCGCCGCCGCGTCGGACAGGGCGGCCGCCGCGTCCTCGCGCCAGCCCCGGTCGCGGTAGACGGCTGCGGCCCGCGCCTTCACGGCCGGCCCGTGGCGCAGCTCCAGCAGCCGGTCCAGCGTCCGCTTGGTCGCCTTGTAGTCGCCGAGCCCGGTGTAGGCGTCGAGCAGCAGCGGATACGTCGTCCACCGCTTCGGTTCGAGCTTCAGCGCCGCCTCGCCCCAGGTCCGTGCCGCCCGGAAGTCCCGGCGGGCGTTCGCCAGCGCGGCCATGCCGTCCAGCGCGGCGGCGTTCTTCTTGGCCCGCACGTTCAGCGAGGTCCGCAGCGCCTTCTCGGCCCGCGGATAGTTCGTCGCGTCCGCCGTGCGCCGCCCCTGCTCCACATAGGCCGCCCCGAGCACCGCCCACGACTGCGCGTCCTTGGGGTGCGCCTTCAGCAGGGCCTCCCGCTCACCGATCAGCGTCGCCAGGTCGGGCAGCGCGGCCGGCACCCCCGCGGTGACCGCCGTGAGCGCCTGCGCTCCCGGTGCCGGCGTGACCGGCCGGGGCGCGCTCGGCCGCTCCCAGGGCCACAGGGCCAGGGCCCCGCCGAGCACCGCACACCCCGCGACGGCGGCGATCAGCACCCGCCGGCTCCTGGTGAACCCGCGTGCCCGCCCGCCAGCCTCCGCTTGCTTCTCCATGGCGATCACTGTGCGTCAATACGACGAGCTCATCGCGACATACGTCCGGTGCCGTAGACGGGGTTCACACCGATGGCCCCGGGTGCGACGCTGTGATCATGAGCCGTATCGAAGCGCGTCGTGATGAGGACACAGCAGTGAACGGCAACCTCGTCGACCGTCTGCTGGGCGGTCTGCCCGCCGAGGCCGTCCTGACCGACCCGGACGTCACGGCCTCCTACGCCAACGACATGGCGAGCTTCTGTCCGGCCGGTGCCCCGGCGGTGGTCGTGCTGCCGCGCACGGTCGAGCAGGTCCAGCACGTCATGCGCATCGCCACCGAGCTACGCGTCCCGGTCGTCCCGCAGGGCGCCCGCACGGGCCTGTCGGGCGGCGCCAACGCCTCCGACGGCTGCATCGTGCTGTCCCTGACGAAGATGGACCGGATCCTCGAGATCAATCCCGTCGACCGCATCGCCGTGGTCGAGCCGGGCGTCATCAACGCGGCCCTGTCCCGCGCGGTCGGCGAACACGGTCTGTACTACCCGCCGGACCCGTCCAGCTGGGAGATGTGCACGATCGGAGGCAACATCGGGACGGCCTCGGGCGGCCTGTGCTGTGTGAAGTACGGGGTCACGGCCGAGTACGTGCTCGGCCTCGAAGTGGTGCTCGCCGACGGTCGGCTCATGTCCACCGGCCGCCGTACGGCCAAGGGCGTCGCAGGTTACGACCTCACCCGCCTCTTGGTCGGCTCCGAGGGCTCGCTCGGCATCGTCGTACGGGCGATCCTGGCGCTCAGGCCGCAGCCGCCGCAGCAGCTCGTGCTGGCGGCAGAGTTCGCGTCCGGCGCCGCCGCCTGCGACGCGGTGTGCCGGATCATGGCGGGCGGCCACGTCCCGTCGCTGCTCGAACTCATGGACCGTACGACGGTCAAGGCGGTCAACGACCTGGCCCACATGGACCTCCCGGAGACCACGGAGGCCCTGCTCCTGGCGGCCTTCGACACCCCCGACCCGGCCGCCGACCTCGCCGCCGTCGGCGCGCTGTGCGAGGCGGCGGGCGCCACCCAGGTCGTCCCCGCCGACGACTTCGCCGAGTCCGAACTCCTGCTCCAGGCCCGGCGGTTGTCGCTCACCGCACTCGAAGCCGTGCGCGGCACCACCATGATCGACGACGTGTGCGTGCCGAGGTCCAGGCTCGGCGAGATGCTCGAAGGGACCGAGCGGATCGCCGAGAAGTACCGGCTCACCATCGGCGTTGTCGCGCACGCGGGCGACGGCAACACCCATCCGACGGTCTGCTTCGACGCGGCCGACCCCGACGAGTCCCGGCGCGCCCGCGAGTCCTTCGACGAGATCATGGCCCTCGGCCTGGAACTCGGCGGCACGATCACCGGCGAGCACGGCGTCGGGGTCCTGAAGAAGGAGTGGCTGGCGCGCGAGATCGGCCCGGTGGGGGTGGAGATGCAGCGGGCGGTCAAGCAGGTCTTCGACCCGCTGGGCATCCTGAATCCCGGCAAGCTCTTCTGATCCGGTCCTGCCGGGATCCGGTCCGGTCCTGATGGGGTCGCCGGGCCCGATGGGGCCACCGGGTCCGATGCGGTCACTGGGCGAGCAGCTGGTCCAGCGCGTCGTCGATCCCCAGCTGCTCGCCCTCAGTCCCCGGGGGCACCACCCGCAGCGTCCGCTCCAGCCAGGCGGACACCTGGGCGGCCGGTGCCTCAAGGAGCGCGTCACCGTCGGGTGAACTCAGCGCCATCAGGACGACGCTGCGGCCCGACGACTTGCTCGGCCACACCCGCACGTCCCCGTGCCCGCACGGCCGGAACACCCCCTCCACCAGGAGGTCGCGGGAGAACGTCCAGTACACGGGGTTCTCGGAGTTGATGTGGAAGGTGACGTGGACGGCGTACGGGTCGTCGGTGTGATAGCTCAGCCTGGCCGGGACCGGGACACTGCGCTCCGGCGACAGGATCAGCTTGAGCTCCAGTTCGCGTTCCACCACGGTGTAGTGCATGTCGTGCGGTTCCTCTCTCGGGCAGGTGTGCGGGGCCCGGCGTTGGGCCCGTACACGTGGAGAGGGCAGGGGAGCGCGACCATTACGCGGGTTCGGAGATTTTTTTTCTGAACATGTGAAGTAGGTGCACGGCGTTGCCCGGAAAGGGGCGGGACTGTCGGGACTGTCGGTGGGGGTTGCGCCGGTCTGATAGATGTGGAGGCCCCCATATTCACCCCCGAGCAGATACGGGACGACGGACATGAGCGCCCCAACCCCGGCCCCCGGTGAGAACACGCCCCGCGACGGGTACTACCCGGACCCGTCCATTCCTGGATATGTCCGGTACTGGAACGGTGCGGCCTGGGTTCCGGGCACCAGCCGTCCGGCGCCGACGGCCGGCGAGCCGCTCGCCCCGCCGTCCGGCTCGAGCCCTGCTCCAGTCGAGGAAACGGGACCGCACTTCTTCGACGAGGATCCCCAGCCGCAGGTGTCCCCGGCCGAGGCCCAGCACGGCAGCCGTCCCGAACCCGCGTCCGCCTGGAGCGCCGACCGCTCGCACCAGTCCGGCTTCGGCGGCGACCAGGACCGCCGTGTGTCGTGGGGCTCCCCGCAGACCGCGGACCCGCGCGTCCCCGCAGACCCCCCGTCCCAGCCGGACGGCCACGCCTCCCGCACGGACGGTACGGCGACGATCCCGCCGGCGGACGCGGGCTCGGACGACGTGGTCTCCGGCGGCACGTTCGTCTTCCGCAGGCCGACGAAGCCCGGGGGGACGGGCACCCCGGGAGCGGCGGCCGGCAACGCCCCCTCCGGTCCGGGCCCGGCCACTCCCGGCATCCCCGGTCCCGGCGGCCCCATCGCCGACGAGGGCACCATGACGTTCCGCGCGCTCTCCCCGCGCGCGGGTCAGCAGGGCGGGGCGCAGGGCGGGGCAACGGGGGCGCCCGGCTTCGGCGCGGGCAAAGCGGCCGCCGACCGTGCCGCGGCGCAGCCGGGCGGCGCCACTCCGCCCGCCCCGGCCGCGCTCTCCGGCCCCCAGCAGGCCTCCCCGACGGTCCCTCCGCAGTCCGGCGGCGCCCACCCCGCCGTAGCCGGCCGGCCCGGTGTCGGGCAGCCCCCCGTCCCGTCTCCCACCCCCGTGACCAGCGGTCCCGGCGGTGGTCAGCCGTCCTGGGCGCAGCAGGTGCACCGGCTCGCGGGCGCCGACGAGGAGCAGCCCGTCGTCCCGTGGAAGCCGCCCGTCGAGGACGTCTTCCAGGCCGCCGCCCGGCGTCAGTCCGAGGCACGCCCCGCGGGCCTGGGCAAGCGGCTGGCCGCCCGGCTGCTGGACACCGTCGTCCTCGCGGGCGTCACCGCCGTGGCCGCCGTACCGCTGGGCACCAAGGCGCTCGACCACGTCAACGAGAAGATCGACGCGGCCAAGCTCTCCGGCGAGACCGTGACCGTCTGGTTGCTGGACGGCACGACGGCGGTGTACCTGGGGATCATCCTGGCCGTCCTGCTCGTCTTCGGAGTCCTCTACGAGGCGCTGCCCACCGCCAAGTGGGGCCGCACCCTGGGCAAGAAGCTGTTCGGTCTCGAGGTGCGGGACATCGAGGGGGGCGCGCCGCCGTCCTTCGGCGGAGCACTGCGCCGCTGGCTCGTGTACAGCGTGCCCGGTCTGCTCGTCGTCGGTGTCGTGGGTGTCGCGTGGTGCCTGTTCGACCGCCCGTGGCATCAGTGCTGGCACGACAAGGCCGCGCGTACGTTCGTCGCGGGCTGAGCGCCTACGGCATCTGCACCAGTCGAATCGGTACTCCGGACGGCCGTCTGCCGGATGCGGAGCCGAGGGGTTCGCGGTCCACTCGGGCCATGAGCACTGAACCGCCCCACGGCTCCGGCCAACCGCCGGAAGAGGACCCGTTCAGGAAGCAGCCCCCGCCCGGCCAGGGGTCGGGCTCACCGTACGACGCGCCCGGAGGCGGCCAGCAACCCCCGCCCTACGGCGGCGGTGACCCCTACGGTGGCGGCGGCTCGTACCCCACCGACCCCCTCGCCGGCATGCCGCCGCTTGCGGCCAGCGGCAAGCGCACGCTGGCCCGGATCATCGACCTGATCCTGGTGGGCATCGTCGTCTGGCTGGTCACCTGGCCGATCGGCGTGCACGAGTACTCCGTCGACAACAACAACGTCGAGTTCGGCAAGGGCTTCGCGCAGTCCCTCGTCGCCGCCGTGCTCTACATCGGCTACGACACCGTCATGATGAGCAAGTCGGGTCAGACGCTCGGCAAGAAGTGGCTGAACCTGCGCGTGGCCAACCTCGACAACGGCTCCACGCCCTCCGTGCAGACCATGCTGGCCCGCTCGGCGGTGCTGTGGATCCCGTTCGCGTTCTGCTGCGCCTGCATCTGGACGGCGATCGCGGGCGGCTGGAGCTACTTCGACAAGCCCTACAAGCAGGGCCTGCACGACAAGGCCGCCAAGACGGTGGTGGTCAGCAGCAGTTGAGGTAGGTCAGGAAGCTGCTCGCTCATGCACCGGCTCGGACGCCACCGCGGCGACCGTGGCCGGTACGGGCGTTTCCTGCGTCTCGGGCTGCTGCACCGCGACGACCCTCGGCCCGGGGAGCGGGACGGTCATGGCGACCAGGAGCCCGAGGGCGAGTGCCGCGACGGCGATGACCGCGATCCCCACGCCCGAACTCGTCTGTGACAGCAGCAGCATGGCGAGCGTCGAGAAGATCACGGTGCACGAACCGTAGACGAGCTGGGCGGGCGTCGGACGAGGCATGGCAATCGTGTCCTCGGAAGTGGGGTCCACGGGGGTGTCGGCCTGGCTTTCCACCGGGTTCCGGGCAGTCCGCCAATCGACTCTAATCGCGTGCATGCCCGAGTGGAACGAACGGTAAGCGTGACCTAACCAACAGTGCCGGTGCACAGGGGGCGCACGGAGTCATGCCGTCCAACACGTGGACGCGTGAACGCGCCGGTCGGGGTGTTCGTAAACCGGACGGGGCTTCCGCATAGTGCACTTGTCCTGCACAAGTCAAGGTCTGTTTTTTCTTACCATCCTCTAGTCAAATTGCGTCACTTGACTTGCCACCTTGACCAAGAGGAACTCAAGTGACCCATAGACCCTGGACGTTCAGAGCGACCGCGGTCGGTGTCGCGCTCGCGGCGGCCACCGCCACGTTCTCGACGTTCGCCGTGGCCCAGGCCGACCCGGCCAAGTCCGCCACCATTGACCGCCACGACCCGGCTGCGGTCAACATGGAGGAGCACGACCTCGACGGTCCGCTCTCCAAGACCCAGGAGGCCCAGCGCCAGGAGGCCCTGAACCAGGTCATATCCGGCAAGGCCCAGGTGAAGGACCGCAACGGTTCGCAGGTCGTCCAGCTCAAGAGCAAGAAGGGCGACAGCAAGTACGTAGAACTGGGCCGGGAGAAGACCGACAAGATCTTCACGATCCTGGTCGAGTTCGGCGACAAGATAGACAGCACCTACGGCGGCACGGCCGGCCCGGCGCACAACCAGATAGCCCAGCCCGACCGCACCAAGGACAACTCGACGGCCTGGCAGGCGGACTACAACCAGGCGCACTACAAGGACCTCTACTTCGGCACCGGCAAGAACACCGAGTCGATGAAGAAGTTCTACGAGAAGCAGTCCTCGGGCCGCTACTCGGTGGACGGCGAGGTCGCCGACTGGGTCAAGGTCCCCTACAACGAGGCCCGTTACGGCAACAACGCCTGCGGCTCCACCAACTGCCCGAGCGTGTGGAACGTCGTCAGTGACGGCGTGACGGCGTGGGTCGCCCAGCAGAAGGCGGCCGGCAGGTCGGACGCCGACATCAAGACGGACCTGGCGAAGTTCGACCAGTGGGACCGCTACGACTACGACGGCGACGGCAACTTCAACGAGCCCGACGGCTACATCGACCACTTCCAGATCGTGCACGCCGGCGAGGACGAGTCCGCGGGCGGCGGCGTCCAGGGCACGGACGCCATCTGGGCGCACCGCTGGTACGCGTTCGGCACCGACGCGGGCGCCACCGGCCCCACGGGCAACAAGCTGGGCGGCGCGCAGATCGGCGACAGCGGCATCTGGGTCGGCGACTACACCATCCAGCCGGAGAACGGCGGACTCGGCGTCTTCGCCCACGAGTACGGTCACGACCTCGGTCTGCCGGACCACTACGACACCACCGGCGCCGGCGAGAACTCCACCGGCTTCTGGACGTTGATGTCCTCCGGTTCCTGGCTCGGCCGCGGCAAGGACGCCATCGGCGACCTGCCGGGCGACTTCAACGCCTGGGACAAGCTGCAGCTGGGCTGGCTGAACTACGACACGGCGAAGGCCGGGAAGAAGTCGAAGCACAAGCTGGGCGTCGCCGAGTACAACACCAAGGACAAGCAGGCGCTGGTGGTTTCGCTGCCCGACAAGGCGGTCACCACCGAGGTCGTCGCTCCGGCGCAGGGTGCGACCCAGTGGTGGAGCGGCAGCGGCAACGACCTGAAGAACACGCTGACCCGCTCGGTGGACCTCACCGGCAAGTCCTCGGCCGCCCTCACCCTCGACGGCTTCTACGACATCGAGGCGGGCTACGACTACCTCTACACCGAGGTGTCGACCGACGGCGGCGCCAACTGGACCGCGCTCGACGGCACGGTGGACGGCCAGGCCATCCCGCGCGACGGCAGCGACAAGCCGGCGCTGACGGGCACGGCCGACGGCTACAAGAAGCTGTCGTACTCGCTGGACGCCTACGCGGGCAAGAAGATCGACCTGCGCTTCCGCTACCAGACCGACAGCGGTGTGGCCCAGAAGGGCTTCGCGGCCGACGAGATCACGGTGACCGCGGACGGCACGGCGGTCTTCGCCGACAACGTCGAGAGCGCCGACCCGAGTTGGACGGCCACCGGCTTCTCCCGGATCGGCGCGTCCTTCACCAAGGACTACGCGCAGTACTACCTCGCCGAGAACCGCCAGTACGTGTCGTACGACAAGACCCTCAAGGTCGGCCCGTACAACTTCGGCTTCTCGACGACCCGTCCGGACTGGGTGGAGCACTTCCCGTACCAGAACGGCCTGTTGATCTGGAAGTGGGACACCTCGCAGCAGGACAACAACACCAGCCAGCACCCCGGTGCCGGCCTGGTCCTGCCGGTCGACTCGCACCCGACCGCGCTGAAGTGGTCCGACGGCACGCTGATGCGCAGCCGTATCCAGGCCTACGACTCGCCGTTCAGCCTGTACCGCACGGACGGCATCACGCTGCACAACGCGGACGTCGCGACGAGGATCCCGTCGTCGAAGGGCGTGCCGGTCTTCAACGACCACACGAGCACGTACTACGACAGCGCGACCCCGTTCGCCGGTGTGAAGATCACTGACACCAACACCAAGATCAAGATCGTCCAGGAGGCCAAGAACGGCTCGACGATCAAGGTCGAAGTGGGCCCCGCGGCGAAGTAGTCGGCATTCCTGCAGGTCAGAAGCGTATCGGCGGTGACCCCCTGGCGGGTCGCCGCCGATCGTGTTTAGGTGCGTCCTGTGCTTTTCTTATTGACACCGACTCGCACGGGGGTGTGACTGCATGGCCGCAGGAGGTTTCTGCAAGCTGCCGACCGGCAGTGTGGTGGTGGCGCTGAACCTGCCCAGACCCACCACCGCCTACGGCACGGACTGTGTCCGTGTCCTCGTCCACGCCCGCAACCGGGCGCGCGCCCTGACCAGGCTGCGCAACCTGGGCATGCGGGCGGTGTATCTGCGCGGCAACGCGGCCCCGCCGACCCCGGACGAGATCACCGCGGTCCTGCACCACCCCGACGGCCTGATATGGCGAACGGCACCTGACAACGGTGTCGTGTCCGGCCCGGAGCTCCCCCAGGAGCTGTGGCACCCCATCAGGGCCCTGCTGCGACGCCCCACGGCGCCCGCGTAACCCGGGCCGCCATGGCGCCGCCCTAGGCGACCACGGGCTTCCCGGAGAGCTCCACGCCCGCCTCCCGCAGCTCCTCGAGCGCCCGCTCGGTGGTGCCCTCGGCGACCCCGGCGGTGAGGTCGAGCAGGACCTGGGTGCGGAAGCCCTCCCGGGCGGCGTCCAGGGCGGTGGCGCGCACGCAGTGATCGGTGGCGATCCCGACGACGTCCACCTCGCTCACCTCCCGTGCGCGCAGCCAGTCGGCCAGCTTCACGCCGTTCTCGTCGGCGCCCTCGAAGCCGCTGTAGGCCGCCGCGTACGCCCCCTTGTCAAAGACGGCGTCGATCGCGCCGGAGGCGACGGCGGGCGCGAAGTTCGGGTGGAAGCCGACGCCCTCCGTGCCCGCGACGCAGTGGGCGGGCCAGGAGTGGGCGAAGTCGGGGTTGTCGGCGAAGTGGCCGCCGGGTGCGATGTGGTGGTCGCGGGTGGCCACCACGTGCTGGTAGCCGGAGCCGGCCGCCTGCCCGATCAGCTCGGTCACGGCGGCGGCCACGTCGGCACCGCCGGCCACCGCGAGGCTGCCCCCCTCGCAGAAGTCGTTCTGTACGTCAACGACGATCAAGGCGCGGCGCATGGTGGGTGTCCTTCGACTATGGGTGAACTTACGAGCCTAGAGACTTCGGCGGCGCTGCGGGAGGGCGCACCCGCCTTGAGAGCCTGCGTCACAGCCTCTAGCTACCCGGGCGCACATGGACGTACTCCGTCGGAATGACCGGTTCCCCGCGCGACAACTGGGTGGCGGACAGCGGCAGATCGGCGAGCACGGACACATGCCGGTCGCGTACGACGTCCAGCGGCTCGCGGGCGACCACGTCGCCGCCCTTGACCAGCTGGACCAGCAGCTGCCGGTCGGTGAGCTCGGCCGGAACCGGCCCGGTGCCGACGACCTCGGCCTCCGCGACCCCGTCCGCGTCCGGCCGCCGCGCGGCCCACTTGCGGCCCCCGATCGACGTCTTGCCGCCGCTGGACTTCTTCGCCACCGGCACCAGCGGCGCCTTCGGATCGGCGGACTCGGCACGGGCGACCAGCTTGTACACCATCGAGCAGGTCGGATGCCCGGACCCGGTCACCAGCTGCGTACCGACGCCGTACGCGTCCACGGGCGCCGCCGCCAGCGAGGCGATCGCGTACTCGTCCAGGTCCGAGGTCACGACGATCTTCGTGTCGGTCGCCCCCAGCTCGTCCAGCTGCTGCCGCACCCGGTGCGCGACCAGCAGCAGGTCGCCGGAGTCGATGCGCACGGCGCCCAGCTCGGGCCCGGCGACCTCGACGGCCGTCCGCACGGCCTCGGCGACGTCGTACGTGTCGACGAGCAGCGTGGTGTTGCGGCCCAGCGAGTTCACCTGGGCCTGGAAGGCGTCCCGTTCGTGGTCGTGCAGCAGGGTGAAGGCGTGGGCGGAGGTGCCGACGGTCGGGATGTTGTAGCGGAAGCCGGCCGCCAGGTCGGAGGTGGAGGCGAAACCGCCGACGTACGCGGCGCGGGAGGCGGCGACGGCGGCGAGCTCGTGCGTACGCCGGGCGCCCATCTCGATCAGCGGGCGGTCCCCGGCGGCGGCGGACATGCGGGAGGCGGCCGCGGCGATCGCGGAGTCGTGGTTGAGGATGGAGAGGATCACCGTCTCCAGCAGCACGCACTCGGCGAAGGAACCCTCGACCCGCATGATCGGCGAGCCCGGGAAGTACACCTCGCCCTCGGGGTAGCCCCAGACGTCACCGCTGAAGCGGTAGGAGGCGAGCCATTTCAGGGTCTCCTCGTCGACGATGCCGCGCTCGCGCAGGAAGCCGAGGACGTCCGCGTCGAACCGGAAGTTCTCCACGGCGTCCAGGACACGCCCGGTGCCCGCCACGACGCCGTAGCGCCGCCCGTCGGGCAGCCGTCGGGTGAAGACCTCGAAGACGCTCCGCCGCTCGGCGGTACCGCCCTTGAGGGCGGCCTGCAGCATCGTGAGCTCGTACTGGTCCGTGAAGAGCGCCGTAGAGGGGACGTCCACCGGCAGCCCAAGGTCCGCTACATCCACGAAAGCTCTCCTAGCTACGACGTGCCGGGTGCCCCCAGGTCGGCCGGGGGTCCGGGGGTTGTCCCCCGGTGTGTGCAGCATGGCAACGATGCTAACACCCCTTCGCGTCAGTGTGACGATTTGTGGGGACCGTGGCAGCATGGGGCCTGTGACGTCACCCGCTCCCCTAGAGATCGAACGCACCGAGTCGGCGGAGGAGGTCTTCGCCGTACCCGAGCCGGACGTCCCCTGGGTCACGATCGTGCACAACGACCCGGTCAACCTCATGAGCTACGTGACGTACGTCTTCCAGACGTACTTCGGCTACACCAAGGACAAGGCCACCAAGCTCATGCTCGATGTCCACCACAAGGGCCGGGCGGTCGTCTCCAGCGGCTCTCGCGAGGAGATGGAACGCGATGTGCAGGCCATGCACGGTTACGGCCTGTGGGCCACCCTCCAGCAGGACCGGAAGTAGCGATAGCACCTGATGCCCGGACACTTCGAACCGCTCCCCGGCGGCGGCGCGGCCGTCGCCCTCGACGACGTCGAGATCTCCATCATCCGGTCGCTGGCCGTCCAGCTCCTGGAGCTCGTCGGACCCGGCCCCGCCGGGGACGCCCCCGACGACCCGCTGGCCGAGCTCTTCGCCGAGGGGCCCAGTGAGCCCCCCAAGGACCCGGTGCTCAGGCGGCTCTTCCCGGACGCCTACAGCGACCCGGAGGGTACGCCCGGGCCGAAGGAGGCCGAGGAACAGCAGGCGTACTCCGCCGAGTTCCGCCGTTTCACCGAGAACGACCTGCGCGCCGGCAAGCGTGAGAGCGCGCTCGCGGTGGTCCGCTCGCTGGACGCGCTGACGCCGGGCGGCGACGGCGGGGCGATCCTCAAGCTCTCGCCAGACGAGTCCCGGCAGTGGCTGGGCGCCCTCAACGACCTGCGCCTGGCGATCGGTTCCCGCCTGGACATCACCGACGAGGACGACACCGACCTCCTCTACCGGCTCCCCGACGAGGACCCGCGCAAGCCGATGGTGATGGCGTATCTGTGGCTCGGCGGGCTGCAGGAGACGCTCGTCTCGACCCTCCTGCCCTGACGGCGGAGCGGGCCCCGTCGCCGCGATGAACGCGACGGGGCCCGCCCCATGCTTGCTGCCGGTCAGCTGACCAGCGCCGTGATGCAGGAGGTCGCCCCCGCGCCGACGGCCTGCTTGGCGACCTTGCTCGCCAGGTCCTTGTTGACCCGGCCGACGATGAGCGAGATTGCGGCCGCAACGGAAGCGTTGACGAGGCAGTTCTTCGTCTTCTTGCTCATCTTGAGGCCCTTGACGAGCAGTTCGCAGGACTCCTTGTCGCCGTAGTAGCACTTGCCGGCGGCGATGTCCTGCCAGGTGTCGATCTTCGGGGTGACGACCGACTTCGACGTCCGGTTCCCCGTCGGCTGCGTCTGCGCGACCGCCGGAACAGCGCCCAGCGCGAGCGATCCGAGAACGGCGACGGAAACGAGCTTGATCCGCATTGGTTTTCCCCTTGGGTTGCGTGCACTTCACGAAAGCCGGGGCGGTTGGTCAGCCGCCGTGTTCCGGCCTTCTCGGGCTGCACGCTATGGATCTTGGCGAGCCCGGGGCAATGGAATTGATCTAGATCTGAGCCTGTGCGCATTTGCTCAGGGGAAGCTCAGATCCGAATAACGATCACATCAACGAAGTGGCCGGATTCCGCGAGAAGCGCGGCTTTTGTTCTCATCTGGCGGTGGCGTGCGTCACGTGTGGCGCCGCTGCCCGGTGTTGCGGGCGTGATAAATCTTCACGACCGCCCGACAGGACACCACCCACGTCCCGTCGGGTGCGCCACCGAGCCGGCGGACCGCCGGCCAGGCACACGCTCCATCAGTCCGGGGGGATCGGGATCCGATCCGAGGCCGCACAGCCGGCTCGGATCGGTATGGAGGAAGGCGCACCAACATGACCTCGTCGCAGGTCGAAGAGCAGTACCACGACGGCAGTGAGGCCCTGGACGGCGACGCCCCCGCAGAGGGGTACCAACGCGGACTCAACGGCCGCCAGGTCCAGATGATCGCCATCGGCGGAGCCATCGGCACCGGCCTCTTCTACGGCTCCAGCACCAGCATCGCGAACATCGGGCCCAGTCTGATCGCCTGCTACGCGATCGCCGGCGTCGTCATCTTCTTCATCATGCGGGCCCTGGGCGAGCTGCTCACCTACCGCCCCACCTCCGGCAGCTTCGCCGACTACGCCCGTGAGTTCTTCGGTCCCTTCACCGGCTTCGTCACCGGCTGGTCGTACTGGGCCCTGTGGGTCACCGCCTGCATGTCCGAGGTGACGGCGGCCGGCCACTACATCAACTACTGGTGGCCCTCGGTGCCCGTCTGGTCGACCGCCGCCGTGGCCCTGGTCGTGCTCTTCGTCGCGAACCTGGTCTCGGTCAAGATCTTCGGTGAGCTGGAGTTCTGGTTCTCCACCATCAAGGTCACCGCGATCGTCGCGATGATCGTCATCGGCGTCGGCATCCTCACCTTCGGCTTCTCCTCCGTCGGCGATTCCGCCTCGGTCACCCATCTGTGGGCGGACGGCGGCTTCGCGCCCAGCGGCGCCTGGCAGGCCATGCTCGCCATGCAGGGCGTCATCTTCGCCTACCTCGGAGTCGAGCTCGTCGGCATCACCGCGGGCGAGGCCGAGAACCCCAAGAAGACCCTCCGCAAGGCGATCAACACGCTCCCGGTCCGCATCGGCATCTTCTACGTCGGCTCGCTGATCGTCATCCTGTCCGTGTACAGCTGGACCAAGTACACCCCGGGCGTGAGCCCCTTCGTGCAGGTCTTCGCCGCCGTCGGCATCCCCGGCGCCGCCGGGATCATGAACTTCGTGGTCCTCACCGCCGCGCTGTCCTCCTGCAACTCGGGCATCTACTCCACCGGCCGGATGCTGCGCGGCCTGGCCGTCAACGGCGAGGCGCCCAAGGCGGCCGCCCGGCTCAGCGGCCGTCAGCTTCCGCTGCCCGCGCTGGTCGGTTCCTCGCTCTTCATGGGCATCGGCGTGATCGTCAACATCGTCTCGCCGGACAAGGCGTTCCTCTACATCACCTCGGTCGCCACCTGCGCCGGGCTGTGGACCTGGACCGTGATCCTCGCGGCCCACCTGCGCTACCGCTCCAGGGTCCGGGCCGGACTCCTCCCGGCCGCCGACTTCCGGATGCCCGGCGCCCCGATCACCAACTGGATCGCCATCGCCGCGCTCGGCTCCGTCGTCGCCCTGATGGCCAGCGACAGCGACACCCGGCTCGGGCTGTACGTGTTCGCCGTCTGGTTCCTGGTCCTGGTGGTCGGCTACCGGATCGCCCGGCGCAAGGCGCCGGTCGGCGCCGACCTGGGGCTCCAGCGCGGCTAGGGCGCTGCTCGCTCCGAGCGGACGTCCGCGATGTGGGCCGTCCCGTACCAGCACTCGGTACGGGACGGCCCCTCTGCTTATCCTGACCAGCATGCTGACCATCACCCAGGCCCTCGTCGACCAGATCGTCGCCCACGCGCGCAAGGACCACCCCGACGAGGCGTGCGGCGTCGTCGCGGGCCCGGCGGGTTCGGACCGCCCCGAGCGGTTCATCCCGATGCTGAACGCGGCGATGTCGCCCACGTTCTACGAGTTCGACTCGGGCGACCTCCTGAAGCTCTACCGCGAGATGGACGACCGCGACGAGGAGCCGGTGGTCATCTACCACTCCCACACGGCGACGGAGGCCTACCCGTCCCGCACCGACATCTCGTACGCGAACGAGCCCGGCGCGCACTACGTCCTCGTCTCGACCGCGGACACCGACGAGTCCGGCCCCTTCCAGTTCCGCTCGTTCCGGATCGTCGAGGGCGAGGTCACGGAGGAGGAGGTCACGGTGGTGGAGTCGTACTGATCTCGAAGGCCGGATGAAATCCGTCCGAAATGTGAGATCACACTCTGGGCTCCCCACCGGGAATCGATACGATGACCCCATGGTTTTCCACGACGTGAGCGACAAGACGCCGGGCATGCTGCTCGTGGCGCGGCTGCACGTCGACCTGTGCAGGCTGCAGAGCGCCATCTGTACGCGCTGATCCTGCCGCCGTACGGCCGTGAGCCGCGGCGCCTCACCGCATCATCCCGCTGTTCTGCGCTGCCGCGCGCCCACCGACTGACCACTCCCGACAGGAGCCCTGAGCCATGGCCATCGAGGTCCGCATCCCCACCATCCTCCGCACCTACACCGACGGCCAGAAGGCGGTGGAGGGCAACGGGGACACACTCGCCGCGCTCTTCGCCGACCTCGAGTCCCGGCACACGGGCATCCAGGCCCGCATCGTGGACGGCGGCGAGCTGCGCCGCTTCGTCAACGTGTACCTGAACGACGAGGACGTCCGCTTCCTCGACGGCATCAACACCAAGGTCGCCGACGGCGACAACGTCACGATCCTGCCGGCCGTGGCCGGCGGCATGGCCTGATCGTCGATGCGGTACGACTCCCCGCTGGCCGCGGTGGGCAACACCCCTCTGGTGCGCCTGCCACGGCTCTCGCCGTCCGCCGACGTCCGGATCTGGGCCAAGCTCGAGGACCGCAACCCGACCGGCTCGGTCAAGGACCGGCCGGCCCTGCACATGATCGAACAGGCGGAGAAGGACGGCCGTCTGACCCCGGGCTGCACGATCCTGGAGCCCACCTCGGGCAACACCGGCATCTCCCTGGCCATGGCGGCGAAGCTCAAGGGCTACCGCATGGTGTGCGTGATGCCGGAGAACACCTCGCAGGAACGCCGTGACCTGCTCGGCATGTGGGGTGCGGAGATCATCTCGTCCCCGGCGGCGGGCGGCTCCAACACGGCGGTACGGGTGGCCAAGGAGCTGTCGGCCGAGCACCCGGACTGGGTGATGCTCTACCAGTACGGCAACCCGGACAACGCGGGCGCCCACTACGCGACGACGGGCCCGGAGATCCTCGCCGACCTCCCGTCCATCACCCACTTCGTGGCGGGCCTGGGCACGACGGGCACGCTGATGGGCGTCGGCCGCTTCCTGCGCGAGAACAAGCCGGACGTCAGGATCGTCGCCGCGGAGCCCCGCTACGACGACCTGGTGTACGGGCTCAGGAACCTCGACGAGGGCTTCGTACCGGAGCTGTACGACGCATCCGTCCTGACGACCCGTTTCTCGGTCGGCTCGGCGGACGCGGTCACCCGCACCCGCGAACTCCTCCAGCAGGAGGGCATCTTCGCGGGCGTCTCCACCGGCGCGGCCCTGCACGCGGCGATCGGCATGGGCCACAAGGCGGTCAAGGCGGGCGAGAGCGCGGACATCGTGTTCATCGTGGCCGACGGCGGCTGGAAGTACCTCTCGACCGGCGTCTACACGGCGGCCACCACGGAAGAGGCCATCGAGACGCTGCGGGGTCAGCTCTGGGCGTAGGACACACGCACCGCATCGCGACACGGGCCGAGGCACCGCGCTTCGGCCCGTTCGCCGTCTCCGGACTCGGGCCTCCTGCCGGGTCACCTCACGCGAGCGACCGGCACCGCCCTACCTCGCCAGATACCGCACCTGATCCCACAGCAGCGGATCCACCACGCCCACCCGCCGCCGGAAGTCCCCGACCGAGACCTCCCGCAGCTCGTCCGTCTCCAGGAAGCTCGCCCGCCCCTGCGCGTCCCCGACCGAGCCCGGCGGCAGCGGGATCACCCCGGACCGCTCGTCGTGGTACTTGCTGGTGATCTTCGCGACCGTCGCCCGGTTGCCGCGCACCGCGAGCACCAGACAGGGCCGGTCCTTGTTCCCCGGTCTGTCCTCGTACGGGACGTTCGCCCACCAGATCTCCGCCGGCCTGGGCTGCCCGCCCCCGCCCCGCCCGCTCGGCCGCCCCGGCGGCCGTGTCCGCCGACCCGCGGGTCGACGCCCGCGCCCCCAGCCGTCCACGAGCGTGGCGACCAGCGCGAGCAGTATCACCGCGGCGAGCGCCAGCCACCATGACGTGTCCATACGGACGACGTTACCGGCGCGCGATCGGCATCGCGCGCCCCTCGTTCGAACCCGTGCTCGCCTTCTCGCGTCTGACTCGCCCCGCGTCCAGCCGAACCGGTGACAGCACAGGTGAGTTCGCCCACAACAGCCCTTGCTGGAGGAGCGACCCGAGGTTTTGCGCCTTACGCTCGACGGACCGCACGACCCCCGTCTCCTTCCCAGAAAAGTCCCGCCAGCGGAGGTTTCTGCTTTATGAAGCTCACCGTCGTCGGCTGCTCGGGGTCGTTCCCGTCCGCGGAATCGGCCTGCTCGAGCTACCTCGTAGAGGCCGACGGCTTCCGGCTGCTCCTCGACATGGGCAACGGTGCCCTTGGCGAGCTGCAGCGCCACTGCGGTCTCTACGACCTCGACGCGATCTTCCTCAGCCATCTGCACGCCGACCACTGCATCGACATGTGCGCCTACTTCGTGGCGCGCTACTACCGGCACGACGGCGGCCGCTGCGACCCGCTCCCGGTCTACGGACCCGAGGGCACGGAGCACCGGCTCACCACCGCCTACGCCGACACCCCCACCGCCTCCTCCATGAGCGAGGTCTTCGACTTCCACACGGTCAAGCCGTCCACGTTCGAGATCGGCCCGTTCACGGTGCACACGGAACGCGTGGCCCATCCCGTGGAGGCCTACGGCATCCGCGTCGAGCACGGCGGGACGTCCCTGACGTACTCCGGCGACACGGGCATCAGCCCCGCGCTGGACGAACTCGCCCGCGACAGCGACCTGTTCCTGTGCGAGGCCGCGTTCACGCACGGCAAGGAGAACATCCCCGACCTGCACCTCAACGGCCGCGAGGCGGGCGAGACGGCGGCCAGGGCGGGAGCCCGCCGCCTGGTCCTCACCCACATCCCCCCGTGGACCGACCCCCAGGTCAACCTGGCCGACGCCCGCGCGGTGTTCGACGGGCCGGTGGAACTGGCGGCGCCGAGGGTGTCGTACGAGATCTAGACAGTACGTACACGAAGGCCCCGGCACCTCTTCGGTGCCGGGGCCTTCGTCACGTCGTGGGACTCACGCCTTGGTGAGGTCCTCGACCTCCTCCTCGGGCTCGCGGCCCGGGGTGGGGAGGTTGAACTTGGTGATGGCGAAGCGGAAGACGAAGTAGTAGATCGCGCCGAAGACGAGACCGATCGGGATGATCAGCCAGGGCTTGGTGGCCAGGCTCCAGTTCAGGCCGTAGTCGATCGCGCCCGCCGAGAAGGTGAAGCCGGCGTGGACGCCGAGCGCCCAGGTGATCGCCATGGACAGGGCGGTCAGCACCGCGTGGATCCCGTACAGGATCGGGGCGATGAACATGAACGAGAACTCGATGGGCTCGGTCACGCCGGTCACGAAGGAGGTCAGCGCGAGCGAGATCATCATGCCCATCACGGCCTTGCGGCGCTCGGGGCGGGCGGAGTGGGCGATGGCGATCGCGGCGGCCGGCAGACCGAACATCATGATCGGGAAGAAGCCGGACATGAACTGACCGGCGGTCGGGTCACCGGCGAAGAAGCGGGTCAGGTCGCCGTGGACGACGGTGCCGGAGGCGTTCTTGAAGTCGCCGATCTGGAACCAGGCGACGGAGTTCACGAACTGGTGCATGCCGACCGGGATCAGCGCGCGGTTGATCAGACCGAACAGACCCGCACCGAAGGCTCCGAGGCCGGTGATCCACTCGCCGAAGTTGGAGATGCCCTCACCGATCGGCTCCCAGACCAGGCCGAAGAAGACGCCCATGAGCGTGCCGACGAAGGCCATGATGATCGGCACCAGGCGGCGGCCGTTGAAGAAGCCGAGCCAGTCCACGAGCTTGGTGCGGTGGAACTTCTGCCACAGCACGGCGGAGAGCAGACCCATGATGATGCCGCCGAGGACACCGGGGTTGTTGTAGGTCGCGGCTATGTCCGCGCCCTTCAGGATCTTCGCCTCGGTGACGGGGAAGGCCTTGAGCACGTTGCTGTAGACCAGGAAGCCGACCAGGGCCGCGAGGGCGGTGGAGCCGTCGGACTTCTTCGCGAAGCCGATCGCCACGCCTATGCAGAACAGCAGCGGCAGGTTGTCGAAGATCGCGCCACCCGCAGTGGCGAACACCGCCGTGACCTTGTCGGGCAGGTGCAGCTTGTCGTGGATGTCTGCCTGACCGAAGCGCAGCAGGATGCCGGCCGCCGGAAGCACGGCGATCGGGAGCTGCAGGCTGCGGCCTACCTTCTGCAGGCCCTGGATCAGACCTGATCCCCACTTCTTCGCGGGGGCCGCCGTTGGCGCGGTGGCGGTGCTCATAGACTTCCTCCATCGGGTGGTGGTCTACACCACTCAGTGGTGTAGACCTGTTGTAGCAGATGAAGTCCGCATAAAGGAACCCGTAAAACCTGCAACCGGAGCGCTACGCGCCGTACAACTCCAGCGATCTTGAGCGCGTCCCCGCAGGCACGACAAAGGACCCCCGGACCGGTGGTCCGAGGGTCCAACTCCCTTGTGGTGTAAGGCCGCTTCAGGCCTTCGTGACGTCCTCGTGCTCCTCCTCCGGCTCCCGTCCCGGAGTCTTCAGGTCGAACTTCGTGATCGCGAAACGGAAGATCACGTAGTACACCGCGGCGAAGCACAGCCCGATCGGGATCATCGCCCACGGTCTCGTCGCCAGGTTCCAGTTGATGATGTAGTCGATGAGCCCGGCGGAGAAACTGAACCCGTCGTGCACGCCGAGCCCCCACGTCACCGCCATCGACACACCCGTCAGCAACGCGTGGATCGCGTACAGCACCGGCGCGACGAACAGGAACGAGTACTCGATCGGCTCGGTGATGCCCGTGACGAACGACGTCAGCGCCACCGACAGCATCAGACCGCCGATCTCCTTGCGACGGCTCGGCTTCGCACAGTGCGTCATCGCCAGCGCCGCGGCCGGCAGCGCGAACATCATGATCGGGAAGAACCCCGAGGTGAACTGGCCCGCGTTCGGATCGCCCGCCAGGAACATGTTGATGTCACCGTGCACCACCGTGCCGTCCGGCTTGGTGTAACTGCCGAACTGGAACCAGATGGGCACGTTCAGGAACTGGTGCAGGCCGATCACCAGCAGCGCCCGGTTCGCGACGCCGAAGATGCCCGCACCCCACGAGCTCAGATCGCTCAGCCAGTCACTGAAACTCTCCAGGCCGTCACCGATCGGCGGCCAGATCCACAGGCACAGCGCGGCGAACGCGATCGCCACGAACGCCATGATGATCGGGACGAGACGCCGGCCGTTGAAGAAGCCGAGCCAGTCCACCAGCTTGGTGCGGTGGTAGCGCTGCCACAGGTAGGCCGTCAGCAGGCCCATCACGATGCCGCCGAAGACGCCCGGGTTCAGATAGGTGAACGTCACCACCGTCTGGTCGACCGTCCCCTGGCAGCCGATGCCGACGACGGTCTTCGTGCCCGAGGGGCAGTCCTCCGGGAACTGACGCAGCACGTTGTAGTAGACGAGGAAACCCGCGACCGCCGCCAGCGCCGTCGAGCCGTCCGACTTCTTCGCCATGCCGATCGCGACGCCGACGCAGAACAGGAGGGGGAGTCCGAGGGAGCCGTCGAGCAGGGCGCCGCCCGCGCCGGCCATCACCTTCGAGACGTCCGTCCACCCGAGCCCGTCGTCCCCGAACACGTCCGGCTGGCCGAGGCGGTTCAGGATGCCCGCCGCCGGCAGCACCGCGATGGGGAGCTGGAGGCTGCGGCCCATCTTCTGCAGGCCCTGGAACGCGATGTTCCACCGCTGCCGGGCCGGGGAGATCTCGGTGTCGGCGCTCATGGGTTGGCGACCGCCTGTCAAGTGGTGTAGACCAGTTACGGGCGATATGGCTGCTGTGACGTCATCCTTCGGTACGCACGACGCAATCGCTCGCGAAGTTGAGCCAACCGTGCGTGAGGAGACTGAAATGGCCACCAAGGCTGAGAAGATCGTTGCCGGGCTCGGCGGTATCGACAACATCGAAGAGGTCGAGGGCTGCATCACCCGCCTGCGCACCGAGGTTGTCGACCCGAGCAAGGTCGACGAAGCCGCCCTGAAGGCCGCCGGCGCCCACGGCGTCGTCAAGATGGGCACCGCGATCCAGGTCGTCATCGGCACCGACGCCGACCCCATCGCAGCGGAGATCGAAGACCTCATGTGAGCCGCCCGCTCACTCCTGCCCGACGTGAGCCCGCCCGCTCACTCACAGGGGCCCTTTCCCACCGGGGAGGGGCCCTTTCCGCTTGTACGGATAGGCTCGTGGCCATGTCTCGAATCGACGGTCGCACCCCCGAACAACTCCGCCCGATCACCATCGAACGCGGCTGGAGCAAGCACGCCGAAGGCTCCGTCCTGGTCTCCTTCGGCGACACCAAGGTCTTCTGCACCGCCTCCGTCACCGAGGGCGTCCCCCGCTGGCGCAAGGGCAGCGGCGAGGGCTGGGTCACCGCCGAGTACTCCATGCTTCCCCGCGCCACCAACACCCGCGGCGACCGCGAGTCCGTACGCGGCAAGATCGGCGGCCGCACCCACGAGATCAGCCGCCTCATCGGCCGCTCCCTGCGCGCGGTCATCGACTACAAGGCGCTCGGCGAGAACACGATCGTCCTCGACTGCGACGTCCTCCAGGCCGACGGCGGCACCCGCACGGCGGCGATCACCGGGGCGTACGTGGCGCTCGCCGACGCCGTCGCCTGGGCCCAGGGCAAGAAGCTGATCAAGGCCGGCCGCCGGCCGCTGACCGGAACGGTGTCCGCGGTCTCGGTCGGCATCGTCGGCGGAGTGCCCCTGCTCGACCTCTGCTACGAGGAGGACGTCCGCGCCGAGACCGACATGAACGTCGTCTGCACCGGCGACGGCCGCTTCGTCGAGGTCCAGGGCACCGCGGAGGCCGAGCCGTTCGCCCGCGAGGAGCTCAACTCCCTTCTGGACCTGGCGGTTTCGGGCTGCGAAGAACTCGCTGTCCTTCAGCGCAAGGCACTTGATACGGTCCTCGAAAAGTAAAGGGCGCCCCAAGAGGAACGGCCGCCGGGGGCAACCCCGCCGCCCGCCCTCGCGTCCCTACGAGTACGGGCGCACGGCACACCACCGTGCGCTCGACCAGTTCACGGGGGCCTGTGAGGCCTGCACAAAGGAGGAACACAGTCATGGTCATCAGCCGCCGTCGGAGCAGCCGTATCGCCCAAGTCGCCGCGGCAGTCATGGCGGTCGGGCTGACGGCAGGCCTCACCACGGGCTGCGACGCAGTGAACAAGGCCCTGGACTGCGTCCAGACCGCCGACGCCATCGCCGACAGCGTCACCGATCTCCAGCAGGCCGTCGAGAACGCCACCAACGACCCGACGCAGCTGGACGAGTCCCTCACCTCCATAGACAAGAACCTCGACAAGATCGGCGACAAGACCGACAACGCCGACGTCAACAAGGCGGTCGACAACCTGGACAAGGCCGTCGGCAACGTCCGCACATCCATCAAGAACGGCGACAACACCCCGGACGTCAGCCCGGTGACGGACGCGGCAGGCGAGCTGACGAAGGTGTGCACCTCATAGGCACCGGCCTTCGGACCCCCAATACTGTGGGCCCATGACGCGCTTGATCCTCGCCACCCGCAACGCCGGAAAGATCACCGAACTGAGGGCGATCCTCGCCGACGCAGACCTGCCCCACGACCTGGTCGGCGCGGACGCCTACCCCGACGTACCCGACGTCAAGGAAACAGGCGTCACCTTCGCCGAGAACGCCCTGCTCAAGGCCCACGCCCTGGCCCGGGCCACCGGCCTGCCCGCCGTCGCCGACGACTCCGGCCTCTGCGTCGACGTCCTGAACGGCGCCCCCGGCATCTTCTCCGCCCGCTGGGCAGGCAAGCACGGCGACGACCGGGCCAACCTGGAGCTGCTGCTCGCCCAACTCGGCGACATCGCCGACGAACACCGCGGCGCCCACTTCGCCTGCGCGGCAGCACTCGCCCTGCCGGACGGCACGGAACGGGTGGTCGAGGGCCAACTGCGGGGCCTGCTCCGGCACACCCCGGTCGGCACGAACGGCTTCGGCTACGACCCGATCCTGCAGCCCGAGGGGGAGTCGCGGACGTGCGCGGAACTGAGCCCCGGGGAGAAGAACGCGATCAGCCATCGGGGCAAGGCGTTCCGGGCGCTTGTGCCGGTGGTGCGGGAGTTGTTGGGCTGAGCCGACGAAAATGCCCCGCGCCTTCAAGATGAAGGTGCGGGGCGGTGCGGCCGGTGGGATTCGAACCCACACGGGTTTTCACCCAAGGGCTCCTAAGGCCCTCGCGTATGCCATTTCGCCACGGCCGCGCAGCCGCCATGCTACCGGTCCGCCAGAGCTCGGTTATGAGGGCCTCCGGCTTCCTCCTCGGCACCAGGTGTCGGTCGGACAGTCACGACCGAAACGTGAAGCGGCCCGCGCCGGGGTACCCAGGCGCGGGCCGCTCGAGCAGCAGAAGCGGGTTCTCAGATCCCCAGATCCTTGATGATCTTCGCCACGTGGCCCGTCGCGCGGACGTTGTACAGGGCCCGTTCGACCTTGCCCTCCTCGTCCACGACGATCGTGGAGCGGATGACGCCCATGTACGTCTTGCCGTAGTTCTTCTTCTCGCCGTAGGCGCCGTAGGTCTCGGTGACCGTCTTTTCGGGGTCGGCCAGGAGTGTGACCTTCAGGGACTCCTTCTCGCGGAACTTCGCCAGCTTCTCCGGCTTGTCGGGGGAGATGCCGATGACGTCGTAGCCGGCGCCGGTCAGGAGTTCCAGGTTGTCCGTGAAGTCGCAGGCCTGCTTGGTGCAGCCGGGCGTGAGGGCCGCCGGGTAGAAGTAGACGATGACCTTGCGGCCCTTGTGGGCAGACAGGGACACGTCCTTGCCGTCGGCGTCGGGGAGGGTGAAGTCGGGGGCCACGTCCCCGGGCTGGAGTCGCTCGCTCATCGGGCAAGCGTAACCGGGGGTCCTGACAGTGCAGGCGCGGACGGAACTGACAGACTGTCCAGAACAGCAACAATCAGTGACAGGCATCGGCTGACTTCGGAGGCCTCACCGTGGCGGACACGTCGGACACCAGAACCCCGGCGCAGATCGAGGCGGACATCAAGCGTCGCCGCGACGTACTGGCGGAGACGCTCGACGAGATCGGGGTGCGGGTGCATCCGAAGACGATCGTCGGGGACGCCAGGGCCAAGGTCGTCTCCAACATCGATCACACGCTGGGGCGGGCCTACGTCGGGGTCAACAAGGCCGTGAGCGACGTCAAGGCACGGTTCGTCGACGAGGAGGGCGCGCCCCGGCTGGAGCGCATCGTGCCCGTCGCGGTCGTCGCCGTGGGACTGGTGGGGCTTCTCGTCCTGGGCAGCCGTCGCCGCAAGGGCTGACCCGGCGGCGTACGCGGGCTTCAAAGGCAGGTAGGTTCTGAGCTGTGAGCGCCAACAGAAACGAGCACAGCACCCAGCACGACAAGCTGCCCATCCGGATGCTGCACGACCGGGTCCTCGTCCGGCAGGACACCAGTGAGGGCGAGCGGCGTTCCGGTGGCGGGATCCTGATCCCCGCCACGGCGGCCGTCGGGCGTCGGCTGGCCTGGGCCGAGGTCGTCGCGGTGGGGCAGAACGTGCGGACCGTGGAGCCGGGCGACCGGGTTCTGTACGACCCGGAGGACCGTGCCGAGGTGGAGGTGCGCGGGGTCGCGTACGTGCTGATGCGCGAGCGTGATCTGCACGCCGTGGCCGCCGACCGGTTCGAGGGGTCCGAGGACACGATGGGGCTGTACCTGTAGAGACCCGGGAAGGGCTGGTGACCGTTGTCACCAGCCCTTTTTGTCGTTTCTGGTCGCCGTGGTCGGGCCGAAGGCCGACCTCTCGGGCCCTAGGCCCGAGTCCTCACTGTTTTCGGCTGGTCGACTGCGGGCCCGCTGTGCCCGCCGTCGTACCCCCGGTGTCGGTTCCCGTGGTGCCGCCGCTGCTCGTGTCTCCGGTGGTCGAGCCCGTCGTTCCGCCGGTCGTGGTGTCGCCGGTGGTTCCGCCGTCGGTTGTCGTGCCGCCGTCGGTCGTGGTTCCGCCGGTCGTAGTGTCGCCGGTGGTTCCGCCGTCGGTCGTCGTGCCGCCCGTGGTGGTCGTGCCGCCGTCGGTCGTCGTGCCGCCGTTGTCCTGACCCTGCGTCTGGCCCTGGTTCTCCTCGCCGCCCGTGGTGGTCGTGCCGCCGGTGCCCGGCTGCTGCGGGGGCTGGGTGACGGCGGGGGGCTGGGTCTCCTCGGCGCCCGCCTGCAGTTCGAGGTCGAAGTCGGTCGCCGTCTTCCCCTTCAGGGCGGCCTTGGTGTACTGCGCCCAGATCTCGGCGGGCGGGCCGCCGCCGTTGACGCGGTCCAGGCCCATGGCGCCGTAGAGCGACTTGTGGGCGGCGGTCACGGGGTCCTGGCCCATGACGGAGACGACGGTCGCGAGGTCGGGTGTGTAGCCGGCGAACCAGGCGGCCGTGTCCTCCTCCGCGGTGCCGGTCTTGCCGGCGGCGGGGCGGTCGGCGCCCTGGGCTGCGGTGGCGGTGCCGTTCTCGACGACGCTCTGCAGGATCGACGTGGTGGTGTCGGCGGCTTCACGGCTGACGGCCTGGCTGGTCTGCTGCTTGGGCAGATCGACCACGTCCTTGCCGTTCTTGGTGATCGAGTCGATCATCGTGTACGTGCCGCGCTTGCCGTGGTTGGCGATGGTCGCGTACGCCTCCGCCATGTCGAGGACGCTGGCGGTGTTCACGCCGAGCGCGATGGAGGGCGTCCCGGTCAGGTCGGGGGTGCCGGACGGGATGCCGAGGTCGATCGCGGTCTGCTTGACCTTGTCGGGGCCGACGTCCACGGCCATCTGTGCGTACACCGAGTTGATGGACTTGTCGGTGGCGGTGCGCACGGTGACCTCGCCGTAGGAGCCCTGGTCCTCGTTCTCGGGCGCGTAGCTGCCGCCGCTCCAGCCCTGTACGGGGCGCTTGTTGGTGCCGTCGTAGTAGGTGTTGGGCGTGATGATCTGGCCGTCCTGCGTCTCGGAGTGGTTCTGGACGGCCGAGGCGAAGACGAAGGGCTTGAAGGTGGAGCCGACCTGGAAGTCGCCGCGGGTCGCGCCGTTCGTGTACTGCTTGACGTAGTCGATGCCGCCGTACATCGCGACGACCTTGCCGGTCTTCGGGTCGACGGAGGCGCCGCCCGCGCGGACGTAGTTGTCGACCTTGTTGTTCTTCTTGTCGAGCTTCGAGATCACCTTGTCGTTCACGGCCTTCACGAAGGCGTCCTGCTTGCTCTTCTGCAGGGTGGTGGTGATGCGGTAGCCACCGGCCTCGAGCTCGTCCGCGGTGACGATCTTGTTCTTGGTGAGGTAGTCCTTGATCGCGTTGACGATGTAGCCGCGCTGCCCCGACATGCCGGTGGAGACGGTCTGCTCCTTCGGCATGGGGAACTTGAGGCCGGTCCGCTTGGACTCGGCCAGCCAGCCCTTCTTGACCATGCCGTCCAGGACGTAGTTCCAGCGGGCGACGGCGGCCGGCTTGTTCTCGGGGTGGGCGACGACGTCGTACTCGCTGGGCGCGTTGACCAGCGCCGCGAGGTAGGCGGCGTGGGCCGGGTCGAGGTCGGTGGCGTCCATGCCGTAGTAGGCCTGGGCGGCGGCCTGGATGCCGTACGCGTTGCGGCCGAAGTAGCTGGTGTTGAGGTAGCCCTCCAGGATCTGGTCCTTGGACTTCTCGCGGTCCAGCTTGATCGAGATGAAGAACTCCTTGGCCTTGCGGGTGACCGTCTGCTCCTGGGCCAGGTAGTAGTTCTTCACGTACTGCTGGGTGATCGTCGAGCCGGACTGCTTGCCCTTGCCGGTGGCGGTGTTCCAGCCGGCGCGCAGCATCGCCTTGGGGTCGACGGCGGACTCGGTGTAGAAGTCGCGGTCCTCGGCGGCCAGGACGGCGTGCTGCGCGTCCTTGGAGACCTGCGCGAGCGAGACGTTCTCCCGGTTGACCTCGCCGTCGCGGGCGAGCTGGGAGCCGTCCGCGTACAGATAGACGTTGGACTGCTTCATGGCCAGGGCGTTGGCCGGGGGGATGTTGACCATCGAATAGCCGAGGTAGAACAGGCCGATCAGCAGCAGTATCCCGATGACGAAGGTGCCGAGCACCATGCGCCAGGTCGGGATCATCCGGCGCCAGCCGGTCCTCCTGGGACGCTTCGGTTTCCGTCCGTCCCCCTGACCGACCACCGGATCGGCCGCCTGCGGCTCTCTCGGTGCCCAGCCCTGGTCCGGCTGCTGCGGCTGCGGCTCGTCGCTCATGTTGTGCTCGGACTCCTGTTTCGCGTCGTACGTTCCCGTACGCCCTCGTACGCCATCTGCGTCCCCTCTTGAAGACTCTCGCACCATGCGTTCCGTTCCCGGATCACGGCACGCGTCCGGCCCCGAAAATGCGTGGCGTGCGTCACTACCAGCGGACTAGGCTCCTGCGCTTCGGTGTCGGGCGGTCCGGGAGGTTGACTGACGTGGGCTCGGGACGGTTGTACGCGGCCGTCGCAGCGGGCGGTTTCAGACGGTACGCGACGTATCGGGCGGCCACTGCGGCAGGGGTGTTCACCAACACCGTCTTCGGGTTGATCCTCGTGTACACGTATCTCGCGCTGTGGGACGAGAAGCCGCACCTCGGCGGGTACGACCAGGCGCAGGCCGTCACGTATGTGTGGCTGGGGCAGGCGCTGTTCGCGGCTCTGGCGATCGGGGGCAGCGGTGTCGAGGGCGAGTTGATGGAGCGGATCCGGACCGGGGACGTGGCGATCGACCTGTACCGGCCCGCGGATCTTCAACTGTGGTGGCTGGCGGCCGACGTGGGGCGTGCGCTGTTCCAGGTGCTGGGGCGCGGGGTGATCCCCTTCGTGTTCGGTGCGCTGGTCTTTCCGGTGGCGCTGCCGGGGGATCTGGCGACCTGGGCCGCGTTCCTGGTGACCGTGGTGCTGGGGATGGTGGTGGGTTTCGGCATCCGGTACCTGATCGCGCTGTCGACGTTCTGGCTGATGGACGGCACGGGCATGACGCACATGACGATGCTCGCCGGGTTCTTCTGCTCGGGGATGATGCTGCCGCTCAACGTGTTCCCGGGCGCGCTCGGCGAGGTCGTACGGGAGCTGCCGTGGTCGGCGCTGCTGCAGAAGCCGGCGGACGTGCTGCTGGGGGAGGCCGATCCGTGGGGGACGTTCGCCTTCCAGGGGGCGTGGGCGGTGGCGCTGCTCGCGGCCGGGCGTCTGGTGCAGTCGGTGGCGACGCGGAGGGTGGTCGTTCAGGGTGGCTGAGGTGGGCCGGGTGGCGGAGGGGCTGCGGGCCTACCGTCTGATCGGCGGGATGTGGATCCGCTCCACGATGGCGTACCGCGCGTCCTTCGCGATGACCACGTTCGCGAACTTCGCGGTGACCGCGCTGGACTTCGTCGGCATCCTGCTGATGTTCTCGCGGGTCGACGCGCTGGGCGGCTGGCCGCTGCCCGAAGTCGCCTTCCTCTACGGCCTGTCGAGTGTCGCGTTCGGTTTCGCGGACCTGGCGATCGGCTCGATGGAGCGGCTGGGGCAGCGGGTGCGCGACGGCACGCTGGACACGCTGCTGGTGCGGCCGGCGCCGGTGCTGGCGCAGGTCGCGGCCGACCGCTTCGCGCTGCGCCGGCTGGGGCGGATCACGCAGGGCGCGCTGGTGCTCGGGTACGCGCTGGCCGCCGTCGACATCGACTGGACCCCGCTGAAGGTGCTGTTGATGCCGGTGATCGTGGTGAGCGGTGCGGGGATCTTCTGCGCGGTGTTCGTGGCGGGCGCCGCCTTCCAGTTCGTGGCGCAGGACGCGTCCGAGGTGCAGAACGCGTTCACGTACGGCGGTGCGACGCTGTTGCAGTACCCGCCGACGGTGTTCGGCAAGGAGCTGGTGCGCGGGGTGACGTTCCTGCTGCCGCTGGCCTTCGTCACGTGGGTGCCGGCGGCCTATGTGCTGGGGCGGCCGATCCCGCTCGGGCTGCCGCAGTGGGTGGCCTTCGCGCCGCCGTTGGTGGCGGTGGCGTGCTGTGCGCTGGCAGGGCTGGCGTGGCGAACGGGGCTCAGGTCGTATCGGAGTACGGGGAGTTGAGGACTGTGGGCGAGGCTGTGGACGAAGCCGTGGACGATCACTTCATCGAACTCGACCGGGTCGAGAAGGTCTTCGACGTGCGCAAGAAGACGGGGTTCTTGAGGAGCGAGCGGCGGCAGGTGCGGGCCGTCGACTCCATCTCCTTCACCGTGGCGCGCGGCGAGATGGTCGGCTACATCGGGCCGAACGGCGCGGGCAAGTCGACGACGATCAAGATGCTCACCGGCATCCTGACCCCGTCCGGCGGCCGGTTGCGGGTCGCGGGCATCGACCCGTCGCGCGAGCGCACACGGCTCGCGCACCGCATCGGGGTGGTGTTCGGGCAGCGTACGACGCTGTGGTGGGACCTGCCGCTGATCGACTCGTACAAGCTGATGCACCGCATGTACCGGATCCCGGACGCCCGTTACCGCGAGAACCTCGACCGCTGTGTCGAACTCCTGGAACTGGCCGATCTGTTGGACACCCCGGTGCGGCAGCTGTCGCTCGGGCAGCGGATGCGCGGGGACATCGCGGCGGCGCTGCTGCACGACCCGGAGGTGCTCTACCTCGACGAGCCGACGATCGGCCTGGACGTGATCTCCAAGGCCAAGGTGCGGGGATTCCTGCGGGAGTTGAACTCCGAGCGCGGCACGACGGTGCTGCTGACCACCCATGACCTGCAGGACATCGAGCAGTTGTGCTCACGGGTGATGGTCATCGACCACGGGCGCCTGATGTACGACGGTCCGCTCGCGGGGCTGCACGAGGTGGGGGAGAGCGAGCGGACCCTCGTGGTGGACCTGGAACGGGAGATGGCGCCGATCGAGGCGGCGCCCGCGCGGGTGGTGAAGGTGGAGGGGCCGCGGCAGTGGCTGGCGTTCCCGGCGGCCGAGTCGGCGGCGGCGCTGGTGGCGAGGATCGCGGCCGAGTATCCGCTGGCGGACCTCTCGGTGCGGGAGCCGGACATCGAGGCTGTGATCGCCAAGATGTATGTGGAGCAGTCGGAGAAGGCGGAGCAGTCGGAGAAGGCGGAGAAAGCGGTCTCGTAGCCGAGGGCCGGGGGAACTCGTAGGCTGTTTGGTATGACGGACGACGCAGTCCCGGAGCTTCGCGCTTCCGACGCCGATCGTGAACGAGTCGCCGAGGTCCTGCGGGACGCCCTCGCGGAGGGCCGTCTCGACATGGAGGAGTTCGAGGAGCGGCTGGAGGCCACCTACAAGGCGCGGACGTACGGCGAATTGACGCCGATCACCCGCGACCTGCCGGGCGACGGGGTCGCCGCTCCTCCCGTCTCGCTGGTCAAGGAGCCCGTGCAGAGCGGGAGTCGGGCCGGGCGGATCGTCGGCGGCGAGGGATCCTCGTCGTGGGCGGTCGCCGTGATGTCGGGGTTCCAGCGCAAGGGGCGCTGGACCGTGCCGAAGGTGTTCAACTGCTTCGCCTTCTGGGGCGGCGGGGAGATCGACCTGCGCGAGGCGAACTTCGCGGACCGCGAGGTCGAGATCAACTGCGTCGCGATCATGGGCGGGGTGAACGTCATCGTGCCGCCGGGTGTCGAGGTCGTCGTGCGCGGCATCGGGATCATGGGCGGGTTCGACCACCGCGAGGAGGGCGTGCCCGGTGAGCCCGGGGGGCCGCGCGTGATCGTGAAGGGCTTCGCCTTCTGGGGCGGCGTCGGCATCGAGCGCAAGGTGACCCGGGAGGAGCGGCGCCGCCTGAAGGAGGAGCGCCGCCAGGAGAAGCTGGACCGCAGGGCCGGGCACGCGCTGGGCGAGGGGTTCTCCGATCACCACCGGATGCTCGAGGAGCACCGCGAGTGGCGGCGCGATCTGCACGACGAGCGGCGGCAGCGGCACGACGAACGGCGCGAGCGGCACCGGGAACGGCGCGAGGAGCGGGACAGGCGCCGCTACCGCGACTACTGAACCGCCCCTGCCGCGCCTACAGTTCGGCCGGCGCCGAGCCCTTCAGGGTCTTCAGGTCGAAGACCTGCGCCATCTGCGCGTAGCCCTTGTCGCTCGGGTGGAGATGGTCGCCCGAGTCGTAGTCGGAGCGCAGCCTGCGCGGGTTGTACGGGTCCCGCAGTGCCTTGTCGAAGTCGACGACGGCGTCGTAGACCCGGCCCGAGCGGATCTCCGCGTTGACCTGCTGCCGTACCGCCTCGCGGGCCGGGGTGTAACCGCGGTGGCCCTGGAAGGGCATAAGGGTCGCGCCGATGACCTTGATGCCGCGGGCGTGTGCCTGGCGGACCAGTGTGCGCAGTCCGTCGAGGATCTTGTTCGGGTCGGCGAGGCGGGGGTTGCGCAGGATGTCGTTGACGCCGAGGTCGATGATGACGACCTTGACGTCCGTGCGCGCGAGGGCGTCGCGGGAGAAGCGCCCGAGGCCGCTCTGGTTGTCGGCGGGCCGGCCCAGGCCGTTGGCGAGGATCTGGTTGCCGCTGATGCCCTGGTTGACGACGCTGTAGCGCGGCACGTCCTGGCCGGACTCGATCGCCGTGCGCAGCCGCTCCGAAAGGGCGTCCGTCCAGCGGTGGTTGGCGCCCTGGGTGGACGTTATGCCGTCGGTGAGGGAGTCGCCGAAGGCGACGACGGTGCCGTCCGAATCGTTGCTCAGCATGTCCAGCGCGGTGAGGTAACGCCAGAACGGCGTCTGCTCGGTGTACCCGGTGCCGGTCACGTCCTCGGTGAGGTCGCCCTCGGCGACGTAGGAGAGCTGGCGTGCGTGCGGGTGGTAGGTGACCGGGCCGGAACGGGTGGGGGAGTACGTGGTGACCAGCACGTCGCTGTCCTGCGGGATGACGATGCGGACGGCGTCGCTGAGGACCTGCTGGCCGGCCGGGATGACGACCGCGGTGCTGCCGCCGAAGGTCAGCCGCCGCATGGTGTCCGTGGACGCGGCCGCGGTGTCGGAGGCGACGGCCACGGCGATCGAGGCGTGCGTGATGGTCAGCGCCGACTGGCCGTAGAGGTTGGAGAGGGTGATGCGGGCGCTCGTACCGCCCACGCTCGCGTGCACGACGTTGCGGACCGAGAGGCCCGCCATGCCGTTCGTCTCGGTGCCGGGCTCGGCGCCGACCGGGGAGGCGGACCAGGAGCCGACCCAGATGCCGGTGGAGGCGGGGGCGGCGGAGTTGTGCGGGGCGCCCCCCTTACCGAGGGCGTTCGTGCTGGTGCTGCCCTCGTCGGCCGCGGCTCCGACGTATATGGCGGCGGAAAGGCCCACGACCACGGCGATGATCGCGGAAAGCAGGGCATAACCGTGACGCTTGGTCATGCGGTGCGGTCTCCTCGGGCGAATGGGAGCCCGAGGCTCCGATGTGATCACCCCATGATGCGTCATGGGATGAGGGGTAGTTGAACAGGACCCCCCTTTGGGCCGCCGGAGTTCAGGATGAGCTTCCCCATCCCGACAGACGCCGGGAACTCTTGTTCCGTTCCAGGAGTCGGTCAGGAAGGGACAATGTGTGCAGGGGATCACGAACGGGTGGAGTGAATGGAACGCACTAATCCGGATGAAACGGGTGCGAGTGACGTAGTTCAGCATTCCCGCCCGGACCGGGCGGGTAACCGTCCGGACTCGGCGGGTGAGCGAACCGTCCCCGCCTCGGCCGCGCGCGCGATGACGACCTTCAGTGCCGCCGACGAGGAGAAGCAGCGCGGGGTGCGCCGCATGAAGCTCACCGCGGCCGGGCTGCTGCTGTTCGTCGCGGTGGTCTACGTCCTCGCGAAGTGGGCGGAGAACTCAGGGGCCGGCCCCTGGACGGGCTATGTCGCCGCGGCCGCCGAGGCCGGCATGGTCGGCGCGCTCGCCGACTGGTTCGCGGTCACGGCCCTGTTCCGGCACCCGCTGGGTCTGCCCATCCCGCACACCGCGATCATCCCGAACAAGAAGGACCAGCTGGGAGTGTCGCTGGGCGAGTTCGTCGGCGAGAACTTCCTCTCGGAGGACGTCGTACGGCAGCGGCTGCGCGCCGTCGGCATCGGCAGCCGGCTGGGCGCGTGGCTCGGGGTGCCGGACCACGCGGACCGGGTGACGGCGGAGCTGTCGGCGGCCCTGCGCGGCGCGCTGACCGTGCTCCGCGACTCGGACGTCCAGGCGGTGGTGGGCGAGGCGATCACCCGGCGCGCGGACGCCCAGGAGATCGCGCCCGGCATCGGGAAGATGCTGGAGAGGGTCGTCGCCGACGGCGGTCACCGGAGGGTCGTCGACCTGATCGTCACGCGCGCGCACGACTGGCTCGTGTGGCACGACGCGGAGATCATGGACGCCGTGCAGGGCGGCGCCCCCGGCTGGACCCCCCGCTTCGTCGACAAGAGAGTCGGCGAGCGCGTCTACAAGGAACTGCTGCGCTTCGTCACCGAGATGCGCGACATGCCCTCCCACCCGGCCCGCGGCGCCCTCGACCGCTTCCTCACCGACTTCGCCTCCGACCTGCAGTCCGACACGGACACACGCGCGCGTGTGGAGCGCCTCAAGGGCGAGGTGCTGGGCCGCGGCGAGGTCCAGGACCTGATCGCCTCCGCCTGGACCGCCGTACGCTCCATGATCGTCTCGGCGGCGGAGGACGAGCGCAGCGAACTGCGGCTGCGCGTGCGGGCCTCGCTGCTGTCGCTCGGGGCGCGGATGGCGGTCGAACCGAAGCTGCAGGCGAAGGTCGACGGCTGGGTGGAGGGCGCGGCGGTGTACGTGGTCACCACCTACCGCAAGGAGATCACCTCCCTGATCACGGACACGGTGGCCGGCTGGGACGCCGAGCACACGACCCGCAAGATCGAGGCCCACATCGGCCGCGACCTGCAGTTCATCCGGATCAACGGCACGGTGGTCGGCTCGCTGGCGGGACTCCTGATCTATACGGTGTCGCGGGCGCTGGGGGCGTAACGCCCCGGGGAGCAGGGCCGCCGGCCCGGGACACCCGGCACGGGTTCGCTTCGCTCGACGAGGAGGGAGCCCATGCCCAGCGCCGAAGCCGCGACCGGCGACACCGGCCGTACCATCACCACCCGACTCCCCGCCCGCCTCGGTTCCTACTGAGCGCCGTCGTGTCGAACCTGGTCGCGGCGCCGCATGAAGAGCAGGCCGCCCGCGACTGCGGTGACCCCCGCGGCGGCCGTCCAGCCGATGACGTCGCCGGAGCCGGTCGCGGCGAGGTCGCCGCCGGTGGTGGGGGACGCGGAAGCGGAGACCGCCGCCGTCGCCTCCGTCTGCGGACGAGGACCGGAGTCGGCGCCCGAGGCCGAGGCTGATGCCGAGCCCGCCGGGGCCGGCCTCGCCGTGGCCTTCGTCATCATCTTGTCCCGCGTATACGCCAACGTCCCGAACCCGAGCTGGTCGTACCCCCCACTGTTGGGCCCGTAGTCCCCACCGCCACCCTCGGGCGCTGCCTTGGCGGCGATCCGAGTGAGGTAAGTGGCGGACAGGCCACGGCGCTTGGTGTAGTGGTTGGCGATCATCGCCCAGATCGGCCGCTGCATGTTCGGATCCACACCGGCGGCGGCTGTGGCGGTCTCGGTACCGGACCAGCCGCCCACCGCCCCCTTCCGGCGGGTGTTGGCGGTGTACGACACGTCCCCGCCCATGCTCCACTTGGCCACGTACTGCGCGCCCTTGAGGAAGCGGTTGTCGTCGTAGCCGTACAGGTCGATCCCCTGGTTCCAGGCCATCTCGCAGAAGGTGCCCATCAGTCCGACCCCGAGCAACGAGTGTCCCTGGTCCCGCCCGGCCTCCAGCCACTCGCCGAGCCCGTCGTCGTGCACGACGGGAATGGCGTGCTTGATCGACCCGAGCCCGGCACCGTTCTTGAAGTAGTCGACGGCGCGGGCGACTTGGGCCTTGTCGTCGCAGAAGATGCCGGTGGCCAGGACGCACGCCATGGCGCACAGGTCCCAGTTGGTCCAGTAGTTGGTGACGACGGCGTTGTTGTGGTGAACCAGGAAGTCGTCGCTGATCGGGGCGAAGACCTTGCTGAGCATCTCCTGGAACCGGCCGAGCTCGAAGTCGCCGTGGTCCCGGACGAGTTCGGCGGCGTTGGCGGCCTGGTAGCCGTACAGCCCGGCGGCGAGGAACCGGTCCGCGCTCCCGGCGAGAGACGTCAGCTTCGCCGACCAGGCGTTGAGGATCGCGACGGCGGTGTCGGCGTGGGCGCTGTCGCCGCCGACGTGGTAGCGCAGGGCGTTCTGGTAGGCGGCGTGGATGTCGTTGTAGAGGGCCGCGTAGTTCTGCGGGGAGCCCGCGCCGCGGTACACGGTGGCCTGGGGGTTGGCCGTCCAGCCGCTCTGCGCATGCCTGTTGGCGGTCAGCTTGGCGTACCCGGCGGTGTGGGGCGCGGCGCCCGCCTTCACCTTCGCGGCCATACGGGCCAGGTCGGCGCCGGTGTGCAGGAGACCGGGGTGCGCGTAGGACGTACCGGCGGCCACTGCGGGGGCCGCGCCGGCGGCCGTGGCGATTCCGACGGCTCCGGCGGCGGCGCCGGTGGCCTTGAGCATGGTGCGGCGGCTGATCTGTCGTGTCACATGCATGCCACGGAGACGGCCGGGGGCGGGGCCGATAACGAAAACTGGACGGCCACCGTGCGCGACACACGCACCAGACACGCACCAGGGGCACCGGGCGTAACATCCCGGCGCCCCTCCCCGCGAGCTCCTGCGCGTCAGGCCTCGGTATCAGGCTTCCCTGCCAGGTCTGGACGCCAGGCCCTCCGCGTCAGGCCCTGCGGTCGGCGACCACCCAGGAGGCGAGCGCCACGGCACCGGCCATCCCGAACACGGCGGGCCAGGCGCCGACCTTCTTGGCCAGCGGATGGGACGCCCCGAAAGCGGCGACATACGCGGCCGTCAGCGCGCCGGCGGCCTTCCCGCCGGCCTGCTGCCGCCACTGCGTCGCGGCCGTGGCCCCCGCGACGGCCAGCACGGCCCCGCCCAGCTGCCGCTTCCTGGTCCAGCGGGCCACGCCGTACCCGCCGACGAGCCCGCCCGCGGCGACCACCGCACTGGGAACCTTGGCCATGCCTGCCTCCTACCGCTTTGACTGATGTGCCCGAGGCTAACTCCCAGGGCGAAAGGCGGGACGAACTTGAGTCGAGTGTTGTCAACTCCTCCTTTCTCTCCTCTCCTCTCCTCTCCTCTTCCTGCCAACCGGAGCGCCTGTACGAGGTGATCGCGGCGTACCTCGAGCCGGCTGCCCCGGACGGGCGTCGGTGAAGGGGTCGAGGAGGTCGCTTCGAGTCACCGTTTGAGCCGGTTGCCGTTTGCGTATGCTCTCGGGCGATGTGGCCGCACAGGAGCGGCACAGGAACGGGGGAAGGCGATGAGTGGCGCGGGCGGAGGCCCTTGGGGACCGTACGGCGGACAACCACCGGGTCCACCGGGAGGTCCGCCCCCGGCTCCGGGGTGGCCCCCGGCGCAGGGGTGGCCGCCGCCTCCGCCGGGAGGTCCGGCTCCGGTGCCGGGGTGGCCGCCTGGGCTGCTGGTTCCGCAACGCCGTCCCTCATGGGTGCGCCGGATGTGGCGCTTGCTCAACCCGATCGCGGTCGGCCGCGCGGTGTTCACGCCCTCACGGCCCGACCGGGTGGAGGACCCGGCCGTGAAGAAGGTCCAGGTCTGGCGTTCGGTGATCGGCTTCGGCGCGGTGGTCCTGATCGCGATGGTGTACCGGCTCGCGGTGGACACCAAGGACCTGGTGGACCAGCGCGGGGATCAGATCGAAGCCTCCGTGAACATGACGGCGATCACGTTCCCGATCGTCCTGGCGGTGTTCATCGCCGCGACCCGCCCGCCCAACCGGCAGGTCTTCCTGCGGCGCGCGCTGAAACCGCTGGGAGCACTGGCCGCACTGATCGGCTCGATCGGCTCGATCCTGCTGATCGCCGACACCCCGCTCGTACACCTCTCCAAGAACGCGAAGCCGTCCCCGGAGGCCTACGCCCAGCTCGCTTTCCTGCTCTTCGTCCTGCTGTGGATCGTGCCGTTCGTGTTCTACGGCATCGCCATGGCCCTGGTCCACGTGTTCCGCACCGCTGACGTCCACGAGGCGCTGCCGCCGGTGCTGGCGACGTTGCTGGTGTGGGAACTCGCCATCTCCGACCTGGTCACGGGTGCCTACGAAGGCGCGCCCTTCGGGGTGAGGATGGCCCTCACCTTCGGCGGACCGCTGTCCATCACCGCGGTGAGCCTCTGGGAACTCAGGCGGCTCCAGACACGTCATGGCCTCACTCTGCGGCGGGCACTGCTTCGCTGACGGGGCTGCTGGTGGGCTGGTGGGCTGGCGGGCTGATCGGGCGAGTCATCAACGGTGAGAGACCCGGGGGGAGTTGACCCCGGGTCCCTCATTCCGCTTCCGCTTCCGCTTCCGCTTCGGCTTCCGCGCTCAGCGGCTCACGAAGAGAGCCATTCGGTCGCGTTGAGTGCGAGGGCGGCGTTGGTGGCGCCGGTGTCGTTCCAGCCGTCGTAGAGCGTGTTGCCGGACTGGCCGGTGCCGTCGTCGATCGGTGAACTGTCGCCCCAGAAGGCGATCTTGCCGCTGCCGTAGGTGCTGGTCAGGAAGAAGGCGCCGGTGTTGCCGGAGTAACCGCTGCGATAGAGCAGGCCCTTGACGTTCGCGTTGTCGGAGGGCGTGAGGGTGGCGGTCGTACCGTTGGCGATCAGGCTCTTGGTGACCGTACCGAAAGAGCCGTGCAGCACCGGGTCGCTGCTGTCGCTGATCGCCTTCGGGTAGCCGGAGCTGATGTTCAGCGAGTCGATGGAGAACCCGAACGGGTCGTCGCTGTCCACGCTGTTGTCGGTCATCAGGTCGTTGAGGATGTCGACCGCGTCGGCGCCGTCGTTGTTGCGGTCGGAGCCGGTGTGGTCGGAGATCATGAACAGGCCGCCGCCGTTCTTGACGAAGTTCATGATCGCCGTCTTCTCGGCCGTCGTGAACTCCGTGTTCGGCTCGGGCAGGACCAGTGTGTCGAACTTCGACAGGTCGGTCGCCGACGAGCCGCCGTAGCTGAGGCTGGAGCCCGACGGCAGCGTCTTCAGGCTGTAGTCGCCGGTCTTCTGCAGGGCCACGCCCCAGGAGGACAGGGCGCCCGTCCAGTCGGTCTCGGAGGACGGGGAGGAGTCCTGGGAGAGCGGGTCGGGCTGGCTGGTCGAGACGATCCAGTCGGCGTTGCCGGCCGTCTCGGCATGGGCGTTGTCGAACAGGACGCGGTGCGTGGTGGCCGCGGCGGCGGGGGTGGCGGTGGACGCCTGGACGGCGGCGCCCGTGGTCAGCAGGCCGAACACGGTGAGAGCGGTGGTGAATCCGCGGCGGGACGTGCCAAGGGACGTGCCAAGGCCGAACATCCGGTGGACCTCCATGGGGGGCTCCATGAGTGGGGGGTGGGGGGATGGAGAGGCGGTGCGGGTGTCGAATCTTCGCGCGTAGAACGGCAGTTGAAGAGGCAACCGCCGCTCGACACAAGGCTGGACGGTACACACGGCACCGGCGTCGCGGGCAGGGCGCGTACGGATTCTTGGCCGCTGCTTGATCTTCTCTTTGACGTGAGCACGCAATGTGGCCAAGGGTGGTGGCCCGGCCCGTATTAATTCGGCCATTCGTGCGAGCTTTGGAGTTACGGCTGAGGTCGGAGAGAAATGGAGCGCCACGTGCAACCCGACCCGGTCGCATTTCCCAATTTCGCTTGTGGAGGGGGAAGTTCGGGAGGATGCTTTCCAGCACTGCGGACTATGTCCGCTTCGGGGGAAGGATCCGGCATGGCCAAAAGTGAGGTCATTGATGTCCGGGTGAGCCGACGAGTTCTCTGGGTCGGGGCCGAGGCGTATCCACTGCACAACATCGCCCGCGCGACGACGATCAGGATCGAACCTGATCGAATGGCGGCCGTGGGGCGTTTCCTCAAGTCCCTTCTGATTCTGGCAATCCTGACGGTGGCCGCCGTGGCCGTGATCGGCAGAGTCGACTGGCCCAGTGGCAGCGGACAGGACGCCCTGCGCGGTGTGGTGGTCTTCGCGGTGGTCATGGTCGCCGTCTTCGCCGCCCAGCTCCTGAAGGTCCTGATGACGCGGACGTACTACGCGCTGGTCATCGAGACCTCGGGTACTCCCCGCGCGGTGTTGGTCAGTACGGACGCACGCGAGGTGGGCGGGCTCGTCCTCGGGATCATGGACGCGATATCCAACCCGCACGCCGAATTCCGCACCCAGATCATTAACTACAACAGCACCCACATCGGCGACAAGATCAATCAGATCGGCGGCATCGGCAACGTCGGAAAGAGGGTAGGAAGTTGAACGACGGCGGCAACTTTCACATCGGTGACGCGGTCACCCAGATCGGCGGCTCCGGAAATACCGGAATTTACAAGAACCAGGCGTCCGCTGCGGATCCGCAGGCGGCCTTCAGGGACATGATCCAGGCAATTCAGGTAATGCGCGGCCAGGTCTCGGCCGAGGACCGCCAGGTCATCGACGATTCCCTCCAGACCATCGGCAACGGCGCCAACGCCGATCCCGGAACCATGCGTCGGGCCCTGACGGCCATCGCAGGCGTCGCGACGATGGTCGGCCAGGTCGGAGTCCCGGTGGTCGAGGCGGTACGCCGGGTCATGGCGCTGTTCGGGGGGTGAGGCAGGGCGAGGCTGGGCGAGGGGAGGCGACGAGCGCCTCAACCGGCGCCGCTGGACCGGGAGTTCGCGGCAAGTTGGAGGCAAGTTCCCGGGCGGGCTCGTGGCAGGATCGGCCGACATGGAATTCTCCGAGGTGGTCCGTCGTCGCCGCATGATCCGGCACTACTCCGACAAGCCGCTGTCCCCGGAGGTGATCGAGCGCATCCTCGCCTCCGCACTCCGGGCGCCCTCGGCCGGCTTCTCGCAGGGCTGGGCGTTCCTCGCTCTGACCGATCCGGCCGACCGCGCCCGCTTCTGGCCGTTCGTCCCCACCCGGGTCGAACAGACGCCGACCATGCAGGACGCCCCGCTGGTCGTGGTCCCCCTGGCCCACAAGGCCGCCTATCTCGCGCGCTACGCCGAACCGGACAAGGGCTGGGAGGACCGCGCCGAGGCCCGCTGGCCCGCCCCGTACTGGCACATCGACACGGGAATGGCAGCCCTCCTCATGCTCCTGACCGCCGTGGACGAAGGTCTCGGCGCCTGCTTCTTCGGCATCATGCCGGAGCAACTGCAGCCGTTCCGGGCGGAGTTCGGGATCCCGGAGGAGTACGCCCCCATCGGTGGGATCACGGTCGGCCACCGCGCCGACGACGTGCCCGCGCAGGGTGCCCGTATCGCGGCACGCCGACGGGGCGCGGAGGACGTCATCCACCGCGGGCAGTGGGGGCGGAATGCATGAGGAGACCGGCGGTGGCGGTCTCCTCCTTTTCGACGTCGGCCCGCTTCAGCCGCCCAGCACAGGCAGGGAGAGGCCGCAGCGGACGGGCTGCTTGCGGGCGGGATCGAGGGCGTTGCCCACGAGTTGGAGAGCGTTGCCCACGATTGGGAGAGCGTTGCCCACGAGTTGGAGAGCGTTGCCCGACCGCCGGGCAGACACCCCCGCTGGTGCCTTCTGAACAGGAAGAGGGCCCCGACGCCAGTGGCGCCGGGGCCCGATGTACCCACGTCAGGTGGTCAGCCCGTGTGGCACGACGTGTCTTCCGGGATGCAGGTGCCGACGTCATCGCCGGGCAGGTGAATCAGGTCGTCCCGGACCCAGCCGGTGACGCCCTTGGCGTTGCCGGTCGTCATCTTGACCTTGTACCAGCTGTGGCCACCGGCGTAGGTCGAAGTCTTCTCGGTGCACTTGTTGTTCTTGTAGGCCACGCCCAGGCTCGTGGAGCTGGTGGACGCCTTGGAGCGGAGGTTCGCCGAGCTCGCCTTGATGTAGCAGCCCGAGGCCGCCTGGGCCGGAGCGGCAGCGAGGACCAGCCCCGGAACAGCGAGTGAGGCGGTCAAGGAAAGAGCCGTCATGGCCTGACGTATGCGCATGGATTCCCCGTTTGCGTGAGCATCATGTGATGCCTTTACGAATTGACGTCCAGAGTCAAGATCATCAAGACTCGATGCGTCAACTGGCATTACGGAACTGAGACGTTGACGGCGTCCCCGGGCCACGACACTCGACGCCCCCTACACCTGCCCGCTGTGGTTCAGGGCAGCGAGATCTCCTGCACTCCCGAACTCCCCGGGCGATAGTCGCTGTGGCGCCCCCAGTCCGGCCGCACCCGCACGTAGACGATGTCCGGCCACACCGCCCGCTCCCGCCCGGTTGGAATCTGGTCGCAGTACACGTTCACATCCGGGTCGTCCGGCGAGATCTCCCCTGCGACACCTTCGAGTTGGACAGTCTGCTCGTCCCCCCAGTCGAACCCGACGACCAGGGCCACACGCGGCTGCCTACAGAGGTTGGCGAACTTACGGGACCCCCGCGTCGTATCGAAGACGAGGTCGCCGGCATCGGTCGCCGCGACCCCGATCACTGCGGCTTGCGGGTGCCCGTCGGCCGAGGTGGTGGCGAGTACGGCGAGCCGGCGGGCGCGGACGAATTGGATGAGTGCATTTCGGTCCATTTGTGCAACGTAACGGCATCGGGGCGAGCGGGAACGCCATCGGCCGCGCTTATGCGTTGCTCCAGAAGGCAGGGCTTCGTCGAGGGACCAGGCCACCCAGAACCGCATGGAAGTCAGCGGCCCCAGCGTCCAGCCCAAGCCGGGCGACATCTGGTGGACCGTCGACCCCAACGACGACGGCACCAAGCCCTCGTGCGACGAGTACCCGTATGAACCGCCACGAGGCTCCGCGCGAGGAGCCTGGCAGCGTCGTGGTCGAGAAAGTCTGACCGGCAAGGCAGTCGAACTCCGTTCTGTACCCGTCTTTACGGGGGAACGAGGGAGGGCACATTGAACGCCGACGAGGAACGCGAGTTCCGCGAGTTCGTGGCGGCGCGGTCGAGATCGCTGCTGCACACGGCCTACCTGCTGACCGGGGACTGGGAGCAGGGCCGCGACCTGCTCCAGACCGCGCTTGCCTCCACCGCTCGGCGTTGGTCGAAGCTGCGCGACCGGCAGCAGCCGGAGATCTATGTGCGCCGGGCGATCTACCACGCCCAGGTGGACCGCTTCCGACTGCTCAGCTGGGGACGGGAGATGGTCACCGACACCCTGCCGGACCAGCCGTCCGCGCAGGGCGCCGACTGGGCCGACACCGTGGTCCAGCGGCAGGACATCATGGCCGCGCTGCGGCGGCTGCCCAAGCGCCAGCGCGCGGTGATCGTGCTGCGCTACTTCGAGGACCGGCCGGACACCGAGATCGCCGCGATTCTGGGTGTCGCCCAGGGGACGGTCCGCAGCCAGACCCACAAGGCCCTCGCCTCCCTCCGCACCGCCTTGGCCGAGGCAGGTCCGTCGGCCGCCGCCTCCTCCACTGCCTCCGGAAGGGGCGTCATCGCATGAACGACTCGACCGAACACCCGCTGCACGAAACGTTGCTGCACGATGCCTTGCACGCCCATGTCCGGGAGAGCGGCGGTCATGCCGCCGGTCCCTGTCTGGTCGGCCTGGCCGACGGCGCATTGCAGGTCGCCCGGCGGCGGCAGCGGCTGGCCCGCGCCGGGGTCGGCATCGCCGCCGCCGTGGTGGTCGCCACCGCCTGGGTGGCCGTCGCGGACGGCGCGACCCAGCAAGCGCACGTAGTTCAGCCCGCCGCAGGGGGCACCGGGAACACCGAGAAGGTGGCCCTGATCTCCATCCTGCCGGTCACCTCCTCCACGGAGCACGCCTGCACCCGTGGCAGCGGCGGCTACACCGTGCACGCGAGCGCGAGCCACCCGGCGTTCTGCATCCACGCCGACCGGGCCAGGGGCATGACCGACGTCCGTGTCGCCTCCGCGAAGGCTGAGAAAAGCACCATGGACGGCACCTGGCGGGTCGAGGTGACCCTCAGCCCCGCCGACCGGACCCGGTACGCCGCCCTCACCGGCTCCATCGCCGCGGCCCCGGCCCCGCGCAACGGATTCGCCATCGTCATCGACGGCAAGCTCTGGGGCAACCCCTTCGTGACCTCCTCGATCACCGGCGGCCGTCTCGAAATCGTCGGGGCCTTCGTCGGGGACCTCACCAGCGCCACCGCCCACGACCTCGCCCTCCGGCTGGATACCGGCAGGTGACCCGCATACCCTGTGACCTGCACTGACAGCCGGCGCAAGTCACACATCCCCGGACTCCCCCATGTCGCAGGGCAAACCCGACTTCTGGGAGACCGACTCCACCCGCGGCGAGTAGCGGCGCCGGGCGAGCTTCCCAGCGCCTAAAGCCAACTCCTGCTACGGCGTTGGAACCGGTGACCAAGGTGGACGATTCCCGCCCCTGCACTCGATCGGCGAGGCGTTCAACCACCACCGCATGCCTTTGAACCAGGTCGAACCGCCGGCTGTGGCCATGCCGACGACGGGAAGCCAACTCCTCTCTCACACGATCCACATCCTCGACGCCACCCACGACCCGCAGGCCAGCCCGCTGACCGAGCAGTTCCTCAACCACCCCGACTCGGACGTGCGCGAGGAAAACAGGAGTCGCAGCAGCCCAGATCACCGGATCCACCCCGGGAGCCCGAAACCACAACTCTTGACGGTTGCTCATCAGATCGACCGTTGGAGGTCGCGTGCCATCCAACGGATCCTGCTCAGAGGCACGGCAGCTCGATCCGACCGGTCATCAGGACGTCATGGTTCGCGAAGAGTGCGTCGAGGGCGAAGCGCCGGCGAATGTACGCCGTCCAGGTCGCGTCCGGTAGGTCTGTGTACGCCTTGACCATCCGAGCACGACTTGCCTGGGTGAGGATCCAACGGGCCTGATCCCCACCGGTGTTGCGGCCGCCGAGGTCGCGGGCCAGGTGCCACAGCTCGTCGCCGTCGCTCTGTTCGTCGATGACGGTGACGAGCCCGATGTCCCCCAGCGTGCGCTCGTCGCTGGACTGGGTGGTGTAGGCGATGGTGAGGCTTTCGAGGGGGAAGACGGTCACGCGGCTGGTCGCGGTCAACTCGGTCAGGGGCACGGGGACGTATCCGTTCTGGGGCAGGGGAGTGGCGGGCGGGTTGGCCCAAGGAGGGCCAACCCGCCCTAGTGGGTCAGTGGTTGGGGGCCACTGCTCAGCAGCAGGGACCGTCGCCGCAGCAGGCAGGCGGATTGCAGTCCGCAGCCGTACCCCACAGCCGCTCGTCGACCTCGAAGCCTGCAGCGCGGATCTTCCCGACGACATCCGTCATCAGGCCGCGTGTGCGGGTCTTGCTGTTGGGCTGGTGATGGAGGAAGTAACCGAACTGCTCCTGGCACCAGTTGGCGTACCAGTCGGTGTGGAGGATGAGCGTGTGCCAGCCCGGGTCGACCTGCTGGGAGGGGGCCATGGTGGCGCCTTCGCCTGTCGAGCCCATCACGTGGACCAGGGCGAGCGCCTGGTCCATGACGCGGTCGGCGACTCCGCGTTCGAGGCCGTACTCGTCGGCGCAGAAGGCGGCGAGCATGTCGAAGTCGGGGTCGGTGACGAGGGAGCGGCCGGTGCGCGATTCGGTGGCTACGGCGGTGGTCATCGGATCGCCCCCTTCGTGATCGTTCCCGGACCTGACGGGGTTGTGTAGAGCACTGATTCACCTCACAGTTGGAGGACCTTCGGGTAGCCCTCTCCCTGAGTGCCGATATGCCTGTCGTGCTCGGGGGGAGGGATTCTTGTGCTCGCCGTGGAACCAGAGCGGTGTGCCAGGCCCGTTCGACGTAGGGGCGGAAGCCAGTCGAGACTGAAGTCGGCCAGTCGCGTGCTTCTCCGACTTCCTCCAGGACATCCACGCGACGAATCGTGGCTGTCCTGGAGGTCAGACCTTGCGAAGAATTCGTTCTCGGGATGAGGTGTCAGCCAGTTCGGCAAGTTGCAGCCGGCCGGCTTTGATCAGAGCGGTAATCGCCCGCGGCGCACACAAGTCGCCTTCGTAGCGAGGAGGAACCACCCAATAGGTTCCGGGAGGCTGCTGCCGGTCGATTCGTGGCACTCCCAAGTACGTGCCGAGACCAAGACAGGTCGCGACGTTGTCGTATGCCCAGACGAGACCGGCATGGCCCTGAATCAGGGCGTAGTACGTCCCGCCCGCGACTCGGCGATCGAAGATGACCGAGCCTCCCAGTAACTCGCCAAGTGCCACGGCCACTTCGCGGCGACTATCCGACTCAACAGCGGCGTGGACCACGTCGGACGGCATGCGCACAGCGGCGAAGCGCTCCCCGAGCGGCAGCAGGGCGACGCCCTGGGTTGTCCACTCGGCCCGAGCCTGTTCCGGCGCCGGGTGTGCCCGAACCAACCACTCGGCAATCGCTCTGTCCAACGCTTCCTGGGTGTACAAGGCCTGCCCCCTGTCATCCTGCGGTTCAGGTAAGGCACACAGCGTCCAGCACCAGCAATGCCACTTCTAGGACTTTCAAAGGCCTCCAAGAGGACTTCTACAGGGCCTTGTTGGCACCGTAGGGGTGGTGGAGGACACCACAGCGGACTTACTGTGAGACGGTTCGAGTAGTCGCCGTATCAGGAGGTGTCCGTGCCTCGGCCCGCAGGCAACATCCGGCTCAAGGCCGCCCGTGTAGCTGCCGGTTTCAACTCGCAGCAGGACCTTGCGGATGCCCTGACCAAGAACGCACAGCGGATGGGTATTCGCGGCCTGTCGGTCGGGGTACGGCAGGTCCGGCGCTGGGAGTCGGACAATCCTCCCTGGCCGCAACCTGACTGCCAGCGAGTGCTCGTACACCTGCTGGGCCAGACCATGGAGTCACTCGGCTTCACTCCTCCATGGGGTGCCGACAGTCCCAAGCCCGATCACACCCGACGCACACTCGTCGCGGGTGGCACCGCCGCCATCGGGCCGGCGACGGTACCCGGCCGAGCTGTTGCCAAGCCACAACCATCCACGGCAGGCACGGACTTCGAAGCCGTGACCCGTTCCCATCGTCGGCTCTACTGGTCCGTGGCTCCGACCAAGCTGCATCCAGCTGTCATCGCACACGCGACGCTGGGCTGTGCCCTGCTTCCGGAGACAACGGACTCCACCCGTCGTACGATCGCGGCCGCGCTGGGGGAGTCGTATCTCCTCGCAGGCCGGATCGAGTTCTTCGACCTCCGGGAGCCGAGCACGGCCGGCGACACCCTTCTCCTGGCTCTGCAGGCCGCGGGCGAAGCCGACAACTCACTGCTCGGCTCGGCGATCATCGCGCACATGGCGTTCCTGCCTGGCTGGGTCGGCGATCGTGACGCGGCACTGGAACGAATGATTGCGGCCCGCACCTATGCACGCCGCGCCCCTGCATCCGCCGAGTTCCTCGCGTGGTTGGACGCAGTGGAAGCCGAGTGCGAAACCCGCTGTGGCAACACCCGAACCGCACTGCATTTGATCGGGCACGCGGAGGACATCCTCACAGCCGGTAACGAACACCCCTCACCCGAGTGGATGGACTGGTTCTCACCGGCCCGTCTGGCGGCATTCAAGGGAAACACACAGATGATCGCTGGCCACTTCCCGCAGGCCCGCGAGACTCTGCTTGGTGTCTTGGGCGGGATGTCGCCCGGCGAGGACAAACAACGCAGTGTCGTTTACGGCGACTTGGCAGCCGTCGAGGCAGCGGCCGGAAACCCGGAGCAGGCCTGCAAGTACGCAGGCCAAGCCCTCGATCAACTCGCCATCACGTGGTACGCCACCGGCATGGACCGCGTACGAGAGGTCCGCCGCGCGCTTACTCCTCATCAGCACGAGCGTTGCGTCCGCGACCTAGACGACCGCCTCTACGACTGGTCGACGACCGTTAGTGTGCTGAGCCGTTGAACTCGCGGATTGACTTGGGAAGTTCGAGAAGGCTGTCCACTCGGAACGTCGGCATTTCCTTGGCATCAGGGCTGTTCCACTGGATGGTGGCCCAAGGTCCGCGACGCACGAGCGCGGTCAGCATGCCGGCCTCTCGGGCCGGTCGGATGTCGTTGTCGCACCGATCGCCGACGTAGAGGATCTCGCCGGCCTTGAAGGGGACGGCAGCGGCGACCCGCTTGAAGAACTCGGGATCAGGCTTGCTGGCATCCCAGTCGTCCGACGTACCGATCAGGTCGACGTCGTCGGAGAAGAGTGCCCGCAGGATCCCGCCCGCCCGTACGGTCTGGTTGCCCGCGATCCCCAGCCACAACTCGTCGGCCCGGAGCTCGGCAAGAGCCGGACGGACATCCGCGTACAGGTCTTCTTCGCCGAACGTCTCGGGCTGCCCGGCGGCGGCCCGCTTCTCACGTTCCTTGTAGAGGTCGAACCCTGGCCGGAACTCCTGGAAGGTCTCCCGATAGTCACGCCCCTGGGCGATGACGGCCCCGAACATCGCGTGGAAGGTGTGCCGGGGCACACCCAGCCAGTCGGCCCAGGTTCCGTACTCACGGGTTTCGTTCACTAGGCATTCGCCGACGTCGAACACGACTGCGCGCATCATGGCGGCAGGCTATCGGGGTAGGAACAGTGCTGGGCCGCCCCACCTGGGTTTGCCGCCGCCGGATGAGGCAAATCCACTAATTTTCCTCATGGGGCCCGCTTGGCCCCACCCCGGAGCTGCAATGAGGCGCGGGCGCCCCGGTGGCGACAGGAGCGATCCTGTTGACCGCTGTCCAACAGAGGCAGTGACGATCGACGCCATCACGGACCTCCTTCACTGGCTTCGGGCTCAGGGGCTCGATGCAGACGAAGCCGTGGACAGGGCTCAGATGCACTTCGCGGCTGAGGTAGCGATCCCGCCACGATGGCCGCCTGCCGACGGTTGCCGAGACCTCAACATCCCGCCGCGGACGGCTGGATGGCCCCTCCGCTCTTGACGGAACCGGAGCGGGACGTTGAATTATGGCCACCTGTGGATCGTTCCTGTGGATCAGTGACAGCAGCAAACCTGTGGCCTATACACTCCACGGCATGACTGACTTGGACGAATACGTCGACGAGTCCGGCGAGGACGAGCAGGACCTGTCCACTTGGGACGATGACGAGGCCGCAACGACGACGGTCGACTGGACAGTCGAGACTGTCGTGAGTCAGATGCGCAAGGGCCGCATCGACCTCAACCCGAGCTTCCAGCGGCGTGACGCGTGGACCAAGGTTGCCAAGTCCAGGTACATAGAGTCGTTGGTTCAGCGCTACCCGGTTCCGCAAATTGTTCTAGCAGAAGACCAGAATACGCCCGGCCGATATATGGTTATCGACGGTAAGCAGCGTCTTCTCGCCATTCGGCAATTCTGTGCGGATCCGGCTGACCCGAGAGACGTCGAGTGGCTACCTGAGCGGCTGAAGCTCACTGGCCTGATGGAAACCAAGAAGCTAAACGGCATAACTTATGACGAGATGCAGGATGGCTACCCAGTCGAGGCTGTCAGGTTTGAGAATGCCACAATCAGGGCCGTATTGCTGCGAAAGTGGCACAGTCAGGACTTCCTGTACACTGTCTTTTATCGCCTCAATTCTGGAAGTCTAAAACTTTCGCCGCAAGAGTTGCGGCAGGCGCTCTTCCCGGGCAAATTCATGTACTTTGTGGACGAGCGCTCTGGTGCCAGTCTCGCGTTGAGGTCGCTCTTGAACAAGAGTAAGCCTGATCGGCGCATGGTGGACGCGGAACTACTCCTCAGGTTCATGGCGTTTCATTTTGGTGTTCAACCTTACGAGGGGAACCTGAAGAATTTCCTAGATGGGACGGCAAGGATCCTCACGGCGTCTTGGGATGCTGATTCAGGCGGGAAGGTTCGCAAGGCGGCCGACGCGCTGGATGCTGCCATTGACGCGGCCAGGGAGATTTTTGGCGACGACGTGTGCAGGAAATACACGCGTGGTCGATTTGAGCGCTCCTTCAATAGGGCGATCTTTGATGTTCAGATTCACTTCTTGGTCAATGCGGAGCTTAGGCAGTGGCAGTTGAGTCATGCTGACGAAGTGAAGGCCGAGTTCCAGCTCCTCTGTGAAGAGGATCGCGATTTTGTTGATGCCGTCAGCAGCACAACGAAGACGCCGCTCGCCGTGAAGACTCGATTTAACGCCTGGGGGCAACGCCTCCAGGTCATGTCTGGAATCCAAGCAGATCTGCCGGGTAGCGTTATCGCGCTGTCTGAGGTGTCCTAGGTGGCTGAGTGGAATGCGGTTTCCTCGCTTGAATCAAACGTCAATGCCGTCGCTCGGGAACTGCGCATGCTCACCAGGGATGGTGGAATTGCGCCTGACCCAGTCGATATGACGGATGAGTACTTTGATGATGTCCGTGTTCGAGTCAGGGCCTTCCTTATTCTCTGTAGCTCCGAACTAGAGGAGTTCGTAGAGACCCAATGTCTGGAATACCTGGCCCGTTGGGCGCAGGATGATGACAAGGCGATGCAGCATCACTGCCTCCACGCCCTCACTATTCATTTTCGGAGAAACATTGGGAATATGCTTGAGGGGCAAGGGTACTTCGTCGACTTCTACGCCACTCCGGCTCAGGTGAGGAAGATGAAGCCGGAGGGTGGGAAGGCGAAGAGATTCGACGTCGACGACGTTCCCATCCTGAACAGGAAGACCCTGATCGGGCGTGTTAGTAACTGGTATCGAGACGATATCGTTGGCGCTAGCCATGGGATATCTGACAAGGACCTGTATCGTCTGCTTGAGCCTCTAGGCTTCAGTAAGGGATTGGTGCGGGAAGAGTGCTCAAGCCTGATTGCGGCACTTCGAAGCTTGGCCGCAGGGCGAGGTGAAGCGGCGCACCGATCGACGACTGCTGGAAAATATCCTTACCAGAGCCTCCCCAGCCCGATCTATCAGCAGATGTCTGTTGGCGACGCGTGGGATAGGTGGATCGCCGCGAGGGATTCCCTTTCAGAATTGCGAGACCTTCTGGATCGATCTCTGACGATGGCGCTTGATTAGCTCGCAGTGATGGCCGAGTACGACCACACATCTGCTGGCAGCTCACGATGCAGTTGCCAGGTGATGGCCATGGGTTTGCTGTGCCGGACATAGGTCGCAGGGCCGAGCGGCATCCAAGGTTGAGCCTTGCCGATGTCGGTGTCCTTGTAGCGCCGCATGAACAGCAGCACATGGCTGCCGCGTTGGGCGTGCTGTTGATAGCGCAGACCGGTGGGCGCGGTATCTGCGGTCGTGCTCTGTGACTCCCAGTGGAAGAGAGAAGGGCTCAACGCGTAGTCCTTGTACCGGACGGTGGGGGAGAAGTCCTTCTCGTTCTTCTCCAGAGTGATCAGCAGTGCGTCCGTCTGGTTCGGCTCGTCTCACAGGACGCCCTGCGCGAAGGAGCCAGGCATCTGCCCGCCGAGGCGAGCGACGCCAAGCACGGCCAGGATCTCTGAGCGTTGTTGTACGCGCTATGAATCTTCAGGGGAGGTGCGCGTGCGGGCCATCCAGAGGAATGGGGAAGTGGTCGGCTTGGCCCATCACGTGGTCGAGTACCTGCTGCAGTTCGCAACGGAAGGCTCGTTGCTCGCGGAGTGATTCAAGTCCTTGCGAGTAGGAGCCAAAACCGCCGGCCTTGTCCCAGAGGTTGAAGAAGGGCATGCGCGCGTACGTTCTGTCTCTCGGGTTCAGAGCCTCGTACGCCGGCGCGCCATCGCTCAGCAGACGGGCATACGCCCCAGCGCGCTCGAGGTCGTCAACATGCAGGAACGCTTGCACGCGCTTCAACAGGTCTTCCTCGCCTGCCTGTTCAGGCAGGTCGGCCAGGCCGGAGCGGCGCAGGACGGACGTCCACGAGTTGCTCGACTTGTACAACTCCTTGATTTCGCGGTGGCTCTCCATGAGGTAGTCGGCGAGGGTCGGCGTATTGAAGACCCTGACTTCCTTGGCCAGGGACTGGACGGTTGCCTTGATCTGTGTGCGGATGTTGTCCAGCACGAGGTCCTTGGACTTGCCTTCAAGGATGATCTGGCAGCCGGACGGCAACTGGGGAAAGTCTCGCTCGATGCTGTTGACCAGGCGGTTTCGGGAGAGGTTGGTCAGAGCCCGGAACTGCTCCTCGAAACGGAACTCCGCCCGGTGTTGGCCGATGAAGTCGAGCACCGTCAGCACCAGTTTGTTCGGCGTGCGGCGCAGCCCGCGCCCCAACTGTTGGAGGATGAGTTGCTCGTAGACGCCTTCGACCGGCTGTGCCAGCTCCCCCGATTCCGCCACGACTGCTCCTTCGATCCCTCTTAGTTCTCGGGCGCGATCCTTCGTGCCGATATGGATCTGTTTTAACAGCAGTCGCTGACAATCGAAGCTCACCTGTTGAAAGGTGATCGTTTTCAGACAGGCAGCCTCGAGTGGAAGCTGGCCTGAGCTGCGTGGGAGAGCCGAATAGCACCGTGTGTCGCGCGGTTGCCGTAGGGGCCGGGGCAGTTGGGAAGGACGTCGGCTGAGTTGTCGGCCGGGGTTGGGGGCGCGCACCAGCGGTTCGACGCACGCGGGGTCGGTTCAGCGGCTTTCGCTGGATGGGGGTGATTCGGCAAGGCCCCTTACGCCCCGTGGCACCCCTCATAACCCCGCCCCGACCCACACCAACAAACAACCCCCCGCTGCGGCGGCCACTCCACCGCCCGCCCCCGAGCCGCCAACGTGGTCGCATACTGCGGCAACAGCTCTGCCTCGCCCGGCGAAGCCCCCTCCGACGCCGCGAACGCCTCGTACGACGGCACCGTCCCCGTCACGATCCCCAGGTTCGCCGTTCCGCTCGCCGCCAGTTCCCGGAGCGACCCCTCTATCGTCGTGAGGTGCTCCTCGTGCGAGGGGTACTCGGCCGCCAGTGAGGGATATGCGGCCATCAGTTCCGCCAGTTCGCCCGCCGGCCAGTGCAGGACCGCTACCGGGAAGGGGCGGGACAACGCCTCGCGGAACGTGCCCAGTTCCGCTCGTAGGCGGGAGATCTCCGCCGCCAGTTCCGCCGGGTTGTCCGAGCCGAGGGACCACACCCGCTTCGGGTCGTGGAGCTCGTCCAGGGAGACGGGGGACGAGTGCAGCAGGTCTGCCACCGTGTCCCACTCGTCGTGGGCGACGCCCAGCATGCGCCTCACCCTGTGGCGGCCGAAGAGCAGCGGGTGCGTCGAGTACGGGGGCTCGTCCACGTCCGTCAGAAGGACACGCGCTCCTTCCGTGAACGTCTCCTGGGCCGCCTCCAGCTCGTCGTGGGATTCCAGTGCCTCCGCCACGATCACCCAGGGGGCCGGGTCTCGCGGGGATGCTGCCCGGACGCCGTCGATGATCGCGCGGGCCTCGGCCTCGTGGCCGTACTCCCAGAGGTTCGAGGCCTTCAGGGCTCGTACCAGATAGGGGTTCTCCAGGCCGTCCGCGGAGGAGAGCAGGCGGTCGTAGAGCGTGGACGCGGCGGCGCGGTCGCCGGCCAGTTCCAGGTGGGCCGCGGCTTGGAGGAGCAGGGCCTCGGCATCCTCGGGGTACAGGCCGGCGGTCCGCTCGAGGCGGGCCGCTTCGGCGGTGTGGTCGACGTTCTCGGCAGGCGTGTCGGGGCGCATGAGGGAAACCGTACTGCCCATCCGTGACGAAGAAGAGGTATGTGCTGGTCAAAGGGTGGGATCGGGGGAGGGGCCGGTCGCGGGCGTGTACTGCGGGGTGTTGTGGGGCATTACGGGATTTTTCTGGATGATCCGTGCGCCGCGAGCAGCATCGTCGCCAGCCCGGCCAGGACGATGCCGGCCCCGACGTACAGCGGGGCCGTGTACCCGAGGCCCGCGCTGATGGCCAGGCCGCCCAGCCAGGCTCCCAGTGCGTTGCCGACGTTCGACGCCGATACGTTGGCGCCGGCGGCCAGCGGGACTCCGTGGGCGTGGTCGGTGACCCGGGTGATCAGACCGGGGACCGGGGCGAAGCCGAACAGGCCGGTGAGGAAGACCAGGATCACGGATGCCGTGGGGCTGCTCGCCAGCAGGCCGAACGCGGCTAGTGTGGCGGCCAGGGCAGCCAGGGAGACGATCAGGGTGAGGTCCCGGTTGCGGTCCGCGCCTCGGCCCCCGGCGATGTTGCCGAGGACCAGGCCGCAGCCGTAGACCACGAGCAGCCAGGCCACGTCCGTGTCGGAGAATCCGGTGACCTCGGTGAAGGTGTAGGCGAGGTAGCTGAACGCGCCGAACATCCCGCCGTAGCTGAGAGCGGTCGCGGCGAGGGTCAGCCACACCTGGCGGGAACGCATGGCGCGTATTTGGGCAGGCAACCCGCCGGCCGTCCCGCCGGCCGTCCCGCCGGCCACCCCGCCTGTCATCCCAACTGCCACCGCACCTTCCGCCCCGTCCCCCGCTCCGGCCTTCCCCGCTCCGCCCTCGACCGCCCCCGCCCACCCCGGCACCAGCACCGCAATCGCGACCACGGCGACGATGCCGATCCCGGTGATCGCCCAGAACGTGGCGCGCCAGCCCCAGCGTTCGCCGACGAGGGCGCCGAACGGCACGCCCAGCACGTTCGCGACCGTCAGTCCGGCGAACATCACCGCCACCGCCCTGGACGCCCGCTCCGGGGCGACCATGCGGCGGGCGACCAGGGAGCCGATGCCGAAGAACGAGCCGTGGCACAGGGCGGCGACGACGCGTCCGAGCATCATCACCGGGTAGTTCGGCGCGAGGGCGGACAGGAGGTTGCCGAGGACGAACAGCACCACCAGCGCGGTGAGGACCGGTTTGCGGGGCAGGCCGGCCGTCGCGGCGGTCACCGCGATCGCGCCGACCGCGACGGTCAGGGCGTACCCGGAGATCAGCCACCCCGCCGCGGCCTCGGACACGGCGAGGTCCCGGCCCACCTGCGGAAGCAGCCCGGCGATCACGAACTCGGTCAGGCCGATCCCGAAACCGCCGAGCGCGAGCGCGACCAGCCCGGCCGGCATCCGCCCGGCGGGCGCGGGCGGGGTCGGCGGGGTGGGCGAGCCGGTCGCATCTCGGACCTGCCGGACCTGCCGGACCTGCGGGACCTGCGGATTCTGCGGGTCCTCCGGGACCTGCGAAACGTGCAGGACCGGCGGGTCCTGCGAAACGTGCGGGACCTGCCGCTCGATGCCGGATTGCTCCGGTGTCAGATCGTCACCCCATCGATCTGCAACGTCTGCACCGCCTTCCCCGCGACCGACACCGCCACCGACTTCCCGCTCAGGTACGTGTCCGAGTACGCCTTGTACAGGTCACCGCCGGTCGTCACCGTGTTCCAGCGCGGGACCAGGCCACCCGAACCACCCGTCACCGTCGTGAAGTTGGAGAGATTGAAGGTGAAGGTCTGGGCGGACGTGGAGGTGTTCAGCGCCACGATCACCAGACGCTTCGCCGACGAGTCGTAGGCCGCCACCGCGTTGCTCACGCCCGTGTTGAGGATCTTCATGCCCGGGCGGATGTGGCGGCTGAACTGCGCCATCACGTAGTACTTCTTCTGGACCGCGCCCGCCGCGAGGGTGTCCGCGTCGTACGCGATCATCGCCCAGTTCGAGGACGGGTCCATGACCTGCCAGTAGACCCAGGCGGTGGGGTGGAGCCACATGAAGTCGTAGAGGAGGTTGAAGGCCAGGGTGTAGCCCGTGCCGTCGTTGTCGCCGGTCTCGGAGTTCCACAGGGCCTTGCCGGCCGTCGTCACCACGTCCGTGTAGAGGAGGTCGCGGCGGCCGCCCGAGCCCTGGTAGCCGTGGACGTTCACGCGGTTCACATAGCCCTTGGTCGTCGACGAGAAGGAGTTCCACGTCGTACGGGCCAGGTCGTAGCTCGTCTCGTCGGACGCGGAGATCTTGGTGCTCGTCAGGCCCCGCTTGTCCAACTCGCTGCGGACGTAGGGGAGTACGGCCGTCTGGACGGTGGCGTCCATGTGGCAGCCCTCCTGGGTGCCGGTCGCCGTCCACCAGCTGGAGCTGGGCTCGTTGAAGGCCTCCACCGTCGAGAAATTCACGCCCCAGTTGTTCTTGGCGTACAGGGCCACGGCGGCGAGGTGGGAGGCGTGCTGGCGGTAGTTCCAGGTCTGGAGGTTGTTGCCGCCGCCGGAGGCACCGGAGGGGTTGTGGTTGGAACACATCCACCACATGGGGGAGTTGGCGAAGAGCTCGGTGGTGGCGCCGCGGTTCACGGCCTTCACCAGCATCGCGCGCTGGGTCGCGTCCGCCGTCCAGTCCCAGGCCGAGGAGGTCGGGTCCTCGTTGTTCCAGTCCTGCCAGTAGCCCTCGATCTGCTTGAAGGCGGGGATGTTGGCGGAGGCGACCATGCTCTCGCCGTCCACGCTGTTCGAGCTGCACGCGCCCACGTTGTAGCGGGCGATGTTCAGGCCGAGGCCGGGGAGTGAAGTGCCGTTGTACGTCGTCGACTTGGTGGTGAAGAAGATGTCGGCGAAGTCGTCCCGCGCGCCGAACACGTTGGCCCACCAGGCCAGGGAGGTGCCCCAGCCCTCCCAAGTGCCGTACGAGGTCCCCGGGTTGACGGCGATCGTGGCGTCGGCGCGTGCGGTGCCGGTCGCCAGGGCGCCGCCGAGGAGGGTGCCGCCGGCCGCGGTCAGGAGGGTTCTGCGTCGGATCATGGCTGCTTCTCCGCTTCACTCGACGACCGGACGCCGGTCCCTGAAACCGGCGTCGAACTCGGCGTGGTGGCCTGGTCCCGTTCATGCCACGTCGAAGCATCGGGTGTGGCGTGTGGGGTTGTCGAGGGTTGCGACAGCCCTTTCTAAAACCTATGTACGAAGTCCCGAACAGGGCCGTGTGACCGGCCGCGACGTGCACGGGCCTGGTGACTTGAAGGCCCGCCCCTTATCGTGCGGGCGGCTCGGTGCCGGTCGAGGAGGCGTACGGATGCGGGTTCCCGTCGTGCAGCACAGCACCCGGCGGCGGTCGGCCCGGCGTCGGCGCGCGCTGTGGAGCGGGGGCGAACTCCTCGTCACCGTAGGGGTCGTACTGCTGCTCCTCGTCGTCCACCAACTGTGGTGGACCAACCGGGAGGCCCGGCGCGGGGCCGAGCGCAAGGTCGAGGCCCTGGAGCGGCAGTGGGGCAACGGAGGAACCGCCGGCGACAACGCCGACTCCGGCGACACGTCCACCCCGTCAGCGACCCAGCACCCGTCCACCAACACCAACACCGGCAGCGGCACCCGCCAACAGACCACCACCGCCCGCCAGTCACGCCCCAACTGGTCCCGGGCGTACGCCGTCCTCACCATCCCGCGCCTCGGCCTCCGCGTCCCCGTCGCCGAGGGCGTCAGCAAGCAGAACGTCCTCAACAAGGGCTACGTCGGCCACTACCGCGGCACCCAACAGCCGGGCCAGGCAGGCAACTTCGCCCTGGCCGGCCACCGCAACACACACGGCGAGCCCTTCCGGTACATCAACCGGCTGCGGGCGAAGGACGTGGTACAGGTGGAGACGAAGAACGCGACGTACACGTACTCCGTCGACAAGACCCTGCCGCAGACCTCGGCCCGCGACTCGGGAGTGATACGGCCGGTCCCGCGCTCCACCGTCAAACCGGGCTACGGATACAGCGAGCCCGGGTACTACATCACGCTGACGACCTGCACCCCGGAGTACACGTCCCGGTATCGGTTGGTGGTGTGGGGCAAGCTCGTGTCGATGCGCCCCCGATGAGCGTGCCTCCTCGATGAGCATTCGGGCCGGATGATCGTGCGCATCAGGTCGGGCATGCGTATCGGATGATCGTGCGCCTCAAGTCGGGCATGCGTGCCGGATGACCGTGCGGCTCAAGACGAGCATGCGTCCTCGATGGGCCTATGCCCTGTCGAGTCACGCCCGCGCCCGCTCCCGCAACCCCAACACCGCCCCCGCCGCCACCACGGCCAGCCCGGCCGAAACCGCCAGTGCGATGTTCGCCCCGTGCCCCAGGCCGCCACTCGACGACGTGACGATCGCGATCGTCAGGGCCACGCCGGCGCACGAGCCGATGTAGCGGAAGGTCTGCTGGGCGCCCGAGCCCATGGCCGCGCGGGCCGCCGGTACCGATTCCACCGAGAGGAGGGGCAGGGCCGCGTTCAGGAGGCCGCTGCCGATGCCGCCCAGGATCAGGCCGGGCAGGAGGCGGTGCCAGGAGCCGGAGTCGATCGCGCCGAGCATCGTCAGGACGCCGGCGGCGTGGAGGGCGAAGCCCACGGCCAGTTGGTGGCGGGGCGGGACGCGGCCCGCCAGGCGCTTGGCCTGCAGGGCGACCGTGAAGGACAGGCCCGACCAGAGGAGGAAGAGCCAGGCCGTGTCCATCGGGGAGAGGCCGAGCACCTGCTGGAACAGGACGGGCAGGAAGCTGAAGAGGCCGATCACCGCGAGGCCCGTGAACAGGCCGCCGGCGGAGGAGGCCAGGAAGCCGGGTCGGCGCAGCAGGCTCAGGTCGATCATCGGGGTCCGCGTCCGGTGTTCCACCAGCACGAACACGGCCACCAGCACCACGGCCGCCAGGAACAGCAGGCCCACCTCGGCGCGCAGCCAGCCGTCACGGCCCAGGGTCAGGGCGGCGACCAGCGAGACCAGCGCCAGGCCGAAGGTCAGGGCGCCCAGGATGTCGGGGCGGCCGCCTCTCGGGGAGCGGGACTCCGTCAACGTCCGCGTCGACAGGGCCGCCACGAGCAGCGCGGCCGCGCCCAGGACGCCGTATCCGGTCCGCCAGTCGGACATCGCGCCCGCCACCAGCGGGCCCAGCGCGATGCCGCCGCTCACGAACGCGCCCCACACGCCGGTCGCGTGCAGCCGGCCGCGTGGGGTCGGGAACGCGTGGACGATCAGGCCCAGGCTGCTCGCCAGGATCGCCGCGCTCGCCGCGCCCTGTGCGACACGGGCCAGCGTGAAGAGAAGGGTGGAGGAGGCCAGCGCACCCAGGACCGTGGTGATGCCCAGAGCGAGGGTGCCGATCAGGAAGATCCGGCGGCGGCCGAAGTCGTCGGCCAGGCTGCCGGCGACCAGGAGGACGGCGGCCAGGCCGAGCGGAGTGCCGTTGATGAGCCACGCCTGCGCGGAGACGGAGGTGTGCAGCGCGGCGGCGGTGTCGCGGAGGGTGACCACCGGGGCGGTGTAGGTCATCAGCGTCACGGCCGTCGCCGCGCTGGTCAGGGCGAGGGTGGCCCGGGGATGCGGGGGCGCCTCCGCGTGGGGTGCCTGCTTGCTGGGCGACGCGGAAGGAGCGTCGACCCGGGTAAGAGTTCGGTCATTGAACCTAGTCATGCCCCGTACCGTAACACCTGTAGGTTCGGTCATTGAACCAAGGCCGCGAAAAATGGTTACAGTGGACGGCATGGCACTGGGCAAGGACTACGCGACACAGGAGTGCTCCATGGCTCGCGCCCTGGAGATCGTCGGCGAGCGGTGGACGCTGCTCGTCGTGCGCGACGCGCTCTACGGCGTCCGCCGCTACAACGACTTCCTCGTCCACCTCGGCATCCCGCGCGCGGTCCTCGCCGCCCGCCTCCAGATGCTGACGGCGGAGGGAATCCTCGAGAAGCGGCGGTACCAGGAGTCGCCGCCGCGGGACGAGTACGTCATCACCGAGCGCGGCATCGCCCTGTGGCCGACCCTTCGCTCCCTCGGCCTCTGGGGCCGCGAGCACTTCCACGAGACCCAGCTGCGCTACTTCCGGCACGCCGACTGCGGCACCGAACTCGGGCCGTACGGCGAATGCCCCGCCTGCGGAACCGTCGTACCCGTCGAGGACGTTCTCATGGAGCCGGGGCCCGGGCTCAGCCCCGACCCGGCGGATCCGGTGAGCCGGGCACTGCTCAAGCCCAGGAGGCTGTTGCAGCCCGTCGAGACGGATCCTGTACAACTGACAGCAACGGCACGCGAGTCGGCCGAGTCAGTCGAGTAGGGCAAGTCGGCCGAGTAGGGCGAGTAAGGGGGGTGGGGGCATGATCCGCAGTCGTGCATCCCTGCGGCCCGCCGCCGTGCTTCTCCTCCTGCTCCTCCAGATCGCGCTGCTCGACACCGGCAGCATCACGGCCACCGTCGCCCTCGCCGCCACCGCCGCGGCCGGCTCCGCGCTCGCCGCGTGCGCGCTGGTCGCCGCGCGCTGCGCGCCCGCCGTGCCGCCCACCCGGGTGCGTACAGCCATCCGCGACCGCGCCCGCCGTACGGCCTTCCTGCCGCAACGCGACCCCGACGCCAAGGGGCGCACCCGGCCCCGAGCGCCCGGATCCGTCCTTCCGGCGACCGTCGCGTAGGGCACACCCTCACACGTACGTGACCCCGCGCGGGTCGTCATGCCGCATGTCCCGGTACCGGCACGACGAGACCCCCGGAGGGCTCACCCATGTCCGTTTTCTCCGTGTTCGCCAATTTGGTGGAGCACTTCGCCGACCTGCTCCATCCGCTGTTCGGCGCCTCGGCGGCGGCTGCCGCGATCGTCCTGTTCACCGCTCTCGTACGACTGCTCGTGCATCCCCTGTCCCGGGCCGCCGCGAAGGGGCAGAAGGCCCGCACCGCGCTGCAGCCGAAGATCGCCGAGCTGCGGAAGACGCACAAGAAGGACCCCGAGAAGCTCAAGGAGGCGGTGCTGGAGCTGCACGCCGAGGAGAAGGTGTCGCCGGTGTCGGGATGCCTGCCGTCGCTGTTCCAGATGCCGGCGTTCTTCCTGCTCTACCACCTGTTCTCGAACACGAGCGTCGGCGGGCAGGCGAACGAACTGCTCACCCATCAGCTGTTCGCCGCACCGCTGGGCGGGCGATGGGCGGACGCGCTCGGTGGCGGCGGGATGTTCGGGGGCGCCGGGCTCGTGTACCTCGGACTGTTCGCCGTCGTCGCGGTCGTCGCCGCCTTCAACTATCGCCGTACGAAGCGGATGATGGCCACCAACAATCCGGTTCCGGTGGCCGACGGGGAGCAGGTGCCGGGGCTCGGGGCGGTCAGCAAGGTCATGCCGTTCATGTCCTTCTTCACGCTCTTCACGGTGGCGGTGGTGCCCCTGGCGGCCGCGCTGTACGTCGTGACCAGTACGACGTGGAGTGCCGTCGAACGGGCGGCGCTCTACTCCTGAGCCGGTCCTGCTCCGCTCCTGAGCCGGCCGTGCTCCGCTCCTGAGCCGCGGGCCCCGGCGGTGGCCCCGGCCGGTGGTTACGGTCCAGTCCGTGAACCGGGTATTGCGGACTGGACGTCGAACTTGGAGGATCGACCAGTCATCCGATGGCTGCACCCGTCGGTCGACAGCCCGCGATCGAGGGAGATTGTGATCATGAAGCTGCTGCGAGTCGGTACGACGGGAGCGGAGACGCCCGCGCTGCTCGACGCCGACGGGGTTCTGCGGGACCTCTCCGGTGTCGTCCCGGACATCGACGGAGCGCTGCTCGCCGACGATGCGGCGCTGGAGCGGATCCGCACGGCCGCGGACGCCCGGGAGCTGCCCGAACTGGACGCGACCGGGTTGCGCGTCGGACCGCCCCTCGCGCGGATCGGCAAGGTCGTGTGCATCGGGCTGAACTACCACGACCACGCCCGCGAGACCGGGGCCGAGCCGCCCGCCGAGCCGGTGATCTTCTTCAAGGCCGCGGACACCGTCATCGGGCCGAACGACACCGTGCTGGTGCCCCGCAAGTCGGAGAAGACCGACTGGGAGGTCGAGCTGGCAGTCGTCATCGGGCGTACGGCCCGGTACGTGGAGTCCGCTGAGGAGGCGCTCGCGCATGTCGCCGGCTATGCGGTGGCGCACGACGTGTCCGAGCGGGAGTTCCAGATCGAGCGGGGCGGCACCTGGGACAAGGGGAAGAACTGCGAGACGTTCAACCCGCTCGGGCCGTGGCTGGTGACGGCGGACGAGGTCGCCGATCCGCAGAATCTGTCCCTGAAGCTGTGGGTCAACGGCGAGCTGAAGCAGGACGGGACGACCGCCGAGCAGATCTTCCCCGTGGCCGAAGTCGTGCGGTACGTCAGCCAGTTCATGACGCTGTATCCCGGTGATGTCATCAACACCGGGACGCCTGCGGGGGTTGCGCTGGGGCAGCCCGAGCCGAAGCCGTTCCTTCGGGCCGGGGATGTTGTGGAGCTCGAGATCGAGGGGCTCGGCCGCCAACGGCAGGAATTCAAGGACGCGTAGACGCTCCGCTGGGAAAGCCGGGGAACTGCGCGGTTCGTCGTCTGCGAACCGTCTGTGGCTGGTCGCGCAGTTCCCCGCGCCCCTGCGGGGCCGCTCCTGTGGGGCGCTTACCTCAACGCTTGAGGAACTCCTCCAGCGCCTCCACGACGAACCTGTGGTCCTGGAGTTGGGGCAGTCCGCTCACCGTCACCGTGCCGATCACGCCCACGCCCTCAACGTTGATCGGGAACGAGCCGCCGTGGGCCGCGTAGGTGTCGGGGTCCAGGCGGGAGGACTCCTCGAACGTCGTGCCCTTGGCGCGGAAGCGGGTGCCCACCAGGTAGGAGGAGGCGCCGTAGCGCTCGACGACCCGGCGCTTGCGGGCGATCCAGGCGTCGTTGTCGGGCGTCGAACCCGGCAGCGCGGCGTGGAAGAGCTGCTGGCCCGCGCGGTGGATGTCGATGGCCAGCGGGGCCCCGCGTTCCCGGGCCAGTTCGACCAGGAGGGAGCCCAGGGCCCAGGCGTCCTCGTAGGTGAACTGGCGGAAGACCAAGTGGCGTTCCTGGGCCTCCAGTTCCTCCAGCGGCGGAGTGATCTCCGGGTGGAACTTGGGAGTGATCTCGGTGTTGTGCGTCACAGCGTCACCGCCACTGAGTCGCGGGCCGAACGGCGGGCCGCCTCGAGCACGTCGAGGGCGGCGGCCGCTTCGAGGGCGGTCACCGGGTTGGGACCGTCGTCGTTGAGAGCCCTGGTCACGGCCGCATAGTAGGCCGGATAGTCGCCGGGGAGGGTGGGTTCGGGGCGGCCGCCGCCGGTCGGAGGGGCCTCGCCGGCGCCCACCCGGCCCCACAGCGACTCGGGCTCCAGCCCCCAGTCGGGCCCGGGGCGCTCGCCCTCGCGCAGGGCCGCCTCCTGGGGGTCGAGGCCGTACTTGACGTACCCCGCCCGCGAGCCCAGCACCCGGAAGCGCGGGCCGAGTTGGGCCGTCGTGGCGGAGACGTAGAGGTGGGAGCGGACGCCGTTCGCGTGCGTGATCGCGAAGAACGTGTCGTCGTCCGCCTCCGCGCCCGGACGGCGGACGTCCGACTCGGCGTAGACGGTGACGGCCGGGCCGAAGAGCACCAGCGCCTGGTCGACGACGTGGCTTCCGAGGTCGTAGAGGAGACCTCCGATCTCTTCCGGGGCGCCGGACTCCCGCCAGCCGCCCTTGAGTTGGGGACGCCAGCGTTCGAAGCGCGACTCGAAGCGCCATACGTCGCCCAACTCGCCCTCGGCCAGCAGCTTTCGGAGGGTCAGGAAGTCGTTGTCCCAGCGGCGGTTCTGGAAGACGGAGAGGAGGAGACCGCGCTCCTCGGCCAGCGCCGCGAGCTCGCGCGCCTCGGCCGCGGTGCCCGCCACGGGCTTGTCGACGACGACCGGGAGGCCGGCCTTGAGGGCGGCCGTCGCGAGCGGGACGTGCGTCTTGTTCGGGGACGCGATCACGATCAGGTCCAGCTCGGCGGCGCGGTCGAACAGCTCGTCGGGGCTCGCCGCGACCCGCACGTCCGGGAACTCGGCGCGGGCCTGCTCCTGCCGCTCCGGGTTCGAGGTGACCACCGTGTCGAGGACGAGGCCCTCGGTGGCGGCGATCAGCGGGGCGTGGAAGACGGAGCCCGCGAGGCCGTAGCCGACGAGGCCCACACGGAGAGGAGTACGAGTCATGTCCTCCACTTTCGCAACGCTGTTGCCAAAGTGCAAGCGCGGGGGAGAATGGCGGCGTGGACAGGACGAACGAAGCGGCAGTGGCAGCGGCGGGAACGGGAACCGGGCGGGCGAGGGTGCCCGGACCGCCCGCCGGCGCGAACCTGCCCGCTCTGCGCAGCCACAACATGGCGCTCGTCCTCGACCTCCTGCGCACGGCTGCCGCCGAAGGCATCAGCCGGCTCGAACTCGCCGAGCGGACCGGGCTGACCCCGCAGGCCGTCAGCAAGATCACCGCACGGCTGCGGGCCGACGGACTCGCGACGGAGGCCGGCCGCCGCGCCTCGACCGGCGGGAAACCGCGCACGGTGCTGCGGCTCGTGCCCGAGGCGGCACACGCGGTCGGCGTCCACCTGGACCGGGACGAACTGCGCGCGGTCGTGGTCGACCTGACGGGTGCCGTGGTGGGGGAGCTGCGCACCTCGCTGGACCTGGGGTCGGGCGCGGACGCCGTGGTGGGGGCGGTCGCGCGGGAGGTGGAGGGGTTGGTGGGGCGGGCGCTGCGGGGGGCGGGTTCGGCGGCCGACGCACCCCAGCTCCTGAACGCCCCTGCCGGCACCGGCTCCCTCCTCGATACCGGCACCGGCTCCTCCCGCGGCCCCGGCACCGGCACCGCCTCCCTCCTAGGCGTCGGTGTCGCGCTCCCCGGTCCCCTCGACCACACCCGGGGTGTCCTGCACCGCGTCACCGGGTTTCCCGAGTGGGACGGCTTCCCGCTGCGGGACGCGCTCGCGCGGCGGCTCGGGGTGCCGGTCGTCGTCGACAAGGACACCAACGCGGCCGCGCTCGGGCTGGCCGTAGCGGGCGAGGGCGGGTCCTTCGCCTACCTGTATCTCGGTACGGGGCTCGGCGCCGGACTCGTCATCGGCGGGACCGTGCACCGGGGTGTACGGACCGGCGCGGGCGAGTTCGGGCACCAGGTCATCCTGCTGGACGGGCCGCCCTGCGGCTGCGGGAACCGCGGCTGCGTCGAGGCGCTGTGCCTGGGGGCGGTGGCACGGGGCGACGTCGCCGAGGCGGCGCGGGTGCTCGGTGCCGGCGCCGCGAACCTGGCCGGGCTGCTCGACATCGACCTGGTACTGCTCGGCGGCCGCACCGTGGCCACCGCCCCCGAGGCCTTCGTACAGGGCGTGGCAGCCGTCCTCGACGAACGTGCCCGGCGCGTGGGCGAGGACCCGGTACCGGTACGGGTCGCCCCCGGCGGCGGACGGGAGGTCGCACAAGGCGCGGCGCAACTACTGCTGGCACCGCTCTTCGGACGGGCCGACGGATGACTGCACGCGCGCATGCAGCAGAGACGCAGGAGAGATGTAGGAGAGGTGCACGAAAACAGAAGGCATGCAGAAGGCACGCAGGAGACACCATGAAGTACGCGCGCGTGCGCTGATCGAGCGGACTTGAGAGGCCGTACGGAGCGGCACCGCCCCGCGCCCGCCCGCACCCGGCAGGGTCACGTGTCCATGCGACTGTGCACGCCTTTGTCCTTCTGCCTTGCAGCAGCCGCCCTTCTCCCCGCGCCTCCCGCGCACGCGGCGCCCAGACCCGCCTGCGCCGCACCGGACGACCGCCGCTTCCCCCTCACCACCCGCATCCACGACGGCCCCGAGGCCTACGAACCCGGCGGCGGATACGGCACCTGGTATCTGGACCTCACCAACACCACCACCCGGACCTGTGGAAGCATCCACCCGGTCGTGGTGCTCTTCGACGGCAAGAGGGCGCTGAAGCCCTCGCAGCCCCGCCTGGATTTCTACGACGGGGCCCACCCGCTCCCCGTCCGCTTCACGACCACCGACGAGGACGAGCTCGTCGGCGCCTTCGACGACGGCTTTCCCGGCTTCACCGTCGGCCCCAAGAAGACGGTCACCGTGAAGGTCCGCCTGGCGTTCACCTCGGACGCCGTACCCAACGAGGTCACCGCCAACGCCGCCGTCGTCCAGCGCCACAAGGACGACGGCGACTGGGTCGGGCAGTCGAACGACTACTCCTTCCGCGTCACGGACGACCCGGCCTCCGAGCCCGAGACCGGTGCGAGCACGGGTACCAGTCCCGGTCCCACCCCACCCGGCCGCGACCAGGGCCTCCCCTTCGCCGACGAGCTCGCCAGCACCGGCCTCGGCACCCCCGGTGGAGCCCTCGCGGCGCTCGCCGCCCTCCTCGTCACCGCGGGCGCGCTGCTGCTGGCCCGGAGGTCGCGGTCACGGAGGCGCGGCTGAACCGGCGCCGATCAGGATCTCGGCCATTCCCCCAAGATCCGGGCAGTGTTTAGGCTGGGCCCACGCAGCATCGCGTACATGCGTACGGCAGGAGATCCCGCACATGGCAGAACGCAGGCCCATCGAGTCGTGGCTCACCGACATGGACGGTGTGCTCATCCACGAGGGCGTGCCGATCCCCGGCGCCGACGCCTTCCTCAAGAAGTTGCGCGAGTCCGGCCGGCCTTTCCTGGTCCTCACCAACAACTCGATCTACACCCCGCGCGACCTGCACGCCCGGCTGCGGCGCATGGGGCTCGACGTGCCGGTCGAGGCCATCTGGACCTCGGCGCTCGCCACCGCCCAGTTCCTGGACGACCAGCGGCCCGGCGGCTCGGCGTACGTCATCGGCGAGGCGGGGCTGACCACCGCGCTGCACGACATCGGGTACATCCTCACGGACCACGAGCCGGACTACGTCGTGCTCGGCGAGACGCGGACGTACTCCTTCGAGGCCATGACCAAGGCCGTACGGCTCATCCAGGGCGGCGCCCGCTTCATCGCCACCAACCCCGACGAGACCGGGCCCTCCACCGAGGGCCCGCTGCCCGCGACCGGAGCCGTCGCCGCGCTGATCACCAAGGCGACCGGCAAGAAGCCGTACTTCGCGGGCAAGCCGAACCCGCTGATGATGCGGACCGGGCTCAACGCCATCGGGGCGCACTCCGAGACCAGCGCGATGATCGGCGACCGCATGGACACCGACGTGCTGGCCGGCATGGAGGCCGGGATGCAGACGTTCCTGGTGCTCACGGGGCTGACCCGGCCCGAGCAGGTCGAGGACTTCCCGTACCGGCCGTCCAAGGTCGTCGACTCGATCGCGGACCTCGTCGACCGGATCTGAAACCGTTCGTGACCCATATGGAGCAGTGAGGCCTCGCTGCGGATGCGGGGCCCCTGCCCGAGGGGGAGCCTCCAGGTATCTGGAGGTTTTCACGATGGGCTCACTACGTCTCACTCTCTGCACAGGGCTCCTGGCCGCCTGCGCCCTCACCCCGGCGGCGCACGCGGCGGACGGGAGCGGAGGCGGTGTCTCGGTGACCCCGTCGTCCCCCGCCCCGGGCGCCGACATCGCGCTCCGGGTGACCGGGTGCTCCGCGAGGACGGCCACCGCCGCGTCCACCGCGTTCGTCGCGGACGTACAGCTCGCGGGCGCCGACGGCACCCTCGCCGGGGACAGCCGGGTCCGCGCCTCGGCCCAGCCCGGCTCCTACGAGGTGAAGATCAGCTGCGCCGAGTTCGTGATCCAGAGCAAGATCACCGTCGTATCGCAGTCCGAGCAGTCGCAGCAGTCGGAGTCCCGGCCGCAGTCGGAGTCCCACCAGCCGTCTCAGTCGCAGTCGCACTCGCAGACCTCTGCCCTATCCGACACCCCGGCGTCCCCCGTCGCCCCCGTCCACGCGGGCGGTGGTGGTACCGCGCACTTCGCCTCCGTGGACGTCCGTGGGGCCGGGCCCGGTACGGGGCAGGCGGTCACCGGGCTCGTTCTCGCGGGTGTCGCCGCGGCCGCTGTGGCGCTGCTGAGCGCGCGCCGGGGCCGCGGACGGGACTGACCCGATGTCCGACCACGAGCGTTCCTCCGGCTCCGGACGCCTCCTGATGGGCCTGGCCTGGGTGGTGTTGCTGCTCGGGCTGTGGCTGTGGGGGCGGCAGGTGACGGACGTACGGCAGGGCGTAGCGGCACCCACCACCGGCGACATGGCGGCGGCCGGACGGCCGCCGGACGCGGAACTGCCGCCCGCGGCACGCCCGTTGGGGCCCGCGCTGCCGCTGCGCATCGACATTCCCGAGCTGGGCGTCCAGGCGCCCGTGGTGGCCCGCGGTCTCGACGGGCAGGGGGCGGTCGATCCGCCGCCCTTCGACCAGGCGGGCGTCGTCGGCTGGTACGCGGCCGGCGTCAGGCCCGGGGCCGCGGGGGCCGCGCTGATGGTGGGGCATGTCGACACCGAGACCCGGCCCGCCGTCTTCTACAAGCTGAGCGTGCTGCGGCCCGGCGAGACGATCCGTGTGATCCGCGACGACGGCAGGGTCGCCGAGTTCACCGTCGACGACGTCCAGGTCCAGGGCCGCGACCGCTTCGACGCCCGGCAGGCCTACGGACAGCACCGGGCGGGCCGCGCGGAGCTGCGGCTGATCACCTGCGGGGGCACCTTCGACCGCGCCAGCCACACCTACACGGCGAACGTGATCGTCTCGGCATACCTCACCGGAAGCGGTCTCTGAACCCACCCCCACCGGGCCCCATCCGCACCTGGCCCGGTCGACGGCCTGCTCCCCCCGGAGCCGCCGACCGGGCTGGTCCTCAACCGCGGGCGCACGAGCTGCGGGAGTAACCCGGCGACCGGCGCGGGAGGTTCAGGGGTCCACAGTGGTATGACGGGCCGGGGGCTGGGGCCGTCTGAGTAGACTCTAGTTCGGATGAGCGTTGGAGCCTAGGGGCTGAATGACGCCAGGTTCCGTTACGGTGGCTCTCCGTCATACGCGCTGGTGAATTCGGGTTCTACGATGGCCTTCCGGACGGGCCCGGTGCCTCCCGGCGCAGCTCGGCGTCGTCCGCCACCCGCTCGATCACCGTCTGCGCGACCCGGTCCAGCGGCAGTTGGCGCCGCCGCGCGTACTGCCTCAGCGCCACGAACGCCTGGTCGGCCCCGACGCCCCAGCGCTCGGCGAGCATGCCCTTGGCCTGCTCGATGCTGACCCGGCTGGAGAGCGCTTCCTGCAACTGCCGTGCCAGAGTGCGGTATTGCGTGTACGAGCGGTGGTTCTGCAGCCCGACGGCCGTGGCGTCGGCGAGGGCCTGGGCCACCAGTACGTCGGACCCGTAGCCGTGCGGGGAGCCGTTCGGCAGGGTCGGCACGAACACGTTGAGGGCGCCGAGCAGCGTCTCGCGGCGGCGCAGCGGGACCGCGAAGGTCCCCGCGATGTCGTGTCCGAGGGCCCGCTCGGTGAAGTCCGGCCAGCGGGCGTCCGCGTGGGCCACCCGGATCGAGACGGGCGGGACCGGCTTGCCGGAACCGTAGCTCTCGAGGCAGGGGCCGCCGCCGTGCTGGGCCGCGAGCAGGTCGAGCGCCACCTCCTCCTGCCGGCTGCTGCCCGCCATCGACACCGTCCGGCCGTCGTCGATGAGCATGATCCCGACCGCCCGCGCGGCCAGCAGCTCCACGCAGTGATCGGCCACGCGCCGGAGGTGGGCCGTGGCGTCGAAGCCCTCGGCGAGGGTGTCGGCCGCTGCCACCAGTGCCGTTGCCAGCCGGAGTTCCCGGGTGCTGTGGTGCATGACCGCGCACTCCCCTTCCCCCTGCCGCACGCCTTTGCCCAGATGTGCGCCTGCCCCAACCATCGTGCTGTAACAGCTCACCGACAAGGCTCGGGCGATCTCGTGGGCGCCGCGGGGCGTATGTCAGGATTGGCACTTGGACCGGTGCACCCAAGGGGGAGTTGGATGTACGGCATGAGGGGGGCCGGAGTGAGGGTTTCCGTGGCGGTGCTGGGGGCGGCGCTGCTCGTCGCGGGGTGTTCCTCCGGAGGTGACGGCGACAAGGACAAGAACGCCGGCGCGAAGATCACCCAACAGCCCAAGGAGAGCGACCCGTTCTGGGTCAACCCGGACGGCAACGCGGCACGGCAGGTGGAGGCCTACGCGAAGTCCGGCAAGGACGACGACGCCGAGCAGATCCGCAAGATCGCCGAGCAGCCGACCGGCGAGTGGATCGGGCCGGAGAATCCCGAGCAGGAGGCGCAGGGCTTCACCGAGGCCGCCGACAAGGCCGGCCGCACCGCGCTCCTGGTGCTCTACAACATCCCGCACCGCGACTGCGGCCAGTACTCGCAGGGCGGCGCGGCCGACGGCAACGCCTACCGCGCCTGGATCGACGGCGTGGCGGCGGGCATCGGGGACCGCGCGACCACGGTGATCCTCGAACCGGACGCCATCCTGCACCTGGTGGACGGCTGCACACCGGAGGAGTTCCACGAGGAGCGCTACGACCTCCTCAAGGGCGCCGTCACCAAGCTCAAGTCCCTGAAGAACACCAAGGTCTACCTGGACGCGGGCAACGCCGGCTGGGGCCACCCCGACCAGATCTACGAGCCCCTCCAGTGGGCGGGCATCGCCCAGGCCGACGGCTTCGCGGTCAACACCTCCAACTTCTACTCGACCCAGGACTCCATCGCGTACGGCAAGCAGCTGTCCGCGAAGGTGGGCAAGAAGCACTTCGTCATCGACACGAGCCGCAACGGCAAGGGCCCGTACAAGGGCGGCGACGCGGACGAACGCTGGTGCAACCCCCCGGGCCGATCCCTGGGGGAGTCCCCGACGACGAAGACGTCGGACCCCCTGGTGGACGCCTACCTGTGGGTCAAGCGCCCGGGGGAGTCGGACGGCACCTGCAAGGGAGGCCCGAAGGCGGGCCAGTGGTGGGCGAGTTATGCACTCGCCCTTGCCAAGGGCACCAATTAGCTACGGCACCTTGACCCACTGCGCCTTACTGGGCGTCCCCTGATCGTCGTCCACGAACACCATGTACCAGCCGGACTGCACGAGGTTCTTGTTCTTCGGCACGGTCACCGTGATCTTGTTCCCGGAGGTCTTGAAGTCCAGCGCGATCGACCGCTGATCCACATCCGTGACGTGGGTCGACGCGCTGGGCCTGATCAGCCGCACCTTCTTGATGGCGGAGGCCTGCGGTGAGGTGAACGTCCCCGTGCCGCCCCGGGCGATGGTCTGCGGCCCGCCCGAGAGCGAGGGCCGCGAATCCCGGTACAGATACGGCGGCGTGTACATCTCGATCCGCTGCTCGAACTTCCCCGGCTTCGTGTCCGCCTTGTCGGCGTACAGCGAGTCGGACCCGAAGAACATCACGCGGCCGTCCGGCAGAAGGATCGACCCCGAGTGGTAGTTGCGCCCCACCAGCGGATCGGCGACCTTCTCGAACGAGTTCGTGTCCGGGTGATACAGCCGCGCCTGCAGGATGTTGGAGTCACCGCGCCCGCGATAGTCCTCCGAGCCGCCCGACACCAGCACCGAGTCGTCCGGCAGGATCGAGGACTGCGGATACCGCGTGCCCTTCTCCAGCGTCGGCCCGTCCGTGAACCTCGGGTTCTTGTCCTTCAGGTCGATCAGCCGCGTCTTGTTGCTGGACGCCTTGGACTCACCGACCCCGCCGCCACCGATCACCATGAACTTCTCGTCCTGCGCCGGAGGCAGCAGCACCGTGCCGGACGTCTCCATCTCGTTGGCGTCGCTCAGCCCGGGCAGCTTGGTGAACTTGTTCGTGGGGACATCCCAAATACCCGGAACACGGCCGACGTTGTCCGGCCCGTACCCCGCGTTCGACCCCGAGTAGAAGATCTTGCTGTTCTGCATCAGGAACAGCGCCGGGTACGTCGGGAACTGGCGGATCGTCGACGTGTACGTCCACTTCTTGGTCTTCGGGTCGAAGATCTCGTTCTTGCCGGGCACCAACTGCCCGATGTCGTCGAGGCCGGAGACGCTGAGGATCTTGCCGTCGCTCAGGGTGGTGAGCGTCGGATACCAGCGGGCCTCGTTCATCGGGTCGACCTTGATGTACTTCTCGGCGATCGGATCGAACTCGAAGGCGTCCCGGATCCCCTGGAAGTCCTTCTTGTCGAGGGCGAGCTTCTGCGCGATGCCGTACGTGTTGCGCGCGTCGGTGCCGGTCAGCCCCTGGATGCGGTAGTTGTCCTGGGTACCCGTCTCGTACTTGGTGCCGCTCTTCTTCGCCTCGACGTAAATACGGCCCAGACCGGGGTCGTTGCGCAGGAACTTCCCTGTCTTCTTGTCGAAGACCTTCTTCGCGCGCGGGACGAGAACGGGGTCCTTCGACACGAAGGTCTGGCCGTTCTCCTTGCCCGTGAACTTGGTGCCCGCGGGCAGCGTGATCGGCTCGTCCGGGTTCTCGTTGTGGACCACCATCAGGCCACCGGCCTTGGTGACGTCGCCCTTCAGCTTCTCGTACCGCTTGGTGCCGCCCGCGATCAGCAGATTGCCGTTGGCGAGCTGCGTGTGGCCGGTGCAGAAGAGGTCCTTCGGCGTCGGGATCTTCTTGATCGTGCCCTTGACCGGGTCCCAGATCCGGGTGTCGAACTTCTTCGCGTCGAAGTTGTCCTGGTTGTTGCCCGAGCCGGCGATCAGCAGCACCTTGCCGGTGCGCAGAAGTGCCGCGTGGATGGTGTCCTGGCGGTACTCCTTCGGGAACTCGATGATGTCCCAGTGCCCGTTGTCCGCTTTGTACTCGGGTCTGTTGATCTGGTACTGGTGGTATTTCTCGGTCCCGAAGCGGTAGAGCCACGGCCCGTTCATCCCGGCCAGCGCGAGCACCACCGCCGTGCCGATCGCGAGTCGACGGGCGCGGCGGCGGCCTGCACGGTCGTTCATTCCTTACGTCCCCCAAATCCACCAAGAGCGATCTGCATCGTCTGGTCATTGCCCCCGCCCGGGCCCCCACTCGAGGCGGCCCAGCTGGGCTTCTGCCCCGAGCCGTGCGGCGCGTGCTGCGCCGGCAGCGGCTGGGGCTGGTACGCCGTCGCGGGCACCGCGGAGTCCTGCGGCTCCGGCTGGACCGGCGTGGGCGGCTGCTTCTTCGCCTTCCGCAGCGAGTACCGCCAGGCGAAGATCGGCGACGCGGTGATCAGCAGGGCGAACGTGGCCCAGGTGATCATCGCCGGGTGCGAGTGCCCGAGTGTGAAGCCGGCGGCGATCGAGCCGGCGAAGACCAGGATGAAGAACAGGTGGATCCGGAAGGTCCCGAACAGCGTGTCCGGGCTGGCCGAGTCGCCCTTGGGCGTCACCACGAACTTGCTCTTGCGGCGCAGCACGGTGTCCATGAGCGAGCGGGCGTAGATCGGCGCCGAGAGGGCCGACATCACCATGCCCGCCACGCCGCCGGAGCCCTCGGGCTCGTGCGGGGAGACGTTGTGCCGACGGTTCCAGATGTAGAGGCCGATCTGCAGCGCGGACGCGTTGCCGTACAGCATCAGCCAGACCGTGGGGTCGATGTTCACACCCGAGGCGCCCAGGCCCAGGAACAGCGCACAACTCAGCGCCGCCAGGATCCAGTTGAGAGCCGACATCGGGTAGAAGATGATCATCATGGTGTAGTTGAAGAGCTTGCCCGGAGGCAGGGAGTACCAGCCCTTCCAGTACTGCTTCAGGATCGTCTCGTACGTGCCCCGCGACCAGCGCAGCTGCTGCGTGAAGAAGTCCGTCCAGGCACCCGGGCCCTCACCGACGGCGAGCACGTCCGGCGTGTAGACCGAGCGCCACTTCCTGCCCGTGGCCGGATTCCTGTGCCGGTGGATCTCGAAGCCGGTGGCCATGTCCTCGGTGATCGAGTCGTACAGGCCGCCGATCTGCTTGAGTGTCTTGATCCGTACGGCATTCGACGTACCCACGAACATGGGGGAGCCGTACTTGTTTCCGGCGCGCTGGATGAGCGCGTGGAAGAGGAACTGCTGCGACTCCGCGGCCTTGGTGATGGGGTTGTCGTAGTTGCCGTACACCTGCGGGCCGATGACGAAGCCGACGTCCGGGTCGCGGAAGAAACCGAGCATCCGCTCCAGGTAGTTGGGCAGCGGCACGTGGTCGGTGTCGACGGAGGCGAAGAAGTCGTAGGCGTCGCCGTGCTGCTCGAGCCAGGCGTTGTAGTTGCCGTGCTTGGTCTTGGCGCGGTGCGGGCCCTTGGGGCGGTTCCACTTCTCGACTCCCTTGCGGGAGAAGTGGTGCACGCCCAGGCGCGCGCAGACCGCCTTCACCTCGGCGTCGTCGCCCTCGTCCAGGAGCCAGATGTGCAGAAGCCCCCGGTGGCGCAGCCTGACGGCCGCCTCCAGGGTCTTCGTCACCATCTCCAGGGGTTCCTTGCCGGGCACGTACGTCGTGATGAACGCGACTCTCGTGCCGGTCTCGGGCACCACCGGGATCGGGTCGCGGGCGACCAGGGTGGCGTGCGCGTTGGACAGCACGTTCATGCAGCGGAAGAACTCGATCAGACCGATCGAGACGAGCATCACGATGTCCAGCGCCGGCAGGAAGTCGAAGGCGGGATAGTCGCGTTCGGTCCAGTGCTCCGGCTGCATCAGCCAGCCGAGCAGGATCAGCGAGAGCAGCGGAGCGGCGCCCAGCATGAGCGCGGCGCGCAGACGGTGCTGCTCCTGCGAGAGCAGCGAGCGGTACTGCACCTTGTACGGCTTGTTCGGGTCGGGCTGCGTGAGGGGGCCGGCCAGCCGGCTGTAGTGCTCGTAGTCGTATCTCGGCAGGTTCTTCTTGATCCGGCGGAACGTACCTGTCTGGCTGTTGCGGTGCGCAGGCACCCTGAGCTGGGTGGTTTCTGACGGGTCGAAGTTCTGCCGGGCGCCCGTCGGCGTCGACGTCATGAGTCATCCCCCCACACACGGGGTCACCCGCGTGTTGTGTCGGTTCCTTCCGCCCGTGTCGAGTCCCCCTCGACTCTTCACAGACGTATCAGTGGTGGGCCGCAGTCACCACACTTCGCACACGTAAGACATGGAACCGCGACCTTCCGGTTGCATGATGCCCCCCTCGGCATCGACTCGTGAACGGGGCCCCCTATCCCCGCAGACCCGGCAACCGCTTACTAGACCCCCAACTGCCGCGTATCCGCAGCATCTTGAAAAACAGGGTTCTACGGCGTTCATCATGATCGCAAGATGCGAAACGCGGTGTTTACCGGTCATACGCGTTCATTGTGGCGCGTGTGGGGGTCCTGTGGATGCGTTGTGGACAGCCGGGCGCGGATGTTTCCGAAGTGCTCCCTTATGGCCTCCTCCGCTCTGATCGAGTCGCCGGACCGCACCGCGTCGAGGATGTCCCGGTGCTGCCGGCAGGTGACCCTGGGGTCCTGCGGCACGCCTCCCAGATCCGTCTGTACACGGTGGAAGGCGTCCCAGAACGCCTCCAGGACCTCGCCGAGCAGCACGTTGTCCAGCCCTCGGTACAGGGTGGCGTGAAAGGCACGGTCGGTGTCCGCGAGACCGGCGCCTCCTTGCGCGGCCTGGTGTTCCATACGGTTCACCAGTGCATCGAGTTCAACGAGGTCCGCTTCCGGGATCCGCCCCGCGAGCCGGGAGACGAGCCCCGTCTCCACCGCCTCGCGCAGTTCGAGCAACTGGAGGAGGGAGTCCTCTCCCCTGTAGTGCCCGGCGACCGTGCGGAAGGCGAGGCCCTCGATCATCGGGGCCAGCGACATCGGGCCGACATACGTCCCGAAGCCGTGCCGGATCTCCACGATGCCCATCGCCTGCAGCGCCTTCAGCGCCTCGCGCACCGAGTTCCGGCTCGCCCCCAGGAACAACATCAGTTCCGGCTCGGTCGGCAGCGGGGCCCCGGAGGGCAGCCTGCGGTCGATGATGAGCTTCTTGATCCGCTCTTGAAGGTCACGCGCTGCCATGGCGAGAGGGTATCCGGCCAAACGAGGGGTGCCCCCAGTTCCGGACAGTCTGTTTTCCGGCCACGCGAAAGGCCCCCCGCTTCCGCGGAGGGCCTCCAGCGGTATCGGCTGAGGGGTGCCGCTCACGCCCGCGGCCACCGGGTGCCGGGCCGAGGGGGTGTGGGTGGCGAAGCCCCCGCCGCCCGCGGCTGTGCCGTGCAGAACATGACGATGGCGAGGTGCGTTCGCGCTTTCTGCGAACGAGCCTCGCCATCGTCATCGGTGCGCCGCCAGGGACTCGAACCCCGGACCCGCTGATTAAGAGTCAGCTGCTCTAACCAACTGAGCTAGCGGCGCCTGCTGACGCGGCAACTCTACCGGACGTCCGGGGGTGCTTCCGACCACTGGTGACCTGTGCGCGGCCCCGGTCCCGGACGGGCCTTGTACATCATTCGGACCGTCAACATGCGCGTCGGGAAGACGGTTGGGAAACTGATCAACGTGCACAGGAGCGGTGATATCCATCTGGAGTGTGAGGGGAATCGCATGGCGACTCCGGTATTCGAGGAATTCGATCCGGCGGGCGACTGCGACTGCCCCGGGTGCGCGCACTGGCGCCGAGTCCTTCCGTATTCACGGGCGGGGCGGCACCCGGCCGCCCGCCGGGCCGTGATCGTGGCGGCGGCCGCGTCCGCGGCCCTCGGCGCGGGGCATGTGGCACCGGCGCTCGCGGCCCCGTACGCACCGCCCGGCCCGGGCGTCCCCGCAGGTGACGAGCCCAGTACCCCGCAGGGCACCAAGGCCCCGCTGCACGGCCGGGGCGGGCAGCCGGTCAAGCCCAAGGGTGCGCTCAGGGTGCCCGCGACGACCCGCGCGGAGATCATCAACCGGGCCAGGAAATGGGTCGACGCACGGGTGCCGTACAGCATGAGCGAGTACTGGACCGACGGTTACCGGCAGGACTGCTCGGGCTTCGTCTCGATGGCCTGGGGACTGACCGGAAACGAATGGACGGGCAGCCTCGGCCAGTACGGGACGCAGATTGCCAAGGAGGAACTGGAGCCCGGCGACATTCTGCTGTTCCACAATCCGGCGGACCCGCAGAAAGGCTCGCACGTCGTCATTTTCGGCGGCTGGACGGACTACACGCACACCTACTACATCGCCTACGAGCAGACGCCCCCGCACGCCCGCCGGCAGGCCACCCCGTACGCCTACTGGAACAACTCCGACCGCTACGTCCCCTACCGGTACAAGGGACTCGCGGCGGACGCGGCGGAGGCGCAGCCGACTGCGCCCGGGGGTGCGAACCCGAGTGTGCCGGCCGATCCGAAGCCCGCGACGCCGTATCCGGGAGCGGCGTATTTCGGCCCCGGCGCGAACAACAAGTACGTCACCCAGCTCGGGCAGATGCTCGTCGCGCGCGGCGCCCGGCCCTTCTACACGTCGGGCCCCGGCCCGCGCTGGTCCGACGCGGACCGCCGGGCCACCCAGGCCTTCCAGCAGGCCCAGGGCTGGAAGGACGGGGACGCGGACGGGCTGCCGGGGGCGCACACCTGGGAGCTGCTGGTCTCCGGGAAAGGCAAGTCCATCGCGGCGGCGGGGGCGTCGGGCCCGCCCGCGTCCCATGGGGTGGACGGCTATCCGGGGCGGGCCCTGTTCCGGCCCGGTGCGAACAACGAGTTCGTCACCCGGCTGGGAGAGCGGCTGGTGAAGAAGGGGTTCGGCAAGTACTACACGGCCGGGCCGGGGCCGCGTTGGGGCGAGGCGGACCGGCGCAACGTCGAGGCCTTCCAGCGCTCCCAGGGGTGGCGGGGCGGCGCGGCGGACGGCTGTCCGGGACCGGAGACCTGGAGGCGCCTCTTCTCCTGAGCGTGAGCGGTTCTGTTCGACCCATCTGTTGTGACGCATCTGGCGCGGAGGCTGGAGGCACGCATGAGTACGACGACCACGTCACAGACACCCGAGTCCGAGGGGCCGGGCAGACCCGGTCGCCTCATCCAGAACGAGGCGACCACCGAGATCCCCGTACACCTGCTGTTCCGCGACGACCCGGACCCGGTGTCCGTGCCGCTCAGGCCGACGGTCGTCGGCCGGCGGCAGGGAACGGGCGAACAGCCGCGGTTCCGGCGCCCGGCGCCGGCGAAGCCACGGACCGCGCCGCAGGTCGACCCCGAGCTGGGCGAGCGGCCCGCCCGGGTGCTGCCCGGAACGGTGGGCGTGCTGGCCGGCGCCTGCGGGGCGGCCGGATGCGCTGCCACCTCGTGGTGGGCCGGCGTCCTGCCGCCGCTCGTGGTGGCGGCACTGCGGCTGCCGGCGTACGCGGGGGCCGGGCTCGGTCCCGTGCAGTGGGCGGCCTATGCGGGCGCCGGGGCACTGGGGGTGTTCGGGTTCGGCGGACTGGCCCGCGGCCGGACCGGACGGGCCTGGGTGCTCGGGCTGTTCGGCCGCTACCGGGGGACCGTCCGGCGCACCGGCCTGATGTGGGTCAACCCCCTGCTGCTGCGCCGCCGGGTCGACGTACGGCTGCGGCACTGGCGCAGCGAGCCGATGCCCGCGGCCGACGGCAACGGGGTGGCGCTGCGGGTGGTCGTGCTGGTGGTCTGGAGGGTGCGCGACACCGCACGGGCGGTACTGGGCATCGAGGATCACGAGACCTATCTGCGCGAGTGCGTGGAGGCGGCCCTCGCCCGCGTGCCCGTGGAGACGCCCGGCGGGGCTGGGGGATCGGTCGACATGGCCGGGGACGCGCTGACCCGGCTAACCGCGGCGGACGCGGCACCGGTCGGGCTCGAGGTGTTCTCGGTGCAGCCGGTCCGGGTCGAGTACGCGCCCGAGGTCGCCGCCGCGATGCACCGTCGCCGTATCGCCGCGCTGGACGCTCAGCACCGGGCGAGTGTGGTCACGTCGGTCGTGGACTCGGTGGAGGACACGGTGACGCGGCTGACCATGCGCGGGCTCGTAGAGCTGGACGACTACGAACGCAAGGCGCTGGTCAAGGACTTGACGGTCGCCTTCTGCGCCGGGCGCGGGGAACAGGGGCCGTGATTGGTATGGACATGGTCAAAGAACCGCAATAATCTGAAGCTTGGTCTAGACCTGCACGCCTCACGGAACTTCCCCCACGTTCTCCAGGAGCGGCAGCATGCGCAAAAAGACCAAGTGGTACGCCGCCGTGGTGGGGCTCGCCACCGCCGGAGCCTTCGTGCTCTCCTCCGGCGGCGCGAGCAGCCACGGCTACACCGACCTCCCCGTCAGCCGGCAGAAGGTCTGCCAGAACGGCACCGTGACCAACTGCGGCGACATCCAGTGGGAGCCGCAGAGCGTCGAGGGCCTCAAGGGCTTCCCGGCCGCAGGACCGGCCGACGGCGCCCTGTGCTCCGGCGGCAACTCGCGCTTCTCCCAGCTCGACAGCGCGAAGACACCGTCGGGCGGCGCCTGGCCCACCACCAGGGTGACGGGCGGTCAGAGCTACACGTTCCGGTGGCAGTTCACCGCCATGCACGCCACCACCGACTTCAAGTACTACGTCACCAAGCAGGGCTGGAACCAGAACCACAACCTGGCCCGCTCCGACCTCAACACCACACCGTTCCTGACGGTCCCGTACAACGGGCAGCGTCCCCCGGCCACCCTCTCCCACAGCGGCACCCTGCCGTCCGGGCTGAGCGGCCACCACGTGATCCTCGCGGTGTGGACGATCGCGGACACGGGCAACGCGTTCTACGCCTGCTCGGACGTCACCTTCTGACCCGGCCTTCTCGACCGGCCCGGGCAGGGCCCGCGTGCGCCGGGAGGCTCGGTCCCGGCGCACGTGAGTCCGGAACGCCCGGATGGATCTCTGAGCCTTTCTTGAGCGAATCCGGCCCCGGCCGCGGGTACTTTCCTGACACGCCCTACCGATGGGTAGTGCGTATCTGAGACCGGGGGACCCCATGGACGCGTTCTTCTACCTCTTCCCCAGCCTGATCATGGCGGGCGTCCTCTTCGCGGCGTACCGCGTGGTGCGCCGCTGGCTGCAGGTGCGCGGCGCCTGGAACAGCGGGCTCACCGCCCAGGGCCGCTGTCTGCGGATGTTTACGACGACCCATGGCGGAGGCAACGACACCTCCGTGCGCACGACCCTCCACCACGTCTACGAGTTCACCACCCGCGACGGCCGTGCGATCCGCTTCGAGGAGGAGGACGGCCCGGCGACCCACCTGGAGGGCGACCTCGTCACCGTCTACTACAAGGACGGCCAGAACGTGGTGGCCACGGCTCACGAGCCGCGCCGCGCCAAGCAGGCGGCGCAGATGTTCGGGATCCTGGCGTTCTTCGGGGTGATCGTTGTGTTCTGCATCGGTTTCATGGTCACGTACCACACGATGTCCTCCGGGTCGGACGTCCCAGGGTTCTCCATGATGCCGTAGCAATCTGACGATACGTCAACTACCGTGCGCCCCCATGGAGTCCACCAGGCGCACGGTCGCGGAACTGGTAGCCGAGCGGTGGGGTGACCGTCGCCCCGGCCTGTGGTGCGAGGAGCGCGTGCTCACCCATCACGAGGTGGCCGCCGGCGCCGCGGCCAGGGCGGCCCTGCTGGCCGATCTGCTGCCGCCCGGCGCCGAGCCGCACGTGGGTGTGCTGCTCGACAACACCCCTGAATACCCCATGTGGTTGGGCGCGGCGGCGCTGGCGGGAGCCGCGGTCGCCGGGATCAACCCCACCCGCCGGGGTCCGGAGCTGGCCCGCGACATCCTGCACACCGAGTGCCGGACCGTCATCACCGAGCGCGCCCACCTCTCCCTTCTCACCGGCCTCGAACTCCCCGGCGTACGCCTTCTGTTGACCGACACCGAGGAGTACGACGACCTCCTCGCGTCGTATACGGGCGCCGAGCCGGACGCCTCCCGGGCCACCCCCGACGACCGCCTCCTGCTGTACTTCACCTCCGGCTCGACCGGCGCCCCCAAGGCCGCGATCTGCACCCAGGGCCGACTGGCCGCCGCCGGCCGCTCCCTGGTCGGCCAGTTCGGGGTGAGCCGCGACGACGTGCACTACGTCTGCATGCCGATGTTCCACGGCAACGCGGTGATCGCCGACTGGGCGCCCGCGCTGGCGGCCGGAGCGGGCGTGGCGCTGCGGCGGCGCTTCTCGGCCTCGGGGTTCCTGGCGGACGTACGGACGTACGGGGCGACGTACTTCACGTATGTGGGGCGGGCCGTGCAGTACGTCCTGGCCACCGAGGAGCGCGCCGACGACCGGGACAATCCCCTGCGGCTCGGCTTCGGCACCGAGGCGGGGGCGGTGGACGCGGCGGCCTTCGAGCGGCGGTTCGGGGTGCGGCTGGTGGAGGGGTACGGGTCGTCGGAGGGCGGCGCGGCCGTGCAGTGGTCGCCGGGGACACCGTGCGGTGCGGTCGGGCGGGCGGCGCCCGGGCTCGCCGTACTCGATCCGGAGACGCGCGAGGAGTGTCCGCCCGCGGTGTTCGACGCGGCCGGGCGGCTGCTCAACGGGGCCGAGTCCATAGGGGAGTTGGTGAACCGGGGGCCCAACCCCTTCGAGGGGTACTGGCGCAACCCCGGGGCGGAGGCCGAGCGACGGCACGACGGCTGGTACTGGACCGGCGACCTCTTCTACCGGGACGCCGACGACTACCTCTACTTCGCCGGCCGCACCGACGACCGCCTCCGCGTCGACGGCGAGAACCTGGCCGCTGCGATGATCGAGAACATCCTCGCCCGGTACGAGGGTGCGGCCGCCGTCGCCGTCTACGCGGTGCCGGACCCGGTCACCGGTGACCAGGTGATGGCGACGGTCGCGGGGAGCTTCGATCCGGTGGGCTTCGCCGACTTCCTGGCCGCCCAGCCCGATCTCGGGACGAAGATGGCGCCCCGGTTCGTGCGGGTCGTGGAGCGGATGCCGGTCACGGCGACGAACAAGATCCACCGCGCGGGGCTGAGGAAAGAGGGGTTCCGGTGTGCCGATCCGGTGTGGTGGCGGCCGCCGGGGGAGGGCTCGTACCGGAGGCTGACCCGGGAGGACGCCGAAGGGCCCCTCGTTTCCACGAGAGGCCCAGCATGAGGGGGTGTGGGTGGCGGAGCCCGCACTATGCGCGGCGAAGCCGCGCAGACACGACGAAGGCGGCTTGGGTTCGCGCTTTCTGCGAACCCAAGCCGCCATCGTCATTGTGCGCCGCCAGGGACTCGAACCCCGGACCCGCTGATTAAGAGTCAGCTGCTCTAACCAACTGAGCTAGCGGCGCATGACTCTCGCCGTCCGCTTGATCTGTGTCTCGCGGGCGGCGACGAAGAAAATAGTACCCGGTCCGGAAGGGTGCTCGGAACCACTGGTCGGGGCTGCCGACCAGGGCTGTCGACCCGTGCCGTCTAGTGCCCCAACAGGCAACGTTCGCCCGGTCGCGACGCCGGGCACGCTCCCCCACTGCCTTAAGGGCGTGGGAGGTGCCCCCACTCGCCGCACCGGCCGAAAGCCCAAGTACGTCCAGTACGAGGGCTTCCAGCCGGCACGCCGAGAGCACGCACCGGACGCCGCTCCTTTCGGGCAAACGTTGCCTGCCGGGGCACTAGATCGCCAGGGACAGCAGCACCGGCGCCGCGTTCCGGTTCAGGGCGTCCGCGGCCTGGCGCAGGCGGTGGGCGTCCTCGACCGGGAGGGAGAGGGCCAGGCAGCCGACCGAGGAGCCCGCGCTGATCGGGACGGCCGCGCAGACCGTGCCGACCGCGTACTCCTGGAGGTCGAGGTGGGGCACGGTGGGCGGCTGGGTATCCAGGCGGGAGAGCAGGAGCTTGTCGCTGGTGATGGTGCGCGAGGTGAGGCGGGCCATCTTGTGGCGGGAGAGGTGGTCGCGTCGGCTGTTGTGGTCGAGCTGGCCGAGCAGACTCTTGCCGATCGCGGTGGCGTGCGCCGAGTAGCGGAAGTCGACCCACTCGTTGACCACCGGGGTCGTGGGCCCGTCGGCGTACTGGGCGATCTTGACCTCGCCGTCCACGTACCGGCTCAGGTACACGGCGGCGCCCACCGAGTCGCGCAGCCGGTCCAGGGTGCGCTGGAGCTTTTCGCGCAGGGCCTCTTCCCGGCCCTGCGCGGAGCCGAGTCGGGTGAGGGCGTCCCCGGTGACGTACGCCCCGTCGGTGATCTGCTCCACGTAGCCCTCGCGACGCAGCATCCGCAGGAGCGTGGTCAGTCGCTCCGGGGTGAGGCCGGTGAGCCGGGCGAGCTCGGTGTCGGTGATTCCGGTGGTGTGCCGTGCCACGGTCTCCAGGACGCGCAGGGCGTCCTGGGCCGAGTGGTACGGCGCGGTCGGCTCGTGCTTCAGCGCCACGGTGGATCCCCCTGCGCTCGCTCTACAGCTGGGCCGTAATCCGGACAGCGAATCTCTTCCACGATAACGGCCAAGAGGCCTGTTGTGAGCGGTTGTTGACGAGATTACGACCCCTTCGCACCGCTCTCAACAGGGACTCAGGCACGCTGGCATATGCCAGTGCCACGACCCGACGCCCGGACCTCGAAGGTTGAACCGCGTTCAACCCTCGACGTCAGAGCACCGCGCTGAGAAATTCCCGCGTCCGGTCGTTCTCGGGGTCGCTGAAGATCTTCTCCGGCGAGCCGGACTCGATGACCCGGCCGGAGTCGAACATCAGGACCTGGTCCGAGATGTCCCGGGCGAAGTTCATCTCGTGGGTGACGCAGAGCATCGTGATGTCCGTGGTGCGGGCGATGTCCCGGAGGACGTCGAGGACTCCCGCGACCAGCTCCGGGTCGAGCGCCGAGGTCACCTCGTCCAGGAGCAGCACCTGCGGCCGCATCGCCAGCGCCCGGGCGATCGCCACCCGCTGCTGCTGGCCGCCGGAGAGCTGGGTCGGGCGGGCGCCCGCCTTGTCGGCGAGGCCCACCAGGTCGAGCAGCCCGCGCGCCCGCTCCTCCGCCTCGTCCTTGGACAGGCCGAGGACGGTGACCGGGGCCTCGGTGATGTTCCGCAGCACCGTCATGTTCGGGAACAGGTTGAACTGCTGGAACACCATCCCGATGTTCTTGCGGACCTCGCGGACCTGCTTCTCCGGGGCCGGGAAGAGCTGGTCCCCGGCGACCGTGATCGTGCCCTCGTCCGGCTTGATGAGGGTCATCAGCAGCCGCAGGATCGTCGTCTTGCCGGAGCCGGACGGGCCGATCAGCGTGACGTGCTTGCCGGACTCGACGGAGAAGTCGAGCCGGTCGAGCACCGTGTTGGACCCGAAGCGCTTGGTGACGTGGTCGAAGCGGATCAGTTCGCTGCCGTCCACCGCCGGATTCGCGTTGGCGTCGGGTTCTTTCATCAGGGGGGTGTCAGCGGACAAGGCGTCGCTCCAGGGCTCGTACGAGAAGGGAGGCCGGATAGGCGATGACGATGAAGGCCACACCGATCACCGTCAGGGGCTCGGTGAACTGGAAGTTCTCCTGGGAGAAGAGCCGTGCCCGGCCGAGCATCTCCATGACCGTGATCGTCATCAGGATCGGTGTGTCCTTGAGCATCGCGATCACGTAGTTGCCGAGGGCCGGCACGACCCGGCGGATCGCCTGCGGCAGGATCACCGCGGTCCAGGTGTGCCGCACCGGCAGGTTCAGCGCGGTCGCCGCCTCCCACTGGCCGACGGGGACCGCCTCGATGCCGGCCCGGTAGACCTGCATCGTGTACGTCGAGTAGTGCAGGCCGATCGCGCAGATACCCGTGGTCAGCGCCGAGAACGTGACGCCCCACTCGGGCAGCACGTAGAAGAAGAAGAACAGCTGCACCAGCAGCGGGGTGTTGCGGATGAACTCCGTGACCACCCCGACCGGCCAGCGCACCCAGCGCGTCGGCGTCCGCATCAGCAGCGCCCACGCCAGGCCCAGCGCGAACGAGATCAGCGAGCCGAGGGCGAGGATCTGCAGGGTGACCAGCAGTCCTTCCCAAAAACGCGGCATGAAGTCGGCGACAGTGCCCCAGTCCCATTTCATCCGAGAGCACCTCCCGCGCCCACACCGGTCGTCTCGGGACGGTGCAGTTCCTGGTCGGGCGTGCGCCCGACCTGCTTGCCCAGCCCGGCCTTGAGTTTGCGTTCCAGTCCGCGCATGCCCCGCGTCAGCAGGAAGGCGATGACGAAGTAGATCAGCAGGACGTACGTGTAGATCTCCGCGCTCTCCTGCAGCGCGAGCCGCACCAGGTTGGCGCTGAAGGCCAGGTCGCCCATGCCCATGACGGACACCAGCGCGGTGCCCTTGAGCAGCTCGATCAGCAGGTTGGAGAACGGCGGGATCATCTCCGGCACCGCCTGCGGCAGGAGGATCAGCCGCATCCGCTGCCATGGCGTGAAGCTGAGCGCGATACCGCCCTCGCGCTGCGCCGGGTCGACGGCGTTCAGCGCGCCGCGCACGATCTCGGCGCCGTACGCCCCGTAGGTCAGTCCGAGTGCGAGGGTGCCGGCCCACAGCGGGACCAGCTGCCAGCCGAACGCGACCGGCAGCACGAAGAACACCCAGAAGATCATGATCAGGGCGGAGGTCCCGCGGAACACCTCCGTGTAGAAGCCCGCGAGGAAGGGGACGATCCACAGCCGGTGGGTGCGGGCCACACCGACCACGAAGGCGACCGCCGCGGCCAACAGCGCGCTGAGGACCAGCAGTTGGACCGTGGTCCAGATCCCCTTGAGTACGAGTTCCCAGAGTCCCGAGGTCATCCGCCGCAGAGCTCCTTCGCGGTCAGATCGGTCATCTCGGCCTTGGTGAAGCCGAACGGCCGCAGAATGCGGAACAGTTCGCCGCTCTGCTTCAGCTGGTGCAGCTCGACGTTGAAGGCGTCGCGCAGCTTTGTCTCGGTCGGCCGGAAGGCGAAGGCGCCGCCGTCGACATGGGGCTTGCCCTTGACGAGGGGCGCGAAGGCCTTGGTCGACTCGGCCTTGCTCGACTTCCTGACCACCTCGCGGGTGGTGAGCGCCGTACCGGCGAAGGCGTCCACCCGCCCGGCCTCGACCGCGTTCAGCCCGGCGACCTGGTCCGGGACGATCAGGATGTCGCTCTCCTTGTACCCCGCCTCGACGGCGTACTGGATCTCCGCATACCCGGTCCCGGTCGCGAACTTGGCCTTCTTCGCGACGATGTCCTTGTAGTCGTGCAGCCCCTTCGGATTGCCCTTGCGGACGATGAAGGCGTCGAGCATCTGGTAGTCGGGGTCGGCGAAGATGACCTGCTCGCACCGCTCGGGATTGACGTACATCCCGGCCGCCACGACGTCGAACTGCTGCGAGTTCAGCCCCGGAATCAGCGAGCCGAACTCCGTCGGCACGGGCTGCACCCTGTCCACCCCGAGCCGTTTGAAGATGACCTTGGCCAATTCCGGGGCCTCGCCGGTCAGTTCGCCGTTCTTGTCTATGTACCCGAAGGGGATCTCACCCGCTATTCCCAGGCGTACGACGCCTGCCGCCTTGAGCCGGTCGAGCAGATCACCGCCTTGTGTCGTCGATGCGGTGGCCACGCGACTGCAGCCGGCGGCGCCCAGCGCACCGAGCGCCGCGACCCCCGCGAGCAGCGATCGGCGCCTGGGCCCGGGTGACCCGGGTGTGTGTCTGTAGTTCCCATTAGGTGGAGCCATGGCGGCGCGGCTACCCGAGAGCATGCGATGTATGCACCATGGAAGGCATGGCTGACCGCTACATCGAAGTCTCGCTGGTCAAGCGTGGAATCACCTGCACGGCAAAACTGCTGGACGACCGCGCGCCTCTCACCTGCGCGGCCGTGTGGGACGCTCTTCCACTGGGCAGCGACGTCTATCACGCGAAATACGCCCGAAACGAGATCTATGCCCTTTTCCCGCCCTTCGCGGCATCAGAACCACCGCTGGAAAATCCGACAGTCACCCCGATTCCCGGAGATCTCTGCTATTTCGCCTTCGCGGGAACGGAACTCGGCACGAAGGCGTACGGCTATGACCGCGAGGTCCGCGCGGGCACGACGGTCGTCGACCTCGCCCTCTTCTACGAGCGCAACAACCTCCTCCTGAACGCCGACGTGGGCTGGGTGCCCGGCATCGTCTGGGGCCAGATCGTCGAGGGCCTCGCGGAGATGGCGGAAGGGTGCAACGACCTGTGGCGGTCGGGAGCGGCGGGGGAGACGCTCAGCTTCCGCCGGGCCTGAACCCGGAGGTGATCCCCGCCTCGTACAGCGCGTGAGCCGAGCGCAGCACCAGATCGTCCCGGTGCCGGGCCGCCACGAGCTGCAGGCCGATCGGCAGACCGTCCCCGTCGATTCCGACGGGGACGGTCGCCGCCGGCTGCTGGGTCATGTTGAACGGGTACGTGAACGGGGTCCACCCCGTCCAGCGCCGGTGCCCCGAGCCCTTCGGCACCTCGGCGCCCGCCTCGAACGCGGTGATCGGCAGCGTCGGCGTGACGAGGAGGTCGTAGGACTCGTGGAAGCGGCCCATGCGGCGGCCGAGTTCCATGCGGACGTCGACCGCGGCGAGGTAGTCGAGCGCGGACAGGCGCGCGCCCGCCCCGCAGATCTCCCGCAGCCCGGGATCGAGCAACTTCCGCTGGTGGGCGCCGAGTCGCTGGGTCACCCGGGCCGCCCCCGAGAACCACAGGGCGTGGAAGGCGTCCACCGGGTCGGTGAAGTCCGGATCGGTCTCCTCGACGTACGCGCCGAGCCCGGCCAGCCGCTCCACCGCCCGCCGCACCGCTGCGGCGACCGCGGGGCGCACCGCCACCTGCCCGCCGAGGGACGGCGAGTACGCGACCCGCAGGCCCTTCACCCCGCCGGACAGTCCGGCGACGAAGGACGCGGGCGCGGCGGGCAGCGCCGACCAGTCGCGGTTGTCCGGCGCCCCGATGACGTCGAGCAGCAGCGCCGCGTCCGCCGCGTCCCGGGTCATCGGGCCCACGTGCGCCAGGGTGCCGAACGCGCTCGCCGGGTACAGCGGCACGCGGCCGTACGTCGGCTTCAGCGCGAAGATCCCGCAGAAGGCGGCCGGGATACGGACGCTGCCGCCGCCGTCCGTGCCGAGCGCGAGAGGGCCCGCGCCGAGCGCCACGGCCGCCGCCGCGCCGCCGCTGGAGCCGCCCGCCGTGCGCGTGGGGTCGTACGGATTGCGGGTCGTCCCGGACTGCGGCGAGTCCGTGACGCCCTTCCAGCCGAACTCGGGGGTCGTGGTCTTGCCGAGGAACACGGCGCCGTGCTCGCGCAGGCGGGCGACGGAGGGGGCGTCCTCGTCCCAACGCCCGTTCTCCGCAATCGTCTTGGAGCCCTTCAGGGTGGGCGCGCCGCGCAGCAGGATGATGTCCTTGACGGTGGTGGGGACCCCGTCCACCAGCCCCTTCGGCTCACCGCGCCGCCAGCGCTCCGTCGACTCCCGGGCCTGCGCGAGGGCCTCGTCGGCCAGCAGGCGCACGAACGCGTTCACCTCCGGCTGGATCCGCTCGGCCCGCTCCAGCGCGGCCCGCGTCGCCTCCTCCGGACTGAACTCCCCCTTGCGATACCCCTCGACGAGTCGTACGGCGGTCAGCTCGGTGAGGTCGAGGTCCGTCATCTGCCCTCCATCGCTAGGACCTGTCCGGCGGATCAGCGTCCTGGTACGTACCCGCGCTTCTTGTCGACCACGTTCAGCAGAGGTCTGCCCGCCTCCCAGCGCTCGTACAACTCCAGGAACTGACTGCCCAGTTGATCGCGCCAGCCGATCGTGTCGCCACTCATGTGCGGGGACACGATCAGACCGGGGGCCTCCCACAACGGGCTGTCGGGGGTGAGGGGTTCGTGCTCGAAGACGTCCAGGGCGGCACCAGCGATCCACCGCTTGGCCAGGGCCTCGCCGAGTGCGTCCTCGACGACCAGACCGCCGCGCCCGATGTTGATGAAACGGGCGGCGGGCTGCATCACGCCGAAGCGGCGGGCGTCGAACATGCCGTACGTCTGCTCGGTGAGCGGCGCGGCCGCGATCACCCAGTCGGCGCGGGCGATCAGCCGGTCCAGGTCGTCCGGACCGTGGATGCCGGTGCGCGGTTCGCGGCCGACGAGCGCCGTGGTGACGTCGAGCGCCTTGAGCGTGCGGGCGATCGTACGGCCGATGGGCCCGGAACCTACGACGCACGCGCGCGTGCCCGCGACCCGCTGCGTCTCGCGGTGCCGCCAGGTCCGCTCCCGCTGCAGCTCCCAGGTTTTCGGCAGGTCCTTGGCCATGGTCAGGACGAGCGCGGCGACGTACTCGGCGATGGGCTGGTCGAAGACACCGCGCGCGTTGGTCACCACGGTGTCGGACGAGGCGAGTTCCGGACACATCAGGTGGTCCACGCCCGCGCTCGCCGTGTGCACCCAGCGCGGCCGCGGGCCCTCGCCCGGCCAGGCGGCCCGCACCGCACGCGAGGCGAAGTCCCACACCAGCAGCACGTCGGCGCGTGGCAGCCGCTCGGCGAGGGTCGACTCGTCGGCGTGCTCGATCCGGACGCGGCCGGTGAGCCGGCCGAGGCGTGGAGGCGGCTCGGCGTCGAGGACGAGGAGCGTGGGGACGGGCGGCGGGGAGGAGGTCATTCGGGAGCCGTTTCTCAGCGGCGACAGCCGTCTGACGTGGGCGGTTTTGTGACGGTTACCAGAAATTGACCCGGCGGCGACTTGGGCGGATTGACCACGCTCGCACCCCAACCTACCTTCGTCAACACGGGCATGCATACGGTCCGTTGTCCCCCCGCTCCGCATGGTGAGGCCGGTGCTGCCATGGACATCTCTTTTCTCGGTGGACCGCGCCCTCAGCGCGGTGTCGGTGTCGTCGCCCCCTTCGACTTCGCGCTCGATCGTGAGCTGTGGCGTTGGGTCCCCGACGACGTGTCCCTCCATCTGACACGGACGCCGTACGTGCCGGTCGAGGTGAGTCTCGACCTCGCCCGTCTGGTGAGCGAGCACGAGACACTGGACGACGCGGTCCGCACACTGAACGCGGTCACACCCGAGGTCGTGGCCTACGCCTGCACCTCCGGCAGCTTCGTCGGTGGGACGGCCGGGGAGCGGGCGATGTGCGAGGCGATGACACGGGCGGGCGCGGTCCCCTCGGTCACCACCTCGGGCGCGCTCCTCGAGGCGCTGGTGGCGCTCGACGTCCGGCGGGTGGCGCTGGTGACGCCGTACACGGTGTCGGTCACGCGGGCACTGGAGGAGTACGTCGCCGAGGCCGGCGTCACGGTCACCGGGTGCGCGTTCATGGGCCTGACGCGGCACATCTGGAAGGTGCCGTACCGCGATGTGGTCGACATGGCCCACCAGGCCGTACGAGGCGCCGCGGACGCCCTGTTCATCAGCTGTACGAACCTCCCGACCTACGACGTCATCCCGCAGCTGGAGGCCGAACTGCGCATCCCGGTGATCTCGGCCAACCAGGTGACGATGTGGGCTGCACTGGCCCGGCTGGGTACCCGGGCGGTGGGGCCGTATCAGGCGCTGATCGATCCGGCGGCGCGTTCGGGCCCCGTACTGCCGGAACTCCCGGACGGTGAGCAGCAGGAAGGCAGGTCATGACGGCACTCGGATTCCTCTACCCGGGCCACTCCGCGGAGGACGAATACCCACGCATCGAGCAGCTGCTCGGCAGCGACATCCGCCTCGACGTCGTCCACACCGACATCGGCGAGGACGCGCACCGGGTGGACGCGCTGCTGGAGATGGGCTCGACCGAGCGGCTCGCGGCAGGCGTCGAGCAGCTGCGCATGGCGGGCGCGGAGTCGGTGGTGTGGGCATGCACCAGCGGAAGCTTCGTCTACGGCTGGGAGGGCGCCCACGAGCAGGTGCGCGCCCTCGCCCGTACCGCAGGCATGCCGGCGTCGTCGACCTCCTTCGCCTTCGTGCACGCGCTGCAGGAGCTGGGGGTGCGGCGGGTGGCGGTCGGCGCGACCTACCCCGAGGACGTGGCCGGTCTGTTCGCGGAATTCCTGCGGGCGGGCGGCTCGGAGGTGACCTCTGTCCGCGGTGCCGGGATCATCACGGCGGCGGAGGTCGGGACGTGGGGCGAGGCGGAGGTGTTCCTGCTGGCGAGGGACGCCGACCGCCCCGACGCGGACGCCCTCCTCCTGCCGGACACGGCCCTGCACACGGCGGCACACATCCCCACCCTGGAAAAGGAACTCGGCAAGCCGGTACTCACCGCCAACCAGGTCACGGTCTGGGAGGCCCTGCGCCTCGCGGACCGCAGGGTGAACGCACCGGCGCTGGGGTCCTTGTTCACGCGGGAGCCGATCGTGCAGGTGCGACCCCCGGGGTGACCGCGGGGGAATAAAGCGGAGACTGCCTCCTGTTAACGCCGGACGGACAGCGCACGGCCGAAAACAGGAGGCACTCACCGTGGCGGCAGAAGAGAACGTGGCGGCGGACGAGATCAGGGGCACCACACACGGCACCGCCCCCGTACCCCTCTCCGTACTGGACCTGGTGACCGTCGGCGCGGGCCGCACCGCCACCGACGCCCTCCGCACCAGCGTCGCCATCGCCAAGCTGACGGAGTCCCGCAGCTTCAACCGCTACTGGGTCGCCGAGCACCACTCCATGCCGGGCGTCGCCTCCTCGTCCCCCGCCGTGATCCTCGCCCACCTCGCCGCCCACACCGACCGCATCCGGCTCGGCTCCGGCGGCGTCATGCTGCCCAACCACGCGCCTCTCGTCATCGCCGAGCAGTTCGGCACCCTGGAGGCCATGGCGCCCGGCCGTATCGACCTCGGCCTCGGCCGCGCCCCCGGCACGGACGGCGCCACCGCCGCCGCCCTCCGCCGCACCGAACGGCTCCACGAGGGCGCCGACGACTTCCCGGAGCAGCTCGCCGAGCTCACCCGCTTCCTGGACGACGACTTCCCCGACGGGCATCGCTACCGGCGCATCCACGCCGTACCCGGCCCGATCCAGGCGACGTCCCCCGGTGGCGTCCAGTCCCCGCACCGCCCGCCCGTCTGGCTGCTCGGCTCCTCCGGCTTCAGCGCCCGCCTCGCCGGCGTCCTCGGACTGCCCTTCGCCTTCGCGCACCACTTCTCGGCGCAGAACACCGTCCCGGCCCTGGACCTGTACCGCGAGTCGTTCCGGCCGAGCGAGGCGCTGGACGCCCCCTACGCCCTCATCGGTGTCTCCGCCCTCGCCACGGACGACGAGCGCGAGGCCCGCCGCCAGGTCCTGGCCGCCGCCCTCAACATGGTCCGCCTGCGCACCGGACGCCCCGGACTCGTCCCCACCCCGGAAGAGGCCGAGGCCTACGAATTCAGCCCGATGGAGGAGGAGTTCATCGCCTCCTGGAACTCCAACGTCATCCACGGGACCCCGGACGAGGTCCGTTCCGGCCTCGACGACCTCCAAAAGCGCACCGGTGCCGACGAGTTGATGATCACGGGCAACGCCCACAGCGGAGACGTACGGCTGCGCTCGTACGAACTCATCGCGGACGCCTACGGGTTGCCGACCACCTGATCCCCGGCGCGCGGGCGGAGCTCGATCAGCTCGGAGATACGATCCGGCGACACCGGCCGTGAGTACAGCCACCCCTGGCCGGTGTCGCAGCCGATGCGGCGCAGACGGGTCGCCTGGGCGGACGTCTCCACGCATTCAGCGGTGACCGTCAGGCCCAGCCGGTGGGCGAGTTGGATCATCGCCTCGACCACGACCTCGTCGGCCGGGTTCGGCGGGACGGCGCCTTCCTTGTCGCTCTCGTACTGGAAACCGCGTACGAAGGAGCCGTCCAGCTTCAGGACCGACACCGGCAGACGGCTGAGGTACGCCAGGTTCGAGTAGCCCGTGCCGAAGTCGTCGATCGCGATGCCGACGCCCATGTCGCTGAGAGCCTGCAGGGCTTGCAGCGGGCGGCCCGCCGAACCCATCACCGCCGACTCCGTGAGTTCCAGCTGGAGCAGGTGGGGCGCGAGACCCGTCTCGGCGAGCGTCTCGGCCACGTCCGCGACCAGATCCGAGTCCCAGACCTGACGCACCGCCACATTGACGCTCACGAACAGCGGCGGCTCGTCCGGGTGGTCCAACTGCCAGCGGCGCGCCTGCCGGCAGGCCGTCCCGAGGACCCAGCGGCCCAGCTGCACGATCGAGCCGTCCTCCTCCGCCAATCCGATGAACCGATTCGGCGTCAGCACACCGAACTGCGGATGGTTCCAGCGGACCAGCGCCTCGACACCGTGCAGCCTGCCGTCCTCCATGCCCACCAACGGCTGGTATTCCAGAACGAATTCACCGCGCTCGATGGCGGGACGGAGCGTGGAGGCGAGGGCCTGGCGGGTCATGCGGTGGGCGTTGCGCTCCGGGTCGAAGAGCGTCCAGCGGGCCTTCCCGTCGGCCTTCGCCCAGTACAGGGTGGTGTCGGCCGCCTGCATGAGGGCGGTGGGTGTGGTGCCCGCCGCGTGGCGTTCCACCACACCGATCGACGCCGACACCGACACCCGCTGACCGGCGAGGTCGAACGGCGCCTGCACCGCCTCCAGCACCGACTCGGCCAGATCGGCCAGTTGGTCCGTGCCCATCGAGTCCTCGACGAGGAGCGCGAACTCGTCGCCGCCCAGTCTCGCCACCAGCGGCGCGCTCGTCCTGGCGTAACCCGCCTCGTCGGCGCAGCGGGTGAGGCGTTCGGCCACGGCGGCCAGCAGCCGGTCGCCGATGCGGTGGCCGAGCGTGTCGTTGACGGCCTTGAAGCCGTCCAGGTCGAGGTAGCACAGCCCGATCCGGCCGGTGCCGCTCTCCTCGTACGACTCCGCCTCCAGCACGGCCGTCAGGCGCTCGAAGAAGAGGGTGCGGTTGGGCAGCCGGGTCACCGGGTCGTGCATCTGCAAGTGCCGCAGCCGGCCCTGGAGTTCACGATGCGCGCTGATGTCCGTGATGGACATCAGGACGCCCTCGTCGTGAGCCGGCAGGGGGGAGACGGTGACCTCGACCCAGACCGACTGGCCGTCGGGGTGCTTCAGCCGGCGCGTGCAGCGCAGCTTGGCCTCGCGGCCGCGCAGCACCTCGCGATACGCGTGCCAGGTACGGGCGTCGGACGCCAGGTCCACCAGGTCGGCGGCGAGACGGCCCGCCAGATCGCCGGGGGCGCTGCCGAACAGGGCACCGAATCCGTCGTTGACGCCGACCACCAGGCCTTCGCGGTCGACGACCGCCATGGCGAGGGGGGCAGCAGTGAAGACCGAGTGGTACGCCGGCGGCTCCGTACGAGTCGTCAGCGGCTCGGTACGAGGAGACGCGCAGGCGTCACTCTCTGTTACGGCGCCCCGGTCGAGGTCTGCCGCGGGCGCCGGCCCTTCGGACGTTCCGCTCACCGCTCGCTCCCGCAGTGCACTCGATCTCTGTCCGTGCAGGAAAGTGTGCCGATCATAGAGGCAGACCCAGGTGCCTTCCAGCCACTGTCCAGTGTCCCGGATCCAGCGGCACTTCTGACAGATCGTTTCTGCCCGCAGCTGGACGGGTTCTTCGGGCCCCCGATCGCTTGTGACGTTCCGTGAGCGTTTCGGGGGTGTCGACTCTGACGGTCTTTCGGCTGCCTCACTCGTCTGGGGCAGGCAAACAGGACGTAGTACTACTAATACACACAGGCTGGGTGCGGTGTCCCGTGTACCGCTCCCGGAGGTCCCTGTGCAGCGTCCGTTTCCCCTCAAGGATTTCAGGGGTCCCCGACTGCGCAGCACCGCCGCCGTGTTCACCACCCTCTCGGCGCTCGCCGCGACCTCGCTGGTGACCGGGCCGTCGATCGCCGAACCGTTCTCGGCGGTGCCGTGCGCGCTGCAGCGCACCGACGCCCATCACTCGGAGGGCCTCGACACCTGGAACGCCGCGTATCCGCGGCCGCGCCGCGCGCTGGACGCGGTGATGGTCTTCCTGTCCTTCCCGGACTCGGCCCCGCAGACCACGCCCGCCCAGCTGGCGGCCGACCACTTCCCGGCCACCAGCCAGTTCTTCGAACGCGCCTCCTACGGCAAGTTCACCCTGCGCCCGCATCCGCTGCGGCACTGGATCCGGATGCCGCACGCCTCGACGTCGTACGCCATACAGCGGGACTGGAGCGCCGGCCACCGTGCCGCGTACCTGCGCGACGCGCTCGCCGTCGCCGACCCGCAGGTCGACTTCTCCCGCTACGACGTCGTGTACTTCGTCGCCGACCCGGACGCGCCCGGTGTGGACTCGGACGCGACGAAGGTCGTCAACCTGGACACCCCGTTGCGGGCCGACGGCACGGACATCCGCCGGGTCGTCACGGTCTTCGAGAAACACCCGCCCGACCGCCTCGTGCTGGCCCACGAGACCGGACACGTCTTCGATCTCCCCGACCTGTACCACCGGCCCGACGACGGCAAGGGCGACTGGGACACGTACGTCGGGGACTGGGATCTGATGGGTAGTCAGTTCGGGCTGTCCCCGGACCTGTTCGGCTGGCACAAGTGGAAGCTGGGGTGGCTGGGACCGCGGCAGGTGGTGTGCGTGCGGGAGAGGGGCGTCACGCGGCTGACGCTGGAGCCGCTGGGTGCCGCGCCGGGGGCTGCGGCGACGGGAGTGGCGGGGGCGCCGGCCTTCGGGCTGGGGCGCGGCGCGAAGCTCGCGGTGGTGCGGACCGGCGCCGACAGCGTGCTCGCCTTCGAGGCGCGCGGGCCGGTCGGCAACGACACGTCGGCCTGCCGTTCGGGGATTCTCGTCTACCGGGTGCACGGCGGCGCCACGTCCGGCGGCGGCCCGATCGAGGTGATCGACGCCCACCCGCACACGGAGGCCTGCTGGGAGAACTCCGTCTACCCACCCCTCGCGGACGCCCCGATCGCCCTCGGCGAGACCTTCACGGTGCCGGGCGAGGGGATCCGCGTACAGGCGACGGGCCGAACGGCCTCGGGAGCGTGGACGGTGAAGATCACAGCAACCGGATGACTTCTTCGTCCCTGCGGCCACGGCGGCTTTGCAGCCACTTCGGCCTTGCGGCCACGGCGGCCGCCGGTGGCAAGGGGGGTGTGGGTGGCAAGGGGGGTGTGGGTGGCGAAGCCCCCACACCGCGCGGCGAAGCCGCGCAGAAACGACGATGGCGAGACCGCTTCGCGCTTTCCGCGAACAGATCTCGCCATCGACAACGTGCGCCGCCAGGGACTCGAACCCCGGACCCGCTGATTAAGAGTCAGCTGCTCTAACCAACTGAGCTAGCGGCGCCTGCTGACGTCGTAGACCTTAGCATCCTGATCGGCGGGAGGAAAAATCGATATCCGCACGGCAGCGCGGGCGGCCCGCACGGCTGCCCAGACCAGGATTTCCGGGCCCGGCAGCCAGGGGTGGCGGGTGTCGGGGGCGACGAGCCAGCGGGAGTCGCAAGAGGCCGGCGGGTCGGTCGCGAGCAGGGCCGGAACGGTCACCGCGTCGCCGTTGCCGTGGCACAGCAGGGGCGGGATCGCCGCCGTGCGGCCGAACTCCTCCCAGCGCAGCAGCGAGGGCAGCCGCTGGGCCGTACCGGGCGCGGCGAACAGCAGCATCCGGCCGCGGAAGGTCGCCACCGGGCCGGAACCCGGCCCTTCGTCCCACAGTCGGTCGACCATCCGCCGGCCGAAGACCGCGGGCGCGCTGACGACGTCGAAGGCGCTGCCGCAGGGGAGCACGACCGGGGCGCCGGGGCGCTCCCTCCAGAGGGTGAGCGTGCTGCGCGGGTACGGTCCTGCCGAGGCGAGCCAGGCGGCTCCGTCCGCGGTGACTCCACAGACGTCGAAGCGGTCGGCGAACGGCTCGTTCCGTGTGCTGCTCATGGCAACTACATCTACCGGCTGTGAACGTTCTGTTCCTGAGAGTTGCCAGAAGTCGGGACAGGGGGAGACGGGGAGGGGTATCTTGCCCGCCTGGCATATGCCAGTCCGAAGCGGGTCGTGTTCACACCGGGTCGGCGTTGCCCCGCGTCTCGGCCCCGCTCAGCAGGTCCCGCCCGAACTCCACCATCTTCTTGGCATAGTCCTCGGTCCACCCGGCGCGTTCCGCGATGTCCGCCGGCGTCAGCCGGTCGAACCGCCGGGGGTCCGCGAGCTGCGCGGCCGCCATCGCCTGGAACTCCACCGCACGGTCGGCCGCGGCGCGGAACGCGTGTGTCAGTTCCGTCGCGCGGGCCAACAGCGCTCGCGGATCGTCGATCGACTCCAGATCGAAGAAGTGCTCCGGGTCGGAGGCCGCCTCCGCGGGCTCGAAGAGCAGGGGCGCGGGGCGTAGCCGCGGTTCGTGCCGACGCGGCGTGGGCTCCGCCATGTCTTCTCCTCCTCGTACGTCAGGGTCGACCCGTCCAAAAGCGGGCCACCGTCCATTGTCTCGCGGCCACGCAAGAGGGGCAGAGACCCCCGGTTTCTCAAGGTCCGAACGCCACCCGGTGTTCCCCGAGGCGTGCCAGTACCGCGTGGTTCGCCTCCCAGCCGTCCGGGAACTTCACGAGTGTCCCCAGCTGTACCGGCTCCGTCGACGGGTAGTCGTCCAGCAGCTCGCTCACGCCCGCCCGGCAGACCACGATGCACGCGTGCCGGTGGCGGGAGGCGAGGACGCACAGGCGGCCTGTTTCCAGGTGGAAGGCGGTGGCGTCGGGGCGGCCGGAGAGCGGGTGCAGGACCACCGTCACGTCGTACTCACGGCCCTGCAGGCGGTTCGCCGTGTCGACCGTGACGTCTGTGACGCCCAGCTCCACGAGCGCCGCGCGGACGGCCGCCGCCTGGTCGCGGTGGGCCGTGCCGACCGCGATCCGGTCGGGGGTCAGCGGCAGGGGCTCCTCGGGTGCGCGCTCCGATGTGGCCGCGCCGCCCCGGTCCAGCAGCCGTCGTACGACGGTCGCCACCGCACGTACCGCCTCGGGGTCGGTGCGCGGGGTGTGCCGGGCGGGCAGCTCCAGCAGGCCCCAGCCGGACTCGGCCGCCTCGTCGATCACCTTGTCGGGGCCGGAGCCGTCCGAAGGAACGGCGAAGGTGAGGCCGCGGTCGCCGTGGTCCGTGCCGCTGCGGAAGGGCGTGTACGGGTAGAAGGCGTCCGAGACCAGGGGGGCAGCGGAGGCCGGGAGGCGCCAGGACACCGGGAGGCGGTGCTGCGGCAGCTCGGGGTTGTGGGCCAGAAGGGTGGTGACCGCGGAGGCCGAGGGGTCGTACGACAGACCCGCCCACTGCTCGCTGCCCACGATGGCGAAGGGATCGAGCTGGCCCGGGTCGCCCACGAACAGCGCCCGCTCGAACAGCCCCGCAACGGCCAGCAGCGCGTCCGAGCGCATCTGGTACGCCTCGTCCACGATCGCGTGCCGCCACGGCTCGTCGACCTTCACATGCGCCCACTTCGCGGCCGTGGAGATGACGACCGAGAGGCCCGTCAGGTCCGACGCCTTCGCCGACTTGCGGACGTTCGGCAGGTCGTCGAGGGCCTTGTCGTACGGGTCGGCGTCGCTGCTGTGCAGGCGGCCGACCGGCAGCTCGGGGTTCTTCTCCGCGAGGCGCAGGACGAGGTCGTCCACCTGTGCGTTCGTCTGGGCCACCACCATCAACGGGCGTCCCGCGTCGGCGAGTTCGAGTGCTGCCCGCACCACGAGCGTCGACTTCCCGGCGCCCGGCGGGGAGTCCACGACCACGCCGCGATGGGTGCCGTGCAGGGTGTCGCGGAGGATGGCGTCGGTGGCCTCGGCGGCCAGGGCGCCGGGGTCGAAAACGGCGGTCACAGGACGTCCTCGGTGGTCGTGGGATCGGCGGCCTCCTGCACGGCCTCACCCGGCGGGCCGCCGTGCGTCCACGGCGTCTCCTCCGGGTCGGGCAGCTTCGGGCCGCCCCGCTGCTCGTGCTCGAACGTCGTGAAGCAGAGCAGGTCGCCCTTCTCGGGCACCGAGCCGGCCTCGGGCTCCTTGCCGCGGCCCATCTTGTCGACGATGCGCAGGACGAACAGGTCGTCCGCCTCCCGCCCGACGAACTCCGCCGACTGCGGCTTTCCGCCCAGCGAGCGGTACACCTTGGCCCGCTCGCCCAGGTGTGGGCGGTCCTCCGTCCGTACGGTGACCAGCGGGCGCGGGCTGGGCCGCTTGCTCTCGCTGTACGCCATCACGACGTCCGTCACCTCTCCGGCGAACGCTTCCCCGGACAGCCGCCGCCCCGCCATCACCAGCGGGTCGTCGAGGGCCTCCTGGGCCTCCAGGCGGGCCTGTTCGCGCTCACGCGCGGCCAGCTTGTTGGCGGCGGTGACCGCGTCGTCGCGGCGCGGCTGCGGGGGCTCACCCGCGACGACGCGGTCCCGGTGGCCGGTGAACGACCAGCGGTCGCGCGTCCACCGCTCCTCGACGTGCGCCCCGTCGGGCAGCGCCCGCAGCAGGTCCAGGCCCTGCCAGACCTTCTCCCAGGTGGGCAGGGTGCGGCTCAGCACCAGGTCGCGGATCTCCCGCTCGGCGGTGGTGAGTTCACCGAGCCGGTCGTCCGCCTCCAGGCCGTCCTCGGCGGCGGCGAGTGCGGTACGCGCGCGGTCGTAGCGCTCGATGGCGGGGGCGAGCAGCTTGTTGTCGAACGCCGGGTCGGTGGCCGGGCCGGCGGGCGGGCACAGGAGCTGGCCCTTGGGGTCGCGGGCGAGCTCGGCGTGCAGGGCGGCCTCGGCGCCCGTCGAGCCCTCCGGTGGGTCGATCCAGGCGAGCAGCGCGCCCAGGTGCTGGTCCTCCAGCGTGGACTGCCCGGTCGCCCAGTGCCGGGACAGGACGTCCGTCGTGGCGAGCAGCAGCGAGGAGCCGGGCACGCGGGCCCGCTCCGCGAAGTGCGTCAGCCAGCGACCGAGCAACGGCACGCGCGGGGGTGCGGGATACGGCGTCTCCGGATCCTGCTCCGCCGTACGCCTAAAACGCATGGAGCGGCCGAGCAGCCGTACGAAATCGACGCCCGCGCGGCTCGGCACGATCAACTGCGGGGCGTCCGCGCACAGTTCGACCTCGACCTTGACCCGCTTGCCGGTCTCCGGGTCCGTCTCGTTGCGCTCGGCGGCCTCCACGGCCTCGGCGTACTCGTCGAGGTACGGCAGGACGACGTCCGCCAGCTCGGCCAGGAACGCGAACCGGAGGTCGCGGTCGCGCGGCTGCGGTACGACCAGGAGGCGCGGCGCGTCCCGGTCCGTGCCCACCAGCGCGCCGAGCGGGGCGCCGGCCTCGCCCGCGGTGGTGAGCGGCACGAGGACGAGGGGCCGCTCGGACAGATGCCGGTGCCGGACGGTCGCGGCGGGCTGGGCGCGCCCGGTGCGCACGGCTTCCAGCCGGCCCAGGGTGGAGATCAGCGACATGGAGTGACCTCCTGACCGAGGGCTTCCGCACGGAGCCGGGCCGCTCTGCGCAGCGCGGCCACCGCCGGGTCGTCCGGGTCGCCGCTCTCGCCGCGGGCCGCGGACAGGACGTCCCCGACCGTCGTCAGGCCGCCCAGTTCGGCACGGACCGAGCGGCCCAGGGAGGTCACCGCGCCGGCCGCGCGGGAACGGTCGCGGCAGTGGAAAGCCAGCTCGCACGCGGACAGGCACTCGGGCGCGTACGTCGCCGGGACCGACTCGACGGCGGACGTCAGCTCGGCGGCGGGCAGCTCCGGGGAGAAGCACGTGCCCTCGGGGAGCGTGTCGGCGATGTCCTCGATGCGGGTGAGGCGGGCCAGCTGGCGGCCGGTGACCGCGCGCTGCTTGCGCACGTCGACGGCCGAGGCGGTGGGCAGGTTGGAGAAGTCCTTGGGACAGACGAGCAGGATCCGGTGCCGCACCTCGGGCGCCGGGTCCAGGCGGGCGGCCACCTCCTCCAGGGCCAGCACGTAGACCGCGGCCTGCCGCGCCGCCGCGCCCACCTTCGCCGGGTCCGCGGAACCGTCCAGCATCGGGAAGGACTTGATCTCGACGACCGTCCAGCTGCCGTCGGGGTGCACGACCACGGCGTCCGGCTCCAGGAACGCGGGGGAGCCCGCCACCTCGAGCGCGAGCATCGGGTGGTCGAGCAGGGTCCAGGTGCCGGGAGCCGCGACGGCCTCGCGCAGCGCCAGCGCCGTACGGGCCGCGCGGCCCTCGGGGCCGGTCGCGGCGAGGTCGGGCACCCGCGCCTCGGCGGGCGGCTCCGCGCGCCGGTCCAGCTTCTCGTGCACCAGCCTGAGCAGCTCCGCGCCGCCGTCCGCCTTGACCTTCGCCTCGAACGCGTTGCCCCGCGTGAACGCGAACTGCGACTGCCCGAAGGCCGACGGGGAACCCAGCGAACTCGCCAGCGCCGCCTTGTTCACCCCGGCGCCGTCCAGGATCGCGCGCCTCTTGCAGCCCGGGTTGGCGGCGAGCGCCGCGAGGGCGCGCGCGTCCAGCGCCTTGGCCGGTACGTCGGGACCGCGCAGCTCAGCGAGCCGCTGCCGGAGCGCCTTCCCCCGCGTCCGTGGGAGAGGCACCCGGTTCGGCTCCGGATCCGATCCGGGACTCGCGCTGCCGTGGAATTCGCTCACCCGCGGAAGTCTGGCATCCGGCACTGACAATTGAGGAACCTGCGACCTGAGAGCGCCCTGCGGCGAGCGGGAGCTGCTCCCTGATCCGGTCCGCGCCCCGCATGACGTACGGCGTGAGGAACAGCCCGACCCCCATCACGGCCGCACCCGCGACCGCGTCGAGAAAGTAGTGGTTCGCGGTGCCCATGACCACGATCGTGGTCAGCAGCGGGTAGGCGACGGCGGCGACCTTCGTCGCGGGAGTCCTGCCGTACCGCCACAGCATGACCCCGCACCACAGCGCCCAGCCCACGTGCAGGCTCGGCATGGCCGCGTACTGGTTCGTCATGCCCCCAAGACCCCTCGGCGCGCTGGCCTCGCCGCCCCACCAGCCGTACGAGCTGTACTGGGCCATCGTGTCGACGAAGCCGTGGCCCGCGGAGAGCAGGCGCGGCGGGCAGGTCGGCAGCAGCGTGAAGCCGATCAGGCCCATGAACGTGGACGTCATCAGCCAGGTGCGGGCCGCGCGGTAGTGCGCCGCGCGTGATCTGAACAGCCAGACGAGGATCGCGGGAGTGACCAGGTAGTGCAGCGACGCGTACCAGAAGTCCGCCGGCACGCCGAGCCACGCCTCGTGCGTGAAGAGCCGGTTGAGCGGGTGCTCGGCGTTGATGTGCAGGAACTTCTCGATACGCAGGATCGACAGACCGTGGTCGACGGCGCCGGAGGTGTCACCGCGGACGAGGAGCCGGCCGGCCGAGTAGCAGACGTACACCAGAAGGATCAGCGGCACCTCGGTCCACCAGCGCAGGCGGGTCCGCGGGGTTGCTGCCTCGATGCCCGGTGTCGTCTCGGTCTTCGGCATCCGATCGCCTCCCCCTTCACATTCGCGCGGCGCCCGGTGCTCGGGTCGTGCCACTTTACGGCGTACGTGCGCTCCTTCTTCGGGCGCCCCCGGCCCTCAAAGACGCAGAGATCGGCCACCGGGTTGCCCCCGCACAGGGTGCGCGATGATGGAGGGGTTCCGCCTGTGATTTCTCCGGAAAGGCCTCTCGGCTCATGGCACCGCGCATCCTGCTGGCCCGGCACGGACAGACCGAGTGGTCACTGTCCGGCAAGCACACCGGCAGGACCGACGTGCCCCTCCTGGAGGAGGGCCGGCGCGGCGCCAAGCTGCTCGGCGAGCGGCTGCACCGGGCGCCGTTCGAGGGCCTGCCCGGGGTCGAGGTGCGCACCAGCCCGCTGGCACGCGCGCGTGAGACGTGCGAGCTGGCCGGGTTCGGCGAGCGGGCGGCCGTCTGGGACACGCTGATGGAGTGGGACTACGGCGCGTACGAGGGCATGACGCCGGACGACATCCAGGCGGTCCGGCCCGGGTGGCTGATCTGGCGGGACGGCGTCCCGGAGGGCGAGTCGCTCACCGAGGTGACCTCCCGGGCCGACGAGGTGGTGGCGTGGGCGCGCGCGGAGGACCGGGACGTGCTGGTGTTCGCGCACGGGCACATCCTGCGGTCGATCGGTGCGCGGTGGTTGGGGCTGCCGATCGATTTCGCGGCACGGATCAGACTGAATCCGACGTCCCTGTCAGTGCTCGGGTGGGGTTATGGGGAGCCGGCGCTCGAGAGCTGGAACGACTCGGGGCACCTCGCCGGGTAACCGGCCCCGGCGAAGCCCGGTGCCTTCAGGCCGACCTCGGTGTCGAGGCATGCCTCTCCAGAAACGCCGACACCCCCGAAGCCCGCCGGTGCGGCAGGAGCACCCGTGCCGTCCCCGCCAGCATCGTCTGGACCCGTGACGACTGGACCTGGTCCAGCAGATCCAGCACCCGCATTCCCGCCGTCGCCGCCTCGTCGGGGCGGCCGCCCCGCGCCAGGTCGTCGGCCAGTTCGGCCGTGTACAGGGCGATGTTGCGGGTGAAGTGCGGGTTCTGGAGCTGGGCCGCGCGGTGTGCGTGGCGGGCGGCGCGCGGCCAGTCGCCCAGCGTCGACCAGCACTGCGCCTCCAGGCCCTCCAGCTCGGCCTCGCCGTAGAAGCTCATCCACTCGGGGTCGGCGTCCGAGGAGCCCCGCTCGTAGAGGGTCTGGGCGCGCACGAGTGCCTGTTCGCAGCCGGTGCGGTCGGCGAGCCCGGCCCAGCCGCCCGCCTCGCGCAGCGCGAGCAGCGACATCAGGCGAGGGGAGCCGAGGGGGCGCGCGACGCGTTGCGCGGCCTGCGCGGCCCGCACCGCCTCGCGCGGGCGCCCGGCGTCGCGCGCGAGGAACGCCGTGTTGCAGAAGGCGTGCGCCTCCAGGGCGTCGTCGCCGGTCATCCGGGCGGTCGCGAGCGCCTCCGCGTAGTGCGAGCGCGCGTCGTCGAACCGCCCCGAGTCGTGCGCCAACCAGCCGACGGAGATGGCGAGTTCACCGGCGCCCGAGTGGAGGCGGTCGGCCGTCGCCTGACGGGTGGCGCCGGCGTCCAGCAGCGCGTAGGCGGCGCGCAACGGGGCCGACGCGCGCCGGTAGAGCCCGTCCGCGCCGTGCCGGTCGTCGAGCAGCCGGATTCTGCGTACGGCCTCTTCGAGCGCGTACGCGTCGTTCGTCCCGGGGCGGCGGACGGGACGGCCCGCCGCCGCGGCGTCGAAGGCGAGCCCGATCGGGCTCAGCGAGGCGGCGGCCACCGTGGCGCCCCCGCCGGTCATGAATGCGCGACGCAGCACGTCGCTCTCCTCGTAGTTCTCGTGAAGCGCATGGCTCTCGTGATGTTCCTGCGGGTCGTACGGGTCCTGCGTGTTGTGCGTGTCCTGCGTGTCATACGGCTCGTGCCGATCCTGCGTCTCACCGGGAGTGGGCGCCCGGCGGCCGCGTACGGACGCGCGGGAGGCGAAGCCCAGGTCGGTGAGCGTGCGGCCGGGGAACATGTGCAGGAACACCCGTTCGTATGCGTAGTTGGGGCAGCGGATCTCGCCCGCCTCGACCCGGCCGACATAGCGCGCGTCGCAGCTGACCCGCTCCCCGATCTCGCGCGCGGCCCGTCGTACCGCCGCGGCGAACTCGGCCGGCGAGCGCTGTCCGCGCACCTGCCGGAAGACGAGGTTCGGCCGCGGTGGCCGGGTGGGCGTGGGCTGGGACGAGGTCACCTTTGACGACGCCATGGCCGGGTCCTCTCGTGCGAACCGTCGAACCATGCCGGATTCAGGGTGAGTTGTCCGTGTAGCGCCCTGCTTCCGGCGGGCAAGAACGTACCTGCTGTGTCGGACCCGCCACGCAGGGTTTGGCTACAAACCGGATATCTCATACGGGATCTGCCATGAACTGCCATCCTTTGTGGCTGACTTCCGCCGTAGCCGTTGACGCGGCGCCGCGTTGAACCCTGCGGACCGGGAGCCGCCCGAACTCCCGACCCGCTTCGTTCAAGGAGGGGTTCCGTGGTGGAGGCCGGGATGCAGACCAGTCAGAGCGTCGTTCCTCGAACGCCATTGACGACGGTGGGGCACGCCCCGACCCCGGAGTGCAGTGAGCCGCCCCTCGCCGACGGTGCCTGCGATCTGGTCACCGTGCCCACGCGGCAGGGCCTGGAGGCGGTCGACATCCTGCGGCGCGGGGCGGGCGAGGCGGTCGGTGCCGTCCTGCACGACGACGGCTGCAAGACGCTGGGCTTCGTGGTGCCGCCCGGTACGGCCGCCGCCTGGGACGTCCCGGGCAGCTCCTGTACGGAGACCAACGGGCGGGGCCTGAGCCTGAACCCCGAACCGCCCGTGGAGGGCTCGGACTGGCTGCTCCCGCCCGGCGAGGCCGACCTCGCGACCGACCCGGCCGTCCTGCGTGCAGCCCTGGGCGAGGCGGCACGGATCATCGAGGCCGCGGACAGCTGCCGCTGACGTCCCCCTGCGCAGGCGTGGCCGCCCCGGGCTGCGGATAATGGCGCAATGGGAAAGTCCAGGAACCCCCGGCGCGGTGGCGGAGGCGGCGGCGCGGAAGCCGTCGTCGAGGCCGTCGACGGTGGGCTCGCCGAGCTCCTGCCCGACCGGGACCGGGCGCGGGCCTGGACGCTGCTGATCGACGGGGCGCCGCAGTCGCACGTCGACCTCGACGATCCCTCTCACCTCTCCTTCGAGTACCAGCGCCGGCTCGGGCACGTCATCGATCTCGTCGCGCCGGCCGGCAGGCCCGTGCACGCCGTGCACCTCGGCGGCGGAGCACTCACCCTCGCCCGCTATGTCGCCGCCACCCGCCCCCGCTCCACCCAGCAGGTCGTCGAGCGGGACGCTGCGCTCGTCCAACTGGTGCGCCGGGAGCTGCCGTTGGACCCGAACGCCCGGATCCGGGTGCGTTCCGTCGACGCCCGCGAAGGGCTCGCCAAGGTGCTCGACGGCTGGGCCGACCTCGTCATCGCCGATGTGTTCAGCGGCGCCCGTACGCCCGCCCATCTGACCTCGGGCGAGTTCCTCGACGACGTCCGCCGGGTGCTGAAGCCGACCGGTGTCTACGCCGCCAACGTCGCCGACGGCCCGCCGCTCGCCCATCTCCGCGGCCAGATCGCCACCGCGGCCGCCCGTTTCCAGGAACTCGCGCTGGTGGCCGACCCGACCGTCCTGCGCGGCAAGCGGTTCGGCAACGCGGTCCTCGTCGCCTCCGACGCCCCGCTGCCGATTCCGGAACTGACCCGCCGCGCCGCCTCCGACCCGCACCCCGGCCGGGTCGAACACGGCCGCGCACTACTGGACTTCACCGGCGGGGCCACCCCGGTCACGGACGCGGCGGCGGTCGCCTCCCCGGCCCCGCCGCCCTCGGTGTTCCGCTAGGGCCCTTCTGATGGATGTCCGCGGCGTCGCGACGCCCGGCACGCACGCTCACCGCACGGCGCGAAGGGCCAGGTGGCTCCGCCACATGACCCTCCACGCCGCACGCCGATCGCACGCACCGAACGCCGCTCCTTCTTCCACGGAGATCCATCAGAAGGGCCCTAGCCGCCCCTGGCCGTCCGCCTTCCGCGAACTAGTAGGTCCCCACGTCCACATGCGGCGGCCCGTCGTGCCAGGTGCACATCACCGACACCCGGTCCGCGCCCGAGCTGAACTCCACCCGGATCCAGGTCTCCGTCTTCCACACCTGCATCGACCAGCCCGCTCCCGGGGTCGCCGACACGAGCGTCGCGGACGCCTCGCCGAGGTCGAAGACTGCCCGCCCGCCGTCGGTGTCGTAGGCCTTGACCTGGCCGGACGTGGAGGTCGAGGGGGAAGGGGTGGGGGTGGTCGCGGGGGTCTTCGAGGGGGTCGGCGTGAGGGTCGGGGACGGCTTGCCCGACGCGCTCTTCGACGGCGACGGGGACGGCCGCTTCGTCGACGACGCCAGCGGCTTCGCCTCCTGCGTGGTCGCGTCGGCCGCCGTGATCGGCAGGGCGCGCGGCGGGTCGTACGCCGTGCCCGCCATCACCGTGTGGACACCCCACCACGACAGCGTGACCGCCGCGCCCGTGGCGAGCGTCCAAGCCAGTACGTGTACGAGTCCTCTGCGCATCGCGGCCATACTGCCTCACGCGCCCCACCGGTGTCCCACTGCTTGTCCACAGGCTGGAGTTGTCCACAGGCCCGGACCGGGCTCGCCCGCATGGCGTACGGTGCCGCGCATGGCAAGTGTGCTCGTGGTCGAGGACGACCAGTTCGTGCGCTCGGCGCTGATCCGGCACCTGACCGATGCCGCGCACACCGTGCGCAGTGTCGGGACGGCGCTGGAGGCGCTGCGCGAGGTCGCCCATTTCCGTTTCGACGTGGTCATCCTCGATCTCGGACTGCCCGATCTGGACGGGTCCGAGGCCCTGAAGATGCTGCGCGGTATCACCGACGTGCCGGTGATCATCGCCACCGCGCGGGACGACGAGACGGAGATCGTCCGGCTGCTGAACGCGGGCGCGGACGACTACCTGACCAAGCCGTTCTCCGTCGACCACCTTTCCGCACGGATGGCGGCGGTCCTACGACGGTCCCGGTCCGCCCCCACGGACGCCCCGCCGTCCACCGTCATCCGGGTCGGCGGCCTCACCGTCGACCCTCTGCGCCGCCAGGCCGAACTGGACGGCGTCCGGCTCGACCTCACCCGCCGCGAGTTCGACCTGCTCGCCTTCCTGGCCGGGCGGCCCGGCGTCGTCGTACCGCGCAAGGAACTCCTCGCCGAGGTGTGGCAGCAGTCGTACGGTGACGACCAGACCATCGACGTCCATCTGTCGTGGCTGCGGCGGAAGTTGGGCGAGACGGCCGCGCGGCCGCGCTATCTGCACACCCTGCGGGGTGTCGGAGTGAAGCTGGAGCCGCCCGCCGCCGAGGGAGCGGAGCCGCCGCGATGAGATGGGCACTGGTCAAGGTCTGCCTGGCGGTCACCGCCATGGTCGTGGTCGCCTTCGCGGTGCCGCTCGGGCTCGTCATCAAGGAGATGGCCCGGGACCGCGCGTTCTCCAACGCCGAGCGGGAGGCGGCCGCGGTCGCCCCGGCGCTGTCCATCACCACCGAGCGAGACCAGCTGGAGCGCGTCGTCGCCTCCGCGGGCTCGGACTCCGGCATGGCGGTGCACATACCCGCGTCCGCCGGACAGTCGGCCGTCGACATCGGCCGGCAGCGCGCCGCCGACAAGGACATCGCGACCGTGCGCAAGCTGGGCCGCGCCTCCACCACCGAGGTCTCCGGCGGCTCCACGCTGCTCCAGCCGGTCGCGCTGAGCTCCGGCGCGATCGCCGTCGTCGAGGTGTACGTCCCCGAGTCCGAGGTCAGTAACGGCGTGGGCATGGCCTGGGCGGTGCTCGCGGGTGTCGGTATCGCGCTGATCGTCGGCTCGGTCGCGGTCGCCGACCGGCTGGGCGTACGGATGGTGCAGCCCGCGCAGAAACTGGTCGAGGGGGCGCACGAACTGGGGGAGGGCAAGCTGGGGGTGAGGGTGCCGGAGGAAGGGCCGACCGAACTGCGGCTGGCCGCCGTCGCGTTCAACTCCATGGCCGACCAGGTCGTACAACTCCTGGCGAACGAGCGGGAGTTGGCGGCGGATCTGTCCCACCGGCTGCGCACCCCGCTGACCGTGCTGCGGCTGAACGCGGCCTCGCTCGGCGACGGGCCCGCCGCCGACCAGACCCGGGCCGCCGTCGCCCAGCTGGAGCGCGAGGTCGACACCATCATCCGGACGGCGCGGGACGCCAAGCCGCAGACCGCGGCGGCCGGACCCGGCGCCGGGTGCGACGCGGCCGCGGTCGTCCGCGAGCGGATGGGGTTCTGGTCCGCGCTGGCCGAGGACGAGGGCCGCAAGTGGCGGGTGGCCGGCGCCGACCGGCCGGTGCGCATTCCCGTGGCCCGGGCGGACCTCGCGGCCGCGCTGGACGCCCTGCTCGGCAACGTGTTCCGGCACACCGCCGAGGGCACGGCCTTCGCGGTCGACCTGCACAACGGCGAGGACGCGGTGATCGTCCTCGTCTCGGACGCCGGCCCGGGCATCTCCGACCCGGAGGCGGCGATGGCGCGCGGCCGGGGCTCCGGCAGCGACGGCTCGACCGGTCTCGGGCTGGACATCGTGCGCCGGCTCGCGGAGTCGACCGGCGGGGACGTGCGGATCGGGTCGTCGGTCCTCGGCGGGACCGAGGTGCGGATCTGGATCCAGCTGGACGGGCGGGAGCGGACGCCCGGCGGGCGGGGCCACCGGTCCGTACGGCGCCGCCGGCAGGGCAGATTGGTCTCTACCTTTAACCGCCCCCGATCCCTTCCTTAAGCGCACCCTAAGTTCCTCAACCCCCGTCCGGATCAGGCACTTTGCCCGATTCCGGATCGCTAGCGTGCTGCCGCACCCCCACCCCGGAAATCCCCGGACGTCCCCGGAAGTCCCTGGGAACCCCCGTGAACAGCGAAGGCAGGCACGCGCATGAGCACGCACCGGCGCAAGGTCAGTGGCAGGAACAAGGCGATCGGCGGAGCTGTCGCCGCGGCCGTGATCGGTGGCGGCGCGATCCTGCTCACCGGCACCGCGCAGGCGGCCGGCATCGGCGCCGCGTACACCAAGACCAGTGACTGGTCGACGGGCTACACCGCGCAGTACGTCGTCACCAACAACAGCGGCCAGACCGAGAAGGCCTGGAAGCTCGAGTTCGACCTGCCCTCCGGCTCCAGACTCAGCTCGCTGTGGAACGCAGAGTCCAGTGTGAGCGGACAGCACGTCACCGTGACGCCGGCCAAGTGGGACACCGACGGCCTCGCGCCCGGCAAGTCCGTCACCGTCGGCTTCGTCGTCAACGGGAGTGCCGACCCGAAGAGTTGTCTCATCGACGACGCCAAGTGCTCCGCCGACGACGGCGCGACGCCCGAGCCCAGCGGCCGCCCGACCCAGTCCGCGACGCCCACCTCGACACCGACCTCCACCCCCACGGCCACGCCGACCAGGACCGCGACGCCCACCCCCACCCCGTCCCAGAGCTCCGGCTCCGGCACCACGGCGAGCGCGGGCTTCGCCCCGTACGTCGACACGTCCCTCTACCCCGCCTTCGACCTGCTCGCGAGCGCCGACGCGACCGGCGTGAAGAACTACAACCTCGCCTTCGTCACCGACGGCGGCGGCTGCACGCCCAAGTGGGGCGGCGTGAGCGATCTCGGCAGCGACGCCGTGGCCTCGCAGATCGGCGCGCTGCGCGCCAAGGGCGGTGACGTCCGCGTCTCCTTCGGCGGCGCGTCCGGTTCGGAACTGGCCACGACCTGCTCCTCGGCGGACGCGCTGGCGGCGGCGTACGGCAAGGTCGTGGACGCGTACAAGCTGACCAAGGTCGACTTCGACGTGGAGGGCGGCGCGCTGCCCAACACCACGGCGAACACCAACCGCGCGAAGGCGATAGCCGAGCTGCAGGCCCAACACCCGGATCTGGACGTCTCGTTCACGCTGCCGGTCATGCCCGAGGGCCTCACCCAGGACGGCGTGAACCTGCTGTCCAACGCCAAGTCCAACGGCGTGAAGATCGCGGCCGTCAACATCATGGCGATGGACTACGGCGCCTCGTACAGCGGCGACATGGGCACCTACGCCGAGCAGGCCGCCACCGCCACGCAGGCCCAGGTCAAGAGCGTGCTCGGGCTGTCGGACAGCGCGGCCTGGAAGGCGGTCGCCGTCACCCCGATGATCGGCGTCAACGACGTCGCGTCGGAGATCTTCAAGGTCGACGACGCCACCCAGCTGGTGAACTTCGCCAAGTCCAAGGGCCTCGGCTGGCTCTCGATGTGGTCGGCGACCCGCGACAAGGCATGCGCGGGCGGCCCGAAGCCCTCGGCGGACGCCACGTGCAGCTCCATCGACCAGGACAAGAACGCCTTCTCGAAGGCGTTCGGCACCTTCAACTGACCACTGCGGAACGGGGGCTGATGCGTCCCGGCCGGTCTTCCCCCCCATCCGGCCGGGGCGCACTCACGTCAGAACGGCCCGGGCCCGCCGAAGTCACCCGCCCCGAAACCACCGGGTCCCGGCCCGTGCGGATGGTGGAACCCGTCGAAGATCGCGTCGGCCAGCAGCATCCCGCCGACCCCCGCCGCACCGGCCACCAGCGCGGTCTTCCACCACGGCGCGCTGTACCAGCCGCCGGGTACCGTACGCCCGCCGACCACACCGCCGGGGTAGTAGTACGGATTCGCCGCCCCCGGCCGGCCGGAGGCGGTGTACGTCTGCCCGCCGACCGTGATCCGACCGCCGCCCAGCCCCGAGGTCGGCACCGCGGGACCCGGGTCGAGGCCCAGGGCGGTGCGGGCGACGCGGAGATGGTGCAGGCCCTCGACGGCGGTCTGCGCGACCAGCGCGTACTGGGCGGGGGAGTAGGCGGTGGCGAGCCGGCCCCGGGCCGCCCGGTGCCTCTCCGTGGCGTCCGCCAGGGCCTGTTGGGCGGCCTTGTTCCCGCCCGCGTCCAGCGTGGACAGGCTGCCGCCGAGCAACTCCACCCAGCGGTGCGCCTCGGCGCCGGCGTCGGCGCTCGCGTCGTACGACTGCTGCACCTGACCGGGTGCCGGCTCGCCCGCCCGCCGCCGGGTGGCGAACGCCACCGCCCCGCCGATGAGCAGCAGCGGCAGCAGGAGCGCGATGAATCCCATGACGTCCTCCGTGGTCCCGCAGGGTCGACTCACCCTGCGGAACCGATCGAACTCCGTCGCGCTGAGAGACCGCTGCGTGCTGTCTGAGCGGTCCCTGTGAAGCCGGGGCGCGGCGCCCCCTCGGCGCCGCGCCCCGCCCCCCGCTAGTAGGCCTCCACCGGAGGCAGCGTCCCCGTCCGCGCCGCCTGCCCGTACCAGAGGGCACTCGACTTGGGCGTACGGGCCAGGGTCGCGTAGTCGACGTACACCGCGCCGAAGCGCTTGCTGTAGCCGTACGCCCACTCGAAGTTGTCCAGCAGGGACCACAGGAAGTAGCCGCGGACGTCCGCGCCGTCGGTGATCGCCCGGCGTACCGCCGAGAGGTGGCCCTGCAGATAGGCGATGCGCTCGGGGTCGTGGACGCGGCCATCGGGGTCGGGCTTGTCGTCGTAGGCCGCGCCGTTCTCCGTGATGTAGAGGGGCAGGCCCGGTGCCTCCCGCGAGTACCGCATGATCAGCTCGTGCAGGCCCGTCGGGTCGATCGACCAGCCCATCTCCGTGCGCTCACCCGGAGTGACGTGGAAGACGACGTCGTCCGCGCCCGGCCAGGGGGAGTGGTCGCTGACGCCGTGGCCGTCGGTGCGCGGGCCGGCCACCGGGGCGTCCGCCGCCGAAACCAGCGTCGGCGTGTAGTAGTTGAGGCCGAGCGCGTCCAGCGGCTGGTTGATCGCGCTCAGGTCGCCGTCGAGGACGTACGACCAGTCCGTGATCAGCTCGGTCGCCGCGAACAGCGAATCCGGGTACGCCCCGTGCAGGATCGGGCCGTGGAAGACGCCGTTGGCCAGGTCGTCGATCTTCCGTGCCGCCGCCACGTCCGCGGGGTCCTGTGAAAACGGCCTGACCGGGCACGAGTTGAGGCTGATCGCGACCGAGTTGCGGGCCGGCATCACCGACCGCAGGGCCGAAGTGCCCAGCCCGTGCGCCAGGTTGAGATGGTGCGCGGCTTTGAGCGAGGCCTCCGGCTCGGTACGGCCCGGCGCGTGCACCCCGGAGCCGTAGCCCAGGAAGGCGCTGCACCACGGCTCGTTGAGCGTGATCCACTGCTCCACCCGGTCGCCCAGCGCCTCCCCGACGATCTGCGCGTAGTCGGCGAACCGCAGCGCCGTGTCCCGCTCCGGCCAGCCGCCCGCGTCCTCCAACTCCTGCGGCAGATCCCAGTGATAGAGGGTGACGGCCGGCTTGATGCCGTGCGCGAGCAGCTCGTCCACGAGCCGTCGGTAGAAGTCCAGGCCCACCTGTACGGCCGGCCCCCGCCCCGTCGGCTGCACCCGCGACCAGGAAATGGAGAAGCGGTACGCGGAAAGGCCCAGCTCGGCCATGAGCGCCACGTCGTCGCGGTACCGGTGGTAGTGGTCGACAGCGATGTCACCGTGCTCGCCGCCGGCCGTCCGGCCCGGCGTGTGGCTGAAGGTGTCCCAGATGGAGGGCGTGCGGCCGCCCTCCCGCACCGCCCCCTCGATCTGGTAGGAGGAGGTCGCGGCGCCCCAGAGGAAGGCGGGGGGAAAGGTCACCGGTGTCGTCGCCGGTTGTGCGGACTCAAGCATGGAAGCGCTCCCATAAGTGGTCGTTCAGACCGAAGAGTTGGAGGGGGAGTGGGGGAGTGGGGGAGAGGGAGGAGAGGGGCCGAGGCTGCGGTGACCCGGCCCCGGAGGGCGTACGGCGAGAACGGGGTGGGCGGGCGTCAGCCCTTGATCGCGCCCTGCATGATGCCGCCCACGATCTGCTTGCCGAACAGGATGAAGGCGATCAGCAGCGGCAGCGTGCCCAGCAGCGCGCCCGCCATGATCACGGCCTGGTCGGGGACGTAACCGGTGCCGAGCGAGTTGAGGGCGACCTGCACGGTCGGGTTCTGCTGGTTGAGGGCGATGATCGGCCACAGGAAGTCGTTCCAGGCGAACACGAAGGTCAGCAGGCCCAGTACGGCCATCGCGGGCCGCGCCGCCGGGAACACCACGTGCCACACCACCCGCAGACTGCTCGCACCGTCCACCCGGGCCGCCTCGATCAGCTCGGTCGGCAGCGCCTGCACCAGGTACTGCCGCATGAAGAACGTGCCGAACGCCGTCACGAGCGTGGGCAGGATGACCGTCTGCAGCTGGTTCGACCAGCCCAGGTCGCTCATCCACAGATACAGCGGTACGACGGCCAGCTGCGGCGGGATCATCATCGTGCCGATGGTCAGCAGCAGCAGAACGCTGGAGAACCGGAACTGCAGCTTGGCGAAGGCGAATCCGGCGAGGGTGGAGAACAGCACCGTGGCGACGGTGATGGTGCCCGCGACCACCGTGCTGTTGAACATCGCGGTGCCCATGCCGGCCTGGTCCCAGGCGGCTTCCAGGTTCTTGAACAGGTTCCCGCCGAACCACAGCGGCGGCGGCGTCTCGGCCAGCCTCCGGTCGGTGCGCGAGGCCGCGATCGCCGTCCACACCAGGGGCGCCAGCGAGAGCAGCGCGAAGACGGTCAGCACGAGGTAGGTCACCGGACCCGCGTGCAGCTGCTTGCCCGCGCCCATCACACGACGGCTGCGGCCCTTCTTGCGCTGCACCTGATGAGGCAACGCCAGGTCACTGGTGGTCATTGGGACTTCCTCATACGTCGGGTGAACAGCAGATTGATCACGGCGACGATCAGCAGGATCAGGAACATCGACCAGGCGATCGCGGACGCCTTGCCGAGGTTGCCGATGATCCAGCCCTGGTCGTACATGTACAGGCCGAGCGTCTGGTACTGGTGCTCGGAGCCGCCCTTCGAGCCGCTGACCCCGCCGAACAGCAGGGGCTCGCCGAAGAGCTGGGTCGCGCCGATCGTGGAGACGACCACCGTGAACAGGATCGTGGGCCGCAGCTGCGGGACCGTCACATGCCGGAACTGCTGCCAGCGGTTGGCGCCGTCGAGCGAGGCCGACTCGTACAGGTCGACCGGGATCGCCTGCATCGCCGCCAGATAGATCAGCGCGTTGTAACCGGTCCACCGCCAGATCACGATCGAGGACACGGCGAACTGCGAACCCCAGTCGGATTCACGCCAGTTGATCGGGTCGATCCCCACGAAGTGCAGGAACCAGTTGATCATGCCGCCGTCCCAGGAGTACAGCAGCGTGAAGACCAGGGTCGCGGCGGCCACTGAGGTGGCGTACGGGGTGAGCATCACGACCCGCCACACGGTCGAGCCGCGCAGCCGGTAGTTGAGCAGGTGCGCCAGACCGAGGGCGGCCATCAGCTGCGGGACGGTCGAGATCACACCGATGGTGAAGGTGTTCTTGAGGGCGTTCCAGAAGAAGTCCGAGGTGAGCAGGTTCTTGTAGTTGTCCAGACCCGCCCAGGTCTGCTGGTCCAGCGAGGACAGCTGCACGTCGTGCAGCGAGTACCAGGCCGTATACAGCAGCGGGACCAGCGAGAACGCCCCGAAGATGATGAAGAAGGGGGCGATGAACGCGTACGGCGACGCCTTCATGTCCCAGCGGTACAGCCGGCTGCGCCACGAGTCGGGGCCCGGGGGCGGCGTACCGTGACCGTGAGCGCCCCGGGCCGCGCCCGGCTGTTCGCCGGACGCGGCCTCGGCGCTCGACGCGGGATGCGCGAGAGCCTGCTTGGAGCCTGTCACTGGCCGAGCACGTCCTTGATCTCGTTCTTGGCGGCGTCCCAGCCCTGTGTCGGGCTCTTGCCCTTCTGCTCGACCTGGAGGATGCCGACGTCGGTGATCGCGGTGTTGATCGGCTGGTCCTTGATACCGAAGTACTGGACCGGGATGGTCTTCGCCGAGTCCCCGAAGATCTGGGTGATCGGTGCGTCCGAGAAGTACGCCGTGGTGTCCGCGGCCGGCTTCAGGGTCGAGTACACCGACGGGGTGGACGGGAAGCTGGCCTGCTTGGCGAAGACCTTCGCCTGCTGCGCGGGCGCGGTCAGCCATTTGGCCAGGGCGATGGCCTCCTTCTGGTGCTTGCCCGCCGTCGGCACGCCGAGGAAGGAGCCGCCCCAGTTGGACGCGGTCGGGGCCGCCGCCACGTCCCAGTTGCCCTTGCCGGAGTCACCGGACTTCTGCTCGATGTAGCCGATCATCCAGGCCGGGCAGGCCACCGTGGCGAAGGTGGCGTTGGCGAAGCCCTGGTCCCACGGCTTGTCGAACTGCTTCAGCTTCGCCGACATGCCGCTGGTCGCCACCGTCATCGCGACGTCCCAAGAGGACTTCACGCCCTGGGACTTGTCCCAGTCGACCTTGCCGCTGTCGTTGTCGTAGTAGCGCTGGCTCGCGCCGCCGAGCGCCGCGTTGTACACCGAGGACGCCGAGTCCACGAACTTGGTGCCCTTCGGCGCCTTCTTCATGTACTCCTTGCCCACGTCGACGTACTTCGCCCAGTCGCCCTTCCACTGCGCGGCGAGCTTGGTGCGGTCCGTCTCCAGGCCGGCCTTCTTGAAGAGGTCCTTGCGGTAACAGATCGCCATCGGGCCGGTGTCCGTGCCGAGCCCGATCAGCTTGCCGTCCTTGGTGGTGGCCTGGGCGTTCTTCCAGCTCAGCCACTGGGACTTGTCGACGTCCTTGCCGAGGTCGACGAACTTGTTGCCCTGCGTCTGCACGGCCTCGGTGATGTTGCCGACCTCGATCGCCTGGATGTCGTCGGTGCCGGAACCCGCCTGCAGCCGGGTGAGAACCTTCGGCCAGTACACGTCGGTACGGGTGGTGACGTTCTCCTTGATGCTGATGTCCGGGTGCAGCTTCATGTACTCGTCGTAGAGACCGGCCTGCTTGTAGCCGAACACACCGAAGGTACCGACGGTCAACGTGGTCTTGCCCTTGGCATTGCCGCCGCCGCCGTTGTCCGAGCCCGACGAGTCGTCGTCACTGGCGCAGCCGGCCAGCAGTCCCGTGGCCAGCGCGGCGACGGCCGCGAGGGCCACCACCCGGTGGGACCGGCGGGTACTCGTGCGCATTGCGTCCTCCTGTTGCCTGACGTGCCGACCCCCCGGCCAACTGCATTGGTTGGGCCCGTTGTTGCTCGCTGCGGCTCGGGCGGGGAACGTGCGGGATGTGTATGTGTCAGGTACTGTGGGAGCGCTCCCACAGGTGATGAGTTGAAGGTTCGTCGGTTCGAGCGGGGGTGTCAAGGGAGCGGACACGGAGTCATGTGTTCAGTTATCGGGATGTTAAGTGGAATCACATGGTCCGGTATTCGGGTCTCCCCGGGGGCTCCCCGGGCCGGGACGGTCCCGCCCCGGCGGCCGTCGTCGCAGCTGACAAGGCTGTTAGATTCCAGGCCAACGTAGGTCCACGGGAGGGCAGAGCCAATGGCAACAGGCCACGGAGCGCGGAGTCGGAGTGGGGGCCGGCCCACGCTCGAAGAGGTCGCTGCCCGCGCCGGCGTGGGCCGCGGCACCGTCTCCCGGGTGATCAACGGCTCGCCCCGGGTCAGCGACGCGACCCGCGCCGCGGTCGAGGCGGCCGTAGCCGAGCTCGGCTACGTTCCCAACACGGCCGCCCGCGCCCTTGCCGCGAACCGGACGGACGCGATCGCCCTCGTCGTCCCCGAACCGGAGACCCGCTTCTTCGCGGAGCCGTACTTCTCGGACATGCTGAAGGGCGTCGGCGCCGAGCTGTCCGACACGGAGATGCAGCTCCTGCTGATCTTCGCGGGCGGCGACCGCGAACGTCGCCGCCTGGCCCAGTACCTGGCCGCCCACCGCGTCGACGGCGTCCTGCTGGTCTCGGTGCACGCGGACGACCCGCTCCCCGACCTGCTGTCCCAGCTGGAGATCCCGGCGGTGATCAGCGGCCCCCGGTCGGCGGCGGAGACGCTGACCTCGGTGGACTCGGACAACTACGGCGGCGGCCGCTCGGCGGTCGAGCACCTCATCGACCGGGGCCGCCACAAGATCGCGCACATCACCGGTCGCCTCGACGTCTACGGCGCCCAACGCCGCGTCGACGGCTACCGGGACGCCCTGCGCGGGGCGGGCCACGAGGTCGACGAGCACCTGATCGAGCCGGGCGACTTCACCGAGGAGGGCGGCCGCCGGGCGATGACGAGACTCCTCGACCGCTGCCCCGACCTGGACGCGGTCTTCGCGGGCTCCGACGTGATGGCGGCCGGGGCCCGCCAGGTCCTGCGTGAGAAGGGCCGCGGCATCCCCGACGACGTGGCGCTCGTCGGCTACGACGACTCGGCCATCGCCCGCCACATGGACCCACCGCTCACCAGCGTCCGCCAGCCCATCGAGGAGATGGGCCGCCGCATGATCGACCTCCTCCTCGGCGAGATCGCCGACCGCCGCCCGGCGGTGTCGCGCGACCTGGAACGCCACCAGGTGGTCCTGGCGACGGAACTGGTGACGCGCACGTCTTCCTGATCCCCGAGCGGGCCGTACGCCGAACCCCTGCCCCCGCTCGCCCCACCCCGGCACGCATGCTGATGCCCATGACTGCCCATCCCCTGCTGGACGTTGACGGGATTCCCGCCGTCGAGCCGTACCTCCGCTCGGTGGGCGAGGTGTTCCGGGCCTTCCGCGAACAGGACTCGGGCTGTGTGTCGTACGGAGTCCAACTCCCGGACGGCGCCCGCTGGTTCGTCAAGGAGGCGACGACCGACCGCGCCCGGCGTTCCCTGGACCGTGCGTGGTCCTTCCACCGGGCGGTACGCCACCCGGTGATCGTCCCGCAGCTCCACCGCATCGCCGTACGGGACGGCGGCCGTACGGCGGTGGTGATGCCCTGGCACCCGGGCGATCTCCTGTACGGCGCCGAAGCGCGCTCCCGCTTCCGCACCCTCCCCGTCCCCCGCATCCTCCGCGCCCTGGACCGCATCCTCGACGCCCACCTGGCCGTGGAGGCCGCGAGCCACGTGGCCGTGGACCTCTACGACGGAGCGTTCCTCTACGACTTCGACGCCGACGCCGTCCACCTCATCGACCTGGACGAGTACCGCCCGGGCCCCTTCGTCCTGACGGAGGACCGCCTCCCGGGCTCGCGCCGCTACATGGCCCCGGAGGAGTGGCGGCGCGGTTCGGTGATCGACATCCGCACGACCGTCCACGCCCTCTCCCGCACGGCCCGCCTCCTCCTGGACGCCGGTGACGACGAGCGCGCGTGGCGGGGTACGGCGGGGCAGCTGGCGGTGGTGGAGCGGGGGACGCGGGCGGATCCGGGCGAACGGTTCGCGGGCGTACGGGAGTTGGCGGCCGCGTGGCGGGCGGCGAGCTCAGTGGGGTAGGGCCAGCCGCCAGCGCAGCTCGCCGTCCTGCTCCTCGTCCGTCGGTGCCAGCCCGGCAGCCCGGGCCACCGCCGCCGAGGCGGCGTGCTCGGGATGGATGTGGGCGACGACCGTACGCACGGACTGCCGCTCCAGCCAGGCGACGAGCCCACACACCGCCTCGGAGGCGAAGCCGCGCCCCTGCCAGGGAGTGCCGACGACCCAGGCGATCTCCGTGAACGCCCCCGTCACCGTCGCCTGCACGGTCCCCACCAGCCGGGACTCCTCCTTCTCCCGCAGCACCCAGTTGCACCAGGAGACGGAGGGGTCGGGGGAGCCGGCGACGAGGCGTTCGTAGCGCAGACGCAGGTCGTCGGGGGAGCTGGGGCTACCGCCGATGAAGGTGTGCAGGGCCGGGTCGGAGAGAACGACGGTCATCTCGGCGGCGTGCGAGACATGGAGGGGGAGGACGTCGAGGCGCGGGGTGCGGATGGTGTCGGCGTACATGAGTCGCCTCTCGGGAAACGAATCAGCCGGTGACCCTGTTTTCCAGGGTCACCGGCTGATTACTCAGGGTGAGTGACGGGACTCGAACCCGCGGCATCCTGGACCACAACCAGGTGCTCTACCAGCTGAGCTACACCCACCACGTCCGGCGGATCACTTCGTGGCTCTCCGACCGGCCGAGAAAAAGTGTACAGGGTCCGAAGGGGTGCTCGCGCACGCCTTTTACTGTGCGGGCAGGACGTGCTTCGCGGCGATCGACCTGGCGGTCTCGGAGTCGGGGCCGGGCTGAGGGACGAAGATCGCCTCGCGGTAGTAGCGCAGTTCCGCGATGGACTCGCGGATGTCGGCCAGGGCGCGGTGGTTGCCGTTCTTCTCCGGGCTGTTGAAGTAGGCCCGCGGGTACCAGCGCCGGGCGAGCTCCTTGACGCTCGACACGTCGACGATCCGGTAGTGGAGGTAGTCCTCGAGCGTCGGCATGTCCCGGAGCAGGAAGCCGCGGTCGGTGCCGACCGAGTTGCCGCACAGCGGGGCCTTGCCGGGTTCCTTGACGTGTTCGCGGACGTAGGAGAGGACCTGCTCCTCCGCGTCCGTCAGGGTCGTGCCGCCGGAGAGTTCCTCCAGCAGCCCGGACGCAGTGTGCATCTGACGCACCACCTCCGGCATCGTCTCCAGTGCCCGGTCCGGCGGACGGACGACGATGTCCACACCGTCGCCGAGGATGTTCAGCTCGGAGTCGGTGACGAGGGCGGCCACCTCGATGAGCGCGTCGTCGGACAGCGAGAGGCCGGTCATCTCGCAGTCGATCCACACCATGCGATCGTTCATGCGACCACCCTAAAGCTGACGACCGCTTTTGTGATGCCCGGTGGTGCAGTGGACCTGCACCGGGGGCCGCCGCCCCCGGACCCCGCTTCGGCCTGAACGGCCTCGTCCTCGAACGCCGGACGGGCTGGAAGTGCCCGTCCGGCGTTCGAGATGCACCGTTTCCGGCTCATGTGCCGCTGCCCTCTCCGGCTCACGTACCGCTGCGTTGCCCCGGCACGCTTGCTCGGCCCGCGTAGGCCTCACGTCCGTTTTCCGCGGCGGCGGCGGATGCCAGTGACGGTCCCGAACCCACCGTGCTGGCCGCCGCCCGGCGGCTCTGCAGCGGAACCGGGCCCTCCGGATGCAGCGAGGGGCCGGGCGTCGCAGGCCCGGTCGTCCCCTCCACTTCCGCCGGCTTGTCGCCCTGCGGACGGCGGGCGCGGTACGCGGCGCGGTAGGCCGCCGGAGACGACCCCAGCTGACGGCGGAAGTGGCCGCGCAGGGCCACCGGCGAGCGGAAGCCGCAGCGGCCCGCGACCTCGTCCACCGAGTAGTCCGACGTCTCAAGGAGCCGCTGCGCCTGCAGCACCCGCTGGGTGATCAGCCACTGCAGCGGCGCGCTGCCGGTCAGGGACCGGAAGCGGCGGTCGAACGTACGACGGCTCATGTAGGCGCGCGCGGCGAGGGTCTCCACGTCGAACTGCTCGTGGAGGTGCTCCAGCGCCCAGGCGACGACCTCGGCGAGCGGGTCGGCGCCGATCTCCTCTGGTAGAGATCGATCGAGGTAGCGCTCCTGACCGCCCGAGCGGCGCGGCGGGACCACCAGACGACGGGCCAGCGCACCGGCCGCCTCGTTGCCGTGGTCCGTCCGCACGATGTGGAGACAGAGATCGATTCCGGCCGCCGTCCCGGCGGACGTCAGCACGTCGCCGTCGTCGACGAAGAGTTCTCTCGGATCGACGTGCACCGACGGGTAACGCTTGGCCAGCGTCGGCGCGTACATCCAGTGGGTGGTCGCGGGGCGGCCGTCCAGCAGGCCCGCAGCCGCGAGCACGAAGGCGCCGGTGCACAGCCCGACTATGCGGGCGCCTTCCTCGTGCGCCCGGCGCAGTGCGTCGAGCGCATCCTCCGGCGGCGGAGACGTGATCGAGCGCCAGGCCGGTACGACGACCGTGCCGGCGCGCGAGATCGCCTCCAGGCCATGCGGCGCGGTGAGTTCCAGCCCTCCGGTGGTCCGCAGCGGGCCTTCTTCGCCCCCGCACACCAGCAGTCGATAGCGCGGCACGCCGGCGTCCTGGCGGTCGATTCCGAACACCGACAGCGGTATGGAACTCTCGAAGATGGGGCCGCCGCTGAACAGCAGCACCGCGACGATCTCCTTGCGGCGTCGCCCGGAAAGCTTCCGGGCCGCGGCTTCCGGCGCGGCAGTGGAGTCGTGGCTCATACTGCTAAGCCCCCCTCGGTGGTCGCGGCTCCTCGGTTGTGTCGCTCCTGCACGTTTCCCCTCGGTCCTGCACGAGTCCCCCGCCGTAAGACGTCAAGATCGAATCTACTGTGTCCCGTGGTGCCGGGGTGACCCAGTTAGGCAACCGGCACATTGTCGACATGGCAACTTGGCGTGAAGCATTCGATCACGAAGCGTTGCACTCGTGGGCCGTGCAGGGAAGTGCGCCTTGTCGCAGTGGCCAATCCCCGTAGGGTACGCGGGCCCCCCGAGCCCCTTTCCGTGCAGGTGGAACGGGGGTTGGGGGGTGGTTCGGGCAAGGGATGCGCGGTGGCCGGAAGTTGGCTGAAAAGCGTCGGGCGCGTGCGCGGAAACCGGTCAACCGACCGGTGTATTTCCCCCAGTGTGACGCCCGCCTCTGTGAGCACCCGTGCCGCTCCTGTGATGGCGGCCCCGACGGGACGTGTACCCCTCGGCCGGAGGGTGGGCCGCGCCGCGTTCGGACTGGCGCAGCAGGAGGCGGCAGACGGCGGTGACGGCGGCGAGACCGAAGGCCGTGCCCGTGGCGCCGGCGAGGGAGCTGCCGTACCAGAGGAGGACCACGGGGACGAGGACGCAGCTGAAGGCCGCCCAGCGGACGACGTCGGTCGCGGTGTCCTGGGGCGGGGTGGTCGTGCCGGGAGTCTCGGGGGTGGGCTGCGGTCCGGACATGCGTGCTCCCTGGGGCCTGGGTCACGGTGTTCAACGCGTGTTCGACCGGTCGGTCACTGTACGCCCCCGCCGCAGCGGCCGTCGGGCAAGTGAATCCTGTGCAAACCGCCTGTACAGCGCAGCAAGCATTGCGTTACGGGCGCCCCCTCGTGCATGCTCCCTGGAACCCCCACGCACCGTGGGCGGGATCTGGGCTTAGGAGGCGTGCCGCCGTACCCTTGGGGGTATGGGGTTGGGAAGATGATTCCCGGACACAGCTCCGCCGCACACTGTCGTCCCTCCCATAAAGGATCAAAACCCCGAGACAGCCATGGCCGGTCACGAATTCTTCGAACCCGCGGACCGCAAGCGGCCCGTCGCCGATCCCACGGCGGCCGAGCCCCAGGCGGCGGAAGAGTCACGTCATTCCTGCGATCCAGCGTTCAAGCACGGCGTCGTCGTCGGCTTCGACGGCTCCACGTCCAGTGAGCGCGCCCTCGCCTACGCGATCGGCATGGCCCACCGTTCCGGATCGGGCCTGATCATCGTCCACGTCGCCAACCGGCTGCCCACCACGGTGTGGGCCGGCTGCGAGCCACCGGTCTTCGTCGACGTGCCGGACCACCGCACCGAGGTCCTCGGGCTCGAGCTCGCCTGTGCGGAATATCTGGCCGAGGTGCCCTGGATCCTGGTCGAGCGCGGCGGCGACATCTGCCACGAACTCGAAGAGGTGGGGCGGGAGTACGAGGCGGACGCGATCGTCGTGGGCTCCACGCACGGCATCGTCGGACGCCTCTTCGGGTCCGTCGCCGGGCGGCTCGCCAAGCGGGCGAAGCGGCCGGTCATCGTGATCCCGTAGTCGGGCTCCGCGCTTCCGTCGTTGTGATTCCGTAACTCCCCGTTGTCCCAGGTGAGATGAGCCGTGGGAAGCATCGGCCTTCTTTGCGTGCCCTGCGAACCTACTCGTGCGTAGAGGTGTTTGTGCCTTTGTGAAGGGCATATATCGGTCACCGCACAACTGCACATGCACGAAGGGAGCCCCGCCGTGGACAACGACGTCTCCGCGGGAAGCGGAACCACTACCGTGGTCGGCCGACTCGCCCTGGGTATCACCCTGTTGGCCTTCGGACTCGGACACACCGACGCGATCAATGGTGTATCGGCCGCTGACGCCGTATCACTGGCCCACTACGTAGGCGGCGTTGCGCTCTTCGTCGCCGGTCTGTTCGCCTTCCGCGACCGTGACGTGCCGACAGGTACGGCCTACGCGGCGCTCGGCGCCCTGTGGTTCACCTGGGCCCTCGCGGCCGGTGACACCGTGTCCGCCAACGCGGCGGGACTCTTCCTGCTGCTGTTCGCCCTCGTGACCCTCACCCTGACCCTCGCGGGCGGGGACCAACTCACCCAGGGCACCTACGGGTTGCTCTTCGTCTCCCTCGTGTTCCTCGCGATCGCACAGTTCGCGGACAACGGCAGTCTCGCGAAGGTCGGCGGCTGGTTCGCCGTGGCGGCGGGGGCGGTGGCCTGGTACGCGGCGACGGCCGCGCTGGCCCACTGGCCGACGGTTCTTCCCCGGCGCGCTGCCGGCCGGGGGGTGACGGCCACCGGCTGACGCAGCGGCGGGCCGGGGTATTGGGCGGCTCCGGTCCCTGAAGGAACGACCCCCTGTGCAGGTGGCGCACAGGGGGTCGTTCATGTTCGGAGAAAGGGAACGGCGGTCGCTACTCGACCGTCACCGACTTGGCGAGGTTCCTCGGCTTGTCGATGTCCCGTCCGAGGGCCAAAGCCGTGTGGTACGCCAGGAGTTGGAGCGGGATCCCCATGAGGATCGGGTCCAGCTCGTCCTCGTTCTTCGGGATGACGATCGTCTGGTCGGCCTTCTCCTGGTCCTGGTGGGCCACCGCGAGGATGCGGCCGCTGCGGGCCTTGATCTCCTCCATGGCCGCACGGTTCTTCTCCAGCAGGTCGTCGTCGGGGACGATCGCGACCGTGGGGAGCGCCGGCTCGATCAGGGCCAGCGGGCCGTGCTTGAGCTCGGAGGCCGGGTAGGCCTCGGCGTGGATGTACGAGACCTCCTTCAGCTTCAGGGAGGCCTCGCGGGCCACCGGGTAGCCCCGGACGCGGCCGATGAAGAGCATCGAGCGGGCGTCGGCGTACTGCTCGGCCAGCTTCTTGATCTCCTCCTCCTGCTGAAGGATCTCGGTGATCTGCTCCGGCAGCCTGCGCAGGCCCTCGATGATCCGCTTGCCGTCGCGGACCGAGAGGTCGCGGGTGCGGCCCAGGTGGAGGGCCAGCAAGGCGAAGGCGACCGTGGTGTTGGTGAAGCACTTGGTCGAGACGACGCAGACCTCGGGGCCCGCGTGGACGTAGATCCCCGCGTCCGCCTCGCGTGCGATCGCCGAGCCCACGACATTGACCACGCCGAAGACCCGCGCGCCCTTGCGCTTCAGCTCCTGGACGGCCGCGAGGACGTCGTAGGTCTCGCCGGACTGGGAGACGGCCACGTACAGGGTGTCGGGGTCCACGACCGCGTTGCGGTACCGGAACTCGGAGGCCGGCTCGGCGTCCGCGGGGATGCGGGCCAGCTCCTCGATCATCTGGGCGCCGATCATGCCCGCGTGGTACGAGGTGCCGCAGCCGAGGATCTTCACGCGGCGGATCTGGCGGGCCTCGCGGGCGTCCAGGTTCAGGCCGCCGAGGTGCACGGTGGAGAAGCGGTCGTCGATGCGGCCGCGCAGCACGCGGTCCACGGCGTCGGCCTGCTCGTGGATCTCCTTGTGCATGTAGGTGTCGTGGCCGCCCATGTCGTACGACGCGGCCTCCCACTCCACGGTGGTCGGCTCGGACGTGGTCCGGGTGCCCTCGGTGGTGTAGGTACGGAAGTCGTCGGCCTTGAGGGTGGCCATCTCGCCGTCGTCGAGAGTCACTATCTGCCGCGTGTGGGCGACCAGCGCGGCGATGTCCGAGGCGACGAACATCTCCTTCTCGCCGATGCCGAGGACCACCGGGGAGCCGTTTCGAGCCACCACGATGCGGTCGGCGAAGTCGGCGTGCATGACGGCGATGCCGTACGTGCCCTCGATGACCCGCAGGGTCTCGCGGACCCTGTCCTCCAGCGTCTCGCCCTGGGCGCGGGCGATCAGGTGGACCAGGACCTCGGTGTCGGTCTCGGAGAGGAACTCGACGCCGTCCGCCTCCAGCTTGCGGCGCAGGTCGGAGGCGTTGTCGATGATGCCGTTGTGGACGACGGCGACCTTGCCCTCGGCGTCCATGTGCGGGTGTGCGTTCACGTCGGAGGGGGCGCCGTGGGTGGCCCAGCGGGTGTGGGCGATGCCGGTCGTGCCCTTGAAGCGGGCCGGGACCTTGGCCTCCAGGTCGCGCACGCGGCCCTTGGCCTTGACCATCTTCAGGCCCGCCGTCTTCGGGGAGGTGACGACGATGCCCGCCGAGTCGTAGCCGCGGTACTCCAGCCGCTGCAGGCCCTCGAGCAGCAGCGGGGCCACATCACGCTTCCCGATGTATCCGACAATTCCGCACATACAGATTGTGTCCCTCGGTCGTGGGCGAACCAGTCGTATCCGATTCAGCCGTAGACGATGCGGCGCAGCTGCCTGAGCGTAAGCTCCGGCGGTGCGACCGCCCGGTATTTCAGGTCCGCCTCGATCCGTTCGAAGATCGTCGCGTTCACCAGGCCCTGGGCCTGCAGCTCGCGGTGGCGGCGACGGACGTATTCCTCGGTCGTCTCGTCGAAGTAGGCGAGAACCTCCTGGATCACCCGCAGTGCCTCACCCCTGTTGAGGGGTGTGGACCGCGTCAAGTGATCAACAAGTTCGTCGTGCACCCGGTAGATCCTGAGCCACCGCCGACGGTTTCGCAAGAATCCTGCCCGATATCGGGCAGAACCCTGTTGATGCTCTTATGAACCTCTGTTCGTAAGCTGTCCACCCTGTGTCTTGCGCCGCGTTGCTGAAGTCGACGAGTTTCAGACGCCATGGACATTCCTCGTATGGGTGTACCGGAGCAGCTGGCCGAGCGCATGAGCATGGCCGAGCAGCACGAGTACCTGCGCGCGAGATTCTCGCGGCGCAACATGATCAGAGGCGGCGCCGTGACGATCGGCGCCGTCGCGGGTGGCGCGTTCGTGCCGGGTGCCACCGCCCAGGCCGCGGTGCCGACGACGCGCACGGCTCCCGCCACGGAGACGGTGGACGGCTCGCTCGTCGCCCCCTTCGGCCGCCACCTCGCCTACGGCAACGACGCACGCACCGAGATGACCGTCTCGTGGCAGGTCCCGGTCGCGGTGAAGAAGCCCTTCATCCGCATCGGCGCCCACCCCTTCGACCTCTCGCGCAAGATCGAGGCCGAGGTCCGCACGCTCTACACGCCGGCCGGCGTCGGCGCGAGCGCCGACCACACGCAGTACTACGTCCACGCCAAGCTCAGCCACCTGCGCCCCGGCAGGACGTACTACTACGGCGTCGGCCACCAGGGCTTCGACCCCGCCGAGCCGCACCTGCTGGGCACCCTGGGCACCTTCACCACCGCGCCCTCGCACAAGGAGCCGTTCACCTTCACGGCCTTCGGCGACCAGGGCGTCAGCTACCACGGCCTGGCCAACGACAGCCTGATCCTCGGCCAGAACCCGAGCTTCCACCTGCACGCCGGCGACATCGCCTACGCCGACCCGTCCGGATCCGGCCAGTCCTCCGACACCGGCTTCGACTCGCGGGTGTGGGACCAGTTCCTCGCCCAGACCGAGTCGGTCGCCAAGTCCGTGCCGTGGATGGTGAGTTACGGCAACCACGACATGGAGGCCTGGTACTCGCCGAACGGCTACGGCGGCGAGGAGGCCCGCTTCTCCCTGCCCGACAACGGGCCGGACAAGAAGAACCTGCCGGGCGTCTACTCCTTCGTCCACGGCAACACGGCGATCATCTCGCTGGACCCGAACGACGTCTCCTTCGAGATCCCGGCCAACCTCGGCATCTCGGGCGGCACGCAGACCAAGTGGTTCGAGGCGCAGCTGAAGAAGTACCGCGCCGCGCACGACATCGACTTCATCGTCGTGTTCTTCCACCACTGCGCGTACTGCACCTCCACGGCGCACGCCTCGGAGGGGGGCGTGCGACAGGAGTGGGTGCCGCTGTTCGAGAAGTACACGGTGGACCTGGTCATCAACGGCCACAACCACCAGTACGAGCGCACCGACGTCATCAAGGGCAACAAGGTCGCCAAGAAGCTGCCGATCGGCGAGACCGCGTACCCCGAGACCGAGGGTGTCGTCTACGTGACGGCGGGCGCCGCGGGCCGCAGCTTGTATGCGTTCACCGCGCCGGACTCCTACGAGGGTCACGAGAACGAGGTCGAGTCCGTCGCCTCCTTCATCAACCTCAAGGGCGGCAAGCAGAACGAGACCGTCGCCTGGTCCCGGGTCCGCTACCTCAACTACTCCTTCCTGCGCGTGGACGTCGAGCCCGCCGCGAGGGGGCACTACGCCAGGCTGAAGGTGTCGGGCATCGCCGAGACCGGTGACCGGATCGACCACTTCACGGTGGCGCGCAAGGCCAAGTAAGGCCCTGCACAGGGCTGTTCGTGCGCCCGGAAGGCGGGGCGCACACGGGGCGGGCGGTCCTCACATGCGCTTGAGGATCGCCTGCTTGGCCAGCTGGAACTCCTCGTCCGTGAGGACACCCGTGCGGTGCAGCTCGCCGAGCTCCCGCAGCCGCCGCAGCAGCGCGTCGTGGCCGTGCTCGCGCCGGTCGGCGGGTGCGAGCTGCTGGGGGGCGGGCGCTTCGAGAGGCGGTACGTCCGTCACGGCCGCCGCCGGGTGCGGAAGCCGCGCCTGCACGGCCGCCGCGACCAGTGCCATCAGCGGGTCCTTCTTGAAGCCCCACAGCTCCACGGAGTTGGGGTCGTACTTGGGCGGCGCCTTGGTGGGTGCGTTGCGTACGGTGAAGCGCAGACAGCCGTTCTCCAGGCCGGCCGCGGGGTGCCACTCCACGGCCGTGAGGTCCGCGACCGCCAGTGTGCGGGTGCCGGCGGCGGCCTTGGCGTCCTCCGTCTTCCAGTTCCACTCCAGGCGGATGTGCTCGCCGTCGAAGCTCGCGGCGCCGTCCCCGGCGGCCACGGACAGCGGGACGGGCGGGCCCGGCAGCAGGTACTCGGTCACCGGGTCCGAGGGCACCTCGTCCAGCAGCAGGGCGTTGCGCACCTCGTCCACGAAGTACTCGGCGACGCCGTAGCGGTCGGACTCGACGAGGAGCTGGTAGGGGTCGTTGGGCTCGGTGAGCCGGCCGCCGGACGCGTGCAGCAGCGGGTCGGCGCCGTCCCGCAGCCGCATCCTGAGCCGCCCCGACTTCCTGCCCTGCTCGAACGAGACCCCCGCCAACGCCCCCAGCGGGACGACGAGTTCACCCAGGGTCCGGCGGAGCAGGCTGACGTTTCTGTCCCGCCCCGGCGTCAGGCGAAGGGCGTCGCCGTCGAAGGCCCACGTGCCGTCCTTCTGGATGATTTCCGCCATGGGGTGATTGTTCCATCGGTTCTGCGGCAGAGTGGTCTCTACCAATTCTGGTCAGTGTTGATCACTGCCGAAGGGAGTGCTTGTGAGACGGCACCACAGAACGACTCCCCGTGTGGCCCGGGTCCTCGGGTCCCTGCTGCTCGTCGCGGCGGCGGGCGCCTTCACCGCCGGTGCGGCACCGGCGCCGGAGACGAAGTCGTCCCCGCTCGGCCGGGTGGTTCCGGCACCCGCGTCGGTCGACCCGCAGGGAGCGTCGTACCGCATCACCCGTGACACGCACATCCGCGTGGACGACTCGCATGCGGCCCGCCGGGTCGGCGAGTACCTCGCGGACATCCTGCGGCCCTCCACCGGCTACCGCCTGCCCCTCACCACGCACGGCGGGGGCGGCATCCAACTCCGGCTGGCCAAGGGCCCGTTCGGCGCCGAGGGCTACCGGCTCGACAGCGGCGGCAAGGGCGTCACCATCACCGCCGCCGAGCCCGCCGGCCTCTTCCACGGCGTCCAGACGCTGCGCCAGCTGCTCCCGGCGGCCGTCGAGAAGAACTCCGTACAGCCGGGACCGTGGCTGGTCGCGGGCGGCACGATCAAGGACAACCCGCGCTACGCCTACCGCGGCGCGATGCTCGACGTCTCCCGCCACTTCTTCACCGTCACCCAGGTCAAGCGCTACATCGACGAGTTGGCCCTCTACAAGGTCAACAAGCTGCATCTGCACCTCAGCGACGACCAGGGCTGGCGCATCGCGATCGACTCCTGGCCGCGGCTGACGACCTACGGCGGCTCGACCCAGGTGGGCGGCGGCCAGGGCGGCTACTACACCAAGGCCGACTACAAGGAGATCGTCCGGTACGCGGCCTCCCGCTATCTCGAGGTCGTCCCCGAGATCGACATGCCCGGCCACACCAACGCGGCCCTCGCCTCGTACGCCGACCTGAACTGCGACGGCGTGGCGCCCCCGCTCTACACGGGCACCGACGTCGGGTTCAGCTCGCTGTGCGTCGACAAGGACCTCACGTACGACTTCGTGGACGACGTCATCCGCGAGCTGGCCGCGATCACGCCGGGCCGCTACCTCCACATCGGCGGCGACGAGGCGCACTCCACCAGCCATGAGGACTACGTGAAGTTCATGGACCGGGTGCAGCCGATCGTCGCCAAGTACGGCAAGACGGTGATGGGTTGGCACCAGCTGACCGGCGCGCACCCGGCCAAGGGGGCGCTCGCGCAGTACTGGGGTCTGGACGACACCGACGCGGCGGAGAAGGCGCAGGTCGTCAAGGCCGCGCAGAACGGGACAGGGCTCGTCCTCTCGCCCGCCGACCGGATCTACCTCGACATGAAGTACACCGAGGACACCCCGCTCGGCCAGGACTGGGCCGGCCTGGTGGACGTGAAGCGGTCGTACGACTGGGATCCTGGCAACTACCTTGCCGGAGCGCCGAGTTCGTCGATCAAGGGGGTCGAGGCGCCCCTGTGGAGCGAGACGATCGTGACGGACGCGGACATCGACTACATGGTCTTCCCGCGTCTGGCCGGTGCCGCCGAACTCGGCTGGTCGCCTGCCTCCACCCACGACTGGGACACCTACAAGGTGCGGCTCGCGGCGCAGGGGCCGCGGTGGGACGCACTGGGGATCGGCTACTACCGGTCGCCGCAGGTGACCTGGCCCGCTCGGTAGGGTGCACATGCGGAACGGGCACCCCGGAGGACCGTACTCCGGGGTGCCCGTTCGCTTGATCAGAACCCCGCGACGGGATTTTTCAGGGTTCCGATCAGCTGGAGGGCGCCCGACGGGTCCGCCAGGTCGACCATCTGCTCGTTGTTGCGCAGCTGGAGCCGGTTGAGGCAGGACAGCGAGAACTCGGGCGCGAACATGTCGTACTGCTTGAACTTGTCGGCGAGTTCGGGCAGCGACTTCTGGTACTCGCGGGTGACGTCCGCGACCGTCCGCCAGAAGTCCTCCTCCTCCAGGATCCCCTCGGTGGCGAGGTTCGCGGCGAGGAAGCGGAAGAAGCAGTCGAAGACGTCGGTGAAGATCGACAGCAGCTTCTTGTCCTCCGGGACCTCCACGCGCAGCCGCTCGACCGTCGGCGGCAGCACCGCGTCCGGGTCCATGACGGCGATCTCCTCGGCGATGTCCTTGTAGATCGCGCGCTGCACCACGCCGTCCTTCAGGACCAGGATCACGTTCTCGCCGTGCGGCATGTAGACCAGGTCGTAGGCGTAGAAGCTGTGCAGGAGGGGCGTGAAGTACGCCCGCAGGTAGTGGCGCAGCCACTGAGCCGGCGCGAGGCCCGACTGCTCGATCAGCGCGCCCGCGAAGGACGCGCCCTCGTGGTCGACATGGACGAGGGAGGCCATGGTGGCCAGGGACTCGCCGTCCTGGAGGCCGGGCACGGGGCTCTCGCGCCACAGCGCCGCGAGCATCTTGCGGTACGGCGAGTAGCGGTCCGTCGCCTTCTCGTACTCCAGGTGCCGGTAGCCGACGGCGGCCCGCTCGCGGATGATCGACAAGCCCGTGTCCTTCAACACCGGGTCGCCCTCGATGAGTTGGGCCAGCCAGTCGTTGATGGCGGGGGTGGCCTCCATGTAGGCGGCCGACAGTCCGCGCATGAAGCCCATGTTGATGACGGACAGGGCCGTCTTCACATAGTGCTTCTCGGGGTGGGACCGGTTGAAGAAGGTCCGGATGGACTGCTGGGCCAGGTACTCGTCGTCGCCCTCGCCCAGGCAGACGAGGTGGCCACGGGCGACCTCGGCGGCGAAGGTGACGGTGAGCTTGTTCCACCACTGCCAGGGATGGACGGGGATGAGCAGGTAGTCGGCGGGGTCGAGGCCCTTCTCGCGCAGGACGCCGTCGAAGCGCTCGACCGTCTGCTCGCCCAACTCGTCGCGTACGAAGGTCTCGTACTCGATCCCGACGCCCGCGGTGAACGCGGCCCGCGAGCGGTGCGCGGCCAGCCACACCAGGCGGACCGGGCTCGCGGTCTCGGGGGCGTACGACAGGTACTCGTGGATGCCGAAGCCGAGCCGCCCGTTGTTGGCGACGAAGCAGGGGTGGCCCTCGGTCATTCCGGTCTCGATGTCCTGGAAGCCGCTCCTGGCGAGCTCGGCGACCGGGACCTGCGGCTTGGTGAGCTTGTAGCAGGTGCCGGAGAGGGTGGAGGAGATCTCCTCCAGATAGACGGGCAGGATCGCGTCGCTCAGGCCCAGCGCCTTCCTCAGCTCGAGGAAGAAGTCCAGTGCGGCGAGCGGGAGTTCGGCGCCGTCACGGTGGCGGGTGATGGACTCGGCGTCCACCTGCCAGTGGTCGAGGGCGCGGCGGGTGGCGGCGAAGCGGTAGCGGGTCAGGCCGTCGTCGCTGCGGACGACGTACTGGTCCTCACCGGTGGCCTCGGGAGTGATCAGCCGCTCGTGCGCGAACTCGGCGAGGGCCTTGCGGATCAGGAGGCGGTTGGCCTTCTCCCAGCGTTCGGGGGAGAGGTGGGCGACGGCGTCGGCGAGGCTCATGCGGACACCCCCGTGGCGACCAGGCCGTGCCTGTTCAGGAAGTGCTCCCGGGTGCAGAAGCTCAACAACGCCTTCTTCTCCGGCTTCTGGATCTCGCGCTCGGCGACGAATCCGACGGCTTCGTTCAGGGCGTGGACGGCCTTGTTGGTGATGTCCGGCTCGACGACGACGCGCTGCGCCGCCGGGTCCTCGAAGAGGTGCGCCATCACGGCGGTGATGACGGAAAGGGTGAAGCCGTGGACGGGCGTGTCGGTGGCCGGGGTCAGGAAGTGCATGCCGACGTCGCCGGGCAACGGCTCGTACAGACCGACCAGTTCGCGGTGCGCGGGGTCGTACTTCTCCATCAGGAAGGCGGGCACGCCGTCCTCGTCGAGCCCCAGCAGCGCGTGGTGGTGCTCGTCGGCCGCTATCTCCATGTAGGCGCGCTCGACGTCCTCCAGTTTCGCGTCCTGCATCATCCAGAAGGCCGCCTTGGGGTGCGTCACCCAGGTGTGCAGCAGTTCGGCGTCGTTGAGGGGGTCGAGGGGGCGGAAGGCGAAGGTCATACAGCGAACTCCTGGAAAGCGATGGTCTTTTCGACCGGGTAGTACTCGGTGCCGAGCAGCTCACGGATGAGGTAGCTGTTGCGGTACGCACCCATGCCCAGGTCGGGGCTGGTGATGCTGTGGGTGTGCACGCCGGCGTTCTGCAGGAAGACGCCTCGGCCCGTGCTGTCGATGGAGTAGTTGCGGGCGACGTCGAAGTTGCCCTGGGAGTCGTAGCGCAGCCGGTCCCGTACCGGCTTGAGGAACTCCGGCTCGGCGTACCTGTAGCCGGTGGCCAGGATCAGGCCCTGCGAGTCGAGCTCGTAGTCCTTCTCCTGCTCCTCCTGGCGGAAGGAGAGGGTGTACGTGCCGTTCTCGTGACGCGCGCTGTTCAGCGAGGAGTTGGTGAGCAGGCGGGTGGGGACGGGGCCGCCGAGGTTCTTCTGGTAGAGCAGGTCGAAGATCTCGTTGATCAGGTCGCCGTCGATGCCCTTGAACAGGCCCTTCTGCTCAGCTGTCAGCCGGTAGCGGGTGGCCTCCGGCAGCTCCCGGTAGTAGTCGATGTACTCCGGGGACGTCATCTCCAGCGTCAGCTTGGTGTACTCGAGCGGGAAGAAGCGCGGGGAGCGCGTCACCCAGTTCAGCCGGTAGCCGTGGACGTCGATCTCGCTGAGCAGGTCGTAGTAGATCTCGGCGGCGGACTGGCCACTGCCGACCAGAGTGATCGACTCCTTCTTCTGCAGCTCCTGCTTGTGCTGCACATAGCGGGAGTTGTGGATGAAGTCGCCGCCCAGGCCCTGGCACGCCTCGGGGACGTAGGCCGGGGTGCCCGTGCCGAGGACGAGGTGACGGGCGCGGTACACGTCACCGGCCCCGGTGCGGACGAGGTAGTGCCCGTCCTCGTACGTCACCTCCGTGACCGTCGTGCTGAAGCGGACGCTGCTGAGCCGGTTCGCGGCCCAGCGGCAGTAGTCGTCGTACTCGACCCGCAGCGGATAGAAGTTCTCGCGGATGTAGAACGAGTACAGCCGGCCCTGGTCCTTGAGGTAGTTCAGGAAGGAGTACGGGGACGTCGGGTCGGCGAGGGTGACCAGGTCCGACATGAACGGGGTCTGGAGGTGGGCACCGTCCAGGAACATGCCCGCGTGCCACTCGAAGTCCGGCTTCGACTCCAGGAAGACGCCGTCGAGTTCGTCGATCGGCTCGGTCAGACAGGCCAGGCCGAGGTTGAAGGGGCCGAGCCCGATGCCCACGAAGTCGTAGGTCTTCGGGGCGGAACCAGTGGGCTCAGGAAGCGTGGTCAAGGGACTCTCCCAGGTACTGCTCGGCGTGGCCGGCGATCAGGTCGAGGACGGCGGCGATGTCTTCGGTCGTCGTCTCGGGGTTGAGCAGGGTGAACTTCAGGTAGTGACGGCCGCTCACCTTGGTGCCCGCGACCACCGCGTCGCCGGAGGCGAACAGGGCCTTGCGGGCGTACAGGTTGGCGCGGTCGATCTCGGCCGGGTCGGTGACGGCGGCCGGTATGTAGCGGAAGACGAGGGTGGAGAGACTGGGCTGCACCACGACGTCGAAGCGGGGGTCGGCGGCCAGGACCTTCCAGCCTTCGGCCGCCAACTCGCAGACCTGGTCGAAGAGTTCGCCGATGCCGTCGGCGCCCATCACTCGCAGCGTCATCCACAGCTTGAGGGCGTCGAAGCGGCGGGTGGTCTGCAGGGACTTGTCGACCTGGTTGGGGATGCGCTCCTGGACCATACGGCGCGGGTTGAGGTACTCCGCGTGGTAGGTCGCGTGCCGCAGGGTGGCGGCGTCCCGCACCAGTACGGCGGACGAACTCACCGGCTGGAAGAAGGACTTGTGGTAGTCGACGGTGACCGAGTCGGCGCGCTCGATGCCCTCGATACGGTCCCGGTACCTGAGCGAGGCGAGCAGCCCGCAGCCGTAGGCCGCGTCCACGTGCAGCCAGGTGTTGTACTGGCCGCACAGCTCGGCGATCTCGGGCAGCGGGTCGATGGAGCCGAAGTCGGTGGTGCCGGCGGTGGCGACGACGGCCATCGGGACGAGGCCGTCCTTGCGGCAGCGCTCCAGCTCGCGGGCGAGGGCGACGGTCTGCATCCGCTTGTCGTGGTCGACCGGGATCGACACGACGGAGTCCTGGCCGAGGCCCAGCAGTTTCGCGGACTTCTTCACGCTGAAGTGGCTGACCTCGGAGGCGAAGATGCGCAGTTTGGCGAGCGTGTCCGTCTTGGCTTCCTCGCGGGCCAGCAGCAGGGCCTGCAGGTTGGACTGGGTGCCGCCGGAGGTGAACACACCGTCGGCGGCCGGGCCCAGACCGATGCGGGCGGTCGTCCAGTCGATGAGCTTGCGCTCGATCAGGGTGCCGCCGGCCGACTGGTCCCAGGTGTCCAGGGAGGAGTTGACGGCGGACAGGACGGCCTCGCCGAGCACCGCCGGGATGACCACCGGGCAGTTGAGGTGGGCGAGATAGCGGGGGTGGTGGAAGTAGATCGCGTCGCGGAGGTAGACGTCCTCCAGCTCGTCGAGCACGGCCGCGGTGTCGAGCAGCGGGGCGTCGAGATCGATCTGCTCGATACGGGGAGCGAGGGCGTCGACCGTGACGCCGGTGAACGGGCGCTTGGTGGCGGCGAGTTTGGCCGCCACCCGCTCGACGCCTTCGGTCACGGAGCGGCGGTACTGCTCCGCGGTCGTGTCATTGAGCAGGTGCGAGCGCATGGTGCGGGTCCTCCGGTGGGACGGTCCGTGCGGGACGGGAGAGGGCGGAACCTCGGCTTTGCCGTGCATTTACTTAGGTGAGCCTAACCTAAGTGACTGGATGAGGGTAGCCCCTGCCGTGACCGTGGTCACGTCTGCCTCGTCCGTGTCGACTGCCTCAACTACCGCTATTCGGCGGCGCGCAGCTGTTCCTCGGTCATCCCCTGGCGCCAGTAGCCGACGAAGGTGACACGCCGTCGGTCGATGCCGCGCTCGCGCACGAAGTGCCGACGCAGCGCCTTGACGCACCCGGACTCGCCGGCGATCCAGACGTACGGCCGCTCGGCGGAGGGGAGTTGGGCGTCGCGGAGGGCGTCGAGGGCCATGGGGGACCCCTCGACGCGGTCCTCGTCCTCGATCAGCCAGGTGATCTCGGCGTCGGCCTCGGTCGCCAGATCCTGGATGTCCCCGGCGTCGTGCACCTCCAGCCACACCCGGACGCGGGCGTCGGCCGGCAACGACTCGAGGATCGCCGAAACGGCCGGCAGAGCGGTCTCGTCGCCCCAGATCACCGTCAGATCGGTGTCCTCGGGCGGCCGGAACCGGATCGCCCTGTTGTCCGCGACCGCCGGCCCGAGCAACACGACGCGGTCACCGGCACAGGCCCGGGCGGCCCACCGCGAGGCGGGTCCGGCCGGAGTGTGCAGGACGAAGTCGATGTCGATCTCGTCGGGATCGCGGCGCAGCGAGCGCAGGGTGTACGAGCGCATCACCGCCCGTACGCCGTCGGGGAGTTCACGCCAGGCCTGCCACCAGCCGTCACCGAGCTCGTACGGAACGGCGGGCTCGCGCTGGTCGGGGTGCGGCAGGAACAGCGACAGCGACTGGTCGTGTCCGTCGGAGAAGAAGTGCTGCAGATCCTCCCCGGTGAAGGTCACGCGCACCAGAGACGGTCCGAGCCGCCGCGTCCGCGCGACTCGAAGGGAGAAGAAACGAAACGGTGCGGCTACGGCCGTGGTCATGAGGGCTCCCTGAAAACATGGGGGAGGGCGGCGCTTTCAGGGGCGCGGAGCTGCGTCGACCTGCGGCTGGGCCGCGCGGGCGCGACCAGCCACGACGGAGCGCAGTTCACCCACGCCCCCGGCCACCCTGATTCAGCTGACCTTCTTCGCGTTCTCCAACGCCTCGGCGAGGTTGGTGAGAAGCGGCGTGCACTTTTCGTACGACAGAATCGGCTCGGGCGAGCGCGGGATGACCTGCCCCGCCTTGACCGCGGGCAGCTTCTTCCAGGTGGCCTTGGTGATGTCGGCCGGCTGGATCGTCGAGGACCGGTCGTCCATCATGATGATGTCCGCCGCGTACTTGTCGACGTTCTCCCAGCTCAGCGACTCGTACCAGCCGCCGCCCTTGGCCTTCGCCTTCTCCGGGGGCTCGACGAAGTTCACGCCGAGCGCCTTGAAGTACTCCAGGTCGATGGAGAGGTTCGTGCCGGAGACGTAGAAGAGCGCGTCGCTCGCGGAACCGGCCATCACCTTGATGTCGGGCTTGGCCTTCGCGGCCTTGCGCAGGCGGGCGGCGGCCTCCTCGAACTTCTTCTTGGCGTCCGTGACCTTGGCCGCCTTCATGTCCGCGCCGAGCGACTGGGCGAGCGCCCACATGCGCTGCAGCGGCTCGGTCAACTGGCGGTCGTAGACGGAGATGCCGACGCTGGGGGCCAGCTTGGCGATCTTGTCCTTGGAGGCCTCGGGGACGTACCAGAGCGTGCCGGCGTTGTCGAACATCGTGGTGATGAGCACGTCGGGCGCGAGGGCCGCGTACTTCTCGACGTTGAACTGGTCCCAGACGTTGCCGAGGATCGTGACCTTGGTGATGTCCATGTCGCCGGCCTGGACGTCGGCCTTGCCGTCCGTGGTCCTGGTCGGGCCGAAGACGCCCTTGACGCTGATGCCGTAGTCGTAGAGCGCGGCGCCGACACCGGTGAACGCGACGATGTTCGCGGGCACCTTGTCGAGCTTCACGGTCGTACCGCGGTCGTCCTTGAACGACCACGGACCGGACTTGGCGGCAGCCGTCTCGTCGCTCGAGCCCCCGCTTTTCGCGTCGTCGTCCCCGCAGGCCGCGAGCGCGGCCCCGAGGCCGAGGGCGCCGCCGGCGGCGAGGATGCCGCGGCGGGTGAAGTGGCTGGCACGGGCATTGGACATGGATATGGCTGCTTTCGAACGGGGCGGAACGCCCGCCGGACAAGTTCGAACGTAGGTTAGCCTAACCTCAGTCGATGTCCAGGGGTGGGGGCGTTCCGGGCCCGAACTCGCAGCCGTCCTGTGAGCTGCGTCTCTGCGACTGCCTCTCTGCGGGCGGCGTCAGCCCACCAACCCCAACTCCCGTGCGATCAGCATCCGTTGGACCTCGCTGGTGCCCTCGCCGATCTCCAGGATCTTGGAGTCGCGCCACATGCGGGCCACCGGGTACTCGTTCATGAAGCCGTAGCCGCCGTGGACCTGGGTGGCGTCGCGGGCGTTGTCCACCGCGACCGTCGACGAGTACAGCTTCGCCAGCGCCGCCTCTTTCTTGAAGGGGGCGCCCGACACCAGCCGGGCCGCAGCGTCCCGCCAGGTCAGCCGGGCCGTGTGGGCCTTCATCTCCATGTCGGCGATCTTGAACTGGATGGCCTGGTTGGCGCCGATCGGGCGCCCGAAGGCGTGCCGCTCCTTCGCGTACTTCACGGACTCGTCGACGCAGCCCTGCGCCAGGCCCGTCGCCAGCGCCGCGATGGCGATACGGCCCTCGTCGAGGATGCGCAGGAACTGGGCGTAACCGCGGCCCTGTTCGCCCAGGAGGTTCGCCGCCGGGACGCGGACGTCGGCGAAGGACAGCTCGCGGGTGTCCGAGGCGTTCCAGCCGACCTTCGAGTACGGGGCCGCCACCGTGAAGCCCGGTGTGCCCGACGGGACGATGATCGAGGAGATCAGCGGCTTGCCGTCCGGCTTGCGGCCGGTGACCGCCGTGACCGTCACCAACCCCGTGATGTCCGTGCCCGAGTTGGTGATGAAGCACTTGGTGCCGTTGATCACCCACTCGTCCGTCGACTCGTCGAGGCGGGCCGTCGTACGCGTCGCGCCCGCGTCCGAGCCGCCGTCGGGCTCGGTCAGCCCGAAGGCGCCCAGGATCTCGCCGGAGCAGAGGCGGGGGAGCCACTCCTGCTTCTGCGCGTCCGTGCCGAAGAGGTGGATCGGCATGGCACCCAGCGAGACGCCGGCTTCGAGGGTGATGGCCACCGACGAGTCGACGCGGGCCAGTTCCTCCAGGGCCACGCCCAGTGCCAGGTAGTCGCCGCCCATGCCGCCGTACTCCTCGGGGAACGGCAGCCCGAACAGGCCCATGCGGCCCATCTCGCGGACGATCTCGTAGGGGAACTCGTGGTGCTCGTAGAACTCGCCGATCTTGGGCGCCACGACGTCGTGCGCGAACGCCTCGACGGTACGGCGCAGTTCTTCGAGTTCGGGGGAGAGACGGAAGTCCATGACGGTCACTGCTCCTCAGTGGCCTCGGCGGCCTCGGTGTCCTTGTGGGACAGGGCTCGGACGGTGCGGGACGGGCTGGGTCGGCCCAGACGGTCGGCCATCCACGCGCTGGTGGCGACGAGGCGGCCGAGGTCGACTCCGGTGTCGATGCCGAGCCCCTGAAGCATCCACACGAGGTCTTCGGTGGCGAGATTGCCGGTGGCGGACTTGGCGTACGGGCAGCCGCCGAGGCCGCCCGCGGAGGCGTCGATGGTGGTGACGCCGTGTTCCAGGGCGGCGTACGTGTTGGCGAGCGCCTGGCCGTACGTGTCGTGGAAGTGGACGCCGATGACATTGGTCGGCACGCCCTCCTCGTTGAGGAGAGCGAGCAGTTCGAGCACGTGTCCCGGGGTCGCGACGCCGATGGTGTCGCCGAGGCTCAGCTCGTCGCAGCCCATGTCCCTCAGTGCCGTGCAGACGCGCGCGACCTGGTGGAGCGCGACGGCGCCCTCCCAGGGGTCGCCGAAGCACATCGAGACGTAGCCGCGCACATGGGCGCCCGCGTCCTTGGCGTGCTTGACGACGGGGTCGAACACGGCCAGCGACTCGTCCACCGTGCGGTTGAGGTTGGCTTTGGCGAAGGACTCGGTGGCGCTGGCGAAGACCGCGACACGGCCGGCGCCGAGCGCGAGGGCCCGGTCGAGGCCCCGCTGGTTGGGGACGAGAACGGGCAGGTGCACGCCCTTGATGTCCCGCACCAGCGGGAACAGCTGCTCCGCGTCGGCCAGTTGGGGCACCCACTTGGGGTGGACGAAGCTGGTCGCCTCGATGGTGGTGAGGCCCGCGTCGGCCAGACGGTGGATGAACTCCGCCTTGACCTCCGTCGGGACCGTGCCCTTCTCGTTCTGCAAACCGTCGCGTGCGCCGACCTCGTGGATCCTGACCCGCGCGGGCAGGTCCTGGGCCGGGACGGACATGGGGAGACCGGGGGGATCCTCTACGGTCATGTCGCTACCTCCTCGTGCTCGTGCGGTGCGACGACCGCCAGTACCTGGTCCATGGCGACCGTCGTGCCCGGTGTGACGTCCAGCTCGGCGACCGTGCCGGCGTGCGGGGCGGAGATGACGTGCTCCATCTTCATCGCCTCGACGACCAACAGGCTCTGACCGGCGCTCACTTCGTCCCCGACGGCGACCTTCACGACCGTGACCATCCCGGGCATCGGCGCGGTCAGCGAGTCGGCGCCCGCGTGCGCCGCGCCCGTGAGGGACGCGGCGACCGGGTCGTGGTCGCGCACGTGCCAGGCGTCGCCGTCCCGGCCGAGCCAGTCGGCGGCGCGGTGGAAGGTGTGGCGGACGCCGTCGAGAGTGACGGACACGGTGTCCTCGGTGACGGTGTGGGTGCCGTTCATGGCATGAGTGACGGGTTCGAGTCCCGGCACTCGGAGGGGGAAGGCGACGGACCTGGGCGTGCCGCCGAGCCGCCAGCCGCTCGGCACGGAGAAGGGGTTCGTCCATCCCTCGGCGCGGGGCTTCAGCGCCTCCAGACGTACGGCCGCAGCCGCCTCGTAGACCGCCTGCGGTACGTCGGCCGGCACGAGCGAGTCCACCTCCCGCTCGACCAGTCCCGTGTCCAACTCGCCCGCGACGACCGCCGGATGGGCCAGCAGCCGCCGCAGGAACCCGGCATTGGTCTGCACGCCCAGCGTCACCGTCCGGGCGAGGGCCGCCCGGAGCTTCCGCAGCGCCGTCTCACGGTCCGGCCCGTACGCGATCACCTTGGACAGCATCGGGTCGTAGAGCGAGCCGACCTCCGTGCCCTCGCTGAGCCCCGAGTCGGTGCGGATGCCGTCGCCCTGGGGTTCGTGCAGCCTGAGCACCGTGCCGCCCGACGGCAGGAATCCGCGCGCAGGGTCCTCCGCGCAGACGCGGGCCTCCACCGCATGCCCGGTGAGCGTGATGTCGCCCTGCTTGTACGGCAGTTGCTCGCCCGCCGCCACCCGCAGCTGCCACTCCACCAGGTCGAGCCCCGTGATCAGCTCGGTGACCGGGTGCTCCACCTGGAGGCGGGTGTTCATCTCCATGAAGAAGTACGAGGACGGGTCGCTGCCGGGGACGATGAACTCCACCGTGCCCGCGCCCCGGTACCCGCACGAGCGGGCCGCCTGCACGGCCGCCTCGCCCATCGCCGCGCGCGTGGCCTCGTCGAGGAGCACGCTGGGCGCCTCCTCGATGATCTTCTGGTGCCGGCGCTGCAGGGAACACTCGCGCTCGCCCAGGTGCACCACGTTTCCGTGGCCGTCCGCCAGGACCTGGATCTCGATGTGCCGGGGCCGGTCGACCCACCGCTCGACGAGGAGCGTGTCGTCGCCGAAGGAGGCGCGGGCCTCGCGACGGGCGGCGGCGATCTCGTCCGCCAGTACCGCAGCGTCCCGGACCAGCCGCATGCCCTTGCCGCCACCGCCGGCCGACGGCTTCAGCAGGACCGGCATCCCGATCTCCCGGGCGGCATCGGCGAGTTGGGTGTCGGAAAGCCCGCTGCCGCTCGACCCGGGGACGACCGGCACCCCGGCCGCCTTCACCGTCTCCTTGGCGCGGATCTTGTCGCCCATCAGGGAGATCGCGTCGGCCGGCGGTCCGATGAAGACCAGCCCGGCGTCGGCGCACGCGCGCGCGAACGACGCGTTCTCCGCGAGGAAGCCGTATCCGGGGTGCACGGCCTGCGCGCCCGTGCGCGCCGCCGCCTCCAGGATGCGCTCCACGGACAGATAGCTCTCGGACGCCGAAGCCGGACCGATCCGTACCGCGGTGTCGGCCTCCCGGACGTGGCGTGCGTCGGCGTCCGCATCGGAGAAGACGGCCACCGAGCGCACGCCCAGCGAACGGAGCGTACGGATCACGCGGACGGCGATCTCGCCCCGGTTGGCCACGAGCACTGTGTCGAACATGGGTCCCCTCCTCACATCCGGAAGACGCCGAACTGGGGCTCACCCAGCGGCGCGTTGGCACAGGCGGTCAGCGCGAGGCCCAGCACCTGGCGGGTCTCCAGCGGGTCGATCACGCCGTCGTCCCAGAGGCGGGCGGTGGCGTAGTAGGCGTTGCCCTGCTGCTCGTACTGCCGGCGGATCGGCGCCTTGAAGGCCTCTTCCTCGTCCGCCGGCCAGGACTCGCCGCGCGCCTCCAACTGGTCGCGCTTGACGGTCGCGAGGACCGAGGAGGCCTGCTCGCCGCCCATGACGGAGATCTTGGCGCCGGGCCACATCCACAGGAAGCGGGGGGAGTAGGCCCGGCCGCACATCGAGTAGTTGCCCGCGCCGTACGACCCGCCGACCACGACCGTCAGCTTCGGCACGCGGGTGCAGGCCACGGCCGTGACCATCTTGGCGCCGTGCTTGGCGATGCCGCCGGCCTCGTAGTCCTTGCCGACCATGAACCCCGAGATGTTCTGCAGGAACACCAGTGGGATGCCGCGCTGGTCGCACAGCTCGATGAAGTGGGCGCCCTTCTGGGCGGACTCGGAGAACAGGATGCCGTTGTTGGCGACGATCCCGACCGGGTGCCCGTGGATCCGGGCGAAGCCGGTGACCAGGGTCTGCCCGAACTCGGCCTTGAACTCCGCGAAACGGGAACCGTCGACCACGCGCGCGATGACCTCGCGGACGTCGTAGGGGGTGCGGGGGTCGACGGGCACGGCGCCGTAGAGACCGTATGGATCGACCTTGGGTTCCGCCGTGGGCGTGACCTCCCAGGGCAGTGCCCCGCGCGCGGGGAGCGTGGCGGCGATGTTCCGCACGATCCGGAGCGCGTGCGCGTCGTCCTCCGCCAGGTGGTCCGTGACGCCGGAGACGCGCGCGTGCACCTCGCCGCCGCCGAGCTCCTCGGCGGTCACCACTTCACCGGTGGCCGCCTTCACCAGCGGAGGCCCACCCAGGAAGATGGTCCCCTGATTGCGGACGATCACGGCCTCGTCGCTCATCGCGGGCACATACGCCCCGCCCGCCGTGCACGACCCGAGGACGGCGGCGATCTGCGGAATGCCGGCGCCGGACATCCGCGCCTGGTTGTAGAAGATCCGCCCGAAGTGCTCACGGTCCGGGAAGACCTCGTCCTGCATGGGCAGGAAGGCGCCCCCGGAGTCGACGAGGTAGACACAGGGGAGGCGGTTCTCCAGGGCCACCTCCTGGGCGCGCAGGTGCTTCTTCACCGTCATCGGGTAGTACGTCCCGCCCTTGACGGTGGCGTCGTTCGCCACGACCACGCACTCGCGCCCGCTGACCCGCCCGATCCCGGCGATGACGCCGGCGGCCGGGGCCGCCCCGTCGTACATCCCGTCCGCGGCGAGCGGGGCCAACTCGAGGAAGGGAGAGCCGGGGTCGAGCAGCGCGTCCACCCGGTCCCTCGGCAGCAGCTTCCCGCGCGCGGTGTGCCTGGCCCGCGCCTTCTCGCCACCGCCGAGCCGGGCCGCGGCCAGCTTGCCGCGCAGCTCGTCGACGAGCGCCCGGTGCGCCGCCTCGTTGGCCCGCCAGGCCTCCGACGCGGGATCTGCCGCGCTCGTCAGCTCCGGTGCCTCGTGCATCCTGCGGTCCCCTCACCCAGTGATCGACTGTTAATGAGCGTTAACCATTTCCTTCAGGTTAACGACCGCTAACCTCCGTGTCTAGAATTGCTTCCATGGCCACCAGAACCGACGCCCCCACCCGCCGCGAGCAGATCCTCAAGGAGGCCGCGCGGCTGTTCGCCGAGCGCGGTTTCCACGGGGTCGGAGTCGACGAGATAGGTGCCGCGGTCGGCATCAGCGGCCCGGGTCTGTACCGCCACTTCGCGGGCAAGGACGCGATGCTCGCCGAGCTGCTGGTGGGGATCAGCGGCCAGCTGCTGACGGGTGCGAAGCGGCGCCTGCAGGAGGCCGACGGGACTGCCCCCGAGGCGGTCCTCGACTCGCTCATCGAAGGGCACATCGACTTCGCGCTCGACGACCGTCCCCTGATCACCCTGCACGACCGTGAGCTGGACCGCCTCCGGGACAGCGACCGCAAGCTGGTGCGGCAGCTGCAGCGGCAGTACGTCGAGCTGTGGGTGGAGACCCTGCGCGCGTTCTACCCGGATCTGGCCGAGCCCGCCGCCCGCTCCGCGGTCCACTCCGTCTTCGGTCTGCTGAACTCCACCCCGCACCTGGGCCGCCCCGGCCCGCTGCCCGGCCGGGGTGCGACGGCGGAGCTGCTGCACCGGATGGCCAGGGGCGCCTTCGCGGCCGCGGCGGCGTGACGAGCGTTACGGGATCTCCTCTGGACGCCTCTCCCTACCCGCCGGTACCTTGATGTTCTGAGCAAGCGCTTAGACATGGACCCTTGATTCAGGTGGAGGTGGCGGCGGTGCGCCGTACGGTGTTCAACGAGGACCACGAGGCGTTCCGGGAGACCCTGCGCGCCTTCATCGAGGCCGAGGTCGTCCCGGTCTACGACGAGTGGTTCGCGGCCGGCCAGGCGCCGCGCGACTTCTACTACAAGCTCGCCGAGCTCGGCATCTTCGGCATCCGCGTGGACGAGGAGTTCGGCGGCGCCGGCATCGACTCGTACAAGTTCGAAGCCGTGATGTACGAGGAGACCGCCCGCGCGGGCGTCCAGTTCGGCGGCTCCGGTGTGCACGTGCTGCTCGGCCTGCCCTACATCAAGATGCTCGCCACCGACGAGCAGAAGAAGCGCTTCCTGCCGAAGTTCGTCTCCGGCGAGGAGATGTGGGCCCTCGCGATGACCGAGCCGGGCACCGGCTCCGACCTCGCGGGCATGAAGACCACCGCCAAGCTCTCCGAGGACGGCACGCACTACGTCCTCAACGGCTCCAAGACCTTCATCACCGGCGGCGTCCACGCCGACAAGGTGATCGTCTGCGCCCGCACCTCCGCGCCGACCGCCGAGGACCGCCGCCACGGCATCTCCCTCTTCGCCGTCGACACCAAGTCCGAGGGCTACTCGATCGGCCGCAAGCTCGACAAGCTCGGCCTGAAGACCTCCGACACCGCCGAGCTGGCGTTCGTCGACGTGAAGGTCCCCGTCGAGGACCTCCTCGGCGAGGAGAACAAGGGCTTCTACTACCTCGGCCACAACCTCGCGTCCGAGCGCTGGGGCATCGCCTTCGGTGCCTACGCGCAGGCCAAGGCCGCGGTCCGGTTCGCCAAGGAGTACGTCCAGGAGCGCGCCGTCTTCGGCAAGCCCGTCGCCTCCTTCCAGAACACCAAGTTCGAGCTGGCCGCCTGCCAGGCCGAGGTGGACGCGGCCGAGGCCGTCGTCGACCGCGCCCTCGAGGCCCTCGACGCGAACGAGCTGACCCCCGCCGAGGCCGCCAGCGCCAAGCTGTTCTGCACCGAGGTCGCCCACCGCGTCATCGACCGCTGCCTCCAGCTGCACGGCGGCTACGGCTTCATGAACGAGTACCCGATCGCCCGCCTGTACGCGGACAACCGCGTCAACCGCATCTACGGTGGCACCAGCGAGATCATGAAGACGATCATCGCCAAGGACATGGGCCTGTAAGGTCCGCGAAACCCCAAGAAATTACTGGCGGGTACAACTGTCTCCCATGAGCCAGGCACTCCAGAGTCTCCTCGATCTGCTCGACCTCGAGCAGATCGAGGAGAACATCTTCCGCGGCCAGTCCCGGTCCGCCGTCGTCCCGCGCGTCTTCGGCGGACAGGTCGCGGCCCAGGCGCTCGTCGCCGCCGGGCGTACGGTCCCCGCGGACCGGTACGCCCACTCCCTGCACGCGTACTTCCTGCGCCCCGGCGACCCCGGCGCGCCCATCGTCTACAACGTCGACCGCATCCGCGACGGCCGCTCCTTCACCACCCGCCGGGTGGTCGCCGTCCAGCACGGCAAGCCGATCTTCCACCTCTCGGCCTCCTTCCAGACCGACGAGGACGGACTCGACCACCAGACCCCGATGCCGGCCGCGCCCGACCCGGCCACGCTGCCCACCTCCGAGGAGCGGCTGCGCGGCTACGACCACATCGATCCGGTGATCGTCGAGAAGTTCCTGGAGGCGCGCGAGGCCGTCGACCTGCGGTACGCCGAGGAGCCGCCGTACGGGAAGTTCGGCGAGCTGCGTGAGCCGCACTCGCAGGTGTGGTTCCGCACCAACGGCAAGCTCGGCGGTGCTGTTGACGAACCGCTCCTGCACGTCGTCCTCGCCACGTACGTCTCCGACATGACCCTGCTCGACTCGGTCCTGCTCGCGCACGGCCGGGGCGGCTGGGCCGTCGGTGACGTGGTCGGAGCCTCCCTCGACCACGCCATGTGGTTCCACCGGCCCTTCCGCGCCGACGAATGGCTGCTGTACGACCAGGAGTCGCCCTCGGCCCACGGCGGCCGCGGGCTCGGCCAGGCCCGTATCTACACGCAGGACGGACAGCTGGCCATCTCGGTGATCCAGGAAGGACTGGTGCGCGTCCCACGCTGACGGGCCACGCCCACGATCACCGGCGGGCGCGCTCCGCGTCGAGAGGGCCAATGATGCCGGCCTCCCTCAGCAGTCGATCTCTGTCCGCAGTCGATGTGCCGTCACGACGACAGGCCCGCCGCCTCCAGCAGATACGCCGTCATCGGGTCGTAGTGGCGCGGGCTGCGCACGTGGTCGTCGAGGGGGACCGTCACCTGTACGGTTCCCTCGGCCTCGGCGAGGAAGAGCGCCGGGTCGTTGGAGTCGGCGTACCCGACCGAGTCGACGCCGTGCTGTCCCGCGTAGCCCGCCCAGCCGTGGTCCGCGACGACCAGGTCGGGCAGCGGGCGGCCCTCGCTCTCAAGTGCCGTGAGGATGGCCTTCATTCCCTCGCCGGAGTGCGTGTGCCACAGGGTGGCGCCGTGCTCCAGGACCGCCACGTCGGCGAGCTGCCAGACGTACCCCTCGTCGGTCTGCAGCCCCTCCGGGATCACGACGATCTCGCAGCCGGCCGTCCGCAGCGCGGCGGCCGTGGCGCGGTGCACGTCGAGCAGGCCGCCCGGGTGCCCGGTCGCGAACAGCACCCGCTGCTGCCCCTCGGCCGCCTTGCGCAGCCGCGCCGCCATCCGCTCCAGACCGTCGACGGTCAGCTCGGGGTCGATGGTGTCCTGGCCGTACCGGTACTCGGGATCGTCGTTCACGCCGACCCGCTCCGCCATCACCGCGAGCACGTCCTGCTCGTCGCTCCAGCGGTCGCCGAGCTCCAGCCCGAACCAGTAGTGGCGGTCACTGTTCGCCAGCTTGCGGTAGTGGCTGAGATTGTTCTCGCGGGGCGTCGCGACATCGCCCGCGATACGGGTCCGTACAAGGTGGTCGACGAGCTCGGCGCGGCTGGGTGTCCCGGGTATCGGCATGGTTCCCATTGTGAGGCAGTCGACTGTCCGAGTCCCTGGCGTCCCGCACGCTGGGACGTGGGTCACGTACTCATTGTCATGGGTCGAACTACCTATTGCCCCGCCCCCTTCCCTACCGGTCGCCGTGCCTATTGCCGGCGCAGCGCGAACCACAGCTCCATGCGTACGTCCGGGTCGTCCAGGTCCGTGTCGAGGAGCGCGGCGCAGCGGGCGACGCGCTGGCGGACGGTGTTGCGGTGGACGGACAGGGCGACGGCCGTACGGTCCCAACTGCCGTGCAGGGACAGCCAGGTGCGCAGTGTCTCGGTCAGCGCGGGGGTGTCCGCGACCGGGGCGAGGAGCGTGCGGGCGTGCGCCTCGGCCTCCTGCGACGGCACCAGGTCGGCGAGGCCGGCCCGGTCGCCGTGGCGGACCAGGTCCGTGCGGGTGGCGCGGGCACGGGCCAGCGCGCGGGCGGCCTGTGTGTCGGCCGCCGGCCACGCGGACGGGGTCGCGGCGGCGCTGACCCCCAGCGTCCAGCCGGGCTGCGCGGCCGGTTCGCGGTCGGCCGGCACCAGGACCCGTACGACGTCCTGCGCCAGGTCGACCAGGGGCGATCCGAGGGCCGTGCCCAGCGCGGAGGCGGCCACCGGGTCGAGGGTCTGCGCGTCCGGCCGGGCATGCACCACGAGCCACTGTCCGGGTCCGAGGAGGGAGGCCACGTCGGTGGGCGGCGCCCCCAGCAGCAGCCGTACCAGCGCGGACGACCGCGCGGCGCCCGTGCCGCTCTGGTGCTCGCCGGTGAGCAGGGACAGCAGTACGGCGGCGACGGAGGCGATGGTGTGGTCGCCGGGGTCCCGCTGCGGTGTGGCGACCCCGAGCACGAAGCCCTGCCCGGCACCCAGGGCGTAGGCGGCGAGATGGGTGCCCGCGGCGGAGTCGGTGGCGGAGGTGGGGGTCCCCGGGCCGGAGGGGCGTACGACCTCCGCGAGATCGGCCAGTGCTCCGCGCGCCTGGTCGGCCGGCACCCGCCCCGCCGACGCGAGCTCCGCCCCCTCCGGCCCGTACAGCACCGCCCGGCCGCCCACCCGCTGGGCCAGCTGCCGCAGCACCGACGGCACCGGGTCCGGGCGGGACGCCGCGGCGGCGAGGGACTGCTGTGCCTCCGTGACGCGGCGGAGTTCGGCCAGGCGGGCCTGGGCCATCAACTGCCAGACGGCGCGCGCCACCCCCGAGAACGTGGTCTGCGGGGGGACCTCCAGAAGCGGCAGCCGGTGGGCGTCGCAGGCCGCCACCAGGGCGCGCGGCACCGTGTCGTGCACGGGTGCGAGTCCGAAGCCGAGGGCGGCCCCGCCCGCCGCGACGATCCTCGACACGTAGTCGTCGAAGTAGGTGCCCGAGCCGGCGGCCTCCGGGATGTGCACGCCGGCCGTCAGCAGCAGCTCCCCGCCCAGCAGATACGGGTACGGATCGGCCATCTCCGAGGTGTGCGCCCAGTGGATCACGATGTCCGGATCGTCCGGTCCCGCGATCTGCCGCAGGGCCAGATCCTCACGGGCCAGGAGTGAGCTGAGGGGCACGGGTGGAGTAGGGGGAACAGCGGGATCCGGCATGGTGTGCGTTCCCTCCATCCAATGCGGCTCGAATGGATGAAACGTACACTTCGCAGTCGCTTTCCGGCCACCTAATGTCAGTGCTCATCACCCGCCGGCGAGACCGAGCGAAGGAGGGCCCTGTGGCCGTCGACTACACAGTCATCGTCATTTACCTGGCCGGCATGCTGGCCATGGGCTGGTGGGGCATGCGCCGCGCCAAGTCGAAGAGCGAGTTCCTGGTCGCGGGGCGCCGCCTCGGACCCGCCATGTACTCCGGCACCATGGCCGCGATCGTCCTGGGCGGCGCGTCCACCATCGGTGGAGTCGGGCTCGGCTACAAGTACGGCCTGTCGGGCGCCTGGATGGTCTTCACCATCGGCCTCGGGCTGCTCGCCCTGTCCGTCTTCTTCTCCGCCCGCATCGCCCGCCTCAAGGTCTACACCGTCTCCGAGATGCTGGACCTGCGCTACGGCGGCCGCGCGGGCGTCATCTCCGGCGTGGTCATGTGGGCGTACACCCTGATGCTCGCGGTCACCTCGACCATCGCGTACGCCACGATCTTCGACGTCCTCTTCGACATGAACCGGACCGTCGCGATCATCCTCGGCGGCTCGATCGTCGTCGCGTACTCGACGCTCGGCGGCATGTGGTCGATCACGCTCACCGACATGGTGCAGTTCGTGGTGAAGACGATCGGTGTGCTGCTGCTCCTGCTGCCGATCGCGGTCGTCAAGGCGGGCGGCTTCAGCGAGATGAAGGCCAAGCTGCCCACCGAGTACTTCGACCCGCTGGGCATCGGCGGCGAGACGATCTTCACGTACGTCCTGATCTACACGTTCGGCATGCTCATCGGGCAGGACATCTGGCAGCGCGTCTTCACCGCCGGCAGCGACAGGACCGCCAAGTGGGGCGGCACCGTCGCGGGCACCTACTGTCTCGTCTACGCCCTCGCGGGCGCCGTCATCGGCACGGCCGCCAAGGTGCTCTACCCCAAGCTCAGCAGCCCGGACGACGCCTTCGCGACCATCGTCAAGGACGAACTCCCGGTCGGCGTACGGGGGTTGGTACTTGCCGCCGCCCTGGCCGCCGTGATGTCGACGTCGTCCGGCGCGCTGATCGCCTGCGCGACCGTCGCCAACAACGACATCTGGTCCCGGCTGCGGGGAGCGGTGCGCCCCACGGAGGACGCGCACGACGAGGTCAGGGGCAACCGCGTCTTCATCCTGATCATGGGCCTCGCGGTGATCGGCACGGCGATCGCGCTCAACAACGTCGTCGAAGCGCTGACGGTCGCCTACAACCTCCTCGTCGGCGGACTCCTCGTCCCCATCCTCGGCGGGCTGCTGTGGAAGCGCGGCACCGCACAGGGCGCCCTCGCCTCGATCGTCGTCGGCGGCGTCGCGGTCGTCGGCCTGATGGCCGGCTACGGCATCCTCGCCAACGAGCCCGTGTACTACGGCCTGCTGTCGTCCCTGGTCGTGTACGTGGCCGTCTCCCTCGCCACCCCCGCGACCGACGCGGCCGTGCTCGCCGCCTGGCGGGAGCGCCTTGCCGGACGGGCCCCCGAGCGCACCCCCGAACCCGTTCCGGCGCCCCAGTAGAGTCGTAGAGAAGTAGTACAAAAACCTCCATGCGCGATGAAGCGCAGGAAAGAAGGCATTACCCCATGAGCAGCAACGAGACGCCCCGCGGCCCCGTCGACTCCTCCCGCATCCCGCGGTACGCCGGACCCGCGACCTTCGCCCGGCTGCCCCGCCTCGACGAGGTCGGCCGCGCCGACGTCGCGGTCGTGGGCGTGCCGTTCGACTCGGGCGTCTCGTACCGGCCGGGCGCCCGCTTCGGCGGCAACGCGATCCGCGAGGCGTCCCGGCTGCTGCGGCCGTACAACCCGGCGCAGGACGCGTCGCCGTTCGCGCTGGCGCAGGTGGCGGACGCCGGTGACATCGCGGCGAACCCGTTCAACATCAACGAGGCCGTCGACACCATCGAGGCGGCCGCGGACGAGCTGCTCGGCACGGGCGCCCGCCTGATGACCCTGGGTGGCGACCACACGATCGCCCTTCCGCTGTTGCGCTCGGTCGCGAAGAAGCACGGCCCGGTGGCCCTGCTCCACTTCGACGCCCATCTCGACACCTGGGACACGTACTTCGGCGCCGAGTACACGCACGGGACGCCGTTCCGCCGCGCGGTGGAGGAGGGCATCCTCGACACCGAGGCGCTCTCCCACGTCGGCACCCGCGGTCCGCTCTACGGCAAGCAGGACCTCACCGACGACGAGAAGATGGGCTTCGGCATCGTCACGTCGGCGGACATCTACCGCCGGGGCGCCGACGAGGTGGCCGACCAGCTGCGGCAGCGCATCGGCGACCGCCCGCTGTACATCTCCATCGACATCGACTGCCTCGACCCGGCGCACGCGCCCGGCACGGGAACCCCGGAGGCGGGCGGCATGACCTCCCGCGAACTGCTGGAGATCCTGCGCGGACTGGCGTCCTGCCACCTCGTCTCGGCGGATGTCGTCGAGGTGGCGCCCGCGTACGATCACGCGGAGATCACGTCGGTGGCCGCGTCCCACACGGCGTACGAACTGACGACGATCATGTCCCGGCAGATTGCCGCGACACGCAACCAGTAACTCGTAACTCGCAGGGAGACAGAGACCAAGTGACGCACGACCACGACCTGGAACTCCGCCCGACGGCCGCCCAGACGGAGGCCGCGCTGAATCCTCCTCCGGGCCGCAACGGCGGGGACCTGGTCGTGGAGACGTTGTCCGGGCTCGGTGCGACGACGGTGTTCGGCCTGCCCGGCCAGCATGCGCTCGGCATGTTCGACGCGCTGCGCCGCTCCGACCTGCGCTACATCGGCCTGCGGGTGGAGAACAACGCGGGGTTCGCGGCGGACGCGTACGGCCGGATCACGGGCGAGGCGGCACCGCTGCTCCTGTCGACGGGCCCGGGCGCGCTGACGTCACTGGCGGCGCTGCAGGAGGCGCGCGCCGCCTCCGCCCCCGTGCTGGCGATCAGCAGCCAGATCCCCACCCCCGGTCTGGGCGGCGGCAGGCACGGCTATCTGCACGAACTCCCGGACCAGGCGGCCTCGTTCCGGGGCGTGGTGAAGTCGGTCCACACGGTCCGCACCCAGTCCCAGATCCCGTCCGCCGTCGCAGCGGCCTGGAAGTCGGCCCTTACGGCGCCCCACGGCCCGGTGTGGGTGGAGATCCCGCAGGACGTGCTGCTGGCCGAGACGCAGCTGCCGGTGGTGACGGCGGTGGACGCGACCCCCGACGAGCTGCCTCCGCGCCCCGAACTGACCGCCGTGGCCGCCGACTTGCTGTCGAAGGCCGCGCGCCCGGCGATCATCGCGGGCGGCGGAGTGGTACGGGCGGACGCCTCGGGCAAGCTGAGGCGGCTGGCGGAGGTGTTGCGGGCCCCGGTGGTCACCACCCCCGGCGGCAAGGGCGCGTTCCCCTGGAAGCACGAGCTGTCCCTGCAGTCCTGGATCGAGGACCGCCACACCACGGGCTTCCTGGAGGAGGCGGACGTCCTCCTGGTGGTGGGCTCGGGCCTGGGCGAACTCTCCTCGAATTACCACACGTTCAAGCCGCGCGGCCGAGTCATCCAGATCGAGGCCGACCTCGGCAAGCTGGAGTCGAACCACCCGGCGCTGGGCATCCACGCGGACGCCCGCCTGGCGTTGCAGGCGCTGCTGGAGACGGTGCCGGAGCGCACGGACGCCTCGGCGCCCGAGCGGGTCCGTGCGGTCCTGAAGAAGGTCGCCGACCGCATCGCCGCCCAGGAACTCACCCTGGAACAGGACGTGTTGGCCTCGGTCCGCAAGGCGCTTCCGGCCGGCTCCCCGTCCTTTTGGGATATGACGATCTTGGCCTACTGGGCCTGGTCGGCGTTCGACGCCAAGGGCCCCAACCGCCTGCACTCGGCCCAGGGCGCCGGCGGCCTCGGCTACGGCTTCCCGGCGGCCCTCGGCGCGGCCGCGGCGGACCCGACGACCCCGGTGCTCGCGGTGTCGGGCGACGGCGGAGCGCTGTACTCCGTCGCGGAGTTGGCGACGGCCCGCCAGTACGACCTGAACGTCACCTGGCTCATCGTCGACGACGGCGGCTACGGCATCCTGCGCGAGTACATGACGGACGCCTTCGGCCAGGCCACGGCGACGGAACTGACCCGCCCGGACTATGTGGCCCTCGCCGAGTCCTTCGGCGTCCCGGGGGTTCTCACATCCCCCGGGACGCTGGAGACCGACCTGGCGAAGGCGCTGTCGCAGCCGGGGCCCTCAGTGGTCGTACTCCCGGCGGTGCTGCGGATGTTCGCGCCGACGCATCTGGACGGCTGACCGGTCCGACGGCCGACCGTCTACCAGATCGCTTCGACCCACTCCGGGTGGTCGATGAACGGGTTGCGGTTGTGCTGGTACGTGTCGTAGATGACCTGGTTGCGGTTCTCCTCGAAGGCGCTCGGCGGGTCCTCGTCGCTCCACTGCTTGAGGACGGAGAGCTTCCCGATGTAGGGGTTGCTGCCGTTGTTGACGCTCTCGTTGGGCTCCAGGTCGGCGAAGCCGTCGTCGCCCTCGTAGCGCACCGCCATGTAGAGGATCATGCGCGCCACGTCGCCCTTGTCCGCGTCGCGCGGCTCGAAGGAGTCGGAGTCGGTGAGGCTGCCGCCTCCGTTGCTGACGGTGCTGCCGCCGTTGTCGAAGTCCTTGTTGCCACGGATGCTGTTGACCTGGACGTCCGCCGGGCGCAGGTGGTGCAGGTCCGTGCCGGGGCCGGTCACCTCGCCGAAGTCGCCGTGGGACTTCGCCCAGGTGTGCTCGCGGTTCCAGTCGCCCGTGTCACCGCCGTTGAGGGACTTGGCGCGGGAGACACCGCTGTACAGCAGGATCACGTTGTTGCTGTTGTTCGGATCCTGGTCAGTGGCCTTCAGCGCGTTCCAGACCGCGGAGTACGAGATCTTGGTCTGGCTGCTGATGATCGTGTGCAGGGACGACTTCAGGCTCGAGCCCGTCTTGCCGATCGCGTTCTTGTAGTACGTCGAGTCGTAGTCGGTCGTCGTGGCTGCGGCCGAGGTCGCGGTCAGGGTGGGGGCCGTGAGGCCGACCAGGACGGTGGCGGTGGCCAGCGCCACCGACTTCCAGCGGGTGCGTGTCGCCAGCATAAAGGTTGTCCCATCTACGCGGGTTGAATGGAGGCGGCAAACGGGAGCGTGGCATGGACATGCAGTCATGACAATGGACCGCGCGTGTCCATTGGGTGACGGGGACCGGCAAATCGCCCCTTGTCTACGCGAGTTGACGTACGGGAACGGCCCCCGACCGGGTGGTCGGGGGCCGTTGGGTGTCTACCTGTGGATGCGTCAGCCGACGTCCGACGGGTCCAGGCGGTAGATCGTCGAGGTGTTCGACTGGTTCGACGACCCCGACGAGTCGGCCGAGGACGAGGACTTCGAGGAGCCGGAGGTCTTCGAGGAGCCGGAGGTCTTCGAGGACTCCGATGTCGCGTTCTTGTTGTACGCGCTCTCCTTCACCGCCGTGCCGTGCTTCTCCACCCACGTGGTGATCTGCTGGTTGAGGCTGTTGTTGCCGCCCATGCCACCGCCCATGCCGCCGCCGAGCTGGATGTAGTGCAGCTCGCCCTTCTTCACCAGCTCCTTGAGCTTGGCGAGCGTCATCGCGTTGTCGGAGCTGGTGAAGCCCCACATGGAGATGACGGGCTTGCCGCTGCTGAGGATCAGCTGCCCCGCGCTCTGCGAGTTGGACACGGCGAGCAGCCACTTGGCGCCGTCCTGGTGCTTCTCCAGGTACGAGATGAGCTGGCTGTCGGCACCACCCATGCCGCCACCGCCGCCCATACCGCCGCCACCCATGCCGCCAGGACCGCTCGAGCTGCCGCTGCCGCCGGGAGCCGTACCGCCGCCCGGAGCCGTGCCGTTCTCGCCGCCGCCCTGAGCGGTGCCGCCGCCGGGGAACTCCCCGTTCGCGCCGCCCTGTTGGCCACCCTGGCCGTTGGGCGCGCCGCTGGGGGCGCCGCCGCCCTGTGGGAGTTCGCCGTTGCCGCCGCCGGGAGTTGTCTGGCCCTGGCCGCCGCCGGGCATCTCCCCGCCCGCCTGGCCGCCCTGCTGGGTGCCGCCGGGCATCTGGCCGCCGGGACCGCCGTTGCCGCCGCCGCGACCGCCGCCTCCGCCGCCTCCGCCGGGACCGCCCATGCCACCACCGGTGGAGGGGCCCGCGGTCGGGTTGGTGCCGCCCATCATGCCGCTGGAGGAACCGACGGCCGGCGAGGCCGCGTACGCCGTCGGGCCCGCGAGGGCCGCCACGATCGCCGCGACGACGGACGCGCCGAGCAGCCGGACCCTGGTGCCGGAGCCGACCGAGCGGAAGACGAACAGGCCCACGATGGCGAGGACCATGACGACACCGACGGCCGGCCACAGCCAGGTGTTCCAGCCGGAGGCCCGGCGCAGCAGCACGATCGCCCAGATGCCGGTGACCGTGAGCCCGGCGGGCAGCACCCACGACCAGCGCGCGTCACCGCTGCGGAAGGCGCGCCACAGCATGACGCCGCCCGCGCCGGTCAGCGCCGCGATGCCCGGGGCGAGCGCGGTCGTGTAGTACGGGTGCATCGTGCCCTCGGCCATCGCGAAGGTCAGGTAGTGCAGCACGAGCCAGCCGCCCCACAGCACCAGCGCGGCGCGCGTCAGGTCGGTGCGCGGCGCGCGGCCGCACAGCACCAGGCCGCCGACGAGCGCGATACCCGCGAAAGGGATCAGCCAGGAGATCTGGCCGCCGAGGATCTCGTTGAACATACGGCCGATGCCCGCGGTCCCGGCGAAGGTGCCGCCGCCTCCACCGCCGCCGCCTCCGCCGTTGCCCTCGCCGCCGAGGACCCGGCCCAGGCCGTTGTAGCCCATGATCAGGTTCCAGGCGGAGCCGTCCGTGGAGCCGCCGATGTAGGGGCGGTCGTCGGCCGGGACGAGGGACACGGCCGTCGCCCACCAGAAGCTGGCGACCGCCAACGCCACGGCCGCAAGGGCCAGGTTGACGACCTTCTTCTTCCAGCCGAGCTTCGACGCGTACACGTACACGGCGAAGACGGCCGGCAGGGCGATGTAGCCCTGGAGCATCTTCGTGTTGAAGGCGAGCCCGAAGCACACCGCGGAGCCGATGAGCGGCAGCAGCCGGTCGTTGTGCACGGCGCGCAGGGCGAGGGCCGCGCCCCCGACCATCAGCAGGACGAGGATGGTGTCCGGGTTGTTGTCGCGGTTGATGGCGACCGTGATCGGCGTCAGCGCGAGGACCAGCGCCGCGATGATGGCCGCCACGTGCCCGAAGACCCGCTTCACGGAGGAGTGCAGGATCCAGATGGTGCCCAGCGCGGCCCCGATCTCGGGCGCCATCATCTGCCAGGTGCCGTAGCCGAGGATCCGGCAGGACAGGCCCATGATCATGAGCGCGAACGGCGGCTTGTCGACGGTGATGAAGTTGCCCGCGTCGAGCGAGCCGAAGAACCACGCCTCCCAGCTCTTCGTGCCGCTGTAGATGGCCGCGCTGTAGAAGCTGTTGAGGCTGTTGCCGGACAGGTTCCAGGCATACAGGACCGTCGCCAGGACCAGGACCGCGATCAGGGCGGGCAGCGACCAGTGTGGTGCCTTGTCCGGTGGTGCCGCGGGTGGAGCCGGCGGCGGCCAGTCGGCGGACACGGGTTCGGTGTGGGGGAGTGGATCGGTGGCAGATGTCACCCGGGCATCGTGCAAACGGGGAGTGGGTGCGCGCTGTGGCGAACCTGGCTCCCCGCTGTGAAAACGCAAAGGAAGGGGTAACGCCTTGTGCGGGCTTTTCCCAACGGACCTGGTGGCGCGTACAACCTTTCAGCCGAACCTGTGAGTCAACAGGAGCATGACTCACGGCACTTCAAGATCCGCGACATCAAGACGCGCGAGAGCGCTCGCCGTCGGACTCGGCGTCCTCATACCCGCTGTGGCCGCCGCCGCGCCCGCCGCCGCGGCGACACCGACGGTCAGCTGTACGTCCTCGAAGGCCGCTCTGGCCACCAAGCTCCAGAAGGACATCACCGCCGCCCTCGCGAACCGCAAGGGCACCGTCGCGGTCGGCCTCTACGACCGCACCACCAAGACCACCTGCTCGCTCCGCTCCACCAGCGCCTACGACTCGGCCAGCGTCGTCAAGGTCACCGTCCTCGCCACGCTGCTGTGGGACGCGAAGAAGCACAACCGCTATCTGACCAGCACCGAGGCCTCGCTCACCAAGGCCATGATCACCAAGTCCGACAACGACGCGACCAGCAAGCTCTGGAAGCAGCTCGGCATGACGAAGATCAAGGGCTTCCTCGCCGCCGCCGGAATGACGAAGACCGTCCCGGGTGCCAACGGCTACTGGGGCCTGACCCAGATCAACGTCACCGACGAGCAGAAGCTGCTCAAGCTGATCACCGCGCCGAACACGGTCCTGAGCGACAACTCCCGCGCGTACATCCTGAAGTTGATGGGCCAGGTCATCTCCTCGCAGCGCTGGGGCACGCCGTACGGCACTCCCTCCGGCGTCTCCTGGCACGTCAAGAACGGCTGGCTGCAGCGCTCCACGCACGGCTGGCGGGTACACAGCGTCGGCACCTTCAACGGCGGCGGCCACGACTACATGATCACCGTGCTCACGTGGGGCAACAGCACCATGAACTACGGTATTTCGACCATTCAGGGCGTCGCGAAGGTCATTCACAAGGATCTTGCCGCGAGTTGACCTCTGCCGGTCTCCCGCCCGTCACCATCCCGCCCTACGGTGACGCCCATGCGCCTGAGAACCATCATCGCGACCGTCACCGCGGCCCTGGCGGCGGCCACCACGCTGACCGCCGCCGGGCCCGCCACGGCCGGCCCGCAGTCGACCCACGCCTGCTCGCCCTCCGTCTCCATCGACCGCTTCTCCGACGCGCTCGACAAGACGACGTACCAGGGCACCTTCGTCGGCAACTTCTCCGCGCTCGCCGTGGACCGCGACGGTTCGCTCGCCGCGCTGGAGGACCGCTCCTCCCTCTTCAGCCTCGACGCGAAGACGCTCCAGCCGAAGGGCGTCGTCCAGCTCGCCGACGAGAAGGGGGCCGCGCTCGACAGCGAGGGCCTCGTCATCGACCGCGACGGCACCCGCCTGATCACCTCGGAGACCGAGCCGTCGATCCGCCGCTACTCCCGCGACGGCAGGATCCTCGACCGCCTCCCGGTGCCGTCCTCGCTCCTGGTCGCCCCCGCCGGACGCGCCACGTCCAACCTGACCTTCGAGGGCCTGACCCTCCTGCCCGGCGGCCACACCCTGGTGGCGTCGATGGAGAACGCGCTCTCCGGCGACAGCGCCTCGATCGTGCGCTTCCAGACCTGGCAGCGGACGAAGGGCGGGCACTTCAAGCTCTCCGCCCAGTACGCCTACCCCATCGACTCCGGCCTCGGCGTCCCCGAGGTCCAGGCCACCCCCGACGGCCGCCTGCTCGTCCTGGAGCGCGGCTTCACCTCCGGCGTCGGCAACACGGTCCGCCTCTACCTGGCCGACCCCCGCCACGCGACGGACACCAGCGGCATCGAGAACCTCACGGGCCAGCCCGGCGTACGCCTGATCAAGAAGACCCTCCTCACCGACATCGTGACCTGCCCGTCACTGGGAGCGACGGCCAAGCAGCCGCAGCCCAACCCCCTCCTCGACAACATCGAGGGCATGACGATCACGGGCCGCGACGCGCGGGGCCGTCTGAAGGTGCTCCTGGTCAGCGACGACAACCAGAACGCGGTGCAGACGACGCGGTTCTACTACTTGCGGGTACGCGTCTGAGCCCTGCCTCCGTTTTGTTGCGGAGGGATGAAATCCGGTTCCGTTTGCGTTGGTGCCTTCCGGTAGATCAGATCTGAAGGAAGGCACCCGCGTGGCAGCGCAACAGGGGGAGACGCGAGGCTGGGCGCGCAGGCTGGCGGCGTACGCATGGCGCCACCCCAAGGACGTCGTCCTCGCCCTCGGCTCCTCTCTCGGCGGCATGGCCGTGATGGCGGTGGTCCCGCTCGTCACCAAGGTGATCATCGACGACGTCATCGGCGACCACAGCCGCGACATGGCCCCCTGGGCCGGTGCCCTGCTCGGCGCCGCCGTGGTCGTCTACGTCTTCACCTTCATACGTCGCTACTACGGCGGCCGCCTCGCCCTCGACGTCCAGCACGACTTGCGGACCGAGATGTTCGAGACGATCACCCGCCTCGACGGCCGCCGTCAGGACGAGCTGTCCACCGGCCAGGTCGTCGGCCGAGCCACCAGCGACCTCCAGCTGATCCAGGGCCTGCTGTTCATGCTCCCGATGACCATCGGGAACGTCCTCCTCTTCGTGATCTCCCTCGCGATCATGGCCTGGCTGTCCCTGCCGCTCACCATGGTCGCTCTCGCCGTGGCCCCGGCGCTGTGGTGGATCGCGAGGCGCTCCCGCTCCAAGCTCCACCCCGCCACCTGGTACGCCCAGGCCCAGGCCGCCGCCGTCGCGGGCGTGGTCGACGGCGCCGTCAGCGGCGTACGCGTGGTGAAGGGCTTCGGGCAGGAGGAGCAGGAGACCGGGAAGCTCAGGGAGGTCGGGCGGCGGCTCTTCGCGGGGCGCCTGCGCACCATCCGTCTGAACTCCACCTACACCCCGGCCCTCCAGGCCGTCCCCGCCCTCGGCCAGGTGGCCATGCTCGCGCTCGGCGGCTGGCTGGCGGTCGGCGGGCACATCACCCTCGGCACCTTCGTCGCCTTCTCCACCTACCTCGCCCAGCTGGTCGGCCCGGTCCGCATGCTCGCCATGGTCCTCACGGTCGGGCAGCAGGCGCGGGCGGGCACCGAGCGCGTCCTCGAACTGATCGACACCGAGCCGTCGATGACGGACGGCACCAAGACCCTCCCCGCCGACGCGCCCGCGACCGTCGAGTTCGACGACGTCTCCTTCGGCTACGACGACACGCGCCCCGTCCTCGACGGGCTCAGCTTCGAGATCCGCCCCGGCGAGACCCTCGCCGTCGTCGGCTCCTCCGGCTCCGGCAAGTCCACCGTCTCCCTCCTCCTGCCGCGCTTCTACGACGTCACCCACGGCGCCGTCCTCGTGGGCGGCCACGACGTCCGCGAGCTCACCCTCGACTCGCTGCGAGCCGCGATCGGACTGGTCCCCGAGGACTCCTTCCTCTTCTCGGACACGATCCGCAACAACATCGCGTACGGCCGCCCCGACGCGACCGACGAGCAGATCGAGGCGGCCGCCCGCGCCGCCCAGGCGGACCGCTTCATCGTCGAGCTCCCCGAGGGCTACGGGACCACGGTCGGCGAGCACGGTCTGACCCTCTCCGGCGGCCAGCGCCAGCGTGTGGCCCTCGCCCGCGCGATCCTCACCGACCCGCGGCTCCTCGTCCTCGACGACGCCACCTCCGCCGTCGACGCCCGTGTCGAGCACGAGATCCACGAGGCCCTGAAGGAGGTCATGCGGGGCCGCACGACCCTCCTCATCGCGCACCGCCGCTCCACCCTCAACCTCGCCGACCGCATAGCCGTCCTCGACGGCGGCCGCCTCGCCGACATCGGCACCCACGAGGAACTGCAGGAGCGATCCGCCCTCTACCGCCGTCTGCTCACCGACCCCGACGAGCTCGGCGGTGTCTCACCCGGTCACACCCCGCCCGCCGCGCCCTGCGAGGACACCTCCGTACGGGACGAGCTGGACGCGGAGTTCGACGCCGAGCGCGGGGTGACGCCCCGCCTGTGGACCGGCGACCGCGAACCCAAGGACACCGCGATGGCCGGAATGCCGGCCACCCCCGAACTCCTCTCCGAGGTCGACGCGCTGCCCCCGGCGACCGACGTCCCGGACATCGACGAGGCGCGTGCGGTGCGGCCGGAGGAGTCGTACGGCCTCAAGCGCCTGCTGCATGGCTTCGGGCTGCCGCTGCTGGTCAGCCTGGCCCTCGTCGCCGTGGACGCGGGCATGAGCCTGCTGCTCCCGATCATGATCCGGCACGGCATCGACCAGGGCGTCAGCAAGCTCGCCCTCGGCGCGGTCTGGTCGGCCTCGCTGCTGGCCCTGCTCGCCGTAGTGGTGCAGTGGGTGGCGCAGCGGGGCGAGACCCGGATGACCGGGCGGACCGGCGAGCGGGTCCTGTACTCCCTGCGCCTGAAGATCTTCGCCCAGCTCCAGCGGCTCGGACTCGACTACTACGAGCGGGAGTTGACCGGCCGGATCATGACGAGGATGACGACGGACGTCGACGCCCTCTCCACCTTCCTGCAGACCGGCCTGGTCACCGCCTTCGTCTCCGTCGTCACCTTTTTCGGCATCATGGGTGCCCTGCTGGTGATCGACATCCAGCTCGCGCTCGTCGTCTTCGCCACCCTGCCGCCACTGATCGTCGCCACGTTCTTCTTCCGCCGGGCGAGCGTGAAGGCGTACGAACTCGCCCGTGAGCGGGTGGCGTTGGTCAACGCCGACCTCCAGGAGTCGGTGTCCGGGCTGCGGATCGTGCAGGCCTTCCGGCGCGAGAGCGACGGCGGCCGGCGGTTCGCGGAGCGCAGCGCCAGCTACCGCCGGGCCCGGATCCGGGGCCAGTGGCTGATATCCGTCTACTTCCCCTTCGTGCAGCTCCTGTCGTCCGTCGCCGCCGCCGCCGTACTGATCTCGGGCGCGGGACGGATCGACGCGGCCACGCTCACGACCGGTGCGCTGGTCGCGTACCTCCTCTACATCGACCTGTTCTTCGCGCCGGTCCAGCAGCTCTCCCAGGTCTTCGACGGCTACCAGCAGGCCACCGTCTCCCTGGGCCGCATCCAGGAACTGCTCCAGGAGCCGACCTCCACCAAGGCCGCCGACGAACCGCTCGAGGTGCTCTCCCTGCGTGGCGAGGTCGCCTTCGAGGGCGTGCACTTCGCGTACGGCTCCGCCGATGAGGCACAGGGGGAAGAGGCGCTCGGCGGCGTCGAGTTGAGGATCCCGGCCGGACAGACCGTCGCGTTCGTCGGCGAGACCGGCGCGGGCAAGTCCACCATCGTCAAGCTCGTGGCGCGCTTCTACGACCCGACGGGCGGCCGGGTCACGGTCGACGGCCAGGACCTGCGCACCCTCGACATCACCTCCTACCGGCACCGTCTCGGCGTCGTCCCGCAGGAGGCGTACCTCTTCCAGGGCACCGTCCGCGACGCCATCGCCTACGGCCGCCCGGACGCCACCGACGCGGAGGTCGAGGCGGCGGCCCGCGCGGTCGGCGCGCACGAGATGATCGCCACGCTCGACGGCGGCTACCTCCACGAGGTCGCCGAACGCGGCCGCAACCTCTCGGCGGGCCAGCGCCAGCTGATCGCCCTGGCCCGCGCGGAACTGGTCGACCCCGACGTCCTCCTCCTCGACGAGGCGACCGCCGCCCTGGACCTGGCCACGGAGGCCCAGGTCAACCAGGCGACGGACCGTCTGGCAGGCCGCCGTACGACGCTCGTGGTGGCCCACCGCCTGACCACGGCCGCCCGCGCGGACCGGGTGGTCGTCATGGATCACGGCCGGGTCGTCGAGGACGGCACGCACGAGGTACTGCTCGCGCGCGGCGGCCGGTACGCCGACCTGTGGCGGACGTTCATCGGGCAGGCCGAGCCGGAGGAGCCGGTGGGCGTGACGCGCTGACGGTCGTGCAACCATCCGACATACGTCGTGCGTCCGTACACCAGTACGCTCATCGCCGGGGTACGGGAGGACCGACAGTGGACAGTGGAGCGATACGGCGGCGGCTCGCGGGGGTCCTGGCCGTGCTGACCGCTTCCGGGCTGCTCGCCGTCGCGGCGCCGGGGCAGGCGCAGGCCGCCCCGTCGTCCTGCTCGGGCCGCAAGGTCAGGACGTTCCCCTTCTCCACCGGCTCCGTGAAGCTCTACAAGAGCGGCAACTACCTCTGCGCCGTCACCGTCCCCAGGAGCACCGGCCCCCGGCGCACGATGATGGTCAGCCTGCGGGTGCGCGGCTTCGAGCCCATAGAGGACAAGGGGCTGTACACACACCATGCCGGACCGGTGCGTTCGTACGTCGGACACCGCAAGGTGTGGATCAAGGGTTCGGTGGGCGGGGGGTCGTACGACTCCCACGGCTGGAAGCGGTACTGAACCCGGCAATAGCCACGGGCTTTGCATCTCCCCTGGTGCGTACCGGAGTTACTCCGATAGCTTCCGCACGCACATCTGTCTCACAGGGGAGGGTGCATGCGCAAGGCGCTCAGATGGCTGCTGGCTCTCACGGTGCTCATAGGCACGGTGAGCACGGCGGGGGCGGCCACCGCCGTCGAGCCGGAGGCCACCGGCACCAGAGCCACCACCGACATCAAGGATCAGCTCCTCGCCATACCGGGGATGAGCCTGATCGAGGAGAAGCCGTACACCGGCTACCGCTTCTTCGTCCTCAACTACACCCAGCCGATCGACCACCGGCATCCGTCCAAGGGCACGTTCCAGCAGCGGATCACCGTGCTGCACAAGGACGTCGGCCGCCCGACGGTCTTCTACACCGGCGGCTACAACGTCTCCACGACGCCCAGCCGCCGCGAGCCGACCCAGATCGTGGACGGCAACCAGGTCTCCATGGAGTACCGCTTCTTCACCCCGTCCCGGCCCGACCCGGCCGACTGGAGCAAGCTGGACATCTGGCAGGCGGCCAGCGACCAGCACCGTATCTTCAAGGCGTTGAAGTCCATCTACACCAAGAAGTGGATTTCCACGGGCGGTTCGAAGGGCGGCATGACCGCCACCTACTACGAGCGCTTCTACCCGCGCGACATGGACGGCGTCGTCGCGTACGTCGCTCCGAACGACGTCGTCAACGACGAGGACTCCGCCTACGACCACTTCTTCACCCAGGTCGGCACCAAGGAGTGCCGCGACCGGCTGAACGCCGTACAGCGCGAGGCGCTGGTGCGCCGCGAGCCGCTGGAGAAGAAGTACGAGGCGTACGCGGCCGAGAACGGCTACACGTTCCACACGATCGGCAGCCTGGACCGGGCGTACGAGGCCGTCGTGCTCGACTACGTCTGGGGCTTCTGGCAGTACAGCCTGCTGTCCGACTGCGCCACGATCCCGGCGGACGCGAAGACCGCGACCGACGACGCGATCTGGAACTCCGTCGACACGATCTCGGGCTTCTCCTTCTACACGGACCAGGGCCTTGAGCCGTACACGCCGTACTACTACCAGGCGGGCACGCAGCTGGGCGCGCCGACGATCCACTTCCCGTACATCGAGAAGAAGTACATCCGCTACGGGTACCAGCCGCCGCGGAACTTCGTGCCGCGCGACATCCCGATGAAGTTCCAGCCGTACGCGATGCGGGACGTCGACTCCTGGGTGCGGCACGACGCGCGCCACATGCTCTTCGTCTACGGCCAGAACGACCCGTGGGGCGCGGAGCGGTTCCGCGTCGACAAGGGCGCGAAGGACTCGTACGTGTTCACCGCGCCAGGACTGAACCACGGCGCCAACGTGGCCGGCCTGGTCGCGGACCAGAAGGCGCTGGCCACCGCCCGCATCCTCGAGTGGGCGGGTGTCCCCGCCTCCTCCACGGCGCAGGCGAAGCCGCTGGCCAAGTTCGACAAGAAACTGGACGTGCGGGACGTGGAGCGCGAACCGGCTCTGCGACCGTAACTCCCTTGCTGCGCCCGGCCGTTGCTCATACCGGCCGGGCGCAGCCCACCGGCTCCTTGCCCTCCAGCTGCACATACAGCGCCGTCCCCGCAGGGCACTGGGCGCGTCGGGCGACCGCCTTGACCACCTCGTACTGCGGCTTCTTCCTGCCGCTGCCGTCGCACGCCGTCTCGCGGACCTGTCCGCCCCCGGAGCCGTAGACGCAGTCCCCGGCGATGGTGCGGGGGCCGCCTCCGCCGCCCGGGTCGCCGGGGTGCGGTCGCTGCAGATTGCGCATGCAGGCGTAGCCCCGCGGCACCGCGCCGTCGCCGTCCTCGTCGGACGCCGAGCTCTGCTCGCTGATGTGCAGCACGAAGTCCGTGGTCGCCGGGCACAGCGGACCCTTGCCCACCGTGCCGTCGTGGCGCGCCACGACCCGCGCGGCCGCCCGCTCACTGGTGCACGGCACCTCGGTGAAGCTCGTCGTACCGAACGAACTGCACTCGTCGACGGCGAGGAACACCGCGCCATACCCCGACGGTCGCGTCGTGGTCGCCCCGCCGCTCGTCTCGGGCGACTTGCTCGGCCGGTCCCCGCCCGCACCGGACGACGACAGGACCTGGCAACCGGTCAGCAGCGCTGCGAGCAGTACCAGCAGTGCGCAGACCACCCCCACAGAACTTCTCTCACGCATCGCAATCCCCCCGGTACCCCCGCCCAGCGTGACCCGCCGCAGCGGGCGCACGCCAGACGCGCGGGAGGCTTTGGGCCCTTTTGGGGGCGCACGCCTGGTGTGTGACGTACGTGCCCTACGCCCCGCGCAGGGGTTTGTGCACGCGCTGAGTTCTAGTACGACAGCCCGTACCCGATGGGATACAGCACCGCCGCCGGATCGTCCGCCCGCTGCACCGGCACCGGCAGCCTCCCGCGCGGTGCCACCTTCCCGGCGATGACCCGCGCGGCCGCCCGCAGCTCCACGTCGGTCCACGAGTACGACGCCAAGTGGGCGGGTACGGAGGGGAGTTGGGCCACGTCGTACGGATTGCGGATGGCGATCGCCACCACCGGCCGCCCGGTCGCCACCAGCTGCTCGACCAGTGTCTTCTGCGAGCTGGCGGCGGTGACGTTGTAGGTCCCCACGACCACCGCGTCCGCTTCCCGTGCCGCCGCGACCGCCGTGGCGATCGTGGCCGCGGAGGGGGCCGTGCCCGTGGACAGGGCGGTGGCGGTGAAGCCCAGTTCGGTGAGGGCGGTGGCGAGTACGCCGGTGGGCGGCCCCGTCGTCCCGGACGGGGAGGCCGGGTCGGCGCCGACGACGAGGACCTTCCGGTGGGTGCGCCGGGACAGCGGCAGCAGGCGGCCCTTGTTGACCAGCAGTGTCGTCGTACGTTCGGCGATGCGGTCGGCCGCCGCCAGGTGCGAGGCCGTGCCGACCGTGCGGTCGACGCCGCCGTGGCTGACGTAGGGCTCGTCGAACAGCCGCAGCCCGGCCTTGAGTTTCAGGATGCGCAGGATCGACTCGTCGAGCCGCGCCTCGGTCAGCTCCCCGTCCCGCACGGCCTTGAGGACGGCGTTCCAGGCGACCGCGAGGTCCGGCGGGTTGAGGAGCTGGTCGACGCCGGCCTTGAGCGCCAGCACGGGCACGCGGTCGTCGCCGTACTTGGTGCGTACGCCCTCCATGCCCAGCGAGTCCGTCACCACCACGCCGTCGTAACCGAGTTCCCCGCGCAGGATGCCGGTGAGGATCGGGTGGGAGAGGGTGGCCGGGTCGCCGGAGTCGTCGAGGGCCGGAACCATGATGTGCGCGGTCATGATCGAGTCGATGCGCGCGTCGACGGCCGCCCGGAAGGGGACGGCGTCCAGCTTCTCCCACAGCTCCCGGCTGTGCGTGATGACCGGGAAGCCGTAGTGGCTGTCGACGGCCGTGTCGCCGTGTCCCGGAAAGTGCTTGGCGGTCGCGGCGACCGAGGAGCGCCGGTATCCGGCGACCTCGGCGGCGACCAGGCCGGCCACCGCGTCCGGGTCGGCGCCGAAGGAGCGCACGCCGATGACCGGGTTGGCCGGGTTGACGTTCACGTCGGCGTCGGGGGAGTAGTCCTGGTTGATGCCGATCGCGCGCAGCTCGGCGCCGGAGACACGGCCGAGGGTGTGGGCGTCCTTGCGTGAGCCGCCGGCGCCGATGGCCATCGCACCGGGGAACAGGGTCGCCGGTGCGCCGACGCGGCAGACGATGCCGTGCTCCTGGTCGGTGGCGACGAGCACGGGGAGGCCGCGGGGCTGGGTGAGGGAGGCGCGCTGGATCCCGTTGGACAGATCGGCGATCTGATGGGGATCCCGGGTGTTGTGCGCCCAGGTGAAGTAAATGATGCCGCCCACGCGGTACTTGGCGATCAGCTCGGCGGCCGTGCGGACGCCGATCTCCTTGAGGTTGGCGTCGATGTCGGTCTGGTCGGGAGCGGTGGCGGAGTGGCCGTAGACGCGCATGACGAAGAGCTGGCCGACCTTCTCCTCAAGCGTCATGCGGGAGATGAGGGCGCGGAGCTTCTTGTCGTCGGGGGTGCCGGCGTAGGCGGTGGTGGTGCCGGTGGCCAGAGCCGCGGTGACGCCTGCGGTGGCGGCGAGAACGGTACGTCTGGAGGGCACGTGCGCTCCTTCCGGAGTGATCCGCTGGAGATCGGCTGAAGGAAACTTCCGAGAAGTCACCAATATCCGGGAAGTTTCTGCCAGTCAAGGGAGTGCACAGTAACCAGAAAGGGGCCGCCATCGGCGCTGTTGGAGGGGGGCGCGCCGATGGCGGCTGTGCTGCCGGCCGCAGTACGGCGGAGAGGGTAAGTCAGCGATCGCAGCCAGCAGCGAGGGCCGACACCGCACAGCGAGACTCATCCGGCAGCTTGCGGGTTGGACGCACCGTAATCGGCCCGGGTTCCCCCGTTCTGGGCGATTCCCCGAAGTTGGTGGCGGTGGGGTCAACGGGACGGATGAGCCGCAATCTTCGGCCATTGCTCCTGCAGAGTACGTACGGTTTCTGCGATCGCCGGACGACGAGCGGCACCTTTGCGCCACAGGGCGTACAACCGCCTTACGGGGGCCGGGTCGAGATGCACCTCGACGACCCCGGCCGGCAGCGGGCCACGGCCGAGGCGCGGGACCAGACAGACGCCGAGACCGGCGGCGACCAGGGCGACCAGGGTGGGGTTCTCGTCAGCCTGGTGCGCGATGTCCGGCTCGTGCCCGGCGGTGCGCAGGGTCCGTACCAGCCAGTCGTGGCAAACGCGCCCCGGCGGCTGGCACACCCACCGCTCCCCGCCCAGCTCCTCCCGCCTGACCGATTCCCGTCCGGCGAAGTGATGCCCTTCGGGCACGAGCAGCGTGCTGCGGTCGTCGCCGATCACGGCCTGCTCGACACCCGGCGGCACGGGAAGCGGCGCGATGTCCCAGTCGTGCACGACGGCCAGGTCGACCGCGCCCTTGGCGACCAGGTCGACGGAGAGGTGCGGGTCGATCTCGGTGAGCCGGGCGTCGAGGGCGGGGTGCCGTACGGCGAGGTCGGCGAGCACGGCGGGTATCAGCCCGCGCGCGGCCGACGCGAACGCGGCAATGGTCAGCCGCCCGGCAGGCACCCCGCGCCGCTCCTCCAGCTCGGTCTCGGCCCGCTCGACGATGGCAAGCAACTCCTGTGCGGTACCGACGAGTTGATGGGCCTCGGCGGTGAGCCGCACGCCCCGCCCCTCCCGCTCCAGGAGTACGGTCCTGGTCTCCCGCTCCAGCTTCGCGATCTGCTGGGACACGGCGGAGGGCGTGTACCCGAGCGCAACCGCAGCCGCTCCCACGGTCCCGTGGACGGAGACGGCGTGCAGGGCGCGCAGGCGTTGGAGATCGAGCACGGGAACTCCCAAACCATTAGCAGTGCTTCATCCGACCATGCAGCAATCATCGCTGGTGCTTCACGGTCGTGGGAAGTGATGCTCGACGCATGAAACCCGCACACCTTGCCCTGGCTGTCGTGGTGGCAGCCGTCTGGGGCGTGAACTTCACGGTTATCGAGATCGGCCTCGACCACTTCCCGCCGCTGTTGTTCTCGGCGCTCCGCTTCTTCGTGGCAGCGCTGCCGGCCGTGTTCTTCGTGGGCCGCCCGAAGGTGGCGTGGAAGTGGATCCTGGCCGTGGGGCTGGTGCTCGGGGTGGCGAAGTTCGGCCTGCTGTTCGTGGGGATGGACGCCGGAATGCCGGCGGGGCTGTCCTCGCTCGTCCTGCAGATCCAGGCGGTGTTCACAGCGGGCGTGGCCTTCTTGGTGCTGGGCGAACGTCCTTCCCCCATACGGGTGTCGGGCATGCTGGTGGCGCTGGCGGGCATCGGCGTCGCGGCCGTCGACGAGGGTACGTCCGGCCCGCTCGGCGCCTTCGCTCTCGTGATCGCGGCGGCTGCCTGCTGGGGCGTCTCCAATGTCCTGACCCGCAAGGCGGCCCCGCCGGACGCGCTGAACTTCATGGTCTGGGTCAGCATGGTCCCGGTCCTGCCGCTCCTCGCCCTGTCCCTGCTCCTGGAGGGCCCGAGCCGCGACTACGACGCCCTGCACGCCCTGGACTGGCAGGGCGCCGGCACGGTCGTCTACGTCGCCTGGGTCACGACGGTCTTCGGCTTCGGGGCCTGGGGCTGGCTGCTGCGCCGGCACCCGGCGTCGACGGTCGCGCCCTTCTCCCTCCTGGTCCCGGTCTTCGGGATGTCGTCGGCGGCGCTGTTCCTGGGCGAGTCGGTGAGCGGTCTGCGCTGGTGCGCGGCAGCGCTGCTGGTGGGCGGCGTGGGGCTGGCGTCGGTGACGCGCGGGCGACGGGAAGTAGTCCATCCCGTGGACGTGGCAGCACCCGAGGTGATGGTCGGCCGATCATGACGGCATGCCCGTAGTCGACATCCCCGGTTCCAAGTCCGTCACCGCCCGCGCGCTCTTCCTGGCGGCGGCTGCCGACGGCGTCACCACCCTCGTACGCCCCCTCCGCTCGGACGACACGGAGGGCTTCGCCGAGGGCCTGGTACGGCTCGGGTACCGCGTCGGCCGGACCCGGGGCAGCTGGCAGGTGGACGGCCGCCCGCAGGGCCCTTCGGTGACCGAGGCCGACGTGTACTGCCGCGACGGCGCGACGACGGCCCGCTTCCTGCCCACGCTGGCGGCGGCGGGACGCGGTACTTACCGCTTCGACGCCTCACCCCAGATGCGCCGCCGCCCCCTCCTCCCCCTGGCCCGGGCCCTGCGCGACCTGGGCGTGGACCTGCGACACGAGCAGGCGGAGGGGCACCACCCGCTGACGGTGCGGGCGTCGGGAATCGAGGGCGGCGAGGTGACCCTGGACGCGGGCCAGTCCTCGCAGTACCTGACGGCGTTGCTGCTGCTGGGCCCGCTGACGCGCACGGGGCTGCGGATCCGGGTGACAGACCTGGTCTCGGCGCCGTACGTCGACATCACCGTCGCGATGATGCGGGCGTTCGGGGTGGTGGTGGAGCGGGACGACGACGTGTTCGCGGTCCCGGCGGGCGGCTACCGGGCCACGACCTACGCGATCGAGCCGGACGCGTCGACTGCGAGCTACTTCTTCGCGGCGGCCGCGGTGACGCCGGGCGCCGAGGTGACGGTGCCGGGGCTGGGGCAGGGCGCCCTGCAGGGAGACCTGGGCTTCGTCGACGTATTGCGGCGGATGGGCGCGGAGGTGTCGGTCGGCGCATCAGGGACGACGGTGCGCGGCACGGGCGAACTGCGTGGCCTCACGGTCAACATGCGGGACATCTCGGACACCATGCCGACGCTGGCGGCGATCGCCCCGTTTGCCTCCGGCCCGGTCCGCATCGAGGACGTGGCGAACACGCGGGTGAAGGAGTGTGACCGGCTGGAGGCGTGCGCGGAGAATTTGCGGCGGCTGGGGGTGGAGGTCGCCACCGGTCCGGACTGGATCGAGATCCGGCCGGGTGTCCCCGACGGGGGCGAGGGCACGGAGATCAAGTCGCACGGCGACCACCGCATCGTGATGTCCTTCGCGGTGACCGGCCTCCGCGTGCCGGGAATTTCGTTCGACGAACCGGAGTGCGTACGGAAGACTTTCCCGGGCTTCCATGAGGCGTTCGGGGAGCTGAGGGCCGGGCTGTTCTGACTGTTCCGAAGGGTTGTCTGTCACGTGGGGTACAGCTTGCAAGGGCCGTTGCTGGAGGGCGCGTTGGTGCGCCTGGAGCCGTTGGAACGGCGGCATGCGGCCGACCTGGCGGTGGCCGCGGAGGAGGAGCGCGGCACGTACACCTTCACCTGGGTGCCCAGGGCCGACGAGGTCGGCGCCTACGTCGACGCCCAGCTCGCCCGCGCGGCGACGGGCCGGCTCGCACCGTACGCACAGGTGTCGGTCGCGACCGGGCGTGCGGTCGGCGCCACGTCGTACTGGGAGCCGCGGTGCTGGCGGATGGACGACCAACTCGACGCGGTGGAGGTCGGTTTCACCTGGCTCGGCGCCTCCGCGCAGGGCACGGGCGTGAACGCCGAGGCCAAGCTGCTGTTGTTCCGGCACGCCTTCGAGGTATGGGGCGTCTCGCGGGTCGACCTCAAGACCGATGCCCGGAACAGCCGTTCAAGGGCGGCGATCCAGAGCGTGGGCGCCCGCTTCGAGGGCGTGCTGAGGAACTGGTCGCGGTCCTGGGCGCCGGGGGAGGACGGCCGGTTGCGTGACTCGGCGATCTTTTCGGTCACGGCGGAGGAGTGGCCGGAGTGCCGGGGTCCGTTGGAGAAGCGGGTGGCGGGGTTTGCTCGGCGGCCCCGACGCTCACGCCTGGAGGCTGCCGAGGAAGGCTGACCACGTGGTGGGGGACACGGTGAGATGAGGGTCTTCGGGGGTCTTGGAGTCGCGTATGTGGATGGCGGAGGTGCGGGCGACCTCGACGCAATCGCCGCCGCCACTGTCGCTGTAGCTGCTCTTGAACCACGTCAGTTCAGTCATAGCTCACCTGCCAACTGCTTGATCAGGGCGGCAGATTCCTCCGGGCGGAGGGCCTGGCTTCTGATCATCGCATAGCGGCGGGAGAGCAGGCCGCTCTCGGCCGGGTCCGAGATGAGGAGGCTTTTTCCCAGGGCTTCCGTGTAAACGAGGCTTTCCTGCTCCGGAGTCTCGATCAGTTTCATCGCACCGCGCAGTCCTGCATGTTCCCCACAGGCGCTCGGCATGACCTGGACGGCCGCTTGGCCTGCTCGACGAGGTGCGCGTACTGGGCACGCATCACCTCGACGCCGCCGATCTGCCGCCGCAATGCTGCCTCTTCGAGGATGACGCTGATCACGCACACGGGCTTGCGGTCGAACAGTGCCCTGCGTTCCATCCGGGCCAGCGTGAGCTCCTCCATCTCCTCCTCGTCCAGGGGCGGAAAGTCGCACCTCAACAACGCTCGCGTGTAAGCCTCGGTTTGCAGCAGCCCCTCGATCAGTTGCGTGCTGTACGACGACACGCTCAGCGCAGCCTGCTCCAACTGCACGAACCCCTGGAAGTACTCCGGATACCGCTCCAGTCGCAGGTATTTCTTGGCGGCCGCAACCAGCCCACCGGCGCCCAGCGCCTTCTCCGCCGCGTCGATGAACTCGTCCGTCGCGGGCTTGGCGCAGGTCTCCACCGCGCTCACTGCGGCGCCGGAGTACGCCATCAGTTCACCCAGTTCGTTCTGCGAGAGCTCCCTACCCGTACGCAGGATGTGCAGTACCTCCGAGAAGTACAGCGCGGCGGGTGATGACGACTTCTTCTTCGGCTGGCCCATCGCAACGCCCCCTCAACGCGGCTCAACGCCAATCAACGTGCACACAACCCCAGTTGCTGTACGCGACCGTCGACGCACGATCACTACCGAAGGTAGCGATCAGGACCGACAGTCGTAACGTGAACACGGAAAGTCACCCCCACACCTGGCGCCGCTCCTTCATGCCGGTCGTCGAGAACATTCCCGAGGCCCGCCACGGCGCCCAACTGGTCCTCGTCTCCTGGGCGGTGCCGGACGACGTGTCCGGGACGGTCGCCCTGATCCTCACCGAACTCGCCACGAACGCCGTCCGGCACGCCCGTCGCCCCGGCCGTACCTTCGACGTCGCCCTGGCCTACGACGGCGAGAAGACCATCGAGATCGAGGTCTTCGACGCCTCACCGCACCACCCGGTCGTGAACTCCTTCGACCCGGCCGCCACTTCGGGCAGAGGCCTCCTTCTCGTGGAGGCTCTCTGCGACGACTGGGGGGTCCGGGACCGCGAGTTCGGCAAGTCGGTCTGGGCCCGGGTCGTCGGCTGAGCAGTTCTCTCCCCGCGGCGAGCAGCCGGTTCCGGATCCTGGCGCGGGCCGACCCTTGTCAGGGCGCGATTTCATCCTCGTAGTCCTGCTGGCTGATCTTTTCGACCGTGTTCGTGTCGCCGGTGCTGGAGACGGTGGGGTCGTTGTCGGCACCCGCTCCGCCGACCCAGTGCACCGTGGAGTAGGTGGCGCCGGCCATCTGGATGGTGCCGACGGTCTTCACATACGCCTCGTTGGTCTGGCCCGTGACCTGGAGGGTGTCGACGGCCTCCACAGCGATGGTGTTGTACCCGCCGGCGAGGGTGATTTTTCCGCAGTTTCCCTTGAACACGATGCTGTTCGAGTTGCCCTCGATGACGACGTCGCGCCCCGAGCAGTCCGCGGTCTGGGTGCCGTAGTTCCCGCTGATCTTGAGCGAGTTCGCGGCTCCGGCGGAGGAAGAGGCGGTGGGCTGGTTCCCAGAGCTGGGTGAGCCGACGGCCGCGGGGGAGGAGGCGCCGCTGCCGGAACCGGGTGTCTGTGGAGTCGGTGACTGAGCCTGCCCGCTCTTGGCGGGCCCTGCCACGTCAACGGCGCAGCCGACCGTGGTCGAGAGTGCCAGGGCTATGAGGGTGGTGGGCAGCAGCCGCGAGATGCGCATAGCAGTACTTCCGTCTCTGGGGGGAAGGAGGAATGGCTTCGGGGTTTCTGCGAACCCCTGTGATCCAGAAGCCTAGAAACGCGCTGTCGCACCGAGGTGGCACCGGTGTGCCAGATCTGCGACATGCCGTACCGGTGTGGGTACAGGCCGAGTTGTCAGACCAGCGGCAGGCGTATCCGCACCACGGTGCCGGAACCGGGGCGGCTGCGGATCTCGCACTCTCCGCCGTGCCGGGAGACCACGGCCTGCACCAACGCCAGGCCCACACCGCTGCCCGGGATGTCCCGCACCTCGCTGCCGCGCACCAACTCATCCCAGACATGGGGAAGTTCGTCGGCGGGGATTCCCTGGCCGGTGTCGGCCACCTCCACCACGACGTGCGCGCTCTCCTCGAAGGCCCGCAGGGCGATGGAACACCCGGGCCCGCTGTACTTGACCGCGTTGGCGACCAGATTGTGCAGCGCCAGCTCCAGCAGATCCGCGTCACCGGGTGGCTGCGACAACGGCCAGGGCACGTCCGGCACGGTTACGGTGATCTTCCGCTCATCGCCGTCCGGCAGTTCGCCCGCCGCCTCCCCGACCGCCTCCAGCAGTCCCGCCAGCGGCACGGGGAAACGTTCCATTGGCTGGTCCTCGATGGCCGCCAGTTTCCGCAGATCCCTGGTGATCCGCACCAGCCGCAGGACCTGGTCGTCCACTCGCGCGGCAGTGCCGCGCGCCGCCTCGTCCAGGTCGGCCGCAGAGAGGTTGGCGACCCCGAGCCGGATCGCGGTCAGCGGATTCTTCAGCTCGTGATCCAGCCGCCGTAGAAAGCGGCGGTGCTCCTCCCTGGCTTCCTTTGCCGCTGTGTCCAGCAGCTGCGCGCGCAGCCGTTCCGTATGCGTCCGCACCAGGACGACGGCCACCGCCACCGCCGCGACACCCGCGGCGAGCACCGCGACACCCAGCGCCGGGGCGAACCGCACGTTCACCATCACTTCGCCCAGCACCAGTGCGGTGACCGCGCTCGCCGCCCCGCCGGCCGACAGCACCGCCACGGCGGGCAGCCACGGGCGTATGGCCCCCCTCACGGTCCCGCCTCGACCGGCGCGATGAAGCGGTACCCCTGGCCGGTGACGGTGTCGATCCAACGGGGCCTGACCGGATCGTCCCCGAGTACCCGTCGCAGCTCGGCGATCCGGTTGTCCACGGCGCGCGTGGTGCTGGCGGTCTCCCAGCCCCACAGAACCTCCAACAGCCGTTCCCTGGAAAGCAGTTCATCCGGGTGGGTGACCAGATAGTCCAGCAGCGCACCGGCTTTCGGGGTGAGCACCAGCTCCTGGTTCTTCAGCCACGCGCGGCGGGCGGTACGGTCCACCCGCAACTCTCCGGCCCGCACGGCCTTCGCGGCGCTCAGCGGAGGTTGTCCGCGGCCGGCCCGACGCAGCACCGCCCGCAGCCGGGCGGTCAGTTCATAGGGATCGAAGGGTTTGTTGAGGTAGTCGTCGGCGCCTTCTTCCAGCGCCATCGCGCGCTCGGCCGACTCACCCACCTGAGTCAGCAGGATGACCGGCAGCCAACTGCCGGACCGGCGGACGCGCCGCAGCACCTCACGGCCGTCCAGCACCGGCATCTGCACATCGAGAACGACGAGGTCCGGTCCCGGCACCGCCGTGGCGCCACGCAGAGCCGCTCCGCCGTCATGGACCACCTCCACCATGAAGCCGGAGCGTTCCAGCAAAGGGCCCAGTTGAGTGGTGATCGCCTCGTCGTCATCGGCAAGCAACACGCGTGGCCGATCGTCCCCGCCCGTCACGCTCACTTCGCTCCAACACCCGTCATCAGTCTCTTGTCCGTCCTGCCAAGCCCATGCGAATGGGGTGATCCGCCCAAAGGAACCCAATGAAGGGCTGGTACCCGCACGGTCATTATCGGCTGGTCACGGTCCGGGCGGGAGATCGCGCCGGACCAGCGCGAGAAGCGCTCCAAGCGTTCTCCCTCCGTTCACCTCGACCTCGAGGCCGGCTACGGCTCCTGGCCCGCCGTACTGGAATGGTTCCTGGGCGGGTCGGCGAAGATTACGGCTCGGCCGGTGTGACGCCCGCGCCGGCCCGCAGTTCCGGAGTGCTCGCGCCCACGGACACCACCGCCAGCAGACACAGCACACCCCCGGTGACCAGGGCCGTCGCGCCCGATGTCCAGCCGGCGAGCAGGCCGCCGCGCAGATTGCCGATGTCGGGCCCCGCCCGGCCGACGATCTGCTCGGCCGCCGTCACCCGGCCCAGCAGCGAGTCCGGGGTGCGGGTCTGCACGATGGTGCCGCGCGCGACCACCGACGCGTTGTCTGCGGCACCGGCCACGACCAGACAGGCCAGCCCGGCCCACGCACTGGTCATCAGGCCGAACGCGGCCAGTGCCACCCCCCATGTTCCGGCGCCGCACAGCATCACCAGGCCGGGGCGGCCGAGACGGGTGACCGTGCCGGAGAAGACGGAGGACATGATTCCGCCGACCGAGAGCGCGGAGAGGAACAGGCCGAGCGTGCGCGGGTTGCCGCCGAAGCGCTCCGCGTTCACCAGCGGGAAAAGGCTGACCGGCATCGCCAGGACGGTGGCCGCCAGGTCGGTGATCAGGGCACCGCGCACCACTCGGTGCCCGGCCAGGAAGCGCAGCCCGTCCAGGACGCCGTGCAGTCCGGCCCGCGACGGCTCGCCCTCCGGCGGCAGCGCGGGCAGCCCGAAGGCGCCGTAGAAGGCGAGCGTGAAGCTCAGGGCGTCCACCAGGTAACAGACGCCGATGCCCGCCCAGCCGATCAGCAGGCCGCCCAGGGCGGGGCCGACGAGCATCATCGTCGTGAACGACATCATGTTGAGTGCCAGACCGGCCGCCACCTGGTCCTTCGGCAGCAGCCGCGGTACGAACACGCCCGCCGCCGGACCGCCCACCGCGCCGAAGCCCGACTGCGCGGCGACCAGCACCAGCACGACGGCCACCGGCGTATGGCCGGTGAAGCCCTGGACCGCGAGGAGCAGTGAACAGACCGCCTGGGCAACGGTGTTGAAGAGGAAGATGCGGCGCCGGTCGCCGCGGTCCACCCACGCGCCGGCCAACAGCCCGACGAGGACCAGCGGCAGCGCTCCCGCCAGACCCACCGCGCCCGTCCAGACCGCGCTGTGCGTCATGTCCCAGACCTGGTACATGACGGTCACCATGGTCATGAAGCCGCCCAGCGTGGACACCGTCCGCCCGATCAGCAGCCGCCGGAAGACGGGGGAGGTGCGCACCGGCCGGACGTCGACGAACGTACGGCTGAGGCTCATGAGGGCATGGCGGTGTGCGGCGTGGGCTGCGGAGGCATGGCGGGGACGCTATCCGGCCGTACCGGCGCCCGGCGACCGAATTACCGGGAGGCGGGCCCGGTCAGGCGCACTCGTTGAGCAGCCGCCCCAGGTGCTCCCGTCCCGCCGCCAGCAGCTCCGGCAGGGGCGCGGCGTCCTCGTACCACCGCTTCTCGTACTCCCAGCACAGCCAGCCGTCCCAGCCGTGCCGGGAGAGGACCTCCACGCAGTCGGTGAGCGGCAGCACGCCGGCGCCGAGCGCGAGCGGGGTCGTGTCCTCGGCGGAGGCGATGTCCTTGACCTGGACGTATCCGAGATACGGCGAGAGGGCCGCGTACGACTCCGAGGGCTGCTCGCCGCCCAGCCAGGTGTGCATGACGTCCCAGAGGGCGCCGACCTGGCGGTGGCCGACCTTGCCGAGGATGCGGATCGCGTCGGCGGCCCTGCGGTGCGAGTCGTGGGTCTCCAGCAGGATGCGTACGCCGAGGTCGGCGGCGTACTCCGCGGCCGTGCCGAGCCGCCGGGCGGCCGTCGCGTCGGCGCGCTCGGGGGTCTGCTCGGTGCCGGCGCCCGGGAAGACCCGGATGTAGGGGGCGCCGAGGTCGCGGGCGAGGTCGAGGAGGGTGCGGATCTCCTCGATGACCGGGCCGTCGTCGCCGGGCGCAGCCACGCGCGAGTACCCGGCGAGGCCCAGGATCTCGATGCCCCCCGCCTTGAACTCGGAGGCCACGTCGGCCCGTTCGGCGAGGTCGATGCCGGGATGGACCGGCTCCTCCGGGTGCGCACGCAGCTCCACGCCGTGGTAGCCGTGAGTGGCCGCGAGCCGGATCACTTCCGGGATCGGCAGGCCGGGGACGCCGAGGGTGGAGAACGCCAGTCTCATGGTCTCTACTGTCACCCGGGTGTGCCGTGCAGGTCCAGTCGCCAGTCCTGGCCGGTCAGGTCCTTTCCGAAGGAACGGTGCGGCTTCTCGGCGACCAGGACGAAACCGTGGCGCTGATAGACACGGCGGGCGGCGGCCAGGATGTCGTTGGTCCACAGCACGAGGTCGCGGTAGCCGACCCCGCGGGCGAAGTCGACGACGGCCCCGACGAGCCGGTCGCCGATGCCGAGCCCGCGCGCGTCGGGCTCGACGAGCAGCAGACGCAGCCGTGCGGTGGCGGGCGCGTCGTCCCGCACGCACATCACGCACCCCACCGGCCGCCCGTCGAGCTCGGCGATCCACACCCGCTCCAGATGCGGGTCGTGGTCCTCGGCGAAGTCGGCGACGATACGGGCCACCAGCCCCTCGTAGTCGGCGTTGAAGCCGTGCTCGGCGGCGTACAGCGCGGCGTTGCGCTGCACGATCCAGCCCAGGTCGCCGGGTCCGGGCTCGCGCAGGACGACGTCCTCGCGGCGGGGCGGACGGCCGTCGGAGAGGATCTCGCGGACGGCTCGCAGCGCCTCCGCCAGACGCGGCCGGTCGGCGGACGGCACGGTGGACAGGAGTGCGCCGACGGATTCGTTCGCCCGCTCGGCGAGCAGGCCGGCGGTCTCGCGGCCGCGGGGCGTCAGCGTGACCCGGCGGCGCCGGGGATCACGCGCGGACGGGGTGCGCTCGATCAGCCCGTCCTCCTCGAACTTGTTCAGGATCCGGCTCAAGTACCCGGCGTCCAGGAAGAGTTCGGTCCGCAGATCGACCGCGTCCGTACGCGGGGAGTGCGCGAGTTCGTAGAGCACGCGGGACTCGGTCAGGGTGTACGGGGCGTACAGCTGGCGGCTGTAGTCGAGGGCGCCGATGACATTCGTGTAGAAGCGGTTGAAGGTGCGGATGTCCTGGACCGTCATGAGGATCGACCCCCGGATGGTTGACTCAGTCAGAGATACCGTCGGGTCGAGCCTAGGACACCCGAACCCCTGGGGCTACCCCTCGTCGACCACCGGACGCCGGTTCGTACCCCGGCTGAAGCCTTGAGCGAACGGCGCCTCGCGGTGACGGGGCGGTTCCTACGATCACGGTCATGGAGACGACGGGGAGCGCGACAGAGAGCACGACAGGGAGCACGGCAGAGGGCACGACAGGGGGTACGCCGGGGGGTATGCCCGGGAGCAGGACGGCGGTGTACGACGAACACGCCGACTGGTACAACGACCACATGTCGGCCGACGGCGTCGGCCACTACGTCCAGCGGGTCCACGAGACGCTCGGCGACCTGCTCGGCCACGGCAGCGGAACATGCCTCGACGTCTGCTGCGGTACCGGCGCCCACGCGTCCCGGCTGGGCGAACTGGGCTGGACCCCACTGGGCGTGGACCTCTCCCGGGGCCAACTGCGCCATGCGGTACGGCGGTTGCCGGTCGCGGTCGCCGACGCGACGGCGCTCCCGCTGGCGGACGGCTCGGTACCGGCCGCCGTCTGCGTGCTGGCGAGCACGGACGTGCCGGACTACGCGGCCGTGCTGCGCGAGATCGCGCGGGTACTGGCGCCCGGCGGCCGGTTCGTGCACCTGGGGGTGCACCCGTGCTTCGTCGGTGCCTTCGCGGACCGGAGCGACCCGCCGAGGGTGGTCGTGGACCCCGGCTACACCGACCGCTCCCGCCGCTTCGACGGCGGGAACCCCGCAGGCGTACGTGTCAGGGTCGGCGCCTGGCACCTACCGATGGCCGACCTCCTGAACGCCGCGACGACCACAGGCCTACGCCTCACCCGCACCGCGGAGAACGGCCCGGACGGTATTCCGGAGCTGTTCGGATTCCTGACGGTGAAGGAGGAGGCCGACGACACCTCTCCACACCGGTCCCTGCAACTCGGCCCGTCCGGCGTTTGAGGACGAGGCCGTTCAGGCCGAAGCGGGGGTCTGGGGGCGGCAGCCCCCAGAGACGGTCACACCGACGTCGTCTTCCGCGGAACGCCGGAAGACCCCCGCACCATCAGCTCTCCCCCCACCGTGGCGATCCCCCCGGGCGGCGGCTCCTCCCGCCCCATCGCGATCCGCCCCGCCCGCGCGCCCGCCTCCGCCAACGGCAACCGCACCGTCGTCAGAGCAGGCACCGCATCCACACTGAACGGCAGATCGTCGAACCCGGCGACGGACACGTCGTCAGGAATCCGCAGCCCCGACTCGCGCAGCGCCGCACACGCCCCCAGCGCGACGGAGTCGTTCGCCGCGACCACCGCCGTAAGAGAGGGGTCCCGACGCAACAGCTCCAGCGTCGCCTCGTATCCCGACGTCCGGTCGTACCGCCCCCACACCGTCCACCGGGGATCCTCCTCGATCCCCGCCGCGGCCAGCGCCGCCCGGTGGCCCTCCAGCCGGTGCCGCGTCGTCGTCCGCTCCTCCGGCCCCGCGATGTAGCCGAGCCGCCGATGACCGAGGCCGATCAGATGCTCGGTCAGCCGCTGCCCGCCCCCGCGGTTGTCGAAGGCGAGCGCGATCGCCCCCGTGTCCGGCGCCGGCGGCCGCCCGCACAGCACCACGCGCGTCCCCGCGTCCGTCAGCCTGCGCAGCTTCGCCGCAACCGCCGCCGCGTGCGGCGCGTTCTCCATGGCGCCGCCGGTCAGCACGACCGCCGCCGCACGCTGCCGCTGCAGGAGGGTCAGATACGTCAACTCCCGCTCCGGCGAACCCCCCGTGTTGCAGACGACCGCCAGCCGCTCGCCCCCGGCGCGCCCGCCGGGCCCCCCGATCTCCGACTGGATCGCGCTCGCCATGATCCCGAAGAAGGGGTCGGCGATGTCGTTGACCAGAATGCCGACCAGGTCGGAGGTGGCGGCCGCCAGTGCGCTGGCCGGCCCGTTGAGCACGTAGTCCAGCTCGTCGACCGCCTTCAGCACCCGCTCCCGGGTGGAGGCGGCCACGGGGTAGTTCCCGTTCAGCACGCGCGACACCGTCGCGGGCGAGACCTGCGCGCGGGCCGCCACGTCCGCCAGGGTCACCGTCATCTCGTCGTCCTCCGGTCACGCATCTCGTCGTATCTCGTCATACGCCCTCGTAGACAGGCCGCACCGGGCCCACGGTTCCGAGCAACGTCGAGCAGACCTTACGGCCACAACCCCCGACTGTTCGTCCCCTCGAACAACTCGAAGCGGTCACGGTCTTGTCTATACCGCTGCTGAGAGGCTAGCTTCTCATTGGATAGAAAGCGCTTGCTGTGACGCTCATCAGTAGGGCCGACGCGGCGCGCACATTCGCGTACGACGCTGAGTACGACGCCTGCGAAGGGAATGACGTGACACGCAAGACGGTGCGTATCGCCATGAACGGCGTGACCGGGCGCATGGGCTACCGCCAGCACCTGGTCCGTTCCATCCTGGCCATCCGCGAACAGGGCGGCCTCGACCTCGGCGACGGCACCGTGCTGTGGCCGGAACCGATCCTGGTCGGCCGCCGTGAGCACGCGCTGCGCGCGCTCGCCGAACAGCACGGTCTGGATCCGGAGAACATCTCGACCGACGTCGACGCGGTCCTCGCCGACCCGACCGTCGAGATCTACTTCGACGCCCAGGTGACCTCGGCCCGCGAGGAGGCGATCAAGAAGGCGATCGCGGCGGGCAAGCACATCTACACGGAGAAGCCGACGGCCACCGGTCTGGAAGGCGCCCTGGAGCTGGCCCGGCTGGCCGCCGACGCCGGCATCAAGCACGGCGTCGTCCAGGACAAGCTGTTCCTCCCCGGCCTGCTCAAGCTGAAGCGCCTCATCGACGGCGGCTTCTTCGGCCGGATCCTGTCCATCCGGGGCGAGTTCGGCTACTGGGTCTTCGAGGGCGACTGGCAGACCGCCCAGCGCCCGTCCTGGAACTACCGCGCCGAGGACGGCGGCGGCATCGTCGTCGACATGTTCCCGCACTGGGAGTACGTCCTGCACGAGCTGTTCGGCCGCGTGAAGTCCGTCCAGGCCCTCACCGCCACCCACATCCCGCAGCGCTGGGACGAGAACGACAAGCCCTACGACGCCACCGCCGACGACGCCGCCTACGGCATCTTCGAGCTCGACGGCGGCGCGATCGCCCAGATCAACTCCTCGTGGGCGGTCCGCGTCAACCGCGACGAACTCGTCGAGTTCCAGGTCGACGGCACCGAGGGCTCCGCTGTCGCGGGCCTGCGCAACTGCCGTGTCCAGCACCGCAGTACGACCCCCAAGCCGGTCTGGAACCCCGACATCCCGGCCACCTACTCCTTCCGCGACCAGTGGCAGGAGATCCCGGACAACGACGAGTTCGACAACGGCTTCAAGGCCCAGTGGGAGCTGTTCTTCCGGCACGTGTACGCCGACGCCCCCTACCACTGGGACCTGCTCGCCGGCGCCCGCGGCGTCCAGCTCGCCGAGCTGGGCCTGAAGTCCTCGGCGGAGGGTCTGCGCATCGACGTACCGGAGATCCAGCTGTGACCATCCGACTCCCGGACTTCAAGGGCGGGTTGAGGGCGTACGAGCCCCGCCCGGAACCCCTCGCCGTCACCACCGGTTCACCCCTCACCTCTCGTACGGTCTTCTCGGCGGCCCACGTGGTGGCCGACCCGTACGCGGACGCGTCGCCCGACTCGCCCGCCGCCGTCGACTGGGACGCCACCCTCGCCTTCCGCCGCCACCTGTGGGCCCACGGGCTCGGTGTCGCCGAGGCCATGGACACCGCCCAGCGCGGCATGGGCCTGGACTGGGCGGGCGCGGCCGAACTGATCCGCCGCAGCGCCGCCGAGGCCAAGTCGGTCGGCGGCCGTATCGCCTGCGGTGTCGGCACGGACCAGATCGGCGCCGGGTCTCTCGTGGAGGTCCGGGCGGCCTACGAGGAGCAGCTCGCCCTCGTCGAGGAGTCGGGCGCCCAGGCCATCCTGATGGCCTCCCGCGCGCTGGCCGCCGCGGCTTCCGGCCCCGAGGACTACCTCGAGGTCTACGGCCACCTGCTGCGCCAGGCCACCGAGCCGGTGGTCCTGCACTGGCTCGGCCCGATGTTCGACCCGGCACTGGAGGGCTACTGGGGCTCGTCCGACCTGGACGCGGCAACCGACACCTTCCTGGAGGTCATCGCCGCCCACCCGGACAAGGTGGACGGCATCAAGGTGTCCCTGCTCGAGGCCGGGCGCGAGATCGACATCCGCCGCCGGCTCCCGGACGGGGTTCGCTGCTACACGGGCGACGACTTCAACTACCCCGAGCTGATCGCGGGCGACGAGAAGGGCTTCAGCCACGCGCTGCTCGGCATCTTCGACCCGCTGGGCCCGCTGGCGGCCGAGGCGGTGCGGGTCCTCGACACGGGAAACGTTGTCGGCTTCCGTGAACTCCTCGACCCCACGGTCGAGTTGTCCCGCCACCTGTTCCAGACGCCCACCCGCTTCTACAAGACGGGCGTGGTCTTCCTGGCCTGGCTGGCCGGCCACCAGTCGCACTTCACCATGGTCGGCGGCCTCCAGTCGGCCCGCTCCCTGCCGCACTTCGCCCGCGCCTACGAACTCGCCGACGGCCTGGGCCTGTTCCCGGACCCGAAGCTCGCGGAGGAGCGGATGAAGAACCTGCTTTCGTTGTACGGGGTGAACCAGTGAGCGCTCTCGGGGAGCTGTCCCGCTTCTCCATCAACCAGATGACGGTGAAGCAGCTGTCGATGCCGGAACTGGTGGACGCCTGCCTGGAGTTGGGCGTACCGGGCGTCGGCCTGTGGCGTGAACCGGTCCAGTCGTACGGTGTCGACGCGACGGCGAAACTGATCCGCGACGCGGGCCTGACCGTCACCACCCTGTGCCGCGGCGGCTTCTTCACGGCGATCGACCCGGCCGAGCGTGCGGCCGCCCTGGAGGACAACCGGCGCGCGATCGACGAGGCGGCGACGCTGGGCACCGACACGCTCGTCCTGGTCTCCGGCGGCCTGCCGGCCGGCTCCAAGGACCTGCACGGGGCGCGGGAGCGGATCGCGGACGCGCTGGGGGAGCTGGGCCCGTACGCGGAGCAGCACGGTGTACGGCTGGCCATCGAGCCGCTCCACCCGATGTACGCCTCCGACCGCTGCGTGGTCTCGACGCTCACCCAGGCGCTCGACCTCGCGGAACGCTTCCCGGCGCACCAGGTCGGCGTCACGGTGGACACGTACCACATCTGGTGGGACGACCAGGCACCGGCGCAGATCGCCCGGGCGGGCGCGGGGGGTCGTATCCACACCTTCCAGCTGGCCGACTGGACCACCCCGCTGCCGGAGGGCGTGCTCAACGGCCGTGGGCAGATCGGGGACGGCTCGATCGACATGCGGGAGTGGAAGGGGTACGTCGAGGCGGCCGGGTACACGGGCGCCATCGAGGTCGAGCTGTTCAACGACGCGCTGTGGGCGAGGGGCGGGCGCGAGGTGCTGGCGGAGACGGCGGCGCGGTTCGTCGAGCACGTCATCAGGTAACCGGCGGTAGCACGGCCGGCCGCACCATCTGCCCCGCATCGGCGAATTTGTCCGGGCGGGGCAGTCTCATGTTCTGATGAGAGTTGCCTCTCCGCCGCTCTCGTCGCCGGCCGCCGGTCTGAAGGACGGCAGTGTCGTCACGCTCCAGGTGAAGCACGGCACCAAGTGGGTGTCCCTGGCCGCGACCACGAAGGTCCACAAGGCCGCCTACAAGTTCTCCAGCAAGCTGCAGGAGAAGGGCAAGGAGGTCCTGCGCGTCAAGGACGGCAAGACGCCCCGCGTGGGGAACACGCGATCCACTGGACATGTGAAGCGCCGACCGACCTGCACGGCCGCCTTCGGACGCTCCCCCAACTGCGCGCTCAAGTAGCGCTCTGACCTGGGCGAACCCCTCCGCCGACCCATCCCGGGAAAAAATCTGAAAATGCCGTGCAACCCTTCCGGCACCCGGCGGGTCGTACTTGGCATCAGGACTTCTCGGAGGGGGATCTGGGGGGATCGCGGGGGTTCTGATGTTGGAGGGGAAAAGCCGAGGGGGCCCGGTCGACGGATCGGGCCCCCTCGAATTTGTGTGACGCGTCCTAGAAGAACACCCCGCAGTGCAGCAGCACGTTCGCGTACGGTCGGGCTTCTCCCGTTCGTACGACCAAGCGCGCGCCCGCCGACAGCTCCTTCAGCCGCTCGTGCGAGACCAGTTCCAGCTTGGGAAACTCCCGTTCCAGCAGCGCCGAGGCCGCCGGATTGGCTTCCCGCAGCTCCGTCGCCGCCGTGGCGCCCTCCACCACCAGCTCGGCCAGCAGACCGTCCAGCACCTCCGCGAAGGACGGCACCCCGGCGCGGAACGCCAGGTCCACGACCCGAGGGCCGTCCGGTATCGGCATGCCCGCGTCGCAGACCAGCACCCCGTCCCCGTGGCCCAGCTCGGCCAGCGCCCCGGAGAGGTGACGGTTCAGGATTCCCGTCTTCTTCACAGTGCGTCGACCTCCTCCGCCGTCGGGAAGGACACCTGCGCGCCCTCCTTGGTGACGGCGGCCGCGCCGACGCGCGCCGCGTACACCGCGGCCTGCGCGAGCGACGCCCCCGCACCCAGCCGGAACGCCAGCGCCGCCGTGAACGCGTCGCCCGCACCCGTCGTGTCCACCGCGTCCACCTTCACCGAAGGCACCCGCGTCACGCCCTCCGAGGAGGCCACCAGCGCGCCCTCCGCGCCCAGGGTGACCACGACCGAGCGCGGGCCCTTGGCGAGCAGCAGCCGGGCCCAGTCCTCCGGGCGCTCGGAGACGCACGCGTCGCCGAGGACCACCTTGGCCTCGTGCTCGTTGACGATCAGCGGGTCGCAGGCCGCGAGTACCTCGGGCGGCAAGGGCCGTGGCGGGGACGGGTTCAGGACGAAACGGCTGTCCGGGGTCAGACTGCGTACGACCTCCACGACCGTCTCGAGCGGGATCTCCAGCTGCGCGGAGACCACGCGCGAGGCCTGGAAGAGGCACGCGGCGGCCCGGACGTCCCCCGGAGCGAGCTTCCCGTTCGCCCCCGGCGACACCACGATGCTGTTGTCCCCGGAGGGGTCGACGGTGATCAGCGCGACCCCCGTCGGCGCCCCGCCCACCAGCACGCCCACCGTGTCGACGCCGGCCGCCCGCTGCGAGTCGAGGAGCAGCCGGCCGTACGCGTCGTCGCCGACCCGGGCCAGCAGGGCCGTACGGGCCCCGAGGCGGGCGGCCGCGACCGCCTGGTTCGCGCCCTTGCCCCCCGGGTGCACGGCCAGGTCGGAGCCGAGCACCGTCTCGCCGGCAGCCGGCCGCCGCTCGACGCCGATCACAAGGTCGGCGTTGGCCGACCCTACGACCAGGAGGTCGTAGTCGTACATGAAGTTGCTCCCCTAGTGAGTGACGCAAGGCGGGCGGTTCCCGTGAACCGCCCGCCTCCTCGCCTGTGTCAGCCGCTGAAGCCGGCCACGTTCTCCTTCGTGACCACCTTCACCGGCACCTTCACCGTCTCCTGGACCTTCTTGCCCTGCAGGGCCTTCAGCGCGTTGTCCACGGCGATCCTGCCCAACTGGGTCGGCTGCTGCGCCACGGATGCGTACAGGGTGCCCTTCTTGACCGCCGTGAGGCCGTCGGGCGTGCCGTCGAATCCGATGACCTGGACCGACTTGCCGGCCTTGGAACCCAGCGCCTTGATCGCGCCGAGCGCCATCTCGTCGTTGGCGGCGATGACGCCCTGGACGTCCGGGTGGGCCTGGAGCAGGTTCGACATCACGTCGAGACCCTTGGTGCGGTCGAAGTCGGCGGGCTGCTGGGCGACGACCTTGATACCCGGGTAGGCCTTGAGGCCCTTGGCGAAGCCCTCGGCGCGCTCGCGGGCGGCGGAGGTGCCCGCCTGGCCCTGCAGGATCACGATCTTGCCCTTGCCGCCGAGCTTCTCGCCGATCGTCCTGGCGGACAGTTCACCGCCCGCGACGTTGTCGGAGGCCACCAGGGTGTCCACCGTGGCCTTGTTGACGCCCCGGTCGACGGCGATGACCGGGATCTTCGCCTTGTCCGCGGCCTTCACGGAGTTGCTCGCCGCGTCCGAGTCCACCGGGTTGACGATGATCGCGCCGAGGTTCGAACTGGTGAAGTTCTGCAGCTGGTTGGCCTGCTGGGAGGCGTCGTTCTGGGCGTCCGTGACGGTCAGGTCCACGCCCAGCTTCTTCGCCTCGGCCTGGGCGCCCGCCCGGATCTGCACGAAGAAGGGGTTGTTGAGGGTGGACAGGGACAGCCCCATCTTCGGGTTGGCCGTGGACGAGGAACCGTTGTGCAGGAAGGAGGTCGCGCCCACGATCGCCACGGTGACGACCGCCGCCAGTGCGTACGTCCCCGCCTGCCTGCCCTTGTTGCCACCCGTGCCGGCGGCCACCGGCGTCGCACCGGCCTTGCGGCGCAGGGTGTCCAGGAGCACCGCCAGCGCGATGACGACACCGATGACGACCTGCTGCCAGAAGGCGGACACGTTCAGGAGGTTGAGGCCGTTGCGCAGCACCGCCAGGATCAGCGCGCCGATCAGGGTGCCGGAGGCCTTGCCCGTACCGCCGGCCAGGGACGCTCCGCCGATGACGACCGCGGCGATCGCGTCCAGCTCGTAGCCGTCGGCGGCCTGCGGCTGCGCGGAGGAGAGGCGGGCGGCGAGGACGATGCCGGCGACCGCGGCGAACAGACCGGAGAAGGCGTAGATCGCGAGCTTCTGCTTCTTCACGCGCAGACCGGAGAGGCGGGCGGCCTCCTCGTTGCCGCCGATCGCGTACATGGAGCGGCCGATGTACGTCCGGCCGAGCACGAACGCGGCGATCAGACCCATCACGATCATGACCAGCACCGGTACGGGCAGCCAGCCGCCCAGCGTGTCGCCGAGGTGCGAGACCGAGTCCGGGAAGGGGATCGGGGAGCCCTCGGAGACGACCAGCGACAGACCGCGGGCCACCGACAGCATGGCGAGCGTCGCGATGAACGGCGGCAGCTTCCCGTACGCGATCAGGAAGCCGTTGACCAGACCGGCCACGATGCCGGTGGCGACGGCCAGGACGACCGCTATGACGACCGGTACGCCGTGCGAAGTCGCGCTCCAGGCAAGGACGGTGGCCGACAGCGCCGCCACCGAACCCACCGACAGGTCGATGCCCGCCGAGACGATCACGAAGGTGACGCCGAAGGCGAGGACGGCGGTCACGGCCGCCTGCACGCCCACGTTCAGGAGGTTGTCCGTGGTCAGGAAGTCCCCGGAGAGCGCCGACAGGGCGATGACGAGGACGATCAGCGCGGTGAGCGCACCGTTGTCGAGGAGGAGGCGGCGCAGGCCGCCTGTGGCGCCACCGGCGCCCGTTGTGCTCTTGAGCGTGTCAGTGGCCACGGCTGGCCTCCGTTTCCGTCTTCTCGTTCACGGGGTTGCTTACGGCGAGCGCCATCACGGCGTCCTGAGTGGCCTCGTCGGCCGCGAGTTCGCCCGCGATCCGGCCCTGGGCCATCACCAGCACCCGGTCGCTCATGCCGAGGACTTCCGGGAGATCGCTGGAGATCATCAGGACGGCGGCTCCGGCGGCCGTCAGCTCGTTGATCAGCTGGTAGATCTCGACCTTGGCGCCGACGTCGATGCCGCGCGTGGGCTCGTCGAGAATCAGCACCTTGGTGTCCGCGAGGAGCCACTTGCCGATGACGACCTTCTGCTGGTTGCCGCCGGACAACGTCCGTACGTGCTGGCCGAGTCCGGCCATCCGCACACCGAGCTGCTCGGCGATCCGGGCGGCCGACCCGTGCTGGGCCTTGAGGTCGACGAGCCCCGCGCGCGTGGCGGCCCGCATGGTCACCAGGCCGAGGTTCTCCTCGACGGACGCGTCGAGCACCAGCCCCTGTCCCTTGCGGTCCTCGGGCACGAGCCCGATACCGGCCGTCATGGCGGCGTTGACGTCTCCCCGCCGCACCTCGGATCCGGAGACCTTCACGGCCCCCTTGTCGTACGGATCCGCGCCGAACACGGCCCGTACGACCTCCGTACGGCCCGCTCCGACCAGCCCCGCGATGCCGACGACCTCACCGGCGTGCACCTCGAAGCTGACGTCGTGGAAGACGCCGGCGCGGGTCAGCCCCTCGACGGTGAGCAACGCGGCGCCCGTCTCGGGCTGTTCACGCGGGTACTGCTGCTCGATGGAACGGCCCACCATGAGGCGTACGAGCTCGTCCTCGGGCGTGGCGGCGGGGACCTGCCCGACGGACTTGCCGTCGCGGATGACGGTCACCCGGTCCCCGAGGGCGGCGATCTCCTCCAGGTGGTGGGTGATGAACACGACCCCGACGCCGTCCTCGCGCAGATTGCGCACGATCGCGAAGAGCTTCTCGACCTCCTCGGAGGTGAGCACGGCGGTCGGCTCGTCCATGATCAGCACGCGCGCGTTCAGGCTGAGCGCCTTCGCGATCTCGACCATCTGCAGGCGCGCGATGCCGAGTTCACGCACGCGCGCGCGGGGCGACACGGTCACGCCGACCCGCTCCAGCAGGACGGCGGCGTCGGCCTCCATCGTCTTCCGGTCGATCATCCCGAAGCGGCGCGGCTGTCGCCCCAGGAAGATGTTCTCGGCGACCGTGAGGTCGGGTACGAGGTTGAACTCCTGGTAGATCGTGGCGATCCCGAGGCGCTCGGAGTCCTGCGCACCATGGATGCGCACCTCCTCGCCGCCGACCAGGATCCGCCCGGCGTCGGGCGTGTAGGCGCCGGAGAGCATCTTGATGAGGGTGCTCTTGCCCGCGCCGTTCTCACCGAGCAGCACGTGCACCTCGCCCCGGCGCAGGTCGAAGTCGACGCTGTCGAGCGCGACCACCCCGGGGAAGGTCTTCCGTATGCCTTCGATGCGCAGCAACTCGTCCGCGTTGCTCACGACTGGCTCCTGTTCGTTACGGGGGACTCGCCGCACGAGCGGCGTACGACGAGATGGGCGGAGAGGGCGGCGGACTGCGGGGGCCGCCCCTCGATGCGGTCGACCAGCGCGCGCACGGCGGCGCGCCCCAGCTCGCCCGTGGGCTGGGCGATCGCGGTGATCGGCGGATCGGTGTGCACGAACCACGGGATGTCGTCGAAGGCGGCCAGCGCGATGTCGTCGGGAACGCGCATTCCACGCGCGCGTACGGCGTCCAGTGCGCCGAGTGCCATCAGGTTGTCGGCGGCGAAGACGACCTCGGGCGGCTCGGGCAGGTCGAGGAAGCCGTCGGTGACCCGCCGCCCGCTCTCGGCCTGGAAGTCGCCCTGGCCGATGTAGGCGTCGGGGAGGGGGATCCCGTACTCGGCCATGGCCTCCCGGAAGGCCTCGACGCGCTCACTGCCGGTCGTGGTCGCCGCCGGGCCCGCGATGATCGCGAGCCTGCGGTGCCCCAGCCCGTGCAGATGCGCGACGAGGTCCCGTATGGCGGCCCGCCCGTCGGCACGCACCACGGGTACGTCGACGCCCGGGATCCACCGGTCCACGAAGACCATCGGCGTCCCCGCGCGCGCGGCGTCCAGCATGAGGGGTGAGCCGCCGTCGGTGGGGGAGACCAGGAGCCCGTCGATACGGCGGTCCAGCAGGTTCCGTACGTGGTGGTCCTGGAGGTCGGGCCGCTCGTCGGCGTTGCCGATGATGACGCTGTAGCCGAGCGCGCGGGCCTCCTCCTCGACGGAGCGGGCCAGCTCGGTGAAGTAGGGGTTCATCACGTCGCTGATGACCAGCCCGAGGGTGTGGGTCTGGTCGGTGCGCAGGGAACGGGCGACGGCGTTCGGGCGGTAGCCCAGCACATCGACGGCGGCCAGCACGCGCGTGCGTGCGTCCGCGCTGACCGACGGATGGTCGTTCAGAACACGCGACACCGTGGCGACGGAAACGCCCGCCTCGGCAGCGACGTCCTTGATGCTCGCCATCGCCGCTCCACCTCCTCGTGGAATCGATTACATCGACGTGTACGAAGGATTGGAATCGATTACATGGCGGAGAAGCAAGGGGTGGGGACTGGCCGAAACCCAATCGTGACCGGGACGGCACCCCGCCCAGGGGCGGGGGGATCGGTCTACCGGCCGGTCAGAGCCACTTGACGACCGCGAGGGCGATCAGCGCGGCGAGAGCGCCGAGCCCGCCGAGGATCCCGACGCCGATGGCGATCTTCACGCTCGCGGGCTTGGCCTCCCGCCAGCCCAGCTCCCCGGCCGCGCCCCGGATCAGACGGTGCCCCTCGGCGGAGGAGAAGGTGTACTGCTCGGACTGCCCGGAGTCGCCGAAGGTCCGCTGCGAGGTGACGGACATGCTCCGGCCGACGGACACCGTCTTCCCCAGGCGCACGCCGCCCGGGCCCGCTTCGTACTCGACGGTGCGCACGACATCCGTCATCGTGAAGATCTTGTCCGCCGGGCGCAGCGCGATGCGGTAGGTGTGCACCTGGCTGACCCGGCGACGGGTCAACAGCTCCTGCCACTGCGGGACGTCGACGTCCACGGTCAGGTCGAACCCGGGTTCCGTACGGCGCATCCGGTACGGCGTGCCCGCGACCGCTGCCTCGATGCGGGCGTACAACTCTTGGGCAGAACCTGCGCTGTTGGCGTCCATCACGGCCACGGAGCGTAACAGCGCGGTAGGGGCGCACCAACGGGTGGCCCCCGAACCCCCTGCCGTTGTCACACCTCACCGGTACCGTCGGATCATGGCTGAACAGGCGGGGAATCCCACGGGCGAACGGCGGCAGGCCGTGCTCGAGGGCGTCCTGGAGCGGATCACGTACGCCAACGAGGACAACGGCTACACGGTCGCCCGCGTCGACACCGGCAGAGGAGCCGGCGACCTCCTCACGGTCGTCGGCGCGCTGCTCGGTGCCCAGGTCGGCGAGTCCCTGCGCATGGAGGGGCGTTGGGGCTCCCACCCGCAGTACGGCAAGCAGTTCACCGTCGAGAACTACACGACCCTGCTCCCCGCCACGGTCCAGGGCATCCGCCGCTATCTCGGATCCGGTCTGGTCAAGGGCATCGGCCCCATCTTCGCCGACCGCATCACCCAGCACTTCGGCCTGGACACCCTGAAGATCATCGAGAAGGAGCCCAAGCGCCTCATCGAGGTCCCCGGGCTCGGCCCCAAGCGCACGAAGAAGATCGCCGAAGCCTGGGAGGAGCAGAAGGCGATCAAGGAGGTCATGCTCTTCCTCCAGACCGTCGAGGTGTCCACCTCCATCGCCGTGCGCATCTACAAGAAGTACGGCGACGCGTCGATCTCCGTGGTCAAGAACCAGCCCTACCGCCTCGCGTCCGACGTCTGGGGCATCGGCTTCCTCACCGCCGACAAGATCGCCCAGTCCGTCGGCATCCCGCACGACAGCCCGGAGCGCGTGAAGGCCGGCCTGCAGTACGCGCTGTCGCAGGCCACCGACCAGGGCAACTGCTATCTGCCCGAGGAGCAGTTGATCGCCGACGCGGTGAAGCTGCTGCAGGTCGACACCGGCCTGGTCATCGAATGCCTCGCCGAACTGGCGCAGCCGCCCGAGGAAGGCGAGGACCCCGGTGTCGTACGGGAGAAGGTGCCGGGCCCGGACGGCGGGGACCCGGTGACCGCCGTCTACCTCGTCCCCTTCCACCGTGCCGAACTCTCCCTCGCCGCCCAGCTGTTGCGCCTCCTGCGCACCGACGAGGACCGGATGCCCGGCTTCCACGACGTGGACTGGGACAAGGCGCAGGCCTGGCTGAAGGGCCGTACGGGCGCGGACCTCGCCCCGGAGCAGGAGGCCGCCGTCAAGCTCGCGTTGACCAAGAAGGTCGCCGTGCTGACCGGCGGGCCGGGCTGCGGCAAGTCCTTCACGGTCCGCTCGATCGTGGAGCTGGCCCGCGCCAAGAAGGCCAGGGTGGTCCTGGCCGCCCCCACCGGCCGCGCCGCCAAGCGCCTGGCCGAGCTCACCGGCGCCGAGGCCTCCACCGTCCACCGCCTGCTGGAGCTGAAGCCCGGCGGCGACGCGGCGTACGACAAGGACCGCCCGCTGGACGCCGACCTGGTGGTCGTCGACGAGGCCTCCATGCTGGACCTGCTGCTCGCCAACAAGCTGGTGAAAGCGGTCGCGCCGGGCGCCCACCTCCTCTTCGTCGGGGACGTCGACCAGCTGCCCAGCGTCGGCGCCGGCGAGGTCCTGCGCGACCTGCTCGCCGACGGCAGCCCGATCCCCGCCGTGCGCCTCACGCGCGTGTTCCGCCAGGCCCAGCAGTCCGGCGTGGTCACCAACGCGCACCGGATCAACTCCGGGCAGCACCCGGTCACCGACGGCATGAAGGACTTCTTCCTCTTCGTCGAGGACGAGACGGAGGAGGCGGGGCGGCTCACCGTGGACGTGGCCTCCCGTCGAATTCCGGCCAAGTTCGGGCTCGACCCGCGCCGCGACGTCCAGGTCCTCGCGCCCATGCACCGCGGCCCCGCCGGCGCCGGCACGCTCAACGGCCTGCTCCAGCAGGCCATCACCCCCGGCCGCCCCGACCTGCCCGAGAAGCGGTTCGGCGGGCGGGTCTTCCGTGTCGGCGACAAGGTCACCCAGATTCGCAACAATTACGAGAAGGGCAAGAACGGTGTCTTCAACGGCACCGTCGGCGTGGTCACCTCGCTCGACCCGGTCGACCAGCGCCTGACGGTGCTGACCGACGAGGACGAGGAGGTTCCGTACGAATTCGACGAACTCGACGAGCTGGCCCACGCGTACGCGGTGACCATCCACCGCTCGCAGGGGAGTGAATATCCGGCCGTGGTGATCCCGGTGACCACCAGCGCCTGGATGATGCTTCAACGCAACCTCCTCTACACGGCGGTCACGCGGGCCAAGAAGCTGGTCGTCCTCGTCGGTTCCCGCAAGGCGATCGGCCAGGCGGTGCGCACGGTGTCGGCGGGACGGCGCTGCACGACGCTCGACTTCCGGCTCTCACCGAGACCGCTGTGAGGGCTCTCGCGATACCTTCGACCCCCTGTGGGGCCCCTTTGGGACAGGCATCACAAAAAATGATCGATCAAATGAGTCGCGAAGGTCACAGAGCACTTCCGGATGGGGAATCAAGGGGGCAGGATGAGCAAGTTGGCGGCACTCAGTGCCGCCGATAGACCCGATGGTCGGCCCCGAGTGCACTCTCCTGAGCCAATTGGGGGATGGTAGAGACAGTCAGGGCAACCTCGAAGATGAGGCACTACGTCGGTGAGGGAAGACGTGAGCGACAACTCTGTAGTACTGCGGTACGGCGACGGCGAGTACACCTACCCGGTGATCAACAGCACCGTCGGTGACAAGGGCTTCGACATCGGGAAGCTCCGCGCCCAGACCGGTCTGGTGACACTGGACAGCGGTTACGGGAACACTGCCGCCTATAAATCCGCCGTCACTTACCTCGACGGCGAGGCGGGCATCCTCCGGTACCGCGGCTATCCGATCGAGCAGCTGGCGGAGCGCTCGACCTTCCTGGAGGTCGCCTACCTGCTGATCAACGGTGAGCTCCCGACCGTCGACGAGCTCTCCTCGTTCAAGAACGAGATCACGCAGCACACCCTGCTGCACGAGGACGTCAAGAACTTCTACAAGGGCTTCCCGCGCGACGCCCACCCGATGGCCATGCTGTCGTCGGTCGTCTCGGCGCTGTCCACGTTCTACCAGGACAGCCACAACCCCTTCGACGAGAAGCAGCGCAACCTCTCGACGATCCGCCTGCTCGCCAAGCTCCCGACGATCGCGGCGTACGCGTACAAGAAGTCGATCGGCCACCCGTTCGTCTACCCGCGCAACGACCTCGGTTACGTCGAGAACTTCCTGCGCATGACCTTCTCGGTCCCCGCCCAGGAGTACGACCTCGACCCGGTCGTCGTCTCCGCGCTCGACAAGCTGCTGATCCTGCACGCGGACCACGAGCAGAACTGTTCGACGTCCACGGTCCGCCTGGTCGGCTCGTCGCAGGCGAACATGTTCGCGTCGATCTCGGCCGGCATCAACGCCCTGTGGGGCCCGCTGCACGGCGGTGCCAACCAGTCCGTGCTGGAGATGCTCGAGGGCATCCAGGCCAACGGCGGCGACGTCGACTCCTTCATCCGCAAGGTGAAGAACAAGGAGGACGGCGTCCGCCTGATGGGCTTCGGCCACCGGGTGTACAAGTCCTTCGACCCGCGCGCGAAGATCATCAAGGCCGCCGCGCACGACGTCCTCTCGGCCCTCGGCAAGTCCGACGAGCTGCTGGACATCGCGCTCAAGCTGGAGGAGCACGCGCTCTCCGACGACTACTTCGTCTCGCGCAACCTCTACCCGAACGTCGACTTCTACACCGGCCTGATCTACCGCGCCATGGGCTTCCCGACCGAGATGTTCACGGTCCTGTTCGCCCTCGGCCGCCTCCCGGGCTGGATCGCCCAGTGGCACGAGATGATCAAGGAGCCGGGCTCCCGCATCGGCCGCCCGCGCCAGATCTACACGGGCGTCGTCGAGCGCGACTTCGTTCCGGTCGAGGAGCGCTGACACCTGCCGGTTGGGGGGTGCCGCTTTGCCGGTGCCCCCACCGATGGGGCCAGTCGTCATGGGCGTACTGGCACAGACGTAAAAGTGAAGACGTGAAAGAAGAAGGCGCCCTGGCGGCGGTCCCCCCACGGGCCGACGTCCAGGGCGCCTTCCCATGTCCCGGTGCGGATTCCCCCCACGGGATCCGGCCGGGCGTCTGCGAGGACAGCGCCTGAATCGCTGTTGAGTGTGACGAGTGTTGAGCAGAATGAGCGAAACTCGTCGTACTCATGGGTGTGCGGTCTGCCGGGACAACGCACGCTCGGGAGGGCCGCTCAAAGCTCCCCGGTGTACGTGCCCCGGCAACGCAACTCTGAGGAAGTCCCCCAAGACATCCTCAGACGCCAGGAAACGCCCCCCAAGACGCTGCCTGACATCGTCAACTTAGACCTTCGAACCCCTTCGATGGTTACGTTCACATCACTGTGATCTGCGTCTCTTGCATATGTCCGTTAGATACGCAAGAGCCCCGATATGCCGATCGGGGCCCAAGCGTAAGGAAGATGCGCGAGCCTTGTGAAGAGCTTATGTGAGGCGGGCGCCGGACTCCAGAGGTGCTCTCACCTCGACTTCGACTAACCGCCGGTAACCTCGCTGCAGTTCAGCGGAACGTCCTGAGCCGAAGGCTGTTCGTCACCACGAACACCGACGAGAAGGCCATCGCGGCCCCGGCGATCATCGGATTCAGCAGCCCGGCGGCGGCCAGTGGCAGCGCGGCGACGTTGTATCCGAAGGCCCACACGAGGTTGCCCTTGATGGTCGACAGCGTCTTCCGGGACAGCCGGATCGCGTCCGCGGCCACCCGCAGATCCCCGCGCACCAGCGTCAGATCGCCGGCCTCGATCGCCGCGTCCGTCCCCGTGCCCATCGCGAGCCCCAGATCGGCGGTGGCCAGCGCCGCCGCGTCGTTGACCCCGTCGCCGACCATGGCGACCGTCCGCCCCTCGCCCTGCAGCCGCCGCACAGCCTCGACCTTGTCCTCGGGCAGGACCTCCGCGATCACCTGCTCGATGCCGACGGCGTGCGCCACCGCCTCGGCCACCACCCGGTTGTCCCCGGTCAGCAGTACCGGCGTGAGCCCCAGTGCGCGCAGCTCGCGCACCGCCTCCGCGCTGGTCTCCTTGATCGCGTCGGCGACGGCGACGACACCGCGTGCCACTCCGTCCCAGCCGACCACGACGGCCGTACGTCCGTCCCTCTCGGCCTGGTCCTTGGCGTGGGCCAGCTCCTCGGGCAGGTCGGCGAACAGCCGCCCCACGGCCACGTCACGGCCCTCCACGCGGCCACGTGCGCCCCGCCCGGGTACGTTCTCGAACCCCTCGACCGCCGGGAGCCGCCCGACCCGCTCCTCGGCGCCCGCGGCGACAGCCCGGGCGACGGGATGCTCGGAGGCGTGCTCGACGGCGCCCGCGAGCCGCAGCACCTCCGTCTCGTCGGCTTCGGCGGCGACGTACACCTCGTGGAGGGTCATGCGACCGGTGGTGACCGTTCCGGTCTTGTCGAGCACCACGGTGTCGACGCGGCGCGTGGACTCCAGGACCTCGGGACCCTTGATGAGGATGCCGAGTTGGGCCCCGCGCCCCGTGCCGACCATCAGCGCGGTCGGCGTGGCCAGGCCCAGCGCGCACGGGCAGGCGATGATCAGGACCGCGACGGCGGCGGTGAACGCGGCGACGGTGTCGCCCGTGACGCCGAGCCACACCCCGAACGTACCGACCGCGATCAGGATGACGACCGGCACGAAGACCGCCGAGATCCGGTCGGCGAGCCGCTGCACCTCGGCCTTGCCGTTCTGCGCGTCCTCCACCAGCTTCGCCATCCGCGCGAGCTGCGTGTCGGCGCCCACGCGCGTGGCCTCGACGACGAGCCGGCCGCCGGCGTTGACCGTGGCCCCGGTGACGGCGTCGCCCACGCCCACGTCCACCGGCACCGACTCGCCGGTCAGCATCGAGGCGTCCACGGCGGACGCGCCCTCGACGACGGTGCCGTCGGTCGCGATCTTCTCCCCGGGCCGTACGACGAAGTGGTCCCCAACGGCCAGTCGGGACACGGGGATACGGGTCTCACGGCCATCGCGCAGTACGGACACGTCCTTGGCGCCGAGCTCCATCAGCGCCCTGAGCGCCGCTCCCGCACGCCGCTTGGACCGGGCCTCCAGATAGCGGCCGAGCAGGATGAAGGCGACGACGCCGGCGGCGACCTCCAGATAGATCGTGGAGGCGCCGTCCATGCGGGAGACGGTGAACCGGAACTCGTCGCGCATGCCCGGCATGCCCGCGTCGCCGAGGAACAGCGCCCACAGCGACCAGCCGAACGCGGCCAGGGTGCCGACCGAGACCAACGTGTCCATGGTGGCCGCGCCGTGCCGGGCGTTCGTCCAGGCCGCCCGGTGGAAGGGCAGCCCGCCCCAGACGACCACGGGTGCGGCGAGGGTGAGCGCCAGCCACTGCCAGTTGTCGAACTGCAGGGCCGGGATCATCGACAGCAGCACGACGGGGAGTGCGAGCAGGGCGGAGACGGTGAAACGCCGCCGGTAGGACGCCAGTTCGGGGTCCTCGGCGGTCTCGTGCTCGGCGGGCTCCGGCAGTGGCGGGGGCGGCTCCTCGGCGGTGTACCCCGTCTTGACCACGGTGGCGACCAGGTCGGCGACCTGGACGCCCGCGGGGTAGGTGACCTTCGCCTTCTCCGTCGCGAAGTTCACCGTGGCGGTGACGCCGTCCATGCGGTTGAGCTTCTTCTCGACGCGGGCCGCGCAGGAGGCGCAGGTCATCCCGCCGATGAGCAGCTCGACCTCGGAGGCGTCCGCTGCCGTGCGTATCGGTGCCGGTGACTCGGTGGTGATGCTGGTCATCTCGGGTACCCGCGCTCCGGTCAGGCCTGGCCGACGAGTTCGAAACCCGCCTCGTCGACCGCCGCGCGCACCGCGGCCTCGTCGAGCGGGGCCGCGGAGACCACGGTGACCTCACCGGACGCGGCGACGGCCTGCACCGAGCTGACGCCGGGGAGCTCGGAGATCTCACCGGAGACGGAACCCTCGCAGTGTCCGCAGCTCATCCCGCTCACCTTGTAGACGGCGGTGACGGTACCCGGGGTGTCGGTCTGGGCGGTCATGTCGTTCTCCTCGTCGAGGCATGTGGGGCTGAGGGGGCCCACGGGGGCCCTCCACGCTCAACACTATACCCCTAGGGGGTACCTATCCAAGAGGACGCGACGGACGACGCGGTGGCGGTGGAGTGGTTGGTCAGACGGTTCGGGTCGCCGCGGAATCCGCCTTGCCGAGCCGGTCGCCGACCAGGGGTTCGAGATAGCGGACCAGTACGTTCTTGATCTCGTCCGTGTACGCCTCGCGCTCGGCGCCCTCGTGGGCGAGGAGCAGCTCCAGGCCCGCCTTGTACACCCCGAGGCAGACGTGTGCGGTACGGGTGAGGTCGGCCGGGGGTGCGTCCGGCAGCAGCGAGAGCAGCAGACCTTCGATGCGGGAGACCAGGGTCGCGTGCAGGGCGTCGTGCTCCTCGGCGATCCGGCCGGGGATGTCGGGGCCGTGCATCAGCGCGAAGAACACGGGGTGGTCGCAGCTGAAGGCGATGAACCGGTCGACGGCGGAGCCGACCGCCTCCTCCAGCGGGGTCGCCGGGTCGACCGGCGCGAGTGCCTCGCCGTACGCCTCCCGCATCTCGTGCATCAGCCGGTCGCCCAGCTCGATCGCGATCGCTTCCTTGTTCGGGAAGAACTGGTAGAGCGTGCCCGGTGATACGCCGGCCTCGCGGGCGATGGCGTTGGTGCTGGCGGCCGTGTACCCGGTCGTGCAGAAAACGTTGGCGGCGGCCTCGAGGAGCTGGGCGATACGGCGCTCGCCGCGGGCCTGGCGGCGGCGCGGCTGTTCCTTCTGAGAGTTGTCGGGCACGCGTTATCCCCAGATCTCCGAACGCCATTGACAAACGCGAGTGGTCGCTCGCATTCTGGAGAAACGCGAGCGATCTCTCGTGTTTTCCAGTTTACGGTTTCCACGGTGAAGGGGACACCGCACGATGACCGAAGTCAACAAGCCACCTCGCCCTGGGGGCTGGACCCGCTTCGTGACCGCCCGTCCGCGGTTGTCGCTGCTCGTCGCCCTGGTGATCACCGCGCTCGCCGTGCTGGCCGGCAGCGGGGTCGCCGACCGTCTCGGCAGCGGCGGCTGGGAGGACCCGGACGCCCAGTCGACGTACGCGACCAAGGCGCTGGAGCGCGAGTTCCCGGACTCCCAGCCCAACCTGCTGCTCCTGGTCGACTCGGGCCGCTCCTCGGTGGACGATCCCGCGGTCGCCGCCGAGGCCCGGCGCCTCACCGCGCGACTGGCCAAGGAGAAGGGCGTCATAGGCGTCGGCTCCTACTGGCAGGCCGCTCCCTCGGCGGCACCCGCCCTGCGCGCCAAGGACGGCCACGAGGCGCTGATCGCCGCGCACATCACGGGCGACGAGAAGGCGATGGGCGAGACCCTGGACCGCATCGCGCCCTCCTACCGGGGTGCGCACGGGCCGGTGAAGGTCAAGGTCGGCGGCCTCGTCGCCGTGCGGCACGAGATGCAGACGATCATCAAGGAGGACCTGACCCGTGCCGAGATGATCGCCCTGCCGGTGACGCTCGTGCTGCTGGTGATGGTCTTCGGCAGCGCGATCGCCGCCCTGCTGCCGCTGGGCGTCGGCATCGTCGCGATCCTGGGCACGAACGCGGTGCTGCGCGGGCTGACGGAGTTCACGGACGTGTCGGTCTTCGCGATGAACCTCACCACCGCCCTCGGCCTCGGACTGGCCATCGACTACGCGCTGTTCATCGTCCGCCGCTTCCGCGAGGAACTGTCCACCGGCGCCGAGCCGTTGACAGCCGTGGGCACCACCCTGCGCACGGCCGGCCGCACCGTCCTCTTCTCGGCGCTCACGGTCGCGGTCTCGCTCGCCGCGATGCTCGTCTTCCCGCAGTACTTCCTGCGGTCCTTCGCCTACGCCGGCATAGCGGTGGTCCTGCTCGCCGCCGGGGCCGCGCTGATCCTGCTCCCGGCGGCCCTGGTCCTGCTCGGCCATCGGGTCAACTCCCTGGATCTTCGCCGCCTGTTCCGGCGCGGGCGACCGGCGCGGACCTCCGGCGAGGAGGGCACCGCCTGGGCGCGGGCGGCGACCCTGGTCATGCGCCGGGCTCCGCTCTTCGCCGTCGCGACCACCGTCGTCCTGATCGTCCTCGGACTGCCCTTCCTGGGCGTGAAGTTCGGCACCGCGGACGACCGCCAGCTGCCCTCGGGCGCCGAGTCGCACGTCGTGCAGCAGCACCTCCGCGACGGCTTCCCGGGCAGCCCCGGCGGCGGTCTCGAGGTGCTCGCCGAGGGGAAGGCGACACCTGCCCAGTACACGGCGTACAAGGAGCGCATGGCCGCCCTGCCCGGTGTGCTGCGGGTCGACGGCCCGCTGGTGAAGGGGCAGTCGGCGTACTTCACCGTGCTGCCGAAGGGAGAGGCCGTCGACGCCGCGGCCCAGCGCCTGGTGGGCGAGCTGCGCACCACGGACGCCCCCTTCGACACCAAGGTGACCGGCACGGCAGCCGTTCTGGTCGACTCCAAGCACGCGATAGGCGAGCGCCTGCCCTGGGCGGCTGCCTTCATCGCGATCGTCACCCTGCTCCTGGTCTTCCTCCTGACCGGAAGCGTGCTGATACCGATCCAGGCGGTGGTGCTCAACGCGCTCAGTCTGACCGCCATGTTCGGCGCGGTGGTCTGGGTCTTCCAGGACGGCCACCTCTCCGGCCTGCTCGGCTTCACCAGCCCCGGCTCCATCGAGACGACCCTGCCGGTCCTGATGTTCTGCGTGGCCTTCGGCCTTTCCATGGACTACGGCGTCTTCCTGCTCTCCCGCATCAAGGAGGAGTACGACAGGACGGGCGACCACAACGAAGCGGTCCGGCACGGCCTGCAGCGCACGGGCGGGCTGATCACGGCGGCGGCGGTGATCCTGGCGGTGGTGATGGTCGCCATCGGGACGTCCCGGGTGACCAACACCAAGATGCTCGGGCTGGGCATCGCCCTGGCGGTCCTGATGGACGCGATGATCGTCCGCAGCCTGCTGGTTCCGGCGGTGATGCGGTTGACGGGGCGGGCGACGTGGTGGGCACCGGGCCCGCTGCGGAGGTTCCACGCGCGGTTCGGTTTGAGCGAGGGGGAGGACGAGCGCCCTGACAGGGGCGCGGTGAACGGCGCGACCAGCCACGATGTACCCGCAGACGCAGACGCAGACGCAGGCGCAGACGCAGATACGGACGCGGACGCGGATACAGACGGCGATGGGAGTGCACATGCGGGCAGTGGTGTTCGAGCGGTACGGGGAGCCGGCTGAGGTACGCGACGTGCCGGATCCGGAGCCCACCGAACACGGCGTCATCGTGAAGGTGGAAGCCACCGGCCTCTGCCGAAGCGACTGGCACGGCTGGCAGGGCCACGACCCGGACATCACGCTGCCGCATGTGCCGGGGCACGAACTCGCCGGTGTCGTCGAGGCGGTGGGCGCCCGGGTGACCGGGTGGCGCGCCGGCGACCGCGTCACCGTTCCCTTCGTGTGCGCCTGCGGAAGCTGCGCGGCGTGCGCGGCGGGGGACCAGCAGGTGTGCGAGCGGCAGACCCAGCCCGGGTTCACCCACTGGGGCTCGTTCGCGCAGTACGTGACGCTGGACCACGCCGACGTCAACCTGGTGACGGTCCCGGACGACATGGCCTACGCCACCGCCGCCTCCCTCGGCTGCCGGTTTGCCACGGCGTACCGCGCGGTGGTCCAGCAGGGCCGGGTCGCGGCGGGGGAGTGGGTCGCGGTGCACGGCTGCGGCGGTGTGGGCCTGTCCGCGGTGATGATCGCGGCGGCCTCGGGAGCGCGGGTGATCGCGGTGGACGTATCAGCTCAAGCCCTCGACCTGGCACGGAAGTTCGGCGCGGCGGAGTGCGTGGACGGGTCGACGGTGCCGGACACGGCCGCGGCGGTCCGCGAGCTGACCGGCGGTGGCGCCCATCTGTCCCTCGACGCCCTGGGCTCGCCCGTCACGTGCGCCGCCTCCGTGAACGGCCTGCGCCGTCGTGGCCGCCATGTCCAGGTGGGCCTGCTCCCGTCGTCCACCGGCACCACCCCCGTCCCGATGGCCCGCGCGATCGCCCTGGAGCTCGAACTCCTGGGCAGCCACGGCATGGCGGCGCACACCTACCCGCCGATGCTGGAGCTGGTGCGGGCGGGCGTGCTGCGCCCCGACCTCCTGGTGACCTCGGCCATCACCCTGGACGCGGCGCCCGCAGCGCTGGCGGCGATGGGGACGGCGCCGGGCGCGGGCGTGACGGTCATCGAGCCGTGGAGCTGAGGGCGGCCCACTCGCGGTCGAGGATGCCCATGAGCACCTCGTCGACCCACTCGCCGTCGCGCGACTGGGCCTCCCGCCGCACACCCTCGACCACGAATCCGACCTTCTCGTAGACGCGCCGGGCGCGGATGTTGTCGCCGTAGACGTCCAATCCGATGCGGTGGAGGCCGAGTTGCTCGAAGCCGTACCCGACGATGAGTCGGGTGGCCTCCGTGCCGACGCCGCGGTCACGGCCGCGAGGGCCGATGAGCGTACGGAAGTTGCAGCTGCGGGCGGTGGGGTCCCAGGCATTCAGGACGACCTCGCCGAGGAGTTCGCCGGTGACCGGGTCGGTGACGGCGAGGTCGAGCCGGTCGGGGGAGGTGGCCCGGGCGCCGTACAAGGACCGCAGGCGTTGCAAGGTCAGCTCCGTGGACGGCTCGAAGGTGAAGCGGACGACCTCGGGATCCTGGATGATCTCCCAGATCACGTCCGCGTCTGCCGCGGTGAAGGGCCGCAGCACGGTCTTCTCGCCGGTCAGGACCGGTTTGACGGAGAAGTTGCTCATGGGACGACTGTGCCCCACGCACAGGGTGGGGCACAGGTTCTTTTTCGGGAGGCGGAGGCCAGGAGGCCGAAAGTTGGGGGAGTTGGGGAGGTCAGTCGTCTCTGCGGCCGCGGTTTCCGGGTCTGGAGGCGACCCACGCCCGGACCGTGTCCGCGTACCAGAAGGGCTTGCCGCCCTCGACGTGGTCGGGCGGCGGCAGCAGCCCGTGCTTGCGGTAGGAACGCACGGTGTCCGGCTGCACCTTGATGTGCGCCGCGATCTCCTTGTACGACCAGAGCCTTCGGTCGGTCATGGGTAGCACCTCCGTGCGCGCACCGCGGGGGCGGCCGGAGGCGGCCGTCGGGGGAGCCGGGCGCTGCGCTGGCGATCACAAAGCCTGTGTCCCGTGAACGACGGCGAGCGAAGGCAGGGCAGGGCCTGTGAGCCGGATGTGACGCAAGACCCGCGTACACGCGACATGCGTGACACGGAGGGGGCGTTTGTGACACGAGTGCTGCAAAGGCGTACGCGGGCTCAAAGGCGTGGCGCGTTGACAGCGGTCGGCAGCACGTGAGTTGGGCGAAGTGGGCCGGACCCGCTGCGCAGGGCCCGGCCCACCAGCTCCCCCCGGTTCCCCGTGGCGGTGCCGTCGGAGACCTCCCCCCGGGGATCACCGGCCGGACGATCAGCGTGCATTCAGCGGACCCTGCGGGTCTTGGAAAAAACCGCACTTCGCGCGGATGTGAGCAAGAGACTCGTCGCCTCGCCGGTCAGCCGGTCGGCGGCCGGTACCCCGGGCTGCGCCACCGGCGGAATCACCCGCGCCATCGTGAACTCCCGCGGGGTGCACCCCGTCATCGCCCTGAACTCCCCGCTCAGATGGGCCTGGTCGTAGAAGCCGCAGATCGCCGCGGTCTCCGCCTGTCCGTGTCCCTGGGCCAGCAGCCGCCGCGCCCGCTGCAACCGCAGCACCCGCGCCGCGACCTTCGGCCCGAGCCCGATCTGCTCCCGGAACCGGTTCTCCAGGTGCCGTACGCTCCAGCCCACCTCGTCGGCCAGCCGCCGCACCGGCACCGCGCCCCAGGTCCGCACCAGTTCCGACCACGCCCGCACGACCCCCGCGGAACTCGGCGTCCCGGCCTGCGACCAGCGTGTGAACACGTCGTCCAGCAGCCCGAAGCGGTCCTCCCAGGACGGCAACGCGGCCAGTGCGGCGGACAGTTCACCGACGCTGTGCCACCGGCCGGTGTCCCGGCGGGTGCCGAGGCCGTGCGGCAGGTCGTCGGGGTCGACGGTGCGGTCGGTGAGCTCGTACTGCGGTGTGCCGAAGAGGGTGAACGCCGCCCACGGCATGAGCAGCACCTCGATGCCGGACAGGCGGCCGCCGTGCTCGCCGACGGCCGGTGTGGTCGTCGGCCCCGAGAACACGGAGACGAGCGTGGCCGAGGGCCGTCCCGCCCGCGTGATGCGCACCGGCTGCTCGAATCCGAGCAACAGCGTCGCCGCCCCGATCGGAGTCTCCAGCCGCCGCCGCGGCCGGTCCAGCGCAAGCCGGATCCCCCGATAACTGATCACCCCGGGCCGCAACCGGGGGTGCGGCCGTGCAAGGACGGTCTCCCACGCCCCCCAGGGCCCCTGCCCCGACCGGCTGCGCACCTCAGTCGCCGCCATCCGCCCTCCCGCACCGAGCCGAAGGGCACCCATGCTCCTACGTCAAGGGAAGGCAAGGAAGGGATCGTCTCCGACGAGGGCCTCCGGCAACGCCCTGAAGGGGCGCGCGGAACTGCGCGACCAGCCACATACGACCGGCACTCGCGCGGCTACGGATCCTGGCACATCGGTAGGCGCTGCTACGCCCCGCACGATCGAAGAAACGCCCGCGTCCGCTGCGCAATCGGCAGCGGAGTGTCCGGCTCACACGGGTACATGTCCTGCTCGACGATCGCGAACAGATCGACATCCAGCTTCTGCGCGGCCTCCAGGACGGGCGCAAGCGCCGGCACACCGGCCGGCGGCTCACACATCACACCGCGCGCGACGGCCGGCCCGAACGGCACCTGGTTCGCCCGCACGTCCGCCAGGATCTCCGGGTCCACCTGCTTGAGGTGCAGATACCCGATCCGCTCCCCGTACGTCTCGATCAGCTTGACGCTGTCGCCACCGCAGTACGCGTAGTGCCCGGTGTCCAGGCACAGCGACACCAGGTCGGAGTCGGTGCCGTCCAGGAACCGGACGACGTTCTCCTCGCTGTCGATGTGGGTGTCGGCGTGCGGGTGGACGACGATCTGCAACCCGTACCGCTCCCGCACCTCCCGCCCCAGTCGCTCGGTCAGCGAGGTCAGGTTGCGCCACTGCTCGGGCGTCAGCGTGTCCGGCTCCAGCACCTCACCGGTCTTGTCGTCCCGCCAGAAGGACGGGATGACGACCAGGTGCCGGGCGCCCATCGACTGCGCGAGCACCGCGTTGTCGGCGACGTGCGCCCAGGTCTTCTCCCACACGGCCTCGCCGTGGTGCAGGCCCGTGAAGACCGTCCCGGCCGACACCTTCAGGCCACGCCGCGCCGTCTCCTCGGTGAGCACGGCCGGGTCGGTCGGCAGGTACCCGTACGGACCCAGCTCGATCCACTCGTAGCCGGACTGCGCGACCTCGTCGAGGAAGCGCTGCCAGGGCACCTGCTGGGGATCGTCGGGAAACCACACACCCCAGGAGTCGGGAGCCGACCCGATGCGGATGCGGGAGAGTGAGGACTGAGGCGACAACGACGTCATGACGGTCAGCTTCCGGGCGCACGGTAAGCGCTGTCAAGGTCTCGTCCGAATGTCTGGACAAAACATTGACAGGGCTCCGTGTGCGGGGCTAAAAACCGGGGAGAGCCGTAACGAAGGGAAGCCGATGGCGTACGACCTGATCACCATGGGGCGGATCGGAGTGGATCTGTATCCGCTGCAGACCGGTGTCCCGCTGCCGCAGGTGACGAGCTTCGGCAAGTTCCTGGGCGGCTCCGCGACCAACGTCGCGGTCGCCGCGGCCCGCCTCGGACGCCGCACGGCGGTCATCACGCGCACCGGCGACGACCCCTTCGGCGCGTACCTCCACGAGGCCCTGCAGGGCTTCGGAGTCGACGACCGCTGGGTCACCCCGGTCCCGGGCCTGCCCACCCCGGTCACCTTCTGCGAGGTCTTCCCGCCGGACGACTTCCCGCTGTACTTCTACCGGCGGCCCAAGGCCCCCGACCTGGAGATCGACGCCCACGACCTCGACCTCGACGCCATCCGCGAGACCCGCATCTTCTGGGTCACCGGCACCGGCCTGAGCGAGGAGCCCAGCCGTACGGCGACGCTGGCGGCCCTCGCCCACCGCGCCAAGTCCGGTACGACGGTCTTCGACCTCGACTGGCGCCCCATGTTCTGGGGCTCTGACAAAAGCGGCTCCCGTCGCGGGCCGGACTCCGCCCGCCCCTTCTACCGGGAGGCGCTGCGCCACACCACCGTCGCGGTCGGCAACCTCGACGAGGTGGAGGTGGCGACCGGAGTGCGTGAACCGCAGGCTGCCGCCCAGGCGTTGCTGGACGCCGGCGTCGAACTCGCCGTCGTCAAACAGGGTCCCAAGGGCGTCCTCGCCGTCAACAGCAAGGGTGAGAGCGCCGAGGTTCCGCCGCTGCCGGTCGACGTCCTCAACGGGCTCGGCGCCGGCGACGCCTTCGGCGGCTCCCTCTGCCACGGCCTGCTGGAGGGCTGGGACCTGGAGACGATCATGCGGCACGCCAACGCGGCCGGTGCGATCGTCGCCTCCCGCCTGGAGTGCTCCTCCGCCATGCCGACCACCGACGAGATCGAGGCAGCCATCGAGGCCGGAGCGGTGCTGTGAGGGCGGGCCGGGTCCGCGGGGGCGCGGACGACGAGACGGGCGGCACGGGCTGCCTGGGCATGAGCGTGACGCCGGCGCCCGCGAAGAGCCGAAGCGTGGACGTCGCCGAACTCGTCCGTATCCGCGCCCACCGCCCCGAGGCGATCGCCGAGGCCGCGGCCCGCCGCACCCGCAGGCTGCGGCTGAGCGACTCCGGCCGGCTGATGATTGTCGCCGCCGACCACCCGGCCCGCGGCGCCCTCGGCGTCGGCGACCGCAAGTTCGCCATGGCCAACCGCGCCGACCTGCTCGAACGCCTCTGCCTGGCCCTGTCCCGCCCCGGCGTCGACGGCGTCCTCGCCACTGCCGACATCCTCGACGACCTGCTGCTGCTCGGCGCCCTCGACGGCAAGGTCGTCATGGGCTCGATGAACCGCGGCGGCCTCCAGGGCGCGAGCTTCGAGCTCGACGACCGGTTCACCGGCCACCGCCCCGAGGACATCCAGCGCCTCGGCTTCGACGCCGGCAAGCTGCTCCTGCGCATCGACTACGACGACCCGGGCTCCCTCACCACCCTGGAGTCCACCGCCCGCGCCGTCGACGACATGGCCGCGCGCCGGCTCCCGGTCTTCGTCGAGCCGTTCATCAGCCGCCGCACCGACGAGGGGAAGCTGAAGAACGACCTGTCCGCCGAGGCCGTCACCAAGTCCATCGCCATCGCCTCGGGCCTGGGCGGCACCTCGGCCTACACCTGGCTCAAGCTCCCGGTCACCGAGAACCCCGACGACATGGCCCAGGTCATGGAGACCTCGACGCTCCCCGCCGTGCTGCTCGGCGGCGAGGTCGGCGACGATCAGGACGGCGCGTACGAGAAGTGGCGCGGCGCCCTCCAACTCCCCACCGTGCGGGGTCTGGTGGTCGGCCGTTCGCTGCTGTACCCGGCGGACGGCGACGTGGCCGCCGCCGTGGACACCGCCGTAGGACTGTTGTGAGGGCCGCATGACGAGCAACGGGCTGTACATCGCGCGGGGTGCCACCTCGGACGCGAACTACGTGTTCGACATCGACCCCAAGCGGGCCGGCTGGGCCTTCTGCAGCCTGCGGATCGTCGAGCTGGAGCCGGGCGGCACGCACACCTTCACCACCGGCGACAGCGAGTGGATCGTGCTTCCGCTGCAGGGCGGATGTACGGTGCGGATAGCCGACGACATAACGGACGAAGAGTTCCAACTCCTGGGTAGGGAAAGCGTGTTCGCGTCGGTCTCCGACTTCGCGTACGCACCCCGTGACGCCCGGGTCCAGATCGCCTCCGGCGCGGGAGGCCGCTTCGCCCTGGCAGGAGCGAAGTGCGAGCGACGACTCCCCGCCCGCTACGGCCCCGCGCCGGAGGTCCCCGTCGAAACCCGCGGCAGCGGCACCTGCACCCGCCATGTCCGCAACTTCGCCTCCGCGGACGCCTTCGACTGCGATCAGCTCATCGCCGTCGAGGTGATCACCCCCGGCGGCAACTGGTCCTCGTATCCACCGCACAAGCACGACGAGCACCGGCCCGGCGTGGAAGCCGAGTTGGAGGAGATCTACTACTTCGAGATCGACGGCCCGAACGGTTTCGGCTATCAGCGCGTATCTCCCTCCCGTGAGGGCGGATCCGACGTCCTCGCCGAGGTCCGCTCCGGCGATGCCGTCCTCGTCCCCGACGGATGGCACGGCCCGTCCATCGCCCAGCCCGGCCATGACATGTACTACCTGAACGTGATGGCGGGGCCGGGTGAGACGCGGGAGTGGCGGATCTGCTTCCATCCGGATCACACGGAGGGTTACCGATGACTCCGACCACCTCGACGACGAGGCTGACGGTCGCACAGGCGCTGGTGCGGTTCCTGTCCGTCCAGTACACGGAGCGGGACGGCGTACGACAGCGGCTGATCGGCGCGACCTGGGGCATCTTCGGCCATGGCAACGTGGCGGGCATCGGCCAGGCGCTCATCGAGTACGCGACTGTGCCCAGTGGGGGGACACCCCCCACACCCCCCGTCATGCCGTACCACCAGGGCCGCAACGAACAGGCCATGGTGCACGCGGCAGTCGGTTACGCGAGGCAGTCCAACCGCCTGTCCACCCACGCGGTCACGACCTCCATCGGCCCGGGCGCCACCAACCTCGTCACGGGCGCCGCCCTCGCCACCATCAACCACCTTCCGGTCCTGCTCCTCCCCGGTGACGTCTTCGCCGGCCGCCCCGCCGACCCGGTCCTCCAGCAGCTCGAAGTCCCGTACGCCGGCGATGTGTCGGTCAACGACAGCCTGCGCCCGGTGTCGCGGTACTTCGACCGCGTCACGCGGCCGGAGGCCCTGATCCCGTCGGCCCTGAACGCCATGCGCGTGCTCACCGACCCCGTCGAGACCGGCGCCGTGACGCTCGCTCTCCCGCAGGACGTCCAGGCCGAGGCCTACGACTGGCCGGACGAGTTCTTCGCCGAGCGCACCTGGGTCGTACGACGCCCGGGCGCCGACCCGACCGAACTCGCCGAGGCCGTACGGGTGATCAGGTCCGCGCGACGGCCGCTGATCGTCGCGGGCGGCGGCGTCCACCACAGCCGCGCCGAGGAGGCCCTCGCCGAGTTCGCGGGGACCACCGGCATCCCGGTCGCCTCCACCCAGGCCGGCAAGGGCTCCCTGCGCCACGACCACCCGCAGGACGTCGGCGGCATCGGCCACACCGGCACCGCGACGGCGGACGAACTCGCCCGCACCGCCGACCTGGTGATCGGCGTGGGCACGAGGTACACCGACTTCACCACCGCCTCCGGCACCCTCTTCACCGGCGAGGGCGTGCGCTTCCTCAACCTCAACATCGCGCCCTTCGACGGCCACAAGCTCGCCGGTCTGCCCCTGATCGCGGACGCCCGCAGCGGCCTGCAGGAGCTGACGGCGGCACTGGGCATGCACGCGTACCGGGTCGCGGCCTCCTACGTCACCGAGTACACCGAGGACAAGGAGCGCTGGGAGCAGCGCGTCGACGCCTGCTACGAGGCCGACGAGCCGGACGTACGCCCGACGCAGCCGCAGGTCCTGGGCGCGCTCGACGCCCTGGTGGACGAAACGGACGTGATCATCAACGCGGCCGGTTCGCTCCCCGGCGACCTGCACAAGATGTGGCGGGCGCGCTCGAGGGACCAGTACCACCTGGAGTACGGCTACTCCTGCATGGGCTACGAGATCCCGGCCGCGATCGGCGTGAAGATGGCGGCCCCCGACCGGCCCGTGTGGGCGCTGGTCGGCGACGGCACGTACCTGATGATGCCGACCGAGATCGTGACCGCCGTGCAGGAGGGCATCGCGATCAAGATCCTCCTGGTGCAGAACCACGGGTACGCGTCCATCGGCGGCCTGTCCGAGTCGGTGGGCGGCGAACGGTTCGGTACGGCGTACCGCTTCCAGTCGGACGACGGTACGTACACGGGGGCGCGGCTGCCCGTGGATCTCGCCGCCAACGCCGCCAGCCTGGGCATGCGCGTGCTGCGCGCGAAGACCGTGGCGGACCTGCGGGAGGCGCTCGCCGAGGCGCGCGCCGCCGACACGCCCACATGTGTCTACGTCGAGACCGAAACGGCCGACACTGTGTCGGGCCCGCCGCCGGCGCAGGCCTGGTGGGATGTACCTGTGGCCGAGACCGCGACCCGACCGTCTGCGGTGAAGGCCCGTGAGCTGTACGAACGGCACGTCTCCACCCGACGCCGCCATCTGTGAAGGAGTAACTGGGCATGACGAAGATCGTCAACCACTGGATCGGCGGCAAGACCGCCGAAGGCGCGTCGGGTACGTACGGGCCGGTCACCGACCCGGCCACCGGCGCCGTCACCACGAAGGTCGCCTTCGCGTCGGTCGACGAGGTGGACGCCGCGGTCGCCGCCGCGAAGGACGCATGGGCCACCTGGGGCACCTCGTCCCTGGCCAAGCGCACCACGATCCTCTTCAAGTTCCGCTCGCTGCTGGACGCGCACCGGGACGAGATCGCCGAGCTGATCACCGCCGAGCACGGCAAGGTGCACTCGGACGCGCTCGGTGAGGTCGCGCGCGGCCTGGAGATCGTCGACCTGGCGTGCGGGATCACCGTGCAGCTGAAGGGCGAACTGTCGACCGAGGTGGCCTCGCGGGTCGACGTCTCCTCGATCCGCCAGCCGCTGGGTGTCGTGGCGGGCATCACGCCGTTCAACTTCCCGGCGATGGTCCCGATGTGGATGTTCCCGATCGCCATCGCGACCGGCAACACCTTCGTCCTCAAGCCGTCGGAGAAGGACCCCTCGGCCTCCATCAAGATCGCCGAACTGCTGGCCGAGGCCGGTCTGCCGGACGGCGTGTTCAACGTCGTGCACGGCGACAAGGTGGCCGTCGACCGCCTCCTGGAGCACCCGGACGTCAAGGCCGTCTCCTTCGTCGGCTCGACCCCGATCGCCCGCTACATCCACACCACCGCCGCCGCGAACCACAAGCGCGTGCAGGCGCTGGGCGGTGCCAAGAACCACATGCTGGTCCTGCCGGACGCCGACCTGGACGCGGCCGCCGACGCCGCCGTCTCCGCGGCCTACGGCTCGGCGGGCGAGCGCTGCATGGCCATCTCCGCGGTCGTCGCGGTCGGCGCCATCGGCGACGAGCTGGTGGAGAAGATCCGCGAGCGCGCCGAGAAGATCAAGATCGGTCCGGGCAACGACCCCACCTCCGAGATGGGCCCGCTGATCACGAAGGCGCACCGCGACAAGGTGGCCTCCTACGTGACGGGTGCCTCCGCCGAGGGCGCCGAGGTGGTGCTGGACGGCACCGGGTTCACCGTGGAGGGCTTCGAGGACGGCCACTGGATCGGCATCTCGCTGCTCGACAAGGTGCCCACGTCGGCGGCGGCGTACCAGGACGAGATCTTCGGCCCGGTGCTGACCGTGCTGCGCGTCGACACCTACGACGAGGGCATCGCGCTGATCAACGCCTCGCCCTTCGGCAACGGCACCGCGATCTTCACCCGGGACGGCGGCGCGGCCCGCCGCTTCCAGCTGGAGGTCGAGGCCGGCATGGTCGGCGTGAACGTCCCGATCCCGGTCCCCGTCGGCTACCACAGCTTCGGCGGCTGGAAGGACTCCCTCTTCGGCGACCACCACATCTACGGCAACGACGGCACGCACTTCTACACCCGCGGCAAGGTCGTCACCACCCGCTGGCCCGACCCCGCCGACGGCCCCACAGGCGTCGACCTGGGCTTCCCGCGCAACCACTGAGGCCGCAACCACCAAGGTCGTACGGTGCCCCGCTCTCCCGAGGGATTCTCCGGAGGGCGGGGCACCGCCATGCGCGGGCTCAGCCCTGCTGTTGCTGCTTGGTGGCCTTCTTGATCTCCTCGGTGAGATCGCCGGTCTGGGCGGCCGGCGGAGCCTTCACGGCAGTCGTGGCGCCGAACTTCTCGAAGTCCGTGGTGACCTTCACCTTGCCGATCACCTGCTTCATGCGGACCGGCAGGTCCTTGCCGTTGACCCAGATGTCCATGGTCATCGAACTGGCGCCGCCCGTCGCCGAGTTGAGCAGGTTGTCCTTGTCGCCGTAGGCGTCCTTGAACTTGCCCATCTGCGCCTGGTCGACCACGGCCCGGTAGTGGGTCGTGCTCTGCCCGTCCACGGTCTGCTTGCCGAGGTCCTCGACGTCGTTCGCGTACTTGAGCGCCTTCATGGAGGCCGTCGGGCTGCTGTTGCCCGCGCCGCCGCTGAACGCCTGGGCGCCCTTCTCGCCGAAGATGGCCGAGCTGTCTATCTTCATCCACTCCTTGCCCTTGAGCGGGCCGGAGGGCTGAGGGTCGATGTCGTAGTAGTAGGCGCCGCCGACGAACAGCATGCGGACCGTCGGAGAGGCCGTCAGCTGCTGCATCCGGACGGCCTTGGTGTCCATGTCGACGTCGAACGCGAAGCCGTCGCCCCAGGAGTAGGTGCCGTTCATCGCGATCGGGGCGGCTCCCGTGCCCATGTCCGTCGACATCTTGATCTCGGCGGAGCCGAGCTTCTCGGTCCGATCGGTGGCCCGCGAGAGCGCCGCCATGATCTGGTCCGCGTTGCTCACGGCCTTGGCCGCGGTCTTCGCGCCGTCGGCGCCGCACGCGGACGTCGCGACCATCGCCGCCGCCGTCAACCCCACCCAGGCAGCGGTGTACTTCAGCTTCATGAGTCCCCACCCATTGCTGTGATTCGGTTGTGAGTTCTGTGATCGATGACTTTAGCGGGACACACTGACAGGTCCGGATGCCGGACGTCCTCACGTTTTTTCGACGCCCTCCCTGCGGTTCCCGTACGGCTCAAGGGGACGGAGCAGTCTGGGCCGGACTGCCGAATACGCGATCCGAAGGGATTTTGATCTACGGATTCCGTAGGTAAACGCCTATTGACGCGTCGGTTTTCGTCGGGGTTCCATGCAGCACCGCTTCAGCCGCCGGAGGCATCCGCACGAGTCGATCGGAACCGCTGCATGACCGACACGCTCCGCCCTGTCGACACCGCCGTCCCCGAGGCAACGGACACCGGCCCCACCAAACTCAAGCGCTCCATCGGGGTCGTCGGCGGAACCCTCCTCACGCTCTCGTGCGTGACCCCCGCCTCCACGCTGTTCGTGGTCGTCCCCGACCTGTTCGGCTCGCTCGGCACCGCCACCGCCCTGACGATCGCCATCGGTTCCCTGCTCTGTATCGCCGTGGCGTTCTGCTACTCGGAGCTGGGCACCCTCATCCCCAGCGCGGGCGGCGAGTACGCGATGGTCTCGACGCTGGCCGGACGGCTCGCGGGCTGGCTCGTCTTCGTCCTCTCGCTCCTGGTCGTCATGATCGTGCCGCCGGTGATCGCGATGGGCACCGCGGACTACCTGGCGCCGGTCGTCCACCTGAACCCGTCGGTCGCCGGTGCCGGCGTCATGCTGCTCGCCACCCTGGCCGGCCTGCTCGACCTGCGCGCCAACGCCTGGATCACCGGCATCTTCCTGGTCCTGGAGGTCATCGCCGCGGCCGTCGTGGCGGTCCTGGGCTTCGCGCACAGCGAGCGGGGCGTGGGCAGCCTGGTGTCCATGCAGGTCACCGGCACGAACGGCCACACGGACACGGTGACCGCGATGCTGGTGGTCTCAGGTCTGGCGATCGCCCTCTTCGTCACCCAGGGCTTCTCGACCGCCGTCTATCTCTCCGAGGAGCTGGAGCACCCGCGCCGCAACGTCGCCCGCACGGTCCTGGCCACCCTCGCCATCTCCTCCGTGATCATCCTGGTGCCGGTCGTCGCCATCACCCTGGGCGCGTCCGACCTCTCGGCGCTGACCGGCGGCGACATCAGCGGCATGGTGAGCGCCTGGTCCAACTCCGCCGTCGGCACCTTCGTGAGCCTGTGCGTGGCCCTCGCGATCATCAACGCGGGCATCGTCATGGTCATCCAGAACTCCCGCGTCCTGTTCGCCTCGGCCCGCGACAAGGCCTGGCCCGAGCCGGTCAACAACGTCTTCTCCAAGCTCGGCCGCTTCGGCTCCCCCTGGGTCGCCACACTCGCCGTCGGCGTCCCCGGCGCCCTCCTCTGCTTCGTGAACCTCGACACCCTGTACGGCGTCACAGGCGTCTCGGTGACGGGCATGTACCTCCTCGTCGCGGTGGCCGCCCTCCTCGCCCGCCGCGGCTCCCACAAGCACACACCGGCATGGCGCATGCCCCTGTGGCCCGCGATGCCGGTCCTGCTGATCGCGGTCCTGGCGTACATCCTCAGCCGGCAGGAGGTCGGCTACCTCCTGTGGACGGGCGGCATCACGGCGGCGGCGACCGTGTACTGGGCCGTGTACCTGCGCCCGCGCAAGGACACACGGTGGCTTGTTTCCCTCCCCGAGGACGAGCGTGCTTAGGGGCGCGGAACTGTATGGATGTGCGGCTCCGCCGCGTGGGCGCGACAAGCCCCGACGATCCCGCACCCGGCAACCCGCAGAAGTACCCGAGCCAGTAGCCGTACACCAGCCGCGGTACGTCGACGGCCCCCGGTTCACCCCAAGGTCTGCCCCAACTGTCGGAGACGCCCCGTACCGTTGAGTCATGGATCTTCGACTGCCCCGCTTGCGAGGGCTGCTGCGGAGGCCCCGACGGCTGCTCGCCGCCGGGGCCGCCGTCGTCGTGCTCGCAGGCGCGGGGACGTGGACGGCCGTGGCCTCGGACGAGAAGGCCCCGGTGCACCGAAGCGACCGGGTCATGGCGATGGACGGCGTACGGATCGACACGTCGTACTTCACGTCCGGCCCGTCCGGCCGACGCCCCGCCGTACTCCTGGCCCACGGCTTCGGCGGCAGCAAGGACGACGTCCGGCAGCAGGCGGAGGGCCTGGCCAGAGACGGGTACGCGGTGCTGACCTGGTCCGCGCGCGGCTTCGGCAGGTCCACCGGCAAGATCGGACTGAACGACCCGAAGGACGAGGTCGCCGACGTCTCCAAGCTGATCGACTGGCTGGCGAAGCAGCCCCAGGTCCAGCTCGACAAGAAGGGCGACCCGCGCGTGGGCGTCGCGGGCGCCTCGTACGGCGGCGCGATCTCGATGCTGGCGGCGGGATACGACCACCGGGTGGACGCCATCGCCCCGGCGATCACGTATTGGAACCTGGCGGACGCCCTGTTCCCGGACGACGTCTTCAAGAAGCTGTGGGCCGGCATCTTCATCAACTCCGGCGGCGGCTGCGACAAGTTCCAGGCCGAGCTGTGCCGGATGTACGAGCGGGTCGCGGAGGCGGGCAAGCCGGACGCACAGGCGCGTGAGCTGCTGCAGGCCCGCTCCCCGTCCGCCGTCGCCGACCGCATCAAGGTGCCGACGCTCCTGGTGCAGGGCCAGACGGACTCCCTCTTCCCGCTCGGCCAGGCGGACGCGGCGGCGAAGGCCATCAGTGCCAACGGCGCCCCGGTCGACGTCGACTGGATCGCCGGCGGGCACGACGGCGGCGACATGGAGACCAGCCGCGTCCAGACACGCGTGCGTACGTGGTTCGACCGCTACCTCAAGGACGAGAAGGGCACGGACACGGGCCCGGCCTTCCGCATCACCCGCACCGGAGGCGTCGACTCCACGGACGGCGCGGCCCTGCTGCGGGGTGCGACCGACGCCACGTACCCCGGCCTGGAGAGCGGACGACGCTCCGTGCCCTTGAGGGGCGCGCAACAGAGCTTCGCCAACCCGGCCGGCGCCAGCCCGCCCGCCGTCTCGGCCCTGCCCGGCCTCGGCGGCTCCGGCGGACTCGCCCAGCTGTCCTCGCTCGGCGTCGGGGTGTCGCTCGACTTCCCCGGGCAGTACGCGCAGTTCGAGTCGGCGCCGATGAGCGGCGACCTGCGGATCACGGGAGCGCCGACGGTCACCGTCCACGTGAAGTCGACGAGCGACGACGCCGTGCTCTTCGGGAAGGTGTACGACGTCGGTCCCGGCCGCGGGACGCCCGTGCTGCCCTCACAGCTGGTGGCCCCCGTCCGCGTCGAGGGCGCGAAGGCGGGCAAGGACGTGACGATCACGCTCCCGGCCATCGACCACGAGATCGAGCAGGGCCACCGCCTGCGCCTGGTCCTCGCCTCCACCGACCTGGGCTACGCCTCCCCGGTCTCCCCGGCGACGTACACCGTCTCCCTGAAGGGCGACCTGAAGGTGCCTACGGCACCCGGCGTGACCACCGCGGCCGCCCCGCTGCCGTCCTGGGTGTGGTGGCTCCCGCTGGCCGGAGCGGTCATCGCACTGGCTCTCCTCCTGACGAGCCGCCGCCGCACGACCATGGCGCCGCCCCCGGCGCCCGAGCTGGCCGAAGTCCCGCTCCAGATCACGGACTTGAGCAAGCGGTACGCCAAGTCGGCGGACCGTTTCGCGGTCCGGGACCTGTCCTTCCGCGTGGAGAAGGGCCAGGTCCTGGGTCTTCTCGGGCCGAACGGCGCGGGCAAGACCACGACGCTGCGCATGCTGATGGGCCTGATCAAGCCGGACGCCGGCGAGATCCGCGTCTTCGGGCACGCGATCCGCCCCGGTGCCCCGGTCCTGTCCCGGGTCGGCGCGTTCGTGGAGGGCGCGGGCTTCCTCCCGCACCTGTCGGGCCGCGAGAACCTGGAGCTGTACTGGGCGGCGACGGGGCGCCCGGCCGAGGACGCGCACCTGGACGAGGCCCTGGCGATCGCCGGCCTGGGAGACGCGCTGGCCCGAGCCGTGCGCACCTACTCGCAGGGCATGCGCCAGCGGCTCGCCATCGCCCAGGCCATGCTCGGCCTCCCGGACCTCCTCATCCTCGACGAACCGACCAACGGCCTCGACCCGCCCCAGATCCGCGAGATGCGCGAGGTGCTGATCCGGTACGCGGCGGCCGGCCGCACGGTGATCGTCTCCAGCCACCTCCTGGCGGAGGTCGAGCAGTCCTGCACCCACCTGGTCGTCATGGACCGCGGCCGCCTGGTCCAGGCGGGCCCGGTGGCCGAGATCATCGGCTCCGGCGACACCCTGCTGATCGGCCTGGCAGCGGACATCGCCGACCCACTGGTCGAGAAGGTGGCGACACTGCCCGGCGTGGAGTCGGCTGTACGGACGGACGGCGGCCTGCTCGTGCGGCTGACACCGACGCGCCGCGAGGCGGGGGAGCGGGCGGTTGCGGCGTCGGCAGGCGAGGCGAGCGCCGTGGCGGCGCACGCCGGGGAAGCGGCTCGATCGGCGGCTCTCGCCGGTGAGGTGGATCTGGCGGCTGTGGCAGTGCGGGCGAGTGAGGTGGATCTGTCCTCAGCTCTCGCCAACGAGTCGGATCCGGAAGCCAGGGCGGCGCACGCCAGGGACGCCGACGCATCCGCAGCTCTCGCCGGTGACCCCGATGCGGGTGCCGTCGCGACCGCGACGCGCGCGACAGGCGCCGGTGTGTCCGCCGGTACCGTCGACTCGGCGGGCGAGCGCGGTGCGCAAGCCGCGTCGCGTCCCGCAGCGGACGGCACGGTCACCGCAACCCCCACCGCATCCACATCCGCCGACGAGGCAAACGCAACAGCCCCCGAGGCTTCCCCGGCCGCAACAGCCCCCGGCACACCCCTCGCCTCCGCAGCCGCCGCCCGGCTCCTCGTCGAGCTGGTCCGCCTGGAAGTCCCGGTAGCTTCGCTCGGCCCCCACCGCCGTCTCGAAGACGCCTTCCTCACCCTGATCGGAGGTTCCGCATGAGCACGCTGGCCGAGCACACCGAGCCCCGTCAGGCCGCCTCCGGTTACCGGGCGGGCCGCACTCTGCCCGTCCGGGTCGAGCTGGTCCGGCAGTTGAAGCGGCGCCGGACGCTGATCATGGGCGGGATCCTCGCCGCCCTGCCGTTCGTGCTGCTGATCGCGTTCGCGATCGGCGGCGGCCCGGGCGGCCGCAACAACACGGTGACCTTGATGGACACGGCCACCGCGTCCGGAGCCAACTTCGCCGCCGTCAACCTCTTCGTCTCCGCGGGCTTTCTGCTGGTCATCCCCGTCGCCCTGTTCTGCGGGGACACGGTGGCGTCCGAGGCCGGCTGGTCCTCCCTGCGCTATCTGCTGGCCGCACCCGTGCCGCGGGCCCGCCTGCTGTGGTCCAAGCTGGTCGTCGGACTCGGCCTCAGCCTGGCCGCGATGATCCTGCTGCCGGTGGTGGCGCTCGCCGTGGGCACGGCCGCCTACGGCTGGGGCCCGCTCCAGATCCCCACCGGCGGCGCGCTGGACGCGGGGACGGCGGCCCAACGCCTGCTGGTGGTCGTGGCGTTCATCTTCGTGTCCCAACTGGTCACCGCGGGGCTCGCGTTCTGGCTGTCCACCAAGACCGACGCCCCTCTGGGCGCGGTCGGCGGCGCGGTCGGCCTCACCATCGTCGGCAACGTCCTGGACGCCGTGACGGCCCTCGGCCACTGGCGCGACTTCCTGCCCGCGCACTGGCAGTTCGCCTGGGCGGACGCCGTCCAGCCGCATCCCGAGTGGGCCGGCATGATCCAGGGCACGGCGATTTCCATAACGTACGCGCTTGTGCTGTTCGCCCTGGCCTTCCGCGGTTTCGCCCGCAAGGACGTGGTGTCCTAGGTCAACGGAGGGTCACCCACCGGTCTCGACCGGCCATGATCGTGGCCGTCTTGAGACTCATCCGCAACACCCCGTGCCGCACGTTTCGGTCCGTCGCGCCGTCACAGTCACAGACGTCGACGTCAACGCACCGAGGAGGCACGGAAGATGGAGCGGTACCGAACACCACGACCGGGCACGCCACACCGCCGCACCGGCCACCGCACCCGCCGGCTGCGGGGCGCTCTCCTCGCGCTCACGGCGGCGAGCGGTCTGCTGCTCACGGCCTGCAGCGCGAGCGAGTCCAGCGGCAGCAAGGCCTCGGACGGCTCGCACAGGACCGGCTTCCCCGCACCCGCCCCGCAGAACAGCGCTGCCGCGGGCGAACAGCAGGACGGCCAGGACGACCAGGGAGACACCTCCCGCGACTTCGCCCCGTCCCCCGACTACCTCTCCACCTTCGCTCTCGACGTCGACACCGCCTCCTACGGCTACGCGCGCCGCACCCTCGCCGCGGGACAGCGCCCCGACCCCTCCACCATCCGCCCCGAGGAGTTCGTCAACAGCTTCCGTCAGGACTACGAACGCCCCGACGGCAACGGCTTCACGGTCACCGTCGACGGCGCCCGCACCGACGAGAAGAACTGGTCCCTGGTCCGCGTCGGCCTCGCCACCCGCCCCACCGACCGGACCGGCGAACGCCCGCCCGCCGCCCTCACCTTCGTCATCGACATCTCGGGCTCCATGTCCGAGCCCGGCCGTCTCGACCTCGCCCAGAAGTCCCTCGACACCATGACGGACCGGCTGCGCGACGACGACTCGGTCGCCCTCGTCACCTTCAGCGACAAGGCGGAGACGGTCCTGCCGATGACCCGCCTCGGCAGCCACCGGGGCGAGATCCACGACGCGATCGACAGCCTGGAGCCGACCTTCTCCACCAACCTCGGCGCGGGCGTCGAGACCGGCTACGCCACCGCCGTCGAGGGCCGTCGCGAGCACGCCACCAACCGCGTCGTCCTCGTCTCGGACGCCCTCGCCAACGACGGCGACACCGACCCCGACTCCATCCTCGACCGCATCTCCTCCGCCCGCCGCGAGTACGGCATCACCCTCTTCGGCGTCGGAGTCGGCAGCGACTACGGCGACGCCCTCATGGAACGCCTCGCCGACAAGGGCGACGGCCACACCGTGTACGTGTCGGAGGCGGACGACGCCCGCAAGGTCTTCTGCACCCAACTCCCGCAGAACATCGACCTGACCGCCCGTGACGCCAAGGCCCAGGTCGCCTTCGATCCCGAGACGGTCGCCGAGTTCCGTCTCGTCGGCTACGACGACCGCCAGGTCGCCGACGACGACTTCCGCAACGACCACGTCGACGGTGGTGAGGTCGGCCCCGGCCACACGGTCACCGCCCTCTACGCCGTGCGCACGAAACCGGGCGCCGACGGCCACCTCGCCACCGCGACCGTCCGCTGGCTCGACCCCAACACCCGTGACCCGCACGAGAAGTCCGGCGCACTGGAGACCGGAGCCCTCGACGACTCCCTGTGGGAGGCGAGCCCCCGCTTCCAAGTCACCGCCGTGGCCGCCTACTTCGCCGACGCCCTCCGCCAGGGCGACGAGCGCTGGGCCACCCTCCCCGGCGACCCCGGACTCGGCCGACTCGAGGATCGCGCCGGCCAACTGGCCAAGAAGACCGAGGACAAGGACGTACGACAGCTCGCGGAGGCGATCGACCAGGCCCACCGCGACCTGGGCTAGCACATCAGTCCAGGTGCTGTCGGAACCATTGACCATCCCTTACTTGTGAGTAAGTTGGCCTCGCAGTCAGAGCCGACCGGGAGCCGTCATGGGCGTACGCAAGGACCTGAAACGGGCGAAGCAGCGCACTGACCTGGCGGCCCGCACCAAGGTCGAGGTCACCAGGGACCAGGACGGCGTCGTACGCGAGGCCCGCACTCCGGCCCTCGCCCCGCGCATCACGACCGGCAGCACCGCCGACCTCCCCTACGCCAACGCGGCCGAGGCCCCCGAGGCCGTGGTCCTGCGCCGCAGGCACGACGACACCTGGCAGCCGGTGACCGCGGCGGCCTTCGCCCGCGAAGTCACCGCCGTGGCCAAGGGGTTGATCGCGGCCGGCCTCGAACCGGGCGGCCGCGTCGCCGTCATGTCCCGCACCCGCTACGAGTGGACGGTCCTGGACTTCGCGATCTGGGCGGCGGGCGGCCAGACCGTCCCGATCTACGCCACGTCCTCGGCCGACCAGGTGGAGTGGATCGTCCGCGACTCGGACGCCCGCTTCGTCGTCACGGAGACCGCCGAGAACACCGCCACGGTGACGACGGGCACGGCCCGCCACGAACAGCAGCCGCGCCTGTGGCAGTTGGACGACGAAGACGCCCTGACCGGCCTCACCGCCCTCGGCCGCGACCTCCCCGACGAGGAGGTCACCAAACGCCGTACGGCCCTCACCCCCGGCACGACCGCGACCATCTGCTACACCTCCGGCACCACCGGAAAGCCGAAGGGCTGCGTCCTCACCCACGCCAACCTCCATGCCGAGGCCGCCAACACGGTCGAGCTGCTGCACCCGATCTTCAAGGAGGTCACCCGCCAGACCGCCTCGACCCTCCTCTTCCTCCCCCTCGCCCACATCCTCGGCCGCACCCTGCAGATCGCCTGCCTCATGGCCCGCATCGAGATCGGCCACTGCCCGAGCATCAAACCCGACGAACTCCGCCCGGCCCTCAAGGAGTTCCGCCCGACGTTCCTCGTCGGCGTCCCGTACCTCTTCGAGAAGATCCACGACACCGGGCGTGCGACCGCCGAGAAGATCGGCCGCGGCGCGTCCTTCGACCGCGCGGACCGCATCGGCGTCCGCTTCGGCGAGGCGTACCTGAACAAGTTCCTCGAGACGGGCAAGGGCCCCGGCCCCGCCCTCTACGCCGCCTGGGCCCTGTACGACCTGCTGGTCTACCGCCGCGTCCGCAAGGAACTCGGTGGCCGCATGCGCTACGCCATCAGCGGCGGCTCCCCCCTCGACCGCAACCTCAACCTGTTCTTCTACGCGGCCGGAATCATCGTCTACGAGGGCTACGGCCTGACCGAGACCACCGCCGCCGCCACCATCGTCCCGCCGCTGCGACCCCGCCCCGGCACCGTCGGCCCCCCGGTCCCCGGCACCGCGGTGCGCATCGCCGAGGACGGCGAGGTGCTCATCAAGGGCGGTGTCGTCTTCGGCGCGTACTGGAACAACCCGGCCGCCACGGACGCCGTGCTCCAGGACGAGTGGTTCGCCACCGGCGACCTGGGCTCCCTCGACGAGGACGGCTACCTCACCATCACCGGCCGCAAGAAGGACATCCTCGTCACCTCCGGCGGCAAGAACGTCTCCCCGGCCGTCCTGGAGGACCGCCTGCGCAGCCGCCCGCCGATCGGCCAGTGCATCGTCGTGGGCGACAACCGCCCCTTCGTCGCCGCGCTGATCACCCTCGACCCCGAGGCCGTCGCCCACTGGCTGACGGTCCGTAAGCTGCCCGCCCGGACCCCGATGTCCGAGGTCGTGGGGGACCCGCGGATGCGCGCCGACGTCCAGAAGGCCGTGGACTACGCCAACGAGGCCGTCTCCCGCGCCGAGTCGATCCGTTCCTTCACTCTGGTCGACGGCGAGTTCACGGAGGACAACGGTCTGCTCACCCCGTCGTTGAAGGTGAAGAGGCATGCGGTGACGGCGGTGTACGCGGAGGAGATAGCCGGGCTGTACGGCGGCTGAAGGTCTTTTCCCGGTCACTCTTGCGGGTGAGCCGCGCCCAGCCGTCTGACTCAAGTGGGGCAATTAAGTGATATATGACTATGTGTCACTGTTGACGGAAACTGCGGCGAAGGAGGACGAGTGGCCCCCGATCGCCGCCGGTCCGCCTTCAGGCGACTGGCTCTCCTCACCGCCGCCGTGCTCTCGTCGGCCGCTCTGGCCTGGGGCCCCGTCTTCCCGGGCGACTCGGCACGGCACCCGGACCCGAAGCACCCCCCGCCCGTGGCGCCCGGCGCCCCCGGCCCCACCCCGTTGCCTCCGGCCCCCTTGCCCTCGGACGCCGCGCCGTTCCCCGCGGGAGCGGATCAGCCGCCGGCCGCGTTCGGCGCGTTCCTCGACTCCGAGCCCGAGGGGCTGGAGCTCATCAACAAGTTCAGCGGCTGGCTGGGCGGCGCCGAACTGCGCGTCGGACACACGTATCTGCCGGGAGACGTGTGGAGCAACATCGAGGGCGGGAACGGCTTCCTCGACAGCTGGGCCAAGTGGCGGCAGGCCAAGGCCGACCGGATGTTCGTGCTCAACGTCCCGTTGATGGAACACAACGAGTCGGACATGTCCAACACGGCCGTCAGACGGCTGCTGCGGCGCGCCGCCGCCGGCGCGTACGACGAGCACTTCCGGGTGCTGGCGCAGCGACTGGTCGACCTCGGCGCGACGGACACGATCCTCGTGCTCGGCTGGGAGATGAACGGCACCACGTACACCCACCGCTGCGCCCCCGATCCGGACAACTGGAAGGAGTACTGGAGGCGCATCGTCACCGTCATGCGCTCGGTTCCGGGCCAGAAGTTCAAGTTCGACTTCGCCCCGAGCCGGGGCGCCGACGCGATTCCGTGGCCGGAGTGCTACCCGGGCGACGACGTCGTCGACATCGTCGGCATGGACTCGTACGACCAGCCGCACGGCATCTCGTTCGACGAGCAGGTGTCGGAGCCCTACGGCCTGCAGTTCCAGGTGGACTTCGCGCGGGAGCACGGCAAGCCGATCTCGTATCCCGAGTGGGGACTGTTCCGCAACGGCGACAACCCCACGTACATGCTGCGCATGCTCGACTGGATGGACGAGCACAAGCCGCTCTACAACACGGTCACCGACTACTGCCCGCACGGCGTGTGGCAGTGCGCCACCAACCCCGAGGCCTCCGCCGTGTACCGCGCGGTGATGTCCAGGGTCCCCACGCCGGAGCCGACACCGGGGCCGACGGTCCCCCTTCCGCCCGTCCCGCCCAAGACTCCCGCCCCCGCCGTCCCGGTACCGGTGCCGGCGCCAGTGCCGACACCGGCACCGACCCCGCCGGCCACACCCGCCCGGCCACCCCAGTGCACGCCGGCGCCCGTCGCGAACGGGGCGGCACCCGTGAGTGGCGCCAAGCGCACCGGCTGCGCCCACTGACAGGGTCCCGCTACCCCTGATCCTGGACGGCGGGCTTCCTGCGCAGGACCTTCTTGGCCGAGTGCCGGGCCGCGGAGTGACCGGCGGTGGCCGCCAGCAGCGGCACCGTGGGCACGCCGGCCAGCAGGAAACGCTGGTTGTGGACCGTCTCGGGGCACCAGCGGTACTTGTACGGCTCGTCGCCGCGCAGCATGCTCAGGATCCGGCCCTCGCCGCTGGACGCGAGCTCACTCGACGCGCGCAGCAGCATCGTCGCCACGTCCAACTTGCTCTCCCGCAGCCGCGGATGGAAGCCGTACAGGTACTCGCCCGTCATCGCCCCCGACAGCAGATGCAGATTGACGGCCACCACCGCGCCCTCGAACAGGAACTCCGTCACCGCGGCCTGGCCGGACCGTGCCATCGGGACCACCGACCGGACCAGGTGCTCCAGGAACCGCGGCCGGGTGTGTTCCGGCGTGACCTTCTTGCCCTCCCACTGCAGCCGGTGCAGTTCGAGCAGCCGCCGCACCGCGGGCTCCGTCTCCTCGTGGCTCACGACACGCCACTCGACGCCGAGCCGGCCGAGCCTGTTCACCTTGTTGCGGATCCGCTGGGCGCGCGCCGTCGGCAGCCGCTTGATGAGGTCGGGCATGGGCAGGGCGGGCAGCTCCAGACACGTCGAGTCCCGCAGCCGGCAGCGCGGACCGCGCCAGTGCCGGTAGATCCGCTCCACGGCGCTGCCCGGCCGGACGTCCCGGAAGTCGATCAGAGCGGTGCGGGCCGCGCCGGCGAGGGCGTCCGCCAGTGCCAGGCTGCCCTCCTCGGCCTCACCTTCCGCGAGCAGTACGTCGCAGAAGTCGGAGATGGCGCCGCCGATCGGCATCAGCTTGGGCATCGGGCGCCGCACGCGCATCAGCGGTGCGGCGCCCACCAGTTCATCGCCCCGGCGGACCAGGAAGAGCCTGAGCCCGTCGGGTGTGCCGTACGACAGCCACCAGGAGTGCAGCCAGGCATGGCTCTGGAACGGTGTCGCCGACGGGCAGGACCCGTGCAGCTTTCCCCACTCCTCGGCCAGTGCGGCGAACGTGCGCTCGTCGGTGCACAGTTCCACCGACAGCGCGCGGCCGGACGCGGTCATCCGAGCATCCCGTGGGCGTCCGCGGCGTGGGTCGGACCGGGCACCGTCGCCTGGGCCACGCCCGCGTCCGCCGACCGCCGCGGCCGGACCAGCAGCGCGAGACCGCCCAGCAGACCTCCGGCGCCCGCACCCACGAGCAGGGTCAGCTTCCAGGACGGGGACGACGGTTCGGTGGGCCGCAGGGCACGGGAGAGGCGCTCGAGCCGGATGCCGGTGGTGGTCTTGGTGTGGCCCGCCTGCGTGACCAGCGCGCCGGACACGGCATTGGCGATGTCGGCGGCCTGGCCGGGGCTCGACGAGGTCGCCGACACCGAGACCATCGGCGCGTCCGGCGAGGTCGCGACCTGCACGCTCTCGCGCAGCGTCGCCGCCGGCACACCGGCCGTCACCTGCGCGTCCCCGAGCACCGCGAGCTGCGGGGCCACCCGGCCGTAGGCCTGCGCGAAGCCGAGCGCGTCGGCGCAGTCGACGTCGGACCGGCCGGCCGCGACGGCGACGACGGAGCTCGTCGCCGTGTACTGCGGCGGCTTCGCCACTCCGTACGCGCCGCCGGCCATGGCACCGAGCAGCGCGCCGGCAGGCAGCAGCCACCAGGAGGGCAGCCGCTTCACACCTGGGCGCGTACGGTGCGACAGCCGGGGCGGCTGAGCGGGGTTGTCGGTCATGGAGAACTCACTTCCAGGGTCGAGCCGGACAGAGCGGCCGTGTACACATCCATCAACTGTCGGGCGCTGCACGCGATGTCGTAGCGGTGCACGGCGTCCGGGGCGGTGCGCTCGCCCGGTCCCGCCGCCCGCAGCCGCAGCAGTTCCCGCGCATACGCGCCGGCGCCGCCGGTGACGCGCACAGCGCCGGGTGCCGCGTCCGGGGGCAGGTCCTCGACGGCGGGGCAGCTCGCGTACAGCACGGGAAGCCCGGCCGCCAGCGCCTCCACCACGGCCAGGCCGAAGGCCTCCTCCGCGGACGGCGAGGCGAGCACGTCCATCGCGGACAGCAGGTCGGCCAGGCCGGGCGCCTCGTCGTGGGGGTCCGGCAGATACGGCCGCTCGCCCGTCAGCACCACCCGGTCCGCGATCCCGAGCCGCCGGGCGGTGTGCCGCAGCGCCTGCTCCTCGGGCCCGCCGCCGACCAGCAACAGCCGTACGTCACCGGGCAGTCGGGACAGCGCACGCAGGAGCAGGTCGAAGCGCTTGCCCGGGGCGAGGCGCCCCACACCGCCGACGACGTACGCGTCCTCCGGCAGCCCGTAGAACATCCGGGCCTCCTTGCGGCCCACCTCGTCGAAGCGGAACAGGGGCGCGTCGATGCCGTTCGGGATGACATGGATGCGCGGCCCGGGCACGCCCCACTGACGCAGCCGCTCGGCCACCGCCGGTGAGACGGCGACCGTGGCACGGCCCATGCGCTCACCGGCCAGGTACAGCGCGCGCACGCCCGCGGTCAGCGGCCGGCCCTCCAGCCGGGTGTCGCCGATCGAGTGCTCGGTGGCCACGACGGCCCGAACTCCCGCCAGGCGCGCCGCCATCCGGCCGTAGAGACAGGCCCGGTACAGGTGCGTGTGGACGAGGTCGTAGCCGCCGGCGCGGATCAGCCGGGTCAGGCGGGGCAGTGCGCCGAGGTCGCGGTTGCCGCCCATCCCGAGGTGGGCGACGCGGACACCGTCGGCGGCCAGACCCGCGGCCACCGGGCCGGGGTTGGTCAGGGCCACGACGTCGCACTGCGCGGGAAGGTGACGCAGCAACAGGCGCAGCTGCTGTTCCGCCCCGCCGACGCCCAGGCCGGTGATGACGTGCAGGACCCTCACTCGGCCCCCACCGCGCGGCCGTAGACCCGGGCCAGGCGTCGCTTCAGCTCCAGACGCGCCGAGGTGTCGGTCTGCCCCACGTGGATGCGGGGCAGCGCGAAGTCGCCGCAGCCGTCCGGGCCGGGGGAGATCGAGCAGGCGTAGCGGTAACCGGCCCGGCGCACCGCGGCGGCGACGCGCTCGTCGATGTATCCGTACGGGTAGCAGAAGCCCTCGACATCACTGCCGGTGATCCCGGCGAGCCGGTGACGGCTGTCGTTGACCTCGGCGTGCAGCACCTCGTCCGTGACCTTGGTCAGATCGAGGTGGGTCAGGCCGTGCGAGGCGACCTCCATGCCCCCGGCCAGGACCCGGCGGATGCCGTCCACGTCGAGCAGCGGCTTGCGCGGTCCGAGCGGCTCCCACGCGTTCTCGCCGTCGAGCCGCCCGGGCAGCACGAACACGGTCGCGGTGAACCCCCAGCGGTACAGCACGGGCAGCGCGGTGCTCGCGAAGTCGGCGTACCCGTCGTCGAAGGTGAGCCCCACCAGGCCGCGCTCGGTGCCACGGGCGCGCGCCGCGAGCAGCTCCCGCATGCTCACCCCGCGCAGACCGCGGGCGGACATCCAGGCGAGCTGGCGGTCGAGGCGCGCGGGGGTGACGGTGACGTTGTACGGGTCGTCCGGGCAGTCCGAGACGGAGTGATACATGGCCACCCAGGCCGCGGGGCCCCGCTTGGAGCGCCTGCTCACGGGCGGTCTGGGATCGAATTCGGCCGTACGCGATGCAGCGGATACGTCAGCGACCATGGCCCAGCTTTCGTGTGACGGAGTGACGGAGGAACTGCGCGACAGAAAGCAGGAGGGACCGGGCGTCCGCCGCGTCGAGGAGCCAGGCCAGCAGGAGGAAGACGGCGGTCACGCAGGTGCAGCAGGCGGCGACGGACGCCGCGGGCGAGACGAACAGCCCGGCACAGACCAGGCCCGCTGCGGTGGCGCACACGGCCGCGCACACCGGTCGGGCCAGTTCGGCGACGACGCGGCGGACGCGCACCGGCACGCTGTGCGTCCCCAGGCCGTACAGCAGGAGCAGCGCGGTGAGGGTGATGCCGGTCGCGTTGGCCGCGGCGATGCCGCACGCACCCCACCGTCCGACGGCACAGGCACTGATCGCGACGGTGGCGAGCGCGCCCACGCCCATCGCGCCCAGCGGGAACCAGGTGGTGCGGCCGGCCGCGAAGTACGACCGCACGAGTGCCCCCACCAGCGTCTGCCCGAGCAGCCCGGCCGCGTACACGCGCATCACGGCGGCGGTCGCGGCGGTGTCCTGCGCGGTGAACGCCCCGCGCTGGAAGAGGAGTTGGACGATCTGCGGCGCGCAGGCCACGACCACCGCGGCGCCCAGCAGGACGAGACCGGCCATCAGCAGCACGTCCCGCTCGACCCGGTCCCGGGCCCGCCGGGTGTCGCCCTCGGCGATGGCCTGCGCCACCACCGGGAAGGTGACGACGCACACCATCATGGACAGCGACATCGGCAACTGGGCGACCTTCTGGGCGTAGTTGAGGTGCGAGATGGCGCCGGCGGGCAGCGTGGAGGCGAAGTAGCGCTCGATGAGGACCTGCGACTGCCGGCACAGTGCGAAGAGCAGCACCGCGCAGACGAGGCCGGGCGCGAGCGGCCGGCCGCCGTCCCCGTCGTACGTGAAGGAGGGCCGCCCGGGCCGCCGGGCGATCCGCCGGCCCAGGGACGGTGTCTGTACGGCGACCATGAGGCACCCGCCGAGGGCCACACCGAGAGCGGCGGACCGCACGCCCCAGTGCGCACCGAGGACGAACATCGTGCCGATGATCGCGACGTTGTAAGCGATGTAGATCGCGCCGGGGGCGAGATACGAACGGTGGGCCCGCAGCGCCGCGCTGCAGTACCCGGCCAGCCCGAAGCTCAGCACGCAGGTCGCGGTCAGCCGGGTGCAGGAGACGGCGAGGGACGGGTCGGACAGACCGGGCGCGAGGGAGGAGACCAGCAGCGGGGCCCCGGCCACGACCGCCGCGGCCGTCGCCGCGAAGGCGAGGCACAGCCGCGGCAGCGAGGCGGCGATCAGGGCGTGCACGGGATCGGGGGTGCTGTGACCGCGCGCCCGCAGCGCCAGTGCCGCGCTGAACGCGGGCACCAGCACGAACGCCATGCCGTCCTCGATCAGCAGGGTCGCCGCCAGTTCGGGCACGGTCCAGGCCACCAGGAACGCGTCGGTCTCCGCGCCGGCGCCGAAGAGGTGCGCGAGCGCCTGGTCCCGTCCGAGGCCGAGGACGGCCCCGGCCATGGACAGCGCGGCGGACAGCAGCGTCGCCCTGGCCAGGAAGCGGCGCGAGGGAGTGTCGTGCGCCGGCCGTGCGGCGGCCGGGCCGGCGCTGCCGCCCGCCGGGAGCGGGCCGTCCGTGCCGGGCGCGTGGTCCGGGGCGCCCGCGGTCTTCGCGGGTCCCGGCCTCACCGCGCGCCCGATTCCGCGGCCGGACCCGTCGTGGCTCCGCCGGCCAGCGCCCACCAGGCGACGAGGCCGAAGCAGATCGCCGTCAGTGTGGTGGAGGGGCCGCCGATGTCGGCGTACAGGAAGTTCACGAGCTGCCACAGCAGCAGACCGCAGGCCGCGAGCGCACAGTCCCTGGCGCGGCCCGCCCGCCGCAGCCCGCGCAGCGCGCAGACCAGCAGGGCCAGCCAGCTGCCCGCCACCGTGAGCAGGCCCAGCAGTCCCTGCTCGCTGAGGAGCAGCAGGTACATGTTGTGCGGGGACAGCAGCGGCTGGCGGCGGTAGCCCTGGCCCGCTCCCTCGGTGTCGCTGCCCGACGACAGCGCGAGCGAGGCATGGGCGTCCCGGTAGGCGGGAAAGGCCTTCAGACCCACGCCCGTCACCGGGTGCTCCTGCCACATGTCGGTGGCCGCCGCCCACATCGTGTACCGGTCGATGACCGACTGGTCCGGTGTGTCGGTGACCTGGGTGATGCTGGTCAGCCGCTCCTGCAGCGCCGCGGCGCCCACGCCGAGCCCGCCCACCAGCACGACCGAGGCCGCGACCGCCGCCGCGAACAACTTCACCGCCCGCCGCACCCCGGCCAGCAGCAGCTGCGCCCCGCAGGCCACGGCCGTGGCGATCCAGGCACCCCGGCTGAAGGACAGCGCGAGCGGCACGAGCAGCGCCAGCGCACATCCGGCCGCCACGGCCCGCTGCCGCCGCACCGGCGTCCCGAGGGCGAGCCCGGTCAGGGCCACCACCCCGCACGCGACCACGGTCGACATGCCCATCACGTCGGACGGCCCGAACGTACCCACCGCCCGGATGTCGGCCCCTTGATACGAGGCCCCGGTGCCGGTGAGGTACTGGTGCACCCCGACCGCCCCCTGCCACAGCGCGAGTCCGGCCAGCGACCAGAGCACCAGCCGGGCGTCGCGCCTCTCGCGCACCAGCAGCACCACCGCGAGCGGGACGAGCACGAACACCTGCAGATAGCGGCCGAGGCCCGCGATCCCGTCGCCGGGCGTCACCGCCCCCGTCGCGGCGACCGCGATGCCCACCACGGGCAGCCCGAGCACGACCGCCGCCGTCCGCGTCAGCGGGCGCCGCGCCCGCCGTACGACGTCCACGGCGGCCCAGAGCACGACCAGCCCGGAGGCAAGGTCGGCGGGCGTGGCACCGCTGTCCGGCGTGGTCGGCAGCCCCAGCAGGGCGATCACCGCCACGACGGGCAGCACGGGAGCGGCCCGGTGCAGCGCCGACAGCGACGGCACGAGTGGTACGGAGGCCGCCGAGGGAGTGCTCACCCGTGCTCAGCTCCCCGTCGGCCGTACGAACAGGATCGCGGTGCGCACCAGGATGCAGATGTCCTGCCACAGCGACCAGTTGTCGATGTAGGCGTTGTCGAAGCGGCACCGGTCCTCGATGGAGGTGTCGCCGCGCAGCCCGTGGATCTGGGAGAGCCCGGTGATCCCGGTCGGCATCCGGTGACGCTCCGGGTAGTACGGGTAGGTCTGGCTGAACTTGGCGACGAAATAAGGCCGTTCGGGCCTCGGGCCGACCAGGCTCATGTCGCCGCGGCAGACGTTCCACAGCTGCGGCAGCTCGTCCAGCGAGGTGCGGCGCAGGAACTGGCAGAAGCGGCTCATCTCCTGCTCGTTCGCCACACTCCAGCGGGTCGCCGCCTCGTGCGCGCTGGCGGGCCGGTGGGTGCGGAACTTCAGCAGGGTGAACGGCCGCCCGTGCTTGCCGATCCGCTCCTGCCGGAACACCACGCCGGGTCCGTCCATGACCCGCAGCACGACCGCGCACACCAGCAGCACCGGGCAGACCAGCAACAGCAGCGAGCCCGACAGCACCATGTCCAGCACCCGCTTGCCCACGCCGACGCGCCGCCGTCCGCCGTCCGGACTCAGCAGCCTGCGGGAGAAGCCCGCCAGATGCCCGGCCCCTTCACGCCGCCCGCCGAGGCCGTACGACGGCGAGTCGGCGTCCAGCTCCCACAGCACGCATCCGTACGTGGCGAGATCCCGCAGCAGGGCGGTCCTCTCCACCCGGGTGGCGGTTCCCACGACCAGCACCGTCGCCACACCGTTCTGGATGACCGCCCGATGCGTCTCCTGATCCGTGGTGAGCACCGGCAACTCGGGACCGTCGCCGTCCCCGGTGAGGACGTCCAGGGGGTCGGTGACCAGGCCCACCGGCCGCACTCCGCAGCCCGGTTGACGCAGCAACGCGGCCGCGACCGGCCGGGCCGCCGAGACCGGACCGACCACCAGGGCGGGACTGGGCCGACGCCGCCGCGCCCGACGTCCGTGCACCGCCGCGCGGCCCGCGAAAGCCGCCGTGCAGTGCACGGCGAACGCGCCGACCAGCACGGTCAGCGGCAGCGGCCGCAGTGGGGAGAGCGCCGCCACGGCCGCCCAGCCGACGGCGATCCGGCCACTGACGGCGGGAAGTTCGTCGAGCACGCCACGAACGAGGGAGGTGTCGTACAGGCAGGCACGCCGGTTCAGCCCCATCACGCCGAGGGCCAGCAGGGCGATGACCAAGGGGTACCTGACGGCACCGGGCACGACCAGGCCCCCCAGCAGGGCGGCGCCGCCGTCGACGAGTGGCAGGGGCACCGGGGAGATCCGCCGCGGACGGCGGCCTCTTGGCCCGGCGGGCAGTCGGCGTCCGGCTGCGGGGCCGCGCGGGGCGAGGACGGAGACAGCGCGCTCTGCCGCCCGCGGCTGCCCCGCAGGAGGGGGAACGGTACTTTCCGCAGTCATCTGGTGATGCACTTCCTGCTCTAGTTGGGTACGACGACCGGCGTGACAACGACGCCGAGCAATTCGCGGTACACGTCGATCACGGCGTCCGCCGCGTGCCGTAGATCGTGAGCGGCGAGCACGTGCCGGCGGCCCTGTGCGCCCAGCGCCGCGCGCAGCTGTTCGTCCCGCAACAGCGCCGTCAGCGCACGCGCCAGCGCGTCGGGGTCCTCGGGCGGCACCAGGCAGTACGGCAGATGCTCCGGCGGAAGGCTCTCGCGCGCCCCGTCCACGTCCGTGACGACAACTGGCCGGGCGCACGCCATGGCCTCCAGCGGGGCGAGCGCCATGCCCTCCCAGCGGGACGGCAGGACCATCACGTCGGCGGCCCGGTACCAGGGGGCGGCGTCGGATGCGGCGCCGGCGAACGTCACCGAATCGGGCGCACAGAAGCGCAGCAAGTCCGCGTCCGGACCGTCGCCGACCACCACCAACTGCGCGCCGGGGACCTGCCGTACGACCTCGGGCCAGGCCCGAAGCAGCACGTCCTGCCCCTTCTGGCGGCACAACCGGCCCACGCACACGACGAGCGGACCCGCCCCCGACCCGGCACGGTCCCCCTCCGGTTGGAACCTGAGCGTGTCGACACCGTTGGGGACCACGCGCCACAGGGCACTGATCCCGCACCGCTCGCCGGTACGCCGCTCCGCCTCGCTCACGCACACAATGCGCGTCGCCCACCGCGCCGCTAACCGCTCCCAGCCCAGCGCCAGACGGGCGACGAGCCCGTCCGCGGCCTCGAACGACCAGGCGTGCGGCTGAAAGACGGTCGGCAGGCTGCCGCGGACCGCGAGCCGGGCAGCCAGTCCCGCCTTCGCACTGTGCGCGTGCACGAGATGCGGCCGTACGTCACGCAGGATCCGCGCCAACTGCCGTACCTCGCCCCGGAGTCCAATCCCCGGTGAGCGGGTCGCGTCCCAGCGGAGCACCGAACTGCCCGTCGCACGCAGGGAGTCCGCGAGCACGCCATCCTCGGGACAGGCCACGGTCACCCGCAGCCCCGCGGCGAGTTGAGCCGCCACCAGGTCCGTGACGACCCGCGCGACACCGCCCTCGACGGGCTGGGTGACATGCAGGATGTGCGGCGCGCGTGCGGCGGACGAGGTCGCACGGCATGGGACGGGGCCCGGGGAAATACGCATGAGCGAGGCTGCCCTTCCGAACAAAAGAGTCCGAGCCGGGGCCAGGACGTGCGGCTCGTGTTCTCGATTTAGAATCCCGCACCCGTTCGAGAGCGTGATGTCCGTTGTTCAACCGGCATCGCTGGAATCACGAGGTGAGCCACTCTAGCCGCTCATCCGTAATTACCTGCGGACCGGTCAACTGTGTCGGAATGGTGGCGGTTCCATGGGCTATTTGTCGCGCCGGATCACCCTTTTGGGCCTACGCCAGTTCACGTAGGTACCGGAGTCGGCGAACGGATCCTTTCGTATGAGTTCCTGGAACTGCCGGTAACAGGGTTTCCAGGAAGCCCCCTTCTCGTTAGGCCGGGAGAAGTGGGACCGAGTCTCTCGCGATGTCTGATGACAGCGGCATCTCTGCCGACCGCGGGTTACGGAAGACGAGTTACGAAAGAAAGGCACACGATGAAGACTCTGAAGGCTGCCGCCGTTGTTGCAGGCTCCCTCGCCATCGCCGGCGTCGCCGTGCCCGCCATCGCGGCGGACATGCCTGGGCAGGGCCTCGTGGACAGCGGAAAGATGGTCGCGGGCGGAGTCCCCACGGCAGCCAAGGCGTCGTCGGGCTACGTGGGCAACAACGTCGAGCAGATGACGGCGAGCGTGAAGGACAGCGTCAAGGACAGCGTGAAGCAGTCGGGAGTCGTGAAGACCCCTGTCGTCGGCGGCACCCTGCCGAACCCCAGCCTGGCGAACCCCGTCGACGGTCGGCTGCTCGGTGGGCTTCCGGTCGGCAAGTAGGCACCCCGGCACGTTCGACGATTCGGGTCGGCTCCGCATTCCTCGGAGTCGACCCTTCGGCATATGCGGGGGCGATCATATTCGTGCGCTGGGCCAAACGAACGATTCAGGGTGACCATGAGCGCCACGGTGCCGTTGGTCCCATTGGAACAGCCCGAGTTCGTGTATCGGGTTCTTCCGCTGAGGAGTTGGCCATCTCTCGAGGTGGCGCATCCGTCCGTGTCGGCCGCTGTGCGGCGCGCCGGCAGGAAACGCCGTAGGCGGAAGGGCGCCTTTCCCTCCTTGTTGGCGCGCCCTTCTCGACCGGCGACGTACCTGTCGGTCTTCGTCGGCCACCTCCTGACCGCGGGGCCTGTCTGCATCACCTGCAGACAGGCCCCGCGGGCTTTTTTCCTGGAACTCGGCAGAGCCCGGCCCTTCGCCCCTGGAACGAAGGGCACGGAAAAACCGATGGCGGCCCACCGGAGTTCCGGTGGGCCGCCATCGGGCGGAAGTGCGACTCAGAAGAGCAGGCCACCCGCGTACGGGGAGTTCTGCGACTGGTCGACCTTGTCCGTGTTGCACGCGGCGTAGTGCGAGTTCGGGGCGAGGATGACGCCCAGGACGGCACCGTTGGACCACGGAGCGATGCAGCGACCGTCGACGACCGTGCCGTTGACGACGGCAACACCCTGCTGGGGGGCGTTCACGACGACCGGGGACGACGAGAAGCCGCCACCGCCATTGACGGTGGTGTTGTTGTCGTCGGCCGCGGCGGCGCCGCCGGCCGCGAGGACGATGCCCGCGGCGATGGCGGAAATGGCCGTAACCTTGTTACGCATGGGATGCGCCTTTCGGTGGGGCGGTTGGGATTTCCGTGCTCCGAATTCTCGGAGCAGGTCAGAGGAGCAGGCCGCCCTTGTAAGTGGCGTTCTGCGACTGGTCGATGTCCGCCGTGTTGCATGCGGCGTAGTGCGAGTTCGTGGCGAGCACGCCGCCGAGGACGGCACCGTTGGACCACGGCGCGACGCAACGGAGGTCGGCGACCGTGCCGTTGACGACGGCAACGCCCTGCTGGGGAGCGTTCACGACGACCGGGGACGACGAGAAGCCGTCACCACCCTTGACGGTGGTGCAGTTGTCTGCCGCGGCGGTGCCGGCCGCCGCGAGAACGACGCCCGCGGCGAGGGCGGAAATGGCCGTAACCTTGTTACGCATGAGTTGCGCCTTTCCGGGCTGTAATGGGGTGATGCAACTGCTCCGAATTGCTCGGGGCAGGGGTCAGAAGAGCAGGCCGCCCGCGTACGGGGAGTTCTGCGACTGGTCGATCTTGTCCGTGTTGCACGCGGAGTAGTGCGAGTTCGGGGCGAGGACGCCGGCGAGAACTGCTCCGTTGGACCACGGCGCGATGCAACGGCCGTCAACGACCGTGCCGTTGACGACGAGAACACCTTGCTGGGGGGCGTTCACGACGACCGGGGACGACGAGAAGCCTCCGCCGCCCTTGATTTCGGTGTTGGTGTCGTGGGCCGAAGCAACACCGACGCTGCTGACCACAGCGCCGAGGGTGAGGGCAGTGATGACCGCGAACTTCCTGGGCAACTCAGTTCCTTCCTCAATTCACGGTTGCGCACGCTTGCATACCAGGAAACCTTGATATGCGCGCATAAGTCACGGGAAGAGCGACTAAACGGGAATGATTCCATCGGATGGCTCAATGCCGTACGTCCGGGCAGGCCGAACGGGAATGTAGATGGAATCCTTGTGGCTCATATGAACGACAATCCGAAAGGCCGCGGCCGACCGCAACTCGAAGAAAATGTTCCGTACGCCGGGCGGTACGGAACGAGGGCCGACGTGTGTCCGGCCCACCGGAAGGGAGAGGGCCGGTGGGCCGGAGAGATGGTTCGTGGGGCCCGGCGGTGTTCGGTCCGCCGAGTCCGGGTGTGCTGTCGCGCTTCGGCCGCGGCAGCGAAAGCGTCGTGAAGCACTGAAAGCTTTCGCCGGTACGGCCGACTCCTACGGTTTCCGTCGCGTCACTTGCTGAGCAAGCTACCGAGCCCGACAGCGGTCGGCGCCTGCAGCGGGTGGACCTGAACGTCGCCCTGTCCGGCCGGGTTCTTCACCGGAATCGTGGGCTTCTTGGAAGCGTTGGGGTCCATGCCGTCCAGGTAGACGCCGGAGCCTCCCTCCGGCCGCTTCTTGTCGAACGCACTACCGTTGGCGATCTTGCCGTTGCGGGCCAGGTTCGTCACCACGTCGGTCGCGGGAACGACCGCCGGAGTCACCTGGGTCGGGGAAACGAGACCGAGCAGACCGGCCGCGGGGGCCGGTGCGACGGCAGCGGCCGACGCCGCGGCGGCGGAACCACCCACGAGACCCGCGCCGATGGCCAGCGCAGCAGTGGTGAAAACTGCCTTCTTCATGATTCACCTCGGTTGAAAGTTACCTCTGATCCGACGGCTGGAGAACATAGCAGTCCATCCCCTATGCAAAAGCGACGCGTTACTCCATACGCATGAAAGTCGGTGGAGTGAACAATGCTTTGCCCGGGGTGCCGTCAGAAGGATTCACATGGTCGGCGAATCGATTGATCGTATAGTGCGTCCGGATTCGACCACATGGGTAGTCCGAAAGCGGAATTCCAGTCCTGCGGGTGGCACATTGGCCGGGCCGGACGCCGCACAGCCCTACCCTCGCCGCCATGACCGCCGACAACGCCAAATACACGCCGACCGCGTCCCCTGCCACCGCCACCGGTTCCACCTGGTCGGCCCTCGGTAAGTCGCTCGCCTGGTCGGAGGAGTTCAGCAGCCCGATCGCCTGGGGCTCCAAATGGGTCGGCGACAGGACCAGTGCCTACCGCTACGGCAACCACAACCCGGACGACAACAAGCTCGACTGGCTCGACCCCGGCTGCGTGACCGTCGCCGACGGTGTGGTCACCTTCACCGCCGTCCCGGCCGGTCACACCCTGGAGAACGGCCTGCAGGCCTGGCGCACCGGCCTGCTCACCACCGAGTACTCCGACGAGGGCTTCCGGGTGAGGACCGGCGACTACATCGAGACCCGCGTCGCACTGCCCTCCGGGACGGGCGCCTGGCCGGCGCTGTGGACCTGGAAGGACGGCGAGAACGAGATCGACGTCTTCGAGTACCACTCGGACAACCCGAACCTGCTGGAGCTGTCCAACCACGTCAACTCCGGCTGCACCTACCACACCGACGACGACGCGGTCTTCCCGGACGGGTGGGTCACCATCGGAGGCTGCTGCGGCGAGGACTCCGTCGACTGGTACGTCAACGGCGAGCGCGTCTTCCGTGACGGCACCGGTGTGGGTGCCGACTGGTCGGCGTATCTGATCCTGAACCTGTCGCTGTGCGCCGGTCGGTACCACCCGGCTCCCTCCGGGCGGGGGCCGGTCACGTTCGCCGCCGACTACCTTCGCGTCTACCGCTGACGGACCGTTCGGTTCGTGTTCCCCCTAATGGGTTGACGGCGGCACTCCGGCGGGTGCGAGCGGTTGCAGACGGCCACGGGCGATTTCACGGTGGGCTCAGGATCCGACGCATATCGAAAGGAACACCCATGCGTGGTCTGTCCGCACGGCGTATCGCGTCCACCGCTCTCTGCGCCACCCTTCTGGTCGGCATCGCCGGTCCGGCAGCCGTCGCCGCCGACTCGGCCCCAGAACGCACCCACGCGGTGTCCCGCGCGCCCGTCCCCGGCGCGGACGCGCTGCTGGCCCAGGTCAAGAGCCTCGGTGACCTGGGCGGCGTGCTCGCTCCGGTCGCCGCCCTGCTCAACTCCGTACTCAAGGCCGACAACGGCCAACTGTCCGCAGACGAGGCGCAGAAGCTCGTCACCGCCGTGAAGGACGCCATCGCCAACATCACCGCGGCGGCCCCGGCCGCGTCCGGCACCGTGACCAAGCCGGGTGCGTCCGCGCCGGTTTCGCCGTCCTCGCTGACCAAGCTGCCCGCGTCGGCGAAGCCGGGGGACAGCAGCAAGGCGCCGGCGCCCAAGGACCTCAAGGGTGACGCGCTCGCCGCCCTGCAGAAGGCGGTCGACGCCCTGCTCGCCGCCGTCACTTCCGGTGACGTGGGCCAGGTCGTCCCCGCGGTCACCGGTGTGCTGACCGCCCTGGTCAACTTCCTCGCCGCGACGCTGCTCGGCAGCGGACTGCCCGCCGCCAACCTGCCGGGCCTGCCGACCCTGCCCACGCTGCCGCTGCCGTTGCCGGTCAGGTGAGCCCCTGGTGAGTCTCAGGTGACCTTGGGTTGATCTGATGTGGATCGTGCACTCCGCCGCCTGACCGGTCGTCGTGACCGGTCCGGCGGCGGAGGTTTGTCACGGCCGTGATCCGTCAGGGATCTCATATGTCTTCCGGGCACGGGGTTTCCGCCCCGGTCGGGATTCGTTGAGCGTGGCGTCAGATTTCCCCGAGGTGATGTGAGTCGCCGCGAAAGGAAGCACGATGAAGTCCCTGAACAAAGCCGCGCGGTGACCTCGACCCCGAGTGAGACCCACCCCTTCCGCATGGCCGAGCTCGGCACGCTCGTCCTGCTGCCCTGGAGTGGCGAGGCCTCCGACGGAACCGACATGCCGTATCTGCTGGCGTACTCCCTCGGGGATGCCGAGGGCGGCCCGGAGATGACGTCCGCCGCTGTCGAGGGGCTGCTGGCGAGCAATGGGCTGGAGGTCGGCGGGGAACTCGTCGACGGCACCAGCGAGTCCGGCCCGGCCGTCACCCTGCTCATCGAGGCCGGGCAGGCCGTGGTCAGGATGCCGCAGCTGGGAGCCCAGTGCACCGCTCCGGCGGAGTGGTTCACGGCGGTCGCCGAACGCGGCTACGCCTACCTCGTGTTCACCACCCGCCCCTGGCCCGAGGGCAGGCCGGGCCAACCGATCGAGCCGTCGGCGCTGGCCGCCTTCGTCGGGGCCGAGCAGACCCTGAGAGCCGCCGCACACGTCGTCCTGCCGGCCCAGCGCCCGCGCGGCTGATGCGGCGGGCCGCGGACGGCCCCGCGTTCGCCCTGCTGCTGGTGCTCACGGGCGCGGCCGGGCTGCTGGCCTCCTGGGCCATCACCATCGACGAGTTCAAGCTGCTCAAGGACCCCGCCTTCGTCCCGGGGTGCAGCCTGAACCCGGTGATCTCCTGCGGCAGCGTGATGAAGAGCGACCAGGCCTCGGTCTTCGGATTCCCCAACCCGATGCTGGGTCTGGTGGCCTACGGCATCGTGATCTGCGTCGGGACGAGCCTGCTGGCCGGCGCGACGTTCCCCGGCTGGTACTGGCTGACCTTCGAGGCGGGCTGTCTGTTCGGGATCGGGTTCGTGTCCTGGCTGCAGTTCGAGTCGCTGTACCGGATCGGCGCGCTGTGCCTGTGGTGCTGTCTGGCCTGGCTCGCGACGATCCTGCTGTTCTGGTACGTGACGTCCTTCACCGTGCGAAGCGGCTTCCTGCCCGCGCCGACATTGCTGAAGACCTTCCTCGCGGAGTTCACCTGGGTCCTGCCGCTGCTGCACATCGGCATCGTCGGAATGCTGGTCCTGACGCGCTGGTGGGACTTCTGGACCGGCTGACTCCCTCCGGGTGCGGACATCACCGTATGGCCGTACCGGTGGTGACCGTACGGCCCGCCCGGCGGTTACCGCTGCGGAGATCCAACCCGTACGAGGGAGTGAGCCATGGGCGTCAGAGCTGACGGGGCACCGATGGGCGCGGAGCGGGGGGCCGAGGGCCCGGTGAGAAGCGGGCCGGAGCGGCGGACATGGCGGGTGATAAGGCGGGGTCTGCTCGCTTCAGCCGCCACCCTGGCACTGGCCCCCCTTGTCGCCGCCTCGCGCGCGCCGCGGCACGCGGGCGACCCCGAGGGATCCGGGGACACCAAGGAGTCGGCCTTCGACGAGGTCTACCGCGGCCGCCGCATCAAGGGTGCCCCGCTGCCCGCCGCCGGACACGGCGCCGGCGACTGCGTGTGGCAGGTCACCGTGGACGGTCACCCACTGCACCTGATGCGCCGCGCCGACGGCACCTGGCTGACCATGGTCGACCACTACAGCTCGTACCGCACCTCGCTGGAGGCGACCCGAGCGGCCGTCGACGAACTCGGCCCCGGGCAGCGGCTGCGCGACCTGGCCCCGGGTCCGGTCGGCGAGAGGTATCCGCACATGGGGGAACAGCATGGCGTACGTGCGTAAGGACGCGAGCAAGCTGACGAGCGACGAGCGGCGGCGGTTCGTCAACGCGCTGCTCGAGATCAAATGGCGGGGCGAGTACGACGAGTTCGTGCGGCTGCACATCGCGTACTACACCTCCGACGGCGAGGACGGCCTGCGTTCGGCCCACATGGGGCCCTCCTTCCTGCCCTGGCACCGCCGCTTCCTGCTGGACCTGGAGCGGGCGCTGCAACGGGTCGACCCGTCGGTGACGGTGCCGTACTGGGACTGGACGCGGGACCGTTCGAAGACGGCCGTGCCCTGGACCGACGACCTCCTCGGCGGCAACGGGCGCAGCGGCGACCACCAGGTCGTCGACGGGCCGTTCGCCTATGCGCAGGGCTACTGGCCCATCAGGGAGGGCATCACCGACGGCGCCTTCCTCACCCGGGACCTCGGACGCGCCCGCAACCCCATCTCGCTGCCGTCGAAGAAGGAACTGGAGTCGGCGCTCGCCGAGAAGGTCTACGACACCTGGCCCTGGGACTCCACCTGCACCAAGGGGTTCCGCAACAAGCTGGAGGGGTGGGGGACCGGGAAGGACAACGTCGCCTGGCGCAACCACAACCGGGTCCACCGCTGGGTCGGCGGTGTCATGCTCGGCGGCGCCTCCGTCAACGACCCCGTCTTCTGGCTGCACCACGCCTTCGTCGACATGCAGTGGACCCGCTGGCAGAAACGGCACAAGGGCGCCCGCTATCTGCCGGCCAAGCCGCCCGGCCCCGACGACGAGCAGCGCGGGCGGATCATCGCCCGGGGCGAGCGGATGCCGCCGTGGGATGTGACCCCGGACGAGCTGGAGGACGTGAGCAAGATCTACCGGTACGCCTGACCGGTTGCCCGCAAGGCTCCCCGCACGGCTCCTCAGCCCAGTCGCCGCACCGGCGTTCCGTCCAGGAACGCCCGGATGTCCTCCACCGCCTCCCGGTAGTACGTCTCGTAGTTCGACCGCGACACATAGCCGAGGTGGGGTGTGGCGAGCAGGCGGGGAGCCGTGCGCATCGGGTGGTCGGCGGGGAGGGGCTCGATGTCGAAGACGTCGATGCCGGCGCCGGCGATGCGGCCCTCGTGCAGGGCGGCGAGCAGGGCGTCCTGGTCGACGATCGCGGCGCGGGAGGTGTTGATCAGGTAGGCGGTGGGCTTGAGGAGGGCGAGTTCGGCGGGGCCGAGGAGACCGCGGGTGCGGTCGCCGAGGGCCAGGTGGACGGAGACGTAGTCGCTGCTCGACAGCAACTCCTCCATGGAGGGGGCAAGTTGGACGCCCACCTCGTCGGCGTACTCCTTGGTGAGGTTCTGGCTCCAGGCGCTGACGTGCATGCCGAAGGCGAGGCCCACGTGGGCGACCCGGCTGCCGATCTTGCCGAGGCCGAGCAGTCCGAGCCGGCGGCCGTGCAGGTCGGCGCCCACCGTCTGCTGCCAAGGGCCGCCGGAGCGCAGGGAGTTGGACTCCGGCACGATGCCGCGGGCGAGGCCGAGGAGCAAAGCCCACGTCAGTTCGACGGGTGGCGTCGAGGTGCTCGCCGTGCCGCACACGGTGACGCCGTGCGCCTCGGCACTCGCGTAGTCGATCACGCTGTTGCGCATGCCGGAGGCGACGAGCAGCTTCAGCCGGGGCAGGCGGGCGAGCAGTGAGGCCGGGAAGGGCACCCGCTCGCGCAGGGTGACGACGATGTCGAAGTCGGCGAGGGCGGCGGCGAGTTCGGCCTCGGTGCCGAAGTGTTCGGAGAAGGTGACGGTCTCCACCCGGTCGGCCACGGGCGACCAGTCGGCGAGTTCCGTCGCCACCTGCTGGAAGTCGTCGAGTACAGCGCAGCGCAGCCGCACGGGGGTCCTTTCGTCGGCGCGGTCGGTAGCGGTGGCCATGGTCGCGCATGTGGGCGGTGGCCGCGTCGACGGCGCTCAGGCCCCGGGATCCGAGAGCCAGTTGCCGTGGAAGCCGTGGGGGACCCGGGCGGGCAGGTGGACGGTCGCGACCGGGGCCGCGGTGAGGTCGCCCGCGTCCAGGACGACGAGGTCGCTGCGGTCGCCGGCGGCGTCGTACACATATGTCATGAGCCAGCCGGGTCCGCCGGCCACGTCGTCGGCCGGGGCGAAGACGGCCTCGCCCGGTGTGCGTCCGGGGCCGAAGTCGTGCGCGGAGACGGCGCCGGTGGCCAGTTCGTACCGTACGAGCGAGGTGCCACAAGTCACGTGTCCGTATGCGGAGTTCAGGCCGGTCAGCCGGTCGTCGACGCGGGGGAACTCGCCGGGCCGGTCGTCGCACTGCTCCGCGAGGACCGTCCCCGTCGCCGGGTCGATCGTCCACTTCCAGAGCACGGCGTGCTGCGTCCGGTCGACGGCGTCACCGGTCCGCCGCCACAGCTCGGGATAGCGCATGACGTACAGCACGATGGTGCCGTCCTGCGCGTCGTGGGCGTTGAGTGCGTGGAAGACATAACACGGGTCGATGCCGAACCAGCGCACCTCGCCGTACGGGTCGTCGCGGCGCAGCACCCCCAGCCGGGCGCCGTGGCCGTCGTCCCAGCGGTAGGGCATGGTGCCGCCGGACAGGGCGAGTTCGAGGTCGAGGACGACGGGCAGGTCCATGAAGACGACGTGCTCGGCGGTGAGGTGGAAGTCGTGCATCATCGTCGGCCCGGGCACCTCGACCGCCCTGCTGACGGCGAGTTCGCCCGAGGCGTCGGCCCGGTGGTAGGTGAGATGCGGGGTCTCGACCGTGCCGTAGCCGAAGAAGTGCAGTTCGCCGGTGACCGCGCAGGTCTTGGGGTGTGCGGTCATGGCGGTGTGCAGCCGGCCGCCGAAGTCGTACGAGCCCTTGGTGCCGAGTTCGCGGGTGAGTTCGTACGGCAGCGCCGTCTCGACCAGGGCGAGGGTGCGGCCTGCATGCCGGACCACGTGGGTGTTGGCGGGGCCGGCGGTGAGGTCGCGCCGGCCCTGGTCGTCGTAGGGCCGGGCCCCTTCGGTACGGCGGCGGGTGCGCACCCAGCGGTTGCGGTACGACACCGCCCGCCCGGCCTCCAGTCGGACGCCGTGGACCATGCCGTCGCCGAAGAACCAGTGCCCGGAGGCGGCGTCGGCCGGGTTCGGGCCGTTGCGGACGTACCAGCCGGTCAGCTCGGGCGGGATGGCGCCGGTCACCGGAAGGTCGTGGGCGGTGAGCTCTTCGCCGACGGGGGCGTAGTTCCCCGCGAGGTGGGGGGCGGTCATCAGGCGGCCTGCCCGGCCCTGGCCTGGACGTGGGCGACGTAGCGGACGGTGAAGACCATCGGGACGACGAAGCCTGCGATCTGGATGAGCGTGGCGGGTGTCGAGTGGCCGTTTCCGGCCTGTGCTTCGAAGGCCAGCAGGACGGCGGTCAGGGCGAAGGCCGCGGTCCACACGGCGGTGATGACGACGTTCGTGCGGATGAAGGGCTTGAGGCCCCAGACCTCGCGCGGAGTGGTGCGCTTGGCGATGCCCAGCGTGAACGGCTTCCCTACGGCCAGCGAGAGCCCGGCGATGACCGCCAGGGTGCCCGAGGAGAGGGCCGCAGAGTAGCCGTGCACGCCCGAGTGCGGGTCGGCGAAGGCGATGACGGCCAGGACGGCGAAGAAGACCGCGGAGCCCAACTCGATGATCAGGGCGTCGAGTCCGGTGCCGGTCCGTACCTGCTGGCCGATCACGGCGACCGCGACCACCAGGGCGGCGAGCGCGCCCCACTGCCAGCTGCCCGAGGGCACTGCGGCGAAGACGATCCACGGGAGGAAGGTGCGCAGGTAGGACATGGGGGCTCCGGTTTCGGCGTGGTTCCGGGTTTCTCTTTCGACATGTCGAAAGTAGAAGGTCGCGTGCTGACATGTCAATAGTGGAAGGTTGAGGTTAAGGTGAACGCATGAGCCTTCGACACGCCCTGCTCGGCCTGCTGTCCGAACGTCCCGCCAGCGGGTACGACCTGCTCAAACTCTTCGACACGTCGCTGGCCGCGGTCTGGCCCGCGACGCAGAGCCAGATCTACACCGAGCTGACCAAGCTCGCGGCCTCCGGCCTGATCACGGTCGCGGCGGAGGGGCCGCGCGGCCGCAAGGAGTACGCCATCGCCGACGAGGGGCTGGCCGAGCTGCGGCACTGGCTGAGCGAGACCAGCCCCCAGCGGAACACCCGCAGCGAGATCCTGCTGCGGGTCTTCTTCCTCGGAGTGCTGACGCCCGAGCAGGCGCGGGGCTATCTGACCGAGTTGACGGAGATGTCGGCGGAGGGGTTCGAGAGCCTGCACCAGCTGTCGGAGTCCATCGACTGGAACGACGACAATCTGTCGGTCTACGGCCGGATCGCGCTGGAGTACGGGCTGCGGTTCAACGCCATGCGCCGGGAGTGGGCCGAGTGGGCGGTCGGACAGATCAAGTAACCGGTCAGGGGGCAGGTCGAGTAACCGATCAAGTAGCCGATCAAGTAACGGGTCGAGTGGCCGGTCGGGTGGCGGATCACGTTGGGGTGCCTCGTGCGGGCAGCCGGCCTGAGCCTTCATATATTGCGCAAGTCGAGAACCATTACACTCGCCACCCCATACGGCTCGCGTGAGCACGGTCGGCTCGAGTCGCCGCAGGCTTCATTCATCGGGGGAGAGACATGCCGGAACCTGAGCATCCAGGGATGGGCATCGGCGTCGCGTGGGGGCGGATCGCGCGCCGGAGCGGCGGGTTCGTGTGCGTGCGGGCGATGCTCGTCACCGGTGTGCCGGCCGTGGCCGCGGGCCTGTTCCTGCTCCTCGGTTTCGGTCTGCGCGTTTTCGACGGGCGGCCGTATGTCGGAGAGGGACTGATCACAGCGGGGCTGATCGCAGGGGCTGGGGCTGCCGGGGCGGCGGTCGGTGACCTTGCCTGGTTTCTCGTGGCGGACCGGGATGGGGCCGGGGCGGATGACGGGGCTGCGGGTGGGGGTGAGCCGGTAGGGGGTGGTGAGCTGGCTGGGGGCGGTGAGTCGGTCGGGGGTGGTGATCCGGTCGGGGGTGGTGATCTGGCTGGGGGTGGTGATCTGGCTGGAGGTGGTGATCTGGCCGGAGGTGGCCGTCCGGTCGGAGGCGGTGACCTGGCTGGAGGTGGTGAGCCAACTGGGGGCGGTGATTCGGCTGAGGGTGGTGATCCGGTCGGAGGCAGTGGTCCGGCTGGAGACGGTGAGCCGGCGGAGTCGCTTCGTCCGCCCAGTGGGCCCGGGCAGGCGCGGACCGGCACCTAGACTGAAGCGGCGCGGGTGCGGCGCGAGGACCAAGGGCGGGACGGGAGAAGGACTGTGGCGGCAGACATCGGTGGCTTCGAGGATCCCTCCGCCGAGGTACTCGCGGAGGCGGCCGCCGCCTTCGGGCTGCTGGCGTCCTCGGCCAGGCTGCACCTCATGTGGGCCCTGGCGCAGGGCGAGAGCGACGTCACCCACCTCGCGGACCGGGTCGGCGGGGCGCTGCCCGCGGTCAGCCAGCATCTCGCGAAGCTGAAGCTCGCGGGCCTGGTGCGGTCCCGCCGGGAGGGGCGGCGCCAGATCTACTTCGTGGACGACCCCGACGTCGTGACCGTGGTCCGGGTGATGGTGGGTCAGCTGGCCGCGCGTGCCGACGGGGCGTCCGCCTCCGTGCACGTGCTGCGCGGGGCCGGTGGCTGACACCACCGCGGCCTCGGAACCGGAACCAGGGGGGCTTGTTCCCGAGGAGGGGGCGGGACCGGTCGTCGATCGCCTCGTTTCCGAGGACGGGCCAGGGCCGGGCGCCGATCCGCTTGTTCCCGGGGACGGAGCGGGACCGGGCGCCGACGGGTGTTCGGAGCCCGGGGTGGCGACCGTGTTGCAGACGCTGCGGCACCTGGACAGTGGGCCGCGCGGACTGACGGAGGCGCAGGCCGAGGAGCGGCAGGCCCGCGTCGGGGCCAACAGTCTGCCGACGCGCCGGGAAGCCTCCTGGCCGAGAGCGTTGATGCGCAGTCTGCGGGACCCGTTCACCGCCGTACTGCTGTGCCTCGGGCTGGTGTCGGCGGTCGTCGCCTCCTGGGGCACCGCCTGCGTGATCCTGCTGCTGGTCGCGGTGAGCTGTGCGCTGCGGGCGTCCGGGGAGCACCGGGCCGACCGGTCCATGGCCGCGCTGCGCGGGCTGGTCGCCACCACGGCCACCGTCCTGCGCCGCACCGGGGAGGACCTGCCGCCGGACGCCCGGGAGATTCCCGTGGACGAGCTGGTGCCCGGCGACGTGATCCGCCTCGGCCCGGGCGACCTGGTCCCGGCGGACGTACGACTGCTGCGCGCGCAGGGCCTGACCGTGCACCAGGCCGCGCTCACGGGCGAGTCGGCTCCCGTGGCCAAGGACGCCGCCGACACGGCGGTCGCGATGGGCGGCGACGGGGGTCCCCGCGATCGTACGAAGTCGACCGTGGGGGAGTTCGACCGGCCTCAACTCTGCTTCCAGGGCAGCAGCGTCGCTTCCGGGAGCGCCACCGCGGTCGTCGTGGCGACCGGTGCGCACACGCGGTTCGCCGCGGCTCACGGCCGTACGGACGCTCGGCCGGAGGCCAGTGCCTTCGACCGGTCCGTGCACGGCATCTCCTGGATCCTCATCCGGTTCATGCTGCTGACCCCGCCGCTGGTCCTCATGGCCAACGCCGCTCTGCGCGACCGCGGCCTGGAAACGCTGCCGTTCGCGGTGGCGGTGGCGGTCGGGCTGACGCCGGAGATGCTGCCGGTCATCGTCACCATGTGCCTCGCGCGCGGCGCCGCGCTGCTGGCCCGCGGCCACGGGGTGATCGTCAAGCGCCTGCCCGCGCTGCACGACCTCGGTGCCGTCGACGTGCTGTGCCTCGACAAGACCGGCACGCTCACCCAGGACCGGCCGGTCCTCCACCGCGCCCTCGACCCGGACGGGCACGACGACCCCGGAGTGCTGCGCTGGGCCGCGGTGAACGCCTGGTGGACCCTCCAACTCGCCGACCTGCCCGCCCCCGACGCCCTCGACGACGCGGTCCTGGACGCGGCGGAGGAGGACGACGTCATGGCGTACGACCCAGTGGCGGCCCTTCCCTTCGATCCGCTACGGCGTCTGGCGACCGCCGTCGTCCGCACGCCGGGCCGGCTGGGGACGCACACCCTGGTCGTCAAGGGAGCCGCCGAGGCCGTACTGGAGCGCTGCGACCTGGCGGCGGAGGAACGCGACAAGCTGCTCGCTCTCGCCGCCGCCCACGCCGACGCCGGCCTGCGGGTGCTGGCGGTCGCCACCGCCGAACGTCCCGCTCGGGCACGGGAGTACACCGCGGCCGACGAACGGGGCCTGGACTTCCGGGGGTTCGTCACCCTGCGGGACGCGCTGGCGCCCACCGCGGCCGAAGCGCTGAAGGTCCTCGCCGACCGGGGCGTCAGCGTCAGGATCCTCACCGGCGACCACCCGGGCACCGCCGTCCGAGCCTGCCGCGACCTGGGCATCGCCGTGCCGCCGGACGGTGTCCTCACCGCCGACGCCATCGACTCACTCACCGACGCCGAACTCGCCGCAGCCGCCGTTCGCACCGTCGTCCTCGCGCGCTGCGCCCCCGAGCACAAGGCCCGTGTCGTCGCCGCCCTGCGTGCGAGCGGGCACACCGTCGGCTACCTCGGCGACGGGGTCAACGACCTGTCCGCCCTGCGCGCCGCCGACGTAGGCATCGCACCGCGCGACGCCGTGGCCGTCGCCCGGGAGAGCGCGGACGTGGTCCTCGCCGAGAAGGACCTCACCGCGATCGGCCACAGCATCGCGGCCGGACGGTACTCGGGCGGCAACATCGCCACGTATCTGCGCATCACCCTCTCCTCGAACCTCGGCAACGTCATCGCCATGCTCGGCGCCGGCCTCCTCCTGCCGTTCCTGCCGATGCTCCCGGCTCAAGTACTGGCGCAGAACCTGTGCTTCGACGCCGCCCAACTCGCCTTCGCCCACGACCGGCCGCACCCCTCGGTACTGCGCCGCCCGACGGTGCTGCACCCTCGCGGCCTGCTGCGCTTCATCACCGGCTTCGGCGTCCTCAACGCGGTCGCCGACCTCGCCACCTTCGGTGTGCTGGCGCTCGCCCTGAACGGGCCCGACGGCCTGGACGACGAAGCGGTGTTCCACTCCGGCTGGTTCACCGAGAACCTGATCACTCAGGCCCTGGTGATGGTGCTGTTGCGTGCCGGGCGGCGGGGGGTCGAGGGGCGTGAGGTCGAGGAGAGTGAGGTCGAAGGGCGTGGGCCGGGGCCGGGACGCGGGCGTGCGCGGGGGCCGGGGCCGATCGGTTGGTCGGCGGCCGCACTGGCCGCCGTAGGGCTGCTGCTGCCGCTCTCGCCCTTCGGCGCCCTGCTCGGCTTCACGCCGCTGCCGCTTCTCTATTACCTTCTGCTGGCCGCTGTCCTCGCGCTCTACGCCGCTGGACTGATGGCGGTCGGGGCGCGTGGCGAACGGCGCCTGGAGGCCCGTGCCTCGCAGGGGACCGACCTCACATCCCCGGGGGAACTGACCTCACATCGCCGGGGGGATTGACCTCGCATCCCCAGGGACTGACGTCACCCCATGGTTGTACAGTTGCGCAATGTAGCAACCATGGAGACGACGTCCCGCGCCCCGCGGACAACGACGTCCGGTGAAGAAGAAAAGGGGTGGGCGGGATGCTCCGCAACGGACTGGAACCCTGGCACCTGCTGATCGTGGTGGTCCTGTTCCTCCTGCTGTTCGGGTCGAAGAAACTGCCGGACACCGCCCGGGCGCTGGGCAAGTCCATGCGCATCCTCAAGAGCGAGGCGAAGGCGATGAAGGGGGAAGAGGGCGTGCCGGGTGCGCAGGCTGCTCCGGGTGCGCAGCCCGCTTCGGCTGCGCCGGGTATGTCGGGTGGATCGGCTGCCCCAGGTACCTCGGGTACCGCGGGTGTTTCGGCTGCCTCGGTCGATGCCGCGTCCGCTGGAACGGTCTCCGGGGAGAGCGCCGCGCGCTGAGCTTCTCCGGCCGGGTAAGTCCGGGTAAGAGTGGCGATTTGTTGTTGGGTAAGAGTGCCGCTCTGTCGTTGAGCAAGGGGCGTCGGGGGGTCACCTTGCGGGCGGCGGGGGGAGTCCCGCGAGGCGGGGCCCTCCCGGGATGAGGCGGGGCCTCTCCCGGGACAGGGGGAGTCCCTCTCTTGGGAAGCGTTGGGAAGCGATCGTCGATCGCATCCTGCCTGGCGTGCGGGGGTGTGACGTAGCACACCTCCGCTCTCGATAACGCTTGCTATATTGCGCAATCATCCAATCCGAGGGTGCGCCGTCGCGCCGGCGGTTGGCGTCGGCCACGGTGTAGGGAGTGGGAGTTGAGCGACCCCTGGGGCGGAACCCGCGGCCGTGCCGCCACACGTGATCGCTCAGCCGGTGCCCGCTCGGCCGGCGTTCCCCGGCAGCGGGAGACCGACGACGGACCGTATCGCCCCCCGCACGGAGGCCGGGCGGCCGCCCGCCAGGCAGCGGCGCGTTCTCGGGGACATCGGTCGGGCCGACGGGCCAAGCCCGTTGCCCGGCGTAAACGGATAGCCCGCATAGCCCTGTTCACGGTGGCGGTGCTGATCCTGGTCACCGCCGGAGCGGGCGCGTGGCTGTACGAGCACCTGAACGGCAACATCAAGAGCGTCGCGATCGACGACGGCGCCGGTGGCAAGGAGAAAGCGGACTCCTTCGGCCGGACCCCCATCAACATCCTGGTGATCGGCTCGGACGGCCGGAACAACAAGGCCGACTGCAAACTCGGCGGCGGCTGCGGCTCGGCGAGTTCGACCGTCGGGCACAACGCGGACGTGGAGATGGTGGTGCACGTCTCCGCCGACCGCTCCAACGCCACCGTGATGAGCGTGCCACGCGACACGATGACGCGGGTCCCCTCCTGCAAGGACCCCGACAGCAGCCAGTCGACGTCCGGCTACTACGGGCAGATCAACAGCGCGCTGCAGTACGGCGCGGCCTGCCAGGTCAAGACCGTGCACCAGCTCACCGGCATCACCATCGACCACTTCGTGATGCTCGACTTCTCCGGCGTGGTGAAGATGTCCGACGCCGTGGGCGGGGTGTCGGTGTGCGTCAGTGACAACGTCTACGACACCTACTCGCACCTGAAGCTCGCCAAGGGCACGCACACGCTCAAGGGCAACGCGGCCCTCGAGTTCGTCCGCTCCCGGCACGGCTTCGGCGACGGCAGCGACCTGGGCCGTACCGTCTCCCAGCACCTCTTCCTCAGTGCCATGATCCGCAAGTTCAAGAGCGCGGGCACACTCGCGAACCCGGCCAAGGTCTACTCGCTGGCGGACGCGGCCACCAAGGCGCTGACCGTGGACACCGGCCTGGGCAGCGTGAGCAAACTGGTGGACCTGGCGACCGATCTGAACAAGGTGCCGTCCAAGCGGATGACGTTCACCACGATGCAGACCGCGGCCGACCCGACCAACGCCAACCGTGTCGTCCCCGCGGCCGCGGCGAAGTCGCTGTTCTCCACCATCGCCAACGACCAGTCGCTGACCTCCGGCAGCGGCAAGAAGCAGTCCTCGGCGTCGCCGTCCGCGTCGGCCACGGCCACTGTGGCGCCCTCCGCTGTGGCCGTACAGGTCGAGAACGGCACCACCACCGGCGGACGCGCCTCCGTGATCGCCGAGGCGCTCATCGCCAAGGGCTTCAGCTCGGGCACGACCTCGGGCAACGCGCCGGAGCAGGCGTCGAGGACGACGATCACCTACGGCCCCGGACAGAAGCCGGAGGCCCAGACAGCGGCCTCGGCACTCGGCCTCCCCGCCTCGCACCTCACCCAGGGCAGCACCAGCGGCGTGGTCCTGACCATCGGCAGCGACTGGCTGACGGGCACTGCGTACGGCTCCTCGGGCAGTTCCTCGGCGGCCCCCGCCGACACACACGCCGCCGTCAGCAACGCCCACGCCCAAACCGCCGACAAGGCCAAGACCTGCGCAAAGGTCAGCTCCTACAAGACCGTTGAGCTCAACGGCGTGCCGATGACACCGGCCCAGGCTTATGCGGCGGCGAAGGGGAAGGAAGACTCCGCGCCTTGAGGGGTGTTGCTGCGGAGCATTGGCGCGAGGCGCGAGGCGCGAGGCGCGAGGCGCGAGGCGCAGCGACGGACGGTGTGACGCGGGGCGGTCGCAAGGCATGAGGCGTGGTGTTGCGCGGGGCGTGGCGAGGAGTGCCTTCGGCGGGGCTCATGGGCTGCGCTGGTCGGCTCGAAGCCGCCGGAGACCTCCCCGGGCTGCCCGACGTTGGTTGATCTTCGGCCAAGAAACTTCGACACGTATTCGACTCGGCGACCCGCAAAAACCCGGTGACAGCCGGACAGCCCCGGAGCGCTCTCTTGATCGTCAGGGGAGTGCCCGGGGCTTTGTCGTGCCGAGCGATACCCGCTCTGAACAGCAAAAACGCCCTCCCGGAGGAGGGCGGAGACTGGCGCCCCCGGCAGGACTCGAACCTGCGGCCAAGCGCTTAGAAGGCGCCTGCTCTATCCACTGAGCTACGGGGGCCGGGTGTGTGGCCGCTGTCGTGGGTGCCCGGGTGTGGGCTGATCCGTGACGTTGCCGGGGACAAGGATAGGGCTCCTGCGTCCGTGTCCCTGTTGCTTCGCCTCCGTGGCTCGATGTGGAGGTTCAGTGAAGCGGTCCTGATAATCGCAGGCAGGTACGAATCGTGCATCGCTTTTAGGCTCTCACGCACCGGGTGTTGTGCACTCGTTATGCCTGGACTGTGCCTGCGTCCCAGTCGTCCCTTCCGTCCCTTGTGTCCTGTCGGCGCGCAGACATGCTCATATGCTTCAGAATTCCCCTAAAATTGGGCATTCTTCGCATGTGGTGACCTTGGACGTACGGCCTCAGCTGCTCGACGCACTCTCCGCCCTGCGCGACCGTGTCGCCGCCGCACGCTTCCCGCTGCCCCTGGCGGGGGCTCCACGCGCGCGTGCCAACCGCGACGAACTGCTCGCCCAGCTCGACGACTACTTGGTGCCCCGGTTGAGAGAGCCCGAAGCGCCTTTGCTGGCCGTGGTGGGCGGATCCACCGGTGCCGGCAAGTCGACCCTCGTCAACTCCCTTGTGGGGCGGCGCGTCAGCGAGGCGGGCGTGCTGCGGCCGACCACGCGGACGCCCGTGCTGGTGTGCCATCCGGAGGACCATCACTGGTTCAGCGGGATGAGGGTGCTGCCCGATCTCACGCGCGTGTGGGTGCCCCATCAGGACGCCGGGGACGACCTCTTGCTCCCGGGGGAGGACCCCGCGCGCGTGCTGCGCGTCGAGACCGCCGACACGATGCCGCGCGGTCTCGCCCTCCTCGACGCCCCCGACATCGACTCCCTGGTCGCCGACAACCGTGTCCTGGCCGCCGAGCTCGTCTGCGCGGCCGACATCTGGGTCATGGTCACGACGGCCGCCCGGTACGCCGACGCCGTGCCCTGGCATCTGCTGCGTACCGCGAAGGAGTACAACGCCACCCTGGTGACGGTGCTCGACCGCGTGCCGCACCAGGTCGTCTCCGAGGTGTCCCGGCAGTACGGCGCGCTGCTCACCAAGGCCGGGCTCGGCGACGTGCCGCGCTTCACGGTGCCCGAACTGCCCGAGTCCGCGTGGGGAAGCGGGTTGCTGCCGGCCACCGCCGTGGCCTCGCTGCGGACCTGGCTCGTACACCTGGTGCAGGATCCGGCAGCCCGGCAGCACGCCATGGCCCGTACCGCATACGGGGTGCTCAACTCCCTCAAGGCGCGGCTGCCCGAACTCGCAAGCGCCGCCGCCGCTCAGTATGCGGCTGCTCTCCGGCTCACCTCCGCCGTCGACGCGGCGTACGACAGCGAGCACGCGCGCGTGCGAGGGCGGTTGCAGGCCGGCGCCGTACTCGCCGGGGACGCCCTGAAACGATGGCGTGCGTTTCCGCTCGACTGCTCCGCCGGTGAGCTCCTCGACGCGCTCGTGGAGAGCCTGGCCGCGCTCCTGCTGTGCGCCGTCACCGCCGCCGACGAGCGCGTCGACGAGACCTGGCGGCGCGAACCCGCGGCGCGCGCCCCGGAGCTGACGGCGGACCACGACCCGACCCTGGAGAGCGCCGAGCACCGCATCGGGATGGCCGTACGGCGGTGGCGGCGCGAGCTCGAGGAGTTCGCCGAGGAGGAGGTCCGCGACCTCGACCGCAGCGTCGCACCGGATCCCGAGGTGATCGCCGTTCTCGTCGCCACCGTGCTGCTGGGAGGCCGCCGGGCGCGTTCGGCGGGTGAGGGGCTCGCCGAGCGGATCGGCGCGCACGGGGCGCTGCGGCTGCGCGACCGGGGTGGGCGGCTGCTCACCGAGCACCTCGACCGGGTGCTGCACACCGAACGCGAACGCCGACTCGCGCCGCTCGACGCCCTCGACGTACACCCCGAACCCCAGGCCGAACTCATCGCCGCGCTGTCCGTACTGCAGAAGGAGAGGTGACCGGTGACTGCCGTCACTGATCAGGATCACACCGATCGCGCCGATCACGCGGGGGACGAGAGCGCCCAGGGCGCCCAGGGCGCCCAGGGCGAGCGTTCCGAAGAGCGCGCCTCCGTAGAGGGTGCTTCCGGAGAGGCGACTTCTGAGAAGGGCGCAGAGCGTCTCCCCGTGGAGGATGAGACTGCGGGGGCAGAGCCCGGTCGTGGCGAGCGCTCGGAGAAGGGCGACGTGCGCGAGAACGGCGACCACGCGCGCGTGGAGGGCGGTGACGCCTCCGGCCGTACGGACAGCCGTACGGAGCCCGCGAGCGGCTGGGACGACGGGCTGATCGCTCGGCGCGTGACCGAGGAGAACGCCGGCGCCGAGCGCGTCGCCGTCGTGGAGACCCGGGCGCACAGTGCCCAGACCGTGGGGCCGCTCGCGTACGACGCCCCGCTGCGGTCGCGGCTCGAGGCGCTGCGGGAACTCGTGGGGCTCTCCCGCACCCGGCTCGACAGCCGGACGCTCGCCGACGCCGGGCGGGTGCTCGACGAGGCCGCGGCACGGCGCAGGCTCTCCGGGCAGCACACCGTCGTCGCCATCGCGGGCGCGACGGGCAGTGGCAAGTCGCAGCTGTTCAACGCGCTTGCCGGGGTGCCCATTTCGGAGACCGGCGTGCGGCGGCCCACCACGGCGACGCCCATCGCGTGCAGTTGGAGCGACGGCGCGGCGACTCTCATCGAACGGCTCGGCATCCCGCCCCGGCTGCGGCGGCGACCCTTGCAGAACGCCGAGGCGGAGGCACAGCTGCGCGGGCTCGTCCTGGTCGACCTGCCCGACCACGACTCGGCGGCCGTGCAGCACCGTGAGCAGGTGGACCGGGTCCTGGCACTTGTCGATGCCGTCATCTGGGTCGTCGACCCCGAGAAGTACGCCGACGCTGTCCTCCACGAGCGCTATCTGCGGCCCATGGCGGGGCATGCGGAGGTCATGTTCGTCGTCCTCAACCAGATCGACCGGCTCCCGGGGGAGGCCACCCACCAGGTCCTCGATGATCTACGGCGGCTGCTCGACGAGGACGGGATCGCACTGGGGGAGTACGGCGAACCCGGTGCCACCGTGCTCGCGCTGTCCGCGCTCACCGGAGACGGCCTCGGTGAACTGCGCGAGGCGCTGGGCCAGTTCGTGGCGGAGCGCGGGGCTCCGGCGCGACGGATCTCGGCCGACCTGGACGCCGCCGCGGTGGGGCTGTGGCCCGTCTACGCCACCCGCCTGCGGACCGGCCTGAGCGAGGAGGCGCGCGACGAGTTCGCCGCCCGGCTCGCGCATGCGGTGGGCGCATCCGCCGCGGGTGAGGCGGCCGAGCGCGCGTGGCTGCGCAATGCCAACCGTGCGTGCGGGACGCCCTGGCTGCGGCTGTGGCGGTGGTACCAGGACCGGTACGAACCGGCCACCGGGCGGCTGCAGTTGCGTGCCCAGGCGGACGAGGAGGCCACGGCACGCCAGCGCGTCGAGCACGCGGTGCGGACGCTGGCGGAGCGGGCCGCGACCGGGCTGCCCGCCCCGTGGGCGCAGGCGGTGCGCGAGGCGGCCGTACGCGGCTCCCAGGGGCTGCCCGAGGCGCTCGACGTACTGGCGGCACGGGCGGGTCTGCCGCCGGGCCGGCCGCCGCGGCCGGGCTGGTGGCCGGCGGCAGTCCTCGCCCAGGCCTCCATGACGCTCCTCCAAGTCGTGGGCGGGCTGTGGCTGTTGGCCCAGATCATCGGGTTCATGGCGCCGAACCTGGGGGTCCCGGTGCTGCTGATGCTGGCCGGCATCATCGGCGGCCCGCTCGTCGAGTGGAGCTGCCGGATCGCGGCGCGAGGCCCGGCCCGGCGCTACGGCACCGATGCGGAGCGGCGCTTGCGGGAGGCGGCAGCCGGGTGCGGAAGGGCCCGGGTGCTGGATCCGGTGGCGGCGGAGCTGCTGCGATACCGGGAGGTGCGGGAGCAGTACGGGCGGGTTACGGGGGTGGGAGCCACGGTCACTGCCACGGGCCGATGATCTGGGGCGGGCGGGGCGGTGCTTTGGCGGGGGGACGGTGAGTTCGGAGTGTGACGGCGAGTCCCACGGCGGATGATCACTCGTCAGGGTCGTCCTGGGGCCACTCGTCCGAGTGACGGAGTTTTCCACAGGTGGGGGGCGGTCCACAGGGCTCAGCGGGCTCGGCCCGACGGAGGCAGTCTGGCTGTGCGGCGATCACGACGGACGTGGTCACCGCGGCAGACACAGCAGACGCAGCCGTACGGGACGGGCCCGTAGGCATGTCCGCCCGGCCTCGGCGGCCGGGCCAGGGAGGGGTTCGTGATGAACGAGACGATGATCTGCGCCGTGGGGAACGTGGCGACGCAGCCGGCGCACCGGGATCTGGCGTCGGGGCCTTCGGCGCGGTTCCGGCTGGCGGTGACCGCGCGTTATCTGGACCGGGAGAAGAACGAGTGGACCGACGGCCACACCAACTTCTTCACCGTGTGGGCGAGGCGGCAGCTGGCCACGCATGTGACGGCGTCGCTCAACGTGGGCGATCCCGTCATCGTGCAGGGCAGGCTCAAGGTGCGTACGGATGCGCGCGAGGGGCAGAACTGGGCCTCGGCCGATCTGGAGGCGGTGGCGATCGGCCACGATCTCACGCGGGGGACGTCGGCCTTCCGGCGGGCGAGCAGGCCGGATGCGGGGGCGATTGCCCCGGCACAGCAGCAGCCCGAGCCCAACTGGGAGACCCCGCCCGGAGATTCCGGGACCTCCATGACCCAACGGGAGCCGGAGCCAGCAGCGGTGACGTGATGTCAGGCGGTGCGCCGAGCTGACCGTACTGCGGCTTATCGGCGAATGCGTTCCGAACGGTCCGGTGGATTTGTCGATAAGCCCTGCTCACAGGCCGTCTTGGCGATAACGATTCCGAGTCGGATCGCTTGTCCGACGGTATGACCGGCAAGCGTGGTGCGCCGCGTCCCTAGGATGCCGGGCATAGCTCTCGGGGCTTCTGATTCTGCTGGTGGGACCACACCCCCCACATCAATGGGTCCTGCTCGAAGGGGAATTTGGTGTTTTCTTCTTTCTCTGTGCTGTCCGCGCGCAGGCGAGGGGCGGCCCGTCTGGCCGCCGCGACGTTGGTGTCCGGTCTGGTGGCCGTCGGCGTGCTCGCCGGATCCGGCACGGCCGGCGCAGAGGAGACGACGCAGAGCCAGGGCGGGGCGACCGCCACCATAGGCGGCCTCAAGACGTACGGCGCCGCCGTGATCCACGAGGACAGCGGGGACCAGCAGGTCTCGGCAGGCCTGTTCGAGATGTCCGTGGACGGTGGCGGCACCCTGCAGACGTACTGCATCGACATCCGCAACCCCACCCAGCGGGACGCCAAGTACCAGGAGACCGCGTGGAGCGGCACCTCGCTCGGTGCCAACAAGGACGCCGGCAAGATCCGCTGGATCCTGCAGAACTCCTACCCGCAGGTCAACGACCTCGCGACGCTCGCGGCGAAGGCCGGCGTCCACGGCGGCCTGACCGAGCAGGACGCGGCGGCAGGCACTCAGGTGGCCATCTGGCGCTACTCGGACGGGGCGGACGTCGACGCCGTCGACCCGCAGGCCGAGAAGCTCGCGGACTACCTCGACAAGCGGGCCGTCGACATGGCGGAGCCCCAGGCGTCACTGACTCTCGACCCGCCCGCGGTCTCGGGTCACCCCGGTGAGCTGCTCGGCCCGGTGACCGTGCACACCAACGCGTCCGGCGTGGCCGTGACGCCGCCGGCGGACGCGGCGACCAGCGGGGTGCGGATCGTCGGCAAGGACGGAAAGCCCCTCACGTCCGCGGTGAACGGCAGCCAGCTCTTCTTCGACGTTCCCGAGAAGGCCGCCGACGGCTCCGCCGAGATCGCCGTGCAGGCCTCGACCACCGTGCCCGTGGGGCGCGCCTTCGCCTCGGAGAGCCACAGCCAGACGCAGATCCTGGCCGGCTCCAGCGAGTCGACGGTTTCGGCGCCGGCGAGCGCGAGTTGGGCGAAGAAGGGCGCGATACCAGCACTGTCCGCGGCGAAGAACTGCGCCAAGGGCGCGGTGGACATCACCGCCGCCAACCAGGGCGACGAGGCGTTCACCTTCGAACTGATGGGGACCGAGCACAGCATCCCCGCGGGCCAGTCCCGCACGGTGACGATCCCGCTGCAGGAAGACCAGGCGTACGACTTCACGATCGAGGGACCGGGCGGCCTCGAGAAGCGGTTCACCGGCATCCTCGACTGCAGGACACAGGGCACCGCGGGCGGCGACGCGACCCAGATCCTCAGCGAACCGAGCCCCGCGACCGTGGGCGGTTCGGCGGACGACACCAACCTCGCCGCGACCGGTGGCTCCAACGCGACCCCGCTGATCGCGGGCGTCGCCATCGCGCTGGTCGTGATCGGGGGCGCGGCACTGGTGCTCGTCGGGAAGAAGGAGCCGACGCGGGAGTGAGTCTCCGGGGCTTCGGCGGCTGTGCCTCCGGTGATGACCTCGCGGACGACGACGTCTGACGACACGGATCCTTGGCAACTCAACAGTGAGTGATCGGGGCTTGCTTCATCCGGCGTGGGCGGCTTGTGCCGGCCCACGCCGTCGACCGCGCCCTCGGGGGAGGAGGGGGAGCCCTCGGGGGAGCAGAAGGAGCCGTAGGAATCGGAGGAGTTGGTGTCCCGTGATGACGCCGAAGTGCCCCTGACAGGGGGACGCATCACGGAAGGCGTCGTGCGGGTTGCGGACACCGTGCGTAGGCCCTCGACAACGTCCTCCGCCTTCGTCAGGGCTCTTCTCGTCCACCTCGAGCAGTGCGGATTCGCCGGGGCACCCCGTCACCTCGGCACCGACGAGAAGGGGCGGGACGTTCTCACCTACATCTCCGGATGGGTGCCGTCCACCTTCCGGTGCTGGACGGATTCGCAGATCGCCGCGGCCGCCAGCCTGCTGTGGGAGCTGCACCAGGCCACCCGCAGCAGCGACCTCACCGGCACGGATCCTGTCGTGTGCCACCACGACCCCGGTCCCAACAACGTCGTCTTCCGCGACGACCTGCCCGTCGCGTTCATCGACTTCGACACCGCAGCACCCGGTGACCCGCTCGAAGACCTGGGTTACCTGGCCTGGACATGGTGCGTCTCGTCACGACCCGACCGAGGGCCCGTCACCGTCCAAGCAGCCCAAGTACGGCTGCTCGCCGACTCCTACGGCCTCGCTCCGCACAGGCGCATGGGCCTGATCGACGCGATGTTGGACCGCCAGGCCCGCAACGCCCGCTGGTGGCAGGAACACCTCGACCGGCCCGCACGACCGCACGGCGCGGACGACCACCGGATCGCCGACCGCGTCGCCTGGTCCATGCGCGAGCACGACTACACCGCCGCACACCGCGCCGAGTTCGCCGCAGCCTTGCGCTGATCCGGCACACGCTCATCCGGCACACGAGGTCTGACGCGCGAGGATCCGGCACGCGAGGGTCTGTCTCCCGGGGCCGGGCTCACGAAGTCCCGGCTCATGAGGGGCCCGGCTCCCGAGGTCCCGGCTCACGAGGATCCTTCAAACGCCGGTCCTTCGTGCGAGTCGGCCCACTCGATGGGCAGGATGGCCCTATGACCAAGCCAGCCAAGCCATCTGTATCGCCGACGCGTCACTCCTCCTCGGGCTCCGTGTTGTCCTTGTGGTCGCAGGACTCGGTGCTGTCGATCGGCTCGGTGGGGTCGGTGTTGTCCATCGGCTCCGTCGGCTCGGCCCTGTCCGTCGGGTCGATCGGGAGCGCCCTCTCTGCCGGATCGATCGGTTCGGCGCTTTCGCTGATCTCGGCCGGATCGTGGCTGAGCAAGGGATCGGTGTTGTCCGCGCAGTCGCAGTGGTCGGTGCTGTCCTGGCGTTCCACTCGCGGCTTCCTGTCGGGCGGGGCCGTGGGGGCGGCGGCCCTGACTGTCCTGCTGTTGGCCCAGCGGCACTCGATGGCGGCCGACGGCCACCGACGGACGTAGGGCAGGCCGGGGGCTCCGATACGTGCGGGCCGAGCCGGCCGGTGCAATGAGCGAGCGGTCTGGGCCGTTGGGTTCAGCGTGAGAGCAGTGGGAGGGGCACCGATGGGGATGCAGGAGCGGTGGGATGCCAGGCGGGGGGAGCTTGCCGCGAAAGGGGAGGCTCGGGACGCCGAGAACGCCCAGTGGTGGAACGGGCACGTGGAGCGCGCGGAGAGCGTCATCGTCGAGCAGGCTCGTGGAGCTCACGAGCGGGGTGACGGCTGGTTCGAGGCCGAGATCGAGCAGCGCAGCGCGGGCAGCCTGGATCCCTACGGAGGTGCCGGGCAGGAGGACCGAGGTATGCCGCCACTGGGGAGGACCAGGATCGATCACCCCAGAGCTCCGCACTCCCCGCGGAGTGATCTGCTCTCACGGATCGAAGACGAAGGGTGGAAGCTGCACACCGCGCAGTACGTCTACATCCAGCTCGGAGAGGACTCGCGGAACAAGTGGTTCCATTCGGGGCAGCGGGTGGCGGTCAAGGGGAAGATCGTCGGCATGTATCTGTTCCAGAGGGTGTGATCCGACGGTCAGTGACGGGACGACTACGGGAGCGCCCCCGAAACGTCCAGGTCACGGGCCCTACGCCGAACGGGTTTCCTTCGCAGGGTGGACGTCAGGCAAGATGGGGTGTATCTGCCCACTGCCAGATTTCAAGCTGCCGGACGGTTTCTCTTGGCTGAGTTCATTTACACCATGCGCAAGGCGCGCAAAGCGCACGGCGACAAGGTGATCCTCGACGACGTCACTCTGAACTTCCTCCCCGGAGCGAAGATCGGCGTCGTCGGCCCGAACGGCGCCGGTAAGTCGACCGTTCTGAAGATCATGGCGGGGCTGGAACAGCCGTCGAACGGCGACGCCTACATCTCTCCCGGCTACAGCGTCGGCATCCTGATGCAGGAGCCCACGCTGAACGAGGAGAAGAACGTCCTCGAGAACGTCCAGGAGGGTGTCGCCGAGATCAAGGGCAAGCTCGACCGGTTCAACGAGATCGCCGAGCTCATGGCGACCGACTACTCCGACGCGCTGCTCGACGAGATGGGCAAGCTGCAGGAGGACCTCGACCACTCCAACGCCTGGGACCTCGACGCGCAGCTCGAGCAGGCCATGGACGCCCTCGGCTGCCCGCCCGGGGACTGGCCGGTCACCACCCTCTCCGGCGGTGAGAAGCGCCGCGTCGCGCTCTGCAAGCTGCTGCTCGAGGCGCCCGACCTGCTGCTCCTCGACGAGCCCACCAACCACCTCGACGCCGAGTCCGTGAACTGGCTGGAGCAGCACCTCGCCAAGTACGCGGGCACCGTCGTGGCCATCACCCACGACCGGTACTTCCTCGACAACGTCGCCGAGTGGATCCTCGAGCTCGACCGCGGGCGCGCCTACCCGTACGAGGGCAACTACTCCACGTACCTGGAGACCAAGCAGAGCCGTCTCAAGGTCGAGGGGCAGAAGGACGCCAAGCGGGCGAAGCGGCTCAAGGAAGAGCTGGAGTGGGTGCGGTCCAACGCCAAGGGGCGTCAGGCCAAGTCCAAGGCGCGTCTCGCGCGGTACGAGGAGATGGCCGCCGAGGCCGACAAGATGCGGAAGCTGGACTTCGAGGAGATCCAGATCCCGCCGGGTCCGCGGCTCGGTTCCATCGTCGTCGAGGTCAACAACCTCTCCAAGGCCTTCGGCGAGAAGGTCCTGATCGACGATCTCTCCTTCACGCTGCCGCGTAACGGCATCGTCGGCATCATCGGTCCGAACGGCGCCGGCAAGACCACTCTCTTCAAGATGATCCAGGGTCTGGAGACCCCGGACTCCGGCTCCATCAAGGTCGGCGAGACTGTCAAGATCTCGTACGTCGACCAGAGCCGCGAGAACATCGACCCCAAGAAGTCGCTGTGGGCCGTGGTCAGCGACGAGCTGGACTACATCAACGTGGGGCACGTGGAGATGCCGTCCCGCGCCTACGTCTCCGCCTTCGGCTTCAAGGGGCCCGACCAGCAGAAGCCGGCCGGCATCCTCTCCGGCGGTGAGCGCAACCGTCTGAACCTCGCTCTCACCCTCAAGCAGGGCGGCAACCTGCTGCTCCTCGACGAGCCGACGAACGACCTCGACGTCGAGACCCTGTCGAGCCTGGAGAACGCGCTGCTCGAGTTCCCGGGCGCGGCTGTGGTCGTCTCCCACGACCGGTGGTTCCTGGACCGCGTCGCCACGCACATCCTCGCCTACGAGGGTGAGTCCAAGTGGTTCTGGTTCGAGGGCAACTTCGAGTCGTACGAGAAGAACAAGATCGAGCGGCTCGGGGCGGATGCCGCGCGTCCGCACCGTGCCACCTACAAGAAGCTGACCCGGGGCTGATCTCTTGCGTCACCTCTACCGCTGCCCGCTGCGCTGGTCGGACATGGATGCGTACGGCCATGTCAACAACGTGGTCTTCATGCGCTATCTGGAGGAAGCCCGGATCGACTTCCTCTTCCGGCCGGAGAAGGACTTCAAGCAGGGGTCGGTGGTGGCGCGCCACGAGATCGACTACAAGCGGCAGCTGGTCCACCGGCACCACCCGGTGGACATCGAGCTGTGGGTCACGGAGATCCGGGCGGCGTCCTTCACCATCACCTACGAGGTGAAGGACGGCGACCAGGTCTACGTCCGGGCCTCGACGGTGATCGTGCCGTTCGACTTCGAGTCGCAGCGGCCGCGCCGGATCACCTCGGAGGAGCGGGAGTTCCTGGAGGGGTACCGGGACGACGACGAGGAGGAGGCCGTCGCCGCATGACGGCGCTCCACCTCGCCGACGAGAGGGAGGCGGCGGACCTCGCGGCCTTCCTCTCCCGGCTGATCCACTACGACCGTTCGGCCGCGGTACGTCTCCAGGCCGCCGGGACCGCGCTCGCCGTCTTCGGGCGGCCGCCGTCCTTCGAGGTGCTGGCGATCCGCGCGGTGCGGCTCGCCAAGCCGTACGAGAACGGACTCGACGTCACGCTGGACGTGACCGTGTCCGCCGGTGAACTCCTGGAGTCCGTCGACGAGTCGGCCGCCACGGCCGGCGTGCCGGGTGCGGTGACCGGGCCGCCGTGGGCCGGAGTGCTTCCGCCGCGGGGCGGCTGGCGTTCCGAGCCGGGGCTGCCGGTGCCCGACGCCCTGCGGGCGATGGTCGGTGCGGCGGTCGCCGAATTCCGGTCCCGTACACAGGAGTTGGCGCCGGAGCAGCGTACGCGGGCCGAACTCGACCGTATCGGACGGGACATCTGGTCCCGGACGGTCGGGGACACGCGTCTTCCGGTACGGGCCGCGCATGCGGCACAGTCGCTCGGCTTCCTTCGGTCCACGCACGAAGCGGGGGACCTGGCGTTGTTCTCGTCGGGTGCCTGGCTGCGGCTGCGCACGCCGTTCGGGTCGATCGCCGTACGGCGGACGGGACTTGGGGCCCTGGACGTCAGCGTCCGCTGACGACGGCCGGCATCACTTCGCCTTCACTCCCGCCTCCGCCTCCGCCTCCGCCTCCGCCTCCGCCTCCGCCTCCGCCTTCACTCTCACCTCCGCCTTCACCTCCGCCTTCACCCTCACGTTCACTCTCACGTCCGCCTTCGCCTTCGCCTGAGAGGCGGGCGTTCAGTCCTGCCCGCTGTCGTCCGGCCGTACGGCGATGTGGTCCGGCTCCAGTTCCAGGGCCACGCGGTCGCGCATGCCCAGGGCCTCGGTGTACTCGGCGGGGAGCTGGAGGCGGCCGGCGCGGTCGAGCATGGCGTACTCGCGGGCGACGACCTTCTCGTGGCCGGTGGTCTCGTCGACCTCGCTGCGGCGCAGGACCTCCGTGGAGGTGCGGCCGTCGCGGATGGCGACCGTGCGGCGGACCTCGCCGGCGACGGCCTGGTCGTGGGTGACGATGACGATGGTGGCGCCGAGGCGTTCGTTCGCGGTGCGGAAGGCGGCGAAGACCTGTTCCGCGGTGTGCGAGTCGAGTTCGCCGGTGGGTTCGTCGGCGAGCAGGACGGCGGGGTCGTTGGCGAGGGCCACAGCGATCGCGACGCGTTGCTGCTGGCCGCCGGACATCTGGTGCGGGCGGCGGTCGCGGCAGTCGGCCACCTCCAGCAACTCCAGGAGTTCCAGGGCGCGTTCGGCGTGCGTCCGGCGCTTGCGGGTGCCGGTGAGCTGCATCGGGAGGGCGATGTTCTGGGCCGCGGTGAGGTAGGGGAGGAGGTTGCGGGAGGTCTGCTGCCAGACGAAGCCGACGGTGGTGCGGCGGTAGGCCAGGCGGTCCTTCGCGGTCATCGTGAGCAGGTCGCGGCCGGCCACGCGGGCCGCGCCGGCGGTGGGGGTGTCGAGGCCGGCGAGGATGTTCATGAGGGTGGACTTGCCGCTGCCCGACGCGCCCACGAGGGCCATGAGTTCGCCCTCGCGGACCAGGAGGTCGAGGCCTTGCAGTGCCTGGACCTCGATGCCGTCCGTGGTGAAGATGCGGACGAGGCGGTCGCAGGTGATCAGGGCGTCATGGCCGAAGGTGGGGCGGTTGCGGGCGGACTGGGCGCGGTGGGCCAGGTCGGCGAGGGTCGGGTTCGTCGTCGTCATCGAAGGGTCTCCTCGACAGATGTCCCAGGAATGTCCTGATGTGTCCGCGGAATGTCCGGGCTGGTCGCCGCGTGGCTCATCGTGTGTCCCCCACCCTCAACTCCGGGGCGGTTCCCCGCCGTCCGGTCCACCACGCCTGCACCCCCGCGACGCCCACCGTCACCAGCACCATCGCCACGGCCGGTACGACCAGCGACATCGCGTCCGTGCGCAACACGGCCTCTCCCGTGGGCGCCTGTCGCGTCGCCAGGGCGATCGTCGTCAGGTCGATGCCCGGTGACAGCAGGCGAATCGTCGCCCATCCCGTCAACGCGCCACCGGCCGCGGCCAGTCCCGCCTGCGGCAGTGACTCCAGGATCAGCAGGCGTCGGCCCTGCCCCCGGGTCAGGCCCATCGTGCGCAGACGGGCCAGGAGGGCGGTGCGCTCGGGTGCGGCGCGCAGCAGGGACAGGAGCAGGGTCAGGACCGCGTAGCCCGCGCCCGCCGCCACCGCGGCCGCGTAGACGCGTTCGGCACCGGACTGGAGGGGGGAGTCGACGTAGCGGGCGCGTTCCTCGGAGCGTAGTTGGACCACGGCGGAGCTGCCCGAAGTCCGGCGCAGGGCGGGCCCGTTGAGGTGGGTGCCGGTCAGCAGCAGTGCGGTCGGGCGGGACTCGGACGCGCTCAGGCCGGCGCGGTCCACGATCAGGAAGCCGTCGCCGGTGACGGCGGGAGTCCGGTCTCGGACGACGGTGATGCGGACGGTGACCGTGTCCCCGTCCGCCTGGCGTACGGGGAACGGTCGGGTGCCGTATTTCGACGCGACCGACGGGGAGGCGAGCGCCGGGAGGGCGTCGTCGTCGGCCTTGCTGCCCCTCAACTCGCCGGCGCCGAAGGCCCCCTGTCCCGTTCGGCCCGCCAACTCGGCGTACGCCTGCGGGTCCACGCCCGCCAGCGGTACGGACACCCCGTCGTCGTTCGGCTGGGCCCCGTAGTCGATGCTCACCGCGGTCAGTTCCCGCACCCCCGGTGCTCGGCGGATGCGGTCGGGGAGACCCGACGGCAGCGGTGTCCTCGCCTCGATGCGGGCGTCGGCGCCCACGGTGAGGAGGGCCGCGTGGTCGCGGGCCTCGCGCACCCCCGCCAGGACCGAGCCGCCGAAGGCCGCCGTGGTCAGGGCGGTCAGCAGGGCCAGCAGCGGAAGGACCGCGGAGGCGGAGGTGCGGCCCGCGCGGGCGAGGGACAGATGGGTCACCGTGCCGCGCAGGCGGGCGGTCGGGCGGGCCAGGGCGCGCAGCGGGAGCGGGTAGAGGCGGACCAGCAGCAGGGCCGCGGCCACTCCCACCAACACCGGTGCCAGCGACGTCAGTTGGTTGCCCTGCGTGCCCTGTCGGCGCAGGGTCTCCACCGCGCCCAGGGTCACGGCGACCAGCGTCAGCTCCGCGACCGTACGGCGCCGGGACGGTCGTACGGACGCGACGTCCGTCCGGCCGCCGTGGATCCGTACGACCCGATGCGCGGCCGCCGCGCGCAGCGGCAGGGTCGCGCAGGCGACCACGGTGACGGTCGCCGCTGCCGCGATCGCGTACGGGGCGCGGGCGCCGGGGAGCGCCAGCAGCGCGAGCGCCAGGCCCAGAGCTCCGGCCGGCAGCGCGATCACCGCCGTCTCGGCGAACAGGCGGCCCGCCAGGCCCCGTTGGGACGCGCCGCGGGCGCGCAGCAGGGCGAGTTCGGCGCGGCGGCGGTCGGCGGCGAGGCCGCCCGCCATCAGCAGGACGACGGCGGCGACCGTGCCGGTGCCGAAGGCGGCGACGGCGACGAGCGGGCGGACGCCGCCGCGCAGCCCCGCATACGAGCTGATCACGGTGTCCAGGTCGGTGCTCACGTCCGTGGAGGGGTCGGTGAGCGCGCGCATCTCCTGCATCCGCGGGCCGGACTCCAGGGAGGCCACCGCGGACTTCAGACGGCTCAGGTCGTAGGCATGGAGGCCGGCTGTCGCGGGCGCCAACTGCCAGTAGCGCCAAGGGTCTCCGGGCGTGCCCAGCATCGCCGGGGCCGCCTCGGGGGCGAGCAGCAGGCTGCCGATCCAGAACTTCTCGTTGTCGGTGTTCGGCACCGGAACCAGGCTGGGGGTGCGGAGGAGGGCATGGGTGGACCAGTAGGCGCGGGCCGGGTCGCGCGGGGTGAGGATGCCGGTGACGCGGACGACGAGGGGTGCGCGGTCGGCGCCGGGTATGTGGATCACCGAACCGACCTTGATGTGCAGATTCTCGGCGGTCTCGACGGTGACGGCGGCCTCCACCTCGGGCGTGGCGGCGGTGACCGCGCCCTCGGCGCGGGGCAGGCGACCCGCGTGGACCGTGGAGTGCTGGGCCAGCCCGTGCTGGGCGGCGAGTTCGAACTGCGCCGGCAGACCGCTCGGCCGCGGCAGCCAGGGGTCCGGCGCGTTCTGGGGGTTGGTGGTGCGCACCCCGTACGTCGACTGGCCGCGGTCGGCGACGAGCGGGCGCGGGAGGGCGGTGACGACGTTCGCGTACTGCGCGCCGAGCGGACCCGGGCGCAGCAGGTCCTCCCGCTCCCGCTGCGGCAGCAGCGGGTCGGACAGCGCCGCGTACACGTCCACGCTGGTGCTGTCGGGACGGGCCCGGTCGAGGGCATGGTGCAGCCCCGCGTCCTCGTACCGGTCGACCGCCCGCGGAAACGCCGCCGCCAGGCACGCGGTCAGCGCCACGAGCAGCGCCAACGCGCACGCCGTGCCGGGCGCGGTCCGCAGCCGCGTACGGACCCAGGGGGCGAGGACTCTGCTCACGTCGATGGGCGACGGGGTCACCGTCACGCGCCTCCCTCCCGCAACGACACCACCGGATCCGACCGGCGCAGCGCCAGCCCCGCCGTCACCAGCAGCGGCGCGAGCGCCACGGCCGACAGCAGTACGGCGACGTGGAGCACCGGCAGTTCGACCAGCGCCCCCGGCACCGGGCGTGTGGCCTGCGCGGTCAGCACGATCAGCGGGATCACCGCCCGCGTCAGCACCGTCCCCAGCGCCGCCCCCACCACCAGTGCCAGCGCCACCAGAACGCCCTGCTCGACGGCGATCATGCGGGCCAGCCGGCGGCGCGGGGCGCCCAGGGCCCGCAGCACCGCCAGTTCGGCGCCCCGCTCCCGCAGTGACCCCGCCGCGCTCACCGCGAAACCGACCGCGGCCAGTGCCGCCGCCACCCCGGCCGCCGCCGCGAACGCCGCCTCCGGGCCCGCGCCGAACGGATCGTCCCGCAGCTGCGCGGCCGCCTCGTCCCGCACCACGACCTGCGTCGGATCGAGATCGGGCAGCGCGCGCAGCGCCGCCGCGACCCGGGCCGAATCGCCGGGGTCGATGCGCAGCCACCACTCCGTGGGCGGGACGCTCGTGCCGTACCGCGCCTCCAACACCCGGTTCACGGACCGCAGATCGACCAGCAGAGCGCCACCGTTCTCCCCACCGGTCGTCGGCAACTCCCGTACCGCCCGCACGATCCGCACCGGCACGCTCTGCCCGCCGACCGTCACGTCGACCTGCTGCCCGATGTGGGCGCCCGCCGAGTCGAGGAAACGGTCGGTCGCGACGGCCGTGATCTGGGGCGGCGGGGGCTGTACGACCTGCACCCGTACCGTCAACGACGCGATGGTCCAGGTGTCTTCGGCCGGTTTGTATCCCGTGCCGTACTCGACCGTCGGCGAACCGGACGACGTCACGCGCGGCTTGGTCGGGCGGCTGCTCTCGTTCGGCGACGACACGTCTCCGTCGAGGCGCGAACCCGCCTTCCACGCCCTCGGCAACGGCACTCGCCGTTCCGCCCCGTTGGCGTCGACGGCCGTCAACTCACCGAGGGTGAACCGGTGTTGTTCCGGTGTCTGGACCGGCTGCGCCATGACCAGCTGCAGGCCCGTGAGGGTCAGTGGACCGGGAGAGACACCCATCGTCAGCGCGTGCGGGCGGCCGTCCGCCGGGAGTTCCCCCGCCCGCACGTCGTACGGAGTCCCGTACGCGTCCACCAGCGTCGCCGTGACGTCCGCCGTCGTCCCCGGGCCCGTCGAGCTGTGCAGGGTCGCCGTCAGCCGCAGCCGGGCGGTGTGCGCGGGCACCTTCGCCCCGGCCGTCGGCGCCTTCGGGCCCAGCGGCGCGAGCAGCGCCTTCACCGGCTCCGCCGCCAGGTCCCGGCGCATCAGCACCGTGTCCGCCGCGTGCGCGGTGTCCAGCGCCAGCAGCGCCGCCGTGCGGTCGCCGGACAGCGGCAGTTCCGTACGGACGGCCGGGGCGGCCTCGCGTACGTGCGGAATCGCCGCGTAGGTCTCCGTGCGCCCGAGGTCGTTCTCCCCGGCGGCCAGGACACGCACCGGCGCACCCGCGCCGAAGTCCGCCTGGTCGTCCTGCGAACGGTCCCAGGAGGCGCCCTGCCCGATGGCCAGCATGCCGAGCGCGACGGCGAGGACCAGCAGCAGCACCGGGCCCGCACCGCGCATGGGGCGACGGCTCAGCTGCCAGCCCGCCAGCGCCGCCGTCAGCCCGCGCCCGCCGGCCGCCCGGCGCTCGGCGAGCCGCGCCACCAGAGGCAGCAGCCGCAGGGTCAGCACCGTGCCCGCGAGCAGGGCGAGCGCGGGCGCTGCGACCAGCAGCGGGTCGATGCCGAGGGTGCCGGACCGGTCGTCGGTCACGGCGCCGGAGGTGTGCCGTCCGAGCTGCCAGTACGCGACCCCGGCCACCGCCAGCAGGCCCAGGTCCGCGCCCGCGCGCACCGGAGCGGGCAGGGCACGCGCCCGGATCGGGCCGAACCCCTCCACCGTGAGCGCCGGCAGCGTCACGGCCAGCGCGCACCCCAGGGCCACGCCCGTCGCCACCAGCCACACCCCGGGCCGCCCGTCGGCCGGCACGTCCAGCTTCAGCCCGATCCGGGCCAGCGCCCCCTGCCCGGCCAGCAGCCGGGTGAGCGGCCCGGACAGCAGCGGCGCGCAGACCAGCGCGGGCACCGCCAGGAAGAGCGCCTCCAGGGCGGCGAGCGCCGCGACCCGGGCGCGGGAGGCGCCGCGCGCCCGCAACAGCCGGATCTCACCGGTGCGTTCGGCGCTCAGCAGCCGGGCCACCAGCAGCAGCGCACAGCAGGCCAGCAGTGCCAGCTGCGACGCGACGATCAGCAGCGTCGAGCGGGCGACGAGCAGCGAGCGCTCGACGCGGTCGAGGACGTCGGGGAGGGAGGTGCCCGCGGCCGTCGTGCCGCTGAGCGCGGGCTGCTTGCGCAGGGCCGCGCTGCCCGCGGCGGCCGCCTTGCGCAGCTCGCCGATCCGCCCGGTCGTCAGCGTCGAGAAGTCGGCGGTCGCCAGCCACGCGGACTGCCCGGCGCTCACCTTTGCGCCGGTCAGGATCCCGGGGGCGGCGAGCAGCGGGCCGTACGTCGTGAAGCCGACGGTCCTGATTCCGCGGCCGCCCAGATCGTCCAGCCGCCAGTAGGGCGCGTCCGCCTGGACGGGCCGGTACAGGCCGGTGAGCGTGACGTGCACCTTCGGGCCGCCGAGCCGGTCGGTGAGGGTGAGACGGGCGCCGGGTTTCAGGCCGAGGCGCTGGGCGGCCCTCTGCGGGAGGGCCACCTCGACGGCGGCGCCGGAGGTCTGCCGGGGCGTGCGTCCCGAGACCATCCGCACCTGCGTCGGGTCCAGCGCCGCGACATACGTCAGATCCGGGTCGCCGGACCGCTGGGCCGGCGGCTGCAGCGAGCGCGGCAGTGCGTACGGGCCCGACCGCACCAGGGTCCGCACCGTCACCGGCAGCCCCTCGAACGTCCGCCGCGCACCCTGCCGTACGGCGGTGTCGGCGGCCTTGCGCCGATCCGCCGGCACCTCTGCCTTGACGATCAGTGCGGAGTCGGCGGCGTTCTGCGGGTCCCGCAGGGAGTGGCGCAGGGCCGCGTCGCCGATCGCGCCCGAGTAGGCGGTGAGGGTGGCCAGGACGGCCGTGGTCAGCAGGACGGTGAGCAGGGCGGCGGCGAGCAGGAGGCGGTGCGCGCGAGCACGGAGCAGGACGAACCGTGCCACCGCACCGAACGCCGTCACGCCAACCGCCCCCCGTGGTTGTCCAGACCTCCGGGCGATGTTGTCAGAGGGGGCGGGCCACGGGTAAGCGCTTGTACGACGGCCTTGACCGGATCGTGACCGGAATCCGGCGTTCTACGACCGGAATCCGCACGTCATCTTTCGTACGTCATGTTCCGCACGTCATCTTCGGCACGTCATGCCTCGCGCGTCAGTCGACGACGGTCAGTCCGGGGCGTTCACCATCGAGGCAGCGGCGTACGTCAGGTAGTTCCACAGCTGTTCCTTGTGCTCCTCGGACAGGCCGAGGTCGTCGACGGCGTCCCGCATGTGCCTCAGCCAGGCGTCGTGCGCCTCGCGGTTCACGGTGAAGGGGGCGTGGCGCATGCGCAGACGGGGGTGGCCGCGGTTGTCGCTGTACGTCGTCGGCCCGCCCCAGTACTGGATCAGGAACAGGGTGAGGCGCTCCTCGGCCGGGCCGAGGTCCTCCTCGGGGTACATGGGCCGCAGGACCGGGTCCTCGGCCACACCCTCGTAGAAACGGTGGACGAGGCGGCGGAAGGTCTCCTCCCCGCCGACCTGCTCGTAGAAGGTCTGCTCCTGAAGCGTGCCGCGCCGAATCTCGGTCACTTTGAGCTGCCTCGCATGGGTCGTTCCGGTCCGCCCGAGTCTTTCTGCCGGGGGTCCGGGGGTTGTCCCCCGGAAATTGCAGTACGCCTCCATGCTCTCAGATCGGGCGGAGGAGGACTCAAGGCTTAGGACCACCGCCGTGACGCCCGGATTCCGGATCGTCCGGCTCCGGTACTCGCCTCGCGTCCCGTCCCGCAGCACAGTGGACGTATGGGCGCGCATGCTCTCGACAAGAAGGACCTCGCCGATCTCGCCACCTCGGCGCGGGCGGCGCTGGTACGGGAGATCGACGCGAGCGGAGCCTGGGACGACGACCCGGTGTGGGGGGAGGCGTTCGAGGCGGTCCCGCGCCATCTGTTCGTGCCGTATTACTACGTCGGCGCCACGGGGGGTTACGAGCGGCGCTGGGGCGAGAGTCCTGATCCGCGTACGCGCGAGCGGTGGGTGCGCGGTGCCTACGCGGACGTTCCGCTGGCCACACGGCTGCGCGACGGCGAGCTCCTCTCCTCCAGCAGCCAGCCGTCGCTGATGGCGAGGATGCTGGCCGAGCTGAGGGTCGAGGACGGCCACAGGGTGCTGGAGGTCGGCGCGGGCACCGGCTACAACGCGGCCCTGCTGGCCCACCGGCTCGGCGACGACGACCTGGTCACCACCATCGATCTGGAGCCGGAGATCACCGAGTCGGCGCGACAGCACCTGGCGGCCGCCGGCCACCACCCGGCCGTCTTCACCGGTGACGGCGCACGCGGCGTTCCCGAGCGCGCCCCCTTCGACCGGATCATCGCGACCTGCACCCTGACCTCGGTGCCGCGCGCCTGGCTCGCCCAGTGCAGTCCGGGTGCCCGCATCCTGGCGCCGCTGGCCACCGGTCTGATCGCCCTGACGGTCCGGGACGCCGGGCACGGGGAGGGCCGCTTCCTGCACACGCCGGCCTACTTCGTGCCGCTGCGCGGCGAGAGCCGTCCAGAACCCGAGCCCGCCCACCTCGGCGGGATTCCGCGCCGGGCCAGGGACGACGAACTGTTCCGCTTCCTGCTGGCCCTGACCCGGGGCGGTCTCGATCCGCGGGAGGCGCTCGCGCTGTGGGAGCGCGAGAGCCGGCCACAGCGCGAGCGCTACGGCATCACGGTCAGCGGGGACCGGGAATGGGCATGGCTGGACGAACCGGAGGGGCCGTACGTCTGGCCCCTCCCCGGCTGATCCGGCCGACCGGGCCGATCAGCCTCGGCTCAACCCCGGCGGATGGTGATCGTCGTCCAGGCACCCACGTGCACCCGGTCGCCGTCCTGCAGCGGCACCGGCACGAAGGGCTGGATCGGCTCCTCGGAGCCGTTGACCGTGGTGCCGTTCGTCGAGTTCTGGTCGACGACCGCCCAGCTGCCGTCCGGCTGCTGGACCAGCACCGCGTGCTGGTGCGAGACGCCCGGGTCCTCCGGCGGCACCGCCAGGTCGATGTCGGGGGACTCGCCGGTGGAATGGCGGCGGCGCCCGATGGTGATCTGGTTGCCGCTGAGGGTGCGCTGCTGCTCGGGCGAGTACGCGGGCAGGTTGAGGCCCGCGGCCTCGGGGCCGGAGCGCTGCATCATCGCCATGAAGTACTCGCGGTCCGGACCGATGGTCGCCAGCCAGGTCGCCGGACCGGCGGGCGGCTGCGGGAAACCCTGGCCGGGCGGCGCCTGGGCCGGACCGGGCTGCGGATAGCCGTAGCCACCGCCCTGACCGGGACCGCCGGGACCGGCGGACGACGGCGGGGAGATCACCCAGTCGTCTTCGCCGCCGAAGGGGGACGGACCGCCGGGCTGCGGCGGCCGCCCCGTCTCCTGCGGGAAGGCGGGCGGGGCCGGCGGGCCGGGCTGGTGGAACGCCTGCGGGGCACCACCGGGGCCACCGGGAGCGGTGGTCGGCGTCGGGCCGGGCGGCGGCGGGACCGGGCGGGACGGGTCGGGGCCGAAGCCGGAGGGTCCGCCGGGACGCGGGTCGTTGCCGTACGGGGCGCCGGGTCCGCCGGGGTGCGGGTCGTTGCCGTACGGGGCGCCCGGGCGCGGGTCGTTGCCGAACCCGGCGGGGCCGGACGGATCGCTGCCGAAGGGTGGGATCGGCTCGGCCGGGCGGTTCATCTGGGACGGGCGCGAGCCCTGGTACTCGTACGAGTCACCGGCGCCGTACGACGGTCCCGGCGGCGGCTGCTGCTGGTACTGCACGGCGGGGCCGGGCGCCGGCGGGTGCGGGGCGGCCGGGGTGTACGAGGTCGCCGTGTTCGTCAGGAAGTTCCACCGGCACTCCTCGCAGAACGGCGCACCGCCCTCACGGGGCGTACGGCACTGCGGGCAGAGCTCCGGCTCGGGGTCCGGCACGGCGGACAGGTGCGGCGGGCGGCCGCCGGGCTGGGGGCCCTGGCCGGGCGGCGGGAAGCCGTAGCCACCGCCGGGCGGGGGCGGCGGGGGAGGGGGCGGAGGTACGGCACCGGCCATGCGGTGACCGCAGACCTCGCACCAGTCGTCGGAACCCGACTGGTGTCCGTTCGGGCAGGTCGGCATGTCGGCGCTTCCCCCTCTCCTTTTCCGGTCTTTCGACCGGGTTTCTCCAACCCCAGGGGGCCGGGCTCGCTGCTTGCTATGTCACTTCTTTACACGAACAGTCTTTGTGGACCGTGTCTCGAGCGTCATCTCGTCGGCCTCTTCGACCTTCGCCTTCAGTCGCACAGTACCTGTCGCGGCGTCGACCACGTCCACCACCTTCGCAAGCAGTTTCGCAGTATCCGCGTTTCCGGAGGCGCTGGCGAGCTGAACGGCCCGGCCCAGTTTGGCCGTTGCTCCATCGAAATCGCCCGCTTTGCGAAGATCCAGACCCTGTTGGATGGCCTGTGCCAGTTCGGCCTGGCCGGTGTAGTGGGCGACCTGGGGGTTGATCGACGTCGAGGCGACCATGTCGTCGGTCCACACGGCCCTGACCAGGCCCTGGGCGCCGAGGTTCTGCGCGCTGCCGTCGGGCTGCGGGATGACGAGCGAGACGCGGGCGGCGAGCATCTCCTGGCCGAGACCCGCGACCGGGACCTCGACGCACACGTGGTAGTCACGGGACTCGTCTCCCCAGGAGCCGGTGGGGTAGTCCCCGGCGCGCGGGCCGGCCTCCGTGCGGCGGTCGGTCAGCTCCTCGACGGTGGGCGCGACCTGCTTGACGAACCTGATGGCGGTGCCGACCGGCGTCCACAGCCGGAGCGCGACGTCGGCGACCTCCTTGCCCATGGCCGTCTCCATCATCTGCGTGAAGTCGGCGGCGAGGCCGGCCGGGTCGGCGACGATGTCGGCGGTGCCGAGCAGGGCGGAGGCGATCCCTGTGACTTCTTTCACTTCCCAGTCGGTGCCCACGCCCCGTGCGTCACAGGTGAAGCGTCCGGCACAGGAGTCCAGGGCGGACTTGAGGTCCTCGGGCGACTCGTGCTCGTTGCGGCCGTCGGTGAGCAGGATGCCGTGGCGGATGGCGACGTCCGCGGAGGACAGCAGGCGGTCGGCGAGGCGCAGCCAGGTGCCGATGGCGGTGCCGCCGCCCGCGCTGAGCTTGCGCAGGGCCTGCTTGGCCTGGTCGCGGGTGGTGGCGTCGGCGACCGCGAGGCGCCCGCCGCCCGGGTAGACCTCCTTGGCGACGTGCGTGCCGCCGATCACCGCGAAGTGCACCCCGTCGCGCAGGGTGTCGATCGCGGCGGCCGTCGCGTCCCGGGCGTTGCGCATCTTGGTCGGCGGGTAGTCCATCGAGCCGGAACAGTCGACCATGACCGCCACTGCCGCGGACGGGCTCTGCCCCGGCGCGTAGAGGTGGGGCGCGGCGACCGCGCTGCCGACCGTGCCGCCGCCGGTGGCGGTCACCGTGACGATCGCGTTGACCTCACGGCCCCCGTCGGGCAGGTACTCGTTCTGGTACACGTCCATCGAGAACTGCGGCACGTTGGACTTCGAGAAATTGGCCATGCGTACTCAAATCCCCCTCGAAAACCCCGCGTTCGCGGGGCGACGACTGTATGCGGACCGGTCCCCTCCGGTCCGCTGAGGCATCCCCGTCTGCGGCCTTCAGGCCGATCCTGCCCCCTGAGACACGGCAGGGAACGGCACGACGGCCACTGTTACGTTGTCGTGGCCCCCGCCGTCCAGCGCGTGGCCGACCAGAACGCGGGCGCTGTGCAGCGGACGTACCGCGGCATCCGGCGGGACGACCTCGGCCAAATCCTCGGCAGCCTCCGCGTAGTTCCACAGCCCGTCCGTGCACACCACCACTACACCTGGCCGGTCCGGCTTGAAGGAAGCGGTGTGCGGCTCCAGTTCGTAGGCGTCCGCGCCGAGCCAGCCCGTGATCGCGTGGGCGCGCTCGTCGGCGTACGCCTCGGCCTCGTTCATCAGGCCCGCGGAGACCATCTGCGCGGCCCACGAGTCGTCCTCGGTGAGCCGGGCCGGCGGTGAACTGCGGTCCACCGGGATCCAGTAGGCCCGGCTGTCGCCGACCCAGCCGACGACCAGCAGCCCGGACGTCACGATCGAGCCGACGATCGTGCACGCCGGGGCGTTCTGGTGCGGGCTGTGCTCGCGGGCGGTGGCGGGCTCGCCGGCCAGGGCGTTGACCGCGTGCGAGGCGGCGACGATCGCGTCGTGCATGGCCTGCTGTGGGTGCGTGCCGCGCGGCAGGGCGGCCAGCACCGACTCGTTGGCGGCCCGGGCGGCGGCGAGCGAGGCCTCGTCGGGGCGGGTCGCCGAGGAGACGCCGTCGCAGACGATCGCCACGGAGACGGGCGAGCCGTCGGGCAGTGCGGTGTGGCCGATGCCGAACGCGTCCTCGTTGCGGTGGTGGCGCAGGCCGCGGTCGCTGACCGCGGCGATCGGGCCGGACTCCTGCTCCATGTGGTCGCGCTCCCGGGGCTGGGCGTGTCCGCAGTTCTCGCAGTAGCCGTCGCTGTCGACGCGGCCCGCGCGGCAGGCCACGCACAGCTTGGCCTCCTCGGCGGGCGCGGTGAGGTCGGCGATGCGCGGGTCCGGTGCCTGCAGCGGGTACTCGTCGGGCTCCGGCGGCCGGTCGAAGCGCACACCGGAGGCCGGGGACACCGGCGATCCGGTGGGCGGCGACTGCTGAGGCGGCAGCGGGGAGCCGCCCGAGTCCGTCCCGGGAAGGTCCGCCGGCAGATGGGTCGACGCCGGGGCGTCGGTGGTGCCCGGCTCGGCGGCGTGGGGCCAGCCGGCACCGCCGCCGTCACCGGGCGGCGGGACCGAGCCGTTCAGCGTGATCGTCGGGCGGTCGTCCGGCTGTGCGGGCACCACGGACAGGTCGTATCCGCACGCACCGCAGAAACGGTCACCCGACTCGAGCGGCCACTCGCAGCTCGGGCAGTTCGTCAGGGCGGCCTGCTGGGGCATCTGCGACATCAACTACACCCACGTCCGGGGGCGGTAACGGTTGGCACGTTCCACCAGGTCGATCCTCTCCTCGCCGCCCCGCGCCAGCCGGGCCAGCGTGCGGTACGAACGCTCCAGTCCGAAGCGGAGTCCCCGCTCGTCCAGGTCACTGCCGAGCAGCACCCGCTGCCCCGCGGGCGCGGAACCCTGGCCACCGGAGAGTATCCAGTCCAGCGCGCAGCCGAGGACCTCGGCCGACAACTGCTCGCGGCGCGCCGGGTCCAGGCCGTACGCGTCCAGCGCCTCGACCTGCCCGGCGGCGGCGGTCAGGTCCTCCAGGAACTGCACGTCGGAAGCCGTCGCCGTGCGCCCGCGCAGCCGCGCCCGGACGGCGGCCACGCGTGCGGCCGTGTAGTGGATGGACGACTCCGGGACCGACTCCAACGTCCGTACGGCACTGGTGCGGTCACCGGCCGCGAGCTGGACGCGGGCCAGGCCGAAGGCGGCGCTCACATAGCTGGGGTCGGTCGACCAGACCAGGCGGTAGTACTCGGCCGCGTTGTCCAGCTGGCCCAGCACCTCCGCGCACAGGCCGAGCGCCAGCTTGGGCGCGGGCTCGCCGGGGAACGCGTCGTAGATCGCGTCGAAGGCGAGCGCGGCGCCTTCGTGGTCGCCGGTCACCAGCGCGGCCACGCCGCGGTACCAGACGACCCGCCAGTCGTCGGGCTGCTCGGTCTCCAGCGTCTGCAGGGAGTGCAGCGCGGTGGCCGAGTCGCCGTTCTCCAGCCAGGCGCGGATCTGCCTCAGCCGCGTCTCGATCGACGCCGCCGGCGCCGCGGCCAGCGCCCCGAGCAGCTCGGCCGGCGCGGTCGTCATCAGGCCCGCCAGGAAACCGGCGTTCGGGTCGGAGGAGTCGACGCGGGGGACGGGCAGGGCGAGGGCCGCGGTGGGGGAGTTGACGTGCTTGACGAGGGCGGAGGAGCCGTTGACGGAGGCGGGCAGCTGCGGTTGTTGCTGCTGCCCCTTCTGTCTCTTCAGCACCGTCCGCGCCCCGAGGAGCGACACGTCCCCCTCCAGCTTCGGGAACAACTCCGTGTCCGTGACCTTCAGTTCGGGCCCGAACAGCGTCGACAGCGCGGGCCGCGCACGCCCCGACTGCAGCGACACGACTTCGCGCAGCACGCCCGTCAGCTGCTCCGCCATCTCCTGCGCGGAGGCGAACCGGCGGGCCGGGTCGGGGTCGGTGGCGCGGACCAGGAAACGGTAGAAGGACTCGTACTGGCGGAAGACCTCGATGTTGTCCGGGTCGGGCAGGGAGTCCACGAAGACGTTCGTGTAGCCCTGGAAGTCGAACGTCATCACGGCCAGGGTGCGCGCGACCGTGTACAGGTCCGACGCCACCGACGGGCCGACCTCCGCGACCTCCGGCGCCTGGTAGCCCACCGTGCCGTAGATGGCCGACTCCTCGTCGTCCATCCTGCGCACCGCGCCCATGTCGATGAGCTTGAGCTGGTCCTCGGTCTGGATGGCGTTGTCGACCTTGAAGTCGCAGTACAGCAGGTTGCGGCTGTGCAGGTGGCCGAGCGCCTCCAGCGCCTCGATGCCGTACGCGCAGGCCTGCTCCACCGGCAGCGGATCCCGCTTCCCGGTCGGCGTACGGCGGTCGTTGGCGATCTCCTTCAGCGACTTGCCGCCGACGTACTCCATGACGATGTAGCCGTCGAGCGAGCCGGTGCGCTGGTCGAGGTGCTCGACGAAGTTGTAGATCCGCACGATGTTGGAGTGCTCGATCTCGGCCAGGAAGCGCCGCTCGGAGATCGCCGCCGCCATCGCGTCCTGGTCGCCGGTGTCCAGCAGGCCCTTGAGGACCACCCACCGGTCGGAGACCGCCTTGTCCACCGCGAGATAGACCCAGCCGAGGCCGCCGTGCGCCAGACAGCCCACGACCTCGTACTGGCCGTGCACCACGTCGGAGGCCTTCAGCTTCGGCACGAAGGAGTACGGGTGGCCGCACTTGGTGCAGAAGCCCTCCGTACGGCCCGGCCGGTCACCGCGCGAACGGCCGACCGGCGCCCCGCAGTCGGAGCGCGAGCAGAACCGCTTGCGCTCGGGCACCTCCGGGTTGTCCTGGACCATCGCGCGCGGGTCGGGCCGCGGCACGTCCGGCACCTGCACCAGGCCGACGCCCAGCCGGCCGCGGGTGCTGGTGTTGGTGCTCGAACCGGAGCTCCGCACCGACACCGAACGGCCCGTGGAACGCCCCGACAGGGAGCGCGAGAGCCGTCCCGACACCGAGCGCCGGGACTTCGACGACTGCGAGGACGTACGCGAACTGCTGCGGCTGCTACGGCTGCTGGAACGTGAACTGCCGCTGCCCTGCGATCCCTTGCCGCCGCCCGTGATGCCGGTGGCCGGCGAGCTCACCATGCCGTTCGCCGACACGACCGGCGCGAGGCCGCAGGTGTCGCAGTACAGCTCGCCGCCGCCCATGTCCTCGTACGTGCCGTCGCAACCCGGCCGCTGACAGGCCTGTTGTGCCTGACTCATGACGACGCTGCCCCCTCTTCGTGGCTCACGCTCCGGGCCCCCTGCGATCCGGACGGTCCTGCGGCCCGCCCTGCCCCGGCACGCGCGGGGAGCCCAGCACTTCGGCGGCCGCCTGCTGGTAGCGCAGCACGGCCTGTTCGGCGACGCGCAGGTCGCACGGGGCGCTCCACAGCATGCGGCGCGCCGCGTCGTACCGCTCGATCAGGAACGGGTCCTCGGCGAGCCCGTGCCGTGCCACCTTCGCCTTGTACGCGTCGAGGCGGCCGCGCAGCTCCGCGCGGACCGCGAGCGGCGCGGTGACCGCGGTCAACGACTCGCGGGCGCGCAGCAGTTCGTCCTCCGCCTTCACCTCCAGGGACTCCAGGAGCGGGGACAGCCGGTGCCACTGGGCGTGCCTGCGGTACTCGGCGGCCGTCGCCAGCTGCTCCTGCAGCACGGTCGGCGGGCCGCTGACGACCGGCACCTCCGTGGCGGCGATCTTCGCGAGGACCTCCCCGCGTGCGCTGCGCGCCTCGGCGAGCGTGCGGTCCGCGCGGCTGAGCAGGTCCCGCAGCTTCACCAGCCGCTGTTCCGCGTCCTGCCGGACGGTGAGCACGGCGTCGATCTCCCGGCGCACGTCCTCCAGGGCGCGCGCCTCCCGGTCGTACACCGTGGTGTCCGGTCTGCCGCCGCCGGGCGCCGAACTCCCTTGTGCGGGAAGCCAGTACGCCAGCGGGTCGGAGATCACCTGTTCGCGCAGGGACGTCAGGATGCGGGTGATGTGCTCCAGGTCGTCGCCCGCGGGGTGCTCGCCGGGGCGCACGCCGACGGAGTGGGCGAGCTTGCGGGTGCGCTGGAGCTCCGCGGCCAGTAAATCGATCCGGGCGGGCAGCGCCGACCAGACCGCGTCGGCGGTGACGACCATGTCCAGCGAGGTCGCGTACAGCTCGTTCATCAGGTCGACCAGGGTGGCCAGGGAGTACTGCTGGCTGAGCTTGCCGGAGACGGACAGCAGCGTCGGCGCGTTCGCGGTGGCCGTGGTGGAGCCCGCGACCGTGACGGACTCGCCGCGCAGCAGCTCCGTCAGCTCCACCAGGTCCTCGCGGCTGGACCAGCGACGGCGGGCCCGGATCTCCCGGGCCGAGCGCAACGCGTCCGAGTACGCGTCGAAGTACGCCCACAGCAGCGTGATCGACGCCTCCGCGGCAGCCCAGCGCTCCTGGGTGATGCCCGTGAGCTCGGCGCCCTCGAGGAGTCTGCGGCCCGCGTGGTCCTGCAGGGCCAGGAGCGAGGTCTCGATGGCCTCGTGCTCCGCGCCGAGCCGCGCCAGCGCACGGTCCACCTCGTCCCGGTCCATCACCGGCCCGGCGGGGTCCGTGACGCCCATCGATCACCTCTCGCTGCTGTCGTGTGCCGTCGTGTTGTGGGGTCGTGTCGTGTCGTCGTGTTCCGTGTGCTCCGTCAGACGTCCGTCAGTTGATGGTCGGTCACTTGTAGTGCGCTTCGGGAGGGGTCGCCGACGCCGACTTCTTCTCGCCCTGGTCCAGCGTCGGATGCAGCCACTTCTCGTACGACTTCTCCCAGTCGCCGTCCTTGATGTAGTTCTCCAGGGTCCGGTTGACCTGGCGTACCAGATCGTTGGAGCCCCGTTTCATCGCCACGCCGTAGTACTCGTCGGTGAACAGGCCGCCCTTGAGCGTCACCGTGGGGTCCTGCGCGGCCTGGCTGGCGGCGAGCGCGCCGTCCGTCACGACCGCGTCGACCTCGCCGAGCTGCAACTTCACCAGGCAGTCCAGCTGGTTGGGGACCACCGTCTTGATGTCCGCGCCGGCCGGGAGGTCACCGGCCTTCTTGTCCGCCTCCAGCCGATCGAGGGCCGTCGAACTGTCGGCCGAGCAGAGCCTCTTGTGGGCGAGGGACTTGTCGTATCCCGTGATCTTCGAGGTCGCGGGGGCGAGGACCTGCTGGCCGGTCCTGAAGTAGGGGGCGGAGAAGGCGACCTGACCCAGGCGGTCGCAGTTGATCGTCATGGTGCGGACCACCATGTCGACCTCGCCGTCCTGGATCGCCTCGATACGGCGGCTGGTGGGGATGGCCTTGAACGAGACCGCGTCCGGGTCGCCGAGGAGGTCCTGGGCGATGCGGTGGACGAGGTCGATGTCGAAGCCCTCCAGCGCACCGGAGGCGTTGTTCGGGTTGAGGTAGCCCCAGCGGTAGCTGTTGGTGTCGATGCCGACGACCAGGCGCCGGTCCTTGCGTGCCTTGATCTTGGGGATGACCGGTGTGCCGCCGCCGCTGCCCGACGGCGACAGGCTCTGGTCCTGCGGATTCACGCACTCCTTCGGGGCCTTGGCCTGACTGCCGTGGGCGAGACCCTGCCCGCCGCTGCCCGCGGCGCCGCTCCCGCCCTCGGACTGGGTCAGCGGCAGCAGCAGCGCGAAGGCCACGGCGAGGGCGCAGACGACCGCCATCGCACCGACCCCGCCCCAGCCCCGCAGACCGGACCGCAGACGCTGTGACAGACGTGGTGCATTCATCCTCACGCCCCCTCTCACCGGTACTCCGACAGCCTGCGCCCGATGCCGACGACCGCGCCCACCGCACCGAGGACCGCGAGCACCGCGGCCCCGTACGGCAGACCGGTCAGCGCGTCCCGGCCGTTGCCCGCAGCCTGCTTGAACTCGGTCTGCTCATGGCCGAGCGCCGTCTCCAGGGCATCGTCCACGTTGTCGAAGCACACGCTCGTCGGGTCCTTGCCGACGCCGATGACCTTGTCGCGGGCCGCCTGGTACTCGCCCTTGTCGTTCTTGTCCTGGGCGACCTCGTGCCGGTCCTTCCACGCCTTCATGGAGGAGTTCGCGACCTGTACGGGTTTCTTGCCCGCGGAGTCGTCGGCCAGTCCGTCCGCCTTGGTGAGCGACTTGGCCAACTTGCCGATCTCCTCGTCGTACCCCACCGCGTAGGCGTCCTGGGGACTGCCGTTCACCTTCTTGGTGTCCGCGCCGCGGCGGATCAGGCTGAGGTTCTCGTCGCTGCGGGCCGTCAGGGACGCGATGCGGGCGTCGTGCAGGACGTTCAGGGAGAGGACGCCGTGGTTGTACGAGTCGTTCAGTCCCGCGCGGGCGACGGTGTGGCCGACGACCAGCCAGAGCAGGACGACCACGGAGGCGGCCGAGGCGGTGACCAGGCCGTGGTTCAACACCCGGTTGGTGCGCAGGTAGTTGCGGCGCTGGGCCCAGGCGAGGCCGCCGAGCACGAGGAGGCCGAGGCCGATCGCGGCCCACGGGAACGACTTCGCGTCCGCGTAGTCGGAGCTCAGCCGCTGGTTCTCCTTCTGGTACAGGTCCTCGGCCTTGGGCAGCATCTGGTCCTGCATCTGCTCGTTCGCCGCCCGCAGGTACGCGCTGCCCACCGGGTAGCCCTGCCGGTTGTTGGCCCGGGCCGTCTCGACCAGGCCCTTGTACTCCGGCAGCAGCTTGTTGAGATCGGCGATGGTCTTCGCCGAGTCGGACCCCGCCTGTGAGTTGGACGCGGCCGTGACGAGCTTGGCGGCGGCCGTCCGGATGTCCAGCTCGTACCGCTTCCGCATCGCGGGATTCTCCTGCGGGCCCGCCAGATAACCGCTGGCCGCCGCCGTGTTGGCGTCGGCCAGCGAGCGGTAGATGTCGGCCGCGTCGGAACTCAGCGGCTGGCTTCTGGTGAGCACGTCGTCGGCGGCCGACGCGCGGTCGGTCATCTGCCAGGCGGTGACCGCGCCGAACGCGACGACGAGGAGCGCGACGAACGCCCCGATGATGCGCAGCCGGCCCGGCTCCGTCGTCGCCGCCTCACGCAGCCGGTCGACACCCTCCGCGAAGGCCGTACGGCGCGCAGAGACGGGCGCGGCCGCGGGCCCCGGCGGGGGAGCGGGCTGCCCCGGCTGCGGCGGCACGGCCGGCATCGTGGGCATGCCGGATCCCGGTGGCGCCGCGCTGCTCTTCGGCGGGTGTGTCACTGTTTGACCTCCCCCATGGTCATCCGTCGCCGCAAGTATCCCTGGCGGGACTGACATCCGCACCGGTCTCCACTGGATCTTGATCAGATCGCAGCGGAACGCCTGCCGACGGCCGACAGGATCCCGCAGCACCCCTGCCCATGAATACGCCGTGGGAATCTGTTCGGTTCCGTGTCCGGGGGCTGCCGCCCCCGGACCTCCGCTGCGGCCCGAACGGCCTCGTCCTCGAAAGCCGGACGGGCTGGGAGATCGCGGCCCGGCCGGGAGGTGCCCGCCGGGGCCGGGGGGCACCCGCCTGGGGGCCGCCGGGAGAGGGCCGCCGGGGCCGGGAGACGGCCGCCCGGACCGGGGGAGACGGCCCGGGCCGTCAGCCTTCGAAGTGTGCCCGTACCCGCTCGTGCACCTCCGGCTTCGCCTCCGCCCGGTCCAGGCCCAGCAGGGCCGCTCCCAGTACCGGGCTCGCCGTCACCACTCTGGCCGCCGCCTTCGGGGCGCGTGCCGCCAGCAAGTCCCGGATGCAGTAGTTCAGTTGGGGGTGCTGTGCGGCCAGGACGCCGCCGCCCAGCAGTACCGGTGTCTCCTCCTCCAGCAGGTCGAGACGGGTCAGGGCCACCGTCGCCATGGTCACCACCTCGTCGGCCAGCCGGTCGACGATCGCGCGGGCGACCGGGTCGCCGTCCGCCGCCGTGGCGAACAGGACCGGCGTCAGCTCGTGGCGGCGGGCGGGTGCCACTTCCTCCAGGTGCAGCGCCTGGATGAGGGAGAGCATGGTGTCGTGGCCGAAGTGGGCCGGGAGGGTGCGGGCCAGGGCCGTAGCCTCTCCGCGGCCGTCCTCCGCGCGCGCGGCGTGCCACAGCGCCTCCTCCGCCAGGCCCCAGCCGCCGCCCCAGTCACCGGAGATGCGGCCGAGCGCGGGGAAGCGGGCGGTGCGGCCGTCGGGGCGCATGCCGACGCAGTTGATGCCGGCGCCGCAGACGACCGCGACGCCCCGGGGTTCGGTGATGCCCGCGCGCAGGATGGCGAAGGTGTCGTTGCGGACCTCGACGGTCGTGCCCCACGCGCGTGCGTGCAGCGCGGCCGCCAACTGCTCCTCCTCGACGGGGAAGTCGGCGTTGGCCAGACAGGCGGAGACGTGGTCCACCGCGCTCACCCCGGCCGCGGCGAACGCCCGCCGCACCGCCTCGGCGACCTTGTCGACGGCTGCCTCCACGCCGACCACGGGCGGCCGGAACCCGCCGCCGCGGGCCGTGGCGAGGACGGTTCCGTCGGCCGCCACGACCGCGACGTCGGTCTTGCTGTTGCCCGCGTCTATGGCGAGGACACGTGCGGTCATGCCCACGCGAGATGCTCCCGGTTGTGTGCGATCAGTCGGTCGGTCAGGGCGTCCGCGTACTCGTACTGGCCGACGAGGGGGTGCGAGAGGAGGGCCCGGAAGACCCGGTCGCGGCCGCCTCGCAGCGCCGCCTCCAGGGCCAGGTCCTCGTACGCCGTCACGTTCGCCATCAGGCCCGCGTACAGCGGGTCGACGGTCGGCACCGACAGCGGGAGCGCTCCCTTGGGGCCCACCGCGGACTGGACCTCGATCACCGCGTCGTCGGGCAGGAAGGGCAGCGTGCCCCGGTTGTAGGTGTTCACCACCTGGTAGGGGCTGCCGCCCGCGCCCAGCAGCGAGGCCGCCAGGTCCACGGCCGCCTCCGAGTAGTAGGCGCCGCCCCGCTTGGCGAGCAGCTCCGGCTTCTCGTCGAGGGACGGATCGGCGTACATCTTCAGCAGGTTCCGTTCCATCTCCGCGACTTCGGCGGCACGGGACGGCTTGGTCCTGAGCTCTCGTACGACCTCGTCGTGCGCGTAGAAGTAGCGCAGGTAGTACGACGGGACCACGCCCAGGCGGTCGAGCACGGCCCGGGGCAGGTGCAGGTCGGCGGCGATCGTGTCGCCGTGCTCGGCCAGCAGCTTGGGCAGGACGTTCTCGCCCTCGGGGCCGTCCAGGCGTACGCCCGTCTCCCAGGTGAGGTGGTTGAGGCCCACGTGGTCGAGGTGGACGTCCGAGGGGGCGACACCGAGGAGGCCCGCGAACTTCCGCTGGAAGCCGATCGCCACGTTGCACAGGCCGACCGCCTTGTGGCCCGCCTGCAGCAGGGCACGGGTCACGATGCCGACCGGGTTGGTGAAGTCGATGATCCAGGCGTCCGGGTTCGTACGGCGGACCCGTTCCGCGATGTCCAGGACCACCGGGACCGTGCGCAGCGCCTTGGCCAGGCCGCCCGCGCCGGTCGTCTCCTGGCCGACGCAGCCGCACTCCAGCGGCCAGGTCTCGTCCTGCTCGCGGGCCGCCTGCCCGCCGACGCGCAGTTGCAGCAGCACGGCGTCGGCGCCTTCCACGCCGGCGTCCAGGTCGTGCGTCGTCACGATCCGGCCGTTGTGCCCCTGCTTGGCGAAGATACGGCGGGCCAGTCCGCCCACCAGCTCCAGACGTTCGGGCGCCGGGTCGACGAGGACCAGTTCCTCGACGGGAAGGGTGTCGCGCAACCGGGCGAAGCCGTCGATGAGTTCGGGGGTGTAGGTCGAGCCTCCGCCGACCACGGTGAGTTTCATACGTGGTTAACCCTTCACTCCGGTGAGCGTGACACCTTCGACGAACGCCTTCTGCGCGAAGAAGAACACGAGGATCACGGGGGCCATGACCAGCACGGTCGCGGCCATGGTGAGGTTCCAGTCGGTGTGGTGCGCGCCCTTGAACGACTCCAGGCCGTAGGAGAGGGTCCACGCGCCGGGATTCTCCGACGCGTAGATCTGCGGGCCGAAGTAGTCGTTCCAGGCGTAGAAGAACTGGAACAGGCCCACGGCCGCGATACCCGGCTTGGCCATCGGGAGGACGACCTTCAGCAGGGTCCTGAAGTCGCCGCAGCCGTCCACCTTCGCCGCGTCCAGGTACTCGTTCGGGATGGTCATCAGGAACTGGCGCAGCAGGAAGATGGAGAACGCGTCGCCGAACGCCATCGGGATGATCAGCGGCCACAGCGTGCCCGACAGGTCCAGCTGCTTCGCCCAGAACAGGTACATCGGGATGATGATCACCTGTGGCGGCAGCATCATCATCGAGATCACCAGCATGAGCGACAGATTGCGGCCGCGGAAGCGGAACTTGGCGAGCGCGTACGCCACCGGGATCGACGACACGACCGTCAGGACGGTGCCGAGGCCGGCGTAGATCAGCGTGTTCTTCCACCAGGTCAGAAAGCCCGGGGTGTCGAAGACCTTCTTGTAGTTGGACCACTCCCAGGTGTGCGGGATGAGGTCGCGGCTGAGGGCCTGGCTGTCGCTCATCAGCGAGGTCAGGAACACGAACACGAAGGGGAGGACGAAGAAGAGCGCGACCGCGACGCCGAGGGAGTGGATCGCGACCCATTCGAGTACGGCCCTGCGGCGGGCCGTGCGCTCGGCGGGGGAGACCGGTGCCTTCAACTGCACGGGCTTGTCCAGTACTTGGGCCATGGTCAGTCACCTGCCAGGTTGAGACCGCCCCGGCGCCGCATCAGGAACGCGGTGAACACCATGGACAGGGCGAACAGGACCAGGGCGACGACGCAGGCGGAGCCGTAGTCGAAGCGCTGGAAGCCGAGGTTGTAGACGAGCTGGGGGAGGGTGAGGGTCGACTTCTCCGGGTAGCCGGGCTCGAACTGGGTGCCCGCGCCCTGGATCACGCCCGAGGCGACCTTCCCGGCGATGAGTGGCTGTGTGTAGTACTGCATCGTCTGGATCACGCCGGTGACGACGGCGAACATGACGATCGGCGAGATGTTCGGAAGCGTCACGTACCGGAAGCGCTGCCAGGCCGACGCGCCGTCCAACTCCGCGGCCTCGTACTGCTCCTTGGGCACGTCGAGCAGGGCGGCCATGAAGATGACCATCAGGTCGCCGATGCCCCACAGGGCGAGCAGGGTGAGGGCGGGCTTGGACCAGGCGGGGTCGTTGAACCAGCCCGGGGCCGGGAGGCCGACCTTCTCCAGGATCGAGTTCACCGGGCCCGTACCGGGGTTGAGCAGGAACGCGAAGGCCATCGTCGCGGCCACCGGCGGGGCCAGGTAGGGCAGGTAGAAGAGGGTGCGGAAGACTCCCGTACCCGTCTTGATCTTGGTGATCAGGAGGCCGACGCCGAGGCCGAAGAGGACTCGCAGGGTGACCATGACCAGGACCAGCCAGAGCGTGTTGCGCAGGGCCGGCCAGAAGAAGGGGTAGTGCTCGAAGACGTAGGTCCAGTTCTTCGTTCCGCTCCACGTCGGCGGCTTGAAGCCGTCGTAGTGCATGAAGGAGAAATAGATCGTCGAGATCAGCGGGTACGCGAAGAAGACCGCGAAGCCGATCAACCAGGGCGACATGAAGGCGGCCGTACGAAGCGCCGCCCGGCGGCGCTTCGACGCCAGAGTGATGGTGCTCATCGCTGTTCTACTTCGCCTGCGCGATGTCCGTGTCGATCTGCGCGGCCGTCTTCTTCAGGCCGGCCTTCAAGTCGGTGACCTTTCCGCTCTCGTAGTCGTATCCGAAGTTCTGGATCGTCGCGAGATACACGCCGCCGTTGATGGAGGCGGGAGACGTCGTGGAGTTCGGGTTCGCGGCGATTTCCAGGAACGTCTTGAAGCGCGGGTCGTACTTCAGCTTCGGCGACTTCAGGGCGGCCAGCGTGGAGGGCACGTTGTGGATGGCGTTGGAGAAGTTCACCACCGCGTCCGTGTTCGTGGTCATGTACTTCACCAGCTCCCAGGCCGCGTTCTGCTTGTGGCTGGCCGCGGAGATACCTGTGATGGTGCCGGTGATGTAGCCCTTGCCGTACTGGCTGACCTGGTCGTCGGGGACGGGCAGCGGGGCGACGCCGATCTCGAACTTCGGCTTGGCGTCCAGGGCCATTCCCAGGCGCCATTCACCGTCCAGCTGCATGGCCACCTGACCGGTGTGGAAGGGGTGCTTGACGCCCCATTCGTCACCGAGCTTGGAGCGGTAGGTCTCCAGCTTCTTGAAGCCGCCGAGTTCGTCGACGAGCTTCTTCTGGAGCTTGAATCCGGCCTCGAATGCGGGGTCCGTGGCGAGCTCCGACTTGCCGGCCTTGTCGAAGTACGTCGGGGAGAACTGCCCGAAGTAGTGCTCGGTCGTCGACTCCCAGCCGTGGTAGTTCGGCATGAAGCCGAGCTGCTTGTAGCTGTCGCCCTGGGTGATGGTCAGCTTCTTGGCGTCGGTCTCGAACTCGGACCAGGTCTTCGGCGGGTTCTTGATGCCCGCCTTCGCGAACGCCGTCTTGTTGTAGTAGAGCCCGTACGCGTCACCCAGCAGCGGCGCCGCGCAGCGGTTGCCGTCGAACTGGGTGTACTCGTTCATCGCCTTCGGGAACGTCTTCTCCGGGTCGATGCCCGCCTTCTTGAAGAAGGGGTTGAGGTCGCTCAGCGCACCCGACGAGCAGAACTTGCCGACGTTGTTGGTGGTGAAGGAGGAGATGACGTCCGGAGACTTGTCACCGCCCGTGCGCAGCGCCTGGTTGATCTTGTCGTCGGTCATGTTGGCGACGACGTTCACATGGATGTTGGGGTGCGCCTTCTCGAAGCCGGCGATCAGGGAGTTGACGGCCTTCACTTCATTCGGCGCGCTCCAGGCGTGCCAGAAGTTGATGGTCGTGTTCTTCGAGGCGTCGTCGTCGGCACCGGAGGAGGACTGGCCGGTACAGGCGGTGGCGAGGAGGGCGAGGGAGGCGGAGGCGGCGACAGCAAGGGCCGCTTTCCGGGATATTCCGGGCATGGCAAGGTCTCCCAGGGGCGGGACGGGGTGGGTGAGGGAAGGCGGGGGGTGAGTAAGGGGTTCGGCGAGAGGTGGATACGGGTCGTCAGCGAGAGGTGTTGAAGACCTCGTCGCGGGTGGCCGCCAGGGCGCTTTCCAACGCGCCCCGCAGCACGGGCTGTTCACGGACGTCGCCGACCACGAGCCGGGGGCGTGAGGCGGCCAGTTCCTCCAACTCGTCCTGGACCAGGGCGCGCAGTACTTCGCCGCCCATGGTGAGCGAGCTGCCGCTGAGCACGACCAGTTCCGGGTCGAGGACGGAGACGAGGGAGGCGAGACCGGTGGCGAGGTGCGTCGCGTAGGTCTCCAGCAACTGCCGGTGCGGGCCGTCGGTCTCGCCGGCCTCGTGGGCCTCGGCGGCGCGGGCGACGAGAGACGCGGCGACCTCGGCGTACGGGCCGGACGGGATCTCCTCGATGCCCAACTGGCGGGCCAGCTTGGGGATGGCCTGCGAACCGGCCAGCTCCTGGTAACCGCCGCTGTTGGCCTTGGTCACCTGCCGGACCAGGGGTGCGCCCGGCACCGGCAGGAAGCCGACCTCGCCGGCGCCGCCGGTCCAGCCGCGGTGCAGCCGCCCGCCGAGGACGAGGGCGGCACCGAGGCCCCCCTCGTTCCACAGCAGCACGAAGTCCTCGTGGCCGCGGGCCGCGCCCAGCCGTTGTTCGGCCACGGCGGCGAGGTTGACGTCGTTCTCGTACTCGACCGGCATCGGCAGGGCCGCGGCGAGTTCGTCGAGCAGGGTCGGGGTGTGCCAGCCCGGGAGGTGGGAGGCGTAGCGCAGGCGGCCGGTGTTCGGGTCGAAGGCGCCGGGGGTGCCGATGACGAGCCGGTGGACGTCGTCGCGGGCGAGGCCCGCGGCCTTCACGGCGCCGTCGAGGGCGTCGGTGACCTGGCGGACGACGGGCTGGGTGGGCCGCCGTCCCGGGGTCTGGAGCTCGAACGAACCCACCGTGCGGCCGGTGATGTCGGCGACGGCGGCGAGGACGCGCTCGGGAGTGACGTCGAGTCCGGCGGCGTACGCGGCCGCCGGATTGACCTCGTACAGCTGGGCGTTGGGGCCGGGTCGTCCCTCGGTGGTGCCGGTGGCGAGGACGAGGCCGGCCGCTTCGAGGCGGGCGAGCAGCTGGGAGGCGGTCGGCTTGGAGAGGCCGGTGAGCTTGCCGATCCGTGTGCGGGACAGCTGCCCGTGCTCCAGGAGGAGGTCCAGGGCGGCGCGGTCGTTCATGGCGCGCAGGACGCGCGGGGTGCCCGGCGTACCGGCTGTTCCTGCCATGTGGTCGACACCTGCCTTTCGACTGCCCAGCTTCTCAGCGACCCGCGAGGTAAGTCCATCCGCAGATCATTGTTAGGAAACTTTCCTATTGGCTGGAAAGGAACGTAAGCCCAGGGCGAAGCGGGCGTCAATAGAAACCGCCCCCGAGGCAACAGACTCGTTACCTCGGGGGCGGTGGGAGTTGGCCGGAACGCCGGCCGGCCGCTACTTCGCGGCAGGCCGCTGCTGGGCGATCGGCGACGCTGCCGCTGCCTGCGGGGAGTCGGGGTTGGAGAGCACCGAAGGTGCCGCCACCGCCGCCGTCGGGTCGACGGCCTCGTCCTCGCCCAGGGGAGCCGTCGCGCCGCCCACGATGCGGATGTTCGCCGCGTCGAAGGCGCGCTTGATGCGCCAGCGCAGTTCGCGTTCGACGGTGAGGGCCTTGCCGGGCATGGTCTTGGCGGAGACGCGGACCACCATGGAGTCGAGCAGCACGCTGTCCAGGCCGAGGACCTCGATCGGGCTCCACAGGAGCTCGTTCCAGGGCTCCTCCGCGCTCATCTTCTCGGCGACCTCGTCGAGGGTGGCCTTCACCCGGTCCAGGTCCTCGCTCGCCTTCACGGTCACGTCCACGCCGGCCGTCGCCCAGCCCTGGGAGAGGTTGCCGATGCGCTTGACCTCGCCGTTGCGGACGTACCAGATCTCGCCGTTGTCGCCGCGCAGCTTGGTCACGCGCAGACCGACCTCGATCACCTCGCCGGAGGCGACGCCCGCGTCGATCGAGTCGCCGACGCCGTACTGGTCCTCGAGGATCATGAAGACGCCGGAGAGGAAGTCCGTGACCAGGTTGCGGGCGCCGAAGCCGATCGCCACACCCGCGACACCGGCGGAGGCGAGCAGTGGCGCCAGGTTGATCTCGAACGTGGCCAGGATCATCAGCGCCGCGGTGCCCAGGATGGCGAAGGACGCGACGGAACGCAGCACCGAGCCGATCGCCTGCGAGCGCTGCCGGCGGCGCTCGGTGTTGACCAGCAGACCGCCCAGCGCCGTGCCGTCCACGGCCTGCACGGTGCGGGTCATGCGGTCTATCAGCTTGGTGATCGCCCGCTGCACCACCACTCTCAGCACCCCGGCGATCACCAGGATCAGCAGGACCCTCAGACCGATCGAGAGCCAGGTCGACCAGTTCTGCTCGACCCAGCTGGCGGCGTTGGTCGCGCTCTCCTGGGCGTCCTGGAGCGTGGGGACCGCCGGGGTCGTCGATCCCGAGGGGGTCGGCGACGGCGACGAACCGGCGGCCAGTAGGACGGCGGGCAAGGACACGGCAGGTACCTCCAGGTGCTGCGTCCGCCCCAGCGGCAGGTGGTCGGATGGTGGTCGGGCGTCGTCCGTGGCCGCGTTCAAGGTCACGAAAAGGTCACCGGTGGGGCAGGTCCACCACACTAACGGGGCATCGTGTGCGGATCCTTGCCGTCTTCTGGGGAGAGACCGTGCTCATGTGGGGATGAACAGGGGGGATGAACCGTTCGTCATCCTGGGGATGAATGAGATGTGGTCGAAAACACTCCCAGCCCGTTACCGGGACATGGTGGCGCTTCCACCAGGCCAGAGGGGACACTGACTGCAGATCGTCCCGGCGCGAGCCACGCGCCGCCGACGCACAAGGAGGCATCCGTGCCGCATGTCCTGGTCCTCAACGCGTCGTACGAGCCACTCGGCGTCGTACCGCTCCGCCGCGCGCTCGTCCTCGTCCTGGAGAACAAGGCTGTCTCCCTGGAGGAATCCGGCGCCTTCATGCACAGCGCAACCGTCACAGTCCCCGCACCCAGCGTGGTCCGGCTCAAGCGATTCGTCCGGGTTCCCTATCGGGGGCCCGTTCCTCTTACCCGGCGGGCGCTCTTCGCGCGCGACGGGGGCCGGTGCATGTACTGCGGTGGCGTCGCAACCAGCGTCGACCATGTCATTCCGCGCAGCCGCGGGGGCAAGCACGTCTGGGACAACGTGGTGGCGTCCTGCCGCCGCTGCAACCACGTGAAGGCCGACCGACACCTCTTCGAGATCGGCTGGCGGCTGCGCCACAAACCCGCTCCACCCTCCGGCCTGGCCTGGCGCATCATCGGCACCGGACATAGGGACCCGCGCTGGCTGCCGTACTTGCAGCCATACGGCGCGGAGGCCGCCATGGCCCGGATCGACGGCATTTCCGCCTGACGATCCGGGCTTTCGCATACCCCTGGCCGCAGGGCACGCGGCCGTGGAGTGTCCGCCCCCGGAGTCCCCCTGTGCCCCCGGGGCCGGACCGTCATGCGTAGCGCAGCTCGGCCGGCTGGACGGAGCGGCGCAGGAGGGGCAGCGAGGTGGCCGCCGCCAGCAGGCAGGCCGGGTAGACGACGAGCGGGACCAGGAGCGCGGTGTACGGCACCGGCACGGCCACGTGGGCCGAGGCGATCGAGCCGTACCAGAAGCTGATCACCGCGCCGCCGAGGCCCGCCACCGCGACCGCGGGCGCCAGCGGCATCGCGGTCTCCAGCAGCAGCGCCCGGGCCAGTACGGCGTGCGGCACCCCGGCCGCGGTCTGCGCGGCAAGGCCCCGGCGCCGGGTGGCGACGGACTCGGCGGTGCCGACTGCGAGCGCGGTCAGCATGAGCGCGAGGGCGACGAGGATCGCGGCGCCGGTCAGGTTCAGGCCGTTCTCGTAGAACCCGGGCCGTTCGCCGTACCGCGCGTCCGGGGCGTGCACACGCGCCAGCATCACCTGCCGTACGCCCATGAAGCCCGAGGCCACCACCGTGACCAGCAGCACCGCGGCATGGGTACGGGCCGATGCCCACGGGTCGTCGCGCAGCCTTTCCGCCGCGATCAGTACCGCGGGTCTTTTGGCGCGGGCGGCGAGCCCCTCGCCCAGCTGCCGGGCCGACGCCCCGGTCAGCCACACCGCCACCGCGCCGACCAGCAGGCACACGGCGAACACGGTGAGCGGGGCGAGCGCGAACTCGAACGGGACCTCGTGGAAGGGGGTGGTCGCGATGTACACCACCGCCAGCGCGAGCGCCGCGGTCGCCACCCGGAACATCCGCCCCGGACCCTCGGCCGGCCGCACCCGCCGTATCCGCCCCAGCGGCGAGGTCACCACGCGACGCAGCACCAGCACGCTCACGGCCGCGCCCAGCACCGGCACCCCGACGGCCACCACGGCGACGCCCGCCCAGGCCAGGGGGTCGGGGCTGCGCCACAGCCGCAGCAGGGTCAGCACGCACAACACCGTGGCCACTGCCGAACCCGCCAGACACGCCAGCCCCGACTCCAGCGCCGCGATCCGCCGCACCTGGGCGGGCGTGGCTCCCGCCAGGCGCAGCGCGGCCAGCCTGCGGTCCCGGTGCACGGCGCCGATCCGGGCGCACTGGCCGAGGAAGCCGAGCACCGGGATGAACAGCATCAGCAGCGCGAAGATCACGCCGATGCGGGTGCCGGGCTCGTCGAGCAGACCACCGCCCACGGACATGCGGTGGTGGCCGTCCAGCGGCAGCAGCACGGCGATCACCATCCCGAGCCCGCTCGCCAGCCCGGCCCCGACCCCCATGAGCCCGACCCGCCACCACTCCCGCCGGTCCGAACCCCGGGTGAGCAGCCAGGCCAGCCGCAGATCGGTCCTCATGCCGTCACCCCCGCCGTGACCACGGCCCCGTCGCTCAGCCGCACCTCACGATCCGCGTACGCCGCCACCTGGGCATCGTGGGTGATCAGGAGTACGGCGGTGCCCGCGTCGCGGGCCGTGTGGATCAGGGACGTCATCACCTGCTCGGTCGCCAGGGAGTCCAGCGCGCCGGTCGGCTCGTCGGCGAAGACGACCTTCGGGTCGGTGATCAACGCCCGTGCCAGGGACGTCCGTTGGGCCTGGCCGCCGCTCATCTCGCCGGGCCGCAGCGCCTCCTGCGCCCGTACGCCGAACCGCTCCAGCCACTCACCGGCCCGCGCCTGCGCCTCGGGACGGGGTGTTCCGGCCAGCATCAGCGGCAGTGCGACATTGTCCAGCGCCGTCAGCTCGGGAATGAGCTGCCCGAACTGGAAGACCACACCGAACTCGGTGCGGCGCAGCTCGCTCAGCCGTTTCTCCGGCAGCCGGTCCAGCCGCTCCCCGGCATACGTCACCGCGCCCGCGTCCGGGCGGACGATGCCGGCCAGGCAGTGCAGCAGCGTGGACTTCCCGCTGCCGCTGGCGCCGGTCACGGCGAGGATCTCGCCGGCCCGCAGCTCCACCGAGGCGCCGCGCAGGGCCTCTGTCCTGCCGTGCGCCTTGGTGAGGTCGCGGGCCGCCAGGAGCGGCACCGTGGTGTCTGGGCTGTCCCCGTTGCTCATGCTGCGTCGACCTCCGCGGTCAGGGTGGTGAGCCGGGCCGCCGTGGTGGTCATCCAACGGAGGTCGGCGTCGAGGTGGTTGAGGGCGTAGTCCGCCGAGAGCACCGTCGCGAGGTCGGCGCTCTTCCCGGTCTTGACCGCCGTGAGCTCCCGCATCCGCTCCATGTGCGCGGCGCGCTGCGCCAGCAGATAGGAGGCCGGGTCGCCGCCGGACAGGATCGAGACGACGACCTTGGCGAAGATCTCGTTCGTCACGAACGGCGCGGGCGGGGTGATCTCCCCGGCCCACCGGGCCAGTTCACGCGATCCGTCGTCGGTCGAGTGGTAGGTCGTCCGCTCCGGGCCACCGTCCGAGTCGGTGCCCTCGACCTCGGCGAGGCCGTCCCGGACCAGGCGCTGCAGGGTCGTGTAGACCTGCCCGTAGGCCAGCGGACGGGCCTGCGGGAAACGTTCGTCGTGGCGTCGCTTCAGGTCGTAGCCATGGCTCGGCCCCGAGGCGAGCAGCCCCAGCAGGATGTGGCGGGTGCTCATGCCGAGCATTATGCACTCGATACATGTACTGAGTGAATAGTGATCGAGGGAAGAGCTTTCGGGAAGAAAGTCGGGGAAGGACTCGGGGAAGCGCTCCGGGGAGAGCTTCCGTCCGGGAAGGGCGGGGCGGCGCGGTGGCCCCCAGAATGTGAGGAGAGGCACGTACTTCCGTTCCATACGTCTGCCGTCGCGCCCGCTGGGTAGGGCTGCGGTAACCCAAAAGGTCGCCGTACTCGACAAGGAGGCCCCCGTGGCCGCATCGGCACATCTTCTGCTCTCGGCCCTCTCCAAACGTGAGGCGTTCGCCGAACCCGATCCCTATCTGTGCGCCTTCAGTGCGGAGAGCGCCTGCGCCGAGACCCCGCTCACCAGCGAACCGCCCCTGCCCGAGGCCGAGCCCCTCACCAGCGAGCCGCCGCTCGCCGACGCCGCCCCCCTGACCAGCGAGGCGGCGGCCCCCGAGCCGGACTGCACGAGGCCCTAGGGCCTGCCTTTCGGATCAGCCCGGCGTCGCGGGCCCTGGCACGCACATCTGCCGCGTTGTCGTCACTCGCCGACGCTCCGCGTCGACTCCCTCCTCCGCCTTGCAGCTGCACGCACCAGACCCCGCTCGGGGCGGCCCGAAGGCACCGTTTCGTACAGCCGACCTGATCCGAAAGGCAGGCCCTGGATGACAGCGCAGGGGTCGCCCGAACCGCCCTCCGAGGACCTGTCCCGGCTCGCCGTACTGCACGGCGTCGCCACCTCCTACAGCCCTTCCCCGGACCGCACGGTCGCGGCCTCGGCCACCGCCGTCACCCTCGCCCTGGCCGCCCTCGGCATCGACACGGGCACCCCCGAGACCAGCCGCGCCGCGCTCGCCGCCCGCGAGCGGGAGCTGAGCGAGCGGCTGCTGCCGCCGACGGTGGTGCTCTGGAGCGGCGGCACGTCCCCCGCGCTCACGGCCCTCCCGGACGGCACCCGGCTGCGCATCGAGACCGAGCAGGGTGAGACACGTACCTCCGCCGAGCAACTCCCGCCCGGCGTCCACCGGTTGACGGCCACGGCACCCGACGGCCGCACCGCCGAGACGCACCTCGTCGTTGCCCCGCCCCGGCTGCCCACGCCCACCGCCCGCTCGTACGGCCTGCTCGTCCAGCTCTACTCCCTGCTCTCCCACCGCTCCTGGGGCATGGGCGACCTCGGCGACCTCGCCGAACTCGGCGCCTGGGCCGGCCGTGCGCTCGGCGCGGGATTCGTCCAGGTCAACCCGCTGCACGCGGCCGTACCCGGCACCCCCACCGATCCCTCCCCCTACCGCCCCTCCTCCCGCCGCTTCCCCGACCCCGTGCACCTGCGCGTCGAGGACGTCCCCGAGTACGCCTACGTCGAGGACCGCGAGCGCCTGCGGACACTGCTGGGGCGCGCCGCAGAACTGCGCGAATCGGTGCTGGAGAAGGGCGCGTTGATCGACCGGGACGGGGTGTGGGCGCTCAAGCGCGAGGCGCTGGAACTGATCCGCGAGGTGGAACTCGGGCCCGGGCGGCGCGCCGCGTACGTCGACTTCCTCGCCGAGCAGGGCGAGGCCCTCGAGGACCACGCCACCTGGTACGCCCTCGCCGAGGTCCACGGCTCCGACTGGAGCCGGTGGCCCGCCGCCCTGCGCGAGCCCCGCTCGGCCGAAACGGCCCGCGCCCGCGGGGAGTTGAGGGACCGGGTGGACTTCCACTCCCGGCTGGCCTGGCTCACCGACGCCCAGCTCACCGACGCCCAGCTCACCGCGCGCGAGGCCGGGATGCCGGTCGGGATCGTGCACGACCTGGCGGTCGGGGTGCACCCCGAGGGCGCCGACGCCTGGGCGCAGCAGGAGTACTTCGCGGCCGGCATGTCGGTGGGCGCGCCGCCGGACGCCTTCAACGCGCGGGGCCAGGACTGGGGGCTGCCGCCCTGGCGACCGGACCGCCTGGCCGAGTCGGGCTACGAGCCGTATCGCCGCCTGCTCAGAGCCCTGTTCCGGTACGCCGGCGCCCTGCGCATCGACCACGTCATGGGCCTGTTCCGCCTCTGGTGGGTGCCACAGGGGCACCCGCCCACGGAGGGCACCTACGTCCGCTACGACGCCGAGGCCATGCTCGCCGTCCTCGTCCTCGAGGCCTCGCGCGCCGGCGCCGTCGTCATCGGCGAGGACCTGGGCACGGTCGAACCCGGCGTACGCGAGACGCTGCGCGAGCGCGGGGTGCTCGGCACCTCGGTCCTGTGGTTCGAACGGGACTGGGGCGGCGACGGCCGCCCGCTGCCCCCGGAGCGCTGGCGCGCCGACTGCCTGGCCACCGCCACCACCCACGACCTGCCGCCCACCGCCGCCCGCCTCACCGGCGAACACGTCGAACTGCGCGACCGCCTCGGCCTGTTGACCCGCCCGCTTCAGGAGGAGCGCGCGGAGGCGGCGAACGACACGGGGGAGTGGCTGGGCCTGCTCGCCCGCCTCGGCCTGCTGGACGGCACGAGCGGCGCCCACGGGGCGTCGGAGGAGGAGGCCGAGATCCAGGCCGTCCACCGCTTCCTGCTCCACACCCCGTCCCGCATGCTCGGCATCTGGCTCCCCGACACGGTCGGCGACCGCCGCCCCCAGAACCTCCCGGGCACCTGGAACCAGTACCCGAACTGGCGCCTGCCGATCGCGGACGCGGAGGGCCGCCCGGTGACGCTGGAGGAGCTGGCGGGGTCACCGCGGCTGCACGCGCTGATCGAGGTGCTGCGTCCGGTGCGGCCGGGGTAGGGAGGGGCCCGGACCTCGTACGGCACCCCCGGACGAGCGCACCCATTCGGCGTTCGATATTTTTGGCACCGTGGACAAGAAGAACGCTCTGCGCGCCGGGGCCCTGGCTGCCGGTACGACGCTGATGATGCTGCTCATGTCGTCCCCCGCGCTCGCGCTGACGCGCGACGACGGCGACGACCCCGGCAAGGGCCTGAGCGTCATCGAGACGCTGAGCCTCTACGTCCTGGCTCCCCTCGCCCTGTTCGCGATCATCGCGGGCCTGGTGATGGTCCTGGACGGGTCCAAGGACCGTCAGCCGAAGGCCAAGGCCAAGGCCTGACCCCGGTTCGACCTCACGCTATTTCCGAGGGCGTCGGCCGCACCGCACGTCGGTGAGGCCGGCGCCCTCAGTGTGTCCTCGTGCGATCTCGCGGGGTGTGTTCTCACGGGCTCGGCGCGGTCAGATACCGCTGCAGCGTGGGTGCCAGCCACGCGACGATCTCCTCGGGATGCAGTGCCACCGCCGGCGGGATCCGCAGGACGTAACGGGTCAGCGCCACTCCGAGCAGCTGTGACGCCGCGAGCGCGGCCCGCGCGGGGACCTGCTCGGGATCGGGGCACACCTGGCGGGCGACCGGCAGCAGTTGCTCCCGGAAGATGCCCTGCATCCGCTCGGCCCCGGCCCGGCCTGCCGCGCCGACCCGGAGCAGCGCCGTGAGCTCCTCGCTCTTCTCCCAGGTCCGCAGGAAGTGCGTCACCAGCACCCGGCCGACCACGTCCCGGGGCAGTGAAGCCATGTCCGGCAGTCTCAGGTCGATCGCTACGGCTGCCGCGAACAGGCCCTCCTTGTTGCCGTAGTAGCGCATCACCATCGACGGATCGATGCGGGCGCCCTTGGCGATGGCGCGGATGGTGGCCCGCTCGTAACCGTCGGCCGCGAAGCGTTCGCGGGCCGCGATGAGGATGGCGTCACGTGTGCCGTCGGAGCGGCGGCGTGTCCCGCTGCCGCCGGAGCTGCTGCTGCCGCTGTGGTTCCCGTTCATGCCTACGAGCGTAGGTCAACCCGTGTTGGCCAACAAGTGTTGACTCCGGCCTGTGGATAGCTCTATCGTCGCCAACAAGCGTTGGTCAACAGATGTTGGCAAACGGATGTTTGCCAGCAAGGGTTGGCAAGCAGGCGTGGGCCAGCGAGCGTTGGCAAGCACGCGTTGGCAAGCGAATGTCGGCAACAGGAGGTCACCATGAACGGCACCGCCACCCCTGCCGTGATCGTCGTCGGCTCCGGTCCCACCGGCCTTCTCCTCGCCGGGGACCTCGCCACCGCCGGCGTCCGCGTCACCCTCCTCGAACGGCGCGCGCACCACATCAGCAACCTCTCCCGCGCCTTCGTCCTGCACGCCCGCGCCCTGGAGCAGCTCGACGCCCGCGGTCTCGCCGATGGACTGGAGGCCCTCGGCCAACCGCTGGACCGCCTCCGCCTCTTCGGCCGCCTCACCGTCGACCTCGCCCCCCTCCCCTCCCGTTTCAACCACCTCCTGGTCCTCCCGCAGTACGAGGTGGAGAAGGCGCTGGAGCGGCGGGCGGTCGAGGCGGGCGTGGACTTCCGGTACGAGACCGAGATGACGGCGCTGTCGCAGGACGCTGAGGCGGTGAGTGTCGAGGTCCGCACCCCCGCCGGGGAGACCGAGACCCTGCGCGCCGCGTACGTGGTCGGCACCGACGGCATGCGCAGCGCCGTGCGCGACGCGATCGGGCTGCCCTTCCCCGGGCACTCCGTGATCCGCTCGGTCGTCCTCGCGGACGTACTCCTCGACGAGCAGCCCGACACCCTCCTCACCGTCAACACCGTCGGTGACGCCTTCGCCTTCATCGCGCCCTTCCGCGACGGCTACTACCGCGTCATCGGCTGGAACCGCAGCCGCAACGTCTCCGACGACGAGCCGCTCGAGCTCGACGAGGTCAAGGAGATCGCCCGGCTCGCGCTCGGCCGCGACTACGGCATGCGCGACGCCCGCTGGATGTCCCGCTTCCACAGCGACGAACGCCAGGCGCCCGCCTACCGCGTCGGCCGCGTCTTCCTCGCCGGTGACGCCGCGCACGTCCACACCCCGGCCGGCGGCCAGGGCATGAACACCGGTCTGCAGGACGCGGCCAACCTCGGCTGGAAGCTGGCCCAGGTGGTCAACGGGTATGCGGACAGCGCCCTGTTGGACACCTACCAGGCCGAGCGCCACCCCGTCGGCAGGTCCGTGCTCCGCAGCAGCGGCGGCATCGTCCGCCTCGCCATGGCCAAGCGCCCCTGGACGCTGGCGCTGCGGTCGGTGCTCACCACCGTCCTCAACAACGTCGCCCCCGCCCGCCGCAAGGCGGTCGGCCGGCTCACGGGCATCGGCTACGACTACGCGGCCCCCCGCGGCTCGCACCGCCTCACCGGCACCCGCGTCCCGGACGTCGCCCTGCAGGGCGGCCGCCTCTACGAGGCCCTGCGCGGCGGCCGCTTCGTGCTGATCACCCCCGAGGCCCACGAGGAGCAGGGCGCCCGAAAGGACCGGCTGGCGGTGGAGCGCTGGGCGAGCGACCGCCGTACGACCGTGCTGGTGCGCCCCGACGGATACGTGGCCTGGGCGGCGGACTCGGCGGACGCCGCGGCGATCGAGGGCGCGCTCGCCACCCACGTGGGGTGAACGGCCCTTCGACTACTGGGAGTCGCGTGTCCCCGCGAGCAACTCGCGCAACAGGTCGGCCAGTTGGCCGGCCTGTTCGGCGTCCAGGGCGGACAGGGCCGCCGCCTCGGTGGCGAGACCGGCGGCGACCGCCTCGTCGACGACGCTCAACCCCTTCTCCGTGAGCGTCACTTGGAGACCCCGGCGGTCGTGCGGGTCGGGGGAGCGGCGGAGCAGGCCCGCGCGTTCCAGTTTGTCGAGGCGGCCGGTCATGCCGCCGGTGGTGAGCATCAGCGTCGCCGAGAGCTGGCGGGGCGAGAGGGTGTAGGGCTCGCCGGAGCGGCGCAGGGTGGCGAGGGCGTCGAACTCGCCGCGCGAGATCCCGTGGGGTGCGTACGCCTTCTCCATCCGGTCGCCCATCGCGCGCGACAGCCGGAAGATCCGCCCGAAGACCTCCATCGCGGCGGTGTCGAGGTCGGGCCGCACCTCGGCCCACTGCTCGATGATCGCGTCGACGGGGTCCTTGGCCTGTGCACTCATGCGGTGAGTATCCGCCCGGGGATGACTCGATCGCAAGAAAGTGGCTTGACGGAAAGTAGCTTAGAGGTAAGCTACTTTCTACCAAGCTACCTCCGGGTGGCATGTCGCATTCGATGGGGGACCCGGCCATGAAACGGCCCGCGACCGCACTCCTCACCGCCCTCGCCCCCGTCTCCTGGGGCACGACCTACGCGGTCACGACCGAGTTCCTGCCGGCCGACCGCCCCCTGTTCACCGCTCTGACGCGCGCCCTGCCCGCCGGTCTGCTCCTGCTGGCGCTCGCCCGCGTCCTGCCCCGCGGCGCCTGGTGGTGGAAGGCCGCCGTCCTCGGCGCGCTGAACATCGGCGCCTTCTTCCCGCTGCTGTTCCTGTCCGCGTACCGGCTGCCCGGCGGCATGGCGGCCGTCGTCGGCTCGATCGGGCCGCTGTTCGTGGTCGGGCTGTCGGCGCTGCTGCTGGGGCAGCGGCCGACCGGGCGGGCGGTGCTCGCCGGGGTCGTGGCCGCGTTCGGTGTCAGCCTCGTCGTACTGAAGGCGGCCGGGGCGCTCGATCCCGTCGGTGTCCTGGCCGCCCTCGCCTCGACCGCGTCGATGTCGACCGGCACGGTGCTGGCCAAGCGGTGGGGCCGCCCCGACGGTGTGGGCCCACTGGCCCTCACCGGCTGGCAGTTGACCGCGGGCGGCCTGCTCATCGCCCCCCTCGCCCTCCTGGTCGAGGGTGCGCCGCCCGCGCTGGACGCCCGCGCGGTCGGCGGCTATCTCTACCTCGCCCTGGCCAACACGGCCGTCGCCTACTGGCTCTGGTTCCGCGGCATCGGCCGGCTCACCGCCACCCAGGTCACCTTCCTCGGCCCGCTGTCCCCGCTGACCGCGGCGGTCGTCGGCTGGGCGGCCCTCGGGCAGGCCCTGGGCCCCGTCCAACTGGCGGGCATGGCCCTGGCGTTCGGGGCGACGGTGGCGGGACAGCTGGGGTCGCGCGCGAGCGGTGGCGGCGGTGGCCCCCGGCCATTGTTCAGCTCAGCTGAAAGGAATCGTCGAAAAGATTCGATGGACGTGACAAGTGGGGCGCTGCAACGGTAGATCCACCGGGGTTGCCGGGATCATCCGGACGCACCGGATCCAGACCGGATCCCCGGTATCACCGACCAGCGAAAGGACATCCGTGGCCGCCGTCCTGCACCGGACCGCCCCTACGACCGAGACCCCCACCGCCACCCGCAACACCCCGCTCCTCGGGCTCGCCCTCGCCGCCCTGGCCACCGTCGTCTGGTCCGGCAGCTTCGTCACCTCCCGGGCGCTGCACGACAGCGTGCCGCCGGTGCAACAGGCGTTCTGGCGTTGGCTGGTGGCGCTCGTGGCCGTGGCACCGTTCGGGGCCCGGCAGGCTTGGCGGCAGCGGGAGTCGATACGGCGGCACCTCGGCTTCGTGCTGCTCGCCTCGCTCCTCGGCGTGACCGTGTACAACACCCTCGTCAACCAGGCCGGGGCGACCACACCGGCCGCCAACATGGGCATGATCATGGCCGCTTCGCCGGTGCTGATGGCGGCGTTCGAGCGGGCGGGCGGCGTACGGCTGGGCGGGCGCCGGGTCGCCGGGCTGCTGACGGCGTGCGCGGGGGTGGTGCTGCTCGTCGGCGGCGGGGCGGGCCTCGCCGCCGGTGACCTCTGGATGATCGCCGCGGCCTGCTGCTTCGGCTCGTACAGCGTGCTGGTGCGACGCAAGCCGGCCGAACTCGGCGGTGCGGGCTTCCTGTTCACCACCTTCCTCCTCGGCACGGTCCTCCTCCTGCCCGCCCAGGCCGTGAGTCTCACCGTCCAGGGCGGCTTCACGCCGACGCCCGGCACCGTCCTCCCCCTCCTCTACGTCGGCGTCGTCTCCTCCGCCGTCGCCTTCTTCGCGTGGAACAAGGCGATCGCCCTGGTCGGCCCGAGCCGGGCCGGCGTCGTCTACTACCTGCAGCCCGTGTGTGTGGCGCTGCTGTCCTGGGCGGTGCTCGGCGAGGCGATCGGCTGGACGCAGGCCCTGTGCATGGCGCTGATCCTGGGCGGGGTCGCACTGGGCGCCGCGGCGCGGTCCTGAGACGGCCGCCGTATAGGTTGCCGCCATGGCCGAGTGGGACATCCGGAAGCTGCAGATCCTGCGGACGCTCAGGGAGCGGGGGACCGTGACCGCGACGGCCGAGGCGCTGCGGATGACGCCGTCGGCGGTGTCGCAGCAGCTGACCAACCTCGCCAAACAGGTCGGGGTGCCGTTGCTTGAGGCGCAGGGGCGGCGGGTGCGGCTGACGGACGCGGCGCGGCTGGTGCTCCGGCACGCGGAGGCCGTGTTCGAGCAACTGGAGCGCGCGGACGCCGAGTTGGCGGCCTACGCGCACGGCGAGGCCGGCGAGGTGCGGGTCGGTGCCTTCTCCACCGCCGTACCGGCCCTCGTCGTACCCGCCGTGCGGGCGCTGCGGGCCGCGCACCCCGGGGTGACCGTGCGGGTGCGGGAGGCGGAGGCCGGGGAGGCGTACGAGCTGCTGGCCGCCGGGGACGTCGACCTCGCGCTGTCCCTCGCCGCGCAGGCCCCGACGGCGGCCGACCCCCGCTTCACCCGCGTTCCGCTGCTCGCCGACCCCCTCGACGTCGCCCTGCCCCGCGACCACGCCCTCGCCGACACGGACGGACTGCGGCTCGCCGATCTCGCGGGGGAGCCGTGGATCTTCGGCGGGAGCGGGCCCTGGTCGGACATCACCCGCGGGGCCTGCGAGGCGGCCGGGTTCAGCCCCGTCCAGGGGCATTCGGCGGCCGGGTGGACGGCGATCCTGGCGATGGTCGAGGCCGGGATGGGGGTCGCGCTCGTACCGCGCATGGCGGCGGTGCGCAGGGAGGGCGTGGTGATGCGGGAGCTGACGGCGGACCGGCCGCGGCGGCATGTGGTGGCGGCCGTACGGAAGGGGGCCGAGGAGGGCGCCGCGGTGGGGAGAGTGCTGGAGGCGTTGCGGACGGTTGCCGCGCGGCTCGCCGGTCCCACGGGGACCGAACCGCGATAGCGTCACACCGTCCCCGCGTGACGCAATTCCCGGACTCCCGGAGGTGCCCGTGGTCGCCCAGGTCTGTGCCAGTTGTGGCAAACCGCTGCCCGCGCGGGCCGGCCGCACGGGCCGCAGCTCCGTCTACTGCTCGGCCGCCTGCCGGCAGAAGGCCTACCGGGGGCGGCAGCAGGCCGGGGCCAGTGTGAACGGCCTGATCGAGGACATCGGGCGGCGGGTGAAGGAGCTGGTGCCGCAGCCCGCCTCCGTCCTCTACTCCGGGGTGACCGAGCTGTCGGCTTCCGTGGCCCAGTTGCGGCGCATCGCCCGGGTCGCGCGGGACAGCGCGAACGATTCCGTCACGCAGGCCTCTGCCGGGCAGGCCTCCGTCACACCGGCCCCCGTGACGAAAAGCCTCCTCACGGAAGCCGACTTCGCCGCCCTCACCGAGTCCCACCGCCGTGAGATCCAGGTGCACTGCTACCGGATGACCGGCTCCTACGACGACGCCGAGGACCTCGTGCAGGAGACGTTCCTGCGGGCCTGGCGGGCCCGGGACGCCTTCGAGGGGCGGGCCGGCGCACGCACCTGGCTGTACCGCATCGCCACCAACGCCTGCCTCGACTTCCAGCGCCGCACCGCCCGCCGTCCGCAGCGCTACGAGCCGCTGCCCGGCATGAACCACGGCACCGGCGAGGCACCCGCCCGGGTGACCTGGCTGCAGCCCTACCCGGACGACGAACTGCCCACCGCCGAGAAGGACCGGCCGGACGTCGCCGCCGTCTCCCGGGAGACCCTGGAGCTCGTCTTCCTCGCCGCCATCCAGCATCTGCCGCCCCGCCAGCGGGCCGTGCTGATCCTGCGGGACGTGCTCGGCCTGACCGCCGCCGAGACCGCCGAGGCCCTCGACCTGACCGTGGCCTCGGCCAACAGCGCCCTGCAGCGGGCCCGGCCCACGTTGCGCGACCGGCTGCCCGGGCAGCGCGCCGACTGGAGCCCCGCCGAGCCCACCGACGCCCAACGCGCCGTCCTGCAGCGGTACATGACCGCCGTCGAACACCTCGACTTCGCCGCGATGACCGACCTGCTGAGCAAGGACGTCACGCTCACCATGCCGCCCAACCCGTTCTGGTTCACGGGGCGCGACGCCCTCCTGGAGTTCGTCCTCCCCAACCTCGACCCGGCCTCACCGGCGTTCCTCGGCCACTGGCGCCACCTGCCCGCCCGCGCCAACGGCCGGCTCGCGGCGGGGGGTTACGTCCGCAGACCTGGTACGAACGTGTACCGGGCCCAGGTCCTCGACGTGCTCCGCTTCGACGGCGACGACCGGGTCGTGGAGATCATGTCCTTCGAGCCGCACCTGTTCCCGGCGTTCGGACTGCCCCTGCGCCTGTGACCGATGAGCGGCCGGGGTGCCGTGCGTCTGTATCACCGACGCGTACGACTCGTACGACACGAATCCCGCAGGGAGTTGATCACCATGCTGCTCACCGACAAGACCGCGATCGTGTACGGCGCCGGCGGATCCATCGGCGGTGCGGTCGCCCGCGCCTTCGCCGCCGAGGGCGCCCGCGTCCACCTCGTCGGACGCACCCGGGAGACGCTTCAGGCGGTGGCCGACGACATCAAGGGCGCCGAGGTCGCCGTCGTGGACGCCCTCGACGAGGCGGCCGTGGAGGAGCATCTCGCCGGCGTCGGCGACGTCGACATCTCGTTCAACCTCGTCACGCGCGGCGACGTACAGGGCGCCCCGCTCACCGACATGCCCGTGGACGACTTCCTGCGGCCCCTGCTCAACGGCGTCCGCGCCAATTTCCTCACGGCCCGCGGCGCCGCCCGCCGGATGGCCGAGCGCGGTTCCGGCGTGATCCTCACCCTCAACAGCGGCTCCGCGCACGGCAGTCCGATGATGGGCGGCACGGGACCGGCCGACGCCGCCATCGACACGCTGGTGCGGAACCTGGCGGTGGAGTGCGGGCCGCGCGGGGTGCGGGCCGTCGGCCTGTGGGCGGCCGGGGTGCCCGAGACCTTCACCGTCGAGAAGCTCGCCGCGGTCAACCCCGCCATCGACGCCGCCGCCGTCCAGGGCATCATCGACAACCTCGCCGGGATGCGCATGACCCGCCGCAACCCCACCCTCGCCGACGTCGCCGCCACGGCCGTGTTCCTCGCCTCCGGCCACGCGGCCGGCATCACCGGCACCTTCGTCAACGTGACCGGCGGGATGGTCCCGCGCTGACCGCAGGCACGCGAAGGGGCGCCCGGCACGATGCCGGGCGCCCCTGCCGTCGTACGAACGACTACGCCTGCGCGTCCGCCGCCTGTGCCTTCAGCGCGCGCTCCACGCCCGAGCGGGACTCGGAGACCAGGCGGCGCAGGGCCGCGCTGGGCTCGGCCGAGGCCAGCCAGGCGTCCGTCCTGTCCAGCGTCTCCTGCGACACCTGGACGGTCGGGTAGAGGCCGATCGCGATCTGCTGGGCGATCTCGTGCGAACGGGAGTCCCAGATGCCCTTGACCACCTCGAAGTACCGCTCGGTGTACGGGGCGAGCAGCTCACGCTGGTCGGTCTGGACGAAGCCGCCGATGACCGCCTCCTGGACGGCGTTCGGCAGCTTGTCGGACTCGACGACCGACGCCCAGACCTCCGCCTTCGCCTCCTCGGTCGGCCGGGCGGCGCGGGCGCTCGCCGCGTGCCGCTCGCCGGCGGCGGTCTTGTCCCGCTCGTACTCGCCGGCGATCTCCGCCTCGTCATAGCGGCCGACCGCGGCGAGCCGCTGCACGAACGCCCAGCGCAGCTCGGTGTCGACGACCAGACCCTCGATCGTCTGCGAACCGTCGAGCAGCGCTTCCAGCAGGTCCAGCTGCTCCGGCGTCCGGGCCGTCGCCGCGAACGCCCGCGCCCACGCCAGCTGGTGGTCGCTGCCGGGCGCGGCCGCACGCAGGTGCGCCAGCGTGGCGTCGGTCCAGCGGGTGAGCAGGGCCTCGCGGGTGGCCGGGTCGGCGTACAGGTCGATCGCCAGCTTCACCTGGCGGTGCAGCGACTGCACGACACCGATGTCGGACTCCTTGCCGATGCCCGACAGGACCAGGGAGAGGTAGTCGCGGGTCGCGAGCTCCGCGTCCCTGGTCATGTCCCAGGCCGAGGCCCAGCACAGGGCGCGGGGGAGCGAGGACTCGAAGTCGCCGAGGTGCTCGGTGACGAACGCGAGGGACTGCTCGTCGAGGCGGACCTTGGCGTACGACAGGTCGTCGTCGTTGAGCAGTGCGACGGCCGGGCGGCGCTTGCCCACCAGCTGCGGTACGGCGGTCAGTTCGCCGTCGACGTCCAGCTCGATGCGCTCGGCACGCACCAACTTGCCGGTCTCGTCGTCGAGTTCGTACAGGCCGACGGCGATGCGGTGCGGGCGGAGCGTCGGCGCGCCCTTGGCACCGGCCGGCAGGGCGGGGGCCTCCTGGCGGATGGCGAAGGAGGTGATGACGCCGTCGGCGTCCGTCTCGACCTCGGGACGGAGGATGTTGATGCCCGCCGTCCTCAGCCACTTCTCCGACCAGGTCCCCAGGTCACGGCCGGAGGTCTCCTCCAGCGCGCCCAGCAGGTCGGACAGCTGCGTGTTGCCGTACGCGTGACGCTTGAAGTACGCCTGCACGCCCGCGAAGAACTCGTCCATGCCGACGTACGCGACGAGCTGCTTCAGGACGCTCGCGCCCTTGGCGTAGGTGATGCCGTCGAAGTTGACCAGGACGTCGTCGAGGTCGTTGATCTCCGCCATGATCGGGTGGGTGGACGGCAGTTGGTCCTGCCGGTACGCCCACGTCTTCATGGAGTTGGCGAACGTCGTCCAGGAGTGCGGCCACCGCGAGTCGGGGTGGTAGGACTGGCAGGCGATGGAGGTGTAGGTGGCGAACGACTCGTTCAGCCACAGGTCGTTCCACCACTCCATGGTGACCAGGTCGCCGAACCACATGTGCGCCAGCTCGTGCAGGATCGTCTCCGCACGCACCTCGTACGCCGCGTCGGTCACCTTGGACCGGAAGACGTACTGGTCGCGAATGGTGACCGCGCCCGCGTTCTCCATCGCGCCCGCGTTGAACTCCGGCACGAACAGCTGGTCGTACTTCTTGAACGGGTACGCGTAGTCGAACTTCTCCTGGAACCACTCGAAGCCCTGCCGGGTGACCTCGAAGATCGCGTCGGAGTCGAGGTACTCGGCGAGCGAGGGCCGGCAGTAGATGCCGAGCGGTACGCTCTGCCCGTCCTTCTCGTACACGCTGTGCACCGAGTGGTACGGGCCGACGACGAGCGCCGTGATGTACGACGAGATCCGCGGCGTCGGCTCGAAGGCCCAGGTGTCGTCCTTGGGTTCGGGCGTCGGTGAGTTGGAGATGACGGTCCAGCCGGAGGGCGCCTTCACGGTGAACTGGAAGGTCGCCTTCAGGTCCGGCTGCTCGAAGGAGGCGAAGACGCGGCGGGCGTCCGGGACCTCGAACTGGGTGTAGAGATAAGCCTGTTCGTCGACGGGGTCGACGAACCGGTGCAGCCCCTCACCGGTGTTGGTGTAGGCGCAGTCGGCGACGACCCGCAGGACGTTGGGGCCCTCCAGCAGACCGGGCAGCGCGATCCGGGAGTCCTCGAAGACCTTGTCCGGGGCGAGCGGGTCGCCGTTGAGCGTCACCTCGTGGACCGTCGGGGCCACCAGGTCGATGAAGGACGCGGCCCCGTTTTCGGCCACGTCGAAACGCACCGTGGTCACGGACCGGTAGGTGCCGCCCTCCTGCGCGCCGGAGAGGTCGAGATCGATCTCGTACGAGTCAACGGTGAGCAGCTTCGCCCGCTGCTGCGCCTCTTCGCGAGTCAGGTTTGTGCCAGGCACGCGGTCATCTCCTCGTTATGTGTCGGTTGCGTCATCCTTCCACGTGACAGTGGGGAGGGCGACGAGGGTTTTCCCGATGGGTCCGCCGGTGGGTGCCGCCGGGGCAGCCGTCCATGGGTCGGGTGCTTCGGCCCTGAAGGGGTCTCGTCCTCGGACGACGACCGGCCGAGTCGCACCCACCGGCGGCACAAGCGTCACGTCCGGATCCCGCCAGTCATCCAGCCCCGCCCGCGCCAGCCTGGACCCATGACGACGTACACCGCACGACCCATCGAACCGTCCGTCCTCAAGGAACTGCGCACCACCGACGACGCGGGCCGCCCCATGACCCCCGTGACCGACGAGGAAGGCGGCGCCCCGCTGCGCTGCTGTCTGCGCCGCAGCGAGCCGGGTGAGCGGATCGCCCTCGTCTCGTACGCGCCCCTGCGCCGCTGGGCGGCCGAGGCGGGAGCCGAGCCGGGGGCCTACGACGAGCAGGGGCCCGTCTTCATCCACGCCGAGGAGTGCCCGGGCCCTGACCTGGACGGCCATCCGTTCGCCAACGCCCACCGGACCGTCCGCCGCTACTCGGCCGACGGGCACATCCTGGGCGGCGAGCTGGTCGGGGCGCCCGACGACGCGGCCTTCCAGAACGCGTTCGACGACCCGTCGGTGGCGCTCGTCCACGTCCGGGCCGTCGAGTACGGCTGTTTCCTCTACGAGGTGCGCAGGCCCTAGGCCTTCAGCTTCGCTACGAGGTGCGCAGGGCCTAGCCCTTCAGCTCCGCCGCGACCAGCTCCGCGATCTGTACCGCGTTCAGCGCGGCGCCCTTGCGGAGGTTGTCGTTGGAGATGAACAGCGCGAGGCCGTTGTCGACGGTCTCGTCGCGGCGGATGCGGCCCACGTACGCCGGGTCCTGGCCGGCGGCCTGGAGCGGGGTCGGGATCTCGGAGAGCGCGACGCCCGGGGCGCCGGCCAGGAGCTCCGTCGCGCGCTCCGGGGAGATCGGACGCGCGAAGCGGGCGTTGACCTGGAGGGAGTGGCCGGAGAAGACCGGGACGCGCACGCAGGTGCCGGAGACCTTCAGCTCGGGGATCTCCAGGATCTTGCGCGACTCGTTGCGGAGCTTCTGCTCCTCGTCGGTCTCGTTCAGGCCGTCGTCGACGAGGTTGCCCGCGAAGGGGAGCACGTTGAAGGCGATGGGGCGCTTGTAGACGCCGGGCTCCGGGAAGTCGACAGCGGCGCCGTCGTGGGTGAGCTTGTCTGCGTCGCCGATCACCTTCTGCGCCTGGCCGTGCAGCTCGGCCACGCCCGCGAGGCCCGAGCCGGACACCGCCTGGTACGTGGCGACGACCAGCGCTTCGAGGCCCGCCTCGGCGTGCAGCACCTGCAGGACCGGCATCGCGGCCATCGTCGTGCAGTTCGGGTTGGCGATGATGCCCTTGGGGCGGTCGGCGATCGCGTGCGGGTTCACCTCGGAGACGACGAGGGGGACCTCGGGGTCCTTGCGCCAAGCGGAGGAGTTGTCGATCACGACCGGGCCCTGCGCGGCGACCTTCTCGGCCAGCGCCTTCGAGGTCGCGCCGCCCGCGGAGAACAGCACGATGTCCAGGCCGGAGTAGTCGGCGGTCGCCGCGTCCTCCACCGTCACGCCGTCCAGGACCGTCCCGGCCGAGCGGGCCGAGGCGAACAGGCGCAGCTCGTCCAGCGGGAAGTTCCGCTCCGCGAGGATCCTGCGCATGACCGTGCCGACCTGACCGGTGGCTCCGACGATTCCGACCCTCACGGCGACTCCCTCTACGTGTTCGCGCATGTCTGCGCTTCGAGCAGCTCTGCGGCTTCTTGCAATGTCTGCGGCTTTTCCATCATGCGGCCGACCCGGGTCCGCCTGTCCAATTCTTTGCGCAGCATGCCCGAGGAGTGGAACGCCGAAGGGTGTGACGTACGCCTCTGGACAATTTTCCCGGGGATCCGCCGAACGTTTCCGTGCGCTGCGGCGTCGTAGAGGAAACGCGGTGAGGGGGTGGCTTGTGCTGCGCAGAAAGGCCCGGCGGGCCCAGGAGGACGATCAGGGTGATCCTCTGGACGCGGCCCAGGAACGCCGGGTGCGGGCGGTGCTCGCGCTGGGCGGGGTGCCGCAGACGGATCTGCCGGACGGGGTGCAGCAGGTGCGGCTGCGGCTGCTGGAGCGCGCGGCGAAGGGGCACGAGGCGCCGCGCGACGTCTCCGCGTGGGCGGCGGTCGTCGCCTCCAACCTGGCCATGGACTGGCACCGCGCCAAGCGCCGCCAGGAGCGGATCGGCGAGCGCCTGGCCTCCCTGCGGCAGCTGGAGCACCCCTCGGGCGAGGACACCAGCGTGCTGTCCCTCGCCGTGGCCCAGGGCCTCGACGAGCTGCCCGACTCCCAGCGCCAGGTCCTCGTCCTGCGCTTCTACGCCGATCTGCCGGTCCGCTCGATAGCCGAGGAGCTCGGCGTCCCGGAGGGCACGGTCAAGAGCAGGCTGCACACGGCGGTACGGGCTCTGCGCACCCGCCTGCACGAGGACGAGGTGGTGTGACATGACCGCCGAACACGAGACCCACGAGGCCTACGACGGCGCCGACGCGCTGATGGCCGCGATCACCGGCGCGGAGCTGCCGGACGAGGCCCGTGCGGATGCCGCCTTCATGGCCGGGCACCGCAAGGCCGAGGCCGACCTGGCCCTGCTGAAGGAACACCTGGGGATCATCGGGGACGCGCTGGCCGAGGAGGCACGGCCCGTGCGGACACCCGCTGCGGTACGGGCGCCGCGGGACCGGCGCATGGTGCGCAGGTTCGCCTTCGGCACCGTGGCGGTGGCCGGCGTCGCGGGTGTGCTGGCGGGGATGGCGTGGCTGCTGGCGCAGGGCGGCGGTGCCGCCAGTACCTCGAGCAGCGACTCGGGCGCCAAGGCGGCGGAGTCCGCCGCGCCCGGCTCCGCCTTCTCCAGCCCCGGCTATCTCGCCTGCGCCCGCCTGGTCGCCGAGGGCAGGGTCACGGAGGTCGAGCAGGTGCCCGGAACCGCCGACCAGGAGCGGATCACCCTGGACGTGACCCACTGGTACAAGCCGGAGAAGTCCGAGAAGGAGATCACCTTCGTGCTCGACGAGGGCGCCGTCCAGAAGGCCCTCCACAAGGGCGACCACCTCCTTGTGGCGCTCCCGCAGCAGGCCGCCACCCCGGACTACGTGCTCGTCGGCGAGAAGGCGATCGCCCACGAACGCGCCGGGCTCACCCGGGCGCTGCCCGAGTCGGCCGACATCACCTGCGAGTGAGGTGGGTGAGGCACGGGAAAGGGCGGGCGCCCGTACGGACGCCCGCCCTCACAGCCGCACTACCGAGTACGGCCGGCCGTGCCGGTGACTACGGCGTGACCTTCTCGATCTTCACGCTGCCGATGCCCGCGACCGTGCCGCGTGCGTTCACCAGCTGGACCTGGCCGAAGAACTCGCGGCCCTCCGGAGCGGCCGCCGCGGCGGTGACGCTGCCGGAGACGGTCGCCGAGTCGCCCGTGCCGAGCTTGACCGGGGTCGAGTCGTCGACGGTGACGGTGCCCAGGGACGAGGAGAAGAAGACGTCCTGGTAGTCGTACGCCGTGGAGCCGGACGGGACCGAGTAGCCCACCACCTCGACGGTGTAGGTACCGGCGGCGGGCGAGGCGACGGAGACCGCCTCCTCCGAGTCGCCGTCGGCGGACTGGCCGACCACGTTGCCGTCCTTGTCCGTGACCGTCAGGTCGAGGTCGGCGGCCGCGTCCGAGACGTTGCCGATGGCGACGTCGAGGGACTTGGCGCCCGCGGGCACCTCGACCGTGGTGGTCTGGGTCTCGCCCTCCTTGATGGTCGGGCGGGCCGACTTCGACGAGCCGAGCGGGCCGCCGACCAGCTTGCCGTCGAGGGCGGCGAACTTGTTGGTCGCCTTCCAGGAGACGGCGGCCGGGGTGCCGACCTTCGCCTCGGGGACGGTCACGGTCTCCGGGTCGAAGGCCGCGCCGTAGACGGCGACGTCCAGCTTGTACGGGTTGTCGAGCAGCGGCGACGTACGGCGCGACTCGACCTCGATCTCCCAGACGCCGGCCTGCGGGTCCGCGTACGAACGCACGTCGGGCTTGCAGCCGTTGGTGTTCGGGTAGTTGCTGTAGCAGTACGGGGTGCCGGTGTCCTCGACCGGAACGCCGTAGGGGTGGATCGAGATGAAGCGGGTCTGGCTCTTGTCCTTCAGCCCGCCGATCGCGACCTCCAGCGACTTGGCGCCCTCGGGCACGGTCACGAAGTACGACTGCGTGCTGTTGCGCTGCACCGTGTTCGACGCGGAGTAGGTGTACTTCACCGGCGCCGAGACCACGACGGTGCTGAGGACCTGCTTGTCGATCCCCTCCGTCTTCGGGTCGTCGACCTCGAGGATCGCGCTCTTGATGCCCGCGGACTTCGGAGCGGCCTGCACCTTGACGGTCACCGGCTGGTTCAGCGGCAGCTTCACCTCGTCCGAGCCGACGATCCGGAAGGTGTCACCGGCGTTGTTCCCGAAGGACAGCTCGTGGCGAACTGCCTTGTCCGCGCCGGAGGTTCGGGTGATCGTGACGTCGTACGTCTTCTTCTGCCCGGCCTTCAGACCGCCCTCGCGGTCGTAGAGACCGGTGCCGAAGCCCGGCGTCTTCAGGGCGTAGTCGATCGCGGTGTCGACCGGGGCCTTCACCGTGTAGTCGTGCGAGCTCGCCCCGTCCTTGATGGACTCCCAGGCGTCGCCGATGTTCATGAGGCCCGCGCCCTCCTCGTACGCCTGAACACCCTTGATGTGATCGGCGGTTGAGGTGAGAGCCGTGCGCAGGGCGGCGGGCTTCAGCTCGATGTTCTTCTGCTTGGCGGCGGAGAGCAGCAGTGCGCTCGCACCCGCGGCCTGCGGGGACGCCATGGACGTGCCCTGCAGCATCGAGTAGCCGGCCGGCAGCGCGTAGCCCGCCTCGGCGACCGGGGAGCCCGGCAGCCAGGTCTGGGTGGTGTTGATCGCGGCACCCGGCGCGGACAGGGTCGGGGTGAAGCCGCCGTCCTCACGCGGGCCGCGCGAGGAGAAGGGCATCATGGCGTACTTCTTCTCCACGACCGAGCCGTAGTTGGCGGCCCAGGTCTTCTTGGAGATGGTCGCGCCGACCGAGATCACCTTGTCGGCCAGACCGGGGTCGCCGATGGTGTTGGCGCCCGGGCCGGAGTTGCCGGCCGAGATCACGAGCTGCACGCCGTAGGTGTCGATGAGCCGGGTGTACAGCTCGGCGCGGGCGTTGTTGCCGTCGTTGAGGGCCGGGAGGCCGCCGATCGACATGTTGACGATGTCGACACCGCGGTTCACGACGAGGTCGATCATGCCCTCGGTGAGCGCGACGTTGGTGCAGCCGCCGCTCCAGGTGCAGGCACGGGACGAGACGATCTTCGCGCCGGGGGCGGCGCCGTTCATCTTCCCGCCGAACAGACCGTTGGCGGAGGTGATGCCGGCGACGTGGGTGCCGTGCTCGGACTCGATGACGCCGATGTTGACGAAGTCGGCCTTCTTGCCGACCCAGTCGCCGCCGTAGGGGTCCATCGGCACGTCCTTGCGGATCTGCACGACGAACGGCTGGCGCTCCACGACGTCGGTGGACGGGTCGTCGGTCCCGAAGTAGCCGACCTGGTAACCGTCCTTGTACGGCTTCATCGGCGCGTCGTCGCCGAAGTCGTGGTTGTTGTTGAGGTCGACGCGGACGGTCCCGGCGGCGGCGTCGTAGAGGACGCCCCACTTGTCGGTGGTGTCCCCGTCCCGGTTCGCGTCACCCTTGGCGTCGCCGCCCGTGGTCGCGGCCTCGCTGAAGGTGCTGACCTGGTACGACCCGGCGGGCGCCGTCCAAGTCTGGCCGCTGTAGGTGAAGGTGGGGCCCGAGACCGCGGTGACCATCGGCCGCCACGTCGCGTCGCTGTCGACGATCGGGTCGGTCGCCGTCACCCAGTCGACGATCTTCCGCTCGCCGGTGGTGGTCTTCTGCAGCGCCGGGTGACCGAGGTCCACACCGGAGTCGAGGATGCCGATGGTGATGCCGCGGCCGTCCGCCTTCGGGTGGTCCTTCACGAAGTCGACGGCGCCCGTCTCGAAGGACGGGTTGTACGGGTTCTCGGCGGGGGTGTTCTTGTTCGGCGCCGGGTAACTCACGGCCGCCGAGCCGGACTTGGCGCCGCTCGTGGCGCTCGGGTCGTCCAGGGGGATCTCTTCGCGCAGGTCGATGCCGTGCACGGAGGAGAGCTTCGCGGCGGCGGCGATGGCCGCCTGTGCCCTGCCGGTCGGGACGGTGGCGCGGACGTAACCGAGCTTGTCGTAGGTCCGGCCCACCGAGCCGCCCTTGACCGCGTCCAGGTCCTTGGCGACCTGCTCGGTCTGCCCCGGCGCGGTGGCGATCATCATCGTGACGTTCTTGTCGCCCTCGGCCTCGGCCGTGGCAAGCAGGTCCGCGTCGTCGGAACCGAGCTTGTCGTGGGCGGACTTGACGCTGCCGTCCGAGGGCGCGGTGGAGTTCGCGGACGGTGCGTCGGCGGAGAAGGCCATGGGTATCGGCCCCGCCGCGGAGAGCGCGGCGACGAGACCGGCGGCCACGGCTATACGGGCCACGCGTCTGGGGCCCGATATCGGGTCGCGCTGGGGGGTGAGGGTCATCGGCATCCCTTGTAGTGAAGAGTCCAGTGCCGGACGAGCGCAGCTTTACCCAAGGGACAGTTGTTTGGGAAGTGTTGACCGAAACGATATGGATGTGTGGGGAAAACCCGCGATGGACTTGAGGCTGTGAGTCCCCTATGAGGTGATTCGGTCAGTTCCTCGTTGAACGAGTTGGGTCAGTTCTCCTTGGAACGGGCGTAGTGGCGCGACGCCTTCGCCCGGTTCCCGCACGCGGCCATCGAGCACCACCGACGGGTGCCGTTGCGCGACGTGTCGAAGAAGTGCAGGACGCACGAGTCGTGCGCGCAGCCGCGGATGCGGTCGGGGGCGGTGGAGAGCAACTCCAGGTAGTTGCGGGCCGCGAGCCAGGCCGGCCCCCACGTCGGATCAGTGAACTCGGGAAGCTCGCCGGGCCCGTCGGGAGTGAGCGTGGCCCGGATCCGCCCGTGCCCGAGAACGGCGTCGACCGCCCGCGCGCCTTCCTCCGGCGACCCGTCCACGGCCGTCTTCAGGGCGTCGCGGGCCTTCAGGACGTGACGCAGCATCCGCGAGTCGGGGGCGTATCCACCGCTCAGCCCGGTCGAGTCGAGCCACACGCCGAGCCCGTCGACGTCGGCGAGCAGATCCTGCATCACCCCCTCCTGGTTCCACCGCGTGTTGAGCAGGTCGAGCGCGAGGGGCTCGCCGGTGAGGGGGCGCGGGTCGGGGGTGCCGGGCATGGATGCTCCTTCCGATCTAACCGTTCAATGGTACGTCACCGGTTGACGCCTTCTCGCTCTAACCGTTAATGTCGATTGCATGGGTTATAACTGCTGCCGCTGAGAGGGAGAGCCATGACCTTGCGCACCGGCCATATCGGCCTGAACGTCACCGACCTCGACCGTTCGCTGGCCTTCTACCGGGACGTCCTGGGCTTCGTCCTCGTGGCGGAGGGCAAGGAGGAGGGCAGGCGGTACGCGTTCCTGGGGGACGGGGAGAGGCTGGTGCTCACCCTCTGGCAGCAGGCGGGACAGCCGTACGACGGCACCCGCGCCGGCCTGCACCACCTCGCGCTGGAGGCGGACTCCATCGAGAGGGTCAGGGAGTACGAGGAGGCGCTGCGCGCGTACGGCGTCGACTTCGCGTACGAGGGTGTGGTCGCCCACCGTGAGGGCGCGGCGTCGGGCGGCATCTTCTTCCACGACCCCGACGGGACACGGTTGGAGATCTCGGTGCCGAGTGGCGCCGAGGGCGCGCCGGTGCCGCACGAGACGGCTCCGACCTGCGGATTCTTCTAGTCATGGAGGTGTATCACTCGGGTTCGCGGGCACTGCAGGACCGGACCGGCGTACGGGATGTCGCCGATCACGTGGGCCGGGCGATCGGTGAGGGGATCAAGCCGGTGGCGGCCGCCTTCCTGGAGCTGCAGCCTCTCCTGGTGCTGGGCGCGGCCGACCCCGGGACGGGTCACGTCTGGGCGTCACCGCTGACCGGTACGCCCGGTTTCGCGCGGGCGACGGGGCCGCGTCAGATGTCGGTCACGGGTGGAGTGCGTCCGGGCGACCCGCTCACGGCGGCACTCGCCTCGGAAGGCACCCCTGTCGGCACCATCGCCCTCGACCCGCGCACCCGCCGCCGGATGCGCCTCAACGGCCGACTCCGGCCCACGGAACGGGGGTTCGCGGTGGCTGCGGACCGGGTGTTCTCCAACTGCCCCAAGTACATCCAGCGCAGGCAGTCGTACGAGACGGTGGAGAACCGCGGGCCGGAAGCGGCGCGGCACGGCAGCGAACTGTCCGAAGCGCAAAGGGACTTCGTCACGGGGGCCGACACGTTCTTCCTCGCCACCGTCCACGAGGACGGCGCCGACGTCAGCCACCGGGGAGGCAACCCCGGCTTCGTACACGTCGATTCGCCACGCGAGCTGAGCTGGCGGGACTACCCGGGCAACTCCATGTTCCTCACCCTGGGCAACCTCGCGACGGACCCGCGGGCGGGCCTGCTGTTCCTGGACTGGACGACCGGCACGACGCTGCAACTGACGGGCGAGGCGCGGACGGAGTTCGCGGCGGACGGGGAACGACGGGTCCGCTTCACGACGCTGGACGTCATCGAGACCCGGTCGGCGGTCCCGCTTCGCTGGTCGGCGCCCGAATACTCGCCTGCCAATCCGGACGCGGCGGACTAACGTCCGTACGTGCGCAAGAAGTTGAGGGTGGCGGCCTACGCCATATGCGTCCGTGACGGCCAACTCCTGCTGGCCCGCTGGATCAACGACGACGGCGTCCCCGAGTGGACCCTGCCGGGCGGCGGCATGGAACACGGCGAGGACCCCTACGAGACCGTCCTGCGGGAGGTGGACGAGGAGACCGGGTACGCCATCGAGGTGACGGGCCTGCTGGGCGTGCACACCCGCCGAGCTCGTTTCCCCCGCCGCTTCGGCCGCACGGTCGACCACCAGGGCCTGCGGCTGATCTACGAGGCCCGCATCACCGGCGGCGAACTCCGCCCCGAGACCGGCGGTTCCACGGACATGGCGGCGTGGCATCCGCTGGACGAGGTGCCCGGTCTCAACCGGATCGGACTGGTCGACACAGGCCTCGCGCTGTGGCGGGAGCGGCCGGCGGCGGGGCATGTGCCGGCGACACCGCAAAGCCCCGTGGAATAGGTGCAGTACCCCGAAAGATGAACAAGGAGTGACCGCCTCCCGGCCGTTCGAGGAGCGGCCGTGGACGCGGAGGGTGGCCCAAGATCGACGTACGGTGATCGGCGTTGCGCGTTGCCGTCTCGTTCACGCGCAGGTCATCCCGGGTGCCAAACATCCAGAGCGAGCGGGTTGTTCGCGACAGCGAAACGGCCCGCGACCACTGCCGACGCGTTGCACTCGGGGAGATCGCGCCATGTCGCGCATACGCTCTGTCGCCGCCACCATCCCGGCGATCAACCGCCGTACCGTCCTCGCCGCCACCGGCGCGGCGGCCGTCTCCGCAGGCGTCGGCTACGCCCTGCGGCCCACCGACAGCCACGCCGCCACCACCGCCGCCACCGAGGCCACCAAGGTCGTGGCGCAGTCCCGCCAGGCCCCGGCGGCCCCACTCGCCCCGTACACCAAGGGCACCACGCTCGCCTCCGTCGCCGCCCCGCGCACCGGCTCCGGCTACCGCCGCCTCGGCGACGGCCCCGGCTGGACCCGTGTCGTGCGCGGCGAGCTGGCCGCCGCCAAGACGGGCCGTGCAGGGCGCCGCACCGCGCTCGCCGCGTTCGTACAGCTCACCGACCTGCACCTGATCGACGCCCAGCACCCGATGCGCCTGGAGTACCTCCGCTCCACCGACAAGCACGCCTGGCGCCCGCACGAGGCGCTGACCGTGCAGGGCGCGGTCTCGCTGGTGGAGCGGATCAACGCACTGCGCGGCGCCCCCGTCACCGGCACCCCGCTGCACTTCGCGATGACCACCGGTGACAACACGGACAACAACGCCAAGTCCGAGCTCGAGTGGTTCCTGAAGATCATGAGCGGTGGGCGGATCACCCCCAACTCCGGTGACCCGCGCCACTACGAAGGCGTCCAGAACAGCGGCCTCAAGCTGTACTGGCAGCCCGACTCCACCGTCCGCGACGGCGACAAGCAGGTCGGCTTCCCGCACCTGCAGGGCTTCCTGGCCGCCGCGATCCGCGAGGTCCAGAGCCCCGGCCTGAACCTGCCCTGGTACTCCACGGTCGGCAACCACGACGCCATGCCGCTCGGCTGCTACGGCCACGGCGACTCCTGGCTCGCCGAGTACGCGGTCGGCGGCAAGAAGCTGATGTCCCTGTCCGCCTCCGAGGCGACGAAGCTCCAGAACCACATCAAGAACGGCAACGACCCCAAGGGCACCGCCTTCCGCGACCTGCTCAAGGCGCACAGCCGCGACATGCGCTCGGTCACCGCCGACGAGACCCGCGCCCCGTACACCCCCACCGACTACCTCAAGGCCCACCTCGACCCGGCGTACCGCGGTCTGGGCCCGGTCGGGCACGGCTACTCCAGCGCCAACCTCGCGGCGGGCACCCAGTACTACACCTTCCGCATCGCCGACGACGTCATCGGCATCAGCCTCGACACCACCGATCCGGGCGGCCACTACGAAGGCTCCATCGGGACGGCCCAGTTGAAGTGGCTGGACAAGCAACTGACGGACAACAAGGACTCGTACGTCATCGTCTTCAGCCACCACACCAGCAAGACGATGACGAACACGAACCACGTGGACCCGGCCCGCCCGAACGAGCGTCGGCACAACGGCCAGGAGGTCATCACCCTCCTCGGCCGCCACCGCAACGTCCTCGCCTGGGTGAACGGCCACATCCACCGCAACGAGATCACCCCGCACGCGGCCTCCGGCGGCCGCTCCTTCTGGGAGATCTCCACGGCGTCCCACGTGGACTACCCCCAGCTGGCCCGCGTCATCGAGATCGCCGACAACAAGGACGGCACGATCTCCGTCTTCACCACCCTCGTCGAGTCCGCGGCCCCGCACCGCACGGACTTCTCCGACCTCACGCAGACGGGCCTCGCTGCCCTCTACCGCGAGCTGTCGTACAACGCCCCGGGCGCCGGCACGAACCTGGGCGGCGACGCGAACGACCGCAACACGGAGCTGGTGCTGAAGAAGGGCTGAATGCGGCTCAACCGGCCCGCGGCGCATCAACCCCCGTACTGCGGGCCGGGTCTGACCTCCCGACCGAGCTCAGCGCAGAGCGAGATGGGGGAGAGCAGACATGAACGTACGCGTACGGACGACCCTGGTCGCCGCGACGGCCGTGGCACTGTCCGCGGCCCTGGCGGGCCCCGCGATCGCGGCCACGCCCGCCACAGACGCCGGCCACGACGCCACCCGCCGGGCCGTCGAGGCCGCGGTGAAGGACGGCGTGCCCGGGGTGACGCTCACCGCGAAGGACGCACACGGCAGCTGGTCGACGACCGCGGGCGTGGGCAACCTCCGCACCGGCGAGCCGCGTTCGGCCCAGGACCGCTACCGCGCCGGCAGCATCACCAAGACCTTCGTGGCCACCGTGCTGCTCCAACTGGAGGCGGAGGGCAGGCTGTCGCTGGATGACAAGGTGGAGAAGTGGCTGCCGGGAGCGGTCCGGGGCAACGGCCACGACGGCCGCGCCATCACCCTCCGCCAGCTCCTCAACCACACCAGCGGCGTCTTCAATTACACCCGGGACGACACCTTCGGCCGCACCTATTTCCTGAAGGACGGCTTCTTCAAGCACCGTTACGACCGGAAAACCCCGGCCGATCTGCTCGCGATCGCGATGTCCCACAAGCCGGACTTCGAGCCGGGCACCTCCTGGAGTTACTCCAACACGAACTACCTCCTGGCCGCCCTGGTGATCGAAAAGGCCACGGGCCATTCCTACGGCGCGGAAATCCGCCGGCGCGTCATCGACCCGCTCCACCTGGCCGCCACCTCGGTCCCCGGCACCCGGGTCACCGTCCCGCACCCCAGCAGCCGCGCCTACTCCAAGCTCGCGGAATCGACGACGGGCCCGACGTACGACGTCACGACCCTGAACCCCGCCCTCGCCTACGGATCGGGCGAGATGATCTCGGACTCCGCCGACCTGGTCCGCTTCTACCGGGCACTGCTCGGCGGCCGCCTGCTCCCACCGCACCAGCTGAAGGAGATGAAGACCACGGTGAAGGCCGACGCCGCGCCCCACGCCCGCTACGGGCTGGGCCTGATCGACCGCACCCTGTCCTGCGGCGTCCACGTCTGGGGCCACGACGGCGGCATCCACGGCTCGACGTCCTCGGCGGTGACCACGGCGGACGGCCGGCATTCGCTGGCCTTCAACTTCAACGGGGACTGGTCCGGCAACAGCGACGCGGTGATCGAGGCGGAATTCTGCGGGAAATAACGCCTCCGGCATAAGCGTCTCCGGTGTAAGCGTCTCCGGTGTAATCGAGAGGACCCGGACACGAAGCGCCGTGTTAATCCGTACGCAATATTCGTGCCGCCTCATATCGGCTGACCCGGTCTTCACGGGGATGGCTCGATTCAGGCAAGGCGGGTGGTCGTGTGCGTGCGAGGCGCGGACTGCACGTGCTCTCGGTCTACGAGGGTTTCTTCTCCGGCGGGGCCCGGATCCTCCACAGTGAGGTCGTCCGCGGGCTGCAGGAGGGTGACCAGCACCATCGCGTGCTGAGCATCCATGGCGAGGTGCACCGGGAGGCCACCCGGCAGCGCATGGAGGACGACGCCTGCTACCGGTCGCTGACCGCGGCCGGAGTGGGCGTCACTTCCCTGGGCCGGGTCTTTCCCGCAAGCGGTGATCAGGCCACGTTCACCGGGCCGGAGCTGGCCGATACCGCCCGGGCGACGGCGGACGCGGACGTCATCCTCTCCCTCAAGGAGCAGCCGCTGCGCCTGCTCAACCAGGCGGGCCTGCCGCGCCGCCCGGTCGTCGTCTGCCTGCACCGCTCCGATCCGGAGAACCAGGGGCCGGCCCTCGGCGAACTGAAGGCCGCCATCGCCGACGGCACGGTGGTGGCGTGCGTGTGCTGCGCCGAGTCGACCCGGGTCGCGTACGAGGCCGCCGGGATCCCGGCCGACCTGCTGCACGTCATCCCGAACGGGGTGGACCTGGTCCGCTTCCGCCCCGACCCGGCCCGGCGCCTCGCCCTGCGGACCGCCCTCGACGTCCCGGCCGCGGCGCCGGTCGTCGTCTTCGCGGCCCGGTACGACGCGATGAAGAACGTCCCGCTGTTCCTGCGGGCGGCGCGGGTCTGGCTCGAGCGCAAGCCCGGCGCGCACGTCCTGATGTGCGGGGCGGGCATGACGGCGGCCAATCCGGGCCTGGACGCGGACATCGAGGCCGCCTTCGGCGACGACCGGCGGCTCGCGGACCGGCTCCACCTCCTCGGCGTCCGGCACGACATGGAGCACGTCTACGCCGGCGCCGACGTGGTGGCGCTGACCTCCTCCTGGGGCGAGGCCGCCCCGCTGTGCCTGGTGGAGGGCATGATGTGCGGGGCCGTACCGGTCGCCACCGACGTCGGCGACAGCGCGGCGATCGTGGCGGGGCACGGCTTCGTCACACCGCCGGACCCGGAGGCCGTCGCACAGGCGTGGACCGAGGCCGCCGCCGCCCGCGCCGCCCTCGCACCTGCGCTCGCGAGCAGCCGCGAACGCTTCAGCCGCACCCGCATGATCGCCGCGTACGCCGCACTCATCGACGGCGTGCACACGCGGACGAGTGTGCCGCCGGCCCTGCCGGAGCCGCACTGACGGGACGGCGGACGGCAGTCGGCGGACACCCGCACGAGGAGGGGCCGCCCGGGAATCCCGGCGGCCCCTCCTCTCCCCTCCTGATACCGGCCCCGGTCCGTCACTACCGGGGCAGCACCACGACATACGCGGCGGGATCTCGGTCGCCGGACGCCATGAGCGCCGTACGGACGACCGCCGCCTGTTGCTCCATCGAGTCGCGGAGCTTCTTCGGGGTGACGTACACGACCGTGATCCCGAGCCGCTCCAAGGTCTCCCGCTTACGGGCGTACTCCGACCACATCGCGTCCTCGTCCTGGCGCGGGGCCCGCGTGTCCAGCTCCACCGCCACCGCCTGTTCCGGCCAGTACGCGTCCAGGCCGCCGAGGTGCGGGCCGCCCGGCAGCCGGAGGTCCACGTTCCAGACCGGGTCGGGCAGGCCGTACTCGAGGACCATCCGGTACAGGCGGTCCTCGGCGATCGCGCGGCCCTCGGCCAGCAGGGAGTCCACCGCGTCCACCACGTGCGGGCGGCTCAGCAGCTTCGCCTGGTTCAACGCCCGTACCACCGACGCCGGTTCGCAGTGGCCGCCGCGCACCGCCTCCGTGAGCAGCCGGCGTACCGCGCCCGCGTCCGCCAGTTCGGACACCGCGTCGGCCAGGGCGCGCGGCACCGGCGCGATCGGAACTCCCGTCACCTGCTGGGGAGTCGGCAGCGCCGACGTGCGGACGATCCGCGCGCAGCCCGTCGAGCGCAGCCTGCGCAGCCGGGGAACCAGCACGTCGATCTTCTCCAGCGACAGCAGCGGGGGCGCGGAGGTGAAGCCGTGCAGGTTCAGGGCGGCCAGGCCCGTGATCATCGCCTCCGGGTAGACCTGGCGGTGCGGGTCGTCCGCGCCCGGCTGCGCCGGCACCCCGGGGGCCGACTCGCGTGCCGCGTACATCAGCACCGCGTGCAGTCGCTCCTCGCTGGTCGGCGGGCCCGGGTGGAGCAGGAAGACGCCCGGGAGGATCTGCTGCCAGGGGCCGCCGGTGCGGCACTGCTCGTTCGTCTCCGCGGACGAGACGCCGTGCGAGCGGAGCTGAGCCGCCGTCAGGACGCGGCGGTGCACCTCGGAGAGGTGGCGGAGGGGGCGGGGGGAGGCCGGGGGGAGCGGGGTGTTGTGGTTCATGACGGGGGGTTTCCCGCGCTCGATCCGTCCCCTAACCGCTGTTACACGCCCGTCGACAAATACGGACAAGGCGGAGCTAAAGGACGGTTGTTCGGGTGCCGAGTAGGGACGGAAAACCCCTGGTCCGTTCGGGTGTGGACCAGGGGTTACGGCTGTGATTGCCTGAATTCCGTAACGGTGACGGGACGCTCAATCGTTGGCCATGGATCTGAGTGAGCCGGGGGCCCCGATCAGCCGGCCGCGGAGTCCGCCGCCTGCGCCCGCAGCGCCCGCGCCAGGTCGTCCCGCGCCTCCAGCACCAGCCTGCGCAGCGCCGGTGCCGCGTCCTCGTGGGCCGCGAGCCACGCGTCCGTCGCGTCCAGCGTCGGCTGCGCGTCCTGCTCGGTCGGGTAGGACGGGAACAGGCCCCGGACCACGTCCATGCCGATCTGGATCGACCGGTCCCGCCACACCCGCTCGATCGCCTCGAAGTACTTCGACACGTACGGCGCGGTCAGCTCCCGCTGCGAAGGCCGCGCGAAGCCCGCGATCGTGGCCTCCACCAGGGCGTTGGACAGCGCGTCCGACTCCACCACCTGCGCCCACGCCTGCGCCTTCACCGCCGCCGAGGGGCGGGCGGCCAGACAGCGGACCTGGTGGCGCTTGCCTGACGCCGTGTCGTCGCGGGCCAGTTCGGCCGAGAGGGCGGACTCGTCCGCGACCCCGTGCGCGGCGAGCGGCTCCAGGAACGCCCAGCGCAGCTCCTGGTCGACCTCCAGCCCGTCGACCTTCTCCGTGCCGTCCAACAGGCCGCGCAGCAGTGCCAGATCCTCCGGTGCGGAGGCCACCGACGCGAAGAAGCGCGCCCAGGCCAGCTGGTGTTCGCTGCCGGCTGCGGCCCCCCGCAGATCCCGCAGGGCGATGTGCGCCAGCATCTTCTCGCCGGTCTGCCGCCACCACGGCGGCGCGTAGTGGACCAGCGCCGAGTTCGCCCACGCGTGCAGCATCTGCAGGACGCCGATGTCCGACTCGCGGCGCCCGAAGGTCATCACCAGGTCGATGAAGTCGGGCGCGAGCAGCAGCGCGTCCCGGGTCATGTTCCACAGCGCCGACCAGCACAGGGCGCGGGCCAGCGGGTCGGTCATGTGACCCAGGTGCTCGCGCAGTGTGGCCAGCGAGGTCTCGTCGAAGCGGATCTTGCAGTACGTGAGGTCGTCGTCGTTGACCAGGACCAGCTCGGGCGCCTCGGCACCGGCCAGCTCCGTCACCACCGTACGGGGGCCGTCGACGTCCACCTCGGCGCGCGCGTACCGCTCCAGAGCCCCCGAACCGGAACGCCGGTACAGGCCCACCGCGACCCGGTGCGGGCGCAGTTCCGGATGGGACTCGGCGGCCTCCTGCACGACCGCCAGCTCGTCGACCCGGCCCTCCGCGTTCAACAGCACCTGCGGAGTGAGGGAGTTGACCCCCGCCGTCTGCAGCCACTTCCGCGCCCACGCTCCCATGTCCCGGCCGCTGGTCTCCGCCAGCGCCGACAGCAGGTCGCCGAGGCGCGTGTTGCCGTACGCGTGCCGCTTGAAGTAGCGCCGCGCGCCCTCGAGGAACGCGTCCTGACCGACGTACGCCACCAACTGCTTCAGTACGGAAGCCCCCTTGGCGTACGTGATGCCGTCGAAGTTGAGCTTCGCGTCCTGCAGGTCGCGGATGTCGGCGGTGATCGGGTGGGTGGAGGGCAGCTGGTCGGCGCGGTAGGCCCAGGCCTTGCGGCGGTTGGCGAAGGTGATCCAGCCGTCGCTGAAGCGGGTGGCGCCGACCAGCGCGAACGCGCCCATGAAGTCGGCGAACGACTCCTTGAGCCACAGGTCGTCCCACCACTCCATGGTGACCAGGTCGCCGAACCACATGTGCGCCATCTCGTGCAGGACGACGTTCGCCCGGCCCTCGTACGAGGCCCGTGTCACCTTCCCGCGGAAGATGAACTCCTCCCGGAAGGTGACCAGTCCGGGGTTCTCCATCGCGCCGAGGTTGTACTCGGGCACGAACGCCTGGTCGTACTTCCCGAAGGGGTACGGGTAGTCGAAGTGGTCGTGGAAGAAGTCCAGGCCCTGCTTGGTGACGAGGAAGACGTCGTCCGCGTCGAAGTAGGGGGCCAGACCCTTGCGGCACAGGGCGCCGAGGGGGATCTCCAGCGTCGTACCGTCCGGGAAGGTGCGGGAGTAGGAGTCCGTGACGTAGTGGTACGGGCCCGCCGTCACGCACGTGATGTAGGTGGAGATGGGCTTCGTCTCCGCGAACTTCCAGATGCCGTCGGTGAGTTCACCGACGCCGTTGCTCCAGACCGTCCACCCCTCCGGGGCCCGCACCTCGAAGCGGAACGGGGCCTTGAGGTCCGGCTGCTCGAAGCCTGCGAAGACCCGGCGGGAGTCGGCCGGCTCGTACTGGGTGTACAGGTACACCTCGCCGTCCTCGGGGTCGACGAAGCGGTGCATGCCCTCGCCGGTGCGGGAGTAGGCGCACTGGGCGTCGACGATCAGCTCGTTCTCTGCGGCCAGGTCCTCCAGGAGGATCCGTGAGCCGTCGAAGACCGCGCCCGGGTCGAGATCCCGGCCGTTGAGTGAGACGGCGGTCACACTCGGCGCGATCAGGTCGGCGAAGGTGGCGGCGCCCGGCTCGTTGCTGCGGAAACGGATCGTGGTGACCGAGCGGAAGGTGCGCGGCCCCTCCCCGGCCTCGTCCCCCACCGCCGTACGCAGATCGAGGGACACGTCGTAGCCCTCGACGGACAGCAGGGCGGCCCGCTCGCGGGCCTCGTCGCGGGTCAGATTCTCACCGGGCACGGGCGGCACTCCCTTTGTGACATATCGGACATCGATGGGTACGGCGGAACAGGACCGATCCTGCCATGTGCCCCTGACGCGGGGCACCCGGGAATGGGTTCGGTGATGGCCGGTGTTGGCTGGGAAACGACCGCATTCCGAGGAGAGCCATGTCCGAGACCGCGACCTCCGCCAAGACCCCCGTCGACTTCTGGTTCGACCCGCTGTGCCCCTGGGCCTGGATGACCTCCCGATGGGTGCTGGAAGTGGAGAAGGTCCGGGACATAGAGGTCCGCTGGCACATCATGAGCCTGGCGGTGCTGAACGAGCACCGGATCGACGAGCTGCCCGAGGAGTACCGGGAGATGCTCGCCACCAAGGCGTGGAAGCCGGTGCGCGTGGTGACCGCGGCCTGGCAGAAGCACGGCGCGGACGTCGTCGGCCCGCTCTACACGGCGCTCGGCACCCGCATCCACAACCAGGGCGAGGGCCCGACCGTCGAGGCGATCGTGGGCGCCCTCGCGGACGTCGGCCTGCCCGCCGACCTCATCGACTACGCCGACCAGCAGGACTTCGAGTTCGAAGCCGAGCTGCGCGCCTCCCACAAGGAGGGCATAGAGAAGGTCGGCCAGGAGGTCGGCACCCCGGTCATCGCCGTCCCCGGCGCGGACGGCGAGCAGATCGCCTTCTTCGGCCCGGTCGTCACCCCGACCCCCAAGGGTGACGACGCCGCCAAGCTCTGGGACGGCACCCTCGCCGTCGCCTCGGTCCCCGGCTTCTACGAGATCAAGCGGACCCGGACGGCGGGGCCGGACTTCAGCAACCTGTAGGGGTCACTCGGGGGCGGCGGGCTCCTTCCGGAACTTCTCCGGGAGGAGCCCGCGGTCGCTCATGTTGCCGTAGCGGAAGTACGTCAGGCAGCGGTCGGCGGTGCAGCGCCAGAGGTCGTGCACATAGTGGCGGTCCCCTTTCTCCTCGCGGACCGCCCCCTTCTCCGCGTCGTTGAGCTGCCGGAAGTCCTGTCTGCTGCGGCAGGTCGGGCACATTCGGCTTATCGTCACAAACCCCTCCTCGCGATCACCGCCAGGTCCGGGAAGTCGGTCACCACCGCGTCGACCCCCAAGCGGTAGTACAGCGCGTACTCGGCGAACGCGTCCCCGAAATCGTCGGCTCCGCCAACGCGGCGGAGATCCGCAGGCAGGAACTGGTTCTCGGAGCGGAAGGTGTACGGCCCCACCCGCAGGCCCGCCGCGTGCGCGTCCGCGAGAAGGGACGTGCCGGCGACCGACGACTTGTCCGGGCCGATCCAGTCCGCGTACCGCGCGATCCCCGCCAGGCCCGCCGGCGTCATCATGTCCGCGTACGTCGTCGGGTCGCCGGACGACACGAGGTCGTACGGGCCGCCCGTCGTGCCCAGCGCCTGCCACAGGGGGACGCCCAGTCCCGTCATCCGCTGCAGGCTCGTCGGTTCGAAGGACTGGATGACGCATTCGCGTGGACCGAGGCGGTTGCGGCGGACGGCGGACGCCAGCTTCGGCTCCAGTTCCAGGCCGATCGAGCGGAAGTACGTCGGGTGCTTGGTCTCCGGGAAGACGGCGATGGTGCGGCCGTGGGTCCTCGACAACTTCCGTGCCAGGTCGACCACTTCCTGGAAGGTGAGGACCTGGTAGCGGCCGTCGAACACGGTGTTGCGGTTGCGGACCAGGGGGAGGCGTTCGACCGCCCTCAAGGTCTTGAGCTCCGCCAGCGTGAAGTCCTCCGTGAACCAGCCGGTGACCTGGTTCCCGTCCACCGTCTTCGTCGTACGGCGGGCCGCGAACTCGGAGTGGGAGGCCACGTCCGTCGTCTGGGAGATCTCGTTCTCGTGCCGGACGACCAGGACACCGTCCTGCGTCGGCACGAGGTCGGGTTCGATCCAGTCGGCGCCGGTCTGGGCGCCGTACGTGTACGCCGCCGCCGTGTGCTCGGGGCGCCAGCCGGCCGCGCCCCGGTGGCCGATGACCAGCGGGCCCCGGCTGTCGGGGGTCTTCTCGGCCGCGTGCGCCGGTACGGCCGCGGCCACCGGCGTTGCGGCGGCCGCGAGCAGGAGGGATCGACGTCTGAGCTGCATGTGACTCCCTTTCGTCAACGGGCTGTCGTCGACCTCGTCGACAGACTTTCGTCAACGGGCTTGTGTCGTCGGGTCGTTCACGCGCGAGCCCGGCCGCGGGCCTCCGTGAGCCGGGCCAGGTGGTCCTCGTAGGCCTTCGCGTAGTACGCCGCCCGGGCCTTGTCCGGCGCCACGACCGCCGTCGGTTCGGTCCACGCCGCCGCGTCCAGCGCGACCCCGTACCGCTCCGCGGCCGCCAACACCGCGCCCCGCGCGCCCACTTCACCCTCGACGACCCTGAGCGGGCGGCCCAGGACGTCGGCGAGCAGGCGCATCCAGGCGGGGCTGCGGGTGCCGCCGCCGCAGACCGCGAGCGTGCCGGTCAGGCCGGCCGCCGCGAGGCAGTGCCGGGCCGCGTAACCGATGCCCTCGCAGGTCGCGCGGATCAGGTCGCCCTTCGTCGACTCCAGGGAGACACCGGTGAGTTCGGCGCGCAGGTGCGGTTCGACGAAGGGCGCCCGCTCTCCCGACGGGGCGAAGTACGGCAGGACGCGGACGCCGTTCGCGCCGGGCGGGGTCTCGGCGAGCAGGGCGTCGACCTCCTCGTGGTGCACGCCGGTCGTCGACAGCACCCAGTCCAGGGCCGCCGTGCCGACCATCGCGGGCATGGCGCGCAGCCAGTGGCCGGGACGGTCGGTGGAGATGTACAGACCGGCCGGCTCACCGGTGAGGTCCAGGTCGGTCGTGGCGACGAGGCTGGCCAGGCAGGTGCCGACGATCAGCAGGCCGTCCCCGGGGGTGGTCACCCCGGCGCCGAGCGCGCAGGACGGGAGGTCGTACGGGCCGTTCGCGAGCCGTGTGCCGGGCGGCAGGCCCTCGCCGCGCGCCTCCGCCGTCGCGATCGGGTCACCGATGGGGGCGAGCAGACCGCGGCGGTGCGTGAGGCCCAGCAGCTCGACGACCCGGTTGTCGTACGTCCGGGTCCGCGGGTCGAGGAACGGCATCGAGGCATCCGAGACGTCCGTCGTCGCGGATGCGCCCGTCAACCGCCGGAACACCATGTCCTTGCAGTACAGGGCGGTGGCCGCCGCGTCGAGGGACTTCGGCTCGTAGCGGTCGAGCCAGGCCAGGAGAGGGCCGGGACAGCCGGGGAACATGGCATTCCCCGTCCGCCGGAACACCGTCTCGAAGGTGCCGTCCGCCAGCCACTGGTCGAGCAGTTCGTGTGCCCGGCCGTCCATCCAGGAGGCCGCGGGCCGGACCGGGCGGCCCTCCTTGTCGACCAGCCACACCCCGTCGCCCTGCCCGGTCAGCCCGGCCAGCTCCACCGGCCGGGCCACCCGCGAGGTCAGCGAGTCGAGCACGCCGACGACCGCCGCGTACACCTCCTCCATGTCCTGCTCGACGACACCCTCGTGCAGTGCGAGGCCCACCGGGCGCGCCTCGACGGCCAGTTCACGCCCCTGCTCGTCGAACGCGGCGGCCTTCACCATGGACGTGCCCACATCGATACCGACGTACATAGCGCCTCCCGGCTCGTCAGAGCCTGTGTCATGGCTCAGGTCAGACAGTGCGCCAGCGGCTCCCCGCGTACCCAGCGCCCCACTTCCTCCGCGGCGATCCGCGCCGCCTTCTCCGCCACCGCGCGCGAGGCCCCGCCCAGATGCGGTGTGAGGACGACGCGTTCGGCGAGCGCGTGCAGCCGCGAGCCCGCCGGCAGCGGCTCCCGTACGTAGGTGTCGAGGGCCGCCGCCGACAGCCGACCGCTCTCCAGGGCGTCGCACAGCGCGTCCTCGTCCAGCAGCGGGCCGCGGGCCGCGTTCACGACCACCGCGCCCTGCGGCAGCAGCGCCAGTTCCCGGGCGCCGATCAGGCCGCGGGTCTCGGCAGTGAGCCGGGCGTGCAGGGTGATCACCTGGGAGCGGCGCAGGAGTTCGTCGAGCGAGGAGACGCGCAGGCCGTGGATCTCGCCGCGCACATAGGGGTCGTAGACCATCACCTGCGCGCCGAAGGCACACAGCGCGCGCGCCACCCGGCTGCCCACGGCGCCGTAGCCGACGAGCCCGACGGGCAGGTCCTCCAGCTCCAGACCGCTGTGTTCGTACGTGTAGTACGTCGCCCCCTGCCAACTCCCTTGCCCGGCGAGGAGGTTGTGGGCCTGGGGGATGCGGCGCAGGGCGGCCAGGATCAGGCCGACGGTGAACTCGGCGGTGGCGGCGGCGTTGCGGCCGGGGGAGTAACACACCCGCACGTCCTGGGACTTGGCCGCGTCGAGGTTGACGTTGACCGGGCCGCCGCGGCAGACGACGACCAGGCGCAGGGCGGGGGAGGCGGCCAGGACGCGTTCGGTGACCGGGGCCATCTGGGTGACCAGGACCTCGCGGTCGTCCGCGAGCGCCTCGATCAGCTCGTCCTCGGCATCGCTCGCCTCCGTCACCTCGGCGACGGGACCGAACGGCTCCAGCGGCCAGCCCAGCGTCAGTTCCCGTACCGCCAGGGCCGATGGTCCGTGGATCTCGTGGCTGAGGGCACGCGAGATCAGCTCGGGCAGCACGAAGTGGTCGCCGGCCGCCACGACACGCACAGGATCGCTCATCGCAGGGAGTCTCCCGTCTCGGCGTCGAAGACATGGGTGAGGCGCGCGTCGGCAGTGACCCGTACGGGCTCGTCGTGGGTGAGGCGCACCTCGGGGTCGGTGAGGACGACGAGGGGGCGTTCGACGCCGTCGAGGGCGAGGGTGGCGATGCCCGCCTCCAGGAGGGGTTCGTGGGCGACGACCTTGACGGGGATGCCCTCGTCGCCGGTGAGCCGCAGGTCCTCGGGGCGGATGCCGACGACCACCTCGCGGCCCTCCGTCACCGGCACGGGCAGCGCGATCCGCACCGCGTCCGAGAGGCGGGCGTGGCCGTCGGCGGTCGCGATGCCGGGCAGGAGGTTGATGGCGGGTTCGCCGACGAAGTCCGCGACGAAGACGTTGGCCGGGCTGTCGTAGATCTCGTAGGGCGTGCCGAGCTGCTGGATGACGCCGTCCTTCATCACGGCGATCCGGTCGGCGAGGGAGAGGGCCTCTTCCTGGTCGTGCGTGACCAGGATCGTCGTATGGCCCAAGTCCCGCTGAATGCGCTTGAGTTCGCGGCGTGTGGTGTCGCGCTGGGCCGCGTCCAGATGGGACAGGGGCTCGTCAAGCAGCAGGACGTCCGGTTCGCGGATGAGCGCGCGGGCCAGTGACACGCGCTGCTTCTGGCCGCTGGACAGGCCGGCCGGGCGGGCGTCGAGGATCCCGGTGAGGTCGACGCGGTCGGCGATCTCGGCGACCCTGCGCCGCACGTCCTTCCGGTCGCTTCCCCGGCGCGCCTTCAGTCCGAACGCCAGGTTCTCCGCCACGTTCAGCGGCGGATACAGCGCATAGTTCTCGAACGCCACCCCGATGTTGCGCCGCTGCGCCGGACGGTCGACCACCGACGCGCCGCCCACCAGGATGTCGCCGCCGGTCACCGTCTCCAGGCCCGCGATCATCCGCAGGGTCGTGGACTTGCCGCAGCCCGACGGGCCGAGCAGCCCGAGCAGTTCCCCGGAGTGCAGCGCGAGGTCGATGCCACGCACCGCGTCCACGGCCGGGCGGCCTCGCGACCGGTAGGTCTTGCGCAGATCACGTAGCTCCAGCTCGGTCATCGCTGCCCTTCGTCGCTCTCGTAGCGCAAACCTCGTAGGGAACCTTGTGCTCGTCCAGGTCCCGCAGCGCCTGTGCCGACGCCCCGTCGTCGACGAGGAGCAGGTCGAAGCGGGACAGCGGGACGACCCGGTGCAGGGCGACCCGGGCGAGCTTGGTGTGGTCGATCAGCAGGACGTTGCGGGCGGCCGCGTCGAGCATCGCCCGCTTCACGGAGACGATGTGCTGCTCCTGGTGGTAGGCGTAGCCGCCGTGCACGGCCGACGTCGACGCGAAGCAGACGTCCACCCGGAGGGACTGGATCGCCTCGACGCAGGACACGCCGAGGAAGGAGGAGTGCAGCGGGTCGTAGTCGCCGCCGAGGGCCATCAGATGGATGCCCCGCTGGTCGGCGAGCAGGTTGATCGCCTCCAGGAAGTTGGTGACGACGGTGAGCGGGGTGATCTCGCCGAGCCGGAGTATGCGGGCTATCTCCAGGGTGGAGGTGGAGTCGTCGAGCATGATCGCCATGCCGGGCTCTATCGACCTCAGCGCGTGCTCGGCGACGGCGGTCTTCTCGGCGCGCATGGTCTTCAGCCGGTACTGGACGTTCGACTCGAAGACACCGGACGGCTGCGCGGTCACACCGCCCCTGAACTTCCTCACCATCCCCTGCCGTTCGAGCTCGTCGAGGTCCCGGTGGATGGTCATCAGGCTCACCCCGAAGCGCTCGGCGAGCTCGGCCGCGGTCGCCGAACCGTCGGCCAGGACCTGTTCGGCCATGGCGGCCTGACGGCCCGCGGGCCCCGGCTGCTGGGCGCTATTGCTGTGGCTGCTGTTGCTGCTGCTCATTCCGTGCTCTTCTCGATCCGTCGTCCTGGCTGCCCCGGCCGGTCGGCCTCGAACAGCAGCAGGTTCTCAGGCCGGACCGTCAGCCGTACGGGATCGTCGGGACGCAGCCCCGCCGTGTCGGCGCGCGGGGCGACCAGGGAGACGTGCTGCTCGCCGAGCCGGACGGTCACCTCGACGCTGCGGCCGAGCACTTCGGTGACGTAGACGGTGCCGGTGAGCTCGTGCCCGGGTCCGCCCAGCGCGATGTCCCGGGGGCGCATGCCGACCAGGACGTCCGTGCCGGCCGGCGCCTGCGCGCGCACCGGCAACTCCACCTTCCCGTCCCCCGACCGGAAGCTCCCGTCCTCGGTCACCGTCCCCGGCAGCAGATTGATCCGCGGCCGCCCGAAGGCCCGCGCGACCTCCGTGTCGTGCGGCCGGTACCAGATCTCCTCCCGCGTCCCCGTCTGCACGATCCGCCCGTCCCGGATCACCCCGATCCGGTCGCCGAGTGCCAGGGCCTCGACGGAGTCGTGGGTGACGTAGAGGGTGGTCGTGTTCTGCACGGCTCCGATCGCCTTCAGTTCGGCGCGCATCTGCTGGCGCAGTTTGGCGTCGAGGTGGGAGAGGGGCTCGTCGAGGAGGAAGGCACGGGCCGGGCGGACCAGGACCCGGCCGAGGGCGACGCGCTGCCGCTGGCCGTTGGAGAGCTGGCCCACCGGGCGGTCCAACAGGCCGCCGATACCGAGGAGTTCGGCGATGGCCCCGATGCGGTCGCGGGCCTCGGCGGCGGGCAGCCGGTGGCGGGGCGAGCGGAGCGGGGAGGCGAGGTTGTCGTACGCCGAGCGGTGCGGGTAGAGGGCGTAGCTCTCGAAGCACATCGCGACGCCCCGGTCGTACGGCTCGACGCCGGCCATGTCCCTGCCGTCGAGCTCGACCGTGCCGGAGTCGGGCTGCTCGAGCCCGGCGACGGTCTTCAGCGTGGTCGTCTTGCCCGCGCCGGAAGGGCCGAGCAGGCAGAAGAACTCGCCCTCCCGGATGTCCAGTTCGAGCCCGTCCAGGGCCGTGACCCTGCCGTAGGTCTTCCGGATCCCGCGCAGCCCGATCGCGGTCGTGGACTGGTTCAAGACTTCACCGCCCCGAACGACAGCCCCCGCACCAGATAGCGCTGGATGGTGAGGGCCAGCAGCAGCGGCGGTACGACGGACACCAGCGCCGCCGCGGCCGTGAGGTTGTACTTGGGCCGGTCGCCGCCGAGGAAGGACAGCGCGCCCACGGTCACGGTCTGCGCCTCGTTGGAGGTGAGGATGAGCGGGAAGACGAAGTTGTTCCAGGCGAAGATGAAGGCCAGCAGCGACACCGCCGCGATGCCCGGCTTGACCAGCGGCAGGGCGACCTTGAAGAAGGCCTGCTTGCGCGTGTAGCCGTCCAGCAGGGCCGCCTGCTCCAACTCCGGTGTCAGGTCGGCGAAGTAGGACCGCATGATCCACACGATCAGCGGCAGCGTGACGAGCTGCAGCACCCAGATCATGCCGACGTACGTGTCGAACAGACCGAGCTTCTGGTAGAGCACGAACAGCGGGATGATCACGGTGAGTTCGGGCGCGAACCGGAACGACAGCAGCGTGAACATCAGGTTCTCGGAGCCCTTGAACCGCCACCGCGCCGACGCGTACGCGGCAGGCAGCCCGACCACCAGCGACAGCACGACCGCCCCCACCGACACCACCAGGCTGTTCACGAAGAACCGCACGAACGGGATGCCCTCGCTGTCGCCGAGGACGGTCCGGTAGGCACCGAGGGTCGGTGTGAAGGAGAAGTACGTGCTGAAGAGCTGGTTCGCGGGCTTCAGTGAAAGGATCATCATCCAGGCGATGGGGAACAGCGCGAAGACGAAGTAGAGGATGAGCGCGGCATCCGCCAGCCACCCCGACAGGCGCTTTCTGACCTTCACTTGGTCACCTCCGCGGCCTTGTGCTGGATCTTGCCCAGGTGGCGGACGAGCACCATCGCGGCCAGGTACACCACGGCCCACAGCACGATCGTGTAGCTGATCCCGAAGCTGTAGCGCTGGAAGCGGATCGCCTCCAGATAGGCGCGGATCTGCAGGACGACGGTCGAATCACCCGGCCCGCCCTCCGTCAGGGCGTAGATGATGTCGAAGACCTTCAGCGAGTCCATGAACCGGAAGATCACCGCGACCAGCACATACGGCCACAGCATCGGCAGCATCAGCCGCCGGAAGGTGTACCACCAGCCCGCGCCGTCAACGGCCGCCGCCTCGAAGGGAGATGTGGGGAGCGAGCGCAGTCCGGCGAGCGCGAGGATGGCGACGAAGGGGGTGTAGACCCAGACGTCGACGGCGATGGACGACAGGAGCGCGCCCGTCGGGGTGTCGGTCCACTGAACTCCCCCCAGCCCGAAGGGTTTCAGCAGGTGGTTGATGACCCCCACCGACGGCTGGAGCATCAGTTTCCACATGATCGCGGCGATCACCGGGGCGATCATCAGCGGCAGGATCAGGATCTTCTCCAGCACCCGGCCGACGATCGACGACCGGTGCAGCAGCAGGGCGACGGCGACCCCGAGCACGGTCTCGAAGGCGGCTGCCCCCACCGCGTAGAGCACCGTCACCCAGGCCGAGTCCCAGAAGGCCTGCTGGGTGAAGACGGTCCGGTAGTTGTCGAAGCCCACCATGTCCGGCTGCGGCTTGCTCGCCGAGAAGTCGAACAGCGTGTAGTAGAGGCCGAGCCCGAACGGGTACAGGATCCCGCCGGTGAGCAGCAGAGCGGGCACGATCAGCAGGTACGGGCGCAGTCCGCGCCGCCAGCGCGGAACGGCCCGTACCTGCCGTGCCCCCTCCTCGTGTGAGGCCGCCCCGTGGTCGGTCTCCGTGAACGAGGTCGTCTCTGCCATGGGGGCTCAACTCACCTTGGAGGCGAGGTCACTCGCGAGGCCGTTCAGCACCGACTTCGCGTTCTTCCCGCCGTAGATCTCCTGGAGGGACGCGGCCCAGCTGGTGGTCGCGTCGAAGAACTGCGCCTGCGGAGTGAACTGGATCTTCGTCTGGTCGACGACCGTCTCGAAGGTCTCGATGAAGCCCGGCAGGTGCTTCATCTTGTCCTTGTAGGCCGCGTCCTGGCTGATCGACTTCCGCACCGGGTCGATGTGGTTGTCGGTGATGGCCGCCCTGCGCAGGTGCTCCTTGCCGGTGGCCCACTGCAGGAACAGCCAACTGGCGCTCTTCTTCTTGCTCTTGGCGTTCATGCCGAGCGACCAGATCCACATGTTGGTGGCGAGGGAACCGTCCGGACCCTTCGGCCCGGGGTGGAAGGCGATCTTCCCGGAGGCGGGACTCGCCCCCTGCACGGCCTGGAAGTAGGCGGCCGTGTCCGCGTCGAAGAGCATGCCCGCCTTCTTCGCGCCCAGGTCGCTGGAGCACTGGTACCAGGTGTACGACGTCCAGGACGGCGGCCCGCCCTGCTTGACCATGCCGGCCCAGTCCTGGGTGAAGGCGATCGCCTCGGGGGTGTTCATGGCGGGCTTGAGCTTGCCGCCGTTCACGGTGAAGTCGTGCAGGCCGTTGCGGGCGTACATGGTCATGAAGCCGGGGTGGATGGTGGCCCAGCTCCGGGACCCGCGCACGGCGATCCCGTACATGCCGTCGTAACCGGCCCCGGGCGCCTTCCTCTTGATGGCCCCGGCGATCTCGCGCAACTCGTCGAAGGTCTCGGCCGGTTTGAGGCCGAGCTTCTTGAAGACCTCGGTGTTGTAGGCGACGACGTTCGTCTCCCAGCCCCACGGCAGCGCGTACTGTCCGCCCTGCCCGAGCGGCGCGCCCGCCTTGAGCGACCACTGGTCGGCCTGGAGGAGGTTGGGGAAGAAGTCGGCCTGGTCCCATTCGGCGCCGGTGGCCGAGGAACTGCGCATCCAGGGGCCGAGGTCCTCCAGCCACCCGGGCGGCCCGTACTGCCACACCATGTACGCGCCGAGCATGAAGACGTCGTAGGAGGCCCGCCCGCTGGACAGGTCCACGGTGAGCTTGTCGAAGTAGTTGTCCTCGGGGAAGACGTCGTACTCGACCTTGATGCCGGTCTTCGCGGTGAAGGACTTCAGGTCGGCGATCAGGGCGTCCGTGTACGGGTGCTTGTTGAGCAGCGCCTTGACGGTCTTGCCCTTCTCCCGTTTCCAGTCGAAGGAGCCGGTGACGTCGTCCGCGGCCGACCCGTCGCTCTTCTTGTCGTCCCCGCCGAAACCGGCCCCGCAGGCCGCGAGTAACGGGGTCGCGGCGGCCCCCGCGGTGAGAGCGAGGAAGCGTCGCCGGTCGTGCACGTGCGTGTCCATCCGTGACCTCCAGGTGGGGGCTCGGTCCGTCCGGTCCGGTGCTGGGCGCCTTGGGGTAACACGTTGAGTCGACTCGCTAACAGAGGGTGTAACGGCGGAAGTTGCGCGTCAATCCCTCGCGCAAGGGAAATACTCGGGTCAATATCGGGGGAGGGTGTGAAGTTCACAGCCTTGGGTGCGATGCCGCGTGGGCGAGAGCAGGGAGGCCGGGATGGTGGACGAGCGTGAGGCATGGCTCGGGATCGACCTGGGCACGCAGAGCGTCCGGGTGCTGGTGGTCACCGGCGACGGAACGGTCCTCGGCGCCGGCTCGGCCCCGATCGGCGGGCACCGGGAACGGGAGCGGCACGAACAGGATCCGGGTGAGTGGTGGGAAGGGGTGTGCGCGGCCTCGCGGGCGGCGCTCGGTTCCCTGCCGGGCGTACGCATCGGCGGGCTCGCCGTGTGCGGCACCTCCGGGACCGTGCTGCTGACGGACGAGGAGGGGCAGCCCCTGAGCCCCGGGCTCATGTACGACGACGGGCGGGCGGCGGCGGAGGGGGCGCGGGCGCGGGCGGCGGGGCTCGCGGTGCAGGACACCTGGGCGCTGCCGAAGGCGCGGTGGCTCATCGAGAAGTACGGGCGGGGACGGATCACCCACCAGCCCGACGTGATCACCGCACGGCTCGTCGGCAAACCGGTGCCCACCGATTCCAGCCACGCCCTCAAGACGGCCTACGACGTGCGCCGGGAGGCCTGGCCGGACGTCATGGGCCTGCCCCGGGGCGTCCTCCCCGACGTCGTCCGCCCCGGCGCCCTCCTCGGCGAGGTCTGCCCGGCCGCCGCCGAAGCCACCGGCATTCCCGCCGGCACCCCGGTGATCGCCGGGATGACCGACGGCTGCGCGGCCCAGATCGCGTCCGGGGCCCTGCGTCCCGGTTCCTGGAACTCGGTGCTCGGCACGACACTCGTCCTGAAGGGAGCCTCCGCGACCCCCGTCCACGACCCCACCGGCGTGGTCTACAACCACCGTGCACCGGACGGGAGTTGGCTGCCCGGCGGGGCGTCGAGCGTGGGAGCGGGCGTGCTGAGCGCCGCCTTCGCGGGCGCCGACCCGGCGGCCATGGACGCACAGGCCGCCGCCCACGAGCCCTCGGGCGCGGTGGCCTACCCGCTGGTGTCGCCGGGCGAACGGTTCCCGTTCCTCGCGCCGGACGCCACCGCCCTGGTCCTGGGCGAACCGCAGGGCGACGCCGACCTGTGGGCCGCGCTGCTGCAGGGCGTCGCCTTCGCCGAACGGCTCTGCCTGGACTACCTGAACTACCTGGGCGCCCCGCTCGACGGCCCGCTCACCTTCACCGGCGGCGGCGCCCGCAGCCCGTACTGGAACCAACTGCGCGCCGACGTCCTCGGCCGCCCGGCCCGCGTACCGAAACAGACCGAACCCGCCCTGGGCATGGCCGCACTGGCCGCCCACGGAACGGGCTCCGGCCCGCTGGTGGACGTGACCGACCGCATGGTCCGCATCCACACCACCCTCGCCCCCCGCCCCGACCGCACCGCCCTGTTCGCCGAGCCGTACGCCCGCCTGGTCGACGAACTGACCGCACGGGGCTGGCTCCCGGCCTCCGTGGCGGCACACGCACACACCCGGCTCACCCTGGATACTTCCGACTCGTGAGGGACGCATGAGCACGACCCTGCTGCTGGCCCGCCATGGGCAGACCGTCTGGCACGCCGAGAACCGTTACGCGGGGGTGAGCGACGTGGCGCTCACCGACACGGGCCGCGCCCAGGCCGAGACCCTCGGTCGCTGGGCCGCCGCCCATCCCGTCGACGCGATCTGGACGTCCCCGGTGTCCCGGGCCGTCATCACGGCCGAGCCCGCCTGCCGCGCCCTCGGCCTCACTCCGTTCCACGAACCCGACCTGCGCGAATGCGACTTCGGGGTGGTGGAGGGCCGCACGCTCGCCGAGTTCGCGTCCGAGGACCCGAAGGCGGCGGAGGCCTTCCGCGCCGACCCGGTGAACCACCCCTTCCCCGGCGCCGAGGATCCGAAGACCGCGGCCGCCCGGGGTGCCACCGCCCTGCACCGCATCGCCGCCGCGCACGACGGCGAACGCGTCCTGGTCGTCGCCCACAACACCCTGCTGCGCCTGGTCCTGTGCGAACTCCTGTCGATCCCGCTGCGCGACTACCGCCGCGTCTTCCCGCAGTTGCGCAACGCGGCGGTGAGTGAACTCCGCACGCACCGAAGGTCGGTGGGGCTGATCTCGCTGAACGTGCCGTGCGAGACGGATGTGCCGTAGGAGGATGACCGCATGACGGAGATCGACACCTCGGTACCGCATTCGGCCCGCATCTGGAACCACTGGCTGGGCGGCAAGGACAACCGCCCGGAGCCGGACGCGGCGACCACACCGATCGGCCAGCACGGCGGCCTCGGCCGCAAGCCCTGAGCGCCACCGGTCACGGTCGGGCGCATCGGACACAGGGGAAGCCCCCGCGAGTCACGTCCTCGCGGGGGCTTCCGTCATTCCGCCTGCCGGGTGAAGGGTGAGAAGACGATCACGAGGCAGGACGCTTCACCGGATGCTCGGGGTTCTCGGAGCGCTCCGGGGTGCTCAGGGTGCGAGCAGCAGGACGTCCGCGCGGGACTTCGCGGCCTCGTAACGCCGGGCCACGTCCTGCCAGTTGACGACGGCCCACATGGCGTCGATGAAGTCGACCTTCTGATTCCTGTACTGCAGGTAGAAGGCGTGCTCCCAGGCGTCGAAGACCAGGATCGGGGTGGAGCCCTGGCCGACGTTGCCCTGGTGGTCGTAGACCTGCTCGACGACGAGGCGGCCGCTGAGCGGCTCGTGGGCGAGGACGCCCCAGCCCGAACCCTGGGTCGTCGCGGCGGCCTTGGTCAGCTGGGCCTTGAATCCGGCGAACGACCCGAAGGAGTCGACGATCGCGTCCGCGAGGTCGCCCACACCGTCGGCGGCCAGGGGCTCGCCACCGCCGTCACCGGTCATGTTCTGCCAGTAGATGCTGTGCAGGATGTGCCCGGAGAGATGGAACGCGAGGTTCTTCTCCAGCCCGTTGACCGACCCCCACGACTCCTTGTCCCGCGCCTCCGCGAGCTGCTCCAGCGTGTCGTTCGCCCCTTTCACATAGGCCGCGTGGTGCTTGTCGTGGTGCAGCTCGACGATCTCGGGGCTGATCACGGGGGCGAGCGCGGAGTAGTCGTAGGGCAGTTCAGGAAGCGTGTAGACGGGCATGGCGGGTTCCCCTCCGAACCTCTTATTGCAAAAAGCTTGCAACTACAGGTTAGCAACAATAAGGATCTCGGAGGCAACAATCGGAGGCAACAAGAAGGCCCCCACGCGTGTCACGTGAGGGCCTTCCGGCGACGGAGGGGGTGTCAGCGCTCGGCGCGCGCCTTCTGCCAGGCGTAGCCGACCGCGGCCAGGACCGCGGTCATGCCGCCGGTCCAGTAGAGCTGGACCCGCGTCCCCGGCTCCCGGGCCATCAGCACGAAGATCGCCGCCATGCCCGCCAGGGCGACCCACGTCAGCCACGGGAACGCCCACATCCGCACCGCGAGGTTCTGAGGCGATTCGCGCTCCAGGCGCCTGCGCAGGCGCAGTTGGGACACCGCGATGAGGATCCAGACGACCAGGACGACCGCGCCGATCATGTTGAGCAGCCACGGGAAGACGTCGTCCGGGCGCCAGTAGCTGAGCGCGACGCAGACGAAGCCGAAGACGGAGGAGGCGAGGACGGCGGTTCGGGGGACGCCGCCCGACACCCGGCCCAGCACCTTCGGGCCCTGGCCGCGCTCGACCAGGGAGTAGGCGATGCGCGAGGAGCCGTAGATGTTGGCGTTCATCGCGGACAGGAGGGCGACGAGGATGACCACGTTCATGACTTGGCCGGCGCCGGGGATGCCGATGTGCTGCAGGGCGGCGACGTACGGGCCGTTCGCGACGACCGCCTCGGAGTCCCACGGGACCAGGGTGACGATGACCGCCATGGAGCCGATGTAGAAGAGCGCGATGCGCCACATGGCGGTGCGGACGGCGCCCGCCACCCCGCGCACCGGATCCTCCGACTCGGCCGCCGCGATGGTGACCGTCTCCAGACCGCCGTACGCGAAGACCGAGGCGAGCAGGCCGATGACCAGGCCCTCGCTGCCGTTCGGCAGGAAGCCGCCCTCGCCCGTGAGGTTCGCGGTCCCCGGGGCGTCCGTGCCGGGCAGCACGCCCGCGATCGCCAGCACGCCGAGCACCAGGAACAGGCTGATCGCGCCGACTTTCAGGGCCGCGAACCAGAACTCGAACTCGCCGAAGTTCTTCACCGCGGCGAGGTTGGTGACGCAGAAGACGACCATGAAGAGGGCCACCCAGGCCCACTCGGGCGTCCCCGGCAGCCAGCCCGTCACGATCTTCGCGGCGCCGATGCCCTCCAGGCCCACGGCCGTGCAGAGCAGGACCCAGAACGACCAGCCGGCGGTGAAGCCCGCCCAGGGGCCGATGGCGCGTTCGGCGTGCGCCGAGAAGGAGCCCGACGACGGGTACGCGGCCGACATCTCGCCCAGCATCCGCATCACCAGCATCACGAGGAGGCCGGAGAGCGTGTAGGCGATGACGATGGAGGGTCCGGCGGCGGCGATGCCCGCCCCTGAGCCCACGAACAGGCCCGCCCCGATGACGCCGCCGAGGGCGATCATCGAGAGGTGACGCTGTTTGAGGCCGTGGGACAGGGTGGCGTCGGCCGCTTGTGGCGGCGTCTCGACCGTGGTGGTGCTGTTCGGCATGGGCGCGGCTCGTCCATTGCAATAGATGGGCAAAAACGCCCACAGTCTGGGCAGCCTCTCCGCCGAGAAGGAGAGGCTGCCCATTATCCGGACAACGCCGGTACGTGCAGTGACTACGCCGCTACGGAGGTGTAGTGCGAGGCGTCGCCCTCGATGGAGTAGCTCTCCTTGCCCTCGATGCCGACCGGGATGTCACCGGCGACGGTCACCCGGTGCAGGCGGCGCGACAGGCCGTCGTAGTTGTCGACGGCGTAGTGCTGGGTGATGCGGTTGTCGAAGAGGACGAGCTGGTTCGGGGACCAGCGGTGGCGCAGGATGTTCTCCGGCCGGACGACGTACGCCTGGAGCAGGTCGAGGATCTTGCGGGACTCGGACGGCGACAGGCCCACGATCCGCTGGGCGAAGCCGCCGATGAACAGCCCGCGCTCGCCGGTCAGCGGGTGGACGCGGACCACCGGGTGGACCGTGCGGTACTTGATGGACGTGAACTGGGCGCGCTGGGCGGCATGCTGCTCGTCGAGGTCCTCCTCCGGTACGGCGTAGTCGTAGTCGTTGGTGTGCTCCGCCCACAGCCCGTCCGCCAACTGGCGCAGCGACTCGGGCAGTTGGCGGTAGGCGGCGGCCGAGCTGGCGATCAGGGTCTCGCCGCCGTACGGCGGGAGGGTGATGCTGCGCAGGGTGCTGGCCTGCGGCGGGTTGAGGACGAACGTGACGTCGGTGTGCCAGTGGTTGGCGGCGCGGCCGCGCTCGCTGTCGACGGGCAGGACGTTGGGGGCTCCGTCGATGGAGGAGACCGTCGGGTGGGCGGTGGTGACGTCGCCGAGGTGACGGACGAAGGCCTGCTGGCCCTCGTCGTCCAGGTTCACGTCGTCGAAGACCAGGGCCTTGTGGACGTTGAGGGCCTCGCGGACCGCGACGGCCGTCTCCTCGTCGAGGGGCTTGGAGATGTCGACGCCGGAGATCTGGGCGCCTATGTTCGCGGTGACCTTGCGGATTTCGATGCCGGACATGAGGGGTCCCTTTCAGACGAGAGCGGGCTGGACGGGCTGGGTGGACTCGGCGGGCTGGGCCGGACGGGCGTACTGGTTCGCGGGGCGCGGGAGGCCGTAGCGCTCCCGCAGGGTCTGCCGCGGGCCGTATTCGGTGCGGAGCAGGCCCCGGGTGCGGAGGATCGGGACGACCTGGTCGACGAAGGTCTCGAGGCCGGAGGGCAGCACGGCGGGCATGATGTTGAACCCGTCCGCGGCGCCCTGGGTGAACCACGTCTCGATCGCGTCGGCGACCTGCTCGGGCGTGCCGGCGAAGGTGAGGTGGCCGCGCCCGCCGCCGAGCCGGCCGATCAGCTGCCGGACGGTGAGGCTTTCGCGCCGGGCGAGTTCGACGATGAGCGTGTAGCGGCTCTTGGCGCCCTCGATGGCGCTCTCCGGGGGCAGGTCGGCGGGGAGCCGACCGTCCAACTCCAGTGTTCCTACGGGGAGTTGCAGCAGCCTCTCCAGGCGGTCCAGACCGTGCGTGTACACGATGTGGTCCTCAAGGACCTGCTCGTTCGCCCGCGCCTCGGCCTCCGTCGAGCCGATGACCGGCACGATCCCGGGCAGCACCTTGATGTGCCCGGGGTCCCGACCGGCCGCCGCCGTACGGGACTTGAGGTCGGCGTAGAAGGCCTGTGCGTCGGCGAGGGTCTGCTGCGCGGTGAATACCGCCTCCGCGTAGCGGGCCGCGAACGCCTTGCCGTCCTCGCTCGACCCCGCCTGCACGAGCAGCGGGTAACCCTGCGGTGAGCGGGGCACGTTGAGGGCGCCGTCGACGCTGAAGTACGTCCCCTGGTGCCGGGGCGGGTGGATCTTGCTGTCGTCGCCCCAGACGCCGGACGCCTTGTCGGCGACGATCGCGTCGTCCTCCCAGCTGTCCCAGAGCTTGAGCGCGACATCCAGGAACTCGGCGGCCCGGGCGTACCGGTCGGCGTGCGCGGGCTCGTGCTCAAGACCGAAGTTGCGGGCGGCCTCGGCACCGGCGGTGGTGACGATGTTCCAGCCCGCCCGGCCGCCGCTGATGATGTCCAGGGAGGCGAACTTGCGGGCCAGGTTGTAGGGCGAGTTGTAGGAGGTGGAGGCGGTGGCGATCAGTCCGATGTGCTCGGTGGCCGTCGCCAGCGCGGTCAGCAGGGTGAGCGGTTCCAGGGCACCGGCGGGTCGCTGCCCGACACTGCCCCACAGTTGCGGCCCGTCGGCGAGGAACAGCGAGTCGAAGGTGCCGCGTTCGGCGATCCGGGCGAGTCGGACGTAGTGGTCGAGCTCGACGTGTGCGTACGGGTCGCTCTCCGGGAGCCGCCACGAGGCCTCGTGGTGGCCGGTGCTCATGAGGAAGGCGTTGAGGTGAAGGTGCCGGGTCATGCGGTGTCCTTTGCTTCGGACAGGTGCCAGGGGGACTTGAGAGCGCCGGTGCGGAATCTCGGCCGGTCGGCTGCTTTCGGGCGCCGGTGCGGATTTTCAGCCCGTCCGGCGTTTGAGGACGAGGCCCGTTCAGGGCCGAAGCGGGGGCCCGGGGGCGGCAGCCCCCGGTAAACGGCCACTGCAGCCGACGCTCACCGGACGTCCTCCGTCACGCCCAGCGCGGCAAGCAGCCGCGACCGATACTCGCCGCGCGCATGCGCATCGCGGTCGATGGTCAGGTCGAGACCGATACGGCCGGAGTCGAGGACGAGCACCCGGTCGGCCAGCGCAATCGCCTCGTCCACGTCATGGGTGACGAGCAGCACGGACGGCTGGTGCCGCCTCCACAGCTCCCGCAAAAGGGCGTGCATCTTGATGCGAGTCAGCGCGTCCAGCGCCCCGAACGGCTCGTCGGCCAGCAGGAGTTCGGGCTCCCGCACCAGAGACCGGGCGAGCGCGGCACGCTGGGCCTCACCGCCGGACAGCTCGTTGGGCCAGGCCCGTTCGCGGCCCTTCAGGCCCACCTCGGCGAGCGCCTCGCGGCCCTTCTGCTCCGCGTCCTTGCCGTGCAGGCCGAGCAGCACGTTGTCCAGCACCCGGCGCCAGGGCAGCAGCCGGGAGTCCTGGAAGACCACGGACACCCGTTCCGGAGCGGTCAGTTGACCGCTGCCGACGACGTTGTGGTCGAGGTCGGCGATCGCCCGCAGCAGCGTGCTCTTGCCGGAGCCGCTGTGCCCGAGCAGCGCCGTGAACTGTCCGGCCGGAAGGTCGAGGTCGATGCCGTCGAGGACGGTACGCCCCTCGAACGACCGGGTCAGGCCCCGGAGTTGGACGGCGGGCCGGGTCAGCTGCTCAGTGTGCGGCGCCATGACAGCACCCTCCGTTCGATGAGACGGACCGCGCTGTCGGAGATGAGGCCGAAGACGCCGTAGGCGAGCAGGCCGACCAGGATGACGTCCGACTGGCCGTAGTTCTGGGCCTGGAACATCATGTAGCCGAGGCCGCTGGTGGCGTTGATCTGCTCCAGCACCACCAGGCCCAGCCAGGAGCCGGTCACGCCGAGCCGGAGTCCCACGAAGAATCCGGGCAGTGCGCCGGGAATGACGATCTGGCGGATGAACTGGAACCTCGACAGGCCCTGGACCTCGGCGAGTTCGACGAAGCGGCTGTCGATGCCGGACAGCGCGGCGTGCGTGTTCAGATAGATCGGGATGTAGACGACGATGGCGATGATCGCGATCTTGAAGGTCTCACCGATGCCCAGCCACAGGATGAACAGCGGGATCAGACCGAGGGTCGGGATCGCCCGGTTGAGGTTCACCGTCCCGTCGATGAGGGCCTCGCCGACGCGGCTCAGCCCGGACGCCAGAGCGAGGACGACGCCCGCGGTCAGACCGATCGCGAAGCCGTACGCGGCGCGCTCCAGCGAGGTCAGGATGTCGGTGGGCAGCGTCCCGGCGGTCCACAGATGACCGGCCGTCCTCAGCACCGTCCAGGGGGCCGGGATCGCGCCGGGGTCCAGCTGTCCGGCGGCGGAGGCGGCGGCCCACAGGGCGGCGAACAGGGCGGGGCCGATCAGCCGGGAGGCGGGCAGCCGCTTGCCGGGTGAGAGGCCCCGGCGCCGTCGCCGTACCCGCCGGCCCTCCTCCTGCGCCGACGCTGTCGCGGCACTGCTGGTGCCGGTGCTCGTAGTGGTGCCAGTGCTCGTGGTCGCGGTCGTACTCGTGATCATGGCGGTCACCTCCGGTACTGCGCCGGTACGGCCTTGGCGGCGATGGACTCGAAGCGGTGGTCGAAGAGCGAGGAGACGTCGAACTTCTTCACGAAGCCGCCCTGAGCCAGCAGATCGGCGGTCTCCTGCTCCCACTTGATCGCCTCGTCCCAACTCGGCGGGAACAGAGGCTTGTTGGCGAGCTCGGTGATGCCCCGGGCCTGCGCGAGGGTCAGGTTCTGCGTCTTGACGTAGAACTCCTCGTTCCAGGCGTCGGGGTTCTCGTACGTCCAGATCTGGCCCTTGGCCCAGTACGGGATGTACGCGGCGATCGCGGCGGCCTTCGCGGAGTCGTTGAGCACGGAGGTCGGCGCCCACAGCAGGTTGAGCAGGTCGACGACGTCCGTGGTGATGATGCGGGCGCCCTTGGACTTGTACTTCTCCAGATAGGCGGGCACCTGGGTGTTGGCGAGCGGCGCGATGTCCACCTGGCCGGACTGCAGGGCGGTCAGGAACTGGTTGCTGGTCAGCGGGACGAGCTCGACGTCGTCGTACTTCAGCCCGGCCTTCTTCAACGCCCGCAGGAGAACGACACCTTGGGCCTGGCCCTGCGAGAAGGCGAGCTTCCTGCCCTTGAAGTCGGCGACCGACTCGATGTCGCTGCCGGGCTTGGTGGCGAAGAGGTAGTTGGGCTTGCGGGTGATGTTGATCGCGACGATCTTCGCGTCGAATCCCTGGTAGTGCGCCTGGATCGGCGGAATTCCCGCGTTGTTCCCGAGGTCGAGGGACTTGGCGCGGAAGGCGTTGATGACATCGGGTCCGGCGCCGATGTTGAGCCAGTTCGACACCTTGAAGGGCAGGTCCAACTTGGCGAGCTTGAACTGGAGTTGCTGGGTATTCAGATAGGACGCGATTTTCAGGCTGGTACCGGCCGGGACCTTGTCGGCGAGCGGCGCGGACGAGGCGCCCTGGGTGTCGGCGGCGGCACTGCCGCCCGCGCAGCCGCTCAGTCCGGCGACACCGGCCGCGGCGCCGAGCAGGGAGGTGAGGAAGAGCCGGCGGTCGACACCCGACAGGGGGGAGGAAGGCATGGGAGGACTCCGTGAGTTCAGAAGGCAGGAAAGCATGCGGAATTCCGGGCACGCGGAGGCCCAGGGAAAGGGAATTCACGCAGATGCGCAGATGCGCGCAGATTTACGCAGGAAGAAATGAGCGCTTCACACGCGGCAACGTGTCAGCAACAAAGGGTGCGACAGCTCACGAACGGGCTCATGAGCACAATGTTCCTGGTCACGCGCAACTCCTGTCAATATTCGGAGTTTCTGAATTAAATAGCCTCTGGTGAAGCGGCCAGCGGATCCCGGTAGAGCACGTCGAGCGCCACCGAACCGCCGGCCACGGCGAGTACGGAATCCGGGAAACTCGTCGGCACGACGGCGGCCGCACGTTCGTCGCCGACCCCCTCGCGCAGCGCGCCGAGACAGTCCTCCCGGTGAACGATCCCGACCTCGGTCACGACCACCGTCTCCGGATTGAGCACGTCGAGCAGCAGCCGCGCCGCCCGCCCGATGCCGCGCGCCCGCTCCACCAGCAGCCGTACGGCCTCCCGGTCACCGGCGGCAGCCGCCGCGACCACATGCATGGGGTTCACGGAGTCCACGACGCCCGCCTCCCGCGCCCGCCGGCACAGCGTCCGCTCGCTCAACTCGGCCTGGAGGCAGCCGATACGCCCGCAGTCGCAGGGCTCCGTGCTGCCCGGCACCGGCAGATGGGCGATGGCGCCCGCCTGCGAGCGGGGCCCGTGGTGCACCTCGTCGTGGGTGGCGAACGCCGCGTCGACGACGTTGCCGACGAACAGGTGCAGCACGCTCGCGCTGCCCCGCGCCCGCCCGAACAGCCGCTCGGCGTTGACCAACGCCCGTGCGTGCCCGTCCACATGGACCGGCAGCCCGGTGTGCTCGCTCAGCACGTCCCGCACCGCCACGTCCCGCCAGCCCAGCAGCGGGTGTTCGACGACGGTCCCGGACTCCCGGTCGACCCAGCCGCCGACGGCCACGCCGATCCCGAGCGGTCTGCAACGGGGAGCGTCGGCCAGCAGCGCCCGCAGCCCGTCGGCGGCCCGCGCCAGCACCGCACCGGGATCGGTGCCCTGGTGCTTCAGCTCGCGCCGGGCCGCCATCCGGCCGCGCAGATCGAGCAGCGCGACCGTGGTGTAGGGCACCGCCACATGCACTCCGCCGACCACGAACCGTGAGTCGTCCAGGTCGACGGGGACATGCGGACGGCCCACCCCGTTCGACCGCCGGGGCGCCGACGACTCGCGGATCAGGCCCAGTTCGGCGAACCGGGCGCAGTAGTCCGTCACCGACGCCGGCGACAGACCGGTCAGCCGGGCGATGGTGCTGCGGGCCACGGGACCGTGCTCCAGCACGGACCGCAGCACGACGCTCGCGCTGGTCCTGCGCCGGGAAGAAGGGGCGGGGGAAGAAGGGGCGAGGGAGGAGGGGGAGTGGACAGGGGGTGCCGCGGTACGAGCCATGGCGATCATCCTCGGGAACGGGTCCGACACTGCGCCGTCTCATGTGGGGAGGCGCACCGGATCCGCTCCGGCCGCCCCGCTACCGTCGGCGACAGGCGGCCGTGCTCACGCGTCGCAGGTCGATATGACGACGCGACGAGAAGTTCCGTGACTGGGCGGCCATGCCTCGCAGCGTATGGGCTGTCCGCCGGATCCGGCCAGGGCACCGGGCGCTGTTTGGTGGGAACCGACAGTCGGAGTTCACACTCGACACGTGAGTGAAACGTCCCGGCCTCAGTGACCGGTATCACGCCCTGTCAGGTGTAGCGGACACCTTTTGTCAAGAACCCACCAAGCTGCGGATCCTCCCTTTGTCGAGCGCTGACGGTGATCGCCTCGAGTGCCCTGGGTTAGCGTCACTCCGTATCCGACTGTCCACACCCGCGGAGCCCCCATGAGTACCGTCACCGCCGCCCCCGCCCGCACCGGGCAGGTCCTCGCCGACCTCCTGCCCGCGACCCGCGTCCGCGACGTCGCGCTCGTGCTCGGCGGCGCCGCGTTCACCGGTCTCGCGGCCCAGATCGCCGTCCCCGTCCCGGGCTCCCCGGTGCCGGTGACCGGCCAGACCTTCGCCGCGCTGCTGGTCGGCACGACGCTCGGCGCGAGCCGCGGCCTGACCGCGCTCTTCCTGTACGCGCTGGCCGGGCTCGCCGGTGTGCCGTGGTTCGCGGGCGGCGCCTCCGGTGTCTCCGTCTCCTTCGGCTACATCCTCGGCATGATGCTCGCGTCCACCGTCGTGGGTGCCCTGGCCCGCCGCGGCGCCGACCGCTCCGTGCCGCGCATGGCGGCCACGATGCTGCTGGGCGAGGCGATCATCTACGCCATCGGCGTCCCCTACCTGGCCTACGCCGCCGACATGTCCGCGTCCGCGGCCATCGCGGCCGGCCTCACCCCGTTCCTCATCGGCGACGCCCTCAAGGCCGCCCTGGCGATGGGCGTCATGCCCACCGCCTGGAAGCTCGTCGACAAGCGCTGACGCCGAACCGACGTCAGGCGCCGACGTTGTAGTGGGTGCGGAAGAGGTTCGCCGGGTCGTACTGCGACTTCAGCCCGGCGAGCCTCTTCAGCGTTTCGGCGTCGTACAACCCCTCGGTCCGGTCCCCGGCCCCGAAGGCGAAGTTGAGCGCACGGCCGATGGTCGTGTCCGCGAGCAGCGCGAACGCCGGATCCAGTACGGCCCGTGCCGCGTCCCGGTCGCCCACCGTCAACAGCCGCACCAGGAAACGCCCTTCGCGATACGGCACCGAGTTCGGCGCGGGCTGCGCGAGCGCCCCGCTCAGGTGGTTGATCTGCACGACGCACATCGGCCCGCCCGCGTCCGGGCCGACCCGCGCGAGCAGTTCACCGGCGGCCGCCACGTCCAGCTCGCTCAGGACCGCACTGTCCCCGTAGTACGCGTGCGGGAAGTCCGGGTCGCTGTGGATCGTGCAACTCTCGGCGTACGGCATCGCCCGCAGGGAGTCGGCGAGCAGGGGCCCCAACTCCCGCAGTGGGGCCACGAGTTCCTCGCCGCCGGCGCCGGTGTACGCGACGCGCACGGAGACGACGTACCGGCCACGGAGATGCGGCGGCAACGCCGGGATGTCCGGGTACGGCACGGCGGCGAAGGACGAGGTCAGCGTGTCGGGCACGGTCCGCGTCCACTCCTCGTACGCCCGCAGCAGCGCCGCCGGGTCGACTTCGCGTCCGTCGAACGCGAGCGAACCGCCGTAGAGCGTCTTCACGGGTACGAGGTCGATCTCGAGCGCGGTGACGACGCCGAAGTTGTGGCCGCCGCCGAGGAGGGCCCAGTACAGATCGGGGTCGGACTCCCTTGTCACATAACGGAGTTGACCGTCGGCGGTGACGATCTCCAGGGAGCGCACGTGGTCGGCGGCGTACCCGAACTCCCTGGCGAGGATGCCCAGTCCGCCGCCGAGCGTGTAGGAGACGGCGCCGACGCTCGGGGCGGAGCCGTTGAGCGGAGCCAGGCCGTACGGCTCGGCGGCCGCCACGACCTGACCCCAGCGGACGCCCGCCTCCACGCGGACGGTGCGGGCCCCGGGGTCGATGGTCACCTTGTCCATGCGCTTCGTCGTGACGAGGACGCCGCCCTCCAACGCGCCCGGCAGGCCGTGGCCGGTGGCCTGGACGCCGATCGGCAGGTTCTCGGCGGCCGCGTACCGCACGGCGACGATCACGTCATCGGCCGAGGAGGCGGCGAAGACCACGGCCGGGCGCCGGGCGAACCCGGTCTGGAAACCGGAGAGTTCCTCGTCGTAGCCAAAATCGCCGGGGCGGAGGACGAGCGGGTCTGCGGTGCGGTCGGCGTTCTTCATGGCGCGCATCGTGCCCGCGTAACCTGACACATGCCGTCAGCTTTTCCGCCGGACGAAGGCCGGGGCGCTGGTGCACCCCGGCCATGGACCGCTGTTGCGTTGTGCCGCCCGTCAGCCGCGCAGCCCCCGCGGGGTCGGCCGCCGAGTCGACCACCACAGCCCCGCCGCACCGGCCGCGATCAGGGTCGCGCCCGCCGCACCCAGCGGCAGGACGTCCCGCCCGACGCCGGTCTTCGGCAGCTCCTCGCCGCCCGGCGCCACCGGCTTGTTGTCGGTGCCGAGGAGCAGCGGGGTGGCCGGGGCGTTCGGTGACGGGTTCGTCGAACCGAAGGGAACCGGTCCCTGCTGCCAGTACGTCTTCTTCCCGTCACCGGACTGCACGGGCAGACAGATCTTGCCGGTCTTGCTCACGTCGTATGTGGCGTCGACGGCATACGACTTCGATTTGCCGGCCGCCAGATTGTCGATCGGGCAGGAGAACGCGCTGTTCGAGCCCTCCGGAAGATTCTTTTCGTCAATCTGGGAGCAGCCTTGAACGCTCTTGACTGCGAGGCCGTCGAAACCGACGACCAAAAGCTGGATCTTTCCGCTGTCCTTGGTCCCCTCGTTCTTGACCGTGGCGGTAATCGCCGTCTTTTGCGAGCTGTTGTCGACCGAGATCTTCGACGGCAGGAGCGTGGTCAGCTTTACACCTGCCGGTGCCTCGTCGACGGCCTTTCCCCCCTTGCTGCTGCCGGGCCCCTGGTCGTCCGCGCTGGCAGTGAAGGAAAGGATCATCACCGCCGAAAAAGATGCCGCGACCAGCGATCCTGCGATGGTCGTCGTGCGACGAGAACTCATGTTCACATCCCCCTTGGCTGCGCCTGAATTCGCAACACTTGAAGAGCTACCACAAGATTTCTCCGCACTATGCTGGTGCGGCATGAAGTGTGACCATTGTGTTTCAGTCGGGGCGTAGTTGAGGTAGTTGAGGGGGTGCAGCGGATTGCAGGGGAATACGAGGAGCGGCGGAGTTCCAGGGGTGCTGGTGACGGGGCGCTATCGGTTGGTCGAGAGTATTGGCCAGGGAGGAATGGGGCGGGTGTGGCGAGCCGCCGACGAAATGCTCGATCGCCCGGTCGCCGTCAAGGAGATGCGCATAGACGGCCTCGACGCGGAGGACACGCGCACCCGCCGCGAACGTACGTTGCGCGAGGCCAGGGCCACCGCCCGGATCGACCATCCCAATGTCGTGCGGGTCTACGACGTCGTGGACGAGGGCGAACGCCTGTGGATCGTCATGGAGTTGGTCGTCGGCCGCTCCCTGGAACGGATGATGGTGGAGGAGGGGCCGCTGCGGCCGGGCAAGACGGCACGGATCGGGCTCGGTCTGGTCGCGGCCCTGCGGCAGGTGCACGCACGCGGCGTCCTGCACCGGGACATCAAGCCCGGGAACGTCCTGGTGGAGGGAGTCGGCGAGCGCATCGTGCTCACGGACTTCGGCATCGCCGCGATCCAGGACGCCAAGGCGCTCACCATGGTCGGCATGCTCGTCGGCTCCCCCGACTACATGGCTCCCGAACGCATCTCCGGCCGCAAGCAGGGCCCGCCGTCCGACGTGTGGTCACTGGGCGCGACGCTCTGCGCCGCCCTGGGCGGCCGCTCCCCCTTCTCCCGCGACACGACCCTGGCCACCCTGCACGCCGTTCTGTACGAGGAGCCCGAACTCCCCGCCGCGGCCGGCCCTCTGCGGGACGTCCTGGCCGCCCTCCTCGAGAAGGAACCCTCGGTCCGCCCCGGCCTTGAGGACCTGGAGGAGGCCCTACGACCGATCGCGTTCCCGGCGACCAAGCCGACTCTTCCCGTGGGTGGGGGAGAGGGTGGTGAGGGTGCGGCGGGCGAGGCGCGTGGGGTCGGGGCAGGACCCGACCAACTCATGGCTGTGGATGGGTCGTCGGAGCCTCCGGGTGCACCCGGGACCGGCCCGCCGGAGGCAGCCGAGGCGCGCGGCCCGACGGGTGTGCCCACGGCCCCGGGCACCGCGAGCTCCGAAGCCGAGCCGACCGTCGGGGGCGGATTCGCGCCCGTGGCGAACCCCGAGCCGGCGCCGGAACCCGAGCCCGCGGCAGCTCACGAACCCGCGGGTCACCACGAGCACGGGCAGGCCGCGCGCCCGGAGTCCGAGCCTGCCGCCGAGCCGGAACCCGGACCGTCCGCCGGGACCGACGCCCCCGAACTCCCGGACGCCCCGGGCCAGTCGGAGCCGGCCCCTCCCATCCCTTGGGCCCCGGACGAGTCACCCACTCCGGCCTACCTGGACGCCCGTCTCGTACGCGCCGCACGCGACCCCAGGCAACCGGAACCCGAGACCGAATCCGAGCTCGACTCCATCCAGGACGCGATACCGCAGGAACTGCCGGACACCCACGACTTCCGCCGAGACCGCAGCACCCGCATGGCCTCCGACGGCCGCACGGCGGCACATCAAGTCCCCGCCGCCTCCGCTGCAACGGCACCCCCGTCCTCGGAAGCCCCGCAGGCACCCGCCGAACCGCACGAACCCTCCGCGTACGCGGAATCCGGTGAGTCCGCCGCCTACGCGGGGTCCCACGAGCCCTCCGCGCACCCCGATTCGCACAACGCCTCCACCGAGGTCCCCTCCGAACTGCGCTCGGAGTTCCGCTCCGAGACCCCGTCCGCCGGCTCCGCACCCGCCGCCGCCCATCCCGGGCCCCCCGCCTCCCGACGATCCGGCGTCTCCCTCATCCGCGCCCACGGGGTCACCGAGCAGCGCTCCGCGCAGGCGATCGGCACCGGCTCTGCGGCAGCCGTGCAATCAGGCCCGGGACAGAGCGTGCACCCGGGCCCGGAGCAGGGCGTGCACTCGGGCCCCGAGCAGGGCGCACAGCCAGGCGTCGGACAGCGACCACAGCCCAGCATCGGGCAGCGCCCACAGCCCGACCCTCACCAAGGCGCCCTGCCCGGCCCCCGCCAGGGCCCGCCACCCACCTCCGAGCAAGCCACCCGCCCCGCCCTGGGCCCCCACCCGCTCCGCACCGCCGAGAGCGAACTCCGCGGTCCCGCCGTCCCGGTGGGCACCCGCCGCAACCGTCGCCGTGCCGTACTCGTGGCCGCCGCGGGTGTGGTCGCCGCCGGGACCGTCGTCGTCGTGGTGCTCCTGGCGAACTCCGGGTCGCCCGGCGACAACCGCGCGGGCTCCTCGACGTCACCGACGTCCGCCACCACGCCCGGCGACAGCCCGTCGCCCACGGTGGAAGGCACGTCCAGGCCGCCCAGCCTGCCGCCGGGCACGCACCGGGAGGCCGGCGGGTTCGCGTGGGCGACTCCGAAGGACTGGCGGCGGGACCTGAAGACGGGGGCGGAGGTGCACTACACCTCTCCCGACGGCTCACAGGAGCTCGTGGCCAAGTCGTCCATCGCCCGCGGCGACCTGATGGAGACCTGGGAGAAGTCGGAGGAGAACGCCCACCAGGGCCAGGACTACCGGAAGATCCGCCTGGAGAAGACGACGTTCCGCGGCAACCCCGCGGTGGTCTGGGAGTACACCTTCACGCTGAAGGGCGTCCCCTGGCACGCCCGGCTGCTGGGCTTCAACCAGGAGGGGAAGTCGTACCAGATCAACACCTGGTACCAGCCGGAGATCGAAACCCAGGCCCTCAAGACCTACGACAAGGTCAAGGACGGCTTCATCGTGCTGTGAGCGCACGAGAGGGGCCCGCGGTGGTCGGTCACCGCGGGCCCCTGCAGACATGCACGACGCCGTTGACGTCAGCCGTCGATGTCAGCCGGTCTTGACCTTGTCCTGCGCCGTCTCGGACGACGCGGCGCCGACGGCCGCCCGGCCCCCGCGCACCTTCTCCTTGACGACGGCGATGACGAGCACGACCGCGGCGACGAGCAGCGACAGCAGTACGGTCTCGCGCCCGTCGTGCTCCGTGTCCGTGAGCATGTAGCCCAGCACGAACACGATCAGCGCGGCCGTCGCCCAGGTCAGGTACGGGTACAGCCACATCCGCACGACCAGCTTCTCCGGCGACTCCCGCTGGATGATCTTCCGCATGCGCAGCTGCGAGAAGCAGATGACCAGCCAGACGAACAGGGCCACCGCACCACTGGAGTTGACCAGGAAGAGGAAGACCGAGTCCGGGAACTTGTAGTTGAAGAAGACGGCCACGAAGCCGAACACCACGGACGCGACGATCGCGGCCAGCGGCACACCGCGCGAGGTGGTCTTCGCGAACGCCTTCGGCGCATCGCCCCGCTCACCGAGCGAGAAGGCCATCCGGGAGGCCGTGTAGAGGCCGGAGTTGAGGCAGGACAGCACCGAGGTCAGCACGATGAAGTTCATGATCTGACCGGCGTGCGCGATACCGAGCGAGTCGAGGGCGGCGACGTACGAGCCCTGCGCCTTGATCGACGGGTCGTTCCACGGGATCAGGGACACGACCACGAGGATCGAGCCCAGGTAGAAGACCGCGATACGCCAGATGATGCTGTTCGTGGACTTGGTGACCGCCCGCTGCGGGTCCTCGGACTCACCGGCGGCCAGGGTGGCGATCTCGCTGCCCATGAAGGAGAAGACGACGAGCAGGACACCGGTGAGGATGGCGCCGGGTCCGTGCGGCAGGAAGCCGCCGTGTTCGGTGAGGTTGCCGAGGCCCGCCTTGTCGCTGTCGACGCCCGGCAGCACACCGAAGACCGCGAGCCCGCCGACGACGATGAACGCGCCGATCGCGACGACCTTGATCCCGGCGAACCAGAACTCGAACTCGCCGTAGGAACCGACGGAGACGAGGTTGGTGGCGGTCAGCACCACCATCACGATGAGGGCCCAGCCCCACTGCGGGACGGCCGGCATCCAGCCCTCCAGGATCTTGGCACCGGCGGTGGCCTCCACCGCGAGCACCACGACCCAGAAGAACCAGTAGAGCCAGCCGATGGAGAACCCGGCCCAGCGGCCGAGCGCCCGGTCGGCGTGCGCCGAGAACGATCCGGAGGTCGGATTGGCCGCGGACATCTCACCGAGCATGCGCATCACGAGAACGACGAGCGTGCCGACGAGGGCGTACGACAGGAGGATGCCGGGGCCCGCGGTGGCGATACCGGAGCTGGATCCGACGAAGAGGCCGGCGCCGATGACGCCGCCGATGGCGATCATCGACAGATGCCGGTTCTTGAGTCCGGCCTGGAGACCAGTCATGGGGGGAATTCCTTTACGCCGGGTGAGCGGTTCCCGTACGAGCGGTGTACGGGTCGGTCCAGTGAAACGGAGGTAAAGGAATTCGTGAACCTTTGAATCCAGATCGTTACTTGAGGTTTTCTTGAGGTTCAATGGTCGGGTTCATATTTTTCCTGGTCGACACCCCGGGCTGCTGCCCGGAAACAGCCATGTCACACTCGGAGCCATGCGCGTGTATCTCGGCTCCGACCATGCCGGCTTCGAACTCAAGAACCACCTCGTCGAGTGGCTCAGGGCGGCCGGCCACGACCCCGTCGACTGCGGCCCGCACATCTACGACGCCCAGGACGACTACCCGCCCTTCTGCCTCCGCGCCGCCGAGCGGACGGCCGCGGACCCCGAGGCCCTCGGCGTCGTGATCGGCGGCTCCGGCAACGGCGAGCAGATCGCGGCGAACAAGGTGAAGGGCGTCCGGGCCGCTCTCGCGTGGAGCGAGGAGACCGCGGCGCTGGGCCGCCAGCACAACAACGCCAACGTCGTGGCGGTGGGCGGACGCATGCACACGGAAGAGGAGGCGACGAAGTTCGTCGAGATCTTCCTGGGCACCCCGTTCTCCGGCGACGAGCGCCACATCCGCCGCATCGACATGCTCGCGGACTACGAGACGACGGGCGACCTCCCCCCGATCCCGGCCCACCACCCGCAGCAGGACTGACCGCCCCGCGGGGGGCTGGAAAGGAACAGGCACCGTGCCAGAGGGGCACACGATCCACCGGCTGGCGTCGGACTACGCCGACCGCTTCTCCGGCACGGCACCGCGGGTGACCAGCCCCCAGGGCAAGTTCTCCGACGCCGCGGAACTCCTGAACGGCGCCGAACTCACCCGCACCGAAGCCCACGGCAAACACCTCTTCCTGGGCTTCCGGGACACCGACTGGGTCCACATCCACCTCGGCCTCTTCGGCAAGGTCGACTTCGGTGACGCACCCGCCCCACCGCCCACCGACACGGTCCGCCTCCGCCTCGCGAACGACACGTCGTACGTCGACCTCCGCGGCCCGACGACCTGCGCCCTGATCACGGACGCCGAGAAGCAGGCGATACACGACCGCCTCGGCCCCGACCCCCTGCGCACGGACGCCGACCCGCAGTCGGCGTACCGCAGGATCTCCCGCAGCCGTACGACGATCGCCGCGCTCCTCATGGACCAGAAGGTGATCGCCGGCGTCGGCAACGTCTACCGCGCCGAGGTCCTCTTCCGGCACGGCATCGATCCCTACCGCGCGGGCAGGGACATCACCCCGGCCGAGTGGGACGCCGTCTGGGCCGACCTGGTCGAGCTGATGCGCGAGGGCGTCCGCAACAACCGGATCGACACCGTCCGCCCGGAACACACCCCGGAGGCGATGGGCCGCCCGCCGCGCGTCGACGACCACGGCGGCGAGGTGTACGTCTACCGGCGGGCCACCCAGCCCTGCCACATCTGTGGCGGCGAGATCCGCACCGCCGACCTCGCCGCCCGCAACCTGTTCTGGTGCCCGGCCTGCCAGAGGCACTGACCCCGGCCCGGAATCAAAGACCCCGACACCGACCCGGAATCAAAGACCCTGACGCCGTCGGCCTAGAACCCGTGCGGCAGCCAGGGCACGACCGGTGAGCCGAAGGCGAGCGACGCCTCCGCCAGCGCACCTTGCCGCAGCTCCCGCACCAGCCCGGCCCCGGCCAGCGACGCCAGCGTGACACCGCCCAGATACGCCGCCCCCAACTCCCGTACGGACAGGGCGAGATCGGCGGAGTCCTCCGTACGCGCGCAGGACGCACCCTTCGGGTCGCCGGTCAGCCGCCAACGCCCGCTGTTCCAGGGGCAGAACGCGTCCTCGACCTCCAACACCACATCCACCGGCGCCTGGTAGGTGCGTGCCTCAAGAGCCGCCCCGACGTCCACCAGTCGTACGTGCAGCGAGTCCCGGACCAGCAGTGAGCAGCGCCGGACGTCGGAGACCAGGTACTGCCACGGTTCGTCCAGCGGCCGCCGCCGCGCGTCGATCCTCGACGTCAGGTCGATGTCGAACAGGAACCGCCACAGCGCCGCGTGCGCCGCCGGGTCCAGCGCGTCCACGTCCTGCGCCAGCACCGTGCCCTTGGGCCCCGCGGCCTCCCAGTCACCCTTGATCCGGAACCGGGCGTACCCCACGACCTCGCCGTCCCGCTCCGCCAGCACGCACTGCAGCGGCGACGCACCGTCCCGCTCGCTCTCCGGGTCGAGCACCCACAGCTTCTCCCAGCCCGGAATTCGCGCCACCATGCCCGGCCGCCGTGCGACCAGCCGCGCGTACACCGCCTCGCACGCGCCGAGCGCCCCGGCGGGCGAGGCGTATCGCAGCCGTACGTCATCGGTGCCGGGCGGCACGGACAGCCGGACGCGGGTCGTGTCGATCTCGGCGTTGACGTGGTACGTCCCGATGCCGTACCCGAAGCGCCCGTAGATCACGGGTTCGGAGGCCGTCAGCACGGCCAGCGGCTCGCCCCAGGACCGTACGTCGTCCAACTGGCGCCGCATCATGGACGTCAGCACCCCGCGCCGCCGGTGCGTGGCGGCCACGGAGACCATGGTCACACCCGCGGCGGGCACCGCGGCCCCGCCGGGCACCGTCAGCCGGAAGCTGAACGCTCCCGCCGTCCCCACGCACGCGTCACCGTCCCAGACGCCGAGGGAACGGTCCGTCTCGGTGAGCTCGCGCCACAGCGCCCGCTCCTCGGCCGACTCCGGAACCCCGCCGAAGGCGCGGATCAGGTTGTCGTACCACTTGTCCCAGTCGTCCTGGCGCAGCACGCGCAAGTCAGTCCCCATGAACCATGACTACCAGGGCATTGCGGGACGAGCGAGGGAATTTCGTCTTGGCGGACCCGCAACGGCTTTCTGTGAAGTTCACTGTGAAGTTGAACCTCGGACGGGGGACAAGTGGGACCTCCCGTGCCAAGCAGCTGGTCCGATGGATAGGGTCCCGAACTAATGGCAGCAGGACGAGAGCGGCGCGCGGAAGCCGAGACGTTCACGGCCCGGTTGAAGATGCAGTGGCACCGGGCCCGCGTCGGCCTGCGCAGAAGCGCTGTCGACTACTTCCGCGGGGACGGTTCGGACTGGGTCGCGCTGGCCGGTCTGCTCGTCACCGTCCCGCTGATCGCGGCCGTCACGCTCGCCAACTCGGTGTGGTGCTCCCCGGCCGCCCTGGTCCTGCCGATCGTGGCGGGCGGCCTGCTCCTGCGCCCCGCGAGCCTGCTGGGTCTGTACGCGGCCGCGGCCACGGCACTGATCGTGGAGTCGGTGAAACTGGGGCCCTACACGGAGGGCCCTTCACGTGTCACCCCGGGCGTCGTGCTGGTGGTCGCCGCCTGTGGCTTCTTCGGTCTGCTCATCGCCCAGTTCCGCAGCCGGGTCGGCGTGCCCTGGCGGCGCGGCGGCACGATGCTCTTCGACCTGCGCGAACGCATCCGGGTGCAGAGCAAGCTCCCGCAGCTGCCGGTGGGTTGGCACCGCGAGATGGCGCTGCGCCCGGCGGGCGGCCAGTCCTTCTCGGGCGACTTCGTGGTCGCGGCCCGCACCAACGGCGGCCGCACGCTCGAAGTCGTCCTGACGGACGTGTCCGGCAAGGGTATGGATGCGGGTTCGCGTGCGCTGCTGCTGTCGGGGGCGTTCGGCGGCCTGCTGGGCTCGCTGCCCCCGCACGCGTTCCTCCCGGCGGCCAACGGCTATCTGCTCCGCCAGGACTGGGACGAGGGCTTCGCCACCTCGATCCACCTGGTCCTGGACCTGGACTCCGGCGACTACGAGCTGTACTCCGCGGGCCACCCGCCGGGTCTCCAGCTCAGCGCGGGCAGCGGACGCTGGGAGGAGAAGGCGGCCGAGGGCCCGCTCCTGGGTGTGTACGACGGTGCGCAGTTCGACCCCGTGAAGGGCTCGCTCCGTCCCGGCGACGTGTTGATGCTGTTCACAGACGGTCTGGTGGAAACGTCCGACCGCGACATCGTGGAGGGCATCGACCGCCTGACCGGAGAGGCCGACCGCTATGTCGCCGGCGGCTTCCACGGCGCCGCCTGGCACCTCATCGAGGCGGTCGCGAAGGACGTCAACGACGACAGGGCGCTGCTGCTGATCTGCAGGGAAGGGCCGACGGCGACCGCTCAGCAGCCGCCGGTGCACTGAGTCCCGGACACAGCACGGTGGGGTTTACCCCCACCCCGATCCGCCAGCCGCCCTCATCGCCCGTCAACCCTCCGAATCCGTACGTTCGAGACATCACCGAAACGGTGCTCCACCGAAGCGGTGCTTCCTCGCATACGGACCGGAAGGACATCCCACATGGCAGGCGACTGGGCCGTGGAACTGCACGGAGTGCACCGGCGCTACGGCCGGGGCCGCACCGCCGTGCACGCCCTGCGCGGTATCGACCTCACCCTCTCCCGCCGCAGCTTCACCGCCGTGATGGGCCCCTCCGGCTCCGGCAAGTCCACGTTCCTGCAGTGCGCGGCCGGCCTGGACCGCCCCACCGCCGGCACCGTCGGCCTCGGCGGCACGGAGATCACCGGCATGAAGGAGAACAAGCTCACGGCGCTGCGCCGCACCCGCCTCGGCTTCGTCTTCCAGGCCTTCAACCTGCTCCCGTCCCTCACGGTCGAGCAGAACGTCGCCCTCCCGACGCGCCTGGCCGGGCACCGCCCCGACCGCCGCCGCACCGCCGAGGTCCTCGCTCAGGTGGGCCTGTCCGACAAGGCCCGTCGCCGCCCCGGCCAGCTCTCCGGCGGCCAGCAGCAGCGCGTCGCCATCGCCCGCGCCCTGGTCACCCACCCGGACGTCGTCTTCGCCGACGAGCCCACCGGCGCCCTGGACACGACGACGGCCGCCGAGATCCTCTCCCTTCTCCGCCAGGCCGTGGACGCCCACGACGCCACGGTCGTCATGGTCACCCACGACCCGTCGGCCGCGGCCTGGGCGGACCGCGTCCTGTTCCTGGCGAACGGCGAGATCGTCGACCACCTGGACCGAGGAACCCCCGCCCAGATCGCGACGCGAATGACGACCCTCACGAGTCCGCCCGCATACGCGCAAACGGCAGCGTGAATCCGATGACCACTCCCGCCCCCGCCGACGCCGCTCAGCCGATCACCGCGTCGGCTGCCGCCGCGCCCGCGGACGGTGTTCAGCCGATCACCGCGTCGGTTGCCGCCGCGCCCGCGGACGGTGTTCAGCCGATCACCGGGTCGGCTGCCGCCGCACCCGCGGACGGTGTTCAGCCGATCACCGGGTCGGCTGCCGCCGTGCCCGCGGACGGTGTTCAGCCGATCACCGGGTCGGCTGCCGCCGCACCCGCCGACGGTGTTCAGCCTCCACCGGAGCCACCCGCACCCGACACCAACCGGAAGCCCTGATGCTCACCCCCAACGGCCTGGCCCGCGCAGCACTCCGCTTTCGCCCGTCCGCGTTCGTCGGCACCTTCATCGCCTTCGCGATGGCCGCCATGGTCGTGTCGGCCTGCGGCATCCTCCTGGAGACGGGCTTGCGCGCCACCGTCCCGCCCGCCCGCTACGCCGCCGCCCCGGTAGTGGCCGCCGCCGAGCAGACCGCCCCCTACGGCCACGGCGACGACGCGGACAGCGAGCCGGTCCCCGACCGTGCCCGCCTCGACGCCTCCCTGGTCGCGAAGGCGGCCTCAACCCCCGGTGCCCGTACGGCAGTCGCCGACGTCACGTTCCCCGTAAGCGGCCCGCAGGGCACCCTCACCGCCCACAACTGGGCCTCCACCGCCTTCACCGCCGAGAAACTCACCGCCGGCCGCCCGCCGCACCCCGGGGAGGTCGTTCTCGCCGACAACAAGGGCACGGTCGGCGCCCACGTCACCCTCACCACCCCGCAGGGCTCGCACACCTACCGTGTTTCCGGCACAGCCAACACCCTCCCCCACGCTCGAACAACCTCGCGCGGGGGGACCCCCATCGCCACAGCCTGGTTCGCCGACGACGAGGCCGTACGGATCTCCGGCCACCCCGGCCGTATCGACGCGATCGCCGTACTCCCCGAGCCCGGCGTCGCCACCGGCACTCTCGCGTCCCGGGTCGAGCACGCCCTCAGCACCAAGGCCGAAGTACACACGGGGAACGCCCGTGGCGCCGTGGAGGCCCCCGCCCTCGGCGAGGCCAAGGAGATGCTCACCGGTATCGGCGGTTCCTTCGGCGGCGTCGCCACCATGGTCGCCGTCTTCACCGCCGCCGGCACCGTCGCGCTCGCCGTGGGCCAACGCGCCCGCGAATTCGCCCTGTTGCGCGCCATCGGCACCACCCCCCGCCAGATCCGCCGCACGATCGCCACCGAGACCCTCCTGGTCGCCCCCCTCGCCGCCGCCCTCGGCTGCCTGCCCGGAATCGCCCTGGCCCGCTGGTGGTTCGGACAGCTCCAGGACAAGGGCGCGGTCCCGGAGCCCGTCGACCTCTCCGTCTCCTGGATCCCGCTGGTCTCCGCGATCGGCGCGGTCCTCCTGACCGCCCTCCTCTCCGGATACATGGCCGCCCACCGCAGCTCCCGCATCAAGCCGGGCCAGGCGATCAGCGAGGCGTCCGTGGAGCGGCTGCGCCCCGGCTGGATCCGCACACCGCTCGGTATCGCCGCCGCGGCCGGCGGTTTCGTCTGCGCGGGCCTCTCCGCCTCCCTCACCGGCGACGACGCGGCCAACGCGGCGCTCGGCATCGTCGTCCTCTTCATGCTCTCCGTGGCGCTGCTCGGCCCCTTCATCGCCCGCGCCTGCGCCGCCCTGTTCGGGCTCCCGCTGCGCGGCGCGAGCGCCTCCGCCGTGCTGGCGGCCGCCAACTCCCGTACGAACGCCCGCCGTCTGGCCTCCGCGATCACTCCGATCGTGCTCGCCATGGCGTTCTCCTCCGTGCTGATCTTCATGCAGACCAGCACGGACCACGTCACCGCCGACCAGCAGCACGCCGGCATCACCGCCGACCACATCGTCACCGCGGACCCGGGCCTGACCCCGGACGCCGTACGACGGGCCGAGCGCACCCCCGAAGTCACCGCCGCCGTCGGCCTGTTGAAGACCAGCGTGCTCGTCCCGGGCTCCGGCGGCCTGGAGTCGGTCTCCGCACAGGGCGTCACGGGATCGGCGAGCGCCCTGTCCGCCGTACAGGACCTGGACGTCGGGCACGGCCGGCTCTCCCTGAAGCAGGGCGAGATCGCCGTGGACGCGTCGCTCGCCGACAACGCCCACGTCAAGGTCGGCGACCGCCTCCACCTCCGCCTCCCCGACGGCACCAGGGCCGCGCCGGTGGTCGTGGCGACGTACGGACGAGGCATGGGCCTGTCCGAGGTGACGATGAACCGCACCGCCCTGGCCACCCACGTCACCTCCGCCTACGACACCGAGCTGTGGACGAAGGGCGGAACGGCGGCCGGGCTCAAGGCATTCGGCACCGTCCTCGACCGCGGCGACTACACCACCGCCCAGTCCCTGGACCGCGAGCTCAACGCCTGGGCCAACTCCGTGATGGCCGGCGTCCTCGGCGGCTTCGCGGCCGTCGCCGCCGTCAACACCCTGGTGATGACCGTCCTCGACCGCCGCCGCGAACTCGGCACGCTCCGCCTCATCGGCTCCACCCGCCGCCAGGTGCTGCGCATGATCCGCTGGGAGGCCCTCCTGGTCGCCCTCGCGGGCATCGCCCTCGGCACGGCCATCGCGCTGGCCACGCTGGTGCCGATGATGAAGGGGCTGACCGGGCAGGGGCCGTACATACCCCCGCTGGTGTACGGCTCGTTCGCCGGCGCGATCGTCGTCCTCGGCGTGACGGCGGCGACCGTCCCGGCCCGCGCGGCCCTGCGCAAGGAGACACTGGAGGAGTGACCGGAACCTCCCGTACGCCGATGACCCTGGCCGAAGTCGAGGCCACCGCCCGTGCCGCCCACGAAGGGCAGACCGACAAGGCGGGGCGGCCGTACGCCGAGCACCTCCGGGCCGTCGCCGAGGGCGTATGCGCGCGTGGCGGCGACGAGGAGCAGATCGCGGCGGCCTGGCTGCACGACGCCGTCGAGGACGACGCGCTCTCCGAACAGTGGCTGCACGAGGCCGCGTTGAGCCGCCGTACCAAGGACATCGTGCTCGCGGTCACCAAGCGGGCGGGGGAGGGGCCCCAGGAGTACGCCGGGCGGATCCTCGCCACGCCGGGCGCACTGCTGGTGAAGGAGGCGGACCTGGCGCACAACGCGGACCCGGCCCGCCTCGCCCGCCTGGACGACGAGGCGACCCGCACACGACTGACCGAGAAGTACACGCGGATGCGCACACTTCTCGGTCTGGAACAGCCGTCGCTCTAGGCGGCCGGGCGGACTAGGCGTTGGCCATCTCGCGCTGTTGCTGTTGCTTCTTCTCGCGCTGCTCGCGTTCGCGGGCCAGCTCGGCCGCGTCGCGCTTGAAGGCCCACTTCATCTCGGGCTCCATGGCGAACCTGAACACCCGCTGCACGGGAGGCGTGCACAACACCGTGACTATGGCAGCCGCAGCAACCGTCACCGCGATCTCGCCGAGCGGCTTGCGCATCCACCCGTGGTCGAACCAGCCGTAGAAGTCACCGGCCTTGACCACGAAACCGTGCAGCAGATAGCCGTACAGCGTGCCCGCGCCGAGCGCCGTGAACCACATCCTGCGGCGCGGCACCCAGGCGAAGAAGCAGGCGGTCAGCAGCAGCGAGCAGCCGAACAGGGCGAGCACCATGACCGGCCCGGTCCACCACGGAGCCGCCAACTCCTGGGCGGCGTCACGGTGGTAGAACCACGCGGTGTTCATGCGCGGCACCGCCCACCAGCCGAAGACCAGCGCGGCCGCGACGACCGGCACAGACAGGATCCGCATCCTGCGCGTGCGCACCATCTGGAAGTGCTCGGGCTTCATGCACAGGCCCAGCACGAAGTACGGCAGGAACTGCAGCACGCGCTGAAGGTCGAGGTCGTCGCCGATCTCCGGCGAGACCGCCCCGAACATCGCGACACCGAGCGCGATGGGCAGCGGCCAGCGCACGCACTTCCACAGCGGGGTCGTCAGACGCCAGATGAACAGCGCCATCAGGAACCAGGTGAGGTACCAGGGGTCGAGCAGACTGACCGTCATGCTCGGATCGTGGTCGCCGTAGCGCTTGAAGAGGGAGTACGCGGTCTCGAAGAGGACGTACGGCACGAGCACGCCGGTGACCAGGCGCCGGAGGCGGTCGGGGCGCATGTCGAAACTGCGCGAGAAGTAGCCGGAGATGATGATGAACGCCGGCATGTGGAAGCTGTACACGACGGTGTACACGCCTTCCAGGACGCGGCTGTCACCCTTCAGCGGCTCCCAGGAGTGGCCCATCGCCACCAGCACGATCGCCAGGTACTTCGCGTTGTCGAAGAACGCGTCGCGCTGCTTGCCGGGTTTGCGGGTTTTCGTCTGCTGTTCGTGCGGTGAGCGCGGACTCGGCACTCCCGACGCCGGCGACTGTGCCGGAGGGAGCGGCGCTCTGTTGTGGCCGTGAGGTCGCAACGAGTTCGTCACAGACCCTCCCCCCAGAAACTGGGGGAGACGATCCTGAACCTCGCTGCACGTGCGGGGGACGAGGCAGCGTGAAACATCTGAGGCACCCTAGCGTCGTCTGTGGGTTTTCGTAAAACTCTCCACGTCATTCCTGCTTATACGCTTCGGGTACCCGCCATTTGCCCAAGTTGGCACGCCAGTTGACGTGACGGTCAACACACCATTACATGTCCCGGTTGTCACGACTCGTCCTGACTAAACGGCGCATATGACCAGGGGGCGACTCTGGTGGAATGTCCGCTTCATTAGCCTTTAGTGGGGCCGTTGTTGGTGGCTCGGGTGTGCCCGTACCAACAATTCGAAATGCCTACGAACGCGTTGTGTGGACATGGAAACGATCCCGCCGAATTTCCTGTGCGGGTGCCCTCTCGAATTGCTGTGCGGGGGGCGGGTGTTGGGGCTCTCCCGCGGCACGCGTCCGCATGGTCCGGGCAAAGGTCCGGCACAGGTGTGGCCGACGATGCCCCACCTGCCGCATAGAGGGGCCCTGTTGGTGGCACGATGGTTCTGGCGGGAGTGCGCGGGGCTGGCACCCCCGGGCCGGGAGAGCGGACCGACCGTAGGGTGTGATCAGTTGTGGCCATTTCGCTGTCAGTGGTGCTGCTGTTGGCGATCATCCTGGTGGTGTTGATCCGGGGAGGATCGATCAAGGCCGGCCCCGCCATCGTCGCGGTGCTGTTCGGCTTCTTCCTCGCCTCGACAGGCATGGCCCCGTCGATCAACCGTTTCCTCAACTCGATAGCGGAGACGATCAACTCGATCAGCTTCTGAGCCGGCCGACCCGGCCGGCCCCGCCGGGGTCGTCGTCGGCGCCTTGGAGGCGCCGACGGGCTGCGGCGCGCTGATCCCCGCGGTCGGCGGGATCCGGTATGCGCATGACCGCCGGCTCCTCGCCCGCTGCCTCATGCGAAACGATCAGGGCCGGGCCCGGAGGAACATTCCTCCGGGCCCGGCCCTGATACGTAATGGAGCGGGCGACGGGAATCGAACCCGCGTAGCTAGTTTGGAAGACTAGGGCTCTACCATTGAGCTACGCCCGCACAGCACGCGCCGCAGGTCAGGTGACCGCGGCACACAAGGCATCGTAGCGGGTCGGACGTGCTCGGCGCACACTCCGGCGCCGCCCGCGCCGACGTATCGCAGGCGCTCACGAAATGCGGCAGCCGCACTGCCTGCGGGCATGTACCCTACGTTCGCACCAGACGGGGTGTGGCGCAGCTTGGTAGCGCGTCCGCTTTGGGAGCGGAAGGCCGTGGGTTCAAATCCCGCCACCCCGACCACGACCGGTCAACACCGGCCACCCCGCGATCACCTCGCTTGATCGCCTTTGGGGCGTTCGGCGGCTGCGGTTACTATGCAAGCTGCGCGCTCGTGTGTCTCTTCCGCAGGAATCCACCGGACATCCACTGGTGAACCTCCGGACGTCCTCCGGGCGGCTAAATCCGCCGGGCCATTCTGGCTCCGGCAGAAACCAAGAAGTCAGCCACAAGGAGACCGAACCGTGAAGAGCGCCGTGGAGACCCTGAACCCGACCCGGGTTCGGCTCACTGTCGAGGTGCCCTTCGAGGAGCTCAAGGACAGCCTCGACGCGGCGTACAAGAAGATCAACCAGCAGGTCACGGTGAAGGGCTTCCGGAAGGGCAAGATCCCGGCGCGCGTCATCGACCAGCGGTTCGGCCGCGGTGCGGTCCTGGAGGAGGCGGTCAACGACGCGCTTCCGAAGTTCTACACCGAGGCGGTCAACGAGGCCGAGCTCAACGTCCTGGGCCAGCCCGAGGTCGACATCACGGAGCTGAAGGACGGCGAGACGCTGAACTTCACCGCCGAGGTCGACATCCGCCCCGCCCTCGAGATCCCGGACTACTCCGGCATCGAGGTCGAGGTCGACGCCGTCGAGGTCAGCGAGGAGGACATCGACAAGTCGGTCGAGCAGCTCCGCGAGCGCTTCGCCTCGACCTCCCCGGTCGAGCGCGCCGCCGAGGACGGCGACGTCGTCACGATCGACCTGGAGGCCAAGGTCGAGGGCGAGGTCCTGGAGGACGGCGTCGCCAGCGGCGTCTCCTACACCATCGGCTCCGGTGAGCTGCTGGACGGCATCGACGACGCCGTGAAGGGCCTGGAGGCCGGTGGCGAGGCCACCTTCGCCTCCGAGCTCAAGGGCGGCTCGGCGGCCGGCAAGGAGGCCGAGGTCACCGTCAAGGTCACCCAGGTCGCCGCGCGCGAACTGCCCGAGCTGGACGACGACTTCGCGCAGCTCGCCTCCGAGTTCGACACCCTCGACGAGCTGAAGGCCGACAGCCGCAAGCGCCTCGAGAACATGAAGCAGTACGACCAGGCCACGCAGGCCCAGGAGCGCGTCCTGGAGAAGCTGCTCGAGCTGGTCGAGGTCCCGGTCCCCGAGAAGCTGCTCGAGGACGAGATCAACACCCGTAAGCACAACCTCGAGCACCACCAGCTCGGCCAGATGGGCCTCGACCTCGAGAAGTACCTCGAGATCCAGGGCAAGACGGTCGAGGAGTTCGACACCGAGACCAAGGAAGCCGCGGTCAAGGGCATCAAGACGCAGTTCGTCCTCGACGAGCTGGTCAAGCAGGAGAAGCTGAACGTCAACCAGGAGGAGCTCACCGAGCACCTCATGCGGCGCGCGGCCTCCTCCGGCATGTCCCCCGACGAGTTCGCCCAGGCGGTCGTCGAGGGCGGCCAGGTTCCGCTCCTGGTCGGCGAGGTCGCCCGCGGCAAGGCCCTTGCGGTCGTCGTCGAGGCCGCCACGGTCAAGGACACCAATGGCGAGGTCGTCGACCTCGACGACGAGGACGAGACGGAGACGGCCACCGAGGCCGCCGCCGAGTCCACGGACGACGCTGCCGCCGAGGCGGAGGCGGAGAAGACAGAGGGCTGACGCCCGCGGCGCCTTTGAACGTCGTAGGAAGGGCCCTGGGGACGCACACCCCCGGGGCCCTTCTGCCATACGGCCGGGAACGCACCCGGAAGGGGCGCGGGGAACCGCGCGAACGGCCACGGCGGACCCGCAGTCGTCCACGCACCAAAAGTCACCACGGCGCTACGCCCCCGGCGAACAGCCCCTACTCCGGGATTCCTCGAAGGGACCCGCGCGTTAGGGTCCATGAATACGGGGGCAGAGAACCCGGCGAAACCGCCGGAGGCCCCCCGCAGGGAACACGTGAAGACGGCCCGGCGCCGTCGTAAGACGAGCAGGTGGATACGTGACGAATCTGATGCCCTCCGCCGCCGGCGAGCCTTCCATCGGTGGTGGCCTCGGCGACCAGGTCTACAACCGGCTGCTCAACGAGCGGATCATCTTCCTCGGCCAGCCGGTCGACGACGACATCGCGAACAAGATCACCGCACAGCTTCTGCTCCTTGCCGCGGCCGACCCCGACAAGGACATCAACCTCTACATCAACAGCCCGGGCGGCTCGATCACGGCCGGCATGGCGATCTACGACACCATGCAGTTCATCAAGAACGACGTGATGACGATCGCTATGGGCCTCGCCGCGTCCATGGGCCAGTTCCTGCTCAGCGCGGGCACCCCGGGCAAGCGGTTCGCCCTCCCGAACGCCGAGATCCTGATCCACCAGCCCTCCGCCGGCCTGGCCGGTTCGGCCTCGGACATCAAGATCCACGCCGAGCGGCTGCTGCACACCAAGAAGCGCATGGCCGAGCTCACGTCCCAGCACACGGGCCAGACCGTCGAGCAGGTCACCCGTGACTCGGACCGCGACCGCTGGTTCGACCCCGAGGAGGCCAAGGCGTACGGCCTCATCGACGACGTCATCAGCACAGCTGCCGGCATCCCGGGCGGCGGCGGCACCGGGGCCTGATGCCCCCGCACAGCCCCCAGCCGACCGCCTCAGCCCCTAGGAGAGAGACAGTGAACGACTTCCCCGGCAGCGGCCTGTACGACCGCACAAGCGCCGAGTACACGGGCCCCTCCGCGGAGTCCCGCTATGTGATCCCGCGTTTCGTCGAGCGCACCTCGCAGGGCATCCGCGAGTACGACCCGTACGCGAAGCTCTTCGAGGAGCGCGTGATCTTCCTCGGCGTCCAGATCGACGACGCCTCCGCCAACGACGTCATGGCGCAGCTGCTGTGCCTGGAGTCGATGGACCCCGACCGGGACATCTCGGTCTACATCAACAGCCCCGGCGGCTCCTTCACCGCGCTGACTGCGATCTACGACACGATGCAGTTCGTGAAGCCGGACATCCAGACGGTCTGCATGGGCCAGGCGGCCTCCGCCGCGGCCATCCTGCTGGCCGCCGGTACGCCCGGCAAGCGCATGGCGCTGCCGAACGCCCGCGTGCTGATCCACCAGCCCTACAGCGAGACGGGCCGCGGTCAGGTCTCGGACCTCGAGATCGCCGCCAACGAGATCCTCCGGATGCGCGCGCAGCTGGAGGAGATGCTGGCCAAGCACTCCACCACGCCGATCGAGAAGATCCGCGAGGACATCGAGCGCGACAAGATCCTCACGGCCGAGGACGCGCTGGCGTACGGACTGGTCGACCAGATCATCTCCACCCGGAAGATGAACAACGCGTCCGTCCGCTGACGCGGAGGCTGTAATGTCTGCCGCCCCTTGGCGCACGGTTGACCCGGTTTGACACGCTGCACGTCAAAGTGAACCGCGCCAAGGGGGGCCCGAACGGGGGGCCCGGCAAGGTACCGTCGGATTAAGGCAGCACCAGGAGCCGCTGGATCTAGGCGTCTCCCAGGCGAAGGGGAAGCACACCGTGGCACGCATCGGTGACGGCGGCGATCTGCTCAAGTGCTCGTTCTGTGGCAAGAGCCAGAAGCAGGTCAAGAAGCTCATCGCAGGGCCTGGTGTGTACATCTGCGACGAGTGCATCGATCTCTGCAACGAGATCATCGAGGAAGAGCTCGCGGAGACGAGCGAGGTGCGCTGGGAGGAACTCCCCAAGCCCCGCGAGATCTACGAGTTCCTCGAGGGCTACGTGGTGGGCCAGGAGCCCGCGAAGAAGGCCCTCTCCGTGGCGGTCTACAACCACTACAAGCGCGTCCAGGCCGGCGAGAACGGCGGCGGCAACGGCCGTGACGACGCGATCGAGTTGGCGAAGTCCAACATCCTGCTGCTCGGCCCCACGGGCTCGGGCAAGACCCTCCTGGCCCAGACCCTGGCCCGGATGCTGAACGTCCCGTTCGCCATCGCCGACGCGACGGCGCTGACGGAGGCGGGCTACGTGGGCGAGGACGTCGAGAACATCCTGCTCAAGCTGATCCAGGCGGCGGACTACGACGTCAAGAAGGCCGAGACCGGGATCATCTACATCGACGAGATCGACAAGGTCGCGAGGAAGAGTGAAAACCCTTCCATCACCCGCGACGTGTCGGGCGAGGGCGTGCAGCAGGCCCTGCTGAAGATCCTCGAAGGTACGACGGCCTCGGTCCCGCCGCAGGGTGGTCGCAAGCACCCCCACCAGGAGTTCATCCAGATCGACACGACGAACGTCCTGTTCATCGTGGGCGGCGCGTTCTCGGGCCTGGAGAAGATCATCGAGTCCCGGGCGGGCGCCAAGGGCATCGGCTTCGGGGCGACGATCCGCTCGAAGCGCGAGCTGGAGGCCAAGGACCAGTTCGAGGACGTCATGCCGGAGGACCTGGTCAAGTTCGGCATGATCCCCGAGTTCATCGGTCGCCTCCCCGTCATCACCTCGGTCCACAACCTGGACCGCGAGGCCCTGCTCCAGATCCTGGTGGAGCCGCGCAACGCCCTGGTGAAGCAGTACCAGCGCCTGTTCGAACTCGACGGTGTGGAGCTGGACTTCGAGCGCGAGGCCCTGGAGGCCATCGCCGACCAGGCCATCCTCCGCCAGACCGGCGCCCGCGGCCTGCGCGCCATCATGGAGGAAGTCCTCCAGGGCGTGATGTACGAGATCCCGTCCCGCAAGGACGTGGCCCGCGTCGTCATCACGGCGGACGTCGTCCACTCGAACGTCAACCCGACGCTGATCCCGCGGGACGCGCGCAACGGGCGGGGGCCGGGGGAGCAGAAGACGGCCTGAGTGGTCCCATACATCCGAGAGGTGCCCGGTGCTGAAGGAAGCGCCGGGCACCTCGTCTGTCTCGGACAACGGACGAAAGGATCACGCCAGGTTGACGCCGAGCCCGGGAGCGGCGCCCGGTTGGTGATCTAGTGGACCCGACCGCATCGATTGCCAGTTGAGTGATCGGTGGAATGAAAACGGGAGGGATCCACATGAGGCTGCTGAAGGCCAAGAGACTCTTGGCTGCAGCGAGCGTGGTGGCCGCAGCGGGAGTCGTGCCGCTGGTGATGGCTACGCCGGCGAGTGCCAACCAGAGCACGTGTGTGAACTACATAGGGGACCACGGCTACATAGTTGGTCCGAAGGTCCGGGCGGCGTGCAGTCACGGGCACACCGGCCCTGCTCCGAGCACGCTGTGTGTGACCGGCCTCATCAACGCCGGCGTGCACGACGACGACGCGTTGCCTGCCTGCCGTGTGGCCTGAACGGCCGAAACGCTGAGCAGGAAACAGGGGCGTCCCACGCCATTTCGCGGGACGCCCCTGGTCGGTAGGTACGTTACTGAACAGGGATCAAGCCTTGACGCGGACGTCGTTGCGGAGCTTGGCCGCAATGGACGACGTGTTGTCCACCGAGCCGCCGTTGCCGGAGGCGAAGTCGGCGATGCTGACCGCCGTGACCACGGCGACGGTGCTGTGGTCGCCCCAGACGCACATCGGCATCTTGATGGTCTTGGCGGCGCCGGCGCCCGAGGTCGATGAGTCATTCTGGATCTCGGCCACCTGGCACTTCATGATGCCGTTGGAGAAGCCGGACGGGTGGACCGTCTCGGGGCTGCCGATCATCTTGCCGCCGGACTCGCTGTCCTTCTGGGACTCCGACTTGACCTTGGCGAACATGGCATCGACGACGGCCTCGGGGTCGTCGATGGTGCCGTAAACACCGCTGAAGGAAAGGTTGTTCGCGCTGAGGCCGGTGCCCTTCGCATAGCCCGCGCTGACGTCCTTCGGGTCCTTCACACCCCACTTCTCGAAGTCCGCCTTGTCATCGGCCGTCATCGAGTCTGCGGAGCCGGCGCCGTCCGACTTCTTGTACTCGCCGTTGATCACCGTCGCCGGCGTCGTCAGCTTGTGCGCCCCGTCGTCGGTGATGCCCGAACCGCCGCCGGCGCCGCCACCCCCGCCGATCACGAAGTACGCCCCGACCCCGATCGCGGCCACGACCGCCACCGCGCCGATGATCAGGCCCGTCTTCTTGCCGCCACCACCGCTGGGCACGGGCGGCTGCGGGACCGTGTACTGCTGCTGGCCGTACGGGTCCTGGCCGTAGGGAGGCTGCTGGCCGTACTGCGGGGCCTGCGGCGGCACGCCCTGCGGGGGCTGCTGCGGGTAGCCGTAGCCCGGCTGGGCCGGAGGGGCCTGCTGAGGGTAGCCATAGCCGGGCTGGGGGGCCTGCGGCGGCTGCTGGCCGTAGGGGCCCGGCTGGCCGTACGGCCCGGGCTGCTGAGGCTGCCCGCCGTACGGGCCCGGCTGGTTGTGACTCATTACTGGGTTCCCCTCCAGATGCTTACGTGTTCCCGACATCCTGGCGTAGAGCGGGAGTGCGCGTTCCATCGGGGGGCGCACCGTTACAGAACAAACGCGTTTCGGGACACCCCCGAGACACCCCTAAACTGAGCCCGTGACCGAGAACGCTCAGCAGCAGCCACCAGCGCCCAACACCGAACTGCCGACCCAGTACGCGCCGGCCGACGTAGAGGGCCCGCTGTACGAGCGCTGGGTGGAGCGTGGTTACTTCGAGGCGGACGCGAAGAGCGAGAAGCCGCCGTACACCATCGTCATTCCGCCGCCGAACGTCACCGGCTCGCTGCACCTCGGGCATGCCTTCGAGCACACCCTCATCGACGCAGTCACCCGCCGCAAGCGCATGCAGGGCTACGAGACGCTGTGGCAGCCGGGCATGGACCACGCCGGCATCGCGACGCAGAACGTCGTCGAGCGCGAGCTCGGCAAGGAGGGCAAGTCCCGCCACGACCTGGGCCGTGAGGCGTTCGTCGAGCGCGTCTGGCAGTGGAAGGGCGAGTCCGGCGGGCAGATCTCCGGGCAGATGCGGCGCCTCGGTGACGGTGTCGCCTGGTCCCGCGAGCGCTTCACCATGGACGAAGGGCTGTCCCAGGCCGTTCAGACCATCTTCAAGCGGCTCTACGACGACGAGTTGATCTACCGCGCCGAGCGCATCATCAACTGGTGTCCGCGCTGTCTCACCGCGATCTCCGACATCGAGGTCGAGTACCAGGACGACGACGGCGAGCTCGTCTCGATGAAGTACGGCGAGGGGGACGACACCATCGTCGTCGCCACCACCCGTGCCGAGACCATGCTCGGTGACACCGCCGTCGCCGTTCACCCCGAGGACGAGCGCTACAAGCACCTGGTCGGCAAGCTCATCAAGCTGCCGCTGACCGACCGTTCCATCCCCGTCGTCGCCGACGAGCACGTCGACCCCGAGTTCGGCACCGGCGCCGTCAAGGTCACCCCGGCCCACGACCCGAACGACTTCGAGATCGGGCAGCGGCACGACCTGCCGGCCATCACGGTCATGGACGAGCACGCGGTCATCACCGCGCACGGCCCCTTCCAGGGCCTGGACCGGCTGGAGGCCCGCTCCGCGATCGTCGCCGCGCTGCGCGCCGAGGGCCGGATCGTCGCCGAGAAGCGGCCGTACGTCCACAGCGTCGGCCACTGCTCGCGCTGCAAGACCACCATCGAGCCCCGCCTGTCCATGCAGTGGTGGGTCAAGGTCGGCCCGCTCGCGAAGGCCGCCGGTGACGCGGTCCGCGAGGGCAAGGTCAAGATCCACCCGCAGGAGATGGAGAAGCGGTACTTCGACTGGGTCGACAACCTCCACGACTGGTGTATTTCACGGCAGTTGTGGTGGGGTCACCGCATTCCGGTCTGGTACGGCCCGGAAGGTGAAGTCGTCTGCGTCGGCCCCGACGAGGAGCCGCCGAGCGGCGAGGGCTGGCGTCAGGACACCGACGTCCTCGACACCTGGTTCTCCTCCGGCCTGTGGCCGTTCTCCACGCTCGGCTGGCCCGAACAGACCGAATCGCTCGCCAAGTTCTACCCGAACTCCATCCTGGTCACCGGCTACGACATCCTCTTCTTCTGGGTCGCCCGGATGATGATGTTCGGCCTGTACGCGATGGACGGCACCCCGCCGTTCCACACGATCGCCCTGCACGGCATGGTCCGCGACCAGTTCGGCAAGAAGATGTCGAAGTCCTTCGGCAACGCGGTCAACCCGCTGGACTGGATGGACAAGTACGGCTCCGACGCGCTCCGGTTCACGCTCGCGCGCGGTGCCAACCCCGGCGTCGACGTCCCGATCGGCGAGGACTGGGTCCAGGGCTCCCGCAACTTCGCCAACAAGATCTGGAACGCCACGCGCTTCGCGCTCATGAACGGCGCGACGGTCGACGGCCCGCTGCCGGACGCGTCGGAGATGTCCTCGACCGACCGCTGGATCCTCTCCCGCCTCAACTCGGTCGTCGCCGAAGTCGACGCGCTCTACGAGGACTACCAGTTCGCGAAGTTGTCGGACGCCCTCTTCCACTTCGCGTGGGACGAGGTCTTCGACTGGTACGTCGAGCTGTCCAAGACGACGTTCCAGGCGGGCGGCGAGCCGGCCGAGGTCTCGAAGCGCGTCCTCGGCGAGGTCCTCGACGTCACCCTCAAGCTCCTCCACCCGGTCGTCCCCTTCGTCACGGAGACGCTGTGGACCACCCTCACCGGTGGCGAGTCGGTCGTCATCGCGACCTGGCCGCAGGACAGTGGCTTCCGGGACGCGGCCGCCGAGAAGGAGATCGAGACGCTCCAGTCGGTCATCACCGAGGTGCGCCGCTTCCGCGCCGACCAGGGTCTGCAGCCGGGCCAGCGCGTCCCGGCCCGCCTGACCCTCGACGGCACGGCGCTGGCGCCCCACGAGGCGGCCATCCGCCAGCTGCTGCGCCTGCAGCCGGAGGGCGACTCCTTCACGGCCACGGCGACCCTGCCGGTCGGCGGCGCGGAGGTCGCCCTGGACCTCTCCGGCACGATCGACGTGGCGGCCGAGCGCAAGCGCCTGGCGAAGGACCTAGCGGCCGCCGAGAAGGAGAAGGCCCAGGCGAACGCCAAGCTCGGCAACGAGGCCTTCCTCGCGAAGGCCCCGGACAACGTCGTGGACAAGATCCGCGGCCGCCTGGCGAAGGCGGACGAGGACATCACGCGGATCCTGGCCCAGCTGGAGCGCCTGCCGGAAGCGTGAGTCATTCACGCAGCGGGCGTGAGTCGTTTTGCGCAACTGCAGGCGCCCGGCACTGTCTCAGTGCCGGGCGCCTGCAGTTCCCCGAGGGGTGCGGGGAACTGCGCGATCAGCCACACACAACCCGCACCTGCCCGACCATCCCCAGCCACCCCACTCCGTGGGCACTCTGTCAGTCGCCCTCCGTAGACTGACCCCGTGAGCGACCAGAACCAGCCCGACCCCTTCGACGAGATCGTCGCGACCGAGACCGACCGGGACCCCGACCTCGCGGTCATCGAGGCCGGCAGCCGCACCCTGCGTACCCAGGGCGGCCCGCCGCAGGCAGACGTGCCCGGGCGGCCGGAGGACCCCGAGGTCGACAAGGCCCTGCGCGAGGTCGAGGCGGAGCTGGCCACGCGATGGGGCGAGACCAAGCTGGAGCCGTCGGTCAGCCGTATCGCCGCGCTGATGGACGTGCTGGGGGAGCCGCAGCGGTCGTACCCGTCCATCCACATCACGGGGACCAACGGCAAGACCTCCACCGCCCGCATGATCGAGGCCCTCCTCGGCGCCTTCGAGCTGCGCACCGGGCGCTACACGTCGCCCCACGTCCAGTCGATCACCGAGCGCATCAGCCTGGACGGCGCCCCCATCTCCGCCGAGCGCTTCGTCGAGACGTACGAGGACATCAAGCCGTACATCGAGATGGTCGACGGACAGCAGGAGTACCGGCTGTCCTTCTTCGAGGTGCTGACCGGCATGGCGTACGCCGCCTTCGCGGACGCCCCCGTGGACGTCGCGGTCGTCGAGGTCGGCATGGGCGGCTCCTGGGACGCCACCAACGTCATCGACGGGGACGTCGCGGTCGTCACGCCCATCGACCTGGATCACACCGACCGGCTCGGCGAGACGACCGCCGCGATCGCCACGGAGAAGGCCGGCATCGTCAAGCAGGACGCGACGGTGATCATGGCCCAGCAGCCCGTCGACGCCGCCCAGGTGCTGCTGAAGAAGGCCGTCGAGGTCGACGCCACCGTGGCCAGGGAAGGGCTCGAGTTCGGGGTCGGCGCCCGGCAGGTCGCCGTCGGCGGACAGATGCTCACCCTGCGCGGCCTCGGCGGCGAGTACCCCGAGGTGTTCCTCCCGCTCCACGGCCCCTACCAGGCCCACAACGCCGCCGTCGCGCTCGCCGCGGTGGAGGCGTTCTTCGGGGTCGGCTCCCAGCGGCCCGAACCGCTCGACATCGACACCGTCCGCAAGGCCTTCGCGGCCGTCTCATCGCCGGGCCGGCTCGAAGTCGTACGGCGTTCGCCCACCGTCGTCCTGGACGCCGCCCACAATCCGGCCGGCGCCCGCGCCACCGCCGAGGCGGTCGGCGAGGCCTTCGACTTCAGCCGGCTGATCGGAGTCGTCGGCTCCAGCGGCGACAAGAACGTACGGGGACTCCTGGAGGCCTTCGAGCCGATCTTCGCCGAGGTCGTCGTCACGCAGAACTCCAGCCATCGCGCCATGGACGCGGACGAGCTCGCCGCGATCGCCGTGGAGGTGTTCGGCGACGACCGGGTCCAGGTCGAACCGCGGTTGCCGGACGCCCTGGAGGCCGCGATCACCCTGGCCGAGGAGGAGGGCGAGTTCGCGGGCGGCGGCGTACTCGTCACCGGCTCCGTCATCACGGTCGGCGAGGCCCGACTGCTCCTGGGAAGGGGCTGACAGCCCGTGCGTACGCTCTGTGCATCGACCCTGATCGGCGAGTTCTTCGTGATCGGCTTCGCCGGCCTGGTCGCCATGAAGGACCCCGATCTGGCCACGTCGACGGTGTGGACGGTCAGCGGCATCGCGATGTTCCTGTGCGTGGCGCTGTGCGGCGTGGTGACCCGGCCGACGGGGATCGCCCTCGGCTGGGCCCTCCAGGTCGCCCTAGTCGCCTCCGGTTTCATCGTGTCGTCGATGTTCTTCCTGGGCGCGATCTTCGCGGCGCTGTGGTGGGCCTCGGTGCACTACGGAAGAAAGATCGACGAGGCCAAGGCCCGCTTCGCGGCGCAGGCCGACTCCTCCACACCTGACGCTGCGTAAGTGCCGCTCGGGCCCGCCCGGTAATCTCAGGGCCTGTCGTCACCCCGCACGACCCTTGATCCTTTAGGAGCCCGTAGTGACCCAGCGCACCCTCGTCCTGCTCAAGCCCGACGCGGTTCGCCGTGGCCTGACCGGCGAGATCATCAGCCGTATCGAGCGCAAGGCCGGCTGGCAGATCACCGCGCTGGAGCTGCGCACCCTGGACCAGGACACCCTGGAGCAGCACTACGGCGAGCACAAGGGCAAGCCCTTCTACGAGCCGCTGGTGGAGTTCATGGCCTCCGGTCCGGTCGTCGCGCTGATCGTCGAGGGCGAGCGGGTCATCGAGGGACTGCGCGCGCTCGCCGGCCCGACCGATCCGATCGCCGCCGCCCCCGGTTCCATCCGCGGCGACTACGGCGTGATCGTCCGCGAGAACCTGATCCACGCCTCCGACTCCGAGGAGTCCGCCCAGCGCGAGGTGAAGATCTTCTTCCCGGGCCGCGCCTGAGCGACGGGACGATGAATTTCTGAGTGGCCGTCAAGCCGCTCAAGTGCCTGACCTGGGGCGGCCGAGTTTTTCCGGCCGTCCCCTGGCATATGCGTGCCGATCGGGGGAACGAGTGCCCCCGATGGGCCGTCTCCACAAGCGAGGCGACACTTCATCTGCTGACAATGGCGAAGACCCTCGCGCAGTGTTCGTGCAGGCGCGTCTACGATGGAAGCCTTCACGTCACAGCACCCACTTCGCCGACCTGAAAAGCCCTCAAAAGCTCCCAGGAAGGCCAGACGAATCCTGATGGGGAACTCAATGTCGTTCATCGGCCGTGACATGGCTGTCGACCTCGGGACCGCCAACACGCTGGTGTACGTCAGGGGTCGCGGGATCGTACTCAACGAGCCGTCCGTCGTCGCGATCAACACCAACACCGGTGGCATCCTCGCGGTCGGCGCCGAAGCGAAGAAGATGATCGGGCGGACCCCTGGCAACATCGTTGCCGTACGGCCGCTGAAGGACGGCGTCATCGCCGACTTCGAGATCACCGAGCGGATGCTCCGCTACTTCATCCTGAAGATCCACAAGCGGCGTTATCTGGCTCGTCCGCGGGTCGTCGTCTGTGTGCCCTCGGGCATCACGGGCGTCGAGCGCCGCGCCGTCATCGAGGCGTCGTCCCAGGCCGGCGCCCGTCAGGTGCACATCATCGAGGAGCCCATGGCCGCGGCCATCGGTTCCGGCCTGCCGGTCCACGAGGCCACGGGCAACATGGTGGTGGACATCGGCGGCGGCACCACGGAGGTCGCGGTCATCTCGCTCGGCGGCATCGTCACCGCCCAGTCCATCCGCGTCGCGGGCGACGAACTGGACAACGCGATCATCCAGCACATCAAGAAGGAGTACAGTCTCCTCCTCGGTGAGCGGACGGCCGAGCAGATCAAGATCACGATCGGTTCGGCGTACGACCTAGACGATGACCAGCACACCGAAATCCGCGGCCGGGACCTCGTTTCCGGGCTGCCCAAGACCGTTGTCATCTCCGCCGCCGAAGTGCGCAAGGCGATCGAGGAGCCCGTCAACGCCATCGTCGACGCCGTCAAGACGACCCTCGACAAGTGCCCGCCGGAGCTGTCCGGCGACATCATGGACCGGGGGATCGTGCTGACGGGCGGCGGTGCGCTGCTGCGCGGGCTCGACGAGCGGCTGCGCCGGGAGACCGGCATGCCGATCCACATCGCCGAGGACCCGCTGGACAGCGTGGCGCTCGGTTCGGGCAAGTGCGTCGAGGAGTTCGAGGCGCTCCAGCAGGTGCTGGACGCCAGCCCGCGCAGATGACGTAACTCTTCGATTCCGCCGTACGAGATGATCTCCTCTCGTGCGGCGGATCGTTGATATGGAGGCATAAGCTCGCCCAAAAGCCTCTGAACACCTGAACACCTCAACCTCTGCACATTCCTATGAGGAAGGCACGGCCGCCGCACGTGAGGGACACACGAGAGAGCCGGCTGCTCCTGGTGCTGCTGATCGCGATCGCGTTCGCGCTGATCACGGTGGACATCCGCGGCGGGGAGGACTCACCGGTCGACGGTGCCCGCCAGGCCGCGGCCACGGTGTTCGGCCCGATCGAGGACGGGGTGTCGTCAGCGGTCAACCCGGTCGGCAACGCCGTCTCCGCGGTCCGCGATTCGGGCACCCGGCACGACCGGCTCGCCCGCCTGGAGAAGGAGAACGCGGCCCTCAAGGCCAAGCTCGGCAGCGACGACCGCAACTCCAGCCGCCTCAAGCAGCTCGACAAGATGCTGAAGGTGTCCGCCGAGGGCCAGTACGGCATCAAGGGCGGCCAGGTCATCGCCATAGGAGCGGCCCAGGGCTTCTCCTGGACGATCACCATCGACATCGGTGCCAACGACGGCATCAAGCGGGACATGACCGTGCTGAACGGAGACGGTCTGGTCGGACGGGTCACCACCGTCGGCCCCGACACCTCGACCGTTCTCCTCGCCAACGACCCTGACTTCACCGTCGGCACCCGCATGGAGGGCAGTGACGAACTCGGCTTCGCCACCGGGCAGGGGGACCGCGCGCTGCGCGTCGAACTGCTCAACAGCAAGGCGGACGTGAAGAAGGGCGACCGGCTCGTCACCTTCGGCTCCGAGGCCGACAAGCCCTTCGTGCCGGGCGTCCCGGTCGGCGTGGTCTCCCGCGTCGACCCGTCCGGCGGCGACCTGACCCGCACCCTCTACGTCACGCCGTACGTCAGCTTCACCAAGCTCGACATCGTCGGCGTCGTCGTCGAGGCCCCGAAGAAGGACCCGCGCGACACGGTGCTCCCGAACAAGCCCAAGCCGACCCCCACGCCGACGGTCACCGTCACGGTCACCCCGTCCGCGAACGCGTCCCTCGACGGCCAGACCGAGCAGCAGTAGGAGCTGAATCCCCATGCGCGTCAACCGGATCCTGCTCTCCTCGGCTCTGATCGTCGTAGCCCTGGTGGTCCAGGTCAGCGTCCTAGCCCGGCTCCATCTGCCGGGCGCCGTCCCCGACTTGCTCCTGCTCACCGTCCTCGGCCTCGCCCTGGTGTACGGCCATGTCGGCGGCGCCCTCGTCGGCTTCGGCGCGGGCCTGCTCGCCGACCTCGCCCCGCCCGCCGACCACGCCGCCGGGCGCTACGCCCTGGTGCTGTGCGTCATCGGCTATCTCGCCGGGCTGGTCAAACCGGAGAACGGTCGGCTCAAGTCGGCCACCGGCCCCATGCTCGTCGTGGTCGCCGCCGCCATCGGCTCGACCCTGCTGTACGCCGGTGTCGGCGCCCTCGTCGGCGACACCGCCGCCCGCCATGTCGGCCTGGTCAGCCTGCTGTTCACGGCCGCCGTGTACGACCTGCTGCTCGCCCCGTTCGTGGTCCCCGGGATCATGGCCCTGGCCCGGCGCGCGGACAACGATCCGCTCGCCGAGGCCAACTCCTCGTCCAAGAAGGCGACCGACATCTCCTCCGGCTGGATCTCCGCCGGGACGGGACTCAAGGTCGGCGGTCAGCGCGGCGGCCTCGGCGGCCTGAAGACCAGGGCCCGCACCCGTACCACCCGCGTGGGCCGCATCAAGGGGGTCAAGCGGCTGTGATCGCGCGGGAGTTGACGGCGGGCATTCACAGCTCCGTCGTATATGACACATACACGCACTGAGAGGGGGAGGCAGCCACAGTGACCAATGCCCGCCCGTCTCCCGCCACCACCCTCGAAGGAATGGGCTTCGCCCATGACTAATATTCCGGAGACCGGACGGACCCCACGGGTCCAGATCCGGCTCATCGTCATCCAGATCCTCGTCCTCTCCCTGCTCGGCACCCTCGGCGGCCGGCTGTGGTACCTGCAGATCCGCGAGGGCAACGAGTACGCCAAGGAGGCGTCCGGCAACCACGTCCAGCAGGTCGTCGATCCCGCCGTACGCGGATCGATTCTGGATGCGCGCGGCGTGCCGCTCGCCGACAACGAGACCCGCCTCGTGGTCTCCGCCTCCCGCACCGACCTGCTGAAGATGAAGGACGACGGCAAGGCGGTCCTCACCAAGCTGGCCGGGGTTCTGGGCTTGAAGCCCGCCGAGGTCATGCAGCGGGTCCGGCTGTGCGACGCCAAGACGCCGCAGCCCTGCTGGAACGGCTCGCCCTACCAGCCGATCCCCATCACCGACGAGGCCACGCCCCGCCAGGCCATGCAGATCCGCGAGCGCTCCGAGGACTTCCCCGGCATCACCGCCGAGCCCGAGGCCCTGCGCCGCTACCCCGCGCCCGGCAAGGCCAACACCGCCCAGGTCCTCGGCTACCTCTCGCCCGTCACCGACGACGAGATCCAGCAGGCCAAGGACACCGACTCGCCCTACCTGCGCTCCGACCAGGTCGGCCGCAACGGCCTGGAGCGCGAGTACGACAAGGAACTGCGCGGCAAGGCCGGCGTCACCCGCTACGAGGTCGACAACCTCGGGCGCGTCATCGGCAAGGCCAAGGCGGATGCCGCCCAGCCCGGTTCGAACCTCGTCACCAGCATCGACTCCCGCGTCCAGCGCGTCGCGGAGTACGAGCTGGACGAGGCGATGAAGGGCGCCCGCAAGCAGTTCGACTCGATCACCGGCGAGAACTACAAGGCAGACTCCGGCGCCGTCGTCGTGATGGAGGCCAAGACCGGCCGCATCGTCGCCATGTCGTCCGCGCCCACCTACGACCCGAACGTCTGGGTCGGCGGCATCTCCGCCAAGGACTACAAGAAGCTCACCGGCAAGGGTTCCGACTACCCGCTGCTGAACCGCGCCATACAGGGTCAGTCCGCGCCCGGTTCGACCTTCAAGGTGGTCTCCACGGCCGCCGCGGTCGAGGCCGGCTACGAATGGGACGGCGGCTACCCCTGCACCAGCTCGTACTCGGTGGGCGGTCAGGTCTTCAAGAACTTCGAGGGAGAGAGCTTCGGCCCCATCTCGCTCGGCCGGGCGCTCGAGGTCTCCTGCGACACCGTCTTCTACGGCCTCGCCGACCGCGAGTGGAAGAAGGACGGCGGCATCAACCCGAAGAAGGGTGAGCCCAAGGACTACTTCTACAAGGCCGCCCACCAGTTCGGCCTCGGCAAGGAGACCGGCGTCGACCTGCCCAACGAGGTCACCGGCCGCGTCCCGGACCGCCAGTGGAAGCTCGACTACTGGAAGGCCAACAAGGTCGCCTGGTGCAAGAGCGGCAAGAAGGACGGTTCCTACGTCGAGAAGATCGCGTACGAGAACTGCCTCGAGGGCAACAAGATGCGCGAGGGCGACTCGATCAACTACTCCATCGGCCAGGGCGACACCCTCGTCACGCCGATCCAGGAGGCCATGATCTACGGGGCGCTCGCCAACGGCGGCACCGAGTACGTCCCGACCATCGGCAAGGCGATCATCAGCGCCGACGGCAAGACCGTCAAGGAGATCAAGCCCAAGGTCAAGGCCAAGCTCCCGGTCAGCCAGGCCACGCTCAAGGGCATGAACAAGGCCCTCGCCGGCGTCGTCACCAGCGGTACGGCCGCCTGGAAGTTCCAGGGCTGGCCGCAGGACAAGATCGAGCTGCACGCCAAGACCGGTACCGCGGAGGTCTACGGCAAGCAGACGACCTCCTGGCTGGCCACGTACAGCAAGGACTACACGATCGTCATGACCATCGCCCAGGCCGGTACGGGTTCCGGCGCCTCGGGTGAGGCGGTGCGCAACATCTACAGCGCCCTGTACGGCGTTCAGTCCGACGGCTCGGTCGACAAGAAGAAGGCACTGCTGCCCACCCCGCAGAAGGGCCTGCCCAAGGTCCAGACGGACGGCACGATCGCCTCCCCGAAGGTTGCCAAGGACCCGGCCAAGGACCTGAAGAAGGCCATGGAGAAGGGCGCGACCGCCCCGGACGGGACCCAGCCGCCCGCGACCACCGCCTCGCCGACGTCGACGAACCGGAACACCCGCAGGCGACCTCGTAAGAGGGGAAGCCGGAGGATGCTCACATGACCGGTGCCAACAGCTTCTCCGTCTCCGGGTACGGACCCCGGCGCGCGGGCTGGACGCGGATCCTCGCCCGCGACTCGCTGGCCCGCCGCCTGGACTGGCCGATACTGCTGGCCGGGCTCGCGCTCTCGATGATCGGCTCGGTCCTCGTCTACTCGGCGACCCGCAACCGCACCGAGATCAACCAGGGCGACCCGTACTACTTCCTCATCCGCCACATCATGAACACCGGCATCGGGTTCGCCCTGATGGTCGGCATCGTCTGGGTCGGCCACCGCACCCTGCGCACCGCCGTCCCGCTCCTGTACGGCGCCTCGGTGTTCCTGATCCTGATGGTGCTCACCCCGCTCGGCTCCACCGTCAACGGCGCGCACTCGTGGATCGTGCTCGGCGGCGGCTTCTCCCTCCAGCCCTCGGAGTTCGTGAAGCTCACGATCATCCTGGGCATGGCGATGCTGCTGTCGGCCCGGGTCGACGCGGGCGACAAGAAGTACCCCGACCACCGCACGGTTCTGCAGGCCCTCGGCCTGGCCGCCGTACCGATCCTGATCGTCCTGCTGATGCCGGACCTCGGGTCGGTCATGGTCATGGTCATCATCATCCTCGGCGTGCTGCTGGCCTCCGGCGCCTCCAACCGCTGGGTCTTCGGACTGCTCGGCGCGGGCACGATCGGTGCGATCGCCGTGTGGCAGCTTCACATCCTGGACGAGTACCAGATCGCCCGCTTCGCGGCCTTCGCGAATCCCAGCCTCGACCCCGCAGGCGTCGGCTACAACACCAACCAGGCGCGGATCGCCATCGGTTCGGGCGGGCTGACCGGCGCGGGCCTCTTCCACGGCTCGCAGACCACCGGCCAGTTCGTGCCCGAGCAGCAGACGGACTTCGTCTTCACGGTCGCGGGGGAGGAGCTGGGCTTCGTCGGCGCGGGCCTGATCATCCTCCTCCTCGGTGTGGTCCTGTGGCGCGCCTGCCGGATCGCCCGCGACTCGACCGAGCTGTACGGCACGATCGTCGCCGCCGGGATCGTCGCCTGGCTCGCCTTCCAGACCTTCGAGAACGTCGGCATGACCCTCGGCATCATGCCGGTCACGGGCCTGCCGCTGCCGTTCGTGTCGTACGGCGGCTCGTCGATGTTCGCGGTGTGGATGGCGGTGGGGCTGTTGCAGTCGATCAAGGTGCAGAGGCCCATGTCGGCGTAGGAAACCACCCCTTGCCTCTGGGTTTCCCCGGTATTCATCCCCGGGGGGCCCTGCCGTTCACCGGCGAATCCCACTAGATTCGGGTCATGGCGGACACAAAGCGGGAGATCGAGCGGAAGTACGAATCCGAGGACAGCGGACTGCCCGACCTGACCGGCGTCGCCGGCGTCGAGACCGTCGTGGACAAGGGCGTCGCGCATCTGGACGCCACCTACTACGACACCCCGGACGAACGCCTCGCCGCGGCCGCGATCACCCTGCGCCGCCGCACCGGCGGGTCCGACGCGGGCTGGCACCTGAAGTTCCCGGTCGCCCCCGGCGTCCGCGACGAGATCCAGGCCCCGCTCTCCGACACCCTCCCGCGCAGCCTCGCCGGCCTGATCCGCTCCCGCGTCCGCGACGCCGAGCTGCTGCCCGTCGTCCGCCTGCTCTCCGACCGCGACGTCCGCGACCTCGTCGACTCCGAGGGCCGGCTGCTCGCCGAGGTCAGCGTGGACGCCGTACGCGCCGAACGCCTCACCGTCGACGGGGGCACCGCCCAGTGGACCGAGCTGGAGGTGGAGCTCGCCGACGGCGGCGACCCGGCCTTCCTCGACAAGGTCGACAAGCGGCTACGCAAGGCGGGCGTACGACCGTCCAAGTCGGCGTCGAAACTGGCCCGGGCCCTGGCCGAGACGACCCCGAAGAAGAAGCGCAGGAAGCAGCCCGCCGCCCGGGAACCGGTGACCGCCGGCGACCACGTCCTCGCGTACGTCCGCGAACAGCGGGACGCGATCGTCACCCTCGACCCGGCCGTACGGCAGGACACGTACGACTCCGTGCACCGCATGCGCGTCGCCACCCGCCGCATGCGCAGCGCCTTCCGCTCGTACGGCAAGGTCCTCGACCGGACCGTCACCGACCCCATCGGCGACGAACTGAAGTGGCTGGCCGGCGAGCTCGGCGTGGACCGGGACGCGGAGGTGCTGACCGAGCGCCTGACGGCGGCCCTGGACGAGCTGCCCAGGACGCTGTTCTCCGGCCCGATCCGCACCCGGCTGCGCACGTGGACGCACGCCCGCCGCGGCGGATCGAGGCGTCGGCTGACCGGCGTCCTGGACTCCAAGCGGTACCTGGCGCTGCTCGACGCGCTGGACGCGCTGGTCGACGATCCGCCGCTGCTGGAGGCCGCCGCCGGCCAGCCGGAAAAGGTGATCGCCAAGGCCGTACGGAAGGACTTCCGAAAGCTGTCCGGCCTGGTGGAGCAGGCCGTCGCTCTGGAGCCCGGCCAGGACCGCGACCTCGCCCTGCACGAGGCACGCAAGAAGGCCAAGCGGACTCGGTACTCGGCGGAGGCGGCCGCGCCCGGCCTCGGCAGCCCGGCATCCGCGCTGGCCAAGTCGATGAAGTCCCTGCAGAGCCTGCTGGGCGACCACCAGGACAGCGTCATGACCCGCCAGACCCTGCGCGAGCTGTCCGCCGTGGCACACGCGGCGGGGGAGAGCTCGTTCACGTACGGAGTGCTGTACGGACGCGAGGAGGCGACGGCGGCGGCCGTGGAGAGGGATCTGCCCGGTGCCTGGCAGGAGGTCAAGGGCGGGATGCAGGTCTGAGGGGTCTCGGAGCGGTCCGAACGGTCTCCGAGCGGTTTGGGCGGTCAGGGGGGCCGCGTGGTTCGCGTTAGGCTAGATGGTCACCCCTGTCGGTCCAGTCCATTGAGTCCGTGCAGTCGTTCAGTCCGTTCAGTCCATCCCACGAAGGTTCGCGAGATGTCTGCCGAAGTCGCTGCGGCCGCTGAGTCTGTGTTCCCGCAGCTCGAAGCTCTGCTCCCGCATGTGCAGAAGCCGATCCAGTACGTCGGCGGAGAGCTCAACTCCACGGTCAAGCCGTGGGAGTCCTGTGACGTCCGCTGGGCGCTCATGTACCCGGACGCGTACGAGGTCGGGCTGCCCAACCAGGGCGTCATGATCCTCTACGAGGTACTGAACGAGCAGGAGGGCGTCCTCGCCGAGCGCACCTACAGCGTGTGGCCGGACCTGGAGGCGCTGATGCGGGAGCACGCCGTCCCGCAGTTCACGGTGGACAGCCACCGGCCGGTCGGCGCGTTCGACGTGTTCGGGCTGAGCTTCTCCACGGAGCTCGGCTACACGAACATGCTGACGGCGCTGGACCTCGCGGGCATTCCGCTGGAGTCGCGCGACCGCGGCCTTGACGACCCGATCGTGCTGGCCGGCGGCCACGCGGCCTTCAACCCCGAGCCGATCGCGGACTTCATCGACGCGGCGATCATCGGCGACGGCGAGCAGGCCGTGCTCGACATGACGAAGATCATCCGCGAGTGGAAGGCGGAGGGCCGGCCCGGCGGCCGCGAGGAGGTCCTCTTCCGCCTCGCGAAGACGGGGTCGGTCTACATCCCGGCGTTCTACGACGTCGAGTACCTCCCCGACGGCCGTATCGCCCGCGTGGTCCCCAACAAGTCGGGCGTCCCGTGGCGCGTGTCGAAGCACACGGTCATGGACCTGGACGAATGGCCGTACCCCAAGCAGCCCCTCGTCCCCCTGGCCGAGACGGTCCACGAGCGCATGTCCGTCGAGATCTTCCGCGGCTGCACGCGAGGCTGCCGCTTCTGCCAGGCAGGCATGATCACCCGCCCGGTCCGTGAACGCTCCATCACGGGCATCGGCGACATGGTGGAGAAGGGACTGAAGGCGACGGGCTTCGAGGAGGTGGGTCTGCTGTCGTTGTCGTCGGCCGACCACTCGGAGATCGGCGACATCGCGAAGGGCCTGGCGGACCGGTACGAGGAAGACAAGATCGGCCTGTCCCTCCCCTCCACCCGCGTCGACGCCTTCAACGTGGACCTGGCGAACGAGCTGACCCGCAACGGCCGCCGCTCGGGCCTGACCTTCGCGCCCGAGGGCGGCTCGGAGCGCATGCGCAAGGTCATCAACAAGATGGTCTCGGAAGAGGACCTGATCCGCACGGTCTCCACCGCGTACGGCAACGGCTGGCGCCAGGTGAAGCTGTACTTCATGTGCGGCCTGCCGACGGAGACCGACGACGACGTCCTGCAGATCGCCGACATGGCGATGAACGTGATCGCCGAGGGCCGCAAGGTCTCCGGCCAGAACGACATCCGCTGCACGGTCTCGATCGGCGGCTTCGTCCCCAAGCCCCACACCCCGTTCCAGTGGGCGCCCCAGCTGTCGGCGGAGGAGACGGACGCCCGTCTCACCAAGCTCCGCGACAAGATCCGCGGCGACAAGAAGTACGGCCGCTCGATCGGCTTCCGCTACCACGACGGCAAGCCCGGCATCGTCGAGGGCCTCCTCTCCCGCGGCGACCGCCGCATCGGCGCCGTCATCCGCGCGGTCTACGAGGACGGCGGCCGCTTCGACGGCTGGCGCGAACACTTCTCCTACGACCGGTGGATGAGCTGCGCCGACAAGACGCTGCCCGCCTTCGGCGTGGACGTCGACTGGTACACGACGCGCGAGAAGACGTACGAGGAGGTCCTCCCCTGGGACCACCTCGACTCGGGCCTCGACAAGGACTGGCTCTGGGAGGACTGGCAGGACGCCCTCGACGAGACGGAGGTCGAGGACTGCCGGTGGACGCCCTGCTTCGACTGCGGGGTGTGTCCGGCCATGCAGACCGAGATCCAAGTCGGGCCTACGGGTAAGAAGTTGCTGCCGCTGACGGTCAAGAAGGGTGCTCCGACCAGCGGTCACGCTCACTGACGTGAGCGAGGCGTTGCGGCGCATCGTGGAGGCCTGGGGACGGCAGCGAGGAAGAGGCGGCTGCCGTCCTGCGGGCGCTCGGGGCTCAGCGTGGGCGCCGGGCGGGCGCGCGGGAGACGCCGAGAACGCCTCTGCCGTCGCCTGGGGTCCCTTTGCTCGTCCACTCGGAAGTGGAGTGGGTCTGAGGGCTGGAAGCCCTTGGAGCCCATGGTTGGTGGGCCTGATGACTATGGACGGGGTGAGCTGTCCGCCGTGACGCGGAGACGTCGACATGTCGTTCCGGAGCGAGCTGGACCACGTCGACCCAGGATATTCGCTGGTCAGACGCCCTACCTTCTGGCTTCCCGGTCATGCTTGAGACGGATGATGCTGCCCGGGATTTAGCGGGCTTCGTGCTGTCAGAGACTGGAGCACTGATCGAGACGGCGGACCGCTGCGGCCATGCGTCAGGCTCGACGTGGAAGGCGCCATGGTCGCCCCTGGTAGAGACTTCACGGACCTCCAACGTCTCCCTCTAGACCGAGCTCGGACCGTCTCGCATCCCTTGACGGCCACCGTCGACTATCGGACCAATATGGATAAAACGCTCACGAAATGACGTTTTTGCGTGGTTCGCTCTGGCAGAGTCGCTGCGTGTTCAGGGGTGCGTAAAGCAAGGTGCCCCAAGCGCCCAGTGACCAGGGAAATGCCATGAGCGACACAGGAGGCTCCTCCGGCCGGAACGCAGACCGGAGTACGGACCGTAGTACCGGGGACGGTCCTGCGTCGCCGGCGCCCCCGGCCCCGGGCGCGGTGAGTCCGGCTCAGTCGGCCCCGGGTGGGCCGGGCGGAGGGCACGCCGCGTCCGCGGGGCCGGACGAGGGGCCGAGGCCGCCGTCCTGGCGGGCGCTGATCACCGGCCTGCTGATGGCCCTCGTCATGGCCACCATCATGGTCACGACCTACGTGTCGGCGCAGCATGCCGTGGTCGCGCGCGATCTTCCGTGGGGTGTGACGGGCAGCTCACCGCTGACCACAAACGTCCAGGAACACGTCTCGCTGAAGATCCACCACTACAAGGACCAGGCCGCCCTGGAGGACGCCGCCAACCGCACCGAGATCTACGGCGGCTTCGTGACACAGAGCAACACCGTGGTGATCGCCGAGGCCGCGAGCCTGGTCGCCCCCGGCCAGATGCCCGCTCTCTACGAGAAGGCCGCCAAGGCCCAGGGCCGGCATCTCGCCTTCAAGGTGACCAACAAACTTCCCAAGGAGGACCCGCTCGGCGTGGTCCCGGGCATCGCCGTGTTCGTGCTGCTCGTGGCCGGCTACCTGGGCTCCACCCTCGCCATGCAACGCACCGGCGCTGCGGCAGCCCGCCGCCGCGTCCTCAGCCTCATCGGCTACGCGATCATCGCCGGCCTGGTCTTCGACGTGATCATCGGTCCGATCCTTGACGCCTACCCGGACGTCGGCACCAACTTCTGGCCCCTGTGGGGAGAGTTCACCCTCATGTGCCTGGCCGTCGCGCTCTTCGCCGCAGCCCTGCAGAGTCTGATCGGCCCGATCGGCACCCTTCTCACCGTCGTCATCGTCGTCTTCTTCGGCAACCCCTCCACCGGCGGAGTCAACGGAACCGCCTACCTGCCGGCCTTCTGGCAATACCTCGGCCCCGTCCTGCCCCCGTGGAACGGGGCAACCCTGGTCCGCAACACCCTCTACTTCGACGGCAACGCCATCACCCAGCAGCTCATCGTCCTGAGCATCTACGCCGTCGTCGGAGCCGCACTCGTCACCATCTCCACCTACGGCCACCTGCTGTGGTGGCGCGGCACCAAACGACGCCCGCCCATCAGCCCCGAAGAAGAGGGCGGCATCGCCGCCATCCCACCCGCATGAACCGGCCGCGCCCCGCATCCCGCCGCCCAGACCGGGCCGGCCAGGTACCAGGCCACACCCCCGCAGGCTGCAGCGACGGCTCGGACCGACGGCGTCTCGCCCGTCTTCCCCTCCCGCCTGAATATCCAGGCTCGGCCCGTGGGACAGCCTGAGCAGCGCGCCGAGGGCGCGGGACCGTTCACCACCCGGCTCACCTGGCACCCTCCCGGCGGCGGCACCGCCGTGTGGGACTCCCGGCTCGCGCGCCGACGCGGCGTACTCGCCGTCCGTCCCCACGGTGCGGCGGCAACCCGGCACATCCGTGCGGACGCTGTCGCCATCGCCCGCCTGCGCCGACTCAACGCCATCGCGGCGATCGCCTTCGTCATCGGCGGGGCCCTCTTCGCCGCCGGCGCGGCCGTCGCCCAGTTCGGCTCCGGCGACGCCACCGAGTGCGCCTCGATCTACTTCGCGGGCGGCCTGTTCTTCAGCACCGGCGGGTACGTGTCACTGCTCCAGGTGATCAACGCGCCCCGCCACGAAGGCGGCGGCGAAGGCCGGCTGGTCACCGGCCGCTGGCGGTGGTGGAGTTACGAGCCGATGCGGGTGGACTGGCTGAGCACCTTCGTCCTCTTCGCGGGCACCCTCGTCTTCGCCGTCGACCTGCTGGACTCCTTCCTGCAGGGCCTGAAGGTCCACCAGGTCAACCGGCTGATCTGGGTGCCCGACGTGATCGGCTGCGCCCTCTTCCTGGTCTCCGGCCACCTGGGCTTCGTCGAGATCTGCCACGGCCGGCCCTGTCTCCGCCCGCACAACCTCGGCTGGCGGATCGTCGCCGTGAACCAGCTCGGCTCCGCCCTCTTCATGGTCTCCGCGCTCGCCGCCTACACCCGCCCCGCTACCGACAGCCTTGTCAACGCCGACATCGCAAACTGGGGCACCCTCACCGGCGCCCTGTGCTTCTCCCTCGCCGGCCTCCTCCAACTCGGCGAACACCCATAGAGGTCGCAGGCGAGGCGACGCCGAGCTCTGCCTCACCGTCGCAGGCGCATGGTGCTTCGCGAAGCTGGTCAGCAGCCATAGTTCAGAGAGGAGTGCTGGTGCCGTAGGTGTCGTGGTCGGTCATCGGTGCCTGACCCTAGGCGACTGGAGCTTCCAGCCCCGTTGCGTGGGGCGGTGTGTCCGGCCATGCAGACCGAGATCCAAGTCGGGCCTACGGGTAAGAAGTTGCTGCCGCTGACGGTCAAGAAGGACGCTCCGACCAGCGGTCACGCTCACTGAGGTGAGTGAGGCGCTGGCGCGGATTGTTGATGCCCTGGCGGGGGCGAGCGAGGACGACGTAGCCGCTGCCCTGGCTGCTGTCGGCGTCTCCGGGCGTCAGCAGTCGACACCGCAGCCCAGGCCTCAAACGCCCTTGCCGGGGCCTGGAGGCTCTTCGGACATCCACTCAGCGGTGGAATGGGTCTGAGCCCGCTACGGGCCTACGTACGGCGATGTGACCTTCTGAGTCCCTTTCCTGATCGGAGGGGGCTCAGTGGTTTTGGGCCCTCGACAGTGACTGAAGTACGGCCTTCTCTGCTGATACGAGGCCCGCGCATGGCGCGGGCACACGTCGCCTCAGCGGCGCGGCCTGCGCGCGCGAGCCGCTCGGGAGCCGGGTTGACCCTCGACCTTGTTCAGGGACCAGAGTGCTGGGTGTGGAGAACGACATGCGCAGCATTGGCGAGATGGCCCGCGAGAGCGGGCTGGGCGTGAGCGCCCTGCGGTTCTACGACCGTGCCGGTGTGTTGGTCCCGGCCTGGGTGGATCCGGTGAGCGGTTACCGCTGGTACGAACCCGAGCAGCTCGAAGAGGCCCGGCTGCTGGCCCGCTTGCGCCGGGCCGGGATGCCGCTGGCGGACATCCGGCTGGTGCTGGCCAGCTGGTCCGGCGCGGACACCGATCTGGTCCGGAAACTGCTCGAGGCGCACCTGCGCCGTCTCGAACAGGGGCTGTCAGATGCCCGCAGCGAGTTCTCCGCGCTCCGAGGACTACTCGATCACAGGGAGAATGTCATGACTTCGCTCCGCATCGCCCCCGTCCGGCTGTCCATCGCCGCTCCCGAGCTGGCAGCCGCGTTGGATACGGTTCGGTTCGCGGCGAGTACCGACCCGGAGCTGCCGATGCTCGGCGGGGTCCTGTTCGATATCGAGGGCGAGACCCTCCATGTCGTGGCCACCGACCGGTACCGAATGGCTGTCGCACATGCCGGTATCGGCGGGCACGACGGAAGCCGAGTGCAGGTCATCGTGCCCACCCCGCTCGCCGACGCGATGCGGGCACTGTTGGACAGCGAGGGACCCGTGCGGCTCTCTGTCGACGGTGACCGCGTGACACTGGAGGCCGGGGACAGGCAGGCGGCTGGTCAGTGCCTCGGCCACGACTTCCCCGACTACCGTCGTCTCCTCCCCGTGGCCGGCGGACGCCGCACCCTCGTCGAGGTGGCGGACTTCCGCAAGGCCCTGGAGACCGGTCCTGTCCGTTCCGGCGAGGCCGGAGCCCATGACCTCAGCGTGCTCAGCGTGGACGACGGCGGCACGATGACCCTCTGCACCGATGGTGACGACGCCCCGAACCGCGTCGCAGTCAACCGTGAGTTCCTGCTGGACGCGCTGGCCGCCGGGGCCCGGGACCGACTGATTCTGGAGCTCGGCGCCCCCACGGCGCCGATCGCGATCCGCCAGCCCGACAACGAGGGCACCTTCTCGCTCCTGATGCCGGTCCGCCTGGAGGACTGACGGTACGTTCACCCTGATCCGGCCCTCCCCGGCCGACCGGACGGAGCCGAATCAGGGTGTCGGGGAACCCGCAGATGGACACCCACATCCAGATCGGCCCGACCGGGAAGCAGCTGCTGCCGCTCACGGTCAAGAACGCGGCTCCTGCGGCCGGCGGGCACTCGCACTGAGGTGGAGTCGTGCGGGCTTGTGAGCCCCCTCCCGGAGGAGGAAGGGGCTCAGCCGTACGTCATCCGTAGTCAGGTCGGGGCAGATCGGAGCAGATGAGGTCAGATGCCGGCGGAGCCCGTGCCATAGAGCGCCGCGATGTCCTTGGATGCCGCCCAGCGGCTGTAGGTGGGTGACTGGGGCCAGTCCTCGGGTGAGTCCTGCCATTCCTCCTGGCGTCCGTACGGCAGGAGATCGATCAGGGCGAAGGTGTGGCTGAGTTGCTCGGTGCCCCGGCCGTTGGTGTGCCAGGTGCGGTAGACGGTGTCGCCGTCGCGGAGGAACACGTTGACCGCGAATCCTCCGTCGGGTGGTGCGCCGACGTCCGTCCCGAATGAGCTGTCGGCGGTCGAGTACCACGCCATCCGGTTGCCGACCCGCTGCTTGTAGGCGAGGGCCTCCTTGATCGGGCCCTGGGTGACGATGACGAAGCGCGCATCGTAGTTGTCCAGGAACTCCAGGCGGGTGTACTGCGAGGTGAACCCCGTGCAGCCCGGGCACTGCCATTCCTGGCCGGCGAACCACATGTGGTTGTAGACGATCAGTTGGCTCCTGCCGTCGAAGATGTCCGCCAGCCGAACGGGGCCGTCCTCGCCCTCGAGGGTGTAGTCGGGCATCTCGACCATCGGCAGCCGGCGGCGCTCGGCGGCGATTGCGTCGAGCTCCCGCGTCGCGGCCTTCTCCCGGGCACGCAGTGCCTCGAGCCGGTGCTCCCACGTGGCGGCGTCAACGACGGGTGGTAGTGCGTGGTCGTGGTCGGTCATGGTCCCCTCACAGAGCTCGTGCGCGACTTTCGCTTGTGCAGAGGCAGACCGCCGACGGCTCCGGAACTCATCGGTCGGCGCCGTCGCCTGACCGGCTGCTCTCGGCTCGCGGGGGTTCCTACGGCTTCCTAACGTGGCGATAGCCGCTACGGAGGAGGCAGATGTGCCGGCGAGTGAGCCGCCTGGAGGGGGTCCGTCCGTGGCGGTCCTCCTGGTGATCGCGCTGGGGGACGGCGGCGAGAGCACCACTTCTGCGACCCAGTGCGGCCACCACCGGGAAGGCATCACAGGGAGAGAAGCACGCATCCTGAACTGGAGACCGACGTGCGCCCCGGCCAGACCGCCCAGGGTGAGTCCCCGACGACGCTCAAGAGCGCGACGGGCCGACTGCCGCGGTATGTGTCCTACGCTCACCACATCGCACGGTTTCTCCCGCCTGTGCAACTCCCCGACGGAGGGCCAATGGCAGAGTCGAGCAGTCTCCTCGCAACGGCACTGCAGGAGCACCTGAAGTACTACCGGGCGCTGAGCGAGCACCTCCCTGATCTGGAGGGCGAAGTGATTGCCGCAGCGCACGAGGCCATCCGTGACCTGACCTCGCCCGTCGCATACGAGGACGTGCCGTCCTCGGCGTACGCGCCGGTGCTGGAGGCTGTCGCAGCCGCCATCGAGTATTGCGAGTTCACGGGGCACCCGGAGGGTGTCCAGTACTACACGTACTGGCACGCGCTGTTGCTGGCCGACCAAGAGCTCCGCACGAAGATCTGAGTGCGGCGCGGCCGTTCACCGGACAAGCACCCCGTGCTGTCCCGGCCGGTACTCCGCGCGGAGCACGGCGCGGGCCGTCGCGAGGATTTCCTCGTCCGTTTCCACGCCGGAGCCCGTCAGCACCTGAAGCAGCCGGGTCCACCACACATCGGGGTCCGTCTCGTACGCGTCGAGTACGCGTACGCCGTAGCCTCCCCTGCTGTTGCCGCCGTTCTCGCCCAGGCATCGGCGGACCTCCTCCCTGAGCCCGGTGTAGAGGCCGTGGACGGTTCCGCGCGCGGAATCCGTGAGTCCGGCCGCCGCCCCTGTGGCCAGCGCGACGGCCACCAATTCCACTTCGGTCACGGGGACCCTCTCAGTTGTGCGGGTTGTGCGATGTCGTGTCCGTCACCCTGGCCGGGGGTGCTGCAATGCCGATGAATTTCCGATGATGTGCGGAAGCGGAGGCTTCGGGTGGACGGCGGATCTCCTCAGCTGCTTCGGATCGAGGTGCTCGGGCCGTTACGGGCGTGGCGGGGCCGGACACCACTCGATCCGGGGCCCGTCAAACGGCAGGCCGTGCTGGCCGCGTTGCTGCTCCGCCAGGGGGCCGTGGCCAGCCATGCGCAACTGCTCGACGCGGTGTGGGGGACCGAGCCGCCCGCAGGCGGTCGCAAGGTGCTGCCCACGCACGTCAACTCGCTGCGCAGGGTGCTCGACACTCAGGGCACCCAGCCGGCGAACTCGCTGATCCGCAGCGGCAAGGGCTGGTACCGCTTCGTCGTCGAGCAGGTCCGGCTCGATACGGCGGACCTGGCCCAGCGGAGCGACGAGGCGATGCGCACCCTGGCGTCCGGCGACCTGGCCACCGCGGCGGATCAGCTGTCGGCGGCGCTCGGACTGTTCCAGGGCGAGCCCTTGGCCAACCTGCCGGGACCGTTCGCGCAGGACGAGCGGCAGCGGCTGTGGGAGCGCCGCCGAACCCTTCGGCTGGAGCGGCTCAAGTGCCTCGTACTGCTGCGTCGGTTCGGCGACGCCCTCGACGACCTGGCCGGCCCCTCCGGCCCGTCTTCGTCCGACCGCTACGACGAGTCGCTGCTGGCGCTGCGCATGCGCGCCCTGTACGGCTGCGAACGTCAGGCGGAGGCTCTGAACGCCTACGAGGACATGCGTGTGCGACTGCGTGACGACCTCGGAGTCGATCCCGGCGAGGAACTCCGCCGGGTGTACGAGGCGGTGCTCCGTCAGGACGACGCCTTCCTCCTGCCAGCGCCGGCTCCCCCCGCGCACACGCGCTCCCACCTCGTCCTGCGCAACGATCGGGCGGCTGCCGAGCCGACGGGACCAGGGTCGCCGGGGCGGCCGGCTCGCCCACCACGCGACAGCGCCCCGGCGGAACTGCCGCACGATGCCGCGGGATTCGCCGGCCGTGACGACGAACTCGCCAGACTGCACGCGCTCCTCCCGCCCGAGCAGGGCCAGGGGCCGGCGAACACCGTGGTCATCTCCGCCATCGGCGGCGCCGCGGGCATCGGCAAGACCGCGCTGGCGGTGCACTGGGCGCACCAGGTACGGGATCGCTTCCCGGACGGGCAGCTGTATGTGAACCTGCACGGGTTCGATCACGATCGGGAGCCGCTCGAGTCGGGGGAAGCGCTTGAGTTGCTGCTGCGGAGCCTGGGGCTCGCGGCGGCGGAGACCCCTGCCAATGACGAGGCGCAGGCACGTCTGTACCGGACGCTGCTGGCCGACCGGCGCCTGCTGGTTCTGCTGGACAACGCTGCTTCGGCGGAGCAGGTCAGGCCGCTGCTGCCGGGCAGCCCCTCCTGCTGTGTCGTCGTCACCAGCCGCAACCGGCTCGGCGGCCTCGTGGCACGTGACGGGGCGCACGCCCTGCCGTTGGACCTTCTCCTGCCGGCCGAGGCCCGCGCAGTGCTGAGCAAGGCACTCGGCGCGGATCGCGTCTCCGCCGAACCGCTCGTGGCGGACGAGTTGATCCGGCTGTGCGGCAGCCTTCCGCTGGCGCTGCGCGTGGCTGCGGCCAGGCTGACGGGCGATCCGGGCCTGCGCCTGGCAGATCTGGTCACCGAGATGTCAGAGGGCAACCGGCTGGAGGCGCTCGATCAGGACGGCGACGACAACTCCCCTTTGCGGACGGCCTTTTCCGCGTCGTACCGAGTCCTGGCGCCTGTCGCGCGCCGGTTGTTCCGACTGCTCGGCCTGTTCCCCGGTCCGGAGTTGACCGCCGACATCGCTGCCGCCCTCCTGGACGTACCGCTGCCGCAGGCCCGACGTCTGCTCGGCACCCTGGCCGCCGCCCACCTGATCGAACCCGTGACGGTGGGCCGGTATCGCTTCCATGACCTCCTTCGCGAGTACGCGCGGGAGAGTGCGCAGGTGGAGGAGACGGCGGCCGATCGCGGCGCTGCTCTCGAACGCGTCCTGATCTGGTACCTGCACGCCGCTCGCACCGTCGGGGGAACCTGGCTCCTCCCGGAGCTGCCGCGCGACCTCGGCCAAGGCGATCAGCAGGGCCTGCCGTCCGCCGCCGAAGCCACACAGTGGCTGCAGGCCGAGGGGGCAAATCTGCTCGCCCTCATCAACCAGGCCGCCCGCCACGGCCCGCGCGCCGTCTCCTGGCATCTGGCGAACGCACTGTTCGGGTACTTCTGGCTTCATCTGCCGCGCGCGACGTGGCAGGCCACCGCACAGACGGCGCTGGACGCGGCCACGGCCGAAGGCGACCTGTTCGGCCAGGCAGTCATGCACAGCAGCCTCGGGCTGGTCCAGTCGGACTGGGGGCATGGCAGGCAAGCGCTGGAGCATCACGCGCGCGTACGGGACATCAGTCGGGAGCTCGGATGGGCGACAGGCGAGGCAGCGGCTCTCGGTGGCAGAAGCCTTGCGGAATGGAGCATGGCGCGCCTCAACAGTGCGCATGAGCATGTCACCACCGGCCTGCGGATCACCCGTGAAGCCGGAAACCGCCACCTTGAAGCACTGGGGTTGGTCGTCCTCGGTGTGGTCTGCCGGGATCTGGGCCGACTGCACGAGGCCGCCGATCACCTCGAACTGGCCATCATCCGCAATCAAGAGATCAGCTGGTGGGACAACAGCCTGGCTCTGCAGAATCTGGGCTGGGCGTACTGGGAACTCGGTCGTCTGGCCGACGGCCTTGACGTCCTCGGTGCCGAAGTGACCGCTGACGAGAGGCGTGGATACCGCAACGGGCGCGCCATGATGCTCGACGCCGTTGCCAAGATCAATATTGAGTTCGGCCGTCACGACGAGGCGCTGGAACACGCTGAGCGTGCGTTTGCCTTGGCCAAGGACAGAGGACGGCGCTGGATTCAGGCCAGCATCCTCAACACCGTCGCCGCCGCCCACCGACAACTGACACATTTCGACCGATCGGTTCAGGCCGACAGTCAGGCCCTTGCCCTCGCACGCGAGGCGAGGTTCCGACGCCCCGAGGTGGACAGCCTCCTGGGCCTCTCCCTCACCCACCAACAACTGGGCCTCCCCGACCAGGCCCGCAGCCACGCCGAGCAGGCGCTGAGCCTGGCCCGCGACCACTCGTTCCGTGTGGTGGAAGGCCAGGCCCTGACAGCACTGGCCCGGATCGCGGAATCCGAGACCGCCTACGCCACAGCCGTCGCACTCGGCCAACAAGCCCTGGCCATACACCGTCAGACCGGCCACCGACTCGGCGAAGCCCGCACCCTGCTGGTCCTCGGCCGCTCCCTCGAAAAATGCCAGGACGCTTCCGCCGGCTCAATGAGGCAGCAGGCACGGGACATCTTCTCGGCCGTCGGCGTGCCGGTGAACGAGTGCGATGGCCTCGCCCGGTGACGTTCGTACAACGGTGGGCGGGGGCGCGCCCCGTGCGGGATCCGTACGGGCGGCCCCGGCGTCTACGTGGATATGGACCTGCAGAAGCCGCCCGCCGGGCCACCGGAACAGCAGCCCGAGCAGCAGTCGCCCGAAGGATGTCTCGTCGTCGCGATCCGCCTGCCCGTGCGGATCGTCGTGCTCGTGCTGGTTGTGCCGGTGCGGATGGTGTGGGACGCGCTCGTCGTGGCGGGGCGGTTTCTGAGGGACACGGTGCTCCGGCCGGTGGGGCGGGCGCTGCTGTGGGTCGCGCGGGCGGCGTTCGTGTGGCCGATCGTGGGGCTCTGGCGGTACGTCGTCGTACCCCTCGCGAAGGGACTTGCCTGGCTCGGGAACGTGCTCGTCGTCGTGCCCGTGGTGTGGCTGTACCGGCACGTGCTGACGCCCCTGGGGCACGGCCTCGTCCGGCTGGTGCTGGGGATCGGGGCCGGATTGGCGTGGACGTACGCGCGCGTGCTGACGCCGCTCGGACACGCCCTGATGTGGGTGCTCAAGGGGCTCGGCGCGGTGCTCGTCGCGATCGGGACCGGTGCGTACGCCGCTGTGGCCTGGCTTGTGCGGTACCTCCTCGTCGTACCGGCTCTGTGGGTGTACGAGTGGGTGCTCGCGCCCGTCGGACGCGTGATCGCGTGGTGTGCGCAGGGGCTCGTGCGGGGTGTGAGTCTGGTCGTCACCGGTGTCGGTCTGGCGCTGTACTGGATTACCCGGGTGTTGTTCGTGCTGCCTGCTCTTGCTCTGTGGCGATGGGTGCTTGTGCCCGTCGGACGCGTGATCGCGTGGTGTGCGCAGGGGCTCGTGCGGGGTATGAGCCTGGTCGTCACCGGTGTCGGTCTGGCGCTGTACTGGATTACCCGGGTGTTGTTCGTGCTGCCTGCTCTCGCCCTGTGGCGTTGGGTGCTCGTGCCCGTCGGGCGCTTCCTCGCCGTCGTCGCGCGCGAGGTGGGGGAGGCGCTCGGGCATGCCTGGCGGGTCGCCGGGCGGATCTCGCTGGCCGTGGGGCGGGCTGTCGGGACCCTCTTCCGGTGGATCTTCGTGGAGCCGGTGCGGTGGGCCTACAGGACCGTTCTCACTCCTGTCGGGCATGTCGTGCGGGATGTCGTCCTGCGGCCCGCTGCCGAGGCCGCGCGCAGTGTGGGACGGGCCACTCGGCTGGCGCTGGCCTCCGCCCGGGAGACCGCGCGGCAGGCGCGGGCCGACTTCCGGCGGATGCTCTTCGGGGAGCCCGAGCGGATCGAGGCTGTGGACCGGCGGGAACCTCTGGGCCACGAGACACGTACTCTTGGTAGCAGTACGACCGCTCTCACGAAGGACTGAACGACACTGGGCAAGCGACAGCCCGAAGGCCCGCCGCCCGCACCCGCGGTGCAGCGCATCCGACTGCGCTACACCAAGCGCGGCCGCCTCCGGTTCACCAGCCACCGTGACTTCCAGCGCGCCTTCGAGCGTGCGCTGCGCCGTGCCGAGGTGCCGATGGCGTACTCGGCGGGGTTCACGCCGCATCCGAAGGTGTCGTACGCCAATGCCGCACCCACCGGCACGGGCAGTGAGGCGGAGTATCTGGAGATCGCCCTCACCGAGGCGCGGGATCCGGACAAGCTCAGGGCGCTGCTCGACGAGTCGATGCCCGCCGGGCTCGATGTCATCGACGCGGTCGAGGCCCGGACCTCCGGGCTCGCCGACCGGCTCACGGCTTCCGTGTGGGAGTTGCGGCTGGACGGTGTGGATCCGGCGGAGGCGGAGCGGGCCGTCGCGGCCTTCACCGCCGCCGACGCCGTCGAGGTCCAGCGCAGGACCAAGAATGGCCTGCGGACCTTCGACGCCCGCCCCGCGGTCGTAGATCTTGAAACGCATTGTGAACAGGCTGATAGGCCGACCGACCAGCCCTGTGCGATACTGCGGCTGGTTGTTCGGCACGTGACGCCTGCCGTACGACCCGACGACGTCCTGTCCGGTCTCCGCGCCGTGGCCGACCTGGCGCCGCCGGTCCCCGCAGCGGTGACCAGGCTGGCGCAGGGGCTGTTCGATGAAGAGACCGGCACGGTGACCGACCCGCTCGCGCCCGACCGCGAGGCAGCGACGGCCCCAACCATGGCCGATCCCGCTGCCGCCGCGAAGGCGCCGGCGTAAGGAAGGTCCTGCGAAGGACGTACGTCGAAGCGCCGCCCTCGTACTCGGGAGCCACCTGGGTCGGGCAGCGCACCCGACCAGAAGACTTTCGCCAGGCCGTACGCATTCGGTGTACGGAACCGGCGAGACAGGACACAGAAAGCTCCCGTGCGGCGCCCGCGCCCCGGACGGCGGCACCGCGCATCGCGCGAGCCGCGGACGTCACCGGCGATCAACGCCGGACCAGGTGCGGCGCCCGGGAGCCTGACGGGAGAAATGCCCGCATGCTCGAACCGACCGAACCCACTGAGGGTTCCGAACTGAACACTCCCAGCGACACCTTGCCGCCGCGTCGTCGGCGCCGTGCCGCTTCACGCCCGGCGGGACCCCCCGTCGCGGCCGCCTCCGAAACCCCGGAGGACATCGTCGCGCCGGCCATACCGGCCGACAGCGACGACAAGGCCGACGAGGACGAGGCTGCCGAGGTTGCGGTCACGGCCGAGGTCGAAGAGGCCGAAGTGGTCGAGGAGACCGAAGAGGTCGCCGAGGAGGCCGCGCCTGCCGGGCGTACGCGTCGACGTGCGACCCGTCGTGCGTCCGCGCCTGCCGGAGCTCCCGCGGCCGCCGAGACGGTCGAGACCGTTGTGCCCGCCGCCGCTCCCGCAGAGACCGCCGCGGTCCAGGAGAGCGCCGAAGTGGCCGGTGAGTCCGCCGAGGACGCCGCTCCGCGCCGTGCCCGTCGTCGGGCCACGCGTCGCGTGTCCGCGCCGGTCGGGACGCCCGCCACTGCCGAGGACACCGAGACACCCGCCGTGGCCGAGGTGCCTGCCGCTGAGGCCGGCGTGCCCGCCGAGACCGTTGAGGCTGCCGAGGACGCCGGCCCGCGCCGTGCCCGTCGTCGTGCCACGCGTCGCGTGTCCGCACCGGTCGAGGAGACGGCCGTGACCGACGTGGAGCCCGTCGCCGAGCCGGTTGCCGAAGAGGCGCCGGCGCCCGCTGCCGAGGCGCCCGTCACCGCCCCTGTCGCCGAGCCGGCCGATGAGGACGCCGCCCCGCGGCGCGCGCGTCGACGTGCCTCGCGCAAGGCCGCGACCGGGTTCTCCGAGCCCGCGCGGACCGCAGGTGCCGCTGAGGACACCGAGAACGAGGAGGGCGAGGAGCCGCGTCGGCCGGCGCGGCCTGCCGTCGCCGTGTTCCAGGCGCCCGTGTTCACCGAGCCGAAGTTCCAGACGCCGGAGCGGGCCGCCGCCGAGGCAGCTGCCGTGGCCGTGGCCGCCGAGCCGGAGGAGCTTCCGGAGGAGCCGGCCGGGACGCGGCGCCGTCGCCGTCGTCGTGGACCCGCCTTCGAGGAGACCGAGACGCAGGTCGTCGAGACCGTCGTGGAGGACGAGCCGGAGGAGGCCGAGGAGTCGGCCGAGGACTCCGCCGAGGGCGACGACTCCGAGGACACCGGTTCGCGCCGCCGCCGTCGCAGGGGTGGCCGTCGCCGCCGTCGTGGCGAGTCCGCCGAGGCGGGTGGCGAGGACGAGTCGGAGGAGTCCGACGAGGCCGCCGCGCAGTCCGGCGAGGACACCGCCGACCAGGTCGAGGACGACGAGGACGACGACGAGAACGGCGGCTCGAGCTCCAGCAGCCGTCGGCGTCGTCGCCGGCGCCGTCGGTCCGGTGACACCTCCGTGGACACGGAGCCCGGCGAGGGCGACCCCGAGCGCACCGTCGTGAAGGTCCGCGAGCCGCGCAAGCCCTCCGACCCGTCCGACGAGGTGCAGTCCATCAAGGGCTCCACGCGTCTGGAGGCCAAGAAGCAGCGCCGTCGCGAAGGCCGCGAGCAGGGTCGCAGGCGCGTCCCGATCATCACCGAGGCCGAGTTCCTGGCCCGCCGTGAGGCCGTCGAGCGCGTGATGGTGGTCCGGCAGAGCGGTGAGCGCACCCAGATCGGCGTCCTCGAGGACGGCGTGCTCGTCGAGCACTACGTCAACAAGGAGCAGTCGACCTCGTACGTCGGCAACGTGTACCTGGGCAAGGTCCAGAACGTGCTGCCGTCGATGGAGGCCGCCTTCATCGACATCGGCAAGGGCCGCAACGCCGTCCTGTACGCCGGTGAGGTCAACTTCGAGGCGCTGGGCATGGCCAACGGCCCGCGGCGCATCGAGTCCGCCCTCAAGTCCGGCCAGTCCGTGCTCGTCCAGGTCACGAAGGACCCGATCGGGCACAAGGGCGCGCGGCTCACCAGCCAGGTGTCCCTGCCCGGCCGCTACCTGGTCTACGTGCCCGAGGGCTCGATGACCGGCATCAGCCGCAAGCTGCCCGACACCGAGCGGGCCCGCCTGAAGACCATCCTCAAGAAGATCGTCCCCGAGGACGCGGGCGTCATCGTGCGCACCGCCGCCGAGGGCGCGAGCGAGGACGAGCTGCGCCGCGACGTCGAGCGACTGCAGGCGCAGTGGGAGGACATCCAGAAGAAGTCGAAGAACGGCAACGCCCCGACGCTGCTGTACGGCGAGCCGGACATGACCGTCCGGGTCGTCCGCGACATCTTCAACGAGGACTTCACCAAGGTCGTCGTCAGCGGTGACGAGGCCTGGGAGACCATCCACGGCTACGTCTCGCACGTCGCCCCCGACCTCGCCGACCGGCTGTCGAAGTGGACCTCCGAGGTCGACGTCTTCGCGACGTACCGGATCGACGAGCAGCTCGCCAAGGCCCTGGACCGCAAGGTCTGGCTGCCCAGCGGCGGTTCGCTGGTGATCGACCGGACCGAGGCGATGGTCGTCGTCGACGTCAACACCGGCAAGTTCACCGGTCAGGGCGGCAACCTCGAGGAGACCGTCACCAGGAACAACCTGGAGGCGGCCGAGGAGATCGTCCGTCAGCTGCGGCTGCGCGACCTCGGCGGCATCATCGTCATCGACTTCATCGACATGGTCCTGGAGTCCAACCGGGACCTGGTGCTGCGGCGCCTGCTCGAGTGCCTGGGACGCGACCGTACGAAGCACCAGGTCGCCGAAGTCACCTCGCTGGGGCTCGTGCAGATGACCCGTAAGCGGGTCGGCCAGGGGCTGCTGGAGTCCTTCTCCGAGACCTGCGTCCACTGCAACGGCCGCGGTGTCATCGTGCACATGGAGCAGCCGACCTCCGCCGGTGGCGGCGGCAAGCGCAAGAAGCGCGGGCGTGGCGGCGACGGACACGTGCACGAGCACGAGGCCGCCGTAGAGGCTCCCGAGGAGACCGAGGCCGAGGTCGCTGCCGAGGTCGCGGCGCCGGTCGCGCTGTCCGAGCCGGCCTTCGAGCCGGACGAGGAGCTGTACAGCAGCGTCGCCGAGGCGGAGGCCGCGGTCGGCCGTGGCCGTTCGCGGCGCCGGGCGAGCCGTCGGGCCTCGGCTCCGGCGGGTGCGCCGAGGCGCGAGGAGCACCAGCGCGAAGAGGCGCGGCGCGAGGAGACGAAGGCCGAGGCTCCGACGGCTCAGGCCGTGACGGCCGAGGCGGAGGTGGAGCGTCCGGTGCAGCCGGAGCGCGCCGCCGAGGCGCTCGCCGAGCCCGCGGCCGTGGAGGACGCGGTGGTCGAGTCCCCGGCCGAGGCCGCCGAAGAGGCCGCGCCCAAGGGGCGTGCGCGCCGTCGTGCCACCCGCAAGGTGTCCGCGCCGGCCGGGTCGCCCGCGGGGGCCGAGGCCGCCGTGGTGACGGTCACCGAGACCGCGCCGACGGCTGCGACGCCCGAACCACAGGCAGCGGAGCAGGCTCCGGCGGAGGCGCCCGTCGAGGGTGCCGCTCCGGCCCGCCCGCGGCGCCGTGCCGTGCGCAAGGCCACCGCGCCGACCGCGTCCGAGGAGACGGCCGTGGTGGTCGTCCCGTCGGGTGCGGAGGAGTCGGCGACCGCGCAGGAGAGCGCCGAGGAGGCTGCTCCGGCCAAGAAGACGGCCCGTAAGACGGCCAAGAAGGCCACCGCGAAGAAGGCCGCCACCAAGAAGACCGCGGCCAAGAAGACGGCCACGAAGAAGGCCACGGCCACGAAGGCGGCGAAGACCGCCAAGTCGGCCACGGCTGCCAAGTCGGCGTCGAAGAAGACCGCGGCGGCACAGCAGACGCTGTCCTCCGTCTCGGCCGCCGCCGACGAGAGCTGATCCGAAGGGTGTGCGGCCGGTCCACGTGACCGGCTGCACACCCTTGGGGCCCGGCCCGGTTTGACCCCCTCGCCCACGGCCCCGTAACCTTGACCGTCGGCGTGTCCGCAGGTACAGACACGCCACATCCCCGTAAACCTTCTTCCTCCAGAGCACCGGGTGTTACCGCACTGGGTGCTGCGGAGAGGCCGCTCGCGTTCCGGGCGGCTGGACTGCGGGGGTGCCGTTCCCCGAGCGAGAGAGTGAGATCCGCGTGTACGCCATCGTGCGCAGCGGTGGTCGCCAGCACAAGGTTGCTGTCGGCGACATCGTTGAGGTTGACAAGATTTCCACTGCCAAGGTTGGCGACACGGTCGAGCTCTCGACCCTGCTCGTTGTCGACGGCGACGCTGTGACCAGCGACCCGTGGGTCCTGGCCGGCATCAAGGTCCAGGCCGAGGTCGTGGACCACCACAAGGGCGTCAAGATCGACATCCTTCGCTACAAGAACAAGACCGGTTACCGCCGTCGTCAGGGCCACCGCCAGCAGTACACGGCGATCAAGGTCACTGAGATCCCCGCGGCTGCGAAGTAAGGGACTGAGGAGAGATGGCACACAAGAAGGGCGCATCGTCCACCCGTAACGGTCGTGACTCCAACGCTCAGCGCCTCGGCGTGAAGCGCTTCGGCGGTCAGGTCGTCAACGCGGGTGAGATCCTGGTCCGCCAGCGCGGCACCCACTTCCACCCGGGTTCGGGCGTCGGCCGTGGCGGCGACGACACGCTGTTCGCGCTGAACGCCGGTGCGGTGGAGTTCGGTACCCACCGTGGCCGCAAGGTCGTGAACATCGTTCCGGTCGCCTGATCGGAAGCTTTTCGCGAGGCGGACCTCACTTCCCGGTCGGGAAGGCGGGTCCGCCTTTCGCGTGTTACGCAAGAGATAGATCCGTACGTTTTTGAAGTGCTGGAGGCACCCAAGATGACCACCTTCGTGGACCGCGTCGAGCTGCACGTCGCCGCGGGTAACGGAGGCCACGGCTGTGCCTCCGTCCACCGTGAGAAGTTCAAGCCGCTCGGCGGCCCGGACGGCGGCAACGGCGGCCGTGGCGGTGATGTGATCCTGGTCGTCGACCAGTCGATCACCACACTCCTCGACTATCACCACAAGCCGCACCGCAGCGCCACCAACGGCAAGCCCGGTGAGGGCGGCAACCGCTCCGGCAAGGACGGCGAGGACCTGGTCCTGCCCGTGCCGGACGGCACCGTCGTGCTGGACAGGGCGGGTAACGTGCTGGCCGACCTGGTCGGCCACGGCACCTCGTACATCGCCGCGCAGGGCGGCCGCGGCGGGCTCGGCAACGCGGCGCTGGCGTCGGCGCGACGCAAGGCGCCCGGCTTCGCGCTGCTCGGTGTGCCCGGCGATCTGCAGGACATCGTCCTGGAGTTGAAGACCGTCGCCGACGTGGCGCTGGTCGGCTACCCGAGCGCAGGCAAGTCCTCGCTGATCTCGGTGCTGAGCGCGGCGAAGCCGAAGATCGCGGACTACCCCTTCACGACGCTCGTCCCGAACCTGGGTGTGGTGACGGCGGGTTCGACCGTGTACACCATCGCGGACGTGCCGGGACTGATCCCGGGCGCCAGCCAGGGCAAGGGGCTGGGGCTGGAGTTCCTGCGGCACGTGGAGCGGTGCAGTGTGCTGGTGCACGTGCTGGACACCGCGACGCTGGAGTCCGAGCGTGACCCCGTCTCCGACCTCGACGTCATCGAGGAGGAGCTGAAGCAGTACGGCGGGCTCGACCGGCGGCCGCGGATCGTCGTCCTCAACAAGATCGACGTACCGGACGGCAAGGACCTCGCCGAGATGGTGCGGCCGGATCTGGAGGCGCGGGGGTACCGGGTCTTCGAGGTGTCCGCCGTCGCTCATCTCGGCCTGAAGGAGCTGTCGTTCGCACTCGCCGACCTGGTGGGGAAGGCGCGGGCCGCGAAGCCGAAGGAAGAGGCGACGCGGATCGTCATCCGGCCCAAGGCCGTCGACGACGCGGGCTTCACGGTGACGCTCGAGGACGACGGGCTGTTCCGGGTGCGGGGCGAGAAGCCCGAGCGCTGGGTGCGGCAGACCGACTTCAGCAACGACGAGGCCGTCGGATACCTCGCCGACCGGCTCAACCGGCTCGGTGTGGAAGAGCAGTTGATGAAGGCGGGGGCCCGGTCGGGCGACGGTGTCGCCATCGGTCCCGAGGAGAACGCCGTCGTCTTCGACTGGGAGCCGACGGTGATGGCCGGGGCGGAGATGCTGGGCCGGCGTGGCGAGGACCACCGGTTCGAGGCGCCGAGGCCTGCGGCTCAGCGACGCCGGGACCGGGACGCCGAGCGGGATGAAGTACAGCGGGGCTACGACGACTTCGAGCCCTTCTCCGAGTAGGGCGGGCGGCGTCGGTGACGCCGTGACCGGGGGCTGCCGCCCCCGGACCTCCGCTTCGGCCCTCAAGGGGCCTTGTCCTCAACGCCGGACGGCTGACTGATGCCGTCCGGCGTTGAGTGGGTTGGGCCTGTTGCGAAAGTCCCGTCGTCCGCCCGTAGGGCGGGCTCTGCGGCGTCCGGTGCGTGCTCTCGGCGTGCCGGGTGCAAGCCCTCGTACTGGATGTACTTGGGCTTGTGCCCGGTGCGGCGAGAGTGCGTGCCGGGCGTCGCGGGGCAGGCGGGACTTTCGCAACAGGCCCTAACGGCAGGGGAAAACGCGACGGACTGCAGGGCAACCAACCTGTGAGCCGGTGAGTCGTACTGGGCAACGCGGATGAGGATCTTGGATCCCGCCGCCGTCAACTGCCCTTCCCCTCCCCGGAGTCGATGTGTCCGAGCCCGTTGTCGTGCCCAGATCGCGGCGTGCCCTGGTGGTCGCGATCGCCCTGCTCGCCGGGACGGCCGTCGTGTCGCCGGTCGCCCATGCGCAGTCCTCGGCCGTGAAGAGCGTGCGGCAGGACTTCAACGGGGACGGGTACGAGGACCTTGCCACCGGGGCGCCGTACGCCACGGTCGGTGGCAAGAAGGGCGCCGGTTACGTCGCCGTCGTGTACGGCTCGGCGCACGGGCTGAACCTCGCGAGCAAGAGGGTCTTCACGCAGGCGACCTCGGGTGTGCCCGGCACTCCCGAGGCGGGCGACTCCTTCGGTGCCCATCTCACCGCCGGTGATCTGGACGGCGACGGCTACACCGACCTGGTGGTCCCGGCGGCCGGGGAGGAGTGGACGCAGGGCGGGGCGGCCCGGCACGGCAGTGTGACCGTGCTGTGGGGCGGGAAGAGTGGGCTGTCCGGCGGAACGATCCTGCCGCCGACCACCATCCCGTACACGTCCCGGATCACCGCGGGCGACTTCGACGGCGACGGCCATGTCGACCTGGCGTTGGCCGAGGGCGTCAGGTTCGGCCCCTTCACCCGTGGCGGCGCGGCCGCCCGGACCCAGGACATCTCCGTCACCGACGGCGACCGGGAGCTGCTGGATCTGGCGGCCGGGGACGTCGACGGCGACGGCATCACCGATCTCGTGTCACTGACCAGGCCGTTCGACTTCGACGACCCGGACGACATCAACGTCGACCACGACCTCCACTACCTGCGCGGCACCCGGGACGGTCTGGCCCCGCTCACCACGCTGAAGGACAGCCGGGGCGTGGACATCGAGGGCGGCGAGAGCATCGCGCTCGCCGACCTCGACGGAGACGGCCGCGACGACGTCGTCTTCGGCCGCCCCCGGCCCGCCAACTCGGGTGACGAGCCTGCCGACCCGAGCGAGTACGGCTCACGGGTCGGCATCGTCTTCGGTACGGCGCAGGGCCCACAGGCCGGGGATCCACGCATGATCGACCAGGACACACCCGGCGTGCCCGGCGTCGGCGAGCCGGGCGACCTCTTCGGCGCGGACGTCGCGGCCGGCGACGTGAACGGCGACGGCTACGTCGACATCGCGGTCGGCATCCCCGGTGAGGACTTCTCCGGGGTGCAGGACGCGGGCACCGTCGCCGTCGTACCCGGCAGCGCGTCCGGGCCGACCGGTGCCGGTACGAAGGTGTTCAGCCAGAACACGGCAGGCGTTCCAGGCACCGCCGAGCGTGCCGACGGCTTCGGGGAAGCCGTCACCTTCCTCGACGGGGACCACGACGGACGTACGGATCTCGTCGTCGGCGCCCCCGGCGAGAACGCCGATGCCGGCTCGGTCTGGGGCTTCCGGTCCAACGCCTCCGGCGTCACCACCACGGGCTCCGTCTCCTTCGGCGCGACGGCCCTCGGTACGAATCCTCAACTCGCCCGTCTCGGCGGGGAGTTCACGCACTGATTTGCTCAGTACCCCCCACAACGACAGGAGCACCATGAGCAAGCGCACGTTCGGCCGCGGTATCGGACTCGCGGCCGCGATAGCCGTCGCCGGAGCCGTCGTCACCCCCGTGACCGCGTCCGCCGCCGACGCCTCGACGGCCACGGCGAAGGCATCCACCGACTTCAACGGCGACGGCTACGCGGACGTCGCCGTCGCCGCCCCCGGGGCCAAGGTCAACGGCCATGCCCGTGCCGGATACGTGGCGGTGGTGTACGGCTCCGCGAAGGGCGCAGCCCCCTCGCACAAGCAGGTCATCAGCCAGGACACCGCCGGCATCCCGGGCGCCGCCGAGGCCGACGACCGCTACGGCGACAGCCTCGCCGCGGGTGACCTGAACGGCGACGGCTACGCGGACCTGGTGATCGGCGCGCCCGGCGAGGGCGTCGGCGACGTCACCTACGCGGGCACCCTGGCCGTGGTGTGGGGGAGTGCCGAGGGCCTGTCCGGCGGCACCGCCGTCGCCACCGGCACCACCGACCACCACCTCGACGTGACCACTGCGCTCGGCGACTTCGACGGCGACGGTCACCTGGACATCGCGACCGGGGACCGGATCCTGTACGGGCCGTTCGACCGCACCACCGGCGCCGCGCGTACGAGCGGCCTCGCGCTCGACTCCGACTACTTCATGGACGATCTGGCCGCCGGTGACGTCGACCACGACGGCATCACCGACCTGATCGGGCTCATCCACGACCACAACAACGACGACACGGCCGACCCGGACGCCAAGCACCGCCGCGCGGTCTACCTGCACGGCACGGAGGACGGCCCGGCCGCCCCGGTCACCCTGAAGAACTCCGACGGCACGCTGTTCCGCGGCGGCGAGAGCCTCGGCCTCGGCGACGTGAACAAGGACGGGTACGCCGACCTCGTCATCGGCCGCCCCAACGACGGTTCCGGCGAGTCCACGTCGGTCGACCCGCTGCTGAAGGGCGGTCAGGTGGGCGTCGTGTACGGCTCGGCCGCCGGCCCCGACACCTCGCGTACGACGAACGTCACGCAGGACACCCCGGGCGTGCCCGGCGCGTCCGAGTGGGGCGACGGATTCGGCCGGGGCATCTCGGTCGCGGACGTCAACGGCGACGGATACGCGGACGTCGCCGCCGGGTCTCCGACCGAGGGCCTCGGCGGCGTGTACGGGGCGGGCCAGGTCACCGTCCTGCGCGGCGGTGCCTCGGGCCTCACCGGCACCGGTGCCGTGTCCTTCAACCAGGACACCGCGAACGTCCCGGGCACGGCCGAGCGGAACGACTTCTTCGGCAGCAGCACCGCCCTGGTCGACACCAACCACGACGGCCGCGCCGAGCTCTACGTCGGCGCCTCGGGCGAGAACACCTTCGACGGCGCCGTCTGGACCTTCCGCAACCCCGGCACGGGTCCCGTCGCCTCCGGCTCGACGAGCTTCGGCGCGGGCACTCTCGGCACCGTCGCGGACGACGCCGGCCTCGGCTCGACCTTCGCCCGCTGACCCGCTTTCGGGGCCGACGGCGACCACCTCCTCGTAACGACCGGAACAGGAGAGCGGCATGAGCAGACACAGGGGGGCATGGCGTACGGGTCTCGCCGTCGTCATGGCCACGGGCGCCGTCGCCCTGCCCGCGGCCCACGCGGTGGCCGACAGCAAGCCCGCCACCGCCCAGCTGCGGGACGACTTCAACGGCGACGGCTACGCCGACCTCGCCGTGGCGGCGCCCTCGGCGACCGTCGGCGGAAAGACGCAGGCCGGGTTCGTCGCCGTCCGCTACGGCACCGAGCACGGCTGGGTCACCGGCGCCAAGAAGGTGTTCACGCAGAACAGCGCGGGCGTGCCCGGCACCGCCGAGAAGGACGACCAGTTCGGCAGCGCGCTCACCACGGCCGACCTCGACAAGGACGGGTACGCCGACCTGATCGTCGGCGTCGGCGGCGAGGACACGGACTCCGGAGGCACCAACTCCGGCTATGTCGAGGTCCTTTGGGGCAGCGCCAAGGGGTTGTCCGGCGCCTCCTCCTTGGCCACCGGAAAGAGCGCCTACGACCGCCTCGGCACCCAGGGCCGTCTCGCGGTCGCCGACGTCGACGGCGACGGGGCGACCGACGTGGTGACCGTGCAGAACGAGCACGACCTGCGCCTCCTCAAGGGGCCCTTCGGGCGGGACGGTTCGTACGGGAGCGAGCAGGTCGTGAAGGACCAGTACTCCAGCCGCGTACTGGACCTGGCGGCCGGCGACGTCAACGGCGACGGCATCACCGACGTCGCCGCCACCGAGAACGACGAGGACGAGTACGACTCCCGCCGGGTCGTCTACTGGCTCGGCACGCAGCAGGGCCTGACGCCGTACACCCTGGTCTACGACATCGACGGCGCCGGCCTGCAGGGCGGCGAGAACCTCGACATCGGCGACATCAACCGGGACGGCTACGACGACATCGTCGTGGGCCGTGCCGTCGACGGCTACGACAGCGACCTCGACAACCCGTACGTCAAGGGCGGCCGTATCGCCTGGATCCCGGGCACCCCGGACGGACCCGACGGCGTCAAGGCGGTCTTCCTCAACCAGGACAGCGCCGGAGTGCCCGGCACCGCCGAGCAGGGCGACCACTTCGGCACCGACGTCCAGATCGGCGACGTAGACGGCGACGGGTACCCCGACGTGCTCACCGGTGTGCCCGGCGAGGACCTGGGTTCGGTCGCCGAGGCGGGCGCCGCCGTCCTCCTACACGGCAGCGCGAGCGGACTGACCGGCACCGGCGCCCAGGTCGTCACGCAGAGCACCGGCAACGTGCCCGGGACCGCAGAAAAGGGCGACTTCTTCGGCAAGGCCGTGCACCTCGGCGACTCGAATGACGACGGGCTGGCCGATGTCGCCGTCGGCGCACCGGGGGAGAACGCCAACTCCGGATTCGTCTGGGTCTTCCGCTCCGGCCCGACCACGCTCGTGACGCCGAACGGGACGGGCCTCGTCGGCAACACCCAGCTCGGCACCGACGGCACGAACGCGAAGTTCGGCTCGAACTTCTCGTACTGAACATCCCTGCGGTACGCGTCAATTGGTGAGACGCCAGACCCGTTGTGACCGGACCACGTTCATCCCGTTGTTCCTGTGTCGCAACGGGTCTTCTGTTGTCTGCCCATTTGTCATGCACGCGAAGGCTCTCGTTCAGCCGGTGGACCGCCCGGTTGCATGAGCCTTGCACGTGTCCAAGAGGCTTGAGAGGCAAGGGAGTTCGCCGATGACCGGAGCAGTCTCGCCCGACCGACGCCGCTTTCTGACCGCCGGTGCCGCCGTCCTCGGCGCCGCGGCCTCCGCCCAGCTGTGGCTGCCGGGCACCGCCCGAGCAGCCGAAAGTACGCTGCCCGACGGTGTGTTCAGCCTCGGCATCGCCTCGGGCGACCCGCTGCCCGACGGCATCGTGCTGTGGACCCGGCTCGCCCCCGACCCGCTGAACGGCGGTGGGATGCCCGACCGCGTGGTCCCGGTGGAGTGGGAGATCGCCGAGGACGACCGGCTCAGAAAGCCGGTGCGCCGGGGCATCGCCCAGGCCCGCCCCGAGTACGGGCACAGCGTTCACGTGGACGTACGCGGTCTGCGCCCGGACCGCTCGTACTGGTACCGCTTCCGGGTCGGCGGCCAGATCTCGCCCACCGGCCGCACCCGCACCGCGCCCCACCCGCACAGCAAGGGCGGTTCGCTGCGCGTCGCGCTCGCCTCCTGCCAGAACTGGCAGCACGGCTACTTCACGCCGTACGCCGACATGCTCCAGCAGGACCCCGACTTCGTCCTGTTCGTCGGCGACTACATCTACGAGTCCACGCCGGCCTCGACGGGTCCGCGGCGGCACGAGGGCACGGGAGAGCCGTTCACCCTGGTCCAGTACCGCAACCGGTACGCCCAGTACCGCACCGACCCCGATCTCGCGGCGATGCATGCGAACGCCCCCTGGGTGGTCACCTTCGACGACCACGAGGTCGACAACGACTGGGCGGGGGAGATCCCGCAGGACCCCGCCAAACAGTCGCACGACGCGTTCGTGGCCCGGCTGACCGCGGCCTTCCAGGCGTACTACGAGCACATGCCGGTCCGCGCCTCCGCGATCCCGACCGGCCCGCACATCCAGATGTACCGCCGCCTGGAGTTCGGCCGCCTCGCGCGCCTCAACGTTCTCGACACCCGGCAGTTCCGCAGCGACCAGGTGACCAGCCAGGCGGACGCCGAGAACCCGTCGCTCACCATGCTCGGCGCCGAGCAGAAGGAATGGCTGCTGGACGGGCTGCACGACTCGCCCGCCCGCTGGAACCTCGTCGCCTCGCAGATCATGATGGCCGAGACCGACCTGCTGCTCGGCGAGGGCAAGCTCTGGTACTACGACGCCTGGGACGGCTACCAGGTCGAACGCAACGCCCTGCTCGACGAGTTCGCCGACATCCGCAACCCGGTCGTGCTCAGCGGCGACCGCCACCTCACGATGATCAGCGACCTCAAGACGGACTACGCCGACCCGGACTCCGAGGTCGTCGGCGCCGAGTTCGTCGGTACGTCCATCTCCAGCAACGGCGACCAGGACCAGGCCGCCTTCCACGCCCAGTGGGACCCGCTGAAGGCGGACAACCCGCACTGGAAGCTGATCGACGCCCACCGCGGCTACCACCTCTTCGACATCGACCGGCACGGCATCGACGCGCAGGTGAGGGTGGTCGACACGGTCGTGCAACCGACGGCGACGCCGAGCACGCTGGCGCGACTGCGGGTGGAGAACGGCCACCCCGGAGTCGAACTCGCGTGACGCCCGCGCCCGACGGTGTCTGAGGGTGTCTTCGTGAAGTCTGTGTGACGGGAGCCTGGGACTCATCTGTGTCCCAGGTCTCTCTCAGGTAAGTCTCAGGTGTGACTCTTACCGTCCCTTAACCATGGAGACGGACTGTACGAAAGATGAAGCCCGGGTGGAGGGTCCCGCCCCGCTCCCCGCCGGCACCCGGCTGTTGCACATCGGCCCGCACAAGACCGGGACGACCTCGATCCAGGGCGCGCTGTTCGCCGCGAAGGACCAACTGCCCGCGCACGGCGTGGAGTTCCCCGGCGACACCCGGCACCCCATGGAAGCGGCACTGGCCGCCTGCGCCCGGCCCGCGATGATCGGCGACACCGTGCCCACCGACCGGCACTGGACGAAGCTGCTGCAGCAGGTTCGCGCGAGCGGCAGGCGCACGTCCGTGATCAGCAGCGAGTTCTTCGCCGACGCGGAGGACGACGCGACGATCGGGCGGATCGTCGAGCAGCTCGGCGGCGACCGCGTGCACATCCTGATCACCCTGCGCCCGCTGGCCAGGATCATGCCCTCGCAGTGGCAGCAGTACGTGCAGAACGGGCTGCGCATGGGCTACGAGGACTGGCTCACGCACATGCTCGAGAAGGCGCCGTACGAGCAGCCCAACCCCAGCTTCTGGCGCCGGCACCGGCACGACCGGCTGGTCGAGCGCTGGGCGCGGGTGGTCGGCCCGGAGCGGATCACCGTCGTCGTGGTCGACGACCGGGACCGGGACGGACTGATGCGCACCTTCGAGGCGCTGCTCGGACTGCCCGGGAATCTCCTGCAGCCCGTTCCGGACACGGCCAATCGCTCCCTTACCCTCGCCGAGACCGAAATGCTGCGGAATCTTAATAAGGAATTCCGCGGCAATGGACTGCCGGACGAGCTGTATTCCAAGCTCGTTCGCAACGGCGCGGTCATGCATATGAAGAACGCGTGCAGCCCCACCCCGCAGGACGTGAAGATCGTGACCCCCCGGTGGGCCGTCGAGGCCGCGGCCCGGATCGCCGCCGAGATGATTGACCACATCGCCCGTATGGGGGTACGCGTCCTCGGTGAGCCCGCGCTGCTGTCCGCCGTACCGAAGCCCGTCGGCCAGGAGCCGCAGGAACCGCGCATCGCTCCCGAGGTGGCCGCCCACGCCCTCTACGGGGCACTCGCCGCGGCCGCCGCGGCCCCCGTGCGGCACACGGCTGCCGCGAAGGCGCGTACGGTTCACCAGACCTCTTCCAAGGAACTCGTGAAGGTGCTCGGTCACCGGTGCCTGAAGAAGCTGCGGCGGCACTGACTCGCTGTGCAGTTACTCACAGCAATTCCACGGGTGCTCGCGGAGGGGGCCACACCGTCACCAGCAGTGCAAGGTGAATGACAGATGGCGCGCACATATGCAGCGAACGGCGCTCACCTTGCACAGCGGTAACCGCAAGTGGGACCATTTCCCCGTTCCCTGTCGCCCCAAGGTAGGTCCTCTGTGTCCCAGCACATAGCCAAGCCCCGTACCACCGCAGTGATCCTGGCCGGTGGTACCGGTCAGCGGGTGGGTCTTTCGATCCCCAAGCAGCTGCTGAAGATCGCCGGCAAGGCAGTCATCGAGCACACCCTGACCACCTTCGAGAACGCCGACTCGATCGACGACATCATCGTGCTGATGGCGCCGGGGTACGTGCCCGACATCGAGAAGATCGTCGCCAAGGCCGGGTTCAAGAAGGTCAAGAAGATCATCGAGGGCGGCTCGACCCGGAACGAGACCACCGAGCGCGCCATCGAGGCACTCGGCGAGGGCCTGGCCGAGGGCGAGGACCTCAACGTCCTGTTCCACGACGCCGTGCGCCCCCTGCTCGCGCAGCGCGTGATCGACGACTGCGTGGTCGCGCTGGAGCGCTACCAGGCCGTCGACGTCGCCATCCCGTCCGCGGACACCATCATCGTCACGCGCACGCACGGCGAGGACGGCGAGTTCATCACCGAGATCCCGGACCGCTCCCGGCTGCGCCGCGGCCAGACGCCCCAGGCGTTCAAGCTGTCCACGATCAAGCGGGCCTACGAGGTCGCCGCCGGCGACCCCAACTTCCAGGCCACGGACGACTGTTCCGTCGTACTCAAGTACCTGCCGGACGTGCCGATCCACGTCGTCGCGGGCGACGAGTACAACATGAAGGTCACCCAGCCCGTCGACGTCTTCATCGCCGACAAGCTGTTCCAGCTGGCCTCCACGGCCGCGCCGGAACAGGTCAGCGAGGAGGCCTACCGCGAGCTGCTGACCGGCAAGACGATCGTGATCTTCGGCGGCTCGTACGGCATCGGCAAGGACATCGCCGAACTCGCCGGGTCCTACGGCTCCAAGGTCTACGCGCTCGGCCGCTCCACCACCGGCACGCACGTGGAGAACCCGGAGGAGGTCGACGACGCGCTGTCCAAGGCGTACGCGGAGACCGGCCGGATCGACTACGTCGTCAACACCGCGGGCGTGCTGCGCATCGGCAAGCTGGCCGAGACCGACAACGCGACCATCGAGGAAGCGCTGAAGGTCAACTACCTCGCGCCGGTGCAGATCGCCCGTTCGGCCTACAAGTACCTGGCGGAAACCAAGGGCCAGTTGCTGCTGTACACCTCCAGCAGCTACACCCGCGGCCGCGCCGAGTACAGCCTCTACTCCTCGACCAAGGCCGCCATGGTGAACCTCACCCAGGCCCTGTCCGACGAGTGGGCCGGCGATGGCATCCGGGTCAACTGCATCAACCCGGAGCGCACCGCGACGCCCATGCGCACCAAGGCTTTCGGCCAGGAGCCCGCGGGCTCCCTGCTCTCCTCCGAGGCGGTGGCCGGCACCTCGCTCGACGTGCTGCTGTCCGAGCTGACCGGGCACGTCATCGACGTCCGCCAGCAGGACCCGACGGCGGGCGCGGCGAAGGCCTCCGGCTTCGAGGCGGCGCTGGCCTCGGTTCTGGACCGCCAGGACGGCGTGTAATAATCGACCGTAATTAGTCTTCGGTAATTCAGGCCTCTGCTTCCCGGTGTTAATGCAGTGCATTGACCGGGCGCTCGCAGAGGCCTGAATCCGTACATCCGACGAATTACCACAAACCCTGCGCACTCAAGAACAAAACCGGCACTCCCCCTCCCAGAGCAGGTTCTCAGTGATAACCACCGCTATTCGCGTCGCCCGGGTGGGCAGCGCGGCCGAGCTGGCCGCGGCGGCCCTCATGATGCTGGGCTTCCCGGCACTCATGCTGGCCGCGCTCATTCCGAGCGTTTACGCCTTCGCGGCAGCGGCCGCCGTGACGTACCTGGCGGACCACTATCTGCACCGCAAGGGCAGCTATCTCGTCAACCGGCTCAGCAAGGTCCGCGCCGGCCTGTCGATCCGCTTCCTGATCCGACAGCTGCTGCTGATCCTGCTGCTGGCCCGGCTGTCCCTCGCGGACAACCTGATCTACTACGGCGCCGTCGCCTGCTTCATCGCGTTCTACGGCCTCCAGGCCCCGCACGGGGCCCTGGTCACCCTGATCCGCAACCGCCGCCGGATGCCGGTCGCCACCCGCAACGTCGACCTGAAGTCGCGGATCCGTATCCCGGACGCCCCGCCGCGCGGGCTGCTGAACCGCTCGGCCGAGAAGATGCTCCACCTCGACCTCGCGGCCGTCGCCGGCATCCTGGTCGCCGCGGAGGTGGAGTCGTCCCTGCCGGGCTTCATCGGTATCGGCGTCACCGTGTTCCTGGGCTGCCTGTACGTCCTCGCGCTGATCCCGTACGTCCGCGGGAAGAAGATCCCGCCGAACGCGGAGAAGGTGCTGGAGGCCGTCGACAACTGGCTGCGGGAGTACAAGCCGGAGACGGTGCTGTACTTCTCGGGCTCCAAGGACTCGGCGTACCAGGTCAACATGTGGCTGGAGACGATGGAGCAGCTGGACTCCAAGCCGCTGGTCGTCCTGCGCGAGCGCGCCCTCCTGACCAACCTGGCGCCCACCACGGTCCCCGTCATCTGCGTGCCCGGCGGTGTGCACCTGATGAACATGGACCTCTCGAACGTGCGCGTCGCGCTGTACGCGGCGAACGTCGGCAAGAACATCCACCTGCTGCGCGTCCCCACCATGAAGCACGTCTTCATCGGCCACGGCGACAGCGACAAGCTGGCCAGCGTCAATCCGTTCAGCAAGGTGTACGACGAGGTGTGGACCGCCGGGCGCGCGGGCCGCGACCGCTACGCCATAGCCGATGTCGGCGTCCGCGACGACGACATCGTGGAGGTCGGCCGCCCGCAGCTGGCGCCGATCGAGACCCAGCAGAACGTGCCCGAGGGTCCCCGCGGCGCAGCCGCCGACGGACGCTGCCCCACGGTGTTGTACGCGCCCACCTGGGAGGGATGGGACGGCGACCCGGGCAACACCTCACTCGTGCTCGCCGGCGAGAACATCGTGAAGAAGCTGCTCAAGGCCGACCCGCCGGTCCGCGTCCTGTACAAGGCGCACCCGTTCACCGGCACCGTCAGCAAGGAGACCGGCGCCGCGCACCTGCGCATCGTCGCGCTGATCGAGAAGGCCGCGGCCGAGCGCGCCGCCGACTCCCGCTTCACCGCGGACGCGGACGTGGCGAAGGCCAAGGACGAACTGTCCCGTATCGAGGCACGTCTGGCCGAGCTGACCGGCGCCGCGAGCGACAAGGGCGACGAGGCCGAGGCCACGCGTGACGGCGTCGTCGACCTCAAGAAGTACGAGGAGGTCGCCCGGCTGCGCGGCGAGTGGAACGACGCGTACTGGCGTTCCTTCGCCGGCTTCGAGCACCGTGTCATCTCGGGCGCCGAGCCGCGTCTGTTCGACTGCTTCAACGTCTCCGATGCGATGGTCTCCGACATCTCCTCCGTGGTCTCCGACTTCATCGCGAGCGGCAAGCCGTACGCGGTCACGGACTCCGCCGAGCTGGGCGTCGAGGAGTTCAAGCGGCAGAACACCGCCGTGCGCGCCGCCACGATCCTGTCCAACAGCGCCGCCGAGCTGGGCGAGTTGCTCAGCGCGGTCCGCGACCCCGCCGCCGACCCGCAGGCGGAGGACCGCAAGGAGCTGAAGCAGTATCTGCTCGGCCCGGACGAGCCCACGTCCATCGAGCAGTTCAACGCCGCCGTGGCGGACCTGGCGCTCAAGGCCCAGACGCGCAACCTCGGGCAGGAGTCCCGGGCCACCGCGGCCGGTGCCGCCGGGGCCGACGAGTTGTCGGACGCGTTGTCTGCGCAGCCACCCACTGTGTGAAAACGGTGAGAACGGCCCGGTTTTCGAGGAGTGATCCTCGAAAACCGGGCCGTTCTACGTATGTCTCGGTATCCGTACCACCTGTCCGTTCACCATGTGACCTGAGTCACGAAAGGCCGTCTTTGAGGCAACCGCTTGCCCGGGTCGTCCGTCTTTCTAAGTAGCGAATGAGGCGATACGGGGGAAATATCCCGTTGATGAGGGGGAAACACGTGACCGTGGCGCAACCTGACGTGAGCGTCGTCATCGGTGCGTACGAAGCGATGCCGTACCTGGTCGAGTGCCTGGCGTCAGTCGAGGCACAGACCATCGACCCGGGGCGCATCGAGGTCATAGCGGTGGACGACGGGTCCACGGACGGGACGGGGGAGTACCTGGAGGAGTTCGCGCAGCGCGTGCCCATGCCGGTCACGGTGATCCGGCAGGACAACTCGGGCGGCCCCAGCGGCCCGCGCAACGTCGGCCTGGGCAAGGCCGCCGGGCGCTACGTCTTCTTCCTGGACGCCGACGACCGGCTCGGGCCCGAGGCGCTGGAGCGCATGGTCGAGATGGGCGACCGCAACGGCACGGACGTGATCCTCGGCCGTGTCGAGGGCATCAACCGCAAGCCCCCGCAGTCGATGTGGGGAAAGACGCTCGAGCGTACGGACGTCTTCTCCTCCAACATCAAGTTCACACTGAGCGCGCAGAAGCTGTTCCGCCGCGAGTTCCTCGAGCGGCACGGAATGCGCTTCGACGAGTCGATGTGGACCGGCGAGGACGCGCTGTTCACGATGGAGGCCTATCTGCGGGCGAGCGGCGTCTCCTTGATCGCCGACTACACCTGCTACTACCTGGTGGGCCGCGACGACGGCAAACACGTGACGAAGAGCGGGAGTTACGTCCTGCGCTTCGACTCCGCGCGCGCCCTCATGAACCTGATAGCCGAGCACGTCCCCGCCGGGGAGCGCCGCGACGGGCTGCTCATCAGGCCCTTCCTGGTGACGCTGCTGCCGCAGTTCGGCCCCAAGTACCTCAAGGACAGCGAGAAGACGCGGCGGCACAAGTTCGAGCTGGCGAAGCCGCTGATGGAGGAGTACTGGAGCGAGGGCGTCGCCCGCCGCCTCAAGGTCGAGGAGCGGCTGCGGCTGCACCTGGTCGCCGAGGAGCGGCCCGAACTCCTCAAGGAGGTCGTGGAGTTCGTCAGGGCGAAGAAGCAGGCGGCCGCCCTCCTGGAGAAGAAGGGCCACCACGTCTACCTCGTCTACCCGTTCTTCCGCGACGCGGCGGCCGGCATCCCGGACTCGGTCTACCTCGCCGCACCCCGCGAGGCCCGCGCCTTCCCCGGCTACCGCGAACACTCCGCGGCCTCACTGCTGCGCAGGGCGGCCCGCAAGGCCCGCCGGATGCTCACGGCTCCCGGCGGGACGGCTGTGGCGGCCTGACGGCGCGCCAGGAGCGGGGAGTCGGGCGCGGGCGGTCAGAAGCGGCCGGGGCGGTGCTACTGCCGCCCCGACTGCAGCGCCCGGCGGATCGGGCGGCCCACGACCCGCCTGGCGCGGCGGTAGACGGACGCCGACGCCGCCGTACCGGACGTGGCGGCGCCCCGCTCCAGCTCCCGCTTCAACTGGGCGTTGTCCAGCGACAGTTCGGCGATACGGCTGTGCATCCAGCCGAACCGTGAGGTGAGCGAGGCCAGGTCGGCGTCGTTCCAGGGGCGGACGCCGGCCGGGAAGGTCAGCTCCTTCATGCGGGCCTCGAAGGCCGCGCCGCCGTCGCCGTGCGTGAACGTGTTCTCCAGGCCGTTGCGGTCCAGGAACGCCGTGAACCGCTCGAAGCGCTCCAGATGACCGCCGGAGAAGCCGGTGAAGTCGGCCTCCTCGTAGAGCTGAGCGGGGTCGAGCTCCGCCGTCAGCTTGTCGATGCGGCGGTGCGGGATGTCGAAGTAGCGGCACAGCTCCAGGGTCCGCGAGTCGCCGCACAGCACGGTGGCGGGCGTGCCCGCGAGCAGCGCCGCGATGTTGCCGTGGATGCGGGAGCCGAAGGAGAAGTCGTACCCGCGCAGGTCGTCGATCCAGGTCACCGGGTCGACGTAGACCCGGACCTTGTCCTCCCGGTACATCGGGTGGTCGGGGTGTGTCGGGATCGCTGTCACCCGGGCGTTCGGATGGGACAGGTCCCGCCAGTGCAACTGGCGCGCGTCGCTGAGGTTCTGGCCGATGAACGTCAGGTGCGGATAGCGGGCGTGGGCGCGGGCGATGACCTTGTCCAGGCCCTGCTTCTGCACCGCGCTGTGCGAGCCGTTGACCGCGATCCGGGAGTCGCCGCTCAGGGCCGACGCCCGCTTGGTCACGGCGAGTTCCTTGCCGTACATGAACAGCGAGGGGCAGCCGATCACCTCGACGTCGCGGAACCCGAGGTCCTTCAGGTACTTCTCGGTGAACTCGCCCCGCACCCCGATCGAGGCGCTGCGGTCGAGCACCGCGGAGACGAACTCGCGCACCGACGGCTCCATCGGCTTCAGCCGCGCCGCGTTGTAGCTCAGCCCGGCCTGCGCGCCGATGCCCAGCACCACGACCGGGATCCGCAGCCTGCTGATCAGCCGCGTCAACCGCTTCAGCTGGGGCTCGAACGACGGCCGGAACGCGTTGGCCAGCGGAACGACGAAGGCGTCGTACTCCTCGTTGATCCGGTCGGCCGCCGCCACCTCGGTCCGCACGCCGTTCGAGACGACCTCGGTGCCGGGTGTCTCGAGGATCTTGTGGGAGGCGTCACTGAAGATCAGATTGCCGGAGTTGGTGGCGATGACGTCCTGATGGAGGGCCTCCTCCACGGGAAAGACGTCGTAGGGGCTCTTCCCCGAGCGGAGGAGGATGCGCTTTTCGCGGTTAGGTGTGGGTGGCACAGAGTTCAAATTAGATTTACCTGCGCTTTGATTTCTACAGGCAACCAGTGCAACCTTTTTGCCGTATGCGACGCGTGAGCAAACGGTTACGTGGCGCCTGTCCGGGGACTGGACCGGCGCGCAGGACCCGGTCCCCTTCGCGTAGATTGCCGGGCGGGGAAGCCCGGGTGTGCGAGGGAACGGAAGAACAAGGTGGCAGGGGCAAGGCAGGCCGTGCGCGAGGCCCGCAGGATCGTCGTCAAGGTGGGTTCCTCGTCGCTGACCACCGCGTCCGGCGGCCTGGACGCCGACCGGGTCGACGCGCTCGTCGACGTCCTGGCCAAGAGCCGCAGCGGGGGAGAGAAGGAGATCGTCCTGGTCTCCTCCGGTGCCATCGCCGCGGGCCTCGCGCCGCTGGGCCTGCGCCGCCGGCCCCGGGACCTCGCCCGCCAGCAGGCCGCCGCCAGCGTCGGCCAGGGCCTGCTCGTCGCGCGCTACGCCGCCTCCTTCGCGCGCTACGGCGTCCGCGTCGGCCAGGTCCTGCTCACCTCCGACGACATGAGCCGCCGCGCCCACCACCGCAACGCCTCCCGCACCCTCGACAAGCTGCTCGCGATGGGCGCGTTCCCGATCGTCAACGAGAACGACACCGTCGCCACCGACGAGATCCGCTTCGGCGACAACGACCGCCTCGCCGCCCTCGTCGCCCACCTCGTCCACGCCGACCTGCTGGTGCTGCTGTCCGACGTCGACGGCGTGTACGACGGTGACCCCAGCAAGCCCGGTACCTCGCGGATAGCGGAGGTCCGCGGGGCCGAGGATCTCGCGCACGTCGAGATCGGCAGCGCCGGAAAGGCCGGCGTCGGCACCGGCGGCATGGTCACCAAGGTCGAGGCGGCCCGGATCGCGGCCGCCGCCGGCATCCCCGTGGTGCTGACCAGCGCGATCCACGCCGCCGACGGGCTGCACGGTGGCGACACCGGCACCTACTTCCACCCCGCCGGCAAGCGCTCCGCCGACCGGATGCTGTGGCTCCAGCACGCGTCCACCCCACAGGGCTCCCTCACGCTCGACGACGGTGCGGTGCGGGCGGTCGTCGAGCGGCGCAAGTCGCTGCTGCCGGCCGGAATCGCCGCCGTGGAGGGCGAGTTCAGCGCAGGGGACCCGGTGGAGCTGCGCGACACCGAGGGGCACGCGGTGGCCCGTGGGCTCGTCAACTTCGACGCCAAGGAGATCCCCCAGCTGCTCGGCCGCTCGACCCGGGAACTGGCACGCGAGCTGGGCCCGGCGTACGAGCGCGAGGTCGTGCACCGGGACGACCTGGTGATCCTGCATCCCTGACGCCCGTCAGCAGCGGAGCAGGGGGAACGCCTTGCTGAGCGGCCCGCCCCTGGGTGGACGTTCCGCGCCGTCTTCCCGGAGGCCGACCCCGGGACCCCCGGCCGAAAACGGGGGGAACGCCCGTTTCACACGTCGCCCTGAGGTGGACGTTCCGCAAAACCGCCCCACGAACCCTTGCGGCCTGCTCAACTTTGTCTCAGGGACACATTCCGCGCGAGCATCGCTCGACCGTTGCGTAAGGAGGCCGTCGTGAGACGAGTGCGCCCTGGGGCGGCGGCGTCCCGCGATGGCGCCGCCTCCCGCGCGGTCGGCGAGGAGCGCGCCCTGACCAGCGTCTCGGCCGGCGACCGGTACGAGGAGCCGGCCGAGCTGCCGCGCCTGTGGCATGTCACCCTCAGCGTCTCCGGCGAGGAGGCCCCCCTGAACGAGGTGCGGCGCGGCCTCGAGCAGCTCGCCCACGACCACCCCTTTCTGCTGACCAGCAGATATGCGGGCGACCACGCGGAGATCCGGTACTGGGAGGAGGCCCGCGACCTGCACGACGCGGCCGCCGTCGCCCTGCGCCTGTGGGGCGAGCACCGCCAGACCGCCAAACTGCCGCCCTGGGAGATCGTCGGCCTGGAGGTCATCGACCGCGAGACCTACCACCAGCGGATCGCCGAGGGCTACGGCCCGCCGCCCGCGAGCCCGGTGGGCGTCCACCCCTACTGAAATCGGCGCATGTCCTTTTCGGTGGTTCGGTGCGGTCCGCGAGGTCTGCGAGGTCCGCGAGGTCTGCGGGGCTTGTCTCGGTGTTTGGAATGCCCGCTGGACGCGCCCGTCCGGCGCACTAGGCTTCCCTCATGACCACGCTCTCGCCGTACGACTCCATGTCCCCGGTCACCCGGGCCGCCTACCGTGCCAAGGCCGCCGCCGCCGACCTCGCCCCGCTGCCGCGCGCGGTGAAGGACGACGCGCTGCTCGCCATCGCGGACGCGCTGGAGGTCCGTACGAGCGAGATCGTCGAGGCCAACGCCAAGGACATCGCCAAGGCCCGCGAGGCCGGTACCAGCGAGTCCATCGTCGACCGGCTGACGCTCACCCCCGAGCGGGTGCGCGCCATCGCCTCCGACGTCCGCGACGTCGTCGCGCTGCCCGACCCGGTCGGCGAGGTCATCCGCGGCTCGACCCTCCCCAACGGCATCGACCTGCGCCAGGTCCGCGTCCCCCTCGGCGTGGTCGGCATCATCTACGAGGCCCGCCCGAACGTCACCGTCGACGCCGCCGCCCTCTGCCTGAAGTCCGGCAACGCGGTGCTGCTGCGCGGCTCGGCCTCCGCGTACGAGTCGAACACCGCCCTGGTGAGGGTCATCCGGGACGCCGTGGGCGGCGCCGGGCTGCCCGCCGACGCCGTGCAGCTCGTCCCCGGAGAGAGCCGCGAGAGCGTGCGCGAGCTGATGCGCGCCCGCGGCCTGGTCGACGTCCTGATCCCGCGCGGCGGCGCCTCGCTGATCCAGACGGTCGTCTCGGAGTCCATCGTCCCCGTCATCGAGACCGGCACCGGCAACTGCCACGTCTACGTCGACGGCCAGGCCGACCTCGACATGGCGATCGACATCCTGATCAACTCCAAGGCCCAGCGGCCCAGCGTCTGCAACGCCGCCGAGACCCTCCTCGTCCACCAGGACATCGCCCCCGAGTTCGTGCCGCGCGCTCTGGACGCCCTCGCGGAGGCCGGGGTGACCGTCCACGCCGACCCGCGCGTGCTGGCATATGCCAAGGGCTCCAAGGCCACCGTCGTCGAGGCCACCCCGGAGGACTGGGACACCGAGTACCTCTCGTACGACATCGCCGCCGCGGTCGTGGACTCGCTGGACAAGGCCGTCGAGCACATCCGGCTGTGGACCTCCGGCCACACCGAGGCGATCGTCACCACCTCCCAGCAGGCCGCCCGCCGCTTCACCCAGCTGGTCGACTCCACCACGGTCGCGGTCAACGCCTCCACCCGCTTCACCGACGGCGGCCAGTTCGGCTTCGGCGCGGAGATCGGCATCTCCACGCAGAAGCTGCACGCGCGCGGCCCGATGGGGCTGCCGGAGCTGACGAGCACCAAGTACATCGTCACCGGCGACGGGCACATCCGGCGCTGAGCCGATGCGCCCCTGCGGGAGCCGGCGAGCGGGCCGGTGGGGGCGCATATGCGTCGGGCACGCGCGCCCGGTACGCGCCCGTGCGGCACGAGAGATGTCTCAGCAGGCAGATGAATTTCCATACCGTCTGCCCAAATTGACCCCCCAGGTCTACTCTGGATGCGTGCCGGAGGACGTGGGGGGCACGCCGTTCCCTGACGGCTGGGAGCCCGACGACGACCACGACCGCGGGGTGTCGGACGAAGAGTTCGCCTCCGTGGTCTTCGACGAGGCCTTCGTACGGGCGGCCGTGGTGCACGAGCCGACCGCCGTCGAACGCCTCCTTGCCGCCGCCCGGGCGAGAGCCGAGGCCTCCGAGGCGGAAGCCCGCCGGGCCCACGGCAGGCGCGAGCGCTACGAGGACGGGTACGGCCGCGAGAACCGCACCGGTTTCGGCCATGATCCCGATCTCGACGACCTGGACGACACCGACGTCCTCGAAGGCCGCTACGGCGCCCCGGGGACGTACGGAAAACAGGTCCGCTGGCACCGCCCCGTCGCCTGGATGCTCGCCCTCGTGATGGGCATCGGCATGGTCGCGCTGGCCTTCGCGGCGGTCTACCGGGGCGCCTCCGCGGGCAGCCGGGACCAGGTGCCGCCGCCCGCCTCGACCGGCCTGGAACAGGGCAGCGCGGCGCCTCCCTCCGCCTCCGCCGACTACTCTCAGCCAGCCGTCTCGGTGATCCCGCGCAATCCCTGAGCGGCGCCCGGAGCGCCCCCTGCGCGCTCACTTCCGGTCCTGGTGAGAACCTGTCAGAACTTGTCGTGTACCAGGGCGTTTACCGGGGCTCCCGGAGACCTACTCTGAAGATATGGGAGGGCCTGGAGACCCACCCGAGGGGACACCCGAGGGCGCCCCCGGGGGTGGTGGAGAGGACGAGTACCGATCCGTCGTCTTCGACGAGTCGTTCGTTCGCGCTGCCCGCCTCCAGGAGTTCTCCGCGCAGGAGCGCATGGCCGACCACGCGCCCGCCGTACGCCGCCGCCCGCCTCTTCGCCGGGGCCTGTCCCGGCAGGCGCTGATCCTGGTCCTGCTGATCGCTGTGGCCTTCGGGACCGCCATCTACATGGGTGTACGGCACCCCTACCAGACCCCCGCCGCCCGGCAGCCCGTCGAGCCTCTGCGGATGACCGTCATCCCGCTCTCCCCGCAGGGCAAGGTGCCCGGGGCGGTCGATGCCGAGTATCTGTACGCGCACAGCCCCGCCGCGCAGTTCCGCATCGGCGCCGAGGGCATACCGCTGCCCGCCTCGCGGCGCACCGCGCACTTCTCGGACAGCCAGGTCGTGGCCGCGCTGACCACGGCCAAGGACTACATCGTCCGCTCCTCGCTCTACCCCGAGGTCATCACTGGCCAGGAGGTCCGCCCCGTGCGCGTCATGCTCGACGGCGACCAACTCGACCAGTTCGACCAGAGTTTCGAGCATCCGACGGCCGACGGCCGGCACCAGCCCACCGGATGGCTGGTTCGCTTCGACCAGACCCGCGCCGAGCTCGCCGACCGCAAGATCCGGGTCCAGGGCACGCTGCAGGCCGCCGAGACCGACTCCGCCACCCTCGAGGTCACCGCGGACCACACCTTCGTCTACGCGCTGAAGCCGACCGGCGCCGACGCCAAGGCCCAGGTCTCCCTGTTCACCGTCCGGCGCGAGCTGCACTTCCGCTTCGACCGCGACGACCTCCGCCTGCACCAGGCCCAGCTCGTCGTCTCCTACGTCCAGGCCGGCCCGCTGTCCTGCGCCGAGGACTCGACCAACCACCTCCACCCGCTGCTGGCCGGCCAGACGGCCAGGGCGGGGGGCCCGGCGGGCACCGACCCGTATGCGACGGGCGGCGCCACAGCCCTGTGCGGTTCACTGGCGACGAGCGCGCAGCCGAGGGTGTGACCGGCCGGCCCGAGGCGTGAGGTGCAGCCCCCGAGGTGTTGAGTGACCGGTTGTGACTGCGGCTGTGACCGACCGGCGGGCGCTCCTGTCCCGCCGGTCGGTCACAGCCGGTCATGAACCGTCCGCGTCAGGCGCCGTCGCGCGGCGGAGTGTCCGTGGGCGGCTCGTCCTCCGTGTCCGTGTCCGTCGACGGCCGGTCCTGCGCCGGAGCCGAGCCAGCGAAGCCGCCGAAGCCGCGCCGCACCCGCCCGCCCAGGTCCCCGGCCCCACCGGTGATGTCGCTGACCAGCTTCATCAGCGGGTCCTTGGAGCTCTTCACATTGCTCGCGTAGCTCGCCGCCGACTCGCGGAACGAGTCCGAGACCGAGGTGTCCTTGTCCTCGTCGCGCCGCGGGTAGTGGCCGTCCATGATCCGCTGGTAGTCCCGGGACTCGGCCCACTTCTTCAGCTCGGCCGCGCGGATGGTGGTGAACGGGTGGGACCGCGGCAGCAGGTTCAGGATCTTCAGCACCGAGTCGCGCAGGTCGCCGCCCGCCTCGTACTCCTCGGCCTGCTGGAGGAACGCGTCCACGTTCATCTCGTGCAGGTGGTTGCCGCCCGCGATCTTCATCAGCCCGCGCATCGAGGCCTTCAGGTCCTGGCCCACCAGCAGGCCCGCCCGGTCCGCGGACAGTTCCGACTTGCGGAACCACTCGCGCAGGGCCGTCACGATCGCCATGATCGCCAGGGTGCCCAGCGGGATCCAGGCGACCCGGATCGCCAGGTTGGTCAGGAAGAGCAGGATCGTGCGGTACACGGCGTGGCCGGAGAGGGCGTGGCCCACCTCGTGGCCGATGACCGCCCGCATCTCCTCCTCGTCGAGCAGCTCGACGAGCCCCGTGGTGACGACGATGATCGGCTCGTCCAGGCCGATGCACATCGCGTTCGGCTGCGGGTCCTGATTGACGTACATCGGCGGGACCTTCTCCAGGTCCAGGATGTAACAGGCGTCCCGCAGCATGTCGTTGAGATGTGTGAACTGCTGGTCCGAGACCCGCACCGAGTCGGACAGGAACAGCAGCCTGAGACTGCGTTCGGGCAGCAGGCCGCTGAGCGCCTTGAAGACCGTGTCGAAACCGCTCAGCTTGCGCAGCGCCACCAGTGCGCTGCGGTCGGCCGGGTGCTCGTACGCACGCGAGGAGATCCCCGGGAAGCGCCGGCGCTGCCTGCTCGGTACGTTCTCGTGTCCGTTGTGCTCGTGGCCGTCGTCGGACATGTCTTCCCCCATGTGCGTGTGAGTGGCCCTTTGCGGACCTTTGTGCGGCCCTTTGCGCCCCCGAAGCAAGCCCCAGCCTAGGCGGAGTTACCGTGGACGGGCACTACACCGAAGGAGTCCATCACCATGGAGCACAACCCCGCAGCCGCCTGGCTCGTCGAGGCCACGAGCGCCGCCCAGCACCAGGGGCCGGGGGATCTGCTCCGGGTCGTACTGATCGTGATGATGGTGGGTTGCGCGCTGACCGGGTGGTTCCTGTTGCGGGGTTACAAGCAGAAGGACGACTGAGAACCGGTCCGAGTTCCCCAACGGCGGAGTCGGCGTGATGGCCGGTGAGGCGCCCGCTTACGATGGGCCGACATCTTTATCCCGCCCACACCGGATAGGTACTGCCGAAGATGAGCTTCCACAGCACCGCTGCCCAGTTGGTCACCCTCGCTGCCGAGGGCGAGGAGCACGGCGGCAACCACGAGAGCCTCAGCCCCTATGTCACCGGTGGCGGCGCCCTGTTCATCCTGCTGCTCCTGCTGTGGATCACGACCCGTTTCAACCGCGACCGCTGAGCCCCTCCCGGGTCGCCCCGGGGACCGGCCCTGCCGGACCTCCCAGGCCGGGCCGGTAGGGTCTGCACGCATGGGAGAGCAGGACATGCCTACCGGTCCGGCGAACGACACGGCCAACGGCACGGAGAACCGCCCGGAGAGCGCCACCGGCGCACAGCCGCGTCTGGCGAGCGGCTCCGGCAACGGCCCGTCGAATCCGGGCAAGCGCCGCCTGGGTGTCATGGGCGGAACGTTCGACCCGATCCACCACGGGCACCTCGTGGCGGCCAGCGAGGTCGCCGCGCAGTTCCACCTGGACGAGGTGGTGTTCGTCCCGACCGGCCAGCCGTGGCAGAAGACCCACCGCCATGTCTCCCCGGCCGAGGACCGCTACCTGATGACGGTCATCGCGACCGCCGAGAACCCGCAGTTCTCGGTGAGCCGCATCGACATCGACCGCGGCGGTCCGACCTACACCGTCGACACCCTGCGCGACCTCCGTGCGCTCAACCCCGACGCGGACCTCTTCTTCATCACCGGCGCCGACGCCCTCGCCCAGCTCCTGACCTGGCGCGACAGCGTCGAACTGTTCTCCCTCGCGCACTTCATCGGGGTCACCCGCCCCGGCCACCACCTGACCGACCGCGGTCTCCCGGAGGGCGGCGTCTCGCTGGTCGAGGTTCCCGCACTGGCCATCTCCTCCACGGACTGCCGTGCGAGAGTCGCCAAGGGAGACCCCATCTGGTACATGGTGCCGGACGGGGTCGTGCGCTACATCGACAAGCGCGAGCTGTACCGCGGCGAGTGAGCCGAGAGGGGCACCGGTGAACGACCGATACGACGCGGGATACAACGGCGACCACGACGACCGGTACGAACTCGTCGGCTACGACGAGTACGGCCGGCCCGTGTACCGGCAGTCCCCGCCGCAGCAGGCTCCCCAGCAGCCGTACGACCCGTACGCGCAGCAACAGGGCTACGGATACGACCCGTACGCGACCGGTCAACAGCAGCCGGTCCCGCAGCAGTACGACCCCTACGGCACCGGCCAGCAGCCCCCCGCGCCCTCCTACGACCCCTACGGCACCGGTGCGCCCCAGGGCGGCCAGGCCGGAGCGCCGTACGACCCCTACGGGCGGGCCGCGGCCAGTGGTCAGCAGCCCCGTGTCGCCGAGCAGACCGCCTACATCCCGCAGCAGGCCGGCCCGGCAGAGCCGGCGCAGGACGCGAGGACCCCGGAGCGGCCCGAACGGGACTACCGCACCGAGCAGTTCGCCTTCGTCGAGGATCCCGACGCCGAGTCCGAGGACGTCATCGACTGGCTGAACTTCACCGAGAACCGCACCGAGCGCCGCGAGGAGGCCAAGCGCCGCGCCCGCAGCCGCCTCGTCGCCCTCGTCGTGGTCCTGGCCCTGGTCGCGGTCGGCGGGGTGGGCTATCTCTGGTACGCGGGGAAGCTGCCGGGCCTGTCGTCGTCCAAGTCCAAGACCGGCACCGCGACGGCTGCGGGCGCCCAGAAGCGCGACGTGATCGTCGTCCACCTGCACAACACCACGAAGGGCGGCACCTCCACGGCGCTGCTCGTCGACAACACCACCACCAAGCAGGGCACCACCGTCCTGCTGCCCAACTCCCTTGCCGTGACGGACGACGACGGCAACACGTCCACCCTCGCCAAGTCGGTCCAGGACGACGGCTCCTCCGGCACCCGCGAGGCCCTCGACACGGTCCTCGGCACCGACATCGAGGGCACCTGGCGGCTGGACACCCCCTACCTGCAGAACCTCGTCGACCTCGTCGGCAACATCGACGTCGACACCAACGCCGACGTACCGGACCCGGCCGCCACGAAGAAGGGCGGCGCAGCCCTCGTCCACAAGGGCAAGGACCAGACGCTCAGCGGCAAGATGGCCGTCGCCTACGCCACCTACCGCGCCTCCGGCGAGGCCCAGAACGCCCAGCTGCAGCGCTTCGGACAGGTCATGCAGGGCGTGCTGCGCAAACTGTCCTCCGACCCGACGGGCGCGACCACCACCGTGCAGACGCTGGCGCAGATCCTGGACCCGTCCCTGACCGACAAGGACCTCGGCACCTTCCTCGCCAAGCTCGCCGACCTCGCCAAGGGCGGCGACTACAAGACCGCCCTGCTGCCCGTCCAGACCGACGGCACGCTGAGCGCGCAGGCCAGCGGCAGCGTGGTCAAGGACGTCCTCGGCGGCACCGCCAAGAGCCCCGACGAGGGCGCCGCGACCCGGGTCTCCGTACAGAACGCCAGCGGTGTGAAGGACAACACAGAGAAGGCCCGCGTCGTCCTCCTCAACGGCGGCTTCACCTTCCTGGAGGGCGGCACGGCCCCCGCCACCTCGGCCTCGTCCAAGGTCGTCTACACCGACACCGCCGACAAGGAGAACGCCACCGAGGTCGCCAAGACCCTGGGCCTCCCCGCAAGCTCGGTCACCAAGGGCAAGGTCACCTCGAACGCGGACGTCTCGGTCGTCCTCGGCCAGAACTACAAGCCGTCCTCGTCCTAGGCCGTCGGCCCGGGATGCAGCAGGAGACGACAGGAGACACAGGGGCCGCCCCACGTGATCCCCTAATCACGTGGGGTGCGCCCGGCGGTCCGTGAGACCCTTGGTGTCAAGTGACCGCCGACCGAAAGCCTCGTAGTGACCGCGACTGACCGTTCCATCGAGCTCATCACCACCGCCGCTCAGGCGGCCGCCGACAAGCTCGCGCACGACATCATCGCCTACGACGTCAGCGACGTCCTGTCGATCACGGACGCCTTCCTGCTGGCCTCCGCGCCCAACGACCGCCAGGTCAAGTCGATCGTCGACGAGATCGAGGAGCGGCTCCAGAAGGAACTCGGCGCCAAGCCGGTGCGCCGCGAGGGCGACCGCGAGGCCCGCTGGGTCCTGCTCGACTACGTCGACATCGTCGTCCACGTCCAGCACAGCGAGGAGCGAGTCTTCTATGCCCTGGAGCGGCTGTGGAAGGACTGCCCCGAGCTGGAGCTGCCCGCCGACGCGAAGGCCACCCGGGGCAAGGCCGAGGAGCACGCGAAGCTGCGTGCTGCCGAGGAGGCGGCCGACCTGGGCGGTGAGTGGTGATGAGCGCCACCGGTGAGGTCTCCGGCGGCAGGCCCGGCCGGGGACGCCGCGTCATCCTGTGGCGGCACGGCCAGACCTCCTGGAACGTGGAGCGCCGCTTCCAGGGCACCACGGACGTCGCGCTGACCGAGGAGGGCGTGGCACAGGCCCGCCGCGCCGCCCGGCTGCTCGTCTCCCTCAAGCCCGACGCGATCGTCGCCTCCGACCTCCAGCGGGCCGCGAACACCGCGGCCGAGCTCGCGGGGCTCACCGGCCTCGAGGTCACCCACGACGAGGGGCTGCGCGAGACCTACGCGGGCGTCTGGCAGGGGCTGACGCACCAGGAGATCATCGGGCGGCACGGCGAGGAGTACGCCGCGTGGAAGCGCGGTGAGCCGGTCCGCCGCGGCGGCGGCGAGCTGGAGACCGAGGTGGCCGAGCGCGCCGCCCCCGTCGTGCTGAAGCACGCCGAGAAGCTCCCCGACGACGGCACCCTCGTCGTGGTCAGCCACGGCGGGACGATCCGCACCACCATCGGACGCCTCCTGGGTCTGGAGGCCCACCACTGGGAGAGCCTCGGCGGTCTCTCCAACTGCTGCTGGTCCGTCCTCGGCGAGGGCGCTCGCGGCTGGCGCCTGCTGGAGCACAACGCCGGCACGCTGCCCGAGCCGGTGCTCGGCGACGACGACTGACCCCTCTGTGGCCTGCTCGCACCGGATTTCACTTTCCGGCAGGTCGCAGGCTAAAGTTCTTCTTGTTCGCCCCGCGGAGCGGGAAGAACCAAGGGGCTATAGCTCAGTTGGTAGAGCGCCTGCATGGCATGCAGGAGGTCAGGAGTTCAATTCTCCTTAGCTCCACAGATCGACACTCTGTTGAGTTGTCAAAGATCGATTGATGAGGATCCCATCCCTTCAGGGGTGGGATTTTTCATTGCGCCCAGGACTCACTGGACGGCGGCCACAACTGCTCCCTTCGCTCCCTCAGCAGTGCCGTGCGCTGTGCGGTCTCCTCGTCGTCCGGTGTATAGACGACGATCCGGCACTCCGGCATGCCGTTGACCGACAGGGACACCGACGTCATCCGCAGCTCGCCCCCGCTCGCGTGCCGGAAGACCTTCACTCGCCGCCCCGGCTCCGCCACGTCGCCGCTGTCCCACAGCCGGGCGAACAACGGGCTCACCGCCGACAGCCGCCGTATGAACTCCTCCCAGACCGGCTCCCCGGCATGCAGTCCGTACGCGGCGCGCAGGGTCGCCACCATGACCGGCAGCTCGGTCTCGCGGAACGCCAGCGGGCAGTCGTCCTCCGGCACCGTGAACAGCTTCCACAGCACGTTGGCGGGGCGGCCCGACGGTATTGGCTCCGTGAAGAACAGGTCGCGGTAGACGGAGTTGGCGGCCAGGATGTCGTAACGCGAGTTGTAGACCACCGCCGGGCGCGGGTCGAGGGCGTCGATGATGCCCTGGATCTCCGGGCCCACCCGCTGCGCGAGGGACTCCGGCGCGGACGCGTACGGCACCTCGGCCAGATGGTAGAGATGCTCCCGCTCCGGCGGATCCAGCCGCAGCGTGCGCGCCACGGCGTCCAGGACCTGCGCGGAGGCGTTGATCGGTCTGCCCTGCTCCAGCCACGTGTACCAGGTGACGCCCACGCCCGAGAGCTGGGCGACCTCCTCGCGGCGCAGTCCCGGTGTGCGGCGGCGCAGGCCCGGCGGCATGCCCACGTCCGCGGGTGTCACCCGGGCCCGCCTGCTGCGCAGGAACGCGGCCAGCTCGGGCCGCCGTCGGTGTGTGGTCGTCATCGTCACGTCCCCCCTCGTCACGACCATCCTCGATGCCGGACTTGTCCCCTGCCAGGTGCTGTCAGTACCAGCATCGGTGGGCTCTCGGCACCCGTACCGGGGTGTCGTCACGCTCAATGGCATGACGACCACACCCAGGACGGAGCCGGATCCCGCACCGGCTTCAAGTCCTGCATTCAGTAAAGACCCTGCCACTGACAATCGGCCCCGGCGGCTGCTCGCGCTCGTGCTCGCCGCCCAGTTTATGGCGCTGCTCGACGTGTTCATCGTGAACGTCGCGGCCCCCACTATCGGCACCGAACTCCACGCCTCGGGCGCCGACTTGCAGCTGGTGATCGCCGGATACGCCATCACCTACTCGGTGCTGCTGATCACCGGCGCCCGGCTCGGCGACCGGCTCGGCCACGGCCGCGTCCACCTGGCCGGGCTCGCCCTGTTCACGGTTGCCTCGCTCGCCTGCGGCCTGGCCCAGGGATCCACTGAACTCATCGTGTTCCGGCTGGTGCAGGGCGCCGGCTCGGCCGCGATGATCCCGCAGGTGCTCAGCCTGATCCAGCGCAACTTCACCGGCGAGGCCAGGGCGAAGGCCCTCGGCGCTTACTCGGCGGTGATCGCGGTCGGCGCGGCTGCCGGGCAGGTGGTCGGCGGAGTCCTGGTCAGCGCCGACCTGTTCGGCACCGGCTGGCGGCCCGTGTTCCTCGTCAACGTCCCGGTGGGCGTCGTACTGCTGGTCGTCGGCAGGCGCGTCCTGCCGCGGGACGGAGCGGGGGAGCGGGGCCGCGGCCTCGACCTGCCCGGCCTGGTGCTGCTCGGCGCGGCCGTGTCCCTCTTCACGGTGCCGCTGGTGCTCGGGCAGGAGGAGGGCTGGCCGCTGTGGTCCTGGCTGTCGCTGGGCGCCGCCGCGGTCCTGTTCGCGCTGTTCTGGGGCTACGAGTCGCGGCTCGCCCGGCGCGGCGGCGCCCCGCTCATCGCGCCCCGCGTCCTGCACCACCCCGGCATGGGCCTCGCGGTGTTCCGCATCCTGGCGGTCATGGCCGTCAACGGCGGCTTCCTGTTCGCGCTCACGCTGCACATCCAGGGCGGCCTCGGCTACAGCGCCCTGCGGGCGGGCCTCACGTTCGCACCGACCGCGGTCGTCTTCGGCGTGGTGGGTCTGACCTGGCGCCGGTGGCCCGCGTCCTGGCAGCGCCTGCTGACCCCCGCCGGGTTCGTGCTCACCGCGCTGTCCGTGGCGGGAGTCGGACTGGTACTGAAGGGCGGAGACGAGGGAGGCGCGCTGCTGTACGTGGCGTACGCCGGTGTCGGCATGGGGCTCGCGCTCGGCTTCAGCCCGACCCTGACCCGGGCCCTGGCCACGGTCCGGCCCGAGGACGCTGCCGACGCCAGCGGCCTGCTCGCCACGGTCGCACAGCTCGGGCAGCTGACCGGAGTCGCCGCATTCGGCACACTGTTCCTGAACCGGCTTGAGTCACTTGGGGCCCCGGAGGCGTATACCTCTGCGGAGGCGCTTTTGGCGTGCATGTTCGCGCTGGCCGGGACGGCCGCGGTGGGTGCCGTGTCCGGACTGGTACTGAGGCGTCGCTGACCGTATTGGTCTGGCCGTGGCAGAATCAAACGGCCGGAAGGGGGCGCGGCCCGACGGGAGGGAGCAGTGATGCCTGCGAGCATCCTCGAGGAGGTCGGCCACCTCCTCGAAGCGGCGTCGACACGGGATACGGTCACCCGTCTGAGCTGCCCTTCCTGCGGTTCCGTCCATGTCGCCCAAGTCCTCGGCGACAACGGCGGAATCTCCTACGTGTGCACGGCCTGCGGCCACAGCTGGAGCTGATCGATGGGTGCGCACAGGCGAAAGTGCGATTGGTGTGGCAGCGGTACGCCGATCGTCCGTGACATGGAACCGGTCAACCCCGACTACCAGTACTGGTGCGAGGAGTGCGCGCGGGCGCTGATCATAAAGGGCGACCCGATCGAGACGTACCGCGAACTGGAGGGCGAGCCGATCTACGGCCGCCTCCTGGAGGAGCACTGCACGCTCAAGCGGTTCTATTCGTTCGTCACGGCTTGACCCCGGCCGGGGCACCGAAACGATTTGGTGGTGGGCGGGGTCCACCGTGTAATGTTGGCGTCGCCGCCGGGGGAAACCCCCGGAAGCACCGCAAGGGGCTATAGCTCAGTTGGTAGAGCGCCTGCATGGCATGCAGGAGGTCAGGAGTTCAATTCTCCTTAGCTCCACAGAAGTTGAAGGCGGGTCATCCGATCGGATGACCCGCCTTCTTCGTGTGCTCAGCGGCCCAGTGCGCGCCGGCCGCGTCGCTCGGACAGGACCGGCAGGTTGCGGGCCGGGGCGCGGTCGCGCGGGGATTCCTCCTCGAGGCGCAGGGCGAGCGCCGGGCAGCGGCGCACCGCGCGCACGGCCTTGGCCTCCGCGTAGCGCGGCACCTGGGCCTGGGCGACGGTCGGGAAGCCGTCGGCGCCGAGTTCGAACACCTCGGGGAGGATGTCCGCGCACAGACCGTGGCCGCGGCACAGGGTCCAGTCGACGTAGATCTTCTGGCGGCTGGGGCCGTTCTCCTCGGCCTCTGGGCCACCCGAGATGCCCGCAGGCATCTGGCCGCCCTCGAAGAGCGGCAGAACGCCCTCCACGGGCCGTCCGCAGCCGTTTCCGAGGACGTGCGCGGCCAGGTCGTCGGTGAACGCCTTGATGGTCGACTCCAGGAACATCGCGGAGCCGTCCGGGTGCGAGCACGCACCGCGCCGCTTCACGTTCTTGGCGACCTGCTTGAGCGCTTCCAGGGCGGCCGGGCCGCCGCCGCCCAGGATGTCGGCCATGCCGCGCGCGGCGGCGGGCAGACCGAGGTAGCAGGGACCGCACTGTCCCGCGCTCTCCTCGGCCAGCCACTGCGCCACGCGCAGCGACTCGCCCAGCGGACAGGTCTCCTGGGTGATCGGCAGGATCGCGCCGGCGCCGAGCGCACCGCCCACCGCGTCCAGGGAGTCGCGGGAGACGATCGCCTCGTTGACTGTCGCCGCGTCGATCCACTTGCCGTGGTAGCCACCGGTCAGCACGCCCTGCGGGACCGGCGGGGCGCCTGCGAGCTGCAGGACGTAGCGCAGCGGCACGCCGGTGGGGACCTCGATCACCATGGGGCGGGCTACCGCGCCGGAGACCGTCAGCATGACGGTGCCCGGCTCGTCGTAGAGACCGGTGTTGCCGTAGCGCTCCGGGCCGATGCGGGCGGCGATCGCCAGTTGGGCGAAGGTCTCGGCGTTGGACAGCAGGGTGGGCGCGCCGCCGACGCCGCTCTGCGAGGCGCTGATCTTGCGGCCGGGCGGGATCGCCGGGCCGCCGTCGATGGACCGGATCAGCGACGCTGCCGCTCCGGTGACCATGCGGACGGGGTTGCGCTGCACGCGCGCGCGTAGAGCCGATCGGCGCCCGTTGCTCAGGCCGCGTTCGGCGAGCGCGGCCTCCATGGAGCGCTGCGTCGACTCACGGGTGACCCCCACCACGAGCGTGCGGGCACCCAGCGCCTCCGCGACCAGCAGCGCGCCGTCCAGGATGAGGTGCGGGGCACGGTTGATCAGCACCGTGTCCTTGCGGCAGGCCGGCTCGTCCTCGCTTCCGTTGACGACGACGACCGGTCGTACGCCGCGCTTGATCGCTGCTTCGGCGACCGAGCGCAGCTTCTTGTGGAAGGGGAAGCCCGCGCCGCCGCGGCCCTTCAGGTTGATGTTCTCGGCGAGCTTCGCGAGCTGCTCGCCGCCCAGGGGTTCGAGCGGCCCGTGCACCTTGAGGTGCATGGGCAGGTCGAGCCTTTCGACAAGGTCGAAGCCAGACGTGAGTTGCGGAAGACCGACTACGCGGACTTCTGGAACGTCGGGCAGGGCCTCGTTCACCTATAGCCTCCGGAAGGCGTGTTCCAAGGTTCGCCCGAACCCGGTGCGTCGAAGGAATCACCGGGCGATGGTTCATTGGCGGGACCGCTGTTGTACGTGTCGTTCGGGTTGTACGTGCCGTAGAGGTTGTTCGTCTCACCGGTGTCGTACACGTCACTTCCGCCGTACCCGCCGGCGCCCGGATTGCCATAGGTCGGGATGTTGTATCCGGTGTCCTGCATGGGGTCGTAGGCCGACGGGGGCGCCTCGCCGACCGGCGGGGGCGAGGGGACCGGCCAGCTGCCCGAGGTGCTGCCGTCGACGCGCGGGATCGCCTCGGTGGCCTGCATGTCCAGGGGCACGTCCATGCGCGCGGTCTGGTCGGCGTAGGGCTGCTGGCCGTGCTGCTGGGGTGTGACGGCCCGGTAGGCGGCCGCGAAGCCGCCGGTGGACTCCGGGGTCATGGTGCGCGACGAGGGGGCGTCGTAGAAGCCGGCTCCGGTGGAGGTCATCGGGTCTGCGGGCGACTGCTTCGGCACCCGCGCGTTCTCGTAGCCCGGCAGCGCTGAAGGGCTCTCGCTCGCCCGCGCGCGGCTCGCGTCGAGTTCCTCGGCGCGGGCGGTCACCGGGTCATTGCCCAGGAGCGCGGCGAGCCGGGCGGCGACCCTGCGCTTGAACGGCCGGGGAGCCGCCCGCAGGGCGAGGGCGCCGGCCACCGCGACCAGGCACAGCTCGTACGAGATCATGAAGAACGGCTTCGCCGCGCGGCCCGCGAACAGGCCGTGGACCAGCGCCGCGCACCAGGCCGGGTAGGCCAGCATGTGCATGGCACGCCAGCGCGCCGCGACCGGCGCGGGGGAGGCGAACTTGTTGCGGAGGGCGCCGGTGACGCCCACGAAGATCATGAGCAGTCCGGCCAGCGAGCCCAGGCCGATGAGTCCCGCGGTGCCCTTGACGCCGAGGCTGAAGGGGATCAGCGCGGCGATCAGCACGGTGTGGTCCAGCGCCAGTTTGACGGTGATGTGCACCAGCAGGAACGCGATCGAGGCGACGGCGGTCACCCGGTGGATGCCCTGCGCCACGATCCGCTGACGCGTGTTCAGGATGAGCCGGTCCTGGGCCACCAGGCCCCAGATCACGGAGCAGCTGAGGGACACGAGCGACAGGACGCCCGCGCCGAAGTTGAGGAAGTCCTGCAGCCAGCTGCCTCCGAGCAGCACGACGACGGGTATGAGCAGCAGTACGACAGCCGACGCCACCCCATAGGCCGACCGGCCCGGTTTGGGGAGCGAGGCGTTACTACGACGAGGGTTCATGGGGGCAACTCCGAGCAGTTCGGGAAGGCGGTCCCGCTGCCGCACTCTAAGCGGCGCCATACCGGCGGGTACGACGTTTGAGTTATTGCGTTGTTATCAAAGGGCAGTGAGCTTGTTGTGATGTCCCGGTGTTGGGCGTTACGCGAAGTAACCTTTGGCCTTGGTTCAGTTTTTGTCGGGTGGGACCCGTGCCAAGGAGCCATACGGAAGCGCGTCGCATCGTGCTCAAGCGCTGCGGTACCCTAACGCCATGCGTGCCGTACGCCTTCTGCTTAGCGGGCCGCGCTGATCAGTCCCCGACCACCGGTGATCGGATGGTTCGGAATCGGCGCGGCGTCCCCTCCTGTGCGAGGGGATTTTTCATTTCCGCTGGCAGAGACGATCGATGGAGCTTAAGGATCATGAGCGAGACGAACCCCGCTGCCACCGCCGAAGTGGCCGCGCCGCACCGCTACACGGCCGTCGTCGCGGCCGAGATCGAGGCACGCTGGCAGGACTTCTGGGACGCCGAGGGCACGTATGCCGCGCCGAACCCCAAGGGCGACCTGGCGGGTGACCCCGCGGTCGTCGCGCGGCCCAAGAAGTTCATCATGGACATGTTCCCGTACCCCTCGGGTGCCGGCCTGCACGTCGGCCACCCCCTGGGGTACATCGCCACCGACGTCTTCGCGCGCTTCCAGCGCATGACGGGCCACAACGTCCTGCACACCCTGGGCTTCGACGCCTTCGGCCTGCCCGCCGAGCAGTACGCCGTGCAGACCGGCACGCACCCGCGTGTGTCCACCGAGTCCAACATCGAGAACATGAAGGCCCAGCTGCGCCGGCTGGGCCTGGGCCACGACAAGCGCCGGTCGTTCGCCACGATCGACCCGGACTACTACAAGTGGACCCAGTGGATCTTCCTGCAGATCTTCAACTCCTGGTACGACGACGAGGCCGACAAGGCCCGCCCGATCTCCGAGCTGATCGCCCAGTTCGAGACCGGTGAGCGTGCCGTACCGGGGCACACGCGCGCGTGGCACGAGCTGACCGCTGTGGAGCGCGCCGACGTCCTGGGCGAGTTCCGCCTGGCGTACGCCTCCGACGCGCCGGTCAACTGGTGTCCCGGCCTGGGCACCGTGCTGGCCAACGAGGAGGTCACCGCCGAGGGCCGCTCCGAGCGCGGCAACTTCCCGGTCTTCAAGGCCAAGCTGCGCCAGTGGAACATGCGCATCACCGCGTACGCCGACCGCCTGCTGCAGGACCTGGAGGCGCTGGACTGGCCCGAGGCCATCAAGCTGCAGCAGCGCAACTGGATCGGCCGCTCCGAGGGCGCCCGCGTCGACTTCCCGATCGACGGCGAGCGCATCACGGTCTTCACCACGCGTCCCGACACCCTGTTCGGCGCGACCTACATGGTGCTGGCGCCCGAGCACCCGCTGGTCGAGAAGTTCACCCCGGCCGCCTGGCCCGAGGGCACGCACGACGTGTGGACCGGCGGTCACGCGACCCCGGGGGAGGCCGTCGCCGCGTACCGCGCGCAGGCCGCCTCCAAGTCCGACGTCGAGCGGCAGGCCGAGGCCAAGGACAAGACCGGCGTCTTCATCGGCGCGTACGCGACCAACCCGGTCAACGGCGACCAGGTCCCCGTCTTCATCGCCGACTACGTCCTGATGGGCTACGGCACCGGCGCGATCATGGCCGTACCGTGCGGCGACCAGCGCGACTTCGAGTTCGCGCGCGCCTTCGAGCTGCCGATCCACGCCATCGTCGAGCCGACGGACGGCCGGGGCACGGACACGTCGACGTGGGAGGACGCCTTCGGGTCGTACGACGCGAAGATCATCAACTCGTCCAACGACGACATCTCCCTGGACGGCCTGGGCGTCGTCGACGCCAAGGCGCGCATCACCGAATGGCTGGCGCGCAAGGGCATCGGCGAAGGCACCGTCAACTTCCGCCTGCGCGACTGGCTGTTCAGCCGCCAGCGCTACTGGGGTGAGCCCTTCCCGATCGTCTACGACGAGGACGGCACCGCCCACTCCCTGCCCGAGTCGATGCTGCCGCTGGAGCTGCCGGAGGTCGAGGACTACTCGCCGCGCACCTTCGACCCGGACGACGCGCACACGTCCCCGGAGACCCCGCTGTCCCGCAACGCGGACTGGGTCAACGTCACGCTGGACCTGGGCGACGGTCCGAAGCGGTACCGCCGCGAGACCAACACCATGCCCAACTGGGCCGGTTCCTGCTGGTACGAGCTGCGCTACCTGGACCCGCACAACAGCGAGAAGCTGGTCGACCCGGAGATCGAGCAGTACTGGATGGGCCCGCGCGAGGGCCAGCCGCACGGCGGCGTCGACCTGTACGTCGGCGGCGCCGAGCACGCCGTGCTGCACCTGCTGTACGCGCGCTTCTGGTCCAAGGTCCTGTTCGACCTGGGGCACGTCTCCTCCGCGGAGCCGTTCCACAAGCTGTTCAACCAGGGCATGATCCAGGCCTACGTCTACCGCGACAGCCGCGGCATCGCGGTGTCGGCCGCCGAGGTGGAGGAGCGCGACGGCGCGTACTACTACGAGGGCGAAAAGGTCTCCCGGCTGCTGGGCAAGATGGGTAAGTCCCTGAAGAACGCGGTCACTCCGGACGAGATCTGCGCCGAGTACGGGGCGGACACGCTGCGCCTGTACGAGATGGCGATGGGCCCGCTGGACGTGTCGCGGCCGTGGGACACGCGCGCGGTGGTGGGACAGTTCCGGCTGCTGCAGCGGCTGTGGCGCAACATCGTCGACGAGGCGACCGGCGAGGTCACCGTCGTCGACGCCGAGGCCGACGAGGACACGCTGCGTGCCCTGCACAAGGCGATCGACGGGGTGCGCCAGGACCTGGAGGGACTGCGGTTCAACACCGCCATCGCCAAGGTCACGGAGCTGAACAACCACCTGACCAAGGCGGGCGGCGCGCTGCCGCGCTCCGTCGCCGAACCGCTGGTGCTGCTGGCCGCTCCGCTGGCCCCGCACATCGCGGAGGAGCTGTGGCGCAAGCTGGGCCACACCGGCTCGGTCGTCCACCAGGACTTCCCGGTTGCCGACCCGGCGTACGTCGTCGACGAGAGCGTGACCTGCGTGGTGCAGATCAAGGGCAAGGTCAAGGCGCGGCTGGAGGTCTCGCCGGCCATCTCCGAGGAGGAGCTGGAGAAGGTCGCGCTGGCCGACGAGAAGGTCGTCGCGGCGCTGGACGGCGCGGGGATCCGGAAGGTGATCGTGCGGGCGCCGAAGCTGGTGAACATCGTTCCGGCGTAGGCGCCGGCGGGCCGGGGCCTGAGCGCCTCGGGGTAGTCCCCTACGGGCAGGTTCGGGGTTCTTCTGGAACTCCGGGCCTGCTCGTCTCGTTTACCTTTGAAGAGCGGCGCGCCGCGTGTCGTGACGGTCGGAGGAGGAGCGACGTGGAAGCAGTGATCGCAGTGTTCGCCCTGCTTTTCGTCCTCTTCCTGGCACTCGGCGTCTATGCCACGGTGAAGGTGGTCGGCGCCGCCAAGCGCGGCGTGGACCGCACGATCACCCAGGCCCGCCGCACGGTCGAGGACCACACCCTGCGGGCCAAGTCCTTCGCCCAGCCGGGAGCGGCGGGCGAGCTGGCCCAACTGCGGCTGAAGCTGCGCACGTCGATGCGCGCGACCCAGGACGCGCTGCACGCGGGCGTGAATGACGACGAGTCCCTCAAGGAGTCCCTGGGCCTCTTCGAGCGGCTCAGCGCGCACGGGCGCGAGCTGGACGGTGAGCTCAAGCGCCTGGAGGCCGAACCGGACCGGACGACGCTCGCCGAGCGGCTGCCCGGCCTGCGGGAGCGCACCGAGCGCATCACTCAGTCGGCGGACTCACTGCGCTGGGCGGCCCGCGACCGGGCCCGCCGCTTCGCCGACGACGACCTGGACTCGCTGAGCACGCAGATAGACGTCGAGGCCGGTGCCCTGCGGCACTGGACGTCGGCGGAGCCCGCGTCGCCCACGTCGCCCACGCCGCCGTGGCCCGAGGCGTCGGCCGCCGACGGCGCCACATCCCAGCAGACCTGGCCGGAGACACCCCGCTCACGCACGGCCGAGGAGCCGACGCGAGCCGCCATCACCCCGCCGGTGCGGCGTCCCGCCTACCCCTGGCAGAAGAAGACCCGCCCCGAGAGCACTACTTGATCCGGTCAAGGGCATACCAGGTGAGAGGGGCCGGGCTGCCGCCCGGGCGCTACGGCAGGTAACCTCCAGCTCATGTCCCGCCATGTCGCGATCGTCACCGATTCAACGGCCTACCTGCCGCCGCGGACGATGGAGCGCCACGGCATCACAGCGGTGCCCCTGACCGTGGTCCTCGGCGACCAGGCGCTGGACGAGGGCACGGAGATCTCGACGCGTTCCCTGGCCCAGGCACTCCAGAAGCGGCGCCCTGTCACCACCTCGCGGCCCAGCCCCCAGCTCTTCGCCGAGACCTATCGCAAGGTCGCCGAGTCCGGTGCGACCGGCATTGTCTCCCTCCATCTGTCGGCCGAGCTGTCGGGCACGTACGACGCGGCGGTCCTGGCAGCGCGCGAGGCGCCGGTGCCGGTGCGGGTGGTGGACACCGGGACGGTCGCGATGGCACTCGGGTTCTGCGCGCTCGCCGCGGCGGAGGTGGCGGAGTCGGGCGGCACGGTCGACGAGGCCGTCACGGCCGCTGAGAAGCGGGCCTCCGGCACGTCCGCGTACTTCTACGTCGACACCCTCGACTATCTGCGCCGCGGCGGCCGGATCGGCGCCGCCCAGGCCCTGTTGGGTTCCGCGCTGGCCGTGAAGCCGCTGCTGCAGCTGGACGGCGGCCGGATCGAACTGCTGGAGAAGGTCCGCACGGCGTCGAGGGCGATCGCCCGCCTCGAGGAGATCGTGGTCGACCGGGCCGGCGGCGCACAGGTCGACATCGCCGTGCACCATCTCGCCGCCCCCGAGCGGGCCTCGGCCCTCGCGGACCGGTTGCGGGCGCGGGTGCCCGGGCTGGCCGACCTGCATGTGAGTGAGGTGGGGGCCGTGATCGGGGCGCATACCGGCCCTGGGCTGCTGGGGGTCGTGGTTTCGCCGCGCTGACGGCGCCCCTGCGATGGCCTGCCGTGTTCTGCTGGAACGTCGCGTCGTTCTGGCGGGTTACCTCACCCGTGCGGGTGGCGGAGTTATCCACAACTGGTCGGTAATCCCCGGGAATTGAGCAAGATCATCGCGAAGTTGCGAAGTGCCCGATCCTCGTCGCATGGCACTTCGATCACGTTCACGTACAGCGACTGCGACCAGTGGCCCGGGGCGCGGCCCTGCCTCCGACGGCCGGATCCGTCACCGCCACCCCGTGGCCCGGAGCCGATCCCGGCACCGGCCCCTGAACCGGCATGCGTCGGCGGAGGAGCTCCGGCGGCGTGCGGAGGTGCTGTTCCCCGAACGGGCCGGTGAGTGGCGGGAGTCGGGGGCTGGGCCGCCGTTCGACCCGGTGACGGAGGAGGAAGACGAGGAGTTCGACTTTCCTCCGGACGTCCCCCGCGGCGGCATGCCCGTAGATCCTGTAGATCCCGTAGAACCCCTGGATCTCCTGGAACCCGTAGAACCGGTAAATCTCGTAGATCCCGTCGATCCCGACTGCGGGGGAGATCGTGCCGGAAAGGTCTGGCGGGCGCGGGCCGGGCTTGCTCTGCGGGAGCGGATGCCGCTGTGGCTGCAGGCGCGGTGTGGGCTGGAGCGGCGGAGTGTGATCGCGCTCGCGGCGCTGCTTGTCGTTGCCGCCGTCTTCGCCGTTCAGCACTTCTGGGTCGGGCGGACGCAGTCCGTGCGGGCGCCCGAAGTGGTGCGGGCGGTGGCTCCGTTCGGTGAGCGGAAGGGGAGTGGGGAGTCCGAGCCGGACGGTTCGGCCGGGGCGCCGAATGCCGCGGGCACGGCCGGGGCGGAGATCGTCGTGGACGTCAGCGGCAAGGTCCGCGAACCCGGGATTCATCGCCTGCCCGCCGGTTCGCGTGTCGTCGACGCCCTGCGCGCGGCTGGTGGGGTGCGTCCCGGCACGAGCACGGACGGGCTGAACCGGGCCCGCTTTCTTGTGGACGGAGAGCAGGTCGTCGTGGGCGGTCCCGCCGCCGCGGCGCCGGGTTCGGCTGGTGCGGTCGTCGGGGGCTCGTCCGGTTCGGTGGCGGGAGCTGCTCCCGCGGCTCCGGTTGCGCTCAACACCGCCACGGTGGACCAGCTGGACACCCTGCCGGGCGTCGGCCCTGTGCTGGCCCAGCACATCATCGACTACCGCACGCAGCACGGCGGCTTCCGCTCGGTGGACGAGCTGCGCGAGGTCAACGGCATCGGAGACCGCCGTTTCTCCGATCTCCGAAATCTCGTACGGCCATGAGGCGCGCACCCGGTCTTCCGACCCCGCGCGCGGCCGTCCACGCCGCCTCCGGAGGGCGGCTCGGAGTGGCCCACCCCCGGCAGGAAGGACCGACGGACCTGCGACTCGTGCCGCCCGCGCTCGCGACCTGGGCGACGGCTGCGGTGATGCTGGACGCGACGTCCGGGTGGGTCACGCTTGTCGCGGCCGTGTGCCTGACCGTGGCGGTGGTTCTGCTGGCGGTACGGCGGCGACGGCGAGTGCGAGCGGGTTCGCTGAGTCCAAGCCCAAGTCCAAGCCCAAGCCCGGGTCCGAGCCCGGGTCCGAGTCCGAGCCCGGGTCCGAGTCCGAGCCCAAGTCCAGGCCCGAGTCCAAGTCCAGGCCCGAGTCCAAGTCCAGGCCCGAGTCCAAGTCCGGGGTCAGGGCCATGGCCGCGGGTCTCGGTTGCCGCCGTGCTGCTCTGTGTCGCCGCGGCTGCCGTCTCCGCGGGGCTGCACGGAGCCGATGTGCGGCGGGGGCCCGTGCCCGGGCTGGCGCGGCAGTACGCCACCGTGACCGCCGAGGTCGAGGTCACCTCCGACCCTCGGCTCACCCGGCCCCGGATCAGAGGGGACCATGCCGCTCCGGCCTCCGTGCTGATGGACGGGGAGGTGCGGCGCGTGGAGCAGGCGGACGGGACGGCGGTGGTGACGCGGGCACCCGTGCTGGTGATCGCCGACGTGGGGGCACGTGGGGCTGGAACGGAGACCTCCGCCGAGGGGGCACCACGGTCGCCCTGGCTCGAGCTTTTGCCCTCCACGCGAGTGCGGGTCGTCGCGCGGTTGGCGCCCGCGGCGGTGGGCGGTGATCGGGTCGCCGGCGTACTGCGGGTGCGGGGGAAGGCCGCGCCGGTCGTGGTGGGAGGGCCGTCGGGGGCGCAGCGGTTCGCGGGGCGGTTGCGGGCCGGGCTGCGGGAGGCGACCGACGGGCTGCCGGCGGACGCCAGGGCACTGCTGCCGGGGCTGGTCGTCGGGGACACCTCGCGGATCACCCCGGAGCTGGACGAGGCTTTCAAGGAGACCGACCTCGCGCACACGCTCGCGGTGTCCGGGAGCAACCTCACGATCATTCTCGCTCTGCTCATCGGGCCGCCGGGCATGGCGCAGCTGGTGGAGCGCCGTGGGCTCGCGCCCCGGCTCGGCATCCCGCTGCGGACGACCGCGCTGCTCGGGGGAGCACTCACGCTCGGGTTCGTGATCGTGTGCAGACCGGATCCGAGTGTGCTGCGGGCCGCGGCCTGTGGGGTCGTCGTGCTGCTGGCCCTGGCGACCGGACGCCGCAGGTCGCTCGTCCCGGCGCTGGCGACGGCGGTCCTGCTGCTCGTGCTGTACGACCCCTGGCTGGCCCGGAGTTACGGCTTCCTGCTGTCCGTGCTGGCCACCGGCGCCCTGCTCACGCTCGCTCCGCGCTGGAGCGAGGCGCTGCGGCGACGGCGGGTCCCGCCGAGGCTGGCCGAGGGGCTGGCCGCGGCGGCCGCGGCGCAGGCGCTGTGCGCGCCGGTCGTCGCCGTGCTGTCGGCGCGGGTGAGTCTGGTGGCGGTGCCGTGCAATCTGCTCGCGGAGATCGCGGTGGCGCCTGCCACGGTGCTGGGCTTCGCGGCGCTGGCGACGGCGCCGGTGCTGATGCCGGTGGCCAAGGCGTTGGCCTGGTGCGCGAGTTGGCCCGCGGGCTGGATCGCTGACATCGCCCGGACGGGGGCCGCCCTGCCCGGCGGGGGAGTGGACTGGCCGGGCAGCTGGGGCGGGGCGGGGCTGCTCGCCCTGGTCACGGTGGCCGTTCTGCTGCTCGGCCGGCGGATGCTGGGACATCCCTGGGTGTGTGGCGTCTGCGGGGTGCTGCTGGTGCTCGTCGTCGTGCAGCCGCCGCCGTTGACCAGGGTGATCAGCGGGTGGCCGCCGCCGGGGTGGCGGTTCGCGATGTGCGACGTGGGGCAGGGGGACGCGACGGTGCTCGCGGCGGGGGACGGCAGCGGTGTGGTGGTGGATGCCGGGCCCGATCCGACGCTCGTCGACCACTGCCTGCGCACGCTTGGCATCACCAGGGTGCCGTTGATCGTGCTGACCCATTTCCACGCCGATCACGTGGCCGGGCTGCCCGGGGTACTGCGCGGGCGCACGGTGGGGGCGATCGAGACGACGGGCTTCGAAGAGCCCGCGGACCAGGTCGAGTTCGTGCGGAAGGAGGCGGCGGCGCGGCACATTCCGCTCACCCACGCCCTGGCCGGGGAGCAGCGGCGCACCGGATCGCTGTCCTGGCAGGTGCTGTGGCCCCCGCCGCGCCCGGCACCGGATCCGGACGGGCCGAACGACGCCAGCGTCACCCTGCTGGTCAGGTCGGGCGGGCTGCGGCTCCTGCTGCTCGGGGATCTCGAACCCCCGGCCCAGCAGGCGCTGTTGAGGTCGCCGGAAGGAGCGCTGCTGGGTGGCGTGGATGTGCTCAAGGTGGCCCATCACGGGTCGGCGTATCAGGACCCGGAGCTGATACGCAGGGTGGCGCCGCGGATCGCGCTCATCAGCTGCGGGGAGGACAACATGTACGGGCATCCCGCCCCCAGCACGGTCGCGGCACTGCGGGCCGAGGGCGCGGTGGTGCTGCGGACGGACCGGGACGGGGCGCTCGCGGTCACGGGGATGGGCGGGGAGCTGCGGGTGGCGCGAGACTGAGGGCATGCATACCGAACAGGTCGACGCCTACCTCCGCCGTCTGGGAATCGAGGCCGGGGGACCGCCCGTCGCGCCCACCGTCGAGGTGTTGCGCGAGCTGCATCTGCGCCACCTGCGGACCGTGCCTTTCGAGAACCTGTCGATCCACCTCGGCGAGGAGATCGTGCTGGAGGAGAAGCGGCTGCTGGACAAGGTGGTGGGGGCGCGGCGGGGCGGGTTCTGCTACGAACTCAACGGCGCCTTCGGGGCTTTGCTCGGCGCGCTGGGCTTCGACGTCTCACTGCTCGCGGCGCGGGTGCACACCGGCGAGGGGCGGCTCGGGATTCCGTACGACCATCTCGCGCTGCGGGTGCGGACGGCGGACGGGGGCGAGTGGCTGGCGGACGTGGGCTTCGGGGCGCACAGCCACTATCCGGTGGCGTTCGGGGAGAGGGGGGAGCAGGAGGATCCGGGCGGTACGTTCCGGATCGTCGAGGTGGGGCCGGACCTGGACGTCGTCGTGAACGGCAGGCCGCAGTACCGGCTGGAGCTGCGGCCCCGCGAGCTCGGCGACTTCGTGGCCGGGGCGTGGTGGCACAGCACCTCGCCCGCGTCGCACTTCGTGCAGTCGCTGGTGTGTTCAAGGGTGACCGAGGAGGGGGGAAGGATCACGCTCAGTGGGCGCACCTTCAAGGTGACGGGAGCCGACGGAGCCCGGGAGGAGCGGGAGTTGGGCACGGACGAGGAGGTGCTCGGGGTGTACCGGGAGCGGTTCGGGATCGATCTGGATCGTGTGCCGACTGTGCGCAGTCCCCTCCGGTCTCCTCAGTCCCATCGGAACGGCTGATTGGGGCACTTGGGGCCAGACGTTGCTACTCGTGCGTAGACAGTCCGTGTTGCCTCGAAAGCCTCAACAGTGATCGAATGTGTCTTCGGTAACAGAGACACAACACGTGATGTCGAGGCGCACAGGGGTGGCGTGGATGTTCGGCCGCTGGCTGGGAAACCGAACGAACAGGGTGCAACGGACGAGTCCCCTGGCGGCGGTGCAGACCCCGCCGAGTGCCGGGGTGCTGAGCTGCCGGGTGCTGGATCCGGTCAACGGGCCGTTGACACATGCTCAGTTCGCGGTCAGCGACGCCATGGGGCGCAAGGTGGTCAGCGGCGGGACGGATCCCTTCGGGTCGTTCGTGACGACGGTGCCCGCGGGCGAGTACCGGCTCGCGGTGTCGGCCGAGGGGTACACGCCGTACCGGGCGAGCGCGACCGTCGGGGAGAACGCGCTCGCCTCGCTGGGCGACGTGACGCTCCAGGTCGCGCGGCCGCCGCAGCTGCCGGCGCCGGGTGACTGGCAGATCGAGCCGACCCACTCCTCGATCGCGTTCACCGCGCGGCACATCGGGCTGGCCCGGATCCACGGCCGGTTCAACTCCTTCGCGGGGGCCGTACGGATCACGGAGCCGGTGGAGCAGTCGGCGATGCATGTGGTGATCGACGCGGCGTCCATCGACACGAACGTCAGGATGCGGGACGACCATCTGCGGTCCGGGGAGTTCCTGGACGTGGCGCGCTTTCCGACGCTGGAGTTCTACAGCGAGCGTTTCGTGCACAGGGGCGGGAACCGGTGGGCGGTCACGGGGGCGTTGTCGCTGCACGGAGTGACCCGTACGGTCACGCTCGACACCGAGTACCTCGGACTCGGCAACGGCATGGAGGGCGAGGTGCGGGCGGCCTGCCGGGCCACGACGGAGTTGCACCGGGACGACTTCACGGTCAGCTGGCAGACGATGCTGGCCCGGGGGATCGCGGTGGTGGGGCCGAGCATTCGCATCGACCTCGATGTGCAGGTCGTGCGCAAGGGGTGACCTGCGGGAGCCCGCGGCGGGTGACCGACAATGGCTGCCGTGAGCGATGTGAGACATGTGCTGGTGCTGCCCGACCGTGATGCCGCCGAGGAGGTGGCCGAGGCGCTCGGGGAGCGGTTCGGACTGCCCGAGGAACCGCAGCTCGTACGGGACGCGCTGGCCGGTGAGGACGACGCGGAGGACGCGCAGTGGCTGGTCGTCCTGCGGGACGAGGAGGGGCGGCTGGATCCGGGGGAGCTGGACGAGTTCGTGGGGGCGTGGGACGGCTGGCGGGAGGAGCCGTAGGCCCACTGCCGGACCCCGTTGTCAGTGGTGCGTGCGATGCTTGTCGCGATGGCCAGGAAGACTGCTGATGACGACCCTCTCGCCCCGGTGACGCTTGCCGTGGGCCAGGAGGACCTCCTGCTCGACCGTGCCGTGCAGGAGGTGGTGGCCGCCGCCAGGGCCACCGACGCCGACACGGACGTACGCGACCTCACCTCGGACCAGCTGCAGCCCGGCACCCTCGCCGAGCTGACCAGCCCCTCGCTCTTCGCGGAGCGCAAAGTCGTGGTCGTACGCAATGCGCAGGACCTCTCGGCCGACACGGTCAAGGACGTGAAGGCGTATCTCGGGGCGCCCGCCGAGGAGATCACCCTCGTGCTGGTGCACGCGGGCGGAGCCAAGGGCAAGGGGCTTCTCGACGCCGCGCGCAAGGTCGGGGCGCGGGAGGTGGCCTGTCCGAAGATGACCAAGCCGGCGGACCGGCTGGCCTTCGTGCGGGCTGAGTTCAGAGCGGTCGGCAGGTCGGCCACGCCCGAGGCCTGTCAGGCGCTCGTCGACTCCATCGGGAGTGATCTCCGGGAGCTGGCGTCCGCCGTCTCCCAGCTGGTCGCCGACGTGGAAGGGACCATCGACGAGGCCGTCGTCGGGCGGTACTACACCGGGCGGGCCGAGGCGTCGAGTTTCACGGTCGCCGACCGGGCCGTGGAAGGGCGGGCGGCCGAGGCCCTGGAGGCGCTCAGGTGGTCCCTGGCCACCGGGGTGGCACCGGTGCTGATCACCAGTGCGCTGGCGCAGGGTGTGCGGGCGATCGGGAAGCTGTCGTCCGCGCGCGGCGGGCGCCCGGCCGATCTGGCGCGGGAGCTGGGCATGCCTCCGTGGAAGATCGACCGGGTGCGGCAGCAGATGCGGGGGTGGACGCCGGACGGAGTCGCGTTCGCGCTGCGCGCCGTCGCCGAGGCGGACGCCGGGGTGAAGGGCGGCGGGGACGATCCCGAGTACGCCCTGGAGAAGGCCGTGGTCGCGATCGCCCGCGCGGCGCGCAGCCGGCGTTAGGCCCCCGCCCCGCCCTGCCCCGCGGCGGTGCGGTTACGCCGCCTCCTGCCAGCTGATCGGGTGGGCGTACGGCGAACGACGCCAGGGCGCGACCGGTGTGACGGGGGACGGCAGCGCCTCGGGAGTGTTCAGGGCCAGCAGGACCACGGCGAGGGCGGCGAGTTCGGACTCGGTGGCCTCGCCGCGGACCACGCGGAACAGCGGTTCTGAGGAGGTGGGGGACGACGGGGCGTCCGACGGGGATGAGGGCATGGGGGCTCCTTCGGGAGGGGCTACTGCGGCTGGTTGCCGTGTTTGCGGGCCGGCAGGTCGGCGTGCTTGGTGCGGAGCATCGACAGGGCCGAGGCCAGTACCCCGCGGGTTTCGGCGGGGTCGATCACGTCGTCGACCAGGCCGCGTTCGGCCGCGTAGTACGGGTGCATCAGTTCCGACCTGTACTCCTTGATCTTCTGGGCGCGGACCGCCTCCGGGTCGTCCGAGGCGGCGATCTGCCTGCGGAAGATGACGTTGGCGGCGCCCTCCGCGCCCATCACCGCTATCTCGTTCGTCGGCCAGGCCAGCGTCAGGTCCGCGCCGATGGACTGGCTGTCCATGACGATGTAGGCGCCGCCGTACGCCTTGCGCAGGATCAGGGAGATGCGCGGCACGGTCGCGTTGCAGTAGGCGTAGAGGAGCTTCGCGCCGTGGCGGATGATGCCGCCGTGTTCCTGGTCGACGCCGGGCAGGAAGCCGGGGACGTCGACCAGGGTGACGAGCGGGATGTTGAAGGCGTCGCAGAACTGCACGAAGCGGGCCGCCTTCTCGCTCGCTCCGATGTCCAACACCCCGGCCAGGGACTGGGGTTGGTTCGCGATCAGGCCGATGACGTGGCCGTCCAGGCGGGCCAGGGCGCACAGGACGTTGGTCGACCAGCGTTCGTGGATCTCCAGGTACTCGCCGTTGTCGACGATCTCCTCGATCACCCGGCGCATGTCGTAGGGGCGGTTGCCGTCCGCCGGGACCAGGTCGAGCAGGGCCTCGGTGCGGCGCATCGCAGGGTCGTTAGCCGGTGCGACGGGCGGGGCCTCGCGGTTGTTCTGGGGCAACAGGCTGAGCAGGTAGCGGACTTCGGCGATGCAGGTCTCTTCGTCGTCGTAGGCGAAGTGGCACACGCCGCTCGTCTCGGCGTGGACGTCGGCGCCGCCCAGGCCGTTCTGGCTGATCTCCTCGCCGGTGACCGCCTTGACGACGTCCGGACCGGTGATGAACATCTGCGAGGTCTCACGGACCATGAACACGAAGTCGGTCAGGGCGGGGCTGTAGGCCGCACCGCCCGCGCACGGACCGAGCATCACGCTGATCTGCGGGATCACCCCGGACGCCTTCGTGTTGCGCTGGAAGATGCCGCCGTAACCGGCCAGCGCCGAGACGCCCTCCTGGATCCGCGCGCCCGCGCCGTCGTTCAGCGACACCAGCGGGGCACCGGCCGCGATGGCCATGTCCATGATCTTGTGGATCTTCGTGGCATGGGCCTCACCCAGCGCCCCGCCGAAGATCCGGAAGTCATGGGCGTACACGAAGACCGTACGGCCCTCCACCGTGCCCCAGCCGGTGATCACACCGTCCGTGTACGGCTTCTTCGCCTCCAGCCCGAACCCGACCGCACGATGCCGACGCAGCTGCTCGACCTCACGGAAAGAGCCCGCGTCCAGCAGCAGCTCGATGCGCTCCCGGCCGGTCAGCTTGCCCTTGGCATGCTGAGCCTCCGTCGCCCTCTCACTCGGGCCGGCCAACGCCTGCACACGGATCTCGTGCAGCTCGGCCGTGCGGCCGGCGGCGCTCACTGTGGTGCTCATGTCTCTCCTGTCCCTCCCGTCGAGGTCATCGCCCGGTCGCTCGTGCCCGGACCGCGTCCAGCAGCGTGGCCTGCTCCAGGCACTCCGCCGCGGTCCGCGGGTCGGTGCCGGCCGAGCGGACCGCCCGTACGAAGGCCCGTACGGTCGCGGCGACCTGGTCGTGCGGTGCGAGGGTCAGCTCGCGGGGGCCGTGCGCGTCCGTGACCCACACCGTCGGTTTGTGCTCGGCGGGCGGGGTGAACGCGGTCTCGACCCGGATCCGGCCCTTACTGCCCCAGAGTTCGTACGCCGACTGGTAGGCGTGCTCCATGCCGAAGGCGAGCTGACCGAGCACACCGGCCGGGGACCGTACGAGCACCGCGCCCGCCGTCTCCACCGCCGAGCCGTCCGAGTGCTCCAGGGCCGCGCCGGCCACCTCCAGGCCCGTGCCGAGGAAGTACAGAGCGGCCCGCAGCGGGTAGTACCCGATGTCGAGCAGGGCGCCGCCGCCCAGTTCGGGCCGGTGGCGGATGTTGCCCGCGGGCAGCGGCGGGACGGTGAACGCGGCGGTGAAGGCGCGCAGTTCGCCGATCGCGCCGCCCGTCACCAGCTCTCGTACGACCGTGTGCTGTGGGTGATGGACGAACATCACGTTCTCCATCAGGGCCAGGCCCGAGGCGCGGGCCAGGTCCAGGAGCCCGGCCGTGGTGGGCGCGTGGGCGGTCAGCGGTTTCTCCGCGAGGACGTGCTTGCCCGCGTCGAGGGCACGGCGGGTCCACTCGGCGTGCAGGGAGACCGGCAGCGGGACGTAGACGGCGTCCACGTCGTCGCGGCCGAGGACGGCGTCGTACGACGTGACGGCCGCGCAGCCGTACCGGCCCGCCACCTCCCGTGCCCGGGCGCCGCTCCGGCTCGCCACCGCGGTCAGCTCGACGTCCGGGTCCTTCGCCAGGGCGGGCAGGACACGGCGGCGGGCGATGTCCGCGGTGCCGAGGACGGCGACGCGCAGCGGACGTTCAGTCATGTGCACGGGTTCCCATGGAGTTGGCGAAGGGGTCGGTCAGGGGGTCGCAGGACCGCACACCCATCGCGTTGAGGCAGGCGAGCAGGGTCCTGGCCTGCACGTTGACGTAGTGGCCGTGCTTGACCAGCTCCGAGAGCTGGCCGACCGTCACCCACTGGAAGCCGGCCGGCGGCAGCAGCGGTGCCTGCGCCTCGTCCGCCTCGATGACCAGGTAGCGGTTCTCGGCGTAGAGGAAGCGGCCGCCCTCCTCGGAGTGGATGGCGTCGTAGCGGATGCGGTCGGGGTCGGCGGACAGGACCAGGTCGAGGTAGGGCGGGCGGACCGACAGCCCGGCGAAGTTGTCGGGCGAGGCCTGGACGGTGGGCGCCAGTTCCACGGTGTCCAGGAAGCCGCCCTCGACCTTGGCGTTGGCCAGGACGTGCAGGACGCCGCCGAAGGAGCGGGTGAGGAAGGCCGCGACGCCCCGGCTGGACGGTTCGATCAGCGGCTGGGTCCAGCCGGTGACCTCCCGGTTGCCGGCCTGCACCTCGACCGCGACGACGTCGAACCAGCGGCCGTCGTCCTTGCCGATGCGTGCCTCGTCGCGGGTCCAGCCGGGGACGTCGACGAGCGGGATGCGCTCGGCCCGGACGTCGTAGCGGGAGCGCTCGGCGGTGAACCAGGACAGCAGGTCCACGTCGGTGAGCAGCGCGCCGGCCTCCGGATCGCGGGAGCGGGCCAGGGCGCCCGTGAAGCCGTCGGAGTGCGGCAGGGGGGAGCCGTGGGCGGGCAGACAGGCCAGTACCGTGCGCGAGTCCATGTTGACCAGGTTGTCCTGGTGCAGGAGGTCGTTGAGCTGGCCGAGGGTGAGCCAGCAGAAGTCCTCGTCGAGCGGGACGTCCTCGTCCACCTCGACGATCATGTTGCGGTTGCTCTTGTGGAAGAACCACGACCCGTGCTCGGACTGCAGTACGTCGGCGAGGATCCGGCCCCGGTCCGGGCCGGTGAAGTACTGGATGTACTTGACGTCCGTGCCCTTGTGGACCTTGGTGTAGTTGCTGCGGGTGGCCTGGACGGTGGGGGAGAGCTGGAGCAGGTTGCGGTTGCCCGGCTCCATCTTGGCCTGCATCAGGAAGTGCAGGACGCCGTCGAACTCCTTGACCAGGATGCCGAGGATGCCGACCTCGGGCTGCTTGATGATCGGCTGGTACCACTCCTTGTGGAGGCCGTCGTCGGCGGTGACGTGCAGGCCCTCCACGCTGAAGAAGCGGCCGCTGGAGTGCACCAGGTTGCCGGTGCCGGGTTCGAAGGACCAGCCGCGCAGCTTGGAGAACGGGATGCGTTCGACGCTGAACCGGCCGGCCTTCCCGCGTGCGGTGAACCAGTCGTGGAACGCGTCGGTGGTCAGGCGTCCGGCCGTGGCCGCCGCGGACGTCGCGATCCGGTCGGCCACCGAGTCGGGTTCGCGGGGCTGGACGACGGGCTGCGGACGCGTCAACTCCGTGAGTGTCGACGACATGTACGGTCTCTCCTTGTCAAGGGCGGTGCATCTCAGGGGAGTCGGGGCCCACGAAAGCAGTGGGCGGCGCGGGTCACCGGCCGGCGATGAACTCGCGGACGGAGGCGACCATGTAGTCGGTCATCTCGTCGGTGAGGCCGGGGTAGACGCCGATCCAGAAGGTCTGCTCGGTGATGACGTCCGAGTTGGTGAGGTCGCCGACGACCCGGTGCGGTACGTCCTGGTAGGCGGGCTGGCGGGTGAGGTTGCCGGCGAACAGGTTGCGGGTGCCGATCTTGCGGGACTCCAGGAAGTCCACCAGCTCCTTGCGGGAGAAGGGCGCGTCGGGCGCGACCGTGATGACGAACCCGAACCAGCTCGGCTCGCTGTTCAGCGTCGCCTCCGGCAGGATCAGGTGCGGGGCGCCGTCCAGGCCCTCGCGCAGCCGGGTCCAGTTGTGGCGGCGGGCCGCGGTGAAGGCGTCGACCTTGGCGAGCTGGGTCAGACCCAGCGCGGCCTGCAGGTCGGTGGCCTTCAGGTTGTAACCGACGTGCGAGTAGATGTACTTGTGGTCGTAGCCGGCCGGGAGGGTGCCCAGCTGGTACTCGAACCGCTTGAAGCAGCGGTTGTTCTCGCCCGGCTCGCACCAGCAGTCGCGGCCCCAGTCGCGCATCGACTCGACGATCCGGGCGAGCGCCAGGTTCGAGGTGAGGACGCAGCCGCCCTCGCCCATCGTGAGGTGGTGCGCCGGGTAGAAGCTGACGGTCGTCAAGTCGCCGAAGGTGCCGGTCAGTCGACCGTCGTAGAGAGAACCGACCGCGTCGCAGTTGTCCTCGATGAGGAAGAGGTCGTTCTCCTCGGCGATCCGGGCCACCTCGGCGACCTCGAAGGGGTTGCCGAGTGCGTGGGCGATCATGATGGCGCGGGTCTTGGGGCCGACCGCCGCCTTGATGCGTTCGGCGGTGGTGTTGTACGTCTTCAGCTCGACGTCGACGAAGACGGGGACGAGGCCGTTCTGGATGATCGGGTTGACGGTGGTGGGGAAGCCCGCGGCGACGGTGACGACCTCGTCGCCGGGCTTGAGGCGGCGGTCCTCCAGGTGCGGTGAGGTGAGGGCCGACAGGGCGAGCAGGTTCGCCGAGGAGCCGGAGTTCACCAGGTGCGCCTTGCGCCGCTTCATGTAGCGGGCGAACCGTGTCTCGAAGCGGCGCGAGTGCGTGCCGGCCGCGATCTTCATGTCGATGGCCGCCTCGACCAGGGCGACCCGGTCCTCGGGGCCGAGCACCGCGCCGGACGGCCAGATCTCGTCGACGCCCGGACGGAACGCGCCGGACGACTCCTTCTCCAGGTGGTAGTCCCGCACCTGCTCCAGGATCCGTGCCTTGGTGTCACTCATCTTGACCTGCCTCCATGGTGAGCCTGTGTCTGAACTCCGGCCGGATCAGCGCCCGTCGTCTGGTGCGTGCGATCGCAAGGCGCCGGAAGGTCCTCGTAGCGGAGCTACCAGGGCCTTTCGGCAACGTGGCGAGCGTGCGTGCCAGGCGGCAGGCGCCCGGCCGGGGTTCAGACACAGGCTCTGCGTTCCGGCACGTGGCCGTCAGCGATGGGCCGATGCGGACATCGTGGGCGCCGCTGCTCGAACGGCACTGGACAACAGGTCGCGCAGCGACTCCTCCAGGGAGCGCCGGGGCCGCCAGCCGAGCAGGGTGCGGGCGAGGGAGACGTCCATGCGCTGCCACTCGGCCTCCGGGGGCCGGCCGCCCGCCACCGGCGCCTGCACGATCCCGGCGCCGCGCCCGTCGAGCGCGACCAGCCGCGCCACCAGGTCACGCACCGAAGTCGCCTCCCCGCCACCGATGTTGACGACCCGTCCGGTCACCTCGGACGCGGCGGCGGCCACCACCGCGTCGGCGAGGTCACGCACGTCCACGAAGTCGCGGTGGGCGAGCAGCGGCGCCAGGCGCAGTGGCTCGGCGGAGCGGGCGGCGAGATGCGCGGCGACCATGCCGAGCAGACTGACGGCGGAGGTGCCGGGTCCCGACACGTTGGACACGCGCAGGACGAGACCGTTCGTGCCGGAGTCGAGCAGGGCCCGCGCCCCGGCCAGCTTGGAGCGCCCGTACGGCGTGACGGGCGCCGTCGGGGTGGCCTCGGTGATGGCGGTGCGCGGCACCGGACCGTACTCGTGCACGGAGCCCAGCTGGATCAGCCGGGGCGGGCCGGCCGCGATCAGGCGGTGCACCAAGTCCCGGTTGCCCAGGTCCATTTCCGCCTGGGTGACACCCCAGACCGCACCGGCCGCGTTCACCACCACGTCCGCGCGGTGGCGGCCGACCAGCTCCGCGACGCGGGCGGGCTCGGCGGCCACGAGGTCGAGTTCGTGGATCTCGTACGGTGTGCGGGCGCCCCGCACGGTGCGGGCCACGCCCGCCACCCGCCAGCCCGCCGCCGCGAAGGCGCGGCACACATGGCCGCCCACGAATCCGGTGGCGCCCAGCACCAGTACCGTACGCCCGCCGTCCGGTCGTCTCTCGATCGCCGACACCCGTCCCCGCCTCCCAAGTCGTCTGTGGTGGGGGCACTTTGGCGGGTCGTACTAGGGCACGGCTGGATCCGCCGCCCCGGCGCTACCGGGAATCGAGTCGAGGTGCCTACCGTCACGGGGCATGAGGATCGAAGAGACCGCTGTGCCGGACGCGTACCGCATCATGCCGAGACTGCTGCCGGACGCGCGCGGCAGCTTCCACGAGTCGTTCCGCTACGACCTTCTCGCCGCCGAGACCGGCCACTCCTTCCTGCCCCGCCAGGTCAACTACTCGGCGTCCGCCCGCAACACAGTGCGCGGGCTGCACGGGGTGGCGATCCCGCCGGGGCAGGCCAAACTGGTCAGCTGTGTGCGCGGGGTGCTGCTCGACGTGGTGGTCGACGTGCGGATCGGTTCGCCCACCTTCGGGCGGCACGACTGCACCGTCCTCGACGCGCGGGGCGGCCGGGCGGTGTTCGTCGCGGAGGGGCTCGCGCACGGGTTCGTCGCGCTCACCGACGACACCTGCATCAGCTACCTGTGCTCCACCGAGTACGTGCCGGGCACCCAGCTCGATCTGCGGGCCTTCGACCCGGAGTTGGAGCTGCCGTGGGCCAGGTGGCTCACCGGGGAACCCCTGTTGTCGGAGAAGGACGCGAACGCGCCGACGGTGGCCGAGGCCGCCGAGCGGGGCCTGCTGCCGACGTACGAACAGTGCCGGGAGCTGTACGGAAAGCGCGCCCGGGCGGCGGCTTGAGGAACGCCGAGCGATGAGACCCGCCGTGCGTTGAGGCCCGCTCCGAGAATCCGGGGCGGGCCTCAACTTGTGGGCCTCGAACCTGTAGTTGTGGGCCTCGAACCTGTAGGCCTCAACTCATCTACGGGTCATGCCACTTGGGTGACGCTCTCCAGTCGGACGCCCAGTTCCGCCAGCGCCGCCGACGGTGGCTGTCCGGCGTCCCCGCGGGCGGCCACATAGCCGTCCGGGCGGACCAGGAGCCAGTCGCCCGTGCGCAGGCCGAGGTCGGCGGCGACGGAGGCGTCGGTGAGGTGCAGGCTGCGCAGCCGCCGGCCGGTCGTACGGCCGTAGGTGAGCACGAACCAGTCCGGGCCGCGGAGCTCGGTCAGTATCTGCTGCCAGGCCGGGGAGGCGGCGGCGCGGGTGGCGTCGACGCGGGCGAGGCGTTCACCGGGGCGGACGGCGGAGCGGGCACCGGGGGCGGGGGCCGCGAGGGTGAGGGGGCTCGTGCCGTAGCCGAGGCCGAGTGCCGACATGCCGCCCATGATCTTGCGCTGGATGCGGCCCTTGAGGGGCGGCACGTTGCGCAGGAAGGTGAAGGCGGTGCGCAGGAACGCGGCCGCCTTGCGGCTGCGCAGCTGGACCAGCAGGGTGGCCATCCTGGTGGTGCGCAGCAACTCGGCCCCGACCGGCACCCGTTCGGCGCTGTAGGAGTCGAGGAGCGAGTGAGCCGCCTCGCCGCGCAGGACCGCCGCCAGCTTCCAGGAGAGGTTCACCGCGTCCTGGACGCCGGTGTTCATGCCCTGCCCGGAGGCCGGGCTGTGGACGTGGGCGGCGTCGCCCGCCAGCAGCACCCGGCCCGCGCGCATCTGCGGGATCATGCGCTGCTGGATGGTGAACACCGAGATCCAGGTGGGGAGTTGGACGCGCGCCGGCTTTCCGGTGCCGGCGGTGATCTTCTCGGCGAAGCGGTCGGCGACCATCCGGTCGTCGCCGCCGTACGAGGTCTCCGCCGTGTCGAGCAGGCGCCACTTGCCCTCGTCGGGGAACGGCACCATCATCACCGTGCCGCGCGGGGTGCGCATCCAGTGGATGCTGTCCTTGGGCAGGTCGCAGTCGACGACCGCGTCCGCGATCAGCCAGGTCTCGCTCGACTCGCCCTCCAGTTTCAGGCCGAGCTGCTTGCGGACGGCGCTGTGTCCGCCGTCGGCGCCGACCAGCCAGTTGGCCGTGACGGTCTCGGCGCCGCCGGGGCCGGTGAGGTGGGCGCGTACGCCGTCCTCGCCGAGGTCCTCGAAGCGGTCGAGCCGTACGCCCCACTCGACGGTGACGCCGAGGCGGGCCGCGGCGTCGCGCAGCACCTCCTCGGTGATCACCTGGTCGACCATGAGCGTGAACGGGAAACGGGTGGGCAGCCGGCTGTAGTCCGTGTCGAAGCGGATCAGCCGTCGGCCGTTCTGGTGCAGCGTGAAGTGCTCGACGCGCTGACCGCGCGCCAACAGCTCGTCCAGGACGCCCATTTGGTCGTACGTCTCCAGCGTGCGGGCGTGGGTGGCCAGCGCCCTGCTGGTGGTGGCCGGGCCGTGGGCCGCGTCCACCAGCCGGACCCGGACGCCGTGCCGGGCCAGCTCGTGGGCGGCGCTCAGCCCGACCGGGCCGGCGCCGACCACGAGCACCTCGGGGGCGGATGCCGTCACTGCTGCCCCTCCCCGGCGCCGTGCTTGACCGCCTTCCACCAGCCCGGGTTGTCCCGGTACCAGGCGACGGTGGCGGCCAGACCCTCCTCGAAGGAGACGCGGGGCGCGTAGCCCAGCTCCTCGCGGATCTTGGACTCGTCGAGCGAGTAGCGCAGGTCGTGGCCCTTGCGGTCGGCGACCCGGACCACGCTGGACCAGTCGTTGCCGGTCGACTCCAGGAGCCGTTCGGTGATCTGGCGGTTGGTCTGCTCGTTGCCGCCGCCCACGTTGTAGACCTCGCCGGCCCGGCCGCGGGTCAGCACCAGCTGGATCGCGCGGCAGTGGTCGTCGACGTGCAGCCACTCCCGGATGTTGGCGCCCTCGCCGTACAGCGGGACCGTCTCGCCCTCCAGCAGTTTGGTAACGAAGCGCGGGATGAGCTTCTCGGGGTGCTGGTAGGGCCCGTAGTTGTTGGAGCAGCGGGTGATCGAGACGTTCAGGCCGTGGGTGCGCCAGTAGGCGCGGGCGATCAGGTCGGAGCCCGCCTTGGACGCGGCGTAGGGGGAGTTGGGCAGCAGCGGCCACTCCTCGGTCCAGGAGCCCTCGTCGATGGTGCCGTACACCTCGTCGGTGGAGACGTGCACGACCCGTTCGACGCCCGTGCGCAGGGCGGCCTCCATGACGTTCTGGGTGCCGCCGACGTTGGTGGCGACGAACTCCGCGGCGGACTCGAGTGAGCGGTCGACGTGCGACTCGGCCGCGAAGTGCACCACCGCGTGGTGGCCCTCGAACAGGTCGAGCAGCAGCGGCAGATCGCAGATGTCGCCCTCGACGAAGGTCAGCCGTGGGTGTGCGGCGGGCAGGTTGTCGCGGTTGCCGGCGTAGGTCAGCTTGTCGAGGACGGTGACCTCGGCGTTCTCGTAGCCCTCGTAACCACCGTCGAGGAGCGTGCGGACGTAGTGCGAGCCGATGAAGCCCGCGCCGCCGGTGACCAGGATCTTCTTGTTCATGCCGCGACCTCCACGCGGGTGTGGTCGCCGACCACCAGACGGTGGTGGCGCTCTTCCAGTTGGGCGCCGGAGACGGCGGCGGAGCGGCCGAGCAGCGAGCCGCGCAGGCCGCGCACGCCGGAGACCGTCGCGCCGTCCAGGGCGATGGAGCGGTCCAGATGGGCGTCGGTCAGGACGCAGTCCCGCCCGATCGAGGTGTAGGGGCCGACGTGGCTGTCCTCCAGCACGGTGCCCGCGCCGATCACCACCGGGCCCACCACGAACGAGCGGACGATGCGGGCGCCGGGCTCGACGACGACGCTGCCGATCAGCACCGAGTCCTCGTCGACCTCGCCCTCGATGCCGCGGGACACGGCGTCGAGGAGCATCCGGTTGCACTCGAGTACGTCCTCGACCTTGCCGGTGTCCTTCCAGTAGCCGGCGTACTCCTGGGCCCGCACGGTCTGCCCGTCGGTCACCAGCCATTGGATGGCGTCGGTGATCTCCAACTCGCCCCGGGCGCTGGGGGAGATGGAGTCGACGGCCTGGTGGATCGCCGGGGTGAAGAAGTACACGCCGATCAGCGCCAGGTTGGAGCGCGGCACCGGCGGCTTCTCCACCAGCCGCTCCACGACGCCGCGCGCGTCGACCTCGGCGACCCCAAACGCACGCGGGTCCTCCACCTGCGCGACCAGGACCTGGGCGGCCGGCTTCAGGGCGCGGAACTCCGCGGCGGCCTCCTTGATGCCCTCCGGCAGCATGTTGTCGCCGAGGTACATCACGAAGTCGTCGTCGCCGAGGAAACCGCGGGCCAGCTGCACGGTCTGGGCGAGGCCGGCCGGGCGCTCCTGCGGGATGTACGTGATCTCGACGCCCAGGCGGGAGCCGTCGCCGAGGGCCTCCGCGATCTCGGTGGCGTGGTTGCCGACGATGATGCCGATCTCGGTGACGCCGATGTCCCGGATGTTGTCCAGCACGTGTTCCAGGACCGGCTTGTTGGCGATCGGGATGAGCTGTTTGGGCATGGAGTAGCTGAACGGGCGCAGCCGGGATCCCGTCCCGCCGGCCAGCACAAGAGCCTTCATGGGAGCCTCTTCCGGGGTGTTCGGTGTGAAGGTCGTGGGGTTCGGTGTGACAGTCATGGGGTTCGGTGTGACAGTCGTGGGTCAGGCGGCCGCGGGTGCCAGACGGCGTGCGGGCTGCTGCCGGTGCAGGGTTTCGACGAGATCGGCGAACCGGTCGGTGGCGCCGTCCAGTTGGGCGGCCATGGCCTCGGCCTGCTCGGCCTGCTCGGCGTGCACGAAGAAGCTCTCGGCGACGGCGGCCGGCTGCATCGACATCAGCACCGGGCGCAGGCCGTAGTCGAGGGCGAGTACGTGGGCGAGGGAGCCGCCGGTGGCCAGCGGGAGCACGACCTTGCCGGCCAGGGCGAACTGGGGGAGCAGGTCGAGAAAGGCCTTCAGCAGGCCCGAGTACGCCGCCTTGTAGACGGGGGTCGCGAGGACCACGGCGTCGGCCTCCGTGAACTGCCGTACGGCGGTGGCGATGTCGGGATGCGTGGTGTCGGCGGCGAGCAGTTCGGCGGCCGGCAGGGCGCGCACGGCCAGCACGTCCACCAAGTGCCCTCGTTCGCCGAGCCGTTCGGCGGTGTGGGTGAGCACGCGGTGGGTGAACGAGACCGGCGACGGGCTGCCGGAGACGGCGAGGATCGTCGGCATGGGGCGACCTCCTGGGTCAGCGGGCGCCGACGGGCCGGGCGGCCCGTGCGGCCTCGCGTCGTACGGAATCGAGCAGTTCGAGGGAGTCGAGCACCTGGGCCGGATCGGGGACGAAGTCGACCAGGCAGGCGATCTCGTCCACGCCGGCGGCGCGCACCCGGCGGGCGGTCTGCGTGCACTCCTCGACCGAGCCGATCAGGGAGTTGCCGGACAGATAGCGGTTGACGCCGAGGTCGGCCAGCTTGCGCTGGGCGCGGGCCGCGGACAGGACGTCCCGGCCCTCCTTGTTGCCGCTCATCCGGCCGCCCGCCTGCACGGCGCCCGCCTCCAGGTCGATGGCGGACAGCAGGTAGTCGCGCAGGGCGCCGCCGCCGATCTCGCGGGCCCTGGCCGGGTCCTCGGCGACGTAGGTGTGCATCATCACCGTCACCGTGCCGGGGCCGTCCCAGCCCGCCTCGGCGCGGGCCGCGCGGTAGAGCGCGACCTTGCCGGCGAGCGAGTCCACGTCCTGGTTCTCCAGGTGGGTGAGGATGTTGCAGCCGATCCGGCCCGCCTCGACGAAGGTGCCCTCGCTGCGGGACGCGGTCACCCACACGGGCAGCTCGGGCTGCACGGGGCGCGGGTACAGCGGCAGCGTGGCCTCGGTGCCGAGGGGAGTGCGGCCGGTCCAGCGGCCGGTGCGCCAGGCCTCGCGGATGTCGGTCACGTCCCTGGCCATCTGCTCGCGGCGCGTCTCGTACTTGTCGGGTGCGATGACGAAGTCGTTGACGTTCCAGCCGGAGCCCACCGAGATCGCGACCCGGCCGCCGGAGATGCCGTCCACCGTCGCGAAGTCCTCGACGATCCGGGACGCCGGGTGCAGCGGGGTGACCACGCTGCCCGCCCGGATCTGGATCCGCCGGGTCGTGGCGGCGATCGCGGCCGAGGTGACGGCGGGGTTGGGGAAGGCGCCGCCGAAGCGGTGGAAGTGGCGCTCGGGCGTCGACACGAAGCCGAAGCCGAGCTCGTCGGCGCGGCGGGCCGCGTCGAGCATCAGCCGGTACGTCTCCTCGGACCGGTCGCCGACCGCGGCGAAGAAGAAGACACCGAAGGCCGGCGAGCGCCCGCCGCCGGGGCCGGCCGGGTTACCGGACTGCCGGGATTCCGCGTTCATCCTGTGCTGCCTCCTTCCCCGTCGGACGTCGTCGCGGCGGGGTCGTCGTCTTCGTGGGCCTGTCCATGGGTCGTGCGCCATAGGTCCACGGGTCCATGGGTCATGGGCTGTTGGGGGCTTGCTGTCCGCGGACACCATCGGGGCGTCCCCTCGCAGGGGACTTGAGCCTGGGCAGGCTGGAGGGTGGCACCGGGGTCTGTCCGGTGGGCGGGGGACGGGGTCGCGGCCGCTGACGGGGCGGCGGATCGGCGTGGCGCTGCGCGTCTGTGGCGCGTGCTTCTGGAGGGGCCTGCGGCTCCGGTCGGCCGCCGTGAGCAGCTCGGCCGGGACGGGTCCGGCGGGTCGGTGGCGGTGCAGGGCCTGTCCGGCGGCGGCCTGGTGGCGCGGGCCTTGGCTGTCCGGCGGACCGGCCTCCGGCGTCTCGGGCCCGGGCGGGCGTCTTCTCCGGCGTCCTGTCGCCCGTTCGGCTTGGTCAAGGTCAGGTCGCGCAATCCGGATGGCCGTGCCGAGGCCTGTCCGGCGCATCAGCCCGGCGTTGCGCGCCCCTGACACGGCTCCCCAACAGGAGGGGACCCCTGCCGCCCCGCTCGGCTCCCTCAGAGCTTCAAGAGCTTCAAGAGGCTCACGGGGCCTCAAGTGGCGACTCCCTGCAACCGACCTGGTCCCCCGGGCAGCCGCCCAGGGCAGCCCCCCAGCCCTGCTCCACCGGCGGTCAAGGGCACGGCGTCAGGCTCGGCGGGACCGACTTTGTTCCGACGGACCGATTGCCCAAGAGGTTGCTGGATGACGACTCAGACACTCGTGGCCGCCGACACCGTCGACGGCCTGCTCGCCGCGGCGGTCGCCGCCCGGCCCGACGCCCCCGCCGTGCGGGACGCCTCGGGCAGCTGGACGTACGCGGAACTCGACGCCTGGTCACGGGCGTACGCCGACTGGCTCACCGCCCGTGGCGTGCGCCGCGGCGACCGGGTGCTGGCCCGGGTCGGCAACGTCCGTGAGTTCACCGCCCTGCTCTTCGGCGCGCTGCGCCGCGGCATCGTCTTCGTGCCGGTCAACCCGGCGATGAAGCGCTTCCATCTCTCCACCGTCGTACCGGACTGTGATCCGGCTCTGCTGATCGCGCAGGGGGCCGAAGACGTCGGTGTCCTACGGGAGTTGACCGACCGGCCCGTGGTTCCGCTCGCCCACGCGCGTGCGGGCGCCGAGCAGCAGTTGCACGCCGGCGTTCACGAGGACACCCCCGTACGCCCCGACGACCTCGGCCTGCTGATCTACACCTCCGGCTCCACCTCGGCCCCCAAGGCCGTGGCCGGCCCGCACGCCCCGATCGTCTTCGCGGCCCGCGCCATCCAGGCCCGGCTGAACTACCGCGAGGACGACGTCGTCCTCGCCGCGGTGCCGCTCTCCTTCGACTACGGGCTCTACCAGATCTTCCTCTCGGTGATCGCCGGCGCCCAGCTCGTGCTGACCGAACCCGACCGCCACGTACGCCTGTTGGGCACCCTGCACGAGTACGGCGTGACCGTCGTGCCGCTCGTGCCCTCGCTCGGCGAGATGCTGCTGACGCTGGCCCGCCGCGACCGTCGCGAGCCGCCGCCGGTACGGCTGTTCACCAACACGGGGGCCGCCCTGACCGCGCCGGTCATCGCGCAGCTTCGTGCCGCCTTCCCGAACGCCCGGGTGTCCCCGATGTTCGGCACCACCGAGTGCAAGCGGATCACCGTCCTCGAACCCGACGGCGACCTCGCCAGGCCCGGCTCGGTCGGCCGTGCCCTGGACGGCACCGAGGTGCTGGTCCTCGACGACGACGGCCACCCGCTGCCGCCCGGCACCGTCGGCGAGATCGCCGTACGCGGCCCGCACATCATGGACGGCTACTGGCGCGCCCCCGAACAGACCGCCCTGCGCTTCCGCCCCGACCCGGAAACCGGCGAAGTCACCCTGCACACCGGCGACTACGGCCACCTCGACGCCGACGGCCACCTCTACTTCGAGGGCCGCCGGGACGACCTGTTCAAGCGCAAGGGCGTCCGCATGGGCACCCTCGAGATCGAGACGGCTGCCCTGGACATCCCGGGCGTCACGGCCGCAGCCGCCCTCGCCCCCGCCGACGGCCACGACCTCACGCTGTACGCCGTCGCCGAACCGGCCCCCGACGTGGTGCTCGCGCAGCTGGCCGAGCGCCTGGAGGCCGCCAAGGTCCCCGCCGTCTGCCATCTGGTCGACGAGCTGCCCCTCACCCCGAACGGCAAGACCGACAAGCAGCGGCTGCGCCGCGAGCAGAACGCCGACGCGTAAGGAGTACGCACCATGACGACGACCCCGGACCTCCGGCCCGACTCCGGCTTCGAGCAGCTGCTGTGCTCGGTCCTGCCGCGCCTGGCCGGTGCGGGTCCGCTGGATCCCGCCCTCGACCTCAAGGAGGCCGGCCTCGACTCGATGGCGACCATCGAGCTCCTGGTCCGCCTGGAGGACACCTACGACGTGGAGTTCCCGGAGGAGACCCTCACCGCCGCGACCTTCGCCACCCCGGCGGCTCTGTGGGGCGTGCTCAACGCCCAGCGTGCCGTCGCCCACTGAAGCCATCCCGCACCAGCACAACCAACCCCTCACAAAGGAGAACCACCATGACCCACCTCTTCATCGGCCTCGGCGTCACCGTCGCCCTCATCCTCGCCGCCAAGTTCGTCGGTGACGCCATGAAGCGGAACCGCGGCTGATCCGACCGAAGGAACTGAAAGGGCCCCGACCGGGAATCCGGTCGGGGCCCTTCGCGTCGTGCTTTTCAGGCGGCCGCCAGCCGCTCCAGGTCCTCCACGACCCGTGCCGGGCTCGGCATCCCGGCCATGTCGTCGCGCAGCTCACGGGCGCCCTTCGCGAACCGTTCCTCGTCCAGCACCTCCTGTACGGCGGCCCGGACGCGAGCCGGGTCGTTCTGCGGCTCCGCCTCGCCGAGCACCCGGGCCGCGCCGGCCGCCGCGAGCAGTTCGGCCGACGCGAACTGGTCGACCAGCTGCGGCAGGACGACCTGCGGCAGCCCGAAGTGGCAGCCCGTCATGGTGGTGTTGGCGCCGCCGTGGTGGATCAGCGCGTCGCAGTCGCGGAGGAACAGGTTGAGGGGCACGGGCTCCACCACCCGTACGTTGTCGGGGAGTTGACCGAAGCCCTCGTGGTACTCGGGAGCTGCGGTGACGACCGCCTGCACGTCCGTCAGCCCCTCGAACGACTCGATGATCGTGCGGAACAACCCCGTGCCGTTGAGCACCAGCGTCTGGTTGCCCAGGCACACCGCCACCCGGCGCACCCCCTTCGGCGCCGGCTCGCGCAGCCACTCGGGCACCGTGCCCACGCCGTTGTAGGGGACGTATCCGATGGGCGCGCCCGGGGGCGCCGTCGGGTGGCGCAGGGCGGGCGGGCACGGGTCGAGGAGCAGGTCGGGGTCGGGCAGGCCGTCGAGGCCGAGGCGGGCGCAGGTGCCGTACAGGAAGTTGCGGGCGGAGGCGCGGGAGGGGCCGCTGAGCGGGTCGACGCCCCAGCGGACCTGCACGGACGGCACCCCGAGGACCGCCGCGACGATCTGGCCCGAGAGCTCCAGCTGTTCGGAGACGACGAGGTCGGGGCGCCAGTCGCGGGCGAACTCCAGGTAGGGGCCGAGCAGGTAGCGGGCGTGGGTCTCCCACAGTTTCGTGGTGCCCGCCATCTTCTCCGGCGGGGTCGGGCCCATCAGCTCCAACGGCCTTACACCGGCCGGGAGATGGCGTCGCAGGACGTCCAGGCCGTGGAAGCGGTCGCCGATGTCGACGGCCGCGAGGCCGGCCGCGCGAGCCGCGTCGGTGACGTCAGGCTGCGCTGCGACCGTCACCTCGTGGCCCGCCCCCTTCAGCGCCCACGCCAGGGGCACCAACGGAGTGAAGTGGGTGGGGAACGGGGTGCTCAGCATCAGTACGCGCATCGGTTCCTGCCTCCTCGGCAGCTCGGTTGATCTCGTTGACGTTGACGTCGCCCATCAGCAGCGCGGTGATCAGGGCGAGCAGCAGCAGGCCGGCGGCGGTCAGCAGGACCGTGCCGGTGGCGTGCGCGAAGGCGTCCATCACCAGCTGCCGGCGGGCCGGCGGGAGCCCGGCGAGCCGGGCCGCGGCCGCGTCGGGATCCGTCACGCCCGACGCCCTGGCCGCCGAGGCGAACCGTGCGCTGAGGACCGCGCCGAGCACGGTGCCGCCGATGGTGGTGCCCAGCATGGTGGCGAATCGCGAGGTCGTGGTGACCACACCGAGCTGCTCGGGGGCGGCCGCCGACTGGGTCATGAACAGGGCGATCTGCGTGACCCCGCCGAGGCCCGCGCCGAGCAGCACCAGCAGCCCGTCGAGCTGCCACAGCGGGGCGTCGGCCACGGTCACGGCGAGCCCGGCGGTCGCGGCGACCGCGGTGGCCGTGGTGACGAGCAGCACCGGCTTGCACCGGCCGGTGCGGGTGATCCAGCGGCCCCAGCCGAAGAAGACCACGACCACGCCGACGGCGAGCGGGATCAGATGCAGGCCGACCGCGTCCAGGCCCACGCCCCGCACGATGTTCAGGTAGTTGATGAGGAACACCGGCAGCGACAGCAGCGCGAACCCGCCCACGAACTGCAGGATCGCCGCCGGCCGGAACACCCGGTCCTTGAACAGGGTGAGCGGCATCAGCGGATCGGTCGCCTTCAGCTGCCGTACGGCGAAGAAGACGAACATCATCACGCCGCCGTAGAAGTACGGCACCACAGGACCCGAGAACGAATGCGTCTCCCCGTACGTCTTCACACCGAGCAGCAGCGCACAGGTCGCGGAGGCGATGAGGACCGAGCCGAAGAGGTCGACCGGCTGCCGGGTGCCCTTCACCGGGAGCCGCAGCGCCCAGGTGACGCCGGCCAGGGCGAGCCCGGCGAGCGGCACGTTGAGCAGGAAGATCCACCGCCAGGACAGTTCCTGGCTGAGCGGGCCGCCGATCATGGGTCCCGCGACGATGCCCGCCGCGATGAGCGCACCGCCCGCGTTGGAGCGCCCGGCGCGGGACTTGGGCGGGTACAGCGTGGCGATCACGATCAGCGTCATGCTCATCAGACCGCCGCCGCCCAGGCCCTGCACGGCCCGGAACAGGATCAGCTGGGTGAGGGACTGCGCGGTCGCGCACAGCGCCGAGCCCGCGAGGAACGTGGCGAGCGCGGTGAGGTAGATCCGGCGGGGCCCGAAACTGTCGCTGAGCCTGCCGTACAGGGGCTGCGCGGCCGTCGCGGCGAGCATGTACGCCGTGATCAGCCACGGGAAGCGGTCGATGCCGTGCGCCGGGTCGAGGTCGCGCACGATCGGCAGCACGGCCGAGGAGACGATCGACCCGTCGAGCAGGGCCAGCGTCATGGTCGCCATCGCGCACACGATGAAGACGAGGACCTGGATGTCGGTCATGCCGTGGGGGTTGGGCTTCTTCTCCTCGGTGTTCTCCTTGGCGCCTGCCGGGACGGGTGTCTGCGCGGTCATGCCGACACCGCCCGTCGCGTCGTCAACTGCTCCAGTTGCACGGCGACTTCGGCCGGAGACGGCATGCGGGCGATCTCCGCCCGCACGGCGTCCGCGTCCGCCCGGCGGGCGGGATCGTCGAGCAGCGCCCGTACGGCCTTCGCCAGCTGCCCCGGGTCGTTCTGGAGTTCCGCCGAGTCCAGCGCCAGTCCGGCCCCCGCGTCCGCGATCCGGTCGCCCGCGACGAAGGCGTCGCCGAGCTGCGGGAGCACCAGCTGCGGGATGCCGAGCGCCGCGGCGCCCAGCGTGGAGTTGGCGCCACCGTGGTGGATCACCAGATCGCTGCCGGTGAACAGCAGCCCGGGCGCGGTCAGTTCGGTGTACGACATGCCCTCGGGCAGGGCGCCGATCGCCTCGCGGTGCCGGGGCGGCGCGGACACGACCGCCTCGACGCCGCCGATCCCGGACAGGACGTCCACGATCCGCCGCAGCAGACCCGTGCCGTCCAGGTCGAGGGTGTGCCCGCCGAGCGCGACGGCCACCCGTCGGCCGGGCGGGGCGCGGTACGTCCACGGCGTTCCCGGCTCGGTGTGCGGGACCGGGCGGATGGGGCGGGCGGCCGGCGCCTCCCGGTCGGCGAGGGACGGCGGCGCGGGGTCGAGCAGCAGGTCGGGCACCGGCACGGAGTCCAGGCCGAGCCGCTCGCACACCGGGCCCTGGTAGAGGCGTACGAAATTGAGCATGGCCGGGGCGGTCGGGTGGACACCCCAGCGGTGCTGCACGTTCGGGATGCCGAGGACCGCGCCGATGATCGAGCCCGCGAACTCCATGTGCTCGGAGAGCACCAGCTCGGCCCCCCACTCGCGGGCCAGCTCCAGATAGTCGGGCAGGAAGTACGGCACGTGGTTGCGCCACACCTGGGCGACGCCGCCGATCTGCTGGCGGTCCGGGCGCCCGAACACCTCGATGGGCCGCAGGCCCGCGGGGCGTCGGCCGCCGCGCAGGTCCTCGGAGTGGAAGGCCTCGCCGAAGGTGACCGCTGGCAGTCCGGCCGCCTCGGCGACCCGGGTGACGTCCGGCTGGCCGGTCACCAGGATCTCGTGCCCGGCGTCGGTCAGGGCCCGGATCAGGGGCAGCAGCGGCAGGAAGTGGGTGTCGACGGGGGTGCTGATGACTAGGACGCGCATCGCAGGTTCTCCAGGTCGCGGACGACGGCGGCGGGGCTCGGCATGGCGGCGACGGAGCGCGCCAGTTCGGCGGCGCCCTTCCGGTGGCGTTCGTCGCCGAGCAGGGTGTTCAGGGCGTCGGCGACGGTCGCCGGGTCGTTCTGTTCGGCGGCGGTGCCGAGCGAGACGGCGGCGTCGGTGGCGGCGAGCAGGTCGCCGCCCGCGAACTGGTCGGCCAGCTGCGGCAGTACGAGCTGCGGCACGCCGGCCCCGGTAGCCGTCATCAGGGTGTTGGCGCCGCCGTGGTGCACGATGGCCGCGCAGGTGTCCAGGAACCCGCTCAGCGGCACCGGGGCGATCAGCCGCACATTGGCCGGGGTCGGACTCAGCGCCTCCAGGTACTCGTCCTGGACCGTGAACACGCCTTCCAGATGCGGGAGTTCGGCGAAGGCCTCGATGACCGTGCGGAACAGCGGCAGGCCGCCGAGGGCGATCGTCTGCCGGCCCATGGACACCACGACCCTCGGTTTGTCCCCGGGCTTGCGCAGCCACGGGGGGACCGGTCCGGTGCCGTTGAACGGGACGTGGCGGATCGGGGTCGCCTTCGGGGTCCCCGGGTAGAGCAGCTCCGGGGGCGCGGGGTCGAGCACCACGTCCGGCAGCGGCAGCCCGCCCTCGATTCCGTTGCGGTCGCAGGTGCCCTGCAGGAAGTCGACCGCGGTCTCCCGCATCAGCGGGCTGAGCGGGTCGACGCCCCAGCGGTGCGAGACCACGGGGATCTTCAGGACCCCGCCGACCAGCAGCGCCGCGTAGTCCATCTGCTCCGAGACCACCAGGTCGGGCCGGAACTGCCGGGCCACCTCCAGATAGCGCGGGAACAGGTAACGGGCGTGCAGCACCCACACCTTGGAGCCGATGGCGATCATCTTCGGCGTGGTCGGACCGGCCACCTCGATGGGGCGCCTGTCCGGCGGCAGCGGTGGGCTCAGCAGGTCCTTGGCGTTGAACGCGCGCCCCACGGTGACGGTGCTCAGGCCGGCCGACCGGGCCGCCGGAACGATGTCCGGCTGGCCCGCGACCAGCACCTCGTGCCCGGCCCCGCGCAGCGCCCAGGCCAGCGGGACCATCGTGGTGAAGTGGGTGGACTCGGGGGTGGACAGGATCAGTACGCGCATGAGAGGTCCTCGGGGTGGGCGGGGACGGCGGCGGTGGCCGGGCCGCGCCGTACCGCTTCGGTGAAGGCGGTCACGACGGCGTCCGCGACCTCGGCGGGCAGCCGGTCGGTACGGACCGTGGCGGTGACCCGGGCGCCCGTGCCGTCCGGGCGGATGTCGAGCTCCAGCTCGGTGGACATGACGGGACTGTCGACGCGGAGCAACTCGGCCTCGCACAGAGGCAGTTCGAGCAGCGGGTCCGGGTCGTCCTGCATCAGGAAGGTGGGCATCGAGGGCAGCGCCTCGCTGCCGCCGGACCACACGAGGATGTGGTCGAGGGCCGCGCCGCCGATCTCCTGGGCGGCGAGCGAGGCGTCGGCGCTCACGACGGCACGGCGCAGCGGGTCGGCGTCCGCGTCCCCCTCCGCGCCCGGCGGCCGGAAGCGGAGGTAGATCAGGTCGACGCGGCAGGTGATCGCCGTGGCGAGTACGCCGCTGCCCCGGCGGGCCACCGGAACCTTGACCGTGATGTCGTCCTGGTCGCTCAACTCGCCCAGTACGACGCCGAACTGGGCCGCGAGCAGGGCGAAGCGTGTGGTGCCGAGGGCCCGTGCCCGGGCGTCCCAGTGGGCCAGCCGGTCCTGGGAAAGGAGCTGCGAGCGGGCGTACTTGGGGCCCGCGGACAGTGCGCTGCCGGTCCGGCCGGGCAGCCGCAGCGGCTCCGGCTCGTCCAACAGGTCCTCCCAGAAGGCCCGTTGGGCAGCGAGGTCGACCCGGGACAGGCCGCGTCGGTGGTCGGCGGCGACCTCCGCCAGGGTGGCGGCGGGGGAGGGGAAGCGGGGCACGCGGTCCTTGGCGCGGGCCGTGTACGCGTACGACAGGTCCGCGGCGAGCACCGTCTCCGACGCGCCGTCGAAGGCGGTGTGGTGGACGACCAGGCCGAAGAGCGTGCGCCCGGTGTCCCGGCTGCGCAGCGCGGCGCACCGCCACATCCGGCCCTCGCCCACGGCGAGCGGGGTGAAGGCCGCCGCCAGCCACTGCCCGACCGCCGCCGACTCGTCGTCCGCGTCCGGCAGATGGAGGAACTCCGCCGGCAGCGGCCGGTCCGGCAGCACGGCCAGCGCGGTCTGCTCGCGCAGGACATACCGGGCGTGCAGGGCCTGGTGGCGCAACTGGACGTCACCGACGGCCAGTTCGAGCGCGGCCCGGTCCACCGGGCCCGACAGCCACCAGGTCAGCCGGCACAGTCCGCTGAGTCCGGTGCTGTCGTGGGCGGCCGCCCACAGGAAGCCGGCCTGCTGCGGCGGCAGGACGACTTCGGCGGAGTCGGTCTCGGGCGAGGGGGGCTCGGCGGCGCCGGGCGTGGTGGCGTCCAGCCAGTCGGCCAGCCCCCGCACCGTCGGCGTCCGGAAGATCTGCGAGAGCTGCACGGCCGCGCCCAGCGCCTCGTCCAGGTGCTGGCACAGCCGGGCGGCCTCCAGCGAGCTGCCGCCGAGCTCGAAGAACGACGCGTCCGGCGGTACAGGGCCGGCGTCGAGCACGGTCCGGAAAGCCTCGGCGACCACTCCCGCCGTGCCCTCGAGCACGGGCGTGTCCTCGGCCGGCGGCGCGTCGGAGTGCGTCCGTTCCGGCCTGGCGCGCGCCGCGAGTTCCCGTCGGTCCAGCTTGCCGTTGGCCAGCAGCGGAAAGCGGTCCAGGCGGTGCACGTGGCGGGGGACCAGGTACTCCGGGAGCAGCGAGGTCAGCCGTTCGCGGAGCTCCTCGGGCCCGACGCCCGTCTCGTCGACCCGTGTGTAGAACAGGGCGAGCCCGTGGTACGAGCCGTCCGGCTTGGGCAGCGGGACGACCGCCGCGCCGGTCACCGTGGCCACCCGCTCCACGGTCCGCTCCACCTCGGCGGGCTCGATCCGATGCCCCCGGATCTTGATCTGCCGGTCGCCGCGGCCGGTGTAATGCAGGACGCCCTCGGCGGTGCGGTGGCCCAAGTCGCCCGTACGGTAGAGGCGTTGGCTTGAGACGGTCACGAAGACCGACTCCGTCAGGTCCGGGTTGCCGAGGTAGCCGCGGGCCAACCCGGGGCCGCCCAGGCAGAGTTCGCCCGTCTCGCCGGGGGCGCAGACCCGGTCGCCGTCGAGGACCAGGATCTCGGTGTGGGCGAGTGCGCGGCCCAGCGGGATCCCCGCCGGGTCGTCGCAGTCCTCGGGGCGGATGTCGTGCGCGGTGACGATCGCGCCGCACTCGACGGGGCCGTACACATTGAGCAGCCGGATGGAGGGATGCTCGGCGAGGAAGCGGCGGATGCGGGTGGGGGCGGCGCGTTCGCCGCCGACGGCCAGCCACTTCATGCCGGCGAAGGCGCCCACGTCGGTGGTGACCAGCATGTTGAAGAGCTGGGTCGTCATGAACGCCGCGTTCACGCCGTCCTCGGCGACCAGCGCGCGCAGGGTGCGCGGCACGAGCACCGGCTCGTCGAGCAGCACCGTAGTGCCGCCGGTGAGCAGCATGCTCCAGCAGTCCAGGGTGAAGCCGTCCCAGGTCGGCGGCGCGGTCTGCGGCATCACGGTGCCGGGGCCGAGCTCGGCGAAGGTCTCCGCGTCGAAGAGACGTACGGCGTTCTCGTGGGTGGAGACCACACCCTTCGGGGTGCCGCTGGTGCCCGAGGTGAAGAACACCGCGCACGGGTCGCCGCCGGTCACCGTCACCGGCGTCGGACGCAGCCCGCGCGCGGCGGTGACCGTCAGGTCCTCGGCGGGCGGCGCCCACGCGGGCACCGACCAGGGGCCCGCCTGCGCGGTGACCAGCAGCGGCGCGTCGAGCTGACCGATCTGCGTCTCCAGACGATCGAGGGGCCAGCGGGTGTCCAGGACCGAGTAGGCGGCCCCGCACTTGAACAGCGCGACCAGCACCGCGATCAGCCGGGTGCCGCGCTCCATCAGCACCGGCACGAGGTCGCCCGGCCGTACCCCCTGCTCCTGCAGGAGGGCCGCCAACGTGTCGGAGGCCGCGTCCAGTTCGCGGTACGAGACCCGGACCGGGCCGTGGACCAGGGCGGTTGCCTCCGGGAAGCGGCGGGCCGCGTCCTGGAAGAGGGCGTGCATGGTCTCGCCCCGCGCGAAGCGGGGTGCCTCGCTCTGCGCGGCGGGCGCAAGGAGTTCTACGGTCATCGTCTTCCTGCCTCCGCGGGGGTGGGAACGTCGGTGTGACCGGCTCTCGCGCACTCTTCGAGAAAGCCCACGAGCCGGTCGGGCGTGGGCATCGCGTCGATCTCCTCCCGCAGCTCCCGGGAGCGCCGGCGGTAGGAGGGGCGGGCCAGCAGGTCCTGTACGGCCGCGCCGACCGCGCCCTCGGCGGCGTCGGCGGGCAGCGCGGTGCCGGCGCCGGAGGCGCGCACCAGGTGGGCCCAGTGCTCCTGGAAGGCGTTCTGTGGGAGCAGTAGCTGGGGCAGGCCGTGGGTGACGGCGATCAGGCCGCTGCCGACCCCGCCGTGGTGTACCAGCGCGTCGCAGTGCGCGAGCAGTACGTCGAGCGGGAAGGACTCCACTGCCCGTACGCCGTCGGGGAGTTGGGGCAGGTTTTCGGCCTGGGCGGCGGTGACCGCGAGGACCACGTCGGCGCCCAGCTCGCGCAGGCTCGCCACGACGTGGTCGCGGACCTCGTCGAGGGCCGTGGTGGTGACCCCGCCGGTGACGCACACCAGCGGGCGGTTGCCGTCGCGCCCGGTGCGCAGCCAGGCCGGCAGGGCGGCCGGTCCCGCGAAGGGGACGTATCGCATGTCGGCCCTGCGCACCCCGTGCGGCGGGCGCAGGCCCGGCGGACACGGGTCGATCCACACCGACGGGCCGACCACCGGGTCGAGGCCGAACCGCTCGAAGAGCCGTGCGTACGACGGCCTGAGCTCGGCCTCGCTCTCGCAGTGCACGCCGAGCGAGACGCCCCAGGTGTGGCCGACGGCCGGGACCTTGAGGGCGGCGGCGGCCACCGGGCCGGCCGCGGCGGCGGTGTCGTGGACGACGACGTCCGGTCGCCAGAAGCGGGCGAAGCCGACCAGGTCGTCGGTGAGGGTGTCGGCGACCGCGATCATCTTCTCGACGAGGGCCTCGGCGACATCGGCGTCCAGGGCGCCCGTCGCGGCTCCGGCGGCCTGCAACCGGCCCGGCCCGAGCGGCAGTTGGCGGGCCGCCACGGCACCGGCCGCGTTCTCGTCCCCGACGGGTACGGCGACCAGGCCGGCCCGGGTGACCGGCGCCACGCACTGCGGACGCACCGCCACCCGCACCTCGTGCCCCGCGAGCCGGGCGGCCCAGGCCAGCGGGATGATCCAGGGGATGTGGGCCGGGCCGTGGCCCACGAACAACACGCGCATCCAGATGCCTCACTCCGTCGCGTCCGGTCAGTGGCAGGGAAAGGGTGGGGTGGGCCACTCGAATGCGGCTCGCGTTGCGGGGGAACGCCGACGTGCCCGCAAGGGGTTTCAAACCCCTTGCGGGCACGGTGAGTTGAGGATTGTCAGGCGCGTCGGCCGCCCCTGCGGTAGGCGAACGCGGCGAAGCCCGCCAGGAGCGCCGTCCAGGCCGCGAGCACACCCACCCCGGCAAGGGTGGGCGCCGCGCTGTCGGCGGCGTTCCAGGACAGCTGGGCGTACCGGAAGACCGGGGTGGCCCTCGACAACTCCTGCGCCCAGGAAGGGAAGTTGTCGATCGGCAGGAGCAGCCCGCCGAGCAGGGTCAGCGACAGGTAGGCCACGGTGCCGGCGATCTGCGCGAGCTGGGCCTTGAAGAGGTAGCCGATGCCGATGCCGAGCATCGCGAGCGGGGCGATGCCCACCCACAGCAGGAAGAACACCGCGAGCCAGGTGCCGAGCCCCAGGTGGACGCCCCGGTAGAAGACGCCGATCAGCGAGATCACGGTGATCGGCAGGATCGCCAGGCAGGTGGCGACCGCACCGCGGGCCACCACCACCTGCACCGGGGACAGCGGGGTGAGCCGCAGTTGGCGCAGCCAGCCGAGCGCCCGGTCCTCGGCGATCCCGGTGCCGTTGGTGATCACCACGCCGAGCGCGCCGAAGGCCGCCGCGCCGACCATGGACTGGGCCAGGGACTTCTGGTCGGGGCCGCCGCCCGCGAAGGTCACGTACATGCCGACCGGCATGACGAGGCTCATCATCAGGTAGCCGCCGTTGCGGACGAGCCGCAGGATCTCGAGACGGATGTATCCGAGCATCAGGTGGTCCGTCCTTCCGGGGCGGTCTCGCGGTGGCGCGTGCGGTGGGTCAGCGCGATGAAGGCCTCCTCCAGGCCGACGCCCGACACCTCCAGATCGGTGAAGGCGTCCGCGCGCGCCAGGGCGTGCACGGTGCTGTCGGAGTCGCTGGTGCGCAGGTGCACCCGGCCGCCGTGGAACTCCACCGAGCCGACACCGGGCAGGAGTTCGTAGCCGTCCTGCCGGTTGTCGCGCGGCACGAAGCTGACCGTGCGGCCCTCGACCATGGACTTGATCTGCGAGGTCGTGCCGTCGGCCACCACCTGACCGGCGGCGATCACCACGACCCGGTCGGCGCTGTCGTCGGCCTCTTCGAGGTAGTGGGTGGAGAACAGCACCGTGTTGCCGCGCTGGGCGTAGCGCTGCATCGCGGCCCACAGTTCGCGCCGCGACTCCACGTCGAGGGCGGCCGTGGGCTCGTCGAGGACCACCAGATCAGGGTCGCCGGCCAGGGCCAGCGCGAACCGCACCCGCTGCGCCTGGCCGCCGGAGAGACGGTCCACCTTCCGGTCGGCGATCTTGGTGAGTTCGGCGAGCTCCAGGACCTCCTGCAGCGGCAGCGGCTTGCGGTAGGTCTGCCGAACGAAGTCGACCAGCTCGCGCACCGACACCCGGGGAATCATCTTCCCCTCCTGCAGCATGGCGCCCAAGTGCCCGGCGCGCATGGCGAGTTCGGGCTTCTTGCCGAATACCTCGATGGTGCCCTCGTCCGGCGGGAACAGGCCGAGGAGCATGTTGATGGTGGTGGACTTGCCGGCACCGTTGGGGCCGAGCAGCGCGACGGTCTCGCCGCGCCGGATCGTCAGATCGATCCCGTCGACGGCGCGGACGCTGCCGTACTCCTTGACGACGCCCTTGAAGACGACCGCGGGCGGCCCCTGCTGTTCTGCCATGGGGGGTGGCACCTGTTCCCTTTCCTGTACGTGCTGTGTGAGCGGACGCATGTCAGATCAGCCCCTCCAAGGTGCGGACCAGTTCGGCGGGGCCGGGGAGGCCCGCCATCTCCGCGCCGACCGCACGCGCGGCCTTGCGGTAGTGCTCTTCGGTGAGCAGCCCGGCCAGGGCCCGGCGGACCTCGCCGGCGTCGTGCTGCTCCTGTTCGGTGGCGAGGTTGCGTCCGGCGCCGGACTCCTCGACGAGCCGTCCCGTGGTCTGCAGGAACGGCTTGTCGCCGGGGATCACCAGTTGCGGTACGCCGGAGGCGAAGGACGTCATGCTGGTGCCGCTGCCGCCGTGGTGGACGGTGAACGCGGTGTGCCGCATCAGCGGGCCGATCGGGAAGCGGTCCACCACCTGCACCGTGTCCGGTACATCGCCGAGCAGCGGGTGGTACTGGGCGTCGATCGGGAACAGCACGTCCACGCCCAGCTCGGCGCAGCCGGACAGCACATGCCCGAAGCCCGGCGGGAGTTCACCGGTCTCGGCCAGGACCCGCCCGTGCCACATGCCGAGGCAGAGCAGGGCCCGGGGCCGCTGGGGCCGCCGCACGGCCCAGTCGGGCAGCTCGGCGGTGCCGCAGTAGGGGACGTAACGGGTCAGCAGGCCCGGGGTGTTGTCCCCGCCGGGCAGCAGGGAGGCGGGGCTCGGGTCGACGATCAGGGCCGGGTCCGGGAAGCCGTCGGCCCCGAACTCGGCGCACATCTCGTGGAGTTGGACCTTCGCCTTGCGCAGCAGCGGGCTGGTGAAGTCGTCGGGACCCCAGCGGTGCACGACCCCGGGCACGTCGAGCGCTGCGGCCGCGATCAGCCCGCCGAACTCCACCGGGTCGGTCACCACCAGGTCGGCCGCCCAGTCCCGGCCGAGGGCGACGAGTTCGTCGACGTAGCCTCCCAGCCGGGTCCGCCAGCGCTCGCCGGCCTCATCCCACTCGGCGTCCGCGCGCCGGTCCATCCCGGCCCGGTCGGGCATCCGCACGGCCCCGGGCCGCGTCAGCCGCTGCCGCACCTCGCCGCCGCCGACCGGCCGCGTGTCGAGCCCGGCCGCCGCCGCGAACTTCACGAGCTCACCGTCCCCGGCGACCAGCACCTCGTGCCCCGCGGCCCGCAACGCCCAGGTCAACGGCACGATCGGCACCAGGTGACTCGGCACCAGCGCCGTGATCAGTACGCGCACGGTTCCTCCTCGGTGGGGATGGCCTGGACTCCGGAGACGGTCGTCGCCGCCACCAGCTCCTCCAGGTCGGTGACCAGTTGTTCCACCGGCGGGCAGGCGAGGATCTCCCGCTGTACCGCGGCCGCCCTGCGCCGGTGGGCGGGGTCGGTGAGGAGGGCGGTGATCGCCTTGCTCACCGCCTGGGTGTCCGCGAGCGGGCCGGGGAGGTCGACGGCGCTGCCGAGGGCGGCGCAGCGGGCCGCCGAGTGGGGCTGGTCGTCGTACATGGCAGTGATGAGCATCGGTGTGCCCGAGCGCAGTCCCTCGCGGACCGAGCTGTGGCCGCCGTGGGTGACGAAGACGTCGGCCACCTCCAGGAGCACGTCCTGGGGGATCCACTCGGTGACCAGGCGGACATGGTCCGGTACCGGGCCGAAGGCCTCCGGGTCGCGGCCCACGCCGATCGACACGACGGCCGTGCAGTCGATGCCGGACAGGGCCTCGATCACCGCGCCGAGCACGGCGTCCGACTTCCAGGGCAGCGACGGCGCGATGGTGCCGATCGACGTGTAGACGACCGGCTTGTCCTCGGGCAGGTCGGCGAGCCACGGCAGGACCGGGTCGTCGGTGCGGAACGGGGCGGTCTGGCGGTAGTGGCGCAGGGTGCGCGCGTCGAGGCCGGTGCCGGTCCAGCTCGCCGGCAGCCAGCTCACCAGCAGATGGCGGTAGGCGGTGTTGTCGTCCGGGTCGGCGGGCAGGCCGAGTTCGGCGCGCAGGGCGTTCAGCGGGCCGTGCGTGACGGACGGCGGCAGCAGATGGGTGGAGCCGCCGGCCACCGCGACATGCGGGATGCCGAGCGCCTCCGCGGCGAGGTAGCCGCCCATCTCCTCGCCCTCGCGGACGATCAGGTCCGGCCGCCACTCGCGCCCGACGGCGATGATGTCGCGGGCCGCCCGCAGCGCCGGCGCGCCCAGGATGCAGTCGACGAGGCCGTCCTCGTACGCCTCCTGGTCGCCGCTGAACAGTCCGGGCGCGATCGCGGCGACGCAGTCGGGGTCGAGGGCCCAGTCGAAGCCGGCGGGGAAGAAGTCGAGGCCGTAGCTCTCGCTCTCGCCGCGCATCGACTCGTCGTCGGCGACGGCCACGGTGTGCCCGGCCCGGACAGCCGCCTGGGCCAGGGGGATCAGCAGCCGCAGATGCGACTTGCCCGCATGGGCGGTGAACAGGATGCGCACGGCGGAACTCCGAGGAATCGGTGGGGGGTTGCGGGTTCGGGCGGCAGGCGGAGTCCGCCCGCTCTCCGGTCGTGCACCACAGCGTGCAGACACCGTCTCGGACAGCGCTCGCGGTCCACTCGCGCACCACTCGAGGCCCGCTCGATCCCGCCCCCCGCCGCCTGCTCCGCCGGTTCCCCTCCCGGACTCCAGTGCGGTTCGAGAGACGCCGTCGACCTTGGGCGCATGCCGAAACGTCCGAGTGCCGACCCGGAGGAGTAGCTGGATGCGCTGGAGAGATGTCTATGTCGCCGGACTCGGCAGCTGGCTGCCCGACCCGGTCCCGGTCGCCGAGTGCGTCGCGGCCGGGGAGTGCGGCCAGGAGTGGATCGACGACTTCGGGTACGAGTCCGTCCGCATCGCCCGCGACAACACCGGGGCCTCAGACGGGAGTTGGACGGCCCCGCCGGACATGGCCGTCGCCGCCGGCCGCACCGCACACGAGCGCTCCCGGCTGCAGAAGTCCGCGTACTCCCTGCTGCTGCACGGCAGCACCTGGTTCCAGGGCCTGGACATCTGGCCGGCCGCCTCCTACGTGGCCAAGCGCACCGTGGGCACCGCCGTGCCGGGCCTCGACGTGCAGCAGCGCTGCAACATCGGCATCAGCGGCCTCGAACTGGCCGCCGCCCATCTCACGGCAGGCCTCGGCACCGGCAGCGCGGTCATGCTCACCACCGCCGACCGCTTCGGCGGCCCCGGCGCGAACCGCTGGCAGCTGCGGCACGGCAACGCCTACGCCGACGGCGCCACCGCCACCGTCCTCTCCACCGAGGGCGGCTTCGCCCGCCTCGTGGCCACCGCGACCGTCGCCGACAACTCCCTCGAACCGATGGCCCGCGGCGACGAGGAGTTCGCTCCCGTCTCGCGCGCCGCCGAACGGCAGATCGACCTCACCGCCCGCGGCGACGCCCATCGCGCCGTCAGTGACGAGACCTTCACCAACATCCGCTTCGGCAAGGTCATGCAGGAGGCCAAGCAGGCCGTCCTGGACGACGCCGGGATCGAGACCGACGACCTCGCGTACGTCGTCATCCCGTCCACCGGACGGATCCAGGGGCCCTTCCAGATCCACCACCTGCTCGGCGTCGACGAGGAACGCACCACCTGGGAGTTCGCCCGCCGCAGCGGCCACATCGGCGCCGGCGACTGGGCCGCCGGCCTCGAACACCTGCTGCTCACGGGCGCGTTGAACCCCGGCGACCACGTGATGCTCTACGGCGGCGGCGCGGGCTACACCATCACCACCGCCGTCCTGGAGATCCTCGCCGTCCCCGACTGGGCCGCCCCGTCGCGCCCGTGAACCACCCATCCACCCCAAGGAGTTGGCACACCCCATGGAGATCGTCGGCAGGGGATTCCTGGCCGGGCACCTGGCGGGCATCAGCGACCACCACCCCGACGTGGTGGCGCTCGCCGCCGGTGTCTCGGCCGCCGGTGACATCCCGCCCGAGCAGTACACGAGGGAGTCGGCCCGGCTCTACGAGACGCTGCGGTACTGCGAACGGCACGGCAAGCGGCTGGTGTTCTTCTCCACCGCGTCCGCCGGAATGTACTCCGTGCCCGACGCCTCACCCGGCCGCGAGGACGGGCCGGTCTATCCGGCCACTCCCTACGGCCGGCACAAACTCTCCCTCGAAGCGGTCGTCAAGTCCTCCGACGTGGAGTACCTGATCCTGCGCCTGTCCCACGTGGTCGGCTTCCACCAGCCGCCGCACCAGCTGCTGCCCGCCCTCGTACGGCAGTTGACGAGCGGTCACCTCCAGGTGCACCGCGGCGCCCAGCGCGACCTCATCGACGTCGAGGACGTCGTCAAGATCGTCCACACCCTGCTGGTCGACGGCCGTACCCGCGACGTCGTCAACGTCGCCTCCGGCCACGCTCCGCGCATCGAGGACGTCGTCGCGCACATGGAGGGCCTGCTCGGCACCGACGCCGAGAAGACCTACGTCCAGGCCTCCGGCGCCCAGCCCGTCTCCATCGCCAAGCTCTGCCGGCTCGTACCGACCGTGTACGGGCTCGGCTTCGGCCCCGACTACTACCGGGCCGTGCTCGACAAGTACGTGCACGCCTACGTGCAGCAGCCCGTCTGACGCTCCGTCAACCAGCTTCTCAGCTCCATCGATTCGCTCGATCCGCTGTCGATGCACACACCGAAAGGCACAGACACATGACCGACAACGCACCTGTCGTGGCCGTCGCCCACTTCGTGCTCAAGGACAAGCACAAGGCGAAGGGCGCCGAGTTCGAGAAGGCCTACCAGACCTACAAGGAGGCCGTCTCCCAGCGTGACGGTCTGCTGCGCACCGCCCTGCTGCGCGGCATCTCCGCGCCCGACTCCTTCGTCATCCTCACCTGGTGGCGGGACGCCGAGACGCACCGCACGGTCGTCGGCGACTGGCAGTTCTTCACCGCCGTCAGCAGCCGTTTCGTCTACCTCGCCGGCATCACGAGCGTGCACGGCCCGGTCTCGGCCGGCGAGAGCGGCGCGGACGGCGTGGGCCAGGGCGGGGCGCCGGCGGCCGACGCCGCGGTCGCGCTGACCACGTTCACCCTGCGCGAGGGCGCCGACCAGGAGGCCTTCGAGTCGGCCTTCCTCGGCCACGTCTCCTTCGTGAAGGGCAACGAGGGCTTCCTGACCCACCAGCTGGTCCACTCCGACCGTGAGTCCGGCTCCTACGTCAACATCGGCTGGTGGAGCGGGCCGCAGGCGTACGCGCCGGTCCTGAAGAGCCCCGAGATGGCCGCCGACGCCCGGCGCATGGCCGAGCACGCGGAGGTCCAGGGCGGCCTGTACAGCGTGGTCGTCGACACGGCCCGCGCCGAGGCGCTGGCCGCCTGAGACGCACGAAGGGGGCCGGGTCCCGACGGACCCGGCCCCCTTTCGTGTGCCCGGCTGCAACTGCCCCGGCTACAGGGCGAACAGCTCCTCCGCGACCCGGATCGACGGGTTGCCGTACGCGATGGTGCGCAGGATCTTCCGGTAGAGCGGGGTGCGCTGGACGACCGCGGCGAGCCGGGGCCGCACCTTGGTGGCGAACACGCCCGTCGAGAGCATCGCCTTGCTCTGGATGCCCTGCAGCCGCATCATCGCCGCGATGTCGGGCGCCCGCAGCTCCTCGAAGCGGGACAGGACGCCGGCCCCGGTGTCCCCGCCGCGCACCGCCTCGACCAGGACCGGGTGCAGCACCACGGCGTCCTGCACGGCCAGGTTGATGCCCTGCGCGCCGATCGGGCTGTGGGTGTGCGCCGCGTCCCCGATCAGCACCAGGCCGTCCACCGCCCAGCGTTCGGCCCGCCCGGAGAACACGTCGAGCAGGCTGAGGTCCCGCATCGAGGTGATCTGTTCGTCGATGAGAGCGGCGTACGCCGGGACGGCCTTGGCGAGCTGTGCCTTGATGTGTCCGAGGCCGCCGCGGGCGACCTCCTGGTACCCCTTGTGCGGCAGCGTCCAGCCCACCTGCACGTTGTCCGGCCACGACCCGTACACTAGGACCGGGCTGCTGCCCGCGTCCCGGAAGACCCGCACGTCGTGGCCGCCCGGGCGCTGCTCGCCGCGCAGCTTGAACCACAGCACGTCCTGGTCGAACGCCTCGCTGCGGCCCGCCTCGATCCCGGCCAGTCGCCGCACCTTGGAGAACCGCCCGTCGGCGCCGACCACGACCTTCGCGTGGAAGGCGTACCCGTCGCTGCTCACCCCCCGCACGCGCTCCTCCTCGTCGCGGATCAGCCCGCCGACCCGGCAGCCGTCCACGTAGCGGAAACCGGTGAACCGGGCGCAGTGCAGCAGGAGTTCGGTCAGCAGGTGGGACTGGGGGATGGACAGGAGGTGGTTGTACGGGGCGGGCAGCGAGCGGTAGTCGATGTCGAGCAGCAGCCGGTCCTGCTCCATCAGCTGGAACCGGGAGTGCTCGTGGCAGCCGCGCGCCCGAGCCTTCTCCAGCACGCCCAACTCGTCCAGGATCTTCATCGCGCCGGGCTGCAGGATCTCGCCGCGGAACTCCCGCTGGTGCGAGCGCGAACGCTCCACCACGCTCACCGACAGCCCCGACCTGAGCAGCAGCAGCGCCAGGGTGAGCCCCGCGGGCCCGGCCCCGACGATGCAGACGTCCGCCTCGACCTCCTCGATGTCCTCGGCCCCGCTCATCGCACACCCGCCACGGCCAGCGCGTCCCGAACCCCGGCCTGGGCGAGCCGGCGTACCCGCTCGTGCTCGTGCGTCGCCACGGCCAGCACATCGGCCGTCACCCGCACCCCGCCGGCCTCCTCGCCCAGCCGCCACCGCCGCCGGTACAGGTCCGCGGGCCCGGGCGGGGACAGCAGTTTCTGTACGAGGACGTGGTCGCCGTGTGCGATCTGCACCGTCGGCCCCTCGGACGTCTCACCGAACCAGGCGTCGCCGTCCCCGGCGGGCAGCGCGGCCAGCAGCCGGGCGCGCAGCCCGGCGAGCGAGCCGCCGCTCACCAGCACCTCCGACTTGGCGCGGATCACATCCGTGGTGAGCGAAGTGGCGCTCTCCGTCTGCGACTTGAGCGTACGCATCTGCAGTGCACCGTGCCGGTCCAGCTCCCGGGCCGTCTCGTCCGGGTCGGCGTCGGTGGTGAACCAGTGCCCGGACTCCACCCGGCAGCCGCCGTCGGGCCGGGGCACGAAGTCCCAGGTCCCGCCGAGCTGTTCGATCGGGCCGACCGAACCGCGCTGCTCGAACTCCATGCGCAGTGCCACCGGGTCCAGGGTGCGCTTCGACGTCCAGACCCGCAGGCCGCTGCCGTCGGGGCGCACCGCCCAGAACTTCACCTCGTCGTCCGCGCCCTCGCGGGCCAGCACCTCGGTGTGCGCGATCCAGGGGTAGAGCACCGGCCAGCCCGCGACACCGGTCAGCGCCCGGTGGACGGCCTCGGCCGGTGCGTCGATGTCGACGGTGGCGCGGGTGCGGTGGACCTGCCGTTCGCGGCCGGCGACCACAGTCTCTACAGCCATGACGGGACCTCTCAACTCACGGTCTTGGTAAGGGATTTGGCGCGCAGCATCCGGCTGAGGGTGAGCGCGGGGTCGCGGACCACGACCGGGGCGAGGGCCGCGTCGACGCGGTGCAGCAGCTCCGGGTCGAGGGCCGTGTCCAGGGCCGCGAGGTTGCGGCCGATCTGTTCGGGCGCGGACGCCCCGATGACGGCGGTGGCGACGGACTCGCCGCGCAGCACCCAGGCGAGGGCCAGTTGGGGAAGCGTGAGACCGGCCGCCTCGGCGAGTTCGCGGGCTCGGGAGACCGCGGTCAGCACCTGGTCCGACATGAAGTCGAACCGCCGGATGGAGACGTCGCCGCCCCGTGCGGCCACCGCGCGTGAACCGGCCGGCGGCGGCTGCCCCGGCCGGTACTTGCCGGTCAGGACACCACCGGCCAGCGGCGACCACACCATCTGCCCGATGCCGAGCGCGGTGCACGCGGGCACCACCTCGGCCTCGACGACCCGCCACAGCAGCGAGTACTGCGGCTGGTTGGCGACCAGCGGCACCCCCAGCTCGCGGGCGAGTGCGGCCGCGCGCCCGATCTCGTCGGCGGCCCACTCGGACACGCCGACGTGGCGGACCTTGCCCGCGCGCACGGCGTCGGCGAAGGCCCGCATGGTGTCCTCCAGCGGGGTCGAGTCGTCGTAGAGATGGGCCTGGTACAGGTCGATGTGCCCGGTGCCGAGCCGCCGCAGCGACGCGTCCAGGCCGGCGGCGATCCGGCCGGGGGAGAGCGCGCCGGGTCCGGGCCCGCCGCCCCGGCCCACCTTGGTGCAGACGACGACGGAGTCCCGGTCCACGCCGCGCAGCGCACGGCCCAGCAGCTCCTCCGCCCGGCCGTCCGCGTAGGCGTCGGCGGTGTCGAAGGTGGTGATGCCCGCGTCCAGCGCGGCGCGCACGCAGGCCAGGGCGTTCGGATCGGCGAGCTGGTTGCCCGCGGTCAGCGAGTTCCCGAACGCGATCCGGCTGACCACCGGCCCGTCCGCGCCGAGTCGGCGGTACTGCATACGGTCCTCCTGTTCAGGCCCCGGCCGGGGCGAGCTCGGCGCGGTTGCCTGCGATCGGGCGGGCGGGCACGGCGCGCTCCACGAAGGCGGCGCGGGCCGCGGCAGCCTGGTCGGCGGACCGCCAGCGGGTCAGGGCGGTGAAGCCGCCGGGGCGGGCGAACAGCGACTTGGCGACGTCGGCGGAGACGAAACCGTCGGCCTCGGCGTAACCGCGGTAGGCGCCCGGGTCGTTGTCGGCGAAGTACTCGACGGCCAGGTGGTCGCCCTCGCCGGCGGGTGCGCCGTCCAGCCGCAGCACGCCCATCGACGGGTCGGCGACCACGTCGACGATGCGGTGGAACTCCTCGGCGTGCTCCTTGAACGTGTCGCTCGCGAGCACCGCCTGGAAGTCCTCGGGCCGCTCCCACCAACCGAAGTTGACGTACACCTCGGGCTGTTCGGTGGCGCGCACCGCCTGGTGGGCGACGAACCCGGGACGGCTCCGCATCCACTCCACGTGGGTCAGGAAGCGCTCCTCGAAGTCCTCGGCGTCGGCCGGGTTCTTGAGCGTGAAGGTGTTGATGACGGTGAAGCTCATGTCCCCTCCGGGGTTCAGGCGGGCTGGTGGCTCTTCAACTGCTCGGCCAGCAGGCGCCGTTGGATCTTTCCGTTGCCGGAGCGCGGGACGGCCTCGAGCGTCATCGCGTCCCGGATGTGCTGGTAGTACGGCAGTTCGTCGTTGACGGCGGCGATCACGTCCCGCAGCGCCGACGGGTCGTCCAGGACGACCAGCGCTCCCGCGACCGCGCCGTGCGCGACGTCCGGCAGCTCGACCACGACGGCATCCGTGACGCCCGGCTGCCGCAGCAGGACCCGCTCCACGTCCGACGGCGCGACCAGGAAGTTGTCGCACTTGAAGACGTCCTTGAGCCGGTCCACCAGGAACAGCCGCCCGTCCTCGTCGACACGCCCCACGTCCCCGGTGCTCAGCCAGCCGTCCGGCTCGAGCCCCGTTCCGTCGGGCCCGCCGAGGTAGCCCTGCATGACCTGCGGGCCGCGCAGCTGCACCTCGCCCACCCCGCCGGCGGGCAGCACGGCCCGGCTGTCGATGTCCACGACCCGGCACTCGGTCCCCGCGACGGGCCGCCCGACCGAGCCGTGCACCGGCCGCTCGGGGTCGTCGCTGTGCGTCAGCGGAGAGGTCTCGGCGAGCCCGTACCCCTGGAACACGGGCAGGGAGAACCGCTTCGAGAGCCTGCGCGCCGCCGCCACCGGCAGCCCCGAGCCACCGGACGCGATCCGCTTCAGGGTGCGTACGGAGATGCTGTCCAGGTCCGGATCGCCCGCGAGCCGGGCCAGCCGCACCGGAAGGCTGTAGAGGATCGTCGCGCCGTGCCGGTTGGCGGTCATCAGCGCCGCGTACGGCTCGGGCGCGGCGCACAACACCTGCGTGGCGCCCGCCGCCATCGCCGAGTTGAGGTGCATCGGGTGGTACGTCGGCAGGTGGTTGAGGGCGACCGTGTCGCCGTCGACGCGGTGCGCGTCGGCGATCTGGGCGGCGTTGACGACGACGTTGCGGTGACTGAGCCGCACCGCCTTCGGCCGGCCGGTCGTACCGCTGGTGAACTGCAGTACGGCGGTGTCGCCGGGCCCGGTGCCGGGGTCGGCCGGGGCGCCGGCGCCCTCGGGCAGCGCGCCGATCCGGACCACCTCGCGCAGTGCGGGCAACCGGTCGCGCACGCCCGCCAGCCGGGCCTGGAGCCCCTCGTCCACCACGACGAGCGTGGCCCCGCTCAGCGTGAGGACGTGCAGCAGATCCTCCTCGCGCAGCAGCGGGTTGACCACGGCGACGGTCCGCCCGGCGCGCGCGGCGGCGTAGTAGGCGACGGCGAAGTCCGGGTGCAGCACGGACGCCACCGCCACCACCTCGCCCGCCCCGGTCAGACCCCGCAGCGCGGCCGCGACGGAGTCGACCCGCCGGTCCAGCCCGGCGTAGTCCAGCTCACCGGTGTCGGTGACGATCGCCCGCCGCTGCGGGTGGGCGGCCGCGGCCCGCGCGAGCAACTGGTCGATCCGGTCCGGCAGTTCGTACGGCAGCTCAGTCACGGAGCGCCTCCGCGTGGGCCTTCGCCAGCTTCAGGGTGTTGGTGCTGTTGGTGCTGAGCGCCCGGTGGACGTACTCCCGGGCGTCGGCGACCGTCTTGCCGGCGCCCAGGATCGGCTCCACGGCGGACGGCTTCAGCGTGACGGTGTGCCGGGAGGTGACCGCGACGCCGCCCTCGACCGGCCGGATCGTCCAGCAGCCGGTGTGGGCGGTCATCAGGCCCGGCACGGTGGTCTGCTTGTAGACGATGCGGTCGGGGCCGAACACGACCCGCACGGACTCGGTGGTGTGCGTGGAGCCGTCGCGGGCGCTGGTGTCCATCGCCATGACCTGCACGCCCGGCTCGTCCTCGGTCAGGTCCAGACGGGCCACGTGCGGCAGCCGCTCGGGCCACAGGTCGGCGCGGTTGAGGAAGTCGAAGACGTCGGCGCCGTCGGCGGCCATCTCCACGGTGTCGTCGAAGCTGAAGACGAGATCCGCCAACTCCCCGTGCCGCTCGGCGAGTTCCTTGATGTTGCCCAGCTCGGCCGCGCTGTTGCGGTCCACCGCCGCGGTGATCCACTCGACGCCGGCCGGGTCGTCGTCGACGGCGGCGAAGTCGTGGTGGAGTTCCAGCAGCGAGGAGTTCTCGTCGACGGGGGAGACCACCCAGGTGCCGCCCATCGCGGCCACCGGCGGCGCGGAGACCTCCTGGCGGAAGTCGACGCGCAGCCCGGCCGGGTCCAGGGTGCGGCGCGAGATCCAGTTCTTGACCGCGCCGTTCGCGAACGCCCAGATGCGGATCCGCTCGCTGCCCTCCTCCCGCTCCAGGTGCTCGACGTGCACATTGGGGGCGAAGTACTGGGGCCACTTGGTGACGTCGGCGACGATCCCGTACACGACCTCGGCGGGCGCGGCGACGGCGATGCTGTGCAGGGTGCGGTGCGGTGTGGTCACGGACACGGATGAACTTCCTTTGCACGAAGAGGAGTGGGGCGCTGTCGGCGGCTCTCAGAAGTTGCCGAGGCCGCCGCAGACGTTCAGGGCCTGCGAGGTGATCGAGGCGGCGGTGTCGGAGGCCAGGTAGCCGACCAGGCCGGCCACCTCCTCGGGCGTGGAGTAGCGGCCGAGCGGGATCTTGGCCTGGAACTTCTCGAGGATCTGCTCCTCGGAGGTGTCGTAGGCGGCGGCGTACCCGGCCCGCACGCGCTGGGCCATCGGCGTCTCGACGTAGCCGGGGCAGACGGCGTTGACGGTGATGCCGGTCGGGGCGAGTTCGTTGCCGAGTGCCTTGGTGAAGCCGACGACGCCGTGCTTGGAGGCCGAGTAGGGGGCGCCGAGCACCACGCCCTGCTTGCCCGCGGTGGAGGCGACGTTGACGATCCGGCCCCAGCCGCGCTCGCGCATGCCGCCCTGGTTCAGGACCTCGCGGGTGGCGAGGAACACCGAGGTGAGGTTGGTGGCGATGACGTCGTCCCACAGCTCGTCCGCGATGTCGGCGGTGACCCCGCCGCCGCTGCGGCCGGCGTTGTTGACCAGCACGTCGACCCGCCCGTAGGCGGCCACGGCGGCACCCACCAGCGCCCTGACCGACGCCGGGTCGCGCACGTCGGCGACGGTGCCGTCGGCCTCGTGACCCTCCTCGCGCAGCTGCTTCACGGTCAGCCGCACGGGCTCCTCGGTGCGGGCACAGATGAAGACGGCGTACCCGGCCTCGGCGAGGGTGCGGGCGGACGCCAGGCCGATGCCGCTGGTGGCGCCGGTGATCAGTGCGGCTTTCCGGCCCGCGGACTGCTCTGCCATGGGGTTTCTCCTCGGGTGTTCGGTGTCGGTGCGCCCCAAAATGCCGAGCCGTACTCGAACCGGTGTCGAGCACCGCTGGATGGCCGCCGCTCCAGAAACCCCCGACCGGACTTCGAGCCGTGACGGCGACCGTGGGGGCAACAGCAGGACCACCGCAGGAGAGGACCCGCATGACCGTCACCGAGCTGCCGCAGTCCGCAACGGCCGGGCTGTACCAGGAGATCCAGCAGTTCTACGCCCAGCAGATGCACCTGCTCGACGACGGCCGGGTCGAGGAGTGGGCCGAGACCTTCACCGAGGACGGCGTCTTCGCGGCGAACGCGCAGCCCGTGCCGGCCGTCGGCCGCGCCGCCATCACCGAGGCCGCCGCCAAGGCCACCGAGGCCTACGCACAGGCCGGTGTCCAGCGCCGGCACTGGCTCGGCATGGTCTCGGTCGAGTCCGCCACCGAGCAGGCCGTGACGGCCCGCTGCTACGCCCTGGTCATCGAGACCCCGCGCGGCGGCCGCCCCGAGATCAAGGCCAGCACCCTGTGCGAGGACCGCATCGTCCGCGTCGACGGCACCTGGCAGATCCAGGACCGCCGGATCACCCGCGACGACCTGATCTGACCACCCCCCCAACAGGGCCGACACCGGTCGGCCCTCCCCCGGACAGTGCCCGCACGCGAATCCCCCGGCGTGCGGGCACTGTCGTATGCGCGGGAGGAGTTCCGTCCGGGCAACGGCGAGGGCCCTAGTGCCGGGACGGCTCTTGCACGCGGGCAAGGCACCGAATCCCGCAGGGGCATGCCGAAGGCCGGCCGGGTGGAGCCACGGCCTGTCGCGGCCCGTCGCCGGAGGCGGACGCCGGGCCTCGGCGGCCGAGTACGCCGAGGGCCGCCGCACCCCGTAAGGGATGGGGCGGCCCGCGTGCGGGGGAGCCGTTGCCGGGGTCGGAGGCCTATGCGGCCTTGGCCACCGTGACCAGCTGCTCGTTGATGAACTCCAGCAGCAGTCGCGGCGTCGTCGCCTCGGCCACCGTGTCGTCGGAGAGCTGGATGCGGTGGTCGCGCTCGATGACGCCGGTCACCTGGAGGACGGCCAGCGAGTCGTAGCCGAGCTCGTCGAAGGGGACGTCGAGGACGTCACCGTCGAGGTCGACGCCCTCGTCGACGCCGGCGCACTCGCGCAGCAGGGTGGTCAGTTCTTTCAGTTCCATCGAAGTCACCTCTCTGGTAGGGGAATTCAGTCGTCGGCCGTCACCACGGCCGCGGCGTTGAAGCCGCCCCGGCCGCGCGCCAGCACGAGCGCCGTGCGGACCGGGCCGCGCCGGGCCGCGGTGACCAGGTCGAGGCCGTACGTGTCGACCGGCGCCGTGACGTTCACGGTCGGCGGGATCACCGCGTCCCGTACGGACAGCAGCGCGGCGGCGAGGTCGAGCGAGGCGCCGCCTCCCAGCAGCCGCCCCGTCATGGTCTTGGGGGCGGTCACCGGCACCCCGCGCGCGCCGAACAGCGCGGTGAGGGCGTCCGCCTCCTGCCGGTCGAGCTCGGGCACCCCGGCCGCGTCGGCGAACACGACGTCGATGGCGGAGGGCGCCAACGAGGCTTCGTCCAGGGCGAGTTCGGCGGCCCGGCGCAGTCCCGGCGCACCGCCCCTGCCCGGCCCCGGGTCGAAGGTCGCCGCGTACCCGGCGAGCCGCCCGTACACCCGCGCCCCACGCGCCCGAGCCGCCTCCGCGTCCTCCAGTACGAGGATCGCGCCGCCCTCACCGACGACGTACCCGGACGCCTCGGCGTCGAAGGGCACATACGCCCGCCCGGGGTCCGCGACCGTGCTCATCCGGCCGCCGGCGAGCTGCGCGGTCCACCCCCACGGGCAGATCGCGCCGTCCACCCCGCCCGTGACGATCAGCCTGCTGCCCTTGCGCAGCTGGCGGCGCGCCTGGGCGACCGCGTCGATCCCGCCGGCCTGCTCGGTGACCAGGACACCGCTGGGTCCGCGCAGCCCGTGCCGGATGGAGATCTGGCCGGTGTTGACCGCGTAGAACCAGGCGTACGACTGGTACGCGCTGACGTACTGACCGCCCTTGCTCCACAGCTCCTGCAACTCGCGCTGCCCGTACTCGAACCCACCCGCCGAGGCGGCGGTGACCACCCCGGCGGAGTACGGCGGCAGTTCGGCCGTGTCGACGCCGCTGTCCTCGACGGCCTCCTTGGCCGCGGTGAGCGCGAGACGGGTCATGTGGTCGGTGGCCGGGAGCAGCCGGCTCGGGACGTGCGCGGCGGGATCGAAGTCCGGTACCTCACCCGCCAGTCGGGCCGGGTAGCCCGAGGCGTCGAAGCGGGAGACCGGGCCGATGCCGCTCTCGCCGGCCAGGGTCGCCCGCCACCAGGCCTCGGTGCCGAGGCCGTTGGGGGCGGCGACGCCGATGCCGGTGAAGACGGCCGTCGCGGTGCGGGTGGCCAGTGCGGTGGTCATGCGGCCGTACCTTCCTGCGCGCGGCCCGGTCGGCCGGGCCTGGTGAGCACGATCGCGCTCTGGAAGCCGCCGAACCCGCTGCCCACGCTGAGCACCGTGTCGATCGCCTTCGCGCGCGCCGTGACCGGCGTGTAGTCGAGGTCGCACTTGGGGTCGGCCTCGTGCAGATTGGCGGTGGGCGGGACCATGCCGTGCTCGATGGCGAGCGCCGACGCGGCGATCTCCAGCGAGCCGATGGCGCCCAGCGAGTGCCCGATCATCGACTTGATCGAGGAGACGGGCGTGTCGTACGCGTGCTCCCCGAGGCTGCGCTTGAACGCGGCGGTCTCGTGCCGGTCGTTCTGCAGCGTGCCCGAGCCGTGCGCGTTGATGTAGTCGACGTCGGTGCCCGGAATGCCGGCCTCGGCGAGCGCGACCGTGATCGCCTCCGCCATCTCGGCGCCGTCGGCCCTCAGTCCGGTCATGTGGTACGCGTTGGAGCGCGAGGCGAACCCGGCGATCTCGGCGTAGATGTGCGCACCGCGGGCGACGGCCTGCTCGTACTCCTCCAGGACGAAGACGGCCGAACCCTCGCCCAGGACAAAGCCGTTGCGGGACTTGTCGAAGGGGCGGGAGGCGGTCTCCGGCTCGTCGTTGCGGTTGGAGGTCGCCTTGATGGCGTCGAAACAGGCCACGGAGATCGGCGAGATGGGAGCCTCGGTGGCCCCGGCGACCATCACGTCGGCGCTGCCCTCCCGGATCAGCTCGACGGCGTGCCCGACCGAGTCAAGGCCGGACGTGCAGCCGGTGGACACCACGGCCGTGGGGCCCTGCGCACCGAACTCCCAGGCCACCTCGGCCGCGAAGGAACTCGGCACGAAGTAGTCGTACAGATGCGGTACGGCCCGCTCGTGGTCGACCAGCCAGGCGGCGCCGTTGTCGCTGACGGCCGCGTACTCGTAGTCCAGGCCGGTGGTGGCGCCGACCGCGCTGCCGATGGTGACACCGGTGCGGAACGGGTCGGCGGACTCCAGGTCGAGGCCGCTGTCCGTGACCGCCTCACGGGCGGCGACCAGCGCGAACTGGGCGGCCCGGTCCAGGCGCCCGCCCTGCTCCTCGGTCAGCCCCTCGGCCACCGGGTCGAAGTCGACCTCGGCGGCGATCCGCGACCGGAACGCCGAGGCGTCGAAGAGCGTGACCGCCCGGGTCGCGGTGCGGCCCTCGGTCAGCAGGGACCAGTACTCCTTGGTGCCGACGCCGCCGGGGGCGACCACACCGATTCCGGTAATGACGACGCGTCGGCTCATCGGGCCTCCTCGGTTCGCGGGTCGCGGGGGATCGCCCCGGGAGAATGCAGCACGGCTGCGTCACCTCTCTGATCGGTCAGCTGTTGCGACGAGTCTCGACGGGGTGTCTTGATCCGCACTCGACTCGTCTTGGAACGGCTCCCGCAGCTCCTCGGCCACCTCACGCAGCAGCCGCGGCACGGACCGCTCCCGTACGAAGAAGTGGCCGCCCGGCAGGGTCTGCAGCCGGAACTCGGCGTCCGTGTAGTCCGCCCACTCGGCCATGTCCGCCAGCGGGGAGATCGGGTCGTCCCGCCCGGCGAGCGCGATCAGCGGGGTGCGCAGCCGGGTCCCCGCGCCCGTCCGGCACAGCGACTCGCCGAGCCGCAGGTCGTCGCGGAGCGCCGGCACCACCCGCCGCCGCCACAGGGACACGTCCCGCCCCGCGGCCTCCGCCGGCACCGCGTCCAAGTCGACGAGCAGTTCGAGGAGTTGATGGTCCGACAGGCCGATGCTGCGCAGCAGCAGATTGCGCAGATGCGGCGGCGGCACGGCCCCGATCACCACCCGCGCCGGCGGATGCAGCCCGTCCTCCTCCAGGGCGAGGGTCAGCGCGTGCGCGACGAGCCCGCCCAGGCTGTGCCCGTAGAGCAGATACGGGCGGTCCAGCAGCGGCAGGATCAACTCCCGTAGCTCGCCCATGAGTTCGGCGGCGTCGGTGATGCGCGCCTCCCGGGACCGCGGCCCCCGTCCCGGCAGCAGGACCGGCACCACCTCGGCCGCGTCGCCGAGGTCCCGCTGCCAGCGGGCGAAGGAGGAGATGCCGGCGCCCGCGTGGTGGAAGCAGAACAGCCAGGGTGCCGCCATCTCCGTACTCGTACGGAGTCTCATTCCTCGATCAGGGCCACGGCCCGGGTCCAGCCCGCTCCCGCACCGGCGATCTTCACGGGGAAGCAGGACACCTGGAAGCCGTGCGCGGGCAGGGTGTCGAGCTGCGCGAGCCGCTCCACCTGGCAGTACTCCCGGCGCCGTCCGGCGAAGTGGGCCGGCCACAGCACCGAGCGGTCACCGGTCTCCTGGTAGGCGCGGATCATGTGCCCGAAGGGGGCGTCCAGACTCCAGGCGTCGGTGCCGATGACGCGGACCCCGAGGTCGAGGAGGTGGTCGGTGGCCGGGCCGTCGAGCCCGGCGAAGTCGGTGAAGTACCGCGGTGTACCGGCGTGTTGGGAGGCGCCGGTGTGCAGCAGCACGATGTCGAGCGGCCGCGGCTCGTACCCGGCGTTGGCGATCGCCTTCTCGATCCGCTCCACCCCGATGACACCGGTGCCGACGTCGGAGACGTCCAGCACCACCGCCGGGCGCAGGAACCAGTCGAGCGGCATCTCGTCGATGTTGCGCGGCCGGCCGTAGTCGCCGACCGAGCCGTAGTGCGAGGGCGCGTCCACATGGGTGCCGGTGTGGCTGGTCAGGGTGAGCGTGTCCAGTGAGAGCAGTTCACCGCCGGGCAGGTCGGCGGGGTCGAAGTCGAGGCCGAAGTGTTCCTTCATCTCCGCCGCCATGTGCCGGGCACCCTCGGCGGGCGTCATGATCTCGTGGACGATCGGGTCCGGTTCCCACCCGGCCGCGTCCACGGCGGACGACAGGTCGATGACTCGCAAGGTGATCCCCCCAGGTTCGACAGAAGAGTTGCGGGGCACCGTGCGACCGCCCGCTAGAGCCCCGATCGAGCACCGCACGCGCCGGACCCCGCCCCCCTCGGCAGGGGCGGGGTCCGGCGCGTGCGTGGACGTACGGGTTCAGGCTGCGAACAGGTCGAGCGTCCGGCGCCCCGTGGAGGTCGCCGAGTCCAGGGAAGGGTCCCCGGCGAGCACCGCGTGGTGCAGGTGCTGCAGCCGCACCGAAGGGTCGAGGCCCAGCTCCTCGGCGAGGCCGCGGCGCAGGTTCTGGTAGACGTCCAGCGCCTGCCACTGCCGCCCCGAGCGGTACAGCGCCACCATGCACTGGGCGTGCAGCCCCTCGTGCAGCGGGTGACGGGCCGTCAAAGAGGTGAGTTCGGCGAGCAGTTGCATGTGCCGGCCGAGCCGCAGGTCGCAGTCGATGCGCTGCTCGAGCACCTCCAGACGGCTCTCCTCGAGACGCACCAGCTCGATCTCCAGGAGCGGGCCGAGGCGTACGTCCACCAGGGCCGGTCCGCGCCACATGCCGAGCGCGTCCCGGTACAGGGCGGCCGCCGTGGTGTCGTCGCCGCGGTCGGCCTCGGCCCGGGCGGTCGCCACCAGCCGGTCGTACTCGTGCACGTCCACCGAGCCGGGCTGCACCTCCAGCAGGTACCCGCCGTGCCGTGTGGCGAGCACGTCCCGGGCGCCGTACGGGCTGTCGGGTCCGAGCGCCTTCCCGATCAGGCGGCGCAGCTGGAGGATGTAGGTCTGCAGCGTGGTCAGCGCGCTGCGGGGCATGTCGCCGCCCCAGATCTCCTCCATCAGCGTCGGTACGGGCACGACCTGGTTCGCGTACACGGACAGCAGGGCCAGGATCTGCCGGGGCTTGCCGGCGCTGGGGACGATCGATGAGCCACCCGTTTCGGCCATGAGTGGGCCGAGCACCTTGATCTCCATCGTGGGTTCCTCCGGGGTTGGATCCGCCGGACCTCCCCGTCGTATCGGGCCCGGCTGCAACACCCTCAGAAGCTCTCATCGGGCGGTGTTTCCGGCCAGTGCCGTCCTCCTGAACCGGGCATGCGGCTGTCCCGGCGACGGGTGTGAAAGTTTCATGTGCATCCCGTGACCGTGGCACTGGGGAGGGGCGGGTTCCGGCGGCAGGGTTCTCCATGTCGGCACGACCGAACAGCGAGTGCCACGGGGGACCCCCCATCAACGTCAGCCCACTGACCAAGGGATGGATTGCCATGCAGCTGAACACTTTTGTCGCGACGGTTGGCCAGGACGACCTGGTGATCGAGGAGTTCGGGCGGAACGCCACCGCTCAGCAGGCTCCGCTGATGACGCACATCTGCGGTGTGACGCAGCTGCCGGCCTCCGCCGACGTCGTGGCCCACCGCGCCTGATGGGCGCTGCCGAGAGCGCCGCCCCGCTGCTGGGGTTCAAGCCGCACCTGCGGGTCGAGCAGGTGCCCGGTGAAGCGGTGTACCTGATCTCCGACCAGCGGGTGACCGCCCTGCACGGCGAGCAGATCGCCCGCCTGGCCCCGCTCCTGGACGGCACCCGGCCCCTGGACCGGATCGCTCGCGACGCCGCGGACACCCTCCCGGCCGTCCAGACCGCCCACCTGGTGGACCGCCTCGACGGTGCCGGCCTGCTGGCCGCCCGCGACCACGCGGCGGCACCGGAGGAGGAGGCCGAGCAGGCCTACTGGGAGGCAGCCGGCCTCAACGGTTCCGCGGCGGCGGAGGGCCGCGGAACCGGCACGGTACGCGCCCTCTCGGTAGGCAACACCGACGCCCGCGAACTGGCCGCCGCGTTGCGGGCAGTGGGCTTGACGGTGCTGGATCCCGACGCGGAGACGCGAGGGGTCGGGGCGGATGGCCTGCAGGGGTGTTGTGCGGGGAAGCGGGGCGCGCGTACGGACGGTGCGCGGTCCGGTGGTTCGCAGACGCGGGCCGCCGGCGCGGACGGTGCCGAGGCGCGTGGCGCGCAGACACCGGCCGTGCGGCCGGGCGGTGTGCAGGCGTGCGGCGCGGAGACGTGTGCCGCGTCGACGGCGGACCCGCAGGCCCCCGGCGGCGCCCTCACCATCGTCGCCTGTGACGACTACCTCGATCCCGCCCTCGCCGTCGTCGACGCCGAGCACCGGGCCGCCGGGCGGCGTTGGCTGCCGGTGCGGACCGAGGGGACCGAGCAGTGGGTGGGGCCGTTCCTCGGGGACCCGGACGGGCCGTGCTGGGCCTGTCTGGCCGAACGGCTGTGGCGTACACGGCCGGTGGAGGCGCACGTCCAGCGCATGCTGGGCCGCTCCGGCCCCGTGCCGCGCCCCTCCTGCGCGCTGCGCGCCGCCCGCCTCGCCGCCCTCCAGACGGCCGCCCTGGAGGCCACCAAGTGGCTCTCCGGCTTCCGTCACCCGAGCCAGCTCGCCCTGCGCACGCTCGACGGCCTCGCGCTCACCGCCGGACTGCACCCCGTACGCCGCCGCCCCCAGTGCCCCACCTGCGGCGAACCCGGCATGACGGCCGCCCAGGTGCAGGCCCCCGTGGAGCTGCGCTCCCGCATCAAGCACGACACCGAGGGCGGCGGCCACCGCAGCCTCACCCCACGCCAGTTGCTGGAGCGCTTCGGCCACCACATCGACCCGGTGACCGGCCTGGTCCGGGAGATCCGCCGCGACGCCCGCGGCCCCGAGTTCTTCCACTCCTACTGCGCCGGCACCAACCCGGCGGCCGGCCACGGCCTCGGCGCCCTGCGGGCCGGCCTGCGCAGCAGCTGCGGCGGCAAGGGCACCACCGCCCTGCAGGCCGAGGTCGGCGCGTTCGCCGAGGCCCTCGAACGGCACTGCGGCCACTACGAGGGCGGCGAGTCGGTCGTGACCGGCAGCTACCGCGAACTCGCCCCGGCCGCCGTGCACCCGGACGCCGTGCAGCTCTACGACCCGCGCCAGTTCACTGGCCGGGCCGCCTGGAACGCCGGCCACAGCTCCTTCCAGTACGTCGGCGACCCCTTCGACGAGGACGCCGAGACCGGCTGGACCCCCCTGTGGTCGCTGACCGAGAACCGCCAGAAGCTGCTGCCCACCTCGCTCCTGTACTACGGCGTCCCGCAGCCCCCCGGCCACGTGTGCTGCCTCGCCAACTCCAACGGCACGGCGGCCGGCGGCACCCTGGAGGACGCCGTGCTGCAGGGCTTCCTCGAACTCGTCGAACGTGACGCGCTCGCCCTGTGGTGGTACAACCGCACCCACCACCCCGCCGTCGACCTGGACGCCTTCGACGACCCCTGGACCACCGAACTGCGCCGCGTGCACGCCTCGTTGGACCGCGAGGTGTGGGTCCTCGACCTCACCGCCGACCTCGGCATCCCCGTACTGGCGGCGGTCTCCCGGCGCACCGACCGGGCCCCCGGCGAGAGCGAGGAGATCATGTTCGGCTTCGGCGCCCACTTCGACGTACGCGTCGCCCTGCGCCGCGCCCTGACCGAGCTCAACCAGATGATGCCGCACGTCGTCGAGGGCGTCGCCGACCGCGGCTCCGCCGCCGACGACCCGGACGTCGGCCACTGGCTGCGCACGGCCACCACGGCCGCCCACCCCTACCTGCTCCCCGACGGCTCGACCCCCACCGGGCCGCACACCCACCCGTACACACCCCGCGACGACCTGCGCGACGACATCGAGGCGGCCGTCGACCTGCTGCGCGCACACGGCATGGAGCTGCTCGTCCTCGACCAGAGCAGACCCGACGTCGGCCTCCCGGTGGTCCGCGTCGTGGTGCCGGGCCTGCGCCCGCACTGGGCACGCTTCGCCCCGGGCCGGCTGTTCGACGTACCGGTGAAACTGGGCAGACTCGCCAGACCGACCCCGTACGACGACCTCAACCCCGTACCGCTGTTCCTGTAGCGGCAGTTGTCTCCACCCGCTCCCCCCACACCCATCCCCGGAAGGACCCTCATGCGCATCGACCGGCTCGCGGCCCCCGAACTCTCGGAGCTGTGGTCGCTGCGCGAGGACGTCACGGTCCGGTTCGACGGCGACGGCGCCCTGCTGCGCACGCCGTGGGGCCGACGCTTCGTCCCGCGGCCCACCCCCGCCGTCCGAGAGGCACTGCGCCGGATGCTGCTCGGCCCCGTCTCCCTCGCCAACGTGGTCCCCGGCTTCCCCGGCTACGAGGTGCCCGAGGAGCACTGGGACGACGCGTCCCGGGAACTCCTCGCCTTCCTCGGCGCACACCAGGACGTCGTCGTACGGCACCTGGCGGCCGGCGCGGCCCTCTGCCTGAGTGTGGTGCCCGTGGCACCCGAGGCCGGCTTCCACCCGACGCCCGCCGAACCGGGCCCCGGAGCACACCTGCGCAACGACGTCGTCATACGGCGCGACGGGCGCACCACGGTCCTGCACTCCCGGCGCCTGCAGCACCGCCTCGAACTGCACGGCCCCGAGGCCGACCGCCTCCTGGACCGGCTGCGCGGCCGCGACGGCGGCGCCGCCCGGGCACACCCCCCGCCCGCCGTCGCACGCGCCGCACGCTGCTACGCGGCCGCCGCCGGACTGCTCGCCGAAGGCGCCGCACCCGGTGGCGGAGCTACGAGGACTGCACAAGTGCTACTGATCAGGGACGATGATTCTTTATGATTCCGGGCCGGGAACGTGCTTTGACCGAGCACCGTGAACCATGGGGGAATTTTGAGCACAATCACAGTCGGCCGTGCGGGCGGGGAACCCGTCCCGGCCGGCAGTCAGGAACTACCACCGCGCAAAGCGGTGGCCATCACGGCGGTCGTCCTCGTCGGCTTCTTCGTCATCGACGGCTCGTACGTCTGGGCCGAACACCCGCCCGCCTGGGAGCTCGCCGGCGCGCTGCTCGGCTTCGCCGCGATCCTGGTGCTGCAACTCGGGCACTCCTTCCCGCGGCTCTTTCCGGCCATGACCCGGCTCAGATACGCGTCCTGGGGCCTGCAGGGCCTGCTCGCCTATCTGCCGCTCACGGTGTTCGGGGTGGCGTGGGGCGGGATGACCGCCTTCCTCACGGCCTCCGCGGTGCTGGTGTTCCCCGCGGTGACCGGCTGGCTGCTGTTCGCGCTGGGCGCGGTCGGGGAGTCGGCGGTCTTCTACCACTTCAGGACCGACTGGGCCGGCTTCGCGTACGCCGCCGTCGAGGCCGTGCTGATCCCGCTGATCGTGATCGGCCTGTCCCGGATGTCCGACATGATCGTGCAGCTGCACCGCTCGCGCGCCGAACTGTCCCGGCTCGCGGTGGCCGGTGAGCGGCTGCGCTTCGCCCGCGACCTGCACGACGTGCTCGGCTTCAGCCTCTCGGCGGTCTCCCTCAAGTGTGAACTGGCCTACCGCCTCATCGCTGACGCGCCGTCCAAGGCGGAGCGGGAGCTCACCGAGATACTCGACACCTCCCGCAAGGCCCTCGCCGACGTCCGCTCGGTCAGCCGGGGCTACCGCGAGATGTCGCTGTCCGGCGAAGCCGACGCGGCCGTCTCCATGCTGGCCGCGGCCGGCATCCGCACCCATCTGCACTACGACTGCGGGCAGTTGCCGGGCCCCGTGGACAGCGCCCTCGCCGCCGCGCTGCGCGAGGGACTGACCAACATGCTCCGGCACAGCAAGGCCGAGCAGTGCGTCATCAGGGCCGAGCAGGAGGGCTGCTCCGTGCGGCTCAGCCTCGCCAACGACGGGGTCGGCCGCACGGCACGCGCCGCGCGCTCGGTCCCCGACGGCGGACTCGTCGCACTGCAGCGCCGGATCTCGGTGCTCGGCGGTTCGCTCGCGCACGCCCCCGGCGACGACGGCTGGTTCCGCCTCGACGCCGTGCTGCCGCTGAGCGAGCCGGCCGCGCCGGAGCGGCGCTCCCGCCTGGCCCGGCACGACGTGCAGGAACCCGACGCCCCGCCGGCCGCGACACGCGAGGCCGGCCACGCGGACATGGTGCCCCTGGCCGCCGCCGCGATCACCCTCGCGGTCCTCGCCGGCTACTTCCTCGTCCTCACGGTGGTCACGCTCTCCTACGAGGCGGGCGCCCCCGAGATGGTGGGCGCGGAGCTCTGCCTCCTGGCCCTGCTCGGCCTCCAGCTGGCCCAGTCGTTCCACTGGCGGCTGCCCTGGTCCGCCCGGTGGACCGGACTGCCGCAGTACGTCGCGCTGGGTCTGCAGACGGTCTTCCAGTTCGTGCCGTTCCTGCTGTTCGGCCAGTACTGGGTGGGCGTGCCCGGCTTCCTCGCCGGCTCCGCCCTGCTGGTGCTGCCCACGGCCGCCGCCTGGCCGGTCTGCGCCGGCGTCATCATCAGCAGCAACGTCGCGCTGTACGCCGTGGGCACCGCCGTACAGGACGTCGTCTACGAGTCCGCGTACGACGTGATCTGCGCCCTCGTGGTCTTCGGACTGTCCCGCATGGCCCAGCTCGCCTCCGAACTGCACTGGTCCCGCGCCGAGATCGCCCGCCTCGCCGTGATCAACGAACGGCTCCGCTTCGCCCGCGACCTGCACGACCTGCTGGGCTTCAGCCTCTCCGCGATCACCCTCAAGTGCGAACTGGTGCGCAGGCTCGCGCCGGTGAAGCCGGTACGGGCCCAGGCCGAACTGACCGAGGTGCTGCAGATAGCCCGGCAGGCGCTGGCCGACGTGCGGATCGTGGCGGGCGGCAACCACCGCATGAGCCTGAGCAGGGAGGCCGAGAACGCTACCGCCATGCTGGGCGGTGTCGGCATCCGGGCGCAGGTCCGCCTCGACTGCGGCGAACTCCCCTGCGACGTGGACACGGTCCTGGCGACCCTGCTCCGCGAGGGCCTGACCAACGTGCTGCGGCACAGCCAGGCCAGACAGTGCCGGATCACCGCCGAGCGGGTGGCGGGCGCGGTACGGCTCTCCCTGGTCAACGACGGGGTGGACGGCCCCGGAAAGCCCGTGCTCGACTCCCGCGGGGGCGGCAGCGGCATCGGCAACCTGTCGACGCGCGTGACGGCGGTCGGCGGCCACCTCACGGCGGGAGCCCGCACCGACGGCTGGTTCGAACTGGCGGCAGAGGTCACGCTGGAGCCGGTGGGTTAGACACGAGGAGGGCGCCGGTCGACCCCGGCGCCCTCCGCGGGGCCCCGTTCCGAGGGCGCTCCAGTGCCGGGCGCCTACAGCGCCTGCAGCCAGCCCGCCTCGCGGGCTATGCGGATCGCGTCCAGCCTGTTGCGGGCGTTGAGCTTGCTGACGGCCGACGTCAGATAGTTGCGCACCGTGCCGGAGGAGAGGTGGAGCCGGGAGGCGATGTGCGACGGCTCGTGGCCCTCCGCCGCCAGTTGCAGCACCTCCCGCTCCCGGTCGGTGAGCGGCGACGGCCCGGAGTCCAGGGTGGCGAGGGCGAGTTCGGGGTCGATGACGCGCTCACCCGCGGCGACCTTGCGGATCGCCTCGCACAGCGCGTCCGGGTCGGAGTCCTTCGGCAGGAAGCCGGAGACATGGGCGGCCAGCGCCCGCCGCAGGTTCCCGGGCCGGCCGAGGCTGGTGAGGATCAGGGTGCGGCACTCCGGCACCGAGGTGTGCAGCGCGGCCGCGGCCGTGATGCCGTCGGTGCCGGGCAGGTCGATGTCGAGAACGGCCACATCCGGTCGCAGGGCGAGAGCGGTCGGCACGATGTCCGAGCCGGACGACAGCTCCGCCACGATCTCCAGGCCCGATTCCAGCTGGATCAGTGAGACCAGTGCCTTGCGCAACATGTGCATGTCTTCGGCAATCAGAACTCGTACCACTTAGGCCCCCCGAGCCTCAGTTGAGTCAGTCTCGGCCAAGTATGCCGTAAGTCGTGGCCAAAGCTGATGGCCTGAACCCGACCCGGTGCGACACCCATGTTCGCGGCTCCTCCACCCAAGATCCAGCAATCCTCCAGCCTGCCCTCTCATCCTCCCTGCCGCCCGGCCGCCGCACGGCCGGAGGCGAAGGGAGAGGCGACCGAGATGAATGGACCGCGCGGCTTGAAAGGTGTGCTCTGACATGGCACGACGGAAGCGTCCCGGCCACTGGCGCCGCCGGCTCGGCCGCTGGCTGCGCCCGGTGGGCGAGGCCCTCATGATCTACGGCGGCGTCGACCTGTACCTCACGGCCGCGGACGGCACCCGGGCCAGACTCCGCGGCCTCGACGACGGCTTCCGGCTGATGGTCGCCGCCGACGCGGACGGCCCGCCGCCCGGCCACCCGGAACGACTGCGCCCCGACGAACCGCTCAGCTCGCAGGAGCTGGCGCTGCTGCACGACCTGCTCGACGGGGCGCCCGGATTCCGTAGGTGAGCGATCCCGGAGGTGACCAGCACAGTTGATCTTCAAGCGTCCGTTTAGTACCGGCGCGGAGAGTGGGGTGGACAGACATCCGTGCCGACGCAGGGGGAGCAGAGGGATGACACCAGCGAGGAGCTTCACACATGCTCTGGCACAACGGTTCGCCGCGAGTGCCCAGGACACCGCTCTGCTCTGCCTGGACGAGGCGGGCCGGCCCACCGGCCGCACCTATCGCGAACTCGACGCCCGGGCCCGCGCCGTGGCCGCCGCACTGGACGGCCGCCGGGTCGCGGGCGCCCCGGTCCTGGTCGTCACCGACAGCGGACCGGACACGGTGGCGGCCCTGCTCGGCTGCCTGTACGCCGGTGCCGTCGCGGTCCCCGTACCGCCGCCGGACGCCTCCCGTGCGTCCGCCGAGCGCACCGCCGCCATCGCCGCGGACACCGACGCCACACTGCTGCTCACCCACTCCGCGCACGCCCCCGAGTTCTCCCGCCGCCTCGCCGGCGCCGGCCGCTCGGCGGTGGTGACGCTCGCCGTGGACAACCTGCCCTCCGGTACGGCCGACCGGCGACCGCCCGCGGCCGAAGCCGCCGACACCGCCCTGATCCAGTACACCTCGGGCAGCACCGCCACCCCGCGGGGCGTCCGCATCACCCATGCCAATCTGCTCGCCACCATGGAGAGCCTGCGCCGGGCCCTGCGCACCGACCGCACCGACCGCATCGGCGGCTGGCTGCCGCTCCACCACGACCTGGGCCTGGTCGGCCAGCTGCTGCACCCGCTGTGGCTCGGCGCCACCGCCGTCCTCATGCCCCAACAGCTGTTCGCCGCCGACCCGTTGCGCTGGCTGCACGAGGTCGCACGGCACGGCGTCACCGTCACCGCCGCCCCCGACTCGGCGTACGCCCGCTGCCTGGCCGCCGTCACGGACGCCGACCTCGCGGCACTCGACCTCGGCCGGCTGAACCTCGCCGTCAACGCCTCCGAACCCGTCTCCGCCGTCACCCAGGCCGCATTCACGAACCGCTTCGCCGCCGCGGGCCTGCGCCCCGAGGCCCTGGTCACCGGCTACGGGCTCGCCGAGGCGACCCTGCTGGTCAGCGTCGGCGGTTCGGGTCCCGCGACGAGGGCCACCGTCGGCGCCGAGGACCTGGAGCGAGGCGCGCTCAACCCGCCGGTCCCGGGCCGCCCGGTGCGCACGGTCGTCGGCAGTGGACGCCCCGCCTCGGTCACCGTACGCATCGTCGACCCGGCGAACTCGGCGGTGCTGCCGGACGGTTCGGTGGGGGAGATCTGGGTCCGCGGCGAGACCGTCGCCGCCGGCTACTGGCGCCGGCCCACGGAGACCGCGGCCTTCGGCGCCGCAACGGCCTGCGGCCAACGAGGCTTTCTGCGCACCGGCGACCTCGGCGCCCTGCTCGACGGCGAGTTGTACGTCACCGGCCGCATCAAGGACGCCCTCCTGGTCGACGGCCGCACCCTGCACCCACAGGAGGCCGAACGCCAACTGGCCCGCTGCGGCGCCCCGTTCGGCTCGGCGGTGGTGCTCTCCGCGCCCGCCGAGCGGGAGCAGATCGTGGCCATCCAGGAGGTCCACGGCACCGGCTGGAACCCCCGCCAACTGGCCGACCTGGCCGACCGGGTGCGCGGCTGCCTGCACGGCGAGTTCGGCGCCGAACCGGGCCGAGTCCTCCTGGTCCGCCCCGGCACGGTACGCCGCACCACCAGCGGCAAGGTACGCCGCTCCCTGATGCGCGACATGTACCTCAGAGGCGAACTGCACCCCCTGTACGCCCAGGCGACAAAAGAAGACCCGAGCCCATGACCCCACCACACCTGGCCCCCGAACCCACCATGACCCCGACCACCCCGCCCGATCCCAACACCCCACCCCCCACCGACATCCACCACCGAGCCGCCCGCCTGGAACGCCGTCTCGGTGACCCCGGTGACCCCGCCAACCCCCTCGGCTTCCGTGCCCTGCTGTCCGCCGATGACGGTTGCGAACTGCTCGCGGAGGCCGAGGAGTTGCTCGACGGAGAGGGGTTCGGGGGCGAGTTGGTGCCGGTCGGGCTGGGTGGGCGGCTGTGTGACGCCGACGGGCTGGTGCGCATGTTGCGGCCGGTCTTTCGGCGCGACGTCGCGCTCGGGTTCGGGTACGGCATCACCTCGTTGTTCGCCGCCGCGCCCGTCTTCGCCGCCGGTTCGCCGAGTCAGCAGGCCTCCGTGGCCCGGCTGCTCGGCTCCGGCGGGCGGGCCGCCATCGTCCACCGTTCCCTCGCGCACGGCACCGCGATGCTCCGCGGCGAGGTGGAGGCGATGCCGTACGGCGACGGACATCTGCTGCGCGGCCGCAAGGACGTCGTCATCAACGCCGAGCGGGCGGGCGCGATCGTCGCCTACGTCCGCACCGACCCGGCCCCCGGCTCCGCCGCCCACTCGGTGTTCCTGCTCGACCCCGGTCAACTCCGCGGCGCCGGGCTCCGGTTGCTCACCCGGCGCCCCACCACCGGCATGCGTGGCTGCCGTTTCGCCGGCTACGAGTTCGAGGACTGCCGGGTGCCGGGCGACACCCTGGTCGGCGCGGAGGGCACCGGCGTACGCCTCGCCCTGCGCACCTTCCAGCTCAACCGCACCCTCATCACCGGCGCGGTGATCGCCTCCGTGGACACGGTGCTGCGCTCCGCCGTACGCGCGGCGCTCGCCACCGGCACCCTCGGCCGCCGCCAACGCGGCGTCCTGGCAGGGGTGTTCGCGGACCTCCTGGCCGGCGACAGCTGCGCCACCGCCGTGGCGCGCGCCCTCTCCCTGCTGCCCGCCAGCGCCCACCTCGCAGCCGCCGGGCTCAAGTACCTCGTACCGGACCTGCTCCGCGACGACCTGGAGGAGCTGGCCACCGTGCTCGGCGCCGGCGGCTACAGCCGCGACACCGACCAGGGCATGCTCTCCAAACTGCTGCGCGACCTGCCCGCCGCCGGCCTCGGTCACGCCGGCACCGCCTCCTGCCAGGCCGTCGTGATCCCCCAACTGCCCCTGCTGGCCCGCACCTCCTGGGGCACGGAGGCAGAGCCCCCGCCCGCGCTGTTCCGCCCCGAGGCGCAGATACCCGCCCTGGACCTCGGCGCCCTCCAGGTCGCCGGCGGCGGCGACTTCCTGGCCGCCGCCCTCAGCGCCTCCACCGCCCGCCTCGCCGAGAACGGCGCCCCGGGCCCGTACGGCGAAGTCCTTCGCGCGACGGCCGTCGCTTTCCGCGACTGCCTGCTCGACCTGCGCGGCAGCTGCCGCGCCCTGGAACCCGGCGACCGGGCGGCGCTCACCAGCCCCGTCATGCCCGCGCTCGCCGACCGGCACGCCGTGCTCTGCGCGGCCGGCGCCGCCCTCGCCACCTGGGAGCAGCGCGCCGACGGTTTCCTCGCCGACCCCGCCTGGCTCGTCCTCGCCCTGCACCGGCTGGGCCGCCGCCTCGGCCTCACCCTGCCGCCCCTCCCCGCGGACTGCGTCGACCGCGTCACGGAGGAACTGCTGGCACGCTTCCGGGCCGGCCGCGGTTTCGATCTCCACGACGCACCCCTGGCGGAAGCAGGTACCCCGTGAACAGTCCCGCCGTAGCCCCACCCCTCCTCATGCCCGGACCGGACAGCCCCTGGAGCCGGGTCAGGCAGTCGATGGCCTGGCACGGCCACGTCGTCGTCCACGCGTCCTGGCACGACTGGCTGCCCGCCACCCTCGCCGACCCCCGGCTGCGCCCGCTGCTCGGCACCCGCGACTGGCAGCGACTGCACGCCCTGACCGACCCCCAGGCCCGCGACCGCTTCGCCGCCTCCCGCCTGCTCCTCAAATACACGGCGGGTGCCGCCCTGCAGACCCCGCCGGACGCCGTGGAACTCGCCTCCAAGGCGGGCGGCCGACCGTATCTGCGCGGCTGCGACCAGATCGAGGTGAGCCTCAGCCACACCGGCGACCTGCTGGTGGTGGGCCTGAGCCGGCGCGGCCGGATCGGCGTCGACACCGAGCGGGCCGACCGCCGCATCCAGTACTCGGCGGTCCAGCGGCACCTGTGCACCCCGGACGAGCGCCGCCGCCTCGCCACCCTGCCCCCGGACGCGCAGCAGCACGACCTCGTGAACACCTGGGTCCTGAAGGAGGCCTACACCAAGGCGCTCGGGCAGGGCATGCGGATGGGCTTCACCCAGTTCGGCTTCGACGCGGACCACTCCACCCTGCTCACCCCGCAGGGCGCCCCCGCCTCGCACGGCGAGTGGTCCTTCGCCACCTTCGAACTGCCCGGCGGCCACCTGGTGGGCGTCGCCTGCCACGACGCGGGCCACGGCGACGACGGCGACACCGCGGTCTCCACCATGCTCGACGAGGGCTTCCTCGGGGAGGTCGTCGACCTGATGGGCCGCGCCGCCCGCTGACCGCACGACGAAGGCCCCGCCTCGTACCCCTGGGGAAGGGGACGGTGGCGGGGCCTTCGGTTCAAGCTGCCGGATCCGCGCCCGCGTGGCGAACGCAGGCCGCGCGCGGATCCTTGAGGTGCCGGTCGGGAGCGGATGAGAGAGGGCCCGCTCTGGGTCCTTCCGGCGGTTCGGTCCCGTAGGACCGGTCGGTCCCGTGGGACCGGTCAGATCAGAGAGAGGTTCAGCCCTTGAGGGAAGCGACCTTGGAAGCAAGCGCCGACTTCTTGTTGGCGGCCTGGTTCTTGTGGATGACGCCCTTCGAGACGGCCTTGTCGAGCTGACGCGCGGCAGCGCGCTGGTACTCGGTGGCCTTCTCGGCGTCACCCGCGGCAGCGGCCTCGCGGGCCTTGCGGATCGCGGTCTTCAGGGAGGACTTGACGGCCTTGTTGCGCAGCCGGGCCTTCTCGTTGGTCTTGATCCGCTTGATCTGGGACTTGATGTTCGCCACGAATGAGCCTTTTCAGGTTCTGGCACGGGGCCGCAGGGGACCCGCACCGGTGAATTTCTGGAGAGTGCCTCGCGCTGAGAGGGCATGAGGCACAGCCACCCAGGCTACCAGTGGCACCGCCGACCGCCCAAAACGGTTCCCGGTCGCCGCCCGTGGGACCATGGAGCCTACGTATCGATCCGACCCGAGGCACAAGGCGCCTCAAGAGACAGGACCCTGCGTGCCCGCGACCCCTAACAATGTGCCCGAGCCGAGCCGTACCGCCCCGGCTCTGATTCGCAATTTCTGCATCATCGCGCACATCGACCACGGCAAGTCCACGCTCGCCGACCGGATGCTCCAGCTGACCGGCGTCGTCGAGCAGCGGCAGATGCGTGCTCAGTACCTCGACCGGATGGACATCGAGCGCGAGCGCGGCATCACGATCAAGTCCCAGGCGGTGCGCCTGCCCTGGGCTCCGACCCACGAGCCCGGCAACACGCACATCCTCAACATGATCGACACCCCGGGGCACGTCGACTTCACGTACGAGGTCTCGCGGTCGCTCGCCGCCTGCGAAGGCACCGTCCTCCTCGTCGACGCCGCCCAGGGCATCGAGGCCCAGACCCTCGCCAACCTCTACCTGGCGATGGAGAACGACCTCAAGATCATTCCTGTACTGAACAAGATCGACCTGCCCGCCGCCCAGCCGGAGAAGTTCTCCGAGGAGCTCGCCAACCTGATCGGTTGCGACCCCGAGGACGTCCTCAAGGTCTCCGCCAAGACGGGCCTGGGTGTCGAGGCGCTTCTCGACAAGGTGGTCGCCGAGATCCCGGCCCCGGTCGGTGTCGCCGACGCGCCCGCGCGCGCGATGATCTTCGACTCCGTCTACGACTCCTACCGCGGCGTCGTGACGTACGTACGAGTCATCGACGGCCAGCTCAACAAGCGTGAGCGGATCCGGATGATGTCCACCGGCGCGACGCACGAGCTGCTGGAGATCGGTGTCTCGGCGCCCGAGATGAAGTCGGCCGACGGCCTCGGCGTCGGTGAGGTCGGCTACCTCATCACCGGTGTGAAGGACGTCCGCCAGTCCAAGGTCGGTGACACGATCACCACCCTGCACAAGGGCGCCACCGAGGCTCTCGGCGGTTACAAGGACCCGAAGCCGATGGTCTTCTCGGGTCTGTATCCGCTGGACGGCTCCGACTACCCCGAGCTGCGCGATGCCCTCGACAAGCTTCAGCTCAACGACGCCGCGCTGGTGTACGAGCCGGAGACCTCCGCCGCCCTCGGCTTCGGCTTCCGCGTCGGCTTCCTGGGCCTGCTGCACCTCGACGTGATCCGTGAGCGGCTGGAGCGCGAGTTCGGCCTCGACCTCATCGCCACCGCGCCCAACGTGGTCTACCGCGTGGTCATGGAGGACGGCTCCGAGCACACGGTCACCAACCCGAGCGAGTTCCCCGAGGGGAAGATCGACGACGTGTACGAGCCCGTCGTACGCGCCACGATCCTCGCGCCCTCCGAGTTCATCGGCTCGATCATGGAGCTGTGCCAGACCCGGCGCGGCACCCTGCTGGGCATGGACTACCTCTCCGAGGACCGGGTCGAGATCCGCTACACCCTCCCGCTCGCGGAGATCGTCTTCGACTTCTTCGACCAGCTGAAGTCCAAGACGCGCGGTTACGCCTCCCTGGACTACGAGCCCACCGGCGAGCAGGCCTCCAGCCTGGTCAAGGTCGACATCCTGCTGCACGGCGACAAGGTGGACGCCTTCTCGGCGGTCACGCACAAGGACGCGGCGTACGCGTACGGGGTGCGGCTCGTCGCCAAGCTGCGTGAGCTCATCCCGCGACAGGCCTTCGAGGTGCCGATCCAGGCCGCCATCGGCTCCCGGGTGATCGCCCGCGAGACCATCCGCGCCATCCGCAAGGACGTCCTCGCCAAGTGCTACGGCGGCGACATCTCCCGCAAGCGCAAGCTCCTGGAGAAGCAGAAGGAGGGCAAGAAGCGAATGAAGATGGTGGGTTCCGTGGAGGTTCCCCAGGAGGCCTTCATCGCCGTGCTCTCCAGTGATGACAGCGCGGGGTCGGGCAAGGGCAAGAAGTAACCACGGGTAACAACGGGATACAACGAGGGCCCGTCGCGAAGTGCGGCGGGCCCTTGGTGCGGGAGCGGTCGCTCTCTGTACGAATTGAACCCTCCTCCGGCCGAAGCCGGGGGATTCCTGGCTCACGCTGCTCGGCCACTCGACGAGCGGTCGGGTCTTACGCGATCAGCACCAGCCGGGTTGGAACCAGCCCGGTTGACAGCAAGTGTCAAGGAGTAGCGCGTGCTTGGCTCTCGCGACGCACTAGACGCAGCGTAGCCGGTCCGAAGGTGAAGAATCCGGGGATTCGCAAGATCGCAGACCGTCGCCTCTTACGTAGGGGCCGGTCGCGCCTTACTCTGATCCCTGCTCGATAGTTACTCGCGAGTTAAACAACGCCTCGCGGGTAGAAACCAGCCGCACTGAGCCAGCCGCGCTGCCGCGGGCCCCGGAGGATGTCGTGAGCGACACACAGACACTGATCGAGAACCGTCCGCCGAGCGTGGCGGCCCTCTTCCTGGAGCGCGTTGCCGCCACACCGGATGCCGAGGCATACCGCTACCCGGTGGCGCCCGCCTCCGGTGAGGGCCCCGACGACTGGAAGGCGCTGAGCTGGGCGCAGGCCGCCGAGCGGGTCTACTCGATCGCCGCCGGTCTGATCGAACTGGGTGTGCAGCCCGAGCAGCGCGTCGCGCTCGCCGCCTCCACCCGGGTCGAGTGGCTCCTCGCCGACCTCGGCATCATGTGCGCCGGGGCCGCCACGACCACGATCTACCCGCAGACCAACGCCGACGAGTCGGCGTTCATCCTCTCCGACTCCGAGAGCCGGGTGCTGATCGCGGAGGACGCGGCCCAGCTCGCCAAGGCGGTTGAGAAGCGCGCCGATCTGCCCGAGCTCACGCATGTCGTCGTGATCGACCCGGCCGGGGTCGAGACCAGCGACTGGGTCCTCACCCTCACCGAGCTGGAGGCCCGGGGCGCCGCCCGGCTGGAGAAGGACCCCGACCTGATCAGGGAGCGGGTCGGCGCGATCACCAAGGACCAGCTCGCCACCCTCATCTACACCTCCGGCACCACGGGCCGCCCCAAGGGTGTGCGCCTGCCGCACGACAACTGGTCGTACATGGCGAAGGCGATCGCCGCGACCGGCCTGATCAGCACCGAGGACGTGCAGTACCTCTGGCTGCCGCTCGCGCACGTCTTCGGCAAGGTGCTCACCTCCGGCCAGATCGAGGTCGGTCACGTCACCGCCGTCGACGGCCGCGTCGACAAGATCATCGAGAATCTGCCGATCGTGCAGCCGACGTACATGGCGGCCGTCCCGCGCATCTTCGAGAAGGTCTACAACGGGGTCGCGGCCAAGGCGAAGGCCGGCGGCGGCGCCAAGTACAAGATCTTCCAGTGGGCCGCCGAGGTCGCCCGCGAGTACGCCAAGGCCTCGCAGGACAACTTCCGGCGCACCGGCACGGCGTCCGTCCCCTTCGCGCTCGGCGCCAAGCACAAGGTCGCCGACGCGCTGGTCTTCGCCAAGATCCGCGAGGCGTTCGGCGGCAACCTGCGGGCGTGCGTCTCCGGCTCGGCGGCGCTCGCCCCGGACATCGGCTACTTCTTCGCCGGCGCCGGCATCCACATCCTCGAGGGCTACGGCCTCACGGAGTCCTCCGCGGCCTCGTTCGTGAACCCCGGCGAGGCGTACCGCACCGGCACGGTCGGCAAGCCGCTGCCCGGCACGGAGGTGCGCATCGCGGACGACGGCGAGATCCTGCTGCGCGGCCCGGGCATCATGGAGGGCTACCACGGGCTGCCCGAGAAGACCGCCGAGGTGCTGGAGTCGGACGGCTGGTTCCACACCGGTGACATCGGTGAGCTGTCCCCGGACGGCTACCTGCGCATCACCGACCGCAAGAAGGACCTCATCAAGACGTCCGGCGGCAAGTACATCGCGCCGGCCGAGGTCGAGGGCCAGTTCAAGGCGGTGTGCCCGTACGTCTCCAACATCCTGGTGCACGGGGCCGACCGGAACTTCTGCACGGCGCTGATCGCTCTGGACGAGCCGTCCATTCTCGAGTGGGCCAAGGAGAACGGGCTCGAGGGCAAGTCGTACGCCGACGTGGTGGCCGCGCCGGTCACGGTCTCCCTGATCGAGGGGTACGTCAAGGAGCTCAACGCGGGGCTCCAGCGGTGGCAGACCGTCAAGAAGTTCCGGCTGCTGCCGCGGGATCTCGATGTGGAGCACGGGGAGATCACGCCGAGCCTGAAGCTGAAGCGGCCGGTTGTCGAGCGGGAGTACAAGCACCTCATCGATGAGATGTACGCCGGTTCGCGCGAGGCGTAGGGGACAAGAGGCGTAGGGGATGAAGGGGCGTCAGAGCCGGCCCCTGCTCACCAGTTGACGTAGCTCCCGGACCTGTGTGCGCAGTGCCTCCAGGTCCGGGGGATCGTCGCCGTCGAGCTCGGCCTCCAGTTGCGCCAGCCGCATGGTCACCTCCCCGTACTCCGTCTGCTCCTGCGCCAACAGGCGTTCCAGTTGCAGGTTCTTGCGGTGGAGGTCGAGGAAGACGGTGACCTTCGCCCGCAGGACCCAGGGGTCGAAGGGCTTGGTCAGGTAGTCCGCGGCGCCGGTGGCGTAGCCGCGGAACGCGTAGCCGGAGTCGTCCTCCGCGCCGGTCAGGAAGATGATCGGGACGTCCTTGGTCTGGTCGAGCCGCTTGATGTTCGCGGCTGTCTCGAACCCGTCCATGCCCGGCATGCGGACGTCGAGCAGTACGAGGGCGAAGTGCTGGCGCAGCAGCGCCTTCATCGCCTCCTCGCCCGAACGCGCGCGTACCAGTGGCTCGTTGAGGGACCCCAGGACGGCCTCCAGCGCGATCAGGTTGTCCTCCATGTCGTCCACGAGGAGGATGCTGGCGCGCTCGCGAGTCGTTGCCTCAGCGCTCATGGTGAGTGTGCCTCATTCGGTATTCGGCGGGATCGCCGCTTCCTCGGTCGTACCCGGCTCCGGGGCAGCGGTGTCGGTGGTCTCGTCCACGCACTCCGGATCGAGGAGTGTGCAGACGACCGTCAGCAGCTGGTCGACGTCCACCGGCTTCGGTACGTAGTCGTTCGCACCCCGCGCGATGGACTTCTCGCGGTCTCCGGGCATCGCCTTCGCGGTCAGGGCGACGATCGGCAGTCCGGTCCAGCGGGGGGTGCGGCGGATGGCGGCGATGGTCTCGTACCCGTCCATCTCCGGCATCATGATGTCCATCAGGACGAGTTCGACGTCCGGGTTGCGCTCCAGGGTCTCGATGCCCTCGCGGCCGTTCTCCGCGTACAGGACCGGCATGCCGACGCGGCCGAGGACATGGGTGAGGGCGAAGACGTTGCGGATGTCGTCGTCGACGATCAACACCCGTCGCCCGGGCAGCACTTGACCCGCCCGGCCGGTCTTCCACGCCTCCAGTTTGGTGGGGGCCGGCCAGGAGTCGTCCACATCGTGCGCGGCGGTGAACGGCTCGGTCGACAGCTGCTCCGGCATCGGCAGCTGACGGTCCTCGGTGGTCGGCCCGGTCGCGAGGTGGCCGGGGCTGACCACGGGGACGTACAGCGTGAACGTGGACCCCTTGCCGGGCTCGCTCTCGGCGACGATACGGCCGCCGAGCAGGCCGGCGATCTCCCGGCTGATGGACAGACCGAGGCCCGTGCCGCCGTACTTGCGGTTGGTGGTGCCGTCGGCCTGCTGGAACGCCTCGAAGATCACCGGGAGTTTCTCGGTGGCGATGCCGATACCGGTGTCGGTGACGGCGAAGGCGATCACGTCGACGCTGTCGTGGACCTGGGGGTGCTCGGGGTCCTTGATCCGGTTCACGCAGAGTTCGACCCGGCCGGTCGCGGTGAACTTGATCGCGTTGGACAGGAGGTTGCGCAGGATCTGCTGGAGTCGCTGTTCGTCCGAGTACATCTCACGCGGCACGTCCTCGCCGACCGACACCTCGAAGGCGAGCCCCCGGTCGAGGGTGAGGGGGCGGAAGGTGGCGTGGACGTAGTCGAGGAGTTTGATGAGCGGCAGCTTCTTCGGGCGTACGTCCATCCGGCCGGCCTCGATCTTCGACAGGTCCAGGATGTCGTTGATCAGCTGGAGGAGGTCGGAGCCCGAGCGGTGGATGGTCGTCGCGAACTGCACCTCCTGGTCGGAGAGATGGCCGTCCGGGTTGTCGGAGAGCAGCCTCGCCAGGATCAGCAGGGAGTTGAGCGGGGTGCGCAGCTCGTGCGACATGTTCGCCAGGAACTCCGACTTGTACTGGGAGGAGGTCGCCAACAGGGCTGCCTTCTCTTCCAGTTCGGCGTTGGAGCGCTGCAACTCCGCCTGTTGCTTCTGGAGTTCGTCGGAGCGTTCCTGCAGCTGCATGGCGAGGCGCTGGGACTCGCCGAGCAGGGACTCCGTACGGGAGTTGGCGATGATCGTGTTGATGGCGACGGCGATGGTGTTGACGAACTGGTCGAAGAACGCCAGGTGCACGTCGGAGAAGCGGGAGAAGGAGGCCAGCTCGATCACGCCGAGGAGCTTGTCCTCGAAGAGGATCGGGATGATGACGACGCTCGTGGGCGCCGCCTCGCCGAGCCCGCTGTTGATCTTGATGTAGTCCGGCGGGGCCTCCTCGACGAGGATCCGCTTCTTCTCGCGGGCCGCCTGCCGGACCAGGCCGTGCACGGGGAGGCCGCCGGTCTCGACGGTCGCACCCTGGGCCGAGCCGTACCCGGCGATGAACGCGAGCCCCTTGGTGGGCACGGTGGTGCGCAGCGAGGCGCTGTCCTCGCCCGGGTCGGCCAGGAAGAACGCGCCGTACTGGGCGTTCACCAGCGGTGTCAGCTCGCGCAGCAGCAGGTCGGCGACCTCCATCAGGTCGCGGTGGCCCTGCATCAGCGCGGCCAGCCGGGCCAGGTTGGACTCCAGCCAGTCCTTGGCGCGGGTGGTCTCGCGGAGGTTGGCCACCATCAGGTTGATGTTGTCCTTCAGCTCGGCGACCTCGCCCTGGGTCTCCACGCTGATGGAGCGGGACATGTCGCCCTGGGCCACCGCGGAGGCGACCTCGGCGATCGCGCGGACCTGGGTGGTCAGGTTCGACGCGAGTTCGTTCACGTTCGTCGTCAGGCGCTTCCAGGTGCCGTACACGCCCTCGACCCTTGCCTGGCCGCCGAGTTGACCCTCGGAGCCGACCTCGCGGGCCACTCGCGTGACCTCGGAGGAGAAGGAGGACAGCGTGTCGACCATCGTGTTGATGGCGGTCTTCAGCTCCAGGATCTCGCCGCGCGCGTCGACGTCGATCTTCTTGGAGAGGTCGCCGTTGGCGACGGCCGTGGTCACCTGGGCGATGTTCCGCACCTGCGAAGTGAGGTTGTCCGCCATGTAGTTGACGTTGTCGGTCAGGTCCCGCCACACACCGGAGACACCCAGCACCTGGGCCCGGCCGCCGAGCCGTCCGTCGGTGCCGACCTCGCGGGCCACGCGGGTCACCTCGTCGGCGAACGCGCGCAGCTGCTCCACCATCGTGTTGACGGTGTCCTTCAGCTCCAGGATCTCGCCGCGCGCGTCGACGGTGATCTTCTTGGACAGGTCGCCGTTGGCCACGGCGGTCGTCACCTGGGCGATGTTCCGCACCTGCGAAGTCAGGTTCAGTGCCATGAAGTTGACGTTGTCGGTCAGGTCCTTCCAGACGCCCGACACGCCCCGCACCTGTGCCTGGCCGCCGAGGTTTCCCTCGGTGCCGACCTCGCGGGCGACCCTGGTCACTTCGTCCGCGAAGGCGGACAGCTGGTCCACCATCGTGTTGATCGTGGACTTCAGCTCCAGGATCTCGCCCTTCGCCTCGACCGTGATCTTCTTGCCGAGGTCGCCCTGTGCCACGGCGGTCGAGACGAGCGCGATGTTGCGGACCTGCGAAGTCAGGTTGTCCGCCATGAAGTTGACGTTGTCGGTGAGGTCCTTCCAGACCCCGGAGACCCCTCGCACCTGGGCCCGGCCGCCGAGGTTTCCTTCCGTGCCGACCTCGCGGGCGACCCTGGTCACTTCGTCCGCGAAGGCGGACAGCTGGTCCACCATCGTGTTGATAGTCGACTTCAGCTCCAGGATCTCGCCCTGTGCGTCGACCGTGATCTTCTGGCTCAGGTCGCCGTTGGCGACGGCCGTGGTCACCTGGGCGATGTTCCGCACCTGTGAAGTCAGGTTCGAGGCCATGAAGTTGACGTTGTCGGTCAGGTCCTTCCAGACCCCGCTGACACCGCGCACCTGGGCACGGCCGCCCAACTGGCCCTCGGTGCCGACCTCGCGGGCGACCCTGGTCACCTCGTCCGCGAAGGCGGACAACTGGTCCACCATCGTGTTGACGGTCAGTTTCAGTTCGAGCAGCTCGCCGGTCGCCTCGACCGTGACCGTACGGGTCAGGTCACCGCGGGCCACCGCCGTCGTCACCAGTGCGATGTCCCGCACCTGGGCGGTCAGCCGGGACGCCATCGTGTTGACGGCCTCGGTCACGTCCCGCCAACTGCCGGAAAGGCCCGTCACCTTGGCCCGTCCGCCGAGCCGCCCCTCCGTGCCCACCTCGCGCGCGACCCGGGTCACCTCGCCCGTGAACAGCGACAGCTGGTCGACCATCTTGTTCACGGCGCGGCCCAGCCGCCGCAGATCACCTCGCAACTGCCGGCTGCCGTCGTGCAGGTCGACCCGCTGGGTCAGATCGCCGCCGGCCACCGCGTCCAGTACGCGCGTCGCATTGGCCGCCGGGGCCACCAAGGCGTCCAGGATCTGGTTCACGTCGTTGACCCGGGAGGTCCAGGCGCCCTGTCCCGGGCTGGCCGAGACCCGTTCGTCGAGTCGTCCGTGCCGCACCAACTCCCGCTTCACGCGCTGTGCTTCTGCATTGAAGTGCGTGCTGCGGTCCATGATCTGGTTGAAGACGGCGGTCATCTCGGCCACCACCCCGTGGCCCGTCTCCGGAACCTTCGTGAAGTCGCCGTCCCGGGCGGCGGTCATCGCGGCGAGCAGCGGGCGTAGCTCCGATGCTCGGACTTGTTCCGGTTTTTGTCCGTCTTCGAGCACACGCGTAGCACTGTTCTCACTCATGGCGGCCCACTTCGGTAACTCGGCGCTTATGGGCGTGGCCAGTCTGTCACTCTGTCCGCATTGACTGAGGCGTATTCGTCCGAACTGCTCGGGGAGCTGGACATGGGGGCCATTCCGACGCAACGGGAGACCGCTTCCTGTGCCTGCGATGCGCCTGCGCATCCGCACACGACCGCACACGGAAGCACGGACCGGTGTGCGCGGACGTACACGACGCTGCCCGGCAGCCCCCTCGCACCGGGTTCCGCCCGCGCGCTCGTGCGGTCCGCGGTCTCCGACTGGGCCGAGGCCCGCGTTCCCGGCGCCGAACACCTCACCGCCCGCCTCGCCGACGACGCCGTGCTGGTCGTCAGCGAACTCGTCACCAACGCCGTCGTGCACGCGGGCACCGAGGTCGAGGTGGAGTGCCGCCTGGAGGAGGGGGACCGAGCGCTCGTCCTGGAGGTCTCCGACCACCACCCCTCCCGCGCGCCCCGCGACCCGGACGCCGAAGTGCCGTACGAGACACCGGAGTACGGCCGCGGACTGCGCCTCGTCTCCACGCTCGCCGAGTCCTGGGGCGTGACGTTCCGCAGGGGCGTCAAGACCGTGTGGGCCCGGCTGCCCGCCGAGCGGAACACGGTCCGCGGCGAGACCGAGGCGTACGCCGGCCGGTACGCCCTGGAACGCGGCCTGCGCGCCGCCGAGATACTCGCGCCCGACCCCCAGCGCGCCGAGCGCGACCGGGACTGGCTCCACCGGGGCGCCCTGTCGTTCCTCGCCGAGGCCTCCGACCTGCTGGCCGGGCAGCTCGACGAGAACCTGGTCGCCGCGCTGGCCGGACAGCTGATCGTGCCGCGGCTGGCCGACTGGTGCGCGGTGTGGCTGGAGGACGAGGTCATGGGGCGCTGGGGCTCCCCGCGCTCGGGCGGAGCCGAGAACGAGGGCGGCTGGGCGGCCGACAGCACCTCGGGAACCGGGCCCCGGCTCGCCCGCGTCTGGCACGGCAGCGAGAACCGCATCGAGCAACTGCGGCAGGCCCTGGAGAAGGAACCGCCGTCACCGCCCGAGACGTTGAGGTCCGGACCCGTTCCGCACCCCTGGCCCGGCGAGGCCCTCGGCGTGCGCGACGAGCACGGCACGGCGCTCGCGTACCGCCTGATCGCGGGCGGCCGCCCGCTCGGCACACTCGTCATCGGCCGCGCCGGTCTGCTGCGCTTCCCCGACGAGGTCACCGGCCTCGTCGAGGACCTCAGCCGCCGGGTGGCCCTCGCCATCGGCGCGGCCCGCCAGTACGCCCGCCAGGCCACCATCAGCCAGGTCCTGCAGCGCGGCCTGCTGCCCGCCGCCGTCGCCGAGATCCCCGGCGTACGCAGCGCCCTCGTCTACGAACCGTGCGACAAGGGCGGCCCCAGCGGCGACTTCTACGACCTCTTCCCGGCCGGCGACGGCCGCTGGTGCTTCGCCATCGGCGACGTCCAGGGCAAGGGTCCCGAGGCCGCCGTGGTCATCGGCCTGGCCCGACCCTGGCTGCGCCTCCTCGCGCGCGAGGGCTACGGCGTCGCCGACGTCCTGGACCGCCTCAACCGCCTCCTCCTGGACGACGCGACGGAGGCCGCGGACGCCGCCGCCCGGGCACTGGTGCGACCGCCCGCCCCCGGCGACGGCCCGCAGACCCGCTTCCTCTCCCTCCTCTACGGCGAACTGGCCCCCTTCGACGGCGGCATCCGCTGCACCCTCGCCTCCGCCGGCCACCCGCTCCCGCTGGTCCTCGGCCCCGACGGGGACGTCCGTACGGCCGCACGTCCGCAGACCCTGCTCGGCGTCATCGAGGACGAGACGTACGTCAGCGAGACCATCGAGCTGCGCCCCGGCGACAGCCTCCTGTGCGTCACGGACGGTGTGACCGAGCGCCGCGACGGCTCCCGCATGTTCGACGACGCCGACGGGCTCTCGACCGCCCTCACCGGGTGCGCGGGGCTGAGCGCCGAGCTGATCGCGGAGCGCATCCGGAGGCTGGTGCACGAGTTCGGCGGGAGGCCGCCGGAGGACGACATGGCGCTGCTGGTGCTGCAGGCGGAGTAGGGATCTCCGTGGGTGCTGGACAATGGAGGGCATGCCCTCCGCACTCCCCGACGGCGAGCCGGTCCCCGACGACGGCGCGCTCCCCGCGTCCGCGCTCGCCGGTTCGGCCGACCGCCCCCTCGGCTTCTACCTGCACGTTCCGTACTGCGCGACCCGCTGCGGCTACTGCGACTTCAACACCTACACGGCCACCGAACTGCGCGGCACGGGCGGTGTCCTCGCCTCCCGGGACAACTACGCGGACACCCTGATCGACGAGGTCCGCCTGGCCCGTAAGGTCCTGGGCGACGACCCGCGCCAGGTCCGCACGGTCTTCGTCGGCGGCGGTACGCCGACCCTGCTGGCCGCGGACGATCTCGTACGCATGCTGCACGCGATCCGCGACGAGTTCTCTCTCGCGCCCGACGCGGAGATCACGACGGAGGCGAACCCGGAGTCGGTGGACCCGGCGTATCTGGCCACGCTCCGGCAGGGCGGCTTCAACCGGATCTCCTTCGGCATGCAGAGCGCGAAGCAGCACGTACTGAAGGTCCTGGACCGCACGCACACGCCGGGCCGCCCCGAGGCGTGCGTCGCGGAGGCCCGCGCGGCCGGCTTCGAGCACGTCAACCTGGACCTGATCTACGGCACCCCGGGGGAGTCGGACGACGACTGGCGGGCGTCCCTGGAGGCGGCGCTCGGCGCGGGCCCCGACCACGTCTCGGCCTACGCCCTGATCGTCGAGGAGGGCACGCAGCTCGCTCGTCGTATCCGCCGCGGCGAGGTCCCGATGACGGACGACGACGTCCACGCGGACCGCTACCTGATCGCGGACGAGGTGATGTCGGCGGCGGGCTTCGACTGGTACGAGGTCTCGAACTGGGCCACCTCCGAGGCGGGCCGCTGCCTGCACAACGAGCTGTACTGGCGGGGCGCCGACTGGTGGGGCGCGGGGCCCGGGGCGCACTCGCACGTGGGCGGGGTGCGCTGGTGGAACGTGAAGCATCCGGGCGCGTACGCGGGGGCGTTGGCGGCGGGGAGGTCGCCGGGGGCGGGCCGGGAGCTGTTGTCGGAGGAGGACCGCCGGGTGGAGCGGATCCTGCTGGAGCTGCGGTTGCGGGAGGGGGTGCCGTTGTCCTTGCTGCGGGAGGAGGGGCTGGCGGCTTCTCGGCGGGCGCTGGGGGAGGGACTGCTGCAGGGCGGGCCGTATGAGGAGGGGCGGGCGGTGCTGACGCTGCGGGGGCGGCTGTTGGCGGACGCGGTGGTGCGGGACTTGGTGGATTGATCACCCGTGGGGGTGGTTGGCCCCGGGTGGGCCCTTGCGGGGGTGTGTCCCGTTCTTAGGGTGCCGCCATGGACGACCGACAGATGATCGAGTTCTTCGGCACGCTTGACGTCCCCGAGGGCGTGAGGGCCGAGCTCTTGCGAGGGGACGTCGTTATGACGAGGTCCCCGGACCTGGTGCACAACTGCACGGTGACGGACGTCCAGGATGGTGTTCCGCGGAGCCGCTGGCAGCGGCTGCAGCGCCAGTACGTCGAGATGCACCGGGAGACGAGTGAGCCCGTCCCGGACATCGTGGTGCTCGAACGGGGTGCCGGGCCGGACTCCGGCCGCCTCGTACCGGCCGAGGCGGTCACCATGCTCGCCGAGGTCGTGTCCACGGCCAGTGCACACCGCGACTACGTGACCAAACGATCGATCTATGCCGGGGCAGGTGTACCGCTGTACCTGATCGTCGATCCGGCAGCGGCTGAATGCCTCGTACTCACCGAGCCGTACGGGAGCGGCGAGCGCGCCGACTACCGATGTCAGCGCAGCTGGAGATACGGGGAGACGCTCCTCCTGCCCGTGCTCGACACTGGCATCGATACCGCCGAGTTCAGGCCTGTCCAGGCGTCGTGACGAAGTCGATCAACTCCTCCACCCGCCCCAGCAACTCCGGCTCCAGGTCCTTGTAAGACCGCACCCGCCCCAGAATCCCCTGCCAGGCCGCCCCGGTGTTTTCCGGCCACCCCAGCGCCCGGCACACCCCCGTCTTCCAGTCCTGCCCGTGCGGCACCCGCGGCCAGCCTGCGATCCCCAGTGACGACGGCTTCACCGCCTCCCAGATGTCGATGTACGGGTGGCCGACGACCAAGGCGTGCTCGCTCGTCACCGCCTGCGCGATGCGCCACTCCTTCGACCCCGGCACCAGGTGGTCCACCAGGACCCCCAGCCGTGCGTCCGGCCCCGGTGCGAATTCGGCCACGATCGACGGCAGGTCGTCCACGCCCTCCAGGTACTCCACGACCACGCCCTCGATGCGCAGGTCGTCGCCCCACACCCGCTCGACCAGCTCCGCGTCGTGCCGCCCCTCGACGTAGATGCGCCCGGCCCGGGCCACGCGCGCGCGTGCGCCCGGGACGGCGACCGAACCGGATGCCGTACGGGTGGGACGTGCCGGAGCGGACGAGGACGGGCGGACGAGCGTCACCACCCGTCCCTCCAGGAGGAAGCCCCGCGGCTCCATCGGGAAGACACGGTGCTTGCCGAAGCGGTCCTCCAGGGTCACCGTGCCCGCCTCGCAGCGGATCACCGCGCCGCAGAAACCGGTGCCGGGTTCCTCGACCACCAGACCGGGTTCGGCCGGGACCTCCGGGACGGGCTTGGGCTTCTTCCACGGCGGGGTCAGGTCGGCGGAGTACTGGCGCATTCGGATGACGATAGGAGAAGCCGCCGGGCGGCGGTCACGACACGCCGAAACGCGCGGCCAGCTCGTCCCGCTGTGCCCGCACGAACCCCGCGTCCACCACCGCTCCGTGACCGGGCACGTACAGCGCGTCCTCGCCGCCGAGGTCCAGGAGCCGGTCGAGGGCGGCCGGCCAGTGCGACGGTACGGCGTCGGGGCCGGCCTGCGGCTCGCCGGATTCCTCGACCAGGTCGCCGCAGAAGACGACCTCCGGGGAGCCGGGGACCAGGACGACGAGGTCGTGGGCGGTGTGGCCCGGGCCCACGTTCGCGAGCAGGACCTGCCGCCCGGCGCCCAGGTCGAGGGTCCACTCGCCGGTCACGTGATGGCGGGGCGGCGCCAGCGCGTCGACCGCCTCCTCGGCCACGCGCGCGTCCAGACCGTTGCCCACGGCGTCGGCGCGCAGCTCCTCGCGCGCGTGCCGGGCGCCGAACACCGTGTCCATCCCCACCGGGCCGTACACCTCCGCGCCCGTGAACGCCGCCGCCCCGAAGACATGGTCGAAGTGCGGATGCGTGAGCGCGAGATGGGTCACACGGTGCCCGGCGATCTCCTGTGCCTCGGTGCGCAACCGAGCGCCCTCCGCGAGGCTCGACCCCGCGTCGATCACCAGCGCCGCGCCCTCGCCGACGACCAGCCCCGCAGTGCAGTCCCAGCCGGGAAGCCGGCAGCGCCCGACCCCGGCCGCGACCCGCTCCCACCCGAACTCTTCCCAAGTCACCCTCATACGGCGACGCTAACGGTGACACCCTTGAACAGCACGACGTCGCGGGACCGGCCTTGCCCGGGGCGTACCCCACCGCCGTACACTGGGCCGGGGAACGCTGGCACTCGGACGGACAGAGTGCCAGGCGACGGGCCTGGGGGACGACTTCTGGAGGTGTGCGCGATGCTGAGTGAACGACGGCTTCAGGTACTGCGCGCCATCGTCCAGGACTACGTCGGCACCGAGGAGCCGGTGGGGTCGAAGGCCCTGACCGAGCGGCACAACCTCGGGGTGTCCCCGGCCACGGTCCGCAACGACATGGCCGCCCTGGAGGACGAGGGGTTCATCGCCCAGCCGCACACCAGCGCCGGGCGGATCCCGACCGACAAGGGGTACCGCCTGTTCGTCGACAAGCTCGCCGGCGTCAAGCCGATGTCGGCGCCCGAGCGGCGGGCCATCCAGAACTTCCTCGACGGCGCCGTCGATCTCGACGACGTGGTGGCGCGTACCGTGCGGCTGCTCGCGCAGCTCACACGGCAGGTCGCCGTCGTGCAGTACCCGTCCCTGACCCGCTCGACCGTGCGGCACGTGGAGCTGCTCTCGCTCGCCCCCGCGCGCGTGATGCTCGTGCTGATCACGGACACCGGCCGGGTCGAGCAGCGCATGGTCGACTGCCCGGCGCCGGTCGGCGAGGCCTCGCTCGCCGACCTGCGGGCGCGGCTCAACAGCCGGGTCGCGGGGCGGCGGTTCTCGGACGTCCCCCTCCTCGTGGAAGACCTGCCCGAGGGCTTCGACCTCGAGGACCGGGGTACGGTCTCGACAGTGCTCTCCACTCTCCTGGAGACACTCGTCGAGGAGAACGAGGAGCGGCTGATGATCGGCGGCACCGCCAATCTGACCCGCTTCGGACATGACTTCCCCCTCACCATCCGCCCCGTCCTGGAGGCGCTGGAGGAGCAGGTCGTGCTCCTCAAGTTGCTTGGTGAGGCGGGGGATTCGGGCATGACGGTGCGCATCGGGCACGAGAACGCCTATGAGGGACTCAACTCCACTTCTGTGGTGTCGGTCGGTTACGGTTCGGGCGGCGAGGCAGTCGCCAAGCTCGGCGTGGTCGGACCGACCCGCATGGATTACCCGGGAACGATGGGAGCGGTACGCGCAGTGGCACGGTACGTCGGACAGATCCTGGCGGAGTCCTAAGTGGCCACGGACTACTACGCCGTTCTCGGCGTGCGCCGCGACGCGTCGCAGGAAGAGATCAAGAAGGCCTTCCGGCGGCTCGCGCGCGAGCTGCACCCGGACGTCAATCCGGATCCGAAGACCCAGGAGCGGTTCAAGGAGATCAACGCCGCCTACGAGGTGCTGTCGGACCCGCAGAAGAAGCAGGTCTACGACCTCGGCGGCGACCCCCTCTCGCAGGCGGGCGGCGCAGGCGCGGGCGGCTTCGGCGCCGGTGGCTTCGGGAACTTCTCGGACATCATGGACGCGTTCTTCGGTACGGCGTCGCAGCGCGGGCCGCGCTCGCGCACCCGCAGGGGCCAGGACGCGATGATCCGGCTGGAGATCGACCTCGACGAGGCGGCCTTCGGTACGACCAAGGACATCCAGGTCGACACGGCGATCGTCTGCGCCACCTGCAGCGGTGAGGGCGCGGCGCCCGGCACGACCGCTCAGACGTGTGACATGTGCCGCGGTCGCGGTGAGGTGTCGCAGGTGACGCGGTCCTTCCTGGGCCAGGTCATGACCTCGCGTCCGTGCCCGCAGTGCCAGGGCTTCGGCACCGTGGTTCCCACGCCGTGCCCGGAGTGCGCCGGTGACGGTCGCGTACGGTCCCGTCGCACCCTCACGGTCAAGATCCCGGCCGGTGTCGACAACGGCACCCGCATCCAGCTCGCGGGCGAGGGCGAGGTCGGCCCCGGCGGCGGTCCCGCCGGTGACCTCTACGTCGAGATCCACGAGCTGCCGCACTCGACCTTCCAGCGGCGCGGCGACGACCTGCACTGCACGGTCACCATCCCGATGACCGCCGCATCCCTCGGCACCAAGGTCCCGCTGGAGACGCTCGACGGCATGGAGGAGATCGACATCCGGCCCGGCACCCAGTCCGGCCAGTCGATCCCGCTGCACGGCCGCGGCGTCACGCATCTGCGCGGCGGCGGCCGCGGCGACCTCATCGTCCACGTCGAGGTCCAGACCCCGAACAAGCTGGACCCGGAGCAGGAGCGACTGCTGCGCGAGCTGGCCAAGCTGCGGGGCGAGGAGCGGCCCACAGGGCAGTTCCAGCCGGGGCAGCAAGGGCTGTTCTCGCGGCTGAAGGATGCCTTCAATGGTCGCTGACGCGAGCTGGGCGATGACTGCCGGGGGTCCGGGGGTCGTCCCCCGGGCAGACACAGTCAGCCGGGGCAGCAAGGGCTGTTCTCGCGGCTGAAGGATGCGTTCAACGGGCGCTGAGGTGGTGCTGGGGGCTGCCGCCCCCAGACCCCCGCTTCGGCCTGAACGGCCTCGTCCTCAAACGCCGGACGGGCTGAAAATACTGGCCGGCGTCCAGAGGTGCCGTAGGCCTATGCCTTGCCGAAGACCCGATTCGGACTTGTTCGGAGGACGTGACAACATGCCGTCATGTCCTCCGCACTGACCGATCTCTTCCCTCATCCGATCGTGCAGGCCCCCATGGCGGGCGGCGTCTCCGTGCCGCATCTCGCCGCGGCCGTGGCCGAGGCCGGCGGGCTCGGGTTCCTCGCCGCCGGGTACAAGACGGCCGACGGCATGTACCAGGAGATCAAACAGCTTCGGAGCCTCACGAGCCGCCCCTTCGGCGTGAACCTCTTCATGCCGCAGCCCGAATACGCGGACCCCGGCGCGATCGAGATCTACGCCCACCAGCTGGCCGGCGAGGCCTCCTGGTACGAGACCGAGCTCGGCGACCCGGACAGCGGCCGCGACGACGGCTACGACACCAAGCTCGCCGTGCTGCTCGACAACCCGGTGCCGGTGGTCTCCTTCCACTTCGGCGTCCCGAGCCGCGACGTGATCGACTCCCTGCACCGCGTCGGAACGTTCACCCTGGTCGCCGCGACCACCCCGGAGGAGGCCCTCGCCGTGGAGCGGTCCGGCGCCGACGCGGTCGTCACGCAGGGCATCGAGGCCGGCGGCCACCAGGGCACCCACCGCGACATCCCGGAGAACGACGGCACCGGCATCGGCCTGCTCTCCCTCATCGCCCAGGTCCGCGAGACCGTGAGCATCCCGATCGTCGCCGCAGGCGGCATCATGCGCGGCGGCCAGATCGCCGCGGCGCTCGCGGCGGGCGCGAGCGCGGCGCAGCTCGGCACGGCGTTCCTCGCCACGCCGGAGTCCGGTGCCAACGCCGTCCACAAGCAGGCGCTGACCAACCCCCTGTTCGTCCGTACGGAGTTGACGCGCGCGTTCTCCGGCCGCCCGGCCCGCGGCCTGGTCAACCGCTTCCTGCGCGAGCACGGCCCGTACGCCCCCGCCGCCTACCCGGAGGTCCACCACCTCACCTCGCCCCTGCGCAAGCAGGCCGCCGCGTCCGGCGACGCGCAGGGCATGGCGCTGTGGGCGGGGCAGGGTCACCGCATGGCCCGCGAACTTCCCGCCGGGCGGCTGGTGGAGGTCCTCGCCGCCGAACTCGACGCCGCCAAGACAGCGTTGTCGGGCAAGGGCGATCTGCGATGACCGCGCCGGTGTTCGTCGTCGAGTCCCTGGCGGGCGTGGGCGCCGGGGCGATCGTCGAACTGGACGGCGCCGAGGGGCGGCACGCGGTGTCCGTACGGCGGCTGCAGCCCGGCGAGGACGTGGTGCTGACCGACGGTCTGGGCCGCGGCGCCGCCGGTGCGGTCGTCCGCACGGAGGGCAAGGACCGCCTGTTCGTCGAGCCCTCCGAGTTCCCCTTCGAGCCCGAACCGGCGCCCCGTATCACCGTCGTCCAGGCCCTCCCCAAGGGCGACCGCGGCGAGCTGGCCGTCGAGACGATGACCGAGACCGGCGTCGACGCGATCGTTCCCTGGTCGGCGGCCCGCTGCATCACCCAGTGGAAGGGCGACCGGGGCCTGAAGGCCCTCGCCAAGTGGCGTGCCACGGCCCGCGAGGCCGGCAAGCAGTCCCGTCGGCTGCGCTTCCCGGAGGTCGCGGACGCGGCAACGACCAAGCAGGTTGCCGCACTTCTCGCCAAAGCCGACTTCGCCGCCGTACTGCACGAGGACCGCGACTACGGCAGCGAACCGCTGGCCACCGCCGAACTGCCCGCCGAGGGCGAGATCGTGCTGGTCGTCGGCCCCGAGGGGGGCGTCTCCCAGGACGAGTTGGCGCTCTTCGAGGAGGCGGGCGCGAAGGCGTACCGGCTCGGGCGTAGCGTGCTGCGTACGTCGACCGCCGGTACCGCGGCGACCGCCCTGCTCCTGGGCCGCACCGGCCGCTGGTCCTGAACCTCACAGGGGGAACACCGTGGAACTCGCCCAAGTCCGCCTCCTCGTCACCGACTTCGCCGCCTGCTACCGCTTCTACGCCGAGGTCCTCGGCCTCAAGCCGCAGTCGGGCGCGGCCGAGGGACCGTACGAGAAGTTCAGCGCGGCCACCGGTTCGGCGGGCATCGCCCTCCAGGACCGTTCGATGATGGCCGAGGTCCTGAACGAGCTGGGCGACACGGCAACGGGCCACCGCTCCCTGGTGGTTCTCCGGGTCGACGACCTCGACACCTACTGCGAACAGATCGCCACCCGGGGCGCCACCCTCGTCCACGGCCCGTCCCCCATGACGGACCGCATGCGGGTGGCGCACCTCAAGGACCCGGAGGGCAACGTGGTGGAACTGCAGGAGTGGTTGCTGCTGCGCGGCTGATCACTCAGGGGTGCGCGGCGGGCGCTTTCGTGACCGTATGCGCTCTACCGCGGAAGCGGACTCGGTGGCAGGCTGCCGTCCATGGGGGCGTTGAGGCGCATTTGGCGGCGGCCGCGGGGACGGCGGGCGGCGGCCGCGGTGGTGTTCGCTGTGCTGGCCGTCGGTGGAGCCGTCGCGTGTGATCCCGGCGGGCTGAACTCCGCGTCCGTGGCGTACACGACCGACCAGACCGCGACCAAGGAGCTGAAGCGGCAGAAGGTCGACGTGCAGTGGCTCAGCTGTACCGCCAACTACGGGAACAACAAGGTCTCCACGCCCGGCAAGTCGACGCCCTCGGCGAGCGAGACCACCATCGCCAACGTCGACTGCCAGGGGCAGACCAAGGACGGGCGGGAGATCACCGTCACCGGCAAGGTCACCCGGGCCGTCGACGGCGCCTGCGTACGCGGCGACCTCACCGCCAAGGTGGGCGGCAAGCAGTGGTTCCACGTCACCGGGCTCGGCAACTGCAACGCGACCCCGTCGCCCATCGTCAACAACCCGAGCAACGGCAACGGGCAGCAGCCCGGCCCCACCGTCACCGTGACCGTCACCAGGACCATCTGGTGCAAGGGCGACCCGCAGTGCCGGCCCGTCGAGGGCAAGTGATCCAAACCTCTGTCCGTGCCTGCCCCACTTTGCCTAAAGTGATCAGGTGACTCAGCCCGCGTATCTCCGGTTCCCGCACGTGCACGGCGAATTGGTGGCCTTCGTCGCCGAGGACGACGTATGGCTCGCGCCTCTCGACGGCGGCTGGGCGCGGCGGGTGAGCGCCGACAACGTGCCGGTGTCCCAGCCCCGCATCTCACCCGACGGCACCACCGTCGCCTGGACCTCCACCCGCGACGGCGCCCCCGAGGTGCATGTCGCTCCGGTCGACGGCGGACGGTCGAAACGCCTGACGTACTGGGGGAGCTGGGGCGCCCGGGTGCGCGGCTGGACCCCGGACGGGCAGGTCCTGGTGACCAGTTCCCAGGGCCAGGCGAGCTCACGCAGGACCTGGGCGCGCGCCGTCCCGCTCGACGGCGGACCGGCCACGACCCTGCCGTACGGCCCCGTGGGCGGTGTGGCCCACGGCCCGCACACGGTCCTGCTGAGCGCGCCCATGCAGTCCGAGGCCGCCTGGTGGAAGCGGTACCGGGGCGGCACGGCGGGCAAGCTGTGGATCGACCGCGCGGGCGACGGCGACTTCGTACGGCTGCATGAAGGGCTGGACGGGAACATCGAGTACCCGGTGTGGGCGGGGGAGCGGATCGCGTTCCTGTCCGACCACGAGGGCACCGGCGCGCTGTACTCCTCCCTCGCCGACGGCTCCGACCTGCGCCGGCACACGCCCCTGGACGGCTTCTACGCCCGGCAGGCCGCCGGCGACGGCACCCGCGTCGTCTACGCGGCCGCCGGTGAGCTGTGGCTGCTCGACGACCTCGACGGCGCCGAACCGCGCCGCCTGGACCTCCGGCTCGGCGGGCCGCGCGTCGACCTGCAGACGTTCCCGGTGAACGCCGGGCGCTGGTTCGACTCCGCTGCCCCCGACCGCACCGCTCGCGGCAGCGCGGTCGGTGTGCGCGGCGCCGTGCACTGGGTCACCCACCGTTCAGGACCGGCCCGCGCGCTGGCCGCCGAACCCGGCGTACGGGCCCGGCTGCCGCGCACCTTCCGCGCCGAGGGCGAGGAGTGGGTGGTGTGGGTGACGGACGCCGAGGGCGACGACGCCCTGGAGTTCGCGCCGTCGACCGGCCTCGCGCCCGGCGCGACCCCGCGCCGGCTCGCCGCCGGACAGCTCGGCCGCGTCCTGGAGCTCGCCGTGGCCCCCGACGGCAGCCGCACCGCGGTCGCCTCGCACGACGGACGGCTGCTGCTCGTCGAGCGCGAGTCGGGCGAGGTGCGCGAGGTGGACCGCAGCGAGGACGGCGAGGTGTCCGGGCTCGCGTTCTCGCCCGACTCGGCGTGGCTCGCCTGGACCCACCCCGGCCCGCGCCCCCTCAGCCAGCTCAAGCTCGCCAACACCACCGACCTGTCGGTCACCGAGGCCACCCCGCTCCGCTTCCAGGACTACGCGCCCGCCTTCACCCTCGACGGCAAGCACCTCGCCTTCCTCTCCAGCCGCGCCTTCGACCCGGTCTACGACGAGCACGTCTTCGACCTGGCGTTCGTGGTCGGCTCCCGCCCGTACCTGATCACCCTGGCGGCGACGACGCCCTCGCCCTTCGGCCCGCAGCGGCACGGACGCCCCTTCGACGCCCCGGACAAGGACGAGACGCCCGACAGCGAGGGCACCCCCACCACCCGTATCGACCTCGAAGGGCTCGCCGACCGCATCGTGCCCTTCCCGGTCGAGGCCGCCCGCTATACCACCCTGCGCGCGGCGAAGGACGGTGTGCTGTGGCTGCGCCACCCGGTGCGCGGCGAACTCGGCGCCTCCCGCGCGACCCCCGACGCCCCCGAGCCCAAGACCGAGCTGGAGCGCTACGACCTCGTCCAGCAGCGCATCGAGCATCTCGCGGGCGACGCCGACGAGTTCGAGGTCAGCGGCGACGGCAAGCGGGTCCTGCTGTGGACCGACGGCCGGCTCAAGGTCGTCCCCAGCGACCGGCGCGCCTCGAGCGACGACGACAGCGACTCGAACGTCACCGTCGACCTCACCCGCGTACGCCAGAGCGTCGACCCGGCCGCCGAGTGGCGGCAGATGTACGAGGAGACGGGCCGCATCATGCGGGACCACTTCTGGCGCCCCGACATGAGCGGCGTCGACTGGGACGGCGTCCTGGACCGCTACCGCCCCGTCCTCGACCGCATCGCCACCCACAGCGACCTCGTCGACCTGCTGTGGGAGGTCCAGGGCGAGCTCGGCACCTCGCACGCGTACGTCCAGCCGCGCGGCGGCCACGGCAACGGCCCGCGCCAGGGACTCCTCGGCGCCGACATCTCCCGTCACGAGGACGGCAGTTGGCGCGTCGACCGCGTCCTGCCCGCGGAGACCTCCGACCCCGAGGCCCGGTCCCCGCTCGCCGCACCCGGCGTCGCGATCCGCGCCGGCGACGCGATCGTGGCGGTCGCCGGCCACCCGGTGGACCCGGTGACCGGCCCCGCCCCCCTCCTGGTCGGCACGGCGGGCAAGCCGGTCGAGCTGACCGTCTCCCCGTCCGGCGGCGGCGACGTCCGGCACACGGTCGTCGTGCCGATCGCCGACGAGGTGCCGCTGCGCTACCACGCCTGGGTCGCCGACCGCCGTGCCTACGTCCACGAGAAGTCCGGCGGCCGGCTCGGCTACCTCCACGTCCCCGACATGCAGGCGCCCGGCTGGGCCCAGATCCACCGCGACCTGCGCGTCGAGGTGGCCAGGGAGGGCCTCGTCGTGGACGTCCGCGAGAACGCCGGCGGGCACACCTCCCAACTGGTCGTCGAGAAGCTGGCCCGCAGGATCGTCGGCTGGGGCCTGCCGCGCGGTATGCGGCCCTACAGCTACCCCGAGGACGCCCCGCGCGGCCCCGTCGTCGCCGTGGCCAACGAGTGGTCCGGCTCCGACGGCGACATCGTCAACGCGGCCATCAAGGCACTCGGCATCGGCCCGGTGGTCGGCACCCGCACCTGGGGCGGCGTCATCGGCATCGACAGCCGTTACCACCTGGTCGACGGCACCCTGATCACCCAGCCCAAGTACGCGATCTGGCTGGAGGGTTACGGCTGGGGGGTCGAGAACCGCGGGGTCGATCCGGACGTGGAGGTGGTGCAGCGCCCGCAGGACTACGGCGCGGGCCGGGACGCCCAGCTGGACGAGGCCGTACGGATCGCGCTCGCCGCCCTGGAGGAGACTCCCGCCAAGACACCACCGAGCCTGGACTGACGCCCCTCGATACGATGCCCCCGTACTCGATCAGCATGATCGGTCAACCGGCTTGAGGAGAGCGCATGCCAGGGGAGCCGCAGGACGACTGCCTGTTCTGCAAGATCGTCGCGGGCCATGTCCCGGCGACGATCGTCCGTGAAACGGAAACCACCATCGCCTTCCGGGACATCAACCCCCAGGCGCCCACCCACATCCTGGTGATCCCCAAGGCGCACTACAAGAACGCCGCGGCCCTCGCCGCCGCCGAACCGGCCCTCGCCGCGGACATCCTGTGCGAGGCCCAGTCGGTCGCCGACGAGGAGAAGCTGGAGAGCTACCGCACCGTCTTCAACACGGGCGCCGGCGCAGGCCAGACCGTCTTCCACGCCCATGCGCACGTCCTCGGCGGCCGTGGCCTCCAGTGGCCCCCCGGGTAACTCGCCGTGTCCGTACGTGAATTGGTGGTCCTCGGCACCGCCAGCCAGGTCCCGACCCGGCACCGCAACCACAACGGCTACCTGCTGCGCTGGGACGGCGAGGGCGTCCTCTTCGACCCCGGCGAGGGCACGCAGCGCCAGATGCTGCGCGCCGGGGTCGCCGCGCACGACCTGAACCGGATCTGCGTCACCCACTTCCACGGCGACCACTCGCTGGGTCTCGCGGGCGTCATCCAGCGCATCAACCTGGACCGGGTCCCGCACGAGATCACCGCGCACTACCCGCGCTCCGGGCAACGCTTCTTCGACCGCCTGCGGTACGCGACGGCCTACCGGGAGACGGTCCAGCTCACCGAGGCCCCGGTCGACACGGATGGTCCCCTGGCCACCGCCGCCTCGTACACCCTCGACGCCCGCAAGCTCTCGCACCCCGTCGAGTCCTACGGCTACCGGCTGATCGAACCGGACGGCCGCCGCATGCTGCCCGACCGGCTCGCCGCGCACGGCATCAAGGGCCCGGACGTCGGCCGCATCCAGCGGGAGGGCGTGGTCGGCGGCGTGTCCCTGGAGGACGTCAGCGAGGTGCGCCGCGGCCAGCGGTTCGCGTTCGTCATGGACACCCGGCTGTGCGACGGCGTGTACGCCCTCGCGGACGGCTGCGACATGCTCGTCATCGAGTCCACGTTCCTCGACGAGGACACCGGCCTCGCGGTCGAGCACGGCCACCTGACCGCCGGGCAGGCGGCGACGGTGGCGCGAGACGCGGGCGTACGGCATCTGGTGCTCACGCACTTCAGCCAGCGCTACTCGGATTCCGACGAGTTCGAACGGCAGGCACGGGCGGCCGGGTTCGAGGGCGAGCTGACGGTGGCGCACGATCTTCTACGGGTCCCGGTTCCGAAACGGCGATAAACCCCCCGTACGATGCTGCGATGTCCACCCGCAATTCCATTCCCAAAGCAGAACTGCACCTCCACATCGAAGGCACCCTGGAGCCGGAGCTGGCTTTCGAGCTGGCCGCCCGCAACGGCGTCGAGCTGCCGTACGCCGACACGGACGAGCTCCGCAAGGCGTACGACTTCGAGGACCTCCAGTCCTTCCTGAACCTGTACTACGGGCTCATGGCCGTCCTGCGCACCGAGCGGGACTTCGAGGACCTCGCGAACGCCTACCTCGCCCGCGCCGCCGCGCAGGGCGTACGGCACGCGGAGATCTTCTTCGACCCGCAGGCGCATCTCGCGCGCGGCGTGGACATGGGCACGGTGGTGGAGGGGCTGTGGCGCGCGCTGGGGAGCAGCGAGGCGAACCACGGCGTCTCCACCAGGCTCATCCTCTGCTTCCTGCGCGACGAGTCCGCAGAGTCGGCCCTCGCGACCCTGGAGGCCGCGAAGCCGTACCTGGACCGGATCACCGGTGTCGGCCTCGACTCGGCCGAGGTCGGGCACCCGCCGGTGAAGTTCCGCGAGGTGTACGAGGCCGCCGCCGGGCTGGGGCTGCGGCGCGTCGCGCACGCGGGCGAGGAGGGGCCGCCGGAGTACATCACCGAGGCCCTGGACGTGCTCGGCGTCGAGCGCGTGGACCACGGGCTGCGGTGCATGGAGGACGCGGCGCTGGTCGCCCGCCTGGTCCGCGACCGCATCCCGCTCACCCTCTGCCCGCTGTCGAACGTCCGCCTGCGCACGGTCGACACGCTGGCCGACCACCCGCTGCCCGCGATGCTCGACGCCGGCCTGCTCTGCACGGTCAACTCCGACGACCCCGCCTACTTCGGCGGCTACGCGGGCGACAACTTCGACGCGGTGCGCTCGACGCTCGGCCTGACCGAGGACCGCCTGCGCGAACTGGCCCGCAACTCCTTCCTCGCGTCCTTCCTGGAGGACGACGAGGAGCGGCGGTCGCGGTATCTCGCCGAGGTGGAGGCGTACGAGTTCTAGGCGGCGGTGGTGAAGTCCGGTGCGGGCGACGCAGTTGCAGGTGTTGCGGCTGCGGGCGTTGCCGGGGGCTGCTGTCCCCAGACCCCCGCTTCGGCCCGAACGGCCTCGTCCTCGAACTCCCCCAGAGGGGGTACCCCCGGACGGGCTGAAGTGCCCAGCGCCACCGCGGTCAGCGGCACCGCGATCACGAGCAGTCCTACGGCCAGCACCGCGCCCATGACGGGAAACCCCGCCCGCGCCGCCAGCAGGCTCCCGGTCAGCGGTCCGGCCGCCGTCCCCAGCGAGGACGCCGACCCGACGAGCACCGCCCAACGCCCGCGCGGATCAAGGGAAGCCGCCAGCCCGATCACGTACGACAGCACGATCGGGTAGAGCAGGTTCCAGGCGATCTCGCCGGTCGCGAAGGACGTCAGGTCGGTCGCGGACGCGCTGAGCACGATGCAGCCGGCGATCAGCACGGTGCCTGCCCCGATGGGCAGCGCAAGGCCGAGCCGCGGCCCGACCGCGCCCGCGCCGACGACCCCGAGCAGCGCGACACCGAGCGCCACCGCGAAGACCACCCCGACGGTGGCCTCCGTCAGATGCGCCTGGGCCAGCCCGATGCGGCCGCTGACGCCCCACAGCGCGTTCTGCGCGAGGGACCAGCAGAGCATCACGGCGGCGAGGACCAGACCGGAGCGGAGGTGGGGGAGGCGGGTGCCGCCGAGGTGGCTGTGCGAGACCGCCGTACGCACCGAGAGGCGGCCGGTGGCCGGCCACACGGCGAGTGAGGTGAGCGCGATGGCGGCGAGCGGCTGCCCGTGGCCCGCGCCCAGGTGGGGGACCGTCAGATACACGGCGCCCGCGAGCGCGGAGACGCCGAGCAGGCCGACCGTGGTCGTCCGGTGCGGGTCCCTCCCCCACGCTCGGACACCCTCGCGCGGGTGGACCCCCATGGCGGCGATCCCGGTGGCCGCGACCGTGGTCGCCGTACCGGACCCGAAACCGCCGATCAGCGCGCCCGCGACGACGGCCCAGACGGTGCTGGTGAGCGCCGCGCCGCCGTAGCCGACGACGGCCAGGGCGAGGCCGATGCGGGCCAGGGTGCGCGGGCCGACGCGGTCGACGCGCGAGGCGAGCAGGAAGCCGGCCGCGGCCGAACTCAACAGCAACGCACTGCCGATGGCGCCCGCCTCGGTGGCGGACAGCTCAAGCCCCGAGTCGAGCCGTCCGACGGTGGTCGGCAGCAGATACGGAGCGAGGTACCCGGCCGCGAAAAGGGCGACGAGAGGCCAGGGGTTGGTGCGAGGGGCGAACACGGGCGTTCCCAGGGCATGCGAAAGAAGCGGCTCAAGAAGGGGATTGGGCGACGACCGTCGACGGACAGGAACGCGCGAGCAAGTTGTATCAAGCACGCGGTTCGAGAAAGAAGCCCGGGGGGTGTGATGTGGCGCACGTTGTGTTTGGGGTGGATGGGGTCGGGTAGACGAGCGCCCCAACAGCCGTGGATCTGCGGGCTAACGCCAGTGGGCCGAGCCCCCCGCACCGGGTGCGGTCGTTTCGATTTTCGCCCTGATCTCCCGCATCACCGCGACGATCCGCTCCTCGTGCTCCGGCGTGAGACGGGCCACCGGAACCGAGCAGCTGATGGCGTCCTGTGCCGGGACGTCGTACCGCAGCGCGAAGCCGAAGCCGACGATTCCGGTCACGCCCTCCTCGCGGTCGATCGAGTACCCCCGCGCCCGCACCCCGGCGAGGTCCGCCACCAGTGACGCGCGGCTGGTGTGCGTGTTGGGCGTGAGCGCCTCGTACGGACCCTCGGGCAGCTCCTCGTCGCCCCGCTCGGCCAGCAGCGCCTTGCCCAGCGCGCCCACGTGCGCGGGCAGCCGCCGCCCCACCCGGCTGATCGTCCGCAGGTACTCGTGCGACTCCCGCGTCGCCAGATACGCCACGGCCTGCTCGTCGAGCCGCCCCATGTGGATCGTCTCGCCGAGCGCCTCCGAGGCCTCGTCGAGATACGGCCGTACGACGCGCACGCGCGGGTCGGAGTCGAGATAGCTGGTGCCGGTGAGCAGGGCGTGGATGCCGATGCCGTACAGCGAGCCGGTGACGTCCGTGCGTACCCAGCCCCTGCTGATCAGGGTCTGCAGCAGCGCGTACATCGAGCTGCGCGGCACGCCCAGCTCGTCCGCCAGCTCCTGCAGCCGCGCCGGACGGTCGCCGCGCGCGGCGAGCAGTTCCAGCAGCTCCACCGTCCGCGCGGCGGACTTCACCTCGCGCACGCCCCCTGTCCCACTCCCCGTCTCCGGCATGAGCCGATCGTAATCCGGGCGGCCCGGGCCATTGACGGCGGCTGTTCGTGTATCTAACCTCCATCTTCATACGTAGATGACGTCTACATAGGGAGATGGTCAGGGTGAGTGGCGGTACGGACACGGAGACCGTGGTGCGAAGGCTGCGCGACGGGATGGCGGGCGGCGTGCTCTCGTTCCCGCTCACGAGCTTCCACGACGACGGCTCCCTCGACCCCGACGGCTTCCGCGCCCATGTCGCGGCACAGATCGCCACCGCCCCCGGCGCCGTCTTCCCCGCCTGCGGCACCGGCGAGTTCTTCTCGCTGGACGAGGACGAGTACCGGCAGGTCGTGACCATCGCCGTCGAGGAGGCGGGCGGCCGCGTCCCCGTCGTGGCCGGCATCGGATACGGCTGGGCGCAGGCCGTACGGTTCGCGCGCATCGCCGAGGAGGCCGGCGCCGACGCGCTCCTCGTCCTGCCGCACTACCTGGTCGCCGCCCCGCAGGAGGGGCTCGTCGGGCAGCTGGAGCAGATCGCCGCCCGCACCCGGCTGCCGCTCATCGCCTACCAGCGCGGCCAAGTCACCTTCACCGCCCACTCGTTGAGGCGCATCGCCCGCATCCCGGGCGTCATCGGGCTCAAGGACGGCCACAGCGACCTCGACCGCCTCCAGCGCCTCACCCTGGCCGCCCCCGAGGGCTTCCTGTTCTTCAACGGCGCGTCCACCGCCGAGGTCCAGGCCCGCGCCTACGCCACCGTCGGCATCCCCGCCTACTCCTCCGCCGTGCACGCCTTCGCCCCCGAGATCGCGAACGCCTTCTTCGGCGCGCTGCGCGACGGCGACGACAAGACCGTGGAGCGACTGCTGCGCGAGTTCTACGTCCCGCTCGTCGAACTCCGCGACCGCGTACCGGGATACGCCGTGTCGCTGGTCAAGGCGGCGGCCCGGCTGCGCGGCCGCCCGGTGGGCCCCGTGCGCGCCCCGCTCACCGACCCCTCGGCCGCCGACCTGGCCGACCTCAAGACCCTCCTGATCACCGGACTCGACCTCGTAGGAGCCGCCCTGTGACCCGCGACCTGACCATCACCGACGTACGGCTGACGCCGATCCTGGTCGCCGACCCGCCCCTCCTCAACACGCAGGGCGTGCACCAGCCGTACACCCCGCGGCTGATCGTGGAGGTGGTGACGGCCGACGGGACCACGGGTGTCGGTGAGACCTACGGCGACACCAAGTACCTGGAGCTGGCACGCCCGTTCGCGGCGAAGCTGAAGGGCCGTCAAGTCAGTGATTTCAACGGCCTGTTCACGATCGCGGACGAGGTGTCCGTCGACGACTCCCGGGTCTTTGGCCAGGTCGACGTCGGCGGACTGCGCGGTGTCCAGACCGCCGACAAGCTGAGGCTGTCCGTCGTCTCCGGCTTCGAGGTCGCCTGCCTGGACGCCCTCGGCAAGGCGCTCGGCCTGCCCGTGCACGCGCTGCTCGGCGGCAAGCTGCGCGACGCGGTCGAGTACAGCGCCTACCTGTTCTACAAGTGGGCCGACCACCCCGAGGGCGTGGCCTCGGAGAAGGACGACTGGGGTGCCGCCGTCGACCCGGCCGGGGTCGTCGAGCAGGCGCGGCTGTTCAAGGAGCGGTACGGGTTCACGTCGTTCAAGCTCAAGGGCGGCGTCTTCCCGCCCGACGAGGAGATCGCCGCCGTACACGCCCTGGCCGAGGCGTTCCCCGGGCACCCCCTGCGTCTGGACCCCAACGGGGCCTGGTCCGTGGAGACTTCGCTGAAGGTGGCGAAGGAGCTCGGGGACGTCCTCGAGTACCTGGAGGACCCGGCGCTCGGCACCCCCGCCATGGCCGAGGTCTCTGCTGCAATGAGAGGGGCGGCGCGAAGCGCCTCGGGCAAGGGTGGTGGTGGGCGACGGGTGGGCGTGCCGCTCGCCACCAACATGTGCGTGACGACCTTCGCCGAGATCAAGGAGGCGTTCACCAAGGACGCCGTCCAGGTGGTCCTCTCCGACCACCACTACTGGGGCGGCCTGCGCAACACCCAGCAACTCGCCGCCATCTGCCGCACGTTCGGCGTCGGGGTGTCCATGCACTCCAACACCCACCTCGGGATCAGCCTGGCCGCGATGACCCACGTCGCGGCCACCGTCCCGAACCTCCACCACGCCTGCGACTCCCACTACCCCTGGCAGTCGGAGGACGTGCTCACCGAGCGGCTGACCTTCGAGGCCGGCAAGGTCACCGTCTCCGACGCGCCGGGCCTCGGCGTCGAACTCGACCGCGACAAGCTGCAGTTCCTGCACCAGCGGTGGCTCGACGACGACGGATCCCTGCGCGAGCGCGACGATGCGGCGGCGATGCGCGTCGCCGAGCCGGAGTGGGTCACGCCGTCCGTCCCCCGCTGGTAGATCGCCCCCACCGCCCTTACCCGTTCCCCTCCCCAGGGGCTGCCACCCCTTCGACCCCGCCCAGGGGGCTCTGCCCCCTGGACCCCCGCTCCTCGAACTCCCCCGGAGGGGCTGGATTCGCATCACGATCGGAGCCGCTCGTGTCTGCTGTAGTCCCCGAAGTCGTCCACCCACCAGCCGTCCAGTCCGCCATCCGCAAGATCTTCCGCCGGGTGGTCCCGCTGTTCTTCGTGATGTTCGTCGCGAACTACATGGACCGCGTCAACCTCGGCTTCGCGCAGGACCAACTCCGTGCCGACGTGGGCCTGTCGGCCGCCGCCTTCGGCCTCGGTGCCGGCATCTTCTTCATCGCGTACGCCCTCTTCGAAGTCCCCTCCAACATGCTGATGGAGCGCTTCGGCCCCAAGGCCTGGCTCACCCGCATCATGATCAGCTGGGGTGTGGTGGCGACGGCGATGGCCTTCGTCGACAGCCCGGGCATGTTCTACGCGCTGCGCTTCCTCCTCGGCGTCGCCGAGGCGGGCTTCTTCCCGGCCGTCATCTACTACTTCTCCCGCTGGCTCCCCGACTCCCACCGGGGCCGCGCCACCTCCATCTTCCTGATGGGCTCCGGCACGGCGACGGTGATCGTGGGCCCGGTCTCCGGAGCCCTCCTGGAGATGCACGGCGTCTGGGGCCACTCCGGCTGGCAGTGGATGTTCTTCATCGAGGGCGTCTTCTCCGTCGTACTCGGGTTCGTCGTGTACCGCTTCCTCGACTCCGGTATCGAGAAGGCGAGTTGGCTGACGGACGAGGAGAAGCGGGAGCTGGTCGCGGTCATCGACGCCGAGCAGGACGGCCGCGACACCGCCCAGGCCAGGGTCTCCCGCTGGAAGCTGCTCGCCGACCCCCAGATGCTGCTGTTCCTCTGGATCTACTTCGCGATCAACGTCGCCCTGTACGCGGTGACCTTCTGGCTGCCGTCGATCGTGGACGACATCGGCGGACTCAGCGACTTCCAGGTCGGGCTGCTGACGGCGGTGCCGTGGCTGTGCGCGATCGTCGCGGTGTACGTCAGCGGGCGGCTCTCCGACCGCATCGGCAAGCGGCGCCCGATCCTGATGGCGCTGCTGGTCCTGGGCGGCATCGGCACGCTGCTCGCGGTGTTCGTGTCACCGTGGTTGAGCCTCGGCGCCCTGTGCCTGGCCGCGATGGGCTTCAAGCCCGCCTCGCCGATCTTCTGGACGATCCCGCAGAGCTACCTGGACGCGCGGGCGGCGGCTCCGGGCATCGCCCTGATCAACTCGATCGGAAACCTCGGCGGATTCGTGGCCCCCACGGCGTTCGGCATCATCGAGGACGCGACGGGTTCCACGAAGGCCGGCCTGGTGGGCCTGACGGTCGTCGGCTTCCTGGCCGCGCTCAGCGTGCTGCTGGTGCGCGGGGGCGGCCGCAACGACCGGATCCGGACACGCACGGCACCCGTACCGACCGCCACGGCCCCCAAGACGACCCCGGGCGCGGCCCGTACGTCACACCCGGGGGCTGCGACGGCTTGAGAGCCGGTGCAGAGCCGTCCCCCCTCGGCCTGGCGCGCGACGCCTCGCAGGTAACCCCCGTTCTCGGCTTCGCCGGAGCGGGGGTCCGGGGCGGGGGCCGGAACCGGGACCCATGACCCCGCGCGCTCATCCGGCCGGGGACGCAACACCGGCCCCGACGGCACGGGCGTCCGCGGCGTGAGCGACGGCGTGTTGTCAGTGGTGTGGTGCACACTGGCCTGATCCGCACCATGCCAGGGAGTGCACCGTGATCGCGTCCAGCGCGTCCACCGGAAAGGGACCGTCGCACCGCGCAGAGGGAGCGGCCTGTCAGGCCCAGGTCGATCCCCTCACCGCCCTGCGCACACCGGACGATCCCCCCTGGGACGTGTACCTCACGGGCACCGTCTTCCTCGACATCATCTTCACCGGGCTCGACTCCGCCCCGGTGCGCGGGACCGAGTCCTGGGCACGCGGGATGGGGTCGAGCCCCGGCGGCGTCGCCAACATGGCCACGGCACTGGCCCGCCTGGGCCTGCGGACATCCCTCGCGGCCGCCTTCGGCGACGACCACTACGGGGAGTACTGCTGGGACGCGCTGGAGCAGGGCGAGCACATCGACCTCTCCGCCTCCCGCACCATGCCCGGCTGGCACTCCCCGGTCACCGTCTCGATGGCGTACGAGGGCGAGCGCACGATGGTCTCCCACGGCCACGAACCGCCCCCCGAGGGCGCGTTCGACCAGACGGGCGCCCCCGACTGCCCGCCCCGCGCGCGTGCCGCCGTCGCCTCCCTCACGCCCGGCAGGCGCGCCCCCTGGATCGCCCAGGTCGCGCGCCGCGGCACCCGCATCTTCGCCGACGTCGGCTGGGACGACACCGGCGCCTGGGACCTGTCGGGCCTCGCCGACCTCGAACACTGCGAGGCGTTCCTGCCGAACGCGGAGGAGGCCATGCGGTACACGGGCGCCACCTGCCCCCGCGCCGCCGCCCACGCCCTGACCGAACACGTACCGCTGGCCGTCGTCACCCTCGGTGCGGAGGGCGCCTACGCGGTGGACCGGCGCACCGGCGAGAGCGCCGAGGTCCCCGCCATCGCCGTCGAGGCCCTCGACCCCACCGGCGCGGGCGACGTGTTCGTCGCCGGCTTCGTCACCGGCACGCTCGCGGGTTGGCCGCTGGCCGACCGGCTCGCCTTCGCCGGTCTGACGGCGGCGCTGTCGGTGCAGGAGTTCGGCGGCTCCCTGTCCGCGCCGGGTTGGTCCGAGATCGGCGCCTGGTGGCGGAAGGTGCAGTCGGTGGAGGGCCAGGATCCGGCCGCCCTGCGGCGGTACGCGTTCCTGGAGGCCCTGGTGCCCGAGGAGGAGGCCAGACCGTGGCCCCTGCGGCGGGCGGTGCCGACGATCGGGTTCGGCAGGTCCGCCTGACGGCCCGGGCCGTAGATCCGGTGTGTGAAAGAGCGGCCGCCGAAAAGCCCTACGGCGTTGTCAGTCCCCCGGCGTACCCTTGAAACCGCCAGGCCGCCCCCGTGGCGAGCGTGTCGTACCGAGGAGGACGAGCAAGGCCTACAGAGCCGGCCCATGACTCAGACACCCACAGCTCACACCCCCGCGCAGGGGCAGGCGAAAGCACAGATCACCGTCCCCGGCCAGCACCCCATGGTGACCGTTCTCGGCTCCGGTGACTCCCTCCTGCGCGTGATCGAGAAGGCCTTCCCGGCGGCCGACATCCACGTCCGGGGCAATGAGATCAGCGCGGTCGGCGCTCCCCTGGAAGTCGCCCTGATTCAGCGCGTGTTCGACGAGATGATGCTGGTGCTCCGCACCGGGCAGCCGATGACGGAGGACGCAGTGGAACGCTCGATCGCCATGCTGAAGGCGAGCGAGAACGGGACGAGCGACGGCCAGGAGACCCCGGCCGAGGTACTGACGCAGAACATCCTGTCCTCGCGCGGCCGCACCATCCGCCCCAAGACCCTCAACCAGAAGCGGTACGTCGACGCGATCGACAAGCACACGATCGTCTTCGGCATCGGCCCCGCCGGCACCGGCAAGACCTACCTCGCCATGGCCAAGGCGGTGCAGGCCCTGCAGTCCAAGCAGGTCAACCGCATCATCCTGACCCGGCCCGCGGTCGAGGCGGGCGAGCGGCTCGGCTTCCTCCCCGGCACGCTCTACGAGAAGATCGACCCCTACCTCCGCCCGCTGTACGACGCGCTGCACGACATGCTGGACCCGGACTCGATCCCGCGGCTGATGGCGGCGGGGACGATCGAGGTCGCGCCGCTGGCGTACATGCGTGGCCGTAGCCTGAACGACGCCTTCATCATCCTGGACGAGGCCCAGAACACCAGCCCCGAGCAGATGAAGATGTTCCTCACCCGCCTCGGCTTCGACTCGAAGATCGTGGTCACGGGTGACGTGACGCAGGTCGACCTCCCCAACGGGACGAAGTCTGGTCTGCGCCAGGTCCAGGACATCCTGGAGGGCCTCGACGACGTCCACTTCTCCCGCCTGACGTCCCAGGACGTCGTACGACACAAGCTCGTCGGCCGTATCGTCGACGCGTACGAGAAGTACGACAGCCACCACGGCACGGAGAACGGCACCCACAAGGGCGGCCGCAACAAGCGGAAGTAGACAAACCAGCACCATGTCGATCGACGTCAACAACGAGTCCGGAACCGAGGTCGACGAGCAGGCGGTCCTCGACATCGCCCGTTACGCCCTCGCGCGGATGCGCATCCACCCGCTCTCCGAGCTCTCGGTGATCGTCGTGGACGCCGACGCCATGGAGCAGCTGCACATCCAGTGGATGGACCTGCCGGGGCCCACGGACGTCATGTCCTTCCCGATGGACGAGCTGCGTCCGCCGTCGAAGGACGACGACGAGCCCCCGCAGGGCCTCCTCGGCGACATCGTGCTGTGCCCCGAGGTCGCCAAGAAGCAGGGCGAGGAGGCCGAGACGCAGCACTCCATGGACGAGGAGCTCCAGCTGCTCACCGTTCACGGCGTGCTGCACCTCCTCGGGTACGACCACGAGGAGCCCGACGAGAAGGCCGAGATGTTCGGCCTGCAGGCGGCCATCGTGGACGGCTGGCGCGCGGAGAAGGGTCTCACCGGCCCGTCCCCGGCCCCGACCGTCTCATGAGCCCCCAGATCGTCGCGGGCGCGATCGCCCTGGTCGTCGTCGCCTGGCTCGCCGCCTGCGCGGAGGCGGGCCTCGCGCGCGTCTCCAGCTTCCGCGCCGAGGAGGCCGTACGCTCCGGCCGCCGCGGCAGCGCGAAGCTCGCCCAGGTCGCCGCCGACCCGACCCGCTACCTGAACGTGGCGCTGCTGGTCCGTGTCGCCTGCGAGATGGCGGCCGCGGCGCTGGTGACGTACGCCTGTCTGCAGGAGTTCTCCGGCACCACCGAGGCGTTGCTCGTCGCGATCGGCGTCATGGTCCTCGTGTCGTACGTCGCCGTCGGCGTCTCCCCGCGCACCATCGGCCGCCAGCATCCGCTGAACACGGCGACGGCGGCGGCGTACGTCCTGCTGCCCCTCGCGCGGATCATGGGCCCGATCCCGCCCCTCCTCATCCTCATCGGCAACGCGCTGACCCCCGGCAAGGGCTTCCGTCGCGGCCCCTTCGCCTCCGAGGCGGAGCTGCGCGCGCTCGTCGACCTCGCCGAGGCCGAGTCGCTGATCGAGGACGACGAGCGCCGCATGGTGCACTCGGTCTTCGAACTGGGCGACACGCTCGTGCGGGAGGTCATGGTCCCGAGGACCGACCTGGTGGTGATCGAGCGGTACAAGACGATCCGCCAGGCCCTCACCCTCGCCCTCCGCTCGGGCTTCTCGCGCATTCCCGTCACCGGGGAGAACGAGGACGACATCGTCGGGATCGTGTATCTGAAGGACCTGGCCCGCAAGACGCACATCAGCCGGGACGCCGAGAGCGAGCTCGTGTCGACGGCCATGCGGCCCGCCGCCTTCGTCCCCGACACCAAGAACGCCGGCGATCTGCTGCGCGAGATGCAGCAGGACCGCAATCACGTCGCCGTCGTCATCGACGAGTACGGCGGCACGGCCGGCATCGTCACCATCGAGGACATCCTCGAGGAGATCGTCGGCGAGATCACCGACGAGTACGACCGTGAACTGCCGCCCGTCGAGGACCTCGGCGACGACCGCTACCGCGTGACCGCCCGCCTCGACATCACCGACCTCGGCGAGCTGTACGGGCTCGACGAGTACGACGACGAGGACGTGGAGACCGTCGGCGGCCTGCTCGCGAAGGCGCTGGGCCGCGTGCCCATCGCCGAGGCGTCGTCGGTGGTCGAGCTCCCGGACGGGCGCGAACTGCGCCTGACCGCCGAGTCCGCGGCCGGCCGCCGGAACAAGATCGTGACCGTGCTCGTGGAGCCCGTGGGCCCGGCGGATCCGTCCGAGAAGGAGGCGAAGGAGGAGTGAGCCCCGAGGAGCTGCGCGACTTCTGTCTGTCGTTCAACGCGGCCGTGGAGGAGTTCCCCTTCTCCCCGGAGATCTCGGTCTTCAAGGTGCAGGGCAAGCTCTTCGCCCTGAGCTGGATGGACCGGCGGCCCCTGACGGTCAACCTCAAGTGCGACCCCGAGGACGCGCTCCGGCTCCGCGCCGACCACCCCGGCCTGATCATCCCCGGCTACCACATGAACAAGCGCCACTGGAACACCGTCACCGTCGACGGCGAGCTCCCGGACCGCCTGGTCCGGGAGCTCGTCGAGGACTCGTACGACCTGGTCGTGGCCGGTCTACCGCGCGCCGACCGGCTCCGCCTCGACCGCCCCTGAGCGCACCCTCAGTCCTACGGCGACCAGTGCGGCGGCGGCCAGGACGACCGCCGAGTCGATCATCAGCACGGTGTGCACACCGGACATCAGGTCGTCCGAGGTCGTCGCCAGGACGCCCAGCAGCGGGATGCCGACGGTGATGCCGACCTGCTGGGTCGAGGTGACCAGGCCGGTGGCCAGGCCCTGTTCCTCGTTCGGGACGCCGGAGGTGACGGTCAGGCCGTAGGAGATGATCGCGCCCAGGTGGCACATGCTGGCCAGCGAGACGGCGGCGGTGGCGAGCCACACCGACCAGGTGTGGGCGTTCAGGCCGAGCAGGGCGGCGATCAGGGCGCCCTGGCCGGCGAGCGAGACGACCAGGGTGCGGCGGGCGCCGATGCGGCCGATGACCTTCGGGGCGTAGGTGCCCGCGATCGCGGACAGGACGCCCTGGAAGCCGAAGACCAGGCCCGTCTCGAAGGCCGACAGCTTCAGGACCTCCTGCAGGTACAGCGTCAGGACGAAGACGACCGTCGACATCATCGAGAAGGTGACCAGGCCGCCCAGGTTGCCCCAGGCCACCGTGCGGCGGCGCAGCATGGGCAGGGAGACCAGGGGTGCCGCGGTGCGGGACTCGATGCCGACGAAGGCGGCGAGCAGCAGCAGGCCGGCGACCAGGGTGGTGATGACGTCGGTGCGGGCGAAGCCGTGGTCGGCGGCCGTCGACAGGGCGTAGATCAGTGAGAGCAGGCCGCCGGTGACGGTGATCGCGCCGGGGACGTCCAGGCGCGGGCGGTCCGGGGTGCGGGACTCGGGCAGCAGGCCGGGGGCCAGCGGCAGCACGATCAGCGCGAACACCGTGAGCAGGCCCATCGTGGAGCGCCAGCCGAAGGCGTCGGTGAGGACGCCGCCGGCCACCATGCCGACGGTGAAGCCGAGGGAGAGCAGGGTGCCCGAGATGCCGAGGGCGCGGTCCCGGGCCGGGCCCTCCGGGAAGGTCGTGGTCAGCAGGGACATGCCGGTCGGGACGATCGCTGCCGCGCCGAGGCCCTGCAGGGCGCGGCCGGTGAGGAACGACGTCGGGTCCCAGGCGAAGGTCGCCAGCAGCGAGGCCGCGCCGAAGAGTGCGAGGCCGGTGAGGAACAGCCTGCGGCGGCCGTAGAGGTCGCCGATCCGGCCGAACAGGAGCAGGAAGCCGCCGGAGGGCAGCGCGAACGCGGTGACCGCCCACTGCAGGCCGGACCGGCTCATGCCGAGGTCGCCGCCGAGGACGGGCAGCGCGACGTTCAGGACGGAGAAGTCCAGGGCGACCATGAACTGGGCCGCGCACAGGACGAAGAGGACGAGCCGGTCGCGCGTCGACAGCCGGGGGGTGTCGAGCGGCGCGGTGGTGTTGGTGCCGGGTGGGGTGGTGTCGATCGCCATGGGTAAGAGACTGCGGGCGTCGGAATAGCCGTGGGGAGCGGCAGGTTGTCCTGGTGGTGGCACCACCAGGCAGGACCTAGGGGGAGTTGGACACGTGGCGGACGTGATCGAGACCGCGGCGGGCAAGGCACACCGGCTGCGCGAGCTGCGGGAGTTCCTGATGAGCCGGCGGGCGCGGGTCTCGCCGACCGAGGCGGGGCTGCCGGACGGCGGGGCGCGGCGGCGTACTCCCGGGCTGCGGCGCGAGGAGGTCGCGGTGCTCGCCGGCGTCGGGGCGTCCTGGTACCAGTGGCTGGAGCAGGGGCGGGACATCTCCGTCTCCCCGCAGGTCCTGGACTCGGTGGCGCGGGTGCTGCGGCTGAGCAACGCCGAGCGGCGGCACCTGTACCGGCTCGCCGGGCTGAACCCGCCCGAGGCCGAGCCGGCGGGCCGGGACATGCACGAGGGCCTGCGGCGGCTGATCGACACGTGGATGCCGTATCCGGCGCACATCATGGACCCGTACTACAACTGCGTGCTGTACAACGACGCCGCCTCGACGGTGCTGGGCATGCGGCCGGACAACACGCAGAACTGCGTGGTCGACTTCTTCACGGACCCCCTGTACCGGTCGCGGTCGAAGAGCTGGGAGCGGAACGCCCGTACGGTCGTGGCGCAGTTCCGGGCCGCGAGCTCGGCCCGGCCCGACGACGACGGTTTCCAGACGTTGCTGACGGAGCTGACGGAGTCGAGCGAGGAGTTCGCCGCGCTGTGGGCGGAACGGGACATCGAGGACGCCGGGCAGATCCGCAAGGAGCTCGAGCATCCGCTCGTCGGGCTGCTGGTCGTGGAGTCCACGGCGATGCGGGTGCCGGCCCGGCCGGACCTGACGATCGTGCTGCACACGCCGATCGACGAGGCGAACACGGCGGCGAAGCTGGAGTGGCTGGCGTCCCCGGAGGCCCGGCGCGGGGCCATGTACCCCGTCGCGGGATGAGCGGTCCGGTTCTTCGTATGCTCAGGTCATGACCGACAGCAACGCGCTTGACCCCGAGGACCGCAAGATCGTCACCCTGGCCCGTTCCGCACGGGCTCGCAACGGCGTGCCCGAGGGGGCAGCCGTCCGGGACGAGACGGGCCGTACGTATGTCGCCGGGACGGTCGACCTGGCGTCGCTGAAGCTGAGCGCGCTGCGGACGGCGGTCGCCATGGCGGTGGCGTCCGGGGCGAAGTCGCTGGAGGCGGCGGCGGTGGTCACCGAGGCCGAGTCGGTGTCGGCCGAGGACCGGGCGGCGGTCCGGGATCTGGGCGGGGACGGGACGCCGGTGCTGGTGGCAGCGCCGGACGGCACGGTACGGAGCACCGTGACCGCAGGCTGAAAAGCGGGCGCTTCAGAGTCGTCCGGAATTCGTCCTTGCCGTTTCTCCATCACACGCGCATCAATGGAACCGGTAGTTCCGACGGACCGTCAGATTTGCCCGGCACTTCACCCCCCCACTCACCATCCACGGGGCGTACCGCACCACGCTCCGTGACGGCCCGTCCGGACCTCTCCCATCCATCCCCACATGGCAGTTCCCAGCTTCGGGAAGGGAGCCGGATCCCCATGAGAGCCAAACGAATAGGTGCAGGTGCGGCAATGGCGGTGGGGGCCCTCGCGGCCGCCTCGCTCGCGTTCGCCCCGAGCGCCCTCGCCGTCACCCCGCAGTCCGCGACGATCACCGCCGACTGCGGAAGCTTCGGCGGCGGAGACGCCACCCTCACGGCCACCCAGGACGGCACGTCGGCCACCATCACCGTCACGTCGTCCGCCATCACCGCGCCGATCGCCCTGTCGGAGGACTCGATCTCCTCCACGCTGACCATGGTCAACGCGAGCGGCGGCACCACCGCCTTCAGCGGCACGGAGAACCCGGCGATGGCGGCCGGCGACCCCGTCACCGTCGGCCCGCTCTCCGGCACCGTCGCCTCCGGTGACAGCCTGGAGGCCTACGGCGGTTCGCTGCAGATGACCGTCTTCGGCATCACCATCACCTGCACGGCGACCGCGGCGCAGTCGCCCGGACCGTTCGTGTTCGACTGAGTCGTCGACCGCACCATCGACTGAACCCGCTTGCACGGACCGTCAGTTGCGGTCGCCCTCCGGGCCCCGATCGCAACTGACGGTCCATCAGTTCAGTTTCGCCATCTCCATTGACTTCTCACGCGATCCACACATCAATGCCCCCAGTGAGCGCACAAGAGAGGGGGCACTCCCATGGGTTCGACAACCCGAAGACGCCGCTGGGCCTTGCTGCTCGGGGCGACCGCGCTCGCGGTCACCGGGGGTGGCGCACTGGCCTGTCCGGCCGGCGCCGCCACGAACGTGGACTTCGCCACGCACTGCATCCCGCCCGCCGTCGCGGGCATACCGCCGATCGACGGCACGACCACCGCCAACGTCTCGGTGGACAACGCCAGTCCGAAGGTCGGTGACACGGTCACCGTCACCTACACCGTCGTCAAGGCGGCCGCGAGCAACCCCACCGCCATCGCCCTGCCGGCCGACATCATGACGCCCACCGGCAAGGTCACCCTCGGCGGCGCGCAGACCGGGGACGTGACGGTCGCCGGGCCCAAGAAGAACGACCCGGTGCCGGGCAACGGCGCCTTCCCGTCGTTCTCCATGACCGGCACCTTCAAGGTCACCGCGGCCGGCTCGATCACGCTCTCGCCCGGCGACTACAACATCCACACCAGCTACATCCTGGAGCTGGACACGCCGTGCACGGTGATCACTCCGCCCGCCCCGGTTTCCGAGACCATCACCGCGACGGACGCCAATCCCACCAACAACCGTGCCATCTCGCTGGGTTCGGCCTCCGGCAACGCCGGTGACAGCGTCACCGTCAACGGCAGCGACTTCACGGCGGGCGCGACCGTCACCCTCGCCGGACGCTCCGGGGACACCCAGACCGCGGACACGGCAACCGTCACCGCCGGCACGGACGGCTCCTTCAGCGGCTCCCTCGTCGTCAACGACAAGACGACGACGGGGGTCGTGGCGTACGAGGGCAGTGCGTGGAGCGCCGACAAAGGGGCCGGTCCCGCCGCCTACGTCGTCAACGACACCACGCCCGTTCCCGACGGCAGCCAGAAGCTGACGACGACCGTGAAGGCGGGGACGCTGTCCATGTCCCAGGCCGGGGACTCCGTCGGCCTGTCGGCGGTCGACTTCGGCAAGGGCGGTGCCTCGACCGGCGCCCTGAACTCCGTCACCGTGAAGGACTTCCGCGGCGGACCCGCGGGCTGGTCCCTCACCGGCAAGGTCACCGACTTCACCGGTCCCGGCGCCAAGATCGATGCCGGGAAGCTGAGTTGGACCCCCGCCTGCGCCACCAAGGCGGGCAGCCCGAGCACCTGCCAGGCCGGTTCAGCGGGCACGGTGGGCAGTTCGGGCGCGACCCTGGCGTCCACCCCCAACGGCACCCTGACCGGCGGCGAGTTCACCGCCGATGCCGGACTCTCCCTGGACGTACCGGCGTTCACGCCTCCGGGTTCGTATGCGGGTGTGCTCACCCTGACGCTCACCTGACCGCACGGGCGCCCGCACCCGCCCGTTCACCTCGTCCACGTGGGGGTCCGCACCCATGCGCAAGCCGTACGTCCTCCTCCTGGGCCTGTTCCTGGGTCTCTTCCTCACAGGCCTGACCGCGCCGACGTCCGCGCACGCCGCCGACAACGGCAGCTGGTCCGTCTACCCCGCGTCCTCGCAGGTCGCCGCCCGCCCGTACTTCTATCTCTCCGCCGACCCCGGGACGACCGTCGAGGACAAGGTCGTCGTCGCCAACAAGACCGGGCAGCCGCTGACCTTCCGGCTGTATGCCGCCGACGCGTACAACACCGCGCGGGACGGCGGGTTCGCGGTGAAGACGGCGAAGGAGAAACAGCGGGGCGTGGGCGCCTGGGCGAAGCCCGCGAAATCGCGTGTGACCGTCCCCGCGCACGGCAAGGTCACCGTGCCCTTCACACTGCGCGTGCCCCAGGGCGCCGAACCCGGCGATCACCCGGGCGCGTTGGTGGCCCTGGACGAACGGATCGACAAGGGCGAGGGCTCACTCGCGCTCGGCGTACAGCGGGCCGTCGGCGCCCGCGTCTACCTCCGCGTCGGCGGACCGACCCTTCCCGCGATCTCCGTGGAGAACGTCCACGTCGTCCACCACCAGCCCCTCGTCCCGGGCCTGGGCGGCAGCACGGCGACGATCTCCTACACCCTGCACAACACCGGCAACGTCACTCTCAACCCGAAGGTGGAGCTGCGCGCCGAGGGCCTGTTCGGCCGTACGCTGCTCGCCCGCGACCTGTCCCGGATCCCCTCCGAACTGCTGCCGGGCCAGCGCGTCCACCTCACCGAGCCATGGCGCGGCGCGCCCCAACTCGACTGGGGCGACGTCACGTTGACGGCGAGCGCACAGAACACCCGGGAGTCGGCGAGCGCCTCGTTCTTCGCGCTGCCGTGGGTGGTGGCGCTGGTCCTGCTGGTGGTTGCGGTCGTGGGAGTCGCCCTGGTGATCAGAGCGCGTCGGGCCCGCGCTCTCCCGTCCGTACCCGTACGACCGTCTCGACCGGCAGCGCCCACACCTTCCCGTCCCCGATCTTCCCCGTCTGTGCGGCCTTGACGATCGCGTCGATCACGGCGTCCGAGTCCCCGTCCGCGACGACGACCTCGATGCGGACCTTGGGCACGAGGTCGACCTGGTACTCGGCGCCGCGGTACACCTCGGTGTGCCCGCGCTGACGGCCGTATCCGCTGGCCTCGGTCACGGTCATACCGTGCGCCCCGAGCTCCTGGAGGGCGGTCTTCACCTCGTCGAGGCGGTGGGGCTTGACGATCGCGGTGATGAGCTTCATGACGGGCTCTTGACCTTCTGCGCGGGGGAGAGGACGGAGGACGAGACCGGGGCGCCGTGGCCCAGGACGCCGTGATCGTATGCGGTCTCGGCGTGCACCGTAAGGTCCAGGCCGGTGTGCTCCTGCTCCTCGCTCGCGCGGAATCCCATCGCCTTGTCGATCAGTTTGCCGATGCCGTACGTGACGAGGAAGGCGTACGCCGCCACGGCCACGACGGCGACCAGCTGCTTGCCGAGCTGGGCGAGCCCGCCGCCGTAGAGGAGGCCCTCGGGGCCGCCGGTCATGGTGCCGATCGCGAAGACGCCGATGAGCAGCGTGCCGATGACGCCGCCGACCAGGTGGACGCCGACGACATCGAGCGAGTCGTCGTAGTCGAACGTGAACTTCCAGCCCACGGCGTACGAGCAGACGACACCGGCGGCGAGGCCGACGACCAGGGCGCCGAGCAGCGAGACCGCACCGCAGGAGGGCGTGATCGCGACCAGGCCCGCGACCGCGCCGGACGCGGCGCCCAGGGTGGTGGGGTGGCCGTCGCGCTTCTGCTCCACGAAGAGCCAGCCGAGCAGGCCGGTGCAGCCGGCGGCGAGGGTGTTGAGGAAGGCGGCGGCCGCGAGGCCGTTGGCGCCCAGGGCCGAGCCGGCGTTGAAGCCGAACCAGCCGAACCAGAGGAGACCGGCGCCCAGCATCACCATCGGCAGGTTGTGCGGACGCATCGCGTCCTTCTTGAAACCGAGCCGCGGCCCCAGCACCAGACAGAGGGCGAGGCCCGAGGCGCCGGAGGTGATCTCGACGGGCAGACCACCGGCGAAGTCGAGGGCGCCGAGATGGTTCGCGATCCAGCCGCCCGGGCCCCACACCCAGTGGGTGACGGGAACGTATACGAGCAGCGCCCAGACCGGGACGAAGATCAACCAGGCGGAGAACTTGACCCGGTCCGCGATCGCGCCGCTGATGAGCGCGGCCGTGATGATCGCGAAAGTGAGCTGGAAGGTGGCGAAGAGGAGGGTGGGCACGGTGCCGTGCACGCTGTCCGGCCCGATACCCGCCATCCCGACGTGCTTCAGCCCCCCGATCAGCCCGCCGCCGATGTCGTCCCCGAAGGCGAGCGAATACCCGGCGGCCAGCCAGACCGCCGTGACCAGGGCGATCGACACGAAGCTCATCATCAGCATGTTCAGGACGCTCTTCGTGCGGACCATGCCGCCGTAGAAGAGGGCGAGTCCCGGGGTCATCAGCAGGACGAGGGCGGTGGCGGCGAGCAGCCAGGCGGTGTCGCCGGTGTCGGCGTGCGCGGCGGCGAGGATCACGGTCGTCTCCAACGGTGTGGGGGCTCGTCAGAGCGTCACCGCCGTGCGTTTCCGGTTGTGCACGGATGTGTTTCCGTGATGTTTCGTTGCGTGGGGGTTTCCGAAAGCTCACCGGGAGTCGGCGTGGGGGCCGGTGCTCGGGCGCTTGTGCGGCGGGGCTCTGTGGATCAGGGAGAATGGGCGCCATGAGCGTTCGCAGTCAGTCATCCGAGCCGTCGGCATCGTCGCAGGCACCCCACCGCGCCGGCTTCGCCTGCTTCGTGGGCCGCCCCAACGCGGGCAAGTCCACACTCACGAATGCTCTGGTCGGCCAGAAGGTGGCGATCACCGCGAACCAGCCGCAGACGACGCGGCACACGGTACGGGGGATCGTGCACCGGGACGACGCCCAGCTGATCCTGGTCGACACCCCTGGGCTGCACAAGCCGCGCACGCTGCTGGGCGAGCGGCTCAACGACATCGTGCGCACCACCTGGGCCGAGGTCGACGTGATCGGCTTCTGCCTGCCCGCGAACGAGAAGCTCGGCCCCGGCGACCGCTTCATCGCGAAGGAACTGGCGTCGATCAAGAAGACGCCGAAGATCGCGATCGTCACGAAGACCGACCTCGTGGACAGCAAGACGCTCGCCGAGCAGCTCATCGCCATCGACCAGCTCGGCAAGGAGCTCGGCTTCGAGTGGGCGGAGATCGTGCCGGTGTCGGCGGTCGGCGACAAGCAGGTGGGCCTGCTGGCCGACCTGATCGTCCCGCTCCTGCCGGAGGGGCCGGCGCTCTATCCCGAGGGCGACCTCACCGACGAGCCCGAGCAGGTCATGATCGCGGAACTGATCCGCGAGGCCGCGCTGGAGGGTGTGCGGGACGAGCTGCCGCACTCCATCGCGGTCGTGGTGGAGGAGATGCTTCCGCGCGAGGACCGGCCCGCCGACAAGCCGCTCCTCGACATCCACGCCTTCCTCTACATCGAGCGCCCCAGCCAGAAGGGCATCATCATCGGCCCGAAGGGCCAGCGCCTGAAGGAGGTCGGGATCAAGAGCCGCAAGCAGATCGAGGCGTTGCTCGGTACGCCGGTGTTCCTGGACCTGCATGTGAAGGTCGCGAAGGACTGGCAGCGGGATCCGAGGCAACTCCGCAAGCTGGGGTTCTAAGGGGCTGTTCCCTGCGGGGACATGTCCTGCAGGCCCACCACCCGCAGCAGCTGCAGGCGCTCGTACGACTCCGTGCCCGGGCGGGCCGTGTGGACGATGAGCATGTGGTGGTCGTTCTGGTTCAGGAGGACCTCGCAGTCCAGTTCCAGCAGGCCGACCAGCGGATGCCGGAAGCGTTTCGTCGACTGGCGGCGCACCGCCACCTCGTGCTCGGCCCACAGAGCCGCGAACTCCTCACTCGACGCGCGCAGTTCGGCCACCAGCGCCGCCGGCTCCGGGTCGTCGGGACGTGCCGCCGCCACCGCCCGCAGGTTGGCCACATGGGCGCGTGCGTGGTCGGGCACGTCCTCCGGCGGGCATATTTCCCGTGCCGCCGGGTCCAGGAAGAAGCGGCGGACCAGGTTGCGTTCGCGCGGCGGGCGGGCGGACGCGTCCCCGGACAGTGCCCGCGCCATCGCGTTCTGCGCCAGTACCTCGCCACAGTCGCTCACCACCATCGCCGGTGTGTCGTGCAGCCGGTCCAGGACCAGCAGCAGACCGGGGCTCACGTGCGCGGAACCGCTCCCGCGCCGCGGCGGCTCCTCGCCCGCCAGGTGGAACAGATGGTCCCGTTCGTCGTCCGTCAGCCGCAGCGCGCGGGCCAGTGCCGTCAGCATCTGGCGGGATGGGCGCGGGCCCCGGGACTGTTCCAGCCGCGTGTAGTAGTCCACGGACATGGCCGCCAGCTGCGCCACCTCCTCGCGACGCAGGCCCGGCGTGCGGCGGCGGGAGCCCGGCGCCAGCCCCACGTGGGCCGGGTCGAGGCGGGCGCGGCCGCGGCGCAGGAAGTCGGCGAGTTCGGCTCGGTTCACCTCTCCAGCGTGCGGGAGTCCGTCCGGCTTATCCAGGGTCTGCCGATCCCCCGATCGGGAGGTCTCTCCCGGTGTCGGCGTTCCCGCCGAAAGCTGGGTCGGGACGAGAGGAGCAGATCATGCTGACATTGGTGACCGGTACGACGGGACAGGTAGGACGGCGCTTCGTGCCGAGGCTGCTGGCGCAGACCCGGGCGGGAGAGCGGGTGCGGGTGCTGGTGCGGGAGGCGGCGCGCGGGGAGCGGTTCGCGGAGCTGGGCGCCGAGGTCGTGGTCGGGGATCTGCGGGACGCGGAGTCGCTCGGCAAGGCGGTGGCCGGGGTGGACGCCGTCGTGAACGTCGCGGCGTCCTTCCGCGGGGTCCCGGACGAGGAGGCGTGGGCCGTCAACCGGGACGCGGCGGTGGCACTGGGCCGCGCCGCGCTGGCCTCCGGCGTGCGGCGGTTCGTGCAGGTGAGCACCGGGATGGTGTACGGCGTCGGACGGGGTCGCCCGCTCGTCGAGGAGGACGAGAGCCGGCCCGGCGGCACGATGTGGGGCGCCTACAGCGAGTCGAAGGTGGCGGCCGAGCGGGAGCTGCTCGCGCTGGACGGCATGGACGTGCGCGTCGGCCGGCTCCCCTTCGTCTACGGCGAGGGCGATCCGCACCTGGCCAACTCCCTGATGTGGGCCCGCAACTGGGCGGCGGCCCAGCGGCTGCACATGGGCCACCACGCGGACGTCGCCCAGGGACTGCTGCGTCTGCTGCACGCGCCGGGAGTCGCCGGCCGGATCTACAACATCGCCGACGACGCCCCCGTCACGGCGGTCGAGCTCCACCAGCTCAACGGCGTCGAGGTGCCCGCTGAACTCCAGGAGCACACGGACCCCGACCCCTGGTTCGGGATCATGTCCACCGAGCGGATCCGGCGGGAGCTGGGCTATCGCCCGCTGTACCCGACCGTCTGGGCGGCCAGGGACGCAGGCGCGCTCTGAACCGGCTGCCCTAGTCCACGCCCCTGATCCGCCGCACGAGCACCGCCCCCGCCAGCCCGATCACCGCCGCCACCAGGTACAGCACCCGGTAGCCGCCCAGGTAGGTCACGATCGGTGCGGCGAGGGCGGGTGCCGCGACCTGCGGCAGGGCGTTCGCCACGTTGATCACGCCGAGGTCCTTGCCGCGGTCCAGCGCCTTCGGCAGTACGTCCGTCATCAGCGCGAAGTCGACCGAGGTGAACACCCCGAAGCCGATCCCGAGCACCGCCGCCGCGACGATCGCGCCCGGCCAGGTCTGCCAGCCCGCCAGCGCCGCCGTCGCCACCGCCATCAGCACGCCCGACCAGATCACGAACGGCTTGCGGCGCCCCACCCGGTCCGACCACACCCCGCCCACCACGACCGTGGCGAGCAGCGTCACCGCGTTCACCGCCGTCAGGATCAGTACGCCCTGGTCGGGGTCGTCGTAGTGGAGGCGGTCCCGCAGGTAGTACAGCAGGTAGAGGAGTACGAGGGCGTTGCTGAGGTTGATCAGGAAGCGGGTCAGCCATGCCCAGCCCAGGTCCGGGTACCGGCGCGGGCTCAGCCAGAACCCGGCCAGGAAACCGCGCCACGACCAGGCCGGCCGGTCCGTCGCCCCCAGCCGCAGGTCCTCGTGGCGCAGGACGTACGGCAGCACGCCCACCACGGTGAACACCGCGCACGCCGCATAACCGGCCCCGATGCCGGCGGTCACCGTGGCGAGCCCGGTCCCGCCGACCACCCCGAGGATCTGCGCGGCCCCCAACCAGCCGCCCACCGAGCCCCGTTGGAGCCGCGGCACGCGGTCCGGGACCGCCGCCGTCACCGCCGCGAACGCCGCGTTCAGCGTCAACTGGACCAGGCACCAGCCCACCACCATCGTCCCCATGCCGCCCGCGCCCGCGAGCAGCAGCAACGACAGCGCGCCGCCCGCCGCCCCGGCCACGATCCACGGCGTACGGCGGCCCCGGCGCGCCGTCGTGCGGTCCGACAGCGCGCCGAAGAACGGGTTGGCCAGGAGCGAGACCAGCGCACCGGCGCCGGTGACCCACGCCAGCATCGTCTCCTTGGACATCCCGGATCCGGGCGCGAAGTCCTTCGCCTGGGAGGCCAGCAGGATCTGCAGCGGGCCGTACCAGCCCACCCAGATCGCCCCGTTGGCGAGCGAGAGGGAGGCCGTCCAGCCCCGGCCGACCCGCTCGACGGGCTCGGCGAGTGCGGCCGACGGGTCCTGGCCCCCGGCCCGGTCCCGGTCCCGGTCCCGCAGCGGGGCGGTCATCTCTGTGCCCGCAACAGTTCCCGGAACCAGTCGTACGAGGCCTTCGGGGTCCTCTTCTGCGTCTCGAAGTCCACGTGCACCAGCCCGAACCGGCGCTCGTACCCCTCCGCCCACTCGAAGTTGTCGAGCAGCGACCACACGAAGTAGCCGCGCACGTCCACACCCGCCTCCAACGCCCGGTGCAGCGCCCTGATGTGGCCGTCCAGGTAGGCGATCCGGTCCTGGTCGTCGATGCCCTGGTACGAGCAGCCGTTCTCGGTGATGACGACGGGCGGGAGGCGGTCGCCGTAGCGGTCGCGGAAGCCGGTCAGCAGTTCCGTCAGGCCCTCGGGGACCACCGGCCAGCCGAAGTCCGTCACCGGGACGCCCTCGATCTGCCGTACGGAGAAGGGGAGTTCGGCCGGGATCGTCAGGCCGCCGAACTCGATGTCCGCGCCCTGCGGGGCGCCCACGCGGGTCGGCGCGTAGTAGTTGACGCCGTACCAGTCCAGCGGCTCCGCGATGATCTTCAGGTCGGACTCGACGTCACCCGGCATCAACTCGCCGATGCCCTCCGGGTACTGGCCGAGCAGAAGAGGGTCGGCGAACAGGCGGTTCAACAGCAGGTCGTAGAACCCCGCCGCCTCCACGTCCGCCGTCTCCTCGGACGCCGGCCAGGTCGGCCCGTGCGAGTTGGCGATCCCGATGTCCGTGGCGCCGGACGCACGCAGGGCCCGTACGGCCAGACCGTGGGCCAGCAGCTGGTGGTGGGCGACCGGGAGCGCGTCGAACATCAGCTGCTTTCCCGGCGCGTGCGCGCCCAGCGCATGCCCCAACAGGGTCTGTTCGGCAGGCTCGTTGATGGTGATCCACTTCGTCACCCGGTCGCCCAGCCGCTCGGCGACGACCGACACGTACTCCGCGAAACGGGACGCGGTGTCCCGCTCCAGCCAGTCCATGCCCTGCGGGAGATCCCAGTGGAAGAGGGTCGGCGCCGGTCGTACGCCCGCCGCGCACAGCTCGTCCACGAGACGGTCGTAGAAGTCCAGGCCGCCCTTGGAGCGCACCCGCGGCCAGGAGATCGAGAAGCGGTACGTGTTCACGCCCAGGCCGGCCAGGAGGGCCACGTCCTCGCGGTAGCGGTGGTAGTGGTCGCAGGCCACCGCCGCGGTCGAGCCGTCCTTCACCCGTCCCGGCTCGGCCGTGAAGACGTCCCACACGGACGGCTCACGCTGGTCGGCCGCGCCCTCGATCTGATGGGCCGAGGTCGACACGCCCCACAGGAATCCGGCCGGGAACTGGGGTATCGGGTTCGCCGCCTTGAACGGATCAGTCGCCATGCGCGGATCATCCGTACCCGCGGTAACGGAAGTCAACGCCCGCGCATGAACGACCTGTTACGGGCTCACGCCCCTTCCTTCAGTACGCGGGAGATGAGCCTGCGCTGTTCCTCGGTCAGCCGGGGGTCGGCGGCGTACACCGTCTTTCCGTCCACGGTGATCTCGTAGCTGAACCCGTCCGGAACCCCGACGGGTGGCGTGCCCCGGCCCCCGGCCACGGCCTGTTCGGCCAGGGCATGCCACTCGTGTCCGTCGGGCCGCCCCGAGGTGTCCACCTCGGCGTGCCGCTCGATGCCCGCGAATCCACCCGTGCGCCTTACTCGAATACGCATGGGACCGTGTCTAGTACGGAACTAGGAGGTCTGCACCCCGACCTGCTCCCAGGCCTTCGTCACGGCCTGCAGTTCCTCGCCCTCGTTGAAGCGGGCCTTGGCCGCCGTGAGCGTGAGTTTCGCGAAGTCCACGAACAGCGCGTCCTTCTTCAGCTCGCCGCCGGTCAGGACGTCGTACCAGATCTGTCCGGCCTTCTCCCAGGCGTTCCCGCCGAGGGCATCGGCGACCAGGAAGAACGCGTGGTTGGGGATGCCGGAGTTGATGTGGACGCCGCCGTTGTCGCGGCCGGTGCGGACGAAGTCGTCCATGGTCGCCGGCTGCGGGTCCTTGCCGAGGACGTCGTCGTCGTACGCCGTGCCCGGCGCCTTCATGGAGCGCAGCGCCTTGCCGGTGACGCGCGGGGCGAGCAGCCCGGCGCCGATCAGCCAGTCGGCCTCGGCGGCGGTCTGGCCGAGCGTGTACTGCTTGATCAGCGAGCCGAAGACGTCGGACAGGGACTCGTTGAGGGCGCCGGGCTGGCCGAAGTAGGTCAGGTTGGCCGTGTACTGCGTGACGCCGTGCGTGAGCTCGTGGCCGATGACGTCGATCGGGATGGTGAAGTCGAGGAAGATCTCGCCGTCGCCGTCGCCGAACACCATCTGCTCGCCGTTCCAGAAGGCGTTGTTGTAGTCCTGGTCGAAGTGGACCGTCGCGTCCAGCGGCAGGCCGTTGCCGTCGATCGAGTAGCGCTCGTAGGCCTTCAGATACAGCTCGAAGGTGGCGCCCAGGCCCGCGTAGGCGCGGTTGACGGTGGCGTCCTTGCCGGGGTCCGAGCCCTCGGCGCGCACCTTCTTTCCGGGCAGGTCCGTGTGGTGGCGGGCGTCGTAGATGGTGCGGTGCGGCTGGTCGGGGGCCGCTCCGGCGGGCGGGGCGACGGTCGGGGCGCCGATGACGGTGGTCAGCCGGCGGTGGGTGCGCTCGTAGGCGTCGCGTTCCAGGGTCTTGCGCGCGGTGTTCGCGAGCGCGGAGTCCTCGTTCTGGGCCAGCTTGTCGAGGACATGAGGTGGCACGACGGTACAGAAGACGGGCTCGAAGCCCCCGTTGGTCTTCGTCATGCCCGGCACCCTTGCACTGAGTTATGACCGTGTCACTACCCGCAACCATGATTGGTGAAATATGGGGACAGCGGGCCGCACGCTCCGTGACGAAGTGGTATGGCGCACGTTTTGTCCCCTTTATCTCTCGGGTCCCGCATACTGATACGGCGCCCCGCTTCCGAAGGGGCTCGGCTAGCATGCGGAGCATCATGCGTTTCGGGCTGCTTCTTCTTAGCTGCCGCGGCGAGGGCCTGTAGTCCAGGTCGACTCCCTCCCCGCGGAGCTTTGCGTTGCGTCGTCGGCCGTCCTTCCGGACATCCTGATGAGGAGCCCCGCAATCATGGCGAACCGCCAGCAGCCCAGCACCATGCCGATCCACAAGTACGGCCAGTACGAGCAGGTCGACATCCCGGACCGCACCTGGCCGGAGCAGCGGATCACCGCCGCTCCCCGCTGGCTCTCCACCGACCTGCGTGACGGCAACCAGGCCCTGATCGACCCGATGTCGCCCGAGCGCAAGCGCCGGATGTTCGACCAGCTGGTCAAGATGGGCTACAAGGAGATCGAGGTCGGCTTCCCGGCATCGGGACAGACGGACTTCGACTTCGTACGGTCGATCGTCGAAGAGCCCGGCGCCATCCCCGACGACGTCACCATCTCCGTACTGACCCAGGCCCGCGAGGACCTGATCGAGCGCACCGTGGAGTCCGTGAAGGGCGCCAAGCGCGCCACCGTCCACCTCTACAACGCCACGGCCCCGGTCTTCCGCCGGGTCGTCTTCCGCGGCTCCAAGGACGACATCAAGCAGATCGCCGTCGACGGTACGCGGCTGGTCATGGAGTACGCCGAGAAACTGCTGGGCCCCGAGACGGAGTTCGGCTACCAGTACAGCCCCGAGATCTTCACCGACACCGAGCTGGACTTCGCGCTGGAGGTCTGCGAGGCGGTCATGGACGTCTGGCAGCCCGGCCCGGGCCGCGAGATCATCCTCAACCTGCCTGCCACGGTGGAGCGTTCGACCCCGTCGACCCACGCGGACCGCTTCGAGTGGATGGGCCGCAACCTGACCCGCCGCGAGCACGTCTGCATCTCCATCCACCCGCACAACGACCGGGGTACGGCCGTCGCCGCCGCCGAGCTGGCCCTGATGGCCGGCGCCGACCGCGTCGAGGGCTGTCTGTTCGGACAGGGCGAGCGCACCGGCAACGTCGACCTGGTCACCCTGGGCATGAACCTCTTCTCCCAGGGCGTCGACCCGCAGATCGACTTCTCCGACATCGACGAGATCCGTCGTACGTGGGAGTACTGCAACCAGATGGAGGTCCACCCGCGCCACCCGTACGTGGGCGACCTGGTCTACACGTCCTTCTCCGGCTCCCACCAGGACGCCATCAAGAAGGGCTTCGACGCCATGGAGGCCGACGCGGCCGCGAAGGGCGTCACCGTCGACGACATCGAGTGGGCGGTCCCGTACCTGCCGATCGACCCGAAGGACGTCGGCCGTTCCTACGAGGCCGTCATCCGCGTCAACTCGCAGTCCGGCAAGGGCGGTATCGCGTACGTCCTGAAGAACGACCACAAGCTGGACCTGCCCCGCCGGATGCAGATCGAGTTCTCGAAGCTGATCCAGGCCAAGACGGACGCCGAGGGCGGCGAGGTCACCGGCTCCGACATCTGGGCCGTCTTCCAGGACGAGTACCTGCCGAACCCCGAGAACCCGTGGGGCCGTATCCAGGTCCGCAACGGCCAGTCGACGACCGACACCGACGGCGTGGACACGCTGAAGGTGGAGGCCACGGTCGACGGCGTCGACACCGTCCTGACCGGCTCCGGCAACGGTCCGATCTCGGCCTTCTTCGACGCCCTGCAGTCCGTCGGCATCGACGTACGCCTGCTGGACTACCAGGAGCACACGATGAGCGAGGGCGCCTCCGCGCAGGCCGCCTCGTACATCGAATGCGCGATCGACGACAAGGTTCTGTGGGGGATCGGCATCGACGCGAACACGACGCGTGCGTCGCTGAAGGCGGTCGTCTCCGCGGTGAACCGCGCGACCCGCTGACCTCTCTGACCGGGCTTTTCGGCGCCCCGACCGCTGTGTACGGCGGTCGGGGCGCCGTCGTTTTTCGGCCACCCGTCCGTGGAGGTCACGGAAAGGTCTCGTCCAGGGTGCTGACTACGCCTCACCGATGTGGCTAACATCACGGACACCGCAGCGATGTTGCCGCGGTGTTACGGAGGTGCGACGTGCTGCCAGTAAGGGGACGAAACGGCCGAGCCGCCAGGCCTGCGCGCCTCCTGGGCACCCGCACCGCGTGGACGCCCGTAGGAGACGGCGAGTTCTTCTGCCCCGGCTGCGGAGGCGACCGCAACTACCAGCGCCTGACCGGCCACCGTCGCTTCATCCTCCTCGGCGTGCCCGTGCTGCCGCGCGGCGAGACCGCGCCGGTCGTCGAATGCGCCGCCTGCCGCCGCCACTTCGGCACCGACGCCCTCGACCACCCCACCACCACCCGCTTCTCCGCGATGCTCCGCGACGCCGTCCACACCGTCGCCCTGGCGGTGCTGGCAGCGGGCGGCACCTGCTCCCGTACGTCCCTGGAAGCCGCCGCCGGCACGGTCCGCGCGGCCGGCTTCGACGACTGCACCGAGGACCAGCTGAACGCGCTCGTCGAGGCGCTGGCCGCGGACACCGGCCGGGTCTACGAGCAGTCCTGCGGGGCCGGACTCGCCATAGAGCTGCACGAGGCGCTGGACCCGCTGGCCCCGCACCTGGCCCCCGTCGGCCGCGAGTCGATCCTGCTCCAGGGTGCCCGCATCGCCCTCGCCGACGGCCCCTACACGCCCGCCGAGCGCGACGTCCTGAGCACCGTGGGCGCCGCCCTCACCATCTGCGCGGACGACGTGACCCGGCTGCTGGCCGCGGCGCGCACACCGTCCTGACGCTCCCGCTGCCCTCCCGCTTACTCCCACGGGAGTAACGCCGCCGCCGGACCACCCCCGGCAGTACCCCCCAACTCGCTCTCACGCCCGACGAAGCGGCCCCCGCGCGACGGAAGTCTGGAACCGACCCAGACATCCCGACCGGAGGGAGGCCCGTCCATGGGGGCCGCAAGGACACGAACACGGGGACGGCGCGCCGTGCCCTGGGTGGTGCTCGGCCTGTGGCTGGCAGCGCTCGTGCTCGCCGGACCGTTCGCCGGCAAGTTCGGCGACGCACAGCAGAACCGGTCCGTCGACTACCTCCCCGACAGCGCCGACTCCACCCAAGTGGCCCGTATCCAGGACCGGTTGCCCGGCGGCGAGGCCACCGACCTGGTGCTCGTCTACCACCGCGACGGCGGCCTCACCGCGGCCGACAAGGAGAAGGCGGGTGCGCAGGTCGCCGAGATCGGGGCGAAGTACGAGCTCACCGGTACTCCGAAGGCGGTCCCGTCCCGTGACGGCTCCACCGTCATGTACCCGGTCTCCAGCACCCGGCCCGGCCAGGACGACAAGGCACGCGACGCCTTCGTCGACGGCGTGCGCGACCTCGCGAACGGCGGGGCCGGGCTCAAGTCCGAGGTCGGCGGGCCCGGTGCCCTCAACACCGACATGAGCAAGGTGTTCGGCACGATCGACGGCACCCTCCTCTACGCCACCCTCGGCGTCGTCACCGCCCTGCTGATCCTCATCTACCGCAGCCCGTTCCTGTGGCTGGTGCCGCTCGCCACCGCCGGGGTCGCGGCCGGCATGGCGATGGCCGCCGCGTACGGCCTGCACGAGGCCTTCGACGTCACCATCACCGGCCAGAGCGGCGGAGTGATGACGGTCCTCGTGCTGGGCGCCGGCACCGACTACGCGCTGCTGCTCATCTCCCGCTACCGCGAGGAGCTACGGCGCCATGAGCGGCCGTACGACGCCATGCGTGCGGCCCTGCGCGGCTGCGGACCGGCGATCCTCGCCTCCTCCGGCACCGTGGCCGCCGGGCTGCTGTGCCTGCTGGCCGCCGACCTCAACAGCAGCAGCGGCATGGGACCGGTCGGCATGGTGGGCGTGCTCGCCGCGCTCGCCGCGATGATCACGCTGCTGCCCGCCCTGCTGGTCCTCCTCGGCCGCCGTGTCTTCTGGCCGCTGATCCCGGCGCTCGGCAGCGAACCCAAGGTGCGCCGTTCGCTGTTCGCGGCGATGGGCAGCTCGGCCACACGCCGGCCGGTCACCGTGCTCGTCGGCGGGGCGGTGCTGCTCGGTGGCCTCGCCCTCGGCGCGCTCAACCTGCCCGGCACGCTCAAGCAGGAGGACTCCTTCACCGAGAAGCCCGAGTCGATCGCCGCCACGCAGACGCTGGCCCGTGCCTTCCCCGGGCGCAGCAGCCAGCCCATCACGGTCATCGCGCCCACCGGCAAGGCCGACGCCGTCCTGGCCAAGGCCCGTACTACTGACGGCGTCGCCCAGGCGGCGACCGGCCGCACCGGCTCGGGCTGGACGGAGATCTCCGTCTACGCCACCGCGGCCCCCGAATCACCGGCGGAGACGAAGACCATCGAGGCCCTGCGCGCCGGGCTCGACGACACCTACGGCACCTATGTGGGCGGCCCCAGCGCCCAGCAGCTCGACCTGGCCGACAGCCAGGCCCGGGACCGCGGGGTCGTCGTGCCGCTCGTCCTCGCCGCCGTGTTCGTGATCCTCGTAGGCCTGCTACGGAGCCTCGTGGCGCCGCTGATGCTGCTCGTCGCGGTGGTCGCGGTGTGGGGAGCGGCGCTCGGGATCGGCGGGTTGGTGTTCGGGCCGGTGCTCGGCTTCGGGGGCACGGACTCCGGGCTCGGCCTGCTGTCCTTCGTCTTCCTGGTGGCACTCGGCGTCGACTACGGCATCTTTCTCATGCACCGCATGCGCGAGGAATCGGTCGCCGGCGCCGAACCCCAGGCGGCGGCGCTCACCGCGCTGCGCACCACGGGCGGGGTCATCGCGTCCGCGGGCGTCGTACTCGCCGCGACCTTCGCCGTGCTGACCACGCTGCCGCTGGTGGGGCTGGTCGAGTTGGGGTTCGTCATCGCGGTCGGCGTCCTGCTGGACACCTTCCTCGTGCGGACATACCTGGTGACGACGGCCAGCGTGCTGCTGAAACGCCGGGTGTGGTGGCCGGGGCGGCTGTCGCGGGCGCCGGAACCGGTACGGCCCGAACGCCAGCCGGAACCCGTGTGAAGCACGGAAGATGAACCCTGTGCAGGCGACGACGACAGTGACACGACCCCGCCGCGGCGAGCGGATCATGGCGGTGATCAACCGCGATCCGCGGACCGCCCCGCACGGCACCCGCAACGACGCGGTGCTGGCCGCCGTGCTCGCCGTGGTGGCGGTCTGCCTCGCGATGATCACCGACGAGTCCCGCCGACCGGACGCGCTGGGCTGGACGCTGCTGCTCGCCGCCCACGTGCCGATCGTGTGGCGACGGCGCCGTCCGCTGCTCGTGCTGGCCGCGATGGTGGCGCTGGTCGCGCCGTACCACGCCCTCGACAACAACCACCTCGCGCCCCTCCCGGCCTCGTACGTCGCGCTCTACACGGTCGCCGTGACCAGCCGCCCCCTGCGCACGATCCTCACAGGCGTCGCCGTCCTCGGCATCGCCACCGGCGTGATGCTCACCGTCAGCACCCATCAGGCCGTCGAGCTGCTGCGTGTCTCCGGCTGGGTGATCGCCGTGCTCTTCTTCGGCGTCGACGTCCGCTTCTACCGCCAGTACGTCGCCGCGATCGTCGAACGCGCCGAGCGCGCCGAACGCACCCGCGAGGAGGAGGCCCGCCGCCGGGTCGCCGAGGAACGCCTGCGCATCGCCCGCGACCTGCACGACCTGCTCGCCCACACCATCACCCTCATCGGCGTCCAGACGTCCGTCGCCGCGCACGTCCTCGCCGCCGACCCCGAACGCCTCGACCGCGAGACGGTCGCCAAGGCGCTGGACGACATCGCCGGCACCTGCCGCACCGCACGCGGCGAACTCCGCACCACCCTGGAGGTGCTGCGCGCCTCCGAACTCGGCGGAGGCCGCGGCCCGCTCCCCGGCCTCGACGGCCTGCCCGACCTGGTGGAGACGGCCCGGCTCGCGGGCGCACGCGTCGAGCAGACCGTACGGATACGGCAGGCCCCGCCAGCCGTGGGCGCCGCCGCGTACCGGATCGTGCAGGAGGCGCTGACCAACGTGGTACGGCACGCGGGCCCCGAACCGGCCGTGAGCGTCGACCTGTACGAGAGGGAGGGCGCCCTGCGCCTGTCCGTCACCGACGACGGCACCGGCCCCGACCCCGGCGGCACACCCGGCTTCGGGCTCGTCGGCATGCGGGAGAGGGCCCGCAGCGTGGGTGGCACACTCGACGCCGGGCCGCGCGCGGAGGGCGGTTTCGAGGTGACGGCCGTACTGCCGCTGACGACCGCTCTGGAGGGGACCGGATGACGATCCGCGTGCTGCTCGCCGACGACCAGACCCTCGTACGGGCCGCGTTCGCCATGCTCGTCGAGTCGGCGCGGGACATGGAGGTCGTCGGACAGGCGGGCACCGGCCGGGAGGCCGTGGAGCTGACCCGCGGCGAACGCCCCGACCTGGTGGTGATGGACATCCGCATGCCCGATCTCGACGGCATCGAGGCGACCCGCCTGATCGCCGCGGACGAGGCCCTGAAGGCGGTGAAGGTCCTGGTCCTCACCACCTACGACACCGACGAGAACATCGCGGAGGCACTGCGGGCGGGCGCCTCCGGCTTCCTCGTGAAGGACACCCGGCCGGCCGAACTCCTCGACGCCATCCGCACGGTGTCCGCGGGGGAGTCGCTGCTGTCGCCGGGCCCGACGGCACGGCTGATCGAGCGTTTCTTGCGCAGCCCGTCGATGCCCGCGACGGGCGGCCCGGAATGCCTCTCGGACCGTGAGCGGGAGGTACTGACCCTGCTCGCGCGCGGGCTCAACAACACCGAGATCGGCGATGCGTTGGGGCTGAGCCCGCTGACGGCGAAGACCCACGTCAGCCGGATCATGGGGAAGCTGGGGGCGCGGGACCGGGCGCAGTTGGTCATCGTGGCGTATGAATCGGGGCTGGTGACTCCGGGAACCGTCTGACGGTGACCCTCCTGAGCCGCACCCTCCTCGCCGTCACCGTGCTCCTCACCCCGCTCACCGCGCTCACCGCGCTGACCCCGGCGGCAGCCTCCACGGGCTGCACGTCCTCCGTCCCGTACGTCTCGGGCGAGGGCGGCTACGACACCTACCGCATCCCGGCGACGGTCACGACCCCGCGGGGCACGGTCCTCGCCTTCGCCGAGGGCCGCCACAACGGCGCCGGCGACACCGGCCACATCGACGTCGTCCTCAGACGCTCCGACGACGGGGGCTGCAGCTGGGGGCCGCTGCAGGTGGTGGCCGCGGGGGACGGGAACACCCGGGGCAACCCGGCACCGGTGGTGGATCCGCGCACCGGCGCGGTGGTCCTGCTGACCTCCTGCAACAGCGGTGCCGTCACCGAGGCGCAGATCATGCGGGGCGAGGTCACGCCGGAGGAGAGCCGGCGGGTGTTCGTGCAGCGCAGCCAGGACGACGGGCGGCACTTCACGCCGCCGCGGGACGTCACGGCCGAGGTGAAGCCGGAGGGCTGGCGCTGGTACGCGACGGGGCCGGGCCACGCGGTCGCGCTGACGCGTGGCCCGCACGCCGGCCGCCTGGTCGTCCCGGCCAACCACTCGGCGGCCCCGCCCGCCGGGTCGCCCGACACCGGGCAGGAGGCCAAGTACTACGGCGCCCACGCCCTCTACAGCGACGACGGGGGCCGCAACTGGCGGCTGGGGTTCGTCGACGACTCCTACGACGGCGTGAACAACGCCAACGAGTCCGCTGCCGCCCAACTCCCCGACGGGAGGCTGTACTTCAGCTCTCGCGACCAGAACGGGACGAGTGCCGGCAACCGGCTCGACACGTACTCCGGCGACGGTGCCGAGTCCCTCGACCGGCCGTACGCCGTGCAGGCCACGCTGAACGACGTTCCGGTGGTGCAGGGCGGCGTCCTGCAACTCCGGGGGCTCGACGCGCCGTTGCTCTTCTCCGGGCCGTCCGTGCCGACGGCTCGGCGGGTGATGGCGATCTGGCGCAGTGGGGACGGTGGGGGCGGCTTCACCAAGGCGGTGACGCTTTCGCAGCAGCCGGCTGCGTACTCCGACCTTGTCCAGGTGGGGCGGCGGGTGGTGGGGGTGCTGTACGAGACGGGGGTGTCGGGGCCGTACGAGACGATCGAGTTCCGGCGGGTGCCGGTGGGGGACCTGGGTTAGTTTTCGCCGGGCTGAAGGAAACCGTCAGAGCAGGCCCGCCGCCGCGAGGAACTTGCCCACCTGCTCCACCTCGTCCCCCGACAACGGCACTTGAGGCTCCGCCGTAGCCGGACAGTCGATCACCCCCCGCAGATGCAACGCCGCCTTGAACGCCCCGAGCGCCGACGAGCTACCCCCCATCCGCCCCGGATCCCCGACCCCCACCAGACCGAACAGCGCACACAACCGCTCCTGTTCCGCCCGGGCCCGCTCGAAGTCCCCACCCCGGCACAGCCGATCGAGCCGCACGTACCCGTGCGGATCGACGTTGGCGAGTCCCGGCACCGCCCCGTCGGCCCCCAACGCCAGCGCCGAGTCGACGACCAGTTCCGACCCGGTCAGTACGCTGAAACCGGTGATGTCGGACCGGGTACGCGCACCGGTCACGACCTCGCGGAAGGCGCCCAGATCACCGCTGGAGTCCTTCAGGCCGGCGAGCACGCCGTCCGCGGCCAGCCCCAGCACCACGTCCACGGGCAGCTTCGTGTGCACGGCGACCGGAATGTCGTACGCGACCACCGGCACCGGCGACGCGGCGGCGATCAGCCGGAAGTGGCGGGCGATCTCTGCAGGGTGCGTGCGCGTGTAGAAAGGGGCTGTCACGACGACCGCGTCCGCGCCCGCCGCCGTCACGGCCGCCACATGGTCCAGCACCCTCGGCGTCGTCATGTCGATCGCCCCGGCCAGGACCGGGAGTTGACCTCCCACATGGGCGGCCACCGACTCCACCACCAGCTTCCGCTGCGCGTCCCGCAGATGCGCCGCCTCCGACGAGGAGCCCAGCACGAACAGCCCGTGCACCCCGCCCGCCATCAGATGGTCGACCAGCCTGAGCAGGGAGGGGACGTCCACCTCGCGGTCCGGTGTCAGGGGCGTGCAGACGGGTGGGACGACACCGGTCAGCGGGGCGGGAAGGATCATCAAGGCTCCCTGGGATGACTGGGGTGGTTCTGTCGTACGAGGTCGCGGGTCGACTCGTCCTCCTCCACAGGATGGTGGCAGCGGAAACGGTGCCCGGCACTCGACGCGGCCGATGCGGCCGAGAAGTCGGGCATTCGGGCCGCGCACACCTCGTCCGCCTTCCAGCAGCGCGTACGGAACGGGCAGCCGCTCGGCGGGTGCGTCGCCGAGGGGACGGGACCGGTGAGCGGGATGGGGTCGATCGGGTCCAGCAGGCCGGGGGTCGCCGAGAACAGGGCGCGGGTGTACGGGTGCCGGGCGCGGTCCGTGACGTCCGCGGCCGGTGACTCCTCGACGATGCGGCCGAGGTACATGGTGATCACGCGGTCGCTCATCCGCCGGACCGTCTGGATGTCGTGCGAGACGAAGACCAGCGCCAGACCGAGGCGTTCCTTCAGATCCAGCAGGAGGTTGAGGATCTGGGCGCGGACCGACACGTCCAGCGCGCTCGTCGGCTCGTCCGCCACCACCAGGTCGGGGTCGAGCGCCAACGCCCGTGCGATCGCGACCCGTTGGCGTTGGCCGCCCGACAGCTGGCCGGGCAGCGCGTCGGCCAGGGCTCGGGGCAGGCCCACCAGGGACATCAACTCCCGTACCCGGTCCTCGCGTTGCGTCCTCGTCCCCCGGTCGTGCACGTCCAGCGGATCCCGCAGGATCTGGCGTACCGGCAGCCTTCGGTTCAGGGCCGTCGACGGGTCCTGGAAGATCATGCCGGTGCTGCCGCCGACGGCCGCCCTGCGTTCGCCGGGCGGCATCGACCACAGGTCGCGGCCCTGGAACGACACCGTGCCGGACGTCGGGCGCACCACGCCCACCAGCACCTTCGCCAGCGTCGACTTGCCGCACCCGGACTCGCCGACGACGCCGACCGTCTCGCCGGGTGCCACCGTGAGATCGGCGCCGGTCAGGGCGTACACCTTGTCGCGGGTGAACAGGCCGCCGCTGCGGGCCTTGTGCACGACGTGGGTGCCCGACAGCTCGACGATCGCGTTCACTTCACGGCCTCCGACTCCGACGTCACGAGTTCGACCGCCGGATGGTGACAGGCCGCCGTGTGCGTCGGCGTGCCCAGCAGGTCGGGGGGTGTGGTGCGGCAGATGTCGGTCGCCAGCGGACAGCGGTCGGCGAAGCGGCAGCCCGCCGGGAAGTCCGCGGGGGAGGGCACAACGCCCTTGATCTGCGTCATCCGCTCGGCCGCCGACTCCAGGGACAGCACGCTGCCGAGCAGGCCGCGGGTGTAGTGGTGGGCCGGCGCCTCCACCAGGTCGGCGGTCACGCCCGTCTCCACGATCTGTCCGCCGTACATCACCACCACCCGGTCGGTGACGTCCGCGACGAGCGCCAGGTCGTGCGAGACGAGGATCAGGGCGAAGCCCAACTCCTCGCGCAGACGCAGGAGTAGCTCTATGACCTGCGCCTGCACCGTCACGTCCAGTGCCGTCGTCGGCTCGTCGGCGACGATCAGCTTCGGGTCGCGGGACAGGGCCATGGCGATCAGCACACGCTGGCGCTGGCCGCCGGACAGCTCGTGCGGATAGCTGCGCAGGGTGCGGTCGGGGTCCAGGCCGACCATGGTGAGGAGTTCGGTGGGGGTGCGACGGCCACCTCGCCGTACGACCTGTTTGAGCTGGGCGCGGATCGTCATCGCGGGGTTGAGGGACGACAGCGCGTCCTGGTAGATCATCGCCATCTCGTGGCCGAGCAGCCGACGTCGTACGCGCATCGGTTCGGCCAGCAACTCCCGCTGGTTGAAGCGGACTTGGCCGCGGATCCGGGCGCCCTTCGGTTCCAGGCCCATGATCGCCAGCGCGGTCAGCGACTTGCCGCAGCCCGACTCGCCGACCAGGCCCAGGACTTCACCGGGGTGCACCTCGAAGCTGATGCCGTCGACGATGTCCACTCCGCCGTGCCGGGCCTCGAAGCCGATGGCGAGGTTCTCGACGGCGAGCACCGGTTGCCCGCCATGAGGGAGGGGGCGGGCCCGGGAGCGCAGTCGTGCGGCCGCCGCCGTCAGGCCGGGCAGCTGCAGCACCTCGCCGCTGCCGGGCTCCGGGGCCTCCAGCCGGTCGTCGTCCTCGCGTACGTCGACGTCCCGTGCCGGCGGGGCCGCCCACGCGTCCGACACCCCCTCCGACAGGATGTTCAGCGCCAGGACGGTCACCAGGATCAGCAGGCCCGGGAAGAGCGTCGCCCACCAACCCCCGGTCAGCACCATGTCCTTGCCGTCCGCGATGACACTGCCCCAGGACGGGTCGGGCGGCCGTACGCCCGCGCCGATGAACGACAGCGACGCCTCGAAGACGATGGCCTCGGCGACCTGCACCGTGCAGAACACCAGCACCGGAGCAGCACAGTTGACGGCGACGTGCCGCAGCACGATGTGCGGTGTCCGGGCGCCGATCACCCGTTCCGCGGTCACATAGTCCTCGCCGTACTGGTCGAGGACGTTCGCCCGTACGACCCTTGCCACCGGCGGCATGAACAGGAACGCGATCGCGCAGATCAGCACCGTGATCCCGCCGCCGAAGACCGCGACCAGGACGGCCGCGAGCGCGATGCCGGGGAACGCCATCACCACGTCCAGGCAGCGCATCAGCGTCTCGTCGACGCCCTTGCGTGAGGTGGCCGCGACCGCGCCGATCAGCGCTCCCACGACCAGCGCGAGAGCCGTCGCGCCGAGGCCGATGGCCAGCGACCAACGGGCGCCGTACATCAGCCGGCTGAGGATGTCCCGGCCGAGACTGTCCTGGCCCATCCAGTGCCCCCCGGACGGGTGCCCGGTGCCGTCGACCGGCGTCTGCTGGTCGAGGGGATCGTGCGGCGCGAGCAGGGGTGCCAGCAGGGCCATCAGGACCACGAAGGCCAGGAAGCAGACGGCGGCCTTCGACGGCAGCGGCAGCCGGCGCCAGCCGCGCAGGCGGACGCCGGGCCGGGACAGCGCCTCGCCGAGGCCCTTGCGCGTGAACTGCGTGAACCGGCTGTTCATGCGGTCGCATCCCTCAGTCGCGGGTTGACCAGCAGGTAGAGGAGGTCGATGACCAGGTTCACCACGACGAAGCCGGTCGCGGTCGTCAGGACGACGCCCTGGACGACGGCCGGGTCGCCGTTCTTCACCGCGTCGATCATCAGCTTGCCCATGCCGGGGAGCGAGAAGATCGTCTCGATGACGACCGCACCGCCGAGGAGGTAGCCGACGCGCAGGCCCAGCACGGTCAGTGGGTTGATCAGGGCGTTGCGCAGCACGTTCCGGCCGACCACCACCCGCGGCGGCAGCCCGCTCCCGATCGCCGTGCGGACGTAGTCCTTGTCCAGCTCCTCGACCACCGACGTCCTGACGATCCGCGTCAGTTGGGCCGCGACGGGCAGCGACAGCGCGAGGGCGGGCAGGGTCATGGTCTTCAGCCAGCCGGTGAAGGAGTCGGCCGGGTTGATGTAGCCGCCGGTCGGGAACCAGCCCAGGTCGACCGCCAGGTACTGGATCATCAGCAGCGCCAGCCAGAAGCCGGGCGCGGCCACACCGGTCAGGGAGACCACCCGGATGATCTGGTCGGGCAGCCGGTCGCGGTAGATCGCCGCGGTCACCCCGCCGAGGAGCGACAGCACCACCGCGACGCCGAGGCCCAGGAAGGTGAGTTGGAGGGTGAGGGGCAGCGCGGTGGTGACCTGGTCGATGACGGGTGCGCGGGTCAGCGCGCTGGTGCCCATGTCGCCGTGGAGCAGGTTGCCGACGAAGTGGACGTAGCGGACGGGCAGCGGGTCCAACAGGCCGTTCTGCGCGCGGAAGTCGTGCAGTTGCTGCGGTGTCGGGTTGGCGCCCTGGAAGAACGCGGACGCCGGGTCGACGTCCGAGAACCGCATCACCAGGAACACGAACAGCACGATGCCGAGCATCAGCGGCACGAGCAGGGCGACCCGGCGGAGCAGGATCCTGACGACGGCGATCACTGAGCGAACTCCCTTGCCCTTGAGCCCACTTGCCCTGGATCCATCTGCCCCGGATCCATCTGCCCCGGATCCCTCTGCTCCGGACCCACCTGACCTGGACCCATTCGACCCAGACCCATTCGACCTAGACCCACTTGGCCTGGAGGACGTTGATGCCGGGGTACGGCTGTGCTCTTATGCCGCTGAGCCGGCCCGGGTCCCAGGCCGTCATCAGCTCGTTGTGGACGACCGGGTACAGGACGGCCTGCTCGGCGACGACGTCGATGTAGTCCTGGACCATCGCCTTCTTCTTCGCCGTGTCGGACTCCTGGGTGGCCCGGTCCATGTCCTTGAAGAGCTGCTTGGCGACGGAGTTGTCCGCCCAACGCGTGTACTGCATCCACAGGTTGGTGGGCCCGTAGTTGTAGTGCATGATCAGGTCGGCGTCGAGGCCGAACTGGTTGGGGTTCGAGGCCGCGGCGACCACCTGGTAGTCCTGCTTCTGGTCCATCTTGGTGAACACGGCCGTGGTCTCCTGCGGGGACAGGGTCGTCTGCACACCGATCGCGTCCCAGGACGCCTTGATGGTCGGCAGGCAGTCGACGATCCAACTCACGTTCACCGCAAGGATGTTGATCTTCAGTCCGCCGACCCCGGCGGCCTTCAGCAGCGCCTTCGCCTTCTCGGGGTCGTAGTCGTAGACGGTCTTCGCCCGCCGGTAGCTGGGGTTGCCCTCGTTCAGGAACGAGGACGACGGCTTCCCGTGCCCCTTGAGCGCGACCTGCACCATCTTCTCGGTGTCGATGGCGTAGTGCAGCGCCTGCCGCACGCGTACGTCGTCGAAGGGCTTGTGCTTGGTGTTGAACATCAGGAACAGGTTGTTCATGCCGGCCCCGCCCGCGACCGTCAGCCCACCGCTCTGAAGCTGCTTGATGTTGGCGTACGGGATGTTGTCGGCGATCTGCGCGCCCGCGCTGGAGCCGGAGATCTTGGCGACGCGCGGGGCGGCGTCCACGATCGTCAGCCAGTTCATCTTCTTGAAGGTGGCCGGGCGCGGGCCGTTGTAGTCGGCGAACGCCGCGAAGGTGGTGTTCGACTTCGGGTGGTGCGCGGTCTGCCGGTACGGCCCCGAGCCGATCGCGAGACCCGTGATGGCCTTGTCCCAGGCGCCCGGCTTCGAGAACACGTGCTTCGGCATGATCTTCGCGAGGGTGAGCCGCGAAAGTCCGTCCGGGAAGGGGAACTTGAGCACCAGCTCGACGTTCTGCGCGTCGATCTTCCGGACCTCCTTCAGCCAGCTCGCGAAGAAGCCCTTGGCGAGCGTCTGCGTCTTCGGGTCGAGGATCCGGTCGAAGACGAACACCACGTCGTCGGCGGTGACGGGCTTCCCGTCGTGGAACGTGGCGCCCGCCCGCAGCGTGAACTTCCAGGACGTGGCGTTCGGATCCTTCGGCACCTCGGTCGCGAGCGCGGCGTACGGCTTGCGGGAGATCGGGTCGGTGTCGAGCAGACCCTCGTAGATGTGGTTGTTGGCCGCCATGCAGAAGGCGGACGCGGTCTGCGTGGGGTCCCAGGTGCCGTCGTTGCCGTAGCCGATGACCGCCGTCAGCGTGCGGTCCTTGCCGCCCCCGCCGCCGGTGTCGTTCGTCGACTGGGGCCCGGACGAACAGGCCGACAGCGACGCGGAGACGGCGGTGGCCGCACCCAGCGCGCCGGTGTACTTCAGGAAGGTCCGGCGATGCACGGTTCCTCCAGCGGAGAGTGAGGAGAAGCGAGGAGATACGACGTCCTACGTCCTGCGTCAGCCGCGACCATAGGAGGGCCCCGGGGGGCGGTCAAGGGGTCGCACACGAATGGCGTAGCTGCCACAGGTCGAGCCAATGGCAGAAGGAAATGGCGGGAGTTGGCGCACGTCGGTGCCGGACATGGGACGTGGGACGTCCGGTGCGCGTACGATGCGGCGCATGTCCGCGGAGCCGAGGAACCGGGAGCACAGGAACCCCAGGAGCACGGAGTCCGGGAACAGCCGGATACGGCGCGAGGTCGTGCAGCTGATCCTCGACCGCAGACTCCGGCCCGGCGCGCCGCTGCCCACCGAGGCCGAGCTGATGGAGGACCTCGGCGTCAGCCGCAACTCCGTGCGCGAGGCCCTCAAAGCCCTCCAGGCGCTCGACATCGTGGAGATCAGACACGGCTACGGCACCTATGTCGGCCAGGCGTCACTGACCCCGCTCGTCGACGGTCTCACCTTCCGCACCCTCGCCCGGCACGACGACGACACCGGTGCCCTCGCCGAGATCCTCCAGGTGCGCGAGGTACTGGAGGAGGGGCTGGTCAGCCGGATCGCGGGGACGGTCACCGAGGCGGAACTGGACGCGCTGGAAGCGGTCGTGGCCCGGATGGAGGCGGCGGTCCGGGCGGGCCGCCCGTTCCCCGAACTCGACCGGGAATTCCACGAGTTGCTCTACGCCTCCCTGGGCAACGCGCTGGTGCCGCAGCTGCTGGGCGCCTTCTGGACGGTGTTCCGCAGGGTCGCCGGCGCCCGCGGCTGGACGGACGACCCGGCGCCGGAGGTGACGGTCCGCCGCCACCGGGACATCGTGACCGCCCTGCGGGCGCGGGACGCCGAGAGCGCCCAGCGCGCGATGGCACACCACTTCCGGGGGATCGAGGCACGTACGCTGACCCGGTGACGGACACCCCGCATCCCACGGACCCCCGGCGCCCCCAGGACCCTTGGCATCCCACGGATCCCGGTGTGCTGCGACTGCCCTCGGGGCGGCTGGTCCGGGGCCGCGGCCTGCGGCACCCCCTCCCGCCCGGAGCGCCCACCCCCTCGTACGCCCTCTACCTCCTCGGCCGCCAACCCCCGCCCGTCGCCTGGGAGTTCCGGTGGATCCGCTGGCCTGACTTCCGGCTCCCCGCCGACCGCGCGGACGCGCGTGTGGCGCTGACCGAGGCCTGGGAGCGGGCCGCCCGGGAGCGGGTCGAGATCGCCTGCGGTGGCGGACGAGGACGGACCGGGACGGCGCTGGCGTGTCTGGCGGTCCTGGACGGCGTACCGGCCGAGGAGGCGGTGGCGTATGTGCGCGCGCACTACGACCGACGGGCTGTGGAGACGCCGTGGCAGAGGCGGTATGTGCGGGGCTTCTGAGCGCCGTTACGCCAAGGCGTCCGCGACGACCGCCGCCGCCCCGGCGATCAAGGCGTCGTCCCAGGCGGCGTCCTGCTCCGGCTTCGTCGAGAGGACCGCCAGCACGACCGGTGCGCCGGCCGCGGTCCATGCGACGCCCACGTCGTTGGTGGTGCCGTACGAACCGGAGCCCGTCTTGTCGCCGACCGTCCACGTTCTGGGCACTCCGGCGCGGATGCGCTTGTCGCCGGTCGTGTTGTTGAGCAGCCAGTGTGTGAGCAGTTCGCGGTCCGGGCGGTTCAGGGCCTGCCCGACGACCAGACGGGCGTAGGTGCGGCCGATCGCGCGGGGACTCGTCGTGTCTGTGACGCGCCCCGGTTCGGCCGAGTTGAGGTCCGGCTCCCAGCGGTCCAGCCGGGTCACCGGGTCGCCGAGCGAGCGGGCGAAGCGGGTGATCGCGGTGGGGCCGCCCAGCTCGCGCAGCAGGAAGTTGGCCGCCGAGTTGTCGCTGTAACGGATGGCCGCGTCGCAGAGCTCGGCGACCGTCATGCCGTTGGCCAGATGCTCCTCCGTGCCCGTGATCGGCGCGCCGTCCACCAGGTCCTCGCGCGTGTAGTGGATACGGCGGGCGAGGACCTCGCCGTGCCGGTCCAGGTCGCGCAGGACGGCTCCGGCGGTCAGGGTCTTGAAGACCGAGCAGATGGGAAACCGCTCGTCGGCCCGGTGGGCCACGGTCTGCTTCGTACGGACGTTGTGTGCCAACACGCCCAGGCGGGCGCCGTGTTGCTGCTCCAGTTCGCGAAGGCGGTCGCTGGTGACGGCATGGGCCTGGGCGCCGGTGAGGAGCGCGGCGGCGGTGGCGGTGCCTGCGGTGAGCAGGGTACGTCGGCCTAAGATCTTGCTCTCCTTCGTTCGATGCGGGGCGTCGATCTGTGATCACCCTTCCAGTGATCGACGCCGGATGTCATTCCTTGGTTGCGCGGCCGTAGACCATCGGAGGACGGCGGGGCCGGAGCGCGGGCGCCACAGTGAGCGGCATGGAGAAGACGAAGGGCACGGAGAAGGCCGAGGGGATCAATCGGGCGCAGTTCCTGGCGGGGGCGGCGGCCTTCGGGGTCGCGGCGGCGGTGCTGCCGTCCCGCCCGGCCGCAGCCGCCGGTCGTGGCCTGCGGCACCGGGGCGTCGTCTACACCGTCGGCGAGGGCGAGACGCCCGGGACCGCGTGGAGCGCCGCCCGGATGCGCAAGGACATCCGCGCCATCCGCGACGAGTTGCACGCGGACACCGTCGACGTCACCGGCGACGGCGTCGAACGCCTCACCGCCACCGCCGCCGAGGCGGCCGAGCGCGGACTGCACGTGTGGCTCCAGCCGACCCTCGCGGACGCCCCGCAGCGGGACATCCTCGAGCACATGGCCGAGTGCGGCCGGTTCGCGGAGCGGCTGCGCCGGCAGGGCGCGAGCGTCGACTTCAGCTTGGGCTGCGAGTTCTGGCTGTTCGTACCCGGGATCGTTCCGGGAGCCACGGTCATGGAGCGCGTACAGAACATGCTGAACGGCGACTTCGACCCCGTGCAGATGCAGCGCCGCCTCGACCGCTTCACCGCGAAGGCGGCGGCGGTCGGCCGTTCCGTCTCCCACGGCAGCCTCAGCTATGCCGCCGCCCAGGACGACGAGGTCGACTGGCGGCTCTTCGACGTCGTAGGCATCGACTACTACTCGTACTTCCGCCACCACGGCGACTACGTACGGGAGTTGAAGAAGTACCAGCGCTGGGGCAAGCCCGTCGCGATCACCGAGTTCGGGACGTGCACCTACAAGGGCGCCCCCGAGGCGGGCGGCATGGGCTGGAACGTCGTCGACTACGACAAGGGCGAGATCAAGGGTGACCTGGTGCGCAGCGAGCGCACCCAGGCCGCCTACCTCGTGGACCTGCTGTCGGTCTTCGAGTCGATGGGCCTGTACGCGGCGATGGCTTTCGAGTTCGTCACCCCGGACGCCCCGCACCGGGCCGACAACCCGCGCTACGACCTCGACATGGCGAGCTACAGCATCACCAAGACCGTCAAGGACCGCCCCGACGACCCCCGTTCGGGCTGGCACTGGGAGCCGAAGGAGGCGTTCCACGCGCTGGCGCGGCAGTACGGCAGGTGTGCTCACCCGCAGTAGAGATCCGCCTCGGGCCGGGTGCCGTTGGCCAGGAACCGGGAGACGGTGGTGTCACCGCAGGCGTTGCCGTTGTCGAGGTAGGCGTCGTGGCCGGTGGAGTTCACGGTCACCATGACGGCACGGCGGCCGAGGGCCTCGCGGAGCTCGAGGGCGCCGCTCAGCGGGGTGGCCACGTCACGCTCGTTCTGGACGAGCAGGACGTTGGACGGGCCGCGGTCGGTGATCCGCACCGGCGCCTGCTTCGGCTGCCACGGCCAGGCGGCGCACACCATCGCGTTGCGCGGCATGCCGGCGGTCAGCGGGTACTTGGCCCGGCTCTCCGCAACTCCCTTCCGGTACACGGCGGCCGACCTGGGCCAGGCGGCGTCGTTGCAGATGGTGGCGGCGCCGACCGCGGTGACGTTCTGCAGCACCGCGTCCGGGGGATCCTGCGGCGCGGGCGGCACCGTGCCCTTCTGCGCGGCCAGGATCAGCTGGGCCAGACCGGCGTAGTCGTCGGGGTCGTAGAAGCTGTTCAGCATGGTCTGGCGCAGCACGTTGCCGTTCAGCTCCGCCGGGTTGGCGCCGGGCCAGGGGATCGGCTCGCGGTCGAGCCGGGCGGCGAGCCGCAGGAACAGCGGGCGCACCTCGGCCGCGGTGTCGGCCAGACGGTACGGATTGCCAGGCGTGGACGCCCACTTGGCGAACTCGGGGAAGTTGTCCTCGACGCCCACCTCGGCCGCTTCGAGCCAGGCGCGCTGCACCCGGACGGGGTCGGGGTTGTCGTTGCTGTCGAGGACGACGCGGTCGGTGCGCTGCGGGAACAGCTGGTTGTAGACGGCGCCGACGTACGTGCCGTACGAGACGCCCCACGCGGACAGCCTGCGCTCGCCGAGGGCGGCGCGGATGCGGTCGATGTCGCGTGCGTTGTCGACCGTACTGATGTGCCGCATCAACTCCCCGCCGTTGCTCGCGCAGGCGTCGGCCATGCGCCGGGCGGTGGTCGTGTTCTGGGCGACGGATCCGTCGGGGGCGGGCCAGGGGCGCAGCGCCGTCAGAGCGAGGTCACTGTGGTCGAGCCCGCAACTGACGGCGGTGGAGGGCGCGTTGCCGCGCGGCGCGAACCCGATGAGGTCGTAGGCGTCCCGCACGTCCTGCGGCAGCTTCTGCCCCTTGCCGGACGGGTCGCCCAGGCTGGTCCCGCCGGGCCCGCCGGGAATGAGCAGGAGGGCGCCCCGGCGGGCGGACGGCTTCTCGCTGGGAATGCGGGAGACGGCGAGGTCGATCTTCGGGCCGTCGGGACGGGCGTAGTCCATGGGGACTTCGAGGGTCGCGCACTGCTGACGGGGGTCGAGGCCGCTGCCCTCGCACTTGGTCCACTCGAGTGGCCCCTCGGCGGCGGACGCGGAGAGCGGTGTGACGACACCGAAGACGATGCCGGAGGCGGCTGCGATCAGGGCGACGCTCTTCGTGATCTCCTTCATGGCTACGAGGCTCCCGGATCCGGCCCACACCTCCCATCCGGTCAACAGCCTTGTTGGTAAGGGGGATTACCCCAGTACGGCCGAGGGGTTTCTCATACGTCCCGTCCATCGACGACCACCACCGCCACCACGCGTCCAGCTGGTGATCACGGCTTACGAGGCAGGGTTGGTGTCGGTCAAATAATCGGCGTACCACTGGCCCCGGACCGGCCCCGGACTGGTCTCTGACCGGTTCTTGACGAGTTTCAGTCAAGCCGCTCGAAAATACCGCCGATTTCCGATGTCTTATCTATCCCCATAACCAACACCCTTGAGCTGCCCTGCACTTGAAGTGCACAGACTCCGGCCGAGTGTAGGCGGAGAAGGCTGTCCCGGAGACATAAAGCGTGAAACTCAAAAAGGAGGGGGAGCACCGTTTGAGGTGCAACGGACTCGGCACCGGAATTCCGGGTCGTTTTCGTTACGGTCGTTAAGGAGAGGAAATGAAACCCCCCGTCGGCACTCACGTCGTGGACACCCGAACCGGAAAGGTGGGAATCGTCATGGGACACGAAGGACCGTACGTTCAGCTGAGACCGTACGGCGGTGGCAGGGAGTGGGACGCCGAGCCCGGGGTCGTGCGCGGGGCCACCCAGGCGGAGCGGCTCAGTGCGGCGACGGCGTACGCCAATGCACGCAGCCGGGGTGAAGTCCCTTGACGTAGGGTGCGGGCGCATGAGTCTGTCCAGCATTTGGAGATGGAGGAGGCCGCGGGCGGAGCGGCGGTACCCCACCCCCCTCACCACGCACCAGCTCTGGATGGTGTCCCTGAGCGCACCGGTGAGCCGGAACCGGAACGCCTCGCGGACCACCCTGTACCCGTACACGCGGATCGACGACGGCAGCGCCCGCGGCTGGCTGGCCGGCCAGTGGGAGATCACCTCGCGGGAGCAGTTGGTCGGCCGGCTCGACGAACTGTCCCGCGGCGGCTACCGGGCGCGGGCCCAGCAGCTCCTCGGCGTCGCGCCGCTCGCCTGGGACGCCGCCCTGTACGTCGACATAGCCCGGCTCGGCTTCGGCTGCGGGATGGTCACCGAGGCCGAGGCCTGGACGGCGCTGAAGAACATCGTGCCGTCGGTCGTGCGGACGTACTCCTCCTGGCAGGAGTACGCCGATCACTACCTGCTGGGGCGGAAGGTGTGGCGGGACGGCCTGAGCGGCACCCCGGACGAGGCTTTCCCCGCCCCGCAGTCCGCCGCCGACGCGCACCTGAGCGCACTGCTGGACCCGGCGAACCGGGCCAGCCCCTGGAACCTGGCCCCCTGGGACACCATCAGTCACCCCGACCATGCCCGCTGACTCCGGCCGTACGCGAGAATGGACCTCATGAACCTGTTCCGCGGGAGCACGCGATGAGTCTCTTCCGGGATGACGGCGTCGTCTTGCGGACCCAGAAGCTGGGTGAAGCCGACCGCATCATGCTGTGCTCGCCCGGGGGACGACCCCCGGACCCCCGGCCGGAAGCGTGCGGGGGTGTGCGATGAGTCTTTTCCGGGATGACGGGGTGGTTCTGCGGACCCAGAAGCTGGGTGAAGCCGACCGCATCATCACGTTGCTCACTCGTGGGCACGGGCGGGTGCGGGCCGTGGCTCGTGGGGTGCGGCGTACCAAGTCCAAGTTCGGGGCCCGCCTGGAACCCTTCTCCCACGTCGACGTGCAGTTCTTCGCGCGCGGGAGCGAGTTGGTCGGGCGCGGGCTGCCGCTGTGCACGCAGAGCGAGACCATCGCGCCGTACGGCGGCGGGATCGTCACCGACTACGCCCGCTACACCGCGGGGACCGTCATGCTCGAGACCGCCGAGCGGTTCACCGACCACGAGGGCGAGCCGGCCGTGCAGCAGTACCTGCTGCTCGTCGGCGCCCTGCGCACCCTCGCCCGCGGCGAGCACGCCCCGCACCTCGTCCTCGACGCCTTCCTGCTGCGCTCCCTCGCCGTGAACGGCTACGCCCCCACCTTCACCGACTGCGCGAAGTGCGGGATGCCCGGCCCGAACCGGTTCTTCTCCGTCGCCTCCGGCGGCTCCGTCTGCGTCGACTGCCGGGTGCCCGGCAGCGTCGTACCCTCGCCGCAGACCCTGGAACTCCTGGGCGCCCTGCTTACGGGAGACTGGGAGACCGCGGACGCGAGCGAACCGCGGCACGTCAGGGAGGGGAGCGGGCTGGTGTCCGCCTATCTGCACTGGCACATGGAACGCGGGCTGCGCTCGCTGCGTTACGTAGAGAAGTAAGCCGTAGAGGAGACGAGAAGCACATGGTGGTACGCGGGATCCTGGGACGCCGGCAGCGCGAGTACAAGGCGCCTCAGCCGCACCCGTCCGGTGCCCGCGCGCCCAAGCTTCCGGGCGAGCTGGTCCCCAAGCACGTGGCGATCGTCATGGACGGGAACGGCCGGTGGGCCAAGGAGCGCGGGCTGCCGCGCACCGAGGGCCACAAGGTCGGCGCCGAGCGCGTCCTCGACGTGCTGCAGGGCGCGATCGAGGCGGGCGTCGGCAGCATCTCCCTCTACGCCTTCTCCACCGAGAACTGGAAGCGCTCGCCCGACGAGGTCCGCTTCCTCATGAACTTCAACCGTGACTTCATCCGCAAGACCCGCGACCAGCTCGACGAGCTGGGCATCCGGGTGCGCTGGGTGGGCCGGATGCCCAAGCTGTGGAAGTCGGTCGCCAAGGAGCTCCAGGTCGCCCAGGAGCAGACCAAGGACAACGACCTCCTCACGCTGTACTTCTGCATGAACTACGGCGGACGTGCGGAGATCGCGGATGCCGCGCAGGCCCTCGCGGAGGACGTGAGGGCGGGGCGCCTCGACCCGTCCAAGGTCAACGAGAAGACCCTCGCGAAGTACCTGTACTACCCGGACATGCCGGACGTGGACCTGTTCCTGCGCCCGAGCGGCGAGCAGCGGACCTCCAACTACCTGCTCTGGCAGAGCGCGTACGCCGAGATGGTCTTCCAGGACGTCCTGTGGCCGGATTTCGACCGTCGTGACCTGTGGCGGGCCTGCGTCGAATTCGCCTCGCGCGACCGGCGTTTCGGCGGTGCCGTCCCGAATGAGGACCTGCTGGCCATGGAAGCCGCCATGAAGGGCAGGCCGGAAGGCGAGTAGTGGCCATCTCCCGGCCACCGGGGATTCACGGGGATCGTTGACGATCCGGCCATGAAACGCGTCACCCCCGTGCTCGCCCTGTGCACCCTGCTGGCCGCGGCCATGCCCTCCCAGGCCGCGGACCGGCTCGCACACCGCGACAGCTATGGCACCAAAGCCACGTACGAAGCCGAGCAGAGCGCCCGCAGCTACCAGCGCGTGCCCGCCGGCTTCACTCCCGTGTTCACGGAGAACGTCTCCCGCCACGGCTCCCGCTCCGCCACCGACAGCGAGGACGGCGACCTGATCCTCGCCCTCTGGAACAAGGCGGAGGCGGCAGGCCGACTCACCGGCAAGGGCAAGGAGTTCGGCCCCAAGGTGCAGGCCCTGCAGGCCGAGATGGCGAAGATCGGGTACGGCAACCTCAGTGCCCGCGGCAAGCAGGAGATCCAGGACACGGCCGTCCGCATGGCCGACCGCCTGCCGTCCCTCTTCACGTCCATCGCCGCGAAGGGCGAGAAGATCGACGTCGTCAGCTCCGGCCAGGGCCGGGCGGTCGACAGCGCCAACCTGTACGCGGGCGCCCTCGCGGACACCGACCCGGACCTCAAGTCCCTCATCGGCGCGACCCGCACCGACAAGGACCTGCTGTACTTCCACAAGGCGGACGGCGGCGCGGCCTACCGCGACTACATCGCGAACGACAAGCGCCTGGCCGCCACCCTGGAGTCGATCACCGACCAGCCGAAGACCCACAAGGCCGCCCACAGCGTCCTGCTCCGGCTCTTCAGGGCCGACTTCGTGAACCAGCTCAGCACCGCCGACCAGGTCGCCGCCGCTCAGGCCGTCTACAACCTCTACGCCATCGCCCCCGCGATGAGCGAGGAGAGCCCGGGCGGGAAGGGCTGGGGGATGCAGCGGTACATCTCCACCTCCGACGCGGCCTGGTTCGGCTATCTCTCCGACGCCGAGGACTTCTACGAGAAGGGCCCCGGCTTCTCGGACAGTGACATCACCTACAAGATGGCCGACGTCCTGCTCGACGACTTCTTCAAGCAGGTCGAGGCGAAGAAGGCCGGCACCAGCACCCTCGGTGCCGAACTCCGCTTCACCCACGCCGAGGAGATCATCCCGCTGGCGGCCCTGATGGGCCTGCCGGGCAGCACGAAGGCGGCGACGCCGGGAGTGCCGTATACCTACGGCAACAACCCGTGGCGCGGCGCGGACGTGGCCTCCCTTGCCTCCAACATCCAGTGGGACGTCTACCGGAAGGGCGACCACTACCTGGTCCGCATGCTCTACAACGAGAAGGAAACGGCCTTCAAGGCCGGCTGCCACCCCATCTCGAAGGGCAGCAAGTTCTACGACCTGGACGAGCTGGAGCGCTGCTTCGGGCGTGGCTAGGCAACGGCTGTACGATCCCGCCTCATGGTCATGAACATGGGGCGGGACGCCACCGAGCAGGGCGGCGTCGTCGAGCTGGAGTACCAGCCGGTCGTGGGGGACTTCGCGGCGGCGCTGCGGGAGCGCAGGCGGTTGATCCGGGCGGGGCGGCTGCGGAATATGGCCGTGGTCCTGTTGGCCGTCGGCTTCGTGCTGAACGCCGGGATCGGTCTGGTCGGCGGAGACGTCGACTGGTTCCTGCTGATCTGGCTGCCGATGCTCGGGGCCCTGCTGTTCTTCGCACCCCAGCTCCAGGCCCGCCAGTTCATCAAGCTCGCCGCCCGCAACGGCACATTCCGCGCGACGGTCACCGACACCGGGCTGACGATGGTCAACGACAACAGCACGACGTCGGTCAAGTGGGCGGCGCAGCCCCGCTATCGGGAGACCGGGGACGCCTTCATCACCTACAGCGACGACAAGAACGCCTCCTGCTTCACCGTGCTGCCCAAGCGCGGCCTGAAGGACCCCGCCGACGCGGACCGGCTGCGGGAGATCCTCGACCGCAACCTGACCCGCGCCTGAGCGTTCAGTTCCCGCCCGAGGCGCAGTCCGCGCAGGTGCCGAAGATCTCCACCGTGTGCGCAACGTTCACGTACCCGTGCTCGGCGGCGATCGCCTCCGCCCACTTCTCCACCGCGGGCCCCTCCACCTCGACGGCCTTGCCGCAGACGCGGCAGACCAGGTGGTGGTGGTGTTCGCCGGTGGAGCAGCGGCGGTAGACCGACTCGCCGTCGGAGGTGCGCAGGACGTCGACCTCGCCGGCGTCGGCGAGGTTCTGGAGGGTGCGGTAGACCGTGGTCAGGCCGACCGAGTCGCCCTTGTGCTTGAGCATGTCGTGGAGTTCCTGCGCGCTGCGGAACTCGTCGACCTCGTCGAGGGCCGCCGCCACGGCTGCCCGCTGCCGGGTCGAGCGGCCCTTCACGGGCGGTCCAGCGGTCGTCACCGGTTCCTCCTCCATCTGCGTCTGCACATCTGCGTCTGCCCGGACATTGTGCCAGTCCGGGCTGTGCGCAGTCAGACGCCGACCTTGCCGGTGGGCTCCCGGGCGGCCGGAATCGTGCACTCGGCCGGATCCCCGGCGGGCTGCCCGGCGGCCGCGGCGCGGGCCCGGCGGCGGGACAGCGGGGCCGCGAGCGCGGTCAGCACCATGAAGGCCGCGATGGTCAGCAGCACGATCGTCGCGCCGGGCGGCACGTCCTGGTAGTAGGAGGTGACCGCGCCGCCGATCGTCACGGTCACACCGATCGCCACCGCGATCGCGAAGGTGGCCGCGAAACTGCGGGTCAACTGCTGTGCCGCCGCCACGGGTACGACCATCAGGGCCGACACCAGCAGCAGACCGACCACCCGCATGGCGACCGTCACCGTCACCGCCGCCGTGACGGCGGTGAGGAGGTTCAGGGCGCGGACCGGCAGTCCGGTCACCCGGGCGAACTCCTCGTCCTGGCTGACCGCGAAGAGCTGGCGGCGCAGGCCGAGCGTGACCAGCACCACGAAGCCCGCGAGCAGGCAGATCGCCGTGACGTCCGAGGGTGAGACCGTGGAGAGCGATCCGAAAAGGTACGAGGTCAGGTTGGCGTTCGAGCCGCCGGGCGCGAGGTTGATGAACATCACGCCGCCGGCCATACCGCCGTAGAAGAGCATCGCGAGGGCGATGTCGCCGCGGGTGTGGCCGTACCAGCGGATCAGTTCCATGAGGACCGCGCCGAGGACGGAGACCAGGGTCGCCATCCACACCGGGGACGCGGAGAGCAGGAAGCCGAGGCCGACGCCCGTCATCGCCACGTGGCCGATGCCGTCGCCCATCAGGGCCTGGCGGCGCTGCACGAGGTAGATGCCGATCGCCGGGGCGGTGATGCCGACCAGGACGGCGGCGAGCAGGGCCCGCTGCATGAAGGCGTAGTCGAGGAGGTCCATCAGCTCAGCAGTCCCGTGCGGATCGGTTCGGCGCCCGCCGGAGCGTGCGGGTGGACGTGGTCGTGGCCGGGCAGCGCGTGCTGGCCGACCGCCTGCGGGGGCGGGCCGTCGTGCAGCACACAGCCGTCGCGGAGCACCACCGCGCGGTCGATCAGGGGCTCCAGCGGGCCGAGTTCATGGAGGACGAGCAGCACGGTCGCACCGGCGGCGACCTGCTTCCGCAGCGTCTGCGCGAGCACCTCCTGGCTGGCCAGGTCCACGCCCGCCATCGGCTCGTCCATGATCAGCAGTTCGGGTTCGGCGGCGAGCGCGCGGGCGATCAGCACGCGCTGGTGCTGGCCGCCGGACAGGGCGTCGACCGAGTCCTTGGCCCGGTCCGCCATGCCGACCAGCTCGAGAGCCCGTCGTACGGCCGCGTGGTCCGCCTTGCGCAGCACGCCGAAACGGGCCCGGGACAGTCGGCCCGACGACACGATCTCGGTGACGGTGGCCGGGACGCCGCCGGCGGCGGTCGTGCGCTGCGGGACGTACCCGACCCGTGCCCAGTCCCGGAACCGCCTGCGCTCGGTACCGAACAGCTCGATCTCACCGGCGCTCGCCGGCACCTGGCCGATGACGGTGCGGATCGCGGTCGACTTGCCGGAGCCGTTGGCGCCGAGCAGCGCGACGACCTCACCGCGGTGCACGGTGAGGTCGATGCCGCGCAGGACGGGGCGCGAGCCCAGCTCGGCGCTCACGCCGCGCAGCGATATGACGGGCTCGGTCGCGGCCCCGGTCGCGGGCTCACCCATGGCGCCCATGTCGTCCTCCGTAAAGGTCATGTGGATCCCAGGGCCGATCGCAGCGCCTTGAGGTTGGCCTCCTGGACCGAGAAGTAGTCCTTGCCGCGCGACTTGGACGTGATGCCCTCGATCGGGTCGAGGACGTCCGTCTTCAGCCCGGCGTCACCGGCGATGGTCTTCGCGGTCTTGTCGCTGACGAGCGTCTCGTAGAACACCGTGGTGACGCCGTCGGCCTTCGCCATCGTCTCAAGGTCCTTCACCCGGGCCGCACTCGGCTCGGACTCGGGGTCGAGGCCGTTGATGGCCTCCTCGGTCAGGCCGTAGCGCTCGGCGAGGTAGCCGAAGGCGGCGTGCGTGGTGATGAAGACCTTGGAGCCGGTGTCCGCCAGGCCTTCCTTGAACTGTGTGTTGAGGGCGTCCAGCCTCTTCACCAGGGCCGCGGTGTTCTTCTTGTAGTCGGCGGCGTGGTCCGGATCCGCCTTCTGGAAGGCCTTGCCGACGCCCTCGGCGACCTGGGCGTACTTCACCGGGTCGAGCCAGATGTGGGGGTCCTTGCCGCCGGCTTCCTCGCCGTGCGAGTCGTCGTGTTCGGCCGAGTGACCGCCGACCTCGTTGCCGTGCTTCTCCAGCGAGGTGAGGGAGGCGGCGTCGATCTTCGTCTTGATCTCGGACTGGGCGACCGCGTCGTCGACGGAGGGCTGGAGGTTCTTGAGGTACAGCACCGCGTCCGACTCCTGGAGCTGCGCGGTCTGCCGGGCGCTGATCTCCAGGTCGTGCGGCTCCTGGCCGGGCTGGGTCAGGCTCGTGACGTGCACATGGTTCCCGCCGATCTGCTCGGCGAGGTAGGCCATCGGGTAGAACGACGCGACGACGTCGAACTTGTCCGTGTTCCCGGCGGCCGCGCTCGCGCCGGAGCAGGCGGAGAGGGTGGCCAGGCCGAGGGCGGTGACCGCGGCCGTGGCCACCGAGGGTATGAGGCGTCGTCGTACGTTCATGACACTCATTTTCAACAAATATGGAAACCGTTGTCAACAAAGCTCTTGAAAAGGGGGTGCAAGGCCCCTGCCGGGCCCGTAAGCCGAACCGATTTGATTGAGGGGGAGCCCCCGCCGGTACCCTGAAGCATTCGCTCTGAAGCGTCTCGCTTCGTCGCCCGTCGTCGTAATGAAGAGAGCACCGTGGCCGCCGACAAGATCGACACCATCGTCAGCCTGAGCAAGCGCCGTGGCTTCGTATTCCCCTGTAGTGAGATCTACGGCGGCCAGCGTGCCGCCTGGGACTACGGACCGCTGGGTGTCGAGCTCAAGGAGAACCTGAAGCGCCAGTGGTGGCGCTACATGGTGACGTCCCGCGAGGACGTGGTCGGCATCGACTCGTCCGTGATCCTGGCCCCCGAGGTGTGGGTCGCCTCCGGCCACGTCGCCACCTTCACGGACCCGCTCACCGAGTGCACCTCCTGCCACAAGCGGTTCCGCGCGGACCACCTCGAAGAGGCCTACGAGGCCAAGCACAACCGCCCGCCGGAGAACGGCCTGGCGGACGTGAACTGCCCCAACTGCGGCAACAAGGGCCAGTTCACCGAGCCCAAGCAGTTCTCGGGCCTCCTCTCCACCCACCTGGGCCCGACCCAGGACAGCGGCTCCATCGCGTACCTCCGCCCGGAGACGGCCCAGGGCATCTTCACCAACTTCGCCCAGGTGCAGACCACTTCGCGCCGCAAGCCGCCGTTCGGCATCGCGCAGATGGGCAAGTCCTTCCGCAACGAGATCACGCCCGGCAACTTCATCTTCCGCACCCGCGAGTTCGAGCAGATGGAGATGGAGTTCTTCGTCAAGCCGGGCGAGGACGAGAAGTGGCAGGAGTACTGGATGGAGCAGCGCTGGAACTGGTACACCGGCCTGGGCCTGCGTGAAGAGAACATGCGGTGGTACGACCACCCCAAGGAGAAGCTCTCCCACTACTCCAAGCGCACCGCCGACATCGAGTACCGCTTCCAGTTCGGCGGTAACGAGTGGGGCGAGCTGGAGGGCGTCGCCAACCGCACCGACTACGACCTCGGCGCGCACTCCAAGGCCTCGGGCCAGGACCTCTCCTACTTCGACCAGGAGGCCGGCGAGCGCTGGACTCCCTACGTCATCGAGCCGGCGGCCGGTGTCGGCCGCGCGATGCTCGCCTTCCTGCTCGACGCCTACGTCGAGGACGAGGCGCCGAACGCCAAGGGCAAGCTGGAGAAGCGCACGGTGCTGCGCCTCGACCACCGCCTGGCTCCCGTGAAGGTCGCGGTGCTGCCGCTGTCCCGCAACCCGGAGCTGTCCCCGAAGGCCAAGGGCCTGGCCCAGGCGCTGCGCCAGAACTGGAACATCGAGTTCGACGACGCGGGTGCCATCGGTCGCCGCTACCGGCGCCAGGACGAGATCGGTACGCCGTACTGCGTGACGGTCGACTTCGACACCCTCGAGGACAACGCGGTGACGGTGCGCGAGCGGGACTCGATGAAGCAGGAGCGCGTGTCGCTGGACCAGATCGAGGGGTACCTGGCCGGGCGTCTGGTCGGCGCCTGATCGCTCCGCCGGGAGTGCGGTCGTGAAGCTGCGGGCTGGTCGCGCAGTTTCCCGCGCCCCCTTCGGGGCGCGTCACACCGCGCAATCCCCTGAGCGCCGGACGGGCTGGAAGTGCCCGTCCGGCGTTTTGCATTGGCCCCCGATGCGCGCGTCGGATTGGACCTGTTGTCCGGGCCACCGGGCTCGGCAGGCTGGCCCCATGAGTCTCGCCTTCCTCCTGACCACCCTCGTGGTCGTCGCCACCCCCGGCACCGGCGTCGTCTACACCCTCGCCGCCGGGCTGTCCCGCGGCCGCCGCGCGAGCGTCGTGGCGGCCTTCGCCTGCACCCTCGGGATCGTGCCGCACGTGCTGGCCACCGTCACCGGTCTCGCCGCCCTGCTGAACACCAGCGCGGCGGCCTTCCAGATCCTCAAGTACGCCGGTGTCGCCTACCTCCTGTACATGGCCTGGGCGACGGTGCGGGACAAGACGGTGATCGACGTCGAGCAAGACGCCACGCCCAGGTCCGCGGGCCGTGTGATCCTGCGGGGCGTGCTCATCAACCTCCTCAACCCGAAGCTGACGATCTTCTTCTTCGCGTTCCTGCCGCAGTTCGTGGACCCGGGCCAACCGCACGCGCTGCCAAGGATGTTGGGCCTGAGCGGCATCTTCATGCTGGCGACCTTCGTCGTCTTCGCCGCGTACGGGATCCTCGCCGCCTCGGTCCGCAGTCGCGTCACCTCACGGCCGCGGGTGATGGCATGGCTGCGGCGGAGCTTCGCGGGGTCGTTCGTGGCGCTCGGCGCGAAGCTCGCCCTCACCGCGCGGTGAGCCTCAACGGCCCTGCAGCGCCTTCACGTTGTCGCCGAACGTCCAGTTCTTCGAGCCGTCCCAGTTGATCGACCAGGTCATCAGGCCCTTGAGTGCGCTGCCGTAGTGCTGCCACGCCTGGGAGACCAGCGACGGCGACATGTAGCCGCCGCCCGCTCCCGACTGGGCGGGCAGGCCCGGGACCTGCTTGTCGTACGGCACCTTGATCGTCGTGCCCTGTACGACCAGGCCCTTGTCGAGGCAGTCGGTCTGGGCGGTGAAGCCGGCCACGGTGCCGGCCGAGTAGGAGTCGCCCGAGCAGCCGTACATGCTGCCGTTGTAGTACTGCATGTTCAGCCACCACAGACGGCCGTTGTCCGCGTACTTCTTGATGATCGGCAGGTATGCGCCCCAGATCGAGCCGTACGTGACGCTGCCGCCGGTGACGTAGGCCGTCTCCGGGGCCATGGTGAGGCCGAAGTTCGACGGCATCTGCGCCAGGATCCCGTCGATGATGCGGATCAAGTTGGCCTGGGACGTGGAGAGTTGGGAGATGTTTCCGCTGCCCGTCAGGCCGGTCTCGATGTCGATGTCGATGCCGTCGAAGTTGTACTTCTTCAGGATCGGGACGATCGTCGAGACGAACTTGTCCGCCACGGCGGTCGAGTTGAGGTCGATGCCGGCCGTCGCGCCGCCGATCGACAGCAGGATCGTCTGCCCCGACGCCTTCGCCGCGCACATCTCCGCGGGCGTCGCCACCTTCACGCCCGCGTCCATGCCGTCCTCCCAGAGGGCCGTGCCGTCGGAGCGGATGACCGGGAAGGCGGCGTTGATCACGTTGTAACCGTGCGCTGCCATACGGGAGTCGGTGATCGGGGTCCAGCCGAAGGGCGGGTGGACCCCGTTCGCGGAACCGTCCCAGTTCTCCCAGTAGCCCTGGAGGACCTTGCCGGCGGGCCGCGACTTCACGGCGCAGGTGTCGGCGGCAGAGGCGGCGGGTGCGGTGGCGATCGTGAGCGGGGCGAGGACGGTTCCGGCGAGTGCGGCGGCGAGCAGGCCGAGGTTGCGGCGGATCATGCGAGGCCTCCCGGTGGGGGTCGGGGTGGGTGCGCACAGGTGTCGCAGGGGTCGTAGGTGTCGTAGGCATGACAGTGCTCGTGGTCCAGACCTCTCGTCAATAGGTCTGGACCAGAAAAGGAGGCCAGCGTTCCGGAGGTGACAAATAACAGCTGACAGATATTGAAATCTGTCAGCTGTTACGGCAAGGTGGAGCCCATGACGATGCAGACACGAACCCTTGGAACCACCGGTCCCCAGGTCTCCGCCCTCGGCCTCGGCTGTATGGGCATGTCCCCGGTGTACGGCGACGCGGACCGCGCGGAGTCGATCGCGACCCTGCACGCCGCCCTCGACGCGGGGATGACCCTGCTCGACACCGGCGACTTCTACGGCATGGGCCACAACGAGATGCTGATCGCCGAGGCCCTGCGCACCGCGCCCGCGGCACAGCGTGAACGGGCGCTGCTCAGCGTGAAGTTCGGTGGCCTGCGTGACCCCGACGGCGGTTGGGGCGGCACCGACGGCCGCCCGGTCGCGGTCAAGAACTTTGTCGCCTACTCCCTCCAGCGCCTCGGCGTCGACCACATCGACGTCTACCGGATCGCGCGCGTCGACCCGGACGTGCCGATCGAGGAGACCGTCGGCGCCATCGCCGAGCTGGTCGAGAAGGGGCACGTACGCCACATCGGCCTGAGCGAGGCCAGTGCCGAGAACATCCGGCGGGCCGCCGCCACCGCGCCCATCGTCGACGTACAGCTGGAGTACGCGATCATCACCCGCGACATCGAGCGCAAGATCCTGCCGACCACCCGTGAGCTGGGCATCGGCGTCACGGCGTACGGCGTGCTGTCCCGCGGTCTGATCTCCGGCCACTTCACCCAGGACCAGCAGCTCGCCCCGAACGACTTCCGGTCCTTCTCGCCCCGCTTCCAGGGCGAGAACCTCCAGCACAACCTGAACCTGGTCGAGGCGCTGCGGAAGATCGCCGAGCAGAAGGGCGTCAGCGTCGCCCAGATCGCCTTCGCCTGGGTGCTCTCGCGCGGCGAGGACATCGTGCCGCTGGTCGGAGCCCGTACCCGGGCGCGGCTCACCGAGGCGCTGGGCGCGCTGGACGTGACGCTGGACGCGGCCGACATCACGGCGATCGAGGAGGCCGTACCGGCGGACTCGGCGGCGGGCACCCGCTACCCGGCCGCCCAGATGGCACACCTCGGCACCGAGCACTGACCACCGTGTCCGCCGTGCCGGGTACGGTCTAGGCCATGGCACCGACCCCCCAGACGCTGACCGCCGAGCGCATCCTCGAAGCGACCGAGGAGGTGCTGCGCCGCCACGGACCGGCCAAGGCAACCGTGGTGGACGTGGCCCGCGCGCTCGGCGTCAGCCATGGCAGCGTCTACCGCCACTTCCGTACGAAGGCGGCGCTGCGGGAGGCGGTGACGAAGCGGTGGCTGGACCGGACGACCGAGGTGCTGGCCGGTGTCGTCGCGGACTCGGAGCGGGATCCGGCGGCCCGGGTGCGGGAGTGGTTCGCGGTCCTGTTCGCCGCCAAGCGTCGCAAGGCGGGCCTGGACCCCGAGCTCTTCGCCACGTACTCGGTGCTGGCCGGTGAGGCCGGCGAACTGGTCGGCGCCCATGTCACCGAGCTGACCGACCAGTTGACGGAGATCGTCCGGGCCGGGGTCGACCAGGGCGTCTTCGCCGCCGAGGACCCCGTGACCGCGGCCCGCGCCCTGTTCCAGGCCACCGGCCGCTTCCACGACCCGTGCTACGCCAAGGAGTGGGAACTGCCGGGCGTGGAGGCGGAGTTCGACGTCGTCGTGGATCTGCTGCTGCGCGGGATGCGGGCCTGAGCGCTCCGCTGGAAGTGCGGTGATGAGGCTGCGGGCCGGTGGGGGCTGGTCGCGCAGTTCCCCGCGCCCCTTGCGGGGCGCCGGTACCGCACCGGAATTCGGCAAGGCCGCCTAGGGCCAATGCCGTTGCGTTACGGGTTTGCCGGTTGGGGTCGTTGAATGGTGATTGCTCGGGTGCCGGTTCGGGTGGGTTGGGGCCAGGTGTGGTGTTCGGCCCGTTTGAGCCGGTAGTTGGACATCTTGCGTTTGATGACGCGGGGCTGGCTGCGCAGGCGTCTGGCCGGCAGGAGTCGTTCGAGTAGGTCGTGCTGGAGCAGGACGAGCGTTCTGACCAGGAGGTCAGGGGGAAAAACTGCCCGGCGTGACGGTCACACTGCGTCGGGCGGAGCGCAGAGTTTCGGTGAAGGAAATTCGGTCGGGGTCCAGGCCCCGGGTCGCGGCCGTTCTCACCATCAGTTCGCGCAGGGCGTGGTGGACCAGCAGGTGTGCCCAGATCTGCTGCAGGGCGCCGTCGGGGGTTTTGCTGCTGAGGACGACGTGGGCTCCGCGTTGATGGGTCTTGATCTCGGCGAAGACGCTCTCTACTTCCCAGCGCTCCTGGTAGAGCGCGGCCAGCTGGCGGGCGGGATAGCGGCGGGCGTCGAGCAGGCTGGTCACCAGCCGGTAGCCCTCGGCAGCATGGCCGGTGCCGTTCAGCCGGTAGGCCATTACCCGCACGGTGACCGGGTCGGTGTGGGCCGGATCGGTGTGGGCGTGGATGCGCGAAAGCCAGGACCCGTCCCGCAACTGCCGCTCGACAGGCAGGACCCGGTTGGCGGGCACCCGCCACAGCAGCTGAGCGCCGGTGGCGGTGAAGGACCGCCACAACGGCACACCGAGGAACTCGCGGTCGGCCAGGACCAGTTGCCCGGGGCCGCAGGAACGGGGCAGACGGCTCACCAAGGTCACTTCCCCGGTGCGGCAGCCGGCGAGTTCGGCGTCCAGTACGAGGTGCGTGCCGACCTCCACCAGGCAGGCCATCCGCACCTGGGGAAAGGCGCTTTTGTCGTGGCCGCGGGTGTTTCCGGGGCGTGCGAAGGCAGCCTCATTGGCCGGGCTGTCGGCGACGTCCCAGCAGGTCCCGTCCACCGCCAGCAGCCGCAGTCCGCGCCAGAAGGCGCCCGGGGTGGCTTCGGTGCCCATCGGTTTCGCGGTCGTGGTGAACAGCACCCGCAGTGGTTCCGGGCCCAGCCGCTGCCGGGCCCGAAACAGCGACGACTTCGCCGGGACATGCCAGGTGCCCAGCAGGCGCAGGCCGCGCAGTCCCTCGACCAGATGCCGCATCACGTCCAGATACGGAGCGGGCGAGAACAGGGCCAGCCCCAGCACGAAATACACCACCAGCCGGGCCGGGAGCAGGCGCTTGCGTTGCTCCACACGACCACAGGCAGCCACCACCCGATCCACCAGACCTGGCGGATAGACCCAGGTCAGCAGGCCTAAACCCGATAACTCAGAGACGCTTGCAGCCACCCGAACCACCCCCGGGACCACTGAACTTCAGCGTACGCCCGCAAGCTAACGCAACGGCATTGCGCCTAGGGCCCTTCTGATGGATCTCCGCGGCGTCGCGACGCCCGGCACGCACTCCCCCACTGCCTCAAGGGCAATGCCGTTGCTTTTGCGAGGGTCGAGTGGTTGAAGTCGTGTGCTGATATCGCGACTTGAGCGACTGGGGTTGGGAGTCCTGACCCGGTCGTGTCCGCCTGAGCTGGTGGACCGGGTGGTGGGTGAGGCAGGGCGTTCGGAGAAGCGTCGGCGTCTGTTGTCCGCCCGGTTCACGGTGTACTTCGTGCTGGCGATGTGCTTGTTCCCGCAGGCCGACTACCTGGAGGTCCTGCGGCTGGTGAAGACCGGCGACAAAGGGCTGCGGTCCTGGTCGGGGGTGAACAAGTCGTCGCTGAGCAGGGCCCGGCAGCGGCTCGGCTGGCCGGTGATGCGGGAACTGTTCCGGTCCGTGGCCCGGCCGCTCGGCGCTGACGGTGAGCTGTTCCGAGGGCTACGGGTGCTGGCCCTGGACGGGATACTTCTGGCCGTGCCCGACTCCGCGGGCAACAACGATGCCTTTGGCAAGTCCGGCTCCCAGCGCAGTCCCATGGGTTATCCGCAGGCCAGAGTGGTCGCGGTGGCCGAGTGTTCTTCTCACGCCGTCCTGGACGCCGCGATCGGCGGTTTCAAGGATTCCGAGCGCATCGTCTCCGACGCTCTGGACGCCCATATCGGGACGGGCACGCTGTTACTGGCCGACCGGGGACTGTGGGGTCTGGCCCGCTGGCACCGGCTCCGGGACCAGGGAACACACCTGCTGTGGCGCATCGAACGACGCAAAGCCCGCCGAGTCCAGGACGTTCTGCCCGACGGCAGCTACCTTGCCCGGATCGAGGCGAACAAACACAGCAAGGCGGCCGGAACCGTCAAGGCGCCGCCGGCGCTGGTCCGGGTAATCGAGTACCGCGTCGACGGGCAGGCCGACATCGTCCGGCTCATCACCAGCCTGACCGACCACGAGAAGTACCCCGCCGAAGAACTCGCCGTCCTCTACGCCCGGCGCTGGGAGATCGAGCTCGTCTTCGATGAGATCAAGACCCACCAACGCGGGCGGCCGGTGCTCAGGTCGCAGACACCGGACGGCGTGCGGCAGGAGATCTATGCGCACTTGATCGTGCACCATGCCACCCGGGATCTGCTGGAGGAGGCCGCCCGCCTGCACTGCAGCATCGCTGAGCGGACCTCGTTCACCCGGGCTCTGCACGTCGTCCGCCGCTCTGTGATCTCACCGAGCGGCTTTTCCCCCCTCAGCCCGTAAGAGGGACCGACGCCTGGGACTCTCTGAAATCGGTCGCAGTCTGCTGCCCCGCCGAAGATCCCGTGACTGCCCTCGCAAGATTCGTTCCTGCGTCACCGGCTACGTCAGCAAAGCTCCTGACGAACCCTCCAGCAGCCGTCGCCCACCGGTCGCCGTGACCTTGAACAACCGGTGGCACGACCACTGAAGCAACGGCATTGGCCTCAAGGGCGTGGGGGGACCCCCAGCCGCACGGCGCGAAGGGCCAGGTGGCTCCGCCACATGACCCTCCACGCCGCACGCCGATCGCACGCACCGAACGCCGCTCCTACTTCCACGGAGATCCATCAGAAGGGCCCTGGTGCCACGGCGCTAGTTGCCGGCCACGCAGCCCCAGAAGTCCCGCATCACCTTCGTCGGCGTCGGGCTCACCATCGCCGTCTGGGTCAGCAGGATCGAGACCGTTCCCGTGGGCGGGACGACGTGGGCCGTCGTGCCGGTGCCGCCGACCCAGCCGTAGCGGCCGGGGACGTTCCAGGGGTCGGCCGGGGTGACGTCGACCTGGCCGCCGTAGCCCCAGCCCTGGCCCTCCAGGAAGAGGGTCGCGCTGTCGCGCTGCTGGGCCGTGAGGTGGTTGGTGGTCATGCGGCTGACCGACGTGGGGGTGAGGAGGCGGTGGCCGTCCGGGGCGGTGCCGGCGTTCAGCAGCATGCGGGCGAAGGCGAGCCAGTCGTCGGCCGTGGCGGCGAGGCCGCCGCCGCCCGAGTGGAAGCGCGGGACGCGGCTCCACTCGCCGTCCGGGGCGTCCGTCAGTTCCAGGGCGCCGTCCGGGGTCGGGGCGTAGGACGAGGTGAAGCGGTGCCGTTTCGACGCCGGGACCTCGAACGCCGTGTCCCTCATGCTCAGCGGCTCGAAGATCCGCTCCGCCAGGAAGTCGGGCAACGTACGGCCCGACGCCCGGGCGACCAGGATGCCCTGCAGGTCGGACGAGGTGCCGTAGAGCCAGGCCTCGCCGGGCTGGTGCAGCATCGGCACCTGCGCGAGCAGGCCGAGCCAGGTGTCCGGGTCCGGCCAGTCCTGCAAGGCGCGGCCGTCCTTCTGCACCGCGAACAGCGACTGCACCGCGGGGAGCGAGAAGTCGGAGGGGAAGCCCCAGCCGGTGCGGGAGCTGAGCAGGTCCTCGACCGTGATCGGGCGGGACAGCGGCACCACGTCGTCCACGGGACCGGACGGCGTCCGCACCACGGAGGGCTTCGCCAGCTCCGGCAGCCACTCCTCGACCGGCGAGTCCAGCCCGAACCGCCCCTCCTCGACCAGCATCAGCACGGCGGCCGCCGTGATCGGCTTGGTGATCGAGGCGATCCGGAAGATCGAGTCACGGGCCATCGGTGCGGTGCCCTCGGTGTCCAGCGAGCCGACGGTCACCACCTCCACGTCGTCGCCACGGGCCACGAGGGCGACGGCGCCCGGGATGGTTCCCCGGTCGACGTGCTGGTGCAGGATGTCGTGCAGAGCGGTCATCGGTCGGCCTTCCGGTCCGGGCGGTCGCGTCGCAGGGACGATCGGTCTGGGCGGTCGTCCTGTTGTACGACTCCCACGGCAGCGGAAAGTCATCGCGCACGGCGCGCGAAAGTCAGGCCTCCGACGGATCCACGGTCGCCTGGTGCGCCTCGGCCAGATGCTCCTCCGCCTTCAGCCAGGGCAGGAACTGCGCGCCCTTGCGCCAGCCGCACGTGTCACATCTGATCGTGCGCTGCACGCCCGCGCGCTGCACCCGGACGACGTGCTCGCGTCCGTGCTGGTCCCAGCGGCTCACCTTGCTCGTGTTGATCTCCAGCATGATGTCTCGCCTCCGGCTAAGGAGTGTGCAGCAAGACCAACATCAACGGGGGATTCTCCACGGCGAGTTGACAAGCCGTGGCCGATCCCTCACACCGCATTCAGCCGATGGTTCGCGGCAGCCGCAGGCTCAGCAGCCCGGTCAGGGCGATGCAGCCCAGCTGGGTCAGCAGCGTGATGACCAGGGCTTCCCGCATGCCCATGCCCGGCACCAGGGAGAGGAACAGCGTGCCGAGGGCGGCCACCCCGAGGGCGAGGGCCGACTGCTGGGTGGTCATCATCACACCGCTGCCGACGCCCGCCCGGACGGGCTCCACCTCGGAGAGAACGACCCGGTAGATGATGGGGAGTTGGAGCGCCTGGCCACCGCCGGCGAACACCGCTCCGGGGAGCAGTTCGACCAGGCCGAGGTCCGGCCAGGACCGCCACGCCGCCAGCACCATCAGGCCGATGCCGAGCCCCTGGAGGATCGCACCGGCGGTCACGACCCGGGTGCCGTAACGGGCGACCAGCCGCGGACCGGCGAGCGAGACGAGGAAGAAGACGACGGCCATGGGCGCGAGCGCCAGCCCCGCCTGGACCGGCCCGAGACCCGCGCCCCGCTGCAGCGCCACCGCGATCACGAACATGAACCCGCTGAAGCCGACGGAGAAGGGGACGATCATCACCAGGCCACGCCTGAGCGACGTGAGCGCGAACAGGCTCGGCGGCACCAGCGGCGTACGGCCCTGCCGGTCGGCCCTGCGCTCCACCGCGTAGAACGCCGCCGTCACGAACGGGAACGCCGCCAGCGACAGCCACGTCCACAGCGGCCAGCCCGCCGAGCGGCCCTCGGTGAGCGGGGCCAGCAGCGCGAGCAGGGACGCGGCGAGCAGGACGGTGCCGGGGCCGTCCACCGGCTCCGGGTGCTGGGAGCGGGTCTCGGGCACGGCGCGGGCCGCCAGGACCAGGCCCACGACGACCACCGGGACGTTCACCAGGAACACCGAGCGCCAGCCGGTGCCCCAGATGTCGGCGGCCACGAGGACCCCGCCGAGGATCTGCCCCGCCACCATGGAGAGGCCGGCCGTGGCGCCGTACAGACCCATGGCCTTCGCCCGCCGCTGCCCCGCCGTGGCCGACTGGATGGTGGCCAGGATCTGCGGGAGCATCGCGGCCGCCGCGGCACCCTGCGCGACCCGCGCCGCGACCAGCGTCCAGGCGCTGGGGGCGAGCCCGCACGCCAGCGAGGTCAGGCCGAAGGCCGCCATGCCGCCCAGGAAGAAACGGCGCCGTCCGAACAGGTCGCCGAGCCGCCCGCCGAGGACGAGCAGGACGGCGTAGGCGAGACCGTATCCGGCGACGACGAGTTCGAGGACGGACTCGCTCGCGTGCAGGTCCTTGCCGATGGTCGGCAGGGCGACGTTGACGATGAAGAAGTCGATCAGAGGAAGTGCCGCTGCCAGCAGCACGGTGAAGAGCCCGAGGCCGCCGAGCGAGGGTGTCGCGGCCGGCGATCGGACGGTGCGTGTAGCGATTGTTTCGGTCACGCCCTCGAGCGTGCGCCCGTCCCCAGAGTGGTACCAGAGTGTCCTTATCCTGGTAGAAGCACTACCTGGCAACAGGCTCCGCGAGGCGGCAGGCTGGAGGCATGACGACGATGGCCCAGGAGACGGTGACCGAGCGGTCGCGCGGCGCGGGTGCGGCGGTGCGGCGGCACGAACTGGCGGCCTTCCTGCGCAGTCGGCGCGAACGCGTCACCCCCGAGCAGGTGGGGCTGCCGCGCGGGCGGCGCCGCCGTACGCCCGGGCTGCGGCGCGAGGAGGTCGCCCAGCTCTCCGCGGTCGGCGTCACCTGGTACACCTGGCTCGAACAGGCCCGGGACATCCAGGTCTCCGTCCAGGTCCTGGACGCCCTGGCCCGGACCCTGTTCCTCGACCCGGGCGAGCGCGTCCACCTCTTCCAGCTGGCCGGTGCGGTGGATCCGACGCCGGCCACGAGCTGCCCGTCGATCACGCCCGCGCTGCAGGCCATGCTGGAACAGCTGGAGCCGTACCCCGCGAGCATCCAGAACAGCAGGTACGACATCCTCGCCCACAACCGCACCCTCGGGCTGCTGCTGGGCGACCTGGAAGCGGTGCCGCCCGCGGACCGCAACTGCATCCTGCTGTCCTACACGAACGAGGACTGGCGTTCCTCGATCGTTCACCTGGAGGAGACCCGGCGGCTGATGGCCGCCCGGCTGCGTGCCTCCATGGCCGGTCATCTCGGCGAGCCCGCCTGGAAGATGCTGCTGAAGCGGCTGCGCGAGTATCCGGAGTTCTGCGAGGCCTGGGAGCGGCACGAGGTGATCGTCGCGCACAGCAGGCGCAAGGAGTTCCTCAACCGCCTGGTCGGCCGGGTCGTCGTCGACCAGTCCGAACTGTGGCTGAGCCCCGAGGCGGGCTCGCGCATGGTGACGTACGTCCCTGCGGACGAGGAGTCCCGGGAGCGGCTGGAGAAGCTGCACGCGCTCGCGCTGGAGAGGTGAGTCGCCCCCCTCCAGGGGCTTGGGTTCAGGGACTTGGGTTCGTCCAAGGGCTTGGGTTCACGGGCGTGGTGGGCGCGGCCGGCGCCCACCACGGCGCCACCCGACTACGCGACGACTCCCGCGGCCTCGCGCACTTCCACCGCCTCCAACTGGTCAGCCGTCCGCTCAGCGGTCCGCCTGGCCCACTGCCCACTCGTCAACGCGCCGAGGACGAGCACCGCGAGCCCGCACCCGACGAGAATCCACCAGCCGGGCACGGAAGCGGACACGAACGTGTTCTTGTACGCGGACGCGCTCACGCCCGACGCCAGCACCGCCCCCACGACCGCGACGCCGAGCGTCTGGCCCAGCTGCCGGCTCGTGGACGCGACGGCGGCCGCGACCCCCGCCTGCGCCCGCGGCATCCCGGACACCGCCGTGTTGGTGATCGGCGCGTTCACGAAGCCGAACCCGATGCCGAACAGCATGTAGCCGAGGAACAGCGTGACGTTCGACGTCTCCGCCTCGAAGGCCGCGAAGAGCAGCGCACTCGCCGTGATCGCCGTGCCGGCGACGATCAGGGACAGCCGCGGTCCGCGACTTCCCACCAGACGCCCGGACAGCGGCGCGCACAGCAACATCGGCAAGGCCATCGGCAGCATCCACAGACCGGCGTGCAGGGCGTCGTACCCGCGCACGTTCTGCAGATACAGCGTCGACAGGAACAGGAATCCGCCGAGGGCCGCGAACGAGCTGATGGCTATCACCGTGGCCCCGCTGAACGGCGCCGAGCGGAAGAACCGCAGGTCGATCAGGGGTTCGGCGCGACGAGGTTCGTAGAAGAGCAGGCCCGCCAGCGCGGCCAGCGCGATGGCGGCGAAGGGCAGCACGGTGGCCGTGTCCGAGGTCGGGGCCTCGATGATCGCGTACGTCAGGGAGCCGAACAGGGCGATGACCAGGAACTGGCCGACCGGGTCGGGGCGGCGGGCCTTGGGGGCGCGGGAGTCGGGGACGTAGCGCAGGGTCAGCAGGAGGGCGGCGAGGCCGATCGGCAGGTTGACCCAGAAGATCGAGCGCCAGCCGACCGACTCCACCAACAGCCCGCCGGCCAGCGGTCCCGCGGCCATGGAGATGCCGACGACGCCTCCCCAGACGCCGATCGCGCGGGCGCGCTCGCGCGGGTCCGTGAAGGTGTTGGTGATGATCGACATGGCGACCGGGTTGAGCATCGAACCGCCGACCGCCTGGATCATGCGGAAGGCGATGAGTGCGTCGAGGTTCGGGGCGAGGGAACACAGCAGCGAGCCTGTCGTGAAGACGATCAGGCCCGCGATGAAGACGCGCTTGCGGCCGATCCGGTCGGCCGTGGAACCGGCCAGCATCAGCAGCGAGGCCAGCACCAGGGTGTACGCGTCGATGGTCCACTGCAGACCGGCCGTACTCGCGTGCAGCTCGCGCTGCATCGACGGCAGGGCGACATTCAGGGCGGTGACGTCGAGGCTCACGATCAGCAGGCTCATGCAGCAGATCGCGAGGACGAGCTGACGTCGGCGATGACTGAGCTCGGGCATGCGCTCCATCGTACGCGCACTTCGATAGTGCGTCTAACTAATTACCGCTACACGATCTGTGCGGCCGGTGGGCCGGGGTACCCGGTGGCGTACTGGACAATGGAGCAATGTCCACGCTCACCTCCACCGCGAACCCGACGCTGCGGATCGGCCCGCACGTCGTCCAGCCGCCTGTCGTCCTGGCCCCGATGGCCGGGATCACCAACGCGCCCTTCCGTACCCTGTGCAGGGAGTTCAGTGGGGGCAAGGGTCTGTTCGTCAGCGAGATGATCACCACCCGGGCGCTGGTCGAGCGCAACGAGAAGACCATGCAGCTGATCCACTTCGACGCGACGGAGAAGCCGCGCTCGATCCAGCTGTACGGCGTCGACCCGGCGACCGTGGGCAAGGCCGTCCGCATGATCGCGGAGGAGGGCCTCGCCGACCACATCGACCTGAACTTCGGCTGCCCGGTGCCGAAGGTGACGCGCAAGGGCGGCGGCTCGGCCCTCCCGTACAAGCGCCCTCTACTGCGCGCGATCCTCCGGGAGGCGGTCAGCGGCGCGGGTGACCTGCCCGTCACCATGAAGATGCGCAAGGGCATCGACGACGACCACATCACCTACCTCGACGCCGGCCGTATCGCCGTCGAGGAGGGCGTGACGGCCATCGCCCTGCACGGCCGCACCGCCGCCCAGCACTACGGCGGCACGGCCGACTGGGAGGCCATCGCCCGCCTCAAGGAGCACGTCCCGGAGATCCCGGTGCTCGGCAACGGCGACATCTGGTCGGCCGAGGACGCGCTGCGGATGGTGCGGGAGACGGGCTGCGACGGGGTGGTCGTCGGGCGTGGGTGCCTCGGCCGACCGTGGCTGTTCGCGGACCTGGTGGCCGCCTTCGAGGGTCGCACGGAGGCCCGTGCCGGAGGCACTGATGGATGGGGTGCGCGGCCTTCCCTCCGCGAGGTCGCCGACATCATGGTCCGGCACGCCACCCTCCTCGGCGAGTGGATCGGCGACGAGTCGCGCGGGGTCATCGACTTCCGCAAGCACGTCGCCTGGTACCTGAAGGGCTTCGCCGTCGGCAGCGAGATGCGCAAGCGGCTCGCCATCACGTCGTCCTTGGAGGAACTCCGCGCCGGGCTGGACGAGTTGGACCTCGCCCAGCCCTGGCCCACCGGCGCCGACGGGCCCCGCGGCCGTACGTCCGGCAACAACCGGGTGGTCCTGCCGGACGGTTGGCTGAAGGACCCGTACGACTGCGCGGGGATCGACGAGGACGCTGAGCTGGACACCTCCGGGGGCTGAGGTGTGATGCCTGCGGCGGCCTGTGCGAGGTCGGTGGGGGCATGTGCAGCGCGTTCGGTGTAGTGGGGTCGGGGCCGCGGCCCAGTCCCCTTCCCGCCGTACGCGGCTGCGGGCCGTCGTGCGGCTGAGGAGGCGCCCCCTCGGTGTGAGTGTCTCTGTCAGCCCTTCTTCGGGTGCGGTGTCGAGCCGTATGCCGTCAGGAACTTGTCGCGGAACGCGCTCATCTTCCAGACCGGGGCGTTGTGGGCGGGGCGCAGGCCGTCCGTCCAGTTCCAGTCGGCGATCTTGTCGAGGACCTTGGGGTCCTTGGCGACGATCGAGATCGGGACGTCGCGGCTGGCGTGGTTGCCGCTGACGCGGGCGATGGGCTGATGGTCGCCGAGGAAGACCAGGACGGTGTTGTCGTTGCCGTAGCGCTCCAGCCACTGGGTGAGGGCCGTCACCGAGTACTGGACCGACTTGCCGTACTCCGCCTGGGACTTGGGCGAGCTGGTGATGATGTCCGAGGGCTTCTTGCCGGCCTTCTGGATGCCCTTGAAGATCGAGCCGTCACCGAGCTGCTTCCAGGGGACCATCTTCGGTATCGGGGCCCACGGCTGGTGGCTGGAGGTCAGGATGACGAGTGACATCAGCGGCTTGGCGCGCTTCTTGCTGTGCTCCAGCTTCTGGAACTGCTCCAGCGCGTACTGGTCCGGCATCGTCGACCAGCTGAACTTCGGTCCCTTGTAGCCCATTTGGAAGGCGTTGCGGTACGTGTCCAGGCCGTAGAACTTCGACTCCGGCCAGCTCTTCTGCACACCCGGCATGATGCCGACCGTGTCCCAGTCGCCCGTCTTCTTGAACGCCTCGGTGAGGCTGAGGTGGTCGCTCGCCATGAGCGTGCGGTAGCGCTGCTGGTTGCTGATCCACAGGCCGGACATGGTGGTCGAGTGCCCGAGCCAGCTGCTGCCGCCGTAGGTCGCCGACGTCAGCCAGCCGCTCTTCGCGTGGAAGCCCGCCTTCGCGAGGGCCTTGGTGCGCACGTCGAGCGTCTTGTCGACGCCGGGCGCCTCGACCGGGTCCTCGATCGCGCTGCGGCCGTAGCTCTCGATGAACGTGAAGATCATGTCCTTGCCGCGCAGGTCCGGCAGCAGCTGGCTGGGTGGTGTGTTGCCGAACTTGTCCACCTTGGCGATCTTCTGGAACGCCGCCTCGTCCCGCAGCGTGTCGTGCACCCGGCGCGCCTGGATCGCCACCGCCCCGGCCGTCCGGTCGGAGGCGATCGGCACGCCCGCGATCTGCAGGCTCAGCGCGGAGCACAGCACCCAGACCGTCGTGGCGACCAGCGTCGCCCTGGTCGCCACCTGTTTGTTCCGGGCCAGCAGATTGCTGAGCCGGACCATCGCGAGCGCCATGAGGGTGAGCACGAGGACGACCAGGACGACGGCACCGACGCTCGCGCCGATCGCCACCGCCCTGCCCATCGAGTCCTCGACGTACGACTGCGCGTCGGGCAGCAGTTCCCAGTCGAGGACGAGGTTGAAGGCCCGCCCGAGGTACTGCCAGAAGCCCATGTCCAGGACGTTCAGGATCGTCATCGCGCCGAGGGCGACTCCGGACAGCACGGCCACCACCAGCCGCGGCCGACGCGGCAGCGCGAGCGCGACGGCGGCCCCGATGATGGCCTCCACCGGTATGCGCGTGAACCGGTCGGTCTGGAGCGCGCCGATCCGGTTCGGCATGACGAGTGCGCCGAGGACGAGGACCGCCGCGAGGACCGTGATCGTCCAGCGGGTGTTGCGTACGGCGGTGGGGTGCCGGTCGCGCCAGGCGGCGAGGCGGCCGCGCAGCCCGGCCCGCTCGGCCGTGCTCTCCGGCTCGCCCTCGGGTGACGTGCCCTCTGCGATGGTGTCGGCGGTGTCCGGCTGTTGACGAAGGCGCGTGAAGACAGGCACCCGAAGGTCCTTCCGTGCGAGGCCCGTGGCAAGGCGGCGGGCCACGCTGGGGAGGCTTGGACCCGCCGACATTCCGTACGTCCTGCTTCACGCGCTGGTTCAGAGAACAGGGCAAACACCGGGCAAACGCCCGGTCAACGTCGCCAATAGCGCTTTTGGGGGCCCGGGGCTGTGTGCCGATGTGTGACCGCCACACAACCATCCCCACCGAGCTTTTACGCGCCGCCAACCGCCGTCAGCAGAGCAAGAGGCGCCGCCGCGGACCGGGACTCCCGCACACACGCGTGCGGATACGGCACCGGCTCGGCATGGGTGTCCCGCCCATAGCCCGCGATGACCTCCGGCAGCCGATGCCCGGCTGTCGTCGCCGCGTCGACCAGGGCATGGGCGACCGTACGAGCCTCGTCGTGCAGCCCGTACCGCGCCAGCCCCAACGTGATCAGCGCGTTGTCGTGCGGCCACACCGAACCCCGGTGGTACGAGAGAGGGTGGTACGCCGCCTGGTCCGCGGCCAGCGTCCGTACGCCCCATCCGGAGAAGAAGTCCGGCTCCAGCAGCCGCCGGCCCACGACCTCCCCGTACTCCTTGTCCAGCAGCCCCGACCACAGCAGATGCCCGGCGTCGGAGGCCAGCGCGTCCACCTGGTTGCCATCACCGTCGAGCGCCAGCGCGGGGAACGAACGCTCCCGCATCCAGAAGTCCCGCTGGAAACGGTCCCGCAGATCAGCGGCCGCCTGTTCCAGCAGCGCCGCGTACGTCTCGTCCTCCCACACGGTGCGCGCGATCCACGCCGTGCGGCGCAACGCGTCGTACGCGTACCCCTGCGCCCCCGCCGCCATCACCGCGCCGCTCGGCCGCGTCCCGTCGGCGGAGCAGATCGCGCCGGGGGAGTCCTTCCAGTTCTGGTTGGCGAGGCCGCCCTGGTCGGCGCGGTAGACCAGATAGCCGCGCGAGGTGAGGCCGCCGTGGTCCAGCATCCAGCCGACCGCCGCACGGGCGTTGGGCTCCAGCCGGCGGGCGAGGGCCGCGTCGCGGGTCTGCTCGACGTACGCGCCCAGCAGGACGAGGAACAGCGGCGTGGCGTCGACCGAGCCGTAGTACCGCCCGAACGGAACCTGCCCGAAGTGCGCCAGCTCCCCGTGCCGCACCTCGTGCACGATCTTGCCGGGCTGCGACACCGAGTCCGCGCCGATCTCGGTCGCCTGTGCGGCGGCGAGGGCGGGCAGCGTGGCGGCGGCGAGCTGCGGGCGGTAGGGGAGGGCGAACAGCGAGGTGAGCAGTGCGTCGCGGCCCAGCAGGGTCAGGAACCAGGGCGCTCCGGCGGCCGGGACGCGCAGTTCCTCGCCGTCGGGGCCGGTCGCGGTGACCTGGAGCGAGGCGAGGTCGGCGAGCCCCCGCGCACAGGCCGCCGCCAGCTCGGGCCAGCCCGTCGGGAAGGACACGCCCTCCACGAACTCGCCCTCCAGTGCGCGGAGTTGATCGTTGGCGGCGCTCGGAGAGGCCGGGACCCGCGGCTGGCTCGTCGCCCCGTGCGGGCGGGCCGCGACCCGCAGGGCCAGCTCCGCCGTACCGTGCGGCGGCAGCTCCAGGGTCCATACGAGGCGACGGGCGCCCGTGCCCGTCTCCTCGACGCCGTCCGGAGCGGGCTCGGCCGTCACCGTCGTACTGGAACGCCACTCACCGCGCTGGTAGCTGAACTCGACGCCGTCGTCGAGGACCTGGCGGGAGCGGGTGGCGCCGATCTTGGTGTAGGTGCGGTGGTCGGAGCGCAGTTCGAACTGGTCGGTGAAGTCGGCGTCCGCGGTGACCGCGAGGCGGACCGTGGTCGGCACCGGACGGTTGCTGGTCACCCGCAGGGACTCGACGAACGCGCTGTCGCCGACGGCCTGTTCGCGGAAGATCGTGTACGCGGGCGGCTCCTGGCGTCCGCCGCGCGGGACGAGGACACAGCGCGCCGTGTCCCCGTCCGCGACCGGCGTGAGCGACTCCGGCACCGCGCCGTCGACCGTCAGTTGCCAACGGCTCAGATGCCGCGCGTCGCGCACGAACAACCCGTCCGGGGAGCTGGATCCCCGCACCCCGCTGATGTCCCCACCGTCGCCCACGGCCGCGAACGTCCCGCCGTGCACGAGCAGATGATGCCGGTCCGTCATGCCCGGTCGCCTCCCCTGAAAGCCCTGTCACTCATCTCGAACGTGCCGACGCCCGTGGGGGACACGCCGTGTCCGGGGCGCATGTGGAGCAGATCCAGCGCGAGCGCGGCGGTCCAGCCGAACCCGGTCGCGCCGCACGCCTCGCCGGTGAACGGGTCCACGTACTCCGCGAACCCGGAGGTGCCGGCGATGTCCAGGACGTCCTCCCGCAGCGCGTCGGCGCGCGCCTCCTCGCCGTGTGTGCGCAGCCCGCGCTCCAGCAGCCAGTTGGTGTTGAACCAGGCCGGCCCCCGCCAGTAGCGGTGCGGGTCGAAGGCCTCGCCGAGAAGGTCGTACGACGGGGCGAGGCGGGTCGTGGTGCCGAGGCCGAAGTGCGGTCCGCAGACCGTGCGGACGAGCGCCGCGGCGGTCTCGCGCGGGAGCGTGGGCAGCAGGAGGGGGATGAGGCCCGACACGCTCCGCTCCGGGATCAGCTCGCCGCTGTGCACGTCCCGGCAGAAGAACATCCCCTCCGCCGGGTCCCAGAGCCTGTCGAGCATCGCGCCCGTCAGCCGCTCCGCACGCGCGCGGCGGGCCGTGCCCGACGCCCCCAGCTCGTGCGCGATCCGGGCGAGTGCGTGCTCGGAGGCGATGAGCAGGGCGTTGAAGGACGGGTCCTCGACGGCGAACCCGGACGCCCCGTCGTCGTATCCGCGATCCCGGTAGTCGGTCGCCAGCCGCACGTACCGCCCGTAGTCCAGATCCGTCGGCCGGTCCTCGGCGGCCCCGTGGTCGAGGTCGGCGCGGCGGAAGGAGCGGGCCGGAGCGGGCGTGATCCGGCTCAACGGGGCGTCCCAGCAAGGGCTGTTGTCCATCCCCTGCTCCCAGGGGTGCACGACGGACGCGAGCCCGCCCCCGCCCAGGTCCCGCCGGTGCAGCAGATAGCGGTGCCAGGCGGCCAGCCGGGGATACGCCCGGGCCAGGAAGCCGCGCGCGCGTGACAGCCCCGGATCGGCGCGGTGCACCAGCCAGACCGCCAGCGCGTGCACCGGTGGCTGCACGATGCCGGAGGTCTGTACGGTGCGCGGGGCGCCCGCAGCGCGCCCCGCGGTCGAGGAGCGCCAGAAGTCGGGGCTCGGGAAGTACGCGTCGAGCGGTACGGAGGGGTTGAAGACGATGTGCGGGATGCGCCCGTCCTCCCACTGGGCGGACAGCAGCGTCTCCAGCTCCGTCTGCGCCCGTAACGGCGACAGGTGCCGCAGGCCGATCGCGATGAACGTGGAGTCCCAGGACCACTGGTGCGGATACAGGCTGCGCGAGGGGACGGTGGAGGCCCCGGTCCAGTTGTCCTCCAGGACGCGTGCGGCCCTGAGATGCAGCGAACCCGGCACGGGGGGTGGATCGTATACAACAGGGTGCTTCGCAGCACGACTGGCGAGTTGGGCAGTGCGATCCACGCGGGGCTCCCCGAGAGACGTCCGTCCGACCGGTTCGGTCTTGGCTACCGTAGGGTTACGTCTATTTAACACGCAAAACTCAATATGTAATGCAGTCTTGGGAAACACAAGGGGGTGCGCATGACTGGACGCGGCCAGGCTCGCGCCGGCGATCTGCTCGAACTGGTGCGAAGCGGGCGGGCCACCACGCGCGGCGCACTCCAGCAGGCCACCGGGCTCTCCCGCGCCACTGTCGGCCAGCGCCTCGACCGGCTCTTCCGCGCGGGCTGGCTGCGCGAGGGCGCCGGCGGTCCCGTCGACTCGCCCCTCGGCGGCCGTCCCTCCATCACCCTCGAGTTCGACGACGAGCACGCCGTCGTCCTCGCCGCCGACCTCGACACCCGCCACGCCCGCGCCGCCGTCCTCACGCTGACCGGCGAGCTCCTCGCGGAACACGGCGGCACGCTGGTCCTCGAGGGCGGCCCGGACGCCGTACTCGGCGAACTCGGCCGCTGGTTCGCCGAGTTGCTGGAGAAGGCCGGACAGCGGGCGGAGACGGTCTGCGGCATCGGGCTCGCGGTGCCGGGCCCCGTCGACCGCGACAGCGGCCGGGTCGTGCAGCCGCCGATCATGCCGGGCTGGGACGGCTACGACATACGAGGCCGCCTGGCCAGAGCCTTCACCGAGCACACGGGCGCCGGGCCGGTGCCGGTGCTCGTGGACAACGACGCGAACCTCATGGCGTACGGCGAACAGTGCACCGGATACGGCGACTGCTCGGCGTTCGTGCTGGTCAAGGTGTCGACGGGGATCGGCGCGGGCGTCGTGGTCGACGGCTCCATCTACCGCGGCATCGACGGCGGCGCCGGCGACCTCGGGCACATCCGGGTGGGCGCGGAGGCGCTGTGCCGGTGTGGCTCCTACGGCTGTCTGGCCGCCGTCGCGAGCGGTGGCGCCGTGGCGCGGCGGCTCGCGGAGGCCGGGGTGCCGGCGACCTCGGGCTCAGATGTGCGGGACCTGCTGGCGGCCGGGCATCCGGAGGCGGTCGGGCTCGCGCGGGAGGCCGGGCGGCAGGTCGGGGACGTACTGGCGACCGTCGTCACGCTGCTCAACCCCGGGGTCCTGATGATCGCGGGGGATTTGGCCGGAACCGCCTTCCTCACGGGCGTGCGGGAGTTGCTGTACCAGCGGGCGCTGCCCCGCTCCACGGCCCACCTGGAGGTCGTCACCTCACGGCTCGGGGAGCGGGCCGGGCTGGTGGGGGCCGGTGCGCTGGTCGTGGAGTACCTGTACGCACCGGAGCGGGTGGAGGAGCGCCTGCTCGCCATGGGCGTGTGAGGGTGGTTGATCGCTCCGGGCTGTGACGTTCGCATTTCGGTCCGGATACCCGTCCGCATGGTGAAATCGGGCCGTCCATGACAGCGTGATTCTTGCCACCCTTGATAAGGGTTGCGCTCAGATGAGCGGATCTTGAGCGGCTGCACTTCTCCAAGGGGTGGCACTGGGTGCCACCCCTTGATCGTTCATCGATCGAAATCAAACGCGCTCAGGGCCGCTCACATGAGCGAAAAACCGCACCTGCGGGCATGGGTGCGTTCAAGAAGTGAAAACATCGGCGCGTCACCGCTTGCCAAGCTTTGACTTTCGATCCGCTGGCGGACGACTGGTTACGGGCGCATGACGCGCGAGTGGACGTACCCAGACGCCTTTGATCTGGGTATGTTCCTGGCCGTCAGGGCAGCCACCGCGTCCTCGAGGAGTCGAGACCCGTGTCGGAAAACAAAGAACCCCACGTAGCGAAGTTCGTTTACGACTTCACCGAGGGAAACAAGGACCTCAAGGACCTCCTCGGCGGCAAGGGCGCGAACCTCGCCGAGATGACCAACCTCGGTCTTCCGGTCCCTCCCGGCTTCACGATCACCACTGAGGCCTGCAAGGTCTACCTCGACAGTGGCGACGAGCCGGCGGCACTGCGTGACGAGGTGAGTGCGCACCTCGTGGCTCTCGAAGAGAAGATGGGCAAGAAGCTCGGCCAGGCCGACAACCCTCTGCTCGTCTCCGTTCGTTCCGGGGCGAAGTTCTCCATGCCGGGCATGATGGACACCGTCCTGAACATCGGCCTCTCCGACAGGTCCGTGAAGGGCCTCGCCGACCAGGCGGGCGACGAGCGGTTCGCCTGGGACTCGTACCGCCGCCTCATCCAGATGTTCGGCAAGACCGTCCTCGGCGTCGAGGGCGACCTCTTCGAGGACGCGCTCGAGGCGGCGAAGGCGGTCAAGAAGGTCACCGTCGACACCGAGCTGGAGGCGGCCGACCTCAAGAAGCTGGTCACCAAGTTCAAGAAGATCGTCAAGACCGAGGCCGGCCGGGACTTCCCGCAGGACCCGCGCGAGCAGATGGACCTCGCCATCCACGCGGTCTTCGACTCCTGGAACACCGACCGCGCCAAGCTGTACCGCCGCCAGGAGCGCATCCCGGGCGACCTCGGCACGGCCGTCAACGTCTGCTCGATGGTGTTCGGCAACCTGGGCCCCGACTCCGGCACGGGCGTCGCCTTCACACGCGACCCGGCCTCCGGCCACCAGGGCGTCTACGGCGACTACCTGCAGAACGCGCAGGGCGAGGACGTGGTGGCGGGTATCCGCAACACGGTCCCGCTCGCGGAGCTGGAGCAGATCGACAAGAAGTCGTACGACCAGCTGATGCAGATCATGGGGACCCTGGAGAACCACTACAAGGATCTCTGCGACATCGAGTTCACCATCGAGCGCGGTCAGCTGTGGATGCTGCAGACGCGCGTGGGCAAGCGCACGGCGGGTGCGGCCTTCCGGATCGCGACCCAGCTCGTCGACCAGGGGCTGATCGACGAGACCGAGGCTCTCCAGCGGGTCAACGGCGCCCAGCTCGCGCAGCTGATGTTCCCGCGCTTCGACGAGGACGCGAAGGTCGAGAAGGTCGGCCGGGGCATCGCGGCGTCGCCCGGTGCGGCGGTCGGCAAGGCGGTCTTCGACTCGTACACCGCGGTGAAGTGGTCGCGTTCCGGCGAGAAGGTCATCCTGGTCCGCCGTGAGACCAACCCCGACGACCTCGACGGCATGATCGCGGCCGAGGGCATCCTGACGTCGCGCGGCGGCAAGACCTCCCACGCGGCCGTGGTCGCGCGCGGTATGGGCAAGACCTGTGTGTGCGGTGCCGAGGAGCTCGAGGTCGACACCAAGCGCCGGCGGATGACGGTGCCCGGCGGCCATGTGGTCGAGGAGGGCGACGTCATCTCCATCGACGGGTCGAGCGGCAAGGTGTACCTCGGCGAGGTGCCCGTCGTCCCCTCCCCGGTCGTGGAGTACTTCGAGGGCCGGATGCACGCCGGTGCCAACGACGCCGACGAACTCGTCGAGGCCGTGCACCGGATCATGGCGTTCGCCGACCGCAAGCGCCGGCTGCGGGTGCGGGCCAACGCGGACAACGCCGAGGACGCGCTGCGGGCCCGTCGCTTCGGGGCGCAGGGCATCGGTCTGTGCCGTACCGAGCACATGTTCCTCGGCGACCGGCGTGAGCTGGTGGAGCGCCTGATCCTGGCCGACACGGACGAGGAGCGCGAGGAGTCCCTCAAGCAGCTGCTCCCGCTGCAGAAGCAGGACTTCGTCGACCTGTTCTCGGCGATGGACGGCCTGCCCGTCACCGTCCGTCTGCTGGACCCGCCGCTGCACGAGTTCCTGCCCGACATCACCGAGCTGTCGGTGCGTGTCGCTCTCGCAGAGTCCCGCAAGGACCCGCACGAGAACGAGCTGCGCCTGCTGCAGGCGGTGCACCGGCTGCACGAGCAGAACCCGATGCTGGGCCTGCGCGGTGTGCGTCTGGGCCTTGTCATCCCGGGTCTGTTCACCATGCAGGTACGGGCGATCGCGGAAGCGGCGGCGGAACGCAAGAACGCCAAGGGCGATCCGCGGGCGGAGATCATGATCCCGCTCGTCGGCACGGTCCAGGAGCTGGAGATCGTCCGCGAGGAGGCCGACCAGGTCATCGCGGAGGTCGAGGCGGCGACGGGTACGCAGCTGAAGCTCTCCATCGGCACGATGATCGAGCTCCCGCGCGCGGCCCTCACGGCCGGCCAGATCGCGGAGGCGGCGGAGTTCTTCTCCTTCGGCACGAACGACCTCACCCAGACGGTGTGGGGCTTCAGCCGCGACGACGTGGAGGCCTCGTTCTTCACGGCGTACCTGGAGAAGGGCATCTTCGGGGTCTCGCCGTTCGAGACGATCGACAGGGACGGCGTCGGCGCGCTGGTGAAGTCCGCGGTGAAGGCCGGCCGCGAGACCCGCCCCGACCTGAAGCTCGGCGTCTGCGGCGAGCACGGCGGTGACCCGGAGTCGGTCCACTTCTTCCACGAGGTGGGTCTCGACTACGTCTCCTGCTCCCCGTTCCGGATCCCCGTGGCCCGCCTGGAGGCAGGCCGCGCGGCCACCGAGTCGACGGGCAGCGACCACCGGTAGGCCCCTGCTGGGCCATACGGCCACTGAACCCCGGAGCCGCCGCCCGTCCCCGACCCTCAACACCGATGGGCGGCGGCTCCGGATCACGAAAGAGGGCGGCATCCTGTGCGGGGGTGCCGCCCTTCTCCGCATTATCTGCCGGGACTGTCAAGCTAAGTCGCTGACCAGGGGAAACGGCGTTTGCTGGCGTTGGTTGCCGTTGAACCCGAGCGAGGCCGTTGTGCCCTCGTTGTGCCCTCCAGAGGTGCGGTTGGGTCCCGTTACGCGCTGGCCCCCAGACGGCCCCGATCATACGGATCGGCAGATTTACAGACTGCGCCGCGCCTCCGGTCCTGACTGCAGATTTCGTCCGAGGCGCAGCATCTGTCCCATGCGTGCCCCACAGTCCACAGTAAGCAGTCGCCAGCCCGGGGCTGATGACGGCTGGTCAGATAGGCATGACCAGATCCCTTCGGAGTTACCTAGTTCCGGCTCGACGCCGGGGGCGAGCCGCGCGCTCCCGAGCGGACTTCACTCAGCCAGTTCCTCCCGCTTCTGAACACTTGGAGCCTTCGGCCCCATACGCCCGGTAGCGTAAGTACGTGCCGGGCATTCTCAGACAGCCCAGCCGGATGCTAGCGGCGCCCTTCGTTCAGAGGGACTGCTGAGCTCGTTGCGAGTCGGGGGTGCGACATGACACGGGGCTGGAAGATCACAGTGGTGGTGCTCGCTGTGGTGGGCATTATCTCCACACCGCTCGTTTGGCTACTAAACGGCCCGGATGGCGGCCAGTTCGTCGGTGCCTCAGTCCAAGCTGCGGCAGGCGTGGGCGCGTTGGTGTGGGCTGTGCGGCAGCCTACGCCCGTCAGCGGGCCGCGCGATGAGGTCAGCGACAGCGGGAAGTCGGAAGCAAGTGACAGCGGCACAGCACACACCGGGATTCGACGGCCTGGTGGCCGGGGGCGCGGTTGGGCCCGTGTGAAGCGCTCAGGGAAGGCCACAGCCAAAGGGCCAGGCTCCAAGGCCGGAACCGGGATCGACTACACCCCCTGAACAACCGAGCAAGCGCAGAGGTAAGCGCGCCATGAAATGGCGACCATGGAAAGCCCGGGCAGCTAAGCGGCTACCGTCTGAAGCTCACGACGTGACCGTGAGCGCGACCGGTTCCGCCGACGCCCGTAGCGGGGCTACTGCGCACAGCGGCTACCACGGACCACTACCGCCTCAGCCAGTGCAGATCGGCAATACTGGTCCCGCAACCGCCAATGCCCCATTTTCCGTTGCCGTCAGCGGGAGCTACTACGACAACCGTGCGCCTATACCGCTACGCTGGCCGCGAGTTTTCGGCTCGATTCCAGAGTTGGCCTCGGCGTTCCAGCCCCGGGCCGCACTGCGGGAGAAGATCGGACAGGCTCGTGTCAATAGTGCCACTGTCGTGTTGCCCCAAGTCCTGCTAGGGGGCGGCGGCGTCGGTAAGACCCAATTGGCCGCCGCTTACGCCAAAGAGGCCCAAAAAAACGGGGTTGACCTAATAATCTGGGCCAACGCCGCGGAAACCGACCAGGTGATTACTCTCTATGCTCGGGTCGCCCTGGAACTTCAAGTTCCTGGCGCCTCTGGTCTCAATGCACAGTTCGACGCCGAACGCTTCATTGAGTGGTTGGAAACCACACCCCGGTCCTGGCTAATCATCCTTGATGACATAGATCCCGAGCGAATCACCCAATGGTGGCCACCATCCGCTCACAGAGGCCGAGGTCAGGTACTGGCCACGACCCGCCGCCAAGATGCCCTCTTGTACGGCGGCGGTCGAACCCTCATTGAGATCAGCGAATTCAACCTGCCGGAAGCGCAATCCTACCTCAACGACTCCTTTAAGCGCATTCACAAAAATCATCTTTTGGATGCGGCGGTAGATGCTGTGTGCGAGACATTGGGGCTGCTGCCCTTGGCGCTTTCGCACGCCGCAGCGTACATGGTCCAAGAAGACACGTCCTGCACTGAATATCTCGCCCTTTTCAACCGCAGACGCCTCCAGCTCGGTCAACTGCTGCCACGCTGGGCCGACACCGAGAGATACGGGCGTGAGGTCGCAACAAGCCTGCTAATCAACCTCGATGCTGCTCAGCATTGCGAACCGGTTGGCCTCGCGCTGCCCGCCCTGCGCCTTGCCGCGTGTTTGCACCCGGCAGGCCAACCTCACGTCCTCTGGACCACCCGCGCTATCGCAACGTTTCTGGCAAGCCAACTCGCCCCACATGAACGTAGAGAAGACGCGTCCCACGACAGCTCACAGACTGCCCGAAGTGTCTTACGTCTGCTCCACCGCTATGGACTGGTCGCAGACGACGCGCACCTTGAACCACGTGCCGTTCGCATCCATGCACTTACCGCTCGTGCCGCCCGTGAAGCCGCACCTACACCCGCGCTCGATAGAGCCAAGATCGCCGCCGCGGATGCTCTGTTGGAGATATGGCCCACGGCTCACCGTACTCAGCCAGACCTCAGCGCGGTTCTCCGGGCCAACACTGACAGCCTGGCCAGCGTCGCACACGAAGTCCTTTGGTCCACTGGCCGCCATTCCGTGATTCAGCAAGCTGGCTACGCATTGCTTGACGCCCATCTCCCTTCCATTGGGATCTCCTACGGCGAAACCCTTGTAGTGGATGCAAAGCGCACCCTAGGCCCCGACCATCCCGATACCCTCAGCGCCCTCAACAATCTCGCCGCCAGCTACGGGCAGGCGGGTCGGATTGACCATGCCATCAGTCTCATCCGTCAGGTTGTGGCCGACCGCGAACGCGTCCTGGGCTCTGACCATCCCGACACGCTCAATTCACGCGCAAACCTCGCTGCCTACTACTTGGAGACAGGGCGGACTGGCGAAGCCATCAACACCGCGGAGCAGGTTGCTACGGAAAGCGAACGCGTCCTAGGCCCTGACCATCCTGACACGATCAGGGCCCGCAACACCCTCGCCGCCAGCTACGGGCAGGCTGGTCGCATTGACGACGCCATCAACATCGCGGAGCAGGTCGTGGCCGACCACGAACGCGTCCAGGGCCCTGACCATCCCGACACGCTCACCGCACGAGCCAACCTCGCCGCCTCCTACGGGCAGGCTGGTCGCATTGACGACGCCATCAACATCGCGGAGCAGGTCGTGGCCGACCACGAACGCGTCCAGGGCCCTGACCATCCCGACACTCTCACCGCACGAGCCAACCTCGCCGCCTCCTACGGGCAGGCTGGTCGCATTGACGACGCCATCGACCTCACCCAACAGGTCGTGGCCGACCGCGAGCGCATCTTGGGCCCCGACCATCCCCATACACTCAACGCTCGCACTAACCTCGCCACGGGTTACTGGCAAGCAGGCCGCACTGACGTGGCTATAGCCTTGTTGGAAAATATAGCTGCTGGTTACGAGCGTGCCCTGGGCTTCAATCATCCGTACACCATCAGGGCGAAGGCAGACCTCTCTGCAGCCCAGCGCGCCCAGGCACCGATGGACGTCCAAAACCTGTGTGAGGCATTGCGACGATGGATGAATGAGCAGTCACGCACCTGGGATTGGCGCCGGCCAACATAATCCATATTGCTCCGAAGCAGCATCTGAGGACGTCACACATCTAACGGGCCGGAAAGAACGGTCCGAGTGCCGCCCTCGGGACAGTGGGCAGATTTACAGCGGGCTGGCTTCGACCCTCCTGAGCAGCCCATTTGATTGCTCAAGGTGCCTCTGGGGGCCACCTGGGGGAAGTCTCGCTGCGGCGCGCCCGTCTGATCCCGGTGCTACTGACTGGCGCCTCCACACCTATTGTTCTTGGCAACAGCAATAACGAAGGCGTGCAGTCCGTCCCACGCGCCACCGACCGTCAGGCTTTCACCACGACGGTACGCACGACGTAGACGCCGGACATCCTAGGCAGCAGATCCGAAGCTCGTTTGATGCGTTCCTTCCAGCCCTCGGGCCATTGGGTCTCCATGTCCCACAGAACACCTTCGAGGGCCACCTTGCTTAGATCTACCTCACGTAGATCGGCGCCTGTAAAGACATCCGCTGACCAGCTAAGGTTTTTGGAGGCTCTATCGAGATCGAGCGCCAGGCTAAAAGCGTCATCGACGGATCCGCCACCGAACTGGCCCTCAGTGGTGGCAGCGCGGTGCCGATTGGCAGTTTGGCTCGTCAGGATTTCTTCGATGGCGTCGGCGAGCACACCATCGACGTCGTGGCGGGCAATACCCTGAGCCTTTACCAACTCGTCTTCCACCGCATCAGCGTGGGCAGCCACGGCGTCGAGGTCCATTTGGTAAGTGCGGACGCCATCAGTGATACGGGCGTGGTTTCCTCGACTGTCGTTGCGGTCGGCCAGGCGATCGGCGCGTGCGCGAAGCGCCACATGGTGGCGAGCAGCGTCGAGGGCGTCGGCCAAGGCATGGGCCTGGTCTCGGGCCTTGCTCAGGTGATCACTGAGACGAAGCACAGCTTCCCGAGCGCTCAGGCGCGCCTCGTCCTCCCGGTCCCGAAGGCGCGAGCTGGCTGCCAAGATAGGAGACATGCCGGCGTAGAAGCCGTATTCATCGTCTATGAATGGTTGGGACTCTTCGCCGCCTCCCGGGTCGCACCTGATGACGATCTCGCGGACGGTTTCGGCGGTAATCGCCCCGTCCTCTTGGACCAGGGAGGCGACTTCGGCGGCGAAGCGCTCGACGACTTCGGGATCGGCGTCCGCGGGGGCATGTCTCGCCACCAGCTCCCGGGCGATCTCTGCGGCGGGCTTCTTGGTCACAGCGTCTCCCCGGGCTTGGCCCCTGGCCTGTCGTTCTTCGGTGTGCACCACGCGCAGTAGGCGAACCGAGAGATGGCGGGCACCCACAGGGTCTTCATGGCCTTCTCCTCTGCCCAGGATCTCACGTATTGCCGCGGTATCTGTCCTGCCTCCGTTGCCCTATCTAGATAGCGATTGACGCACGCTCGCCAGCATTGGTCGGCTGCCTGCATTCCCTCCTGGTGTACCGCCACGAAGGCATCCGTGAAGTCGGCATTGAGCCCGGTAAGCATGTCCAGCGTCCGTTCGTACCTGGTGGGGAGCCCCGGATCACTCCCCACCCAAGACGGCCTGGAGACGCCTCCGTTCTCCTGCACCTCCTTGTCGATCTCGCGGGCAGGCGTGTTTCGTCGATCTTCGGCACGTGAAGTGAGCAGATAGGCGACGATGCCAGCAATCAGCGCCGGCAGCACCAGCCAGCCGATGACGGACAGCGGCCAAGTGCTCCACGGGTAGGAAGCGTTCTTTGGACTCCGCCGACCGACCAAGGTCTCCCAGGTGTCAGACCAGCCCACGAGGCACCACTCGGCCACGAAGGGGGCTACGACGATGACCAGGATCCACCATCTCGCTCGCCACAAAACGTGGCTCAGTTTGCCCAAGGTGTGTTCGTCCACCACCTGTGCCTCCGGGGGCAGAACGTGCAGTGCAGTCCCTCGGAGCCGGCGTACCGGCCAATGCGACCGTAAGCCTCCTCCGCACGGGTACGCGACCGGAGAGAGATCCTTCGTGATCACCAAAAGGCGCACATGGGTCTGTTTATGAGCATCGGCGCCGCCCGCCTCAGCCACCTTTGGACAGCCATGGCGCGGCAGACTTACTACGGGCTCCGTCCGTCACATACGACCTGCGATTTCTCCTAGACATGCCCTCCCAGGGGGACGCCTGGGGGCCGAAGGCTCCCCGAGTTGCCTGCACGGCGCGCTTCGTCCGCACTCGGCTCGCGACGCTGCGCACATCCGAGACTGCAGCGCTTCGTCAGGTGCCGGCAGCTTTACAGTCCCCCCAAGACCGCACCACCGCATGCCCTCTGACCTGTGCTTTTATACGCCCCTGCGAGGCCATCACCGAATCTCGTCCACGTATCGTCCTGATCTTGGAGGTCGCCGGACTGAGAGTGAAGGGTGCGGGTGCGGCGAAACCCCCAGCCTGTGATGGCAATCTCGGCAGGCTGATGGCTACTCCACTTCTTGAAGGTCATCGAACGTGAGTTGCCCTGAAGGCTCGGTGCGCTCACGCCACGGGCCTAGGAGGGGTCGAGGGACTTTCAGGATCCACCTGCTCCTGATCCTGGTTCCGTTCGTGAGTGTGGCGGTCAGCCGGGCGCGCTTGATGTCGTCGAGCCGAAAGATTCTGGCTGTATCGGTTTGGGCCGTCCACGCGATGCCGCCGAAGGGCGGGATTTCCTTCGCTTCGTCACCCTTGATGATCTTCAGTCGACCCATCCCCCTGGCTATCCGAGGGGAGCGCCTACGACCACGATCAAATTCCACCAAGAGGCTGGACACCGTCACCGCAGCCTGACTCTTGTTCATAAGGCGGACTGAGAAGTACCCGCGTTGCCCTGCACGGTCCCAGCGCGGAGGAGCCCAAGGGTTCCAGTACACACTCATGTAGACGCGCGGTCGCCCACGGCGGTACGTGGCGAGCGAGACAGTCATGTTGAGCCCCGTGAAGAGGGCACTAACCGACGCTACGACGATGGCGATGACCGGAAACGACATGGGCCAAGGATGCCCAGCAGCACGCCCGTTGGATCCTGACTTGAGCAGCTTCAGCGGTTGGTCATGGCGCTCGTCGTGCCCCAGCTGCCTGAAGCCAGCTAAGCCTCCACGCCACGGCGATGGGCACCAGGTTGCGTCGCCGCCTGGTCGGCGTTCGCCGCTGCTCAGGCACCATCAGCGACAGTTGCGGACGTCAGTGGATCGTCTCGGAGCGACATCTGAATTAGACCGCATGTGAGACCGCGAGCCGCAGCGTATGCCACCCAGGGCCGCAGCCGGCCGGACGGAAACTCCGTAAAGAATTACATTAGCCGCACTGGCACTACACTGGACGCCGCCCCAATCAAGCCACACAATCGCCAGATATTGCCAACCCTAGAGGGAGTAAAGAAAGGCTCGGACCTCATTCAAGTTAACGTATTCGACGTTATCTGGATGAACCACTACCGTGAGTTCGCGCGATACGACACCCTCTCGCGACCGTGCAACAAATGAAAGTATTACCATCTTGATCAGGCTTTCGTGGTCGAGGTTATCCACTCTTGCTAAATCTGATCCCAACACTGGGATCGCTACCGGATTCAGATGACCATGCTCCGCCACGGCCCCCCAAGTACCACCAAGGCAATTCCAGAGGTTATTGACGCTGGACTGCGCCGTAAGATTGTTGCCCATACGCGAGTATGCAACGCAGTAGTACTTTACTGACTGGCGGACTAGTACAGCGACCGTGCCGATCGGGTAGCGCTTTCGCTTACCTCGCGGTTTCGCTTCTTCGCTTTCAACAAAGGAGACTTGATGATTGCGCAGAGCCGCTTCGAGCGCACCTTCCAGACTTCCCTCATCTCCACCGAAAACATTAGAGAGGAGCTGACCTTGCACGCTCCTCGGCGATATAATATCCCCTCCGTTCGTAGTGGTATCAAAGACATCGGTAAATCCAACTATAAGATCAGCCCCTTCGGAGAATAAGTCTCCAACCTTCACGGTGACCATGAAGTTTGGATGCGCAAACCCACGACTAAACTCCCTTCGGGGTGCAGATTGGAGAAATGCCCAAATAGCTGCGATGGCAGAAATAGCGACAATGACCCTGCCCCCCTGAAGCAGGGATACGGGTCGAACCGCAAGGATAAGCTGAGTGAGCCCCGACAGGGCCGCAAATGGAATGGCGAAATTCGTCGAAATCAGCCGCCATCCCCTGCGCGTACACAGCGCCGCCCACAATTGCCCCACGACTGAGAGTACCTGTCCCGGCCTAGGTGGCCGCTAGAAGGGCGGGTGCCCAAAGATATCGCTACCGTCCTCCGACTTGAGGTAAATAGCCGTTTGGTTGGCCTTCGCTACAGTCGCTAGGGCTCCTTCAAATCCCCCCACCTTTCCCGCAGCTCGATCGTTCAAAAATACCTCGACCCCATATTTGTTCACGTTTGCGTTCCTGACGGCATCAGGACCTAGCATCTCCTCAAGTTGGCGAATGGTCGCCATGGCGCGCTGGTTTACATCAGCAGTAACGTCGGTGCTCATGAAAATCACCCTTCTCGAAGGGGCGATGTGAATCTCTCGCGGTTCATTGATCGTGTAATGAGCCGAAGGGCGGTTAACAGAATCGACTCTTCGCTCCAGACCCCCGAGGCGTGTATTCTGCTCACGGACCAGACCAACCAGTTCGTTCAAGATTTCTGAAGTATCCCGTTCAGGGACCTGAGCTTTTGGTTGCTGCCCCCTGATCTCACCGAGTTTACTTTCCAGGTCGCCCCAGAATTTTTCAAAGATCGTACGCAGACGGTCATGCTCAACCTTGTTTTCGCAATTATCATTTATAGATTTGACCATCGACCATACGTCTTCTCGACTCGAACTGTCGGTGGCTTGGAACTGCGTGAGTGGACCGATCAGATCCTTGATCGGCATGTCGAGGAGAAAGGGAGCTAGTGAACTCTCGCCCAACACCCGAGAAATGGCACCGGACTCAAAGTTGATCCATGGGGCTGATTGATTATCACGCGTAACACAAACAATGCCGAAGGAGCACTCCTGTAGTTGGGTAGCGATCGCGTATAGCCCTCGCTCCCCCTTTGAAATGTCCTGAGACGAGACAAATGGTGCGATCTCCTGGTTGATGAAGGGGAGCCACTCTCGAAGGGTCTCTGCACACCGCTTGGAGACATCTCCGGACCAACTGATGAAGACCTGCATGTGCCTCGATCCGTCCTGTGCCGCTCTGGTGACCAGACATAATGCCCCAACTGGTCAGGTGCTGGTTGCGCTTTGAGGTCAACGGCGGCGAACGCGCACGGATTGCGGCGGGTTGGGACCGCCCCCCGCGCTTGCGGGTCGCCGTCCGGACCCCTCCGCAGCGGGCGCGAGCCATGGGATTCTTGGGGGTGACGACCGGCGAACGGAGAGGGAGAGCGAGTGTCGCAGCAGGCCAGCCCTCGGGGAACCTTCCTGAAGATTGCCGACTCAGTGAAGGCACTGATCGAGGGCGACCCGGAGATGACAGAGCTGCCGTCCTTGACTGAGGTCATGCGGGAACACGGCGTCTCACGCGGCGTTGCCATCCGCGCGTACGGGGTACTGCGGCAGGAGGGCTTGGCCGAACCTGCGCCAGGCGAGCGGTGGCGCGTCGTGCGCTCGGGTGATCGAGTCGACCGGCGTCCGCTCGATCAGCGGATCGCAGACATCATCACGGCTGACGGACTCGAGGTAGGGGAAGCGTTCCCGAGTGCTTCTGTGCTCGCCGAACGGTTCGGGGTCTCCCGTCCCACGGTGACCAAAGCGCTGGAAAAGTTGGAGACCGCCGGCGTGCTGGCTGGCGGAGGACAGGGCAGAGTGCGGACGGTCCGCGCCGTGCCGACGCGAGAGGAGCGTTCGTAGCTTGCCGACGTTGACGGAGTGGGCCTATCCACTGGCTGAGTCCCTGCTCGCCGAGCCGCTGCCGCGGCGGTGGAAGCACTGCCTAGGGGTCGCCGAGAGGGCACGTACGATCTCCCTCGTTCTTGGCCATGACGCCGACCTGTTGGAGGCCGCGGCGGTACTGCACGACATCGGCTATGCACCGGACCTGGCCAAGACGGGATTTCACCCACTGGACGGCGCCCGCTACCTCCGAGACGTGGCCAACGCAGACGAACGTGTCGTCAAACTGGTCGCTCATCACTCCTGCGCCTGGTTGGAGGCGGAAGCGCGCGGCCTGCGTGACGAATTGGAGGGCGAGTTCTCCCGCGAGAGCGCCCACTTGAACGACGCGCTCTGCTACTGCGACATGAACACCACGCCGGACGGCACATCCACGAACCCGATCGACCGGATCAACGAGATTGCTGGACGCTACGGGCCCGACAGCCTCATCGGAAGGTTCATCCGACGCGCGGAGCCCGAGATCCATGCGTGCACGTCCCGCGTCCTCGAACGCGTCGCCGCCGCCAAGCGTCAGCCGATGTAGGGAGCGGTACGCGTTCGGTCCATGGCGTGCTCGATACGGAGCCGCATAGTGGGGTGGACGTCCAACTCCCGCAGGTCTGTTGGGTCAACCCAACGGACCTGCGTCGTCTCATTGCTCGTACGCAGTTCGCCGCCGACAGGCTGCGCACGGAAGCAGATGCTGAACTGCTGCCGCACTTCGCCGTCGTCGTACTGCATGACGTGACCAGGGTCTGTGTAGATCCCGGACAGGTCGAGGACTTCGGCCTTGATGCCCGTCTCTTCCCAGACCTCCCGAACCACCGTGTCGCTGATGGACTCGCCCACGTCGTGGCCACCGCCGGGTAGCGCCCAACGTCCGTTGTCGGATCGCTGAATCATGAGCACCTGTCCCTCATCGTTCTCGACGAACGCCACGACCGACGGAACGACCGAGTTGGCCGGCGGTGCATCCGGATCGTGCAGGTAGTCGATGCGTCCCATGCTCAAGCTCCCGTGATGTCGTGTTCGGTTACTGGCCTGGCGCCTTCCCAGGTCTGCTGAACGCTATTGGCAAAGGTGTCGAACAGCCCACCTCCGGGGAGCCGCCGCAGGTGGAACACAGGCGCCATGTAGGCGCCTATGCCGTAGACGTGGGTGTTGGCCAACATCTCGTCATCAGCGCGGTAGATCGAGTTGTAGAGCACCGTGTCGTGCAAGCGGAAGTCAATCTCGGGGTGGCTGGTGAACAGCGGACGGTAGTTCATCAACGCATTACGGATCTTGCCATCCATGATGCGATGCCCTTCGTCGATGCCGCGTCGGATGACGGCTTCGCACTCTGGATCACCCATGAGTACCCGGATGCGGACGCCGCTCTCGGACTTTTTCTTCAGCGTCGAGAAGAAGTGAGGATCTTCCGCCAGGTAGATGCCGGCATACACGAGGATGTCGATGCACTCCGTGGCACGCTCGCACATCTCGCGCCAGAGGTCTGACGGCACCGTGTGGCGATGCGGGTAGGCAGTGACGATCTCGGCCTTCGTCAGGTCCGATGCACTCTCGGCATTGCGGTCGTCGTCCCAGAGCGTCGTCACGTCGACCTTGAGAGCTGCCGCCGTTGCGTACTGATGCCGCCGATACGGCGCCTTGCCTTGCGTGATCCAGCGCTCAACGGTCTTCGGGTTGACCTTGATCTCCTCAGCGAGGCTCTGAATGGTCATGCCTCGCGCCAACAGAGCCGATCGCAAGCGCTCGTTGGACATCTGCCCCCTCCGTTGGACATCTAGGGAGCTCTTGACGGTAGCGAGATCAACCAGAGCTGTCCACGGGTGGGGTGACCAACTCCCCTGACCTGGGGCGATTCTGATTGTGCGCCAAGAAGTCCCGGCGCAAACACCAGTGGGTTCCGTGCAGTACTTGACGGACCCCTATGCAGTACCTGTAAAACAGGTACTGCAACGCGCAAGACCCCGCCTGGCCCGCTTACACGCGGCCCGTGCGGCAGGGGAGACGTAGAAGTCCGTCGTCTTCACGGATTGATCGGTGTCATCGGCTAAGCCGTTGGTCTGACCCTCGGGCGTAGACCCAGGGACCGGATCGGCGGGGATCCCGGTGGTTGGGCTGCACCCGGTCCATGACAGGTAGCCATTCCAGGGAGATCGACTCAGCGAGTGACGACTGAGTGACGCGGTGACCGCGCGCCGTCCAAAGGAGGCGGAGCAAGGCGCATACGGGAGCCGCGAGACGACAGTGACGGGCTTTCCCGTCACTCGTCATGCGGGCAGGGCGCCGGCGTCACGTCGGTGGCCTGCCCGTTTGATGAGGAATCAGAGCGGTCCCCCGGGTCGCACCCCGGGGGACCGCAGCCAGGCACCTGATGTGGAGGCACCTGTGATCACCAGTCTGACAGACGCGGAACGGGCGGAGCTGGCCCGGAAGGCGTCGGAGGCGAACAAGCGCAGCGAGGACAACGCACGTGCCCGGGGCGGCCGTTGATGGCCGGCAACGAGCACGAGAAGACGAAGGACCCGCTGCCGCCGCGTCCGCGCGGTCCGCACCCGTACTGACATCCCAACCGCCCCGATGGTCGCAGGCCGGGTTCGACTCCCGGCCGGGGCGCTCCGGCCCGCCGCCTCGCGCTGCGGCGCCGCACTTCCCGGACTGACCGCCGCCCTCGGGTGGGCGCTCGCGCGGCTTCCGGCTCTTCTCCTATCCCTTCGACATGGGAGCTCCCATGCTCAATTACATCGGCGGCCACCGTGCCGACACCCCGCAGGACTTCGCCGAACTCGCCCTCGGCACCCCCGCCGAACTCTGGCTCGGGGTCGACGGCGAGAGCGACGAAGAACGCGCGGCTCGGCTGGACGCGGCCCGTGACATCCTCGCCGACCCCGAGTACCGAGACCTCCCGGACACCTTGATCCGCTTGGCCGCGCGGGTCGTCGAGGATCACCCGGACCTGTTCAACGTGGTCCCGCTGGCCCGCCCCGCCCGCCGCCGTGCCGTGCACCGGGGAGTTGCCGCATGAGCGATGGTCTGACGCTGGACGACCTGTCCGTGCCGCTGCGGGCGCTGCGCCTGCTGACCACAGACTTCGGGCACCTGCCAGCGCCGTGGGTGCACGTGGACAGCATCTACCCCGACCGGTTGGAGCTGTCGTTCCACGACGACCTGGCCGGCTTCGAGGCATGGCGCGAGGCACTCGGCATCGCCCCGGACGCGGTGGCGCACGGCATGCAGAGCAACGGCGGTACGCGCGTACTCAAGGCGACCGCGGACTTTGCGGGCGCGGTGCTGAAACTGACCGGCTTCGCCGCGATCACCGACCCGACGCCGTCCGGGACGGCGGGCTGATGTCCGCCGTCTACGGCCGGTACTTCCATCCGATGGCGCGGGTTGCGGGACATCGGACTCCAGGCTTGTGAAGGGAGATGGCAGGCAATGTCCTTGCCGGATTGGCTCAACAGCCAGGTCGCGGCGGCCCAGGCCGAAGGTGAGGCCGACGGCACGACCTGGACCGTCTACGTGACCACGGATGACGGCCTTGCCCAGATCGCCGGTGCTCACGACCGAGACGATGCCCAGCGCTGGCTCGACGAGTCCGGGTGCACCGGCCTGGTGGCCCGAAGCCCCAAGGGCGCCTGATGTCCGCGGCGTGGGGCAAGTGCTTCGACCCGACGGGCGCCCGCTACGGGGTGCCCACCTACCCCTGGCGCCTGGCCCCCGACGGCCTGGCCACCCGCCGCCAACTCCGTTCCCGGGGCTTACGGCCGGGCGGGCAGCCGATCGCCGCGCAGGTGATGCGGGCCAACCGGCGGGCCAGCGGAGAACGCGTCAGCTACCTGTACCGGATCGACCGCGCCAAGCCCGTGCGGCCGATGACCTCGCGCAAGTGGGGCGCGCTCGCGCTGGCGATGCTGGCCCGCCGCACCTGCCCCCGCTGCCTGCTCGATGTCGGCTACTGCATCCCACGCTCGCACGGCATCTGCGGCATGTGCCTGGCCACCGAAGAACACGAAAGGAAGTGATCACATGGACATGGAATGGAAGCAAGCCGCCCGCAGGGCGGTGCACTGGAGTCTGCCGGTCGGTCTGACCGGCCTGTCCCTGGGCTGGACGGTCTACGCGGTGGGGGAGATCCTCGCCCACCAGGCCCCGGCGCCGCTCGCCTACACCGTGGCCGGGATCTACGACGCGGTGTGGCTGTACGCACTGGCCATGGAGACCGCGCACCGCCGGCAGGGATCGTCCGGGAAGCTGCCCGCCTCCCTCGGCTGGCTGTTCCTGGTCACCTCAGTCGGGGTGCTGGTCACCCACGGCCTGCTGTACGCCACGGCGGTCGTCGCGGTCATCGGCGCGGTGGTTCCGGCCGCCGCCAAGGCCACCCTGATCATGGCCGTGGAGCGGGACACCACCCGCATCTCCCCCGCGGCACAGCAGCAGATCGACGCCGTGCGCAGCGCGACACGGGATCAGGTGGCGATCGGCCGCGCGGTCACGAGGGCCAAGGCCGACCGGCACAAGACGGCCGCCCACTTGGAGCGCGAGGAGTACACCGCCCGCGGCAAGGCGCACAAGGTGCGCCACGCGGCAGCCGAGAAGCTGGCGGAGCTCACCTCCGAGCACCCGGCCGCGGACCTCCCCGAGGAGGTTCCGGCGCTGTTCTCGGATGAGGATCTGGCCCGGGTGCTGGGCCGGTGGACACAGGAGGGTGTGTCCCCGGGTGTGTCCCCTGTGTCCCCGCAGGTCGGCCCCGTGTCCCCGATCGGGGAACTTGCCGCCTCCAAGGGCGAGGGACACACCCCGCTCGACTGGCCAGCTCTGGCCGCAGTGGCCGCCGTGGCGGGCGTCGACACCCCCGAGCCGGGCGAGCCGCTGAGCGAGGAACAGCTCACGGTCGTGCTGCGGTGGCTGCGCCACTCGGACAACCCCCCGCTGTCCTATCGCAAGGCCCTGGCCGCCTACCGCGGGGCGGGCTTCTCCGCGAAGGAAGAACGGGTGCGCAAGGCGTACGCCGCCCTGATCGACGCGGAGGACGCACAGCCGTAAAACCGGCGTCCGGCACACACCAATGACGGCCAGCCCAGGACTAGTGGGCTGGCCGTCGTTGCGACTGCCGGAAGCAGTCGAACCCAAGTGAAGCAGACCCGGTGAGACCCGGTGAGCGGCACCTTCGCAGACCCGGCGAGCAGACCCCGGCGAGCACCACGCAAGCCAAATCCCATGAATCCGAATGGACGCGCGAGCCATGCCCGCGTGCCCACGATCACCAAGAACGGAGGGGGTGTGGGAAGGAAGAAACAGCAAGGTCCGGGCGAGGACACATACGGACAGATGGCAGGCGGAATCGGCGGTCTCGCCATCGCTTTCGGTTTCCTCGCCACCATCAAGGACAGGTTGGGCCTGTCCTGGCCGGCCACGGTGCTGCTCACCGCCGGCGGGCTGGTAGCACTCGGCTACCTGGCCTGGAGGATCCGTTGGGGCGTCCCGCGTCTGTGGGCGCGCCAACCGGAAACCTCCCCTGCGACCCAACAGACGGCCCTGCAACAGGAATCCCCTGTCCAGGCCATTGTGGCGCAGGCGCCCGGTGAGCCCGTAGGCGAAGCACAGGTGGCTGTCGAGGCATCCCCGAGCGGGGATGAGAGGCACGCGCAACTGACCATGGTGCTCAGTCGGGTTGGGGCCATCGGCAGGGATGAGCGAATCCGTGCCGGTGACGTCACGATCGAGACGCTGCCCGGTATCGGCACCGTCTACGACTTCCTGGTGCCGAAGGGCCGCACCCACGACGACGTGGCCAAACGGCTCGGTCCGATCGCGTCCATGTTCGGCGTCACCCGCCTGCACCTGAAGCTGGAGACAAGCCGGAAGACCGAGCGCCGTGTTCGCCTCCTGGTCCTGAACGAGCCCCCGTTCAGCAGCCCGTTCCCAGCACCGACCCGGCAGGAGATCCAGACGTTCGCGGGGGTTCCCCTCGGACACGAGGTCACCGGCCGACTCGCCGGGGTGCCTACCTTCGACAAGGCCTCCCTGCTGGTCGGCGGCATGACCCAGATGGGCAAGACGACGCTGGTCAACGGGCTCATCACGTGCCTGCTGATCGCGTACGGCGACTTCGATCTGTACCTGCTCGACGGCAAGCTGTGCGGGCTGACCAGGTTCGAAAAGCTCGCCGTGCGCTACGAGGCGTCCGACGACCCGGCCGTGCTGGAGAGCATGCTCGATGAGCTGCTGGTTCGCGTGGACGACCGGTACACACGGTTGCAGGACGCCATCCGCAACCGGCAGCCCGCACCGGTGTTCAAGCCGGTTTTCTTCTTCATCGACGAGGCCGCCGACTTCTACACCGACAACGGCACCAAGGAATCGAGGGAACAGGTTCGCCGGGTAGAGGACAAGTCGCGTTCCCTGGTCGCGAAGTCCCTGGAATCGGGGATCTCCACGGTGATGCTGACGCAGCGCCCGGCCAGAGACGCGATTCCGGTGAAGGTGCGGGATCAGTTCCTGTACCGGATGTGCCTGTACGTGGCGTCGGAGGGCAGTGCGAAGGTCGCCCTCGGGGATTCGTATTTCGATACGGTCGCCCCGATTCACCCGGCGCTTCTCGATCCGGACGTCAAGGGTCAGGGCGTGCTGTTCGCGAACGGCTCATCCACTCTGCTCCGGGGTTTCAATTTCTCGGATGAGTTCATCTGGGGTGTGGTCGACGAAGTCCATGCCCGGCGCGAAGCGGCGATCCCGGATTCTCCGCTGAAGCAGGCCATCGGCCTGTTGCGGGAGACCGGAGTCGATTTCATGGCCACACCCGACCTGGCCCCGCCTCTCGGGATCACAGAAAGCGATCCGGCAGAGCGCGGAAAGCAACTGAACCGGCTGCTCGGTGTTCCCGCGGTCAAGACGGCACAGGGCCGGGGCTACCGGCTGGCCGATCTCACCGCCGCCGCTATGTCCGGTTCGTGACCGCCAACCCGCACCGCCACCACCACCGCCAGGGCACCGCCACACCCGCTTACTCCGTGGCGGTGCCCTGGCGGTCACAGCCCCTCCGGCGGCGGTGCTCTGGCGGTCCGTCATGGCGGTGCTGACCAGCACAGACGATCAACAACCCCAGGAAGGAGGGAGGAGGCCCGTTGCGAGCCTCTACCGCCGTCACCGTCGGCGTGGGAGCGACCGCGGCCGTCCTCGTGGCCGCGCTCGTCCAGGGCGCCGGCGACGACCCGGTGTCCACGGCGCTCAGCCTGACCGTCCCGAGCCAGTACAAATCCCTGATCGAGGACGCGGGACATACCTGCTCCGAGGTCACCCCGAATCTGCTCGCCGCACTTTTGACCCAGGAATCCGGCTCAAACTCGAAAGCACGGTCCCAGGTTGGTGCGGAAGGCATCGCCCAGTTCATGCCGTCCACCTGGCAGACCCACGGAATCGACGGCAACGGCGACGGCAAACGCGATGTGTGGGACCCCGCCGACGCGATCCCCTCGGCAGCCGCATACCTCTGCGGCATAGCCAACGACGTCAAGGACGTTCCAGGAAACACCCAGAGCAACATGCTCGCCGCCTACAACGCCGGAAGCGGCGCCGTCCGCAAATACAGAGGCATCCCGCCCTACAAGGAGACCCAGAACTACGTCAAGTCCATTCAGGCACTCGCCGACCAGTCGTCCCGCGGAATAACCGCGAGCACGACGCAGGCCGAAGCCGCGATCAGCGCGGCGAAGGAAATGATCGGCAAGCCGTATTCGTGGGGCGGGGGAAGCGCCAGCGGTCCCAGCACGGGAACCTGCTGTTCTCCCAAGGGCCGTTCCGGGACAGACATTTCCGGGTTCGACTGCTCCGGGCTCACGCTCTACGCCTACGCGAAGGCGGGTATTTCCCTGCCCCGCACGGCGGCCGAGCAGTACGCGGCCTCGGAGCCCGTCAAGCCCGGTGACGTACGCCCTGGGGATCTCGTCTTCTACGGCTCCAGCCTCACGAGCATCCACCACGTCGGCATCTACGTCGGCGGCGGCTGGCTGATCGACGCCCCCCGCCCCGGCACCCAGGTCCGCTACGACCCCATGGACGTCATGACGGACCTGATCGCCGTCGCCCGCCCCACCTCCCACTCCAACAAGGAGATCTGATCCATGTCCAAGTTCACCGTGCTCGCCAAGCCCATCGACATGTCCGGCGGGTTCAAGGACTTCTTCGACACCATCGGCCTGACCGGCGGCGGCCTGGTCACCAAGGGCATCCCCGCCGTCATCGCGATCATCGCTCTCCTCATGCTGCTCAAGACGCCCAACGACCCCAAGGGGGCGCTGCGCAAGGGCAGCATGGCGCTCGGCACGCTGGTCGTCGCCATCGTGCTCGCCCTGTACGGCGACACCCTGTTCTCCACCGTCACCCAGGCCAAGGGCTGATGCCGCATGAGTGACCCGTGCGACGCCCTCCCCGGGCCCGGCAAGGCCTACTGCGAGCGCGGCACAGATGATCCCCCCGGCACGGGCGGCGGCGGAGGCGTCACCGGTGGCGCCTCCGACCATGTCCGTGCTCTTGCCGACAGCCTCATTGCGAAGATCAAGGGGCTCATCGCGCCGGAGCACGGGTGGGCGCCGGCGAAGTCGGACAGCGGGCTGTACGAGCCGTTCCTGTGGCTCGGTCAGCACCTGGCCGTTGCCATCTTCGTCTGCATAGTTGTCGTGTGCGCCCTGACCGCCTGGCAGGGCGTACCCCGACTGCGGCAGATGGGCGCATCGACCGGATGGACCCTGGTGGCCGTCGCCTGCATGGCGTCGGTCCCCGGGGCCGTCATGCTGCTGAACAAGGCCGTAAGCGGCGCGTTCACGGCCGCGTTCAGCAGCAACGAGTCCACGCTGTTCGGCGCGATCAGCGACGACATGCAGCACGGAGCGGACTCAAGCAACCCGCTCGCCATCCTGGTCATCTTCAGTGCTCTGGTCGTCGCCCTCGCGTTTGCTGCGCTGGTGTTCATGACCCGTCAGCTCGGCATCCTGGCGTTCGTGTGCATGGCCCCGCTGGTGCTGGCGTCACTGGCCCGCGGGGGCGACACGACCGCGGTCAAGGCCTGGGCGATGCGGTTGCTGGGGTTGATGTTCGCCCCGTTCGCGCTGCTGCTGGTCAGTCCCTTCGTCGAACTCGCCAAGGGTTCGCTCATCGTGGACGCTGTCCTGCTGGTCGCCGCGGACGCGGTGATGCTGCGGATGATCTTCCACGGTGTGCCGTACTTCGGGCCCAAGGTAGGCCGCGCCGCCCGGACTTGGGTGGAAGGCCGGACCCCAAGCCCGCTGGCTCACGCCGTGGTGCGGGCCGGTGTCCCCGACTTCTACGAGAAGGAGAACGCCCCGCGCGGTCACCGCACCGTGGACACCCCGGGCCGGGCCATGTCCCGGGATCGCGGTGTCCTGTTCGCCGCTTACGGCCTCAACAAGCCGGAGCGGTCTGGGCGGTTGACCACCACGTCGGCCGTTGCGAAGGAGCGGCGGGACGCGAGCGAAAGCGCAGCCCGCCGGCAGCAACTGCGGGAGGTACGCCAGCAGTACCGGACCACCCCGCCGCAGGCGACGGCCCCCGCAGGCCCGCCGGCCAATCCCCCCACCCCGCAGCCGAGCCCCCAAGGCCCGGCGCCGACTCCACGGCCGACCCCGGGCCAGCCGAACACCCCGTAGAGCCGGTTCCTGGCCCCCGGTGTCGCTCCCTTCCCCGCCCTCATGCGGCAGTAGCGGCGCCGGGGGCCAGGGGCTCACCCCCTCACAGACTTCAGGAGGTTGCTCCCGTGTACTCCCTGACCCCCGGCTACCGCATCCCCGCCGTGCAGCGCGGACTCAGCCGCGCCGAAACCCTGCTGACGAAGGTGAACGCCGGGCTCGGGAGCGCCGCACTGATGTCGGCGATGCTTACCCCACCCCCGGTGTGGACGTTCGGCGCCGTGGGCGCCACGGCCGCCGTGCTGAACCTCGCCCCGGGGCCGCGCTCGATCGCCCGGTGGGCAAGGGTCGGCTACCGGCACCTGCGCGAGCGCACCGTGCCCGACAGTATGGCCGCCCATCCCGGCGAGACCGCGAGTTGGGCGCTGTACCCGGAGCACGGCACCATGCAGGACTCGCAGCGCCGGGCCGCGTTCCACGACGCGTTCGCCCGCGCCCTCACGTTCGCCGGCGGGCAGGCCCGCACCGCGGGCGTCCAGGTCCATGTCACCCACCACACCACCGCCGACGACTACACCGACCACACGCAGACCGTCACCGTTCACGTCCCCAAGGGACTGATCGCCCACCCCGCCCGGGTCATCGACAGCCTGCACGGCGAGTTCGCCGGCCTCGGGACGCTGAGCCCCCTCACCCCCGAGCCGCTCCCCGCAGTGACCGAACGCGGTCCGGGCTGGGCCGGTCTGGACGACGGCCGTTACGTCGCCACCGCCAGGATCACGGCCTGGCCGGAGGAGACTGACGGCGACCTCATGCCGAACCTGCTCCTCGGACCAGGCACGGACCGGTCACTTGCCGTGCTGTTCCGGCCCCTTCCGTTGGGCTTGTCGCGCCGGTCCGCGAAGTGGCAGCGCGCCGCCTCTGAGGCCTTCACCGCCGACAAGGTGAAGGCCGACGCGCACGACCTCGCCAATGGGACCACGCACGGCGCGCTCGTCCAGGGCGCCACCCTCGTCGACCTGGACGCCTACCTCACGGTGTTCGGCGACGATCCCGAGAGCGTCACCGAGGCCCGCTGGCAGGCCTCCCTTGCGGCCGACCGGCACCGCATCCGGCTGGACTGGCTCGCCGGCCAGCAGCACCGCGCCCACGTGATGACCACCCCGCACGGAGCCTCCACCAGGAAAGGGGCCATCCTGTGATCCGTCTGCCCACCACCCACGCCGCGATCACGGCGCCACTGGTCGCCTCCAGCACCCGCTTTCCCGGTATCGCGATCGGCCGGTCCCTGCTGGACGGACGGCCCTTCCGCCTTTCCCCCGTCCAGACGTCGGCCGCGCTGCTGCCATCGACCAACTCCCTTGCGCTGGGCGGGCTCGGCTCCGGCAAGAGCACCACGGCCAAGACGCGCATCCGCCGCGAGATCCTCAATCATGGCCACCAGGCCGTGGTCATCGACAGCTTCGGCGAGGACAACAGCGGCGAGTGGGCGCCGCTGGTGCGCTCCCTGGGCGGCCGAGTGATCGAGGCTGGCACCTTCACCCTCAACCCCGTCAGCACCCTGTTCCCGCCCGAAGTGCGTGAACAGCTGGTGCGGTCGCTGATCCTGGCGGTCGAGCCCGGCGCGCTCACTCACCAGGCCACCCACGCCCTGCAACACGCGCTGAACCACCCGAAAGCCACCTCACTCAACGGCCTGGTGGACGCCCTGGTCAGCCCGGAAGACGGTCGCTGGCCGGCGGCCAAACTGACCGAGTGGGGCGAGGGCGCCGCGATCGGCCTATCCCGCTACACCGAAGGCAGCCTGCGCGGCCTGTTCGACGGCCAGGGCGCGAGCCTGCCAGAGACGGATCTGCCGATCATCTCCTTCGACTTCTCCCACCTAGACCGCAACTCTCCGGCGATCCCTTCGCTGATGGCCGCGGTCAGCTGCTGGGCAGAGCACGTGTGGCTGCTCCAGTCGACCGCCGTGCACAAGCACCTGGTGCTGGAAGAGGCCTGGCAGATCCTGCTGTCCCCGGCCACCTCCGAGCTGATCCAGCGGCTGCTGAAGAACTCCCGCAAGGCGGGGCTGTCGCTGGACGTGCTGATGCACACGCTGTCCGACCTGGGTGAGGGCAAGGCGCGGGACCTGGCCCGGCTGTGCGAGATCGCGCACGTCGGACGCCTGAACCCGGAAGAGGCCGCCATCGTCGGCGCCCTGCTCGGACTGCCCGCCTGGGCAGTCGACAGGATCCCCACGCTCGATCCGGGACAGGCCGTGTGGAAGGTCGGCCCGGACTACGTCGACATCGTCCAGACCGTCCTTAGTGACGAGGAAGCCGCGCTCACTGACACCTCGTCACGGCGCCGCATGGCACAGCAGGCCCTGGCCGTCGAACAGGACACCACCGCCACGGAAGAGCCGCTCACGGAACCGAGCGAGGACACCGGCGTCAACGCCGGCCCGAGCGAGGATCTGTACGCGCCGTTCACGGCCGCCGACGACACCTGGGACTGGGAGACGCTGCCGCCCAACGTCATCGGGGCGGAGCACTTCGACCTTGCCCGGCACGAGAGCGTCATCCAGGCCGCGATAGAAGGTCGATTCAGCGAAGCCGCTGAGCTGGCTGCCGTTCTTGAGCGCGAGGACATCACCAGCCACGGCCTCAACTCCCCCCAGGCCCTTGCCTGGTTGGAGACCCGAGCGCAGGTGGCGGATCTGGCCGGTGACCCCGGACAGGCGGTGCAGCTGCGCGCTACCGTCGCCCGCATGGGCAACGACGACGGCGAATGGTTCGAGAAGAGCGGCGACGGCACGTCCCCGGCCTGGCACAGCGTGCCCCAACCGCCCACCCCCGCACCGACACTGGACGACGAACAACCCGCCCGGCCCCGGCGGCGCACCTGGCCCTATGTCGCCGCGGTCGCGGGGCTGTCGATCGCGGCGGCTGGCGTGTGGACGAACGCCCAAAACGAACACCACACCCAGGAACGCCAGCAGAAAGCCGCCGCCTACAAGGGTCGATCGGGCGCAGCGCTCACCGTCGACGGAGTTAAGACCGACGTCGTGGCGCAGTGGACCACGGACAGGGACAACGTCATCGTCGAACTGCGCTCGTACTTTGACAAGAACGCCAGGTACCTGCGGATCGACGGGTCCGGCGAGACAGCCAGCAGTGTCCGGGAAAACGGATGGTTCCCCAAGGACCCCGAAATCAAGCTGCCGGTGACCGATCCCCTCGCCGACGTGACAGTCCATGTAGCGGTCGGCGGTCGTACCTGGAAGGAAGGCTCCCGAGCCGCCTCCCGGACCGTCCGACTGTCCCCGACCGGGATCGCCTACGACGCAGAGACCGGAGGAAAACTCCCCTCCGACCTCTGACGCACTACTGCCACTGAGGGCCCCCACCCCCGAGGGTGCGGGCCCTCACGCGTGCTCGCCTCCGGACGCTCCGTCCAGTCCTCGCCCACCCGCCCCGGCGTAGTGAGCGAGGACTGAACAGGCCGCCCGGCCACCCCGCAGCACCCCCGAGAGACAAGGAAAACCCGTTGTGGCGAACATCAACGGCACCAGCGGTACCGACTTTCCGTGGCGGCGCTTCCTGTACCCGTTCGCCATCGCCGGCGCGGTCGTCGTCGGCGCCTGGGGACTGGTCGCCGCCCTGGCCTGGCTGCTCGACATCGCCGCCCACACCACAATCGTCCTCGCGCACGCTGCCGGGCCCATAGGCGTCGGCGGCATCACTCTCAAGCTCTTCTCGAAGAAGTAGCTACCCTGAGGGCGGCCCCCTCGTCTCGCCTACGTCACGGGGCCGCCCATGTCAGCCAGCACCCGCGATCGGCGGGGAGTTGGGGACCCCCAGGTCCGCGCGCATGACGGCGCGCATTTCCTCCCACCGCTCCCAGATCCACTGAAGGTACGTCTCGATCACTTCGAAGGTGTCGCCCTCATCGGGGTGCCCTTCTTCCATGCACTTGGTCCTGCGGTATCCCTCGGACAGTGCCTTGGCCACCGCATCGAGCTGGGCAAGCACGTCGGGTGCGGCGACCATCTGGGCTTCGGCGAATGCGGCATGGTGCGCGTGGCGGGCTGCTTCCAGCCGCTCGCGGCCTGCTTCGGTGACCTCATTGCGGTGCACGTGCCACAGGTAGTTCATCAGCTCGGTGCGGTAGCGGCGGTAGGCCGCGTTCGTCTCGATGTAGCAGGCCCGCCGCACGACGAGTTCCGCGTGCTGCTGCTCGCGTTGCCACTGCGCGTGGGCTGCCTGCTGCTGGCGCTTGAACTCCGCCTGCTGCGCTCTCGCGCCGGACCTCTGCGCGAGGATCGGCGCGAGCAGGGTCCCGGTGACGCCTACGACCGCTGCAACCAGCGCGATAGCGGTGCTTCCCACGGCATCCCCCTGATGCGTGACGGCTATGAACCGGCCCGGTGCGCGTTCCAGTGCGCCGTCAGCCACACCCGGTGCTCGGGACGCAGGGCCAACGCGAGTGGCTTGCCGTGCAGTTCGGCGTAGACCGGGTAGGCGTCCAGCTCGGGGGCGACGTCCAGCAGGTCCGTTTCCGGGTCGACGGCGATGCGGCCGTTGTCGAACAGCCGGTGCACATCCCGGCGCAGCAGCAGCCCCCCGAAGTCGTGGTGCTCGCCGCTTCCGGCATAGCTGTACAGGTGCGCCGCCTCCAGCACGTCGGCAGGGGCCGGGCCGGTGATGGCGCACTGCTGGCCCTGCTCCTCCAGCAGTGCGGCCCTGAACTCGGCCTGTCCCACCCGGGCGCGGACCCTGGCGAAGCGGTGCCCGCCCGCGATGGGCGCCCGCCGGTACCTGGGGCCGGCCAGAGCGGACACCGCCGCGGCATCCGCCCGCCCGGTCGCCAGCAGCGCATCGCGCAGCTTCTCCCACCGGGCGGGGCGCATGCTCAGCTGCGAATTCGGTGAGTCGCACAGGGTGCGCAGCTGAGGGCCGGTCAGCAGGCCGCGCCCGTCAATCCAGCGTTGGCCGTAGCGGGACAGGTAGGTGGTGACCGGCTCCACCTTCTGTCCCGGCGTGTCGAAGGTGGCCCCGCACTGGTTGCAGCGGCAGGCCGGGGTCATCCGCGAACGCCGCTTGAAGTCGGCCTTCCCGCACTGGGGGCAGAAGTACCGGGTCTTGTCTTCGGTGCCGGTGTCGATGCCGTCGATGACCGAGACGCCGATCAGTTCCCTCTTGTCCCACAGCGCGACGACATCCCCCACCGCCAGACGGGCGTGGTTGGGCACCGTGCTGTCCCAGCGGTAGTACTCGCGCGGGTTGTCCTCATAGCCGTCATTCCCGCCGTGCTGGCGGGCATCGCCCACGGACAGCAACAGCCACGCATCTGTCATTGCGCCCCTCCTCATCCCACAGGCCGGGGCAGCCGCTCTCTCGGCAAAAGACCGCGGCTGCCCCTCACCCAGCTCAACCACAGAACTGGAGAGGTCAAGCATGACCCAACCCACTGACATCCGGCATCGTGCGGGCCAACTCCCGCGCCTGCTCGACCTGTTCTGCTGCCGGGGCGGTGCCGGAAAGGGCTACGCCGACGCCGGCTTCGACGTCACCGGCGTCGACATCGCTCCGCAGCCCCGCTACCCCTTCGCCTTCGTGCAGGCGGACGCGATCGCGTTCGTCCTCGAACACGGCACCGAGTTCGACTTTATCCACGCCTCCCCGCCCTGCCAGCACGACACGAACTGCCAGCGGATCCAGGGCAACCCCCACCCCGACCTGACCGCCCCCACCCGCGCAGCCCTGGAGTCGGCGGGGCGCCCGTGGGTGATGGAGAACATCGGGGGCGCCGTGCCGAAGTTGCGCGGTCCGGTGATGCTGTGCGGGCAGATGTTCGCCCTGGCCAACTACCGGCACCGGTTCTTCGAGCCCGGCGGCGGCTTCCGTCTGGACCAGCCGGGGCACCCGGCGCACCTGGTGCCGCAGGCCAAGATGGGCCGCCCCGTGCCGCCCGGCCATTACGGCCAGTTCGTCGGCAACTTCTCAGGTGTCGACCTGGCCCGACGCGTCCTCGGGGTGCCGTGGATGAACCGCGACGGCATCCGTGAATGCGTACCCCCCGCCTATACCGAGTGGATCGGCCGTGCGGCCCTTGCCGGGCTTGCCGTCCCCGCTCCGGCGCTGGGGGTGGCCGCGTGAACGCGCATCTGCTGCCGCTGCGACGGCCGAACGGCCTGCGGATACTGGACCTGTGCTGCGGTGCCGGAGGCCTGTCCATGGGCTACCACCTCGCCGGATTCGACGTGACCGGCGTCGACAACCGCCCCCAGCCTAACTACCCTTTCACCTTCCACCAGGCCGATGCCCTGGAATACCTCGCCGATGTCACCTCGTCGGGGGAAGTCGAGAAATACGCGTTCATCCACGCCTCTTGGACCTGCCAGTACTGGGCCCGCGTTACTTCCTGGCGCGGCGAGCGAACCGACCACCCTGACCTCCTCACCCCGGGCAAGAAGCTCCAGGAAGCCTGCGGCCGGCCGTGGGTCATCGAGAACGTCCCCGAAGCCTCCTGGTATGGGCCGCTGCGCCCGGACTACATCCTCTGCGGCTCCCAGTTCGGCCTGAAGGTCCGCCGCCACCGCGTCTTCGAAACCTCGTGGGCAGGCGGCGGCGAACTCCTCCCGCCGTGCTGGCATCCGAAAGGCCGCAACAAGCTCATGGCGTTCGAGCACAAGGGCGAGCGCGCCTACGCCGACGCCATGGGCTGCACCTGGATGACCAAAGTCGAAGCCCGCCAGGCCGTACCCCCCGCCTACACCCAGTGGATCGCCGCACAGTTCCTCGCCCTCGAAGGGAGCGCCGCCGCATGACCACCAGGATCACCCACCTGCGCACCGCGCTCCATCTGGCCGCGCGCGGTATTCCGCCGCTGCCGCTACGGGCGGGGAAGGTGCCGTTCGGCAACTGCCGTACCTGCGCGAAGAACGCGTGCAGCGGCCGGCCGAACATGAAGACCCCCGGCCCGTGCACGTGCCCCGCTCCCTGCCACGCGTGGGCCGCCGCCACCACCGACCCGCGCGTCCTCAACTCCCCTCAGTGGGCCGCCGCATGGCGGCAGGCGGCGGCGGTCGCCTACCACCCTGGAGGTGCCGGGCTGACTGTGGTCGACCTGGACAACGCGGCGGCCATCGCGTGGGCCTGCGCGACGCTGCCCGCGACCCGAACCGTGCCGACGACTCGGGGTCAGCACTGGATCTACCGGGGCGTCATGTCCTCCGCCAACGCGGTACGGCACGGCGTGGATATCAAGTCGCGGATGGCTTACGCCCGTTGGCTCGGACCGGGCACCGGGCACCTGACCGCGCTGCCGGACGTAGTGCGCGCGCTGATCGTGAAGGGGCCCGCCCTGGCCTGGCCGGTGGCCGTCGCCGTGCCTGCACCCGCTGTGGGCGGACGGTGCCCTCACCGCACGCCCGCCTATCTCGACCGTGGCATCGCCATGGCCGAGCAGCAGATCACCGAGGCCCGTGAGGCGGTGCACGCCACCGTCTACCGCACATTCCTCGCCGTGCTGTCCACGCACGGCCGGTGCGGCTGCCTGACCGAGACGCACACCGCGCGTCTGTTCACCGCGGCGCAGGCCAGGGGCGAATCGCCCCGCCACTGCACGGACGCGTGGACCAACGCCCTGACCACGTTGGGACTGAGCCATGTCTGAGGACGACAAGACTCCCGGCCGCGAGGTCATCGCGGACTATGCGCAGGAGCACTTCCGCTACTTCCGCACCGCTGACGGGACCGTCTACGCACAGAAGAAGGACCACCCCGTGGCCCGCCCGATCCGCTCCCAGGGCACGACTGGCAGCCACCGCCAGGAACTCATGGTCGGCCTGTTCAAGGACGGCATCGGCGTCTTCAACGGCTCCGCGCTCAAAGAGGCGTTGGACCTGATCGAAGCACTCGCGCTGACCGAGGCCGTCCAGCCGGTGCACATCCGCGTCGCCCCCGGCTTCGACGGGGCGACGTGGCTGGACCTGGGCCGCGACGACGGGCAGTCCGTCCGCATCCACCCCACTGGGTGGGACATCACCGTCCCCGACCCGCGCGAGGTGTGCTGGCGGCGCACCCAGCTCACCGGGGAACTGCCCCTGCCCGCCAAGGACACGGGCGGCAAGGGCATCGACCTCCTGATGCGGCTGTGCAACTTCGCCACCGCGGAGACCGAGTGCCTGGCCATCGTGTGGCTGACCGGCTGCCTCGGACCGTCCGTGCCCGTGCCCGCGCCGTTCCTCACCGGACCGCAGGGAGCAGGCAAGTCGACCGGCGGCCGGATGCTCACCCGGATCATCGAGGGCATGAGCGGCGACCTGCGCAGGGCCCCGAAGGACGAGGAAAGCCTGATCGCGGCCGTGGCGGCGGGCTGGGTCACCGCCCTGGACAACCTCTCCCACGTGACACCCGACCTGTCGGACGCGATGTGCTGCATCGTGACCGGAGCCGAAAGCGTCAAGCGCGCCCTGTTCACCGACGGGGACGTCTTCCGCGTCGGCTACCGCCGCCCCCTGCTCCTGACCGGAATCGACGTCGGCGTCATCCGCCCCGACCTCGCGGACCGACTCTTGCCCCTGCGCCTGGAACGCCCCCGCGTGAGGCGCACCGAGGCCGAACTGTGGACGGACTACGCGGAAGTCCTCCCCGTCGTCCTCGGCTCGCTCCTGGACCTCACCGTCAGGGTCCGTGCAGCCGAGGCAGAGACCCCGACCGACCTGCGGATGGCGGACTTCGCCCACCTGTGCGCGCAGTTCGACGCGGCAACCGGCCTGGGGGCGCTCACCGCGTACCGGGCCAGTCTGGACGACCTGAACGACGACGTCATCGAGGGCGACCTCCTCGCGCAGACCGTCCTCAAGTACGCCGAGACCATTGAGCCGGGCGGCGCGCAGCGGATGACGTCCACCGAGTGGCTGTCCTGCCTCAGCCGCCTCTACAGCGGCGACGACTGCCGTCCTCTGCCCAAGGGGTGGCCGACCACCGGCAAAGTCCTCTCCGACCGCCTCAAGCGCCTCCAACCGACGCTCGCCGCCCGGCGCGTCCTCGTCGACTCGGGCCGCACCAGCGCGGGCCGCTACCTCGAAATGACCCACACGCTCCCCCCGGCCCCGCACGAGCAGGCACGGGCGTTCTGACCGAACGCTCGCCCGGACAAGCAAGAGGAGCACCACCTCGCCGCGACGTGCTCCTCTTGCTGTTCGGCGCCTGCGCCGCCCCAAGGACGTGCCGCGCAGCGGCTCCTTCTTCGCTCTGTGAGCCGCAACTACGACAGGCAGCCCCTTCTTTGTCCTAAGAAGGAAGACGCTGCGTCATGCGCGTCATGCGAGCCGGGAAACGGCACGTGACCTGCGGCAACAGGCGTGACGCAGACGGCTTGCTCTGCGTCATCCAGCGTCACCTGCGTCATCCGATGACGCACCCCATGACGTCGGCATGACGCACGCCCTAGCCACTACGTCAGGCAAAACCACAGGTCAGAGGCCTAAGTGACGCTCATGACGCCATGACGCAGAAATCCATACCTCGGACACAGCCCGGAATACCGGGGCGGGATTCACTCCCTCCCCTTCCACGCAGGGAGGACGTCGTGAAGAAGTACCTGACGACTGCGGAAGTCGCCGAGCGCTACCGCACCTCACCCGCAACCATCCGCTACTGGCGATACGCCGGAACCGGCCCGCAGTGCTTCATCAGGCGCGGTCGACATGTTCTGTACGACGGTGAGGCGCTCGACAAGTACGACGCCGAAGAGATCCGAGGCCGACGCGCGGCCTGACCCGGAACAGCATGAACCCCACCAGGAGCCGGCCACTTTGTGGCCGGCTCCGCTAGCTCCCTGCTGCTTCCGCAACAGGCGAAGAGGAACTGATGGCTGACGTGTACGACCGCTGGCACCTGTCCCGCCCGCCGGCCGACGCCGAGCCGTGCGAGGCGCACAGCAGCAAGACCCAGACCGTGTTTCCCAGCTCCGAGCATGGCGTAGGGCAGCGATGGCAGGTGCGCTACCGGGATTTGTCCGGCAAGCAGTGCAAGGAGAACTTCGAGAAAAGGACGGCTGCGGATTCCCGGGCCGCGAAGGTGAAGGCCGAACTCGACGACGGCACGTTCGTGAACCGGGAGCTGGGCAAGCAGAAGTTCCGGGACATCGCTGAACGCTGGCGGGAGATGGCCATACACCGTGAGCGGACCGAGACGAACGTCGAGCGGGCCCTACGGCTGCACATCTACCCGACGTTCGGCAATCGGGAGATCGGCCGGATCCAGCGGTCAGACGGACAGAAGTGGATCAAAGAAAGGTCTGGGGTCATTGCTCCGTCGAGCTTCGCGACACCCTGGAACGTCTGCACCAGCATCCTGAAGATGGCCCACCAAGAGGGGATCATCCCGAAGTACCCATGGGAGGGGTTGAAGCCCCCCGAGGTCTTCTATCCGGAGATTCACCCGCTCCACCCGGAGGCAGTGAAGGCGCTGATCGTGACCGCGTCTCCCCGCTACCGCGCGTTGGTGAGGCAGGCTGCATCGACGGGTCTGCGGCAAGGTGAGTTGTTCGGGCTGGAGGACGAAGAGCCTGCCGAGACCGTGACGGTCAAGCAGCAACTGATTGGCCCCGACAAGGGGGTGCCCTACCTCGGGGAGCCGAAGACCAAGCAGAGCTACCGGTCTGTTCCCCAAGGGCGTTCAGTCGTGGACGAGATCGCCCGGCATCGAGAGGAGTTTCCGCCGCGGGTCGTCTACATCGAGGATCGGACGAATCCGAGAAAGCCTGTGTGGCGCCACGCTCGCTTGCTCTACACCAGCGCGACCGGTGGGGCGATCCGGCGTGGTAGCTGGGCGAAGTTGTGGGCCCGCAACGTGAAGCGGGCGAACACCTACTTGGAGAAGTCCGGCAGCAAGGTCCGTGTCCCCGAGGACACGACCCTTCACGATCTGCGGCACTTCTACGCCTCGGTCCTGATCAAGAACGGGGCGACACCGAAGCAGGTGCAGATGAGGCTTGGTCACGCCAAGCCATCAATCACGCTGAACGTGTACACCCACTTGTGGGAGGCGGAGGCGGACCGGACTGCCGACATGATGGAGGCGGTCCTGAGCAATGTGCCCTGACTGTGCCCTCTGACGCCTCGGTATGGTCGACTTCCCAGCTCAGGAAGTCGGCCATACACCCTGTGCGGGGGTGCCGCCCTCTTTGATCATGCTGTTTCGACGAGTACGGCCTCGTACGTACGCCCGTAGCCACTCGATGTGCGTCACCTCGGGCTCGGTCCCTCCGCGCCAGGCTGTTCGAAGGTCCAGCCGCTCCACCGCTCGACCCGGACGGCGACCACAGGGCCCTGGGGCGGGGATTCCTGGTACTGCTCGTACTTGCCGCACAGTGACGCCACCGCGCGGTGGCGCTCCTGCTCGTCCTCAAGCACCTCGCCGCGGCCGTCTGCTCGTGCCCACCACAGGTGCGACCAGTTCTCGTCGTAGTGGTCGACCAGGACCGCCACCGAGGGGTTCGCCCGGATGTTGGCCAACCGGCGCAGCTTCCACGTGCTTTTGGGCTTGTGGTCCACCGCGAAGTACAGGACCTCGTCCAGCACGACGAAGGTCACCGGTACCGCATGGGGTACGCCGTCGGCATCCGCGGTTGCCAGCCGGGCAACGGGGGACGCGACGAATCGGTCCCGAGCTTCGCGCGGTGCGAGTTTCATGGGTTCCACCGTAGTGAGGCGTCCGTGGCGCCCGAGTGCACCCGCGCCCACCTCTCGTAGGTTCCTGGGCTCCCGGCCCCCGGGCCTTCTACGCTGGACCACAGGACGGCACCGCACATGCACTCCGAAGGGAGTTCGGTCATGGCCGGCTGGAGCGTGGACGACATTCCCGACCGGGCCGGCCGCGTCGCCGTGGTCACCGGGGCCAACAGCGGGATCGGGTACGTCACCGCGCGGGAGCTCGCGCGCAAGGGGGCGCGGGTGGTGCTCGCGTGCCGGAGTGAGGTGCGGGGGAGCGCGGCCGCCGATCGGATCGTCGCCGAAGTCCCGGGCGCGGTGGTCGAGTTCGCCCGGCTCGATCTCGGGGACCTGGGGTCCGTACGGGAGTTCGCGGCCGGATTCCCGTACGACCGCCTCGATCTGCTCGTCAACAACGCCGGGGTGATGGCGCTGCCGTACGGGACGACGGCGGACGGGTTCGAGACGCAGTTCGGGGTCAACCATCTGGGGCACTTCGCGCTGACCGGCCTGCTGGCACCCTCGCTGCTCGGGACGCCCGGTGCCCGTGTCGTCACCGTTGCCAGCATGGTGCACGCCCTGGCCAACATCGACATCGACGACCTCAACAGCGGGCGCCGGTACCGGCGTTGGATCGCCTACGCCCGCTCCAAGACCGCCAACCTGCTGTTCACGCACGAGCTGGCGCGCAGGCTGGCGGCGCACGGCGCGGACGTGGTGGCGGTCGCCGCGCACCCTGGATACGCGGCCACCAACCTGCAGGGAGTCGCACCCCGCATGGAGGGACGCCGGCTTGCCGGGCGGGTGATGGAGATCGGCAACCGGGTCTTCGCGCAGTCGGCCGAGGCGGGCGCTCTGCCCACGCTGCACGCGGGGACCGCCCCCGACGTGTCGCCCGACTCCTTCACCGGACCGTCGTTCATGATGTGGCGCGGATCGCCCGCCCCGTCGTGGCGGGCGCCGTGGACGCTCAACGACGAGGCGGGGGAACGGCTTTGGGGTGCGTCCCAGCGGCTGACGGGTGTCTCGTACGAGCAGCTGAAGGCCTGACGCGACAAGGCTCCCGTCCCGGCCGGTGACCGACGGTCTGGACGGTCACCAGGACGTCGTATCTGACCAAGCTGGTCGTCGACACGGACGCGGTGGTGCGGGCGCCCGCCGGCAGGAGCCTCCCCCTCACCGTCGACGGCACGGTCACCGCCCTCGACCCGGGCGCCACGCACGCCGGGGCCCTCGTGCTCACCGTCGACTGAGCACGCCGCCTCTCAGGCCGTCGCCCCGCTGTCCACCACCAGGTCCGCGCCCACCACCGACGCCGCGTCGTCCGAGGCCAGGTAGAGGATCGCCGCGGCCACCTCCTCTGTGGCCGAGATACGGCCGAGGGGGAGCGTGGCCCGTGCGCGCTCGGTGCGGTCGGGCACCGTCTCGCCGGGGCGCAGGGACATGGGGGTGTCGGTCGCGCCGGGGCTGACCACGTTGATGCGGACGCCGTCGCGGATGTGGTCGAGGGCGGCGCCCCTGCTGAGCGCGGCGACGGCGGCCTTGGAGGCGGCGTACGCGGCGGCTCCGGGCACGCGCGTGTGGGCGCCGAAGGTGGAGGCGACGTTCACGATGGCGCCGCCGGACGGCTGGGCGCGCATCCGGTGGATCTGGGCTTTGAGGGCGAGGAAGACCCCGGTGACGTTGATGTCGAGTTGAGTGCGCCAGTCCTCCTCGGACAGGTCCGCCAGGGGGCCGCCGCGGAAGACGCCCGCGTTGTTGACCGCCACGTCGAGCGAGCCGAAGGCCTCGACCGCCGCCTCGACCAAGGCCTCGGCATCCTGTGCGCGCGAGACGTCGGCCGTCACCGCGAGCGCCTTGCCGCCCTGGTCCTCGATCAGCCGGACCGTCTCGTCGAGCGGTTCCCGCCGGCGTCCGGCCACCACGACCCGCGCTCCCTCGACGGCGAACGCGAGGGCGGTGGCGCGGCCGATACCGGATCCGGCACCGGTGACGAGAACGGTCCTGCCGGAGAAGCGGGTGCCTCCGGTGCGCGTGGTGATGGTCATGATCTCCCCTTTTCTTGACTGATCGGTTCAGTATGAGAGCAGAGAAAGGCGCCCCTCCTGGCGGGAGGGTGGGTGTCAGTCGAGCAGTGTCAGCGCCTGCTCCGCCGCGTCCCGGACGCGGGCCGGGTCCGCGGACGCCTTGCCGACGACGCGCAGGCCCTGCAGCAGCACCAGCAGCATGCGGGCGAGGGTGAGCGGATCGCGGCCGGCCGGCAGTTCGCCCTGGGCCTGCGCGCGGACCAGTGCCGAGTGCAGCACGGTCTCGAGCTGATCCCAGTTGCGCTCGACGCGCCGGGCGGCCGCCGGGTCGTGCGGGGCGAGTTCGCTCGCCGTGTTGGTGACCAGGCAGCCGTGCAGGCGCAGTTGCCCGTCGGACGCCTCGGCGGCATACCGCCGTACGACCGCTCGTACGGCGGGCAGCGCGGGGCCCGGCTGGGACAGCTCCCGCACGATCGGCGGGAGCCCTGCCCGGTCGTAGCGCTCCAGTGCCTTCAGGTACAGCTCGTGCTTGCTGCCGAAGGTCGCGTAGATGCTGGCGCGTCCGATGCCGAGGTGGTCCACCAGGTCGGACATCGACGTCGCCTCGTAACCGCGCTGCCAGAACAGCTCCAGGGCTGCCTGCAGCGCGGCGTCCGGATCGAACTCCTTGGTCCTGGCCACGTACCGCAGCCTAGATCCAACGAGAACGATCGGTCAATAAAAGGCTTCGTCAGCTCGCCCGCACCTCGTACGTCGCCACCCGCACCGACTCGTCGTCCAGGCACTGCCCGGAGCGCAGGTCGAAGCGCTGCTTGAGCAAAGGTGAGGCGACGAACGAGCCGCTCTGGTGGGTGCCGATCAGGCCGCGGGAGAGGACCGCCGCGCCGCCGAAGGGGTCGCGGTTGTCGATGGCGTACAGCTCTCCCGCGCGGTCGCGGAACAGGGCCACCTGGCGGCCGTCCGGCAGCAGGGCCGCGACGCCGCGGCCCGGCAGCAGCGCGCTCAGGTCGCAGACCGTGAACCAGCCGTCCTCAAGCTGCAGTTGGACCTTCAGGTCGGTCGTCTCGGGTGCCAGAGTCATCGCTGGGCGCTTCCTTCCAGGGGGCGGTGGCCGATGGTCAGCAGCGGCAGGTCGGGCTTGATCTGGTCGCGCTCCGGGACGAAGCCGACGACCGGGTCCGGGGTGTCCGGTGCGTTCACGAAGGACACGAACCGGGCCAGCTTCTCGGGGTTGTTGATGGTGGTCGCCCACTCGTCGGCGTAGTTCGCGACGTGCGCGGCCATCAGGGACTCCAGCTCCTCGCAGATGCCGAGGGAGTCCTCCACGACCACGTCCCGCACGTGGTCCAGGCCGCCGGGGATCCGCTCCAGCCAGGTCGACGTGCGCTCCAGGCGGTCGGCGGTGCGGATGTAGAACATCAGGAACCGGTCGATCAGGCGCACCAGTTCGGCGTCGCTGAGGTCCTGTGCGAGCAGGTCGGCGTGGCGCGGGGTGGCGCCGCCGTTGCCGCCGACGTACAGGTTCCAGCCGTTGGCGGTGGCGATGATGCCGAAGTCCTTGGACTGCGCTTCCGCGCACTCGCGGGCGCACCCGGAGACCGCGGACTTGAGCTTGTGCGGGGACCTGAGCCCCCGGTAGCGCAGCTCCAGGTCGATCGCCATGCGGACGGAGTCCTGGACGCCGTAGCGGCACCAGGTCTGGCCCACGCAGGACTTGACGGTGCGCAGCGCCTTTCCGTAGGCGTGGCCGGACTCGAAGCCCGCGTCCACCAACCTCGCCCAGATCAGCGGCAGTTGTTCGACGCGTGCGCCGAACATGTCGATCCGCTGGCCGCCGGTGATCTTCGTGTAGAGGCCGAAGTCGCGGGCGATCTCGCCGATCACGATCAGGCCCTCGGGGGTGATCTCACCGCCGGGGATGCGCGGGACGACCGAGTACGAGCCGTTCTTCTGCAGGTTGGCGAGGAAGTGGTCGTTGCTGTCCTGCAGGGAGGCCTGCTCGCCGTCCAGGACGTAGCCGCTCGCGCCGATCGTCGGGGCGAGGGAGGCGATGATCGAGGCGGCCGCCGGCTTGCAGACCTCGCAGCCGTCGCCGCCCTTGGCCTCGTCGCGGCCGTAGCGGTCCAGCAGGTCCTGGTAGGTGTTGATGCGCAGGGCGAGGACGATCTCGTAGAGCTCCTCGCGGGTCTGCGAGAAGCAGCCGCACAGGCCCTTGTCGACCTCGACGCCGCTCGCCTCCAGCTCGGCGGTGACCAGCTGGCCGAGGACCTTGACGCAACTGCCGCAGCCCGTACCGGCCTTGGTGCACTTCTTCACCTCGGGCACGGTGGTGCAGGAGTGCTCCGTCACCGCGCCGCGGATCGCGCCCTTGGACACGTTGTGGCAGGAGCAGATGATCGCCTCGTCCGGCAGCGCGGACGGGCCGAGCTGGGCGCCGCCGCCCGAACCGGCGGGCAGGACAAGGGACTCCGGCGAGACCGGCGGGACCGAGCCGGTGAACGCCTTCAGCGTGCCGTACGCGTCCGCGTCGCCGACCAGGATGCCGCCGAGCAGCGTGCCGTCGCGGCCGATGACCAGCTTCTTGTACAGGCCCGAGCGGGAGTCGGAGTAGACGACGTCCAGGCAGTCCTCGGTGGCGCCGTGCGCGTCGCCGAAGGACGCCACGTCCACCCCGAGCAGCTTCAGCTTGGTCGACAAGTCGGCGCCGACAAAGGCGGCTTCGTCGGACGCGATGGTCGCGGCGGCCGTCTCGGCCTGCTCGTAACCGGGGGCCACCAGGCCGTACACCCGGCCGTCGGAGGCCAGCGCGCACTCGCCGATCGCGAAGACGTGCGGGTCGGAGACCGTACGGCACTGCTCGTCGACGGTGATGCCGCCGCGCTCGCCGACCGTCAGGCCGCTGTCGCGGGCCAGTTGGTCGCGGGGGCGGACACCGGCGCTGAACACCACCAGGTCGGTGGCGAGTTCGGAGCCGTCGGACAGCTTCATGCCGGTGACCGCGCCGTCCTCGCCGACCACGATCTCCTGGGTGCCCACGCCGGTGTGGACGCTCAGGCCCATGTCCTCGATGGTGCGCAGCAGCGCGGCGCCGCCGCCCTCGTCGACCTGCACCGGCATCAGACGCGGCGCGAACTCCACGATGTGGGAGGTGAGTCCGAGACCCTTCAGCGCGCCCGCGGCCTCCAGGCCGAGCAGACCGCCGCCGACCACGGCACCGGTGGTGCGGGTCTTCGCGTACTCCTCGATCGCGAGGAGGTCCTCGATCGTGCGGTAGACGAAGCAGCCCTCGGCGTCCTTGTTCGGGACGGGCGGTACGAAGGGGTACGAGCCGGTGGCGAGGACGAGGGTGTCGTACGCGAAGACCTGGCCCGACCTGGCCGTGACGTTCTTCGCCTCGCGGTCGATCGTCTGAGCCGGGTCGCCGACGTACAGCTCGATGCCGTGGTCGTCGATGAACTCCATGTCGGTCATGGAGAGTTCCTCGGGCGTCTTCCCGGAGAAGTACGAGGTGAGCTGCACGCGGTCGTAGGCGGGACGCGGCTCCTCGCACAGGACGACCACGCGGTGCGTGGCGGTCAGGCCGCGTTCGGCGAGCGCTTCGAGGAAGCGCTGGCCGACCATGCCGTGGCCGACGAGCACGATCGTGGGGGTGGCCCCCAGGGTGGCGGTCATCAGGAGCCTCCATCGTTGGTGAGCAGGTGGAGCAGTGGCCCGCCGTCGGAGGGGAGCGGCTCTGCTCCCTCCCAGGCGCGGGCGAGCGCGCCGACGGTGCCGAGTTCGCCGACGAGGACCCCGCCGACCAGGCGGTCGTCGCGGACGACGACCTTGCGGTAGGTGCCGCGGGTGGCGTCGGCCAGCTGGACGACGTCGTCGCCGGGGCGGGCCTCCGTCTCGCCGAACGCGGCGAGGTCGAAGGCGCTCTGCCCGGCGAGCGTGAGCCGGGTCAGCGCACGGGTGCCGGTGTACCGGGCGTCCGCCGTACCGGACAGCAACTCGGCCAGGACCTCGGCCTGTTCGAGCGCCGGGGTGGCGAGCCCGTACACGTTCCCGTCGTGCTGCGCGCAGTCGCCGATCGCCCGGATGTGCGGGTCGGAGGTGCGCAGTTCGTCGTCGACGACGATTCCCTTGCGCACCTCGAGACCCGAGGTCTGCGCGAGACCGACACGGGGGTGGACCCCGCAGGCCAGGACCACGAGGTCGGCGTCGAGGGCGTACCCGTCGGCCATCTCGACCGAGCGGACCACACCGCCCACGCACCGCACGTCCCGCACGCGGCACTCGGTGTGGATCTCGACGCCGAGGTCCTTGAGGTGCCGGCGCACCAGCTTCGAGGCGCTCGGGTCGAGCTGGCGCTCCATGAGCCGCTCGCCCTGCTGGGCCAGGACGACCTGCGCCCCGCGCTGGGCGAGCGCGCGGGCCGCGGAGACCCCGAGGAGCCCGCCACCGATGACGACCGCCCGCACCCCCGGCCGTACGGCCTTGGACAGGCCCAGGCAGTCGTCCATCGTGCGGAACGCGTGCACGCCCTCGGGCAGCACGTGGTCCGGCGTGAACAGACCGCGCAGGGGCGGCAGTACCGGGTTCGAGCCGGTGGCCAGGACCAGCGTGTCGTATGCGATCTTCGAGCCGTCCGCGCAGTCGACGGTCCGCCCGGCGCGGTCGATGCCGGTGACCTGGGCGCGGGTCAGCTCCGCGGGCGACGGCAGCGCGATCACCTCGGGGCTGTAGCGTCCGGCCAGCACCTCGGCGAGCAGCACCCTGTTGTACGGGCGGTGCTCCTCCTCGCCGACGAGCGTCACGGGCGTGCCTAGCTCACCGAGCCGCCGGGCGAGACGGACGCCCGCGAGGCCGGCGCCGATCACCACCACACGCGTATTCGAGGTCATGTCCAGGAGCGTGCGTTGCCGGTGTTACCCGGCAGCATCACCTCTGTTTCCCGCGAGGAACGCTGCCCTCAGCGGCAGCCGGGCGAGGGTGTGAGGGTTCGGCGTGCGCGTCGGGGGCGTGGTGTGAGGTGGGCGGTGCCGGCCGTTTGCCGTGGACGGTGCGCGCCCACAAACGCGTGGACGGTGCACCCATCCCGTCCTTTAGGGTCGCGATCATGCCCGAGATATCGCTGACCATGCTCGCCGTCCTGTGCCTCGCCGCCCTGGCGGCAGGCTGGATCGACGCGGTGGTCGGCGGCGGGGGGCTGCTGCTCCTGCCCGTACTCCTCCTCGGGCTCCCGGGCGGCACCCCGGCCGCCTACGCGCTCGGCACCAACAAGGCCGTCGCCATCGTCGGCACCTCGGGCGCGGCGGTCACCTACGCCCGCAAGGCCACCGTGGACGTCCGCCTGGCCGTGCGCATCGGCCTGGCGGCCCTCGCCGGTTCCTCCGCGGGCGCCTTCTTCGCGGCCGGCATGAGCACCGACGTACTCAAGCCGGTGATCATGGTCGTCCTCCTCGCGGTCGCGGCCTTCGTGATCGTGCGCCCCGCCTTCGGCACGGCCCCCGCGACGGGCCCCGCCACCCGCCGCCAGATCCTCGCCGCGATCGCCCTCGCGGGCCTCGGCATCGGCTTCTACGACGGTTTCATCGGACCCGGCACCGGCACGTTCCTGGTGCTGGCCCTCACCGCCGTCCTCCACCTCGACCTGGTCACCGCCTCAGCCACCGCCAAGATCGTCAACTGCTGCACCAACGCGGGCGCCCTCGCGACCTTCGCCTGGCAGGGCACGGTGCTGTGGAAACTGGCCGCCCTGATGGCCGTGTTCAACCTGGCGGGCGGCACGGTCGGCGCGCGCACGGCGCTGAAGAAGGGCAGCGCCTTCGTACGGATCGTGCTGCTGACGGTGGTGTTCGGGCTGGTGGCGAACATGGCGTACGGACAGTGGCTCGCCTGAAAACGGGTGGAGGGCCCGCGCGCGGCCCCCTACCGTGACCCGCGTGACGACTCAGGTGATCGTGCTCAACGGCGGCTCCAGCTCCGGCAAGTCCGGGATCGTGCGGTGTCTGCAGGCGGTGCTGCCGGATCCGTGGCTGGCCTTCGCGATCGACGGGCTGGTCGACTCGATGCCCGTGTCCCTGCGGGACTCGCTGGTCGCGCCGGACGGCGGGGTGAGTGTCGGGCCGGAGTTCCGGAGGCTGCAGGACGCCTGGATGGCGGGGGTCGCGGCGACCGCGCGCGCCGGCGCCCGGATCGTCGTCGACGACGTGTTCCTCGGCGGCCCGCACTCCCAGGAAGGGTGGCGCAAGGCACTGACCGGCCTGGACGTGCTGTGGGTCGGCGTGCGCTGCGAGGCCGCGGTGGCCGCGGGCCGGGAGATCGGCCGGGGCGATCGCGCGCGCGGGATGGCCGAGACCCAGGCCGAACTGGTCCACAAGGGCGTCGTCTACGACCTTGAGGTGGACACCACCCACACCGAGTCCCTGGAGTGCGCGCGAGCCATCGCCGCACGCGTGGGCTGACGGCCGTACCGCTCAGCGGCTCCCCGTGAGGTGCGCGAAGACGACCACGTTCCCCTGGTAGCCGGTCGACCGCGAATAGCCCCCGCCGCAGGTGATCACCCGCAGCTCGGGGCGGTCGGCAGCGCCGTACACCTTCTCGTCGGGGAAGTGCTCGGCGTCGTACACCTCGACCGCGTCCACCGAGAAGAGCGCCGTCCCGCCGTCCCGCCGGTCCACCTCGATGCGGCTGCCCTTGCGCAGAGCGCCGAGGTCGTAGAAGACGGCGGGCCCGTCGGCGTTGTCGACGTGCCCCGCGACGACGGCGGTCCCCCGCTCGCCCGGGGTGGTGCCGGCCTCGTACCAGCCGGCGAGGTTCTTCTTCGCGGCCGGCGGTACGTCGAGACTGCCGGACGGGGTGAGGGCGAGGCCCGTGAGGGGGGCGTTCACGCGGATCGACGGGATGCGGATGCGGTCGGGCGGGGAGGGCGGCAGCGCGCGGGCGGCGGGCGGTTCGCCGTCCTGGCCTTCCTGGCCTCCTTGGCCCGCGCGGGCCGCCTGCGCGGCGGACGGCTGCGGCGGGGCGTGTGTGCCGGTGCCACCGCCGAGCAGCCATGCGCCCGAACACAGGGCGACCGCGGTGACGGCGCCTATCGCGGCGTTGCTGACTCTGCGCACGCGAGCCTCCTGCCTGGGGAAGCGGGTGGACCCTGGGGGAGTGGGTGGACCCGGTCCCCCTCCGGGCCGCGAGGGGCGTCGGACCCGGAGGGGGAGGGACTTGCGGTACCGGCGGACGGACAGCGGAGGGTGTCCGTCAGATCCCGTCGCCTCTCGCCCGGCGATGCAGGAGCCAGGTACCGCCCGCGGCGGCGACGGCGAGAGCCGCCACACCGGCCGCGGTCTGCACGGGATCGGGGCCCAGAGCGCCGCCGACCCCCGTCTTCACAATGCCCCGGGGCTCCTGCCCGCGTGCCGCGGTCAGGGTCACCACCAGGTCGCCCTTGACCTGCCGGCCGCCCTCGGCGCACTTCGCGACGATCTCGTACGTCCCCGGCTGCGCGCTCGGCGGCACCCGGAACTGCCCGATCGCCTCGTCCTCGTGTGTGCTCGGCGCCAGCGTGAAGGCACCGGCCCCCACCGCGCTGGCGTCGCCCGCGGCCGTACCGGCGTCGCAGTCCGCGGTGTTCACCGTGACCTGGCCGCCCGGTTCGGCAAAGGACGGGAACACCTCCAGGCTGCCGTCGCCGTCGTCCGCGTAGGCCGGCCCGGCCACGAGACCCGCGGCGGCGACGGCGAGCGCGGTACCGGTCAGCAGACGGGCGGTACGTCGCATCGGTGCTCCTTCGAGCTCTCTTCGGTGTCCTCTGCCCTTCCGAGGTAAGTCGCAGCGGCGCGAACCCGCTTCCTGAAGGTGCGTCAGAAATGTGGTGAATGGGTGTCAGATCGGCGCCCGGCAGGGGCGCTCGGGCGGACTTCCCGCAGGTCACCGGCGTAGCGCGAGGGCTTCGCGGAAGAGCACCCGAAGGGCGCAGGCCGCGCGTGTGAACGGGTGACCCGGCGATCGCGGCACGGGCTTGACCTCAAGGAAGGTCGAGGTACGAGGCTGTGGCGCATGGAGATCACAGATGCCCCTCTCGCCGTCACCCTGGTCGTCGGCAGCAACCGCCACGGCCGCTTCGGCCCCGTCGTCGCCGACTGGCTCCTGGACCGCCTGCGCGACCGGGACGACCTGGTCCCGGAGGTCCTCGACGTGGCCGACACGGACCTGCCTACGACCTTCGCCCCGACCCCCGAGGCGACCGCCGCCCTGACCGGGGTCACCCCGAAACTGGCGGCCGCGGACGCCTTCGTGGTCCTGACCCCCGAGTACAACCACTCCTACCCGGCCGGCCTCAAGAACCTCATCGACTGGCACTTCACCGAATGGCGCGCCAAGCCCGTCGCCCTCGTCTCCTACGGCGGTGTCTCGGGCGGTCTGCGCGCGGTCGAACACCTCCGCCAGGTCTTCGCCGAACTCCACGCGGTGACCCTCCGCGACACGGTGTCCTTCCACAACGCGGGATCGTCCTTCGCCGAGGGCAGGCTCAAGGACCCGTCGGGCCCGGAGGCGGCGGCGAAGGTGATGCTGGATCAACTGGTGTGGTGGGGGAGGGGGTTGAGGGAGGCTCGGGAGAGGCGGCCGTACGGGCAGTAGGCGGCTGCCGCACCTCTGCCGGCACCTCGACACCGCCCGCCGCCCCACATGCGGCTCCGTGGGGTGCGGACGGGAAGGCGGGTGGCAGCGGAGCCCAGCCATGCGCAGGACGCCGCTGCCACCGTATTTCCGTACCCGGACGGTCAGTTCAGGGACCGTCGGTTCACGGATGGTCAGTTCACATTGACGGCGCTCCAGGCCGCCGCGACCGCGTTGTACTCCGTACTGCCGGCCCCGTACAGATCCTTCGCCGCGCTCAGGGTCGCCGTACGCGCTCCCGCGTAGTTCGTCGACGAGGTCATGTAGACCGTCAATGCCCGGTACCAGATCTGGCCCAGCTTCTCCCGCCCGATGCCCGTCACCGTCTTGCCGTTGTACGTGGGGGAGTTGTAGCTGACGCCGTTGATCGTCTTCGCGCCGCTGCCCTCCGCCAGCAGATAGGCGAAGTGGTTCGCCACCCCGGACGAGTAGTGGACGTCCAGGTTGCCGACCGAACTGCTCCAGTAGTCGGCCGAGTTGCCGTCCTTGGACGGCTTGTCCATGTAGCGCAGGGCCTCACCGCCGAAGCCGGAGCGGACGATCTTCTCGCCGATCAGGTAGTCGCCGGGGTCGGAGGGGTTGCTCGCGGACCACTCCACCAGCGTGCCCATGATGTCCGACGTGGCCTCGTTGAGACCGCCGGACTCGCCCGAGTACGTCAGCGCCGCCGTCTTGGACGTCACGCCGTGCGTCATCTCGTGCCCGGCCACGTCCAGCCCCACCAGCGGCCCGAGCGTCGTACCGTCACCGTCGCCGTACGTCATGCAGAAGCAACTGTCGTCCCAGAAGGCGTTGTTGTACTTGTTGCCGTAGTGCACGCGGTTGTACGAGCCCTTGCCGTCGCCCGCGATGCCGTTGCGGCCGAACTCCTTCTTGTAGAAGTCCCAGGTCACATCGGTGCCGTACTGCGCGTCCACCGCGGCGGACGCGCGGTCGGCGCTCGTCCCGGTCCCCCAGTGGTTGTCCGCGTCGGTGAACACCGTCGACGGGGCGCGGGAGATGCAGATGCTGGTCAGGAAGCACAGGTCCGACTGGTTCGCCGCGTCACCCGTGTACGTGTTCCCGCGCGTCGGGTCCTTGAGCTGGTACGTCGACCCCGACAGCGTCGTGTTCAGCGGAACCGTGCCGCTGTACAGCGACTTGCCGTCGCCCGAGGCGGTCTCGATGTCGTCCCAGGCGTCTATCTGCGCGCCGCTGCGGGCGTCCGTGAGGACGGTGCGGGAGACCGGGTTGCCGAGGGAGTCCTTCGCCGCGACGCTCGTCCGCCACGCCAGCTTCGGTGCCCCGTGCAGGGCGTCGACGACCAACTGGGGCCTGGCCGTCAGCTTCTTCAGCGTCTCGCCGAGATTGACCGCGCGCAGGGCGTTCGCCGCGAGGTCGGCGGCCTTCGGGGCCGATATGGAGGGCACGATCGAGGCCAGGGATATCTTGGCTTTCGTCGCCCGGTTCGCGCTGCGGTACGCCCCGTCCGGCGCCAGATGGACCACGAAGTCGCCGCCGAGCACCGGAAGTTGACGGTACGTCCGGTCGTAGCGCACATGCTGGGTGCCGTCCTTGTCGACGACGACGTCCCGCACCTTCGTGCCCTCGTCGGAGGTGAGCCCGAGGCTCGTGGCGTGCTCCAGAAGCGCCGATGCCGCGTTCTCGATCGCGCCGGTCCTGGTCGGTCTGTCGGCCGCGACGGCGGCGGGAGAGAGCGCGGCGGCCAGCAGGGTGGCGGCGGTCGCGGCCACGCCGGCGGTGGCGAGACGACGGGAACCCCGGACGTCGATCCGTATCCGACTCAAGCGATCTCCTCGGGAAGGCGCCAACGGGCGCGTGGGGGGAACGGCGCTGGTGTTGACCATGATTTAAGGGGCCATGACAGACCAAGGTCCATAGCGCGTACGAGGAGGTATGTGAGGAGAGAGAATCGTTTTTGTGAGACTCCCGTTCTTCGTCTACGGCACCCTCCTCCCCGGCGAGGTCAACCACGACCTGTTCCTGCGCGGCCGCACGCGGACCGAGGAACCGGGGCGTCTCGACGGCGCGGTGCTGTACGACGGCCCCGGCTACCCGTACGCCGTGGAGGAGCGCGGCGGCGTGGTGTACGGGGAACTCGTGACCGCGCGCCCGGAGGAGTACGAGCAACTGCTCGGCGCACTCGACCGGTTGGAGGACTACGCCCCCGGAGACCCGCGCAACCTCTACGAGCGCGTCGAACGCGAGGTCACCCGCGACGGCGCCGGCACCGCCGTACGCGCCTGGGTGTACGTGGCCGCACCCACCGTCGCCGCCCGCCTGCGCGCCCACGGAAAGCTGATCGAGAGCGGGGACTGGCGGGTCGGGTGAGTCGGCCCGGGCGAGCCCCCGGCCGTCAGCTCTGCCGTCCGTCGCAGACGGCGGTTCCGTCCACCGTGCGCGGGACCCGCGACCCGCAGGCGACCATCTTCCAGTCGAGCCGCAGCGTGTACGGGTCTCCGTTCACGTGGTAGTCGATCCACGCGGTGTCGATGTAGCCGCCCTGCCTGCCCACGTCCAGGACGAAGAGCAGCTCGGTGAAGCCCGTTCCTTCCTTGTCCTGGTCGGCGCAGCTCTGGGTGATACGGCTGCCCGCCCGGGCGTCCTTGTAGTCGCCGGGTGCCTTGCGCTGCTGGAAGTGCGGCGGTGTCCCCAGGGCGGCGCCGATCTGGCCGGCGTCGACGGTCGCCTTCCACAACTGCGGGGTGACGGTGCGCAGTTTCAGTGAGACCGACTTCGGCTTCACCGGCGTGCGGTAGCGGATGCCGTCGATGGTGATCGGGTCCCCGTCGGTCGAGCAGAGCAGATAGCTGCCGAAGGTCACCGCCCACGGAGCCTTCTTCGGTGCGTAGACCGAGGTGGTGCCCGTGTCGGTGTGGGACTGCAGCGGGCCGTCCCCGCTGACGTGCTCCACGCGGTCGTCACCGAACGGCCAACCGGTCAGCAGGGACACGGTCACCGCCACGGCCGCCGCGGCGGCGGCCAGGATCAGCACGGTCCTTCCCCTGCGGCCGCGACGGAGCCGCCGTGCGGGCACGGCGGCTTCCTCGCGCGTGGAGCCGGTGGTCACAGTTCCTCTTGGATGCGGTTGTAGTACTGCTGCACCTTGGACGCGTAGGCCGGCTTGTCCGTGTTGCCGCACAGCGAGTCGTGCCCGGCGTCCATCTTGTAGCTGAGTGTGGAGCCCTTGGTGTAGGTCCGCGAGGTGCTCAGATCGATGCCGATCACCGAACTGAACTTGACGCCGCCGGAGGCGGAGTACGCCTTGCCGGTGGACTTCGTCCAGGTGCCGGCCGGCATGTCGAAGGTGCACTTCGCACGGGACAGCCAGTACGGCGGGTTGGCGTTCACGTGGATCGTCTTGACGCCGCCGGTCTCCGAGACGGCCTTCACCTTGCGGTTGATGATCACGCCGCCGCAGTCGTACTTGTACTTGAAGTAGCGCACCTCGGCCCGGTACGCGATGTTCGGGTTGGTGTCGGGGTCCCACTGGAAGTCGAAGCCCTTGGTGTTGGCGACCGAGGCGCTGCCGGACGCGGACCACTTCGTGCCGTCCGTGGTGATCCCCGCGCCGTAGGTGACCTCGGAGCCGTTGCTGTGGGTCATCCAGGCCGTGCCGCGCTTGGTGCCGAAGCCCGGGGCGGCCGGGAAGCCCTCCCCGATGGTGCCCCAGACGTCGTTCTGGCCGATCTTCGTGGTCGTGCAGGTGTCGGCGCGGGACAGGAAGGCGGCCCTCGCACCCTTGGGCGCCTTGCCCAGGTGCACCTTGACCTTGGGTGCCCGGCTCGCGGCGGAGCGGGCGGTCGCGGTCCGGCCGGAGGCGAGCGGGTCGGCCCAACTCCGGGCCGTGGCGGACCGGGTGGCCGCCGCGCTGCCGACGAGCCGCACGGACTGGGTCGTCCACGCGTAGCTGTCGCTCTGCGGGTCGTAGATTTCCAGTTCCAGCGACACCAGGCCGTTCGAGCCGATGTAGCGGTCCGGCACATCGGCGGGAGCAACCGCGACGCTGAACGAGTTGCCGGTGGTGCTGATCCCCGCCGTGGGCAGCTTCAGCATCGCCACCTTCGCACCGTCGGCGAGATCGGCCGTCTGCGTGGCCGGCAGGTCGGCGCGCAGCGTGAACCGGGCCCGGTCCAGCGGTATCTGCGTGTCGATCGTCCCCGTGAACGCCACCGGGTCCCCGGTCGCCGCCTGGGAAGCCGGCACGTTGACGAGGCCGGCGACGGCCAGGGTGCCCAGTGCGAGCGCAGCGAGTTTCCTCGCGGTCATGTGATGTCCCCCTTGAGGCGCACGTGGAGAAGAAGCGCGCCGGAAAAGTGCGCGAGTGCGCAGAAACCAGAAGGGTGGTCAGCCCTTCCGGCCATGTGGTCGTCGTGAACATATCAGGCCACTGTGACCACTTAGTGTGTCGCGAACCACATGCGCCCCGTGCGGTCGGCCCTCGGCTACGACGGCGTCACCGTCTCCAGCCGCACCGCGCACGTCTTGAACTCCGGCATGCGCGAGGTCGGGTCGAGGGCCGGGTTGGTCAGGGTGTTGGCGCGGCCCTCGCCCGGCCAGTGGAAGGGCATGAAGACGGTGTCGGGGCGGATCGAGGTCGTGATGCGGGCCGGTGCCACCGCGCGACCCCGCCGCGACACCACCGTCACCGGGTCGCCCTCCGCCGCCCCGAGCCGCGCCGCCAGCCGCGGGTGCAGCTCCACGAACGGGCCGGGCGCCGCCGCGTTCAGCTCGTCGACGCGGCGGGTCTGGGCGCCGGACTGGTACTGGGAGACGACCCGCCCGGTCGTCAGCAGCACCGGGTACTCGTCGTCCGGCTCCTCGGCGGACGCCCGGTGCGCGACGGGAACGAACCGGGCCCGGCCATCCGCGGTGGCGAAACGGTCGAGGAAGAGGCGGGGGGTGCCGGGGTGGGCGCCGTCGGTCCCCTCGTCCCGTGCGGGGTCGTCCGGCAGCACGTCGAGCGCGGCGTCCTCGGCGTCGTCCGGCCCCGCCGGGCACGGCCAGAACACCCCGTTCTCCTCCGCCAGCCTCCGGTACGTGATCCCGGAGTAGTCCGCGAGCCCGCCCGCGCTCGCCCGGCGCAGTTCCTCGAAGACCTCCTCGGGATCGGTCGGGAAGCCCTTCTCCACGCCGAGCCGGTCGGCCAGTTCGTGCATGACCTCCAGGTCGCTGCGGATGCCCTCGGGCGGCGTGATCGCGCGCCGGCGCAGCAGCACCCGGCCCTCGAGGCTGGTCGTCGTGCCGGTCTCCTCGGCCCACTGGGTCACCGGCAGCACGACGTCCGCCAGGGCCGCAGTTTCCGACAGCACAACGTCACATACCACCAGAAAATCCAGCGACTTGACGCGCTCCTCGATGTGCCCGGCCCGCGGCGCCGACACCACCGGATTCGACCCCATCAGCAGCAGGGACCTGATGTCCGTACCCAGCGCGTCCAGCAGCTCGTACGCACTGCGTCCCGGTCCCGGAAGGCTGTCCGGGTCCACGCCCCACACCTCGGCCACGTGCCGCCGCGCCGCCGGATCGTCCAGCTTGCGGTAGCCGGGCAACTGGTCGGCCTTCTGGCCGTGTTCGCGTCCGCCCTGTCCGTTGCCCTGTCCGGTCAGACAGCCGTACCCGGACAGGGGGCGGCCCGCCCGGCCGGTCGCCAGGCAGAGGTTGATCCAGGCGCCGACCGTGTCCGTGCCCTTGGACTGCTGCTCGGGCCCGCGGGCCGTGAGCACCATGGCGGCCTCCGGCTCGCAGAACAGCCGTACGGCTTCCCGGAGTTGGGGAACGGACACACCCGTGATCCGCTCCACGTACTCCGGCCAGTGCGCCATCGCCGCGGCCCGCGCGTCCTCCCAGCCGGCCGTGCGCTCTTGGACGTACGCCTCGTCGACCCGCCCCTCGGCCACGATCAGGTGCAGCAGACCGAGCGCCAGGGCCAGGTCCGTGCCCGGGCGCGGGGCCAGGTGCAGGTCGGCCTGCTCGGCGGTCTTCGTGCGGCGCGGATCGACGACGATCAGGGTGCCGCCGTTCTCGCGCAGCTCGTTGAAGAACCGCAGTGCCGGCGGCATCGTCTCCGCGAGGTTCGACCCGACGAGGATCACGCAGCCCGTCTTCGGGATGTCCTCCAGCGGGAACGGCAGCCCGCGGTCGAGCCCGAACGCCTTCATCCCGGCCGCCGCCGCCGAGGACATGCAGAAGCGCCCGTTGTAGTCGATCTGCGAGGTGCCGAGCACCACCCGCGCGAACTTGCCGAGCGTGTACGCCTTCTCGTTCGTGAGGCCGCCCCCGCCGAAGACACCGACCGCGTCCGGGCCATGTTCCGTACGCGTTCGGCGCAGTTCCCCGGCGATCCGGTCCAGTGCCTCGTCCCAGGTGGCGGGCACCAGCTCGCCCTCGGAGCGCACCAACGGGGAGGTCAGGCGCACCCGGGACGAGAGCAGGGCCGGCGCCGTACGGCCCTTGCCGCACAGCGCACCCCGGTTCACCGGGAAGTCCGCGCGCTCGCTCACCTCGACCGTGCCGTCCGGCGCGGGCGTCAGGTTCATCCCGCACTGCAGGGCGCAGTACGGGCAGTGGGTGGGCGTCACGGAGGTCTGCATGCCCTTCAGCGTGCTTCGGCCGTGTTACGTGCGGGACGGCTCCCTGTTACGCGGGCGCGACGGCGACCTCCCCACGCGGGCCCGGCCGGCGTGAGACGCACAGTGATCCACCCCTGAGTCGTCGCAGGCCGGGACGGAAGTTGCCCATGGGGCAGAAGACGCCACATGTGGCTCATTCCGTCCCGTGGTTGGCCGATCACGCCTTGTTGAGAGTTGAAGAGCCGCTACTACAGTCGTCCCGCGCAAGACCCCGCACGGCGTTCGAAATACCGGGCATGCGGCCGCTCCCCCCGGACATGTCACCGACTCTCGAAGCAGCCTGGAGGTCCCCCGATCATGCCTCTGCGCCATCTCACCCCCCATGATCAGCACCGCTTCCGGCAGTACGGCCGCGGCCCCGCCGTCCCCGTCCCGGACCCCCTGATCCACCGTGCCGTGGAACGCCGGGCCGCGGCCGCCCCGCACGCCGTCGCCGCCGAGCACCACGGCGGAACGATCACCTACGGCGAGCTGAACCGCTACGCCGACGCCCTCGCCGCCCGCCTGGCCCGCGAGGGCGTACGGCCCGGCGATCACGTCGGACTCTTCGTACGCCGCTCGATCCCGATGCTCGTCGGCCTGCTCGGCATCCTGAAGGCGGGCGCCGCCTACGTCCCGCAGGACATCGGCCTCGCGCCCGCGGCCCAGCTCACCCACGTCATCCGCACCGCCCGCACCCGCGTGATCCTCACCGTCGCGGACCACGCGTCCCGCGTGCCGCTGCCCGCCGGGCACCGCCTGATCTCCCTCGACACCGAGCCGCTCCCGCACACCCCCGGCCCCCGACCGACGATCCGCCCCGACGACGGCTGCTACGTCCTGTTCACCTCCGGCACCACCGGCCGCCCCAACGGCGTGAAGGTCACCCACCGCAACGTCGCCAACATCCTCCTCACCGAGCCCGGCGCCCTCGGCATCCGCCCCGGCGACCGCGTGGCCCAACTCCTCAACATCGCCTTCGACATGGCCGCCTGGGAGATCCTCGGCTGCCTCGCCCACGGCGGCACCCTCGTCATCCGCGGCAAGGACATCGCGGCCGCCGCCCGCACGGCGGACGTGATCGTCGCCACCCCGACCGTTCTGTCCGGCATCGACCCGGCGGCCTGCCCGCGCGTCCGCGCGGTCGCCGTCGCCGGTGAGCCCTGCCCGCGTCCGCTCGCCGACCGCTGGGCGAGACGGGCGGCCTTCTTCAACTGCTGCGGCCCGACGGAGACGACGATCGTCAACACGATGAGCCGCCACGACCCGGCAGCCCCGCTCCTCACCATCGGCCGCCCGACCCCCAACAACACCGTGTACGTCCTCGACGCCGACCTCCGCCCGCTCCCCATCGGCGAGACCGGCGAGATGTGGGCGGGCGGCGACGGTGTCTCGGCCGGCTACTTGGACAACGACCGCCTGAACGCCGACCGTTACGCTCCTGACCCCTTCCTCGGCCCCGGCCACCGCATGTTCCGCACCCGCGACCTCGGCCGCTGGACCGCCGACGGCGAGCTCGAACACCTCGGCCGCACCGACGACCAGGTCAAGGTGCGCGGCTTCCGGGTCGAACTCGACGCCGTCTCCTCGGTGTTGGAGTCCTTGGGCGGCTGCGTGCGTGCGGTGACCCTGAAGCGGGACGCGCGCAGCCTCGTCTCCTTCGTCTGCCCCGCCGACGTCGACCCGGACGCGGCCCGCCGGGCGGTGGCGGACGCGCTGCCGTACTACTGCGTGCCCTCGGAGGTTCTGCCGCTCGCGTTCCTCCCCGAGACCGACCGTGGCAAGATCGACAAACCGGCGCTGCTGAGGCTGGCCGAGGAGCGCACGGCGGTGGCCCGATGACGACGGCACCCGCGCGGAAGACCGTCGAGCTCCCGCCGCTCACCTCCGCACCCGGACGGCTCCTCAAACACCCGCGACTGATGCACCACAACCGGCTGGCGGCGCTGGTCCTGGTACTCAACGCGACGTACGCGGTGGTGAGTTGGCCTCTGTCTGCACGGGAGCTCGCGCACGCGTCCCTCGCCGGCCTCGCCCTCGCCGTCCTCGTCCGTCAGCAGTACGTCATCAACCTGCTGTTCAGGATGGCCACTTGGCCGTCGACGAACTGGCCGCTGAAGGTCCGCTGGACGCTCGGCAAGGTGTACCACTTCGGCGGGCTGCATGTCGGCGGGGCGTTGGCGGGGTCGGTCTGGTTCCTCGCGCTGACGGTGCAAGAGGGCAACGAGCCGTCGGCGGTGGTGGGTTGGGCCCTCGTGGCCCTCCTGGCGGTCATCGTCGCCACCGCGCTGCCGCCCTTCCGCACCCGCCACCACGACCACTTCGAGAAGATCCACCGGTTCGGCGGCTGGACGGCCCTGATCCTGTTCTGGGCGCACACCCTGCTGTCCGGAGCCGGCCCCGTCTCCGTGACCGTGCTCGCCGTGGTGACCTTCAGCGTCGCCCTGCCCTGGCTGCGTCTGCGCAAGGTCGACGTCCGCCTCGAACGCCCCTCCTCGCACGTGGTGTTGGCCCGCTTCGACCACGGCGAGACCCCCTTCGCGGGCTCGTCCACAGCCATCAGCCGCAGCCCGCTCAGGGAATGGCACTCCTTCGCGAACGTCCCCGCCCCCGGCCGGCCCGGCTTCCGGCTCACCATCTCCCGGGCCGGCGACTGGACGGGCTCCTTCATCGACGACCTGCCCGAGCGCGTCTGGGTCAAGGGCATCACCACCGCCGGGGTCGCCAACATCGAGACCCTGTTCACGAGGGTCGTATACGTCGCGACGGGCAGCGGCATCGGCCCCTGCCTGCCCCACCTGCTGGCCGCCGAGGTCCCCTCCCGCCTGGTCTGGGCGACCCGCGAGCCCCGCACGACCTACGGCGACGCACTCGTCGACGAGATCCTCGCCGTCCAGCCGCACGCCCTCATCTGGGACACCTCCCGGCACGGCAAGCCCGACATGGTGCGCCTCGCGTACGCCGCGTACCGCGACTTCGGGGCCGAGGCGGTGATCTGCATCTCCAACAAGAAGCTGACCTGGCAGGTGGTGCACGGCCTGGAGCAGCGCGGCATTCCCGCGTACGGCGCCATCTGGGACTCGTAACTCCCCCGTCCGGAAGGGAAGTCGATGAACAACCTCAAACTCGAACGTCATGGCGGCGTCGTCACCGTCCGCCTGCACCGCCCGCACGTCCTCAACGCGCTCAGCGCGGAACTGCTCGCCGAACTCCTCGATACCCTGCGCCCGTTGGACGAGAACCCGGAGATCGGCTGCTTCGTCGTCACCGGTTCGGAGAAGGTGTTCGCGGCGGGCGCCGACATCAAGGAGATGTCCTCGAAGACGGCTGTCGAGATGGCCGCGGAGGACTACTTCGCCGCCTGGGAGGACTTCGCCGATCTGCGCACCCCGAAGATCGCCGCCGTCAACGGGCATGCCCTGGGCGGCGGTTGCGAACTGGCGATGATGTGCGACCTGGTGATCGCGGGGGAGTCGGCGGTCTTCGGGCAGCCGGAGATCAAGCTGGGCGTGATCCCGGGCATCGGCGGCACCCAGCGGCTGACCCGGCTGGTCGGGCGTGCCAAGGCGATGGACCTCGTCCTCACCGGCCGCACGATGGACGCGAGGGAGGCGGAGCAGTCGGGCCTCGTGTCCAGGGTCGTCCCCGACGAACGCGTGCTCCCCGAGGCCCTGGAAGCCGCCGCCACCATCGCCTCGCATGGCCGTACGGCGATCCGGACCGCCCGCGAGTGCGTCGACCGAGCCCTGGAGACCGGCCTCAGCGACGGCATCCGCTTCGAACGCCGCGTGTTCCACGCCCTGTTCGCCACACACGACCAGAAGGAGGGCATGAACGCGTTCCTGGAGAAACGCGCCCCCCGCTTCAACGGGCGCTAGCCGTCGGCTTCGACGGACGGCTGGACGGCGGCTTCGACGGACGGCTGGACGTCGACCTCAGCGGGCACTGGCGAGCGCCTTCGACACCCCCGGTTCCTTCGGGCCGAGGAACCGGGGATCGGGGTGGAACACCGCGTCCAGGGCCGCCTTGCCCGCCGCGAAGATCTCGCGGGTACCGCCGTAGTACCAGGTCACGTCGTGCTTCGCGTCGACCCCGACGCCGTACGACGTCACGCCCGCCGCCTGGCAGAGCGCGACCGCCCGCCGGATGTGGAAGCCCTGGCTGATCAGTACGGCCCGGTCGACACCGAAGATCTTCTTGGCGCGGACGCAGGAGTCCCAGGTGTCGAAGCCCGCGTAGTCGCTGACGATCTGAGAGTCCGGTACGCCGTGCCTGGTCAGGTAGGTGCGCATGGCGTCGGGCTCGTCGTAGTCCTTGCGGCTGTTGTCTCCGGTGACGAGCACGACCTCGATACGGCCCTCGCGATACAGGTCGGCCGCCGCGTCGAGGCGGTTCGCGAGGTACGGGGAGGGCTCGCCGTCCCACAGGCCGGCGCCGAAGACGACGGCGACCTCGGTGCGGGGTGCGTCGGCCGTCGTGCGCAGCCGGTCGCCGGTCACGACGTACATCCACGTCGCCGGCAGCAGCGCGAGCACGCACCCGGCCGTCACGGCCTGCACCAGCTTCCGCTGCCCGGCACGCGTGCGTGGCAGGCGCGGTCTGCGCAGCTTGGGTCGGCGCATCGGACGGTCCCCTCCCGGTCGGCTCCTCAGCCCGTATTTCGACAGTCAGAGACGTCCTGTCAGGCCCCGCGGTTCGATGCGCGATACGTGACCAGATTCACTCCGGAGAGTGAAACCGCTGGTCACATCACCTCACACACCCCCTACGCCCCACCGTGAACCGCCGGAAAACACCCGTCATTCCCGCGCAACGGAGCGGCAACCTCCCGCCGCCACCATCGGTCCATGACGCCGACGCGTAAGTCTCAGGCTCCTCGCGACGAGTCCACGACCCAGCCCGGTGCGGCCCTGCCACTCCAGGCGGCCCACCTCGACAGTACGGCGCACCTCATGAACCGGATCAGCAGCCAGCTCGCCAGCCAGCTCAGCCTCGTCTCCCTCAACGGCAGACGGCGCCCCGGCCCGCCCGCGCTGGTCGTCGTGGCGCACGGCAGCCGCGACCCGCGCGCCCTGAGCACCGTCCGCACGCTGCTGGACCGCATCCGCGAGCAGCGCCCCGGCCTGCCGGTCCACCTCGGCCACATCGAACTGAACGACCCCCTGCTCCCCGACACCCTCGCGGGCCTCGGCACCGGCGAGGCGGTCCTCGTCCCGCTCCTCCTCAGCCGCGGCTACCACGTCAAGCAGGACATCCCCGAGATGGCCGCCGCGTCCGAGGCACGCACGCGCGTGGCCGCCCCGCTCGGCCCGCACCCCCTCCTCGTGGAGACCCTGACCGCACGCCTCGTCGAGGCCGGCTGGCGCACCCGCATGGACGCGGCGACCCGCCGCACCAGCGCCGTGGTGCTGGCCGCCGCGGGCTCCCGGGACCCCGAGTCCAAGATCGACACCAACCGCACGGCCCAGCTGCTGGCCGAGCGCCTGGGCGTCCCGGTGGTCCCCGCCTACGCCAGCACGGCCGCACCCAGGGTCGAGGACGCGGTCCGCGCCCTCACTGCGAGGGGCCGCCACCGGGTCGCCATCGCCTCGTACTTCACCGCCCCGGGCCGCTTCGCGACGGAGTGCGCGGAGGCAGCCCCCGGAATCGCCTCGGCCCCCCTGGGCACGCACCCCGCGATGGCCCAGCTGGTCCTCCACCGCTACGACCAGGCATGCGCAACCCCGGCTGCAATCACGGAGCCCGCACTGGCCTCGGCTTGAAACCCCGGTGACAGAACCGCCGGATCTCTTGAGGGGCGCGGGCCTGTGTCACCATGCGGCTCCGCCGCGGGTCGCGACCAGTCCAAGACACCCGCACTCGCCACACAACAGATCGCGGCAGACGAACGGGCGCACCCCAATTGTCAGAACGTGCCCGTACTGTCGAGGCATGGAAGGCACCTCACTCCCCGCTGCTTACGACCCGACGTCAGTCGACCGCTGGGCCCCCGAGCCGGACAAACGCCCCGGCCGCACAGCCTTCCAACGCGACCGCGCCCGCATCCTGCACTCCTCGGCGCTCAGAAGGCTCGCCGGCAAGACCCAGGTGGTCACCCCGGGAACCCGCAGCCAGGTCTGGGACGCCAGTCCCCGCACCCGCCTCACCCACTCCCTGGAGTGCGCCCAGGTGGGCCGCGAGCTGGGCGCGGCCCTCGGCTGCGACCCCGACCTCGTCGAGGCCGCCTGCCTCTCCCACGACCTCGGCCACCCGCCCTTCGGCCACAACGGTGAACAGGCCCTCAACGAATTCGCCGAGGACTGCGGCGGCTTCGAGGGCAACGCCCAGTCGCTGAGACTCCTCACCCGCATCGAACCCAAGCGCTTCACCGCCGAAGGCTCCGTCGGCCTCAACCTCACCCGAGCCGTCCTGGACGCCGCCACCAAGTACCCCTGGCCCCGGGGCACCCACCCCACCGACCCCGAGTCCCCCAAGTTCGGTGTCTACGAGGACGACCGCCCCGTCTTCGACTGGGTCCGCAAGGGCGCTCCCGGCTCCCGTACCACCTTCGAGGCCCAGGTGATGGACTGGTCGGACGACGTGGCGTACTCGGTGCACGACGTCGAGGACGGCCTGCACGCCGGCCACATCGACCCCAACTGCCTGCACGCGGAGCCCGAGAGACAGGCGGTCTTCGCGGTCGCCATCGGACGCTACGTGCCCGCGGACACCGACCCCGCCGAACTCGGCGCCGCCCTGGACCGCCTCCAGGACCAGGAGTGGTGGCCGCACGGCTACGACGGCTCCGCGGTCGCCCAGGCCCGCCTCAAGGACGCCACCAGCCAGCTCATCGGCCGTTTCTGCCTCGCCGCCGAGGCCGCCACGCGCGCGGCGTACGGCACCGGCCGCCTCACCCGCTACGGCGCCGAACTCGTCGTACCGCACGAGACCCGGCTGGAGTGCGCGGTCCTCAAGGCGGTCGCCGACCGGTACGTCATGCAGCGGGCCGAGCAGGAGCGGCTGCGCGCCGACCAGCGGATCGTGGTCGCCGAGCTGGCCGAGGCGCTCACGGCTCGCGCTCCGGACGGCCTGGACCCGCAGTTCCGGGCGCTGTTCGACCAGGCCCGCGACGACCGCGCCCGCAAGCGGGTGATCGTCGACCAGATCGCCTCCCTGACCGACGCCTCGGCCCGTTCGCTTCACGCGCGCCTGACGGGGCACCCGAGAAACTGAGGGGGCGCGGGTGACTCCGAACGAGCCCGATTGTGACCCTCCGTGGCCTGATCGGGCCACTCCCTCTTCCCCCATCACGCTGCGTGCGGGACGCTCGCATGTGGCGGCACCCGCTGTGTTCTCTGGGGAGACCCCCCCAGACCCCCCGTAGGAGGCATCAAGTGGTCGACGCGGATCAGACATTCATCATCGTCGGAGGCGGCCTCGCCGGCGCGAAGGCGGCCGAGACGCTCCGAGCGGAGGGCTTCAGCGGCCGCGTGATACTGATCTGCGACGAACGCGACCACCCGTACGAGCGCCCGCCACTGTCCAAGGGCTACCTGCTGGGCAAGGAGGAGCGCGACAGCGTCTTCGTCCACGAGCCCGCGTGGTACGCACAGAACGATGTCGAACTGCACCTCGGCGAGACCGTCGAGGCCATCGACCGCACGGCCAGGACGGTCCGCTTCGGCGGGGACGGCACCCTCGTCCGCTACGACAAGCTGCTGCTGGCGACGGGCGCCGAGCCGCGCCGCCTGGACATCCCGGGGACCGGCCTCGCGGGCGTCCACCACCTGCGCCGCCTCGCCCACGCCGAGCGGCTCAAGGGCGTACTGGCCGCGCTCGGCCGGGACAACGGGCACATCGTGATCGCCGGGGCCGGCTGGATCGGCCTGGAGGTCGCGGCGGCGGCCCGCGAGTACGGCGCCGAGGTCACCGTCATCGAGCCCCTGTCGACCCCGCTGCAGGCCGTTCTCGGCCCCGAGCTCGGCAGCATCTTCGCGGACCTGCACCGCGAGCACGGCGTCCGCTTCCACTTCGGCGCCAAGCTGACCGAGATCGTCGGCCAGGACGGCATGGTCCTGGCGGCCCGCACCGACGACGGCGAGGAACACCCCGCGCACGACGTTCTCGCGGCGATCGGCGCGGCCCCCCGCATCGGCCTCGCGGAGGCGGCAGGCCTGGAGATCGCCGACCGGGCGCACGGCGGCGGCGTCATGGTCGACGACCGGCTGCGCACCTCCGACCCCGACATCTACGCGGCCGGTGACGTCGTCTCCTTCCCGCACGCCCTCTTCGACACCCGCCTGCGCGTCGAGCACTGGGCCAACGCCCTCAACGGCGGCCCCGCGGCGGCCCGCTCGATGCTCGGCCAGGACCTCGCCTACGACCGCGTGCCCTACTTCTTCTCCGACCAGTACGACCTGGGCATGGAGTACAGCGGCTGGGCGCCCCCGGGGTCGTACGACGAAGTGGTGATTCGAGGGGACGCAGGAAAGCGTGAGTTCATCGCGTTCTGGGTGAAGCAGGGCAGGGTGCTCGCCGGGATGAACGTGAACGTGTGGGACGTCACAGAGCCGATCCAGCAGCTGATTCGTTCCAAGGCACAGGTGGACACCGAGGCGCTTGCGGACCCGCACGTTCCGCTGGACAGCCTGGGCAGCCCGGCATCCTGAGCGTCACTGCTGTCAGTCCACCACCGTAGAATCACCGCGTGGCAGGACGGATCAACGACGAGGACGTGAAGGCGGTACGGGACGCGGTCCCGATCGACGCCGTGGTGTCCGAGTACCTCCAGCTGCGCAACGCGGGCGGTGGCAACCTCAAGGGCCTCTGCCCGTTCCACGACGAGAAGTCGCCGTCCTTCCAGGTCAGCCCCAGCAAGGGACTCTTCCACTGCTTCGGCTGCCAGGAGGGCGGCGACACCATCACGTTCGTGATGAAGGTCGACCACCTCACCTTCTCGGAGTCGGTCGAGCGCCTCGCCGGCCAGGCGGGCATCACGCTGCGGTACGAGGAGGGCGGCTACAACCCCGCCCACCAGCGCGGCGAGCGCATCCGCCTGGTCGAGGCCCACAAGGTCGCCGCGCAGTGGTACGTGGAACAGCTGGCCACCAGCCCGGAGGCCGACACCGGCCGCAAGTTCCTCGCCGAGCGCGGCTTCGACCAGTCCGCCGCCGAGCACTTCTCCGTCGGCTACAGCCCGCAGGGCTGGGACCACCTCACCCGCTATCTGCGCGGCAAGGGCTTCACCGACAAGGAACTCCTGCTGTCCGGCCTCTCCCAGGAGGGCCGCCGCGGCCCCATCGACCGCTTCCGCGGCCGCCTGATGTGGCCGATCCGCGACATCGGCGGCGAGGTCGTCGGCTTCGGCGCCCGCAAACTGTACGAGTCGGACAACGGCCCCAAGTACCTGAACACTCCGGACACCGCGATCTACAAGAAGTCCCAGGTCCTGTACGGCATCGACCTCGCCAAGAAGGACATCGCCAAGGCCAGCCGCGCGGTCGTGGTCGAGGGCTACACGGACGTCATGGCCTGCCACCTGGCCGGCGTGACCACGGCGATCGCGACCTGCGGCACGGCTTTCGGCGGCGACCACATCAAGATCCTCCGCAGGTTGTTGATGGACAACGGATCGGCCCGCGTGATCTTCACCTTCGACGGTGACGCGGCCGGCCAGAAGGCGGCCCTGCGCGCCTTCGAGGACGACCAGAAGTTCGCCGCCGAGACGTACATCGCCATCGCCCCCGACGGCATGGACCCCTGCGAGCTGCGCCTCGCGAAGGGCGACGAGGCGGTGTCGGACCTGGCCGAACCCCGCACCCCCCTCTTCGAGTTCGCGCTCCGCCAGATCGTCGTCCGCTACGACCTCGACACCCCCGCCGGCCGCGCGGCCGCCCTGGACGAGGCCGCCCCGATCGTCGCCCGCATCAAGAACAGCGGCGCCCAGCACGAGGTCGCCGTCCAGCTCGCCGGCATGCTCGGCATCCTCGACACCCAGTTCGTGGTCAAGCGGGTGGCGCAGCTGGCCCGTTGGGCCCGCGACCGCGGCGGCAAGGGACCGGCCCCGACCCGGGGCCCGCAGCCGTACGACGCCGCCCCCCGCCCCACCACCTCCGGCCCGGCCCTCAACCTCCGCAACCCCGTCTACGCCACCGAACGCGAGCTCCTCAAACTCGCCCTCCAGCGCCCGGAGTTGGTCTCCCCGGCCTTCGACGCGTACGGCATCGACGAGTTCACCGCCGCGCCCTACGCCGCCGTACGCCAGGCGATCATGGAGGCGGGCGGCGCCGAGTACGGCGTCCAGGACGCGCAGGACTACCTGGTCCGGGTCCGCGAGGTGGCACCGGACGACGCGGTCCGCGCGATGGTCACGGAGCTGGCCGTCGAGGCGATCATGCGCCGCACGGTCGACGAGACCTATGCGGGCGACCAACTGGTGACCGTCCGCCGCCGCGCCGTGGAGCGTCGGGTCCGCGACGTCCAGAGCACCTTCACCCGCCTCGGCACACAAAGCGACCCCGCACAACTGGCCGCCGTACAGAACGAGTTGTGGGTGCTTCAGCAGTACGACCAGGCGCTACGGGAGCGCGGGGCCGGCGCCCTCTGAGCGTCCGGCGAAGGTCGGTGCCACGGCCCGGACCAGCCGATCCACGAAGTTCTGCTCGTCGTTCCTGTACTGCGGGTACTCGACGACGAAGTGGTTCCATTCGACGTACTGCACCAGCTCCACCACGTTGTCGAAGGTGATGTACTCCTGGTACGGGTAGGGCCACTCGCCGGAGAGCCGGAACACCTCGTGCAGCAGCTCGTAGGGCAGCGGGTACCGCTCGGCCAGCAGCACCGCGTCGTAGAGGTCCTTGCCCTGGGCGTAGGCGTCGTTGAGCAGCCACATCATCTTCCAGGCCAGCGACAGTCGCGGCGTCGCCGCCTGTACGACGGCGCCGCCGCGCAGCTCCACCGGCTCGGGCTCCTCGGGCAGTTCCTCGTTGAAGACGAAGTCCAGCTGGACATGGCCGCCGGGCAGCCCGGGCGAGCCCCAGGGCAGGACCATGCGCCGGCCCGGCACCCGCTCGTAGGTCCAGATGTCCTCCACCACCGCGCCCCGCGCCGAGATCCCGACCTCGTCCCGGCCGCGGGCGTCGGCCAGCGCCTGCGCCGCCGCCGCGATCCCCGCGAGCATCCGGTCGGTGCGCCCGTCCTCGATCCGCCACGTGTGCGGCACGACGACGAAGTCCAGGTCACCCGGCTCGCGCGCGGCATCGCCGAACCACTGCGACATCAGCACGCTGCCGCGCAGCACCAGCGCGTCCACCCACTCCGTGCCGGCGATCGCGGCAAGCACAAGATCCAGGGCCTTTCGCCGGGCCGCGCGCCAGGCGTCGCCCCGGACCGGGTCGGCGAACGCGGGATCCGTGGCCCGGTAGGCGTTCTGGTACTGCTTCAGCGCGGGCTCGAACACCAGCCGCTGTTCGGCGTCCTCGCCGGCCGTCGTCCGCAGCGTCCTGGGCAGCCTCTTGGCCTCGCGCGTCGCTTCGTCGAGCTCGTCGTGCGGGGCCGGAAACCCCGACCACACCGGCTCCTGCCACGTCCCACTCATCCCGGCACCCCCTGTACGCCCACCGTCTCCTCGATCCACCCGTCGTCCACCGACACATCGCTGTCGTAATGCACGAACTCCCGCTCCACGCTCACCACTTCGTACCCGGCCAGCTCCGCCAGCAGGGCTTCCAGCGCCTGCCCCGCGCCCTCGGCGTCCACCCCGCGGCACCGCTGGGTCACGAACCGCTCCGCCCGGCCGTCGGCCCGTACCCGCCGCGCGTTCCACGACAGATGCGCGCCGTGCCGTACGGCCCGCGCCGTCAGGGCGGCCACGTCGGTGCCCGCGGTGAGCCGCAGCTTCACGTGGTGCTCGAAGTACCGCTCCCCGTCGCACGGTTGGCGCGGTACTTCCGGGGCCCACGGCGTCGACTCGATCTTCACGCGCACGGCCTCGAAGCCGCCCGCCCGCAGCCGCGCCAGGACGTCTCGCGCCCGAGCCGATTCGACGGCGTAGGTCTGGGAACCCGACAGGGTGAGCATCGGCTGGTCGCGCATCCGCCCTCGGGCCAGCACGATGTGCGTCAGTTTGAAACCGGCGGCCGCCGCCCACCGGCGCAGCCGTTCCGACTCGCCCGCACCTTCACAGCGAACGGTCACGTGAGTTTCGTACAACGAAGCGGACACGCGGGGATCGTGCCAGATCAGGGCACGCACAGGCATCCGGGTTTCCGTGAGGGTAACCACCCGGTCACGGCCCGATTGCAAAAAGTCACCGCACGCCCCTCGTGGCGGCGATGTGTCGTACTCCACACTGGGTTCCGGTGCCTGAGTCCTCGGAGCGCGGCCGATCCGTCCCACACGGATCCCACACCCCCGCGGTTCCGCTCAACGCGTACGGGACGGACAGCGGTGAGGCCGCCGACTCCGCTCCCGAAGTAGCGCTGCCGCACACCTCAGCAGCGATCATCCTGGAGGTCGCCCCCGTGCAGACCCAGACCCTCACCCAGACCGACACCAGTACGGACGGCACAGAGCCGGACGCAGAGACCGACGTTCTCGTCGCGGTCCCCCCGCAGTCCCGTGTCGTGCACCACCCCGAGGCGGACCCCGAAGGTCCGCCCGAGCCGGCGGAACCGCCCGCAGAGGCGCTGGAGGCCACGGAGGCCCCCGAGCCGGTGGTACCGCCGCGCGCCCGCACCGCCGACACCAGCAGCCCGTCCTCCGACCTGTTCCGCCAGTACCTGCGCGAGATCGGCCGCATCCCCCTGCTGACCGCGGCCGAGGAGGTCGACCTCGCCCGCCGCGTCGAGGCCGGACTGTTCGCCGAGGAGAAGCTCAGCACCGCGCCCGACCTGGACAGCCAGCTCGCCCTCGACCTGGACCGCCTCGTCGTCATGGGCCGCATGGCCAAGCGCCGTCTCATCGAGGCGAACCTGCGGCTCGTCGTGTCCGTGGCCAAGCGGTACGTCGGCCGCGGGCTGACCATGCTCGACCTGGTCCAGGAGGGAAACCTGGGCCTGATCAGGGCCGTCGAGAAGTTCGACTACGCCCGCGGCTACAAGTTCTCCACGTACGCCACCTGGTGGATCCGCCAGGCCATGTCGCGGGCCCTCGCCGACCAGGCCAGGACCATCCGAGTCCCGGTCCACGTCGTCGAGTTGATCAACCGCGTCGTCCGCGTCCAGCGCCGCATGCTGCAGGAACGCGGCTACGAGCCCACACCGGAAGAAGTGGCCGACCACCTCGACCTGGCGCCCGAGCGCGTCAGCGAGGTCCTCCGCCTGGCCCAGGAACCGGTCTCCCTCCACGCCCCGGTGGGCGAGGAGGACGACGTGGCCCTCGGCGACCTGATCGAGGACGGCGACGCGACCTCGCCCGTCGAGTCGGCGGCCTTCCTGCTGCTGCGCGAACACCTGGAGGCGGTGCTCTCCACCCTCGGCGAACGCGAACGCAAGGTCGTACAGCTCCGCTACGGCCTGGTCGACGGACGCCCGCGCACCCTCGAGGAGATAGGCCGCATCTTCGGCGTCACGCGCGAACGGATACGGCAGATCGAGTCGAAGACCCTGAACAAGCTCCGCGACCACGCCTTCGCGGACCAGCTGAGGGGCTACCTGGACTGAGCAGGGGCCGCTCACCAAGGCGAGCGGCCCCCTGTGCACCCAACTGGCCGTGCGGCTAGTCGACTTCGGCGACCGCCTGAGCGAACTGCGCCTTGTACAGCCGCGCATACGCCCCGTCGGCCGCCAACAGGTCCGCATGCGTGCCCTGTTCGACGATCGACCCGTTCTCCATGACCAGGATCGTGTCCGCGTCCCGGATGGTCGACAGCCGGTGCGCGATCACGAACGACGTACGCCCGTCCGCCAGTTTGGCCATCGCCTTCTGGATCAGGACCTCCGTACGGGTGTCGACGGAACTCGTCGCCTCGTCGAGCACCAGGATCGTCGGATCCGACAGGAACGCCCGCGCGATGGTGATGAGCTGCTTCTCACCGGCGCTGACGCCCGTGCCCTCGTCGTCGATCACGGTGTCGTAGCCGTCCGGAAGGGTGCGCACGAACCGGTCGGCGTGCGCGGCCCGCGCCGCCTCCTCGATCTCGCCCCGCGTGACGTCCCGCGAGGCCCCGTACGCGATGTTCTCCGCGATGGTGCCGCCGAACAGCCAGGTGTCCTGCAGCACCATGCCGATCCCGGCCCGCAGTTCGTCCCGGGACATCGTCCCGATGTCGACGCCGTCGAGGGTGATCCGCCCGCCGGAGACCTCGTAGAACCGCATGAGCAGGTTGACCAGCGTGGTCTTGCCGGCGCCGGTCGGGCCGACGATCGCGACGGTGTGCCCGGGTTCGGCCTTCAGGGACAGGTTCTCGATCAGCGGCTTCTCGGGGTCGTAGCGGAAGGAGATGCTCTCCAGCTCCACCCGCCCCCGCAGCTCCTCGGGCTTCGCGCCGCGCAGCGGATCCGCCTCCTGCTCCTCCGCGTCCAGGAGTTCGAAGATCCGCTCGGCCGAGGCGACGCCCGACTGCACCAGGTTCGCCATCGACGCGACCTGCGTCAGCGGCATCGAGAACTGCCGCGAGTACTGGATGAAGGCCTGCACGTCACCGATCGACAGCGAGCCGGACGCGACCCGTAGGCCGCCCACGACCGCCACCAGCACGTAGTTGAGGTTCGACACGAACATCATCAGCGGCTGCATGACCCCGCTGTTGAACTGCGCCTTGAACCCCGCCTCGTACAGCGCGTCGTTCTGCTCGGCGAACTGCTTGGCCGACTCGTCCTGCCGCCCGAACACCTTCACCAGCGTGTGGCCGGTGTACATCTCCTCGACGTGGGCGTTCAGCTTGCCGGTGGAGCGCCACTGCTGCACGAAGTGCGGCTGCGACCGCTTGCCGATGCGAGTGGCGACCACGAACGACAGCGGCACGGTCACCAGCGCGACCAGCGCCAGCAGCCACGACACCCAGAACATCATCGCCAGCACACCGATGATCGTCAGCAGCGAGTTGATGAGCTGGCCCATCGACTGCTGCAGCGTCTGCCCGATGTTGTCGATGTCGTTGGTCGCCCGGCTGAGCACCTCACCGCGCTGCCGCTTGTCGAAGTACGACAGCGGCAGCCGCGACATTTTCGTCTGCACGTCCTCGCGCATCCGGAACATGGTCCGGTTGACGGCCCGGTTCACCATCCGCGTCGCCACCGCCATCAGCAGACCGGCGACGAGGAACGTACACAGCGCGAGCAGCAGTACGTGGCCCACCGCGTCGAAGTCGATGCCCTTGCCCGGCGTGAAGTCGGTGCTGCGGAGCATGTCGGCGACCTGACCCTCACCGCGCGCCCGCATGGACGCGAGGACCTGCTCCTTCGTCGCCCCGGACGGCATCTGCCGCCCGATGATGCCGGCGAAGACCAGGTCGGTGGCCTCGCCGAGGATCTTCGGCCCGACCACGTTCAGGCCGACGCTCACGACCACGCAGAACAGCAGCCCGTAGATCGTGAGACGTTCCGGCTTGAACTGGGCGATCAGGCGTTTGCCCGACACCTTGAAATCCATCGAACGGCTGTCGGGACCGCCGCCCTGGCCCATCATCCGTGCCATCGGCCCGGCCATCAGGCAGCCTCCGCTTCCGTCAGCTGGGAGAGCACGATCTCCCGGTAGGTCTCGTTGTCGGCCATCAGTTCGTGATGGCGCCCCGTGCCGACGACCCGGCCCTCGTCGAGGACCACGATCCGGTCGGCGTCCCGGATGGTCGCCACCCGCTGGGCGACGATCACGACGGTCGCCTCCGCGGTCTCCTCGGCCAGCGCCGCACGCAGCGCCGCGTCGGTCGCGTAGTCGAGCGCCGAGAAGGAGTCGTCGAAGAGGTAGATCTCCGGGCGCTGCACGAGGGTCCGGGCGATGGCGAGCCGCTGCCGCTGACCACCCGAGACGTTCGTACCGCCCTGCGCGATGGGGGAGTCGAGGCCGTTCTCCAGCTCCTCGACGAAGCCCTTGGCCTGCGCCACCTCCAGCGCCTGCCACAGCTCCGCGTCCGTGGCGTCCGGATTGCCGTAGCGCAGGTTGGTCGCCACCGTCCCCGCGAACAGATACGGCTTCTGCGGCACCAGCCCGACCGTCTTGGCCAGCAGCTTCGGTTCGAGGGTCGACACGTCCGTGCCGTCGACGAGCACCTCCCCGTCGGTCGCGTCGAACAGGCGCGGGACCAGCCCGAGCAGCGTGGACTTGCCGCTGCCGGTCGAGCCGATGACCGCGGTCACCTCGCCGGGGCGCGCCACCAGGTCGATCCCCTTGAGCACGGGCTCCTCGGCGCCCGGATAGCGGAACCCGGCCCCGCGGATCTCCAGATGCCCGTGCCGGCGCAGCTCCGTGACGGGCGCGACGGGCGGCACCACGCTGGACGAGGTCCCGAGGACCTCCTCGATGCGCTCGGCGCACACCTCCGCGCGGGGCACCATCATGAACATGAAGGTGGCCATCATCACGGACATGACGATCTGCATGAGATAGGCGAGGAAGGCGGTCAGATCACCGATCTGCATCCCGCCGCTGTTGATCCGATGGGCGCCGAACCAGACCACCGCGATCGACGACAGGTTCACCGTGGTCATGACCACCGGGAACATCAGCGCGAGCAGGTTGCCGGTCTTCAGCTGCATCTCGGTGAGATCGGTGTTGGCCTTACGGAAACGGTCCTTCTCGTACTCGTCCCGCACGAAGGCCCGGATCACGCGGTTGCCGGTGATCTGCTCGCGCAGCACCCGGTTCACCGTGTCCAGGCGCACCTGCATGGCCCGGAACAGCGGCCGCAGCCGGCGGACGATCAGCGTCACGCAGATGCCCAGCGTCGGCACCACCGCGACCAGCACCCCGGACAGCGGCACGTCCAGACCGAGCGCCAGCACGATGCCGCCCACGCACATGATCGGCGCCGACACCATCAGCGTGAACGTCATCAGGGCCAGCATCTGGACCTGCTGTACGTCATTGGTCGTACGGGTGATCAGCGAGGGAGCGCCGAAGTGGCCGACCTCCCGGGCCGAGAAGGACTGCACCCGGTCGAAGACGGACGCCCGGATGTCCCGGCCGAGCGCCGACGCGGTCCGGGCGCCGTAGTACACGGCACCGATGTTGCACACGACCTGAGCCAGCGAGATGCCGATCATCAGGGCGCCGAAGGAGAGGATGTAGCCGGTGTCACCCTTCACGACACCGTTGTCGATGATGTGCGCGTTCAGAGTGGGCAGGTAGAGGGTGGCGCAGGTCTGCAGGAACTGCAGCAGCACCAGCAGGGCGATGGGTTTCCGGTAGGGCCTGAGGTAGGTCCGCAGAAGTCGTATGAGCACGCTACGTCTCTCGGAGTCGGCGGTGGGGCGGGCTTGATGCCCCAGGCTCCTATCGTCGGACACTCCACCCGCGTTACCTCAACTGATTAAGCCGACAGCGTTGCCCTTTACCGTCTTATGGGCGGAACGCTCCAGGGTGTGTCTGATCTCTTACGGAAACGAACTGCTGCCGCACCGCCTGCCCCACCGCCAACTCGTCGCCGGGCTCCAGCACCTGCGCCGCGGCGCCCTGCCAGGCCGGCGGATTGCGCGGGTCGAGGGTGCCCTGCGATACGCCGAGCGCCCACGCGGCCTGCCGGGCGGCACCGATCGCCGCGTAGTCCGCGGGCTGCGGTACGACGACCTGCGCCCCGAAGAGCATGGGCGCCGCCGCCTGCACGGCGGGCAGCTCGGCGGCAGCCCCCAGCAGGAAGATCCGCCGCACCTCGACACCCCGGCCGCGCAGCACGTCCAGCGCGTCCGCGAGCCCGCACAGCATGCCTTCGAACGCGGCCCGCGCCAGGTGCTCCGCCTTCATCGACTCCCGGCGCAGCCCCGCCAGAGTCCCCGCCGTGTGCGGCAGGTTCGGCGTCCGCTCACCCTCCAGATAGGGCAGCAGGACGAGCCCGTGCGCGCCGGGCGTCGACTTCATCGCCAGCTCGGACAGGCTCTCCAGATCGGGCAGCCCGAGCAGCTCGGCACTCCCGCGCAGGGTCCGCACGGCGTTCAGCGTGGTGACGACCGGCAGGTGCATGCCGGTCGCGTCGGCGAGGGACGTGATCATCCCGGTGCTGTCGAAGAGGGCCTCGGGATGTACGGCCATGACGGACCCGGAGGCGCCGAGCGAGACGACCGCGTCGCCGAGGCCGATGCCCAGCCCGAAGGCGGCGGCCATGGTCTCGCCGGTCCCGGAGGAGATCAGCAGCCCCTCCGGGGTCGTACCGGCCGCGTCGGACGGGCCGATCACCTCGGGCAGCATGGCCTGGTGACCGAGCGCCAGCTCGACGAGATCGGATCGGTAGTTGCCCGTGGCCGCCGACCAGTAACCGGTGCCGGAGGCGCCGCCCCGGTCGGTGGTCCTCCTGACCGGCCTCCCCAGCAACTGCCACACCAGCCAGTCGTGGGCCTGCATGAGGATCGCGGCGCGCAGGGCGGCGTCGGGTTCGTTCTTCGCCAGCCAGCGCAACTTGGTCACCGGCTGCGCGGCCTGCGGCACACACCCCACGGCCTGCGCCCACGCCTCGCGCCCGCCGAGCGCGTCGATCAGATCGGCCGCCGCGACCTGCGCCCGCTTGTCACCGCCGACCATCGCGGGCCGCACGGTGTTGCCCTGGGAGTCGAGCGGCACGACGGCGTTCTGCTGCGCCGACACGCCGATGGCCTGCACGCCTTCGAGGAGTCCACCGCCGGCGGCCTCACCGAGGGAGAGCAGCCAGGCCTGTGGATCGACGTCGGAGGGCCGGGCGTTGCCTTCGGCGCCGTCGACCGGATGCGGGGCGTAGCCCTGCTTGAGCACGGCTCCGGTGTCCGCGTCGCAGACGACGATACGAGTGAAATCGGGCGCACTGTCCAGCCCGGCGACTATCCCCATGGCCAAAATTCTGCCGTACCGCTGCGCTTGATTGGGCCATGGGCGTCGTTGGGGTGCGTGCAGATTTGTGCATGCGGGTCGTTCGTGGCTGGTCGCGCCCACGCGGCGGAGCGGCAAATGTCACAGCCCCGCGCCCCTGGGGGAGCTGCTGTACCCGGTGCCTGAGACCTGCCGTTACGTGTTGCTTGTGCCCCAGTCGTCACTTGCTGCGCCGTTCGTGTTGCGTTCCCGCAGGGACCGTACGCGCTGGGCCACCGAGTCGGGGACGCGGTCGCCGACCTTGTCGCTCACCACGTGGTACGCCTTGCCGGCGAACTGGCGGCCCTGCTGGGCCGCGGACTCCGCGGTGTTGCGGACCGCCGGGTTCTGCGCGACCTGACGTGCCGACTTCTTCAGCTGCTCGTAGCGCTCGCGCCCGGCCCGCGTGCCCAGGACGTAACCCAGAGCCAGTCCGACGACGAACGTGAGCTTGTAGCGCATGACGGCCACCCTTTCCTCGTGCAGGTCTCCGGTGCGGCGTTGGTGTCGGGGAGAACCGATTGGCGGAGCACCCCCCTGCTTGCGCTAATGTATGTGTCGCAGCGAGCGCCCGCCCCCTGGCGAATACCCAGGTAGGTACGTTCGATGCAACGAGGCATTCCTCCGTAGCTCAATTGGCAGAGCAGCCGGCTGTTAACCGGCAGGTTACTGGTTCGAGTCCAGTCGGGGGAGCTTCGATCTTCCGTAGCTCAATTGGCAGAGCAGCCGGCTGTTAACCGGCAGGTTACTGGTTCGAGTCCAGTCGGGAGAGCAGAGCGAGGAAGGACCCCCGTGGGGGTCCTTTTTCATGTCCGTTCCGTGCCCGCGGGAACCGCTGGGCCTGCGCGGAAGTCCTCAAGGTCATGCGGGACCGCAGCAGCCGACCATCCCGAAGCAGGAGATCGTATGAGCGGCTATGCTGCGGCAGACGGCGCGCACACATGTACGCGACACGCCGCTATGGGGCGGTAGCTCAGCCGGTTAGAGCAGCGGACTCATAATCCGTCGGCCGTGGGTTCGAGTCCCACCCGCCCCACCTGTGCAGGTTTCTGACCTGCGGGAACGTTCATTTTTGGGTGTCGGATCGTCAACTTCGCCTGCACGGACTGAATCCGCTGCTCGTGACTGGGCGCCCGGTTCGGGACGTCGGCGGGACGCGAGGAAACGGAAGTGGTCGCTCCGAAACAGCGCGTCGACGCCGCCCGTGGATGGGCAGGGGTCGGCATCGTGATGGTCAGGCTCAATGCCGGGTGTGCTCGTCGCCCTCGCGATAGAGGACCAGGTGCTCGTGGAAGAGGACGCCGTCGCGGACGTCGCCGGTAGCGGTGAAGCCGGTGTCGTCGACGTAGTCGATGTGGTCGCCGGTGACGGTGTAGCTGCCGGTGTAGGCGCTCTGGCGGGTGCCGCGGGCCTCGTCGTAGCGGCCGTCGGGCAGTAGTTCCTGGCGGATGAAGCCGTCCGCGGTCACCCACATCCCGACGTACGGGTGCGGGGCGCGGGGCGTGTCGTTGCTGGTCATGGCTCTACGATCGCCGCGTCGGCGGGTGGCAACCAGGCCGCCGTCTCCCCAGGTGAGGGCTTCCTGGGTGCCGCGCACCCAGCATCGTGAGGGACGGGGCCCTTCTTGTCGTGCGGCAGCGAAGCGTGCCGTCCGGATCCTGCCCGAGGCCCCGCCGTCGTACCTGCCGGGGCGGATCGTGGGTGCCGGGCACCTGGGATAACGGCGGCCTGGTTCCGACTCCATCGCGCGACGAACCTGGTGGTCAGGCAGCCGCTGTAGCTGCCGAAGACTCGCCTCGAAACCTGCACCTGCGCTCATTTCGCGCAGTGGGGACACCGATGAGGCGACCCCACTGAGGAGCACGCAATGAGCATCACCGACACCACCGGCACCGCGGGCTGGAACGCCGAGGCCCTCGACGAGATCCTCTCGAACGACGAGGGACGTCCCGTCCTGTTCACCAACGCCCGCATCCTGACGACGGACCCGCTGATCGGGACCATGACCGGCGCCGACCTCCTGTACGTCGGCTCCCTGCTCGTGGGCGTCGGCCCGGGCATCATCACCGCCGCGGGCGACGACAACGCCATCGTCGTCGACTGCACCGGCCTGACCATCGCCCCCGCCGTCGTCGACACCGTCGCCCTGGCCGGCGGCCGCGGCCACCGCTCGGAGTACGTCGCGACGCTGACCCCGGGCAACACCACCGACTTCCTGGTGGTGCCCGACGCGCTCGCCGCCGATGTGCCGAGCGCCGTGACCGTGCTCATGACCTCGCCCGAGCAGGTCCGCGCGCTCGTCGCGGCCGGCCGGCCGGTCCTGTGGGCCGGCACGGACGTCCCCGGCCGGGCCACCGCTCCCGAGGCGGGCATCCCCGTCGCCGCGGACCTGACAGGCAGCCCGCGCGTCGGCGTCTGGATCGACAGGCACGACTTCCTGCACCAGGAGCTCACCGCCGGCGGCCGCTACGACGAGACCCGGGGCGGGCGCCCGCACGCCTACCAGGGCCGGTACTGGATCGACGGCGACCGCATCGACTACCTGGACGACCTCGGCTTCTGGGCCTACGGGGAGTTCCAGGGCGACGAACTGCACCACGCGGGCTACGTCATGAAGCTCGGCTGACCCTTCCCCTTCCGGTCGGCGCACGCGCGGTGTCGATCCTGGGTGCGCGACACCTGGGGAAACCGCGGCCTGGTTGCCGTAGCGGGCACGGCCGAGGCTGGCGTTCGAGCCGCCTCGGCCGCCCCGGCGACTCACCTTCCCAACCCTTTCCAGCGGGCGGCCCCTCCCTCCCGGCCCTGTCCGCCGCATCGAAGGAAGACCTCTCATGAACGTCAACACCACCAGCAGCGCCGCCGCGCTCGAAGAGGTCCGGCGTCGGCCCGCCGACCGGCGGCGCATCCTGTTCACCGGCGCGACCATCGTCACCATGGACCCCGCTGTCGGCGTCATCGACGGCGGCGACCTCCTCGTCGAGGGCGACACGATCACCGCCGTCGGCCGCGGCCTCGACGCGGCAGGTGCCGTGGTCGTCGACGCCACCGGCACCATCCTCACGCCCGGCTTCGTCGACACCCACCGGCACGCCTGGGAGGCCCAGTTGCGCCGGATCATGCCGGACGTCGACGACCTCGGCGGCTACGTCATGGCCACCCTGGCCGGCTATGCCACCGTCTACCGGCCCCAGGACATGTACATCGGCACCAGACTGGCCGCGCTGACCGCGATCGACAGCGGCATCACCACGATGCTCGACTTCTCCCACAACTCCCGCACCCGCGAGCACTCCGACGCCGCGATCGAGGCCCTCGTCGACACCGGCATACGTGGCGTGCACGCCTCCATGGGCCCGCACTTCGGCGCGTGGGACCGGCAGTGGCCCGGCGACCTCACCCGCGTCAAGGACCAGTACTTCAGCAGCGACGATCAGCTGCTCACCCTGCGCCTGGCGACCCTGGCCACCGACGAGATCGCCGGACCGGCGCTCGCCTACGGTCCCGAACTCGCCCGTGTCGCCAAGGAGTTGGGCATCGGGGTGAGCGTGGACGCCGTGTTCGGCACGTCCGGCTCCGAGGCGGTCCTGCGCTGGGCCGAGGACGGACTCCTCAGCCCCGACGTCACCCTCATCCACTCCACCGGACTGACCCCCGAGGCATGGAAGGCGATGGGGGAGACGGGCACCACGGTCGCCCTCGCCCCGACGTCCGACGCGCAGATCGGCCTGGAGACCGCGATCCCCGCCGTCGACGAGGCCCTCTCCGTCGGTATCCGCCCCGGCCTGAGCATCGACGTCGAAGTCGCCCTGGCCAGCGACATGTTCACGCAGATGCGAGCCCTGCACGCCATCCAACGGATGCGCGCGGTCAACGCCGCCTACGGCACCGACCAGCAGCCTTCCCGCATCACCACCCACGACGTCCTCGACTTCGCCACCCTCCAGGGCGCCCGCACCAACGGCCTGGCCGCCGTCACCGGCTCGCTCACCGTGGGCAAGAAGGCCGACCTGCTGGTCGTCCAGGCCGAGGACCTCAACAACATGCCGCTCAACGACCCGATCGGCACCATCGTGCTGGGGTCTGACGCCCGCAACATCAGCGCCGTCCTCATCAACGGCGAGCCCCGCAAGTGGGACGGCCGTGTCCTCGACGTCGACCTGGCCGCCCTGCGCGGTGAGGTGCACGCCTCGCGCGAGTACGTGCTCAACACCCCGGCCGACTGACCAGCCGTCCCCCCTCGTCCCCCGGCCGTCCCTCCACGGCCGGGGGCACCCCACCGCATCCCGGTGGCACCTCATCGGCCGATCGTGCCGCGCACAAACACGCGGGGCGGCGCCCGGACGTCCCCTTTCTGGAGTTCCCATGTCCCACCCCGCTCCTGCCACTTCCCCCCGGCACACAGTCGGGACCAGCACACCGGACCAGCCACCGACCTGGGCGCCCGCCGCCCCGACCATCGCCCTGCTGACCGCACTCGGCGTCCTGATGGTCGGCCAGATGTACACCGTGCTGGCCCTGCTGCACCCCATGGCCACCGCACTGGGCACCACACCGGAGCAGGTCACCTGGACCGCGACGGCGTTCGGCTTCGCCTACGCCGGCGGATTCCTCCTCGCCGGTCCGCTCTCGGACCGCTACGGATCGCGTGCCGTGATCACCGCCGGGCTCGTGGCCGCCACCGCGGCCACCCTGGCGGTCAGCGCCGCCCCCGACCTCCCCACGGCCATCGCCCTGCGCAGCGTGCAGGGACTCGCTACGGCGACCTTCGCGCCCTCCGCGCTCTCCTACGCCGTCCACCACATCGCGCCACAGCGCCGCGGCACCGCCCTGACCTGCATCACCAGCGGCATGTTCGCCGCCGCCGTGCTCCTGCAGATCGGCGCCCAGGCCGTCGCTGCCGGGCTGGGCTGGCGCGCGGTCTTCTGGATCGGTGCCGTCCTTATGGCCCTGGGCCTGATGCCGGTGCGCCGGGTACTCCGCCCCACCCTGCGCCATGGCACCGGGGGCGGGCTGCGTCAGGCGTTCGCAGCGATGCCGCGGCTGGTGCGCCGGCCGCGCCTGGTCGCCCTGTATCTGTCGACCGTGGTCCTGATGTCGGCCTTCGTCGCCGTATACACGGCGGTGGCCATCGCCGGACCGCCCGGCATCGCCGGGAACTCCTCCGCGATCCTCGCCCTGCGGGTCGGCGCGCTGCCCGCCCTGATCGCCGTCCCCGTGCTCGCCCCCGTGCTCCAGCGCCTGGCCCCACCCCTGCGCACGGTCCTCGCCTTCACGTCGGCGGCCCTGACCGTCGCGGCCGGGTCCTTCCTCGGCGGCCACACCGTGGCGCTGGCCATCGCCCTGCTGCTGTTCGTGGCAGCGGTCGCCGCCGCGGCGCCCGCCGTCGTCGAGACCATCAACGCCCATGCCCCGCAGGCACGCGGCGCGGCCGTCGCCCTCTACGGATGCAGCATGTTCATCGGCGCCAGCCTGGGCCCGCAGCTCACCGGCGCGCTGACCGGCCTGGGCTTCGGCGGCATCCTCCGTGTCGTCGCCGCCGCGCTCGTCCTGGGCGTCCTGCTGGCCCTGCCTTCGCTCCGATCCCCTACCTCGTCCGGATCCTGACCGGCGTCCCCAGCAACGGGAGCGCCGTATCACCGCCCCGCAGCGTCTGTCGCCGGCCTGGGCGGGGATGCGCGGAGCCATCTCCGTGGCCGCGGCGCTGACCGTGCCCGCCATGACCGTCGAGGGACACGTTGTCGGGCAACGCGACGCCGTCGTGTTCATCACGGCCGTCGTCATCGTCCACACCCTCACGCTCCTCGGCCCCGCACTGCCGGCCGTCGTCCGCCGCGCCCGCTTCCCCCAGGACGAGGCCAAGACCGCGGAACTCGCGCTCACCCGTTGCCACATGAGCAGTGCCGCGCTGCGCGCCCTCCCGGAGCTGGCACAGCAGTTCGGTATCCCCGAGGCGGACACCCTGCGCATGGTCCAGGACATCGAAGACCGTACGGCCCCCGCGCCCGCCACCGAGATCGGTCCTTCCTCGTGCCGTCCAGCCGCCTACGCTCGCAGCCTCAGCCGATCACCCCGGCCGCCTGAAAGGTGCCTGCCACACTCATGCAGACGCAGACAACGAGCCATCCACGCGGGCGTGCACCGCTGTTCATACGGTCCGCTGCCCTGGCGACAGCGGCGGTCCTGCTCAGCGCCTGCGGGGAGGCCGGTGAAGGGGCACCTCCCCGTCCCACGGGCAGCCCCTCGGTCCCTTCGTGCGTGACAGCGTCAGGCGATCTGCTGGCCGACATCGACGGCGACGGCCTCACCGACCGCGTCTTTGACCCCTCCCACACCGGTGCTCAACTCACCGTCGCGTTCGGCGAGAAGGCCGGGTACGGCACTCCGGTGGGAGTGAGGAAGCTGGTCGGCTCGTCCGGCAGCGACGAGAAGGACGTGCTGGCCGCGGTGGCCGACTTCGACGGCGACGGGTGGAGCGACCTGGTGGTTGTGGCCACCGGGCAGAAGCAGGGGGACGACGCGATCGAGCCGACCGTGGACGAGCTGATCTCGGGCCCCTTCTCGGCCTCCGGCAGGGGACAGCACATCCGGCAACTCGACCTCGGCGAGACACGCGGCATCGCCGTGGCCGACTACGATCACGACCCGTACCCCGACCTGGCGGTGTTCTCCTACGCAGGCGACGGCGTCTATCAAACGGAAGCGCGCCTCGGCGACAAGGACACAGGACTCGCCGACAGCACCGCCGACACCAGCGGGTACCGCGTCTACGCGGACCAGACCGACGACGAGACCCCGAGCAACATGCCCAAATCCGGCCTGCGCACCTTCTACCCGCAGTGCCCGAAGGCCGGTAGCCAGGGCTGAACCGGTGCCTGCGCCGGTGCGTGAGGGCGTGGCCCCTCCCTGCCCGGCATGGTCCTGCGGCTCCCTTCCCCGTCCCAGCTCTCCAGTCGTCCGTCTCCGCCAACGCGTCATGGCGGGGGGTGGAACAGCGTCACGCTGTTCCACCCCCCGCCATGACGGGACGGACCTCAGATGGCCTGCGCGGTGGGCATGATGGTGATCTCGGTGAGGTTGACGTGGCGCGGGACGGCGGCCATGAAGGCGACGGTCTCCGCGATGTCGGCGGACTGAAGGCAGTCGATGTCGTGGATGAGGTCGGCCATCAACTTGGAGGCGTCCGGGTCGGTGACGTGGTCGGGCAGTTCCGTCTCGACCATGCCGGGCTCGATGGTGGCCACTCGAACCATCTTCGGGCCGAGTTCGACGCGGAGCAGCCGGGTGAGGTGGCTGATGTACGCCTTGGTGCCGGAGTAGATGGAGAACTTCTCCAGGATGCGGGTGGCCGCGATGGACGAGGTGTTGATCAGGTCGGCGGGCTTGTCCTGGGCGGCGGACTCCGTCAAGTGCGGGAGGAACGCGGCGATCACGTTCATCAGGCCGCTGATGTTGAGGTCGATCTGGCGCTGCCATTCGTCGACCTTGCGTTCCTCGATGCCGGAGATGAGCTGAACGCCGGCGTTGTTGAACACGAGGTCGGCCTTGCCGAAGCGGGCGGCGACCTGGTCGGCGGCGCTCTGGACGGTGGCGCGGTCGGTGACGTCGACGGCCAGGGCGAGCGCGGTGCCGCCGGCGGCCTCGATGGCCTTGACGACACCGTCGAGCTTGTCTTTGCGGCGGGCGAGCACGACCACGGTGGCGCCGAGTTCGGCAAGGCGTTGGGCGGTGACGGCGCCCATGCCGCTGGAGGCGCCGGAGACGACGGCGACACGGCCGGCGAGAGGGGTACCGGTGAGCAGGGCAGCAGACATCACAAAACCTCAATCTCTTCGATCGGCAGGCCCGGAGGCGGGGGGAGGTGGTGCGGTGCCCGGCCGGCCAGGTCTCTGCGACCGGCCGGGCTGCTGGAGAGGGGGCTGCGGGACCCCGAAGGCGAGGGCGCCCGCAGGTGTGTCAGGCAGCGTCGTCGTGGGCGGTGGCGGCGGACTTCTCGCGCCACTGGGCGAGGTCGTCCTGCACCTGCCGGTACTTGACGTCCAGCCGCTCCAGGGTGTCGCGCCCGAGGTAGAGGTGGGTGGGCAGCTTCTCGGCGGCGGCGACCTCGACGACGAGCGCGGCGCCCTTGACGGGGTCACCGAGCTGGGCGTGGTTGGCCCGGTCGATCCAGTCCAGCGTCACGTGCGCGGGGGTGTCGTCGTAGTCGGCGATGCGGTCGGCGGCGACCGACAGGGAGCTGGCGTCGAGGAAGTCGGTGCGGAAGACGCCCGGTTCGACGACCATCGACTGGATCCCGAACGGCGCCATCTCGACGGACAGCGCCTCGCTGATGCCGGCGACGGCGAACTTCGACGCGCAGTACAGGCTGACACCGGGTTCGCCCTCGAAACCGGAGCGGGAACCGATGTGCACCAGCCGGCCCGAGCCCTGCTTGCGCATGACGGGCAGCACGGCACGGGTGACGTTGATCAGGCCGAACACGTTGAGGTCGAACAGCGACCGGGCCTCCGCGTCGGTGATCTCCTCCAGCGCGCCGAGCAGGCCGCGGCCGGCGTTGTTCACCAGGACGTCGATGCCGCCGAACCGGCCCACGGCGGCCTCGATCGCCTGCGGAATGGTGTCGTTGTCCGTGACGTCCAGGGCGACTGCGAAGACCTGATCCGAGTTCTTCAGATCGTCCGGCACGCGCTCCGGGTTCCGTACGGCGACCACGACATTGTTGCCTTCTGCCAGAGCGGCGCGGGCGATTTCCGCACCGATTCCACGGGAGGCGCCGGTGACAAACCACGTAGCCATGGGGAAAACCTCTTTCGTCGTTTCCCCGTTTTCGGGGATTTCCTGTTGACGTATTCGAGTGTGCCCTTTGGCCACGGAGCTATGAAGGCTGCGCTTTTCCTGGGTGTCCCACACCTAGGAAGACGAGGCGTACGTCCGGGCGAAGCACCGAAGGCTGAACAACGGCTCCGACGAGCCAAGGACCGGCGCCCGCAGGGAGCGCAGCCGACTGCCCCACCAGATCAACTGCAGGGAGAAACCGGGGGTCGTCGCACGCGAGGCGCGTGCCGCTGACGCCCTCGCCATAGCGCGCTCGCGGAAGGCCCGGGAATCGATCGGGCCTGCCGAATAAAAGCACGCGAAAAACGTGGATCGGCTGGGTTTCGATCCGCTGAAATCGAGTGACGTGTATTCTTCTGGCAATCTACCGGATGTGATTCTCGATGCCGCCGGCAGGAATACTCGAAAGAGCCCTGGGCGCGAAACGCGCCGGCCCCGCCGGGGCACGTCCGTGTCCCGGCGGGGCCGATGCTCCGGCGGTCTCCTGGTTCAGGAGCCGTGCGCGGGATCCTGCTGGTGAGGCACTTCAGGTGCGCTGAGGGAACCCAGCAGGGCCAGACCGTCGGCGGATGGGGAGCCCGGCTCGGCCTGCAGGATGATGAGCTGCTGTCCCGGCACGCTGCGGATGTTGAGGGCCTCGTGCCGCAACTCCAGGTCTCCCACGATGGAGTGGTGAACCTGCTTGACCTCGTACGGCGGGACGCGCGTGTACTCGCGTGCCCACAGGGCGCGGAACTCCCCACTGCGCACCGACAGTTCACCGACGAGCTCCACGATGCGGGGATCCTGCGGAGTGCCGGCCGCGGATTGCTGAAGGTCGGCCACCGCACGATGCCGGGCCCGCTCCGGACTCCGGTAGAAGTACTTGGCTGCGGGGTCCAGGAAGAGCATGCGCAGCACGTTGTCGTGCTGCGCAAAGTCACGGTAGAGGGCGTTGGCCAGCGCGTTGGTGGCCAGCAGGTCCTGGGCGTGGCCGATGATGAAGGCCGGCGTCCGGGGCCAGTCCTCGATCAGCTGCCGCAGGTGCGGGCGGACCCGCTCGACCCGGGAGGGGGACTTCGTGCGGCGGGCTGTCGGCCGGGCCAGCCGGAAGAGCTCCGCCTTGTCCGCGTCCCCGAGTTGCAGCGCGCGGGCAACGGCCTCCAGTACCCGGGGTGAGGGGCCGAGTTCACGGTCCTGCTCAAGTCGGCTGTAGTAGCTGAGGCTGACACCTGAGAGTGTGGCGACCTCGTCGCGCCGCAGGCCGGGCACCCTTCGCCGGCCCGTACCGGGCAATCCTGCTGCTGCGGGGCTGAGGCGTTCTCTGCGGGAACGGAGGAACTGGCCCAGCCCTCCAACCGGGTCAGGGTGTGTGTTGTTGTCCATGCTGCCAAGTTAGGCGGAAATCGCCGCGCGTAGTTCTGTCGACGGTGGGTGCATTGCACCCAGGAATGCGGGTACCACCCGAGGGGAACGTACGTGACGGACCGCGGCACGCCATGGTGGCTGCCTTGCGAGCGCGTCATTCGAGTAGCCGGCGCCCCTGAGCTGCTCCCTTTGCCGACGGCTCAGCCTCCGCAGCGAGTCTCGGAGCCGGAAAATCCCGCCAAACTGGGCGGATTTGCTACCCATTGTGAATGGCGCGCCACGTGGTGCCATAGTGCGTGACTGACGGTTCTCGTCGGCTGAAATGCATCTAGGCTTGCCGCATGAGCAATGGGACCCCTTTGGGTGATTTCCTCCGAGCCCGCCGAGAAGCCCTGAAGCCACACGACGTCGGTCTGCCCGAACACGGACGACGCCGGGTCCCGGGCCTCCGCAGAGAAGAAGTTGCCATGCTCGCCGGAGTCAGCTCCGACTACTACATCCGGCTGGAACAGGGACGCGAGAACAGCCCCTCCCCACAGGTCCTCGACGCCGTGGCACAGGCACTGAAACTCGACGCGGAGGCCACCGACCACCTCAACCGCCTCTGCCTCACCGCCTCACAGCGCCCGCGCGACCGGGGCGAGGCGGACGTCAGCCAGCAGCTGTTGCAGCTGCTGGACGGGTGGGAGCACACTCCGGCCTTCGTCGTCGGCCCGGCCCTCGACATCATGGCGGGCAACTCCCTCGCCACGGCCCTCCACAGCGGGTTCGAGAAGTTCGACAACCTCGCCCGTATGGTGTTCGTCGACCCCGCCGGGCGCGAGTTCTACCAGGAATGGGAGCGCGCCGCGCACTCCTGCGTCGCCGAGATCAGGGCCGCCTTCGGACACGACCCCGAATCGGCCCGTATCGCCGAAGTCGTCGCCGAACTGTCCGCCCAGAGCGAGGAGTTCGCCGGAATCTGGCAGCTGCACGACGTCAAGAGCAAGTCCCAAGAGGGCAAGCATCTCAAACATCCCCAGGTCGGGGACCTGCACATCAAATTCGCGGCGTTCACCGTCAACGGGGCCCCGCACCAGCAGCTGGTGGTCTATCAAGCCGAACCGGCCACCCCGACGGCGACCGCCTTCGAAACGCTGAGGGCCATGGCCACCCAGCCGAAGCACGCCCCGACGGCCGCTCCCGTGGCCGACCTCGCCGTAGGCGAGCAGTAAGGGCGAACACTTGGCCACGTAGGCCCGGATGGAGGCTGGTCCTGCCGCACCCAGGAACAACGCGGCCTTCATCACGGTGCTCCCGTCTGCCGACACTCGATGCGACAAGCACTGCGCCGGCCGACACGTCGGCGCGCAGATCGCACGGCGCCAGGAGCAGACATGATCACCGTCAAGGACCTTCAGCCCCAGCCCCTGGACCAGGTTCACCGACTGATCGAACCCGGCCCCGTCATCCTGGTGACCACCCAGCACCTCGGCATCCCCAACGTGATGACCAACGGGTTCAACATGATGGTGCGCCACGCCCCGCCGCTGATCGCGGCGACCATCGGCCCCTGGGACCACAGCTACCAGGCCCTGATCGAAACCGGCGAGTGCGTCATCTCGGTACCGACGGCGGACATGGCCGCCACCGTGGTCGACATCGGCAACTGCTCCGGCGCCGACGTGGACAAGTTCGAGGAGTTCGACCTGACTGCCGTGGCCGGCGAGAAGGTCCGGGCACCACTCGTGGCCGAATGCTTTGCCAACATCGAGTGCAAGGTCGCCGACAGCAGCCTCGTGGCCCCCTACAGCCTCTTCCTGCTGGAGCCGGTCAGGGCATGGACCGACCCCTCACAACCCGAGCCGCAACTCTTCCACCACCGCGGAGACGGAACCTTCACCCTCGACGGACCGACCATCGACCTCAAGGACCGCATGACCAAGTGGCAATACCTCCTGTAGGCGAATGCGAACCGGCGCGCAGGAACTGCTCGACGGCCCGGAGGGGCCTTCGTGAGCTGGGCATCGGCCTTTCGATTCGGCTCGACCCGGCAGCGTGCAGTGCTGCCGGGACGAACCGTCCGTGTCAGCCCTCGAAGCCCTGGTCGCGCAGGATCTTGTCGATGCGGGTGCGGTGGGCCTCCTCCCACGCGTCGAGGGTCTCGTCGGCCTCCTTGGCCAGCTTGGTCCGGGCGGCGGACAGGGTCTCCTGCGCACGGGCGGTGGGGACGACCACGACGCCTTCCTCGTCGGCGACGACGATGTCGCCGGCGTTCACCATGACTCCGGCACAGCGCACTTCGGCATTGAGCGGCTCGACGACCTTCTTGCCTCCGGGAATGGGGATCACCCCTCGGGCGAACACCGGGAAGCCCAGGTCCCGGACCTCGGCGAGATCGCGGATCAGCCCGTCGGCGACAAAGGCCGCGACTCCCCGGCGCTGCGCGACGGCGCACACGTTGCCACCCGCCAGCGCGTAGTCCAGGTCGCCGGACTCGACGACGATGACGGCGCCCGGTGCGGCGCGGTGGATGGCCGCGTGCAGCATGAGGTTGTCGCCGGGAGGGCACCGCACGGTGAACGCCGGTCCGGCCACGCGCGGCACCGGCGACCACAACGGGCGGATGCCGATGTCCATGACCTGCCCGCGGCCCAGTACATCGGCGAGGGTGGTGGTCGGAACGTCCGCGAACGGGGAAGCGGCGGCTTCGGTGGCGTCTGTCATGGCTCCTCTGTCCTTCATTCGTCGTTCATCGTTCAGTCCGTCGTTCGTCGTGGCCGTGGACGCGCGGGCGCGTCCTTCTCCGGGCTGTAGAGGTGCTGCTCCCAGGTCGCGCCGCCGTCCGCCGTCGACAGTACGGTGCCCTCGTCGCCCACGATCCACCAGTGCCGGTCCGAGGCGACGTGTACGGCCCACAGGGACATGCCCGAACCAGTCGCGCCCGTCTGCCAGTTGGCCCCGCCGTCCCGGGTGATCAGCACCGTGTCGCTGCGGCCCACGGCGCAGCCGACGCGGCCGTCGGGAGCGAAGTGAACGGCGTTGAGGTTCTGGGTGGTGCCGCTGTCGTGGCGGCGCCAGCCGGCGCCCCCGTTCTCGGTGCCGAGGACGGTGCCGTCGTCTCCCACGAACCAGCAGGTGCGGGCGTCGACGACATGCAGGCCGACCAGGTCGTCCGTGGTGCCGGTGGGCTGTGGCCGCCAGGTGGCGCCGGCGTCCTGCGTGGCGAGGACGGTGCCGCCGGTGCCGATGGCCCAGCCGGTCAGGTCGTCGGTGAACTCGACCGTCCACAGGGCGACTTGGCCCGGCGCACCGGCCTGGTGCCGCCAGGTCGCCCCGCCGTCGTCGGTGGCGAGGATCGTGCCCTGGTCGCCCACGGCCCAGCCGGTGCGCAGGTCGGGACGCAGGTGCACCGAGAGCAGGTCCCTGATGGTGCCCGTCTCCTGGGCCCGCCAGTGGGCGCCGGCGTCGTACGTGACCATGATGGTTCCGCCCCGGCCCGCCACCCAGGCCGTGTCGGCGTCCGGTGCCGTGATGCCGTAGAGGTTCGTGGCCGGGCCGATGGGCCGTGGAGTCCACCGTCCGTCGGCCCGCGAGGACAGGACGGTGCCGCCGTCGCCGACCACCCAACCGCCGTCGGCGTCCGGGAAAATGTGCACGCCGTACAGGTTCTTGCCGGTGCCGGAGACGTGCACCCGCCAGGTCTCTCCCAAGGCGTCGCTGCCGAGGATCAGACCGCCGTCCCCGGCGGCGCTGACCCCCTTGCCGTCGGGCGAGACCCACACGTCCTTGAGGGTGTCGGTGACCGTGCGGTCCTGGCGGTTCCACCGGGCGCCCGCGTCCGAGGTGGCCAGAATCGTGCCCAAGTCACCGACGGCCCAGCCGAGTTCGCCCGATTCCGTGAACGTGACGCCCCACAGCGCGGCGTCCGTCCCGCTGTCGCGGCGGGACCAGGTGGCCCCGCCGTCGGTGGTGGCGAGGATCGTGCCGGCGCGGCCGACGGCCCACACCGTGTCGGCGTCCACGGCGTGCACGTTGGTGAGGGTGGCGGTGGTGGGGGAGACCTGGCGGTGCCAGGTGTGTCCGCCGTCGGCGGTGGCGAGGACGGTGCCTTGGTCGCCGACCGCCCAGGCGTGCAGCCCGTCGTCCGGGCCGTGCACGGCGTGAAGGTCCTCGGTGGCCGGGATGTTCTGCCGGTGCCAGGTGGTGCCGGCGTCGGTGGTGGTGAGCACGGTCGCGGCGGTGCCGACGGCCCAGCCGCGGGACGCCGTCAGGTGGACGGAGTGCAGGTCCTCGGTGGTGGTGGAGGTCCGGCGGTGCCAGGTGTCTCCGCCATCGGTGGTGGCGAGGACGGTGCCTTGGTCGCCGACCGCCCAGGCGCGCAGCCCGTCGTCCAGGCCGTGCACCCCCCACAGCACGGTGCCGCTCGCGATGCCGCCGCCCCGCCAGCCGGCGCCCGCGTCGGTGCTGACCGCCACGGCGCCGTCCTGCCCCACCACCCAGCGGACCGGCCCCGCGCCGTGCACGGCGACGAAGTCCTTGTGCACGCCGTTGAGTTGAGGGTTCCAGGTGGCGCCCCCGTCCTCGGTGGCCAGCACCAGCCCGTCGTCGCCGGCCGCCCAGCCGCGCACCGCGTCGGGGGTGAAGGCGAGGGTCACGACGTCCTTGCCGGTGCCGCTGGACAGCGGCAAGAAAGTGCGGCCGCCGTCGGCGGAGGCGAGGATCATGCCGTCGTCGCCGGAGACCCGGACCGCGCGCCCGTCCGGTGCCACCCACACGCCGTAGACGTCCAGTTCGGTACCGCTGTCGGCCCTGGTCCAGGTGGCGCCGGCGTCCTCGGTCCACAGCACGGTGCCCCCGCGTCCCACGGCCCAGCACCGGCCGGGGGAGACGGCGAAGACGCCCCGCAGATCGGCCGCGGTGCCGCTCTCCTGGACCGTCCAGGTGGCGCCGGCGTCCGTCGTCGCGAGGATCCGGCCCTTCTTGCCCACGATCCAGGCCACCCGGTCGTCCTGGGCGAAGCAGCGGGTGAAGTGCGCGTCGGCGCCCGTTCGTTGCGGCTGCCAGGTGTGTCCGCCGTCGCGGGATGCGAGGACGGTGCCGTCGTCGCCGACGGCCCAGCCCGTCCGGCCCGAGGGAGCGAACGAGACGCCGTAGAGATTGCGTTCGGTGCCGGAGTCCTGGCGTCGCCAGTGCCGGCCGCCGTCCTCGGTGTGCAGGAGGATCCCGTCGCGGCCGGCGGCCCAGCCCCGCAACGTGTCCACGAACGAGACCGCCCGCAGATCCTTGTCCGTGTCGCCCTGGGGCGACCAGCTGGAGCCGCCGTCGCGGGTCGCGAGGATCATGCCGCCGTCCCCGACGGCCCATCCGTGGGCCTCGTCCACCAGGCAGACACCCTGGAGGTTCACACTGCGCGGCGCGATGTTCCACATGGTCATGGCGAACCCTGCCAACCCTTGCGTAAGTGGTGTTCGGAACGGGAACCGTGATCCGACGGCCGGGCGAAGCGGGCCGAAGGCTCAGCCGGCCGCGGTCACTTCCCCGGCGTCGGTCTCCTGGGCGACGGCGGAGGGCGAGCGCTTGCGCAGAGCGCGGGCGACGATGGCCGGCATCGCCGCGCCCAGCAGGGCGAACGCCACGGCCAGGACCACCCAGCCGAGCGCCCCGTGATCGAGTACGAGCCAGGTGAAGACCGCGGGGGCGATCATCTTGCCGATGTCGGCGCCCATCGCGTGCGTGGCCTGGTACTGGCCCTGGGCGTGGTCCGGGGCCAGGTCGAAGGCGATGCCCCAGCTGCCCGCCGCCTGGCGCACCTCACCGAGGGCGTGGGCGACGGCGCCCACCACGAGCAGCAGACAGGCCGGCACCAGGGCCGCCCCGTCGCTCAGCGCGAACACCAGACAGGCGGCCGCGACGCAGCCCGCCCCCTGGAAGCTGGCCCGCGCGGCGGCCGCCGGGTGGTCCGCGCCGCGGGCGGCCCGGGTCTGGACGGCCACCACCAGGATCGTGTTGACCAGCAGGATGGCCGCGCTCATCCACCGGGGCGCCCCCGTGTGCTGCAGTACCCACAGGGGCAGCACCACGTCGAGCAGGATGGCGTGCGTGGTCAGTAGCCCGTCCAGGGCGGCGAAGGTGAGGAACGGCACGTCCCGCAGCACCGCGAGGGCGGGGCCCGCCGAGGACGGGACCGGTGGCACGGGCGGTTCCTTGATCGTGAGCAGGCCGGTGACCAGGAAGGTGACGGCGATGAAGCCCACCGCCCCCTGGTAGGCCGCGCGCGAACCCACCGCGAGCACCAGACCGGCGAGGCACGCCCCGACCGAGACACTGGCATTGGAGGCAGCGCGGACCTGGGCGAGGATGCCCACCCGGTCCGCCGAGGGGATCAGGCCCGCGATCATGGCCTTGCGCGCGCTGCGGCCGGACCGGTAGGCGATGCCCTGGGCGGAGACGATGACCAGGTACGGCCAGAAGTCGGTGGCGAACAGCAGCGCGCAGGTCAGCACGGCCAGCACCAGGAACGACCACATCTGCACGGTGCGCGGGCCGGCCCGGTCGGCTAGATGCCCGAGCGGGATGCTGAACAGCAGGACGATCGCGGCGGCGACGCTCACGCTGAGGCCGAGTTGACCCACCGTCAGATGCAGCACGGTGACCGCGTAGATCGCGCTGAGCGCCATCCACAGCCCCTGGCCCAGCGTCATCACCATGGTGATGACGGTGAGCAGGCGCGCGGGTCCGGGCGGAGGCAGGAGGGATTTCATTCCGATGACGCTCCTCGCTCTTCTCTGCCTGCTCTTCTCTGCCCGCTCTTCTCTCCCGGCGAGGCTAGGCCACCTCCCGGGCCGCCGAAGCTTGCGCCCACAAAGGGACTTAACCGCGAAAAACCCGTTCTGCCCGTGAACCGCATGTCGCGCAGTACGAGAAGGGGATTTGCTCGTTTAAGGAGCAGTGCGGTCGCAAGGGACCTGCCCGTCCGGGCTGCGGCTAGCGTCGATCCGGCTTCCCGTCACCGGAGTTCGGACCGACATGACCACAGCACTCGACCGACGCCTGGGCGCCGGCCTGCTCCACCACGCGAGCGCCCTTCCCGACGGCGTCGCCCTGACCATCGGGCGCCGCGACTACACCTACGAGGAGACCGCGGTCACCGCGCGGCGCTGGGCCGGCGCCCTCGTCGAGGCGACCGGAGGCCGACCCCGCCGGATCGCGGTGTTCGCCCAGCGCAGCGAGGTCTCCTATCTGGGCGTGGCCGCCGCCCTGTTCGCCGGAGCCGCCTTCGTCCCGCTGAACCGGAAGTTCCCGACGGCGCGGACCCGCGACATGCTGGCCCGCGCCGAGGTCGACGCCGTCCTCGCGGACGCCGCCTCGGCCGCCCAACTCCCGGAACTACTGGCCGGGTTGGACCCCTGTCCGGTCGTTCTGCTGCCCGATGCGAAACGGGCGGAGGTGCCGGGCCTCGACGACCGGTACCGGGTGCTGGACGCCACCGACCTCGCCGGGTTCGCGGCGCTCGCCGAACTGCCCGAGCCCGCTCCCGACGACCCGGCGTACCTGCTGTTCACCTCGGGCAGCACCGGCGCGCCCAAGGGGGTGCCGGTCACCCACGCCAATGTGCGCGCGTTCCTCGACGTCAACCAGGACCGCTACCGGCTGACCCCCGAGGACCGGCTCACCCAGACCTTCGACCAGACCTTCGACCTGTCGGTCTTCGACCTGTTCATGGCCTGGGAGAACGGCGCCCGGGTGTGCTCCATGGACCCCATCGAGCTGCTCGCGCCCTTCAAGTACCTGGAGCGCAACGGCATCACCGTCTGGTTCTCGGTGCCGTCCGTCGCCGCCGTGCTGCGCAGGCGCGGGGTGCTGCGGCCCGGCACGATGCCGACGCTGCGCTGGAGCCTGTTCTGCGGCGAGGCGCTGCCCCGGGCCACCGCCGAGGCGTGGCAGGCGGCGGCCCCGTACTCCACCCTGGAGAACCTGTACGGGCCGACCGAACTCACCATCGCCTGCACCGCCCACCGCTGGGACCCGGCGACCAGCCCGGCCGAATGCGTCCACGACAACGTGCCGATCGGACGGCCCTACCCGGGGCTGAACGCCGTGGTCGTCGACGAGCGGCTGGCCGACGTGCCGGACGGCGAACCGGGCGAGCTGTGCCTGGCCGGACCGCAGACCACCCCCGGCTACTGGCGGGCGCCGGAGCTCACGGCCCAGCGGTACTTCGAGCGCGACGGACTGACGTACTACCGCACCGGCGACCTGGTACGGCACCGAGGCGGCCAGTACGTCTGCCTCGGCCGCAACGACCAGCAGGTCAAGATCGGCGGACACCGCGTCGAACTCGGCGAGATCGAGGCCGTACTGCGCCGGGCCGGGGCCCTGGAGGCGGTGGCGCTGCAGTGGCCGGACGACGGCACGATCACCGCCGTGGTGTCCGGCGCCGAGGACACGGCACCGCTGGCCGACGCCTGCACGGCAGGCCTGCCCGCCTACATGGTGCCGAGGTCCGTGCAGGTCATCGAGGAGATGCCGGTCAACGCCAACGGCAAGGTGGACCGCGCCGCGCTGCGCCGGTGGCTGGCGGAGCGGGCGGCCGACCACGGCTGACGCCCGCCGCACCGCCCCACGTCACCCGCACACGACCAATCGCAGGAGGGGAACCATGAGCAGCGTCGACGCCCTCGTCGCCCGCACCCTGGGCATCACCGAGGACCGGGTCACCGACGCCCTCGAATACCAGTCGATCCGGGAATGGGACTCGCTCGGCCACATCTCGCTGATGGTGGCGCTCGAGGAGGCGTACGGCGTGCCGGTCGACGACGAACTCACGCTCGCCCTGCGCTCGGTCGCGGCGATCCGTGAGTTCGCCGAGGGCCGCGCCCCCGTCCCGGCGACCGCCGCCGAGCAGCGGCACATAGTGCACCGCGGCCTGGACGGTGTCAGCTTCGACCAGACCACCATCACCCGCATCGACGGCGCCGAGGGAAGCCTGGAGTACCGCGGCTACAGCATCCACGACCTGGCCGAGCGCGCGTCCTTCGAGGAGGTGGCCCACCTCCTCGTCCACGGCGAACTGCCGGACGCCACCGCCCTGTCGGCCTTCGAGAAGGAACTGCGCGCCGCCCGCGCGCTGCCCGCGCCGGTGCTCGACCTGGTCCGCTCGCTGGCCGACGCCCACCCCATGGACGCGCTGCGCACCTGTGTCTCCGCGCTGGGCGCGTTCGAACCCCGGCGGGCGGCGGGCACGGACGAGACGTACGAGCAGGCCCGTGACGTCGGCATCGCGCTGATCGCCCGGATCCCGATGCTGGTCGCCGCCCACCACGCCGTCCGCAGCGGCCGCGAGCCGTCGGTCCCGGACGAGGAGACCTCCTACCCGGAGGCGTTCCTCACCGTCCTGCTCGGCGAGCGGCCCACGCCGGCCACGGTGCGGTTCCTGAACAAGGGGCTCATCGTCCACGCCGACCACAGCTCCAACGCCTCGGCGTTCGCGGCCCGCGTCGCCATCGGCTCCCGGGCCGGGATGTCGGCCGCGGTCACCGCCGCCGTCGCCACCTTCGCCGGTTCCGTGCACGGGGGCGCCGCCGAACGCGTCATGCGGCTCCTCGACGACGTGGGCTCGCCCGAGCGGGCCGGGCGGTACGTGGCCGACGTGCGAGGCCGGGGCGAGCCGGTGATGGGCTTCGGCCACCGGGTCTACCGCACGGAGGACCCTCGGGTACGCCATCTGCGGTCCACCGTCGTGGAGTTGAGCCGGGAGCGGGGCGACAGCGGCGGCCTGGACATCCTCGACGCCGTCGCCGAGGCCATGCGCCCCTACGGCCGGCACGGCCTCGCACCCAACGTGGACCTCTACGCGGGTCTCGCCTACCGGCTGCTGGGCCTGCCCGACGACCTCGCGGCGGCGCTGTTCGCCGTCGGCCGCAGCGCCGGCTGGGTGGCGCAGGCCCTGGAGCAGCAGTCGAACAACGTCCTCATCCGGCCGCTCCTCGACTATGTCGGGCCGCACGGCCGGGAGTTCCCGGCGGTCCGGGAGGCGGCGACCCGATGACCACACCGATCAGGACCCGGCTCGCCGGGCGCGCGGTCGAGCTGTACGGCCTGCCCGAGTGCGCCGAAGCGAACGGCTTCGACCTCGGGGCCGTCCCGTACACCGGCCGTGTGCTGATGGAGTCCCTGCTGCGGGCGGGCGACGCCACGGCTGCCGCGGCGCTCGGCAAACGGCTGGCGGCGGGGGAGGAACCCGGCCTGGAGATGCCGTTCCGGCCGGCCCGCATCCTCGTCCAGGACTACACCGGCATCCCGCTCCTGGTGGACCTCGCGGCGCTGCGCGACCGCGTGGCCGAGCCGGGGCGCGTCAACCCCGCGCTGCCGGTCGACGTGGTCGTCGACCACTCCGTACAGGCCGACTTCGCGGGGCGGCCGGACGCGCTCACCCGCAACGAGGCGCTGGAAATGCGGCGCAACCGGGAGCGGTACACGTTCCTGAAGTGGGCCGAGGGTGCCTTCGACGGGCTGCGGGTCGTCCCGCCGGGCAGCGGCATCGTGCACCAGGTCAACCTGGAACGGCTGGCGACCGTCGTCGCACGCGGACCCGGTGACCTGCTCCACCCCGACACCGTGATCGGCACCGACAGCCACACCACGATGGTCAACGGCCTCGGCGTCCTCGGCTGGGGCGTCGGCGGGTTGGAGGCGGAGGCCCTGATGCTGGGCCTTGCCCAGCCGATCCGTGTCCCGTCCGTGGTCGGGGTGCGGCTGACCGGCGCGATACGCCCGGGCACCTCGCCGACCGACGTGGTCCTCGCGCTCACCGAGCGGCTGCGCCGGGCCAACGTGCGTGGCCTGATGCTGGAGTTCACCGGACCCGCCGCAGCCGCGCTGTCGGCTCCCGACCGCTGCACCATCGCCAACATGGCGCCCGAGTACGGCGCGATGTCCGCGTTCTTCCCGGTGGACGAGGAGACCCTGGACTATCTGCGGCGCACCGGCCGCACCGGGTCCGACACGGCCCTGGCGGCGGAGTACTGCCGACGCCAGCACCTGCTGCGCGCGGGTGACGAACCCCGGTTCGGGCGGGTCATCGAGTTCGACCTGGGAGAGGTCGGGCCGAACCTGGCCGGGCCCAGCCGCCCCGACCAGCGGATCTCGCTCGGCGAACTGCCCGGCTCCTTCGCCGCCCTCCACCCCGCAGAGCCCCGGACGCATGACGGGGTCACCGACGGCGACCTCGTCATCGCGTCTGTCACCTCGTGCACCAGCACCTCCAACCCGAAGGCGATGCTGGCGGCCGGACTCCTCGCCCGGCGGGCCGTGCAGCGGGGACTGACCGTGCCCGGGCACGTGAAGACCAGCCTGTCGCCCGGCTCCCGGGCCGTGACCCGCTACCTGCGGGACGCGGGGCTCCTCGACGACCTGGAGAAGCTCGGCTTCCATGTCGCCGGGTACGGCTGCATGACCTGCAACGGCGGCAGCGGCCCGCTGAACGACGGAGTCGGCGCGGCCGTCGACGATGCCGGTCTCACCGTTGCCGCCGTGCTCAGCGGCAACCGCAACTTCGAGGCCCGTGTGCACGCCCAGGTCCGGGCCGGCTACCTGGCCTCGCCCGCCCTGGTCGTCGCCCTCGCCCTCGTCGGGCACGTCCGGATCGACCTCGACCACGAACCCCTGGGCACCGCCCCCGACGGCACCCCCGTCCTGCTGCGCGACCTGTGGCCGGGCGACACCGAACTGCGGGCCCTGGAGGCGGAGTTCGTCACCCCGGAGGTCTTTGCCGAGGACCCCGACGCGCAGGCGGGCTGGGCCGCCCTCACCGCACCGGACAGCGAGGTCTTCGCCTGGGACGAGGACTCCACGTACATCCGCCCCCCGGCCTATGTCGACGCCCGCCCGCGCTCCGGTCCCCTCACCGGCGCCCGCGCGCTGCTCGCGCTCGGCGACGACGTCAGCACCGACCACATCTCACCGGTCGGCGCCATCCCGGCCGACTCGCCGGCCGGCCGCCATCTGAGCGGACGCGGGGTGCGCGACTTCAACTCCTACGGCTCGCGGCGCGGCAACCACGAGGTGATGGCCCGCGGCACCTTCAGCAACCCGCGCCTGCGCAACCGCCTGGTCGGGGACGGCGACAGCGGCGGTACGACACTGCACCTGCCGAGCGGCGAGCGCCTGCCGGTGTACGAGGCCGCGCGCCGGTACGCCGCCGAGGGCACCCCGCTGATCGTGCTGGCCGGCCGCTCCTACGGCATGGGCTCCTCCCGGGACTGGGCGGCCAAGGGCCCCTGGCTGCTGGGGGTACGGGCGGTCCTCGCCGAGAGCTTCGAGCGCATCCACCGCGCCAACCTGTGCGCCATGGGCATCCTGCCGCTGCTGCTGCCCGAGGGCCACGGCTGGGCCGGCCTGGGGCTCACCGGGCACGAGGAGTTCCACCTGGCGCTGGAGCGGGTGCGGGAGACGGGCGAGGCGGAGGTCACCGCCGACGGCGTCTCGTTCACCGCACGGGCAGACGTACAGTCCGCGGGCGAGTGGGACGTCCTGCGGTCCGGTGGCACCCTGCCGTACCTGCTGCGCCGGCTGCACGACGGGGAGACGCGATGAGCGGGCACGTCCTCGACGAACTCGGTCTGCGCTCCGCCGTGGAGGCCGACGCGCTCGCCGCCGGCGAGAAGGCCTTCGCGCCGGTCCACGTCGGCACCCGGGACCTGCGGATCGGCACCCTCCTGGAGCTGCTCGGGCGGCACGAGGACCTGGTGCCGCCGCGCACCGGGCACCTCGGCAACTGGGAGGACATCGCGCTCGGGCGGTCCGGGCCGATGGACTTCAACACCGCCATCTGCGGCGGCGGCCACGGCTATCCGCTGATCTACGGCTTCACCCGCACCGAGGCCGACACCGAGGGCGGCGACGAGGCCTACCAGCCCGGCTCACTGATCGAGCAGGGCAAGCGGGACACCCTGGCGCTGCACACCTGGGACGGACGGCACTTCGTACGGCGGGACCGCAGCCGCCCGCTGTTCTGCCCGCTGACCCGGGCCGACGTGGACGGCGAGCTCGTCCCCCTGGTCGACCTGCACTGGCGGCGGATGCTGAAGATCCCCGGCTACCGCTTCCGGCAGTGGGCCACCGTGCTCGTGGACCGCGGCCCCCTGGTCACCGACATGCTCACGCTGCTCGTCGAGCAGTCGGACGCCACGGCCCGGCAGGGCACCCGGTTGTCGGAGCTGATCAGCCATGCCGTGCGGCTGGACGGCGAGGTGGCCCGCTGCGACGTGGTGCGGGAAGGCACCGGCTACCTGCTGGACGGGCACCGCTATCCCTCGGCCCGCGCGCTCGCCGAGGCCGCGCTGGTCCTGGTGCGCGCCCTGGTCGAGCCGGCCGCGTTCTTCGAGCAGCTGCCCGCGCTTCCGCCGGTGCTGCCGGTGATGTCGCTGCAGCTGACCAACGTGCTGTTCGGTCTGCTGGACACCCACCACCCGGACCGTCCGGCGGGCACCCGGGAGAGCCCCTTCGTCACCCACCTGCACTGGGGGGCGCGGGCCATGGCGGGCTGCCCGCCCCGGCGCGGCGGCTATCTCACCCGCCGCTCCACGGTCCGCTCGCTGCGGGCGATCACCGCCCCGCTGGTGCGCGGCTTCGACGAGGCCCACCCGGTGGCCTTCGTCCTGCTGCCCGCCCAGGTCTTCATGCTCTGCCCGCCGAGCACCTCGCCCGCCGACGGCGAACTGCTCACGGGCCTGTTCCGGACCGTCCGCACGGCCGACCCGGACGGCGTCCACGACGTCACGCTCGGCTGGCTGCGCGAGCACCACGACCGGCTCTCGCCCTATCTGCGGGGCCGCTTCGCGAAAGGCGCCGGGGTGCCCGCCGACGGCACCTCGCGCGATCCGGCGGTGCCCGTGGAGCCGGGCGGCTTCCGAGAACTGACGTTCCGTCAGGCATGCGCGGTGATCGGGGCGTTCGAGGAGGCGCTGGGATGAAGCTGCGCCACCACACCGTCCGCGTCGCGCTCAAGGAGCCCTTCGTCAGCAACACGGGCACCACCACCGAGGTGTGCCAGAGCGTCGTCGAGCTGACCTGGGAGGGCCTGACGGGCCACGGCACCGCACGCGGCGCCGACCCCGCGGACGTCGACGCCTGCGCGCCCGTGCTGGCCGAGGCGTCCTCACCGTACGAACTGCGGCATGTCCTTGGCGAGTTGGCGGACGCCGGTGTCGGCCCGGTGGCCCGGTCGGCCGTGGACATGGCGCTGCACGACCTGCTCGGCAAGGCCTGCGGTCAGCCGCTGCACCGCCTGCTGGGTCTGGACGGGCTGCCCGTCGGGCCGACGGCCCTGTCCATCGGCGCCTGCCCGGACGACGAACTCCTCGCCCGGGGCCGGGCGCTCGCCGACTGGCCGGTGCTGAAGCTGAAGTTCACTCCGGACGACGACGGCAGCCGTGCCGGGCTGCTGCGCTCGGTCTACGGCGGGCGCATCCGGGTCGACGGCAACGGCTCCTGGAGCCCCGGCCGGGCGCTGCACGTCGCCCGCGCACTGCACCGGCACGGTGTCGAACTCCTCGAGCAGCCCGTGCCGCCCGGCGACGTGGACGCACTGCGGTACGTCCACGAGAACTCGCCCGTGCCGGTCTACGCCGACGAGGACTGCACCGGCCCCGAGGACGTGCCGCGGCTGGCCGGCCGGGTCAGCGGCGTCAACGTCAAGCTGGTCAAGTGCGGCGGGCTCCTCGCTGCCCGCGAGACCATCACGCTCGCCCGGCGCGCCGGGCTGCGGGTCATGCTCGGCTGCAAGCTGGAGAGCGCCCTCGGGGTGACAGCCATGGCCCAACTGGCCCCGCTCGCCGACCTCCTGGACCTGGACGGCCATCTCGGCCTCGTCGGCGACCCGTTCACCGGTGCGACGGTCGACCGTGGTGTGATCGGCCTGCCGACGGCCCCCGGCCTCGGCGCCGTCATGACCACTGCGAACAGCACGAACTACGGAGACAACTGACATGCGACTGCGCTGTGCCGTGCTCGACGACTTCCAGGACGCCGCCCTGCGATCCGCCGACTGGACCCCCCTCCAGGACCGGGTCGAGGTCGTCGTCCACCGCGAGCACATCGTCGACGAGGACGAACTCGCCGCCGTCCTGGCCGACTTCGACATCGTCGTCACCCTGCGCGAGCGGGTGCCCTTCCCGGCCTCGCTGCTGGACCGTCTGCCGCGGCTGAAGCTGCTCGTGGCCTCCGGGATGCGCAACTCGGTCATCGACGTCGCGGCCGCCGAACGGGGCGGAGTGACGGTCTGCGGCACCGCGAGTTCCTCCACCCCGCCGGTGGAGCTGACCTGGGCGCTGCTGCTCGGCCTGGCCCGCGGCCTGGTGACCGAGAACAACTCCCTGCGTTCCGGCGGCCCTTGGCAGCAGACGGTCGGCGCCGACCTGCACGGCCGCCGCCTGGGCCTGCTGGGCCTCGGCAAGATCGGCAGCCGGGTCGCCCAGGTGGGCCTCGCCTTCGGCATGCACGTCAGCGCCTGGAGCCAGAACCTCACCAAGGAGCGCGCCGACGAGGTGGGCGTCGAACTCGCCGCCTCCAAGGAGGAGTTGCTGGAGAACAGTGACTTCGTCTCCATTCACCTGGCCCTCGGCGACCGCACCCGGGGCCTGCTCGGCGCCACCGAACTCGCCCTCCTCAAGCCCACCGCCTACCTGGTCAACACCTCGCGGGCGGCCATCGTCGACCAGGACGCGCTGCTCGCCGCCCTGCACGAGGGCCGTATCGCCGGCGCGGGCGTGGACGTCTTCGACGTCGAACCGCTCCCCGCCGGCCACCCGATGCGCACGGCTCCCCGACTGCTCGCCACCCCGCACCTCGGCTATGTCTCGCAGGCCAACTACGCGACGTACTACAGCCACGCCGTGGAGGACATCCAGGCGTTCCTCGTGGGCGAGCCGGTACGCCGCCTCGGCTGACCGTAGCCCCCCTCGAAGTCCGTATCCCCGTCCCACGGAGGTCCACGTGAGCCTGCAACGCCGCACGATGAAGCTCGGCGCCTTCCTGCCCGCACCGGGCCACCACGTCGCCGCCTGGCGGCACCCCAACGCCCGTCCCGACGGCGGACTCGACTTCGACTACTACCGCGACCTCGTGCAGACCGCCGAGCGCGGCCTGTTCGACATGGTCTTCCTCTCCGACGGGGCGGGGGTGCGCACCAAGTACCGGGACGCCGACGAGCTGAGCCGGCAGGGCCGCATGGTGCACTTCGAGCCGCTGACCCTGTTGTCCGCGCTCGCCGTGCACACCACGCACATCGGCCTGACGGCCACGTCGTCGACGACGTACAACGAACCCTTCACCGTGGCACGTCAGTTCGCGTCACTGGACCACCTCAGCGCGGGCCGCTCCGGCTGGAACGTGGTCACCTCGGCGACCGACGCGGAGGCCCGCAACTTCAATCTGGACCGGCAGCCGGAGCATGCGGCGCGGTATCACCGGGCGCGGGAGTTCATGGAGGTGGTCACCGGGCTGTGGGACAGCTGGGAGGACGACGCGTTCCTGTACGACAAGGAGTCGGGTCGTTTCTTCGATCCGGAGAAGCTGCACATCCTGGGGCATGAGGGGGAGCACTTCCAGGTGCGGGGGCCGCTGAACGTGGCCCGGGCGCCGCAGGGTTACCCGGTGATCGTGCAGGCGGGTTCCTCGCCCGACGGGCAGGACTTCGCCGCCCGCTGGGCCGAGGTCGTCTTCACGGTGCAGCAGACCCTGGACGGGGCGCAGACCTACTACCGCGGGCTGAAGAAGCAGGTCGCCGACCACGGCCGTGACCCGGACCAGGTGAAGATCCTTCCCGGCGCGTTCATCGTCGTGGGCCGCACCCGGGCGGAGGCCGAGGACAAGTACGCCACCCTGCAGGACCTGGTCGACCCGGTCGTCGGGCTCGGCATGCTGTCGTACCAGCTCGGCATGGTCGACATCTCCGGCCACTCGCTGGACGGCCCGCTGCCCGAGCTGCCGGCCACCGAGGGCTCCACCAGCAAACAGCAGCTGATCTACGAGAAGGCCCGCCGTGAGGGGCTCACCATCCGCGAGCTGTATCTGTCCGTCGCGGCCGGGCGCGGCCACCGCTTCCTGCTCGGCACGCCAGAGACCATCGCCGACGAGCTGGAGGAGTGGTTCGTGAACGAGGCCGCCGACGGCTTCAACATCATGCCCGACTACCTGCCGGACGGCCTCGACGCCATCGTCGAACTGCTCGTGCCCGAACTGCAGCGGCGCGGGCTGATGCGCACCGCCTACGAGGGCACCACCCTGCGCGAGAACCTCGGCCTGCACCGGCCGGCGTTCCGCTCCGCGGCGGGGGCCACCCCGTGACCGTCGAGGCGACCGCCCTGCGCTCGGTACTGCGCGCGCACGCCTCCGGCGTCGCGGTGCTCACCGCCCAGGGCCCGGCCGGACCGGCCGGTGTCACCATCACGTCGTTCACCTCGCTCAGCGCCCGCCCGGCCCTCGTCTCCTTCGCGCTGGCCGACACCTCCAGCACCTGGGCGCTCGTCCGGGACGCGCAGTGGTTCGGCATCCAGTTGCTGGGCGCCCACCAGACGGAGCTGGCCGAGAGGTTCGCGACGCGGGGTGCCGACCGGTTCGCCCCGCCCACCGGCTGGCACCCGGGCCCGCACGGGGTGCCGCTGCTCGACGGCTGTCTGGGCTGGCTGGTGTGCGCACGGCAGCACCAGGTCGGGGTCGGCGACCACCAACTGGTGGTGGCCGCCGTCGAGCACGTGCGTGAGGGGGTGCCCGGGGAGAGCCTCGTGCACCTCCACGGGCGGCTGCGGCCCGTCACCTCCACCACCGTGTCAAGGATCTGAACCCATGCCGAAAGTCCTGCTGTTCTCCCGTCAGCCGCTCACCGGCCGCCCCCTGCACGAATGGCTCGACGACACCGCCGACAGCGTCGTCCTGGTCACCACGCCCAAGGCCGTCGAGGGTGCCGAGGACGTGCTCGCCGAGGCCTTCCCGATGCACCGCCTGGTGCCCGACTACCACTCCTGGGCCACCGAGCAGATCGCGGAGGAGGCGGCACGCGCGTACGGCGTCGACCTGGTCGCCAGCACCAGCGAGAGCGACGTCCTGCGGGCCGCCCGGCTGCGCGCCCGGCTCGGCCTGCCCGGCCAGGGCACCGCCTCGGCCACCGCCTACCGCGACAAGGTCGTCATGAAGCGGATCGCCCGCGAGGCCGGGATCCGGGTCCCCGCATTCGCCGCGGTCGACAGCCCGCCGGACCTGTTCGACTTCCTCGACGCCGAGGGCCGGCCGGCCGTGGTCAAGCCCCGCTTCGGAGCGGGCTCCGAGGGCGTCGCGGTCCTGCGCGACGCGGAGGACATCACCGCGTTCCTGGCCCGGCAGCACGCGTCCGACGTGCCCTACCTGCCCGGGCAGTGGATGGCAGAGAGCTTCGTCCACGGCGACTTCTTCCACGTGGACGGCATGATGAGGGACGGGCACGCCCTGTACGCCTGGCCGTCGCAGTACAACACCGGCGGTATCGCCCAGCGCCTGCAGGACCACTCCCACATGAGCAGCGTCATGCTCGACCCCGACGACCCGCGCTTCGGCCCGCTGATGCGGCTGACGCACGACGTGCTCGCCGCGCTGCCGGGCTCCCCGACTGCCCTCGCCTTCCACCTGGAGGCGTGGATCGGCGCCGAAGGCGAGCCGGTGCTGTGCGAGATCGCCAGCCGGGCCGGGGGCGCGCTGATCGCCGAGGCCCACGAGCGGGTGTTCGGCGTGCACCTCGCCAAGGAGGGGCTGCGGGCGCAGTGCGGCAGCGCGCTCACCCTGACCGGGCAGCCGCCGGCCCCCGCGGAACTCTCCGGCTGGATCCTCTTCCCTCCGGGCCGCGGCGCCTTCGTACCGCCCGCGGACGCCTGCCCGGTGCCCGCGGCGGACCTGACCGTGCGGCTGGCGCCGGGCACGGTGGGCCGCGGGGTGGAGCACCTCACGCAGTCGGCCGCCGACGCGCTGGTGACGGCGGGGTCCGCGGCCCAGGTGCACAAGTACCAGGAGGAACTGGCCCAGTGGTGGTACGCCGCCGCCGACTGGGTGCCGACCGCGTCGGCAACGTCCTGATGCGCTACCGAAATGAGCTGCCATGACTGAGCACGTACTCGTCGTCGGGACGGGCCGCGACTTCCCGGCCCGGCTGCGCGCCGCCCGGCCCGGCACCGAGACCTCGGTGATCGTCCACCTGGACTACCTCCACAAGGTCCGCGAACCGGGCGGCAACGCCCGGGTGATCGGGGTGCGCGGCGACGCCCCCGACGACGAGTGGATCGCGCTGGCCGCCGCCGCGCACGCCCGGCACCCCTTCACCCGGATCGCCACCTTCGGCGAACGGGACCAGGACCGCTACGCGGCGATCGGCGAGGCCCTCGGCCTGGACTGCCACAGCGTCAAGACGGTGTCCCTGGTGCACGACAAGGAGGCCATGCGGGACCGGCTGGCCGAAGCCGGCGTCGACGCCACCGCGCACGCCCGCGTCGCCGACGTGGACGCCCTGCGGGCCTTCGTCCGGGCGCACGGGACCTGCGTGGTCAAGCCCGTCTCGGGGGCGGGCAGCGCCGGGGTCGCCAGGGTGGGCGCCGACAGCGACCTGGCCGGTGCCTTCGACCGGGCCGGCGGCAGCTATCTGGGCCTGACCAACCCGGGCGTCCTGGTGGAGGAGTTCATCGAGGGCACCCAGTTCAGCGTCGAGGCGGTCTCCGAGCGGCGCGAGCACCAGGTGGTGGCGATCACCCGCAAGTACTCCGACCCGGCGACCTTCGTCGAACTCGGCCATGTCTCGCCCGCCGAACTTCCCGAGGAGCGGGTGCGGGAGATCCACGCCTGCGTCGGCGGCGTCCTGGACGCCCTGGGCGTGACCTTCGGCGTCACCCACACCGAGGTGGTGCTGGGCGGGGCGGGCCCGCGGGTGATCGAGACGCATGTGCGGATGGGCGGTGACGAGATCCCGGCGCTGACGCTGGAGGCGACCGGCGTGGACCTCGACGAGTGCGCACTGCGCCAGACGCTGGGGGAGCAGGTGCTGCCGGGGGTGCGGGCCGTGCTCGCCGCGCCCCGCGAACCGCGCTGCTCGGCGATCTGGTTCGCGGCGCTCGCTGCCCGCGGAGTGCTGGGCGAGGTCACCGGGCTTCAGGAGGCCCGCGCCGTGCCCGGGGTGACCGAGGTCGAGGTGAGTGTTCGGGCGGGTGCCGAGGTCGGCGGTCTGACGTCCTCGGACTCACGGGTGGCGCACGCCCGTGCCCTCGACGGGAGCGCCGAGGGGGCCCTCGAAGCGGCCCGTAAGGCAGTCGCCCAGCTGGAGTTCGAGCTCCGGGTGCGCGACGCGGGTGGTCCGGCTGTGTGACGCCGGACCACCCGCACCGGGTGCCGCCCGCCAGGTCGACGGGCGGGCGGCACCGTCAGGCGTTGGAGTAGTGGTGCTCGGGGCGGCCGCTGTCCCCGTACTTCAGGGTGAGGCGCAACCGGCCCTGTTCCTCCAGGTACTTGAGGTACCGCTGGGCCGTGGACCGGCTGACCCGGGCCTGTTCCGACACCTCGTGTGCGGACACCGGGCCACCGGCCCGCGAGACGATCTGCCGGATCAGCTCGGCCGTACGCTCCGTGTATCCCTTGGGCATCGGATTGGCGGCGGCCGAGGCGCGCAGGGTGCCCAGGACCCGGTCGATCTTGCCCTGGTCCAGCGCCGTGTCGCCGAGGGCCCCGCGCAGCTGCGCGTAGGCCTCGAGCTTGCCGCGCAGCCCGTCGAACGTGAACGGTTTGACGATGTACTGCAGCACACCGGCCCGCAGGGCCTCCTGGACGGAGGCGGGCCGGTTGTTCGCGGTCACCATGATCACGTCGATCTCCGGGCCCTCGCGACGCAGCCGGCGGGTGAGCGACAACCCGCTCTCGTCCGGCAGGTAGTGGTCGAGGAGCAGCAGGTCGATGCCGCCGCGCTGCACGGCGTCGAACGCCGTGGCCGCGTCGTGCGCCCGCCCCACCACCCGGAAGCCGGGTACCCGTGAGACATAACGTGCGTTGATCCCGGCGACGTAGAAGTCGTCGTCCACCACGAGGACGTCGATCACGACGCCTCCCGTTCGCCGGCGCCCGCCTGCGAGGGCAGCAGCACTGTGAAGACCGCGCCGCCGCCCTCCCGTTCGGCGACCGTCACGGTGCCGCCCCGCTCCCGCGCGAGGCCGGCGACGAGGGCCAGGCCCAGACCCCGGTGGCGGTCGTCCGTGTGGCGTTTGGTGGAGGCGCCGTCGGCGAAGATCCACCGCCGTTTCTCCGGTGGCACCCCGGGCCCGTTGTCCGATACGCGCAGTTCGGTGAGGCTCCCCCGCTCGCGCAGGTCCACCTCGATCCGGGGCCCGTCCGGGGCGGCCGGGCGGTGGTCGCGGAGCGCGTCGGCAGCGTTGTCGATCAGATTGCCCAGGATCGTGACCAGATCGTCCGCCCGGTCCTGGCGTCGGTGCAGTGACGAGTTCTCACCCACCGACAGTCGTATACCGCGCTCCGCGGCCATCACGGTCTTGCCCACCAGCAGGGCCCGTACGGGCAGTGCGCCCACCCGGTGCGTGACGGTCGCCCAGTGGTGTCCGGCCAGTTCCAGCAGGCCGACGAGCGTGTGCAGGGCATTGCGTCGTTCGTGTTTGCGTATGTCCTCCCGTTTGGGTGGCGGTGTGCACAATGCAGGTGTGCGTTCGGACATGAAACCCCCGTTCCGGTCAATCCGATGCATGAAATCGGTCAGCGTGGCTGATTCATGTATCGCTCAGCAGGTAGGCGTGGAGCGGTGGTTGACCGTTTGACCACGCCAGGGCGTGGCTGTTGGCCGCACCCGGGATTCATTGATTCTGACGCCTGCGGGCAGCGGCAATCCAGCTTTGGTAAAGAGATTTGTTTACAAGGGATTTACCGGGGGGAGCTTCCGGGAGAATTCAGGTCACATTCCGTATCGGGGCCGTGGCGCGAGCGCGTCCGGCGGGCCGACTGTCACACCGGGGCGTCGAGCAGCGGAAGGACCTCGGCCGCCGACGTCGTGCCGGGGGGCCGTCCCTGCGCCGCAGAGGCGTTCGCCAGCCGCAGCAGTGTCTCGTTGACGGGCGTGGGCACCCCGTGCGTCCGCCCCAGGAGCACGAACTCCCCGTTGAGGTAGTCCGCCTCGATGGAGCCCGCACCGCGCGCCAGGCTCTGCCACGTCGAACCCAGCGCGCGCTCCTCGTCCGGCACCGGCCGCGGCTCCACGGCGCCCTTGCGCAGCGCGGCCAGTTCGGCCGCGTCGGCGAAGTCGATCCCGGCCGCCTTCAGCACCGCCGTACCCTCGGCCCGCACCCGCTCGGCCAGCTCCCCTGCGGGAGTCCCGGCTGCCACCGGTCCGCACAGGGCCTCGACGGTCTGGGTGAGATTTCCCAGCAGTTTGGCGTACTTGAAACGCATCACGTCCGCCACGACCGGTGCGCGGAACACCGACTCCTCGAGGTCGGCGGCGATGCGGTGGGCGGTGTCGTCGGCACCGGACGGGTAGCGGCCGAGAAGCAGTACCCCGGTGTACGGCCCGCACGCCGCGGTGACCGAGCCCGGGCGCAGGAACGAGGACGGCAGGACCACGCACACGCCGTACACCCGGCGGAACAGCCGCAGCGCCAGCCGCTCGTTCTCGACGCCGTTCTGCGCGCAGACCAGGGGCAGCGACTCGCCCGCCGTGCCGCCGCCCGCGACCGGCCGCCCCGCCCACCGGGCCAGCGCGGCCGCCGTGTGCTGTGTCTTGACGGCCAGCACCAGGACGTCGTCCGGGCGCAGTTCGACGTCCTCGGGGCCGTCGGCCACCGGGACGCGCAGGCACCGGGTGCCCTCGGGGGTGGTGAACCGCAGCCCGTCCGCGCGCAGGGCCGCGCCGTGGGCGCCGCGCGCCACCAGGACGACGTCACGGCCGCTCTCGTGGAGCCGCCCCCCGATCGAACCGCCTACCGCGCCGGCCCCGACGACGATGTACCGCATCGCTGCTCCTCACTCCTCCCCGGCGGACCTCTCCGCCGACGCCTCGCCCAACGTCCTTGCGCCCGGCGTCACTTCGTCCACCGGACCGAGGCCGCGTACCACTCGGCGAGCTCGCCCACGCGCCGCTCGACCTCGTCGGCGTCCTCGCCCGTCACGACGTAACCGGCCAGGTACACCCCGGACTTCTCGCCGCCCTCGTACCGCGTGCCCACGCTGCCGCGCACCCGCTGCTCGATGACGTACGACGGCGGGGCGGCGGAGGGCAGCCGGGCGAGCGTGCCGGACTCGGGGTAGAAGACCACCCAGCCGGCCGACCGTCCCGGGGCGGCCCCGTTCACCCTACGCACGGGGTGCGCGGTGCCCTTCACCTGGGCCAGAAACCACTCCTGGTCGAGGTCGAAGCCGGTGGCCGCGCGCACGGCCGGGTTGGTCAGGGCGCCGCCCGTGCGGCTCGCGACCTCGCACAGGACCAGGTCGTCCTGCGGTGTGCGGAACACCTCCAGATGGAAGGTGGTGCACCGCGGCGTCGGCAGCCGGCCGAGGACGTGCCGGGCGTAGTCGGTCAGCCGGTCCACCAGCGCGTCGTCCCGGGTCAGCTGCACCGACCCCAGGTGGGCGCCCGCACGGTAGGACAGACAGTCGTTGAGGTAGCGGGAGACGAACAGGGCACGCGGCTCGCCCTCCACCACCAGCCCGTCCACGACGTACATGGTGCCCTCGACGAACCGCTCCACCTGCGCGTGCTCGGGCAGTCCGGCGGCGAGCAGCGCTGCCAGGTCCGCGTCGTCGCGCAGGACGTGCGTTCCGGTGGAGCCCGAGCCGAAGGCCGGCTTCACCACCACCGGATAGGGGTGCTCACGCAGGAACGCGAAGAGGTCCAGCGGGATGCGCACCGGGGCGAACTCCGGGACGGACACGCCTCGTTCCCGCAGCAGCGACTTCATCAGCACCTTGTCCCGGAACGCGAGCGCGCTCGCGAAGTCCTGCCCCGGCACGCCCAGCACCTCGCGCAGCCGGGCCGCGCGCAGCACGTCGGCCTCCGATCGGGCCACCACCACCTCCGGCGCCCCGGCGAGCGCGGCCCGCTCGACCTCGCCGCCCGTGGCGTACGCGGTGAAGGAGCGCGCCCCGGGGATGTGGCGGTACTGCGGATACCGGCGGGCGGACACGAGCAGGGACGGTCGGACGCCGGCCTCGGCGGACCACTTGTCGTACGGGGTGTCGGCATAGTCGCTGTCTACGAAAACGAGGACGGAAGCCGCCTTGTCCATCGGTTTACCTCCGATTCGCAGGCCGCCTGAACAGTAGGTCAACGGTGCGATCCGCAAAGGGTTTTGGGAAAGGCCTCGGCGTAATGGGCACAACGAGTTTTTCGAGGGGAAATCTCGTTGTGCCCACAACCGTGGCCTCGTCCGGCCCCTTGGCTACCGTCCCCTTTCGGGTCGCGTATGCAAAGGGGGATTCGGAATGACGCGCACATCGCGCCGCACGCTCCGTCTCGGTGCGTTTCTGGTCGCGCCGGGCTACCACATAGCCTCATGGCGCCACCCGCACGCCCACGCCGACGGGGGACTGGACTTCGGGCACTACCGCGACCTCGTGCAGACCGCCGAGCGCGGCCTGTTCGACATGGTCTTCCTCTCCGACGGTGTCGGTATCCGCATTCCGTTCCGGGACGCCGACGAGCTGAGCCGGCAGGGCCGCATCGTGCAGTTCGAGCCGTTGACCCTGTTGTCCGCGCTCGCCGTGCACACCACGCACATCGGCCTGGCGGCCACCGCGTCGACGACGTACAACGAACCCTTCAACCTGGCACGGCGGTTCGCGTCCCTCGACCACCTCAGTGCCGGCCGCTCGGGCTGGAACGTGGTCACCTCCGTCACGGACGCGGAGGCCCGCAACTTCAATCTGGACCGGCAGCCGGAGCATGCGGCGCGGTATCACCGGGCGCGGGAGTTCATGGAGGTGGTGACGGGGCTGTGGGACAGCTGGGAGGACGACGCGTTTCTGTACGACAAGGAGTCGGGTCGTTTCTTCGATCCGGAGAAGCTGCACATCCTGGGGCATGAGGGGGAGCACTTCCGGGTGCGGGGGCCGTTGAACGTGGCCCGGGCGCCGCAGGGTTACCCGGTGATCGTGCAGGCGGGTTCCTCGCCCGACGGGCAGGACTTCGCCGCCCGCTGGGCCGAGGTCGTCTTCACCGCCGCGCCGGACATCGACCGGGCGCGCACGTTCTACCGCGGCATCAAGGAGCAGGCCGCCGGACACGGCCGCGACCCCGAGCAGGTGAAGGTGCTGCCCGGGATCTTCCCCGTGGTCGGCCGCACCCGGGCGGAGGCCGAGGACAAGTACGCCACCCTGCAGGAGCTCGTCGATCCGGTCGTCGGCCTCGGACTGCTCAAGCTGCTCCTCGGCGACGTCGACATCTCCGGCCACCCGGTGGACGGCCCGCTGCCCGAACTGCCCCGCACCGAGGGCTCCACCAGCCGCCAGCAGCTCGTGTACGACAAGGCCCGCAGTGAGGGCCTGACCATCAGCGAGCTGTACCGGTCGATCTCCGGCGGGCGCGGCCACCGCATCGTTATCGGCACCCCCGAGTCCCTCGCCGACGAGCTCGAGGAGTGGTTCACCACCGGGGCCGCCGACGGCTTCAACATCATGCCCGCGATCCTGCCCGACGGCCTCGACGACTTCGTCGCCCTGGTGGTGCCCGAGCTCCAGCGCCGCGGTCTGTTCCGCACCGCGTACGAGGGCGCCACCCTGCGCGAGAACCTCGGCCTGCACCGCCCGTCCTGGGGCGCGGCACGGGCCCTGCCGGGGACCGGCCGCGCGGTCGCCCACATCCCGGCCTCCTCCGCCACCGCCGACTAGGAGCCAACCACCATGCCCTCCTTCGGTCGTCCGCTGACCGAGATTCCCCCCTCGCCGCTGGTCGCGGTCGAGCGACTGCTGCGGGCCCGCGGGCACGAGACGCCGGTCGGGCTGCACCAGGGGAAGACCGTGTTCCCGCCGTGCGCCGAGCCCCGGGTCTGGGATCGCGCCGAGTTCGGGATCGAGCCGCACCAGCACGCGCCGCCCGTCGGTGTCACCGCGCTGCGCGAACGCCTCGCCGACACGGCGGGGGCGCGCCGCGGCACCCAGGTCGACCCGGACCGGATCCTGGTGACCGCCGGAGCCACGCACGCCATCGCCGTGGTGCTGCACGCGATCCTGCGGCCCGGCGACGACGTGCTCGTCCTCTCGCCGCAGTGGCTGTTCGCCACCGGCCTGGTCCACGCGGCCGGCGGTGTACCCCGCGAGGTCCCGGTGTTCCTGGAGCTGTCCGATCCGGCCACGGCACCCGGTTTCGACTTCGTCTCCGTCGTCGAGGCCGCCGTGGGCCCCCGCACCCGCGCGATCTACTTCAACAACCCCAACAACCCCACTGGTTACCGCCTCGACGAGACCCAGCTGGCCCGCCTCGTCGACCTGGCCGAGCGGCACGACCTGTGGCTGATCGCCGACAACGCCTATGAGAACTACGACTTCTCGCCCGACGGCTTCATCGATCCGGCCACCGTCGGCAGGGCCGACGCGCGCACCTTCTCGGTGTACTCGGGCAGCAAGACGTACGCGATGCCCGGCGCCCGCGTCGGCCACCTCATCTCCCCGCCCGGCTGCACCGAGACGCTGACCAAGTGGTCGCTGCACACCCTGTACTCGGTGTCCACGGCCGCCCAGTTCGCCCTGTACGAGGCCCTGTCCACCTCGCCGGCCGAGCTCGCCGCCCGCCGCCGGCTCGCCGCCGAGGCCGGCCGGCTCGCCGACGAGACGCTGGAGATCCCGCACACCGCACTCGCCGGCGGCCTCTACACCTTCCTCGATCTGCGGGCGTACGGCAGCGGCGAGGAGTTCGTCCGCCGCTGCGCCGAGGAGGGCGTCGGACTCGCGCCCGGCAGGGTCTTCGGCGAGCACTGCACGGACTGGGCCCGTCTGTGCTTCACCGCCGCGCCCCCGCAGACCCTGCGCGAAGCCGTCCACCGCATCAACAAGGTCTACTGGGAAGGCATCGCATGAGCGCCGATCTGACCGCGCCGCCCCTGACCGGCGCCCTCGCGCCCTACCTGTGGCGCCACGAGTCGCCGGCCCAGCTCGGCCTGAAGATCAACGCCTACCGGGGCTACGAGATCGAGGGACTGGCCAAGGCGCTGCGGGCGCCCGACCTGGTCGACAGTCCCGTCGAGTGCGTGATGGTCGGCGACTCCTACTTCATGACCCACCTCGGCCGCTCCACCACCGTCATGTCCGGGGCGGCCGAATGCGACTGGGCGCTGTCGACCATGGCCGGCCTGGTCGCCGAGGTGCGCGAGGCGATGGACCGGGAGTTCACCCCGTCCCGGACCCCGTTCCTCCTCGCCGACCTGCCCGACGGTGCCACCGCGAGCCCCGCCGCCGCCCGCGCGGCCGCCGCCCGGTTCGCCGGGGCCGGCGCCGACGCGGTGAAGATCGAGGTGGTCGGTGCGGACCAACTGCGCTGCGTGGAGGCGGTCGCCGCCACCGGCCTGCCCACCCTCGCGCACCTCGGCTACACGCCCCAGCTCACCGGCCTGGGCCGGCACGGGGAGGCCGTGGACGACGCGCTGGAGCTGTTCGCGCAGGCCCGCCGGGCGCGGGACGCGGGCGCCTGCGGCCTGATCGTGGAGATGGTGAGCGAGCCGGTCAACCAGGCGCTGAGCCGCCCCCACCCGGCCGGTCTGCCCGTCTACTCCGTGTTCAGCGGCCGGGCCCGCTGGGGCGGACAGAGCCTCAACCTGTGGGACGCGGTGGTGCGCCCCGCCAAGCAGGGCCGTTACTTCCCGCCGACGGCCACCATCGACGCCGCCGACGTGCCCGAGGCCTACACCCCCGACCTCATCGCGGACCGGATGCGCGAACTGATCCGGCTCACCCTCGCGGGCTGGTTCCCGCTCTCCCCGCGCACCGCGCTCGACGCCCGCCAGGCCGCGCGGATCACCGACACCGATCCCTGGAGCGTGTCATGACCGTCACCGACCCGACGCCCGCCACCACGGTCTTCGACGAGCTCGAATCGGCCGTACGGACCTACTGCCGCCGCTTCCCGGCGGTCTTCACCCGCGCCTCGGGCCACCGCATGTGGGACGAACAGGGCCACGAGTACGTCGACTTCCTCTCCGGCGCCGGCGCGCTCAACTACGGCCACAACCCGGCAGAGGCGAAGGCGGCCCTCGTCGACTACCTGCTCGCCGACGGCCCGGCACACGGCCTCGACCTCCACACGTCGGCCAAGGCCCGCTTCCTGGAGCGGTTCCGGGACGTCGTCCTCGCGCCCCGCGGGCTCGACCACCGCGTCCAGTTCACCGGCCCCACCGGCACCAACGCCGTCGAGGCCGCCTTCAAGACCGCCCGCAGGGTCACCGGCCGCACCGACATCGTCGCCTTCACCGGCGGCTTCCACGGCCTGTCGCTCGGCGCGCTGGCCGCCTCCGCCACCGCCTTCAAACGCGGCGCCGCCGGCGTACCGCTCGGCCATGTCACGCGCATGCCCTACGACGGCTACTTCGGCGCGGACGTCGACACCGTCGACCACCTCACCCGGCTCCTCGACGACCCGGGCAGCGGCATCGACAAGCCCGCCGCCTTCGTCGTCGAGACCGTGCAGGGCGAGGGCGGGCTGGCCACGGCGAGTCCCGCGTGGCTGCGCCGGCTCGCCGAGGCCGCCCGCGCACGGGACATCCTGCTGATCGTCGACGACATCCAGGCCGGCTGCGGCCGTACCGGCACCTTCTTCAGCTTCGAGGAAGCGGGCATCGTGCCCGACCTGATCTGTCTGTCGAAGTCCATCAGCGGCTACGGCCTGCCCATGGCGCTCACCCTGGTCCGCGCCGAGCTCGACCTGCTCGGCCCAGGTGAGCACAGCGGCACCTTCCGCGGCAACAACCTGGCCTTCGTCACCGCCGCCGCCTGCCTGGAGCACTGGGCCGACCCCGCCTTCACCGCCCGGGTCCGAGGCCGGGCCGCCCTGCTGGAGGATCTCCTGGGCGAACTGGCCGAGAAACACCGGGACCTGGGCTGCGCCGTCCGCGGCCGAGGGCTGATCCGCGGGCTCGCCTTCACCGACGACGGCCTCGCCGACCGCGTCTCCCGGGCCGCCTTCGACCGGGGGCTGCTGGTGGAGACCTCGGGCGCGCGGGGCGAGGTCCTGAAGATCATGCCGCCCCTCGTCATCGACGAGGACGGCCTGCGGCACGGCCTCGCAATCCTCGCCGGCGCGATCGAGTCGGCCTCACCGGAGGGGGAACAGCGGTGACCGTCCTGAACGAGCACACCCATGAACCGGACTCCGACGACGGCGAGTTCGGGCACATCGACGAGACCGTGCTGCGCCGCATCGCCGACGCCTGGCCACGCCGCGCGACCATCCGCACCGACCTCGACCGCATCGCCGAGCCCGAGGAGTACGACGAGTCGCTCCCCGACTACCCGGAACGGCTGCTGCCGTTCGCCCAGCACCCGCTCTTCCTGGCCGCCACTCCCGAACAGCGCCAGAAGGTGCTGACGATGGCCTGGCTGGTCTACAACGAGCGCGTCATCGCGGCCGAGGAGTACGTCGCCAACCCCACCTTCGCCATGATCATGCACGGCGCCTTCCCGGGCGCCGAGGGCGTCCACCTCAAGCGGGCCGTGCAGCAGACCCATGTCGACGAGGTCTGGCACACGTACATGCACATGGTCGCCATGCAGCGCACCCGCGAAATCCGGGCCGTCACCGGCGAGCCGCGCTACCCGCACACCGTCACCTACCGCCGGCTCCTCGAGGCCGATGCGAAGGTGAGCGAGCAGTGGGAGCGGGACCTGCTCAAGCTCGTCTGGACGACCGTCTCCGAGATCAGCGTCAACGCCTACCTGGAACTGCTCTCCCGCGACGAGTCCGTCCAGCCGCTGCACACGCTCGTCCCCCGGCTGCACGCCCGCGACGAGTCCGCGCACTCCTCCGTGATGGTCGAGGTCGCCAAGGCGCTGTACGTCCACCTCAACGAGGAGCAGCGTAGGGCGTTCACCGAGAACCTGCCCAAGGCGCTGCACGCCTTCGTCGCCCAGGACTTCGAGGTGTGGCCCGGCATCCTTGAGCACGCGGGCATCGAGCGCGCCGCCGAGATCGTCGCCGACTGCCGCGCCCAGGCCGGCAACGGGCTGCTGGTCCGCGACTTCTCCGGCGTACGGCGGATCGTCCGGGAGATGGAGCTGGAGGACCGCGTGGACTTCGACTTCGGAACGGACTGACGTGAAGCTGAGCCGACTCCCCGCGGGCGGTGGCCGACTGGCCGCGGCCGCCCTGGTCCAGTCGCTGGGCATCGGCCTGTTCATGGCGTCCTCCGTGGCGTTCTTCACCCGCCAGGTGGGCCTGACGGCGAACCAGGTCGGCGTGGGCCTCGCCAGTGCGGGCGCCGTTGCGCTCGCCGTGTCGCTGTTCGGCGGCGAACTCGCCGACCGGTACGGCGCGCGACGCGTCCTCGCGGTGCTGTACGCGGCCCGCGCGGCCTGCTGTGTGACGTACGCCTTCGTGACCTCCTTCTGGCAGTTCCTGGGCGTCACCCTGCTGGCCGTCGCGGTGGACCGGGCCGCGCCGCCCGTCCTCCAGGCCCTGGTGGCCGGATCCGTCCCCGCCCAGCGGGAGCGGACCCGGGTGCTCGCGATGATCAACGTGGTGCGCAACGTCGGGCTCGGCGTCGGTGCGATGGCCGCGGGCGCGGCCCTGGTCAGCGACACCCTGCTCGCCTACCAGGTCACCTTCGGGTTGATCGGCCTCGCCTTCCTCGGGGGCGCGGCGCTGGTGCTGCGGGTGCGGGAGAACGAGCGTCCGGTCGCCCGGGAGCGGGCCACGTGGGCGCTGCCGTACCCGCGCTATCTCGCGCTGACCGGGCTGAACTTCCTGCTGACCTTCTTCGACGCCCTGCTGCTTGTGGCGATGCCGGTCTGGGTGCTGGAGCACACGGACGCGCCGCGGGTCACCGTGTCCGTCCTGTTCGCGTTGAACACCGGGCTGGTCGTCGTCCTGCAGATCCCCGTCAGCCGGTTCGCCGACGGGCTGCGGCGCACCAGCCGCCTGCTGGCCTGCGCCGGAGCGGTGCTCGCCGCTGCCGGTCTGTGCTTCGCGGCGGCCGGTGGCGCGAGCGGCTGGGTCGCGATCGGCTGGCTGGGCGCGGCCGTCGTGGCGCTGTCGCTGGGGGAGGTCATGGCCAACTCGGCGGGCTGGGAACTGTCCATCGTGCTGGCACCGGCCGAGGCGCGCGGCCGCTATCTGGCGGTCTTCAACCTGGGGCTGTCCGCGGAGCGGGTGCTCGGGCCGGTGGTGGTCACCGGTCTGCTGCTCGGCGCGGGCACGCTCGGCTGGGTCGGGGCGGCCGCGGTCTTCCTGTTCGCGGGCGTCGCCGGTGAGCGGGTCGCCCTCGGCGCCGGGGCCCGCGCCCCGGCACCCGCCGAGACCTGAGCCGGGGACGCGGAGAACCGGGCGGCGCGAGGGCGCGCGGGACGCGGCAGCAGACGCGTCCCGGTGGAATGAACGAACTGGACGGAACGGACGGAAGGATGGGTCGGACCATGCGGGTGGGTTTCGCCGGACTCGGAGCGATGGGCGGCGGGATGTGCCGCCGGCTCGCGGACAGCGGGCACGAGGTGAGCGTCTTCGATCTCGATGTGGAAGCGGTACGCCGTGCGGCGGCACACCCCGGCGTCACGGCCGCGTCGGACGTGCCGGGCCTGGCCGCCCCGGTGGTCGTCACGATGCTGCCCGACGGCGCTGCCGTCCGGCAGGTGGCCGAGGCGCTGCTGCCCGCGCTCGAACCGGGCGCCCTGATCGTCGACACCGGCTCCTCGGCACCCGCCGACACGCTCGAACTCGGCCGCCGAGCCGCCGAGTTCGGGGTCGCCGTGGTGGACGCCCCGGTCTCCGGCAGCCCCGCCGCCGCCCGCGCGGGCGAACTCACCCTGATGGCCGCGGGCGACACCGACGCCCTCGACCTTGCCGAGGAGGTGCTGTCCGCCCTCGGCCGGCCGCACCGGGTCGGCCCGCCCGGCGCCGGCCACGCGCTGAAGGCGCTCAACAACCTGCTGTCGGCGGTCAACCTGGCCGCCGTGGCCGAAGTCATGCTCGCCGGGCGGGCGTTCGGCCTGGAGCCGGACGTCATGCTGGAGGTGATCAACGCCTCCACCGGCCGCAACCACGCCTCGCAGACCAAGCTGCCCGACCATGTGCTGCCCGGCACCTTCGACTCGGGCTTCGCGCTGCGGCTGATGCTCAAGGACATCCGTATCGCCGCCGGACTGCAGGCCGACGCGGGCGGACCGGCCCCGTTCGGCACCGCCTGCCGGGAGTTGTGGGAGCGGGCCGGGGCCGAACTGCCCGCGGGTGCCGACAACGTCGAGGTCGTCCGCTGGCTGGAAGACGCCGCGGGACGGGAGCTGCGGGCATGAGCGACACCATCAGGCGCATCGCGATCATCGGCGGCACTCCGGCCGCCCTGCGCAAGGCCCGCGCCGCGGGCTTCGAGGTGGTCTGGATCCACCAGCCGGGGGAGCTGGCCGCCGAGGGCCTCGCCGAGGTCTCCGAGGCCCTGCTGACGGACTACCGGGAACCTGACGCCGTCGTCGCACTGCTCCGTGCGCTGCACGACCGGCGCCCTCTCGAACGGGTCGTCTCGATGATCGAGGACGGGCTGGAGACGGCCGCGGCGGCGACGACCGCCCTGGACCTGCCCGGCGCCGGGCTCGACGTCGTCCGCATGCTCCAGGACAAGCTGGCCTTCCGAACCCTTCTCGGCGGGAGCGGAGTGGACGCCACCGCGGCCCGCCTCGGCCGCGGCGAGGACGACCTGCGCGCGTTCGTCGAGACCTACGGCCCCGCGGTGATCAAACCGCGCTACGGCTCCGGAAGCATCGGCGTGCGCCTCGTGCACGGGCTCGCGGACGTGCCCGCCGTGGCCGCGTGGGCCCGCGAGTTCGGGCTGCACACCTTCCTGATGGAGGAATACCTGGAGGGCCCGGAGATCAGCGTCGAGGCCTTCTCCTACGGCGGACGCCATGTCGTCCTCGCACACACCGCGAAGGAGATCCTCGACTCCCTCGTCGAGATCGGCCACGTCCAGCCCGCCGGGCGGGCCCCGGAGCTCGCCGCGCAGGTGGACGATCTCGTGGTGCGCATGCTCGACGCCGTCGGCCTCCAGGACGGCCCCTCCCACACGGAGATCAAACTCACCCCGGACGGCCCCCGCCTCGTGGAGTCCCACAACCGGCGCGGCGGCGACCGGATCGCCGACCTCGTCCACGAGGTGTACGGCATCGACATCGACGCCCTGGCCTACCTCTGGTACGCGGGCGCCACCGAGCCCGTGCTGCCCGGCGCCGCCCGGTGCGGTGCCGCCATCCGGTTCCTGACCGCCGAGCCGGGCGTCGTCGAGTCCGTCGACGGGGCCGAGGCCGTACGAGCCGACCCGGACGTCGTCGACCTGCACATCGGCGTCTCGCCCGGGGACACGGTGCAGCCCATCGCCTGGTCGTACGACCGCTGCGGGCTGCTCATCGTCCGGGCCGCGGACGCCGACGAGGCGCGGCACAGGGCGCGCGAGCTGGCCTCGTCGATCACCATCCGGACCACACCCCGCGAGACGGCCGGGCACCTGCGTCCCATCACGGCGGTGGCCCCCCGCCCGGATCGGCTGATCGGGCCGTCAGAGACGGAAGAAGACCGCATGGCGACGTCGGAGAAGGGCTGAACGGCTCATGGGCAAGCTCTACGCGTCACTGACCCCGGCGCTGCGGTCCTTCGTCACCAGGTCGCCGATGTTCTTCGTGGCCACGGCACCGCTCGCCGCCGACGGCCGTGTCAACGTGTCGCCGAAGGGCGGCATGGACACGTTCGCCGTGCTCGACGACACCACGGTGGCCTATCTCGATCTCATCGGCTCGGGCGCGGAGACCATCGCGCACCTGCGGGAGAGCGGCCGGATCACCCTGATGTTCTGCTCCTTCACCGCCCGCCCGAAGATCGTGCGGCTGTACGGCGAGGGCCGCTGCGTCTTTCCCGACGCCCCCGAATGGGAGGGCCTCGTCGGGCACTTCGGCAGCCATCCGATCCCGCGCTCCGTCGTCGTGGTCTCCCTCGACCGCATCGCCGACTCCTGCGGCTTCACGGTCCCGGAGATGACCCTCGTACGGGAGCGGGACCTGCAGGACAAGTGGGGCGAACGTAAGACGCAGACACAGCTGGAGGAGTACATGCGCCAGAAGAACTCCCTCAGCATCGACGGCCTCCTGGCCCGCCCGCACCTCGACTGATCTCTGCGCTCAGGCTGTCACGCAGGCGAAAGCGCCATGCAAAGGGCGGGATTCCGTGCTCTGGAAGGTGAATCCGCTGCGCGCGGGTTCGAGGCCTGTTGGCGAGTTGGAGAGATCGGCTCGGAAGCCGGCTGGGCTTGTCCATCCAGGACGCGTTCAACCCTCACGCAGCGGAGTGTCGAGGCGTCGCTCGAGGACGAGGAACGGTGGGCTTCCGGCCGTCTGCCGGAGCGGGTTGAGGGCTATGCTGCTGTACGGACGTCCCAGACCCCGGCGGCTTGTCGTTGCTCGATACAGATGGTTGCGGGGAGCGGATCTTCCGTCCGTCACCCGGCGCATCCCTGGAGGGAACTGGGTGGGTCCGCTGTCCTGTCGCACAGGTTGCAGGGCCGGTCGATGCTCCGCCTCCGTCGAACGTACGCCCCTGCCAGGAGCGCGCCGAGAGGGCCGGGAATGCCGGTGTCACCGCGTGCGCTGCCGGATGGTCTTCCGAACCGAGGCGTCATGCCTTTCCCACAGCTCACCATCCACCGCCGTGACCGAGGGAACCGGGCGCTGATCACCCTGGCCGGTGAGATCGACCTGGAATCGGCGCTGCTGGTGCGCACGGCACTGGCGCTGTGCCTGCGCGACGGCATCCGCACCGTCGATGTCGACCTCACCCCCGTCACCTTCTGCGACTGCAGCGGCCTCAACGCCTTCCTGTACGCCGCGCAGAAGACCGCCGAGGCCGGCGGGACCCTGCGACTGCACCACCCGCCACCGACACTGGGCCTGATTCTCGACTTCACCGGCTGCGGGTTTCTGCTCCGCGGCCCTCCGCCCGGGCATCTGGCACCTCCTCTCGGGGATGTCCCGGCCCCGACCACCGAAGCCCCGCCGCACCGGCCCGTTCCGCTGGGCTCCGTGCTCTCGGGTGATGCGCGGTGACGGCCCGGTCGGAGCGGGGGCGGCAACGCGAGCCCCGTGGCAGCGAGCCGGCCACCATGGACGCGGTCCTGTTGCGTCGGGTGAACCGTTGGCACGCGCAGGGCGTGAGCGAGAAACTCGTCGATCTGTACGTGGATTCCCGCGGTACGCCTCCCCGTGAGGCGTACCGCCCTCCCGGCCGCCATGACTTTCTGAACCGTCTCACCGCCGAGATCCGTCGGCCGGGGTTCGCCATGGTGATCGCGGAGACGGACGGCCTGGTGGGATGCGCTTTCGGATTCCCGGTGCGCAGCGACGGCTCCTGGTGGCTCGGGTTCGACGGGGCGCTGCCGCGCGGCATCGAGCAACTCACCGAGTCGGGCGGAGTCTTCGCGATCACCGACCTCCTGGTCCGCCCGCATCCGCAGGACCAGGACGTGGCTCGCCGGTTGCAGGAGCGGCTGCTGACCGACCACCAGGCGTCGCTCGGCGCCACCCTGGTGGACCGGGCCGATCACCCGGCCCTCGCCGCGCTCCGCTCCTGGGGATGGCTGGACGTGGGAGAGATCTGGAGGCCGGTCAGCGCCACGCTGCTCCGCGCGCTGGTCCTTCCGGTCGGGGAGCGAACCGCGGCGCGGCCGGCAGGACTTGCGCACGATGCCTGGACCCGGTGGCCCGGATGAGGTCCGACAGCCGCTCGGCGCGGATTCAGGCGCTGGTCGCCGTGCAGGCGGCGCGACGCGGTGCCCGGGTCGGTGTGGTGGACGTGTGCACCGCGGCCGTGGCCGCGCTCCCGGTCGGCGGGGCCGGACTGTCGGCGATGTCCCGCACCGCGGCGAGTCATCCGCTGTGCAGCACCGACGACATCAGCGAGCAACTGGAGGAGTTGCAGCTCACGTTGGGCGAGGGGCCCTGCGTGGACGCCTTCACCCATGGCTCGGCCGTCCTGACGCCCGATCTGCTGACCGGTGCACTGCAGGACCGTTGGATGGTGTTCGCGGATGCGGCCCTGGACGCAGGGGCACGCGCCGTGTTCGCGCTGCCCCTGCAGATGGGGGCGATCAGCCCGGGAGTCCTGGACCTGTACGCCGATGTGCCGACCGTGCTGGACGCCGAGGAACTGGCCGACGCGCTGGCCTTCGCCGATCTCGCGACGCTGCTCCTGCTCGATGCGCGGATCGAGGAGACGAGCGTGCCGGCCGGCGGGCCGTCACCGGACCGCGGGTTCGAGGACCTGGGTGCGTACCGGGCGGAGATCGACCAGGCGACCGGCATCCTCACCGTCCAGCTCGGCGTCGGCATCGACGAGGCCTTCGTCCGGCTGCGCGCCTACGCCTTCATGCAGGGACGCCGGCTCGCCGACGTGGCCGCCGACGTGGTGGCCCGTCGGCTCCGCTTCTCCCCTGACGCGGAACCCGGACGGTCCGACGAGGAGCCCTGATGTACCGGTGCCGTCCGACGTACGTCCCGCACTTCCCGCCCCTTCCCGGCGGGACCAGTCTCCATCGAGGGTGCTTACGATGAATCAGCAGCTCCTGGCCAAGACCTTCGTCGAGCTGGCGGACAACCTGGTCGCCGACTTCGACCTGATCGATTTCCTGCGCCTGCTCACCGACCGCAGCGTAGGGCTGCTCGGCGTGAGTGCCGCCGGTGTGCTGCTCGCGGACCGCGACGGCGAACTACGCGTGATGGCCGCCTCCGACGAACAGGTACGGCTGCTGGAGCTCTTCCAGCTCCAGAACGACGAGGGCCCCTGCCTGGAGTGCTTCCGCACCGGCACCTCCGTGATCGTCCCCGACCTGACCCGGGAGGTCGACCGCTGGCCGCGCTTCGTCACGGCGGCCCACCGCAGCGGCTTCGGGTCGGTCCAGGCGCTGCCCATGCGCCTGCGGGACGAGGTCGTCGGCGCCCTGAACCTCTTCCGCGCCGCCCCCGGCCCCTTCGACCCGGCGGGCACACTCGTCGCCCAGGCCCTGGCCGACGTCGCCACCATCAGCCTCCTGCAACAACGCACCGCCCAGCGCAGCAACGTCCTCAACGAGCAGCTGCAGAACGCGCTGAACAGCCGCGTACTGATCGAACAGGCCAAGGGCAAACTCGCCGAACGCCAGGGCATCGACATGGAACGGGCGTTCACCGCGCTGCGTGGTTACGCCCGCGCGCACAACCGCCGCCTGTCCGACCTGGCCCGAGCCTTCATCGACGACTCCGAACCGCTCCCCGGACTGGGGGCCTGACCCGGTCCGGGGAGGGGTTCGCGGTCCGTACGGCCGCCGCCGCACCGCGGCGGCGGCCGTACGTGGCGCGAGGATGGGAGGCCCCCCTCCACCGTGTCCTCGCGCGCTGCCCTCCGCGGCGGCGGGACTGGTGGGAACACCCCGTCTGGAAAATGCCGGGAGGACGGAGGCTGGAGCCGCGCACTCCGGCGATGCGGCTCCGGCCGGGCCTGGTTTCCGACTCAGGGGCTGGGAGCCTGGGTGGGGAGACTCGCTGGTACCTGACACGGTCGCAGTCCCGTCTTCCCTGCGTGGAGCCTAGAGCAGATACATGCGAAGCGGAACAGGGCGGTTCGCAGCCCCCTCTCGAACAGGCTCCCGCGACACAACCGCGGCTGCCCACGGAGGGCGTGCGGGGAAGGCGACGCGAGCAGCGACACCCGGTCGCACACTCACCGTCCGGCTGCCTGGGCCACAGCGGTCCCGCGCTCCCAACGGGCTCCGGCGAGGCGCCGATCCGGGGCTATGCTGCTGTACAGACGTCCCGGACCCAGGCGCCGCACCGCCCGTCGGCCACGACGGCACTCCCGTACATCTCCCGGTCTTCTGAACCGAGGCGCCCCATGCGCAGTCCGCGGCACCCACACGAACCCGAAGGCTCAGAGCGTCCCTTCCTGGACACGGTGCGGCTGCGACGACTGAACCGCTGGCAGGCCGAGGGACTGCGGGAGGACCTGGCGGATCTGTATGTGGAGTCGTCCGTCACCCCGCCCGGCGAGGAGTTCCGCGGCCGGCAGGAGTTCCTGCGCCGGCTGGAGCGCGACGTACAACTGCCGGGATTCGACATGCTGGTCGCCGAGGCAGAGGGTTTGACCGGCTGTGTCTCAGGGATCCCCGTGCCGCGCGACGGCTCCTGGTGGCAGGGGTTCGACGGACCGATGCCGCAGAACCTGGAGCAACTGACCGCGTCCGGGCACGTCTTCGCGATCCTCGAAACCGTCGTCCATCCGCACCAGCACGCCCGCGGGCTCGCCCGCCGGCTCCAGGAGCGGCTGCTCGCCGACCACCAGTCCTCGCTCGGTGTCACCTTGGTGAACCAGTCCGACCGTTCGGCCTGTGCCGCTTTCAAGGACCGGGGCTGGCAGGAGGCGGGGCAGATCCACCGCCTGCCCGGTCCAACGGCCCTGTGGGTGCTGGTTCTTCCTCTCGGCGAGCGCACGGATGATCATCCGGACGGCCTCGCTCACAACCCCCGGACCCAACGGCCCGAATAGCCGCCCGCAGCGGTGGGACACGGCGCGTACCGAGGCGTGGAGGAGCGGGTGGAGCTGTCGCCGGAGCAGGAGGCGCGGCGGATCGCCGCGGTGCGTCGCTACGACATCCTGGACACTCCGCCCGACGGTGCCTTCGACCGGATCGCCGCGCTGGCCGCCCGCCTGTTCGACGCTCCGTCCGCCACGGTGACGATCGTGGACACCGACCGGGTCTGGTTCAAGGCCGCGTACGGTCTGGCCGGGGTCACGCAGATCGGCCGGGACCCGGGGCTGTGCACCTCGGCGATCCTGACCGGCGGCCCTCTGGTCGTCCCCGACACCCTCGACGACCCGGTCGCCCGCGCCCACTGGCTGGTGACCGGTCCCGCTCGGGTGCGCTTCTACGCCGCCGCCCCGATCACCACCAGCGACGGTCACCGCCTGGGCACCGTGGACGTCCTGGACACCAGGCCGCGCCGCATCACACCGGACCAGGCCACCGCCCTGACCGACCTGGCCGCGCTCGTCATGGACGAACTGGAGCTACGGCTGTCCGCGCTGCGCATGCTCCGTGTCGAACGGGAACTGGTGGAGGTAGAGCACGCGGCACGGGAGCGCGCCGAGCGGGACCGGTCGGAGATCGCCGCGTATGCCTCCACCCTCCAGCGCACCCTGCTGCCCCCGGCACTGCCGGAGGTGCCGGGCCTGGAGGCCGCCTGCCACTACACCACCGCCTCGGTCCACGACGTCGGCGGCGACTTCTACGACGTCTTCCCGCTCGGCGCCGGGCGGTGGGCGTTCTTCCTCGGTGACGTCAGCGGCCGGGGCGCACCGGCAGCCACGCTCACCTCGCTGATCCGCTACACCCTGCGCTCCACCGCCCTGCTGGAGCGCGACCCGTGCGCCGTACTGCGGGCGCTCAACACCGCCCTGCTGTCGGCATCGTCCGACGGCAGCGGCTTCTGCACCCTGGTCTTCGGCACCCTCGCCCCCGAGCCCGCGGGCGGCTTCGCCCTCACCCTGGCCGGAGGCGGCCATCTCCCGGCCCACCATCTGCGCCCCGCCCGCCGCGACGGGCCCGACCGGGCGGTCGCCCGAACCGAGCCGGTGAGCCTCGACGGAGGCATGCTCGTCGGCGCCCTGCACCACGCGGACTTCGTCTCCCGGGCCGTTCAACTCCTGCCCGGCGAGGCGCTCTTCCTCTACAGCAAAGGACTCACCGAGGCCCGTACCTCCCAAGGCGCCCGGTTCGGCGAGCGTGGCCTGGCCGCCCACCTCACCCACCATGCCGCCACCAACCGGGCCCTGGGTGCCGCCGCGATCATCGGCGACCTGACCTCGCTGCTGGACACCTTCCCCGCAGGACCCGCCGACGACGTCGCGCTCCTCGCCCTCAGTGCGACCTCGGCAACACCCGCCACAGCACCCTCCGGAGCCTCGGGCACCGCGCACACCAGCCTGCCCTCACGAGCACCCTGACGGAACCGCGGCGCGTTCTCCGCGACCAGGCGTGCGCTCGAACGGGATTCGGCCATGGTGCGACGGACGGGCGCGGAACGCCTACGCCCTGCTTCCGAGGTCCTTGCGGGTGCGACCCGCGGGATCGTCCCTGTCGGCCGACGGGAGGGGGAGGAGGGGCGGGTGGGGTGGCGGAATCTGGTTCCGCGTCCACCACGGGCCATGTCGTTGTGGTTCTCTGGCGGGACGTCGGCCGCGGCCCCCCACCCGGGGGCCGCCGTACGTGACCGAGGCGATCCCGCGTACATGATGCAGGGATGCGCCCGACGAACCGACGTGTCCGCCGCGCCCTGTCCCCGCGTGCCCCGTGCGAGAGAAGGGTTCTCCCATGCCGGTTCCGCGCGCGCCGTCCCCGGCGTTGCCGTCGGCCGCCTCCGGTACGACGGCCGTCCTCTTCACCGCTCTCGTCGGTCTCGCCGACAGGCTCGCCGAGTGGAGCGGCGGCCGGGTGCCGACGGCGGCGGGCCGGATCACCAGTGCTCTCGTGAGCCCTCTTGCGAGTCCCCTCGCTCCGGACGACTACCTGGGCCTGATCGACCCGCTGCTGTCCGCCCGCCATCCCGCGGGCCGGGTGATCGCCGTGCGGCCGGAGTGCGCCGGGGCGGCCACGCTGGAGATCCGGCCCGGGCGCGGCTGGGCGGCGCACCGGCCCGGACAGTACCTGCCGGTGGGAGTGGAGATCGACGGCGTACGGCACTGGCGTACGTACTCGATCACCTCACCCCCGAAAGCGCCGGGCCGGACACTGACCATCACGGTCAAGGAGCAACCCGGCGGCCGGGTCTCCCCGCACCTCTTGCACCGGACCCGTCCCGGCACCGTGCTCCGACTCGGCCCCGCACAGGGCGAGTTCACGCTGCCGGAGGATCCGCTGCCGCGGCGGATGCTGATGGTGACGGCGGGCAGCGGCATCACCCCGGTGGCGGGGATGCTGCGCACCCTCGCGCGCCGCGGCTTCTCCGGGCCCGCCCCCGACGTCGTACTCCTGCACAGCGCACCCGGCCCGGACGCGTTCCTCTTCCGGGCCGAACTGGCCTCTCTGGCAGCCCGGTTGCCCTGGCTGAGCGTCCACGCGCGGTACACCCGTACCGCGGGCCGGCTGGTCCCCGAGCACCTGGGCGTGCTCTGTCCGGACTGGTACGACCGGGAGACCTGGGCCTGCGGTCCGGACGGACTGCTCGACGCACTGGAGCGGCACTACGCGGCGGCCGGTGCCGGTGAGCGGCTGCGCGTGGAGCGATTCCGGCTGACGCCCGTACGGCCGCAGGACTTCGACGCGTCGGGCGGCCGGGTCCGGTTCGAGCGCAGCGGCATCGAGGCCGACGCGTCCGCGTCCGTGCCCCTGCTGGAGACCGGGGAGGCGGCGGGGGTGGCGATGCCGTACGGCTGCCGCCGGGGGATCTGCTTCGGCTGCCTCGTCCCGCTGGTCCACGGCCGCGTCCGCGATCTGCGGACCGGTGAACTGCACGGTGAACCAGGTGAGTTGATCCAGACCTGCGTCAATGGTGCGGCAGGTCCGCTCACCCTCGCTCTCTAGGCCCCTCAAGGAGCCTGCGATGTCCACAACTGCCGTACTCAGCAACGCGACCGGGGAACCGACAGAGGAATTGGGCGAGGAGCTCGACCGGATCCGCGCCGAGATCGTCGCGGCGCGCGGCGCGGAGGACGCCCGCTACATCCATGCGGTGATCGCTGCCCAGCGCGGCCTGGAGACCGGCGGCCGCGCCGCCCTCGCCGTATCCCTCTTTCCGCCCGCCTGGCTCGCGGGCACCGCGATGCTGACCACCGCCAAGATCCTGGAGAACATGGAGCTGGGCCACAACATCCTGCACGGCCAGTGGGACTGGATGGGCGACCCGGCGATCCACTCCACCACCTGGGAGTGGGACTTCCTCACCCCCGCAGACGCCTGGAAGCACACCCACAACCACCTGCACCACACGTACACCAACGTCGTCGGCCTCGACCGGGACCTCGGCTACACGATCCTGCGCATGAGCCCGGACCAGCCCTGGCATCCGGTCCACCTCCTCCAGCCGCTGTACACCGCCCTGCTCGCCCCCGTCTTCGAGTGGGGCATCGCCCTCTACGACCTGGAGGCGGACGCCGTGCCGTCCGGCCGCAAGAGCGTGCGTGCCCTCCTCGGCGACCTGGCCGGCCTGGCCCGCAAGGCCGTGCGCCAGGCGGCCAAGGACTACATCCTCTTTCCCCTGCTCGCCGGCCCGTCCGCGCTGCCGTGCCTGGCCGGCAACGTCACCGCGAACGGGCTTCGCAACATCTGGGCGCACACCGTGATCTTCTGCGGCCACTTCCCCGGCGACGTCCAGACCTTCTCGTACGAGGAGGAACAGCTGGAGGGCGAGACGCGCGGTCAGTGGTACCTGCGCCAGATCCAGGGCTCGGCGAACATCGAGGGCAGTCCCCTCCTCCACCTGCTCACCGGCAATCTGAGCCACCAGATCGAGCACCACGTCTTCCCCGACCTGCCCAGCAACCGGTACGCCGAACTCGCGCCACGGGTGCGTGAGATCTGCGCCCGGCACGGGATCACGTACGTGAGCGGGCCGCTGTGGCGCCAGTACGCGTCCATGTGGGGCCGCGTCCTGAGTCACTCGGTGCCGGATGCCTCCCGGCGCCGCCGGGTTCGGGCCGGATGACGGGCGCGGGCACAGAGACGGAGAGGTACGGGCCGCACCAGCCGCAGTAGCATGGAACGTGGGTTGGCTCACTCTCACGTGCAGCCGCCCGGAAGGGCGACTCCGGCGTGGTTGCGCCGGAGTCGTTGATCGCCCTTGTAGCCGTCGGTCGGGCCCTGGCCGGGAGTACTCTGGAAGTACCGAGAACACTTCGTACATGGGCGTTCCCGCTCGTGTCGCTCTCGGCGATTCACAACGCCGGGCCGGTGCGGGCCGGCCCGGGGCAGGGTCCGCGTCATGACCGCAACCATGATCCACAAGCCTGCGGTCGAAGACCGAACCCCCTCTTCCTCTTCGCCGCTTCTGCGGCTCCAGTTGGCGCCGACCGGCAGTGCCCCTGCCTTGATCGACGGCGCATGGTGGCCACGCTCCCGCGATCTGACGGCTGAACTTCCGGCGCTCGTCGCGGTTCTGGACCCACTGTGGGGGCGGATCACACGCGTCACCGTGAATCCCACGTTCTGGCCGGTCGTCCCCCGCAGAGTCCCCGTCCACGGGCACGTGGTGAAGGTCGGCTGGTTCAGGGCCGAGCAGGACCCGCACAAACTGCTTCTGCTCTCCTACACGGTCGGCCGCTGGGACCTCCTGGTGATCCCGCCCGAGACCAGTGCCGTCACAGCCGCCCGGCTGATGACCACCGCCACGGATCCCTCGTGGAGTCTCACCGCGAGCGGCCTCATCCAGGAGGCGGAGTTCTTCCGGACCGCGGCCGAGGCCGACTGGGACTCGGCCCGGGAGCGAGTCTGGGACTCCGAGGGCGGGCAGGACGTCCGTCGTACGGCCTCTCACGGCCCCGCAGCGGTCGGCCTCGACCGCGTGCCGATGCCGGCGGCAGGAAGATGACCGGCACGGAGGCCTTCACGACCGTCACAGGTGAGGAGCGGACTGCGAACACACGGTCACGCGCGCTTCTCGGCCTACTTCGGGTATCTCCTTGCGGGCGGGGTTCTCGGCTGCTCCCGATCAACGCAACTGCATCAACAGCATCTCGCTGAGGCTGACGTCCGACGAGAGCTGCGGCGGAACGCAATCTGACGCACCGCCTGAATCCGCTCGGACTCGCTCCCCCCGGCCAGTGCCACCCGATGGGAACGCGTGTGCCCTGGGGGCACGCGACGGGCGGAGTGCGAGTGTTAGGCGCGGCCGAAAAGGGCGCCCGCTCTCAGCGGGCCAGGGCATCTGACCTAGTGTCAATAATGTCCGCGTCGACGCCTGTTGTCCGGTCGGAGCGGCCGCGCAGGAGCGCCGAGGAGGACACGGTGCCTTGGACCGATCCGTACGTGAGGAACGACGGAACACAAGTCCGGGGGGCCGGTCGCCGCGCCCCGGTGATCCCAGGCCTCCGCAGCGGACGGGTCACTCTCGGCATGGAGGGCGGGCGTACGGCTCCGGTTCCGGGCGTCTGCGGCCGTGTCGCTGTCGACGGGGGTCAGTGGTGAGCCGCCGGCCGCCGGTGCGGCGGACTCGTAAGCCCGCGAAGCGCGCCCCGACCCTGACGAAGCCCAGAGGGCCCCAGCCGTTGACGCTGACCATAGCGGCCGCCGCGGGTGTCGGGTTCTGCGGCGCCGTGGGGCAGGGGCTGCTGGGCAACTGGTGGTTGCTCGCCGTGCTCGCCGCCGTCGTGGCGGGGGCCGGTGGTCTCTGGCTCACGCAGTGGGCGGTGAGCGCCCGCTGGCAGCGGGTGCACGTGCGGAGGCTGCGCTACGGGCTCCCTCAGCTCGACGGGCTCCACCACGAGGACTTCGAGTTCGCGGTACGGGACCTGATGCGCCGTGACGGCTGTGCGGATGCCCTACAGGTGGGCGGGGCCGGGGACAACGGCGCGGATGTGACGGCGACCGATCCGCTGGGCAGGCGCTGGGTGATCCAGTGCAAGCACCGGCAGGACGGGGTTTCGGGGTCGCCGGTGGGTACCCCGGATCTGCATGTGCTCAATGGCACCGGTCGGCAGCTGCACGGCGGGGACGTGGTGGTCCTGGTGACGAACGGACGCTTCACCGCGGGGTGTGTGCCGCTCGCGAAGTCCCAGAAGCTGCATCTGGTCGACCGCGGAACGCTGGGGAGGTGGGCGGGAGGTTCACGGCCGCTCTGGGAGCTGCTTCAGCGGCTGCCCCCGCCGGGGAGACGGTCGGCGTTGTCGCCCTGAACGGACGTGGTGTCCATGCCGAGTTGTCGTTGCTTGGTGCGGCTGTTGTGCTCGACGAGGATCGGTACGCAGGCCGGCGTAGGTGGCCGTCAGCAGAGTCCGTACGGTCGGCCGAGGAGTATCCTGGTGTTACCGAGGGTATTTCGCGCACCGGCCTTCACGCCCGTGTCGTTTTCGGCGATTGATCACACCGGGCCGGTCGGGCCGGCCCGGAGCAGGGTTCGCATCATGACCGCGACCGTTTCGTACACACCGAGGCTCGAAGACCGGCCCTCCTTTCCTTCTCTCCGCGCGTCGCAGGCACTCACCGGTTCGACACCGGATCTGCTGGATGGCGCCTGGTGGTCCCGCGCCTGTTATCCGGGCGTGGAACTTCCCTCATTGACCGCCCTGCTCGATCCGCAGACGGTTCCCGTCACGGCCGCCTGGCTGATGGCCGCCGTGAGCGACCCGCTGCGCACGTCGGCCACGGGCCGGCTGATGGACGAGGCGGCGCGCCTGCGCACCGTGTCCGGGATCGACCGCGGTCCGATCTCACCGCCACGGATTCCGGCAGTCACCGCTCCGGTACTCGGCATCCCGGCCGCCGCTCTTCCGACCCCGGATCCGGCACAGGGGATGTGAGGGCCATGGAGACCTTTGTGACGGTGGCGGTGCTCCTGGCGATGGTCGCTGTGGGTGTGCTCCTGATCCATCTGCTCAACAACCAGCACGACGAGCGCATCGCCGCTTTCCACTACGGCCGCTCCTGGTCGGCTGTCCATGGGCCGGCGCCGTCGGCCCCGCGGAAGCTTCGCGGTCGTGCCGGAACGAGTGGCGCCGTCGATCGCCACGACCACCGCGACGGGGGACGCGGACGGCTCCGGCCACGGCGTCGGACCCGGATCCGGACGGCGGGGAGGTGAGTTGCCGTGTTCCCCGCCGCACCCCCCGTCAGGCTTCTGGCGGACACCAGCAGTGAGCCGGTGCTTCCCGGCACCGCGGTCCTGCGGATGGAGACGACAGCCAAGCGCACGGGGACGTTCGACGGAGCGTGGTGGCCGCGGACCCGCGACCTCAAGAGCGAGCTGTCGGGGCTCCTCACCGCGCTGACGGCTCGTCTGGGCCCGATCGCCCGCGTGGGCCTCGACGCGAGCGATTGGGACGGGTCCCCTGGCCATCTGTTCGTCGACGGGCACATGGTCCGCATCGACTGGTCCGCCGTGGGCGACAACACCATGATCGTCACCCGTGGCGACCAGGACCACTTCCTGTTCCTGGTGATCCCGCCGGGGACCGCTGTCGGCCCCGCGCACGCCGCGATGGTCTTGGCCGTACAGGACGACAACGCCGTCTCGGCCGAGCGGATTCTGGCCGCCACCGGTATCACCCGGTCCGACCGGAGCGACTTACCGCAGAGTTCCCCCGGCTGAGCCGGGCCGATGCAGCAGGGCCTCGACGGCAGCGCGTTCCCCCACGTGGCCTCGGCCCGCCGTTCCCACCACTCCTGTCGGATCACGGTTGTGCGTTGGATGGCATGCGCCTCTTGGCGATCGCGACGTCCGGCCCGGCTGGAGCCGTCCCGGAGCCCGTGGCTGGCGGTCCACTTCACCGTCACCTGTGGTGGTCGTGGTCCCGACGGTCCTCGCGCCGCCAGCGCGCCCGGTTCTGGCGGCTGTAGCGGCGGTCCCAGCGTTCGCGACGGTCCCGGCGCTCCCGGTAGTCCCGGTAATCCCCGAGGTCGGAACCGCCGCTGCGGCTCCCGCCTCCGCCACGATCACGGCCGTAGCGGGTGGCGCCGTAGACCAGCACCGCCGCGGCCGCCCACCAGACGGGCTGCAGGAAGCCGAAGCCGAACAGGACCGCGATGAGGATGAGGAGCAGGACGAACACGACGGGCCTCCCCGGGAGCGGGACACAGCTTCGATACCGGGGACTGGGGCCTCACCCCACAGCGTAGTCCTGCCCAAAGGTTGCGGATACGGGTGGCGTCAGCGCGTCCTGCCTGGCCGGCATGGATGGCTGCTTGCCACCTGTCGGGGTACCGCTGCGAGGGCTAGCGTGCGCCATGCCGCCCCTGCCCCCGGCAGCGTCGCACCGCCAGCGCGCTCCCCAGGGGGCGCACCCCGCGCATCGGTGTCGGAACCCGCCGCGTCACGAGCGAGGCCGTTCCCGCACGCCCCGTCATCACGCTACTGGTGCACCCGATGCGCCCCGAGCGGGCACCGAGCTGCTGCCCGCCGCGTCGCACGCGTCCCACAACAGGCGGTACACATGTACGCGCTGATCATTCCTGCGTTGACCCCCTTCGTCCTGCTCGCCACCGTGCTGGCCCTGTCCTGGTGGGAGGACCACATCCTGCCGACACTGCCGGCCGGACCGGTCGAAGCCCTCGCCGAGGCTCCGTTCACCCCGGCGGTCCCGGCGCAGTTCCCACAACCGCCCAATGTCGACGCTGCGTTGACAGGGGGGATGCCGGGCGTTGACTGACAACACGGCGTAGGGCCATGCCAGGGCTACGTCCACCGCCGCGGCGGCCGCACAGGCGTCACGACCGGTCGGCCGGCTCCGACTCAGCGATCCGTACGGCCTCCACGACGAACGCCACGGGCAGTCGCTTGTCGTCCTGGCGGGCGAGAAAGCGCCGAGGGATCGACGAAGCCTGTCCAGTCGCCGCCGGCGGTGAACCGGGCTCCCTTTCCTGAGCCGTTACGCGCCTGTCGTTGAGCCGGGGCGGACGATCATCAGGACCACCACGATCAGCCAGGCGAGGGCGAACAGGCCGGTGATCATCGACAGGCGGGGCAGCCGGGCGATCAGGGACTCCGTGGCGGTCGGCGTCCGTTCGGGTTTGTCGAGCCGGATGAGCACGTCGTCCTGGGTGCCGAGCACCGCGATGCCCAGCAGGACGGCGGCCACCGCTGTCAGAGCCATGGAGGCGATGAGCCAGGCGCTGCCGGTACTGCGCCGCCGGCGCTCCGGCCACGTGATCAACATCAGTTCCATCGTGGGCTTCGCCACCGCGCCGGGCTGGGGCATCTACGCCTCCACGAAGTTCGCCGTCGAGGGCTTCACCGAGACCCTCCACACCGAACTGGCCCCCCTCGGCATCCACGTGACGCTCGTGGAACCCGGCTTCTTCCGCACCGACTTCCTCGACCCACCAGCCTCCACACCGGCCCCGACACCATCGACGACTACGCGCCCACCGCCGGTGAGATGCGTGCGGCCGCCGCGAGCCTGAACCACACCCAGCCCGGCGACCCCGTCAAGGCCGCGCGCGCCATCGTGGAGATCGCCGCCGCCCCCGAGCCGCCCCTGCGCCTCCCGCTCGGAGCCGACACCCTGCAAGCCTTCGACGCCAAACTGGGCACCTTCCGCAAGGAGTTGGACGCCTGGCGGCACGTCGCCCTCGCCACCGATCACGACTAGGACAACACCCCTGCATCCGCCGCCTTCGCCCCACGGTCCGAAGCCACTCGGGACCTTCGGCCGCGCTTCGATCACCCATGACCGGAAGGACGTTCCCGTGACCGCACAACAACCGTCCGCGGCAGCACGCCATTACCGGCAGGGCGACCTGCGCGGGAAGATCGACGAAGCGCTCGACCGCCTCACCCGGGGCATACGGCGCTCACCACGGTGGGGCGGTCGAGGCCCCCACGACGAACTGGGTGGTCGGCTCCGAGCGGTGGCACACCAGGGGCTGTCCGGCGGCGAGGCGGAGCGTGCTCGCAGCGCGGTAGGACCCCTGCATGATCACCAGGCTGTGGGAATCGGCCAGTAGGTCCGACGTACGCACCTGGGCGGCGCGGCTGTGTCGACCCTGGCGTGGTGGTGAGGGCTCAGGAGTCGGTCGGCGCCGGCGTGGGTGTGGTGGGGATCGGCTTGTCGAGCATCGTGCAGATCGCGGCGTTCAGGAGGGCCTGGTTGGTGGCGGCGGTCTTGGGGTTCGCGATGCCGAAGATGGTCGTGGTGAAGACCGAGACGGTGCGTCGGCCGGTGTTGTCGGTGTAGTCCCAGCTGGAGTAGCCGGGGACCTGGCCGTCGTGGCCCCAGACGGTGCCACAGGGGGTGACCTTCTTCTCCAGGCCGAGGCCGTAGCGGTTCGGGTTGCCGCTCTCCTCCGCGACCGTGGTCTTCATTTCCTTGAGCTGGGCGGGCGGCAGGAGCTTGCCGGACATCAGCGCGGTGTCGAACCGGGCCCAGTCCTGCGCGGTGGAGACCATGCCCCCGGCGGCCCATTCCGTGCTGAGGTTGATCCGGGTGGTGTCGACGTAGCCGGCGGGCCGGGCGGGGCCGACGAACGCCGTCCCGGCGGGCGTGCCGGCGGGAAGCACAGGGGCCAGGTGGGCGGCGTCGGGTTCGTAGCCGTGGGCGAGATCGGGGCTCTTCGTCACGTCACCGGAGTCGGTGACCAGGTAGGTGTTCTTCAGGTGCAGCGGCTTGGCGATCCGCTTCTGGATCAGGTCGCTCAGGCTGTGTCCGGTGGCCTTCTCGGCGACCAGGCCGAGCGCTACGTAGTTGGTGTTGCTGTAGGAGTAGCCGGTACCGGGCACGAACAGCGGGTCGTGCCGGACGGCCGCGGCGATCAGGTCCTCGGGGGTCCACTGCCTGGGGTCCTGACCGGTGAACGCCTTCAGGACGTCGGGGTCGTAGGTGTAGTTGGACAGGCCGCTGGTGTGGTCGAGCAGCATCCGCAGGGTGATCGCGGACCCGTTCGGGATGAGGCCGGGCAGCCATTTCTCCACCGGGTCGGTCAGCCGGAGCCGGTGTTCGGCGACCAGTTGGAGAACCACGGTGGCGACCATCGTCTTGGTGTTGGAACCCATCCGGAACTCGTCGCTCGCGGCGAGCGTGTGGTCGGCCCTGGTCCAGGGCGCCTGCCGGGTGATCGCGATCGCCGGCCCGTTGCCCTTGTCGATACGTACGACGACGCCGGGGGCTCCGGCGGCCACGTTCTGCTGGGCGAGCCTTGCCAGTTGGGCTTCCTGGGTTGTTACCGCGCTGGGTCGTCCGGTCGGGGTGTGGGCGGTGCCCTGCGCCGCGGCGGACGTCTCGCAGGCCGTGAGCGAAGCCGTGAGTGCCGTGGCCAGGGCCAGGGTCAGGTATGCCCGCCGAGCGGGGCGCGGGTTGGGCGGGTAGGGCGTGTTCCGGGGCATGAGGTGTCCTCCTGGACAGGGGGATGGGTCGATCGAATCCGCGTGGGGCTTGTGCCGCGCCACGCCTTCCGACCGCTCCAGCCTCCCGGCCACGGGGACGGAGAACACGGGTGCTGGGCCCCCGCGATGGTGGAGGTAACCCCAGTGCGCGGACGTCGGCCCGCCGGTCATCATCAACTTCTGGCCCGAGGCACGACGATGGAGCGTGATGACCTACTCCGGCGAGCGTCATTCCCCCCGTGGCACACCGCAGTCGGGGGAACGTCCCGCTACCGGTGTTGCCCCGCGACCTGGGCTCGCCCCGCGCGTCGGTCTCGCCCTGCGTTCCGGTCTCGCCCCGCGGATGACCCTGCTGGGCTGGTCCCTGGTGCTGCTGCTCGGCGCGGTCCTGGGTTTCGGTCTGCTCACACTCTGGATCACCTCGGTGGCGGTCGTAGCGCTCGGGGTCGGCGTACCACTGACCCTGCTGTCGACCGTCCTGGTGCGCTGGTTCGCCGATCTGCACCGCCAGTGGGCCGCCGACCGGCTCGGTGAACCGGTGGAACGTCCCTACTTGCCGACGCCCGACGGCAGTTGGCCGGTACGGCTGTGGGCGATCCTGCGTGACCCGGCGACCTGGCGGGACTGGGCCTGGCTGGTGGTCAACTCGATCACCGGATGGTTCACCTACGGGCTGTCGTTCCTGCTCTTCCTCGCCGGCGTCTTCTACCTGAGCTATCCGTTGCTGTACGCGCTGACCCCTGCCGAGGTGTTCCGTACGCCGCTGGGCAACGGCTTTCGTCTGCACAGCGTCCAGGAGTCGTTCGCGCTGGTTCCGCTCGGCCCGGTGTTCTTCCTGCTCTGGTACGCCACCGCCGCGCGGCTGGCGAACCTCGACGCCCTGGTGATCCGCTCCCTGCTGGCGCCGACCGCGCAGGCCCAACTGCGGGCCCGTGTCGCGCACTTGGCCGCATCGAGGGCCGATACCGTCGACATCCAGGCGGGCGAACTGCGCCGTATCGAACGGGACCTGCACGACGGCGCGCAGGCCCGACTGGTGTCGCTGGGCATGAGTCTGGGTCTGGCCGAACAGCTCCTGCACGACGATCCGCAGGCCGTCCAGGAACTGTTGGCCGAGGCCCGCGCATCGACCGCCGGCGCCCTGGCCGAACTGCGCGACCTGGTACGCGGCATCCATCCGCCGGTGCTCGCGGACCGGGGCCTGGACGGCGCCCTGCAGGCCCTGGCCCTGGCCAACCCGATACCGACGACGGTGGTCACCCGCCTGCCCGGACGGCTGCCCGCGCCGGTCGAGTCCGCGGCTTACTTCGCCGTCGCCGAGGCCCTGACGAACGCCATCAAGCACGCGCAGGCCCAACACATCCGGATCACCGTGGAGTTCACGCCCCATCCGGACAGGAGGGCGGGGCTGCTGACGATGCGGGTGTGGGACGACGGTCGCGGCGGCGCCAGCCCCGACGCTGGAACCGGCACCGGCCTGCGGGGCATCGCGCGCCGGCTGGCGGCCTTCGACGGCACCCTGACCGCCGACAGTCCGCCCGGCGGACCCACCGAGATAAGGATGTCGCTGCCGTGCGCATCGTCATAGCCGAAGACCTCGCCCTGCTCCGGGAGGGCCTGATCAGGATCTTCCGCGCCAACGGCTTCGAGGTCGTCGACGCCGTCGACAACGGCCCTTCCCTGATCAGGGCGTTGACCACCCACCGGCCCGACGTCGCGGTGGTCGACGTACGGCTGCCTCCGACCTTCACCGACGAGGGCCTGCGCGCCGTGATCGACGTACGCAAGCGGATCCCCGGCCTGCCCGTCGTGGTGCTCTCGCAGTACGTCGAGCAGCTGTACGCCAGGGAGTTGATGTCGGACCGCGCCGGGGCGGTGGGCTACCTGTTGAAGGACCGGGTGATGGACGTCGGCCAGTTCGTCGCCAACATCCGGCAGGTCGCCGCCGGCAGCACGGTCATGGATCCCGACGTGGTCAGGGCCCTCCTCACACACCGCTCGGCGGACCCGCTCCTGCTGGAGCTGACCCCGCGTGAGCACGAGGTGCTCTCGCTGATGGCGCAGGGCCGCTCCAACGCCGCCATCGCCGGCCGGATGTTCGTCAGCGAGAAGACCGTCAGCAAGCACAGCTACAGCATCTTCACCAAGCTCGGACTCGAACCGTCCGAGGACGACAACCGCCGGATCCTCGCCGTACTCGCCTACCTGGAAGGCTGATTCGCCACCGAACGACTCAAGTCGGCGCGGAGGCAGGGGAGTCAGCCCGCCTCCGCGCGGAGTCCGTCGCGCAGGCGGCGTAGGTCGTCGGCGTGGCGGCCCAGGCCGTTGACGCGCAGGCGGGCGGCCTCGGTGCGGGGCTCCCGGTGGACCGTGAAGGCCAGGTTCAGGGACTCGCGCAGCATCCAGAGGTCGTAGGCCAGCAACCGTGCCGCGTGGGCCTGCGCCCGTACCAGGTCCGGTTCGGTGAGTTCGAGGTCCTGCAGTCGCGTGCGCAGACGGTGCAGGGTGATGCTCTGCCGGCCGCACGCGCGTGCCGTCTGGCGGGAGACGGGCCCCGGTTCGCCGCAGGCGGCCACCGCCGCGTCGGCCGGGGTCTGCGCGGCGACCGCCTCGTCCAGGACGGCCACCAGTGCGCGCAGCTGGGCCGGGCGCGACGGGCGGGCCGGGGCGGGGCGGTGGTGGAGGCGCGCGAGGCTCCGTACGGCACGGTGCCACCGGACGGTGCCCGGGGGTGTGCGTATCCGCATGGCTCCAGTGTGCGCCTCGGCGGTCCGCGGACGTCAGTGCGGAGCGGCGGTTTTCCGTTCCGCCTCGGTCAGGGGCGGGGCCTGCAGGTGCGGCTTCCTCGGGCCGAACAGCATCGGGATCAGCATGTCGGGCGAGAAGAGGCGGGTCGCGGGCTTCTCGAGGCTCATGACGTCGAGGAGGGCGCCGAGGGCGCGCGGGTTGCGGGCTCCGGTGGCGACGGCGTGGTCGACGAAGCGGGCGAGGAAGCGTTGCAGGGCGGTCGGGGGCGTGGCCGTGGCGCCGGGGTAGAACGCGTCCTGGCCCACGGCCAGGTCCCAGGCGGTGGCGACCGGGCGGGCTGCGGCGCGCTGGACGCGGCGGGCGGTGCCGGGCGCGGTGAGGGAGGCGGAGCTCAGGACGGTGCGCAGGGCGAGGGCGCACTGGGCGGCGACGGTGAGTCCGTGGCCGTAGACCGGGTTGTAACCGGCGATCGCGTCGCCGAGGACCGTGAAGCCGTCGGGCCAGGGCCGCATCTTCTCGAAGTAGCGGCGCCGGTTGGCGGTGCTGCGGGTGGTGGCGACGGCGCCGAGCGGCTCGGCGTCCTTGATCAGTTCGCCGATGACCGGGTCGCCGAGGGCGAGGGCGAAGTCCGCGAAGGCTTCGGGGTCGGCGCCGGGTTCGCCGCCACGGGTGCCGGACAGGGTGACGACCCAGCGGTCGCCCTCGACGGGCAGGATGATGCCGCCCCGGCCGGGCGCCTTCGCGGCGTTCGCCTGGACGTTGACGATCGGGAAGTCGCCGGCGGCGGATGTGCCCGGGGCCCGGTAGAGACGGGTGGCGTAGGCGACGCCGGCGTTCACCTCGCGTTCGGTGACCTGCGGCAGGCCGAGGTCCGTGAGCCAGCGGGGTGCGTGGGAGCCGCGGCCGGAGGCGTCGACCACGAGATCGGCGGACAGGGTGAGTTCCTCGTCGCCGGTGCGGACGCGGACGCCCGTCACGCGGGCGGCGTCGCCCTCCAGGCCCAGGGCGGTGGTGTTCTGACGGAGCGTCATGCGGTCGTCGGCGAGGACGCGGGCGCGTATCACCGCGTCGAGCAGGTCGCGGGAGCACACCAGGTTGCGGTGGTGGGTGGCCGTGAAACGGCGGAACCAGATCTCGTTGGGGGCCCGGGAGACCATGTCGCCCATGATGTGCACCAGCCGGGCGCCCTTCGCGACGAGCTCCTCGACGAGGCCGGGCAGCAGCTCGTCGAAGGCCCCGACGCCACCGCTCCACACCAGGTGCGCGTGCCGGGCCTGGGGAACGCCGCGGCGGGGCTCGGGCCCCTCGGGCAGCGCGTCCCGCTCGACGACCGTGACGTCGGCGAACTCGGCGAGCACGGCCGCGGCGAACAGGCCGGCGATGCTGCCGCCGATGACGACGGCGGAGGGCCGGCGGGCGGTGAGTCTGTCAGGCATGGGTGATCGTGCTTTCTGTGCTGGTCAGCCGTCGGCGGAGGGCGCCGACGGTGCGAGGGCGCCGCAGCGCCCGGGAGACGGACTCGATGTCGCCGGTCACCTGGGCGCCGGCCTGCGCGGACCCGGCGCCGGCCGCGGGCGGGGCTCCGGCGCGCCGGGCGTCGAGCGCGGCGAGGACCGCGACGGCGCCGGCCACCCCTCGCGCCCTCGCCTCGTCGTCGGCGGGCAGTGCGGCCTCGTAGGCCCGTTGGTACAGGACGTGGTCGACGTACGGGTTGAGCAGGCGCAGGGCGTCGTGGATGCGCTGGCGGCGCTGCATCAGGCGCAGGTCCAGCGGGGCCCAGAAGCCGAGGCGGGCCGGTGCGGCCGACGCTCCGAGGACGTGCACCGCCCGCCACAGCGGCCGGAGCCGCCGGTGTTCGCGCTGGTCGCGGACCCACCTCTGCAGAAACGGTCCCACCTGCGGCACCAGGAACCCGAGCGCCACCAGGGCCGCTTCCATGAGCGCGAAGGGCGGGGCCGCGGTGGTGCTGAGGGCATCCCAGTCGGTGCCCGACCAGCGGGCGCCGACCGCCGTCAGTTTCGCCGCGTCGAAGAGCAGGCCGGACGCGAAGCCGAGCTGAAGGAGGACGACCCCCGATTTCAGCCAGCGGTTCTCGACCTCCGGGAACCACTTCCACAGCATGGAGGCGGCGACCAGGCACGACACCATGTGCGCGGTCAGATAGAGCAGGATGTGCTCGCGCATCCACGGCGTGTCGGCGTAGTAGGTGTCCAGGTCGTAGATCCGCGGCTCGGGCGCGTCGGCCAGCAGGAACGTCCCCCACAGAGCGACGACCACGCCCGCGTACGCCCAGTAGATGCGGCGCATCCTGCGGCGGCGGCGCTCGGACGGCTCCTCGCGCCACCGGATGATCATCGTCAGGCCGGTGGCGCAGAACGCGGTCAGGAACGAATAGGCCCAGGGCGAGGCGATGTTGGGCACGCCCGTCAGATCGTTGAGCCGCTCGATGTTGACGGGTGTGATGACGACGAGGACGGCCGTGGCCCAGGTCAGCAGCAGGGTCGTCGCCCGTACGTCGGGATCGCGCCAGGCACGCACGAACGTCGGGAGCTTCACGACGAGCGCCGTCGCCAGCAGTGCGGTGGGCACGGCGTACGGGATGTGGAAGCGAGGGTCCATCAGAGGATGCGACCGCCGCGGTTGCTCAGCGACAGGTTGATACGGCCCTCCACCGTGGCCGGTGTGACCGGGCCCTGCGCGTACCGCCCGGTCATCCAGGTGCGCACCTCGCGGCCGAAGAGCAGGCCGAACGTCTCCGCGTCCACCTCGTGATCGTCGGCCGAGGCGGACCGCGCCGCCACCGTACGGCACAGCCCGCGGGGGACCTCCTCGGAGGCGAGGACCTGCTGTGCGGCCAGCCGCAGCGCCTCGGGCGTCTGGCCGCCGGTGAGGGCGCGTGCGGCCGCCGGGCCGACGGCGTGGCCGTCGCAGGAGCCCTGCTCCTCGTGCCACAACTCGTGGCCCAGGATGACCAGTTGGGCCTCGGCGACCGTGCCCTCCTCCACCACGATGATGGATCGGTCCCCGCAGTCCAGGCGCATGCCCGACACGGGGATCTCCGGCGGGAACGCCCGGAACACCAGCTGGACCGGCCGCCCGGCGCGGACACTCATGGCCCGGCAGAACCCCTCCATCACGGCCCTCGGTTCCGCCGGCCGTGAGATCGACTTCGACGCCTCCTTGCCCAGGGCGGCCAGCAGGGACTTCATCGCCTTGGTGGTGGTCATCGGATGGTGTCCTTCTCCCGGGATTCACGGGATTCACGGGATGAGCGGGATGTGCCGAATTCGCGGGAGACCCCGGCCTGTTGGGCTTCCTGCGGTATCGCCGATCTGATGACCCCTTCCAGGAGCCGGTCCAGCTGCTCCGGTGTCATCGCGCCGTGCCGCCGCAGGTCGGCGGCCTGTACGCCGTAACGGTCCATCAAGGCCCGTACGGGATCCGGCTGTTCGGCCCGGCCCTCCAACTTCCGCAGGACGGGCAGCAGTACGCGGTCCAGAGCTTCGGCGGCCGGTGCCGTGAAGAACGCCTCTCCTCCCTCGACGCCGAAGAACTCCACCAGGCCGTGCAGGAATTCGACGCTGGGCACCTTCTTGCCGGCGCACACCTGACGCGCCCAGTACTCGGAGACGCCCAGACGTCGGTGGATGTCGGCGGCGAGATCCGACATACGGCCGCCCGTACGCGCCAGATGGGCGTCCGCCAGGGTGCTGAGGCGGGTGCAGACACGGTCGTTGACCTTGTCGGCCGGAGCGGTGCCGCCCTTCAGCAGGGTGCGCACGGTGCTCTCGGGCAGGGCCGTCCCGGCCGCCAGTTCGCGCGGGTCGAGCAGGTCCGACCGGGCCAGGCCCTGTTCTTCGGCGAGCGCGGCGAGGCGCCGAAGAGTCTCGGGGAGATGCGTGGGTGGCTCCACCAGGTGCTCCCTGAGCCGGAGATCGACGACTGTGGTGCGGTGCGCCTCGCAGCCTAGGGGTACTCCCCGGTCTCTCAACGATCGTTTATCGGCCAAAAAACGATCGTTGAGTTGGACAGGCGCCCAGGGGGCATCCTCCTCCCGGGGGAGTAGAGGACCCGGGTCTGCTCCTGCTGCGGAGGCAGTGCATGTGCCTCCGTGGGCACGATGTGCCGGGATGCCGCACGGACCAGCTGGTTCATGTCAGCCAGTAGGTCCCGAGGCCCGAGGAGGGCGTCATGAACCGCCAGATCCGCGTCCGCGTCAACCGCCGGCCCTCCGCGCCCCGCGACACCACGATCGACCGCAGGACACCTTCGGGACGGATCCTGCCGTATTGATGTACGGATCGTGCCGTACCGATGTCAGGACGGATCCTGGCGTATCGGCGTCGTGGTGACGATGTCCTGGCGAGGGCGGCCCAGGCAGCGCGTGATCGCCGTGCGCAGGGCCCGGCGCAGCTCCTGCGGAGGGGCCGGGCCGTCGGTCTCCGCGCCGGCCGTGACCGCCGCGGCCACCGTGCGCAGCTTGGTGTTGGAGAGCTGGGAGGCCTCCCGCAGGACGTTCCACGCCTCGTCCGAGGTGCAGGCGTGGGTGGCCATCAGGACGCCGCGCGCCTGGTCGATGACCGGGCGGGAGACGATCGCCCGCCGCAGCTGCTCGACCTCCTCGCGCAGTACGTCCAGCTGCTCGGCGCGCTCCAGAGCCACCGCGGAGGCGGCGGGCGGGCCGGGTTCCGGGTTGGAGAGGGAGAGGTCGGAGAGGGCGGAGAGGTCGGACGCGTCGGACGGGTAGGGCAAGTCCGATGGGCAGGACAGGCCGGACGGGTCGGACGGGTCGGCCGTGTGGTGCAGGGGGTCGCTCGTGTCCAGGCCGGCGAGCTCCAGGATTCGGCGGGGCTGGCCGTTCCAGTGCGTGGCCCGTACCGGGATGCGGTGTCGGTGGCCGTAGGAGTCCAGAAGGTCCAGGAACTGCAGTCCCGCCGTGTCCATGAAGACGACGCCGCCCATGTCCAGGTCCACCCGGCTGGTGTCGGCCGGCAGGTCCTTCAGCGTCCTGGCCAGGGTGTCCGCGCAGCCGTGGACGAGCTCTCCCCGCGGAACGAGTACGGCCCGGCCCGCGTCCACGCGGCCGTCGATGACCAGGGTGTTCAGCCGCCCCGCGAGCGGTGTGTGTGCCGCTGAGGTCATGTCCCCGCCTTGGTGGTCCCCGCCTCGATGGTCCCCGACAGTGTTCTTCACGGTCCTTCAGGCCGGCGATCGCCGGTGATGTCGCGTGCCTCTTCGCCGCCGGACATCCGCCCGTGGAGCATCCAGGGAGCCTTCCCCACCCAGCTCTGCGGGGGCCCGGCGGTGCTGACCGTGCACCTGCCCCGAGCCCCTTGGAATACACCCCTGCCGAGGGAATGACAGCCGCCCGTCGGGGGTACGCGCCTCACATCGGGGAAGCTCGTGAGACAGACGGGACGGCGGTGGGCGGGTGGACCGACTGGAACTGTCGGCCGTGACCTTCGTCGAGGCCGTGGTCGCGGTGTCGACGTCATGAGCGCCACCGAGTCGTTCGCCACCCTCGACCCTTTCCTGCACCGCGCCCTCTTCTACGGCGACGAGGACGAATACGTCGCGGGCACCGTGCCCTTCGTCCGTGACGCCCTCGCGGCCGGCGAACCCGTGGCCGTGGCCGTGCCCGCGGAGAACCTCCGGCTGATCCGGGACGGACTGGGCGCCGACGCCGACTCCGTGCGGTTCCTGGACATGCGGGTGGTCGGACGCAACCCCGGCCGGATCATCCCCGCCGTGCTGCGCGCCTTCGCCGACGCCCAGCCGTCCGGCGCGCGCGTGAGCATCATCGGCGAACCGATCTGGGCTGGCCGTACACCCATCGAGTACCCCGCCTGCGTCCAGCACGAGGCGCTGATCAACGCGGCCTTCCGGGGTCGCAGCGCGACCGTCCTGTGCCCGTACGACACCCGGCGCCTCGACCCGCAGGCCGTCGCCGACGCGTACGCCACCCACCCCACCGTCGTCCGGGCCGGGTCCGGGCGGAAGGAGGACAGCGGGGCCTACGCCCCCGACGCCGTCATGGCCCGCTACAACGAACCGCTGCCGCCCGCGGTGGACGTGGTGCCCTTCCGCTTCGACGACGACTCCCTCGCCGAGGCCCGGCACCTCGCCATCGACGAGGGCGTACGGCTCGGTCTCACGCCCGCCCGCGTCGAGGACCTGGCGCTGGCCACCGCCGAACTGGCCACCAACAGCGTGGTGCACGGCGGCGGTTCGGGCTCGCTCGGGGTGTGGGCCGAGGACGGGTACGTGCTGTGCCAGGTGCGCGACAAGGGCCACCTCACCGACCCGCTCGCCGGACGCCGGCCCGCCGCCCGCGAACAGCGCGGTGGCCGCGGGCTCCTCATGGTCAACCTCGTCGCGGACCTCGTCCGCGTGCACACCGGTCCCGGCGGCACCACGGTCCGCTGCTGGTTCGCCCGTTGACCTGTTCCACGGCTGCGGTTTCCGCGGTGCGGTCTCTTCGACGGGTCTTCTACGACGTGGTCTCTACGACGCAGTTCCTGCGGTGTCGTCTCTGCGGTGTTGCTTCTTCGGGGGCTCGGTGGCGTTCGTGTCGAGTGCCAGTGGCTCGATCTTGCCCTCCAGCATGTAGCCCAGGCCCTGTACGGCACACACGTCGGGCCGTTCGGCGATGTGCACGGGCATGTTGGTGGCCTGCCGCAGCATCTGGTCTAGGCCCGGGAGCAGCGCGCTCCCGCCCACCATCGTCATCCCGCGGTCGACGAGGTCGGCGACCAGGTCGGGCGGGCAGGCCCGCAGCACCCTGCCGATGCCGTCGAGTACGGCGGTCAGCGGCGTCTCGATCGCGCCGCGCACCGCGGCGGTGTCGACCTGTACGGAACGGGCGAGCCCGGTGGCCACGTCCCGCCCGTGGATCTCCGTGGACGCCGGCCCCTGGAGGGTGAGACCGTTGCCGGACAGGGCGAGCTGCAGCGGTCGTACGGACTGGCTGGGGAGCATCAACTCGTGCTCGTGGCGCAGGTGTTGGACGATCGCGTGGTCGACGGCCTCGCCGCCGACGGGAACGCGCTCGGCGGTCACGATCGACCCGAGGGAGAGCACGGCCACCTGGGTGGCCGCGGCCCCGCACACCATGATCATGGTGGCCTCGGGCTGTTCCACGGGCAGTCCGCACCCCACGGCGGCGGCGATGAGCGTGTCGACGAGTTCCACGCGGCGTGCGCCGAGTCCGACGAGCGTCTCGATGGCCGCCCGCTGGGCCAGCGGGTCGGCGTCGTGCGGGGTGCAGGCCGCGGCGCGCAGGAAGGGCTTGCGGCGCAGGGCGCGGCGGATCCTGTCGCCGAGCAGCTGCCGGAGCATGCGCTGCGCCATCTCGATGTCGACGACGGTGCCGCCGGACACGGGGCGCACGACGCGGATGTAGTCCGGGGTGCGGCCCTTCATCTTCTCGGCGAACTCGCCCACGGCGATGAGGGCGCCGGTACGGGTGTTCACGGCGGCGGCGGACGGCTGGTCGACGACGAGGCCGGCGCCCTTGACGTAGACGCGGGTCCGGGCCGCCCCCAGATCGACGGCGAAATGGCAGCGGCGCAACTGCTCCAGACTGGCGGTCATGGAAGGTCCTCCCGAGAGCGCAGACCGTGGGGTGGGGGCCGCCGGTGGGGTGGCGGGCCTCGTTCCGTGGGGCCGCCGGGTGGCGGGCCTCTTAGGCATCGTGCGGGTGGGGAGGCCGGGAGCGCCTTTTATGGGGGGCCGGGTGGGGGTGCGGCTGAATGGGGGTTTGTCGCTTATGTACCGATGTAAACGTCAGATAAAGGGGGTCCGTTCATGCCTCGCCCCGGGGGTGGGCCGGGGAGTCGGGTTCGGGTTCCGGTTCGGGTCCGACGATGCCCCGGATCACCCCCAGATCCACCAAGTCCTGCGGTCGGATGCGGAGTTGATCGGCTGTCGCCTCCACCTGGTCGGCCGGTCGCTTGAGGATCGCTGCCGCGAGCTCCGGGGCGATCACCGAGAAGTAACTGTCCGGTGTGGCCCAGGTGTTGCCGGACGCGGCCAGCGCCAGCGCGCCGCCGGAGCCGCCCTCGCCGATCAGCAGCGTGGTGATGGGCGTACGGGCGGCCGCCACCGCGCCGAACAGGTCCGCGATCGCGGCGCCCGCGCCCTGCCGCTCCGCCTCCGCGTCGTTGGCCGCACCCGGGGTGTCCACCAGGGTCAGCACCGGGATGCGGAGCCGGTCCGCGAGGCGGATCAGGCGGGCGGCGGTGCGGTAGCCGGCGGGCCGGGTCGCGGTCCCGGTCTGCGCGGCGTAGGCGACGGTACGGCCGTCCCGCTCCCCGAAGCCGCACAGCATCCCGTCGGGATCGGCCCCGCCGCAGCGGTCGCCGTTGATGGCGGCACGGTGCGTGAAGTAGGCGTCCAGATAGCTCGCGGCACGCGGCCGCTCGACGGAACGCGCACGCCGGACGGCGTCCCAGCCGGTGCCGGGCAGGTCGACGGAACCCAGAGCGGCGGGCACGGGAGCAGGGGCGAGGCCTTCCGGTGTCGTCGGCGAGCGCGCGGGTGTCGCCTTGCCGCCCGTCAGGAGTCGTAGCCAGCGGCCCAGTGTCTCCCGCAGTTCCGTCGGAGGTACCACCGCGTCGGCCGCGCCCGCCGTCACCTGGGCCTCCGCCCGGTACGCCGCCGGGTCCGCGTCCGGTGGGCGGACCCGGGAGCCCGCGAAGCCGACCTGCGCGTCCGGCAGGGCGAGGATCACGTCGGCGCCCGCGCCGAGGGTGGCCCAGCCGCCGCCCGTCGTGGGGTCCCGGAGCGCCGCGATCTGGGGCAGGCCCGCCTCGCGGGTCAGCGCCGACTGGCGGGCCACGCGCTGGAGTTGGGTCAGCGCGAGCATGCCCTCCTGCATGCGGCTGCCGCCGGTGGCCACGAGCGGGACGACGGGGAGGCGGTGCGTGCGGGCGTGCGTGTACGCCGCCTCCAGCCTGTCGCCGGTGCGTTCGCCGAGCGAGCCGCCGAGGAAGCCGAACTCGAAGGCGATCAGAACGACCCGCGTGCCCGCGACGCTCGCGGTGCCGCACACCACGGACTCGTGCTCGCCGGTGCGCTCCGCGGCGCGGGCGCGCGAGGCGTCGTAGCCCTGCCAGGCGAGAGGGCCGTCGGGCTTGGAGTCCCTTGCCGGGTAAGGGAGTTCGGTGAACGTGGAGTCGTCCGCGACCAGGGTCAGGAACGCGCGGGCGGAAAGGCGCTCAGTCACGGCTCAAGGCCCGCTTCATGATCTTGCCCATGTCGTTGCGGGGGAGGACGGAGAGGTAGTGCACGACGCGGGGGCGCTTGTGCGGGGCGAGGCGGGAGGCCACGTGGTCGGCCAATTCCTCGGCACTCGGCGGTGTTTGGGGATCGGTCGGCACCACCCAGGCCACGATCCGCTCACCCAGGTCCGCGTCCGGCTCCCCGGTGACCGCCGCCTCCCGCACCCCCGGATGCTCCAGCAGCGCGTTCTCGATCTCACCCGCCCCGATCTTGTAACCCCCGCTCTTGATCAGGTCGGTGGCCTTGCGGCCGACGATACGGACGTACCCGTCACGATCGCGCACCGCCATGTCCCCGGTGCGGAACCAGCCGTCGGCGGTGAAAGCGTCCTTCGTCGCGTCGGGCCGGTTGAGGTAACCGGTGAAGAGGTTCGGGCCGCGGACCTGGATCTCGCCCACGGTCTCGCCGTCGTACGAGGTGATGGCCGAACCGTCCTCCTCCACGAGCCGCAGCTCGACGCCCGGCAGCGGCACCCCCACCGTGCCCGCACGCGCCTCGCCGTCCGCCCGCACGCTGGTGTTCATGAGCGTCTCCGTCATGCCGTACCGCTCGACGACCCGTCGTCCCGTCGCGGCCGTGATGCGCTCGTGGTCGTGCACGGGGAGGGCGGCCGAACCCGACACGAGCAGCCGGGCCCGCCCCAGCGCCTTCGCCAACTCCGGCTCCTCGGACAGGGCTTGGGCGATCCGGTGGTACATCGTCGGCACGCCGAACAGCATGGTCGCGCCGTCGTTCAGCTCCCGCGTCACCCCCTCCGTGCCGAACCGGCCCAGATGCCGGACGGATCCGCCGCGCCGCAGCGGGCCCAGGATGCCCAGCACCAGCCCGTGCACATGGAAGAGCGGCAACCCGTGCACGAGCACGTCGTCGCCCGTCCACTGCCAGGCGTCGGCGAGCGCGTCCAGCGTGGTCGAGATCGCCCGGCGGGGCAGGACGGCGCCCTTGGGCGGGCCGGTCGTGCCGGAGGTGTAGACGATCAGGGCGGGATCCTCGTCGCCGACGGAGGGGGCGGGGGCGATGCTCCCCGTGCCGCTGACGTCCACATCGACGCGCTCCAACGCGCTTACCGACGAAGGGAGTTCATCGCCGGGTGCCGCCAGCACCACCGTCGGCGCACTGTCGGACAGGATGTGCCCGAGCTCCTTCTCGCCCGACTTGGGGTTGAGCGGCACCGCTGCGACGCCGGCCCGGAGTGCCGCCACCACGGCGACCGCGGTCTCCAGGGCCGGCGTGGCCCAGACCGCGATACGGCCGCTGCCCGCGAGGCGTTCCGCCAGGGCGCCGGTCGCCGCGGCCAGCTCGGCGTACGTCAGGGACCGGTCGCCGAACCGCAGGGCGATCCGCTCGCTCGGGCTGTCCAGGGCCGGGAAGAGGGAGGTCACGCTTCGTACTCCTGACTGTTCGGCGGTCACTGCTTGCTCGAGGCCTCGATGCCGGGCACGACCATCATCGGGCCTCGGCGTCATGCGCCGCCGTACCAGGTCGATGCCGGCGCCGGGTGCCCACGAGGGTGGCCAGGTCGTGGGACAACGGGATCTCGATCGTGTGCAGGGCGGGATGGCGCAGCCAGTGGAGGCGGGGCCGGTCCACCTCCCCGTCGTGCAGCGGCGGGTCGGCGGTGGCCGGGGTGAAGTCGTCGATCACGACGATGCCGCCCGGGGTGAGCAGCCCGGCCGGGTCGGCGGGATCGTCGCCCGGGGTCTTGCCCGTGCCGCCGCCGTCCAGCACGAGCAGGTCGTACGGGGCGTCCTCGGCGATCCGCCGCCAGTCCCCGGTGATCACCCGCACCTCCGGCCGGTCGGCGAAGACCCCGGCGGCGATCCGGGCCCGCTCCGGGTCCCGCTCCACGCCGACCAGCCGTACGCCCTCGCGCGCGCCCGAGGCCGGCCACGCCGGCCCGACCCCGCAGGCCGTCCCGGTCTCCCCGACGACCTCCTTCGCCCCGCCCGCCAGGGCGTGCAGCAGGCGGTCCTGCTCGGGCCGGCAGGAGTAGGGGAAGCCATGGGCCCGGGCGGCGGTCAGGGCTCGCTCGACGAGCGGCGGCAGATGGGTCTGCCCGTCGTACGCGTCCGTTCCGGAGACCGACATGCACCGATCCTGCCGTACGGGAAAGGGAGTTGGTCAGGCCGCGTCCACCACGTCCGCCACCACACAGCTGATGTTGTCCGGGCCGCCAGCCGTGTTCGCGGCGTCCAGCAGGGCGTGTACGGCCTCGTCCGGGGCGGAGGCGGTGAGCAGCCGTTGGATCCGGTCGTCGGACACGACGCCGGACAGGCCGTCCGAGCACAGGAGATAGCGGTCGCCGGGGGCGGCGTCGTGCAGGCGCAGGTCCGGGGTCGCGGTGCCCAGGGCCTTGAGGAGCAGGGACCGTTGGGGGTGGGCCGTGGCCTCCTCCTCGGTCAGGCGGCCCTCGTCGATCAGCGACTGGACCACTGTGTGGTCGTGGGTGATGCGGGAGAGGGTGCCGTCGCGGAGCAGGTACGCGCGGGAGTCACCGATGTGGACGAGGGCCAGGCGGGAGCCCGTCCAGAGGAGGGCGGTGAGGGTGGTGCCGTTCGGGGCGGTGCCATGTGACATGGCATCGGCGGTGGCATGTGACACACCACTGTCAGTGCCATGTGACATGGCACGGACCGCATCCGTCGCCCCCCGCACCGCCTCCTCCAGAAGGTTCAGCACATTCCCCGCCGGCAGCTCGTCCGTGTCCAGGAAGCGCAGCGCCTCGACCGCCGCGCTGCTCGCGGGTGCGCCTGCCGGGCCGAATCCGTCGGCGACCGCGAGCAGCCGGGTGCCCGCGTAGGCCGTGTCCTGGTTGGCGGGGCGTACCCGGCCGCGGTCCGAGTGGGCGAAGTAGCGCAGTTCCAGCATCGTGGTGTCCTTTCGCGGTTCCGTCTGCAGGTGGTCCACCAGGAACGCGGCGAGGTCCCGCCGTGCCGCCGTCTCCGCCTCGACCTCCGCCCAGTAGGCGCGGATCTCCGCGGCGGCGGCCGCCGGTTCGAGGGCGCACACCTCACGGATGCGGGCCAGCGGCATGCCCAGCCGCCGTAGCCACGCCACCAGCCGGGCCTGCTCCAGCTGCTCGACCGCGTAGTAGCGGTAGCCGGTGTGCGGGTCGACCCGGGCGGGGCGCAGCAGCTCCAGTTCGTCGTAGAGGCGCAGGGCCTTCGGCGACAGCCGGCACGCGCGCGCGAAGGCGCCGATCGTGAGCATGGCCGTACGGGCCTCCACAGGCACCTCCATGTGCAGCTCGAAATGCACCTCGAAGCCGTTCCGTTCCCGTCGTCGATGCTGGGGCTTCACCGAGGGGGAAGGTCAATCCGGTTGCTTCGGTTGCAGGTGCCCCGGTTAGCCTGCGAAGCGATCCACCGCCGTATGAAGCGGCGGTGTGCGGCAGCCGTATGCAGAAGCTGCATGCAGCAGCCGTATGACCTACGAGACTGGAGGCCCCCCGTGCCCCGTGTCGCACTCGCCACCTACGACCCCGGGCCGCTGCCCAGCAAGGACCGCGGGCTTCCGGTGCTGGTGCGGGAGTTGCGGGACGCCGGGGCCGAGGCCGTCGCCGTGCCCTGGGACGACACGGGCACCGACTGGGGCGGGTTCGACCTGGTCGTCATCCGGTCGACCTGGGACTACAGCTGGCGGGCGGGCGAGTTCGTGGCGTGGGCGCAGAAGTGCGGGGCGGTCACCAGGCTCGCCAATCCGGCGGAGGTGGTGCGCTGGAACACCGACAAGCGGTACCTCGGGGACCTGACGGCGGCCGGCGTGCCCGTCGTGCCGACCCGGTATCTCGCGCCCGGCGACGCCCCCGACCTGCCCGGTGACCACGAGTACGTCGTCAAGCCGACCTCGGGCGCGGGCGCCCGGTACGCCGCCCGTTACCTGCCGGGCGACCACGACACGGCCGTACGGCATCTCGCGCGCATGCACGAGGAGGGGCTGACGGCGATGGTGCAGCCGTATCTGGCCGGCATCGACGTGAGCGGAGAGCGGGCGCTGCAGTTCTTCGGCGGGCGGTTCCTGCACGCCAGCCGCAAGGGTGCGGTGCTGGCGCCGGGCACGGCGTACGACGCCGACAAGGTGGCCCATCCGGACCTGGTGCCGTGGACCCCGACCCCGGCGGAGCTCTCGGTCGCGGAGCGGGCCCTGGCGGCCGTACCGGATGCGCCCGAGCTGCTGTACGCGCGCGTGGACCTCGTCGACGGCGAGGACGGGGAGCCGCGGGTGATGGAGCTGGAGCTCGTCGAGCCGAATCTCTTCCTCGACCTGCATCCCGGGTCGGCGGCGGTGGTCAGGGACGCGATTCTGGCGGCCGCGCGGTAGCCGTGGCGGCGGCGTCCGCGTGCAGGGTGCGCAGGCCGGTGACGACGATCGCCAGGGCGTAGCCGAAGTCGTCGTCCGGGGTGGCGGCGGCCGCGTGCCGTGCGTGCAGTGAGCGGGCCATGAACGGGAACGGGAAGTCCGCGTCGGCGATCATCGCGCGCTCGGTCTCCGCGTCGCCGCGCGACTGTTCCTCGACCACGCGGCCGACGAGGAAGTGGATCGCCGCTCCGGCCGCGCGGGAGGCGTCGGCCAGGGCGAAACCCGACTCGTACAGCACCTCCGTGATGCGCTCGGCGTGCAGGCCGAGGGCGAGAGCCCGGCGCAGGTCGGCGGCGGAGGCGACCGCGGCGCCGTCCCGGTGGGCGAGCAGCGCGCGGCGCAGGCCGGTGAGGGTCTCCTCCAGCCACTCCCACCAGGGCTGCCCGGGGCGCGGGTGGCCCAGGCGTGCGGCGGCGGGCGCCAGCATCGCGTCCGTCATGTGGTCGAGCAGGGCGCGCTTGTTCGCGAAGTGCCAGTACAACGCGGGGGCCTGGACGCCGAGTTCGCGGGCCAGGCGGCGCACGGTGAGCTTCTCCAGCCCTTCCGCGTCGAGCAGGCGCAGGGCGGTGCGTGCCGCGTGGTCCTTGTCGATGGCCAACCGTTCTCGGTCCTTTCCCGCTGGTCCCGCCGGTTCGGCTCGCTCGCCCGGTGGCCGGCGGCGCCCGATGACAGGCGGTCCGGCTCGCTGTGAGGGCAGCCGGTTCGGCTCGATGGCCGCGCTTGACAGCTTAACAAGTTAAGGGGAGCGTTGGGACCGTGCGCTTAACTTGTTAAGGAGGGGTGGGGCATGACCCACGACGCCGATGTGATCGTGGTCGGAGCAGGGCCCGTCGGACTGCTGCTCGCGGCCGAACTGCGCCTGGCGGGCGCCGTACCGCTGGTCCTCGAACGGCTCGCGGCCCCGTCGCCGCAGCGCAAGGCGCGCGGGGTCGGACCGCTCGCCGCCGAGGCGCTGGCCCGCCGTGGCCTGGGCGAGCGGCTGGCCGCGCACGGAGCCGCGGGGACCGCCGACAAGGCCCGCGACCACGGCAGCGAGAAGGGCCACTTCTCGGCCATCTTCAAGATCGACCCGGACCTCCAGGACGAACCCGACCGCCGGGGCGTGTGGATCTGGCAGCCGGAACTGGAGGTGCTGCTCGCCGAGTACGCGACCGGGCTCGGCGTCGAGATCCGCCGCGAGCACACCGTCACCGGCCTCGCGCAGGACGACGACACCGTGACTCTGACGGTCGTGGCCCCGCACGGCGAGCACCGGTTGAGCGCCGGGCACGTGGTCGGCTGCGACGGCGGCCGCAGCACCGTGCGCCGCCTCACCGGCTTCGCCTTCCCGGGTACGGCCCCGACCATGACGACGCGCCGCGCCGAGGCCGACATCCTCGAGGGCGCCGATCGGCTCCCGCCGGCCGGGCGGCAGCCCCGCGGCATCCTGCACTACGGCCCCGGCATGCTCGCCACCTTCGACTACGGCGACACGCCCGAGGACCGCGAGGCCCCGCTCACCGCCGAGGAACTGCAGAACAGCGTCCGCCGGGTCACGGGCGTCGACGTCACGGTCGCCATCACGGGCGAGACCCTCCGCGTCACCGACCACGCCCGCCAGGCCGCCACCTACCGCCGCGGCCGCGTCCTGCTCGCCGGAGACGCCGCCCACGTCCACTCGCCGATGGGCGGCCAGGGACTCAACCTCGGCCTGATGGACGCGGCCAACCTCGGCTGGAAACTGGCCGCCGAGGTGCGCGGCGACGCCCCGCCGGGCCTCCTCGACAGCTACACCGGCGAACGTCATCCGGTCGGCGCCCGGGTCCTGCACAACACCCGCGCCCAGTCCGCCCTGCTGGCCCCCGGTCCGCACACCGACGCCCTGCGTGACGTCTTCTCCGACCTGATGGACCTGCCCGAGGTCAACCGCCGCCTCGGGGACATGATGTCCGGACTCGCCGACGCGTACGACTTCCCGTACCGGAGCACGCACCCGCTGGTCGGCCGGCACTGCCCCGACCTGACCTTCAAGGCGGGCACGCGCGAGGAACACCTGAGCCGGTACACCCGGGGCGGGCTCCCCGTCCTGCTCGCACCGGACGTGCGGCCGGCCGGGCCCTGGCGGGGGCGGGTCGAACTCGTCCAGGTCGAGTCCATCGCCTACGACGGTCTCGACGCCGTACTGGTCCGTCCGGACGGGGCGATCGCCTGGGCGGGCGGGGCCGAGCCGGACGTCGAGGGGCTGGAGACCGCTCTGCGGACGTGGTTCAGCCGTTGACCGCCGTGCGCTGCAGCAGCCCCCAGGTGAATTCGGCCGCCACTTCCCGCCGCACGCCCGCCGCGTCCGGGGCCGTGAACGCCAGACCCCAGCGGGTCGGGGCCGTGCCCTCCAGGGGGCGGACGGGGGCGAAGGCGCGGGCCGCCTCGTCGACCGTGCAGGACCAGGGGGTGAGGTCGTCGAGGGTGCGGAGGGCAGGGCCCTCGGCGCCCGGGGCGCGGACCAGCCACTCGTTCCAGACGGCGCCGTTCGGAGCGAGCAGTACCTCGAAGCGCAGGTCGGGCCAGAGGGGGACGGGCCAGAGCCACGCCTCGCAGTCCAGGTCGCCGATCCGGCGGGAGACGGACGACTCCGGGGCGCCGAGGACGGAGCGGTAGCGGGAGGCGGCGGCTCGCCCGCGGGGGGAGTGCAGCATCGCCTGCCAGCGCTTGTTGGCCTCTCTCATGTCGGCGATGGAGACGCCCAGTTCGTGGCGGGCGTCCTCCACCAGGTCCGGGTTGTGGTCGGCCATGCGGCGCAGCAGGACCAGTTGGAAGTCGACTGCGGTGAAGGGGCTAGCGGGGCGTTTCGCGGACGGCATGGGAACCATGGTCGCGCACGGCACTGACACCCGGACGGCGGCCGTCCGGGAGGAAGAGGACCGAGTTGACGTAGCGCGGGTGGTTGCGGAAGGGCAGGACGCGGCCCAGCAGGCCCTGGGCGACGACGTGCGAGGCGCTCTCCTGATGTGCCTCCAGGGGGAACTTCGCGAGCGGTACCCAGGTCGAGCCGGGCAGCACCCAGCCGTCGTATCTGAGCAGGGACAGATAGGTGACGACGGGGCCGATCGGCTGGATGCGGGACTCCAGTTCCACGAACAGGGCCGGGCGGTCGCGGGCCAGCAGGCCCGTCGCGCCGCGCAGCACCGCGAGTTCGCTGCCGTCCACGTCGATCTTGATGAAGTCGACGTCGCGCAGGCCGAGTTCGTCGAGGGTGACGCAGGGGACGTGCAGGGCGCGGGCGTGGATGTCGCGGCGCACCAGGGAGGACACGCCCCGGTCGCCGACGTCGTCCGGCGGGAGCCACAGGCGGGCCGTGCCCGGGCGGTCCGAGGCGGCGGCCTGGACGACGCGGACGTTCGGCGGGGCGGCGGAGGTGAGGAGGCGGGCCAGGTGGGGGACCGGTTCGACGGTCACCACCTGGCGGGCGCGGCCGGCGAGGCGCCGGGTCCACGGGCCGTACCAGCCGCCGACGTCCACAGCCGTGCCGCAGCCGGGCGGGCACAGGTCGGCCAGCCGGGCCAGCTCGGGCTCGAAGCGCGGGTAGACCGCCCTGGCGGCCGCGGCCACCAGGCGGGTGGGCAGGAGCGGGGCCAGCCGGGCGGCCACAGTGCGCGGTGGAGTCACTGAGCCGTCCGCTCCAGCCGCTCCAGAAGGGCTTCGTGCTCGTCGTCCGACACCTGCTCGCCGGACGACGGCAGCAGTTGCGGGATGCCGTCGACGATCGGGTAACGGCGGTGCAGGCGCGGGTTGTACAGGGCCTCGTCGGCCGCGGGACCGTCCGGCACGAGAAGGTGCAGCGGGCCCTTGTCGAGCGGGCACGCCAGGATCCGCAGCAACGGGTCGTCGGGTTTCATGGAGGGGTCAACTCCTTGGTGGCCATGGGGGGTTGGGGTGGAGAGGGAGGTGGAGGCTGAGGTGTCGGCCGGTCGTGCTTGGGCATGGCCAGCAGGACCGAGACGGCGAGGGCGGTGCCCGCCAGGCGCAGGGCGAGCCGCAAGGGGTCGTGCGGGAGCGCCTCGCCGAACGAGAGCGTGCCGAGGACGGCCGTGTACAGGCAGGTCACGGTGGTGCACACCGGCACGATCAGCGAGGCTCGGCAGCGTTGCAGCGCGGCCTGCGACAGGACCAGGCCGAACGCGCCGGTGAACAGCAGGAGATACGGGTACGGGGACGCCAGCAGGTCGACTACCGCAGGTCCCAGCCCACTTGTCGTCAGGTAACTCGACACGCCCTTGATGGCGAGCGAGCTGACCCCGTACAGCAGGCCCACGGCCACCCCGTACTCCACGCCCGTGGTCGGCGCGCGGTGCCGGTGGCGGGCGCGGCGCTCGGCGGCCCCGTAGAGCCACACGCCGCCCGCCAGCGAGGGCACGCACACCAGCAGGATCAGCGGATACGGCGCGCTGCGGCTGACCGTGTCGGCGCCCGGACCGGCCTCCTTGAGCGACAGCACGACCATGAGCAGCGCGGCGAGGATCGCGCCGAGCATGTACCGCTCCCGTCCGGTGGTCTCCTCGCCCAGCAGCCGGGCCGAGAGCAGGACGAGCAGGACCAGTCCGGAGACGAAGATGCCCTGGGCGGCGGCGATCGGCAGCGTCCGGTAGACGGCGAGCTGCGCGCCGAAACCGGCGGCGAGGGCGAGCGAACCGCCGATCCACAGAGGGCTGCCGAGCACCAGCCGCAGCAGCCGCGCCGGTTGACGGACCGTCACCTCGGGCAGGGCGGCCAACGCCCGTTTCTCCAGCACGAATCCGGTGCTGTACAGGAGGTTCGCCACCAGGGCTGCCGCCACTCCCCACCACATGGCCGCGCCCCCTATGTCTTTCGCGCGTGCAGCAGCAGGATCGAGGCAAGTGACGGTCTTGAGCAGGCCAGCCGGTCGAGGGGGCGCAGGGGGCGGGGTACGCCGTGGAAGGGCGCGCCTTTCAGGTCCACGACCTCGAAGCCGGACGCGGCGACGAACTCCCGTAGCGCGCGGGCGGTGTAGAGCCGCAGATGTCCTACGACCTCCTTCCCCGGCCGGCCGTGGATGGCCCGCAGGCTGACCTCGGAGAAGACGGGCTGCACGCCCGCCAGCAGCAGGGCGCGGTTGTACCAGGCGGCCAGGTTCGGGGTGGAGAGCATGAGGTGACCTCCCGGGCGCAGGACCCGCCGGATCTCGTCGAGCGCGGTATCCGGGTCGACGAGGTGCTCGACGACCTCGCTGAACAGCACGGCGTCGGCGCAGGCGGTCCTGAACGGCAGCCCGCCCCCGGTGAGTTCGCCGCGCACTGCGTACGACAGGTGGGTACGGGCCCGGGTCAGGGCGTCCTGCGACCAGTCCATGCCGACGATGCGGTGGCCGGGGAGCAGCGGGGCCGCGGTGGCGGCCGCGGTTCCGTCCCCGCAGCCGATGTCGAGGACGGTGCGCGGTGTGCCCGTGGCCGGGCCGAGGGCGGCGGCCAGCATGCGGGCCTGGCGGAGGCTGCGGGGGGTGCCGGAGGCGACGGGGACGGCGGGGTCCTCGTAGAAGTCGCGGAGGTCGGGGTGGCGCACCGGGGCGGTGGTCATGGGGTCACCTCCGTGGAGTGCAGGTAGTGCTCGAACAGGTCCCGCAGGTGGGCGCCGTCGCCGTGGCTGAGCAGGGCGCGGGACCAGCGCAGGGCGAGGTGGAGGCGGCCCGCGGTGGAGGCGGTGGTGACGGTGAGGCCGCGGGGCATGCGGGCGGGCGCCGAGAACCAGACCGCGTGCGCACGGCCCGCCTCCACGCCGAAGTCCAGGGGGTAGGGGACGCGGCCGATGTTGCTGAGCAGGGTCGTCGACGTCCAGGGCCCGGCGGCTCTGCGCAGCCCCCGGGTGAGGGCCGCGCGCCAGGCCACGGGGGTGACGGGGGCGGTCAGGACGGCGGCTCCGTGGCCGAGTTGGGGGCGGGGGAGGGCCTTGAGGGCGCGGGTGCGGGTTGCCGTGCGGCGGAGGAGGGCGGGCATGTCGGTGGGGCCGTGCGCGTCCAAGTCCTCGGGGGAGAAGGGGACTTCGACCAGGCGGGTGCCGTTGCCGATGGGCATGGTGGCGTCCCGGGGGCGGTCGTCCACGGGCATGGTGATGCGCAGGGGGCGCGGGTGGGCGCCGTGTTCCCTGTTCCAGTGGGTGATGGTGAGGGCGGTGGTGACCATGAGCTGGTCGTTCACCGTGTAGGGGGAGCCCTTCGGGCGGTGCGGGAGGGGGAGGTCGGTGACGAGCATGCCGTTGCCGGGGGAGGGTTCGGGGGTGCCGGGGGCGACGCGGGCGGGTGGGGACCAGTTGGAGGGGGTGTCGACGGGGTCCTGGGGAGCGTCGGGCGGGCGTACGGGGGGTGCCGCGGGGGAGTTGTCCCGGCCGCCGTAGATCTCGGCGGCGGTGGCCAGGACGCGGAGGCAGGCGGGGCCGTCGAGGGCGGTGTGGTTGATGGTGAGGAAGAGGACGGTGCCTTTGGAGCGATGCGGTTCGGGAGCGTGGCGCCGGGACGGCACGCCCACCGCGTCCGTCGCCTCGCTGCCTTCCGCCGGCCCTGCTCCTTCCACCACCTCCAGCCGTATCGGCGGGGAAAGGGACAGCGGTGGAGCCTTCGTCAGGGCCCGTGTCCTCGCGTCCCGCAACGCGCACCGCCCCGCCTGCGGGAAGCTGACGACCTCCACGTCCGGCTCGGACGTCAGTTCCCACTCGTAGCGGCGCCGGTACCAGTGGCCGGAGGCCTCGCGCATCAGGATGCGGGGGTGGCGGCGCAGGGCCGACACGAACGCCGTGCGGAGGCGGTCGCGGTCGAGGCGTCCCGGGAGGTGGACCTCGATGTGGACCGTCTCCGGCTCCGCCTCCTGCAGGCAGTGCCGGGAGACCTCGTCCACCACGGGGAACGGGATGCGGGCGGGCGGCCGGGTCGGGCCGTCGGCGCGTGCGGGGTGCTCGAGTGCGGTCATACGGGTCAGCCCCTCCCCCTGTTGTCGTCGGGCTCCTGCGTCCCCTCGGGCGGGGTGGGCCGGAGCCTGGGTTTGCGGTACGGGATCGGGACGGTCGGCGAGTCGGGTACGGGCCTGCCGGGTCCGCGGACCGAGACGGTCGGTCCGGAGTCCGGGCGGGGCAATGGGGCGGCCGTCTCGGACTTCCCCTCGGTCGCCGGGGGTCCGCTCCGGCCCCGGCGCCGTTGCGGCAGTGTCCGCGTCGGTGCTTCGGAGCCGGGCGGCGGCGCAGGCCCGGTCGCGGGTGGCAGCAGTGCCGTCGCTCCCGGTCCCTCGTCCGGCTCCCGTACGCTCACCACGCCCGCGAACAGGCCGATCAGCGCCAGGAGTTGGGCCGTGTGTCCGAACGCCCCCTCGCCCGCGCCCACCGGTTTCCCGGCCCCCGTCGCCGCCGCGATCCCGGCGCCGGCGAGGGCCACGAACGCGACCGGCACGAGCACCGCGTGCCGCCGGTACGCCAGCAGGGCCAGCGCGGGCACCAGCAGCGCGAACCACCCGGCGATCAGCACACCGACCACCGTCAGCACCACCGTGCCGAGCCACAGACCGGGCAGCGGTGCCACCGGCTGCGGCGTGTCGGGGTTCGGTGCGCGGCGGCGCCACACGACGAGGCCCACCAGGACCACCAGCCCCGCCGCGCCGCCGATCAGCCCGCCCTCGTACGTCGTCGCGGGTTGGTACGACAGCTTGACCGCGCCGCCCGCGCCGGCCGGGATCCGCCAGCCCTGCTGCCAGCCGTCGAGGCGGACGGGGGTGAGTTCCTTGCCGCCCAGGGTGGCCTTCCAGCCGTCGTTGTAGTTCTCGTATGTGGTCAGGTACATGGCCGCACCGGAGCCGACGGTCACCTCGCGGCGGTCGCCCAGCCAGTCCCGAATCGTCAGCTGACGGTTCGCGGTGGTGGGCTCCGTGACCGTGCCGCGGGTCAGCGTCACGTCCGTCAGGGTGAGTGGTCCGGCGTCCCCGGCCTCGACGCGGTGAGTGCCCGCCGTCAGCTGCAACTCGGTGTCGGCACGCCCTTGTTGACAGAGCGTCACATTCACCGCCCGCCGCTCGGTCAGGTCCTGTACCGTCCCTTTGACGCTCGTCGGGTACAGCTTGCCGTCCACCGCCACGTCCGGCCCCTGCCCGCACGGCAGCGAGAACGTCCGGGTGCTCCTCGGCTGCGGAGTGCGGTACTGGTCCAGTGCCGGGATGTACGCCTCGGTCAGGCCCACGGGCAGTTGCAGGTCCTCGTCGGCGACCGGGTTGTGCAGGGTCAGTGGCGCGGTCCGGGTGATCGTGATGTCCAGGCGGTCGGTGGTGATCGGGTCGAAGCGGACCACGCCGTTCTCGTCGACACCGGCGATGGTCGAGCCGCCCGGGGAGCTGATGTCCACCTGGGCCGGGCGGGACGACAGCCCGCCCGCCGGGGCCAACACCACTTCCCCGATGGGCTGTTTGCCGTTCCAGCGCAGATGGATCGTGGGCCGGTCGCCCGCGATCCACGCCGTCGTCAGGTCGCCGTCGGTGAGGTTGCGCGCCGACAGACCCGCACCGAGGGCGGCCGTCGAGTCGGCGGTCGCGACGATGCGGTTCTGCTGGTCGGGGGCGACCTCGTAGAGCAGCTTGTCGAGCTCCTCGCCGGCCACCGGCACCGCGCTCGCCTTCACGTCGTACGTCCCCGCCGCGGCCGTGGAGAAGCGCCGGTGCAGACCGGCCTCGGTGCCCGTCGGGGAGAGGCCGGTGGGGTCGGCGGTGCGGTGCAGGGAGATCAGCGAGGCGGCGGCGTCGGAGGAGTCGGCATCCGTCGGCAGCCGCAGCAGACGGGTCACCTGCACCTGCGGCAGGTCGACCTCGGAGAAGCCCGCGCCGGTGAGGCCCGCGCGGCGGGACACCGAGTCGACGATCGTCAGCTTCATCCAACTCGTCGCGCCCGCAGGTGCCTTGATGCTCTGCGTCTGTCCGTTCGGGCGCAGGAAACTGGTCCTCGTCCCCTTCTCCGTCTGCACCCGCACCTTCGTCGCCGCCGACCGTACGCTCTCCTGCGGCAGAGGGGTCACCTCGAACGAGGACGGCATGTCGTACCGGTCAGTGAAGCCGATGCGCAGCCACTGCCCGTCCGGGGAGCCGGGTGCGCCCTCCGCCCAGGAGGTGTTCGGGTTGCCGTCGAAGGCGTTCACCGGGTCGTACTGCGGGAGGTAGAAGAGCCAGTTGCCGCTGGAGGACGCCGTCACCGAGCGGGCGCCGCGCAGCTGGGCCACCGTCTGGTGGTCGAGGCCCTTGGTCGGCAGGATCTGGTGCGGTTTCTCTCCCGCGTCCTGCGCGGCGTCCGGTGCGTTGCGTTCCGAACCGGTGTAGGTGTACGACGTGTTGGCGTCGACCAGCCCGAACCGGGTGTCCGCACGGCGCAGTCCGTCGCCGACCACCTGGAGGGACGGGGATCCGAGCCCCGGGTGGTTGTCGCCGGTCAGCACGGTCGCCCGGCCGCGCAGCTCGGACGCAAGCGGGAGCAGCGACTCGGGTCCGCCGGAGACGACGGCGGCGCTGGCGACCGGCAGCAGATGGGCCTGGCCCGGCCTCGGCACGTCCTTGTCGGCGGGCTCGTAGATCTCCACCGCCCGCTGCCGCGGGTACAGGCCCTCCACCTGCAGCGGGGCGTCCTGGGCGATCCGGCCGCCGGTCATGACCGGCCCGAAGCCCCTCACCCGCACATAGCCGGACTGCTCCAGCGTCCGCTTCACCGTGGTGGTCGGTACGGAGCCGATCTGGTCGGGGTCGAGGTCGTTGCGGACGGCGACGTAGTAGACGCCGGCGCGGCTCAAGTAGTCGGCGAGGCCCGGGACTTCGCTCCCGGAGGTCAGGGCGTCCTCGACCGCGTCCATGGCGCGCCGGTTGCCGGGGGTGCCGAAGGGGACGTAATCCCGTTGCGCCCAGCGGGACTTGGCGAGGACATCGAGAGGCTGGTCGATGGGGGAGCCCCAGGTGTAGATGCCGTGGGCGGTCGCCGGGACGACCAGGGTGCGCGAGTCGGGGGAGTACTTCTCCAGCCAGTTCGCCGTCGCCGACCAGTACTTGGGGAGCTCCTGGAAGGAACCCGGGTTGAGGATCGAGCCGTTGAGGTACGGCCACATGAGGCCGGGCAGGATCAGGACCGCCGCGACCAGCGGGGCGAGACGGCGGCCGCGCACCGGGCGGGCGCCGCGCGCCTCGGCGGCCACGCCCACCAGATGGGCGAGGCCGAGGACCAGTGCAAGGGCCAGTCCCGTCTGGAACTTGTAGATGTTGCGGAAGGGGACGAGGCCGCCGTTCAGCCAGTCCTGCACGACCCCGTGGAAGGGAGCGCCGAACGCGCCGCCGTACCCGGCGAGCAGGACCAGCACAACCGAGATCACGGTCAGCACCAGCCACCGCCGCTCGGGCATGTCCCGTCTGGCCAGCCCCGCCAGGCCCAGCCCGGCCGCCAGCGCCGAGCAGACGATCACGATCACCGACGAGGCGACCGTCCAGCCCGCCGGCAGCCACGCCTCGCCGAAGTGCAGATAGGCGACCCAGTTGCCGCTTCCGCGCAGCGCCTCCGTCGCCGACATGGTGGCCGTCGTGGTCTGCGAAGTCTCCACGTACGGAAGGAAGTTCTCGCCGTAGACGCCGAGCATCAGCAGCGGAATCCACCACCAGGCCGCCGCCACGATCACGCCCGGCACCCACCAGGCGATCAGCTTGCGCTGCCGCGGTCCCGGCGGACGGGACAGGAAATACAGCCCGACCGGCAGCAACGACGCCAGAGTCGACGCCCCGTTGACGCCGCCCATGAAGGGGACGATCAGCGCCGAGCGCAGGGCCGCGACCCGTGCCGTGTACCGCTCGTTGGTCAGGGGCAGCAGCACCCAGGGCAGGAACGCGCCGGGCAGCGCGGCGGCCGACGTGGACCCGACGACGATGGTGAACACCGGCCACAGCGCGTACGCGACGCCCGCCAGCAGCCGCGACCCGCCGCTGCCGACGCGCAGCCGCTCGGCCAGCCGCAGCGCACCCCAGAAGGCGACGGACACGATCAACGACATCCACAGCCGCTCGGCCAGCCACACCGGCAGCTGCACGGCATGCGCCAGCCAGTAGAACGGCAGCATCGGCCACAGATAACCGGCGTACTGGTCCTGGATCCCGCCGAAGCTGCCCTGGTCGTGCCACAGCTGCCCCAGGTCGGAGAAGAACGCCCCGGGGTCGACCGTCACACCCAACTTCGTGTCGAAGGTCTGCCGGCCGGGGTGCACCGCCAGGAACAGCACGAACACCACGGCCCAGAAACCCACCAGCCAGCGCCGCGACCGCGGGCCCTCCGGCGGACCCGAGGTGGCCGCGGTGGTGGGGACGGCTGCCGGAGGAGGGGCCTGGACCGTGGTCGTCATGGGGGACACCGCCGGAGAATGAGGAGAAGGTTCCAGGTGGCCACCTCGCGTATCCCCGGCGCTTTCACGACGGTTTCCGCGAGGAAGGGCCAGTAGCGGGAGCGCGCCGAGACGACCGTGACGTCGTCGCGGGCACGCACCTGCCGCAGGGTCGCGCCGATGTGCACGGCGAAGAGGTTCTCGCCGAGGGTGTGCTTGGCGGGCTTTCCGGTACGGCGGCGGTAGCGGGCGCGGGCCCGCTCGGCACCGAAGTAGTGCCAGGGCGCCCACTCGTGACCGCCCCACGGGGACAGCCAGTTGGTGAACGACACATAGATCAGCCCGCCGGGCCGGGTCACCCGCGCCAGCTCGCTCAGGAACGTCTGCGGATCGGCCACATGCTCCAGCACGTTGGACGAGAAGGTCACGTCGGCGACCCCGTCCGACAACGGCAGCAGATAACCGTCCGCGATCACGGCCGAGTCGGGCGGCTTCTCCCCCAACTCCCGTACATCGGGCTCGAAGAGATAGGCATGCGCTCCACGCCGCCGAAACTCCTCGCTGAAGTACCCACTGCCACCACCGACGTCGACGACGGTCCGCCCGGAGACGGGCCCGCCGTAGGCCTCGACCTGATCGGCCGCATCCCGGGCAAGCAACTGATAGCAGCTCTCCGGATCATCCTGCTCATGCAGAAAGGCACGGAAGAGAGCGAGGGACCGACGAAAAGAGGGATCCTTCATCCGCCGGTCCACCGTGGCGCCCTTGAAGGGGCGCGGGGCTGTGACCTGTGCGGCTGAGCCGCGTGGGCGCGACCAGCCACGAACGACCGGCAGCCGAGAGACGGCCTTACTGACGCGGCGCATGCTTCGGCTCACCCCCGCCGGAGGCGTGCCTCACCGCCTCAGCGGCAACCGCCCGGAACTGTCTCACCGTCCGATGCCATCGATAACGCGCCGCACGGTCCCGAGCCGCCTTGCCCATCGCCTCCCGCCGCCGCCCGGACAGGGCCAGCGTGCACCAGGCAGCCGCGAACGAGGACTCCCCGTGCGCCAGCACACCGGTCTCCCCGTCGACGACGGAATCCCGCAGCCCGGGCACGTCGAAGGCGACCGTAGGCGTCTGTCGGGTGGCCGCCTCGGTGACGACGAGACCCCACCCCTCCACGGCGGACGGATGCAGCAGCAACCAGGCCGCGCACAGCAGCCGGTGCTTCTCCGCCTCGGAGACGTGTCCGGCGAACTCCACGCCGGGCCCGGCGAGTTGCTCCAGCCGCTCCCGCTCGGGACCGTCACCGACGATCACCAACCGGCCGCCGGTGACCGGCCGCACCCGCTCCCAGAGTCTGAGCAGCAGATCGATCCGCTTGTACTCGACGAGTCTGCCCACCGCCACGAACAGCGGCTCGGGCGACCGGTCGGCGCGCGGGCCGGGTTCCTCGACCCCGTTGTGCACCACGCGGATACGGTCCCGTTCGACGCCGATCGCGCGCAGGGCATGGGCCGTCGAGGGGGAGACGGCGACCAGCAGACTCCGGTGCTGGGCACCGGTCAGTGCCCACTGCTCGAGTCTTCGGCCGATCCGCGCGGCCGGCATGAGGGGGCCGCCGAACCGCATCTTCCACAGGTCGGAGTGGACGTGGTTGACCAGGCACAGGGTGGGGCCGCGGTGCCAGAGGGGTGCCAGGTACGGCATGCCGTTGCAGACCTCGACCAGCAGATCGGTCTCGCCGACCTGACGGGCGAAGGCGGAGCGGGCGCGCAGGTAGTGGCCGAACTCGCCGCCGGCCGACACGACCCGGTAGTCCCGGAAGGCCGCCGGGCCGCCGCAGATGAGCGTCACCTGGTGGCCGAGGTCGGTCAGCCCCTCGGCGAGCCGGTCGACCAGCAGCTCGGAGCCGCCGGCGGCCGGATTGTCCAGATCACGATGGGCAAGGAAAACGATTCGGCGCGGTTGTGGGGGGAGCGCCGAGGGGTGCTGCGGCGCCCAGAAGTGTGCGGTGCGCAGCGGGGATGGCACGTGCTGGGGCATGGGTGCTCCAACTCGTCTCAGGGTGCGGAACTCAGTAGTTGATTTCTGGACTTGCTGTGGGGGGACTGAGCTCTTCATGGGCGGGGGGTGTGGACGGGTTGTGCTCGGGTGGGGTTGGACAGTTTTCGCCCAGCCGTTCGCCACGGCTACTCACCGAGATGACAATTTCCGGCTTTATTAGAACTGACGTCATGTCACTTCGTGAGCTGCGCTTGGGGCGTTCCCGTCGGTATGGGGGTGTTTCCGTCCTCGTACCACCAAAACGCCCCCCGCCGCCGTCAGAACGAATCCGGCCACACCGGCTCCGATCGGCAACGTCTGCCCCACCATGCGCAGTTGGCCGCTCTCCTTTTTCGCCAGTTTCACCTGGGCCTTTTGCGTCGCGGTGGTGAACCCCAGTTTCCGGCTGTCGAGAAGCACCACCGCGTCCTTCTTCGCGCCGGGTGCGCGCAGGGTGCGGCGCGGGCCGACCTGCGCGTAGAGGACCCGGCCGGTGCGCTGGTCGACGACCAGCTCGATGCCGTGGTTGGAGTACCACTCCTCGGCCAGGACCTGCGGTTTGTTCTTCTGGCCGACGATCGTGCCCGGCACCAGGCGGGTCCCGATCTTCGTCGGGGCGACAGTGCCGGTGAACCGGTAACCCGTGTACCCCTGGACCTTCTTGGTACCCGCGTAGTGCAGCACGATCGTGTCGCCGAGCGAGTTGTCCCACCAGGTGTAGGAGCGTTTGTGCACGTCGAAGGGGAACTTGAGATAGGCGTCTCCCTCGAAGTACGGGTTCTCCTTGCAGCAGTGCACCGGCTGGTTGGTGTGCCGGTTCGTCACCCACCGGTTCAGGAAGAACTCCAGCGCGTCGTGCGGATCGGCGGCCGGCAGCGACTTGTCCGTGTCGACCGTCGTCGTCACGTCCCACACCGCCCGCCCGCTCTTCTCGCTGTCCGCGACGTTGCCGCGCACCTTCTGGGTGACCGTGATCCGCTTGTCGTGCACGGTCTCGATCTCGTCGGTGTCGAAGTAGCTGCCGGTGCCGGAGTAGACGGCGGTCGTGTCGATGTCGATCGGATTCACGGCGGCCCGCGGCTCGACGTACCAGACCAGCATCGGCGCCAGGACCAGCAAAAACGTGCCGAGTCCCAGCAGAATCAAGGAAAGGGGGGAGGCTGTACGGCGCATCCGGGCACTCCAGGGGGAGGGATGACGGAGTTCGGGCCGCTCTATGGGCCGGGAACCGTAGGCTGCTCTTGACGGGGTGTCAATGCTTGTCGAGACTGGGCCGACGGGCAGGGGTGGGATGCCGGGGTGGGGACGACCTCCGGACAGAGAGGCTGACCCTGCGATGTCCAGACTGCTTGCCGCAGCGCTCACCGTCGTGGCCGCCGCGGCACTCGCCGTCGGTGCCGCCCTCGGTATCGTCGCGCTGCTCGACGCGACACCCGACCAGCCGAACACGCCATTGATCACGTACGAGCAAGCCGGGCAAGGGAGTTGACCGGTGACGCCAGCCCACTCGCCGGCCGTCACCACCCGCTCGGCCTGGCACGACGTCCCCCGCCTGCAGGTCCGCCGGTTCGCCGCCCTCGCGATGGCCGAGGCACCCGAGCTCGCCGAGGAGATCCTGCGGGAGATCCGCCGCGAGTACCCGCACCTGCCCGTCGTCCTCGACGAGTCGGGCGAGCCGATGGCCCTGGTCGGCATCCGCCGGGCCATCGAGGTCTTCGTCCAGCACCTGGAACAGTCGGAGGGCCGGCCGTCCGTGCCGCCGGGCGTCTTCCAGGAGTTCGGCCGCGGCGAAGGCCTGCACGGACGCTCCCTCGACTCCCTCCAGGCGATCTACCGCATGGGCGTACGCCTGGCCTGGCGCCGTTTCGCCGACATCGGCCAGCGGGTCGAGATCCCGCCGCCCGCGATGTACGAGCTCGTCGACGCGGGTTACGAGTATCTCGACGGCCTGGTCGACCAGTCGGTGCGCGGTTACGCGGAGGCGGCGGCGCGACAGGCCGGGGAGCGGCTCAGGCTCCAGCGCAGGCTGATGGAACTGCTCCTGGCCGAGCACCACCGGGGCGACCCGGCCGACGCGCTCACCGAACGGGCCGCCCGGGTCGGCTGGCCGCTCCCGCGCAAGGTCGCCGTCGGCGTGCTGCTGCGCCCCGCCCGGGAGGCGGTGGCACCCGCGGTGGGGCAGGGGGTGCTGCTCGACATGGAGTACGAGCAGCCCCGCATGGTCGTCCCCGAACCGGACGCCGCCGGCCGCCCCGAATTACTGCACCGGGCGCTGACCGGCTGGTCCGGGGCGATCGGACCGCCCGTACCGCTGCCGGACGCGGGGAAGTCGCTGCGCTGGGCCGAGGCGGCCGTACGCCTGATGGAACGCGGGCTGCTGCCCGCCGGAGACGTCCTGTACTGCACGGAGCACACGGAAGCCCTGGTGCTGCTGCAGCCGGAGGAGCTGATCGACGACCTGGCCCTGCGCTGCCTGGCGCCCCTGACCCACAGCGGGCCGACGCACAGGCGGCGGCTTGCGGAAACGTTACTGGCGTGGCTGGAGACGCGGGGCGGGGCGCCGGAGGTGGCCGCACGGCTCGGGGTTCATCCACAGACGGTGCGCTACCGCCTGCGGCAGATCCGGGAGCTGTGGGGCGACGAGATCGACGACCCCGACCGCCGCTTCGAGCTGGAACTGGTGCTCAGGGCACAGAGGTTGAGGGGGGTGTTGGGGGAGGCGAGGAGTCAGAGGCCGTAGCGGCTCTTCATGTGCCGCCAGAAGTCACGCAGCATCCACTGGTCGAACTCGGTGATCTGCGTGGCGCTGCCGGCGTTCATGAGGAAGCAGCACTGGCCGGTCGGGGTCCAGTCGTAGAAGTCGTCGAGGCCGAAGGTGTGCCCGACCTCGTGGAGATAGATGTGGATGTTCTCCTGGGCCAGGGCGCCGGTGAAGTACTCCTGCCCGACCCGCTGCCCCCAGTCGCCGCCGGCCCCGCCCTGGAAGCCCTTGGTCAGCCACAGCGACTGGTCGTAGTGGTGCGCGACCCCGCCCGGGCACTGCGAGTAGTTGCCGTCCTGGTGGAAGAAGCGTCCGCAGCCGGGTGCGCACTGCGGGGAGCCGCCGCTGTCCAGGTTCCCGGCGTAGACGTCGACGGAGTTGTCGCTCCACTGGAGGGTCGATCGGTCCTTGACCGCCCAGCCGACGATGTTGACCGGCACGGTGGTGTACGGCCAGGCGTTGGTGCCCGTGCCGTTGTCCAGCATGGCGGTCATCCACTGGGCGAACTGCTTCTTCAGCGCGGCGTGGATCCGGTCGCGCAGGGTGGTGCTGACGGGGGCGTCCGAGTCCCAGCGGACGCAGTAGTTGACGCTCCCCTTGTTGGCCATGATCTGGTCCCAGCCGTAGTTGCGGAAGCCGTAGAGGTCGGGGTAGGTCGACTCGACGTGGTTCCACACCTCGTTCAGCGGCTGTACGAGGTTGGCCGGCGGGTTCCAGGTGTCGGCGGCCTGCGCCGGGGACGCCGTCGTGACGGGTAGCGCCAGTACCGCCAGCAGGGCGGCGAGGACGGTGACGACACGCGCGATGCGGGTGCGCATGGGTGAACTCCCTTCGTGGGGGCGGGATTTCACCTAGAGGTTGCCGCCGGGGCGCGGGAGGTTGCTGCGTCCGCGTCACTTTGAGCGCTGGGTGCGCCACGCTTCGTAATGGTCCAGGAGGGTCTCCTCGACCGGCCGGTAGCCGATCCCCAACTCCCGCACGCTGCGGCTGTTGTCGACCTCGAAGCGGATGCCGAGGTGCTTGCGGATGTAGTCCTGGGTCAGCCCGAAGGCGGGGCCGAGGACGCGAACGGGCCAGTGGGGGAGGCGAGTTCGCGGCAGCCGCAGATCCCTCGGGTAGCGGGTACGGATGATGCGGGCCATCTCGTGGAAGGACGTCATCGTCGCGGCCGCGAGGATGTAGCGCCCCTGTGCGTCCGGCTTCTCGGCGGCGGCGATGTGCGCGTCGGCCACGTCCCGGACGTCGACCGTGGTGAAGCTGAAGTCGGGGGCGCCGTAGATGAAGTAGCCCTTGAAGAGCTCTTCGAGGAGGAAGAGACTGCCGGACTCGGAGGCGGGGGTCAGGGAGGGGCCGAGCACCAGCCCCGGATTGACGGAGACCATGCGCCAGCGCCCCTGCGCCTTCTCCGCGTCCCAAGCGGCCTGCTCCGCAACGGTCTTGGCGTAGTGGTACGGGTTGTTCCCGACGGTACTGGTGGTGTTGAAGTACGCCTCGCCCAACACCTGGCCCTTCATGTCGAGTACGTCGGCGTAGTCACCGAAGATCGCCCCCACGGTGGAGGTGAAGACGAACTTCAGGACGGTGGGCGTCCGTTCCACACTCCCGATCACGTTCCGCGTCCCGGCGAGCGCGGGCTCCACCATGTCCCGCTGCCCGTCCTTGATCTTCTCCGGCATGAAGAAGGGCGAGGCCACATGGAAGACGACCTCGCACCCCTTCAACGCCTCGTCGAAGGACCCGTCGACGAGCAGATCGGCCTCGAACAGCTCGAGCCGCCCGGGGAAGCGGTCCTGCATCTCTTTCAGGGGCTGCACCTTCACGGCGTTGGCGGTGCTGCGCACGGTGGTGCGCACGGAGTACCCGCGCTCCAGCAACCGCCGCACCAGATGACAACCGACGAACCCGCTGCCCCCGGTCACCAGAACGTTCACGCGTGTACTCCGATCTCGTCCGCTCAGTCCTCGGCTCGGCCTCGACTTCGACTCCCGCTCCGACCCCGGTCCCGGTCCGGGCCCCGGCCTCTTCCTTGTCGGGCCGCCGGGGAGCCGGGATGGCCTCGAGGGCGGCTGGGCAGTTTCAACCGCTTCGGCCGTCTCAGCCGCTTCCGCCGCGTCGGCAGCCTCGGCCGCGTCATCCTCGATGTCCACCCCGAAGTCCGTCGCCAGGCCGGCCAGACCGGCCTCGTAGCCCTGCCCGACGGCGCGGAACTTCCACTAAGAAACGCACGGCCGGATGCCGCGGGACCCCTCCCGCCCCGGCCGTCCTCCCGCGTGCGACATGATGTGACGTGTCGCACATGGGGGACAGTAGTACCACAGGGGTGGCGAGGTGGACCGGGCAGAACCATTGCCCTGGCAAACGCCATGTGACTAGCCTGTGTTCGTCATGCCGATCGTCTGTTGAAATATCGAACACAGACGCCTCAGATAACAAGGGAGGGGGCCGGTCGTGGGACGCCTCGTACCTGCCGTGACCCGGGCTCTCGACATTCTTGAGCTCTTCCTCGACGGGGACGGGACGCTCTCCGCCCCCGACATCGTGCGCAAGCTGCAGCTGCCGCGCACCACTGTGCACGAGCTGGTCACCACGCTCGCCGCCCGGTCCTACATCGTCCAGGTGCCCGGACAGCCGGGACGCTATCGGCTCGGTGTGCGTCCGTACCAGCTCGGCAGCCGGTACGCCGAGCAGCTGGACCTCGCCGCCGAGGGTCAGCAGGTGGCCCGGTCCGTCGCCGAGACCTGTGACGAGACCGTGCACGTGGCCATCCTCGAGGGCACCGACGTCATCTACATCGCCAAGGTGGACTCCACCCACGCGGTGCGCATGGTGTCGGCGGCCGGACGCCGGCTGCCCGCCCACTGCACGTCCGTCGGGAAGATGCTGCTGGCCTCCCTTCCGGAGCCGGAGCTCACCGCGCGGATCCCGGACGACGCCCGGCTCATCGCGATGACCCCCAACAGCATCACCGAGCCGTCCGCCCTGCGCGAGGCTCTGAACCAGATCCGGCAGCACGGCCTCGCCGTGGAGAGCCGCGAGTCCAACCCGGACGTGAGCTGTGTGGCCGCGCCCGTGCGGGACCGTACCGGGCAGGTCGTCGCCGCCCTCTCCATCTCCGTCCCCATGATCCGCTGGAGCGACGAGCGTCGGGTCGAGCTGGAGGGGCTCGCCGTCAAGGGTGCTCTGGAGCTCTCGGAGCGCCTCGGCCACCGGAGCGTGGCATGACGTACCGCTACGAGGTGGCGGTGCGGGCGGAGGCGGCCCTCGGGGAAGGCCCCACCTGGGACGCGGAGGGCGGGCGGCTGATCTGGGTCGACATCCTCGGCGGGCGCGTGCACACGTACGAGCCGGGATCCGGGCGGCGCAGTACCCGCGTCACCGAGCAGCACGTCGGCGCCGCGAAGCCGCGCGCGGGCGGCGGGCTCGTCCTGAACCTCCGTGACGGCGTCGGACTTGTCGACCCCGACGGCACCTTCCGCTGGCTGCACCACGAACCGGTCCCCGGCCGCCGCGCCAACGACGCCGCCGTCGCCCCCGACGGCTCCCTCTGGGCCGGCACCATGCGCTACGACGAGGCGCCGGGCGGCGGCACACTGTTCCGGATCACCGGGGAGGGCGCCGTACAGACGGTCCTCGACGACGTCGCCGTCAGCAACGGCACCGGGTGGAGCCCCGACGGACGGCTCCTGTACTACATCGACTCGCCCACCCGTCGTATCGACGTCTTCGACCACGACGGCGAGGGCCGGGTCGGCAACCGGCGGACGCTCGCCGGGATCGAGGACGGCGCCGGGTTCCCGGACGGGCTGACCGTCGACGCCGACGGGTGCGTGTGGGTGGCCCTGTGGGACGGAGGGGCGGTACGCCGCTACACGCCCGCCGGCGACCTGGACCGGGTGATCGAGCTCCCCACCCCGCGCCCCACGGCCTGCGCCTTCGCCGGCCCCGACCTGACCGACCTGTACATCACCACGGCCCGCACGGGCCTGGACGCCCCGCTCCCGCTCTCCGGCTCGCTGCTGGTGGTGCCGGGGGCGGGGAAGGGGCTGGCGCAGCGGGCGTTCGCGGGCTGAGCGCCGAGGCGGGTCGGGTGACGGGGAACAGCAGGCCGTTCCCGGTCACCCGCGGATCCCCGGGTGGTCCGGCGCGCTGTCCCGGTCGGCTGCGCGGGTACGTACCGCCAGGAGGTCGTCCGGGCGGCGCAGGGCGTGGGAGACCGGGCCGATCTCGCGGAGCAGGTCGGTGGTGTCGGGGTCGTGGGCGGCTTCGGGCTCCGTCGGCCGGCGGCGGGACTCGACCGCGTCCTGGATGGCCACCGCGGCGGCGAGGGCCTTGGCGCGGCCCGGCTCGTGGCCGAGGGTCAGCGCGGCCTCGTACGTCTGTCGGCGCCCGGACTCGTCGATGTGGCGGGCCAGCGGGAGCAGGACGTCGCGGATGAACGTCTCCCGGCGGACGAGCCGCAACTCCGGCGTGGCCCGCAGGAGGAAGGGGGTGCCGCCGCCGTTGGCGGTGCGCATCAGGACGTACAGCGGGCGCAGCCGGTGGTGGGCCAGGCGGACGCGCCAGCGTTCGTGGAGGTACTGGCCGGCGTGCGGCAGGATGAAGCCGACCGCGATCAGGATGGCCGAGAGGCAGGCCAGAGGCGGTGCCACGCCGGTGCTCAGCCAGTCCAGGTCGTGCCCGGCCCAGCGGGCCACCACCGCGGGCAGCTTGACGGCGTAGAACGAGAGCTGGACGACATAGCCGACGCCGAGGAACTTCAGGCCCCAGCGCAGCCAGGCGTCGAGGCCGTCGGTGCGGACCCAGTTCCAGATCAGGCCCGAGGTGATCACGGTGGCCACGGTCTGCGCGAGCAGGTAGAGCAGGATCATCTCGCGCATGTAGGGCGTGTTCGCGTAGTAGGTGTCCAGGTCGCGCAGGCGTTCCACCGGCGCGTCCGCCAGGGCGAAGAGGACCCACAGTGCGGCGATCACGCCGAGGGAGCCCGCGACGGTCCAGCGCACCGCGCGCACGGTCGACGCGGAGCGGTCGGACAGGCCGTTGCGCCAGGCGATGATCAGCAGCAGACAGGAGCCGCAGAACGCGGTCAGCAGCGAGTACACCCAGGGCGCCGAGATGTTCGGCACGCCCGTGACCCGGTTGACGCGGGCGATCGTCGACGGCGCCACGAACACGAACACCGCGCAGGCGACCAGTAGTACGCCACCGACGGCACGCAGCAGCGGGTCGCTCCAGAGCCGGACGATGGTGGGCAGCTTGATCACCAGGGCGGCGGTCAGGACACCGGCCGGGATCCACCAGAAGGACGGGTAGAACTCGTTGACGAAACCCGCGGGAGACCAGGCCAGTTGGGCGAGGGCCTCGGTCACCGCGCCGTTCCCCCGCGTCCGCGGTAGCCCAGGGACCGCCGGAGGGGATCGAGCGGGGCGTCGGCGCGCCGCCCGGACAGCAGCGGTCGGAACGCGGCGGCCAGCCGGTGCCCGAAGTCGTCGGCCTCCGCCTCGTCCGCCGCACGGGAGCCGTCGCGCGCGGCCACGGACAGCGCGGCGTTCTCGACTGCGTTCCCAGCGGCGTTCGCAGTGCCTGTCTCGGTGGCGTTCTCGGTGGCCTTGTCGACGGCCTTGTCGGCGGACTTCTCAGCGGCCTTCGCGAACGGCTTCCACTCGCGGGCCCGCCACTCGCGCCGGTCGGCCAGCGCCGTCCCGGCCACGTGGTGATGGCTGTGCCCGGCGTGCAGATGCCACAACTCGTGGCCCAGGATGACCAGTTGCTGCACCGCCTCGGCCCGCTCCTCGACGATGACCAGGTCGAAGTCCTGGAACTCCACCCACAGCCCGGTGACCTCGATCTCGTCGGGAAACCGCTCGAACCGCAGCTCCACGGGCCGACCGCCGCGCAGCGTGCCCATCTCCTCGCAGAGCGCCCGGCACAGCTCGCGGGAGTCGGCCGGCGGGCGGGGTCTGGCCCGCACTGCGGCACCGAGGCCGTCCGTCAGGTCCCGCATCCCGGAGACCCTGCGCGAGCGCCGCAGCCCGGCTGCGATCCGGGCCGCCTTCCGCCGCGCGCCCGCGATGTCCATCGCTTCCCCTCTCGCCGCCGCCCAGGAGGCGGTCCGAGACTACGCGGGCGGTCCAGTCCACGGCAGGCGATCCCAGGCCGTCGTTCAACCGAGAACCATCTCGATGGCCGGAAAGTCCTGCCCAAACCATTGACTGGCAAGCGCTTCCTCCTTACGGTCCCGTTCGAAGTTACGAGCGCATTTCGAGATATCGAACAGATAGGGCAGGGCATGGGACGACCTGACCTCAGTCGCAGGCAACTTCTGGGTGCCGCCGGCGGACTGGCCGTCGCCGGCAGCTTCGGTTTCGCCGCCCTCGGCACTGGCGCCGACGCACTCGCCTCCAGCGCGGACACCCGAGTGCGGTACTGGAACCTCTTCAGCGGCGGCGACGGCAGCAACATGATCGCGATGCTGGACGCCTTCCGTAAGGCCAACCCCGACATCGACGTGAAGGATTCGACCCTCCAGTGGGGCAATCCCTACTACACCAAGCTCGCCATGGCGGCCGCGGGCAACCGTGCACCCGACCTCGGCGTCATGCACCTGGGCCGGGTCACCGGCTTCTCGCCGGGCAGCCTCCTCGACCCGTGGGACGTCGGTCTGCTCGCCAAGTACGGCGTCCGGGAAGCGGACTTCAACCCCAGGCTGTGGAAGCGCGCCGTCATCGACGGCACCCTCTACGCCCTGCCCCTCGACGTCCACGTCCAGCTCTGCTTCTACCGCAAGGACGTGTTGAAGAAGGCGGGCCTGCTCGGCGACGACGGCCGGATCGTGCCGGTCACGTCGGTCGATGAGTGGTTCGGCGTACTGAAGACGGCCAAGAAGGCCACCAAGAAGGGCCTGCAGACCATCGGCCTGTGGATCAACGACCAGAACTTCCAGTGGTGGTTCTTCGTCGCCTTCTACACCCAGCTCGGCGGCACCTGGTTCAACGCCGCCAACACCGAAGTCACCTTCGACACCGACAAGGCCACCCAGGTCCTGGAGTTCCTGCGCCGGCACATCACGGACGGGTACGCCGACCCGGGCTTCGGGGGCGCCGCCGGAGCCGAACAGTTCATCAACGGCGCACCCTTCTGCTGGGAGGGCAACTGGTCGGTGCCGGTCTTCAACGCCGCGAAGCTGGAGTACGGCGCGACCCCGCTGCCGCCCGTCTTCGGCAGGCAGGCCACCCACGCCGAGTCGCACTCGTTCGTGCTGCCGCACCAGTCGGACCGCGGCGGGGCCGCCAACGAGGGCGCACACCGGCTCGCCGCCTACATCGTCAAGCACGCCCGGCAGTGGGCGGCCGGCGGCCACATCCCCGCCTACACGCCGACCCTGTCCACGGCCGCGTACAAGAAGCTCTCGCCGCAGAACGAGTACGCGTCGGCGATGTACCACCAGGCGAACGAGCCGAAGGTCTGGTTCGCGGGCTCCACCGGCATCCTCGCCCAGGACGTCGGCCCGATCGTCGTCTCCTCGACGCTGGGCTCGGCCAAGCCGGCGGTGGCCGCCGGGCGGATGAAGAAGCAGCTCGCCAAGCTGCTCGCGATGAAGAACCCGATGGACGGCAGGACCGCCGCGCAGGGAGGTACGGCCGCATGACGACCAGTGCTGAGACCGTCATCGTCCCGGCGCGGGCGCGGACCGCCGCGGGAACCGCCACCGTCCGCCGCAAGCAGGGCTTCCAGCACGGGGGTTGGTTCGTCGCCCCGTTCCTGCTGCTGTTCGTGCTGTTCGTGATCTGGCCGCTCGTGCGCGGCGTCTACCTCAGCCTCACCGACGCCAACATCTCCGGCGACGGCGCGCACTTCATCGGCCTCGACAACTACCGCGAGGCCCTGCACGACTCGATGATGTGGGACTCGCTCGGCCGCAGCGCCTACTTCACGCTCCTGGTCGTGCCCTGCATCACGGTCCTCGCCTTCCTCCTCGCGATGCTCGCCCACCACATCGAGCGCGGCAAGTGGCTGTGGCGCCTGTGCTTCTTCGCGCCCTTCCTCCTGCCGTCGACCGTCGCCGGCAACCTCTGGCAGTGGCTGTTCAACCCCGGCACGGGAATGATCAACTACGTCTTCGGGATCGACACCCCGTGGCTCACCGACAAGTCGTACGCCATGCTCGCCATCGTCATCGAGACCCTGTGGTGGACGGTCGGTTTCTCGTTCCTGCTCTACCTGGCCGCGCTCCAGGGCATCCCCGGCCACCTCTACGAGGCCGCGAAACTGGACGGCGCGAACGCCTGGCACCGCATGATCCACATCACGCTGCCGATGCTCCGCAACATCACCGGATTGGTCGTCGCGCTCCAGATCCTCGCCTCGCTGCAACTCTTCGACCAGGCCGTCGTGATGATGGACTTCGGCCCGGGCCCCGAGAACTCGACCCGCTCCTTCGTGCAGTACACCCTCGAAGAGGGCTTCACCAGCTACCGCGTGGGCTACGCCTCCGCGATCTCCATCATCTTCTTCGTGATCATCGCGTCCGTCGCCCTGGCGCGGATGTGGCTGCTGCGCAAGCGTGAGGAGGGCGTGCGATGACCGCCACGCAGGTACCGGTACGGGTCGGGTCCCGGGCCAGGAAGCCCTGGACGCCGAGCCAGATCGTCCTCACCCTTCTCGGCGCCGCCGTCTCCGTGGTGTTCCTGGCCCCCTTCGCCTGGGCCGTGTTCACCTCCCTCAAGTCGGAGACCGAGGCCGTCGAGGTGCCGACGCACTGGCTGCCCGAGGTGTGGACGGGTCAGGCCTGGAAGGCGCTCTTCGAGACCGGCAACATCACCAACTGGTTCGTGAACTCCCTCGTCGTCTCGGTCTGCGTCACCGCCGTCGTGCTGTTCGTCGGAGCCCTGGCCGGATACGGCTTCGCCCGCACCGAGTTCCGCGGCAAGGGCCTGCTGATGGGCGTCGTCATGACCGGCCTCATGGTCTCTCCCGCCGTCCTCGGCGTGCCCCTCTTCACCACGGTCCAGCAGATGGGGATGGTCGACACCTACTGGGGCATGATCCTGCCGCAGTGCGCGCCCGCCGCGATGGTCTACATCCTCTACAAGTTCTTCCAGGGCATCCCGCGCGAGCTGGAGGAGGCGGCCTTCATCGACGGCGCGGGCCGCTGGCGGGTCTTCTTCACCATCGTCGTCCCGCTCTCGCGCCCCTCCCTCGCGGCGGTCGGCATCTTCACCTTCATCGCCTCGTGGAACAACTTCCTGTGGCCCTACATGGTGACCAACAACCCCGACCTGATGACCATGCCGAACGGCATCGCGACCGTCATGAACTCCTACGGCATCCAGTGGGCCCAGCTCATGGCCGGCGGCCTCATGGCGGGGCCTCCCGCTGATCGTCGTCTTCGTCTTCTTCCAACGCCAGATAGTGACGGGCGTCGCCCACACTGGCCTGGCAGGGCAGTAAGGGCTTTCATGGGCGCGGGGCTGTGTCCATGTGCGGCTCCGCCGCATGGGCGCGAGCAGCCTCCACGACCCGCAGCCGCCAACGTACCGAGAACCACCCACCCCGAAAGGCAAAGATGAGCACCGCCCGCTTCACCCTCGACCCGGCCTTCACCGTAGGCGAGGTAAACCCCCGCCTCTTCGGCTCCTTCGTCGAACACCTCGGCCGCTGCGTCTACACCGGCATCTTCGAACCGGGTCACCCCACCGCGGACGAGGCCGGCCTGCGCCAGGACGTGCTGGATCTCGTCCGCGAACTGGGCGTCACCGCTCTGCGCTACCCCGGCGGCAACTTCGTCTCCGGCTACAAGTGGGAGGACTCCGTCGGCCCCGTCGAGGACCGCCCCCGCCGCCTCGACCTCGCCTGGCGCTCCACCGAGACCAACCGCTTCGGCCTCTCCGAGTACATCGCCTTCCTGAAGAAGGTCGGCCCCCAGGCCGAGCCCATGATGGCCCTCAACCTCGGTACGCGCGGCGTCGCCGAGGCCCTCGAACTCCAGGAGTACGCCAACCACCCCGCCGGCACCACCCTCGCCGACCTCCGCGCCGCCCACGGCGACAAGGACCCCTTCGGCATCAAGCTGTGGTGCCTCGGCAACGAGATGGACGGCCCCTGGCAGACCGGCCACAAGACGGCCGAGGAGTACGGCCGCATCGCCGCCGAGACGGCCCGCGCGATGCGTCAGATCGACCCCAACGTGGAACTGGTCGCCTGCGGCTCCTCCAGCCAGTCCATGCCGACCTTCGCCGAGTGGGAGGCGACGGTCCTGGCGGAAACGTACGACCTCGTCGACTACGTCTCCCTGCACGCCTACTACCAGCCCGAGGACGGCGACGTCGACTCCTTCCTCGCCTCCGCCGTCGACATGGAGTCCTTCATCGAGAACGTGGTCGCCACCTGTGACCACGTGGGTGCGAAGCTCAAGTCCAAGAAGAAGATCAATCTCTCCTTCGACGAGTGGAACGTCTGGTACATCTCGGAGTGGCACGCGATCGAGGACTCCGGCGCGCGGGACTGGGCGGAGGCCCCGCGCCTCCTGGAGGACAACTACAGCGTCACCGACGCCGTCGTCTTCGGCTCGCTCCTCATCGCCCTGCTGCGGCACGCGGACCGCGTCACCGTCGCCTGCCTCGCCCAGCTCGTCAACGTGATCGCCCCGATCATGACCGAGCCGGGCGGCCCGGCCTGGCGTCAGACGACCTTCTTCCCCTTCGCCCAGGCCTCGCAGTACGGCCGCGGCCAGGTCCTCGACGTCCGGGTGGACTCACCGACGTACGAGACGAAGAAGTACGGCGAGGCCGACCTGCTGCACGCCACCGCCGTGCGCGCCGAGGACGGCACCGTCACCGTGTTCGCCGTCAACCGCAGCCGCACCGAGGCGCTCCCGCTCGAAGTCGCCCTGAACGGCCTCGACTTGAGCACGGTCGTCGAGCACAGCGCCCTCGCGGACGCCGACCCGGACGCGCGGAACACTCTCGACGACCCCGAGCGGGTCGCCCCGCACCCGGTCGAGGGCACCTCGCTGCGGGACGGCACCCTCAACGCCGTGCTGGAGCCGCTGTCCTGGAACGTGATCCGGTTGGCATGAGCGACATCACCGTTCGATGTGCACCGTCGCGGGCGGATACGGCGAGGAGGACGTCGTGCCGACGGCCCAGTAGCCGCCCGCGCCGGGCACCGACGCAAGTGCGAGGGGCAGTACGGGAGTTGTGGCGGTCGGGCCGCGCTCGCTCACCCATGCCTCGCCGTCCCACCGGAGGTGATGCGCGCGGGTCTGGTCCCAGAAGTCCCAGCCCGCGATGCGGTCGGGCCCGCCCTGCCCGTCGTCGACGATCCCGGTCAGCATGCCGGCGGTGAACGGGGCGGAGACGCTCGTCCACGCGCTGCCGTCCCAGTGCTTGAGGGTGACTCCCGGGGGCTTGCCGGGCGGGCCGCCGACCCCGTAGTCGTAGCCGGTGAGCCAGATGTCGTCGGCGGTGACCGGAAGCAGCCCGCTGACGTAGGGGCGCAGGCCGGCCGGCGCGGGCAGTTCGGTCCAAGTGGCGCCGTCCCAGCGGGCGATGAGCGCGCTGCCGTAGACCCAGACGTCGCCGGAAGCCGTGCAGCGGACGCCCGACGGGGTGGCGGTGGTCGCGCTCGGGGGCGGTGCCTGCCAGGCCCAGTCGTCGCCGCGCAGCAGCACCGCGCCGTCGCTGTTCCGCCCGGAGATCCAGGCCCGGCCGTCCGCGCCCACCGTGGCGCCGGTCAGGGCGGTGCCGGGCGCCGCCCGGCCGGGGAAGTCCGCCTCCTGCCAGGTGCCGCCGTCCCAGGTGAGGAGGTGCGCGATGCCACCTGTGTCGGTGCCGACGGCCCAGGCGCCGTCGGAGGTGCCGGCGACGGAGATCAGGGAGCCGCCGAAACCGAGGTGGGCGAGGTCGAGCCGGGTCCACGCGTTGCCGTCCCAGGCAAGGCCCAACGGGACCCCGCGGGTGCTGCCGTTGCGGCCCTGCTCGCCGACGGCCCAGGCGAGACCGGGACCGGCGGCGGCCACACCGAGCAGTTGGGCGGCGGGGGTGCACTCGGGGGCCGGGACGGCCTGCCACTCATGGGGCTCCTGGACGGCCACCCGTGGACCTGCCGCACGCGCGCTCGCCGACGTCAGCCCGAACCCGGCACCCGCCCCCACCAGCCCACTGATGAAACGCCGTCTTCGCACTGCCTTCCCCCTTCTCCGGCGATGTGCGCCAACACGGTCGATGTGAGGCAACACGGTGAACCAGCGTGCCGAAAAAGGGAATGCAGAGGAACGCGCGTTTCAGGTCACGCCGAGAGTCACACCGCAGACACCGGCACCCCGCCCGCCGCCGCCCCCCACAACGTCAGCCGTACGTCCGACGGCCCCGACGGTGTGGTCCCGTCGGACAGGACGGCCAGCGCGAGTGTGTTGGCGCCACGTGTGCGCAGGATCCCGTTGGGGAGCGCGAAGGTGTGCTGCGGGCCCACGTCGTTGATGTACTGGCCCATGTTCCAGCCGTTGAGGAAGATCTGTACCCGGTAGGCCCGCCCCGGATCGTCCTCCAGGACAAGCCCCACCGAAGCGTCCACCCCATCGGGTACGGCGAGTCGGAAGCCGGTGCGGTACCAGGTGACGCCCTGCCCCTTGTCGGCGCGTGGGAGGTCGGCCGGCTTCCAGTTCTCGTCCGCGAACCCCGGCAGATGCCACCCTTCCCGCTCCCCGTACAGCCCGCCGTTGTTCTGCGGCCCGCGCACCGGATCGGCCGCCCCCTCGCCCTGGATCCGCCAACTCACCTTCGGTGAAGCGCCCTTGAAGGTGACGGCGGTCAACCCGCGGGCCACCTTGTGCGTGTCCTGCGCCTTGCCGTCCTGGTCGTGCTGCATCCGGCGGACGAGGAGGGACAGCACATGCGCCCCGGCCGTCCGCGCCGCATCCGGCACCGGGAAGACGGCCGTGGCCGCCCAACTCCCTTGCCGCACAGTGCTGTTGTCCGGAACCGGCATCCGGTGCGTGCCCAGCGGCCGCCCGTCCAGCCAGGCCATCAGCAGCCCCTGCGTGCCCGTGCTGTACGCGAGCGACACGGACTGCGCGCCGGTCGCGTCGGCGAAGTGCCCGCGGTACCAGACGTCGCCGTAGTGGAAGCCGTAGTCGTCGGCGAAGAGGACGGGCTGCCCGGCGGGGATGGGCGTGGTGCTGTACGAGGTGGTGCGGTCGGCGGCCGTCCAGGAGGAGTCGTCGAAGCCGGGCGCGGACTCCGGGTTCTCCGTCTTCCGCCGCCAACCGGTACGCAGGGCGGGCAGCGCGACCGCCCCGACACCCGGCAGCGACTGCGCGCCCCGCAGACTCCCGGAGGAAGTCGGGCGTGTCTTCAACTCCCTGCCGTTCCAGGTGACTTCACGGGTCCCGCGCGGCCCCCACACCTCCAGCTCGGTGGCGTGGACGGTGTCCCCGGTCAGCCGGACCGCCGTCCCGGCGACGGTCGCGGTCCGCAGCAGTGCGGGTCCGTACACCAGCACCGGGCCGGACGGGGTGTCGTGGGGCCACAGCCGTACGGAGGTCTCGTCGTCGGCGAGGAGCAGGAGGAGGGGCGTGGTGGTTCCGCCTCCGGTCACCAACACCCTTGTCAATCCGTCCAGTTGGGCCTCGATGCGCAACAGCCCGTCCGCGAACGACTGTTCGGCCTCCCCTTCCAGCACCGTGACCGTCGGCCTGCTCGCGCACTCCAGCGCGGTCACCGTCGCCTCGCCCGAGCGCCCGGTGAGGACGGCGATCTCCTGGCGGCCGGCGGTGAGGGCCAGCATGGGCTGGGCGTTGGAGTGGCGCAGCTTGCGCCGCCCCAGCCTGATCCCGGCGGCAAGCAGCCGCGCGTCCTGTGCCGGGACGGCGACGGGGAGTTCGGCCCCGGGGACCGCGAGCGTGGAGGTGACCGGCTCGTTGGAGTCGTTGCGCAGGACGTAGACGTGGGCGCCGGTGTCGGGGTTGGTCAGGTGGTACACCTTCAGGCCGTCCGCCTCGACGTCCGCCGCGCGGTCCAGCTTGGCGAAGTCGGGGACGTGCCGCAGCAGATGCCCGAGCTGGTGCATGGGGATCAGCTTGGACGTGGGCTGCCGTCCCTCGTCGATGGCCGCCCCGTAGTCGTACGACGTGTAGACGACCGGTGCGGGCAGCCAGCCCCAGGAGGTGCCGCCGAACGTCATGTAGACGCTGTGCAGCGTGATGCCGTTGGCGAGGTTGGTGAGGTAGAAACGCCGCTCGTACGCCGCGTCCCGGATCCGCCGCGACTCCGCGTACCCCTTCCCGTCGAACCAGGCTCCGCCCCAGGGGTCGAACCAGCCGCCCCCGAACTCGGGCACGAAGCCGGGGGTCTGCGGACTGGCCGTCGCCCCGCCCTTCATCCCGCCGATTCCGAAGTGCCCCCAGTCGGGCGGAAGTTGGGTGGGCGACGGGTAGCCGTCGAAGCCGTACAGCCAACGCCCCCTCTCCGTACCGGTGTTGAAGGAGCCGGGGATCCAGTACCCGTTCCTGCCCTTGTCGTTGTGGAAGAGGGGGACGTCGATGCCGTCGGCGCGCACCTTCTGGTACAGGTGGGCCATGTAGTCGCGGCCGGTCGGCGCGGTGACGTTCGCGTCGTACTCGTTCTCGATCTGGTAGAGCAGGACGGTCCCGCCGCCCTGGGTGTACAGGTGCCGGGCGGCGATGGCGTTCACCTGGGTCAGCCACTGGTCGACGTACGAGAGATACGTCGGGTCGGCCGTGCGCGCCGTGCCCTTGGTGGCGGTCAGCCAGCCGGGGAAGCCGCCGCCGTCGATCTCGGCGTTGATGTAGGGGCCGGGGCGCAGGATCACGTACAGACCGGTCTCGGCGGCCGTGCGCAGGAACAGGTCCAGGTCGCGGACGCCCGTGAAGTCGTACTGTCCGGGAGCGGGGGAGTGGTAGTTCCAGGACACGTAGATACTGACCGCGTTGTAGCCGTGGGCGCGCATCTTCTGCAGGACGTCGCGCCACAGGGACGGGCTCGGCAGCCGAAAGGGGTGCATCTCGCCCGACCAGACGACCAGGCGTGCGCCGTCGACGAGGAGCGAGTAGCGGTCGAAGCCGATCGTGTGCCGCCGCCCGTCCGCGCGCGGCGGTCCGGGCGGCGGGCCCGTGGGGGCGGTCGGGGCGGCGTAGGCGCAGGTCGCGGCGCCGCTGCCGCCCAGAGCCAGGCCGAGCGCCGTGGTGCCGGCGAGGGCGCTGAAGGTACGTCTGCTGAGCCCCATGGGAGCCTCCCGTCGGTGCCGGTCGGTCGGCGGCGCGTGCGGGGTCATTGTGTACGGCGGGACCCAGCACAATGGTGCTATGAGGATCTCGGCACGGGCGGATTACGCGGTACGGGCGGTTCTCGAGCTCGCCGTTCGGCAGGACGGCGGACCGGTGAAGGCGGAGGCCATCGCCGCCACGCAGGACATTCCGCACAAGTTCCTGGAGGGGATCCTCGGCGACCTGCGGCGCGGCGGCATCGTCGACAGCCGGCGCGGTGGAGGCGGTGGCTACCGGCTGGCCCGCGAGGCCGAGAAGATCACGGTCGCCGACGTGATCCGGGCCGTGGACGGCCCGATCGTGTCCGTACGCGGGGAGCGCCCCACCGGCCTCGAGTACACCGGCTCCGCGCAGCCCCTGCTACCCCTGTGGATCGCGCTGCGGGCCAACGTCCGCCGGATCCTGGAGGGCGTCACGGTGGCCGATATCGCGGCGGACGCACTGCCCGAACCGGTACGAGAGCTGGCGGCGGAGCCGGCGGCGTGGGAGAACCCGTAGCCTCCCCGGCCGCGCGGAGGCCCGCTCGGCCTGGAAACAGCGCGACGTCTGCCGGACAGGGGCCACGAGCCGGGAGAGGTCGATCAGCGCCGCGTCGGTGCTGCCCGTGCCGATGAAGACGCTTCCCAACACGCAGGGCAGCTACGGAAGTTCGTGGCCGCCGCGGACCGATCGGCGACAGCGGCTGCACTGACCCCGGACGACCGGCCGCGGGAGCGCGGGGAGACAATGATCGTGAAGCGGGTCGCTGCCGGCGGCCCGTCGGCAAAAGGGGGAGTGACGTGACCGTCACTTGGCGCGGTGCCGTTTCGTACGCGCTCACTGTCGTTGTCCTGTCCTGGCTGACCGGAGCGGGCGTCGATCTCGCGTGGCAGACCGCTTCCGGCGGTGGCGGCCTCGGAGGGTGGCTCTCCACGTGGGGCAAGGACCCGTGGAACGCGGTCTTCGCAGCGGTCGCCGTAGCCTCTCTGACTCTCGCCCGGCGGCTGCTGGCGCCCCTGCCGCGCTGGCGCGTCATGCTGGTCGACGGGTCCGTCTACCTGGCGGCGCTGCTGGTCTGCGCGGGGCTCTCGGCGTGGGCCGCCGGCGACGAGGCGCCGGCGGACACGGCGTTCGTGGCGGCGGTCCTCGCGCTGTTCACCCTCCAGCTCCCCGCCGCGTGGGTGCTCTGCGTGTGGCGGTCGGGATCTCTGGAGGTCGTCCTCAGCCGGGCCGGTACGGACGGCGTACGCCGGGATCTGGCCGCGTGATGACGACGACCCGACGCGCGATGACGACAACTCGACGTACGTACGCGGCCGTTGCGGCGGCCTGTGCCGTGCTCGCCGGCTGCTCGTCCCCGGACCCGGTCAGCGACGCCAGTCCCGGGGATCCGCTCACCAGGACCTTCGCGGCGGGCGAGCGCCCTGCCCTCCCCGACCTCGCCGGGACCTCGTTGGACGGCGACAGGATCCGTCTGTCCGACTACCGGGGCAAGGTCGTCCTGATCAACGCATGGGCGTCCTGGTGCCCGCCCTGCCGGGCGGAGGTACCCGAGTTGGAGCGGATCCAGAAGAAGTGGGGCGGCCGTGGGCTGCGCGTCCTGGGTCTCGACAACGACGGCAGCCGCGCCGACGGTCTGGCGTTCCAGAAGGAGCACCACCTTCAGTACCCGTCCCTGCACGACCCGGCGGGCAAGCAGATCCTGAGACTGCCGCGCGGCCTGGTGAACCGGCAGGGGTTGCCGTTCACGATCGTCGTCGACCCGACGGGGAAGGTGGCGGCGACGCGGATGGGAAGGGTGACGCAGGAGCAGCTGGCGAAGGTCGTCGTGCCTCTGCTGAAGTCGTAGATCCGCCGCTGTGAGGGGTCCTCCATGCCCTGTGATCCGCTGCCCTCGCGTACTCGCTTTTCGGGACGTATGAACCGAATCCGACTCGGCAGAGTTAACCTCCCGGTAAAAGCCGCCGCGCAAGCAAAGTTCACCATTGCGCATAGATGATCACGCTGATAGCGTCGCTTTCGCTCTGACCAAGCAGCAATTTGCATGATGGGGGAATGGCTTCGTGAACGTGCGAAGTAAAGGAATTTCTGTCGTCCTCACCTGCGCTATGACCGGCGCAATAGGTGGCATCGGCGCGAACACGGCATCCGCGGCTCCGGCTGCAACGAATGTGCAAACCCGTGCCGGAGCAGACGAGATCTGCGCAGTCATCGGCATCGGCAGCGGTGCTGCGGGCCTCACCAAGGCGCTGGCCAAGGGCGCGTCGTGGGTAGGAATCGGCGCCAGCATCGGGTGCTATCTGTACACCAAGGCCAAGGAACAAACGCCCGCGGCGAAGCGGGCGGCCATGATTAAGGCGTACAACGAATACCAGAGAAAGAGTGACCTCAAGAAGCTTGATGCGCTCGGTTACTACTGCCGGAAAAAGAGCAGTGGTGGTGGCGGCGGCGGTGGTGATTTCGCGAACGTCACGCCGAACACCGTCACCCCGAAGATTGGGTGGCGGGACATCAAGATGAAGGGCGTGGTGTACGAGTGCACAGCTACCGGGGACTGATCGGCCGCGACCTGGGCCATGGCGAGCGTTTCCTGTTCGCCGTTGCGCTCGTCGCGGTGAGCTTGCTGTGGATCACGCAGGACATGGCCGCATGGGCGACCGCGCTGTGTGGCGCCGGTGCCGTCGTGGGAGCGTCGGGCATGCTCTATTTCGGCTGGCGTTACATCCGCTCACGCGGGGCCTCGCAATGAGGTACTGAGCAATGAGGTACTGACGGGCTGCCGCCCTGGAAGCGGCAGCCCGTCAGTGTTGTCCGATCAGCTACTGCTGACGCCGACCGTGAGGGTGGCCGTGTACCCGTCGGACACGCTGGAGCCGAGCGCGGTCAGGGTCAGCAGCCCGGAGGAGGCGCCCCCGTCGTCGTAGATCGTGTCGTCGGCGAGGGACGTCTCCTTCGTGGTGTTGTCCGAGTACGGCGAGATCGCCTGGACCTCGGTGTTGATGTCGGGGTCGAAGAAGAGCTGGCCGGTGTGGATGATCTCGCCGCCGGTGTACGAGTCGTCGGTGAGCGTCACGTCAGTGTGCACCCGCATATGGACGTGCACGGCGCGGGAGACGTAGTGCCCGGGCCAGATGGACGTGATGTTCACCTCGCCGTTCGAGTCGGTCATCTGCCCGCCCCGCAGGAACGTGCCGTTGTCGTCCTCCGTGTGGCCGTTGCCGCCCACGAACCCGGAGTACTCGCCGAGGGCGTCGCAGTGCCACAGCTCCACGAGGGCGTCGGCGAGCGGGGCGCAGTCGTTGGCCTCGTCGACGACGGTGAAGGTGTACTGCACCTCCACGCCTTCCTTCTCCTCCCGGATGTCCTCGCGGACGAGGGCCCCGTCGAGCGAGTAAGGGCCCTCGGTGACCTCGGCGTTGAGGGTGCAGACGCCGCTGGAGGCGGAGGCCTGGGTGGACGCGGTGGAGTCGGTGGTCGTGGTGGTGGCCTGGGTGCCCGTGTCGGCCGAGGCGAAGCCGGCGACCGCGAGGCCGCCCACCACGGCCGCGGTGCCGCCGCCGATGAGGACGCGGCGGCGCTGGACGCCCTTGTCCCGGCGGTGCCGACCGGGCTGCTGGCCGTTGTGCTGCTGCTCGTCGTGCTCTGTGTTTCCCGTCATGGGCACGGAAGTTAGGGGCGCACCTGAAGGATTCCTTGATGTGCGGCTGTGAATGACCTGGGGATGGAAGTGTCAACGGCCCGTTATTTCAACAGAGTTCGGACACACGACCACCATGTGAAATCCGCACCTGTGAATGGCTTGAGTTCGCCCTGACCGCCGCTTGTGCGGATCCCTACGATGCGATCGCCTCCGGTCTTCACAGAATCCTCATGGGTTCTTCAAAGGCTCCTCGACGGCGTCTTCGAGGGCCGGGGCGAGCCACCCCCCACTCACAGAACCGGAGAGACCATGACTGGTGGACTCCTCCTGAGCGGCGCGATAGCCGCTCTCCTCACCACCGCGATACCCGCGCACAACCCGTCCGGCGGGTTCGACGACCCGCCCCCGGACAAGATCATCATCAAGGTCGCCACGGTCAACGGCTCGGGCTGCCCGGCCGGCACCACCGCGGTCGCCGTCTCCGAGGACAACACGGCCTTCACGGTCACCTACAGCGCCTACCTCGCCCAGGCGGGCGGCGGCTCCGACCCCACGGCGTTCCGCAAGAACTGCCAGCTCAACCTGGTCGTCCACGTCCCCGGCGGCTTCACCTACGCCATCGCCAGCGCCGACTACCGGGGCTTTGCCTCGCTCCAGTCGGGCGCGAACGGCACGCAGAAGGCCTCGTACTACTTCCAGGGCTCCCCGAGCACCGCGCAGCGGACCCACCCCTTCAACGGCCCCTACAACGACAACTGGCAGGCCACCGACGACACCGACTGGGCCCAACTGGTCTGGGCGCCCTGCGGAGTTCAGCGCAATTTCAACATCAACACGGAGCTGCGGGTGACCGCAGGCTCCACCTCCGCCGACAAGGTCAGCTTCATGACCATGGACTCGACGGACGGGGACATCAGCACGGTGTACCACCTGGCGTGGAAGGAGTGCCCGGCCTCCTGACCTGTGTGAAAGGGGTGGCCCGCGCCGCGGGCCACCCCCGCTCGTGCCGGATCAGCTCTGTTCGACGCCCAGGGTCAGGGTGCCGGTGTAGCCGGAGGAGGTGGAGCTTCCCAGGGCGGTGAGGGTGAGGAGGCCGGACGCGGCGCCCCCGTCGTCGTAGATCGAGTCCTGGGCGAGGGTCGTGCGGGTGACCGTGTTGGTCGAGTACGGCGAGACCGCGGCGACCTTGGTCGTGATCGACTCGTCGAAGAAGAGCTGCCCGGTGTGGAGTTCCTGGCCGCCGGTGAACGAGCCGTCGGAGGTCAGCGTGACGCCGGTGTGCACCTTGACGTGGATGTGGATGCACCGGCCGCGGTACCAACCGGGGTAGACCGTGGTGATGTTGGCGACGCCGGACGAGTCGGTGAGGACGCCGCCGCGCAGGAAGGTGCCGTCGTCCGGTTCGCTGTGGCCGTTGCTGCCGACGAAGCCGGAGTACTCGCCGAGGGCGTCCGCGTGCCAGATCTCGACGAGCGCGTTGCTGAGGGTGGCGCAGGTGTCGTCGTCCACGACGGTGAGGGCGAGCTTGAGCGGGATGCCCGCCTTGCCCTCGGTGATGTCGGAGCGGACGAGCGCTCCGTCGAGGTAGTAGGGACCTTCGGTCATCTCCTTCGTGAGGGTGCAGACGGCCGCGGCGGCGACGGGGGTGGCGTCGTCGGCGTTCGCGGTTGTGGGGGCTCCAGGTGCGGCGGCGGCAACGGCCAGCGTCGCGGCCGTGGCGCCCGTGGCGATCAGTACGGTTCTGCGCCCGATCGTGGGCTCTGAAGTGTCTGTCATGGACACGGCACCGTAGGGAGGGGTGCTGTTGGTGAGCTGTGAGTTGGGCAAAGTGACGGGGCGTCAAGTTCCTTGCCGGTCAGGTCGGTGAGCCCGGATTCGATCCAGATCGAAGGGGGGTGCGGGCATGGTCCCCCCGAAGCAGGCTGGCCCTCGTTCGTGCAGACAACGGGGAAAGGACGAACACCATGACCATCCGCAAGAGCCGCCTCGCCCTCGGGCTGGCCGCACTCGTCGGCAGCGCCGCCATGCTCGCGCTGCCCACCTCCGCGCAGGCGGCCCCGGCTCCGGGCGACCCGGCCACCTGGCCCTGCGACCCGTCCGAGTTCTGCATCTACCACGACAACCAGGGCGGCGGCGCGCACTACTCGCTGGCGGACGGCGCCTCCAACCTGGGCGTCCTGGCCGGCGGCCTCAACGACCACGTGTGGTCGGTCAAGAACATCTCCGGCGACCGCTGGTGCCTGTACAAGGACGCCGACTACACCAACGAGATCCTGGTGGTCCTGGACGGCCAGGCCATCGACCTGTCCTCGCCCGTCCGCGACCAGGTCAGCTCCGTCAGGGAGTGCTGAGGACGGTCCTCGAACGCCCCGCCGCGCGCATCCGTGCGGCGGGGCGTCGGCCTGTGTACGCACCCCATGACTTCTGAGGGTGGCAAACGCCGTGAGATCGCCGAGCATGGGGAGGACAGTGCCGAACGGGGATGGCTCAACATGGCGGTACGCATTCACTTCACCGACGACGACCTCGCTCAGATCAGGCTCGCGCAGGCTCCCGATCCCATGTGGGAAGCGCTGCTCAGCATGCACATGCTGCAGACGGACACCGCGTCCGCCGTCTTCGGCGGGTGGCGGCACACGGTACGCCGCCGACTGACCGCCCCGGTGGGCGCGTTGCTGCGGCTCGCACCGCCCGTCGGGTACTCGGCGGACTTCCTCACTCCGGCGGCCGGCGGGAGCGGCCTGGACGCCGGGGTCGGTGCCCTGCTGTCCACGCCACGGCAGCGGCTCGGGCACGATCTGGTCGAACTCGCCCGCGCCGGGCGCCGGTTGCCCTCCTGGGCCCGGCTCCTCGCCGACGGCGACAAGGACGCCGTCAGGCATCTCGGCCGCCTCCACAGGCACTACTTCGCGACCGCGCTGGCCCCCTGGTGGAGCCGCGTCCGCAGCCGCTTCGAGGCCGAACGGGCCGCCCACAGCCGCTACTTGGCGGACGGTGACCTCGGCGGGCTGCTGAACACCCTGCATCCCGGACTCGTCTGGCGCCGGCCGGTCCTGGAGGTCACCGGTCTGGGCGTCGACCGCGACGTCCACCTCGACGGGCGCGGACTGCTCGTGCTGCCGTCGTACTTCTGCTGGCGCAGCCCCACCCTGCTCAAGGACCCCGCGCTGCCGTGCGTCGTGGTCTACCCCATGCCGCACGAGACCGCCCTGAGCACCGCGAACGGCCTCCGCTCCCTCAACGCCCTGCTCGGCCGCACCCGCGCCGAGATCCTCGAATCGGTCGCGGACCGCGGTGTGACGACGACCGAACTCGCCCACGACACGGGCGTCTCCCCGGCCACCGCCAGCCACCACGTCGGCATCCTGCGCAAGGCGGGCCTGCTCAGCACGTGCAGGGCGGGCAGGGCCGTACTGCACACCGTCACGCCACTGGGGCTGGCGCTGCTGGACGGACGCGCGGGGCATTGACGCGCAAGGCGTTCGATTCTACGGTCCCGTCCGAAGCTCTGATCGGCGATCGAAATACCGAACGTGCGCGATCGTGCGCACCGACCGTATGTACCGAACGGACCGTGTCCCCCCACCCGTTGGGAGCGTCAGCGTGAGCCGCACCTCTCGCAGAACCGCACTCCTCGCCGTACCCGCCGCCGTCCTGCTCGCCCTCATCCCGAGCACGGCGTCGGCGTACCCCAATCCCGGCCAGGTCACCGGCGACGTCGTCGTCCACGACCCGACGATGATCCGCACCTCGGCCGGCCGCTACCTGCTGTACTCCACGGGTGGTGGCCTCGGCTACAGGACGTCCACCGACCGGACCGCGTTCACGGCGGGCGGCGACGCCTTCGCCACCAAGCCGGGCTGGTGGTCGTCGTACGCCACCGAGGCCTGGGCGCCCGACATCTCGTACCACGGTGGCAAGTACCTGATGTACTACGCCGTTTCGACCTTCGGCTCCAACAAGTCCGCGATAGGACTGGCCGGTTCGTCGACCGGTCTGCCCGGCTCCTGGACGGACTACGGCGTCGTCTACGCCTCCACCACGTCGAGCGACTACAACGCCATCGACCCGAACCTCTTCGTCGACGACGGCGGCAAGTGGTGGCTGTCGTTCGGGAGTTGGTGGACGGGGATCAAGATGATCCAGATCGATCCGGCCACCGGCAAGCAGCTCGCCACCAACTCCACCCGCTACTCCCTCGCCGCCCGCCCGACCGGGACCAAGGCCGTCGAGGCGCCGTACATCGTCAAACGGAGCGGCTACTACTACCTCTTCGCCTCGTACGACACCTGCTGCGCCGGTACCAGTTCGACGTACAAGGTGAAGGTGGGGCGTGCCACCAGTGTCACCGGGCCGTACTACGACAAGAGCGGCGTCGCGATGACGAACAACGGCGGGACGCCGGTGCTGGAGTCGCACGGCAGCATCATCGGGCCCGGCGGCCAGTCGATCATGAACGACGCGGACGGCGACCTGATCGTCTACCACTACTACGACGGCAACGACAACGGCACACCCAAGCTCGGCATCAACCTGCTGAACTGGAGCACCGGTTGGCCGGTGGCGTACTGAGGGACTAGCCCGCCTGCCCCATGCCCGCCGCGTTCGGCCAGCTCTGGGCGTTGGGCCAGCCGGTCGCCGGGGCCGGGGAGAGGCCCGGTGCCGTGGTGCCCCGCACCTGGGCGGCCGTGAGGCCGCCGCGGGCCGGGACTCCCGGCGGGGTCGGCCCGGTCATCGGCGCGGGCGCCGGGGCGGGCTGCATGGGTGTCGGCGCCGGCTGCATCGGAGCCGGAGCGGGCTGCATCGGAACCGGTGCGGGCTGCATCGGAAACTGGGCGACGGGGACCTGCTGCGGGGCCGCCATCGCCGCCGGCATCGGCATTCCGGAGCCCATGGACTGGGCGAACTGCGCCGCCGCCGGCATCGGCATGCCGACCTCCGCGGCCGAACCGCCGGAGGCCATCGCGGCGAGGCCGTGCATGCCGGCCCCGTTGGTGGCACCGACCAGGCGGTCCACGGCCGCCGTACCCGAGCTGTAGCTGGTCCCTGTGCTCAGCTCGGGTACGGCGGCTCCCCTCCTGGTCCCGTAGAGCACCTGTTCCAGGCCGGACACCAGGCGACGCACGTCCACCTGCGGGCGCACCACGAGCCTCAGGAAGCGGCTGGACGAACCGATCTTGTTGCCACACTCGCGGACCAGGATCCGGTGTTCGGTGAGCATCCGGTCCCGGACCACGGTGCCTTCGGCGCCCACGGGGAGGCGCACGAAGAGGAAATTGCCCTGGGAGGGGTAGACGGTCAGGCCGGGCAGCGCGGAGAGCTGGCTCGCCATGTCCAGGCGGTCGCGCCGCACCTGGTGGAGGCTCTGCGCGTACTCCGCGCCGTGCTCCTTGAGCATGAACACCACGTGCTCGGCGAAGGAGTTGAGGTTCCACTTGGGGAGCATGGAGCGGATCCGGCCCGCGAGCGACGGGTTGGCGACGAGATAGCCGAAACGTATGCCGTGCAGACCGAAGTTCTTGCCGAGGCTGCGCAGCACGATGACGTTCGGGCGGATCATCGCCTCCTGGACGACGGACGGTTCGGCCTCGGCGTCCGCGAACTCGAGGAACGACTCGTCGATGACGACCAGGTCCAGGTCGGCCATCGCGTCCATGAACTGGACGAGAGCCTGCTTGTGCATGTAGCCGCCGTCGGGGTTGTTCGGATTGCAGATGACGGCGACCCGGGTGCCCCGGGCACGGATGAACTCGGCGTACTGGGCGAGGTCCAGGGCGAAGCCGCTGGACTCCTGCAGCGGGAACATGTCGACCCGCTTGCCGGTCTCCATCGGCTGGTCGGTCCAGCGGCCGAAGGTGGGGACGGGGATGGCGAGGGAGTCACGGACCATCAGGTGGTCGATCCAGGTGATCAGCTCGGTCGAGCCGTTGCCCATCGCCACGCACTGCGGCGGGAGTTGGAGCAGGCTGCACAGTTCGGCCGTGATCGTGTCGGCGCTGCTCGGGTAGTAGGTGATGATGTCGCGCAGGCGGTGCGACATGTCGTCGAACATGGCCGGGGTGGGGAAGTACGGGTTGCAGGGAATGCAGAAGTCCACCGGTCCGACGCCTTCGCCGCCCTCACGCGTCAGCGCAGCCATCGAGGGGCTGTGAGCCGCAGTGTTGCGGAACAACGAGGAGACGTTGTCGGCCATGGAACCTCCGTATGGGGCGGGCCCGGTGGGGACGACCGGGCCCGTCGTCTTTGGGTGGCCCGCGCGGGGGAGCACGGGCCGCTCTTACATACGGAGGCTGGGGTTGCGTTGTTCAACGGGTGTGAAGAAGGTGTGACTTCGGGAACCGACAGGCCGCCGGAACACTCCGGCGGCCTGTGAGGCACCACATCCGGTGCGGCGCTGGTTCAGCAGCCGAAGGTGTGAACCGTCGACGTCTTGTACGTCTGCCCAGGTCGCAGCACCGTCGACGCGAAGTTCGGGTGGTTCGGCGCGTCCGGGAAGTGCTGGGTCTCCAGGCACAGGGCGTCGCCCTGGCGGTAGGTGCGGCCGCCGGTGCCGGTGAGGGTGCCGTCGAGGAAGTTGCCGGAGTAGAACTGCAGGCCCGGCTGGTCGGTGGCGATCTTCAGGGTGCGGCCGGAGCGCGGGTCGCGCAGGGTCGCGACGTGCTCGGGCTTGGACGTGATGCCCTTGTCGAGGGCCCAGTTGTGGTCGTAGCCCTTGGCCTGCACCTGCTGGACGTGGCCGTCACGGATGTCCCGGCCGATCGCCTTCGTCTTGCGGAAGTCGAAGGGGGTGCCGGAGACCGTCGCCAGTTCGCCCGTGGGGATCAGGCCCGAGTCGGTGGGCGTGTAGCGGCCGGCGGCGATCGTGAGCTCGTGGTCCTCGATCGTGCCGCTGCCCTCGCCGGCCAGGTTCCAGTAGACGTGGCTGGTGAGGTTGACGACGGTGGCCTTGGTGGTCGTGGCCTCGTAGTCGATGTGCCAGTCGCCGTGCTTGGTGAGGGTGTACGTGACCTTCACCTTGAGCGTGCCGGGGTAGCCCATCTCGCCGTCGACGCTGGTGTAGTACAGGTACAGGCCGACGTCGGAGCCCTTGGTGAACGGCTCGATGTCCCACACGCGCTTGTCGAAGCCCTTGGCGCCGCCGTGCAGGCTGTTCACGCCGTCGTTGACGTCGACCTGGTAGGCCTTGCCGTCGAGGGTGAACTGGCCCTTGCCTATGCGGTTGCCGTAGCGGCCGATCAGAGCGCCGAAGTACGGCGTCTTGGCGACGTAGTCCTCGATGTTGTCGAAGCCGAGCGAGACGTTGGTGTAGCGGCCGTGCCGGTCCGGGATCTCCAGGGACTGGACGATGCCGCCCCAGGTGAGGACCTTCAGGCGGGTCCCGCCGTTCTCCAGGGCCCAGCTGTAGATCTTCGTGCCGTCGGCGAGCTTGCCGAAGAGCGACTTCACCGGCTTCCTGCCTCCCGACGCTGCCTGCGCCGTACCCGTGCCGAGGGTGCTCGCGGCGATGCCCGCCGCCGCGGCTCCAGCGATGACTGTGCGTCTGTTCAGTTCCATATAGCGGCTCCCATGAAGTGAGTTGAAAGCGCCCCGCTGGGCCGCGCCCCAAAGGGGCGCGGGGAACTGCGCGACCAGCCACGCACGGCCCGCAGCTTCCATACGGCCTTCCCAGCGGAGCGCCCGCGCTGGACTTACGAACCTGACTTGCGCTTGTTCCACACGTCGAAGCCGACCGCGGCCAGCAGGGCGAGGCCCTTGATGACCTGCTGCCAGTCGGTGCCGACGCTGAGGAGGTTCATGCCGTTGTTCAGCACACCGAGGACGAGACCACCGATGATCGCACCCAGGACGGTACCCACACCGCCGCTCATGGACGCGCCACCGATGAACGACGAGGCGATGGCCTCGAGTTCGAAGTTGAGGCCCGCCTTCGGCGAGGCCGCGTTCAGGCGGGCGGCGACTACCAGACCCGCCAGGGCCGCGAGCACGCCCATGTTCAGGAAGACAAGGAAGGTGACCTTCTTGTCCTTGACGCCGGACAGCTTCGCCGCCGGGAGGTTGCCGCCGATCGCGTAGATGTGGCGGCCGAAGACGGCGTTGCGCATGACGTAGCCGTAGCCGACGACCAGCACACCGAGGACGATCAGGATGATCGGCGCGCCCTGGTAGCTGGCGAGCAGCATCGTGACCGCGAGGACCGCGGCGGCGATGGCGACCAGCTTGAGCAGGAAGGCGTTGCGCGGCAGCACGTCCAGCGAGAACTCCTGCTGGCGCTTGCGGTCACGGACCTCCTGGTAGACCACGAAGGCCAGCAGCGCGAAGCCCAACAGCAGCGTGAGGTTGTGGTAGTTGGTGTTCGGGCCGACCTCCGGCAGGAAGCCGTTGCCGAGCTTCTGCAGACCGTCCGGGAACGGGCCGAGGGTCTGGCCCTGCAGGAAGATCTCCGTCAGACCGCGGAAGAGCAGCATGCCGGCGAGGGTCACGATGAAGGACGGTATGCCCAGATACGCGATCAGGAAGCCCTGCAACGAGCCCGCGACCGCGCCCACCAGCAGGCTCAGCACCAGGGCGACCGGCCACGCCACACCGTGCTGCACCGTCAGCACGGCCGCGAACGCGCCGATGAACGCCGTCAGCGAGCCGACCGACAGGTCGATGTGGCCCGCGATGATCACCAGCATCATGCCGATCGCGAGGATCAGGATGTAGCTGTTCTGCAGCACCAGGTTGGAGACGTTGCGCGGCAGCAGCAGGTCGCCGTTGGTCCAGACGGCGAAGAGGGCGACGATCAGGCCGAGGGCGATCAGCATGCCGTACTGGCGCATGTTGCGGCGCAGGCCGTCCAGCATCAGCTGCAGCAGGCCGCCGCCCGCGGCCGATCCGCCGGACTTCCCGGGCGGCGCCGGGGCCGGGGTCTTGGCGGTCACATCCGTGCTCATCGGGTTACCTCTTTGTCCTTCGTCATCTGGCGCATCAGCGCTTCCTGCGTGGCCTCGGCCCGCGGGACCTCGCCCGTGAGCCGCCCGGCGGCCATGGTGTAGATGCGGTCGCACATGCCGAGCAGTTCCGGCAGCTCGGAGGAGATGAAGACGACCGCCTTGCCCTCGGCGGCCAGCTGGTCGATGACCGTGTAGATCTCGTACTTGGCGCCCACGTCGATACCGCGGGTCGGCTCGTCCAGGATCAGCACCTCGGGACCCGCGAAGATCCACTTGCTGAGGACGACCTTCTGCTGGTTGCCGCCGGACAGCCTGCCCACCGTCTCGAAGACGGTCGGCGCCTTGATGTTCATCGACTTGCGGAAGCGCTCGGAGACCTTCCGCTCCTCGTGCTCGTCGACCACACCGCGCTTGGCGACCTTGCCCAGGGCGGTCAGCGAGATGTTCCGGTTGATGTTGTCGATGAGGTTGAGGCCGTAGTGCTTGCGGTCCTCGGTGACGTACGCGATGCCGTGCTCGACCGCCTCTGCGACGGTCTTCGTACGGATCTCCTTGCCGTCCTTGAGGACCGTGCCGCCCGCGTGCCGGCCGTAGGTGCGCCCGAAGACGCTCATCGCGAGCTCGGTACGCCCTGCACCCATCAGGCCCGCGATGCCGACGATCTCCCCGCGCCGCACGTTGATCGACACATCGTCGACCACCTTGCGCTGCTGGTCGATCGGGTGGTGGACGGTCCAGTTGCGGATCTCCAGCGCCGGGGCCGCGTCCACCTCGCCCTCGTAGGGCGTGCGCTCGGGGAAGCGGTGGTCGAGGTCGCGGCCGACCATGCCGGAGATGATCCGGTCCTCGGTGGTCTCCTTCGCCTTCACGTCGAGGGTCTCGATGGACCGCCCGTCGCGCAGGATCGTCACCGAGTCGGCGACCTTGCGGATCTCGTTCAGCTTGTGGGAGATGATGATCGAGGTGATGCCCTGCTTCTTCAACTCCAGGATGAGATCCAGGAGTTTGCCGCTGTCCTCGTCGTTCAGGGCCGCGGTCGGCTCGTCGAGGATGAGGAGCTTCACCTTCTTGGACAGCGCCTTGGCGATCTCCACGAGCTGCTGCTTGCCCACACCGATGTCGGTGATCCGGGTCTCCGGGTGGTCGGTCAGACCGACCCGGCGCAGCAACTCCGTGGCGTGCCGCAGGGTTTCGTTCCAGTTGATGAGTCCGCGCGAGGCGTGCTCGTTGCCGAGGAAGATGTTCTCCGCGATCGACAGGAACGGCACAAGGGCCAGCTCCTGGTGGATGATCACGATGCCGTGGTGCTCGCTCGCCCGGATGTCCTTGAACGAGCAGACCTCCCCCTCGAAGAGGATCTCGCCCTCGTAGGTGCCGTGCGGATGGACGCCGGAGAGCACCTTCATCAAGGTGGACTTCCCGGCGCCGTTCTCACCGCAGATGGCATGGACCTCGCCCTGACGGACGGTCAGTGTGACGTCCGACAGCGCTTTGACGCCGGGAAAGGTCTTGACGATCGAGCGCATTTCCAGGACGGGTCCCGCCATGGTCGTGCCCCTTCTTCAATCCGTAGGAATGGCCGGTTGCTTCACCGGAGGAGGGACTACTTGAGCTCGCCCGCCGTGTAGTAGCCGGTGTCGACCAGTTCCTTGGTGTAGTTGGTCTTGTCGACGCTCACCGGCTGCAGCAGCATGGCGGGGACGACCTTGGTGCCGTTGTCGTACGTCTTGGTGTCGTTGACCTCGGGCTTCTTGCCGTTGAGGACGTCGTCGACCATGGTCGAGGCGACATCGGCGAGCTTGCGGGTGTCCTTGTAGACGGTCTGCGTCTGCTGGCCCGCGATGATCGACTTCACCGAGGCGAGCTCGGCGTCCTGGCCGGTGATGACCGGCAGCGGCTTGCTCGCGGAGCCGTAGCCGTCCGACTTCAGCGCGGCGAGGATGCCGATGGAGATGCCGTCGTACGGCGACAGGACCGCGTCGACCTTGGCGCTCCCGTACGTGGACGTGAGGATGTCCTCCATGCGCTTCTGCGCGGTGGCGCCGTCCCAGCGCAGGGTGGTGACCTGGTTGATCTTGGTCTGGCCGGACTTGACGACGAGCTTCTTCTTGTCGATGTACGGCTGCAGGACGCTCATCGCGCCGTTGAAGAAGTACTTGGTGTTGTTGTCGTCGTTGGAGCCGGCGAACAGCTCGATGTTGAAGGGGCCCTTGCCGTTCTTCAGGCCCAGCTTGTCGACGATGTAACTGGCCTGCAGCTCACCGACCTTGGTGTTGTCGAAGGACGCGTAGTAGTCGACGTTCTTCGTGCCGAGGATGAGGCGGTCGTAGGCGATCACCGGGATCTTCGCGTCCGCGGCCTGCTGCAGCACGTTGTTGAGCGACTTGTTGTCGATGGCCGCGACGATCAGGCCCTTGACGCCCTGCGTGATCAGGTTCTCGATCTGCGAGACCTGCTGGTCGGGGTCGTCCTCGCCGTAGACCAGCTTGGTCTTGTAGCCCTTGGCCTTGAGGTTCTTGACGACGTTGTTGCCGTCGGCGATCCAGCGCTCGGAGGACTTGGTGGGCATCGCGATACCGATGGTGCCGCCCTTGGCACTGCCCGAGCTCTCCTTGCTGCCGCCTTCACTGCTCTGGCCGCAGGCGGACAGGGTGAGCGCGAGGGAGGCGGCTCCGGCTATGAGGGTGAGGGCGGCTCTGCGAGTACGCATGATCATCATCCTTGATGTGTGTGGGGCAGTGCTCGGTCTGGCGATGCGAAGACACTCCGAGGCCGGGAGTGTGTTGGATTGTGTTGGACTGCGTCTTCTTTTGTGAAGGGCGTTGTCCGGAACGTTATGCGGATGCGTCGAACCGCTTGAGCGTCCCGGGCAGCCGTGAACCGAGGGGCGCCATGTCGCCGTCAGCTCCGTGCCGCGCGAGCAGGTCCAGGGCCAGTCGGCCGCGCCGGACCCGTTCCCGGGCGGTGGTCAGCGTCAGGTCCCGCATGTGGTGTCCGTACGGGTAGATGCCGGGGCTCTTGGACAGACCGAACTTCAGGTAGAGCGGCGCGCCGCGGCGTATCAGCTCGGCGACCTCGTACATCCGGATGTAGCCGCCGAGGTCGTCGGGGGCCTCGATGTACATGTCCATGGGGGCGGCGGAGACCCGCCGGATCTCGGTGAGGTGATCGAGCGTCAGGTCGCTGGGCACGTTGAGCGAGTCGGCGCCCAGGTGCTCGAAGACCGCGAACGAGGCGGGGTTGACCGGCCCGATGAGCGCGGACACCTTCAGCGTGGTGTCGGCCGGGATGATGCCGGCGGTGCGCGCCCGGTGCAGCGTCCACAGCACGCCCTCGTCGGCGACGAGCAGGCACTTGACGCCCAACTCCGTTGCCCGGACGGCGTCTTCGACGCATCCGGCGACCGCGTCGTGGCCGCGGGCCCGCAGGCCGCCGCCGCGCGAGTCGGAGCGCACCGAGCCGCCGATGTCCCACGTGCCGCGCGGACCCGTGAACAGGCAGAGCTCGATGTCGCGTTCGGCCGTGGCCTCGACCATCTCGGTTATCTCGGCGTCGGTCAGCATCCACACGCCGCTGCCCTGGCTGATCCGGTGGATCGGCACGTCGAGGCGCGAGGACTCCTTGAGGATGACGGCCAGCGCTTCGGGACCCTCGCACGAGGGGATCTCGGTGCGCCAGCGGCCGCCGCCGGGGAAGGTGTGCGGCGAGGCGTCGGCGGGGTCGAGGGCGGGCGCGCCCAGGCCGAGCGCGGTGAGCACCTGTTCACCGGGTCGGCGGGCCGCCGTGGCGGAAGCGTCGGTCGTCACAAGCTGTCCTTCGTGTTCGATATTTCGGACGAGGTTCGCGGCTCAAGTCATGGGGGGCTTTGGTGTACGCCGGTACGGAGGCCGTCAGGTCGCCCCCGTACCGGCGTACGTCTAGGGGCGGAGCAGCACCTTGCCCACCTTCGGATCGCCGGACCCCACCAGCTCGATGGCCTGCGGGAACTCGCCGAGCGGCAGTTCGTGCGTGACCAGCGGCAGCGGATCGAGCAGACCGGCCCCGAACACCCGCACCGTGTGCGCCCAGGCGTCCGGCGGAGCCCCGAAGACGGTGTGCACTTCCAACTGCCGTACGACCAGGTCGGTCGGGTCGAGCCCCTCGGCGCCCGGCGCCGGGATGCCCGTCAGGACCAGGCGTCCGCCGCGCCTGAGCAGGGAGGCGGCGGTGCGCGCGGCGGACGCGGACCCGGCGGTCTCGATCACGACGTCGAAGTCGTCGGGGAGCTCCTGGTCCTTCGTACGGAAGTCGGTGGCGCCGAAAGCTTTCGAAAGCTCCGCCCGGTCGGGCCGCGTGCCCACCACGAGCAGCTCGGCCGGCGATCCCGCCTTCAGGAACTGAACGGCGAACATCCCGAGCGTCCCGGTGCCGACGACCGCGACCCGCTCGCCCGGCAGGGCGTTCGCCTTGAGCGCGGCGGCCGCGATGCAGGCGGCCGGCTCCAGCAGGGCGGCGGCGGTGAGGTTCGCGTCGTCCGACAGGACGTGCAGGAGACGGGCCGGGAGCGTGAGCGTGGTGGCCATCGCCCCCGGCTGGGTGAACCCGGTCTCCTCGTACCCGGCCGTGCACAGCGTGGTCTCGCCCGCGTGGCAGCGGTCGCACACCTGGCAGTTGCGGAAGCCCTCGCCGACGACCTTGCGGCCTACGAGAGTCGAAGGCACTCCGGCGCCCACGGCCTCCACCGTCCCGGACCACTCGTGGCCGGGCGTGAGCGGGTAACGGACGTACCCCTCGGGCCGGTTGCCCTGGTACACCTCGCGGTCGCTGCCACAGATGCCGACCGCGTGGACGCGGACCAGCGCCTCGCCGGCCTCCGGCTGCCGGGGCTCGTGCGAGGTCAGCCGGTGCTCGCCCGGCGCCTCGATGACGACCGCGCTGCTCACTTCTCGGTGCCCTTCGGCTTGCGCTGCTCCCAGCCCTCGGCCCACAGGTCGAACCGGGCCTGCTGCTGCGGGAATTCGGCGGCGGCGTCGACGTCAAGCTCGACACCGAGACCGGGGGCGTCGGAGAGGTGGAAGTACCCGTCGACGACCTGCGGCGCCCCCTTGACGACCTTCTTGATCTCCGCGTCCGCGAAGTCGTTGAAGTGCTCCAGGATCTTGAAGTTGGGGGAGGTGAAGCCGACCTGGAGGGAGGCGGCGGTCAGCACCGGCCCACCGACGTTGTGCGGGGCGACGAGTACGTAGTGCGCCTCGGCGGTGGCGGCCAGCTTCCGGGTCTCCCAGATGCCGCCGATGTGGCCGACGTCCGGCTGGATGATGTCGACGGCCTGGCTCTCGAACAGCTCGCGGAACTCGATGCGATCGTGAATGCGCTCACCGGTGGCGACCGGGATGTCGACCTTGGCGGCGACCTTCTCCAGCGCCTTCAGGTTCTCCGGCGGGCAGGGCTCCTCCAGCCAGGCGGGCTTGAAGGGAGCGAGCTCACGGGCCAGGCGGATCGCGGTGGCGGGGGAGAAGCGGCCGTGCATCTCCAGCATCAGCTCGGAGTCCGGCCCGATCGCGTCGCGCACGGCCTCGATCAGCGACACGGCGTACAGGGTCTGCTCGTGGTCGAGCTCGAAGTGCCCGGTCCCGAAGGGGTCGATCTTGAGCGCCTTGTACCCGCGCTCCATCACGCCCTGTGCGGCCTTGTGATACGCATCCGGCGTCCGCTCGGTGGTGTACCAGCCATTGGCGTACGCCTTGACCTTGTCGGTCACCTTGCCGCCCAGCAGCTGCCAGACGGGCACCCCGAGGGCCTTGCCCTTGATGTCCCAGCAGGCCATCTCGATCACCGCGATGCCGGACATCACGATCTCGCCGGCGCGCCCGTAGTCGCCGTACTTCATACGACGTACGAGGTCTTCCGCGGCGAACGGATCGGAGCCCAGAATGTGGTTGGACTCCGCCTCCCGCAGATAGCCGATCAGCGCATCGGTGTGGCCCAGCATCCGGGTCTCGCCGACTCCCGTGATCCCCTCGTCGGTGTGCACCTGGACGTACGTCAGGTTGCGCCACGGCGTCCCGACCACGTGTGTGCTGATTCCGGTGATGCGCACGGCAGTTGTCCCTCGCTGCTTCGACGGCTCAGTTGGTGTGTTCGAAATTTCGTCACTCGTTCGAAATGCTGGCGTGACAGTAAGGATGGGGTGGCGGGAGTGTCAATGGGTCGAACGCGTAACGGTTTCGACACGGCTTTCGACGCGCTTTTCGAAGGCGGTTTCGGTGTGATCGGGAGAGATGCCGGAGTCACGCTCAACTCGCCACGCCGGAACGGGTAGTTCCCTACACAACTTTCACAGGTGTGACTATGAACGTTACCTGTGAGGAACTTACTCTTCCCGCGTCATGGACTACTGCCACCCGTGCCGACGGCACCTGAATGGCGCCCTCGCCTGCCCGGGGTGCGGCGCACCCGTCGAGGAACTCCGCGCGCATGCGGACCAGGGCGACGCGCGTGCGCGCGCGGGTGAGCACGGGGACGGCGCGTACGACGGCCACGAGGGCTCGTACGGCCACGCGGAGAGCTCCTACGACGACGAGGGCGAAGAGGACGACGAAGGCGACGAGGACGACGGCAGGCCCGTCGGCCGGGCCGCACGCCGTGCGCAGAGCCGCGGCCGTGGGCGCGGTGGCCGGGGCGCCGAAGGGCCCGCGGGCGGTGCCAGCCGCCGCGATCGCAAAGCGGCCGCCCATCGCCGGCGCCGCCGCCGGGTGCTGCTGATCACCGCGGCCTGCGTGCTGGCGGCCGGCGGCCTCAGCCTCGCGGAGCTGGGCATGGATGCCCCCTTCTCCACCCCCAAGCCGGCCGCCGCCGGGGACGAGTCGGCGGAGGGTGCGGCGTCCTCGGAGGTGGGCGGAAAGGGCAAGTCGGGCGGCGATGGGGCGGGCACGGCGGCCGACTCCCCGTCACCCGGAGCGTCCGCGTCCCCCTCCGCCTCCAAGTCCCCGAAGAAAAAGGCGAAGAAGGACGACGACAAGACCGACAAGGACACCGAGTCGGCCACGACGGGCACGAACCCCGGCGGTGCGACCACGGCCCCGGCGGCCACGACTCCCGCCTCGTCACCGACACCGACGTCCGACCCGACGACGTCCGACCCGACCCCGGACCCGTCACCGACGTGCACGCGGTTCCTGTGGTGGTGCAGCTGAGGGCTCAGCTTCGTAGCTTCAGCCCGTCCGGCGTTTGAGGACGAGGCCGTTCAGGCCGAAGCGGGGTCTGGGGGCGGCAGCCCCCAGCGACGACGACGCCATCGCCGAGTGCCCCGACCTACGCGTCCAGCATGCGCCGTAGCAAATCCCGCAAAGACAACCGCTCCTCGTCGGACAATCCGGCCAGCGGCTCGCGCGCGAAGCGCAGTCCCTCCCGCAGCTCCCGGGCGACCCGCCGCCCCTCGTCCGTCGCCGCCGCCAGCTTCACGCGCCGGTCCGCCGGGTCCGGGCGGCGCTCGACCAGCCCCCGGGACTCCAGCCGGTCCACGATCCCCGTGACGTTCGACGGCTCGCACTTCAGCTTCTGGGCCAGCTTCCGCATCGGTAGCGGCTCCAGTGAGAGCAGGCTCAGCAGCCGCGCCTGCGCTCCGGTCAGCGTGTGCTCGCCCGCGGCCTCCTCGTAGTCCGCGTAGAAGCGGGCCACGACGTCGCCGATGAGCTCGACGACCTCCATGGTGAGGGCGTCGGGGCGGCGTGCCTTCTGTGGGGTGGACATGGGTCCAGGGTACCCCGTTACTTGACATCCTGAAATATTCAGTCGCATGGTTGTTTCAGGTACTGAAATATTTTCCCCCACGCTTGGAAAGGCGCTTGTCATGATCAACCGCGAATGGCACCTGCTCAGCCGCCCCGTCGGCTGGCCGAAGCCCGAGGACTTCGCCCTGGTCGAGACCGAGGTCCCGGCACCGGGTGAGGGTCAGGTGCTGGTCCGGAACAAGTACCTCTCCGTCGACCCGTACATGCGCGGCCGCATGAGCGCCGCGAAGTCGTACGTCGCTCCCTTCGAGCTCGGCAAGGTCATGCAGGGCGGTGCGGTCGGCGAGGTCGTCGCCTCCAACGCCGAGGGCGTGGCCGTCGGGGACCACGTCCTGCACTTCTTCGGCTGGCGCGAGCTCGCGATCGTGGACGCGAAGAACGCCGTCAAGGTCGACCCGGAGGCCGCGCCGCTGAGCACGTACCTCGGTGTGCTCGGCATGACGGGCCTCACGGCGTACGCGGGTCTGCTGCGGGTCGGCGCCTTCAAGGAGGGCGACGCGGTCTTCGTCTCCGGCGCGGCCGGTGCGGTGGGCAGCCAGGTCGGCCAGATCGCCAAGCTCAAGGGCGCCTCGCGGGTCATCGGCTCCGCCGGCTCCGACGAGAAGGTCAAGATCCTCGTGGAGGAGTACGGCTTCGACGCTGCCTTCAACTACAAGAACGGCCCGGTCTGGGAGCAGCTCAAGGCCGCCGCCCCGGACGGAATCGACGTCTACTTCGACAACGTCGGCGGCGAGCACCTCGAGGCCGCGATCGGCGCGCTCAACCTGGGCGGCCGGGCCGTGATCTGCGGCATGATCTCGCAGTACAACTCGACCGAGCCGACCCCCGGCCCGCGCAACATGGTCAAGATCCTGCAGAACCGCCTCCGTGTCGAGGGCGTTCTCGTGGGTGACCACTACGACCTGCAGCCCGAGTTCGTCCGGGAGGTCGGCCCCTGGGTCGCCTCGGGTGAGCTGAAGTACCGCGAGACGGTCGTCGAGGGCATCGAGAACAACCTGGAGGCCTTCCTCGGCGTCCTGCGCGGCGACAACACCGGGAAGATGATCGTCAAGCTGTAGCTCTTCCTCGCTATTTCCGACATGCGGTAACTTCTTTCCGAAACCGTCGTCGATCGTGGGCGCGAGTCGGCGGCGGACCGAGGAGGAAGACAACCGCATGTCCATCCAGCAGTCCGACGTCCTGTACACCGCCGTCGCCACCGCCGAGAACGGTCGCGACGGCCGGGTCGCCACCGACGACGGCAGGCTCGACGTCGTCGTCAACCCGCCCAAGGAGATGGGCGGCAACGGCGAGGGCACCAACCCCGAGCAGCTGTTCGCGGCCGGCTACAGCGCCTGCTTCCAGGGCGCGTTGGGCGTCGTCGCCCGCCAGGAGCAGGCCGACGTCTCCGGTTCGACGGTCACCGCGAAGGTCGGCATCGGCAGGAACGACGACGGCTTCGGCATCATCGTCGAGATCTCGGCCGAGATCCCGAACGTCGACGCGGAGACGGCCAAGGGCCTCCTCGAGAAGGCCCACCAGGTCTGCCCGTACTCGAAGGCGACTCGTGGCAACATCACCGTGACGCTCGTCTGACGTCGCTCGTTGCGTACGACGGAGGCCGCACCCTAGGACGTGGGGTGCGGCCTCTGTCGTACGGCGAACAGGTGGTCGTCGCGCGATCGGGTCAGACGGTCAGTGCCGCCGTGTGCACCGCCTTCACCAGCCGCTCGTTCTCCGGCGCCGCCCCGCCCGGGAAGGCGCAGCGCCGTCGGGTGTAGCCGTACGCCAGTCCGCTGCGCGGGTCCGCGAACGCCTGCGAGCCGCCCGCCCCGGAGTGCCCGAACGTCCCCGCGCCCAGGAACGGGTACCAGGCGTCGGCCGTCGCCTGGAAGCCGAGCCCGAAGGCCCGGTGGGTGCGGGTGACCAGGTCGTACCCGGCGGAGTGGATCTGCCCGACCTCGGCGACGGTGTCCGGCTTCAGCAGCGGCGGCCGCCCGGCCACTTCGCTGATCGCCGCCGCGTACATCCCGGCGAGCCCGCGCGCGGCGGCCACGCCGCCCGCCGAGGCCGGGCCCTTGGCGCGCACGGTACGGGAGTTGGCGTGGTCCACCAGTTCCCCCGGCTCGGGCACATGGGTGTTGAACGCGATCGAGGCGAGCGTGTGCGGCCCTGTCGGCGTCGCGTCCAGCGCGGCCTGCTGCTTCGGCGTCGGAGCCATCGGCTGCACGGACCGGAAGCGGGGCTCCAGCGCCTCGGGCAGTCCAAGGAAGAAGTCCAGGCCGTACGGCGCCCGCACCCGCTCCTCGTAGATCTCCTGGAGGGTGCGGCCGGTGGCCCGGCGTACGACCTCGCCGGCGAGCGCGCCGATGACCAGCGCGTGGTAGCCGAAGGCCGTGCCCGGACGCCAGAACGGCCGCTGGTCGGCGAGCCGTTCGGCGATGGCGCGGTCGTCGGCCAGCTCCGCCCGGGTGAATCCGGCGTCGAGCCCGATCAGCCCCGCGCGGTGCGCGATCAGGTCGCGCAGCGTCAGCGTCGCCTTGCCCTCCGCCCCGAACTCCGGCCAGTAGTAGGTCACTTTGCGGTCCGGTTCGAGCGTGCCGTCCTGCACGAGGAGCGCGACGACCATGTGGGCGGCGCCCTTGGTCGACGAGAACACGCCGTAGAGGGACTCGGCGTCGTTGCCGTCCCCGGCCCACAGGTCGACGACCCTGCGGCCGTGCACGTAGGCGCACAACTGCCCCTCGTAGTCGGGCAGTTCCCCCGACACGAACGCGGCGAACTCCTCGCGCACCGCCTCGAAGCCGTCCGCGACGGTGCCGTGGATCTCCTTCGTCATCCGTACTCCTCGATCTCAGCCGCTGCTCGCGTGTGCCATGGTGATCAACGCTCGTCCGACCTGCGGGAGTTCCCCCTTCGGGTGGTCCCGGAAAAGCGGCTCCGTGCCGAACAGGACGGCATGCGGGCCGCTGACGACCGAGGCCCGGCCCGCCGCGGCGGCCGGACCTCCCGAGCCGTCGTCGAGCGGCCTCCAGTGCCCGGAGACGAGCGGACTGCCCGTCGCGTACGACTGCTCCACCCGCACCCCGGGACCGACGTCCGTGAACCACACCGGTGCATAGACGAAACCGTAGTCCGGGGCACCGGCGGTCACCGGCCCCGAATTCACCACCCGCACCACGCCGTTGGCGTCCCCGTTGCCCTCGACGGGCTTCACCGCGAGCAGCCCGGCCGCCGAGTTGAGGGCCGCGCCGGTGGCGCCACGGCCGACGAAGCCGTGACCGGCGGCCAGGAAGGCGTCGAGGGCGCCGCGCGCGGCCTCGGTGAGGTCGTCGCGGTCGAGACCGGCCGACACGAACAGCACGTCCGCCGTGGACCAGTCGAAGCCCGCGTTGAGGATGTCCGTCGAGACCGGCGTGACCTCGAAGTTCATCTCCCGCAGCGCGAAGAGCTCGCCCGGGGTGACGGCGGCGGCCACGCGGACCCGGTGCAGTGCGCCCGTGCCCGTGGTCTTCGTCGCGTCGAAGGCCACGTCGTACGTCTTCGCCGCCGTCGCTGCCAGGTCACGCGCGGACGACGGCACGATCGCGCTGCCGTCAGCGGACCGCCGTACCGGAACACCTTGCTGGAGAAGGGAGTTGAGAGCCCCGAACTCCTGGGGGTCGTCGAGACGCAGACGCAGGGTGCCGTGCGGGGCGACGTATCCGACGGGTGTGGCGGCCGGGACGGGGTGCAGCGGGACGCCGGTGAGGTTCCCGCCGGGCACGGCCCGGACCGTGGCGCCCCACAGGCGCCCGAGACTCCAGCCCGAGATGTCGTACGTCACCGACACCTTGTCGCTGATGTCCCGCCCGTCCGCGAGGAGGACATTGGCGAGCCCCCGCTTGGGCTGGTGCAGGTCGACGACGTACGAGCCCTTCGCGTACGACCGGCCGCCGAGCCGGAAGGCGCTGCTCGCGCGGTCGACGCGCACGTCGTTGGCGATCAGGTGGTCGACGAGGCGGGCGGCGGCGGTGGCCGAGCGCTGGGAGCCGGCGCCCGCCGGGATGACGTACGCGCGCGGGAAGGCCGTCGTGTAGACGTCCTCCGGACCGATGCCCGGGACGCCCGGGACGGTCTCGGACGACACCGGTACCTGCTTCGCGCCCGCTGCCCCGCGCCGGAACTCCTCGATCTGGTCGGCGATCAGGGAGGTGCGGTGGGTGTGCACGAAGTCGAGGGTCGAGCGGAGGGCCGCGCCCGCGACGTCCACGTTGATCGCGGACCGGCGGCGCAACTCGGCGACCGGCAGGGTGTCGTAGGCGTCGTTGTTCACGGTCATCGGGATCTCCACCGTGTGCGCGGCGACCGTGCCGTGGAAGGCCGCGTACTGCGGGGTGAAGATCGGCGGCCAGTCGTCCCAGCCCTCCTGCTGGTCGCGGAAGGGGATCTGCGCGGGCTCGACGCCGTCCTTCGCCGGCGTGTAGCCGAGGCCGTTGACGGCGGCCTCCATGCCGAGCGCGTTGGCGTAGGTGTTCTTCAGGAAGAGGTCGTATTCGTAGTTCTCGCCGTGGGGCGGGGTGGTCGGCTCGATGAGGGTGCCGTTGACGTAGCCGTGCAGGTCGAGCATGACGGCCGGCTGCTTGTCGATCTCGATCTGCCGCATGGCCCGCACCTCGGGCTGCGAGGCGGTCACGAAGTCCCGGTTCAGATCGAAGCCGTTGGCGTTCGCGCGCGTTCCGGCGATACGGCCGTCCGGGTTCGCGGTGATGTTGAAGTAGAGGCGGGTGCGGTCGAGGAGGTCCTCGGTCTTCGAGTCCTTGGCGGTCGCGAGCTGCTCGATGAGCGCCAGGGAGGCGTCGGTGCCCTCCCACTCGTTGCCGTGGATGTTGTTGTTGAAGAAGACGGGGGCCTTGTAACTCGCCTTGATCTCGGGAGACTTGGCGGCCGTGGCCGGCGCGTTCTCGATGAGTTCGCGCATCCGCTCCTGGGCGCGGGCCGCGCGGTCGCTCTCCGGGGCCGTGACGGTGACCAGGTAGAGCCGGTGTCCGCCGGCCGAACGGCCCGTGATCTCGACGCTCACCCGGTCGCCGAGCCGCTGCAGCGCGTTCAGCTTCGGGGCGATGGCGTGGTACGGGGTCAGGCCGAGTTTGATGGACTTGTCGGCCGGGTTCTCGGGGTCGGGGGAGAGGGTCTGCCGGCGGGGGTAGCCGCGGCCGGCGTCGAGGGCAGGGGTCTCGGTGGCGAGGGCTCGCTGTGCCGCGCTCGCGGGGGTCCGGGCGGCGTGGTGGTCCAGGGGCGAGCCCTCCCGGACGGGTGGCTCGGGGCGGGCGTCGGCGGCGTAGGGGGTGAGCAGGAACGAGGCGGTCAGGGCGAGGGTGGCGATCAGTGCGGGTCTCGCAAGGACGGTTCTCGTGGTGCGCACGCGTACCTCCTCCGGGGCTTCCTGAGATCGGTACGGCGAGATGTACCTGTTCGACTCAACCGCAACAAGAGGCAGTTCGCGTCATGGATGCTCCGGGTGGCGTATCGCCGCGACGGCGGGCGAGGGTGGCCGAGTGGGCCGGCGGGGGAGACCCGAGCGGGCAGGCGGGGCAGACGCGGCCGGGCAGAAGGGGGCATGCTGAGGGCGACCGCCGGCCGCCGAACCGTGAGCCGAGGAGTGCCCATGGCTACGATCCCTTCGCTCCCCAGCAGGGACGACGTGCTGCGCATGGCACGCAACACGACCGACATCACCGGCCAGCTCCTGGACACGGCCCAGAACATCACCAGGATCGCGATCAACACCTTCGACCCCCGGGACGGCTCGGGCGCCGAGGTGTTGCGCGTGCTGCGCGAGACCACCGCGGAACTGGCCGAGGCGAGCGCGTCACCACAGGCCCAGGAGGCCTTCTACCGGATCGTCGACACCCTCACCCGGCTGGGCACCAGCGGGGCGCCGCTTGCCGTGCATCCGGTGAGCGAACCTGCGCAGGCCCTGCTGACGGCGCTCGGCGACAGCCTGCTCCCCGTGCTGGATGCGGTCGAGCCGGCCGTCGCGGAGTTCGCGGACGCCCTCGGCGACCTGGTCGAGGCGACGTCCCCGCTGCTGCCCGCGACGGCGGGCGTGGCCGCGGGGGCGCTGCTCGCGGTGACGCCGGTGCTGCGGGCCGCGGCGGACGTACTGCGCGAGTCCTCGCCCGAACTCCGGCGCGTCGCCGACGCGTTGACGGCCGCGCTGGCTCCGCTGATGCCGCTCCAGGTCGCCCTGGCGGAGCGCGCCGCGGCCGCCGGAGCGGGCGTGGTCCGCGCGACACTGCCACCGCTGGCCGACCTCACGGAGGCGGCCGCGGCGGCGGCGAAGGCGGCACGGCCGGTACTGATCGCGGGAGAGGAACTGGTGGTCTCCACCCTGGAGCAGCTCCAGCCCTTGCTGTTGGCTGCGGCGTTCCGTGCGGGGCGGGTGGCGAGGTCGGCGGCGGTACGGGTGAGCGCGGCTGTTTCACCGGCGGCGGAGCAGGGGGTCGTGGTGGCCGTTACGCCGGTGTAGCGCCCGGCGCTGAGGGTGCCGTCGTGCTGAGGGCTGCCGCCCCCAGACCCCCGCTTCGGCCCTGAACGGGCCTCGTCCTCAAACGCCGGACGGGCTGAAAGGACCCGGCCCGATAAAGTTCCCCCATGCGAGATCTTGGGGCGGGCTTCACATACCTCCTGCAGGGCCAGCGATGGGTGGCCAGGCACGGCAAGCAGTACGGCTTCGGCCTACTGCCAGGCCTGATAACCCTCGTCCTCTACGCGGCAGCGCTCACCGCACTCGCCCTCTGGGGCGAGGACGCCGTCGCCTGGGCGACCCCCTTCGCCGACGACTGGTCGAGCCCATGGCAGGGCCTCTTCCGCGGCTTCCTCACCGCCGTCCTCTTCGCCCTCGGCCTGCTCCTCTCCGTCGTCACCTTCACCGCGGTCACGCTCCTGGTCGGCCAGCCCTTCTACGAGAACCTCTCCGAGAAGGTCGACCGTGACGTCTCCCCGGACGGCACCGCCCCCGAGTCCGGCCTCCCCCTCTGGCGCGAGCTGTGGATCTCTGCGCGCGACAGCCTCCGCATCGTCGTCCGCGCCGCGCTCTGGGGCATCCTGCTCTTCGCGCTGGGCTTCGTCCCCGTCGTCGGGCAGACGCTGATCCCAGTGATCGGCTTCTTCGTCACCGGGTTCTTCCTCACCGAGGAACTGGCCGCCGTGGCCCTCCAGCGCCGCGGCATCGACCTGCGCGCCCGCCTCACCCTGCTCCGTTCCCGCAGGGCCCTGGTCTGGGGTTTCGGCACACCGCTGGCCGTGGCCTTCGTGGTCCCGTTCGTGGCGGTCTTCCTGATGCCGGGCGCGGTCGCGGGCGCGACGCTGCTCGCCCGGGAACTGATCGGCGAGGAGATCGACGAGGGCGAGGCCGTCGCCGCCGGGGAACCGGAGGACGAGGACATCACTTCCTGACCGGCGTACCCGCCTCGATCGCCACGGTCAGGATCGCCCGCACCTGCGCGATGATGTCCCGCCGGTTCTGCAGGAACTCCGGGTCCGTGACCTTCCCGGTCGCCGGATCGGTGTTGCCCGTCCCGAACTGCAGGACCGGCGTGTGCACATGGCCGCCCGGCAGGCTGTCGTGCAGCCCGAGCCGGTCCCGCAGCAGCGTCGCCCGGTAGGCGATCTCGTTGGAGAGGTAGTCGCCGCCGCCACCCGCCCGCGCGGTCGAGCCGGGGGTCGGCCCGTCCGGCCGTACGACGGCATCGGTGCCGCCCGCCGGGATCTCGGTCACCTCCGTGTGGTCGTACACCGGGAACCGTCCCGTGTCCGCGGCCACGATCTCCTTGTACGGCAGGGTCGTCGACGTCCACTGCGGCTGCGAGGCCGGGCCGGTGACCGGGACGGTCTCCGTCCTGCTGACGTTGTCGTTGTCCGGGAACCCGCCCCGCCAGGCCCCGTTGGTCCGCTCCACGTCGAACCGCCCGACCCGCCCCTGGCTCACGGTCGTGAAGAGATCCACCTTCTTCAGATACGGCCGCAGCGTGCGCTCCACGGTCCCCTCCGCGAAGTCCTGCCAGCGCACCGGGAACACCACCGTCTCGACCCGCGCGGGCCCGTGCGCCGTCTGGATCACCGTGCCGTCGAGGGCGAGCGCGGTGGCCCCGGAGGGGTTGGAGATCCGGATGTCCCGGTCGAGCGTGAACGGATCGAAGCCGGTGACGAGGACTCGCCCGAGCTTCTTGCCGTGCGGGTAGCGGACCTCGGTCTGCCCCCGCGACGTCCGCTCCAACTCATCCAGCAGCGCCGTCCGTTGAGCATCGCTGAGCCCGAACTCCGGCTCCCAGGTGCGCACTTCCCGCGTCATCCCGAGCCGGGCCCAGTACAGCGGCCGGTCGTCGTCCCGAGCCAGGTCCCCGCCCGCCGGGCCGCGCCCCTGCGCCCGTTCGACCGCCCGCCGCCACAGCGCGGACCCCTCGTGCATCACGGTCCGCCGTGCCGCCGCGTAGGAGTGCACCGCGTCCAACTCCCGGGCCAGCCGAGGCGCCACGACGTCGAACCCGGACCGCTGGAGGATCTCCTGGGGCGCGGCCTTGTCCAGGCGCTGTTCCTCGACGGTGGGGGAGGGGGCCGTATCGGCCGCGCTCGCCGTGGCGGGGGCGGTGAGCCCTGCCGCCAGGGCCAGTCCTAGGACGCCGATCCGAACACGAACAGGTAGGGAGGTCACGGCAGTTCAGGTCCTTCCGTCGCTGTGGGGAAGCGTGGTGCGGGACGGCCGCAGTATCGCGTGACGGAAGTGGTCTACGCCATGGTGCCGGTGTGTCAGGTGGGCATCATCAGCGCGAGGAGCGCGGCCAGCGGAACCGCCTGGAACAGGGCTGCTCCCCGCAACCGGGCGCACCACAGCACCACCCCGACGGCCGCCACCACCCCGCACACCGTGCCCAGTTCGGCGAACGGCGGATCGTACGGCTGCTCGTCGAAGTTCGCCGCCCACCCGGTCATCCCGGCCACGAGCCATCCGTAGCCCACGACAAGGAAGTCGAGGGGCAGGAGCGCGATCACCGCGACGGTGTTTCTCCACCTCATGCGGCTCATCGTCGACTCCGGGGGTGGCCGGGCGCCTGAGTACGCGTACCTACCCCGGGATACGGGCCGCCGCCTCCCGCAGCGCCGCCACGAACACCTCCACCGCCGGTGCCGACGACCGCCCCCGCGCCGTCGCCGCGTACACCGCCCGCGCCGGAGCCCCCTCGTCCAGCACCGGCAGCAGTGCGACGTCCGGGCGTACGGACTCGGCCGCCAGGGCGGGGACCAGAGTGACTCCCAAGCCTGCCGCGACGTACCCCTGCTTGGCCGTCCACTCGCCGACGACGTGCGTCACGCGCGGACGGAAACCCTGGCGCAGGGCCGCGTCCAGGAGAGTTCCCTCGGGGCGGGAACTGCCGGAGATCCAGTCGGCGTCGGCGAGTTGACCGAGCCGCACCGGGTCCTCCCGGCCGGCGAGGGGGTGGTCGGCCGGGACGGCGACGTACAGCGACTCGTCGAGGAGGTGGTGCAGTTCGTACGACTCCAGGGGCGCGCGGCCGGTCGTCGAGACGACCGCCAGGTCGAGGTGGCCCGCGGTCAGCCGGTCCAGGAGCCCGGGGGTGAGACCCTCCTCGCGGGAGAGCCGGACGCCGGGGTGGCGGGCGCGGAACGCGGCCAGGGCGTGCGGCACCAGCGCCGCGTCGGCCGTGGCGAACGCCCCGAACCGCAGCCGCCCGCCCGCCACTTGGCGCAGTGCGGCCAGTTCGCGCACGGCGCCGTGCAGCGTCTCGGCGACGGTCTCCGCGTGCGGGACGAGCACCCGGCCGGCCTCCGTGAGCCGCACACCGCGCGGCAGCCGGTCGAAGAGCGGCGCACCGCCCAACGCCGCCTCCAGCGAGGAGACCTGCCGCGACACCGCGGACTGCGTCCAGCCGAGCGCCCGCGCGGCCACCGTGAACGAACCGTGCCGTGCGACCTCCAGGAACACCCGCAGCCAGACGGTGGAGAGGTCCGGCTCGCGATGCGAATGTGGCATGTCAGCCATGCTAGACATTCGCTTGTCGCATCGCACACGCAGACCTAGCGTCGACGGCATGCAGATCACCGTGGGCAGTCCCGCTTCCGCACCACAGCCGCTGAGCCCCTACTACTCCCAGGTCGCCCGTGTCGAACACGCCGACGGCAGCGCCCTGTTGTTCCTCTCGGGGCAGATCGCCGAGGGTGCCACCCTTGCCGAGCAGACGCGCGGGGTGTTCGAGACCATCGACGCCCTGCTGAAGGCGCACGGAGCGACGCTGGCGGACGTCATCAACATCCGCACCTACCTCACCGACATCACGAGGCTCGACGCCTACGGTTCCGTGCGGCGCGAGTTCCTGACGGGCACCCCGCCGACCAGCATGACCTTCGAGGTGCCCCGGCTGTTCAGGCCGGAGGCCCTGGTGGAGATCGAAGTCGTGGCGGCGGTACCGGCCGGCAGGTGATACTGCCGCACGTGAAGACAGCGAAGGCAGCGAACCTGGGCGTACTCTTCCTCATCGAACTCGGCGCCCTCGCCGCCGTCGGCCACTGGGGCTTCACCCGCGATGTGTCGACCCCGCTCACCTGGCTGCTGGGCCTCGGCGCCCCGGTCGTACTGATCGCGCTGTGGGCGCTGTTCGGCTCGCAGAAGGCGTCGTACAAGACCCGTGGCGCGGTCCGCGTCGGCTTCGAACTGCTGTGGTTCGGGGCCGGGGTGGCCGCGCTGTTCGTCGCCGGGGCCGTGAGCTGGGCCATCGCCTTCGCCGCCGTCTGCGCGGTGAGCAAGACCCTCGCCGTCATCTGGCGCCAGTAGCGGGGGAGTTCAGCTCTCCTCGCCCAGCAGCGCCAGGAAGTCCCGGAACGCGCCCGGCATGTCCACCGACTCCGGGTCCAGCAGCCACTGGTACTGCAGGCCGTCCATCACCGCGACCAGGAGGGGGGCGGTGCGTTCCGGGGTGAGCCCGTTCGGCAGCCGCTCGCCGTACTCGGCGCGCAGCACCGCCGCCATGCTCTCCCGCACCTGCCGGTAGCGGTCGGTGAAGTACGTCCGCGCCGGATGCCCCTCCGTGACGCTCTCGCCCAGCAGCGCCGAGAAGGTCTGGATGATGCCGGGCCGCATCGCGTTGTACTCGACCAGCGAGGCCAGCAGGTCGACCCGCCACTGGGAGTCTGGCACCGCGTCCCACTGGTCGCGCTCCTCGAGCACGGCGACGAGCAGCGCGTCCTTGGTCGGGAAGTGGTGCAGCAGCCCCTGCTGGGTGAGCCCCACGCGCTCCGCGACCGCGGCCAGGCTGGCACCCCGGTAACCGCGCTCGGCGATCACCTCCAGCGCCGCCCGGACTATCTCCGCGCGCCGTTCCTCGCTCCTGACCCTGGCGTTCATGGCGTCACCGTACGGCATCCCCGTACCGCAAATATTACGGCACGATAACGAAACCTACCGCGTTACAGGTAACGGGTGCACGATGGGTCCCAGGACGACATCACTCGACGAGGAGGCACTCGATGGCGGGAACCCCCGGAACCGCTCCGGCCGACCAGGCGCGCGAGGCGGCCGTGGAGGCGGCACTCGGCAAGCTGGACCTGGACGCGAAGGCCCGGCTGCTGTCCGGCCAGGACACCTGGTCCCTGCCCGCCCTGCCGGAGATCGGCCTGAAGTCCCTCGTCATGTCGGACGGCCCGATCGGTGTCCGCGGCGTGCGCTGGACCGCCGACGACACCTCCGTCGCCCTGCCGTCCCCGACCGCCCTCGCCGCGACCTGGGACCCGGAACTCGCCCGCCGCGCAGGCACGTTGCTCGCCCAGGAGGCCCGCCGCAAGGGCGTCCACGTGCTGCTCGCCCCGACGGTCAATCTCCATCGCTCTCCGCTCGGCGGCCGGCACTTCGAGGCGTACAGCGAGGACCCGTATCTGACCGGCCTGATCGGCGCGGGCTATGTGAACGGCGTCCAGTCGGGCGGCGTCGGCACGACCGTCAAGCACTTCGTCGCCAACGACGCCGAGACCGACCGCTTCACGGTCGACAACCTGGTCTCCGAACGCGCCCTGCGCGAGCTCTACTTGGCCCCCTTCGAGCTCATCGTCGAGAACGCCCACCCCTGGGGCATCATGACCGCCTACAACACGGTCAACGGCACGACGATGACCGAGCACCGCTACCTGGTCAACGAGGTCCTGCGCGGCGAATGGGGCTTCGACGGCTACAACGTCTCCGACTGGATGGCCGCCCGGTCGACGACGGGCGCGATCGAGGGCGGCCTCGACGTCGCCATGCCCGGCCCGCGGACCGTCTATGGCGAACCCCTCGCCCAGGCGGTACGGGACGGCAAGGTCGAGGAGGCGACCGTCGACGAGGCCGTGCGCAACGTCCTGCGGCTCGCCGCCCGCGTCGGCGCCCTGGAGAGCGCCGAGCCCGCCGTGACCGAACTGCCGGACACGGTCGACGGCGAGGCCCTGGCCCGCGAGATCGCCCGCCGCGGCTTCGTCCTCGTACGGAACGAGAACGGCGCCCTGCCCCTGCAGCCAGGCACCGTCGCGCTGATCGGCGCCGCCGCCCGCGACGCCCGCGTTCTCGGCGGTGGCTCCGCCACCGTCTTCCCAGCCCGCGTCGTCTCCCCGCTCGACGGCCTCACCGCCGCCCTCCCCGAGGGCACCCTCAGCTACGCCGTCGGCGCCGACCCGAACACCGAACTCGCCGTCGCCGACAGGGGATTCGAGCTGCGGGCCCTGTGCCGGGACGCCGACGCGAACGTCATCGGCACCGGTTCCGCCCCCAACGGCCAGATCCAGTGGATGGGTTCGGACCTCCCCGAGGGCGTCACCCACGACAGCCTGCACACCGTCGAGCTGACCGGCACCTTCACCCCGCGCGACACCGGCCCGCACACCTTCGGCATCAAGGGCACCGGCGCCTTCACCCTGACCGTCGGCGGTACGACGTACTACGACGACGTCCAGCGCCCCACCGACGACAGCGACCCCTTCGAGGCGTTCTTCGGCGCCCCGGTGCCCCGCGCCCAGGCCGAACTCACCGCGGGCGAACCGGTCGAGGTCTCCCTCACCCACGTCTTCGCGCTCCCCGAGGAGATCCCCTTCAAGGTCGTCGCCTACGCCCTCGCACACCAGGAGCCGCAGCGCGACGCCGACGAGCTGATCGCCGAGGCCGTCGAGGCCGCCCGCGCCGCCGACACGGCCGTCGTGGTCGTCGCCACCACCGACCGCGTCGAGTCGGAGGGCTTCGACCGGGGGGACCTCACCCTCCCGGGCCGCCAGGACGAACTGGTCCGCGCCGTCGCCGCCGCCAACCCCAACACCGTCGTGGTCGTCAACTCCGGCTCCCCGGTGGAGCTTCCGTGGCGCGAGGACGTCGCCGCGGTCCTGCTCAGCTGGTTCCCCGGCCAGGAGGGCGGCGCGGCCCTGGCGGACGTGCTCACGGGCGCGCACGAGCCGGGCGGCCGCCTCCCCACCACCTGGGGCTCCCTGTCCGAGGCACCGGTCACCCAGGTGGTGCCGAAGGACGGTCAACTCCCGTACACCGAGGACGTCTTCATCGGCTATCGCGCCTGGGAGAAGGAGGGCCGCACCCCCTCCTATCCCTTCGGCCACGGACTCGGCTACACCGACTGGACGTACGAGTCCGTCGAGGTCGAGGGCACCACCGCCAAGGTCCGCGTCCGCAACTCCGGAGAGCGCGCGGGCCGGGAGGTGGTGCAGGTCTACCTGGCGCCGGCCGAGCCCGGCCCCGACCGCCCGGCGCGCCGGCTGGCGGGCTTCGCGGGCGTCGAGGCGGCCCCCGGCGAGACGGCCGAAGCGGTGATCCGGATTCCCCGCCGCGCCTTCGAGACCTGGGACGAGGCGGCCAACTCATGGTCGTTTGTGAAGGGTTCGTACGAGATCCAGGTGAGCCGCTCGATCACGGACCGTCGCCTCACCGCGACTATTAACGTCTGATCCGGGGCAAGTCCCTCACGAACAGCCCCGGTCCGGGACCTGACCCCTGGACCGGGGCTCGTGCGTTCTCCCGTCGCTAGCGGGTGCCGAACCCGTAGACCGTCTGCGACCTGAACACCGCGCCCGGCCGCAGCACGGTACTCGGGAACTCGGGCCGGTTCGGGGAGTCGGGGAAGTGCTGGGTCTCCAGCGCGATGCCGTCGCCGGGCGCGAAGGGCTCGGACAGGTGGTCCGCGGTGTACAGCTGGAGGCCGGGTTCGGTGGTCGCCACGGTCAGGACCCGTCCGGACGCCGGGTCGTGCAGCTCGGCGACCTCCCGGGCGGCCTCGGTCACCCCGCCGTCGAGCACGAAGTTGTGGTCGTACCCGGCGCCGGTCTTCCGTGCCTCACGGAAGTCGAAGCGCGTGCCCGCGACGTCGGCGAGGTCACCGGTCGGGATCAGGTCGGCGTCGACCGGGGTGAAGCGGGAGGCGGCGAGCCGCAGTTCGTGGCCGCCGGCGTTCCCCGAGCCGCCGAGGTTGAAATAGCTGTGGTTCGTCGGGTTCACCACGGTCGGCGCGTCCGTCACCGCCTCGTACGCGATGCTCAGCGCGCCGTCCGCCTCCAGTGTGTACGTGACGGAGACCTCCAGCCGCCCGGGGAAGCCCTCCTCGCCGTGCGCGCTCACCCGGCTCAGCCGCACTCCGTACTCCCCCTCTTCGAGGGGCGTCACGTCCCACACGCGCTTGTCGAAGCCCTGCTCGCCGCCGTGCAGGGAGTTGGGCGCGTTGTTCTGCGCGAGCGCGTAGGTCACCCCGTCCAGCGGGAAGCGGCCGCCCGCGATCCGGTTGGCGTACCGGCCGACGAGGGCGCCGAAGTACGGCTCCGGGTGCGTGAGATAGCCGTCCAGGTCCGCGAACCCCAGCACCACGTTCCCGGCCCGGCCGTCCCGGTCCGGGATCTCCAACGACTGCACGATCCCGCCGTACGACAGGATCCGTACCCGTACGCCGGCCCGCTCCAGGGTCCAGCGGTGAACCGGGGTGCCGTCGGAAAGTGTGCCGAAGAGTTCGTTCATGTTCGGAACTTTAAGACACGCCCCAGCATCACGCTTTCCTGGCCGTGACCTTCCGGTAGGCGATCTCCGCCAGCCGCGCCTGCCCGTTCACACTGGGATGGAACCAGTCCCACTGGCTCAACTGATCGGTGCCGAACCGGTAGTCGTAGACCGCGCCCCCGTCGAAGCGGCACCGGCGGTCCTTCGCGCAGACCTCCTTCAGCACCTTGTTGTACGCCTCCACCCGCTTCTGCACGGTGTCGCGCCGCAGTGTCGCCGCCGAGTCCAGCGCGTCCGCGTCGCCCAGCATCGACGGGCAGATGCCGAGCTTCCACACCTGCTTGCCCAGCGCGTTGGTGCGGCCCTCGGACCACAGCCGCTTCAGGTTCGGCACGCTCGTCACGTACACCTGCGTCCTGGGCAGGGACTCGCGCAGTGTGCTCAGCGCGTCCTCGAAGTCGGCGCGGAAGCTGTCCACCGAGGTCATGGCCGAGGCGCTGGACCGGCAGGCGTCGTTCGCCCCCGCCATCACCGTCACCAACTGGGGCTTTCGCGTCGCCGCCTGCGCCATCTGGCCGGGCAGGTCCGCCATCCGCGCCCCGGTCACCGCGTAGTTCCAACTGCGCTCCGCCGCCTGCGACCTGCCCAGCAGCCGGACGGCGAGGCTGTCGACCCGGGTGCTGCTGCCGGTCGCCCAGGAGACCTCCGGGCAGTCCGACAGGACCGTACAGGCGTCGAAGCCGCGGGTGATGGAGTCACCGACGGCGGCGACCGAGCGGGGGCTCACGTCCCACGCCGGCGTCGGCTTAGCGCTGTGTGCCGTGCCGCGGGTCGGCCCGGCGGAGTTGCCACCGACGGCGTCGCAGCCGGCGACGCCCAGGACGGTCGCCGCCACGGCGGCGAGAACGACCCGTGAGCGGTGGCTTCGCTTCCGCATACGCCGGCGATCCCCTCGGTCCAGTCCTGCTGCGTACAGATGTGTCCCCCCATAACAACGCGCGAGAGTTCCCGATCCACGCACCATGCAACGGTTCACACCCGTACTAGCGTCCTGCCGGGTGAATGGCGGACGTTTCAGCGCATCGGGACCGACGGTACGTCACACTCCTTGCGCCGCCGCACGGTAGCCTCGCCATCAACGTGGCCGCCCGGCCGCAGCCGTCCGCCAGTTCGCCAGATTGTCCTGCTCTGCCCGGAGGTCCCGGTGACGACACGTGGGGTTCTGTACGTGCACTCCGCGCCGCGCGCGCTGTGCCCGCACGTCGAGTGGGCCGTCGCCGGGGTGCTCGGCACGCGCGTCAACCTCGACTGGATCCGGCAGCCCGCCGCGCCCGGCACCTGGCGCTCGGAGTTCTCCTGGAAGGGCGAGGTGGGCACTGCCTCCAAGCTCGCGTCCGCCCTCCGTGGCTGGCACCTGCTGCGCTTCGAGGTCACCGCCGAGCCCTGCCCCACCGCGGAGGGCGAGCGCTACAGCTGCACCCCCGACCTCGGCATCTTCCACGCCGTCACCGGCATCCACGGCGACATCCTGATCCCGGAGGACCGGTTGAGGGCGGCGCTGACGCGGTCCCAGCGCGACGAGACGGACCTGGAGGCGGAGATCGCCAAGCTCCTGGGCAAGCCGTGGGACGACGAGTTGGAGCCGTTCCGGTACGCGGGAGAGGGAGCCCCGGTGCGCTGGCTGCATCAGGTGGTCTGAGTTCTCCGACACGCTCGCACACTCTCGGACACGCGAAGGGCCCCCACCGGCCGGTGGGGGCCCTTCCGTTGCGTACGAACGTTTCTCAGATCGTCCGGAACGCCAGCACCACGTTGTGCCCGCCGAACCCGAACGAGTCGTTCAGCGCGGCGATACGGCCCTCCACGGGCAGCTTGCGCGCCTCGCCGCGGACGATGTCCGCGTTCGCCTCGGCCTCGGGGTCGAGGTTCTCGACGTTGATGGTCGGCGGAGCGACCCGGTTGTACAGCGCGAGGATCGTCGCGACGGACTCGACACCGCCCGCGCCACCCAGCAGGTGACCGGTCATCGACTTGGTCGCGGAGACCGCCATGTGGTCCGCGTCGTCGCCGAACACCTTGCGCAGCGCCTTCAGCTCGGCCACGTCACCGGCCGGCGTCGAGGTCGCGTGCGCGTTGACGTGCACGATCTCGGCCGGGTTCAGGTCGGTGCGCTCCAGCAGGTTCTGCAGGGCGTGCGAGATGCCCTTGCCCTCGGGCTCCGGCTGCACGATGTCGTGGCTGTCGGCGGAGATGCCCTGCCCGACCGCCTCGGCGTACACGCGGGCACCGCGCTTGGCGGCGTGCTCGACGGACTCCAGTACGAGGACGCCGGCGCCCTCGCCGAGGACGAAGCCGTCACGGGCGACGTCGTAGGGACGCGAGGCGCCCTGGGGGTCGTCGTTGTTCTTGGACATCGCCATCATGTTGCCGAACGCGGCGATCGGCAGCGGGTGGATGGCCGCCTCCGTGCCACCCGCGACGACGACGTCGGCGCGGCCGGTGCGGATCATCTCGATGGCGTAGCCGATGGCCTCGGCGCCCGACGCGCAGGCGGAGACCGGCGTGTGCACGCCCGCACGGGCGCCCACGAGCAGGCCCACGTTGGCGGACGGGCTGTTCGGCATCAGCATGGGGACGGTGTGCGGGGAGACGCGGCGGACGCCCTTCTCCTTGAGCACGTCGTACTGGTCGAGCAGGGTCGTCACGCCGCCGATGCCGGAGGCGATGACGGCGCCAAGACGGTCGGGGTCGACGGACGCGTCCTCACCGGCCTTGTCGGTGAAACCGGCGTCCGCCCAGGCCTCCTTGGCCGCGATCAGCGCGAACTGCGCCGAGCGGTCCAGGCGGCGGGCCTGCGGACGGGGGATGACCTCGGAGGGCTCCACGGCGACCGGCGCGGCGATACGGACCGCCTGTTCGGCGGCCCAGTCCTGTTCCAGGGGCTTCACGCCGGACTTGCCGGCGATCAGACCCTCCCAGGTAGAGGCTGCGTCGCCACCCAGCGGTGTGGTTGCGCCGATACCGGTGACGACCACAGTGCGATTGGTCGGGCTCACGGGAATTCTTTCTCCAACGGATCGGGATTCAACGGCGCCACCGCCGGGTGGCGGGGCAAAGCAGCCGGGCCTAAGAGGCTCAGGCCTGGTGCGTGAGGATGTAGCTGGTCGCGTCGCCGACCGTCTTGAGGTTCTTGACATCCTCGTCCGGGATCTTGACGTCGAAGCGCTCTTCGGCGGCGACGACGACCTCGACCATGGACAGCGAGTCGACGTCCAGGTCGTCGGTGAAGGACTTGTCCAGCTGGACGTCCTCAACCGGGATGCCGGCGATCTCGTTCACGATGTCGGCGAGACCGGCGACGATCTCTTCCTGAGTGGCGGCCATGTCAGGCGCTCCTTCGTTGTCATTCCAGAGGGTTTGGCGCCCGCCGCGTCAGCGGCAGGTGTTGCAGTACCCGTGACGGACCTGATGATCCGGCACGGAGTGCCTAGGGGAGGGTAACGACCGTCGCGGCGTACACGAGACCCGCCCCGAAGCCGATGACGAGCGCGGTGTCGCCGCTCTTCGCCTCACCGGTCGCCAGAAGCCGCTCCATGGCGAGCGGAATCGAGGCGGCCGAGGTGTTGCCGGTGGTGCGCACGTCACGCGCGACCGTGACGTGCTCCGGCAGTTTCAGCGTCTTCACCATCGAGTCGATGATCCGCTCGTTGGCCTGGTGGGGAATGAAGACGTCCAGGTCGTCCGGGGTGATTCCGGCCGCGTCCAGCGCCTGCTGGGCGACCTTGGCCATCTCGAACACGGCCCAGCGGAACACCGCCTGGCCCTCCTGCGTGATCGCAGGGAACTTACCCGTGCTGTCGTACTCGTTCCACGGCACGGTCTGCTTGATGGTCTCGGACTTGTCGCCCTCCGAGCCCCACACGGTCGGGCCGATGTGCGGCTCCTTGGCGGGGCCGACCACGACCGCGCCCGCGCCGTCACCGAACAGGAAGGCCGTCGCGCGGTCCTCCAGGTCGGTCAGATCGGACAGCCGCTCCACGCCGATGACGAGCACGTACTCCGCGCTGCCCTCGACGACCATGCCCTTGGCGAGGGTCAGGCCGTAGCCGAAGCCCGCGCAGCCGGCCGAGATGTCGAAGGCGGCGGCCTTGTTCGTGCCCAGCTTGTCGGCGATCTCCGTCGCCACGGCCGGCGTCTGCTTGAAGTGCGAGACGGTCGAGACGATCACGCCGCCGATCTGCTCGGCGGAGATGCCCGCATCGGCGATCGCCTTGCCGGACGCCTCGATCGACATCGCGGCGACGGTCTCCTCGTCGGAGGCCCAGTGCCGGGTCTCGATGCCGGAGCGCGAACGGATCCACTCGTCGGACGAGTCGATCGTTTCGAGGATCACCTCGTTCGGCACGACCCGGGTCGGGCGGTAGCCGCCCACGCCCAGGATGCGCGCGTACGGGGCGCCCTTGCTGGGCTTGATCTTCGACATGTTCGTACGGCTCCTTAAGGGCGTCAGGCGTTGGCGTGCTCAGTGATGAGCTCGCGGGCCGCGTCGAGGTCGTCAGGGGTCTTGAGCGCCAGGGTCTTCACACCCGGCAGCGCGCGCTTGGCGAGGCCGACCAGCGTGCCGCCGGGGCAGACCTCGACGATCGCGGTGACGCCGAGCTCCTTGAAGGTCTCCATGCACAGGTCCCAGCGGACCGGGTTGGCGACCTGGCCGACCAGGCGCTGAAGGACCTCCGCGCCGGTGGCGACGGTCTGCCCGTCCTTGTTGGAGACGTAGGTGACCTTCGGGTCGGCCGGGGTGAGGTCGGCGGCGGCCTTGGCCAGCGCGTCGACCGCGGGCGCCATGTGGTGCGTGTGGAAGGCGCCGGCGACCTTGAGCGGGACGACCTTGCGGACGCCCTCGGGCTTGTCCTCGTTCAGCACGGCGAGCTGCTCCAGCGTGCCCGCGGCCACGATCTGGCCCGCGCCGTTCACGTTCGCCGGGGTCAGGCCCAGCTTCTCCAGGTGTGCGACGCTCACCTCGGGGTCGCCGCCGAGCAGCGCCGACATGCCGGTCTCGGTGATCGCGGCGGCGTCGGCCATGGCCAGACCCCGCTTGCGTACGAGGGTCAGCGCGGCGGTGTCGTCGAGGATGCCCGCGAAGGAGGCGGCGGTGATCTCGCCGACGCTGTGGCCCGCTACGGCGCCCGGCGTGACGGCACCGAGTGCCGCGGCGGACAGGATGCCTGCGGCGACCAGCAGCGGCTGGGCGACGGCGGTGTCGCGGATCGCGTCCGCGTCGGCCTGGGTGCCGTAGTGGGCGAGGTCCAGTCCGATGGCGTCCGACCAGGCGGCGACGCGGTCGGCGGCACCGGGGAGGTCGAGCCAGGGGGTCAGGAAGCCGGGCGTCTGAGCGCCCTGGCCGGGAGCGACGAGTACGAGCACTCTCACACTCTCTCTTGTGGACGGCCACGGCCGCCCGTGGGGACAGGGACGAAGAACACGAGGGGGTTTTGTAGACCCCCGACAAAAGGCTAGGCCGAGAGATCTCCATCGGCCAGACGCCCCAGGATCAGCGCGATCCGCAGCGTGAACGCGGAGCGTACATCGGAAGGCGACCAACCGGTGACGTCAGTCACACGTCGGAGCCGGTAGCGCACGGTGTTGGGATGCACGAAGAGCATCCGGGCCGCGCCTTCCAGACTGCTCGCCTGTTCGAGATAGACGGAGAGCGTCTCCAGAAGCGCGGACCCGGCCTCCTCGAGCGGTCTGTAGATCTCCTCCACCAGTTGCTCGCGCGCGCTGGGGTCGCCGGCGATGGCGCGCTCCGGAAGCAGATCGTCCGCGAGCACCGGCCGCGGGGCGTCCTGCCAGGCGAAACACGCCTTGAGCCCGGCGGCCGCGGCCTGCGCGGACCGGGTCGCGGCGAGCAGATCGGCCACCACGGGCCCGGCCACGACGGGCCCGGCCGCATACGGCCCGATCAGCGACTTGGCCACGGCGATCGGATTGTCGCTGCCGCCGGCGATGACGACGAGCCTGTCCCCGAGCACCCCGGTGAGCACCTGCAGCTTGGCGTGCCGGGCGGCGCGCCGGATCGCCTCGACGGTCAGCTCGGAGTCGCCGTCGGGAGCGGTCCCCAGGACGACACACACATGCTCGGGCGCGTTCCACCCCAGGGCCGCGGCCCGGCTCACGGCCCCCTCGTCGGCCTCGCCGCTCAGCACGGCGTTGACGACCAGGGACTCAAGGCGCGCGTCCCAGGCACCGCGTGCCTCGGCGGCCTGGGCGTAGACCTGCGCGGTGGCGAAGGCGATCTCCCGGGCGTACACGAGCAGCGCCTCGCGCAGTACGCCCTCGTCGCCCGGAGCGGCCACCTCGTCGATGGCGGACTCCATGACCTCGATCGTGGTCCGCACCATCTCGACGGTCTGCCGCAGGGTGATCGCCCGGGTCAGCTCACGCGGCGCCGTGCCGAACACGTCCGTCGAGATGGCCTGCGGCGCGTCCGGGTGCCGGAACCACTCGGTGAAGGCGGCGATACCGGCCTGGGCGACCAACCCGATCCAGGAACGGTTCTCCGGCGGCATCGCCCGGTACCACGGCAGCGTCTCGTCCATCCGCGCGATGGCGTGCGCGGCGAGACTGCCGGAGGACTTCTCCAGTCGCTTCAGGGTCGCGGAGTGCGCGTGGACGCCGGGCGCAACGGATTCGGGCTTGCTCGTTTCGGGTTCGGGCACGGGACAAGACTGCCTTATCCGGACGGGAGTACGCGCCGCCGGGTCGCGGGCGACCGCTACGGCGGGGTGTCCGCGCCGCTACGGTGGGGTCCGTGATGGACGTACGGCGCGCTGCGGAGCGCTATCCAGGGGGCGACCCGGCAGCCGGCATCGAGTCGCGGCACGCCTTCTCCTTCGGCCCGCACTACGACCCCGACAACCTCCGCTTCGGCGCGGTGATCGCCTGCAACGAGGAGCGCCTCGCCCCCGGCGCCGGCTTCGACGAACACCCGCACAGCCACACCGAGATCGTGACGTGGGTGGTCGAGGGCGAACTCACGCACCGCGACTCCACGGGCCACGAGACCCGGGTCCGCCCCGGCGACGTGCAGCGGCTGAGCTCGGCGGCGGGCGTACGGCACGTGGAGCGCAACGACGCGGACCGGCCGCTGACCTTCGTCCAGATGTGGCTGGCCCCCCGCGAGCCGGGCGGCGACCCGGCGTACGAGATCGTCCACGGCATCGCGGACTCCACGCCGTACGCGGTCCCGGAGGCGGGCGCGATGCTCCACGTACGGCGTCTGCGGGAGGGGGAGCGGACGGCGGTGCCGGACGGGGCGTTCGTGTACGTCCACGTCGTGCGCGGTGAAGTGCGGCTCGGCGGCGAGCAGTTGGCGGCCGGCGACGCGGCGCGCGTCACGGACGCCGAGGACCTGGAGACGGCGGCCCTGACCGATGCGGAGCTGCTGGTCTGGGAGATGGCGGGCAAGGCCCAAGCCTGACTCAGACCTCCGCCAGCACCGCGTCCGTGAACACCGGCCACACCTCGACCGCCCACGGCCCGAACGCCCGGTCCGTCAGCGCCACGCCCGCCACGCCCGCGGCGGGGTCGATCCACAGGAACGTACCGGACTGGCCGAAGTGACCGAAGGTGCGCGCGGACGACGAACTCCCCGTCCAGTGGGGGGACTTGGAGTCACGGATCTCGAATCCCAGACCCCAGTCGTTGGGGTTCTGGTGGCCGTAGCCCGGCAGGACGCCCTTCGTGCCCGGGTACTGGACCGTCATCGCCTGGGCCACCGTCCGCGGGTCCAGCAGCCGCGGCGCCTGCACCTCGGCCGCGAAACGCAGCAGGTCGTCGACCGTCGAGACGCCGTCCCTCGCGGGGGAGCCCTCCAGCGAGGTGCCGGTCATCCCCAGCGGCTCCAGCACCGCCTGGCGCAGATACTCCCCGAACGGAATGTCCGTCGCCTTGGCGATGTGGTCGCCGAGCTGCTCGAAGCCGGCGTTGGAGTACAGCCGCCGCTCCCCGGGCGGGGCGGTCACCCGGTGCTCGTCGAAGGCGAGGCCCGAGGTGTGGGCGAGGAGGTGGCGGACCGTCGAGCCGGGCGGGCCGGCAGGTTCGTCGAGCTCGATCGCCCCCTCCTCGTACGCGACGAGGGCGGCGTACGCCGCGAGCGGCTTGGTGACCGAGGCCAGCGGGAAACGCAGGTCGGCAGGGCCGTGGGTGCCCAGGACCGTGCCGTCGGCCCGCACGACACCTGCCGAGGCGGTGGGAACCGGCCAGTTCTCGATCAACGCGAGGCTCTGCAAGGACATGCCGACGAGCCTAAGCCGCTCCTGGCTGCATACTTCTCGTGGGGTCAGGCTCCGGAAGGATTTCTTACCGGTTCTGCTTGCTTGGAGTGCACTCCAAGGCCATAGCGTTGAGGTCATGACGGTGATGGAGACCACCCCCACCAGGACCGACAGTTGCGGCGCCCCGCCCCACCCGCACCGGCGCCCCGAAGGCCAGGACAGCTACACGATCAGCGAGGTCGTCGCCTTCACCGGCCTGACCGCGCACACCCTGCGCTGGTACGAGCGCATCGGTCTGATGCCGCACGTCGACCGCTCGCACACCGGCCAGCGCCGCTACAGCAACCGCGACCTCGACTGGCTCGACCTCGTCGGCAAGCTCCGGCTCACCGGCATGCCGGTCGCCGACATGGTGCGGTACGCGGAACTGGTGCGCGAGGGCGACCACACGTTCGGGGACCGCTTCGAGCTGCTGGAGGCGACCCGCCGCGACGTGCTCACCCGGATCGCCGAACTGCAGGACACCCTCGCGGTGCTCGACCGGAAGATCAGCTTCTACGCCGACGCCGGTCGCGCCCGCGCCCACGAAGCGGAGAAGGTGCGATGACCGACAGCAGGATCCCGACGGCGCGACTGGGCGAGAGCGGCCCGGAGGTCGGCGTACAGGGCCTCGGCTGCATGGGCATGAGCTTCGCCTACGGCCCCGTCGACGCGAAGGAGTCGCGGGCCACCCTGGAGCGGGCGCTGGAGCTGGGCGTCACGCTGTACGACACGGCGGACGCGTACGGCGTGGGCGAGAACGAGAAGTTCCTGTCCCCGTTCTTCAGGGCCAACCGCGACCAGCTCGTCATCGCGACCAAGTTCGCCCTGTCGATCCCGCCGGATGACCCCACGCGCCGGGTCATCCGCAACGACGCGCCGTACATCCGGCAGGCCGTCGAGGCCAGCCTGAAGCGCCTGGACGTCGACGTCATCGACCTCTACTACATGCACCGGCGCGATGTGAACGTGCCGATCGAGGACACCGTCGGCGTCATGGCCGAGCTGGTGCGCGAGGGCAAGGTGAAGCACCTGGGCCTGAGCGAGGTCACGGCCCAGGAGCTGCGGACGGCCCAGGCCGTGCACCCGATCGCCGCCGTGCAGTCGGAGTGGTCGCTGTTCAGCCGGGACATAGAGGCGAACGTGGTGCAGGCCGCCCGCGAACTGGGCGTGGCGCTCGTGCCGTACTCCCCGCTCGGCCGCGGCTTCCTCACCGGCTCCTTCACCAACGCCGACAAGGACCTCACCTCCGACGACTTCCGGCGCCAGCAGCCCCGCTTCACCGGCGAGAACGCGGCCGCGAACGTGTCCCTGCTGGAGCCGATCCGCACGGTGGCCGAGGCCCACGGCGCGTCGCTGGGACAGATCGCCCTCGCCTGGGTCCAGCAGCAGGCCACCGTGCACAACCTTCCGGTGATCCCGATCCCGGGCACCCGCAAGCCGACCCGGGTGGAGGAGAACACGTCGGCGACGAGGATCGTACTGACGGAGGACGAACTGGCCCTGCTGGAGCCGATCGCGGCAAAGGTGGCGGGCGACCGGTACGCCGACATGGCGTTCACGTCCGCAGGCAGGGAGTGACTCAGAGCTCGGCCAGCAGTTCCGCCTTCTTCGTCGAGAACTCCTCGTCCGTCACCAGTCCTGCCTGATGCAACTCTCCCAGGTGACGGATCCGCTCGGCGATATCGGCGGGATCACGACGCGGGGCCGCCGCGGGAACGACCGCGGCGGCCCCGCGCTCGCGTACCGCCGCCAACACGGCGGCGGCGAACGGCAGAGACTCGTGCACGGGCCCGTATCCGAGCCCGAACACCACCGACGCCGGATCCTGATCGACCTGCGTCCGCGCGGCCTGCTCGCCCGCCTCACGCGGCAGCAGCCGCAGGTGCCCCTCGAACACCTCGGGCGAGCGCCACTCGACTCCGCTCAGTTCGGCGACCGGGAAACTCTGGTCACCGGCCTTCCACTTCGCCGACGAGGCTCCCGTCCAGAACCACCGGAAGTTCACCGTCTTCCCGTCGAAGGACGCCTTCGCGTCGTACGCCTTGAACTGCCGGGGCGCCACGGGAGCCTCCACGAGATACCGCTCGGCCGGCTCTCCGTCGCCTTTCAGCATCGCCCGCAGCTCGTCGGCGTAGTACTCGGCGAGCGTCTCGCGCTCGGCGGGCAGCACCAGGCGGTACGGGTCGCACCCTTCCTTGAGCTGCCCCGCGGCCGCCTCCATCAGCGGATCGGCGCCGGGGCGGGGCACAACGTGCAGGACGACCGTGCCGCGCCTGCCGGGGGAGAGCGTCACCCCGGAGATCGCCTCTAACGGAACACGACGCTCCCCCAGTGCCTGGAAGAGCTTGGGTGTCCGAATCCCCCGTTCGTAACGGATGAGCACGGAGTCGGACTCGAACTCCCAGGTGGCATGAAATCCGGCCAGTACGTCACCCATGCGGCTCATCGTATGCGGGACCCGCTCCTTCGTCGCCACCCTGCGCAGACCGCAGTTTCTGCGCCTCTACGCGCGTCCGGTCGGGGCCACGCCGGACAAACCGGCCTGGCACACGTTGTCCTCGCGCGCACAGTGCACCGACCGGTACGCGCCAACGCCGATCTCCGCGAAGTTCAGCAGGCTCTCCGTGCCCGGCTCGAAATACCCGGCATGCCCCTTCGCACCCCGCGCCGACAGCACCCGGGCCCCGAACGCGGCCGACACCGGATCGGCGCCGTGACCGAGCCCGCCGAGCTCCAGGTACGGCACGTCCTGGACCCAGTCCGTGGCGTCGCGCATTGCCCACACCTGGGCGGAGGTGTCCAGGTGGGAGGCCTTCTCCACGCGCATGCCGGGGCTGGCGGCCACCGCAATGTCGGCCACCCGGCGCGGCAGCGTGTGCGCGGCGACCCCGCACACCACGGAGCCGTAGCTGTGGCAGAACAGCGACACCGGCGCGCTGCCGGGCAGCCCGCGCACCATCGCGTTCAGCCGCACCGCACCCTCCTCGGCGCGCATCGCCGTCGCCGAGTCGATGCCGAGACCGGCGGGCGCGGTGTAGTCGGCCCAGGCGATCACGGCCGTACGCGTCTTCGGGCTCGCCGCCTTCTCGGCCGCGTACAGCGACTTGGCCATGCCGACCGGCGCGCGGTACATGCTGTTCGTCCGCTGGAAGGTGAGCAGGTCGGTGTCGACACCGGGGACGACGACCGACACGCGCTCGGCCTTCTGCAGGTTCCCGATCACCTCCGCGACGCGCCCCGCGCCGTCGGGGTCGAAGGCGAGGATGTGCCGGCCCTCGTGCATCAACGCCTCGTAGCGATGCATACGGCGGCCGGCTTCCTGCTGCCCGGCCGGCGAGAGCCTGCTGTCGTGCATGCGTTTGAGCTCGACCTTGCGCTGGTCCGCGAGCGCGAGACGGTTGGCGCGGTAGCGCAGCGCGACCGGGGCGCCGTTCATGTTGCCGACCGCGAGGGGGTAGCGGCGGGCGAGATCGGTGCGCTCCTGGGCGGTGAGCGAGGCGAAGAAGCGGGACAGACGCGCGGGGGCCGCGTCGGGGTCCGGCAGCTGCTGCCCGTGGATGCGACCGTGCTCCCAGGAGGAGAGCGAGGTCTGCAGCGGAGTCGCCTCGCGATGGCTGCGCAGGGCGGTCCAGCCGGTGGTCGCCAGCATCACGAACACGACGGCCAGTGCGAGCAGTGCGCGCCAGACGTTCAGTTGGGGGGAGGTGTCGAAGGAAGTCACTGGGAGGACACACTAGGAGAACGAGAGGGTCTCGCGTGAACCGAGTGACGGGGATCACGTTTCGATAAACGTGGCGTTGACCTCAGTGTGTCTCAGTGTGTCCGCCAGTTCTCCGTGAGTGCGGGACCCACCTGTTCGAGGTAGGAAATCGTCAACGCGCGCATCGCGTCGATGCTGAAGTCCTCGCCGGTGCTCCACTGTCGTTCCGTCACCCGCATCACCCCGCCGAACACCGCGACGGTCAGCCGCGGCCGCGGATCGGCGTCCACGTCGACCCCCTCGCGCTCGGCGAGCACGCGCGCGATGGTGTCCTCGATCTCCTCGTTGTGCCGCAGATGGGCGGCCAGCAGCACCGGCGTCGCCTCGATCACCCGGTACATGCGCAGATACAGCTCGATCGGCACGACGGCCTCGATGACCTCGTTCAGCCTGTCCCAGCCCTCCAGGACCGCCTGGCGCAGCGCCTCCATCGGCGCCTCCCGCGCCGGCCGCTCCCGTACGGCCTCGACGAACCGCGACACCGCCATCTCCTGCAGGGCGAGGGCGGCCTCCTCCTTGCCGGCGAAGTAGCGGAAGAAGGTGCGCTGCGAGACGTCGACCGCCTCGGCGATCTCGTCGACGGTCGTCCGCTCGTAACCGCGCGTGGTGAACAGTTCGACGGCGGCCCGCAGCAGCGCGTCGCGGGTGCGCTGCTTCTTGCGTTCGCGGAGTGTTTCCATATGCGTCAGTTACTGACTTGTGAATTGGTTTGTCAATTGTCAGTGGCTGTCACTAGCCTCGAACACATGACTAGTCAGACCACCATCGACACGACGGGGCCGGGGGACAAGGCGCCAGTGGCCCCGTCGGAAGCGCCGCCGGCCCCCGGGCTGCGCGGCCACCCGTGGTTCACCCTCATCACCGTCGCCGTCGGGGTCATGATGGTGGCCCTCGACGGCACCATCGTGGCCATCGCGAACCCGGCCATCCAGAAGGACCTGAAGGCGAGCTTCGCCGACGTCCAGTGGATCACCAACGGGTACTTCCTCGCCCTCGCGGTCTCCCTGATCACCGCCGGCAAGCTCGGCGACCGGTTCGGACACCGCCAGACCTTCCTGCTCGGCGTGACCGGCTTCGCGGCCGCCTCGGGCGCCATCGGCCTGTCCAGCAGCATCTCCGCGGTCGTCACCTTCCGCGTCTTCCAGGGCCTGTTCGGCGCCCTGCTGATGCCGGCCGCGCTCGGCCTGCTGCGCGCGACCTTCCCCGCCGAGAAGCTCAACATGGCCATCGGCATCTGGGGCATGGTCATCGGCGCGTCCACCGCGGGCGGCCCGATCCTCGGCGGCGTCCTGGTCGAGCACGTCAACTGGCAGTCGGTGTTCTTCATCAACGTGCCGGTCGGCGCCATCGCCCTGATCCTGGGCCTGCTGATCCTGCGCGACCACCGCGCCGAGAACGCCCCGCGCTCCTTCGACATCCTGGGCATCGTCCTGCTCTCGGGCGCGATGTTCTGCCTGGTCTGGGCTCTGATCAAGGCCCCGGCGTGGGGCTGGGGCGACGGCAAGACGTGGACGTTCATCGCCGTGTCCGTCGTGGGCTTCGTCCTCTTCTCCTTCTGGGAGACGAAGGTCAAGGAACCCCTCATCCCGCTGAGCCTGTTCCGCTCGGTCCCGCTGTCGGCGGGCGTCGTGCTGATGGTCCTGATGGCCATCGCCTTCCTGGGCGGCCTGTTCTTCGTGACGTTCTACCTGCAGAACGTGCACGGGATGAGCCCGATCGACGCCGGCCTCCACCTGCTCCCGCTCACCGGCATGATGATCGTCGGCTCCCCGCTCGCGGGCGTGATGATCACCAAGCTGGGCCCGCGCATCCCCCTCGCCGGCGGCATGGCGGCCACCGCGATAGCCATGTACGGCATGTCGACGCTGAAGGTGGACACCAGCAGCGGCCTGATGTCCGTCTGGTTCGCCCTGCTGGGCCTCGGCCTCGCGCCGGTCATGGTCGGCGCCACCGAGGTCATCGTCGGCAACGCGCCCATGGAGCTCTCCGGTGTCGCCGGTGGTCTCCAGCAGGCCGCGATGCAGATCGGCGGCAGCCTCGGTACGGCCGTGCTGGGTGCCGTGATGGCGTCCAAGGTGGACGGCGACCTCGCCGGCAACTGGAAGGACGCGGGCCTCCCGCCGCTCAGCCCGACCCAGCTGGACCAGGCCTCCGAGGCCGTCCAGGTCGGTGTGGCACCGGTCGCCAAGGGCACCCCCGAGGCGATAGCCGCGAAGATCGCGGACGTCGCGCACGACACGTTCATCTCCGGCATGAGCCTGGCCTCGCTCGTCGCCTGCGGCGTCGCGGCCGTGGCGATCTTCGTCGCCCTGCTCACCAAGCGCGGGGCCAACGCGGAGGCGGGTGCGGGCGCGGGCCACATCTGACGCGGCGAACCCGACGGGTTTTCAACGGACTTCGCCTATCAGGGTGAAGACGCTAAAGATCCCTCCCCTCCGGTGCGCGCCGCAGGTCACAGTGGTGAAGCCCTCCGTACGGCATGTTCCTCGGGCAAGTTCGTACGACGCGGAGGGCGCCCGGTGCTGCGGCGCGCTGCCGGAGGGGGACAGCGCGCCGGCAGCCCGGTGATGGGACCGCGCACCGGGGGTACCCGCTTGTTTGAACCCCGAACAGACCCCGGGGTTCAAGGAGTTGATGATGGCGGGCTTCGGACACGGAACGCGCAGGTACCCCCGCTCACGTGGCCGGACGGGGTCACGGACCGGGCCGGATCGCGCAACGCTCGGAATCATCGGAGTCGTCTGCGCGATCGCGGGATTCTTCGTGCTGGGGATCATCCTCGGCCCCGTGGCGGTCGTCTGCGGCTGGCTCGCAATGGGCCGCACATGGACACGCTCACGTCCCGTACCGGCCCTGGTCGCCCTGGTGCTGGGTGCAATCGACACGCTCCTGGCGATCATCTGGCTGGCAGGAGCGGCAACCCCGGGCAACGGACTGCTCTGATCCGGGGAGTGTGAGGGGAAGGGCCCTCGGCGGACGGTGCCGGGGGCCCGCCTCTTCATGGTCTGCCCGACGGCTCCCGCATGGCCGCGACCTCGGCCCGAAGCGCCCGCACCTCCTCGGTGAGCGCCTCGATCGCCTCCGTCTGCCGCCGCTCCTCCACGTCGTCCATCTCGAACCGCGCGATGAACCAGGCGGCGATGTTCGCGGTGACGACACCGAGCAGCGCGATCCCGGACAGCATCAGTCCGACGGCGATCATCCGCCCGAGGCCGGTGGTCGGCGCATGATCGCCGTACCCCACGGTCGTCATGGTCGTGAACGACCACCACACCGCGTCACCCAGCGTCCGGATGTTCCCGTCCGGCGACTCGCGCTCGACCGAGAGCACGGCCAGCGAGCCGAACATCAGCAGCCCGATCACGGCCCCCGCGACGTACGTCGTCAGTTGGATCTGCGAGGCCATCCGTGCGCGCCGCCCGACGAGTATCAGCGTCGACACCATGCGCAGCAGCCGCAGCGGCTGAAGGATCGGCAGCACCACCGCGCACAGGTCCAGCCAGTGCGTACGGACGAACTCCCGGCGGTTGCGGGCCAGCCCGGCCCGCATCAGATAGTCGGTGGCGAACGTTGCCCACACCACCCACTCGATCGCCGTGCACACGGCCGTGAGCGACCGCCCCGCCGAGGGGTCCACGATCGGCACCGCATACGCGACGGCGAACACCACGGCGAGCGCCAGCAGCGGACGCTGGGTGAGGTGCTCCCAACGCGCTTGCGACGAATGTTGCTCCATGCCCGCATCGTAAAGAAGAAGTAAGGGTGAGGAACGCCAAGGGCGGCGAGGCCGGAAGGCCTCGCCGCCCTGGTGTCGCGCTCACAGGCGTTACGCGTCGCCTCCGGCCGCCCCCGGGTCCGCCGCCGACACGTCGAGGAGCTGGTACCGGTCGATCGCCTGCTTCAGCACCGAGCGGTCGACCTTGCCCTCCTTCGCCAGCTCGGTCAGCACGGCCACCACGATCGACTGCGCGTCGATGTGGAAGAAGCGCCGCGCCGCACCACGCGTGTCCGCGAAGCCGAAGCCGTCGGCGCCCAGCGACTGGTACGGCCCCGGCACCCACCGGGCGATCTGGTCCGGAACCGACCGCATCCAGTCGGAAACGGCCACGAACGGACCGTCGGCCCCGCTCAGCTTCCGCGTCACGTACGGCACCCGCTGCTCCTCCTCCGGGTGCAGCAGGTTGTGCCGCTCGACGTCCACGGCCTCGCGCCGCAGCTCGTTCCAGGAGGTCGCCGACCAGACGTCGGCCTTGACGTTCCACTCCTCGCCGAGGATCTTCTGCGCCTCGATCGCCCACGGGACCGCGACACCCGACGCCATGATCTGCGCCGGAATCGATCCCGAGGTGGCCTCGCCCAGGCGGTGGATGCCCTTGACGATGCCCTCGACGTCCACGTCCGCCGGCTCGGCCGGGTGCTGGATGGGCTCGTTGTAGACGGTGAGGTAGTAGAAGACGTCCTCGCCGTGCGGGTGTTCGGCGTCGCCGCCGTACATCCGGCGCAGACCCTCCTGCACGATGTACGCGATCTCGTACGAGTACGCCGGGTCGTACGCGACACAGCCCGGGTTGGTCGAGGCGAGCAGCTGCGAGTGGCCGTCCGCGTGCTGCAGACCCTCACCGGTCAGAGTCGTACGGCCGGCGGTCGCACCCAGCACGAAACCGCGCGCCAGTTGGTCGGCCATCTGCCAGAACTGGTCGCCGGTGCGCTGGAAACCGAACATCGAGTAGAAGACGTAGACCGGGATCAGCGGTTCGCCGTGGGTGGCGTACGCCGAACCCGCCGCGATCAGCGAGGCCGTACAGCCCGCCTCCGAGATGCCGTCGTGCAGCATCTGGCCCGTCGGCGACTCCTTGTAGGCGAGCAGCAGTTCGCGGTCGACCGACTCGTACTGCTGGCCCAGCGGGTTGTAGATCTTCGCGCTCGGGAAGAAGGAGTCCATACCGAAGGTGCGGTACTCGTCCGGCGCGATCAGCACGAACCGCTTGCCGAGTTCCTTGTCCCGCATGAGGTCCTTGAGTAGCCGTACGAATGCCATCGTCGTGGCGATCGACTGCTGACCGGAGCCCTTCTTCACGGACGCGTACACCTTGTCGTCCGGCAGCGCGAGCGGCTTGGAGCGCACCACGCGCGTGGGGACGTAACCACCGCAGCCCTGGCGGCGGTCGTGCATGTACTGGATCTCCTCCGAGTTCCGGCCCGGGTGGTAGTACGGCGGCGCGCCGGACTCCAGTTCCTTGTCGGAGATCGGCAGGTGCAGGCGGTCGCGGAAGCGCTTGAGGTCGTCGACCGTCAGCTTCTTCATCTGGTGCGTGGCGTTGCGGCCCTCGAAGTTCGGGCCCAGCGTCCAGCCCTTGACCGTCTTGGCGAGGATCACCGTCGGCTGGCCCTTGTGCGCCTTGGCCGCCGAGAACGCCGCGTAGATCTTCTTGTGGTCGTGACCGCCGCGCCCCAGGTGCAGCACCTGGTCGTCGGTCATGCCCTCGACCATCGCGCGCAGCCGCTGGTCGTCGCCGAAGAAGTGCTCGCGGATGTACGCGCCGGACTCGGTGGCGTACGTCTGGAACTGGCCGTCCGGCGTCGTGTTCATCCTGTTGACGAGGAGGCCGTCGCGGTCCTGGGCGAGCAGCGGGTCCCAGGAGCGGTCCCAGATCAGCTTGATGACGTTCCAGCCGGCGCCCCGGAAGACCGACTCCAGCTCCTGGATGACCTTGCCGTTGCCGCGCACCGGGCCGTCGAGGCGCTGCAGGTTGCAGTTGACGACGAAGGTCAGGTTGTCCAGGCCCTCACGTGCGGCGATGGTCAGCTGGCCGAGCGACTCGGGCTCGTCCATCTCGCCGTCACCGAGGAAGGCCCACACGTGCGACTTCGACGTGTCGGCGATCGCGCGCGCGTGCATGTAGCGGTTCATCCGCGCCTGGTAGATCGCGCCGATCGGGCCGAGACCCATGGAGACCGTCGGGAACTCCCAGAAGTCCGGCATCGAGCGCGGGTGCGGGTACGACGACAGCCCGTGCGGCGCCTTCGACTTCTCCTGGCGGAACCCGTCCAGGTTCTGTTCGGTCAGCCGGTCGAGCAGGAACGCGCGCGCGTAGATGCCGGGAGAGGCGTGGCCCTGGAAGAAGACCTGGTCGCCGCCGTCGCCCTCGTCCTTGCCGCGGAAGAAGTGGTTGAAGCCCACGTCGTACAGCGACGCGGAGGAGGCGAAGGTGGCGATGTGGCCGCCGACGCCGATGCCGGGGCGCTGGGCGCGCGACACCATCACCGCGGCGTTCCAGCGGGTCGCGTTCAGGATCTTCCGCTCGATCTCCTCGTTGCCCGGGAAGAACGGCTCGTCCTTGGTCGCGATGGTGTTCACATAGTCCGTGCTGCGCATCTCGGGCACGGCCACGCGCTTCTCGCGGGCCCGCTCGATCAGCCGCAGCATCAGATAACGGGCCCGCTCACGGCCTCGCTCGTCGACGGCGGCGTCGAGGGAGTCGAGCCACTCCTGGGTCTCCTCGGGATCGAAGTCAGGAACCTGACTCGGAAGGCCGCCAATGATGATCGGGTTGCGATCGGATCCGGAAGCCACGCTGTTCCTTACCTGTCAGAGGGCTGCTTTGAGCTGCTTTTCGGTACGCCTGCACCGTTCCCCATCGTGTACCTCGGGGAAGCAAACGTCATCTCTACTGAGAGGTAACCGAGACCTGTGACGGCTTCCCCGGGTTCCCAATGGAACAAAGGGGGCAGAAAGGTGTGGTGTAGGTCACTTGTGGCGGAGGCGGCGTGCCTGGAGTTGGGGTGACACGGCCAGGATCGTCACCGTTTCGGCGGTCTGAACGGCCGGGTACTTGCGCGATCCGCCCCGCCCGTGTGGACTACGGCCACAGCTTCGCGCACGCGCGTGGCTGAAGACATTCACCAAAACATGATCAGGAGGCAACCCGTGAGCGCGACCGCGGACCACGCGGAGACGAGCCCTGCCGTGAGGCTGGGGTTCCAGCCCGAGCAGGTGGTCCAGGAGATCGGCTACGACGACGACGTAGACCAGGAACTCCGCGAGGCCATTGAGCAAGTCATCGGCAGTGACCTTGTGGACGAGGATTACGACGACGTCGCCGATGCCGTGGTGCTCTGGTTCCGTGACGAGGACGGCGACCTGACGGATGTGCTGGTGGACGCCATCACGTACATCGAAGAGGGTGGCTCGATCCTGTTGCTGACGCCGAAGACCGGCCGTGACGGCTACGTGGAGCCGAGCGACATCTCCGAAGCCGCGACGACGGCGGGGCTGTCCGCCTCCAAGAGCGTCAGCGTGGGCAAGGACTGGAGCGGCAGCCGGCTGGTGACGCCCAAGGCAGCCAAGTCGAAGCGGTGACCGTCGGCCGCGGTGGCCGTGGCTGGGGGCTGTGCCCCTAGACCCCCTTGCGACCTGAACGGCCTCGTCCTCAAAAACGCCGGACGGGCTGAGTTCGCTCAGCCCGTCCATCGGCTTTCGGCAGCCGCTGCGTAGGGTGGTGCCACCACCCGAACAGCCCCTCCGAAAGGGACGTATCTCCGATGGCGATCCAGGTCGGCGACAAGGCCCCCGACTTCGAGCTCAAGGACAACCACGGCGCCACCGTGAAGCTCTCCGACTTCCGTGGCAGCAAGAACGTGGTCCTGCTCTTCTACCCCTTCGCCTTCACCGGTGTGTGCACGGGCGAGCTGTGCGAGCTGCGGGACAACCTGCCGCAGTTCTCCGACCGCGACACCCAGCTGCTCGCCGTCTCCAACGACTCCATCCACACCCTGCGCGTCTTCGCCGAGCAGGAGGGCCTCGAGTACCCGCTGCTGAGCGACTTCTGGCCGCACGGCGAGGTCTCGCGCGCGTACGGCGTCTTCGCCGAGGACAAGGGCTGCGCGGTGCGCGGCACCTTCGTCATCGACAAGGAGGGCGTCGTGCGCTGGACCGTCGTCAACGCGCTGCCGGACGCCCGCGACCTGAACGAGTACGTGAAGGCGCTCGACACCCTCTGAACCGTCGACACCCTGTGATTGTTCGGTTCCAAGCCCTGCGTGGGTCGGGAACCCGTCACTAGGATCGACTCGTTGATCCGATGTCAGACGCACGGCGGGGCACACCGCCCCTGGACACCAATGGAGGACTCGTGGGAGTCAGCCTCAGCAAGGGCGGCAACGTATCGCTGACCAAGGAGGCCCCGGGCCTGACCGCGGTCATCGTCGGTCTGGGGTGGGACGTCCGCACCACGACCGGCACCGACTTCGACCTGGACGCCAGCGCGCTGCTGGTGGACTCGTCCGGCAAGGTCGCCAGTGACGCGAACTTCGTCTTCTTCAACAACCTGAAGAGCCCGGAGGGCTCGGTCGAGCACACCGGCGACAACATCACCGGTGAGGGCGAGGGCGACGACGAGCAGATCAAGGTCAACCTCGTCGGCGTCCCGGCCGAGGTCGACAAGATCGTCTTCCCGGTCTCGATCTACGACGCCGAGAACCGCCAGCAGTCGTTCGGCCAGGTGCGCAACGCGTTCATCCGCGTGGTGAACCAGGCGGGAGAGGCGGAGATCGCGCGCTACGACCTCTCCGAGGACGCCTCGACGGAGACCGCCATGGTCTTCGGCGAGCTGTACCGGCACGGTGCGGAGTGGAAGTTCCGCGCCATCGGCCAGGGCTACGCCTCGGGCCTGCGCGGCATCGCGCAGGACTTCGGCGTCAACGTCTGAGACGCGTCACAGGTCTCAGAGCCTCTGTCGCCTCACCGGCCGGCGCCGCACGGTTTGCGTGCGGCGCCGGCCGTGCAGGACAACCAAAGAAGCACCATCTCGGGGAGGACCAGCATCATGGGCGTCACGCTCGCCAAGGGGGGCAACGTCTCCCTGTCCAAGGCCGCACCCAACCTCACTCAAGTGTTGGTCGGGCTCGGCTGGGACGCGCGCTCCACCACCGGAGCCCCGTTCGACCTCGACGCCAGTGCCCTGCTGTGCAACGGCGGGCGGGTGCTGGGCGACGAGTACTTCGTCTTCTACAACCAGCTCAAGAGCCCGGAGGGCTCGGTGGAGCACACGGGCGACAACCTCACCGGTGAGGGCGAGGGCGACGACGAGTCGATCCTGGTCGACCTCGGCCAGGTGCCCGCCCAGTGCGACAAGATCGTCTTCCCGGTCTCGATCCACATGGCCGACGAACGCGGACAGACCTTCGGACAGGTGAGCAACGCCTTCATCCGCGTAGCCAACCAGGCCGACGGACAGGAGCTCGCGCGCTACGACCTCAGCGAGGACGCCTCCACCGAGACGGCGATGATCTTCGGTGAGCTCTATCGCTATCAGGGCGAATGGAAGTTCCGGGCCGTAGGACAGGGGTACGCGTCGGGGCTGCGGGGCATCGCTCTAGACTTTGGAGTCAACGTTTCGTAAAGCCAAGTACGGCGCGGGGGAGACCCGTACCTACAGGATTGGGTAGCCAGTGCTTCTGAAAACCTTCGGCTGGTCGTTCGCGATTACCGCGCTCGGCCTGGTCGCGGCGGTCTTCTACGGGGGGTGGGAGGCCTTCGGCATCGTGGCGATCCTCTCCATCCTCGAGATCTCGCTGTCGTTCGACAACGCGGTGGTCAACGCCGGAATCCTGAAGAAGATGAATGCCTTCTGGCAGAAGATCTTCCTCACGGTGGGTGTCCTCATCGCCGTCTTCGGTATGCGCCTGGTCTTCCCGGTCGTCATCGTTGCGGTCAGCGCCAAGATGGGTCCCATCGAGGCCGTCGACCTCGCCCTCAACAACAAGGACCGCTACCAGGAACTGGTCACCGACGCCCACCCGTCGATCGCCGCCTTCGGTGGCATGTTCCTGCTGATGATCTTCCTCGACTTCATCTTCGAGGCCCGGGACATCGTGTGGCTGCGCTGGATCGAGCGGCCGCTGGCCAAGCTCGGCAAGGTCGACATGCTGTCGGTCTGCATCGCCCTGGTCGTCCTGCTGATCACGTCGTTCACCTTCGCTGCCCACGCCCACCAGCACGGCGGCGCGCACGCCGACAAGGCGCAGACGGTGCTGATCTCCGGGATCGCGGGTCTGATCACGTACATGGTCGTCGGCGGTCTCTCCGGCTACTTCGAGGACAAGCTCGAAGAGGAGGAGGAACGGGAGCACGAGGAGGAGGAAGAGGCCGTGCGTGCGGGCAAGAAGCGTGCGCCGATCGTCCTCGCAGGCAAGGCCGCGTTCTTCATGTTCCTCTACCTCGAGGTCCTGGACGCGTCCTTCTCCTTCGACGGCGTGATCGGCGCCTTCGCCATCACCAACGACATCGTGCTGATGGCGCTGGGCCTGGGCATCGGCGCGATGTACGTCCGGTCGCTGACCGTGTACCTGGTCCGCCAGGGCACCCTCGACGACTACGTCTACCTGGAGCACGGAGCGCACTACGCGATCGGTGCGCTGGCCGTGCTCCTCATGATCACGATCCAGTACCAGATCAACGAGGTCATCACCGGCCTCGTCGGCGTCATCCTGATCGCCTGGTCCTTCTGGTCCTCCGTGCGCCGCAACCGCGCAATTGCGGAAGCCGAGGGAAAAGCGGCGGGCACGGACGAGAAGACTGAGGTCTCGTCCGGGGTGTGACGCACCTGCGGGTGAGGGAACGCTCTGTGCGGGGCGGCCGGCCTCCGGCCGCCCCGCCGGTTTTTCAAGTGAATCTGGTGAATCTGGGGGCGGGCATGGGTTTCTTCGACGGACTCTGGGGCGGACGTGAGGCCGACTTCGACTCGGGCAGCGCGGCCAGCAACTCCATCGAGCTCACCAAGCGGCACAACCAGGTCTCACTCACCAAGCAGGGCGCGGCCACAGGGCATCTGCGGGTCAACCTGAGCTGGCGGATGCGGACGTCCGACTTCGGCGGTTCGCAGCGGGAGTCCCTGCTGCGGCACCCCTTCAAGGCGCTCAAGCCCCCGGAGGTCATGGGGCACAGCCAGAGCATGGTCAACGTCGACCTCGACCTGGGGTGTCTGTACGAGCTCCAGGACGGCACGAAGGGGGTCGTGCAGCCGCTCGGTGGCTTCTTCGGGGAGATCAACACGGCGCCGTTCGTCAAGCTCAGCGGCGACGACCGGTTCGGGTCGGCCTCCGGCGAGACGATGTACGTCAACCTCGACCACTGGGACCAGATAAAGCGGCTGCTGGTCTTCGTGTACATCTACGACCAGACGCCGGCGTTCGACCGTACGCACGCGATCGTCACGCTGTATCCGAGCAACGGGCCGCGGATCGAGATCCATCTGGACGAGCGGCATCCCCAGGCCCGGTCGTGCGCGGTGGTCATGATCGAGAACGTGAAGGGTGAGCTGGTCGTACGGCGCGAGGTGAAGTTCGTCTACGGGTTCCAGGCGGAGCTCGACCGGTTGTACGGGTGGGGGTTGCAGTGGGGGCGGGGTTACAAGTCCAAGGTGGAGCGGTGACCCCCGATGAGCCGTGGCGCTCCCGCTAGCGCCCGATGAACTGCGGTCCCTGGGGCGGCAGTCGGAAGTCCGGGTTCGGTGCCGCTGTCACCGGGGGCGGGTAGCCGTAGCCGGACTGGGTGCCCGCTGCGGACGCCGCGGCGGGCTGGGGATAGCCGTAGGCGGGTTGTGTGGCCGGGGGCTGCTGAGGGAAGCCGTACGCCGCCTGGGAGGGGACCGCGGTCGGCTGCTCCGGAGGGAGCGGCTGGGAGACCTCGGGCGCGGGGAGCGTGGAGGCCGCGGCCTCCGACTCGTCCACCGAGATGCCGAACTCGGTGGCCAGGCCCCTCAGGCCGTTCGAGTAGCCCTCACCCAGGGCGCGGAACTTCCAGACCTCGCCCCTGCGGTACAGCTCGCCGCAGATCAGGGCGGTCTCCTGGCCGGTCTGGGGCTTGATGTCGAAGTAGACGAGCGCCTCGTTGTCGGCGCCCGCCGCGTCGTACAGCAGGATGCGCAGTCCCTGTACGCGGTCGAACGTGACGTCCTCCGCCGATGCCACCAGGAGAATCCGGCTGACATTGGCCTCGACTCCGGCCAGATCTGTCTGGATCGTGTCGGTGAGGCCGTCGGCGACGCGTTTCTTGCCGAGCCACCTGGCCTTCCCGGAGGGGTGCCGGGGCTGGTTGTAGAAGACGAAGTCCTCGTCGGAGCGCACACGACCGTCGGGGCCGAGGAACAGCGCCGAGGCGTCGACATCCGGGACCCCCTGCCCCGGCGTCCAGCGCACCACGGCGCGCACCGTGGTGGCCTCGAGCGGGACGTTCGACCCCTTCAACATCGCGTGCGTCATGCGGTCATCCTGCCTTCTCGGTCCTGATCACGACAACGCGGGGTGCGCGACCCGCAGCCGCGCCGATGGCCACTCGAATCGCCGTCGACATGGCCGAGTTACCAGAAGTTCATGCCCAGCGGGAACCCCTGACACGGGTCTCTACGTACTATTACCGGCCACCTATTTCCGAATCCACAGCCTTGCCATTGCGCCACGGGGGAGTTTCATGCGTCATTTCGGGCACATCGCCCCTGGAGTGCGACAGCGCCTCTTCCATCAGGAGCCGTGCGAGTTCACCACGGACTCCCCGGCCCGGCTGCTCTCCGCGGCCCTGGGCGCCACCCTCTACAGTCCGGCCACCCGGCCCCGTCTCGCAGGCGACATCGTCAAGCAGGCGGGACTCGGTGTGGTCTCGATGGTGCTGTGCCTCGAGGACTCGATCGACGACGCGGACGTGGCGGCGGGGGAGGAGAACCTCGTCCGCCAGTTCGCCGAGCTGGACGCGCTGGACGGGGTCGGTCTCCCGCTGCTGTTCGTCCGGGTCCGTACGCCCGAGCAGATTCCCGATCTCGTGGATCGGCTCGGGGCGAGCGTCCGGCTGCTGTCCGGATTCGTGCTCCCCAAGTTCACCGAGGAGCGGGGCATCCTCTTCCTGGAGGCCCTCGCGAGCGCCGAGGCGGCGAGCGGGCGGCGGCTCTTCGCCATGCCGGTGCTGGAGTCGCCCGAGCTGCTCTACCGCGAGTCGCGGGTGGAGAGCCTGGAGGGCATCGCCCGCGCCGTCGACAAGTACCGCGACCGCGTGCTCGCGCTGCGCCTCGGCGTGACCGACTTCTGCTCCTCGTACGGCCTGCGCCGGGCCCCCGACATGACGGCGTACGACGTCCATGTCGTCGCCTCCGTGATCTCCGACGTGGTGAACATGCTGGGACGGGCCGACGGCACCGGGTTCACGGTGACCGGGCCGGTCTGGGAGTACTTCCGGGTCCCGGAGCGCATGTTCAAGCCGATGCTGCGCACCAGCCCCTTCCTCGAGGGGCAGGCCGTCGAGCTGCGCGAGAAACTGATTGAGCACGCCATGGACGGGCTGCTGCGGGAGATCACCCTGGACCAGGCCAACGGCCTGCTGGGCAAGACCTGCATCCACCCCTCCCACGTACTGCCCGTACACGCGCTGTCCGTGGTCAGTCACGAAGAGTTCGGTGACGCGGCGGACATCCTGCGGCCGGAGAGCGGCGGCGGGGGTGTGCTGAGGTCGGCGTACACGAACAAGATGAACGAGGTGAAGCCGCACCGGGCGTGGGCCGAGCGGACCATGCTGCGGGCCGAGGTGTTCGGCGTGGCGCGCGAGGATGTCAGCTTCGTGGACCTGCTTGCCGCCGGGATCCCCGGCTGAGCCGCACTATTCGCCTCTCTTTAGGGACACATGAACAACGCAGTGAACGGCCGGGCCTGGTCCGGCAGCTGGGTCGCCGAGCGGCTCGGCGTCGAACTCCTGGGCGACGACAAGCTGACCGAGCTGCTGGGGCTGGCGTTGCGCCGCAACCCCAAGCGGGCGCATCTGCTTGTCTCCAACGTGCTCGGCAAGCACGTACCGCAGTCGCCGGCCGTCGTGTACGGGTACGGCTTCGCCCTTGGCCGACGGGTGCGGGACCTGCTCGGTGAGGAGGCTGAGGCGGCGGTCGTGCTCGGTTATGCCGAGACGGCGACGGGGCTGGGGCACTCGGTCGCGGACGGCATCGGTTCCGCTCCCTACCTCCACTCCACCCGGCGGCCGGTTTCCGGAGTCGCGACGGCGGGCGGCTTCGAGGAGTCCCACTCGCACGCCACGTCGCATCTGCTGCTGCCGGAGGATCCGGCGCTGCTGGTCGGGGACGGGCCGCTGGTGCTGGTCGACGACGAGTTCTCGACGGGGAACACGGTGCTGAACACCGTCCGGGATCTTCATGAGCGGTATCCGCGGCGGCGGTATGTCGTCGTGGCCTTGGTCGACATGCGGTCCGCTGCGGATTCGGGGCGGCTGGAGGAGTTCGCTCGGGAGATCGGCGCCAGGGTTGACCTGGTGGCGGCTGCTTCGGGGACGGTGCGGTTTCCGGAGGGGGTGTTGGAGAAGGGGCAGGAGTTGGTGGCGCAGTACGAGTCTTACGGTGCCGCGATGGGAAATCGGTCGTCTGCGGGTTCGTCCGGGCTGGTCGCGCAGACGCCACACCACCACCTCACCCGAGTCGAACTGCGCTGGCCCCGAGGCCTCCCCGACGGCGGTCGTCACGGCTTCACGCCCACCCACCGCACCCGCCTGGAGGGCGCCCTCCCCGCCATGGCAGCCCGCCTCGCAGAGGCACTCCCCACAGACGCACGCCACGTGCTGATCCTCGGCTTCGAGGAGTTGATGTACGCACCCCTGCGCCTCGCCCGGGAGCTGGAGCAGGTCGTCGAGGCCGAGGTGCGGTACTCGACGACGACCCGCTCACCCGTCCTCGCCGTCGACGACCCCGGTTACGCGATACGCAGCCGTATCGTCTTCCCCTCCCACGACGACCCGGCGGACGGCCCCGGCGAGCGCTACGCCTACAACGTCGCGGGCGCCGGCTTCGACGCGGTCGTCGCCGTCGTCGACTCGGTCGCCGACACCCCCGAACTGCACGCGCCGGACGGCCTGTTGGCCCAGCTGGCCGCCCACGCCCCGCAGGTCCTGCTCGCGGTCGTCCCCTCGTACGTGCCAGAGCCCCTGTACGTCCCCGAAAGGCCCGCCATGCTGCCCGAGCCCCTCCGCGGCCCCGCCTTCTCCTCGTACCCGCCGGACGAGGTCGGCTGGCTGCTCCAGGACCTCTCGGACGTCACGCTGGAGGCGCCGACCGAGGAGCGCGAGGAGGCCATCCAGAGCGGCGGCGCACACTATGCGGAGTCGCTGCCCGTGGAGTACCAACCCAGCGAGCAGTACCAGGAGTTGTTCCACACGGCGCTGGAGGAGTCGGCGGCGCGGCTCGCGCAGGCGCTGGGTGCCGTGACGGAGATCGTGCTCGCCGAGCGGTCGCCCCGGCCGGTGCTGGTGTCGCTGGCACGGGCCGGTACTCCGGTCGGTGTGCTGATGCGCCGCTGGGCCCGGTTCCGGCACGGCATCGACCTGCCGCACTACGCCGTCTCGATCGTCCGCGGGCGCGGCATCGACGCCAACGCGCTGCGCTGGCTGGCCGCCCACCACGACCCGTCCGACGTCGTGTTCGTCGACGGCTGGACCGGCAAGGGCGCCATCACCCGCGAACTCGCCGACGCCATCAAGGAGTTCGAGGCATCCGACGGGATCACCGGCTTCGACCCGGAGATCGCGGTGCTCGCCGACCCGGGCTCGTGCGTGCGGACGTACGGCACCAGGGAGGACTACCTCATACCCTCGGCCTGCCTCAACTCGACCGTCTCGGGCCTGATTTCGCGGACCGTACTGCGCTCGGACCTGGTCGGTCCGCACGACTTCCACGGCGCCAAGTTCTACCGCGAACTCGCCGGCACCGATGTCTCGGTGGCCTTCCTGGACGCCGTCGCCGCACGCTTCCCGGAGGTCTCGGAGGCCGTCGACGCGCAGGCCAAGGAGCTGCTGTCCGGCGACCGCGAGCCGACCTGGGAGGGCTGGGCGGCCGTCGAGCGGATCAGTGAGGAGTACGGCATCCACGACGTGAACCTCGTCAAGCCCGGCGTCGGCGAGACCACGCGCGTGCTGCTGCGCCGGGTGCCCTGGAAGATCCTGGCGCGGGCCGGAGCGGGCGCCGACCTGGACCACGTACGGCTGCTGGCCGAGCAAAGGGGCGTACCGGTGGAAGAGGTCGCCGAACTGCCGTACACCTGCGTGGGGTTGATCCACCCCAAGTACACGCGCGGTGCGACCGGTGCCGACGGCAAGGCGGTGGCGGTCTGATGCCGGTGCTGGTGGCGAGCGACCTCGACCGTACGCTCATCTACTCCGCGGCGGCCCTCGCGCTGACCATGCCGGACGCGCGGGCGCCCCGGCTGCTCTGCGTCGAGGTGCACGAGAGCAAGCCGCTGTCGTTCATGACGGAGACGTCGGCCGGTCTGCTGACCGAGCTCGGCGACGCGGCGGTCTTCGTACCGACCACGACCCGGACGCGCAAGCAGTACCAGCGCATCAACCTGCCGGGCCCGGAGCCGAAGTACGCGATCTGCGCCAACGGCGGGCACCTGCTGGTGGACGGTGTGTCCGACCTGGACTGGCACGCGCGCGTGACGGCGCGGCTGGCCGACGAGTGCGCGCCGCTCGCGGAGGTGCGGGAGCATCTGCTGGCGGTGGGGGACCCGGCGTGGGTGCGCAAGCACCGGGTGGCCGAGGATCTGTTCGCCTACCTCGTCGTCGAGCGCGAACTGCTGCCCGAGGAGTGGGTGAAGGAGCTCGCGGTGTGGGCGGAGAACCGCGGCTGGACGGTGTCGCTCCAGGGCCGCAAGATCTACGCCGTCCCGAAGCCGCTCACCAAGAGCGCGGCGATGCGTGAAGTCGCCCGCCGCACGGGCGCGGACCTCACGCTGGCCGCGGGCGACTCCTTGCTGGACGCCGACCTACTGCTCGCCGCCGACAGGGGTTGGCGCCCGGGGCACGGGGAGTTGGCGGACGCGGACTGGTCGGCTCCGCAGATCGGCACACTGCCGGAACGAGGGGTGCTCGCGGGCGAGCGAATCCTGCGGGAGTTCCTGAAGGCGACCCGCACGGCAGCTCCCTAGGGGCGCGGGGCTGTGTCGGTCCGCGGCTTCGCAGCGGGGCGCGACCAGCCCCCGCACACCCGCGGACAACGACGCACCGAGCCCGACTAGCCGCAGCACCCTCCACCACAACACCCGCCCCCGCCGCCCGCGTTGGGCGCCGGGGCCGAGGGGCCGCTCGCCGTACCGCCCACGGCGACGGTCGACAACAGCTTCACCGTGTCGTCGTGGCCGGCAGGGCAGTCGGCCGGGGCCGAGGACTCCGCCATCGGGCGGCTCAGTTCGAAGGTGTCGCCGCAGGTCCGGCAGCGGTACTCGTAGCGAGGCATGGGAACAGGTTAACGGGGCCGAGAGGCAACGAGTGTGACCAAAGTCCCAAGCCCGCCATGTTCCTTACTGATCGGTATGTGAGCGTTCCTGTCGGAATCCTTTGTGGAGAAGATGCGAAGATCGTTGGTAGTTTTCGCAGCGTGACCGGGACATCACAGCGAAGGGGCCGGGCGACTGACCACCGCCGACCCCGCCGTCGGCGGACGGCACCGAACTGGTCCCCCTGGACGGCGTTACGCCGCTTCCGCCCGGCATATCCGAGGCCGGGCCGCACCGGCTGGCGCCGCTGGTTACCCTCCGTGCGACAGTTGCTCGGCGCCGCCCTGACCTCCGTCGGCCTGAGCGCCCTGTTCCTGGTGGTCGCCTACGCCGCCACCGACATACCGCAGAACCTGAACACCTACGCCACCCAGCAGGACAACGTCTACTTCTGGTCCGACGGCACCCCCATGGCCCGCACCGGCTGGGTGCAGCGGCAGGCGATGCCGCTGAAGGACATCCCCGAGAACGTGCGCTGGGCGGTGCTCGCCGCCGAGAACGAGAGCTTCTACTCCGACCCCGGCATCTCCTTCAAGGGCCTGACCCGCGCGCTGTGGCGCACCGTCGGCGAGGGGGACACCGAGGGCGGCTCGACCATCACCCAGCAGTACGTCAAGAACGTGTACCTGACGCAGAACCAGACCGTCGGCCGTAAGTTCACCGAGGCGATGATCTCCCTCAAGCTCGACAACCGGATGAGCAAGGACCAGATCCTCGAGGGCTATCTCAACACCAGCTGGTTCGGCCGTGGAACGTACGGCATCCAGCGAGCCGCCCAGGCCTACTACGGCAAGGACGTCACCCACCTGAATGCCAGTCAGGCGGCCTTCCTGGCTTCCCTGTTGAAGGGCGCGGGCCTCTACGACCCCACCCTCTCCAAGGCCAACCACCGGCGCGCGGTGGAGCGTTGGTCCTGGATCCTCGACCGGATGGTCAAGACCGGCAAGCTGTCGCCGGCCGAGCGGGCCACGTACAAGACGTTCCCCGAGCCGCTGAAGTCGGCGCGCGTCTACGACACCGGCAAGCAGAGCGACTACCTGGTGGAGCTGGCGCAGCAGTACGCCAAGAAGGCCGCGCACATCTCGGACAAGCAGTTCGACCTCGGCGGCTACCAGATCTACACGACCTTCGACCGGAAGAAGGAGACCGTCCTCACCGACGCCGTCGCCGAGGCCCGCAGACAGGCGAAGAAGAACGAGCCCGAGGCCGCGAGGACCGCGCACTACGGTGCCGCGTCCGTCGCCACCGACGGCCGGATCCTCGCCGTTTACGGCGGCCCCGACCACCGTACGCAGGGCTACAACGAGTCCAACGCGGCCACGGTGCAGGCCGGTTCGGCGTTCCTGCCGTTCGTCTACGCCGCCGCTCTGGAGCACGGCGTCCACAAGACGCGCGCCGGGCCCGCGACGCCCGTCACCGCGCAGACGCTCTACGACGGCGACGACGGCGTCCCGGTCACCACGCCCGAAGGGCCGTACTGGGACCGCGCCGGCAAGAAGGTCGCCGCCCGCAACGACGGCGGGAAGTCGTACGGGCAGATCACGCTCGGCAAGGCCCTCGCGGCGTCCGTGAACACGCCGTTCATGCAGCTCGGTATGGACGTCGGCCTGGACAAAGTGCGGGAGACGGCCGAGGCTGCCGGGCTGCTCGGCTCCAGCATCGGCCCGCAGGTGCCCGCGCTGTCCCTGGGCAGCTCCACACCCAGCGCCATCCGGATGGCCAGCGGTTACGCCACCTTCGCCGCGGCAGGGAAGCACACCGAGCCGTACTCGGTGCGCCGCGTCACCCGCAACGGCGCGACGGTGCGGCTGGACACCCCCATCGCGCACCGGGCGATCGGCGCCCGGGTCGCCGAGCAGGTCTCCCAGGCGCTGACGGACTCCCTGAACGCCGCCCACCCCGCGCTCTCCACGCCGACGGCGGCGGGGAAGTCGGGCAGCACCGCGGACGACACCGCCGCCTGGTACGCCGGCTCCGCCGGCTCCGTGTCGACCGCGGTCGTCGTCTACCGCATGGACCTCGCCAAGTCCCTGGAGCCGCTGCCGCTCAAGGGGATCGCAGGAACGTCCGCCGACAGCGTCCCGTACGCCGTCTGGTCGGGCGTGATGGGCCTCGGCTGACTCTGGTCCTGCCGAGGCCTGCACCCCCCCACCCCCCTCGCAGAATGAGCACCGCATGCCTCGCATGAAGCCGCCCACCGGTCGGCGCCGCAGAGCGCCTGCCCGCCGCCCCGCCCGCTTCGAGTTCCTGACCGTGGCCGCCCTTCTCGTGGTGGCCACGCTGGTCGCCGGTTTCCTCGCCCTGACCCGCCAGGACAACACCGCACCCGCCGCATCCGCCAAAGGCAGCCCGAGGAAGACCTCGCCGAAGGCCGGCGCGGAGCCCTCCTGGGACGGGAAGACCAAGATCCTGGGAGACGGCTCCACCTCCGACACAGGCCCGCAGAAAGGTGAGTTGAAGCCCGAGCCGCTCAAACCGGGTGAGAAACCGCCCCAGTTCGTCGTCTTCTCCTGGGACGGCGCCCTGGAGGGAAGCGACCATCTCTTCTCGCACTACCGGGAGTTGGCGAAGAAGTACGACGCCCACATGACGTTCTTCCTCACCGGGATCTACCTCCTGCCGAAGAACAAGGCGAAGCTCTACCACCCGCCCCAGCACCCGGTCGGCTCCGCGGCCATCGACTACGCCACCGACGAACACATCCGCACCACGCTCGAACAGCTCCGGAAGGCCTACGAGGACGGCAACGAGATCGGCACCCACTTCAACGGCCACTTCTGCGGCAAGAAGGGCGGCGGGGACTGGAGCGTCGACGAGTGGAAGAGCGAGATCGACCAGTTCTACGAGTTCGTCGAGAACTGGAAGACCAACACGGGCTACAAGGACATCCCGGCTCTCCCCTTCGACTTCGAGAAGGAGGTCACCGGCGGCCGCGCCCCCTGCCTGGAGGGCCAGAAGAACCTGCTGAAGGCCATCAAGAGCTACGGCTGGCGCTATGACGCGAGCTCCGCGGGCGACTTCCAGATATGGCCGACCAAGAAGAAGGGCATCTGGGACTTCCCGCTGGAGATGCTCCCGTACGAGGGCGGCAAGTACCAGGGCCTGTCGATGGACTTCAACTTCCTCTACAACCAGTCCGCCGGCGAGACCGACGGCAACCCCGCCGACTACCCCCAGTGGGAACAGCAGACCGTCGCCTCCTACCTGGCCGGCTTCGACCGCGTGTACTACGGCAGCCGCGCCCCGCTGTTCGTCGGCAACCACTTCGAGGACTGGAACGGCGGCATCTACATGAAGGCCATCGACCAGGTCATCAAGAACGTCTGCACGAAGAAGGGCGTCAAGTGCGTGTCCTTCAAGGAGCTGGCCGACTGGCTGGACGTGCAGAAGCCCGAGACCTTGGCGCGGCTGCGCGGCCTGGACCCCGCGCAGTCGCCCGACTGGTCGACGGTCGTGAAATGAAACACCCCCCACCGCAAGGAGAAACCCCCGTGAGACCCAGCAAGTCCCGCTCGGGCAGAGGCCGTTGTACGGTCGTGGCCGCGCTGTCCCTCTCCGCCGCCCTGCTTCCCCTGTCCGCCGCACACGCGGCCGGTGCCCCCTCCGGGGAAGCACCGGCCCCCGCCCTGACCGCGGCCACCACCGACGCGTTCGGCCGCGTCGCCGACGCCGTGCTCACCGACCGCACGGCGGCCCTGCTCGACGGGACCCGGCCGGTCCGTACGGCCCTGAAGGCCACCGGCGGCGTACGGCTCTCGGCCGGGCTGGCCGGCACCGAGACCTCCGCCCTGACCGCCCTGCACGGCACCCGCTCCCGGCTCGCCGCGCTCGGCGAGGCGTACACCGACGGCGACACCGAGGTCACCGTCGACAGCACCCGCCTGCGGGGCCGCACCGCCACGGTCCAGGTCACCGAGAGCACCACACTGACGTACGCGAAGATACGCGGCGACGAACCCGCCACCACGGGCTTCACCGCCCACCACCAACTCACCTTCACCGCCCGCCAGGACGGCACCTGGCAGCTCACCCGCGAACGCCTCACCGACAAGGGCGCCCGCCCCGTCAACGAACCCGCCCCGGCGACCGCCGAGCCGGCCGTCCGCCCGAGCGCCGTCATCGACGCGCCCAGGTCGGCCACCACCTACCCCGCGCCCGCGAACCCCAAGAACCTCGGCACCGGGACCACGTACAACTACGCGGCGATGGCGGCGTACGCCGAGAAGTACTGGAAGAACTACAACACCGCCTACCGGCGTTACAACGGCGCCGGCGGGGACTGCACCAACTTCCTCAGCCAGTCCCTCTACGCGGGCGGCTGGAAGCAGGTCGCCAACTCGGCCGAGGACTACGGCACTTGGTACTCGAAGACGTCGGGCGAGTCCGACACCTGGATCGGTGTCAACGAGTGGTCCTGGTTCACGCAGACCGCGAAGCGGACGACGGCGCTGGCGAACGCCTACCAGATGGACGTCGGTGACGTGCTGCAGATGGACTTCGACAAGGACGGGTCGAAGGACCACTCGATGATGACCACGTACCGCAGCTCCAGCGGCGTCCCGTACCTGACCTATCACGACGCCGACACCTACCGGCGCTCGCTGGCGAGCCTGATCGCGTCGTACCCGAACTCGGCCTACTACGCCTACCGCAGTTAGCCGCCGGCGCGGGGGCGCCGGCTCAGTGGCCGCCCCCGCGCTCCTCACGGATCTGCGAGACCACCCGCCCGACCGTCTGCCGTACCGCTTCGGTCTCGGTCAGGAAGTGCCAGTAGTCCGGGTGCCGGCCCTCCAGCGAGGTGATCGCCCGGTCCAGCCTGGCCACCGATTCGTCCAGCGGACGGGCCTGGCGCGGGTCGGGCGTCGTCCGCCCGGTCATCGCCAGCCGCTGGGCGTCCCGGATCGCGAAGCGGGTGCGGTCGATCTCCTGCTGCGGATCCTTCTGCACGGCGTTGAGCCGGTGCAGCCGGTCGCGCGCGGCCGACACGGACTCGTCGGTCGTGTTCAGGAGCGCCCGCACGGTCGACAGCAGTGAGGTCGCGTCCGGCCAGCGCTGGGCGTCCCGCGCGGCCTGCGCCTCCTTCAGCTTCAGCTCGGCCTGCTTCACGTTCTCCGCGGCCTGGTCCGGCACGTGCTGCAGGTCCTGCCAGCACGCCGCCACGAACCGCCGCCGCAGCTCGCTCAGCACCGGCTCGACCTGGCCGGCCCGGGTGGTGAGCGCCTGCGCGCGGGTGCGCAGCGAGACGAGCCGGTGGTCGATCTCGGCGGCCTTCTCCGGCAGCCGCTCGGCCTCCACCCGGACCGCCTCGGCCTCGCGCGCCACGCGCTCCGCCCGCTCCAGCGTCTCCGGCACGCCGTGCTGACCCGCCCCCTGGTTGAGCTTCGTCAGCTCGGGAGCCAGGGTGGCGAGGCGGGCGGCGAGATCGTTGGCGGTGAGTCCCGAGCCGCGGACCGCGTCCAGGGCGTTCGACGCGGCGAGCAGTCCCTGCCGGGCCCGCTCGACCGCCGGAGCCAGCCGGGCGAGCTGGGTCTCCGCCTTGCCGAGGAGCGGCCCGAGGCTGTCGCCGAAACGGTCCAGCTCGCGCTTGACGTTGGCCAGCTCGTCCTTGGCCTTGGTGAGCTCGGTACGCGCGTGTGCCGCGACCGACGCCTCCAGGTCGTCCCGGTCGAGGTCGTGCGCGTCGACGGCCTCGATGTAGCGGTGGCTGGCCTCGTCGATGCGCCGACCCAGCGCGTCGAAGTCGGAGACCACGCGCCGGGCGGCGGGGGAGTCGTCGACCGCCGTGATCGTCTCTATCGAGATCCGCAGGTCGCGCTGGGCGGTGTCCAGCTCGTAGAACGCGGCCGCCGCGGCGTCCTTCGCGGCCTGCGCCTCGGCCCGCTGGCTCTCGGACCGGCCGCCGAACCAGCGCCGGGTGCCGCCGCCCGCGAACGCGGCGGGCAGCGCCAGCGCGACGACGAGCGGCAGGGCGAGCAGGGTGAGAGTGTCCTTGAACGCCTGACGGTGTGCGCGCGGCACCAACGGCGAGTACGGCTGCGAAGGTGTCGCCGTCACATCCCTCTCCCGTGCTGTCATCCGTCCTGGCCGGTGCCTCAGTTCATTGTCCCACCGGTTAAGGACGAACACACGGGCCGGTTAGTTCGCGGTCTTGAGAGTGACTTTGCCGTCACCGGTACGGGCGGTCACGACGTGCGAGCTGGAGTCGGAGCGGGGCACGGACACATCCACCGAGCCGTCGCCGGTCCGGGTCGTCACACGGTACGTGGACTTGGGCAGCGCGATGGTGACGGAGCCGTCGCCGCTGCGGGACTCCACCAGGTCCGGCACGGCGCCGAGTTCGAGGTGGACCGAGCCGTCGCTGGTCTGGGTGTGCACCTGGCGCGAGGAGACGTCGGCGTGCACGGATCCGTCGCCGGTGTGGAGCGTCAGCGGACCGGTGGAGTCCGTGACATGCACCGACCCGTCCCCCGTACGAATGCTCAGCGCGTCCTTGAAGCCCCGCGCCCGCACGCTTCCGTCCCCGTCCTCGACCTTCACGGTGACCCCGCGCGGCACCTCGATCCGGTGCTTGGCCGAGCAGTCGGCGACGACACCGGAGCACTTCATGCGCAGCTTCAGCCGGTCGCCCTTCATGGACCAGGTCACCTTCGGATCCGAACCGATGGCGACGGATCCCTGCCACCACCGGGTGACCTCGACCTTCCCCTCCGGGTTGCCGTCCGCGGCGACGATCTCCAGCGCCGAGTCGTCGGAGTCGACGGTGAGGGTGTGTCCCGTCAGCGCGAACGACCGGTGATCGGGATGCTTGTCGTCCTTCGCGGAGGCGCCACAGGCGGTGGCCGCCCCGACGAGAACCACGACGGCCCCGGCGGCGAGCGCTGTGCGGGCGGTGACGGTACGGGCCATGAGGATCTCCCCCTGAGACGGATGGTGAAGGCTCTACGACCGTACGGAGCCGGGGCCCGCGGAGGGATCCGGGCCACTCCCGGATCCGGGGTGGGGTAAACCCCCGCACGGGCCGGGTCCCGATACGTGTTTGCGGGGCACTGCCTCGGGCAAGGTAGGCTGTCGACTCGTCTCGGGTGCGTAGCTCAGGGGTAGAGCGCCTGCCTTACAAGCAGGATGTCGGCGGTTCGAAACCGTCCGCGCCCACACGGGAAGAAGACCCCGGCCGATCATGGCCGGGGTCTTCTCGCGTCATGCCTCGCGCGCGTGCTTCAGCGTCATGCGGGCGTCCACCCGCTCCCCGGTCGTGACCTCCGCCCAGAAGCGATGGGTGCTGACGAAAACGGCGAGCTCGTGCTCACGCTGCCGGAGCTTCTCCACCTCGGCCTGCTCGTCGTCCGACCAGCCGGGGGAGGCGGGGCGCTCCACCTTGCGCCAGCCGCCCGCGTCACTGAAGCCGTCCAGGGGCTCCACCGACCAGGGGAGCCGCTTGAGCAGGGCCGACAGCTCGGCCCGGACCTGATGCAGCTCCTCCTGACCGGCGAGGAGGTCACTCGGAAAGTCATAGGTCGTAGCCACGGCGCAATGCTACGCCTGTTCGAATTTGGGAAGCGAGTTCCTTCCCGGGGTTCATGCGAACGTGTGGCGGGGCCGTTGTCAGACCCGGGTTCTAGGGTTGCCGGTATGGACATCGCGGACGTGGAGAAGGTGCGGCTGGGGCCCTGGGCGGAGGGGGACTTCTGGCTGCTGCGGCGGACCAACAGCCCTGAGATGACCGAGCACTTGGGCGGCCCGGAGAGCGAGGAGAAGCTCGCCGGCCGGCATCGGCGGTACCTGGAGCCGGCGGACGGGCAGATGTACCGGGTCGTGCTCGCGGGCAGCGGGGAGATCGTCGGGTCGATCGGGTTCTGGGCGCGGCAGTGGCGGGGCGGCACGGTGTGGGAGACGGGATGGGGTGTGCTGCCCGAGTTCCAGGGGAGACGACTGGCCGCGGCGGCGGCCCGGGCTGTCGTCGGGGCCGCGCGGGACGCCGGGGAGCACCGGTATCTGCATGCCTTTCCGGGCGTGGACCACCCGGCGTCGAACTCCGTGTGCCGACGGGCCGGTTTCAGCCTGTTCGGGCCGGTCGACTTCGAGTACCCGAAGGGGCACTGGATGACGTCGAACGACTGGCGGATCGACCTGCGGGCCGGCTGACGGCCACGAAGGCGTCAACCGGCCCGCAGCGCACCGCCGTCAGTGCCCGGCGTCCCCCAACTCCCGTACCACCCGCGCCGCGACGGGCACACTCACCCCGTGCCGCTCGGCCGCGCGCAGCAACGCCCCGCCGATCGCGTCCAGTTCGAGCGTGCGGTCCGCCTCGGCGTCGCGCTGCATCGAGGACTTGGTCTGGGGCGGGAAGGCGTCGTAGCGGGCCAGTGCCTGGGCCGGATCCGCCGGCCCGCCGCTCGCACGGCTGACCGCTGCCGTCTCCTCCACCAGGGCCGTCAGCTCGTCCCGGTGCTGGGTGCGTACGTCGCCGAGCGGGAGCCCGTAGCGGGTGGTGAGCAGGGCGAAGGGCGCCAGGAACGACATCTTCGCCCAGAGCGCGGCCGTCTCGTCGTCGAGTACGCGGGTCGCCGGGCCGGCGGCGTCGAGAGCCTGCGCCAGCGCGTCGAGCCGTCCCCGGTCCACGCCCTCGCCGGTCAGGTCGATCTCGGCGAAGGGGCTGCCGTGCTCGATCACACCCGCCGCGACCCGGGTCGACTCGACGCGGATGACGGCCGGGGCGACCAGGTCGGGACGGTAGCGGGCACGCAGCGCGGCCGGGTGCTCGACGCCGTTCAGGAACGGCACGAGGAGGCCGTCGCCCAGCGCCGCGGGCGGGACGCGGTCGAGGGCGGAGTCCAGGGCGGTGTGCTTGACCGCGACCAGGCACGCGTCGACCGGTTCACGCAGGACGGTGTCCGCCTCGACGCGGGCCGTGAAGTCGCCGAACAGGCCGCTGCGGACGCGGATCCCGTCCGCGGTCAGCGTCTTGGTGGTCTCCTCGCCGGCCAGGCAGATCACGCGGTGACCGGCGCGGGCCAGCAGGCCCGCGAGCAGACCGCCGATGCCGCCGGGGCCCAGGACGGCCACCGTCAGTTCGTCGTTCGCCATGATTCTTCTGTTCCCTCCGTCGGTCGGCCCCGTAGTGGTGGCCGCCTCGGAAAGGATCATCGCAGGCGCCGCGGCGGTGCGGGAGACTTGTTTCATGTGCCGGAGCATCAAGACACTTCGCCCGCCCGCGTTGCCCGAAGAGGCGACGGAGGAAGAGATCAGGGCCGCCGCCCTGCAGTTCGTGCGGAAGGTGTCCGGCTTCCGGGCGCCCGCCGCACACAACCAGGAGGTCTTCGACCACGCCGTGGACGCGATCACCGAGGCCACGGCCGACCTGCTCGCCGGTCTCGAGGTACGAGGGCAGAAGGCGTCCGCCTGATTCCGCGCCGGGACGCCCTACTGGGACGTCTTGCTAGGACGCCTTCACCGGGCGGCGCATCACGAACGCCGCCCCGGCCCCCGCCCCGAACAGCGCCAGCACGGACACCGCCGTGGCCAGCCAGGTCGTACCCAACCACTGCCCGCCGTAGTACCCCAGAGCCACGCTGTACGTCGCCCAGGCCAGCCCCGCGAGGGCGGACCAGGGCAGGAAGTCGCGGGCGCGGCGGTGGGCGGCGCCCGCGCCGAGGGAGACCACCGAGCGGCCCGCCGGAGCGAACCGGGCGAGGATGACCAGGGCCCCGCCGCCCCGGGCCAGCGCCGCGCCGAGACGTTCCTGCGCGCTGGTGAGCCGGCGCGAACGGGCGATCGCACGGTCCAGGCGTTCGCCGCCGCGCCAGGCCAGCCGGTACGCCACGAGGTCGCCGAGGACGGAGGCGATGGCCGCGCAGAACGTCAGGGCCAGGATGTCGGGGACGGCGTGCGGCACCCGGCCGGTCGCCGAGCCGGCGGCCGCGGCCGTGGCGGCCGTGATCACCAGCACTCCGCTCGGCAGGACCGGCACGAACACGTCCAGCAGGACCGACAGCACGACCATGACGTAGATCCATGGGCTGCCGGTCAGCGACCCCACACTCTCCAGCACCGCGAACTCCCCGTGACTCCCCCGTGGGCCGGACCGTGCCGCTCCGTCGACGAGGAGCGGCAAGGGCGGCCGTAACAGCCATACAGCGTACGCCCGGAGTGTGACAGGAGATTCATGGGGGGCTCGTGCGATCGGCACAGTACGTTCACGCCGCCCGACGGCCGAGCAGAACACGCAGGGCCTTCCCCCGCCGGCGGGGGAAGGCCCTGTCACGCACCGGACGACCGCGCCGGATCAGCGCACCGGAGCGTGCTGGATCAGGCAGCGACCGGCGTCTGCTCCGTGGCCGGCCTGCCCTGTGCCGTCGAGCGCTTCGCGAACAGCCGGTCCAGGCCGAAGGCGCCGGAGCCGGTGAAGACCAGAAGCAGCAGGGTCCAGCTGAACATCGCCGAGGCCTCGCCGCCGTTCTCCATCGGCCACAGGGCGTTGGGCTGGTGCATCTTGAAGTAGGCGTAGGCCATCGAGCCCGAGGCTATGAGCGCGGCGGCACGGGTGCCGAGGCCGAGCAGCACGAGGACGCCGCCGACGAGCTGGATGACGGCCGCGTACCAGAACGGCCAGAGGCCGGTCTCGACCGTGCCGCCCTTGGTGCCGGCCGCACCGCCGAGGACGCCGAAGAGCGAGGCGGCGCCGTGGCAGGCGAAGAGCAGGCCGACGACGATGCGGAACAGGCCGAGGGCGTAGGGCTGGGCGTTGTTGAGGCGAGCGGACATGTGGGGGGTTACTCCTTCGGTCGGGCCGGTCCGGAGAGGGACCGGTCTGGGGACGAGCCGAGTGAGTAATTGAGGTTAGGCGCGCCTAATCGATGCTTGCAAGTTCAACATCAGGCCACTGATCCGCTTCCGTTTCCGGCTCCGTTTCGCCCGCAGCCGCACGTAGGAGGGCTCTCGCCACCGCATCGGCGTCCGAAAGTGTGACCGAATCCACCCCTGGCCGGGCACCCGCCGCGGTCACCCAGTGCACGCCCTCCGTGGGCACGCCGAAGGCGAACCGCCTTGGATGGGAACGACCTTGACGGTCCATCAGGCGATACGGCCGCGCTGTCACGTCCAGCCCTCCGGTCTCGTAGCCGTCGACGGTGTGCGGCCGGCACTGCCCCGTCTTCAGCAGCCGGGCGAGGAGCTCGTCGGCGGTGCGTCGCAGATCCGGTTCCGGAAGGCGGGCCTCTATGAGGGTGGTCACACGCACCGCCGAGCCGGGCACCGCGGGGGAGTGCGCCACCCACGCCCCCTCCTGGGGCCGCACCTCCAGCCGGGGCCCGAGCACCTCCACCACCCCCGCCTCCACCAGCGCGGCCAGCTCCTCGATCCGCCGCCGGGGCGGGCCGATCGACAGGAAGGCGTTGAGCGGGGTGTACCAGCGGTCCAGGTGCTCGCGGCGGGATGCGCCGCCGAGCCCGCCGTGGTCGACGATCAGCCGGAGTTCGTTGCGCAGGTCGCGCAGCACGTCCTGAGCCGCCTTCAGCGGACCGGCCACATTGCCGAGGGCGGCCTGCGTCGCGTCCTCGCGCAGATACCCGAGCAGCCAGTCCCGCCACTCGCGGGGATGCGCGAACTCCCGTTTCGTATACGGCCGGGAGATCCGGTCCCAGCACCAGCGGTCGGCGTCCGGGACACCGAACTCGTCGAGTGCGTACGCCTCTTGGGGATCGCGGTGGGGCACGGCGAGGAAGCGGTCCGCGAAGTCCGGGCGGCCGGTGAGCGCCGTGTAGTAGACCGTCTCCACCTCTTTCGCCACCAACGGCCATATCTCGGTGAGGAAGTCGGGGGCCTCGCCCGAGTCCGCGCGCTTGCGGAAGCCCGCGATCACCTCCGGGGTGAGGACGAGCGGGATGTGCCGGCCGTACGGACCCTTCGCGTTGTCGCCGCGCGCCTGGTACGGGACGCCGCGCCGGGAGCCGGCGTACAGCCGCGGCTCGTGGCCGGAGGGGACGTAGCGAAGACCGTGTCCCTCGGGCCCGGCGGGTACGAAGCGGCCGCCGCGGCCGGTGGTCAACAGGGCCGTGTGATCGAAGAAGTTGAGGCCCAGGCCGCGCAACAGCACCGGTTCGCCGGGGGCGATGGCGGAGAGGTCGACGTCGGCCGGGTTGGCGGGCGGGAAGTGGAGCAGGCCGTGGCCGTCCGCGTGGGCCGCCAGCCGGCGCTCCTCCGCGTCCGCGGCCGCCGGAAGGTGGCCCTGGGCGAGCACGACGGCGGACAGGCCGGTCAGGGTGCGGCCGTCGTCGAGGGCCAGGGTCTGGCGGCCGTCGGGGGCCTCGTCGAGCCGTACGGCGCGCGCCCGGTGTGTCTCGACGCGGACGGCGGGCGGGGCCTCGCGCACCACCTTCGCGAACACCCACTCCAGGTACCGGCCGTACTGGGCACGGGTCGGGTAGTCGTCCGCGCCGAGCTCACCTCCCGCCCACGCGTGCAGGCTGGGGCCCGGCCGGACCGGCCCCGAGCAGTCCACGCTGTCGTCGGTGAACAGGGTCACCTGGCAGGCCACGGTGTTCATCAGCAGCTCGGGGGACTGGGCGGTGCGCCACACGTTGCCGGGGCCGGGCGGTGAGGGGTCGACGACGTGGACGGTCAGTCGCCCGCCCGGCGGGAGGAGCTCCGGCACGGAGGCGCAGAGGCGTTCCAGGACGCTCGTGCCGCGCGGTCCGGCGCCGACCACGGCAAGGGAGACGGTCGGGTGTTCCGCGGTCGGTGCAGACAAAGGGGTGACTCCCGGGCGTGTGGGGCGCTTGCCGGCCAACCGCCCACTGGAAGCGGACGGTCCGCCTCATCATGCCGTCGGGAGCAGCGCGGGCCGAGCCCAGGGTGGCCCCGGTGTGGGGCGGGTCACGAGCATCCCGGGTCACGGGCGCAACAAACGGAGGTAACCGGGGAATTACGGGGCGAGCTCGGACTCCACGACCGTGCGCAGGCGGCGCTCCGCCCCGCCGGACCCCTGCGCCTGCTCCAGCCGCAGCCGCGCCGAACGGCCGCGCAGCGTCAGCGTCATGAGCTGGTTGCCGAACCAAGGGCCGCCCTTCTTGCGCCAGTCGACCGGCGGCTTGCCGCAGCGACCGTGGCGCAGGAACCGGCGGCCGAGAGCGCGGGCCGTGGCACTCCAGCCGAAGCGGAAGCCGACGCGTATGTACCGCGGTACGGAGTTGTGGACGGGAGAGCAGGTCAGCTGCAGGACATGGGCGTCCGGGGCGCCGGCGGGCCACGTCGCCTCCGCCACGTACGCGTGATGCACGTCTCCCGACAGGACGAGCACCGTCGCCGGCGCCTCGGGCCCCGAACCGACCTCGGCGATCAGCTCGGCCAGCGCCGCGAAGGACGTCGGGAAGGCCGCCCAGTGCTCCAGGTCGGCCTTGCGCCGCAGGTTCTCCCCGAACCGCGCCCAGCGCGCCCCGCGCTCTCCTCGGCACAGGGCCGCGTTCCACGCCTCGGCGTCGTGCACCAGGTGCGGCAGCAGCCAGGGCAGGGAGGTGCCGACGAGAAGGTGGTCGTAGGAGCCGGGTGCGTCTAGCGCCTGCTCGCGCAGCCACTCGGCCTCCCCCGGGTCGAGCATCGAGCGGTTCTGCTCGTCCAGCACGCGGGCCGCCCGGCTGTCCACCATCAGCAGGCGTACGCGGCCGAAGTCGCGCCGGTAGCTCCAGCGCACGGAGGCCGCGTCGGCGTCGGCCTTGCAGGCGAAGGCGCGCAACTCGTCGGTGGCGTCGGGGAGTTCGCGCACGGCGGCGTAGAGCGGGTCGGTGGCCAGCTCGTCCGGCGACAGGTTCCCCAGATGCTGGTGCACCCAGTACGACATCAGGCCGCTGAGCAGCCGCTCGCGCCACCACGGGGTGGCCCGCATGTCCTCGAGCCAGGCCGCGGAGGTGTTCCAGTCGTCGATCACGTCGTGGTCGTCGAAGATCATGCAGCTCGGCACGGTGGACAGCAGCCAGCGCACCTCGGGGTCGAGCCACGACTCGTAGTAGAGGCGCGTGTACTCCTCGTAGTCCGCGACCTCGTTGCCCGGCGGGTCGCTCAGATCGCGCCGCGCGGCCAGCCAGCGCCGGGTCGCCTCGGAGGTCTCGTCGGCGTACACCTGGTCGCCCAACAGCAGGAGTACGTCCGGCCGTTCGCCGTCCGGGTCGGCCGCGATGCGCGCGGCAAGGGTGTCCAGGGCGTCGGGGCCGACCGGGTCGTGCTCGTCGCCGGGCGGGGCGGCCCAGCGGCAGGAGCCGAAGGAGACACGGACGCCGTCGTCGTCGAGCGAGGTCCGGATGACGGAGGGCGGGAACGCCGAGTCCGGCAGCGGCCACACGCGCGTGCCGTCCAGGAACACCTCGTACGGCGTGGTCGTGCCCGGAGTCAGTCCGTCGACCGGCACCAGCGCATAGTGATGGCCCGCCACCTGGAAGGTGCGGGCCTCACCGCGGGCGCCGTCCGCGCAGCGCACCTCGGCGGTGCACGGGCGGCTGGTCTCGACCCAGACCGTCGCGGCCGAACCGTCGGCATACCTCAGCAGTGGACCCAGCCGCAGTCCGGACACCTGATCGCCCGCCCCTCCATGGTCGGGCTCGCCTCCGCGGCCAGCCCTCCTCCGTCGCCCCGTACGGTACGGAACGACGGAGGTGAACGGGGAGGTTCCTTTACAGAATCCGCCGGATCATCCGCGAGATCAGCAGCCGCTGAGGACCGAGCTGAGCTTGCTCTTCTCCGCCGAGTCGACGGAGAGGTCGTAGTAGTACTTCACCTGGACCCAGGCGCGGACGTAGGTGCAGGCGTACGAGCTGACCGGGGGCATCCACTCGGCCGGGTCCTGGTCGCTCTTCTGCTGGTTCACGTTGTCGGTGACGGCGATGAGCTGCGGTCGGGTCACGTCGTTGGCGAAGGCCTGGCGGTGGGCGGTGGTCCACTGGCTGGCGCCGGAGTCCCAGGCCTCGGCCAGCGGGACGAGGTGGTCGATGTCCAGGTCGGAGGCGGCGGTCCAGGTGGCGCCGTCGTACACGGAGTACCAGCTGCCGCTGGTGGCGGTGCAGGCCGAGTTGGTGACGACGTTGGAGCCGTCGCGCTTGAGGACGTACTCGCGGGTGTTGCAGGTGCCGCTGATCGTGATCCAGGTGGGGAACAGGTCACGGTCGTAGCCGGTGCGGTTCTCGGTCGCCACGGTGAGCGAGGCGAGGTAGGTGCGGGCGGTGGCCGCGCTGACCGGGGTGGGGAGGGCGGCGGAGGCGGTCGGGCCGTTGAAAAGTCCGACGGAGGCTATGAGTCCGGTAAGAGTCGCGAGTATGCTGAGCCGTCGACGCGCGTAGAACTTCGGCATGCGAACTCCCTTGGGGTGTGGGGGCGTTGGGGTGCGAGCGATTGGAATGCTCGCGGTGCCGTGTTGCGGGAGGGTGTGCGTTGGGTAAGAAACTAGTGACGCGTACATGACATGACAAGGTTTATGGCCGAACTTTCGGCCGCGCACCGGTCGCGTACCATGGACGGCGCAGAAGGGGAGTAGCTCTTCGCCGGACCGTCGACATACTGCTCAGCTCGTCTGAGCCGGCGCCCGGAGGCCGATCCTCGATCTACGGATCGACGGGCCGGCCAGCGAGACCTTCGGCAAGCAGTGCACGCCCGTGCCCCACGGCACGGGTGCCGTGTGTGCTGCCATGCCGAGGTGTCTTCCGGAAGGACTCAGCACTCTCGGTGGGGCAGCCCGACCGATTGAGGAACCTTGATCAGCTTCACCGTCACGGCGGTCGTCTTCGGCGTCGTCTTCCTCGCCGAACTGCCGGACAAGACCGCCCTCGCCGGTCTCGTCCTCGGCACCCGCTACCGCGCCTCGTACGTCTTCGCCGGCGTCGCCGCGGCTTTCGCGCTCCATGTCGTGCTGGCCGTCGCGGCCGGCAGCGTGCTGACCCTCCTGCCGCAGCAGATCGTGCACGCGCTGACCGGTGTCCTCTTCCTGGCCGGCGCCGCCGTGCTGCTGATGACGAAGGGCGGGGCCGATGGCGACGCGGAGATCCGCAAGCCCGAGAACCAGTCCTTCTGGAAGGTCGCGGGCGCGGGATTCATGCTCATCCTGGTCGCCGAGTTCGGTGACCTGACGCAGATCATGACGGCGAACCTCGCGGCCCGTTACGACGACCCGCTGTCCGTGGGTCTCGGTGCGGTGCTGGCGCTGTGGGCGGTGGCCGGGCTCGGGATCGTCGGCGGAAAGGCGCTGATGAAGCGGGTGCCGCTGGCTCTCATCACCAAGGTCGCGGCGCTGCTGATGCTGGCGCTCGGCGTGTGGAGCCTGTGGGAGGCCGTGGCCGGCTGAGCGCCTGGGACGCGGGTTCCGAGCTGAACGGTGGGTGAACTGTTCCCGAAGGCGCTGGCGGATACCGGCCCTGTTTTGTATCGTGTAGGAACAAAGTGGCTCCCGCCCGTTTTCCCTGACCGGCGGGCGGGGCCGCCTTGTCCCTTCGGGGCCTGGGCGGGGAGCTCGGAACGGGCTCCACCCGCGGCCCCTCCCTCCGCGCCTTGGAGCTGCCGATGACGGTCACCACCGTGCCCACCGTCCTCACTGCCCGCGCCCTCCTGCTGGACATGGACGGCACCCTCGTGAACTCCGACGCCGTCGTCGAGCGCTGCTGGCGGCGCTGGGCCGACCGGCACGGGCTGGACGCCGGCGAGGTCATGAAGGTGGTGCACGGGCGCCAGGGCCACGCCTCGATGGCGCTGCTGCTGCCCGACCGTCCCATGGAGCACAACCTCGCCGACAACGCGCGCATGCTCGCCGAGGAGACCGCCGACACGGACGGCGTTGTCGCGATCCCCGGCGCCCCCGAGTTCCTCGCCTCCCTGCGCGGCCTCCCGCACGCCCTGGTGACCTCGGCCGACGTGGCCCTCTCCACGGTCCGTATGGCCGCCGCCGGCCTGGAGCTCCCCGACGTGCGCGTGACCGCCGAGTCGGTCGGTGCCAGCAAGCCGGACCCCGAGGGCTTCCTCAAGGGCGCCGCCGAACTGGGCGTCGACCCGGCCGACTGCATCGTCTTCGAGGACTCCGCGGCGGGCATCCAGGCGGGGCGCTCCGCGGGGATGCGGGTCGTGGGGGTGGGCTCGCGGGCCGATGTCCACGAGCCCGATGTGGTGGTGCGGGATCTGACGCGGGTACGGGTGGAGGCCGCGGCGGACGGGACCATTCGGTTGTACGTGCGGTAGCGCCGTGCGCGCGGGCAGGGCCGGGGGCTGCCGTCTTCGGGACGGGTGCTCCGGCCCTGAACGGGCCTTGTCCTCAAACGCCGGACGCGCTGGATCTGCCGACGCCGGACGCGCTGGATCTGCCGACGCCGGACGCGCTGGATCTGCCGACGCCGGACGCGCTGGATCTGCCGACGCCGGACGGGCTGGATCGGCCGCCCGGCGCCTTCGTGCATCTCGCAGACCTCACGGCTCCGTCGTCTCCGACTCCAGCCGTGCCCGCGTTTCCGCCCCGTATGTCCCCAGCCCGTCCTGCTGGAGTCCCCGCGCCAGCTGGTATCTGCTGACCGCGTCCTCGACCCCCTCGTTGTAGTGGCCGCTCGCCTTTCTCGTGTAGAGGCCGAGCTGGGTCAGCCGTAGTTCGAGTTCGGTGACCTCGGGGCCGTCGGAGCCGCGGCTCAGGACCGGGGGCGCCTGGCGGCCGTTGTCGGGCGCCCCGCTGCTGGCGGTGGCCGTCGGCGAGGTCTGTGTCGGCTCGGCCGACCGGGACGGGCTCGGCGAGGCGCTGGTCGTCGACGGGGACGCCGAGGGCGACGGGCTCGTGCTGACGGGCGCCGGCGGCGCGGGCGGCCGTACGGTCGTGGCGCTCCGGGACGGCGACTCCGACGCCGCGCTCGCCGGATCGTCCGGCACGCTCGCCCGCACGTCGTCGGGCAGCGCACTGTCCCGCGTCGGCGTCTCGTACGAGAACAGGCCGCTCGCCAGCCCGGCCGCGGTCATCACCGCGACGGCGGCCCCGCCGACGCCGAGCAGCACCGTACGGCCCCTGCCCCGCGGTCTCACCGCGTCGTCGTCATCGTCTTCGTAGGTGACCTCCGGGCCCGTGCCCTCGAACAGGCGCAGGTCGTCGGCGCTCGGCACGTCGGGGCTCACGGCCCGCAGCGGCATCGTCGCCTCGGCCGCGGGCACCGCCGGCACGGCAGGGGCCGCCGGGCGCTCGGCCCCGGCGCCCTCGGGCGCCCTCTCCAGTTCGACGTACGGCCGTATGCGCAGCGGATCGAAGTCCTCCGCCGCGGCCGCCTCGGCCGTACGGGTGTCGCGCAGGGCGTCGGACGCCCGTTGAGTGCAGCCGCAGGACGGGGTGTTGTCCGCCCCTCTGGGCGCTCCGCACTCCGGGCACTGGTGACCTTCAGGGTCTGTCACTGGTTCGTCCCTCCCTTCACGCTCCCCTCGCGAACTCCAGAGGTTATCCAGATCATCTGCGCGGCGCCCCCACAGCCCCCGGAATATCGGCTTCCAACCGGACTCAACAGGCCATAACCGGTCACACCGATCACCATGGACCTGTAACGAGAGCCTCGGGAGGTCTTCATGGGCGGGGATGGGCACGGTATGACGGGGAATGTGCAGGACGCACAGCCACCCTCGAAGCCCCCGCAGCGGGGCAGCGCCGCCCAGGAGCACGTGCCCGGGAACGTCCTTGTCTCGATCGGCGCACTGCTCCTCGGGTTGCTGCTCGCCGCCCTCGACCAGACCATCGTGTCGACCGCGCTGCCCACCATCGTCAGCGACCTCGGCGGCCTGGAGCACCTGTCCTGGGTGGTCACCGCCTATCTGCTCGCCTCGACCGCCGCGACCCCGCTGTGGGGCAAGCTCGGCGACCAGTACGGACGGAAGCGGCTGTTCCAGATCGCGATCGTGATTTTCCTCATCGGCTCGGCGCTCTGCGGAATGGCGCAGAACATGCCCCAGCTCATCGCCTTCCGGGCGCTGCAGGGCCTGGGCGGCGGCGGGCTGATCGTGTTGTCGATGGCAATCGTCGGGGACATCGTCGCACCGCGTGAACGCGGCCGTTACCAGGGCCTGTTCGGAGCGGTCTTCGGGGCGACGAGTGTCCTCGGTCCCCTGCTCGGCGGGCTGTTCACCGAACACCTCAGCTGGCGCTGGGTCTTCTACATCAACCTCCCCGTCGGCGTCGTCGCCCTCGCGGTGATCGCGACCGCGCTGCACATCCCGCGCAAGGCCACGCGGCACGTCATCGACTACCTCGGCACGTTCCTCATCGCCTCGGTCGCCACCTGCCTGATCCTGGTCGCCTCCCTCGGCGGTACGACCTGGGGCTGGGGCTCGGCGCAGATCATCGGGCTGATCGTGCTGGGCGTCGTGCTGGCCGTGGCGTTCGTGGCCGTGGAGCGGAAGGCGGCCGAACCCGTCCTGCCCCTCAAGCTGTTCGGGATCCGCACCTTCACCCTCTCCGCGGTGATCAGCTTCATCGTCGGCTTCGCCATGTTCGGCGCGATGACCTATCTGCCGACCTTCCTCCAGGTCGTCCAGGGCGTCTCGCCGACCATGTCCGGCGTGCACATGCTGCCGATGGTGTTCGGCATGCTGCTGTCGTCCACCACCTCCGGGCAGATCGTCAGCCGCACCGGCCGCTGGAAGGTGTTCCCGATCGCGGGCACCGGCGTCACCACCCTCGGCCTGCTCCTGCTCCACCGGCTCGACGAGAACAGCTCCACGGCCGAGATGAGCGTGGACTTCTTCGTCTTCGGCCTCGGACTCGGCCTGGTCATGCAGGTGCTGGTGCTCATCGTGCAGAACGCGGTCTCCTACGAGGACCTCGGCGTCGCCACCTCCGGCGCGACCTTCTTCCGGTCCATCGGCGCCTCGTTCGGCGTCGCCATCTTCGGCACGGTCTTCGCGAGCCGTCTCGCCGACAAGCTGACGGACGCCTTCCGCGGCGTCCCCCTCCCGGCCGGTGTCTCGGCGGACTCGCTCAAGTCCGACCCGCGCGGCATCGGCTCGCTGCCGCCCGCCCTGCGCCCGTCCGCCCTGCACGCGTACGCGGCGTCCATCACCGACGTCTTCCTGTACGCCGCCCCCGTCGCCCTCCTCGGCTTCGTGCTGGCCTGGTTCCTCAAGGAGGACAAGCTGCGCGGCTCCGTCACCGCGCCCGACGTCACGGAGACCCTCGCCAGCAATCCGGTCGAGCGGTCGTCGTACGACGAGGTGTGCCGCGCGCTGTCCGTGCTCGGCACGCGCGAAGGCCGGCGCGAGATCTACCGGAAGATCACCGATCGGGCGGGCTACGATCTGCTGCCCGCGGCGAGTTGGCTGCTGCTGCGGACCAAGAAGTACGGCTGGGCCGAGCCGGCCGTGCTCGCTGAGCGCACCTCGGTGCCGATGCAGGTCATCATCGCCGCCGCCCGACAGGTCGAGGAACGGGGCCTGGGCACCCGGGAGGGGATCGACCTCGTCCTCACCGACCAGGGCCGCGAGGTCGCCGAACGGCTCGCGCAGGCCCGGGAGGAGTCCCTCGCCGAACTGCTCGGCGACTGGTGGGGACCGGACCGGCCGACCGATCTCGCCCAGCTGGTCAGGGAGCTCAACGACGAGCTGTGCGGCTCGGACCGGGAGCAGCCGCACAACGGGTCGGCGGAGAACGTCAGATGAGCAGCTCCTTGCGGAACCAGTGCTCGGCGTACTTGTCGTCGTTGTGCGGCTCGGTCTCCGTGTAGCCGAGCCGCGCGTACAGGGTGCGGGCCTCGACGAGGTCGCCACGGGTGTCGAGGATCAACTGCCGGGCGCCGAGGGCCCGGGCGGCCTCCTCGGCGGCGCCCACCAGGAGCGGGGCGGCGCCCTTGCCGCGCATCTCCTCGTACACGAACACCCGGGTCAGCTCGGCGGTCGCAGCGTCCAGCAGCCGTACACCCGCCGACCCGGCCGCCTCGTCGCCGTATCGCGCGACCAGCAACCGGCCGGTGGGCGGGGCGAGTTCGGCGCCCGTGCGCGCCGCGATCTCCCGCTCCAGTTCGGCGGGGTCGGTCCTGCGCCCCTCGTGCAGGAGGTACCAGCGGTCGCTGACCTCCGTGTAGTACGCCCGCCAGAGGGCGGCGGCGACGGGGGAGTCGTAGGGCTCCGGGGCGATCGTCCAGGTCATCCGCTCATTCTGCGGAGACGGTGTGCGGCGGGCGCAACCGGATATGCGTGACCCCCGGCGAGTCCAGCACCACCAACCTCCTCGGCCGGGCACCTCCGCGGTGTCTGTTCGTATTGCCTTCACCTCTGCGTCGATCGGACCTCCGCCGAATCGACATGCCGCCCGCATCGATTCCGGAGACTGGTCGTCATGAACCGCACCGACCGCCTCTACGCCCTCGTCGAGGAACTCCGCGCCACCGCGCCCCGTCCGCGCAGCGCCCGCATGCTGGCCCGGCGCTTCGAGGTCAGCGTCCGCACCGTCGAGCGGGACCTCGCGGCGCTCCAGCAGGCCGGCGTGCCCATCCACGCGGAGCCCGGCCGCAGCGGCGGCTACGTCCTCGACCGGCAGCGCACGCTGCCGCCGCTGACCATCACTCCCGCCGAGGCGACGGCCCTCGCGGTCGGCCTGCACGGGCTCGCGGGCACGCCGTTCGCGGCCGATGCGCGCAGTGCGCTGCAGAAGGTGCTCGCGGTGATGCCGGAGCGGGAGCGGGCGGCCGCCGCCGAGATGACCGGGCGGGTGCAGCTGCTGGTACCGGCGGCGCGAACGGCGCGCTCCGCCGAGCCCGTCGTACCGGCGCCGTTGCGCGAGGCGCTGACGGCCGGGCGGGTGCTGCGGCTGGAGTACACCGACGCCGCGGGCACGCCCACCGCCCGGGACGTCGAACCGATCGCCTTCCTCGGCGGCGAAGAGCACTGGTACCTGGCCGGCTGGTGCCGTATGCGCGAGGCGCCGCGCGGCTTCCGGCTGGACCGGATCCGGGCGGTCGAGGCCCTCGATGAGCGGGTTCCGCGGCGACCGGTCGACCTGCGCGAACTCGACACGCTGGGCTCCGACTTGGTGCCGCTCGCAGATTTCGGAGTGTGACGGCAATCACCGACAGGGGGCTGTCGCGTACGGGGCCGAGGCTGGAGCCGCTTCATCACCGGCGTACGACGAAAGGCAGCAGTCATGACCCTGGCCACCACCCTCACCCCGGCGACCGGCCTCACCCTCTTCGAACGCTGGACCGCCCTGTGGAACGGCGACTTCAGCGAACCCGAGAGCTTCCTCGCCCCCGACTTCCGCGTCCGCTTCGGCAGCACCCCCGAGAGTTCGCCGGACACCGACGGCCTGCGCGGCCCCGCCGGCATGGTCGACATGATCGCCCGGCACCGCGCCACGTACCCCGGACGCCGGTACGCCCTCGAGGGCACCCCCCTCGTCGATCCGGTCCTGGGCCGGGTCGCCTCCTGCTGGTACGTGGCCCGCCCGGACGGGACCCAGAAGAGTGGCATCGACCTGTTCGAGGTGGTCCAGGGGCGCATCGCGACGGTGTGGTCGGTGACCGGGCTGCGCCGTTTCGCGCCCTGAGCATCCCTGCGGGCGCCGTTTGACGGGTGTCTTCCGGGCAACCCGGTGGGGGAACCGGCCCGTTGGGCCGACACATCGGAAGGCACCCATGTCCACAGGCATGATCATCGCTCTGATCGTGATCGTGGCGGCCGTGGTCGTTGTCGCGGCCGCCCTCACCCTGCGTGCGCGGGGCCCGCGCGGCGGCGGCCGGGACCTGAAGCGGCGCTTCGGTCCCGAGTACGACCGGACGCTGGCCCGGCACGACGGGGACGCCAAGGCCGCCGAGCGCGAGCTCACGGAGCGCGTGGAGCGGCACGGGTCGCTGCGCGAGCAGCCCCTGGAGCCCGACCGGCGCGAGCAGTTCACCGTCCGCTGGACGGCAGCGCAGGAGCACTTCGTCGACGCGCCGCGGGAGGCGGTCGCCGAGGCGGACCGGCTGCTCGCGGAACTCGCCGCCGTCCGTGGCTTCCCCGACGGCGGCCACTACGAGGAACAGTTCGCCGCCCTCTCCGTCCACCACGCCGAACACGTCCACGGCTACCGGCGTGTCCACCGTGTCGCACGCGTGGGCGCGGGCGGACAGGACGGCGACCGGGCCGACACGGAGGAGATGCGCGAGGCGCTGGTCGAGGCCCGGGCCCTCTTCGACGACCTGGTGGGCGGGACCCGCGAGGACTCCGCGAAGCCCGCCACCCGCAAGCAGCCCACCCGCGGCAGCCATGGCACCCACCTGCCGTGGACCTTCAACCGGCATCAGGCAAAGGGGAGTTGAGCCACATGACGGACGCGACGACCAACCCCGGCGCCGAGGGCACACCGGACACAGGAAAGGCGACGGGCGGCCGCACGGCGCCCCGGGGCGACGGAGAAGCCTCCGGGCCCGAGACCGCGCACGGCGCGGACAGGACCACGGGCCGCGCGACGACGCCGGGTCCCGAGACCGGGACTTTCGACACCGGGACGGCGGGCCGTCAGCCCGAAGGAACGGGACGGGAGGCCGGGGGAGCGGCTCGCACGGCCGAGGGAGCAGCTCGTGAGACCGAGGGAACGGCTCGTGAGACCGAGGGAACGGGTCGCCAGGCCAAGCCGGTGACGCCCGGTCGCGCCCCCGTGCCGGGCGCCCCGGCGGCCGCACCCCGTGGCCAGAGCACCGCGGCCCGTTCCGGCACTCCTGGCACCCGCCTTCTCCCGCACGACGAGTCCGACAAGCTGGAGGTGCGGCTTCGGCAGGCGGTCGCCGGGTTCGTCGACGGGCCCCGGGACGCCGTCGAGGAGGCCGACCACGTGGTCGCGGAGATCGCCGGCCTCTTCACCGAGGCGATGACCCGGCGCCGTCGTACCCTGCGCATGTCCTGGCAGGACGGCGACCGGGCCGAGCCCACGCACCCCGACACCGAACAACTCCGGCTGGCCCTGCGGGACTACCGGGAACTGGCGGAACGACTCCTGCGCGGTTGACCGTCGACTACGGAGCCGACCCGTCCGCGGCATCCGCGTCCAACGCCGTCCGGCGCTCCCGCCACTCCCGTGCGACCTCCTCGACGTCGTACGGCTTCATACCGAGCGGAGGGCCGGGCGGCGGCTTGAACATCATGTCGCGGATCTTGACGTTGACGTCCGTGACGATCTTCCGTGCGATCCGTTCCGAGGAGGCCGCGTACGCCGCCGCGAGCGCATCCTCGGCCTCCTTGCGCAGGGCCAGGCTCGGCGGCAGCACGGAGAGGCCCTCGCGGGCCATCTTCTGCTTGATCCACCACAGTTCGTCGTACGACGTGTCGTTGCCCGAGGGCAACGGCTTGCCCGCGCCGGACAGTTGGGCGAACTCGCCGCGCCCCTCGGCGTCGCGGATCTGTTTGTCGACCCAGGACTCGAACGGCACACCTGGTGGCTTTCGCTCGGTCATGAGTCCATTGTGCCGGACGCGGCACGGCCGGGCGATTTATCATGCGGCCGCTGTGTACGGACACTTCAAGAGGAGCAGCGCGTGCTCGAACTGACCATGGCCACCGTCTCCGGGGCGGAAGAGGGGGCCACGGCCGGCATGCTCATGGCCGACGCACCCAGTGAGCCCGGCGCCATGCTGCGGGTGGGCCGGGACAAGGCCGTGTGCCGTCTCGTGACCCCCGACGACTGGCTGTTCATCTCGCGGGTCCACCTGGAGTTCCTGTGCGGTCCCGAGGGGACCTGGCAGGTGACCTGGCTGCGCGGCTCGCAGCCCGACCCGTCCTCCGAAGTCCGGCTGATCGTCGGGGAGTACGCGCAGCCGCTCGTCTACGGCGGGACCGTGTCGCTGCCGAGGGGCGGCAACGGCGAGATCGTCGTGCGCGACCGCACCGCGCCGCGCAGCGTCAACGTCGGCTTCTACCACGAGTTCTGAGCGACATCCGGCCGGCCGGGGTCACGCCAGCACGCGCGCCAGCGCGAAGCCGTCGTGACCCTTGCTGCCGACCGTCTGGATGGCCGTGCCGCTCAACCGCGGGTGCGCGCCGATCAGTTCGATGGCGGCACGGCTGCCCAGCACGTCGGGCGAGGCGCTGTCCGCGTCGGCGACCCGGCCCTGCCGTACGACGTTGTCCACGACGATCAGGCTGCCCGCGCTGGTGAGCCTGAGCGCCCACTCCACGTAGGACTTGTTGTTGGCCTTGTCGGCGTCGATGAAGACCAGGTCGAAGGGGGCCGGGTTCTCGTCGGCGAGCTTGGGCAGCGACTCCAGGGCGGGGCCCACCCGTACCTCGGCGAGCCGGTCGAGGCCCGCGCGCGCGAGGTTGCGGGTGGCGACCTCGGCGTGCCGGGCGCTGTACTCCAGCGAGATCAGGCGGCCGTCCTCGGGCAGTGCGCGGGCCAGCCAGATGGTGCTGTAGCCGCCGAGGGTGCCGATCTCCAGGATGGTGCGGGCGCCCTGGATCCGGGCGAGGAGATGCAGGAACTTGCCCTGGGGTGCGGTGACGGCCACGGGCGGCAGCCCGGCCGCCTCGCTGTCGCGCAGCGCCGCCTCCAGCACCTCGTCGTCCGGCGAGAGTTGGGCGGAGAAGTAGTCGTCCACGTCGTCCCAGAGCTGCGACTCGCTCATTCACCTGTGCCTTCCGTACGTCCGGTCAGAACCTCTGACCAGGGTGCCCTGACGAATGCGGCCGTATGCCGGTTCCCCGTCAGAGGATCATGACGGGCGGTGTCGGCCGAGCGGTGGAGGCGCGTGCACCGGCGGCGGAGGCTGCACCGGGCGCCGGGAACGTCGTACGGCGTACAGGGTCACGGCCGTGACGACGAGCGCGAGGGTGCCGACGACGGTCAGCAGCCACGCCGGGATCCCGGCCACCTTGCGCAGCTGGTCCTCGTAGATCACCTGCTGGAACGGGGTGTCCGCGGAGGCCCGGCGCAGGATGTGGTCGCCGGAGATCGACGAGGGGCGCGGGAACTCCTGGCCGATCGCGGTCAGGAACGGGGTGCCCGCGGCCAGTTCGGCCAGCGGGCCCGACTTCGCGCCGACGCGTCCGGCGTAGGTGACCCGGGGGCTCTCGCCGCCGATCGCCGAGCTGGTCTCCATGCGGTGGTCGGACAGGACGTACAGGCCGAGCGACTGCGGTGTGCTCGCGAGCCGCGACAGGCGCATCGGGTAGACCGGCCGGCCGGCCGCGAAGGTGAGGTGGAGCGGGTCGAGCGTGCCGTTCAGCGGAGTGTTCGCGGTCTGGGGGGTCAGGCGGACGGCGACGTACTCCCAGCGGCGGCTCACGTACGGCCGGAGGGCGTCCTCCAGGCGGGGCGGCATGGCGAAGCCGTTGGTGTCCAGCCAGCCGTTCAGGGCGGCCGGGTCGGTGGCCGTCAGGCGGGCCACGTCGAAGGGGCCGAGCTTCTGGCGGCCGACCACGCCCACGCCGGGCGATGCGGCGCCGGCCCCGGGCGGGGCGCCCACGCTCCTGCCGTCGCCGGTGACCAGCGGCCAGTCGCCGTTCTGCGGCCAGAAGTGGTAGCGGTCGCGGTGCACGGGGGCGGTGGCGGACCTGAGCTCGGTGAAGAGCGCCGGGTCGCCGAGCTTGACGGTCGCCCGGTGCGGGACCGGCATGACCCAGGCGGCCTGGTCGGCGTCCCCGTCGACCGTCAGGCTCATCACGATCTGTTCGCTGCTGCCGTCCCAGCGGACGACGGACTCCTCACGGCCGACGCTCACGCGCTGCCGGGCCCCGGGGATCATGGCTCCGCAGCCGCACGCGTACGCGGGTGCGATCAGTGACCCCAGCTGGATGCCGAGCAGGGTCAGCACGACCGTCAGCACACGCGCATGCGCCCATTTCCGCAGTAAACCACCCATTCCCCGTACCCTCCGTGATGCCGTGGACAGGGCTTCAGACGGTACGTGGCCATGGGTGGTTCCAGAGGGTGTTTGCGTGCTTACCGACCCGCCGCGGACCTACCGGTCCACCGCGGGCGCCGACCCCGGCAGCGGCTTGCCCGCCGACTCGGCCATGAACCACACCGCCACGCCGCCGATCACGGCCGCGGCCATCATGTAGTACGCGGGCATCATCATGTTGCCGGTCGCGCCGATCAGGGCCGTGACCACCAGCGGGGTCGTGCCGCCGAACAGGGACACCGACACGTTGAAGCCGATCGACAGGGAGCCGTAGCGGACCCGGGTCGGGAACAGGGCCGGGAGGGCGGACGGCATCGCGGCCGTGAAGCAGACCAGGAGCAGGCCCAGCGCGCCCATGCCCAGCGCGACCGCCGCCAGGCTGCCCTGGCGGATCAGGAGGATCGCCGGGACGGACAGGACCAGGAAGCCCGCACAGCCCGCCGCGATCACCGGGCGGCGGCCGATCCGGTCGGTCAGGGCGCCCGCGAAGGGCTGGACGACCATCATCAGCGTCATCACGCCGAGGACCACGAGCAGGCCGTGCGTCTCGTCGTACTTGAGCTCGCTGGTCAGATAACTCGGCATGTAGGACAGCAGCATGTAGTCGGTGACGTTGAAGACCAGGACCAGGCCCACGCACAGGAGCAGGGCGCGCCACTGGCTCGTGATCATCTCGCGCAGCGGGACCTTCGGGCGGCTCGACTCCGCCTTCTCCAGCTCCGCCGCGAACGCCGGGGTCTCCTCCAGCCGCATCCGCAGATACAGGCCGACGACGCCCATCGGACCCGCGATCAGGAACGGGATCCGCCAGCCCCAGGACACCAGGTCGTCGGAGGACAGCAGGGCGGTCATCAGGGTGACCAGGCCCGCGCCGCCGATGTAGCCGGCCAGCGTGCCGAACTCCAGCCAGCTGCCCAGGAACCCGCGCCGCTTGTCCGGCGCGTACTCGGCGATGAAGGTGGACGCGCCCGCGTACTCGCCGCCGGTCGAGAAGCCCTGCACGAGGCGGGCCAGGAGCAGCAGCAGCGGTGCGCCGACGCCGATCGTGGCGTACGACGGGATCAGGCCGATCGCGAAGGTGCCCGCCGCCATCATGATCATCGTCAGTGCGAGGACCTTCTGGCGGCCGATCCGGTCGCCGAGCGGGCCGAAGACCATGCCGCCGAGCGGGCGGACCAGGAAGGCCGCGGCGAAGGCGCCGAACGTGGACAGGAGCTGGGCGGTGGGGTTGCCGGACGGGAAGAACACCTTGCCCAGCGTCACCGCGATGTAGCTGTAGACACCGAAGTCGAACCACTCCATCGCGTTGCCCAGCGCGGCGGCCTTCACGGCCCGCCGGACGAGTGCCGGGTCGGTGGCGGTGACATCGGGGGTGCGGGTGCGGACGGGGGGAACGGTGACCGTGACCGTGGCCAAAACCTCGCTCGCCTACCTTTCGACGGGGACAGGGGCATTCGATCGGGCGACCGAAAAGCGACCATAGGTGTACTTGCCGCCCTTACGGGGTGCGCACAAGTCGTTGCACGGTGCACCTAAACGTCGCGTATGCAGGCGCGCAGGCCCGCCCGGATGCGGTCCTCACCGGGCACTGCTGTGATCCATCTCGCGTCCCGCGGGGGCGGGCCAACCTCCGGCGCACTATCGTCGTCCAGACAAAAGAGGGAGAGACGACAGGTGAAGGCGGGGTAGCCTGCGTCTCTCTCAGGGGGCTCAAAGAGTGGCGGGGCGGGAGGCCTACGGGGCGTGGCGAACGTGGAGCACAGCGGGCGACCGGCAAAAGCCTTGGGGGCGACGGCTGTCGGAGCGGTCAAAGGACGCCTGCGCATGGCGCGCCTGGGCCTGTGGCTGGTCGCGGCGGTCCTCGCCGTACGACAGGTGGCCGTCGTTCTCAGTACGCCGCGGGGCGACCGGCTGACGGATCTGGAGACCTGGGTCGGTCCGAACGGCGTCCTGCATGTGAAGGGGTCGCTCTACGACTCCACGCAGTTCACCGGCACGCCGTTCGCCGGTCTCGTCATGAAGCCGCTCACCCGCGCGGCCGAGCAGGGCCTCGGCTGGGGCTGGACCTTCGGCACGCTGCTGCTGGTCGTCGCGCTCGGCCTGGTCGCGGCCCGTGCGCTGCCGCAGCCGGTGAGCCGACGCACCTCCCTGCTCGCCGCGCCGGTGGCGATCAGCCTGCTGATGCTGTCGCTTCCGGTGCGCAACACCCTCTGGCTCGGGCAGACCAGCATCATCCCGGTCCTGCTGGTGCTGGTCGGCTGCTTCGCCGTACGAGGGGAGCGGGCCGGCGGCGTGCTGATCGGTCTGGCCGCCGCCCTCCAGCCGACCGTGCTGCTCTTCGCGCCTCTGCTGTGGTTCACCGGCCGCCGCCGGGCCGCTCTGTCCGCCGGGATCACCTTCGCCGCGTGCACCGCGCTCGCGTGGGCCGCGATGACGCACGACTCGTACACGTACTGGGTGCACCACATGGCGGGCACCGGTCTCGGCGGCAAGGCCGACGACCTCGCCAACCAGTCCCTGCACGGCGCGCTGCTGCGGCTGGGGCTGGAAGGGCCGCTGGAGATCGCCCTCTTCTTCACGCTGGGCACGGCGGTCGCGGTCCTCGGCCTGCGCCGCGCGGTCCGCTACGCGCGCGACGGCCAGCTCCTGCTCGCGGTCGCCATCACCGGCTGCGCGGCCATCGCCGTGTCGCCGACCACCTGGCAGCACCAGCTGCTGTGGGTGCTGCTGGCGGTCGTCGGACGGGTCGGCAAGCGGGCCTCCGACCGGTACGTGTGGCCGGTCGCCGTCGTCCTGGTGATGACGCTGCCGGCGAAGATGATGCTGCCGAACATGTCGCAGCTGTACGGCCTGCGTGACAACGTCGTCCTCCTCGCGGCCCTCGCCGCCGCGACCGTGATCCCGTTCCTGTCCCGCACGTCGCCGTACTACCAGGCGCCGATCCCCACCGAGTACGCGCCCGCGGTCCCGGCGCGCTTCAAGCACGTCCCCCTGCTGCCGTTCCTGCGCCGGGTGCTGACCCGCCCGAACCTCCTGCTGGAGCTTCTCCTCATCCGCGTCACGTACGCCGCGTACCAGAAGGTGCGGCTCGCGGCGACCGGCGGCAGCAACTCGCAGGGGCGGGCGACCGCCGAGCACCACGGCCACCAGATCCTGGACCTCGAGCGGTGGCTGCACATCGACATCGAGCACTGGGTCAACCACGCGGTGGTCAAGGTCGACTGGCTGCGCAACTTCTTCGACTTCTACTACGAGTCGTTCCACTTCGTGGTCCCGCTCGCGGTCATGGGCATCCTGTACTGGCGCCGCCCGGTCGACTACCGCTGGGCCCGCGCCGCCCTCGGCTTCGCCACTCTCCTCGCCCTGGTCGGCTTCTGGCTCTACCCGCTGGCCCCGCCCCGCCTGCTGCCCGGCCTCGGCGTCATCGACACCGTCCACGGCGTCCAGGACTTCTCCAAGCCGGACTACGGCACCCTGACGGCCCTGACCAACCAGTACGCGGCGATGCCGTCCCTGCACTTCGGCTGGTCGCTGTGGTGCGGGGTGGTGATCGCGGTCATCGCACCGAAGTGGTGGATGAAGGCACTGGGCCTGCTGCACCCGTTCTTCACGATCTCGGCGATCGTCGCGACGGGCAACCACTGGGTGCTGGACGCGGCGGGCGGCGCCGCGGTGGTGGGCGCGGGCTTCGGCCTGACGTACCTGCTCCAGGGCCCGCGAGCGAAACTGGCCACGGCAGCGGCGGTCAGGGAGGAACCGGTGCCGGAGAAGGAACGCGCGGTGGGCTGAGCCCGGGGGAGGCGACTCCCGCCGGGACGGGCTGCCCTGCCCCGCGCCCCGGATGACCCCGCCCCGCCCACCGGGTGACAGCACCGCCCCGTCCGCGGTGCAATGTGTGCGGAGGCGCCATGGACTGGGACGCGGAGGTCGGTCGGGGGCGCGAGGCCGTCCGGATGCAGGCGTGGACCGAGGCGTACGACGTGCTGGCCCGGGCCGATGCCGCGTACCCCCTCGAAGTCCACGACGTCGAGCTGTACGCCGAGGCCGCCGACATGCTGGGGCGCTGCGACGACGCCGTGGGCCTGCTGCGGCGGGCCTACACCGCGTACGCCGAGGCCGGGATCGTCGGCGCGGCGCTGCGGTGCGCGTACTGGCTGTGCAAGGAGCTGGCCTGGGGCGGCGAGTTCGCGCAGTCGGGTGCCTGGCTGGCCCGTGCGCGGCGGCTCGCGGCCACCGAACCCGGCTGCCCCGAGTGCGCCTACCTGCTCATGCTGGAGGCCGAGCTGCACTTCCGGGCCGGCGAGCCCGCGGAGATGCTCGACTCCGCGCGCCGGCTGGCCGAGGCGGTCTCCCCCGGTGCGGAGGCCGACCTCGCGGCCGGTACGGCGATGACGCTGGGCCTCGCCCTGGTGAGCAACGGGCAGGTCGGTGCCGGGCTCGCCGAGCTGGACGAGGCGATGGTCGCGGTGGCCGGCGGGGGCCCGTCCGCACGCTGCACCGGGATGATCTACTGCGTCGTCATCGGCACCTGCCAGGACCTGCAGGAACTGCGCCGCGCCCAGGAGTGGAGCGAGGCGCTCGCCGAGTGGTGCGCGGCCCAGCCCGACTTCACCGGCGCCTACCGCGGACTGTGCCGGGTGCACCGGGTCGCGCTGCTGCAGCTCGGCGGCGCCTGGCCGGACGCGGTCCGTGAGGCCCGCCTGGCCTGCGCCCAGCTCACCGCGGGCTACGGCGGACAGGCCGCGGGCGGAGCCTTCTACCAACTGGCCGAACTGCACCGCCTGCGCGGCGACCTCGCCGAGGCCGAGCAGGCCTACCGGGACACCCTCCACCACGGCTGGGACGCCCAGCCGGGGCTTGCCCTGCTGTGGCTGGCCCGTGGCCGCCGGGAACCGGCCACGGCGGCGATCCGCCGGGCCCTGGGGGAGACGACGCAACCGATGCGCCGGGCCCGGCTGCTGCCGGCGGCGGTGGAGATCCTGCTCGCCCAGGGCGATGGCGGCGGCAACGAGGCGGCACGGTTCGCCGACGAGCTGGAGGGCATCGCCGACGCCCGCGGTGCCGTCGCCCTGCGCGCCATGGCCGGGCAGGCCGGCGGCGCGGTGCGGCTGGCCGAGGGGTCGGCGAAGGACGCCCTGCCGCTGCTGCGGGAGGCCGGGCGGCTCTGGCGGGAGCTGGACGTGCCCTACGAGGCCGCCCGCGTCGGGGTGTTGATCGGGCTGGCCTGCCGGGCGCTCGGCGACGAGGACTCGGCGGGGTGGGAGCTGGACTCGGCACGGCGGGTCTTCGAGCGGCTCGGTGCCGTTCCGGACGTCGCACAGGTCGACCGCCTGACCGGGCGCGGCGGTGCCGGGGACCGCCATCCGAAGCTTTCTCCCCGCGAGCTCGAAGTCGTGCAGCTGATCGCGCGCGGCCGCACCAACCACGCCATCGCCGCCGAGCTCTTCCTCAGCGAGAAGACCGTCGCCCGGCACATCAGCAACATCTTCGGCAAGCTCGACGTCACCTCCCGCACCGCGGCCGCCGCCTACGCCTTCGAGCACGGACTCGTACAGCGGGACACCCCCGCGTAGGAACGCGCTCGCCACGAACACAGGCCGGGAACACAGGCACGGGAACACAGGCACGGGAACACAGGCCGGGAACGCACTGCGTAGAACCACCCATGCCGCCGCCCCGCGCATGGGCATTCCTCTCGATGCGCCCGCCCCGGCCCCGCCGCGAGCATCGACACGTGTCCGACAACCAGGCCCGCACCACCGGCCTCCGCGAACAGGTCCGCGCCGCGCGACTGCGGCTCGCCGACAGCGCCGCCGACCTCGGCATCCTGCTGCGGCTGCTCGGCGAGCACGCCGAGGCCGAGCGGATGCTGCGCCGGGCCGTGGAGATCTACGAGGCCGACCGCCGGACACAGCCCACCAGCAGCCGTACGACGCAGGAGCTGACATGGACACCGAGCGCATCGACACCGTCGTCATCGGCGGCGGCCAGGCAGGTCTCGCCACCGGATACCACCTGGCCCGCACCGGACGGCCCTTCGTGATCCTCGACGCCGGCGAGCGCATCGGGGACGCCTGGCGTCAACGCTGGGACTCGCTGCGGCTGTTCAGCCCGGCCAAGTTCGACGGGCTGCCCGGACTGCCGTACCCCGGCCCCGCCTGGTCGTTCCCCACCCGCGAGGAGTTCGCCGACTACCTCCAGGCGTACGCCGCCTGGGCGGAGCTGCCGGTCAGGACGGGAGTCTCCGTGCGGAGGGTGTCGTACGACGCCGGCCGGTACCTCGTCGAGACGGAAGGGGACGAGCGATGCTACGAGGCCGACAACGTCGTCGTCGCGGCCGGCTACGACCGGCTGCCGAAGATCCCCGACTACGCGGATCAACTCGCCCCGGACATCGGGCAGTTGCACGCCGTCGACTACCGCAACCCGGACCAACTCCGCGACGGGCCCGTCCTGATCGTCGGCGCGGGCAACTCGGGCGCCGACATCGCGCTCGAACTCGCCCGCACGCGCCGGGTGTTGCTGTCCGGTCCGCACCCGGGACAGATCCCCTGGCGGATCGAGCACCGCAAGGCCAGGTTCCTGACCCCCGTCCTCTTCTTCGTCTTCCGGCACCTGCTCACCGTGCGCACCCCGATGGGCCGCGCACTGCGCCCGAAGGTGCTCGCCCACAGCGCCCCGCTGATCCGCGTCAAGCCCGCCGACCTCAAGGCGGCCGGCGTCCGGCGCGTGGCACGCACGGCTGGAGTCCGCGACGGACGGCCGGTCCTCGCCGACGGGTCGACGCCCCAGGTCGCCAACCTCCTGTGGTGCACGGGCTTCAGGCCGGACGTCTCCTGGATCGACCTGCCTGACGCGGACGTGTTCGACGCGGACGGTGAACCCGCCCAGCGCCGTGGGGTGGTGGAGGCGCAGCCGGGCCTGTACTTCGTCGGCAGGCTCTTCCAGTACGCGATGGCCTCGTCGATGATCCAGGGCGTCGGCCGGGACGCCGAGTTCGTCGTACGACACCTTGCGGCGAGGCCCGTCGGGGCGCGGAGCGAGGACGCGGCGGTCCTCGAAGGAGGCAGGAGCGGGGCGTAGGGGGGATGCTCCTGCCTCCTCCGGGAGTCGTGGAACGGGCCGGCGGCGCCGGGATGCCGCCGGCCCGAGATCGGCGTACGTCGTAGTACGTCGTACGGAACCGGAAGAGGAACCCTCAACCGGCCTCGACCTGCAGGTGTTTCACGCCGTTGATCCATGCGGAGCGCAGGCGGCTGGGGGTGCCGGCCAGGGTGAGGCCGGGCAGGGCGTCGGCGATCGCGTTGAAGATGAGGTCGATCTCGAGGACCGCCAGGGACTTGCCCAGGCAGTAGTGCGGGCCGCCACCGCCGAAGCCGAGGTGGGGGTTGGGGTCGCGGGTGATGTCGAAGGTGTCGGGGTCGGTGAAGACCTCGGGGTCGTGGTTGGCGGAGGCGTAGAAGATGCCGACCCGGTCGCCCTTCTTGATCAGCTTCCCGCCGAGTTCGGTGTCCTGGGTGGCGGTGCGCTGGAAGGAGTTGACCGGGGTCGCCCAGCGCACGATCTCCTCGGCCGCGGTCTCCGGGCGTTCGCGCTTGTACAGCTCCCACTGGTCGGGATGGGTCAGGAAGGCGTGCATGCCGTGGGTGATGGCGTTGCGGGTCGTCTCGTTCCCGGCCACGGCCAGCATCAGCACGAAGAACCCGAACTCGTCGGAGTTGAGGTTCCCTTCGTCCTCCGCGGCCACCAGCGTGGTCACGATGTCCTTGGCCGGACACTGCTTCCGGTCGGCGGACATGTTCATCGCGTAGGCGATGAGTTCGGTGGCCGACTCGGCGCCGACCTCCTCCGTGATCGCGTACTCCGGGTCGTCGTACGAGATCATCTTGTTGGACCAGTCGAAGATCTTGGACCGGTCGTCCTGCGGGATGCCGATGAGCTCCGCGATGGCCTGGAGGGGCAGTTCGCAGGCGACCTCGGTGACGAAGTCGAAGGGGCCGGGGTGCGCGCGGGCGTTGCGCGCGATGGCGTGGGCGCGGTCGCGCAGCCGTTCCTCCAGGGCGCGGATGGCGCGCGGGGTGAAGACGCGCTGCACGATCTGGCGGACGCGGGTGTGCTCCGGCGGGTCCATGTTGAGCAGGATCAGCCGCTGGGCGTCGATGGCGTCGCGCTCGATGTGCTCGTTGAAGCGGATGATCGCCGTGTTGAGGTACGAGGAGTAGAGCTCCGGGTGCGTGGAGACGTACTTGACGTCGGCGTGCCGGGTGACGGCCCAGTAACCCTCGTCCTGGAAGCCGGCGAGGTTGGCCGACTGGGGGATCCAGCGGACCGGTTCGGACCGCCGCAGCTCGGCGAACTCCGGCAGGGGCACGCGGTGGTGCAGCAGGTCGGGGTCGGTGAAGTCGAACCCGTCGGGGAGAGCTGGACAGGGCATGGGCGACTCCGGCTGAGTTCGAACTTGCTTCTGTCGATGACGTCCGACGGCCTTCTGACGACCCATCAGAAGTCAGGATTGCCGTGAAGGTAATAACGGGTTCTACAAGGTGCAAGGGGTACGGCACGTCGAATTACGTGCACGACCCTTGCGGTTGAGGACGCACTGTCAGCAGACTGCTGACAGAACTAGAACGCGTACTAGTTCTGCGTGGCGGGTGGCCGGGACGCCCGCGCCGCGCGGGTACCGGAGGAGAGGATCCACCCCCATGGCCGCGGAACCCGTGATCGTCGAGGCCGTACGCACCCCCATCGGCAGGCGCGGCGGAGCGCTCGCCAACCTGCATCCCGCCTATCTCCTGGGCGAGACCTACCGAGAACTCCTCGGCCGCACCGGCATGCCCGCCGACGCGGTCGAACAGATCGTCGGCGGCACGGTGACGCACGCCGGCGAGCAGTCCATGAACCCCGCGCGCACGGCCTGGTTGACCATGGGCCTGCCCTACGAGACGGCGGCGACGACGGTCGACTGCCAGTGCGGCTCCTCGCAGCAGGCGTCGCACATGGTGGCCAACATGGTCGCCGCCGGTGTCATCGACGTCGGCATCAGCTGCGGCGTCGAGGCGATGTCGCGGGTGCCGCTCGGATCCGGGTCGAAGCACGGGCCCGGCAAGCCGTTCCCCGACGAATGGAACGTGGACCTGCCGAACCAGTTCGAGGCGGCGGAGCGGATCGCCCGCCATCGCGACCTGACGCGCGAGAACGTCGACTCGCTCGGCCTCATCTCGCAGGAGCGGGCGGCTGTCGCCTGGTCCGAGGAGCGCTTCAAACGGGAGACGTTCGCGGTCCAGGTACCGACCACCGAGCAGGAACAGAGTGCCAGACAGGGCATGTGGCGGCTCGTCGACCGCGACGAGGGGCTGCGCGACACGTCGATGGAGGCGCTGGCGGGCCTGAAGCCGGTCATGCCGACAGCCATCCACACGGCGGGCAACTCGTCGCAGATCAGCGACGGCGCGGCGGCCATCATGTGGGCGTCGAAGCGGATGGCGCGGGCGCTGAAGCTGAAGCCCCGGGCGCGGATCGTGGCGCAGGCACTCGTGGGCGCCGACCCGCACTTCCACCTCGACGGACCGATCGACGCGACGCGCGCGGTGCTGGGCAAGGCGGGCATGTCCCTCAAGGACATCGACGTCGTCGAGATCAACGAGGCGTTCGCGTCAGTGGTGTTGAGCTGGGCGCAGGTCTTCGAACAGGACCTGGAGAAGGTCAACGTCAACGGCGGTGCGATCGCGCTCGGGCACCCGGTGGGGGCCACCGGGGCCCGGCTCATCACGACGGCACTTCACGAACTGGAGCGCGCGGACAAGGAGTTCGCCCTCATCACCATGTGCGCGGGGGGTGGGCTGGCCACCGGGACGATCATTCAGCGGCTGTAGACGCCGACTGCGGATGACTGCGGGCGCCGACGTGGACGCCCGCTGTGGACGGGGCTTGCGCTGGGGCCGGAACTATGGCCTCCACCACAGCGCAAGTTGACGCGGCCTGATCAACTACCCCGATGCTGATCAACGTAATCCTCCGCGTCCTGCCCTTCTACATCCGCGAACCGCTGGTGATCGCGGTCTGCCTCTTCTTCACCGGCCTGGCCTTCTACTGGTTCGTCACGGCGGGTGGCTGGGGCAGAGCCGGCGTCGGCCTGATGTTCCTGGCGGTCGGGGCCTTGCGCGCCTACTTCTTCCGCAAGGAATGGAGATCCCACCGGGCGGCGAAGGCGGGGGGTGTCACTCCCCAGGCGTAGCGCCGCTCCAGGACACGAAACGACGGAAGGCGTCGGGCCGGAAGGAAAGCACCGGCCCGGCGTTCTCGTTCTTTGAGTCGCGGATGGCGATGGTGGCGCAGGGGGCTTCGGCGATTTCGAGGCATTCGCCGCCTTGGTCGCCGCTGTGGGACGACTTGCGCCACGCGGCAGTACCGATCGGCGCGCACTCGACGCACTGGCCGCCCTGGTCGCCGCTGTAGCTGGACTTACGCCACTGGATCATCGTCAGTGTCGCGTTGTTGCCCATAGCGTTCCTCCATCACGCGCCGGATCAGATCCGCCGAGTCTCTGAGGGAGAGGGCGGCGGCCCGAAGATGATCGTAACGGAGTGAGCAGTCCTTGACCGTGTCCGGATTGGCGGTGGGCTGCCCACTGCCGTAGCCCTCGGTGTAGAGGATGGTCGGGTCGCTCGCGAAGCGGTAGATGTCGAACGGGCCTTGAAGTCCCGCGTGCACTCCAGCCGAGAACGGCAGGATCTGAACATTGATGCGGGGGTTGCCCTCGAACGACAACAGGTGCGCCAGTTGGGCGCGCATGGTCTCCCGGCCGCCCATCTCTTGGTAAAGCGCAGCCTCACTGAGCACCGCCCAGAAGACCGGTGGCTCCGCCTTCTCGAAGACGCGCTGGCGGGAGAGTCGCACGGCGGTTCGGCCGTCGAGGTCGCTCTGATCCAACGCACCGAGAACGGCACGCGCGTACGCGCGGGTCTGCAGCAGGCCGAGGGCCATGTGCGACTGGAAGGAACAGATCTCGACGGCCCGTGCCTCTAACTCGGCCACCTGCCTAAACCACGCCGGAAGTTGACTGCGCAGCACCAGCTCGACGAGCCGGGACAGCATGCCGCCCGACTCCAGCGCCGCATCCGCCCGCTCGCTGAACTCCGGTGTCGGCACCTTCCGCGCGGTCTCGATCTGGCCGACCAGTGAACCGGTGTAGTTGAGGATGTCCCCTAGTTGACGTTGCGTCAGCCCGGCGACTTCCCGCAGGCGACGCAGCTCACAGCCGTAGTAGTCGAGCGGCGAGGCGCCCGGGTCCAGAGTGTTGATATGGGTCACGCACGGCCCCCCTCTGTGCAACCAACTCCGCTCACTCCGGGACGTGTTGTATTCGTCCCGTAGCCCAGAGTAGTCGCGCCACGTCACGCTCGTGCTGTGAACCACTACTTTCCCCCCACCTACCGCCTGAGCCTCACCGCAGGCGAACACTCCGCCCGGCACATCCGCCGTATCGTCCGCTCGCTGCTCGACGAATGGGAACTGGCGCAGCTGACCGACGCCGTGGAACTCGGAGTGACCGAGCTGGTCGCCAATGTCGTACGGCATGTTCCGGACCGGCGCTGTGTGCTGCTGCTGTTGCGGTCGGCAGCCGGAGTCAGGGTGGAGGTGGCGGACAACTGCCCTCAACCACCGTGCGTTCCGGCGGAGTTGTCGCCCGAGGCGGAGGGCGGCCGAGGTCTCGTACTCCTTGACGCGGTGGTCGACAAATGGGGTGTGGGTGCGGCGGGTTCGGGTGGTAAGACGGTGTGGTTCGAGTGCGGTGTGTGAGGCGGTGGGAGCGTGGAGGAGCGTGCCCGCGGGACTGGATGCCGGGGCTGGAGTTCCTGCGCAGCCTCGGCTTCGGGGTCGGCGCGCCGCAGGACCGGCCCGGTGGGACAGTGGGCAACCGGACACGGCAGCCGGAGGAGACCGGCCTGCGCACGGCCCGGCTGCGCCTCGCGGACCGATGAGTTTCGCCCGCCGCGGCCGTCTGTCCCTGTGAGAGAGGGAGGTGTTCGCGGTGGGCGCGACGGCACGGCAGGAAGCCTTGAAGCGGCTGGACGTCCTGGTCGGGGAGTGGGTGGTGGAGGCCGAGTTTCCCGGGTTGGAGGTGCCTCCCGGGCGGAGCGTGTTCGAGTGGACCTTGGACGGGCAGTTCCTGGTCCAGCGCACCGAGGCCCCGAATCCCGCTCCCAACAGCCTGGCGATCGTCGCCGCCGACCCCGAGACGGGTGGCTACACGCAGCACTACTACGACTCGCGGGGCGTCGTACGCCTGTATGCGATGACCTTCGCCGACGGGGTGTGGGAGCTGCTGCGCGAGACGCCGGACCACTCGCCGCTGGCCTTCCGGCAGCGGTACCGGGGCCTGGTGAGCGAGGACGGCCGCACCATCCGCGGGGCCTGGGAGATCGCGCGGGGCGAGTCGGCCGCCTGGGAGCAGGACTTCCCGCTCCACTACCGCAGGAGCCGCTGATGAACTCCGGTGAGATCGCGCGGGCCGTCGTGGACGCGAACCAGTACATGGTGCTCGCCACCGCCGACGCGGACGGGCGGCCCTGGAGCTCGCCCGTCTACTTCGCCCACGGGGACTACCGCGAGTTCTTCTGGGTCTCCTCGCCCCAGGCCGTGCACTCCCGCAACATCGCGGTGCGGCCCGAGGTGGGGATCTCGGTCTTCGACTCGTCGGTGCCGATCGGCACGGGGCAGGGTGTGTACATGTCCGCCGTCGCCGGGAGGCTGGACGGTCCGGAGGCCGAGCACGCGCTCGACGTCTTCTCCCGTCGCTCACTCCTGCACGGTGGCCGGGTCTGGACGCCGGCCGACGTGCGCGGCGACTCCGGCATCAGGCTCTACCGCGCGGTGGCCGACGACCACTCGGTCCTGGCCAAGGACGGCCGACCGGACCACCGCATCCCGGCCGACCTCACCTGACCGGTTTCCCCTACTCCCGCCCCGAAGCCACCACCGCCAGCAGGCCCACCGCCGCTGCCGCGACCAGCAGCGGAATGCCCAGCCCGTGGTCGAGCACCAGCCACGCGCCGAGCCAGGCGCCGACGGCCATCGCGACGACGGAGGCCGAGCGCCGCGGGGAACGGTGGCCCGAGCCGCCGCCGGCCTTGGAGTCGGAGGCGAGGCCCGTCAGGGTCATCGTGAGGACCGTCGTCGTCAGGTCGGCGATGCCGAGCTTGCGGACGGTGGCGTTGCGCAGGCCCATCGCGAAGGCGGTGAGGGCGATCAGGGCGTAGACGGTGGCGGTGGCGTGCGGGGCGGCGAAGGCGATGACGGCGGAGGCGCCGACAAGGACCGCCTCCGCGGCGAGGGTGAGGCGGGCCCAGGTGCGGCGGGAGCCTTCGCCCCGCCATCGCGCGACCCGCCCTCCGGCCACAGCGCCCAGCAGGAAGCAGCACAGCGAGGTCGCCGTGTGCGGCACCGAGAAGCCGGGCGCCCCGGCGGCGGCGAAGCCCAGCACCACCACGTTGCCGGTCATGTTGGCGGTGAAGACGTGCCCGAGCCCCAGGTAACTCACCGCGTCGATCAGCCCGCTGACCACGGTCAGCCCCAACAGCACGGCGACCAGGCGCAGTCCGCGTGCCTCGGGGTCGGATGTCTCCTGAGACTCGGGCGTCTCGGGCTCGGCGCTCATCGCCCCAGTTGACCACAGCAGCGGGTTCCCAGGAACGTGACAAGGCGCCTCCCCCCGTCCGGTCGACGGGGGAGGCGCCTCGTGCTGTTCGGCTGCGGCTCGGCTCGGATCAGTACCAGCCGTTCGCCTGCCAGAAGGACCAGGCGCCGGTCGGGCTGCCGTAGCGGGACTTCATGTAGTCCAGGCCCCACTTGATCTGGGTCTTGGCGTTGGTCTTCCAGTCCGAGCCGGCCGAGGCCATCTTCGAGCCGGGCAGGGCCTGGACCAGGCCGTAGGCGCCGGACGAGGAGTTGGTGGCGGTGACGTTCCAGCCGCTCTCGTGCTCGACGATCTTGCTGAAGGCGTTGTACTGCGCCGCGCTCGGGATCATCTTGTGCGCGATCGCCTTGGCGCCGGCGCTCGAGTTGGCGGTCGCGGCGTGAGCGGGTGCCGCGGTCAGCACCATGCCGGTGGCGGCGGCGGCCACGGCGGCGGTGGTGAGGGCCTTCTTCGGGGACGCGATGCTGCGGACGATGCGGGAGACCGACACGAGGAACCTTTTCCTTCGGGGACAGGACGTCGTACGTAAGCCCTGGGGCGTACGTCGGCGCCGAGGCCCTGGGGGCTCGTCGGCGCCGTGCGACTTCGTCCAGAGAAACAGGCTCGCAGCGCGTCCGCAATGACCCCATTTACTAGTTGTGGTCGCATCTGGGGGAAATGGGGACCGTGTGATCTGGCTCTCAAAGTGCAGGTCAGGGCCGGTTATGGCATGAGCATGGCGTCCGATTTGCACTACTAGGGTAGATAGTGAGTGACATGGGTCATGTGGGGTGCTTCACCGGTCAACGAGGGTCGAATGTGACCGCGGTCTCGAACGCCGCCCGGCGGGTGGCTCTGCGTAGCGCCCTGAGTACGGCCGGGCCGAGGGCGAGCGTCAGTACCACGGTGACGACGGCCCGGCCCAGGTCCCAGCCCAGCGAGGTGGCCGTGCAGTACGCGAGGAAACGGGCCAGGTTGGCGGGGACGGCCGCGTGCGGGTCGAAGGCGATGCCCGAGGCGAGCGCGCCCATGAAGGGCCAGCCGGCCAGGTTCATGATCGTGCCGTAGGCGAAGGCGGCCAGGAAGCCGTAGCAGGCGAGGAGGGCGAGTTCGCCGCGGCCCCGGAGGCGGTCCGGGCCCGGGAGCAGGCCCGCGCCCATCGTGAACCAGCCCATCGCCAGCATCTGGAACGGCATCCACGGGCCCACCCCGCCCGTGAGCAGCGCCGACGCGAACATCGTGAGCGAGCCGAGGGTGAAGCCGAAGCCGGGGCCGAGCACGCGCCCGCTCAGCACCATCAGGAAGAACATCGGCTCGATACCGGCGGTCCCGGCACCGAGCGGGCGCAGGGCGGCGCCGGTCGCCGCGAGCACGCCGAGCATGGCGACCGCCTTCGGGCCGAGCCCGGACTCGGAGATGGTCGCGGCCACGACGGCGACCAGCAGCACCAGCAGGCCCGCGAACAGCCAGGGCGCGTCCTGCGCGTGGGCGCTGAGCTGCGAGGAGGGCGGCGCGAGGAAGGGCCAGCCGAAGCCGACGACGCCGACGGCGCTGACGAGGACGAGGGCGGCGACGGAACGGGGGCCGAGGCGGACGGCCCGGGCCTGCGGGGTGGCGGCCCGGGTCCGGGGAGTGGTGGCGGTCATCCGAGGGCCTCCCGCACCTGCGTGACCGTGAGCCACTCCTGCGGGGCGAGGATCTTGGTGACCTGGGGCGCGAACGACGGCGACGAGACGACCACGTCGGCCGTCGGCCCGTCGGCGATCACCTCGCCGTCGGCCAACAGCACCACCCGGTGGGCGAGTTCGGCGGCCAGCTCCACGTCGTGCGTGGCCAGGACGATCGCATGCCCCTCGGCGGCCAGCCCGCGCAACAGGCCCACCAGGCGGGCCTTCGCCGCGTAGTCCAGGCCCCGGGTCGGTTCGTCGAGCAGCAGCAGAGGCGGCCGGGCGGTCAGCACGACGGCCAGCGCGAGCGTGAGGCGCTGCCCCTCGGAGAGGTCGCGCGGATGGACGCCGTCGGTGATACCGGGGAGCAGCTCCGACACCAGCGCGCGGCAGGTACCGGGTTCGGCCCGGGCATCCCGGTCGGCCGCCGCGCACTCACCGGCGACGGTGTCGGCGTAGAGGAGGTCGCGGGGTTCCTGGGGCACCAGACCGACGCGGCGTACGAGGTCGGGGGGTGCCGTGCGGTGGGGGACGACGCCACCGACCCGGACCGATCCGGCGGACGGTTCGACCAGCCCGACGAGGGTGTTGAGCAGCGTCGACTTACCGGCGCCGTTGCGTCCCATGAGGGCGACGGTCTCGCCGGGGCCGACGGTGAGGGTGACACGGCGAAGGGCTTCGACACGACCGCGGCGGACGGCGAGGGCGCGGACTTCGGCGACGGGGGAGAGAGCGGTGGGGGGAGCCGCGGCAGCCTCCGTCCGCTTGCGCGGGAAGAAGGGCCACCGTGGGGTGATGGCAGGACGGGAGGCCGGATCGCTCGCCTGCGGCGGCGGGGTGTCGCCTCTCCCCGAGCCGGGATCCGCCTCAGCGGCACGCATGCCCGCAGCTTGCGCCAACTGCTCGCGCAGTCCCCCTGCCCGCCGCCGCGCATCCCTGACCGTCAGCGGCAACGGTGACCAGTCGGCCAGGCGGCCCAGGGCGACCACCGGTGGGTACACCGGGGATACGGCCATCATCTCGGCCGGGTCGCCGAGGAGTGGGGGTGTTCCGGGGGCGGGGAGGAGGGCGACCTGGTCGGCGTACTGGATGACACGTTCCAGGCGGTGTTCCGCCATGAGAACCGTCGTGCCCAGGTCGTGGACCAGGCGTTGGAGGACGGCGAGGACCTCCTCCGCGGCCGCCGGGTCGAGGGCCGAGGTCGGCTCGTCGAGGACCAGGACCTTCGGGTGCGGGGTGAGGACCGAGCCGATGGCGACGCGCTGTTGCTGGCCGCCGGAGAGGGTGGCGATGGGGCGGTCGCGGAGATCGGCCAGGCCGAGGAGGTCGAGGGTTTCCTCGACGCGGCGCCGCATCACGTCCGGCGCCAGCCCCAACGACTCCATGCCGTAGGCGAGTTCGTCCTCGACGGTGTCCGTCACGAAGTGGGAGAGCGGATCCTGCCCCACCGTGCCCACGACGTCCGCGAGTTCGCGCGGCTTGTGCGTACGGGTGTCGCGGCCCGCCACCGTGACACGGCCCCGCAGCGTGCCACCCGTGAAGTGCGGGACGAGGCCGCTGACGGCACCGAGGACGGTCGACTTGCCGACCCCCGACGGGCCGACCAGCAGCACGAGTTCGCCCTCCGGGACCTCGAAGTCCACGCCCCGCACGGTGGGTTCGGCCACCCCGTCGTACGTCACGGAGACATCCTCGAAGCGGATCACTACGGCTCCTTGGGGGCGAGGAAGGACGGCAGCAGGCCGAGCAGTACGGCCGCCGCGGGCCACAGCGGAAGGGTGGGGGAGACCAGCGGGACGACACCGGGGTGCAGGGCCGCCGGATCGTCCGCGGCGGCGAGGGTGAGCAGCGCGGCGACCGCGGCGCCGGATCCCGCGACCAGCCAGGCACGCACGTCCCACCGGTCCGGGCGGTAACGCGTACGCAGGCTGCGACGGCCCCCCAGCCGCAGCCCGGCCAGGGCCGCGCCGAGCCCGGCGAGCAGGAGGGGCAGCCCGTAGGTGCCGCCTTCGGCGGTCAGCAGTCCGTACGTTCCCGCGCAGACGCCGAGCAGACCGCCGAGGGTGAGGGCGGCGGTGGTGCGGCGTACGGCGGGCGGGACCTGGGCCGTACGGCCGTAACCGCGGGCGTCCATCGCGGCGGCGAGGGCGACGGAACGTTCCAACGCGCCCTCCAGCACCGGCAGTCCGACGTGCAGCAGACCGCGCACGCCCTTGTCGGGACGGCCGCGCAGCCGGCGCGCGGCGCGCAGCCGCTGGACGTCGGCGATGAGGTTGGGCGCGAAGGTGAGCGCGACCACCACCGCGACGCCGGTCTCGTACAGGGCGCCCGGCAGGGACTTGAGAAGGCGGGACGGGTTGGCGAGGGCGTTCGCGGCGCCCACGCAGATGAGGAGCGTGGCCAGCTTCAGGCCGTCGTAGAAGGCGAAGACGAGCGATTCGGCGGTGACCTTTCCGCCCAGGCGGATGCCCTGCGCCCAATGGGGGAGCGGGAGTTCGGGGAGGGTGACGATCACGTGCGTGCCGGGGATGGGGGAGCCGAGGGCCACCGCGAAGACGAGGCGGATGAGGAGGACGGCGAGGGCGAGTTTGACGAAGGCGGAGTAGGAGCGGGACCAGGGGGCCCGGGAGCGGCAGGTGGCGACGACGTACGCCGACGTCGCGATGAGCAGCGCGAGGAGCAGGGGGTTGGTGGTGCGGGTGGCCGCGGTGCCCAGACCGAGCGACCAGAGCCACCAGGCGCCGGGGTGCAACGTCGTGGGCCGACCGGTGTCGGTCCTTCCCACGACGCCGGACCGATCCGGGAGCCCGGTCCTAGCCATGCCTGCGTCGCCGCGCCTGCCACACCGCGGCCGCGCCCAGTAGCGCGACCGCCCCCGCCCCCACGAACAGCCCCACCGAAGGGCCACCGTCCGTCGCGGCCTTCCCGTTCTTCCCGTTCTGCGCGGCAGCCGTCGGCTTCTTCCCGTCGGCGACCTGCTCCCCGCACCCCTTCTGCGGATAGCCCCCGATCGCGCACAACAGGGCGTTGGTGTCGTACCGCAGAGGCTTCGCCACCGAGGCGAGGGCGTCCGCGGTGGTCGCGTCGGCGGACACCTGCGCGCAGGCCGTACGACGGGCCGGCGGCGTCTCGCCGGACGGGGCGTCCGCCGCCGTACCGAAGTCGATGACGAGAGCCACGCGCTTCTTGCCGTCCTGCGCCGGAGTCCTCGCGCAGATCACCGGGAACGACGCGGCCCCGCGCGGCTTCGCCGAGTCGCCCGAGTCCTCGCTCACCGAGAAGCGGAAGCCCTGCACGTCGCCGTCGGAGGGGCGGGCGGTGGCGGGGCCCTGGGTGGCGTAGGTCCAGCGGCCGCCGTCGTCGTCCCAGAAGGACCAGTAGCGGTAACCGGCGGCCTGCGCCTGGCCGCTGCCGGCCAGGGTCAGGAACAGCGCGGCGAGGAGCAGGGCGCCGCGGCGTATCACGGCTGCTTCCTCTTGTTACGGCCGCTGATCAGGAAGCCGACACCGATGCCGCCGACCAGGCCGACGCCGACGATCCACCAGACGCTGACCCCGGAACCCTCCTCGTCGGAGTCCTTCTTCCCGGCGCGGTCCGATCCCTGGGAGGGAGAGGTGGAAGCGGAGGCGGGCTTCGGGCCGGTCGCGTCGAGGAGCGCGACCAGGTCCTGGCCACCGAAGTCGTGCACGTCAAAGGCCTGCGCGTGCGCGGCGAGGATCAACTGCGCGTACGCGGCCGGTCCGCCCTGCTTTGCCCACGCCTCGGAGTTGCTCTCCAGCCAGCGCAGTGCGTCGGCCGCCTTGTCGCCCTGGCCGGCGGTCGCGAGGGCGAGCACCGCGTCGGCCGTGTTGCCGTAGTCGGGCCGGTCCTTGGAGCCGGGGAGCGTCGAGGTCAGGTGCTTGTCCTTGGCCAGGGCCTTGACGAGGTACGCGGCGCCGTTGTCCGCCGCCTGCTCGGGACCGTCGGCGTCCTTGCACGTCACGGTGGTGCGGGTCGGCTTCACGGCGTCCCCGGCCAGCCCCTTGCCGAGCGCGCCCACCACGGCCGCCGCGGTCGCGTCCGCGTTGGCGGCCAACTTGCCCTTCTTGTCCGGCTGATAGGCGAAGGCGCCCGCGCCGTCTCCGTCGCACGGGAGGGCGAGCTTCGACAGGGCGTCGAAGGGCGACTTCCCGCCCTTCTCGACCTCCGCGGGCTTCTCGCCGACGGCGGTCAGCGCGCCGATGACGACGGACGTCGAGTTCGCGTCGCTCGCCCCGCCCGGCGCGTACCCCCAGCCGCCGTCCTTGTTCTGCACGGACTTCAGCCAGGCGACCGCCCTGCCGGTCGCGGAGTCGTGCCCGCCGAGCGCGGCCAGGGCCTGGACGGCGGCGCCCGTGCTGTTCGTGTCGACCATCAGCTTGGCGTCGCACGCGCCCGAGGCATCGGCACGGAACGCCGCGAACGCCCCGCCCGCGCACTGCTGCCCCACCAGCCAGTCCACGGCCTTCGCCGCCGGCTTCACGCCCACGGTGTCCTGCGCGAGCAGTGCCAGCGACTGGCGCCAGACGCCGTCGTACGTCGGGTCGGTGGTGCCGTACAGCCCGGCGGGTATCGACGCCGAGGGTGACGGTGTGGCGGCGACGGCGGGCGCGGCCGTACCGATCACGGCGATGGTGGCCAGGGCCGCGGCGCTGCGGCGGAGGACGTTCATGATCGGCGGGTGCCTCTCCCTGCGGGAGCGGGCAGCACGGGACACCCCGGGCGGCTCGGCTCCGTATGCCTCGACGGTGCCGTACGTCGGCGGACTGCCGACACACGTGAGCCGGTCACGACCGTGCGGGGCAGTCCGGCTGACCGCCCTCGGCGGGCGGCTTACGGTTGCGGGTCAGCGCCGGAATTGCACCGGCTTCCCCCCGTACGGGTGTGATGACGACCTGGCCACTGTACCGGGCCGTGCCGAGCAGTCTGAGGGGTGCCTGTGAGGTGGAGCGGGTGCTCTCCCGTGCGGACCACGGGAGAGACCGACGAGGCAGGGGACCTGCATACGGACAACGACGGGGAGCTCACGCCCGAGGGGTCATGACGTCGTCCGCCCGAGGCGTCGGTCCTCCGAACGGCAGATGCAGCACCCGGCGGGCGAGCAGCCACGTGCCGTCGGCCGACCGGCGGAACGAGTCCTCGTAGTGGCCGACCTGGACCGGCGGTCCGGCCGGCACCATGCCGCCCGTCCAGCCCTCGATGCGGTAGGTGGTGAAGTACGACGTCGCCTCGGCCGTGTCCGCGGACGTCACCGTGACGCGGATGTTGGACATGATCCGTCGTGAGAGCTTGTCCGTGGGGCGCGAGCCGAAGTACTGCCGCAGCGCCTCCCGCCCTTCGGACCGCCGCCCGTCCCCCGGAGACGGCCACTCCCAGCTGCCGTCCTCGGTGAACAACTCGGCCACGGAGGCCGGTTCACCGAGGTCGAGGCGGTGGACGAAGTCCAGGATCAGGCGCTCGCAGGCGCGTTCGGCGAGGAGTTGCCGCAAGGGGTCCATGGGACCGTTGGTATCAGTGACGGATCACGGGACGCGAGCGCTTTACCCCGGCCGAACCGCCGGCGCCGCTCACCCGGCTCACCCGGCTCACACCGCCACGTACGTCACCGGATCGCTCCCCGCCACCGCCTCCGCCCGCCCCAGCTTCACCAGCCGCCGCAGGTGCGCCTCGGCCTCCGAGACCGCGATGTTCCTTGATCCGTACGGGATCTGGGCCCAGGGCCGGTTCCACTCCATGCGCTCGGCGACCTGCCAGGGCGTGAGCGGCTCGACCAGCAGGGCCTGGAGCCCGGTGAGACGTTCCTCGTGGTGCGCGAGCAACTCCCGTACGCGGGCGGGCGCGTCGGGGAACACGTGCTGGTGGGCGGGGAGCACCTCGGCGGGGGCGAGCCGGCCGATGCGTTCGAGGGAGTCGAGGTAGTCGCCGAGGGGATCCGTGACGGTGGCGTCGTCGGGATCCTCGTACAGGCCGATGTGCGGGGTGATCCTGGGGAGCAGGTGATCGCCGGAGAACAGCCGTCCGTGGCCCGGCAGTTGGGCGGGGTGCTGTTCCTCCAGGTGGAGGCAGACGTGGCCGGGCGTGTGGCCCGGGGTCCAGATCGCGCGCAGCCGTCGGCCCGAGAGGTCGAGGAGTTCACCGGGGACGATCTCGCGGTCGGGCAGGGCGGGGGAGAAGCCCGGCAGGGTGGTGCGGGGCGCGGCGTCGCGCAGGGGCGCCACATGGTCCTCGGGGGCACCGGCGGCGGTGAGCTTGGCCGTCATGTAAGTGAACCAGCGCCCGGGCCGGGTCTCCCGGGTGCGCCGCACGATCGCGGTGTCCGCGGCGTGCATGGCGATCCAGGCGCCGGACGCCTCACGCACCCGGCCGGACAGCCCGTGGTGATCCGGATGATGATGGGTGATCACCACTCCCTCCACCTCGTCCACCGAGGTGCCGCACGCGGCGAGACCCGCGGTGAGGGTGTCCCAGGAGGCGGGGTCGTCCCAGCCGGTGTCGACCAGCACCGGGCCACGGTCGGTGTCGACGACGTAGACGAGCGTGTACCCCAGGGGATTGTCAGGGATGGGTACCTGGACGGACCGTACGCCTCCCCCGTGGTCGTGGACCTGCGGCTGGGGTGCCTCGCCCTGGCTGATCGTCATCTGCCCTCCGTCCCAAGACCATGGCCCACTATAACTAGAACCGGTTTCAATGGTCGCCCAAGTCGACCGATGGGTGGGGGTGTTGGGTTGATCAGCCCTGATGCGCCGGTTCGGAGGTCGTACTGCGCCGGGCCCTCGCTCTGTCGCGGCCGGCCGTCAGTCCGCGTCCTGCTGCTGGGACCGTTCGAGGTCGTACGCGTCCCGGTCGGACTCCTGCCGCTGACGGTTCTGCTCGTTCCAGCGGCCGGCGAGTTCGCCGAAAGCGCTGTTGAGGCGGCTGAGTTCCCAGAGCAGGTAGAGGCCGGCTCCGGCGAACGGGATCCACGCACCCCAGTAGAGGATGCGGGCCGCGAGGTACAACAGACCGACCAGGACGAGGTACTTGACGAAGATCTCGAGCATCCGGTTGTGCTCGACGATGACATGCTGGTCGCGATCGTGGACCGACTGCCGACGTGACCTCATGAGTGTCCCCCTAGGACTCCGGGTGGGCATCATGTCGCGTGCCGCTCCGTGGTGCCAGTGTGTGCGACTGGCCCAACTTGCCCCTGATCACCGGGAAATCGCTGATCAGGGGCATTCACGTCCTGTCCGTGGACTACTGCAACCAGAACTGGTATCAGTTTCTGAAACACCGTCAGAAACGGTTCGCTCTCCCCAGGAGGCAGTCGCCATGGCCGAGCTCGTGGAACACGGACAGCTGTTCATCGGCGGGGAGTTGACCGACCCGCTCGGCAAGGACGTCATCGAGGTGATCTCGCCGCACACGGAGGAGGTCATCGGGCGGGTGCCGCACGCCTCGACGGCGGATGTCGACCGGGCGGTCGCCGTCGCGCGGACGGCGTTCGACGAGGGACCCTGGCCGCGGATGTCGCTCGACGAGCGGATCGAGGTGGTCACCCGGATCAAGGACGCGATCGCCGTACGGCACGAGGAGATCGCCCGCGTGATCTCCTCCGAGAACGGATCGCCGTACTCCTGGAGCGTCCTCGCGCAGGCGCTCGGCGCGATGATGGTGTGGGACGCGGCGATCACGGTCGCGCGGAACTTCACGTACGAGGAGACGCGCGACGGTGTGCTCGGCAAGATCCTCGTGCGCCGCGAACCGGTCGGGGTCGTGGCGGCCGTAGTGCCTTGGAACGTCCCGCAGTTCGTGGCCGCCGCCAAGCTCGCGCCCGCGCTGCTCACCGGCTGCACCGTGGTGCTCAAGCCGTCGCCCGAGTCGCCGCTGGACGCGTACATCCTCGCCGACATCACGCGTGAGGCCGGGCTGCCGGAGGGCGTCCTGTCCATACTCCCGGCCGACCGCGAGGTCAGCGAGTACCTGGTCGGGCACCCGGGGATCGACAAGGTCTCCTTCACCGGATCGGTGGCGGCCGGCAAGCGCGTGATGGAGGTGGCCTCCCGCAATCTCACGCGCGTGACCCTGGAGCTGGGCGGCAAGTCCGCGGCCGTCGTCCTGCCCGACGCGGACGTCGAGACGTCCGTCGCGGGCATCGTCCCGGCCGCCTGGATGAACAACGGCCAGGCCTGCGTGGCCCAGACCCGCATCCTGGTTCCGCGCGCCCGCTACGACGAGTTCGCGGATGCCTTCGCCCGGGCGGCGGGCGCTCTCGTGGTCGGCGACCCGCTGGACCCGGCGACCCAGGTGGGCCCGCTGGTCGCACAGCGCCAGCAGCGCAGGAATCTCGACTACATCCGCATCGGCCAGGAGGAGGGCGCCAAGATTCTCACCGGCGGCGGACGCCCGCCGGGCCTGGACCGCGGCTGGTACGTCAAGCCGACGCTCTTCGGCGACGTCGACAACTCGATGCGGATCGCCCGGGAGGAGATCTTCGGCCCGGTGATCTGCCTGCTCCCGTACGGCGACGAGTCCGAGGCCCTGAAGATCGCGAACGACTCGGACTACGGTCTTTCGGGCAGCGTGTGGACGGCGGACGTGGCACACGGCATCGACGTCGCCCGGCAGGTCCGTACCGGCACGTACTCGGTGAACACGTTCAGCCTGGACATGCTCGGCCCCTTCGGCGGCTACAAGAGCTCCGGCCTGGGGCGGGAGTTCGGCCCGGAGGGCTACGGCGAGTACCTGGAGCACAAGATGATCCACCTGCCGGCCGGCTGGGAGGCGTGAGCGGCATGGGCGACCGCTGGCAGGTCGAGGTCGACCGCTCCGTCTGCATCGGCTCGGCCCAGTGCGTCCACCGTGCCACGGGTGCCTTCCGGCTCGACTCCGCCATGCAGTCCCATCCCGTCGAGCCGGAGACCGACGCGAACGAGCGGGTTCTGGGGGCGGCCGAGAACTGCCCGGTGGAGGCGATCGTGATCACGCTGCTGGGCAGCGGGGAGCCGGTGTTTCCGCCCGAGGAATAGGGTCCGAAAGAATCACTTATCAGGGGGTTTCATTCACGGGCAAGCGTTCTATTCTGGGAAGTGGCCTACGAGACGAGTGAGGGAGTCCGACCGGAGTAGCCGACTTTGGCGAGACGCAGATGCAGACGCATCCGCCGGGGCCGACGTCGACGGTCGGGCTGAGAGGCCGGAAGGCAGCTGTCGGGCCGGAAGGCGACCCCCAGAACCTGATCCGGACCATGCCGGCGAAGGGAACCCGTCTCGTAGGTCCTTCGCTGCCCGGTCCCCGGCCGCCCTCGCGTCCCGGCCCCTACTTGTGCCCTTCCGGGTCCGTCAGGTCGATCAGGCGGCACACCGTCTCGATGTCGATCTTGACCTGGGCGATGGAGGCGCGGCCCGAGAGCCAGGTGATCAGGGCCGAGTGCCAGGTGTGCTCGATGACGCGGACCGCCGAGAGCTGCTCGGGGGTCGGGTTCTCCAGGCCCATCGCGTCCAGGATGATCACCGTGGTCTGGCGGGAGACCTGGTCGACCTCGGGGGAGACGCTGCGGTCGGCGAAGGTGAGGGCGCGGACCATCGCGTCGGCGAGATGCGGCTCGCGCTGCAGCGCGCGGAAGGCCCGCATCAGGGTCTCCGCGACCCGCTCGGCCGCCGTGTCACCCGTCGGCGGCTTCTTCCGCAGCGTCCCGTGCATGTGCTCCAACTGGTCCTGCATCGTGGCGACCAGCAGATGGACCTTGGACGGGAAGTAGCGGTACAGAGTGCCCAGAGCCACCTGCGAGGACTCCGCGACCTCACGCATCTGCACCGCGTCGAAACCACCCCGGCTGGCCAGCTGCGCGCTCGCGTGCAGAATGCGCCGGCGACGGGCCTCCTGCCGCTCCGTGAGGGGCGGGGAGGCGGGGTGCGAGGTACTGGCTTCCACCTTGGCCACCTTGGCTTCCGAGGGCATGGGTCCCGCTCCGTGACAGTCGGTGAGGGCTGGTGATCGCACCGAGCATGGCAGGGCGTCCGCCGTGGCGCGAATCACCTGATCCACCGCTCACAGTGCCCCTACCTGCCGGTAGATTCAGAGCCTCCTGGACGATCAAGTCTGAAACTTGTTCTAGATTAGCGTCCCGGCGTAATCTCGCGGGACAGTGCATGCAGAAGGGGGCCCAGAGTGACCGCTGAGGCCAGTCAGGCGGGTCCCCAGGAGGACCTCGCCACCGACGGCGAGCGACCGCTCCACATCGCACTCCTCACTTATAAAGGGAACCCGTTCTGCGGCGGCCAGGGTGTCTATGTACGGCACCTCTCGCGCGAGCTGGCCCGCCTCGGCCACCGCGTCGAGGTCATCGGCTCCCAGCCGTACCCCGTCCTCGACGAGGACGAGGCGTACGAGGGCCGGCTGAGCCTGACCGAGCTGCCCAGCCTCGACCTCTACCGCTCGCCGGACCCCTTCCGCACCCCCGGGCGCGACGAGTACCGCGACTGGATCGACGCGCTCGAAGTCGCGACGATGTGGACCGGCGGCTTCCCCGAACCGCTGACCTTCTCGCTGCGGGCCCGCCGCCATCTCCGCGCCCGGCGCGGCGAGTTCGACATCGTGCACGACAACCAGACGCTCGGCTATGGGTTGTTGGGGAATGTGGGCGCGCCTCTCGTCACCACGATCCACCACCCCATCACCGTGGACCGGCAGTTGGAGCTGGACGCGGCCGAGAACTGGCAGCAGCGGATGTCCAAGCGCCGCTGGTACGCCTTCACCCGCATGCAGAAGCGCGTCGCGCGCCGCCTGCCCTCGGTCCTCACCGTCTCGGGCACCTCGCGCGACGAGATCGTCGACCACCTCGGCGTACGGGACGACCGCATCCACGTCGTCCACATCGGTGCCGACACCGACCTGTTCTCGCCGGATCCGTCCGTGCCCGTGGTGCCCGGCCGGATCGTGACGACGTCCAGCGCGGACGTACCGCTCAAGGGCCTGGTGTTCCTGGTCGAGGCCCTGGCGAAGGTCCGCACCGAGCACACCGACGCCCACCTCGTGGTCGTGGGCAAGCGGCCCACGGAGGGGCCCGTCGCCCAGGCGATGGAGCGCTACGGCCTCGAGGGCGCCGTCGAGTTCGTGAAGGGCATCTCGGACGCCGAACTGGTCGACCTGGTCCGCTCGGCGGAGGTCGCCTGCGTGCCCTCCCTGTACGAGGGCTTCTCCCTCCCGGCGGCCGAGGCGATGGCCACGGGCACGCCCCTGGTCGCGACGACCGGCGGCGCGATCCCGGAGGTCGCGGGCCGCGACGGCGAGACATGTCTCGCGGTGCCGCCGGGCGACCCGGGCGCGCTGGCCGCGGGGCTGAGCCGGCTGCTGGGCGACCCGGAACTGAGGGTGCGGCTCGGCCGCGCCGGCCGTGAGCGGGTGCTCCGCCGGTTCACCTGGGCCCGGGCCGCCGAGGGAACGGTGGCCCGATACCGCGCGGCGATCGGATGCCCCACGGCACCGGCACCGACCGACGACCCCGCCGCGGCCTCGACCGACAACTCTGCTGCCCCCGCAAGCAACTATTCCGAAAGCAGGGCCACGTGCTGACCGTCGACTTCTCCCGGTTCCCGCTCGCCCCGGGCGACCGCGTCCTGGACCTCGGATGCGGGGCCGGCCGGCACGCGTTCGAGTGCTACCGGCGCGGCGCCCAGGTCGTGGCGCTCGACCAGAACGGCGAGGAGATCCGCGAGGTCGCGAAGTGGTTCGCGGCGATGAAGGAGGCCGGCGAGGCACCGGAGGGCGCGACCGCGACGGCGATGGAGGGCGACGCCCTCGCGCTGCCCTTCCCCGACGAGTCCTTCGACGTCGTCATCATCTCCGAGGTCATGGAGCACATCCCGGACGACAAGGGCGTACTCGCCGAGATGGTCCGGGTGCTCAAGCCCGGCGGCCGCATCGCCATCACCGTCCCGCGCTACGGCCCCGAGAAGGTCTGCTGGACCCTGTCCGACGCCTACCACGAGGTCGAGGGCGGCCACATCCGCATCTACAAGGCGGACGAACTGCTCGCGAAGATCCGCGAGGCGGGCCTGAAGCCCTACGGCACCCACCACGCGCACGGGCTGCACTCGCCGTACTGGTGGCTGAAGTGCGCGTTCGGCGTCGACAACGACAAGGCGCTGCCGGTGCGGGCGTACCACAAGCTGCTGGTCTGGGACATCATGAAGAAGCCCCTCGCGACCCGGGTCGCCGAGCAGGCGCTGAACCCGCTGATCGGCAAGAGCTTCGTGGCGTACGCCACCAAGCCGCACCTGCCGTCGGTGGACGCCCGGTGACCACTCCCCGGACAGAACACCTCGTCCTGCCCGGGGTCCTCACCGCAGAGGAGGCCGCCGCCACCGTGCACGGCATCCTCGCCGTGCAGCGGGAGGACGGGGCGATCCCGTGGTTCCGGGGACACCACCTGGACCCCTGGGACCACACCGAGGCCGCGATGGCGCTGGACGCCGCGGGCGAGCACGAGGCCGCCGAGCGGGCGTACGAGTGGCTGGCCCGCCACCAGAACGAGGACGGTTCCTGGTACGCGGCGTACGCCGACGGCGACTTCGCGGACGTCACCGACCGCGGCCGCGAGACGAACTTCGTCGCGTACATCGCGGTGGGCGTCTGGCACCACTACCTGTCCACCGGGGACGACATGTTCCTGGACCGCATGTGGCCGGCCGTCTACGCGGCGGTCGAGTACGTCCTGCGACTCCAGCAGCCCGGCGGGCAGATCGGCTGGAAGGGCGAGGAGGACGGCAGCTTCACGACCGACGCGCTGCTGACGGGCTCCTCGTCCGTCCACCACGCGCTGCGCTGCGCGCTCGCCATCGCCGAGCAGCGCGAAGAGTCGCAGCCCGACTGGGAGTTGGCGGTGGGCGCACTGCGCCACGCGATCCGCCGGCACCCCGAGCGGTTCCTCGACAAGGACCGCTACTCGATGGACTGGTACTACCCGGTGCTGGGCGGCGCGTTGACGGGCGCGGAGGCCAAGTCCCGGATGGAGGAAGGCTGGGAGCGCTTCGTCGTCCCCGGCCTCGGTGTGCGCTGCGTCGTCCCCAACCCGTGGGTCACGGGCGGAGAGTCGTCCGAACTCGCCCTCACCCTCTGGGTGATGGGCGAGTCGGACCGCGCGCTGGACATCCTCCAGTCGATCCAGCACCTGCGCGACGCCGACAGTGGCCTCTACTGGACCGGCTACGTCTTCGAGGACGAGGCCATCTGGCCCCAGGAGCTGACGACTTGGACCGCCGGGTCCCTGCTCCTCGCGGTCGCCGCCCTCGGCGGCCACGAGGCCACGTGCACGGTGTTCGGCGGTGAGCAGCTGCCGAGGGGGCTGGACCCGGACTGCTGCGACTGAGACATCAACGGATCGGCACGGCTCAGTGCCGCGTCATCCGTCCGGCGATCGCGTGGCCGACGAACAGGTAGACCACCGCTGCCAGGCCGTAACCTGCGATCACGCGGGCCCAGGCCTTGTCGAAGGTGAACAGGTCACGCGACCAGCCGGCCAGCCAGTTGGCCGCGTTGTGGACGAACTGAACCAGGTCGTTGGCACGGTTGGCGTCCAACAGGTACATCAGGATCCACAGGCCCAGGATGAGGGCCATGATGTCGGCGACGATCGCTATGACCGCCCCGGCCCGATTGCCGCTGCTGTATCGAGACATACTCTGCGGATTGCCGCCGAACGCTGGATGAAACCCGAACGAGTTCCCTCGGGTTTCCGTCAGGAGTTGAGCTCGGCCAGCGCCCGCAGCGACCGTGGGTCCGGGGAGAGGGCGAGCAGATCCGTCACCGGCCCCTTCCGCCACAACTCCAGCCGCTCCGCGATCCGTTCGCGTGGCCCGACCAGGGAGATCTCGTCGGCGAAGGCGTCCGGCACGGCCATGATCGCCTCCTGGCGGCGGCCGTCCATGAACAGCTGCTGGATCCGCCGCGCCTCCTCCTCGTACCCCATGCGCGCCATCAGGTCGGCGTGGAAGTTGCGGGTCGCGTGGCCCATGCCGCCGATGTAGAAGCCGAGCATCGCCTTGACGGGGAGGAGTCCGTCGGAGACCTTCTCGCACACCCGCACCTGCGTCATGGGCGCGACCAGGAACCCCTCCGGGAGATCGCTCATCGCCTCCCCGTACACCTCGGGACGGCTCGGCGACCAGTACAACGGCAGCCACCCGTCCGCGATTCGGATCGTCTGCGCGACGTTCTTCGGCCCTTCCGCGCCGAGCAGGATCGGCAGGTCGGGGCGCAGGGGATGAATGATCGGCTTGAGCGGCTTGCCGAGTCCGGTGGAGTCCGGGCCACGGTAGGGGTGGGGGTGGAAACGCCCGTCGAGTTCCACGGGCGCCTCACGGGTGAACACCTGCCGTACGACATCCACGTACTCGCGGGTCGCGGTGAGCGGCGACTTGGGGAACGGCCGCCCGTACCAGCCCTCGACGACCTGCGGCCCCGAGAGCCCGAGGCCGAGCATCATGCGGCCGCCGGAGAGATGGTCCAGGGTGAGCGCGTGCATCGCCGTCGTCGTCGGCGACCGGGCCGCCATCTGCGCGACGGCCGTCCCCAGCTTGATCCTCGACGTCTGCGCCGCGATCCAGGCGAGCGGCGTGAACACGTCCGAACCCCACGACTCCGCCGTCCACACCGAGTGGTAGCCCAGCCGCTCCGCCTCCAGCACGTGCGACATCTGGTCCGTGTTGGGGCCGCGCCCCCAGTAACCGAGTGCGAGACCGAGCCGCATGGCGCCCCCTCCACTGAAGTCCTGACGGTACGTCAACTCGCCGGCTGGCGGCGACTGTACGGCAACGGCCCCCCACCCGGAAGGGCGAGGGGCCGCGCACGGTTCTACGACTCAGGGGGCTCAGCCGCGCTGGATCCCCGACGTGTCCTGCAGTACGCCACGACGGCCGTCCTGCGTCTGGGCGACCAGACCCGGACCGCGCTGCTCGACGGCCAGGTACCAGGTGCCGGGCGCGAGTTCGGCGATCGGCGTGGGCGAACCGTCCTCCGCGAACAGCGGCCGCTGCACCGGAACGGCGAACCAGAACGGCGAGAAGTCCCCACCGGCCGGCGCCGCCTGCTGAGGCTGCTGTGCCTGCTGCGGCTGGGCACCGTAGGGCTGCCCCGGCTGCGGCTGCCCACCGTACGGCTGCGGCTGCGCACCCGGGTAGCCGTAGCCACCGGGGGGCTGGGCGCCGTAGGGCTGGGGGGCGACGGCGGGCTTGGGGGCGGGGATCAGGGCGGCCTGGAGGGCGGGGACCAGGGGGGTGGCGATGGCGGCGGCGGCCATGACCAGGGTGGCGACGAGGGCGAGGATCAGGCCGGTGCCGGCGCTCGGTCCGTCGTTGGTGCTGCCGAGGTTGTCCCCACCGCCCGCCGGGTCGATGACGTTGCCGAGGGCGCTCCACGCGGCGAAGACCGCGAAGGCGACACCGAAGGCGCCGATTTCCAGACCCGCAACCTTGCGGGGCTGCGGCAGGGCGCGGGCCACGACGACGAGCGCGGCCGCGATGATGCCCGCGAGGACGACACTGAGCAGGACCGGTCCGCTCTCCCAGAGGTTCGGGAGGTCGATGCTGTCGGGCACGCCGTCGTACGAGTAGTTGTCGAGGAACGACGCGATGAACAGCAATACCGCTGCCCCGATCACCACGCCGTCGCCTCGAGTGAGGGAGCGGATATTCACTTCAACGTTCCTTCGTAGGTCGTCTCGTCGTCGGTAGACCCTATCGTCCGCCCGACCAGGGTGTCCGCCGGGATCTGCCCGTCGATCACGAAGTGCGCAGGAAACTCACGATTCCCTCAGAGATTCCTTGCGCGGCCTTCTGTCGCCACGCACCGCTGGTGAGCAGTGCTGCGTCCTTGCTATCGCGCATGTTGCCGCACTCGATGAACACCTTGGGAACCGTTGACAGATTGAGACCGCCCAGGTCCTTACGCGTGACGAGACCGGTGCCGTCGCCGATGTAGTTGGACGGAGCTTCGCCGGTCGCGCGGACGAAGTTGCCCGCGATGCGCTCGCCGAGTTCGGCGGAGGGGGCGACGATGCGGCGGGTGTCCGCGGCGCGTGCGTGGACCGAGCCCGGCAGGATGACGTGGAAGCCGCGGTTGCCGACCGCGGAGCCGTCCGCGTGGATGGAGATCGCGGCGTCGGCGTGGGCCTTGTTGCCGATCTCCGCACGCTCGTCCACGCACGGGCCCCAGGCCGGTGAGCCGTTGTCGTGGGTCAACTTGACGGTGGCGCCCTGCTTTTCGAGGAGCGTCTTCAGCCGGTGGGACACGTCCAGCGTGAACTGGGCTTCCGTGTAACCCGCGTTGGTGGACGTGCCCGTTGTGTCGCACTCCTTCCAGTTCGTTCCGATGTCCACCTTGCGGTTGATCTCGGACGTGTGCCGGAAGTTGCCCGGGTTGTGCCCCGGGTCGATGACGACGACCTTGCCCTTGAGGGGGCCGGAGGCTGCGGGCGCCGAAGAGGTGGGGGAGGCCAGGGAGGACGTCGGGCTCGGCTGCTTGCCGTCGTCGGCGGGAGAGGAGGCGGAGGAGGCGGGAGCACTGGACGTCGCCGACGCGGACGTCTGTACGGTCGCCTTGTCCGCGCCGCCTCCGTCGCCTGTCCCACCCACCATCTCGTAGACGAGCCACCCGAGCAGGGCGCCCGGCACGAGCGCGGCGACCGCGACGGTGAGGGGACGGCGGCGGGGGCGGCGGGGCTGGGGGGGATCGAAGTCCGGGCCTACGTACGACACGTCAGCGACTCTAACCGGGCCCTCAGATCCCTGTGCCCGTTCGCCGCAGTACGCGCAGCGAGTCGGTCACCGAGATCTCCGTGAAGGCTCCGGACTCCAGGGCCCGGAGGTAGACGCGGTACGGGGCCTGTCCGGTGAACTCGTCCTTCGGGTCCGGGAAGACGTCGTGGATCAGGAGCAGACCGCCCACGGCGACGTGGGGCGCCCAGCCCTCGTAGTCCGCGCTCGCGTGTTCGTCGGTGTGGCCGCCGTCGATGAAGACCAGGCCGAGGGGCGTGCGCCAGAACTTCGCGATCTGCGGTGAGCGGCCGACCAGCGCCACCACGTGCTCCTCGAGGCCGGCGCGGTGCAGCGTGCGCCGGAAGGTGGGCAGCGTGTCCATCAGGCCGATCTCGGGGTCGACCGTCTCCGGGTCGTGGAAGTCCCAGCCCGGCTGCTGCTCCTCGCTACCGCGGTGGTGGTCGAGGGTCAGCGCGGTGACGCCGGACTCGCGGGCCGCGTCGGCGAGCAGGATCGCGGAGCGGCCGCAGTACGTGCCGACCTCCAGCAGGGGCAGCCCGAGCGCGCCCGCCTCGACGGCGGCCGCGTACAGCGCGAGCCCCTCGTCGACGGGCATGAAGCCCTTCGCGGCCTCGAACGCGGCCAGGATCTCCGGCTTGGGTGCCGCGGGCATGGGGGTCCTTTCGGTCGTATGGGCGTATCCGGCCGCCCATGCTGCCGCACCCCCTGCCGACGGGCGACGGGGGGTGCGGGTGGCGTGGCTCTCAGTTGATCGTTGTGGCTCTCAGGCCGTGACGGTCTCGCCGGGCAGGGAGAGGTCCAGGTCCACCGGACGCTCCTCGCCGCCGTGCGTCGCCGAGGAGGCCAGCGGACCGTGGCCCGCGGCTCGCGCGGCGAGGACGTACGCGCCCTGGGACGGTACGGCGAGGACGTAGCCGCCGTCCTCGTCGGAGAGCGTCGCGCCCGCCTGCCGGCCGCGCCGGTCGATCAGCGTGACCTTGGCGCGGGCGACCGGGGTGCCCGCGGCGTCCAGGACACGGCCGCGGAAGCCGCGCAGGGCCTCCTCGGCGCGTGCGATGCCCGCTTCCTCCTCGCTGCTCGCGCGCAGCTGCGGCGCACGGTTCGCCTTCGGCAGGAACAGCGCCATCAGCAGGCCGATGGCGACCGCGCCGGTGGCGATCAGGAAGGAGACCCGGAAGCCGTGCATGGTCGGGATCTCGACGCCGCCGACGTTGTTCGCGGTGTTCGCCAGCACCATGCCGATGACGGCGCTCGACACCGACGTACCGATGGAACGCATCAGCGTGTTGAGGCCGTTGGCCGCGCCCGTCTCCGAGGCCGGGACCGCGCCGACGATCAGCGCGGGCAGCGAGGAGTAGGCGAGGCCGATGCCGGCACCGAGGACGACCGCGATGACGAGGCTCTGCCAGGCGGCGCTCATCAGGCCGAGCCCTGCGCCGTAGCCGATCGCGATGATCAGCATGCCGAGGATCAGGGTGACCTTCGGGCCGTACTTCGCGGACAGGCGGGCGTAGACCGGCGCCGTGAGCATCATCGTCAGGCCCAGCGGGGCCACGAGCAGGCCCGCTACGACCATCGACTGGCCGAGGCCGTAGCCGGTGGCCTTCGGCAGCTGGAGCAGCTGGGGAAGGACGAGGGAGACGACGTAGAAGGAGACACCGACCATGATCGACGCGAGGTTGGTGAAGAGGACGGCCGGACGGGCCGTGGTGCGCAGGTCCACCAGCGGGGCCTTGAGGCGCAGTTCCATCACGCCCCACAGGACGAGGACGACGGCCGACGCGGCGAACAGACCGAGCGTGGTGCCGGACGTCCAGCCCCAGTCGCTGCCCTTGGTGATCGGGAGGAGGAAGAGGACGAGACCGACGGACAGGCCTATCGCGCCCAGGACGTCGAAGGAGCCCTCGGCGCGCATCGGGGATTCCGGTACGACGAGGAGGGTGAGGACGATCGCGAGGGCGCCGAGGCCCGCGGCGACGTAGAAGAGCGCGTGCCAGTCCGCGTGCTGGGCGATCACGGCCGCGAGCGGCAGGGCGAGCCCGCCGCCGACGCCGATCGAGGAGCTCATCAGGGCCATGGCCGAGCCGAGCTTCTCGCGCGGCAGCATGTCGCGCATCAGGCCGATGCCGAGCGGGATGGCGCCCATCGCGAAGCCCTGGAGCGCACGGCCGGCGATCATCGTGAGCAGTTCGCTGGTGAGGGCGCTGATCAGGGCGCCGACCACCATCACGGCGAGGCTGAAGATCAGCATGCGCCGCTTTCCGTAGAGGTCACCGAGGCGGCCCATGATCGGCGTGGCCACGGCGCCCGAGAGCAGCGTCGAGGTCAGGACCCAGGTGGCGTTGCTGGGCGCGGTGCCCAGCAGCTGCGGCAGGTCCTTGATGACCGGGACGAGCAGGGTCTGCATCACCGCGACAACGATGCCCGCGAAGGCGAGCACCGGGACCACGGCCCCGCCGGCTCCCCGCGCGGGCTGGTCGGTCGTCGTGTGCGTCATTGAGTGAGGCCTCCCGTGAGATAAGTGCTCGGTAAACCTCGTATGCACAGGCAACTATTCCGTTGCTTCGGGTCTCTAATCAATTCTTGACCTGGTCATGGGAATCTGAGTCACCGTCAGGGCCTGCCCGGGCCCGTGAACCCCAGTAGCGGGGCAGTAGCGGGCCAGTGGCGGGACGGGGAGCCGGGCAGGCCCTAGGTCCCCCGGCCGAGGACGGCTGCGGCGAAATCCCGAGCGAAATCCCGATGCAAGGGGCGTAACCGGGTTGAGAGCATGACAGGCATGCTGGAAGCCACCGACGTCACCCGGAAGACGACCCGCCGCACCGTGCCGCCCACGTGGCTGGTCGTGGCGCTTGCCTGTGCCGGACAGTTCCTGGTCGTGCTCGACGTGTCGGTCGTCAACGTGGCGTTGCCGTCGATGCGGGCCGACCTGGGGCTGAGCCCGCAGGGACTGCAGTGGGTGGTGAACGCGTACGCGATCGCCTTCGCCGGTTTCATGCTGCTCGGCGGACGGGCCGGCGACCTGTACGGGCGCAAGCGGATGTTCCTGGTGGGGCTCGCCCTGTTCACGCTGGCCTCGCTCGGCGGCGGGCTGGCGCAGGAGGGCGGTCAGCTGCTGGTGGCGCGGGCCGTGCAGGGGCTGGGGGCGGCGGTGCTCGCGCCGTCGACGCTCACCATCCTGACCTCGGCCGTCCCGGAGGGCGCGGCGCGGGCGCGGGCCATAGCGACGTGGACGGCGGTGGGCGCGGGCGGCGGGGCCGCGGGCGGGCTGGTCGGCGGGGCCCTGGTGGACGGGCTGTCGTGGCGGTGGGTGCTGCTGATCAACGTGCCGGTCGGGGCGGTCGTGCTGGCCGGCGCGGCGCGGTGGCTGGCGGAGAGCCGGAACGGCGACGGGCGGCGGCTCGATCTGCCGGGTGCGGTGCTGGTGACGGCCGGGCTTGCGACCCTCGCGTACGGGATCTCGCAGACGGAGGCGGAGGGGTGGACGGCGGCTGCCACGCTCGTGCCGCTGGCCGTCGGGCTCGCGATGGTCGCGCTCTTCCTGGTCGTCGAGTCGCGCACGGCGGCTCCGCTCATGCCGCTCGGGCTGTTCCGGGTGCGGGCCGTGTCGTCGGCGAACGCGGCCATGTTCCTGTGCGGCTCCGCGATGTTCTGCATGTGGTTCTTCATGACGCTGTACGCGCAGAACGTGCTCGGCTACTCGCCGCTGGACGCCGGGCTCGCGCTGGTGCCGAGCTCGCTGGCGGTGCTCCTCGGGTCCAAGGCGGCGCCCCGCTTCATGCCGGTGCTCGGCGCGCGCAACGTGGCCGCGCTCGGGACGGTCGTGGCGGCGGTGGGCTTCGGCTGGCAGTCGATGATGACGCCGGAGGGCGACTATCTGACGGAGATCATGTTCCCGGGGATCCTGATGATGCTGGGTGCGGGCCTCACGGCAACCCCGCTCGCCGCGCTCGCCACGTCGGGGGCGGCTCCCGGGGAGGCCGGGCTGGTGTCGGGACTGGTCAACACCTCGCGCACGATGGGCGGTTCGCTGGGGCTCGCGGTGATGTCGACGATCGCGGCTTCGCGGTCGGCGGGGAGCGACACTCCGGGCGCTCTTACGGAGGGGTACGCGCTGGTGTTCCGGACGGGCACCGGGGTGCTGCTCGTGGGGGCGCTGCTGATGCTGGTGTGGCTGCCGCGGAGAACCTCCGAGAAGTGAGGCGGATGCCGCGGAGAACCTCCGCGAGGTGAGGCGGATGCCGCGGAGAGCCCCCGAGAGGTGAGGCGGAAGTGGGGCGGCGGAAAATCCCTGCGGAGTGAGGCAACGGTCTGGGCTGCCCATGGACTCCTTTAGACATCTAGGAGGTGCCCATGGGGGATCGCAAGGAGGCTCGGGACACGGAGTTCCAGAGCTTTGTCATCGGCCGCTGGCCGCGGCTGATGCGCACGGCATTTCTCCTCACGGGGGAACAGCACGCCGCGGAGGACCTGGTCCAGTCGACGCTCGAGCAGGTCTACGTGGCCTGGCGCCGGGTCGGCTCGGCGGACGACCCGGAGGCGTATGTACGGCGCGTGATGATCAACGCGCATGCGCGCAAACACCGCAGGAGGCTGCGGGAGTTCCTGGCGCCGAAGGACGACTCGGGGCTGGTGCGCGAGATCGCCGACACCGGTGACCGCATCGCCCAGGCCGACGACCGGGGTGTCTTGCTGAAGGCGCTCGCCGAACTGCCCACGCGGCAGCGGGAGGCGGTGGTCCTTCGGTACTGGGAGGACCTCACCGAGACACAGACGGCGGAGGCGATGGGCTGTTCCGTCGGCGCGGTGAAGAGCAACGCGGCCAAGGGGATCGCGAAACTCCGCGCCATACCGGGACTGGCGGACATGGTGACCAGCGGGGGAGGGCGTAAGTGATGAGCGCGGACCGGGAAGCGAGCCACGACATGACGGACAGGGACATCGCCCTCTTGCTGGCCGACGCCGCGGACGGGGTCGAGATCGGTATAGCCCCCACCCAGGCGGTGATCCGCGGAGGCCGGCGCCGCAGGGCCCGGCGCTGGGCGCTGGCGACGGCGGCGGCTGTGGCGATCGTCGGGACGACGGGCACGGTGGCTCTCGCGGGGCTGCAGGGTGGCGGGGACGGGCATCGGGGGGCGTCGGTGGCCACCCGGCCGCCGGCGACGGCGGCGGAACGGCATGTGTACGACCCGCAGGTCACCACCGTCGCCCAAGGGACCTACAAGGGCAAGGAGTGGCAGGTCACCGTCGAGGTCTGGGGCGCGCCGCGCAACCAGGCCGAGGCGGAACGGCAGTCCGCGGCCTTCGCCGGGCGAGATCGCGATCCCGTCGTCGACAAGCCCGCCGAACTGGTCGGCAAGACCTCGTTCTTCGCCGTGCGCACCTACGGCGACGAAAAGAGCCAGCCGGTCATGTTCAACACGGTCAAGCGGATCGAGCGCCTCAAGGGCACCGACATGGAGAACATCGCGACCCGCTTCTCGCCGACGACAGGCCTTGGCCATCTGGTGATCGGTGAGGTCGCCAAGACCGCAAAGGAACTCACCTGCCACTGGAAGGACGGCACGTCGACCGTGGTCCGCCTGGTCCCCGCGAACTCCACCGTCGACAGGACGGATGTGATCCGCCCGGTCGCCGGCTTCGCGGGGGGCAACTGGTTCGTGTGCGTGGCCCCGTCGGGGACCTCCTACCTGAGCGCGGAGGTGACCGGGTAGGCCCGGGGGCGGGGCGGGCGGCGACCGTGCGGGACGGTCACAGCCACCCCTGCTGACGGGCTTCCCGCATCGCCTCCATGCGGTTGCGGGTGCCCGTCTTGCCGATGGCGGACGAGAGATAGTTGCGGACCGTCGACTCGGACAGATGCAGCTTGGCGGCGATGTCGGCGACCGTCGCGCCGTCCACGGACGCCTTGAGGACGTCGCACTCCCGGGCGGTCAGCGGGCTGGGTCCGGCACTGAGCGCGGCGGCGGCGAGCGCGGGGTCGATCACCGTCTCGCCGGTCAGCACCCGGCGGATCGCGACGGCCAACTCCTCGACGGGACCGTCCTTCACGAGGAAGCCGGCGGCTCCGGCCTCCATGGCGCGGCGCAGATAGCCGGGCCGCCCGAAGGTGGTGAGGATCAGCACCCGGCAGTCCGGGGCCTGCTCGCGCAGTTCGGCCGCCGCGTCCAGGCCGCTCATGCCCGGCAGTTCGATGTCCAGCAGGGCCACGTCCGGCCGGTGGGTCAGCGCGGCGTCCACGATCTCGTCGCCCGCCCCGACCTGGGCGACAACCTCCAGGTCCGCCTCCAGACCGAGCAGCAGGGCGAGTGCGCCCCGCATCATTCCCTGGTCCTCGGCGAGCAGGACCCTCACGCACTTCGACGGCCGGTGATCCCGGGGCATCTCGTTCACGGGTCAAGGGTAGGGCGCGGGCGTGGCCTGGGCTGATGAAAAGAATCGTGCGCGAACGCCTTCGACAGCGCCACGTCCTGGACGGACGACGTGAGCCGGGTCGTCAGCTCGCCCCGGGCGCCGTGGCCAACGGCGCGTCCGACAGGTCGCTCGGCTCCACGGGGAGTTCGGCGGCGACCGTGAAACCGCCCCGCGCCGACGGGCCGGCCTGCAGGGAGCCGCCGGCCGCCGCCAGGCGTTCGGTCAGCCCCTTGAGGCCGGTGCCGCCGATGCCCGGCAAGGGCGGCGAAAACGGCGAACGCGGCTCGCCGTCCCCGTTGTCGGTGATCGTGAGGCGGGCGTGCTCGGTCGTGCTGTTGACGGTGATCTCGCAGCGCGTGGCGCCCGAGTGCCGCACGACGTTCGTGACCGCCTCCCGCACCACCCAGCCCAAAAGCGCCTCCGTCTGCGGGGCGAGGGGCGCGCCCGAGCGGACCACCACCGGGTCGACCGCCGCCGCGGAGAGGGCCGAGCTGGCCCGGTCCAGCTCGGTGGCGAGGCTGCCCTCGCGATAGCCGGTCACGGCCTCGCGGATCTCCGTGAGCGCCTGGCGGCCGACGGACTCGATGTCGGCGATCTGGGTGAGCGCGGCGTCCAGGTTCCGCGGGGCCAGCCGCCGGGCCGCCTCCGACTTCACCACGATCACCGACATGGTGTGCCCGAGCAGGTCGTGCAGGTCGCGGGAGAAGCGCAGCCGTTCCTTCTCCACGGCCTGCTGGGCCAGCTTCTCGCGGGCCGCCTGCAGTTCGCGTACCGCCTCGGACAGGGACAGGATCGCCGCCGTCACCATCGTCGAGATCCAGGTGGCGTACGCGGTGTCGAGTCCGCCCCAGCCGTCGCGGTAGACGGCGACCGCACCGGCCAGCACGGTCAGGGCCGCACCGGCCCAGCGCAGTTGGGGCATCCGCAGGGCCGCGCCCGCCGCGAGGCCCAGCAGGGGGAAGAACAGCAGCCAGTTGCCGCCGTACCCGAGGGCCAGACCGCAGGTCACCAGGCCCATCAGCGCGAGCGCCACCCGCGTTGAGGTCGCCTCTCGTGTCTGCTTCCTGAACGCGCGGAACGCCACGTAGATGAAGAGGGAGTTGAAGATGAGCAGCCCCATGGCGCCGATCCACGGGTTGGGGGTCTTGCCCTGGAGCAGGTTGGAGAAGGAGCCCATCCCCATCAGCAGCCAGGGCAGCAGGGCGAATCCGGTGGGCGGCGGGCCGGGGCGCTCGGGGAGCGTTCCGTTCTTGCGGGCGGCCTTCTGCTGCTCCTTGAAGCGCTCCATGTCTGCTTTCCACTGGACTCGTGCCGCACGCCACTCGTCCAGCTGACAGGTGATTCCTCGTGTCCGGGACATGTCCCTCGTTCCCCTGTTCAGACGGTCCGGCCGGACCGTCGGTACGACACCACAGCGTACGAACCGAAAGCCAGCAGCCAGAGGGTCATGACCAGGACCGCGCCGAGCGCCGGGGCGTTGCCGTCCGCGACCGACGTGCCGAGCTGGGCGAAGCGGTACGTGGGCGTGTATGCCGACAGGACGCGCAGCCAGTGAGGGAACAGGGTGATCGGGAACCACAGGCCGCCGAGCACCGCGAGGCCCAGGTTGCAGGCCATGTTCGCGACGCCGGTGGTCTGCCCGGTCAGCCGGTAGCCGTTGCCCAGGCCCAGCAGGGTGAAGGGCACCGAGCCCAGCCACAGCAGCGCGGCGATCGTCACCCACTGCCATGCGTCCAGCCGTACGCCGTTGACCAGGCCGCCCGCCGCCAGCACGGCGAGGATGGCCGGCAGCACCGTCACCGAGCCGGTCAGCGCCCGGCCGACGACGACCTCGCGCGGGGTCATCGGGGTCACCCTCAGCTGCCGCAGCCAGCCGATGGCCCGGTCCTCGGCGACCCCGCCGCCGGTGTTCAGGGCGGAGCCGACGGCGCCGTACCCGGCCATGCCGACCATCGCTCCGGTCTTCCAACTGCCGTCGTCCGCACCGAGGTTGGTGAACAGCAGGTACATCAGCACCGGCATCGCGACCCCACCGACGACGAAACCGACGTCACGCAGGGTCCGGCGCACCTCGAGCCGCAGGTAGTCAAGCATTGCGCTGCCTCCGTGACAGGGGGCCATCCAGCCCGTCCGGCGTGGGAGGACGAGGCCCTTCGGGCCGACCGGGGTCCGGGGCGGAGCTTCGGCAGGGTCCAGTGCGCGGGCGATTGCGCATCACGCCGCCTCCTTCACACGGGTGGTGAGGGCGAGGAACGCGTCGTCCAGCGACGCCGGGGCGACCTCGAGGCCGCGTATCGCGCCCAGGTCCGCGAGCGCGATCACCGTGGCGTCCGGGTCGTCGCTGCGCAGCCGCGCCCGGTCCCCGCGCAGCTCCACCGACCGTACGCCGGGAAGCAGCTCCAGGCCCTCGGTGCCGCGACCGGCCAGGTCGAAGGCGACCAGGCTGCCGCCCACCGACCGCTTGAGCTGCGCACTGGTGCCGTCCGCGACGATCCGGCCGTGGTCGATGACGAGGATGCGGTCGGCGTAGGCGTCCGCCTCCTCCAGGTGGTGGGTGGAGAACAGGATGGTGTGGCCGAGCCGGGCGTACGTCCGCATCGAGGCCCAGAAGGCGTGCCGCGCCTCCACGTCCAGGGCGGCGGTCGGCTCGTCCAGGACGATCACCGATGGGTTGCCCGCGAGCGCGACGGCGAACCGCACGCGCTGCGTCTGACCGCCGGAGAGCCGGTCCACGCGCCGCCCCGCCAGCTCGGCGATCCCGGCCAGCTGCAGGGCCCGCGCGACCGGCATTGGCGCCGGGTAGCGGCGGGCCACGAAGGACACCAGTTCCTGCACGGTGACCCTCGGCACCGCCCGCCCCTCCTGCAGCATGGCGCCGACCCGCCCGGCCCGCACCGACTGCTCCGGCGCGGCGCCGAAGAGCCGCACCGTGCCCTCGTCGGGCTCGTTCAGGCCGAGCAGCAGCGAGATCGTGGTCGACTTGCCGGCGCCGTTGCGGCCGAGGAGGGCCACGGTCTCGCCGGGCGCGATGTCCAGGTCCACACCGTCCACGGCGCGCACCGAGCCGAAGGTCTTGACCGCCCCCGTGAAGGACACTGCGGGCGGTGTCCCAGTCGTCTTCGTCATGGCCACGACGCTACGGAGAGGGGGCGCCCGCCCGGCAGATGCGCTTGTACGGACTCGGCCGGGACAAATGTCACGGTGCGGCGCCCCGACCCCCGCGACCTGATACTCGCGGCCCCCCACCCGCGCCCCGACACCACCCGCGCCCCGGCACCCAAGACCTGACACCCCGTCAGGAGCCTTCACAAGTGGCGGGCGCTGGGTTATACAGAGGGCGCCGGACTGGAACGCGTTCTAGATCGCCTTCTGGATCGCTTTGGAACGCCTTTGGAACGCCTTCCGGATCGGCACTCGTGACGACCTCGGTCGCGGCCGACGGTGCGGACGGCCGCGCCGAGGTCTTGAGCCACTGAGCCATCAGGAGCCGTATGCCCATCGACGCAGCGAAGGCCCTCGCCGCCGAACCCCGTTCCGGCGAGATCACCTGGGACCGCAAGGACGTCCAGCTCTACCACCTCGGCGTCGGAGCCGGAATCCCCGCCACCGACCCCGACGAGCTGCGCTACACCCTGGAGTCCCGGCTGCACGTCCTGCCGAGCTTCGCCACCGTCGCGGGCTCCGGCTCGCCCGAGGTGATCAGCGGCCTGTCCATGCCCGGCGTCGACGTCGACCTGGCCCGCGTCCTGCACGGCGGCCAGTCGCTGACCCTGCACCGCCCGATCCCCGTCGAGGGCAGGGCCACCGCCACCGGCCGTATCGCCGCCGTGTACGACAAGGGCAAGGCGGCCGTCCTCGTCATGCGCACCGAGGTCGCCGACGCCGACGGACCGCTGTGGACCAACGACGCCCAGATCTTCGTACGCGGCGAGGGCGGCTGGGGCGGCGACCGCGGCCCCTCCGCCAGGCTCGAACCGCCCACCGGTGCACCCGACCGCACCGTCGAGCGCGCGATCCGCGAGGACCAGGCCCTGCTCTACCGCCTCTCCGGCGACTGGAACCCGCTGCACGCCGACCCCGACTTCGCCAAGGTCGCCGGGTTCGAACGGCCCATCCTGCACGGGCTGTGCACCTACGGCATGACGCTCAAGGCGGTCGTGGACACGCTGCTCGGCGGCGACGTGACCCGGGTGCGGTCGTACACCACCCGGTTCGCCGGGGTCGTGTATCCCGGCGAGACCCTGCGCATCCGCATGTGGCAGCCGGACGGCAGCACCGTGCGGGTGGCCGTGAGCGCCGCCGAGCGAGGCGACGTGCCCGTCCTCGCCGACACGATCGTCGAACACTCCTGAGACGGACCGCCGTCAGCCCATCGACAGCCCAACAGCCACGGACAGTCCACCGCATGAGGGGAGCCGCACCATGCGCGCAGCCGTACTGCACGAGATCGGTCAGGACAAGCTGGAGGTCTTCGACGACGTCGAGGCGGTGGGCTTCGGGCCCGGCAGGGTGAGGATCCGGGTGCGGGCCACCGGGCTGTGCCACTCGGACCTGTCCGCGATGAGCGGGGTGCTGCCGCAGCCGGCGCCGTTCGTGCCCGGGCACGAGGGCGCGGGCGAGATCGTCGAAGTCGGCGAAGGCGTCAGCCACTTGAAGGAGGGCGACCGGGTCGTCGTGTGCTGGCTGCCGGCTTGCGGCGCCTGTCCGGCCTGCAAGCGCGGGCAGACCGAACTGTGCCTGGCCGGGTTCATGAACGCCGGCACCCCCAACTTCCGGCGCCCGGGCGGGGACGTCTTCGGCTTCGCGGGCACCGGCACCTTCACCGAGGAGGTCGTCGTCGACGCGGGCTGCGCGGTGCCGATACCCGACGACGTGCCCTTCGACATCGCCGCGCTGATCGGCTGCGGGGTCACCACGGGCCTGGGCGCCGCGCTCAACACCGCGGACCTGGAGGCCGGTTCGTCGGTAGCCGTCATCGGCTGCGGCGGCGTCGGCATCTCCGCGATCCAGGGCGCGCGGCTCAGGGGCGCGGCCGAGATCGTCGCCGTCGACCCGGTCGCCTCACGCCGCGAGTCCGCCCTCAAGTTCGGTGCCACGAAGGCGATCTCGCCGGAGGAACTGCCCGACGCCAAGCAACAGGTCACCGCCGGCGAGGGCTTCGACTACGTCTTCGAGGTCGTCGGCAAGGCGGCCACCGCCCGCACGGCGTACGAGAACACGCGGCGCGGTGGCACGCTCGTCGTCGTCGGCGCGGGCGCCATGGACGACTTCCTGCAGCTCAACATGTTCGAGCTGTTCTTCGACGAGAAGCGGATCCTGCCGTCGCTGTACGGCGGCGGCGACGTCCTGCGCTCCTACGAGCGGACCATCGCCCTGTGGCGGGCGGGCCGTATCGACCTGGAGGGCCTGATCACGCACCGGGTGCCGTTGAGCGAGATCAACGAGGCGCTGGACCAGATGCGGACCGGTACGGCCCTTCGTACCTGCATCGAGATCTGAGGGAGGTGTCCGTGTCGCTGCCGTCGCTGCCACTCGAGGGACTGTCCGCCGTCGTCACCGGTGCCGGTCGCGGCCTGGGCCGGGCCGAGGCGCTCGAACTCGCCCGGCTCGGCGCGGCCGTCGTCGTCAACGACTTCGGGCAACCGGGCCGGGACGGCTCGGGGGAGGCCTCCGCGGCCCCCGCCGAGGAGGTCGCCGCCGAGATCCGCAAGGCCGGCGGCCGCGCGGTCGCCCACACCGGGGACGTCGCCGACTTCCAACAGGCCCGGGAACTCGTCGAGTTGGCGATCACGGAGTTCGGCAAGCTGGACATCCTGGTCAACAACGCGGGCATCCTGCGCGACCGTATGGTCTTCTCCATGACCGAGGGCGAGTGGGACTCGGTGATCCGGGTCCACCTCAAGGGCCACTTCAACACGACCCACTTCGCGGCCGCGCACTGGCGCGAGCGGTCCAAGGCCACCGGCGGGCAGGTCTACGGACGGATCGTGAACACGTCGTCGGAGGCCTTCCTCGCGGGCTCGGCCGGACAGCCCAACTACGCGGCGGCGAAAGGCGGAATCGTCGGCCTGACCACCTCCACGGCCCTCGCCCTGGCCAAGTACGGCGTGACGGCCAACGCGATCTGCCCGCGCGCCCGCACCCGGATGACCGAGGACGTCTTCGCCGGCTTCGAGCAGTCGCCGCAGGGCCTCGACCCCCTCGCCCCCGAGCATGTCGCCCCGCTCGTCGGCTACTTGGCCTCACCCGCCGCCGCCCGCGTCAACGGCCAACTGCTCGTCGTGCACGGCGGCATGGTCGCGGTCGTCGAACGGCCGCGGGTGCGGGCCCGGTTCGACAGCAGGCAGGACACCTTCACGTACGACGAACTCGACGCCCTGCTCAGCCCGCACTACGCGGAGCGGCCGCCGGGTGAGACGTTCGCAGCGGCGGAGGTGCTGGGGCTCAAACGGGCCCAGACATAGGCCGACTTGGACTTACGCGGGCTCAGGCACGGGAGGGCACGGACACGCGAGGGCGCAGACATACGCGCAGACAAACCCGCAGACATACGGAAGGGGCCCGCACGTCGTCGGTGACGTGCGGGCCCCTTTCCTGTGTACCGTCAGGCAGCCACTTCGGTGTTCTCGGCCGGCTTGCGGTGCCGGCCGCGAGGGGCCGAGTCACCGTCTTGGACCGAGACCGGACCCCGGTGCCGGCCTTGGCCGGCGTCTTCCTGGGACTCGGCGGACAGCGGCTGCATGGTGCGTGCGTCGCTCATCGGAAGGATTCACCCCGTCAACATGATCTTTCTAACAGCCGGGCGAGTTTAACCGGCCACCCTCCGTGCGAATCCAGCCGGGCACGCCCATCGCCACTACTTCGTTACAAGACGTCCCAAGGGCGCTTGCTGCAAGGGCACGGGACGCGGCGCGACAGGCTCCGGAGGGTCCGGTTCCGAGACCGGACCCTCCGGGCCCGCGCCCCCTGATTCCCCCGGATCCCCCGATTCCCCCGTCTCCCCCGGGGGCGCCACCATCCGCGCCACGCCGCACGGCACCTCGGCCGTGGCGTACGGCAGTTGGAGCACCCCGTCCCTGGTCCAGAGCCCCGCGCCCGCCAACCACCCCTCGGGCGCCGGGAGATGGAGCACCTGCCGCCGGTCGGGGCGCCACAGCCCCACCCAGCTGCCGACGGACCCTTCGAAGCGCAGCGCCACCCCGCAGCTCTCCGGCATCAGCACCTGATCCGGCTGGATGGCGAAGGGGGTGACGGCACAGTCGGGCAGCCGCAGGCACTCCGGGAAACGCACCGGCAGCGTGCTGCCCAGCACCCCCCAGCCCAGCCGCTCCTCGCCCGGCGACGGCGCGTCCGAGCGGATCAGCAGCAGACCGCTGTCCGGATCGGCGAGCAGCAGCCGGTCGTCGCTGCCGTCGGCGATCTGCAGCAGGGGCGAGACCTCGCCGGCCCGCTCCAGGTCGACCACGACCGCCTTGGTCCGGCCGCCGACCTCACGGTCGAGGACCAGCATCCGCCCCGTGCGGTCCAGCCACACCCCGCCCGAGCAGCGTCCCGGGATCTCCGCCACGTGCTCGGGCCCGAAGGCGCCGCCCGCCACCAGCCACACCGTGCTGGACCGCCGGCCCACCGCGAGGGCGTACGCCTTCTCGCCGCCCGGCGCGGGCGGCAGCAGCCGCAACCGGGTGTCCTCGTCCGGGCACTCGACCGCGCCGATCAGCAGCTCGCCGGTGTCGGGCCCGGTCGGGTAGAGCAGCGAGAACACGTGCCGCCCGGCCGCCCGCCGGCAGATGAGGACCCGCCCGTCGCCCATCGGCTGCACCTCGGTGCCGGGTTCCTCGGGCTGGTTTCCGGGCAGTGGCACGGCGTACGGCTCGGGGCCGTCCAGCGTCCAGCGCTCCGGGAACCAGGAGTCGCCGTCCAGCGCGAGCCGGGCGGCGTAGGCACCGTCCGCGGTGATGGTGCAGCCCGATCGCGGGGCACCGTCCTCGGCGGCAGCCTCGGGCTCGATCGCACACGCCGTCATGGTCTGGTCACCTCCGGCGACGAAGCTAGTTTTCGCACGCACACACGTGGGACCACGAAGCTCCTGCTTCACACATAAGGGTGGCCCAGGAACGATTCGCCTGTGGAAACGGGGACGGGTGTGCTGGGCGTGGTCCGGGGTGCACCCGGCGGCGCCGGGATCGTCGTGCCCGGAATCGGGCATCGGTTCAGCGGCACAGATCAGCCAGGTAGCCTTTTGACCGTGCCCCGTCTGTCTGAAGTCATCACCGCGCTGGAGAAGCTGTGGCCCGCCGAGCGGGCCGAGTCCTGGGACGCGGTCGGCACCGTCGTGGGCGAACCCGACCAGGAGGTCACGCGGGTCCTGTTCGCGGTCGACCCCGTGCGGGAGATCGTCGACGAGGCGGTGAAGCTGGGCGCCGACCTGCTGGTCACCCACCACCCGCTCTACCTTCGCGGTACGACGACGGTCGCGGCCTCCACCTTCAAGGGCCGCGTCGTGCACACCCTCATCAAGAACGACATCGCGCTGCACGTGGCCCACACGAACGCCGACACGGCGGACCCCGGTGTCTCCGACGCCCTCGCCGGCGCCCTCGACCTGCGAGTCGTACGCCCCCTGGTGCCGGACCCGACCGACCCCTCCGGCCGCCGCGGCCTGGGCCGCATCTGCGAGCTGGACCACCCGCTGCCGCTGCGCGAGTTCGCCGCCCGCGCCGCCGAGCGGCTGCCCGCCACCGCACAGGGCATCCGCGTCGCCGGCGACCCCGAGGCGATCGTCCGCACGGTCGCCGTGAGCGGCGGCTCCGGCGACAGCCTCTTCGACGACGTACGCGCATCCGGTGTCGACGCCTTCCTCACCTCGGACCTGCGCCACCACCCGGCCTCCGAGGCCGTGTCCCACAGTCCCCTCGCGCTGCTCGACGCGGCGCACTGGGCCACCGAGTGGCCCTGGTGCGAGCTGGCCGCAACCCAGCTCGACGAGATCTCCGACCGCAACGGATGGGGCCTGCGCGTCCACGTCTCGAAGACGGTCACCGACCCCTGGACCGCCCACGCGGCGTCCAACCCGACCTCTAGCGCAATGGGAGCCCCCAACTGAACGCCGCGCCCGCCGACCAGATCCGACTCCTCGACGTCCAGGCCCTCGACGTCCGCCTGCAGCAACTCGCGCACCGGCGCAGGTCGCTGCCCGAGCACGCCGAGATCGAGTCGCTGACCAAGGACCTCACGCAGCTGCGCGACCTGCTGGTGGCCGCGCAGACCGAGGAGAGCGACACCGCCCGCGAGCAGACCAAGGCCGAGCAGGACGTGGACCAGGTGCGCCAGCGCGCCGTGCGCGACCAGCAGCGTCTGGACTCCGGTGCCGTCACCTCGCCCAAGGACCTGGAGAACCTCCAGCGCGAGATCGCCTCCCTCGCCAAGCGGCAGGGCGACCTCGAGGACGTCGTCCTGGAGGTCATGGAGCGCATCGAGTCCGTGCAGGAGCGGGTCGTCGAGCTCACCGGGCGGGTCTCCTCCGTCCAGTCGAAGATCGACGACGCGAGCGCGCGCCGGGACGCCGCGGTCGAGGAGATCGACGGCGAGGTGGCCACCGTGACGAAGGAGCGCGAGGTCATCGCGGGCACCATCCCCGCCGACCTCCTCAAGCTCTACGACAAGCTGCGCGCGCAGCAGGGCGGCATCGGCGCGGCCAAGCTGTACCAGCGCACCTGCCAGGGCTGCCGCCAGGAGCTGGCGATCACCGACATCAACGAGATCCGCTCGGCCGCCCCCGACACGGTGGTGCGCTGCGAGAACTGCCGCCGCATCCTGGTGCGTACGTCCGAGTCGGGTCTGTAAGGGTCCGCAGGGACCGGTAAGGGTCCGTAAGGACCGGTAAGGGGCTTTGCGCGTGCGGGAGTTCATCGTCGAGGCGGACGGCGGGTCGCGGGGCAACCCGGGCCCCGCGGGCTACGGATCCGTCGTGCTCGACGCGACGACGGGGGAGACCCTGGTGGAGGCGGCCGAGTACATCGGCGTCGCCACCAACAACGTCGCCGAGTACCGCGGCCTGCTCGCGGGCCTGCGCGCCGCCCACGAACTGGACCCCTCCGCCAAGGTCCACGTCCGCATGGACTCCAAGCTGGTCGTCGAGCAGATGTCGGGCCGCTGGAAGATCAAGCACCCCGACATGAAGCCCCTGGCGACGCAGGCGGCCCGCGTCCTGCCGGCGGACCAGGTGACGTACGAGTGGATCCCGCGCGAGCAGAACAAGCACGCGGACCGGCTCGCGAACGAGGCGATGGACGCCGGGAAGCGGGGCGAGCAGTGGTCGCCGTCCGCATCCACGGCGGAGCTGGACGCGCGCACCGCGCGGGCCGCGGCCCCCGAGCCGTCGGGCCCGCCGGGAGACGCGGCGGCGGGCGCGGCACGAGCACGGGCGGCTTTGGCGAACGGCCGGGCGGCGAAGGGCGATGCGGACGTGCGGGCCGCCAAGGCCGACGCTGACGTGCAGGCCGCGAAGGCCGACGCCGATGTGCGGGCCGCCACCGCTGTCGCAACCCCCGGCTGGGCTCCCGCAGACATGGGCGCACCCGCGACCTTCGTACTCCTGCGGCACGGTGAGACTCCGCTGACCCCGCAGAAGCGGTTCTCGGGCAGCGGTGGCACCAACCCCTCGCTGTCCGAGGTCGGCCGGGATCAGGCCGAGCGGGCCGGGGCCGCGCTGGCCCGGCGCGGCACGATCCAGGCGATCGTCGCGTCGCCCCTCGCCCGCACCCGCGAGACCGCAGGCATCGTCGCCGCGCACCTCGGCCTCGAGGTGAGTGTCGAGGACGGGCTGCGTGAGACGGACTTCGGCGCCTGGGAGGGGCTGACGTTCGCCGAGGTGCGCGAGCAGTATCCGGACGACCTGAACACCTGGCTGGGCAACCCGGAGGCCCAACCGACCGGCGGCGGCGAGAGTTTCGCCGCGACCGCGACCCGTATCGCAGCCACCCGGGACAAGCTGGTGGCGGCGTACGCGGGCCGCACGGTCCTCCTCGTCACCCACGTCACGCCGATCAAGACGTTCGTACAACTGGCCCTCGGAGCCCCGACCGAGTCCCTGTTCCGCATGGAACTCTCGGCCGCATCCCTCTCGGCGGTGGCCTACTACGCGGACGGCAACGCGAGCGTACGGCTGTTCAACGACACGTCTCACCTGCGCTGACCGGCACGCGGGCCGTCGACGTCATCCCCTGAGCGCCGCCGCCTCGCGCGCCAGCGCCTCGATCCGAACCCAGTCCCCGGCGGCGACGGCATCCCCGGGGATCATCCAAGTCCCGCCCACACAGCCGACGTTGGGCAGCCCGAGGTACTCGGGCGCGTTCGCGGCACCGATCCCGCCCGTCGGACAGAACCGCGCCTGCGGCAACGGCCCCGCAAGGGACTTCAGATACGCCGTCCCGCCCGCCGCCTGTGCCGGGAAGAACTTCATCTCCCGCACCCCGCGCTCCAGCAGTGCCACCACCTCCGAGGTGGTCGACACCCCCGGCAGGAACGGCACCCCGGACGCCCGCATCGCCTCCAGCAGTACGTCCGTCCAGCCCGGGCTGACCAGGAAGCGGGCCCCGGCGGCCACCGACTCCTTCACCTGCTCCGGCGTGATGACGGTCCCCGCCCCGACCACGGCGTCCGGCACCTCGGCCGCGATCGCCCGGATCGCCTCCAGCGCGACCGGCGTCCGAAGCGTCACCTCGATCGCCGGCAGCCCACCGGCGACCAACGCCCGCGCGAGCGGCACGGCGTCGGCGACGTCATCGAGGACGACGACGGGCACGACGGGGGCGAGATCGAGGAGGGAGGCGGGGAGAGGCGCGGGGAGAGGCGCGGGCAGCGGCGAGGTCATGGGGTCATCGTGCCTGCGGTGTGCAGCATGCGCAAAAGGCGTTGCGCATGCTGCAATGCGTGAGTGGTCAAGTGATCGAGTGGCCGAGTGGCCGAGTGGTGGTCAGTGCACCTCGTCCACCAGCACATCCAGCGTCCAGGCCTTCCCGGCCCCCTTCGGAACCTCCACCTCCACCACGTACCCGAGCTCCCGCAGCACCTCCACCAGCTCCGCCGGCCCCTTGGGCGCCGAGCCCACCGCCAGCAGGCTCCGGACGATCCGCCCCTTCGTCGCCTTGTTGAAGTGGCTGACGACCTTGCGGGTCGGTGCGTGCAGCACCCGTACGCTCGCCGTCCGCCCGGCGACCTCGCCCTTCGGCTTCCACGCGGACGCGTACGCGGAGGACCGCAGGTCCAGTACCAGTCCGTCCCCGGCGGCCTCGGGCAGCACGTCCGCCATCGGCGTCCGCCAGTGCGTGCCCAGCGCCCCGAGCCCGGGCAGCTTCACGCCCATCGAGCACCGGTAGGAGGGGATGCGGTCGTTGATGCGCACCGCACCCCACAACCCGGAGAAGACGAGCAGCGAACGCGCCGCACGCCTCTTCGCCGCACCGTCCAGAGAGGCCAGGTCGAGGGCGTCGTACAGCACCCCCGTGTAGATCTCCCCGGCGGGCCGGGCCCCGGCAGTCGGCAGCGCGGTGTTCTTCGCGACCTCGCCCCGCAGACCCTCGCTCAGCCCGAGCACCTCCCGCGCCTTCTCCTCGTCCCCGGCACACAGCTCGACCAGTTCGCCGAGTACGGCCTCGCGGGCGGGGGTCAGTCCCGGCAACGACAGCGACTCCAGCTTCAGCGGGGCGCTACGGCCGGAGGAGGCCTTGCCTTCGGAGGGAGGCAGCAGGACCAGCACGGAAGATCTCCTTCTGTTTGAGCTCTGCGACAGCGTACGGCGTGCCACCCGAGCGCCTCCGCCCTACGCTCGCTACATGCCCAGCCGCCACATCCGCGTGACCGGCGCCCCCGAAGCCCCCCTCCGGGCCGCCCTCAGCGCGCTGCGCACCGAACTCGGCGTCCCCGAGAGCTTCCCGCCCGAGGCCCTCACCGAGGCCGAACGGGCCGCGAAGGCCCCGACCCTCCCCTCCTACGACGCCACCGACATCCCCTTCTTCACCATCGACCCACCCACCTCCACCGACCTCGACCAGGCGATGCACCTGTCCCGCCGAGGCACCGGCCACCGAGTCCGGTACGCCATCGCCGACGCCGCCGCCTTCGTCGTACCGGGATCGGCACTGGACGCGGAGACCCACCGGCGGGTGACCACCCTGTACTTCCCGGACGAGAAGGTCCCGCTGCACCCCGTGCTGCTCAGCGAGGGCGCCGCCAGCCTGCTCCCGGACCGGGCCCGCCCCGCCGTCCTGTGGACGATCGACCTCGACGCGGACGGCCGCACCGTCGCCGTCGACGTCCGCCGCGCCCTCGTCCGCAGCCGCGCCAAGCTCGACTACGCCGACGTACAGAAGCGGATCGACGACAGGACGGCCGAGGAGCCGCTCGCGCTGCTCAAGGAGGTCGGGCAGGCGCGGGAGCGACTGGAGGTGGAGCGGGGCGGCATCTCGCTCAACGTCCCCGAGCAGGAGATCGTCGAGCGCGACCACACGTACGAACTGAACTACCGGGCCCCGCTCCCCGCCGACGGCTGGAACGCGCAGATCTCCCTGCTGACGGGGATGGCGGCCGCCGATCTGATGCTCACCCATGGGACGGGCGTCCTGCGCACCCTCCCCGCCGCCCCCGACGGCGCGGTCGGCCGCCTCCGCCGTACCGCGCAGGCGCTGCACATCGACTGGCCGCACCACGTCTCGTACGCGCAACTCGTCCGTTCCCTCGACCCGCACCGCCCCGACCACGCGGCCTTCCTCCAGGAGTGCACGACGCTGCTGCGCGGCGCCGGCTACACGGTCTTCCGGGACGGCAACCTCCCGCCCATCACCACGCACGCCGCGGTCGCCGCCCCCTACGCCCACTGCACGGCCCCCCTGCGCCGCCTGGCCGACCGGTACGCCTCGGAGATCTGCCTCGCGGCCGTCGCGGGTGAGACCCCGCCCGACTGGGTGCTCGCCGCGCTGGGCGTGCTGCCGCACGAGATGGCCGACGGCACCCGCCGCGCGGGCACGGTCGAGCGCGCATGCGTCGACATCGTGGAGGCGGCACTGCTCAAGGACCGGGTGGGTGAGGTGTTCGACGGCTATGTAGTGGACGTGGACGAACACCAACCCACCCTCGGCACCGTCCAGTTGGAGTCCCCGGCAATCATCGGCCGAGTCGAGGACGACGAGCAGCTACCGCTGGGGGAACGCCTGCGGGTACGGCTGACGCAGGCCGACCCGGGAGCGGCGAGGGTGCGCTTCGCGCCTGCGTGATCGCTCGGACGAGTACGAGCACCGCGGACTTTCTCCGAGCTCCCCGGCGTTGCACCCTGTGGACGACGGAAAGGGGGCGGCGCGTGGAGCAGGCGCTGTGGACCAGGGCGCGGCTGGGGCGTTGCGGGCCCCCGCTCGACCTCCTGACCGCCCACTTCGACAAGCACGTCTACGCCCCGCACGCCCACGACGAGTTCACGGTCGGCGTCTGCGTGGCCGGCTCCGAGGTCATCGACTACCGGGGCGGCCACATCCGTCCCGGCCCCGGCTCCATCGTCGTGCTGGCCCCCGGCGAGATGCACACCGGCGGCCCCGGCAACGCCACCGACGGCTACTCCTACCGCGCTCTCTACGCCGCCCCCGGCCTCCTCACCGACGGCACCTTCGGCGACCGCGTCCCTCACTTCCGCGAGCCGCTGATAGACGACCCCGAACTGGCCGCCGCCATCCTCCGCACCCACACCGACCTCAACACCTGCCCGGACCCCCTGGAGGCGGAATCCCGCCTCCCCTGGCTGCTCACGGCCCTGGCCCGCCGCCACTCCACGGCCCGCCCGACGACGGACGACATAGCGGGCGCCGGCCACATCGCCCACGCCGTACGAGACCGCCTGGCAGACGAACTGCTGGACCCGCCCTCCCTGTCCGCCCTGGCCGCCGACCTGGGCCTGTCCCGCTACCAACTCCTCCGCGCCTTCCGTACGACGATGGGGATACCGCCGTACGCCTGGCTGGCCCAGCACCGGGTGACCAGGGCCCGCCACCTCCTGGAGACCGGCCTGCGCCCGGCCGATGTGGCCTCCCTCGTCGGCTTCGCCGACCAGGCGCACCTGACCCGCTGGTTCCGCCGCGTGCTCGGGGTGACCCCGGCGGCGTACCGCAACAGCGTTCAAGACGTCAGGGCCTGACCCGGCCGAAACTCGCCGTATGACTGCACGCGGCTGGTTCCTGTTCTCCCTGATGGGAGTGGTCTGGGGCATCCCCTACCTGATGATCAAGGTGGCGGTGGAGGCTCCGCTCTCCCCGTCCGTGGTGGTGTTCACGCGCTGCGCCCTCGGCGCCGTACTCCTGCTCCCCTTCGCGATCCGCGGCGGCGGCCTGATCCGGACCGTCCGCACCCACTGGCTGCCCATGCTGGCCTTCGCGTGCATCGAGATCATCGGCCCGTGGTTCACGCTCACGGACGCCGAGCGCCACCTCTCCAGCTCGACGGCGGGCCTGCTCATCGCAGGTGTACCGATCGTCGGCGTCCTCCTGGCCCGCTTCTTCGGCGACACGGAACGGCTGGGAGTACGGCGGATGACGGGGCTGGCGTTGGGCCTGGCGGGCGTGGGCGTACTCACCGTTCCGCATCTCACCGGCGGCGACGCGCGCTCCCTGGCCGAGGTGTTCCTGACGGTGCTGGGGTACGCGACGGCGCCGTTGATCGCGGCACGGTGGCTGAAGGACGTACCGACGCTGCAGCTCACGGCCCCCTGCCTGGCGCTGGCGGCCCTGGTCTACGCGGCGCCCGCGGCAGCCACCTGGCCCTCCTCGATGCCCTCCGCCTCGGTTCTGACCGCCCTCATCGGCCTCGGCGTGATCTGCACGGCCCTCGCCTTCGTCGCCTTCCTGGAACTGATCAAGGAGGCGGGCCCGACCCGGGCGACGGTCTTCACCTACGTCAACCCGGCGGTGGCGGTGGCGGCCGGAGCGCTGTTCCTGGGCGAGCGCCTGACTCCGGGAATCGCCGCGGCCTTCGCCCTGATCCTGGCGGGCTCGGTCCTGGCGACGGCGGGACCGGGGCGGAAGGCGTCCACACGCCCGGTAGCATGGTCGACACGGCAGACGAGCCGGGCGGACGGCCGCGTGGAGTCCCCTTGACGGGGGGCTTCCCGAGGAACGTCCGGGCTCCACAGGGCAGGGTGATGGCTAACGGCCACCCGGGGTGACCCGCGGGACAGTGCCACAGAAAACAGACCGCCGGGGCTGTGCTCCTTTATGGAGGGCGGTCCTCGGTAAGGGTGAAACGGTGGTGTAAGAGACCACCAGTGCCCAGGGCGACCTGGGCAGCTAGGTAAACCCCACCCGGAGCAAGGTCAAAAGGGAGCGCCTCGGCGCTCCTGCGGGGACGTTCGAGGGCTGCCCGCCCGAGTCCCCGGGTAGACCGCACGAGGCCGGCGGCAACGCCGGCCCTAGATGGATGGCCGTCTCCCCGGCCGCCGCGAGGCGACCGGGCGACAGAACCCGGCGTACAGCCCGACTCGTCTGCCGTTACGGCCCCAGCCTGAACCGCTGACCGGGATAGGGCGAGGCTTCGGCTGGGTGGATGGTCAGGGGGCTTCGCCTGCGGACGGCAGGGGGTCGGCTACGAAGGTCCCCAGTCCGACTTCGCCCCGGGAACCCCCGGAGCCCGGCCAGCCGTCACCCGTCAGCGTGCGGGCCCGCTGAGAGCAACTCCACGGCAGCCCCCTCGACGTCCGCCTCCGACACCAGCACCAACTCCGCCGCCTTCCCCAGTGGGACAAAGCTGTCCACGCTCGCGACCCGTCGCACCGCCCCGCTGAACCCGGCATCGATCAGGGCGGTGATGACTCCCTCCGACACACCTCCCGTACGGCGGGTCTCGTCGACCACGAGGACGCGTCCCGTCGCGCGGGCTTCCCGCAGCAGGTCGTCGACCGGCAGGGGTGCCAGCCAGCGCAGGTCGACGACCCGGCTGGCGATGCCCTGTTGCTCCAGGCGGCGGGCGGTTCGAAGGGAGATGGGGAGGCCGTTGCCGAAGGTTACGAGGGTCAGGTCTGTGCCTGTGCCGTAGGTGCGTGCCCGGCCGATCGGTACGTGTTCCGCGGGGGGCGGGTATGCGGTCAGCCAGGCGTTGTCGCCGTCCGCGTGGAGATCTCGCGTGTGGTACAGCGCGATCGGCTCCAGGAAGGCGCTGACCGTTCCGTCCACCTTCCCCGCCGCCACACATGTGCGAAGCATCGCTGCCGCGTCATCGGGGCGCGAGGGGGAAGCGACCACCAGGCCGGGGATGTCTCGCAGGGCACCCACCGCGTTGTCGTTGTGGAAGTGGCCGCCGAATCCGCGCTGGTAGCCGTAGCCGGCGATGCGGACGACCAGGGGATTGCGGTACTGGCCCCGGGAGAAGAACTGGAGCGTGGCGGCCTCGCCGCGCAGTTGGTCCTCGGCATTGTGCAAGTAGGCGAGGTATTGGATCTCCGGCACCGGGAGCAGCCCGGACAGGCCCGCCCCCAGCGCCAGGCCCAGGATCGCCTGCTCGTCCAGCAGGGTGTCGAAGACCCGGGCCGTACCGAAGCGGCGCTGCAATCCCCGGGTCACTCCGTAGACCCCGCCCTTGCGGCCGACGTCCTCGCCGAACACCACCATCTCCGGGTGGCTGCCCAGCAGGTCGGCGAGTGTGTGGGTGATGGCCTGGGCGACGGTGACCGGTTCGCCGACGGGGGCTGTGGGCGGTTCGCCGGTACGGCGTGCCTCGGCCGCCACCAGCTCGGGGCGGCGGGGTGCGATGGGGGCGGCGATCTGCGTGGCGGTGGTCAGGGGCTCGCTCTCGAGGGCCTCCTTGGCCACAGCCAATACCTGTCCGCCTACCTCGTCGTACCGGTCGAGAACCTGCTGCCGGGTGAGGACTCCGGCCGTTGTGAGCAGCCGGGCCGTGGCCAGCAGCGGGTCGCGTTCCAGGTCCGCGGCGACCTCGGACGGCATTCGGTACGCGGCTTCGGCGTCCGACCCCGCGTGGCCGAGGAAGCGCACCATCGACAGGTGGAGGAAGGCGGGTTGACGGTTCTTGCGTACGTGGGTCACTGCCTCGTACGCGGTGTTGAAGGCAGCTTGCGGATCGCAGCCGTCCGCGGCGAAGTACGTGAGAGAAGGCCGGTTGCTGTAGGCCTGCCGTACCCAGTCGTGCGGTGTCGGCACGCTGATGCCCAGGCCGTTGTCCTCGCAGACGAACAGGATCGGCATCGGGAGACCCTGGTAGGCCGCGTGGCAGGCGCTGTTGATGGCGCCTGCCGCCGTGGAGTGGTTCACCGAGGCGTCGCCGAAGGAACAGCAGACCACGGCATCGCCGGGCCAGGCGCACTCGGTCCCGAGCCGTTTGGCGCGGGCGATGCTCCATGCCACCCCGACCGCGCGCGGCAGGTGGGAGGCGATGGTCGACGTCTGCGGGATGACGGCCAGTTCGTGACGCCCGTACACCTTGTGCCGGCCACCCGCGATCGGCTCGTCGGCCCCGGCGGCCACTCCCAGCAGCATGTCCCTGACCGCGTCGACGCCGCCGGCCTGCCGGGCGCGGGCACAGTAGAAGGCGCCGGAGCGGTAGTGCAGCAACGCCGGGTCGGTGGGGCGCAACGCGAGGGCGAGTGCGGCGTTGCCTTCGTGCCCGCTCGACCCGATGGTGTAGTAGCCGCGGCCCTGCTGCTGCATCCAGCGCGCGGCGAAGTCGGTGTGCCGGCTCTCCAGTTGGGCGTCGAACACGTCCATTGCGGTACGGGTGTCCAGTCCGCCGGCGGGCAGCTGGATCGCCTCGTCTGACGACCGGAGAGCGGCCACCGTCTCGCGGAAGTGCCGGTCCAGGTCCTCGACGGCGCTCACAGGCGGAACGACATGTCGGGTTCGAGCGTGGCCACGTCCATCTGCGCTTTCTGCAGACGGCCGGAGTGGTCCCAGTTCATCGACTGCCAGCGGGTGAACTGGTCGAGCACCCACTGGCCCGACTGGCGACTGCCGTTGCCGGACTTGCCGTTGCCGCCGAACGGCAGGTGCGCCTCGGCTCCGGAGGTGGTGTTGTTGACGCTGACCATGCCCGCGGAGATGCCGCGCCGGTACGTCCACACCTCGTGCGGATCGGTGGTGTAGATCGCGGCGGACAGCCCGTAACCGTGGGCGTTGGCCAGATCGAGCGCCTCGTCGAAGGTCTGGTAGGTCGTCACTCCCACGATGGGGCCGAAGGTCTCGGTGAGGAACAGGTCGTCGTCGCGGCGCACTCCGTCGACGATCACGGGGTGGTAGAACATGCCCGCTTCAGGGTCCCCGACGAAGCCCTTGCGCGGGTTGGCGGCTGTGATGCGTCCCATGCCGTCGGAGCCGTGCGTGCGGTGGTGGTCCTTGATCCAGCCGAGGAAGGTCTCGTAGCGCTGCGCGAACCGCTCGTCGAGCATGGGGCCGTAGAGGACGTCCTCGAACGCGTCCCCGATCCGGGCCGCGCGGCTCGCGGCGTCGAAGCGGGCGAGGAAGTCCTCGTGCACCGACTCGTGCACGATGAGCGTTCCGAGGGACGTGCAGCGCTGCCCGGCGGTGCCGAATCCGGAGAACAGTGCCCCCTCGACCGCCAGGTCGAGCTGTGCGCTGGGGGTGACCACCTGGGGGTTCTTGCCGCCCAGCTCCAGACACGGGGTCTGCAGGTGGCTTCCGCACAGGGCGCCGATCTTCCGGCCGACGGCCGTGGAACCGGTGAAGCCGACCTTGTCGATCAGTCCGGCGTCGAGAGAGGTCTCCAGACCGGTGTATGTCTGCTCCCCGTTGGCGAGTACGAGGTTGAGTACGCCGTCGGGCAGGCCGCCGCCGTGCACGAACAGCTCGAAGAGAGCCTTCGCGCTCGAGGCGGCGTACTCGGCGGGCTTCCAGACCACGGTGTTGCCGGTCACGAGGGCCGGCACGAGATACCAGGACGGTACGGCCACCGGGAAATTGCCGGCGGTGATCACCGCGGCCGCGCCCATGGGGTTGCGGAAGGTGAACAGCTGCTTGTCCGGCATCTCCGAGGGCACCGTCTGCCCGTACAGCCTGCGCCCCTCGCCCAGGAAGAAGTCGCAGGTGTCGATGATCTCCTGGACCTCGCCGAGTGCCTCTGCGAGGGGCTTGCCGATCTCTTCGGTGACGATGCGGGCGAGCCGGTCCTTGTTCGCTTCGACGAGCCGGCCGATCTTTCCGATCGCGGACCCGCGCACCGGCGCGGGAACATCCGCCCAAGATCGCTGAGCCGCCTTCGCGGCCCTGGCGGCCTCGACGAAGGTCGAGGCGTTCCCGAGCGAGACCTCACTGACCAGCTCGGCGGTACGACCGGGATTGGGGCGCCGGAGAGTCCCGCCGGGAGCGCCGGCGACCGGATGGCCGGCAACGATCGAAGCGACGGAACGGGCCATGACTTGCTCCTTGTCGGCGGGGACGGGGGCGGCCGGTAGGCGGGGGTATGGATGGGATCGGCTGGTAGGGCGTCGGCTGGTACGGACGGGTCAGTGCAGGCCGGCGAGGACCCGGTCGAGGGCCCGCAGGGCGATCTCGAGCTCGTCCTGGGTGATGGACAGGGCGGGGCGGAAGCGCACCGTACGCTCGCCACACGGCAATGCGATCACCTGCTCCTCGGTTCGCAACCGGCGCACCACCTCGTCGCGAGCGCCGCTGTCGGACAGATCGATGGCGCACATCAGTCCGCGTCCTCGCGCGTTGGCCGCCACCGGTGTGTGCCGGACTTCGAGATCACGCAGTTCGGTCAGGAACCACGCTCCTACGGCAGCTGCAAAGGCCACCAGGTCGTCCCTTTCGATGATCTCCAGGATGCGGCGAGAGCGGACCATGTCGACCAGCCCGCCGCCCCAGGTGGAGTTGATCCGACCGGATACCCGCAGGACGTTGTCGGGTACCTGGTCGACCCGGCGGCCGGCCATGATGCCACCGAGCTGGACCTTCTTGGCGAAGGCGACGATATCCGGCTCGAGACCGAGTTGCTGGTAGGCCCAGGTGGTGCCGGTGATCCCCACCCCGGTCTGCACCTCGTCGAGCACGAACAGCGCGTCGTACTCGTGACAGAGCGCCTGCATCGCCTGCAGGAACTCCGGGCGCATGTGGTTGTCGCCCCCCTCACCCTGGATCGGCTCGGCGAGGAAGCAGGCGATGTCGTGCGGGTTGTCCTCGAACGCTCGCCGCGCCTGATCGAGGGCCCCTCGCTCGGCCTCCTCGACCTCGGCAAGGTGGCGTTCGAGGGGGAACCGCACAGCGGGCACGTCGATGCGCGGCCAGTCGAACTTCGGGAAACGGGCCGTCTTGTTGGGCTCGGTGTTGGTCAGCGAGAGCGTGTAACCGCTGCGGCCGTGGAATGCCTGCCTGAGGTGGAGCACCTTGGTGCCGAGCTCCGGTGAGCGGCCTGCGGCCTCGTTGCGGCGGCTCTTCCAGTCGAACGCCGTCTTGAGCGCGTTTTCGACGGCGAGCGCGCCGCCCTCGACGAAGAACAGTCTCGGCAGGTCCGGATCACCCAGCACCCGGGCGAACGTCTCGACGAACTCGGCGTAGTGCGTGGTGTAGATGTCGGGGTTGGCGGGCTTGTTCGCCGCCACCTGTGCAAGCAGGGCCATGAAGTCCGGATCGTCCACGATGCCTCGCGCGTTGAGCCCCAGCGGGGCGGACGCGAAGAACGAGTACAGGTCGAGGAACCTCTCACCGGTGCGCGCGTCCACGATCCACGAGCCCTGGCTGGCGAGCGGGTCGAGCACAAGTTTGAAACCGTCGGTCAGCACATGGCGACCGAGCCTCTCGTGCACCTCGTCGGGGTGGACCGTCGACGCAGCGGCAACCGTCATGGAGGTACCTACTCTCGATAGCCGTTTACCGAAGAAATTTCGTCGCACGTGAGAATTGGCAGCAATATTTTAGATATGACACGCCAGAGGCCGCAAGGCTTCGTGCGGCGGTAGGTGCCTTGGGCGATGGATGATCCGGCTGTGGCTCCGGCGGAGAGGCGGGCATTGAGCTGTGCATGCCAGATTTGCCCGCGTACAGCCCGACTCCTCTGCCCGCTCCCCGCTCTGCTCTGACCTGGGCCGACGGCCCGCCGGTGGGGAGTCCGGCGGGCCGTCGGCGACCTGGTGGTTCGGTCAGCCGGCGATGTCCCACTGCTGGCATGTGTTGTCGAGCTGCTGCCACTGCCGGACCACAGCGCCGTTGGCGGTGCCGCAGTTCGTCACGTCGACGGCCATGCCGTTGCCGACGTTGGTGATGGTGTAGTGGCTGCCGACGTGGGTGACGTCCCACTCCTGGCACAGATTGCCCAGCGCGGCCCACAGGTCCAGGGACGTGCCGTTGCTCTGTCCGCAGTTCACGGAGTCGAGGACCTTGCCGCTGTTGACGTTGGTGATCGTGTAGTGGCCGTTGCCCGCACTGGCGAACTTCCATTGCTGGCAGGTGTTGCCTAGCGAGGCCCACTGGTCGATCGAAGTTCCGTTGGCCGTACCGCAGTTGACCGCGTCGAGGACCTTGCCGCTGTTGACGTTGGTCAGGCGGTAGGCGGTGCCGGTCACCGGGAAGGTGGCGGTCGGGGTGGTGTAGCCGACGGAGGTGACGTTGGCCTGTACGGCGTTGTCGGCCGCGTCGGTCGGGTAGCCGGAGGTCATGACTCCTTCGAAGAAGGAACCGTCGGACCCGTTGCTGTTGTCACCGCCGGTGCCGAGGACGATGGCGCCCTCCTTGTGCATCGGGCGGTATCCGCTGGTGGTGGGCAGGGCCCCGTTGTAGAAGGTGGTCAGGGAGCCCGACTGGGCGTTGCCGCCCTTGATCGCGTACGTACTCGTGCCGTTGTTCTTCTCCATCGCGGTGACGTACTCGCTGGAGACGCCGGTGTTGCCCGAGTAGGCGCCGTTCGCTCCGAAGAACAGCCCGTTCTCCAGGTCGGCCTCGACCCAGGGGCCGGATCCGGAACACGTGAACCAGCACTCCGTACCGAAGTTGAGCGCGTCCATGTGGCCGTTGCCGGTGTCGTTGCCGGACGTCTCGGCGTTGCCGTAGTCGAAGCAGCAGCGGTTGTTCACGTGGTGGCCGCTGGTCACCATGTACGTGCCCTCGGGGGAGCTGCCGGTGGCGATGCCCGTGGTGCTGTTGTCGCGGTAGCCGACGCCGGCGGACACGAAGATGCCGTAGGCCGCGTGGCCGGCGACCTTGACCGGAAGGGCGTTGGCGATCGCGCCGACGTCCTGGCCGCCGTTGCCGCCCGGACCCTCGATGGTCAGGTCGTTGTGGTTCGAACTCTGGTCGTAGATCTTGGTGATGATGCAGGTCGTGCCGGAGCAGAAGGTGTCCTGGGCCGCGGCGTTGGCGTAGCCGCCGGCCGAGAGCACGCCGATGTTGGTGGTGGCGGAGTCCGAGGCGCGCTTGACCTGGTAGAGAGAGCCGCTGTACGAGGCGTAGAGCGCCCGGGTGGTGCTGTGCGCGGCGGCGCAGGGTGTCCCCGCGGCGGCGTAGACGTCGCACGGCAGGGACGAGGCGGCCTGGGCCGTGCCCGCGGTGCCGACTGCCCCGACCAGGATGCCGGCGAGCAGCGCGAGCACCGCGCCCACCGTCCTCAGTCGGAACCCTCTCAGGTGGCTGGCTATCACTGTGAACCTCTTCCGTCTTGCGTTCTTCGCCGGCCCGGCGCCGCAGGCGCAGGGTGCAGGGGGACGTCCGGTGCGCGGTGTGGCAGGCACCGGGGAAGTGCCGCGGGGACACGGAGTCGGCGTTGGACGCGACTTCGCGATCCATGCGGCGGACAGATTGTGAGCGCTAACAATGGAGCCGCTCGGATGGAGTCACTCATCCGAGCTCGATGGGGATGGGGGGACGGTCGGCCTGCAAATCCGCTCTCTGGAACGGCTGTTGCCTGTGGTCGACCGGTCTTGCGACTCCGTCTTTTTACGCCGGGGTGAACGGCCGGTCAACACTGACGCACAGTCAAGAGTGTGGAAACAAACGGCAAGTGCTCCGTTTGCTTAATTGCGCAACCGTGCTGGGGCGGGCCTGTCGTCGGTGACGGATTCCCAGGTCAGGAGGGCAAGGGTAGGTCTGACAACGGTGTCTCAATGGTCCGAATGTGAGCGGTTGGAGAGCCTTGACCCCTCCGGAATGTGTGCGCTAACAATGCTCCACGGACGCTGCCTCCCACCGGAGAAGCACCCGATGGAAAGATGACGGCTGTGAGGAGGTGGACCATGGACGCGGATCGTGCACCGGTGATGGCGGACGTGGCCCGGATCGCGGGCGTCTCGCACCAGACCGTCTCGCGGGTCCTCAACGACCACCCGAACGTGCGGCCCGCCACCCGGGACCGGGTGCTCGCCGCCGTCCGCGAACTCGGTTACCGCCCCAACGCGGCAGCCCGCACCCTGGCGACCCGCCGCACCCGCACCCTGGGCGTGATCAGCTTCAACACCACGCTGTACGGCCCCGCTTGCATGCTCTACGGCATCGAGCAGGCGGCCCGGCAGCACGAGTACTTCGTCACCGTGGCCGCCGTCGGCGCGCTCGACCGGCGCTCGGTGCTGGACGCCGTCGACCGTCTTCGGGACCAGGGTGTGGAGGGGATCATCGTCATCGCGCCGCAGACCTCCGCGGTCGGCGCACTGGCGAACGTGCCGCCGGACGTGGCCCTGGTCGCGGTCGGCTGCGGCACCCACACCGCGCTGGCCTCGGTCGCCGTGGACAACGAGGCGGGTGCCGAACTCGCCACCAACTACCTGCTCGACCTGGGGCATCGCACGGTGCACCACCTGGTCGGGCCGCGTTCCTGGCTCGATGCGCAGGAGCGCGAGGCCGGCTGGCGCACCGCCCTGGAGAAGCGGGGCGCCCCGGTGGTCGAACCGCTGGTCGGCGGTGACTGGACGGCCCGTACCGGTTTCGAGCACGGCCGGCGGATTGCCGCCGACCCCGAGGTCACCGCGGTCTTCTGCGCCAACGACCACATGGCCCTCGGTCTGCTGCGGGCGCTGCAACAGGCCGGGCACCGGGTGCCGGAGGACATCAGCGTCATCGGCTTCGACGACATGCCGGAGACCGAGTACTTCGGCCCGTCACTGACCACCGTCCGCCAGGACTTCGACGAACTCGGCCGACGCGCCCTGCGCGCGCTGATCGAGATCGTCGGTGATCCCGATGCCGGGATCCCGGCGGCCGGTGAGACACCCCACATCGTCATCCCGCCCAGTCTGGTGGTGCGAACCTCGGCGACCCGCCCCCGGCGCTGACCGACGCCGGGCCGTACCACCGGCCTGCCCAGAGACAAGGAAGTCCGACATGAGCCGCTCGTAGTCGGCGCGTTCGCCGACGATCCGGTTGCCGCACCGCGCCCCGGTCCTGACGGGTCGTCGCCGATGTGTGCCGTACAACCAACTACCGCTTTTCTTCGGCCAGTTGGGTCGTGAGACCGGCGAAGTGACTCGCCTCCCGACCCAATGCCCCCAGTCCTGACTCACCGTCAGGCACTCCGTCAAGGCCGCACCTTTCGCCCCGCCGTGGTCACACGGCCGGCTTCTTTCGGCTCGACGACAGCCGACCACTCCTCACGCCGGCACCCCGAGCGGACCACCACCCAACCGTCCCCGCCCGACTCCCCGGCACCGGTGTGTCCCTCACAGGCACCGGTGTGCCCGTCGGCCGGGCAAGACGGACGGACGGCAGCCGATTCGTCCTGGTCTGCATCTATCCGTACCCGGGCATGGGCTCGACCCACCCCGGACCCACCCCGACAAGCCACCGACCTCGACAAGCCACCGACCCCCACAAGTCGTAGACCCCACAAGTCATAGACCCGCCAAGCCAAAGACCCGCCAAGCCATAGACCCGCCAAGCCATAGACCCGCTGAGCCAAAGACCCTCCAAGCCAAAGACCCGACACGCCATAGAAGGGCGCTGATCAACCATGATGCGTAGCAGGAGCTCCCGCACGGTGGCCGCCGCGACCGCGGTGCTCATCTCGCTCACCGCCGTCGGCTGTTCCAAGAGCTCCGGCTCCTCCTCGGCCGGTTCGGGCTCGAGTTCGGGCTCCAGCGCGGCCCCGGTCGCTTTGGCCGGTTCGGTCACCTTCAACCAGACGAACCTCGCCAAGCTCGACGCGGCGCTGAAGTCCGCGCTGGCCGGCAAGGACCTGTCCAAGGTCGACATCGCGATGGTCGTGAACGTGGCCGCCGACTACTGGAAGGCCGGGCAGGTCGGCTTCAGCAAGGGCTGCTCCGACCTCGGCCTGGCGAAGAGCAAGTGCACCTACTTCGCCCCGCCGAACGGCAAGTTGACCGAGCAGAACTCGGAGCTGGAGACCCTGCGCTCGCAGGGCGTCACCGGCTACTCGATCTCCGCCATCGACCCGACCTCGGCCGCGGGGACCATCCACACCGATGTCCACAAGGGCATCGGCGTGCTGGCGATCGACTCGCCGCTGCCGGGCACCGATGCCGCCTCGCTCTACCTGGGCACGCCGAACTACACCGCCGGCTTCCAGGCGGGCACCGCGATGAAGCAGGTGCTGGGCGGCAAGGGCAAGGTGGCCATCCTGGTCGGCTCGCTCACCGCGTCGAACGCCACCCAGCGCATCGCCGGCTTCGAGGCCGCGCTCAAGGGAACCAAGATCACGGTCGCCCAGAAGGTCAACGACAACCTCCAGGCCAGCACCGCGACCTCCGACGCCGAGACCATCCTGGCCAACAACCCCGACGTCACCGGCCTCTACGGCGTCTACTCCTACGACGGCCCCGCGCTGGCGCAGGCGGTGACCTCGGCGGGCAAGACCTCGTCGGTGCACATCGTGTCGGACGACTCCGACGCCCAGACCCTGAAGTTCATCAAGTCCGGTGTCATCTCGGGCACCGTGGTGCAGATGCCGTACCAGCAGGGCTACACCGGTGCGTATCTCCTGGCCGCGGAGAAGGTGTTGGGCAAGGCCAAGACGATGGCGCTCGTCAAGCCCTACCTGGAGAAGGACGGTTCGACCCTGAGCTCCGGCGTGGGTCTGGTCACCAAGTCCGACCTGGGCGCGTACCAGTCCCTCGAGACGAAGCTCGGGATCGGCTGAGCATGACGGACACGGAGAACACCCCGGGCCGCGCGGTCACCGCGCGGCTGCGGGGGGTGCACAAGTCCTACGGACCGGTGCGCGTCCTCGACCTGCCGGAACTCGACCTCTACGCCGGCCAGGTGGTCGGCGTGGTCGGCGAGAACGGCGCCGGGAAGTCCACGCTGATGGGCACCCTGGCCGGATCGGTCCACCGGGACGGCGGCGAGATCCTGATCGGCGGCGAGCCCCTCGCCGAGGGTTCCACCGAGGCGGCGGGACAGCTCGGTATCGCCATGGTCTCCCAGGAGTTCCCGCTCGTCGGACAGCTCTCGGTGGCGGAGAACCTGCTGCTGGGCCGCCGCCCGCGCAAGTCGAAGCGGCGGTTCCTGGTGGACGGCGCCGCGCAACGGGCCGAGGCGAAGGCGATGCTGGCGGAGATCGGCCTGTCCGCCGAGACGATCGCGGTGGGCCGGGAGGTGCGCACTCTTCCGGTGCCGACCCGGCAGATGATCGAGATCGCCAAGGCCTGGGGCCGCGAGCCCAAGCTGCTGATCCTGGACGAGCCCACCTCCTCCCTGGGCCCGGTCGAGGCCGAGATGGTGCTCGGCCTGGCCCGGCAACTGGCCGAACGCGGCGGCACGGTGCTGTTCATCGGGCACCGTCTGGACGAGGTGCGGGAGATCAGCGACCGCGTCCTGGTCCTGCGCAACGGCAGGCTGGTCGCCGACCTCGAACCGGCCGAGGCCACCGAGGAGCGGCTGATCCGGGAGATGGTCGGCGGCGAGGTCGCGCAGGGCGAGCCGAAGGCGCCGCCGGCGACGAGCCCGGTCCTCCTGCAGGTCGAGGGCCTGACCGCGGACGGTCTCGGCCCCGTCGACCTGGAGGTGCGCGAGGGCGAGATCCTGGGCGTGGCCGGGCTGATGGGCTCGGGCCGCAGCCGCCTGGTCCATACGATCGCGGGCGCACAGCCCTCGACGGGCGGCCGGATGCGGCTGGGCGGTGAGGCCTATCAGCCGCGGGGCGCGGGGGACGGCGTAGCGGCCGGGATCGCGCTGATCCCCGAGGACCGCAAGGAACAGTCGCTGGTGCTGTTCGCCTCGATCCGGTCCAACGTCGTCGTCTCGGTGCTCAGGCGGATCAGCACCCGGGGTCTGCTCGGCCCGGGCCGGGAACGCGCCGAGGCGCGGACGATCACCGAGAACGTCAACGTACGGATGCAGTCGGTGGAGCAGCCGATCGGCTCGCTGTCCGGCGGCAACCAGCAACGCGCCATCTTCGGCCGCGCGTTCGCCGCCGAGCCGCGCCTGCTGCTGCTCGACGAGCCGACCCGCGGCGTGGACGTGGGGGCGAAGGCGGAGATCTACAAGCTGATCGACCGGGCGGCGGAGCAGGGCATGGCGCTGGTGGTCGCCTCCTCCGAACTGGAGGAGCTGCTGTGGATCTGCCACCGCGTCGCGGTGATGAACCACGGGCGGGTGGCCACGGTCCTCGACCGGGCCGACGCCACCAAGGAACGGATCATGACGGCCGCGGCCGGCACCTCCGCCCTCGACCCGGAACAACCGGGCCAGGGGCGGCCCGATGAGGGGCAGCCGGGCCCCGAACAGCCCGCCGACGGGCAACCAGCCTCCGAACAGCCCGCCCAGGGACAACCAACCCCGGAACATCCCGACCCGGAACATCCCGACCCGGAACATCCCGACCCGGAACACCTCACGAACGGAGCCACAGCATGAGCGCGCAGAGCACGCTCGCGCCCGAAGAGGCCGCGCCGCGTTCCCGCCCGGCCGTGTCGAGTCTCGCCCGCAAGCTCGCCGCCTCCCCGGAGGCCGGCGTGATCATCGCCTGCGTGCTGGTGTTCGTCGGGATCGCGGCCAACGCGGACACGTACACCGCGGTGGGCAATCTCCAGGTGATGGGCCGTGACCTGTCGCAGGTCGGCATCCTGGCGATCGGCGAGTCGCTGGTCATCCTGACCGGTGGCATCGACCTGTCGGTGGGCGCGCTGGCCGGACTGGCCGGCATCCTGGCCGCCTGGATGAACGTGAACGAGGGCATGCCCGCGCCTCTCGCGATCCTGTTCACGCTGGTGATCTGCGGGGGCGTCGGCCTCTGGCACGGCTTCATGGTCACCCGCCTGAACGTGCCGCCCTTCGTGATCACCCTGGTCACCTACACCGTCGCGCAGGGCCTGGCGCTCGCGATCACCAGCGGCTCGCCCATCAACAACCTCGACCCGCTGTTCAGCAACCTGAGCCAGTACTACATCGGCGAAGTGCCGGTCCCCGCACTGTTCTTCGTGGGCGCGGCCGTCATCGCCTGGTTCGTGCTGGAGCGCACCTACGTGGGCCGCCAGATCTACGCGGTCGGCGGCAACAAGGAGGCCGCCCGGCTCGCCGGCATCCCCACCGCGCGCCGCATCACCTCCACCTACGTCGCCAGCGCCGCGCTGGCCGGTGTGGTCGGCATCATGGTGATCGGCCGTATGAACGTGGCGGACCCCTCGGTCGGCGCCGGCTGGGAACTGACCGCGATCGCCGCGGCGGTGGTCGGCGGGATGTCGCTCTCCGGCGGCGAGGGCCGTATCGCCGGCATCGCGGCCGGCGCGATCCTGCTGGAGTTCATCACCAACGGTCTGCTCGCGCTCAAGGTCAGCCCGTACGACCAGCAGGTGGTGCAGGGAGCGGTCCTCGGCGTCGCCATCCTGCTCGACCGGGCGCGCGCCCGCTACTTCGGCCGAGCGCTCCGCTAGGAGTGCGGTTCGACCCCTGTGGGCCGGTCGCGCAGTTTTCCGCGCCCATCAACGGCGCCGTGTCGCACCGGCGTCCGGAAGATCTCGAACGATGATCGATATGCCGAACATCCGCATGAAGGAGGCTGATGGTGAACGCCGGACACGAGACAGCCGGGAACCCGGAACTCTGCGTCGTAGGAGTCGACTTCGGGACGCTCTCGGGGCGGGCCGTGGTGGTCCGCGTGCGGGACGGCGCGGAGTTGGGGACGGCCGAGCACGCGTACCGGCACGCCGTCCTGGACCGCGAACTGCCGGACGGCACCCGGCTGCCCCCGGACTGGGCCCTTCAGGTCCCTTCGGACTACGTCGACGTGCTGCGCCACGCGGTGCCGGCGGCGCTCGCGGCCGCCGGTGTGCCGCCGGACCAAGTGATCGGCATCGGCACGGACTTCACCGCGTGCACGGTGCTGCCCGTGCTCGCCGACGGCACGCCGCTGTGCGAACTGCCGGAACTCGCGGCCCGCCCCCACGCCTACGTCAAGCTGTGGCGCCACCACGCGGCCCAGGAGCAGGCCGACCGGATCACCGAACTGGCCGCCGAACGCAAGGAGATGTGGCTCCAGCGCTACGGCGGGAAGATCTCCTCGGAGTGGGAGTTCGCCAAGGCGCTGCAGGTCCTGGAGGAGGACCCGGAGATCTACCGCCGTACCGAGCGATGGGTGGAGGCGGCGGACTGGATCGTGTGGCGGCTGACCGGCACCTACGTCCGCAACGCCTGCACCGCCGGCTACAAGGGCCAACTCCAGGACGGCGCCTACCCGTCCCGCGCCTACCTGGAAGCACTCAATCCCGGTTTCGCCGACTTCGTGACGGAGAAACTGGAGCACCCGATCGGCCAACTGGGCGCGAAGGCCGGAGAGTTGACGGCCGAGGCGGCGGCGTGGACGGGGCTGCCCGAGGGCATCGCGGTCTGCGTGGGCAACGTCGACGCACATGTGACGGCGCCCGCGGCGGGAGCGGTGGAGCCCGGACAGATGGTGGCCATCATGGGCACGTCGACCTGCCACGTCATGAGCTCCGACCAGCGGGGCACGGTGCCGGGCATGTGCGGCGTCGTCGACGGCGGCATCCTGCCGGGCCTGTGGGGTTACGAAGCCGGGCAGAGCGGCGTCGGTGACATCTTCGGCTGGTTCGTACGCACCGGGTTGCCGGCCTCGTACGCCGAAGAGGCCGCCGCACTCGGCCGCGACCCGCACGAGCACCTGACGGCGCTCGCGGCCGGACAACGGGTCGGCGAACACGGCCTGATCGCGCTGGACTGGCACAGCGGCAACCGTTCCGTGCTGGTCGACCACGACCTGAGCGGCGTGATCGTGGGACTGACCCTCTCGACGCGGCCGGAGGACGTCTACCGGGCGCTGCTGGAGGCCACCGCGTTCGGCACCCGGACCATCATCGAGGCGTTCGAGACGTCCGGAGTGCCGGTCGAGGAACTGATCGTCGCGGGCGGCCTGACGAAGAACGCGCTGCTCATGCAGATCTACGCCGATGTCACCCGCCGCCCCCTGGGAGTCATCGGCTCGGCCCAGGGCCCCGCTCTCGGCGCCGCCCTGCACGCCGCCGTGGCGGCCGGGGCGTACTCCGACATCCAGGCCGCCGCCGATTCCATGGGCAAGGCCGACCGGGGCATGTACCGGCCGGACCCGGAACGCGCCGCGGCCTACGACCGGCTCTACGCCGAATACCGGCTCCTGCACGACTACTTCGGCCGCGGCACCAACGACGTCATGCACCGCCTGCGCCGTATCCGCGCCGAGGGATCCGCCTGAGCGGCTTTTGCTCCTCCTGCACGCCCGTCGCCCCACTCGAAAGGAACCCCGTCATGACCCTCCCCGAAACATCGTCCTCCGGCCAGGAGATCTGGTTTCTCACCGGCAGCCAGCACCTGTACGGCGAGGACGTGCTGGGCCAAGTCGCCCACCAGGCCCGGCAGATCGCCGAGCGGCTCGACGCGGCCGCCCCGATCCCGCTGCCCGTCGTGTTCAAACCGGTCCTCACCGACGCCGAGTCGATCCGCCGGCTGTGCCAGGAGGCCACCGCCTCCGACAACTGTGTCGGCGTCGTCGTGTGGATGCACACCTTCTCCCCGGCGAAGATGTGGATCGCCGGGCTCAGCGCCCTGGACCGGCCCGTACTGCACCTGCACACCCAGTACAACCTGTCGCTGCCCTGGTCGAGCATCGACATGGACTTCATGAACCTCAACCAAGCCGCCCACGGCGACCGGGAGTTCGCCCACATCGAGGCCCGGCTCGGCGTCGACCGCAAGATCGTCGCCGGGCACGCGACGGAGCCGCGCGTGATCCGCCGGATCGCCGCCTGGACTCGGGCCGCCGCCGGCCGCCAGGCCGCTCGCACCCTCCGCCTGGCGCGTTTCGGCGACAACATGCGGGACGTGGCCGTGACCGAGGGCGACAAGGTCGAGGCCCAACTCCGGTTCGGCTTCTCCGTGAACACCTACGGCGTGAACGACCTGGTGGCCGTGGTCGACGAGGTGGAGGAGAAGGCGGCCGCCGAACTCGCCGCCGAATACGTCGAGTCGTACCACGTCGTCCCGGCCCTGCGCCCCGGCGGCATCCGCCACGACTCCCTGCTCTACGCCGCCCGCCAGGAACTCGGTCTGCGCGCCTTCCTCACCGAGGGCGGCTTCACCGCCTTCACCACCAACTTCGAGGACCTGGGCGGCCTGCGCCAACTCCCCGGCCTGGCCGTGCAACGGCTGATGGCGGACGGCTACGGCTTCGGCGGCGAGGGCGACTGGAAGACCTCCGCCCTGCTGCGCACGATGAAGGTCATGGGCCAGGGACAGCCCGGCGGCACCACCTTCATGGAGGACTACACCTACCACCTGGGCCCGGGCACGCCCCGCATCCTCGGCGCACACATGCTGGAGGTCTGCCCCTCGGTGGCCGCCGACCGCCCCAGCTGCGAGATCCACCCCCTGTCCATCGGCGGCCGCGAGGACCCCGTACGCCTGGTCTTCGACGCCGCCCCCGGCCCCGCCGTCGTCGTCGGCCTGGCCGACCTCGGCGACCGCTTCCGGCTGACCGCCAACGAGATCGACGTCGTCGCCCCCAGCGAACCCCTGCCCCACCTCCCCGTGGCCCGGGCCGTGTGGAAGCCGCGCCCCTCGCTGGCCGAGTCCGCCGAGAGCTGGCTGCTCGCCGGCGCCCCGCACCACACCGTGCTCAGCTCCGCGGTCGACGCCGAGACCCTGACCGACTTCGCCAACATGACCGGCGTCGAACTGCTCACCATCGGCGCGGACACCAACGTCGAGCAACTCGCCAAGGAGATCCGCTGGAACGCCGCCTACCACCGACTCGCCCAGGCCCTGTGACACACGACCGGCACGAAGGAGACCGACCCATGACCACCACGGTCCGTGACGGCCTGCGGCAGGAGGTCCTGGAGGCGAACCTCGCCATCCCCCAGGTCGGCCTGGCAACCCTGACCTGGGGCAACGTCAGCGGCATCGACCGGGAGGCGGGCGTGTTCGTCATCAAGCCCTCCGGCGTGCCCTACGCCGACCTCACCCTCGACCACCTGGTGACGGTACGGCTGTCCGACGGCGCGGTGGTCGAAGGCGACCTACGCCCCTCCACCGACACCGAAACCCACCGCTGCCTCTACCTGGCGTTCCCCTCCATCGGCGGCGTCACCCACACCCACTCCACCCACGCGGTCGCCTTCGCCCAGGCCCGCCGCGACATCCCCGTCCTCGGCACCACGCACGCCGACACCTTCAACGGCCCGATCCCCTGTACCCCCGACCTGACCGCGGAACAGTGCGCGAAGGACTACGAGTACAACACCGGCCGCGTCATCGTGGACATGCTGAAGGAGGACGACGAGAAGGCGGTGGAGGTCCCGGCCGCCCTCGTCGCCAACCACGGCCCCTTCACCTGGGGCGCGACCGCCCGCAAGTCCCTGGAACACGCCATCATCTGCGAGGCGGTCGCCGACATGGCCATCCAGACCTTGGCCTTGATCCCGGGGGGCCCACCACCCCGCCACCTGCTGGACCGGCACTACACCCGCAAGCATGGGAGCGACGCGTACTACGGGAATCCGGATGTGACGCCGGTGGCCCGGTGACCGGGTTCACCCGGCCGGATCCCAGGCCTCGATCAGCCGCTCGGGACCGTACGTCGCCGCCAGACCGTCCACCGTGACCCCGGAGCGGGACACCGCGATCAGCGGTGTGTCCTCCTCGGCGCCGGGGACGGCCTGGGCGTCGCGGGCCAGTGCCGCCAGGGCGCGGTGGTCGAAGGGGGCGTGCTCGCGCCATTTGATGGAGCCGACGAAACCGATCCGGCGGGCCGGCGAGCGGTCCGCGCCGACCAGGTCCACCTCGGGATTGTTCGTACGGGGCCACCAGCCGCCGACCTCCCGCACCTGCGGCCAGGTGTCGTCGGGGAGCAGCCGGGCCAGCGACTCCCGTACGACGGGTTCGATCGCCCGCCCGCGCCACGAGGTCCACCCGCGTTCGACCGCGTCGACCACGACCCGGCTGCGCCCGCGCTCGATCTCCGGGATGCCCTGCTCCAGGAAGGCGAGCCAGAAACGGAGGTAGGGGTCGGCGATGCGGTAGCGGCGGTCCCGGTCGCTCGGCCGGGTCGACAGGGGAGAGTCGACGGCGATCAGTCGCTTGTCCGCGAGGGTGCGCAGAGCCGGGTTGAGCGAGCCGGGCGGGAGCGGCCGGTCGGCGGCCCCGGCGTTCGCGGCGATCGTGCCGAAGGTCCGCTCACCGCTGCCGATCACGGAGAGCACGTGCCTGGCCTGCAGCGAGGTGGGGAACTCGGCGGCCAGGATCCGTTCGCCGGAGACGAGGAGGGGGGAGGTGGGGTCGCCGAGCGTGCGGGTGAGGAAGTCGACCCGGCTCTCGCCGTCCTGCCATTCCTGGCAGATGAGCGGAAGGCCGCCGGTGATCAGGTGCGCGTCGAAGGCGTCCGCGGCCGGGAGCCCGGTCATCGCCATGACCTCGGCGGGGGAGAGGGGCGGCAGCACCATCTCGACCCCGCGCTGGTGGAAGGGGCGGCCGTAGGCGGAGAGCTGCTCCATCATCGCCAGGTCGCTGCCGATGAGGACGAGCAGTACGGGTTTGCGGCTCAGCACCCGGTCCCAGACGGTCTGCAGGGTGCCCTCCAGCACCGGGTCGCCTTCGAGCATCCAGGGCAGTTCGTCGAGTACGACGATGCTGGGGGTGTCGTCCGGGAGCACCGCGGCGAGCTGGCGCAGGGCTGTGTCCCAGTCGGCGACCGTCGTGACACCGGTCAGGAGAGCGGTGTCGGGCAGCGCCGAGTGCCGGACCTCGCCGAGGAAGCGGGCCCGCTCCCGGTGCGCGTCTTCACCCCGGGTGGCCTGGTGGACGACGTACGGCACCTGGGCGCGCTCGCAGAAGAGGTCCACGAGGCGCGATTTCCCGACCCGGCGCCGACCGCGGAGCAGCAGGGCCCTGCCGCGCTGGTCGCCGCGGCCTTCGCGCACCCAGGAGAGGTGGCGGTCCAGCGCGGCCAGTTCGGATGTGCGGCCGACGAAGCCCGGCATGGCTCACCTCCGGAGTTTGCTCATATCGAACATACTCAAGTGAACCATAGTATGGAGAATGCGAGTAGCGGCCGGTGGCTGCGCTAGCCACCACCGCGCCCCCTACTTTGCGTGACCGGGTGGTGCCCGGGCTCGCACAGCAGGGGACCGCTACTCGGGACGCCGCGTGGTCGACCCCAGCGATCGCTCCCTCACCCGGGTCAGGTGCCGCGTGAACACCTCGCGGGTGTCGGGGGTGAGGGTGCGCAGTGCCACCAGGGCCGTGATGACGACGTCGCACAGTTCGGACTCGACGTCGTCCCAGGTGTGGGTGGTGCCCTTGCGCGGGTTCTGGCCGGTCGCGCCGATCACCGCCTCGGCCACCTCGCCGACCTCCTCCGACAGCTTGAGCATGCGCAGGAGCAGGCCCTCCCGGCCGTCGTGCGTGCGGTTCCCGTCCAGCCAGGTCCACAGATCGTCGATGGAGGCCCAGAGGTCGGGGGCGGTCGAGGTCTCGCAAGGAGTGGCCTGATCAGTCATGGGCGCAGCCTGTCACGACGGCTGCGCCCTGAACATCGCCTCCTCCTCCGCGAACAGGGCCTCCTGCTCGTCCTGTTCGTCCTTCCGCAGCCGCTTGTTCCGCGCACCGACGACCAGCGCCGTCGCCGCCGCCGTCACGCCGAGTGCCGTCGGGACCATCCAGCCGCGGTCGAAGACATGGCCGAGGGCGTGGTCGAGGGAGAGACGGCCGGGGCCCGCGACCGCGAGGCCGGTCGCGGCCAGGCCCAGGGTTGCGGCGTACTCGTAGCCGCCTTCCGCGTTGAAGAAGCCGTTCGGGGCGTGCACCGCGGACGCACCGGCCATCGCACCGGCCGCCGCCGCGCCCGCCGCCGGGGTCGCCAGGCCCAGTGCCAGCAGCGCGCCGCCGCCCGCCTCCGCGAGGCCCGCCGCCGTCGCGTTCGCCCGGCCCGGCGCGTAGCCGACCGACTCCATGAACTGGCCGGTCCCCTCGATGCCGTGTCCGCCGAACCAGCCGAACAGCTTCTGCGTGCCGTGCGCCGCCAGCACGCCACCGGCACCCAGCCGGAGCAGCAGCAGACCCAGATCACGCCGGTCGTAAGAGGTCATGGTTTCTCCCGGAACAGGCAGCAGGAAACGTCCCCTCCGTGTTTCCACCGTCCCACTCCTCGCGCCCGGCGGGGCTGTCCGCGCCGCCGTACGGGTGGCGGGTCGCGACGGGCGGTGTGAATCTGGCTGGCATGACGATTCAGCCCGCCAAACTCAGCGACCCGGCCGTCCGCGCGTTCGTCACCGCAGTCAACGCCCATGACCGCGACGGCTTCCTGGCCCTCCTCACCGAGGACGCGACGATGTCGGACGACGGCTCCGACCGCGACCTCACCGACTGGATCGACCGGGAGATCTTCCTCTCCAACGGCCACCTGGACGTCGACAACGAGTCCCAGAGCGGCCGCGCCCTCGTCGCCCACTACCGCAACGACGCCTGGGGCGAGATGCGCACCCGGTGGAACTTCCGGATCGAGGACGACGGCAGGATCTCCCGCTTCGAGACCGGGCAGGCGTAAAGCCCCACGTACGACTTCCCGCCACTTCCTGTTCCCGCCACCTCTTGCCTTGGTGTGCGCTCCAACTCCTAGCCTTCCTGGTCATGGAGACGAACAGGACTCTCGGACGCAGCGGTATCGGGGTAAGCGCTCTTGGCTTCGGTTGCTGGGCCATCGGCGGTGAGTGGCAGAACACCGAAGGGCAGCCGCTCGGCTGGGGCAAGGTGGACGACGAGGAGTCCGTACGGGCGATCCACCGCGCCCTCGACCTCGGCGTGACCTTCTTCGACACCGCGGACACCTACGGCGCCGGGCACAGCGAGCGGGTCCTCGGGCGCGCGCTCGGCAAGCGCCGTGACGACGTCGTGGTCGCCACCAAGTGGGGCAACGTCTTCGACGAGGAGACCCGCACCCTCACCGGCAGCGACGACAGCCCGGAGTACGCCCGCCGCGCGCTGACCGCGTCGCTCGCGCGCCTGGGCACCGATCACGTCGACCTCTACCAGCTGCACCTCAGCGATCTCGACCTCGAGCAGGCCGCCCAACTCCGCGACGCCTGCGAGGAGTTCGTGCGCGAGGGGCTGATCCGGGCGTACGCGTGGAGCACCGACGACCCGGCGCGCGCCGCCGTGTTCGCCGAAGGGGAGCACTGTGCCGCCGTACAGCACTCGGTGAACGTCCTCGAGGACACCCCCGAGATGTTCGCCCTGTGCGAGGAGTTGGGGCTCGCGAGCATCAACCGCAGCCCGCTGGCGATGGGGTTGCTCGGCGGCAGGCGCAGGCCGGGGCAGGCGCTCGAAGCGGGGGACGTGCGCAGCAGGCCGCCCGCGTGGCTCGGCGGCTTCGTCGGCGGGACGGGCGCCGACGAGGAGTGGTTCGCCCGGGTCGAGTCGCTCCGCGAGATCCTCACCTCCGACGGACGCACGCTCGCCCAGGGCGCCCTGGGCTGGCTGTGGGCGCGCAGCCCGCGCACCGTTCCGATTCCGGGGTTCCGTTCGGTCGAGCAGGCCGAGCAGAACGCGGGCGCGATCGCGAAGGGGCCGCTCACCGCCGCGCAGTTGGCCGAGGTCGACCGGGTACTGGGGAGGTGAGCGGCCCCGGGCCGCACCGGGCCGGTGCTCAGTAGGCCTGGTTGCCGTACTGCGCGTACTGCTGCGGGCCGTCCTGCGCCCGGCCGCCGTTCGACTGCTGCTCCGTCAGCGTCAGCCGGCCCGCCTTGATGGTGGCCACGCGCGGGGCGCGGCGGGCGATGGACGAGTCGTGGGTGACCATGACGAAGGTCAGTCCGTGCTCGCGCCACAGGCCTTCGAGCAGGGCCATGATGTCGTCGCGGGTGTCCTCGTCGAGGTTGCCGGTCGGCTCGTCGGCGAGCAGCACCTTCGGCTTCTTGACCAGCGCGCGGGCGATGGCGACGCGCTGCTGCTGGCCGCCGGACAGCTCGGTCGGGACATGGGCGAGGCGCTCGCCGAGGCCGACCGAGTGCAGGGCCTCGGCCGCGCGCTCCCGGCGTTCGGCGGGCTTCACACCGAGGGGGACCAGGGCCGTCTCGACGTTCTCCTGGGCGGTCAGGGTCGGGATGAGGTTGAACGCCTGGAAGATGATGCCGATGTTCTCGGCGCGCACCCGGGTCAGCTTGGCCTCGCTGATCGTGGCGAGGTCGACGCCGTCCAGCTCGACACTGCCTTCGGAGGGGCGGTCCAGGCCGCCGATCATCTGCAGGAGGGTGGACTTGCCGCCGCCGGTGGGCCCCTGGATGACGAGCTGGTCGCCGTCCTCGAGGGTGAGGTCGATGCCGCGCAGCGCCTCCACCGTCTCCTTGCCCCGCGTGTAGCGCTTGGTGACGCCGGTGAGTCTGTACATGGGATCTCCGTCAGTGAATCCGTCGGTGAAGAAGAGGGGTGGGGCGCCGCCGCCCGGGGGGAGTGGAGGCGGCGCCCCAGCACAGGGGGTCGGGTTCGGCCCGTGCCTACGAGACGCTGCGCAGGGCGTCCGCCGGGCGCATCCGGGAGGCGCGCCAGCCGCCCATGGCGCCGGCGATCAGACCGCCGGTGACCGCCAGGCCCACCGCGAGCGCGATGGTCGTGAGGGAGACCGGGGCGGAGAGCGCGATCTCCATGGTGTTGGACGTGGCCTGCTGGCCCGGACCGCCGCCTCCGGGGCCGCCGCCCATACCGCCGCCACCGCCACCGCCGCCGGTGTTGCCGAGCTGCGCGGTCAGCTTCGGGCTGATCGCGGTGACCGCGTAGGCGGCCGCGAGGCCCAGGCCGATGCCGAGGGCGCCGCCGAGCAGACCGTTGACCATGGACTCGCCGACGACCTGCCGGGTCACCCGGCGGCTCGGCCAGCCGAGCGCCTTCAGGGTGCCGAACTCACGCACCCGGCGGGAGACCGCGGAGGAGGTCAGCAGCGCGGCCACCAGGAAGGCCGCGACCAGCACCGCGATGGACAGCCACTTGCCGACGCTGGTCGCCAGGTTGGAGGCGGTGGACAGTGAGCCGGACACGGTGGACGCGAGGTCGGCGGAGGTGGTGACCGTCGTACCCGAGATGTTCTTCTGGATTGTCTTCTTGACGGTGGCGATCTGCTGGGAGTCGGTCGCCTTGACGTAGATCGTGGTGACCTTGTTCTTCGAGTCGCCGAGCGTCTGCGCCTGCTTCAGCGGCAGGTAGACGTCGGTGGTGGACTCGCTGCTGTCGGGCGTCGCGATGCCGATGACCGTGTACTTGGTGCCGGAGATCTTGAAGGTCGAACCGACCTTGTACTTCTTCGACTTGGCATACGACTTGCTGACCACGGCGGCCTTCGCGTTGGTCTGCGAGGCCGTGAAGGTCTTGCCCGAGGTGATCTTCGAGGTGGCCAGCGGGCCGAGGTTCTGGTGGGTGACGTCGATGCCGGCCACCGAGAAGGAGTTGACGTCGAAGGATGCGCCGCCGCCCTGGACCTGCGGCTGACCACCGCCGCTGTTGCTGTTGTTGCTCCCGCCGGGGCCGCCCTGCTGCTGGGAGTTGGAGGACCCGGAGGACGTCGAGGACTTCGCCTTGCCCTGGGTGAAGGAACCGTCGACCTTCGTGACGTTGAGGGTGATCGCGCCGACCGCGCTGTCCACGCCCTGCTGCGAGGAGACCTTGGTGACCAGCGAGGACGACAGGACCTGACCACCCTGCGTCATCACCCGGTCCGAGCTCTGCTTGGTGCTGCTGCTCTTCTTGGCGTCGAACTTGAAGTTCGGGCCCTGCGAGCTGCCCGCCTTGGGAGCCGACTGCGCCTTGGTCACCGTCATGTCGGTGCCGAGGCCGTAGAGAGACTTGAGGACCTTGTCCTGAGCCTGAGACATTCCGGCCGACACCGAGTTGACGGTGATGACCAGAGCGATTCCGAGCGCCAGACCCAGTGCGATGACCAGAGCCGCTTTCTTTCTCCGGCCCAGCTCGCGCTTGAGATAGATGCCAAACATCCCGTTCCTCGAAGGTTCTTGGCGCCCGCTGTGGGCGCTGCCACAAGCTAGGGAGAAACCTTTGAGTACGACTGAGTAAAGGATGTGTCAGGGCTGAGAAAGTGAGGTCCCAAGTCAGAATTTCTTAAGACAGCCCATTCCTATGCTGTTGAGGGCGTACTGCCAGGAAACCCCAGTTGGGTGGGTGTTACCGTCCCGGGATGCACGGTTCCTCTCCGCTCACCAGGCGTGCCGCTCTCGGCCTGACCGCGGCCGCCATTCCGGTCGCCGCGGCCACTCCCGCTTCCGCCGCCACCGCCATTGGCGGTGCGCGACTTGCCCGCCACGGAATTCAGGTGAGCGGCGTCACAGGACTGCCGAAGAAGCTCACTGCGGGTGCCTGGCTCGTCGCGGATTACGACACCGGAGAGGTGCTCGCCTCCTACGCCGCGCACCGGCGCCTGCCCCCCGCCTCCACGCTGAAGATGCTGTTCGCCGACACGGTGCTGAAGAAGTTCGACCGCACCGATCGGCACAAGGTGACCGACACCGACCTCGCCGGCATTCCGGCGGGCTCCAGCCTCGTCGGGGTCAAGCCCGGGATCACGTACACCGTCGAGCAGTTGTGGCAGGGCGTCTTCCTGCGCTCCGGCAACGACGCCGTGCACGTGCTCGCCCACATGAACGGCGGCGTGGCGAAGACGGTCGCCGAGATGCAGGCCAAGGCGGAGGACCTGCAGGCCCTGGACACCCATGTCGTCAGCCCCGACGGCTTCGACCACAAGGGCCAGCTGTCCTCGGCCTACGACCTCACCCTCTTCGCCCGGCACGGACTGAAGAACGCCGACTTCCGCGGCTACTGCGCCACGAAGACCGCCGACTTCCCGGCGGGCGGCAAGAAGACCTTCCAGATCCAGAACACCGACCGTCTGCTCACGGGCGCCTGGGGTCTGCGGACGTACGACGGGCTGATCGGCGTCAAGAACGGCTACACCAGCAACGCCGGTAACACCTTCACCGGTGCGGCCACCCGCGACGGCCGGACCCTGCTGGTCACGGTGATGCATCCCAAGAGCGGCACCAACGCCGTCTACGAGGAGACGGCCGCACTGCTCGACTGGGGCTTCACGAAGGGGAGTTCGGCCCGGGCGGTGGGTGCGCTGGTCGAGCCGTTGAGCGAGGGCGGGGCGAAGGTGACGCCGAGCCCGAGGGCGGCCCGGGCGGCGGCCGGGGCTCCGGGCACACCGTCCGGCGGCCCCTCGGCCTGGCGGCTGCTGGAGGGCGCGGGCGGCACGGTCGTCGTGCTGGCGGGCGGGGTGTGGGCGCTGCGCAGGCGGCTGAAGGGCAGCCGGTCCGCGAACTGACGAGGCCGCCGGCACACCGACCGACGTACGCGGCAGCCGTTCCACGCACCGGTGCGTATCCCGCGGTCCCTCGCGAGATCCACCCCCACCCGATGCGGTGGAACGACTGCCGCCTCCCCCCTCGGTTTTGGTCTACGGAACTGCGCTCCTCCAAGTGTGAAGCTCTTGTGGAGGAGATTTGAGCATAGGCCCGCGACCGGCCGTAATGGTGCGGAGGTTCAAATTCCGCTTGTGCAAGTTGGGGAGTTGAGGGGCTGCCGGTGCGGTCAGCCGCGCCCCACGTACGGCATGGCGGTCGCCATGACCGTCGCGAACTGCACGTTCGCCTCCAACGGCAGCCCGGCCATGTGCCGCACCGTGCGCGCGATGTCGGCGACGTCCATCACGGGTTCCACCACGACCTCACCGTTGGCCTGCAGCGCTCCCGTCTGCATCCGCGCCGTCATGTCGGTGGCCGCGTTGCCGATGTCGATCTGCCCGACCGCGATGCCGTACGGCCGCCCGTCCAGCGACAGCGACTTGGTCAGGCCGGTCAGCGCGTGCTTGGTCGCCGTGTAGGCGACGGACTGCGGACGCGGTGTATGAGCCGAGATCGACCCGTTGTTGATGATCCGCCCGCCCTGCGGGTCCTGTTCCTTCATCTGCCGGTAGGCCGCCTGCGCGCACAGGAACGCCCCGTTGAGGTTGGTGTCCACCACGTGCCGCCAGGCGTCGTACGGCAGCTCCTCGACCGGCACCCCGCCGGGACCGAACGTCCCCGCGTTGTTGAACAGCAGGTCGACCCGTCCGAAGCGGTCGACGGTGGCGGCGAACAGTGCGGCCACGTCGTCCGGCTGCGACACGTCCGTGCGTACGGCGAGACTGGCGCCCGCGGGTGCGAGCGCCGCCGTCCCCTCCAGCGTCCCGGAGCGCCGGCCGGCCAGCGCCACGGACCAGCCGGCGTTCAGCAGCTCCACGGCGACGGCCCGCCCGATACCCGAGCCTGCCCCGGTCACCACGGCGATCTTCGATTGCTTGGCATCCATGGGGCGCAGGGTAGGCACGAGTCCGTCATGCGGGACAAGACCGTCCGCCATCCGAGTGCTGTGTACCCGACAAAGGTGTGTCCTCCCGGGCCTCCCGCCCGGCCCTCCCTCAACTGGGCAGGATGACAATCACACCGACCCGGTCCCCGTGGCATGCCCCCGAACTCCTCACCGCCGCCCGCCACATCGGCCGCCGCCGCTTTCTGACCCTGACCGCCGCGGCCACCGTGCTCGCCTTCGCCGTGGACCTGCCCACGGCCGGCGCGGCGGCCGCCGCCCACCTCGACGCGGCACGCATCACCGACTTTCCCTTCACCCTCGGCGTCGCCTCGGGCGATCCTCTGCCCGGCTCGGTGGTGCTGTGGACTCGGCTCGCGCCCGCGCCGTACGAGCCCGACGGCGGGATGCCCGCCGAACGCGTCGACGTCGACTGGGAGATGGCCACGGACGAGGCGTTCGGCTCGGTCGTCGCCAAGGGCACCGCCACCGCGCACCCGGAGTTCCACCACACCGTGCACGTCGAGGCGGAGGGCCTCGAGCCCGGCCGTGTCCACTACTACCGCTTCCGCACCGGAACCTGGCTCAGCGAGACGGGCCGCACCCGCACCGCGCCCGCCGCCGACAGCCCCGCCCCCGCGCTCACCTTCGCCGCCGTCTCCTGCCAGGCCTACACGGACGGCTACTTCACCCCGTACCGCCACCTCGCCGAGGAGGATGTCGACCTGGTCTTCCATCTCGGTGACTACATGTACGAGTTCGCCGTCGACGCGGCGGGCGGCGCCCGGAAGTACACCGACCGTGTGCTCCCGGCGCTCTTCGACCACGAGTCCGCGTCGCTGGAGGACTACCGCCTGCGCTACGCCCTCTACAAGACCGACGCCGACCTGCGGGCCGCGCACGCCATGCACCCCTTCGTGGTCACCTTCGACGACCACGAGACCGAGAACAACTACGCCGGCTCCCACCCGGAGAACGCCGTACCGACGGAGCAGTTCCTGCTGCGCCGGGCGGCCGCCTACCGCGCGTACTGGGAGAACCAGCCGCTGCGCCTGCCGCAGCTGCCCGTCGGCCCGGACATGCAGCTCTACCGGCGGCTGCACTGGGGGCTGCGCGCCCAGTTCGACGTGCTCGACACCCGCCAGTACCGCTCCGACCAGGCCTACGGCGACACGAAGCACGTCCCGGGGCCGGAGTCCGAGGACCCCACGCGCACGATGACCGGCTCGGCGCAGGAACGCTGGCTGCTCGACGGCTGGAGCGCCTCCGAGGCGCTGTGGAACGTCGTGCCGCAGCAGGTGTGCTTCTCCCAGCGGAAGTTGGACCTCAACCCCGTCGCCGCGGTCTCGATGGACGCCTGGGACGGCTACCCGGCCTCACGCCGCCGCATCCTGGACGGCGCCAAGGCGGCCGGCGTGGAGAACCTGATGGTGCTCAGCGGTGACGTGCACGTCGGCTACGGCTTCGACATCAAGGACGACTTCGACGACCCGGCCTCCCGCACGCTCGGCACGGAGATCGTGGCCACGTCCATCGCCAGCGGCATGGACGGCGCGCAGAAGCCCGCGAACTGGAACACGTACATGACCGCCAACCCGCACCTGAAGTTCTACGACGGACGGCGGGGCTACGTACGGGTCGCCCTGGGGCAGACGCAGGCGCGGGCCGACTTCAGGACGGTGCCGTACGTGACCACGCCGGGGGCCGGGATCTCGACGGCCGCGTCCTTCGTGACCGAGGTGGGGGAGCAGGGGCTCAAGCCGGCGTGACGGCCTCTCCCGGGTAGCGGACGCCGATGCGGTCCCGGATCGCGTCGAGCGTCCGCATCACCGCGAGGGTGCCGTCGAGCGGGACCAGCGGGGACTCGGTCTCGCCGGCCCGCAGGGCGCGCATGACCTCGCTCGCCTCGTGCCGCAGGCTGTTGCGCGGCCCGTCCGCCGGATCCGCCGTGAACTCCTCGGGGTCCCGGCCGTCCCGGTGCAGCACGAAGCGGTCCGGGAAGAAGAAGCCGTACGGGATGTCGATGCGGCCCTGCGAGCCGGTGACCGACGCCGACGTCGCCGTACCGCCGACGATCGAGCAGTGCACGGAGGCGAGCGCGCCGCTGTCGAAGGAGAGCAGGGCGCCCGTCTGCAGGTCGACGCCCTCGTCGGAGAGCGTGGCCCGGGCCGCCACGTCCGCGGGCTCCCCGAGCAGCAGCTGAGCGAACGACACCGGGTACACGCCGAGGTCGAGCAGCGAGCCCCCGCCCTGCGCGGGATCGCGGAGCCGGTGCGAGGGCGGGAAGGGTCCAGCGAGCCCGAAGTCGGCCTGCACGCTGCGGACTTCACCGATCGCCCCGTCGTCGATCAGGGCCTTGAGCCGCCGTACGAGGGGGTTGCAGTACATCCACATCGCTTCCATCAGGAAGCTGCCGCGCTCCCGCGCCAGCGCGACCAGTTCCCCGGCCTCGTGCGCGTTGAGCGTGAACGCCTTCTCGCACAGCACGTTGCGCCCGGCCGTGAGGCACAGGCCCGCGGCCGCCCGGTGCGCCGAGTGCGGGGTGGCGATGTACACGACATCGATGTCCGCGTCCTCGGCGAGCGCGGCCCAGTCGCCGTACGCCCGCTCGATCCCGAACCGGTCCGCGAACGCCTTCGCCGACGCCTCGGTCCGCGAGGCCACCGCGACGACCTCCGCGTCCGGCAGATCGACCAGATCCGCCGTGAAGGCGGCGGCGATCCCACCGGTCGCCAGGATCCCCCACCGCACGTTCTCCGCCGTCATCCCGGACCCACCCTCGCTCATGTGACCTTCGGCAGTGTGTACGAGCTGAGAGCATAGGTGGCGCATCACTCGGAAAGGGAGGGGAACATGCCCGAGCAGAGGGCGTCCACACCACACCTGGAGCAGGCGGCCGTACCGGAAGCGGAACCGGCCGCCCGTTCCGTGCGCCGTGCCGGTCTGCTCGTCACGCTGATCCTCGGCGGCCTCACGGCCACACCCCCGCTGGCGATGGACATGTACCTCCCCTCGCTCCCGGAGGTCACCGACTCCCTGCACGCACCCGCGGCGACCGTCCAGCTCACGCTGACCGCCTGCCTGCTCGGGATGGCGCTGGGACAGCTGGTGGCCGGCCCGATGAGCGACAGGTGGGGCCGCCGGCGCCCGCTGCTGATCGGCCTCGTCGCCTACGTCGTCTCGACCGCCCTGTGCGCGTTCGCGCCCACCGTCGAGTTCCTGGTCGCCTTCCGGCTCGCGCAGGGCCTGGCGGGCGCGGCGGGGATCGTCATCGCCCGAGCCGTCGTCCGCGACCTGTACGACGGTGTGGCGATGGCCCGCTTCTTCTCGACCCTCATGCTGATCGGCGGGGTCGCCCCGATCATCGCGCCGCTGATCGGCGGACAGATCCTGCGGGTGACGGACTGGCGCGGCGTCTTCGTGGTGCTCACCGTCGTCGGGACGGTGCTGACCGGGTTCGTGTGGACGAAGCTGCCCGAAACCCTCCCCGTGGGCGAGCGGCACCGCGGGGGAGTCGGCGAGGCCCTGCACTCCATGCGCCGCCTCCTCGCCGACCTGCCCTTCACCGGCTTCATGCTCACGGGCGGCTTCGCGTTCGCGGCGCTGTTCGCCTACATATCGGCCTCGCCCTTCGTGATCCAGGAGATCTACGGCGCCTCCCCGCAGACGTTCAGCCTGCTGTTCGGCCTGAACTCGGTCGGGCTGGTCGCCGTGGGCCAGATCAACGGAAAGGTGCTGGTCCAAAGGGTCCGCTTGGACCGGGCACTGGGCGTGGCACTGATCGTCGTGATCGCCGCGGCGACCGCCCTCCTGCTGATGTCGACCGGCGTCTTCGGCGAGGTCGGCCTCGCGCCCGTGGCCGCCGCCCTGTTCGTCCTGATGTCCGCGATGGGTGTGGTCCTGCCCAACGCCCAGACACTCGCCCTGATGCGCACCAAGCACTCCGCCGGCTCCGCGTCCGCGCTGCTCGGCACGTCCTCGTTCCTCATCGGCGCGGTCGCCTCCCCGCTCGTCGGGATCGCCGGGGAGCACACCGCCGTCCCGATGGCCGTCGTCCAACTGGCCGCAGCACTGGTGGCACTGGCCTGCTTCGTGGGAATGTGCCGTCCCGGGAACCGGCGTGCGGGTGTGGAAGGAGCGGGGAGCTGAGCGCACCGAGACTGCGCAGGGACAGCCCGGAACGGGCCGGACTCGACTCCGGGGAACTCCGCCACCTCGCCCAGGAGGTCCATGACCTCACGACCGGGGAGCACCCCTGGGCCGCGGGCGTCGTCGTGGTCGCCGGACGCGGCCCGGTGATCGCCGTCGAGGAGGCGGCGGGCTGGGCCGTGCGGTACGCGGCCCACGACCCCGAGACGGGCCGTGTCGTCGAACTGCCGGCCGAGTCCCGTGTCCCGATGACCGTCGACACACCCTTCGACCTGGCCTCCCTCACCAAGCTGTTCACCGCGGTCGCCGCCGTGCAGCAGATGGAGCGCGGCACGCTCGGCATCGACGCCCGGGTCGGCGCGTACCTCCCGGAGTTCCGCGCGGCCGCCCGCCACGGCATCACCGTCCGCGAACTGCTCACGCACACCTCCGGGCTGCGCCCCGAACTCCCGCTGTACGACTGCGCCGACGACACCGAACGGCTGGCGATGCTGCGCGCGGAGGCACCGCTGGGCGTGCCCGGCACGTACACCTACTCCGACCTCAACCTCCTTCTGCTCCAGTACGTCCTGGAACGGATCACCGGCCGCACCCTGGACGTCCTGATCCACGACGGGATCACCCGCCCGCTGGGCATGCTGTCGACCGACTTCGGCCCCTGCCCCGGCGCGGCGGCCACGGAGGACCAGCGCCGGCCGTGGGCCAAGGTCGACCGGGGCATGGTGCGGGGCGTCGTCCACGACGAGAACGCGTGGGCGCTCGGCGGCATCGCGGGCCACGCGGGCATGTTCTCGACGGGACGGGACCTGGCCGTGTTCTGCCGCACCCTGCTGGCGGGCGGCTCCTACGGCCCCGCCCGCATCCTCGGCGCCGACTTCGTGGAACTCCTCCTGACCCCACCGGGCCTGGGCTTCGCCGTCAACCAGCCATGGTTCATGGGGGAGTTGGCGGGCCGGGGAGCGGCGGGGCACACGGGGTTCACGGGGACGTCGCTGGTCCTGGACCCGGCGACTGACACGTTTTTGGTGCTGCTGGCGAACACGGTCCATCCGAGGAGACAGCCGGCGGACAGCAGCCCGAGGGCAGCGGCGGCGACGCGGCTGGCACGGTCGGTCATCCCCAGCCCTTCCACCACGTGAGGACGCCGGACGCCCATCCAGCCCGTCTGGGGGCACCCCCTCTGGGGGAGTTCGAGGACGAGGCCGTTCGGGCCGACAGCGGGGGTCCGGGGGCGCAGCCCCCAGGGACGGGAAGGGCAGGGGCGGCGGGGGCGAAACCAGCGAGGCCCGCACCACCCGGGGCCGCCCATAGAATCACCGGGTGAACGACCCCGCATCCCCGGCAGACGCCCTGCGCAGCAGCCTCGCCGCCCTCCTCGACGGCCTCCCGCCCAAGCAGGCAGCACAGGCCGTCGACCGGCTCATCGCCAACTACCGCGGGGCCACCCCGACCGACGCCCCCATCCTCCGCGACCGCGCGGACGTCGCCGCGTACGCCGCCTACCGGATGCCCGCGACCTTCGAGGCGGTGCGCTCCGCGCTGGAGGCGTTCGCCGATGCCGTGCCCGAGTGGACGCCCGGCAGCCATGTGGACGTCGGCGGCGGCACCGGCGCGGCGACCTGGGCCGTCACCGCCACCTGGTCCGGCACCCGCCCCGTCACCGTCCTCGACTGGGCCGAACCCGCCCTCGCCCTCGGCAAGGAGCTGGCAGTCGCCAACCCGGCACTGCGGGACGCCAGTTGGCGGCGCTCCCGGATCGGCACGGCCCTCACCCTCGACGACACCGACCTCCTCACCGTCTCCTACGTCCTCAACGAGCTGACCGCCCCCGACCGCGCCTCGCTCGTCGACGCCGCCGCGGCCGCCGCACGGGCCGTCGTGATCGTCGAGGCCGGCACCCCCGCCGGCTACGCCCGCGTCATCGAGGCCCGCGACCGCCTGATCGCCGCCGGCTTCCACATCGCCGCGCCCTGCCCGCACAGCGCCGCCTGCCCAATCGTCCCCGGCGAGGACTGGTGCCACTTCTCGGCCCGAGTCAGCCGTTCCTCCCTGCACCGCCAGGTCAAGGGCGGCTCACTGCCGTACGAGGACGAGAAGTTCAGTTACGTCGCCGCCGCCCGCTTCCCGGTCGCACCCGCCCCCTCCCGCGTGGTCCGGCGCCCGCAGATCCGCAAGGGCCAGGTCCTCCTCGACCTGTGCGAGACCGACGAACAACTACGCCGCACGACCGTCACCAAACGCCACGGCGATCTGTACAAGGCGGCCCGCGACGTGGACTGGGGCGACCCCTGGCCGCCGTACACCTCACCGTCGTAGAACCACGCGGAACCACGGCGAGACGCTCCGTCTCACGCCTTGGTACGGTCGACCCATGGTCAAGAAGCCCGCCCCCGACTCCGCCCGCCGCAGCCAGAGGTCCCGTCGCGCGATCTACGACGCGGCCCTCGCGCTGGTCAGCGAGGTCGGCTACCCGAAGACGACCATCGAGGGCATCGCCGCACGCGCCGGCGTGGGCAAGCAGACGATCTACCGGTGGTGGGAATCCAAGGCGGACGTCCTGCTGGAAGCTTTCCTCGACCTCAGCGCGCAGGCGGCGCGGGAGACGGGCCAGGAGCCCTACGTCATCCCGGACACAGGCGACCTCGCCGCCGACATCAAGGGCGTGCTGCGAGCCACCGTCGACCAGCTGCAGGACCCCAGGTTCGAGGCGCCCTCCCGGGCCCTGGCCGCCGAGGGCGTGGTCAACGAACAGGTCGGCCGGGAGTTCATGACCGCGCTGATGGAACCGGCCCTCCAGCTGTACGTGGACCGGCTGCGCTCCGCCCAGGAGGCCGGCCAGGTCCGCCCCGAGATCGACCCGCGCATCGCCCTGGAGTTCTTCATCTCCCCGCTCGCCCAGCGCTGGCTCCAGTACACCGGCCCGATCTCGTACGAATACACCGACACCCTCGTCGACTACGCACTCCACGGTCTTGCCCCACGTACCCCGGATGTCCCTTCTGGCACCCCGGAGCGCGGGTTGGTGGGACCATAGGGCATGCTGTTCCGCACGACAGCGAGGCGAGGCGACAGATGAGCTCGGAGTGGGGCGGCCGGACCGGCCGGCAGGGCAGACTCTCCCAGTGGCTGCGCGGACGCCGCCCCAAGGAGGCCGGCGCCGACAACGCCGGCCGTGAGGCCCTGCTGCTCGCCGCCGCCGCAGCAGGCCTGCCGCTCGCGCCCGCCGCCCATCCCGCCCCCGGCTACCGGTGCTCCTGCGACCGCGTCGGCTGTCCCACCCCGGCCCGGCACCCCGTGTCGTTCGCCTGGCAGACGCAGTCCACGACCGACCGCGCGCAGATCGAGCGCTGGGCCCGCAACCAGCCGCAGGCCAACTTCATCACCGCGACCGGCATGGTGCACGACGTCCTCGACCTGCCCCTGGAGGCGGGCCGCGAGGCACTGGAGCGCCTGCTCGCCTCCGGTATCGAGGTCGGCCCGGTCGCCGAGAGCGACGACGGCCGGCTCCTCTTCTTCACCCTCACCCGCGGCACCCCCGAGGACGAGGACGAGTGGTGGCCCTGCGAGCTGGACTGCCACCCCGAGACGGCGGACGAACATCCCGGACTGCGCTGGCACTGCCGCGGCTCCTACGTCCTCGTACCGCCCGCCCGGCTGCCCGGTGACGAGGGCCAGGCCGTGCACTGGGTACGCGGCCTCGAGCACCCCCTGCCGGACCCGCTGAGCCTGCTCGAGATCCTCACGGACGCCTGCGCCCGCTACGTCGGCGAGGAGTCCGACCACGCCGGCTCGGCCTGGCCGCTGCGCCGCTGAGAGCCCGCAGCCGGCTCCCGGCGTCCGACATTCAGGACCCCTGGGCGGAGGTCACGCCTTCGAGCCGGGCCAGGACCGACACCTGCCCGCTCCCCGAACCCTGCTCCGGGTCCAGGGCCACTCCGTTGGAGACGAACTCCGTCGTCAGCGACTGCTTGATCTCGCCGCTCGTCAGCGCCTGCACACTCGCGTTGGGCGTGCGGATCGAGGTGCCCGGGGCCGCGGTCTGCTTCTCGTAGCGGCGGGTGGTGAAGAACACCAGCGCGCCGCCGTCCGCGGTGCGCAGCGCCAGCGGGGCGTAGTCGCCGCTGATCAGCGGCTCGTCGATGTACTGCGTGACAAGACCCGGCTTCTTGGCCGTCTTCGCGCGCTGCGCGCGCCACTTGTCGGTGTGCGGGCCCGCGGCGAAGGTCTTCCCGCCGTTCTTCAGGTACGTCGTGTAGTCCCTGCTCAAGTCCTGGGGCGCGACGGCGAGTTCGGTGGAGTTCGCGGGCACGGCCTCGGCCCAGCCGGCCGCGTTCTTCTTGAACTTCGGCAGCGTGCCGGGGGAGATGAGCGTCAGATACGCCACCTGCCACGTCTCGCCCAGGCCGTCGCGGGTGAACACCAGCAGCCAGTGCAGGTTGCCGCCCTTGTTGCCCTGCGCCTCGGCGACGAACCAGCGCGGCCAGCCCGCCTTCTTGGGGATCGTGTACGTCACGTCGGTCAGCTTCAGCGGCGTGTACGCCGGATTGCCGTCCGGGTTGTTCACATGACCGGCCTTGAGGCGGGCCGCGTCGATGTCGCCCAGCGCGCCGGTGACATGGTCGGCGTCGAGTGAACTGTCGTACGCCTTGTCCGCCTTGTTGTATGCGGTGGTGAACTGCTGGAGCGCCTTCGCGGCCTCGGCGCGGGTGGAGGAGGGGAGCACCTCGCGCTCCCCGTGCACCACCACGCAACCGCTCGCCGTCAACGACAAAGCGGTCACCGAGGCCGCAATCAGTACACGCCGGTCAAGCCTGCGGAGCCTTCGAGGGCCGCGATCCCTGCTCATCAGGTGTCTTCACCTTCCCCTTCCCGGAGGTGAACCCTACCGGGGCGAGGAACAGCGCGAGCGTCGGGATCAAGTACAGCAGCCACACCGTGACCTGGAGAACGGTCGGGTCCGGCTGGAAGTTGAAGACACCCTTGAGGAGGGTGCCGTACCAACTGGACGGGTCGATGGTGTTGCTGATGTCGAAGGCCAGGTTCGTCAGGCCGGGGATCCAGTCCGCCTCCTGCAAGTCGTGGAAGCCGTACGCCAGTACGCCCGCCGCGACCACGACCAGCATGCCGCCGGTCCAGGTGAAGAACTTAGCCAGGTTGATCTTCAGGGCGCCGCGGTAGAACAGCCAGCCCAGGAGGACCGCGCTGGCCAGGCCCAGCGCCACACCGATCAGGGGGCGCGGGGTGCCGTCGCCGGCCGCGTGCACCGACGCCCACACGAACAGGGCCGTCTCCAGGCCCTCACGGCCGACGGCGAGGAAGGCGGTGGCGACCAGGGCGCCGGTGCCCATCGCGAGGGCCGCGTCCAGCTTGCCGTGCAGCTCGGTCTTCAGGTGCCGCGCGGTGCGTCGCATCCAGAACACCATCCAGGTCACCAGACCGACCGCGATGATCGACAGCGAGCCGCCGAGCGCCTCCTGCGCCTGGAACGTCAGCTCCTGGGAGCCGAATTCGAGGGCGCAGCCGAAGCCGAGCGCGAGGGTGATCGCGACGCCGATGCCGATCCAGATCGGCTTCAGGGCGTCCCTGCGGTCCGTCTTGACCAGGTAGGCGATCAGGATGCAGACGACCAGGCTGGCTTCCAGGCCCTCGCGCAGACCGATCAGGTAGTTGGAGAACACGGGCTACGCCTCCTTGGAGAACAGCGTGCTGCCCCACCAGTCGTCCTTGTCGCGGACGCCCGGCGGAACGGCGAAGAGCGCCGAACCCACGTGCTGGATGTACTCGTTGAGCGCGTCCTTCGCCGACAGGTTGCGCTGCAGCGGGATGAACCCCTTGCGCACGTCGCGCTGGTACGCGAGGAAGAACAGGCCCGCCTCCAGACGGCCCAGACCGTCGGTGCCGTCGGTGAAGGAGTAGCCGCGGCGCAGGATCGTGACGCCGTGGTTGGAGTCGGGGTGCGCGAGCCGGACGTGCGCGTCGGGCTTCATCGCCTTCAGGAACGGCGCGTCGTGCTCCTTGGCCTTGCCGACCGCAGCGCCCTCGCCCTTGTCGCGGCCGAAGATGTCCTCCTGCTCCTGCAGCGAGGTGCGGTCCCAGGGCTCGATGTGCATCCGGATGCGCCGGGCGACCAGGTACGACCCGCCGGTCATCCAGGCCGAGTTCTCGTCGACGTCCTTGTCGTCGACCCATACGAACTTCTTCAGCCGGTCCGTCTCCGTGCCGGCGATGTTGCGGGTGCCGTCCTTGAACCCCATCAGGTTGCGCGGGGTCTGCGCCTCCGGCGTCGTCGACGAGGTCTTGCCGAAGCCGAGCTGCGACCAGCGGATGGCGACGGTGCCGAAGCCGATGCGGGCCAGGTTGCGGATCGCGTGCACGGCGACCTGCGGGTCGTCCGCGCAGGCCTGGATGCACAGGTCGCCGCCGGTGCGGGTCTTGTCGAGGTTCTCGCCGGGGAACTGCGGCAGGTCCACCAGGGCCTCGGGCCGGCTGTCCTTCAGCCCGAACTTCTCGAACAGCGACGGACCGAAGCCGATCGTCAGCGTCAGCCGCGAGGGCTTGAGGCCCAGCGCCTCACCGGTGTCGTCCGGCGGGGCCTCCGCGAGACCGCCGTACGCGCCGTCGCCGACCGCCTTGCCGGCGCTCATCCGGCGCGCGGCCGCGGTCCAGTCCTTCAGCATCTGCACGAACTCGGCGCGGTCGTCGGTCTGCACGTCGAACGCGGCGAAGTGCAGCCTGTCCTGCACCGGTGTGGCGATGCCGGCCTGGTTGGCGCCGTGGAAGGCGACGGCGGCGCCGGTCTCGGCGGCGGTCGGGTCCACGTCGTTGCCGACGCGGGTCATCGCGACCGCGCCGCCGGCCGCGGCGGCACCGAGCGCGAGCCCGGCACCGCCCCAGCCGATCAGCGAACGCCGGGACGGAGCCTTCTCGTTGCCGGCTTCCGCGGTGGTGGCTTCCTGGGTGTCCGTCATCGTCAGTCGTCCCCTACTTCACGACGGTTGCGGCGAGCTTGGACAGCGGCTCGGCGAGCGCGTTGACCGCGTCCGAGAGCTCCTTGCGCTGGGCCTCGGTGACCGTGTCGTAGGACACGAAGCCGTCCGAGGTCTTCTCGGTGCGGTACTTGTCCAGCAGCGTGTTCAGCGCGGCGAAGCGCTTGTCGAGCTCGGTGGTCAGCGCCTTGTCGTTCTTCTGCGCCACCGGCTTGAGCAGCTCGTACGCCTTCTGCGCGCCCTCGACGTTGGCCTTGAAGTCGCTGAGGTCCGTGTGCGAGTAACGGTCCTCCTCGCCGGTGACCTTGCCGGTGGCGACCTCGTCGAGCAGCTCCTTGGCGCCGTTGGCCATGGAGGTCGGGGTGATCTCGGCCTTGCCGACCCGCTTCTGCCAGTCCTTCAGGTCGGTGACCAGCTGGTCGGCGAGGGTCTTCTGCGCGGCGCCTATCTTCTTGTCCTGCCACAGCGCCTTCTCCAGCGCGTGCCAGCCGGTCCACTTCTGGCCCTTCTCCAGGCCGTCGGCGCGGGTGTCGGTCTTCGGGTCGATGTCCCCGAAGGACTCGGCGATCGGCTCGGTGCGCTCCCAGCCGACGCGGGAGGGGGCGTAGGCCTCCTTGGCGGCGTCGATGTCACCGGCCTTGACGGCCTTGGCGAAGGTCTCGACCTTGGGCAGCGTCTGGTCGGCCTGCTCCTGCGCGTACTCGCGGTAGGCGGCGACGGCCTTGTCCAGCTTGGGGTCGCGCTTGGCGACCGCGCCGGAACCGGTGACCGTGAGCTTCTGCCGGACGCCGTGGCCCTTCATGCCCGGGCGGCAGGCGATCTCGTACGAGCCCGCCTTCACCTCGGCGGTCAGCGTGTACTTGGTGCCCGGCCCGATGTTCTCCTTCTCCGACACGATCCGGTCGTCCGGGAAGAGGATCTCGACCTCGGTCGCCTTGGAGCCCGTGTTCTCGATCTTCAGCGTGACCTGTCCGGCCGGCACCGACTTGCTGGAGGTGTCGCACTTCGAGTCGGCGGCGGTCACCTGGATCGCGGCGTCACCGTCGCCCTTGCTCTTCTCCGTGCAACCCGTGACGGCGGTCAGGGCTGCCGCGGTGGCGACAGCGGTGACGACGGAGAGTCTGGCGGCTCGCATCCGGGCTCCAAGAGGCTCAAGTGGTGGCGAAAAATCGCGTGTCGGGACTCACACAGGGATGGTGAGGCTCGCCTAACTTATCTAAGGCTTGCCTGCGTGATACCCACCCATGCGGTGATTCAGCTCTCATGGACGGCGTATGGGCACGGACCGATCACGGTGGCCAAAAACGCACCCCAAGGGATGGTCAAAGGAACTTCAAAGATTTCGCTTCGGGACGATCAGGGGAGCGCCCGTGCCGGGGTGCGCGAGCACCTCCACCGGCTGGTCGTAGACCTCGGAGAGCCGCGGTCCGGTGAAGACCTCGGCCGGTGGCCCGTCGGCCGCGACACGACCGGCGCACAGGATCGCGACCCGGTGCGCGTAGGCGGCGGCGAGTCCCAGATCGTGCAACACGACCACGACGGCGTCCCCTTGACGCGCCCTCTCCCGGCACAGCCGCAGCACCGACTCCTGGTGTTTGAGGTCGAGGGCGGCGGTGGGTTCGTCGAGCAGCAGCAGCGGCGCACGCTGAGCCAGCACCCGGGCGAGCGCGACCCGTGCCCGCTCACCGCCGCTGAGCGCCGAGAAGGGACGGCCGGCGAAGCCGGTGACTTCGGTGGCGGCCATGGCTTCCACGACGACGAGGTCGCCCTCGGCGGGGGAGGCGGCGTGGGGCGCGCGGCCCATCCGTACGACGTCCTCGACCATGAAGGGAAAGGACAGGCGAGCCGAATGGGGAAGCACGGCCCGCCGCAGGGCGAGTTCGGCCGCGGACCACTGCGCGGTGGGCCGCTCGACCTCACGCCCGCCGGCCTGAAGGCGAAGTCGTCCGACCTGACCGCGAAGAACGACGTCATCACGGTGAACGAAGTCACCGCGACCCTCACGGCGGCGGGCGCCGGGGTGGTTCTCGCGATGCGGAGGCGACGCACGGAGGCATAAGACTGTCCCCATGGACCGGGGACACCGTGAACTGCTGGGGCCGGGACGGCTGGTGCTGAACGTACAGGGCCGTCCCGGCCCGCCGCCGTTGCGTTTCGAGACGGCGGGCGAGGGCCGGATACTGCTGCGGCAGGGGGAGCGGCCCCTGCTGCTGGGCCGGTCGGTGGGCGACGGCTGTTGCCCGGAGCTGTATCTGCACGGCCTCGACGGCTACCGCTCACCGCTGCCGCCGCTGCGCTCGACGGCCATGCGCTCGTCCGTCAACTGGCCGCACCAGTACGCGCGTTGGCTGGAAGAAGCGGCCGGGACCCCGTTGCAGGACGGGCGTTGGGAGCTGACCCTGCGGACCGACTTCGGGCCAGACGTACGGCTCGAGAACTTTCTACGGGACTGGCCGACCGACCGGCTGGAGCTGTCCTGCGGGGGCGGCCGGCCCGGAGCTCTCCCCCTGCGTCGGCTCTCGCCGCCGGATGCCCCGCGGGTGAAGGCGTACCGCAAGCACGCCCGCGAGGGCACGCTCGCGCCCGTCCTGGTGTGGTGGGTGACCTTCCTCGGCGGCTGGGTGATCCTCGACGGGCACGACCGGGCCGTGGCGGCGCTGGCGGAGGGGCGGACGCCGGAGTGCCTGGACCTGTGCGAGGTGCCCGCCGAGGACGAATGGCGCCGGGCGGCGGAAGTGGTGACCGAGGAGCACGAGCACCGCCTGGAACGGCTGGCCGGCCGCCCCGCCGACTCGGGCACCGAACGCCAACGGGCCACCCTGGAAGGGGTGCACGCCGACATGATCGCCTCGCTGCCGTACGGCGTGGGCCCCACCCGCTTCCTGCCCCTCCCCGGCGGTCCCGCCACCTGGGACGACCTCGCGGCCCGCTCGATGTTTGAATGCCCCCGTGACTGACTACGACGTGCTCCGCGTCTTCTGCGGACCGAACGGCGGCTACGGCAACGAGCTGGGCGTCGTCCGCGAGGGCTCGGTGCTGCCCGACCCGGCGGAGCGGCAGGCGTTCGCCGGGAAACTCGGCTTCAGCGAGACCGTGTTCGTCGACGATCCCGAGCGCGGAGTCATCGACATCTACACCCCGACCCTGCGGCTGCCCTTCGCCGGCCACCCCTGCGTCGGCACGGGCTGGCTCCTCGACGTCCCCGAACTGGTCACGCAGGCCGGGGTGGTCGGGGCACGCCAGGACGGCGAGTTCAGCTGGATCGAGGCCCGCGCGGAGTGGGCCCCGCCGCGCACGCTCCGCCAGTACGCCACGGCCGCCGAGGTCGACGACCTGCCCGTGCCGCCGAAGGGCGAGTGGATCTACGCCTGGGCCTGGGAGGACGAGCCCGCGGGCCGCGTCCGCGCCCGCGGCTTCCCCGGCCGCGACGACGGCATCGACGAGGACGAGGCGACGGGCGCGGCAGCGCTACTCCTGACCGACCGGCTCGGCCGCGCCCTCAACATCACGCAGGGCGCGGGCTCACAGATCCTCACGGCGCCGCAGCCGTACGGGTGGGTGGAGATCGGCGGCAGGGTGTTCCTGGAACGCCAGCCGGAGCACTGAGCGCAGCTGATGAAGTCCGGTGCGGTACAGCGCCCCGTGAGGGGCGCGGGGCCGTGACATCTGCGGCTCCGCCGCGGGGCGCGACCAGCCCCCACCGGCCCGCGGTAAATGAACCGCATATCCAGCGGAGCGCTAGGCGCTCAGCGGGAACTCCTCCCCCAACGCCCGGAAGACCGCCGTGTTCAACGCGAACGCCCGCTTGCACTCCGCCACGATCCGCTGCTTCTCCAGGTCGTCCGCGCGGACGGCGTCCAGCAGTTCCCGGTAACCCCGCTTGAACGCCGCCGGGTTGGCGATGCCCTCGAAGACGTAGAAGCGGACCCCGTCGCCCTTGCGGTCGAAGCCCCAGGTCTTCTCCGCCTTGCCGCGGATGATCTGGCCGCCGGAGAGGTCGCCGAGGTAGCGCGTGTAGTGGTGTGCGATGTAGCCGCCGGGCCACCGCTCGGCGCACTCGCGCACCCGCGCCGCGTACGCCTGGGTCGCCGGCAGCGCGGTCAGCCCCGCCTGCCAGTCGGTACCCCGCAGATGCGCCAGGTCCCGCTCCAGGGCCGGCAGCCGATACAGCTCCGGCTGGATGAAGGGCCCCGCCACCGGGTCGGACGCCAGCCGCTCGGCGCCGGCCTCCAACGCCTTGTACACGAACCACAGTTGCTCGGTGTAGCGCGCGTACGCGTCCACGCCCAGCCGGCCGCCCAGCAGGTCACTCATGAACGTCGAGGTCTCCGCCTCCATGTGCTGCTCGTGGGAGGCGGTGCGGATGACGGTCGAGAAGGAGTCCATACGGCACATCCTGTAAGGTAAGGCTTACCTAAGTCAATAGGTTCGCCGACACTTGCCGACATGGTGTCGGTAAAAGCCTACAAGAAAAAACCCGCCCCAGCAGGAGGGCGGGTCTTCCGGTGCACTGCGCCGACGCTACGGCAGGGTCAGAATCTCCGCCCCCGTCTCCGTCACCACCAGCGTGTGCTCGAACTGGGCCGTCCGCTTGCGGTCCTTCGTGACGACCGTCCACCCGTCGTCCCACATGTCGTACTCGTGCGTCCCGAGCGTCAGCATCGGCTCGATCGTGAACGTCATCCCGGGCTGGATGACCGACGTCGCGTGCGGGCTGTCGTAGTGCGGGATGATCAGGCCCGAGTGGAAGGACGAGTTGATGCCGTGGCCGGTGAAGTCGCGGACCACCCCGTAGCCGAAGCGCTTGGCGTACGACTCGATGACCCGGCCGATGATGTTGATCTGGCGGCCCGGCTTGACCGCCTTGATCGCGCGGGAGAGGGACTCGCGGGTCCGCTCCACCAGCAGCCGCGACTCCTCGTCGACGTCCCCGACCAGGTACGTCGCGTTGTTGTCGCCGTGCACTCCGCCGATGTACGCCGTCACGTCGAGGTTGATGATGTCGCCGTCGCGCAGCACCGTGGAGTCCGGAATGCCGTGGCAGATCACCTCGTTGAGCGAGGTGCACAGGGACTTGGGGAAGCCGCGGTAGCCGAGCGTCGACGGGTAGGCGCCGTGGTCGCACATGTAGTCGTGCGCCACCTTGTCCAGTTCGTCGGTGGTGACACCCGGCGCGATCAGCTTCGCGGCCTGAGCCATCGCCTGTGCGGCGATCCGGCCGGCGATGCGCATCGCCTCGATCGTCTCGGGCGTCTGCACCTCCGGACCGGTGTACGGCGCCGGGGCGGGCTTGCCGACGTACCCGGGACGGCGGATGTTTCCGGGTACGGAACGGGTGGGGGACAGCTCCCCTGGTACGAGCAGCGACTGGCCAGACATGCCAGCGAGTCTAACCAGCGGGCATGGGGGAACATGTCCCTGGTGAAAGGAGCCGGTGATGGCCCTGTTCAAGAAGCGGACGGTCGGGAAACCGGGCGAGTGGTACTACTGCCTGGAGCACAAGAAGGTCGAGGAGGGACCGGAGTGTCCCGCCAAGGACCGGTTCGGGCCGTACGCCTCCCGTCGCGAGGCCGAGCACGCGATGGAGACGGCGCGCGAGCGCAACCTCGAGTGGGAGAACGACCCCAAGTGGCACGACGCCCCGGCCGCAAGCGCTGACGACGACTGATCAGGTCTGTGCCTGAGTCGGTGCCGGTGCCGGTGCCGGTGCCGGTGCCTGCGTCTGTGCCTGCACCTGGGCGGGTGCGGCTGCCGTCGCCGTCCGCTGGTCGCGCAGCCGTACCGCGTGCTCGTTCGTGCGCACGTCGTACGTCATCAGCTTCGGCAGGCACAGTGCCAGCAGCCCCACCGCGCCCGCGCACAGCAGCCCGCCCGACCAGACGGACGCCCGCACCCCCCACCAGGCGGCGAAACCGCCGGACCTGACCTGGCCGATGGTCGGCCCGACCGAGTACGACAGCAGCTCGATCCCGGCGAGCCGGCCGCGCAGCTCGTCCGGGATCGTCTGGTTCCACATGGCCGCGCGGAAGATCCCGCTGACCATGTCGCAGCCGCCGGCCACGGTCAGGAACAGCAGCACCAGCCATACGTTGCCGACGACGCCGGCGGCCGCGATCGCCAGGCCCCACAGCGCGGCCGACAGCACCACCATCCGCCCGTGCCGGTGCACCCGTGAGGTCCAGCCGCCGGTCAGGCCCACCAGCATCGAGCCGAGCGGGACGGTCGCGTACATCAGGCCCAGGGACCAGTTCGCGTTCAGCTCGTCCGCGAGGAACGGCAGTACGGCGAGGGGCATCGCCAGGAACATCGCGGCGAGGTCGACGGCGTAGGTGCCGAGCAGTTCCTTGCGGCTCCAGGCGTACCGGGCGCCCTCCGCGATCGCCTGGAGCGACGGCTTCGCGGCCTCGTGGGCGGCGGGGGAGGCGGCGATGCGGACGACGAGGACGACCGAGACGACGAAGGTCAGCAGATCCGCGCCGTACGCCCAGCCGAGCCCCGCGTACGCCACGACCACGCCCGCCAGGGCCGGGCCCGCGACGCCGCCGACCGTCCAGCGCAGGGAGTTGAGCGAGGCCGCGGCCGGCAGGTGCTCGTGCGCCACGATCCGGGGCCAGAGGGAGTCCAGGGCCGGCCGCTGTACGGAGACCAGCGCGGAGGACAGGGCGGCGACGACGTACAGCGGCCAGACGGCGGGGTGCGGGAGCAGGGCGTTGGCCAGCAGCGCCGCGCTGAGCAGCCCCTGCCCGGCCTCCGTCCACACGATCAGCTTCCGCTTGTCCATGGCATCGGCGAGCGCGCCGCCGTACAGCCCGAAGACGAGCAGCGGCAGCAGCTCCACGGCCCCGATCGCGCCGACCGCCGCCGCCGACCCGGTGAGCTCCTTCAACTGCACCGGCAGCGCGACGAAGGTCAGAAAGCTCCCGAAGTTCGAGATCGTCCCCGACACCCACAGCCGCCGGAAGTCGACGGAGGCCCGCCAGGGGGCGAGGTCGGGGAGGAGGGAGCGAAGACGGGAGGGGGTCGCGTCTTCGGCGGAGTCAACGGGGGCGTCGTCGGGGGCGTCGTCGGTCACGAAGGGTCATGGTCGGCCGGGGTGACTGCCGTGGGCAACCGCATTTTCGGCGGGCGGCTTGTTGACCCTCAGCCTGCCGGATCTCCTTCGGCGGACCGGAGAACTACCAGCGGGCCGGTGGCGGTGCCGTCAGCTGGTCGGCCAGGCGGGACAGGCGGTCTCTCAGTCGCCGGTTTCCCCTCGGTGTCGGCAGCGAGTTCTCGCCGGCTGCCGCGCTGACCAGGTGTTGCACGGTGTCCAGGTCCAGTTCGGAGCCCTGCGGTACGGCGAGCGACTCGTGCGCCATCGCTGTCAGCTCGCCCGCGTCGGGGCCCAGCGTCAGGACCGTCGCCCCGGCGCGCCGTGCGTCGTGCACCCGTTCCAGCAGGGGCCCGCCCGGCCCGCCCGGCGACACCACGAGCAGCGTCTCGCCCCGCCGCGCCGCCGCCAACCGGCCGAGACCGACCGCCAGATGCGCCGGATCCGACGGACACGCACCATGCCGTACGAGAGTCGGGGCCAGCTCCGGCGTCCCCGACCACGCGGCCTCGTCCACCAGGTGGGCGGCCAGATGCCACGGCTCGTACTCCTGCGTGCCGACCAGCAGCAGCCCCCCGCCGTGCGACACCGCCGCCCCGCGCAGCGCGCCCGCGAACCGCCGCGTGGCCCCCAACCACTCGGTCCCGGCGAGCACTTCGCGCAGCAGCGCGACCCGTACGGCGTCCATGCCTGCGCATCCTGCACCAATCGGTCACCCGTGACCGGGAGTTCACCACGAATTCGCCCGACCTGGGGACAGTGCGCGCATGAACGAAGCCACCGTCCCCTTCCGCGCCGGCCGCGAGGGGTACGCGAGTTACCGCATCCCCGCGGTGGTCGCCACGACCAAGGGAACCCTCCTCGCCTTCTGCGAGGGCCGCGTCAAGTCCGCGAGCGACCACGGCCACATCGACATCGTGCTGAAACGGTCGACCGACGGCGGCCGCACCTGGGGCCCGCTCCAGGTCGCAGCGAACAACGGCACCGACCTCGCCGGCAACCCCGCCCCCGTCGTCCTGGACACCGGCCGCATCCTCCTGGTCCACGTCCGCGCGGCCGCCTCGGCCACGGAGGACCTGATCAGACGCGGCCAGGTGAAGGACGCCGCCGGGCGCCGGGTGTGGGTACAGCACAGCGACGACGACGGGATCACCTGGTCGAGCCCGGCCGAGATCACCAAGTCGGTGAAGCAGGAGGGCTGGCGCTGGTACGCCACCGCACCCGGCCACGCGATCCGACTGAGCACCGGCCGGGTCGTCGTCCCCGCCAACCACTCCGTGCCGCCCACCGGCACCGACCTCGGCAACGAGGCCCAGTACAACGCCGGCCACTGCCTGCTCAGCGACGACCACGGCGCGACCTGGTCCATCGGCTACGTCGACGACAACACCGACGGCTACATCAACGCCAACGAGACCACCGCCGCCGAACTCCCCGACGGCCGCGTCTACTTCAACACCCGCAACCACTCCCCGTCCCCCGGCAACCGCGCCGACGCCCACTCCGAGGACGGCGGCAAGACCCTGCACACCCCCTTCCGCCCACAGGCCGGCCTCGACGGCCCCGTCTGCGAGGGCAGCCTCCTGCAGCTCCGCGACCCGGACGTCCTCCTCTTCTCCGGCCCCGCCTACGCGTCCGCCCGCGCCCTGATGACCATCCGCGCCTCGGCCGACAGCGGCAGGACCTGGCGTCCGGTCCACACGGTCGACGGCCTGCCCGCCGCCTACTCCGACCTCGTCCGCATCGACGCGTCCACCGTCGGCCTGCTCTACGAGACCGGCGACTTCGGGGCGTACGAGCGGATCGTCTTGCGGCGGGTGCCCGTGACACGGCTCACCTGACCCTCGGTCGGGGCGGACGTAAAGTCGGCCCATGACCTCTACCGACAGTGCTGCACAGACCCCCGCCAAGGCGCCCGCCAAGGACCCCTGGGACCTCCCCGACGTCTCCGGACTCGTTGTCGGCGTCCTCGGCGGGACCGGGCCGCAGGGCAAGGGCCTCGCCTACCGGCTGGCCAGGGCCGGCCAGAAGGTGATCATCGGCTCGCGTGCCGCAGAGCGCGCCCAGGCCGCCGCCGACGAGCTCGGGCATGGCGTCGAGGGCTTCGACAACGCCGAGACCGCGCGCCGCAGCGACGTCGTGATCGTCGCCGTGCCGTGGGACGGACACGGCAAGACGCTGGAGTCCCTGCGCGAGGAGCTGGCCGGCAAGCTCGTCGTCGACTGCGTCAACCCGCTCGGCTTCGACAAGCAGGGCGCGTACGCGATCAAGCCGGAGGAGGGCAGCGCCGCCGAGCAGGCCGCCGCCCTGCTGCCGGACTCGCGGGTCGCCGCCGCCTTCCACCATCTGTCGGCGGTCCTGCTCCAGGACCCGGAGATCGAGGAGATCGACACCGACGTGATGGTGCTGGGGGAGGTGCGGGGCGACGTCGAGATCGTGCAGGCCCTTGCGGGGCGCATCCCCGGCATGCGCGGCATCTTCGCCGGCCGCCTGCGCAACGCCCACCAGGTCGAGTCCCTGGTCGCCAACCTGATCTCCGTGAACCGGCGGTACAAGGCGCACGCCGGGCTCCGTGTCACGGACGTATGAGTGCGTGGGGGACACTGGAGGTCGTAGCAGTGTCCCCCCGAGCCCGCTCGGTCCGGCCCGTCCCCCCGAGTCCGCCGAGTCCGCCAGCCCCCCGACAGGAGTCGACCGAAATGCCCCGCCTTGGCGTCTATGCCCTGATCGTCTGCCTCCTCGCCGTGGCCGCCGCCGTGGTCTCCTTCGCGCAGGGCAGCTGGCTGGGGATCGTATGGGTGCTGCTGGCGGGGCTGTCCAGCAACATGTGCTGGTACTACGTGAAGCGCGGCAGGGCCGAGCGCCGGTCCGTCACGGGCTGACCGAGCAGAACTCGTTCGAACCCTGCCAGAAGCGGTAGAGATCCTGGCCGCAGTACGTGTCGAAGTCGCCGATCCCGAGACTGCGCAGGATCGAGTCGATCACGTCGAAGAACACGCTGTTGACGGACGGCACCCACAGCAGGGCGAAGACGAAGAGCAGGCCGAAGGGTGCGAAGGGCTCCACCTGGCGCTTGACGCTGTGCGACAGCCAGGGCTCGATCACGCCGTAGCCGTCCAGGCCGGGCACCGGCAGGAAGTTCAGGAGGGCGGCCGTGACCTGGAGCAGGGCGAGGAAGGCCAGCGCGAACTGGAAGTCCCGCGGCACACCGTCCAGCGCGTGCAGCCAGAACGGGGCGGTGCACACGGCCGCGAACAGCACGTTCGTCAGCGGCCCCGCGGCCGAGATGAGACTGTGCCGCCAGCGCCCCTTGATCCGCCCGCGCTCGATGAACACGGCACCGCCGGGCAGGCCGATGCCGCCCATGATCACGAAGAGCACCGGGAGCACGATGCTCAGCAGCGCGTGTGTATAGGCGAGAGGATTGAGGCTCAGATAGCCCTTCGCGCCGACCGAGATGTCGCCGCTGTGCAGGGCGGTACGCGCGTGTGCGTACTCGTGCAGACACAGGGAGACGATCCAGGCCGCCGTCACGAACAGGAACACGGCTACGCCCGGCTGCTCGGCGAACCCGGTCCAGGTGGCCCATCCCGTGACCGCCGTGACGGCCAGGATCCCGACGAAGACGGGGCTGATCCGCCGCTCGCTGCGGCTGGTGGTGGCGGTGGTCATGGGGCTCCCTGGACTGTGCGTGCACGCGATGGGACTGCCCGACGGTACCGGGCGTACGGGGAAAACGTCTCGCGGTGGCCCGGGGGTTCCGTGGAAGGGTGGGGACATGGGGCTTTGGCATGTGTTCTACGCGGGTTGGCAGATGGAATGCTGCGGTACGCCGCTCGCGGTCGGGGACGAGGTGAGCCGGCCGCTGCTGCCGGCGGACGCGGACGAGATGCTCGGCGGGGGCCCGCACGACCAGCCGACCAAGCTCGTGGGGTCGGTCGGCCGGTCTTCCGGCACTGGCGGATCCGGCGGACCGGCGGCGCCGACTACCGTCGCCCCGGCGGTCTGGCAGCACTGACCACCACCCCGACACGGCGGTTTTACGGGCCCGACCACCGCCCCCCGGCCTCTGCCCCCGCCCCACGCCGCACCGCCGACCCGAACCCCGTGACCGGCACCGACCTCTACGGAGACAATGGACCCCGTGCGCTATCGCATCCTCGGCACCACTCAGGCGCTTCGCCCCGACGGAACCCCCGTTGCGGTCGGCGGGGCGCGGCTGCGTGCTCTGCTGACCGTGCTTGCTCTGCGCGCCGGTCGTACCGTGCCGGCGGGCCTTCTGGTCGACGAGGTGTGGGGCGGCGAGCCGCCCGCTGACGCGCCGGGCGCGCTGCAGGCGCTGGTCGGGCGTCTGCGCCGGGCGCTCGGTGCGGACGCCGTCGCCTCGACCGAGGGCGGCTACCGCCTCGCCGCCCAGCCCGACGACGTCGACCTGCACCGTTTCGAGCGGCTGGCCGGTGAGGGCACGCGCGCGTTGGCCGACGGCGACCCCGCCAAGGCGGCCGTGGTCCTCGACGACGCCCTCGCCCTGTGGCGCGGCCCCGCCCTCGCCGACCTGCCCGACCGCAGCGCCGAGGCGGCCCGCTGGGACACCCGCCGCCTCGATTCGCTGCGCGCCCGTCACGCCGCCGCCCTCGCCCTGGGCCACGCCGAGCAGTCCCTGCCCGAACTGACCGCCCTCTGCGACACCCACCCCCTCGACGAGCCCCTCCAGGCGCTGCGTCTGCGCGCCCTGCGCGACGCGGGCCGCACGGCCCAGGCGCTGGCCGCCTACGAGGACGTACGACAACTGCTGGCCGACCGCCTGGGCTCCGACCCGGGGGCGGAACTGCGGTCGCTGCACGGGGAGTTGCTGAGTTCGGGCCCCGGCACCGCTGCCACGGGAGCCGGCCCGGCGACCAACGGTGTCGCCGGTCCGACCGCCGCGCAGGCCCCCGATGCCCAGGTTGCCTCGTCACCACCCCCCGGCAACCTCCGCGCCCGTCTGACCTCCTTCGTCGGACGCGAGGCCGACATAGAGACCATCCGGGGTGACCTGGCGGCGGCCCGGCTCGTCACGTTGCTCGGGCCCGGTGGGGCAGGGAAGACGCGGCTTTCGCAGGAGGCCGCCGAGACCGTGCGGTACGCGGCCCGGGACGGGGTGTGGCTGGCCGAGCTCGCGCCCGTCGACGACCCGGACGCCGTACCGGAAGCCGTACTCACCGCTGTGGGAGCCCGCGAGACCGTGCTGTACGGCGCCGGGGCCGAAGCGATGCGGGCCGGGAGCGAGCGGAACGACGCTCCCGTCGACCGGCTCGCCGAGCACTGCGGCAGGCGCCGCATGGTGATCGTCCTCGACAACTGCGAGCACGTCGTCGACGCCGCCGCCCGGCTGGTGGAGGAGTTGCTGGAGCGCTGCCCGGAGCTGACGGTGCTCGCCACCAGTCGTGAACCCCTCGGCGTACCGGGGGAGTTGCTGCGGCCCGTGGAGCCGCTGCCGGAACCGGTGGCGCTGCGGCTGCTCGCCGACCGGGGGGCTGCCGCCCGGCCCGGGTTCCGGGTCGACGAGGACCCCGCCGCGTGCGCGGAGATCTGCCGGCGGCTGGACGGGCTCCCCCTCGCCATCGAGCTCGCGGCCGCCCGGCTCCGCATGTTGACGCCCCGTCAGATCGCCGACCGGCTCGACGACCGCTTCCGGCTGCTCACCTCCGGAAGCCGTACCGTCCTGCCCCGTCAGCAGACGCTGCGCGCCGTCGTCGACTGGTCCTGGGACCTGCTCGACGGGGAGGAGAGGGATGCCCTGCGGCGTCTCTCCGTCTTCGCGGGCGGCTGCGATCTGGCCGCCGCCGAGGCCGTCTGCGGTCCCGCCGCCCTGGACGTGCTCGGCTCGTTGGTCGACAAGTCCCTTGTGGTGGCCGCCCCTTCGGGGGACGACGGCATGCGCTACCGGCTCCTGGAGACCGTCTCCGAGTACGCGGGCGAGCGGCTCGACGAGTCCGGGCAGCGGACGGAGACCGAGCGCGCCCACCTGACGTTCTACCGCGAACTCGCCCGCACCACCGACCCGTTGCTCCGCGGCCCCGGCCAACTCGCCGCCATCGCACTGCTGGAGCGTGAGTACGAGAACCTGCGCACCGCCCTGCGCCACGCGGTCTCCGAGCGCGACGAACAGGAAGGCCTCTGCCTCATCCTGTCGCTGGCCTGGTACTGGCAGATGCGCGACATCCGCATCGAGGCGCGCAACTGGTGCGTCGAGGTCATGGCTCTCGGCCCCGACCCCTTCACCGCCCCCGCCCGACGCGCCGCCCCGGTCTGGCAACGCTGCACCGACGTCCCGCCCCCGCTGACCGGCGAACTCCTCGCCGAGGCCCGGCGCGGTGTCCATCTCGCCCATCTCGCCTGCATGGACACCGAGTTGGACGCCTGGCAGTCCCCGCAGGCGAAGGAGAAGCTGCGCCTGATCGCCGAGGTCTACGAGCCCGGCCTCCCGCAGACCTGCCGCACCCCGGGCATGCTCTGGTTCTACGCCGTGATGCTGTCCGGCGAGGTGGACCGGCTCCCCGCGATCCTCGATGCCTGCGTCCGCACCTGCCGTGGCACCGCCGACATGGAGTGGGAGCTCGCCGCCACGCTCCAGATGCGCGCCAACCTTCTCGCCAACCGCAGCGACTGGGCGGGCGACGCGACCCGCGACGCCGACGAGGCACTGGAGATCTATGAGCGGATCGGGGACCTGTGGGGCACCGCCGAGGCGCTCTCCGCCCGCGGTGAGGCCCATGAACGGATCGGCAGGTACCGGCTCGCCGCCGACGACTACCAGGCGGCGACGGACAACGCCGAACGGCTCGGCGCGCACGCCCAGGTGGCGGTGCTGGGTGCCCGGCTCGGCAGCGCGCTCGTGGAGGCGGGCGAGACCGAGCGGGGCGAGCAGATCCTGCGCGAGGTGATCGAGATGCCGTTCGGTACGGGCAACGAGGCCATGCCCGCCGCCCGGATGTTCCTCGCGACCCGACTCGCCATGACCGACCGGGTCGCGGAGGCACGCGAGCAACTGCGGCTGCTGCGCGAGGAGTTCAGGATTTCCCACTTCGTCGTCTTCGACGCGTTCATCTGCGGCTCGGAGGCCTGGGTCGAGGCGGTCGACGGCAACTACGAGGCCTCCCTGGACAAGTCCCGGCAGGCGCTGAGCCGGGCCGCCGACCCGCTGTCCGAGGCCATCGCCCCGCACATGCGCCCGCTGTACCTGGCCCTCGCCGCGATCGGCCTTGCCGGCATCGACGGCGGCAGCCTGGCCCGCGACGCCGCCCGCTGCGTCGGGGCCGCGAAGGTGCAGCTGCCGGCGACGCATGTCGCGACGTCCATGGAGCGCGCGGTGTACGACAGGGCCGAGCAGCAGGTGCGCGCGGTGCTCGGCGACGAGGTCTACGAGGCCGCGTACGCGGAGGGCGGTGGCCTCTCCCCGGAGGAGGCCACCGCCCTCGTCTGACGCGGACCGGCTGCTGGGGTCCCCAGGCCCTCAAGGCACTGGGGGAGTCAGCTCTTCGTACGGAACTTGTGGATCGCGATCGGCGCCATCACCGCCGTGATGGCCACCGACCAGCCCAGCGTCACCCACAGGTCGTGCGCGACCGGGCCGCCCACCATCAGCCCTCGGGCGGCGTCCGCCAGCGTGGACAGCGGGTTGTAGTCGGTGAAGGCCTGCAGCCAGCCCGGCATCGAGTTGGTCGGTGCGAAGATCGACGAGCCGAACTGCAGCGGGAACAGCACCAGGAAGCCCATGGCCTGCACGGACTGCGCGTTCTTGAGGATCACGCCCAGGGTGAGGAACACCCACATGATCGACGAGGAGAACACGGTGGCCAGCCCGACGGCCGCGAACAGTCCGGGCCAGTTGTTGATGTCGAATCCGACCAGGACGGCGACGATCATCAGCACGGTCGTCGCGAACAGCATCCGCGCCACCTCGACCGAGATCTTCGCGAACAGCACCGAGCCGCGCCCGATGGGCAGGGACCGGAAGCGGTCCATGACACCGGAGTTGAAGTCCTGGCTGAAGCCGGTGCCGACGCCCTGGGACAGCGACATGCTCATCATCGCGATCATGCCCGGGATCACGTACTGCACATAGCCGTCCTGCCCGCCGCCCAGGGCCTGCCCGATGGAGCCGCCGAAGACGTAGACGAACAGCAGGGTGAAGATGACCGGCATCAGCAGCGCGTCGAACATCGACTCGGGGTCCTGCTTGATCCACAGCAGGTTGCGGCGGATCAGGGCGCCGGTGTGGCGCAGGTGCCCGCGCAGGGGGATACGGACATCGGCGTCGGTGGCCGGAGCGGTGACGGTTGCGGCACTCATACGGCGACCTCCTCAAGGGCGTCGGTGGGCACGGCGTCCTGCGGGGCACTGGCGCGGTGGCCGGTGAGGGACAGGAACACCTCGTCCAGGCTGGGCAGTTCGGTGGTGATGGAGCTGATCGTGATGGAGCGTGCGGTGACCGCGCTCACCACGGCGGTCAGCTGCTCGTCGCTGAGGATCGGGACCAGGATGGTGCCGCTCTCGCGGTCCACGGTCGTGGTCGCGAGCCCCGTGATGCCGAGGTCGTCCAACGCGCCGGCGAGCGGGCGCAGTTGCAGCGGGTCCGCGGGGCGCACGCGCAGCGTCCGTCCGCCGACCTTCGCCTTCAGCTCGTCGATGCCGCCGTTCGCGATGACCTTGCCGTGGTCCACGACGGTCAGCTCGGAGGCGAGCTGCTCGGCCTCCTCCATGTACTGCGTGGTCAGCAGGACCGTCACACCGTCGCCGACCATGGACTTGACCTCGGTCCACACCTCGTTGCGGGTGCGCGGGTCGAGTCCGGTGGTCGGCTCGTCGAGGAACAGGACCTCGGGCCGGCCGATCATCGAGGCGGCCAGGTCGAGCCGCCGCCGCATACCGCCGGAGTAGGTGCTCGCGGGCCGCTTGGCGGCGTCGGTGAGCGAGAACCGCTCCAGCAGTTCGTCGGCCCGCCTGCGTGCGTCCTTGCGCGGCAGGTCGAGCAGCCGCCCGATCATGTAGAGGTTCTCCCAGCCCGGGAGCTTCTCGTCGACGGAGGCGTACTGCCCGGTGAGACCTATCACCCGGCGCAGCTGCCGGGGCTGTCGCAGTACGTCGTAACCGGCGACGGTGGCCTGGCCCGCGTCGGGGGCGAGCAGGGTGGACAGGATGCGTACGAGGGTGGTCTTGCCGGCGCCGTTCGGCCCGAGCACACCCATCACGGTGCCCTCACGCACGTCCACGTCCACGCCGTCCAGTGCCTTGGTCTCGCCGTAGTGCTTGACCAGCCCCCGCACGGTGACGGCGGTGTTCCCGCCGCTGGGGTTCTTGTCGATTCGCGTCATGCCGAGGACGGTGTCAGGCCCGGCCGACAAACCACCGACAGGTCACCGACACCGCCGACAAGTCGCCGACATCGGTCTCGTCCGCCGACATCGGTTTCATCCAGCCGACGCCGGCAACAACCAGCCCGTCCGGCGTTCGAGGACGAGGCAGTTCAGGCCGATGGGGGTCTGGGGCGCAGCCCCGGGGACGGCCACCCCCACAAAGCAGCAGCCCGCCGACGGGGGAAGATCGGCGGGCTGCCTCTGTGCCGCTATGGCTCTAGTGGACGGAGTTCTCCTCCGACGGGAACGTCCCGCCGACGACGTCCTCCGCGAACTCCTTCACCGCGTTCCCCATGACCTCACGCAGGTCCGCGTACTTCTTGACGAACTTCGGCACCCGACCCGGGGTCAGCCCCAGCATGTCCGTCCACACCAGCACCTGTGCGTCCGTCTCCGGCCCCGCACCGATCCCGACGGTCGGAATGTGCAGCACCCGAGTCACCTCGGCCGCCAGCTCCGCGGGCACCAGCTCCAGCACCACCGCGAACGCCCCGGCGTCCTGTACGGCCTTCGCGTCCCGCAGCAGCTGCTGGGCCGCCTCCTCGCCACGGCCCTGCACGCGGTAACCCATGGCGTTGACGGACTGCGGTGTCAGACCGATGTGCGCCATGACCGGGATGCCGGCCTCGACCAGCAGGCGGATCTGCTCGTGCGAGCGCTCGCCGCCCTCCAGCTTGACCGCGCCGACACCGGCGTCCTTGACCAGCCGGGTCGCCGAGCGCAGCGCCTGCACCGGACCCTCCTGGTAGGAGCCGAAGGGGAGGTCGCCGACGATGAGGGAACGCTGGGTGCCGCGTACGACGGCCGCCGACAGCATGGTCATCTCGTCGAGGGTGACGGGCACGGTCGTCTCGTACCCGAGGTGGCAGTTGCCCGCCGAGTCGCCGACGAGGATCACCGGGATGCCGGCCTCGTCGAAGACGGACGCGGTCATCGCGTCGTAGGCGGTGAGCATGGGCCACTTCTCGCCGCGTTCCTTGGCGAGGGCGATGTCGCGAACGGTGATACGGCGTGTGCCCTTCCCCCCGTACAGCGCCTTGCTGCCGTCGGAGGGCCTGTTCTGAACAGTCTGGGCAGCCGAGAGCTGCGTCATTGCAACGGCTCCTTCAGTCATCTCGAGGCGCCCTGACGGCGTCCCCGGATCACCTCCATGGTGGCACCTCGTGCCACGCGCGACCAGACCGGTGCAGGGGACATCGGTCACGTAGTTCACGGGCGTAGGCCCTATGGCCTAGGTCCGTTTCTAAGGTCTACGTAAAGAATTCCGATACGAGACGGTGCCGTATCGGAAATCCCCTACTCTCGACCTCATGACTACTCCTGCCGACCGTGCCCCGCAGGGCTCCCGGATCCCGGAGGCGGTGCACCGGCGCCGCTGGGCCATTCTCGGCGCCCTGATGCTGAGCCTGCTGATCGTGGTGCTCGACAACTCGATCCTGAACGTCGCCATCAAGACGATCTCGACGCCGGCTCCGACCGGCCTGGGCGCCACGCAGAGCGAGCTGGAGTGGGCGATCAACGCCTACACGCTCGTCTTCGCGGGACTGCTGTTCACCGCGGGCCTGCTCGGCGACCGGCTCGGGCGCAAGAAGGTCCTGCTCGGCGGTCTCGCCGTGTTCGGCATCGGGTCGGCGCTGGCCGCCGAGTCCGGCTCGCCGGCCCAGCTCATCGCGTTCCGTGCGCTGATGGGCCTCGGCGCGGCCTTCGTCATGCCGGCCACTCTCGCGGTCCTCATGAACGTCTTCGAGCGTGAGGAGCAGCCCAAGGCCATCGGCATCTGGGCGGGCGGCGTCGGTCTCGCCATCGCCATAGGGCCCATCACCGGCGGTGTGCTCCTCGACCACTTCTGGTGGGGCTCCGTCTTCCTCATCAACGTGCCGATCGTGCTCCTCGCGCTCGCGCTGATGATCTGGCTGGTCCCGGACTCCCGCGACCCGAAGCCCGGCCGCCTCGATCCCGTCGGCGTCGTCCTGTCCGTGGTCGGTCTCGTCCTGCTCGTGTACGGCATCATCAAGGGCGGCGAGCTCGCCGACTTCACGGACGCCAAGGTGCTGTCGACCATCGGCGCCGGCGTCGTCGTCCTCGCGGCCTTCATCGTGTTCGAGAAGCGCAGCGACCACCCCTCGCTCGACGTCACGTACTTCAGGAACAAGGTCTTCTCGGCCGCCATGGCCGCCATCGCGCTGGTCTTCTTCGCGCTCATGGGCGTGACCTTCTTCTCGGTCTTCTACACCCAGAGCGTGCGCGGCTACTCGCCGCTGCAGACCGGTCTGCTGATGCTGCCGCTGGCCGCCGCCCAGATGATCTTCGCGCCGCGGGCCCGGCTGGTCGTCGACCGGTTCGGCAACCGGGCCACCACCACGGCCGGCATGGTGATCATCGCGGCGATGCTGGCCGCGTTCGCCACGCTGGACGCGGACACCCCGATCTGGCTCCTGGAGGTCATCTTCTTCCTCATGGGCACCGGCATGGCGCACATCATGACGCCCACCAGCGTCGTCATCATGCAGGCCCTGCCCCGCGAGAAGGCCGGCTCCGCCTCCGCGCTCAGCAACACCTTCCGCCAGGTCGGTGGCGCCCTCGGTATCGCGGTCCTCGGCTCGGTGCTCTCCACGGCCTACCGCAACGGCATCGAGGGCAAGCTCGGCACGCTGCCCGCCGGCCTGCGCGACACCGCCGGCGAGTCCATCGAGGCCACACTCGGCGTCGCCTCGAAGCTCGGCCCGCAGGGCAGGGCGCTGGTCACCCCGGCCAACGACGCCTTCCTGCACGCGATGCACGTCACCGCACTGTGGGGAGCGGGCGTCGCGGTCGTCGGCGCGGTGGTCGTCGCCCTGTTCCTGCCCGGGAAGCCGCCGGCCCGTCAGGAGGGCGAGGAGGCACCGGAGTTGGTGGCAGCGGCGGAATAACGCCTTCCGGCCGGCTCCCCGCTGTCGTACACGTCGTACACAAGGGAGAATCGGATCAGCACACCGAAGGGACGCAGTGAAGTGAGCCTCGCCGACAGCCAAGCCGCTCCCGAGGGGCCCACCAGGGGCCGCCCCCGCAGTGAGGCCGTCGAGCGCGCCATCGTCGAGGGCGTGATGAAGCTGCTCGAGGAGGGCGTGCCGCTGGCCGAGCTCTCCATCGAGCGCATCGCCCGTACGGCGGGGGTCGGCAAGGCCGCCATCTACCGTCGCTGGAGCGGCAAGGAGGAGCTCTTCGTCGACGTCGTACGACGCGCCGAGCCGGCGGATCCGCAGCTGCCCGGCATCTCGATGCGCGACGACCTGGTGGCGATGCTGGAACAGCTGCGCCAGCGCGGCCTGCTGACCCGCTCGTCGCTGCTGCTGCACAACGTCTTCGCCCAGATGAAGAGCAGCCCGAAGATCTGGGCGGCCTACCACGCCTCGGTCATCGAGCCGCGCCGCAGGCTCCAGGTCGACGTCCTGCGGCGAGGGCAGGCGAACGGCGAGATCCGGGCGGATGTCGACGTCGAGCTGCTGAACGACATGTTCGTCGGCCCGATGCTGCTGCGCACCGTCATGCGCCCGGACGCCGACCTGCCCGAGGATCTCTCGGAGCAGCTCGTCGACACACTGCTCGAAGGTCTACGGCCCGTCAGTTCCCCGGCCGCGTAGCGCGAGTGTGCGCCGTTCGTCACAGAGGGCGCTTTCGGTGGCCGTGTTCGGAACTCCGGACGCCGGGTTGGTCGTCCTCGTGCCCGTACGGCCGTCATGTGACGGCAGGATCGGAGCCGAACATCCCCTAGGGTCTTAGGGAGTGTCCGCCCCCCGCTGCACGGGGGGCGGACGGTATGCACGGCAGGCAGTGAGGCGACGCGGTATGGCGCAGCAGGCGTACATGACGGAGACGGACAACGGCGGCTCGGGGCCCGAGCGCCGGGGAGACCGGTTCCGGCGCCTGATGAGCCGCATGGTCTCCGGATGGCGCGGCGATCCGAGAATCTGGCGCCGCGGCCTCTTCGTCGCCGCCGTCGCGGTGCTCCTCGCCCTGGTCATGCTGCTGCACGCGCGGATCCCCAACCGCATCGGCAACCTGGGCAGCCTGGCGGAGACCTTCCTGCCCTGGCTGGGCCTCCTGGTCCCGGTGCTGTTCCTGCTCGCCCTGGTACGCAAGTCGGCGACCGCGCTGATCGCGGTGGTGCTGCCGGCGCTCGTCTGGCTGAACCTCTTCGGCGGTCTGCTCGCCGACAGGACCGGCAGCGGCGGCGACCTGACCGTCGCCACGCACAACGTCAACGCCGACAACCCCGACCCGGCCGGTACGGCCCGCGACGTGGCCGCGTCCGGCGCGGACGTGGTGGCCCTGGAGGAGCTGACCGCGTCGGCGGTTCCGGTGTACGAGAAGGCGCTCGCGTCGACGTACACGTACCACTCGGTGGAGGGCACCGTCGGCCTCTGGAGCAAGTACCCGATGACCGCGGTCAAGGCCGTCGACATCAAGCTGGGCTGGACGCGCGCCATGCGCGCGACGGTGGCCACGCCCGAGGGGCCGGTCGCGTTCTACGTCGCCCACCTCCCGTCGGTGCGGGTGAAGCTGGAGGCCGGGTTCACGGCCCGGCAGCGCGACAAGAGCGCCGACGCGCTGGGCGAGGCCATCGCCGACGAGCCGCTGAAGCGGAAGGTGCTGCTCGGCGACCTGAACGGCACCATGAACGACCGCTCCCTCAACGGCGTCACCTCCCAGATGCGCTCCACGCAGGGCGCGGCGGGCAGCGGGTTCGGGTTCAGCTGGCCGGCCTCGTTCCCGATGGCGCGGATCGACCAGATCATGGTCCAGGGCGTCGAGCCGGTGAGCTCGTGGACGCTGCCCGCGACCGGGAGCGACCACCTTCCGATCGCGGCCCGTGTGAACCTCGACACCAGCTCCTGACCGCTGGAATAGGGGGCCCGAGCGTCTTTGTTCCGTAGCTGAACTTAAACTGTCCCACGGAACACCGCTCTCCCTTTGAAAGGCACAGGCCCCTTCATGCCCCTGGCCCTGGTCGCTCTGGCCGTCGGCGCTTTCGGAATCGGCACCACCGAGTTCGTGATGATGGGCCTCCTGCCCGAAGTCGCGGACGACCTGCACGTCTCGATCCCCACCGCCGGGCACCTGGTCTCGGCGTACGCGCTGGGTGTCGTCATCGGCGCCCCGCTGCTGGCCGCGGTCACCGCGCGGATGTCCCGCCGCACCGTCCTGATCGGCCTGATGGCCCTGTTCGTGGCGGGCAACGCCCTGTCCGCGTTCGCCCCGGGCTACGACTCCCTGCTGGCCGCCCGCTTCCTGAGCGGACTGCCGCACGGTGCCTTCTTCGGCGTAGGGGCCGTCGTCGCGACGAACATGGTGGCGCCCGAGCGCAAGGCCCGCTCCGTCTCGCTGATGTTCCTCGGCCTCACGGTCGCCAACATCGCCGGCGTCCCGGTCGCCACGCTCATGGGGCAGCACCTGGGCTGGCGGGCCACGTTCCTCGGCGTCGGCGCGATCGGCGTGGCGGCCATCGCCGCGCTCGCCCTGCTGATCCCGCACGACCACACGCACGCCCCGGCCGCGGGCCTGCGCGGCGAGCTGGCGGCCCTGCGCTCCCTCCCCGTCTGGCTGGCCCTCGGTACGACGGTCGCCGGATTCGGCGCGCTGTTCGCCGCGTACAGCTACATCACGCCGATGCTCACGGACGCCGCCGGATACGCCGACGCCAGCGTCACGCTGCTCCTCGCGCTGTTCGGCGTCGGGGCCACGGCGGGCAACCTGGCCGGCGGACGCCTGGCCGACCACTCGCTGCGCGGGACGCTGTTCGGGGGCCTGTTCTCCCTGGTGGCCGTACTGGCCCTCTTCCCGCTCCTGATGTCCACACCGTGGAGCGCGGCCGTCGCGGTGGTCCTGCTCGGCGCGGCGGCCTTCATCACCGGCTCGCCCCTCCAACTGATGGTCATGGAGAAGGCGTCGGCGGCCCCGTCCCTGGCGTCGTCGGCGAACCAGGCGGCCTTCAACCTGGCGAACGCCGGGGGAGCGTGGATCGGAGGTCTGGCGCTGGCCGCCGGGTTCGGTGTGACGTCTCCGGCACTGGCGGGCGCGGCGCTTGCCGTGTTCGGGCTGGGCGTTGCGGGGGCCGCGTATGCGGTGGACCGGCGGCGGGTCGTTCCGCAGACACAGGCCGGGCGGGAACGCGTGGTCGCGTCTTACGTGCCGCAGCAGTCGGAGTCACTGCACAACTGAGGCTCACCGCTCGGTCGTTCAGCCCGTCCGGCGCTCATTCCCAGCCCGTCCGGAGTTTGAGCACGAGGCCGAAGGCCGATGGAGATCTGGGGGGCGCAGCCCCCAGGGCCGCACGCTCCCACCGACCCGCACCGGACCAACGGACCTGCACTGAACTAGTCGAACCGCCCCAGATCCCGCAACCACGCCGACGCCGAACTGTCGGACGGCGCCCGCCAATCCCCCCGCGGCGAGAGCGAACCGCCGGCCGAGACCTTCGGCCCGTTCGGCATGGCCGAGCGCTTGAACTGCGCGAACGCGAAGAAGCGGCGGCAGAAGACCTCCAGCCACTGCCGGATCTCCGGCAGGTCGTACGCCACCCGCTTGGCCTCGGGGAAGCCCGGAGGCCAGGCGCCGGCGTCCTGGTCGTGCCAGGCGTGCCAGGCCAGGAAGGCGATCTTCGAGGGCCGGAAGCCGTACCGCAGCACGTGGTAGAGCGTGAAGTCGTGCAGCGCGTACGGGCCGATCTTGGACTCGGTGGACTGCATCTCCTCGCCCGGTACGAGTTCCGGGCTGATCTCGGTGTCGAGGATCGCGGCGAGGATCTTGCCGGTCTCGTCGCCGAACTGTCCGCTGCTGATGACCCAGCGGATCAGGTGCTGGATCAGCGTCTTCGGCACGCCGGAGTTGACGTTGTAGTGGCTCATCTGGTCGCCCACGCCGTACGTGGACCAGCCGAGCGCCAGCTCGGAGAGGTCACCGGTGCCGAGCACGATGCCGCCGCGCTGGTTGGCGAGCCGGAACAGGTAGTCGGTGCGCAGACCGGCCTGCACGTTCTCGAAGGTGACGTCGTACACCGGCTCGCCGGAGGCGAACGGGTGGCCCATCTCCTTCAGCATCAGCCGTGCGGTCGGCGTGATGTCGAGCTCGGCCGCGGTGACGCCGAGCGAGTTCATCAGCTTGTGGGCGTTGTCCTTGGTGTGGTCGCTGGTCGCGAAGCCGGGCAACGTCCAGGCCAGGATGTCGCTGCGCGGGCGGCCCGCGCGGTCCATCGCGCGGGCGGCGACGATCAGCGCGTGCGTGGAGTCGAGGCCGCCGGACACCCCGATGACCACCTTCGCGCCACCGATCGCCGCCAACCGCTGCTGCAGGCCCTCGACCTGGATGTTGTACGCCTCGTAGCAGTCCAGGGCGAGGCGGTCGGCGTCGGCCGGCACGAACGGGAAGCGCTCCAGGCGACGGCGCAGCCCCAGGTCGGTCAGCGGCGGATCGAGCTCGAACCCGACCGTCCGGAAGTCACCGGTGCGCGCGCTGTGCGTACGGCGGTTGTCGTCGAACGTGCCCATCCGCTGCCGCTCCTGGCGCAGCAGGTCGAGGTCCACGTCCGCGATCGCGTACTCGTCACCCAGCGGGAACCGCTCGGTCTCGGCCAGCAGTACGCCGTTCTCGTAGACCATGGCCTGGCCGTCCCAGGACAGGTCGGTGGTCGACTCGCCGAGCCCGGCCGCCGCATAGACGTAGGCGGCGAGGCAGCGGGCGGACGCCGAGCGGCACAGCAGCTTGCGGTCCTCGGCCCGCCCGACCGTGATCGGGCTGCCGGAGAGGTTGACGAGGAGGGTCGCACCGGCGAGGGCCGCCTCCGCGCTGGGCGGCACCGGCACCCACATGTCCTCGCAGATCTCCGCGTGCAGCACGAGGGAGGGGACGTCCTCGGCCGCGAACAGCAGGTCCACGCCGAACGGCACAGTCTCGCCGCAGACCCGGATCGACCCGCCGCGCTCGTCGGCGCCGTCGGCGATCTGGCGGCGCTCGTAGAACTCCCGGTAGTTCGGCGGGTACGACTTGGGTACGACACCGAGGACGCGGCCGCGGTGCACGATCACCGCGCAGTTGTAGATCCGGTGGCGATGGCGCAGCGGGGCACCGACGACCAGCACCGGCAGCAGCTCGGCCGACCCGGCCACCACCTCCTGGAGCGCCTCCTCGACCTGATCGAGCAACGCGTCCTGCAGCAGCAGGTCCTCGATCGAGTAGCCGCACAGCACCATCTCCGGGAAGACGGCGACGGCGACGCTCTCCTCGGCGCACCGGCGCGCGTGGCGCAGGACCGCTTCGGCGTTGGCGTGGGGGTCGGCGATGACGGTGTGGCCCGTGCACGCGGCGACGCGTGCGAAGCCGTGCTGATAGATCGACCAGAAGTTCAAGGGAGGCACGGGCCCAGTGTAATCGTCAGAGCGACGCGATGGGTGGTGCGGGGTGGTGGCCGGCCCGCGCAGGGCGAGGACGGGCCAAGCGAAGACGGGCCAAGCGAAGACGGGCAAGGCGAAGGGGCGCGGGATGTGATCATCCCGCGCCCCCTCAAGGTGCCGTTGCCGGCGGTGCCTCAGTGATTCCCGTACGACTCGACGTAGCCGTTCGTGGGCGTGCCCACGCCGGTGACGTCGTCGTAGCCCTTCACGGCCGACAGCGAGCTGTCCTTGCCGAGGCTGCGGACCGAGGTGGCCAGACCGCCCGAGGCGTCAAAGCCGTTCACGAAGTCGACGCGGGCGACCGCCAGGCCGGAGCCCGTCGGGTTGTCCGTGACGTCGTGGTAGAGCTTCGACCCGAACTTGGAGTAGATCGACGGGTTGGCGAAACCGATCGCCTTGCCGCCGCGCGCCTCCTGGGCCAGGGCCTGGACGGCCGCGATCACCGGAGCGGCGAGCGAGGTGCCGCCGATGCGGTACTCGCTGTACTGCTCCGACCCGTCCGGGAAGGTCTGCGTCTGGCCGACCTTGAAACCGGTGTTGGGGTCTGCGATCGCCGAGATGTCCGGGACGACGCGGTTGCCCGCGGCATTGTTGGCCTTGGCGAGCGCGTCCGGGACGACACCCTTCTGGTAGAAGGGCTCGGCGACCGTCTTGCTCGTGCCGCCGCCCGCACCCGAGGTGAACGCGCCCGGGAAGCCGGTCCAGCTCTTGCCGTCCGCGGACAGCGTGGCCTTCTCGGTGCCCCAGCCGGTCTCCCACAGGTACTTGTCGCCCTTGCCGACCGCCAGCGAGGTACCGCCGACCGCCGTCACCCACGCCGAGTTGGCCGGGGTGTCGACCTGCTTCGTACCGGTGTTGGCGACCTCGTCGCCGTTGTCGCCGGAGGAGAAGTAGAAGCCGATGCCCTCGACCGCGCCGAACTGGAAGACCTGGTCGTAGGCGGCCGCGAGGTCCGGCGTCTGGTTGGCCTCGATGTCGCCCCACGAGTTGGAGACGATGTCGGCCAGGTGGTTGTCGACGATCTTGCTGAGCGAGTCCAGCAGGTCGTTGTCCATGCAGGACGCGGCGCCCACGTACGTGACGTTCGCGTCCGGCGCCACCGCGTGCACGGCCTCGACGTCGAGGGTCTCCTCGCCGTACCAGCCGGAGGCGTCGCACTCGTCGGCGCCCGTGTTGGTGTACTTCTTCGGCAGCACCTGGCTCAGCTGGCCGGTCTTCCAGGCCGCGTCACCGTGCTTCTTCGCATAGGTCTGCGCGTCGAAGGCGATGGTCGGCGAGGCGTACGCGTCCGTGATGGCGACGCGGACTCCCTTGCCCGTGCGGGTGCCGGCGCCGTAGGCGGCCCGCAGCTGCTTGCCGGTGTAGCCCTCGACGGCGTACGGGATCTTCTTGCCGTACGCGTCGGGCAGGGTCTTCGCGACGTTCGAGCCGTAGTACGAGGAGAACGGCCCGGCGTTCTTGAACACCGATGTAGGACCGGGCAGTTGGTCGTCGTGGCTCGCCTTGTGCGGCGCGTTGTCCAGGCCGGTGACGGTCAGGACGGCGCCGTTCAGGGCGTCGGGCGCGGAGGCCGTCTTCGCCGGCGCGCGGTACGTCTTGGAGCCCTTGGTGTAGTTGTGCAGCTGAGTGCCGAACGCCTTCTCGGCGGCGGCCACGTCACCGGTGACGGAGACGTAGTGCTGCGTGACGCCCGTGACCTTCAGGCCCGCGGACGCCAGCCACGACTTGACCGCGGCCACCTGGGCCTTGGTCGCGCCGAAGCGGGCCTGAGCCTTCTTGGCGCTCAGGTACTTGCCGTACGCCGCCGAGCTCGGGTTGGACACGGCCTTCGCGTACGCGGCGAGCCCGTTGGCGTCCTTTCCGGCGAGGTAGACACGGGCGGAGACCTGCGAGCTGTTGGAGGTAGCTCCCTTGTCCGCCTTGGCCGTCGCCCACGCGGGCTTGGTGCCCGCGAGTGCGTCCCGGCCGGGGTTGTCCGCGGCGTGCGCCGCGGGTATGCCGAGCGCCAGCGCACCGGCGATCATGGGCAGTGTCGCTGCCATGCTCACGGTGCGCAGTTTGGCGCGGTTGGATCTCATAGAACCCCCTGCGATGCGGTTCTTCGCATATGTGGTCGGTCGTCACTTGATCCGCGTAGACCCGCACCGCGGCGGAGGCGCGAACAATGGATCAAGCGATGGGGGCCACTCTTTCCCTGAACCGTTCATGCCAGGGGAATGCGAAAGCCAAGAGAAGCCCAAGGAACCGTCAGGTAAACCGATTTGAGGCTTTCGCCCCCAATGGGGTCACGCTGCGAGGGTTATGAACGCGCTTTCGCGCCACGCTCCTTGAGCATGTCGGCCATCAGCTTGATCTCCGACTGCTGCGCGTCGACCATGCCCTGCGCGAGGTCCTTCTCCACGCCGACCCTGCACTTGGCGACGCAGCCCTCGGCCATGTGGATGCCGCCCTTGTGATGGGCCGTCATCAACTGCAGATAGAAGACCTCGGCCTGCTTGCCGCTCAGCGTGCCGAGCTTCTTCATCTCCGTGTTGGTCGCCATGCCGGGCATCAGCGAGCCGTCCTTGCCGGAGGCCATGTCGCCCATGCCCATCCAGGTCATCGGCGGGTCCGCCGACACCTTCGGCAGCTCCCACAGATCCAGCCAACCCAGCAGCATGCCGCGCTGGTTGGCCTGCGTCTGCGCGATGTCGTAGGCGAGGCGCCGCACTTCCGTGTTCTTCGTGCGGTCGCGCACGATGTACGACATCTCGACGGCCTGCTGGTGATGCACCGCCATGTCCCGCGCGAACCCGGCGTCCGCGGAGCCGGCGGTGGGCGTGCTCGTGCTCGAACCGCCGTCCTCGGCGACCGCGTAGGTGATCGCGCCGGCCGCGACGAGCGCCGCCGCCGCGGCACCCACGACCAGACCGACGTGCCTCACTGCGCCAGCCCGCCCGTGCACGCGGCACCCGGCTCGGGCGTCTGCTTGCCCTGCACGAACTCCTCGAAGAACTTGTTCACGTTCGGGTCGCTCGCGCTCGTCACCGTGCGCTGCTTGCCCCACGCCGTGAGCATGATCGGGTCCTTCTGCTTGTCGTCCGGGCTCATCAGCGTGTACGGCGTCTTCTTCACCTTCGCCGCCAGCGCCGCCACGTCCGCCTTCGAGGCCTTGCCGGTGTACGTCACCCACACCGCGCCGTGCTCCAGCGAGTGCACGGCGTTCATGTTGTTGAGCGCCTTGGTATACACGTCGCCGTTGCAGTTCATCCAGACCTGGTTGTGGTCACCGCCGACCGGGGGCTCCGTCGGGTAGTGCACGGTCTTGGTGACGTGGTTGCGGGTCAGCGTGCCCTTCCACGTCTTCACGCCGTCCTTGCCGGTGACGAAGTGCCCGGAGGCGGCCTTCGCGTCGCTCGCCGTGGCGTCCGAGTCCTTCTGTGCCTTCACGACGAAGACACCGCCGACCACCAGACCGGCGACGACGACCACGCTCGCGGCGATGACGAGGACCCGGTTGCGGCGCTCGCGGGCCTGCTCGGCGCGCCGCATCTCCTCTATTCGAGCCTTGCGTGCGGAGCTGGTGCTCTTGCTGGCGGAGCCCATGGCAGTGTCCTTCTGGGGAAAGGGACGACAAGTCCGCTGATCCTAGTGGGGAAGGAGTGCCCTCTCCCGGGTGGGGCACGGCAATCACAGGGTTCCCGGAGCCGCGCATCACGTTCTGCGGGGTCTCCCATTACGGATGTCGGTCCGAGCAGGCAAGATGGGCTGTAGAGCCGTACACCTGCCGTATGTGAGGCATTCGGACCGAGATCGCCTCGTCGATCAAGGTCGGCAACGCGCATGAAATGCTGTTGTGGTGTGATGCTCAGGTGCCCGACCGCCTCCTGCGGGACACGGAGACAGGCGGCCTGACCAGCAAGGATGGGGAAGCGGAAGATGGACAAGCAGCAGGAGTTCGTGCTCCGGACGTTGGAGGAGCGCGACATCCGGTTCGTACGGCTGTGGTTCACGGACGTGCTGGGCTTCCTCAAGTCCGTCGCCGTGGCCCCGGCCGAGCTCGAGCAGGCCTTCGACGAGGGCATCGGTTTCGACGGCTCGGCGATCGAGGGCTTCGCCCGGGTCTACGAGTCCGACATGATCGCCAAGCCGGACCCGTCGACCTTCCAGATCCTGCCCTGGCGCGCCGAGGCCCCCGGCACCGCCCGCATGTTCTGCGACATCCTCATGCCGGACGGCTCCCCGTCCTTCGCGGACCCGCGCTACGTCCTCAAGCGTGCCCTGACCCGCGGCTCCGACCTGGGCTTCACGTTCTACACGCACCCGGAGATCGAGTTCTTCCTGCTGAAGGACCGCCCGCTCGACGGCACCCGCCCGACCCCGGCCGACAACTCCGGCTACTTCGACCACACGCCGCAGAACATCGGCATGGACTTCCGCCGCCAGGCGATCACCATGCTGGAGTCGATGGGCATCTCGGTCGAGTTCTCCCACCACGAGGGCGCCCCGGGCCAGCAGGAGATCGACCTCCGCTACGCGGACGCGCTCTCCACGGCGGACAACATCATGACGTTCCGCCTGGTCATGAAGCAGGTGGCGCTGGAGCAGGGCGTCCAGGCGACCTTCATGCCGAAGCCGTTCTCCGAGCACCCCGGCTCGGGCATGCACACGCACCTGTCCCTCTTCGAGGGCGACCGGAACGCGTTCTACGAGTCCGGCTCGGAGTACCAGCTCTCCAAGGTCGGCCGTTCCTTCATCGCGGGTCTGCTGAAGCACGCGGCGGAGATCTCGGCGGTCACCAACCAGTGGGTGAACTCCTACAAGCGCATCTGGGGCGGCTCGGAGCGCACCGCCGGCGCCGGCGGCGAGGCCCCCTCGTACATCTGCTGGGGCCACAACAACCGCTCGGCCCTGGTCCGCGTCCCGATGTACAAGCCCGGCAAGACCGGCTCCGCACGCGTGGAGGTCCGCTCCCTCGACTCGGGCGCGAACCCGTACCTGGCCTACGCCGTCCTGCTGGCCGCCGGCCTCAAGGGCATCGAGGAGGGCTACGAGCTCCCGCCGGGCGCCGAGGACGACGTCTGGGCCCTCTCGGACGCCGAACGCCGCGCGATGGGCATCGAGCCCCTCCCGCAGAACCTCGGCGAGTCCCTGACCCTGATGGAGCGCAGCGACCTGCTCGCCGAGACCCTGGGCGAACACGTCTTCGACTTCTTCCTGCGCAACAAGCGCCAGGAGTGGGAGGAGTACCGCTCGGAGGTCACCGCGTTCGAGCTGCGGAAGAATCTGCCGGTGCTGTAAGGACAGGTCAGGGCGGGTTTCCCGCTGACTCCACGGATTCGGCGAAGTGATTCGGCGAAAGGGGCCGACGGTCGTGGACCGTCGGCCCCTTCGTGTCTCACGCCTCCTGAGCCGTGTCCCCCGGCGGCGGCGCCCGGTGCTTCTTCCACTCTCGTCGCATCAGAGCGACCTTGTCGTGGAGGTCGGGGTCCATGGCGATGGTTCCCGAGGAGAAGGGGACGGGCAGCATGAGCGGTCGCCCGTCGGAGCGGGTGACCCGGATTCGGGTGATCGTGCCTCGGCGGCCGAGGCCCCCCAGTGCGTCGATGCTCTCGATGCGATCCCAGGGCACACGCTTGCGCCCGGTCATGCCGCGGGTGCGCAGGCCGTGGGCGTCGATCCGGGTGATGCCCGTCGACATGCCGACCAGCACCACGAACAGCACCAGCGGCAGCAGGCCCAGGAGCAGGAACAGGCCCGCGGCCCCGCCGGTCTGGTGATCGGCCAGCAGGCGGGAGGAGCGCACGCACGCGGCCCCGGCCCACACACCGAGGCCCAGCGCGAACCCCCACATGGCCCCGCGCTGCCTGCGGGTGTACCGGAAGATCGTCTTGTCCATCCGCGGAGTGTGACAGCAGCCGGTAAGAACCCTGCCCGGTTCTCTAACCCACGTACGCAGGAGAAACGGCCGCCGTGCTGATGCGCCGCGGCTTTCCCGTGCCGTCCGCGGGGACCGTGTACAGGTCCGCCCCGTAGTCGCCGGGCAGGGCGTAGACGATCGTTCCGTTGTTCCGCCAGACCGCCTGGTCGTCCACGCTTCGCGGCACCGCGAGCGGAGTCTCGCGCATCGTGCGCAGGTCGAGGACGTAGAGGCGCCACGGGGCGTCCTTCGACAGGCCCGGTACCCGTTTCTTGAAGGCGATGCGGGTGCCGTCGGGGGAGAGGGACGGGCATTCGACGTTCGTGTGGAGGGTGGTGACCGTCCGGGCGCGGAGGTCGCCCCGGACCAGATACGTGCGCCCCTTCGTCGCCAGCGTCGCGTAGAACGTGCGGTCGTCCGACGCGAACGTCACCCCCCAGAAGTTCACGTCCGCCGCGCGGTAGGTGTGGCCGTCCTTCACGATCCGGAACGCCTCCAGGGACGGGATCAGCTTCCCCGTCCTGACGTCCACGATGGCCGCCCGCGTCGAGAAGTTGGTGCCCGCGTATGAGTCGCCGCCGACGAACGCCGTCCAGGCGGCGAAGTGACCGGTGGGGGAGACGCGGGCGCGGGAGGGGATTCCGGGGACGTCGTAGCGGGACTTCACGTGAAGGTGCGCGTCGAGGACGACCGCCCGGTACGTGTCCGAGACCGTCCCGTGCACCGCCTGCAGGCACACTCCCGTGCCCGAAGCGGCGTAGAAACGAAGGCACTTGACGCCCGAGGCGATGCGCGGGCCCGACGGGTCGGATGCCGGGACCGTCGTCAGTTCGTCGCGGTGCGGGCCCCAGGCCATGTTGCGGAAGACCATGCGGCCCGGGGTGGTGAGGGTGACCGTCCCCGAGGTCACGCGGGGGCCGCCCGGCTGGGTCTGGTCGCGGCGGTCCGCGCGCGCCGACGCGTGCAGGATCGAGGCCACGGCGACCGCCGCGAGGGCGACCACGGCCGACAGCAGGATCAGGATGCGGTTGCGTACGGTCATGCGGCTGTCTCCCGGGTGGCGGGTCGTAGAAAGGCCAGGGACACGCACGCGCACAGAGCCAGCGCCGCCGTCGACACCAGCAGTGCCGTGCGGTCGCCCCACAGGGTCCATGCCGCGCCGAAGCCCAGCGAGCACACGAACCGGGCCAGCGCCTGGCCCGTCTGCACCACCGCGAGACCCGACGAGCGCAGTTCCTCCGGCACGCTGTCCGAGGCCGCCGCCATCAGCACGCCGTCGGTCGCCGCGTAGAAGGTGCCGTGCAGGAGCAGGACGGCGTAGGGGAGTGCGGGGCCGTGCCACGACGTGAGGAGGAGGGTGTACGCCGACAGCAGCGCGCCGTGACCCGCGAGGAAGACGCGCCACCGCCCCCACCGGTCCGCCAGCCGGCCCAGCGGCATCGCCAGCAGCAGGAACGCCGCCGCCGTGCCCAGCGGGAGCAGCGCGAACCAGCGGTCGGGGACGCCCAGGCGGCGTTGCAGCAGGAGGTAGACGAAGGAGTCGCTGACCGTCGCGAGGCCAAGGAGCAGGGCGCAGACCGTGATGCGGCGCAGGTCGCGCCGGCGCAGCAGGCCCACCGCGGCGCGCAGGGTGGGGCGTACGGCCTTCTCCACCGCCGGTGCCGAGGACGAACCCGGCACGAACAGCACCAGCACCAGGACCCCGACCACCGCCACGCAGAAGCTCACCGTGAACACGGCGTCGTAGCCGTCCACCGTCGCCCGCAGGATCAGGAACGCCACCAGCGGGCCGAGCAGCGCGCCCGCGGTGTCCATCGCGCGGTGCACCCCGAAGGCGCGCCCGCGCGTGGCCGGCGTGGAGGAGAGGGAGATCAGCGCGTCGCGCGGGGCCGTGCGCAGCCCCTTGCCGGTGCGGTCGGCGGCCAGGATCAGGCCGATCGGCGTCAGGGAGCCGGCGAGCAGCAGCAGCGGCTTGCAGGCCGCCGAGATGCCGTAGCCCAGCCCGGCCACCCACTTGTGGCGGCCGCCGCCCCGGTCGGCGAGATGGCCGCCCACCAGGCGTACGAGCGCCGAGAAGCCGTTGTAGATCCCGTCCAGGAGCCCGAAGCCCAGCGGGGACAGGCCGAGGCCCGCCACCAGGTACAGGGGGAGGACGGCCGTCACCATCTCCGACGACACGTCGGTGATCAGGCTGACCGTGCCGAGCGCGAGGACCGTGGGGGCGACCGCGGCGCGGCGCCGCCCGGTGAGAGGCCGGGCGGCGCCGTCCGCGGACGCCGGCGCAGTGGAGGTGCTTGCGCGGCTGTCCGCTACGTACATCTCAGGAGGCCCAGATCCCCGTGATGTCGCTCGCTGAGCCCGCGTTGCCCGCGTGGGACGTCAGGCCCTGCGAGTCCTCGAGCGTGCGGAGCAGGTTGTAGTGGTTGTACGTGGTGGAGCTGCTCGACCCCGCCGTCACGGGCTGCCCGTACAGGACCGTCGGGATGCGGTTGCCGGAGAGCTTGTTGTCCTCGTCGAAGGTGACGACGAGGAGGCTGTTGTGGGTCTTGGCCCAGGTGGCGTATGCGCCGAGGTTGTTCTGCAGCCAGGTGTCGCCGGTCGCCACCGAGCAGTCGTGCATGTCGCTGCACAGGTTGGGGGTGACGAAGGAGACGTCGGGGAGGGTGGAGTAGTCGGTCGGGAACTGCGCGAAGGTCTTCGCGGACGACGTCGGTACGTTGCTGAAGCCGAACCACGGGTTGTGCTTGCGCGCGTAGGTGCCGCTGCTGCACGTCGTCGAACCCTGGCTGGGCAGTGTCTCGTTGTAGCTGGCCCAGGTGTGGCCGGCCGCGATCAGCTCGGAGGCGAGGTTGGCGGCCGAGGAGAAGCCGGGCGTGTAGCAGCTGTCGTCCGTGATGCCCTGGGTGGAGCCGGAGAACAGGGCGAAGTAGTTGGGCTGGCTCGGGTGCGTCTCGGCGTACGTCTGGCTGAGGTTGGCGCCGCCGGTCTTGAGCGAGTTGATGTACGGGGCGCTGGAGGAGCCGATCACCTGGCTGTAGGCGTGGTTCTCGAAGACCACGACGACCACGTGGTCCGGGGCGGGCACGCCGGACGCGGCGGACGAGGAGCCGCCGAGGCCGGTCCACAGACCGACGGCGGCCGCCGTGAAGGCGAGCGCGGACGCCATGGCCGCGCGGCGGCGGGACTTCGGGATGCCGGAACTGCCGGACACATCAACCTCCGGGAGAAGGACGGGGGTGGCGGTGCGGTCAGAGCATGCTCACGCCAACGTTCCCCCGTCCCACGTCACGCGACCCGGACGGTGAAGAGCGGATGAACTACTGCCGGGTGAACCCTTGAGGCATCACCTACTGCTGCCGGGCGGCCAGGTCGGCCAGCACCTTGTGCAGAGGTTCCGTCTCGCGGCGCCGGTACTCCTGGATCGCCCAGCCGTTGCCGTCCGGGTCCTTGAAATACATGAAGGTGGCGCCGTCCTGCGGCGCGAACTGCTGCGGCTCGCTGACCTCGAGCCCGCGCGCGGTCAGTTCCTCGTACGCCGCCTTGGCGTCCGTCACACACAGCTGCATGCCGTGGTACGTCCCCGGCTGCGGCGTCCCCGTCGGCACCTCCAGCCCGTCGACGAGCGCGATCGAACACCCCGACCCGGGCGGCGTGAGCTGCACGATCCGCACCCCTTCCATCACCTCGCCGTCGAGGTCCACGTGGAAGCCGACCTTGTCCCGGTAGAACTCCTTGGCCCGGTCCACGTCCGAGACGGGCAGCAACAGCACTTCGAGGCTCATGTCCATGGAACGACTCCTTTGTCGTACGTCGGTCATGCGTCGGTCGCAGTCACGTGAACCGCCACCGCGTCTGGCTGAACGGCTCCCCCTTACCGAAGCCGAAGACCGTGCCGGGCGCCACCGAAAAGACAAACGCGTGCCCGCCACCGTGGTGGAAAGCCCCGTCGCGCACCTCGAAGTGCCAGAAACTGCCGTACTTGGCCTCCCAGGCGGCGGCCAGCTCGCGCAGCCGCTCCTCGTCGGTCACACGCACCGCCTCGCCCTCCACGACCAGGTCGTAGCCCTTGTTCCAGGTGCTGGTCCCGGTCGTCAGCACGACGTGCGGGTTGTCCGCGACGTTCTTCGCCTTGCGTTCCTCGGGTCCCGTGCAGAAGTGCAGCGCCCCGTCCGCCCAGACCGCGGGCAGCGGGGTCACATGGGGCCGCCCGTCGGGCCGTACGGTCGAGATCCAGAACAGCTCGGCCCCGGTGAGCCGGGCCTCGGCCTCGGACCAGTCGGTCGCGGTGGCCTCCGCGGCGCTGTAGCGGGCGTCGAGACGGGTCTGCGGGTTCTTGTCCGCCATGGGCTGTCCTCCTCGTACCGAGGAGTCCGTGCAGGACTCCGTACAGGACTCCGTACGAAGGGGGGACCGCGCCCGCCGGGGGAACTCATCGGTCGCCCGGTCAGAGCACCTCCGCCTCCGGGAACACCCGGGCCACCGCCGCCGTACGGCTGGAGACGCCCAGGCGGCCGAAGGCGTTCTCGAGGTGCTTGCGGACGGTACTGGTGGAGACGACGAGCTGTGCGGCGATCTGCGGGGTGCTCATGCCGCGGGCGACGCAGCGCAGGACGTCCAGTTCCCGGAGGGTCAGGCGCACCGGGGTCCGGTGTCGGCGGGTGCCCTCCTTGTAGATCTCGTACAGATGCGGCGCCAGCAGCCGCAGCGTGGTCATCTCGTGGTCCTTGAACGGCTGCCCTTCCTTGCGGAAGAGCTGGAAGACGCGGGTGCGGCCCGGCGCGGTGGGCAGGGCGATGTCGGCGATGGTCGGGGTGGGGCGGAGGAACTCGGTGTAGATCGGCAGGTTCCGCAGCTCGCGCACCGACAGGAAGTCCGCCATCTGCGTCGTCTCGGGGCTGTCGTGCGGCTGGGCGACCTGCTCGCACTGCAGGTGCTGATGGCGCCAGCGCCAGTACGCCTCCATCGGTGCGTCGTCCTCCTCGTCCACTGTGTCGCGGTCGTTGAACCCGACCCGCGCCGGGACGTCCAGCTCGGAGAAGCTCACGCACTCGCAGGGGACGAGCCGTTGCAGGCCGTACAACAGGGACATCGGCGGGACGTCCGGCGACGGATCCTGCCGGGCCTCGTCCAGGACGTCCGCCATGCGCCGCAGATGGGCCTCGGCCGTGATGCGGGGTGGGGTCATCTCGGCCTCCCGGGGCCGTCTTCTCGCCTGCGACCACGCTACGCGCCGCCCGCCCGCGGAGGCCGGGATTCGCCAAATGCCGAATGGGCTTCGGCCGTCGACGCGCGCACTGTCGACTCGTACGACCGCTTCGGCCGCTCGTACGACTGCTTCGGCCGTCGCTGCGACGACCGGGCCGAACGGAGGCACCCCATGCGCACCGACCCGACCCCGGAGCCGCATCCACACCCGCACCACGCCGCGGCCCTCGCGACGGGCGCCGTGGCCCTGACCACCGCTCTTCTCACCACCGGCTGCGACGGCATGTCCGCCTCCGCCGCGGCGGACGGGGCGGCCTTCTCGACCGTGAGTTTCGCCCTCGGCGCCCGCGGTGACGTCCAGCTCTCCGGAGGCTCCAGTGCTGCGGTCGAGCCTGCCGGGAGCTATTCGGTGACCGCCGGTCGCGCGCACCGGTTCGACCGGCCCGGCGACCGTCTGCTGGTCGTGCTGAGGCACTGGCCGGCGTCGCGCACGGAACGGGCCTCCCGCGGGCGCGTGCCCCGGACGTGGCCGCCCGCGGAGGCCGCGGTCGAGACCGGGTTCCTCGTCGACACCGCGAGCTGGGTGCGGGCCGACCTCGACGGGCATGCGCTGCGGTGGCTGCGCCGCGACACGATCCGGATCGACGCCACGAACGCCACCGCCGTGGACGTCACGCAGCTCACGCTGTCCGGACCGCACGGGGGTCGGTCCGGCCGGCCCGTACCGCCGCCCGCCACGCGCGCGTGCGCGCACCTCGACGGCGAGACCCCGCGCCGGGCCGTGCTGCCGGACGTCGAGGAGGGCACGGACGTCCCCGACGCACTCGCCCGGCTGAACGGGCTGTGCCTCGACGTCCAGTACGCCACCCGGCCCGGCGCCGGTCGGCCCGGCACGGTGCGGCAGGTCCTCGTGCCGCTCGCCGGGCGGCCCGTCGCGTCGGCCGTACTGCCCGCGGACGGCGGCGCGGTCCCGGGCCGGGGCCCCGGCGACCGGGTGCTGTTCGACCCGTCCCGCCCGGCCACGGTGGTGGTCACCCGCTGAAAGCGCCGTCCCGCCCCGGCGCTTGTGTCAGTGTCTCCGGTTAGGCTCGGGGCCAGTAACGACCTTGATCCGAGCGGAGGACGGGGATGACGCTGCCGGGGCGCAGGAGCAGTACCTTCACGCGGCTGCTGCGGCACGGTTTCACCGATCCCTCGGCCGCCGAGCGGCTCCTGGACAGCGCGGAGCTCATGCCCGTGCGCGACGACCCGGTGCTGCTCGACGCGCTGGGCGCGACCGCCGACCCGGACCTGGCCCTGCTCGGTCTCGTACGGCTCCTGGAGGCCCAGCCCCCCTCCGCCGCGCGCCGCGAGCTGCTCGACACGCTGATAGCGGCCAAACCGCTGCGCGACCGGCTGCTCGGCGTGCTCGGCTCCTCCGCCGCGCTCGCCGACCACCTGGTCCGGCACCCGCACGACTGGCAGGCGCTGGTCACGTACGAGCCGCGGGACCTGCACCCGGGGGTGGAGGAGTTCGAGCGGGGTCTGGCCGAGGCGACCGACCCCGTCTCCCTGCGCGTCGCCTACCGCCGCTGCCTGCTGTCCATCGCCGCCCGCGACGTCTGCGGCACCACCGACCTCGCCGAGACCGCCGCGGAGCTCGCCGACCTCGCCACCGCCACGCTGCGCGCCGCACTCGCCATCGCCCGCACCGCCGCGCCCGAGGACGCCGCGCTGTGCCGGCTCGCGGTCATCGCGATGGGAAAGTGCGGGGGCCACGAGCTCAACTACGTGTCCGACGTCGACGTGATCTTCGTCGGCGAGGCCGTCGAAGGGGCCGACGAGGGCAAGGCCCTGCGGTCCGCCACCAAGCTCGCCTCGCACATGATGCGGATCTGCTCGGAGACGACCGTCGAGGGTTCCATCTGGCCCGTCGACGCCAACCTGCGGCCCGAGGGCAGGAACGGCCCGCTGGTGCGCACCCTCTCCAGCCACCTCGCCTACTACCAGCGCTGGGCCAAGACCTGGGAGTTCCAGGCGCTGCTCAAGGCCCGCCCGGTGGCCGGCGACATCGAGCTCGGCGAGGAGTACGTCGCCGCCCTCGAACCCCTCGTCTGGAAGGCCGCCGAGCGCGAGAACTTCGTCGCCGACGTCCAGAAGATGCGCCGCCGGGTCGTCGAGAACATCCCCGCCGCCGAGGTCGACCGCGAGCTGAAGCTCGGCCCGGGCGGTCTCAGGGACGTCGAATTCGCCGTACAGCTGCTGCAGTTGGTGCACGGACGGGCGGACGCGGGGCTGCGCAGCGGGACGACGCTGGACGCGCTGCAGGCGCTGGCGGAGGGCGGGTACGTGGGGCGCGCGGACGCCGTGCAGCTCGACGACGCCTACCGCTTCCTGCGCTCCATGGAGCACCGGATCCAGCTCTACCGGCTGCGGCGCACGCATCTGGTGCCGGAGGGCGAGGCCGACCAGCGCCGTATCGGGCGCTCGCTCGGCCTGCGCGTCGACCCGGTCGCCGAGCTGAACCGCGAGTGGCGGCGGCACGCGGCCGTCGTACGCCGCCTGCACGAGAAGCTGTTCTACCGCCCGCTGCTCGACGCGGTCGCCCAACTCGCCCCCGGCGAGACCCGGTTGAGCCCGGAGGCGGCCCGGGAGCGGCTGGTCGCGCTCGGGTACGGCGACCCGGCCGCCGCCATGCGTCACCTGGAGGCGCTGGCCTCCGGGGTCACGAGGAAGGCCGCCATCCAGCGGACCCTGCTGCCGGTGCTCCTCGGCTGGTTCGCGGACTCCGCCGACCCGGACGCGGGCCTGCTCAACTTCCGCAAGGTGTCGGACGCGTTGGGCAAGACCCCCTGGTATCTGCGGCTGCTGCGGGACGAGGGCGCGGCGGCCGAGAACCTCGCGCGCGTGCTGTCCGCCGGGCGGCTCGCCCCCGACCTGCTGATGCGCGCCCCGGAGGCGGTGGCGCTGCTCGGCGACGGGGACGGCGGCGGCCTCGAGCCACGAGACCGGGACCAGCTGGAGCAGGAGATCCTCGCCGGGGTCCGCCGCGCCGAGAACGCGCAACAGGCGGTCACCGCGGCCCGAGGCGTCCGCCGTCGCGAACTCTTCCGTACGGCCGCCGCCGACATCGTCGGCTCCTACGGCACCGAGACGCAGCCCGCCGAGGCCGACCAGGGCGCGCTGGTGGACATGGTCGGCGGCGCGGTGTCCGACCTGACGGCGGCGACGCTGGCGGGCACGCTGCGCGCGGTGGTGCGCGAGGGCTGGGGCGACACACTGCCGACCCGGTTCGCGGTGATCGGCATGGGACGTTTCGGGGGGCACGAACTGGGCTACGGCTCCGACGCGGACGTGCTCTTCGTGCACGAACCGTGGGAGGGCACGGCGGAGCGGGAGGCCTCCGAGGCGGCCAACCGGGTCGTCTCCGAGATGCGGCGACTGCTGCAGATCCCCAGCGCGGACCCACCGCTGCTGATCGACGCGGACCTGCGACCGGAGGGCAAGTCGGGCCCGCTCGTACGGACACTGAACTCGTACGAGGCCTACTATCGCCGCTGGTCCCTGGTCTGGGAGTCGCAGGCCCTGCTGCGGGCCGAACCCGTCGCCGGGGACGAGGATCTGGGCCGCCGCTTCGTCGAGCTGATCGCTCCGCTGCGTTACCCGGCGGAGGGGCTCGGGGACGAGGCCGTACGGGAGATCCGGCGGCTGAAGGCGCGCATGGAGTCCGAGCGGCTGCCGCGCGGAGCCGACCCGAAGCTGCACACCAAGCTCGGGCCCGGCGGTCTGTCCGACGTCGAGTGGACCGTGCAGCTGATGCAGTTGCGGCACGGCTGGGCCGAGCCGGGCCTGCGGACGACCCGTACCCGGGAGGCACTGGCGGCGGCGTGCGCGGCCGAGCTGATCTCGGGTGAGGACGCGGAGATCCTGGACGAGGCGTGGGTGCTGGCGACCCGGGTGCGCAACGCCGTGATGCTGGTGCGAGGGCGGGCCGGGGACACGTTCCCGTCGGACGGGCGGGAACTGGCCGCGGTGGGGCGGTATCTGGGGTACGGCGACGGGCACGTGGGCGACATGCTCGACGCGTATCGGCGCACCACGCGCCGGGCTCGGGCCGTGGTGGAGGTGCTGTTCTACGGCGCGTAGACCTCCGGCGGTCGGGCCGAGGAGGGTGCGCGTCGGCCGGGGTGACCGTCAACTGGGGGCTGCGCCCCTGTAGGGGCGCGGGGCTGTGTCGACATGCGGCTCCGCCGCGGCGCGCGACCAGCCACAACGACGCCGCAGTGAAACGACGACCTATCGTGGCACTCCCAGCGGAGCGCCCCGTGGCACTCTCAGCGGAGCGCCCCGTGGCAGCGCGTACGGCAGTGCCCCGTACCAGACCCGCGCCACCGTGAACCCGAACGCGAGGCACAGCAGGCCGCCCACCGCGTCGAGCCAGAAGTGGTTGGCCGTGGCGACGATCACCGTCAGTGTCACCACCGGGTAGACAAGCCCCAGGACCCGCACCCACGGCACCTTGGCCAGCGCGAAGATCGTCAGGCCGCACCACACGGACCAGCCGATGTGCATGGACGGCATCGCGGCGTACTGGTTCGACATGTGTTTGAGGTCGCCGGAGGCCATCGACCCCCAGGTCTGGTGGACCATGACCGTGTCGACGAAATGGCTGCCGTTCATGAGGCGCGGCGGCGCCAGCGGATACAGGTAGTAACCGACCAGGGCCACACCCGTCGTCGCGAACAGCACCAGACGCGTCGCCGCATAGCGGCCCGGATGACTGCGGTACAGCCACACCAGCACACCCAGCGTCACCACGAAGTGGAGCGTCGCGTAGTAGTAGTTCATGCCGACGATCAGCCAAGTCACCGAGTTCACGGCGTGGTTGACGGACTCCTCGACGGCGATGCCCAGATGGTGCTCCATCCGCCACAGCCAGTCCGCGTTGCGCAGTGCCTTGCCGCGCTGTTCCGGAACCGCGTTGCGGATCAGTGAGTACGTCCAGTAACTCACCGCGATCAGAACGATCTCGAACCAGAGGCGGGGCCGGCGCGGGGTGCGCAGCCGGTGCAGGAAGCCAGGCCTCTTTTCGGCCGTGAGGGAGTCAGGAGCGGCCGTCTGCTCACGGTCTTCCAGACTGGTCACGGTCGAGTCACCCATAGACACCAAGTCTGCCAGAAACGCCTTCCGCCACCGATCATCCCTCGGTCGGGTTCGGTTCGCATGTCCTACGGCGGTAAGACGTCACCGCCTCCTACCAGCGCACTGTACGAAAGTACGGATTCTCCGCCCTACGGACGATTCCGGTCCCCAGGGGCCGAAGCGGTCGAACCGCGCACCACCAGCTCCGGCATGAACACGAACTCACTGTGCGGCGCGGGCGTTCCGCCGATCTCCTCCAGCAACGTACGCACCGCTGCCTGCCCCATCGCCGGGACCGGCTTGCGGACCGTGGTCAGGGGCGGATCCGTGAAGGCGATCAAGGGGGAGTCGTCGAAGCCGACCACCGAGATGTCCCGCGGGACGTCCAGGCCGAGCTGCCGGGCCGCTCGTATCGCGCCGAGCGCCATCATGTCGCTCGCGCACACCACCGCCGTACAGTCACGGCCGATCAGTGCGGTGGCGGCGGCCTGGCCGCCCTCCAGGGTGTAGAGCGAGTGCTGGACGAGCTCCGTCTCGACCGCCTCGGCGCCCATCCCCGTCCGGTCCTGCATCGCGCGCACGAAGCCCTCGATCTTGCGCTGCACCGGCACGAACCGCTTCGGGCCGAGAGCGAGACCGATCCGGGTGTGGCCCAGGGACGCCAGGTGGGTCACCGCCAGCGTCATCGCGGCCCGGTCGTCGGGGGAGATGAACGGTGCCTGCACCTTCGGCGAGAACCCGTCCACCAGAACGAACGGCACACCCTGCGCGCGCAGCCGCTCGTAGCGCTGCATGTCGGCGGTGGTGTCCGCGTGCAGGCCGGAGACGTAGATGATGCCCGCGACCCCGCGGTCGACGAGCATCTCCGTCAGCTCGTCCTCGGTCGAGCCGCCCGGGGTCTGGGTGGCGAGGACCGGGGTGTAGCCCTGGCGCGTCAGGGCCTGGCCGATCACCTGGGCCAGCGCCGGGAATATCGGGTTCTCCAACTCCGGGGTTATCAGGCCCACCAGGCCCGCGCTGCGCTGCCGCAGACGGACCGGGCGCTCGTAACCCAGGACGTCGAGGGCGGCCAGTACGGACTCGCGGGTGGTGGCGGCGACGCCCGGCTTCCCGTTGAGGACGCGGCTGACAGTCGCTTCGCTCACCCCCGCCTGAGCAGCGATGTCGGCAAGCCGTGTGGTCACAGGGGTGGACTGTACCGGCCGACTGTCACTTTGCACACCAATCGGGCGCCGGGCACGAGCGGTTGCACGGCCTCGTGCGGGTTGCTGCGTCATCGCGGCCCCTCGGGTTCTGGTCGGCATCTCATTCGGCAAGAGCTTGCAGAGTCTTGCACAAGACTCCCACCACCTGCTCAACGGCTTCAATACACGGCTGCGCGGGGGTCGAGGAGAGGTCACGGGCGGGTAACTCTCGGTCCGTCTTGCAATTTTTTGCTGCAAGGTCTTTCGGTGTCGCTTACATCGCTGTTACGTTCACGTCGCCCGGCGGCCGCAACGGCGCAGTCGGCAAGTCGGCAGGGACGGCAGACGGGGCTGTTCCTTGCACCACACGGGCTTTCACCCTCAAGGAGAACTCATGCGGCGTGGCATAGCGGCCACCGCGCTGGTGGCGTCCCTCGCCCTCGCGGCGACGGCCTGCGGCAGCAGTGACAGCGGCAGCGACAAGTCGGACGGTCCGGTCACCATCACCTGGTGGGACACCTCCAACGCCACCAATGAGGCGCCGACGTACAAGGCCCTGGTCAAGCAGTTCGAGGCCGCCAACAAGAACATCAAGGTCAACTACGTCAACGTCCCCTTCGACCAGGCGCAGAACAAGTTCGACACCGCCGCCGGCTCCAAGGGCGCCCCGGACGTGCTGCGTTCCGAGGTCGGCTGGACCCCCGCCTTCGCCAAGAAGGGCTACTTCCTGCCGCTGGACGGCACCGAGGCCCTCAAGGACCAGGGCAAGTTCCGGTCCAACCTGATCGAGCAGGCCAAGTACGACGGCAAGACCTACGGTGTCCCGCTGGTCACCGACACCCTCGCCCTCGTCTACAACAAGGCCCTGTTCAAGAAGGCCGGCATCACCGAGGCCCCCAAGACCTGGGACGAGCTGAAGGCCGACGCCTCCAAGATCGACGCCAAGGAGAACGTCTACGGCTACTGGGGCTCCACCCAGTCCTACTACGCGCAGACCTTCCTCTACGGCGAGGGCACCGACACGGTCGACGCCTCCGCCAAGAAGATCACCGTGAACTCCGCCGCCGCGAAGAAGGCCTACGGCACCTGGCTGAGCCTCTTCAAGGGCCAGGGCCTGCACAAGGCCGACGTCACCGCCGACGCCTATGCCCACATCCAGGACGCGTTCGTCAACGGCAAGGTCGCCTCGATCATCCAGGGCCCGTGGGAGATCACGAACTTCTACAAGGGCTCGGCCTTCAAGGACAAGTCCAACCTCGGCATCGCCACCGTCCCGGCCGGTTCCACCGGCAAGGCGGGCGCCCCGACCGGCGGCCACAACCTGGCGGTGTACGCCGGCTCGGACAAGTCCCACCAGGCGGCCGCGCTGAAGTTCGTCAACTTCATGACCTCCGCGAAGTCCCAGACGGAGATCGCCCTGAAGAACTCCACCCTGCCGACCCGCGACGACGCCTACACCGCCGAGGTCAAGGCGGACCCGGGCATCGCCGGCTTCCAGACGGTCCTGCCCGCCGCCCAGCCGCGCCCCGCGCTGCCCGAGTACAGCTCCCTGTGGACCCCGCTGGACACCGAGCTGACCTCGATCGCAGGTGGCAAGGAGTCCCTCGACAAGGGCCTGAGCAACGCTGAACTCGCCATCGCCAAGCTGGTGCCGGACTTCAGCAAGTAAGCCCCGTGTGGCCGTCGCATCCGCCTGAGCATGGGGGGACGGATGCGGCGGTCACCGGCCTGTGCCCAGCCACTTCACAGAGCCGCAGAACTTCCAGAAGGTGTCGAACATGACAGTCGCCATCGACCGCGCCACCGGCAAGCGCCACGGTGACCGCGCGCCGCGGCCCGGGCTGGGCCAACGCCTCAAGCACGGCTACCAGAGGCACTGGTACGCCTACGCGATGATCGCCCCGGTGATCGTCGTACTCGGCGTCCTCGTGCTGTACCCGTTGGTGTACGGCCTCTACCTGACGCTGACGGACGCCAACAGCCTCAACACCGCGCGCACGATCGGCGTCAACCACATCGACGCCACCTACAAGTTCATCGGGCTCGACAACTACAAGGACATCCTGTGGGGCCCGACGGCGTACGACCGCTTCTGGTCGCACTTCATCTGGACGATCGTGTGGACGGCGCTCTGCGTCACCCTGCACTACACGATCGGTCTCGGCCTCGCGCTGCTCCTCAACCTGAAGCTGCGCGGGCGGACGCTGTACCGGCTGATCCTCATCCTGCCGTGGGCCGTGCCGACCTTCGTCACCGTCTTCGGCTGGCGCTTCATGCTCGCCGACGGCGGCATCATCAACCTGGCCCTGGACGCGCTGCACCTGCCGTCACCGGACTGGCTGGAGGACACCTTCTGGCAGCGGTTCGCCGCGATCATGGTCAACACCTGGTGCGGTGTGCCGTTCATGATGCTCTCGCTGCTCGGCGGCCTGCAGTCCATCGACACCTCGCTGTACGAGGCCGCCGAGATGGACGGCGCGACAGCCTGGCAACGCTTCCGGTACGTCACACTGCCGGGCTTGAGGTCCGTCAGCTCCACCGTCGTACTGCTCGGCATCATCTGGACCTTCAACCAGTTCGCCATCATCTTCCTGCTGTTCGGCAACACCGCCCCGGACGCGCAGATCCTGGTGACGTGGGCCTACTACCTCGGTTTCGGACAGCAGCCGCGCGACTTCGCACAGTCGGCCGCCTACGGCATCCTGCTGCTGGCCATCCTGATCGTCTTCACCTCCTTCTACCGCCGCTGGCTGAACCGCAATGACCAGCAGCTCGCGATCTGAGGCAGGAGTCACCATGAGCACCGCAACACCTCCCGAAACCAAGCCCGGCCGCCCGGTGACCCCGCAGGTTCGCGCCAACTCAAGGCTCCGCCCGGTCCGCCGGGGCGACAGCAGCCCCGCCGCGCGCCTCGTCTCCCACGGCATCCTGATCGTCGCGAGCCTGATCGCGCTCTTCCCCGTCGCCTGGCTGATCTACCTGTCCCTCGGCCCGGACAAGGACGACTACCTTCACCCCGGCGGCATCTGGGGCAAGATGTCATTCGCCAACTACACGTTCGTGCTGCAGCACACGCAGTTCTTCGACTGGCTGCTGACCACGATGATCGTCACGCTCGGCACCACGGCCATCGGCGTGATCATCTCCTCCACCACCGGCTACGCCGTATCGCGCATGCGTTTTCCGGGCTACAAGAAGTTCATGTGGGTGCTACTGCTCACGCAGATGTTCCCGGTAGCCGTACTCATGGTGCCGATGTACCAGATCCTGTCGGACCTGCAGCTCATCGACACGTACCTTGGGCTCATCCTCGTCTACTGCTCGACCGTCGTCCCGTACTGCGCGTGGCTGATGAAGGGCTACTTCGACACCATCCCGTTCGAGATCGACGAGGCGGGACGCGTCGACGGGCTGACCCCCTTCGGCACGTTCGCGCGACTGATCCTGCCGCTCGCCAAGCCGGGCCTCGCGGTCGCGGCCTTCTACAGCTTCCTCACGGCCTTCGGCGAGGTCGCGTTCGCGTCGACGTTCATGCTGTCCGACACCAAGTACACCTTCGCCGTCGGCCTGCAGACCTTCGTCAGCGAGCACGACGCCCAGCGCAACCTGATGGCCGCCACCGCGGTGCTGATCGCGATACCCGTCTCCGCGTTCTTCTACCTCGTGCAGAAGAACCTGGTGACCGGCCTCACTGCGGGCGGCACGAAGGGCTGAACCCTCCGGGGGCTTGAGACCCGAGGCGGCCGCGGTGTCCATCCGACCCCGCTGTCACTGCGGCCGCCTCGTCACCAGTCGCCGTACGCACATCTGACCAATGACTCCGTTACATCAAGGACGCCATGAGCCAGCAGCACTCCGCCATCGCCCCGGCCCCCACCCCCGCCAAAGCCAAGCGCGGCGACTGGTGGCGGGATGCGGTGATCTACCAGGTCTATCCACGCAGCTTCGCCGACAGCAACGGCGACGGCATGGGTGATCTGGAGGGCGTACGTTCCCGACTCCCGTACCTGCGCGACCTGGGCGTGGACGCCGTGTGGCTCAGCCCCTTCTACGCCTCCCCGCAGGCCGACGCCGGCTACGACGTCGCCGACTACCGGGAGGTGGACGCCATGTTCGGCAACCTCCTGGACGCCGACGCGCTGATCCGCGACGCCCGCGAGCTGGGGCTCAGGATCATCGTCGACCTCGTGCCCAACCACTCCTCCGACCAGTACGAGTGGTTCAAGCGGGCGCTGCGCGAAGGCCCGGGCTCGTCCCTGCGCGACCGCTACCACTTCCGCCCCGGCAAGGGCGCGAGCGGCGAACTCCCGCCCAACGACTGGGAGTCGATCTTCGGCGGCCCGGCCTGGACGCGGGTCACCGAACCGGACGGCACCCCCGGGGAGTGGTACCTCCACCTCTTCGCCCCCGAGCAGCCCGACTTCAACTGGGAACACCCGGCCGTCGGCGACGAGTTCCGCTCGATCCTGCGCTTCTGGCTGGACATGGGCGTCGACGGTTTCCGCATCGACGTGGCCCACGGCCTGGTCAAGGCGGAGGGTCTGCCCGACCTCGGCTCCCACGAGCAACTGAAGCTGCTGGGCAACGATGTCATGCCGTTCTTCGACCAGGACGGCGTGCACGAGATCTACCGCCAGTGGCGCCGCATCCTCGACGAGTACAGCGGCGAGCGCATCTTCGTCGCCGAGGCCTGGACCCCGACGGTCGAGCGCACCGCCAACTACGTCCGCCCCGACGAACTGCACCAGGCCTTCAACTTCCAGTACCTGAGCACGGAATGGGACGCGGAGGAGCTCCGCAAGGTCGTCGACCGCACGCTGGACGCCATGCGCCCGGTCGGTGCCCCCGCCACCTGGGTCCTGTCCAACCACGACGTCACCCGCCACGCCACCCGCTTCGCCAACCCGCCCGGCCTCGGCACCCAGATCCGTCTGGCCGGCGACCGCGAACTCGGCCTGCGCCGGGCCCGCGCCGCCACCCTCCTCATGCTCGCGCTGCCCGGATCGGCCTATGTCTACCAGGGCGAGGAACTCGGCCTCCCGGACGTCGTCGACCTCCCGGACGAGGTGCGCCAGGACCCGGCCTACTTCCGCGGCGCCGGCCAGGACGGCTTCCGCGACGGCTGCCGGGTGCCGATCCCGTGGACGCGCGAGGGATCGTCGTACGGCTTCGGCAGCGGCGGCAGCTGGCTGCCGCAGCCCGCGGGCTGGGGCGAGTTGAGCGTCGAGGCGCAGCAGGGCGTGCCGGGCTCGACGCTCGAGCTGTACCGCTCCGCCTTCGCCGTCCGCCGCGAGCAGCCCGACCTGGGCGCGGGCGACGCGGTGGAGTGGCTGCGCGCCCCCGAGGGCGTACTCGCCTTCCGGCGCGGGGAGTTCGTGTGCGTCGCGAACACCAGCGGCGAGTCCGTGACGACTCAGGCGTACGGCCGCGTCCTGCTCACCAGCGGCGAGGTGACCGAGGCGGACGGCGAGGCGAAGGTGCCGGCGGACACGACGGTGTGGTTCACGACGGCGTGACCGGCCGCAGGGCCTGACGGCCTTTCTGAAAGTTCTTGCATCAACTTCACACGGCCCGCTGCCTTTTCAGGCAGCGGGCCTTTAACATCTCCGACACCGCAAGTTTGCGGGAAAGTTGCAGCAAGAACCTTCAACGGTGAAGGAGCCCCCACATGGCACGCAGAACCCTGTCGGTGACCGTCGCCCTCACAGCGGCCGCCTTTGTCATGAACCCGACCTACGCGCACGCCTCCCCGCCCGGCACCAAGGACGTCACCGCCGTCCTCTTCGAGTGGAACTTCGCCTCCGTCGCCAAGGAGTGCACCAACACCCTCGGCCCCGCCGGCTACGGATACGTCCAGGTCTCCCCGCCCGCCGAGCACATACAGGGCTCGCAGTGGTGGACGTCGTACCAACCGGTGAGCTACAAGATCGCGGGCCGGCTCGGTGACGCGACGGCTTTCCAGAACATGGTGAACACCTGTCACACGGCGGGCGTGAAGGTCGTCGTCGACACCGTCATCAACCACATGTCGGCGGGCAGCGGCACCGGCACGGGCGGCTCGTCGTACACGAAGTACAACTACCCCGGCCTGTACTCCTCGGCCGACATGGACGACTGCACGTCCACGGTCAGCGACTACACCAACCGCGCCAACGTCCAGAACTGCGAACTCGTCGGTCTCGCCGACCTGGACACGGGGGAGGAGTACGTCCGCGCCACCATCGCCGGCTACATGAACACCCTGCTCGGCTACGGAGCCGACGGCTTCCGCATCGACGCCGCCAAGCACATCCCGGCGACCGACCTCGCGAACATCAAGTCCCGCCTGAGCAACCCGTCGGTGTACTGGAAGCAGGAGGTCATCTACGGCAGCGGAGAGGCCGTCCAGCCCACCGAGTACACGGGCAACGGCGATGTCCAGGAGTTCCGCTACGCCTACGACCTCAAGCGTGTCTTCAACAACGAGAACCTCGCCTACCTCAAGAACTACGGCGAGGGCTGGGGCTACATGAGCAGCTCGGTCGCCGGCGTCTTCGTCGACAACCACGACACCGAGCGCAACGGCAGCACCCTCAACTACAAGGACGGTGCGAACTACACGCTGGCCAATGTCTTCATGCTGGCCTACCCGTACGGCGCCCCGGACATCAACTCCGGCTACGAGTGGTCCGACGCGGACGCCGGACCGCCCAACAACGGTTCCGTCACCGCCTGTTGGCAGGACGGCTGGAAGTGCCAGCACGCCTGGCCGGAGATCAAGTCGATGGTCGCCTTCCGCAACGCCACGCGCGGTGAGTCGATGACCAACTGGTGGGACGACGGCGCCGACGCCATCGCCTTCGGCCGGGGCAGCAAGGGCTACGTCGTCATCAACCACGAGACGAGCTCGCTGACCCAGACGTTCCAGACGTCGCTGGCGGCGGGGACGTACTGCAACGTGCAGAACAACACGTCGGTGACGGTGAACAGTTCGGGCCAGTTCACGGCCACCCTGGGTTCGAACACGGCCCTGGCGATCTACACCGGCAAGACGAGCTGCTGAGCAACTGAAGGGGAACGTGGGATTGACGCTCGCAGAGTGTCGTCCTACGTTCCCTGCTGTCTATGGGAGCGCTCCCATGCGTTCCTGTGAAGGGAGCACCATGCAGCGCAGACAAGGAAAATGGGCGTTGACGTCGTTGGCGGCTCTGCTGACAGCCACCGGCGCCACCGCTGCAACCCTGCCGGAGGCGCCCGCCGCCACCACGGCCACCATCAACGGCTCGACCAGGTACCAGCCGATCGACGGCTTCGGCATCTCCGAGCACTTCGGGCGAGCCGCCATCATGAACGGCTCGCAGGGCTTATCGGCCCAGCATCAGCGCGAGATCCTGGACGCGCTGTTCAACCGCACCAGCGGCGCCGGCCTCAGCATCCTGCGCCTCGGCATCGACTCCGGCATCCAGCCCACCGACCCCGGCGGCCCGAATGCGACCCCCAAGTACACGTGGGACGGCTACGACAAGGGCCAGGTATGGCTGGCCAAGCAGGCCAAGGCCTACGGCGTGAACCGCTTCTACGCCGACGCCTGGACGGCCCCCGGCTACATGAAGACCAACGGTACGGACGCAAACGGCGGCACGCTCTGCGGCCTGTCCGGAGCCGCCTGCGCGAGTGGCGACTGGAGGAAGGCGTATGCCGACTTCCTCGTCCAGTACGCCAGGTTCTACGGCCAGGAGGGCATCGGCATCAACGACATCGGGTTCACCAACGAACCCGACTGGACGGCGACGTACGACTCCATGCGGCTCACCCCTGCCCAGGCGGTCGAGTTCACGAAGACCTTCGGCCCCATCGCCAACGCGGCCGGATACAAGGTCACTTGCTGCGACTCCTTCGGCTGGACCCAGCAGAAGGCCTACAGCAGCGCGATCGAGGCCGACGCGACGGCGCGGGGTTACGTGAGCACCCACACCGGCCACTCCTACGCGAGCGCGGTCGACGGCCCCCTGCCGACGCAGAAGCGCACCTGGATGTCGGAGTGGTCGCCCAACGGCACCACCTGGAACGAGAACTGGGACGACGGCAGCGGCTACGACGGCCTCACCGTCGCCTCCGCGATCCACGACGCCCTCACCAAGGGCAACACCAGCGGCTATGTGTACTGGTACGGCGCCTCGACCGGCGCCACCCGAGGCCTGATCCAGATGGACGGCGACAGCTATCACGTCTCCAAGCGGCTGTGGGCGATGGCGAACTACAGCCGCTTCATCCGCCCCGGAGCCACCCGCATCGGCGCCACGACCGGCGACTCGAACCTCAAGCTGTCGGCGTTCCGCAACACCGACGGCACGGTGACGGTCGTGGCCCTGAACGCGTCCACCAGCGCCAACCCGGTCACCTTCAGCCTGCGGAACACCGGGATCACCAACGGGACGGCGACCCCGTACCTGACCGACAACACCCACAGCACGGCGCAGCAGCAGACCGTGACGGTCAGCGGGAGTTCACTGACTGTCACGGTCCCGGCCCGGTCTCTGGTCACCTACACCGTCAGGCGATGGAGCCGGCTCGCTCTGAGGGCGACCGCAAACAGGCGGAGGTGACAGAGGGTGAGCCGCCCCCGGCGCTCAGCCGGTGCCGGAGGGATGACAGCGGCCACAAGCCGTTCGAGCGTCCGTGAACCTCAACCCACCCGGGTTGGAATCCCCCTCTAGAGGCAATGCCGTTGCGTTAGCTTGCGGGCGTACGCTGAAGTTCAGTGGTCCCGGGGGTGGTTCGGGTGGCTGCAAGCGTCTCTGAGTTATCGGGTTTAGGCCTGCTGACCTGGGTCTATCCGCCAGGTCTGGTGGATCGGGTGGTGGCTGCCTGTGGTCGTGTGGAGCAACGCAAGCGCCTGCTCCCGGCCCGGCTGGTGGTGTATTTCGTGCTGGGGCTGGCCCTGTTCTCGCCCGCTCCGTATCTGGACGTGATGCGGCATCTGGTCGAGGGACTGCGCGGCCTGCGCCTGCTGGGCACCTGGCATGTCCCGGCGAAGTCGTCGCTGTTTCGGGCCCGGCAGCGGCTGGGCCCGGAACCACTGCGGGTGCTGTTCACCACGACCGCGAAACCGATGGGCACCGAAGCCACCCCGGGCGCCTTCTGGCGCGGACTGCGGCTGCTGGCGGTGGACGGGACCTGCTGGGACGTCGCCGACAGCCCGGCCAATGAGGCTGCCTTCGCACGCCCCGGAAACACCCGCGGCCACGACAAAAGCGCCTTTCCCCAGGTGCGGATGGCCTGCCTGGTGGAGGTCGGCACGCACCTCGTACTGGACGCCGAACTCGCCGGCTGCCGCACCGGGGAAGTGACCTTGGTGAGCCGTCTGCCCCGTTCCTGCGGCCCCGGGCAACTGGTCCTGGCCGACCGCGAGTTCCTCGGTGTGCCGTTGTGGCGGTCCTTCACCGCCACCGGCGCTCAGCTGCTGTGGCGGGTGCCCGCCAACCGGGTCCTGCCTGTCGAGCGGCAGTTGCGGGACGGGTCCTGGCTTTCGCGCATCCACGCCCACACCGATCCGGCCCACACCGACCCGGTCACCGTGCGGGTAATGGCCTACCGGCTGAACGGCACCGGCCATGCTGCCGAGGGCTACCGGCTGGTGACCAGCCTGCTCGACGCCCGCCGCTATCCCGCCCGCCAGCTGGCCGCGCTCTACCAGGAGCGCTGGGAAGTAGAGAGCGTCTTCGCCGAGATCAAGACCCATCAACGCGGAGCCCACGTCGTCCTCAGCAGCAAAACCCCCGACGGCGCCCTGCAGCAGATCTGGGCACACCTGCTGGTCCACCACGCCCTGCGCGAACTGATGGTGAGAACGGCCGCGACCCGGGGCCTGGACCCCGACCGGATTTCCTTCACCGAAACTCTGCGCTCCGCCCGACGCAGTGTGACCGTCACGCCGGGCAGTTTTTCCCCCTGACCTCCTGGTCAGAACGCTCGTCCTGCTCCAGCACGACCTACTCGAACGACTCCTGCCGGCCAGACGCCTGCGCAGCCAGCCCCGCGTCATCAAACGCAAGATGTCCAACTACCGGCTCAAACGGGCCGAACACCACACCTGGCCCCAACCCACCCGAACCGGCACCCGAGCAATCACCATTCAACGACCCCAACCGGCAAACCCGTAACGCAACGGCATTGCCTCTAGAGGGGGAGGCAGCGCTACGGCTCCCGGGAGTGCCAGCGCGCCGGCAGCCACTGCGCTGGCCGTGCGCCGGAAGACGCCCGGGGGTCGGTGTCTGGTCATGTGCGGCTCCGATGACAGGTGTTTGGGTTTCAACCAGTGGTGAGAGTGGGGCCGTTGGGAAGGCTCATCAAGAATGCTCGTGAAAGTTCTTGCTATGAGTTTCAAGTCTCTTGCTGTAAACCTTGCGTTAGCGATACGGTCGCGCGGGGTCGGACCCAGAGAGCCGTGATCGCAAGGAGTTCCCGCCTGTGATATCGAGATGGCCGGCGCCGCCGAAGCGCCGTATCGCCCGTGTCAGACGGGTCGTGGCGGTCACCGTCGCCGCGCTCGCCGCAGCCCTGGTGCAGCCGCTCGCGGCGCACGCCGACAGCCCGCCCGCGCCGCCGTCCGATGCGAAGCTCGCCGCCGAGCCCGCCCGGCACGACGACACCCGTGATCAGTTCTACTTCGTCATGCCGGACCGTTTCGCCAACGGCGACACGTCCAACGACGAGGGCGGGCTGACGGGTTCGCGCCTGAGCACCGGCTACGACCCCACCGACAAGGGCTTCTACCAGGGCGGCGATCTCAAGGGCCTGACCAAGAAGCTCGACTACATCAAGGGCCTGGGCACGACATCGATCTGGATGGCCCCGATCTTCAAGAACCGGCCCGTGCAGGGCACGGGCGCCAACGCCTCGGCCGGCTACCACGGTTACTGGATCACCGACTTCACCCAGGTCGACCCGCACTTCGGGACCAACAAGGACCTGGCGACCCTCATCTCCAAGGCGCACGCCAAGGGCATGAAGGTCTTCTTCGACGTCATCACCAACCACACGGCGGATGTCGTCGACTATGAGGAGAAGTCCTACGACTACCTCTCCAAGGGCGCCTTCCCGTACCTGACCAAGGACGGCGAGCCCTTCGACGACGCCGACTACGCGGACGGCAGCAGGAAGTTCCCCGCCGTCGACGCCGGCTCCTTCCCGCGTACGCCGACCGTCGCGGCCGCGGACAAGAACGCCAAGGTGCCCTCCTGGCTGAACGACCCGACGATGTACCACAACCGCGGTGACTCGACCTACACGGGCGAGTCGACCACGTACGGCGACTTCTCCGGCCTCGACGACCTGTGGACCGAGCGTCCCGAGGTCGTCAGCGGCATGGAGAAGATCTACGAGCGCTGGGTGCGCGACTTCGACATCGACGGCTTCCGGATCGACACCGTGAAGCACGTCGACATGGACTTCTGGACGCAGTGGGCGACCGCCCTCGACGCGTACGCGGCCAAGCAGGGGCGCAAGAACTTCTTCATGTTCGGCGAGGTCTACTCCGCCGACACGTCGGTCACTTCGCCGTACGTCACCCAGGGCCGACTCGACGCCACTCTCGACTTCCCCTTCCAGGACGCGGCCCGCACCTACGCCTCGCAGGGCGGCAGTGCGCAGAAGCTGGCGTCGGTCTTCGGCGACGACTACAAGTACACGACCGACAAGGCCAACGCGTACGAGCAGGTCACCTTCCTCGGCAACCACGACATGGGCCGTATCGGGTACTTCCTCGACCAGGACAACCCGAAGGCCACCGATGCCGAACTCCTGGCCAAGGACAAGCTCGCCAACGAGCTGATGTTCCTCAGCCGCGGCAACCCGGTCGTCTACTACGGCGACGAGCAGGGCTTCACCGGCTCCGGCGGGGACAAGGACGCCCGGCAGACGATGTTCGCCTCGAAGGTCGCCGACTATCTCGACGACGACGAGATCGGCACCGACCGCACGCACGCGAGCGATGCCTACGACACGAGTGCGCCGCTGTACCAGCAGATCGCGGAGCTCTCCAAGCTCCGCACGGACAACCCGGCGCTTACGGACGGGGTGCAGACGCAGCGGTACGCGGCCGACGGGGCCGGGGTCTACGCCTTCTCGCGTACGGATGCCAAGACGGGTACCGAGTACGTCGTCGCGTTCAACAACGCCGGTGAGGCGAAGACGGCGACGTTCGCGACCGGCTCGGCGGGCATGAAGTTCCGTGGGATCTACGGGACTTCGGACCAGGTGACGTCCGACGCCGACAAGAAGGTCACCGTCACGGTCCCGGCCGGCTCGGCGATCGTCCTGAAGGCGGCGGGCAGGCCGGCCAAGCCGTCCACTGCACCGACCCTGACCCTCAAGGCCCCCGACGCGGGCGCCACCGGCACGGTCGAGTTGTCGGCGGACGTGGACGGCGGGCAGCTCAACCGGGTCGTGTTCGCCGCCCAGGTCGGAGGCGGCAAGTGGCGGACTCTGGGCTCCGCCGACCATGCCCCGTACAAGGTCACCCAGGCCATCGGCAAGGACGTACCGTCAGGAACTGCCTTGCGCTACAAGGCGGTTGTCATCGACTCGGCCGGACACACGGCGAGTGCCACGGCGGCCTCCACCACCGGCACCCCGCCCGCCGAGGAGATCCCCACCGCCTCCTCCCGCGACTACGCGATCGTCCACTACAAGCGCACCGACGGCGACTACGACAAGTGGGGTCTGTACGCCTGGGGCGACCTGGCCGACGGTGAGTCGACCACCTGGCCGGCCGGCCATCCCTTCGTCGGACGTGACGCGTACGGCGCCTTCGCCTACGTCAAGCTGAAGCCGGGCGCCTCCAGTGTCGGCTTCCTGGTCGTCGACAAGGATGGCAACAAGGACGTCTCCGCCGACCGCACGATCGACGTCACCAAGACCGGTGAGGTGTGGATCGAGCAGGGCAAGGAGGCCGTACAGACCGAACGGCCCGACTACCCACCACAGGACAAGACCAAGGCCGTCATCCACTACCACCGCGCCGATGGCGACTACGACGGCTGGGGTCTGCATGTGTGGACCGGTGCCGCCAACCCCACGGACTGGTCGAGCCCGCTGAAGCCGGTGAAGACCGACGCCTATGGGGCGGTCTTCGAGGTGCCGCTCAACGACGGTGCCACCAGCCTCAGTTACATCATCCACAAGGGCGACGAGAAGGACCTCTCCGCCGACCAGTCGCTGGACCTCAAGGCGGGCGGCTACGAGGTGTGGCTCCTGAACGGCCAGGAGAAGTACCTGCTGCCGCAGCCCGCGGGGTCGGCCGCCGCGCTCGACCTGACCACCTCCAAGGCGGTCTGGATCGACAAGAACACCGTCGCCTTCAACGGTTCCGACGCCGCCGCCTCCACCCAGCTGCTCTATTCCCATGACGGCTCGATCGCCGTGAAGGACGGGGCTCTGACGAGCGACGACGAGCGCTGGCTGCGGCTGAGCAAGACCACGCTCACCGACGCCCAGAAGGCGAAGTTCCCGTATCTGAAGGACTACACGGCCTGGTCGGTCGACCCGCGCGATGGCGACCGGGTGCGTGAGGCGCTCGACGGGCAGATCGTCGCCTCGCAGCGGGCCGCGAACGGAGCCGTGCTGGCGGCGACCGGCGTCCAGATCGCCGGCGTACTCGACGACGTCTACGCAAGCGCCACCAAGGCCGAGTTGGGGCCGACGTTCCACAACGGCCGTCCCACGCTTGCCGTTTGGGCGCCCACCGCGCAGTCGGTGAAGCTCGAACTCGACGGCTCCACCGTGGCCATGAAGCGCAACGACTCCACGGGCGTCTGGTCCGTCACCGGCCCCAAGTCCTGGAAGGGCAAGGCGTATCGGTACGTCGTGAAGGTGTGGGCGCCGACCGTGCGGAAGGTCGTCACCAACAAGGTCACCGACCCCTACTCCCTCGCCCTCACCGCCAACTCCGAGCGCAGCCTCGTCACCGACCTGGACGACAAGTCCCTTGCGCCCAGCGGCTGGTCGAGCCTCGCCAAGCCCAAGGCCGTACCGCTGAAGGACGCCCAGATCCAGGAGCTGCACATCCGGGACTTCTCCGTCGCGGACAAGACAGTGCCGGCCAAGGACCAGGGCACCTATCTCGCCTTCACCGACAAGGACAGCGACGGCTCGAAGCATCTGCGCGAGCTTGCCAAGTCCGGGACGTCGTACGTCCATCTGCTGCCCGCCTTCGACATCGCCACCATCCCCGAGAAGAAGGCGGACCAGGCGAGCACCGACTGCGACCTCGCCTCCTACGCGGCCGACTCCGACAAGCAGCAGGAGTGCGTCGCGAAGAGTGCCGCGAAGGACGCTTACAACTGGGGCTACGACCCGTACCACTACACGGTCCCCGAGGGCTCGTACGCGACCGACCCGGACGGGACGGGCCGCACCGTCGAGTTCCGCAAGATGGTCAAGTCGCTGAACCAGGACGGTCTGCGGGTCGTCATGGACGTCGTCTACAACCACACGGCGGCCAGCGGTGAGGCGGACACATCCGTCCTCGACCAGGTCGTGCCCGGCTACTACCAGCGCCTCCTCGCGGACGGCTCGGTGGCGAACAGCACCTGCTGCGCGAACACCGCCACCGAGAACGCCATGATGGGCAAGCTGGTCGTCGACTCGGTCGTCACCTGGGCCAAGGAGTACAAGGTCGACGGTTTCCGCTTCGACCTGATGGGACACCAGCCCAAGGCCAACATCCTCGCGGTCCGCACGGCGCTCGACGCGCTGACCCTCGCGAAGGACGGCGTCGACGGCAAGAAGATCATCATGTACGGGGAGGGCTGGAACTTCGGTGAGGTCGCCGATGACGCCCGCTTCGTCCAGGCCACCCAGAAGAACATGGCCGGAACCGGCATTGCGACCTTCTCCGACCGGGCCCGGGACGCCGTGCGCGGCGGCAGCCCCTTCGACGCCGACCCCGGGGTCCAGGGCTTCGCCTCCGGCTTGTACACCGACCCCAACTCATCGACGGCCAACGGCACGTCCGCCGAGCAGAAGGCCCGTCTGCTGCACTACCAGGACCTGATCAAGATCGGTCTGACCGGCAACCTCGCCAAGTACCGCTTCACCGACACCGACGGCAAGGAGGTCACCGGCGCCGAGGTCGACTACAACGGCCAGAGCGCCGGCTACGCGGACGCACCCGGCGACGCCGTCGCCTACGCCGACGCCCACGACAACGAGTCGCTCTTCGACGCCCTCACCTACAAACTGCCCAAGGACACCTCCGCGGCCGACCGGGCCCGGATGCAGGTCCTCGCGATGGCGACGGCCACCCTCTCGCAGGGGCCGTCCCTCTCGCAGGCGGGCTCCGACCTGCTGCGTTCCAAGTCCCTGGACCGCAACTCCTTCGACAGCGGCGACTGGTTCAACGCCATCCACTTCAACTGCACCGACGGCAACGGCTTCGGGCGCGGACTGCCGATGGCGCCCGACAACGCCGACAAGTGGCCATACGCGAAACCGCTGTTGACCTCCGTCAAGGTCGGCTGCCCGCAGATCGACGGCGCCTCGGCGTCGTATCAGGACCTGCTGAAGATCCGCTCCACCGAGAAGGCGTTCTCCCTGGACACCGCCGGTCAGGTGCAGTCGAAGCTGTCCTTCCCGCTGTCCGGCAAGGACGAGACCCCCGGCGTCATCACCATGGAACTCGGCGATCTCGTCGTCGTGTTCAACGCGACGCCGAGCAAGCAGGAGCAGCGCGTCGAGGCCCTGGCAGGCACCGGCTACCGACTGCATCCGGTGCAGGCGACCGGCGCGGACCCTATCGTCAAGTCCGCTTTCTATGAGCGGGAATCGGGCACGTTCGCCGTTCCGGGGCGTAGTGTCGCCATATTCTCCCGGATCTCCTGATAGGGGCATTACTTTGGTGGGGCAGGCCGCGAACCGCGGTCTGCCCCACCGGTGTTGTCCAAGGGCTGAAAGATGGACGTCAACGGCAAGCTGACAGACACGACCGTGCTGGTCGTGGACGACGTGGCGGCCAGCCGGTACGCCATGGGCACCGTGCTGCGCCGGGCCGGGCACCAGGTCGTGCCGGTCGCCAGCGGTCAGGAGGCGCTGGTCGAGCTCGACGTACGGCTGCGCAAGGGAATCATGCCCGACGTGGCCCTCGTCGACGTGGACCTGCCGGACATGAGCGGCTTCGAACTGTGCCGTCGGCTCAAGGAACGGCCGCACATGGCGGGCCTGCCCGTCGTGCACTTCTCGGCCGCCGCCGTGCCGCCGGGCGACCGCTGCCCGGGGCTGGACGCGGGCGCCGAGACCTATCTGACGGTGCCCGCCGAGCCCGAGGAGATCGAGGCGGTGGTCCGGGCCGCGGTGCGTACCGCACGGCAGCGGGCCGACGACCAGGCGCTGGTACGGCGGCTGACGCAGCTGTCGCAGGCGATCGTGACCATCCAGTCCGCGCGCTCCCTGCAGGAACTCGCCGACGCCGCCGCCGACGGGACAGGGCGGCTCATCGGCTGCCCCGCCGCCGTCTTCGTCCTCGGTCCGGACGACGAGCTGTACCGCGGCCTGTCCCGGGACCGCACCTCCCTCGCGCTGCCGGACGCGGGCGCCCACCGGGCCGTGGCCGCCCTGCTCAGGCGGCTCACCCGCGGGCAGTCCGGCGTACAGATCACCACGGTGCCCGCGCCGCTGTGGCCCACCGGGTTCTTCCGGCCCGGAGTGCAGCACGACGCGCGCCTGGCGCTGGTCCTCACCCAGGACGGCAGGGCGCCCGTGTGCCTGGCCACGCCCACGCGCGGTCTGCGCCGGGTCAGCCCGGAGGGCGAGGCACTGCTCGCCCAGCTGGCACAGGCCACCGCGTTCGCCGCCGAGCCGCTGCTCATGTACCAGGTCGAGCGGCATGTCGCCCTCACCCTCCAGCACAGCTTCCTGCCCCAGCCGCACAAGCTGCCGGACCTGCCCGGCGTCGACCTCGCCGTCCGGTACGTGCCCGCGTCCCAGGAGACCGAGATCGGCGGCGACTTCTACGCGGCCCTGCGCACCGGCGAGGGTGTGCTCACTGCGGTCGGCGACGTCGTCGGGCACTCGCTGGAGGCGGCCACCGTCATGGTCGAGATCCGGCACGCGCTGCGCGCCCACTGCGTCGAGGAGAGCGACCCGGCCGTGCTCGCCGAGCGCCTCGACCGGATGCTCCAGCACTACCACCCCGATGTCACGGCCACGCTCTGCCTGGTCCTGATCGATCCCGCCACCGGGCGCACCCGGATCGCCAACGCGGGCCACATCCCGCCGCTGATCCTCGGGGACCACGGCAGCGCCGAGTACTCCAAGGCCACCGGCCCGCTGCTCGGCCTCGGCCTGCCCCACCCGCCGCCCACCGAGCTGTTCCTCGAACCCTCCGACCGGCTCCTCATGGTCACCGACGGCCTGATCGAGACCCGGGGCACGGACCTCACGGTCTCGATGGAGCACCTCCGCTCGGCGGCCGTCGGTGCCCTGCCCGGCCTGGAAGCCCTGTGCGACACGCTCCTGGCCTGCTTCGGCCACGACCGCGAGGACGACATCGCGATGCTGGCGCTTCAGCTGAGGAATTAGGGTTGTCCTGTCACTGCCGTAGAACAGGAGTGCCCATGCCGCAGATCACCGTCGACTACTCCCGCACGATCCCCTTCGACCGGGACGGTTTCGCCCGGGCCCTGCACGAGGCGACGGTCGAGATCGCGGCCGCGAAGCCGGAGGCGTGCAAGACGCAGTTCCGCCCGAGCGAGTTCACGGCCTTCGGGTACGAGGACCCCGACGAGGGCGGGCATGCCATCGTCCACGTCACCCTCGGCCTGCTCGCCGGGCGCACCGAGGAGACCAAGGCCAAGCTGACCGAAGCGGTCCTGGAACTCCTCCGCGAACACATCGAGGACGACGGTTTCGTGCTGCACGCCTCCGCGGAGGTGCGCGACCTCGACCCGTCGTACCGGAAGTTCGAGCGCTGAGCCCTTTCGTCAGGAAGCGAGTGCGATCAGCCGGGTCACCAGGTCCGCGAAGGGCCCTTCCGGCGGTTCGTCCTTGAGCATGCGGCGCAGCAGTGCGCCCATCTCCTCGTCGTAGGCGGCGCTCACGGCGGCCAGCGCGGCGAAGTCGTGCACGAGCTGGGCCTCCAGCTCGGCGCGCGGGATGCGCCGGCCGTCCAGCCACAGCAGCGCGGTCGACTCGGCGAGCGAGATCCAGGAGCGTACGACCATTTCCAGTCGCGCGGGCGGATCCTCGACGCCCAGATGCGAAACGATCTGGACATACGCCGCCTGCCGCACGGAGTCGATGAGCGCGTTGGTCGCCGACGAGCCCACGGCCGGGCCGCCGCGCATCAGCGCCGCGAAGCCGGGCCCGTGGTCGTCGACGAAGTCGAAGAAGCGGCGCATCACACGCCGCAGCCGGTCTCCGAGCGGACCCTCCTGCGGTTCGTCGAACCGGCCCGCCAGATCCTGCGCGGCACGCCTCAACGCGGCCTCGTACAGGCTGAGTTTGCCGGGGAAGTAGTGGTAGACGAGCGGGCGCGAGATGCCCGCGGCGGCTGCTATCTCGTCGATGGAGACGTCGTCGGGAGAGCGTTGGCTGAACAGTTCGAGGGCGACGCCGATCAACTGCTGCCGCCGCTCCTCGACTCCCATTCTGCGGCGTACCCCGGTAGTCATGCGAACACCTTACCGATCGGATCCGGCCCCGAACGGACCGGATCGACCAAGGGTGTTCACAGATCCAGCACGAGACGCTCACTTCGCGCGCGCGAGACGCAGATCAGCATCGAGTCGGCACGCTCGGCGTCCGTCAGCAACTCGTCCCGATGCTCCACTTCGCCTTCCAGGACCCGCTGTTGGCAGGTTCCGCAGAAGCCCTGCTCGCAGGAGTAGGCGGTGTCCGGCAACTCGGCGCGCACGGCGGCCAGCACGGTCGAGTCGGCCGGCACCGTCAACGTCCGCCCGCTGCGCCGGAGTTCGACCTCGAAGGCGCCGTTGCCGGCGGCGGACGTACGGGGTGCGAAGCGTTCGAGGCGGACCTGCGGGCAGCGCTCCTCCACCGTGGCCATGAGCCCCTCCGGTCCGCAGCAGTACACGGCCTCGTCCCCGGACGTGTCCGCCAACAGGCCGTCGAGATCGGGCAGTCCGGCCTCGTCCTCGGCGACGACGGTCACCCGGTCGCCGCCCAGCTTCTCGATCTCCTCGAGGAACGGCATCGAGGCCCGCGTCCGCCCGCCGTACAGCAGCCGCCACGGCGTGCCGTCCGCAAGCGCCCGCAGCATCGGCAGTACGGGAGTGATCCCGATGCCGCCGACGACGAAGACGTACGAGGGAGCCTCGACGAGCGGGAAGCGGTTCCGGGGCCCGCGCACCTCCAGCTCCATCCCCTCCCGCACCTGCTCGTGCACCTCGCGCGAGCCGCCCCGCCCGTCCTCGACCAGCCGGGCCGCGACGGTGTACGACGAGGTGTCCTCCGGGGCGCCGCACAGCGAGTACTGCCGCACCAGTCCGGACGGCAGCACGAGGTCGAGATGCGCGCCGGGCTCCCAGCGCGGCAAGTCCCTTCCCTCCAGGCGCAGTTGTACGACGCCGTCGGCGACCGTCTCGCGCGAGGCGACCAGCAGCCTGAGCGCCCGCGACCGGGGCCGCCCGGAGGTCGGGTTCTCCAGCGCGGGCATCGGCCACAGCGGCGAGGCCTGGACGCGGCGCCGCAGCGCCCGCCTGACGAGCACCGCGGCACCCGCGACGACCACGACCGTGCGCAGCTTCGGCATCACGCGGCTCCCTTCTCCGCCGCGAGAGCCGCGAGAGCCGCGGGGGAGGAGGCGAGGTAGGCGACGGCCTGCTCGGTGGAACCCTCCTGGGAGGGGTGGTAGGCGTGGCTCAGGTACCGCGGGATGGACCTGACCATGTCGCCGGTGGTCGGCAGGGTGCCCCGCCGGCCGCGGACGTAGAAGTCCTTGAAGCTCGCCTTTCCGTCGGCCAGTGTCGGGTCGTTCGCCATGAAGAAGCGCGCCCCGCGCTGCCACAGGAACACCAGCGCCGTGAACGCGGTCGCCCAGGTGCGCACGCGCCGCCGGTAGCTGCCGTCGACGTGCATGAACAGGTCGAAGGCGACGGACCGGTGCTCGACCTCCTCGGCGCCGTGCCAGCGCAGCAGGTCCAGCATGGTCGGGTCGGCGCCGCGGCGGTCCAACTCCTCTGCGTTCAGTACCCAGTTGCCGAGGAACGCGGTGTAGTGCTCGATGGCCGCGATGATCGCGACCCGTTCCAGCAGCCACCACCTGCGCGCCCTGCCGGGCGATGGGGGTACCACCCACGCGTTCAGCAGTGGGGGAGTCCGGTCGCCGAGCAGCTTCTCGAAGAACCAGTCGACCTGCGCGGTGTACGGCGTCGGGTCGAGCCCGAGCTCCTTCAGGTGCGGCAGGACCTCGTCGTGGGCCTGCGAGTGCATCGCCTCCTGCCCGATGAACCCGATGACGTCCTCGCGCAGCCGGTCGTCCCGGATCAGCGGCAGCACCTGTTTGTAGACGTGCACGAACCACCGCTCACCGGCGGGCAGCAGCAGATGCAGCACATTGATGGTGTGCGTGGTGAAGGGATCTCCCGGCACCCAGTGCAGCGGTGTCTCCTCCCAGGAGAAGGACACCTTCCGGGCCTTGAGGGCGACCCGCTCAGAGGCCTGCGTGTTAGACATGGCGTCAATGTACTGACGGGTAGGGCCGAGGTGAACCCCTGTGCCCCGTCTTATTTACGCCACTGTCAGCAAGTCGCCGGTAAACCGCTCCACAGGCCCCCGCAAGCCGCTTCTAGCGGAGTCCGCTGATCACTCGCCCGTCCTCCAAGGTGCCCTTCAGCTCGGCCTGGGCACCCTGCTCGGCCCGTACGGCCAGCAGGCCGCCCCGCGCACTCGCCCGCACCCCGCCCGTCGTGCTGATCGACGAGGTGTCCCGGCTCCCGGCCGCGAGCAGGTACCAGCTGCCCGTCTCCGACTTCCACAGCACACCGGCGAGCACGTGCGGGTCCTTCGCCCCGCACGACGGTCCGTTCTCCGCCTTCGCGGCGACCGCCCCGTACGTCCCGCCCGGCGTGTGGAACTGCGCCAGAACGCGCGTCCCGCCGCCCCGCCAGGTCTCGGCCCGCGTGCACACCCAGTCCGCCGAACTGCTCGCGTCCGGCAGCGGCTGCCGGGCGTACGCCCAGGCGTTGACGCTGCGCACACCCGCCGAGCGCAGCGAGGCCAGCGAGCAGGCGTACGGCGCCCAGGTGCGCAGCGCCTGGGCACCGGACACCTCGTGGGTGGAGCCGGGCCGTCCGGTGGTGAGGTGGGCGGGGACGAGTTCGCCGAGGTCGGTCGTCAGGCGCGTACCGGTGGAGTCCGTCAGCTGCATGACGTTCCACGAGGTGCAGTTCGTCTGCGCCGCGGCACTGGCCAGCGGCGCCGTCACGCCGCCGGTCAGGGGGAGGTCCCTCGCGCCGGTGCCCGGCTTGAGCAGGTCCCGCTCGGCGGCCTTCTTGATCCAGGGTGCCGTCAGATACCGGACGTTGCCGTCGGCCCGGTCCAGGACCAGTGCGTTCGCCTCGGCCCGGCCGGCGCCGTCGACCCGCGCGAAGTCGAGTGCGGCGCCCTTCGTGCTGTTCTTCGGCTCGGCGTAGCGGGCGATGCGCAGACCGTCGTAGAGGATCACCACGCGCGCGCTGTCGACGGTTCCGGCGTACAGGAGCTGGGCCGGGCCGGAGGGGCCGCCGGACGGGGTGCCCGGGGTCGCGGAGACCTGGACGCTCTCGCCGGGGCGGGCCCAGACGGCGAGGGCGCGGCGCAGCAGGGCCTTGTCGCCGGTGAGGTCGCCGCGGGCCGGCCAGACGGAGAAGTCGGTGCGCGCCGAGGACTCCCAGGCGGTGGGCGCGACCCTGGTCAGCTTCGCCGGGTCGAGGGCGGCTTCGGCGGCCGGGTTCTGCGCGTACACGGGGGCGGCGGCGCCGTCGGGGGCCCACCCGTCGCCGGGCAGTGCGATCAGCGCCCCGCACACGGCGACGGCCGCGGCGGCGGCGAGCGCGGCCTTGGTGTGCTGCCTGCGCCGCATCAGGTCGGTGGGCCGGGCGTGCAGCGAGCAGGGGTCGAACTCGGGGGAGTCGAGCAGCGCGTACTGCTCGGGGGTGTCGTCGGCCTCCTGGAGGGCGAGGTCCGGGTCCTCGCAGCCGGCCGCGGTCAGTGCTTCGCGTACATCGCCGTCGGGGAGTTTCTCCAGGCCGCGCAGGACGTAGGCGGCGCGGGCCGGCCCGGACAGGGCGGACAGACGCTGGTCCAGGGCGAGTTCGTCGGCGCCGCCCGAGCGCGGGAAGAGGCGCAGCCCCCACACCTGGGGGAGCAGCGGCGGCAGTTGGGACCGCTTGGGCCACGCCGTGCGCTTCAGCGGCAGGCCCGCCTCCAGCGCCGTACGCAGCACCTGCAGGCGGACGAAGGCGTACCCGGGGTCGCTGCCCGGGCCGGTCGACTGGGCCGGGATCGCAGGTGCGCACGCCCGGCCCCTGGGCAGGGCGCGCTGGGTGAGGGCGTGTGCGGTCACCACGCGCCGGTTGCGGCCGAGGCTCGGCGGCAGCACCAGGTAGGCGAGCCGGACCAGCCGCGGGTAGTGCTCGACGAGCGCGGCCTCGGCCTGCTCGACGTCCACGACCGCGTCGGCGGAGGAAGGTGCGGGGGGCGGGGCGACATCCTGTGACTGCACGTTCAGCAGAACGAGCGAATCGTCGGATGGTCACCGCCACCCGGGTGGACTAGTGCCGGTCCGGCTCGACGAGCGCCCGTGCGTAGTTCGCCATCGAGCGCTGGTAGCGGGGGAGATGGGGGGCCAAGGCGCCCAGGACGAGGGAGAGTCCCTCGCGGTCCCGGCCGAGGCTGGACAGGCACAGCGCCAGACATCCCCGTACCGCGTCGTCCAACTCGTCCGACGGGCCGTCCAGTTCGGGTGTCAGCAGCTTGACGCCCTCCTCGGCCTGGCCGATGTTCCGCAGCGAACTGGACAGTTGGATCTTGGCGCGTCGCCCCTTGTAGCCGCTGACGTCGCTCAGTCCGCGCGCCAGCGCCTCCCGGTACAGCGGCGCGGCCTTGTCCGAGTGACCCGTCGAGTCCCAGGCGCAGGCCTGCTCGAAGGGGCCGAGCGGGCTGCCGTCCGGCAGCTCGGCGACGAGGGCGTCGATCACGGCCCGGAAGTCGGCCGCGCCCGCATCGAAGCTGCTGTCGGACGCGGTTTCGGCGAAGTCGTCGAAGGTGGCCCAGGCGGCGGTCACGCGATCTTCCCAGTCTTGGTTCACGGGCCACACCCTCGCACACGCGTGCCCGTGGGGACACCGGATTTCGGCTGCCCGATTTGAGTGCCCCGCGCTTCACAGCCGTATCGAAGGGGACGGGCCCCTCACCGGGGTTCGCTGCGGCATGCTTTGTGTGCACCAGGACCGGAGGAACAGATGAGGTTGACCCGACCGATGCTCGCGGTGGCCGGCGCCGCGGCCGTGCTGGCGCTGGCGGGCTGCGGAGGCGACGGCGACGCGGCCGCGAAGATACCGGCCACCGCCACCGGCAGCCTGGAGAGCCTGGCCGCCAAGGTGAAGTGCAAGCCGGACATGCAGATCGACTCCGACGAGGTCCGCCAGGCCATCTGCAAGACCTCCGCCGGCAAGTTCGTCTTCGCCACCTTCGCCACCGACCGCGGCCAGCGCGAGTGGATCAACGACGCGAAGGACTACGGCGGTTTCTACCTCGTCGGCCGCAAGTGGGTCGCCGTCGGCGAGGACGGCCTGGTCAAGAAGCTGCAGACCACGCTGGGCGGCAACGAGGAGATCGGGACCAACCACAGCGCGCACACCGGCCACAGCGGCTGAGCGCCTCGTACACGGCGCTTCGTGCACAGCACGTCGTACCCGCCTCGTACACACACAGAAGGCCGGTGGCGGGAGATCCCGCCACCGGCCTTCTTCAGTGGTTCACCGATTCACTGTGTCACTGGCACCGCTGCCCGTTGTTGATGCAGGTGGCGATCTTGTTCGCCAGGTTGTTCTTGAAGACCGCGATGAAGTCGTCGTGGTCGGTGGAGGGCTTGTGGAGCTGTTCCGGGAAGCCGTCCACCGCGTAGGCGTTCTTCACCTGACCGTTGGCGAGGGTCGGCGGGGTGATCTTGTACACCAGGCGCATCGTCAGCTGCGGGATGGCCTTGAAGCCGTTGGCGCAGTTGCCGGCGGCGTCCGCGAACGCGACGTGCGTACGGTGGTTGGCGCTGTCGATGTTCGTTCCGTCCCAGCAGGACTGGAAGGCGAACGTACGGACCACGTTGCTGCCCTGCGGGCAGATCGGGTACTGCTCCGTCAGCTGCACCTTGTTCTCGAAGCCGGTGCAGCTCCAGTGCGCGTTGGCGTTCGCCAGACCGTTGGTCGTGGTCTTGGCGTCACCGGTGATGATGCGCAGGAACTGCGGCATCGCCGTGACCTTGCTGGTCGGGCTGCCGACGTACTTGATCTGCGCCTGGACCGGCGTCAGGATCTTGCCGACGTTGCCCTCGGTGCCACCGCCGGCCGCGTTCTGGTCGAAGTCCTGCGTGCCGTCCTGGACTCGGACGACCGGCCAGTAGTACGCCGACAGGTCACCCTGGTTCTGGCAGCTGGTCTGGTCCGCGATCAACGAGTCGTTGGTGGCGAACGCGTCGACCTTCTGGTTGCCGACGTAGTCGTGCAGGTGGTGCGCGCCGTTGGTCACGCCGGGCGCCACGATCACGTTGTCGGTGTTGTGGTTCTTGTTCGCGTTCACACCGCACTTGGTGGTGAACGTGCCCTTCGAACCGTTGCCGTTGGCCTGCGGCTTCGCGGCGACGTTCGCCTGGACCTTCGTGATGTCCACGAAGTCGCCGGCCACCGGACCGTTGCCGGCCTGTCCACCGATGTTCCCGCCGGCCCCGGCACTGGCGCTGGCGCTCGGGTCGGCCGAGGCCTGCCCGTCGCCCGCCTGACCGCCTTGGTCCTGACCGCCCTGGTCCTGGCCGCCCTGGTCCTGGCCGCCCTGGTTCTGGCCGCCGGCAGTCGTCTCGTTCGCGGTCTGCGTCGTGCAGGCGGCGAAGGAACTCAGAGTGGCGGCGTTGGCCTGGCCACCGACCCGCTGGATGTCGATCCGGATCCGGTCGAGGGTCGCGGCCCGCTTCTCCTTGAGGGGACCGACGATCGCGTTCTGCACGAAGCTGGCGTCCTGCGTCTGCGCCTGCCGGGTGGAGGCGAGACGGGCGTAGGCCTCGGTGATCTGCTTGTCGAGGTTCGCAAGCTCGGTCGCCACACCCTGACGGGCCTTCTGCGGCACGTTCGTCAGCTTCTGACCGACGTCCGGGCAGGAGATCGTGGCCACCTGAGCGGCGGCGGCCTTGGTCTGGTTCTGCCCCGAGTTGTTCGACTCGTGCGCCGAGGCGTAGAAGTTCGCCCAGATCAGCCCGCCCCCACCGAGCGCTAGGGCCGCCGATGCGGCTATGGCCTTGGTGGCCAGCGGCGTACGGCGTTTTCGATTGTTGCGTCCCATGGAACTCCTCTGACTTCCTTGCGGGCTTGGCGGGGCATCAAGGCGCCCGACAGGAGTGAAGCGGCTCCCATTCATACGGACGTGGTCCCAGGGGTGTTCAGCAGCCCCACAAACAAATCAGAGGATTAATCGGCTGCTCGGCCTCAACGGCCGCCTGAGCAGCGGAGGTTACGGAAAATCAGCAAGCGTTTACCGGCCCTGGTCCAGATACGCCAGGACTGCCAGAACGCGGCGATTGTCGTCGTCCGACACCTCCAGGTCCAGTTTGGCGAAGATGTTGGAGGTGTGCTTGGCGATGGCCCGTTCTGTCACCACCAACTGCCCCGCGATGGCGGCATTCGACCGGCCCTGCGCCATAAGCTCCAGAACCTCCCGCTCACGGGGCGTCAGCCGCCCGAGCGGCCGGTCGTCGGCGGCCCGCCGCGACAGCAGCTGCTGGATCACCTGCGGATCCATCGCCGTACCCCCTCCCGCGACCCTTCGTACGGCGTCCACGAACTGCTCCGCGTCGAACACCCGGTCCTTCAGCAGGTATCCCACCCCGCCGGTGCCGTCGGCGAGCAACTCGCGCGCGTACAGCTGCTCCACGTGCTGGGACAGGACCAGCACCGGCAGCCCGGGTCTGTTCCGGCGGGCCGTGAGCGCGCACTGGAGCCCCTCGTCGGTGTGCGTCGGCGGCAGGCGTACGTCGACCACGGCGACGTCCGGCTCCAGCTCGGCCAGCGCCCGGGTGAGCTCGGGGCCGGACTCGACGGCCGCGGCGATCTCGAAGTCATGGGCCTCGAGCAGCCGGACCAGTCCGTCGCGCAGCAGGAAGAGGTCTTCGGCTAGGACAACACGCAAGGGATCTCCATGGTCACCATGGTGGGACCGCCCGCGGGGCTGCTGACGGCCAGGACGCCGTCGAATGTACCCAGTCGCCGTTCGACTCCGGCGAGGCCCGAACCGGCCCCGATCGCCGCACCGCCCTTGCCGTTGTCGGTGACGGTGATGTGCAGCAGCTCCTCGCCGTGATGCAGGTCGATCCAGATCCGGTCGGCACCGGAGTGCTTGACCGCGTTGGTGAGCACCTCGCTGACCGCGAAGTAGGCGGCGGACTCGACCGGCGCGTCCGCGCGTCCGCTCAACTCGACGTTCACCTCGGTGGCGAGGGGCAGCCGGAGCGCCAACGCCCTTACCGCGTCACCGAGTCCGCGTTCGGCCAGCACCGGCGGATGAATGCCGCGGACCAGGTCGCGCAGTTCGCCGAGGGCGTCCACGGAGGACTGCCGGGCCTGGCCGAGGAGCTGCTTGGCCTTCGCCGGGTCCTTGTCGAGGAGCATCTCGATGGTGCTCAGGTCCATGCCCATGGCGACCAGCCGGGCCTGCGCCCCGTCGTGCAGGTCCCGCTCGATACGGCGCAGTTCGGCGGCGGAGGTGTCCACGGCGTCGCGGCGGGTCTCGGTCAGGACCCGGACCCGCTCGGCCAACTCGCCCTGGTTCGCGCCGAGAACGGTCCCGGTGAGCCGGAAGTGGGCGTTCAGCAGGGACGGGGTGTAGCGGTAGGCAAGGACCAGGAGCGCGGCGCCCAGACCAGCCGCGGCGAACGCGGTCCCCTGTCCACTGACCGGCACGAAGCCGTACCAGTACGGACCGTACTTCCCGTACGGACCGCCCGTCATGGTCCGCCACAGGCCGGCGGCCAGCGCGAACCCTTCGAAGGGGTAGATGACCAGCACGGCGGGCAGCAGCGCGGTCACGTACCCCGCCGTCATGTCGACCGGCAGCCACCGCAGATCCCGCCAGGTCGCCGGGTCCCGCAGCATCGCGTACGTCCGCGTCCAGGGGTTGGCGGTCTCGGGGACCGGCCGGTACGCCGACGGGATCCGCACCCCGCCCCACTCCGCCGCGAGCACCCGCCGCCAGTCGGCGAAGGCCCGCACCCCCGTCAGTACCCACGGCGTCGTGACGATCCCGACGCCGATCGGGATGAGCGCGAGGGACACGAGGGAGAGCGTGAAGCACAGGATCGCTCCGGGAAGTGTCACCAGGGCCAGCACGAACCCCCGCCCCGCCGCCAGGGCGACGGCCCGCGCCCTCGTGGAAAGAGAGCCGCTTTTCGTGTTGGTGTTCATGGCCTCAGTCTGGTCGCGCGGACGGCGGGGGTCACGGGGCCGAGGGCCCCGGTCAGGAGGTGGTGCCAGGTACACCCTCGGGAGCAACGCGCCCCGGAAGGAGCGCGGGGCCGTATCGATTGGCGGCTCCGTCGCGAGGGCGCGATCAACTCCCACCGGCCCGCGGGTTCGTCACACCCCTTCCGGCGAAGCGCCGAGCACCTTTGCCTCCACCGCCGGATCCAGCCCCACCGGCGGCCGGTCGGGCCGCTGCGGCGCACTGCCACCGATGTTCCGCAGCCACCTCCACGTGTCGGCCACGGTCTCCTCGACGGGCCGGCAGACCAGGCCCGTCGCCACCGCCCGCGAGACGTCCCCGGAGTGCAGGGAGTCGTGCATGTCGGTGCCGGGCGGCACCCACACGGGCAGCTGCGTCCACGGCTCGATGCCCGCGGCGAGGATCAACTCCGGGTCCGTCCACCGCAGTTCGGCCGTCGCACCCGTCGCCCGTAGGCACGCGTCGAGCAGTTCGCCCATCGTCGCGATCCCCTGCGGGCCGACCAGGTTGTACGGCCCGCTCAGCTCCCGCTCCGCCGCCCCGAGGATCCATTCGGCCATGTCCCGTACGTCCACGTACTGGAGCGGGAGGTCCCGCGGCCCCGGTGCCAGCACGGGCCCGCCGCGCGCGATCCGTCCGAGCCACCACGGCAGCCGCCCGATGTTCTCGTACGGGCCGAGGATCAGCCCGGCCCGTACGAGCACGGAGCGGTCCGCGCCGAAGGCCTCGATGGCGGCGATCTCGGCGCCCCGCTTGTCGCGCGCGTAGTCGGTCTGGCCCGCCTCGGGTTCGGCGCCCTCGACCAGCGGCGCGTCCTCGGTGTACCCGGCGGGCGAGGGCCACGCGTACACCGAGCAGCTCGACACGTACACGTACCGCCCGGCGCGGCCCCGCAGCAGCCGCGCCGACTCGTGTACGGCCCGGGGCGCGGCCGACCAGGTGTCGACGACGACGTCCCACTCGCCGTCGGCGAGGGCGGCGAGCCCGTCGGGCGCGAGGCGGTCGCCGTGCAACGCCCGTACTCCTGGCGGCTGTTGATGCCGTCCCCGGTTGAGGACGGTCACGTCCCAGCCGCGCCCCAGCGCCGCCTCCACGACGGCCCGTCCCGCGAACTCCGTACCACCCAGCACCAGAAGTCTCATGATGGTGAGCTTGCCCGGTCCGGTCGCGGGACGGAACGCCGATCTGCCGTCAGCAGAGGATCAGCGGCCGGTCGGCGGGGTGTACTTGTAGCCGACCCGCCGCACCGTCTGGATCGCCCCGCGGTGCTCGACGCCCAGCTTGCGGCGCAGCCGGGCGATGTGGACGTCGACGGTGCGGCCGTCGCCCACATGGCCGTACCCCCACACCGTGGTGACCAGCTGGTCGCGGGTGTGCACCCGGTGCGGGTTGGTCACGAGGTGCGCGAGCAGCTCGAACTCCAGGTAGGTGAGGTCGAGTTCGCGCCCGTCCACCTCGGCGGTGCGCTGTACGGAGTCGATGCGCACGAGCGCGTCGTCGCCCTGAGCGGCGTGGCTCCCGGTGTCCGGGCGGTCCGGGACCGCCACCGGCAGGAACGGAGGCTGCTGGTCGGCCGGGACGAGCACCAGGTAGCCGATCATCGGCGGCTGGCCCGGCAGGGTGGGCAGGGTGTGCTGCGGTGCGGGCAGCCAGGTGGCGCCGGGCGGCAGGAAGTCGGTGACGTCCACCACCTCGTCCCGGTCGACGGCCCGCAGTCGGTGCCGTGCGCCGTTCGCCGGGGACACGGCCGGGGAGGCGAGGGTGGCGGTGGAGAAAGAACGAGTGGTCGCCATGAGAGGTCAGCTCTTTCGCGCGAGGAGTTCGTCTGGGAGGACGACGGCCGCGATTCGTGGTCGGGCTCGTCGAGGGACGTACGTCGTGTCGCGCTGGCCGAAGGCCGGGGTGTACGGCTTTAGAGGGCCGGCGCGTTCATCGCGCGGCAACACACCCGGTCGAAGTCGTGGTGCTGACGGGAAGGCCAGAACGGCTCGAGGTCATGGCGACCCGTCGCGGTGTGGTTCTGGAAGCTGGCCATGGCCCCATTGAAGCAGACACCGGCTCCGACGAGGACCCTCCTCTCACTGCTTGGACGCTTCCTTGGCATGAAATTGGCGTGGCACACCTCACCCCAACAGGCGTTTGTGCCAGGTCAGGGGTGTGACCTCGATGGCCTTGTCCGGATTGCCGTCCCACTGGGTGGACAGCCCGGCCGCGGTGAGCGCGGCGACGGCCTCCTGCCCGACGGCGGTCGTGGTCCGCGCCGATCCGTCGAAGCCGCCGTAGTGGAGCGCGAGTCCGTGGCCCTCCGCCGCCTGTTCGGTGACCTGCTGGTGGAAGAAGACGAAGCCCCGCGCGCCTTCTCGTTCGGCGCCTATCTCCGTCAGGCCGCAGCCGCGGCAGCACGTGAAGTTCTCCCGGGCCGTGATGCCGGTCTCCTCCAGGGCCCCGAAGGCGAGCGCCAGCCGCTCCGGATCGGTGACGCCCTCCCACGCCCCCTGCTGGGTCAACCTCCCCCACTCTCGACTTCGCTCGAGCGGGGGGACCCCCATCAGCCACAGCCGGTCCACGAGCTGCCTCGACTGAGCCCCGGACACCGGCCGCTCGTCCCCGTCGACCAGGTAGTCCTCGGCGATCTCCGCCAGCACCTTGCGGTCGTCGTAGCCGCAGCGCAGCCGCAGTCGCACGCGCTCCTCGACCTGCTCGCGCACCTCGTCCGGCAGCTCGGGCACCTCTTCGCGCGGCCCGAGGTCGACCGGCTCCCAGTCCACGCCCGTGTCCCAGCCGGCCTCCTGCCGTGCCCAGCCCGTCAGCAGGTCCGCCACCCGCCCCGGGTCGGTGAGGTCCGTACCGAAGAACTCGTCCTTGCCGCGCCGGTGTTCCAGCCGGAAGTCGCCGCCCCGCTCGTGCCACACCTGCGCGAACACGTCCGGCAGGTCCGGTATCCGCTGCGCCACCAGGAAGCGGTTGCCCGTGCTCCCGAGGCCGCTTACGGCCTCTCGCAGCTCCGCGGCCGAAATCCGCGGTACGTCCGGCCGTTCTCCGTCCAGGCCTTCACAGCCAGGCCCTCGTTGCTGTCCATGGCCCCACCCTGGCAGGTGCCACTGACAACGCGAGGGGCGCCCACCGTCACGGTGGGCGCCCCTCGGTGAAGCGAGACGGGATCAGACCTGGCCGGCCTTCTCCAGCGCGGAGCAGCAGGTGTCCACGATCAGGCGGGTCACCAGGTACGGGTCGACGTTGGCGTTCGGACGGCGGTCCTCGATGTAGCCCTTGCCGTCCTTCTCCACCTGCCACGGGATACGGACCGAGGCGCCACGGTTGGAGACGCCGTAGGAGTACTCGTTCCACGGGGCGGTCTCGTGCAGACCGGTGAGGCGGTCGTCGATGCCGGCGCCGTAGTGCTTGACGTGGTCGAGCGGCTTGGAGCCCTCACCGAGCGACTCGGCCGCGGTGATGATCGCGTCGTAGCCCTCGCGCATCGCCTTGGTGGAGAAGTTGGTGTGCGCACCGGCGCCGTTCCAGTCGCCCTTCACCGGCTTCGGGTCCAGCGTCGCGGCGACGCCGAAGTCCTCGGCGGTGCGGTAGAGCAGCCAACGGGCCACCCACAGGTGGTCGGAGACGTCCAGCGGGGAGACCGGACCGACCTGGAACTCCCACTGGCCGGGCATGACCTCGGCGTTGATGCCGGAGATGGCGAGACCGGCCTTGAGGCAGTTCTCCAGGTGGGCCTCGACGATGTCGCGGCCGAAGATCTCGTCCGCGCCGACACCGCAGTAGTAGCCGCCCTGCGGGGCCGGGTAGCCGCCCTTGGGGAAGCCGAGCGGGTAGCCGTCCTTGAAGAACGTGTACTCCTGCTCGATGCCGAAGATCGGCTCCTGCGCGGCGAACTTCTCGGCGACCTCGGTCAGCGCGGCACGGGTGTTGGACTCGTGCGGCGTCATGTCGATGTTGAGGACCTCGCACAGGACGAGGATGTCGTCGCCGCCGCGGATCGGGTCGGGGCAGGAGAAGACCGGCTTGAGGACACGGTCCGAGGAGTGGCCCTCGGCCTGGTTCGTGGAGGACCCGTCGAAGCCCCAGATCCCGAGCTCGGCACCCTTGGCGTCATCCGCCAGGATCTTCGTCTTGGAACGGAGCTTCGCCGTCGGCTGGGTGCCGTCGATCCAGATGTACTCAGCCTTGAAGGTCACGGGCCACTTCCTTCGGGGGTGTGTCTACACACTTGCGGGTGCTTGCGGCGCTGCGGCACTGGGGCGCCGCCGGTAACGCCCGGCAGCCTGTCAACAGGCGATTTCCCGATCATTGCTCGAATGTGAACCCCGTGTTACCTGGTGGTGTTGTGTCGCGATTCACGGTGTGAGCGGGTGTAGCGCACGGCAGGCAGGGCCCTTCGACGGCTCGTGCGCGAGGGGAACGAGTGGCCCGCGGGGGGTGCGGGCCGATCAGCCGGCCTCGGCCGCCGCCTCCCGCACCGCCTCCAGGAACCCCCGGATCGCGGCCTGCTCCCGCTCGTCGTAGCCCCCCAGCAGTTCCACGGCCTGCCCGATGAGCGGTCCGAAGAAGGACCACCCGAGCTCGACCGCCTTCGCCTCCACCTCGATCACGACCCTGCGCCGGTCCTCCGCCCCGCGCACCCGCCGCACATGCCCGGCCCGCTCCATCCGGTCCACCAGTGCGGTGGTCCCCGCCGAGTTGAGCCCCAGGGCCGTCCCGAGCCGCCCGGCCGTCATCTCCTCGCCCGCGCGCGAGGCGTCCATCAGGGCGATCAGGGCGCGTACGTCCGTCGGGTGCATGTCGTTGCGGTTCGCGAACCGGGCGCTGTGCAGGCCGAGTTCGACGGTCACGGCGCGCAGCAGATGGACGATCTCCATTTCCGGGCCCTGGGGCTTCATGTGGCGTCTCCAGTATCATCTCGTTCATCGAGTATCTCGCTCAGCGAGATAATAGAGGAGGGCGGGCCGATGAGTACCGGGTACGACATGGAAGGCTTTCTGGCCGCGTACGACAAGGTGATGGCCAAGTGGCCCGCCGAGCGGGAGGCGGTGACCGTCCCCACGCCCTACGGCACGACGTACGTCAACGTGTGCGGCCCGCGCCACGGACCCCCGGTCGTCCTCCTGCCAGGAGGCGGGGGCGCGACCTCCGCCTCCTGGTACGCCCAGGCCGCGGACCTCGCCCGCACCCACCGCGTCTTCGCCGTCGACCTCGTCGGCGCCCCGGGCCGCACCGACCAGGCCGGCGACCGTCACCCCCGTACGGTCGCCGACCTGATGGCCTGGCTGGACGCGATCCTCGACGACCTCGGCCTCGAGGAGACGGACCTGGGCGGGCACTCGTACGGTGCCTGGATCGCCCTGCACTACGCGCTGCACGCACGCGCACGCGTGCAGCGCCTTTTCCTCCTGGACCCCACCCAGTGCTTCGCCGGCTACCGGCCGGCATACCTCCTGCACGCCCTGCCGATGCTGCTGCGGCCGGCGCCCCGTCGCGTCCGTGCCTTCCTGGAGTGGGAGACCGGGGGAGCACCCCTCGACCTCGACTGGCTCCGCCTGCAGGAGGCGGCCGCCGGCTTCCCCTCCGTGTCGAAGCCGGTGACCGGCCCGCGCCCGGCGCCGGAAGCGCTGCGTGGGCTCGACATGCCGGTCCTGCTGCTCCTGGCCGGGAACAGCAGGACCCTCCCCCGCTCTCGGCTTCGCTCGAGCGGGGGGACCCCCATCACGTACGAGGTGGCGCGGAGGGCGGATGCGCTGCTGCCGCAAGTCGAGACGGCCGTACTGCCGGACGTCTCCCATCACGGACTGCCGCAGGACGCACCGGCCGAACTCGGCCGCCGCCTCACGGAGTTCCTACGTCGTTGAGCCTCACCCCACCTTCTCGATCAGTGCACGGCGGATCAGGAACTTGCCGGGCTCCCGGACCTGTTCGAAGGCCGCGTTGTTGAGCAGGGCGCAACTGCCGGACACCGAAGTGACCTTCACCGTCGTGGACTTGTTGTTGTCCAGGTTGGTGACCTTCAGCGTCGTCCCCGCCGGGAACTGGTTGCTGGACGCGGCAGGCGCGCCGCCCTCGCCGGAGAGGGTGACGGTGGAGCCGTTGCACACCTGCTGGCCGGAGGCGGCAGCGCCGCCCGCGTTTCCCGCAGGTGCGGAGGCGGTCTGAGAGGGCTGCGCGGTCTGCGCGCCCCCGGCCTGCTGTCCCGCGCCGTTGTCCGCCGGCTGCGTCGCCTGGGAGTCCTGAGCCGACTCCCCAACGGCGCAACCCGACGCCTGCTGCTGGACCTTGATCTGCGCGATGACCGCCTCGCGGTTGGCGATCCGGGCCGCCGACTGGGCGTCGGGACTGGCCTTCTGCCCGTCGATGAACTTCTGGTTGTTGCCGAGGGCGGTGGCGAGCCCCTGGCACACGTTCGAGTCCGCTGCGGACAGGGTCCTGGGCGCCGGACTCTGCGCGGCGTTCGACGTGCTCGCCATGACGAAGGCCCCGCCTCCCGCCACCGCCGCCGCGCTCACCAGCAGCGCGACCTTCTTCTTCGTACCGAGACTTCTCCTACGCGACATGCGCGCCTCCTGAGAGGTGGGGGAGCGTACGCCGCTATGTACGAGATACCGAACGAAGTTACTCAGTGGTTACAGGAGTCACCGAAGTAACGTACGTCACAAGGGAGTCAGCGCGAGAGGGCGTCCCGTACGGCCTCCTCCGTGCGCCCGACCACGGCCGTGCCGTCCTCCGCCGTGATGATCGGGCGCTGGATCAACCTGGGGTGTTCGCAGAGCGCCTTGATCCAGTGGTCGCGCGAAGTCTCGTCCCGCGCCCACTCCTTGAGGCCCAGCTCCTTGGCCGCGTCCTCCTGGGTGCGGGTGATGTCCCACGGTTCGAGGCCGAGACGGTCGAGTACGTCCCTGATCTCGTCCTCGCTCGGCACGTCCTCCAGGTAGCGGCGGACGGTGTAGTCGGCACCTTCGGCGTCGAGCAGGCTGATCGCGCTGCGGCACTTCGAACAGGCCGGGTTGATCCAGATCTCCATGCCCTCACGGTACGTGAAAACCCGTCCTCCACCTGTGCCACAGCGACCCCGAAAGCCCTTGTGGCCAGGGCCTATTGTCAGTGGCGGGCGCTAGAATAGAAGCAGTGTTCGAGGGTGTCGCCGGGGTCGCCGTAGTCCCCGGTGAGGCGCCCTGACCGCGACAGGAGGATGCCTGTGCCCGCTGCCGCACTGAAGCCGATGCCGATGCAGTCCACCGCAAAGCGCCCCGTTCTGCTCGACCTGCCGTACGACCCCGTGGAGAAGCGTCCGCTGCCGCCGGGCCGTCCGCGCGAGTGGTACGTCACGCACAACCGTCGCCTCAAGGCGATGCGGCTCGCGATCGCCCTGCTCGATTCGGGCATCTACGTGCCGAACCAGGCCCGCAACGAGACGATACGGAACACCGCCGAGCTGATCGGCGTCCATCCGCCGTCGGACACGACGTGCCACATGGTGCGGGCGTTCATGCGGTACTCGCGGTGAGTCCTGGTGCCGGGTGCCCTCCTGTTCGTGGGGCGCCCGGCACCAAGGTTGCCGTCACCAGGTTGCCGCCTCCGAGGGCTGGCGCCCCCAACCCACCGCTTCGGCCTGAACGGCCTCGTCCTCAAACTCCCCCAGAGGGGGTGCCCCCAGACGGGCCGGAAGTGGCCGCCAACTCCTTCTCCACCGGCGTCCGGAACCGCGGCGTCACCTTCGTCGTGCCCACCCATTCCTGCAACCGCTCCACCTCGGCGGCAATCGCCGTCTCCGCCTCACGCCCCACCCCGCCGGGAACCAGCACCCGCCAGGCGATCTCGCCGTCCTTGCGCTGGGCCCAAGCCCCCACCACCCGTCCGTTCCACCACACCGTCGGTCCCACGTTCCCGCTGCCGTCGAAGAGCAACGGCCGCAACTCCGGCGCCAGATACCAGTCCCGCTCCCGCCACCCCATCGCCGTCGGATCAAGGGCGGGCAGCAACGCGGCCCACGGCCGAGCGGGCCCGGCCACCGGCCCGACGTCGCCGTCGACGACGTACCCCGTGCCCTCGTCCAGCGCCACCGCCTGCGCGCCGATCGCTGCCAGCGCCCGCCGAACGTCGGTCACCTTCCAGCCCGTCCACCACTTCAGGTCCTCCTCGGTGGCCGGCCCGCACACCGCGAGCCAACGACCGAGCAGCGCCGCCTGCGCCTCGGCCACGTCGAGTTCGGGATGCGGGGGTGCCACGGCCCAGCGGAACTGGCTGGACGTCCACGACCCGAGCGGCCGCCCCCGTACGACCTTCCCCTCCACGCCCAGCACCCTCAGCAGCCGGGTCGAGACGGTGTGCACGCCCTCGTAGTTCTTCCCGGCCGCGTACACGAACTGTTCGCGCAACCGGGGCTCGTCCACGGCGAGTTCGGTCGCCGTCGCCTGCCCGCGCCGCACCAGTGCCGCCAGCGCCGACTCCTCGACGTCCTTCAGCCAGGCCGCGTCCGGCGCCCCGGCCTTCGCCATGTGCTTGAGCAGCGCGGCCCGCTCCCGGGCCGCGACCGTGAGGCCGGTCGAGGCGTGCACGACGGCGGTGAGGTCCGTCGGGAACACGAACACGGTGTGCCGCATGCCGTGCATCCGGAGCAGGGAACGGTCCCGGTACAGCGCCCGCTCGGTCTCCGGCACGGTCGACGCCGCGTCCGCGAGGCGGGCGCCCACGGCCAGATACACCGTCGCCGGATCCGTGCCGTGCAGCGCGACCAGCGAGTCGGCGACCTCCTCGGGGCTCCCCGCCCGCGCCTCCCCGGCCAGCCGCTGCCGCAGCGCGAGCCGAGCCCGCCGCTCCGCCGCCCCGATGTACCGCACTCCGTCGCCCATACCGGTCTCCCCGTCGCCTCATCCGTGACTTCATCTTGCAGGAGGGCACTGACAACGGGCCGCCCTCACGGGAAGCCCCTGTCACAGGGCCCGGTCACCCGATCGCCGTGCCCGGCATGCGCACACCCGTTCACCCGCATTCACTGCGATCAAGAGGCGGCGGAACCGGACCGTCCTGTGCGGACACGGTCGGCAGCGGGAGGCGTGATGGGCAGGCGCGGTACACGGCGTTGGACGCGATGAGCACGCCCGCCGGACACGCCGACCGCGGCAGGGCCGCCCGCAAGCGCGTCCCCCGTTCCGCGCACGCCGCGTGGATCCCGCCCGTCGACCGCCCCGACCCCGTCGCCGTACTGGAGCGGCAGGGCCGCGACCGGCTGCCGGAGCTGCTGCCGATCCGGTACGGGCGGATGGCCGCGTCGCCGTTCGCCTTCCTGCGCGGCTCGGCCGCCGTGATGGCCGCCGACCTCGCCTCCCGGCCGCACACCGGGCTGACCGTGCAACTGTGCGGCGACGCCCACCTGTTGAACTTCGGCCTGTACGCCTCACCGGAACGCGCCCTGCTCTTCGACCTGAACGACTTCGACGAGACGTTCCCCGGTCCCTTCGAGTGGGACGTCGAACGGCTCGCGGCCTCCGTCGCCGTGGCCGGCCGGGCGAACGGGCACGCCGACGCCAAGGTCCGCCGCGCGACGGTGGAGGCGGTGGCCGCGTATCGGACCACCATGCGGCGGCTGGCCCGGCACGGCGAACTCGCCGTCTGGTACGAGCGCATCGACGCCGACAGCCTGCTGCCGCTCGCCCGCTCCGCCGCCCGCCGCCGGCGCGCCGAGTCCAGCCTCACCCGGGCCCGCCGCCGCACCAGCCTGCATGCCCTCGGCAAGCTCACCGAGACCGTCGACGGGCGTCGCCGCATCATTCACGACCCGCCGCTCCTGGAACCCGCCGGTGTGCCGGACATGGCCTCCCTTCGCAAGATCTTCAGCGACTACCGCTCCACCCTCTCCGAGGAGCGCCGCCTGCTCCTGGACCGCTACCGCTTCGTGGACGCCGCCCGCAAGGTGGTCGGCGTCGGCAGCGTCGGCACCCGCTGCTTCATCGTGCTGCTCACCGGGCGGGACGCCGACGACCCACTGTTCCTGCAGATCAAGGAGGCGCGGAAGTCCGTACTGGAGGAGCATCTGCCCAGTGGGCCGTACGTCCATCCCGGGCATCGCGTCGTCGCAGGTCAGCGGCTGTTGCAGGCCGCCAGTGACATCTTCCTGGGGTGGATGTCCGGGCCGCAGGGGCGGGCCTTCTACTGGCGGCAGCTGCGCGACATGAAGGCCTCGGCGGACATCGCCGGCATGAGCCCGGCCGACCTCCTCCTGTACGCCCGGCTGTGCGGCACCGCCCTGGCCCGCGCCCACGCCCGCTCCGGCGACCGCATCGCGATCGCCGCGTATCTGGGCGGCGCCGACACCTTCGATCAGGCCGTCGCCGACTTCGCCCTCGGCTACGCCGACCAGACCACCGCGGACCACGCGGCCCTGGGCGCGGCCGTCGCCGCCGGCGTGGTCGCTTCGGCACCGGAAGTCTGACCGCTTCCACCGCTCCCGCCGTCCCGACCGTTCCGCAGGACAGGCTCCGCGGGCCTACTGTGGCCGTGTGGAACCCTCCGCGCACTCGCCCGACGACTTCGAGGTCGTCGCCGTAGCCTCTTCGGCCGGCGGTATCAACGGTCTGATCACCCTGCTCGGCGCCCTGGACGCCGACCTGCCGGTGCCGGTCCTGGTGGTGCAGCACCTGGACCCCCGCCACCGCACCGTCATCGCGGAGGTCCTCGGCCGCCGTACCCCACTGACCGTGAAGCTCGCCGAGGACCACGAGCGGACCCGGCCCGGCTGCGTCTACATCGCGCCGCCCGACCGGCACCTGCTCGTCCGCCCCGGCGGCCTGCTCGCCCTCACCGACAGCGAGCTCGTGCACTTCGTCCGGCCCTCCGCCGACCTGCTGTTCGAGTCCGTCGCGGGGGCGTACGGGCAAAAGGCCATCGCCTGCGTGCTCACCGGGACCGGGCGGGACGGCGCCATGGGCGTGGACGCGGTCAAGTCGCGCGGCGGCACCGTCATCGCCCAGGATCCGGCGACGGCGGAATTCAAGGGCATGCCGGGGGCGGCGGTGGGTACGGGCACAGTGGACTTCGTGCTACCTCTGGAGGAGATCGCCGCGGTGATCCGCGGGTTGGTCGAGGCCAAGAGGCAGTAACAGAAGAAGTGGCGGCAGTGATGGGTGACGGAAAGCCGGACCTGGATACCGACGAGGAACTGGAGGCACTCCTCGGTTTCCTCCGGGACGCCCGCGGCTTCGACTTCACCGGCTACAAGCGCTCCTCGCTGGGCCGCCGCATCCGCAAGCGGATGGCGGACGTGAGCGTGACGTCGTACGCCGACTACCGCGACCGCCTGGAGACCAACGCGGACGAGTTCAACGCACTGTTCAACACCATCCTGATCAACGTCACCTCCTACTTCCGCGACCCCGAGGCCTGGACCCTGCTGCAGCGCGAGGTGATGCCCGAGCTGCTCGCGCAGGGCAGGCCCGACGACGAGATCCGGATCTGGAGCGCGGGCTGCTCCAGCGGTGAGGAGGCCTACTCGCTGGCGATCATGTTCACCGAGGCACTGGGCCTGGACGAGACCCTGGAGCGGGTCAAGATCTACGGCACGGACGTCGACGACGAGGCGCTGCGGGAAGCCCGCTCCGGGCTGTACCCCGGCAAGTCCCTCGCCCCGCTCGCGCCCGAGCTGCGCGAGAAGTACTTCGAGCAGAACGGCTCCCGCTTCGGCTTCCGCTCCGACCTGCGCCGCCGGGTCATCTTCGGCCGGCACGACATCACCCGCGACGCCCCGATCTCCCGCCTCGACCTGCTGGTGTGCCGCAACACGCTGATGTACTTCAACGTCGAGGCACAGACGCAGATCGTCGACCGCTTCCACTTCGCGCTGCGCGAGGGCGGCTTCCTCTTCCTCGGCAAGGCCGAGATGCTGCTCAACGACGCCGAACGGTTCGAGGTCATGAGCATGCGGCAGCGGGTGTTCCGGCGACGCCCGGGCGAGGCGGCGCCGCCGTACCAGCCGGCCCCGGTGAAGATCAGGACCGGCATGAGCGGCGAACTGCACAGTGTGGCCCGCCACCGGCAGCTGCGCGACCTCATCCTCGACGCGACCCCGAGCCCCGCCGTGGCCGTCGACTGCGACGGCACCGTCCTGCTGATCAACAGCCACGCGCGCGTGCAGTTCGCCCTCACCCCGAACGACATCGGGCGCCCCTTCCAGGACCTGGAGATCTCCTACCGCCCCGTCGAACTGCGCTCCCTGATCGAACAGGCCGCACACGAGCGCCGCACCCTGCGCGTCAACGGCGTCGAGCGCCGGACCGGCGAGGACGTCCAGTACTTCGACATCCTCGTCCAGCCGCTGAACGGTCCGGACGGACTGACCGCCGCCACCAACATCATCTTCACCGACGTCACGGTCACCACCCAGCTCAAGGCGGAGATCAAGCGCGTACGTGAGGACCTCGAGACGGCGTACGAGGAACTCCAGTCAACGAACGAGGAGTTGGAGACCACGAACGAGGAACTCCAGTCGAGCATCGAGGAGCTGGAGACCACGAATGAGGAACTCCAGTCCACGAACGAGGAGTTGGAGACGACCAACGAGGAACTCCAGTCCGGCAACGAGGAACTGGAGACCATGAACGAGGAGATGCGGGTCCGCACCGACGAGCTGGACGAGACCCGGACCTTCCTGGAGGCCGTACTGACCTCCATCGCCGCCGGAGTCGTCGTCCTCGACCAGGGCATGAGGGTCAAGAGCTGGAACCGCGGCGCCGTCGACCTGTGGGGCCTACGCCCCGACGAGGTCCTCGACCAGCCCTTCTACGGCCTCGACTTCGGGCTGCCCACCGAGAAGCTGCGCGAGACCGTCCAGCGCTGCGTCGAAACCGGCAAGCGGGAGGCCTCGCTGCCCGTGCCGGCCGTAAACCGCCTGGGCCGTTCCATCACGTGCCTGGTGCAGTGCAGCCCCTTCGACGCCCACAACGGCGGGGTCGTCCTGCTCATGGAAGAAAGCCGGGCGAATGGCTCCGTGTGAGAAGCCGGGGCGTACGCTTCCGGTATGGCCAGTGGCGGCGGGTCGCCGGAGCCCATGGCTTCGGCGGAGCGGAAAGCCGCTGTGGCGCGCGCCCGTTCGGCGAACGAGTCCCGCTGTGCCGAGCGACACGAGGACCTCGCCGACAAGGCCTCCACCGACGGGGTCAGGGACATGCATCTGCGGATCGCCGCCATCCACCGGTCGACGGCCGCCTGCCACCTCACCGCGGCCCGGCTCCAGGACGACTACGCGGTCCGGCTGGCGACCTGGGCGGGTCGGCCCGGTACCCCGAAGCCCCTGTTCATGACCGGAGTCGCGGCGGCCTGCGGCACCAGCAGCGCCGCCCTCACACTGGTCGGAGCAACCCTCGACCAACTCGCCCTGGCCGCCTCGGACGAGCCGGCTCGCGCCGCACAGGAGCTGGAGTTCCTGCTCGGCGAAGGGCCCGCCCGGGACGCGACCCGCGAGATCCGCCCGGTGGCGGCCGCCGGCGCGGCACTGACCGACCGCTGGCCCGGCTACGGCCCCGCGGTCACGGAGCTCGGCATCGACGAGGTCGCCGCCCTGCCGCTCAGCCTGTCCGGCACCTGCGTCGGGGCCCTCGCGGTCTTCGACCCCGCGCCGGGCCTCGCCGGCTCGGACACCTTCACCGAGATCGCCGAAGCCCTGACCCGCTCGATGATCCTCAGCCCGAACGGCGACACCGTGCTGTACGGCGGCGCCGACCTGCGGCCCCTGGTGCACCAGGCCGCGGGCATGGTCTCCGTACAGATCGACTGTCCGGTGGCCGACGCACTGGAACTGATCAAGGCCCATGCCTTCGCGGAGGGCGTCTCCGCACACTCCGTGGCGGAGCGCGTCGTGGCGGGCCTGCTGCGCCTCGGCTGAGGCGGCGCAGACGCCGGGGCAAGGAGACGGAAGACTGCGGACGGAGACGGAAGACTGCGGACGGAGACCGGCCCGTGCTGTGGTCCGAGAGGCGGAGTCCGAAGCGCAGTCCGAAAGCGCAGTCCGAGAGCAGAGCCCGAGAGCAGAGTCCGAACGCGCAGTCCGAGAACGAAGTCCGAGAGGCGATGGGAAGCTCATGACCAGGCCCATGTCACAGCAGCGGCTGGCGAGGGCGTTCGTCGACCTCGCCGCCAGCCCCGTCACCGAACCCTCCGACACGACCGGACTCCTCGCGGCTCTCGCGGCCCACGGCACCGAGCTGCTGGGCGACTGCACCGCGATCGTGCTGTACGTGCCCGACGAGCACGCCCCGGCCGAGGTGGCCGGCATCGGCGCCGAGCTGATGCGCCTGGCCCACGACTCCGTCGGCTGGGACGAGGGGCCTGGACCGGAGGCCCGGAACACCGGCCGCCCGGTTCCGGACACCGCCCTCGACGGCGACCGGGCCCGCCGCGACTGGCCGCGCTACACGCCCCGGGCCCGGCAGCTGGGCTACGGCCGGGCCGCCGCCCTGCCCCTGCACGTGGGCGACGACACCCTGGGCGCCCTGATCCTGCTGGGCCCGGGCACCACACCGCTGCCCTCCGAACTCTTCGAGCTGGCCCAGTCACTCACCGACGCCGCCGGCTGGACCCTGGAACGGGACCGCCGCCTGCGCGAGACCCGGGCCCTGGCCGACCAGCTCGGCCAGGCCCTGACCAGCCGTATCGTCATCGAACAGGCCAAGGGCACGCTCGCGGCACGGCTCTCCATCTCGGTCGACGAGGCCTTCCACCTCCTCCGCTCCCACGCCCGCTCCCACCGCCGCCGCCTCACGGACGTGGCACGCGAGGTGGTGGAACACCGGCTGGAGCTGCACGCCGACTAGGAGCGGGCAAAAAGGAGATGCACTCTGAGTGATCGCGTCCGTACTCTGGACACACGTTGCGGAGCTGCCCGCCACCTCTTGCCGCAGGACAGGCATCACCCTGTGGACTCGGGGCTACTCTCTACGCACCGACGGACGGACGCCCTCCCCCAGCGCCCCGTCGGGACAACAGACCGTCACCGCTCGCACACCCACGCCCAACGGAGGCCCGTCATGGGCACCATCGTCATATCCGGGACCGTCGTCCTGGTCGTCTTAGGATTCGGAAACCACGTCTGGTGGCTGGCCGCGGTCGCCGTGCTCTTCCTGTACCTGCAGTACGGGCGTAGCTCGTCGTCGGCGTCCTCCTCGGGCGGCGCCGCGTCGTCCGGAGGCGGCGGCTCCTCCTCCTCCTCCTCCTCGGGAGCCGTGCCGTCGAGCTACCGCGCGTACCGCGACCGCCGTGACAAACAGGCCAAGTGGGAGCGCCGCTACCGCCGCGAGCGCCCCCTGGAGTCACGCCGCCAGGAGCGCGAGAAGAGCAAGTGAGATGACGTGAACCGCTGGTAGCCGCCGGTCACAGTCCCGGCGCGCCCCACACCGGGAACCAGCGACTCAGGTCCTGCTCCATCCGCAGGTCGTCGGCGAGTGCCGCCTTCACCTGCAGTTCCAGCGCGTTGTCGCGCCGCTGCCCCTCACCGGGCAGCGGCGCGAACGGGTAGAACGTCCCGCGTTTGTAGAGATAGACCAGCGCGAGCCGCCGGCCCCCCTCGTCCTGGAAACCGGCCAGGGAACACAGCAGCTGTGGCCCGAAGCCGTTCACCTCCATCGAGCTGTTCACCGCGTGCAGGTCGTTGACCAGCTCGGACAGCTGGTCGGGGGAGCGGTTCGAGAGCAGCCAGGAGTAGCCGTACTCGTCCTGGCGCAGCTCCACCGGAGGACCGTCCCGGTCCGCGTCCGCATCCAGCAGGGCCTGGACTTCGCGGTGCGTCTGCTCGAAGGCCGAGCCCTCGACCGTTGCGAAGCACACCGCGCCGGTGCCCGTCGGCGTGAAACCGGCCGCGGCCTCGAGGGTCACGGCCGCCGACGGCAGCGCGAAGAGCCGGTCGAGATCGGGCAGGGCCGGTTTGGTACGGCCGAGCAGAATGTCCAGAAGCCCCATGCTCACCCCTTCCCGGGGGTCGCCGCCTCGCCCAACTCGGCGGAGATCCGCCCCAGTTGGTCGAGCCGCTGCTCCAGGCTCGGGTGGGTGGAGAAGAACCGCTCGATGCCGGGCTCCTTGCCGGTCGCCGGGGTGAAGTAGAAGGCGTTGAAGGCTTGCGCGGTCCGCAGGTCCTTGGTCGGGATCCGGGCGATGTCGCCGGAGACCTTGGTCAGCGCGGAGGCCAGCGCCGAGGGCCGTCCCGTGAGCAGCGCGGCCGCCCGGTCCGCCGCCAGCTCCCGGTACCGCGACAGGGCCCTGATCAGCAGGAAGCTGATCGCGTACACGGCCGCCGACACACCCATGATGGCGGCGAAGACGGCAGCGGTGTTCTGATCCCTGCGCCCTCCGCCGAACAGCTGAGAGTAGAAGGCGAACCGCACGATCAGTCCCGCGATCACGCCCAGGAAGGACGCGATCGTGATCACGGCGACGTCCTTGTGCGCCACGTGCGACAGCTCGTGCGCGAGCACGCCCTCCAGCTCGGCGGGCTCCAGCCGGCGCAGCAGCCCCGTGGTCACACAGACCACGGCATGATCGGCGTTGCGCCCGGTCGCGAACGCGTTGGGCATGTCCATCTCGGACACGGCGACCACCGGCTTCGGCATGTCGGCGATCGCGCACAAGCGGTCGATCACCGCGTGCAGCTCGGGATACTCCTCGCGCTCCACGACCCGCCCGCGCATGGCGAACATCGCGATCCGGTCGGAGAACCAGAACTGCGCGACGAACATCGCCGCCATCAGTACGACGACCAGCAGCCACGACTTCAACAACACGATCAACGCGACGACGAACGCCACGTACAGCAACCCGAGCAGGAACATCGTGACCGTCATCCGCACGGTCAGCCGCCGGTCGCTCCGGAAGCGACTCTGCATCTGCATCACCCCGCAGTCAGGCACTCGTCCCACTGCCAGTGTGCACCCGGCCACGCCCATGAAGTGGTCCCGATCAGCCCTAGGGGCTGCAAAAGGTCCCTGTGGATCGCCGCAGCTCAGTCCTAGTACGGCGCCCGGAACTGCGCGTACCCCAGCAGCAGGATGATCGCGGCGACGCAGCCGAGCACGATGGTCGTCGACACCCACGAGGACCGGCGGGGTGCCACCGGGTCGGAGTCGGCGCGGAAGGGCTGCGGCTCGGGCGGTTTCTCCTTCCACCGCGCGGCCAGCATCCGCGCGCGCGCCGAGGGCTCCTTGTGCTCCGCGTTGTCCGCCCAGCGGAGGTCGAACTCCCGCTCTGCGTCGTCCTGTTCGGACCGTTCGGACATCCCCGTATCTCCCCGTTGCCGCTGGCGAAGCCATCTGCGTCGCCTGTGTCGAACAGCAGTGCCAGAGCATACGACGACGCCCCCGTCCTGTGAAACAGGAACGGGGGCGTCCGACGGCTCACGCGTGATGCACGCGCGGTCCGATCACACGTCGAAGTAGAGCTCGAACTCGTGCGGGTGCGGACGCAGCTGCAGCGGGGCGATCTCGTTCGCGCGCTTGAAGTCGATCCAGGTCTCGATCAGGTCGGACGTGAAGACGTCGCCCGCGAGCAGGAACTCGTGGTCGCGCTCGAGGGAGTCGAGAACGGCCGGGAGCGAGGTCGGGACCTGCGCGACGTTCGCGTGCTCCTCGGGAGCCAGCTCGTAGAGGTCCTTGTCGATCGGCTCGGCCGGCTCGATCTTGTTCTTGATGCCGTCCAGGCCCGCGAGCAGCAGCGCGGAGAAGGCCAGGTACGGGTTGCCGGAGGAGTCGGGCGCACGGAACTCGACGCGCTTGGCCTTCGGGTTCGAGCCCGTGATCGGGATACGCATGGCCGCGGAGCGGTTGCGCTGCGAGTACACCAGGTTGATCGGCGCCTCGAAGCCCGGGACCAGACGGTGGTAGGAGTTCACCGTCGGGTTGGTGAAGGCGAGCAGCGACGGGGCGTGCTTGAGGATGCCGCCGATGTAGTAGCGGGCGGTGTCCGACAGGCCCGCGTAGCCGGCCTCGTCGTAGAAGAGCGGCTGGCCGCCGGTCCACAGCGACTGGTGGACGTGCATGCCCGAGCCGTTGTCACCGAAGATCGGCTTCGGCATGAAGGTCGCGGTCTTGCCGTTGCGCCAGGCCACGTTCTTCACGATGTACTTGAAGAGCTGGAGGTCGTCGGCCGCGGCGAGCAGCGTGTTGAACTTGTAGTTGATCTCGGCCTGGCCGGCGGTGCCCACCTCGTGGTGCTGGCGCTCGACCTGGAGGCCGGACGCGGCCAGCTCCAGGGAGATCTCCGCACGCAGGTCGGCGAAGTGGTCGACCGGCGGGGTCGGGAAGTAACCGCCCTTGTAGCGGACCTTGTAACCACGGTTGTTCTCGAGGGCGCCGGTGTTCCAGGCGCCGGCCTCGGAGTCGATGTGGTAGAAGCTCTCGTTCGCACCGGTCGCGAAGCGGACCGAGTCGAAGACGTAGAACTCGGCCTCGGGACCGAAGTACGCGGTGTCGGCGATACCGGTCGACGCGAGGTAGGCCTCGGCCTTCTTCGCCACGTTGCGCGGGTCGCGGGAGTACTGCTCGCCCGTGATCGGGTCGTGGATGAAGAAGTTGATGTTGACCGTCTTGTCGCGGCGGAAGGAGTCGACGCGCGCGGTGGACAGGTCGGCGCGGAGCGCCATGTCGGACTCGTGGATGGCCTGGAAGCCGCGGATCGAGGAGCCGTCGAAGGCCAGCTCCTCGGCCGGGTCGAAGGCCTCTGCCGGAATGGTGAAGTGCTGCATCACACCCGGCAGGTCGCAGAAGCGGACGTCGACGAACTTGACGTCCTCGTCCGCGATGAACTTCTTGGCCTCGTCGGCGTTCTGGAACATCCAGCTCCTCCTACTCCCGACGTCCTGCCGGGGTGGTAGTTCGTTCGTGCGGCCAGTGCGGTGGCACACGTTGTCTCCGACACTAGGGACGCGTGGTTTCTCGGGCGTGACCCATTTGTTTCGCACAAGTTAACCGGACCCAGTCCGGTGTACCCCACCTGTCCGTATCCCGAAACAGGCGCAGTACCTTGGACGGGTGGACAACAGGGATGCAATCGGCTCGTGGCTCTCGGGCCCGCGCGAAGCCGCAGAGAGAGCCGGTGTCGACTTCGGATACCGGGGCGAGCAGCTCGGTCTGCCGGAGGAGGGACCCGGCTCGATCGCCCGCCCGGGCCGCCGGTTCGGCGCCCTGATCGTCGACTGGGGCCTGTGCCTCTTGATCGCATACGGTCTGATCACGCATGGCTACGACCAGGCGACCGGCAACTGGGCCCTGCTCGTCTTCTTCCTGCTCGGCGTCCTGACGGTCGGCACACTCGGCTTCACCCCGGGCAAGCGCCTCTTCGGCCTGCGTGTGATCGCCCTGGACGCCGGCCGCCCCAACCCCCTCCGCGCCCTGCTGCGCACGGCCCTGCTCTGCGTCGCCGTCCCGGCCCTGATCTGGGACCGCGACGGCAGGGGCCTGCACGACCGCCTGGCCCGCACGGCCGAGGTGCGCATCTAGGGCCCTAGCGTTCGTACGACGAAGGGGGCGCCCGGAGCCACGCGGCGGTAGCCGCATATTGACTCGGCGGGCGCCCCCTTTCTCGTACGAGGGAGTCGGCGGGCCTTCGGAAGGCGCTCAGCGGGCCTTGGGCCCGCCCTTCGGGAGCTTCATGCCCTTCGGCATCGGCCCCTTCGGCAGCGGCATGTTGCTCATCAGGTCGCCCATGGCGCGCAGCCGGTCGTTGGTGGCCGTCACCTGGGGACCGGTCAGCACGCGCGGCAGCTTGAGCATCGTGGTCCGCACCTTCTTCAGCTCGACCTGGCCCTCGCCCGTGCCGACGAGGATGTCGTGCACCGGCACGTCCGCCACGATGCGGTTCATCTTCTTCTTCTCGGCGGCCAGCAGGCTCTTCACCCGGTTCGGGTTGCCCTCGGCGACCAGGACGATGCCGGCCTTGCCGACGGCCCGGTGCACCACGTCCTGGCTGCGGTTCATGGCCACCGCCGGAGTGGTGGTCCACCCCCGGCCGATGTTGTCGAGCACGGCCGCGGCCGCGCCCGGCTGGCCCTCCATCTGCCCGAAGGCCGCCCGCTCGGCCCGGCGCCCGAAGATGATCGCCGTTCCGAGGAAGGCGAGCAACAGGCCCAGGATCCCGACATAGATGGGGTGACCGAGCAAGAAACCGATCGCGAGGAAAACACCGAAGATGCCGATGCCTACAGCCGCGAGTACAAGGCCGATCTTCTTGTCGGCCTTGCGGGTCATCTTGTAGGTCAGAGCGATCTGCTTCAGTCGCCCGGGGTTCGCAGCGTCCGCTGCAGGTTCCTTCCTCGCCATGCCACGAAGTCTACGTGGCCCCGGGAGCGCCTTAGAACGGCAGTGCCCGGAGTGCGGGATTCAGGGGTGGGTGACGAGGGTCTGGTCCAGGACGCGCTGGGCCTCGACGCGGTCCTTGGCGCGGCGGCGGTCCTCCAGGACGGAGGTCCACGCGTTGCGACGGGCGGTGCGCTGGCCGCTGCTCATGAGCAGTGACTCGACTGCACGCAGTGCATCGGTGAACGACGGGATTGCGGTGGCGCGAACGGGCGCGGCCTGCATGGTGGAGGTCCCCCCTCGGGTACGGGCACTGGGTGGCGGTGTACGTGGCGTGAGTCCAGCGTCACTGATTGGTGTTACCAGGGCGTGACCGACCGGTCAAACACCAATGAAGCCTTGATGCGGCGGGCGAAAACGTTGACGCGGCCCTGGCGTACGCCCTCAGCTGCGAGGACGCCCAGGACCGCGTCGAATCGGTCGCTACTGGCGGGTAGTTTCTTGTGCGCGACTTCACACGCTCGTCTCGCGCCCGTACGGGGCAAGGGAGTTGATGTTGTGTCGGCCAGGTCACACGGCCTGCGAGGCGATGTACGCGCCGCGCTTCTCGATGGCCATCTGGTAGAGGCGTCCCGCGCGGTACGAGGAACGCACCAGCGGCCCGGACATGACGCCCGAGAAACCGATCTGCTCGGCCTCGTCCTTCAGCTCCACGAACTCGTGCGGCTTGACCCAGCGCTCGACGGGGTGGTGGCGCACGGACGGGCGCAGGTACTGCGTGATGGTGACCAGCTCGCAGCCGGCCTCGTGCAGCTGCCGGAGCGCGTCGCTGACCTCCTCGCGGGTCTCGCCCATGCCGAGGATGAGGTTCGACTTGGTGACCAGGCCGTAGTCGCGGGCGGCCGTGATGACCTTCAGCGAGCGGTCGTAGCGGAAGCCGGGGCGGATGCGCTTGAAGATCCGCGGCACGGTCTCCACGTTGTGTGCGAACACCTCGGGGCGGGAGGAGAAGACTTCCGCCAGCTGCTCGGGTACCGCGTTGAAGTCGGGAGCGAGGAGCTCGACCTTCGTACGGCCGGCCTCGCGCTCGGCGGTCTGCTGGTGGATCTGACGGACCGTCTCCGCGTACAGCCAGGCGCCGCCGTCCTCCAGGTCGTCGCGGGCGACGCCGGTGATGGTGGCGTAGTTCAGGTCCATGGTGACCACGGACTCGCCCACGCGGCGTGGCTCGTCGCGGTCCAGCGCCTCGGGCTTGCCGGTGTCGATCTGGCAGAAGTCACAGCGCCGGGTGCACTGGTCGCCGCCGATGAGGAAGGTCGCCTCGCGGTCCTCCCAGCACTCGTAGATGTTGGGGCAGCCGGCTTCCTGGCAGACCGTGTGCAGGCCCTCGCTCTTCACGAGGTTCTGCATCTTCGTGTACTCGGGGCCCATTTTCGCCCGCGTCTTGATCCACTCGGGCTTGCGCTCGATGGGGGTCTGGGCGTTCCGGACCTCCAGGCGCAGCATCTTGCGTCCGTCGGGTGTGACTGCGGACACATCGGCTCCCTGTAGCTTCGATTCTTCGGCGTACACCAGGGTACGCCCGTGTTTACTGAGCCCCGCTGTCAGGCCAACCCCTGAGCCGCGGGGCTCATTCCCGGCGTCAGGCCGTCGCCTTCTCGATCTCGCGCGGCTTGAGTTCCGCGTTCTCCAGTACGTCCTTCAGATGCCGCTCGGCGACCGGCAGCACCTCTTCGATCGTCACGTCGCGGCCCAGCTCGTCGGCCAGGGAGGCCACGCCCGCGTCCCGGATGCCGCACGGGATGATGCGGTCGAACCACTTGTTGTCCGGGTTCACGTTCAGTGCGAAGCCGTGCATCGTGACGCCCTTGGCCACGCGGATGCCGATCGCCGCGATCTTGCGGTCCTCGCGGCGCTGGCCGGCGTTGGAGGGGGCGTACTCCGGGCCGTTCATGCGGGGGTCGAACTCCTCGTCGTGCAGACGGGGGTCGAAGTCGAGGGACAGGCCGCCGATCGACGGCCGCTGCTCGACCGGGTCGCCGAGGATCCACACGCCGCTGCGGCCCTCGACCCGGCTGGTCTCCACCCCGAACTCCGCGCACGTGCGGATCAGGGCGTCCTCCAGGCGCCGGACATGGGCCACCACGTCCACCGGGCGCGGGAGCTTCTGGATGGGGTAGCCCACCAGCTGGCCCGGGCCGTGCCAGGTGATCTTGCCGCCGCGGTCCACGTCGATGACGGGGGTGCCGTCGAGGGGGCGTTCGTTGTCCGCCGTGCGCCGGCCCGCCGTATACACCGGCGGGTGCTCCAGGAGCAGCACGGTGTCGGGGAGTTCGTCGGTGAAGCGTGCCGCGTGCACCCGGCGTTGCTCGTCCCATGCCGCCTGGTAGTCGACGGCCTCGGCACCGAATCCCATGCGGACGAACCGCAACTCACTCACGGCAAGCGCCTCCCTCGAAGGTCGTAAGGCACGAAACGCGCCTACGCCACTGTACGACCGACCGTCTCGCGTCAGCCCTGCGGGCAATCCTCACACGATCGGATGAACGAACGGCGAAATGTGCGACCGTCTGCTCACTCTCCGCTACATTCGCGCCGTTCACAGAGGCCATAAGGGCTGCTCACAGGCAATCCGGGCACAGCAGGGCCGCAGCGGCCCCTGGAGGCCCGAAAGGCAGGAGACCGCACCGCAGATGACGGAACGACCCGCGCAGCGCACTCCCAACCGTCAGCTCGCCGCGCTCATCGCAGAAGCCGGGTTCTCCAACGCGGGTCTCGCCCGTCGAGTCGACCAGCTCGGTCTCGAACACGGGCTGGATCTCAGATACGACAAGACGTCGGTCACCCGCTGGCTGCGCGGACAGCAGCCCCGCGGCACCACCCCCGCCCTCATCGCCGAGGTCTTCACCCGCCGCCTCGGCCGCCGTCTCACCGCCCAGGACCTCGGCCTCGACGCCTGTGCGCCGGTGTACGCCGGGCTCGAGTTCGCCGCCACCCCCGAGGAGGCCATCGACATCGTCGGCGGGCTGTGGCGCAAGGACTCCGGCTCGCACGCCGAGCTGCGCAAGATCGCGTTCACACCGGCCGGTCTGGTCGTGCCCAGCCGGGACTGGCTGATCGGCCGCGCCGACGACAAGGTCGCCCGCGGCGAACAGGCCCCCCGCGTCCCCGCCCAGGGCCGCCCGGTGGTGCCCCAGCAGCGCGGCCGGACCGAGCGCGGCCCCGGCCAGAAGGTCACCGGCGGCGACATCGCCGCGCTCCGCTCGGTCGGCGAGCTGTTCCGCACCCTCGACAACATGTACGGCGGCGGCCACGCCCGCCAGGCACTGGTGCGCTACCTGGAGCACGAGTGCGAGCCGATGCTGCGCGGCACCTACGGCGAGCAGACGGGCCGCCGGCTGTTCGGCGCGGCCGCCGACCTGACGCGGCTGGCCGGCTGGACGTCGTACGACATCGCCGCGCACGGGCTCGCCCAGCGCTACTTCGTGCAGGCGCTGCGGCTCGCGCAGGCGGCGGGGGACCGGGCGTACGGCTCGTATGTGCTGGTCACCATGAGCCGTCAGGCCGTCTACCTCGGCCACGGGCGGGAGGCCGTGCAGCTCGCGCGCGTGGCCCAGCAGGGCGTGGGTACGAACGCCCCGCCCGTCGTACAGGCCCTGCTGCACTCCGCCGAGGCGCGCGGGCACGGTGTGCTCGGCGAGGTCCGCAACTGCACCGCCTCGCTCGTGCGCGCGGAGCGGGCCCTCGAAGCGGCCCGCACGGGTGATGAAGTGCCGTACTGGGCACGGTTCTTCGACGAGGCGCAGCTCGCGGACGAGTTCGGGCATGCCCATCGGGATCTGCAGCAGTTCCGTGCGGCGGCGCAGCATGCGGAGCGCTCGCTGCAGTTGCGTGCGCCTTCGTTTGCGCGGAGTCGGTTGTTCTGCCGGGTCGTTCTTGCCTCCGCCCGGCTCGGGCTCGGTGAGCTCGATCAGGCCTGTGCGTTGGGGGCGGAGGCGGCGGGGGCCGCTGCGGAGATGCGGTCGGTGCGGGCGATCGAGTATGTGCGGGACTTCGAGCGGCGGTTGGAGCCTTACAAGGATGCGGCGCCGGTGCGGGGGTATCGCGACAAGGTCGCGGCACTGGGCTGAAGAAGGAGGGGCTTCAGGCAGCCGTTGCTGTTGCGGGGAGTGGGTCTGCCCTGTGTATGGAGCCCGCCGCTCCCAGGTCCGTCAGGATGGCTGTCGCGGCCCTGTGGGCCGAGTGCAGGGCTCCCTGGACCGTGCTGGTGTCGCGGTGGTCGCCGCAGACGTACAGGCCCGCCAGGAGGCGGACCGGGCGGCGTAGGTCGTGGGGTGGGCGCATCGCGGGGACGGCCTCGGGGGTGTGGTGGACGGCGAGGGTCTCCCAGCGGGCGGTCGAGGTGCCGTAGAGGCGGGACAGGTGCATGCGTACGGCGGTGTCGAGTTCCGGTGGGGGCGGGCCGAGGACGGTCGAGGTGATGAGCGTGCGGCCCGCGGGGGCGCGGGCCGGGTCGACCCGGCTCATGACCGCCGTGTGCGCGACCGGGCCGCCGCGGTCGGCGTCCAGGAGCAGGGACGCGTCCGTCGTCGGGGGCTCGTCCGTCGTGTGGTGCAGCACCGTCAGCGGGTGGAAGTCGGGTATGCGCAGGCCGGGCAGGAGTTCGGCGGCCGCCCGTGCGTCCGTGGCCAGCAGCACGGCACGGCAGCGGATCTCGCCGTGCTCGGCCGTCGTCACCGCGCTCGTGGAGACGGAGGTGACGCGCACGCCCGTGTGCACGGTGCCCGGCGGCAGCGCCCGCGCGAGCAGTTCCGGCAGCATCTCGGCGCCGCCCTCCGGCAGGCACAGCCGCCCGCGCGCGAAGGAGTGCAGCGCGAGGTCGGCGCACCGGCTGGACGACGTCAGCTCCGGGTCGCACAACAGGGCGGCGAGCAGCGGACGTAGGAAGCCGTCGATGGTGCGGGCGGGGACACCGCGGGCTGCGAGGGCCTGCTCCGCGGGCAACTCCGGGCGGGACAGCAGCCGTTCGACGGGCGTCGCCGCGAGCCGGGAGAGGAAGGTGCCGAGGCGGGCCTGGTCCACGGCGGTGCCCAGCGGGGCGCCGGACCGGGGGGCGCTCTTGGTGGGGGCGCTCGCCAGGGCGCGTACGGCATGGAGTGCGCCCCTTGCGCCCCCCGTGCTCGCCTGAGCGCCCGCGCGGTGGTGGCGCCCGTCGCTGTGCAGCAGGACGCCCGGCGCGAAGGGGCGCAGAACGAGCGCGTCGAGCCCGGGAGTCAGCCGTAGCTCGGGATACGCCGTGGACAGCAGTTGTCCGATCCGGTCGAGCCGGAAACCGTCGACCTTCTCCGTCGACATGCGACCCCCCGCGCAAGGGGCGGCCTCCAGGACCGCGGTCGTCACTCCTGCGCTGGTCAGCCGATGCGCCGCCGAGAGCCCGGCGACCCCGGCTCCCACGATCACGACGTCCGCCTGGTACGCGGGCTCAAGCACGTGCCCCTCCTCGAGGTTGCGCGGCCGGTGGAGACGTCATGCCCCCAACAGGCCCTGGGGATACCCGAGTTCGGGTCGAGGTTAGGGCTGTGATCGGTCAAGGACAGTCGCGCATGAACAGAGCACGGTCGCACAGCGGTCGCATACGGTCGCGGGTGCTCACCGCGCCGCCGCCGCAGTCCTGGCTATGCCGCCCGGATCGCCGACTCGATGTCAGGGAACGCGAACGTGAAGCCGGACTCCAGCAGCCGCTTCGGCAGCACCCGAGCGCTGCCCAGCACATCCCCGGCCATCTCGCCGAGCACGGTCCGCAGCACGGGCGCGGGCACCGTGAACAGCGTCGGCCGGTGCAGCACGCGCCCCATGGCCGCGGTGATCTCACGGTTCGTCAGCGGGTTCGGGGTGGTGAGGTTGAACGGCCCGGACAGCCCGTCGGTGTCGATGAGATGCCGGATCGCGGCGATTTCGTCGTGCAGGGAGATGTACGACCAGTACTGGCGCCCGTCGCCCATCCGCCCCCCGAGTCCGGCCTTGAACAGCGGGAACAGCCGTCCCCAGGCCCCGCCTCCGCGGGCCACCACCAGTCCCGTCCGCGTGAACACGGTCCGTACGCCCGCCTCCCGCGCGGGCGCCGCGGCGCCCTCCCACTCCACGCACAGCTCGGGCAGGAACCCGGTCCCGGGCGGCGCGCTCTCGTCGACCGCGCGGTCGCCGGTCTCGCCGTAGTAGCCCATCGCGCTGCCGTTCACGAACACCCGCGGCTTCTCGTCCAGTGCGGCGATCGCCTCGGCCAGCGCCGTCGTGCCGAGTACCCGGCTGCACCGGATCCGCGTCTTGTACGCGTCCGTCCAGCGGCGGTCGCCCACGCCCGCGCCCGCGACGTTGACCACGGCGTCGCACCCGGTGAGCCCGGCCGGGTCCACGCTCTTGCCCTCCGGGTCCCAGCGGACCTCGTCCTTCGCCCGGGGCGCCCGGCGCACCAGCCGCACCACTTCGTGCCCGTCGGCGGTCAGCGACCGCACCAGGGCGCCACCGATGAGCCCGGACGCACCGGCCACCACGATTCGAGAACGTTCCATGGCCCCCATTCTGCGCGGCCGGGGCGCGAATCCCCCGTCGGGTTTCCGACACCTCCGCCGTATGGTGGCGGTCATGCGGGTTCCGTACATACGCCACGCCACCCTCGACGACGAGGACGTGCTCGGCCTCCTCGACCGGCTCACCTGGTCCACCCTGCACGCCGTCGCACCACGACCCGAGCCGCCCTACGAACCCTTCTTCAACGAGCGGTTCGGGCCCCGGGACCACCTGGTCGCCGAACTCGACGGCGCGGTCGTCGGCTACATCCGGCTCGGCTATCCCACGCCCCTCGCGTGCAACTCCCACGTCCGCCAGATCCAGGGGCTCGCGGTCGCCGAGGAGGCGCGCGGCACCGGAGTCGGGCGGGCGCTGCTGCGCGCCGTGCGGGACGAGGCCAAGCGGCACGGGGCGCGCCGCCTGACCCTGCGCGTGCTCGGCCACAACACCCCGGCACGCAAGCTCTACGAGGCCGAGGGGTTCGTCGTCGAGGGGATCCTGCCCGGCGAGTTCCTGCTGCAGGGCGAGTACGTGGACGACGTGCTCATGGGGCGCAGTCTCTGACCCGCCGAGTGCTGCCGAGCCCTAGGACGTGACCAGGTCGCCCGTGTCCACCGCCGCCGTCGCGGTCGCCGCGCGCTCGGCGTCGGAGGCGACCTCGTCCGCCGTCAGGACGTAACCCGTCTCGTTGTCGGACGTCGAGCGGGCGAAGACGACGCCGTAGACCCGGCCGTCGGTCGTCAGCAGCGGGCCGCCGGAATTGCCGGGCCGCACGGTCGAGCGGATCGAGTAGATCTCGCGCGTCACCATGCGGTCGCTGTAGATGTTCTGCCCGGTCGCCCGCACCCGGTTGGCGACCGTCGCCGCCTGGAGATTGAGGTCGCCGTCCTGCGGATAGCCCGCGACGACCGCCGAGTCCCCGCGCGCGGCGCTGTCGTCGAAGCGCAGGACCGGGGCGCTCAGCCCGGGCACGTACAGCACCGCCACGTCCCGGTCGGGGTCGAAGAGCACCACCCGCGACTCGTACGACCGCCCGACCCCGCCGATCCGCACGCTCGGGTCGTCGATGCCGGCCACCACGTGCGCGTTGGTCATCACGTGGTCGCGCGCGTACACGAACCCGCTGCCCTCGCGGCCCTGGGTGCCGGCGACGCCCTCGATCTTCACCGTGCTGAGCTTGGCCGCGTTGGTGGCGCTCGCCGTGACGCTGTCGCCGGTGGGCTTGGCGACCTCGGCCGTCGACTCGTTCTCGAACGGGTTGAAGACCTGCGGGAAGCCCGCCTGGGTGAGCGCGGACGTGGCCCGTGAGAACCAGGTCGGCGTGGTGTCCGGCATGGCGTCCTGCACCGTGCCGAGCAGTGCCGAGTCCCGGATCGCCGTGGTGAGCAGCGGCGAGGAGGAAGCGCCCAGGACGCTCGCGGCGACCCACGCCACGATCAGCACCGCCACCGAGTTGGCCGCTGCCCCGCCGACCCCGTCGGCCACCCTGAGCGGACCGAGACTGGCACGGCCCAACTCTCGGCGCAGCCGCAGCGCGAGCCGCCCCGCCAGCTCGTGCCCCACCACGGCCGGGACCAGCACGGTCAGAACCGCGGTCACGGTCGCGCGGGTCGTCCCCGCCGACACCAGGTCCATCGTCCACGGCAGTATCCACACGCCGAGGACCGCGCCACCGACGAACCCGGCGAGCGAGACGCATCCGGCCACCAGTCCGCGCCGGTAGCCGGATGCCGCGTAGGCCACAACCACCAGCAACAGCAGGATGTCGAGCAGGTCCACGGAGCCGCCTTTCTCTCAGATCCCCTAATACGCGCGGGACGGGCCCAGTGATCAGCCACGCGCGCGTGGCGCCCGGAACAGGCCACGCGTGCGTGCATCAGGAAAAACGCCCCGGACCAGGACGATGGTTCCACCGGGTGGCACACCACACATCGCGGACGGAGCGGATCGGGCCGAGAGTGAAGGCATGCGTGTCCGGAGATCGCTAGGACCACGGCAAGCACGCGCAGCGCGCATACCCCGCACCGCGCGCCTGCTGCTCTCCTGGCTGCCCGGACTGGCCGCCGCCCTCGGCCTCGTCCTGTGCGCGGACGGGATCGGACACACGGGCGTGAAGCACGGGCCGCCGGTCGCGGCCCGCGCCGCCGCCCCGCACGCCGCGGCCAAGCCGCACATCGTGCCCCGAACGGCCTGGCTGGACTCCCTCGCACGGCACGCCCAGCCGCCCCCGCGCTACGACGACAAGGTCGTCGCGGTCTTCGTCCACCACACCGACTCGCCGAACGGCTACGACTGCGCCGACGTGCCCCGCATCATCCGCTACCTCTACGCGGGCCAGACCGGCGCCCGCGACTGGGACGACATCGGCTACAACTTCCTCGTCGACCGCTGCGGCACCATCTACGAGGGCCGCGCCGGCGGCGTCGACCGCCCCGTCACCGGCGCCCACACCCAGGGCTTCAACCACCGCACGGCCGGTATCGCGGCCATCGGCACCTTCACGGCGGGCGCCGCGGTCCCGAAGGCGATGACGGACTCGATTGCCGCCCTCGCCGCCTGGAAACTGGGCCTCGCCGGCATCGACCCGCGCGCCGAGGCGCACCTGGTCTCCAGCAACAGCCACAGCCGCTACCGCTCCGGCACCACCGCCACCCTCCCCACCCTCGCCGGCCACAAGGATGCCTACATGACGAGCTGCCCCGGCGCGGCCCTCATCGCCCGCCTCCCCGGGATCAGACAACAGGCGGCGCAGCTGCAGGGCCGGACGCCGTAGCGGCACCGGGGCCGGGCACGCGTCCTCACCTGCGCCCGAGGTAGGCCCCCAACGCCCGCTGCAGCACCCTGCCCTGGCTGCCCACCGGCAGCTTCCACTCCCCTAGGTACTCCACGGCCCGCCCGCCCGCCCCGATCTTGAAGCGCAGCCGGCCCAGCAGCCGGTCCTCGGTGAGGGCGGGCGTGACGGAACGCAGGTCGTACGTCTCGGCCCCCGCCGCCCGCGCGTCGCACAGCATTCGCCACAACAGCGCACTGCTGGGCCGCAGTTCGCGCCCCCGGCGACCGGACGCGGCGTACGAGTGCCAGGCGCGGGAGCCGACGTTGACCATGAGCGCCGCGGAGAGCGCCTCGCCGTCGTACTCGGCGAGATACAGCCGCAACTGGTCGTCGTCCTCGGCGTTCAGGGCCTTCCACATGCGCCGGAAGTAGTCCAGGGGGCGGGCCTTGAAGCCGTCGTGGGCGGCGGTCGCGGCGTACAGACGGTGGAAGTCGGGCAGGTCGGCGGCCGAGCCCCAGGAGACCCGGACGCCCGCCGACTCGGCCGTACGCAAGGACTGCTCCCAGTGCGGTGCGAGGGCGTCGCGCAGATCGTCCACCGAGCGGCCCGCGAGCGGGATGTGGCAGCCGTAGCGCGGCTGGCCGAGCCCGAAGCCGCTGCCCTCGTCCTCCTCGCACCGCCGCCACCCGAGCCGCGCCAGCCGCTCCGCCGCGTCCAGCGCGTACCCGTCGAGGCCGTCCGGCGCCAGATCGTGCAGCCGGCGTACGTCGGAGTCGGCGATGCCCGCCGTCACCGTGGCCGCCTCCCAGTGGCGTACGACCAGGGGCGGTCCGATCCGGAGCGAGAACGCCCCGCGCTCCTCGACGTGGGCGACGAGCGGATCCAGCCACCGCTCCAGGCGCGGGGAGCGCCAGTCGATCGCGGGCCCGTCGGGGAGATAGGCGAGACAGCGCCGGGTCCCGGGCAACGGCCGGTACAGGACGAGCGCCACCGCGACCATCAGCTTCCCCTCGAACCAGCCGACGCTCTCCGCCCGCCAGTCGGGCTTCACGTCCCCCCACTCGGGGATCTGGAGATGGCTCGTGTGGGGGTGCACGCGCAGGTGGGCCAGATGTTCCTCGCGGGTGATCTCCCTCATGTACGGGCTGGTCATGGCCTCACAGGTTTCTCGTAGCCGCCTCACGGATGTTCCCGAGGCGCTCTGCCTATCGTCATGCACACGCACTGACTGGAGGTGGGGAAGAAGTGAACAGTCACCACAGCACCACGCACAAGACCGACGGCCGCACCCGGATCTCCCGCGGTCCCTGGGCGGCGCTCTGCGCGGCCGCCGCCGTCGTCCTGGGCCCGGCGGCCGTCACCGCGACCGCGCTCGACCAGGCCAACGCGGCCCCGATGTACCACGCGGTGAAGGCCGACCAGACGCAGGCCTACATCCCGTCGGACACCACCCGCAGGCGGACGGCCTAGGCCTCGCCGCCCTCCGCGGACTCCGCGGTCAGTCCCAGGAACTGCTCCCCGGACGGATCGACGTCCACCCCGAGCCCGTTCATGAGGCCCGCGAGCATGACGTAGTAGCCGACCGTCGTGACGATCTCGACGACCTGCCGGTCGGTGAAGCAGGCGCGCAGCGCGGCCAACGTGCCCTCGGAGAGGGTGTGCCCGGACATCAGCTCGTACGCGGCGGTCACGGCCGCCGACTCCGGGCCGTCGAACTCCGGGCCGCTGGAACGCCGTTCGGCGATCGCCGTGAGCTGCGCGGGTGTCGCCCCCGCGTGCAGCGCGATCGGGCGGTGCTGGACGGACTCGTACGCGCAGTCCGTGCCGGCCGCGACCGCCATGATGACCAGTTCACGCAGCCGGACCTCGAGCGTCGACTCACGCAGCACGGCCATGCCCAGGTCGATCGCCGTGTCCGTCAGCGGCGGCGCGTGGGAGAGCATGCGGAAGGCGTTGAGCGGTACGGGAAGCTTCGCGACGCCGTCGGCCGGTCGCTCCGGGTACGGGATACGAGCCATGATCCCCCTCGTCGAGTGTCAGTCCCTGAACCGTTCCCACAGCTTGGGATACCGCTCCGCAAGCACCCGCTCGTTCTCGAAGTCGAGCGGTGTTCCCTCCGGTTCGGAGGCCGCGGGCGCGATGCCCAGATCGGGGGCCACGGCCCCGGTGAGCTGCTCGTACGCCTCGTCCGCCGCGTAGCCCAGCTCCTCCCCGTCCCCGTCGATCTCCTCGTCGAAGTCGTCCAGGAGGTCGGCCAGTGAATCGGGCTGGTGCACGGCACCCTCGTACAGCTCGCGCCCCTGCCCGATCAGCCAGCACCGGAAGAAGTCGAACGCGTCGTCGCTCACCCCGTCCAGCAGGACCCATGCGGCGCCCCACAGGTCCCAGGTGTACGCGCGGTTGTAGCGGGCCTCGAAGTGACGGGCGAAGTCGAGGACCATGTCCGGCTCCAGCTGGAGGAGCCGGTCCACGAGGAGGTCGGCCTGCTCCTCGGGGTCGCCCTCGGCGGCCTCACGGGTGGCGTCCACCAGCTCCCAGAACTCCGTCTCGTCCATCACGGGTCCAGCATCGGCCCTGGGCGGGTGGGACGCACGTGGAGTGCGGCGGATTGTTATGTCCCGTACAGGCGGCCCAGCCGGAGCGCATCCTCGCTGAAACGCGCCCGCAGGCTTTCCGGAGCCAGCACCTCCACCTCCGGACCGAGCCCCGCGAGCTGGCTGTGGGCGACCTTCTCGGACTCCACGGGGAGCGTCACCGTCAGCCACCCGTCCTCGTCGGGGGCGCCCGCGTCCGAGAGCGCCTGGCGGGCGGAGGCGGGATCGACGGCGTACGGCAGTCTCCGCGCCCCGTCCGCGGACAGCCGCACCACGACCTCGGCCCGCAGGATCGACCTCGCGAACTGCTCGGCCTGCTCCGCCCAGAAGCCGGGAAGGTCGAACTCCTCGTCCCTTACGAAGCGATCCGCACCGGCCTCCACCGCCGTGAACCGGTCGATCCGGTAGACCCGGAAGGCCCCGCCCTCCGCGACCCGCGCGCAGACGTACCAGACCCCTGCCTTGAGCACGAGCCCGTACGGCTCCAGCTCCCGCTCCACCTCGGCCTCCCGGCTCCGGTAGCGCGCGGTGATCCGGCGGTCGTCCCACACCGCGTCGGCGACGGCGGGCAGCAGCGGGGGTGTCTTCGGCTCGGCGAACCAGTTCGGCGCGTCCAGGTGGAAGCGCTGGGCCGCCGCCTCGGAGGCGTCCTGGAGAGAGGGGAGAAGGGCCGCCGACACCTTCAGCCGGGCGGCGGAGGCGGCGTCCTCGAGGCCCATCTCGCGCAGTGCCCCCGGTACGCCGGACAGGAACAACGCCTCGGCCTCACCGCGGGCCAGCCCGGTCAGCCGGGTGCGGTAGCCGCCGATGAGGCGATATCCACCGGCCCGGCCGCGGTCCGCGTACACCGGAACCCCCGCCTCCGACAACGCCTGCGCGTCCCGCGTCACCGTCCGCTCGGACACCTCCAGCTCCCGCGCCAGCTCGGCGGCGGTCATGGAGGGGCGGGACTGGAGGAGCAGCACCATCTTGATGAGGCGGGCAGCGCGCATACGTTCATGATGCCGGGGTCCCCGCGCCCTTTGGGGAGCGGGGAACCGCGCGACCAGCCACGTCCGGGCCGCACTGTTCATACGGCCCGGACGTGGTGCTGGTGGCCTTACAACCCGTACCGCTCCCGGGCCTCCTTGACGGCAGTCGCCTTCACCTCACCGCGCCGGGCCAGCTGGGCCAGAGCCGCGACGACGATCGACTCCGCGTCGATGCCGAAGTGCCGGCGCGCCGCCTCACGGGTGTCCGAGAGGCCGAAGCCGTCGGCGCCGAGCGAGGAGTAGTCCTGCTCCACCCACTGCGCGATCTGGTCCGGGACCTGCCGCATGTAGTCGGAGACCGCGAGCACCGGACCCTCGGCGCCGTGCAGCGCCTGACGGACGTAGGGGACCCGCTCCTCGCCGCGCAGCAGCGCGTCGTCCGCCTCCAGGGCGTCGCGGCGCAGCTCCGTCCAGGACGTCGCCGACCAGACGTCCGCGGCCACGCCCCACTCCTCGGCGAGCAGCTTCTGCGCCGCCAGGGCCCAGTGGATCGCCGTACCGGAGCCGAGCAGCTGGATGCGCGGGGCGTTGGCCACCGGCGAAAGCCCCGCCGACTCGGCCGTGTTGAAGCGGTACAGGCCCTTGACGATGCCCTCGTCGACGCCCGACGGCTTGGCCGGCTGCGGCTTCGGCTCGTTGTAGACGGTGAGGTAGTAGAAGACGTTCTGGTCCTCACCGGGCGCCGCCTCGCCGTACATACGGCGCAGACCGTCCTTGACGATCGCCGCCACCTCGTACGCGAACGCCGGGTCGTACGTCAGCGCCGCCGGGTTGGTCGCCGCGATCACCGGCGAGTGACCGTCGGCGTGCTGCAGGCCCTCGCCCGTCAGGGTCGTACGGCCGGCCGTGGCGCCGACCAGGAAGCCGCGGCCGAGCTGGTCGCCGAGCTGCCACATCTGGTCGGCCGTGCGCTGCCAGCCGAACATCGAGTAGAAGATGTAGAACGGGATCATCGCTTCGCCGTGCGTGGCGTACGCGGTGGACGCGGCGATGAAGTCGGCCATCGAACCGGCCTCGGTGATCCCCTCGTTGAGGATCTGGCCGTTCTTGGCCTCCTTGTAGTACATCAGCTGGTCGCGGTCGACCGGCTCGTACGTCTGGCCCTTGGGGGAGTAGATCCCCAGGGACGGGAACAGCGACTCCATGCCGAAGGTGCGCGCCTCGTCCGGGACGATCGGCACCCAGCGCTTGCCCGACTCCTTGTCGCGGACCAGGTCCTTGATCAGGCGGACGAAGGCCATGGTCGTCGCCACGTTCTGCGTGCCGGAGCCCTTGTCGAAGGAGGCGAAGGCCTTCTCCGCGGGGGCGGGCAGCGGGGCGAGCGCGTGCGTACGGCGGGCCGGGGCCGGGCCGCCGAGGGCCGCGCGGCGCTCCTGGAGGTAGCGGACCTCGGGGGAGTCGGCGCCGGGGTGGCCGTAGGGGACCTGGCCGTCGACGAACTGCGCGTCCGAGATCGGGAGTTCGAGCAGGTCACGCATCTGCTTGAACTCGTCCACCGACAGCTTCTTCATCTGGTGGTTGGCGTTCTTCGACGCGAAGCCCTCGCCGAGCGTGAAGCCCTTGACCGTCTGCGCCAGGATGACCGTCGGGCCACCCTTGTGCTCTACGGCCGCCTTGTACGCGGCGTACACCTTGCGGGACTCGTGGCCGCCGCGGGAGAGGTGGAAGCACTCGAGGATCTTGTCGTCGCTCAGCAGCTTCGCCATCTCGACGAGCGCCGGGTCCTTGCCGAAGAAGTCCTCGCGGATGTAGGCCGCGTTGCGCGTCTGGTACGTCTGCACCTGGGCGTCCGGTACCTCGCGCAGCCGGCGTACCAGCGCGCCCGTGGTGTCGAGCTGGAACAGCTCGTCCCAGGCGGAGCCCCACAGCGACTTCACGACGTTCCAGCCGGCGCCGCGGAACTGGGCCTCCAGCTCCTGCACGATCTTGAAGTTCGCGCGGACCGGGCCGTCGAGGCGCTGCAGGTTGCAGTTGATGACGAAGGTGAGGTTGTCCAGGCCCTCGCGGGAGGCCAGGGCGAGTGCCGCCGTGGACTCCGGCTCGTCCATCTCGCCGTCGCCGAGGAAGGCCCAGACGTGCGAGTCCGAGACGTCCTTGATGCCGCGCGCCGTCAGGTAACGGTTGAAGCGGGCCTGGTAGATCGCCGACAGCGGGCCGAGGCCCATCGACACCGTCGGGAACTCCCAGAGCCAGGGCAGGCGCCGCGGGTGCGGGTACGACGGGAGGCCGTTGCCGCCCGCCTCCTGGCGGAAGTTGTCGAGGTGCTGCTCGGTCAGCCGGCCGTCCAGGAAGGCGCGGGCGTAGATGCCGGGGGAGGCGTGGCCCTGGATGTAGAGCTGGTCGCCCGACCCGTCGGCCTCCTTGCCCTTGAAGAAGTGGTTGAAGCCGGTCTCGTACAGCCAGGCCGCGGAGGCGAAGGTGGCGATGTGGCCGCCGACGCCGTGTTTGCTGCCCCGGGACACCATCGCGGCCGCGTTCCAGCGGTTCCACGCGGTGATACGGCGCTCCATCTCCTCGTCACCGGGCACGCTCGGCTCGGCGGCGGTCGGGATGGTGTTGACGTAGTCGGTCTCGAGCAGCTTGGGCAGCGCGATGCCGTTGCCCTCCGCGCGCTCCAGCGTGCGGCGCATCAGGTATGCGGCACGGTGCGGGCCCGCCGCCTTGGCGACCGCGTCCAGGGAGGCCTGCCATTCGGCGGTCTCCTCGGGGTCCCGGTCGGGGAGCTGGTCGAGCTCGCTCGGCTGGATGGCGTTGGGGTCGGTCATGTCGCCGCCTTCCTCAGTCGAAGGGGGTTCCCTCATCGGCAAGGGTTCAGGGGTGCCCTTTGTCTTTGGCAGGACAGGGCGGAGGGCCGCGGTGCTGTGACACCTTGCGACTTCCGCCGCGTGGCCCGTGGGCGACAATAACTCCCTGATCGATGATCGATCAAAGGGTTCCGGGCAAAACTTCTTGATCACGAGAAAGTAGGCACGGGGTGCCTTTCGGGCAGGCACCGGGTGCCGCGAATTTCGGAGGTTTTCGCAGGTCGGAGGCACGTTTGAGCGCTGCCTCGCTCAAGGCTCAGGCCCGTGGCGCACAGCCCAGAACGTGCGCCTTGACCATCTCGGCGATCCGGGGATCCCGCCTCCGGAACGCCGCCACCAGCTCCTCGTGCTCCTCCGCGTACGACTGCTGCACCGTGCCCAGCCAGCGGATCGACAGCGCCGTGAACACCTCGATGCCCAGGCCCTCCCAGGTGTGCAGCAGCACGGAGTTGCCCGCGGCTCGCACCAGTTCGCGGTGGAAGGCGACCGTGTGCCGTACCTGGCCGGTGCCGTCGGCGTTGCGGTCGGCCTCGTAGAGGGCGGCGACGTGCGGCTCCAGGGCCGAGCAGTCCTCCGCCAGCCGCTCCGCCGCCAGCTCGGCCGCGATCGCCTCCAGGCCGGCCCGGACCGGGTAGCTCTCCTCCAGGTCGGCCGCCGTCAGGTTCCGCACCCGCACGCCCTTGTTCGGCGCCGACTCGATCAGCCGGAGCGACTCCAGCTCGCGCAGTGCCTCCCGCACCGGCGTCTGGCTGACCTCCAGCTCGGTCGCGATACGCCGCTCCACGATCCGCTCGCCCGGCTTCCAGCGCCCGCTGACGATCCCCTCCACGATGTGCTCGCGGATCTGCTCGCGCAGCGAGTGGACGACGGGCGCGGTCATGAGGGCTCCTTAGGGAGGGGCCGCCCATCGGCCCCTGGGGCGTTTGACGTTTAGACAATAAGGCCGGACCGCCCTCGGGGAGGGGCGCACGGGGGCGCTTTCATGCAGGTGAGACGAGACTTACACGCCCTGCCACCCGGACGCGGCACCTGGCGTACGCAGCGCGTCTGACGTGCGCACCGGGCCTGCCGTACGCACCGGGCCCGGAAACGGGACGCCCCCGTCCGGAACTCCGGACGGGGGCGCCTTCGTACTGCTGGTCTTGCGCGTTACAGGCCGAGCTCGACCTCGAACTCGCCCGCCTCCAGGATCGCCTTGACCGCGGTCAGGTAGCGGGCCGCGTCGGCGCCGTCCACCAGACGGTGGTCGTAGGAGAGGGTCAGGTAGGTCATGTCGCGGACGCCGATGACCGTGCCCTCCTCGGTCTCGATGACCGCCGGGCGCTTGACCGTGGCACCGATGCCGAGGATCGCGACCTGGCCCGGCGGCACGATGATCGTGTCGAAGAGCGCACCGCGCGAACCGGTGTTGGAGATGGTGAAGGTGGCGCCGGACAGCTCGTCCGGGGTGATCTTGTTCGCCCGGACCTTGCCCGCGAGCTCGGCGGTGGCCTTGGCGATACCGGCGATGTTGAGGTCGCCCGCGTGCTTGATGACCGGGGTCATCAGGCCCTTCTCGGAGTCCACCGCGATACCGATGCTCTCGGTGTCGAAGTAGGTGATCGTGCCCTCGGCCTCGTTGATCTTGGCGTTGATGGGCGCGTGAGCCTTCAGCGCCTGGGCCGCGGCCTTGACGAAGAACGGCATCGGGGAGAGCTTGACGCCTTCGCGGGCCGCGAAGGAGTCCTTCGCCCGGGCGCGCAGCTTCATCACGCGCGTGACGTCGACCTCGACGACCGACGACAGCTGCGCCTGCTCGTGCAGCGCCTTGACCATGTTGTCGCCGATGACCTTGCGGATGCGCGGCATCTTGACGGTCTGGCCACGGAGGGGAGAGGCCTCCAGGGTCGGCGCCTTCTTGGCCGGAGCGGCAGCCGCGGCGGGAGCCGGGGCAGCAGCGGCGGCCTTCGCGGCCTCGGCGGCGGCGGTGACGTCCTGCTTGCGGATACGGCCGCCGACGCCGGTGCCCTTGACGGTGGCCAGGTCGACGCCGTTCTCGGCGGCGAGCTTGCGCACCAGCGGGGTCACGTAGGCGCCGTCGTCACCGGCGGGCGCGGCCGGAGCCGGGGCCGCCGGAGCCGGGGTGACCGGAGCCGGAGCGGCCGGCGCGGGAGCCGGAGCCGGAGGCGCGACGGGGGCCGCGGCCTGGACCGGGGCCGGAACGGCCGGAGCCGCAGGTGCCGCGGGGGCCGGAGCCGGAGCGGCGGGGGCGGGCGTGGGAGCCGGAGCGGCGGGGGCGGGCGCGGGAGCCGGGGCGGCCGGAGCCGCGGGCGCGGCAGCGGCCGGAGCGGCACCCGGGGCGCCGATGACGGCGAGCTTGGCGCCGACCTCGGCGGTCTCGTCCTCGGCGACCACGATCTCCAGCAGGACACCGGCGACCGGCGCCGGGATCTCGGTGTCGACCTTGTCCGTGGAGACCTCGAGCAGGGGCTCGTCCTCCGCGACCTCCTCGCCGACCTGCTTCAGCCAGCGGGTGACGGTGCCCTCGGTGACGGACTCGCCGAGAGCGGGGAGGACCACGTCCGTGCCGGACGCGCCACCGGCCGGCACGGCCGGGGCAGCAGCGGGGGCGGCAGGGGCGGCGGGGGCCTCGGCGACGGGCGCCGGGGCGGGCTCGGCGACCGGGGCCGGAGCCTCGGCAGCGGCGGGGGCCGGGGCGGCAGCGGGGGCACCCGTGCCGTCGTCGATGACGGCCAGCTCGGCGCCGACCTCAACGGTCTCGTCCTCGGCGACCTTGATGGACGCGAGGACACCGGCGGCGGGCGAGGGGATCTCGGTGTCGACCTTGTCGGTCGACACCTCGAGCAGCGGCTCGTCGGCCTCGACGCGCTCACCCTCGGCCTTCAGCCAGCGGGTGACAGTGCCCTCGGTGACGCTCTCGCCGAGCGCCGGAAGGGTTACGGAAACCGCCATGGTTTCGGTTGCTCCTTACGAATTGCGGAAGTCTGAGTACGTCGCTTCGTCGACCGAGGGTCAGTCGTGCGAGTGCAGCGGCTTGCCCGCCAGGGCCAGGTGGGCCTCGCCGAGCGCCTCGCTCTGCGTCGGGTGGGCGTGGATGAGCTGCGCGACCTCGGCGGGCAGCGCCTCCCAGTTGTAGATCAGCTGGGCTTCGCCGACCTGCTCGCCCATGCGGTCGCCGACCATGTGGACGCCGACCACGGCACCGTCCTTGACCTGGACGAGCTTGATCTCGCCCGAGGTGTTCAGGATCTTGCTCTTGCCGTTGCCCGCGAGGTTGTACTTCAGAGCGACGACCTTGTCCGCGCCGTAGATCTCCTTGGCCTTGGCCTCGGTGATGCCCACGGAGGCGACCTCGGGGTGGCAGTACGTCACCCGCGGAACACCGTCGTAGTCGATCGGGACGGTCTTCAGGCCGGCCAGACGCTCCGCCACCAGGATGCCCTCGGCGAAGCCGACGTGCGCGAGCTGGAGCGTCGGGACCAGGTCGCCGACGGCGGAGATGGTGGGCACGTTGGTGCGCATGTACTCGTCGGCCAGGACATAGCCGCGGTCCATGGCGACGCCCTGCTCCTCGTAGCCCAGACCGGCGGAGACGGGCCCGCGGCCCACCGCGACCAGCAGGACCTCGGCCTCGAACTCCTTGCCGTCGGCGAGGGTGACCTTGACGCCGTCGGCGGTGTACTCGGCCTTCGAGAAGAAGGTGCCCAGGTTGAACTTGATGCCGCGCTTGCGGAACGCGCGCTCAAGAAGCTTGGAGGAGTTCTCGTCCTCGACCGGGACGAGGTGCTTGAGGCCCTCGATGACGGTGACGTCCGACCCGAAGGACTTCCAGGCGGAGGCGAACTCGACGCCGATGACGCCGCCGCCCAGGATGATCGCGGACTTCGGTACGCGGTCCAGGACGAGGGCGTGGTCCGAGGAGATGATGCGGTTGCCGTCGATGTCCAGGCCGGGCAGCGACTTCGGCACGGAGCCGGTCGCCAGCAGGACGTGACGGCCCTGGATGCGCTGGCCGTTCACGTCGACGGAGGTCGGGGAGGACAGGCGGCCCTCACCCTCGATGTACGTCACCTTGCGGGAGGCGACGAGTCCCTGCAGGCCCTTGTACAGGCCCGAGATGACGCCGTCCTTGTACTTGTGGACGGCGGCCACGTCGATGCCCTCGAAGGTGGCCTTCACGCCGAACTGCTCGCTCTCGCGGGCCTGGTCGGCGATCTCGCCCGCGTGCAGCAGGGCCTTGGTGGGGATGCACCCCCGGTGCAGGCAGGTACCGCCGACCTTGTCCTTCTCGATCAGGGCGACGTCCAGGCCCAGCTGGGCCCCGCGCAGCGCCGCGGCGTAACCACCGCTACCACCGCCGAGGATCACTAGGTCGAAAACGGTGCTGGCGTCGTTCGCCACGTCACGTCCTCCATGCATGTGCGCCACGCCGGTCGTCCGTGACCGGTCGGCGGCTGGTGTCCGGCCGCTCTTCTTCGGCCCTGTGGTGGGGGCCCTGTCCTGCCGACGCCCATCTTCGCACTTGTCGGGGGTGAACGAGACGCCGGGCCGGGGTGTGAGACGTCCCACGTTCAGATGAGCGGGCATGGAAGAGGGGGCTCCGCCCTACCCGCGCGCGGAGCCCCCTCGTTCACAGCTGCGTCAGCCCAGGTCGCCCGCGGCTGTCAGCTCCGCCAGCCGGACCAGCGTCCGCACGGCGGTCCCCGTACCGCCCTTGGGGGTGTACCCGAACGGGCCGCCCTCGTTGAAGGCCGGGCCCGCGATGTCCAGGTGGGCCCAGGTGATGCCCTCGCCCACGAACTCGCGCAGGAAGAGACCGGCGACCAGGCCGCCGCCCATCCGCTCGCCCATGTTCGCGATGTCGGCGGTGGGGGAGTCCATGCCCTTGCGCAGGTGCTCCGGCAGCGGCATCGGCCACGCCGGCTCCCCGACCTCCTCCGCCGCCTCGTGCACCGCGGAGCGGAACGCGTCGTCGTTCGCCATGATGCCGAAGGTCCGGCTGCCCAGCGCCAGCATCATCGCGCCGGTCAGGGTCGCGACGTCCACGATCGCGTCCGGCTTCTCCTGGGAGGCGGCCCACAGCGCGTCCGCCAGGACCAGCCGGCCCTCGGCGTCGGTGTTGAGGACCTCGACCGTCTTGCCGCTGTACATGCGCAGCACGTCACCGGGCCGGGTCGCGGAACCCGACGGCATGTTCTCCGCCAGCGCCAGCCAGCCGGTGACGTTGACCTCGAGACCCAGGCGCGCGGCGGCGACCACGGCGGCGAAGACCGCCGCCGCACCGCTCATGTCGCACTTCATCGTCTCGTTGTGCCCGGCCGGCTTCAGCGAGATGCCGCCCGAGTCGTAGGTGATGCCCTTGCCGACGAGCGCGAGGTGCTTCTTCGCCTTGGCGGAGGTGTACGACAGCTTCACCAGGCGGGGGCCCGCCGCCGAGCCGATGCCGACGCCGAGGATGCCGCCGTAGCCGCCCTTCTCCAGCGCCTTCACGTCGAGCACCTGCACCTTGATGCCGTGCTCCTTGGCCGCGGCCTGCGCGACGGCGGCGAACGCCTCGGGGTTGAGGTCGTTCGGCGGGGTGTTGATCAGGTCGCGGGCGCGGTTGAGCTCCTCGGCGACGGCGGCGGCGCGCTCGACGGCCGCCTTGTGCTCCTTGTCGCGGGGCTTGGCGCCGAGCAGGGAGGCCTCGGCGAGCGGGTCCTTGCCGTTCTTCGCCTTGGGGTCCTTGCCGTTGTCCTTGTAGGCGTCGAAGGAGTACGCGCCGAGCAGCACGCCCTCGCCGATCGCGCCGACGTCGGCGGCGTCCCCGATCGGCAGGGCGAAGGCGGCCTTCTTGGAGCCGACGAGGGTACGGGCGGCGGCGCCGGCGGCCTTGCGCAGGGCCTCGGCGTCGAAGCCGGCGTCCTTTTCGGGCTCCGAGCCCAGGCCCACCGCCACCACGAGCGGGGCTTTGAAGCCGGAGGGCGCGGGCAGCTTCGTCACCTCGCCCTCGGCGCCGGAGGCACCGAGGGTCTCCAGGACGCCGGCGAGCCTGCCGTCGTAGGCCTTGTCCACGGCCTCGGCGCCCGGTGCGACGACCGGGCCTTTCGCGCCCTTGGCCACACCGATCACGATCGCGTCGGCCCGAAGACCGGGCGCCGCGGCGGTGCTGAGAGTGAGAGCAGTCACGGTGGTGAATTCTCGCTTCCGATGTGAAGTTTCTGTGGTCGATTGTGTGGGTCGACCGGGCCCGACAGCCGACCCTAGATCCGAGCTGAGGGTGCGGATTCAGCGGGGCCTTCCCCGGTGCGGCGAACACTCGGGATGAGCCTACGCGCGTGCGCACGATCGCTCATTCCTGCGGCTGTTCACCTTCCGGCGGCGCGGTGTCCATTTCCCGATCCCCGCCCCCCGGTGACCCGGGTCACACTCGTGGGGATCCGGTGAGCGGTCCGCTCGCCGCTTTGCATGATTTCCACGAATCCTCCTCGAATTGACCACAAGAGAGGGCCTCTGGGGGGAGGACGAACCATGGCCGCGCGTCGCTACTTGGGCGAGGCGACGTCCTTGCCGGTGCTGGGCCGCGAACGGGCCCTGCCGGCCGCCCTGTTGCCCATGGCTGCGGGCGCGGCCGGTCTCGTCCACGATCAAGACACCGTCCTCGGCGCCGAGGTGTTCGGCGGCGTAGGCGCGCACCTCGTCGCGGACCGCATCGGCGTTCCGGCGGGCGTGGCGCAGCAAACGCTGCATCGGCCCGGGCCGGGTGTGGCCCGCCTGTTCGGCCAGCTGCCAGTTGCCAGCAGTTCTTCCGTTCGACATTCGACAGCAGCCCGAGCAGGTAGAGACGCTCGGGTGTGCGAGACCGGTCCAGCGTCGTCAGCCGAGGGCGTCGAGCAACTCGCGCTCGCGCTGCGCGCTGAGGCCTGCGCGCCTTTCCCGGTCCAGCCCCTGCTCGCGTTCCCAGCGCAGCGTGTCGGCCAGCATCTCCGCCGAGGGCCGGTGACACAGCCCCGCGGCGCGCGCCGAGGACCCGTCCCGGGCCGACCACCCTTCCCAGCCCGGCTCAACCAGCCACATCGCCAGCGATTCGGACCCCATGTACTGGGCCACGCCGTTGGCGAGCAGCCACGCCGATTCGGCGGTGACCACCGGACCGGTGTGCCCGCCGGCGGCGCGGGACAGCTCGATCCACTCCTCGAACGGAACGACCGGGCCGACAGCGTTGTATGTGCCGGTGGTTCCCGTCTCCGCGGAGTCGAGCAGCCAGGCGGTGAGGTCCCGCACGTCGACCACCTGGGTGGGCATGGCCGGTGTGTCGGGGACCAGCATGGGCCCTCGCGGATCGCGTGCGGCGCGGGCGACCCAGTAGCCGGAACGCCCGCTGTGATCGCCCGGCCCGCCGATGAGCCCGGCTCGTGCGATGAGGAGGCGGTCGCCCACAGCGGCCGTCGACGCCTGTTCGCAGGCGACCTTCGCCTCGCCGTACAACTCGCGGTCGACCTCGCTCCGGTCGGTCGGGGCGAGCAGGGCCGCGGACTCGTCCGCCCCCAGCGTGGCCTGGGAGGCGTAGGCGTTGCCGGACGAGACATACACCCAGTGCCCGGCCTTGCTGCCCAGCACGTCGAGCGCTCCACGAACGAAGCCCGGCTGCCATGACACCTCGACGACCGCGTCCCATACCCGGTCGAGCAGGGGCTCGTACGCCGACGGATCGCGCCGGTCGGCGGCGACCAGTGTCGCTCCGTCCGCGACTTCTCCGCTCTCGCCACGCGCGAGGCAGGTCACCCGATGGCCGCGTTCGATCGCCTGCCGCGACAGCTCCCGAGCCACCCATGCCGTTCCGCCCAGAACCAGGATCTCCATACCGACACACAAGCACCGGGAACACCGCCCGGCCAGGCGGATTCGCTGACAGCAGATGGTCAGCCGTCAGATCGACCGCAACCCTCGGGCAATAACGTCGACCCGCCGAGGCATCCAAACACCCGATCACGAAGTCGCACTGGAGTACTGGGCCTACGCGAGGTCGCGCCCCGAGAGGGGCGCGGGTCTGTATCCGATATGCGGCTACCGCCGCGCGGGCGCGACAAGCCGCAACGTACCCACAGACGCGAGACGGCAATGGGCGCCCGTCTCACCGCCTCCCTGATCTCGTCCGGCACGCGACTGGTACGGCACCGACGGCGTCTTCCTCGACCAAGTCTCCGCCGGACGCTAGGAGTTCCCGTACGACCAACGGCTCGCGAAAGCGGCGTGGGGCGCCGGCTGCACCACCCTCGCGCTGAACCACGGCACGGTGCCGCACCCCTCCTACGCCCGCATCGCCGACGTCCTGGTGACCTTCGAGGGCACCTGGACGGCGTACCGCCGGCTGCCCCGCACGCATGGCGCGGCAGCACCGGAGTGGGCCTGTGCCATCTCGTGTACGGCGTCCCGGCGGACGTCGACCCGGCGGAACCGGCCGAACTGGCGGGTGCGCGGGGCGCCTTCGTGTACTGCGCGGTGCCGGGGGTGGGGGATCATCCTTGGGGTACGTTGCCGCACGCCCTGGAGCCCGTTCGTTGAAACGCCCCGTCCTTCTGCTCGCCCTGCTTCTGCTGGCGGCGGGCTGCACCACCGACCATGACTCCAACGCCGGGCCGTCCGGCGGGCGTTGGCAGCCGCGCCCCGGCGTGGCCTGGCAGTGGCAGCTCAGCGGCCGCCTCGACACCTCCGTGGACGTGCCGGTCTACGACATCGACGGCTTCGACCAGTCCCGGGCGACGGTCACCGCCCTGCACCGCAAGGGCCGCAAGGTCATCTGCTATCTCTCCACCGGTGCCTGGGAGGACTGGCGCCCCGACGCGAAGAAGTTCCCCAAGTCGGTGATCGGCCGCGGCAACGGCTGGAAGGGCGAGCGCTGGCTCGACATCCGCAGGACGGACGTCCTGGAGCCGCTGATGGCGGCCCGCCTCGACATGTGCCGCAAGAAGGGCTTCGACGCGGTGGAGCCCGACAACATGGACGGGTACAGGAACCGCACCGGCTTCCGCCTCGACGCGGCCGACCAGCTCCGCTACAACCGCCTCATCGCGAAGCTGACCCACGACCGGGGCATGTCCGTCGGCCTCAAGAACGACCTCGACCAAATCCCGCAGCTGGTAAGGGACTTCGACTTTGCGGTCAACGAGCAGTGCGCCCAGTACGGGGAGTGCGGGGCCATGAAGCCCTTCATCAGGGCAGGCAAGGCCGTCTTCCACGTCGAGTACGAGCTGCCGACCGGCCGCTTCTGCGCGCAGGCCCGCCGTCTGAAGCTCAGCTCTATGGCCAAGAAGTACGAGCTGGGGGCGTGGCGCCGGGCTTGCTGATGCCGAGCCCGGTGACCGCCGTGCCCGCCAGCCGGTCGGCGAGGGAGCGGCGGGTGGGGGAGAAGACCGGCAGCGCGTTGAGGAAGAAGACGCCGACGGCCAGCGCCCACACCAGCACCGACAGCACGAAGTGGCCCTCGATCAGCAGCACGCAGGCCGCGGCGAACACGGCGACGTCGGCCGCGGTGGTCACGGCCGCTCGCCGGGCGGCCCGGCGCGGCATGCTCGGGGAGACCTTCAGGCCGAGGAGACCCTTGCCGAGGGTGCGCCCGGCGAAAGCGAGACAGAGCCACTGGTAGAGGAAGGTGACGGCGACCAGCAGCCCGAAGGCCTCCTCCACGTAGAGCACCGCCTTGTCCCACAGTGAGAAGCCGAGGCTCTCCGAGGCGCCGAGGACGTCGCCGCGCGAGGTCAGCAGGTCGAAGCCGCCACGGGTGGCGAGTTCGGGCACGTCGGTGACGAGCGCGGCTATGCGGTGGAAGGTGAGCACGGCCAGCCCGGCGGCCAGTGCGAGCACCAGCGCGAAGTCGATGAACCAGGCCACGGCACGACGAAGCTTCGGCACAGACATCCCCCGATCACGATCCCTTGTCCGTACGGCGGAAGAGACTACTGCCCCAGTGACAACACGAGCAGCGAAACCGTCGCGGCCGTCTCGGCCAGCCCTCCGAACACATCGCCGGTCACCCCGCCGAAGCGGCGCGTGCAGTGGCGGAGCAGGAGTTCGGCGACGGCGAGAGAGGCGATGACCGCGGCGGCCGTACGGATCACGTCGTACGTGGAGACCAGCGCCCCCGCGCCTGCGGCCGCCCCGGTCACGACCACCGCCGCGGCCACCGCCGCCCGTACCGGCACCACGCCCGCGACCGCCGCCCCGAGCCCCTCGGGCCGCGCGGCCGGCACCCCCGCGCGCGCGGCCAGGGTGAGCGCGAGCCGGGCGGCGGTCGCCGAGACGACGGCGGCGAGCGCACCCCGGGCCCACGAGTCGCCGTACGCCTGAGCCAGCGCGGCCACCTGCGCGAGCAGCACGAGGACGAGTGTGATCACCCCGAACGGTCCGATGTCCGACTGCTTCATGATCCGCAGCGCGTCCTCGGCGGGCTTCCCGCTGCCGAGTCCGTCCGCGGTGTCCGCGAGCCCGTCGAGGTGCAGTCCGCGAGTGAGGACGGCGGGTACGGCGGCGGAAGCGACGGCGGCGAGCAGCGGGCCCGCGCCCAGCGCCAGCAGCACCACGCCGACCAGGGCCGCGCACCCGCCGACGACGAGTCCGGCGAGCGGGGCGCAGAGCATGCCGCCGCGTGCGGCGTCCCGGTCCCAGCGGGTCACCGGGACCGGCAGCACGGTCAGCGTGCCGAACGCGAAACGGAGGCCGTCCGGCCAGGGGGTCTTGGGCACCGGCGCAGGTTACCCGGCGGTCGGCAGGAGCGCCGGGGCGCCCATGGATACAGTGCGCATATGGGACATTGGTTGCAGCGGAACATCATCGAGCCCGGCAAGCTGCCGTTGCTGCTCGCCCTCACCGCGTTCGTGCTGACGTTCCTGATCACCCGGCTCATCACCCGTCTCATCCGGGCGGGCAAGGGCCCCTTCGGCAACGTCAAGGCGGGCGGGATGCACATCCATCACGTCGTGCCCGGCGTGGTCCTCACCGTCCTCGGCGGCTTCGGGGCGGTCGCCAGCAGCCGGCACGGGTTCGGATCGGCCGCCTTCGCGGTCGTCTTCGGCATGGGGGCCGGCCTGGTCCTCGACGAGTTCGCGCTGATCCTGCACCTCGACGACGTCTACTGGACCGAGGAGGGCCGCAAGAGCGTCGAGGTCGTCGTCCTCACGGCGGCCCTGGTGGGACTGATGCTCGCGGGCTTCACGCCGTTCGGGGTCAACGACATGACCCAGGACGAACTGCAGGACCGCGGCAGCGTGATCTCGACCGTCGTGGTCAACTTCCTGTTCGCGCTGGCCGTCCTGAGCAAGGGCAAGGCCCGGATGGCGATCTTCAGCGTGATCGTCCCGCTGGTCGGACTGATCGGCCTGGTCCGGCTGGCCCGCCCCGGCTCGCCCTGGGCCAAGCGCTTCTACCGCCGTCGCCCGCGCGCCCGCGCCAGATCCACCCTGCGCGCCTACCGCCACGACCGCCGCTGGGCCGGTCCCCGCCGCAGGCTTCAGGATCTTCTCGGCGGAAAGCCCGACCCCGAACCGAACCGTGCCCTCGGCCGGTGACGGTGCCGCAGCGCCGAGATCCCGCACAGCAGTACCACCGCCGCGATCGCCGCCAGGTGTTCCTTGCCGGCGAGGTTCCCCTTCAGCGTCACCTCGACCGCCATCGCCGCCGTCACCGCACCCGCGGTGACATAGGCGCCGTAGCGCCATCCGAGGAAGACGGCGAGGCCCACCACGGCCGCCGAGGGGCCGGTGTCCACGACCCGGGCGTCCGAGGCGGGCAGGCCGAGCGGGTTGTCGAAGCCGAGCTGGATGCCCACGCGCGCGTACAGCGTGCCGGCGAGGGTGGCGGCGTACGCGATGACGAGCGTGCGCCAGCGGCCGAGGCAGATCTCCGCGATGCCGAACACGAACAGGATCTGCGCGAGCGCACCCCAGACGGGGAGGTCGAGCGCCGGGACGAACAACGACAGGGGAGTGCGCACCAGCGCCAGCCACAGCGGGTCCTCGGCGCGCACCGCCCCGACGTTCTGCACGAACCGATAGCCCCACGACTGGTTCTGCACGATCTGCATGACAGCCGTCAGCGCCACCACCCCGAGCGTCATCGGGATGGCCCGCCAGCGCCGCTTGACCAGGGGCTCGCGCACCGTGATGTACAGGAGTCCCCATTCGGCACGGGCCAGGCGGGCGAGCCTGTTCATCCGGCGGTCCTCATCGGTGCGTTTCCAGATGCTTGCGGTGCACCCACTTCGGCAGCCCCGGCGCCTCCAGGAACCCCTCCGCGCGGGCCGACGCGATGCCGATGCGCGGCAGGTCGGCGCTCTTCTCGAAGAGCAGGAACCGCGGCTCCCAGATGGGCCGGTACTTGGCGTTGGCGCGGTACAGCGACTCGATCTGCCACCAGCGCGAGAAGAAGCTGAGCAGCGAGCGCCACAGCCTCAGCACCGGCCCGGCGCCGAGCCGCGCCCCGCGTTCGAAGACCGAGCGGAACATCGCGAAGTTGAGCGAGACCTGCGCGACCCCGATCTCCCGGGCGCGGCGCAGGAGTTCGAGCACCATGAACTCCATCAGTCCGTTGTCGGAGTCCCGGTCGCGTCGCATGAGGTCGAGGGAGAGCCCGTGCGGGCCCCAGGGCACGAAGGACAGCACCGCCCTCAACTCGCCCTTCCCGTCGGTGCATTCGAGCATCACGCACTGCCCGTCATCGGGGTCCCCGAGCCGTCCCAGCGCCATGCTGAACCCGCGCTCGGTGGCCCCGTCGCGCCAGTCGTCCGCCCGCTTCAGCAGATACGTCATCTCGTCGGCGGGGATGTCCTCGTGCCGCCGGATGCGCACGGTGTACCCGGCCCGCTTCACCCGGTTGTAGGCCTGCCGCACGGTCCGCATGGCACGCCCTTCGAGGGTGAACTCGGCGACCTCGACCAAGGCCTCGTCACCGAGCTCCAGCGCGTCCAGACCGTGCCGCGCGTACACGGTCCCGGCCTCCTCGCTGGCCCCCATCACGGCCGGGATCCAGCCGTGCGCCCGCGCCTCGGCGAGCCACGGCTCGATGGCGCCGGGCCAGGCCTCCGGGTCGCCGATCGGATCACCGGAGGCCAGCGAGACGCCCCCGACGACCCGGTAGGCGACGGCCGCCTTGCCGGTCGGCGACCACACGACGCTCTTCTCCCGCCGCAGCGCGAAGTATCCGAGCGAGTCCCGCTCGCCCTGCCGCTCCAGCAGCTCCCGCAGCCGCTTCTCGTCGTCCTCGGTGAGCGGGTCGACGGCGCGCCGGGAGCGGAAGGCGGCGTAGAGAACGGCGAGGACGAGGGCCGTGCTGAGCACGTTGATGGCGACGTTGACCCAGTTCGGCGCGTCGACGCCGGGGAAGTGGGACTCGTCGACGGCGATGGAGACGAGGCGGAGGGTGCCGTAGCGCCAGCGCTCCAGGAACGTCGAACGGGACGCGTCCGCCGCCTGGTTGGTGACCGTCACCAGCAGCGCGGCGAGCAGGGAGGCGACCAGGGTGCCGCCCACCGCGACGGCTGCGGCGAGCCTCGGGTTCGAGCGGTCGCCCTTGGCGTAGAACTCCCGCCGCCCGACCAGCAGGGCGACGACGAAGGCGGCGGTCAGCCCGAGCGAGATCCAGTTCTGGGCGTACTGCCGGATCTCCGGGAACGCCATGGCGAAGGCGAACAGCGCGAGGAACGGGCCCGCCACGGCGAGGTTGAGGATCCACGCGGCGCGCTTGCGGCGCCGCATGGTGATGGCGAGGAACGCCGTGAACACCCCGGAGGCGAAGCCCGCGGTCAGCAGGTACGGCGTGAAGAAGTTCTCCTGGTTGTGCCGCCGCACGTCCTGCCCCAGCGAGACCCAGGCGGCACTCAGAAAGTTGACGAACGCGACGGCCCGCAAGTACCAGACGGCGAATGCGGCGGCCCGCCGCGAGGCAATTCGGGCATCTCCCATGAGAGAGGATCATATGGGCGATGCCCTGATGAACCCCTCCATCTTTGGTCTCCGGTCCGGTCGACTTTCGGCCCGTTCTCCGGCCTACTCGGTCGCTTCCTTCTCGATCTCCTCGTCCGCGGTCTCCTTCTCGGCTTCCGCGGAGACCTGCGGCTCCTCCGGCTCGTCCGGCTTCTCCGGCAGCTCCGCGGCCAGCGCCGCCGCGGCCTGGACCAGCGGCAGCGCCAGCAGCGCCCCCGTACCCTCGCCCACGGTCACGCCGTGCGCGAGCAGCGGCTCCAGTGCCATCCGGTCCAGGGCCTTCGCCTGCCCGGGCTCCCCGCTGTCGTGCGCGGCCAGCCACCAGTCCGGCGCCCGGAACGCGATCCGCTGCCCGACCAGCGCACAGGCGGCCACCACGACCCCGTCCAGGATCACCGGCGTCTTGCGCACCGCGCTCTGCAGCAGGAAGCCCGTGATCGCGGCGAGGTCCGCCCCGCCCACGGTCGCCAGCAGCTGCAACTGGTCGCCCAGTACGGGCCGGGCCCGCCTGAGCGCGTCCCGGATCGCCCCGCACTTGCGCATCCACGCCAGGTCGTCGATGGCGAGCCCGCCCCGCCCGGTGACCACGGACGCGTCGGTCCCGCACAGCGCGGCGATCAGCACGCCGGCCGCGGTCGTCCCGCCCACGCTCACATCGCCGAGCACCACCAGATCCGTACCGGAGTCGGCCTCCTCGTCGGCCACCGCGACACCGGCGCGGAACGCGGCCTCCGCCTCCTCGGCCGTCAGTGCGTCCTCACGGTCGATGCGTCCGCTGCCGCGCCGCACCCGGTGCCCTGCGACCTCGTCGGGCAGCGTCTCGGGGTCGCAGTCTAGGGCCATGTCGACGATGCGCACCGGCACGCCGAGCCGCCGGGCCAGCACCGACACCGGACGGCCGCCCTCCAGGATGTCCCGCACCAACTGGCCGGCGCTGCCCGCGGGCCGCGCGGAGACGCCCAGTTCGGCGACTCCGTGGTCACCGGCGAAGAGAACCACCCGCGGTCGTTCGATCGGCCGCACCGGCACGGCCGACTGCGCCGCGGACAGCCACTCACCCAGGTCGTCGAGGCGGCCCAGCGACCCGGGGGGCACGATCTGACGCTCCCGGCGCGCCTCGGCGTCGCGGCGCACGCCACCGTCGGGGCGCTCGATCAGATCGGTGAAGTCGTCGAGATTAAGCGAGCTCATTCGCCGAACAGTACCGGCACCGATCGAACAGGACGGCGCCACATGGGCACCACGCGCGCGTGACGTCGTTGCTCCCAAGATCGCGATCCCATACGTTCCGTTTTGCACGGATTGTCGTACGCCTTCGGGAGCCGCCATGAATCGCCTGCGCACCCGCGTCACCGTCCTCGACCGGCAAAGACGCCACCGTTCGACGGCCCGCGCGATCCTGCGGCTGCTGCCCGAACCGGAGAGCTGGCTGGACGTGGGCACCGGCGACGCGTACTTCCCCGAGACGGCACGGGACTTCTTCCCCTACACCTCCATCGACGGCCTCGACCCCACCGCGCGCGTGGCGTACGCCCGTCATGCCGAGCGCATCGAGGAGGCCTACGCGGGGCATGTGACGGACTCGCACATCACGACGATCCTGCGCGCCCGCTACGACGTCGTCACGCTCCTCGACGACCGCTCACCCGTCCCGGACCCCCGCGCCGAACTCCACGCCGCCCTCACGCTCCTGCGCCCCGGCGGCCTCCTCCTGGTCGAGGCGCCCCCTCCGCAGTCGTACGACATCCCGGCCCAACTCGACTCCGAGGACTGCACGATCGTCGCGACGAGCCGTCATGTCCTCGACCGGTTCCCTTACACGTACCGGATCGTCGCGCGCCGCACGCCGTCAGCCCCGTAGCACCAGCGCCTGTCCCGCCACCACCAGGACCACCTGCTCGCACTCCCCGGCGAACGCCGCGTTCAGCCGCCCGAGTTCGTCGCGGTAGCGCCGTCCGGAAGCGGTGGCCGGCACGATTCCCGAACCCACCTCGTTCGATACGGCGACCACGGTCCGCCGGCTCGCCCGTACCGCCTCCGTCAGCTCCCGCACCCGCTCCCGCAGCGCCCGCTCCCCGCCGTCCGCCCACTCCGCGTCGTCCCACGCCCCGGCGGAGTCCATCGCGTCCGTCAGCCACAGGGACAGACAGTCGATGAGCAACGGCGGGCCGTCCTGCGCCAGCAACGGCACCAGATCGCAGGTCTCGTCCGTCCGCCAGGACCCCGGTCGCCGGTCCCGGTGGACGGCGACCCGCGAAGCCCACTCCACGTCCCCGTTCCGCGAGCCGCCCGTCGCCACGTACAGCACCTCGGGAAAGGCCTCCAGGCGCCGCTCGGCCTCCACCGACTTCCCGGACCGCGCCCCGCCCAGCACCAGCGTCCGCCGCGGCACATCGGGCACGTCCTCGTACACCCCCACGACCAGCGTCGCCCCGTCCGGCACGGCCCGCGCCCCCGCGGCAGCCAGCCGCCGCCACAACTCGGCGCCCGGCGGCACGTCATGGTCCAGATGGACGGCGACGACGTCCGTGGTCGGCCCCACGGCCCCCACCGCCCGCAGCTTGGCCAGGGCGTCAGGCCGCCCCACGACATCGGCGAGCACCATGTCGTACGACTCGGCGGACCCGTTCTCGAGCCCGGCCGGCGCGCCCCCGGGCGGCAGATACAGCAGGCGCTGCCCGTCCGGTCCGGTCACCGCGTACCCGGTGCCCGGCGCGTCCATCGCCACCGCCCGCACCCGGTGCCCGGTCAGCAGCGCCAACTCCCGCCCGTCCGGAACCCGCCCGGGCTGCGGCAGCCCCGCGGGCACCTCCACCGCGGGCCCGTTGTGCGGATGCGACAACAGCACCTGCCGCACCCCACCGAGCGAACGCCCGGCCCGCGCCGCGGCGAACGCCGCCCCCGGCGTCAGATCGAGCAGCACGGTCCCGTCGACGAGCACCGCGGTCGCCGCCCGGGCGTCACCGCCGAGCGCCGTCGCGCACGCGGCACAGGGACAGTCGGGGCGGGGGAGTCCCGCGGGGGCGCCGGTGCCGAGCAGAGTCACTTCCACGAAGCGATTTTCACCCGTCAGCTTTGGTCCTGCGTGGTGGGGGCGCCCTAAAGGGGCGCGGGGCTGCATCGACATACGGGTCCGCCGCGATGGGGGTCCCCCCGCTCGAGCGAGGTCGAGAGTGGGGGAGCGACAAGCCCTCACCGGCAGGCAGGCGACCAACTACCGTAGGTTGATCACGGCCCAACCAGCGGAGCGCACAAGTGCTCAGACACGGGAGGCGTACATGGCGGCATGGACGTGGCGGTTCGAGAAGGCCGACGGGACTGAGGTCCAGCCCTCGGTGCAGCCCGAGGAGTTCACCACGCAGGGGGATGCCGAGTCGTGGATCGGGGAGCACTGGAAGGCCCTGCTGGAGGGCGGCGCCGAACAGGTGCGGCTCTTCGAGGACTCCACGGAGATCTACGGGCCGATGAGCCTGCAGGCCGCGGAGTAGCGAACCGTACGGAACGGAAGGAAAGGGGCGGCCGCGAACCGGCCGCCCCTCCTCACTGCTCGCCCAGCGTCACATCCGCCTTCTTCTGACTCCCGTTCCGGGTGTACGTCACTGACGTCTTGTCACCCGGCTTGTCCGCCGCCAGCGCCTCGGACAGAGACGTGATCGTCGTGATGTCCGTGTCGCCCAGCCCGGTGATGATGTCCCCGGCCTGAATGCCGGCCTCGTCGGCCGCCCCGCCGCTCTTCACCTCGACCACGGCGACCCCGGCGGCCTGGTAGCTGTCGTCGACGACCGTACGGCCCGTGATGCCCAGCGCGGCCCGGCCCGAGTCGGTGACCTTGCCGTCCTTGATGATCTGGTCGGCGATCGTCTTCACCATCGACGAGGGGATCGCGAACCCGATGCCGGGTGCCGCGCTGTTCCCGAACTGGGGGTCGGTGGCGGCGAGCGTCGGAATGCCGATAACCTGCCCGTCGAGGTTGACCAGGGCGCCGCCGCTGTTGCCGGGGTTGATGGCCGCGGACGTCTGCACCATGTTCCCGATCGTCGCGCCCGTCCCTCCGCCCGTCCCGCCCGTCTCCCCGTCCGGACTGCCCTCGGTGACGGTCCGTCCGGTCGCCGACACGATCCCCTGCGTCACGCTGGACGACAGCCCGAGCGGCGAGCCCATCGCCAGCACGATCTGCCCGACCTGCACCTTCGAGGAGTCCGCGAAGGCCGCCGCCTTCAGCCCGCTCGGCACCTGGTCCAGCTTGATGACGGCGAGGTCCTGGTCCGGGTACGAGTAGACGAGTTCGGCGGTGTGCACGTCCTCGCTGTTGGCGGTCGTCACCTTGAAGGTCTTGTCGTTCCCGACGACGTGCGCGTTGGTGACGATGTGCCCCTGGTCGTCGTAGACGATCCCCGACCCCAGATCGTTGCCGGCCTGGATCTGTACGACCGACGGCAGAACGTCCTTGATCACCTTCTGGTAGTCGCTCTGCAGGTCGTTGCTCGCCATGGGCACGGCCACCTGGGCGGCCTGCGCGGTCGACTTCTCCTTCTCGCCCCGGGAACCGGAGTCGGAGCAGCCCGAGACGAGCACGAGAGCACAGGAGAGCGCGGCGCCGGAAACGAGCAGCCGGAGGGCGCGGGTACGGGAGACGTCCATGCCCCGAGTCTCACTTCGGGGTGAATGTCCGGCGCGTGGTGCACACCCGAACGGGCTCAGCCGCGTACCCCGCACAGGTGCAGCAACGCCGCCACCCCGCGGTACGGATCCGTCCGCCCGGCCCGCTCCTCCGCCGCGAGCAACGTCTCGACGTCGGCGGGGATCTCGGCCCCGTCCTCGGCCGTGTCCGTGAACACCCGCACCCCGTACCAGGCGTGCAGCGGCGCGGCGATCCCGGCGAGCGTCGCGGTCACCGTCTCCAGCCGGTCGGCGCGCACGTCGAGCCCCAGCCGGTTCGTGTACGACAGCGTGTCGAAGGCGCCCAGCGCGGAGGCCCAGTCGCCGGACAGCCCCGGCCGCATCGCCAGCGCGTCGCCGTTGCGCACGAGCAGCGACAGCAGCCCGCCGTGGGCGAGCATCCGCGCCAGTCCGGCCAGCAGCGGATCAGGCTCCTCGACGTACATCAGCACCCCGTGGCACAGGACCACGTCGAAGCTGCCGGGCAGGAAGTGCACCCCGGTGTCCCGGCCGTCGCCCTCGATGATCCGCACCCGCTCCCGGATGCCCTCGGGCTCGCCGGACAGGGCCTGCCGCGCGGCCGCGACCATCGCGGAGTCCTGCTCGAGCCCGGTCACCTGATGCCCGGCCCGGGCCAGCCGCAGCGCCTGCGTGCCCTGGCCCATGCCCACGTCGAGCACCCGCAGCCGCTGCCCGACCGGGAACCGGCCCGCTATCTGCTCGTCGAGCTGCCGGGCCACCAGCTCCTGTCGTACGACATCCCGCAGACCGCCCAGCCTGCTCAGCCAGGCATCCGCCGCACCCCCGGAGAACGACGTAGTGCTCAGGGCCGCTCTCCGCGCTTGACCTGCGGCTTGGGCAGCCGGAGCCGACGCATCTGGAGGGAGCGCATCAGGGCGTAGGCGACGGCGCCCTTGCGGTTGTGGTCCGGGAAGCGCTCGGGGAGCGCCTTCCTCAGCCGGAACACGGTCACGAACGAGTCGAGCACGATCAGCACGATCACGACGAGCCAGAGCAGCAGCGCGATGCTCTGCAGCGAGCCCACCCGCACCATGCTCAGCACGAGGATGACCACGGCCATGGGCAGGAAGAACTCCGCCACGTTGAACCGCGAGTCGATCCAGTCGCGCGCAAACTTGCGGACCGGGCCCTTGTCGCGGGCGGGCAGATAGCGCTCGTCACCGCCGGCCAGCGCCTGGCGCTGCCGTTCGAGCTGCGACCTGCGCTCCTCGCGCTGGCGCTTGGACGCGTCCTTGCGCGTCATCGAAGTGTTGGCGACGCTGCGGCGCTGGGACTGGGCCTCACTGCGCTTGGGCGTGGGCCGACCCTTCTTGGCCTGCGGGTCACGGGGCTGCTTGGAGTCGGTCAGCGACGCCTTGTCGGCGACTGCTGCCTTCTCTTCCTTGGCACGGCTACGGAACACAAAACCCAAGGGTACGGGGTGCCCGGGGTTGGACCACAGCCCCGCGGGGAACGATCCGGCAACACCAGTCGTCATGTAAAGGGCAGAGGGGACGTTGCGCACGCTCCGGTTCCCTTGGGGGAACACCTACTCCCTACGCCGGAGCGGGAGCGGTTGCAGTCGTCCTTGGGGATGAGCGCATCCATCCCGGAACAGTGCGTCAATGGATGCAGGGCCCGTACTGTGGGTTCTGTCGCAGAGCTGGAGCTGGAAGTCCGTCAGAAGGGGGCGCGCGAAGCCCATGAGCGGTGTCATGAAGCGTATGGGGATGATCTTCCGCGCGAAGGCGAACAAGGCCCTTGACAGGGCCGAGGACCCGCGCGAAACCCTCGATTACTCGTACCAGAAGCAGTTGGAGCTGTTGCAGAAGGTGCGCCGCGGCGTCGCGGATGTCGCGACCTCCCGCAAGCGCCTGGAGCTCCAGCTGAACCAGCTGCAGGGCCAGTCGTCCAAGCTGGAGGACCAGGGCCGCAAGGCGCTCGCGCTGGGCCGTGAGGACCTCGCCCGCGAGGCGCTGTCCCGCCGTGCCGCGCTCCAGCAGCAGGTCACCGACCTCGAGACGCAGCACGCGACGCTCCAGGGCGAGGAGGAGAAACTCACCCTGGCGGCCCAGCGGCTGCAGGCGAAGGTCGACGCCTTCCGCACCAAGAAGGAGACGATCAAGGCCACCTACACCGCGGCGCAGGCCCAGACCCGGATCGGCGAGGCCTTCTCCGGCATCTCCGAGGAGATGGGCGACGTCGGCCTGGCGATCCAGCGCGCCGAGGACAAGACGGCGCAGCTCCAGGCTCGCGCCGGCGCCATCGACGAACTGCTCGCCTCGGGCGCCCTGGACGACCAGTCCGGCATGCACAAGGACGAGATCCAGGCCGAGCTGGACCGGATCTCCGGTGGTACGGACGTGGAGCTGGAGCTGCAGCGCATGAAGGCGGAGCTGGCCGGAGGATCGCCCCAGCAGGCGATCGAGGGCGGCACGGGTCAGTCTGAGTCCCAGCAGCAGCCGCAGGACACCCCACGCTTCGACAAGCAGTGACGAGCGGCGGGGGCCACGCCTAGGAGGCCGACATGGGCGACATGATCGTGAGGATCATGGGGGAGGGGCAGGTGAGGCTGGCCGACAGCCACCTCACCGAGCTGAACAAGCTGGACGACGAGCTCCTGAGAGAAATGGAGAACGGCGACGGCCCCGGCTTCCGCCGCACCCTGGAGGCCCTCCTCGGCAAGGTCCGGGAACTGGGCGACCCGCTCCCCGACGACTCCCTGGAACCGTCCGAACTGATCCTCCCGTCCGCGGACGCCACCCTGGAGGACGTCCGCGACCTGCTCAGCGACGACGGCTTGATCCCGGGCTGATCGGCACCTTTTGACGCCGGTCCGTACACATCGGCCCGTCCGGCTTTTGAGGGCGGGGCCCCTCAAGGGCCGAAGCGGGAGCCTGGGTGCGCCGACCCTCGGCGACAGCACGCCAAGGTACGGCTACCACCAGTTCCGGCACCGACAAGCGCCCCGTACTGTTCACTCGTGAGCGGCACCCTAGAACGCGCCAGATGTCGCCTGAAGGCGCACCCCCTCGCGCTGGACGCGACCCTGGCGGCCGGCGTACTCGTCTGCATGGTGGCCGGCTCCTTCGTGGACCCGCACAGCGAGGACGGCGTCACCTGGGGCGTCCGTACCCCCGCCCCCCTCGCCCTGGTCCTCATGGCCCTCGGCGCGCTCGCCCTGGTCTTCCGACGCCGCGCCCCGAGAACGGTCCTCGCCCTCACTGGCACCGTCTCCCTGGTCGAGTGCGTGGTCGGCGACCCCCGGGCCCCCGTCGCCATGGCCGCGGTCATCGCCCTCTTCACGGTGGCCGCCACCACCGACCGCCCCACCACCTGGCGCCTCGGGCTGCTGACGATGACGGTCCTCACGGGCGCCTCCATGCTGTTCGGCCCCCTGCCCTGGTACGCCCAGGAGAACCTCGCCATCTTCGCCTGGACCGGCATCGGCGCCACCGCTGGTGACGCCGTCCGCAGCCGCCGTGCCGTCGTCCAGGCCATCCGTGAGCGCGCCGAGCGGGCGGAACGCACCCGCGAGGAGGAGGCCCGCCGCCGGGTCGCCGAGGAGCGCCTCCGCATCGCCCGCGACCTGCACGACGTCGTCGCCCACCACATCGCCCTGGTCAACGTCCAGGCCGGAGTCGCCGCGCACGTCATGGACAAGCGCCCCGACCAGGCCAAGGAGGCCCTCGCCCACGTCCGCGAGGCCAGCCGCTCCGCGCTGAACGAACTGCGCGCCACCGTCGGCCTGCTCCGCCAGTCCGGCGACCCCGAGGCCCCGACCGAACCCGCCCCGGGCCTGGTCCGCCTCGACGAACTCGTCGGCACCTTCCGCAGCGCCGGCATGCACGTCGAGGTCGCCCGCGCCGACCACGGCACCACCCTCCCCGCCGCCGTCGACCTGGCCGCCTACCGCGTCATCCAGGAAGCTCTCACCAACGTGCAGAAGCACGCCGGTACGGAGGCGAAGGCCGAGGTCAGCGTCGTACGCGTCGGCCCGAACATCGAGATCACCGTCCTCGACAACGGTGCCGGCGAGGACGACGACCCCGAGCACGGCGGCGGCCACGGCCTGCTCGGCATGCGCGAGCGCGTCACCGCCCTGCGCGGCACCCTCACCACCGGCCCCCGTTACGGCGGCGGCTTCCGCGTCCATGCGATCCTGCCGGTCAAGACCCGCTCCCGGGCCGCGGAAGACGCCGTATGACCGACGTATGACGAAACCGCGGAACTCCCGGGCACCCCGCGGAAGTTCTCGTAGGACGAAGCGCCCGATCGCACCCCTCGCGGAGGACCCCGTATGACGACCATCCGTGTCCTGCTCGCCGACGACCAGGCCCTGTTGCGCAGCGCCTTCCGGGTACTCGTCGACTCCGAGCCCGACATGGAGGTCGTCGGTGAGGCGTCCGACGGGGCGGAGGCGGTGCGGCTGGCCAAGGAGGAGCGGGCCGACGTCGTGCTGATGGACATCCGGATGCCCGGCACCGACGGCCTCGCCGCCACCCGCATGATCAGCGCCGACCCCACCCTCGCCCATGTCCGCGTGGTGATCCTGACGACCTTCGAGGTCGACGACTACGTCGTGCAGTCCCTGCGGGCCGGTGCCTCCGGCTTCCTCGGCAAGGGCAGCGAGCCGGACGAGCTGCTGAGCGCGATCCGTGTCGCGGCCGGCGGCGAGGCCCTGCTCTCCCCGGCCGCCACCAAGGGCCTGATCGCCCGCTTTCTCGCCCAGGGCGACGCCTCGGACGACGGCCGCGACCCCGCCCGCAGGGAACGGCTCGACGCCCTCACCGTCCGCGAGCGCGAGGTCCTCGTCCAGGTCGCCGGCGGCCACTCCAACGACGAGATCGCCGAACGCCTCGAGGTCAGCCCGCTCACCGTGAAGACCCACGTCAACCGGGCCATGGCCAAGCTCGGCGCCCGCGACCGGGCCCAGCTGGTGGTGATCGCGTACGAGTCCGGGCTGGTACGTCCAAGGGTGGAGTGAGGTCAACCTGCGCTACCGCGCTGCCAGTTGGGGTAAAGTACATCATACCGGGCTGGTTCCAACCCGGCTGGTGTTGATCGCGTAAGACTCGACCGTTCGCTGAGCGGCCGAGCGGCGTGAGCCAGGAATCCCCGGCTTCGGTTGGGGAGGGTTCAAAGAAGAGAGAACCCTGACGCTGTTGCGCTTCGGGCTGATGGGGTATCGCGCTCGTCTCGGGGGCGATACCCCAGCTCAAGCAGCAACTGCTGCCCTCCATCGAACTGCCCATGGTGTCCGTGCTCGCGCCGTACCAGGGGGCGTCGCCGGATGTGGTCGAGAAGCAGGTCGTCGAGCCCATCGAGGACAGCCTCGAGGCCGTCGACGGCATCTCGGGCGTCACCTCCAAGGCCAGCGAGGGCAACGCCGTGATCATGGCGTCCTTCGACTACGGCAATGACACCAAGCAGCTCGTCGCCGACGTCCAGCAGGCCGTCAACCGGGCCCGCGTCCAGCTCCCGGACGACGTCGACCCGCAGGTCGTCGCCGGTTCGACCGACGACATCCCGACCGTCGTCCTCGCGGTCACCTCGGGCAAGGACCAGCAGGCCCTCGCCGACCAGCTCGACAAGACCGTCGTACCGGACCTGAAGGACATCGACGGCGTCGGCCAGGTCACCGTCGACGGTGTACGGGACCTGCAGGTCTCCGTCACGCCGGACGACAAGAAGCTGGCGAGGGCCGGGATCACCGCGCAGGCCCTGTCCCAGGCGCTGCAGGCGGGCGGCGCGACCGTCCCCGCGGGCTCCTTCGACGAGGACGGTCACAACCGCACCGTCCAGGTGGGCGGCGGTTTCACCTCGCTCACGCAGATCGAGGACCTGATGGTCGCCGGCGAGGGCACCGCCGCCAAGAAGCCGGTCCGGCTCGGTGACGTGGCCACCGTCAAGCAGGAGCAGTCCACCGCCGACTCCATCACGCGCACCGACGGCAAGCCCTCCCTCGCCGTGATGGTCACCATGGATCACGACGGCAGCGCGGTCGCCATCTCGAACGCGGTCAAGGACAAACTGCCGGATCTGCGAAGGGACTTGGGCTCCGACTCGAAGATCACGGTCGTCAGCGACCAGGGCCCGGCGGTCTCGAAGGCCATCAGCGGTCTGACCACCGAGGGCGGGCTCGGCCTGCTCTTCGCGGTCCTCGTCATCCTGGTCTTCCTGGCGTCGGTCCGCTCGACCCTGGTCACGGCGGTGAGCATTCCGCTCTCGGTCGTCCTCGCCCTGATCGTCCTGTGGACGCGGGACCTCTCGCTCAACATGCTGACGCTCGGCGCCCTGACCATCGCCATCGGCCGGGTCGTCGACGACTCGATCGTGGTCCTGGAGAACATCAAGCGGCACCTCGGCTACGGCGAGGAGCGCCAGGAGGCCATCCTCAAGGCGGTCCGTGAGGTCTCGGGGGCGGTCACCTCCTCGACCCTCACCACGGTGGCGGTCTTCCTGCCGATCGGCCTGGTCGGCGGCATGGTGGGCGAGCTGTTCGGCTCGTTCAGCCTGACGGTGACGGCGGCCCTGCTGGCCTCCCTCGTGGTCTCGTTGACGGTCGTGCCGGTCCTGTCGTACTGGTTCCTGCGCGCCCCGAAGGGCACCCCCGCGGACGCGGACGAGGCCCGTCGCAAGGCCGAGGAGAAGGAGGCGAGGAGCAGGCTCCAGCGCTTCTACGTCCCCGTCCTGCGCTTCGCGACCCGCCGTCGGCTGACCAGCGTGCTGCTCGCGGCGGTGATCCTCATCGGCACCTTCGGCATGGCGCCGCTGCTGAAGACGAACTTCTTCGACCAGGGCGAGCAGGAAGTCCTCACCGTCAAGCAGGAGTTGAAGCCGGGCACCAGCCTGGCCGCGACCGACGACCGGGCGAAGAAGGTCGAGCAGCTGCTCGCCGGGGTCAAGGGCGTCAAGGGCTACCAGGTGACGATCGGCTCGTCCGGCTTCATGGCGGCCTTCGGCGGCGGCACGGACACCAACCAGGCGTCGTACCAGGTGATGCTGGACGACAAGGCCTCGTACGCGGACGTGCAGGACGACATCGAGTCGGGCCTCAAGAAGCTCTCCGGCATCGGTACGACCACCGTCTCGGCCGGTGACGGCTTCGGCAACCAGGACCTGAGCGTCGTCGTGAAGGCGGCCGACCCGGCCGTGCTGAACAAGGCGTCGGAGCAGGTGCGCACCGCGGTGGCCGGCCTGGACCACGTCACCGACGTCACCAGCGACCTCTCGCAGAGCGTGCCGCGCATCTCGGTCAAGGCCAACTCCCGTGCCGCGGCGGCCGGTTTCAACGACCAGACCCTCGGCGCGGCGGTCGGCCAGGCGGTGAAGGGCACCACGGCGGCCAAGGCGATCCTGGACGACACCGAGCGCGACGTCGTCATCAAGTCGGCGAAGCCGGCGACGACTGTGGCCCAGCTGAAGAAGCTGCAGCTCGGCCCGGTGAAGCTCGGTGACATCGCCACCGTGAAGCTGGTCGACGGGCCGGTCTCCATGACCCGTATCGACGGTCAGCGCGCGGCGACCATCACCGCCAAGCCGACCGGCGACAACACGGGCGCGGTGAGCACGAAGCTGCAGGCCAGGATCAAGGCCCTGAAGCTCCCGGCGGGCGCCACGGCGGAGATCGGCGGCGTCTCGTCCGACCAGGACAGCGCGTTCAAGAACCTGGGTCTGGCGATGCTGGCGGCGATCGCGATCGTCTTCATGCTGCTGGTCGCGACCTTCCGCTCCCTCGCCCAGCCGCTGATCCTGCTCGTCTCGATCCCGTTCGCGGCGACGGGCGCGATCGGCCTCCTGGTCGCCACCGGCACCCCGATGGGCGTCCCCGCGATGATCGGCATGCTGATGCTGATCGGCATCGTGGTGACCAACGCGATCGTGCTGATCGACCTGATCAATCAGTACCGGAAGCAGGGTTACGGCGTCGTCGAGGCCGTGGTCGAGGGCGGCCGCCACCGGCTGCGCCCGATCCTCATGACGGCACTGGCGACGATCTTCGCCCTGCTCCCGATGGCCCTGGGCGTCACCGGCGAGGGCGGCTTCATCGCCCAGCCGCTCGCCGTGGTCGTCGTCGGCGGTCTGATCACGTCAACTCTGCTGACCCTGCTGCTCGTTCCGACGCTCTACGCGATGCTGGAGCTCCGCAAGGAGCGCCGCGCGAAGAAGCGGGCGGCGAAGCGGGCGAAGAAGGCGGCACTGCCGTCCCAGCGGTCGGCCTCGGACGAACCGGAGCCGGAGCCCGCGGGCGTGTGACGGCTGAGACGGCCGGGGAGCGGACCATGACGGTCCGCTCCCCGGCCGTCGGCGTTTTCCGGTTATGTATCTTGTGGCTCGAACTGCTTTACGGTGAAAGGGATCCCGGCGGTGCCACTGCACAAGGACGACCCGAAATCGATCGGCGGATACAGGCTGGTCGACCGGCTCGGGGCCGGCGGCATGGGCGTCGTCTACTGGGGCCGGTCCCGCTCGGGCCGTGACGTCGCCGTCAAGGTCGTGCACGCCCAGTACGCCGAGGACCCGGTCTTCCGCGCCCGGTTCCGCCAGGAGATCGAGGCCGTCCGCAAGGTCAGCGGCGCCTTCACCGCACCGGTGGTGGACGCCGACCCGGAGGCGGTACGGCCCTGGATGGCGACCCAGTACGTTCCGGGGAGCTCCCTCGCCCAGCGGATCCGCGAGCACGGTGCGCTGAAAGGCACCGAACTGCGCCGCCTGGCCCTGGGGTTGGTCGAGGCGCTGCGGGACATCCACCGGGCCGGGGTGGTGCACCGGGATCTCAAGCCCGCCAACGTCCTGATGTCCGAGGACGGCCCCCGCGTCATCGACTTCGGCATCTCCCGCGCGGCCGAGAATCACCAGACCCTCACCGAGACCGGCCAGATGATCGGCACCCCGCCCTTCATGTCCCCGGAGCAGTTCACCGACGCCCGTACGGTCGGCCACTCCTCGGACGTCTTCTCGCTCGGGGCGCTGCTGGTGTACACCGTCACCGGGCGCGGCCCCTTCGATGCCGACAGCCCCTATCTGACGGCCTACCGGGTGGTCCACGACGAACCCGTACTGGACGGGTTGCCGCTGCCGCTGCGCGCGGTGCTGGAGCGCTGCCTGGCCAAGGAGATCAAGGACCGGCCCGAACTCGACGAGCTGGCACAGGAGTTCGCGGACGTCCTGCCCGAATCGGACCCCGACGACCCGCTCACGGTGACGCTGCGCGCGGACGTGCTGCGGACCGTGGGGGAGACCGCCGCCGGGGCCGACCCGGCGGCGGTGACGAAGCTCCCCGGACTCAGCCGCCGTACCGGCAGGCGGGGCCGCCGCATCCGCCCGCTGGTGGTGGCCGGCACGGTGGGTGCGCTGGCCCTGGGCCTGCTCGGATACATACGGTTCGGACCGGGATTCTCGGACAGCCCCCGGACGGCGACCTCCGCCGCCTCCGCGACCTCCCGGTGGGGGGCGGTGCCCACCGGCTTCGAGCCCTGGCAGACGACGGTGTTCAAGTCGGCACCGCAGGGCGAGGTCAAGGCGCTGGGGAAGGGGAGCGGCGACCCGACGGACGTCACCTGCCGCAGGTACGAGGGCGCGGTCTACTGCGCGGGCAACAACATCCTGCCCGTACGTCTGGACGGCCGTACCGGCAAGACCGTCTGGCGCTCCTCCCTCGCGTCCGCCGACGCCGACACAGGGCTGCACACCTTCACTCTCCTCGGGGTGAAGGACGGCGCGGTGCTCGTCCGGCAGGTCGTCTACCCGGACGGCGTGGGGAACGGCACGGTCAGCATGATCGCCCTCGACGCGGACAGCGGCGAGCAGCTGTGGGCCCGCAAGATGAACGACACGAGCGTCGACGTCCTGACCGGCGACCCCGCCCTGACCACCGACACCAGCGGTCGGCTGCTGACGGCCCGTTCCCCGCGCACCGGCATCGACCGCTGGACCGTGCAGCTGCCCGCCGACAACTACTGCCAGTTCCTGACGGTCGGCTCCGGCCTGTACGAGCACTGCTTCCCGAAGGACGAGAGCCGGTCCGCCGAGGTCGTGGAGCTGAACCGGACCGACGGGTCGGTGGTCCGGCGCCTGAAGACCCCGTACACGACCGGCCTGCTCGGCGCCGTCGACGGCCGGCTGGCCTTCGCGGTCGGCACCACAGGACCGACGCGCCCCGAGGAGCTGACGTTCGGCAAGATCTGGCTGGTCGACCCGGACACCGGCGCCGGCACCACGACGAAACTGTCGAAGACCTACGAGGGCGCGGTGACGCTGGCCGCCGGCACCCTGTGGATCACCGCGGCCAACGGCCAGGTGACCGCCGTGTCGCCGCTGACCGGCAAACAGCTGTGGCAGACCCGGACCGACGCCGAGGGTTCGGGCCAGCCGACGTACGACGCCCGCACCCGCACTCTGTATCTGGCCAGCACCAGCGGCCGGGTCGCGGCCCTCGACGCCCGCAAGGGCACGCTGCTGTGGGAGACGGGCGCGCACGCCGAGCAGCTCGCGAGCGGCGAAGTGATCAAGTCCGAGGTGCTGCCGTACGGCGGCGCGCTGATCGTGAACACCCCGGACGGCACCGTCTTCGGCGTTGACCCCGCTCACCCCGAACGGAACTCCTCCTCGGGGTGAGCACACCGCACAGGGGGACTACGGCAGCGCCAGCATCCGCTCCAGCGCGAGCTTCGCGAACGCCTCCGTCTCCTTGTCGACCTCGATCCGGTTGACCAGGTTCCCCTCGGCCAGCGACTCCAGGGCCCAGACCAGGTGGGGGAGGTCGATGCGGTTCATGGTCGAGCAGAAGCAGACCGTCTTGTCGAGGAAGACGATCTCCTTGCCCTCGGGCGCGAAACGGTTCGCGAGCCGTCGTACGAGATTGAGCTCCGTGCCGATGGCCCACTTGGAGCCCGCCGGGGCGGCCTCCAGCGCCTTGATGATGTACTCCGTCGAGCCGACGTAGTCCGCCGCCGCCACGACCTCGTGCCTGCACTCGGGGTGGACCAGGACGTTCACACCGGGGATGCGCTCGCGCACGTCGTTCACGGAGTCCAGCGAGAACCGGCCGTGCACCGAGCAGTGCCCCCGCCACAGGATCATCTTCGCGTCGCGCAGCTGCTGAGCCGTCAGCCCGCCGTTCGGCTTGTGCGGGTTGTAGAGGACGCAGTCCTCCAGGGACATGCCCATGTCCCGGACCGCGGTGTTGCGGCCGAGGTGCTGGTCGGGCAGGAAGAGCACCTTCTCGCCCTGCTGGAAGGCCCAATCGAGGGCCCGCTCGGCATTGGACGAGGTGCAGATCGTGCCGCCGTGCTTGCCGGTGAACGCCTTGATGTCCGCGGACGAGTTCATGTACGAGACGGGTACGACCTGCTCGGCGATGCCGGCCTCGGTCAGTACGTCCCAGCACTCGGCGACCTGCTCGGCCGTCGCCATGTCGGCCATGGAGCACCCGGCGGCGAGGTCGGGGAGGACCACCTTCTGGTCGTCGCCGGTCAGGATGTCCGCCGACTCCGCCATGAAGTGCACACCGCAGAACACGATGTACTCGGCCTCCGGACGCGCCGCCGCGTCCCGGGCCAGCTTGAAGGAGTCACCCGTGACGTCGGCGAACTGGATGACCTCGTCGCGCTGGTAGTGGTGGCCGAGCACGAAGACCTTGTCGCCGAGCTTCTCCTTGGCCGCACGGGCGCGTGCCACGAGATCGGGGTCGGACGGCGAGGGCAGGTCACCGGGACACTCGACGCCGCGCTCGCTCTTCGGGTCGGCCTCACGGCCGAGGAGCAGCAGGGCAAGAGGAGTCGGCTGTACGTCGAGCTCCGGGGTCTGGGCGGTGGTCACGACACGCACCCTTTCTGTTCTGCGGGAGTGCTTGAGGGAGTGCTTTTCGTCGATCTGACGTTATCTATCATAACCTGGTTCACGTCACTTTGACGATGGTCATAACGTCGATGTGACATGAATCCCGGTGCCGCTCCGAGGCTGCTCCCAGGGCCGCTGTTCGCTTCGCCGCACGTGTGCGAGCATGAAAGGAGAGGCGAACAGACAAGTTGCCCGGCCCGGAATGAATCCGCGGCCCCGGCGGTTGCAATCGTCGCCAAGCAGTCTCCGTACAACCCGGGAGAGATGTAGATGTCCGTATCGGACGAGACCAGCACTGCCACCGACGGCATCATCCTGTCCGAGGCCGCGGCGTCGAAGGTCAAGGCCCTGCTCGACCAGGAAGGCCGTGAGGACCTGGCGCTGCGCGTCGCCGTTCAGCCCGGCGGCTGCTCCGGCCTGCGCTACCAGCTCTTCTTCGACGAGCGCTCCCTCGACGGTGACGTGGTCAAGGACTTCGGCGGCGTCAAGGTCGTCACCGACCGCATGAGCGCCCCGTACCTGGGTGGCGCGTCCATCGACTTCGTCGACACCATCGAGAAGCAGGGCTTCACGATCGACAACCCGAACGCGACGGGCTCCTGCGCCTGCGGCGACTCCTTCAGCTAGGCCCTGACGCCGACAGCTGAACAACTGAACAAGCCGAAGGCGGCGGCCCCCTCCGACAGGGCCGCCGCCTTCGCGTCTCTCCGGGCGACTACTGCACCTCGGCCGTGGTCCGAGGCAGCCGCGCCCCCGGCTTCACCTGCGGAATCCCCTTGCCGTCCGAGCCCACGACCTTGCGGTCACCGATCGGCTCGTCCAGCTGCACGGTCTTCTGGATCTCCTTGGCGATCATGATGCAGACCTTGCCCTTCCAGGGCTTCTCGGTCACCGTGACGGTCACCTGGTCCGCGTTCTCGCTCGCCGTCGCCTCGTAGTCGGCGCACACGCCGCCCGTGAAGCTCACGGTCAGCTCCTTGCCGTCCGCCGTGTAGCCGTCCACCTTGACGTCCCGGGTGGCCGGCGCCGAGGTCGGCTCGTCGCTCGGCGCGGTCGCCGACGGGGTGGGTTCGGCGGACGGACCGGTCGAGTTCGAGGCCAGGTACTTCGGGTCGACGGCCGGATACGTCGCCGTGAAGGTGTTCTGCGCGCTCGCGCCCTTCACCTCGAACAGCCAGGACGGCACCAGCGCCTGCCGCCCGTCCACGGCCCGCGCGGCCAGTCCGAACACCGCGCCCTCGACCGTGACGGTCTCCTTCGCCGGCGTCGCGCTCGCCCCCGGCGCCGACTGCCCGCACGGCGCCTCCAGCCGGTCCTTCTGCGGTACGGGGGTGGCGCAGCCGCCGATGCCCATGCGGTGGTCGGTCGTGGGCGCCGAGTTCATCAGGTCCAGCGTCTTCTGCGCACCGAGCACGGGGTACGTGTCCCCCTTCACCGGTGCCTTCAACTGGCCGCTGCCGCCGACCACTTCACCCTGCGCGCTCACCGTCAGACCGGTCGTCCAGCCGTACGTGGGCAGCCCGCCGACCAAGGGGTTCGCGTTCACCGCCCGCTGGGCCCCGATGATCTGGCTCGCGTCCACCTTCGCGTCGTCCTGGCCGACCGCCTTCAGCACCGGCGACGCGGCCTTCTTCGCGGCGGCCTCGCCGACCGTGTCGCCGGCCGGGTTCGCGGGGTCCTTCGTGCAGGCGGTCATGCTCTGGCAGGCGTCGGTGCCGGCCGCGTACCGGTGGAACGTCCACGTGCCGGGCGCCTGCTTGTTGACGACGAGGCTCGGCCCCGACCCGTCCTTGTCGGGCCCGACCTGCCAGGCCTGCCCCTGCGCCACCGGCGTCCCGGTCAGCCCGAGCGCCTTCGCCAGCCGGGCCACCTCGTTCTTGGTGACCTCGCCGCTCACCCGGTACACCGGCGCCGAGTCCGGCCCGTCGGGCAGGCTGCCGTCGACCTTGTAGGTGACGCCGTACGGGTTGGGCTCCCCGGGCGCGATCCCGTTCGTACCGCCCTCGCTGTAGCCGTCGAGGGCGAGCGGCGGGGGAGTGCTGTCGTCGCCGGAGGCCCCGGCGTTCGTACGGCCACCGGACCCACTGGAGGCGGACGCCGCGAGGTAGGCGCCGCCACCGCCGACGAGCATGACTGCGGCGGCGACGGAAGCGATGAGCACGGGGGAACGCCGGCGGGCCGGCCGGGGGTGCTCCGCCCCGGGATCGGGGGTGGCGTCGGGAACGTCGCCGTCGTCCTCGCCGACGGCGGGAGCCTCGGCGACCTTGGACTCCTCGGCCTCGGAGCCCTCCCTGTCGGCGCCGGAACCCTCCGTGCCTGCGTCCTGCCCAGAGGCTTCCCCTTGAGAAGCTTCGCCCTCAGAAGCCCCTGCTTCGGAAGGCCCAGCTTCAGAAGTCCCGGCTTCAGAAGCCTCCGCTTCAGGAGCGTCCGCATCGCCCTCCGTGACGCCCGGAGCCGCGGCGCCCTCGGCGCCCTGCTCCTCCACGGCACCCTGCTCCGCCGCGGAGCCGGTGTCGTCCCGCTCCTCGGCGGAGTCGGCTGCGTCGTTGTCGGGTCGGTCGGTGTTCACCGCATCGCTCCTTCACGTGCTGTCCCATGACCCTGACCCGGCCCTGTCAAAACAGTCGGCGGGAGGGTCGTATCGCGCATCCCCTTTACGGGGGACGGCGATGGGACGCAGCGGGGGAGCGCGCGGTTCCCTCACCCGCGCCGACCCGTACTACCGGCCGATTTCAGTCGCCGTAGTCCGACATCGAGTCCAGCAGGCGGGCCGACTTCGACGGCACCGTCACGCCGTGGATGAGTGACGGGGAGACCGGGAGGGCAGTGATCCGGTCGGGGGCGGCCCAGTGGGGGACCATCCGGGCGCAGTCGCCGCGCAGCGACGCGAGGTCGCCTTCCAGGTCGACCGGGGCCGGGGCGTGGACCTTGAGGTTCGTCATAGCGGAACCGTAGGCACGCCGAAGCCCGCGAAGAAAGATCTACTATCGGGTAGTTTTAGCCACTTCAGAGCCGCTCTTCAGTGCCCGGCTACGACCCGGTAGCGTGAACTGTCAATCTTGTCTCCCCACAGGAGAGTCCCCGTCGTGCGCATCGCAGTCACCGGCTCCATCGCCACCGACCACCTCATGACCTTCCCGGGCCGGTTCGCCGACCAGCTCGTCGCGGACCAGTTGCACACGGTCTCGCTCTCCTTCCTGGTCGACAACCTCGACGTACGCCGGGGCGGTGTCGGCGCGAACATCGCCTTCGGCATGGGCCAGCTCGGTACGAAGCCGATCCTGGTCGGCGCCGCCGGCTCCGACTTCGACGAGTACCGCGCCTGGCTGGACCGGCACGGCGTCGACACCGGCTCGGTCCGCATCTCCGAGACCCTGCACACCGCCCGCTTCGTGTGCACCACCGACGCCGACCACAACCAGATCGGCTCCTTCTACACGGGCGCGATGAGCGAGGCCCGACTCATCGAGCTGAAGACGGTCGCGGACCGCGTCGGCGGCCTCGACCTGGTCCTGATCGGCGCCGACGACCCGGAGGGCATGCTCCGTCACACGGAGGAGTGCCGCTCCCGCTCGATCCCCTTCGCCGCCGACTTCTCCCAGCAGATCGCCCGTATGAACGGCGACGAGATCCGGATACTGCTGGAGGGCGCCACGTACCTGTTCTCGAACGAGTACGAGAAGGGCCTCATCGAGTCCAAGACCGGCTGGAGCGACGAGCAGATCCTCGCCAAGGTCGGCCACCGCGTCACCACCCTCGGCTCGCGCGGCGTCCGCGTCGAGCGCACCGGGGAGGACCCGATCGAGGTCGGCTGCGCTCAGGAGGAGCGCAAGGCCGACCCCACCGGCGTCGGCGACGCCTTCCGCGCCGGCTTCCTCTCCGGCCTCGCCTGGGGCGTCTCCCTGGAGCGCGCGGCTCAGGTCGGCTGCATGCTCGCCACGCTCGTCATCGAGACGGTCGGCACGCAGGAGTACCAGCTGCGACGCGGTCACTTCATGGACCGCTTCGCCAAGGCGTACGGCCATGAGGCGGCGTCCGAGGTCCAGAAGCACCTGGCCTAGTCAGGAGACCCGGCGGACCACGTAGGCCGAGCCCCGGTCCGCCGGCTCCTCACCCACGTACTCCTGACCCCGCATCTCGCACCACGCCGGGATGTCCAGCCGGGCCGCCTCGTCGTCGGACAGGACCCGCACCGTGCCGCCCACCGGGACGTCCCCGATGACCTTGGCGAGCTCGATGACGGGGATGGGGCAGCGCTTGCCGAGCGCGTCGACGACCAGGACGTCCTGCTGCAGGGTCGCCGCCGGAGCGGGCGCCCCCAGCTTCTCCCGCACCCCCGCCACCACTCCCGGCAGCACCTCCAGGAACCGCTCGACGTCCTCCTCCTGTGTCCCCGGCGGCAGCGAAACCCGCACATTCCCCTCACTCAGCACCCCCATCGCCCTCAGCACATGGCTGGGCGTCAGCGTGCTGCTCGTACAGGACGATCCGGACGAGACGGAGAAACCCTCCCGGTCGAGCTCGTGGAGCAGTGTCTCCCCGTCGACATAGAGACAGGAGAAGGTGACGACCCCCGGCAGTCGCCGCTCCGGATCCCCGACCACCTCCACGTCGGGCACCAGCCGCGGCACCCGCGCCCGGATCCGCTGCGTCAGCTCCCGCAGCCGTACCGCCTCTTGTGCCGCCTCGGCCCGCACCGCCCGCAGCGAGGCCGCGGCCGCCACGATGGCCGGCAGATTCTCGAACCCGGCCGCCCGCCCCGACTCCCGCTCGTCCAGCGGCCCTTGAGGCGCGAACCGCACCCCCTTGCGCACCACCAGCAGCCCGACCCCCGACGGCCCACCCCACTTGTGGGCGCTGGCGGCGAGCAAGGACCAGTCACCCTCCACCCGCCCCCAGCCCAACGACTGCGCCGCGTCCACCAGCAACGGCACCCCCGCCTCCCGGCACACGGCGGCCACTTCCGCCACCGGCTGCTCGGTGCCCACCTCGTGGTTGGCGGACTGCAGGCAGGCCAGCGCCGTATCGGGCCGCAGCGCCTCCTCGTACGCCCCCACATCCACCGCACCCGCCCGATCCACGGGCACCTGCGTCACGACCCCGCCCCCGGCCTCGAACACCTCGGCCGAATGGAGCACCGAGGAGTGTTCGACGGCTGACACGATCAGGTGACGTCCCACGCGACGCCGCCCCGCCAACGCGCCCGCGATCCCGGTGTGTAGGGCCCGGGTCCCGGAGGAGGTGAAGACCAGTTCGTCCGGACGGCAGCCCACCGACTCGGCAGCCGCCTCCCGCGCCGCGTCGAGCAGCAACCGGGCCCTGCGCCCCTCCCGGTACAGACGTGCGGGATCGGCCCACCCCTCATCGAGCGAGGCCAACAGCGCCTGCCGGGCAACGGGATGAAGAGGAGCAGCGGAAGCAGCATCGAAGTAGGCCACACGGCAACGTTAAAGCGCCGGTCACCGAAACAGGAGCGCGGGCAACTGCGCGACCGGCCAGTACGCACCCGCACACGCCAAAACACCCGAATCCCCGAGCTATTAGGCACCCCAAACGCCCTTCGGGGTGACCGGCGGCGCGTTGGGGACCCTCCCCGCGCGACCCCAAATTGCGTCGGCTAGGGTTTGGTCCGCATAAACATCCAAACCCCTGCCCGACGCAGGGCGGCGACCGACCAGCGAGAAGGCCGCAGCCATTACGCGCGGGCGAGACTCTCGGGAAGGCGCTACGTGAGTCCCAACGGCTCCGACCGCTCGCCGCGGCGCCCGATGCGGCGGAAGCTGCTGCAGGCAATGACCGCGGGCCTGGTCCTGGCGACAGCCACTGGTTGCTCGTACAACTGGGAAGACTTCCCCCGCCTTGGTATGCCCACCCCGGTCACGGATGAGGCTCCGCGGATCCTCTCCCTCTGGCAGGGCTCGTGGGCGGCCGCGCTCGCTACGGGCGTGCTGGTCTGGGGCCTGATCCTGTGGGCGACCATCTTCCACCGGCGCAGCCGCACCAAGGTCGAAGTTCCCCCGCAGACCAGGTACAACATGCCCATCGAGGCGCTGTACACGGTCGTTCCGCTTGTCATCGTCTCGGTGCTGTTCTACTTCACGGCCCGTGACGAGTCGAAGATCCTGAGCCTCGACAAGAAGCCGGACGTCACTGTGAACGTCGTGGGCTTCCAGTGGAGCTGGGGCTTCAACTACATCGAGCCCGTCGACGGTTCCACCGGTGATGCGAAGACAGACAAGAACCTGGCCGCCATTCCGGACCGGTTCAAGAACGCGTTCCCGGCGAACGCAGGCGGTGTCTACGACGTCGGTACGCCGGCCACGAAGAACCCGCAGACGGGCAACCCGGGCCCGACGCTGTGGCTCCCCAAGGGGAAGACGGTCCGGTTCGTCCTCACCTCGCGTGACGTCATCCACTCCTTCTGGGTGGTGCCGTTCCTGATGAAGATGGACGTCATCCCGGGCCACACCAACTCCTTCCAGGTGACCCCCAACAAGGAGGGCACCTTCCTGGGCAAGTGCGCCGAGCTGTGCGGCGTCGACCACTCGCGGATGCTGTTCAACGTGAAGGTCGTCTCCCCCGAGCGCTACGAGCAGCACCTCAAGGACCTCGCCAAGAAGGGGCAGACCGGTTACGTTCCCGCCGGCATCGCGCAGACGAGCCACGAGAAGAACCGGGAGACGAACAACCTGTGAGCATCCTCAACGAACCCCAGGGTGCCGCGGCAGAGTCCCACTACGCGGACGAGCTGCCGGTTCGGCGCAAGCAGCCCGGCAACGTCGTGATCAAGTGGCTGACGACCACTGACCACAAGACGATCGGAACGCTGTACCTCGTCACGTCGTTCGCGTTCTTCATGATCGGTGGCGTGATGGCGCTGCTGATGCGCGCCGAGCTGGCCCGTCCGGGCCTGCAGATCATGTCGAACGAGCAGTTCAACCAGGCGTTCACGATGCACGGCACGATCATGCTGCTGATGTTCGCGACGCCGCTGTTCGCCGGTTTCACGAACTGGATCATGCCGCTGCAGATCGGCGCGCCCGACGTGGCGTTCCCGCGGCTGAACATGTTCGCCTACTGGCTCTACCTGTTCGGCTCGACGATCGCGGTGGGCGGCTTCCTCACCCCGTCGGGCGCGGCCGACTTCGGCTGGTTCGCCTACAGCCCGCTGTCGGACGCGGTCCGCTCGCCGGGCATCGGCGCCGACCTGTGGATCATGGGTCTGGCCTTCTCCGGCTTCGGCACGATCCTCGGTGCGGTCAACTTCATCACCACCATCATCTGCATGCGCGCTCCCGGCATGACGATGTTCCGTATGCCGATCTTCGTGTGGAACGTGCTGCTGACCGCGGTGCTGGTCCTGCTCGCCTTCCCCGTCCTCGCCGCCGCGCTGTTCGCGCTGGAGGCGGATCGGAAATTCGGGGCACATGTCTTCGACGCGGCCAATGGCGGCGCCTTGTTGTGGCAACACCTCTTCTGGTTCTTCGGCCATCCAGAGGTGTACATCATCGCGCTGCCGTTCTTCGGAATCATTTCCGAGGTCATCCCGGTGTTCTCCCGCAAGCCGATGTTCGGCTACATGGGTCTCATCGGCGCGACGATCGCCATCGCGGGTCTGTCCGTGACCGTGTGGGCCCACCACATGTACGTCACCGGCGGTGTGCTCCTCCCGTTCTTCTCCTTCATGACGTTCCTCATCGCCGTGCCAACAGGCGTGAAGTTCTTCAACTGGATCGGAACGATGTGGAAGGGGTCCTTGAGTTTCGAGACCCCGATGCTCTGGGCGACCGGCTTCCTGATCACCTTCACCTTCGGCGGTCTGACCGGTGTCATCCTGGCCTCGCCGCCGATGGACTTCCACGTCTCGGACTCGTACTTCGTGGTGGCGCACTTCCACTACGTCGTGTTCGGCACCGTCGTCTTCGCGATGTTCTCCGGCTTCCACTTCTGGTGGCCGAAGATGACCGGCAAGATGCTCGACGAGCGCCTCGGCAAGATCACCTTCTGGACGCTGTTCATCGGCTTCCACGGCACCTTCCTGGTCCAGCACTGGCTGGGTGCCGAGGGCATGCCGCGTCGTTACGCTGACTACCTCGCGGCCGACGGCTTCACCGCCCTGAACACGATCTCGACGATCAGCTCGTTCCTGCTCGGCATGTCGATCCTGCCGTTCCTCTACAACGTGTGGAAGACGGCCAAGTACGGCAAGAAGGTCGAGGTCGACGACCCGTGGGGCTACGGCCGCTCGCTCGAGTGGGCGACGTCCTGCCCGCCGCCGCGGCACAACTTCCTCACCCTGCCGCGGATCCGCAGCGAATCCCCGGCGTTCGACCTGCATCACCCTGAGATCGCCGCTCTCGACCAGCTCGAGAACGCGCCTCACGGTGAGAAGGCTCTGGCTGGTGGCAAGGAGGCCGGCAAGTGAAGGTTCAGGGCAAGATGTTCATGTGGCTGAGCGTCTTCGTCCTCGCCATGGCGGTTGTCTATGGCGTGTGGTCGAAGGAGCCGGCCGGTACCACGGCGCTCTTCCTGGCCTTCGGTCTGTGCATCATGGTCGGCTTCTACCTTGGCTTCACGGCCAAGCGGGTCGACGCGGGTGCCATGGACAACAAGGAGGCCGACGTCGCGGACGACGCCGGCGAGGTCGGGTTCTTCAGCCCGCACAGCTGGCAGCCGCTGGCCCTCGGAGTCGGTGGCGCATTCGCCTTCCTGTCGGTCGCGATCGGCTGGTGGCTGCTGTACTTCTCGGTGCCGGTGATCCTGATCGGCCTGTACGGCTGGGTCTTCGAGTACTACCGCGGTGAGAACCGCACCCAGTAGCACGCGCAGAGCGCATCGGGAGCCCGGACACTCCGTCAGGAGGGTCCGGGCTCCTGCTTTTGCCGCAATCCAGATCACTCGTACGAGTTACCCGGCGCGCCGTGCTTGACGAACGTCCATAGCGTGATGGACATGAACCACACTCCGCGCACCCGCACCGTCGTCAGCTGCACCCTGCTGGTGATCGCCCTCGGCGCGGGCGGCACCGCTTGCAGCAGCGGCGGCAACCCGCTGACCGCCGAGCCGTACGACGCGACGGACCAGATCTCCTTCAACGGCCCCACAGGGGACGAGAAGAAGGCCGACCCGGACAAGCCCCTGGAAGTCACCGCCGAGGACGACGACGGCCGCATCACCGACGTCACTGCGATAGATGCCACAGGTCGCTATGTGACGGGCGAACTCTCCGCCGACGGCACCCGCTGGCACAGCACCTCCCCGCTCGCCGCCAACGCGCACTACACGGTGCGGGTGAGCACGGAGGACGAGGACGGGGCACCGGGCCGCAAGGTCCTCGCCTTCGACACCACCAAGCCCACCACCAAGAAGCGCCTGGGCGTGACGTTCGGGCCCAAGTCCGGCACATACGGCGTCGGCCAGCCCATCACCGCCAAACTGGACAAGCCCGTCAAGGACCCGGCGCAACGGGCCGTCGTCGAACGGGCTCTGCGGGTGGACTCCGTGCCCGCCGTACAGGGCGCCTGGCACTGGGTGGACGACAAGGAACTCCACTACCGTCCCAAGGACTACTGGCCCGCCCACGCCACCGTCCAGGTGCGCAGCGACCTGGACGGCGTCAAGGTCGGCGACCGCCTGTGGGGCACCAAGAGCAAGGCGCTGAAGCTCAGTATCGGCGACAGCATATTGGCCGTCACCGACGCGGGCTCGCACTCCATGACGGTCTACAAGAACGGCGAGGACATCAAGCAGCTCCCCGTCACCACGGGCAAGCCGGGCTTCGACACCCGCAACGGCGTCAAGGTGGTGCTGGGCAAGGAGTACTTCGTACGTATGCGCAGTGCCACCGTCGGCATCTCCGAGGGCTCCTCGGACTCCTACGACCTACCCGTCTACTACGCCACCCGCGTCACCTGGAGCGGCGAGTACGTCCACGCCGCCCCCTGGTCCGTCGGCTCCCAGGGCTACGCGAACGTCAGCCACGGCTGCACCGGCATGAGCACCAGCAACGCCGAGTGGTTCTTCAACACCGTCCATGAAGGCGACGTGGTGAAGGTCATCAACTCGGCCGGCGAGACCATGGAGCCTTTCGGCAACGGCTTCGGCGACTGGAACCTGACCTGGAAGAACTGGCGCACAGGCAGCGCCCTGGTGAGCGGCACCCCGGACGGCCCCCGCCCGGAGGACGCGGCAAGACTGAGGCCGCAGAGCGTGTGACATGCCCTGATGCGCAGCGGACTTCAGGGGCGCGGGGCTGTGTCGATGTGCGGCCCCGCCGCGTGGGCGCGATCAACCGCCAACGACCCGCGGCAGCAAGAGACCCGCACCCCCGAGCTCCTAGGCGCTCTGCTGAAGGGCCTTCTTCCGCAACAGCGAGGCCAACGCCGCAGCGAACTCGACGGGGTCCACAGGCAGCGTCACGGCCGCGTCAGCCCGGCTCCACGTGGCGAGCCACGCATCCTGCGGCCGTGCGATCAGCAACAGCACCGGCGGGCAGTTGAACACCTCGTCCTTGATCTGCCGGCACATCCCCATGCCGCCCATCGGCACGGCCTCGCCGTCCAGGACGCAGACGTCGATCCCGCCCCGGTCGAGCTCCTTGAGGACCGCGGCGGGTGTGGCGCACTCCAGGAACTCCACCAGGGGCACATCCGGAGCCGGCCGCTTGCCGGAGGCCAACCGCACCTGTTCGCGAGTGTTGGAGTCGTCGCTGTAGACCAGCACCGTGGCGGTCGGCTGCATTGTTCCTCCGATACGCAGTGGAGTCTGTCGTCGTACGGAAAGGCTCGTCGGGGCGGATGTTACTCCGTTCAACACCACGTCAACACCGGTATGGACGGCAGCAACACTCCGAACGGCACCCCCCGGAGTGAGGGCGGGATAAGCGACCGACATAATGTCGGTCGTGGCGACAGCAACGACAGTAGAAACCGGGCACGCGCACCCGTCGGTCAACCGGCCGAACCTCACCAGCGTCGGAACCATCATCTGGCTGAGTTCCGAGCTGATGTTCTTCGCGGCCCTCTTCGCGATGTACTTCACCCTGCGATCGGTGACCGGTCCGGATCACTGGAAGGAGATGGCGAGCCATCTCAATCTTCCGTTCTCCGCGACCAACACCACGATCCTGGTGCTCTCCTCCCTCACCTGCCAGCTCGGCGTCTTCGCCGCCGAGCGCGGGGACGTGAAGAAGCTCCGGGGGTGGTTCATCATCACGTTCGTGATGGGTGCGATCTTCATCGGCGGTCAGATCTTCGAGTACACGGAGCTGGTGAAGAAGGACGGGCTCTCCCTGTCCTCCGACCCGTACGGCTCGGTGTTCTACCTGACCACCGGCTTCCACGGCATGCACGTGACAGGCGGCCTCATCGCCTTCCTGTTCGTCCTCGGCCGCACGTACGCGGCGAAGAGGTTCACGCACGAGCAGGCGACCGCGGCCATCGTCGTGTCCTACTACTGGCACTTCGTCGATGTCGTGTGGATCGGCCTCTTCGCCACGATCTACCTGATCAAGTAGCCGGGCCCGTCCCGCGTGCGCCCGCAGGCGCACATCCCAGAAGCATCGACGCAGAAGATCCTGACACCGGGGTAATCCGTGAAAAAGCTCTCCGCACGACGACGCCATCCCATGGCGGCGCTCGTCGTCCTACTCCTCGCGCTGGCATGCACCGGGGGGCTGTACGCCGCGTTCGCACCCGCGAGCAAGGCGCAGGCCGATGAAACCGCCCAGTCTCTCGCCATCGACGAGGGCAAGAAGCTCTACTCCGTGGGCTGCGCCAGCTGCCACGGCACCGGCGGTCAGGGCACCTCCGACGGTCCGAGCCTCGTGGGCGTGGGTTCCGCGGCCGTCGACTTCCAGGTCGGCACCGGCCGTATGCCGGCCCAGCAGCCGGGCGCACAGGTCCCGAAGAAGAAGGTCATCTACACGCAGGCCGAGATCGACCAGCTTGCGGCGTACATCTCCTCCCTCGGCGCCGGCCCGACCGTCCCCACGAAGTCGCAGTACGGCCCGGACGGTGCGGACATCGCCAAGGGTGGCGAACTGTTCCGTACCAACTGCGCGCAGTGCCACAACTTCACCGGCAAGGGTGGCGCGCTGACGCACGGCAAGTTCGCGCCGGACCTCGAAGGCGTCGACCCGAAGCACATCTACGAGGCCATGCAGACCGGCCCGCAGAACATGCCGTCGTTCCCCGACACCACGCTGTCGGAGCAGAACAAGAAGGACATCATCGCGTACCTGAACGCGGTCAACGGTGACAACACCGAGAGCCCCGGCGGCCTTGAGCTGGGCGGTCTCGGCCCGGTCTCCGAGGGCCTGTTCGCCTGGATCTTCGGACTCGGCGCGCTGATCGCGGTCGCCGTCTGGGTCGCCGCTCGGACCGCAAAGGCCAAGAAGTCATGAGTAGCCAAGACATTCCAGAAGAGAACCTGCCGGCTGAGCAGTCCGCAGGACACAACGAGCACGGCGAGCACGGTGCGGTGACCGTCGCGGACGAGAAGAACCCGTTCGCGGACCCCGGTCTGCCGCCCCACGAGCACCGGGTACAGGACATCGACGAGCTGGCCGCCAGGCGGTCCGAGCGCACGGTGGCCATGCTCTTCACGGTCTCGATGCTGGCCACGGTCGGCTTCATCGCCTCGTACGTGGCGATCCCGCACGACAAGGCGATCTTCGTCTTCCCGATCGGCCACATCAACGCGCTGAACTTCGCGCTGGGCATGACCCTGGGTCTCGCCCTGTTCGCGATCGGCGCGGGCGCGGTCCACTGGGCCCGCACCCTGATGTCCGACGTGGAGGTCGCCGACGAGCGTCACCCCATCGAGGCCTCGCCCGAGGTCAAGGCGAAGGTGATGGACGACTTCCGGCAGGGTGCCAAGGAGTCCGCGCTCGGTCGTCGCAAGCTGATCCGCAACACGATGTTCGGTGCGCTGGCACTGTTCCCGCTCTCCGGCGTCATGCTGCTGCGCGACCTCGGCCCGCTGCCCGGGACCAAGCTGCGCCACACGCTGTGGTCCAAGGGCAAGCTGCTCGTCAACATGAACACGAACGAGCCGCTGCGCGCCTCCGACGTCGCCGTCGGCTCGCTCACCTTCGCCAAGCCCGAGGGCCTGGAGGAGCACGACGAGAACTTCCAGACCGAGATCGCCAAGTCGGCCCTGATGATCGTCCGGATCCAGCCGGACAACATCAAGGACAAGCGCGAGCTCGAGTGGTCGCACGAGGGCATCGTCGCGTACTCGAAGATCTGCACCCACGTCGGTTGCCCGATCTCCCTGTACGAGCAGCAGACGCACCACGTGCTGTGCCCCTGTCACCAGTCCACCTTCGACCTCTCCGACGGTGCCCGAGTGATCTTCGGCCCCGCCGGTCACGCCCTGCCGCAGCTGCGTATCGGCGTGAACGACCAGGGCTACCTCGAGGCGCTCGGCGACTTCGAAGAGCCCGTCGGTCCTGCATTCTGGGAGCGCGGATGAGCACCAACGAGACCACAGAGGCCCGGCGCGACAAAGCGCCGACAGGCGAGCGCGTCGCCGACTGGGCGGACGGCCGGCTGGGGATCTACTCCCTGGCCAAGTCCAACATGCGCAAGATCTTCCCCGACCACTGGTCGTTCATGCTGGGCGAGGTCTGCCTCTACAGCTTCATCATCATCATCCTCACGGGTGTGTACCTGACGCTGTTCTTCCACCCGTCGATGAACGAGGTGGAGTACCACGGCAGCTACATCCCGCTGCAGGGCCAGCTGATGTCGGAGGCGTTCAACTCCACCCTGCACATCTCCTTCGATGTGCGCGGTGGTCTGCTGATCCGGCAGATCCACCACTGGGCGGCGCTGATCTTCCTCGCCGGCATGTTCGTGCACATGATGCGCGTGTTCTTCACCGGCGCGTTCCGCAAGCCGCGTGAGGTCAACTGGCTGTTCGGCTTCCTGCTGTTCGTCCTGGGCATGTTCACCGGCTTCACCGGTTACTCGCTCCCGGACGACCTGCTCTCCGGCACCGGTGTCCGCTTCATGGAGGGCGCGGTCCTGTCCGTGCCGATCGTCGGCACGTACCTGTCGTTCTTCCTCTTCGGCGGAGAGTTCCCGGGCGGCGACTTCGTGGCCCGCTTCTACTCGATCCACATCCTGCTGCTGCCGGGCATCATGCTCGGCCTGGTGGTCGGCCACCTGATCCTGGTCTTCTACCACAAGCACACGCAGTACGCGGGTCCCGGAAAGACGAACAACAACGTCGTCGGCATGCCGCTGCTGCCGGTGTACATGGCCAAGGCCGGAGGCTTCTTCTTCCTGGTCTTCGGTGTCATCGCGGTGGTGGCGGCGATCGCCTCGATCAACCCGATCTGGGCGATGGGTCCCTACCGTCCGGACATGGTGTCCACGGGCGCCCAGCCCGACTGGTACATGGGCTTCTCCGAGGGCCTGATCCGTGTCATGCCGGGCTGGGAGATCAACCTGTGGGGCCACACGCTCGTCCTGGGTGTGTTCATCCCGCTGGTCATCTTCCCGCTGGTCCTGGTCTCGATCGCGGTCTACCCGTTCATCGAGTCCTGGGTCACCGGCGACAAGCGTGAGCACCACATCCTGGACCGCCCGCGCAACGCCCCGACGCGTACGGCGTTCGGTACCGCCTGGATCTCGTGGTACTTCGTCCTGCTGGTCGGTGGTGGCAACGACATCTGGGCCACGCACTTCCACCTGTCGATCAACGCGATCACCTGGTTCGTGCGGTGTGCGTTCTTCCTGGTGCCGGTGCTCGTGTTCATCGCCACCAAGCGGATCTGCCTCGGCCTCCAGCGCCGCGACAAGGACAAGGTGCTGCACGGCCGCGAGTCGGGCATCATCAAGCGTCTGCCGCACGGTGAGTTCATCGAGGTCCACGAGCCGCTCAGCCAGGACGCGCTGCACACCCTCACGGCGCACGAGCAGTACAAGCCGCTCGAGATCGGTGCGACCACCGACGAGAACGGCGTCGAGCGCAAGGTGAAGGGCTCCGAGAAGCTGCGCGCCAAGCTCAGCGAGGCGTACTACGGCGACGAGTCCCAGATTCCGAAGCCGACCGTCGAGGAGTACAAGGAGATCACGAGCGGCCACGGCCACCACTGATCGCTGCGGCTCGCCACAGCCACGGTAGAAGGGCCCCGTCCGGTGTTCGGACGGGGCCCTTCGCCTTGCCTTCCGGCTGGATAGGGTGGGGGTCGGACTTCCTAGAGGAATTCCCCCTTCTACGACACCCAGGAGCGGCCTTATGAGCGCTGTGACCCCCGCTGGAGGCGACACCGCGGCGGGCCGTTCCTGGCCCGAGGTACTGAACGCCCTGCTGTACGGCCGTGACCAGAGCGCCGACGCGACGGCCTGGGCGATGGACCAGATCATGCGCGGCGAGGCCACCGACGCGCAGATCGCCGGTTTCGTGGTGGCGCTGCGCGCCAAGGGCGAGACCGTCGAGGAGATCACCGGCGTGGTCCGGGCGATGTACGAGCACGCCAACGTGATCGAGGTGTCGGGCCGCACGGTCGACATCGTCGGTACGGGCGGCGACGGCGCGAAGACGGTGAACATCTCCACGATGTCGTCGATCGTGGTGGCCGGCACCGGCGCGAAGGTCGTCAAGCACGGCAACCGCGCGGCCTCGTCGGCATCCGGCTCCTCGGACGTCCTGGAGAAGCTGGGCGTCAACCTCGACCTCACGCCCCGGCGGGTGGCCGAGGTCGCGGAGGAGGCGGGCATCACCTTCTGCTTCGCGGTGAAGTTCCACCCGGCGCTGCGTCATGTGGCCGCCGCCCGCGGCCAGTTGGGCATCCGGACGGTCTTCAACGCGCTCGGTCCGCTGACCAACCCGGCAAAGGTGAAGGCCCAGGCGGTCGGCGTCGCCGACCCGCGGATCGCGCCGATGATCGCGGGCGTCCTGGCCGAGCGGGGCAACTCCTCCCTGGTCTTCCGCGGCGACGACGGCCTCGACGAGCTGACGACCACCGCCACCTCCCACGTCTGGGTCGTCCGCGACGGCAAGGTCACCGAGGAGAGCTTCGACCCGCGGGACGTCGGCATCGAGCTGGTGCCGGTGGAGGCGCTGCGGGGCGGTGACCCGTCGTTCAACGCGGAGGTCGCCCGCCGGCTCCTCGACGGCGAGACGGGTCCCGTACGGGACGCCGTGGTGCTGAACTCGGCCGCGGCGCTCGTGGCGCTCGACCCGGGCCCCGGGACGCTGGCCGAGCAGATCCGGGCCGGCATGGCCAAGGCGGCGGAGTCGATCGACTCGGGCGCGGCCAAGCGGGCGCTGGAGCGCTGGGTGGCCGCGAGCAACGCATAGCGGGGGAGCGCGGTCCCGTAATCCGGACAGGAGTTGCGGGACCGCGATCACTTCACGTACGTTCCTGTTCAGGTCATGAGTGACAGTCATGAGGCCCCGGCCGACTGTCCGGCAACCCTCCGTCCGTGGCGGGGTGCCCCGGGTGAAGACCAGGTCGTAGGCAGCGAGGTCTACGGCAAGCGCGGACCCCTCGAGAAACGCCAGGGGTCCTGGTCATCGAGGGAGCCTTCTGTGAGCAAGCGAATGCGATAGGGCGTAGAGCCCCGCCTCCACACACCCCTTTCACTTTCTCCGTGCTTGAGCCGTAGCTGCTCGCGCGGTGATTCTTCTTGCTTCTCACAGGAGTTCGCCATGTCTGTCTCCACCGCTGCCGCCGCCCAGACCCTTTGTGCCCAGCTGCCCGTTCTGGGACGGGATGTCACCGTCCCGCTCGTGACGGGCGGCGAGGTCACCTACGCCGCGCTCGACTATGCGGCCAGCGCCCCGGCCCTCCAGCGGGTGTGGGACGACGTGGCGGCCTACGCCCCGTACTACGGCAGTGTCCACCGCGGCGCCGGGTACCTCTCCCAGCTGTCGACCGACCTCTTCGAGAACGCCCGCAGGACGGTCGCCGAGTTCCTGGACTGCCGGGCCGACGACCAGCTGGTCTTCACCCGGTCGACGACCGACTCCCTCAACCTTCTGGCCCAGGCCCTGCCCGCCGACTGCCAGGTCTTCGTCTTCGAGACCGAGCACCACGCCAGCCTGCTGCCCTGGAAGGACGCCCGGGTCACCTATCTCAACGCCCCGCGCACCCCGCGGGCGGCCGTCGAGACCCTGGAGCGCGCCCTCGCCGACCGCGACCCGTACGGCCCGGCCCTGGTCTGCGTCACCGGCGCCTCCAACGTCACCGGCGAGCTGTGGCCCGTGCGCGAGCTGGCGGCCGCCGCCCACGCCCACGGCGCCCGCATCGTCCTGGACGCCGCCCAGCTCGCCCCGCACCACCCGGTCTCCGTACAGGACCTCGACGTCGACTGGATCGCCTTCTCCGGGCACAAGCTGTACGCGCCCTTCGGCTCCGGCGTGCTGGCCGGCCGCGCCGACTGGCTGCAGGCGGCCGACCCGTACCTCGCGGGCGGCGGCGCCAGCCGCAAGGTCACGCGGCGCGAGGACGGGGGAGTGGACGTGGAGTGGCACGACACCGCCGCCCGGCACGAGGCGGGGTCGCCCAACGTCATCGGCGCCTACTCCATCGCCTCGGCCTGCAAGGCCCTCACCGAGGCCGGCTTCGACACCCTGGTCGCCCGTGAGCAGCACCTGATCGACACCGTCCGTGCGGGCCTCGCCGAGGTGCCCGAGGTCCGGGTCCTCTCCCTCTTCGGCGCCGACGCGCCCCGCGTCGGCGTGATCTCCTTCGTCGTCGAGGGCTGGAACAGCTCGCACTTCGCCGCTGCGCTCTCCGCCGAGTACGGCATCGGCGTCCGCGACGGTCTCTTCTGCGCCCATCCGCTGGTGCGCACCCTCCTGGGCAGCGACCCGCAGACTCAGGGCGAATGCGGCGCCCCCGAGGCCGCGCCCGGCGAGAAGTCCCTCAACGCGATCCGCGTCAGCTTCGGCGCCGGCACCCCCGACGAGCACGTCGAGCGCTTCGTGACCGCCGTGAAGGAGCTCGTGCGCGATGGCGCGCAGTGGCGGTACCGCACGGAGGACGGCCGCTGCGTCCCCGCGGTCTGAGCAGTGCTACGCCCGGAGGCGGTGTTCGGCGGTCAGGAGTCCAGACCGATCGCGAACGCCGCCTCCAGGTCGTGCTGGGAGTAGGTGCGGAACGCGACGTGCGTGTCCGTGCCCTCGACGCCCGGGATCTTGCTGATGCTGCCGGGAATGACCTCGGCCAGATCCTCGTGCTGCTTCACGCGCACCATGGCGATCAGGTCGTACGTGCCGGTGACCGAGAAGACCTCGCTCACCGACTCCAGCGCGGCGATCCGCTCCGCGATCTCGGGGATCCGGTCCACGCTGGTCTTGATGAGGACGATCGCGGTGATCACGGCTGGTTCTCTCCCTCGGGGGCCGGAGCTGGGGCGGCCTTTACTCTAGTCGCCCGCCCGTCTCCCACCACCGCCCTTCCAAGGCCGCCCTTCGGGCCCTTCTTGCTTCCGAACAGCACCCAGGCGAAGACAAAGCCCAGGCCGAAGCCCACCAGGTGGGCCAGATAGGCCACCCCGGGGCCGCTGGCAGCGCGCCCCGCCGCCAGCCACTGCAGGGCAGCCCAGAAGGGCAGGACGACCCACGCGGGGAAGCGCAGCGGAAGGAAGAAGAGGAACGGCAGGAGGCTGGTCACCCTGGCGCCGGGGAACAGGTAGAGAAAAGCGCCCAGGACCGCCGAGATCGCCCCGGAGGCGCCGACCAGGGACTGCTCGGACGTGGCGTTGGCCGCCGCGTACCCCATCAGGGCGAGGTAGCCGCAGCCGACGTAGAACACGGTGAACCGGAGCGGGCCCATGCGTTCCTCTGTCATCACGCCGAAGACGTAGAGGAAGAGCATGTTGCCGAGCAGGTGCACCCAGCTGCCGTGGACGAACAGCGCCGTGGCGGGGGTCAGGGCGGCCCTGGGGGAGGCCTGGAACAGCTCGCCCGGGACCACGCCCCAGTGGTGGAAATAGGCGCGCTGGGCGGCGAGCAGTGCGTCGCCGGAGCCGTAGGCCGGATTGAGGCCCGCTGCCGGGCCGATCACGAAGACCAGGCAGCACAGGGTGATCAGCACGTATGTCACCGGCGCCGCGGGGCGGCGGGTCGCTCTGCTGACGGTCGGGCTCCAGTTGCTGATCATGAACACAGAGCATGACGTAACGGGACGCAGTCGCCCAGACCGCCTCGCCGCCGTGGACGGGCGGGCGGCGAGTCCCCGCCAGGCCGTAGGGTTACGAGCCACACGCCCCGGGAAGCCGGTGCGTCACGGACACTGGAAGACCTAGAAGGAAAGAGCACAGTCACGATGACGGTTCCCCTGCCGACGGCCTCGACGCGGTGGCGCTGCACTCTCTGCGGCAACCTCACGCGTTTCGACGTGACGCGGTCGTCGAAGGTCGTCGAGTACGTCCACCTCGATCTGGCCGGCGAGTCCAAGGTCGAGGAGCGCGAGGTGGTCAGTGAGACCATCGAGTCGGTGCGCTGCCGGTGGTGCAACGCGGTGGATCAGGTGGAACTCGTGGACAGGCCGGGCGCCGACTCCTGAGCGGAGCGGCCCCACAGGTAATGGGGTGTGACGGATGGTGGAGACCACGGGCGGGGGGCCGGACGACGGCACCGCCGAGGTGCTTGACCGTCCGCTGCCCGACGGGGTGCGCCGCAGGGTCGTCCAGATCGTCTCGGACGGGTTCGGCGGGCTGACCGTCGGTGAACTGCCCGCACAGCTCAGGCAGTACGCCCGTTTCGCACCGAATCGACGGGCCAAGTTCGCCGGCAATGCGATGGCGGCGGCGCTGGAGACGGATCCGCTGTTCAGGCAGCGCATCAGCGAGAAGCTGAGAGAGGCGCAGTCGGAACTCGCAGACGCTCTCGACTCGGGCTCACCGCCCCCGGCCGCGGATCCGCTCGACGTGGCGGCCGCGGCCTATGTTCTGCGGCCCACGGGCTGGGTGAAGCTCGTGACCGCGGCCGGCGAGGAGGCCCAGCGGGCCGACGCCGAGCGCGCCGACGAGGAGAGCCGGGCCGAGCTGGAGCGGCTGCGCGAGGAGCTCGAGAAGGCCCGTGAGCAGACCCGGGTCGACACCGAGCGGCTGCGCGCCGAGCTGGAAGCCGCCAAGAAGGAAGCCGACTCGCTGCACCGGAAGCTGCGCGCCGCCGTCAGCGACGTCAGACGGGGCGAGGCCGCCCTGCGCAAGACGCATGCCGAGATGGAGGCCGTACGCACGGAGGGGCAGGCCCAGATCTCCGCCGCCGAGAGCGAGTCCCGGCGCCTGAAGTCACGGCTCGGGGAGGCGGAGGCCGCCCTGGAGGCCACGCGTAAAGCAGCGCGCGAGGGGCGCAGTGTCGAGGACATGCGCGTCCGGCTGCTTCTGGACACCGTGCTGGACGCGGCCCAAGGGCTGCGCCGGGAGCTGGCGTTGCCGCCCGTGTCCGTACGGCCGGCCGAGACCGTCGATGCGGTCGAACCGGGGCGAATGACCCCGAAGGACATCGCCGCGCGGGCGTTGTCCGAAAACGACCCCGCGATCCTGGACCAGCTGCTCGCGCTGCCGCAGGCGCACCTGGTCGTCGACGGCTACAACGTCACCAAGACCGGCTATCCCCAAATGCCCCTGGAGAAGCAGCGGTTGAGGCTTCTCGGCCAGCTCTCGCAGCTCGCCGCGCAGACCGGCGCCGAGGTCACCTGTGTCTTCGACGGGGCCGAGCTGGCCGCTCCGGTGCTGCTGGCGCCGCCGCGCGGAGTGCGGGTGCTGTTCTCCAAACCCGGCGTCACCGCCGACGAGGTGATCCGCCAGCTGGTGCGCGCCGAGCCGCCCGGCAGGCCCGTCATCGTCGCCTCCACCGACCGTGAGGTGGCCGACGGAGTGGCCCGCGCGGGGGCGCGGCCGGTCGCCTCGGCGATGCTGCTCAAGCGGCTGTCCTGAGCCTGTGCCGAGCCTGTCCCGGGCGTCTGTCCCGGGCGTCTGTCCCGGGCGTCTGTCCCGAAGGTCGAACTTCTAGGTTTAATGCCCGAATTGGCGGGATCGTCACGCAACGTAGCGTCAATCGAGGATCACTGCATGTGAGTTGTGTGCAAAGAATGCATTGCGTGACGGGATTTTTTGGTGTGAGGATTTGATCTGATCACAGGAACATCACTAGGGTCTGGGCTCGAACCTCCGAGCGGGTGATCACTCAGAAGAAGGAGTTCACCTCCGTGCCGTCCCACCGTCGACCCAAGCAGCCGAGTCGCACACGCGTGACCGTGCTGACCACCGCAGCCGCTGCCGCCGTCGCTTTCAGCGCGCAGGCCGCCAACGCCGCGCCGAGCGAGAAGCCCAGCAAGGACGAGGTCAAGGCGAAGGTCGACAAGCTCTACGAGGAGGCCGAGCAGGCCACCGAGAAGCTCGACGGCGCCAAGGAGAAGCAGCAGAAGCTGCAGAAGGAAATCTCCACCATCCAGGACAACGTCGCCCGCGGCCAGGAGGAGCTCAACACGCTGCGCGACTCCATCGGCATGGCGGCGGCGGCCCAGTACCGCACCGGCTCCATCGACTCCTCCCTCCAGCTGTTCCTGTCGTCGAACCCGGACGACTACCTGGACAAGGCGTCCACCGCGGACCAGCTCAGCTCCCAGCAGGTCGAGGCGCTGAAGAAGATCCAGGAGAAGCAGCGCGAGCTCGCCCAGGAGCGGTCCGAGGCCTCCGACAAGCTCAAGGACCTCGCCTCCACCCGCACCGAACTGGCCAAGAAGAAGAAGGAAGTTCAGGGCAAGCTCGCCCAGGCGCAGAAGCTGCTCAACTCCCTGACGGCAGCCGAGCGCGCGGCCCTCGCCGCCGCCGACGCCCGCGCCAGCCGTTCCTCCGCGGACCGCGTGGACCTCGGCAACACCAGCGCCGCCTCCGGCCGTGCGCTCGCCGCCTTCCAGGCCGCCCAGACCCAGCTCGGCAAGCCGTACGTCTACGGCGCCACGGGCACCGCCTCCTACGACTGCTCGGGCCTGACCTCCTGGGCCTACGGCCAGGCCGGCGTCTCCATACCGCGCACCTCGCAGGCGCAGGCCAACGCCGGCACGAGGATCTACAGCCAGAGCCAGCTCAAGGTCGGCGACCTCGTCATCTTCTACAACGACCAGCACCACGTCGGTCTCTACGCGGGCAACGGCCAAGTGCTGCACGCCCCGCGCACCGGCACCGTCGTGCGCTACGAGTCGATCGCCGACATGCCGTTCCAGTTCGGCGTCCGGATCTGACGCTCATCCCCTCGGGGATGCGTTTCAAGATCAGGACACCGAACCGCCCGAACGGGCGAATTGCGTGAACCCGCGCTGACCCCACGCCCCGCCGATGACCTGCGTCAGAGGCGGGGCGTCACGTTGTGTGCCCACGGAGGTCTTTGGCCGGTGCCCTCCCGCGGGGCTACTGTCTGCCGCGTTTCCCTGCTGCGGCGGGGAGGCAGTCCTTGTCGCCAGCGGAAGGAGCGCGGCTTCCCGTGGGGTCTCATCGCCGCCTTGCACCGACGTCCGGGTTCAACCGGGGCGCCGGCGCCGCCCTGTGTGTGTTGTCCGCCGCGGCCTCCGCCCTCGGCGCCGTACCGGCGAACGCCGCTCCGCACGACCACACCAAGGCCGAGGTGGACCGCCTCTACGAGGAGGCCGAGAAGGCCACCGAGGCCTACAACAAGGCCGACGAGAGTGCCGACACGCTGCGCAGGCAGGTGAGCGACGCCCAGGACCGCATCGCCCGGCAGCAGCAGCGCATCAACTCCATGCGGGAGTCGCTCGGTTCGCTGGCCGGCGCCCAGTACCGCTCCGGCGGCATCGACCCCTCCCTTGCCCTGCTGTTCTCCGACGACCCGGCCGACTATCTCGACAAGGCCTCCGTCATCGACCGCATCACCGCCCACCAGGCCGGCGAACTCAAGGACCTCCAGTCCGCGATGCGCGAACTCGCCCAGGAGCGCGCCGAGGCGGCCGGCAAGCTCGCCGACCTGGACAAGAGCCGCAAGGCCGTCGCCACCCACAAGAAGGCCGTCGAGAAGAAGCTCGCCAAGGCCCGCCGACTGCTCAACTCCCTGCCGTACGCCGAGCGTGCCGCCTACGACCGCGCCTCCCGGGCCGGCCGTGACGTCATCCCCGACCTCGGCAGCGCCCTCCCGGCCTCGGCCCGCGCAGCCGCCGCGATCGCCGCCGCCCGCTCGGCACTCGGCATGCCGTACATCTGGGGCGCCACCGGCCCCTCCGGCTTCGACTGTTCGGGCCTGATGCAGTGGTCGTACGCGCAGGCCGGAGTCCATCTGCCGCGCACCTCGCAGGAGCAGCGGTACGCCGGCCGGCAGATCCCGCTGTCCCAGGCGCGCCCCGGCGACCTGGTCGTCTACCGGTCCGACGCCAGCCATGTCGCGATGTACATGGGCAACGGCCAGGTGATCCACGCGCCCTACCCCGGCGCGCCCGTGCGCTACGACCCGGTGGGAATGCTGCCGGTGTCCTCGGTCACGAGGGTCTGACCAACCGCCCCGTCGGCCGTACGATCGGAAAGGTGGCTGGTCGTAGGCGGGCGTCGAGGTCCTCAGTGGTGGCGCTCGTGCTGCTGCTCGTCTCTCTGGTGGCGTGCGGCGGGCAGCCCGGCGGCGGCAGCGCCAAGGTCGATCTGCAGCGGGTCCTCGACCGGCGCTCCACCGCCGTCCTCGACCGCGACCGGGCGGCCTTCCTGAAGACGGGCGCGCTCAGCTGGTTCGAGAACCTGCGCGGGGTGCCCCTCGCCGCCTGGTCGTACCGCGTGACCGCCCTGCACCGCAGCGGCGACAAGGCCACCGCCGACGCCGAACTGCGCTACCGCGTCGAGGGGTACGACAAGGCCCCCGTCACCGTCGGCCGCACCCTGACCCTGTCCCGGGAGATGGACGGGCACTGGTACGTGGACGCCGACGTGCCCGCCAAGAAGTCCGCCCAGCAGCTGTGGGACCAGGGCGAGGTGACCGTCGTACGAGGCAAGCACAGCATCGTCCTCGGCGTCGGACAGTCCAGCGAGGCGCTGCACAGCTACGCGGATCTGGCGGACCTCGCGGTGCCGGACGTGTCCGGGGCGTGGGGCACCGCCTGGATCCGGCGCGTCGTCGTGCTCGTACCGGGGTCGGTGGAGGGCATGGCGGGGCTGCTCGGCTCGCCCGCCTCCCAGTACCGCGGGATCGCGGCGGTCACCACCGGCGAGGTGGGCGGCCCGCCGAACGCGCCCGCGGACCGGATCATCGTCAACCCGGACGCGTACGCCCTCCTCGGTCCCCTGGGCAAGCAGGTCGTCCTCACCCACGAGACCACCCACGTCGCCACCCGCGCTCACACCACGGCCGCGACCCCGCTGTGGCTGTCCGAGGGGTACGCCGACTGGATCGGCTACCTCGGCACCGGCCGCACCCCGGCCGAGGCCGCGCCCGAGCTGGCGCGCGCGGTGGCCGCGGGGCGGGTGCCGGCGCGGCTGCCGACCGACCGGGACTTCGGCTTCAGTGGCGACGCGACAAAGCTGGCGCAGGCCTACGAGGGCGGCTGGCTGGCCTGCCGGCTGATCGCCCAGCAGTGGGGCCAGGAACGGCTGGGCCGGTTCTACCGCGCCGTCGGCGACCACAAGCAGCGGGCGGGCTCGGTCGAGAACGCGCTGAAGACGGTGCTGGGGACGACGCCGGAGGAGTTCACGAAGGAGTGGCGGGGCTACCTGCAGTCTCAACTCAGCTGATCCAGGAGGGCGATGGCCTCCCTGAGCCATGTGCGCTCCGCCTCGCCCGTGGCCCGAGCGACCCGCAGCATGCCCTGCCGGAACAGATCGTCCGTCCCCTCCGCACGGACGGGTCGTCCCTTGTCGTAGAAGAAGCTCGCCGGCGTTTCGAGGAACTCCAGGCGGCGGCGCAGCACTTCGGCCTGCTCCCGGCGGTCCGGAAGGTGCCGCAGGAAGGCGAGGACCGTGTTGAAGCGGACGTGATCCGTGATCTCCGCCTGTTTGGGGTGGCGCAGGCGCTCCAGCAGGTCCTCGCGGCCCTGGTCGGTGAGGGAGAGCATGCGGCGCGGGGCCGCGCTGGTGCCCGGCTCGGTCCGCTGGTCGAGCTTGCCCGCGGTGACGAGACGGGTGAGGGCCGGGTAGAGGGCGCCGTCGCTGACCGGGCGGACGTGGCCGCTCAGCGCCTTGACACGCTCCTTCAACTCGTAGCCGTGGAGCGGTTCTTCGGCCAGGAAGCCGAGGATCGACAGTTCGAGCAATGTTCCCTCCTTGCGGGTGCGGCGAGGCCATGCTACCTCTTATCGAGCTACATCGTTTAGAGGTAGCTCGTTTCGAGGGGGTCGGATCGTGAACTCTCATCGCAATCAGCTCATCTCGCTCGCCCGCCCTGTCTACTTCTCCCTTCTCGCCACCGTCGCCGCCGGGATCATCAACACCGTCTGGGTCTCCCGGCTCGGCAGTCCGGCCGTGGCCGCCGTGGCCGTGGCGACCAACACCGAGAACGTGCTGCTCGGCGTCTCGATGGTCTTCGCCACCGGTACGACGGTGCTGGTCGCGCACGCCAGGGGAGCGCGGGATCCGGCGGCGGTGCGGTCGGCCGTCCGCGGGGGCTGGGCCCTGTGCGCGCTGGTCACGCCCGTCGTCGTGGCGGGCGGGCTGCTGCTGCGCGAACCGCTGGCCCGGCTGGTGCTGGGCGGGGGCGCGGCGCTGCCGCTCGCCGTCGCCTACTTCGCGATCTCGCTGCCGGGCATCGCCGTCTTCTTCGCGCAGAACCTCGTCGACGGCATCCTCAAGGGCGCCGGCGACACGAGGACCCCGATGCGGCTGGCGCTGCTGGCCAACGGGCTGATTCTGGTCTGCGACCCGTTTCTGATCCACTGGTACGGAGTGCGGGGCGCCGCCGCCTCGACGGTGCTGTGCCGGTGCGTGGCCCTTGGGGCGGGGTTGTTCGCGGTGCGGCGGAACGCCTTGCTGCGCAAGGCCGTTGAGGTCCGGCTCGCCGAGCCGGTCCGGGCCGCGCTGCGGCGGACGCTGGCGACCGGGCTGCCCATGTCCGCCGACTTCACCGTGCGGCAGGGCGGTGCGCTGGTCCTGGTCGCCGTCGTGGCGCGGCTCGGGGTGACGGCGGTGGCCGCGTACTCGATCGCGTACAAGGTCATGTACGTCGCCACCATGGCGTTCTACTCGGTGCGGCAGGCCGCCTCGATCCACACCGCGCACACGCGGGGAGCCGGTCGGGACGCGGGGCGGGCGATCGGACGGCAGGCGCTGCTCGTGTCCGGGACGGTCGGGCTCGGGGCGGCCGTGCTGCTGTTCGTCACCGCCCCCTGGCTCATGGCCGCCTTCGGCGCGGGCTCCGGGGTCGCCCACGACGGTGTCCTGTTCCTGCGCTGCATCGGGCCCTACCTGCTCCTGATGGCCTGCTTCATCGCGCTCGGCGGCGTCTTCGAGGGGAGTGGGGGAGCGCCGGTGCTGCTGCGGGTGACGGTGCTCGGCACGGCGGTCCAACTCCCGCTCGCGTACGGCCTGTCGGGGCTCGGCCTGCCAGGGGTGTGCCTGGCGCTGGCACTCGCGATGGCCGTGCAGTGTGCTGTGGTGGCCGTGCTGTTCCGGCGTGCTCGGCGTCAGGACGAGGTCGACGTCTCCCTGGTGCGGGTCGCCTGAGTGGGGAGGGCGGGTACGGGCTCGCGGGAGACCGTCGAGCGCCACAGCTCCACGGCCGCGAGCAGGGCGGCGACGACCAGCAGGCCGTTGCGGACGGTCAGGAGCGTGACGCCGAGGGTGTCGCTCATGACGACGTGCTGGAACCAGATGGGGAACTCCAGCACCGTCACGAAGGCGGCCGCGAGGACCAGGCCCACGGGCAGCCCCATCCGGCTGCTCCGGAAGCACAGGCACACGGCCGCCGTACCGACCAGCCACACCATGTACTGCGGGCTGATCACGCGGCTGGTGGCCGTGAACATCAGCACCCCCGTGAAGGCCGCGTCGGCGAGCGTGTTCGGCAGGAAGCGCGTCGCCATCAGCCGCCACAGCAGCAGCCAGCCGAAGGCGACCCCGGTCAGGAACAGGGCCGCCGAGCTGACGAGGTTGACGTACGGGCCGACGAACTCCACCGAGCCGTAGTTGAACAGCACCCGGCCGTCCCAGCCGAACTGCCGGGCGATGTGGAAGACGAGGGAGCCCAGCGACTCCACCTCGGTGCCGCGGTTGCGCTGGAAGGTCAGGAAGGAGAACGCGCCGGGCATGGACACCGCGAACAGGGCCGAGAGCGCGACGACGGTGCCGGCGGCCCAGCCCCAGGCGCCGCGCTTGCGGACGCCGACCAGCAGCAGCGCCGGCCACACCTTCACCATGGCCCCGAAGCCCACGAGGACGCCCATCACGCGGGGATGCCGGGCGCCCGCGAGCAGGCCTGCCACGGCCACCGCGGTGACCATCACGTCGTAGCGGGCGTACACGGTCGGCCCGAGCAGCGGAACGCCCACCACCCACACCCAGGCCCCGCGCAACGCTTTCCCGGGGCGCAGGCCCGCATACAGGAGCAGCGAGAGGACGGCCAGGTCCGCCACGAAGGCGAGGACGAAGAACGCCGTCGGATACGAGAGGAAGCCCAGCAGGGCGGGGGAGAGGATCGCCAGGGCGGCGGCGGGCGGGTACTGCCAGGTGACGTCGTCCAGCGGGAAGGTGCCGGTGCGCAGCGTCTCGTACCAGCCGTGGTAGATCACGGACACGTCGGTCGTGACGTCCGGGCCCGGGAAGACGAACACCTTGAGGACGAACAGCAGCAGCAACAGCCTGGTCAGGCCCCAGGTCCCCAGCAGTCCCGCCAGGGACCGCCTTGTACCTGCAATGTCCACCGGAGCCCCTGTTCGTCCGCGTCCCCTTGAGGGGAACATGATGTCCTGCCTAGCTGTGTGCTTGCCATAAACGTGGCCGTGCCGAGCTGTGCGCGCCCGTTGGATAGGGTCGGCCGCGATGCACAAGACCCTGATCGTGACGAACGACTTCCCGCCCCGGCCGGGCGGTATCCAGGCGTTTCTGCACAACATGGCGCTGCGCCTGGACCCCGAGCGCCTCGTCGTCTACGCCTCCACCTGGAAGCGGAGCCGGGAGGGTGTCGAGGCGACCGCCGCCTTCGACGCCGAGCAGCCCTTCACCGTCGTACGCGACCGTACGACGATGCTGCTGCCCACGCCGGGCGCGACCCGGCGGGCCGTCGGGCTGCTGCGCGAACACGGGTGTACGTCGGTGTGGTTCGGGGCGGCGGCGCCGCTCGGGCTGATGGCGCCTGCGCTGCGGAAGGCGGGCGCCGAGCGGCTGGTGGCCACGACCCACGGTCACGAGGCGGGGTGGGCGCAGCTGCCCGCCGCGCGCGGACTGCTGCGCCGGATCGGGGAGTCGACGGACACGATCACCTACCTCGGGGAGTACACGCGTTCGCGGATCGCCTCCGCCCTGACGCCGGAGGCGGCCGGGCGGATGGTGCAGCTGCCGCCGGGGGTCGACGAGAAGACCTTCCACCCCGAGTCGGGCGGTGACGCCGTCCGGGCGCGGCTCGGGCTGAGCGACCGGCCGGTGGTCGTGTGCGTGTCCCGGCTGGTGCCGCGCAAGGGGCAGGACACCCTCGTCCTCGCGATGCCGCGCATCCTGGCCGCCGAGCCGGACGCGGTGCTGCTGATCGTCGGCGGCGGTCCGTACGAGAAGGAGCTGCGCAAGCTGGCCCGGGAGACCCAGGTCGCCGACTCCGTGCGCTTCACGGGCGCGGTGCCCTGGTCCGAGCTGCCCGCGCACTACGGCGCCGGGGACGTGTTCGCGATGCCGTGCCGGACCCGCCGGGGCGGGCTCGACGTCGAGGGGCTCGGCATCGTCTACCTGGAGGCCTCCGCGACCGGCCTGCCCGTCGTCGCGGGCGACTCGGGCGGCGCCCCCGACGCGGTACTGGACGGCGAGACCGGCTGGGTCGTCCGCGGCGGCTCGCCCGAGGAGGCCGCGGAGCGCATCGTCGTACTCCTCGGCGACGCGGAACTGCGCCGCCGGATGGGGGAGCGGGGGCGGGAGTGGGTCGAGGAGAAGTGGCGGTGGGACCTGCTCGCGGAGAGGCTGAAGGCACTTCTGTAAAAAGCTGCGCCAAAGGTCCGATCCAACTCGGTGGTAGCTCTAGGCGGAACCGGAAAATCCGCACATGCTGCGCGCATGACAGCAAAACTGATGCAGCGTCAGCTGACGAGACGTCAAATCCTGGGCATGGTCGCCCTGCAGACGGCCGCCGCCTCCGGTCTCACCCGCATCGGACTCCAGTCGGCACAGGCGGCCGAACCCGCCGCCGTCGACAACGCCCCCGCCATCGTGGTCGGTTCGGGCTACGGCGGCGCCGTCGCCGCCCTCCGCCTCGGCCAGGCCGGCATCCGTACCGTCGTCCTGGAGATGGGCCGCCTCTGGAACACCCCCGGCTCCGACGGCAAGGTCTTCTGCTCCACCGCCGCCCCGGACCAGCGCTCCATGTGGTTCCGCACCCGCACCGAGGCACCCTTGGCCACGTTCCTGTGGCTGGACGTCGTCAACAAGGACATCAGCTCGTATCCCGGCGTCCTGGACCGCGTGCACTTCGACAACATGTCCGTGTACGTGGGACGAGGCGTCGGCGGGGGTTCGCTGGTCAACGGCGGGATGGCGGTCACCCCGCTCCAGTCGTACTTCACCGAGCAGTTCCCGGGCGTGGACGCGACGGAGATGTACAACACGTACTTCCCGCGCGCCCGTTCCATGCTCGGTGTCAACACCGTCGACCCCACCTGGTTCGAGTCGACCGAGTGGTACCAGTTCACCCGGACCTCCCGGAAGGCCGCGGCGAACACCGGGCTGAAGACCACCTTCGTGCCGAACGTCTACGACTTCGACTACATGCAGCGCGAGGCGGCCGGAACGGCGACCAAGTCCGCGCTCGGGCAGGAGGTCATCTACGGCAACAACTACGGCAAGCGGAGCCTCGACAAGACGTATCTGGCCTCCGCGCTCGGCACCGGGAACGTCACCATCCACACGCTGGAGCGGGTCAGGGCGGTCAGCCGCGCGAGCGACGGGACGTACCTGCTCACCGCCGACCGGGTCGACAACACCGGCGCGGTCGTCGAGACCAAGCAGTACAGCTGCACCTACCTGTTCCTCGGCGGCGGCAGCGTCGGCACCACTGAACTCCTCGTCCGGGCACGGGAGACGGGCACCCTGCCCGCGCTCGACTCCAGCGTCGGCGCCGGCTGGGGGACCAACGGCAACACCATGCTCGGACGCGCCAACCACATCTGGGACACCACCGGTGCCAACCAGTCGACCATGCCGGTCATGGGCATCGACGACTGGGCCAACACCGACAACCCCGTCTTCGCCGAGATCGCCCCGCTGCCCATCGGGTTCGAGACCTGGGTCAGCCTCTATCTGGCGATCACCAAGAACCCGCAGCGCGCGACCTTCACGTACGACTCGGCGAGCGACGGGGTCAAGCTCGGCTGGACCGCCGCGCAGAGCGCCGTCTCGGTCGCCATGGCCAAGAAGCTCTTCGACCGGATCAACTCGGCCAACGCCACGATCTACCGCTACGACCTGTTCGGCTCCGGGAGCAAGGTCTTCGCCGACGACTTCTGCTACCACCCGCTGGGCGGCTGCGTGTTGGGGAAGGCGACCGACAACTACGGCCGGGTGAAGGGGTATTCGAAGCTGTACGTCACCGACGGCTCACTGGTGCCCGGATCGATCGGGGTGAACCCGTTCGTGACGATCACCGCGCTCGCCGAACGCACGATGGCGCGGGTCCTCGTGGAGGACACCGCGCCATGAGCCGTAGGACCGGGGCGTACTACTTCTGGTAGATCGCCTCGATCTCGTCCGCGTAGTCCTTCGCGACCACATTGCGCTTGAGCTTCAGGGACGGCGTCAGGTGGCCCGACTCCTCCGTGAACTGGGAGGACAGAATGCGGAACTTCCGCACCGATTCCGCCTTCGACACCGCGGCGTTGCCGTCGTCGATTGCCGACTGGATCGCGGCCTGCAGGTCCGCGTCCTCACGCAGCGACGCCGCGGTGGCACCCGCCGGCTTGCCGTGCTCGGTCGCCCAACGGCCCAGGAACTCCTCGTCGATGGTGATCAGCGCGCCCACGAACGGCCGCCCGTCGCCCACCACCATGCACTCCGCGACCAGGGCGTGCGCCCGGATGCGGTCCTCGATCACGGCCGGGGCGACGTTCTTGCCGCCCGCGGTGACGATGATCTCCTTCTTGCGGCCGGTGATCTTGAGGTAGCCGTCCTCGTCGAGGGTGCCGATGTCACCGGTGTGGAACCAGCCGTCGGCCAGCGCCTCCGCGGTCGCGGCCTCGTTGTTCCAGTAGCCCTTGAACAGGTGCTCGCCGTGCAGCAGCACCTCGCCGTCGTCGGCGATGCGGATCACCGAGCCGGGCAGCGGCTGGCCGACCGTGCCGATCTTCTGGCGGTCCCAGGGGTTGAAGGCGGTGGCGGCGCAGGACTCGGTCAGGCCGTAGCCCTCCAGGACCGAGAAGCCGATGCCGCGGAAGAAGTGCCCCAGGCGCTCGCCCAGCGGGGCGCCGCCGGAGATGGCGTACTCGCCCCTGCCGCCGAGGACCGCGCGCAGCTTGCTGTAGACGAGCTTGTCGAACGTCTTGTACTTGATCTTCAGGCCGAGCGGCGGGCCGGACGGGGTGTCCAGCGCGCGGCTGTAGGCGATCGCGGTGTCCGCGGCCTTGTCGAAGATCTTGCCCTTGCCGTCCGCCTGCGCCTTGGCGCGCGCCGAGTTGTAGACCTTCTCGAAGACGCGCGGGACACCGAGGATCAGCGTCGGGCGGAAGGACGCCAGCTCGTCGGTGAGGTTCTTGATGTCCGGGACCAGGCCCAGCTTGATCGGCGCCATCATCGGCGCGATCTGCACCAGCCGGCCGAAGACGTGCGCGAGCGGCAGGAAGAGCAGGACCGAGCAGTCACCGGTGCGGAACAGCGGGCGCAGCCGCTCCACGATGTTCCCGCACTCGGCGAAGAAGCTGCGGTGGGTGAGCACACAGCCCTTGGGGCGGCCGGTGGTGCCGGAGGTGTAGACGATCGTCGCGGGGTCGTCGGCCCGGGCGAGCGAGCTGCGGTCCTCCACCATCGCGTCCGTGACGTCCTTGCCGAGGCGGCCCAGCTCCTCGAGCCCGCCGCCTTCGATCTGCCAGACGTGCTTGAGCGCGGGCAGTGACGCGCGCACCGACTCGACGGCGGCGGTGTGGTTGTCCAGCTCCACGATGCAGGCGGTCGCGCCCGAGTCGGACAGGATCCACTGGACCTGCTCCGCCGAACTGGTCTCGTACACCGGCACGGTCACCGCGCCCGCGCTCCAGATCGCGAAGTCCAGCAGCGTCCACTCGTAGCGGGTGCGGGACATCAGGCCGACCCGGTCGCCGGGCTGGACGCCGGAGGCGATGAGCCCCTTGGCGGCCGTGTGCACCTCGGACAGGAAGACCGTGGCGGTCACGTCCTGCCACTCGCCGCCCACCTTGCGGGCGATCACGGCGGCGTCCGGATGCTGCGCGGCGTTTCTGCGGACGATGTCGGTCAGATTGCCGTCCGCAGGGACCTCGTACAAAGCCGGAAGGCTGAACTCGCGCAAGACTGCTGCTCCTCATAGGGCGCCGGCGCCACGACGTTGTGTGATGCGACGGTGCGGTCCAAGGCTCGGGCGGGTGCTCGGGTCCACCGGAGGGGCTCGGCCCGACTGGTTGAAATCCTGAGCACGACTGGACTGCCCGGACGTTACCCGCCGGTATGGCTTTTTCGACAGGGGGTTCCGGCGAGATGTTCGCTGCGTCACACAGATTGGTGTTCCTTCGCGTACGGTAGTCCACCCGCTAACTGACTGGCCAGTAACCGCAAGGTCGGCCAGCACTGTTCACGTATGCCGCACACGTTTACCCTTGATCGCCATGGCATCCACACCAGCCGGCAATCGCCGGGCACGTGTTCATGTGGTGAGTGACGTGCACGGCAACGCCCGTGACCTGGCCGCGGCCGGCGACGGCGCCGATGCCCTGATCTGCCTGGGTGACCTGGTCCTCTTCCTCGACTACGCCGACCACTCGCGCGGAATCTTCCCCGATCTGTTCGGCGAGGAGAACGCCGACCGCATCGTCGAACTGCGCACCGCCCGCCGCTTCGAGGAGGCACGGGAGTTCGGGGCCCGCCTCTGGAGCGGCATCGGCGCGGACCGGGCCGCCGCGATCGAGCAGGCGGTACGCAAGCAGTACGCCGAGATGTTCGCCGCGTTCCCGACGCCGACGTACGCCACCTACGGCAATGTCGACATGCCGCCACTGTGGCCGGAGTATGCCGGGCCCGGCACGACGGTGCTGGACGGGGAGCGAGTGGAGATCGGGGGCCGGGTCTTCGGCTTCGTCGGCGGCGGGCTCAAGTCCCCCATGCGCACGCCGTACGAGATCAGCGAGGAGGAGTACGCGGCCAAGCTCGAGGCCGTGGGCGAGGTGGACGTGCTGTGCACGCACATCCCGCCGGAGGTCCCCGAGCTGGTCTACGACACGGTGGCGCGCCGTTTCGAGCGCGGCAGCCGCGCTCTGCTGGACGCGATCCGCCGCACCCGCCCCCGGTACGCGCTGTTCGGCCACGTCCACCAGCCGCTGGTCCGGCGGATGCGGATCGGAGTCACGGAGTGCGTGAACGTGGGGCACTTCGCAGGGTCGGGAAAGCCGTGGGCACTGGAATGGTGACCACCCCTTCGAAGCCCGGTCCGTCCCAGGGGTATGCGGGTGAAGTCGGCTGGTCGGGCGCGCGGTAGCCTTCACGCGGCACACACGTGCGCACCATGACCTGAGTAGCGGCCCGCATCTGGAGGAGCCACAGCGATGGCGGAACACACCAGCTCGAGCATCACGATCGAGGCGGCACCGGCCGATGTCATGGGGGTGATCGCCGACTTCGCCCGCTACCCGGACTGGACCGGCGAGGTGAAGGAGGCGGAGGTCCTCGAGTCGGACGCCCAGGGCCGCGCCGAGCAGGTCCGCCTCGTCATGGACGCCGGTGCGATCAAGGACGACCAGGTGCTGGCGTACACCTGGACCGGCGAGCACGAGGTCTCCTGGACCCTGGTCAAGTCCCAGATGCTGCGCTCCCTGGACGGCTCCTACCTCCTCAAGGCGGCGGGCCAGGGCGCGACCGAGGTCACGTACCAGCTGACGGTCGACGTCAAGATCCCGATGCTGGGCATGATCAAGAGGAAGGCCGAGAAGGTCATCATCGACCGGGCGCTGGCGGGGTTGAAGAAGCGGGTGGAGTCGGGGGAGAAGTAGTCCCCGCCGCAGGGGGGCTTGCAGGAGTCCGCGCGCGGGTGCGTTGCGGCTGGTCGCGCCCACGCGGCGGAGCCGCGCATTGACGCAGCCCCGCGCCCCTGGGGTGGTCTCGGTTACCGTTCACCCTCATGCGCACCATCCTGATCACCGGCCCCGGCGGCAGCGGACGTACGACTGTCGCGGCCGCCACCGCCCTGGCCGCCGCCCGCGAGGGCATCCGGACCGTTGTCCTGAGCGCCGATCGAAGCGACACCCTCGGCGCCGCACTCGGTACGGCGACGGGTCCGGCGCCGCAGCAGGTCGCCCCGAACCTCACCGCCTGGCGGCCCGACGCCGCGGCCGGTTTCCGGGACGACCTCACCGCCTTCCAGGAACGCGCAACAGGTGTCCTCGACCTTCTCGGCGCCTCCCGCCTGGACGCCGAGGAAGTCACCCCTCTCCCCGGTGCCGAGGAGCTGACGCTCCTGCGTGCGGTCCGGGACGCGGTCCTCGCCGAGGCGCACGACCTGCTCGTCGTCGACCTCCCGGCCACCCCGCACGCGCTCGCCCTCCTTGCCCTCCCCGAAGAGCTGCGCCGCTATCTGCGCCGCCTGCTCCCGGCCGAGCGGCAGGCCGCCCGCGCCCTGCGCCCCGTACTCGGCCGGCTGGCCGGTGTCCCCATGCCCTCGGAATGGCTGTACGAGACGGCCGCCCGCTGGGACACGGAGCTCGCCGCTGTCGAGGCGGTCCTCGCCGACCGCCACACCGTCGTACGACTGGTCGCCGAACCCGGCCCGGCCGGCGCCGACGCCGTACGCGACGCCGGCCTCGCTCTCGCCCTGCGCGGGCTGCGCCCCGACGTCCTGGTCGCCAACCGGCTGCTGCCCGAGTCCGCCGCGGACGGCCTGCTCGCCGGGCTCGTCGTGCAGCAGCGCAAGGTCCTGGAGGAGTGGCAGGAGTCGTACGACGTCCGGCCGGTCGCCCATCTCGGCCACGACCCGCGCGGCACCGACGACCTCGCCGCGCTCGCCGCCTCCGGTGTCCTGGACGTCAACGACACGACCTCCACCGTCGAGTGGCCCGTCGTCGACCGGCTCGCCGACGACGGCGTGCTCGTCTGGCACCTCCCCCTGCCCGGCGCCATACGCGACGACCTCGACCTCATCCGGCGCGGCGACGAACTCGTCGTCGCGGCAGGCCAGTTCCGCCGTATCGTCCCGCTTCCGTCCGTCCTGCGCCGCTGCACCGTCGACGGGGCGGCGCTGCGCGAGGGCGAGCTGCGCATCCGGTTCGCGCCCGACCCGGATCTGTGGCCGGAGACCCGGTGAACCACGTACGCCCATTCGGGTAACGTCGTAGAGACGAACCGTAGTCAGGAGGTCGTCATGAGCGAAGAGCTCCCCGCGTCCGACGCCGGTGGGCACGAGACGATCGACGAGGTGCGGGCGACCGACGCCGACGCCTGGTCGACGGCATGTGCCGAGGACCTCGCGGCGGAGAAGGCCCGCCGCCGAGCCGAGTACGGCCCGCCGCCGGGCTCGGCCGCCGAGGAACTGCGCCGGCTCGTCGACGCCGTCACGGACAAGCTGTCGTCGATCCAGTCCCCGCTGCTCGGCTCCGTCGCCGGGCCCGCCGCCCAGCAGGTGGTGAAGCAGGTCGTCCAGCAGGCGAAGGCCGCGGTCGAACCCGTCATGGAGCGCAACCCGGACGTCTTCGACCACCTGGCCGCCGCGGGCAACGAACTGCTGGCCGCCTACCGCTCCGCGGTCCAGGCTCAGGAACAGCGCTGGACGACCCGTGCGACGGATCTGCACAAGGACCTGGACGATCACCGAGAGGATGGCGAGGGCACCGGTCCCGGGCAACGCATCGACCTGGACTGACCGCCTGGCGCAAGGCATCCCACGACCCTTTCGGGGCCCGTCCACCGGGCGGACGACGGGAACCCGACGGCAGGGCCTCGGGTACGGTTGGCCGTAGCGGGGCTCGACCGAAACTGAGGGATTCATGGGACTCACCATCGGCGTCGACATCGGCGGCACCAAGATCGCGGCCGGTGTGGTCGACGAGGAAGGCAACATCCTCTCGACCCACCAGGTGCCGACCCCGGGCACGCCCGAGGGCATCGTGGACGCCATCGCCGCCGCCGTCGACGGAGCGCGCGCCGGGCACGAGATCGTCGGCGTGGGCATCGGCGCGGCCGGCTACGTCAACCGTGTTCGCTCGGAGGTCTACTTCGCGCCCAACATCGACTGGCGCAACGAGCCGCTGAAGGAGAAGGTCGAGGCCCGCGTGGGCCTCCCGGTCGTCGTGGAGAACGACGCCAACGCGGCAGCGTGGGGCGAGTACAAGTTCGGCGCGGGCAAGGGCCACCGCAACGTCATCTGCATCACCCTCGGCACGGGCCTCGGCGGTGGCATCATCATCGGCAACAAGCTGCGTCGCGGACACTTCGGCGTGGCCGCCGAGTTCGGCCACATCCGCATGGTCCCCGACGGCCTGCTGTGCGGCTGCGGCTCCCAGGGCTGCTGGGAGCAGTACGCCTCCGGACGCGCCCTCGTCAGATACGCCAAGCAGCGCGCCAACGCCACCCCCGAGAACGCCGAGATCCTGCTCGGCCTCGGTGACGGCAGCCCCGACGGCATCGAGGGCAAGCACATCTCCATGGCCGCCCGCCAGGGCGACCCGGTCGCTGTCGACTCCTACCGCGAGCTCGCCCGCTGGGCCGGCGCCGGCCTCGCCGACCTGGCCTCGCTCTTCGACCCGTCCGCCTTCATCGTCGGCGGCGGCCTCTCGGACGAGGGCGAACTGGTCCTCGACCCGATCCGCAAGTCCTACAAGCGCTGGCTGGTCGGCGGCAACTGGCGCCCCGTGGCCGACGTCATCGCGGCCCAACTGGGCAACAAGGCGGGCCTGGTGGGCGCGGCGGACCTGGCCCGCGAGCCCGACCCCATCATGTGACGTCCACTTCTCGAGCCGGGGGCGTCTGCGCCGCCCGGCAGGGGCGCGGGGCTGTGTAGACATGCGGCTGAGCCGCGTGGGCGCGACGAGCCACAACGCACCGGCGGTCGCGCACACACCTCGCGCCCCGACTCATTGGGCGTAAATTGATCCACATGGAGCCGCTGCCCAACTCCCGCACCGAACCGGACGGTTCCGCCGTCGTCCGAGTCCTCAGCTACAACATCCGCTCCATGCGCGATGACACGGACGCCCTGGCCCGAGTGATAAGCGCCTGCGCCCCCGACCTGGTCCTCATCCAGGAAGCCCCCCGTTTCTTCCGCTGGCGCAAGAAACTCGCAAGGCTGGCGGCCGCCTCCGACCAGGTCATCCTCACCGGCGGCGGCAGCGCCGCCGGCCCGGCCATCCTCTGCACCCTGCGCGCCACCGTCGAGCGCACGGAGGACGTCCTCCTCCCGCTCACCCCGGGCCTGCACCGCCGCGGCTTCGCCACGGCGGTGATCCGTTTCGGTGGCGCCCGCCTCGGCGTACTGAGCTGTCACCTCTCGCTGCAGAAGGACGAGCGGTACGAGCAGGGCGGCATGCTCCTCGACCGGCTCGCCGGCCTGGGTGTCGACCACGCGGTCGCCGGCGGCGACCTCAACGACCGCCCCACCGGCCGCACCTTCCGCCGCCTCGCCGACGGCCTCCAGGACTGCTGGGCCACCGCCCCCTGGGGCAGCGAGTTCACCTTCACGCCGGTCACGCCCTTCCAGCGCATCGACGCGATCTTCGCCACCAAGGGCATCGAGGTGCTCGGTTGCGGCGTTCCCCTCAGTCAGCCCGGAGTGACGGAGACAGACTTGAGGGCGGCCACGGACCATCTGCCGGTCCTCGCCGCCCTCAAGATCCCCGCCGGTTAGACGACGGCTCCCCGCCCCGGATCGTCGTCGTCCTCGTCGTCCGTCCGCATCCGCATCACCAGCGTGGCGAAGCCGCCCAGGAAGCCGCCGATGCCGAGCGTGGCCAGCCACCAGGTCATGTCCCAGCCGAGCAGCACCGCCAGCAGGAGCAGGATCGGACCGCCGACCACCCCCAGCCAGGCGAACTTCGCGGTCGCGTCGGCGGCGGGCAGCGGCGGCGGCTCCGGCGGTACGAAGTGGCCCTCGTCGTCCTCCTCGAAGTCGTCCTCGGACGACTCGGCAACCGGGTGGTCGCGCGGGCCGACGCCGGGCGCGAAGGAGACGGAGCCGCCCAGGGGGCCCGCGGGCTTCTCCTGCTTCGGCTCCTCGCCCTCGGACTCGTTGGTCTCCGGCTCGGGCAGCGCCAGGTCCTCGACCGACTTGTAGGGCTTGGCGCCCGGCGGGTCCTTCGGCTCGTCGCCGTAGCCTGCGACGATCGCGGCCCAGGCGGCGTCCTCGTCGAAGGGGACGCCCTGCTCCTCCGGTTCGAGGTCCTCGCGGTCCGAGTCGTGCTCAGCCACCTGCGGCCGTCCCTTCCTTGCCGACACTGGGTGCGAGCCGGCCGATGAACGAGAGGCTCTCTTCGAAAATCCGGTCCGCATCGTGGTCCAACGTCGCCACGTGGTAGCTCTGTTCCAGCAGGATCTCCGTCACGTCCCGTGACGACACCCGGCCGAGGATCCGCGCCGAGTCGGCCGGCGGCACGACGTGGTCCTGCGGGCTGCGCAGCACCAGCAGCGGCTGCGTGACCTGCGGCAGTTCGCCGTCGACCAGCTGGAAGAAGTTCCGCAGGGAGTGCGCCGCTTGCAGCGGCACCCGGTCGTACCCCAGCTCGGCGCCGTCCTCCTTCGCGATGTCGCTGGCGATCCCCTTCGTCGTCCGTACGAGATGGCGGGCCACCGGAAGGGCGTACGGCGAAAGGCCGTGCATGCGGTTCGCCGGGTTGACGACCACCACGCCGCTGACCGCCTCCCCGTGCTTCGCCGCCAGGCGCAGCGCGAGGGTGGCGCCCATGGACAGACCCGCCACGAACACCTCGCCGCAGCGCTCGCGCAGGGACCGCAGCTCGCGGTCCACCTCGGCGTACCAGTCCTGCCAGCCGGTGAGCTGCATGTCCTCCCAGCGGGTGCCGTGCCCGGGCAGCAGCGGCAGCGAGACCGTGAGACCGCGGTCGGCGAGATGCTCCGCCCAGGGGCGCAGCGACTGGGGGGAACCGGTGAAGCCGTGGCAGAGGAGGACGCCTACCTCCCCGCCCTCGTGGCGGTACGGCTCGGCTCCAGGAAGGACCGGCACCTTCGGTCTCCTGTTCATGGAAGGGGATCAAGGAAGAGGGACACAGAGGATGGAGCGCCTGCAGGACCTTCACCGTACGCGACCGCACTGACACCGACCAGGGTCGTCGGCGCCTTTGACAGTGCTCCGGGTTAAGGTCTGAGCGACGGAAACAGGAGGCACTCGGTTGTTGTACGGCACGATGAAGGTTGCCATCGGGGGACCGCTCAAGGTCGCCTTCAGGCCCTGGGTGGAAGGCCTCGAGAACATTCCGGCCGAGGGCGCCGCCATCCTGGCGAGCAATCACCTCTCCTTCTCCGACTCGTTCTTCCTGCCCGCGGTCCTCGACCGCAAGGTCACCTTCATCGCCAAGGCGGAGTACTTCACCACGCCAGGCGTGAAGGGCCGTCTGACGGCCGCCTTCTTCAAGGGCGTCGGCCAGCTCCCGGTGGACCGCTCCGGCGCGCGCGGCGCGGGCGAGGCGGCCGTCAAGAGCGGCATCGACGTCCTGGAGCGCGGTGAGCTGTTCGGCATCTACCCCGAGGGCACGCGCTCGCCCGACGGGCGCCTCTACCGGGGCAAGCCCGGCGGCCTCGCGCGCGTGGCGCTCGCCAGCGGTGCGCCGGTCATCCCCGTCGCGATGATCGACACGGAGAAGATCCAGCCGCCCGGCAAGGTGATGCCCAAGCTGATGCGCCCGGGCATCCGCATCGGCAAGGCCCTGGACTTCAGCCGCTACCAGGGCATGGAGCACGACCGCTTCGTGCTCCGTGCGGTCACCGACGAGGTCATGTACGAGATCATGAAGCTCTCCGGCCAGGAGTACGTCGACATCTACGCGACGGCCGCCAAGCGGCGGATCGCGGACGCGGCGAAGGCCGAGAAGGAAGCGGAGAAGGCGGCCAAGGCCGTACTCGCGCAGGCGGAGAAGCAGAAGGCGGAAACGGAGAAGTCCGGGTCCTAGTGGCCGGGGACAGGGCAGTCTGGGCCGCGGAAGTGAGCCGTAGGTGAGCGACTCGGCAAGAGGGGGCGGGGGAATTGGCCAAGCGTGAGCGGGTCATGAGGATGTCGGTCGAGCTGCCGCTGTGGCGTGCGCTCACCGCGTACCGGGTGCTCACCATGCTGTACGCGGTCGGCCTGTTCGCCGCCGCCTACGACGAGTACGACCGCCCGGTCATCGCCATCGCCTACTACGTCGTCCTGTTCGTCTGGACGTTCGCCACCCTGCCGCGCGTCCAGAACGCGGTCGCCTGCACCAAGCGCTTCCTCGCCGTCGACCTCACCATCGCGCTCACCGGCATCCTCCTCACGCCGCTCGCCGCCAACGACGAGCACATCCACAGTGGCGGGGCCACCCTGCCGTCGATATGGACTGCCGGCTCGGTCCTCGCGTACGCCATCAAGGGCGGCTGGCGCTGGGCCGCGTTCGCCTCCACACCGGTGGCCGCCGCCAACCTGATCGAGCGCGGCGCCCCCGCCCGCGACACCGTCCACAACGTGATCCTCGTCTGGGTCGCCTCCATCGCCATCGGCTACGTCGTCGAGGTCGCCCGCGCCTCCGAGCGCACCCTCGCCCGCGCCCTGGAGATCGAGGCCACGACCAGGGAGCGGGAGCGGCTCGCCCGGGACATCCACGACGGCGTGCTGCAGGTGCTGGCCATGGTGCAGCGCCGCGGTGCGGTCATCGGCGGAGAGGCGGGCGAACTGGGCCGGATGGCCGGCGAGCAGGAGGTAGCGCTGCGCATGCTGGTCTCCGGCGGACTGGTCCCCGTCTCCCGGGTGTCGAAGGACGTCGCGGAGGGTGCGGTCGTACTGGCCGTGGACGAGCCGTCGTACGACGAGGACGGTCCGGTGGACCTGCGCGCGCTCCTGGCTCCGTACGCCGCGGCGAAGGTCAGCTTCGCCGAACCCGGCGCCCCCGTGCTGCTGACGGCGCCCGCCGCGAAGGAGCTGACCGCGGCCGTCGGCGCCGCTCTGGACAACGTGCGCAGGCACGCCGGTGAAGACGCGCGCGCGTGGATCCTCGTCGAGGACGAGCCCGACGAGGTCGTGGTGACCGTGCGGGACGACGGACCCGGCATCCCCGAGGGACGGCTCGCCCAGGCCGAGGGCGAAGGGCGGCTCGGCGTCGCCCTCTCGATCCGGGGCCGGCTGCGCGAGCTCGGCGGCAGCGCCGAACTGATCTCGGTGCCCGGCCAGGGCACGGAGGTCGAGCTGAAGGTACCGAAGGACGCGAAGGACCCACGGGGGAAGGCAGAGCTGCGATGACGGATTCCACCAAGGAGCATCAGGGCCCGATCAAGGTCATGGTGGTCGACGACCACCCCATGTGGCGCGACGCCGTCGCCCGTGACCTGGCCGCGTCCGGCTTCGACGTGGTCGCCACCGCGGGCGACGGCGACCAGGCCGTGCGCCGCGCAATGGCCGCCGCCCCCGACGTGCTCGTCCTCGACCTGAACCTGCCCGCCAAACCCGGCGTCCAGGTCTGCAAGGAGCTCGTCGGACACAACCCGGCGCTGCGCGTCCTGGTGCTGTCGGCGAGCGGCGAGCACGCCGACGTCCTGGAGGCGGTGAAGTCGGGCGCGACCGGCTACCTGCTGAAGTCGGCGTCGACCGAGGAACTGCTGGACGCGGTGCGCCGCACGGCCGTCGGCGACCCGGTGTTCACGCCCGGTCTGGCCGGCCTGGTCCTCGGCGAGTACCGCCGCCTCGCCTCCGAGCCCGCGCCCGCCTCCGACACCGACGAACCCAGGGCCCCGCAGCTCACCGACCGCGAGACCGAGGTGCTGCGCCTGGTCGCCAAGGGCCTGAGCTACAAGCAGATCGCCGAACGCCTGGTCATCTCCCACCGCACGGTCCAGAACCACGTACAGAACACCCTCGGCAAGCTCCAGCTGCACAACAGGGTGGAGCTGGTGCGGTACGCGATAGAGCGCGGACTTGACGACGAGTAAACCGAGCGCCTGACAGTTCACCGGAATTGCCCGTCCCGCCCATCCCTGTGTGACCTGGACCACCATTAGCGTGGCCTCACAGGCAACCGCGGCGAAGGGACATTTCCATGCGGGTCGGAGTACTGACCGGAGGCGGCGACTGCCCCGGGCTCAACGCCGTCATCCGGGGCATTGTCCGCAAGGGCGTGCAGGAGTACGGCTACGACTTCGTCGGCTACCGGGACGGCTGGCGTGGACCGCTCGAGGGCTACACCGTCCGCCTCGACATCCCCGCGGTGCGCGGCATCCTGCCCCGCGGCGGCACCATCCTCGGTTCTTCGCGCACGAATCCCCTCAAGCAGGAGAACGGCATCCGCCGCATCAAGGAGAACCTCGCCAAGCAGGAGGTCGAGGCGCTCATCGCGATCGGCGGCGAGGACACCCTGGGCGTCGCCGCACGCCTCAACGACGAGTACGGCGTCCCCGTCGTCGCCGTACCGAAGACGATCGACAACGACCTGTCCGCCACCGACTACACCTTCGGCTTCGACACCGCGGTCGGCATCGCGACGGAGGCCATCGACCGCCTGCACACCACCGCCGAGTCCCACATGCGCGTCCTGGTCTGCGAGGTGATGGGCCGTCACGCCGGCTGGATCGCGCTCCACTCCGGGCTCGCGGGCGGCGCCAACGTCATCCTCATCCCCGAGCAGCGCTTCGACGTCGACCAGGTGTGCGCCTGGATCACCTCCCGCTTCAAGGCCTCGTACGCCCCCATCGTGGTCGTCGCCGAGGGTGCCATGCCCAAGGACGGCGACATGGTCCTCAAGGACCAGTCGCTCGACTCCTTCGGGCACGTCCGGCTGTCCGGGGTCGGCGAGTGGCTCGCCAAGGAGATCGAGAAGCGCACGGGCAAGGAGGCCCGGACCACCGTCCTCGGGCACATCCAGCGCGGCGGCACCCCCAGCGCCTTCGACCGCTGGCTCGCCACCCGCTTCGGCCTGCACGCCATCGACGCCGTCCGCGACGGCGACTTCGGCAAGATGGTCGCCCTGCGCGGCACCGACATCGTCCGCGTCCCGATCGCGGAGGCGACGGCCAGGCTGAAGACGGTGGATCCGAAGCTGTACGAGGAGGTCGGGGTCTTCTTCGGCTGACGAGGAAACGGACGTCTGGGGGCGACAGCCCCCAGACGGCTACACGGTCGTGTTGCGCAGCTGACCCACCAACTCCCGTACGACAGCTGCCCCGTTCAGCGTCAGGATCGACTCGGGGTGGAACTGCACGCCGGCGAATCCGAGACCACGCAGGGCGTGCACCTCCCCGTTGTCGGCCCGGCTGACCTCGACGTCGTGCGCGGCCAGTTCCCCGGCGGCCTCGTCGTCGCAGCGCGCCACGAAGCTGTTGTAGAAGCCGACGGTCTCGGTCCGCCCGAACAGCTCGACGGTCGTCTGCGCCCCCTGGTACGGAACTTCCTTCCGTACGATTTCCAGCCCCAGCTCGGCCGCGATCAGCTCGTGCCCGAGGCAGACCCCGAGGACGCCGTGCCGGTGTTCGCCCAGGACCCGGGCGGTGAGTTCCCGCAGGAACCGCATCTTGGGGTCGTCCAGGTCGGACGGGTCACCGGGGCCGGGGCCGAGCACGACCGGCCCCTCGTGCCCGAGCACCGCCTCCCGCAGCCCCGGCTCGTCGTAGCGCCGGACGGTCACGTCCAGCCCGCTCGACCGCAGCACGTGCGCGAGCATCGCGGTGAAGGTGTCCTCGCCGTCGACGACCAGGGCATGTCCGGTGAGTTCCGCGCCCTTCTTCACGGGTTCCTGCATCCGCAGCCAGAACGGCGCGAGCGAGGCGCGGCGCCCGTCCAGCGCGGCACGCACGCGTGGGTCGTCGGCGAGCCGCACGCGCGCGTGCGGCTCACGCGGGCGGGACGGCCGTACGCCCAGGGCCGTCAGCACACCCGCGGCCTTCGCGTGCGTTTCCGCGACCTCGCTCGCCGGGTCCGAGCCCCGGACGAGAGTGGCCCCGACCGGCACCCGCAGCCGGCCGTCCGTGCCGATGTCGGCGGTGCGGATGAGGATGGGGGAGTCGAGGGTCTGGGCGCCCCCGGAGTCGCGGCCGAGCAGGGCCAGCGCGCCCGCGTAGTAGCCCCGCCCGCCGACCTCGTGCCGCTCGATGACCCGGCAGGCGTTCTGCACCGGCGACCCGGTGACCGTCGCCGCGAACATGGTCTCCTTCAGGACCTCCCGCACGTCCAGGGACGACTTCCCGCGCAACTCGTACTCGGTGTGCGCGAGATGGGCCATCTCCTTCAGCCGCGGACCGACCACGACCCCGCCCATGTCGCCGACGGTGCACATCATCTTGAGCTCCTCGTCGACGACCATCGACAGCTCCTCGATCTCCTTGCCGTCGGCGAGGAAGTCGAGCAGGTGCTCCGGGGTCGGGCCCTGTGCCGGGTAGCGGTACGTCCCGCTGATCGGGTTCATGACGACCGTGCCGCCGGACATCCGCACGTGCACCTCGGGACTGGCGCCGACCAGAGTCCGCTCCCCGGTGTGCACGACGAACGTCCAGTACGCACCCCGCTCGCCCTCGAGCAGCCGCCGGAACAGCGCGAGGGCGTCGCTTCTGGAGAAACCGGGGATCTCACCTTCGTACGTCCGCCGGATCACGAAGTTCGCGCCCTCCCCGGCGCCGATCTCCTCCCGCAGCACCCGCCCGACGATCTCGCCGTACTCCTCGTCGTCGACGTCGAAGCCGCCGCCCGCCACGCGCACGTCGTGCGCCGGGAGCTGCGTGAGGGCGTCGGCGAGCGGGATCTCGTACGACTCCTCGGGGGTGAGGAACGCCAAGGGGGTGCCGTCGTCGCGGACGTCGAAGCCGCGCTCGCGGATCTGGCGGAAGGGGACGAGCGCCAGGCCCTCGTCGGGGAGGGCGGCGAGGCGGTCGTGCGTGGTGACCGGGCCGACGAGCAGCTCGACCGTGTCCTCGTCATGGCCCGGCGCGCGGCGGCGCAGCAGGGCGAACGGGCGCGGGTCGTGCAGGAGCCGTACGAGATCCATGGTTCCTCTTCCGTCGATGTCGCTGTCGATATCGGCGAGGAACGACCCCGGACACACCGAAGGCCGCCCCTCGGGCGGCCTTCGCGAAGTCTTGCGTACGCGCAGTCAGTGGGCCGCCGGATGAGCGGTCCACCACCAGTTCTGGGTCGAGTGCGCGAACATGCGACGCACCCTACCGCACGACCAGGCCGTCCGGACGGTGGTCGCTCCGTCTCACCAGTCGAGCGGGACAAAAAGCAGTCGACACGACCCCGTAATGTTTACGGGGTGACCGTGAACGCAACGACCAGCGCGAGCGCTGGCAACACCTGGCGAGACCTGCCCGCGGCGCAGCAGCCCGAGTACCCCGACACCGAGGCTCTGCGCGCAGTGATCGCGGACCTCGAGTCGTATCCGCCGCTCGTCTTCGCGGGCGAGTGCGACCAGCTGCGCGCCCGGATGGCGGCCGTCGCCAAGGGAGAGGCGTTCCTCCTCCAGGGCGGCGACTGTGCCGAGGCCTTCGACGCGGTGTCCGCCGACCAGATCCGCAACAAGCTCAAGACCCTGCTCCAGATGGGCGCCGTGCTGACGTACGCCGCCTCTGTGCCGGTCGTGAAGGTCGGCCGGATCGCCGGTCAGTACTCCAAGCCGCGCTCCAAGGGCACCGAGACCCGCGACGGCGTGACGCTGCCGACGTACCGCGGCGACTCGGTCAATGGCTTCGCCTTCAACGAGGCGGCCCGGATCCCGGACCCCGAGCGTCTGAAGCGGATGTACAACGCGTCCGCCTCCACGCTCAACCTGGTGCGCGCCTTCACCACCGGCGGCTACGCCGACCTGCGCCAGGTGCACGCCTGGAACCAGGACTTCGTGAAGTCGTCCCCCTCCGGCCAGCGCTACGAGCAGCTGGCCCGCGAGATCGACAACGCGCTGAACTTCATGCGGGCCTGCGGCACCGACCCGGAGGAGTTCAAGACCGTCGAGTTCTACTCCTCGCACGAGGCGCTGCTGCTCGACTACGAGTCCGCGCTCACCCGCGTCGACTCCCGCACCGGGAAGCTCTACGACGTCTCGGCGCACATGGTGTGGATCGGTGAGCGCACCCGGCAGCTGGATCACGCACACATCGAGTTCGCCTCGAAGATCCGCAACCCGATCGGCATCAAGCTCGGCCCGACGACGACGGCCGAGGACGCGCTGCAGTACATCGAGCGTCTCGACCCCGACCGCGAGCCCGGCCGGCTGACCTTCATCGTCCGCATGGGCGCCGACAAGGTCCGGGACAAGCTGCCCGAGCTGGTCGAGAAGGTCACCGCCTCGGGCGCGACCGTCGCCTGGATCACCGACCCGATGCACGGCAACACCTACGAGGCGGCCTCCGGCCACAAGACCCGCCGCTTCGACGACGTGCTCGACGAGGTCAAGGGCTTCTTCGAGGTCCACAAGGGCCTCGGCACCCACCCGGGCGGCATCCACGTCGAGCTCACCGGTGACGACGTCACGGAGTGCGTGGGCGGCGGCGACGAGATCTTCGTCGACGACCTGCACCAGCGCTACGAGACGGCCTGCGACCCGCGTCTGAACCGCAGCCAGTCCCTTGACCTGGCGTTCCTCGTCGCGGAGATGTACCGGGACCAGTAGCAGATCATCGACTGACACGCCTGTTACAGGGGCATGAAGTGGGGCGCGGATCACATACGATCCGCGCCCCACAGCACTTTTATGGTCCCCGGGCGCCGGGTAAGGTTAGGTTAGCCTCACCGATTAATCGGGACGGCACCACTTTTCGATCCCGGCGGGAGGTGAACCGCGTGTACATCTGCAGTTGCTTCGGCATCACCGAGCAGCAGGTCAAGAAGCACGCGGCGGACGGTGCCTGCACCCCTCGCCAGATCGCGTCCGCCTGCAAGGCCGGCACCGACTGCGGCTCCTGCGTCCGTCGTATTCAGGCGCTCCTCGGTCGAGGCGAGTGCCCGCGACGTGAGCTCCTCGAGCAGGGAAAGCCCGCTCTCGCCGAACTGGACGAGGCCGCCTAGCTCTCCGGCTGCTCGATCAGCTGCGCGATGTAGAGCGCCTCGCCGAGCTTCTCCACCAGTTCCAGCTGGGTGTCGAGGTAGTCGATGTGGTGCTCCTCGTCCTCGAGGATCGACTCGAAGATGTTCGCAGAAGTGATGTCACCCTTTGTGCGCATCACCTCGATACCGCGCTTGAGCCGGTCGATCGCCTCGACCTCGACCTGCCGGTCGGCCTCGAACATCTCCTTGACGGTCTGTCCCACGCGCACGTGGAACAGTCGCTGGTAGTTCGGCAGCCCCTCCAGGAAGAGAATCCGGTCGGTGAGAACCTCGGCGTGCTTCATTTCGTCGAACGATTCGTGCCGCGTGTACTTCGCGAGCTTCGTCCAGCCGAAATTCTCCTGCATCTTCGCGTGCAGAAAGTACTGGTTGATCGCGGTCAGCTCGCCGGTGAGCTGCTCGTTGAGGAATTCGATGACCTCGGGGTCGCCCTGCATCGCAGAGGCTCCTTCCAAGCGGGGGAACTGGCAGGTTGCGCCGCATGATTGCACCGGTGGGAAAGATCGTCCAGTAAGTCTTCACTTAGTAAGTGAGTCCACGCTTAGTCGCGATTGCGCCGGTTTGGTAATGCTGGTCAAGGACACCGTCCTCGGTCTGTCAGGATGGAGTCATGGGTCAGCCGGTGGAGCGTGAATCGGGAGAACGCGATTCAGGAGGAGCAGCACAGGCCGAGCTTCCGCCGGGGCAGCGCCTGCAACGCGGCTGGCCGGTCACGCACTACGGGCCCGTTCCCAAGTTTCGCCCGGAGCGCTGGGAGTTCCGGGTCTTCGGCGCCACCGCGGACGGCGAGAAGTACTGCTGGAACCACGAGGAGTTCACGGCTCTGCCGTACACCACTTTCGTGGCCGACCTGCACTGCGTCACGAAGTTCAGCATGCTCGGCGCCGAATGGGGCGGCATTCCGGCTCGTACGATCCTGGAGATCGCGCCGCCCGCGCCCGCGGTCACCCATGTGATGGTGTGGGCCGAATACGGATTCAGTGCCAACCTCCGCCTGGCGGACTTCGCGTCCGAGCAGACCATCTTCGCCACCCATAAGGACGGCGAGCTGCTGACGGCGGAACACGGCTTCCCGCTGCGCCTCGTGGTGCCCCATCTGTACGCCTGGAAGGGCCCCAAGTGGGTGCGCGGCGTGGAGTACATGACCGCCGACCGCCGCGGCTTCTGGGAGGAGCGCGGCTACCACAACGTCGGCGACCCCTGGAAGGAACAGCGCTACTCCTACCAGGAGCAGCCCGGGGACGGCCCCGAGCTCTGACTCCTGGCGTCTTCCGTCTTCCGTCTTCCGTCTTCTGTCTCTCGTCTTCGTCAGTGGTACTGGTGCACCACCGCGTGGCCCTTGCCGCGGCCGATCATCCACTTGTTGACCGGCACGGTGACCACGAAGGCGATCGCGAGGGAGAGCGCCAGCGAGATCCAGAACAGTGCGTCGGCCAGTTCCGCGTCCATCGCGTCCGGCCACACCACGATCACGCCGTTGTCGATCAGCTCCATCACGGCGATGGACAGGGTGTCCGCGGCCAGCGCCACCCGGATCGCGGCGCGGAAACCGAGGCCCGCCCTCAGAACTCCGCGCAGGGTGAGCGAGTAGCCGAAGAAGAACGCGAGGACGATCGCCAGGACCGTCGTCGCGACGTTGCCCCAGCCGAGCGCCGTGCCGATGACCATGCCCAGCACCTCGCCGATGGCGCAGCCGGTGAGGCAGTGCAGGGTCGCCTGGGCGGCCGTGCTCCAGGTGGCGGCGGCGGGGTGATGGTGTGCGTGTGCCTCGTGCTGCATGACTGCCCCCAATGTCAGGTAACGGTTCCTGCGTCGAGCAGAAACCGTATACCCCCCAGGGGTATTCCCCATCCCTCTGCGGACTACGAGTCGCGCAGTTTCTTCAGGCGCTCCACGTCCGCCGCGTGCCCTTCTTTGCCGCCGGGCGTCTCGATGATCAGCGGTACGCCCTCGGTCGCGGGGTGCGTCATCAGCGCCCGGAACGGGTCCTCGCCGATGTGGCCCGCGCCGATGTTCTCGTGCCGGTCCTTGTGCGCGCCGACGACGTCCTTGGAGTCGTTGGCGTGGATCAGCTTCAGCCGCCCCTCGCCGACGGTGTCCACCAGCAGGTCCAGCGTCTGGTGCATGCCGCTCGGCCCGGTCAGGTCGTGGCCGGCCGCGAAGATGTGGCACGTGTCCAGGCAGACGCCCAGCTTCGGATGGGCGTCCAGCGCCTCGAAGTACGGCCCGAAGTCCCAGGTCCGCGAACAGAGCGAGGAGCCCTGCCCGGCCGTCGACTCCAGCAGCAGGAAGGGGTCGTCGTCGTGCGTCAGCTCGTCGAGCAGCGGCAGCAGGTGCTCACGTACCTGCTGCAGTGCCACGGAACGCTCCCGGCCGCCGGTCGCGCTGCCCGTGTGGACGACCACACCGAGCGCCCCGATCTCCCGCCCGCGCCGCAGGGAGTGCCGTAGCGAATCCACGGACTTCTCGACGGTCGCCTCGGTGTGGGAGCCGAAGTTGATCAGGTACGGGGCATGGACGTACGCCGGAACCGACTCGGCCTCGCACGCCGCCCGGAACTCCTCGTCCTGCCGCGGATTCCCGACGGGCGTGGCCCAGCCACGCGGGTTGGCGACGAAGACCTGCACCGTCTCGGCCTTCAGCTCACGGGCGTAGGCCACACCGACGGAGTGAAGACCACCGGCGACGGGGACATGGCCGCCGACGGGGTTGCGGGTGGGGAAGGGGAAAGGTGTTCTGCTCATGACGTGGTCCAGGATGCCAGGACGTGTGGGGGAGGGCGCTCGCAGGGTACGAGAGCAGCAGTGCATGGGAGCAACTCGGCCTGGGGAGGGCGTAGATGGGGGACGTGGTCAGGTTTGCGTTGCGGGACGGCGGCAGCATCCTCGTGGAACCCGTTGACGACGAGGCGTACGGCCTGGAGGAGATCTCGGTCAGCGGGAACACCGTCGTGCGACGTGCCCAGCAGAGCCTGGGAGCCGCCCTGGACGGCATCCGGGAGATGGCGGCCGAGGCGCATGCCCGGATCACCGCGCTCGACGTCGCCCCTCACCGGCTGGAGCTGGAATTCGGGGTCAGGCTGAGCGGCGAGGCCGGGGCGGTGCTGGCACGGACCAAGGGCGAGGCGCATCTCGTCGTACGGGCCGTGTGGGAGAAGGAGGGGTAGCCCTACGGGCCGCGGGGGAGGAACTGGTGGACCGGTGCGGCCCGACCGACTCCGGTGTCCGGGACGGCGCACCGGGCTGAAAGGCCGTCTCCCGTCCGAACAGGGATCCGCCTACCATGCCCTTGCGGCCGAGTGCCGCAGCGTCGGGCCTGGTGCCGGATGTCCCAGGAACTGGAAGGGGCACAGGCATGGAAGAGACGACGGGGGTCGAGTGCGGACTGCCGGACATCGCCGGATTCACGATCGACCAACTGCGCGCACTGCCGGGCTCCGTGCTCGCGGTCGCCCTGGAACGGCTCCAGACGGAGGCCGCCGAGTCCGATGAGGACGAATACACCAGCTGGCAGGCGAGCGCCTGACCATCACGGAGTCGACGTCGCAGCCCTCCTCGACGAGGGCTGGCGGCCCGTCCCACTGCGCCAGTTCGTGCTGAAGATACGCAGCCGGTGCAACCTGGCGTGCGACTACTGCATCATCTACGAGCACGCCGACCAGACCTGGCGCCGCCAGCCGCACGCCATGAGTCAGGAGACCCTGCGCCAGACGGCCCGCCGTGTCGCGGAGCACGCCGCCCGGCACGGACTCAGCAGTGTCCGGATCGTGCTGCACGGCGGTGAGCCCTTGTTGGCGGGCCACGGGGGCATCGCCCTGATCGCGCGGACGGTGCGCGAGATCGTGCAAGAGGCGGGCGCCGAGGCCGAGTTCACCGTCCAGACCAACGGCACTCTGCTCCGTACGCGCATGCTGGACACGCTGGCCGAACACGGGATCCGTGTCGGTGTCAGCGTGGACGGTGACCGCACGACACACGACGCGCACCGTCGAACCCCGGCCGGCCGGGGTTCGTACGGCCGAGTCATGGCAGGTCTGAGCCTCCTGGCCGACGACTACCCGCAGTTGTACGCAGGCCTGCTGTGCACCGTCGATCCCGTGTGGGACCCGGTCGCCGTCTACGAATCGCTGCTGCCGACCCGCCCGCCGCAGATCGACTTCCTGCTGCCGCACGCCCATTGGGGAGCCCGACCACCGCAGCCGCCCGGCGCGTACGGGCGTTGGCTCGCCGCCGTTTTCGACCGGTGGGCGGGAGCGCCGCGCAAAGAGACCACCGTGCGGATTCTCGACGAGTTGCTGCACACCGTGCTCGGTGGCCGCAGCCGGCTCGACTGGGTGGGGATCACCCGGACCGTTTCCGTCTTCGTCGAGGCCGACGGGAGCATCCACCACAACGACACGCTGCGCACGGGCTATGACGGAGCCTCTGTGAGCGGCCTGGATGTGTTCCGGCACTCCTTCGACGAGGTTCTCCTGCATCCGGGCTTCGCCGCGCGGCAGGCCGGTGAGCGCGCCCTCGCGGACCAGTGCCGACGCTGTCCCGAACTGTCGGTGTGCGGCGGCGGGGAGTACGGGCACCGCTACCGCCCGGGCGTCGGCTACCGCTCCCCGACCGTCTACTGCGAGGACGTGCTCCTCCTGGTCGGCCACATCCGTCGTTGGCTCGCCCGCTCGACGGAGCAGTCGTGATCGCTCCCTATGTGATCGCGGACGCCGTCTTCGACGCGCTCGCCGCAGGAGAGGGCGGCCGGGAAGCGATCGTGCTGCTGCGCCGGGCGAGGCGCAGCCGGAACCTCCTTCTGCTCCGGCACGTCCTGGACGGCCCGTGCGGCGCGGCCGCCCAGGCGGGCGCCGACCTGTTGTCCCAGGTCGAGGGCGTGGCCCCGGAGACGGTGAAGGCACTGCTCGACGGTCCCTCGTTCGGGGCCTGGGCGGCACATGCCGCGGCGGACTGCCCGTCGCACGGGGACGGGATCTGCACAGCCGGAGACCTCGCGGCGCTCGCGGCGGTCGTGGCGATCCGCGCGGGTGTCGTGGCGGAGGTCGCCGTGCCGGTACGGGCGGGGACCCTGCGATTACCGGGGCTGGGAACGGTGACGGGGATCCGGGACGCGAGGCAGCAGGCAGTGCTGGCGACAGGGGTGGGGACCGGGGCCGGCTGCCGTGACCTTCCGGAACCGCCGGCGACCGTCGACGCCGGTTTCTGCGCGGGCTCCGCCGGGGTGCGTTCGGCCCCTGGCGCCGTCGATGTCAGGGTCCCCGGCGACGTACACAGGCTGCCGCGCGATCTGACCCGGGAAGGACACCGGTGGCAGCCGGTCGCCGTGCTTCGGGCGGAACACGGCGGATTGACGCTGTGTCTGCCGCTGGAGACCGCCGATCCGCGTCTGCCCGCCCTGGACACCTTGCGTGCGGGGCCGGTGGCCTGGCAGGGGCTGCTGCAGTCGGCCTGGAAACTGCTCGTCGACAGTCATCGTGCACGCGCCGAAGAACTCGCGGAGGGCCTGAACGGCATGGTGCCGCTTCCGGCTCCGGCTCGCGGTGTCGCCTCCGCGACCTCACGCCATGCCTTCGGCACGGTGCTGGCATCCTGGCCCGCGAGCCCGGAACGGCTGGCCCTGACCCTGCTGCACGAGTTCCAGCACAGCAAACTGAGCGCACTGACGGATCTGGTGCCCCTGTACGAGCCCGGCGGTCCGGCCTGTCTGTACGCGCCGTGGCGTCCCGATCCGCGGCCGCCCGGAGGACTCCTCCAGGGCATCTACGCCCACCTCGGCGATCTGGCGTTCTGGCGCGCCCGAAGCGGTACGCGGCATGAGCCCGAGCAGGCCGATGTGACCTGGCGGCTGGCCCGGACGAGGGCGCAGGGCGAACGTGGCCTTGCCGAGGCGTTCACCCATGTCCGCCTGACGCCCCTGGGCATCCGCTTCCTGGAACGGGCCGCGGCGGCGATGGGCACGGTGGACGGCGGTGACAGCGGCTATGACAGCGACATCGGTGGTGGCACGGATGCCAGGACGACGCGGGCGGTTCTGCGCGTCGAGGCCGGAAGTGAGGCTGTCTGGCGGCTGCGTTGGGCGCAGGTCGACGAGAAGGAGACGCAACGGCTCGCCGAACTCTGGCTCACCGGGCGGGCCGCGCAGCAGCCGCCCCAGGACGACGTCCGGGCCGCCGACGGGTCCGTGACCGGGCCGGGGCCGGAATTCGGTCGATGGGCGGCACGGCAGCGCGGGGCCGGGCGGGCCGGATCCGCTCAGGAGGCGGCCGCCGCCGTCGTCGCTCGGCCGGACCGTCCCGAACGCTGGGCGGAACTGGCCGCGGCCGCCGCCGAGGAAGGCCAGCCCGGGGCGGGCGTGCTGCGCCACCGCACCGAACTCGTCAGGAACCTGCTGCTGCACCTGGTCGAAGCGCGCCCGGACCAACCGCCGCCCGCTGAAGCCCGCCGAGCCGAAGCACGGTCGGCCCGACCGTCACCACCGGCGGGCGAGGATCGCCCGCCGGACCCGCTGGCCCTCGCTGCCTGGTTGGCAGTGGTGCACCCGCGACCGCCCCAGCCGCGCACATCCCCTCAGAACACCGGGGTTTCGATGTCGCAGAACGCCCGGTCTCCCCTGGAGAACACCTCAGCCACGGGGTAGGACTCTCCCAAGGTCTGGGCGAAGCGTTCGAGAACGTCCTCCAGCAAAGCCTCGGCCTCTGCTTCCTGCCCCAGAGACCGACGGTCGTGCGCGAGATTCCCCTGGCACACCAACGTGACGGGGTGGTCGGGGCCGAGCTTGTTGCGAAGGGTCTCCAGGTGCCGGGAGTTGGCCTGCTCCGCTTCCTCGAGACGGCCTGCGGTGTGCAGGTCGTTGGCGAGATTGACGCCGCAGCGCAAGGTGCAGTTGTGCTCCGGGCCGAAACGCGCCTCCAGCTTTTCGTACGCCGAGAGGTTGAGCGACAGGGCTCGGTCGTGCTCGCCGATCGCGCTGAGGATCAGCGCGTGGTTCGTCTCCGTCATCGGCACATAGGGGTGGGTGGCCCCGAAGAGCTGCTCATAGCCGGCCACCGTCTGTGCCGCCAGTCGCTCGGCGTTCTCCAGGTCCCCCCGCAACAGCAGGTCGATGGCGTAATTGCCCACGGCGGCAAGGGTGTTGAGATCGCCCTCGCCGTACTGGGCGCGATACCGTTCCACGGTCCGGTGTGAACGCTCGTACGCCTCGTCGTACGCGCCCATCGCCCGGAGCGATACCGCCAGGTTCTTCGCCACGTCGAGTGTGGAGGGATGCTCGCGACCTTGGCTGTCGCGGAGTTTCGGGTACACCGCGCGGAGCGATTCGGTGGATCCTCGGTAGTCGCCCAACTCCCGCTGGTCGCGCGCGTAGTTGGCCGCCACGACGAGGGTGAGTGTGTCGTCGGGGCCGAAGATGCGCACGCGCCGCTCGTAGGTGTCCGCGTCCAGCTCCAGTGCATCCTGGAAGCGGCCCAGAAGGCGCAGGTCGAGGGCGTGGTTGGCGGCGGACATCAACGCCAGCGGATAGTCACGGCCGAAGACCCTGGTCAACCGTTCCAGGGTGTCGCCATCACGGTCGGCGGCCTGTTCGAAGTCGCCGAGCACGCGAAGGTCGGCCGCCGTGCTGTTGGCGATCGCCAAGGTCTCCTCGTGGTCCTCGCCGAACACCCGGCGGGCCCGCACCAACAGGTCGGCGTTGAGGGCCCGGGCCTCTTCGTACCGGCCGAAGTTGCGGATCAGCGTGGCGTAGGAACGCGTGACGCGCATGGTCTGCGGGTAGTCGTCGCCGAGGCGCTGCTGCCATTCCTTGCGGGCGAACTCGGCCAGTTCCGTACCACCGGTGTAGTCGCCGTGCAGATACAGGTACCGGATCTCGTTGATGACCAGGTCCCGCACCTCCCGGTGATCGCACTCCACGGCACGGGTGGGCCGGATGTGCGGCCGCAGTTCGGCGTACCGGCGCCAGTTGGCGTTGTCCTCCGGCTCCTGCGGGTCGGCCGCGGCCAGCAGGACATGCGTGAGGTGGTAGGTGTCCTCCTGCTCCTGTGGCGACATCTGGTTCTGCAGCACCGCCTGGACGAGCCGGTGCATCTGCAGGCTGTTGCTGCGATGGTCGATCCTGGCCAGGGCCAGCCGGCCGATCTCCCGTGTGGCCAGGCCGAGTTCCACCGGGTCGCGCAGCGCCTCGGCGAGCGGTGAGGGCAGCGGAGCGAACGCGGCGCTGCGCAGCATGGCCCAGCTGATGGGCTCCGGCGCCATGCAGGAGCACAGCCGCAGCAGCTGCACCGCCGCGGGGTTGCGCTGGGACAGGCGCTCCATGGACAGGTTCCAGGTCGCCACCACCGAGTGCTGGTAGCCGGACGGGACGGCGGTGTCCAACAGCCGTCCCGCATGTTCACGCAGCAGCTCGAGATAGTCGTCGACCGACATCGCCGTCTCCGCGTGCCAGGCGCCGGCCTGTTCCACGGCGAGCGGCAGGTCGCCCAGTGCCTCCGCGAGCCGGGAGGCGTCCTCGGTGGGCATACCGGGTGCCCTGCGCTGCAGGAAACGTACCGACTCCTCGCGGGAGAAGACATCCACCGAGATGGGGTGTGCGTGGCCGGCCCAGCTCTGGTTGCGCGAGGTGATCAGGATGTGGCCCTCGCCGGAGGGGAAGTAGTCCTCCAGGTCCTCGGGACGGTCGGCGTTGTCGAACACAAGAAGCCACCGGCGGTAAGGGGAGCCTCGGCGCAGCGCGTCGAGGACGAGAGGAAGCGCCTCGTCACCGCTGGGGCCGGACTCCAGGCCCAGGTGCGGTGCGAGCGCGGCAATGGACGAGCGGACCAGCGCCGGGTCCTCCGAGTTGATCCACCAGATGAGCTGATACTGCGACTGATACCGATAGATGTACTCGACAGCTAGTTGCGTCTTGCCTACTCCGCCGAGCCCGAAGAAGGCCTGCGGGACGATTGCCGCACGCCGGTCGGCCAATCGGTCACGGAGCTGGGTGATGAGTTCGTCACGCCCGGTGAAATTGTGGTTGCGGGGTGGAATGCGCCGACCCCACACCTGCGGAATGGTCTCCTCGAACCGCACGGGACGTGTGATGCGGGGCGGTGGGCCGACCGGGGGCGCCTCTGTGCTCGGCGGGGAGGTGAAGTCGGCCAGTCGAGGCGCGGACTCGGCCACGGATGATTCCCTTTCCGGTGGTTGCTGGGAGGGTTCCCCTGTCGGTGCGAGCTCTGCCGGCACGCTGGTGGCGTGCTCGGTCGGGAGCAGCTGGTCGGCTGTCTCGTCAATAGCGCTCGGCATGGATGTGGTATCAGTCACACCGTAAGCGTATGACGACTCTGCGTCACTGCTCGCGGGCGGCCGGCTTCGATGCGAAATGCGGGCGCGGAGCTCGCGGGCCCTGGTGGCGAACCCTCCGCCCAGGGCATCCGCGACGGCCGCGTCGACCTTGGCGAAGGGCAGGCTCTCCGAACTGATCCAGGACGGCAGCTCGGAGGACGGATCGGCCAGGGTCGCGTCGAACCGGTACGGCGCCGACGAATGTTCGGCCAGGTAGTCCGAGACGGCTGCCAGGACACGCCGGCTTTCCTGCTGGTGCAGTGATCCCAGCAGCAGCGACCGTACGGCCTCCGGGAAGTCGAACTCGGTCTGCTCGGAGGTGTGCGGGTGGCCGGGTGCCACGGGGTGCAGCAGGCCTGAGAGGAACACCTCCGCCAGGTGTGATGGCGTGGTGCGCGGCGCCATCACCTGCTGGACCAGCCGCATCACCGGGAGAAACAGGGGAGCGGCCGACAGGTAGCCGGCCAGTTCGAAAGCCTGGGGTGACGCCTCCGCGCGGAACGCGAGCACGCGGTCCAGCGGAGACAGCCGATCGTCCCGCCGAGTCGGTACCGGCTCCGGGCCGTCCGGTGGGGTGGGGCTGTGCCCGTCGCTTTCCGGACAGACGGCGAACCCCTGAAACGGCGACTCCTCCGGGCGGGCGACCAGCCGCGCCCACATCTGCAGAGCCGCCGGCGCGAGTTCCATGACGGGCACCAGGAGACCCGGGCTGTCGGTGTCCGTGTCGGTGTGCAGGCTGCTGTTGGCGGCGCCGGGGCGGGAGGCTCTCAGGGTGACGGGTGCCGGGCGTAACGCGGTGCGGTGCCACAGCCGCCGGTCCAGCGGCTGGACCAGGGCGGTGGGCCGGCTGCGGGCCCAACGGTTGAGCAGCCGGCCCACCGCGCCCGAGCCCCAGCCGGTGTTGATCGCGTCGCTGAGGACGAGTACGGCGGTGCGCGGTGAGCGGAAGACGTGCCGACCGAGGTCGTCGTCCCGGGATCCGGCGTCCCGCCACGGCGGTGCGCCGGTACGCATCGTCACCGTGCCGTCCGGCAGATGCTCCAGCCAGCGCACCGTGATGGAACGGAACGCCCCCACCCGGCGCAGAACCGTGCGCAGCTCGGCGACGGCGCCGTCCCACAGCACCATCGACTCGCCCGTGTCGACCACCAGCACCAGGTCGAGCCAGCGCTCGTCCTCCGGGATGAGCACCGGCTCCCATACATCGGTCTGCGCCGCTCGGTCGGCCGTCGCCTCCTCGTCCAGTCGGTGCCGGACCGCGGAGGCGGTCCGCCGGCGCAGCGGCCGCAGCGCTCTGCCGAGTTCGGCGGCCTTGGGCAGCGGCCGCACCCCGGGCGAGCGCACGGGCAACGCCGGAAGCACTGCCCCCGGCGCTTCCATGGGCAGGCCGAATCCGGGCACGTGCAGTTGCGGTTCCTGCGGCGTCTGGCCGGGCCCGTCGGACGGCTGCCGGCCGTCCGGCGCCGGCGGACGCCGGTCCTCCCGCGCGGAGCCCTCACGCCGACGGCGTGGCACGCCGGGCTCCAGTGGCCCGGTGATCCCGGACAGCGGGTGCGGGCGGGCGGCCCTCGGTGTCGGCCCTGCCTTCTCGGTGGCACGGGCCAGCCGCGCCGCCAGCCAGAGGACCTCGGCTATCTCCTGCGCATTCGGAGTGGGGCGCTCCGGTGGTTCGTACGGCATCAGGGCCCCGTTTCGAGGTGGCGCCACAGCGTACGGAGCAGATCCTGCCACTGCTCGGGGGATTCGTCGGCGCCGGCGCGGGCCAGCTGTATGGCACTCAGCAACTGGTCCACGGCGACAGCGCCGTTGCTCTGCTCCGCGAGGAACGCCTGCACCAGCGGCTGTGCCTGCTCGAGGACCTCGGGTCCCAGGTGTGCGGCGACGATCGCCGCCAGCCGCTCCGGACCGGGCTGCTCGATGTCGTGGCGCACGCAGCGGCGTGCGAAGGCGGCGGGGAACTCACGTTCCTCGTTCGAGGTGATCACCACGAACGGAAAGGCCCAACAGGTGACCTGGCCGTCCGTCACCTGCTCCTCTCCGCCGTCGGCGGTCTGGATCCGTACGTCGCGCTGTTCAGGAGGAAGTCGCAGCAGCTCCTGGATGGCGAAGCGGCCCTCCTCGAAGACGGTCAGCAGATCGTTCGGCAGGTCTATGTCGCTCTTGTCGAGCTCGTCGATCAGCAGCACGCGAGGTCGACGCCGCGGTAGCAACGCGGTGCCGAGCGGGCCGAGCCGCAGGAAGCGGCCGATCTCACCGAGGCCCCCGACGCCGCTGCCCGTGTCGACTCCGGCCCGCTGCAGATTCGCTTCGTGCAGCCGGCCGATCGCGTCGTACGAGTACAAGCCGTCACGCAGCGTCGTCTTCGAGGTCACCGGCCAGTGCAACACGGGGCCAAGACCGAGTTCGTAGGCGACGGCGTGCGCGAGCGTCGACTTGCCCGTTCCCGGCTTGCCGGTGAGCAGCAGCGGTCGGCGCAGCAGCAGGGCCGCATTGACCACGTCCACCAATGCGCGGTCGGCCTGGAAGACCCGGCCGCGCCGGGTGTCGGCCGGCGCCGTGCTCGTCACGCTGTCCTGCGGCGGCATGCCCTGCTGCAGCGGCCGCCATTTCGGTGGGTCGGGCAGCCGCTCGATGGCGTTGTGCGGGATTCCGTCACCGCGGTAGACCCACCACGCGGGTGTCTGCGGGATTCCGGTCTCGGTCACGAGGGGTTACCTCCGGGAGCGGGAGCGGGCGGTGCCAGGGGAGTTCGCGGGGGCAGGCGGTCGAAGGGGTCCCACAAGAACCCCAACTGCAGACCGCCGTCGACGCGATGGGGGGCGGTGACGGGCCCTGGCGACCGCTCGCCGCGGCGTGCCCTGCGTACCACCTCGGGCAGCGTCCGGGCGCTGGCGTTGCGCAGTCGCTCAGGGAGCTCCTCGGCCACGCGCGGTCCTTCCCGCTCGTCGTGCGCCCAGATCAGGGCAGGCACCCCGGCGTCGAGAGCCGCGTCGAACTCCGGGTCGGGGGCACGCTTGCGAGGCACCCTCGGGGGAAACCCGAGGACCAGGGCCAGGGGGCCGTCCTCGGGGTACAAGGCCAGGAACAGCGCTTCGTAGGGCGTCCTGTCCTGGCTGCGGGCAGGCATCACATCCACCACGCCCTCTCCGGAGAGTGCGGGCATCGTTTTCATCCTGTCCCACTTCTGCGACCAGTTATGCCCCCAGTCGACCCATTCCGACGCATTCTGGCGCTCAAGGCTGCGAAAGGCGACAGGGTGCACTACCCCCAAGCGCACCTTCGCGCCGCTGGGCGTCGTGATCAACAGGTCGTCGAAACGGCGTCCCAGCAGCTCACGGGGTAAGACCGCCTCCACGAACAACTCCGGTGCGTCCATGGCGCGTTCTCGCCGCATACGGACGATGTGATCCACCATCAGATTCTCTATCCGGCTCAGCCGCATGGCCTCGGTGTACTGCTGGACCGCCTCGCGTGTGGCGCCCTCGTGCTGCCGGAAGACGTCCAGGAGGTAGTGCCCTCTCACCGCGGCCGGGGTGATACAGAACGTGGCGTACGTCCACTGGGCCCCCACCCCGGAGGGGCGGGGATGCCGTTCCAGGAGAGGTCCCGGATCGACGGCGGGGGTGCAGTGGCCGGCCCGGCCGCGCACCCAGCGGGCCAGTTCCGCTCCACGTAGACCCGGGATCCGTCGGGACAGCGCAGCCACGAAGGACAGCAGCGGCGGTACCGGGCGTCCGGCCTGGGAGATGTGCTGCAGGTCGTGCACGATGCCGAGAATGTCCTCGGGGGCGCCCTTCCAGAAGCGGCGCACAGGCCCGAGCGCCTCGTCACGCAGCGCCACCAGCCCGAGTAGCGGTACGCGCCCGTCCAGCAGGAGCCGGTAGAGGTCGTCCATCGCCTCCGGATCGAACGGCCCCGCGTCCACCTCCGGGTCCGGCTCGGTCGCGAGTCGATCCGGCAACGGCTCCCCGGACAGGGCGAGCGCGGCCCTCAACGGAGGCCAGGAACGGGCCAGTCGAGCCATCGGGATCATCCAGGTCACTCCGGCATCCGGCGATTTGTCCCGCAGTACGGCGAGACCGGCGACGCGGGAGGTCGAGGCGTCCTTCACTCCACAGCCGCTGTATCCCCTCTCCACCTTACGGCCGGTGTCCGGGGCGTCGTTCAGCTGGATCAAGGCCTTCTCCCGGCCGCCCTCCCCGGCCATCACGCAGTCCGCCCACACTCCGTCCGGCTGACCTTGCGGGTAGCCGTACACCTGCATCGGGCGCCTGTTGACGTAGCCGCCGCCGGAGAGGTGGGCGTGGGAGCCGGGTAACTGGCCGTTCGCCGCGCCCAGATCGCCATGCAGGGTGAGTACCGAGAAGTCCTCATGGTGGCTGCCGCCGGTGTAGTGGTGCCCGCCCCCGGGAGAGCCCTCCAGTTCGAGGCCGCCGCTCAGGCTGACCCGGACCGTGGCGTGCGGATCGTCCTCCAGCCGTCGGCCCAGGGCGGTCGTCACCACATGGGCGCAGGTCAGCACATAGCGCGGAGGTACGAGGACACCTCCGCCCACGGGCTTCCCGGTGGCGCCGAGGATGCTCACCTGCCAGTCGCCGATGGAGGCCGATTCCGCGACCGGTTGCACCCCCAAGGCACCTCTCCCCCCGTGTCGTCCGCAGGGCCCCGACCGCCTTGCGAGCCGCCATAGTAGCGGCCCTGTCCTGGGGATTTGCAGGGGGTCAACAGCGTGCGTTCAAGGGTCAGTTGGCCTTGCGGCCAACGGAGCGTCAAGCGATCTTGTCGGTGATCGAAGACGGGGTTGTCACCGGATCTTGATCGTGATCGTCGACCCCTTCGGCGCCGTCTCCCCGCCCTTCACGGACTGGCCCTTGACGGTGTCGCCGAACAGGCCGAGCAGGCCGCGGTCCTCGTCGACCTTGAAGCCGGCGTCCTCCAGTGCCTTCTTCGCGTCGTCGACGCTGTCGCCGGTGACGTCCGGGACCTCGATCATCTCGGGGCCCTTGGACAGCGTCAGCGTCACCGTGTCGCCCTCGGCGGCCTGGCTGTCGCCCTCGGGTGTCTGCGCGGCGACCTGGCCCTTGTCGTACTCCGAGTTGACCCGCTCGGAGGCGACCTTCACCGTCAGGCCGGCGTCCTCCAGGTCGGCCTTCGCGTCCGTCAGGTCCTCACCGGTGACGTCCGGGACGTCGACCGGGCTGCCCTTGCTGACGACCAGGGCGATCGCCGCACCCGCGTGCCGCTTCGTGCCCGACTCCGGGTCCGTGGAGATCACGGAGCCCTTGGGGACGTCGTCGCTGAACTCGCGGGTGACCATGCCCGGTTCGAGCCCGCCCTTCTTCAGCTGGGCCCTCGCCTCGGCCAGCGGCCGACCCTCGAGGTCGGGCACCTGAACGGTCTCCGGGCCGTCGGAGACCGTGAGCGCCACCGACGCGTTGTCGCGGATGCGGGTGCCGGGAGCGGGGTCCGAGCTGATGACCGTGCCCCGCTGCACCGTGTCGCTGTAGGCGTGCCGGACCTTCCCCAGGTCCAGTCCGGCCTCGCTCAGCTGCTTCCGGGCCTGTGCCTGGGTCTTCGCCAGTACCAGCGGGACCTTGGTGAACTGGCCGGAGTTGATGTACCAGACGCCCGTGCCGACCCCGAGGATCAGCAGCACGGCGACGACGATCGCGAGCGGACCGCGCCGACTGCGCGCGCCGCGGCGGCGCGGGGCCAGGGGAGGGGGAGTCTCCAGCACGCTCGTGTGGTGCAGGTCCTGCCGGCCCTCGTCCTCGTTCACCGGCAACGGGCGCTGCACGGTCAGCGCGCGCGGGATCACGCTCGTACGGTCCTCGGAGATGTTCCGGTGGTCCGCGGCGAGCGCCTGCGGTGGCATGGCGTCCAGCTGCTCCACGCCGAGCCCGGCGCGCACGTCGCGCGTGTGCGCGAGCAGCGCGACCGCGTCCTGGGGGCGCCGGCCGGGGTTGCGGGCCGTGGCCACCGCGACCAGCTCGTCCAGCTCGTACGCCAGCCCCGGGACGGCGGCCGACGGCGGCGGGACGTCCTCGTGGATGTGCTTGTACAGGACGGTGGCCGGGGAGTCCCCTTCGTGCGGCCGGCTGCCGGTGAGCATCTCGTACAGGACGACACCGCACGCGTACACGTCGACCCGGGGGTCGGCGGTGCCGTGCTCGATCTGCTCCGGTGCGAGGTACGAGACCGTGCCGAGGACGGTGCCGGTCGTGTTGGTGACCGTGTCCACGGACCGGACGAGCCCGAAGTCGGCGACCTTGACCCGGCCGTCGTCTCCTATCAGCACGTTCTCCGGCTTCATGTCCCGGTGCACGAACCCGGCACGGTGCGCGGCACCGAGCGCGGCGAGCACCGGCTCCAGGATGTCCAGGGCGGCGCGCGGCTGCAGCGCCCCGCGCTCGCGCAGCACGTCGCGCAGGGTGCACCCGGCGACGTACTCCATGGCGAGATACACGTACGACCCGTCGGTGCCCTGGTCGAAGACCTGCACCACGTTCGGGTGCGCCAGCCGGGCGACCGACTTCGCCTCCCGGATGAAGCGCTCGACGAAGGTGCCGTCGGCCGCGAGCGAGGGGTGCATCACCTTGAGCGCGAGCACCCGGTCGAGGCGGGTGTCCAGGGCCCGGTAGACCGTGGCCATCCCGCCGACCGCGATCCGCGCTTCCACGTGATAGCGCCCGTCGAGCACCTGCCCGACCAGAGGGTCCTGAAGGGTCGTATCCACGCAGGTGAGTGTACGAGCCGTGACTGACAGGGCTGCCGGATCACGCCGGATCGGGGCGGGACTGCAGCCGAGCTGTGACGGACATCGCACCGAATTCCGGCCAGTATCGAACGCCCGTTCAGAACGCGGGCCGCTCCGGATCCAGTCGCGCCAGCCCCTCCGCCGGAGAGGACGCCGCCGCGAAATGCCGCCGCGGAATCCGCCCCGCGAGCCGCGCCAGCCGCCCCGCCTCCACCGCGTGCTTCATGGCCTCGGCCATCAGCTGCGGCTCCTGCGCCCGCGTCACGGCCGAGGCCAGCATCACACCCGCGCATCCCAGCTCCATCGCGAGCGCCGCGTCCGACGCCGTACCGGCGCCCGCGTCCAGGATCACCGGCACACGCGCGTGCTCGGTGATCAGCTGGAAGTTGTGCGGGTTGCGGATCCCGAGCCCGGAGCCGATCGGCGAACCGAGCGGCATGATCGCCGCACAGCCGACGTCCTCCAGCTTCCGGGCGAGAACGGGATCGTCGTTCGTGTACGGCAGCACAGTGAAGCCGTCGTCGACCAGGGTCTCGGCAGCGTCCAGCAGCTCGATCGGGTCGGGCAGCAGGGTGCGCTCGTCGGCGATGACCTCAAGTTTGATCAGTTCGGTGCCGAGCGCCTCGCGCGCGAGGCGGGCGGTGAGGACGGCCTCCCCGGCGGTGAAGCAGCCCGCTGTGTTCGGCAGCACCTGGATGCCGAGCTTGTCCAGGACGGACAGCACCGAGCCGTGCACCGAGGGGTTCACGCGCCGCATCGCGACCGTCGTCAGCTCCGTGCCGGACGCCACCAGCGCCCGCTCCAGCACCTCCAGGCTGGGGGCACCGCCGGTGCCCATGATCAGGCGGGACGTGAAGGACGTACCGCCGATGACAAAGGGGTCGTCGGCCATGGGTCAGCCTCCTTGGACGGCGGTGAGGACCTCGACGCGGTCCCCCTCGGAGAGGGAGGTCGACGGCCACTGCGCGCGCGGGACGACGGTTTCGTTCAGGGCGGCGGCGACTCCGGCAGGGGCCGGGGTCAGCGTGCGCACGACGGTGTCGAGAGCCGTTCCGGGAGCGAACTCCCGTGACTCTCCGTTGACGGAGATGTTCATGCGGGCTGCTCCAGGAGAGCGAAACGCCTGGGGGTGAACGGGCGCGCCTCGTCCGGGAGTTCACCGGTGGCCAGGACCTGCGCCAGCGCGTCGCCGGTGACCGGCGTGAGCAGCACGCCGTTGCGGTAGTGGCCGGTGGCCAGCAGGAGTCCGGGGAGTTCCGTGGGGCCGAGCAGCGGCGCGTTGTCGGGGGAGCCGGGACGCAGCCCCGCGCGCGTCTCCGTCAGCGGCAGTTCCGTGATCCCGGGGACCAGCTCGTGCGCGTCGCGCAGCAGCTCGTACACCCCGCCCGCGGTCACCGTCGTGTCCCAGCCCAGCTCCTCGCTGGTCGCGCCGATCACCAGCTCGCCGTTCTCCCGCGGCACCAGGTAGACCTGGCTGCCGCGGACGACGGCGCGCACGGTGCGGCTCAGGAACGGCGCGTAGCGCTTCGGCACGGTCAGCCGCAGCACCTGCCCCTTCACCGGCCGCACGGGCGGCAGTACCTCGTCCGGCACGCCCGCGAGCCGCCCGCTGAGGCTGCCGGCGGCCAGCACGACCTGGGCGGCGCTCAGCTCGGTGCCGTCCGCGGTCGTGACGCCGGCGGCCCGGTCCCGTACGACGCGCAGGCGCTCGGCCCACACCCGGTGGAAGACCACCCCGGCCCGCTCGCACGCGGCCACCAGCGCGCGTGCCAGCCGCCGCGGGTCGATCTGGTGGTCGCCGTCCACCCGGAGCCCGCCGCGCACGCCCGGCGCGAGCATCGGCTCCAGGCGCCGGCAGTCGCGCCCGGACAGCCACTCGGACTCCAGGCCCGACTGCCGCTGCAGGGCGTGCAGTTCGCGCAGATGGGCGCGGTCGTCGGCGTCCAGGGCGACGGCGAGTGTGCCGCACTGGCGGTAGCCGAGGTCGTGACCGGTGAGGTCGGTGAGCTCGGCCGCGAAGTCCGGATAGCGGCGGGCCGAGGCGAGGTTCAGGCCGAGCAGCGTCTGCTCGCCGTAGTGCAGCTCCGTGACCGCGGCCAGCATCCCGGCGGCCACCTGGGCGGCCCCGCCGCCCGGCTCCGGGTCCACGACGGCCGTGGCCAACCCGCGCTGCGCGGCCCGCCAAGCCGTGACCAGGCCGATGATTCCGCCCCCGATGACGAGGACGTCTGACGTACGTGACGACATGGGCGTCCAACCCCTCCCTTCGCCGGCATGACCCGGATCAGGTTCGTACGGTCGGAGGCCGCCAGCCTCCCTCTCAGCCCGGTGCGTCCGGGCTCCCGCGAGTGCTTGTACGTTGGCCACCCTAGCCCGCCGCTCCGCGCCTCTGTAAGGGAGCCTCCCGCCATGCCCCGCTCGCTGGACGGCCTCGTCCTCGCGCCCCTCGCCGACCAGGCCCCAGGTCAGGTGGGTACGCGCACCCGGTTCACGTACCACGAGAAGGACGGCGAGATCTGGGCCGAGTACGCGGGCGGCGATGTAGTACGCGGCCATCTGGTGGGTACTCGGGCCGGTGACCGGCTGGACTTCCGGTACGTCCAGCTCAAGCACGACGGGACGACGTCCTCGGGGCACTGCGTGTCGACGGTGACGGAGTTGCCCGACGGGCGGGTGCGGCTCGAGGAGACGTGGGAGTGGGAGTCGCAGCCCGGCAGCGGGACCAGTGTGGTGGAACAGGTCGCCGACGTCTGAACAGGCCGTTGTGCAGCATGTCACGGCGCACGAGTCCTGACTGACAATCTGTCAGTTGTCTATGGTGATCAGGTGAGCGAGCAGACGCGGGAATCGGGCACGTCGCAGCCGCGGCGCGTGGTCGTCGTGGGCGCAGGCATGGCCGGCGTGCAGACCGCGGTCGCCCTGCGGGAGCAGGGTTTCACCGGCACCGTGACGCTGATCGGCGCCGAGCCCCACCAGCCGTACGACCGGCCGCCGCTGTCCAAGGCGGTCCTGCTCGGCAAGTCAGAGGGCTCCGCCTTCGACGTCGACTTCGAGGCGCTCGGCATCGAACTGCAGCTGGGGCGCGAGGTGCTGGGCGTGCGCCCCGGCGAGCACGAGCTGGACACCGAGGCCGGGCCCGTCCCCTACGACGTCCTGGTCCTCGCCACCGGAGCCGAGCCGATCCGGCTGCCCGGCGCGGAGGGCGTGCCCGGCGTGCATCTGCTGCGCACCCTGGACGACGCCGAGCGGCTGCGGCCCGTGCTCGCCCGGCAGCACGACATCGTGGTCGTCGGCGCGGGCTGGATCGGCGCGGAGTTCGCCACGGCGGCGCGCGAGGCGGGCTGCGCGGTGACGGTCGTCGAGGCAGCGGACCGGCCGCTCGCGGGCGCACTGCCCGCCGAGGTGGCCGCGCCGATGGCCGCCTGGTACGCCGACTCCGGTGCCGCGCTGCGTACGCACGCACGCGTGGAGCGCATCGAGCCGGGCGAGGTCGTCCTCGACGACGGCTCGCGGCTGCCCGCGGGCGCCGTCGTGGTCGGGATCGGCGCGCGCCCCGCCACGGCCTGGCTGACCGGCGCCGGCATCGAGCTCGGCGCGCACCGCGAGGTCGTGGCCGACGCCCACCTGCGCACCTCGGCACCCGACGTCTACGCCGTCGGCGACTGCGCCTCCTTCCCCTCGGGACGGTATGGCGAGCGCCTGCTCGTCCACCACTGGGACAACGCCCTCCAGGGTCCGCGCACGGTGGCCACCAACATCATCGGCGAGGCCACCGGCGAGCCCCTGGCCGTCTACGACCCGGTCCCGTACTTCTGGTCCGAGCAGTTCGGCCGTTTCGTCCAGTACGCCGGCCACCACGCCTCCGCCGACACGACCCTGTGGCGCGGCGACCCGTCGGGCCCCTCCTGGTCCGTCTGCTGGCTGCGCGACGGCCGCCTGGTCGGACTGCTGGCGGTGGGCAGGCCGAGGGACCTGGCGCAGGGCAGGCGGCTGATCGAGGCGGGCACGCCGATGGACCCGGAGCTGCTGGCGGATCCGACGAGGCCTTTGAAGGGGGCCACGGCGTAGATCCGGGCGTCCGAAGGCGGCCACGGCGTCCACAGGCGGCATGGCGTAATGAAAAGCCGCAGGTCGGGCGGTCCTGGCTTCCGACTGTCAGTGCGGGATGGCAGGCTTGATTCCGTGACCGAGATTGACGCAAAGATCGATGCTCTCGTCCCCGCCTGGCTCACCCTCCCCGACATCGCAGAGATGCTCGATGTCGAGGTGACGCGTGTGCGGCAGCTGGTCAAGGAGGGCCAGCTCATTGCCGTACGCCGTGGTGAGAACCGCGCGCTGCACGTCCCCGCCGCCTTCATCGACGGGGCCGAGCAGAAGGTCGTCAAGGGCCTGTCCGGGACCCTGACGCTCCTGCGGGACGACGGCTTCTCCGACGAAGAGATGCTCGAGTGGCTCTTCACCCCCGACGAGAGCCTGCCCGGTACCCCCGCACAGGCCCTCAGCGAGAATCGCGGCACGGAGGTGAAGCGCCGGGCCCAGGCGCTCGCCGTCTGATCCGACCCGGCTGAACCGAACACCGTCCGGCGTACGGGCCGGGGTCCGCACAGGCCACGGCCGTGGTTCACTGCGGGCCGCAGCCCGTACGCCACCGACCACGGGGGGAACATCCGCATGCCCGACACCGCCGCCACCGCACGAGCCCGGCTCGCCGACGCCCGCGTCTACCTCTGCACGGACGCCCGCAGACGACAGGGCGATCTGCCCGAGTTCCTGGACGCGGTCCTGGCGAGCGGTGTCGACATAGTGCAGCTGCGCGACAAGGGCATGGAGGCCGCCGAGGAGCTGGAGCACCTGAAGGTCTTCGCCGACGCCTGCGCCCGCCACGGCAAGCTCCTCGCCGTCAACGACCGAGCCGACGTCGCGCACGCCGCCGGCGCCGACGTACTCCACCTCGGGCAGGGCGACCTCCCGGTGCCCGCGGCCCGCGCGATCCTCGGGGACGACGTCCTCATGGGCCGCTCCACGCACGCCGAGTCGGAGGTGGCCGCGGCCGCCGTCCAGGAGGGCGTCGACTACTTCTGCACCGGCCCGTGCTGGCCGACCCCCACCAAGCCCGGCCGCCACGCCCCCGGCCTCGACCTGGTCCGGTACACCACCGCCCTCGCCACCGACCGCCCCTGGTTCGCCATCGGCGGCATCGACCTGGGCAACCTCGACGAGGTGCTCGAGGCCGGAGCCCGCCGGGTGGTGGTCGTCCGCGCGATCACGGAGGCGGACGACCCGGGCGAGGCGGCGACGGAGTTCGCGAAGCGACTGCGGAGCGCCTAGCGGAGTCCGGGCCCGGTCTCGTCGTCCGACGGGGGTGTCCGATGGGTGGACAACTAATCGACAAATCCGGCAAATGTCCCGCATCCGGTTGGGGGACTGCCGCCCCCTGGCTAACCTGCGGGTATGGCCCTCGGAACCGCATCCACCAGGACTGACCACGCACGCACCGTGCGCGACATGCTCGCGTCCGGCAAGACGACGTACTCGTTCGAGTTCTGGGCCCCCAAGACGGAGAAGGGCGAGCGGAACCTCTGGAACGCGCTGCGCAGGGTCGAGGCCGTGGCCCCCAGCTTCGTCTCCGTGACGTACGGCGCGGGCGGCTCCACGCGCGCGGGCACGGTGAAGGCGACCGAGCAGATCGCCGCCGACACCACCCTGACCCCGGTCGCCCACCTCACCGCGGTCAACCACTCCCTCGCCGAGCTGCGCAACATCATCGGCCAGTACGCGGACGCAGGGATCCGCAACATGCTCGCCGTGCGCGGCGATCCGCCCGGCGACCCCATGGGCGACTGGGTGCCGCACCCGACGGGACTGACCTACGCCGCCGAACTCGTCCGACTCATCAAGGAATCGGGCGACTTCTGCGTAGGCGTCGCGGCCTTCCCGGAGATGCACCCGCGCTCCGACAGCTGGGACACGGACGTCACCCACTTCGTCGACAAGTGCCGGGCCGGCGCCGACTACGCGATCACGCAGATGTTCTTCCAGCCGGAGTCCTATCTGCGGCTGCGTGACCGAGTCGCCGCGGCCGGCTGTGAGACCCCCGTCATCCCCGAGGTCATGCCGGTGACCAGCGTGAAGATGCTGGAGCGGTTGCCGCAGCTCAGCAACGCGGCGATCCCCTCCGTCCTGAAAGAGCGAATCCTCACAGCAAAAGACGATCCGGCCGCTGTACGCTCCATTGGCATTGAATTCGCCACGGAGTTCTGCGCGAGGTTGCTGGCCGAAGGAGTGCCCGGACTGCACTTCATCACGCTCAACAACTCCACGGCGACGCTGGAAATCTACGAGAACCTGGGCCTGCACCACCCGCCGCAGGCCTAGACCGGCCGCACGGGTATACGACACACTGCGTAGCGGCGACTGGGAGAGGGGCGTACATGGGCTGGACGGTCCTCTACATCGCGTTCGGAATCGTGGCGTTGTGGCTGCTAGGTGAGGTGCTGCTGCAGTACAAGGCGCGCCTGCGCTGGCGTCTGCTGGCCTTCGCCGGCTTCCTCGGCGTCGTGCTCGGGGTACTGATCCCCTCCGTGATCGTCATCGGTCTGGGCGCGGCCGCGTTCGCGGTCGGCCAGACCTACGTCACGCTGTCGTTCCGCCGCGGCTTCGCCTCCGGCTGGGCGGTCAGCCGGTCGGGCGTCGGCGGTATCAGCAAGCGCCGCCGCGGCGAGCCGGACCACCAGGACCCGACTCTGGAGGTCTCCGACCTCGAGCCGGGCGAGAGCGGATACGGCGACCAGGGCGCCTACAACCGCGCGAACGCGTCCTACGACGACGAGTACGACCGCGACGACGTCTTCGCGCCCGCCCGATCCGTCGAGCCCACGGCCGCCGAGTCCACCGCGGTGTACGAGCCGCAGCCTCTGCCCGACGACACCGGTTCGTACGGCATATACAGCGACAACGCGTACGCGGCCGCGAGCGACCCGTCGTACGCGAACGCGGGCCAAGCCGCACAGGACCAGTACGCAACGGCAGCCCAGGGCGCCGACCAGGCCTACGCCTACGACTACTCCGGGTACGACCAGCAGCAGTACGGCTACGACACCACCGGTCAGCAGCAGTACGCCGCCTACTCCGACCCGTACATCGGCACCCAGACCTATGGCGGCGGCTACGACGCCAACTACGGTCAGTACACCCAGCAGGGCTACGGCCAGGACCAGTACGCCACCGGCACCTACGGCGGCGAGACCCCGTCCGGCGGGGTGTGGGTCCCGCAGCAGCGCACCGACGAGGCCTACGGCGGCGAACTCCCGCCGGAGCAGCCCTACCCCTACCAGGACAACGGCAACGGCCAGGGGCAGCCGCAGGGGAACGGGTACGACGAGCAGTACCGCTTCTGAGGACCCTTCAGCGCGGGGCGCTCACTGAGAGCCCCTGAACTCCGGCCCCTCCACGATCAGTCCGGCCACCAGCGCGCCCGACATGCCGGCATGGGGCAGGCCCCCGCCGGGGTGCGACCAGCCGCCCACCCGGTACAACCCCGGGAACCGGGTGGTGTTCGCCGGGTGCAGGAAACGCCCTTCCCCAGCGGCCAGTGAGGGAGCGGACACGCCACCGAAGCCGGCGCCCGTCTCCTCCTCGCCCTGGTCCGGCGTCCGCACCTCCCGCCACAGAACCCGCTCCCGCAGGCCCGGTATCGCGGCCTCGGCGGCGGTGACCAGCAGGTCGGCGAGGCGTTCGCTCCTCTCGGGCAGATGCCGGTCCGTCTCCGTCGGCACCACCGCGGACAGGACCACGGACTCGTGCTCCTCGTCCGGTCGCAGAGCCGGGTCGTCCGGCCGCAGCACGGTCACCGTGGGCCGCACGGGCTCGGCCGGTCGGGAAGCCAGAGAGTCCAACTCGGCCGTGCGGTCGGGTGCGTGCACGACCGTGCGATGCACCGCACCTGCCTCCCGCGGCCCGCGCAGGGCCAGCAGCACGGTGAACCGCCCGGGGCGGGGGGCCGGGTCGGGCCGTACGTCGCCCTCGTCGTCGAGCAGGCGCTCCGTCAGGCCGCGCAGGCGTACGGGATGCACTCCGGCGACCACGTGGTCCGCCTCTGTCACCTGCCCGTCGGCCAGTTCCAAACCGGCCGCTCGGCCGTTCTTCTCCAGCACCCCCGTCACCTCGGCGCCGAAGTGGAACTCGACCCTGCGGGCCACGCACCGCTCGTACACCGCGCGCGCCAACTCCCGTACGCCGCCCCGGACATACCAGCTCCCGAAGGCGTGCTCCATGTACGGCAGCACGGCCGCGCTCGCAGGAGTCACGCGCGGGTCGAGGCCGTATGCGAGGGCGTGGCTCTCCAGGAGCACCGCGAGCCGCGGATCGCGCAGCTCCCAGGCGCCGACCTCGGCGAGCGTGGCGGCGCGGCGGGTGCGCAGCAGCCGCTTGTGCGGGACCGCCGGATACGGCTCACGGTCCGCCAGGACCTGCCAGTCGGGCCACAGGGGCTCCTCCAGCAGCGGTCGGCGGGTGCGGTCCCAGGCCTCGCGGGCCCGCACCAGGAAGTCGCCCCAGCGTCCGCCCGCGCCCGCCCCGAGCGCCTCGTCCAGGGCGGCGACGACACCCGCGCGCGAGGCGTTGGGCACCGCGACCTCGGTGCCGTCCGCGAAGACGTGCCGTGCGGACGGGTCGACCTGGACCAGCTCGACGCACGCCTCCAGCGGCTCCTTCCCGGTCTTGATGAACAGGTCGCGCCAGACCGCGGGCAGCGTCAGCAGACCGGGACCGGTGTCGAACCCGAACCCGTCCCGCTCGAAACGGCGCACCGCCCCGCCGTACGTCTCGGCACGTTCGTACACCGCGACCCGGTGGCCCGCGACGGCCAGCCGGGCGGCGGCCGCCATCGCGCCCATCCCGGCGCCGATCACCGCAATCCGTCCCATGCCTGCGACTTTATCGACCGCCACTGACAACCAGGCCCGCGGGCGGGCCGGGGCGGTGGCCGTCCGTCCTGCGCGGCGAGCCGCCGGTGCCGTGCTTTCCGGGGGACAAACCCCCAGGCCCCCGGCCGGAGGGAGTACGGACACGGAGGCGATCGTGACCAGTCGTCAACGGAGCGTTCTGGGGGTGAGTGCGCAGGACTGAGTATCCGTACCTAGGGGGTGAGTTGAGTACGCGCGCGGATGGGGCGCGACCTGCGTGAACGAGAGAGTGGTGTCACGGAAAAGGGGCACGGCTCCGGTACCGGCGACACGGGGCGTCGGAACGGAGCGGCCCTGGATCCGCTCCTTCCGCCGGCGGTTGTCGGCGGGAGCGAGGCACGGGGGAACCCGGAGAAAGGACCGAACGGGGGCCCAACGGGGGAAATCGGGGGAGTACGGGGGAGCACGGGAAAGCGCCGGTTCGAGGTGGCCCGCGGGGGACGCGGCCAGATCGGACCGGCGCTTTGGTGTGTGCCGTGGTGTGCGTGCGGCTGCCGGCCTCAGCCCCGGCCGCTCACGCGCCCCTGGAGCAGCCGGGACAGTGCCGCGTGGACGTCGTCCAGGGAGCGCTCCGGCTGGAAGGACTGCCAGTCCAGGGCGGCCACCAGGACCATGCCGACCAGCGCCGACGCGGTCAGCGGCACATCGATCTCGTCGCTGAACTCTCCGCCCGCCACGCCCTCGCGCAGCACGCCCTCGACGACCGCCACCGCCTGCTGCCTGACCACCATCAGCGTGGACTGCCAGGCCCTGTTGGTGCGCCACAGCTCGGCCACGTACAGCTGCGTGAAAGCCGGATAGCGGTCGATGAAGACGAGACCGGCCCGGATCATCGCGTCCAGGGCGTCCACCTTGCTGCCGCCGTCCCTGGCCGTCCGCTCGGCCGCCTCCCGCAGGGAGGCCGTGAGGAGTCCGACGCCGTGCCGCAGCAGCTCCTCGAAGAGGACGGACTTGCTCGCGAAGTTGTAGTAGACCGTGCCCTTCGCGACCCCGGCCCGCTCGGCGATCTCGTCCACCGTGGTGGCGGAGAAGCCCTGCTCGGCGATGAGCGTGACGGCTGCCTCGTAGAGCTTCTGCCGGGTGGCCTCGCGGCGCGTGCTGCCGCCCGACGTGGCGCTGCTGCTTTCCATGGTCCTGATTGTCACAGGAGCCGGACCTCGAGATGTCACCGCAGGGCTCACAGGGTCAGCTCCGGGTGCAGCCGGTCCAGCGTCCACACCTGCCGGCGGCGGGCCGACAGCGCGGTGAGCGCGAGCGCGCCCGCGGTGAACGCGACGAGCACCACACACGCGTGCCACACCGGTCCGAGCCCGCCGCCCGTGATGAGCCTCCGCAGAGCTTCCACGACGTAGCTCATCGGCAGGAAGGGGTGGATCGCGTTGAAGAAGCCCGGACTGGTCTGCACGGGGTAGGTGCCGCCCGCGGACGTCAACTGGAGCATCAGCAGGGCGAGGACGAGGATCCGGCCCGCCGCTCCGAAGCGCGCGTTCAGCCACTGCACGATCGCCCCGAAGCAGGCCGTCACCAGGAACAGGAAGCCGACCGTGCCGGCCGCCCGCGCCATCTGCAGGCCGATCGCCCAGTGCAGCACCGACATCAGGGACACCGTCTGCAGGACGCCGATCGCCACCACCGGGAGCCAGCCCGCCAGCGCGATCCGCCATGCCGGGGCGCCCGTGGCGAGCGCGCGCCGGTTCATCGGCGGTATCAGCATGTACGCCACCATCGCGCCCACCCACAGGGACAGCGGGATGAAGTACGGGGCGAACCCGGTGCCGTAGTTTGGCGCCTTGTGCAGGTCCTTGGAGACGAGCCGGACCGGGTCGGCCATCACCTGGGTGCGTTCGTCGCGGTCCTTCTTGTCGTAGTCGGGGATCTGGCCGGCCCCGTCGTGCAGCCCGCCCGCGAGCTTCCCGGAGCCGTCGACGAGCTTGTACATGCCGTCCTTGAGGTCGTAGGCGCCCGTCTTGAGCTTGCCGACGCCCTCGTCCAGGTCTCCCGCGCCGCTCTTGGCCGAACCGAGGCCCTTGTGCAGCTTCTTCGCCCCCGAGGCGACCTTTCCTGCACCCTCGTTCAGCTTGTTGATCTTGGTGACGGCGTCGTCGAGGTCCTCGGACAGGTGCGGCGCCCGGTCGGCGAGCGCCTGGGCCTGGTCCTGAAGGGTGGCGAGGTTCTTGTCGAGCTTCTTCAGGTCGCCGTCCTGGTCGCCGATCAGCGTGTTGACGTCGTCGGCGATCGTCGCCACGTCGTCGGCCGCGTTCTTCGCCTTCTTCAGGTCGGAGCAGGCCGGGTCCGGCAGTACGGCGTCCTCGCACCGCGCCTGGTAGACGCCGTCCAGCGTGTCGGAGGCCGCGTGAGCGCCCTTGGCGGCGACCGGCGCCGTCTTGACCAGGGTGTCGAGGTTGGCCCGGATCGCCTTCGAGGAGTCGGCGACCAGCTGGGCGGTGTCCCCGATGGTCTTCTCGTTGTCCTTCAGGAACGGGCCCACCTTCTTGTCGACCCCGTTGACCTTGTCGGCGAGCGTCTGTGTGCCCGCCGCGACCTGCTTCGAGCCGTCCTCCAGGTCGCCCGCGCCCGTGTTGAGCTTCTTCAGGCCCTTGGACAGCTTGCCGCTGCCGTCCTTGGCGTCCTTCAGCCCGTCGGCGAGGTCCTTCGAGCCCTTCTCGGCCTTCCCGATGCCGCCGTTGAGCTTGTCGGCTCCCTTCGCGGCCTTCACCGTCGCGCCGTGGATGTCGGAGAACGAGATGAAGATCCTGTCCAGGAAGGACCGCGACGTCTTCGTGGACGCGGCCTGGCGCACCTCGCTGAACACCGTCCGCGAGATCTGCCCGACGATGTAGTTGTTCGCGTCGTTCGTGCGCACCTGAAGGGCGCCCGTCTCGGGGGAGTCGCCCGCACTGGACGCGATCCGCTTGCTGAAGTCGGCCGGCATGGTGAGCGACAGGTAGTACGTGCCGTCCTCCACGCCCGCGCGTGCCTCGTCGGCGCTCACCTCCTGCCAGTCGAAGGTGTCGCTCTTCCGTAGTCCCTCGGCGATGGAGTCGCCCGCCGCGAGCTTCTTCCCGTCGGCCGTCGCCCCCTTGTCGTCGTTGACGAGCGCCACGGGGATGCGGTCCAGACGGCCGTACGGGTCCCAGAACGACCACAGGTACAGGGCGCCGTACAGCAGCGGCAGCACCAGGAGCGCCACCAGGGCCGCCCGCGGAAGCCTGCCCCTGCCGAAGCGCCTCAGCTCAAGGGCGGCCAGTTTCGGCGAGCGCATCGGCCTTCTCCTTCCGTGTCGTGGCTACGGCGACGGTGTCCTGCGGAGCCTCGCTGCAGACCGCCACGACGGTCGTCCCGGCCGCGGCGATCGACCTCAACAGCGCCCAGACCTCGTCCCGTTCGGCATCCGAGAGCTTCAGGTCGGTGTCGTCGACGCCGAGCAGCCGGGGGCGGCCGAGCAGGGCGAGCGCGATGGACAGCCGCAGCGCCTCCAGCCGCTCGAGATCGCGTACGGCGGTCCGGGAGCCCTTGGGCAGCGTCTCCCGGTCCAGCCCGGCGGTGGCCAGCGCGGTGTCGATACGCAGCTTCGCCTCCGTCACGCGCTCGGCCCGCGGCCGCAGCAGCCCGCGCAGCGAATCGCCGAACCGCCGCTGCAGCAGCGCCCGTTCGTGCAGATGCTCGCCGACGGTCAGAGCCGGTTCGAGGTCGGTGACTCCGGCGACGTGCGCGAGCCCGCTGACCCGGCGCACGGCCGCCAGCTGCTTGGGCAGCTTCCCCTCGCCCACCGCGGCCGTTCCCTCGGTGGGCTTCATCCGCCCCGTGAGCGCTAGCAGCAGGCAAGTACGGCCGGACCCGGACGGTCCCTCGATCGCGATCAGCGAGCCGGGCTCCGCGTCGAACGTGACGTCGCGGAAGGCCCAGCCGCGAGGGCCCCTGAGTCCGAGGCCGTGGGCCGTGACACCGGTTCCGGGCACGGTTCCCCCCATCCCCTGAATTTGAACTGACTGGTCAGTGCAAAAACTATCCCGAACTTTCGATCGAAGCAAAAGTGCAGGTCAGAACGGATTGTCAGTGGCATACCGCACGATGGGCACATACGGCAGCCCGTATCGGGGCATGCCGTCACGCAGACGACAGGAGGTTCGTCATGGCCACCTACCACGCAGCAGCCGCCCGCCGGCGCCGTGCCACCGGCCCTGCCCCCTCACTGACCGGCCCGGCGAGCGACGTCCACCCGGTGCTCCGCCGGACCACGGCCCCGCCCGCCGCCCTCGACCTGCTCGCCCAGGCCCGCGCCGGACTGGACGAGGCAGCCGTCCTCGAAACGTCCAACGAGCGCTATGCCACCGCCCACCTCGCCGCCCTGCGCACGGCCGCCGCCGTGCTCGCCGCGCGAGGGCGCCCGGAGCCGTCGTCCCGACGCCGGGCCCGCATCAGGAGCGCTTGGGAAGTGCTCCCCGAAATCGCGCCCGAACTGACCGAGTGGAGCGCGCTGTTCGCCTCCGGGGCCCGGCGCCGCGCCCGGGCCGAGGCGGGCATCCAGGGCGCGGCCAGTCGCCGGGACGCCGACGACCTGATACGTGACGTGGCGATGTTCCTGCGCCTCGTCGAGCGGATGCTCGTCCTCCAGCCGGTCCTCCCCCAGCCGCGCCAGGACGCCGACCACCCACAGCCCGACGCGGAGAGAGACCGTGACTTTCCGGATGCGGGGTGAGTGCGTCCGCCGTACGAGACGTTCGGTGGGGCACGTCACCGCAGTGACCAGGTAGGGCACCGGAGGCCATAGGGTGGAGGGCGCCTGAAGCCTTCCCTCCCGCGTGCCGGCCGGGGAGGCACCCCGTTCGCTCCGCCGTGCAAGGGGCGGTGCCGCGCCGAGGAGTCAACTGCCGTGTCGGACCCGATGCGCCCGCCCGTCTCCCACCACCACCCTCGAACGACGTCGCTGCGCGCCGACCCCCCTCGCCCCCGTGCCTCTCTCCGTACCGCCGTGGTCTGGGAGGTCCTCCAGGACGCCCTCGAACGCCGGGTCAAGGCCACGGGGCGGGAGTCGCTGGACGTCCTCGACACCGGGGGCGGCAGCGGCAACTTCGCGGTGCCCGTCGCCCGCCTGGGCCACCGGGTCACCGTCGTCGACCCCAGCCCCAACGCGCTGTTCGCGCTGGAGCGCCGTACCGCCGAGGCCGGCGTCGCCGACCGCGTGAAGGGCGTCCAGGGCGACGCCCACGGCCTCTTCGACGTGGTCGAGCGCGGCGGCTACGACGTGGTGCTGTGCCACGGCGTCCTGGAGTACGTCGACGACCCGGCCGAGGGCGTACGCAACGCCGTGGCCGCCCTGCGGTCCGAGGGCGTCGTCAGCCTGCTCGCCGCGGGCCTCGGCGGCGCCGTGCTCGCACGTGCCCTCGCCGGCCACTTCAAGGAGGCGAGGCAGGCCCTCGGCGACCCGAACGGCCGCTGGGGCGACGGCGACCCCGTGCCGCGCCGCTTCACCGCCGAGCAGCTCACCGGGCTGGTCGAGGGAGCGGGTCTCAGGGTCGGCGCCGTGCACGGCGTGCGGGTCTTCGCCGACCTCGTCCCGGGCGTCCTCGTGGACACCGAGCCCGGCGCCGTGGAGGCGCTGCTGAAGCTGGAGGAGGCGGCGGCCGAGCTCCCCGCCTTCCACTCCGTGGCCACCCAGCTCCATGTGCTCGGCGAGACGCGGGAGACCACCGGGGCCTGAGCCGCCTCGTGCGGTGCGCCGCTGATCAGGGACTTGGCCGCACATGGAGTACGCCACAGGCCCCCCGATCGGGCGCTCAGCGCCGTATGATCGAGGGAGACCACCCGGCATGACGGGTCGGCCGCTGGGGAATGGAAGATTCAGCGAGCCGGAACGTCCATGGCGGATTTCGGTTGGCCAATTGGCGCAGAGGGGCGGGTTTCACGGGGGCGATTCCCTGCCTATCCTGAAGGGACCCCCCGGGTCGCCCCGGCGACTGCACGATGAGGAGGACTCCGTGCCGCTCTCGGAGCACGAGCAGCGCATGCTCGAGCAGATGGAGCGAGCGCTGTACGCCGAAGATCCCAAGTTCGCGACAGCGCTTGAGGGAAGCGGGCTGCGTACGTACACCCGGCGACGGGTCTACCAGGCGGTCGCCGGCTTTCTCGTGGGTATCGCGCTCCTCATGGCTGGAATGGTCGCCAAGCAGGTCTGGCTCAGCGTGGTGGGTTTCCTCGTCATGCTGGGCTGTGCGGTACTCGCCGTGACCGGTTGGCGCAAGGCCCCCAAGCCGGGTGAACAGCCCGCCGCCGGTGCCGCCCCGCAAGCGCGCCGTCAGGGACGGCAGAAGCGCTCCATGATGGACCGCATCGAGCAGCGCTGGCAGCGCCGTCGCGACGAGCAGGGCCACTAGGCCTCTCAGACGTTCGTGAGGGGGTGACCACCCGACGGGTGGTCACCCCCTCACCTGTGCCCGGAACTCACGTCGCCCGGAAGACCGGCTCTCCGGACGACCGGCGCGATGCCGTCAGCCGCTCTGCTGCCCCGGCCGCCGCACCAGCGTCGACCAGCGGTCTGCCGCGCGGGTCTTGAAGGCCGTCCAGCGGTCCACGACGTCCCACACCGCACGGATGGCCGACCGAGGTGCCACGACCGCCCGTATCCGGGTCGTCCAGTTGACGCTGGACCGCAGTGCCGCCCGCAGCGTGCGCACATCGTCCGCCAGGCCTGGCACGGCCCGCGGCTGCGGTGCGAACAACACCTGTTCCACCGCACTCGCCACCCTGTGTACCGACTCGGCCGTCGCCGGATCCAGCTGTCCCAGCCGCACGATGCGCGCCGCCGCCTTCCGCGGGGTCAGCGCGTCGTCCGGCGGGATGCCGTAGTCCCAGGCGGTGTCGGTGAGCTCGCGCCAGACGGCCATGACATGGCCTGCGGCCACCTCCGCGGCATATTGCGCATCCGCCTCGACGGTCAGGGCCGTCACGTCGACGTCGGCTGTGGACGCCTCGCCCGCTGCCCGTCCCTTACGGCCGCCCCGGGTCAGCGCCAGGCCGGACGCGGAGTGCTGAGCCGATGCCAGCCGCACCGAGCGCCGTCGCAGGCGCCACAGCATGGGCAACAGCGGTACGGCGACCGCGAGGAGGCCCAGGAGGGACCATCCGGCGATCTTGTACCAGGGCAGACCGTCGGCACCCGGCTTGGGCGTGTCCAGCGGGAGCGCGGCGGCGCATTCCTCGAGCTTCTTGTCCTGCGCCGAGCAGCTCGTGCTCGCCGACGGCGCCGCCGACGTGGACGAACCCGCCGACTGCGAGGGGCGCGACACGTCGGGGAGATTGCTGCCCGTCGTGTCCGACTGCGTGTACGAAGGCGCCACGCCTCGGTTCGGGGTCGGCTCGAAGCGGGTCCAGCCCACGCCCTCGAAGTACAGCTCGGGCCAGGCGTGCGCGTCCTTCAGGCCCACCGACACCGAGCCGTTCGCCTGCGGCGTACCGGGCGCGAAGCCCACCGCGACCCGGGCCGGTATGCCCAGGGTGCGGGCCATCGCCGCCATCGCGAAGGAGAAGTGGACGCAGAAGCCCTCCTTGTCCTTCAGGAAACGGGCGATCGCCTGCGGGCCGTTGCCGACCTGCACCTGGGTGCTGTACTGGAAGCCGCCGTTCACGGCGAAGTAGTCCTGGAGCTTGACCGCCTGCTCGTAGTGGCTGGTCGAACCCGCGGTGACCTTGCGGGCGGTCTTGGCCACGATCGCGGGCACCGAGTCCGGCACCTTGGTGTAGTCGCGCTTCAGGGAGGCGGGCGGCTCCGGTGCGTCGGCGAGCTGCTCAGCCGTCGGCTGCACGTCGAGGCTCTTGACCAGATACGTCTTCCCGCGTGTGGTCTCGCCGTGGTCGCCGACCAGTGTCATGCCGACCGGTTCGTAGCGCCACTTGCCACCGATGTTCACGCCGCTGGGCGGATAGGGCATCGGCAGCCAGTCCTGGGCGTACCAGTCGGCGGCCGAGATGCGGGTCTCGATCTCCGCCCGCTTGACGTCCGCACCGAGGCCGTTCGGGGTCGGGAACTTGTCCGGTACGCCGGTGACGTGCCGCTTGGACGGTTTCCAGGTGCTGCCGTCGAAGTCGTCCAGGGACACGATCCGCAGGTACAGGTTCGAGCTGTCGTTGCTGTTCGTCTTCAGGGACAGGACCTGGCGGTCCTCGTCCACGTTGAGACTGTCGCGCAGCGACACCAGCGGATTGACCGCGGAGATCGTGCCGCCGCTGCCGCTCCCGGAGCCCACACCCGTCCCGGCCGCGTCCAGCAGGCCGCCGTTCATCGCGGGCAGGGCCACCGGCACCACGAGGGCGACGCCCAGCGCGACCATCCCGATACGGCGTCCGGTGCGGACCGGCGCCACCGCGCCGGGTTCCGCGCCCGGAGCGCGCCCCGCCCCGCCGAAGACCCGGCCCCACTGGGAGAGCCGCTCGCGTCCCTCGGCCAGGAGCAGCATGAGATAGCCGGCCGCCGCGACCAGGAACCACAGCCAGTCGGCGCCGCCGTCGGACAGTCCCGCGGCGACGGAGTACAGCGCGAGCAGGGGCAGTCCGGCCGGGGCCGAGCTGCGGAAGGTCACCGCCAGCGTGTCCACCGCGAGGCCGATGATGAGCACTCCGCCGAGGAGCATCAAGCGGATGCCGTCGGACTCCAGGGGCGCCGGGATCGCATACCGCGCGATGTCGTCGCCGCCCTGCCGGAGCAGGTCGCCGAAGTGACGGAACGCCTCGGGGCCCGGAACTATCCCGATCAGGGCCTGCTGCCGGGCGAAGACCAGGGTCAGCAGCATCAGCGTGACGAGCGCCTGCGCCGCCACCGTCAGCGGCCGCGCAAGCGGCACCCGCCGGGTCGCCGCGCCCACGCCCGTCTGAACGCCCAGCAGGACGGCCGCCTGCAGGATCCACGTGGCCGGGGAGACCAGGGGCAGCAGGGCGCAGGAAGCCATCAGCGTGGCCGCCCACGCGCACAGCGCCAGTCGTGCCCGCCCGCTCATGACCACGCCCCCTCACCGTTCGCCCCGCCTGTCGCGGCGAGTCCCGCTCGGTCGCGGTCCGCCTGCCGCCACAGCTCGTTCAGCGAAGCGCCGCGCGGCACGCTCAGGGCCGTCCAGCCCGCCTCCCGCAGCATCCGCAGCCGCTCCTCACGCCGGTCCAACGGCCCGGGCACATCGGTCGGTTCCCGCACCCAGGTGTCGCTGTCGAGCAGGAAGGCGACCGCACCGCCGCTGCGCTGCCGCATCTTGGCGACCACCGCGGCCTGTTCCTCGTCGAGGTCGCCGAAGAAGGCCACCAGCAGCCCTTCGTTCCCGCCGCGCAGCACGTCGTACGCCCGGGACAGGCCCGTGCCGTCCGAGTGGTCGACCACCGCGAGGGTGTCCATCATCAGCCCGGCCGAGTCGGCTGTCTCCTGGCTCGCGCCCGCGAACCCGTCGGCGCCTTCACCGGGCACCGAGTTGCCCGTGTCCGTCAACAGCCGTACGGAAAAGCCTCGTTCGAGCATGTGCACCAGGACGGACGCCGTGCCCGACACGGCCCACTCGAAGGCCGAGTCCGGGCCCGCGCCCTCGAAGGCGAGACCCCGGGTGTCGAGCAGGACTGTGCAGCGGGAGCGCTGGGGCTGCTCCTCGCGGCGCACCATCAGTTCGCCGTAGCGCGCGGTCAGGCGCCAGTGGACGCGGCGCAGGTCGTCGCCGTAGCGGTAGCCGCGCGGGATCACGTCGTCCTCGCCGGCCAGCGCCAGCGAGCGCTGCCGCCCGTCGCCGTACCCCTTCGCCTCGCCGGTCAGCCGCACCGGCGGCAGCGCCTCCACGCGCGGGATCACCGTCAGGGTGTCGTGCGTCGAGAAGGACCGGGTCAGCTCGCACATCCCGAACGGGTCGGTCAGGCGCAGCTGCAGCGGCCCCAGCGGATAGCGGCCGCGCAGGTCGGAGCGGACCCGGTAGGACACCTCGCGGCGGCCTCCCGGCTCGACCCGGTCCAGTACGAAGCGGGGGCGCGGGCCGAGCACGTACGGCACCCGGTCCTGGAGCATCAGCAGGCCCGTGGGCAGCCGCGAGACGTTGTCCATCCGCAGATGGACGCGGGCCTCGCTGCCGGCGGGCACGCGCGCGGGGGAGAGGCGCCGGCTGCCGGCCACCCGGTAGCGCGTGCGGTAGAGGAACAGCGCGCAGACCAGGGGCAGCACCGCGAGCAGCAGGCCGACCCGCAGCAGGTCGCTCTGTCCCAGGACGTAGGCGCAGATGGCGGCCGCGATGCCGGCCGCCAGGAAGGAGCGTCCGCGGGTGGTCAGGCCGGCCAGGGCTGTGCGGATGCCGCCCTTCTCGCCCCGGTCGGCGTCCGCGTGCCCTGTCCCCGCGGTGGTCATCACAGCCTCCGCGGCGGCTGCTGGCCGTAGGCCGGAGTGCCGTGGCCGCCGTGGCCCAGGCTGCCGAAGCCGGTCTGCTGCTGGGGCGCCGCGGGCACCGGGGTGCGCTGCAGGATCTCCTGTACGACCTGCTCCGCCGTGCGGCGGTTGAGCTGGGCCTGGGCGGTGGGCAGCAGGCGGTGGGCCAGGACGGCGACGGCAAGCGCCTGGATGTCGTCCGGCAGGGCGTACTCCCGGCCGCTCAGGGCGGCGGACGCCTTCGCCGCGCGCAGCAGGTGCAGCGTCGCGCGCGGGGAGGCGCCGAGTCTGAGGTCGGGGTGGTTGCGCGTGGCGGCGACCAGGTCCACCGCGTACCGCCGGACCGTTTCGGCTACGTGGACGCCGCGGACGGCCTCGACCAGCTTCACGATGTCGTGCGCGTGCGCCACCGGCTGGAGGTCGTCCAGCGGGTTCACCCCGCCGTGGATGTCGAGCATCTGCAGCTCGGCGTCCGCACTGGGGTAGCCGATGGAGACCCGGGCCATGAAGCGGTCGCGCTGGGCCTCGGGCAGCGGGTAGGTGCCCTCCATCTCGACCGGGTTCTGCGTGGCCACCACCATGAAGGGGCTGGGCAGCTCGTACGTCTGCCCGTCGATGGTGACCTGGCGCTCCTCCATCGACTCCAGGAGCGCGGACTGCGTCTTCGGCGAGGCACGGTTGATCTCGTCGCCGATCACGATCTGCGCGAAGATCGCGCCCGGTTTGAACTCGAAGTCCCGGCGCTGCTGGTCCCAGATGGACACACCTGTGATGTCCGACGGCAGCAGGTCCGGCGTGAACTGGATACGTCTCACTGAACAGTCGATGGACTTGGCCAGCGCCTTTGCCAGCATGGTCTTGCCCACACCGGGAACGTCCTCGATCAGAAGATGTCCCTCGGCGAGCAGTACGGTCAGCGAAAGCCGTACGACCTCGGGCTTGCCCTCGATCACTCCTTCCACCGAACTGCGGACCCGCTCCACAGTGGCAGTCAGATCTGTAAGGCTCGCTCGATCGTCATAGGTCGTCACCCGGCCCTCCTCGGCCCGTTCTTTCTCCGGGCCGTCGCGCTCTGCGATGCGGACCGGCCCACCCCGAAACACGGACACCACGCGTGAATAGTTCCGCGCGACGTCACACCCGCATTCTTGCTGCCGTTACCGATTCGTGTCACTCGACTGTGGACAACTGGCTGCGATATGTCGGGTTTTACGACGCTTGGGCTCCAGCATGCGCGGGTTTTGCGAAAAACAAGAAGGGCCGGGGACGGTCACGCGGGGTCGATCTCGCGCAGCAGACCCGTCTTCACGTCGAAGACGAAGCCTCGCACGTTGTCGGTGTGGAGGAGGAACGGCGAGGTGCGCACCCGCTGCATGGACTGCCGTACGTCCTGGTCGACGTCCCGGAAGGACTCCACCGCCCAGGCGGGGCGCTGGCCGACCTCCATCTCCAGGTCGGTGCGGAAGTCCTCGGTGATGGCCTCCAGGCCGCAGCCGGTGTGGTGGATGAGGACGATGCTGCGGGTGCCGAGCTTGCGCTGGCTGATGGTGAGCGAGCGGATGACGTCGTCGGTGACCACGCCACCGGCGTTGCGGATGGTGTGGCAGTCGCCGAGCTCCAGGCCGAGCGCGGCGTGCAGGTCGAGGCGGGCGTCCATGCAGGCCACGACGGCGACGTGCAGGACGGGGTGGGCGTCCATCCCGGGGTCGGTGAACGCGGCGGCGTACCGTCCGTTCGCCTCAACGAGGCGGTCGGTGACGGTGCCGCCGCGTATGGCGCCTTCGGAGTCGGTGGGAATGGATGCGGAAGTCGTCATACCTACGACGGTACTGGTCACATGCGGTCCGGTCTCGGTGTGAGAGCGGGAGAAGAGCGTCATCACAGTCCTCTTGTGAGGTAACCCACATGGGTGGCGGTGGTAGAGCCGTACGGGTGATTTTCCCGGATTTGCCGCTACGCACTCACTCCGGACCGCGACGCGCAGGCCGGTTGATTGACCGCGAGACACCGTGGACTAAAGTGACGCGAAGCGGGAGGCGAGGCTCTCCCTGCTGGACTGAATTCCCGGAGGCCCCGGCTCGCGCACGGACGGTCTCCCCACGTGCGCGGCGCGTACGTACGGCTCGGCCTCCTCCCGCTCCCGGTCGGCTGACGCTCTTGGCGCCGGCAGACCTCCCCTTCACGAGCGGGCGGGGACCCGGCGGTGCGTGCGGCCACGCCGGACCTGAGAGGGCCCCTTGAGCCAGAGTCGACACGTCCCGGTGATGCTCCAGCGGTGCCTGGACCTGTTGGCCCCCGCCCTGCAGCGGCCGGGAGCGGTGGTCGTCGACTGCACCCTCGGCCTCGGCGGCCACAGCGAGGCCCTGCTGACGCAGTTCCCCGAGGCCCGCCTCATCGCCCTCGACCGCGACAAGGAGGCGCTGCGCCTGTCCGGTGAGCGGCTCGCGTCCTTCGGCGAGCGGGCCACCCTGGTGCACGCCGTCTACGACGAGCTGCCGGACGTACTGGAAAGGCTCGGCATCGCGCGCGTGCAGGGCGTCCTGTTCGACCTCGGCGTCTCCTCCATGCAGCTCGACGAGGCCGACCGCGGCTTCGCCTACGCCCAGGACGCCCCGCTCGACATGCGCATGGACCAGACGACCGGCATGAGCGCCGCCGAGGTCCTCAACACCTACCCGGCGGGCGAACTCGTCCGGATTCTGAGGGCGTACGGCGAGGAGAAGCAGGCCAAGCGGATCGTGGGCGCGGTCGTGCGCGAGCGCGAGAAGGAGCCGTTCAGCAACAGCGCGCGGCTCGTCGAGCTCATCCGGGACGCGCTGCCACAGGCCGCCAAGCGCACCGGCGGCAACCCGGCCAAGCGCACCTTCCAGGCCCTGCGCATCGAGGTCAACGGCGAGCTCTCCGTCCTGGAGCAGGCGATCCCGGCCGCGGTGAAGGCACTCGACGTGGGCGGACGGATCGCCGTCCTGTCGTACCACTCGCTCGAGGACCGCCTGGTCAAGCAGGTGTTCGCGGCCGGTGCCGCGAACACCGCGCCGCCCGGCCTGCCGGTCGTGCCCGAGCGCTACCAGCCCCGGCTCAAGCTGCTCACGCGCGGTGCCGAACTTCCCACCGAGGAAGAGGTCGCCGAGAACCGGCGGGCGGCACCGGCGCGGCTGCGCGGGGCCCAGCGCATCAGGGAGGACGCCGAGTGAGTTCGCTTTTCAAATGGACTGGGGAGTGAGTGCGTTGGGAAACCGGACTCACTGGAGGCCCTGTGAGTAGGAAACCCGAACTGAAGGGGCGGGCCGCTCGTCTCGCGCGGCTCTTCCCGGGACCGGCGAGCCGCGGACAGGCGGCCCGCACCCCCTTCGTGCTCCTCGTCGTGCTCCTCCTCGGCGGTGGCCTGATCGGGCTCCTGGTGCTGAACTCCGCGGTCAGTGAAGGCTCGTTCAAGCTCGACGACCTCCAGAAGGACACCAAGAACCTCACCGACCAGGAACAGGCGCTCCAGCGGGACATCGACTCCTACTCCGCCCCGGAGGCCCTCCAGCGCCGCGCCCGCGAACTCGGCATGGTCCCCGGCGGCGACCCCGCCTTCCTGAACCCGAACGGCACCGTGAACGGCGTCCCCTCGGCCGCCGCCGAGCAGTCCGCCGTACAGATGCCGCTCGTGCTGCTCCCGCCGGAGGTCATCGCGTCCACCCCGGCCCCCAGCACGTCCCCCGTACCGGAAACCACTCCCACCCAGACGACCACGATTCTCGGCAGGTGACGGAAGTGTCCGACAGGGAACCGCCGCGCCGCCGCGTGCCCGGCCCCGCGCGTCCCGCCCGCCCCGCCGCCGGCCAGCGGCGCCCGGGCCCCGGCGCCCGCCCCGCCCGCCGCCCGGGACCGGCCCGCCCCGCGGCCCCGACGGTCCTCCGGCTGGGCAGCCCCCGCCCCCGGCTGCGCATGGTCAGCCTGGCACTGACCCTGGTGCTGATCGCCTTCGTCGTACGGCTGCTGCAGGTGCAGGCGGTCGACGCGAGCGCGTACGCCGCGAAGGCCGAGCAGAACCGCTACGTCGGCCATGTCCTGGCCGCCGAGCGCGGCGGCATCACCGACCGCAACGGCGTGGCCCTCGCGGCCAGCGTGGACGCGTACGACCTCACCGCCGACCCCACGATGTTCAACCGCGAACAGCTGAAGATCGACGACGGGCCCGAGCAGGCGGCCGCGCTCCTCGCGCCGATCCTCGGCGTCGACCAGGACACGCTCGTCAAGAAGCTGCGCCCCAAGAACAAGGAGTCGCGCTACGTCCTGCTCGCCCGCCGCCAGACCCCGCAGGTCTGGACCCAGATCAAGGACCTGAAGGCCGCGCTCACCGCGAAGGGGGAGACGGACAAGTCCACGGTCAACGTCCTGGCCGGAGTCTTCGCCGACCCCAGCAGCAAGCGCATCTACCCCAACGGCGACCTCGCCGCCGGGATACTGGGCTGGGTCAACGACGACGGCAAGGGCGGCGGCGGCGTCGAGCAGCAGCTCAACAAGGAACTGTCCGGCAAGGACGGCAAGATCCGCTACGCCCAGTCCGGCGGCCGCCTGGTGCCCACCGTCGGCTCCACCGAGACGCCCGCGGTGCCCGGCAGCGACGTCGAGCTCACCATCGACCGCGACATCCAGTGGGCCGCGCAGAACGCGATCACCGAGCAGGTCAAGAAGTCCAAGGCGGATCGCGGCTACGTGATAGTGCAGGACACCCGGACCGGCCAGATCCTCGCCATGGCCAACTCGCCCGGCTTCGACCCGAACGACCTCTCCAAGGCCGACCCGGGCGCCCTGCACAACTGGGCCGTCGAGGACGCCTTCGAGCCCGGCTCCACCGCCAAGATCATGTCGATGGCCGCCGTGCTGCAGCAGAACGTGGCCACCCCGCTGACGCACGTCGTCGTGCCGAACCGGCTGCACCGCGGCGACCGGCTCTTCAAGGACGACATCGACCACGCGACCTGGAACCTCACGCTCAACGGCGTGCTCGCCAAGTCCAGCAACATCGGCACCATCCTGGCCACCGGCCAGCTGGGCAAGACGCAGGCGCAGGCCAACAAGGTCCTGTACTCGTACCTGCGCAAGTTCGGTATCGGCAGCTACAGCGGACTCGGCTTCCCCGGCGAGACCAAGGGCATCCTCGCCCCGCCCGACAAGTGGTCGACCTCGCAGCAGTACACGATTCCTTTCGGCCAGGGCGTGTCGATCAACGCGATGCAGGCGGCCTCCGTCTACTCGACCATCGCCAACGGCGGCGTACGCATCGAACCCACGCTCGTGCGCGGCACGAAGGGACCCGACGGACGCTTCACACCGGCCGCGAACGCCGAGAAGACAAGGGTCGTCAGCGCGAAGACGGCGAAGACCCTCGCCAAGATGCTGGAGTCGGTGGTGGACGACGAGGAGGGCACGGGCACCAAGGCGCGCATCCCCGGCTACCGGGTCGCGGGCAAGACGGGTACGGCCAACCGCGTGGATCCGGCCACCGGCAAGTACCACGGCTACACCTCGTCGTTCGCCGGATTCGCGCCCGCGGACAACCCTCGCGTCACCGTGTACTGCGCCATCCAGAACGCGACGAGCGGGAGTTACTTCGGCGGTCAGATCTGCGGACCCATCTACAAGGAGGTGATGGAGTTCGCACTGAAGACCCTTCAGATCCCGCCCACGGGGGCGAAGGCCGCGAACCTGCCCGTCACCTTCACGCCCTGATCAGCGCAACCAGCCAGGAACGTTCCGTGACCATGATCACTCCCGGCCCCGGCAACCCGGGTGCCCCCCGCCCCTCACTTCGCCCGCAGGCGGGTGCGCCCGGTACGCTCACCGCCGTGCCACACGCCGATCAGTCCCAAACCACCCAGAAGGGCGCATCCGTGTCATATCCGGGGCCGCCCAGACCGGTACAGGTCTCCGCCACACCCCTCGCGGAACTCGCCGATCAGCTGGGTGCCACCGCGCCGGGGAGCGCCGCCGAGGTCACGGGCATCACCCATGACTCGCGCGCCGTCCGCCCCGGCGACCTGTACGCCGCCCTCCCGGGGGCCCGCCTGCACGGCGCCGACTTCGTCACCCAGGCCGCCGGCCTGGGCGCGGTGGCGGTGCTGACCGACCCGACCGGCGCCGAGCGCGCCGCCGCGACCGGCCTGCCGGTCCTGGTGGTCGACGATCCGCGCGGGCGGATGGGCGAGCTGGCGGCCACGATCTACGGCCACCCGGGCCGCGACCTGCTCCAGATCGGCATCACCGGCACCTCCGGCAAGACCACCACCGCCTACCTCGTCGAGGGCGGTCTGCGGACCAAGAACAACACCGGCCTGATCGGCACGGTCGAGATGCGCATCGGCGACGAGCGCATCAAGTCCGAGCGCACCACCCCCGAAGCCACCGACCTGCAGGCCCTGTTCGCGGTCATGCGCGAGCGCGGCGTCGAGGCGGTCGCCATGGAGGTCTCCAGCCACGCGCTGGTCCTCGGCCGGGTCGACGGCTGCGTCTTCGACATCGGGGTCTTCACCAACCTCAGCCCGGAACACATGGAGTTCCACTCCGACATGGAGGACTACTTCCGGGCCAAGGCGCAGTTGTTCACGCCCGAACGCAGCCGACTCGGCGTCGTCAACCTCGACGACGAGTACGGCCGCCGGCTTGCCAAGGAGGCCACCGTCCCGGTCGTCACCTTCTCCGCCGAGGGCCACCCGGACGCCGACTGGCGCGCCGAGGACGTCGAGATCGGCCAACTGGACTCGACGTTCACCGTGCTCGGCCCCGAGGGCGAGCGGATCCACGCCAAGGCGCCGCTGCCGGGCCCGTTCAACGTGGCCAACACGCTCGCCGCGATCGTCGCCCTCGCCGCCGCAGGCCTCGACCCGCAGACCGCCGCCGACGGCATCGCCGCGGTGCCGGGAGTGCCGGGGCGCCTGGAGCGCGTGGACGCCGGGCAGCCGTATCTCGCGGTCGTCGACTACGCCCACAAGACCGACGCCGTCGAATCGGTGCTGCGCGCCCTGCGCAAGGTCACCGAGGGCAAGCTGCACCTCGTGCTCGGCTGCGGTGGCGACCGTGACAGGACCAAGCGCGCACCGATGGGCGCCGCCGCGGCCCGCCTCGCCGACACGGCCGTACTGACCTCCGACAACCCCCGCTCGGAGGACCCCCTCGCGATCCTTGCAACCATGCTCGAGGGCGCGGCGTCCGTACCAGCACACGAGCGTGGCGAGGTCCAGGTCTTCGAGGACCGGGCCGCCGCGATCGCCGCAGCCGTCGCCCGCGCGCAGCCCGGGGACACCGTGCTCGTCGCGGGCAAGGGCCACGAGCAGGGCCAGGACATCGCCGGAGTGGTCCGTCCCTTCGACGACCGCCAGGTGCTTCGCGAAGCTATCCAGAAGACCCAGGGATGAACTTGTGATCGCCCTCTCTCTCGCCGAGATCGCAGCAGTCGTCGGCGGGCAGACGCATGACATACCGGATCCGTCCGTCCAGGTCACCGCTCCGGTCGTCCGGGACTCCCGTGAGGTGGAGCCCGGCAGCCTGTTCGTCGCCTTCGTCGGCGAACGCGTGGACGGCCACGACTTCGCCGAGCAGGTGGTCGAAGCGGGTGCGGTCGCCGTCCTGGCGTCGCGTCCGGTCGGCGTGCCCGCGATCGTCGTCGAGGACGTCCAGAGCGCCCTCGGCGCCCTCGCACGTCATGTCGTACGGCGCCTCGGAGCGACCCTCGTTGCCCTCACCGGCTCCGCGGGCAAGACCAGCACCAAGGACCTGATCGCCCAGGTCCTCCAGCGCAAGGCGCCGACGGTGTTCACGCCGGGCTCCCTCAACAACGAGATCGGGCTGCCGCTCACCGCGCTCAGCGCCACCGAGGAGACGAAGTTCCTCGTCCTGGAGATGGGCGCCCGCGGCATCGGCCACATCCGCTACCTCACGGATCTGACGCCCCCGAAGATCGGCCTCGTCCTCAACGTCGGCACCGCCCACATCGGCGAGTTCGGCGGCCGCGAGCAGATCGCGCAGGCCAAGGGCGAGCTCGTCGAGGGCCTTCCGCCGGAGAGTGAGGGCGGCGCCGCCATCCTCAACGCGGACGATCCCCTCGTACGGGCCATGGCGTCCCGTACGAAGGCCAAGGTGATCCTTTTCGGCGAGGGCGACGAAGCGGACGTACGCGCCGAGAACGTGCGACTCACGGACAGCGGACAGCCCTCCTTCAGTCTTCGCACACCCTCCGGTGCAAGCGACGTGACCATGCGCCTGTACGGTGAGCACCACGTGTCGAACGCGCTCGCCGCGGCCGCCGTCGCCCATGAGCTGGGCATGTCCGCGGAAGAGATCGCCACCGCGCTCTCCGAGGCGGGCTCCCTCTCCCGCTGGCGCATGGAGGTCACCGAGCGACCGGACGGCGTGACCATCGTCAACGACGCCTACAACGCGAACCCCGAGTCCATGCGAGCCGCCCTGCGCGCGCTCGCGGCCATGGGCAGGGGGCGGCGGACCTGGGCGGTGCTCGGCAAGATGGCCGAGCTCGGGGACGAGGCGCTCGCCGAGCACGACGCGGTCGGACGGCTCGCCGTCCGGCTCAATGTCGGCAAGCTCGTCGCGGTCGGGGGCAGGGAAGCGTCCTGGCTGCAACTGGGCGCATATAACGAGGGTTCGTGGGGTGAGGAGTCGGTGCACGTGTCCGACGCACAGGCGGCGGTCGACCTGTTGCGCAGCGAGTTGCGCCCGGGGGACGTCGTACTCGTGAAGGCGTCCCGTTCGGTCGGCCTCGAGAGCATCGCCCAGGCGCTGCTCGAGACCGGTGCCGAGGGTGAGGTTGCCGCCCGATGATGAAGCAGATCCTGTTCTCGGGAGTCATTGGCCTCTTCCTGACGCTGGTCGGCACCCCGCTGCTGATCAAGCTCCTGGCCCGCAAGGGCTATGGCCAGTACATCCGGGACGACGGCCCGCGCGAGCACGCCAGCAAGCGCGGTACGCCGACCATGGGCGGTATCGCGTTCATCCTGGCGACCGTCGTCGCCTACTTCCTGTCCAAGGTGATCACCGGCTACCCCCCGACCTACTCGGGTGTGCTGGTCCTCGGCCTGATGGTCGGCATGGGCCTGGTCGGATTCCTCGACGACTACATCAAGATCGTCAAGCGGCGTTCGCTGGGCCTGCGGGCCAAGGCGAAGATGGCCGGCCAGCTGATCGTCGGCATCAGCTTCGCGGTGCTCGCCCTGCAGTTCAAGGACGCCCGCGGCAACACCCCGGCCTCGACGAAGCTGTCGTTCATCACCGACTTCGGCTGGAAGATCGGCCCGATCCTGTTCGTCATCTGGGCGCTGTTCATGATCCTCGCGATGTCGAACGGCGTGAACCTGACGGACGGTCTGGACGGCCTCGCCACCGGCGCCTCCGTGCTCGTCTTCGGCGCCTACACCTTCATCGGCGTCTGGCAGTTCCAGGAGTCCTGCGCCAACGCGCAGACCCTGACCAATCCGAACGCCTGCTACGAGGTCCGCGATCCACTCGACCTGGCGGTCATCGCCTCGGCGTTGATGGGAGCCTGCCTCGGCTTCCTGTGGTGGAACACCTCGCCGGCCAAGATCTTCATGGGTGACACGGGTTCACTCGCCCTCGGCGGTGTCCTCACCGGCCTGGCGATCCTTTCCCGCACCGAGCTCCTTGTGGCCATCATGGGCGGTCTGTTCGTCCTCATCACCATGTCGGTCGTCATCCAGGTCGGCTCCTTCAAGCTGACCGGCAAGCGTGTCTTCCGCATGGCGCCACTCCAGCACCACTTCGAACTCAAGGGCTGGTCCGAAGTCCTTGTGGTGGTCCGCTTCTGGATCATCCAGGGCATCTGCGTGATCGTCGGACTGGGCCTCTTCTACGCGGGATGGGCAGCGGACAAGTGACCGACTGGCAGGGCAAGCACGTCACCGTCGCCGGGCTCGGCGTCTCCGGTATCCCGGCGGCCAAGGTGCTGCACGCGCGCGGGGCGATCGTCACGGTCGTCAACGACGGCGACGACGCACGCGCGCGTGAACAGGCCGCCGAACTGGAGGCGCTGGGCGTCACCGTGCGTCTCGGCGACGGCGCGACCCTGCCGGAGGGCACCGAACTCATCGTCACCACGCCCGGCTGGAAGCCGGACAAGCCGCTGTTCACGGCGGCCCGTGAGGCGGGCGTGGACATCTGGGGCGACGTCGAACTCGCCTGGCGCCTGCGCGGCCCGGACGCGGCGCCCTGGCTGGCCGTCACCGGCACCAACGGCAAGACCACGACCGTCCAGATGCTCGCCTCCATCCTCAAGGCGGCGGGCCTGCGCACGGCCGCCGTCGGCAACATCGGCGTCTCGCTCCTCGACGTGGTCCTCGGCGAGGAGCAGTACGACGTCCTGGCCGTGGAGTTGTCCAGCTACCAGCTGCACTGGGCGCCCTCCCTGCGCGCCCACTCCGCCGCCGTCCTGAACCTGGCGCCGGACCACCTCGACTGGCACGGCTCCATGGAGGCGTACGCCGCCGACAAGGGCCGTATCTACGAGGGCAATCGCGTCGCCTGCGTCTACAACGTCGCCGACAAGGCCACCGAGGACCTGGTGCGCGAGGCGGACGTCGAGGAGGGCTGCCGGGCCGTCGGTTTCACCCTGGGCACGCCCGGGCCCTCCCAACTCGGCGTCGTGGACGGCATCCTGGTCGACCGCGCCTTCGTCGAGAACCGGCAGAAGAACGCCCAGGAGCTCGCCGAGGTCTCCGACGTCAACCCGCCGGCCCCGCACAACATCGCCAACGCCCTTGCGGCGGCCGCCCTCGCGCGCGCCTTCGGGGTGCCCGCCGCGGCCGTACGCGACGGGCTCAGGAACTTCACGCCGGACGCGCACCGCATCGCGCACGTGGCCGACGTGGACTCGGTCGCCTACATCGACGACTCCAAGGCGACCAACACCCACGCTGCGGAAGCCTCGTTGGCGGCGTACGAGTCCATCGTGTGGATCGCGGGCGGGCTCGCCAAGGGCGCCACCTTCGACGAGCTGGTCAGCAAGTCGGCAAAGCGACTTCGCGGGGTCGTGCTCATCGGCAGGGACCGCGCCCTCATCCGTGAAGCCCTTGTGCGACACGCGCCGGAAGTACCCGTCGTCGACCTCGACCGGACCGACACTGGGGCGATGCTCGCGGCTGTCCAGGAGGCCCGGCGGCTCGCGGTCGCAGGCGACACGGTGCTGCTGGCCCCGGCCTGTGCCTCCATGGACATGTTCGCCAACTACAACAAGCGCGGTGACGCGTTCGCCCAGGCGGTTGGCGAACTCGGCGCCTGACCCGGCCGCCTGTCGCCGGGCGACCTTGGGAGGGACGCGTGGGATCGTCGAGGGCTAGGGCCTGTCCGGCGGATCAGGCTGGCCGCAAGGTGCGGCGCGTCTTGGCTGACCCGAGCGGGGTCTGGTGCGTGCAGCTGCAAGGCGGAGGAGGGAGTCGACGCGATGGGGGTCCCCCCGCGCGAGGTTGTTCGAGCGTGGGGGAGTCGGCGAGTGACGACAACGCGGCAGATGTGCGTGCCAGGGCCCGCGACGCCGGGCTGATCCGCCGGACAGGCCCTGAGTACAGCGGAGGACCCGATGCCCGGTAGCCGTACCGGACGTCCGCCCGTGCAGCGGGCCGTCAGGCGGCCCGTCGCATCCAGGCCGCCCCGCGACAACCCCGTACGCCGTCTGTACCTCAACGCCAAGCGCGCCTGGGACCGGCCGCTGACCGCGTACTACCTGATCCTCGGCGGCAGCCTGCTGATCACCGTGCTCGGCCTGGTGATGGTCTACTCGGCCTCCCAGATCACGGCGCTGCAGATGTCCCTGCCGGGCTCGTACTTCTTCCGCAAGCAGCTCCTCGCCGCCGTCATCGGCGGGGTGCTGATGCTGATCGCCTCCCTGATGCCGGTCAAACTGCACCGGGCGCTCGCCTACCCGATCCTCGCGGGTGCCGTCTTCCTGATGGCTCTGGTGCAGGTGCCGGGGATAGGGATGTCGGTCAACGGCAACCAGAACTGGATCTCGCTGGGCGGCTCCTTCCAGATCCAGCCCAGCGAGTTCGGCAAGCTCGCGCTGGTGCTGTGGGGCGCGGACCTGATGGCCCGCAAACAGGACAAGAAGCTGCTGAACCAGTGGAAGCACATGCTGGTACCGCTCGTCCCGGTCGCCTTCATGCTGCTCGGGCTGATCATGCTCGGCGGCGACATGGGTACGGCGATCATCCTGACGGCGATCCTGTTCGGCCTGCTGTGGCTGGCCGGGGCGCCGACCCGGCTGTTCGCGGGTGTGCTGTCGATCGCCGGTCTCATCGGTGTGATCCTCATCAAGACCAGCCCGAACCGCATGGCCCGGCTCTCCTGCATCGGCGCCACCGAACCGCAGTCGGGACCGGTCGACTGCTGGCAGGCCGTGCACGGCATCTACGCCCTCGCATCAGGCGGAATCTTCGGATCCGGGCTCGGTGCGAGTGTGGAAAAATGGGGCCAACTACCGGAGGCGCACACGGACTTCATCTTCGCCGTCACCGGTGAGGAACTGGGCCTGGCGGGGACGCTGTCGGTGCTCGCCCTCTTCGCGGCTCTAGGCTATGCGGGTATCCGCGTGGCCGGACGTACGGAGGAGCCCTTCGTCAGGTATGCCGCCGGAGGTGTGACCACCTGGATCACCGCGCAGGCGGTGATCAACATTGGTGCGGTGCTCGGCCTGCTGCCGATCGCCGGCGTCCCCCTCCCGCTGTTCTCCTACGGAGGATCCGCCCTGCTGCCGACCATGTTCGCCATCGGGCTGCTGATCGCGTTCGCGCGTGACGAGCCCGCTGCGCGGGCGGCGCTTTCCATGCGGCAACCCCGCTTTGGTAGAAAGCGGGCGGGAGGCGCCGTGCGGGACAGGGGGCCTCGGAGATGGAACACGATGCGACGGCGTGCCTAGGCGGCGCGCTCGTCCGGAGAGCGGTGAATTTCGGTGCATGTCGTACTCGCCGGTGGGGGGACCGCCGGCCACATCGAGCCCGCGCTCGCCCTCGCGGACGCCCTGCGGAGGCAGGACCCCAGCGTGGGGATCACGGCCCTGGGCACGGAGCGGGGCCTGGAGACCACACTCGTTCCACAGCGGGGCTATGAGCTCGCGCTGATCCCAGCCGTACCGCTGCCGCGCAAGCCGACGCCCGAACTGATCACCGTCCCGGGCCGGCTGCGCGGCACGATCAAGGCGACCGAGCAGATCCTGGAACGCACGAAGGCCGACGCGGTCGTGGGCTTCGGCGGTTACGTGGCGCTGCCCGCCTACCTCGCGGCCAAGCGCCTCGGTGTGCCGATCGTGATCCACGAGGCCAACGCCCGCCCCGGCCTCGCCAACAAGATCGGCTCCCGGTACGCCGCCCAGGTCGCCGTCGCCACGCCGGACAGCAAGCTGCGCAACTCCCGCTACATCGGCATCCCGCTGCGCTACTCGATCGCCACCCTCGACCGTGCCGCCGCCCGCCCCGAGGCCCGGCGCATGTTCGGCCTCGACCCCAACCTGCCGACGCTGCTGGTCTCCGGCGGCTCGCAGGGCGCCCGCCGCCTCAACGAGGTCGTCCAGCAGGTCGCGCCCTGGCTCCAGCAGGCCGGCATCCAGATCCTGCACGCGGTCGGCCCGAAGAACGAACTGCCGCATGTACAGCAGATGCCGGGAATGCCCCCGTACATCCCGGTAAGTTACCTGGACCGGATGGACCTCGCGTATGCCGCGGCCGACATGATGCTCTGCCGCGCGGGCGCGATGACCGTCGCCGAACTCTCCGCCGTCGGACTCCCGGCCGCCTACGTCCCGCTGCCCATCGGCAACGGCGAACAGCGGCTGAACGCCCAGCCGGTGGTCAAGGCCGGCGGCGGACTGCTGGTCGACGACGCGGAACTGACGCCCGACTGGGTACGGGGCAACGTCCTGCCCGTGCTCGCCGACCCGCACCGGCTGTACGAGATGTCCCGCGCCGCCGCCGAGTTCGGCCGCCGGGACGCCGACGACCTGCTCGTCGGCATGGTGTACGAGGCGATCGCCGCCAGCCGTGCACACCGCTAGGAACGAGTGAACGAAGGGCAGGGAGCGTGGCCGGACCGACCACCGCCGAACGCGGCGAACGCCAGCAGGAGTCGTCCGGCCCGCCTCCGGTACGGCGGTTGAGACCGCCCCGCCCTCGTACGATCATCATCTTTGCCGTCGCGCTCGTCCTTCTCGGGGCGGGCGCCGTCTGGCTGTTGTACGGCTCGCAATGGGCGCGCGTGGAACACGTATCGGTCTCCGGCACCCGGGTTCTGACGCCCGCGCAGGTGCGCGAGGCGGCCGATGTCCCGGTCGGGGCACCGCTGATTTCCGTCGACACCGATGCGATGGAGACGCGACTGCTCCGAAAACTGCCCCGAATTGACACAGTTGACGTGGTCCGATCCTGGCCCCACGGAATCGGGCTGAAAGTGAGCGAGCGTACTCCGGTTCTGATTGTGCAAAAGGGCGGAAAGTTCGTCGAAGTGGACCATGAAGGTGTCCGTTTCGCCACGGTTTCTCAAGCGCCGAAAGGCGTTCCCGCACTGGAATTGAGGGCGTCTTCCGCGGGCTCGTCCGCCGCGAGCCTGCGGCGCTTCGGTGAGGACCGGTTGGTGCGGGAGGCGGTGCGCGTCGCCGGTGCCATTCCGGCCGCCGTCGCCCGTGACACACAGGCCGTCAAGGTGCGTTCATACGACGACATCTCACTGGAGTTGGGCGACGGCCGGACCGTCTCCTGGGGGAGTGGTGAGCAGGGTGCCGCGAAGGCCCGTACGCTCACCGCTCTCATGAAAGCGGCGCCCGATGCGCGGCACTTCGACGTCAGCGTTCCCACCGCGCCTGCGTCATCAGGGAGTTGACGCACATCCGCGCAGGCCAGCACCCTGGTTGGGCAGTGCTACGCCTGATCACATAGGGTGAAAAGAAAAACGGGAGGTTCGGCGTGTTCGTTGAACGTGCGCCACTTGTCGACTTAGTGTCCTGTTCGGAAGAGTCCAGCGAACAGACACACTGGTAACCCTAAACTTCAACGTTAGGGTTCGGGTCGGCGATACGGACCGTCCCATTCGGCATCAGTCGTCGGACCGCGGCAAGGCCGCGAGAGGACGACACGTAACTCGAGGCGAGAGGCCTTCGACGTGGCAGCACCGCAGAACTACCTCGCAGTCATCAAAGTCATCGGTGTCGGCGGCGGTGGTGTCAATGCCATCAACCGGATGATCGAAGTCGGTCTCAAGGGTGTCGAGTTCATCGCCATCAACACTGACGCGCAGGCGCTGTTGATGAGCGACGCCGACGTCAAGCTCGACGTCGGCCGCGAACTCACCCGCGGACTCGGCGCCGGAGCCAACCCGGCCGTCGGCCGCAAGGCCGCCGAGGATCACCGTGAGGAGATCGAAGAGGTCCTCAAGGGGGCCGACATGGTCTTCGTGACGGCCGGTGAAGGCGGCGGCACCGGCACCGGCGGCGCGCCCGTCGTGGCCAACATCGCCCGCACCCTGGGGGCCCTCACCATCGGCGTGGTCACGCGCCCGTTCACCTTCGAGGGACGGCGCCGCGCCAACCAGGCCGAGGACGGCATCGCCGAACTCCGCGAAGAGGTCGACACCCTCATCGTCATCCCGAACGACCGGCTGCTGTCCATCTCGGACCGCCAGGTCTCGGTCCTCGACGCCTTCAAGTCGGCCGACCAGGTCCTGCTCTCCGGTGTCCAGGGCATCACCGACCTGATCACCACACCGGGCCTCATCAACCTCGACTTCGCCGACGTCAAGTCCGTGATGTCCGAGGCCGGTTCGGCTCTCATGGGCATCGGCTCGGCCCGCGGCGACGACCGAGCGGTGGCCGCCGCCGAGATGGCGATCTCCTCGCCGCTGCTCGAGGCCTCCATCGACGGCGCCCGGGGTGTGCTGCTCTCCATCTCCGGCGGCAGCGACCTCGGCCTGTTCGAGATCAACGAAGCCGCCCAGCTGGTCAGCGAGGCCGCCCACCCCGAGGCCAACATCATCTTCGGCGCGGTCATCGACGACGCCCTCGGTGACGAGGTGCGGGTCACCGTGATCGCGGCCGGTTTCGACGGCGGCCAGCCGCCGGCCAAGCGGGACACCGTCCTTGGTTCGTCCTCGACCTCGGCCCGCCGCGACGAGCCCACTCCGGTACGGCAGTCCGACAGCCGTCCGTCCTTCGGCTCGCTCGGCAGCGTCACGCCGAAGGAGAACCAGGAGCCCGCGCCGGAGCCGGCGAACGACATCCCGGCCCCGCCGGTCCCGTCGTCGCGGTCCTACGCGGACAGTGCGGCCGAGGAGCTGGACGTGCCGGACTTCCTGAAGTGATAGGACAGCGCTCCGGAACGAGCACAGTGAACGGCGCGCACTTCGCCTTCACCGACAGGTGGGGTGGGGTGAGCGCCGTTCCGTACGAGGAGCTCAACCTCGGCGGAGCGGTCGGGGACGACCCCGATGCCGTACGGACCAATCGCGAGCTGGCGGCCAAGTCCCTTGGCCTGGACCCGTCTCGGGTGGTGTGGATGAACCAGGTGCACGGGGCGGACGTCGTGGTGGTCGACGAGCCGTGGGGCGATCGTCCCGTGCCCGAGGTCGACGCCGTCGTCACGGCGCAGCGCTCTCTCGCCCTCGCCGTCCTCACCGCCGACTGCACGCCCGTCCTGCTCGCCGACCCCGTCGCCGGGATCGTGGCCGCGGCCCACGCGGGGCGGCCCGGGATGGTCGCCGGGGTCGTCCCCGCAGCCGTACGGGCCATGACCGAACTCGGTGCCGAGCCGGGCCGGATCGTCGCCCGCACCGGACCCGCCGTGTGCGGCCGGTGCTACGAAGTGCCGGACGAGATGCGCGCCGAGGTGGCCGCAGTCGAGCCGGCGGCGCATGCCGAGACGAGTTGGGGTACACCCGCGGTCGACGTGACCGCCGGAGTGCTCGCGCAGCTCGAGCGGCTCGGGGTGCGCGACCGGGAGCAGTCGCCGGTGTGCACGATCGAGTCGGGCGATCACTTCTCCTACCGTCGCGATCGAACCACGGGGCGACTCGCGGGATATGTCTGGCTGGACTGAGGGACATGACGGACCGTAAGGACGAACTCGCCGAAAACCTGGCGAAGGTGGAGCGTCGTATCGCTGCCGCCTGCACGGCCGCCGGGCGCAAGCGCGAGGAGGTGACCCTCATCGTGGTCACCAAGACGTATCCGGCGAGCGATGTGCGGATCCTGTCGGCACTCGGTGTGAGGCACGTGGCCGAGAACCGGGACCAGGACGCGGCGCCCAAGGCCGCGGAGTGCTCGGACCTGCCCCTGACTTGGCATTTTGTGGGTCAACTGCAGACCAACAAGGTGCGTTCCGTGGTCGGTTATGCCGGCCTGGTGCAGTCCGTCGACCGTGCCCGGCTCGTCAAGGCGTTGTCGAACGAGGCGGTGCGACAGGAGCGCGAGGTCGGCTGCCTGATCCAGGTCGCGCTCGACGCGGACGAGAGCGGACGCGGGGAGCGCGGGGGCGTCGGGGCCGACGGCATCGAGGAGTTGGGCGAGTCGGTGGCCCGGGCGCCGGGTCTGCGGCTGGACGGTCTGATGACCGTCGCGCCGCTCACCGGCCCCTACGCGGGACGCGAACTGGCGGCGTTCGAGCGGTTGATGGATTTGTCGACGGACCTGCGCCGAGCTCATCCGGCTGCGAACATGGTCTCGGCAGGAATGAGTGCGGACCTCGAACAGGCCGTGGCGGCCGGAGCGACACATGTACGCGTCGGTACCGCGGTACTCGGAGTCCGCCCCAGGCTCGGGTAACGTCGCCAGGAAGTCGGACCACAGCAGAAAATATGGTCAATGCCACCGAAGGCGGGCGCAACGACCTCGTGGATCGCGGGCACTTGGCAGTCGTCAGCCGATCCACCACAGAGCGGAGGACTCAGAGCATGGCCGGCGCGATGCGCAAGATGGCGGTCTACCTCGGCCTCGTGGAGGACGATGGGTACGACGGCCGGGGATTCGACCCCGATGACGACTTCGAGCCCGAACTGGATCCCGAGCCTGAGCGGGACCACCGGCGGCACGAACCGTCCCACCAATCGCACGTGGCACATCAGTCCCAAAGGGACGAAGAGGTGCGAATCGTGCAACCGCCCGTGTCGCGTGAACCGATCGCACGTTCCGCTTCGCTACCCGCGGAATCCAGCCGTCCGGCGCGCATCGCGCCCGTGGCGTCCATCACACAAGAACGCGCAAGCCTGGAGAAGAACGCACCGGTGATCATGCCCAAGGTCGTGTCCGAACGAGAGCCTTACCGGATCACCACTCTTCACCCGCGGACCTACAACGAGGCCCGTACCATCGGGGAACACTTCCGTGAGGGCACCCCGGTGATCATGAATCTGACTGAGATGGATGACACAGACGCGAAGCGACTTGTCGACTTTGCGGCCGGTTTGGTGTTTGGTCTTCACGGCAGCATCGAGCGGGTGACGCAGAAGGTGTTCCTGTTGTCGCCTGCTAACGTCGATGTCACGGCGGAGGACAAGGCCCGCATCGCAGAGGGCGGGTTCTTCAACCAGAGCTGAGACGCACGACCGGAAACAGCGATACAAAGCAGTATCAAGCAGCACGGAAACAGGGGAGAGGGAAGCGCGGGTCATGAGCGTGGTTTTGGATGTCGTCTACATCGCGCTGATGTGCTTCCTCATCGTGCTCATCTTCCGGTTGGTCATGGACTACGTCTTCCAGTTCGCCCGCTCATGGCAGCCCGGCAAGGCGATGGTGGTCGTTCTGGAGGCCACCTACACTGTCACTGATCCACCGCTCAAGCTTCTGCGGCGGTTCATTCCGCCGCTGCGTCTCGGGGGCGTGGCGCTCGACCTGTCCTTCTTCGTACTGATGATCATCGTCTACATCCTGATCTCGATCGTGAGCCGGCTGTGAGCGATGTGACCTACCGTCTTGCCGAATGCCGACGACTACGTTGAGGTGAAGAGATGCCGTTGACCCCCGAGGACGTGCGGAACAAGCAGTTCACGACCGTCCGCCTCCGAGAAGGCTATGACGAGGACGAGGTCGATGCCTTCCTCGATGAGGTCGAAGCCGAACTGACCCGCCTGCTCCGGGAGAACGAGGACCTGCGCGCCAAACTGGCCGCGGCGACGCGTGCTGCTGCCCAGAACCAGCAGAACATGCGCAAGCCCCCGGAGGGTCCTGGCGGACCCGGTGGTCCCGGTCCGCAGGACCAGCAGCAGGGCATGCCCCAGCAGGGCGGAATGCCGCAGCAGGGCATGCGAGGCCCCAACGGTCCCGTGCCCGCCGGCATATCGGGCCCGCCGCAGCAGCAGATGGGTGGCCCCATGGGTGGCCCGCCCCAGCTGCCGAGCGGTGCGCCGCAGCTGCCTGCCGGTCCCGGCGGTGGCCAGGGTGGTCCGCAGGGTCCCGGGCCGATGGGCCAGGGTCCGATGGGCCAGGGTCCGATGGGCCAAGGCCCCATGGGCCAAGGCCCCATGGGTCAGGGGCAGATGGGCCAGATGGGCCAGGGCCCCATGGGCGGCCAGCCCCCCATGCAGCAGCAGATGGGTGGTCCGATGGGCGGCCCCATGGGCGGTCCGATGGGCGGCCCCGGTCAGGGCCCCGGTGGCGACAGCGCCGCCCGTGTCCTCTCGCTGGCCCAGCAGACCGCCGACCAGGCGATCGCCGAGGCCCGCTCCGAGGCCAACAAGATCGTCGGCGAGGCCCGCAGCCGCGCCGAGGGTCTCGAGCGTGACGCCCGTGCCAAGGCCGACGCGCTGGAGCGGGACGCGCAGGAGAAGCACCGCGTCGCGATGGGCTCCCTGGAGTCCGCCCGCGCCACGCTGGAGCGCAAGGTCGAGGACCTGCGCGGCTTCGAGCGCGAGTACCGTACGCGCCTGAAGTCGTACCTCGAGTCCCAGCTGCGTCAGCTGGAGACCCAGGCCGACGACTCGCTGGCTCCGCCGCGTGCCCAGGCGGCCGCGTCGCTGCCGCCGTCCCCGGCGCCTTCCATGGCACCGGCCGGCGCGAGTGCCCCGTCGTACGGCAACCCGACCATGGGTGGCGCCCCGGCTCCCGCTGCTCCGTCCTACGGCGGCCAGCAGCAGATGTCCCCGGCGATGACCCAGCCGATGGCGCCGGTGCGGCCGCAGGGCCCGTCGCCGATGGGCCAGGCTCCCTCGCCGATGCGCGGGTTCCTCATCGACGAGGACGACAACTGACGGCCGCCCATGGCAAGTAGTACGCCGTAGGCGTCGGCAGCGTTCAGGGCGGGCCCCGGATTCCGATCCGGGGCCCGCCCTTTTTACGCGCGTTGGGCCCGGGTCGGCAGTCGACGGGTGGAAGTCGACGGGCCCGAACTGGTTGGCGCGCCTCGACGACATGCAGGAGGACGCCGGTTCGGATCCGGCCCGCCCCGGAGCCCTTGTCGCCACCTTCCGTGACGCAGAAAGGCCCGGCCCCCGTTTCCGGGGGCCGGGCCTTTCTGCGTGCTGTGCGTCGGTGTTACGCCTTGCGCAGGCGGAACATCAGGGACAGGCCCTCGTCCGTGAACGGGGTGCCGTACGAGTCGTCCGCCTCGCCCTGGGCGAAGTCCGTCGCCAGGACCTCGTCGGCGATCAGGGCCGAGTGCTCGGAGAGGGCCGCGATGACCGCCGGGTCCGTGGACGTCCAGCGCAGGGCGATACGGTCGGCCACGTCGAGGCCGCTGTTCTTGCGGGCCTCCTGGATCAGGCGGATCGCGTCACGGGCGAGGCCCGCCTGGCGCAGCTCCTCCGTGATCTCCAGGTCGAGGGCGACCGTGGCGCCCGAGTCGGAGGCGACGGACCAACCCTCGCGCGGGGTCTCTGTGATGATCACCTCGTCCGGAGCGAGCGTGATCGTCTCACCGTCGACCTCGACCGACGCCGTGCCCTCGCGCAGGGCCAGGGACAGCGCGGCCGCGTCCGCGTTCGCGACGGCCTTCGCCACGTCCTGGACGCGCTTGCCGAAACGCTTGCCCAGGGCGCGGAAGTTGGCCTTCGCCGTCGTGTCGACGAGGCTGCCGCCGACCTCGGAGAGGGATGCGAGCGAGCTCACGTTCAGCTCGTCCGTGATCTGCGCGTGCAGTTCCCGGTCGAGGGACTCGAAGCCTGTGGCGGCCACCAGGGCACGGGACAGGGGCTGGCGGGTCTTCACGCCCGACTCCGCGCGCGTGGCGCGGCCCAGCTCGACGAGTCGGCGCACCAGCACCATCTGCTGCGACAGCTCCGGGTCGATCGTGGAGAGCTCCGCCTTCGGCCAGGCCGCCAGGTGCACCGACTCCGGGGCGCCCGGGGTGACCGGCACGATCAGGTCCTGCCAGACCCGCTCGGTGATGAACGGGGTCAGCGGCGCCATCAGCTTGGTGACCGTCTCGACGACCTCGTGCAGGGTGCGCAGCGCCGCCTTGTCGCCCTGCCAGAAGCGGCGACGGGAGCGGCGGACGTACCAGTTGGAGAGGTCGTCGACGAACGCCGACAGGAGCTTGCCGGCCCGCTGGGTGTCGTACGCCTCCAGGGACTCGGTCACCTGGTCGGTGAGCGCGTGCAGTTCGCTCAGCAGCCAGCGGTCCAGGACCGGGCGGTCGGCCGGGGCCGGATCGGCCTCGCTGGGCGCCCAGTTGGAGGTGCGCGCGTACAGGGCCTGGAAGGCGACCGTGTTCCAGTACGTGAGGAGCGTCTTGCGGACGACCTCCTGGATGGTGCCGTGGCCCACGCGGCGTGCCGCCCACGGGGAGCCGCCGGCCGCCATGAACCAGCGCACCGCGTCGGCGCCGTGCCGGTCCATCAGCGGGATCGGATCCAGGGTGTTGCCCAGGTGCTTGGACATCTTGCGCCCGTCCTCGGCGAGGATGTGGCCGAGGCAGACCACGTTCTCGTACGAGGACTTGTCGAAGACCAGGGTGCCGACGGCCATCAGCGTGTAGAACCAGCCGCGGGTCTGGTCGATGGCCTCGCTGATGAACTGCGCCGGGTAGCGGGACTCGAAGAGTTCCTTGTTCTTGTGCGGGTAGCCCCACTGCGCGAACGGCATCGAACCCGAGTCGTACCAGGCGTCGATGACCTCCGGCACGCGCGTGGCCGTCTGCTCGCACTGGGGGCACGCGAAGGTGACGTCGTCGATGTACGGGCGGTGCGGGTCCAGTTCGGACTGGTCGGTGCCCGTCAGCTCGGAGAGCTCCGCGCGCGAGCCGACCACGGTGAGGTGGTCATCCTCGCAGCGCCAGATCGGCAGCGGGGTGCCCCAGTAGCGGTTGCGGGAGAGCGCCCAGTCGATGTTGTTGTTCAGCCAGTCGCCGTACCGGCCGTGCTTGACCGTGTCCGGGAACCAGTTGGTGTTCTCGTTCTCCTGGAGGAGGCGGTCCTTGATGGCGGTGGTGCGGATGTACCAGGACGGCTGCGCGTAGTAGAGGAGCGCGGTGTGGCAGCGCCAGCAGTGCGGGTAGCTGTGCTCGTACGGGATGTGCTTGAAGAGGAGGCCGCGCTGCTGGAGGTCCTCGGTGAGCTTTTCGTCCGCCTTCTTGAAGAAGACGCCGCCGACCAGGGGGACGTCCTCCTCGAAGGTGCCGTCCGGGCGGACCGGGTTGACGACCGGCAGGCCGTAGGCGCGGCAGACCTTGAGGTCCTCCTCACCGAAGGCGGGGGACTGGTGGACCAGGCCCGTACCGTCCTCGGTAGTGACGTACTCGGCGTTGACCACGTAATGGGCCTCGGCCGGGAACTCCACGAGCGCGAACGGACGTTGATAGGTCCAGCGCTCCATTTCGGCGCCGGTGAAGGTCTCGCCGGTGATCTCCCAGCCCTCGCCGAGCGCCTTCTCGACGAGCGGCTCGGCGACGACGAGCTTCTCCTCACCGTTCGTCGCGACGACGTAGGTGACGTCAGGGCGCGCGGCGACCGCGGTGTTGGAGACCAGCGTCCAGGGGGTCGTCGTCCACACCAGGAGCGCGGCTTCGCCGGCGAGCGGACCGGAGGTGAGAGGGAAACGGACGTACACGGAGGGGTCGACGACCGTCTCGTAGCCCTGCGCCAGCTCGTGGTCGGACAGGCCGGTGCCGCAGCGCGGGCACCAGGGGGCGACGCGGTGGTCCTGGACCAGCAGGCCCTTGTTGAAGATCTCCTTGAGCGACCACCAGACGGACTCGATGTACGCGGGGTCCATCGTGACGTAGGCCTCTTCGAGGTCGACCCAGTAACCCATGCGGGTCGTCAGCGCGGAGAACGCGTCGGTGTGGCGGAGCACGGACTCACGGCACTTGGCGTTGAACTCCGAGATGCCGTACGCCTCGATGTCCTTCTTGCCGCTGAAGCCGAGCTCCTTCTCCACCGCCAGCTCGACCGGGAGGCCGTGGCAGTCCCAGCCGGCCTTGCGGGCCACGTGGTAGCCGCGCATGGTGCGGAAGCGGGGGAAGACGTCCTTGAAGACGCGGGCCTCGATGTGGTGGGCGCCCGGCATGCCGTTGGCGGTGGGCGGGCCCTCGTAGAACACCCACTCGGGGCGGCCCTCGGACTGCTCCAGGCTCTTGGCGAAGATCTTCTGCTCGCGCCAGAAGTCGAGCACGGCGTGCTCGAGCGCGGGCAGGTCGACCTGGGCGGGCACCTGGCGGTACGTCGGCGTTGTCATCAGCGAGCTTCCTCCGGCGGACTTGCTGCCTTCCGTCCGGAGGGACGAGAGTCACGGCCTTGTGAATGCCGTTCACGCCGTCCTCGGCGTGCTCCCGCGGTACCACCCTCCTTGGCTCCCCGGTGCGTGCTGCGCACCTGTGAGCCCCCTCATTGGGGTCGCGATGCCGGTTCTACTCGCCCTGGTGGGGCTTTCCTCCGGCGGCTCCGGGGTGATCTTCACGTCGTGCAGGCCCCCGGGCTTCCACCGTCCCCGGGTCGCTCTGGGCTGCATACGTCGCTACTCGTCCCCATCCACGCTTTTCGCTCCGCCCAGTGTACGGCGCCGCACGGACAGCGGCCGACCGCTTTTCGCGCTCCCGGAAGCGGGGGCTTCGTACGGACGGAGATGACCCGAATGGCGCGGTACGCGTGTTCGGATCCTGGGACGCACGGTCCGGCGGATTACCCCGCGGGGAGCTGGGCACAACGCATGCAGGCTTGCGGAGCGGCGTGTGCGAGCCGGGCGAATCGGGCGGTGTGCGCCGTTGCCGCGGGGCTGAAGTCGATTTATCGTCCCAGCACGATTCGCGTGCAAGATCACAATGTGTGAAGGGGCCGCGGCCATGGTGGCGAAGAAGACCGCCGAACAGCAGTCGGCGTCCGACAGGTCCACACAGGCCTCCGGCGGTGCGGCCAAGGATGTGAGCGGGAAGAAGAGCGCGCGGGGAGGGGCCACAACCCGTGCGGCCTCGACGGCTACGGCTGGGAGGACCGCGAAGCCGGTGAAGACGGTGCGGGGGGCTGCGGGAGGGGGAAAGCCGGGGGCCGCCAAGAAGGGCGCCGCCAAGAAGGCGGCCACCTCCAGGGCGGCTCCTTCGAGGAAGGCGGTCGCGGAGGAGGAGCCCGAGAGACCTGCGGGGACGGGGACGGCGGCCGACGGTAAGGAGCCGGCGGCAGCAGACAAGGACGTCGAGAAGAAGGCGGCGACGAGGAAGGCCGCGGCGAAGGAGACGGCCGGGAGGAAGGTCGCTTCCAAGAAGGCGGCGACCAAGAAGAGCGCGGCCGGGAGAAGCGAGGCCAGGGAAGCCGCCGCCACTGAGAGCACCGCCGAGCTCGCCGGCGTCGATCTGCGCGCCGACGAGGAAGCCGCGGCCGAACAGGGCTCGGACCAGCAAGGCGGGGGCAGAAAGACTGCGGCGGAGAAGTCCGGCGGCGAACGGTCCGCGGCCAGGACGAGCGCGGCTGCGAAGAGTGGGGGCACGAAGAGCGGGGTGGAGCAGGCCGTGGCTGGGAAGGCTGCGGCTGGGAAGGCCTCGGGCAGGAAGACCGCGTCTGGGAAGAGCGCGGCCAAGACAGGCGTGGCTGCGAAGAGTGGGGGCAGGAAGAGCGGGGTCGAGCAGGCCGCGGTCGAGGAGGCTGCGGCTGGGAAGGCCTCGGGCAAGACGGCCGCGGCCAAGACAAGCGCGGCCCAGGGCGCGGTCAAAAAGAGTGCGGCCAAGAAGAGCGCGGCTGCGAAGCGTGCGGTCGTGAAGCGTGTGGGTGCGACGAGTTCGGGTGTGAAGAGAACGGCCAAGAAGGTGGGCGCGGCCGAGGCCGCGGAGCAGACGGGAGCCACGACGGTGGTTGCGAAGAAGACTCCTGGTACGGCCACGGCGGCCAAGACCGCCCTACCCACGGCACGGGTCGCCGCGGCGGAGCCGGGCGAGCTCGCGGTGCGCCCCGGTGAGGACCCCTGGACCCCGGAGGAGGTCGCGGAGGCGCGTGCCGAGCTGCTGTCCGAGGGGCAGCGGCTGCGCGACGAGATCACCTCGTCCGAGAACGCCGTAGCCGGCCTGATGCGGGACTCCGGGGACGGCGCGGGCGACGACCAGGCGGACACCGGCACCAAGAACATCACGCGCGAGCACGAGCTGGCCCTCGCGGCCAACGCGCGCGAGATGCTCACGCAGACCGAGCACGCCCTGGTACGGCTCGACGCGGGCACGTACGGGCTGTGCGAGAACTGCGGCAACCCGATCGGCAAGGCCCGGATGCAGGCGTTCCCGCGGGCCACCCTGTGTGTGGAGTGCAAGCAGAAGCAGGAACGCCGGTACTGAGGGTGGGGGGAGGCGTGTCGTACCCTCGTCCTCAGTCAGGTACCTAGGTTGAGGGACTCACGTGGCAGAGGCGGAGCGCATCATCGGTACGCCGGATACCCCAGAGGCGGCGGGGACCGAGCCGGAGCAGGGCGAGACCGCACGCCCCAGGGGCAAGCGCCGTATCGCCGTGCTGTTCGCGGTGGCCGCCTTCGCGTACGCCCTCGACCTGATCAGCAAGATGATCGTGGTCGCCAAGCTGGAGCACCACGCGCCGATCGAGATCATCGGGGACTGGCTGCAGTTCGAGGCGATCCGCAACGCGGGCGCGGCCTTCGGTTTCGGCGAGGCCTTCACCGTGATCTTCACTCTGATCGCGGCCGCCGTGATCGTGGTGATCGCCCGGCTAGCCCGCAAGCTCTACAGCGTGCCGTGGGCGATCGCGCTCGGCCTGCTGCTCGGCGGTGCGCTCGGCAACCTCACCGACCGGATCTTCCGCTCGCCCGGCGTCTTCGAGGGCGCGGTCGTCGACTTCATCTCGCCCAAGGGCTTCGCCGTCTTCAACCTGGCCGACTCCGCGATCGTGTGCGGCGGCATCCTGATCGTGCTGCTGTCGTTCAAGGGACTCGACCCGGACGGCACCGTCCACAAGGACTGAACAACGACTGAGCGACGACTGCGCAAGGGCTGAGCACACAGGCTGGCGTACGGGGCTGTCGGTGCTGTCCGGCATACTCGTCGGGTGAGCACCATTCCCGAGATCCGTACCCTGCCCGTGCCCGACGGCCTGGAGGGCGAGCGTGTCGACGCCGCCATCTCCCGCATGTTCGGCTTCTCTCGTACCAAGGCCGCGGAGCTTGCCGCGGCGGGGAAGGTCACGGTCGACGGCTCGGTGGTCGGGAAGTCCGAGCGGGTGCACGGCGGGGCCTGGCTCGAGGTCGAGATGCCGCAGGCGCCCGCGCCCGTGCAGATCGTCGCGGAGCCGGTCGAGGGCATGGAGATCGTGTACGACGACGATGACGTGGTCGTGATCGTCAAGCCGGTCGGTGTCGCCGCCCACCCCAGCCCCGGTTGGACCGGGCCGACGGTCATCGGCGGGCTGGCCGCCGCCGGCTACCGCATCTCCACCTCCGGCGCCGCCGAGCGCCAGGGCATCGTGCACCGCCTCGACGTCGGCACCTCGGGCCTGATGACCGTGGCCAAGTCGGAGCGCGCGTACACGTCGCTCAAGCGCCAGTTCAAGGAGCGCACGGTCGACAAGCGCTACCACACGCTGGTGCAGGGCCACCCCGACCCGACCAGCGGCACCATCGACGCGCCCATCGGCCGCCACCCCAACCACGACTACAAGTGGGCGGTCACGGCCGAGGGCAAGCCGTCCGTCACGCACTACGACCTCATCGAGGCCTTCCGCGCGGCCTCGCTTCTCGACGTCAAGCTCGAGACCGGGCGCACGCACCAGATCCGTGTCCACATGGCGGCCCACCGCCACCCCTGCGTCGGCGACCTGACGTACGGCGCCGACCCGACGCTCGCCAAGCGGCTGCACCTGACCCGTCAGTGGCTGCATGCGGTGCGGCTCGGCTTCGAGCACCCCGGGGACGGCCAGTGGGTCGAGTTCGAGAGCGACTACCCGGCCGACCTGCAGAAGGCCCTCGACCAGGTCCGCGAGGAGACGTACGGATGAGCACGCACGCGTATGTGGTGCGCGTCGCCGAGGACCCCGCCGACCAGGAGGCGTGCTTCGCGGTGCGCAAGGAGGTCTTCGTCGGCGAGCAGGGCGTGCCCGAGGACCTGGAGTACGACGAGTACGACGCCGTGGCCCTGCATGTGCTGGCCGCGCGGGAGGACGGGGTGCCGCTCGGCACCGGGCGGCTGCTGTACGGGCAGGCGGCCGTGGCGAAGACCGACGGCGACCTGACCCTGGGGTCGCTCGGGCGGCTCGCGGTGACGCAGGAGGCGCGCGGGCTCGGCGTCGGGGCGGCGCTGGTGCGAGCCATCGAGGACGCGGCACGCGCGCGCGGGCTGGCGGCGGTGGATCTGCACGCACAGACGCATGCGCTGGAGTTCTACGAGCGGCTCGGATACGAGGTGTACGGGCCGGAGTACCCGGAGGCGGGCATCCCGCACCGCGCGATGCGGCGCGCTCTGTAGCCGACCGGCTGAAAACGCTGGCGGGGACGGTGGCGTGGCAGGCTTGAGATCTGCTGCCCGTAAGTCGACCTTCCCGGAGCGCTGACCGTGGATCAGTTGGCCCTGCTGTTCGTGCTGTTGCTCGGGGCCCTGGTGAGTGTCCCGGTCGGGGACCGGTTCGGGCTGCCGGCGCCGGTGTTGATGACCCTCCTCGGGATCGTCCTGGCCGTACTCGACTTCGTGCCGAACGTCGATGTTCCGCCGGACCTGATCCTGCCCCTGCTGCTCCCGCCGCTGCTGTACGCGGCCGTGCGGCGCACGTCCTGGCGGCAGTTCACGGCCAACCTGCGGCCGATCTTCCTGCTGGCGGTGGCGCTGGTGTTCGTCACCACCGTGTGTGTGGCCCTTGTGGCGCACTCGATCGTGCCGGGGCTGCCCGTCGCCGCCGCCGTGGCGCTCGGCGCGCTCGTCGCACCGCCCGACCCGGTCGCCGCGACCGCGGTCGCCGGACAGCTGGGGCTGCCGCGCCGGCTCGTGTCCATCCTGGAGGGCGAGGGGCTGTTCAACGACGTGACGGCGATCGTGCTGTACCACGTGGCGATCGCCGCCGCGCTCAGCGGGAGCTTCTCGCCGGGACGGGCCGCCCTCGACCTGGTGCTGTCCGCCGTGGTGGCGGTGGCGGTCGGGGTCGCGCTCGGCTGGGGTGCCAACAGACTGCTCGACGTGCTCGACGACCCGACCCTGCAGATCGGGCTGACCCTGCTGGTGCCGTACGCGTCGTACGTGCTCGCGGAGGAACTGCACGGGTCCGGCGTGCTCGCCGTGCTCACCACCGCGCTGTTCCTCGCCGAGTACGCCAACGACCCCGACGACGTGATGACACGACTGGCCGGGTACACGTTCTGGGACATCGTGGACACGCTTGTCACGGGTGTCGCGTTCGGGCTGATCGGTCTCGAGCTGCACAACGCGATCCGGACGGCGTCCGGTCGGTGGGGCGAGATGCTCGGGTGGGCGGGCGTGATCCTGGCCGTGGTCGTCGTCGTACGGCTCGTCTATCTGATGCCGGCGACCTGGCTCACCAAGAGGCTGCATGCCAAGCGGGACCACGACGAGGACATCCCGATGAGCTGGCGGGAGACAGTCGTCATGTGGTGGTCGGGGATGCGGGGAGTGGCCTCGGTGGCCTTGGCGCTGGCGATTCCGCTCACGACCGACGACGGGTCGGCCTTCCCGGACCGGGACGAGATCGTGTTCATCGCCTTCGGCGTGATCATGGGCACGCTGGTGCTGCAGGGGCTGACCCTGCCCTGGTTGGTGAAGCGGCTCGGGGTGCAGGCCGACACGGAGCGGGAGAAGGACTTCGAGAAGACGCTCGCCCTTCGGGCAGCCAAGGCGGCCAGGCGGCGCCTGAAGGAGATCGAGGAGGTCGAGGAGCTGCCGGAGGAGCTGTCCGAGCAGATGATGCGGCGGGCCTTCGACATCGGGGTGCGGATCAGCCCGGACATGGGGGAGGAGGAGCGCCGGGAGGCGCATGAACACCGGGTGCGCCGGCTGAAGCGGGTGCGGCGGATCCAGGGCGAGATGCTGAGCGCCGCGCGGCACGAGGTGCTGTCGGCACGGAGCGAGCCCGGGGCGGATCCGGAGATCGTGGACCGGGTGCTTCGCCACCTTGACGTGCGCAGTCTGCGGTGAACGCGGTGCATGGCAGTCGTGTAAATGAAGGCGACGCGGCCGGGTTCGGTGCGTAGGGTCGGATCATGGCTCGTAATGTCGTGATCAGTGGTGGCGGTACGGGAATTGGACATGCCGCGGCGCAGGTCTTCGCGGCGGACGGGGACCGGGTCCTGCTGCTCGGGCGGCGGGCGGAGGTGCTCGAGAAGGCCGGGGTGCCGGGGGCGTTGACGTACGCGGCGGATCTGAGTGATCCGGCCGCTGTGCGCGGGGTCGCCGGCTTCGTGGAGCGGGAGCTGGGGACCGTGGACGTGCTGATCCACAGTGCCGGGGGGACCGGGCAGCTGGAGCGCGCCGCCGAGAGCGACGACCCGCTCGACCGCGTCGCGCACAACTGGACCGTCAACTTCCGCATCAACACCCTCACCGCCGCGCTGCTCACGGAGGCGCTGAAGGACCGGCTGGCCACGCCGGGCGGGCGGGTGCTGTTCGTCAGCTCCATCGCCGCGTACCGGGGGTCCGGCAGCGGGGCGTACGCGGGAGCCAAGGCCGCGTTGCACCCGTACGCCCATGACCTTGCCCGGGAGCTGGGGCCGCGCGGGATCACCGCGAACGTGGTCGCGCCCGGGTACATCGAGGACACCGAGTTCTTCGGGCCGCAGATCGATCCCGAGCGGCGCGAACGCCTGGTCAACGACACCCAGAACAAGCGCGCCGGCACCCCAGGCGACGTGGCCGCGACCCTGCACTGGCTCGCCTCTCCGGGCGCCGGGCACGTGACCTCGCAGGTCATCCAGGTCAACGGGGGCGCCGAGCGCGGGCATTGAGGCCCGCGCGGTCTCAGCAGAGGCCGTCTAGCCGTGGCCCGTTCTCGGCGGTTCGTGCATGCGGCGTGCCGCGCCGTCCGGGGAGCCGTCGGGCGAACGCCGGTCCGAAGGCCCCGAAGACACGGCAGCGTCCGCCGTGTTGACCCGGGGCAGGGCGTACGGATGCCGCTCGTACAGCCAGCGGACCATCTGCTCGCGGACCGTGACCCGCACCGTCCAGATGTCGTCCGCGTCCTTGGCCGTCACCAGGGCCCGCACCTGCATGGTGTTCGGGGTGGTGTCCGTGACGGCCAGGCCGTAGTCGCGGCCGTCCCAGGCCGGGCACTCGCGCAGGATGTCGCGGAGCCTCTCGCGCATCAGCTCCACCGGCGCCGAGTGGTCGAGGTGCCAGTAGACGATGCCCGTCATCTGGGTGCCGCCGCGGGACCAGTTCTCGAAGGGCTTCGAGGTGAAGTACGAGACCGGTATCGTGATCCGGCGCTCGTCCCACGTCCGTACGGTCAGGAACGTCAGCGTGATCTCCTCGACCGTGCCCCACTCGCCCTCCACGACGACCGTGTCGCCCAGGCGCACCATGTCGCCGAAGGCGATCTGCAGCCCCGCGAACATGTTGCTGAGCGTCGACTGGGCGGCGACACCGGCGACGATGCCGAGGACGCCGGCCGAGGCCAGCAGCGAGGCGCCGGCCGCGCGCATCGCCGGGAACGTCAGCAGCATCGCGGCCACCGCCACCACACCGACGATCGCAGCGACCACGCGCATGATCAGCGACACCTGGGTGCGCACCCGGCGGACCCGGGCGGCGTCGTGGTGGGCGCGCGCGAAGCGGGTGTACGTCGTGTCGACGATCGCCGCCGCGATCCGCACCATCAGCCAGGCCGCGGACCCGATCAGCACCAGCGTCAGCGCCTGGCCGGTCGCGACGCGGTGCTTCTCCATCAGCTGCGCATGGTCGTACGACCCTCTCAGCAGCGCCGCGCACAGCACGAGCTGGTAGGGCACACGGCCGCGGCGCAGCAGCCCCCACAGCGGGGTCTCGCCGTGCCGCTCGTCGGCCTTGCGCAGCAGCAGGTCGGTTGCCCAGCCGATCAGCACCGTGAGCACGACCGAGCCGCCGATCACGATCAACGGGCGGAGTAGGTTCTCCATGCCTTCGAACGTAACCGGCCTCGGGCGGTCATGAACATGTGACTTCGGGCTCGAAGTGGGTACGGCCGCCGGGCGGTGTTGTCGGACCCGGCTGGCACCATGGCGTCATGAACATCATGCTCTTTCACTCGACCTTCGGTCTCAGGCCCGCGGTGCGCGACGCCGCGGACCGGCTGCGCGGCGCCGGGCACGAGGTATGGACACCGGACCTCTTCGACGGGCGTACGTTCGAGACGGTCGAGCAGGGCATGGCCTTCAAGGACGAGATCGGCAAGGACGAGCTGCTCAAGCGGGCCGTACTGGCCGCGGCGCCCTACTCGGAGCGGGGCCTTGTGTACGCCGGGTTCTCGCTCGGCGCCTCCATCGCGCAGACCCTCGCGCTCGGCGACCAGAAAGCCCGCGGACTGCTGCTCCTGCACGGCACCTCGGACATCGCGCCGAACGCCGCGGTGGACGAACTGCCGGTCCAGCTGCATGTCGCCGAGCCGGACCCGTTCGAGACGGACGACTGGCTGAGCGCCTGGTATCTGCAGATGGGCAGAGCGGGCGCGGACGTGGAGATCTACCGGTACGCCGGGGCCGGGCACCTCTACACCGACCCCGAGTTGCCGGACTACGACGAGGAGGCGGCCGAGGCCACCTGGCGGGTGGCGCTCGGCTTCTTCGAGTCGCTGTAGAAGGGCAGGCCGATCGCCCCTACACCGGGTCGTAGGTGCGCTCGACCTTCTGCGTGCCGGTGCGCGTGCGGTACGAACGCGCCCATTTCGAGGTCGCGTTCTTGTCCGTGCGGTCGGACAGGACGTAGTAGTCCATCTGTGCGCGGTCGGCGGTGATGTCCAGGACGCCGTAGCCGTGGCGGTCGGTGTCGACCCAGTGGACGTGCCGGTTGGCGGCCTGGATGATCGGCGCGGCGATGGCGGAGACCGTGCCCTCGGGGACCTTCACGATGTCGTCGAGGTTGTCGGAGGTCAGCGAGGTGACCACGAACTCCGTGGCGGCGGAGGCCGACAGCGGGTACGTACCGGCGTCCATGGGCACGTCGTTGGCCCAGGCCATGTGGATGTCGCCGGTGAGGAAGACGGTGTTGCGGATCGCGTTGGACCGCAGGTGGGCCAGCAGTTCGCGGCGGTCGTCGGTGTAGCCGTCCCACTGGTCGGTGTTGAGGGCGAGACCCTCCTGCGGCAGCCCGAGCAGCTTGGCGAGGGGCTTGAGCAGGTCGGCGGAGAGGGAGCCGATGACGAACGGCGAGATCATCACCGAGTTTCCGACCAGCCGCCAGGTGGTGTCGGACGCCTTCAACCCGGCCTTCAGCCAGTCGAGTTGGGCACGCCCGGTGATCGTACGGTCCGGGTCGTCGACCGAACCGCTGGCCGTGGACGCCTGCTGGGAGCGGAAGGAGCGCAGGTCGAGGAGGGAGAGGTCGGCGAGCTTGCCGAAACGCAGCCGGCGGTAGGTCGTGCCCGCGATCGCCGGGCGGACCGGCATCCACTCGAAGTAGGCCTGCTTGGCGGCCGCCTTGCGGTCGGTCCAGGTGCCCTCGGCGCCCTCGGTGTGGTTGACCGCGCCGCCGGACCAGGCGTTGTCGGCGAACTCGTGGTCGTCCCAGATGGCGACGACCGGCGCCTTGTGGTGCAGGGCCTGCAGATCCGGGTCGGTCTTGTACTTGCCGTGTCGGGTGCGGTAGTCGGCGAGCGTGATGATCTCGTTGGTCGGCGCGTGCGGGCGGACGACCGTGCCGCGGGCCGCGTACTCGCCGGACTTGTACTCGTAGATGTAGTCGCCGAGGTGCAGCCAGGCGTCCAGGTCACCGCGGGCCGCGAGATGGCGGTACGAGGCGAAGTAGCCGCCCTCCCAGTTGGCGCAGGAGACCACGCCGAAGCGCAGGCCCGACACGGCGGCGTCGTTGGCGGGCGCGGTACGGGTGCGGGCCACGGGGGAGTCGGTGCCGCCGGCGGAGAAACGGAACCAGTAGTCGGTGGCCGGCTCCAGGCCCCGTATGTCGGCCTTGACGGTGTGGTCGGAGGCGGCGGTCGCCGTGATCGAGCCCTTGGCGACGACGGTCGTCAGCGCCTTGTCCTTGGCGACGATCCAGCTGACCTGGGTGTCCGGGCCGAGTCCGGACCCGGGGACCGCCTCGGACGTGGGCGTCACCCGCGTCCACAGCAGGACGCCGTCGGGCAGCGGGTCGCCGGAGGCGACGCCGTGCAGGAAGGCGGGGGCCTCGGCGGCCGCCCGGGCGGGCAGGGCCGCGGCGAGCGGGCCGGCGAGGACAGCGGTGGCCGCTGCGGCCTTGACGACCGTACGACGGCGCGGTGAAAGCGAACTGGCGCTCTCGGCGGACGAGATGGCGCGCGCGGGAGATCTGTATCGACTGGTCACGAGCGATCAGGTTACTGACCGGTACACGCCAGAGCGGGCGAACTCGCAAAAGTTCGCCCGCTCTTCTGCTGAAGGTCGGTTCAGGCCTTTGAACCTCGGTTCGGGCTCAGGCCTTGAGGGCCGCGTCGACCACCTTGTTGAAGTCGGCGACCGTCATCGGCGGGTTGCCCTGGGTGTCGGCCGTGAGCATCTTGCCGTTCATGACGAAGCTCGGGGTGCCGCTCACGCCGTCCTTGTTGGTGTCGAAGGTCTTCGACATGGCCAGCGCCCAGGGGTCGTAGGTGCCCTTCTTGACCGCGTCCTGGAACTTCGTGTTGTTCTTCAGCGCGGAGACGGTGTTGGCGACCTTGATGAGGTAGGAGTCGTCCTTGAACTTGTCGGTCGTCTCGTCCGGGTGCCACTTCGTCGAGTACAGCGCGGTCTTGTACTGGAGGAACGCCTCGGGGCTGACGTTCAGTGCGGCGCCCAGCGCGCTCAGCGCGTTCTTGGAGCCCTGACCGTTGTCCTTGTTGTCGATGAACGTGCCACCGATGTACTGGATCTTGAACTTGCCGGAGTCGATGTCCTTCTCGACGGTCGAGCCGACGGTCTGCTCGAACTGGGCGCACACGGGGCAGCGCGGGTCCTCGTAGACCTTGAGGGTCTTCTTGGCGGTGGCCTTGCCTATGACGACCGTGGTGCCCTTAGTGCCCGTGGTGTTGGCCGGGGCGACGACCTTGGCGTCCTTCAGGCCCTCCCAGTAGCTGGGCTTGTTCGCCTGGACGACGGCGTAGCCTATGCCGCCCGCCGCCGCGAGGACGGCGACGACGGAGCAGGCCACGATGACCTGCCGCTTGGCCTTGGCCCGCTTGGCCTGACGTTCACGCTCGATCTTCAGACGCTCTCGGGCCGCCGTCTTCGAGGCCTGGCTGTTCCGCTTGCTCATGTCGGTGATCTCCATATGGGACGCGCACACCTGGTACGCGGGATACGTGTGGGGGAGTGGTCGTGCTCAGTGCTGTTCGGGGCACCAGGTGCCGTCAGCAACGGGGTTGTTCAGGCGAGAGCGACCGAGCGCGGTGGTCCACGCCGTCCCAGGGAGTGCACGAGGAGCCGGTCGCGGACGACCGAGGTACGGAGGCCAGGGCGCCGTACGCGCCGTGTCGTCGCGTCCGGCCGCACGGCCACGGCGGCGACCGCGAGGAGCAGGGGGCGGAACGTCGTCGCGGCGACCGCCCGCAGCAGTTGGGCCAGCGCCCGCTCGCCGCGGCGCAGCCAGGCGGCGGCGAGCAGGCCGACGGCCACGTGCGCGGCCAGCAGCAGCCAGGCGGTCGCCGGGTCGGCGTGGGCGAGCAGTGCCGAGAGGCGGTCGGTGTCGGTGCCGGTGACGCGGGCCAGCGGAGTGCCGACCTGGCCGCCGTTGCCGCACAGGACGTCGAAGCCGACGGAGCGCAGGGGGCCGGCGACGGGGCCGCCCGCCCGGCCGTAGCAGACGTGCTGGCCGGTGGTGAAGACCGTGTCGGCGGCCAGCTCCAGCGGGATCAGCAGGGCGGCGATCCGCGCGAAGCCGCGCTCGCGGCCGGCCAGGGCGTAGGCGACCACGAACACGGTGGCGGCGACCGCGGCCACCGTGTTCAACGGCAGCGGGACCCGCGACAGCAGCACGTGCGACGCGGTGCTGAGCGTCACGACGAGTGCCGTGAACAGCGCCGCGCGTACGGCTCGTAGCTGGGTCCCGGATATGTCCATAGCGGGGAGAGTCTGTCATGTGGTCCGGTAAGGGACCCCTAAAGGGTCCCTGTGAGACAGCGGACCGACAGCAGACCGTTAGAGACCCGGAATCCGGCCGTTGCGGAACAGGTCCACGAAGATCTGGTGGTCGGTACGCGCGCGTGCGCCGTAGCTGTGCGCGAAGTCGGTCAGTACGCCCGCGAAGCCGTCCTCGTCGGCGGCGATCGCCGCGTCGATGGCGCGCTCGGTGGAGAACGGCACCAGGGACTCGCCGGAGGTGTCGTCCGCCGCCGCGTGCATGGTGGCCGTGGCCCGGCCGAGGTCGGCGACGACGGCCGCGATCTCCTCCGGGTCGTCGATGTCGCCCCAGTCCAGATCGACCGCGTACGGCGAGACCTCGGCGACCAGCTGGCCCGCGCCGTCCAGCTCGGTCCAGCCCAGCCACGGGTCGGCGTGCTGCTGCAGGGCGCGCTGCGAGATCACCGTGCGGTGGCCCTCGTGCTGGAAGTAGTCGCGGATCGCCGGGTCGGTGATGTGCCGGGAGACGGCCGGGGTCTGGGCCTGCTTGATGTAGATCACCACGTCGTTCTCCAGGGCGTCGCTGTGGCCCTCGAGAAGGATGTTGTACGACGGTAGACCGGCCGACCCGATGCCGATGCCCCGGCGGCCGACCACGTCCTTGACCCGGTACGAGTCGGGGCGGTCCAGCGACGCGTCCGGCAACGTCTCCAGGTAGCCGTCGAAGGCCGCCAGGACCTTGTAGCGGGTCGCCGCGTCCAGCTCGATGGAGCCGCCGCCGGGCGCGAAGCGGCGCTCGAAGTCGCGGATCTCCGTCATCGACTCGAGCAGCCCGAAGCGGGTCAGCGAGCGGGCGTCACGCAGCGCGTCCAGGAGCGGGCCCTGGGCGGTGTCCAGGGTGAACGGCGGCACCTCGTCGCTCTTCGCGCCGGTCGCCAGGGCGTGGATGCGCTCGCGGTACGCGTCCGCGTACACCTCCACCAGCTCGGTGATCTGGTCGTCGCCCAGCGCCTTCGCGTACCCGATGAGGGCGATGGAGGCGGAGAAGCGCTTCAGGTCCCAGGTGAAGGGCCCGACGTACGCCTCGTCGAAGTCGTTGACGTTGAAGATCAGCCGGCCGTTCGCATCCATGTACGTGCCGAAGTTCTCCGCGTGCAGGTCGCCGTGGATCCACACGCGCGAGGTGCGCTCGTCCAGGTACGGGCCGCCCCGCTTCTCTGCGTCCAGGTCGTGGTAGAAGAGGCACGCCGTGCCCCGGTAGAACGCGAAGGCCGAGGCCGCCATCTTCCGGAACTTCACGCGGAACGCGGCCGGGTCGGCGGCCAGGAGCTGGCCGAAGGCGGTGTCGAAGACGGTGAGGATCTCCTCGCCGCGCTGCTCGTCGTTGAGCTCGGGTACCGACATCGCGGGGTGCCTCCTGGTGCATGGATGTGTACGACGGCGTTTCTGTCGTTTCAACGGGTGAGGGGTCGCGGAAGTGCCCACGACCCTCGCTGTGAAGGTACGCGGGTGAGCCCCCGGAGTGTCAGTGCCGAGGCATAGACTTCGACGCTGTCCCCCAGACTGTCCGCCAGCCTGTCGCCGAGTGTTTTCCATGGAGGCCACGCCGTGTCAAAGCCGCCGTTCACGCACCTGCACGTCCACACCCAGTACTCGCTGCTGGACGGTGCCGCGCGGCTGAAGGACATGTTCAACGCGTGCAACGAGATGGGCATGACCCATATCGCCATGTCCGACCACGGCAACCTCCATGGGGCGTACGACTTCTTCCATTCCGCGAAGAAGGCCGGAGTCACCCCGATCATCGGGATCGAGGCGTATGTCGCCCCCGAGTCGCGGCGCAACAAGCGCAAGATCCAGTGGGGTCAGCCGCACCAGAAGCGCGACGACGTCTCCGGTTCCGGTGGTTACACCCACAAGACGATCTGGGCGGCGAACGCGACGGGTCTGCACAACCTCTTCCGGCTCTCCTCGGACGCGTACGCCGAGGGCTGGTTGCAGAAGTGGCCCCGCATGGACAAGGAGACCATCTCCCAGTGGTCCGAGGGCCTGATCGCCTCCACGGGCTGCCCCTCCGGCGAGCTCCAGACCCGGCTGCGCCTCGGCCAGTACGACGAGGCACTGAAGGCCGCCGCCGACTATCAGGACATCTTCGGCAAGGACCGGTACTTCCTGGAGCTGATGGACCACGGCATCGACATCGAGCACCGGGTCCGCGACGGCCTGTTGGAGATCGGCAAGAAGCTCGGCATCCCCCCGCTGGTCACCAATGACTCGCACTACACGTACGCGCACGAGGCGACCGCCCACGACGCCCTGCTGTGCATCCAGACCGGCAAGAACCTCTCCGACCCCGACCGCTTCAGGTTCGACGGCACCGGCTACTACCTGAAGTCCACGGACGAGATGTACGCCATCGACTCCTCGGACGCCTGGCAGGAGGGCTGCCGCAACACCCTCCTGGTGGCCGAACAGGTCGACACCGCCGGGATGTTCGAGGCCAGGAACCTCATGCCGAAGTTCGACATCCCCGAGGGCTTCACCGAGGTCACCTGGTTCCAGGAGGAGGTCCGCCTCGGCATGGAGCGGCGCTTCCCCGGCGGCGTCCCCGACGACCGCCAGAAGCAGGCCGAGTACGAGATGGACGTCATCATCCAGATGGGGTTCCCGGGCTACTTCCTCGTCGTCGCCGACTTCATCATGTGGGCCAAGAAGAACGGCATCGCGGTCGGCCCCGGCCGAGGCTCCGCGGCCGGTTCGATCGTCGCGTACGCCATGGGCATCACGGACCTCGACCCGATCCCGCACGGCCTGATCTTCGAGCGGTTCCTCAACCCCGAGCGCGTCTCCATGCCCGACGTCGACATCGACTTCGACGAGCGCAGGCGCGTCGAGGTGATCAGGTACGTGACGGAGAAATACGGCGCCGACAAGGTCGCCATGATCGGCACCTACGGCAAGATCAAGGCGAAGAACGCCATCAAGGACTCCGCGCGCGTGCTGGGTTACCCGTACGCGATGGGTGACCGCCTCACCAAGGCGATGCCCGCCGACGTCCTCGGCAAGGGCATCGACCTGAACGGCATCACCGACTCCTCGCACCCCCGCTACAGCGAGGCCGGCGAGATCCGCGCGATGTACGAGAACGAACCGGACGTGAAGAAGGTCATCGACACCGCCAAGGGCGTCGAGGGCCTGGTCCGGCAGATGGGCGTGCACGCCGCCGGCGTCATCATGTCCAGCGAGCCCATCGTCGACCACGCCCCGATCTGGGTGCGGCACACCGACGGCGTGACCATCACGCAGTGGGACTACCCGCAGTGCGAGTCGCTCGGCCTGCTGAAGATGGACTTCCTGGGCCTGCGCAACCTGACGATCATGGACGACGCCGTCAAGATGGTGAAGTCCAACAAGGGCATCGATCTCGACCTGCTGGCCCTGCCGCTCGACGATCCGACGACCTTCGAACTGCTCCAGCGCGGTGAGACCCTCGGCGTCTTCCAGTTCGACGGCGGCCCCATGCGCTCACTGCTGCGCCTGATGAAGCCCGACAACTTCGAAGACATTTCCGCCGTGTCGGCCCTGTACCGCCCTGGCCCGATGGGCATGGACTCGCACACCAACTACGCGCTGCGCAAGAACAAGCTCCAGGAGATCACCCCGATCCACAAGGAGCTGGAGGAGCCCCTCGAAGAGGTCCTGGCCGTCACCTACGGCCTGATCGTCTACCAGGAGCAGGTGCAGAAGGCCGCCCAGATCATTGCCGGTTACTCGCTCGGCGAGGCCGACATCCTGCGCCGCGTGATGGGCAAGAAGAAGCCCGACGAGCTGGCGAAGAACTTCACCATCTTCCAGGCCGGCGCGAAGAAGAACGGCTACAGCGACGAGGCCATCAAGGCCCTGTGGGACGTGCTGGTCCCCTTCGCCGGCTACGCCTTCAACAAGGCGCACTCCGCCGCGTACGGCCTGGTCTCGTACTGGACCGCCTACCTGAAGGCGAACCACCCCGCCGAGTACATGGCCGGGCTGCTCACCTCGGTCAAGGACGACAAGGACAAGTCGGCCGTCTACCTCAACGAGTGCCGGCGCATGGGCATCAAGGTGCTCCCGCCGAACGTCAACGAGTCGGTGCACAACTTCGCCGCACAGGGCGACGACGTGATCCTCTTCGGCCTCGAAGCCGTGCGCAACGTCGGCACGAACGTGGTGGAGTCGATCATCAGGAGCCGCAAGGCCAAGGGCAAGTACGCCTCGTTCCCCGACTACCTCGACAAGGTCGAGGCGGTCGCCTGCAACAAGCGCACCACGGAATCGCTGATCAAGGCGGGCGCGTTCGACACCCTGGGGCACACCCGCAAGGGCCTCACCGCGCACTTCGAGCCGATGATCGACAACGTGGTCGCGGTCAAGCGCAAGGAGGCCGAGGGCCAGTTCGACCTCTTCGGCGGGGGCGAGGAGGAGAGCGACGCGCCCGGCTTCGGACTCGACGTGGAGTTCACCACCGACGAGTGGGAGAAGGTCTATCTGCTCGCCCAGGAGCGGGAGATGCTCGGTCTGTACGTCTCCGACCACCCGCTCTTCGGCCTGGAGCACGTGCTGTCCGACAAGGCCGACGCCGGCATCTCCCAGCTCACCGGAGGTGAGCACGCGGACGGCGCGGTCGTCACCATCGGCGGCATCATCTCGGGCCTGCAGCGCAAGATGACCAAGCAGGGCAACGCCTGGGCGATCGCCACCGTCGAGGACCTCGCGGGCTCCATCGAGTGCATGTTCTTCCCGGCGACCTACCAGCTCGTGTCGACCCAACTCGTCGAGGACGCCGTCGTGTTCGTCAAGGGCCGCCTCGACAAGCGCGAGGACGTGCCCCGGCTGGTGGCGATGGAACTCCAGGTGCCGGACCTGTCGAACGCGGGCACCAACGCGCCCGTGATCCTCACCATCCCGGCCACGCGGGTCACCCCTCCGATGGTCAGCCGCCTCGGCGAGATCCTCAGCCACCACAAGGGCGACAGCGAGGTCCGCATCAAGCTCCAGGGCCCCACCAGGACCACGGTCCTGCGGCTCGACCGGCACCGGGTCAAGCCCGACCCGGCGTTGTTCGGTGACTTGAAGGTGCTGCTCGGCCCCTCCTGCCTGGCGGGCTGAGGTCACCGACATGCGCGAGGGGCGCACCGCTGCAGCGGTGCGCCCCTCGGCTGTGCCTGGGTCTCAACAACCCTTTATGCAGATGTCAGTTGTGACCGAAGCTTTTCTGCCGGCCCTTGCGGGGCATGTCGCCCGGAGTGACCTGCGTGGCACGCTGCTCGGCCTGCGCCTCCATCGAGGACTGCTGGGCCTCCTGCTGCCCGCGCTCGGACTGCGGCTGCTTACGGTTCTGCTTCTTGTTCTTGGCCATGGTGATCTGCCTCCTGAGGGGGATCTAGGGGCCAGGGCCGGGACCAGATTCACATAGGCTGACAGGGAGCGCATTTCGGATAATTACCGTCTGTGACAGGGCTTCTCGGAGCGCGAGGATGCACAACGCGACCTGAAACGCCACGCCGAAGATCGAGTTCCGGCCGTTAACCCCCGCGCAGTCGGGCAGACTCGAAGGAAGCCCGAAGCAAACCTCCCGGAAAGAGGGTGGATCGCGTGGACCGCTGCATCGTCCTGGTGGACGCCGGGTATCTGCTGGGGGCCGCCGCCAGTCTCCTTGCCGGGGAGCCCTCACGCTCCCGCATCACCGTCGACCACACCGCCCTCATCCAGGCCCTGCGTGAACGCGCCGAGTCCGACACCGAGCGGCCGCTGTTGCGCATCTACTGGTTCGACGGCGCCCCCGACCGCGTGCCCCAGCCCGAGCACCGCAGGCTGCGCGTGATGCCCCGGGTCACCGTCCGGCTCGGCGCCCTGACGCGCAGTGACGGACGCTGGGCCCAGAAGGGCGTCGACGCCGCCATGCACGCCGAGCTCACCGAGCTGGCCCGCAACCGCGCCTGCTCCGACATCGTCCTGGTCACCGGCGACGGCGACCTGCTGCCGGGCATGATGGCCGCCAAGGAGCACGGCGTCGCCGTACATCTGTGGGCCGTGCAGGCCGCCGACGGGGACTACAACCAGTCCGAGGACCTGGTCGCCGAGGCGGACGAGCGGCGCGTGCTGGACCGTACGTGGATCACCAAGGCCGTACGCGCCAAGGAGCTCGGCGGGATCTGTGCGCCGCCGCCCGTGCCCCGGCCCGAGATCGCCGCGATCCTCTCCGCACCGCTGCCCGAGTCCGCGCCCTCCTCGGCGGCCGAGCGGACCGCCGAGCAGGCCGAGCACGCGTCGGCGGCCGCCGCCTCGGAGAACGGCTCGCAGGAGCGGGTGCCCACCACCAAGGGCGTGCCCACCCCCAAGGACCTGGCCGCGCTGCGCGCCCCCGGTGTACAGCCCGCCCAGCCTCCCGCCAACGCGACCCTGCGCTGGTCCTCCGACAAGGGCTGGGTCGACCGGCCCACCGCGGAGGCTCCCGAGGCCGCCTCGATGCCGACGCTGGCGCAGGTGACCACGGCGGAGCAGCGCTGGGCCGACCGGGAGGAGGACATCACCACGGTCGGCGGCGATCCGTACGAGGTCGGGCAGGTGTTCGCGCGGCGGTGGATGGAGCGGCTGGGCGACCAGAGCCATCTGCAGAAGCTGTCCGGGATGTACCCGCGGGTCCCGCACCGCATCGACGGGGAGCTGCTGCGCTACGCCGCCCGCTTCGGCCTGCTCGCCCACAAGGACGACCAGATCGACGAGCACGACCGGTACGCGATCCGGGCCGGGTTCTGGCGGGAGATCGACGTGCGCACGGCCGCGGAGCACGCCTCCGCGGGGGAGTAGTTCTTTACCGGTGGATTTGCCGTTATGGGCCAACCCGAGAGCGGACGGGGCTTGTGGACCCCGTACTCTCGTCCTTTGTGAGTACGCGCGCGACACAGGCACTTCGGCACGGTGGGGATGTCGTGTGCGCGGTTCGCGGGCTGACCAAGACCTATCGGGCGGTACGAGGGCGGCGGGGCACCCCGGGCACTCCCGCGGTACGGGCCACCGACGACGTGCACCTCGACATCCGGCGCGGTGAGATCTTCGGGCTCCTCGGGCCGAACGGCGCCGGGAAGTCCACCCTCGTACGGCAGCTGACCGGGCTGATGCGGCCCGACGCCGGCCGCGTCGAGATCCTCGGGCACGACATCGTGCGGCATCCGGAGCGGGCCGCGCGGATCCTCGCCTACCTGGGGCAGGAGTCGTCCGCCCTCGACGAACTGACCGTGTCCCTCGCCGCCGAGACGACCGGGCGGCTGCGTGGCCTCGAGGCGCGGCAGGCGCGGGACGAGCGGGACGCCGTACTCGAGGAGCTCGGGCTGACGGCCCTCGCCGGGCGGGCGCTGAAGAAGTTGTCCGGCGGGCAGCGGCGGCTGGCGTGCCTCGCCGCCGCGTTGGTCGGGGAGCGGCCGCTGCTGGTGCTCGACGAGCCGACCACCGGGATGGATCCGGTGGCCCGGCGGGCCGTGTGGGCGGCCGTGGACCGGCGGCGTGCCGAGCGCGGGACGACGGTTCTGCTGGTCACCCACAACGTCATCGAGGCCGAGACCGTCCTCGACCGGGTCGCCGTCCTCGACCAGGGACGGGTGATCGCGTGCGACACCCCCGCCGGGCTCAAGGAGCAGGTCGCCGGGGAGGTCCGGGTCGACCTCGTGTGGCGCGAGAAGGCGCCGCTGCACGTCCCCGAGGTCGCCGCGCTGCGCGAGCGGGCCACCGAGTCCGGGCGCCGCTGGACGCTGCGGCTCGCCCCCGAGGAGGCCCGCACGGTCGTCGCCACGGTCACCGGCGGCAGCGCCTTCGCCGCGCTCGACGACTTCACACTGGCCACGCCCAGCCTCGAGGACGTGTACCTGGCGCTGGGCGGCGCCGCGCAGCAGGGGTTGGTGAAGGCATGAGCCACATCGTGAGCGCGCGGGCCGCCCGGCCCGTATGGTCCCAGGAGAGCGCGACCGCCCGAGTGAGTCCTGGCCAGAAGGGGAGCAGCGCGACGTGAGTGTCGTACCCGCCGATGTCCTGCCGGGCAGTGTCCTGGCCGTCGAGGAGGCCGACAGCGGCGCGGCCGAGCTCGGGCCGCGGGCGCGGATGTGGCCGGCCCTGGGTGCCGTGTACCGGGCGCAGCTGTCCCGCGCGCGGGTCGCGCGGATTCCGTTGCTGTTCGTGGCGACCTTCCAGTCGATCGGGATCATGATCCTGATGCGGGGGGTCGTGGACGGCGGCGGCGAGGCCGAGTCCGTGGTGGCCGGGGCCTCGGTGCTCGTGGTGGCGTTCGTCGCGCTGAATCTGCTCGCCCAGTACTTCGGGCAGCTGCGGGCGAGCGGCGGGCTCGACCACTACGCGACGCTGCCGGTGCCGCCCGCGGCCGTGGTGCTGGGGGCGGCGGGCGCGTATGCCTCGTTCACCGTGCCGGGGACCGTGGTCACGGCGGTGTTCGGATGTGTGCTGTTCGGGCTGCCGCTCGCGCATCTGTGGGTGCTCGTCGCGGTGATTCCGCTCGCGGGAGCGGCCCTGGCGGGGCTGGGGGCGGCGCTCGGCCTGCTTGCGCCGCGGCCGGAACTGGCCACCCTGCTCGGCCAGTTGGGCATGTCCGCGGCGCTGCTGCTCGGGGTGCTGCCGGCCGACCGGATGCCCGAGGTCGTGCGGTTCACGCGGGATCTGCTGCCGTCGACGTACGGCGTCGAGGCCTTCGCGCGGACCTTCGGGCCGCATCCCGACTGGGCCTTCGTGCTCGGTGACCTCGCGGTCTGCGGGGGTGTGGGTGTCGTCTCGCTCGCCGTCGCCACCTGGGCGTACCGGCGGGCGGCCGTCCGGTGACGCGCCGCACAGGCGGGCCTGGCACGATGGCAGGGTGACCGCACCGTTGACTCCGCCTCCGCCGCCGCATGAACAGTCCGCGCAGAATCCGTGGCAGCCGCCGGCTGCCGGGTACGTGGCTCCCGCGGCCCATGACGCCGTATGGGACGGCACGTACGGACAGGACGGGCCCGGAATGAAGACCGAGTTGCGGGAGGCCGCCGTGATCACGGTGGCGGTGGCGCTCGCCGGGGTGCTGCTCGGGGTGCTGTGGTGGTGGCTGGCGCCGCACGTGCCGCTCGTCGGGGACGTCGTCGACAAGAGCTGGGTCGTCTATCTCGCGGACAGCGAGGGAGAGCAGGCGATCGGGGTGGACGGAACGTTCACCCTGCTTGCGGTGGCCTTGGGTGCGGTGAGTGCGCTTGCGGTCTTTCTCTGGCGACGGCGTGGCGGAGTGCCGCTGGTGGTGGCCCTGGGAGTCGGGGGGCTGCTCGGGTCGTTGCTGGCCTGGAAGCTCGGGGTGTGGCTCGGACCCAAGCAGGATGTGATCGCGCATGCGAAGGCCGTGGGCAAGGGGGTCAAGTTTTCTGCGCCGCTGAAGCTCGGGGCGAAGGGTGCGTTGCTGGCGTGGTCGTTGGGCGCGCTGGTGGTGCATCTCGGGTTGACGGCGTTGTTCGGGCCTCGGGACCCGGAGCCGTATCCGGACCAGGGGGCTCTTCCCAAGGATCCTTATGGGGCGCCGATGGCTTAGGGCGGTGCGGCGGCGTTGTGGTTGCGGCGAATTTTTCGCCCCCGCCGCCCCTTCCCTTCCCGTCCCCGGGGGTGCTGCCCCCTGGACCCCCGTATCGGCCTGAACGGCCTCGTCCTCAAACGCCGGACGGGCTGAAATGCCCTACGCCGGGCGGTGGCCGTGGTTGGAGCGGCCCTTTTTGGTGCGCCACTTGCGCTTTCGCGTTTTCTTCGACATGTCTCTCGTGCTTAACCGAGGGAGGGGCAGCCGTCGAGGGGTCACGCACGACCAATAGGTGCCACGACCGCTTCCGTGAGCTTGGTGAGGTCCTCGGGGGAGAGTTCGACCTCCAGGCCGCGGCGGCCCGCCGAGATGCAGATCGTGGGGTGGGCGGCGGCCGAGGCGTCCAGGACCGTGGGGAGTTTTCTGCGCTGGCCGAGGGGGGAGATGCCGCCTCGGACGTAGCCCGTGGTGCGTTCGGCGAGGGCGGGGTCCGCCATCGTGGCGCGTTTGCCGCCGACCGCCGAGGCCAGGGCTTTCAGGTCCAGCTGGCCGGCCACCGGGACCACCGCGACCGTCAGTGCGCCGTCCACGTCCGCCACCAGTGTCTTGAAGACGCGCTCCGGTGAGACGCGCATCGCCTCCGCCGCCTCCTCGCCGTAGGAGGGGTGGGACGGGTCGTGGTCGTAGGAGTGGACCGTGTACGTGACCCCGGCGGTTGTCAGGGCCACCGTCGCGGGCGTGCCGCCCGACTGCTGCTTCTTCGGCTTCTTCGCCATTGCGGACTGTTCCCCCAAAGGTGCTGCGTCCAGAGGTGCTGCGTCAGTTGAGGTTCGTCTGGCCGCGCGTCAGCTCCGACGCCGGCAGTGACGGCAGGCTACGGATGATCGCCGTCTCGGAGCGAAGGAGTTTCAGTTCGTCGCGCAGGCGGGACGCGGTGTCCGGGGCCTGGAGCAGGCGCTGCTTGCTGGGCGTGTCCAGCATCATTGCCGCCGCCACCAGGTAGGAGACCACGGAGGGTTCGTCCGGGAGGTCGGCGCCGGTCGACAGCGACCGCTCGCGCGCGCCCGCCAGGCGCTTCTGGTACTGGCGGAACGCACGCAGTACGCCCTCGGCCAGCGCGCCCGCCTCCTCGCCCGGTTCCTCCGGGAGCTCTTCCAGTTCCGCCGTCAGGAAAGGGCCCGACGCGTCCACGGAGACGAGACGCGCTCGGGTCGTTCCCGTCGCCAGGACCTCGAAGGTGCCGTCCGCCCGTTCGCGGATCGTGGCCGCGTCCGCCACGCAGCCCGTCGAGTGGAACGACTTCGCCGGGTCGGTTCCGAAGCCGGCCGTGGGGCCGCGGTCGGGCAGGGCCGTGGGATCGGGCATGCCGGGTGCGCTCGCTGCCACCTCGTGGCCGTCGCGGATCGCCACGACGGCGAACCGGCGCGGTTCGTCCTCGGGTGCCTTGAGCAGTTCGCGCATCATGGCGCGATAGCGCTCCTCGAACACGTTCAAGGGAAGCACCAGCCCCGGGAACAGCACCGAGTTCAGGGGGAAGAGTGGGAGACGGACGGTGGTCACGACGTAAAAGCCTAGTGGTCGCCGGAGCGGGCACGTCCGTCGTGCTCACTCCGTGGATGCCGGGAGGGGTCGAGGGGGCCTGTCGCACGGGCTCGGATGTCGCCGCTCATCCCGAGGAAGAGGGCCAGCGGGTCGTCCGACAGCCGGTCCCAGGGGAAGGACGTGGCGTACGGGCCGATCCGGTGGACTTCGGTGAGGGCGTCCTGCCAGCGCTCCAGGCGTACGAGGACGTACATCAGCTTGTTACGGATCTCGGCCGGCCAGGGGGCGGCGACCGGGAAGCGGGCGGAGAGCGCGATCGCCCGGTCGGCGGCCGCGTCCAGCCGGTCGCGCGGCACCTCGACGCCGCGGGCCTCGGTCAGGTAGGCCAGGGCCGCCCGCGCAGGCAGCGCCTGGATGAGGGAGTCGGCCGGGGCGTCCTGCGCCGCCCGGTCGGCGAAGTCGAAGCACTCGCGGTGGGAGCCCTGCCAGGAGGCGGCCAGATAGCGCAGGGCCGCCACATGGCAGCCGTAGTGGTGCGGGGCGCGGCGCAGCGCCGCCTCCCAGAGTTCGCCGAAGTACTTGGGCCCCGCGTTCGTGCCGCGCGCGTGGTCCAGCGCGATCCGCCACGGCACCGGGTCGCGGTCGTCGCCGCGCGCCGCAGCCGTGATCAAGGGGCTCACCTCGCGCAGCAGTTCCGCGCGCGCCGGGGAGCGCCAGGCCTGGTCCACCGCGAGCTGGGCCTTGAGCAGGCGCACGTCCGGGTCGTGCGGGGTGGTGGCGGACCACCGCTCCAGCCATTCCGGGCGTGAGTGCGCGAAGGCCGCGAGCCGTCTCGCGTACCGGTCGCGGTTCTCCCAGTCGGCACGCGCGCGCGTGCCGGCCAGCAGCGTGGCGGCCGGGGAGTGCTCGCCGCGCGCGGCCGCGACCAGCGCGGGGCCGAGCCGGTCGTCGGGCGCGTCGAGCAGCACCTCGTCGTCGGCGGGCGGCGAGGCGGCGGCGAGGGGCGGCGTGGCCCGGGGGGGCCGGGCCGTGCGGCTGAAGGGGTGCAGCAGAGCCATGGTGTCGACCATTGAAAGACCGCAGGTCACGGGGGCGCCAGCGGCAATGCGTAATCCGTGGAAAGTTGTACGCGAATCGGTCAAGAGCAGGTAAAGGTCCATTGTTCAACAACTGTCCCGTACCTGTGGTCCCGGTGGTCCGCTCACGTCAGTTGCGTCGCAGCAGTCGCGTGGCCCCCGCCGCCACCGTCGTCGCCAGGATCCAGCCCAGCAGGATCATCGCCGCGGACAGCCACTGCCAGCCGCCGTGCAGCCGCCAGACGCCGACCTGGCCCAGGTCGATGACCGGGAGCAGCAGGTCGAGGGCGAACAGGGCGGGGTTCCACGGCGGATGCTCCCCGCTCTGCACCGGCGGATGGCTCGCGTGCGCGAAGGCCAGCGAGCCCGCCGCCCACAGCACCGCCATCCATACGGCGGCCCGGCCCGGCCGGTAGCCGTAGGCCACCGTCCAGTCCTGCACGTACCCCCAGAACTTGGCGGCGAGCGGCAGGCTCTCGCGGCGCCGGCGCTGCTTGGCGAGGAGCACCTCGCGGGCGTCCTCGTCCTCGCCGCCGGACCGCAGCACGGAGGCCAGCCGTTCGTACGGCTCCGGGTTGTACTCGGCGGTCGCGGCGGTCACCCAGTCCAGCCGCTCGGTCAGCGGGAAGGGACCCTGCGGCACCAGGTTCTCGTACGAGAAACCGCCCATGTGCAGGTTGCCCGGGCCCGGCCAGGCGCTCGCCCGGTCGACCAGGTTGACCACCCGCGCGCCCGACAGGACGACCTTGCCGCGCTGCGGGCGCTCCCCGAGGAAGCGCAGCTCGGGGGTCTGCACCCGGCGCAGCGACAGTTCCTGGTCGTCGGTGAAGTTGAACCGGGCGCGTTCCAGGTCGACCGCGTCCTCGAACCGCCCGTCGTCCAGGCGCACCCCGCCCTGGCACTCGAACCGCTGGATGCGCGTCCCGCGCGCGGGGGTCGCGCCGCTCAGCATCGAGGCTCCGACGCCCGCCGGGGTCAGGTACAGGGTGCGTCCGACGGTCAGTTGGGGCGCGTTCAGTGCGAGCCGGGTGTACGGGTTGGCCAGCCGGGCGCCGCGCAGGCTCAGCGAGACGCCGATCTTCGCGCTGCGCAGGCTCAGCTCGCCGTGCGACTCCAGCAGTTCGGCCTGCAGGTCCTGGCCCACGGTCATGCCGTCGGCGGCGATCGAGCGGCCGCTGCGGTCGCGGTAGACGATCGCCTGGTTGAGCAGCAGATCCGTACCGATGTGCGCGTCGGTCAGCCGGATGCCGTTGTGGAAGCGGCAGCGCGGGAGGTGCAGATCGCCCTCCGTGTGGACGCGGGCCGCCTCCAGGCGGGGCACCGCGCAGTCCACCATGCGCATGGTCGTGAAGTGCGCCTCCGGCAGCAGGACGTCCCGCTCGAAGCGGCAGCCGCGCATCTCGACATACGGCGTGACCGTGCCGCCGGCGAGGTCCAGGGAGCCGCTGATCTGCACGCCGCGCAGCTTCAGGGACGGCACCCGGCCGGCGAGCGCGGGCGGGCCGTCGAGCAGCAGCCAGCACACGATCCGGGCCCGCACGGTCCGCTCGGGCCCCCAGGGGTGCCCGCCGTGTGGATCGTCGACGACTGTGTCCCCGCTGCTCAGGTCGTACACACTGCCGTTGCGGAAGGCCTGCCACATGCCGGCCTCGGCGGCGGTCAGATCGTCCGGCAGGTCTCCGGCGCGGAGCCCGGCCCCCTCAGTCACTACTCCTCCACTCCTGTGTTCGCACATACGTTCATGCCCGCTGGGTAACACCTGAAGCACAGGACGTGAAGGCGATCTTCCGGGTTCCACCGGGGTTCTGTATCAGCCATTGATACGCGCGAACGACGGCCGACCACGGTCTGAGAGAATTGAGCCCGTGATCTCCCGAATCGATCTGCGCGGCGACGCCCTTCCCGAAGGCCCAGCCCTGCGCGACCTGCTGCCCCGAGCCGACTTCGACGTCTCGGCCGCCCTCGAGAAGGTGCGTCCGATCTGCGAAGCCGTGCATCATCGGGGCGACGCGGCGCTGATCGACTTCGCCGAGAAGTTCGACGGCGTCAGGCTCGACCAGGTGCGGGTGCCCGCCGAGGCGCTCACGCGCGCGTTGGCGGAGCTCGACCCGGCCGTCCGCGCGGCCCTGGAGGAGTCCATCCGGCGCGCCCGTCTCGTCCACCGCGAGCAGCGCCGTACGACGCACACCACCCAGGTCGTGCCCGGTGGTTCGGTCACCGAGAAGTGGGTGCCGGTCGAGCGGGTCGGGCTGTACGCGCCCGGCGGCCGGTCGGTCTACCCGTCCTCCGTGATCATGAACGTCGTGCCCGCGCAGGAGGCCGGCGTCGAGTCCATCGCCCTGGCCTCCCCGGCGCAGGCCGAGTTCGGTGGCCTTCCCCACCCGACGATCCTTGCCGCGTGCGCGCTGCTGGGCGTCGACGAGGTGTACGCGGCCGGCGGCGCGACCGCCGTCGCGATGTTCGCGCACGGCACCGAGTCCTGCGCGCCCGCCAACATGGTCACCGGCCCCGGCAACATCTGGGTCGCCGCCGCCAAGCGCTACTTCACCGGCAAGATCGGTATCGACGCCGAGGCCGGCCCGACCGAGATCGCGGTCCTCGCGGACGACACGGCCGACCCGGTGCACGTCGCCTCCGACCTGATCAGCCAGGCCGAGCACGACCCGCTCGCTGCCGCCGTCCTGGTCACCGACTCCGTCGCGCTCGCGGACGCGGTCGAGAAGGAGCTCGAGCCCCAGGTCGCGGCCACCAAGCACATCGAGGACCGGATCCGCCCGGCGCTCGCGGGCCGGCAGTCCGCCATCGTCCTCGTCGACGGCATCGACGAGGGCCTCCGGGTCGTCGACGCGTACGGTGCCGAGCACCTGGAGATCCAGACCGCCGACGCCGTCGCGGTCGCCGACCGGGTCAAGAATGCGGGCGCGATCTTCATCGGCCCCTGGGCGCCCGTGTCCCTGGGCGACTACGCGGCCGGGTCCAACCACGTCCTGCCGACCGGTGGCTGCGCCTGCCACTCCTCGGGTCTGTCCGTCCAGTCCTTCCTGCGCGGCATCCACATCGTCGACTACACGAAGGACGCGCTGGCCGACGTGGCGCACCACGTGGTCACGCTGGCGGAGGCGGAGGACCTGCCGGCCCACGGGGCGGCGGTCAAGGCCAGGTTCGGATGGAAGGTACCGGCGAGCAAGTGAACTTCGGCATCGACGATCTCCCCGTACGGGACGAGCTGCGCGGCAAGTCCCCTTATGGCGCGCCCCAGTTGGACGTCCCCGTACGGCTGAACACCAACGAGAACCCGTACCCGCTGCCCGAACCGCTGGTAGAGCGCATCGCCGAGCGCGTCCGCGAGGCCGCCCGGAACCTCAACCGCTACCCGGACCGCGACGCAGTGGAACTGCGCACGCAGCTCGCCAAGTACCTGACGGACACGTCCGGTCACGAGGTCCACCTGGCCAACGTCTGGGCGGCCAACGGCTCCAACGAGGTCATCCAGCAGCTGCTGCAGACCTTCGGCGGACCGGGCCGTACGGCGATCGGCTTCGAGCCGTCGTACTCGATGCACGCGCTCATCTCGCGCGGCACCGGCACGGGCTGGATCTCGGGTCCCCGCAACGAGGACTTCACGATCGACACGGCGGCCGCCGTGCAGGCCGTCGCCGAGAACCAGCCGGACGTCGTCTTCATCACCACCCCCAACAACCCCACGGGCAACGCGGTCCCGCCCGAGACGGTCCTCGCGCTGTACGAGGCCGCGCAGGCCGCCAAGCCGTCGATCGTGGTCGTGGACGAGGCGTACATCGAGTTCAGCCACGGCGACTCGCTGCTGCCGCTCATCGAAGGTCGGCCGAATCTCGTCGTCTCGCGGACGATGTCCAAGGCCTTCGGCGCGGCCGGCCTGCGCCTCGGCTACCTCGCCGCGCACCCCGCCGTCGTCGACGCCGTCCAGCTCGTACGGCTGCCGTACCACCTGTCGGCGATCACCCAGGCGACCGCGCTGGCCGCCCTGGAGCACACCGACACGCTGCTGAAGTACGTCGAGCAGCTGAAGGCGGAGCGGGACCGGCTGGTGAGCGAGCTGCGCGCGGTCGGCTACGAAGTCGTCGAGTCCGACGCGAACTTCGTGCAGTTCGGCAAATTCGAGGATTCGCACACGACCTGGCAGAAGATCCTCGACCGGGGCGTCCTGGTCCGGGACAACGGCATCCCGGGGTGGCTGCGCGTGTCGGCCGGAACCCCCGAAGAGAACGACGCGTTCCTCGACGCGGTACGTGAACTCAAGAAGGAGCAGAGCACATGAGCCGCGTTGGACGCGTGGAGAGAGTCACCAAGGAGACCTCGGTGCTCGTCGAGATCGACCTCGACGGCACCGGGAAGACGGAGATCTCCACCGGGGTCGGTTTCTGGGACCACATGCTCGACCAGCTCGGCCGGCACGGTCTGTTCGACCTGACCGTGAAGACCGAGGGCGACCTGCACATCGACTCGCACCACACCATCGAGGACACCGCCCTCGCGCTCGGCGCCGCCTTCAAGCAGGCGCTCGGCGACAAGGTGGGGATTTATCGATTCGGCAACTGCACGGTTCCCCTGGACGAGTCCCTCGCCCAGGTGACCGTCGACCTGTCCGGCCGCCCCTACCTCGTGCACACCGAGCCCGAGAAGATGGCGCCGATGATCGGCGAGTACGACACCACGATGACCCGGCACATCCTGGAGTCCTTCGTCGCCCAGGCCCAGATCGCGCTGCACGTGCACGTGCCGTACGGACGCAACGCGCACCACATCGTGGAGTGCCAGTTCAAGGCGCTCGCGCGGGCGCTGCGCTACGCCTCCGAGCGCGACCCGCGCGCGGTCGGCATCCTGCCTTCCACGAAGGGCGCGCTGTAAAGCCATGAACGGACTGTCGACCGTCCTGATCGTCGTCGGCCTCTTCCTGGTCGGCGGCATCATCTCCTTCGCCAAGCAGGAGATGCCCAAGAGCCTGATCGTGCTGCTCTCCATCAGCGCCGCGCTGTGTCTGGTGGCGGGCGTGCTGAGACTGGAGGTGTGGAATTGAGCGCACCCAAGAAGGTCGTGGTCTTCGACTACGGCTTCGGGAACGTCCGTTCCGCCGAGCGTGCCCTCGCGCGCACCGGAGCCGACGTCGAGATCACACGTGACTTCGACCGGGCCATGAACGCCGACGGCCTGCTGGTGCCGGGCGTCGGTGCCTTCGCGGCCTGCATGCAGGGCCTGAAGGAGGCGCGCGGCGACTGGATCGTCGACCGCCGCCTGTCCGGCGGCCGCCCGGTCATGGGCATCTGCGTCGGCATGCAGATCCTCTTCGCGCGCGGCATCGAGCACGGCGTGGAGACCGAGGGCCTCGACGAGTGGCCCGGCTCGGTCGAGCCGCTGCAGGCCGAGATCGTGCCCCACATGGGCTGGAACACCGTCGAGGCAGCGGCCGACTCCGAGCTGTTCGCCGGCCTGGACGCGGACGCGCGCTTCTACTTCGTGCACTCCTACGCCGTCCACGACTGGACGCTCGAGGTGCACAACCCGGCGATGCGCGCCCCCAAGGTCACCTGGTCGACGCACGGCAAGCCCTTCGTGGCGGCCGTCGAGAACGGCGTCCTGTGGGCCACCCAGTTCCACCCCGAGAAGTCCGGCGACGCCGGAGCGCAGCTGCTCACCAACTGGATCGGAACCCTGTAGACCATGGCCAAGCTCGAACTCCTCCCCGCCGTCGACGTCCGCGACGGCCAGGCCGTCCGCCTCGTGCACGGCGAGTCCGGCACGGAGACCTCGTACGGCTCCCCCCTGGAGGCCGCCCTCGCCTGGCAGCGGTCGGGCGCCGAGTGGCTGCACCTGGTCGACCTGGACGCCGCGTTCGGCACGGGTGACAACCGCGCGCTGATCGCCGAGGTCGCCAAGGCGATGGACATCAAGGTGGAGCTGTCCGGCGGCATCCGCGACGACGACACCCTCGCCGCCGCCCTCGCCACCGGCTGCACCCGGGTGAATCTCGGCACCGCCGCCCTGGAGACCCCGGACTGGGTCGCCAAGGTCATCGCCGAGCACGGCGACAAGATCGCGGTGGGCCTGGACGTACGCGGCACCACGCTCCGCGGCCGCGGCTGGACCCGCGACGGCGGCGACCTCTACGAGACGCTGGAGCGCCTCAACAAGGAGGGCTGCGCGCGGTACGTCGTCACCGACATTGCCAAGGACGGCACGCTGCAGGGCCCCAACCTGGAGCTGCTGAAGAACGTGTGCGCGGCGACCGACCGCCCGGTCGTGGCGTCCGGCGGCGTGTCGTCGCTCGACGACCTCCGCGCGATCGCCGAGCTGGTACCCCTCGGTGTCGAGGGCTCCATCGTCGGGAAGGCCCTGTATGCGAAGGCGTTCACCCTGGAAGAGGCCTTGGAGGCGGTAGCCCAGTGAGCGACGTACGACGATTCTCGAGCGGGGCACCCTGGGAGGACGAGTTCGGTTACTCCCGCGCGGTGGTGCTGCCGAACGGCCTGGTGCTGGTCTCCGGCTGCACGTCCATAGTGGATGGCGAGATCGCCGGAGGCGGCCCGTACGAGCAGGCGATCAACGCCTTCAACGTCGCGCTGAAGGCCCTGGAGCAGGTGGGGCTGGGCCGCGAGGACGTTGTGCGTACGCGCATGTACATCACGCATGCACGGGACGTGGAGGACGTCGGACGGGCTCACAAGGAGCTGTTCGACGCCGTCCGGCCCGCGGCATCGATGATCATCGTCTCCGGCTTCGTGGACCCGAGTCTGGTCGTCGAGGTCGAGGTGGAGGCGTTCCGGGGAGCAACCTCATGACCTTGGCCGTACGAGTCATCCCCTGTCTGGACGTGGACAACGGCCGGGTGGTCAAGGGCGTCAACTTCCAGAACCTGCGCGACGCGGGCGACCCCGTCGAGATGGCCAAGGTGTACGACACCGAGGGCGCCGACGAGCTGACGTTCCTGGACATCACCGCGTCCTCTGGCAACCGCGAGACGACGTACGACGTGGTGCGGCGTACCGCCGAGCAGGTGTTCATCCCGCTGACCGTGGGAGGCGGTGTGCGCACGGCCGAGGACGTGGACAAGCTGCTGCGGGCGGGTGCGGACAAGGTCGGCGTCAACACCGCCGCGATCGCCCGTCCGGACCTGATCCGTGAGATCGCCGAGCGCTTCGGCCGCCAGGTGCTGGTCCTGTCGGTGGACGCGCGCCGCACCCCTGAAGGCACCTTCGAGGTCACCACCCACGGCGGCCGTCGCGGCACCGGCATCGACGCCGTCGAGTGGGCGCACCGGGCCGCCGAACTGGGCGCGGGCGAGATCCTGCTCAACTCGATGGACGCGGACGGCACCAAGGACGGCTACGACCTGGAGATGATCGCGGCGGTCCGCAAGCACGTGACGGTGCCCGTGATCGCCTCGGGCGGCGCGGGCAAGCTCGGCGACTTCGCGCCGGCGGTCGCGGCGGGCGCGGACGCGGTACTGGCGGCCTCCGTGTTCCACTTCGGGGATCTGCGGATCGGCGAGGTGAAGGCCGCGCTGCGAGGGGCGGGTCACCCCGTCCGCTAGCACTCCGAGCCCCGGCTCCCAGCCCCGGCCGTATCCGGTCGGGGCTCACTCTTGGACAGATACGAAAGAGAAGTTGCGCAAAAAATATTGTGCAACTTCTCTTTCGTATCTAGTGTGGCGGGCATGGCAGACAGGGAGAGGGACCGCCGGATCACGGACCTCGGCACGCTCAAGGCGCTCGCGCACCCGCTGCGGGCGCAGCTGTACCGGCGGCTCGCCCTCGCGCGCGTGGCGACCGCCTCACAGCTCGCCGACGAGGTCGACGAGGCCGTCTCACTGGTCAGCTACCACCTGCGGAAGCTGGCCGAGCACGGGCTGATCGAGGAGGCCGAGACGCAGAGCGCGGACGGCCGGGAGCGCTGGTGGCAACCCGCCTCCGACGGGCTGGCCATCCACGACGAGGACTTCCGCGACGCCCCCGAGAAGGCCGCCGCGCACACCGCCGCCAGCCGCCTCTTCTTCGAGCAGCGCACCGACATGTACCGCCGCTACCTCGACGAGCGCGCCCACTGGAGCGACGCGTGGACGACGGCGGCCGACTCCGCCGAATGGATGCTGCGGCTCACGTCGGACGAACTGGCCGCACTGTCCAAGGAGTTGTTCGCCGTCGTCCGCAGGTACGACGAACGCGGCCGTGCCGCCGACACCGCCGGCGACACCGAGGGCCGCGAGAACGTCGCGGTGCACACGTACGGCTTCCCCTTCCGCTTCTGAGGCTCCGCTGCCGAGAGGACGCTCCCTTGTCCACCACGCTCGCGTCCCAGGCCGGCCCGCACGACAGGCCGGCCCACCGCGACCCCAACGTCCTGCGCTGGGTCGGCGCGTACGCCTCGTCGATGACCGGCGACAGCGTCTACTACATAGCCCTGTCCTGGGCCGCCGTACAGACCGGATCCCCGGCGCAGGCCGGACTGGTGATGTCGGTCAGCGCGCTCCCGCGCGCGGTGCTGATGCTGGGCGGGGGAGTGGTCGCGGACCGCTTCGGCCCGCGCCGGGTCGTCATCGGCAGCGACGCCGTGCGCTGCGCGACCGTGCTCGCGGCGGCGGCGCTGCTGTTCCTCACCAGCCCGGGCCTGTGGCTGCTGGCCGCGCTCGCCCTGGTCTTCGGCACCGTGGACGCCGTGTTCGTGCCCGCCGTGGGCGCCCTGCCCGCGCGCGTGACGAGCCGTGACCAGCTCGCGCGCGTGCAGGGCATGCGGGGGCTCGCGATCCGTTGCGCGAGCGTCGTCGGCGCCCCGCTCGGCGGTCTCGGCGTGGCGGCCGGGGGTGCGGCGGCCGCGTTCGGCCTCGCCGGGCTGCTGATCGCGGTGTCGGTGCCGCTGCTGATGTCCGTACGGATCCGGGCGCTGCCCCAGGACGGCACGGGCACCGCCCGCGCCACCACCGCCTGGCGTGACCTGGTGGTCGGCCTCCGCTACATCCGCCGCCACCGCGTCCTCGCCCCGCTCATGCTGGCCATCGCCCTCGGCGACCTGGGGTTCGTCGGGCCGCTCAACGTGGGGCTGACCCTGCTCGCCGACGAGCGCGGCTGGGGCGCCGCCGGGATGGGCTGGGTGCTCGCAGGGTTCGGCACGGGCGCGGGCGCCGTCTCGCTGCTGCTGACCGTGCGGGGGCGGCTGCCGCACGCCGGGCAGGTCGCCGGGTACGCGATCCTCGCGGGTTCCGTCGCCGTCGGCGCCCTCGCGTACGCGCCGAGCCTGGTCGTCGCCGTCGTCACGGCCCTGTTCATCGGCCTGCTCGCCGGGCTCAGCGGCGCCATGTGCGCGGCGCTGCTGCAGACCCAGGCCGACCCCGCCTTCCTCGGCCGCGTCACCGCCGTCGCCAGCCTGGTCAGCCTCGGGTTCACACCGCTGAGCATGCCGCTGTCCGCCGCTGCGATCGGGGCCTGGGGCAGCGGCCCCGTCTTCGTCGTCAGCGCGGTCGTGTGCGGGCTGGGCGGCGTGGTCGCCCTGTGCGTCCGCGACCTGCGCCGCGCCGAACTGCCGCGCTGACCGCGGCCCTTGGGCCGCGCGCTCCTAGATGCCCAGCTGCTTGGCCTCGTGCAGCTTCGCCACCGCGTCCTTGTCGCCGTCCAGCTCCACCGTGGCGGCGCTCTGCCGGCCGTAGGAGAACAGCAGCAGCTCCGATGGCTCGCCGGTCACCGTCACCACGGGCGTCCCGCGGTGGGCGACCGCCGTCTGCCCGTCCGGGCGGCGCAGCACCAGCCCGGTCGGGGCGCTGCGCCCCATCAGACGGGCCGAGCGCTCGAGGCGGGACCACAGGGCGTCCTGGAAGACCCCGTCGAGCTCGCGCGGCGTCCAGTCGGGCTGCGCACGGCGGACGTCCTCCGTGTGGACGTAGAACTCCACCGTGTTCGACATCTCGTCGACCTGCTTGAGCTGGAAGGGCGAGAAGCGCGGCGGGCCCGTACGGATGAGCTGGATCAGCTCCTCGTACGGCTTTGCGGCGAACTCGGCCATCACCCGCTCCAGGCGTGGTGCGAGCTGCTTGATCAGGATGCCGCCGGCGGCATCGGGGCGGCGCTCGCGCACCACCACGTGCGCGGCGAGATCGCGGGTCTGCCAGCCCGTGCAGAGGGTCGGGGCCTCCGGGCCCTCGGCCTCCAACAGGTCGGCCAGGAGAAGTCGTTCACGCTTGGCGAAAGTCGACATGCCAGCCAGCCTACGTCCGCCTCCCGACTCCGCCCACCCGTGTCCCGGCCACCACCCCTCGGCGCGGCTCCTTTTCCAGTCAGTGGACACGTGACCGTCACTGTCAGTGGCGCGCGGCACAATGGCACCCATGACCAGCACGCCCCAGCCCGCCCGTCACCCGACCACCGCCCCTCATCGAGGCGCGTCGCGCCACAGTGCTCCATCCAGTCGCCTCGACCCGGACATCGCCGCGCGCCTGAAGCGCAGCGCCGACGGGCTCGTCCCCGCCATCGCCCAGCAGTACGACACCGGTGAGGTGCTCATGCTCGGCTGGATGGACGACGAGGCGCTGCACCGCACCCTCACCACCGGCCGCTGCACCTACTGGTCGCGCAGCCGTCAGGAGTACTGGGTGAAGGGCGACACCTCCGGCCACTTCCAGTGGGTCAGGTCCGTCGCGCTGGACTGCGACGCGGACACCGTGCTGGTCAAGGTCGACCAGGTCGGCGCCGCCTGCCACACCGGCGCGCGCACCTGCTTCGACGCCGACGTGCTCCTCAAGGAGGCCGAGGACGCCGATTCCGGCGTACCGGCCGCGGATCAGTAAGGTCAGCCGCCATGGACCTCGAGACGTTCCGCAAGCTGGCCTCCGACCGCCGTGTCATCCCGGTCACCCGCAAGCTCCTCGCCGACGGCGACACCCCGGTCGCGCTCTACCGCAAGCTCGCCGCCGAGCGCCCGGGCACCTTCCTGCTGGAGTCCGCGGAGAACGGCCGCTCGTGGTCCCGTTACTCGTTCGTGGGCGTCCGCTCGGCCGCCACCCTCACCGCGCGCGACGGCCAGGCGCACTGGCTCGGCGCCCCGCCCGTCGGCGTCCCCGTCGACGGCGACCCGCTGGCCGCCCTGCGCGCCACCATCGAGGCCCTGCACACCCCCCACCAGGAGGGCATGCCGCCCTTCACCGGCGGCATGGTCGGCTATCTCGGCTACGACATCGTGCGCCGCCTCGAGAAGATCGGCCCCGGGGAGCGCGACGACCTCGGGCTGCCCGAGCTGACCATGCTCCTGACCAGCGACCTCGCCGTCATGGACCACTGGCAGGGCTCGGTCCTCCTGATCGCCAACGCGATCAACCACAACGACCTCGACACCGGCGTCGACGAGGCCTACGCGGACGCGGTCGCCCGCCTCGACGCCATGGAGGCCGACCTCTCGCGCGCGGTCGCCCAGCCGCCCGCCGTCCTGCCCCCCTCCGAACTCCCCGAGTACACGGCCCTGTGGGGCGGCCCCGACTTCCAGGAGGCCGTCGAGGACATCAAGGAGCGCATCCGCGCGGGCGAGGCCTTCCAGGTCGTCCCCTCCCAGCGCTTCGAAACGCCGTGCACGGCAAGCGCGTTGGACGTGTATCGGGTCCTGCGGGCGACGAACCCCTCGCCGTACATGTACCTGTTCCGCTTCGACGGCTTCGACGTCGTCGGATCCAGCCCGGAAGCGCTGGTCAAGGTCGAGGACGGGCACGCGATGGTCCACCCCATCGCCGGCACGCGGCACCGCGGGGCCACCCCGCAGGAGGACCAGGCCCTCGCCGACGAGCTGCTCGCCGACCCGAAGGAGCGCGCCGAGCACCTCATGCTCGTCGACCTCGGGCGCAACGACCTGGGACGAGTCTGCGAACCCGGCTCCGTCGAGGTCGTCGACTTCATGTCCGTCGAGCGGTACTCGCACGTGATGCACATCGTCTCGACGGTCACCGGCAAGGTGGCCGCGGGCCGCACCGCCTTCGACGTCCTGACGGCCTGCTTCCCGGCCGGCACCCTCTCCGGCGCCCCCAAGCCCCGCGCGATGCAGATCATCGACGAACTCGAGCCGTCCCGGCGGGGGTTGTACGGCGGCTGCGTCGGCTACCTCGACTTCGCGGGCGACTCCGACACCGCCATCGCCATCCGCACGGCCCTGCTGCGCAAGGGCACGGCATACGTCCAGGCGGGCGCCGGCATCGTCGCCGACTCCGACCCGCTCGCCGAGGACCAGGAGTGCCGCAACAAGGCGGCGGCGGTGCTGCGAGCGGTCCACACGGCGAACCGACTGGGCAAGTAGGGCGCTTCTCACGCGAACCCCGGGTGACGGTTCGCCCGGGGTTCAGGCGATAGTGGGGTACGTGACTGCTGTTCCTCACCCCCGTTCCGAAGCCGCAGGACCCAACCGGTCCGGCCGCCGGAGTCTCGCCATCGCCCTGCTGTGCGGTGCGCTCGGCGCGGCCGTGGCGTTGCTGGCCACCCGTCAGCGCTGGTCGGAGGGCACCACGACGGTGGCCGGCGGCGCCTTCCCGCTGACCGCCAAGGGCAGCGACGTCACGGGTGTCCCCGCGGCGCTCGCCATAGTGGGCCTCGCCGCGCTCGTCGCCGTCTTCGCCGTCCGCAAGAGCGGCCGCCTGCTGGTCTCGGCCCTGCTCGCGCTCTCCGGCGCCGGCACCGTCGCCGCGGCCCTGCTGGGCATCTCCGACAGCTCCGCGCTCGACGAGCAGGCCGCGCAGGCCGCCGGCGACACCTCGGCCACCGTGCACGCCCTCTCCCACACCGCCTGGCCCTACATCGCGGCCGTGGGCGGCGCCCTGCTGCTCGTCGCCGGTCTGCTCGCCCTGCGCTACGGCCGGCAGTGGCCCGCGATGTCCGGCCGCTACGAACGCGGCGGCGCCCCCAAACCCCGCCGCAGGGCCGCCCCCGTCGACCCCGACCGGCCCGAGGAGATCTGGAAGGCACTCGACCGGGGCGAGGACCCGACCGGCGCGTGACCCGGCTCCTCGTGGCGCCACGCGCGAGGAGCGACCCCCGAGCAGCGCACGTGTGAGCGTGCGGGACAATGTCGGTTGAGCGTCCGGCTCAGACACGTACACAGCAACGAGGAGCAAGTCATGGCGGGCAGCAGCCACGGTCACACCCCGGCCGCCTGGACCGGTGTCACGATCGCCTTCATCGGTTTCTGCGTCTCGGGTGCCTTCATGGTGATGGCTCAGCCCGCAGGCTTCTGGGCCGGCATGGTGATCGTGGTCGCCGGCGGCATCGTCGGCTGGATCATGAGCGCGATGGGCCTCGGCCAGCCGAAGGACTCGCACGAGACGTTCCAGGACGCGCTCGCGCAGAGCCAGGCCGCGAACGCGAAGAGCTGACTCACCCACGACTTTCGTGCGTACGGCTGCTGAGGGGCGATCCGATGCCGGATCGCCCCTCACGCGCGCGTGGCGCCCGTCCGGGGGCACAATGCGAGACGTGAACGCCGACAGCCAGAGGGTGACGCCGTCCGAGACCGGAACCGCGGCGGCGCGGCTCGCCGTCCCCGCCGGGGTGCTCGCGGCCGTCGCCGGGGCCTTCGCCTACGTGGGGGCCGTGGACCCCACCCAGCCGGGCCACTATCCCGTCTGCCCCCTGTACCGCTTCACCGGCATCTACTGCCCCGGCTGCGGCGGCCTGCGCAGCGCGCACGCCTTCATCCACGGGGACTTCCTGGCGGCGCTCCAGGACAACGCCCTGGCCGTGGTGGGCTATTTGGTGTTCGCCGCGCTGTGGACCGTCTGGGTGGTGCGCGCGGCGCGCGGACGGCCGCTGCGAATCGATCTCGGGCCGGTGCATCTGTGGACCCTGGGTGCGTTGCTGCTGGTCTTCACGGTTGTCCGGAACCTGCCGTTCGGTGGCTGGCTGCACCCTTGATCAATCGGCGAACGTCCAGGTAGTGGGACCGGCGTCAACCGGATGTGAGGCCTAAGCCCTCCTCCGGATACCATCGTCTTGACCATCGGTTTTCTTCTGGTTCAGGTGAGCCGGTGGCGGAAGCTCAACCGCTTGAACAGTCAACCGTCTGGAAGGGGGCCGCTCGCGTGAGTGTGCTCGACGAGATCATCGACGGAGTCCGTGCCGACCTCGCGGAGCGGCAGGCGCGCGTCAGCCTCGACGAGCTCAAGGAGCGCGCGGCGAAGGCTCCCGCGGCCAAGGACGGACTGGCCGCGCTGCGCGGCGAAGGCGTCAAGGTCATCTGTGAGGTCAAGCGCTCCAGCCCCTCCAAGGGCGCGCTGGCCGCGATCGCCGACCCGGCCGGACTCGCAGCGGACTACGAGGCGGGCGGCGCGGCCGTCATCTCCGTCCTGACCGAGCAGCGCCGCTTCGGCGGCTCGCTGGCCGACCTGGAGGCCGTGCGCGCCCGGGTCGACATCCCGGTGCTGCGCAAGGACTTCATCGTCACCTCGTACCAGCTGTGGGAGGCCCGGGCGTACGGCGCCGACCTCGCGCTGCTCATCGTCGCGGCCCTGGAGCAGTCGGCGCTCGAGTCGCTGATCGAGCGCGCGGAGTCCATCGGGCTCACCCCCATCGTCGAGGTCCATGACGAGGACGAGGTCGAGCGCGCGGTGGACGCGGGCGCCAAGGTGATCGGCGTCAACGCGCGCAACCTGAAGACCCTCGAGGTCGACCGGGGCACCTTCGAGCGCGTCGCTCCCGAGATCCCGGCCCACATCGTCAAGATCGCCGAGTCCGGCGTCCGCGGCCCGCACGACCTCATCGCGTACGCCAACGCCGGAGCGGACGCCGTCCTGGTCGGCGAGTCCCTGGTCACCGGCCGCGACCCCAAGTCGGCGGTCTCCGACCTGGTGGCGGCGGGCGAGCACCCGGCCCTGCGCCACGGCCGGGGCTGACCTCCCGGTAGGCTGAGCGGCGATGAACCTGACGATCACCCTGACGACCACGGACCGGTACGCCCGCCTCGCGCGCGGCTGCCGCCCCCGTGGCTGTCGCGCACCCGCTCGCCGGGTGCACGGCCGCCGCGTCCGTTACGTCATCGGTGACGAACCTGGGCAGGTCAACGGCCGTCGATGGCAGCGCCCCGCAAGGGGCGCGGGGCAGTTCTGAACACGCGGCTCCGCCGCGCGGGCGCGACAAGCCACACTCGGTCCGCGGTCGACTGACCATCCCCGCCCCCACGGCGATCAGTGTCACTCCAAACACTCACCGTGAGGTTTCCGCATGCCCAGCGAGTTCTTCATCCCCGACCCGGAGGGTCAAGTCCCCAGCCCCGAAGGCTACTTCGGGGCGTTCGGCGGCAAGTTCATCCCGGAGGCCCTCGTCGCCGCCGTGGACGAGGTCGCCGTCGAGTACGACAAGGCCAAGCACGACCCCGAGTTCGCCCGCGAGCTCGACGACCTGCTCGTCCACTACACGGGACGGCCGAGCTCCCTCACCGAGGTGCCGCGGTTCGCCGAACACGCCGGTGGCGCCCGGGTGTTCCTCAAGCGCGAGGACCTCAACCACACCGGCTCGCACAAGATCAACAACGTGCTCGGTCAGGCCCTGCTCACCAAGCGCATGGGCAAGACCCGTGTCATCGCGGAGACCGGCGCCGGCCAGCACGGCGTCGCCACGGCGACGGCCTGCGCGCTGTTCGGTCTCGAGTGCACCATCTACATGGGCGAGATCGACACCCAGCGCCAGGCGCTGAACGTGGCCCGCATGCGCATGCTGGGCGCCGAGGTCGTCTCGGTGAAGTCCGGCAGCCGGACGCTCAAGGACGCCATCAACGAGGCCTTCCGCGACTGGGTCGCCAACGTCGACCACACCCACTACCTCTTCGGTACGGTCGCCGGCCCGCACCCCTTCCCGGCCATGGTCCGCGACTTCCACCGCGTCATCGGCGTCGAGGCCCGGCGCCAGCTGCTGGAGCAGGCCGGGCGGCTGCCCGACGCCGCGGTCGCGTGCGTCGGCGGCGGTTCCAACGCGATCGGCCTGTTCCACGCCTTCATCCCGGACGCCGGCGTACGCCTCATCGGCTGCGAGCCGGCGGGACACGGCGTCGAGACCGGCGAGCACGCGGCGACCCTGACCGCGGGCGAGCCCGGCATCCTGCACGGCTCCCGCTCCTACGTCCTGCAGGACGAGGAGGGCCAGATCACCGAGCCGTACTCGATCTCGGCCGGTCTGGACTACCCGGGCATCGGCCCGGAGCACTCCTACCTCAAGGACACCGGCCGCGGCGAGTACCGCGCGGTCACCGACGACGCGGCGATGCAGGCCCTGCGCCTGCTCTCGCGCACCGAGGGCATCATCCCGGCCATCGAGAGCGCGCACGCGCTGGCCGGCGCCCTGGAGGTCGGCAAGGAGCTGGGCAAGGACGGGCTGATCGTGATCAACCTGTCCGGCCGCGGCGACAAGGACATGGACACGGCCGCCCGTTACTTCGGCCTGTACGACACCGACGCCGAGGTCGCGGCCGACGCGGACGCCGACACCGCCGAGATCGAGGGGGACGCCAAGTGAGCGGGAACATTCAGCTGCTGACCGACACCCTCGCCGCCGCCAAGGCCGAGGGCCGCTCCGCCCTCATCGCCTACCTCCCGGCCGGGTTCCCGACCGTGGACGGCGGCATCGAGGCGATCAAGGCCGTCTTCGACGGCGGCGCGGACGTCGTCGAGGTCGGACTGCCGCACAGCGACCCCGTCCTCGACGGCCCCGTCATCCAGACCGCCGACGACATCGCCCTCCGGGGCGGAGTAAAGATCGCGGACGTCATGCGTACGGTCCGGGAGGCGCACGCGGCCACCGGGAAGCCGGTGCTCGTGATGACGTACTGGAACCCGATCGACCGCTACGGCGTGGAGCGCTTCACCGCCGAGCTCGCGGAGGCGGGCGGGGCGGGCTGCATCCTGCCCGACCTGCCGGTGCAGGAGTCGGCCCTGTGGAGGGAGCACGCCGAGAAGCACGGGCTCGCCACGGTCTTCGTGGTCGCGCCCAGCAGCAAGGACGCGCGGCTCGCACAGATCACCGCGGCGGGCAGCGGATTCGTGTACGCCGCCTCGCTGATGGGCGTCACCGGCACCCGTGAGTCGGTGGGCGCGCAGGCCCAGGACCTGGTGGAACGCACCCGGGCCACCAGGGCCGACCTGCCCGTCTGCGTCGGTCTCGGCGTCTCCAACGCGGAGCAGGCCGCCGAGGTGGCAGGCTTCGCCGACGGCGTGATCGTCGGCTCGGCCTTCGTCAAGCGGATGCTGGACGCGCCGGACGACGCGGCCGGTGTCGAGGCCGTCCGCTCGCTCGCCGGTGACCTCGCGAAGGGCGTGCGCGGACAGGCGTAGCGCGAGCAGTTCATCTTGTGCGGGTCCTCCGAACGGGTGGATCTGGGACCGGGGAGGCGCAATGCGCCTCCCCGGTTCGTTCTGGGGGTGTGAGCGACAAGAACCGTGAGGGAAAGCGCACCGCCCGCGAGCGGCTGGCGGTCGAGCGTGAGAAGCAGAAGGCCGCGGAGAAGCGACGGCGGACGCTCATCGTGGGCGCGAGCGTCGTCTGTGTCCTGGGGCTGGCGGCGGTGATCGGCGTGGTCGCCGCGAACGCGGGCAAGGACGACAAGACCGCGGGTCCGGCCGTGGCGCCTTCCGGGGCGCAGGGCAAGAACAGCCTCGCGATTCCCGTGGGCAAGGACGGCGCCAAGTCGACGCTCACGGTCTGGGAGGACTTCCGCTGTCCGGCCTGCCAGTCCTTCGAGGTGGCGTACCGCCCGACGCTCCATGAGCTGGCCGACTCCGGTCAGCTCAGAGTCGAGTACCACCTGGTCAGGCTGATCGACGGCAACCTCGGCGGTACCGGCTCCCTCCGCGCGGGCAATGCCGCCGCCTGCGCCCAGGACGCCGGAAAGTTCCGCGACTACCACGACGTGCTCTACGCCAACCAGCCCAAGGAGACCGTCGACGCCTTCGGGAACAACAGCAAGCTGATCGAGCTGGCGGGCAAGGTCAAGGGCCTCGACACGGCCACCTTCCGCAAGTGCGTCAACGACGGCAGGCACGACAGCTGGGTCGACAAGTCGAACGACGCCTTCAAGTCCGGCGGGTTCTCCGGGACGCCGACCGTGCTGCTGGGCGGAAAGAACATCTACCAGGACCAGACGATGACACCGGCGAAGCTGAAGCAGATGGTGCTGGAGGCGAACAAGGGGTAAGGCGGTTTCACACCCGCCTGTTATGGACCCGTAGCCGGGCTGCCTGCCGTGGGCCCGGTCCGGCACGGTAGCGTCGACCTTGCCATGGAACTTGCCTACATTCCCAGCCCGTCGAGCGGGGTGCGCTACATCGGCCCCATTCCGCTGCGCGGCTACGCGTTCTGCATCATCATCGGCGTCTTCGTTGCCGTCTGGCTCGGCAACAAGCGCTGGATCGCCCGCGGTGGGCGGGCCGGCACGGTGGCCGACATCGCTGTCTGGGCGGTGCCGTTCGGCCTCGTCGGCGGCCGCCTGTACCACGTGATCACGGACTACGAGCTGTACTTCAGCGAGGGCCGTGACTGGGTGGACGCCTTCAAGGTGTGGGAGGGCGGCCTCGGTATCTGGGGCGCGATCGCCCTCGGCGCGGTGGGCGCGTGGATCGGCTGCCGCCGCCGTGGCATCCCGCTGCCCGCCTGGGCCGACGCCCTCGCCCCCGGCATCGCCTTCGCCCAGGCCATCGGCCGCTGGGGCAACTGGTTCAACCAGGAGCTCTACGGCCGCGAGACCCACCTCCCCTGGGCGCTGCACATCACGTCCTCGGCGGACGGCCGCGTGCCCGGGTACTACCACCCGACGTTCCTCTACGAGTCCCTGTGGTGCATCGGCGTCGCCCTGCTGGTCATCTGGGCCGACCGCCGCTTCAAGCTGGGACACGGACGGGCGTTCGCGTTGTATGTCGCCGCGTACTGCGTGGGCCGGGCGTGGATCGAGTACATGCGCGTCGACGACGCCCACCACATCCTGGGCCTGCGGCTGAACGACTGGACCGCGCTGGTCGTGTTCGTGCTCGCGGTGGTGTACATCGTGATCTCGGCGAAGAAGCGGCCGGGCAGGGAAGACGTGGTCGAACCGGGGGCCCCGGACGACGAGACCGAGGCTGACGGCGAGGCCGTCGAGAAGGACACGACCGGCGAGAAGGACGAGGCGGACTCCTCGGAGCCGAAGGCGGACACGGCGGGCTCCGCCGAAGACGTCAAGGAAGCCGGGGACGCCGAGGACTCCGAGGAAGAGACGAAGGACGGCGCCGAGTCGGCGAAGAAGAGCTGACTGTCGGCGGTACATCGATGAGGGCGCCCGGAGGTCCGGGCGCCCTCATTCTTGGTTCCGGCGGGCGAGCGACAGTGTGCGTTGCGCCGCCGCCACCACCGCCGCGTCGATGAACCTTCCGTCCGGGAGGGCCTGGGCGCCCTGCTGCGTCGTCGCTGCCTTGATGATCGTCTCGGCCTCCTCGACCTCCCGCGCCGTGGGGAGGTAGGCCCGTTCGATGATGGGGAGTTGACGGGGGTGGATGGCCGCGCGGCCGAGGAAGCCGAGGGTGCGGCCGTGGGCGCAGGAGGCCGCCAGGCCCTCCAGATCACGGATGTCCGGGTGGACCGACTGCGGGGACGGGGGCAGCCCCGCCGCCCGTGCGGCCCCGACGACGCGGGAGCGGGACCAGTCGAGGCCCGCGTCCTCGCGTACGCCCAGGTCGGCCCGTAGGTCCGATTCTCCGAGGACGATGCCGTGGAGGGCGGGGTGGGCGGAGGCGATTGCGTAGGCGTGCTCGACGGCCAGGGCGGATTCCAGGAGGGCGTACAGCGCGAGGGCGCCTCCTGCGAAGGGGACGGACCGTTCCGCGGTGCGGATGATCTGCTCGGGAGAGGTCACTTTCGGGAGGCGCAGGCCCGAGGTCCCGGGCAGTGCGGCCACCGCCTCCAGGTCCCGCGGTGCCAGCGGGCCGTCCAGGGCGTTCACGCGGACGTGCACCGGGATCGGCTGCGGGGTGGAGAGGAGTTCGGCGGTGGCCGAGCGGGCGTACTCCTTGCGGTCCGGGGCGACCGCGTCCTCCAGGTCGATCACGACGACGTCGGCGCCGGCCGTCAGTGCCTTGGCGACGACGTGGGGGCGGTCGCCGGGGGCGTAGAGCCAGGTGAGCGGGAGCGCTGTCATACGGCGCCCTCCTCGCGCAGGGCCGTCAGTTCGGCCGCGGTCAGGCCCAGGCCGGTCAGGACGGTCTCGGTGTCCGCGCCGTGCGGGCGGCCCGCCCAGTGGATCGCGCCGGGGGTGGCGGAGAGGCGGAAGAGGACGTTCTGCATGCGCAGGGGCCCCAGGTCGGGGTCGTCGAGGGTGGTGATCGTGTTCAGGGCCGCGTACTGCGGGTCCGTCATCACGTCCCGTACGTCCTGGATCGGGGCCACCGCGGCCTCCGCCTTCTCGAAGGCCGCCAGGACTTCGGTGCGGGTGCGTTCGGCGATCCAGGTGCCGACCGCCTCGTCGAGGACGTCGGTGTGCCGGGCGCGTTCGGCGCCGGTCGCGAACCACGGTTCGTCGATCAGCTCCGGGCGGCCCACCAGGTGCATCACGCGTTCCGCGATCGACTGCGCGGAGGTCGAGACGGCGACCCATTTGCCGTCGGCGGTGAGGTAGGTGCCGCGCGGGGCGTTGTTCTGGGAGCGGTTGCCGGTGCGCGGCTGGACGTGGCCGAGTTGGTCGTACCAGACCGGCTGGGGGCCGAGGACGGTCAGGATCGGTTCGATGATCGCCATGTCGACGACCTGGCCCTCGCCGGTGCGGTCGCGGGCGGCCAGCGCGGTCATGACGGCGTAGGCCGTGGCCAGGCCGGCGATGGAGTCGGCGAGGCCGAAGGGTGGGAGTGTCGGGGGTGCGTCCGGTTCGCCGGTGATCGCGGCGAAGCCGCTCATCGCCTCGGCGAGGGTGCCGAAGCCGGGGCGGTGCGCGGAGGGACCGAACTGGCCGAACGCGGTGACCCTGGTGAGGATCAGGCGGGGGTTGGCGGCGGACAGTTCCTCCCAGCCCAGGTCCCACTTCTCCAGGGTGCCGGGGCGGAAGTTCTCGATGACGACGTCCGCGGTGGCGGCGAGGCGGAGGAGGGTGGAGCGGCCGCCCGGTTTCGAGAGGTCGAGGGTGATGGTCTGTTTGTTGCGGCCGAGGAGCTTCCACCAGAGGCCGACGCCGTCCTTCGACGGGCCGTGGCCGCGGGAGGGGTCGGGCTTCGTGGGGTGTTCGACCTTGATGACCTCCGCGCCGAAGTCGCCGAGCATCGTGGCGGCGAGCGGGCCGGCGAAGAGGGTGGCGAGGTCGAGGACGCGCAGGCCGGCGAGAGGGGCTTGGCCCGGTACGACGGTGTGGGTCATGGGCGGGACGCCTCCCGGTGGGTGAGGTGGGCCAGGGTGTCGAAGCCGATGCCGTTGAAGTCGCCGACGGAGGTGGTCAGTCGGTTCTTGAGGGGGGTGGTCCAGCGGTCGGGGAGGGCGGCGGGGGAGCCGCTCAGGAGTCCGGCGATGCCGCCCGCGGTCGCGCCGTTGGAGTCGGTGTCCCAACCCCCGGACACCGCACGGCAGATGGAGCCGGTGAAGTCGCCGTTCGCGTGGGTGAGGGCGGCGGCGATGAGGGCCGTGTTGGGGACGGCGTGGACCCAGTGGTGGGTGGCGGCGTGGGTGGCGTGGAGTTCGTCGACGACGGTGTCGAAGTCGGCGTGTTCTTCGGCGAGTTGGATCGCGTGACGGACGGCCCGGGTCAGGCGGGAGCGGGGTGGGACCACGGTCATACCGGTGCGGAGGCAGGCATGGATGTCGTGGGCGCCGGTTGCCGCGGTGGCGATGGTGGCGGCCGTGAACATCGCCGCGTAGACGCCGTTCGCGGTGTGGGTGAGGGTGGCGTCCCGGTGGGCCTGTTCCGCCGCGGCGGCCGGGTTGCCGGGGTTGGTCCAGCCGTGCACGTCGGCGCGGATGAGGGCGCCGATCCACTCGCGGAAGGGGTTGCGGTGGCGGGCCGTTCGGGGTGGTTCCAGGCCGAGGAGGAGATTGCGGTAGGCGACGCGTTCGGCGGTGAAGGTGCGGCCCGCGGGGAGTTCGGACAGCCATAGGTCGGCCACGTCGGTGGTGGTGAACCGTCTGCCGTGGCGTTGGAGCAGGAGGAGGTTGAGGAGGGGGTAGTTGAGGTCGTCGTCCTCGGGCATGCCGTCGATGTTCTCGGCGAGGGAGGTGGTGGCCGAGCGGCGGTTCCAGGGGTGGGCGGCGAGGAGGTCCGCCGGGACGCCCTTGGCCGTGAAGTACGTGTTCAGGGGCCAGTTGCCGGTGGATCCGGCCAGCTGGCGGATGGCTTCGAGGGGGAGTTTCTCCACGGGTTTGCCGAGCAGGCAGCCGACGGCTCGGCCGAGCCAGGCGGCTTCGAGGCGGGACCGCGTCGGAGGTGCTGTCGGGGTGGGGAGAGACGCGGGCCAGTTCGGGCACAGGGATTTGATCTTCTGTAGGTCCGTCGGCTCGGCGTCGCTCAATGTGCTGGGCAGGTCCGCGAGTTCGTCCAGCAGGTCTTCTGCCAGCAGCCGCAGATAGCGTGAGGCCGGTTCCGGTGACGCGCCTGCTCGCGGTGGGGCCTCCGGGCCGCCCGCGGCTCTCCATCTCGCGGCGATCGCCGACGGCTCGCGGCCGTCCAGTGCCGCCTGTCGCAGCTCGTGGCCGATCAGGTCCTCCGGCTGGACCCAGGTCAGTCGGAGCATCTCAGGCCTCCGATCTCGGTGAACGCCGCCTCGTGGGCCCTGCGGCGGTGTACGTCCCGTTCGAAGATCTCCCGAGTGACGTGGGTGAGCGTCGTCGCGGGTTCCCACAGGTCCAGGCGGCTTGCCTCGGCCACCGTCTTCGACCAGTCCTCCGGGACGGGGGAACCCAGGGCCCCCGCGAGTGCGCCCGCCATCGTCGCGATCGAGTCGCAGTCGCGGCCGTAGTTCACCGCGCCCAGGACCGCATGCCGGTAGTCGCCGCCGGAGACCAGCAACATGCCCAGGGCGATGGGGAGTTCCTCGATCGCATGGAGGCGGGACGGGCGGCGGGCGCCGAGGGAAGGGGCGCGGTAGTCCGGGCCCACCGTGTCGTACGGGGTCACCGCCTCGCGCAGGGGGATCAGTGCGGACTCGAAGTCCGAGTGGTGGGACGCCACTTCGCAGACACTCTCGATCGCCGCGCGTGTGCCGTCCTTCGCCAGGGAGAGGGCGGCGGCGACCACCGAGTCCGGTGTCGCCCCGGGGGTGGTCGCCGCTGCCACCGCCGCCGCGAAGACGCCCGCCGCCTCTCGGCCGTACGACGACTGGTGGGCGCCCGCGATGTCGAGGGCCTCGGCGTACGCGCCCGCCGGGTTGGCCGCGTTGACCAGGCCGACCGGTGCCATGTACATCGCGGCACCGCAGTTGACGATGTTGCCGACGCCGGCTTCGCGGGGGTCGACATGGCCGTAGTGGAGACGGGCCACCAGCCACTTCTCCGCGAGGAAGACGCGGTGGAGGGGGATGGTCTCCGTCTCCAACTCGGGGATCCAGCGCGGGTTCGTCATCAGGTCAGGGACCAGGTGGTCGGCCATCGCGTACGCGTCCAGGTGGTCGCGGACGCGCGCGTACACCCGTACCAGCGCGTGCGTCAGCAAGGTGTCGTCGGTGATGTGGCCGTCGCCCTTGTGGTACGGCGCGATGGGGCGTGCCGTGCGCCAGGCGTCGCCGTTCCAGGGGCCGACGATGCCGTGGACTCGGCCGCCGTGGCGTTCGAGGATCTGGTCGGGGGAGTAGCCCTCGACGGGGCCGCCGAGGGCGTCGCCCACCGCCGCGCCCACGAGGGCACCGGTGATCCGGTCCTCGAGGCTGTTTTCTGTCTGTTTGGGCCTCATGGGCGGAATCATCCCCCCGGTGGGGTCGGTTGTGTGGCTTCCAGGAGTTCGGCGAGTTCCACCAGGTCGGTGCCGGTGAGGCGGGGGAGTGCGCAGCCGGAGAGGGTGCGGCAGGCGTCCCGCCAGGTGGAGGGGATCGACTCGCCACCCCCCAGCGCTCCGGTCAGCGCGCCCGCCAGTGCCGGGGCCGAGTCGGCGACGCGGGACAGACAGGCCGCTGCCGGTACCGCTTCAGCGATCCGGCCGCGCGAGGCGGTGGCCAGGGCGAGGGCGACCGGGACCGTTTCGGCGGCGGCGATGCCGTAGCTGTAGACGTGGTCGACGATCTGGTGTTCCAGGAGGGGGATCAGGGTGAAGGCGGTCTCGGCGTCGGCGGCCAGCTTGAGCGCGTGGCGGGCGTTGCGGCCGATCTCCGTGCCCTCGGGGAGTTCGGCGAGGGCCGCCGCCACGCAGGTCTCGACGTCCGCGCCGGCCAGTGCCAGCGCGAGTGCCGCCGCCATCGCACGGGCGCCGTGCACGCCGTCGCCGTCCTGGGTGTAGCGGGCGTCGAACTCGGCCAGGTCGGCGGCGAGTTCGGGGGCGCCGGGGTGGGCGACGGCGAGTACGCAGGCCCGTACGCAGGCCGCGTCGTCGAAGTAGTGGGGGTTGTCGTGGCCGGTGGCGGGTGGGCGCAGGCCGGTGGCGAGGTTGCCGAGGCCGGCCCGGACGGAGATACGCGCGCGGAGGGGGAGGACGGCGGACTCGATCTCCGGTGCGCGGTCCGCTGCGGCGGCGACCTCGCTGGCCACGGCGTTCCAGGTCAGGTCGATGGCGGCGCGGGTGCGGCGTTCTCGGCTGAGGTCGCCGAGGGCGGTGTCGTCTCCTGCGCGCAGGAGTGCTTCCGCTGCGAATGCCGCCCACTCGGCGTCGTCGGAGGGGCCGAGGAGGAGTGGCTCGGGGGGTTGGTTGAGTGCGATGGGGACGGGGAGGGTGGTGGTGGCGTTCTGTTCGGCGAACGTGTCGAGTTCGCGGGTGAGGCGGCGGGTCCATTCCGGCATGCGGGCGGCTCGGTGGCGGGCGGCGGGCCAGCCGGCGGCGTCGCCTGCGGCGAGGCCCAGCAGGAGGCCTTCGGTACGGCGGTGGCGTGCGGGGTGGGCGGCGGTGTGAACGGCCTCGGCTGCGCCTTCGGCCACGATGCTCCCACCCGCACCGCCCGTACAACTTTCGTCGTCGGGTGCGAGTGGCCCCTGTGGGGCGTGCCCGCCGTCGGCGACTGCGAGCTGGCTCGGCTCCGCCGTTGTCGTCGGCTTCGCCGTGACCGTCGGCCTCCCCGTGGTTGTCGGCTTCCCCGTGGTGGTTGGCTCCACCGTGACCGGTGGCTTCCCCGTGACCGTCCGCTCCGCTGTGACCGTCGGTTTCCCCGAGGCGGTCAGCTTTCCCGAGGTGGTTGGCTCCGCCGTACCCCGTGGCTCTGCTGCGACCGATGGCTTCCTCTGGACCGTCGGCTCCGCCGTGACCGTCGGCCTCCCCGTGGTTGTCGGCTCCGCCGAGGTGGTTGGCTCCGCCGCGACCGATGGCTCCGGTGCGTCCGTCGGCTCCTCCGTGACCGTCACCCCCGCCATGCCCGTCGACTCACTGACCTCGCCATCGTTCGGCTGCGCAGCCGTCCCCGTTCCCACCGCCCACGGCGCGGGCGGTCTCATCGGATCGCCTTCGCCTCGTCGTTCGCCGTCAGGGCGAAGGCGATCGGGTCCGGCAGTGGGAGTTCCTCGGGGCCCGGCATGTCCGGCACGAGGTCTTGAGTGAGCACCCCAGTGATCAACCCGGTGACCATCCCCGCACCCTTCACCAGCAGATCCGCCACATCCAGCACGTGATGGCCCGCCATCGCCGGCAGGCAGCTCCCCCTGGCCGGTTCGATGGCCGCCGCCCACTCCGCCGGGATCGCCGAGATCCCCTGAGTCGCACCTGCCAGTGCGCCCGCCACCGCGGCCGTCGTGTCCGCGTCGCGGCCCATGTTCACCGCCGTGAGGACGGCCTGTTCGAAGTCGCCGTCGGCCGCCGCGTAGGCGCCGAAGGCCAGGGCGACCGCCTCCGGTGCCAGGTCGGTCCAGGGGTAGCCGCCGATGACGACCGCCGAGCGGACCGCCCGTTCGCCGCGGTGGGCCACCGCCACGGCGCGGCGCAGCGAGCGGGCCGTCCATGAGTCGTCCGGGACGACGGCCAGTGCGGAGGCCACGACCGCGATGGTCGGTGCGCCCGCCATCGCCGCCGCCACGCCCGCCGCGACCGCCTGGCCGCCGTAGATGCCCTCGCCGTCGTGGCTCACCGAGCCGTCGATCGCCGCCAGCCGGGCCGCCTCGGCGGGGCGGCCCGCGGCGAAGACGCCGAAGGGGGCCGCGCGCATGGCCAGGCCGTCGCTCCAGGCGTGCCGGTGCTGGGCCGAGATGGGGGCGGCGAGGCCGCGGCGGAGGTTCTCCAGGGTGCCGCGTTCGCTGAAGCCCGCGCCCCTGAACGGGCCCTCGTCGCGGTCCGCGATCCACTCGTGCCAGGCCGCCTCCACGTGCGCCGCGGTCAGGGCCGAGCCGTGCCGGGCCAGGAGCAGGCCGGAGAAGATCGCGTACTCGGTGTCGTCCGTGCCGGACGGTCTGTCCGACACGTAGCCCGTGATACGGCCCCAACGGGCGCGGATCTCCGAGGGCTTCATGTTCTCGGCGGGGGCCCCGAGGGCGTCCCCCACGGCCAGGCCGAGCAGCGCGCCGCGTGCCCGCTCGCGGAGTTCGGCGGCGTTCCCGGGCGACGGGACCGGGGGAATGCAGGCGATCGATGCCATACGCGGCCTCTCCTCCGGGGCTCCGGGCGGCTCCTCACAGGGCCTCTCAGGGCGCGGAACCCTTTGCGGATGTGTCCCACCGGAGGGGTTTTCCAGAGCCGGACAGGGCTCAGCGTCACCCGGTCGGCATGTGTGCGGACTCATATACGGATGAGCGGTGAGGCGCAAAAGCGCAGGTTAGCCCAGCCTTTCCTTGCTGGCGGGGGCGGAATTCCGGGCGTAGATTTCGTGCTGTCGAAGAATAGAACTTGTCCAAACTTAGCTTTGGCTTAGCTTTCCTGGGGACCTGCAATGGCGATCATCGAAACCGGGGCCGCGCTGCACGAGGCGCACCGCGACAACCACACGCACCGGGATGTGAACGGCGGCTGGCTGCGCCCCGCCGTCTTCGGTGCGATGGACGGCCTGGTCTCCAACCTCGCCCTGATGACCGGTGTCGCGGGCAGTGCCGTCGGCCAGCAGGCCATCGTCCTGACCGGGCTCGCGGGCCTCGCCGCCGGCGCCTTCTCGATGGCTGCCGGTGAGTACACGTCCGTCGCCTCGCAGCGCGAGCTCGTCGAGGCCGAGCTGGATGTGGAGCGGAGGGAGTTGAGGAAGCACCCCAAGGACGAAGAGGCCGAGCTCGCCGCGCTGTACGAGTCCCGGGGCGTCGAGCCCTTGCTCGCGCGTGAAGTGGCCCGGCAGTTGTCGCAGGATCCCGAGCAGGCCCTGGAGATACACGCCCGCGAGGAACTCGGCATCGATCCCGGCGATCTGCCCTCGCCGCTGGTCGCCGCCGTGTCGTCGTTCGGATCCTTCGCGCTGGGCGCCCTGCTGCCCGTACTGCCGTATCTGCTCGGTGCGACCGTGCTGTGGCCGGCTCTGCTGCTCGCGTTCTTCGGGCTGTTCGCGTGCGGTGCGGTGGTGGCCAAGGTGACCGCGCGCACCTGGTGGTTCAGCGGGCTCAGGCAGCTCGCTCTCGGGGGTGCGGCGGCCGGTGTGACGTACGCCCTGGGCAGCCTGTTCGGAACGGCCGTAGGATAGGGCGGCTGCAAGTTATGCGTTGGGCCGCATAAGTAGCCGTTACCCGCTGGTTTCGAATGCTTAACCACTGGGCATGAGCCGTAAGCGCTGTGGGCAATGAGGCCTGCCGCGCACCCGCGGGGTGGCGACGACGCTCCCCCCGCTCACGGTCCGTCGGGCACTGATCTGTCCGCATCGGTCCCCATAGCTTCCACCGCCGAGCGCGGTACCCCACCGCGACCGCGGTGTCCGCATGCTGGAACGCGGTATCCGGTTCCCGAGATCCGCTCCATCATGTAACCTGCACGAAATTTTGCACTCAGCAGAGGGCCAACGTCGTCCCTCGGCAATCTGCATATGCCACTTGAGACGACGACGGGAGAGCCGATGCGTACGCCGCGCCAGCCGTCCCAGCATTCCGCGAATGGCCAGAACTGGTCCTTCATGGATGCTCGCCCTGCTGCGCAGGGTATGTACGACCCCCGCAACGAACGCGACGCGTGCGGCGTCGGTTTCGTCGCCACCCTCACCGGCGAGGCGTCCCACACCCTGGTCGAGCAGGCCCTGACGGTGCTGCGCAACCTCGAGCACCGCGGCGCCACCGGCTCCGAGCCCGACTCCGGCGACGGCGCCGGCATCCTCTCCCAGGTTCCCGACACCTTCTTCCGCGAGGTGGCCGGATTCGATCTGCCCGAGGCCGGTGGATACGCAGTCGGTATCGCCTTCCTGCCGGAGGACGGGGTCCAGGACGCCGTCTCGCAGATCGAGACGATCGCCGGCGAGGAGGGCCTCACGGTTCTCGGCTGGCGCGAGGTTCCGGTCGCTCCCGAATTGCTCGGTGCCACCGCCCGTTCGACGATGCCCGCCTTCTGGCAGATCTTCGTCGCCGACGGTTCCGCTGTGCCGGCCACGGGTATCGCCCTCGACCGCAAGGCCTTTGTGCTGCGCAAGCGCGCCGAGCGTGAGGTCGGTGTCTACTTCCCGTCGCTCTCGGCCCGCACGATCGTCTACAAGGGCATGCTGACCACGGGTCAGTTGGAGCCCTTCTTCCCGGACCTCTCCGACCGCCGCTTCGGCTCGGCCGTCGCGCTGGTCCACTCGCGCTTCTCCACGAACACCTTCCCGTCGTGGCCGCTCGCGCACCCCTACCGCTTCGTCGCGCACAACGGTGAGATCAACACCGTCAAGGGCAACCGCAACTGGATGGTCGCCCGCGAGTCCCAGCTCGTCTCCGACCTGTTCGGCGACAAGGGCCTGGAGCGCGTCTTCCCGATCTGTACGCCCGACGCCTCCGACTCGGCGTCCTTCGACGAGGTGCTCGAACTCCTGCACCTGGGCGGGCGTTCACTGCCGCACTCCGTGCTGATGATGATCCCGGAGGCGTGGGAGAACCACGACTCCATGGACGCGACCCGGCGCGCCTTCTACCAGTTCCACTCCACGATGATGGAGCCCTGGGACGGTCCGGCCTGTGTCACCTTCACCGACGGCAAGCAGGTCGGCGCGGTCCTCGACCGCAACGGCCTTCGCCCCGGCCGCTACTGGGTCACCGACGACGGCCTGGTCGTCCTCGGCTCCGAGGTCGGCGTCCTCGACATCGACCCGGCCAAGGTCGTCCGCAAGGGCCGGCTGCAGCCCGGCAAGATGTTCCTCGTCGACACGGTCGAGCACCGCATCATCGAGGACGACGAGATCAAGGCGACCCTCGCCGCCGAGCAGCCGTACGCGGAGTGGATCGAGGCCGGCGAGATCGAGCTGGGCGATCTGCCCGAGCGCGAGCACATCGTCCACACCCACGCCTCGGTCACCCGCCGCCAGCAGACCTTCGGTTACACCGAGGAAGAGCTGCGCGTCATCCTCGCGCCGCAGGCCAAGTCCGGTGCCGAGCCGATCGGTTCGATGGGCACCGACTCGCCGATCGCCGCGCTGAGCGAGCGTCCGCGGCTGCTCTTCGACTACTTCACCCAGCTGTTCGCGCAGGTCACCAACCCGCCGCTGGACGCGATCCGCGAGGAGCTCGTGACCTCGCTGCGCTCGTCCCTCGGCCCCGCGGGCAACCTGCTCGACCCGACGGCCGCCTCCTGTCGCTCCGTCCTGCTGCCCTTCCCGGTCATCGACAACGACGAGCTGGCCAAGCTCATACACATCAACGCCGACGGCGACATGCCCGGCTTCAAGGCCGCGACCCTCTCCGGCCTGTACCGGGTCTCCGGCGGCGGCGACTCCCTCGCCGCGCGCATCGAGGAGATCTGCGCCGAGGCCGACGCGGCCATCGACAACGGCGCCCGGCTGATCGTCCTGTCGGACCGCCACTCGGACGCCGAGCACGCGCCGATCCCGTCGCTGCTGCTCACCGCGGCCGTCCACCACCACCTCATCCGCACCAAGCAGCGCACCCAGGTGGGCCTGCTGGTCGAGGCCGGTGACGTCCGCGAGGTCCACCACGTCGCGTTGCTGATCGGCTTCGGCGCCGCGGCCGTCAACCCGTACCTGGCGATGGAGTCCGTCGAGGACCTGGTCCGCGCGGGCACCTTCCTGCAGGGCATCGAGGCCGAGCAGGCCATCCGCAACCTGATCTACGCCCTCGGCAAGGGCGTCCTGAAGGTCATGTCCAAGATGGGCATCTCGACCGTCGCCTCCTACCGCGGCGCCCAGGTATTCGAGGCCGTCGGTCTCGACGACGCCTTCGTCGAGAAGTACTTCAACGGCACGGCCACCAAGATCGGCGGCGTCGGCATCGACGTCATCGCCAAGGAGGTCGCCGCCCGCCACGCGAAGGCGTACCCGGCCTCGGGCATCGCGCCCGCGCACCGTGCGCTGGACATAGGCGGCGAGTACCAGTGGCGCCGCGAGGGCGAGCCGCACCTCTTCGACCCGGAGACGGTCTTCCGCCTCCAGCACTCCACGCGCACCGGTCGCTACGACGTCTTCAAGAAGTACACGGACCGGGTGAACGAGCAGTCCGAGCGCCTCATGACGCTCCGCGGGCTCTTCGGCTTCAAGTCGGACCGGCCCTCGATCTCCATCGACGAGGTCGAGTCGGTCTCCGAGATCGTCAAGCGCTTCTCGACCGGTGCCATGTCGTACGGCTCCATCTCGCGCGAGGCGCACGAGACGCTCGCCATCGCCATGAACCAGCTGGGCGGCAAGTCCAACACCGGTGAGGGCGGCGAGGACGCGGACCGTCTCTACGACCCGGCCCGGCGCAGCGCCATCAAGCAGGTCGCCTCCGGCCGCTTCGGTGTGACGAGCGAGTACCTCGTCAACGCGGACGACATCCAGATCAAGATGGCCCAGGGTGCCAAGCCCGGCGAGGGCGGCCAGCTGCCCGGCCACAAGGTGTACCCGTGGGTCGCCAAGACCCGGCACTCCACCCCGGGTGTCGGTCTGATCTCCCCGCCGCCGCACCACGACATCTACTCAATCGAGGACCTGGCCCAGCTGATCCACGACCTCAAGAACGCGAACCCGCAGGCGCGGATTCACGTCAAGCTGGTCTCCGAGGTCGGCGTCGGCACGGTCGCGGCCGGTGTGTCCAAGGCGCACGCGGACGTCGTCCTGATCTCCGGCCACGACGGCGGTACGGGCGCCTCCCCGCTCACGTCGCTCAAGCACGCCGGTGGTCCCTGGGAGTTGGGCCTCGCCGAGACCCAGCAGACCCTGCTGCTCAACGGCCTGCGCGACCGCATCGTCGTACAGACCGACGGTCAGCTGAAGACCGGCCGTGACGTCGTCATCGCCGCGCTGCTCGGCGCCGAGGAGTTCGGTTTCGCGACCGCGCCGCTCGTCGTCTCCGGCTGCGTCATGATGCGCGTCTGCCACCTGGACACCTGCCCGGTCGGCATCGCCACCCAGAACCCGGTGCTGCGCGACCGGTTCGCCGGCAAGGCCGAGTACGTCGTGAACTTCTTCCAGTTCATCGCCGAAGAGGTCCGCGAGATCCTCGCCGAGCTGGGCTTCCGCTCCATCGAGGAGGCCGTCGGCAAGGCCGGGACGCTCGACGTCGAGCGTGCCGTCGACCACTGGAAGGCGCAGGGCCTGGACCTGGCCCCGCTGTTCTACGTGCCCGAGCTGCCCGAGGGCGCAGCCCTCCACCAGGTCATCGAGCAGGACCACGGCCTGGAGAAGGCGCTCGACAACGAGCTGATCAAGCTCGCCGCCGACGCCCTGGCCGCGGACTCCGCGACCGACGCCCAGCCGGTGCGCGCCCAGGTCGCGATCCGCAACATCAACCGCACGGTCGGCACGATGCTCGGCCACGAGGTGACGAAGAAGTTCGGCGGGGCAGGGCTGCCCGAGGACACCATCGACATCACCTTCACGGGCTCGGCCGGCCAGTCCTTCGGTGCCTTCCTGCCGCGCGGTGTCACGCTGCGCCTGGAGGGCGACGCCAACGACTACGTCGGCAAGGGCCTCTCCGGCGGCCGCGTCGTCGTCCGTCCCGACCGGGGCGCCGACCACCTCGCCGAGTTCTCGACGATCGCGGGCAACACCATCGCGTACGGCGCGACCGGCGGCGAGCTGTTCCTGCGCGGTCGTACGGGCGAGCGGTTCTGTGTCCGCAACTCCGGTGCGACGGTCGTCTCCGAGGGCGTGGGCGACCACGGCTGCGAGTACATGACCGGCGGCCGCGCGGTGGTCATCGGCGAGACGGGCCGCAACTTCGCGGCCGGCATGTCCGGCGGCATCGCCTACGTCATCGACCTGAACGTCGACAACGTCAACGTCGGCAACGTCAGCGCCGTAGAGGCCCTCGACGACACCGACAAGCAGTGGCTGCACGACGTGGTGCGCCGGCATCAGGAGGAGACCGCCTCGACGGTCGCCGAGAAGCTGCTCGCCGAGTGGGACACCGCGGTCGAGCGCTTCAGCAAGATCATCCCCAGCACGTACAAGGCAGTGCTCGCCGCCAAGGACGCCGCCGAGCAGGCGGGACTCTCCGAGTCCGAGATCACCGAGAAGATGATGGAGGCGGCGATCAATGGCTGACCCGAAGGGCTTCCTGAACCACGGCCGTGAGGTCGCCAAGTCCCGTCCCGTCGACGTGCGTCTGAAGGACTGGAACGAGGTCTACGTCCCCGGTTCGCTGCTGCCGATCATCAGCAAGCAGGCCAGCCGGTGCATGGACTGCGGCATCCCGTTCTGCCACAACGGCTGTCCGCTGGGGAACCTGATCCCCGAGTGGAACGACTACGCCTACCGCGAGGACTGGAGCGCCGCCTCCGAGCGCCTGCACGCGACCAACAACTTCCCGGAGTTCACCGGTCGCCTCTGCCCGGCCCCCTGCGAGTCTGCGTGCGTGCTCGGCATCAACCAGCCGGCCGTCACCATCAAGAACGTCGAGGTCTCGATCATCGACAAGGCGTGGGAGACCGGTGACGTCGCCCCGCAGATCCCGGAGCGCCTGTCCGGCAAGACGGTCGCGGTCATCGGCTCGGGCCCCGCGGGCCTGGCCGCCGCCCAGCAGCTGACCCGGGCCGGCCACACCGTCGCCGTCTACGAGCGCGCGGACCGCATCGGAGGCCTTCTCCGGTACGGCATCCCCGAGTTCAAGATGGAGAAGCGGCACATCAACCGCCGTATCGAGCAGATGCGCGCGGAGGGTACCCGCTTCCGTACGGGCATCGAGATCGGCCGCGACCTCAAGGCGACCGACCTGAAGAAGCGCTACGACGCGATCGTCATCGCCGCCGGTGCGACGACCGCCCGTGATCTCCCCGTCCCCGGACGGGAGTTGCAGGGCATCTACCAGGCGATGGAATACCTGCCCCTGTCCAACAAGGTCCAGGAGGGCGACTACGTCACCGCCCCGATCTCGGCCGAGGGCAAGCACGTCGTGGTCATCGGCGGCGGCGACACCGGCGCGGACTGCGTGGGCACCGCCCACCGCCAGGGCGCTGCCTCCGTCACGCAGCTGGAGATCATGCCCCGCCCGGGCGACGAGCGGAACCCGGGCCAGCCGTGGCCGACCTTCCCGATGCTGTACAAGGTCACCTCCGCGCACGAGGAGGGCGGCGAGCGGGTCTACTCCGTCTCGACGACCCACTTCGAGGGCGACGAGGACGGCAACGTCCAGTGGCTGCACCTCACCGAGGTCGAGTTCATCGAGGGCAAGCTGACGCCGAAGCCGGGCACGGAGCGCAAGATCCCCGCCCAGCTGGTCACCCTCGCCATGGGCTTCACGGGCACCGACCGTGAGAACGGCCTCGTCGAGCAGTTCGCCCTGGACCTCGACGAGCGCGGCAACATCGCCCGCGACGCCGACTTCCAGACCAACGTGCCGGGCGTGTTCGTCGCCGGTGACGCGGGTCGTGGTCAGTCGCTGATCGTGTGGGCGATCGCGGAGGGCCGCTCGGCCGCGCGTGGCTGCGACCGGTTCCTGGCCGGTGCCAGTGACCTGCCGGCGCCGATCCGGCCGACGGACCGTTCGCTGATGGTCTGAAGCACCCCATAGAACGTCCCGTACAAAGGCGTACGGAACACTGACGGCGCCTGCCATCCTTGTCCCCGACCGGACGGATGGCGGGCGTCGCCGCATGTCCGGTGCCGTCTACGGCACCTTGTACGTCTCCCCGTACACCTTCCACGTCAGTGGTGTCTTCAGGTCCAGCTTCCCGTCGTACAGGAACTGCCGCTGTGCCGTGTCGATGCGGGTCGTGTCGATGTCCGGCCGCTTCGCCTTCATGGCCTTGACGCGCACGTCCAGGAAGATGTCCAGGTAGTTCTTCTCGGAGCCGCCCTGCGAGGGGGTGTCCGCCTCGCGCATCGCGTGTTCGCGCAGGCCGTAGAAGCTGGTCGGGCCGGTGCCGGGGCCGTGGAAGACCATGGCGTCGTAGTAGATGAACTGGCCCAGCGTGCCGAGGCCGTCGAGTTTGGCGAGGCGGACCGCCGGGTCGAAGTAGACGCGGTCGCGTTCCTCGTCCTGGGCCTTGCGGAACGCGGGCAGTCGGGCCTCCGCCTTCCAGGCCGCCGTGAAGGCCGGGCCCAGACCCTTGTGGGAGTCCGTGCCGTCGACCGCGCGCAGGGCGGGGAGGTAGCGGGCGAGGCCGTTGCCGGGGTGGGACTTGGTGTACCGCTCGACCAGGGTGAGCAGGTCGTGGGTGCCGGTGCAGAAGCCGACGGTGCCTGCCGTGTAGCCCTGGCCGTCGCCTATGTCCTCGATGTAGGCGTAGGCGCTGCGCCAGTTCAGGGTCGAGTTCTCGGCGCTGGCCACCAGCTCCTGGGCCAGTTCCTTCTTCGCGGGGGCGGCGAGGCCGGCCGGCAGGTCGGCGATCACCGTGTCGTCCTCGGACTTCTCCTGCTCGGCCCGGTGCTTGGCGTCCGCGGCGGCGTTCGACGCGGCAGAGGCGGAGGTCGTCGACGTGCCGTCCTGGGAGTGCGCGGGCGTGAGGACGTAGACCCCGGCCGTGACGACGACGGGGAGAGCCGCGAACAGCAGACAACCGACACGTTTCATGGGGCACACATTACGTGCACATGTTCCATTCATCGATCACACGGTCAGCTCCGTGACCTTCGCCATCGACAGGACCACCAGCAGCACCAGCAGGGCGACGCAGGCGCCGGCCTGGACGAGGTTGCGGCGCTGGTCACGCGGGGCGTAGGCGTACGCCAGTGTCACCACGCCGCCCGCCAGCAGACCGCCGAGGTGGCCCTGCCAGGAGGTGAGTCCCGCGGAGATCAGCAGCCACAGCAGCAGGCCCGCCATGAAGCGGTTGACCTGGCTCATGTCGGCGCCCAGGCGGCGGGCCATGACGTAGTACGCGGCCCCGAGCCCGAAGATCGCGCCGGACGCGCCGAGCGTGGGGGTGTCGGGCGCGATCAGCAGGACGAGGACCGAGCCGCCGAGCGCGGACAGCAGGTAGAGCGTGAGGTAGCGGACCCGGCCAAGCTGGGACTCCACCGCCCGGCCGATGTTCCACAGCGACACCATGTTCATCACGATGTGCAGGATCCCGAACGTCCCCCCGGTGACGGGCAGATGGAGGAAGGCGCCGGTCAGCAGGCGGTACCACTCGCCGTCGACGACACCCTCGGGGTGGTAGTCCGAGGGGTAGTTGGCCAGCCACATGTAGTGGCCGCCGTCCGGCCCGACCAGCCCGCGGCCCAGCATCTCGAAGCGGTCCACGATCGACGGCCGCACCAGCTCGCCCAGGTAGGCGAGCACGTTGAGCCCGATCAGGACGTACGTCACGAAGGGTGCGGTCGTGATCCGGCCGCCGAACGCGGTACGCGCCTGCCGCACCGATCGCGCGCCCTCCTTCACGCACTCCACGCACTGGTGGCCGACGGCCGCCTCCCGCATGCAGTCCGGGCAGATGTACCGGTCGCAACGGGTGCAGCGGACGTGGGACTCCACCTTGGGATGGCGGTAGCAGGTGGTGACGGTGGACTCGGATTCCACAGCCGGCTCCTCGGAAGGGGTGGGACGGACGGCGAGCCGGTTGGGGCGGCGGCGAACAAAATAGCGAACAGGTGGGGGGTGAGGGAGGGGTGGGGCCGGTGTGACGTAACCTCGGCAGCCAAATGCGCCGATCGAGGGGGAGTTTCATGGCGGCGATCAGTCTTCGCAAGGTGGAGGAGACGGCGCCCGCGCTGGTCGGCCTCTACAAGAGCGCGGGGGTGTCGCTCCAGAAGCACGGGCTGGACGGGCTACGGGCCGCGGTGTACCTCGTCGTCGACTACTCCGGTTCGATGAAGCCGTACTACAAGGACGGCAGTGTGCAGGCGCTCGCCGACCGGGTGCTGGGGCTGTCGGCGCATCTCGACGACGACGGGACCGTGCCGGTCGTGTTCTTCTCGACGGACGTCGACGCGGTGTCGGACATCGCCCTGGCCGGGCACCAGGGCCGGATCGACAAGATCGTGGCCGGGCTCGGGCACATGGGAAAGACCAGCTACCACCTGGCGATGGACGCCGTGATCGACCACCACCTCGACAGCGGCTCGACGGACCCCGCCCTGGTCGTCTTCCAGACCGACGGCGGCCCGATCAACAAGCTCGCCGCGGAGCGGTATCTGTGCAAGGCGGCCGGGCTGCCGCTGTTCTGGCAGTTCGTGGGCTTCGGGGATCCGGACAGCCGGCAGTTCGACTTCCTGCGCAAGCTGGACGAACTGGCGGTGCCGGACAAGCGGGTCGTCGACAACGCCGGGTTCTTCCATGCCGGATCGGATCCGGCGAAGCTGTCCGACGCGGAGCTCTACGACCGGCTGGTCGGGGAGTTCCCGAAGTGGCTGGTGGCCGCCCGCGCCCAGGGCATCGTGCGCCCGGCCTGACGGGACTCACCCGTACGGCTGTTCTCACCGTTGGCTTGGGCGGGCCGTCGTGTCACTCTGAGGATGATCCGACGGGGAGGCGACGAACTCATGGACGGCGCACGATCGGGGAACGAGGCGACGGGTCCCACCCGCAGGGAGCCGCCGGGCAAGGGCGAGAAGCTCGCGGGCTGGGCCGACGGGCGGCTGGGGCTGTACGGGCTGGCCAAGGCCAACATGCGCAAGGTCTTCCCGGACCACTGGTCCTTCATGCTGGGGGAGATCTGCCTCTACAGCTTCCTCATCCTGATCCTCACCGGCATCTATCTCACCCTGTTCTTCGAGCCGAGCGGCGTCGAGGTGATCTACCACGGCTCGTACGTCCCGCTCAACGGCGTCCCGATGACCCGGGCCTACGAGTCCACACTCGACATCAGCTTCGACGTGCGCGGCGGGCTGCTGATCCGGCAGATCCACCACTGGGCCGCGCTGGTCTTCGTCACCGGCATGCTCGTGCACATGATGCGGGTGTTCTTCACCGGCGCGTTCCGCAAGCCGCGCGAGTTCAACTGGGTGTTCGGCTGGACCCTGCTGATGCTCGGCATCATCACCGGCCTGACCGGCTACTCGCTCCCCGACGACCTGCTGTCCGGCACCGGCATCCGCTTCGCCGACGGCGCGATCCTGTCGGTCCCGATCGTCGGGACGTATCTGTCCTTCTTCCTCTTCGGCGGGGAGTTCCCCGGGCACGACATCATCCCGCGGCTCTTCCCGATCCACGTCCTGCTGCTGCCGGGGATCATGCTGGGCCTGGTCGTCGCCCATCTGATCCTGGTCTTCTACCACAAGCACACCCAGTACCCGGGGCCCGGACGGGACCAGAAGACCGTGGTCGGCATGCCCTTCCTGCCGGTCTACATGGCCAAGGCGGGCGGCTTCTTCTTCCTCGTGTTCGGCGTGCTGGCGATCATGGGCGGCATCGCCAGCATCAACCCCGTGTGGGCCTTCGGGCCCTACCGCCCCGACCTGGTGACCACGGGCGCCCAACCCGACTGGTATCTCGGCTTCTCCGAGGGCCTGATCCGGGTGATGCCGGGATGGGAGATCAACTTCTGGGGTCACACCCTTGAACCCGGCGTCTTCATCCCCTTCTCGCTCTTCCCGCTGATCCTGCTCGCCCTCGGCGTGTATCCCTTCATCGAGGCGTGGGTCACCGGGGACAAGCGCGAGCACCACATCCTGGACCGGCCGCGCAACGTACCCGTCCGCACCGGCCTGGGTGCGGCCTGGCTGAGCCTGTACGCGGTGCTCCTGATCGGCGGCGGCAACGACATCGTGGCCACGCATCTGCATCTGTCCATCAACGCGATCACCTGGTTCGTCCGGATCTCCGTCTTCGCGGCGCCGGTGCTGGCGTACCTCGTCACCAAGCGGGTCTGTATGGGCCTGCAGCGCCGGGACCGGGACAAGGTGCTGCACGGCAGGGAGAGCGGCACCATCAAACGGCTGCCGCACGGCGAGTTCGTCGAGGTCCACGAACCCCTCGCGCAGGACGAGCTGTTCACCCTCACCCAGCACGAGCAGAACCCGCCCTACGAGATCGGCCCGCTCGTCGACGCGAACGGCGTGCGCCGCCCGGTCAAGGCAGGCCAGCGGGTACGGGCCCGCCTCGCTCGGGCCATGTTCGGGTCCGAGTCGCAGATCCCGAAGCCGACGGCGGAGGAGTACCGGGAACTCACCAGCGGCGATCACCACCACTGACGACCACGGCCCGGCACTCCCGCGGCCCGCCCCACGCGGTGCGCAGGGCACGGGCCCTGGTCAGCCACAGCGACAGGTCGTACTCCGCCGTGTAGCCGATCGCGCCGTGCAGCTGGAGGGCCGTACGGGCGGTGGCGTACGCCGCCTCGCACGCGGTGACCTTGGCGGCGGCGACATCGGCGGGAGCGAGGGTCAGCGCGGCCCCGAGCAGCACCGGGCGCGCGAACTCCAACGCGATCTTCGCGTCGGCCAGTTGATGCTTGACGGCCTGGAACGAACCTATGGGGACGCCGAACTGGCTGCGCTGCTTGACGTAGGCAACGGTCCTGTCCAGGAGCGCCAGCCCGACACCGAGGGCCTGGGCGGCGGTGGCGAGACGGCCCCAGGTCAGCCCGTGAGCAGCAGCTTCGGCGACCTGCGGCCCGGCGGCCAGGAGTTCCCCACCGGCCGCAAGGGTGAAGAGCCGCCGGGCGGGATCGAGGGAGGGACGCGGGCGGCCGGGCGGGGGAGCGAGGCGCAGTTCCGCGCCATGGGGTGCGCCGGGTGGGTCCGACACCGTCAGGCGTACGTCGGCCATGTCCGCGTCCAGGGCGTAGGGTCCCGGTGTCAGCGATGCCGCCGACTCGCCGGAGGCCAGTGCGGGCAGGAGGCGTTTGGCCGGGCCCGTGTCGTCCAGTCCGGCGAGCAGCGCCGCCGCCGCGACCGTCTCCACCAGGGGGCCGGGCACCGCGTGCCGACCCAACTCGACGAAGGCGACGGCGAGTTCGACCGGTCGGGCGCCCAGTCCGCCGTACTCCTCGGGGACCGCCAGCGCGAAGACACCCGCTTCGCAGATGCGGGACCACAGCGCGCGGCCGCTCGTGTGCTCGCCGCGGCTCCAGTCCCGTATCACCGAAGGCGTGTCGGCGGCCGTCAGCATGGCGTCCAGCGAGGCGGAGAAGGCCAGTTGCTCCGCGTCGAGGAGGAAGCGCATCAGCGGCGTCCCTTCGGCAGGCCGAGCAGGCGCTCGGCGATGATGTCGCGCTGGATCTCGTTCGTGCCCGCGTAGATCGGGCCTGCGAGGGAGAAGACATAGCCCTCGGCCCACTCGGAGTCCGCCAACTCGCCCTGTTCGCCCAGCAGATCGAGGGCCGTCTCGTGGAGCGCGATGTCGTACTCGGACCAGAAGACCTTGTTCAGGCTGGACTCCGGGCCGATCGAGTCGCCCTCCAGGAAGCGGGAGGCGGCCGCGTAGGTGAAGAGCTGGTAGGCCCTGGCGCCTGTCAATGCGTCGGCCACCGCGTCGCGGGCGGACCGCGGGCTTCCCTGTTCCTGCCACAGAGCGCGAAGCCGCTCCGCCGCTGCAAGGAAGCGGCCGGGGGAGCGGAGCATCAGGCCCCGTTCGTTGCCCGCCGTCGACATCGCGATCCGCCAGCCCTCGCCGGGCTCGCCGATCACGTCCCCGTCCGGCACGAACACCTCGTCCAGGAACAGCTCGGCGAACGCCGGTTTGCCGTCGAGCCGGCCGATCGGGCGGACCGTGACGCCGGGCGCGCGCAGGTCGAACATCAGGTACGTCAGTCCCTGGTGGGGCTTCGGCGCCTCGGGGTCGCTGCGGAAGAGGCCGAAGGCGCGGTCCGCGAAGGCCGCCCGCGACGACCACGTCTTCTGCCCGCTCAGCAGCCAGCCGCCGTCCGTACGCACCGCCTTCGACCGCAGGGACGCCAGGTCCGAGCCCGCCTCCGGCTCCGACCACGCCTGCGCCCAGACCACCTCGCCGGTGGCCATGGAGGGCAGCACGCGCGCCCTCTGCTCCTCGCTGCCGTGGTCGAAGAGGGTCGGCGCGAGCAGGCTGATCCCGTTCTGCCCGACCCGGCCCGGGGCGCCCGCCGCCCAGTACTCCTCCTCGAAGACCAGCCACCGGATCAGACCCGAGTCCCTGCCGCCGTACACCCTCGGCCAGTTGACGACCGACCAGCGGTCCGCGGCCAGCTCGGCCTCCCACGCGCGGTGGGCCGCGAAGCCCTCCGCCGTCTCCAGGGACGGCAGGGGAGCGCGCGGCACATGGGCCGCGAGCCAGGCCCGGGCCTCGGCGCGGAAGGCCTCCTCTTCCTGCGTGAAGGCGAGATCCATCGACGGCCATCCTTCCCTAACAATTGTTTGGTAGGTTAGCGTGGGCCTATGACAGTCGTCGAGAGTCCTGTGTACGAACCGGGGCACGGGCTGCTGAAGGGGCGCACCGCCGTCATCACCGCGGCGGCGGGCGCGGGCATCGGCGGCGCGACCGCACGGCGCTTCCTGGAGGAGGGCGCGCGCGTGCTGATCAGCGACGCGCACGTGCGGCGGCTCAAGGAGTACGAGGCCGAGCTCGCCGGCGAGTTCGGGGCGTCATCGGTGACCGCCCTGCCGTGCGACGTCACCGACGACGGCCAGGTGCAGGCGCTGTTCGACGCCGCCGTGCGGGAGCACGGGCGGCTGGACGTCGTGGTCAACAACGCCGGGCTGGGCGGCACTTCGGACCTCGTCGACATGAGCGACGAACAGTGGTCGAAGGTGCTGGACGTGACCTTGAGCGGGACCTTCCGGTGCACCCGCGCGGCCCTGCGCTCGTTCCGTACGGACGGGCGGGGCGGTGTGATCGTCAACAACGCCTCCGTAGTCGGCTGGCGCGCCCAGGCCGGACAGGCGCACTACGCCGCCGCGAAGGCCGGGGTGATGGCGCTGACCCGGTGCGCGGCGATGGAGGCGACCGCCTACGGGGTGCGGGTCAACGCCGTCTCGCCGAGCCTCGCCATGCATCCGCACCTGGTGAAGGTGACGACGCCCGAGCTGCTGGAGGAGCTGACCGCACGCGAGGCCTTCGGGCGGTACGCGGAGCCCTGGGAGGTGGCCAACGTGATCGTGTTCCTGGCGTCCGGCTACTCCTCGTACATGACCGGCGAGGTCGTCTCCGTCAGCAGCCGGCATGCGTAGGACGACACATGCATAGGACGAGAATGGACCCGTGCCGACCAAGAAGAAGCCCCAGGTGACCGCCGCGCCGGCCCGCCGCCGCGAACTCCTCGACACCGCAGCCGAGGTCTTCGCCGAGCAGGGCTACAACGCCACCACCGTGCGCAAGATCGCGGACCACGCGGGCATGCTCGCGGGCAGCCTCTACTACCACTTCGACTCCAAGGAATCGATGCTGGAGGAGATCCTGCGCACCTTCCTCGACGAGCTCTGGGGCGGCTACGACACCGTCCTGGACTCCGAGCTGGGACCGCGGGAGACGCTGGAGGCCCTGGTCACGGAGTCGTTCCGGGAGATCGACCGGCACCGCGCCGCCGTCGCGATCTACCAGAAGGAGAGCAAGCAGCTGGTCGCGCAGGAGCGGTTCGCGTTCCTCGCCGAGTCGCAGCGCAAGTTCGAGAAAGCGTGGCTGTCCACGCTGGAACGCGGGGTCGCCGCCCGGGTCTTCCGGGCCGACCTCGACGTCCGTCTCACCTACCGGTTCGTGCGCGACACCGTGTGGGTGGCCGCGTCCTGGTACCGGCCCGGCGGACAGCACAGCCCGGAGGAGATCGCCCGGCAGTACCTCTCGATGGTGCTGGACGGGATCGCCGTACGCACATAACCCACTGGGGAATCCAGGGAGTCTGGGGAGTTGCCATGGCCGAGGCCTACATCGTCGAAGCGGTCCGTACGCCCGTCGGGCGGCGCCGGGGAGGGCTGAGCGGGGTCCACCCGGCGGACCTGGGCGCGCACGTGCTGAAGGAACTGGTCACTCGCGCGGGAATGGACCCGGCCGCCGTCGAGGACGTCGTCTTCGGCTGCCTGGACACGGTGGGGCCGCAGGCCGGGGACATCGCGCGGACCTGCTGGCTGGCGGCCGGACTGCCCGAGGAGGTGCCGGGCGTGACGATCGACCGGCAGTGCGGCTCCTCGCAGCAGGCCGTGCACTTCGCGGCGCAGGGCGTGCTGTCCGGCACCCAGGACCTGGTGGTCGCGGGCGGCGTGCAGAACATGTCGCAGATACCGATCGCCTTCGCGACCCGCCAGGCCGCCGAGTCGTTGGGCTTCACGCAGGGTCCGTTCGCGGGCAGCGAGGGCTGGCGCGCGCGGTACGGGGACCGGCCGGTGAACCAGTTCGCCGGGGCCGAGATGATCGCCGCGAAGTGGGGGATCAGCCGGCTGGACCAGGAGGAGTTCGCGCTCAGGTCCCACCAGCGTGCGGTGCGGGCCATCGACGAGGGCCGCTTCGACCGCGAGACGGTGGCTTACGGCTCGGTCGCCGTCGACGAGGGCCCGCGCCGGGACACCTCCCTGGAGAAGATGGCCGGGCTCAAGCCGGTCCTCGACGGCGGCACCGTCACCGCCGCCTGCTCCTCGCAGGTCTCCGACGGCGCGGCGGCCATGCTGCTCGCCTCGGAGCGGGCGGTGCGCGAGCACGGGCTGACGCCCCGCGCGCGCGTGCACCACCTCTCCGTGCGCGGCGAGGACCCGATCCGCATGCTGTCCGCCCCCATACCGGCCACCGCCCACGCCCTGAAGAAGACCGGCCTGTCGATCGACGACATCGACCTCGTCGAGATCAACGAGGCCTTCGCGCCGGTCGTCCTGGCCTGGCTGAAGGAAACCGGCGCCGACCCGGAGAAGGTCAACGTCAACGGCGGCGCGATCGCCCTCGGCCACCCGCTCGGCGCGACCGGCGTCAAGCTCATGACGACCCTGCTGCACGAACTGGAGCGCACCGGCGGCCGGTTCGGACTGCAAACCATGTGCGAGGGCGGTGGCCAGGCCAACGTGACGATCATTGAGCGGCTGTGACGGCGGCGGCGTGACCACCCACTTCGGCGGACGGAGTCCGGCGCAGGCTCCCGAAGCCTGGGAGGCCCCCTGGGGGCCGAGCAGTGCGAGGGGGCCGTCGGGGGTGGTGCCCATGTGCGGGGGCGGTGGTCAGGCCGACGTGACGATCATTGAGCGGCTGTGACGGCGGCGGTGGTCAGGCCGACGTGACGATCATTGAGCGGAACTGACACCGACGCGTCGGCCGCCGCCGGGTGTCACCGCCCGAGCGAGTAGCCCAGCACCACGCCCGCGGACACCTCGACCATGCCCGGCGCGAGATCGCCCGCCGAGTTGCCGCCCCCGTCGCCGTGGCCCCGGTACTGGCGGAACTCGTACGACTCCGAGTCCACGTCCTGGACGTGCACCACCGGACCGAGCGGCACGCCCGCCGCCTCCGTGTACACCTCGGCCTTGCGGCGGGCGGCGGCCACCGCCTTCCGGCGGGCCTCGTCCCGCAGCGCGGGCTTGTCGTGCACGTCGAACTCGACGCTGTCGATCCGGTGCGCGCCGGCGTCGACCGCGTCCACGATCAGCTGCTGGAGGTCGTCGAGCGCCGGGGTCTCGATGGCGTACGAGGCCTGGCAGCGGTAACCGAGGAACTTGCGGTCGCCGCCGTAACCGTCGTACTCCGACTGGAGCTTGAGCCGGGACCCGGACACCGCGGCGTCCGGTATCCCGTGCCCGCGCAGCACCTCCCGCAGCCGCGTCACGGCCGCGCCCGCCTCCTGAAACGCCTTGTCCGGCAGGGGTTCCAGCACATCCACCGTCAGCTTCACCCGGACCAGCTGCGGCTCGACCCGCACGCTGCCCGCGCCAAAAACACTGAGCCCCCAGGGCTCTTTGATCGTCTCCGTCATGCGCGCATTGAAGCACCGCCCGCCCGCAACGCGCCGACGATTTCCTCGGCCTGAGCTATCACCCCCGCCACCAGCTCGGCACACGACGGCAGGTCCTCGATCACCCCGGCGACCTGTCCGGACGCCATCACCCCGAGGTCCGTACGGCCGTCCACCATCGCCGACTTCAGCAGCATCGGGGTGTTCGCCGCGAGCAGGACCTGACTCCAGGAGAGCTCCTTGCCGTGCTTCATGGCGAGCCCGTCGCGCACCAGCTGCCGCCAGGTCAGCCCGGACAGCTTCCGGAACCCCGCCGCCCGGCGGACGGCCTGCAACAGGGCCTTCGCGCGGCCGGAGTTCTCCAGGGAGGACACCAGGTCCGTACGCAGCATGCGGTGCGGCAGTCCGTCGACCGCCCTGGTGACGGTGACGTCCCCGACCGTCGCCGCCAGGTATCTCGCCTTCACCGCGTCCGGAACCGTCGAGTCGGAGGTGAGCAGGAACCGCGTGCCCATCGCGATGCCCGCCGCCCCGTACGCCAGCGCCGCGACCAGGCCCCGTCCGTCGAAGAAGCCGCCCGCCGCCACGACCGGTATCCGCACCGCGTCCACCACCTGCGGCAGCAGTACGGTCGTCGCCACCTCGCCGGTGTGACCGCCGCCCTCACCGCCCTGCACGATCACGGCGTCCGCGCCCCACGCCGCGACCTTCTCCGCGTGCCGCCGGGCGCCGATGGAGGGGATGACGACCACGCCCGCCTCCTTGAGCTCAGCGATCAGCTCGGCGGAGGGTGCGAGGGCGAAGGACGCGACCCGGACGCCCTCCTCGATCAGGATCCGCACCCGGTCGCCGGCATCCGACGCGTCGGCCCGCAGATTGACCCCGAAGGGCGCCCCCGTACGGGACTTGACCTCCCGTACCGACTCGCGCAGCCGGTCTACGGTCATGGTCGCCGAGGCCAGGATGCCCAGCGCGCCCGCGTTCGCCGACGCGGAGACCAGGCGTGGACCCGCCACCCAGCCCATGCCCGTCTGCACGATCGGGTGCCGGACCCCGACCAGCCGGGTGAGCGCGGTGTCCATCAGGCCGCCGTCCTCTCCGGGACCTCACGCGCGCGGGCGTTCGCGGGGTCGATGACCTCGCGGATGAGGCGCAGCTCCTCGGCGGTGGGTTCACGGGTCGGCGCCACGTCGTCGGGCACGGGCAGTTCGAAACCGGTCGCCTCCCTGACCTGCTCCGGCGTGACACCGGGGTGCAGCGAGGCTGGCCGCATCGACCGGTCGGGGGTGGCGAAGTCGAAGACACCCAGGTCGGAGACGACGCGTGGGATGCGGTGGAAGCGGGCCGTGTCCGGATGCGCGGCCGCATGGTCGTACCCGACTCCGCAGACCATGTCGACCTTCTCGACGAAGACCCGCCGGGAGTGCTTCGGCACCCAGTAACTGGTGGGATTGTTGAGGGTGTTCACCGGAGCGCCCCGCACGCCGAGCAGCTGTCGTGTCGGCTTCTCCCAGTCACCGATGCACGAGATGTTCTGGTTGCCGAACCGGTCGATCTGGCTCGCGCCCATCATCACGTGCCGACGGCCACTCGTGACCAGGGCCAGGTGCTGCCGGTAGGGCAGCCAGCCCTCCACGGTGCCGTCCACGCCCACCAGCAGCGCCTCACCGTCGGTCAGCAGCAGGTCCGGCGCGAAGGTGCGCTTGGCCAGCCGTGCGCCGATCGACGGGATCACCCCCATCGGGCTCGCCAGGATCTCGCCCGCGTCACGCCAGGCCTCGGCGCAGGCGATCACGCAGTACTCGGTGCGGGTGGGCGGAAGAAGAGGGGGACGCGTGGCTGAGCTCATGCCTGCTCCTTGTGCCAGGTCTGCACCGCCGACTGGTAGGCCTGCTCGTCCCCGTCGAGGAAGCGGGCCGCGAACTGGGGCCAGGGCATGGACGCGTACTGCTTCTGGAAGGCCTCGTCCCGGCCGTGGTCGGGCGCGCACGAGGTGAAGTGCGCGCCGTTCGGCGCCTCGACGACGCCGGTCACCGTGTGCCGCTTGACGAGCAAGGTCTGCGGTGCGGCCTCCTTCGTCAACTCGGCGGTGTCGACGATCCGTTCGCACGAGACGTACGCCGCGTCCGCCGCCTCGCAGAACAGGTCGTCGAAGTACGGGTCCGGGCCCAGATACTGCCCGTTGCCCAGCCGGTCGGCGCGATGGACGTGGACCAGGGCCGCGTCCAGCCGCAGCGCGGGCACGGCCACGAACGTCTCCCCGTCCTCGTACGGCGAAGTGACCGTCTTGAGGCCCGGGTTGACCCGCATCACGTCCGAACCGATCCCGGCCCGCACCGGCAGGAACGGCAGCCGGTTCGCGGCCGCGCGCAGCCCCCACATGAACATCGCCTCGTCGATCTCCATGAGTTCGACGGCGCCACGCTCGCGTGCCGCGCGGTAGTGCGGTTCGAGCGGGATCGAGTCGAGCGTGACGAAGGCCGTCACCAGCTTCCGCAACCGGCCGGCCGCCGCCAGCATGCCGACGTCCGGGCCGCCGTACGAGACGACCGTGAGGTCGCTGACGTCGGACCGCAGCAGTGCCCTCACCAGGGCCATCGGCTTGCGCCGCGAACCCCAGCCGCCGATGCCGAGGGTCATGCCGCTCTCCAGACGGGAGACGACCTGCTCGGCGGTCATCGTCTTGTCACTCACGCCTACGCACCCTCCTTCTCCTTGTCCTTCTCCTTGCCGAACGTGTCCCGGACCCGGTCGGCCACCCCGACCGCGTTCGCCTCGTACGTGAAGCCCTGCTCGAAGCGGTAGCTGCGGCGCACGTCGACCGGGTCGATGCCGTTGATGGCGGCCTTGGCCAGGCGCAGCAGCTCCCCGTCCTTGGCGGCTATCTCGCGCGCCAACTCCAGCGCTGCGGCCCCCAGTTCCTCACGCGGCACCACGCGCCACACCGAGCCGTGCGCGTGCAGCTCGGCCGCGCTGGCGGTGCGCGAGGTGTAGTACAGCGCGCGCATCAGGTGCTGCGGAACCAGGCGGGCCAGATGCGTGGCCGCGCCCAGGGCGCCCCGGTCCAGCTCGGGCAGCCCGAAGGTGGCGTCCTCGCTCGCCACGATCACATCCGCGTTCCCCACCAGGCCGATGCCGCCGCCCAGGCAGAAGCCCTGCACCGCCGCCACCACGGGCACCGCACACTCGTACACCGCCGCGAACGCCTCGAAGCAGCCGCGGTTGGCGCCGACCAGGGCGCCGGAGCCCTGCGCCTGTATCTCCTTGATGTCCACGCCCGCGTTGAACCCCCGGCCCTCGGCGGCCAGCACCACGCACCGCACCCGCGGGTCGCGGCCCGCCGTGCGCACGGCGTCGGCCAGGGCGAACCAGCCGTCCACCGGCAGTGCGTTCACCGGCGGGAAGTCGACCGTGACGACGGCGATGCCATTTTTTTCGGGCCCGTTTTCCGGGGACGAGGTGGAGACACCCATGGGCGCATCAGCTACCTTTCCAACCAACGCCTTTCCACCAAACATTTGTTAGGTGTGAGGCTTCGAAGCTAGCAGCCGTCGGATCGGAGCGGGAGGCCTGTGGATAACTGCATTGCTCCTGTGGCAACGCCCGGACCCCCAGCAGAAAGGCAGGCCGGCTGGGGCGGCCGGAGCGGACCTCGCGAGGCGAACCTTGAGTGACTTGCGCCGGCCGCAGCTGAGCGGCAGGACCGTCGTCGTCACCGGCGGCACCCGAGGCGTCGGGGCCGGGATCGCGAAGGCCTTCGTCGAGGCCGGTGCGCAGGTCGTCGCCTGTGCGCGCAGAGCGCCCGAAGTGCCGGTCGAAGGCGTCGAGTTCGCGTCCGTCGACCTGCGCGACCCGCCCGCCGTACGCGACTTCTTCGCCGCGCTGCCCCGGCTCGACGTCCTCGTCAACAACGCGGGCGGCGGCCCCTACCGCCTCCTCGCCGACGCCGATGCGGAGCGCCACGCACGGGTCCTCGAACTGAACCTCGTCGCCCCGCTGACGGCCTCCCTCGCCGCGTACGAGCACCTCCGGCGGGCCAAGGGCTCCGTCGTGATGATCGGCAGCGTCAGCGGCAGCCGCCCCTCGCCCGGTTCGGCGGCGTACGGGGCGGCCAAGGCGGGCCTGGACCACCTCGCCCGCTCGATGGCCGTGGAGTGGGCGCCGCAGGTCCGCGTCAACACCCTCGTCGTCGGCATGGTCCGCACCGAGCTGGCCCACCTCCACTACGGCGGCGAGGACGGCATCGAGGCGGTCGCCGGCACGGTGCCGCTGGGCCGGCTGGCGACGCCCGCCGACGTCGGCGCGGCCGCCGTCTTCCTCGCCTCCGACGCGGCCGCCTACATCAGCGGGGCGAGCCTGCTGGTGCACGGGGGAGGGGAGCGGCCGGCGTTCCTGGACGCGGCGACCGCCAACAAGGAGACGTGAGACCTGGCGGCGAGGAGAGGTGAGAACGGCCGGCAAGGAGGCGTGACAACTGCCAGCAAGGAGGCGTGAGATGAGCGGAATCTGCGATGGGCGGGTCGTGGTCGTCACCGGTGCGGGCCGTGGGCTCGGGCGGGCGCACGCGCTCGCGTTCGCGGCGGAGGGGGCGCGGCTGGTGGTCAACGACCTGGGCGTGGGGCTCGACGGGGCACCGGGTCCCGACAGCCCGGCGGGGCGGGTCGTGGACGAGATCCGCGCGGCGGGTGGCGAGGCGGTCGCCCACGGCGGCGACATCGCCACCGTCGAGGGGGCATCGTCCCTGGTCGCGACCGCCCTCCACACGTACGGCCGACTCGACACCCTCGTCAACAACGCCGGCTTCCTGCGCGACCGGATGCTCGTCAACCTCGACGAGGACGACTGGGACGCCGTCCTGCGCGTCCACCTCAAGGGCCACTTCCTGCCCCTGAAGCACGCCGCCGCGCACTGGCGGGCGGAGGCGAAGGCGGGACGCACGCCGGTGGCGCGGATCGTCAACACCAGTAGCGGAGCAGGGCTGTTGGGGTCGGTCGGGCAGGGGAACTACAGCGCCGCGAAGGCCGGCATCGTCGGCCTGACGCTGGTCGCCGCGGCGGAGTTCGCCCGCTACGGCGTCCAGGTCAACGCCGTCGCGCCCGCGGCCCGGACGCGGATGACGGAACGTGCCTTCGCCGAGACGATGACGGCGCCGGCGGCGGGCTTCGACGCGATGGCTCCCGAAAACGTCTCACCTCTCGTGGTGTGGCTCGGCTCCGCCGCGAGTGCGGGGGTGAGCGGGCGGGTTTTCGATGCGGAGGGCGGGCGGATCACGGTCATGGAGGGGTGGCGGCCGGGGCCGAGTGCCGACAAGGGGGCGCGGTGGAGTCCGGGGGAGGCGGGGGAGGCGGTGCTGAAGCTGGTGGCGGAGGGGGAGGCGCCGGGGGCGGTGTACGGGGCGTAGCCCCGGGCTGGGGGCGCCAGCCCCCGGTGCACGCCCGCTGCCGCGGCGCCGGGTGCCCCGCCCTACGTATCGCACTCCAGCACCGTCCTGCACAACGCACACCGCGCGCGGACGCGCCCCCGTACCGGCACTCTGATGCGCTGATGGCAGGTGGGGCAGGGGAACGACACCCTGAGAGGGCCTCGGCCGTCGGGGGTGAAGGTGTACGGGACCTCCGGACGGGACGCTCCCGCCTGGGTGTGGGTGTTCTGGGCGTGGCGGCGGTCGCGGGCGTAGCGGCGGCGGCCTGCCCAGCCGGCCGCCGTCAGAGGGGGCTGTTGCTCGTCGTGGCGGGCCTGGGCCATGCCCCGGTTGTAGGCCTCGTAGGCCTGGGGGCTGGTGAACCAGATGGCGGGGTCCTCGTTGAAGACCAGCGCGCGTTTCGCCAGGACGTAGCCGAATTCCTCGGGGGTCAGATAGCCGAGCTTCTGGGAGGACGCCGAGTCCTCCCGGTAGGCGTCCAGCAGCAGCCAGCCCGCCCCCAGGTACGTCGTCGCCGTGTCCGTGAGGATCTCGTTGTCGCGGGTGCCGGGGAAGGCCAGGTCCAGGCGGTGCAGATAGACGTGCATGACCTCGTGGGCCAGAGCGGCGCCGATGTCGCGGCGGTGGGTGCGGAAGCGGTCGTTCAGTTCGATGAAGTACTCGGGGCCCGCGGCGAGTTCGACGTTCGCCGCGTGCTCCATCTCGCGGAAGCCGACGATCATGCGGGCGTCCGGGAGGTGGTAGTGGCGGACCAGTTCGCGGGCCACCCGCTGCGCGCCCAGATACAGGTCGTCCGTGTCGGCGAAGGCCACGTCGGCGGGCGCCACGCTGCTCGAGAACGTCTGGATCGTGTCGTACGACAACCGTCTGTAGAGCGCGGTGATGGCGGCCCGCACCGTCTCCAGGTGTGGGTAGCCGTGCTCGACCGGTCCGCCGTTCGCCACGCCTGAACCCCCAAGACGCCCTGCACCCGATTCCACTCTACGGGGAGGTGAGCGGATTTTCCCTGGCCGGGTTCCCTGGCCCGGGCGTGACCTCCGTCCTTGTCATGCGCGCCTCTTGATCTTCATACTGCGGGCCGCCGAACCCCCCACGAAAGGACGTCCGTTGACCCGAACCATCTCCAGACGCGGCTTGACCTCGGCGAAGCGCGCGGCGGCCGCTGCTGCCGTCGCCCTCGCCGTCGCAAGCCTCGAACCCGTCGCCGCGCAGGCCGCTCCCGTGCCCGTCGTCGGAGGAACGCCCGCCGCGCAGAGCGAGTTCCCGTTCATGGTGCATCTCTCCATGGGCTGCGGCGGCGCGCTCTACAAGAAGGACGTGGTGCTGACCGCCGCCCACTGTGTGGACGGCTCCGGCAGCAACACCCGTATCACCGCCACCGCCGGTGTCACCGACCTCAACTCTTCCTCCGCGATCAAGGTGAGGTCGACCAAGGTCAAGCAGGCCCCCGGCTACAACGGCGAGGGCAAGGACTGGGCGCTGATCAAGCTCGCCCACCCCATCGATCTGCCCACCCTGAAGATCGCCACCAGCACGCGCTACAACAGGGGCGTCTTCACCATCGCCGGCTGGGGCGACACCAAGGAGGACGGCGGCACCGGCTCGACCAAGCTCCTCAAGGCCACCGTCCCCTACGTCCCCGACAGCCAGTGCAAGTGGCACTACGGCAACCGGCTGGTCCCCAAGGACGAGCTGTGCGCCGGTTACCCGCAGGGCGGGGTCGACACCTGCCAGGGCGACTCCGGCGGCCCCATGTTCCGCAAGGACGACGCCGGCCGCTGGATACAGGTCGGCATCGTCAGCTGGGGCGACGGTTGTGCCCGCCCGGGCGTGCCCGGTATCTACAGCCAGGTCAGCACCTTCGCGGGGGACATAGCCCGGGCGGCTGCCGCCCTCTAGAGGGTCAGACGGTTCGCAGGACGACGGCCCCCGATCCGGTCGGCCCCGACTCCTCGAACTCCAGCAGCCACACCTCGTTCTCGCCCTCGCGCAGCACCGGGCCGGGCACGTACAGCGCGTGCTGCGGGCCCGCGGACCAGTAGCGGCCCAGGTTGAAGCCGTTGACCCACACGAACCCGCGGGTCCAGCCCGGCAGTTCGAGCCGCGCGTCCCCGGCGCCCCGCACCGTGACGGTGCCCCGGAACAGCCCCGGGGCACCGTCACCGGGAAGCCGCCGCAACGGGACGTCCCCGATGTCGTCCAGCGCGTCCAGGCGCAGCCCACGCGCGCGGACATCGTGCAGATACTGCCGCTCGTGCAGCAGGCCACCGGTGATGCCCTTGGGCTCGCCACTGGTCGGCCCGTAGTTGACGCGCCCCAGGGACTCCACCCACAGCTCCACGCGCGCGTGCCCGGCGACGGGCTTCTTGAGCTGCTCGTCGCCCTCGGTGAGCACACCGGCCCGCTCACCGTCGACATGGACCACGGCCAGGTCCCGCAGACCGCGCGCGATCAGCGGATACGGCTGCCGCGGACCCGGCACCGTCACCGCGTACCGCACGAGCCCCCGGTCCACGTCCAGTTCCTCGAAGGTGGGCGGCACGGGAGCCGAGGTCTCCGGGCCACCCCGTGCGTCCAGTACGACGTCCAGGGGCGCCCACTCGGTCAAGGCCGCGTCGGCCGGCGCGCCCAACCGCGCGGGTGCGGGCGGCGGTTCGGGCAGCGGCTCCCCGGCGTACTGGGCGAAGACCTCACGCAGACGCCAGAACTTCTCCGTCGGATGTCCGAACTCGTCGATCGGGGCGTCGTAGTCGTACGACGTCACGTCGGGCTCCAACGGGCCCTCGTGCAGGGCGCCGCCGCCCCTGTTGGCGCCCGCCCAGCCGGCGAAGTTGGTGCCACCGTGCGCCATGTAGAGGTTGACCGAGGCCCCGCACTCCAGGATCTCGCGCAGGGCGGCCGCGGCGTCATCGGCATCGCGGGTGACGTGCTCGCCGCCCCAGTGGTCGAACCAGCCGCACCAGAACTCCATGCACATCAGCGGCCCCTCGGGGCGGTGCCTGCGCAGCGTCTCGAAGCCCTCGCGCGCGTGGGAGCCGAAGTTCACCGTGGCGAGCACACCGGGGATCGAACCGCCGCTGAGCATGTGGTCCTCCGGGCCGTCCGACGTGCACAGCGGCACCGTGACGCCCTCAGCGCGCAGCAGGTCGACGAGGCCGCGCAGGTACTCGGCGTCCGAGCCGTAGCTGCCGTACTCGTTCTCGACCTGCACCATGATCACCGGACCGCCGCGGTCGATCTGCCGGGGCACCACCTCGTGCAGCAGACGCTGGAACCAGCGCCGCACATGCCCCAGGTACCGCTCGTCGCGGGTACGCACGCGCGTGCCCAGCTCGCCCGTCAGCCAGTGCGGCAGGCCGCCGTTCTCCCACTCGGCGCAGATGTACGGCCCCGGCCGCACGATCGCCCACAGCCCCGCCTCCCGGGCCGCGTCCAGGAAACGCCCCAGGGCCTGCACGTCCTCGAACCGACCCGGCCGCGGCTCGTGCAGGTTCCACGGGACGTACGTCTCCACGCAGTTGAGGCCCATCGCCCGCAGCATCGCCAGCCGGTGCCCCCAGTGCGCCTCGTGCACCCGGAAGTAGTGCAGCGCACCGGACAGCAGCCGCACCGGCCGCCCGTCCAGCAGGAAATCCGTGTCCCCGACCCCGAACTCGTTCATGTGCCCCACCCTCACCCCCTGGCGGCGACCACGTCCATGGACAAAGATCACCGCTACTTGGACCGAAACACCGGACCCGGACACCGGCGCGAGACACCGGACCGGGACGCAGGCCGAAGCGGCGGTGGAAGGAGCGCGGATGTACCACACCTGGATGCGGTTCTTCACGCCCGGACCGGCCCACCACCGGCTCGGCCTCGTCTGCCTCGGCGTCGGCCTGCAGTACGGCCCACTGCCCACCGTCGGCCCCCGCACCCTCGACCACCACGTCGCCGTCGTCATCAACGCGGGCGGCGGCTGGTACGAGGCCCCCGACGGCCGCCGTACGACCATCACCGCACCCGCACTCCTGTGGCTCACCCCCGGCGTGCCGCACCACTACGGAGCCGACGCCGACGGCGGCTGGGACGAGGGGTTCGTCGCCTTCGCCGGGCCCGCCACCACCCCGTACACCGAACTCGGCTACATAGAGCCGGACCGCCCCGTCGTCCCCCTCTCGGACACCACGGACCCGCGCGGCGTGATCGGACGCATCGCCCGCGCCGCCCGCCGCGGCAACCCCCTCCTGGAGGTGGAGACCGGCGCCGCCGTCCACGAACTCCTCGTCGCCCTGCGCCGCGCCAGAGCCGACCTCGCCCCCGACGGCGACCCCGTCCTCAAGGCCCTCGCCCGCGACGCCTGCCTGCCCCTGTCGGTCGCCGACCACGCCACCCGGCACGGCATGACCCCCGCCGAACTGCGCACCGCCGTCCGCCGCGGCGCCGGCTGCAGCCCCAAGGACTACCTGCTCGGCATCCGCCTGGGGCGCGCCAAGGAACTCCTCGCCGCCACCGAACTGCCCGTCGCCGCCGTCGCCCGCCGCGTCGGCTACGACGATCCGGCCTACTTCTCCCGCCTGTTCACCCGCCGCGTCGGCATGCCCCCCGTCCGCTTCCGCGCCCAGCAGTACCGCACCGTCCCCGGCGGCTGGAGCAACCAAGTCCCCGACCCCGACGATCCACCGATGATCGAACGCCCGCACGCCACGTAGGGTGGACGCCCATGACCACCAGCAACACCGGCACTCGCGACGTCGATCCCGCCGTCCGCGAGGAACTCGCCCGGCTGCGCGACAGCATCGACAACATCGACGCGGCCGTCATCCACATGCTCGCCGAACGCTTCAAGGCCACCCAGCAGGTCGGCCACCTCAAGGCCGCACACCGGCTGCCGCCCGCCGACCCGGCCCGCGAGGCCCGCCAGATCGAGCGCCTGCGCGCCCTCGCCGAAAGCGCCAAACTGGACCCGGCATTCGCCGAGAAGTTCCTGAACTTCATCATCGCCGAAGTGATCCGCCACCACGAACGCATCGCGGAAGACGCAGTCAACGGCTCCACAAAAACGGCGAATTGACCCCGGAGAAGGCTGCAGAGGGCGTGACAGGAGGGCCCGCAGAGGGCATGCTGCGCTGTGCACTCCTTGTCAGCTGACGGGCACTGCCCGTCAGCACCTCGGACATCAGCTGGTTGTCCACGCGGGAGGGACGACGGGCCATGCCGGATGCCAAGATCCTCATCGTCGACGACCACGAGGACACCCTGTACGCCCTGGAGAGCGCCCTCGCTCCCCTGGGCTATCTGCTGGGCCGCGCCACCAGCGGCGACGAGGCCCTCAAACAGGTGCTCCGCGGACAGGTCGGCCTCCTGCTGCTCGACGTCCGTATGCCCGGCGTCAGCGGCCTGGACGTCGTCCGCTACATGCGCCGCGTCGAGCAGACCCAGCACATCCCGGTCATCCTGCTCACCGGCTTCGGCCCGGACCACGTACTGACCTCCGCGGCCTTCGGACTCGGCGTCGCCGACCTCGTCATGAAACCCATCGACCCCTGGGCCCTGCGCACCAAGGTCCGCTACCTCTACGACGCCCACCGCCGCCACCTCGACCTGCAGCGGCAGGTCCGCGACCTGCGCGCCCTGGTCAAGGACCACACCGAGGCAGACGGGCCCACACCCCGCACATCCGCCCTGCCCCACCCCGACGCCCGCGTCCCACTCCAGCGCGCCAACCAGGCGCGCAACGGGGAGCTCGAAGGGGGCCGGACATAAGGCGCGTACCGATCCGCCCCTGTGCCTTGTCAGTGCCATCGGGCAGCATTGCCTGCATGTCCGTATTGACGCGCGACGAAGCGCAGACCCGTGCCAAGCTCCTCGACGTCCACCGCTACACGATCGACCTCGATCTGACCACCGGCGACGAGACCTTCGACTCCCGCACCGTCATCCGCTTCACCGCCGGCACGGACGCGCACACCTTCGTCGAGCTCAAGCCCGCCGAGCTGCGCTCCGCCACCCTCGACGGACAGCCCATCGCCCCGGAGACCCTGGACGGGAACCGGCTGCCCCTGAAGAACCTCACCGCCGGCGAGCACGAGCTGCGCATCGACGCGAGCATGCGCTACTCCCGCACCGGCGAGGGCATGCACCGCTTCACCGACCCCACCGACGGCGAGACCTACCTCTACACCCAGCTGTTCATGGAGGACGTCCAGCGCGTCTTCGCCGCCTTCGACCAGCCCGACCTCAAGGCCGTCTTCGACCTGACCGTCACCGCCCCCGAAGGCTGGAGGGTCCTCGCCAACAGCACCACCGAACACCTCGGCGACGGCCGCTGGCAGGCCGCCCCCACCCCCCTGATCTCCACCTACCTCGTCGCCGTCGCCGCCGGCCCCTGGCACTCCGTGCACACCGAACACCGCGACCTGCCCTTCGGCCTCCACTGCCGCCGCTCCCTGGCCCCCTACCTGGACGCGGACGCCGACGAACTCTTCGAGATCACCAAGCAGTGCTACGACCGCTACCACGAGAAGTTCGAGGAGCCCTACCCCTTCGACTCCTACGACCAGGCGTTCGTCCCCGAGTTCAACGCCGGCGCCATGGAGAACCCGGGCCTGGTCACCTTCCGCGACGAGTTCGTCTACCGCTCCGCCGTCACCGACACCGAGCGACAGACCCGCGCCATGGTCATCGCCCACGAAATGGCCCACATGTGGTTCGGCGACCTCGTCACCCTGCGCTGGTGGGACGACATCTGGCTGAACGAGTCCTTCGCCGAATACATGGGCTACCAGACCCTCACCGAGGCGACCCGCTTCACCGACACCTGGACCGACTTCGGAGTCACCCGAAAGCCCTGGGGCTACGACGCCGACCAACGGCCGTCCACCCACCCCGTAGCCCCCGAGAACGTCGACGACACGGCCTCCGCCCTCCTCAACTTCGACGGCATCTCCTACGCCAAGGGCGCCTCCGCACTACGCCAACTCGTGGCCTGGCTCGGCGAGAAGGACTTCCTCGCCGGCATCAACACCCACTTCGCCCGCCACAAGTTCGCCAACGCCACCCTCGCCGACTTCATCGACTCCCTCGCCTCCGCCACCGAACGCGACGTACACGCCTGGGCCGACGCCTGGCTGCGCACCACCGGCGTCGACACCCTCACACCCGAGGTCCGCGCCGAGGACGGAAACTGGCACCTCGACATCCGGCACGAGCGCGGCGCCGGACTGCGGTCCAAGCCCGACCCGGCCCACAACCGCCACGGCCTCACCCACCTCACCACCCTCGAATCACCCGGCGGCAGGCGCCCGCACCGCATCACCATCGGCGTCTACGACCACGACCTCCACGACGCCCGCCTGCTGACCCTGCGCGACCGCCTGGAGGCGGACCTCCCCGCCACCGGCAACATCGGCATCAGCGCCGCCGGCCCCCGCCCCGCCCTCGTCCTCCTCAACGACGGCGACTTCACCTACGCCAAGATCCGCTTCGACGCCGAATCCCTCGACGCCGTCCGCACCGGCCTGTCCGGACTGCCCGAACCCCTCACCCGCGCGGTCGTCTGGAACGCTCTGCGCGACTCCGTCCGCGACGGCGAACTCCCGCCCACCGCCTACCTCGAGGCCGCCCGCGCCCACCTCCCGCACGAGACCGACCTCGCCCTCGTCCAAGGCGTCCTCGCCTTCGCCGCCGCGCAGGTCACCGACCGCTACCTCACCCCCGAGCAGCGCCCCGCCGCCCTCGCCACCCTCACCGACCTGTGCCGCGACCTCATCCGCCGCACCGAGGACGGCGACCACCCCGGCCTGCGCCTGATCGCCGTACGCCACTTCATCGACGTCGCCGCCCACCCCGACACCATCGCCGCCTGGCTCGCCGACGGCACCGTCCCCGGCGGCCCCGAACTCGACCCCGAGCTGCGCTGGCGCGTCCTGGGCCGCCTCGCCGTCCTCGGCGAGGCCGACGAGGCCGCCATCGCCGCCGAACTCGACCGCGACCCCTCCGCCACCGGCCAGGAAGGCGCCGCCCGCTGCCGCGCCGCCCTGCCCGACGAACAGGCCAAGGCCAAAGCCTGGCAAGCCATGTTCGGGGGCGACGAGCAGACCGACCTGTCCAACTACCTCTTCATCGCCACCGCCCAGGGCTTCTGGCAGCCCGAACAGGCCGACCTGGTACGCGAGTACGTGCCGCGCTACTACCAGGAAGCGGTCGCCGTCGCCGCCCGCCGCGGCCCCGCCATCGCCGAGGCCGCCGGCCGCTGGGCCTTCCCGGCGTACGCAGTCGACGAAGAGACACACCGCCTGGGCGAAACCTGCCTGAGCGACGCCGACCCGATCCCCTCCCTGCGCCGCAAACTGGTCGACCAACTCGACGACCTGGCACGCGCGTTGCGAGTCAGGGAGGCGTAGGACGCCGATAGACGCCGGGCGGGCACTTCAGCCCGTCCGGCGTTCGAGGACGAGTCCGTTCAGGCCGAAGCGAGGGCCTGGCGGCGGCAGCCCCCAGACGACACCCCCACCACCGGCGCCACCACTACCACCACCACGAACACCGCCCCCTTCGGCTCAAGCCCCGCAGGACCACGTACCCACTTTCGGGTCCGATCGTTGAACTTTTCGGGCACGCGCACGCATCCGCGTACAAGCTGGAACTCCCTCTGCCTGCGCGCCCGGGAGGAACTCCATGAGCACACCGAGCCTCGCCTCGGGCCCCCAAGGCCCGCGCGCCCTGCGGCCGTTGCTCGACACCGTGCTCGACGCCCTCACCCAGGGCGCCCACGCACGCGGGGGACCCCTGCCCGCCGGCGGCCCCGACACCGTGACCGCACGCGTGCGGGCCGCCGTCGGCGACGTACTGCCGCAGCACGGCGACCCCGACGCCCTGCGCATCCTCGTGCAGGCCCTCGCCGAAGGCGCCGCCGACCCCGCCGACCCGCTGTGCGCCGCCCACCTGCACTGCCCGCCCCTGGCCGTCGCCACCGCCGCCGACCTCGCCGCCAGTGTCCTCAACCCATCCCTGGACTCCTGGGACCAGGCCCCGGCCGCCTCCGAAATCGAAGCCCTCCTCACCCGCGCCCTGGCCAAAGAAGCAGGCGCCGCCGACGCCCTCGTCACCACCGGCGGCACCGAATCCAACCAACTCGCCCTGCTCCTGGCCCGCGAGACACACGGCGCCGGCCTCCGCCTCGTCTGCGGCGCCAACGCCCACCACTCACTGCCCCGCGCCGCCTGGCTCCTCGGCCTGCCCGACCCCGTGATCATCCCCACCCCCACCGGCACCCTCGACCCCGCCGCCCTCGACGAGGCCCTCACCGCCCTCCCCGGCCCCCACGGCTCCGTCGTCGTAGCTGCCACCGCCGGCACCACCGACGCAGGACTCATCGACCCCCTCCCCGAGATCGCCGCCCTCAGCAGCGCCCACCACGCCCGACTGCACATCGACGCCGCCTACGGCGGAGGCCTCCTCTTCAGCGACCACCACCGCGCACAGCTCACCGGCCTGGACCGCGCCCACACCATCACCCTCGACCTGCACAAACTCGGCTGGCAGCCCATCGCCGCAGGCCTCCTCGCCGTACGCGACCCCCACGACCTCACCGCCCTCCACCAGCACGCCGACTACCTCAACGCCGACGACGACACCGAAGCCGGCCTCCCCGACCTCCTCGGCCGCTCCCTGCGCACCACCCGCCGCCCCGACGCCCTCAAGATCGCCGTCACCCTCAAAACCCTCGGCCGCACCGGCCTTAGCGCCCTCGTCGACCAAGTCTGCGACCGCGCCCGCGAGTTCGCCGCCCTCGTCCACGACCATCCCGGCTTCGAACTCCACGACCGGCCCACCATCAGCACCGTCCTGTTCCGGCCCGCACACACCACCGACGACGCCGTCGCAGCCGTACGCCGAAACCTCCTCCACCAAGGCCGCGCCGTCCTCGGCCGCGCCCGCCTCGACGGCCGCCTCTGGCTCAAGGCCACCCTGCTCAACCCCGACACCCGCACCGACGACCTGGCCGCCCTCCTCAAAGCCGTCGAAGAAACCGTGGAAGGAAACACCCCCCGATGAGCACCACCCCCCACCCCCACCCCCCACACCACGAGCCCGACGCACCCCGCGACCTCGTCGGCATCGGCATCGGCCCCTTCAACCTCTCCCTCGCCGCCCTCGCCCACCCCCTCGCCGAACTCGACACCGCCTTCTACGAACAGCGCCCCACCTTCGGCTGGCACCCCGGCCTCCTCATCGACGGCGCCCGCATCCAAGTCCCCTTCCTCGCCGACCTGGTGACCCTCGCCGACCCCGCCAGCCCCTGGACCTTCCTCAACCACCTCAAGGCCCAGGACCGCCTCTTCCCCTTCTACTTCGCCGAGCGCTTCCACATCCAGCGCACCGAATACGACGCCTACTGCCGCTGGGTCGCAGGCAACCTCCCCGGACTCCACTTCGGCCACCAGGTCGACGCCGTCCGCTGGAACCCCGAACGCGACCTCTTCGAAGTCGACTTCACCCAACTCGACACCGACGGAGAAGCCGAAGCCCTCGGCCGCACCTACACCAGGAACATCGTCCTCGGCATCGGCACCCAACCCCACGTCCCCGAACCCCTCAAACCCCTCGTCGAAGCCCCCGGCGTGCCCGTCGTCCACGCCGCCGACTACCTCGCCCACCGCGACACCCTCCTCGCCGCCGAACACGTCACCGTCATCGGCTCGGGACAATCAGGCGCCGAAATCTTCCTCGACCTGCTCCGCGCCCGCCCCACCGGCCGCGAAAAACTCCACTGGCTCGGCCGCACCGAAGCCTTCGCCCCCATGGAGTACTCCAAGCTCGGCCTCGAACACTTCACCCCCGACTACACCCGCTACTTCCACGCCCTCCCCGAAGGCGTCCGCGACCGCCTCGTCACCACCCAGTGGCAACTCCACAAAGGCATCGACGCCGACACCATCGCCGCCATCCACGACGAGCTCTACGGCCGCACCCTGCACGGCGGCTGGCCCGACGTCGTCCTCACCCCCGGCGTCCGCGTCCGCACCGCAGGCCGCCTCGCCACCACCAAGGTCGAACTCCACCTGGAACACCCGCAGCAAAACACCCGCTCCCGCCTCACCACCGACGCCGTGGTCCTCGCCACCGGCTACCGCGAACGCCCCCTCGACCGCATCCTCGCCGGCCTCGACCCCTACCTGCGCCGAGACAGCCGCGACCGCCCCCGCATCGACGAACAGTTCCGCCTCGCCCTCGACCCCGCCATCAGCGGCTCCAACTGCCACGTCTACGTACAGAACGCCGAACGCCACACCCACGGAGTCGGCACCCCCGACCTCGGCCTCGCCGCCTGGCGCAGCGCCACCATCCTCAACTCCCTGACCGGAAAAGAGACCTACCCCCTGCCCACCCGCACGGCCTTCACCACCTTCGGACTCGACCAGCAGCAACCGCACATCCCGCAGGCACGACAGGCCCAGGTCCTCACCCCACTCGTCGAGCAAAGATAAGAAGCCGCACCACGGGGAAGAACCCCGGCGGCGGAGGCGTTGGCCCGCCATGACCACGACCTGGATCGCAGCCCACCGCACCGCCGTCATCAACCCCCACGAAGGCTTCCACCTCTTCGAACCCCGCTCCTTCACCGACCAGACCATCAGGCAGACCCTGCGGCTGGCCGGAGGAGGTGACGCGCTCCGTGTGCGCCTCAGCAACCGCTACGGCAAAGAACCCCTCGAAATCGGCGGCGCCCACCTGGCCGTACGCACCCACGGCAGCCGCATCGACCCCACCAGCGACACACCCCTGCGCTTCCTGGGCGCCGAAACGGCCACCGTCCCCGTCGGCGAGGAAATCATCAGCGACCCGGTCGAACTGCCCATCAGCGCAGGCGAAGAACTCACCATCAGCCTCTACCTGCCCGGCGACACAGGACCGACCACATACTCCGCGGTCCCCTACGACACCGGACACGCCGCCGACGGCAACCAGATCTCCGCCGAAGTCCTCGACGACGCAGAGGAGCTGCCCCTCGGCCACTTCCTCACCGGCGTCGACGTCCTCGCCCCCGAAGACACCCGCATCGCCGTCGCGTTCGGCGACTCCTGGATCGAGGGCGCGGCCACCACCCCCGGCAACGACAACAGCTTCCCCGCCCAACTCGGCCGCCGCCTCACCCGCGGCTGGATCGTCAACCAGGGCATCTCCGGCAACCGCCTGCTCACCGACGAGGTCGGCGAACACCTGCTCTCCCGCATCGACCACGACGTCCTCGACGTACCCGGCGCCAGCCACGTCCTGATCCACGTCGGCCTCAACGACATCGGCCTGCCCGGCGCCATCGCCTTCCCCGAAACCGGCCAACTCCCCACCGCCGACGACCTCATCACCGGCCTCACCGCCCTCGCCGACCGCATCCACACCGCCGGACTCATCGCCATCGGCGGCACCCTCGGCCCGTACGAAGGCACCATCTACGACGGCGTCGACACCCCCGAGGGACAGGCCGTACGCCGCCAGGTCAACGACTGGCTCCGCGGCCCCGACCACCCCTTCGACGCCGTCGTCGACATCGCCGCCGCCGTCGCGGACCCGGACCAACCCGCCCGGATCCGCGCCGAGTTCAACGCCGGCGACGGCCTCCACGTCAACGACGCCGGCGCGAAAGCCATCGCCGACGCCGTCGACGTAACCCTGCTGGACCTCTAGAACACGGGGGTTCCGTCCCGCGTCAACTTCCAGTCCACCGACGCGAAGTCCTTCGGATCCAGCACACCCTTCGCCGTCACCCACTCCGCGATCCGCGTCCGGATCTCCGTCGACTCCGACCACACCTCCGTCGCCGACGCCACATGCGGGAACGCACCACCACCATTGGCACGGTAATTGTTCACCGCCAGCACGAACTGCTGCGCGTCATCCAGCGCGGCACCGCCATAGGTCAGGTTCTTGATCCGCGACCCCGCCGCCTGAGCGACATCGATCTCGTACCCGAGCCCCGACACATAGTCGTAGTTGTAGTCCGGGCGGCCGTTCGCATTGGTCAGCTTCTCCACGTCGACCACCGCACCGGCCGCCGTCTGCACGAAGTACTCCGCCGAATACTCCAGATACGCCCGCAGCTGCGCACCCGTCATCAACTTCGCGACCAGCGTGTTGTCGTACACATACAGACCCGACAGATCCCGGATCGTCACCTCACCCGCCGGAATCTCCGAAGTCCGCGAGAACGGCGACGCCTGCGCGATGACCGGCAGCGAAGCAAACGAAGTGCCCGCCAGCGCCGCCTTCACCACGTCCTCCTGGACCTTGGTGATCAGATCGATGATCGGCGCATCCTTGTACCGCGCCTCGAGAGTCGTCAGCGCCTGCGTCGCCGTACCCACCACCTGGTTGACGTACTCGACGACCTTCGCATGCTCGTCCGACAACAACTTCGTGATCTTCGGATCGTCCGCGACCGACTTCGAGTTCAGCAACGACGCGGCCACCGACTCGACCTCCCACCGGCCCTTGCTGAACACCAACTCGAAGTCGAACAGGCTCAACCGCTCGGCGAAGCACAACGGCTCCGACAACACGACCGTCCTGCCCGTCTGCTCATTGGTGACCTTCAACTCCGGTATCTCCACATGCGCGTGCCCGACCAGAATCGCGTCGATCCCCGGCACCCGCTGAGCCACCAACGCCGCCGAATTCTCGACATACGGCAACTGATCACCATACGACGACGTCCCCGACGAACCCGAATGCGCCGACACGACCACGACATCCGCACCCATCGCCCGCAGCTTCGGCACCCACTTCGCCGCCTGCTCCTCCAGCCCCGGAAACGTCAACTTCCCCTGCACATACGCCTTGTCCCAGATCGCGATACCCGGATTCGTCAGACCCAGCACCGCAACCTTCACCGGCGGCAGACCCGGAACACGCAACGTCTTCATCAAATACGGCGGGAAAGCCGGCTTCTGCGTCTTCGCGTCCAGCGCATTCGCACCCAACAGCGGGAAATGCAGCTGGTCCTCGAACTTCCGCAACGTCTCCAGGCCGTAGTTGAACTCGTGGTTGCCCAGCGCCGCGGCGTCGTACCCGATCGCGTTCATCGCCTGCGCCATCGGATGCACCGGACCACCCTTCGCGGTGATCGGATCAACCTTCGCGTAGTAGTACGTCAGCGGAGTGCCCTGAATCGTGTCGCCCGCATCCAGCAGCAGCGTGTTGCAGCGGCCCTTCTCGGCCCGCACCTGGTTCACCAGCGTCGAAATACGCGCCAGCCCCATCGCGTTGCCGGCCGCGTCGCCGTACTCCGCGTCCTTGAAGTAGTCCCAGTTGAAGACATGACCGTGCAGATCGGTCGTGCCCATCACAGTGAACGAGTACCGCTTCACAGGCCTCCTCGCCTCCGCAGCCTCGGCCGCCGGAGCCGCCACCGCACCCGCCAGCGCCACCCCCGCCCCGGTCGCGGCCGACTTCTTCAGGAACTTCCGACGGTTCAAGGGCATGTCTGGATCTCCTAGAGGAACGGTCAACAACGCGCGTAGATTCTGACCCGGACACGGCAAGAGACAACAGACCCCGCAGGTTTCGATCTGATGACCCAACCCCGCCACCCCCAGCCCGAAAACAGCCAAGGAGTGACAGAGTTGGACGTATGACCACCCCTCCCACAGACGACTCCCACCCCGCCGTCCCCTACGGCACCCCCGACGCCCCCCGCATCGCCGTCCGCGGCGAAGCCCGCCTCGAAGTCGACCCCGAAATCGCCCGCATCGGCATCACCGTCACCTCCCGCGGCAAAGACCGCCGCGCCGCCCTCGACGACCTCACCCGCCGCAACACCACCGCCCTCGACCTCATCAAGACATACGGCGACGCAGTCGAACACCTCGAAACCGGCTCCTTCTCCATCACCCCCGAACTCAAAGAACACGGCCGCGGCGAACGCATCCACGCTCACCACGGCCGCGTCCACATCACCGCCGAACTCGCGGACTTCACCGCCCTCGGCGAACTCACCACCCGCCTCGCCGACCTCGAACTCACCCGAGTCGACGGCCCCTGGTGGGCCCTCAGACCCGACTCACCCACCCACCGCCAAGCCCGCCAACAAGCAGTCAAAGAAGCAGTCCAACGAGCCAGGGAATACGCCGAAGCACTCGGCACCACACTCGCCGCACTCGTAGAACTCGCCGACATCGGAGCCGAAGACGCACACCCCTACCCACCCGCCCCCGGCACCCGCATGCGCTCCATGGCCTACGGCGCAGCCGCCGAAGACACCCCGGCAGCACTCGACCTCGAACCCCAACGCCAACGAATCTTCGCCGCAGTCAACGCCCGATTCACCATGGCCCCACCACAGCTCTAAAGCTCTGAAGCTCTGAACACCGGCACCGCAATATCCACATACACAAGGCCGTTCGAATGCTCATCAGAGCACGTCCGCGCACAATTCAATACTTGTCAACGACCCTTCACCCAAAGGTTGTTGAGCAGTCACGCACCACCAATTCGCTACCCACCGGTAAGGCCTAGGCTCACACCATGCGCCGAGCAAAAATCGTCTGCACCCTCGGGCCCGCCACCGACACCTACGACCAGATCAAAGACCTGGTCGACACCGGAATGGACGTCGCCCGATTCAACCTCAGCCACGGCACCCACGCCGAACACGAGGAGCGCTACCAACACGTACGAAAGGCCTCCGACGAAACCGGCCACAGCGTCGGAACCCTCGCCGACCTTCAGGGCCCGAAGATCCGACTCGGCCACTTCACCGAAGGCCCCGTACTCCTTGAACGCGGCGACACCTTCACCATCACCGTGGAAGAAGGCGCCGAAGGCAACGGCCACACCTGCGGCACCACCTACCCCGGCCTCGCCACCGACGTCACCCCCGGCGAACGCATCCTCGTCGACGACGGCAAAGTCTGCCTCGAAGTCACCACCATCGACGGCCCCCGCATCCACACCACCGTCATCGAAGGCGGCATCGTCTCCGACCACAAAGGCCTCAACCTCCCCGGAGTCGCCCTCTCCGTACCCGCCCTCTCCGACAAAGACGAAACCGACCTGCGCTGGGCGCTGCGCACCGGCTTCGACGTCATCGCCCTCTCCTTCGTCCGCAGCGGCCGCGACATCAAAGACGTCCACCGCATCATGGACGAGGAAGGCCGCCGCCTCCCCGTCATCGCCAAGGTCGAAAAACCCCAGGCCGTCGACGCCATCGACGACATCGTCGCCGCCTTCGACGCCATCATGGTCGCCCGCGGAGACCTGGGCGTGGAGATGCCCCTCGAACAGGTCCCCATCGTCCAAAAGCGAGCGATCAAGCTGGCAAAGCGCAACGCCAAGCCGGTCATCGTGGCCACACAGATGCTCGACTCGATGATCGACAACTCCCGCCCGACACGAGCGGAGGCGAGCGACGTCGCGAACGCCGTCATCGACGGCACGGACGCCGTGATGCTCTCCGGCGAGACCAGCGTCGGCAAGTACCCCATCGAGACCGTCCGGACGATGGCGAAGATCGTCGAGGCGGCCGAGGAAGACATCCTCGCCAAGGGCCTCCCGCCCCTGACCGAACACAACAAACCCCGCACCCAGGGCGGCGCGGTCGCCCGCGCGGCAGCAGAAATGGGCGACTTCCTCGGCGCCAAGTTCTTGGTCGCCTTCACCCAGTCCGGCGACACAGCCCGCCGCCTGTCCCGCTACCGCTCCCCGATCCCGCTCCTGGCCTTCACCCCGGAGCCGGCAACGCGGTCGCAGCTCAACCTGACGTGGGGCGTGGAGACGTTCCTCGGCCCCGCCGTGGACTCCACGGATGCGATGGTCTCCCAGGTGGACGAGCTGCTGCTGAAGTACGGCCGCTGCCAGAAGGGCGACGTCGTGGTCATCACGGCGGGGTCGCCGCCCGGGGTGTCCGGCTCGACGAACATGGTGCGGGTGCATCACATCGGGGAGGACGACAGCCCCAAGTAGCTTGCGCTGGGCGGCTAGTACTTGGGGCCCACGTGGGTGTCCATCAGGGCTACGGAGGCTTTGCGGGCGATGGAGATGTTGAACGGGTCGCTGCCGCGGGCGAGCGTGGTCCACTCGACGCCGACCTTGTCGAGTGTGTTGGTGAAGAGCCTCCGGATGTCGTCCGACTTGTTGGCGAAAAAGTAGCGCGGGTATTCGTAGCGTTTGCGTTCACCGGCTACGAGGCGGGTGGTCCAGTTGGTGATGCGGCAGCCGTCGGAGTGGATGAGGCCGCGGATGAATTCCCACGGGTGGGCGTCGACAATGGCTTGCTGCCAAGGTTCGAGGGTGATGGAGCGCTCGTGCTTCTTGCCGGGGCCGTGCTGGGGGAAGAGGCAGTACAGGTGCTTGGAGTAGACCTTCACGTTGCGGCAGCCGATCTTGCGGACGCGGCAGACGGAGTTGTCGGGGAACACTGAGCGCATGGCTCGTTCGCAGTCATCCATGAGCCCGGGCCAAGAGTCAGCACACGTGATCATGAGGTTGGGTACGCGGTGCGCGGAGTGGTGGCTGATATGGCCGTCGCCCAAGTAAAGCCCGAGCAAGTAGCTGTATGCAGCTGTGTCGAGGTCTCGTCCATCGCACTGAGGGCACTTCGGATCGTGCCCCCCGGGGCATTCGCCGCGTTTCGCGCGATCGAGGTGCTTCCAGTACGAGATGGTGCCTGGCGGCACGTTGAACTCGCGGGCGACCTCTGCGTTCTTCGCGCCGTTGCGGAGTAATGCCAGGGCCCTTTGTCGAACCTCAGTTCCGTGGAAGATCATGTGGACACTCTGTGCGAGCGGCCGGAGTGGCGTGCAGCAAAAAGCGGATGTTCACGAGAACGGGAACATCCGCTTCTTGGGTCAACCTTGGAATCTAAGGAAAAGTGCCCCAGGTGGGATTCGAACCCACACTGTCCGCTGTTTGAGAGCGGCCTCTCTAACCGGTTGGAGTACTGGGGCCTTCGAAAGGAAGGAGAACTGCAACCCCTCGCGCACCCACCTTACCGCAGCTAGGTAGGCTCTTGTCAGCAGCACCCCTGCCCTGAACAAGGAGCCCCCGTGACCGCCCCCGAGTCGCCCCAGCCCGTAGACGCGCCCGACGACGACAAGTCGCACGTGCCTCCGCTGACGACCCGTGTCGTCATCGCCGAGGACGAGGCCCTGATCCGTCTCGACCTCAAAGAGATGCTGGAGGAGGAGGGCTACAGCGTCGTCGGTGAGGCCGGTGACGGTGAGCTGGCCATCGAGCTCGCCCGTGAGCACCGGCCGGATCTCGTGATCCTCGATGTGAAGATGCCGAAGCTCGACGGCATCTCGGCGGCCGAGAAGATCGCCGAGGAGCGGATCGCTCCGGTGCTGATGCTTACCGCGTTCTCGCAGCGCGACCTTGTGGAGCGAGCCAGGGACGCGGGTGCGATGGCCTACCTCGTGAAGCCGTTCAGCAAGAGTGATGTCGTGCCGGCCATTGAGATGGCGGTCTCCCGGTTCACGGAGTTGAAGGAGCTGGAGAACGAGGTCGCCGACCTCACGCTGCGTCTGGAGACGCGGAAGCTGGTGGATCGTGCGAAGTCGGTTCTGCAGACCGAGTACGGGTTGAGTGAGCCGGCTGCGTTCCGGTGGATCCAGAAGACGTCCATGGATCGGCGGATGTCGATGCAGCAGGTCGCGGAGGCGGTCATTCTGGACGCGGACGAGAAGAAGGCGGCCAAGGGCTGACCTCGAGGACCCAAGCGCATAACGAGGCCCGCGTCCCTGTTTCAGGGGCGCGGGCCTCGTCGTACGGCAAACGCGGTGGGGACTCAGTCTTCGCCGAGGTAGGCCTTTCGGACCGACTCGTCGTGGAGGAGGTCCTGGCCCGTCCCGGAGAGGACGATGTTGCCGACTTCCATGACGTGGCCCTGGTCGGCGAGTGAGAGGGCTGCCTGGGCGTTTTGTTCGACGAGCAGGATCGTTGTGCCCTGGGACTTCAGCTCGACGATGGTCGACATGATCTTCTGCATCATGATCGGGGAGAGGCCCATGGAGGGTTCGTCGAGCATGAGCAGTTTGGGCTGGGACATGAGTGCGCGGCCCATGGCGAGCATCTGCTGTTCTCCGCCGGACAGGGTGCCTGCGGCCTGTTTGCGGCGTTCCCCGAGGATGGGGAAGAGGTCGTAGGCGCGCTGGATGTCCTTTTCGATGCCTTCTTTGTCCTTGCGGAGGAAGGCGCCGAGTTGGAGGTTTTCGGTGATGGTCAGGCGGGGGAAGATGTGCCGGCCTTCGGGGGAGTGTGCGAGGCCGAGGGCGACGATCTTGTGGGCGGGGGTGCCTTTGAGGGGCTTGCCTTCGAAGAGGATGTGGCCGTTGCTGGGCTTGAGGAGCCCGGAGAGGGTGCGCAGGGTGGTGGTCTTGCCGGCGCCGTTGGTGCCGATGAGGGTGACGATCTGGCCGGCTTCGACGGTGAAGGAGATGCCCTTGACGGCTTCGATCTTGCCGTAGGCGACCTTGAGGTCCTCGACCTCGAGTAGTGCGGTCACGGGGCGGTTCCTTCCTTGCTGGTGGTGCTCTGCGCTCCTCCGCCGGCTTCGGCTGCTTCGACTTCGGCGAGTTCTTCTTCGCCGGGGGCGCCTTCGAAGGGGGTGCCGAGGTAGGCGGCGATGACGCGTTCGTCGCCCTGGACGACGTCGGAGGTGCCTTCGACGAGTTTTTCGCCTTGGACGAGGCAGGCGACGCGGTCGCACAGGTTGAAGATGAAGCGCATGTCGTGCTCGATGACGAGGACGGCGATGCCCTTGTCGCGGATGGCGAAGACGAGTTCTTCGGTGGCCCGCGTTTCTTGGGGGTTCATGCCGGCGGTGGGTTCGTCGAGGAGGAGCAGGCCGGGGTCGCTCGCGAGGGCTCGGGCGATTTCGAGCTTGCGCTGTTCGCCGTAGGGGAGGTTGCGGGCGAGGTGGTCGGCTTTGTGGGCGAGGCCGATGAACTCGAGGAGTTCCATGGAGCGTTCGCGGGAGGCGGCTTCGGCTTTGCGGAAGCCGGGGCCGCGCAGGAGGGCGGACCAGAGGCCTTCTTTGGTGCGGGTGTGTCGGCCGACGAGGACGTTTTCCAGGACGGTCATGTTGGCGAAGAGCCGGATGTTCTGGAAGGTGCGGGCGATGCCGGCGCTGGTGACGAGGTGTGGTTTGGGCGGTAGGACGGTGCCTTTGTAGGAGACCTTGCCTTCGGTGGGGATGTAGAGGCCGGTGAGGCAGTTGAAGAAGGTGGTCTTGCCTGCGCCGTTGGGTCCGATGAGGCCGACGATCTCGCCGCTGTTGACGGTGAGGTCGACGCTGCGTACGGCGGTGAGGCCGCCGAAGCGCATGGTGACGCCGCTGGCTTCGAGGACGGGGCTGGTGGCCGTGGTGGTGGTCATGGTGGTCACGCCCCTGCCTTGGTGACGCCGACGGTGGTGTCGGGAAGGCTCTGTTCGGGGATGTCGAGTTGTTCTGATTCGTGGAATTCGAGTTGGCGGCGCCGGTTGGCGATGATGCCTTCGGGGCGGAAGCGCATGAGGATGACGAGGGCGAGGCCGAAGGCGAAGAGTTGGTACTCCTTGAGGAAGCTGAGTTTCTCGGGGAGCAGGTAGAGGAGCGTGGCGCCGAGGATGGGGCCGCCTACGGTGCCCATGCCGCCGAGGACGACTGCGGCGAGCAGGAACGCGGAGTTGGGCGGTACGGAGCCGGCGAATTGGTAGGGCGCCGGGTTGACGCTGTAGCCGACGTGGGCGCTGACGGTGCCGGCGAGGCCTGCGAGGGAGGCGCCGAGGGCGAAGGCGATGAGTTTGACGCGGAAGCCGTTGATGCCCATGGCGGTTGCTGCGGTTTCGTCTTCGCGGATGGCGATCCAGGAGCGGCCGATGCGGGAGTCGGCGGCGCGGTTGAAGACGAGGACGACGATGGCGGTGATGATCAGCATCAGCAGCAGGTAGTTGGCGAATCGGCCGATGGTGATGGAGCCGATGCTGTGGGTGCTGCCGAGGTTGAAGCCGAAGATCTCCAGGTCGGGGATCATCGAGATGCCGTTGGGGCCGTTGGTGATGTTGGGTCCGGAGGAGCCGTCGAGGTTGTTGACGGTGATGCGGAAGATTTCTCCGAAGCCGAGGGTGACGATGGCGAGGTAGTCGCCGCGCAGTCGCAGGGTGGGGGCGCCGATGAGGACGCCGAAGATGAGCGATGCGGCCATGCCGGTGAGCATGGCGGCCCAGAAGGGGAATTGGACGCCGGAGAAGCGGGAGAACTCGGAGCCGGAGACGAGGGCTGCGGCGTAGGCGCCGACGCCGAGGAAGGCGACGTATCCGAGGTCGAGGAGTCCGGTGAGGCCGACGACGATGTTGAGGCCGAGGGCGACGGTGGCGACGACGAGGATGTTCACGCCGAGGTTGGCGTTGTGTTCGTTGTTTTCGACGAAGGGGAAGAGTGCGGCGGCGAGGAAGGCCATGGAGGTGGCGAATCCTTTGTGCCGGGCGTTGAGGGTGGAGAAGCGGTCGGCGAGGCCGGCGGCGATGAGTGCCCAGGTGCCGAAGATGACGAGCAGGAGGTAGCCGATGAACGTTTCGCTGGCGTCGGGGTCGACTCCGATGCCGTAGGCGAAGACGGTCAGGGCGAGGGCGGTGGCCGCGGTGATGACGAGGCGTTCGGCCCAGGGGGGGAGTTGGTCGGCGGGGGGGATGTTGTCGGGCTTGCTGATCCAGGCCTTGAGTGTGTTGCCGGGGCTGGGCAGTGCGAGAGCGCCGAGGAGGGCGATCAGGGAGGCGACGGCGGCGACGTAGGCGCCGGGGTCGAGGTTGGCGAGACCGCCGAGGTCGACCGCGATCGCGATGGCGGTGAACCAGCTGACGGCGAAGGCGGATGCGGCGGCGAGGAACACGGGTGCGGTGGCGCCGGCCGGGTTGAGCCAGGTGAGGCCGCGTATGTTCCAGCGGGTGAGGGCGAAGAGCAGGGTGAGGATGCCGGCGACGAGGGCGAGGATCTGGAGTCCGGCGGGGGAGCCGTAGTAGGTGAGGTCTCCGGGGAAGTCGGAGGTCCAGGTCCAGCTCATGTAGGTGCTGGCGATGGTGCCGATGGCGCCGAGGGCGATGAGGACGCGGGCGGCGGACTGGGGCAGGGCGATGAGGCCGCGCGGGGTGTCCGGCGTGGTGGGCGTGGTCTTTTCGGTGGTTGTCATGGTGGTCACGCCCTGTCCGCGACGCGTTCGCCGACGAGGCCTTGTGGCCTGAAGAGCAGTACGAGGATGAGGAGGACGAAGGCCCAGACGGAGGACCAGCCGCCGCCGCCGAGCTGCTGCATGCCGGGGATTTCGTCGATGTAGGAGGTGGCCATGGTTTCGGCGAGGCCGAGGACGAGGCCGCCGATCATGGCGCCGTAGATGTTGCCGATGCCGCCGAGGACGGCGGCGGTGAAGGCTTTGAGGCCCATCTGGAAGCCCATGTCGTATTTGATCTGCCCGTAGCGCAGGCCGTAGGCGACGGCGGCGACGGCGGCGAAGAAGCCGCCGATGGCGAAGGCGATCACGATGATGCGGTTGGTGTCGATGCCCATGAGCTGGGCGGTGTCCGGGTCTTGGGCGGTGGCCTGCATGGCGCGGCCGGTGCGGGAGAGGCGGACGAAGAAGGCGAGGGCTGCCATGCAGATGGGGGCGGCGATGATGACGAACAGGGAGCCGCTTTGGATGTTGATGGAGCCGAGGTGCCAGGGGCCGGCGTCGATCTGGGGGAAGTTCCGGTCGGTCTTGGCGTTGGGGTACCAGTTGAAGACGGCCTGTTGGAGTGCGAGGGAGAGGCCGATGGCGGTGATGAGGGGGGCGAGGCGTGGTGCGCCGCGCAGTGGCCGGTAGGCGAAGCGTTCGGCTCCGACGGCGATGAGGACGGAGACGAGTCCGCCGCCTATGAGCATCGCTGGGAGGGCTATCCACATGGATGTGCCGTTGGGCAGGACGTAGAGGTAGACCGTGAGCGCGCCGAAGCCGCCGGTCATGAAGATCTCGCCGTGGGCGAAGTTGATGAGCTGGACGATGCCGTACACCATCGTGTAGCCGATGGCGATCAGCCCGTACATCGAGCCGAGGAACAGCCCGTTGGCCAGCTGCTGCGGCAGGGTGTTCACCGCATGGCCTCCATGTGGTGGGGAGTGAGCAGGGGCGTGGAACGGGCCGCGCGGTGACGGTGGTCGGCCGCGCGGCCCTGGGGGTGGTGCTAGCGGCAGTTCGGGCTGGTTTGGGTCAGCCGGTGAACGTGCCGCTCTTGACGGCCTTCCACTTGCCGTCGGTGACCTGGTAGACGGTCAGCTGCTTGTTGGTGGTGTCGCCGTACTGGTCGAACGCGACGGGGCCGGCGACGCCGTCGAACTTGGTCTTCTGGACCTCGGAGACGATCTGGGCGCGGGCGTCGCTGGGGATCTTGCCGTCCTTCACGACGTTGCCAATGGCCTTGATGATGGCGGTGGCTGCGTCGTAGGAGTAGCCGCCGTAGGTGCCGTAGTCGCCCTTGAGGCCGGCTGCCTTGTACTTCTTGATGAAGTCCTGGGCGGAGGCGAGGGTGTCGACGGGCTGGCCGACGGAGGTGACGAGGTCGCCTTCGGAGGTCTTGCCGGCGGTCTCGATGTAGGTCGGGGTGAACATGCCGTCGCCGCCGAAGAGCGGGATCTTGGCGCCGCCGTCCTTGAGCTGCTTGGTGAGCTTCTCGGACTCGTCGTACTGGCCGCCGTAGTAGACCAGGTCGGCCTTGGAGGTCTTGATCTTGGTGACGAGGGCGGAGAAGTCGGTGTCGCCGGTGTTGACGTGGTCGGTGCCGGCGACCTTGCCGCCGGCCTTGGTGAAGCCGGCCGTGAACAGCTTGGCGAGGCCCGCGCCGTAGGTCTGCTTGTCGTCGACGACGAAGACGCTCTTCTTCTTGAGCGTGTTGTACGCGTAGTCGGCCGCGAAGCCGCCCTGGAGGGCGTCGGTGGTGGCGGTGCGGAAGTAGGTCTTGAAGGGGCGGACCTTCTTCGTCTGCCAGTTCTTGCCCTGGGTGAGCTCGGGAGCGGTGTTGGACGGCGAGATCTCGACCAGGTTGGCGGTGGCGAAGACCTGCTGCATCTGGGTGGCCACGCCGGAGTTCAGCGGGCCGACGACGCCGAGCACCTTGTCGTCGTTGACGAGCTGGGTGGCGTTCTGCTGGCCGCTGGCGGGGATGGCCTTGTCGTCGAGCGCCTGGACCTTGAAGGTCACGCCGGGGACGAGGTTGTTCTTGTTGGCGTCGTCGACGGCCACCTGGACGCCGCCCTGGATGCCGAGACCGGTGGCGGAGTTCTGGCCGGTCAGCGGTGCGTCGACGCCGATGATGACCTCGGTCTTCTTGCTGCCGCTGTCCCCACCCTTGTCGTCGTCACGCGATCCGCAGGCGGTCAGCGTGAGAGCGCCCGTGGTGAGTACGGAGGTGAGTATGACCAAAGAACGGTGTCGCACGTTGAATCCTCTCCCTGGCGCCGGCGGCCCTGCTGGGCTGCCGTGTATCTCGCCGGGCCGTACTGGGGTGGTGCTGGGCCGTGCTGCAGACGCGCCCGGCGGCGCGGTGACTGGGCGTGACTCTAAGCCTGTCTGTCTGGCGGCGGCATCGGTGTGGGCTGGCTTGTGACTTTCTTGTTATGACGTGCCGGAAGATGAGCTTGTGTGAAGGTCGTTCTCGGCCGGTTTGGCGGGAAGGTGTCGGGTCCACATCGTGAGAACCCGCACTTCCCGTTGGACGTGGGGCTGGGGGAGTGCCCGGGTGGCGTCGCAGGCCGTGTGAAGGAGGTCGGAGAGGTCGCGGGAGTAGCGGCCGCCGAAGATGAAACTGTACTGCTGTATTGCGTTTTTGTTACGCAGCGTTACGTCGAGGAAGGGGAGGTTGACGTTGCGGGGGAGTGCGGTGCAGTCGGTGACGGTGATCCGCACGGTGAGGTGGTGGGGGCGTCCGGCGTGGACGGTGAAGGACGTCGGGGGTGTGGTGCGGGTGCGCAGGCCGGCGGGGGCGGCGTCGATGTCGGAGACGGTGACGGGCGGTCCGTCGTGTACGGACACGTCGAAGAGGAAGTTCCTGCTGGTGGCGGCGCCGGGGTTGTCCGCAAGTCCCTTGTAGTGGAAGGCGGTTGTGGCCGAGGGCCGGGGGGTCGGCGGGCGGTCGGGTGGCGTGTTCGGGGGTGGTGCGGGCAGGAGCCACACGGCCGCGGCGGCGAGGGCGGCCGCGGCTGTCGCGAGTGCGGTGGTGCGGGTGCGTGGGGGCAGGGCGCGCCAACGTTCGGTCAGGCGGGGTGAGTCGGTGCCGATGACGTCGGGTGGCGGCCCGGCCTGGGGGGTGTGGGGGGTGTCGCCGCGGGGGTGTGCCTCGGTGGGGTCGGCGGGTTCGACGGGGCCGACGCCGCTCATGTCCGGGGCCTCATGGGGGAAACGGTAGGTGCGGCGGGCGCGCCGGGACAGGGTGCGGTGGGAGAAAGGCGAGGACCGGTCAGCCGGCGGCGGGCAGTGGTACCTCGCGCAGCAGGCAGGTCAGCCGTGCGCTGCACACGCGCCGTCCGTCTTCGTCGCTGATGACGATCTCGTACGTGGCTGTGGTGCGGCCCCGGTGGACGGGGGTGGCGACGCCGGTGACCAGGCCGGAGCGGACGCCTCGGTGGTGGGTGCAGTTCAGGTCGACGCCGACGGCGATCTTGGAGCTGCCGCCGTGCAGCATGGAGCCGACGGAGCCGAGGGTCTCGGCGAGTACGGCGGAGGCGCCGCCGTGCAGCAGTCCGTAGGGCTGGGTGTTGCCCTCGACCGGCATGGTGCCGACGACGCGGTCCGCGGAGGCTTCGATGATCTCGACGCCCATGCGGGTGCCGAGGTGTCCGGCGGAGAAGAGGGCCGGGAGGTCGACGCCGAGTGCGGCGTACTCGTCGATGACCTCCTGCGGGAACTTCACGTACTGCTTCTCGCCCATGGCCCTGCTCCGTTCGTCCTGATCATTCGTCCAGCCTGCCTGAGCAAACGCTCAGTCGGTTGCCGATTGTTCCAGACGTACGACGACGGACTTGCTGGCCGGGGTGTTGCTGGTGTCGGCGGTGGCGTCGAGCGGGACCAGCACGTTGGTCTCCGGGTAGTAGGCGGCCGCGCAGCCGCGTGCCGTCGGGTAGTGCACGACCCGGAAGCCGCTCGCCCTGCGCTCCACGCCGTCCTTCCACTCGCCGACCAGGTCGACGTACGACCCGTCGGCGACCCCGAGCGTCCGCGCGTCGTCGGGGTTGACGAGCACGACCCGGCGGCCGTTCTTGATGCCGCGGTAGCGGTCGTCGAGGCCGTAGATCGTGGTGTTGTACTGGTCGTGCGAGCGCAGGGTCTGCAACAGCAGCCGGCCTTCGGGCAGTTCGGGGTACTCGACGGGGGCCGCCGTGAAGTTCGCCTTGCCCGTCGCCGTGGTGAAGCGGCGTTCGTCGCGCGGGGCGTGCGGGAGGGTGAAGCCTCCGGGGTGGGCCACGCGCGCGTTGAAGTCGTCGAAGCCGGGGACCACGCGCGCGATGCGGTCACGGATCGTGGCGTAGTCCTTCTCGAACTCCTCCCACGGCACGGTGCTGTCCTCGCCGAGCACGCGGCGTGCCAGGCGGCAGACGATGGCCGGTTCGGACAGCAGGTGGGTGCTCGCGGGCTCCAGGCGGCCGCGGGAGGCGTGCACCATGCCCATGGAGTCCTCGACGGTCACGAACTGCTCGCCGCTGCCCTGGAGATCGCGCTCGGTGCGTCCCAGGGTGGGCAGGACGAGCGCACGCGCGCCCGTGACGGCGTGCGAGCGGTTGAGCTTCGTCGACACGTGGACGGTGAGGCGGGCGCGCCGCATGGCCGCCTCGGTGACCTCGGTGTCGGGGGAGGCGGAGACGAAGTTGCCGCCCATGGCGAAGAAGACCTTCGCCCGGCCGTCGCGCAGGGCTCGGATGGCCTCGACGACGTCGTAGCCGTGCTCGCGCGGCGGTGCGAAGCCGAACTCCTTCTCCAGGGCGTCCAGGAAGGCGGGTGCGGGGCGCTCGAAGATGCCCATGGTGCGGTCGCCCTGCACGTTCGAGTGGCCGCGCACCGGGCACACGCCCGCGCCCGGGCGGCCGATGTTGCCGCGCAGGAGAAGGAAGTTGACGACCTCGCGGATGGTCGGCACGGAGTGCTTGTGCTGGGTGAGGCCCATCGCCCAGCACACGATGGTGCGCTGCGAGGCGAGCACCATGCGCAGCATCTGCTCGATCTCCTCGCGGGTGAGTCCGGTGGCGGCGAGGGTCTCGTCCCAGTCGGCGGCGCGGGCGGCTGCCGCGAACTCCTCGTAGCCGTGGGTGTGTTCGTCGACGAAGGTCTGGTCGACGGCGTCCTCGGTCTCGAGGATCAGTTTGTTGAGGAGGCGGAAGAGGGCCTGGTCGCCGCCGATGCGGATCTGCAGGAACAGGTCGTTGAGGGCGGCGCCCTTGAGCATGCCGTGCGGGGTCTGGGGGTTCTTGAACCGCTCCATGCCCGCCTCGGGCAGCGGGTTGACGCTGATGATCTTGGCGCCGTTCTCCTTGGCCTTCTCGAGGGCGGAGAGCATACGCGGGTGGTTGGTGCCGGGGTTCTGGCCGGCGACGATGATCAGGTCGGCCTTGTAGAGGTCCTCCAGCAGGACGCTGCCCTTGCCGATGCCGATCGTCTCACTCAGTGCCGAACCGGACGACTCGTGGCACATGTTGGAGCAGTCGGGCAGGTTGTTCGTGCCGAGCTGCCGGGCGAACAGCTGGTAGAGGAAGGCGGCTTCGTTGCTGGTGCGGCCCGAGGTGTAGAACAGCGCCTCGTCGGGGGAGCCGAGGGCGGCGAGCTCCTCGGCGACGATGTCGAAGGCACGCTCCCAGCTCACCGGCTCGTAGTGCGTGCCCCCTTCGGGGAGATACACGGGGTGCGTCAGCCGCCCTTGCTGGCCCAGCCAGTAGCCGCTGCGGTTCGCGAGGTCGGCGACGGAGTGCGCGGCGAAGAACTCGGGGGTGACCCGGCGCAGGGTGGCCTCCTCGGCCACCGCCTTCGCGCCGTTCTCACAGAACTCCGCCTTGTGCCGGTGGTCCGGCTCCGGCCAGGCGCAGCCCGGGCAGTCGAAGCCGTCCTTCTGGTTGACGCGCAGCAGGGTCAGCGCGGTCCGCTTCACGCCCATCTGCTGCTGGGCGATGCGCAGGGTGTGCCCGATGGCGGGGAGTCCCGCCGCTGCGTGCTTCGGCTCGGCGACCTGCGGCGCGTCCTGGACCGGGTCGCTCTGGGGCGGCTTCGTCGCCATCGCGCACTCTCCTTCACAGACACATGCGGGATACCCCTTCACAGACATGTGCGAGGCACCACTTCGATCCTCGCACGTGCCGGTGACAGCGAGGCTGTCAGGAGGGCGACCGGGGCGTGCGGGGGTCGGAGTGTCAGTGGCTCGTGGCAGGATCGGGGTCGTGGCAGAGACAGCATCGAAGAAGACCGAGAAGACCTCCGGCGGCAAGCGGCCCCGCCTCATGCTCATGGACGGGCACTCGTTGGCCTACCGCGCGTTCTTCGCGCTGCCCGCGGAGAACTTCACGACCGCGACGGGCCAGCCGACGAACGCGATCTACGGCTTCGCGTCGATGTTGGCCAACACCCTGCGTGACGAGGAGCCCACACACTTCGCGGTGGCCTTCGACGTCTCCCGAAAGACCTGGCGCTCCGAGGAGTTCACGGAGTACAAGGCGAACCGCTCCAAGACCCCGGACGAGTTCAAGGGCCAGGTCGAGCTGATCGGCGAGCTCCTCGACGCGATGCACGCGTCGCGGTTCGCGGTGGACGGCTTCGAGGCGGATGACATCATCGCCACCCTCGCCACCCAGGCCGAGGCCGAGGGCTTCGAGGTGCTGATCGTCACCGGCGACCGCGATTCCTTCCAGCTGGTCAGCGAGAACACGACGGTGCTGTACCCGACGAAGGGCGTCTCCGAGCTGACCCGGTTCACCCCGGAGAAGGTCTTCGAGAAGTACGGGCTGACGCCCGCGCAGTACCCCGACTTCGCTGCCCTGCGCGGCGACCCGTCCGACAACCTGCCGGGCATCCCCGGGGTCGGCGAGAAGACCGCCGCGAAGTGGATCAACCAGTTCGGTTCGTTCGCGGAACTCGTGGAGCGCGTCGAGGAGGTCAAGGGCAAGGCCGGGCAGAACCTGCGCGACCACCTGGAGTCCGTCCAGCTCAACCGCCGCCTGACCGAGATGGTGCGCACGGTAGAGCTGCCCAAGGTGGTCGCCGACCTGGAGCGCGCTCCGTACGACCGCACGGCCGTCGCGATGGTCCTGGACACCCTGGAGATCAGGAACCCCTCGCTGCGTGAGCGGTTGTTCGCGGTGGACCCGGGCGGCGAGGAGGCCGGGGCGACTCCGGTGGCCGCCGCCGGCGTGGAGGTGGACGGGACGGTGCTGGGCACGGGCGAGCTGCCCGGCTGGCTCACCGAGCACGGCGTGCAGCCGCTCGGCGTCGCCACGGTCGACACCTGGGCGCTGGGCACCGGCTCGGTCGCCGAGGTCGCCCTCGCCACTGCCGAGGGTCCGGCCGCCTGGTTCGACCCGTCCCAGCTGGACGAGGCCGACGAGAGCGCATGGGTGGCCTGGCTGGCCGCCGACGACCGCCCCAAGGTCCTGCACAACGCCAAGGGCGCCATGCGGGTCTTCGCCGAGCACGGCTGGAGCGTCGCCGGTGTCTCGATGGACACCGCGCTGGCCGCCTACCTGGTCAAGCCGGGCCGCCGCTCCTTCGACCTGGACGCGCTGTCCCTGGAGTACCTGGGCCGCGAGCTGGCCCCCGCCGCGGCGGCCGACGGGCAGCTCGCCTTCGGTGCCGACGACGGTGCCGAGGCCGAGGCCCTCATGGTGCAGGCCCGCGCGATCCTCGACCTCGGGGAGGCGTTCCGGGGCCGGCTGGAGGAGGTCGGCGCCGCGGACCTGCTCCAGGACATGGAGCTGCCCACCTCCGTCCTCCTCGCCCGCATGGAGCGGCACGGCATCGCCGCCGACCGGGCCCACCTGGAGGCCATGGAGCAGATGTTCGCCGGCGCCGTCCAGCAGGCGGTGAAGGAGGCGCACGCGGCGGCCGGGCACGAGTTCAACCTGGGCTCGCCCAAGCAGCTCCAGGAGGTCCTCTTCGGCGAGCTGGGCCTGCCCAAGACGAAGAAGACCAAGACCGGCTACACCACGGACGCCGACGCCCTGGCCTGGCTCGCCGCCCAGACGGACAACGAACTGCCGGTCGTCATGCTCCGCCACCGCGAGCAGGCGAAGCTGCGGGTCACCGTCGAGGGCCTGATCAAGACGATCGCCGCCGACGGCCGCATCCACACCACCTTCAACCAGACGGTCGCCGCGACCGGCCGCCTGTCGTCCACGGACCCGAACCTGCAGAACATCCCGGTCCGCACGGACGAGGGTCGCGCGATCCGCCGAGGCTTCGTCGTAGGCGAGGGCTTCGAGTCGTTGATGACGGCCGACTACAGCCAGATCGAACTGCGCGTGATGGCCCACCTCTCCGAGGACGAGGGCCTGATCGAGGCGTTCACCTCCGGCGAGGACCTGCACACCACCGCGGCCTCCCAGGTGTTCGCCGTCGAGCCCGCCGGGGTGGACGCGGAGATGCGCCGCAAGATCAAGGCCATGTCGTACGGCCTGGCGTACGGCCTGTCGGCGTTCGGCCTGTCCCAGCAGCTGAACATCGACGCGGGCGAGGCGCGTGGCCTGATGGACGCGTACTTCGAGCGCTTCGGCGGCGTCCGGGACTATCTGCGCCGGGCGGTCGACGAGGCGCGGGCGACGGGCTACACGGCGACGCTCTTCGGCCGCCGCCGCTACCTCCCCGACCTCAACAGCGACAACCGCCAGCGCCGCGAGGCAGCCGAGCGCATGGCCCTCAACGCGCCCATCCAGGGCACCGCCGCGGACATCGTCAAGATCGCCATGCTCAAGGTGGACGGCGCACTGCGGACGGCGGACCTCACGTCCCGCATGCTCCTCCAGGTCCACGACGAAATCGTCCTGGAGATCGCCCCCGGCGAGCGCGCGGCGGTGGAGGAGATCGTCCGCCGCGAAATGTCCGACGCAGTCCAGCTGAACGTCCCGCTCGGGGTTTCGGTGGGCGTGGGGGCGGACTGGGAGTCGGCTGCGCATTAGCCTCCGGCGGGGGGCGGGGTCTTGGCTTGCGCCCGGTAGTGCGGCGGGCGCATTCTCCGTGCGGGGGTGCGCCTGGGGGGGCGTCTGCTGTGGGATGGCGGGTGCTGTGTCCCTGCGGGCGCCGCTGGACGTGTTCGCGGGAGTCGGCGGTGGGACAGGGCCCAGGCCCGCATCCGGCAGTGCCGGGACTGGCCCTCCGCGGCAGCGGCGGGTAGTCGTGCCGGCGCGGTCCCGCAGTCTCGCGGCACCGGACCGACCCGGGCACCCGCGACCGGCCGATCCGCAACATCCCCGGCCCAGGCCCGCACCCGGCAGTGCCGGGACCGACCCTCCGCCGCAGCGGCGGGCAACCATTTCGGCGCAGTCCCGCAGTCCCGCAGTCCCGCAGTCCCGCAGTCCCGCAGTCCCGCAGTCCCGCAGTCCCGCAGTCCCGCAGTCCCGCAGTCCCGTGACACCGAACCGACCCAGGCACCCGCGACCGGCCGATCCGCAACATCCCCGGCCCAGCCCCCGCAGGGCCCGTCACTCAGGTGGCCCCCGCGAAAAGGCCCCCACCGCCTTCGCCCCGTCAGGATGCGGGCATGGGTATACGCATGCTCAACCGCCGGCCGGCGAGAGCGCAGGCGAGTGCCGAGGTGGCCTCCGCCGAGCCACCCGCGCCGGTGCCGGCCTTCGCAGCCGGCGCAAGCACCGCCCGCATCCCCACCGACCTCGCCGTCGTCCTGCGCCGCACGGCGGCGGACCTACGGCGCCGACTGCCCTGGCGTGCAACGGGTCCCTCGGAGCCGCGCGCCTGGCGGCTGTGGGCCGGACTGGGCCGCAGTTATCTGGCCGGGTTCGTCGTCCGCGTCCGCCGGTGCCGCTCCGCACGCACCGTCACGGTGTTCATCGTGACCGCCGGCACCCTCACCGACCGCCCGGACGGCCCGGCTCCGCGCTGACCGGCTCCGGTTCCCCGACGGCCGCCGCTGGGCGCCGCACGCTGGCCCCCGCCGCGTAGAGCAGCATGCTCAGCACGAGCCCCGCGCTGGCCGGCACCCTCACCGACCGCCCGGACGGCACGGCTCCGCGCTGACCCGCTCCGGTTCCCTGACAGCCGGCGCCGGGCGCCACACCCTGACCCCCACCCCGTACAGCAGCACGCCCAGCACCAGCCCCGCGCCCGCCCCGAAGCACACCGTCGGGATGAGTTCCCACGGCTTCGCCGTCGAGCCCCAGTACGCCCACCACTTGCTCGCGCGCTGCGCGGCCCCCACCACCGCACATCCGCCGATCAACGCCCCGGCGCACCACCGATCCCGAACCGACAACACGGCGACACCCACCGGGCCCGTGCCCGGTGCCTCCGCCGGTACCCGCGCCAACGCACGTGCCAGCCACACCGCGATCACCACCGCGGCCACCGCAGAACCCCCGTACTGCAGATACCAGTACAGAGGAAAGCCCGAGAAGTCCCGGCCCAGTACGGGAAACAGCCGCATGCCCCACCGGTCGAGATGCGTGAAGGCGTCCCACACCACGTGGGTCAGTGCGCCGAGGGCCGCGGAGACGTACCAGCGCGCGACCAGGGACGGTCGTACACGCGCGCGTGGCGTCCCGCACCGCAGCAGGGCGGCCGGGCGTGGCTGCCAGGTCGGGGGCAGCAGTGCCACCAGTGGCTCGCGCAGCAGCAGCCACAGTCCGACCAGTGCCCAGGCCACCAGCACGTCGACCGTGAAGACGCCGGGGAAGGAGTGCGTGACGTCCCCGAACTCCATCGCCCCGGACACCGCACTCGCCGCGTAGTAGGTCATGTCGGGCGCGAAGGAACCGGCCACGAGCATGGCCGGAACCAGTCGGCCTCGGCCGGTCCCGTCGGGACGTACGGCGGGCAGCATGGCGGCCGCATGGCTCAGGGTGAACGGCAACTGGGCTCCTCGCACGGGACGTTGCCCGGGCGCAGCCGTGTCGGCGCCGGCCCGGGTGATCACTTCGGTCCAGTATGCGGGCCGTGACGCCGCCCCGATGGGACATGGCCAACTGGTGAAATTCGGGCACGAACGGGTCCCCGTGGAAAGGAAGTTGTCGTAGGGTCGCCTGGGTCACCGTGCCGGGTGGCACGGTCGAACAGGCGAACGGAACAACTCGACAGCAGTACGAGGGCAACCCGCACGCCGGGTCGCTCGTCCCAACAGGGGCGAGCACGCACGCTCGGCAGACGAAGAGGGACGCTCGCGCGTCCACGGGAGGGGTTCACTCTATGGCGGCGCAATTCGGCAGGAGGCTGGCCAAGGGGGCGGCAACCACCGCCGTGGCCGCGGCCGCGGTCGCAGCCCTGTCCGCGTCCCAGGCTCCGGGAGTCTCGGTCGACGACCACGGCAGACGGACCGCCTCGGACGCGCAGCCCTCACCCGATGCGACCGCCGGCGACGGCGCCGCGACCGGCAACTCGCCGTACTACACGGACCTGCCGCCGCTCAACAGCCCGAGCCCCTCGCCGACCATAGGCACTCCGGTCTCCACGGGCGACTCCGAGTCCGGCATCCCCGCGACCGTCCTCGACGCCTACAAGAAGGCCGAGGCCGAGCTGCGCGGCTCCAAGCCCGGCTGCAACCTGCCCTGGCAACTGCTCGCCGCGATCGGCAAGGTGGAGTCGGGCCAGGCCCGCGGCGGCAACGTCAACGCCGACGGCACCACGATCACCCCGATCCTCGGCCCGCAGCTCGACGGCAACGGCTTCGCGCTGATCAAGGACACCGACAACGGCCAGTACGACGGCAACAGCCATTACGACCAGGCCGTCGGTCCCATGCAGTTCATCCCGTCCACCTGGGCGTGGGCGGGCCGCGACGGCAACGGCGACGGTGTGAAGGACCCCAACAACGTCTACGACGCCGCCCTCGCCGCCGGCCACTACCTGTGCCGCAACGACTGGGACCTGTCCGCCCACGCGGACCTCAACCGCGCGATCCTCAGCTACAACAACTCGCAGGACTACCTGAACCTCGTCCTGTCGTGGCTGGAGTACTACCGCAAGGGCACCCACGAGATCCCGGACGGCACCGGCTCCATCCCCTCGGGCCGCAGCGACGACTCGACCGGGGCCAGCACCTCTCCGTCTCCCTCGGAACCGGACAAGTCGAGCCCGAGCCCGAGCCCCACCAAGCCGGGCGGCAGCACCAGTCCGACCACGCCGAGCGACCCGACCACGCCGGGCAGCCCGTCCCCCACCCCCACCGACACGGTGGACCACCTGGAGGACGCGGGCACCGCGAAGCTCACCGCGATGGCCGGCGACGCCTTCGCCAAGAAGATCAGCACCAAGGCCGAGACCAAGGCCGGCAAGGCCGTCGGCAAGGTCAGGGTCCGCTTCACCATCGTCGGCGACACCGACACCACCTTCACCGGCGGTGAGAGCGTCGCCACGGTCACCACCAACAGCTCCGGCGTGGCCGTCGCCCCCACCCTGCAGGCGGGCGAGAAGACCGGCGACCTGACCGTCCGCGCCACCGTCGTGGGCCGCTCGGTCACCGGCCTCGACTACAAGGCCACCGTCACCGAGCGCGTCGCCGACACCCTCGTCCGCACCAGCGACACCGCGCTGACCTGCACTCCGGGCGGCACGTTCGCCGACCAGGTCGAGGTGAAGGCCACCTACAAGGGCGCCGTCGCCGACAAGGTCGCGGTCACCGCCATGCTGATCAAGTCGGCGCTCGACCCGACCGAGGACGACAAGGGCCCGTACTTCAAGGACGCCGACGGCAAGACCGTCCGCACCCTGACGGGCCTCACGACGGATGCGAAGGGCCTGCTGGAGCTGCCGAAGCTGTACTCCGACGACAACACCGGCACCTTCATGCTCCGTGTCACCACTGCGGGCGGCGCGGCGATCAACGTCCCGCTGACCGTGGCCGCCGCCGACACCTCGGCGAGCCCGTCCCCCAGCCCATCGGCGAGCCCCTCCGCGTAACACCTCACGATCGGGCGCCCCTTCCGCTTCGGCGGCAGGGGCGCCCTCGTGTGTGTGCAACGTGTTCTCATCTCGCCCACCCGTTGCTACGGTGCCGGACCTGACGATGTATCAGTTCCAGTCCGTCGGGAGGCAGGCATGCGCGCCCTGATCGCCGCCGCGACCGGTCTCGCCCTCGCGCTCGCGCTGGTCTTCACCATCACGGCCATGGGCAGTCCCACCGGCAAGACGTCCCCGAAGCCGATGCTGACGACGGTGCCCGCACACCCGTAACCGCCCGGGAGGGAGGCCGAGATGCGCCGCAAGGCCAGTCTGGTCCTGCTCGCCTTCGCCGTGTTCTTCGCGGCGCTGTCCCCGCTGCTGCGCTACTACGCCTTCCCGCGCCTGGCAAAGATCCCCGCCAACCAGTACCAGGACATGGTCCTGGAGGCGAAGGGCGCGACCCTCCTCGACTACGGCACGATGAAGGCGCGGAAGGTCTCCAAGGTCACCATCGTGCAGACCCTCAAGGGCAACGTCGAGGCCGCGAAGAAGATCGACAAGACGGCCGGCCGGGACGTCGTCGTCTGGGACGGCCTGTCCTATGTCCAGGGCCCCGACGGCAAGATGGTCTCCAAGATCCCCGAGCGCTACATCTTCGACGCACACAGCCAGGCCCCGGTCCACGCCACCGGCGAGATGGTCGACGGGGACGCGGTGAAGCGGACCGGCATCGAGTTCAAGTGGCCGTTCCTGACGCAGAAACGGGACTACGAGTACTTCGACGCGCAGACCCGCACCACCAACCCCATCCACTACAAGGGCACCCAGAACTTCCGCGGCCTCGAGGTCTACTACTTCGAGCAGACCATCCCCTGGACCAAGGTCCACTTCCCGAAGACCATGCCGGTCAAGGGCGTCACCCAGGAGTCGCTCGCCAAGACGGGGACGAGCATCTGGTACACCACGGTCCGCAAGTTCTGGGTCGAGCCGGTCACCGGCGCGCCCGTCTACGGCGAGGAGATCCACAAGGAGGAGCTCCGCGGCGGCACCCTGCTCGGCGGCCGCGACAAGGTCACGGCCTTCGCCGGTCACGTGAAGATGCGCGAGGACTACATCAAGCACACGGTCGCCCTGGTCAAGTCCAACCGCACCCTGGTCCTGCTGATGACGTCGTATCTGCCCTGGGGCTTCCTGATCCTCGGCGCGCTCCTGCTGTCGCTCTCCCTCTACCTGGAGGCGCGCAGCCGCCGCCCCGGCGACCCGGAACCGGCCGAATCCGCCACGCCGGAACCGGTCACCGCCTGAGCCGTTGGTTGGTGTAGCGCGTCGGTTCGGCGGTGGCGGGATCCTCGGGCCACGGATGCTTCGGATACCGGCCGCGCAGCTCCGCCCGTACGCCCTTGTAGCCGTCCTTCCAGAAGGAGGCGAGGTCGGCGGTGACGGCGGCCGGGCGGCCGGCGGGGGAGAGGAGATGCACGAGCAGCGGCACGCCCGCGACGGCGGGCGACTCGTGCAGCCCGAACATTTCCTGCAACTTCACGGCGAGCACGGGCTGTTCGGGGTTGCCGTAGTCGATGCGAATCCTGGACCCACTCGGTACGGCGATCCGTTCCGGCGCGAGTTCGTCGAGCCGCGCGGCCTCCCCGGACGCCCACGGCAGCAGCCTGCCGAGCGCCTGCCCGGCGTCGATCCGCGCGAGGTCAGCGCGCCGCCGGGCCCGGCTCAGCTCGGGCTCCAGCCACTCGTCCACGCGCGCGTGGAGCGCATCGTCGGATACCTCGGGCCACGGCTCCCCGAGGTGCAGGCGCAGGAACGCGAGCCGCTGACGCAGTACGCCGGCGTCGGGCGTCCACCGCAGCAGCCCGAACCCTTCCTGCCGCAGCCCTTCGAGAAGCGCATCGCGTACGAGTACGGGGTCGGCGTCCCTCAAGGGCCGCACCGCCAGCTCGATCGCGCCCAGCCGTTCCACCTGCCGCGCCACGACGTCGCCGTCGGCCCAGTGGACCTCCTGGGCCTCGGAGTACAAAGACGCCGCCGCCGACCGGGCCGTGTCCTCGTCGACCACGGCGGCCAGCTGCACGCGCGCGTGCCCCTTGCCGACGGGACGATCCGCGACGGCCACGGCGATCCACGGGGCACCGCGCAGCGGGCTGCCGTCGCGGAGCTCGGCGCGGGTGCCGGAGGCCATGAGGTACGAGCCGCCGTCGGCCCTGGCGACCCGCTCGGGGAAGGCGAGGGCGGCGACGAGTCCCGCGGTGCGGTCGTCCGCGCTGTGCGCCGATGAGTTCTCGCCGTTCGCCCGTAGCCGCCGTACCTCCGCACGCCATCGCGCCGCATAGGCGTCACCTCCACGCCGAGCAGTGCGCAGGGCGGCCGCCAGGTCGTCCCCGTACTCCCTCGGCGCCTCCTCGCTCAGCAGCGCGACTGCCTCGGCCCCGGCACCGGAAGTGTCCAGCAACGCCCGCCCCAGCCGCGGATGCACGCCCAGCCGAGCCAGCGCACCGCCCCGCTGCGTGGCCCGGCCGGCCAAGTCCACCGCCCCGATGGCCACCAGTACGCCTCTCGCCGCCGCCATCGCCCCGGCCGGCGGCGGATCCAGCAGGGCCAGCCCGGACGCTTCCGGGTCCCCCCAGCACGCCGCCTGCAGGGCGAACGCCGTCAGGTCGGCCACCTTGATCTCCGGCGACGGGAAGCGCGGCAGACGCGCGTCCTCGGCCTCCGCCCAGCACCGGTACACCGCACCCGGCGCCTCACGCCCGGCCCGCCCGGCCCGCTGCCGTCCGGCCGCCTGCGAGGCCCGCACCGTCGTCAGCGCGCTCAGCCCGCGCGCGTGATCGACGCGGGGCTCCCGCGCCAGCCCCGAGTCGACGACCACCCGGACACCCGGAACGGTCAGCGACGACTCGGCCACCGAGGTCGCCAGCACCACCCGGCGCCGCTGCCCGGGAGCCAGCACCGCGTCCTGCACGGCGGCCGGAGCCCGCCCGTGCACCTGCAGTACCTCGATGCCGCCGAGATCCCCCAACTGCCCCGCCACGCGCGCGATCTCGCCCACGCCCGGCAGAAAACACAGCACGTCCCCGTCCCGCTCGGCCAGAGCCCGCCGCACCAGCGACGCCACATGCGCGAGCAGCGCCGGATCGACCCGCATGCCGTGCGGCGGCCGCACGGGCCGTACCGGCGGCGCCCACACGACGTCGACCGGATGCGCGGCACCGTCCGCCTCCACCACCGGCGCCCCGCCCAGCAGCCGCGCCCACCCCTGCGCGTCGGTCGTCGCCGACGCGGCCACCAGCCGCAGCTGAGGCCGCAGCGTCTCCCGTACGTCCCAGAGGAAGGCCGCCGCGGTGTCCGCGTCCAGGTGCCGCTCGTGGCACTCGTCGAGCACCACCACGTCGACGCCGGCCAGCTCCTGGTCGCGCTGCAGCCGCTGGAGCAGCACACCGGTCGTGACGACCTCCACGCGCGCGTGGCGCCCGACGACCCGCTCGCCGCGCACGGTGTACCCGACGCTCTCGCCGACCTTCTCGCCCAGCAGCCACGCCATCCGCCGCGCCGCCGCCCGCGCCGCGATCCGCCGCGGCTCGGCCACGACCACCCGCCGTGCCGGCCCGTCACCGAGCAGCCCCGCCAGCGCCAGCGGCACCAGCGTCGTCTTGCCCGTACCGGGCGGCGCCACCAGGACAGCGGTGCCGTGCCCCTCCAGCGCGTCGGTCAGGGCAGGCAGAGCACCGCGTACGGGCAGCACGTCCAGGGCGTCGTAACGGATCACGCCCCTAGTGTCGTACGTCCGCGAAAACGCCCCGCACGCGCGCGTGCGCGAAAACGCCCCGCACGCGCGCGTGCGGGGCGAGCTCCTCCGCGTACGCGCGCGTGCGGATGAAGATGAAAAAGCGAATCAGTCCCGCTCGCACACGAAGATCGCCGTACCGGGGATCAGGTTCCCGCGCAGTGGTGACCAGCCGCCCCACTCCGAGGTGTTCCAGGCCGGCCACTCCGGCTCGACCAGGTCGACGAGGCGGAAACCGCCGGCCACCACGTCGCGCACCCGGTCGCCGAGCGTCCTGTGGTGCTCGACGTAGACCGCGCCGCCGTCCTCGCCCTGCTCGACATAGGGCGTGCGGTCGAAGTACGAGGAGGCGACGGACAGGCCCTCGGGGCCCGGCTCGTCCGGGAACGCCCAGCGGATCGGATGGGTCACCGAGAAGACGAAGCGGCCGCCCGGACGCAGCACCCGGCGCACCTCCCTCAGCACCAGCACCGGGTCGGCGACGAAGGGCAGCGCCCCGTAGGCCGAACACGCCAGGTCGAAGGAGCCGTCCGCGAAGGGCAGCGTGCCCGCGTCGGCGCACACCAGAGGGAACGACGCGCCGATGCGCAGCGCGTGCTGGAGCTGGCGGTGCGAGATGTCCAGGGCGACCGGGCGGGCGCCCTGGGCGGCCAGCCAGCGCGCGCACTGGGCCGCGCCCGCGCCGATCTCGAGGACGTCCCTTCCCTTCAGCTCCTCCGGCGGGCCGAGCAGCTCCGCCTCCACCTCGTCGAGTCCCTCGGGACTCCACACGAACCTGTCGTCGCCGAGAAACGTGCCGTGCTCGACCTGGTACTCGTCCGCGTTCCGGTCCCACCAGCCCCGGTTCGCCCGGGCACTTTCCGCGGCGCCCGACGCGCGCCGGGTGGCCTCGGGCTCGAACGCTTCGCCCTCTTGGATGATCGGCTCCCTCGTCGTACTCTTCCGTCACCTTCACGACACCACCGACCCACTGGCGGTGTCACAGAAGGGGTCTCTCAGGCCTGCGTGGCCTCCAGAGACGGTTCTTGTGCCGGGTATGCGGCGATCCGCCCCGGGTGTGCGCCTTCGCGCATTGACCCTGCCCGGCTGCCCCCGTATGCTACAAGTTGCGCTGCGGGCCTGCGCTCCTCAGACGTAGCAGGCTGCGCTCGCATCTGTCGTATGTCCCCTCGGTTGTCGAGGCGCCATCACCATTGTCCGGTGGGGCGCTTCCTTGGCTGTCCGGCTTCTTCAGAGCGATACGGGCTCCCGGCGTAGCAGTACCTACGACTTCAATGTCCGTACCGGAGCCCTTTCCCACATGACGAGCAGCACCGAGACCACCGCAACGACCCCGCAGGTTGCGGTCAACGACATCGGTAACGAGGAAGCATTCCTCGCCGCGATCGACGAGACGATCAAGTACTTCAACGACGGCGACATCGTCGACGGCGTCATCGTGAAGGTCGACCGGGACGAGGTCCTGCTCGACATCGGTTACAAGACCGAAGGTGTCATCCCGAGCCGAGAGCTCTCGATCAAGCACGACGTCGACCCCAACGAGGTCGTCAAGGTCGGCGACGAGATCGAGGCCCTTGTTCTCCAGAAGGAGGACAAGGAAGGCCGCCTGATCCTCTCGAAGAAGCGCGCCCAGTACGAGCGCGCCTGGGGCACCATCGAGAAGATCAAGGAAGAGGACGGCATCGTCACCGGTACCGTCATCGAGGTCGTCAAGGGTGGTCTCATCCTCGACATCGGCCTCCGTGGCTTCCTCCCGGCCTCCCTGGTCGAGATGCGCCGCGTTCGCGACCTCCAGCCCTACGTGGGCAAGGAGCTCGAGGCCAAGATCATCGAGCTGGACAAGAACCGCAACAACGTGGTCCTGTCCCGCCGTGCCTGGCTGGAGCAGACCCAGTCCGAGGTCCGCCAGACGTTCCTCACGACCCTCCAGAAGGGTCAGGTCCGCTCCGGTGTGGTCTCCTCGATCGTCAACTTCGGTGCCTTCGTGGACCTGGGTGGCGTCGACGGTCTGGTCCACGTCTCCGAGCTGTCCTGGAAGCACATCGACCACCCCTCCGAGGTTGTCGAGGTCGGCCAGGAAGTCACCGTCGAGGTCCTCGACGTCGACATGGACCGCGAGCGTGTCTCCCTGTCGCTGAAGGCGACCCAGGAAGACCCGTGGCAGCAGTTCGCCCGCACCCACCAGATCGGCCAGGTCGTGCCCGGCAAGGTCACGAAGCTGGTTCCGTTCGGTGCGTTCGTCCGCGTGGACGAGGGCATCGAGGGTCTGGTGCACATCTCCGAGCTGGCCGAGCGCCACGTGGAGATCCCGGAGCAGGTCGTCCAGGTCAACGACGAGATCTTCGTCAAGGTCATCGACATCGACCTCGAGCGCCGTCGCATCAGCCTCTCGCTGAAGCAGGCCAACGAGGCCTTCGGTGCCGACCCGGCGACGGTCGAGTTCGACCCGACCCTGTACGGCATGGCCGCGTCGTACGACGACCAGGGCAACTACATCTACCCCGAGGGCTTCGACCCCGAGACCAACGACTGGCTCGAGGGCTACGAGTCCCAGCGTGAGGTGTGGGAGAACCAGTACGCCGAGGCGCAGACCCGCTTCGAGCAGCACCAGCAGCAGGTCATCAAGTCCCGCGAGGCGGACGCTGCGGCTGCCGCCGAGGGCGGCGACGCTGCGGGTGCGGCTCCGGCCGCGTCCGGTGGCGGCGGCGGTGGTTCGTACTCCTCCGAGGGCCCGGACAACTCCGGCGCGCTGGCCTCGGACGAGGCGCTTGCCGCCCTGCGCGAGAAGCTGGCCGGTGGTCAGAGCTGAACGCTGCCGCTGAGGCTTAGCCGTTGAGCTTGAGGGCCCGTACCTTTCGAGGTGCGGGCCCTCAGTGTTGCCCAGAAGCAGGGTTGTCGTTCGGCTGCGGGCCGGCGGGGGCTTGTCGCGCCCACGCGGCGGAGCCGCACATCGATACAGCCCCGCGCCCCCAAAGGCATTCACGTCACCCCTTGCAGAAACGTGCGGGATACACGAGTAACTGATGGGCCGTAACGCGGCGTTGGGAGGCTCCCCCGGTCATTCGGGATCGGGAAAAGGGGAGCCGACAGATGGCACACACTCAGCACACCTCCGGCGGCAGCCGCCGCGCATTCCTTCGCAACGTAGGCCTCACCAGCGGTGCAGGCGCCATGTTCGCCACCATGGGGGCCCTGGGCCTCGCCCCCACCGCGCAGGCCGCCCAGCGCGAACAGCCCTTCCGGGCCCTCAACGCAGGCGACTTCAGCCTCACCGGACGCGGAGCCGCCAAGGTCGTCATCGTCGGCGGCGGCATCGCGGGGCTCGCCACCGCGTACGAACTCGGCAAGGCCGGCTACGACTGTACGGTCCTGGAGGCCAGAGGCCGCACCGGCGGACGCAACTTCACCGTGCGCGGCGGCGACACGACGACCGACCTGTACGGCAACACGCAGACCGCCCGCTTCACCGACGGCCACTACATGAACTGCGGGCCCGCCCGCATCCCGCAGTGGATGGTCACCCTCGACTACTGCCGTGAACTCGGCGTCCCCATCGAGGTGTTCACCAACGTCAACGCCGACGCGTACCTCTACAACGAGTCCGCCGGAATGACCAAGCCCATGCGGTACCGGACGGCGAAGGCCGATGTCTACGGCTACGTCTCGGAGTTGCTCGCCAAGGCCACCAACAAGGGTGCGCTCGACAAGGAGTTGACCTCCAGCGACCAGGAGCGGCTCGTCGACTTCCTCAAGGACTGGGGCGAGCTCGGAGACAAGTTGACGTACGAGGGCGGCGAGCGCCGCGGGTACACGACGGTGCCGGCCGCCGCCGGCACCCCGGGCGTGCTGCTCGGGGACGTTCCCTCCGCCTCCGAGGTCTTCGCCAGCGGGGTCGGGCGCTACTTCTCCTTCGAGTTCGGCTTCGACCAGGCCATGTTGATGTTCCAGCCCGTCGGCGGCATGGACCAGATACCCAAGGCGCTCACGCGCGCGATCGGCGCCCACCGCATCCGTACCGGCGCGGTCGTCGCGAAGATCACCGACAAGGGGAGCGGCGTCTCGGTCACCTACACCCAGGGCGGGCGCACGAAGGTCGTCGACGCCGACTACTGCGTCGCCGCGCTGCCGCCCAACATCCTCGCCAAGGTCCCGCACAACCTCGGCTCCGGAGTGCAGACCGCGCTGGAGGCCATCACTCCGTCCTCCGCGGCCAAGATCGGCCTGGAATACCGGTCCCGCTGGTGGGAGCTCGACCACCACATCTACGGCGGCATCACCGAGACGGATCAGGACGTCACCCACATCTGGCACCCCTCGTACGGCTTCCATGGTGAACGAGGCGTCCTCATCGGGTATTACAACTATGACGACGACGCGGACTCGTACGCGAAGCTCACCCCGAAGGGGCGGGAGGAGCGGGCGGTGGCCGCCGGCGTGAAGATCTACGGCGACAAGTACCGCACCGAGCTCGCGTCCTCCTTCTCCCACCACTGGCGCCAGACGCCCCACCTGGAGGCCGCCTGGCACGACACCCCGGGCGGCCCCGACGACGTCCGCTACAAGCCGCTGAACGAGCCGACCGGACGCGTCTGGTTCGCCGGCGATTGGCTCAGCTACACCGACGCCTGGCAGCACGGCGCGTTCACCTCCGCGCGCAGGGCGGTCACCTCGCTGCACGCGCGCGTGCTGTCCTCGTAGGTCTGCGGCAGGGGAAACCGCGGCAGGCCATGAAAAGCCCGTAAGAGACGCCTGATCAGGGGCACGGGCGGGAATGCCCGTGTCCCGGGGCGCGTTGTGCTGTACGAACACGAGGAGGAGCGGTCACAGTGCTTGATCCGCAGGGTTTGTACGCATGGGAGCCGAAGGGCCTGGCTGCAGTCGACATGGCGCTCGCCCAGGAGTCGGCCGGCCTTGTCATGCTCTACCACTTCGACGGATACATAGACGCGGGCGAGACCGGCGACCAGATCGTCGACCGGCTCCTCGACTCGCAGCCCCACCAGGTCGTCGCCCGCTTCGACCACGACCGGCTTGTGGACTACCGCGCCCGCCGCCCGCTGCTGACCTTCAAGCGTGACCGGTGGACCGAGTACGAGGAGCCCACGATCGACGTGCGGCTCGTGCAGGACGCCACCGGAGCGCCCTTCCTGCTGCTGTCCGGACCCGAGCCGGACGTGGAGTGGGAGCGCTTCTCCGCGGCCGTCCAGCAGATCGTGGAGCGGCTCGGCGTCCGCCTGTCCGTGAACTTCCACGGCATCCCCATGGGCGTCCCGCACACCCGCCCCGTGGGCCTGACCCCGCACGGCAACCGCAACGACCTCGTCCCGGGCCACCGCAGCCCCTTCGACGAAGCGCAGGTCCCCGGCAGCGCCGAGTCCCTGGTCGAGTACCGCCTCATGGAGGCCGGGTTCGACGTGCTGGGCGTCGCCGCGCACGTGCCGCACTACATCGCCCGGTCCGTGTATCCCGACGCTGCCCTGACCGTCCTGGAGTCCATCACGGCCGCCACCGGTCTGGTGCTCCCCAGCATCGCGCACTCCCTGCGCACGGACGCGCACCGCACACAGACGGAGATCGACCGGCAGATCCAGGAGGGCGACGAGGAGCTCACCGCTCTCGTCTCCGGCCTGGAGCACCAGTACGACGCCGCGGCCGGCGCCGAGAGCCGGGGCAACATGCTCGCCGAGCCCGTCGACATCCCGTCCGCGGACGAGATCGGGCTCGAGTTCGAGCGCTTCCTGGCGGAACGCGAAGGCGACAACTGACGGCCGCCGAGCCCGCTGTCAGTGCCAGGCCCTAAGCTTCGGCTCATGCTGAAGGTGGGCCTGACCGGCGGGATCGGTGCCGGCAAGAGTGAAGTGTCGCGACTGCTCGTCGAGTGCGGTGCCGTGCTGATCGACGCCGACCGCATCGCGCGCGAGGTCGTCGCGCCGGGGACGGCCGGGCTGGCGGCGGTCGTCGAGGCCTTCGGCGACGAGGTGCTCACCGCCGACGGCAGCCTGGACCGGCCCAGACTGGGGTCGATCGTCTTCGCCGACCCGGAGAAGCTGGCCGTCCTGAACTCGATCGTGCACCCCCTGGTGGGCGCGCGGTCGCACGAGCTGGAGGCAGCGGCCGCCCAGGACGCCGTCGTGGTGCACGACGTGCCGCTCCTCGCCGAGAACAGCCTGGCTCCCCTGTACGACGTCGTGATCGTCGTCGACGCGAGCTCCGAGACCCAGCTCGACCGGCTCGTGCGGCTGCGCGGCATGACCGAGGAGGACGCCCGCGCGCGCATGGCCGCCCAGGCGACCCGCGACAAGCGCCGGGAGATCGCGGACGTCGTGATCGACAACGACGTACCACTGGCAGAGCTGGAGCGCCGCGTGAAGGACGTCTGGGCGGACCTGCTCCGCAGAGCGCATGCGGGCACCGCCTCGTCCCAGCGGTCCCAGGAATAGCGGCCCCCTTCCGGGGCGTTGAACCGTTCCAGTGAGGGAAGGACTTTGCCGTGCCCGAGATCAGCGGTTCGACCGGACGTACTCCGGAGACGCATGTCATCGACTTCCGTGCCGCCGAGCAGCTGCTCAACGCACGGGACCCGCGGGGCGCGGTGAAGCTGCTCGACTCAGTCATCGCCGCGCACCCGGAGAACACCGCCGCCCGGCTGCTGCGCGCGCGTGCCTTCTTCGCCGCCGCCCAACTGCGGCCCGCGGAGCTGGAGTTCACGATCGTCCTGGAGCGCGAGCCGGACAACGCGTTCGCGCACTTCGCGCTCGCCCGGACCTTTGAGCGCCGGGGCGAAGCCGAGCAGGCCAAACGCCATTTCAGACTGGCCGCCGCGCTGGACCCCAACCCGGAGTACCTGAAGGCGGCGCGGTTCGAGTCGTGAGCGCCGGCCAGGGCCGCCTGTCCGGCGGATCAGGCCCTCAACGGGGCCGGCTCTCCGGCGGACGGTACGGGGGAATGTTGCGGCCAGGCTGGTAGTGCGGACCCTCGCGGATGTGCTTGAGGATGACGGCCATGTCGACCGTGATCACCAGCCACAGCACCCCGCAGGCGGCCGCCCACCCGGGGCGCCCCACGAGGGCGAACGCGGCCGTACCGAAGATCGCCCAGACCAGCCCCCACACGCTCAGCCAGAAACGCGCACGCAGCGCACTGCGCGCGGTCGTCGGCTCACTGCCGGTACGCATCGCAATCATTGCTCCTGTTGGCAACGTACTCTTCGGGACGGACGTTCACCAACGGGAACGGGACTAGGGGGTCGCCGCGTGCTGCCGGATGCCGATGAGCTGGCCGAGGTACTGCTCGACCTCGCCGTACCGCACGAGGACATCAACCAACTCGTACGGATGGGCCGACGCGTGACGGACGACCCCGAGCTGCGGCGCTTCCTCGAGGCGTCGGTCGACGAGCTGGTGCGGGGCATGGGGGAGATCGGCGGCCCGGTCGACCTGCCCCAGCTCGACTGGGCGTCGGGGCCGCTGCAGCGCTGCTTCCCCGTGTACGTGTTCGTGGCCGCGCTGCCGCACACGCGCGCGTACCACCGCGCGCGGGGCATCCCCGACGACGTCTCCCGGCGCACCCTCGCCGACCTCGGCCGGAACATGGCCGTGCACCACAGGCGGTACGGCCGGGCGGGCCTTCAGGCGCCGTGGTGGCTCACCCACCACTTCCGGGGAGAGCTGTACCAGCTGGGGCGGCTGCAGTTCGAGCGGGCGCGGCACGGGCAGCGCACGTCGCGGGTGCTCGCGGCGGCCGGCCTGGACGTGGCGCCCGGCACTCCCTGCCTCAACGTCCATGTCCCCGACTACTTCGGCCCGCTGTCACCGGCAGCGTGCGAGCGCTCGCTGGCGCTGGCGGAGGAGTTCTTCGCGCGGCACTACCCGGAGGAGAAGTACCGGGCCGCGCTCTGCCACTCCTGGCTGCTGGACCCGCAGTTGAAGGAGTATCTGCCCGCGGACTCCAACATCGTGCGGTTCCAGGATCGCTTCCGGGTCGCCCGCGAGGACCGGGAGACGGCCGACAAGGAACCGGTGCAGTTCGTGTTCGGCGACCCGGAGCTGCCGGTCGAGAACCTGCCCCGACGTACCGCGGTGGAGCGGGCGGTCGGTGACCACCTGCGGGCGGGCCGGCACTGGTACATCGGGCACGGGTGGTTCCCGCTCTAGTGGCAGTGCCAGTGCCTGTCGCGGCACTAGGCCTTCTGGGACTCCAGGGCCCCGGTGCTCCACGTCGCCCGCGCGTCCACGAAAGTCCGCCGGCCGGCGATGAGTTCCGCGGCGACGGTCGGTCTACCCGTGTGACAGCAGCACGCACCGCTTCCCACAGGAGAACCCGATGTCCGAGACCGCCGCCCCCGTCGCATCCGCCCCCGTCATCGCCGAGTCCGCGGCCGCCCGCGGCCGCCGCGCCCGCATCGCCCTGCGCACCGTGCAGGTACTGCTCGCCCTTTTCTACGGCCTCGCGAGCGCCCTGCCCAAGCTGATCGGGAACTCGTACGCCGTCGACGCCTTCGACAAGATCGGCTGGGGCAGCACGGGCATGTACATCATCGGCGCCCTCGAACTGGCTGGCGCCGTGGCCCTGTTGATCCCGGTGCTGCAGTCGGTCGCGGCGGTCGCGCTGAGTGGTCTCATGGTGGGCGCGTTCGTCGTCCAGACCACCGTCTTCGACGGCGAGAACGCGGCGACCCCGCTGATCCTCATCCTGCCGCTTGCCCTGATCGCCTGGGCCCGGCGCGGTTCCAACACCGATCTGCTGCGGCTGGTACGACGACGGGCGTGACGCCCTGCATACGATGCTCCGCCACGACGGCGGTGGCGCCCGGCGGGACCTGGGAGGTCCGGGCCGGACGCCACCGCCGTATGTCGTCGCCGTCCCTCCGCGTCACCGTCCGCCGGGACGTTCCGCAGCGCCACCGCCATCGCCGCCCATCAGGCCCCGCAGGCGTTCCATGTCGCGGCGGTCGCGCTTGGTCGGGCGGCCTGTGCCGCGGTCGCGGATGCCGGCCGGGGCGACGATCTGGCGGGGCGGCGGGGGCGGTGAGTTGTCGACGTAGCACTGGGCCGCCACGGGGGCGCCGACCCGCTTGCGGATCAGCCGCTTGACGATGACGACCCGCTCCCAGCCCTCCTGCCGCACGCGCACCTCGTCGCCGATCCGCACGGAGTAGGCGGGCTTCACGCGCTCACCGTTCACATGCACATGTCCGCCCTTGCAGGCGGCGGCGCCCAGCGAGCGGGTCTTGGCCAGACGTACGGCCCAGATCCAGCTGTCGATCCGCACGTTCGCGCCGTCCGCCGGGCCCGCGGCCTCCGCGGCGGCGATGGCGGCGACGATCTTGGGGTCGACGGGCTCGGGGGTGGCGGCCTTGGGCCCGGCGGCCTCGGGAGCCGTTTCCTCGGCGGAGCCCGGGCCGCCCGTCTCCTCGTCAGCTTCGGAAGCCATGCCTTCGACCTTAGTCCCCTGATGCGGGTGAACCGGACGGAATTCTTTGCCCGGGGTCACGCAGGAAGAGTGCGCTGGTGAGGACGCCGAGCAGTACGACGGCCGTGTTCAGGGCGACCGCCGTCGCCTGCACCGCCGAACCCGGTTCCTCCGCTGAGGCGGCCCTGCGCCTCCTGGGTGGCGTCACTTCCCCGGCGGCCACGGCGGCAGCCGCACCGGCCGTATGCCCACCGGCCACGACTGAGGCGACGTACTCGGGAACGCGTCCCTGACCAGCGGCGATGACGAGCCGCCACGGACCGTGGACTCTGTGCACCACCGTGACCGGGAGTCCGCAGAGCCTGGTCTTCCCGCTCGTGTCACCGCCTTCGTTCCACGTACGTCTTGAAGTGCTGCAGATCGTTGCGGACGACCCGCTCGATGGTGCTCGCCTGGGCGAATCCTCTCGGACCGCCGAAGCTGTCCCTGAGAGTGTCGGGGTCGTACTCGAGGCGTGCCTGGATCCGGGTGCGGCTCTGGTCGATCGGCTGCAGGGAGAAGGAGCCCATCAGCTCGGGGGCGCCCATGGTCTGCCACTCCATCACGCGTTCCCCGCTGCGGTCGGAGACCTCGGCCTCGAATTCCCGGGCCCGGCCGCCGGCCTCGACGTCCAGATGCGCCCGCCCTTCCGTCTCCATACGGGCGCCGCGCACTCCATCCACGAAGCGCGAGTAGTTCTCCACCTCGTGGAGGCTCTCCCAGGCCTGGTCAATCGGGACTCCGACATTGACGTGTTCTACGAGGGTGCTCATGGCCCACCTCCGGGTTCGGCTCATCGCGCATGGCCTGCTGTCCCCAGTGTGCGCCCGCGACCCCTTGGCAGGCGCCCCGGGAGGCAGCCTTCGGGATCATCCGGCGGCTACGTTGTGCCGTTCCACGCGTACGGTCCGCCGCCGCGCCATTCGATCAGCTCAGGGTCGTCGACGGCCAGGTCCTCCCGGGCAGGCAGGCAGGCCCGCACGTGCAGGCAGTCCAGTACGTCGAAGAGGCTGTAGGCGGTGCCGTCGGGCTCGGCGTGGATCGTCACGCGCCGTCCGCCGCCCGCCGTCCGATTGCAGGGGAAGCACGACGACAGGGGGGTGCACGTCCATGACTCCGGCATGCGTCGGGATGGGCAGACCTGCCGTTCGGCGCCCGCGCATCCGGAGGCCATACGGTTGAGCCATGGACAGCCTGGCCGATCTCGACGCCCGCATCGCCGGATGCGCGGCCTGTCCTCGGCTGGTGGAGTGGCGCGAGGAGGTCGGGCGGACCAAACGGGCGGCCTTCCAGGACTGGACGTACTGGGCGCGGCCGGTCCCCGGCTTCGGGCCCGCCGACGCGTCGCTGCTGATCGTCGGCCTCGCCCCCGCCGCCCACGGCGGCAACCGCACCGGCCGCATGTTCACCGGCGACCGCTCCGGGGACGTGCTGTACCGGGCGCTGTACGACGTGGGTCTGGCGAACCAACCGACCTCCGTCACCGCCGACGACGGCCTGGAGCTGCACGGCGTCCGCATCACTTCGCCCGTGCACTGCGCCCCGCCCGAGAACAAGCCGACCCCGGGTGAGCGGGACACCTGCCGGCCCTGGCTCGTCGAGGAGCTCACGCTGCTGCGGCCCACCCTGCGCGCGGTCGTCGTGCTCGGCGCCTTCGGCTGGCAGGCCGCGCTGCCCGCGTTCGCCGCGGCGGGCTGGACGGTGCCCCGGCCGCGGCCTGTCTTCGCGCACGGCGCGCGCGTGGCGCTCGACGGCCTCGACCTCTTCGGCTGCTTCCACGTCAGCCAGCGCAACACCTTCACCGGCAAGCTCACCCCCGAGATGCTGCGGGACGTGCTGCGTACGGCGGGGGAGGCGGCGGGGCTGCCCGTCCGAAATTGAGGAGCACGGGCGGCGGCAAGGACGCTACGGTGCCCCGATGGCGCGCTATCCGGAGATCGAACCGTACGACCACGGCATGCTCGACGTCGGCGACGGCAACCGCGTCCACTGGGAGACCTGCGGAAACCCGCACGGCAAGCCCGCGCTGGTGCTGCACGGCGGCCCGGGCTCCGGCTGCACCCCCTACTTCCGGCGCCTCTTCGACCCCGCCGCCTACCGGATCGTGCTGCTCGACCAGCGCGGCTGCGGGCGTTCCACACCGCACGCGAGCGCGTACGACACCGACATGAGCGTGAACACGACCGCCCACGTCATGGCCGACCTGGAGCTGCTGCGCCGGCAACTGGGCATCGAGCGCTGGCTGGTGTGGGGCGCGTCGTGGGGGGCGGTGCTGGGACTGCGGTACGCGCAGACGCATCCGGGGAGCGTCTCCGAGCTGGTGCTGACCGGGATCGCGACCGGCTCCAACCCCGAAGTGGCCTTGCTGACCAGGGGACTTGGGCAGATCTTCCCGGAGGCCTTCGAGAGGTTCCTCGCCGAACTGCCCGTCGGGGAACGCGAGGGCAACCTCGCCCTCGCCTACAACTGGCTGATCGAGTCGCCCGACCCCGAGGTGCGGGCGCGGGCGGCGCGGGCCTGGACCGACTGGGAAACGGCGGTGGCTCCCGCGCCGCCGAGGTCGATCGCGCGGTTCGAGGACCCGGCGTTCCGCATGGGCTTCGCCCGCACCGTCACCCACTACTTCGGCAACGACCACTTCCTGGGCGAGGGCAACGACGAGGGCGTCGTCCTGCGCGACGCGCCCCTGCTGAAGGACATCCCGGGCACCCTCGTCCAGGGCAGCCTCGACCTCGGCAACCTCCTCGGGATCACCTGGCGGCTCCATCACGCCTGGCCCGGAAGCGAGTTGGTCGTGGTGGACGACGTGGGACACAACGCGGGCGCGCCGGACATGGCGACGGCGCTGGTGGCGGCGACGGACAAGTACGCCGGACGCTAGCGCCTCGGCAGACAGTGTTCGCCCCGTCGCGCAAACACTGTCTGCCGCGGCACTAGGGCCTGGGTGTGGTTGCGATCAAGCAGTGTGACTGAGCGCCCGAGTTGGTTGTGACCGCGCCTCCGTGATGACTACGGCTGGAGGCGGATTCTCGCCGTATGCAGGACAGGTATGGCCTCCCTCCACATCTGCTGCTCTGGTCATTTCGATGTGGCTGATGTGACCTTGGGCCACGCCGACGCCAGAGGGTTGGTCCAGCCGTCGGTGGCAACATCAAGATCCTCATAGCAGGTGTCGAGTCAGCTGATTCACCGATCCGAACCTGGACCGATTACCCGGCCAAGGCCGCGTGACGAGCCACTAGCGCGTTGTCGTAGGCATCCCCCTACTGCTAATCGATGATGCAATTCCATCCAGCGCAGCAGTTTCCGCAATCGCATTCGAGTTGTATTGGCCCGGCATCGCTGTGATGGATCAGCCCGTCACCGACACGGAGTCGGGCGTCATCGCGCCGCCACAGCGCCATCTTCGGGGTTGGACTATCCGTTGTGTGCTTCGAGCTCGGTCGCCAGCGTCTGTTGGGTGGCCGCCCACGACGCCAGGAGCGCCAAATTGTCAGCGGTCGGTGTGCCCGCGGGTGCGGTGTAGACGTTGAGGTGCAGGCCGGGTTCGGCGGGCAGTTCCAGGGACTCGACGTCCAAGTCGAGCTGGCCCACGATCGGATGGCGCACACGCTTGCGGCCGGACCGGTGCAGCCGCACGTCCTGAGATGCCCACCGCTGCCGAAATAGCTCACTGCACGTTGACAGTTCGCCGACTAGGGCGATCAGCTCCTCGTCGTGCGGATTGCGGCCGGCTTCCATGCGTAGCTTCGCGGCCGCGTCACCGGTAATTTGGTCGTAGTCGACAAAGAAATCTCTGGCCGCCTCGGGGTTTAGATAGACGAACCGCGCTGTGTTCGCGGGCCGTCGCGGGTCGGCCAGCACCGGTGAATACAGCGCGCGAGCGAGTTGATTCATGGCGAGCACGTCATAACGGCCGTTACCGATCCAGGCCGGCGCATCGGAGATCGCGTCGAGCACCTGCTGCAGCGTGGAGCGCACCGTCACGGCAGGCCTACGCCGGCGTGGGCCGCTGGGCGCCCTGGATTGGCGCGCGAGATGGAACAGGTGGTCGCGCTCGGCCTCGTCGAGTTGCAAGGCAGAGGCCAACGCGTCGAGCACGCCATCGGAGGCACCGGCGAGGCTGCCGCGCTCCATGCGCACGTAGTAGTCGACCGATACCCCCGCCAGTAGCGCTACCTCCTCGCGGCGCAGACCTTTGACCCGACGGTTGCCGCCGTAAGCGGGCAGGCCCGCCTGCTCGGGTGCGATGCGGGCGCGACGCGAGCTGAGAAACTCCCGGATCTCGGTGCGTAGATCCATCGTGGCCATCCCCTCACCGTAAGCCCGTCCCGCAGTTTAAGGGGTACCCGATGCGGTCGTCGCGATGCCGCCGTCTACCGGGATGACGGCGCCCGTGAGGTAGGACCCAGCCCGGCTAGCGAGAAACACGGCGATACCCGCCATGTCGTCGTCGCGGCCGAGCCGGCGCAGAGGGGCCGCCGCTGCGATCGTGTCGCCGATGGCATCGAGCGTGGACGCCATCATCTGCGACGGGAACACTCCCGGTGCTACCGCGTTCACCGTGACGTGCTGTGGGCCCAGCTCTCTGGCAAGCACCCTGGTGAGTTGATGGAGTGCCGCTTTGCTGCTGGCGTACGAGTAGTTGGGTGACTGGGCGACGTGGATGGCGGCGATACTGCCGATGTTAATGATCCGCGCGGGATCATCGGCGGTGCCCGCCTTGCGAAGTGCGGGGAGCAGCGCCTGCACCAGCCAGAACGGCGACTTGAGGTTGAGGTCGATCACTGCGTCCCAGGCCTCGTCCGGGAACGTCGCCAGCGGCTCGCGCCACATCGCTCCCGCGTTGTTGACAAGGATGTCCAGGCGTTCCGAGTCGACCTTGACAAGATCAGCGAGGCGCTGACACTCGTCGTGCCTGGACAGGTCGGCGGGGATTGCTTGAACGTCGCCGAATTCGGACAGCAGATGCTGTGCCTCCGCGCACGTGTCTGCCTTGCGTGAGCTGATGACGACGCGGGCGCCCGCCTGGAGAAGGCCGCGCGCTATCATCATCCCAATGCCCCTGGTGCCGCCAGTGACAAGGGCGTACTTCCCACTCAGATCGAAAAGTTCTGTGTGAGTGGTGAATTGGTTATCCGCCATTGGTCTCCGTCCCTTCTGTCGTGGAAGAATGCGCCGACATGGTCGCGCATTCGGGGCAGCTGAATTGAACTGATGGGGGTAAAGCTGCCGTGCGTGTCCATGGAGTGTTGTCGGCGCTTTCGACTCAACCAGGTTGACAGGCGTTTTGGGCGTCTGGGAGACCCTGGTGATGCAGGTACTGTGAGAGCCCCCCTTGCCTGGTGCGCTGACTCCGTCAGGAGACGAGTGGCGGGGGCTCTCCACTTGGATGAGCCGGGTCGATGTGGTAGGGCTGGAATGCGGAGTTGGCGGCGGGAGCGTAGGGGCGATTGGACATACGTGTGACCAGCTGCCACATGCGGCGCTCATCCTCCAGGCTCTTCGGGAGGGCGAGCCCGAGTCCATCGGCAAGTGGTTTGCGGCCAAGGTTGACCAGAGCTCGTACAGCTGCGGCCCATTCGTCGGTGGCGGCCACAGCAGCGTGGTACCAGACCGGGGTCAAGATAATCAGGCAGATACCTGTGGAAATGAGCACCGGACGATCGGCGCGCGAGGCAGACAGCGAGGCGAACGCGGTGATTGCCACAACTGCGTGCCCGTATAGCAGGGCTACGAAGAAGTCGACGTTCGTGCGGGCAGTGACGACCTGTTTGTTGGTCGACTCCGGGACAACGCTGGTCAGTTCGTTCCACAGCAACTGCGTGTCCGGGACCTGCCGAGCAGGGCTTGCTTCAAGCGGAGTTTGCGCCGTCGCCGCTCGTCCTGCTCGGGGTCTTCACTGCTTTCCTGCCCGTTCTGCTCCTGCGGGCCTCCCCCTTTTTGCCGGGCCTGCTCCTGCTCGGCGGCGGCTTCCTCAAGGGCGTCCATGACTTCCTTGCCGATGCGCATCCCGGCGGCGTCGTGGTGGGCGCGGGCGGTAGTGGAGTCGACGCTGACCAGGGACAAGTCAGTCTTCCTCTGGCGGGCGGCCTCGGTGATCAGGCCTTCCAGCAGCGCGGTGAAGACGTCGGCGTCCCTCCAGACCCGGTAGCGGCCATAGACCGTCGGCCAAGGACCGAACTCATGGGGCATCTCCCACCACTGAGCGCCGGACCGGAACCGCCAGATCACCCCCTCAAACTGCTCCCGTAGCCGCTCGGGGTACGGGCCGAACCCGCCGACCGGCAGTAGGGCTCGATCAACTTCCGCTGATCGTCGGTGAGTTGCCTGCGCGTCTCGCCCAGCGTCTTACGGGATCCCGTCCTTGCACGGGGACGGAACTCGAAGACTGATCACAACGTCACACAGACCCTAGGTGGGTTCGCCCTCGCCGAACAGATGCCGCACCGTCGACCGGTAGTTGGTCTGCACGTGGGCGAGTGCGTGGGCGCGGGCGCGGTCCGGGTCGCCGGAGGCGATGGCCTCGTACAACTCGCGGTGTTCCACGAGGAGTTGGGGCCACTCCTCGTTCCGTCGGGTCATCCAGCGCAGCCGGCCGGCGACCGGCTCCAGGGCTTCGGTCAGCAGGCTGTTGCCCGCCATCGCCACGATGCGGTCGTGCAGGCGGCTGTTGATGTCCGTGATCAGCTCCGCGTCCGCCGCCTCGGTCGCGGCGGCCGCGCGGTCCAGGAGCTCCTCGACTTCGGCCAGATCCTCCGGTGTCGCGTGTGAGGCGGCGAGTCCGGCCGCGTAGACCTCCAGGGCCTCGCGCAGTTCGAACAGTTCCCGCACGTCGTTCGGGGTGAGGCGGCGTACGACCGTGCGGCGCGGTGTCTCGAAGTGGACGAAGCCTTCGGCGACCAGCGCGCGGATCGCCTCGCGGACCGGCACCCGGGAGACCCCGAGGCGGTCGGCCAGCTCCCGCTCGACCAACCGGTCGCCGGGGCGGAGGCTGCCTGCGATGATCTCCTGCCGCAGGCTCGCCAGGACGCGCTCGCGGACCGCGCCAAGGGGTTCGATCTTCGTCGTGGAGCTCATGGAGCCATTTTTGCCGACTCCGGGGGTGTTTTACGGAGCGTTAACAGTGACGACATCGGTCGGAATGCTTGACGGCGGGACCATGTCGGCAGTTTGGTATACCAAACGAGGTTCACCGAACGACCGGAAACCGACCGAACAGCAGCGCTCCTCCTCCGTCCCCGTCCCATGGAGGCCCCGTGTCCCTCGCCGACCGTGCCGAAGCCACCGGCGCACCAGCGTTCGTCCCCGACCCCCGGCTCACCAACGAAGACCTCGCGCCCGCCGGGAAGCGCAACTGGAAGGTCTTCGACCTCTTCGCCATGTGGATGTCCGACGTCCACAACCTCGGCAACTACACGTTCGCCGCCGGCCTGCTGGTCCTCGGCATGAACGTGTGGCAGGTCTTCACGTCCCTGCTCGTCGGCTTCGTACTCATCTACGTCGGCATGAACTGGATGGGGAAGATCGGCCAGGCCCACGGCGTCCCGTTCCCCGTCATCAGCCGCATCAGCTTCGGCGTGTGGGGCGCCAACATCCCGGCCCTCATCCGGGCCGTGATCGCCATCATGTGGTACGGCATCCAGACCTACCTGGCCTCGGTCGCCGTCAACGTGATGCTGCTGGCCGCCTGGCCGGGCCTGGAGTCCTGGACGCACCACTCCTTCCTGGGACTTGACGCGCTCGGCTGGGTGTCGTTCCTGTCGCTGTGGCTGATCCAGGCGCTGATCATCACTCAGGGCATGGAATCCGTAAGGAAGTTCCAGGACTTCTGCGGCCCGGCGATCTGGCTGGTGATGATCGCACTCGCCCTCTGGATCCTGTCCAAGGCCGACTGGACCATCTCACTCACCTCCACCCCGCACCCGGTCTCCTTCGGCGAGCAGTGGCGGCAGTGGTTCGGCGCGATCGGCCTGATCCTGGCCACGTACGGCACGCTGATGCTCAACTTCTGCGACTTCTCGCGCTTCGCGCCGGACTACAAGACCGTGCGGCGCGGCAACTTCTGGGGCCTGCCCATCAACTCCACGGCCTTCGTGGTCGTTTCGGTGATCGTCACGGCCGGTTCGCTGGAGGTGTTCGGCCAGGCCATCACGGACCCCGCGGAGTTGGTGGCGAAGGTCGGCAACACCTGGGTGCTGGTCGTGGGCGCGTTCACCTTCGCCGTCGCGACCATGGGCGTCAACATCGTCGCCAACTTCGTCTCACCGGCGTACGACCTGGCCAACGTCTGGCCGCAGAAGATCACCTTCAAGGTCGGCGGCATGATCAGCACGGTGGCGGCCCTGGTCGTGACCCCGTGGAACCTGTTCTCCAACCCCACGGTCGTCAACTACTTCCTCGGCGGCCTCGGCGCCTTCCTCGGCCCGCTGTTCGGCGTGATCATGCTCGACTACTACTGGGTCAAGCGCGGCCGCGTCGACGTGAACGAACTGTTCGACGCCACGCCCGGCTCCCGCTACTACTACCGCAAGGGCGTCAACCCGAAGGCCCTGTGGGCGTTCCTCCCCTCGGCCGGTGTCGCGGCCGTACTCGCGCTCGTGAAGACCTTCAGCGACGTGGCCCCGTACTCGTGGTTCATCGGCACGGCGCTGGCGGCCGGCCTGTACGCGCTGCTGTGCCGGTCCGAGCGGACCGCTTCCGCGACTGTTCCCGCCGCTGTGGAGGTCTGACGAACGTGCGGATCGTCGTCACCAACTGCAACACCACGCAGGAGATGACCGAGGAGATCGTACGAGGTGCCCGGGCCGCGGCAGGCCCGGGCACCACCGTGCTCGGGCTGACCCCCGCGTGGGGCCCCGAGTCGGCGGAGGGCTGGCTCGACAGCTATCTGTCGGCCGCGGCCGTCCTCGATCTGCTGCGGACGTATGAGGGACCGTCGTACGACGCCGTCGTCATGGCCGGGTTCGGGGAGCACGGGCGGGAGGGCGTCCGGGAGTTGGTGGACGTGCCGGTGGTCGACATCACGGAGGCAGCGGCGCATCTGGCGTGCCTGTTGGGGCGGAGATACGGGGTCGTCACGACGCTGGAGCGCTCCTGCGGCCAGATCGAGGACAGCCTGGAGCTGGCGGGGGTGGGGCGCAACTGCGCCGCCGTGGTCGGGACGGGACTGGGTGTCCTCGACCTGGGGGACGGGGAGCGGACGGAGGCGGCGTTCCTGGCGGCCGCTGAGCGGGCCCGCGAGGCCGGGGCGGAGGTCCTGGTGCTCGGCTGCGCCGGGATGACAGGGCTGCAGCGGGCGGTGGGGGAGAAGCTCGGGCTGCCGGTGGTCGACGGGGTCGCGGCGGCCGTGAAGCTGGCGGAGTCGCTGGTGACGATGGGGCTGAGCACGAGTCGGGCAGGGAGTTATGCGAAGCCGGTGGTGAAGAGGCGGGCGTGGGGGCGACCGCAGAGCTTGTAACCACGTTCATCGACGCTGAGCGGCATGAACCTTCCCGGCGGACTCACCTCGGTGGCCGACGGACTCCACCTGTGGGCTCGGGGTCACCGGGCACCTGAGCACCTGGGGCTTGCGGCCCGGGTGGCGGACTGGGCGTTCTGGCGTTGCTACCGCGGCGTAGACGGCCGACCACGCAACGCACAAGCCTGAGACGGTCGTTGGAGCTCAGGGCCGCCACACGTACCGCACATCCGGCTCCCGCTCCTCGTTCCCGCTGCCGTCCGTGTACTTGGCGCAGACGAAGCCGTGCCGCTCGTAGAACCGGTGGGCGGGCTTGTTGACCTGGAAGGTCCACAGGCTGAGTCCGTCCGGACTCCGCTCCTTGGCCAGCTCGACGAACCGGTCGCCGATGCCTCGCCCTCGCCAGTCCGGGTGGAGATAGAGCTGGGAGAGCTCGTCGTCCTTGAGCACCATCACCCCGACGATCCCGCCCGCGTCCCCGGCATCCGCCACCCAGGTCTCGCGCAGTGGCACCACCACCTCGCGGAAGTAGTCCCGCACTTCGGCGGCGGACCTGGGGCTGACGACGGTCGGTAGCGCGTTGGCGAAGGAATGCAGCCAGACGTCGGCTGCCGCGGTGGCATCGGGGGCGGTGGCTCGGCGGAGGGCCACGGTGAAGGGTGCGGATGGTTCGGATGGGACGGATGGTTCGGAAGGCAAGGGCGGATCCCGTCAGTCGTCGTCTTGGCCGTCGTCTCGGTTGTCGATTCAGTCGGCGATGCTGTGGTCGTCAGGGAACAACGGCGGTCGCCGTAATCTCCACCAGCTGCCCGGTGTACCCGAGACACGCCACGCCGATCAGCGTCGAGGAGTGCGGCCCGACGCTGAGCCCGGACGCCTCGACGACGTCCCAGACGGCGGACAGCGTTGCGGTGTCGCTGCTGACCACGTACACATCGGTCGCCAGGACGTGCGCGAAGTCGCTGCCGACGGCGCGCAGTTGTTCTTCGAGGTTGGCCAGCACCTGCTCGGTCTGCCGGACGGGGTCACCCTCGCCGACCAGATTTCCGGCCGCGTCGAGGGGGACGGACCCGGCGAGGAACGCGAGCTTGGTGCCGGCCTCCACGACGGAGGCATGGGAGTAGGTGGGCGGCGGGAAGAGGGCGGGGGAGGTGACACGCCGGATCACGAGTGCGGCTCCTTGAGTGGACGTGGGACAACCCGACGATGGTCCGGCCTGTCGACCGGGGGCGCATCCGAATTTCCACGGGACGCGAGCGCGTTGCGCTTGTGCCACGGGGCGACGGCCATGATGTCCAGCGGTCAGCCCTGCCACGTGCTGTGCAGATCCCCCACCTCCTGAACGCACTGACGGAGGCTTCGGCCGCGTCTGTCATCCTGGCGGTGGACCGTACTCCCGTTCACGCAGCTGCCGTTCGCACTCCCGCGCAAGGTCCGGGTACGCCTCGGAGATGGCCATGTAGACCCTGCGCCGCAGCAGTTGCTCCGCCGCCGAGCGGCCGGTGCTTCCGAACAGCTCGTCCAGCAGATCGTCGTAGCGGGTCAGGCGGTGGCGCAGGTAGTTGACCTTCCAGCGAGCCAGCGCGGCGGGATCGACGCTCTCGACCGTGGCGGGATCCGGGACGTGGGTCCAGCGCTCATACGCCCGCTCCTCGTCCCGGCGATTGCGGTGCTCGACCGCCAGCGCCGCGAGCCTGGGTGTGGTCAGGCGCGGCACCTCGATCGGTTCCGCCGCGATCCGCGCCAGCACCTCCCGTCGCCTGCGCTGCGCGGACGCCTTCGCCGCGTCGGACCGCCGCGTGGCCGTGGCCGACGCAGCCCTGAACTCGTCGCTCCGCTCGGCGGCTTCGACGCGCTCGATGGAGTAGAGGCGGGTCTGCGGGGCCGCGCGGAAGTACGGGTTGGTGCGGAGCAGATCGGGTTCACCGAGGAGCTGGCGGACCATCCCGGCCGTCCATCCGCGCGCCCGCAACCGCGCCAACGAGAGGTGCGTACCCGCGAAACCCCCTTTCTCCCCGCCCCCTGGATCCTTGTCGCATGACGTCATCGCCGACTCCCCCGTCGTTACACTGAGTGACGACTTCATTGATAACGCACGCCACTGACAGTCACCCGAGCTGCGTCAGCGTCGGAGTACCACCGGGCGCCGTCGCGTCCGCCGGAGGAAGGGCCGTCGGGTAGAGACGGACGTCGCTCAGGCGGCCGTTGGCATATTCGCCGTAGGCGCCCTGGAACATGCGGCGGCCGAACTGGACGGGACCCGCGGCGTTCCAGGTCGTGCCGGCGTAGGCCTTGGTGGCGGACAGGTGGCCGTTCACGTAGAGGAGCAGTTGGTCTGCGTCGGCGTCGTAGACCCCGACGAGGTGGGTCCACTTGCCCGCCACGGCCTTGGCGCCATAGGCCGCGGTGAAGGCGGTGCTGGTGGAGTCGTCGTTGTGGCGGCCGAAGGCCCAGACCTGGGCTCCGGAGGAGTAGTAGAGCTGGAAGCCGTTGGCCGCGCCGACGGAAGGGGCGTCCGACTGGGACACGAACGTCGAGTTGCTTCCGGACAGGGAGTTCAGCTTGACCCAGGCCGAGACGGTGAAGCTGCCGCTGGTGTCCACGCCGGGGCCGGATGTGGCGGCGTAGGCGGTCGTGCCGTTCAGGTTCAGGGCCGTGCCGCGGTCGGTGTCGGCTGCCCAGGCGGCCCCGCCGGTCAGTGTGGCCGCTGCGTTGCCCGTCGGATCGGCCGCGGTGCTGCCCGTGCCGTCGTCGAGGTTCCAGCGGTGGGTGGCGGTGTCGGTGACGGTGCCGAGCGAGACGGGGTCCGCGAAGGCGGCGGTGGTGCCGGACGGGGTGGCACCGGGGTACTCGGTCAGCTGGCCTGCGGTGTCGGTGGCGTAGAGATCGGGCTTGCCGTCCGGGCCGCCGGTGGCGCTGTTGACGTCGCCGGGGGAGGCGACGGTCGGGTAGTCGCGGGCGCGCAGGAGCATGGGCAGGCCGGTAGCGGGGTGTGCGTTCCAGCCCGTGGTGGCGCTCGTCGTCCAGTTCTGCGCGGCCGAGGCGTTGCAGGTGTAGAGGCGGACCTGGGTGCCGTTGGTCGTGCTCGCGCCCGGGTTGTCCACACACTTGCCGGACTGCGGGTTGACCAGGCTGCCGGAGGAGCCGATGGTCCACTTCTGGGATCCAGCGCCGTTGCACTTGTAGAGCTGGAGCAGGGTGCCGTTGTCCGTGCCGCCGTCGGTGGCGTCGAGGCACTTGCCGAGGACGCGCAGGGAGCCGTCGTCGTGCAGGACCCACTGCTGGGCCGCGCCGCCGTTGCACGTGTAGATCTGGATCTTGGTGTGGTCGGCGGTGTGTGAACCCGCGTCGTCCAGGCAGAGCGTGCCGCCGGAGGAGGTCTTCACGGCGGAGACGAGCGCGGTGCGGACCGGGGCGTGCAGCAGCTTCGGCAGGAGGGTGCCTGCGTCGACGTCGATCGGGAACGTGTAGACGGTGCCCGAGGAGTCGTCGCGGGCCCACAGGGTGGGCGTACCGCCGGTGAGCTTGCCGTTGCCGTCGTCGTCCACGGAGAAGGTGCCGCCGACCCGGCCGGGGGCGATCAGGGTCAGGCCCGACCAGTCGCCGTCGCCGAGCAGGAGCGGGTGGCCGAGGTGGTTGACGCCGTAGGTCTGGTACAGCCAGAGCTTGTTGTTCTCCACCGTGATCACGGCGGGGTGGTCGGCGTTGCCGTACACGTCTCCGTCGACGACCAGTTGGGAGATGTCCCAGGGTTTCGCCGGGTCGTAGCCCGCGCCGGCGCAGCGGTCGGTGGGGACGGTGTCGGTGGCCTCGCAGTCGTCCTTGGTGACGACGTCGTAGCGGCGGCCGACGTAGCCCGGGAAGGTGGAGTAGGGCGTGCGCGGGAAGGCGCCGTCGTCCTTCGGGTCGAGGTCGTTCTTGACCACGTACAGCTGCTGGGTTTTGCGGTTGTAGGCGAGCAGGTCGTCGTGGGTTTCGCCGTGCAGGTTGCCTCGGTGGGCGATCAGGTAGTCGTTCCAGGTGCCGGTGGGCGCGCCTTTCGCGGTCGACACGATGACCGGGCCGGTGATGGTCGGCGCGGTGCCCTCGACCGGGCCGTCCTGCGCCGGGGCGGGGGACTGGGCGGGGTCGCTGTCACCGGGGACGAGTTCCAGGTCGCCGGTGCTGGTGGTGGCGAGCAGGTCGGGGCTGCCGTCGCCCGTGACGTCCCCCGGGGCGATCTTCGTCTTGGGGTTCCAAGGCGCGGTGAAGGTGTAACTGGCCGGGTTCTGGGAGAGGTTGCCGGCCCGGTCGACCGCGGCGACGTACAGATTGTGCACGCCCCAGTCGGTGACCGGGATCGTGACGGTGCCGGAGGCGGTGGCGCCGCTGGTGGCGGTCACCTTCGCCGTATGGCCGGTCGTGGCGGTGGGCTGGCTGTCGAGCTGCCACAGGAAGTGGTCGATGCCGCTGGACTTGCAGCCTGCCGGGTCGCAGGTGTCGGCCGGGGTGTTGTCGGCGGCGGAGACGGGGAAGTCCGCGGTGACGCCGCTGCCCGCGTAGGTGTCGCCGGCGCCGCTGCCGACCGGCGGGAAGTGCGGGTTGTCGGCGACCGTCGGTGTCTGCGGCGGGGTGAAGTCGGTGTCGAACCAGCAGTGGTCGCTGAGGTCCGACTTCAGCTTGATCGAGGAGTTGTCCTGGGCGTAGACGTCCCAGCCGTACTCGTGGCCGTCCTTGAGCGTGAAGCCGATCGGTGCGTCGGCGTCCTGGCCGGAGGCCACCATGCCGCTGTCCGGAGTGCCCTTGTCCACCGGGTTGCCGTCGGCGTCGAGGTCGGTGCGGTCCCAGACGTGGTAGTGGGCCTCGGCGTGCTCTCCGGAGATGTGGGTGGTGACGGTGGAGTGCAGCTGGATGTTGCTGCCCGCGTTGCTGTAGGTCGTCGCGCCGATCCAGCCGATCGCGCCGCTGCCGGTGACGCAGTCGCCGTCCGCGCCCAGCGGCTTGGGCGTGGTGCGCACCTTGGTCGGAGTGTCCGGCGGGATGTCGAAGTTGGTGGTGAGAGTGAGGACCTGGGACATACGGAGGTAGTCGAGGTTGGAGCTGGTCTTCGACTCGTTGCCGAACAGACCGATGGTCCAGGTGCCCTTGTTGCCCTTGGCGATTTTCTGGATCTGGTCGTCGACGCGGAAGGAGGCCGTGCTGTTGGAGCAGTTGCTGTTGCCGTTCGCCCCGCTGGGGACGGTGGTCTTCACGGCCGGATAGCCGTTGTCGTCGAGGGTGTCGGGCTGGTGCTTCCAGTCGGTGTTCTCGTTGATGGTGCCGGTGGTGTGCAGGGTGATCGGCTGGTCGTGGGAGCAGTCGACGCTGGCCGCGTAGGTGGTGCTGACCTTCACCTCGGACTTGATGACGGTCATGGACGGGTCGAGACCGGCCGTGTTGACGGCGTAGTACGACCGCTCCAGGCCGACCCCGCAGGCGCCGCCCCACTGTTGGTAGCCGACGCCCTCGCCGTTGGTCTGCGGCTTGTTGTACTGCGGGGCGTCGGAGCAGGCCGAGCTGGAGTACACCTCGTCGAAGGCACCGGACTTGCCGGTCACCGGGTTTTCGAACGGGTCGATGTAGACGGGGTAGTGGGTGCCGGGGTCGTCGAGCACCGAGGTCTTGGGCGCCAGGGTGAGGGAGTCGGCGGTGGTGGTCATCGGCACCTGGTCGACCTGGGCGCCGGGGCCGGGGCCGGCCGCGGAGGAGGCGGCGGCGGAGGGCGCCGGGTCGTCGGTGGCCGCGCGCACGAAGGACGCTGCTCTGGCGGTCGCCGCTGTGTTCGTCGTCGCTGTCGTGCTGGAGTCCCACATCAATGGCGGCGGGCTGGTGTACGACACCGAGCCGTCGGGTGCGCTCGCCGTCATGCCGCCGGCCGAAGTGGCCGCCAGATCCAGGCCGTCGGTGTCCGTCGCGACCGCGAGCCTGCGGACGCGGGGGTCGGCCGCGGCCTGCGCGTCATGCACGATCAGCACATCGCTGAAGCCGCCCTGGTCCGTCACGGTCACCGACAGGTCGACGCCGGGCAGGACGGACGGGTACAGCGCCGTGTCGCCGCTGACCTGCGGTGCGGGCAGGGCGAAGGGCATGGTCAGGCTCATGCTGTGCCCGGCGGGATCGGTGAGGGTGGCCAGCGGCCCGTTGCCGCCGTCGGACAGGCGTACGCCGCTGGGCGTGGCCTTGGGGGAGTACGTGCCGTCGGCGCCGGCGGTGAGCGTGGCGTCCACCGGAACCCAGGCGCCGTCCTGCCGGACCCGCACGGGAAGGACGGCCGAGGTCGTGGTGAACGAGCCGTCCGGATTCGCGGTTACGGTGTCGGTCTCGCTGGTCAGAGCGTCGACCGGTACGGAGGTGCCGTCGGTGACCGCCTGCGCTTGTGCTGCGAGCAACGGGTCGGACGTGTCGGCGGGTTCATCGGCGGCGACGGCACCGCCTGGAACAGCGAGTGCGGTCAGCAGCAGCGCGGCGAGCGCGGGAAACAGCGCCAGTCTGCGGGCGGATGACGGCAGCACAGAACAACTCCTTCGCACAGCGGACAGGGCAGACGCGAGATCTGCGACCATCCGCGCCTGGATCGGCCCGCTGGACGGCGGTCAGGACGTCAGCGGTGGCGTGCGGCGGTGATGTTCGCTCCCCCGGCACCGAACGTACACAGAAAAAGCCAAAAGCAATCACAAAGTTGTCATGGCATTGGCAAAGAGTCTTGAGTCTCGTTCAAGACTCTTCCTAGCCTCGCCTCCTGGATCACGCCGACCACGTGACCTTTCACAACGGACCGTCAAGTCCGTTCCATACGGGGGTACTTCTCACGTGGGTGTGCGAAGAACGCTGACGCTGCTCTCTGCCTTCGTCGCCGCCATGACGTTGCTGGTGACCGGTGCGGTGGCGCAGAACGGCGTCGGGCCGTACGTCTTCCACGGCGACTTCTGGAAGCCGAAGCCGCTGCCGACGACGCCTGCCGTGGGCGACCACGAACTGAGCCGCCCGAAGACTCTCCACCCTCGTGGCTACCGTCCGCTGACCCGCTACAAGACGACCAAACCCGCCTGGCCACAGGCTGGTTCACACACGGTCGCCCTCCAGAGCAAGCCGGCCAGGGCGGGCTCGTTGCCGGTGTGGGTGGCATCGGCGAGCGGCAAGGGTGCTTCGGGGGTGCGCGTCCAACTTGCCTCCCGCACACAGGCGTTGAGTGCCGGCGCCGACACCGGCCTTCTGGTCGGACTGGGCCGTACCAAGTCCCGTACCGCCAAGGTCGGCGTCGTCATCGACTACTCCTCCGTCGCCAAGGCCTACGGCGGCGGCTACGGCTCCCGACTCACCCTCACCCGTCTCCCCGCCTGCGCCCTGACGACGCCTCAGCGCCCCGCCTGTCGCACCCGCACACCGCTGAAGGCCACCAACCGGGCCGCCGCGAACCAGCTCACCGCGACCACCACATCGGACTCGGCCATCGCCGTCACCTCGGGCAGCCGGGGCTCGCAGGGCGATTACTCGGCGACTTCGCTGACCGCGGAAGGGAGTTGGCAGACCAGCGGCACCGGCGCGTACACGTACTCGTACCCCATCGAGGCACCGGCCGGCGTCGGGGACACCGGCCCCTCCGTGGCGCTGTCGTACGACTCGCAGTCCGTGGACGGCGAGACCTCGGCCCGCAACTCGCAGGCATCGTGGATTGGTGACGGCTGGGGCTACCAGCCGGGCTTCGTGGAGCGCTCGTACCGCTCCTGCGGCTCGCTCCTCGACTCCGACGGAAAGAAGATCCTCAAGGGCTCGGGCGACGACTGCTGGGGCGGCGCCAACGCGACCGTCTCCTTCGGCTCGCACTCCGGCGTCCTCGTCCCGACCGACAGCTCCGGAGTCCCGGGCGAGATACGGGAGTTCAGGCTCCAGGGCGACGACGGCACCGTCGTACAGGAGCTGTCCGGGGCAGCCAACGGCCTGCACGACGGCACCTACTTCCGCGTGCTGACCACCGACGGCACCGCCGCGTACTTCGGCGCCGACCACTCGCCGACCGGCCCCGGCACCAAGGGAGCGGCCTCCTCCGACTCCGGCGACGACTCCACGCACGCGGCCTGGGGTGTGCCGGTGCTGCACCCGCGGTCCTCCGACCCGTGCCACAGCGACGCAGACGGCAAGAAGTCCCGCTGCGACAAGCCCGAGGGCTGGCGCTGGAACCTGGACTTCGTCGTCTCGCCCAGCGGATTCGTACAGCGTTACGACTACGCGACCGAGACCGGCTACTACGACCTCGGCGGTGGCCAGGCGGCGGCGACCGACGACAAGGACGACACCGGCGACCTCACCTCGTACACCCGCGGCGGCACGCTCACCTCGATCTCGTACGGCTACACCCTCGACGACGAGCAGACGGGCCGTATCCCGTCCGCGCAGGTGGCCTTCGCCTCCAAGCAGCGCTGCCGGACGACGTCCTCCTTCACCGACTGCTCGGCGGGCAACCTCGACGACAACACCGCACCGCACTGGCCGGACGTCCCCTGGGACCTGCACTGCGACTCGACCGACAAGACCAAGCTGCCGGACGACGCCACCAAGGTGCCCACGGATGTCTGCGTCACCTCGGCGCCGACCTTCTGGTCCACGACCCGGCTGGACTCCATCACCACCAAGGTCCACGTCAAGGACGGCGACACCGACAAGCTCGTCCCGGTCGACTCCTACGACCTCGGGCAGGTGTACTCCGATGCGGGCGGCACCGTCGACCCGGTCACCGGCACCACTGTCGACCCCAAGGACGCGGGCTCGCTCCAGGCCGTGATGTGGCTGCAGTCCATCAAGCACACCGGCCAGGACACCTACGGCAACGGCAACAAGGACATCGCGCTCAACCAGGTGTCCTTCACCGGCACCGAGATCGACAACCGGGTGGACGACGACTCCCCGTCCGCGCCCCCGCTCTACCGTCCGCGCATCTCCAACGTGCAGACGGAGACCGGCGAGTCGATCACCGTCGAGTACGACCAGAACCCGTGCGCGGGCAAGTCGCTCGACATCAAGTCGGCCGACTCCAACACCAACTCCTGCTATCCCGTGTACTGGACGGTGCCCGGCGCCTCCAAGCCGATCGCGGACTGGTTCAACAAGACCACCGTCCACAGCGTCACCGTCGCCGACCTGACGATCGCCGCCCAGTACAACCCGGACGCCTCCAAGATCCCGGCGGGCTCCGAGGCGCACGTCTCCACGTATGCCTACTCGGGCGCCGCCTGGCACCGCGACGACTCCGACCTGACCGACGACCAGTACCGCACCTGGGACCAGTTCCGCGGCTTCCGCAACGTCACCGTGCGCACAGGCAAGGCCCCCGAGCCGGTCACCCAGCAGACGACCACCTACCTCCAGGGCATGGACGGCGACTACAAGGCCGACGGCAGCCGCCGCTCCGTCAACGTGGCCGCCACGGTCGGCGGCAAGACCGTCGAGACGGTCCCCGACGCCGACCAACTCGCAGGTACCGCACTGCAGTCGGACACGTACACCGCCTCCGGCGGCACGGTAAACGCCTCCACGGTCAACGGCCCGTTCGACTTCACCACCACCGCACACGCGGACCGCACCTCATGGACGGCCTGGACCCAGGAGGACCACCCCGGCGAGACCAAGCCGGACAAGGCCACCCTGCCCGACCTCACCGCCCGCCGCATCAAGTCCACCCAGACGCACGGCTACTCCCTGCTGGCGGACGGCAGTTGGCGGCACACCCGCAGCGACACCGCGTACGACGACCAGGGCCGTGTGCAGTCTGTGGACGCGCACGGGGACGTCTCCGTGGCCGCGCAGGAGAAGTGCGCCTCCACCGACTACGCGACCCCGCCTTCCTCGGCCGGCAACAGCATGCTGCTCGCCTACCCGGACCGCATCACCACGGTCTCCGGGCCCTGCGGCACCAAGCCCGGCACCGACACCCTGCTCTCGGACAAGAAGGTCTACTACGACGGAGACGGCTCCGTCACCGACCTCGGCTCCTACGGCACCGTGGTCCACCCACGTGTGACGGGCACCCAGGTCGCCACCGGCTTCGGCGGCGACGGCACCGAGAACTGGCGTACCACCAGCGGTATTTCCTACGACGTCGCCGGCCGCGTCACCGATGCCCTCGACGTCACCGGGAACGGCACCCACACCGACTACCTGCCCAAGTGGAGCAGCGCGGGCGGCAACACCAACCCGACCAGCATCGTCTCCACCAACCAGAAGAACTGGACGGTCACCTCCACCCTCGACCGCCTGCGCGGCCTGCCCCTCGAGAACCTCGACGCCAACAACCGCGTCACGGACATCACTTACGACGCCCTCGGCCGCCGTACCGCCGTCTGGCTGCCCGGACGCGACAAGGCGACGCAGAGCGCGGACATGACGTTCGCGTACTCCATCAATCCCGGCGCGGTCCCCGCCCCCGGCGGCACCATCACCCAGCCCGGCGACCCGTCCTCCGTCACCACGCGCACCCTGCGCGAGGACGGCACGTACTCGACGTCGATCAGCATCTACGACGGGATGCTGCAGCCCCGCCAGGTCCAGGCGCCCGCCGACGGCGACTCGGACTCCGGCCGGATCATCTCCGACACGTTCTACGACTCCCACGGCTGGCCGAGCGCCTCGTACGCCCCGTACTCGGAGCCGGACCACTCTCCGTCCGCCACCCTCTACGCGGCCAACGAGAACGAGATCCCGGCCGAGACCACGACCGCCTACGACGGCCAGGGTCGCGCCACCGAGAGCACCCTGTGGCACCAGGCGGTCAAGCAGTGGAGTACCAGCACGACCTACCCGGGCGCCGACGAGACCGACAGCACCCCACCGGCCGGCGGCTCGTCGACCGCCGCCTTCACCAACGCCCTCGGCCAGACGGTGAAGTCGGTGGTGAAGAACACCGGTGCCACGGTCACGCTCAAGGGCGGCAGCATCATCCCGTCCGGCACCTCACTGACCTCCAACAGCGTGCGCCTGACCATGCAGGCCGACGGCAATCTGGTCCTCTCTGCGCTCGCGAGCGGCAAGACCCTCTGGTCCAGTGACACGAGCGGAAACCCGGGCGCCTACGCCCAGTTCGGCACGGACGGCAACCTCGCCGTCTACACCGCCTCCGGCACCTCCAAGTGGACCACCGGCCTGACTGCGACCACGGGCGCCACCCTCCGGGTCCGTACGGACTCCACGCTCGCCGTCGTCGGCAGCGACGGCAACACGGTGCTGTGGAAGCAGGGCACGGCGGGCGCGGTCCCGGCCGCCGACGCCATCACGCGCTACACCTACACGCCCGCCGGTCAGATCGACTCGGTCAGCGACAGCGCGGGCAACTCCTGGTCGTACAAGTACGACCTGCTCGGCGAGAAGACCTCCCAGACCGACCCCAACACGGGCACGACGAGCTTCGACAAGTACGACGTGCAGGGCAACCTGCTGCAGACCACCGACCCACGCGGCCAGACGCTGTCGTACAGCTACGACTGGGACAACCGCGTGACAGCGGAGTACGCCGCGCCCTGGTCGGCCACGCCCGACCCGGCCAAGCAGCAGTCCTCCCGGGTCTACGACACCCTGGCCAAGGGCTATCCGACGTCTTCGACGCGGTACGTGGGCGGGGCGGCGAGCGGCAGCGCGTACACCGAGGCCGTCACCGGCTACAACACCGCTTACCAGCCGTTGGGTTCGACGCTCACGATCCCGGCCGCCGACGGCTTCCCGGGCACGGCGGGCAAGGACAGCGGCACGGTCACGTACACGCTGACCTCGACGTACACCCCCAACACGGGCCTGCTGGCGACGACCCAGTACCAGGCGGACGGCGGCCTGCCGGCCGAACGCATCGGCTACGGCTACACGTTGCAGGGCGCGCTGGACGGTTTCGGCGGCTACATCAACGCGGCCAACACGCCCTCATATCTGGACGGCACGGTCCACGACCCCTTCGGCCGGGTCCTGCAGACCAACTACGGCCCCACGGGCAAGGAGTTGGCCACCTTCGCCCAGTACGACGTGACGACGGGCCGCACCACGCAGACCAGCAGCATGCTGCAGACGTCGACCACGGCCCTGGACGTCGCCAACTACCGCTACAACCAAGCCGGCGAACTCACGGCTTCGGACGACCTCCAGGACAACACGACTCACGACACGCAGTGCTTCGCCTACGACTCGTTCCAGCGGCTGACCGCCGCCTGGACGGACACCGCAGGGATCACCGACTCCGGAACCGCACCGGTGGGCGCGGTCGGCGGCTGCACCACGGCCTCCGTGCAGACCGGCGCGGCGCCGGTGAAGACGAAGACGGTCGGGGGACCGGCGCCGTACTGGCAGACCTACACCTACGACCTGCTCGGCGACCGCACGGGCACGGTGAACCACGACACGGCCGGCAACGCGCTGGCGGACACCACCCAGGCGACGTCGTACCCGGGCACGGACGGCACGGCTTCTGTGGGGCACCCGGACCAGGCGGGCGCGACGACGACCAGCAACCCGGGTACGGGTACGGCGACACAGACCCCGTCGTACACGGATGCGGCCGGCAAGAACGCGGGCAACACGGTCAGCCGGGCGACGAAGACGACGGGTCAGATCACGACCGGCTTCACCCTCTCCGGCGGTGGCAAGCTGTGCGTCGAGGAGACGGGGTCCGGCGCGAAGGTCGACGTCAACACGTGCAGTTCGTCGGCCGCGGCCCAGAAGTGGGCGATCGGCACCGACGGCACGGTGAAGGCGGGCGGCTTCTGCCTGGACACCGCGGGCAACGCGACCGCGTCCGGCACGGGCGTGGTGGCCGAGGCCTGTTCCTCGGACGCCACACAGAAGTGGCGCGTCACGTCGACCGGGACGCTGGTCAACGCGGCCAAGAGCACCCTGTGTCTGACCGACCCGAGCGCCAGCTCCACCAAGGGCACCCAGCTGACGCTGGCCACCTGCGGCGGCAAGGGCCAGAACTGGTCGACGATCACGGCGGGCGCGCTGCCGGCGGGGCAGACGCAGACGTTCACGTACGACGCCGAGGGACGGACGGCGACGGTCTCGACGCCGTCCGGCACGACGAACCGTACGAGCAAGTACCTGTACGACGCCGACGGCAACCTGCTGGAGCAGACGGCGTCGGTCGACGGCACGGACAAGACGCGGGTGCTGTATCTCTTCGGCGGGGCAGAGCAGCTGACGCTGGACGTGGCGGCGAAGACGTGCACGGCGCTGCGCTATTACTCGGGTCCGGACGGGACGCGGGTGACCCGTTCGAGCTCGGGTGATGTGACCTACCAGGTCGCCAACGCGCAGGGCACGGCTACGACTTCGGTGGCCGCGGACGATCTCGCCGTCACACGTCGGTACTACGACCCGTACGGCAACCCGCGCGGCGCGAAGCCGTCGTCGTGGGTTGCGGCGGACGAGAACCACGGGTTCCTGGGCAAGCCGAGCGACTCGGTGACGGGTCTTGATCTGCTGGGTGCGCGGAACTACGACCCGGTGCTGGGGAGGTTCCTGACGGCGGACCCGCTGTTCGAGGCGGGCGATCCGAACCAGATGGGCGGGTACACGTACGCCGGGGACAATCCGGCGACCGGCAGCGACCCGACCGGCACCATCAGGGTCAACCCTGACGGCACGCAATGCAGCGGTGGCTGGAACGAGTGCGGGCCAGGGAACGTTAGCTCCGGAAACTCTGGAAGCACCGGCAACACCAACACCTCCAGCGGCAACACCGGAGGTTCGCCCACTCCTTCCCCCTCGCCGGAAGCGCCCCCGACTCCCGGGCCTTACCCTCCTGCGCCCCACAATTTCGTCAACGACGTCGCCTTCAGCATCGTCAAGACGGTCTATGACCTTGCCAACTGCGAGTTCTGGCTCAGCGGAGGCGGCCCAGACCACGACGCCTCCTGCGAAACCGCCGGCGGTGTCGTTTCGGGCGGCGGCCTCGAAGGCGGCGCCGCCGGGGTGGCGGAACGCGGTGCGGCGGTGGACGTCGAGGGCGCGGTCGAGGGCGCTGCCGAAGGCGACGCGGCCGCTGCGGCAGGCGCGGGCGCCAAGGCGGTCGACGACGCGGCGGCCGACATGGCGGACCTCGTGGCCATGAAGCGGGCGAATGCGCAGGCGCGGGCGGAGGAGGCGGACGCCGAGGCGGCCAAGGCCAGCAAGCCGACAACCGGGGCGTCAGGCACCACCAAGCCGTCGGGCGGCGGTGCGAGCGCCGACCAGGACGCGGCCGACGAGACGCTGCGGACTGCCGTTCACCAGAGATACAAGGATGTCACCACGCAGGGCAGTCCCCGCTACCAGACCAACAGAGAGCGGGGGCCCGTGCTCACCGGCGCCATGGACAACGTGACGGGTGACATTACCTTCGGCCAGAACACAGGCATTCCCAGCCCCCTTCACCCCACCTTCCAGGACCGCATCGACAACTTCGAGGGCGAGCCCGCAGAGTTCAAGGGAGTGCCCGGGAGCCACTCCGAGATCAATGCCCTGAACGAAGGGATGCTGGCTCGTCCCGGCTCCATCCTCGAAGAATTCACTGTCTACAATGTGCGACTCAAGGGCACTCTGAAGGGGCAACGCATCATCCGGTGCGACAACTGCCAGCAGATAACGGACGGGGCACGGGAAATTGAATGAGGTTCCCGACGACGACCTCGATTTCGACGAGGATCTGATCTACACGTACCGGGGCGAGCTGTTCACAGGGGTTGGATACGAAGAGTCCGACGGCCGACGGATCTCCGAGATCCATTACGTGAACGGCAGGCAGGAGGGCGTCTCCCGCGGCTGGCATGCGGACGGGAGCCTGTGCGAGGAGACCTCGTACCGGCAGAACGTCCTGCACGGGACGCGCTTCCGCTATGACACCGAGGGGCATGTGCGGCTGGAGGAGAAGTACGAGTACGGAATCCTTCTGTCCAAGGTCGAGCGCAATGCCCAAAGGGAAGTGACGGACACCTTCGAACTGACGCCTACGGATCCGCTGTGGAAAACCCTGATCGACTTCCGAGGCCGTTTCAAATGGTGAGTGTCCGGGACTGAAACAACGTCAACCGGACACGTTCTCGTGCCGACCGGGAGTTGCGTGTGCGTCGACGCCAGGCCGTGACGCTGGACTTCATGCCGGCGGCGAGCTGCGCCTGTCGGCTCGCCCGTCCCCGGTTGCCCGTCAGAGAAAACGGGACGCGGCGCGAAAGAGGTCTGGGACGAGATGCCCATCCATATGGTCGTCCCCACCTGACACCGGAGGTACGGCGATGGCAGTCAGACTCTCGTTGATCCAGGCCGAGCGGGTCGACTGGGGTTCGCTGCGGTGCGGATGCGGCAAGACGGGCGCGCACATTCCCGAGACCTTCGCCAGTCTGCTCGTGGCCGGCACGCCGCAGGAGATCGCAGACGCATCTCTGGAGGGACACGTCTACATTCAGTCCCTGCTTTTTGAAGTGGCAGTGCCGGTAACCTCCATGATCGTGGCGGCGCTGAGCGAGGAGACGTCGGAGGCCGTGCACATCCGGCTTATCGATGAGCTCATTTCCTGCGTCGGAGGAGAGTCTCATTGGACCGAGGTCGAGGCGGGTGCTCCGGAACTCGAGGTCGACTGCCAGATCGTGGCGCGCGAGGGGATCTGGACGCTCTATCAGGAGTACGCGACCGGCCGTGCGTCGATGGCTCGGATGATCCTTGACGCGGTGGACACCGATCGCGAACGGTTCGAGTACTTCGACGCCAAGTTGATCGACCGGGTGAGAAAGCGGGCAAAGCGGCGGTGACCGACGGGCGGCGTCGCGCCTTGTCCCAACCCCGTCGTTCGTGGGGTGAGTTGGCGACTTGATGAGGAGCGGTCCCACGTATGCGATTGATCGATGTGGAGATCGGTCGGTACAACTGGTCAGCGTTCGCCTGCGGATGTACGAAGACGGCCGCGCACCTGACCGATGACCTGCTGCGGCTGGCAGCGGAGCAGTCCAGCGAGGAGGCACGGGCGCTTCACATCGAAACCACGCCATGATTCAGTCGATTCCGCAGGAACCGGCGGCGCCCGTCGCCTCGGTGCTCATGGCGGCGCTTGCGGGCGACCTTTCCCCTGGGGCGAGGTTCGTATGCCTGGATCTGCTTGGCGGGCTGGTGTTCAGCGACGACGACTCGTCGGAGTTGTGCCAGCAGATCGCGCGGCAGGGGCTCTGGTTGCTGTAACGGGACCTGCGGTCAGGCACCTTGCCTGGAATTGTCGCTTGCGCCTATCACGTCCTGAGGGTGATCGAGGACGATGAGGACCGGCTCCGCGCCTACCGGAATGCAGGGCAGCTCAATCTGCCCGACTACCTCGCCGACTGAAGATCCGGACAAGGCCATGAGTCTCGCGCAGGCGGAGTTGGAGAGGCATGCCTCCGGACCGATGGTGTCTGGATCTGGCCGAGAAGTCTTGCCTACTACGTCGTCAGGTACCACGTGGAGCTACCGGGTGACTTCCTGCGGCACATGGAGGCCTCCCGACGGACGGCACCAATCCCGGACGACGACGCCCTGGACGCCGTCGTCGATCAGTTCATGCTGGAGGAGTCCGTGTTTCTTCCACGGCACCGGTGAGGTCGCCAAGTAGGAAGTGGCACTGGGCCAGGCCAATGCGGTCCAGGGCGTGGCTGCGGATGTCCTCGGGACCCTGAAGGGTCAGGGCCTGGCGGATTTCGCCGGCGCGCAGGGCGGGGCGCTGGGCGGCCGCGTGTGCGCAATCGGATGGTGGCCGGGTTGCGCGCACGCGCCTCTGGGCGGCTGCGCAGGCTTCGATTCGCCCGCGTGCGCTGACTGCGCAGCCGTCCACGAGTACTGCGCACCTGCTGCGCGCTCGGTGTGCGGTTCTTTGCGCAATGCTGTGGTCGGGGCTGTGGTCGGGGCTGTGGTCGGCCCCATGGTCGGGGTTGTGGTCGGCCCCATGGTCGGGGTTGTGGTCGGGCCCGTGGTCGGGCTCTGCGCAGCCGCTGCGCACCGACGCGGTGGGTGGGTGCGCAGCGGCTGCGCAGGCCGTCTACGCATCCTGGGACTGGCTCCAGACGACTCTGCTGTCGGGGTCCCGGATGGGGCGCCACACCGGCGACGAAGGACCGTTGTTGCGCAGGTCGGCCAGCGATGCGGCCACAACGAGGACGTCGCGTAGGAACAAGTCCAGCTTCCAGTCGCCCGGGGCCGAATGCAGGGCGCGGATGCGGGTGTTGACGCCGGCGGGGCCGGTGCCGTCCAGGACGAACAAGAGGCGGGGGAAGAGCGGGTAGCGCTTTCGCCATTCCTCCTGCTCCGGTTCCTGTCCGATGGTCGGCCGGCGGCGCCCGGGGGCGGCGGGCACGTAGTGGTAGAGGCGGGCGTAGGCGGTGAGCTTGGCGGCCAGGCGTTCCGGGCCCATGGTGGCCCGGTCGACCTCGACGAATGCCCGCAGCATTGACCCGTTGCCGTCGGCGGGTCCGCGCCGGTAGTACATCAGTGCGTCGGGGATGACGGCCTCACCACTCCCGATGGGGTGGTAGACCTCGGGCAGCCAGTCCAGCGGCCTGCACAACTCGCCGCGGCGGCGCGCGTCCTCAAGAAAGAGGAGCGCGGTCTCGGTCACTGTCAGGGTGTGTCCGACCCGCAGCCGCGCTGCAGTCGGATCGGCCACAGTCTTCGGTGGCCGCCGTCCCCGCAACTCCGGCCACTCGGAGGCGATTCGCACACCGTACGAGGTGGGAAACCACACGCGCAGTCGCCCGGCCTGGGGCAGGGTGATGCGGTCGACGAGCCCCTCTTCGCGCAGTTTGGCAAGCCGCCGCCGGGTCTGCTCCCTGCGCACTCCAGGGGCGATCACCCGGTGCATCTGTTCGGTGGTGGCCATCCGGTACTGCGTCAGCACCGCCAGCGCCATCCGGTCGTCACCGCTCGTATCCACGTCGGTCATCGTCGGGCCGTCTTTCCTGTACGGGGCGGCGCCGTCCTGCCCGGCGCCGCGCATACCGGCCACAGCAGCAGCCGACCCCGACCGGACCACCGACCACGAAGCCCCGACCACGGTCACGATGCGACAACACCGCCCCCGACCGTGCCGATATCCCCGCCGACAACTGTCCCTGCGCTGCTGCCTCGCCAGCGCCATTCCTGCAGGTCACCACGCATCCTTTGGCGTGGTCGCCAGCCCGACATCCCCCTCTGCACACCCCCACGCACGCCCCAAAGACAAAAGAAAGGCAGGGGACGGCGGGCGAACGGGCGGGCGCGTGCCGGCGGGGGATCGGGGCCGCAGTTGTCCGTGTTGCGCGTCGGCGGAGCCTCCGCGCTCGTGCGCCGCGGGAATGCGGCGCGCACAGCAGCACCGACGAGAGGGTGGGGTCGGATTCGTGCACCTCGGCCATGACGGCCCTGCCGTGGGTGCTTTGAGCTCGTAGCAGGAGCTGGTTGAAGTGCCCTGGTCGGGCGTGACCGATGTGATGATTCGGCTGTTCGAGAGGGCATGAGCACCCGGCCGTGGATCGTGGACGACGGTGGCTATGCCCCCGCACCGGGTTGAGATCCGCCGTGGCCCGGCCAGTGCACGGTCTGGTCGCCGCCTTGGACGGCGAAGACCGGGCCGGAACCGTGAGCGGTGTTGGTCTGCTCCAGGTGCGCGTGGACAACCTCCCGGCGGTCGTCCGGCATCGTGCGCCGTACCTCCTCTACCAGGCGCGCGAGTGGCTCACGGCAGGACGGTTCCCGGCGGAGCAGGGCTTCTAGTTCCACTTCCCAGGAACCCAAGAGTGCCCGCCGTACGACGTCGGGGGCCGCGGCCCCCTCGACGAGCGCGGCGTGGCTGTCGAGTCGGGTCGTGATCTCCCGGCGCCGCCGACCGGACCGGCGGAACAGGTCGGCTACGCCGTCGCGCATGGTCTGCCACAGTTCTGTGGTCATCGCGGCGACCAGGGCGGTCGCTCCGGCTCCCGCGAGCGCGGCCAGTTCGTCCTCCACGTAACTCCCCTTCCTCACTCAGGCGTGCGTCCGTTGACGGTCAGGTCCCCGTTCTGCGTGGCGTAGACGACGCCGTGCCCTGAAGCCTTGTTGACCATCTTCGAGAGGCCCGCCGGACGGTCTTTTCGGTGCGGCTCGACGGCCTGGTCCGGGGCAGCCGCTGCCTCCGGCAGAGCGACTGCCCCGGGCAGGTGCAGCCAGGCGCTCGCCGAGTACTCCTTCACCGCGACGTCAACCCGCCGGAAGGACTCGGGATCGATGCCCGGGTAGCCGTGCCGCACCGTTTCGTCGTAGAAGTGCTGCGAGACAAGGAGCGACGCGGGCACCGTGTCGGGTGCCCCGGCCAGCGCCTCCCGGGCCGGGCTGGCGTCAAGCAGTCGGGCGAGCACCTCCAGCGGCCCTCCAGCGGCACCGGTCCGTCCGAGCCACACGTCACCGGCATGCAACGCCACCCTGAGGCGGATCCGCGTCGACCGGGCGGCCGTCCGGTTGTGCGCGTGCAGCCGGACCACCAGCTCGTGGAACAGCGGGTGGATCAGCCTGGACTTCGGCACCCGCGCCGGGGCGACGATCCGAAAGCCGTCCCCGAGGTCGTTGAACCGGCATGCCTGCCAGTCGATTCCGCTCTCCTTCAGCGACTCCTGAAGCATGGTCAGGAGCACCTCGCGGATGCGCAGCAGGGCCACGTCGCCCCGGCCCCCCGAACGTTCGATGTCCACAGCCACCATGGGCCGGTACTCCAGTACTGCGTCCATGCGTTCCTCCCGGTCCTGCCGCGCCCCTAACTGTGCACCAGGCGTGGGCAGGAGATCCCGTCCCCATACGGAATCCGTCGAAGTCGTCTACAAACACGGGCTGTTGGGAGCCATGGTCGGTACCGCGCCGGGGTGCACACTGGTGCCGTGGTGAATCCTGGGGAGCGGGGGGTCGGGCAGTGGCCGCGCGAGACGTGGGCGTGGCCGTCGGCGAGCGTACTCGGGGGGCTTCCGCAAGCGGCGCGTGACCGGCTGCTCGCGCTGGGGGCCCTCGCGCGCTACCCGACCGGCCGGGTGCTGATCCGTGAAGCGGAGGAGAGCACGTTCATGCTGATCCTGCTCGACGGGGTGGTCAAGGCGACCGGACGCACCAACGACCACCGGGACGCTCTCCTGGCCGTTCGTATGGGTGGCGACCTGGTCGGCGAGTTCGCCGCGGTCGACGGGAGGCCACGGTCCGCGACGGTGACAACGTGCGGGCCGGTCATCGCCCGCGTCGTGACCCGGGTCGACTTCCTCGACTGCATGCGGCACGACCGGCGGATCGCTCAGGCGGTCAACGAGTCGATCGTCGCGAAGCTGCGGGTCGCGACGAGCCACCGCATCGACTTCACCGGCTGCGACGCTCCGACCCGGCTGGTCCGGGTGCTCTACCAGATCACCATGACCTACGGAGAGCGCAGCGGCGAGGGCGCCGTCATCCGCTGGCCGATCACCCAGCCCGAACTGGCCACCCTCGCCGGCACGGCGGAGCCAACCGTGCAGAAGGCACTGCGAAGGCTCCGTGAAGCAGGTGTGGTGTCCACCGGCTACCGGACCTTCAGGGTCGAGAATCTCGCTCAGCTACGCCAACTCGCCTTCGCCTGAAGGCCCGTACGGTCCCGAGTGAACGTGGGGAAACCGTCGTAGGACGGTATTCGGGCGGCAGCAGGCCATTAGCGTGACAGCGGGCCGACGGCCTCCTGGACGGGGGAGGGCCTGATGTCTCGCGACAGAGGCGACGACAGCGGACGACCGCACGAAACAGGGGGAGCGATGCCAGACGCGGACGACGACACCTCGACACCTGTCGGACCGAGCGTGGCGCACCGGATCGACGTTGGCGGCAGTGTCACCGGCTCCGTGATCGCGGGCAACCACAACGTGGTCGTCGACGCGCAGCACGGCTCGCAGGTCACCGTGGTGGTGGGTCCCGAACGGCCCCACCCCCAGCGCCGGGAGCGGGCCGAGGTGCTGCCCCGGAGCCTGCCGGAGCCGGTGGGCCGGGAGGAGGCGGCGCAGGCGCTGGCGGCGGCCGTCCGTGCCGGAGGACCGGTGCAACTGTGGGGGCCGCCCGGAGTCGGCAAGACCACGCTGTTGCGGCACGCCGCGCGGCTGCTGCCTCCTGGGCCGGACGGGACGGTGTTCCTGGGCGGGGCCAATCGCGACGTCGAGGATCTCGCCCAAGACGTGTTCGAGGCCTGCTACGAGGCCCCCGGGTACGCGCCGAACCGGACCGAGCTGCAACGGTTGATGACCGGTGTGCGGGTGACGGTGTACGTGGACGACGCCGACCTGACGTCCGATCAGCTGCTGGAGCTGATGGACGCGGCTCCCCAGGCGACGTTCGTCTTTGCCAGTGCCGAGCGGACGCTATGGAGCGGCGGCACGGCGCTGGAACTGTGCGGTTTGTCGCAGACCGCCGGACTTGAGCTCCTGGAAAGGGAGTTGGGCGGCCCGCTGCCGGGCATGGACCACGAGACCGCCGCCGCCCTGTGGCAGGCCGCCGGCGGCCTGCCGCTGCCGCTGCTGCGGGCGGCTGCGGTGGCGCGCTCCGACCCTCAAGGCGAGGGCAGACTCCCGCGCGTCGGCGAAGTCACCGACCTGCTCCCGGCGTTGCTCGACCAACAGGCCGAGGACGAGTCGGTGATGGGGGTGCTGCACCTGCTCGCGACCTTCGACGGGGCCGAGGTGGCGGCCATACATGTAGGGGCACTGACGGACGTGGCGGAGCCCGACGCAGTGTGCGACCGCCTGGTGCGCCTGGGACTGGCACGTCTCGGCGAGTACGGCTACGCCTCCGTCGCCGACACGGTGCCGGTGGTGCGCGGACGGTTTCCCGCACCGTTCCCGGCCGAGCGGCTGTGCGACCACTTCACGCGGTGGGCGACGCTTCGGGAAACCGCGCCGCAGGAACTGGCCGCCCACGGCCGGGTGCTGGAGAAGGTGGCCGAGGTGGCCGAGTCGGCGGGGCGCCCGGACCTGGCTGTGCGACTCGCACGGGCCACGTCACCGGGGCTGGCCCGCTCGCTCAGGTTCGGCGTGTGGGGGCGGCTGCTCGGCCGTGGCTGGGTCGCGTCGCGCGCCGCGGGCGACCGGCAGGCCGAGGCGTACTTCCTCCACGAGGAGGCTGTTCGGGCCCTGTTGATCGGCAGGCGGGTCGTGTACGCGGCGCTACTGGCCCAGGCGGCGTGGCTCGGGCATGAGCTGGCCGCCGGCTCGGCGAACGGTGCCGGCGGAGGAGCGGCGGCTCACGCGAGCGGTGGGCAACCTGCCTTCGACGTCCATCACTACATGGGCCAGCATGGCTTCGGGTCGGCCCACTCCGGTGCTTCCGTCGGTCACGGCGCTGTGGCCCAGCCGTCGGCGGGGGCTGGAGGCGGAGGGTCCTGGGGCGGGGCCTCGGGGCATGGAGATGGTGGTGCGTCTGCTGCTTCGGGGCACGGAGGTGGCGGTGCGTCTGCCGCTTCGGGGCACGGAGGTGGCGGTGCGTCTGCTGCTTCGGGGCACGGAGGCAGCAGTGCTTCGGCTCTCACGGGCCACAGCGGGGCGTCCGGCGGCGCCGCACACTCGTTGGGCGCCGGTGGCGGTTCCTGGGGCGGCGTCACGACCGCGTCGTCCGGTGCCGCGACAGCAACGACAACGGCGACGGCGGCGGGTGCGGGCGTGAGCAGCCTGGTCACAACCATCGTCTCCCTGGTCATCGCCTGTGCGCTCGTCGGCGGCGTGGGCTACGCCATCAGCTCGTCCAGTTCCCACGACGGACAGTCGCGGTCGGGTGACGCGCGCAACGAGGCGCTGCCGACCCCGTCGTTCTCCCTCCCGTCAGAACTGACAGATACCTCGACCCCCACCGACGATCCCCTCGCGAACCCGCCAGGGTGTGATGAGGAGTCCGACGCGCACCAGAAAAACGATCAGACCATGGCAACGGCGCCGATCACGAACCCCGGCGCTGATCAAGCGTGGGCCTCATCCGAGCAGCAGCTCTCCGAGGACCTGGCAGCAGCGGCGGATGTGGCGACCGACCCATCGATCAAGGCGGCGATCCAGAAGGAGTCTTCCGACAGCGCCTCTCTCGCGAGCGCGATCACCGGCAATGACAACGCGGCCGTGAGCCGGTACGTCGAGGCCACCGGCGCCGACTCATCTGCGGTGCTAGATCTCTGCTACTCGTAGGAGCCATCATCGTGTCACCGTCACAACCGCCGCCGTCGGGCGACGAGTTCACCATCCGGATCGGCGGCGACGTGTCCGGCCCGGTCGTCGTCGGCCACGACAACCACGTCGAAGTGCACCAACCTGCCCCCGCGACCCCATCCGTGCCCGAACCGGACCCCGCGACGTCGACCCAGACCAACACGGCGAAGGACCACGGCACTGTCTACGCCGTCACCAACGGCGACATGCACATTCACCAGGACGGCCCGACCTGAGACACCGCGGCTCAGCCGCCCACAAACACGGTCACCAGGCAGACCCTCTCCCGCAGTCCAACTCGGTCACTCGGGAGTGGTCACTACCTGGCTCGCCGGTTCCGGAAACGCCGCCGAATACCCGATGCGCGAGCGCTGGTACCCGACTGACATGACCGACGGGGAATGGGTGGCGGGGAGGCCGTTGCTGCCGGTGCCGGGCTGGATGCCCGATTCGCCTGCCATCAGAGTCCGGCTTGGGCTTGAAGCGTGATCGCAGCTCCCCGGTTCGGCTGAGCTCGGTCTTCCGCGCCAGCAGTTCCCACCGGGACATGCACGCGCTGTACATCGGCGGCCGGAGAGCCCGCACCGCCCAGCCGATTTTCCCGACTTCCTCCGGAGTGTCAGTGGCGGTCCGTACGCTCGGAAGCATGAAGGGGGACGAACTGCACGAGGGATTGGGTGGCGAACGATCAGGTGAGGGGAGCGACAGCGAGGTCTGGCAGCGGCTGAGTGCGTACGCCTATCTCAGTGCGCCCGAGCGGCTGGAGTACGTCGCGGTGATGCGGGTGTTCTGCGGCACTCTGCTCGCGGACCTGGCCGTACCCGATGTGCTCGGCAAGCTGGCGCAGGCGGGTGGTCCGGTGGCGGCGCTTGGTGCGGAGACGCTGACTGCTCGGCTTGAACAGCTTGTGCGTTGGGGGAATCTGCTGCGCAGCACGCACACGGTCACGGCGACCAGCATCGCCGAGTACCAGCGCTCCCGGTCTCGTTATCAGCTGTCCAAGCTGGGGGAGCGCGTACAGCGCGACGCGGACGAGGTGCTGGCCGGAGCGGACGCCGCGCGTGAGGTCAGCAGTGAGCTGCTCACGCTCGTCGACCGGGGCCTTGGCGAGATCGCCGCTCTGGCGGCCGCCCCAGGTGGCGCGGACCCGCAGCAGGCACTGGAGAAGATCAGCACCCTCTTCGCGCAGTTCGCCGAATTCGCCGAGTCGGTGCGGGACTTCTACGCCTACCTGGGCCAGGTACTCGCCCGCTACGACCTCGATGGAGCCGAGTACCAGGGGTTCAAGGAGCTGCTGCTCGACTATGTGGAGGCGATCACCGAGGACGTGTCCTTCCGCGCACCGCGCATCGCCGCGCACCTGCGGGCGATCTGGCCGCACTTGCCCACGCTGCTGAGTCGTATCGACGCCCATGCGGCAGGCATTGGAGCGCTCTCCAGTGCCTTGCCGGAGACGCGGGTGCAGCGCAGCCGGGGGCGTGAACTGGCTGACTGGGAGGGGCTGCGCGACTGGTTTGCCGACAGCGACGGTCAGGGCAGCCAGGTGGACCAGCTGCGGGATGCGACCCTGCGTGCCCTGCAGTCGTTGCTCGCCAACGCCAAGCGGATGCTGCGTTCGGCGTCGGGAGAGATGTCCCGGCGCAGGGACCTGTTGAGGCTCGCGGCCTGGTTCGATGCGGCGGAGCCGGAGGAGGCCCACGACATCGCGGTCGCCGCATTCGGGCTGTACGGGGCACGTCACCTGGGCGTGGCGCCGAATCCCGATGCGTCTGTGCCGGCGTATGTGAGCTGGTGGACCGGGCCCGTTGTGGATGTGCCGGTGGCGTTGCGCGAGCGCGGCAGCCGCGCCCTGCGCGGGCGGTCCGCGGCGGTGGAGGACCACGGCGAGCAGAAGCGGCGCCTGGTGGAGCAGGCACGTGAGCAGGTCGCCGCGCGTCAGGCCGCTGCCGCCGAACTGCGCAGCGCCTCGGGGCGGTTCGACCAGGTCAGGCTGGGCTCCGCCGCCATGCGGCTGCTGCTGGAGCTGCTCACCACCGCCCTCGGCAATGCCCAACTGCACACAGAAGCCGGTGAGTTCCTGCTCGAGGGTGCGCAGGCCGGTGACGAGGACCTGGGCATCAGGCTCACCGCCTGGCGCACCCCGGGCCGGCACACCGTGCTGCGTTCCGTGGACGGCGACCTGACGGCGGACGATCTGACCCTGGTCGTCGACAGCAGCGCGTCGGCGCCCGCCGCCCGGGAGGCGAGCGCCTGATGGCCCTGCCCTCCGCCCACGACGTGGCGCTGGCCGCCGAGCGTCGTACCGCCGCACGTCTGCTGCTGGCCCACCCCCTGGTCACCAGCGGCGGCCCGTACAGCGACTCCTTCCCGCTGATCCGGCGCCACGCCGACTGGCTCGCCCAGCGCTTCCAGCAGGTGTTCGGCTATCGGCTGCTCGTCGAGGCGTCGTACGCCCGCCTGTTCAAGGCGGGCCTTGGCCCCGGATCCGGTCACCGGCTTCAGCGACCGTCCACCGGTACGCCGTTCACGCCACGGACGTACGCCTACCTGGCTCTTGCCCTGTCTGTCCTGGTCACCGCCCCGGAACAGCTCCTGCTCTCCCAGCTCGTCGCCGATCTGAGGGCCGCGGCCGTCGACGCCGGGATCGACATCGACGACACCGGGCGGCAGGCCGAGCGGCGCACGCTGGCAGCCGCGCTGCGGCAACTCGTCGACTGGGGTGTCCTGACGGAGACCGAGGGTCATGTCTCCGCCGTCGCCGAGGAACGGGGCGGCGAGGCGCTCCTCACCGTGGACCGTGAGATTGCCCGTACGGTCGTCGCCGGCCCGCTGGGGCCGAGCCGCGACGGAGCGGATCTGGTGCGTCGCGCAGCCGACCCCGGCTTCGGCGGCCCGCGTACGTACGTCCGCAGGCGACTCGTCGAGACTCCCGTCGTCTATCTCGACGATCTCGCGGGCGCGGAGCGCGAATGGCTGCGGACCCGGCAGCGACGCGAGTCCCAGGCCTTCTCCGAACTGCTGGGCCTGGAGGCCGAGATCCGCGCCGAGGGCATCGCCCTCGTCGATCCGGACGACGAACTCACCGACCTGCACCTGCCCGGTACGGGCACGGTCGCTCAGGCGGCGTTGCTCCTCGTGGAGCGGCTGGTGGACCGGCTGCGCCCCACCGACCCCGGTCACCCGGCGGTCGGCGGCCGGCTGGTCATCGGGGTGCCCGTCCCGGACGGGCTGTTGCCGGAGCTGCTCGACGAACTGGTCGAGGCATACGGACGGCGCAGCAACTGGCAGCGCGGCCTCCTGGACGACCGGGACGCGCTGCTCGCCGCCGTCCTCGACCTCCTGGTCCGCATGCGGCTGATTGCACCTGCTGGTCCGGTGCGCGCGGACGGTCATGGCCTGCCCGAGGGATACGAGGACGCCGTGCCGGACGGCCGCGCGGTCACCGACGTGTCGGGGGCCCGCGCGGCGGGCAGCGGCGGCTGGGTGCTGCTCGCCGCGGCTGCCCGGTTCGCCACGACCGTGGCCGTGAAGCCCGCCACAACCGTGGCCGTGAAGTCCGCCACCACCGTGACCGTGAAACCCCGTACGCCCCGTGCGGAACAGCCCGAGGCTGACAGCGCCGCCCCCGTCAATGCCGAGTCCGTCACTGCCGATTCCGTCACCGCCGATTCCGTCATTCAGGAGCAGCCCCGGTGAACCGCACGCCGTCCCCGCACCGCTACCGCCTGCACCGCGCCGGCATCCGCAACGTCTGGCAGTACGACGAGCAGGAGTTCTCTTTCGGCGAGGGCCGCCTGCTGCTGCGCGGCAAGAACGGCGCGGGCAAGTCCAAGGCTCTTGAGATGTTGCTGCCGTACCTCCTCGACGGGGACGCCCGCGCCCTGGACGCCACCGGCACGGGCCGTACCACGCTGCCGTGGCTGATGCTCGACGGATTCGAGCAGACCAACCGGCTGGGCTACCTGTGGGTGGAGTTCGCGCGGACGGACGCGGAGGGGGAGCAGCACCATCTCACTCTCGGTGCGGCCATCCGGGCCTCTCAGTCGACCAGGACGGCCAAGCCCTTCTTCTTCGTCACCCCGCTGCGGGTGGGCGAGGACCTGCACCTGGCCCCTGCAGCACAGCCGCTCCCCATCGACCAGCTCAAGTCGTGTGTCGGCGCGGAGAATGTCACCGACCGCGCCGTGGAGCACCGGGCACGCGTTGCCCGCGAACTGTTCGGCCTCACCGATCCGGCGCGCTACCGCAACCTGCTCCACCTGATGCACCGCCTGCGCCGCCCCACCATCGGCGACCGCATCGACTCCGGCGGCCTGGTCAGCGTCCTCGCCGAGACACTGCCCGCGCTCGACGACGAGGTCGTGGAGAAGGTGGCCCGCAACCTCGACGACCTGGACGCCGTACGCAACGACCTCGGGCGCCTGGAGCGGACCGACGAGGCATTGCGGACCTTCCTCTCCGGTTACCGCGGCTATCTGCACGGGGCGCTGCGCCGCCGGGCCGGCCAGGTGAGTGACGAACTGGAACGGCTGGCGCAGTACCGGCGCGCGGCGAGCGACGCGGCGCGGAAGGCGACCGAACTCCGTACGGACGAGGAAGAAATCGCCGCCCGCCTCGACGTTCTCGTGGCGGAGTCGGAGGCGGCCGAGACGGATCTCGCTGCCCTGCACGCCAGTGCCGCCTACCGCAGCCTGCAGGAGCTCGGGGAGAAGCGCGCCACGGTGAGCGCGCTGCACAGCGCGGCAGCGACCGCATTCAAAGCCCTGCGCCAGGCCCACAGCGGTCAGGAAGAGGCAGGGCGACGGCTCACCGACGATGCCGGAAGGCTTGGTGCGGAGCTGACCGAACTCGCCACCGCCCACGGAGAGTTGCTGCGGGAAGCGGAGCGCTCCGGACTCGATCCCGTACACCTGGGAGAGCCCCCGCTGGCCCCTGTGGCGCCGCTCGCCCCCGCCGCGGCAGCTCAACTCACGGCACCGGACGGCGACTTCCACCTCATCCGGCACAGCGAAGTACTGGCCCTCGACACGCAGACCTGCGCCGACGCCCTGCACGCCTGGGACACCCAACTGGACGCCGCGGGATCGGTGATCAGAAACCGTGTCCGGGCCGTCACCGAGTTGATCGCGCTCCTGGAGAAGGCACGCCTGGCGCGGCGGGAGGCACAGGAGGCCGACGCTGCCCGGGAACGCCTGGAGGAGCAGGCGGAGGAGACACGTGCCCGGGCCGGGCGCCGCCGGGAGGAGGCGGCACGCGAGGGCGAGGCGTACGCCGACGCCGTCCGGGTCTGGACCGGGCGACTGCACAGCCTCACCGGTGTGCCGCTCGACGCGTTGCGCGCGCTGACCGTTCACGACCCGGCACAGGATCCGCTGCCTGCGCACGTTCCCGAAGCGGTGGCCGACACGGCACGCTCACTCCTCGACGAGTGGCTGGCAGCACTGGGCGAACAGCGCGACACCCATGCCGTGGCGATCCGTGAACTCACGGCCGAACACCGCCGCCTGCGCCACGACCGGGACGACTGGGAACGCCGTACCGACCCCGCGCCCACACCCCCACCGCACCGCTCGGCACCGCGCACAGCCGGCACCGGCGCACCCCTGTACCGGCTCGTGGACTTCAAGGTGGACTTGAAGGACGGCACAAGTCCGGCCGCAGGCCCAGGGCTGGAGGCCGCACTCGAAGCGAGCGGCCTGCTCGACGCCTGGGTGCTGGCCGATGGCACCGTCCTGGACCCGAACGCGCTGGACACCCTCCTCGTCCCCCAAACCCCTGCCGCCGGCCCCACGCTCGCCGACGTGCTGCGTCCGGTCGCGGCGCCGGACAGCGGGGTGACGGCCGAGCGGGTCGAGAGTGCGCTGCGGGCAGTGGCCTTGGTGACCGAGGGAGCCATGGAGGCGACCGGGGAGTCCGTGATCGGCACGGACGGCTCCTGGAAGCTGGGCGCCGCCTGCGGTCGACACATCAAACAGACCGCCGAATACGTCGGTGCGGAGGTGCGCGCCGAGACCCGCCGCCGAGCCCTGGCCGAACTCGACCGGCAACTCGCCGAGGTGCAGGAGCAGTTGATCGAGCAGGAGCGGAGGCTGCGCCTGCTGACGGAGCACCGCACGCAAGTGGCCGACACCCTGAGCCACCCGCCCGCCGCACGGGGCCTGACCGACGCCTGGGCCCGCGCCGCCGAGGCCGAGCGCACCGCCCAGGTCCTTTCCGGCCAGGCGTCCGCGGCCGCCCGCGAGGCGGAGCAGGCGCGCGCCCGCGCGGTCGCCGCCCGCCGCGAGACCGAAGCCACGGCAGGCGCACACGACCTCCCCGCCGATCCCACCGCCCTCGACTCCGTACGACTCGCCCTGGACCGTCTCACCACCGGTACCCAGCGGCTGCGCGGGCGGCTGCGCACCGTCGCCGCATCCGCCGACGGCCACCGCCAAAGCCGCGAGGACTACGAACGTGCTCTGACCTCCCGCGCAGAGGCGGAGTCCGACTATGCCGAGCCGCTCACCCGCCTGGACGCGGCGCGCCGCACGGTGCAGGCCTTGGAAGAGGCCCTGGGCGCGTCGGAGCAGGAGATCCTCGCTCGTGAGAACGAAACCAAGCGCCGCCTGGAGGCGGTACGGCGCCAACTTCCCGGCGTACAGCGGGACATGGGCGACACCCACGACGCACGTGTGCGCGCGGAGGAGGACGAGCGGGTACGACGCCAGGCGCAGGTCGAGCAGGAGGGCGAGGCGATCGCGAGCGGAAGACGACTGCGTACGGCCTTGTCCCTACCGGGCGTTGGCAGAGGCGCCGGCCTCGACCTCCCGACTCAAGAGGAGGCAACTGCCGCCGAGGACGACGCAAGCGACCGCACCAGGGCACTGCGCCGACTGACGGAAACCGTGCGAGGCTCCCTGGACGCCGAGCGACGCGACCTCTCGGACACCGCCCTCCTCAACCGTCACACGGAGCTGCGCGACCAGCTCTCCGGGGGCTACGACGCCACCCTCGAGGAACACGACGGCATCAAGGTCTGCCGCCTCGTCGACGACCACGGCGCACACGACATCGCCGTGGTGGGCGAACGCATCGCCGCACAGGCGGCCGACGCACGCGAACGGCTGACGGAACGCGAACGCGAGGTGTTCCAGCGGTTTTTGACGGGAGAGCTGGGCGACCACCTGTCGGCCCAGGTCCTGGCCGCCGGGGCGTTGGTGGCCGCCCTGAACACCACCCTGTCCACGGTCCGCACCTCACACGGACTGGGCATCACGCTCGACTGGAAACTGGCCGATGCAGTGGAGGCCGACGTCAGGGCGGCCGTCGACCTCCTGCGCAGCCCCTCCGGACTGCGCACACGCGACCAGTCCGAACAACTCCGCGACGCCCTGCAGCGCCGCATCGAAGACGCCCGCCGCGCCGACCCGGCCGCAGGCTACGCGGCCCACCTGCGCACCGCCCTCGACTACCGAGACTGGTTCACCTTCACCCCCTGGGTCGTCAACGACGCGGCACCCGCCAGCCGCCGCAAACTCTCCGGCCGCACCGGTCTCAGCCAGGGCGAGCAACGCGTCCTGTCCTACCTCGTCCTCTTCGCCGCCGCAGCGGCACACTTCACCAGCCTCGCCGAAGCAGCCCCGCACGCCCCCCGCCTGATCCTGCTCGACGACGCCTTCGCCAAGGTCGACGAGCCCACCCACGCCCGCCTCGGCCGCATCCTGGTCGACCTGGACCTCGACTTCGTCCTCACCAGCGAACGCCTCATCGGGAACTGGCCCGACGTACCGTCCCTGCACATCTACGAGTGCCTGCGCGACCCGCACGTACGAGGTGTGGCCACCCTGCACTACACGTGGAACGGACGACAGCGGCGGCTGATGTCGGTATGACGCACCGAGACGCCCAAACCGAGCCCCGGGACGCCGAGACCCTCACCTTCCTCACCCGCCCGGGCCTCACCCGCCTGTGGACCGCCGCGCGGACCCGCCTGGAACGCAACGGCCTGCAGCCGACCGGCACGATCAGGCTCCAGAACCTGGACGCTGAGGAACGCGAAGCACTGTCCCTCCTGCTGGCGCGACCACTCAGCACCCCCACCGCCACGATCCGCCTGCCGGACCTCGATACCCGCCTGCGCACCAGCGCACTCGCCCAAGGCCTGACCGCGACCCTGGAAGAACTGGGCCCACCCCTGACCGACCGCCGCGCGGCCCGCGACGAGGCGGTGGCCCAGCGCGCCGGTCTGTGGTCCGCGGCGGAGGCGGCCCTCGCCGCGACCTCCCTGTCCGCACAGCCGTGGGCGGTCCGCTGGCTGGAGGAGACCCGACGTGCCGGCACGATCGCCCGCCAGGACCCACATACCGCAACCACCGTCCTCACCCAGGCGATCGGAACCCTGGCAACGCTCTTCCCCGGCACCGACGCGAACCCCACCCCCGTCGTCTGGGGCCGCGGCGAACTGGCCACCCGCACCACCGGTTCAGCGCACGGTTTGGACGACGGCACGGTCCTCGCCCGCCTGGTCCTGCGCGGCATCGCCCTGGCCACGGGTGCCGAGCAGCCCACCGATGCACCGGGACGCCGGGCCCTGTGGCGCCTGGCCTCGGTCACTCCGGACGAGGTGTCCAGCACGGTGCTCACCTACGGCCTGCGGCCGACGGGAGGGACCTGGGGCGAGCAGCTTCTGTGCCGGCGGGCAGACCACCACCTGGAAACCCACCTGACCTTGCGCGAACTGCGCGCCCTGCAGCTGGAGTTGCCTGCCCACACCCGCATCCACGTCTGCGAAAATCCACGCGTGGTCGAAGCCGCGGCCGACGCCGGCTGCACCGCGCCCCTGATCTGCACCTCGGGCAACGCGACGACGGTCGTACTGACACTGCTGGACGCACTCGCCGCCACCGGATGCGTCTTCGCCTACCACGGTGACTTCGACTGGCCGGGCATCGCCCTGTCCAACCGCGTCATGGATCGATACGGCGCCGAGCCTTGGCGGATGAGAGCGCAAGACTACGAATACCTCGCCACGCGCACCCAAGTACACGGCACACCACAGCTACTCCTGTCCGGGCCGAGGATCGAGGCCATCTGGGATCCGGAACTGGCCTCGACGATGGATGCCTTGGGAATCGTCCTGCACGAGGAGGCGGCTCTCGATCTGCTGTTGGAAGACCTGTCATAGACGGGCGACGCGCGCCCGACAACGTGTCGCGGTGTCGAAGAGGAGGGGCTGCTGCGCAGAACGATGTGCGGTGACAGCCCACGATGGTGAACCAGCGGTTATCGCGGCTCGTGGAGACCGTTGTCTCGGGCTCCGGGAGGAACCAGGGGAACAGAACCCGGCGTACAGCCCGACTCGTCTGGGAGAAGCGGATGTCAGAGCGCGTCGACGGTGCTCACCTTCCAGCCGTCGGCCGTAAGGGACAACGTCATCCGCACCCGGTTCAGGTCCACCCGGGAGCCCGAGACCTGGGTGCTCGTGGTCACCTGGTTGACGAAGAGGAGAAGCACGGCCCGGTCCGCAGAGACTGAGACCACGGAGGCTGCCGGGGAGCCGCCGGTGGGCTGCGCCACCGTCGCTTTCACCACCCCGTGGTACTTCCTGGCTGTCGGCCCGACCACCGTCGTGGTGGTCTTCTGGTATTCGTCGCGGAAGTGCCCGGTGAGCCGGGCGCGCGCCGCGGCGAAGTCGCGGTCCAGATGCCGGTAGTCGTACGACAGAACGACAGGCGCCGCCTGCCGCGCGGCCGTGAGTGCCTGCACCCGGGCCTGCTCGGCCCGCGCGTCCTCCCGGTACCGCCACCCGAGCACGCCGACCGCGACCAGGCCCGCCGCGAGCAGGACGCACAGGACCGCGTTGAGTCGCCGCCGCAGACCGCGCCGCGTCGCCGTACCTGGGCCGGGCTCGCCCTCCTCCTCCGGCCGGTCCTCCCCGAAGGACTCCGGCGAGGGCTCGGGCGGGTCGTCCCAGCCGTCCTCCCCTTGGGCCTCGATGAGCACGGTGCGTCCGGCGTCGGGTGCCTTGGGCTGCCCCGGGGCCTCCTCGTCGGTGGCCGCCGGGCCCGGCTCGCGGTGGCCGCGCTCCGCGCGCTTGGCCGCCGCGCGGGCGGCCGCGGTCATGGTGCGCCGGGTGCCGGGACCGGAGCCGCTGCCTCGGGTGGTCGTCTTCGCCACGGTCTTACTCCTCATGGTGGTACGGCGGGGAGGGTGCGGTCAGCCGACGAACTCGACGTCGGAGGTCAGCCAGCGGCCGTCCCCGTGCACCAGGTCGAGCTGCAGCCGATAGGTGCGCGCCTCGCCCTTGGGCACGGCGGTGTTGGTCACCTTGCTGTCGGCGACCACCAGGACGCGGGCCGAGTGCTCGTCGGACCGGACGATGCCCGCTTCGAGGACCTGGCCCTCGGACACGGACTTGTTCTCGGCGACGAGCTTGGTCAACTGCCCGGTCTGCGCGGCGAACTGCTTCTTGAAGTCGCCGGTGGCGTCCTCGAGGACGTTCGCGCTGTCCCGGTCGTAGTGCCGGTAGTCGAGCGAGGTGAAGTTCAGCGCCGACTGGCGGGCCGCAGCCAGGATGTCCTGGCGCCGCTGCTCCGCCTCGCGTTGGTCGTGGAGCCCAAGGCTCAGCCAGAGCGTCAGCGCGGTCGTGAGGACGGTCGCCACGACGAGCCCCACCGACCACGCCCTGCCCGTCAGGGCCCTGCTCATGCCATCGGTCCAACGAGCAGCCATTGCCACGACTCCTTTCCGAACACGGCCTGTTGGCCGCCCGTCGAGCCGATCTCGACGGGCCTTCCGTCCGGACCGGTGGCAGTGCCGGTCTCCGGGTCGTACGGCGTGACGTACGCCGTCTGGTTCGTACCGCCGGAAGTGGCGGACGCGCCGGGGGCGTTCTGCGCGCCCCGCACCGACGTCTTGCTTCCGCGCGGGGCCGTGCAGCGCGCGTCGGTGTTCGCCTTGCGCGTGCTGGTGTCCGCGGGGTCGCGCCATGTCGTTCCGTATCCCTGGGTGCACGGCGGCGGGTCGTCGGCGTTCACCACCAGGCCGAAGTGGGTGGTGCCGTCGCCCGGAACGACCGTGTAGCTGCCCGCGACCAGTGCCGGGAAGGTGACCAGGGTCTGCTCCACGCCGGGCAGGTGTGCCAGGGTGACCTGGCCGCCGCTGATCAGGTTGGCCAGCAGGACCGACAGCCGTGGTCCGGTGGACTTCAGCAGCGAGTTCACCTGTTGCGCGGCCGGCGTCGCGTTGCCGATCAGCTTGCGCAGGTCCCCGTCGCTCGACTTCAGCTGTGCGGAGAGTGCCGCCAGATCGTGCGCGAACGACTTGATGGACGAGCCCTGGTCGGCCTGCGTCTTGAGGACCTTCCGCGAGTCCTCGATGAGTGAGATCGTCTGGGGCAGTGAGTCGGACGCGGACTCGACGAGCGCGTTGCCCGAGTCCACCAGCCGGCTCAGGTTCGGTCCGGTGCCGGAGAAGGCCTTGCCCAACTCGTCGACGGTGACCCGTAGATCGTCCTTGCCGACCGAGTTCACCAGCCGGTCCAGGCTGAGGACCAGGTCCGTCGTGGGCAGCGGCACGCGGGTGCTGCCGCGCGGGATGGAGCTGCCGTCGAGCAGATACGGGCCGTGGGAAGTGCGCGGCTGCAGATCGACGTACTGCTCGCCCACCGCCGAACGGTTCGCCACCACGGCGAGCGTGTCCGCCGGGATGTGCGGCGCGCCGTCCTTGATGTCGAGGGAGACCGAGACCCCGTCGGAGCCGGTCAGCCGCAGCGCGCCGACGCGACCCACCGGCACCCCGCGGTAGGTGACCTCGGCGCCGGGGAAGATGCCCCCGGAGTCGGCGAAGTCCGCCTGCACGGCGTAACCGCGGCCCAGGAGGTCGTCCACCAGGCCCGTGTACTCGGCGCCGACATACGACACTCCGACGGCGGTGACGACGGCGAAGGCGAGCAACTGGACTTTGACCGTACGTGTGATCACGGCTGAACCCCCTTCAGCATCAGTTCCGCGAGCGCCAGGTCGATCCCCTCGGGCAGCTCTCCTTGGGTGGTGTAGCTGCTGGTGCACACCGGCGGGCACAGCGGACCGCCGCCGCCCGATGGGGCCGACGGGACCGAGGGGGACGGCACACTCGGGGTGCTGGGCAGCGCGGTGGGCGTCGGGACGGCCGGCAGGTCCGGAAGATCGGGTACGTCGGGGGTCTCGGGTTCCTGGGAGTTGTCGTTGCCGGACTTGCCGGAATCGCCCGCCAGGTTGCCGTAGAGGTCCGACAGATCGAGGTCGGCGGTCAGGTCGAGGTTGACGTAGTCGCCCTTGACGGCGTCCACCGCGTTGCGCGGGAACGGGTAAGTGGTCAGCAGTTCGAGGGAGTTGGGCAGGTCGTTGCCCGCCTTGTTCAATTGCTGCAGGATCGGCCGCAGTTGCCTGAGGTTCGCGACCGTGTCGTCGTGCGAGGCCGTGACCACCTTGGTGCCCGTCTTGCCCAGCTTCGACAGGGCGGTGAGCATCTTCGTCAGATCGCGCCGCTGGTCGGCAAGGACCTTCAGGGCGGGCGGCATCGTGTCGACGGCCTTGGCGATCGTCTTCTTCTCCTTCCCGAGCCGCTTGGCGAGCGCGTCGACAGCCTTGAGGGCACGGACGATGTCCGCGCGCTGGGCGTCCAGGCCGCCGACGAACGTGTTCAGCTCCTTGAGCAGCGATCTGACCCGGTTCTCCCGGCCGTTCAGGGCCTTGTTCAGCTCCACGGTGATCGTCTTGAGCTGGGCCACTCCGCCGCCGTTGAGCAGTGCGGACAGCGCCACGTACTTCTCGCCGAGCATGCTGGTCTGGCGCAGCTCGGCGACCGCGTTGGCGGGCAGCTTCACCGAGTCGGCGACCCGCAGCCGTACGCGCGCGTGCCAGCCGTTGAGCTGCACCTTCTCGACCGCGCCCACGGTGACGTTGTTGACCTTCACCGCCGACTGCGGCACCAGGTCGAGTACGTCGCGGAACTCGACGGTGACGTGGTAGGCGTGGCCGTCCGCGGCGGCACCGCCGGGCAGCTGGACGTCGTACCAGCCGTTGAACTCGCAGCCGGTCAGCAGCAGCGAGCCGACGGCTGCCCAGGCGACCGCCCCGCCCTTGCGCAGTGCGCTCATGCGTTGGCCCCCAGAATTCCGCCGAGCGTGCGGTCGACCGTGCCTGTCACCGCGGAGCCCTGAGGCACCTTCGGCAGGGAGTCGAAGAGCTCCTTGAGCTCCTTGCAGTCGGGGTTCTTGCCGCCTTCGTCGCCGGTCGTTTTCAGTACGGAGCACAGCAGCGAGGCCGGATCCTGCGCCTGCTGGGCGTTGTTGCGGGTGTCGAGGGTGCCCGAGGACGGGTTGTAGGCGTTGTTCAGGTTCGACAGACCCGTGGGAGCGACCTTCAACAGCTCCTCCAGCGCGGCCCGTTGGGTGACGAGTACCTTGGTCACCTTGCTCAGACCCTTCACGTCAGAGGTCAGCGACTTCTTGTTCTTCTTCACGAAGTGGGAAACGTCGCCGAGCGCCGTTGCCAGGTTCTGCAGCGCCGCCGCGAGGTCCTTGCGCTCACCCGCGAGCTGCCCGGCGACATCGGCGAGGCTGGTGTTGAACGACCGCACGCTCTTGTCGTCGGCGGCCAGCGCCGCCGTGAACACCTGCAGATTCCGGACCGTGCCGAAGAGGTCCGTGCGGCCGTCGGACAGCGTGGTGACCGCCTGCGAGAGGTCCTCGACCGTCTGGTTGAGGTTCTTGCCCTGGCCGTGGAGGTTGTCCGCGCTCACCCCGAGCAGCCGCGACAGCGAGCCGTCCTTGTTGGCGCCCTTGGGGCCGAGCGCTTCGGCCGTCGTGTGCAGACTGTCGAAGATGCGGTCCAGCTCGACCGGTACGGCCGTGCGCTTCTCGGGGATGACGGCGCCGCTGCGCATCGCCGGACCGCTGCGGTAGACCGGCAGCAGTTGTACGTAACGGTCGCTGACCACCGAGGAGTTGATGATCGCGGCCTTGGCGTCGGCCGGGACCTTGCGGCCCGCGTCGTACTCCAGCTCCACCCGCACCCGCTCGCCCTGCGGCGTGATCCTCTTGACCTCGCCGATCCGGACGCCGAGGACGCGGACGTCCGAGCCGGGGTAGATGCCGACGGTGCGTGGGAAATACGCGGTGACGTGCACGGACTCGGAGCGCGGCCACAGCACGTAGGTGAGAGCGGCGACCAGGGCGAGTGCGGTGAGCAGGGCCAGGCGCCTCTTCAGGTTCTTCACTGCGAGCCTCCCGTCCGCGGTACCACCGGAGCGGCGACCAGGTTCTGGACGTAGCTGTCGAACCAGCGGCCGTTGCCGAGGGCGTTGGTGAAGACCCGTACGTAGGGCGCGAGCAGCCCGACGCTCCGGTCGAGGCTGGACTCATTGCGTTCGAGCATCTGCACCACGCGGCCCAGGCCCTTGAGCGCGGGCCCGATCTCCTTGTCGTTGTCGTCGACCAGGCCGGAGAGCTCGATGCCGAGCGTGGCGGAGCTCTTCAGCAGCTTGTGGATCGCCTTGCGCCGCTTGCTGATCTCCTTGAACAGCTTGTCGCCGTCCGTGACCAGCGCGGAGAAGTCCTTGGAGTGGTCGGCCAGTACGCCCGTGACGCCGTTCGCGTGGTCCAGGAGTTCGCTCAGCGCCTTGTCGCGCGAGGCCACCGTCCGGGAGATCTTCGACAGGCCCTTGATGGACGCCCGTACCTCGGCGGGCGAGTCCTGGAAGGTGGTGGAGATGGTGTCCAGCGCCTTCGCCAGCCGGTCGGTGTCGACGTCCTCCGTGGTCGTGGTGAGGTCGCTGAAGGCCTGTACGACGTCGTACGCCGGAACCGTCCGCTTCAGCGGGATCTCGTTGCCGGGCTTCAACTGCCCCGGTCCCTTGGGGTACAGCGCGAGGTACTTCGCGCCGAGGATCGTCTTGACCCGGATCGACGCGCCGGTCTCGGTGCCGAATTTCGGATCGCCCTTGATCTTGAAGGTGACTTTGACATGGTCGCCGTCCAGATCGACGTCATCGACCTTGCCGACCTTGACGCCGGCGATCCGCACCTCGTCGCCGGGCTTGAGGCCGCCCGCCTCCGAGAAGGCCGCGCTGTACGTCTCGCCGTCGCCGATCAGCGGCAGGCTGTCGGCGTTGAACGCGGCCACGGCCAGCAGCCCGAGGACGGTGAGACCGACGGCGCCGATCACCACGGGATTGCGCTCCCGGAACGGGGTCAACCGCGGGCGGCGTACCCGGATACGGGGCAGCTTGGGTGGGTCGATGCGGACTTTCACCAGGGGTTCCGGGTGGCGGGGGCGGGGTGCCCGGCGCGGCAAGAGCCGTATTTTCGGGAGCTTGGGTGGGTCGATGCGGACCTTGACCAGCGGCTCCGGGCGGCGCTTGCGGGAGCGCTTCATCATGCGCCGCACCTCGCCCTCGCCACGTGCAGCTCCGGTGTGAGCACCTGCTTTGTCTTCGGCAGCACGATCCGGCCGTCGAAGTCGCAGAGGTAGAAGTTGAACCACGAGCCGTAGGACGCCGTCCCCGTCAGCTCGCCCAGCTTGTTCGGCAGCCGCTTCAGCACGCCCTCCACGGTCTTCTCGTTCTTGTTGAGCGTTCCGGTCAGATCGGTCAGCTCGGCGATGTCGCCCTTCAACGGTGGACGCGCGTCCTTGAGCAGCCCCGAGGTGGCGTCCGTCAGGTCGCCGATGCTCACCAGCGACTGCCCGATGGGCTTGCGGTCGGCGGACAGTCCCGAGATCAGCCGGCGCAACTGCTTGAGCAGCCCGGAGAAGCGGGTGCCGCGCTTGTCCAGCGTCTCCAGCACGGTGTTGAGGTTGTCGATCACCGAGCCGATCAGCTTGTCGCGGCTTGCCAGGGTCGTGGTGAGCGAAGCCGTGTGCACGAGCAGGCTGTTCACGGTGCCGCCCTCGCCCTGGAGTGTCCGGATGATCTCGGTGGCGAGCTGGTTGACGTCTTGCGGGCTGAGCGCGGCGAACAGTGGCTTGAAGCCGTTCAGCAGCGCGTTGAGGTCCAGCGCGGGCTGGGTGCGCGACAGCGGGATCGTGGCGCCGGGCTTCAGCCGGGTGCCGTCTCCCGCGCCCTCGGTCAGGGCGACGTAACGCTGTCCGACCAGGTTCCGGTAGCGGACGACCGCGCCGGTGCTGCTGCGCAGCGGACGGTCCGCGCTGACCGTGAAGGTGACCTGCGCCAGCGTCCGGTCCTTGATGCTGATGCCCTCGACCTCGCCGACTCGTACCCCGGCCACCCGGATGTCGTCGCCCTTCTCCAGGCCGGTGACATCGCTGAACACCGCGCGGTACGTGTGCTCGGGGGTGAGGGAGATGTTGACGATGGTGGCGGCGAGCAGGGCCGTCGCCAGGATCGTCACCAGGGCGAAGAGGCTGAACTTGATCAGCGGTGCGGCGGCCTGTCGGGCTCCTGTGGTCCTCATGTGACACTCACCGCCGTCCCGCGCGCCATCGGCCCGAACAGCAGGGTCGCGACCGGCGGCACCTGGTCGGCGGGCACGCCCATGACGGGCGCCACGAGCGAGCCGACGGCGCGCTGCTCGGCCCGGGTGGCGGACACGCCGACCGGGCCGGACGAACTCCCCTTCTTCGAACCGTCGTTGAGGTGGACCCCGGGCGCGGGCACCGGCGGATGGGGCAGCTCGCGGCAGTTGGGCCCCGACCGTTCGCCGTAGCGGGGATACTCACCCGGTTCGTACGCCCCCTGCTGGCGGACGACTTCGAGCGTGATGTGCATCTTGCCGCCGCGGAACGCCTGCTCGGAGGCCTGCTCCTCGCGGACCAGGCCGGCCAGGAGGCAGGGGTACTCGGGCGAGTAGCGGGCGAAGAGGTCGAGCGTGGGGCGGGAGATCCGGCCCAGGGTGATCAGCCGGTCGCCGTTCGCGTCGAGGAAGTCGTCCGCGGTGCCCGCGGCGGTGGCCGTCGTGGTGAGCGCGGACGCGAGCCGGTCCCGCTGCTCGACGATGGTGCGGCTGGTGGTGACGGTGTTGCGCAGGATCTCCATCAGGTCGGGAGCCGCGTCGCCGTACGCCTCGGCGACGTCGGCCAGGCGTGCGAAGTCCTCGGTGAGGGACGGCAGGTGGGGATTGAGGCGGTGCAGATAGTCCTCCACGCGCGTGAGGTTGTCGCCGATCCGGTCGCCGCGCCCTTCGAGGGCGGTGGCGAACGCGGAGAGCGTGGCGTTGAGCTTGCCGGGCTGCACGGTCCGCAGCAGCGGCAGCAGGTCGTTCATCAGCTGCTGGAGCTCGATGCCGACACGGGTGCGGTCCTGGGTGATGACGTCCCCGGCGCGGATGGGGCGAGCTGACGGGTGCGCGGAGTGCGCGGGCGCGACCAGATCGACGTACTTCTCGCCGAACAGCGTTTTGGGCAGCAGGCGGGCGTGCACGTCGGAGGGGATGTGGGCGACGTACTGCGGCTTCAGCGCGATGTCGAGCGTCGCCTTCGTCCCGTCGGCGTGCACCGCGCGCACCTCGCCGACCAGCAGTCCGCGCAGCTTGACGTCGGCCCGCGGATCGAGCTGGTTGCCGAGGCTGTCGGCCTCCAGCTTGATCCGTACGGCCGGGGTGAACACCTGCTGGTACACGGCGACGGACAGGGACAGCAGCAGGCCGAGCACAGCGAGGAACACCAAGCCGTACAACCGCAGTCTCAGCACTCTCATACGGCTCACCCCGCAATCCGCACGGTCGTGTTGGCGCCCCAGATCGCCAACGACAGGAAGAAGTCCAGGACGTTGATCGCGACGATCGAGGTCCGCACGGCGCGGCCCACGGCCACGCCGACGCCCGCCGGGCCGCCGCTCGCGTAGTAGCCGTAGAAGCAGTGCACCAGGATGATCAGGACGGCGAAGACGAGCACCTTCCCGAAGGACCACAGCACGTCGACCGGCGGCAGGTACTGCTGGAAGTAGTGGTCGTAGGTGCCCGCGGACTGCCCGTAGTAGCCGGTGGTGATGGTGCGGGCGGCGAAGTACGAGGACAGCAGCCCGATCACGTACAGCGGGATCACCGCGACGAAGCCGGCGATCATCCGGGTGGTCACCAGGAACGGCAGCGAGGGGACGCCCATGACTTCGAGCGCGTCGGTCTCCTCGCTGATCCGCATCGCGCCGAGCTGCGCCGTGAACCCGGCGCCGACCGTGGCGGACAGGGCGAGCCCGGCCACCAGCGGGGCGATCTCCCGGGTGTTGAAGTACGCCGAGAGGAACGCCACGAAGTTGGAGGTGCCGAGCTGGTTGAGCGCGGCGTACCCCTGCAGGCCCACCTCCGTGCCGGTGAAGAACGACAGGAAGGCGATGACGCCGACCGTGCCGCCCACGACGGCGAGCGCGCCGCGGCCGAAGCTCACCTCGGCGAGCAGCCGCAGGATCTCCTTCTTGTAGCGGCGCACGGTGCGGCCCGTCCACGCCAACGAGCGGCCGTAGAAGGAGAGTTGGGCGCCCAGCGCCTCGAGTGAGCGCAGCGGGCGGGCGAGGAGTCTTTGAGGTCGCATCGGCTAACCCCTCTGCGGGACGACCTGGAAGTACACCGCGGTCATCACGAAGTTCGTCACGAACAGCAACATGAAGGTGATCACCACCGACTGGTTCACCGCGTCGCCCACGCCCTTGGGCCCGCCCTTCGCCGTAAGTCCCTTGTACGAGGCGACGATTGCCGCGATCGCGCCGAACACCAGCGCCTTGATCTCCGCCGCCCACAGGTCGGACAGCTGGGCCAGCGTGGTGAAGGAGGCGAGATAGGCGCCCGGTGTGCCGTTCTGCAGCACGACGTTGAAGAAGTAGCCGCCTGCGACACCGACGACGGACACCAGGCCGTTGAGCAGCACCGCCACCACCATCGACGCCAGCACGCGCGGGACGACCAGCCGGTGAATGGGGTCGATGCCCAGCACCTGCATCGCGTCGATCTCCTCGCGGATCTTCCGCGCCCCGAGGTCCGCACAGATGGCCGTGCCGCCGGCGCCCGCGATCAGCAGCGCGGTGACGATCGGCGATGCCTCCCGCAGCACCGCAAGGACCGAGGCGGCCCCGGAGAACGACTGGGCGCCGAGCTGCCGGGTCAGACTGCCGATCTGCAGCGCGATGACCGCGCCGAAGGGGATGGACACCAGGGCCGTCGGCAGGATGGTGACGCTCGCGACGAACCAGGCCTGCTGGATGAACTCCCTTGCCTGGAAGGGCCGTCGGGGCATGGTCCGGACGACGTCCAGGGCCATCGCGAAGAGGTTCCCCGACTGCCTGAGCGCCCCGGTCGGTGACAGGCTCATGCGTCCGCCACCGCCTTCCGGTGCAGCTCGGCCTCGCGTCTCGCGATCGCCTCCCAGCGGGGCGGGCGGGTGATGCCGGGGCCCGGCAGCAGGCGCGGCGTCATGTCGTTGCCGACGTGGCGGGCTTTCCGGTCCGCTTCGCCGAGCCGCGCCAGCTCCTGCTCGACCTGCGCGGCGTCCTTCTCCTCCGCCATGCCGATCGGGCCCTGCATCCGGCCGTTCAGGAACTGCCGTACGACCGGCTCGTCACTGGTCAACAGCTCCTCGCGCGGCCCGAACATGACCAGCTCGCGCCGGAACAACAGCCCGATGTTGTCCGGCACTTGGCGGGCCGAGGCGATGTCATGGGTGACGATCAGAAATGTCGCGTTGATCTGCGCGTTGAGGTCGACGATGAGCTGGTTGAGGTACGCGACGCGCACCGGGTCGAGGCCCGAGTCCGGCTCGTCGAACAGGATGATCTCCGGGTCGAGCACCAGCGCCCGCGCCAGCCCGGCCCGCTTGCGCATCCCGCCGGAGATCTCGCCGGGCAGCTTTCCCTCGGAGCCGATCAGCCCGACCATGTCCATCTTCTCCAGCACGATGCGCCGGATCTGGCTCTCGGGCTTACGGGTGTGCTCGCGCAGCGGGAAGGCGATGTTGTCGTACAGGCTCATCGAGCCGAACAGCGCCCCGTCCTGGAACAGCACGCCGAAGAGCTTCCGCACTTCGTAGAGCTCGTGCTCGCGCAGTTTGGTGACGTCCCGGCCCGCGACTTTCACGGAACCGCGCTCCGGCTTCAGCAGTCCGACAAGCGTCTTGAGGAACACCGACTTGCCCGTACCCGAGGGGCCGAGCATGACCGAGACCTCCCCGGCGGGCAGCGTCAGCGAGACGTCCTGCCAGATGACCTGGTGACCGAAGGACTTGGTCAGCCCTTCCACACAGATCTCGACACCCATCCGGTCCACCCTTCAGCCGTGGAGCAGCTCCGACATCTGCTCTACGGGGAGGGGCGGGGCGTCCGTCGCGACGGACGCGGATTTTTTTTCCGGCCTCTTGCGGCCGGGGTTCCACCGGGTGGACGGCAGCGTTTTTTCCGGCGGTTCTACGGGTTCCACGGCGTGCTTTGGGCGCGGTTCTACGGCAGTGCGGTCGGCGTCGGTACCTCGACCGGGGCGGAGGGCGTGGCGAGAGCATCAGGGACGGCCGGAAGCGTCGCCGGGACCGTGGACGTGGCCGGCAGATCGGGGCGGCCGGGCACGCTCGGCAGGTCGGACACGCCGGGGACGTCGGGGACGGACGGCGCCGGTGACAGCGAGGCGTCCGGCAGCGGTGGCACCGACAGCGGCAGCAGCGACCGGTCGTGATTGCCGGACGGCACCGTCGGCGCCGTCCCGGGAGGCGTCGAAGCGGCCGACAGACCGCGGGCGTTCGGGGCGGCTGCCCGGCCGGCGCCGTCGGGCCGGACGGTCTGCGTCGTCGCCCGGGACATACGGGACGCGGAGGGGCGAGCCGTGCCATGCCCGTCCCCACCGTGGACGTACGGCAGCACGAGCCCCGTCACCACCAGGGTCGCGGCTGTCGAGGTCACCGCCACAGCCTGCGCGTGTCCGCCTGCGCGCAGCTTTCCGCGCCCCCACAGGAAGAGGGCGAGGCCCAGCGTTCCGGCCAGCGAGTTGCGCAGCGTGCGCCGGGCCCGGGCGAGCAGCGACTCGACGGTGCGATAGCTCAGCCCCATGCGCACGGCGACCTGGCCGACGTCGAGGTCCTCGGACTTCAGCCGGAGCGCTTCGGCCTGGCGCGCGGGCAGTTCCCCGCTGCGCACGGCCAGCCACTTGGCCTCGGCCCGGTCGCACACCGCCTCCTCGACGGGCACCGGGCCCGGTGCGACGAGCGTGGGGCTGCTGCGTACCTCGGCCTCGCGGTTGACCTGGCGGTACCGGTCGACGCACAGCCGCATGGTCACCGTCGTCAGCCAGGCGCCGATGCGCTCGTCGTCCAGATCGGGGCGCTCCGCGGCGCGCAGCATCGCCTCGTGCACCGCGTCCTCGGCGTCCTCCGGGCTCATCGACCTGCGCCGGGCCACCTTGAGCAGTTGCTCGCGGTGGCTCCACATGCGCTGCCAACGGTCATGGGCCGCCTGTATATCCGCGGGCATGTCGGGCATGTCCATCGCCATGAGGGCCCCTTCGCGCTCACCCGCCGGTCCGGTGCCGTCCGGCGGGTGGCGACATTACCGCCCAGTATCCGCAGTTGTGGAGGGGGCGGAGGCCATCGAATCCACACCGTTGCTGGTCAGCGGGCCGCCGCTGGGCAGCAGGTCGCCGCCGGGCAGTTCGATCTCCGTGCCGGGCGCGGGGAGTTGGGGTTCCTTCGTCTCCTTGCCCCCGCCCGCCGAACGGGACGTGCCGGGGGTCGGCGAGGCAGGTGCGGACGGAGTCCGGGACGGGGAGGCGCTGGGACGGGGGGACGGTGTCGGCTTCGGCGTGGGTTTCGGCCGCGACGGCTCGGGGCGTGCCGAAGCCTCCGCGGAACTGTCCGGCACCACCCGGTGCCCTTGCAGGAAGTACGCGTACCAGGCCCTGACCGTGCGGAGATACGCCCCTGAGTGGTTGTAGCCGAGGGCCGCCCGGTCCAGCTCGGCCGGGTCGGAGAGGTCCCGCCCGCCCGCGCACAGATAGCGCCCGGCGGCGAGTGCCGCGTCGAAGACGTTGTCCGGGTCGGCCCGCCCGTCGCCGTTGCCGTCCGTGCCCCAGCGCGCCCAGGTCGACGGGATGAACTGCATCGGTCCGACCGCCCGGTCGTAGACCGGGTCCCCGTCGTACGCGCCGCCGTCGGTGTCCCGCACGACGGCGAAGGCGCCGCCGTCCAGCCGCGGCCCCAGGATCGGCGCCGCGGTGGTACCGTCCGCCGTCACCCGACCGCCCCGCGCCTGCCCGGACTCCACCTGGCCGATCGCGGCCAGCAACTGCCACCGCAGCCGGCAGCCGGGCGCGGTGCGCGCGAGCTCCGCCTCGGCGTGCCGGTAGGCGGCGAACACGCTCGCCGGCAGCGCGGCGCCCGCCACCGACGCCCCGCGCTTGCCTTCCTGGGCCCGCAGCGGCGGGAGGTCGGTGCGGTACCGGGTGTCGCCCGACACACTCGGCTCGTGCTCGGCGGGAGCCTGCCGCGGGAGCACGGAGGCCTGCGACGGGACCGCCCCCGGCGGCTGCGACGCGGTCAGCGCCGCCATGGCCACCGCCGCGATCGTCGCACCCCTGGCGCCTCTGGCTCTGTGCCCTGCCATGTAGCGCTCCCCTCCTTGTGGGCTGATGTCGTCTGCTCTACGGAGGAGGGCGGCGGGTCCGTCGCACGGAGCGGGGCGATTTCGGGAAGAGGGTCCGCATGCGCGTCCATCAAGACCTCCCTGAGCGGCCGGGGCGGTCCGGTCCCGACGGGGGACCCGAGCTGGGCGCGCACGCGGGAGAGGCTGCTGCGCAGAACGATGTGCGGTGACAGTCCACGGTTGTGAACCAGCGGTTATCGCGGCTCGTGGATGGCGTCCCAGGCTCCGCGAGGAATCCGGGGGAACAGCCCCGGCGTACAGCCCAACTCGTCTGCCGGCTGGGTTCTGGCTGCCTCCTCCTGGAGGACCTCAGACGAGGGGAATGCCCCTCACGGCTGACGATTCAAGGCGAACCATGCCGGTGCCTTTCTGGCTGGCACGACGGGGCAGTCACCTGGCACCGGCTGCTGGCAGAAACTGGCTGCGTTCACCGTGCCACGAAACACGCAGCGCCTCACGTGCCCGGGTGCAAACGACAAACAGCAGGCTCAACTCACCCAGGAGGTCCTCTCGGTGCTGCTGAGGGTCGATCTATTCGGCAGTGACTGCGCTGCGCATGGGGACGACTCCGTCGTTCACCCCGGCGACAGCCATGCAACGGAACTCCAGGCCCTTCATCCGGTGCATCGTCCCGATACGTACCCCGTCACCCGTCGCTGATGACATACCAAGGACAGTCGCGGACACACCGCGCTGAAAGGCCAACCACCCGCCAGCCGCGTCCCTAACCTCACGGGTCAATACACCTAGGACGGCCAGTTCGAGAGGAGGAATTGCGCGTTGAGCCGACGCTCGTGAGGGCGCGTTTCACAGGTCGACTGGCGACGTGTCGTCGCCGAGCTGTGGGACCACGCGTGTCATCAAGCGCTCTTCCAGGACGGACGCGTAGATGGCGGCTCGGGTGGTGGCGGGGTGGCTCGGTGGCCAGATCCCGCGGTGGAAGACGCAACGGCGACCGCGGAAGAGCATCACTGTCGTGGCGGCGATGACCACGTCGCCCGTGGTGTCGGGTACGACTTCGCAGGCGACTGACTCCAGTTCGCCGCCCCGTCGTTCGCAAAGATCCTGGACAGCCCGGAGGGCGGACCGGAGGAATACGTCCGTGTATTCCTCCGGTCCGCCCCAGCTGGCGGGGTCGTCAGTCACCGCAGTTGTGCATCGCGCTGTCCGTCGAGGCAAGAACGACCTCGCCGCCGCCGTCGGGAAGGACGAGGCGGATGCCGTTGACCTTGAGGCCGGCGTCGGTGCCGGTCGAGGGCAGTTGTTCGTTCACGATGAGCCGGCCACCTCCGACGAGCGGGATCTCCTTGTTGGGGTCACCCGACACGGTAACCGGAGCTCCCGCGATCTTCAGGGTGAGTGTGGTGCTGCCCGTGGTCTTGCCGCACTCGCTGCTGGAGTTCGCGGTGAGCCCGGACACCTCGATGAGGGGCACACCGGGCAGTCCGATGCGTGCCTGCGCCACGGTCGAGGTCGCCGTGACCTTGCCGGGGGCGAGCGTCGTGGTGACCTTGGGGCACAGCTTCTGCACGGACAGCAGGAGCGAGGTGTACTCGGCCGAGCACGGGGTGTCGGTCGCGGTCGCGTCCGCCGTGCGGACGGTTCCGGTGTCGGGTTGCGGGTCGATCTCCAGCAGCGGTACGCCGATGAGGCCGACGTGCGCCGAGATGCCGTAGGCGCGGCCTGTCGCGTATTGGAGCTTCAGCTGTGCGGAGGTGTCGGAGGCCAGGTAGCCAGCGTCACCGGCAAAGGACGCGTGCAGCGGGACGGTGGCAGAGTCGGTCAGCGGCTGGTCCACCGACGCGACGGTGCAGCTCGCGGTACCCGTGTCGCTCGTCGTTCCCGTGCACGTCTGCTCGTCGTCTCCGGTTCCGAGGTCGAAGCGCACACTACGTCCGGGCACCGGGTCTCCGTGGAAGTCGGTGAGCTTGGCGGCCAGTTGGGCCGGGGTGCCGTTGGCGAGGTGCGTCACTCCGGTGTAGTCGAGTTTGGTCGGTGAGGTTAGGCCCACTTCGGCGGACGTGCTGGAGGGGTTGTAGTCGTCATCGCCGCCGAAGGTGACCGCGACAGGCACCGTGTTGGACGTTCCTTGCGGCTGTTCGACGGAGGCGATGGTGCAGGTCGCCGTGCCGGATGCGGTGGTGGTGCCCGTGCACGTCTGCTGTGTGGCCCCCGTGCCCAGCGCGAACCGCACGGCACGACCGTTGATCGGCGTCCCGAAGTTGTTGGTGAGCTTCGCCGAAAGGCTGGCCGGTGAACCATTCTCCGCGCTGTCGGCACCGGTGTAGGTGAGGGCCGTGTCCACCTTGTGGGGCTGCTCGGGACCGGTGCAGTCAGCGGCCTGGAAGCAGGGCAGGAAGTAGTAGGCGGTGATGATTCCGAACGGCCTTCCGTCGCCCGAGCGTGGGTCGTTGTGGGTGACGTACACGACGACGAGGCTGAAGTCCGTATTGGTGCAGATCACCCGGTTGTCCGGGGCGGGGACACAGAGGCCCTCGGTGCCGACGGTCTCCTGGATGTCCTCGTGGTCGGGCACCACACCGTGTTCCAGGATGTGACGCCTGCCGAAGCCGTCCACGGGCGGATTGCACTCGGGGCTCTTGCAGTCGCTCTGCCCCTCGCGCAACGGGATGTCGTTGCCCGCCGTACCCCGGAAGGAGTCGACGACGGTCCAGTCGATCATGTGGGGGTTCGGATCCCCGGGATCGGCGGTTGCAGTACCGGGTGTGACGAGAGCACCCAGCAAACCCAGGAGCAGGGCGAGCAGGGCTGATGTCAGATTTCGACGGGCCCGGTTATACGCCGGGACACGCGTGGGCGTGCGCGGGTGACCGTGAAGAACCGGCACGGAATCCCCTCCTTGTGACCGGGCCGCCCGATGACGGCCCGGCGCCCCCGCGACGTCCTGACCGCCCCGGGGATACCCACCCTGCCGTCAGGTAAGGGACATGACAAACCCTTGTTGTGTGACGGCGAGTCGGTCAGCGCACGGTCAGCAGTTACATGCGTTTGGAGGCCAGTGATCAGGCCCTTCATTCGCCGCAGAATCCCCAATCGGCCACGGCGTCGCAGTGTTCTCGGTGGCGGGTGGTCTGTCGACGGTGCGCCGGCTTCAACGCCATGTGCCCGATGACCGCAGGCATGGCTGAAGTCGTTCGGTGGGGATGAACTTGGTCAGTCGTGCGCCCTGCCCTGTCCATCGCTGATCGTCTTAAGATCACTACTCTGCGTACGAGGGAGCGTGGCATGGCGGCTGGTGGATCGGCATCACGGCGCGCGCAGGAAGCGCGGCGGCAGGAGCGGCTGCTCAAGGAGCAGTGGCAGACGGCCCGACGGCAGGCACGCCGTTGGGAAGCCGCGAGCGAGGGCGAACGCAGGGTCGCCGCCCAGCTGTTGGTCCTGACGGCGCGCGGGTGGCGGTTACTCGTTGACCGCAGGTGGCCGGGAACGCGGGCGGCCAACGTGGACATGCTGTTGGTCGGCCCCGGAGGTGTGTTCGTTCTCGACGTCAAGAACTGGCGCACCGCACCAGAGGCTTCGGAGGGAAAGCTCCGTGTCGGCGGAGAGGCCCGCGATGAGCACGCTACCAAGCTCTTGGCCGTGACGAAGGCGGCCGAGTCGGCGGTGGCGTCCTTGGGGATGTCCCCAGTCGCGGTCCAACCCCTCATGGTCTTCGCGGGCCACCGCGTAGATGCCTGGCTGGGCAGGATCCGGCTACTGGGGGAGCATGAGGTTGGGCCGGCCCTGCTGTCGGAGCGCAGTCGACTTCGCGCCGAATCCGTACGTGCCATCGCTGACCACCTGGAGCGGGTCTTCCCCGAGCACGAGGGATCGTCCGTAACACAGACAGAGCCGTCCCTGCCTCAAGTGCAGCCCCAAGGAGAGCTGTCCGACGGCTTGTTCGACCTTGACGGCCTGCGCGAGGCGGCTCTGGAAGAAGCGCTGCGGGCCCCGATCGAACAGTGGATGACCTTCCTCCACCCCGATCAGGTAGCTCTGGTACGCCGCAACTGGGCCGGTCCCGCACGGATCAGCGGCCCGGCAGGCACTGGCAAGACCGTCGTCGGCCTGCACCGCGCGGCACACCTCGCTCAGCGCACCACCGGCCGGCTCCTGTATGTCACCTTCGCCAACAACCTCCCGCGGGTGCAGGCGACTTTTCTCAAGACCATGTCTCCCGCCGTGGCCGACAGGGTCGACTTCCGAAGCCTGCACTCCTGGGCCCAGGAGTTCCTGCACGACAGCGGTGTCCCCGTCCGGTTGCACGGAGACAAGGCCCAGACCGCTTTCAGCCTCGCCTGGAAGAACGTCGGCAGGGACAGCGCCCTGACTGAGATCGACCCGGCCCCGGGATACTGGAAGGAGGAGATCGACCACGTCATCAAGGGTCGCGGCATCACATCCTTCGAGGAATACGCCACGGTGCCCCGCCGACGCCGTCGCGCGAGTCTGCGGCGTCCGCATCGGCAGGCTGTCTGGGCTCTGTACGAGGCGTACGAAGCGCTTCGCATCGAGCGCGGCGTGCACGACTTCAACGACGTCCTCTCCCTCGCCCTGGCAGAAGCGTGGCGCAACACAGCACAACACCGCTATGCGGCAGTGATCGTCGACGAGGTCCAAGACCTGACCTTGATCGGAGTACGGCTCCTACACGCTCTCGTTGGCGACGAGCGCAACGGACTGCTTCTGGTCGGCGACGGCCAACAGGCTGTCTACCCCGGCGGCTTCCGCCTGTCCGACGCTGGCATCGACATCCGCGGCGACCGCGGGCAAGTGCTGCGAACCAACTACCGCAACAGCAAGGAGATCCTCGACACGGCGCTTGCGGTCGTCGCCGAGGACTCCTTCGAGGACATCGACGGGCTCCGAACGCCAGGTCGCCGAGACGTCGATCTCACGTATCACGACGGCAACGTGATCCGCGTTTCGAAGCCGACACTGGCCGAGCACGACCAGGCCCTCCTGGAGGCCCTGCGCGACCTGCCGCCCGGAGCTCGCCCGGACACCGCGGTGCTGTGCCCGTCCATGCGCGCCATCGGCCACTACCAGCGGCTCCTCGAACGGGCGGGCATCTCTGTATGCCTGCTGGAGCACTACGACGGCCGCCCCGTCGACGCCGTCAAACTCGGCAGCTACCGCCGAGCCAAGGGTCTGGAGTTCAAGCGCGTCTACCTCCCAGAGCACGACGCGGCCTTGGCGAACGGCTCCCGCACGCCCGACGCGGAAGCCTCCGAAACCGAACGCGAGCGCAACGAGCTGGCCCGCAGCCAACTCTTCGTGGCCATGACCCGAGCGCGTGATGTGCTGTGGCTGGGGAGTGTGAACCGGTATACGGAGGGGCGATGACGGACAGGACATGTGGGCCAATGCGCGTACCGGAATCCCGGTTGCGATTCAGAGTGGCAGGCCCCTGCTGCTCGCACGGCGTCGTCTGTGGTTTGAAACCAGGGACCCCTGCCGCTGATCGGACGGTGGCTTGGGGCGGCTGCGGCGCGGGATGCGCTCTTCACAATCTGCTGTCTGCTCTTTACATTCGGTAAGAGCGTGATGTCGGGATAGGGCCCGGAGTGTTCGAGAGCAGGGTGCGGCCGTGAGGTTCGCACAACCGTCGGCCGCTTTGACCGCAAGGGGGCGGCATGGCGGTACGAGCAAATCAACGCGGCACCTACGAAGAAGCCGTGCGGGTGGCCGTGTCCGCCTTCGGGGCCGAGGTCACCCCGAAGCTAAAAGGCGGTGGGTGGCAAGAGGACCAACTCCGTGGCCCGCTCGAGACCTTGATCCGGGCTGTCGGAGCACGCTTGGGGTTCACCATGACCCTGACCGGTGAGGTTCCGCTCGTGGATCTACGGGCCAGGCCCGACTATGCGGTGTCGGTTGACGGATCCCTCGTCGGTTACATCGAGTTGAAGAAGCCCGGGCGCGGGGCAGATCCCTCCCTCTTCACTGGGGACAGCGCCGCCCAGTGGGAGAAGCTACGTCTATTGCCCAACATCCTGTACTGCGACGGCGACGAGTTCGCGCTGTATCGCAGCGGCCAAATCGTCGGGCAAATCGCCCGTATGAAGGGTTCAGTCCTCACATCGGGGACCCGACTCACTCCCGACGGCGGCGCGCTGGCCCGGGTGCTCCAGGACTTTCTCACCTGGCAGCCGAAGCCACCCCGTACCACCACGCAGTTGGTTCGGTCTGTCGCCGGTCTGTGTCGTCTGCTCTGTGACGAGGTGGCCGAGTCGATGGTTCAGGAGAAGGCCGGCAGGCGCCGCCGAATTTTCACAGAGATCGCCGAGGAGTGGCGACGACTGCTCTTCCCCGAGACAACCGATGATGAGTTCGTTGAACAGTTCGGCCAGACAGTGGTATTCGCCCTTCTGTTGGCTCGGGTTGAAGGCATCGCATTCGAGGGAGAGTCCGTACACGCCATCGCCTCGAAGCTGGGCAAGCGGCATTCCTTGATGGGCAAGGCTCTCGATGTCCTCACCGAAGAGTCGGCGACCGGTGACCTGTCCACCACGCTCGACACGTTGCTGCGGGTGGTGGGGGCCGTCGATTGGAGCCGACTTGACGACGGTTCCGGAGATTCCTACCTCCTCCTGTACGAGGACTTCCTGCAGATCTATGACCGTGAGTTGCGCGTGCGTACCGGCTCGTACTACACGCCGCATGGCGTGGTCGAGGCCATGGTTCGCCTGACCGAGGAGATTCTGAAGAGGTCTTTCGGGATCACGACGGGGTTTGCGTCATCGGAAGTGGTCGTCGTTGACCCTGCCATGGGGACGGGCACCTTCTTGTTGTCGGTCCTCAAGCGGGCCGCAGCCACCATCACTGATGAAGAAGGCCCCGGAGCGCTCGGTCCCCGGCTCCGGCAGTTGGTTGGCCAGCGGCTCATCGGTTTCGAACGACAGATCGGCCCATACGCCGTGGCGGATCTGCGGATGCACGCACTGTTGAAGGACTACGGATCCGCTGCTCCGAGACAGGGATTGCGCCTCCTGGTGGCCGACACTCTCGACAATCCGAGGGCCGAGTTCAACTGGATCCCCCACACTTATCGCCCCCTCGCGGAATCCCGTCGGCAGGCCAACAAGGTCAAGCGGGACGAGCGCGTCATGGTGGTCATAGGCAACCCACCCCACGATGCCGTTACCCGAGGTGCGGGCAAATGGATTGAGGCAGGTGATCCAAATGTCGGAGAGGACCCGCCGCTCGACGACTTCCGACTGCCTGGCAACGGTACCTACGAGTCGAAGCTGTCGAACCTGCACGTCTTCTTCTGGCGCTGGGGGACATGGAAAGTTTTCGACGCCCACTCTGATGCACCATTCGGTGTGGTTGCTTACATCACGCCGAAAGCCTGGCTGAAGAGCCGCGCCTTCGCTGGCATGCGCCGCTACCTGCGGAAATCGGCCGATGAAGGCTGGGTCATCGATCTCTCCCCCGAAGGCCAACGATCTGCCGTGGCGAACCGCCTCTTCCCGGATGTCGCCCAAGAGCTATGCATCGCGGTATTCGTGCGTCGACGAGACGACCACCGCGAGGACAGTGCTCTCGTGCACCATCTGAAAGTGCACGGGCATCGAGACGACAAGGCCCGGCGCTTACTCAGCTTGACCCTCGACGACCCCGAGTGGCGTGACTGCGCAACGGAAGACACAGATCCCTTCCTTCCGGAAGGAGACGACTTGTGGATGGGCGCTCCCCTGCTCAGGGACCTGATGCCGTGGTCCTCACGTGGGGTGACGCCCGGCCGCGTATGGGTCTATGCACCGGATGAGGCGACGCTCCGCAAGAGATGGCGCATCTTCCTGGGAGCCGACTCAACCGAGCGCAGAAAACTCTTCGGAGAGGCCAGGGACCGTACGATCGACAGCCGAGTGACACCTCTTGCCGGAACGACCGGATACGACGCAACTCCATTACGACAGGAGAGGCGACCACAGCCCGATCCCGTCCAGGTTGGGTACCGCTCCTTCGACCGCCAGTTGATCCTGCCGGATCACCGGCTCATGGTGGTCGCGCGGCCCGACCTCTGGCGGGTCCGGGGAGATCATCAGGTGTTCACCGTGGAGCAGAACGCCCATCCCGTCGTAAGCGGACCGGCCCTCGTGTTCAGCGCGCTGATCCCTGACATGCACTACTTCAACGGACGCAGCGGTTGTGCCCGGCCGCTCTACCGCGATGCACAGGGCGAATCTCCCAACATCGCTCCCGCCCTGCTCGACGTGCTCTCACGACGGCTCGACACGCCAGTCACGCCGGAAGACTTACTTGCCTATGTCGCCGGGGTCGTCTCCCATTCCGCCTACACTGAGCGCTTCCGGGAAAACCTCGAAGACCCTGGCGTCCGGGTACCACTGACCGGCGATGTTCTTCTGTGGGACCGTGCGCTTCGTATCGGCCGTCGAGTGCTGTGGCTGCACACGTATGGGGACCGCTTCTCGGACCAGGCAGAAGGACGCACGCGCGAGACGCTACGGCTTCCCTCTGACCGTCCTCGCTGTGTCGTGGAGATACCAGACACGGAGGAGGGAATGCCGCAAGACCTGCGACACGAGCCGGACGAGCAGCGCCTGTGGATCGGTTCGGGATGCATCGCTCCCGTGCCGCCATCCACCAGGGAGTATCAGGTCTCCGGGATGAACGTATTGGACAAGTGGTTCGGCTATCGCCGGAAGAAGCCTGCGGGCAAGCGACGTCTGGAACTCGACCATGTGGTGGCCCGTCGTTGGTCTCCCGACTGGACAAGCGAGTTGCTGACGCTGCTCAACATCCTTGGCTTGTTGGTCCAGGAGGAACCGGCTCAACGAGAACTGCTGGAAACGGTCTGCTCTGGCCCCCTCATCTCCGTACGGGACCTGGCAGAGGGGGGCGTTCTCCCGGTGCCACGGCAGGCACTCAAGCCCGTCACACCCGCCGCTGGGCGAGACACAATGCCGGGGTTGTGACGCCTGGGGGCGGGCCCCAGTCCTATGTCACCAAAGGGCGGCTGTGCACCTGTTAGACGAGGACACGCGTTGTGGTCGTCGAGACGTCCTGAGCGATGGCCGGCTATCGGCGATGACCCGAAGGAACGTGGGACGGCCTCGCATGGTGACTACGGTCAGCCGTCGGTCCTGGATTCGCGAACGTGCAGCCCGGAGAGCGATCGGCTGTCCAATCCTGAGCGGCCCCAGCGAGTAACCCTTGGGAGACCCCGACCAAGATCTTCTCCCAGATTTCTCCCAAACAATCTCCAGGAACCACTCAGGGACCCGACGCGCTAAGCGGATCAGCCCCTGACCTGGTACTTCACTGTCAGGGTGGCGGGATTTGAACCCACGACCTCTTCGTCCCGAAGCAACTTGGGTGGGGGCGCTGCCTTGGAGCGGAGTTCCTCTCACCTGCGCTGATGGTCCGCAGGCGTCCGTACTCGTCCGCCGTTGTTCGTCGGCGTTGTCACGCAGTTAAACACTCACATGGGGTCTGGCCCACTCCCGAGCTGGGCTGGCATCTGTGGTGCGGCTGCCGCCATGAGTGCCCGGCGAAGCGCGCGCTGGCCATGCTTCCGCTCCAGGCCGCTGTCTGAGCTTCCCCCGGTGTGCGGGAGGTGCTGATCAGCTGGTCAGGGCGGGTTGACGGGGTTTCAGGTTCGTTCGTTCGGCCGTTGCCTGGTCGGCGTAGTGCTTCTCCTCGAACTCGACGGGGCTGAGGTAGCGAGTCGTTTCTGGATGCGCCGGGAGTTGTAGAAGCCGTCGATGACCCCGTTGCCCAATTCGGGGGATTTTCAATTGATCACCGTCCCGATGGTCGTCCAGGGGGCGATCCTGCTGGTCAAGGGCGGGCCGGATGGCTCGGAGCAGCCCTTTTTCGAGCTGGGGGTGACGGCGATGTCGATGGGGGCGACTCGTGGGGAAGAAGTTCCTGAAGCGACAAGCGACATCGCTCGTGCGGTGTTCCCGAAGGGGTGCCTCGCGATACGGATTCGCGATCAACTCGGCCTCGTTTTCTGCGACGACGAGTTCCGGGAAGCGTTTGGGGTCCGGGGCCGCCCTGGCATCTCACCTGGTCAACTGGCGTTGGTCAGTGTGCTGCAGTTCGCCGAGAACCTGACTGATCGGCAGGCTGCGCATGCGGTGCGCTCCAGGATCGACGTGAAGTACCTACTCGGGCTGGAACTGTCCGATTCCGGCTTCGACTTCACCGTACTGTCTGGGTTCCGGCAGCGACTGCTGGAGCACGGGCTGGAGAACAGCATCTTGGACTTGCTGCTGAAACGGCTGACAGGGCTCGATCTGGTCGCGGCCGGCGGCCGGCAGCGCACCGACTCCACCCACGTGCTGGCGGCCGTCCGCAGCCTGAATCGGCTGGAGTTCGTTGGTGAGACCCTGCGCGCTTCATTGGAAGCACTGGCCGTTGCGGTCCCGAACTGGCTCGTGAGCTGGATGGATCCGTCGTGGCAGGAGCGTTACGGGGCACGGACCGACGCTTACCGTCTGCCTGCTGACCGGGCCGAGCGAGATCGGCTCGCTCAGCAGATCGCCGCCGACGGATATCAGCTCCTCGAAGCCGCGCATGCCCGCACCGCGCCGGGATGGCTGCGCGAAGTGCCTGCCCTGTCCGTGTACCAGCGTCGCAAAGTGCCTGGGGCCGCCGAACTCGCCCGCCGCGCACGAGAGGCACTGACCTAAGCTGCCCACCAACCGGCCGACGAAGGGACGTAACCGTGGCTCAGCCGCAGACCGATGACCAGCCCAAAGCCCTCAAGCCCGCTCTCGAATCCATGACCTTGCTGGTTGCCGCCGTCATCGTCCACGACCAGTCCACCAACCGCGTCGTCCTCCTCCAGCGCAGCCAGAACGCCAAGTTCGCCCAGGGCATGTGGGACCTCCCTGTCGGCAAGAGCGAACCTGGCGAGCCCATCACCGAAACAGCCGTGCGGGAGCTGCACGAGGAGACTGGCCTGACGGTAAAGCCGGAGTCCCTCAGAGTCGCCCACATCATCCACGGCGCATGGGGAGTCGAAGCGCCCAACGGCTTCCTCACTGTCGTCTTCGCCGCCCACGAATGGTCCGGTGATCCGGAGAACCGGGAACCGCGCAAGCATGCGCAGGTCTGCTGGGTTGACGCCGATGCCATCCCCGAGGCGTTCGTGGACACCACCGCCAGCGCCCTGCGGCGGTATCTCACCGGCGGGCCCCAGGTGTCCCTGGACAGCTGGAAGTAGGGAGGGCTTTCGTGCCGGCCCGTTGGCGTGGTGTTGGTTAGAGGTTGTCCCGTAACCGGTGGGGCGGTTGGTGCCTTGGCTGGGCATGGGTGGGGTGATTTCAGCTGATGATCCGAAGTGGATCGAGCCGTTCGCCGGGTTGAGCGAGGTGCAGTTCGCCAGGCTGGTGGCGTTGGTGCGGCGTCGTGGTGGTGACGTTCAACGGGGCCGTCCCTGGCGGTTGCCGCTGGAGGACCGGGTGTTGCTGGTGGCGACGTACTGGCGCACGAACCTGACGTTGCGGCAGGTGGCACCGTTGTTCGGGGTCTCGAAGTCCGCGGCCGACCGCTTCCTCGATCACCTGGCACCGCTGCTGGCCATCGCGCCGGCCCGACGTCCGCGCAAGGACACCGTCTACATCGTCGACGGCACCTTGGTGCCCACCCGGGACCGCAGCGTCGCAGTGAACCGTTCCGGGTTCGGTAGGGACTCGATCGTTTGAGAGGATCGAGTTATGGCACGTCCTTCCCAGTACCCGCTTGAGCTGCGCCGTCGTGCGGTGCGGATGGTCGCCGAGGTGCGGCCGGAGTACGACACCGAGTGGGCCGCGATGAAAGCGGTCGCCCAGAAGCTGGGCATCGGCACGACCGAGACGCTGCGCAAGTGGGTGCGGCAGGACCAGATCGACGCCGGGACCCGTCCGGGCACGACGAGCGAGGAGTCGGCCGAGCTGAAGCGGCTGAAAAAGGAGAACGCCGAGCTGAAACGGGCCAACGACATCCTCAAAGCCGCGGCGTCTTTCTTCGCGGCCGAGCTCGACCGGCCACACACACGCTCGTAGCGTTCATCGACGAGCACAAGGACCGCTTCGGCGGCGTCGAGCCGATCTGCCGGGTCCTCACCGACCACGACTGCAAGATCGCCCCGTCCACCTACTACGCCCACCACAAACGCCAGGCCGCACCCGCAGCCCGCACCGTCCGCGACGCCGAACTGAAGACTCTGATCACACAGGCGTACGAGGCCAACTACCGTGTCTACGGCGCCCGGAAGATCTGGCGGCACCTGAACCGCCAGGAGGTCGCGGTCGCCCGCTGCACCGTCGAACGCCTCATGCGCGAACTCGGCATCACCGGAGCGGTCCGCGGCAAAAAGGTGATCACCACGATCCCCGACGCGAGCGCGGAACGGGCCCCGGACCTCGTGGACCGCGACTTCGTCGCCCCCGCCCCGAACCGCTGCTGGGTCGCCGACTTCACCCACGTCACCACGTTCGCCGGCGTCGTCTACGTCGCCTTCGTCGTGGACACCTTCTCCCGCCGCATCGTCGGCTGGGCAGCAGCCACATCGAAGGAGACACGGCTCGTCCTGGACGCCCTCGAGATGGCCTTGTGGCAGCGCGACCGAGACCAACGCCCTTACGAGAAAGGCGAGTTGATACATCACTCCGATGCCGGCTCGCAGTACACATCGTTCGCGCTCGCCGAACACCTCGACCGCGCAGGCATCGCCGCGTCGATCGGATCGGTCGGCGACGCCTACGACAATGCCCTCATGGAGTCCATGATCGGCCTGTTCAAGGCCGAGTTGATCAAGCCCCGTCGGCCCTGGAAGACGCTTTCCGAGGTCGAACTCGCCACCGCCGAATGGGTCGACTGGTACTGCCACCGTCGGCTCCACGGTGAAATAGGGCACATCCCGCCCGCCGAATACGAGACCAAGTACTACCGCGAAACCACGAAACCCAAGGTCACAGTCACGACCTAGAGTCTCGATCAAACCCGGAACGGTTCACAGCGTCCAGCAAGAACTATCGGTACTCGACGAATCTGCAGGTCGTCGTCGATGCCAACAGCCGCCTGGTGGTGGCGATCGGCCTCCCGCTGCCCGGCAGCCGCAACGACTGCCGGGCCTTCACCGAGTCCGGCATCGACCGGGTCTGCCGCGGCGCCCCGACCATCGCCGACGGCGGCTACCAGGGCACCGGCCTGCTCATCCCGCACCGCAGACGACGAGGTCAGAGACACCTCAGCCCGCAGCAGGAAGCAGAGAACGCCGTCCACCGCCGGGCACGGGCACGAGTCGAACACGCCCTGTCCCGGCTGAAGAACTGGAAAATCCTGCGGGACTGCCGACTGAAGGGCAACGGCGTTCACCAAGCGATGCTGGGCATCGCCCGGCTCCACAACCTGGCCCTCACTGAATAACTCACACCCCATACGGGACAACCTCTAGGGCCAATGCCGTTGCTTTAGTGGTCGTGCCACCGGTTGTTCAAGGTCACGGCGACCGGTGGGCGACGGCTGCTGGAGGGTTCGTCAGGAGCTTTGCTGACGTAGCCGGTGACGCAGGAACGAATCTTGCGAGGGCAGTCACGGGATCTTCGGCGGGGCAGCAGACTGCGACCGATTTCAGAGAGTCCCAGGCGTCGGTCCCTCTTACGGGCTGAGGGGGGAAAAGCCGCTCGGTGAGATCACAGAGCGGCGGACGACGTGCAGAGCCCGGGTGAACGAGGTCCGCTCAGCGATGCTGCAGTGCAGGCGGGCGGCCTCCTCCAGCAGATCCCGGGTGGCATGGTGCACGATCAAGTGCGCATAGATCTCCTGCCGCACGCCGTCCGGTGTCTGCGACCTGAGCACCGGCCGCCCGCGTTGGTGGGTCTTGATCTCATCGAAGACGAGCTCGATCTCCCAGCGCCGGGCGTAGAGGACGGCGAGTTCTTCGGCGGGGTACTTCTCGTGGTCGGTCAGGCTGGTGATGAGCCGGACGATGTCGGCCTGCCCGTCGACGCGGTACTCGATTACCCGGACCAGCGCCGGCGGCGCCTTGACGGTTCCGGCCGCCTTGCTGTGTTTGTTCGCCTCGATCCGGGCAAGGTAGCTGCCGTCGGGCAGAACGTCCTGGACTCGGCGGGCTTTGCGTCGTTCGATGCGCCACAGCAGGTGTGTTCCCTGGTCCCGGAGCCGGTGCCAGCGGGCCAGACCCCACAGTCCCCGGTCGGCCAGTAACAGCGTGCCCGTCCCGATATGGGCGTCCAGAGCGTCGGAGACGATGCGCTCGGAATCCTTGAAACCGCCGATCGCGGCGTCCAGGACGGCGTGAGAAGAACACTCGGCCACCGCGACCACTCTGGCCTGCGGATAACCCATGGGACTGCGCTGGGAGCCGGACTTGCCAAAGGCATCGTTGTTGCCCGCGGAGTCGGGCACGGCCAGAAGTATCCCGTCCAGGGCCAGCACTCGTAGCCCTCGGAACAGCTCACCGTCAGCGCCGAGCGGCCGGGCCACGGACCGGAACAGTTCCCGCATCACCGGCCAGCCGAGCCGCTGCCGGGCCCTGCTCAGCGACGACTTGTTCACCCCCGACCAGGACCGCAGCCCTTTGTCGCCGGTCTTCACCAGCCGCAGGACCTCCAGGTAGTCGGCCTGCGGGAACAAGCACATCGCCAGGACGAAGTACACCGTGAACCGGGCGGACAACAGACGCCGACGCTTCTCCGAACGCCCTGCCTCACCCACCACCCGGTCCACCAGCTCAGGCGGACACGACCGGGTCAGGACTCCCAACCCCAGTCGCTCAAGTCGCGATATCAGCACACGACTTCAACCGCTCGACCCTCGCAAAAGCAACGGCATTGCCTCTAGGGCAGGGGTGTCGTTGCACCGGCGTAGCAAGCTGACGAGGAGGATTGAGGTGCTTCGCGCTGAGGTGGAGTCCCGACGGCAGGCCGCGACGGTGGCGGGCATAGGGGGTGATGCCGACTCGGGTTCACCATCTTCGGGAGGCCTTCAGTGACACTGCTCCGGCCGCTCGGTTGCCCCGAGCGCTGTTGCAGGTGTGATGTGCTCTGCGGGCGTTCTCCGCGTCGAGGAGGTCGCCGCTGCGGCTGAGGGGTACGGCGTGGTCGAGGGTGAACGCGTCGTGTATGGCTGGCTGCAGTGCTTCGGCGATCGTCTCCATGACCTCCTGCCGTCCTTCGTCGGGCAGTTCGGCAACTCGCACGGCAGCGCCTGTGTTATTGAGAGTGCATGTTTTTCCGCGTCCTCTGTGGGAGACTGGCGCAGCTTCCCGGGGGGGTAGCACCGAGAACTCTCAGGTGAGACATATGAGCGAAGCCCCGTGGCATGTTCGCACGCTTGCACTTTGGCACCCGATCAGGCAGCGCATGGAAGCTGCGAAACCCAAACAACTGCGTGCCGCGTTCCGAGCAAGAGCCGAACGCAAGGTTTCCGACGCTGTACGTCGGGAATTTGCGAATGTGCGACCAGCGACATTGCCTTTGCATGGCATCGAGAATGGCGCACGCATCGATATTCAAAAGAGGATTAGGTGGGCACTATATAGGGAGGCGAGCATTAGTGCCAAACGTGCTATCGGTGAAAAGATCTACGCGACGATCTTAAAAGCGGTGCTCGCTCTCACGCTTGGCTTTATTGTATTTGTTAACGGCTGGTACGTACTGCTGGGTATCGGACTTTGGTACGTGGGATGTATTCCATTCGCTCTGCTTTTGCTCGCATTCGATTGGCTCCCTAAGAGGGTAGCAATCGCTGCCCTCCTCGCACTCGTTCTATACATTATTGGCGGTCCGCTTGTCGCTGCGGTAGCGTACTTCCTGAGTCCTTCCTCCCTCATGCCGGAGACTGTATTCGGCTTCCTCGAAGAGAGTACTGCGCGTAATCTAGGTGCTGGTATTGCGGGCGCTGCATACTTTATCCTCGGATGCCTTCTTGTAGTCGTCATCGGCGATATTGTTAATTCTCTGCTTGGTAAATACCTGAGCATGCAGGATCCCGCATCCGGGCCGTACGATGAGTCCATCTCGAAGTGGGCCCAAGCGCTTCGATGCCTGGTTTCTGCGGCGCCAAATTGGCCAACTCGCCGTTTGGTGGCAAGTGTGAACCGAGAGCTTAGTGGCCTTGCGTTCATAGTAGAGTCCGAACTTTCTATGTCATGGCTTCGCCCTTTCGTTCCAGGTCTATTTCCTCAGCTCAACTCGGAAGCGCACAGAGTGTCCGAGTGTATCCGCCAGAACAGAAACGTACTGCTTCGTTGTGGTCGGGGGGCGGAGTTCGAACGGGTCGTCGAGTCAATTTCGCATGGCCTGGTTTCACTGGCTTTGGGGAGCCGTGAACGACTTCTCGATAATGCCCCCGAGGTTGCAAAAGGCACCATCGTGAAGGATGTTATTAAGCGAATGTATCCGGGATTTGTATTCCTTGGCGCGGGAATTCTCCTCCCTCTGATTCCGCAGATAGCAGAGCAAGGAGAGGTGGCTACGAATGTGCGGATTGCGTTCATCGTGATGGGTGTTCTGGCGATTGCTTCTGCTCCCACAGAGGCAGCGCAGAAGGTGAACGACGTTATTGCCAAGATCCTCCCCCTTGGCAAACCCTGACGGTCCAGCCCACAGACCTCAGGAAGTCCGTGGATCTCACTTGAGATCTCATTGCTGATCCCGGGAGCTGGAGCGAGGGGACGTCGTGGGAGGCCCGCCGGCTCTGGCCTTCCTTGCTATTGACGAAGCCAAGTCCCGAGACCCGAGAGGAGCTCACGACCTGACAGCCAGACTGAGGGGCGGCCACTACCTCTTCGTCCCGAAGCAACTTGGGTGCGTGCTCCACCAACGCGACGGCCAGAGCGGACACGGTCGACGAGCAGTTGCCTGCCGTGAACGGTCAGCCGGGCATTACGGTGGGACATGAGGGCCTCCGTGCGGTGAAGATTCGACACCTCCACCACACACTGAGGCCTTCGCCATGATCAAGTCCGGTCAGGGTTAACAACGCTCGTGATCAATACGCCTAGACGCCATGTCGATCGTCCCGTCACTGACCAGGAGATACGAGGCGAACTCCCTGGTTCAGAGCAGGACGGGGTTCACCTGCTGCCCGACTTGATCCACGGCCACTTAACAGTGCAGACCACTACGGGCACGACGAGCATGGTCAGCATCCACAATCCCACGCTCGCCGGCGAGTAGATGTAGTACTGCCATTCCTCGGGTAGAGCCGACGGCGCGAGCAAGAGCACGATCAGCATGGTCCACGTGACCAGCACTGATGCCGCCATGCGTACTGCCACCATCCCTGTGGCCCTCTCTGCAACTGCCCGTCTCTTGGGGACGAATGATAGAACAGGTCGCCTCCCTGCCCACGCCACCCATCGTGGCCCGCCGGATTTGATACAAGATGATCAAGCTGGCGCTTCCTCGGCTCCTGCTCCACGACGGGGCCGCTTCAAGTACGGGACAGTCCTTAGCGTGCCGTCGCGGCTGTCATCGGGCAGCTAACGAAGGCTGTGGCGCCCAAATGGTTTGGGAGTGCCATCGGTTCCCCGCAGATAGGCGAGTGTGGCGGTCTGAGGCTCTCTGTCGACCGGAGAAGAGAGCGAACCAGCGGCCAAGGTTGTCAGTCGGGGACAGCCGCCCCGACGCCTACGCGATTTGAGGGAAAGAGCAGTGCGTTTACCCTGCCCTCCGGAATACCGACGACCTCGACAGTCACCCCTCGTGCTGCCAGGGCCTTCGCGGTCTGGGCGATGGCGATCTGGGAGAAGCCGAAGACGGAGTCCGGGGTCAGGTTCTCGCGGTTCTTGAGGAGCATGGCGAGGACGATCCGTTTGGGCGTGAAGTCGTCCGGGAGTACGAGTTCGCCCCGGCTGAGCCGGGCCACCTTCGCGGTGAACTCCGCGCGGACCCGAGCGGACTCCTGGAGCAGCTCCACCGCCACCCTGGCCTGGTTGAACAGGTGACTCAGCGGACCGGAACCGCCCGCGCGCTTGACGAGGACGAGCGTGCCGTCGGGCATGAGCAGGTCGCAGATCTCGACCTGGTCCCTGGGACGGAGTGGATTGGCGACGTTCCTGGTGTCGAGGCAGAGCCAGTCGGTCCGTTCCTCGTCGGCCACCCTGTTGTTGTAGGCGTTCTCCGGCTCACCGTCGATCCACGCGGGAAGGGAGACGGAGGGCGACGGCGAGAACAGCGCCGCCACGGCCGCCCGGCACTCGTCCACGTAGGCGGCCCCGGCCTCGTACCACTCACCGTCCATCAGGAAGAACCGTCTGGAGCCCAGGGAGATCCCGGCCTCCAGCCACGTCAGCGCGCTGGTGACGGCGAGCGTGTCGGCCACACCGGCCCGACGATCCCTGGCAAGGGTCACGGTCCCCTCACGCAGCGCCCTGATGCGCGCGCCGGGCGGTGCGAGTCGGGCCCGGGTGAGGACGTAGTCGGGGTCGAAGTCGTCGGAGCGACGGGCACCGGAGCTGTTGATCCGCGTCACGTACATGGTGGCCTCCGCGTATGCCGCATGGTGTTCGGACGGGACGGAGACGGAGATCCGTCCGTCGGCGGGACGCCCGAGGAGGTCGTCCAGGGCCTGGTCGAGGACGTCGAGGGCGGTCGTGTCCTCGACCGGCACGATGTGGTCGACGAACTCCAGTTCCTGGTGCGGGATGTCCTCGCGGCAGATTCTGGCGATGGCCCGCAGATCGGAGAGCAGTGCCTCGGGTTCGACCCCGAGGGCGATTCTCAGCCCGCACCCGCCCTGGGCGCTGACGGCCCTTCCGCGGGTGTACCGCGACCGGGTGAGCGGCAGCTCGTCGAGGTAGCCGCCCAGGCTGCGCACGATGCGCGAGTGGTCGCGGATGCCGAGCAGCGGGACCGGGGCGCCGCCCGGCACCAGGGAGATGTCGGTGCGCGCCTGCCCGAGAGACCGGCAGACCGCGCCACGGATCAGGTTCGGATCCATCTGCCGGACGGCGAAGGAGAGGCCGAAGCGCTTGTCCTTGAGGTGGTCGGGGATCAGCCGGTACCCCTGGTCGCAGCCGATGGCGTACACCGTGCCGTCGACGGCGAGCAGGAGCACGGCGGCGGTGCGCCGGACGCCTTCGGTGATCGTGATGCCGGTGGTGCGCGCCATGGGGGCGCACCAAGGGGCCTCCATGCGCTCCATTCCGCAGGTGACGTACACGGCCGGGACCCCGAGCGCCTCGGGTAGATGCGGATCGGCGCCGAGCCTATCCAGAAGTTCGAGGTTGAGGGCGTCCAGCATGGCGTCCTGAGTGGGAGCGACGCCGGACAGCCGGTAGACGGTGCGTACTTCGGTGTTCGATGCCATGAGGGTGCCTCCGTGGGCCGCTGTAGTTCAGGAGAAGTCCAAGTACACGAGGGAGGGTGACATCAATCTGTGTACATTGTCAACAGAGTGACCTGCTGGAAGGTGGACGATGATCCGTGTACGCTGGGGCTATGACGGACAACGCCGCTTCATCGGTCGGCCCGCTTGTCACCGGCGCCGAGATCGCTCGGCTGGCCGGAGTCACCCGGGCCGCTGTCTCCAACTGGCGCCGGCGCTACGACGACTTCCCCGCACCGGCGGGGGGCGGCGCGAACAGTCCGCTCTACGCGCTCGCCGAGGTTCAGGATTGGCTGGACAGGCAGCGCAAGGGCCAGGAGGTCTCTCCCGAGGTCGAGTTGTGGCAGGCCCTGCGGACCGCGTACGGGGATCAGATGGTCGCGGGCCTGGCCGCGGTCGCCGCAGTGCTGGCAGGGGAGTCCGAACCGGGGCTGCCGGACGATGTCGCCGCCCGCGTGCGGCAGCTCGCCGAAACAGAGGCACCCGTCGGTGTCGTAAACGGTCTGACCGACCGGTTCATGGACTCCGCCCGGCGTGCGGGATCCGACCAGGTGACGCCCGAGCGTGTGGTGCGGGCTGTGTGCCACTTCGCGCCCGAACTGCCGGCCGGTGCCACCGTCTTCGATCCTGCCTGCGGTATCGGGGTGCTGCTTCTGTCGGTCGCCTCCGAGGCGGGGACGCGCTGCCGTGGCCAGGAAATGGATGCTGACAGCGCCCGTTTCGCCCAGCTACGTGCCGACCTCCTGGGCCGTTCCGAGGTGCGCGTCGTGGCGGCTGACTCCCTGCGCGCGGACGCATGGCCGGACCTCAAGGCGGATCTGATCGTCTGTGACCCGCCGGCCGGCGTGACGGAGTGGGGGAGGGAGCAACTGCTGCTCGACTCCCGCTGGGAACTCGGCACCCCGTCCAAGGCCGAAGGGGAACTCGCCTGGCTCCAGCACGCGTACGCGCACACCGCGCCCGGCGGCCAGGTCCTCATGGTCATGCCGGCCTCGGTCGCCTATCGCAAGGCAGGTCGCCGCATCCGGTCGGAACTCGTACGCCGGGGCATCGTGCGCCAGGTGGTCGCCCTGCCGCCGGGGACGGCGACCTCGCACTCCCTGCCCGTCCATCTGTGGTGTCTACGGCGTCCCGAGAACACCTCGGGTGCGGACACGCACCACACCGTGCGCATGATCGACCTGACCGACAACAGCCCCGACGGGGGCCTGGAGCCCCGGGCCGACCAGACCGTGGACGTACCACTGATCGAGCTCCTCGACGACACAGTCGACCTGACCCCCGGCAGTCACCTGCGCTCCCGGCACCGTGACTACCCCGGTGAGTACGAGGCCCTGCGCAAGCAGTTGCAGGAGCAGGTGCGCCGGCTCGCCGCCTTCCTGCCCGAGCTCGCTCCCGGCGGCGGACCGGGCTCGCTGGACGGTGCCACCACGAGCGTCGCGGATCTCGCCCGTGCCGGACTCGTGGAGTACCACGGCCCGGAACCGGTCTCGGCCAGCGAGCAACTCGACACGGACTATCTGCAGGGTTTCCTGCGCAGCTCCGGCAACGCCCGCCGCTCCACCAGCGCGAGCGGGACCTACCGTTTCGACGCCCGGGGCTCGCGCATCCCCCGCATGGACATCGAGGAGCAGCGCCGGTACGGCTCCGCGTTCCGGGCGCTGTCCGCGTTCGAGGAAGGGCTGCGCAAGGTCGACGAGCTGAGCCGGCAGCTCGCCGAGGTCGCCCGGGACGGCCTCGCCACGGGAGCCCTGGCTCCTCAGGAGTGAGGACCGGGCGGACGCTCAGGCGGCGTGCGGCAGAAACGGACTCGCTGCTCCGCTCCACGTCACGCTCAGCGCCTCGCGGGCCCGGGTGCAGGCGACGAAGAGCAGGCAGCGTTCCCGGAGGAGGTCGGCGTAGTGTTGCAGCGGGTCCGCCTCACGTGGAGTGATCTCACGGGCGAATGGGACGGTGCCCTCGGTGACACCGAGGACGGACACCGCCCGGAACTCCAGCCCCTTCATCGCGTGCATCGTCGCCAGTCGTACCCCCTCGGCCCCCTGCGCGATCTGCCCTTTGACCCGAAGTACGGGGATCCCGGCGGTCTTCAGTTTCTCCTCGGCCGTGTCCAGAGAGAGGTTGAAGCGTGCGCACACGCCGATCTCGTGCGTCGCGAGGCCCTCGGCGAGCAACGCCCGAACCCGGTCCACCAGCGCCTCGGTCTCCTCCTGCCGGGTCGTGTAACCCTGCACCTGGGGATAGCGCCCGTGGAGCAGGGAGCGGTACCCGGCCAGCGAGTCCGTCCCCTCGCCTTCGAGCGCGTCGACGGTGACGGGCGCCAGGAGCCGCGCCGACCAGGCGAGGATCTCCTCCGTGGAGCGGTAGTTGAGGCGCAGCCGGAAGCTGCGGCCGGCCGTCATGATGCCCAGGGAGCCGAGCGAGACGCGGGAGTCGTAGATCCGCTGGTGCGGGTCTCCGGTGGCGAACAGGTCGTCGGGACCGGGGGTGACGGCAGCGCGCAGCACCCGCCACTGCGCGGGGTGCAGGTCCTGCGCCTCGTCGACGACCACATGGGCGTACGGAGCAGGCTCGCCGGCGAGGAGTTCTGCCGCGCGGGCGCAGATGCGTAGGTGTGTGGTCTCGCCGCGGTCGCGCAGGAACTGCTCAAACCGCTCCACGCCGCTCCACACCTCCCGGCGGCGTGTGGGACCGAGACCGGTGCCGCGGCCGCGGCGGCTCGCGCCGAGGTAGGCGTCCAGGTCGCGGAGGTTCTGGCCGAGCACGACGTGCCGGTACTCCTGGGCAAGGAACTGGGCGGTGAACGGCAGTCCGAGCTGCTTGACGGTCTTCTCCCACAGCTGCCGCTGTTCCCGGTCCCCGATCGGCTTGGGCGCGGCCGCCGACTTCGCGCGCACGACGCCGTTGGCACAGGCGTCGACCGTCGTCACGTCGACCCGCGCCAGCAGCTTCTCGTCCCCGTCGAGGAGCAGGCCGAGCATGTCGCGCAGTCCGGCGGCGAGGGCGTTCGTGTAGGTGGTGAGCAGGATGCGGCCGTCCTTGGAACGACCGAGCAGGTGCTTGACCCGGTGCAGGGCGGCCACCGTCTTGCCTGTCCCGGGTCCGCCGGTGACCTGGACGGGGCCGCCGTACGAGGTGCGGTAGGCGACGCGCCGCTGGGAGGGGTGGAGGAAGACGCGCCAGGCCTCGAACGGCTTCTCCAGCATCTCCTCCAACTCCCGCGGCCCGGTGACCAGTCGGATGCGTGCGGGAGTGTTGGCGATGACCGTGGCCAGGTCCTCGACCGGCTCGGCGGGCGCGTCGGCGGGCCGACGGACGGCGACGACGTCCCGGTAGACGTCTTCCGGGCTGAAGCCCTCGGCGAGGTACTGGAGCACCTCGAGCTGATCCTCCGGCAGGAGGGTGGAGAACGCCTCCAGCTGGGCCTTGTCCACCAGCGAGCGCGCGGCGCGCAGCACTTGGTCGTCGATGCCGAGCTCGCGCAGGGTGCCGTCGGAGACATCCGCGAACAGCAGCCGAGGTGCCGTGCGAGCGGCGCTCTCGTACAGCGGCGTCAGCTCGTCGAGGGCGACGGCGTTGCGCACCTCCAGGGCACGCGTGGCGGAGTTGGCGCTGTACAGGCGCTTCGCCGCCCAGGTGTAGGCGTCGTCGTGCGGCAGGACGTTGACCAGCAGGAACGTATCGCTGCCGTCGTCGGGGGCGAGGACGACGCCCCGCCAGAAGTCGGTGATGCGGATCGTGCGCATCCGTGTGTCACGGGCGTTCTCGACGGACTCCAGGTGCAGTCCCTTGTCGGCGTTGAGTTCGGCAACGCTCAAGGCATGGAATTTCGCCATGGCCTTGCGCACTCCGGCTCGGACGGGCTTCTCCAACGTGTCGTAGCCGTCCCAGAAACTCTGGGCGAAGGCGAGCCGGGGCATGAGGTCCCTCCCTTTCTGCCTGACGGTGTCTCATGATCGTGGAAGTGGGGCGGTCCCGGCCAGACGTCCGGCGATGTTCCCCAGAGCTGACAGGAGTTGGCCCGGCTCGCGGGAGAGGTCGAGGCTGTGCTGGTACAGCCGTACGCCCCGGCCGTCCGGCCCGCCGGTCGTGCCGCGCACCTCGTGGAAGCGCTCGGGCCGCCGCCCGGCCGCGTACACGAGATGCGCCTCGCGCAGGCCGAGCACGGTGGCGTACGCGAGCGCCTGGTACAGGTCGGCATTGTGCAGTCCGTCGGCCTTCTCGACCTTGTACTTGGCGTCGACGACGGCCAGCGGTGTGCGGCCGTCACCAGTGCGGACAACCAGGTCGGGGCGCATCCCCACGAGACCCGCGAGGTCGAGGCGATGGGGGTCCTGGAGTCGTGCGGTCAGGCCGTGCTCCCGGAGGGCCTCGCGCAGGGCGACCGTGACGAAGTCCTCGAACAGTTTGTTCATGTCGAGCAGGAAGCCGTCCACGGCCAGCGGGTCGGCCCCGGCCGGCCGGTGCTCCGGCGAGGTGCCGCGCAGGACGGCCTCGGCGAGCCGCAGCGCCGGCTGGTAGCGGGAGTTGAGGCGGGACGGCTGCCAACGCGGCAGTTCCTGCCCCCGTATCAGCGGCAGCGCGTCGGCGAGACGTACCCGCTGATGGGCGAGGCGCCGCCGGACCGGACCCGGAACGCCCGGCAGACGCAGCAACCGCTCGGTGGCGGCCCGCAGGATGCGGTTCTCGGCGGTGTCGGCGGTGTACGCGTCGTAGGTGATCTCCACGGGTGGTGTACGGCCGAAGTGCCGCCGGATCTGCTCGGCCTCGCGCAGCCGCCCACGCACGACCAGCGCGGACTCCTCCACCGCGCGGTAGCCCTGGAGGACCCCCTGTCGCAGTGCCGCGTCGATCCGCCGCTCCACGGCGTGCGCGAGGGCGGGGACGACGTCGTCGTGGGCGCCGGTGTCGACGGTACCTTCCCGGCTGTCGCGCCAGGCGCGTGCCGGGTCGAGGCTGAACCCGAGCAGGAAGAACAGCCGGCTCACTGGGGTCTTGGGCATGATCCGTACGACCGGACCGCCGGGCGTGCGCACGGCGCCGACCCGGCTGCCCGCTCGCAGCAGCCAGTGCCCGTCCTGGCCGGGATCCGGGGTCGCGCTCTCCAGGATGCCGGAGGCGGCGAGGGCCCGCCCGGCCGTGGCGCCCAACGGGACGGAGACGGCGGGTCCGTACTCGCGCAGAGTCACCTCCAGCACGGTCATGGGCGCTGCTCGCGCAGCGAGTCGAGGCCGTAACGGGCGGCGACGTCGAGGCCCTCGCCGTAGTGGTGCTCCTCGAGAAGCGGCAGGATCTTCGTGCGCCAGGTCCGTTCGAGGCCGCCGTCGCGGTACACACCCGGCTTCATCAGGTACGAGGGCCCGATGGCGAAGTCGGTGTCGTCGATACGGGCGTTGAGGGCGTCGAGCAGGCGGGCGGGTTCCAGGTCCCGGCCCTCGCGCTTCAGCCAGCGCGCGAGCAGCCCGGCGGTCGGCTCGGTGCGCGGGGACAGCTCCACGAACGCGAAGCGGCGCCGCATCGCCGCGTCCACCAACGCGATCGAACGGTCGGCGGTGTTCATCGTGCCGATCACGAAGAGGTTGGGCGGCAGTGCGAAGTCGTCCCCGGAGTAGGTGAGTCGGACGGACCTCGTCCGGTACTCCAGGAGGAAGTAGAGCTCGCCGAAGACCTTCGCCAGATTGGCCCGGTTGATCTCGTCGATGATCAGGAAGTGCGGGATGTGCCGGTTGCCCTCGCGGGAGGCGAGATCGGCGAGCTCCCGGAGCGGGCCCGCCGTCAGCCGGAAGGCCACTTCCCGCGTCTCGGGGTCCTCCACGGGCCGGAACCCCTCGAAGAAGTCCTCGTAGGCGTACGAGGGGTGGAACTGCACGATCTTGACCTGCTCCGGGCCGCCGCCGAAGTACTCGGCCAGCTTCATCGCCAGATACGTCTTGCCGGTGCCCGGCGGGCCGAAGAGCACCAACTGCCTTTCGTCAAGGAGGAGTTCACGCATCTCGTCCAGCCATGCCCGGTCGTGGACGAGGAGGTCGGTGGCGAGTGCGCCGGTGATGTCCGGCAGTGACAGCTCCCGTTGCACGGGCCGTTCGGCGGCGGGGCGCTCGCCGCCTGTCGCCGGAGCCGTGTGCTCGGCCTGTCCTGCGAGCCCGTCCAGCGCGTCCAGGACACCGGTCAGATCGACGACGTCATGCTGCACGGACAGCTTCTGCTGCACTTCCTCCGGAAGCTCCTCGTACGCGTGGCTGTCCGCCTGCCAGGCGACCGTCCGCCGCAGATTGGACAACCCGCCCGGCGACGCGCTCTGCACGGCTTCCCCGGTGACGCGCCCGACGTGCAGCAGGCCGTCGCTGATTGCAGCCACCGTGTCACCGACGCGCATCTGCGTCAGAAAGGCGTGCAACTCGTCGACGAGGCCCCGCTTCTGGTTGTACGAGGCCGCCCCTTCGTACCCGTCCTCGACGAAGCGGCGCAGCGTGCTCTTGGTCGGATCGGTCTCCTCCAGGGGCGGCAGATGCGCGCCCGCGAGCGAGACGAACTCCTCCTGCAGCCACAGCTGCCGCACCAGGTTGTGCCCCGAGACATTGGAGCCGCGCACCAGCCACGCCTTGCGTGGGGCGCGCCAGCCGGTGGACAGATAGTCGGCGAGGGGGTGGCCCTCGGTGGTGCGCCAGGACTCCGGGCCGGAAGCGTCGTAGCCGTACACCAGCGCGGCGGCGGCCGAGGAGGAGTTGCACTCGATGTCCCGTGCCGCCACCCACCGGGGCGGTGCCTGCGGCCGGTCGGGATCGGTGGGTGCGTCGACGAGCCCGCCATTCGCGCGCAGCTCCGCGCGGGTCCGGCGGGCGTGGTCGCCGAGCCCGGGCCATGCTTCGCCGGCCACCGTCGAACCCTGCTCCAGGAGGAACTTGTGCGTGCCGTTGCCGCCGAACTCGGCGAGCAGATGCCCGCGAGCCTCACCGCCGTCCTGGAGGAGCTTGATGCGGAACTCGGGCGTGCCGGGGAGGCGTTCGGGCTGAGGCATGGATTCACCTTACCTGTTGACACTGTCAAAGTACCAGGAGTACAAGTAAACGTATGCACAGAATGTGTTGACGATGTAAACGTATCGATCGTAAAGTGTGGATGTCTCAGGTGGGCTTGTTGGTGCTGGGGGGTGCCATGAGGGGGAAGCCGATGGCCGAGGTCGAACGGCGCACGATCGAGGCGGAGTTGCCGTCCGTCATCGAAAGACTGCAACACCGCGCCTCCCGTGCGGGCATGGTCAGTCAGCGGGTCTTCGCGGAGGAGGCGGACCGGCTCGGGCTCGGGACCGACGAACAGCGGCGACGGCTCCGCAACGGGCTAGCCTCGCTCGGCATCCATGTGAAGCCCTCGCGCAGGGCCGCAGTCCCGTCGGTAAAAGCGTCGGTGGAAGTGCCCCCCGTCGCACCGCCCGCCGTCCCTTCAAAAGCTGCCAGGCGCCTGGCCCAGGCCCGGCAGATGCTGGCCCGCTACGCCGACGCCGGTGGCACCGTCAGCAAGCTCGCCCACGACGGCGTCGTACGACTTCACGGGCTCGGCCCCGCCGAAGCGCGTGAACTGACCGCCGACTTCCCGATCACCCGCCCTCGTCCGCCCCGCGTGCCGGTCCAGGCGGTGACGGGCGGTCAGGCCGGGCCCGCGGCGCCCGCCAAGGCGCCGATCGCCAAGAAGCCCGCCCGCTCCGCCGTTTCCGCCACGGAGCCGCGACTGGCCGACGCCGTGCGCGCGGCCCGGGCCGTGCTGGAGGCGGACCGGTGGCGGCGGGGCACAACCAAGGTGCTGCTGAAGGCGGAGGAGGAGGTCGGCCTCGCCGTTCTCCTCCGCGGCGGTGAGGACCGCCTCGGCCGTACCGACCGCCTCGGCCGTGATGTTCCGGTGGAGGAGATCGCCGCACTGCCCCGCGACAGCGAGCGGTGGCGCGCTTACGAATGCCTCGTCCTGCACAATCAGCGGCTCGTGTGGAAGCTCGCGCTCGGCTACCAGGGACGCGGACTGGACGTCGAAGATCTCGTCCAGCACGGAACCATCGGAGTGATGCGCGCGGTCCGCAAGTTCGACGCCACCAAGGGCTTCAAGTTCTCGACCTATGCGACCTGGTGGATCAAGCAGACCATCACGAGGGCCATCGCCGACGAAGGCACCCTGATCCGACTGCCCGCGTACGTCCACGAGAAGGTCAGTAAGGTCGCCGTCGCTGAGCGCAAGCTCCTGAACGAAGGTCGCCCCAGGACCGTCGACAACGTGGCCTACGTCAGTGGCCTCACCTTCGCCGAAGTGGAGGAGGTCCGCAGGATCAGCCGGCCCACCGACTCCCTGGACCGGATCATCGGCGAGGACACCGCACTCGGTGACCTGATCATCGGGCCGAGCCGCTTGCCCGGACCCGCCGTCGTGCTAATCCGCAAGGAGCTGATGGCGCAGCTGCGGCTGGTCCTGGAGCACCTCAACGAGCGCGAGCGGTACATCCTGATCCGGCGCACCGGACTCGACGGCGACGAGCCGGACACGCTGGACGAGATCGGGGTCGTCTACGGCGTCACCCGAGAGCGCATCCGGCAGCTCGAGTCGAAGGCCAAGGCGAAGTTCGAGGGACACCTCCTCCGCCACGGGCTGCTGTCGCGGCCCCGCTGAAGCCGACGCATCCCACATCGTCCCCTCTCCCCCCGCACCCTCTTCCGAAGGAACCCGCACATGGACCCGCGCCAGGAGCTGGTCGACTACCTCACCCGCCAGCTCGTCGGTCCCGTCGGCGGTGCCGACGAGGTGCTCGACGCGCCGCCCGACCGGCAGTACCTGATGGGCACGCTCTACCCCCAACAGGCCGACCTCCAGCGGCAGCTCGCCCTTGCGGCCGACGACCCCGAGGCGCCCTGCGCCGAGCAGGACGCCCCCGACGTGGACCCGGATCCCGACCCGGTGCCCGAGACCAACAGCTGGCTGCCCGCGTCCCTCGGCGTCAGCTTCTACACCGACGCCGTGGACGTCGAGGTGAGCTGCGCCGCCGCCCGCTACGAGACGCGGCGCAACGAACCGGGCCGCGGTAGGCGTTGGCAGCGGATGTCCCTCAAGCCCGAGACGCACACCGTCGGCCCGGACCGGACGGAGGTGCCCGTCCTCGATGGCCGTGCGAAGATCCAATTGACCCGCCGCTCCTACGGCGATGGCACCCTCGTCACCGTTGCCCTGGTCAACGAAGCCCGCCACGACGGCTCCGACGGCAAGGCGCCGAGCTGGGACGACATGCTGTTCCAGTGCCGACTCACAGCCCGCCCCGCCGACGGCGCCGTGCTGCCCTATCCCAGCGTCCGGCTCGCCAGCCGTGACCCCGAGGAACGCGAACTGCGCCTCCAGTACCGGCATGTCGTCACCCATGCCGTCGGCCACGGCTGCGCCGTCCGCGAGGAGTACGGCGAGGACGGCGGCGTCGCCCTCCTCGCCTGCGAGGCCCTGCCCCGCGCCGAGGTGCCAGCCATCCGGGCCGGCGGCCCGCTCGACGCCCCCGTGCTCACCATCTCCCACCTTGCCGACCCGACTGTCAGCGGCGACCAACTCCGCGAAGAACTAGCCGAGTTCGCCGCCTCGTACCACGCCTGGTACGTGGGCCAGCGATCCGTCGAGGTGCCGGACTGGGGACGGGAGGCAGCGGAGCGGATCCTCGACCGCGTCCGCCAGGCGGTCACCCGCATCGAGGCGGGCGTGCGCACCCTGTGCGACCCGGACCGCCCCGAACTCCTCGCCGCTTTCCGCATCGCTCAGCGCGCCATGCTGCTCCAGATGCGGCACTCCGCCCCCGACCAGGCCGGTCGGCGATGGCACCGCTCGGACTCGGTGGCCATCGACCCGCCCGTCGACACCCAGGCCACCTGGCGCCCCTTCCAGCTGGCCTTCTTCCTCCTCGCTCTCGACGGGGTCGCCGACCCCGGACACCGCGACCGGGAGACCACTGATCTGATCTGGTTCCCCACCGGTGGTGGCAAGACCGAGGCCTATCTGCTGCTGGCCGCCTTCACCATCGCCCTGCGCCGGATCCGTGGCGAAGGCGACGGCACCGCCGTGCTCAGCCGCTACACCCTGAGCCTGCTCACCACCCAGCAGTTCCAGCGCGCCGCCACCACGATCTGCGCCCTGGAGCACCTGCGCCGCACCGAACCGGAACTCGGTCTGGGCGGCGAGCCGATCACCATCGGCCTGTGGGTCGGCGACAGCACGACCCCCAACGACTTCGAGAAGGCCGAGCGCACCTTCGACGAGCAGCGTCAGGCCTCGCACCCCGAGGATGTCTTCATCCTCGACCGCTGCCCGTGGTGCGGCACCCGCATCCTGCCGGCGACCTGGTCCAGCGTCCGCTCCGACTACGGAGTCCACGCGGAGAAGGACGACTTCGCCTTCAACTGCACCCGTGACGAGTGCGCCTTCCACGACGTCCTGCCGGTCGCCGTCGTCGACCAGCACCTCTACCGGAACCCGCCCACCTTCGTCCTCGGCACCGTCGACAAGTTCGCGCGGCTCGCCTGGGAGCCCGGCTCCGGCCGTCTCTTCGGCGCCGGCACCGGCAACCCGCCCCCGTCGCTGATCATCCAGGACGAGCTGCATCTGCTCACCGGACCGCTCGGCACCACGGTCGGTCTCTACGAAGCGGCCATTCTCGAGCTGTGCACCGACCAGGACGGCCGCCCGCCCAAGATCGTCGCCGCCACGGCCACCATCCGGCGCTCCACCGAGCAGGTCCGAGCCCTGCACCACCAGGACGTCCAGCTCTTCCCGCCGTCCGGACTCGACGCCCGCGACAGCTTCTTCGCCGTCCCCGACACCGGCCGCCCCGGCCGTCTCTACCTGGGTGTCATGGCGCTCGGCCACACCGCGGGCCGCGGCGCCGTCGCCACCACGGCGGCCATGCTCCAGGGCGTCCACCAGCTCCCCGAGGAACACCGCGACGACTACTGGACGCTCGTCGCCTACCACCACAGCCTGCGGGAACTCGGCCGCACCGTCACCGCGGCCGGCGACGACATCCCCGCCCAGCTCCGTTCCCTCGACGAGGGCGCGGGCACGCGCGCGCTGGGCGGCGAGCAGGTACAGCAACTCGACAGCAGCGTGCCGCGCGCCGAACAGCCGATCCTCCTCGACCGCCTCGAGAAGCCCCGGACGGATCCCCGGTCGGTGTCGTTCCTGCCGTGCACCAACATGCTCTCCGTCGGCGTCGACGTGAAGCGGCTCGCCTACCTCCTCATGCAGGGCCAGCCCAAGACCACCGCCGAGTACATCCAGGCCACCAGCCGCGTCGGCCGTCACCACGTGCCCGGACTCGTCGTCACCTACTTCAACGCCACCCGCCCACGCGACCGTTCGCACTACGAGACCTTCATCGACTACCACCGGGCCCTCTACCGGTACGTCGAACCCGCCAGCGTCACCCCGTGGTCGGTGCCCGCCCGCCGCCGCGCCCTGCACGCCGCGCTCGTCATCCTCGTCCGCCACCGGCTCGGCCTGGCCGCCGAGAACCAGGCCGGACTGCTCACCCGCCACAAGGACGAGGCCACGCGGATCGCCGACGCCCTCGCCGAGCGGGCCGCGATCGCCGAGCGCGACGCCACGGGAGCGGACGCCGCCTCCGTACGCGCCGACGTCCGCGAGGAACTCGGCCACCTCCTGGACGCCTGGTACCGCCAGGCCGAGTCGGCCGAAGCCGAGGGCAAGAAGCTGTACTACCGCAGCCAGGGCAAGGGGCAGCACAACCTGCTCAAGTCCTTCGAGCAGCGCTACGGCCTGTGGGAGACCCTGAACTCCATGCGCAGCGTCGACCGAGAGTGCCAGATCACCGTGACGGGAGCAGGAAAGTGACGCGCAAACTCCGGGTCCGCCAGGCGCAGACCGTGCTGCCGTTCGGCGTCGGCGCCGTCCTCGACGTGCAGGGCGAGTCCTTCGTCGCCGCCGGCATCGAGACCTGGCCGCAGGCCAAGACCCCCGTCCCCTCCGAGCGGCTGGCCACCCGCCTGGGCGCCACCGGCTTCTACGCCGCACCCCACACCCTCAACGACCGCTACGACCAGCCCGACCGCCCCGGCGTCCCCTATGTGCGCTTCCCCGGCTGGCTGTTCTGCGGGTCCTGTCGGGCCATGGTCCGCTTCCTGCGCGAGCACGAGAAGCCCGGCGAGCCGCCCGTCTGCACGTCCTGCTCCGCCGCACCCCGCCTCACCCCCATGCGGTTCGTCCGTATCTGCGCGGACGGGCACCTCGACGACGTCGACTGGTGGTACTGGGCCCACTCCAGCCTCGCTCCCGAACTGCGGGCCGCCTGCTCCGAGGCGAAGCACGCCTGGAAGGCACGCCGGCTCAGCTTCCGGGTTGCCGACCGCGCCTCCGGACTCGAAGCGCTCTCGGTTCGCTGTGGAGCGACCCGGGACGGCGGCAAGCCGTGCGGTGCCGAGCGGGATCTGCTCGACATCCTCGGCCCCCAGGGCGGCCGCTGCTCGGGCCGCAACCCCTGGCAGCGCCGGAACGAGAACTCCTCCTGCAGCCAGCAGGTCCACAACGTGCAGCGCACCGCCGGCAACGTGTACTACCCGGTCGTCTTCTCGGCCCTCGACATCCCCCAAACCGCCGAACCGTCGCGGGCGGAACAGGACTTGGCGGAAGCAGTCCGCGGCCACGGCTACTGGACAAACCTGATCGACACACTCGGCACGTCCCGAGCCGACCTCTTCCGCGGCATGATCAAGGAAGACACCGACGCCCCCGACAGCCTCATCGACCAGCTCCTCGCAGAGGCCACCGGCGCCCCCGCGCCCCTGCCCGCCGACCGGCCGGAGCCCGCGAAGCTCGACCTGAGCCGCGACGAGTGGTACGCCTTCGACGCCGTCGAACTCCCCGAACCCACCAAGGAGTTCGAGATCCGTCGCGGTGGACTCGACCTCGACGGCGAGACGGAGGAGCCCTGGGCCACCCTCGACGCGCACATCGACGGCATCGTCCTCGCCGACCGCCTGCGCGAGGTACGGGCCCTGACCGGATTCCGCCGCCACTCCCCGCACGGCACCCTCGTACGCGCCGACACCAGCGGCCGCCTGCGCTGGCTGCCCGCGACCGAGGTCTACGGCGAGGGCATCGTCCTCACCCTCGACGAGCAGCGCCTGACCGACTGGGAAAACGACCCCCGTGTCCGGGCACACGTCCACGGCGTCCGTACGGACCTGGACGCGTCGTTCCGCGACGAGCAACTCGCCGAGACCGTGGGCAGCGAACTCTCCCCCCGCTTCCTGCTCCTGCACACACTCGCCCACCTCCTCATCCGCCAGCTCTCCTTCGACTCCGGCTATACCACCGCCAGCCTGCGCGAGCGCGTGTACGGCCGCCCCGAGTACGGCCAGCGCGGACTGCTGATCTACACAGCCGCCGGTGACGCGGAGGGCACCCTCGGCGGCCTGGTCCGGCAGGGCGAGGCACCGCACTTCGCCGAGACGCTCATCCGCATGCTGGAAGCCGCCGCCTGGTGCTCCGCCGATCCGCTCTGCGCCGAGCACACCGGCCAGGGCTTCGGCAACCTCAACCGGGCCGCCTGCCATGCCTGCACCCTGCTGCCCGAGACGAGTTGCCAGACCGGCAACACCCTCCTCGACCGCGCCCTGGTTGTCGGCTCCGCCCGCGTCCCCGGCTACTTCACCGACGTCCTCACCGCGAGCCGCGAGTACGCGGCCGCCATGGCACTGGGATGACGCCCATGACCACCGCGAACGCCGCCGTCCTCCACCCCGACCTCATCCACGTCCAACGCGACTGCCTGGACGCCCTGCCGCTGACCGGCCACCACGTCGTCAGCGGACCGCCCGGCAGCGGCAAGAGCCTGCTCGCCGCGCACCGGGCCGTCCACCTCGCCCTCACCGGCAGACCCACCCTGCTGCTGTCCCGCTCCAACCTTCTGCGCCAGCTCCTGCGGGACACCCTCCAGGGCCTCACGGTCCCCGGTGCCCCCGCCGAAGCCGCCACCGTCCACGGCTGGATCCAGCGCCGCTTCGGCCACGACGCACCGCGCACCGAGGACGGCTGGTTCGACTGGACGGCCCTCACCGGCCGCGCCGCCGAGACACTCGGCAGGGACGAGGCGGCCACGCCCCACCTCGTCGTCGACGAGGGTCAGGACCTGCCGCCGGGCTTCTACCGGTTGGCCCGTATCGCCGCCGCCTCCGTCACGGTGTTCGCCGACGAGTGCCAGCGCCTCACCGAGACGAACTCCACCCTCACCGAGATCACCGACGCCCTCGGCCGCTCCACGGGACGTGCCGAGGTCGGCGGCAACCACCGCAACACCCGCGAGATCGCAGCCCTGGCCGAGCAGTTCCGCATCGGCGGTACCCGCCCCAGCCTGCCCTTCCGCAGCGGCCCGGTGCCCATCGTCCGCCACTACTCGGGCGACAAGGATCTCGCCGCCGACATCGCCACGATGGCCGCCGGACAGCCGCGGCACCGCATCGGCGTCATCGTCAACTCCCTGCGTACGGCGGCCGACCTGATGCGGCGCCTGGAACGGGCCGGCCTCGCTCACGAGCCCCAGCTGTACAGCTCGGCGGCCTCCGCCGGCCGCTACCGCGACCTGGAGCTCACCCGCCCCGGCGTCGTCCTCGTCCACCGGGCCAGCGCCAAGGGCCTCGACTTCGACACCGTCGTCATCGCCGACGCCGACTCCGACTCCGCCACCGACCCCACGGCGGCGACCCTGCGGATGGCGTACTACGTCATGATCACTCGCGCCCGGGAGCGGCTGGTGCTGGGCTGGCAGGGAAGTCGGATGCCGCGGCATCTGGAGGGGCTGCCGGGATGGGCGCACATGCGGTGATGGCGCGACTGAGGCCACGAGCATGTGGGAAGACAAGGGGAGACGATGACTGACGACCACAAGACGACCGTGCCCGTGTGGACACTGGCGACCGCTGACGTCCGGGTGCCAGGGTTGACCGCGGGCGAGTCGATGACGGCTGAGCGCCTGGCTGAACTGCGCGGAGTGCTGGCCGTCCTGGCCGACGAGCCGATCGTCACACTTGAGGTGCATCCGCTGCCCGACACGATCGACCGCGGCCGTGGCATCCCGCTCGACGCCGTGAGTCCCTTGGCGCAGCACCTGTCGGAGTTCATCACGCAATCGGCGCGAAGTTCCCTTACGGCGGCCAGGGCGACCGCTTCCGGGGAGAATCTGTATCGCATGGTGGTCCCGGCGAAGGTCGCCGCCCAGTTCGGGCAGGGCATCGTTCGACCGATGGCGTCGAAGGCGGCGGCCGGTGGCATCCACGGTGCACTCATGAACTCAACGGGCATCGCCGCCAATGCGACGTTCGTGCCGGTCGGAGGAGCGGCAGCGGCGGGCGCAGTCGGTGGGGCCGGTGCGACCGCCGGCGCCGCGGTCGCCGGGGGCACGGCGCTGACCGTCGCCGCTCCGCTCGTGCTCATGGCCGTGGCGGTGGGGGTGAGCGCCCATGCCGACCACAAGCGCCAGCAGGCCATCGAACACATCACGGAACTGCTGGAGCAACTTCAGCAGGACAAGCTCGACGACGAGCACAGCGCACTCAACGGCTGCCGTGCCGCCATCGACAAGGCCACGGCCATCCTGCTCGACCAGGGCAAGCTCGGTGCCTCGCTGGGACTCGACTCGGCGGTGCACACCATCGACACGGCGTTGAGCAAAGCAGACCTCCGCCTGGCCCGATGGCAGAGTGCGCTCGACAGACTGCCCGAGGGCGAGGCCGTCGAACTCGGCACGCTGACCAAGTCGTTCCCCGGCGTCGACGACCATGGCGGCACGTTCCGCACCCACCTCGAACTCGCTTCCCTGGCTGTCGCGCTGATGCGGCGGGTCGTCGTCCTCCAGGCCGTCGAGCATGCCCAGAGCGACCCCGGCAATCCGTTCGAGAACTTCACCCGCGCACTCAAGCGCGATCAACAGCGCCTCGACGAAAGGGAGTCGAGCATCGCCGGTGTCCTGGTACGCCTGTCGGCACTGGAACTGGCACGCCCGAACGGTTTGCGACCCGTTTTCACGACGGGCGAAGTCGATCGCCTGATGAGTGCGGCACACCGGATTCACAAGCTGGGCGACGGCGTCACGGCCAACAGCCGCACTACAGACGTGGCGATTGAGATCGCCCGCGACAAGGACGGCTCCGTGGTCGTGTTCCCTGCGCTGCCCGCGTAGGCGTGACGCGCTCGCACTCACTTGATGAGTGGTGCGGGGTTGCCCGAAACTTCGAACGTGGTCGTGACTCCCTTCGCCTCACCGGTCGGCACTGCCGGGTGGGACGACCCATTCAGTGGGTTGGCCGGTGAGGGAGGCGATCATGTCGAAGTCCCCGTCGTAGTGGAGGACCGTTCGCCGGTTCAGTTCCGCTGTGGCGGCGATCAGCAGGTCGGGGAGGGACAGAGCGCGGTGGAAGCCTGCGTTGAGGGCATGGCGCTGGTTCTCGAGAGCGCGGGTGAAGGTGTCGTCGTCGGTGCCGAGGTAGTCGAAGGCGCGGAGCCAGGTGCTGATCCGTGTCGCCTCCGCGCTGTCCCGTGCGGAGTGGATCATCTCGAACTCGGTGGGCCGGCACACGGCGAGGAGGTAGCGCTCGTGCAGAGGCTTGAGCACCGCCTTGACGCTCGGCTTCGTCCAGCGGGCGAGGGCGGACTTGTCGATCAGATAGCGGTCCTGCATCAGGCGACCCGGCCTCCGTTGCGGTCACCGTCGCGCTTGAGGGAGCCGTCTGCGTTGCGAGGCCCGGTGTTCTCGACGATCTCACTGAAGTCGAGCTCCCCGGCCTCCATGGCGTCGAAGCCCTCCTGCCGCAGATGCCTCTTGACGGCGTCCTCCATGGCGAGGCGGACGGCTTTGGCCTTCGTTTTGGTCCCATAGATGCGCATGGCCTCGGCGACCATGTCCTCATCGAGGTCGATGACGGTTCTGGCCATGTGGATGATCCCTTCGGAGGCAGTCTCAACTCGTGAAACGATACCATTCTTCACTCATTATAGATATCGTTTCAGGCCGAGGGGTGGGTGGTGGATGCCGGCTGTGGCGTTCGTAGCCGTCCTCACGGTGTCGAGAGCGCGGCCCGGACGGTCTTGCCGCTGGGCGGGTAGGGGACGCAGTCCCAGTGGTCGGCGAGGGTGGCGACGAGGAAGAGGCCGCGCCCGCAGGGGTGGAGCGGGTCGGTGTCCATCGGCGGGATGTGCGGGAGCAGGTCCCCGCGGGAGTCGGTGACTTCGACTCCGAGGTGGCCGGCCAACGGGTTGAAAGCGAGCGTGAGCCGGAAGCAGCGGCCTGGCAGGCGGCCGTGGAGGGCGGCGTTCGCGGCGAGCTCCGCCACGACGATCTCGGCACGCTCCGTGAGGTCCTGCCCGGCGCCCCAGGACTGCAGTTGGGTCACGGCAAGCAGCCGGGCGAGCCGGGCGCCTCGTCGCGTAGACGACAGCAGTTGCGTGAAGGCGAGGGTGGGGGCTGCCAGTTGGGGAGCAGGTTGGTTCATGACGCCAGCGTGGCGGTCGCGCACGGGTGGGTGGGAGTACGGCACCCCGTACGCGGAGTCAGCGTACGGGCACGGGGAGTGGACAGTACGAGGTGCCTGCCGTCACGCTGAGTGGCGAGTGCGGGTGGCGTGCGGAGCCGCCGCGGTACGGAGAGAGGGGCGGCGGATGGGCATCGTCGAAGGTGACGCGGACGCGGCCGGGGGCGTCGAGACGCGGGCGGTTCCGGCGGGGGAGTGGGAGCGGGAGCCCCATCCGTCCGACAGTCTGCGCACGTTCGGCGCGGTCGTCCAGGCACTGCGCGAACATGCCGGGCTCAGCCGGGCCGACCTCGCCGCGCGAGTCCAGTACTCCAAACACACCGTGGAATCCGTGGAGTTGGGACGTCGCATGCCGGATGCGGCGTTCGTGGACCGCGCGGAGGAGGTGACCGGCAACACCGGTGCGCTACGGAAGGCCGCCCGGCATCTCACGCGAGGCGAGGCGGGACTGGCGGCCTGGTTTCGGCGGTGGGCTCGGCTGGAGCGGGAGGCGGTGAGTTTGTGTACGTACGAGTGTCGGCTGGTGCCGGGGCTGTTGCAGTCGGAGGCGTATGCGCGGGCGGTGTTCGAGGGCACGATCCCGCTACGGACGGATGAGGAGCTGGAGGCGCAGCTTGCGGCTCGGATGGAACGGCAGGCGGTGATGCGGGAGCGGCCTACCGTGCCGTTCAGCTTCATCGTCGAGGAGCATGTGTTCCGGCGGCGATTCGGGGACGCGGAGGCGATGCGGGAGCTCCTCGATCACGTGCTGGAGCGGAGCACTCCGCGCAACGTGACGCTTCAAGTGGTGCCGCTGGATGCCGGGTTGCACGCGTGCCTGGATGGGCCCGTACAGATTCTGGAGACCCCGGAGGGGCAGCGGCTCGGCTACTCCGAGGGACAGAAGAACGGGCGGCTGATCTCCGACCCGAAAGAGGTGAGTGTCCTCTGCCAGCGCTATGACACACTGCGCTCGCAGGCCCTCAACCCGAAGGAATCCCGGGACCTGCTGGAGCGACTGCGAGGAGAGCTATGAGCAGCGGTACGACGGAACTCGCCTGGTTCAAGTCCAGCTACAGCGGCAGTGAGGGCGACAGCTGCGTGGAGATCGCGATTGCCGAACAGGCCGTTCACGTACGGGACTCCAAGGACGTGGGTCGCCCGGCGTTCGCGGTCGGACGTGAAGGCTGGACGCCGTTCGTGCGGTTCGCGGCAGGGCGTTGAGCAGTGGTTGGTGTGCCGTCCGTCGCCGGGATGCCGGAGTGGCGGGCGGTACGCGGTTTCCGGGGGTGCCCGTGCCGTCTCATGCCTCGTCGATCGGCGTGTAGCCGAGGGCGGCACGGTTGATGTAGCGGTCGCCGAGGTCGCGGGCGGGGGTGGGCTTCGGCTGCTGCGTGGGGGATTTCGCCGTGGACTTCTTCGCGGTGGGCTTCTTGCCGGTTGCGGGGGCGGCGGCCGGCGTTGATTTCGGCTTTCTGGTGCCTTTGGCGCTTCTGGCGTTCTTCGTGGCCGTCGTGTTCCGCGCCTCGAACTTCTTGCGGAGCTCGGAGAGTTGCTCGCGGTGCTGGGCGGTCTGTTCGGTAGGGAGCGCGTTCACGATGGCGCGGGCCCGGCTCAGCATGTAGCGCGCCTGATGCCAACGCTTGGCCTTGATCGCCGTGCGGGCCAGCTCGATGGTCTGCTGCAACGCCTTGAGCTTCGCCTTTTCCTTCCGGGGCATGGGAGATTCCGCCCCGCTCCCACGTCGTTGCACGGCAGCGCGTTGACCCCAGTCGGTTCCTGACGTCAGGACGACGGTGGTGCGGGGGTTGCTGGTCTGGCTTCGACGTACCACGGGGCGTCAGCTCCTCGGGCGGGCGTTGCGGAGGGTTCAGTCGTGGCGGGGGCCGTGGCCCGGGGGCGGGGTGAGAGTGGAGCGGTAGGTGCCGGACTCGCCCTCGGTGAGGGGGGTCTCCAGGGTCAGGCCCGCGGTGGCCATGCGGTCGTATTCGGCGAGGATCAGGTTCTTGGTGCGGTACTCGCCGTGGGCCTTCACGTCGTTGTCGCGGGTGACGTTGAAGGTGTCCAGGATGTAGGCGGTGTCGTCGCGGTCGATCCCGTAGAGGTGGAAGAAGAGGGCGTCCAGCTCGGCGTGGATTACTGAGCGGCGGTCCTCATCCCAGCAGAACGGGGCGCCGGTGTCACCTAGGTCGCGGGCGAACGCGGCCATGTCGGCAGCGGTGTAGACGAGTTCGAGCACGCGAGTTGTGATGAAGGCCGTATGAGGAGCAAGCTGTTGAGGTGACGCGATGGGAAGCTGTTGCATCGTAAAGAACTTGATATGGCTACCGCCGACTTTCTGACGCGCGGCGAAGTCCGTTACCAATGAGGATAGGCATGCCAGTAGCCCAGATTTCGGGTCAGCTTCGGGAAATACGAGGAGGGTACTGCCAGGGGGCGCTGAACGGGGGAAGGCAAAACTGATTAGGGTGCGTTCATCGCTTGCGCGGCAGATGTCGCGCCAGCCAAGCAGCCAGCCCCGATCCCAACCCTTCTTGGCAAGTAGCGTGGCAACACCGGCTGCCTTGAGCTCAGCTCCTGTTTTCTTGTCGAATTCTCCCGTCGGTGCATTCTGCTCCGGCGCCCAGTAGTGCGGCATCGCGATGGCCGAGGGGTCTTGGTGTTGTGCCAGGGTGAAGCGAGGGAGTGTTCCTTTATTGAGGTGCTGTGCCGTGGCTTTCTCATACGTTGAGAAGCGGTGGTCGTAGTGATGGAGCATCTTTGCCTCGTATAGCGGAAGCAGGCGCTCGCCACCTCGGACCAGGACGTTGCCGTCGAGGCGCCAGCCATCCCTGATGAGGTCGTCGAAGGTCTCGCCCTTTTGCGCAGACGGGCGGAAGAGGTGAGAATCGCTCGTCATGTTGAACAAGCCCTGCATGAAGGTGACGCCCCACGGGTTGCCGTCTGCCCGGTTGGCGTCGACCAAGACAGGGACGCGGCGATAGATTCCCAGGGTGATCTCGGCGTCCCGGCGGCTACTGAACACCGGGCATGTACCAGTGTTGGGGTTCATGAGGAGAAGCTCCGCTGCCGTCAACTGGTAACTGCGCTCGGGAATTTGCTCGGGCTGGCGGATCTTGAAGACGATCTGGGCCGGATTGTGAAGATCGCCCTGGCTGCGCAGCGTGAGGAGGCAGAAGGAAACGCGATTGGTGACCTGGGGGAAGAGTTTCTCTTCGTTGTCAAAGCTGAAAAGGGCCGCCAGTTGTCCCTTGCTCACCAATTCCTTGAAAAAGTCCTGCGTCGTCGCGTCCGTGGCGATGCCTGATGGGACAATGACGCCGGTCCGCCCTGTCGGAGCGCTCAAGCGGCGGTCTTGCTCTGTGAAGATGGTGTCGGTCTTGATGCGTCCACGTCCGCACAGCGGATAGAGCTCAGATACGCTGGCGAAGTGTCGCGTTCCGTCGATGGCTCGCTTGGCCTTCTCGTAGGCCATGTAGAGGCCGGCATTCTCGGACCGCAGGCGAGCGATTAGCCTTTTGCGTTGGGCGCCTGACGCCTCTGCGATGTCAGGGGCGGGTGAGGCGAAGAACTCCTGTTCCTTGAGCTCAAGGTTTTCCCACGGCGGATTCCCCACCACCGCGTCGAACCCCCCGACCCACCCCGTTCCCGGCTGCACGCCGACGCCCGACTCCGGGACCGCGAACACTTCCGGGAACTCCAGGTGCCAGTGGAAGAAGTGGTATTGGTCCCGTAGCCGCAGGATCTCCGTATACGTGGCGTCCGAGACAGCGGACTGGTTGCGGCTGCGCAGGGCGCGGAACACCTGGTCGGTCGGGGCCTCTGCGGCGCCCTCGTGCTTTGGCCACACGAACGCGGCGCACCACGCATCGGCGGCGTGCAAGTCCTGGACATAGGACGTGGACTCGACGTAGGCCCTGTACGCGGATTCCTGGGCCCGTACCTGCTCCAGGGAGTCGGCCGGGGCGGCGGTGATCCGGGCGAGCTCGGCGGCGTACTGGTCGTTGCTGGGCAGGGTCTCCGTATCGAAGGACAGCTCGTCCTGGCCGCCGCGCTGGGTCTTGTTCCGCTTGACCAGACCGGCCGCGTACTTCCTATCGTCGCCCTCGATCGGCTTGAACGCGTCGTCCGGGACGCCCTCCGCCAGCAGCTTCGGCGTCGCGCCGATAAGCCCGTTGCCCTGCTTGACGTGGGCGTCGAGGAAGCCGAGCGGCTTGCCCGGCTCCAGGGCCTCCAGCCACAACGAGACCTTCGCCAGCTCCACGGCCATCGGGTTGAGGTCGACGCCGTAGATGCAACGGGCGATGACCTCGTGCAGAGCGTGGCGCACGGCGTCAACGGTCGGTTCCGGATTGCGCTCACGCACCGATGCGACGCGCTTGGCGATGCGCCTAGCCGAGGCGACGAGGAAGTGTCCGGAACCACAAGCCGGGTCACAGACCGTCAGGGACAGCAGCTCGTCGACGATGTCGTCAGCTGGGTCGGGGCGACCGGCCGCCGTGGCGCGCTGCTCGCCACGCTTGACCGCGTCATCGATCACCGGGTCGAGAGTCGTGTCCAGCAGGCACTCGATGAGCGAGGCCGGGGTGTAGTAACTGCCCGTCGTCTTACGGCTGTTACCTGCCACCTCCACCAACTCGAAGGAGCGGTCCGTCGCGGAGTGCTTCGGCTCCAGCTCCAGCAGGGACTCGTAGACCGAGCCCAACTCCTCAGCGTCTAGGTGGCGGTAGTCGACGGAGCGCCAGCGACGTGCGCCCGGGTCGCGTACCTGGGCGAGGTGGCGGACGGCCGCCAGCAGCGACTCGTTGGACAGCTTCAGGCCGTCGAGCGGCGCGTCGGTCTCTGTGTGGGAGAACAGGCCACCGAGGCCGGGCAGCCCCAGCTCCGGGCGGCCGCCCTCCGTACCCAGGGCGGCGAGGACGATCCGCAACGCCTCGTACTGGTCACCGTGAGCCGTCCCCTGACGTCGGCGGGCCCGCACACGCAACCGGGCCGAAGAGAAATACCGCTCGTACGCCTCCCGCTCCCGCTCACCCGCCTTCGGGTCGAGCAGCGCCTCCCGGTCCTCCGCGACGAAGACGAACAGCAGCCGATAGACCAGCCGCAGCAAAGCATCCCGAAGTGCCTTCGGGTCGATGTCCTCGCGCAGCCGGGCATTGTCCGGATGCCGCAGGAACCCGGTCCCGAGCACGGTCAGCGCGTTCTGTACCCCCAGCCGCAGCTGATCCAGCGCCCGCGCCCCCGAAGTAACGGCTTCCGTCCGCCACTTCTCCAGCCAGCACCCCGAAGCCGCCGCCCCCTCCGCCACCTCGAACCGCGACGCGTGCAGCACGCAGTACAGCAGCACGAACTCGCTGAACAGCTCGCCGTCGAAGATGGCTTCCAAGTCGAAGTCGACGTAGGCGGCCGTCGCGAAGGACGACGAGTCGCGCAGCAGGCGCAGGCGACGGCCGTTGGTGAGGACCGCCCACAAGTGGGCCTCGGTGCGGTTGAGGCAGTCCTGGAGCATGGACTGGGCCGGGACCTGGCCCGCCGCCGGGCGCTTGTCCAGGTCCTGGTTCCAGGGGATGAGGTGGACGAGGGCCGGGCCGTGGCGGTGGGAGACCGGGAAGCGCTTCTCCGGGTCGGAGTCGGCCGGGATGCCCGTCGCGCCGACCTCCGTCAGCGCGCCGAAGTCCAGCTTGCGGAAGAGCTGGGAGAGCCAGTCGGTGCCGGCGCGGCCGGTCGGGTCGGCGGCGGGGGCGCCGGTCTCGGGGTCGGCGGGCAGGGCGGTGCGCAGGTCGCGCCAGAGGGGCTTGAGGTACTCCCAGGCGCGCTCGGCCTCTTCGCGTACGGGGACCGAGGAGGGCAGGCCGTAGTCGGCGGACTTGGTGCCCGGCAGGTTCCGCGCCTCGGGGATGCGCAGCAGCATGTCGGCGGGGAGCAGTCCGCCGACCGTGGTGACGGCGGTGAAGGCCAGGGCGGTGCGGGTGGCGGCGGACATCAGGCTTCGGCTCCGGACACGGTAGAGGCGGGCTGCGGCAGGTACACGTACACGCCGAGGACGTCGGCGGGCTCCTGCGGGACGACCTTCAGGCCGCGGACGATCTCCTCGTTGGCCTTGCGGACCCGGCGGTGCGAGGCGTCGAGGTCGGCGGCCAGCCGCGTGCCGTACTCGGTGAGGTGCGCGGCGAGGTCCGGCAGGCCGTCCAGGTCGCGGGTGATCTGGTTGCGGGCCCGCTGCTCGTGGGTGTTGGCACTCGCGTGGGCCGCGAGGAGTGCGGCGGCCGCTTCGTCGTCCAGCCAGCGGGCACGGGAGGGCAGGCCCTCGTAGGCGAGCAGGCGGGCGTCCTCGGCGACCAGCTGTCGCTCGCCGGTGCGGGACGGGAGTGTGAGGTGGAAGCGGTAGCGGACCAGGAGGAGCGTGGTGCGGATCGAGACCGCGTCCGTGGTGACCACACCGCAACGGCGGGCCGGGCGGGGGCCCTGGGTGTTCGCGTCCAACGCGGAGTCCAGGACGTACGAGGCGACGGCTCCGATCGCTGGGTCGGTGCGGACCAGGGCGGCCTCGCCGCGGGCGATCGCCGGGGTGGTGCGGAACGGGATCTCGCGGTCCTCCTCGACGAGCCGGCCGCCGAGGGTGGCGGCGAGCGCGTCGCGCAGGCCCGCCGGGGTGCCGCCGACCTGGGCGGTGAAGTCGCCGCTGTCGTCGCGCGGGTCGCGGACCAGCGCGTCCAGGTCGCGGAGCGCCTCCAGGGCGAAATCGCGGACCTCGTCGGCGCCGCCGAGCGCGGCTCGTACGGCGGCGACCTCGCGGGCCACCTCCTCCGGATGGATGGTGCGCTGGGCGTACTTGGACTGGGAGGTCTTCTCCCGCTCGGCGGCCGAGGTCCACTCTCGTTCGACGCGGTCGAAGGACTCCTGGTGGCCGTCCATGTCGAACAGGCTTTCCTGGCTGCCCTGACGACCGTGCAGCAGCAGCCACTCCACGACGGCGTCGGTGACGCCGGAGGCGGTCTCGTCGGGGACGGAGACGGAGATGCCCAGGTCTTTCTTGATCTGCCGGTGCTTGGCGAACAGCACCTCCAGGACCTTGCCGTCGATGCCGTTGTCCTCGCCGAACATGGTGATGACCCGGACTTGGTCGCGCTTCTGGCCGTACCGGTCGACGCGGCCCTCGCGCTGGTCGTGGCGGGTCGGGTTCCACGCGAGGTCGTAGTGGACTACGGCGTCGAAGTGGTGCTGGAGGTTGACGCCCTCGGAGAGGCAGTCGGTGGCGATCAGCACGCGGCGGACGGCCGGGTCGCCGGCCTCCTCGGCGGACTCGGCGCCGAGTTCCTCGATGCGCTCCAGACGCTGCTGCGGGGAGAGGGTGCCGGTCACGGCGGCGATCTTCGTCTTCTTGCCGAGCTTGCCTTCGAGCTGCTCGGCGAGGTACTCGGCGGTGGGGATGTAACGGCAGAAGACGATCGGGTGGTAGCCCTCGGCGAGAAGGCTCTTCAAGTGCCGGGTGAGTGCTTTCAGCTTCGCGTCCTCGGCCGGGCCGACCAACTGCGCGGCCCGCTGGGAGAGTTCGAGCAGCCGGGCGCCCGCCTCCTCCGACTCGGCGGCGCCCGGCGCGACGTCCACGCCCTCCAGCCGGTCGTTGTCCGCGGAGTCGGCGGCCACCTTGGCGCCCAGCGCGTCCGCCTCCTGCGCGGTGCGGGCGGCGGCGGACTCGGAGCGGGTCTTCAGGGTCTGCGCGGCGGCCGCCGGCGAGGACACCATCGAGCGCAGCAACGCGATCACCGACCACCAGGCGACCCGGGCCTCCCGCTTGCCCTGCCCCCCGGCCGCCTCGACACGGTCCCTGGCGTAGGCGATGGCGTCGTCGAGCAGCGCCCGGTAGACGGGGGTCAGCTTGTACGGCTCGTCCTTCGTCCAGCGGTCGGACGGGAAGGCGGTCCGCTCGGCCAGGGAGTCGTCGGCGAGGCCGTCCTCCTTGGTGAGGTAGGTGCGGACGTCGGCGCGCTTGCGGGCCACGAAGTACTCGGCGAGCTTCGCCCGCCCTGCCGGGGCTTCCAGGTTCACCGTCGCCAGGTCGGGCCGCACCAGGCCGAGCAGGTTGCGGAACGCGGACTCCTTGCCGGAGTGCGGGGTCGCGGTCAGCAGCAGCAGATGACGGTTCGCGTCGGCGGAGACCCTCCGCAGCAGCTCGTAGCGGAGCTGGTGAGAGTTCGAGGAGGACGACGTGCCGCCCTGCGTGGCGTCGTCGGCGGCCACGCAGGAGTGGGCCTCGTCGACGATCACCAGGTCGGGACAGTGCCGTACGAAGTCCTCGCGGTGACGGGTCGACTTGATGAAGTCCGTCGAGATGATCGTGAACTGGTGCTTGTCGAACAGGGACTGGCCCAGCTCCAGGCCGCGCTCCAGACGCGACACCGTGGAGGCCAGGACCAGTTCGGCGTCGATGCCGAACTTCTCCCGCAGCTCGCCCTGCCACTGCTCGGCCAGGGCCGGGGAACAGAGCACGGCCAGCCGGGTCGCCTCGCCCTGCGCGAGCAGCTCCTTGGCGATCAGACCCGCCTCGACCGTCTTGCCGATACCGACGTCGTCCGAGATCAACAGCCGTACGGTGCGCTGCCGCAACGCCATCAGCAGCGGCACCAGTTGATAGGCGCGGGGTTCCACGGCGATCGACGCCAGAGAGCGGAACGGGCCCGCGCCCGACCGGAACCCGATGCGCAGCGCCGTACGCAGCAGACCGGCGGCCCGCTGGTCTCCCAGGTCGGCCGCGCTCGGCGCCGCGAACTCGGCGGGCCGCACCTCCTCGAACGAGGGGAACACGGCCGCGATGTCGTCCTCGCTCCCGCCCAGCGGGCGCAGCACCAGCATGTCGGCGGCGCTCTCGGGCAGCACCACCCATTCCCGGCCACGGGCGGCGACCAGCGAGCCGGCTGTGTACGTGAGGCTCATGAGATGTCTCGGTTCCTAGCGGTCGTGGGAAGCGGCGGGAGTGGTCAACGGAGGTGGAAATAGGTGGCGTTGTGGTCGGCGATGGCGTCCCAGTCCGCGTCCGTGGGGAACCGTAGAACGTCCCAGCCGGCCTCCTCCAGGCGGTACCCGGCCTCCAGGTCACGGCCGGTGTCGGGCGTGTGGCCGGGGACGTCGACGAACACGGCGAGGTCGGCGCCGTCCAGGTGGAAGACGAGGTCGGGGCACGCGTCCGCCTCCGGGACCCGGACGCGGACGTCGTCGGGGAGCCGGTAGCCCTTCGCCCTCAACCAGCCGAGCAGGTCACCGTCCGCGACGAGGGCCGCCAGGTCGGCCTCCACCGGGGTCGGCGAGGTGCTCCCGGACCCGGAGGACGTCGGGGTGGGTGAGGTGCTCTGGGATCCGGAGGCCGCCGGGGTCGCTGAGGCGCCCTGGGTTCCGGAGGCTGCCGGGGCCAGCCTGCGGAACTGTTCGCTGCGGGACTCGCCGCGGTCCTCCCGCTCGGTACGGGCCTCGGCCAGCCGCACCAGAAGAGGGCGGGCGGTGTGTCGGCTCAGCTGACGGTGGTGCGTCTGGTTGGCGTAGGTCAGCAGGCAGGCGTAGCAGCCGCGGGCGCACTTCTCTCCGTCCGCCGGTCCGCCTTCGTCCTCGCCGGTCTCCGGGTCGAAGTGGCAGATCTCCAGGGCGGTCTTCGCGGCCTTGGCGAGGGCGTCCGTGTCGTGCTGGATGCGGCGCAGCACACCGGCGCCGCCCTCGGCGGCCTCTGTGAACAGCATGCGGCGGCGCGGGCCGTCGTCCGGCGGCAGCAGCTCCGCGGTCAGCTCTGAGTCCTCCAGCTCGAACGCCGCCTCGATGCCCCGCTCCAGCGCGTACAGGCACGACAGGGCCACCGGCTCGGGCAGTGGCTCTTCCAGGGTGACGACAAGGATGTTGCGGCGGTCCTCCACGAACGGCAGGACCCGCTTCTTGCGGCGCTTCTCGTTGCCGTCCTCGTCGACCACCGGCATGCCGGTGCCCTCGATGGCGTCCGCGGCTGCCCGGTCGTTGAGCCAGCGGCCGTCGCCGAGGTCCAGCCAGTAGCCGTCCGGCTCGTTCTCCTTGTCGCGGACGCGGCCGAGATTGGTGATCCGGACCGTCGCCGAGTCGCCGTAGTCCAGGTCGAGGACGGGCGCCCCGTCGGCGTCGCCGACATGCGAGGTGAGGCGGCCCTTGCGGGCGCCGTGGTCCTGGAAGGCGTACGAGGTCTCCAGTCGGAACCCGGCCCGGCGGCGCTCCTCCTCGTCGGAGGAGATCCGCTCGCGCGGCGTGGTGTACACGGTGTGCAGATGGAGCAGACCGGTGCGCTTGCCGCGCAGTTGCTCCCCGCACATGTCGCACTGGTCGGCGCCGGGCCTGACGACGTAGTGATAGCCGCAGCCGTCGCACCGCCGGGCCTCCGCTGTCGCCAGCTCGCCCGAGGCGTCCGGCGGCAGCTGCACCCGGGTGACCTGGTAGCGGGCACCCTCGTGGTAGATGAGCGCGCCGGGGCCGAACTCGCGGATCGCGAGGAACCGGGGACGCTGGAGATAGTCGCCGTCGGCGTTGCGGCGGTTGCCGGAACGCGGGATGTACGCGGCCAGCGGCAGCCGCGGGAAGCTGTAGCCGGGCAGGAACCCCTCGGACGCCAGATACCGGTACGGATTGAAGTCGCTCATGACGGACTTGCTGTCGACGGAGCGGTTCAGCAGCAGGTTCGTCTGCGTCTCGGCCTCCCGGCGGCGGCTGCGCGCCCGGCTCTGCTCGCCCTGCGAGAGGGTGTGGTCGACGACGCGCCTGTTCTGCTCGTACTGGTCGATGACGGCCGCCCGGAACAGGTCGCGCCACCGGTCGAAGGCGGCGTCGAACTCCGCCGGTGCGCGCTCGATCCGGTCCTCGATCCACTCGTCGTACCACCACGTTGTCGCTTTGAAGTCCGCGATCAGTGGGGCGAGAACGGTACGGGCGGTGTCGGCCGCGCGTCTGCGGGCGTCCTCGTCCAGGGACCGGTTGAGGAATTCGGAACGGAGTGGCAGTGGCATCAGCGGATCGGGGCGGTCGTCGCCTTCGGGGTCGTAGGCGACGTCGATGACCTCCGGTATCGCGGCGCCGAGCTTCATGTCGGCCTCCGCCAGCCAGATGCCCTGGAGGTGGGAGCGGACCAGATCCTCGTTGGCCAGGTCCAGGCGCGGCGGGGCCACCTGCCCCGACACCATGGCCTGGGAGCGGCGGAAGTAGTACTGGTCGTGGCTGTTGCCCGTCGCGCAGTACGTGGTCACCAGCGCGGGCTGACCGGAGCGGCCCGCCCGGCCCGAGCGCTGCGCGTAGTTCGCCGGGGTCGGCGGCACATTGCGCATCAGCACGGCGTTGAGCGAGGAGATGTCCACGCCCAGCTCCATCGTCGGCGAGCAGTACAGCAGGGGCAGTTCGGCGTCCCGGAACTGCCGCTCGCGCTCCAGCCGGTCCTCCGGAGTGACCTGCGCGGTGTGCTCCCGCGCGTACATTCCGGCCAGCTCGGCGGCCGCGGTCCGGTACAGGTCGCGGAAGAACGGGTTGACGCGCGGGCCCTCGCCGCTGCTGTAGGTACGCGCCAGCGGGTCGACCGCGCCCCGTTCACCGTTTCCGGCCCGCCAGATCAGTGCGGCGGCGGACACCCGGTAACCGGTGCGCTTCTGAGCCGCACGGCGGCGGTAGGCCGGGCCGGAGTGCTCGGGGGCGCTCTCCACCTCGCGCACCAGCTGCTTGTCGCGCAGCACCTTCAACAGGTCCTCGATGACGGTCTGGACGTCGTCCAGAGGGAGGTCGCGCAGTTCGGGCATGTTCCGCCGCAGGTACTTGCCGAACTTGCCACGGGCCGACAGGAACTGCGCGGAGCGCTCCATACCGGGCCGTGAACCGTAGGGATAGGCGGTTCCGACGGTCGGCCGGTCGCTCTCGCCCAGCACCCACGGCCCGGTGAGGCGCTCCTCGCTCGCCCGCTGAAGGGTGTCGAAGTCGTCGCGGAAGTACTGCACGTCGATGGCGAGGGCACGCCGCATGAAGTCGAGCAGCGTACGGCCGATCTCCTCGCGCAGCGCCGGGTCGGCGTCGCGCAGCACGGCGTGTGCGGACTGCCAGCACTCGGGGTTGGCGGCGATCCAGTCCAGATCCTCGTAGTCGATCCGCAGCAGCCCCGTCTGCTCCAGGTTCGGCATGGTGATGCGCCAGCCGCGCTCCAGGTCGCGGTAGAGGCGGTATCCGACGACGTCCCGGAAGGCCTTCGTGGCCCGGCGCTCCATGGACGGAGCCAGGTCCGCGCCGGCCGCGTACTCGCGGGGCGCGAGGCCCATCACCTCGGTGACGGCCTCGGCGAGTTCGTCGTGATGCAGCCCTTCCTCACCGGCTCGCACCGCGGCCTGGTAGAGGGCGCCGCGCAACTGGGTCACCTGGGCGAAGTCGTTGAAGTGGCCGGCCTGCAGCGAGGCGTCCTGTCGGTTGTCGACGAAGGTGAGAAGTTTGCGCGCCTCCTTGCCCAGGCTCTCCTCCGGCACCGCGCGCAGGGACTTCACGATCGACGCGGAGATCAGCGAGGTCGCCGAGGAACGCCCCTCCTGGTCCAGGGTGGCCAGCTTGGCGAAGTCCCGGCCGCGGGTCTGCTCATAGGAGACCTGGCAGTGCACGCAGAACAGGAACGGCGCCGGCACGAACGCCGCGACCAGCCCCTCGCCCGACTCGTTTCCGTGAGCGTCCACGACGACCCGCTTGGGCACCCGGGGCCTGTAGGACTTCTTGACGACCGTCACGCCCTGGGCGTCCGGCTCCAGCCACGACTCCGGCAACCGCCGGTCGTCCACGGCCTTCTGCGGATCGGCCGGCCACTCGTAGTCCTCCCCGGTCATGCCCAGGTACAGATAGCCCTCACCCTGGCGGCCCCCGGACGCGGAGGTGTTCCGACGCGGCTCGTACCGGAACGCGCCGCCGTCCTCGGTACGCCAGACGGTCAGGTACTCCTGGCCGCACTCACGGCAGAACGCCAGTGGGAACAGCGGCTTGCCGTCGCTGTCCGGTTGCTCCAGCTGGTAGGTGCGGGTGAGCGGCCGGGTGAGCGGATCCTCCAGCGTCGTGTAGACGGTGTCGCCCTTGGAGAGGAACTGGTGCAGCCGGAACGCGAACAGCGGCCGATCCGTCCTCGGGTTCTTGGCCTGTGCGCCCGCCTCCAGGGTGGTCCTGATTGCGTCGCGCACGCTCTCCTCGGCGACCCCGGACTCGGCGGCCAGTTCCTCCGCCGCCTTCTCGACCGTGCCCGGGGCGCAGCGCCGCAGCGGTCCCGTATCTTCCTCGCGCTCCAGACCGAACCGGGACTCCACCCAGCGGGCCAGCGGGTCCTTCGTCAGCGCGTCGTACGAGCGGGGCGCCGCCGGGACCCGCAGCCGCTCGGCGGGTACGGTCGCGGGCGCCTCGTCCGTCGCTCGGACCAGGGTCTCGCCGATGACCCGTTTCGGCAGCACCGTGGTACCGAACAGCCGGCCGGCGACCTTGGCCACCTCGCGCTGCTGGTCCTCCCACGAGCCCTCGGTGGACATGGTCGCCGAGGTGCCGATGCACTGCAGGCTCGCGGAGGCGCGGCAGGCCTCACGCACCCGGCGGATCAGGAACGCCACGTCCGCACCCTGCCGGCCCCGGTAGGTGTGCAGCTCGTCGAAGACGAGGAACTGCAGCCCCTCGGCCATGCGGATCAGGCTGGTCCGGTCGTCCGGCCGGGTCAGCATCAGCTCCAGCATCACGTAGTTGGTCAGCAGGATGTCCGGAGGGTCCTTGCGCAGCTTCCGACGATCCTCGTCGGACTCCTGGCCGGTGTAGCGGGCGAAGGTGACCGGCTCCCGGCCATTCCCGAAACCGTGGCGCAGAAACTTCTCCAGCTCCCCGAGCTGCGAGTTGGCCAGCGCGTTCATCGGGTAGACGACGATCGCGCGTACCCGGCCCCCCGCGGCCGTTCCCGCCGCCTGACGCTCCTTCAGTACGCGGTCCACGATCGGGACGATGTACGCCAGCGACTTGCCGGAACCGGTGCCGGTGGTGAGCACATAGGAGTCGCCCGCCTGCGCGGCCTCGATCGCCTGCCGCTGGTGGAGGTGGAAGTTCAGCGGCCGACCGTCCGGGCGCGGCGAGGTCTCCTTCTTGCCGGCCTGGAAGATCTCCGCGCACTTGGGGTGGAGCACCCCGTCCCGCACGAGGTCGGTGACCTGGCCACCGTCGGCGAAGAACGGGTTCAGCGACAGCCACGGGTCGGGCCACTGCGACTTGGCGGCAAGGTCGTCCGCGACGAAGCCGTCGATCCGGGCGTCCCGGATCACTGTCGCACTCTTGGTGAAGTCCTCGTACTCGCTGATCAGATCGGCGTGGATACCGAAGACGTCCATCGCCTCGGGCAGGCGCGGTTCCCTGCGCGGCACGAGTGCGGGCACGGCCGGGGCGGGCTCGGGGAGCAGGGCGCGCAGCCGTGCCACCGGGTCCATCGCCTGCCAGTGCGGAGCCAGCAGGGCGGCCGTGTCGTCCGGCGCGAACGCGAGCGGGATCAGCGCCTCACGGACCAGAGCGGCGTTGTCGGGCCGCAGTTCGGCGTCCTTCTCCAGCAGGCGGTCCACCAGCCGGACCAGCTCGGGGGGCAGATCCGGGCGCACCAAGGTGAGCCGGGGCGGCCGCTCGTGCTGGTGCTGTTCGGAGAGCTCGTAGGGGGTTCTCGCGGAGAACGGCGGCCGTCCGATCAGCAGCTCGTACAGGATGCAGCCGAGCGCGTAGAGGTCGGCGGACGCGGAGACCTGTTCGGCGCGGAACTGCTCGGGCGCCATGTAGCGGGCCGTACCGACGCTGACCCCCGTACTGGTCAGGCGTGTCTGGTCGGGATCGTCGACGACCGAGCCCATGCCGAAGTCGAGGACTTTGACGGTGCCGTCGCGGGTCAGCATCGCGTTGGCCGGCTTCAGATCGCGGTGGACGACCCCGGCGGTGTGCGCGGCGGTGAGACCGGCGGCGATCTGCGCCCCGATGGCGGCGGTCCAGGAGACCGGGAGCTGGGGCTCCTCATCGATGAGGTCCGCGAGCGGATGGCCGTCCAGCAGTTCCATGGCCAGGTAGGGCAGGCCGCTGCCGCCCGGCGCCTGGTCCACGCCGCCGTCGATCAGCAGGGTGAGGTTCGGGTGGCCCTGGGAGAGCATGCGCATGATCCGCACTTCGCGGCGGAAGCGGTCGATCTCCTTGCCTGATCCCGAGGCGTCAACCGCGATTCCGGTCCGGCTGCGCAACACGGTCTTGACGGCGACCTGCCTGTGCGGGGATTCCGGGGCGGCCTGAAGGTCTTCAGCCCGGTGCACCTCGCCCATGTTTCCGCGCCCCAGGATCCCCGCGATCCGGAAGCGTCGGTCGACCGTCTCCAGGCCCACTGGCCCTCCCCCGCTTCACCCGTCGTATACAAGGTGGGTACATCCCGTAGGGAGCGTAGTACCTTCACCCGTTGAAAAGGATGAGGTATGCGTGTTGACGGTGTCAACGGATCTCTGCTTGTGGTCGAGTGATTAGTGAGCTGGTGGTGGTAGGCCGCAGGTCATCCAGTGGTCGCGCCTGGGTGGTGTGAACGCTGATTGAGCTGATTTGGCCCCACGGCGAAGGGAGGGAATGGCCGTCTCGGATCGATTCCTGACCGCATCTCTTCTGCTCGCCCAGTGCCGCAGGGAGCCATTCCAATGACTCCGTGCCCAGAACCACGCCTCCACCGATCCCGGCGGTTCAATTCGTCCTTTTGGCTCGATTGATACTCCAGCGTCCTCCAGGCTGAGGTCGGCGAAGTCTCAATGGCCGAGTCAAGTCGTCCGCAGCCCGGTCTGCCACTCGATGCGAACTATGGGCGGGACGGTGGCTGAGGTCTGCCCGGCTGATCAGACGATCGCTGGCGGTTGGCGTTGGTCGGCTGCGGTCGCGGCGGTTGCTGTACTTCGCTGCTGTACGGCAACCGGCTCCACATCATCGGTCCTGCCGCCGTCGTCTACGACGCAACCCCCCGAGCCTCTGCTTTTTCAGGCGAGTTGATCGTACGGCCAGGATCATGATCCGGCCCGACAACGACAGACGTCGACGCCCCGTGACATACCGCTGCGTACGCTGATGTCCGTTGCCGTTGCCGTCAGACTGCGGTCAGGGGCGTCGGCCAGGGATGGTGTCGGGCACGGGCACCTTCTGATTAATCGGACATACGGTGGCTACGACGGAGTCGCCAGGCGCGGATCTCGCCGTAGAGCACGGATGCCGCAAGTATGAAGAGCACGGTCTCTATGCTCGCTGACCACGGTTCAGGCACCCACCAGTGACCTATGACCGCCCACCCAGCGAGGATTAGCACGGCAAGGATGTAGCCGCGCAGACGCACACGCAGCCGACGCACATCGTGCCGTGGTTCAACTGCCATGATGGCCCTGTGTCATTGCGGGATTATGCTTGATCACAAAGCGTATGCTGCTCACCTCTGCCCGGTAGGTCAATACTCCAGCAGGGACTCGGTGTTGGATCACGTATCGGCTAGTTCTTCTGGAAGTGATGAGCGAGGTCTCCCACGTGCACCGCTCCCCTATCGCCTGCCTTCTGACCAGCGCCGTTCCCGGGGCTAGTTGTCATCGTCTGTAAACGCCGGTTCGCCTCGCACGGCCCAGGGGCGGGGTTGCGTCCAGGGAAGTGGTGTACGGGTTCGACCTGATCCGGGGGTTTGCTCCGGCTTCAGGGTGATGCCCGCATAGACAAACGGCCACCGGCTGATCTTCGAAGTGTCGAAGCCTCGAAGGAGATCAGCACGATGACCGCACCAGACAGTCCGCCCCTGCACGCCCTCGCGGAAGACAACCTTGCCGCGGCGAGTCCCGACCTGCTGCGCGCGATGGTCAAGACGTTCGCCGACGCGCTCATGTCCGCGGAGGCCGATGCCCTCTGCAATGCCGAATACGGGCAGGTCAGCGACGAACGCGTCAACCACCGCCGTCAGCACCAGCACATCGCTCCAGACGAAGATCGCAACGGCGGTCTTCAACTCCGGGAAGTGCTCCTCATCGAATGACAGCCCACCCAGTGCAAGCACCTCAGCCAGCACCGAGAGCCAGAGCAGCGTGCAGAAGAGGGCGAGCCCCCACTGCAGACGCGCTGGGGTGTTGACGAGTAAGTCACGGAGACGGCGAGGCACACCCATTGATGGAGGACATCCACTACCGAGTCCACGATGCCGATAGCGGGGCACTACTCGGGTCCGGGACCGGACGCAAAGGATCTCTCGGAGCGGTGGTCGACCATTGCGCCCGGATCCAGGCGGCCCACCCTGATCGACATCTCGTCATACGACCATACGACCAATCCGCTGGCCTCAAATCTGACAGGCCGCTGGGACCGCAGACGGCTCTCACCCAGGAGCGTCAGGCCTCAACCCGTGAGTGCGGGGCAACGAGGATGACCACGGTCAACGCAGCGCGCCGATGGCCTTCACGATCAGGGCGCGCGCGTCGGCCCCGTACACCGCCATGCCGCGCAGTTCCTCGAAAGCCCTGACGTACAGCTCAATCTCGGAGGGCTGGTTGATCCGCACACGGGCGGAGACCAGCTCGACGGACACGAGCTTGTCGTCGTACACATGGAAGGTCTCGCGCGGCCAGTGAGAACGCAGGCGCGCGGCTGCCGGGATGACGCCGAGGGACACGGTGGCTATCGCGCCGGCGGTGAGGAGGTAACCGAGCTGCGCGGCCATGGCGTCCGCTTCGGCGATCTGGCAGTACAGGACGGACTCTTCGATGAGCAGGACGAAGCGGCGGCCGGGGTCGTGGATGATGCGCGAGCGCTCGACCCGGGCGTGCGCGGCTTCGGTGCTGTCATCGTCAGGGAGCTGACGAAAGCGGGCCGCCGCGCCGAGGACGCCGGCTGCGTAACCCTCGGTCTGCAGGAGACCGGGGACGAGCGTGGACGAGTACACGCGGAACAGGTCGGTGGTGCGGAAGAGCTTGCCGGTGTTCTGCTGCAGCTCGGTGAGACCCCTGCGGGTTTGGTGGCGCCATTCCCTGTACATCGACTCGGCGTTCACCGATTGCACGATGATGTCGTGCGCCTGGGGCTTTGCCCCGGTGGCAGCGCACCACTGGCGGATGTCGTTGGTGGTGGGGGCAGTGATCGAGTTCTCGATGCGGGACGTCTTGGAGTGGTGCCAGCCGCACCGGTTGGCCAGCTCGGTGATCGTCAGGCCTGCCTCCTTGCGGAGGTCGCGCAGCCGTCCGGCGATGGCTGCGCGCGCGGCCTGGGCGGACGAGGATGGGGAGACGGGCATGAGCTGGCTTACCGGCGCTTCCTGCTAGTGGATCTCGTACTGGTCGTGAGGGACGGCCCTGGCCCACACCTCGTCGAATGCGGTGGCGCACAGCTTGGCGGCGGCGGGATCGTCGGAGAGTTCCTGACCTGCCGACCAGCCGTCGCCAGTGAAGTGGTTCCACCGGATCAGGCGGTTGTCGAAGAGCCAGAAGTCGTTGCCCGGCAGCGGGATGTCGGATGCGCGCCGGCGGGGCAGCCACCGCACCTCTTCGCCCGCGGCGACGTTGGTGAAGGTGCCGGAGTGCTCGAAGCGGATGTACTCGCTGACGGGCTCGGACACGATCCGCGCACGCCGTACAGCAACCCCGCGGGCAACGGTCTCCTGGACCATGTCGAGCCACGGCCGCCACCAGGAGGCCCGGTCCGCCGGGTCGTGGCGGAACCCCTGGCGCCATGCCTCGAACTGCTGCCGCTCTTTGTCGACCGAGTAGGCGTCGCGCATCTCCAGGTGCACCGCGGTGTGGGTACAGCCTGCGATGAGTTCAGCGAACGTCGGCACGCTCGACGGCATCGCACGCCTCCCTGATCATCGGCACCATCCGGGCGGGGATACGGATCACGGCCTCATGCTCCGGGATGCCCACCGCATGGCCGGGGACGGTGAACTCGGCGCACTCCGCTTCGAGTTCGGGGCTGGGCTTCCAGCCCTGGAGGACGAGTTCGTCTTTCTCCTGGTCGACCCAGACTGTAGGGCTCTCGTCGTCGCCGGTGTTCGGGTCGATACCGATGAACTGCAGTGCCACGGCTGTCTCCCTCGATGTGTTGTGCAGTTTTCTGCAATACCGTCACGCCATACGGCCGCAGGGTCAAGGGCACGAATCCGCCAACGTTCCTCTACAGATGAGGTGTGCTGCACAGTTCTGCACATTGCTGGCTGCGCTGCCCGTCGCGCTCCTAGCGTTGGGAGACATGACGAAACCCGGCGGCCGCTGTGAACGGCCCCGGGCGTGGCCGACTGGATGGAGTCGACATGCCGGAGAATACGCAGACTGCGGGCACCGCGAACACCCCCACTGGCTACGGCTGGTGCGCATGGCACCAGGCATATAGCCGAGGCGTGCGGCTCATCTCCGCGCAGGACGCAGGCTCAGGTCCGGGCACGCAGATGAGCTGCTTCGCCTGCCACTCCTGCCGCCAGGCATACGACCTGGTGCCGCTCGCTGACCGGCCGTGAGCGGCGAGAGCTCCAGCCCCGAGTGCGCGTTCCTCATGCACAAGCTGTGCGCCGGGCCCAAGGTGATCCGCCGGAAGGGCGCGCCGGCATGGGAGGCACCCCTCCTGACTCTGCGCTGCGGCTGCCCCTGTCACGGTCGCCGCCGGTCGAACGCTGTGAAGACGGGAGCCGCCTCGTGAGCCAAGCCACCCTGCCCCGCCTGTCGAACGGGCACCGCTACTGCTGGGCCGAGCACCCGCGCACGCACGTCCGCTGCACCGACCCGGCCGGGCACTCCGGTACGCACTGGCACGCGTACAGCAAGACCAGTTGGTAGACCCCCGAGCCCGGCGCGACGGTGTGCCGGGCACGGGTACAGCCCGTCCGTCCCTGTACCCCGTGAGCTCTGGGGGCGGACGGGATCAGGCCCCGGAGGGTACGGCCTGTGTCGGCTTGGGATATCAGGTCGTGGCAGACATCCCCGACGAATTGATCAAGCTGGAACGTTCCGCCAAGGACGCGCGAGAGAAGCTCACCGGCCTCGACGGCGAGGCGCACGACGTCCAGCGGAAGGTGTGGCGCGCGGCGGCCGTGGACTTCCAAGCCGCGGTGACGGAGCACGGAGCGCGCGAGGGCGTGAGCATGTCGCGGCACGAGTTGGAGCAGGCGGTGAAGAAGGCCGTGCGGCACGCAGTGCCGGAGGGCTGACGGCTACGCCTCGTCAGGCCGCGTGCGGCCAGGTACTGGAACACCACCTCCGCCGTGCCGCCACGCCCGCCACCCGGGTAAAGCATCAACGGCCAGATCCCGCGGCCCGGTGCGCCCGCCTCCCCGAGCATGAAGAACGCGCTGGTCGTGACCTGGCCAGCCCTGTGCCCGATCCAGGCGCCGAGCTCCTCCCAGCGGGCGAAGAGCGCGCGTACTGCCTCTACCGTCTCGGATGAGTCGTCCGCCGCGAGCTGACGGAACCGGTCGGCGTGTGTCCTCGGCCTGGCCGCCGGGGGTGCGCTGCGCGGTGTCCTCGCCGTTGGCTTTCCGGAGATGTGGGAGACGATGACGATCTTTGCTCGCGCTTGGGGTGCGCAATACCTCCCGCTTAACCCCTCTCCATAGTGTCTTGGGGTTGGCATGTGCACAGAGTGAAGTACGGGGGCTGGGTGGCGTGTCGGACCTGAAGAAGGAAGCCGCATCCATGCACAAGGCGGCCTCGGGGCTGCGCAAGGTGGGGCATCACACGGCGAAGCCGTTGCAGGAGTTCAAGGCGGAGTCGCACGACTTGTCGGCGCTGGGCGCGCTGGGCGACCTGCTCTCCGCCACGAACGAGATACGTGAGGGCATGACCACCCTGGCCAAGCTGACCAAGCAGCTGGACGAGGAGTGGGAGGACGAGGCAAAGCTGTTGGGCGAGGTCTCCGACGCCTTCGACCTCCTCGACGTGTTGCTGGCGGCCGCGGCGCAGGCGAAGAAGGGCTGAGCGGCCCAGCGATGGTGGACCTCAACCCGCTGCACTACGTCAACAAGTTCAACCACATGTTCGGCGACACCCTCGCCAGCGGTCTGGAGTTTTTGGGCATCACTGACCCCGCGGTGGATCCGGATGGCGTGCGGGAGATCGCCAAGAAGTGGCGGCATCTGGCCACGGGTCTGGACGATGCGGCGGAGGCCGCGCGCAAGTCGCTGGCGGATGTGGAGTGGGAGGGCAAGGCCGCCAAGGCGTTCACCAAGCGGTCCAAGGCGGCCCGCAAGCAGGCCACAGAGATGGCGCACTCCCTGCGCGAGGGCGCGAAGGCGCTGGACGACTTCGCGGAAAAGGCACACGAACTCCTCTCCGAGATCGGCGTGATGCTGGCGGAGATCGCCGAGTTCGAGATCGCGGGTCTGGCGCTGGACGTCCTGACGTTGGGTGCGTCATCGGTGGCTTCCACGCTGATGGCGGGCGAACGCGCGCTGAAGGTGGTCGCGTTGATCGGGCGGATCGAGCGGGAGGGCAGCGCGCTCGCCTCCGTGATCCGCGAGGTGATGGAGGTCATCCGGGGGGTGGAGCGGGCGCTGAAGGCGCTGAAGGAGATCCGGGGCGTCTCCGCGGTGGCCAAGATGGCCAAGGAGGGCATGAAGTTCTCCGCCTTCGAGACGCTGCTGACGGACCCGTCCGCGTTCAAGGACCCAGGGAAGCTGGCCGGCATCCTCACCGAGGGCGCGGTGATGGGCGTCGGCTTCGGCGTCCTCGGCAAGGCCCTGGGCAAGGGCCTGAAGGCCCTCAAGCCCAGTGAACTGGCCAAGCTGTCCAAGGCGTTGAAGCTGAGCGGAAACGATTTGTCCCGACTCAAGCTGCGCCCCGGCGAGCTCGAGAAGCTCGAGGCGGGGATTCAGGCGGCGGAGAAAGAGTGCAAGCTCGACCCGATCGACGTGGCCACCGGTGCCATGTTGCTGCCGCAGACCGACGTGGAGCTGCCCGGTGCCCTGCCGCTGATCCTGGAGCGCACCCACATATCCTCCTATCGCTGGGGTGGATGGTTCGGGGCGTCCTGGGCCTCCACCATCGACCAGCGGCTCCAGGCTGCCGACGATGGCATCACCTACGCCGCCCCCGACGGCTCCAGACTCGTTTTCCCCCGCCTCAGTCCCGACACGAACGAACCGGTGTACCCGGAAACCGGTCCGCGAATATCCCTGGCCTGGGACCTCGAGGTCGACGGCGCGATGAGGATCACCAACGCCGCGACCGGGCTGGCTTACATATTCCACACCCCGCAGCCCACCGACGACGCCGAGTCGGTCGACCTGCCCCTGCAGGCGATCGAGAACCGCCACGGCCAGCGCATCACCGTCCACTACGGTGACGACGGCACCCCTGCCGAGGTATCCCACTCCGGCGGCTACCGCATCGCCCTCGACCGCCATCCCGACCTCCCCCGCATCGCCGCGCTGCGCCTGCTCGACCCCGAACACGCCGATGGCCGGGGAACGGTGCTCGTGTCCTACGGGTACGACTCGGACGGCCACCTCAGTGAGGTCCGCAATTCGTCCGGACAACCTCTGCGCTTCACATACGACGCGGAGGGTCGGATCACCTCCTGGACCGACCGGAACTCCAACTCGTACTCCTACACATACGACGACCAGGGCCGAGTCGTGTACACCGAAGGCAGCGGTGGCTTCCTCACGGGCACGCTCACCTACGACGACACCACCCGCACCACCACGGTCACCAACGCCCTCGGCCACAGCACCCGATACGAGCACAACGAGGCGTTCCGGCTCGTCCGCGAAACCGGCCCCCTCGGCAACACCACACACCAGGAGTGGGACACCTACGGTCGACTGGCCGCCGTCACCGACTCCCTCGGCCACACCACCCGCCACCACTTCGACGAGCAGGACCGCCTGACGTCGGTCGTCCATCCGGACGGCCGGGAAACCGTGGCGGAGTACGACGACCGCGGCCTGCCTGTGGCGATCACCGGGCCCGACGGCGGCGTCTGGCGCCAGGAGTACGACGACTCCGGCAACCGGACATCGGTCACCGACCCGGCGGGCGCCACCACGTGCTACGCATACAGCGCGGCGGGCTTCCTCAGCTCCATCACCGACGCGCTCGGCAACACCTCGCACTTCCGCTACAACAAGGCAGGTCTGCCGGTCGAAGTGTCCAATCCGCTTGGCGCCGTGACCTCGTACGCCTACGACGCCCTGGGACGGCAGGCCGTCGTCGCGGACGCCCTGGGCAACACCACCCGCCTGGAGTGGACCCCGGACGGACAACCGGTCCGTAACACAGCCCCTGACGGCAGCAGCGAATCGTGGACCTACGACAGCGAAGGCAACTGCATCTCGCACACCGACGCGCTCGGCGGCGTCACGCGCTTCGAGCACGGCGACTTCGACCTGCTCACCGCCCGCACCGGCCCGGACGGCGCCCGCTACACCTTCACCCACGACACGGAGCTGCGCCTCACCCGAGTCACCAACCCACAAGGCCTGTCCTGGAGTTACGAGTACGACGCAGCCGGACGCCTGATCTCCGAAACGGACTTCGACGGCCGCACGCTGAGCTACACCTACGACGCGGCCGACCGCTTCGTCTCACGGACGACCTCGCTCGGCCAGACCATCACGCACGAGCTCGACGCCGCAGGCCGCATCCTCGCCAAGGACGTCGACGGTAAGCGCACCACCTACACCTACAACAGTGCGGGCCACCTCGCCACGGCCACGACCGAGACGTCGAACCTCGTCCTCGAACTCGACGCTCTGGGCCGGGTTCTGGCCGAAACGGTCGACGGTCGCACGACGCGTTACACCTACGATGCCCTCGGCCGCCGCACCACTCGTACGACCCCACGCGGTGCCGTCACCCGCCTGACACGGGATGCGGGCGGCATGCCCACGGGTGTGTCCCTGGCGGGACATGTCCTCGCCCTCTCCCGTGACGTGCTCGGTCGAGAGACGACCCGCGCTTTCGGGCCGTCCTCCGCCCCCGTCACGCTCAGCCACACCTGGGACGAGTTGAACCGACGCACCGGCCAGCGCCTGGCGACCACGCAGCGCACTCTGCGCTCCCGCGCATACGACTACCGCCCTGACAGCAGCCTCACCGGCATCACTGACCAAGTCACGGGCGAGCAGCGTCGCATCACGCTGGATTCCGTCGGACGCCCGTTGGCAGTCACGGCCGACGGCTGGTCCGAGTCGTATGCCTACGACCTGGCCGGCAACCAGACGACCGCACGCTGGCCCGACAGCGCCCCGCATCCCGAAGCCCGAGGGGAGCGCTCCTACGCCGGAACGCGCATTCGCACCGCGGGCGCCATCCGATACGAACACGACGCCGCAGGGCGCACCACCCTGCGCCAGAAGATGCGCCTGTCCCGGAAACCGGACACCTGGCGCTACGCCTACGACGCCGAGGACCGCCTCGTCTCCTGCACCACACCCGACGGCACGGTGTGGACCTACAGTTACGACCCCCTGGGCCGCCGCACCGCCAAGCACTGCATGGCCGCTGACGGCGAAACCCCACAGGAGACCGTCCACTTCACCTGGGACGGAACCGACCTCGCCGAGCAGGCCGACACCTCCACCGGCGTCATCACCACCTGGGAGTACGAGGGCGACCACCCCATCGCTCAGCTCGAACGGAGACTCGACGTCCCCGCATCCCCTCTCGGCAAGGCAAGCCAGGAAGAAATCGACACCCGCTTCTTCGCCATCGTCACCGACCTGGTCGGCACCCCCACCGAGCTCGTCGACGAACACGGCGCCATCGCCTGGCACACCCGCGCCACCCTATGGGGCACCACGAGCTGGAACGCCGACGCCGGCGCCTATACGCCGCTCCGCTTTCCCGGCCAGTACGCGGACCCCGAAACCGGCCTCCACTACAACTTCTTCCGCCACTACGACCCGGATACCGCTCGCTACACCACCCTGGATCCCTTCGGCCTGGTGCCGGCCCCCAATCCTCTCGCCTACGTCCACAACCCCCAGACGTGGAGCGACCCCCTCGGCCTGGTGCCGAAAGCCTGCAAGATGGACAGGTACAAATGGGACGGGAGTATTCGATTCGGCAAGCTCGACGATCTGAACCGCCCGACGGGAGTCTGGGCGTCGCTGCGCAAGGAGATGCTGCGCACAGGCAGCGAAGCAGGCACCACATGGACGCCCGGCTGGCGAGGTGACGGAACAGCCTTCAACGAAGCGCGCGGCCATCTGCTCGCCAACATCCTGGGCGGTCCGGGCAAGGGCCCCCTGGCGCGCCACAACCTGGTCACGCTGACCCAGAACCCGGTGAACACGCCGGTGATGAAGCAGCTCGAGGCCAAGGTCTTCGAAGCCGTGAAGAAGGGCGAAAATGTTCAATACTCGGTGACGCCCCACTACGAGGGAACCAATCCGATCCCGACCAAGCTGAACATATCCGCTCACGGAAACCGCGGATTCTCGTTGACCGAGGTGCTGGAGAATCCTGCCTCGGGCGTTCGGACGGCGATTCCTAAACTGTGACGCAGCCGCCACAACCTCAAGGACGATCATGACTCGTACCACGCCCCCGCGCCCCGTGGACATCGAGGCAGAGTTTCCCGAACTGTCCGGCTATCGCAAGGTATGCACGAGGCTCCATCCGCGGCCCGGGACGCCGAAGCCGCAGGAGAGCTCGGTCGGTGGCCCGTTCCTGTGGCCTCGGGACGAACCCTGGCCGACCTGCCGGGCGCCGCATCCGCGGGATCGGGGCAGGCGTGTCGAGAACGTCCATGAGTGGCGCCGGATCCTCGCGGAAGCCTGGCGCCGCGACCCTGACGTGGGGCCCTCGGCAGAGGAGCTGGACATCCTGTCCGCTCTCGAGCGGGAGTACCACGTCCCAGGGCTCGGGGAGACGGACCCTGTGCCCCTTCTGCCCGTGGCCCAGGTGTTCGTGACGGATGTCCCGGGCCTTGCGGCACCTGCAGGTTGTGACCTCCTCCAAGTGCTGTGGTGTCCATTCGATGCCCATGGCGCGCAATCAGGTCCCGACGTGCACGTGCAGTGGCGCAGTTCGGCCGGGATCGGCGAGACACTTGCCGATCCTCCCTGCCCCGAGGTGATCGGCGACGCCGGATATGTTCCGGAACCCTGCGTGCTGGATCCCGAACAAGTGGTGGAGCACGAATACAGCGAACTCCTGAGTGATGATCTGCAGGAGCGGATCGAGGCCTGGGAGGCCGAAGCCGAAGAAGCGGCCGAGGAGTCGTATGACGAAGAAGAGGCCGACTTCATTACCTACCACCATGATCTGTCCATTGCGCCGGGTTGGAAGATCGGCGGCTATGCGTCGTGGAGCGTGACCGGACCGTCGGAAATGACGTGTTCCTGTGGGGAGCCCATGCAGCTTCTGCTGACCATCGACAGCAGGGAGTGGGATGGAGGAACGCTCAGCTGGGTTCCCGTGGAAGACCGCGACCTCATCAACGAGTCCGAGGCGAACGCTCCTACACAGGTGACCGTCGGCCGAGGAGGATCCCTCAACATCTTCACCTGCTCCGCGAACCCGGCCCACGAGCACAGGGTGAGCATCCAGTGAGCCGCCGATAGCTTGCACCTCAACGCCGACCGGCGGGACGGCCGTCGACCGCGCGGCCGGGAGAGGTCGCTCCGTCGGCGTCGAGGAACAGGTCGGTGAGCGCCCGGCGACGAGGGCCATGTCACCTGGGGCGGTCGTGTCTGCTACTGGGCAGCGGGGCCCGGCGGTCGCGCCACAGGTATGGAGGCCACCATCGAGCCCGACATGACCGGAGGAAAGGCCAACCATCAGGCCAACGTGCCGGGTTACCAGAAGTACATGAAGCTCAACGAGACTCACCTGCTCGGTGCCCAGATAGGCGGCTCGAACAAGGACCGCGCAATTTCGTCACCATGCATCGATTCGCCAACTCGCCGGTCATGCGGAAGGTTGAAGACCAGATCAGAGCAGCGGTCGACCGAGGCGAAACCATTCACTACTCTGTGACGCCCATCTACCGGTCCAACGACCCGAGCGAGGTCGTACCGCTGGGACTCACTTTGAAGGCCCGGGGCAGCAGCGGCTTCACCTTCACTCCCTACGAACGCGGACACTGTCTTGAACGTTCACAAGCCCAAGTACCCCCTGCAGAAAGGATCCGCCCGCATTGCACCCTGCCGTGGAACGCCTTTCCGGGATCATTCCTCCGGGTGCTCCGCGCCGCTCACGCGACTGGCCGGCCGCCGAGCAACGGCTCGGTACCCCCCTGCCGGAGGACTACAAGGAACTCGTCGAGACCTACGGAGGCGGCGTCTTCGACGAGACCATCTGGCTTCTGGACCCGGATTGTCCCGACCAGGACTACAACCTCCTCGGCCAGGCCACGGAGCGCGCAGAGATCCTTGCCAACCTGTGGCAGACCGAAGCCAAGCCGACGGAACTCCAGAGCGATGCCGACGCGCAGGTCCTGCCCTGGGCCTATCTCGAGGACAGCGGCGCGTACCTGTACTGGCTGCGGCAGCCGGGACAGAAACCGACCGAGTGGACGGTCATGCTCAACGAAGGACGAGGCCCGGAATGGGAACACCACCCCACCCAGTGCGCCCCCTTCCTCCTTTCCGTCCTGACAGGGGAAGCCGAGACCGAGTACTTTGCCGACCTGCCCATCGACAGTCACCAGTTCGATTCCAACGACGAAATTCTCGCGTAGCCGCGACGTGAGTCGTCGATGAGTACAGGTGGACGGACCCGACCAGGCGGTTCGAACGCCGCGCACGTCCTCTTTGGAGCTTACGCACAAGGAGCACATGCGGGGCATTGGCCGCGTCATCGCCGACTCCTGGCCCTACGACGACCCGCTGGGCTGCGTGATCCTCGAAAAGGCGTGATTTGCCGAAAATTTCCTCAAGAGCGTCGCCTCACCTGTATGAAATGGTCAAAATAGATGCCTTGTTGGATGAACGACGTCATGGGCGCATCCGTCGACGAACTCGAGTCGCCTCAACGTCGGTCGGCGAGACGGCCGTCGGCCGCGCGGCTGGGAGCGGCCCCTGCCGATGCGAACAGCAGAACTGGTTCTCCTCGGTAGCCAGGTACACGGAAGGAACCGTCGATGCCCCAGCCTGTCGACCGTACTCAGTCCCTTGAGCAGCTCGAGAGACAACGCTGGCCAGATCCCGCCGAAGACACGACCCCCATGGTCAAGAACGTCCATGAGCTGCGTCGTCGCCCCATCGGAACGTTGGAGCCGCACGAGCTGGCCCGGTTGATCGGTCAGGACGTTGGCTTGCCATTGCTGCTTCCGCTTGCCGTGGAGATCCTGCGAGACACCGCCCCCAACCAGGCAGTCGGCGGCTGGTACGACGACGACCTGCTGTACGCGGTCGTGACCAGAGGGCCGCAGGTATGGGCAGAGGCCCCGGACCTGGCACGCAATCTCAAGGAGACCGCAGCGATGCTGAGCGACCTTTCACGCTACGTTAAACAGGAGGTTGACGACTTCCTCGCCTCGCTCCCCGAGGGGATTTGACGTCAAACCGGGGGTGCAGTGCCATGCTTCGCAAATCGCGCCAGGAACTGGTTCAAGTCGTTCAGCAACTTATCGATGCAGCGCTGCCAGAAGATGAAGAGGATCGCCTCCTCGGAGAACTTAAGGGGAGTGTTCTGTATCCACGGGTCAGCGACCTCATCTATTATTCCGACCCTCCTTTGACGGCTGAAGAAGTGGTAGACCGAGCTCTCGCATATCGTCCGATCGAGCTGTAGTCCGGTCGGCCTCCGACGAGTTCTGTGGCTTGGGGAGCTTCAACGTCGGCATGTGAGACGGCCGTTCGGCCGCATGGCCGGGAGAGGTCGCTCCGCCGGCGTCGAGGAACAGGTCGGTGAGCGCCCAGACACAGGAATCGAGCAGGTGCGGGGACTTCTCTTCGGCTTCGGAGGCGCCGACGTACGTCGTCATCTGCTCCAGCACCGCGAACGTACGTGGCGGGCCGGCGTGGCTGATGCGGGACTGGGACTGCTCGTACAGCATCGCCACCGGCGCCGCGCGGGCGCGTTTGCCGCGGGTGGCGTGGACGATGCGGCACGGGACCGTCGGATCGACCTCGGCGAGGAGGGCGGGGAGGTAGTCGCCGCCGTTGTTGACCTCGATGACCACGTAGTCGGCCTGGTGCTCGTGGTAGAGGGCTGCGGCGCATCGCCGTCGTCGGCGTGTAGGGGGCCTGTTCTGCATGGAAGGCGTAGCCGCGGGGGCGGCGGTCGCCGTACCTCTGCTCCAGAGGGAAGCAGCAGCCGGCCACCGTGAAGGCGGTCAGGTCCGCGGAGTCAGTCGTCGTGACGGCCGGGTCGACGGCGATGACCAGGCGGTCGAGGGGCGGGACGGCGGTGCGGGCGATGCGGAAGCCCTCGACCTCGAACATCCACTGCTTCCACAGGGCGCCCTCGACGTCCTCGATGAGGACGCCGTCGAACTCCTGGCGGCCCAGGCGGGTCCCGCCCGTACTCGGAGTCGAGTTCGGCGAGAGCGGCGGGGGAGAGGTTGGCGCGGTTGTCCTCGGTGCGGCCGAAGGTCAGGACGACGGTGGAGCCGGAGCGACGACCGCGGTCGACGAGGCGCTTAACGTGGGGGAGCGGCTTGGGAGTGGTGGAGATGACGACCTGCAGGGACGGGGCCTCGCGCAGGCAGAACCACAGCATGTCGTACACCGACTGGGCGGTGTGGCGGTTCCACGCCGCGTAGGGGAGGCGGCCCAGATGCGCCCAGCCTCGGCAGCCGACTTCGCTTGCCCCAGCCGCGGCCCGTCAGCATTGTCCAGGCCGGCCATTCGCCTTCAGGGAGTCGCTGCGAGGCACGGTCGTGGTGGTGCAGCCATTTCTCGTGCGGGAGGCTGCCGCAACCGGCGCACGATCGCAGGCCCAGCGGCGCGCCGACACTGCGTCGGCCTGGATCAGTCCGGAGACCTCGGCCTGCAACCCGGCGTCGGACATCCCGGCCGGGTCCGAAGCGCGGCAGGCGGATCGGCCGTCAGGTCTGATCGCCGCCCAACGTGCCGATGCGTGCCTCGAGTTCGCGGGGCAGTTGTTCCATGCGGGCGCGGCGGTCCTCGTCCGTCATGCTGGAGACGTCTGCCGTGTCCGCGCCCGCGGGCCGGGCGAAGGTCTCGGTCAGGTCCATGCCGTACGCGGCGCTGCTGCGGATGCGGGCGCGTTCCTTGTGCTCGGCGGCCAGGGCGTCGCGGTGGCGGGCGCTGGCGTTGCGCCATCGCAGGTAGGCGTGCAGGGCCTGGGTCTGCACGGTGTGGTTGGGGTGGTTCGAAGTTGGCGATGGTGAACTGCCGCAGTGGTCCAAAGTGGGCTTCGAGCGGGTTCGCCCAGGACGCGTAGGTCGGGGTGAAGCAGAGCTTGACCTTGATCTTCTTCGCCCAGCGGCGGATGTCGGACCCTTTGTGGGCGGACAGGTTGTCCGGATCGACTTCAGCGCGGCCAGCGTGTTGGCGGCACTCTTTTTTGCGGCGGTTGACGGCCCACAGGCGGTTGTCGCCGACCGAGTAACAGCCGTGGAAGTAGCGCACCCCGTGGCTGCGGTGGTAGGTGGCCGGCACCCGGTCGGGGCGTTTGCGTTCGGCCCAGCCCGAGCCTGCGGTGGGCCAGATCCCGAGCTGGCCGAACTCGTCGAAGGCGAAGATCCGGTCCGGGAAGGTGGTCACCAGGAGGACGGAGGTGAGGTGCGGGTGACCACGGCAGGAAGCTGCCCGCTTTCGATCACCTGCCGCGGGAGTGACAGCCCGAAATGCTCGCCGACGACCTTCAATACCCGGCGCTTCTCTTCGGCAGGCGACAGCTCCTCGTCCTCGCCGAGCAGGTCGTCGATGCTGTCTTCCGGCGGGATGACTCCGGCCGCTTCCAGCGCCGGGCGCAGTAGGTCGGGCTGGGCTCCGACGGGGTCGTAGCCGAAGCCCAACTCGAAGTGCAGCTGCAGCTCACCGTCGGCGAGGTACGTGAAGAAGGAGGGTGGATCGTCCGGCCGTGGGTCGAAGATCAGGACCTCGGCGCCGCGGGACGTTGCTGGGTCCAGGGCCCAGCCGTCACTGCCCACGCACTCCACGATGAACGACCAGTCGCCGCTTTGGCCGATGCGGCCGACGCAGTAGATCTGCGTGAGGTCGACCATGCGGTGCGCTTCCTGGATGGTGAGGGCGGGCCCGACCTCGACAGGCTCGTGGTCGGCCATGCGTTCGGCCAGCTGCTGAGGGCTGAGGCCGCGGGCGCAGGTGATGTACAGGTCGGTGGCGCTCGGGCTCGTGCCGCGCCAGGCATCGGCGATCCATGCGAGGTTTTCAGGCATTGCGGTTCACTCCTTCCGTGCACAACGTGGTGCTGGTGGGGCACAGCGAGAACCAGTGCTGTGCCCCACCAGCGGTCAGAAGACTGTCACGGCTTGGGAACCGTGCAGGTCACGGTCGCCTTGGATGCGTCGCAGTGCGTGAACTGGGGGAAGTTCACCCAGTACGGGTCCTGGTCGAGCAACCGGTACTTGCCGGAGAAGCCCCCGCTGAACGCTCCACCCATCGAGGTGGAGTTGATCCATCCCGACATGGCTGAGCGGCCACAGACTTCCTTCCATGTCGGAGCAGGCACACGGATGTCGTCGTACAGGTGCCATTCGCCCTGCTTGACCCGGGTGGCGTAGGTCTGCACGCAGTCGTTGCCGGTGTCGACCTCGTTCATGCCGCCCATGCCTGCGGGCATGCCGCCGGAGTTGTAGGTAGAGGCGTAGGCGAACTCGTCACATGACGCCTTGTCGGTCGCGCTGATCTCGGGAACGGTGGTGGCGTCCGGGTTGCCGTAGGTGGCCGCCCATCCGTCAGGGCAGATCACCTTGCGGTTGTCGTCCGGGTCACGGTTGTGCGCGTTCTTGTCCTCGGCAGGAAGAAAGAACAGTGGCTTGTTGGCTGCCTTGCTCCCGGGGTGGGTGGGCAGCTTGGACTGCATCAGCCACGCGTGTGCGACGGCCGGCGGCGTCTTGGCGAAGTTCATCACCCACGTCGGGATGTACTTGTAGAAGGCGCAACCCGGTGTGTCCGAGGAAATCTTGTCGCAACGGATCTGCGCACCATCGGCCTGCCACCGCGTCGCGGCCGGGTTGGCCACCGGTGAGTAGGCGGTGATCTTCGTGGACAGGTCCAGCTTGTCCGCGTTGTTAGCCGCGTTCCAGGTGTGGTCGATCTTCCCGACCGCCGAGTGCGAGAACGGATCCGCCCCCGTCCACTCCAGCGCCCCGTCCCACGACTGCGGTCCGTTGGAGCACCGGTCAGCCAGGAGGCAGTCGAACTCCACGTTGAGTGTCACCGAACCGAACTTCGGGTCGACCTCCACCGGCACGAGGACGAGCTGCTGCGTGAACGTCGCCGAGTTCCCCGCCAGTTTCACCTCCTGGCCGACGGCCCAAGAGGCGTTCAGGATTTCACCGGTGGGCTTGCCGTCCTTGACGACGATGCCCTGGTACTCGTACGTGAAGCTGCCGATGCATGCCTCGTACCTCTTGATGTGCGAGTCGAGGAGGTTCGCACACCAGTCGACCAGGTGGGGCAAGGCCGCGTTCGCCCCCTTGGTGAGGGCGTCGCGGGTCTTCTTGCTGTCATCCGGTACCAGCCGCGAACACGGCTGAATCCCCGTCTTCTTGTTCAACTCGCCGCAGTTCCAGCCGCCTTCGGCGCTCAGACCGATGGGCGGTTCGGTCGGCTCGACCGCGACCATGGACGGCTGAGCGATCTTCTGCGGCTCCTGGTAGTCGTCCTGATTGACGGTCGGAGCGTCCTTGTTCGGCTCGGGCAGGGTGATGCTCACAGCCCGGCCGCGCGTGTGGAACTTCGCCCATGACGACCAGTCGGTCTCGTACAGGCTGCCGTCGAAGGCGCTGGTACGGAAGGCGTAGGTGGTGTTCGTCTTCAGGTCGCCGTATCTGAGGGTCACCGACGCCGTTCCGCCGGATGTCACGAAGTCGGACACGACCACACCGTACGCGGCGGGTTTGCCGGTGTCGGGGTCGGTGAGCTGGACCTGGTCCTTCGGGTTGCCGCTGGCGTCCGTCGTGTAGACCTGGAAGGTCAGGTCCGCCTTGTCGCCGTCGGCGTCGGTGACGGTGTTGCTGAGTGTGACGTTGGTGCGATTGGTCTGCCACACGCCCGCCGAGTCCTTGGTGGATGGCGGGCCGGCCTTGAGGTTCTTTCCTGAGACGGGCCGGTTGTTGTTGGCCTTGATGAGTGCCTCCGGGCCTGCCGCAGGCCGGGAGGACGGCGCATAGTCCCAAGCGGGAGTGCTGTCGCCGCTGTCGGCTGCGGCGGCCACGCCGCCGGATCCCAGGAGCAGGATCGAGCAGGCCCCGAGGGCGAGTTTCGACAGGATGCGTCTTCTTCTGGAGCTTGCTAACAAGAGAGATTTCCCCTCTGGCCCCGCCCACAGGTTCCCTCTGAGCGAGGCTCGTCGGTTGCAATTGGTCGCACTGACGTTCTATGGACAGTTGACCTGGGCGGCAAGGTCATCAACAGAGGCACACACCATGAAATGGATGTGGTGGACGTGACGCTGGACACGGTTGTGCGCTGCGGGGTCACGATCCTGTGAGGAGGCTGTGAAGGCGCCTGAGTGCCTTGAAGGGAATCTGAGGTTCAACATCGAAGCGGCGTCAGCGGTTTCAACGCCGCGGTGGGTTCATTGCCGGCCCCCTGTCCCGCCCCTTCACCCCGTGACCGTTGTCGAGTCCCGTTACGGATGTGTCTACGAGCCCGGCGCCTGGCTCGCGTTTCCGTGCCCCCTCGACGAGTTGCCGGACGGGTGGGACGAAGCTGACGTTCCTGCATGAGGTTCTGGGACGAGAATCCCCATGCGGCGGGAGGCGGGAGCACGCCGGCCGAGGCGTACACGGCGCTCATGGCTCGCCTTCTCCCATGACGATGCGGATACCCACTGCCCGATCGACCGACAGGAGCCGTAATCGTGCCCGCCTTCACCGACCAGGCCTTCCTCGACGACATCGCCGACCGCCTCGCCGCCCTCCCCACGGTCCAGGCCGTCGCCCTCGGCGGCTCCCGCGCTCAGGGCACGCACCGGCCCGACAGCGACTGGGACCTGGCCGTCTACTACCGAGGCCCCCTCGACCCCGCCGACCTCCGTGCCCTCGGCTGGGAGGGCGAGGTCTCCGAAGTGGGCGGCTGGGGCGGTGGCGTCTTCAACGGCGGCGCCTGGCTGACGATCGACGGGCGGCGCGTCGATGTGCACTACCGCGATCTCGACGTGATCGAGCACGAGTTGGCGGAGGCGGAGGAGGGGCGGTTCCGGGTGGAGCCGTTGATGTTCCATCTCGCCGGGATTCCGAGCTACCTGGTCGTCGCGGAGCTGGCGATCAATCAGGTGCTCCGGGGTGAGCTGCCACGGCCGGCCTCGTACCCGGAGGAGCTGCGTGTCTCCGCCGTCGAACGCTGGCGCGGCACCGCCCACGCCACCCTCGCCTACGCGAAGGCCAACCACGCCCCAGCCGGCCGCCTTACGGAGGTCGCGGGCTGCGTAGCCACGGCCGCCATGCAGACCGGGCATGCCGTGCTGGCGGCGCGCGGGGAGTGGGTGACGAACGAGAAACGGTTGCTGGAGCGGGCCGGGCTGCGGGGGATCGATGCCGTGCTCGGGCAATTGGGACCGGATCCGGAGGCGTTGGCACGGGCGATCGCCGACGCGGAGGCGCTTTTCGCGTCCGTCTTCCCGGCCGCGTGATCTGCATCCCTGTCTGCCGCCGGCGCTGGGGCAAATAATCCTTCGAGTTGCCCCAGTTCCCCCTGCTACCGTCCCTCACGTGGCGAAACTCAATCAGATCATCGCAGTGGAGAAGGGCATCAAGTCCAAGGCCCATCAGGACCTGACGGCTGCTCATCACGGGCTGCAGAAGCCCGCGTTGCTGGCCGGTATCTCGCGTACGTACCAGCCGAAGGACGAGGAGGGTGAGCAACTGCCGCCCGAGTCGACGCGAGTTCAGGTGCAGGCCGAGGGCGTGTTGCGGGAGACCGCGGCGACCCTGACCCGGCTGTTCGACGTGACCGCCACCAAGGACTGGGCCAACTGTGCCGCTCGTGCGGACGTGAAGGTGGATGGGCGGGTGCTTGTCGCCGATGTGCCCGTCTCTTACCTCCTCTTCCTTGAGAAGCAGCTTGTCGATCTCAACACGTTCGTACGGAAGTTGCCCGTCCTCGACGCCTCCGAGTCGTGGGTTCAGGACCCGTCCACCGATGCTTGGAAGACCGAGCCGGTGCGCACCCTTCGTACGAAGAAGGTGCCTCGCAACCACGTCAAGGCGGAGGCCACCGAGAAGCACCCGGCCCAGGTCGAGGTCTACTACGAGGACATTCCCGTCGGGTACTGGACCACCGTGAAGTTCTCCGGTGCGCTTCCGGCCCGTCGCGTCAATGAACTCCTCGACCGCGTCGAGAAGTTGCAGCAGGCCGTGAAGTTCGCGCGGGAGGAAGCGAACGGCGTCGACGTCGTCGACCAGCGGGTCGGGGACGCCGTGTTCGGCTACCTCTTCCAGTAACCCAGTAACCCAGTAACCCGGCTATCCCAGTAGCCGAGTAACCTTTAGACTCCCCGGTCCCTTGCGACCGGGGTGCGCGAAGAGCGCAAGCTGAAGCTGAAGCTTGTCGTGAATGCGCGGTTCCAGTGGAGGTTCGAGTCCTCCTCGCGGCACTCAAGAGCAACTCCCTTGCCGCGGTAGCCCAACTGGCAGAGGCAGACCGCGATCAATCTCAGACTCTCGCTCCAGACTCAGCATTCGCCGTCGATCGCCGGATCGACCGGGTTCAGGCCCCAGTACGTCGAGATGCTGGTTCAAGTCCAGTCCGCACAGCTCGATGTGCGGTGGTCCAAAGGCAGGACGCGACGACCTCAGACTGACCTGGACCCTCAAGTGTGCCGGCGTGCGAACATGGGCGGCATCACAGGGCCCGGGGGCAGGCTACGCCCCCGGGTCCGCCTTCGTTTCCGCAGTCGCGCAGCCGCCGTACCGGGATTGCGTTCATAAAGAACGCGGCTTTCCCTTCGATCGTCACATCGCGGAAATACGAGCGTTCCCGTACCTCCAAGTACGCCATCTACCGTGGACACCACACCCGCCCACAGCCCGGCCACCGTCGCCCGAAGGCTCACCCCCGCCCTCGTCGAGACGACAGGAGCCCACTCTCCGTGTCCCGCCCCGCCGCCCGCACCGGCACCCGGCCCCGTACTTTCGCCCTCCCGCCCTGGCTCGCCCACGCCCTCCGTGCCCAGCGCGGGCCCGTCCCCTGGAGTGCGGTCGTGCGCGGGGCCCTCGCCGCCGGGCCTCTTCTCCTCGCTGCTGTCCTTCTCGACCGCACCTCGCTCGGTGTCGTTGCCGCCATCGCCGCCATGCTCGCCGGGATCAATGACCGGCCCGGCAGTCGGCGGGCTTCCGTCCGGCGGCTTGGGGTGCCCGCGCTCGCGGGAGCGGGCGGGCTGCTGGTCGGGACGTATGCCGGAGAGCATGTCGGAGCGGTCGCGCTCACCGTCCTTCTCACCGGCATCGGGCTCTTCGCCGGTGGGATCAGTGCCATCGGCCCTGTCGCCTCCGGCGCCGGTACGCAGTTGCTCGTCGCCTCCGCGATCGGGGCCGGGATGCCGGTCCCGGAGGCGGGGTGGCTGCGCGCCCTTGCCTATCTCGCGGGCGCCGGGTGGCTGATCGCGCTGCGACTGCTCCTCCCTACGCCCGGTGCCACCGCCGGCGACTTCCGGTTCGACGGGGAGCGGGACGCCGTAGCCGCTGTGTACGACGCCATCGCCGACCTTCTCGAGGCTGCCGGGAGTGATGACGCAATCGCCCGTCGCGTCGCGCTGACCGCTGCGCTCGACCATGCGCAGGACGCCCTCGCCGGGCCGCGGTTGCGGCGGTACGCCTCCTCCTCCCACGAGCGGCGGCTGCACGCGCAGTACGCCGCCGCGCTGCCGTTGGGCGAGGCCGCGACTGCTCTCGCCTGGGCCGGGGAAGCCGTCACCGGGCGGGCGTCCGAAGGGCCCCGGCGGCTCGCGGCCGCCGTGCGCGGCAGCTCCCATACCGGGCCGCTGCCCGCGCCCCACCGTTCCGCCCCCGCCCTGCGCGCCCTCGACGACGCCCTCCTCCACGCCGCCGACGCCTTCGACCAGGGAGAGGGGAGCGATCTGCACACCCGGAGGAGGACGGCAAGAAGTCTGCTCCGGCTCGCCTTTGGTGCCGGCGGGCGTGAGTACGGGCTGCGGGTCGCCCTGTGCTTCGGGGCCAGTGCCGCCGTGGCCCAGGCCCTGCATCACGCCCGCTGGTACGGGCAGCACGAGCACTGGTACTGGCTGCCCGCCACCGCCGTTTTCCTCGTCAAGCCCGATCTCGGGCCGCTCGCGTCCAGGGTGTTGAACCGCGCGGCGGGCACCGTACTCGGTGCTCTCCTGTTCGCCGGCTTCGCCGCGGTACTTTCCCGGCCCGAGGGGCTCATCGCGCTCGTGGCCGTCAGTGGGGCCCTGATTCCTGTCGCCACGCGGCACTTCGCCGCCCAGACCGCCGTCGTCACCGTGCTTGTCCTGGCCCTGGTGATGGTCGGCGGGGAGCCGCAGGCCTCCGCCGGCCGGATCGGCGAGACGCTGCTGGCTTGCGCGATCGTGCTCATCGTCGGGCATCTGCCGATGCCGGGGCAGCGGGGCGGGCGAGTGCAGGCCCGGCTCGCCGCGGCGGGCAGCGCCGCGTACGCCTACCTCCACCACGTCCTTGGTGAGTCCCGCGGCCCGGACCCGACAACGGGCCCCGACTCCCGTGCCACCCGCTGGACCCTCCGCCGCGAGGCCTACCGCAAGCTCGCCGAGGCGCGTACCTCCATCGCCCTCGCCGCCGCCGAACTCCCCGCGCTCGCCCGGCACTCGGAGGGCGCGGACGAGGTCGTCGTCACCCTTGAACGGCTCGTGGACGCCACCACCGCGTGCGCCGTGCACCTCGACGACTCGGGCCGTCTCTCACACCGGGACCGTGCGCAACTCGCCGAGCTTCTCGGCGAGTTGGAACACAGCCGCGAGCGCACGGGGCTACGACTGCCCGAGTTGCCCCACGCCGTGTAGCGGACGAGGCTACGACTCCCCAGAACTTCCCCCAACTGCCCCTGGCTGCACCGTTGTTGAGAGCGGGTCTGGACAGGAGGGTCAGTCAGTGCTTGGTGGTCAGGCCGTAGCCGTAGGGGAACAGCGGGTCGTAGTTAGCGTCGCCGATGTTGATCGGTTCCTGGGCCTCGCTGCGGGGCCAGGTGACGGGGAGTTTTCCGGTGAAGGGGTGCTTGCCGAACAGCACGTCGGCGACGCCTTCGCCTTCGCTGCCGGGGAGCCAGGACATCACGAAGGCGTCCGCCTTGGGCAGTTGGCCGGTGATGATCTGGGGGCGGCCGGCGACGTCGAGGACGATGCAGGTTTTGATGGCGGAGCAGACGCGGTCGATGTTCGCGCGGTCGGTGGCGGAGAGGTTGAGGGTGTGGCCGCCGGTACCGACGTCTCCCATGCCTTCGGCGTAGGGGGTTTCGCCTACGACGACGATGCCGACGTCGGAGCCGGTGGTGGGGGCGGTGGCGTCGGCGCTGTAGGTGACGTTCTTCGCGTTCTGCTTGATGCCCTGGAGGATGGTGGTGCCGGGGAAGGCGGTGTTGCCGGACTGGCCCTGCCAGGAGACCGTCCATCCGCCGGCCTGGTTGCCCAGGTCGTCGGCGTTGACCCCGGCGACGTAGAGGTGTTGGGAGGGCCTGAGCGGCAGCGCGTGGTGGTCGTTCTTCAGGAGCACCTGGGATTCGGCGACCGCGCGGCGGGCCACGGCACGGTGGGCGGGCGAGCCGACGGTGCCGATGTGGGTGCGGTCGGTGTAGGGGTGCTCGAACAGGCCGAGTTGGAACTTCGTTCGCAGGATCCGGGACACGGCGTCGTCGATGCGGGACATCGGTACCCGGCCGGCCTGGACCTCGGCGGTGAGGGCCTGCTCGAACTGCGGCGCGTCATAGGGCTGCATGAACATGTCCATGCCGGCGTTGACGGAGGTGCGGACCTGGGTGGCGAAGTCGCCCGGGAGTTCGGTGATGGCGTCCCAGTCGCTGATGAGGAATCCGTCGAAGCCGATCTTCTGCTTCAGGACGTCGGTGAGCAGTTCCTTGCTGGCGCTCATCTTCACCGGCTTGCTGCCGGGCACGTCGGTCCACTGGACCGAGGAGTAGGAGGGCATGATGCTGCCGACATGGTGGAGCTGGACGGCGGTGACATACGGCGCGAGATCGATGTCCTGGAAGCGCCGGTGGCTGGTGATCGTCACACCGCGGTCGATGGTGTAGTCGTTCGTGGTGGATGTGCCGTAGGTGGTGTCGCCGTCACCGGCGAAGTGCTTGACGGTGGCCAGCACGCGGTCGGGCCGGGCCAGATCGCTCGTACGAGTGCCCTGGAAGCCGTCGACGGCAGTCGTCATGCGCTGCACCAGCCGTGGGTCTTCGCCGAAGCTCTCGTAGGTGCGGCCCCAGCGTTCGTCGCGGGTGACGCACACGCACGGGGCGAAGACCCACTGCGGGCCGGTGGCGCGGGTCTCGGTGGCCGTGATGTGCTCCTCTGCGGCCACCAGTTGAGGGTCACGGGTGGCACCCATGCCGATGTTCTGCGGGAAGATCGTCGCGCCGACCAGGTTGCCGGCACCGTGCACGGAGTCGATGCCGTACAGCAGCGGGATGTGCAGCCGAGTCGTCAGCGCTTGCTTCTGGTAGCCGTCGACCATGTCCGCCCACGCCTTGGGCGTGTTGGGCGTCGGAGCGGAGCCGCCGCCGGACAGGAGCGAGCCGAGGTTGAGGTTCGCGATCTGCGTGGGGTCGGCGTCGACCGAGCCGCGTTCGGCCTGGGTCATCTGACCGATCTTCTCCGCCAGGGTCATGCGGCCGAGCAGGTCCAAGACCCGCTGCGCCGTGGGCAGTTCGGGGTAGAGATAAAGCGGCGTCCGGCTGTCGGCGGTGGCCGCGATGCCGGGTTCGGCCAGGGCCGATGAGGCCGGGATCGCCGTGGCGACCAAGGCAGTTGCGGCCAGCAGCAGGCCTGCCGTGCGTCGGCCGGTGGTGAGTCGTGGCGCCAGGACGTGGCGTGCGGGCTGATGTCTCACGTCGATGCTCCCTTGGATGGGGCCGCCCCGCTCGGAGCGGCCGGGATGCAGTGGTGCAGTGCTGTCCGGGGTGGCGCCCCGCAGCCTCGTTCGCGCTGCGGGGCGCCCGCCGTTGCAGTCGGGGTTCACTCAGGCCGCCGTGCGACCGGGGGGAGAGGCGTGACACGGCAGATCGCTGGGACCTACCTCTCGCGGCAGGTCGCTGGAACCTGCCTCACGCCTCGGCAGCACGTCTCCTTCATGAACACCCTCGGGCTACGGCACCCGCCGCCCGCGGCGCACCATCCCGTGGTGCGCGGCCCCAGGCGGCAGCCTGGTCATACGTCCCGGCGTCGAGCCTTGCCGCGCCGGGGCGTCGCTACTTCTGCGTCCAGACCTGGTTGGGCTGTATGCCGCCGCCGTAGCAGTCCCACAGCTGCAGCAGCGCGCCGTTGCCGGAGCCGGCGGCGTCCAGGCACTTCCCGGACTGGGGGTTGGTGATGGTGCCGTTGGCGTTGGACTGCCACTGCTGGGCGCCGGTGCCGTTGCACGACCAGAGCTGCACCCTGGCGCCGTTGGCCGTGGAACCGGCGGCCACGTCAAGGCACTTGCCGGACTGCGGGTTGACGAGCGTGTCGCCGGTCCGCGTCCACTTCTGGTTCGAGCCGGTGCCGCAGTCCCACAACTGGACGGGGGTGCCGTCGGCCGTGCCCCAGTCCTTCAAGTCCAGGCAGCGGCCGCTCTGCTGCCCGACGATCGTGCCGGACGTACCGCCACCGTCACCGCCGCCATCGCCCGAGCCGTTGGAGTCGTAGGAGAAGGAGTTCACCGCCAGGCCGGGGCCGCCGACCCAGGGCTCGAAGCCGAACTGCACGCTGGTCATGTACCACGCCGATGACAAGTAGCCGCGGCTGAGCGAGTCGTTGGTGAAGTCCTTGATGTTCACCGTGATCGCGTTGGTGGGCTGCTGGCGGACGTAGGAGACGGTGTTCCAGGCGATGCCGCTGCCCTGACGGCCGTACCAGACGTCCCAGTTGGCGCCTTCGATCCACGCCGTCCCGACCATGGTGCCGAACGGCGTGGGCGACCCGGAGTGGTTGGCCCAGATCATCATTTCCTCGCCGTTGTTCTGGCCCGACGGGTTGGGGCTGGTGTCAAACCAGATGTCGTACGCGGCGTCCCACTGCCCGTCGGCGGTCGAGAAGTCGACGCTGGACTGCGGGTTGCCGAAGGCCGACACCTGCAGCGGCAGGCCGTTGCCGCTGGAGCAGTTGCCGTAGTGGCAGCCGGCGTAGATCGAGGGATACGCCGCCGGCGCGCCGCTGGTGCCCACGTCGTGCCAGCCGGTGGTGACCTTGAAGCCGTCGTCCGACACGTCGATGCACTGGGGGATCGAGTCACCCCACTCGTTGTTCTGGACGACGTACTTGCCGCCCGAGACCTTCATGCTGTCGGTCTTGCCGCACAGGGTCGTGTTCGCGGACGCCGGCGAAGCACCGGCCAGGGAGAGGGCAACCAGGAACAGGGCAGCCACGACTGCCGCGACTGCCGCAGCCCCACGGCGCGGCTTCATTCGCGATCTGGTCAGGCGCGGCTTCATGCGTGCTCTGGGCATGCGTGATCTGGGCATAGGAATCCTTTCGATCGCCGGGCGTCTGCGGCTGCCCGGACGGTGGGGGATGGATTCGAGGTGCTGGGAGCGCTCCCATTCGCGGAAACGCCGACGCCGGAATCTTCCGGAAATGAAATGAGGGGGGTCCGCGTCAAGGCGGCCCGTCAGTGCCGCCTTTGAGGCGGAGCCAGTACGCGGCATGCGAGCTCGCCCAGCTCACTCACGCCGCGACACATGAAGCCAGCGGGGCTGATTGCCTGTCAAGCGGTCTGCATGCGTTCACTTTGTGAAGCAATTGCGGTGTGCGTCTGACGAGCGCGAATGGGTCGGTCTCGAACCGGACCGATCTCGAACAAGCCCCTGCCGGATGCCGCATGCTGGTCGCCGCACCCCTGGATGGCCACTTCGGCGAGCGCTGTGATGACTTCGCGCCTCGGCGTCTGTGAATTCACCGGTCGAACATGCCCCTTGCCGATGCTTCCGGACGGGTCTAAGGTGCCGTCCTAGATAAGTCACTAGCTAGTAGCTACTAACTAACTCGCCCTGGTAGCCACTGGTAGTCACTGGCAGGGACAGGCTGCGGGCCATCGTCGGCCCGGGAGCGGAAGCGGGTGATGCCCAAGATCGGTCAGCCACTGGACGGTTCACGCATCGCAGTATTCGACCGCCGTGGTCGCCCACCGAGGCGGGTCGGGTGATGAGACACTGACGGCCACTCGGGGAACGTACTGTCCCTTCAGCGCTGTCCCGCAACGACGGTGACGCCCGACGGAGAGGTCCTGGCGAACATGGCTGAGGGGGCGCCCGCGTACCGGCGCGACCGGCCACGACTGCCTGCCGCCGAGCGGCGGCGCCAGATCATCGACATCACCTCCGCGCTTGTCGCGGATCGCGGTTTCTGGGGTCTGTCGATGCAGGACGTGGCCGATCGGTGCGGGCTCACCGTTCCCGGTGTGCTGCGCCACGTCGGCTCCAAGACCGGCTTGCTCGTCGCGGTGCTGGAACACCGGGATGTCGAGGATGCCCGATCGCTTCGCGCCCAACTCGGCGTCGGTGAGGACGAGGTCCCGGACGAGTGGTCCGCCGGCGGCCCCGACGGAGTCGGCCTGCGGCAGTTGTGCTCGGCGACGATGCGGCGCAATGCGCAGCAGCCGGAGATCGTACGGCTCTTCACCGTGCTCGAGGCCGAGTCGTTGACACCGAGCCATCCGGCGCACGCCTACTTCGTGAAGCGACAGAAGCAGGCGATTGCCGCCTTCACGTCCTTGGCCAGGGAGCTCAGCGAACGTCCGGACTCGCTCGCCCGGCACATCGTGGCGATGATGGACGGCCTGCAGATCCAGTGGCTGCGCGCTCCGCAGACGTTCGACCTGGTCCGGGAGTGGGAGGACGCCGCTGAGGTGCTCTTCGGCGAACCCGAGGATGCCGCGCCCAGGCAGAAGCGGACCGGCTGACCGAACCGACGCGGTGGCTCCGGACCGGGAGCAACTCACCAAGCTGCTGGGCGAGTTGGAGAAACCGCGAACGGACCGGGCTATGGCTGCCCCATCTGCCCCACACCGTGCAGCACCGTGTCCACCAGCGCCGTCCCCGGCGCCCTCCGCCCGCCCGGCCCCGCCGTGTGCCTGACCTCCCCCGGCCTCAGCTCGCCCCCGCACTCCGAGCACGTGACCCGTGCCTGGGCCACGTCCCCGCACGTCTCGTGCACCAGTACCAGCGGCGGTCCCGCCACCGCCCGGTGCCGGTCGCCCCACGTCAGCAGCGTCAGGACGGCGCCGTACAACTCCCGCCCGGCATCGGTCAGTTCGTACTCGTAGCGCACCGGACGCTCCTGGTACGCCACCCGCTCCACCACTCCCTCCGCGACCAGGTGGTCGAGGCGGTCCGCCAGGATGTTGGTGGCGATGCCGAGGTCGGCGCGCAGGTCCTCGTAGCGGTTCAGGCCGAGGAAGAGGTCGCGCAGGATCACGACCGTCCACTGGTCCGCCACGACGGCCGCGGCCCGTGCCACCGAACAGTGCATCCGCGAGAAACGCTCACCCTTCATACGGCCAACGGTATCCCTTGCAATCCACAAGTGACCTGCCTAGCCTCTTCATGGAGGGTCACTTGCAAAGAGCAAGCCATTCTCAGGAGTGAGGTACCGCATGTACCACGCCATCGTCCGCCGCAAGGTCCGCAACCTCTGGCGCACCGTCGGCAGCGGGGACGCCGGCGGCTATCGGCAGGCCGTCGCCCTCGCCGCCCCCGACGTGCACTTCCGCTTCGTCGGCGACACTCCGATGGGCGCCGATCTGCGCGGCCGGGACGGCTTCGCCGACTGGTTCGAGCGTTTCGAGCGGACGTTCCCCGGGCTGCGGCTGACCCTCCAGGACATCGCCGTGCAGGGTCCTCCGTGGAACACCACGGTCGTCACGCGGCTGCGCGTGCGCGGCACGCTCGCGGACGGCGGCGCGTACGAGAACGAGGCCATGCAGTGGGTACGGCTGCGCTGGGGGCGGATGGTGGAAGACACCGTTCTGGAGGACACGCTCCGGCTCGACCAGGCCTGTCGGCGGCAGGAGGCAGCGTCACGCCAGTAGCCGCCGCTCCTTCGCCACCGCCACCGCCCCCGCCCGCGTCTCCACCCCCAACTTGCCGTAGATCCGGCCCAGATGGGTCTTCACCGTCGCCTCGCTGATGAACAGCGCTCGGGCGATCTCGCGGTTGCCGAGGCCGCGGGCGAGCTGGCCGAGGATCTCGTGTTCGCGGTCGGAGAGGGTGGGGCGCGGGCTGCGCATCTGGGCCAGCAGGCGGTCGGCGACCGGTGCCGAGAGGGCCGTACGGCCGGAGGCGGCGCTGTGGATCGCCGCGAAGAGTTCGTCCGGGCGTTCCGCCTTCAGCAGATACCCCGTGGCGCCCGCCTCGATGGCTCGGGTGATGTCGGCGTCGGTGTCGAACATCGTCAACACCAGGACGCGGGGCGCCACTTCAGCGTATTCACCGCCGGCTGTCAGGTGACGGGTGGCCGTCACGCCGTCCATGCCGTCCCCGAGTTGGAGGTCCATCAGTACGACGTCGGGGTGCACGCGCGCGGCCATGGCGAGCGCCTCCTCGCCGCTGCCCGCCTCGCCGACCACCTCGATGCCGGCCGCGCTCGACAGCAGGGCGCGCAGGCCGGCCCGTACCACTGCGTGGTCGTCGCACAGCAGAAGACGGACGGGGGTACTCACGAGACGCGCTCCTTGAGGGGTTCGGCGACGAAGGGGACGGTGACCGTGACGACCGTGCCCTCGCCCGGCGTCGATTCCAGGATGAGCGTGCCGCCCGACTGGCGGGCCCGGATGCGCATGGCCGGCAGGCCGTGACCCCGCGTGCGGCCCGGTTCCGTCGGCAACTCCGCCACCTCGAACCCCCGCCCGTTGTCCGCGACGTCCAGCGAGATCTGGTCGTCCAGGCAGGTCAGGGTCAGCGCGGCCCGGGTCGCGGCGGAGTGCTCGCGTACGTTGGCCAGCGCGCCCTGGGCGATGCGCAAAAGGGCGGCCTCGATGCGTTCGGGGAGCGGGCCCGCCTCGCCGTCGAGGTGGAACTCCACCGCGAGACCGGGACCGCTCTCCCGTTCGGCGAGCGCGCTCAGGGCCGCGGGCAGGGAGTTCTCCGCGAGGTCGGCCGGTGCCAGGTCGTGGACGAAACGGCGGGCCTCGGCGAGGCTGCGGGAGGTGATTCCGGCCGCCTTGCGGAGGTGCGCGCGGGCCGCGTCCGGGTCTGTCTCCCATACGCGCTCGGCGGCCTGCAGCAGCATCTGCTGACTGGACAGGCCCTGCGCGAGGGTGTCGTGGATCTCCGTCGACAGCCGCTGCCGTTCCGCCAGGACGCCCGCCCGGCGTTCGGTGGCCGCGAGGTCGCGGCGGGTGCGGACGAGGTCGTCGATCAGGACGCGCTGCCGGGCCGCCTGACGCTGGAGACGGACCAGTACGGCGATGGCGACCGCGGCGACGGCGGGCGGAGCGATGACCATGTTGGGGTTGAGCGTGCCGTCGGCCACGCGTACCTCGGTGACGACGACCAGCCCGGTGAGTACGGCGGCCAGCGGCACCGACAGCCGCGGGGGCAGCGCGTGCAGACCGGCGAACAGCAGCGGCATCGCGCACCAGGTGGCGCTCGGCGCGAGGACGAGCAGCACCACCCAGACCGCGGACACCGTAGCCAGCCAGGCCAGGTGGCGTGCGGTCGGCGGCGAACCGGGGCGGGGGGCCGGGGCCACGAAGTGCCCGAGGACGTAGATCAGGCAGAAGATGGTGAAGAGAGCCACCACCCATCCCGTACGGGCACCGCCCTGGTCGCGGGTCAGGAAGCGCGCGAACGACGAGCACAACAGCAAAAAGAACGCGCCGTGCACGACCGCGGCCAGCCGGCGCTCGTCGGGATCGGTGGCCGTGGGGGACGGCCGTCTCATCGTTCGCTGCCTCATCCTCCGTGTCTAACGCGACGCACTCCCGACCGCATCAACCGATCGGCTGACATCGCGTTCACCCGAACCGCCCTCGGACCTGCTCCTGTCGGCCGAGCCGTCCGCCCCGTCCACGCCCCGAGGCTGGAAGCTGACCCCATGCCACCAGCTCGGAAAGGCAACGGCGCCATGCCTGCCAAGAACCTCACCGCCGACCGCTCCGCCCTCGGCCACCGACTCACCTACGCCCTGCGCCATCCCGACCGGGTGCCCCGCCATCTGGCACGCGCCGCCAGGGACATGTGGCTGAGCCGCCGCCACCCGGACCACGTCTCCTACTACCGCGCCGTGATGCGCTCGGACACCCGCGCCGACCCGGACGCGGCGGTCGGCAGCCGCAACCGGGAGCGCTGGCTGGCGCTGGGGGCCATGCAGTTCGACTACCTCGTCGGCCACGGCCTGCGGCCCGAGCACCACATGCTGGAGATCGGCTGCGGCAACCTGCGCGGCGGCTGGCGGTTCATCCGGCACCTGGAGCCCGGGCACTACTACGGCATCGACATCTCGCCCGACATCCTGGTCGCCGCGCAGGACACAGTCGTGGACATGGGCCTGGAGAAGCGGCTCCCCACCCTCACTCCCGTACGCGACCTGACGCTGACCTTCCTGCCCGACTCCCACTTCGACGTCGTCCACGCGCACAGCGTCTTCTCGCACTCCCCGCTCCCGGTCATCGAGGAGTGCCTGTCCCACGTCGGGCGGGTGCTCGCACCGGGCGGCTGGTTCGACTTCACCTTCGACCGCACGGAGGGCGAGGAGCACCAGGTGCTGAGGGAGGACTTCTACTACCGCACCGAGACGCTGGTGGCGCTGGCCGAGAAGCACGGGCTGCGGGCCCGCTTCATGGAGGACTGGGAGGAACTCCCGCACGGCCAGTCCAAGATCCGGGTCACCGCACCCTGAGCTGCCGCCTGCCGCCTGCCGCCTGCCGCCTGCCGCCTGCCGCCTGCCGCCTGCCGCCTACGGCCCCAGCCGCACCCACACCGGCGCATGGTCCGACCCCGGCTTTCCCCGCCGGTCCGCCGGATCCGGCCCCACCGACGGCAGCCGCAGCGTCCCGTCGCCCGGGAGGCCCGTGCCCGCCGCCGTCACCCGCCGGACCAGGCGGTGGCTCACCAGGATGTGGTCGATCAGCTCACGCCGTCCGGAATTGATGCGGGAGTAGCGCTGCTCGGCGGGGATCAGCGGGGCCACGTCCCACAGCCGCAGCGCGTCGCCCTGGTCCGGCCTGTCGTAGCCGGGTGTGCCGATCTCGGAGCCCGGCGGGCCGAGCAGGATCTGTGTGGTCGCGGCCTGCACCTCGTCGTTCAGGTCGCCCAGCACGGCGACGTCCCGCTCGCGTCCGTCCCCGGCCAGCAGGACGTCGGCCAGCGCGCGCAGCGTCGTCGCCTCGGCGGCCCGCCGGTAGAGGGCGTAGGCGCCGTAGCGGGCCCGTTCGCCCTCGTCGTGGGGGAAGAAACGGCCTCCCGGGTACGACAGCAGTTTCGACTTGAGATGGGCCACGGCCACCCGCAGCGGGCCGAAATCGGTCGCCACCTCGATCGCCAGGAAGCCGCGGCCCGCCGCCGACACCTGCGCACCGGAGTCGTTGTCCTGTATGGGGCGCAGCTTCGCCGGGAACGCGTTCGTGTCCGACAGCACCTCCATCGCCCTACGACCGAGGAATCCGACCCGGATGCCCCGGCCGTCCGGATGCTCCGACAGCGCGACGTGCCAGTCGCCGTCCAGCATGTCGACCAGGTCGCCCAGCGCCTCGGGCTCACCGACCTCCTGTACGCCGAGCAGCGTCGGGTCGAGGTCCGTGAGCACGGCGGCCAGGGCGGCCAGCTTCGTCTCGTAGGCGGCCTTGTCCTTGGGCCCGAAGGGGCCGCCGGGCCGGTACAGGTTCTCCAGGTTCCAGGTGCCGAGGATCATGCCGGGCCCCTCTCCAGAAGCCTTCGGACGAGCCGTGGTGTGAGGCCAGGGTCCCTGTCCGGCCGATTCCGCGACAGAGCCGCGACCGGATGCGCGGTTCGGCTCACGCGACCCGACGACCGCGTCGTACGTTGGCGGGATGACCGACTCTCCCGCCGATCCGTCTCCTGCCGATCACTCTCCAGCCGATCTCATCATTACCGGCTGCACCGTCCTCGTGCACGACGATCAAGAACGGACCGGGTTCGAGGAGGACGCGGCCGTCGTCGTACGGGACGGGGTCGTCGAGTCGGTGACGACCGCCTCCGCGGTGGAGCACCTCGCCGCGGCCGAGCGCATCGACGGGCGCGGGCAGGTCGCGATGCCCGGCCTGATCAACTGCCACACGCACGCGCCGATGGTCGCGCTGCGCGGCGTCGCCGAGGACCTGCCCACCGAGGAGTGGTTCAACGACGTCGTCTGGCCCATCGAGTCCAACCTCACGGAAAAGGACGTGGAGTTGGGGGCGCGGCTGGCCTGCGCCGAGATGATCCGCGGCGGCGTCACCTGCTTCGCGGACCACTACTTCGCCATGGACGCGGTCGCCGCCGTAGTCGCCGAGTGCGGGATCCGGGCCCACCTCGGAGAGGCGTACTTCTCCTCCCAGGGGCCTCAAGGCCGGGAGAAATCCCTGGAGTTCGCGCTACGACACCGGGGCGGCGCCGGCGGCCGCATCACCACCGCCCTCGCCCCGCACGCGCCCTACACCGTCGACGACACCGACCTCACCGCCACCGCCGAACTCGCCCGGGAACACGGCCTGCCGGTCCACATCCACGCCGCCGAGAACCGCGACCAGACCGAGGTCAGCCTCGACCGCCACGGCATCACTCCCGTCGAGGTCCTCCACCGCACCGGACTCCTCGACGCCGACGTCCTCATCGCGCACGGCACCGGCATCCTCGACCGCGACCTGCCCCTTCTCGAAAACGCCAGCGGCCGCGTGGCCGTCGCCACCGCGCCCCGCGGCTACCTCAAGTTCGCCTGGCCCACCACGACTCCGGTCCGCGCCCTGTACGACATCGGCGTCCCCGTCGGACTCGCCACCGACGGCGCCGCCTCCAACAACTCCCTCGACGTGTGGGAGGCGATGGCGCTCACCGCCCTCATCCAGAAGTCGACCACGGGCGACCCGCGATGGCTGACGTCCCGTCAAGCCCTGCACCACGCAACGCTGCAGAGCGCGCGGGCGGTAGGCCTCGGCGACACCCTCGGCACCCTGCGCCCCGGCCGCCGGGCGGACATCATCCTCGTCGACCTCACCGGTCCGCACACCCAGCCCGTCCACGACCTCGCCGCCACCCTCGTGCACAGCGCCCGCTCCTCCGACGTACGGACGACGATCGTCGACGGGCGGGTACTGATGCGCGACCGCGAGCTGCTCACCCTCGATGTCCCGGCGGTGGTAAGGGAGTTGGGGGAGCGGATGCCGGCCCTCCTCGACCGGAGCCATGGTCGGCGCATCCAGGATTACAAGACCTAGAAACCGGCCTCATACAAGTACTTTGCCGCCAACCAGCAGTAACCAGGCGGTCGCGCTGGGTGGTTTCACGCTACACAAGAAGGCCGGGACAGACTCGTCCGAGGGGAAGGGCCGGCCGGTGGAGCTGACGATCGATGTCGGGGTGCTGCTCGCTGTGATCATTGCCGTGCGGCTGGGGCGCCGCACCGAGGCTCGCAGCCGGAACGACGAGAAGCTCACCGTGGCCATCGTGTTGGTGTTCGGCATACTGATCGCCCCCACCGCTTTCGGCCAGGGCGTTCTCGACGTCGTCGGTCAACTCGCCCAGGGCATAACCCAGTCGGGCAGGTGATCTCGTCGGCGCCCCGGCGCCCCTAGGGTGAGGTCATGGATCCCGCCGACGGCCTCCTCGACCACCCGTACGACGTCTACCGGCGCCTGCGCGACACCGCGCCCGTGCACAGCATCGCCGGACCGGACGGCACTCCCGCCTGGATCGTCACCCGCTACGACGACGTGCGTGCGGCCCTCGCCGACCCACGGCTCTCCGTCGACAAGCGGCATGCCACGGCGGGCACCTACAAGGGCTTCTCCCTGCCGCCCGCGCTCGACGCCAACCTTCTCAACATGGACCCGCCCGACCACACCCGCATCCGCCGCCTGGTCGGCCGGGCCTTCACCACGCGCCGCGTCGAGCAGCTCCGTACGCCGATCCGGCGCACCGCCGACCAACTCCTCGACGCGCTCGGCCCGCACGGCACCGCCGACCTGGTCGCCGCCTACGCCGCACCCCTGCCGATCACCGTCATCTGCGACCTGCTCGGCATCCCGGAGCAGCAGCGCCTGGACTTCCGCGTCTGGACCGACACCCTCATCGCCCCCGACCCGGCGCGTCCCGAAGCGGCCAAGGAGGCGGTGGTCGCGATGCTCGGCTACCTCACCCAACTCCTCGTGGACAAGCGCCGGGAACCGGCCGACGACCTGCTCTCCGACCTGATCGCCGTGCGCGACGAGGGCGACCGGCTCAGCGAGGACGAGTTGATGTCCCTCGCCTTCCTCATCCTCTTCGCCGGATACGAGAACACGGTGCAGCTCATCGGCAACGCCGTGCTCGCCCTGCTGCAACACCCCGAGCAACTGGCCGACCTGCGCGAGGACATGTCGCAACTCCCCACCATGGTGCAGGAGTTCCTCCGCTACGAGGGCCCCGCCCTGCTCGCCATCCGGCGCTTCCCCGTCGAGGACGTGACGATCGGCGGCGTCACCGTCCCGGCCGGCGAGACCGTCTGGGTCTCCCTGTCCGCCGCCGACCGCGACCCCGCCCGCTTCCCCGACCCCGACCGCCTCGACCTCGCCCGCGACGCCTCCGGCCACCTCGCCCTCGGCCATGGCATCCACTACTGCCTGGGCGCACCCCTGGCCCGCGCCGAGACCGAGATCGCCGTCGCCGCCCTCCTGGAGCGCTTCCCCGAACTCACGCTCGCGGACAAGGACCTGCGATGGCGCCGCTCCCTGCGCGCCCGCGGCCTGGTCGACCTTCCGGTGACGTACGCACAGAAGAACTCCTGACAGACGATCACCTGACAGGCGAACTCCTGACAGACGTACTCCTGACAGACGTACTCCTGACAGACGAGCTCGCGACAGAAGAACTCCCGGCAGAAGAATTTCTGAAGCAGCGATGAGTTCTGCCCCTCCGCACGGTCACCACCCGGAAGGGACCGTTGCACAGGAGGGGCCATGTCGCTTCCGGAGATCGTCTCGCGCGAGCAGTGGCGTGCCGCACGCGAGGAACTGCTCGCCAAGGAGAAGGCGCTCACGCGCGCGCGTGACGCGCTCAATGCCGAGCGGCGTCGGCTGCCGATGCTCGCGGTGGACAAGGAGTACGTCTTCGAGGGCGGCGACGCGAAGGCCACCCTTCCCGACCTGTTCGAGGGGCGGCTCCAACTCGTCGTCTATCACTTCATGTTCGCGCCCGAGTGGGACGCCGGCTGCCGCAGCTGCTCGGGATTCCTGGACCAGATCGGGCATCTGGCACATCTGAAGGCGCGGGGCACGACCTTCGCGGCCGTCTCCCGGGCGCCGTACACGAAGATCCTGCCGTTCAAGGCGCGGATGGGGTGGACGCTGCCCTGGTACTCGTCGTACGGCAGCGACTTCAACCACGACTTCGACGTGACCCTGGAGCATGAGGGGGAGCCGGTTGAGCGGCCCGGCGTCAGCTGTTTTCTGCGGGACGGCGAGCGGGTCTTCCACACCTACTCGACCTACGAGCGCGGTCTCGACGGACTCGGCTCGACCACCAGCTTCCTGGACCTGACCGCGCTGGGCCGGCAGGAGGAGTGGGAGGAACCGGAGGGGCGGGCGTCGGTTCTGGGGGCGCCAGCAGGCAGCGAGCGCATTCGGTATCACGATGAGTACGAGGAATGAAACGGAAAGTAGTCGATTTGTGTCCGGGATCTTCACTAAGTGACCGGATCCTCACACTCCGCGCTGAACGAGTGTCAACTACGTCTCAGTCCCGCAACTGAGCGAGGCGTTCTGCCCCTGGAAGGCGTTAACTCCTACAAGCACGACGCTTTCTGGAGGTGCAGGATGGTGAACGGGCGAACAGTGCTCGAACGCTTTCCCGCGGGTGGCCCGCGGGGATCGTGGCCGGCCGAGGAGTTCGCGCACGCGCGGCGCCTGGAAGGGCTGGCCGCCGAGGTCGTCATGGACCTCGCGACGGACACGTTCCTGGTGGTCGTCGGCGGCGACGCGGCCGTGGACGCGGTCGCCTGACGACGTGAGCCCGCTCTCAGGGCGGGCCTTCACGCCACTCCTCCTCATCCGGCCTTGGGCACCGGCGCCGTGAACTGCTCCGCCTGGAGCGAGTACAGCTCCGCGTAGATGCCACCGCTCGCCAGCAGCTCGTCCGGGGTGCCGGACTCCGCGAGGCGGCCCTGGTCGAGGACGTGCACCAGGTCCGCGTGGCGCACGGACGCCAACCGGTGAGTGATCAGGACGACGGTCTGGCCGGCCGAGGCCAGGGCGCGGATCTTCTCGAAGACCTCCAGTTCGGCCCGGGCGTCCAGGGCCGCCGTCGGCTCGTCCACGACCAGGATCCGGCCGCGCCGGTACGCAGCCCGCGCGATGCCGAGCCGCTGCCACTGACCGCCGGACATCTCGTGGCCGCCGCTGAAATTGCGGGCCAGCAGGGTGTCCAGGCCGCGCGGCAGATCCTCCACCACGTCCTGGGCCCCGGCCTCGGCGAGCGACGTGGCCATGCGCTCCTCGGTCAGGGGCGCGGAGGAGCGGCCGACGGCGACATTGACGCGGGCCGTGAACGGCCAGCGCTTGAAGTCCTGAGCCAACATCGCGACCCGCTCGGCGAGTTGATGCCGGTCCGCGGTCGCCGCGTCGACGCCGTCCCACAGGATCCGGCCCCCGTCCGGTTTGTACAGGCCCGCGAGCAGCTTGATCAGGGTCGTCTTGCCGGAGCCGTTCTCGCCGACCAGCGCCACGATCCGGCCGAGCGGGAGGGAGAGCGTGACGTCGTCGAGGGCGGGGCGGGAGGACTCGCCCGGGTAGCGGAACGTGACGTTCTCGAAGCGGATCTCCCGTGGCTCCTCGGGCAGCGGGTCGCCGCCGACCGGAATCGCCCGTTCGGCCGCCTCGACGTAAAGCTTCTGCAGATCGCCCACGAACAGGGCCTCCTGGTGGAGCGAGTTGATCTCCAGGACCAGGCTGTCCAGGCTCGAGGAGCCCGTACGGATCGCGATCACGGCCGTCCCCGCAACCGACAGGGCCATCGCCCCGGACAGCAGCAGCCCGCCGAGCGTCGCGTACGTCGCCGTGGTCGCGAGGCCCGTCCAGGTCGCCGCGATCAGCCCGGTGCGCGCCGTGAGCCGGGCCAGCCGGGCCTGCTCCGCCTCCGCGGTCTCCGACATCGCGCGGAAGTGACGCAGCAGGAAGGGCCCGATGCCGTGCACCCGGATCTCCGGCGCGGCGGCGGGCTCGGTGAGCAGCCCGCTGATCAGCTGCCCGGCACGCACGTGCTGCACCCAGATGTGGAAGGACTCGTAGCGGCGCCGGGCGTTGGTCAGCGCGCTCCACGCGCTGGGCAGCGTCATCGTCGCGAGCAGCGGGAGCAGCGCCGGGTGCAGCACGGTCAGCACGCCCGCCGCCGCGATCAGCGAGATCATCGCGTTCACCACGCGCGTGGCGTACGAGATCATCCGCCGGGCCGAGGCGGCGCCGTACTGCGCGGTGTCCAGGAGCTTGTGGAAGGCGTGGTCCTCGATCGCGGCCAGTTCCACGGCCGCCGCCCGCTCCAGATACAGCTCCGTGGCCACCCGCTCCACCTTGGGCTCCAGGCGTCCGGTGGCATACGTCGACGCGGCCCGCAGCAGGGCCCCGACCAGCATGACGGCGGCCATGGCGATCAGCGCGGGTGCGGCGCCGCGCAGCCGGTCCTCGATCGGGCCACCGGTGATCAGCCGGCCCAGCACGCTGTTGACCGCGAGCAGACTCACCGCCTGGGTCGCGCCCCGGCTGACCTCGGCCGCCAGCACGATCCGCGCCGCCTGCCGGTCGGCCTGCCACGCGAGCCGGAAACTCGATCCCAGCAGGCCCGGCAGCCGCGTCACCATGGCCCGGAAGTTCAGCTCCAGAAACGTGTCCCGGTGCTGGCTCCAGCCCATGTCGTAGCGCAGGGGTCCCCCGAAGAGCAGCTGCTCCGACTCGGAGACCTCGGGAGTTCCCGAGTCACCCCGCTTCTTCCGCCCTCCCGAGCGTCCCCTCTCCTCCCGCCATTTCCCCACGGTCGGCCTCCCCCGATCCACGTCGACGAAGGGTCACTATCGCCGGGCCGCGTCCCGTCGGGCAGGGCGCGCGGGGGAGAAGGGCGAGAGCGCGGGCGTACGCCCTTCAGCAGCGGGATGTTTACGCAATCACGGTCTACGCGATGGCCGGCCGCGACCACGTCGGCGTCGTCCCCGTCACCCGGCACAGGGCCAGGTACAGCGGGATCGGCGGCGTGTACGGGAGCTTGCCGGTCGGCCGGTGGATGAGGTCGGGGACCGCCGGGGCGTCCGGAACTACCGCCCCGGCGGCGTACTGCGTGGGCGCCGGCCACTCGAGTGCGTAGTCGGAGTCGGACGGGACGAGCAACCACCAGTGCGCCTCGTCGGCGTAGACGCACCCCACGCGCGGCAGCCGGGGCAGCACCAGCGGGCCGAAGCGGGCGGGTATCTCCACCGCGTCGCAGCCCAGCGGGGCCGTCATACCGTCCGGCACGGGCAGCCGCCGGGGCGTGCCCGGGGTGTGCAGTCCGCGCCGGAGGCGGACCAGCGTGTCCAGGGTCAGTACCTGGCCGCCGGAGACAGCCCTCACCGCCATGCGCCCCCCGTTCCGTGCTGCCTGTGGTGTGCGTCCGCCTCGTCCTCGTCGCCCGAACCGCCGGGCGGGCCCGGCTTGGGGCGGGCTCCCCAGCCCAGGTCGTTGTACGGCTCGTTCGCCTCCGGGGGCGCCGCAGCAGATGTGCAGGGCCCGCAGTCGTGGCCGAGCGTGTCCGGGAAGGCGGCCTGGCGCGGCAGTTCCGCCCAGACCAGCAGTCCCGGGCCGTGTTCGCGTGCGCCCCAGGCGTCACAGAGCGCGTCGATGAGGAGCAGTCCCCTCCCGTGCTCCTCCTCGGGCCGCGCCCGCAACGGATGGGGCTCACCCGGTGCGCAACCTTCGTCACGCACGGCTATGCGCACCAGCTCGTCGTCGTCGTGCAGCTCGCAGACTATGTGGCTGCTCGCCGTGTGCACGAGGGCGTTGGTGACCAGCTCGGAGATCACCAGGGCCGCGGTGTCGCAGATGTCCTCGCACACCGACCACACGTTCAGCCGGGCCCTCGTCAGGCGCCTGGCCTGCGCGGGAGAGCCCGGATGTGCGGCCAGCTCGAAGCGGAACCGGCGCTCGGCAGCGGCCCTGTCGGGGCCTGCTGCCGCCGCGGTACCGAGACCGAGCGGGCGGCCTGCGGCAGCGTCTGTTCCTAATGGCGCGGACGGAATCACGCTTGCCACTATCGCCCCGCCGTGAACACTTGGCAAGTGTCACTCTGAAAAATGCAGAGTGCTGTGTGACGTGGTGAAGGGCCGTGGCACACTGCTCGCAACAGCACGTTGAGCGGCGCCAGTTGGGATCGATGGAGATCCGTACGAAACCGTACAGATCTTCTAATGGGTCTTCGAATGGCGCCGCAGGGCTGTCAGCATGCTTTCGAGGCAGGCGTGAACCCCTCGCGGCCGTCCTGCCAGGGATTTCAGGGACGTCGGCGACTTGGTGGAGGTGGAGCGTGAGTGAACCGCGGTCCGCGCCGACGGTCGGTCAAGTCGTGCTCGGTCGCCGTCTGTTGGACCTGCGGGAGCGTGCGGGCCTCAAGCGTGAGGAGGCCGCCCGCATCCTCCGCGTCGCCCCCGCCACGGTCCGCCGCATGGAGATGGCCGAGGTCTCCCTCAAGATCCCCTACCTCCAGCTGCTGTTGAAGGCTTACGCCGTCTCCGACGAGGAGGCCGAGGCCTTCGTGCAGCTGGCCGAGGAGGCCAACAGGCCCGGCTGGTGGCAGCGCTTCCACGACATCCTGCCCGGCTGGTTCTCCATGTACGTCAGCCTGGAGGGTGCGGCCGGCCTCATCCGCTCGTACGACCCGCACTTCGTGCCCGGTCTGCTGCAGACCGAGGACTACGCGCGGGGAGTGCTGCGGTCGGGCGCCATAGGCCAGACCAGGCCCGACGACATCGAGCGCCATGTCGCCCTGCGCATACAACGCCAGGAACTGCTCACCCGTCAGGACGCGCCCCGTTTCTGGGCCGTCATGGACGAGACCGTGCTGCGCCGCCCGGTCGGCGGCCCGGAGGTGATGCGTGCCCAGATCGACAGGCTGCTCGAGGCCACGAAGCTGCCCAACGTGACCCTGCAGGTCGCGCCCTTCACCAACGGGCCGCACCCCGGCACGTTCGGGCCCTTCGTGCTGTTCCGATTTGCCATGTCAGAACTGCCGGACATGGTCTACAGCGAGTACCTGACCGGCGCCGTCTATCTCGACGCGCGCGCGGAGGTGGCGACCCACCTCGAGGTCATGGACCGCATGGCGGCGCAGGCCGCTACGGCACATCGCACGAAGGAGATCCTCCTGGATCTCCGCAAGGAGCTGTGAATGGATCGCATCAAGTCGCGCAAACACGTCTACAACGGCATGCCCGCGCGGGAGTTGGGCAGCGAGGGCTGGCACAAGCCGTGGAGCGGCGGCAACGGCGGGAACTGCTTGGAGGCCATGAAGCTCGCCGACGGACGGATCGCCGTCCGCCAGTCCACCGACCCGGACGGGCCGGCGCTGATCTACACCACCGACGAGATGACGGCGTTCATCGAGGGTGCCAAGGCGGGGGAGGCCGACTTTCTGCTGTCGTGACGTGTGATGGTCCGACGCTCGTTCAACTCCCTGCTCTTGATATTGAATTGATGGATAATCAGTTAATGGTTGAGATTGACACCGGCAAGCCGCATCCGGCGCGGATGTACGACTGGTACCTCGGCGGCAAGGACAACTACCCGGTCGACGAGGCCATGGGCCGGCAGATGCTCGCCCTGGACCCGCGCGTGCCCGTCATGGCACGTGTCAACCGGGCGTTCATGCACCGCGCCACCCTCCCCCAGGGCTAAACGCCCGGGGGGACCCCCAGGCTGGCCCAGCACGGCGTACGGCAGTTCCCGGACGTCGGCACCGGCATCCCCACCGAGCCCAACCTCCACCGGATCGCCCAGGAGATCGCACCCGAGGCCCGCGTCGTCTACTGCGACAACGACCCGATCGTGCTCGCCCACGCCGCCGCCCTGCTGAGGGGCGCGGACGGGGGCGTCACGGAGTACCTGCAGGCCGACGTCCGCGATCCGGACGCCGTCCTCGAAGGCGCCAGGAAGATCCTGGACTTCGGCCGGCCCGTGGCCCTGTCCCTCGTGGCGCTGCTCCACTTCGTCTCCGACGAGGACGGCGCACACGAGCTCGTCCGCCGGCTGCTGTCCGAACTCCCCTCCGGCAGCTACCTGGTGGCCAGTCACGCGACCGCCGACTTCACCCCCGAGGAGTTCACGCGCTTCGTCGACGGTCCGGAACTCGTCGCGCCCGGAGTCGAGGTGCCGCAGCTGTGGCACCCCGAGCTGGGCGAGCCGGTCCCCGGGCAGGACGACGGGGTCATTCCGGGGTACGGGGCGGTGGCGCGCAAGCCGTAGCCACCCGGCGGCCGGGCTCACACCCACGACCGGATGCGTCGCGGGGCGTCCACGAGACGGCTCACGACCACCACCGGGAGCGGCGGCTGCTCGGTCTTGCCGGGGCTGAGGTTCAGCCCCGGCTCAGACCTGCTCGAGCCGGTGCCGGGGCGGCTCATCCAGGGGCAGGATCCCGGAGCCCGCCCGGCGGCAGGATCCGGCACAGCGCCTCCAGTGCGGCCCCGTACGCGTGCTCCGAGGGCGTCGCGTATCCCACGACGAGACCGTCGCGCGCGGCGGTGTCCGTCTCGGGGTGCCGGAACTCGGCGAGGCCGTCGAGGGCGATGCCCTGCCATGCGGCGGCCTTGACGGCGGACGGCTCGGTGCCGGGCGGCAGTCGCAGCACGGCGTGCAGTCCCGCCGCGACCCCGGTGACCTCGATGTGCGGTGCCTGCGCGGCGAGCGCCGCGACGAGGCGGTCCCGGCGGCTCCGGTACCGCTGCCGCATACGCCGTACGTGACGGTCGTACGAGCCGGAAACGATGAAGTCGGCGAGGCTCAGCTGGTCGAGGACGCTCGCCCAGGCCTCGCGCTCGCCCTTGGCCGCGAGCACGCCGCCGACGTACCGCTCCGGCAGCACCATCCACCCCAGCCGCACCGCGGGCGACAGGCTCTTGCTGACCGAGCCGAGGTAGATCACCCGCTCGGGATCGAGGCCCTGGAGGGCCCCGACGGGCTTGCGGTCATAACGGAACTCCCCGTCGTAGTCGTCCTCCACGACCACCCCGCCACGCGCGCGTGCCCAGTCGACGACCGCGGCGCGGCGCTCGGCGTGCAGCGGTCCGCCGGTCGGGAACTGGTGGGCGGGCGTGAGCAGCACGGCACGCTCGCGTGCCAACCGCTCCACGCGGGCGCCCTGTTCGTCCAGGGGGAGCGGTACGGTCCGTACGCCCGCGGCCGCGAGCAGCTCCCGGTGGAAGGGCAGCCCGTACGCCTCCACGGCCAGGGGTCCGCCGAGCACGCGGTCCCGGCCGCCGAACAGCAGCCGCAGCCCGTGCGCGAAACCGGAGCAGATCACGATCCGGTCCGGCTCGGTACGCACACCACGCGCCCGTGCCAGGTACTCCGTGAGCGCCTCCCTCAGCTCGACGCGACCGGCAGGGTCGCCGGGCCCGAACACCTCGTTGGGCGCCTGCTGGATGGCCCGTCGGTAGGACGCGAGCCAGGCCGAGCGCGGGAACGCGGACGCGTCCGGGGTGCCCTGGCGGAGATCGTGCCGTGGGCCGCCGGGATGGGGCGGCGGCTTCGGACCACGCGCGCGTGGAGGCGCTGTCGACGCACGCGCGCGTGGAGGTGCCTTTACGGGCGCGCGCTCGGCGTGTCGTAGGGGTTCGGCCCGCTCCGCGACCCGGGTGCCCGAGCCCTGGCGCGCGGTCAGCCAGCCCTCCGCGACGAGCTCCGCATACGCGTCGGCCACCGTGTTGCGGGCGACACCGAGGTCGGCGGCGAGCGAGCGGTACGGCGGCAGCCGGGTGCCCGGAGCCAGCCGCCCACTGCGCACGGCCTCGCGCAGCGCCTCGGTCAGCGCGGCACGCCGCCCACCCGCACCGGCCAGTTCCAGATGCAGGTCGGCCCCGATCCGCTCGGCGGAATTGACCCACGTTTTCGCCATGGAAATGCACCCTACCGTGGGTCTTTTTACCTCATAGGTTGGAGCACATGACGACGAACACCACGCACCTGACGACGAACGCGACCGTCCCTTCCGCCACACCCGCCGTGGCCGAAAAGACCCGCCTCGACTTCGCGAAGTCCGCCCCGAAGGTCTTCCGCGCCCTCATCGGCTTCGACGCCGCCGCCCGCGAGGGCCTCGACCCGGCCCTCGTTGAACTGATCCAGATCCGCGCCTCGCACATCAATCACTGCGCGTACTGCCTCCACATGCACACGGGCGACGCCCACAAGGCCGGCGAGAGCGAGGACCGGCTGCACATGGTCGCCGTCTGGCGCGAGGCCCGCCACTTCTTCACCGAGCGGGAACAGGCGGCTCTCGCCCTGACGGAGGCGGTGACGCTGGTGGCCGACGGCGGCGTCCCGGACGAGGTCTACGCGCAGGCCGCGGCCCACTTCGACGAGCAGGAACTGGCCCATGTCCTGGCCCTGATCTTCACGATCAACACGTGGAACAGGGTGGCGCTGTCGACGGGCAAGGTGGCGGGCACGGACGAGCGGCGCCGCTGACGCGCCGCTCCGACATCGACTTCCGAACGGCGCTCTACACGGTCATCGGGCGGTCGTACGGCCCGATCGGCGCCGGCAGCCGCGAACTCCCCGTCAGATAACGATCGACCGCCGCCGCCACCGCCCGCCCCTCGGCAATCGCCCACACGATGAGCGACTGTCCGCGGGCGGCATCCCCGGCGGCGAACACGCCGAAGGCACTCGTCGCGAACCCGGCGTCCCGAGTGATCGTCCCGCGAGGCTCCATCGCCAGCTCCAACTGGTCGATGAGCCCGTCCCCCCGGTCGGGCCCGGAGAAGCCGAGCGCGAGCAGAACGAGATCGGCGGGCAGCGTCCGCCCGGTGCCGTCCACCGGCTGCCGCCGCGCGTCCACCTCGACCAGGTGCAGCGACCGCACATGCCCGCTCTCGTCGCCCGAGAAGCGGAGCGTGGACGCCGCGAACAGCCGCGCGTCCGCGTCCGCCGCCGGCGCCGTCTCCAGATCGCGGGCCTCCTCGTGGGCGGCCGACAGCCGGTAGATCTTCGGGTACGTCGGCCACGGCTCGGCGTCCTCGTCGCGATCGGCGCCGGGCTGGGCGTAGATGTCCAACTGCGTGACGGACGCGGCCCCTTCACGCACCGCGGTCCCCAGGCAGTCCGCCCCCGTGTCACCGCCGCCGACGATGACGACGTGCTTCCCGGCGGCGGACATCGGGGAGCTCTCCAGATCCCCTTCCCGCACCCGGTTGGACAGCGGCAGATACTCCATCGCCTGCTCTATCCCAGCCAACTCCCGCCCCTGCACGGGCAGTTCACGCCACGCGGTCGCCCCCGTCGCGATCACCACGGCGTCGTAGCGCGCCCGCAGCTCGGTCGCCCCGACATCCCGCCCGACCGCCGTCGACGTACGGAACTTGGTCCCCTCGGCCCGCATCTGCTCCAGCCGCCGGTCGAGATGGCGCTTCTCCATCTTGAACTCGGGGATGCCGTACCGCATCAGCCCGCCGAGCCGGTCGTCCTTCTCGTACACGGCGACCGTGTGCCCCGCCCGGGTCAATTGCTGTGCCGCCGCCAATCCCGTGGGCCCCGAACCGATCACCGCGACGGTCCGCCCGGACAGCCGGTCCGGCGGCCGCGGCGGCGCGAACCCCAGCTCCCACGCCTTGTCGGCGATGGCGACCTCGACGTTCTTGATGGTGACCGCGGGCTGGTTGATGGCAAGCACACACCCCGCCTCGCACGGCGCCGGACACAACCGGCCGGTGAACTCGGGGAAGTTGTTCGTCGCGTGCAGCCGGTCGGCCGCCGCCCGCCAGTCGTCCCGGCTGACCAGGTCGTTCCACTCGGGGATCAGATTGCCCAGCGGACAGGCGTCGTGGCAGAACGGGATGCCGCAGTCCATGCAGCGATCGGCCTGCTTGGTGATGATGGGCAGCAGCGCCCCGGGGACGTAGACCTCGTCCCAGTCCCGGACCCGCTCCTCCACCGGCCGGCGGGGCCAGTCGCGGCGAGGCGTGGTCATGAATCCCTTGGGATCGGCCATGGCCGTCTCCCTTGCGTACGCGTACGACGAGCCGTACGACATCGGGCAGCACCCTTTCGGCCACGATACGACTCCCCGGCCAGGTGCGCAGAGGGGACGGACAGCGCTTTCCGCCCCCTCTTCTCAGAGATCCCCCAGGGCTCGCCCCGAACTTCTCAGCACCCTCTCAGGTCAGCGCGAGCACAAACGCCAGCGCCGAGCCGGCCGAGGCGACCGTGCGGACGTGGTTCCAGAACGTCCACTCGCGCACGTACGACGGCCAGTACGCGGCCGCCTCCTGCGTGCCCGGGTCCAGCTTGGCCAGCACGTCGTTGCGCGGCACGTTCGCGACCATGGTCACGCCGAAGCAACCGAACAGATACAGCGCGCTGCCCACCAGCAGCTCCACCCTCCCGTCGCCCGGCCACAGCACGAACGTCACCACGGCGATCACCGCGCACAGCACCGCCGACCCCACGAACACGAGCATGAACGCCGGCATCACCGCGGTCACGTTGATCGCGTTCATCGCGGCGACCCCCTGCGCCGGCGGCAGCGCGGCGAGCGCCCTCATCACGAACGTCGAGAAGCCGCAGAAAACCCCGGCCACCAGGCCGGTCCCGAGCACACCCAGCACCGTCAGCCAGAAGTACGGTCCATCGATCACGTCAGGTCAACTCCCCGTATCGGGCCGAGACTTGCCCGGCACCTCCCGTCACCACAAGTGAAATTCCGTACGAGCGCGGTGACCATGGCCGAAGAACGCGGGCACATACGCGAGCGTCCAACCATGATCCACCGGTCCGCCGCCCGTGCAAGGTGAGCCCGGCGCCCGCCGCCCGCTTCCCCTTCGTCAACCGACCCCCGCCCTTCCCGATCGCCACCCCCGCAGCACCGTCTCCACCCCCGCCCCGATCCGCCGCCGCGCCTCGTGCCGCGGCACCCCGCTCATCAGCAGCTGGTCGTACGGCGTGTCCGTGTGCCGTACGGACGCCACCACCGCCGAGACCACCGCCGGCTCGGACAACGCCCGCCCCGCCGCGCTCCGGCCCACCCGCCCGCTGCCCCGCGCCGACGCGTGCGCCGCGATCGCCTGGGCCCGCTTGGCCGGGCAGCCGGGAAACAGCCGCCGTATCTCCGCCGTGAATGCCTCCGTGAACCGCACGTCCTCCGTGGCCCGCCGCCGGGCGTCCCGCACCCGGCGCCGCCGCCGCGCCTCCGCGTCCGCGAGGCACCGCTCCTCGGCCCGGGCGAGCCCCGCCTCCTCGACCAGGACGCCCTGCCGCTCGTACCGCCCCTTGCGCCGGTTGAACCGCACCACCACCGCCGACAGCGTGCTCTCCTCCCGCGACCGCCGCGTCAGCGCCGTGTCGCCGCGCGGCAGGAACACCAGATGCCCGAGGTCGGCACAGTCGAGACACCGTGGCGCGCTCTCTTCGAGCACGAGCAGCGCCAGCGGTCCGGCGTGACACTCCTTGCAGTGCCGTCTCTTGAGTGGCTGGAAGACGAGAAGCCCGGTGCGTGGCGGGGGAGTTGCAAGACGTGCCATAAGTGATTCATTCCCCCTGACGGGACTCCGGACTACCGCGAAATCACGCCCTCTGCACCCTCGCCCTGCGCACCCTCCTCCTGGGCACGCGCCTCTCCCGCCGGTGCACACCGCATCCCGACCGGCGGCTGACGCATCATGGGCCGTGTGCGACTCGAAGCGATCACCTGGGACCGGCTCGGCGACCTCCTGGCCGAGCGGCTGCTCGACCTCAAGCCGGCCGACGGCAGCCCCTGGCCGCGCATCGCCTTCGACGGCGCCCCGGCAGCCCGCCCGGGAGACCTCGCCGAGCGCGTCGCCGAAGCCCTGCGCATACGCGGCCGCCCCTCGCTGACCGTCGGCGCCGAGGGCTTCCTGCGCCCCGCCTCGCTCCGCCTGGAGTACGGCCACCAGGACGTCGACGCCTACTACGACGGCTGGTTGGACACCGGCGCTCTGTGGCGCGAGGTGTTCGGCCCCCTCGAACCCGGCGGCGACGGACGAGTCCTGCCCGACCTGTGGGACCCCGTCACCGACCGCGCCACCCGCAGCCCCTACGTCCAACTCCCGCCCGGCGGCTTCCTGTTGCTGCACGGCCCCCTCCTGCTGCGCCACTGGTTCCCCTTCGACCTGACCACCCACGTCCTCCTCTCACCCGGCGCCCTGCGCCGCCGCACCCCTGAGCCCGACCACTGGACGCTCCCCGCCTTCGAGCGCTACGCGGACGAGACCGACCCGGCCGGCGCGGCAGACGTCCTGGTGCGCGCCGACGACCCGCGCCATCCGGCGTGGAGAGGTTGATCGGCCGGAGAGGCCGATTGGTCGGAGAGGCAAGTTGCTCGGAAAGGTTGATCGGCAAACCGCTTTTATATGCACGCGCATGTAGTTACTCTGGCTCCATGACGACCTCATCGAGTGATCCCGTCCCCTTCGCCGACTCGGTCCGCGCTCTTCTCGACGGCAAGAACTTCGCCAGCGTCGCCACCCTCGGCCCCGACGGCGCCCCGCAGAACTCCGTGGTCTGGATCAAGCGCGAGGGCGACACCGTGCTCTTCTCCTCCACCGACGGGCGCCAGAAGGTGCGCAACCTCCGTCGCGACCCCCGCATCAGCCTCTCGGTCTTCGACCTCGCCAACCCCTACACCTCGGTCGAGATCCGCGGCACCGCCGAGATCCTCCCCGACGAGGGCAAGCGGCTCCCGCACGAGCTCTCGCACAAGTACCTGGGCATCGACCCGCCCGCCGAGAAGGACGACGAGGTCCGCGTGATCATCCGCGTCGTCCCGCGCAGGATCGTCGGCTTCTCGGCCTGAACACAGTCACCCCGGGACGTCTGTTACCGCGGAGTTCCAGGTGCACGGGCCACGCCGCGCGGCGAGAATGTAGGGCGCCGGGACTAGCGGTGCGTTCCCGCGCCGCGCCGGCCGTCCGGCACCGGGAGGTACTCCATGACCACCGCCGGAGACATCATGCACCGTGGCGCCCAGTGGATCCCCGCGCACGAGACGCTGGACCGCGCGGCCCAGCTGATGCGCGACCTGAACGTCGGAGCCCTGCCCATCAGCGACCAGAACGAGCGGCTCTGCGGCATCCTCACCGACCGCGACATCGTCGTCGGCTGTGTGGCCATGGGCCACGACCCGGCCAAGGTCACCGCGGGCGAGATGGCCCACGGCACCCCGCGCTGGATCGAGTCGGGCGCCGACGTCGGAGACGTGCTCCGGGAGATGCAGGACCACCAGATCCGCCGGCTCCCCGTCATCGAGAACAAGCGGCTGGTCGGCATGATCAGCGAGGCCGACCTGGCCCAGCACCTGGCGGAGAACCAGATCGCCGACTTCGCCCACAGCGTGTACGCGAGGAGCACGACGCGCTGACCCGTCCCAGGGACCGCGTCACAGCCAGCCGTTGCGCCGGAAACCGCGGTACAGCACCAGGCACGCCACCGAAATCACGCCTATGACCAGGGGGTATCCGAACCTCCAGTGCAGCTCCGGCATGTGATCGAAGTTCATGCCGTACACACCGCAGACCATCGTCGGCACGGCGATCACCGCGGCCCAGGCCGTGATCTTCCGCATGTCCTCGTTCTGGGCCACGGTGACCTGCGCGAGGTGGGCCTGCAGGATCGAGTTGAGCAGTTCGTCGAAGGCGGCGATCTGCTCCTTCGCCCGCATGAGGTGGTCGAGGACGTCCCTGAAGTAGGCCTGTATCTCCGGGCCGACCACCCGTATCGGCCGGGTGGCGAGCTCCTCGACCGGGCGGCCGAGCGGGACGACGGCCCGCTTCAGCTCCAGGAGTTCACGCTTGAGCTGGTAGATCCGGCCCGGGTCGGCCCGCGCGCCGTTCTCCGCGAACACGTCCATCTCCACCTGGTCGATGTCCGCCTGCACCGAGTCGGTGACATGCAGATAGTCGTCGACGACATGATCCGCGACCGCGTGCAGAACGGCAGACGGCCCCTTCGCCAGCTGCTGCGGGTCGGACTCCAGCCCCTCGCGCAGAGGGCCCAGCGAGCCGTGCATCCCGTGCCGGACCGTGATCACGAAGTCCTCGCCGACGAACACCATGATCTCGCCGGTGTTGACCACCTCGCTCGTCGCCGTCAGCTCCTCGTGCTCGACGTAGCAGACCGTCTTGAACACCGCGAACAGCGTCTCGCCGTACCGCTCCAACTTCGGGCGCTGGTGGGCCTCGACCGCGTCCTCGACCGCCAGCGGATGCAGGTCGAAGAGCTCGGCGATGCCCGCGAACTCCTGGTCCGTCGGCTCGTGCAGCCCCAACCACACGAACCCGTCCCGGTGCTTGCGCACGCGCTGCACGGCGTCGACCAGATCGCTGCCCCCGGGCGCCCGCACACCGTCCCGGTAGGTCACACAGTTCACCACCGAGGAGCCCAGCGGGGACCGGGCCGGGTGACTCAGGTCGACGCGGGGGCGCCGCCGGGCCAGCCGTGCCACCCTGCGAAGGCCGCCGACCCTGCCGAGGTTCGTGACCTTCCGCAGATTCCCTGCCATGGACATCTGGATCTCCTTGCGTGGATCTCCGTGCTCGATGCGCGGTTTGCGGTTCGCCTCCGTGGTGAGCCGCCTGTCTTTGCCTTGGCGGGCCAGTTTGCCAGGTCTGTGTAAGCGGCGGGTGAGCCTGTGGGAGCAGGGCATTCCGCTTGGTTCCCGCCTGTGGACGACGGGTTCGCCGCCGGGGGCGTCAAGGTGCGCCGAATCAGGCTTCGGCCATCTCGTCGCAGGCGCCGCGTCGGCCGCTTCCGGAAAGCAGGGCAACTGGGATCATCGCGCCATGACGCGATCCGACGGGTATCTCCTCGACAACCGGCAGACCGAGGCGCGAGAGCGCTTCGACGCCTTCGCCACCCTCTTCGACCCCACGACCTTCCGGCACCTCGAAGGGTTCGGCATCGGCTCCGGCTGGCGCTGCTGGGAGGTGGGCGCGGGCGGCACCTCGGTGGTGTCCTGGCTGGCCAAGAAGGTCGGTCCGACCGGAAAGGTCGTCGCCACCGACATCGACACGTCCCTGCTCGCCTCCGTGGCCCGGCCGCCGGTGAACGTGCGCGTCCACGACGTGGGTGCCGAGGAGCCGCCGGGCGAGGACTTCGACCTGGTGCACGCCCGGCTCGTTCTCGTCCATGTGCCGGACCGCGAACGGGCGTTGCGGTCGATGATCAAGGCCCTGCGCCCCGGTGGCCGGCTCCTGCTCGAGGACGCCGACCCGGCCCTGCAGCCCCTGGTCTGCCCCGACGAGCACGGCCCCGAGCAGCAGCTCGCCAACCGCCTTCGGCACGGTTTCCGCAAGCTGCTCGCCGACCGGGGCGCCGACCTCGCCTACGGGCGCCGCCTCCCGCGCCTGCTCCGCGAGGCCGGTCTGCGCAACGTGGAGGCCGAGGCCTACTTCCCCCTCACCTCCCCGGCCTGCGCCGCCCTCGAGTCGGCCACGATCCGCCAGGTCCGCGAACGCCTCGTCACCGCGAACCTCGCCACGAACGAGGACATCGACCGCCACTTGGCGAACGTCGCGGCCGGCGGGATGGACCTGGCCACAGCCCCGATGATCTCGGCGTGGGGGCGCAAGGCGTAACCCTGCGGGGAGGCGGCGGGGTGCCGGAGGGGCTGCGGCAACTCCACCGGGGCTGCCGTTGCCGAGCTGCGGCCGGCAGCCGGAGGGCAGCGCGCCGCCCGCTCACCGGCCGACGTCGCCCCCCGGCCCCAGACGGGTACTCGCTCACGGCCCGCCGACGCCGCCGACCGCCCCGCGTGCCGCCCGCTCACCGGCCGATGTCGCCCCCCCGGCCCCCGACGGGTGCTCGCTCGCGGCCCGCCGACGTCGCCCGTCCAGCGCGGAGGCCCGTCTGTGGCTGGGTGGTGCCCGCGACGTGCGGCTCGGCCTCGTCGGCGCCACCTGCACCATGTGCGTGCGTGTGTCCTGTCCGACTCCCTCGGCTCTGGCGCGCGGCAGGCGCGCGGTAGCTCCGGCCAGACCCTTGCGGCCTGTGAGGGACGACACCAGGCTGAAGAACATGACGGACAACACGACACGTCTCGACCATGTCGTCCTGTGGGTACACGACCCGGTCGCCTCGGCCGACTTCTACGAGAAGGTGATCGGGCTGCGGCCACTGCGGATCACCGAGTTCTCCGCGGGGAAAGTCTCCTTCCCTTCAGTACGGCTCAACGACGAGACCATCCTCGACCTCATGCCCCACTCCATGGCAGAGCGCATGAAGATGCTCCCGGGCGCCGCCGACAGCGCGGGCCACCCGGTCAACCACGTCTGCTTGGCCCTGCCCGGCGACGACTTCGACGCCCTGCACAGCCGCCTCCAGGAACGCGCCGCCCCCGTCTCCGAGCTCTCGTACGACTCCTACGGCGCCCGGGGCAAGGCCACGCGCAGCTTCTACTTCCGTGACCCGGACGGAAACGTCTTCGAGGCCCGGCACTACGACTGACGACCAGCCGCGGGTGCAGAAAGGGGTGCCCACGCGTACGCGTGGGCACCCCCTCTTCTTTCCTGCTGTTCAGGAGCTCAGACAGGTCGTACGCCGCTCAGCGCTCCGTGTGGATCGAGCACGTACTTGCGGCTGGCGCCCTGGTCGAACTCGGCATAGCCGCGCGGTGCGTCGTCCAGGCCGATGACGGTCGCGTTGACCGCCTTGGCGATGTGCACGCGCCCGTGCAGGATCGCCATCATCAGGCCCCGGTGGTACTTCATCACCGGGCACTGCCCGGTCGTGAAGTGATGGCTCTTGGCCCAGCCGAGGCCGAGCCGCACCTTCAGCGTCCCGGACTTCGCGTCGTCGTCGATCCCGCCGGGGTCGTCCGTGACGTACAGCCCGGGGATGCCCAGGGCACCGCCCGCGCGCGTGACGCCCATCAGCGAGTTCAGGACCGTCGCGGGCGCCTCGGGAGCGTCCTTGCCGTGGGCCCGGGCCTCGAAGCCGACCGCGTCGACCGCCGCGTCCACCTCGGGCTCCCCGAGGATCTGCGCGAGCTGGTCCTCGATGCTGCCCTGCGAGACGTCGACGGTCTCACAGCCGAAGCTCCGCGCCTGGGCGAGGCGTTCGGCATTGAGGTCGCCGACGACGACCACGGCGGCACCCAGCAGCTGCGCGGACGCGGCTGCCGCCAGACCGACCGGGCCCGCCCCGGCGACGTACACCGTCGAACCCACACCGGCGCCCGAGCTCACCACGCCGTGGAAGCCGGTCGGGAAGATGTCCGACAGCATGGTCAGGTCGAGCAGCTTCTCGCGCGCCTCGGCCGCGTCCGGGAACTTCAGCAGGTTGAAGTCCGCGTACGGGATCATGGCGTACTCGGCCTGGCCGCCGACCCAACCGCCCATGTCGACATAGCCGTAGGCCGCGCCGGGGCGAGCCGGGTTGACGTTCAGGCAGATGCCTGTCTTGCGCTCCTTGCAGTTGCGGCACCGCCCGCAGGCGATGTTGAACGGTACGGAGACGATGTCGCCGACATCGATGAACTCGACGTCCGGACCCCGTTCGACGACCTCTCCGGTGATCTCGTGTCCTAGAGCCAGCCCCTCGGGCGCGGTCGTCCGCCCGCGCACCATGTGCTGGTCACTTCCGCAGATGTTGGTGGCGAGCACCTTGAGGATCACACCGTGCCGGCACTTGCGGCCGACGTTGTCGGGTGCGACCCCCGGCCCGTCCTGGAGTTCAAGCGTCGGGTAGTCGATGGTCCTGACTTCCACCGCGCCCGGCTTGAGATATGCGACTGCCCTGTTTCCGGTCATGCGTGATCGCCGTCCCTTCGGCTCCGAGCTTTCGGATGCCAGTGGCTGTACGCATCACCGAGTCTGCTACTGCCTCCGCTTCCCGGCCACCCTTCGCGTGCCCCTCAGAACCTGTGGCTCAGAACAGCGGCTCGGGCAGCACCCCCTCCAGAGCGAGCAGCTTGCGCTTCGTCTCGAGCCCGCCCCCGAACCCGCCGATGCCCCCGTCGCTCTCCACCACCCGGTGACAGGGCACGACGACCGGCAGCGGATTGGACCCCATCGCCACTCCCACCGCCTGGGCCGCGCCCGGCTGGCCCACCCGCCCGGCCAGGTCGCCGTAGCCCACGACCGCGCCGTACGGGACGCCTGCTGCCAGTTCGCGCAGCACCTGCCGGTTGAAGCCCGAGATCAGCGACCAGTCCAGCGGCAGCTCGAAGTCGCGCCGCTCACCAGCGAAGTACGCCTGGACCTGCCCTATCGCGTCGGCTAGCAGCGGCGAGTCGGGTGCCTCCACGGGCTCGCCGCCCAGCCGGGACGCCAGCCGGTCGAGCGCCTTGTCGCGCACCGCCTCGGTGGCGTGGAACACGACGTTGACCAGGCCTTCGCGGGTCGCGGCCAGCAGCAGCGGACCGATGTCGGTGCCGACAATCGCCCACACGACCTGCTGTTCGTACTGCCCATCGCTGTCCATGCGCCCACCGTACGACCCGCCACTGACAACGCCCCGGGGAAGCCGGGCTCAGGGTGCCTGCAGCGCGGCCCGGACCACGTCGGGCTTGTTGGTGATGACGCCGTCGACGCCGTACCGGGCGACCTTACGGGCGGTGTCCGCGTCGTCGACGGTCCATGCGAAGACGGTGAGCGGCCGGCCGTGCGGTCCCGTGACGGAGTGCACGGCGGCGACGTAACCCCGCGAGATCGAGCCGTACGACGGATTGATCCCGTCGGTGAAGCTCGCGTACCCGGGCAGGTCCGCGACGCGCGGCGTGCCGAGGAAACCCGTCGTGACGGCGGGCTTGAGGTCATGGACGATCCGCAGGCTGTCCGCGCTGAAGCTCTGCACGATCAGCCGGCCGGCCAGGTGCTGCCGGTCGAGCCAGCCCTCGTTGCCGAGGAGCTTCAGGGTCTGCTGCTCGATGCCCGGGTACAGCTCGGGGTTCTTGATCTCCAGGAGCAGCTTCTGGTGGTTGTGCTCGACGCGGCGCATGTACTGCTTCAGTGTCGGCACGCGCGTGCGGCTGTACTGGGGGCCGAACCAGCTGCCCGCGTCGAGGCGCGCGATCTCGGCGGCCGTGAAGTCCTTGATCTTCCAGGGCGCCCGGCCGGGGAAGACCTCCTCGACGTCGGTCGTGCGCTGCAGGCTGTCGTCGTGGATGACGACGAGCTCGCCGTCCTTGGTGCGCTGGACGTCGTTCTCGACCCACGGGATGCCCAGCTGCGCCGCCCGGTCGATGGAGGCCAGCGTGTTCTCGGGGGCGTAGGCGGACGCGCCCCGGTGGCCGATGACCAAGGGCCCCTCGCCGACGTCGCCCGCCCGGGCGTCGGAGCTGGGCACCAGCAGGGCGGCGGCCCCCAGGAGCGCCGTGGCGATGGCGGCGACTGCGCGCGCGTACATGCGTACTCCTCACGTCGATCGATCACGGACAGCTCAACTGTGACAGCAGAGCGTCAACGACGGCGGGGTACAGGATGGCCACACAATGAATGGAGTTGGCCAAGTCCGCTCACTGGTGCCGCACAACTGAGGCAACGGCGTGTTTCTTTGCCGGAAAATCGTTCGACCATTCCGGTGGGAGTCATACTCTCTGCCTCAGCCCTGACCGCTCGGGCGGTCCTGGCAGGGGGCGCATTTCAGGGAATTCCGGGACGTAAGAGGGCGGGAAGGGCAGCCGCGCATGCAAGGCACGGTCGACGGATTCAGCTACGGACTCGTCACACCGCTGGTGGCCTATCTCATGGCCTCCTTGGGCGGAGCCCTGGGGCTGCGCTGCACCACCAGATCCATGCTCGTCGCGCGCTCCTGGAGGCCCGGCTGGCTGGCCCTCGGTTCGGCGGCCATCGGCTCCGGCATATGGACCATGCACTTCGTCGCGATGATGGGGTTCACCGTCAAACAGGCGCCGATCCACTACGACAGGCTGACGACGTTCGCCAGTCTCGGGGTCGCCATCCTCATGGTGGGCATCGGGATCTTCATAGTCGGCTACAAGGGTGCGAAGGGGGCGGCGCTGTTCACCGGAGGCACGATCACCGGCCTGGGAATAGCCTCGATGCACTATTTGGGCATGGCCGGAATGCGCCTGAACGGACAGCTGGAATACAACACGCTGACCGTCGCCGCCTCCGTCGTCATCGCGATGGTCGCCGCGACCGCGGCCCTGTGGGCGGCCGGACAGGTCCGGGGGTTCCGGTGGAGCGTGGGCGCGAGCCTCATCATGGGACTCGCCGTCAGCGGCATGCACTACACGGGCATGGCAGCCCTCAGCGTCCATCTCCACGACACGGCCGCCCCCACCACCGGTGACGACCCCGCGGCGCTGCTGTGGCCCATGCTGGTCGGCCCCCTGGCCTTCCTGCTCCTCGCCGGCGTGGTCGTGGTGTTCGACCCGCTGATGGTCATGGGGAAGCCCGACTGGACCCCCGTCGAGAAGAAGCCGGGCGTCCCGGCCCACCCGGCCGTCCACCACCCCACCCACCGCCCCCCGCTCCGCCCGGTCCGGCAGCCGGGCCGACGCGGTTCCCGCACCCCGCAGAACCGCTGATCGGACCGCGTTGTCAGTGGCGGGTCGTACGGTGGATTCCATGCGGCCCGTTTCCAACATCGAACGCACGGTGGCGCCCTTCGAGGTCGTCAGCTCCTACCAGCCCAGCGGCGACCAGCCGACGGCCATCGCCGAGCTGGCCAAACGCATCGAGGCAGGTGAGAAGGACGTCGTCCTGCTCGGCGCGACCGGCACCGGCAAGTCCGCCACCACCGCGTGGATGATCGAGAAGCTCCAGCGCCCCACCCTCGTCATGGCGCCGAACAAAACCCTGGCCGCCCAGCTGGCGAACGAGTTCCGTGAACTCCTGCCGAACAACGCCGTCGAGTACTTCGTCTCGTACTACGACTACTACCAGCCAGAGGCGTACGTCCCGCAGTCGGACACCTACATCGAGAAGGACTCCTCGATCAACGAGGAGGTCGAGCGCCTGCGCCACTCCGCGACCAACTCGCTGCTCACCCGCCGCGACGTCATCGTGGTCGCCTCGGTCTCCTGCATCTACGGCCTGGGCACCCCGCAGGAGTACGTCGACCGGATGGTCCCCCTCAAGGTCGGCGACGAGATCGACCGCGACCAGCTGCTGCGCCGCTTCGTGGACATCCAGTACACGCGCAACGACCTGGCCTTCACCCGCGGCACCTTCCGCGTCCGAGGCGACACCATCGAGATCTTCCCGGTCTACGAGGAACTCGCCGTCCGCATCGAGATGTTCGGCGACGAGATCGAGGCCCTCTCCACCCTCCACCCCCTCACCGGCGAGATCATCAGCGACGACGAGCACCTCTACGTCTTCCCTGCCACGCACTACGTCGCGGGACCCGAGCGCCTCGAACGGGCGGCCAACGACATCGAGAAGGAGCTGGGCGAGCGCCTCGCCGAGCTGGAGAAGCAGGGCAAGCTCCTGGAAGCCCAGCGCCTGCGGATGCGCACCACCTACGACCTGGAGATGCTCCGCCAGATCGGCTCCTGCTCCGGCGTCGAGAACTACTCGATGCACTTCGACGGTCGACTGCCCGGCTCCCCGCCGAACACCCTGCTGGACTACTTCCCGGACGACTTCCTGCTGGTCATCGACGAGTCCCACAACACCGTCCCGCAGATCGGCGCGATGTACGAGGGCGACGCCTCCCGCAAGCGCACCCTCGTCGACCACGGCTTCCGACTGCCCTCCGCCCTGGACAACCGGCCCCTGAAGTGGGAGGAGTTCCAGGAGCGCATCGGGCAGACGGTCTATCTGTCGGCGACCCCGGGCAAGTACGAGCTCTCCCGCGGGGACGGCGCCGTGGAGCAGATCATCCGCCCCACCGGCCTGATCGACCCGGAGGTCGTGGTCAAGCCCACCGAGGGCCAGATCGACGACCTGGTGCACGAGATCCGGGCGCGCACCGAGAAGGACGAGCGCGTCCTGGTCACCACGCTCACCAAGAAGATGGCCGAGGACCTCACGGACTACTTCCTGGAGCTCGGCATCCAGGTCCGCTATCTGCACAGCGACGTCGACACCCTGCGCCGCGTCGAGCTGCTGCGCGAACTGCGCTCCGGCGAGTTCGACGTCCTGGTCGGCATCAACCTCCTGCGTGAGGGCCTCGACCTGCCCGAGGTGTCCCTGGTGGCCATCCTCGACGCCGACAAGGAGGGCTTCCTGCGCTCCGGTACGTCGCTGATCCAGACCATCGGCCGCGCGGCGCGCAACGTCTCCGGCCAGGTCCACATGTACGCCGACAAGATCACCCCGGCGATGGAGAAGGCCATCGAGGAGACCAACCGCCGCCGGGAGAAGCAGGTCGCGTACAACACGGCGAACGGCATCGACCCCCAGCCGCTCCGCAAGAAGATCAACGACATCGTCGCGCAGATCGCCCGCGAGGACGTCGACACGGAGCAGCTGCTCGGCTCGGGCTACCGCAAGCTCAAGGACGGCAAGGCCGCCAAGGCACCCGTGCCCGCCCTCGGCGGCAAGGCTGCCGGCGGCGCCAAGTCGGCCAAGGGCAAGGCGAAGGAGACGGTCCCCACCGACCGCCCCGCGGCCGAACTCGCCGAGCAGATCGAGGAGATGACGGCGCGCATGCGCGCCGCCGCCGCGGACCTCCAGTTCGAGATCGCGGCCCGGCTGCGCGACGAGGTCTCGGAGATGAAGAAGGAACTGCGACAGATGAGGGAGGCGGGCCTGGCCTGACCTCCCGCAGCCACCGCCGGACCTCGGCACATGCGCTCTGTGTTGCAAGACCGACACAAAGCACGGGTCGGGGTACGGCAGTGTCAGTGGCGCTGCGTAGGGTTCTGGTCAACCGCGGACTCCGCGGCAACAGGGGACAGTTCGAGAGGGGAATCAGCGCGTGACCGTCAACATGACCAAGGGTCAGGCCATCAGTCTGCAGAAGAACGACGGAGGCAGCCTGACGTCGGTGCGGATGGGTCTCGGCTGGCAGGCGGCTCCTCGGCGCGGCCTGTTCGGCACCCGCACCCGGGAGATCGACCTCGATGCCTCCGCCGTCCTGTTCGCGGACAAGCAGCCGGTCGACGTCGTCTTCTTCCGCCACCTGGTGAGCGACGACGGCTCCGTGCGCCACACCGGCGACAACCTCGTCGGCGGTGTCGGCCAGGGTGGCGACGACGAGGCGATCCTCGTCGACCTGGCGCGCGTCCCGGTCCACATCGACCAGATCGTCTTCACCGTGAACTCCTTCACGGGCCAGACGTTCCAGGAAGTGCAGAACGCGTTCTGCCGTCTGGTCGACGAGACCAACGGCCAGGAGCTCGCCCGCTACACGCTCGCGGGCGGTGGCGCGTACACGGCCCAGATCATGGCGAAGGTGCACCGCTCGGGCCCGGGCTGGACGTTGACGGCCCTCGGCACGCCGGCCAACGGCCGCACCTTCCAGGACCTGATGCCGTCGATCCTGCCGCACCTGTAGGACGCTCCCGTCAGGGCCTGTCCGAGGACTGGCCCTGACGGCACACGACACGACACACCAGCTACACGGGGGGACGAGGGCGATGACGGCCGAGCTGGTGCGGGGACAGAACCACCCGCTCTCCCAGGCCCGTCTCGAGATCCGGGTCTCGGCAGGCACACCGATCGTGGCCTCGGCCACACTCAGCGACGAGCACGGCAAGGCCCGCGGAGTCGAATGGGTGGCCCACCCGGGCGCGCCCACTCAGCCGGGGCTCGAGGTCTCCAGGCAGGCCGCCGCCGACCACCGTCTCGCGGTGGATCTGGACGCCGTGCCGGAGGCCGTGCACCGGGTCAATGTGCTGCTCGCCCTGCCCTTGGAGGGCGGGGGAGGCCCCGTCCGCTTCGGCGCCGTCGCTGCCCCGTTCGTCGCGGTCACCGGTCTCGACGGCACCGAGGTCGCCAGCTACACGATCACCGGTCTGGACGCCGAGTCGGCCGTCGTCGCCCTGGAGCTCTACCGCCGGCAGGGCGCCTGGAAGGTGCGTGCCGTCGGCCAGGGGTACGCGGGCGGCCTCGCCGAACTCCTCGCCGACCAGGGCCTGCCGGAGGCCCACCACCTCGCGGGCACCATCAATGAGGCGGTGGCCCAGGGCCTGGCCCGCTCGGTGCCGGCGCCTCCGCAGCGCACGGCGGACGGCGACCGCACGCGCCAGGCCGCCGCACCGGTGCAAGGCCCCGACCAGGGCGGCCCCGCACCCCAGGGCAACGGTCGTACAACCCCGCAGCCCACGTCTCCGTACGGACCGCAGGGTACGCAGCCCGGTTACCCCGCGGACCCGTCCGCGGTCACCCAGCCGTCCACGCCCACCGCAGGCGGCCCGGTCGACTACAGCCACCCGGGACGGCAGACCGCCGCCCCGCCGCCGCCCCCGCCGACCGCACCCCCGGCCCCGCCCGGCCGGCCCGCGCAGCCCGTCGCGGGCGACGCGACCGGCTGGTCCATGGACGAGCGGCTGTACAACCAGGTCTGGGGCATGTTCGAGGACCTGGCCCGCACCACGGCCGCGTACCGCAGCGCCGTCGACTTCGCCGAATCGCGCATGGAGAAGGAGCTCGACCAGGCTCTGTCCGACCCGCGCAGCAGGATCGGCGGGCAGGGCGACGCCGCGCGCGAGGCGGCCCGCGCCAAGCACGCGCAGCTCGTCGATCAGGCCCGGAAGGCGCTCGACCGGGACCTCGCCCAACTCGCCGCCGAGGCCGATGTCGTCGAGCCCGCGCTGCCGCCCGCGTTCGCGCGCTGGGACAACCCCGTCTGGCACGGCTACCAGGTGCCGATGGAGATCCCCATGGCCCTGCGCGTGGGCGACCTCTATCTGCCCGAGAGCGAGCTGCTGCGGATCCCGATGCTGGTCCGCCTGCCACTCGAGCGTGGCCTGTGGATCGACAGCGGACGTGCCGGATCACTCGACGAGTCGTTCGCGGACGCCCACGAACTGCGGCACCTCGCGATGGACACCGCGGTGGCGCTGGCGGCCCGGCTGCTCGCGGTCCATCCGGCGGGTGAGTTCACCGTGCACGTCATCGACCCGGCGGGCTCCGCGGTCAAGGCGCTCGCGCCGCTGGTGCAGAGCGGCGTGCTCGCGGCCCCGCCCGCCCTGGGTGCGGCGGGGGTGGCGGACGTCCTGACCCGGCTCACACAGCGCGTCGACCTGGTGCAGATGGCAGTGCGCGGCGGTGCGGCCGACGCGCTGCCGCCCGGCCTCGACACTGCCGAGCAGCTCCTGATCGTCAACGACTTCCCGCACGGCTTCGACGACCGGGCGGTGACCCAGCTGCGCTACCTCGCGGACGAGGGTCCGGCCGTCGGCGTCCACCTGATGATGGTCGCGGACCGCGAGGAGGCCGCCGGCTACGGGCCTTTGCTCGACCCGCTGTGGCGTTCGCTGCTGCGACTGACCCCGCTGCCCGACGACCACCTCGCCGACCCGTGGGTCGGCCATGCCTGGACGTACGCGCCGACGCTCGTGCCGCCCGGCAGCCAGGTGCTCCTTCAGGTGCTCACCCAGCTCGCGGCAGCGCGTACCAAGTACATGTAAAGCGCCCTGACCAGGGAACTTGGTCCTTCTTTTACCAATCGCTTTACCTTTCCTTGGTGATTGGGGTACTGTTTTCCACACGGAGGGGAGTACTCCCTATCTGCTGCGGCGTACCCGTCAATACGGATCAGGCCAGATCCCGGGGCGTCGGCCCATCTTTGGGTGGAAGAGACCTCCGGCAGCGACGACGCTGACATTTGCCGTTACGTACTGCCGGAGGCGCAGTGGATGTTTCCGTGAACCTATGGGTTCTGACCATCGTGGGCCTTGCCGCCCTCATCGCGGTCGACTTCTTCATCGGCCGTAAGCCGCACGACGTCTCGATCAAGGAAGCCGGGATCTGGACGGTCGTCTGGATCGCCCTCGCCGGGCTGTTCGGGCTCGGCCTGCTCGTCTTCGGCAGCGGCCAGGCCGGCGGCGAGTTCTTCGCCGGCTTCATCACCGAGAAGTCGCTGAGCGTCGACAACCTCTTCGTCTTCGTCCTGATCATGGCGAAGTTCTCGGTGCCCTCGCAGTACCAGCAGCGGGTCCTGCTCGTCGGCGTCCTCATAGCCCTGGTGCTGCGGGCGATCTTCATCGCCGCCGGTGCGGCGATCCTCGCCAGCTTCGCCTGGGTCTTCTACATCTTCGGCGCCTTCCTCATCTGGACCGCCTGGAAGCTCATCCAGGAAGCCCGGTCCGACGACGAGGACGAGGAGTTCGAGGAGAACAAGCTGCTCAAGGCCGCCGAGCGCCGCTTCGGCGTGGCCGACCGGTACCACGGCACCAAGCTGTGGATCCAGCAGAACGGCAAGCGGGTCATGACGCCGATGCTGGTCGTGATGCTCGCGATCGGTACCACCGACGTCCTGTTCGCACTCGACTCGATCCCGGCGATCTTCGGCCTGACCCAGGACCCGTACATCGTGTTCACCGCCAACGCGTTCGCGCTGATGGGTCTCAGGCAGCTGTACTTCCTCATCGGCGGACTGCTGAGGAAGCTGGTCCACCTCAGCTACGGCCTGTCGATCATCCTGGGCTTCATCGGCGTCAAGCTGGTGCTGCACGCGCTGCACGAGTCCGGGGTCCACGTTCCGGAGATCTCCATACCGGTCTCCCTCGGCGTGATCTGCGCGGTCCTGATCGTCACCACGATCACCAGTCTGAGGGCGTCCAAGAAGCAGGCGGCGGCCGAAGCGGCGCGGGCGGAGAGCGAAGGCGCTCCGAAGGACAGCATCGAGGCCTGACCCCGACCGACGTAGAAACAACCATCACCGGGAGCGGTGCGCGGCGAATTGCCGACCTCCGCTCCCGGTGCTTCGTTGGGTGCTGGGCGCTCCCGCCCCGGGAGAGCCATGGCCGGGTGGAGGCACCGTGGACGCACCGATGAAGTTCGTGCAGATCGTCGACTTCGAGACCGACCGCATCGAGGAGATGCGGGCCCTGTCCGAGGGGATGGACGAGAAGTTCGCCGGCCGCAGCGGCGGCCCGACGCACCGCCTCGTCCTGCACGACCGCAACAACCCCAACCGCTACCTCGTCGTGATGGAGTTCAACTCCTACGAGGAGGCCATGCGCAACAGCAACGACCCCGAGACCACGAAAATGGCCGAGCAGATGGCCGTGTTGTGTACCAGGCCGCCGTCCTTCACGGACTGCGACGTGGTGGAGATGACCGAGTTCAAGTGACGCCCACGGGCCCCGCACCGCCGGAGTGCGGGGCCCGTACGCCTCTGCGACGATCGCTTCATGATCGCTCGGCTGAGGTCGCTCACGACACAGTGGACGTCCGTCGTGCCGGTGCTCGCGATCGTCCTGCTGGCCTTCACCTGGGGGCGCGACCTGCCCGGCGCGGTCGTCGCGGTGGTGACACTCGTCCTCGCGGGCGCCGTGCTCGCCGCCGTGCACCACGCCGAGGTGGTCGCGCACCGGGTCGGCGAACCCTTCGGCTCCCTGGTGCTCGCCGTCGCCGTCACGGTCATCGAGGTCGCCCTGATCGTCACCCTCATGGCGGACGGCGGCGACAAGAGCTCGACCCTGGCCAGGGACACCGTCTTCGCGGCCGTGATGATCACCTGCAACGGCATCGTCGGCATCTGCCTCCTCGTCGCCTCCCTGCGCCACGGCACCGCCGTCTTCAACCCCGAGGGCACCGGCGCCGCCCTCGCGACCGTCGCCACCCTGGCCACGCTCAGCCTGGTGCTGCCGACGTTCACCACGAGCAAGCCGGGCCCGGAGTTCTCTTCCGTGCAGCTCACCTTCGCCGCGATCTCCTCGCTGATCCTCTACGGCCTGTTCGTCGCGACCCAGACCGTGCGGCACCGCGACTACTTCCTGCCCATCACCCGGCAGGGCGAGGTGATCACCGCGGACGACCACGCCCACGCGCCGTCCGCCCGCACCGCCTGGATCAGCCTCGGTCTGCTCGGTCTCGCGCTGATCGGCGTGGTCGGGCTGGCCAAGGGCGTCTCGCCCACCATCGAGTCCGGGGTGGAGGCCGCCGGACTGCACCAAGCCGTCGTCGGCGTGATCATCGCCCTGCTGGTGCTGCTCCCCGAGACCATCGCCGCCTTGCGCTCCGCCCGCCGCGACCGGGTGCAGACCAGCCTGAACCTCGCCCTCGGCTCCGCCATGGCCAGCATCGGCCTGACCATTCCCGCGGTCGCCCTGGCATCCCTGTGGCTCTCCGGCCCGCTCGTCCTCGGCCTCGGTGCCACGCACATGGTGCTGCTCGCGCTGACCGTGGTGGTGAGCTCCCTGACCGTGGTGCCGGGCCGGGCCACGCCACTGCAGGGAGGGGTCCATCTGGTGCTGTTCGCGGCGTACTTGGAGCTGGCGATCAATCCATGACCGCCTTCGCGACCACCACCGGCGCCGGCCGCGTCTCGGGCAGCAGCGCGAAGCACCCCAGGCTCAGCAGCGCGATCCCCGTCAGATACGCGCCCACGCCCCACGGCACCCGACCCCCGTGCGCGGCGAGCGCCGTTGCCGCGATCGGCGTGAGCGCGCCCCCGAGCACCCCGCCGAGGTTGTAGCCGACCGCCGCTCCCGTGCAGCGCACCCGCGGCTCGTACAGCTCGGGCAGATACGCGGCGATCACGCCGAACATCGTGATGAACGCGAGCAGCGCGCCCAGGAAGCCGGTGAACATCAGCAGCGGCTCACCGGTCGCGAGGAGGGCGACGGTCGGAAACATCCACAGGACGGCGGCGGTGCACCCGGCCAGGCACATCGGCCGTCGTCCGTAGCGGTCCCCGAGCAGCGCGGCCAGCGGTGTGAGCGCGCCCTTCACCACCACCGCGGCCATGATGCAGGTCAGCATGACGGTACGGCTGACTCCGAGCCGTTCCGTCCCGTACGCGAGGGACCAGGTCGTCACGGCGTAGAAGATCGCGTACCCGACCGAGAGCGCCCCGGCCGTCAGCAGGACGAGGCGCCAGTGGTCGCGCACGACCTCCGCGAGTGGCACGCGCGCGTGGTCGTCGATTTCGAGGAAGCCGGGGCTCTCGGTGAGCGACGACCGCAGCCACAGCCCCAGCGTGGCCAGCACTCCCGCCACCCAGAACGGCACTCGCCATCCCCACTGCGCGAACTGGGCGTCGGACAGCGTCGCCGACAGCGCCAGCACCACTCCATTGGCGAGCAGGAACCCGAGGGCGGGCCCGACCTGCGGGAAGCTCGACCACAGTGCGCGCCGTTCGGCCGGCGCGTGCTCGGCGGTGAGCAGCACGGCCCCGCCCCACTCGCCACCGAGCCCCAGTCCCTGCACAAAGCGCAATACGAGCAGCAGCACGGGCGCAGCCACACCGATCGACCCGTACGTCGGCACACAGCCGACCGCGACCGTGGCGGCGCCGGTCAGCAGCAGCGAGCCGACGAGGACCGGCCGGCGTCCGCGCCGGTCCCCGATGTGCCCGAACAGCACCGAACCCAGGGGCCGCGCCACGAACCCCACGCCGAACGTCGCGAAGGCGGCGAGCGTCCCCGCCAGCGGCGAGAACGCCGGGAAGAACAGCGGCCCCAGGACCAGTGCCGCGGCGGTCCCGTAGACGAAGAAGTCGTAGAACTCGATGGCCGTGCCGGCGAGCGAGGCGGTCGCGAGCCGCAGCATGGAGGGTGCCCTTACGGAGCGTACGTCGTGCATGCCGCGTCAACTACCCACGGTGACCGCGGGTTACGGGGGCGTGCGGGCGCGATCGGGCCTGGTCAGTACGTGACCGTGATGCGCCGGGCGGGGCCGTCGACGCGGACGACGCCGCCGTAGGGGATGACGAGTTGTGGATCGGTGTGCCCGAAGTCCACGTCGAAGACGATCATGGTCTCGGGGGCGTACGTCCGCATGGCCCGCAGCACGGCCTCGCGCTGCCCGGCGGCGTAACGGGCGGCCTCCTCCGGGCTGTTGGGGCGCTCGAAGGACCAGGTCTTCGCGCGGCCCATCAGCAGCACGGAGAAGCGCTGCAGGAGCCCGCGCTCGCCCATGTTCCGCAGGGTGCGGAAGACCTCGTCGGCGCTCGGCAGTTCCTCCGAGGTCTCCAGCAACAGCACACCGCCGTCGTACTCGCCCAGGTCGTGCGAGATCTCCCGGTCGGCCATCAGCAGCCAGCCCAGGATCTCCAGGTTGCCGCCCCAACTGCGGCCCTCCACCGACCGGTCGGCGTTCACCCAGGTCCAGCCGGTGCCGGGCCGGGTGTCCGGTTCCGCGTCGAAGGTCGCGGGGTCCGCCCAGTCGCGATTGACGTCGTTCCAGCCCTCGGCGGGCTTCAGCTCGTACTCGCCGGAGGTGAACAGCGCCGCCCGCAGGGAGTCGGCGGTCTGCGGGTGCATGGCGCCGGGGCGGCCGAGTTCGCACATCACCGTCGCGCCGTGGTAGGCGACGATTCCGGAGTTGCGCAGATACACGAGGAGGTTCGTGTTGTCGCTCATCCCGAAGAACGGCTTCGGGTTCGCCCGGATCAACTCCCGGTCCAGCAGCGGCAGGACGGTGATCTGGTCGTCGCCCCCGATGGACGCGATGACGGCCTTGACGTCAGTGTCGGCGAACGCGGCGTGGATGTCGTCGGCCCGCTCCTGGGGCGTCGAGCCCATCGTGCGGGTCGCCGGATACTCGACCGGTTCGAGCCCGTACTCCTTGCGCAGCCGCTCGAGACCGAGTTCGTGGGGGCGCGGAAAGAGCCCGGGGAGGCCGGCGCCGGGCGAGATCACGGCCACACGGTCGCCGGGCGAGGGCTTGGGAGGGTACGAGATCGTCGTCATGACGGGAGGGTACGGGCCGTCCCGCCGCGAACGCACCGTGATAAACCGGGTCCGAACAGCGGTCCTCGCCGGATCGCCGCAACCCCACCGGACCGGAGGAACCGTGCCCCGCACCCTGGCCAACGCCCCGATCATGATCCTCAACGGGCCCAACCTGAACCTGCTCGGCCAGCGCCAGCCGGAGATCTACGGCAAGGACACCCTCGCCGACGTCGAAGCCCTGTGCGCCAAGGCGGCGGCCGCGCACGGCGGCACGGTGGACTTCCGGCAGTCCAACCACGAGGGCGAGTTGGTCGACTGGATCCACGAGGCGCGGCTGAACCACTGCGGGATCGTGATCAACCCCGGTGCCTACTCCCACACGTCGGTCGCGATTCTGGACGCACTCAACACCTGTGACGGACTGCCGGTGTTGGAGGTCCACATCTCCAACATCCACCAGCGCGAGTCGTTCCGGCACCACTCGTACGTCTCGCTCCGCGCCGACGGAGTCATCGCCGGGTGCGGTGTGCAGGGCTACGTGTTCGGCGTGGAGCGCGTCGCGGCGCTGGCGGGGGCGGCACGGGCCGACGCGTAAGCCCCGACGACCAGGAGCGCGACTCTTACAGCCGCCCCGCCTCCACGATCCGCCGCAGGAAGCGCTGCGTGCGCTCCTGCTGCGGGTCGCCGAAGACCTGCTCGGCGGTTCCGCGCTCCAGGACCACGCCCGAGTCCAGAAAACAAACCTGGTCGGCGACGTCACGGGCGAAGCCCATCTCGTGCGTGGCCAGCACCATGGTCATGCCGTCGTCCTTGAGGTCGCGGACGACGGCGAGGACCTCGCCGACGAGCTCCGGGTCCAGGGCAGCGGTGACCTCGTCGAGCAGCAACAGCCGGGGCCGTACGGCAAGGGCACGGACGATCGCCACACGCTGCTGCTGGCCGCCGCTCAGCCGGTCCGGGTACTCGGCCGCCTTGTCGCCCAGCCCGAGCCGCTCCAAAAGCTCCCGTGCGCGCTCCTCGGCCTCCGCGAGGGCCACGCCGTGCACGCGCCGCGGGGCGAGGATGATGTTGTCCAGGACGGTCATGTGCGGAAAGAGGTTGTACGCCTGGAAGACCACGCCGATACGGCGCCGGACCGCGTCCTGGTCGACGCGCGGATCGGTGATCTCCTCGCCGTCCAGCCAGATCGCCCCGTCGTCGATGTCCTCCAGGAGGTTCGCGCACCGCAGCAGCGTCGACTTGCCGGAACCGGAGGCACCGATCAGCGCGGTCACCGTGTGCGGGGCGACCTCCAGGTCGACGTCCCGCAGGACGACCGAATCGCCGAACGTCTTGCGGACGGACTCCATGCGCAGCACGGGCGCGTCGCTCATATCGATCCTCCCTGGGCCCGCCGGCGGTCCATCCGGGCCGTCACCCAGTCCGTGAAGCGGGTCATCGGGATGGTCAGCGCCACGAAGACCAGGCCCGCGACGATGTACGGCGTGTAGTTGAGGCTGCGCCCCACGATGATGTCCGCGGCGCGTACGGCGTCGATCGCACCGCCGATCGACACCAGCCCGGTGTCCTTCTGCAGCGACACCAGGTCGTTGAGCAGCGGCGGCACTTGACGGCGTACGGCCTGTGGCAGGACGACGTACCGCAGCGCCTGCCGGTTGCTGAGGCCGAGCGAACGGGCCGCCGCGCGCTGCGAGGGGTGGACGGACTCGATGCCGGCGCGGAACACCTCGGCCACGTACGCCGAGTACGTCAGCGTGAGCGCCGTACCGCCGAGGAGGACCGGGTCGACGGTCACGCCCTGCAGGCGCAGCGCCGGAACGCCCAGGACGACGATCATCAAGTTAATGATGAGCGGAAGCCCGCGGAAGAAGTCCGTGTAGGCGGCGGCCAGGAAGCGCAGTGGGAAGAACACCGGGCCGCGCAGCGTACGCGCGATGGCGATGAGCATCCCGAGGACGAGTACGGCGACGCCGCAGATCAGCAGCAGCCGGATGTTGAGCCACAGTCCTTCGAGGACCTTGGGGAACGCCTCGCGCGCATACTGCCAGTCGAAGAACGTCTCCTTGGTGCGCGGCCAGCCGGGCGCGTTGACGACGATCAGGTAGAGGACGACGCCCGTCACGAGCGTGGAGAGCGCGGCGATCGCCGTTGCGCGGCGGGCACGCGCGCGCTTGAACGCCTCGCGCTCGATCCGCCGCTGCGACGGGACGTAGCCGTCGCCCCCGCCGCGCATGTCGCCCTTGTCGTCCGCGCCCTCCTGGCCGGACTCGTCCTTCGTGACCGTCACTTGAGCACCGGGGCGTCGACGGCGTCGGAGAGCCACTGCTTCTCGATCTTCGCCAGCGTGCCGTCCTTGCGCAGGGCGTCGACGGCGCCCGTCACGCACGAGGTGAGCGCACTGCCCTTGTCGAGCACGAGCCCGAACTGCTCCGGCGTACCGGCCTGGTTCTCGAACTGCCCGACGATCTTGGCGTTCGTCACCTCGGCCGCGGTGATGTAGAACGCGGTCGGCAGGTCGACGACGATGGCGTCGACCTGGCCGTTCTTGAGCGCGGACTTGGCCTGGTCGTTCTTGGCGTAGACCGCGGCCTGCTGGGTCGGCTTCACCACGTCGTCGATGTAGTCGAGGCTGGTGGTGCCGACCTGGGCGCCCAGCTTGAGACCCTTCAGGTCCGCCACGCTCGTCGCCTTCGCGGCCTTCGAGCCCTTCAGCGCGATGACGGCCTGGCGCACGTCGTAGTAGCCGGACGAGAAGTCCACGGCCTTCTTGCGCTCGGCACTGATCGACACCTGGTTGATGTCGAAGTCGAAGGTCTTCACGCCGGGCGCAAAGGCCTTGTTGAAGGGCACGCTCTGCCAGACGACGGCGCTTTTGTCATAGCCGAGCTGCTTCGCCACCGCGTACGCGACCGCCGACTCGAAGCCCTTGCCGTTGGCGGGCTTGTCGTCCTTGAACCACGGCTCGTACGCGGGCTCGTCCGTGGCGATCGTCAGCTTCCCGGACGTCTGGGTGGCCAACTTGCCCTTGGCGCAGGTGTTTTTGGCCGACCCGGACGGCGAGGCAGCCGCCTTCTCGTCCGGCTGCGGAGCACAGCCGACAGCGGTGGCGAGCAGGGCTATGGCTGCGGTGGCAACGGCGCGGCGCGGTACGCGACGAGGGGCAAGGTGCATGGCGGGAGATTGGCAGTCCGGCATCCCGTTTGTCGAGGTCACGACCACGAATGTCCGCATAGTGGGAACGCGTGTTGCGGTCTTGTGAACACTTCGCCGGAGGATGCACGCCGGGGCCGCCGGTCGAGGGCGGGGATCGAAAGACCGGCGGCCCGTACCGCGCAGGAGCCGTCATCCTGTGCGGGGCTGCTTCCAGTTGACTGCGCAACAAGGTGCGCGGGGAGCGCGCGCATGACTCCGGCTCGTGTGAATGCTTCACACGGGGCGTGCGCGGTGAGCCGCGCGCGGGGCGTCGGCCGTTCCCGCGCGCCCCCGCCCAACGGCGGTCACCACCCGCGCGCGTGCCACTCCGGCAGATGCGGTCGCTCCGCGCCCAGGGTCGTGTCGTTGCCGTGTCCCGGGTAGACCCAGGTCTCGTCCGGCAGTGCGCCGAAGATCTTCGTCTCGACGTCGTGGATCAGACTGGCGAACGCCTTCGCATCCTTACGGGTGTTGCCGACACCTCCCGGGAACAGGCAGTCCCCCGTGAACACATGGGGATGCCCGTGCGGGTCGTCGTAGACGAGGGCGATCGAGCCCGGTGTGTGCCCGACCAGATGGCGCGCGGTGAGCTCCACGCTCCCCACCCGGACGGTGTCGCCGTCGTCGACGAGGACGTCGGTCGGCACGGGGATGCCGGTGGCGTCGTCCCGGCCCGCGTACGTGCGGGCGCCGGTGGCCGTGACGACCCGGGCGAGCGCCTGCCAGTGGTCGCCGTGCTGATGCGTGGTGACGACGGAGGCGATGCCGTCGTCACCGATCATGCCGAGCAAGGTGTCCGCGTCGTTGGCCGCGTCGATCAGCAACTGCTCGTCGGTGGCCCGGCAGCGCAGCAGATAGGCGTTGTTGTTCATCGGGCCGACCGCGATCTTGGTGATCATCAGGTCCTTCAGCTCGTGCACGTCCGCCGGGCCGCCGACCGTCACCTGTCCGCTGTACGTCATGCCGGTCAGCCTATAGCGGGGGAGTGCGCCCGGGCTCCCGCGGTGGGCCGCGCGGTCACAGCGGGGGAAGCGCCGGCAGCGAGCCGCCCGCCACGGTCAGCGCGGAGCCGTCGCGGCGCCCGGCGAGCCACCCGAGCAGCTCGGGTGCCGGGCCCGAGACGGTGATCTCCGGCTCCGTCGTCTCCCGGCCCGTCCGCCACGCGCGCGTACCGTCCGTCAGACGCGTGGAGGTCACCTCGGGGTGCCCGGAGTAGCGCTCGGTGAGGAAGTCGATCTCCCGCTGGGAGAACTCCGCCGGCACATCCTCCAGCTCGTACCCGATGCCGAGGTCCACATGGTGCAGCTCCACCTCGCCCCACCGGCGGAAGGGCACCATGGACGCCGAGTCGGTGACCCCGTTGCGCAGCTCCACCGTGCGCGACCAGTCCGCCGGTGCGGCCTCCGTCTCCTGGAAGCGGGCCGCGCACGCGCGCAGGTCGGCGAGCTGGACGTCGAGGGGGCGCGGGGCGTCCCGCTCGATGTCGGCGTCGCGGGCCTCGCCGGACGCGTACATGGGGCGGCCCTCGAGGACGTTCACGAGAGCGTCCGCGTTGCGGGCGAGGTGGGCGAGGATGTGGCCGCGGGTCCAGCCGGGGAGCCGTGACGGCTCGGCCAGCGAGGCGTTGTCCAGTTTGGCGGCTGCGGTGAGCAGCCGGTCCGTCGCGTCACGTACAGACGCCAGGTCATGACCGTGATCAATCATGGTGCTGACCCTAGCCCCGCCACACCTTTGGGTGAAGGTGGTGAAGCTGTGCCGTAAATCGAATGCACGTGCTATATGGTCGGGAGCGGCGTCGGGCATGCTGGAGGGCCGGGGATTGTTATGCATCCGGGAATCCGACCGGCGTTGTCAGTGGCTCCCCCTAGTCTGAGAAAGCACGGGGGCCTCGCCCCTGTCACTTCTCTCAAGAAAGGTGCGGACCGGCGTGGCCGACCGTCTCATCGTCCGTGGCGCGCGCGAGCACAACCTCAAGAATGTCTCGCTCGACCTGCCGCGCGACTCGCTCATCGTCTTCACGGGCCTGTCGGGGTCGGGCAAGTCCTCGCTGGCCTTCGACACCATTTTCGCCGAGGGGCAGCGGCGCTATGTGGAGTCGCTCTCCTCGTACGCCCGCCAGTTCCTCGGTCAGATGGACAAGCCGGACGTCGACTTCATCGAGGGCCTCTCTCCGGCCGTCTCCATCGATCAGAAGTCGACCTCGCGCAATCCGCGCTCGACGGTCGGCACCATCACCGAGGTATACGACTACCTGCGTCTGCTCTTCGCGCGCATCGGCAAGCCGCACTGTCCCGAGTGCGGCCGCCCGATCTCGCGCCAGTCGCCGCAGGCCATCGTCGACAAGGTCCTGGAGCTGCCGGAGGGGAGCCGCTTCCAGGTGCTGTCGCCGTTGGTGCGCGAGCGCAAGGGAGAGTTCGTCGATCTCTTCGCCGATCTCCAGACCAAGGGCTACAGCCGTGCGCGCGTGGACGGCGAGACCATCCAGCTCTCCAACCCGCCCACGCTGAAGAAGCAGGAGAAGCACACCATTGAGGTGGTCATCGACCGCCTCACGGTGAAGGAGTCCGCCAAGCGTCGTCTCACCGACTCGGTGGAGACCGCCCTCGGCCTCGCCGGCGGCATGGTCGTGCTCGACTTCGTCGACCTCCCCGAGGACGACCCCGAGCGCGAGCGCATGTACTCCGAGCACCTGTACTGCACGTACGACGACCTGTCCTTCGAGGAGCTGGAGCCCCGCTCCTTCTCGTTCAACTCGCCCTTCGGCGCCTGCCCCGATTGCTCCGGCATCGGCACGCGCATGGAGGTCGACGCCGAACTGATCGTCCCGGACGAGGACAAGTCCCTCGACGAGGGCGCCATCCACCCCTGGTCGCACGGCCACACCAAGGACTACTTCGGCCGCCTGATCGGCGCCCTCGCGGACGCGCTCGGCTTCCGCACGGACATCCCCTTCGCGGGTCTGCCGCAGCGCGCCAGGAAGGCCTTGCTGTACGGCCACAAGACGCAGATCGAGGTCCGATACCGCAACAGGTACGGCCGCGAGCGCCTGTACACGACGCCCTTCGAAGGCGCCGTCCCCTTCGTCAAGCGCCGGCACGGCGAGGCCGAGAGCGACGCCAGCCGCGAGCGCTTCGAGGGCTACATGCGGGAGGTGCCCTGCCCCACCTGTGAGGGCACCCGCCTGAAGCCGCTCGTCCTCGCGGTCACGGTCATGGAGAAGTCCATCGCCGAGGTCTCCGGCATGTCCATCAGCGACTGCGCGGACTTCCTGGGCGAACTGAAGCTCAACGCCCGCGACAAGAAGATCGCCGAGCGCGTGCTGAAGGAGGTCAACGAGCGGCTGCGGTTCCTGGTCGACGTCGGCCTGGACTACCTCTCGCTGAACCGCGCGGCCGGCACGCTCTCCGGCGGCGAGGCCCAGCGCATCAGGCTTGCCACCCAGATCGGCTCCGGCCTCGTCGGCGTCCTGTACGTCCTCGACGAGCCGTCCATCGGCCTGCACCAGCGCGACAACCACCGGCTGATCGAGACCCTGGTCCGGCTGCGCGACATGGGCAACACGCTCATCGTCGTCGAGCACGACGAGGACACCATCAAGGTCGCCGACTGGATCGTCGACATCGGTCCCGGCGCGGGCGAGCACGGCGGCAAGGTCGTGCACAGCGGCTCCCTGAAGGAACTGCTGGACAACGCCGAGTCGATGACCGGTCAGTACCTGGCGGGCAGGAAGTCGATCCCGCTGCCCGACATCCGGCGACCGCAGGACCCGTCCCGCCGGCTCACGGTGCACGGCGCCCGCGAGAACAACCTCCAGGACATCGACGTCTCGTTCCCGCTGGGCGTGTTCACGGCCGTCACGGGCGTGTCCGGTTCCGGCAAGTCGACGCTGGTCAACGACATCCTGTACACGCACCTGGCCCGCGAACTGAACGGCGCGAGGAGCGTTCCGGGACGGCACACGCGCGTGGACGGCGACGACCTCGTCGACAAGGTCGTGCACGTCGACCAGTCGCCCATCGGCCGCACCCCGCGCTCCAACCCGGCGACGTACACCGGCGTCTTCGACCATGTCCGCAAGCTGTTCGCCGAGACCACCGAGGCGAAGGTCCGCGGCTATCTGCCCGGCCGCTTCTCCTTCAACGTCAAGGGCGGCCGCTGCGAGAACTGCGCGGGCGACGGCACCATCAAGATCGAGATGAACTTCCTCCCGGACGTGTACGTCCCGTGCGAGGTCTGCCACGGCGCCCGCTACAACCGGGAGACCCTGGAGGTCCACTACAAGGGCAAGTCCATCGCCGAGGTCCTGAACATGCCGATCGAGGAGGCGACGGCGTTCTTCGAGGCCGTCCCCGCGATCGCCCGTCACCTGAACACCCTGAAGGACGTCGGTCTCGGCTACGTCCGGCTCGGCCAGGCCGCGACCACATTGTCCGGCGGCGAGGCCCAGCGTGTGAAGCTCGCCAGCGAGCTGCAGAAGCGCTCCACCGGCCGTACGGTCTACGTCCTCGACGAGCCGACCACCGGTCTGCACTTCGAGGACATCAGCAAGCTGCTGAGGGTGCTGTCCGGCCTGGTCGACAAGGGCAACACGGTCATCGTCATCGAGCACAACCTCGACGTGATCAAGACCGCCGACTGGGTCGTCGACATGGGCCCGGAGGGCGGCGCCGGCGGCGGACTCGTCGTCGCCGAGGGCACGCCCGAGGAGGTCGCCGGGATCCCGGCGAGCCACACCGGCAAGTTCCTGCGGGAGGTCCTCGGCGCCGACCGGATCAGCGACGCGGCCCCGGTGCCTGCCCCGCGCAAGACGGCGGCCAAGGCGGTCGCGGCCAAGTCGACGGCGAAGACGACGGCGACGGCCAGGACCGCCAACAGCACGGCCACCAAGAAGGCGGCGGCCGGCACCACGAAGAAGGCGGCACCCGCGAAGAAGACGACGCGGGCGCGGAAGGCCTGAGCAGATCCGGAGCAGGGCCTGAACAGGACCGGAGGAGGTCCGGAACAGGGCCTCAGCAGGACCGGAGAAGGTCCAGAGCGGTGCGGCGCCCCGCGGGAGAACTCCCCGCGGGGCGCCGCGCGTTGTAGGCCTGCTGCCGGGCCGCCCCCGAAGGGCGAACGGCCCCTATACCTCGCCCACTTCGGACGCGTACGGCGGTTCGGCGCCCGCGCGGGAGCATGTGATCGCCGCCGCCCGGGCCGCGAACCGCAGCAGCCGGGTCCAGCCTTCGGCGCCCAGACCCGCGAGCCCCTCCGCGGACAGGGCGTCGCGGGCGGACAGGCCGTGCAGCAGGGCCGCGTTCACCGTGTCGCCGGCGCCGATGGTGTCGACGACTTCGACCTTCTCGCCCGGCACGGGGTACACGGATCCGTCCCGGGTGAAGGCGGTGAGCCCGTCGCCGCCATGGGTGATCACGACCGCCGAGGGGCCCGCGGCCAGCCACTCGCGCGGGGTGCCGCCCAGCCACTGGGCGTCCTCCTCGGAGAGCTTCAGCAGGGACACCGAGGGCAGCCAGCTCTTGAAGCGGGCCCGGTAGGCGTCCGCGTCGGGGATCAGGCCCGTCCGGATGTTGGGGTCGAGCGCGGTGAACACGCCCTGGGCGGCCGCCCTGCGCAGCACGGTCTCGTAGGCGGTCGCGCCCGGCTCCAGGACGAGCGAGCAGGTGCCGAAGGACACGGCTCGCGTCCCGGCGGGGAGTTCCTCGGGCGCCGCGAACAGGCGGTCGGCGGTGCCCTCGACGTAGAAGGCGTAGGACGCCGAGCCCTTCACGTCGAGCGTGGCGACCGCCAGGGTGGTCGGCTCCGCACCGCGCTGCACGGCCGAGACGTCCACGCCCGTCTCCCGGAGCCGGTCGAGCAGCGCCTCACCGAAGGCGTCGTACGAGGTGCGGGAGCAGAAGGCCGTGGGGGAGCCGAGGCGGCCAAGCGCCACGGCCGTGTTGAACGGGCCGCCGCCGAGCGCCGGCTTCAGGCCCGCCAGGGCACCCGTGCCCTGCGGTACCAGGTCGATCAGGGCCTCACCGGCGACGACGATCACGAGACGGTTCCTTTCTCGAACTCTCGGGCTTCTTGGGCTGCTCCGACTTCGCGGGCAGTTCGGGGTGTTCGGGCCGCGCCTGGGCGGGCGGCTCCTCCGGGCAGCCGCACGAGGTGCGGTGAACGAAGGTGCACGGAAGCCGCATGGTGCGTGCGGGGCGGTCCGGGGCGGCGAGTCGTTCCAGGAGCACCCGCACCGCCTGGGCGCCGATCTCCTTGCTGGGCTGGGCGATGGCGGTGAGCCGGGGCGAGAACAGGTCCGCCCAGGCGAAGTCGTCGAAGCAGCACAGAGCGATGTCGCCGGGCACCGACAGACCGCGTGCGCGCAGGGCACGCAGGGTGCCGATGGTCATCGCATTGTTGGCGGTGACGAGTGCCGTGGGCGGGGCGGCGAGGGAGAGGAGCTCCTCGGTGGCGCGTTCGGCGCCGGAGGACTCGGAGTCGCCGTGCACCACGAGGCGCTCGTCGTGAGGGAGCCCGGAGGCGGCGAGGCCGCTGCGGTATCCGGCGATGCGTTCGCGGGTGGTGCTGTACCCGGGCAGCCCGGCGACCAGGGCGATACGGCGGTGGCCGAGCTCGGCGAGATGGCCGACCAGCCGGGCGGTCGGTTCGGCGCTCTCGGCGCAGACCTGGTCGTAGCGCGGTGTGCCGTCGGCCGCGGTGTCGACGAGCCGGTCGAGGAAGACGGCCGGTACCTCGTGCCGGCCGAGGTAGGCGACGAGCTCGCCCGGGTGCGCGGAGGGGGCGACGATCATGCCGTCGACCCGGCGCTCGTGCAGCAGTTGGACGACCTTGCGCTCGTGCTCCGGGTCGTCGTGCGGATCGGCGATGAGCAGGCTGTAGCCGTGCTCCAGGGCACCGGCCTCGACGCCCTGGAGGATCTCCGTGAAGTACGGGTTGCTGATCGCCGACACCGCGAGCCCGATGGACCGGGTGCGCGAGGTCACCAGGGAGCGGGCGAGCGTGTTCGGGGTGTAGCCGAGCCGGTCGATGGCGTCCAGGACCGCCTGGCGGGTGTGGGGGAGGACGGGCCGGGTGTCGTTCAGGACGTGCGAGACGGTCGCCACGGAGACCCCGGCGCTCCGAGCGACATCGGCCATGGTGGCCATCGCGTTCCCCTTCCTGAGCCGCACCCCTGCGCCGACGGCGCGTGGCCTTCCGGCCGGGACGCTATCCCATTCGAGGGCAGACGTAAACGCTTGCGCAAACGTTTACGTCCGGCTCACTCCCAGTCCCACCCGATCCCCACGATCCCTGTCCGGACCCGGGGCTCGACGAGGTGGACCGAGTGGTGGCGGCCGCTGAGGGGGAGTTCCTGGCGGCCGCTGCGCGGGGCCGCCGGTGAGTGCTGGGCGAAGCGGTGGCAGCGGGACGGCAGGGCGTGTTCGTCGAAGCGCACCTGGAGCGCGTACTGCCCGCCGGCCGGCCCGAAGCCGCGGACGTACTCGCGGGACACGCCCGCGGTGCCGTCCTCGACGCCGTAGCGGAAGAGGAAGGTGTCGCCGGCCCGCAGGCGGGTGTCGAAGAGGAGCTCGGCCACGAGTACGCCGGTGTCGTGGTGCACGCGTATGCGTCCCGTGCGGCAGTTCTCCAGCGCCTGCACCCGCATGCGTTCCGGTGTGCAGCCCGGGTCGCCGTGGTGGACGGCCACGAAGCGGTCGACGCCGTCCTTGTGGGCGCGCACGATGTGGTGCGACTCGCGCCCCGCCAGCTCGCGCCGCGGGCCGATCCGTACCAGCTCGTGGTGCCCCAGGGTGTGCAGCCCGCCGTCGAGGGGCGAGCCCAGCTCGGCCATCAGCCGCTCCAGGACGCCCGACGCCTCCACCAGGGACCGGTAGGAACGGCCCGCGGGCCGCTGCGCGGACGGGTCCTCGTCGGTCGTGGCGAGCAGCCGGATCAGGGACTCCTCCGGCAGCTGGAGGATCTCCTCCAGTGCCCGCACGGCCCGCAGGGACTCGGGGCGCTGCGGGCGCCGGGCACCCTGCTGCCAGTAACTCAGGCTCGTGACGCCGACCTTGACCCCGTAGCGCGACAGATGGTGCTGCACGCGCTGCAGCGGCAGTCCGCGGGCGGCGATCGCGGCACGCAGCGCCACGTGGAAGGGGCCGCCCCGCAGGGCGGAGTCCAGTTCCGCGGTCGCGACGGCGGCGACGTCCGCGTGCTGTGTGGCGTGCGGCATGCAGGGGCTCCTCTGTGAATGCTCGCCACGGCTGGTCGGGCCGTGTCCACGCTGTCTTTCGGGGCCACCCCGTCGGCGTCGGGGGGTCTTCACATCCGTACGCCGTCGTTCACGGCCCCGAGTTCCCCCGCATTGAAGCGTGTTGACCAAGTCCCGACAACACCTGACGCCCAACACCGGCGTACTCCTGGCCGAGACGCGAGCGGCGGTCTCAAGCCGGTGCGGTGGTCCCGTCGTCGCCGAGCACCTCCCTGATCGCCCGCGCGGACAGGTCGGACTTGTGCAGGAAGCCGCGGGCCGGGCTGCCGGCGACGAGTTCCTGGAAGTCCTCCAGGGTGTGCGTGGAGATCAGGATGATGACGGAGGAGACACGGTCGGCCAGTTCCAGCGCGATGTCGAAGCCGCTCTCGCCGTTGAGCTCGAGGTCCACCAGGACGATGTCCGGAACGAGCTCCGCCGCCCGCGCGACAGCCTCCGCACCCGTCGAGGCCATGCCGACGACGGGTATCCCGTCGCGCTCCAGCAGAGTGCGTGCGGCCTCCAGGAACCGGATGCTGTCATCGACGAGGAGACAGCGCATGGACATGCTCACAGGGTGCCCATCGACAGGTGATTGCGCCTTCCGGCTACCCGGAAAGAGTGGGTGCCAGAGCTACCGGTCAGCTGGAATGTGCTCAAGTCCGGTGCCGAATCCGCCGGTTCGTGCTCACGTAGCGCAGCGAGAGGTCACGAGCGGTAGCATGAGGTCGCCCTGGAGAGGCCGTGGAAGCCCGGTCGAGTGGGGGGTGCGCGATGAAGGCGGCGCTCAGCAACTTCGGAGTCCCTCATAGGTGTCGCGCCCTGATGTCCGGGCTGCTGGGGATCGCGCTGCTGCTGGCCGGATGCGGTGCCGGTGGGAGCGGCGACAACAAGGCGAAGAAGGCGCCGGGCGACACGACCTGCGACGGCAGGATCGACGGCACCGCCCATGTCACGGTGTGGTTCCACCAGGGCCCGCCCGGTGAGGTCGGCACGCTGCAGAGCCAGGTCAAGGAGTTCAACAAGGCGCAGAACAAGGTGCGCGTCGAACTCGTCAAACTGCCCGAACAGCGTCCGTACGCCGATCTGGTCGAGTCCGCCGCGGCCAGCGGCGACCTGCCCGACCTGCTCGACTTCGACGGCCCCAACCTCTACAACTACGCCTGGTCCGGCAAGCTCAAGCCGATCGACTCCTGCGTGCCCGAGAGTGTCCGGGAGGACCTGCTGCCCTCGGTCCGCCGACAGGGCACCTACGCGGGGCGGTTGTGGGGCATCGGCACCTTCGACTCCGGGATGGGACTGTACGTCCGTCCGTCGGTGCTGAAGAAGGCCGGCGTCCGCATCCCCAAGGGCATCGGGGACGCCTGGACCGCCGACGAGTTGACCGGGATCCTGGCCAAGCTCCGCAAGCGGGGCTACCGGACGCCGCTCGACCTGGGGCTCGTCTACGCGGCGCGGGGCGACGAGTGGAGCACGTACGGCTTCGCGCCCGCCGTGTGGTCGGCGGGCGGTGATCTCATCGACCCGAAGACGTTCCGCACGGCCGACGGCTTCCTCAACAGCCCGGAGTCCGTCAAGGCGCTCACCACCATGCAGGGCTGGGCCAAGGCCGGCTACACCGAACCCGACAAGGACGAAAAGGCCTTCGACGAGGGTCGTAGCGTCATCTCCTGGGCCGGCCACTGGCGGTATCCGCAGTACACCAAGGCGTTCCCCGGCGACGTGGCGATCGTGCCGCTGCCCGACTTCGGGAACGGCACCGTCACGGGAATGGGCTCCTGGCAGTGGGGCATCACGTCCGGGGCCACCGACGGCGACGCCGTCTGGAGCTTCCTCGCCTATCTGCTCCAGCCGCGGCAGGTCCACCGGATGAGCGTGGCCAACGGCGGAATCCCCGGCACGGACAAGGCCGTGAAGCTGTCCCCCAAGTACGACGTGGGCGGCGGCGAGCACCTCTTCATCGAGCAACTGCGCGCCGGGATCGCGCGACCGCGACCGCAGACGCCCGCCTATCCGGCGATCACCAGCGCCTTCGGCCGTGCCTTCACGAAGATCATGCTGGACAGGGCTTCGGTGAAGGCGGCGCTCGACCAGGCGGTCGAGGCCATCGACAAGGATGTGGCAGCCCACGACGGCTATCCGCAGAAGGGGCCATGACCGCCGGCTCCCCGGCCCGTACGGCGATGCCGCCGGGGCCGGCCGCCTCCCGGGTGCGCCGAGGGCGCCTGGACCGTCGGCGCGTTCAGGGGCATGCTGAGGAAGCTCCGCAAGCGGGGCTGCAAGGCGCCGCCCGGCTCGGGCTGTTGTGCTCGACCCAGGGCGTGGACGGAACGCGTACGGCTTCGCGCCCGCGGTGCGGTCGGCGGGAGGTGACCTCATGGGCTCCTGGCAGTGGGCGGTCCCGGCGATTCCAGTGATCCCCGCCACCGGCGCCGACCCGGATCCCGGCCGGCGCTTCCCGGCCTTCCTCCCGAGCCCCGACGAGGTGGTGTGCATGACGGACGTCAACCGTGCGATCCCGGCGACCGGACCGGCGCTCGACCGGGCGGTCGAGGCCATCGACCAGGACCTCGCCGACCACCAGTACTACCCGCCCACCGGCCGCTGAGGACCGGCCATGAGCCGCTCCCCGCTCACAGGACGCCTCCCGCTCGGCAGACGCTCACCGCTCGCCCGGCAAAGGCGTACGGCGGCCAAGTCGCCTTCCCCGCGCGGGAACCGCACGCCCTTCCTCGCCCGCCTGCGCGTCGGCCGCAAGCTGATGCTGCTCGTGCTGCTGCCGGTGACCGGGATGCTGGTATTCACCGTCTTCAGCGCGGTCGCCCAGTGGCAGGAGGCACGCAGGCTGGACCGTTTCCACACGGCGACCGCGGTGTCGTTCGCGACCACCGAGGTCTCCGACGCCGTCGCGCGCGAGCGGATCGCCGCCGTGCTGGCCCGACTGCGCCCCGGCCCGGTCACCCTGGCCGAACGGTCCGCGGCCGAGCGGGCCACCGACCGCACACTGCTGCGGGCCACCGCCCGGGCCGCCTCCTGGCCACACGCCGACGTCGCCGGCGAACTCGAAGCCGTCGGCCGCCAACTCCACGCGGCACGCGTGCAGACGGGCACCGCCTCGCTCACCGCGCCCGCGGTCGTCCAGCAGTACCAGACCATCGAGGACGAACTGCTCGACTCCGTCTCCGCCCTCGAATCCGGGCGCCCCACCAGGGCGGCGGGCCGTGCGGCCGACGCCCACATCGCGCTGGTGAGGGCCATCGAGGCCGCCGAACGGGAGCGGGCCGAGCTGGCCGTCGTGCTCGCCGAGCCCGCCGACCGGCGCCCCACCGCCGCCGGACGCTGGAGTGCGCTGGAGGAGGCCCAGCTGCGGGAGTTCCGGCAGAACACCTCCGACCGGCTGAGCGCCGAGCTGTACAGCACGCAGTTCGAGGCCCCCGGACGAGCCGTGCGCAAGGTCCGCGACATGCTGACCTCCGAGCCCCGGGCCGTGCACTGGCCCACGTACGACCGCTGGCTCGCCGACTCCAAGGCCCGCATCGAATCCCTGCGCGGCATTCAGGACCAGGCCGCGCAGGCACTCGACGGGACGAGCGCCCACGACCTGCACGTCGCCGAGAACAAGGCGGCGCGCGACCTCGCCGGCTCCCTGGCGGTCCTCCTGGTCGTCACCGTCCTCGCCCTGGCCCTGCGGCGTTCGATCACCCGGCCGCTGAGCGAGGTCTCCGCGGGCGCGCGGGCGCTGTCGTCCGGCGATCTGTCGTACGACATCCGCTACGCCGGGCGCGACGAACTCGGCGATGTCGCCGACACGTTCCGCGAACTGCGGGTGAGTACGGAACGACTGGCCGCCGAGATCCGTTCCATGAACACGGCGATCGACGACAACCGGCTCGAACACCGGGCCGACGTCGCCTCCTTCGACGGCACCTGGGCCCAGCTGCTGGGCGGCATGAACGGCACCATGGCGTCCTTCGCGGCGGCGCACGGGCGGCGCAAGAAGGCCGAAGAGGAACTGGAGGGCATCTTCAACCTCTCCCTCGACCTGTTGTGCATCTCCGGTGTCGACGGCTGCTTCAAGCGCGTCAACCCGGCCTTCGAGCGCATCCTCGGCTACCCGGCAGAGATGCTTCTGTCCAGGCCGTACATCGAGTTCGTCCACGAGGAGGACCGGGCCGGCACCCTCGCGGCACTCGAACGGCTGGCCGGCGGCGTCGAGTTGGCCGAGTTCGAGAACCGCTACCTGCGCCGGGACGGCACCGAGTGCTGGCTCCAGTGGAGCGCCCGGCCGGTCCCCGAGGAGGGCCTCATCTACGCCGCCGCCCGCGACGTCACCGAGAGCCGCCGCACCGCCCGGGAACAGGCCGCGCTGCGCCGGGTCGCCACCCTGGTGGCCCGCGGTGCCCCGTCGTCCGAAGTGTTCGCGAGGGTGGCGCAGGAGGTGGGGGACCTGCTGAACACGACCGCGGCCGTCCTGCGGCACGAGCCCGACGCCAGCCGTACGGTCCTCGGGACCGCGCACGGGATCCTGGATGAGGCCGAGCGGACGACACGCGAGGCACGCCGCGACGCGGGGCGAAGGGCGATCGATGAGGTGGCCCGGACTCGGCGTGCGGCCCGCGTCGGCCGCGCCGTGGCCTCGCCCATCGTCGTCGACGACCGGCTGTGGGGCTTCATCGTCGCGGCCTCCTCGCTGCAGTCGCTGCCCGAGGGGACCGAGTCGCGGCTGGGCGACTTCACCGAACTCGTCGCCACCGCCATCGCGAACGCCGACAGCCGCGCCCAGTTGACCGCTTCACGCGCGCGCGTGGTGGCCGCCGGGGACGCCTCCCGGCGCCGGATCGAACGCGATCTGCACGACGGAGTCCAGCAGCGGCTCGTCGCGCTCCAACTGGACCTGCGGCTGGCCGAGTCCATGCTCGCCGAGCCGACGTCCGAACTCGCCGAACAGCTGGCCCACGTCAGCAAGGGCCTCGACGACGCCTCCCGGGACCTGCTGCAGGTGGCCCGCGGCATCCACCCGGCCATCCTGTCCAAGGGCGGCCTGGGTCCCGCCCTGCGCTCGCTGGCCCGGCGCTCCGCCGTCGCCGTGGAACTCGACCTCAGACTGCCCGCCCCACGCCTGCCGGAGCAGTTGGAGGTGGCCGCGTACTACGTGACCTCCGAGTGCCTCACCAACGCCGTCAAACACGCGCACGCGGGCGTGGTGGGCGTCGAGGCCGAGATCCGCGACGACGTCCTGGAGCTGACCATTCGCGACGACGGCACGGGAGGCGCCGAACCCGGCCGCGGCTCCGGCCTGATCGGGCTCATCGACCGGGTCGAGGCGATCGGCGGCAAGCTGGACGTCAGCAGCCCACGGGGCCGGGGGACGACGCTGCACGTGCGGCTGCCGCTGAGCGGGCCCTCGACGGACGGGTGACCGCCCGGGCGTACGCGGGGGGAGTAGTCCAGGACGGGGGAACCTTGGACTTGGTGACGTTCGCGTACGACCGGGCGGTCGTGTCGGACGGAGAGGCAGCCGTCCGGTTCTAGGGGCGGTCGATTCCGCCGTGTTGTTCGTCCCGCAGGCGCTTGGCGCGCACCACATCGGGGTCCCTGGGGTCCAGGACGTCACTCCACGCGTGCGTGTCGTCCGTGTACCGGCGGGCGCGGACCGACCGCCGTGGTTTCTCGATCCGCATCCGACGCATCCCGCAGCCCTTCGAGCCGTGACCCGCCCGCTCTCGCCCGAGCCGGCCGGTCCACCTGCATCTGCACTGGTACGAGAATCGCCTGGATACGTTCCCATGTCGTCACGGCAGGCCCCCAATTCCGTTTCCGGCTAGCCGGAAACGGACGGGTCGGGCAGGCTGTTGGGCGCGCACCGATCGGGGGGTAAGGGGGGCCGGGGCCATGGACGACGCATCGCAGCAGCCCGCGCGGGGACGGGTGGTCCTCGCAGACGACGACGTGCTGCTCCGGGAGGGGCTGGCCAGCCTGTGCGAGCGGGTCGGATACGACGTCGTCGGGCAGGCGGGGGACGCCACGCAGCTCCTGGAACTGGTCGCCGCCGAACGCCCCGACCTCGCGATCGTCGACATAAGAATGCCGCCGGACCACTCCACCGAGGGCCTCAAGGCGGCCCGCCGGATCCGCGAGCGCCACCCCACCACCGGCATCCTCGTCCTGTCGGCGTTCATCGAGGTCGAGGAGGCCCTGGAACTGCTGGCGAGCGGCCGCAAGGTCGGCTATCTGCTCAAGAGCCGGGTCACCGTCGTCGACGAGTTCATCGAGGCACTGGAGCGCATCCACCGGGGCGGTTCGGTCGTCGACCCCTCCCTGGTGCAGGAGCTGTTCTCCGCCCACCGCCGCGACGACCCGCTGTCCCACCTCAGCACCCGGGAGCGCGAGGTCCTGGCCCTGATGGCGGAGGGCCGCTCCAACGCGGGCATCGGCCGCAGGCTGTGGGTCACCGAGGGCACCATCGAGAAACACGTCCGCAGCATCCTGGGCAAACTCCACCTCACCGAGGACACCGACGACCACCGACGCGTCCTGGCCGTTCTCACCTTCCTCGAGACCCGGTAGCCCCCGCTACGGCGTTGTCCACAGGCCCGCCGCACTGTCACCCCTCGCCAGTAGGGTGTGAGACATGGCCGATCCCTCCAGCTACCGCCCCAGGCCGGGTGAGATCCCGGACTCTCCGGGGGTGTACAGGTTCCGTGACGAGCACCGCCGGGTGATCTACGTCGGAAAGGCGAAAAGCCTGCGCCAGCGCCTGGCGAACTACTTCCAGGACCTGACGAACCTCCACCCCCGCACCCGCACCATGGTCACCACGGCCGCGTCCGTGGAATGGACCGTGGTGTCCACGGAGGTCGAGGCCCTGCAGCTGGAGTACTCCTGGATCAAGGAGTTCGACCCCCGGTTCAACGTCAAGTACCGCGACGACAAGAGCTACCCGTACCTCGCGGTGACGATGAACGAGGAGTTCCCGCGCGTCCAGGTGATGCGGGGCCAGAAGCGCAAGGGCGTGCGCTACTTCGGGCCGTACGGGCACGCGTGGGCGATCCGCGACACCGTGGACCTCCTCCTGCGCGTCTTCCCCGTGCGCACCTGCTCGGCCGGCGTCTTCAAGAACGCCGCCCGCACCGGCCGCCCCTGCCTGCTCGGCTACATCGGCAAGTGCTCGGCGCCCTGCGTCGGCCGCGTCACCCCCGAGGAGCACGGCGAACTGGCCGAGGAGTTCTGCGACTTCATGGCCGGCCGCACGGGGACGTACATCCGCCGCCTCGAGAAGCAGATGACGCTGGCGGCCGAGGACATGGAGTACGAGCGGGCGGCCCGCCTGCGCGACGACATCGAGGCCCTGAAGAAGGCCATGGAGAAGAGCGCGGTCGTGCTCGCCGACGCGACCGACGCCGACCTGATCGCGGTCGCCGAGGACGAGCTGGAGGCGGCCGTCCAGATCTTCCACGTCCGCGGCGGACGCGTCCGCGGCCAGCGCGGCTGGGTCACCGACAAGGTCGAGGAGATCACCACCGGCGCCCTCGTCGAGCACGCCCTGCAACAGCTCTACGGCGAGGAGAAGGGCGACTCCGTCCCCAAGGAGGTCCTCGTCCCGGCGCTGCCCGACCCGGTCGAGCCCGTCCAGGAGTGGCTCACCGAGCGCCGCGGCTCCAACGTCTCCCTGCGCATCCCGCAGCGCGGCGACAAGAAGGCCCTGATGGAGACGGTGGAGCGCAACGCCCAGCAGGCGCTCGTGCTGCACAAGACCAAGCGCGCCTCCGACCTGACCACGCGCTCGCGTGCCCTGGAGGAGATCGCCGAGGCCCTCGACCTGGACAGCGCCCCGCTGCGGATCGAGTGCTACGACATCTCGCACCTCCAGGGCGACGACGTCGTGGCCTCCATGGTCGTCTTCGAGGACGGCCTGCAGCGCAAGAGCGAGTACCGCCGCTTCCAGATCAAGGGCTTCGCCGGGCAGGACGACGTCCGCTCCATGCACGAGGTGATCACCCGCCGCTTCAGGCGGTACCTCGTCGAGAAGGAGAAGACCGGCGAGTGGGTCGAGGACGGCCCGCAGCGCGACGGCCTGCAGGACGACGGTCTTCAGGACGGCAGTGTCCCGAACGGCGGCCTCAAGGACGACGAAGGCCGCCCGAAGAAGTTCGCCTACCCGCCCCAGCTCGTCGTCGTCGACGGCGGCCGGCCCCAGGTCGCGGCGGCCAAGAGGGCCCTCGACGAGCTCGGCATCGACGATGTCGCCGTGTGCGGCCTCGCCAAGCGTCTGGAGGAGGTGTGGCTGCCGGACGACGAGGACCCGGTGGTCCTGCCCCGCACCAGCGAGGGCCTCTACCTGCTGCAGCGCGTCCGCGACGAGGCCCACCGCTTCGCGATCACCTACCAGCGCGCCAAGCGGGCCAAGCGCTTCCGGTCGAGCCCCCTGGACGACGTGTCCGGGCTCGGGGAGACGCGCAAGCAGGCACTGCTGAAACATTTCGGTTCGTTGAAGAAACTGCGATCCGCCACCATCGACCAGATCTGCGAGGTTCCCGGCATAGGCCGCAAGACGGCCGAGACCATCGCCGTGGCCCTCGCCCAGGCGGCTCCGGCCGCGCCCGCCGTGAACACGGCGACTGGAGAGATCATGGAGGAGGAACCCGGAACGATGGGTTCCAGCGGGCAGCCCGTGGCCATGGGCGTTCCGGACGAACGACGGGGGCAGGAGACATGAACGTGAACGAGCACGATGGACAACAGAGCGAAGCCGGAGACGGAGCACAGGTGAGTACGGGCAGCGAAACACCAGGGGTGCCCGAGGCGGCCATCCCCGAGCTGGTGATCATCTCCGGAATGTCCGGCGCGGGCCGGTCGACCGCCGCCAAGTGTCTGGAGGACCTCGGCTGGTTCGTCGTCGACAACCTGCCGCCCGCGCTGATCCCCACCATGGTGGAGCTCGGCGCCCGCTCACAGGGCAACGTGGCCAGGATCGCGGTCGTCGTCGACGTCCGCGGCCGCCGCTTCTTCGACAACCTCCGCGAGTCCCTCGCCGACCTGGAGGCGAAGCACGTCACCCGGCGGATCGTCTTCCTGGAGTCCTCCGACGACGCCCTGGTGCGCCGCTTCGAGTCCGTGCGCCGCCCGCACCCCCTCCAGGGCGACGGCCGCATCGTCGACGGCATCGACGCCGAGCGCGAGCTGCTGCGCGAGCTGCGCGGCGACGCCGACCTGGTGATCGACACCTCCAGCCTCAACGTGCACGAACTGCGCGCCAAGATGGACGCCCAGTTCGCCGGTGATGAGGAGCCCGAGCTGCGGGCCACCGTCATGTCCTTCGGCTTCAAGTACGGCCTCCCGGTCGACGCCGACCTGGTCGCGGACATGCGCTTCCTGCCCAACCCGCACTGGGTCCCGGAGCTGCGCCCCTTCACCGGTCTCAACGAGGAGGTGTCGGCGTACGTCTTCAACCAGCCCGGCGCCAAGGAGTTCCTTGACCGCTACGCCGAGCTGCTCAGGCTCATCGCGGCGGGCTACCGCCGCGAGGGCAAGCGGTACGTGACCATCGCGATCGGCTGTACGGGCGGCAAGCACCGCTCGGTCGCCACGTCGGAGAAGCTGGCCGCGCGCCTCGCGGCCGAGGGTGTGGAGACGGTGGTCGTGCACCGGGACATGGGACGCGAATGACGGAACGTTCTCCTCGGCTGAGCAGGCTGCGCCGGGTCGTGCCCGAGTCCCGCTCGGGCCGGCCCGTCGAGGCCCGCGGCGCCCGGCCGCGCCGCCGCGGCGCCCAGCCCAAGGTGGTCGCCCTCGGCGGCGGCATGGGCCTGTCCGCCTCGCTCGCCGCTCTCCGCCGGATCACCGGCGACCTCACCGCCGTCGTCACCGTGGCCGACGACGGCGGCTCCAGCGGGCGCCTGCGGGACGAGCTGGGCGTGCTGCCGCCCGGCGACCTGCGCAAGGCGCTCGCCGCGCTGTGCGGCGACGACGACTGGGGCCAGACCTGGGCCCGCGTCATCCAGCACCGCTTCCAGTCCCAGGGCGACCTGCACGAGCACGCGGTCGGCAACCTCCTGATCGTCGCCCTCTGGGAACAGCTCGGCGATCACGTCCAGGCGCTCGACCTGGTCGGCAAGCTCCTGGGCGCCCACGGGCGCGTGCTGCCCATGTCCGCGGTACCCCTGGAGCTGCAGGCGCTGGTCAAGGGCCACGACCCGGACCGGCCCGAGGAGGTCGACACCGTGCGCGGCCAGGCGAACGTGGCGCTCACGACCGGCGAGGTGCAGTCCGTGCACCTGGTGCCGCACGACCCGCCCGCGGTCCCGGAAGCCGTCGCGGCGGTCCTCGACGCCGACTGGGTCGTCCTCGGTCCTGGCTCCTGGTTCTCCTCGGTCATCCCGCACCTGCTCGTGCCGGAACTGCTGGACGCGCTCGTCGAGACGAAGGCGCGCCGGGTGCTCCCGCTGAACCTCGCTCCGCAACCCGGAGAAACCGAAGGCTTCTCCCCGCAGCGTCATTTGGAGGTTTTGGGACGACACGCCCCTAAACTCGCCCTGGACGTGGTGCTGGCCGACGAGGCCGCGGTGCCCGACCGCGACGTGCTCACCGAGGCCGCCAAGCGCCTCGGAGCCGCGGTCGAGCTGGCGCCGGTGGCCCGGAGGGACGGAACCCCTCGGCACGACCCGGAGCTGCTGGCCGCCGCGTACGACCGTATTTTTCGGATGCATGGAAGGATCGGCCCATGGCGATGACGGCAGCGGTGAAGGACGAGATTTCCCGGCTCCCCGTCACCCGGACCTGCTGCAGGAAGGCGGAGGTCTCCGCCATTCTGCGGTTCGCCGGCGGCCTTCACCTGGTCAGCGGGCGCATCGTGATCGAGGCGGAGCTGGACACCGCGATGGCGGCGCGACGTCTGAAGCGGGACATCCTGGAGATCTTCGGCCACAGTTCCGAGCTGATTGTGATGGCTCCGGGCGGACTGCGCCGCGGTTCGCGCTACGTCGTCCGGGTGGTCGCCGGCGGTGACCAGCTGGCCCGGCAGACCGGCCTGGTGGACGGGCGGGGCCGGCCGATCCGCGGTCTGCCGCCGCAGGTGGTCTCGGGGGCCACCTGCGACGCGGAGGCCGCCTGGCGGGGTGCCTTCCTGGCGCACGGCTCGCTCACCGAGCCCGGCCGCTCGTCCTCCCTCGAGGTGACCTGCCCGGGCCCGGAGGCCGCGCTCGCCCTGGTCGGCGCCGCCCGCCGCCTGTCGATCGCCGCGAAGGCCCGCGAGGTACGCGGTGTGGACCGCGTGGTCGTGCGCGACGGCGACGCGATCGGCGCCCTGCTGACCCGTCTCGGCGCGCACGAGTCGGTGCTGGCCTGGGAGGAGCGCCGGATGCGCCGCGAGGTGCGCGCCACGGCGAACCGTCTCGCCAACTTCGACGACGCCAACCTGCGCCGCTCCGCGCGCGCGGCGGTCGCCGCCGGAGCCCGTGTCCAGCGCGCCCTGGAGATCCTCGCCGACGAGGTTCCCGAGCACCTCGCGGCCGCCGGGCGCCTGCGCATGGACCACAAGCAGGCCTCGCTGGAGGAGCTGGGCGCGCTCGCCGACCCGCCGCTGACCAAGGATGCCGTCGCCGGCCGTATCCGCCGCCTGCTGGCGATGGCCGACAAGCGCGCCTCCGACCTCGGCATCCCGGGCACGGAGTCCAGCATCACCGAGGAGATGGCCGACAACCTGGTCGGCTGACCCCCGTAGGAAGATCGCTGCGGAGGATTGTTCAACACGCCGGTGCCGACGCCCATTTGGGCCGTCGGCACCGGCGTTTGTCTGTCCTTGAGGTGCTCTTGACTCGATCATGAACTGTCATGAGCCTGGCAACAGTTCGCTGCTGCGGCGGACTACTGCTAGGGGGGTTCATGAGACACAGAGCGAGATCGATCCTCGCTGTCGGCGCGCTCCTGATCGGCGGAGCGAGCCTCGTACCCACAGCCCAGGCGCAGAACGGAAGTTCGCAGGGGACCGACCCCAATGAGGTCAAGGTCTTCCGCGCGGACGTCACCGCCCAGCAGGTACCCCTGCTGCTGGCGGCCGGACAGGACGGCCATGAACTCGGCGAGAAGGTCCCCGCGAAGGGCACGGCCTCGGTCGAGGTCTACCTCACCGACCAGCAGGCCCAGGGCCTCGAGAAGAAGGGCGTCGACCTCACCGAGCACACGCTGTCGGCCAAGGCCGACAAGCGCGTCGAGGCCGCCGCCGAGGGCGTGTTCCGTCCGTACGGCGGAAGCGGTGGTCTCAAGGAGGAGATCGTCAGGACCGGACAGGAGAACCCCGGCCTCACCAAGGTCGTCTCCATCGGCAAGACGGTCAACGGCCAGGACATCCTCGCGCTCAAGATGACCAAGGGCGCCAAGCAGTCCAAGGACGGCTCGAAGCCCTCCGTCCTCTACATGTCCAACCAGCACGCGCGCGAGTGGATCACGCCGGAGATGACCCGGCGGCTGATGCACTACTACCTGGACAACTACAAGACCGACAAACGCATCAAGAAGATCGTCGACTCTACCGAACTGTGGTTCGTGCTCTCGGCCAACCCCGACGGCTACGACTACACCTTCAAGAACTCCGACACCCGCCTGTGGCGCAAGAACCTGCGGGACGTCAACGGCGACGGCGTCATCTCCACCGGCGACGGCGTCGACCTCAACCGCAACTTCGCCTACAAGTGGGGCTACGACGACGAGGGTTCGTCCCCCAACGCCACCAGCGAGACCTACCGCGGCGCGAGCCCCGGCTCCGAGCCCGAGACGAGGGCGCTGGACGCCTTCGAGAAGCGCATCGGCTTCTCCTACGGCATCAACTACCACTCCGCCGCCGAACTCCTCCTCTACGGCGTCGGCTGGCAGGTGGCCACCACGACGCCCGACGACGTGATCTACAAGGCGCTCGCCGGCTCGCCGGACAACTCCGCGATCCCCGGCTACCGTCCGCAGGTCTCCTCGGAGCTGTACACCACCAACGGTGAGGCGGACGGCCACGCGGCGAACGCCAACGGCATGTCGATGTTCACCCCCGAGATGTCGACCTGTCAGACGGCCTCGAACCTCGACCCGAACGACCAGTGGAACGCGGCCGACTGCCAGTCCGTCTTCAACTTCCCGGACGACGAGAAGCTGATCCAGGACGAGTTCGAGAAGAACATCCCGTTCGCGCTCTCGGTCGCCGAGACCGCCCCGCACCCCGACACGGCGTCCTCCTCGCTGGGCCTGACCGCCGCCGACTTCACGCCGGCCGAGTTCGCCACGTCGTACTCCCGCGGCGCGGACCAGGAGGTCTCCGTCGTCGTACGCAAGGCCGTGCGCGACAAGGAGCTCAAGTACCGCGTCAACGGCGGCCGTACGCAGGACACGGCGCTCAGGGCCTGGAAGGGCGGCGAGACCTACGGCGGTGAGGACAACCTGCACTTCGACGAGTACCGGGCCAAGGTCCGGGACGGCGACCCGGGCGACAAGGTCGAGGTGTGGTTCACCGGTAAGGCCAAGAGCGGCAAGAAGGTCTCCAGCAAGCACTTCACCTACACCGTGGCCCAGCGGGCCAAGGCCGACACGCTCGTCGTCGCCGAGGAGGGCGCGGCCGCCACGCAGGCGCAGACCTACGTGGACGCGCTGAAGGCCAATGGCCGCAAGGCGCTCGTCTGGGACGTCGCCACCCAGGGCGCGCCCGACGCGCTCGCCGTGCTGGACCACTTCAAGACGGTCGTCCACTACACGGGCGCGAGTGTCCCCGGCAACGCCACCCAGCTCCAGCTGCGCGCCTTCCTCAACGAGGGCGGCAAACTGATCGAGGCGGGCGAACAGGCCGGCGGCAACGTCGACCTCGGCGGCGGCACCCTGTCGAACGACTTCAGCCAGTACTACCTGGGCGCCTACTCGCGTACGTCGACGCCCGGGGCCACCGGCTTCACCGGCTCCGGCAAGCTCGACGGCTTCAGCGGGGCGCTCGGCGCTGCGACCGGCAACCCGCTGGACAGGGCGGGCACGTACGGCGTCACCTCCGACTCGCTGCCCGTCGACACGTACCCGCAGTTCGCGAGCGCGGGCGCGGGCCAGTTCGCGGGGACCGTCAACCCGTACGGCCCGTACGCGGGTTCGTACATGGCGGCCGCCGTCCACACCGACGACTCCTACAAGCGCCTCACCCGCACCGTCGACCTCTCCGGCGTGAGCGCGGCCGACAAGCCCACCCTGCGCAGCCAGTTGCTGTGGGACACCGAGCCCGGCTACGACCACGTGATCGTCGAGGCGCACACCACCGGCGGCGACGACTGGACGACGCTGCCCGAGGCGGGCGGCGCGACCCGCACCACCGTACCGACGGAGTGCGAGGCGGGCTTCCTGGTGAACGAGCACCCGTGGCTCGAGCACTACCTCACCTTCGCCCCCAGTGGCTGCACCGCGACCGGCACCAGCGGCTCCTGGAACAGCCTCACCGGCGCCTCCAACGGATGGGAACAGGTCAACTTCGACCTGAGCGCGTACGCCGGCAAGTCCGTCGAGGTCTCGATCAGTTACGTCACCGACCCGGGCAGCGGCGGCCACGGCGTCCTCGCCGACGAAGCCTCGCTCGTCGTAGGCGGCACGGCGACACAGACCGAGGGCTTCGAGACGTCGCTCGGTGCCTGGAGCGTGTCCGGACCGCCTGCGGGCAGCCCGGCCGTCCTCAAGGACTGGGCGCGCACCGGAGCGCTGTTCAGGACATATGGAGCGGTCACCACCGACCGGACCGTGCTGCTGGGCTTCGGCCTGGAACACGTCACCGCGGCGGCCGATCGCAACACCCTCGTCAAGAAGGCGCTCGCGGCCCTCGAAGGGTGAACACCCTGGTCAACGAGGACTAGCTGTCCGTAGTCAAAAAGAGTGATCGGAACTTCCGGCCGGGCGGTCCGTACCCCTACTGGCGGGTACGGACCGCCTGCCCGTGTATGGGCCGTCTCGATGTCACCACGGAGGCTCCAGGGAGGTAGGGTCGTAGGCGGTCGGGGACATCCCATACAGCTCGCCGGTCTCGAAACCGGCGTACCAACGAGGAGATCGGTTCGTGACGATCCGCGTAGGCATCAACGGCTTTGGCCGCATCGGTCGTAACTACTTCCGCGCGCTGCTGGAGCAGGGTGCTGACATCGAGATCGTGGCTGTCAACGACCTGGGTGACACCGCGACCACCGCTCACCTGCTCAAGTACGACACCATCCTGGGCCGTCTCAAGGCCGAGGTGTCGCACACCGCCGACACGATCACCGTCGACGGCAAGACGATCAAGGTGCTGTCCGAGCGCAACCCCGCCGACATCCCGTGGGGCGAGCTGGGCGTCGACATCGTCGTCGAGTCGACCGGCATCTTCACGAAGAAGGCCGACGCCGAGAAGCACATCGCCGGCGGCGCCAAGAAGGTCCTCATCTCGGCTCCGGCCAAGGACGAGGACATCACGATCGTGATGGGCGTCAACCAGGACAAGTACGACGCGGCCAACCACCACGTCATCTCCAACGCCTCCTGCACCACCAACTGTGTGGCGCCGATGGCCAAGGTCCTCGACGAGAACTTCGGCATCGTCAAGGGTCTGATGACGACGGTCCACGCGTACACGAACGACCAGCGCATCCTGGACTTCCCGCACTCGGACCTGCGCCGCGCCCGTGCCGCCGCCGAGAACATCATCCCGACCACGACCGGTGCCGCCAAGGCCACCGCCCTGGTCCTCCCGCAGCTCAAGGGCAAGCTGGACGGCATCGCGATGCGCGTCCCGGTCCCGACCGGTTCGGCCACCGACCTGGTCGTGACGCTGCAGCGCGAGGTCACCAAGGACGAGGTCAACGCCGCGTTCAAGAAGGCCTCCGAGGACGGCGACCTCAAGGGCTACCTGGCGTACACCGAGGACCCGATCGTCTCCTCGGACATCGTCAGCGACCCGGCCTCCTGCACCTTCGACTCCTCCCTGACCATGGTCCAGGAGGGCAACTCGGTGAAGATCCTCGGCTGGTACGACAACGAGTGGGGCTACTCCAACCGCCTCGTCGACCTGACGGTCTTCGTCGGCAACCAGCTCTGACCGACAGAGCAGGCACGTCGATGTGAATGCAGGGCTCGGGCAGCGCAGGGACGCGCCGCCCGGGCCCTGACTCACGTACAGATCAGCCCTCTTAGGATCACGAGCATCACGAGCCCTTCTCAGGAGTCCCCTCAATGAAGACGATCGACGAACTTCTCGCCGAAGGCGTCGCGGGCAAGCGGGTCTTCGTCCGCGCCGACCTCAACGTGCCGCTGGACGGCACCGCCATCACCGACGACGGCCGCATCCGCGCCGTGCTGCCCACCGTGAAGGCCCTCGCTCAGGCCGGCGCGCGCGTCGTCGTCGCCTCGCACCTCGGCCGGCCCAAGGGCGCGCCGGACCCGGCCTTCTCCCTCGCCCCCGCAGCCGCCCGTCTGGGTGAACTCCTGGGTGCGGACGTGGCGTTCGCGAGCGACACCGTCGGCGAGTCCGCCCGGTCCACCGTCGCCGGCCTCGCCGACGGCCGGGTCGCCGTCATCGAGAACCTGCGCTTCAATGCCGGCGAGACGAGCAAGGACGACGCCGAGCGCGGCGCCTTCGCGGACCAGCTCGCCACCCTCGCGGACGTCTACGTCGGCGACGGCTTCGGCGCGGTGCACCGCAAGCACGCCTCGGTCGTCGACCTTCCGGCCCGCCTGCCGCACGCCGCCGGCTACCTCATCGCCACCGAGGTCGCCGTCCTGAAGAAGCTCACCGAGGACGTCAAGCGCCCGTACGTCGTCGCCCTCGGCGGCGCCAAGGTCTCCGACAAGCTCGCCGTCATCGACCAGCTGCTCGGCAAGGCCGACCGCATCCTCATCGGCGGCGGAATGGCGTACACCTTCCTCAAGGCCAAGGGCTACGAGATCGGCAAGTCCCTCCTCCAGGAGGACCAGATCCCGGCGGTCCTGGAGTACGTCGAGCGCGCGGAGAAGACCGGTGTCGAGCTCGTGCTGCCCGTCGACGTGCTGGTCGGCCCCGAGTTCCCGGACCTGAAGACCAAGGCGCCCGCGAACCCCACCGCCGTCGCCGCGGACGCCGTCCCCGCCGACGGCATGGGCCTGGACATCGGTCCGGAGTCCCGCAAGCTGTACGCCTCGAAGATCACCGACGCCGCCACCGTCTTCTGGAACGGTCCGATGGGCGTCTTCGAGCACCCCGATTTCGCCGAGGGCACCAAGGCGGTCGCCCAGGCCCTCCTCGACTCCCCGGCCTTCACGGTCGTCGGCGGCGGCGACTCCGCCGCGGCCGTGCGCCTCCTGGGCTTCGACGAGAACGCATTCGGCCACATCTCGACCGGCGGCGGCGCCTCCCTCGAATACCTCGAGGGCAAGACGCTCCCCGGCCTCGCCGCACTGGAGGACTGACCCCTTATGAGCACGCGCACGCCGCTGATGGCGGGCAACTGGAAGATGAACCTCAACCACCTCGAGGCCATCGCCCACGTCCAGAAGCTCGCCTTCGCCCTCGCGGACAAGGACTACGAGGCCGTCGAGGTCGCCGTCCTGCCGCCCTTCACCGACCTGCGCTCCGTGCAGACCCTGGTCGACGGCGACAAGCTCAAGATCAAGTACGGCGCCCAGGACATCTCGGCGTACGACTCGGGCGCCTACACCGGCGAGATCTCCGGACCGATGCTGGCCAAGCTGAAGTGCACGTTCGTGGCGATCGGCCACTCCGAGCGCCGGCAGTACCACAACGAGACCGACGAGCTGGTCAACGCCAAGGTCAAGGCCGCCTACAAGCACGGCCTGACCCCGATCCTGTGCGTCGGCGAGGAGCTGGAGGTCCGCGAGGCGGGCAGCCACGTCTCGCACACCCTCGCCCAGGTCGAGGGCGGTCTCAAGGACCTCCCGGCCGAGCAGGCCGAGACCATCGTGATCGCCTACGAACCGGTGTGGGCCATCGGCACCGGCAAGGTCTGCGGCGCCGAGGACGCGCAGGAGGTCTGCGCCGCCATCCGCGGCAAGATCGCCGAGCTGTACACGCAGGAACTGGCCGACCAGGTGCGCATCCAGTACGGCGGCTCCGTGAAGTCCGGCAACGTCGCCGAGATCATGGCCCAGGCCGACATCGACGGTGCCCTGGTCGGCGGTGCCTCGCTGGATGCCGACGAGTTCGTCAAGATCGTGCGCTTCCGAGACCAGTGAGTAGGCCCTAGCGGCGATACGTCGTACTCTTGCGGGGGCGCAGCTCTGTGGCTGTGCCCCCGTCGTCCATCCGAATCCGAGGAAGTTGGTCCAGCCGTGGTTTTGGGGTTCTCGATCGCCCTGATCGTCTTCAGCCTGCTGATGATGCTGCTGGTGCTGATGCACAAGGGCAAGGGCGGCGGCCTCTCCGACATGTTCGGTGGCGGCATGCAGTCGTCCGTCGGTGGCTCTTCGGTCGCCGAGCGCAACCTGGACCGGATCACCGTCGTGGTCGGTCTGCTGTGGTTCGCGTGCATTGTCGTACTCGGCATCATCATGAAGACGAACAGCTGAGCAGCGACGCACACAGCACGTACATTCCGCACGTAAGGCCCCATGTTCGGTACGCGCAGCTGAGCGCGGCCTATCATGGGGCTTGCGTCTAGGTGTGGGGGCTGTAACTCCAATCACTGGACGCGCGTTGGGCCTTACGTAGACTGAGGCGCTCGCAACGAGGCGAAAACGCCGACTCGCTTCGCGGCACCATCACGCAGGGAGTTACGACCGTGGCAAGTGGCAACGCGATCCGAGGAAGCCGGGTCGGGGCGGGGCCGATGGGCGAGGCCGAGCGCGGCGAGTCCGCGCCGCGTCTGCGCATCTCCTTCTGGTGCTCCAACGGGCACGAGACGCAGCCCAGCTTCGCGAGCGACGCGCAGGTTCCCGAGACCTGGGACTGCCCGCGCTGCGGCTTCCCCGCCGGACAGGACCGGGAAAACCCGCCGGACCCGCCGCGCACCGAGCCCTACAAGACGCACCTCGCGTACGTCAGGGAGCGGCGCAGTGACGCGGACGGCGAGGCGATCCTCGCCGAGGCGCTCGCCAAACTGCGGGGCGAGATCTAGGAGTTGAGAGCCGGCCGGGCACCGAGAGGTGCCTGGCCGGAGCTGTTTCGTGCCCGGGCGGCCGACTGCCCCCGGACCGATTGTCAGTGGTGCCCTCTACGGTTTGTGTATCGACGAATCGTGAGGGGGAGCTGTGGCGACGGTCGAGGGGACGGGCACGCTTGTGCCCGCGTGGCGCGGGGGCTTCGGGCGGCTGTGGACGGCCGCGGTGGTGTCCCGGTTCGGGGACGCGCTGCGGGGTGCGGCGCTGCCGCTGCTCGCCGCCTCGCTGACGGACCGGCCCCTGCTCATCGCCTCGGTGACTGCCTGCGGCTATCTGCCCTGGATCGTCTTCGGGCTGCTCGGCGGCGCGGTCGCGGACCGGGTGGACCAGCGGCGCGCCATGTGGACGGTGGATGCGGTACGAGGACTGCTCGTCGCCGCCTTCGCCGTGGCCGTCGCGCTCGGTCACGCCTCGATCGCGCTGCTCCTCGCGCTCGCCTTCGTCCTGACCACCCTCCAGACACTCTTCGACAATGCTTCCACGGCTCTGTTGCCCGCCCTGGTCGACCATGAGGCGCTCGGCAGTGCCAACGCACGTCTGATGACCGGGCAGAAGATCGCGGGCGGTCTGATCGGGTCGCCCGTGGTGCCGCTGCTGATCGCCGCGGGGGCCGCCGTTCCCTTCGTGGCCGACGCGGGGACCTTCCTGCTGGCCGCCGCACTGGTCGCCTCGCTGCGGACCACGGCACCCGACCGCAGGCCCAAACCGGCGGGCAGCACCCTGCGCCGGGAGATCGCGGACGGGCTGCACACCCTGTGGCGCGACCGGGCCCTGCGCGGACTGTGCGCCGCCACGGCCCTGTGCAACATCGGCATGGGCGCCCTCATCGCCACGCTGGTGATCCTGGTGACCGGCTGGCTGGACGCCGGCACCGCCGGATACGCGGTGGCGACCACCGCGTACACCGTCGGCGGCCTGGCCGGGGGAGCGGCGAACCGGCGGATCACCGCCAGGCTCGGGCCCATGCGGGCCGTGCTGTTCGCCGGCCTCGTGCAGATCGGCGCCCTCGTCGTCATGGGCGGCGTGCGCAGCCTGACCGCGCTGGCGGCGGCCCTCGCCGTCTTCGGCTTCATGGGCATGGTGTGGAACGTCAACACCACGACCCTGATGCAGCAGCGCACCCCCGCCGACCTGCTGGGCCGGGTCAGCTCCGCCTTCCGCACGCTGGCCGTCGCCGGGGCGCCGCTGGGCGCCCTGCTCGGCGGGGCCGTCGCCACCGCCTGGGGGCTGAACACGCCCGCCCTGCTCGCCGCCGCCTTCTTCGTTCTGTCGGTCCTCGCACTGATACCTGCCCGCACGTCGGACGTACCTGTTGGTGCGCCGCACGACGACGCCACGACAGCTCACGTCACGCGCTGATCAATTAGGTTGGGACCGGCAGCGGGGCAGGCAGGAAAGAAGGCTGAAGTCCGAAATGAACGCAGACGGCCGTACCAGGCTCAACCAGACGCCCGAGTGGACCGCGCTGGCCAAGCACCGTGAGGAGCTCGGCGAGGTGCGGCTGCGGGAGCTGTTCGCCGCCGACCCGGGCCGCGGCGCCGGGTACACGCTCCAGGTCGGCGACCTGTACATCGACTACTCCAAGCACCTCGTCAACGACGAGACCCTGCGGCTGCTGCGCGAACTGGCCGCCGCAACCGACGTGTTCGGCCTGCGGGACGCCATGTTCCGCGGCGAGAAGATCAACGTCACCGAGGACCGGGCGGTCCTGCACACCGCGCTGCGGGCGCCTCGGGACGCGGTGATCGAGGTCGACGGCGAGAACGTCGTCCCGCACGTCCACGCCGTGCTGGACAAGATGAGCGCCTTCGCCGAGCGGGTTCGCTCCGGCGCCTGGACCGGCCATACCGGTAAGCGCATCAAGAACGTCGTCAACATCGGAATCGGCGGCTCCGACCTGGGTCCGGCGATGGCGTACGAGGTGCTGCGCAGCTACACCGACCGCGGCCTGACGGTCCGTTTCGTGTCGAACGTCGACGGGGCCGACCTGCACGAGGCAACCCGCGACCTGGACGCTGCGGAGACGCTGTTCGTCATCGCGTCCAAGACCTTCACCACCATCGAGACGATCACGAACGCGACCTCGGCGCGCGAGTGGCTGCTCGGTGAGCTGAAGGCGGGTCAGGAAGCCGTCGCCCAGCACTTCGTGGCGCTGTCGACGAACGCCGAGAAGGTCGGCGAGTTCGGCATCGACACGGCCAACATGTTCGAGTTCTGGGACTGGGTCGGCGGACGGTACTCGTACGACTCGGCGATCGGGCTGTCGCTGATGGTCGCCATCGGCCCTGACCGCTTCCGGGAGATGCTCGACGGGTTCCGGCTGGTCGACGAGCACTTCCGGAGCGCACCCGCCGAGTCCAACGTGCCTTTGCTGCTCGGCCTGTTGGGCATCTGGTACGGCAACTTCCACGACGCCCAGTCGCACGCGGTCCTGCCCTACAGCCACTATCTGTCCAAGTTCACCGCCTACTTGCAGCAGTTGGACATGGAGTCCAACGGCAAGTACGTCGGCAGGGACGGGCGGGAGGTGGACTGGCAGACCGGGCCGGTGGTGTGGGGCACCCCGGGCACCAACGGGCAGCACGCGTACTACCAGCTCATCCACCAGGGCACGAAGCTGATCCCGGCGGACTTCATCGGCTTCGCCGAGCCGGTCGCCGAGCTCAGCGACGGGCTCAAGGCGCAGCACGACCTGCTGATGGCCAACTTCTTCGCCCAGACGCAGGCCCTCGCTTTCGGCAAGACACCGGACGAGGTGCGGGCGGAGGGTGTGCCGGAGGAGCTGGTGGCGCACAAGACGTTCAAGGGCGGTCACCCGACGACGACGATCCTCGCGCGCGAGCTGACGCCGTCCGTGCTCGGTCAGTTGATCGCGCTGTACGAGCACAAGGTGTTCGTGCAGGGAGCCGTCTGGAACATCGACTCCTTCGACCAGTGGGGCGTCGAGCTCGGCAAGGTGCTGGCCAAGCGGGTCGAGCCCGCGCTGACCGAGGGAGCGCAGGTGCCGGGTCTGGACGAGTCCAGCAAGGCATTGGTCGCCAAGTACCGGGAGCTGCGCGGCCGGGCGTAACACCGCTGCGACAGGTGCGGAAAGCAGGCGGCACATGACCGTCCGCTTCCCGTAGACTCCCGGGTGATCATGAACACGACCGCTCGGGGGAGCGCAAGGTGAGTAATCCACAAGGGAGTTGGACCGGCGGCACGCTCACGGCCCGAACCTTTCTGAAGCCTCATCAGGTGGCGCGGGCGGTGTTCCATCCGGCGTGGATTCCGGAGGCGGTCGACCCGTCGGTGGAGCAGCTCAAGCGCGTGCGGGTCATCGCCGGGGCGGTCGCGGCGCTCGGCGTCTACACCTTCGTCGAGGGCGGGTTCGCCTTCGACGAGATGCTGGACAACGCGGCCACCGCATCCGCCGTCCTGTTCTTCCTCACCCCGCTGACGGTCGGTGTGATGCTCTACGTCTGGCGGCGCGGCGGCACGGTGCGGCAGTTGCGGGTGCCGCTCGTCAACTCGCTCAAGCTGCTGCTGCTCTTCATCGGCTCGGTCTTCACGACCGTGCTGCTCTTCCGGCTGGGCGACGCGTTCGGGGTTCTCCCGAAACTCGTGCTGACTCTCGCCGGGATGTGGATGGCGTTCTTCGCGATCGCGGGTGCGGTCAAGCTCTCCGGGAACTTCTTCGGTAGTGCCGCGGTGCATCGCGGTCTGCCGCCGCTGCTCGCCACGGTGACGACCTGGCTGATGGCGATCCCCGACCTCGTCACGGGCGATCTGCACGGGCTGAGTCTCACGATGGGGATCGTGTTCATCCTGGGCGCCCCCGTGACGGTCACCGGGATCTCCCTGCTCGAACTGCGACGGCTCAGGCGGCGGTACGGCGTCCGGCTGACGGCACACCCGGCCACGCTGCCGCGGATCGTTCCGCAGCCTCTGCGACCGCCGCAGCCACCGCAGTACGCGCCGAATGCGCAGAACGGGTTCCTCCCGCCGCAGGGCAACCCGTACGGGAGTCCTTACGGGAATCCGTACGGTCAGCCGCAGGGGAATCCTTACGGTGGCCCGTTCGCGCCGGGTCCGGGGAACCCGTACGGCCCGCGTCCGCCGTACAACCCGCAGAATCCCTACGGCAGTTGACGCGTACGGCCTCCCCGGTCGGGCCGGTCAGGCCACCGCGCTGAGCGTGTCCGCGAGTCGTCGGCGTGCCGCACGCGCCGCCGGCAGCGCGGCGAGTCCGGCCGCGCCCAGCACCGCCGCAGCGCAGAACAGCACCAGCAGCAGTGGCGACGGCGCCTGGGCGATCCCCGATCCGATGCCGCTCGATCTGCCCTGGGCGTCGATCAGCCAGTGTGCGAGGGGTGTGCCCAGGGCCGTACCGGCGAGGACGGCGGCCAGGGCGGTGCAGCCGGTGGCGGTCACGGTGATCGCGGTGATCTGGCGCGGGGACAGGCCGATGGCCTTGAGGGCGAGCAGGTCGCGTTCGCCCTCGCGGACGGTGCCGCCGATCGCGGTGAGCAGTTCGATGAGCCCGATGAGGGCGAGGACGACGATCAGGCCGACGACGACTCCGCGCAAGGGCGAGAGCCCGTCGGCCGGGTTGGTCACGGCGTGCACGTCCAGGTGTCCGTGGCCGGCGGCGGCCAGCCGGCGGGCGACCTCGTGCGGGTCGGCGCCGGGGCTCAGGCGGAGCTGGTAGAGGGTCGGGGTGAGATGCGGGTCGTTCTCGCGGAGGGTGTCGAGGGAGGTGGAGATGACTCGGCCGGCGTTCTCCGGCTCGATGCTGCGCCCCACAATGTGCAGGATCTGCGGCTGATCGCCGACCGTCATCCGTACCCAGTCGCCGACGTGGACGTCCAGCAGGTCGAGCAGGCCCTGCCCGGCCACCGCCTCGTCGCTGCCGCGCGCGGGGCGGCCCTCGGCCAGGGCGTACGGGTAGGGGTTCTTACCGGTGCCGAGACCGCGCAGGGCGATCGTCGCCGTCTGGCCCGGGACCAGGGCGGCCACCTCGAGGCCGGGGTAGGCGGCGGCGACCTGCGGGTCGCGTTCCAGCAGGGCGCGGGCGGCCCGGTCGCTCAGGCCGGAGTCGGCGTGGACGGTGAGCGCGGCCGGGAGCCCGATCTGATCGGGCCTGCTGTGGAAACGGTCGATGGTGGTCCAGGCGCTCATCGCCACGACGATCAGCAGCAGGGGCAACGCCAGCCGGGCCACGGTGGCCATCGACCGCAGCCGACGCACGGAGGCCGTATGCCAGCCCAGAACCAACGCGGGCGGCACCCCCAGGCCCAGGGCCCGTCGCGCCATACCGGACAGCTGCCCGCCGGAGGGAGCGGCGGGGCGCAGACGCGGGGTGTGGGGCGCGGCGGCGGGGTGCCCGCCGGGGGAGGCCGTGGGGCGATGGTCGGGGGCTGGTTGCGCCGGTCGTGCCGGGTCCGGCGGCTGGTGGTGTGACGGGGTGGTGGACTGGAGTCGCAGTGCCCGTCGTGCTGCTCCGAGCAGCCCTCCGCGTCCGGCAAACCCGCGGGTCTGAGGTTCGGTTGCCGGTCGTCCCGGGTCCGGCGGCTGGTGACCGGACGATGCAGAGGGTCGCAGTCCCAGCGCCCGCCGTGCTGCCCCGACCAGCCCTCGGCCTCCGGTGGCGGCGGCCCGAGGGCTGGGTGTCAGTCCCGCCGACGCTGGCGCCCCGTGGTCCGACACTGCCGTGGGCCGTAGTCGCCATGCCCGTCGTGCCGCGCCCAGCCCCCCGGCTCGCGCCGACGCGGGTCGTGCCACCGGTACTGGTGGTATTCGGCCCGCTCGCCAGGCCGCGAGGCCCGTTGTTGCGCCGATGAACAGGATCGCGGCCACCGGGATGGCGAACAGGGCCACCGTGTGGGCGGGCAGCCCCTGCCACACGCCGAGGGCTTCTCCGAGGCGGCCGGGGAAGCGGCTGCCCAGGGCCTGGGTGAGGGTTGCCGCGGTGACGGCGCCCAGGACGGCGTAGGCGATGTGCTGGAACAGGAAGACGCGGACGACCTGGGCCGGTGTGAAGCCGATCGCCTTCAGGACCGAGATGTCCCGCAGGTGGCCGCGGATGCGGGTGGCGATCGCGCCGTGGACGGCGAGGCCGGCGGCGACCAGTGCGCCCAGGCCGAACAGGCCCAGTACCTGGCCCAGCAGCCGGTTGTCGCCCTGCGCCTCCGCCCTGGCCTGCTGCCAGGTGGACACCTCGCCGATGGCGCCGGCGCCGAGGACGGTGACGGCGCGCTGGACGGCGTAGTCCGTGTCGTCGGGGTCGGTGAGGCGCAGGCCGATGACCTTGCCGGTGGGGTGGGGCACGGCCGAGGGGAGGGCCCAGACCAGGCCCGGCTGTTCGCCCGGGCGGTAGCGGGGCTCCGCGCTGTCCGCCACCCCCAGCACGGTCACCGTCCGCGCCTTGCCCGGCAGGGTGAGCGTGTCGCCCGGTTCGGCCAGCAGGGCGCGGGCGAGGCGGCTCTCCAGGACCACGCCGTCGGGGGTGGCGGGGTCCAGCCAGTGGCCGGAGGTGAGGAGGGGGCGGCTGACGCTCGGTCGCTCGGGCGTCGCGCGCAGTTCGACGGAGGCGCGGGTGCCGCGTGAGGCGAGCGTGGTGGAGGCGACGGGGTAGGGGCCGGCGACGGACTCGACGCCGCTCACGTCCGCCAGCTTCGCCACCTGGGCGGACTTGCCCGTATGGATCCAGACGTGGGCGCCGCGCTCCTGCGTGAAGATCCGTTGCCAGGGGTTGGTGGCGTAGCCGAACAGAGCCGCGGCCAGCAGCAGCGACACGACGATCCCGGCGGTGGCGAGCACCAGGAACAGCGCCTCACCGCGGTGCGTGCGCAGATCTGAGTGCGCCCAGCGCAACGTCGCTCGCACGCGGCTCAGCCCTTCCGGGGGTCGTCGTACACCCGCGGGCCAGTCACCCGCAGGTCAGTCACCCGTATCTCAGCCACCCGCATGTCAGTCCTTGAGCTCCAGCACGCCGGATATCCCGGTCCCGCGGGCCGGCTTGCCGTCCAGCTCCGCGTCGTCCGCGATGCGTCCGTCGAAGAAGCAGATCACCCGGTCCGCGGCGCTCGCCAGCCGGGCGTCATGGGTGACCAGCACGATCGTCTGGCCGCGCTGGTGGAAGCGGGACAGCAGCCGCGTCACCTCGCGGGTGCCCTTGCTGTCCAGGCTGCCCGCGGGCTCGTCGGCCAGCAGCAGCGGCGGATGGTTGACCAGGGCGCGGGCCAGCGCGACCCGCTGCTGCTCACCGCCGGACAGCTCGCCCGGCATGCTCCGCTCCTTGCCCGCGAGCCCCAGTTCGGACAACAGCTCCTCCCGGCCGGCGCGCGCCTGCTTGGGCGCCACCCCCGCGAGCAACGCGGGCAGCTCCACGTTGTCGGCGACGGACAGATTCGACACCAGGTTGAAGAACTGGAAGACGATCCCGATCCGTTTCCTGCGCTCCACCGCCCAGCGCGCCTCGCTCCAGGCGTCGGTGCGCTCACCGTCCAGCCGGATGCTTCCGCCGTCCGGCCGCTGCAAGCCGCCCAGCAGGTGCAGCAGCGTCGACTTGCCGGCGCCGGACGGCCCGGTGACGGCCACGAACTCGCCCTGCCGCACCCGCAGATCGACCCCGCGCACGGCATGCGCCGGGGCGCCCTCGCCATAGTGCGTCTTGACCAGGCCCTCGGCGCGCAGCACGGGAGCGGGACTGTCGCTCACTCCAGCTCCTCCAGCTCTTCCTGGCACCGTTCCAGCCAGTCGAGGTCGGCCTGCAGGTGCAGCATCGCGCCTTCGATCAGCAGGTGGGCGATGCGGTTGTCGCGGTCTTCGGCGGCGGCCAGCTTCGACAGGTCGCGCATGGTGTTGAGGTACTGCCGCCGCTGCCTGTTGATCAGGGCGATCTGCTCGGCGAGACCGGTCTGCGGAGCGAGCGCCAGCTTCATGAAGAACTCGTCCCGCACCCGCGGCTCGTCCTCGGGCTCCTCGAACCAGGCGCGCAGCGCCTCCCGCCCGGTGGCGGTGAGGTGGTACACCTTTTTGTTCGGCCGGCTCGACTGCTCGACGTCCTTGCCCTCGATCAGCCCTTGCTTCTCGAGGCGGCCGAGGGTTACGTAGATCTGGCCGACGTTCGGCTGAGGGTACGCGGAGCCCAGCAGTTGCTCAAGGTCCTGCTTGAGTTCGTAGCCGTGGGCCGGGCCGCGCGCGAGGAGTGCCAGGAGGGGCAGGCGCACGTGTGCTGTCCTCCAGTCCTCGTCCTCGGAATGTGCTCCAGGCCCTAGTATCGCGCATACCTAACAGGTATACATGGCCTCTGTCCCGGGCGAGGATGCCCGTGGTGCCGGTGTACAGGGAGGAACCTATGCGGTGGATACACGCCGCCGGTAGGGGCCTTCTCGTTCTCGTCGTGGTCATGACCGGGTACGTGGCCTCCGGCGCCCGCGCCGACGAGGGGACCGCGGGCGGCCGCGGGCCTCTGACGCTCGCCACCGCCGGAGACCTCACCGGCTATCTCGGCCCCCTCCTGGAGGGTTGGAACCGTACCCACCCCGGCGAGAAGGTCACCCTCGTCGAGCTGCCGGACTCCACCGACGAGACCCACGCCCAGATGGTCACCGACCTGCGCGGCGGCGACCGCAGCCGGTTCGACGTCCTCAACATCGACGTCAACTGGACCTCGGAGTTCGCGGCCGCCGGCTGGATCCGGCAACTGCCCCGCGACCGTTTCCCGCTGAAGACCTTCCTGAAGCCGGTCGTCGACACGGCGACCTACGACGGGCATCTGTACGCCGTCCCGTACGTCACCAACGCCGGCCTGCTCCTCTACCGCAAGGACGTCCTCGCCAAGGAGGGCGTCCCGCCACCGCGCACCTGGGCCGAACTGGAGCGGGACGCGAAGACCATCGCGCCGAAGTACGGACTCGACGGCTACGCGGGGCAGTTCCTGCCGTACGAGGGCCTGACCGTCAACGCCGCCGAGGCCGTCTACTCGGCGGGCGGCAGCATCCTCGGTGACGAGGGCGCCCGCGTCACCGTGGACTCGGCCGCCGCCCGCGAGGGCATCGGGTTCCTCGCCCGGGGCGTGCGCGAGGGCTGGATCCCGAAGAAGGCCCTGACGTACAAGGAGGAGGAGTCGAAGCAGGCCTTCCAGGACGGCAAGCTGCTCTTCCTCCGCAACTGGCCCTACGCCTACGTCGGCGCCTCGGCCAAGGGCTCCCCGGTCGCCGGCAAGATCGGCGCCGTACCGCTGCCCGGGCCGCACGGGCCCGGCACGAGTGTGCTCGGCGGCTCCAACCTGGCCGTCAACACGCACGCATGGCACCCCGACTCGGCCGCGCGCCTGATCGCGTACCTCACCAGCAAGCCGGTCCAGCGCCAGGTCCTCACGCGCGGCGCGCTGCCGCCCGTACGCGCCGCGCTCTACGAAGACCCGGATCTGATACGGCGGTTCCCGTACCTGCCGACGCTGTACACGAGCATCGTCAACGCCCAGCCGCGCCCCAAGAGCCCGCGCTACGACCAGGTCACCCTGGTGGTGCAGGCGGTCGTACAGGACGCGATGACCGGGCACGAGACGCCTGCGGCGGCGGTGCGACGACTTGCGCGGGAGCTGGCGGCCGTCTCCAGCCGCGGCTAGGTATCTACTTACCTGTTAGGTAACGCGGACGTCTCATCTGGCTTCAGAGTGACCTCATTGGTCCGTATTTGTCACATCAACTCGTCGGTAGCTTCCGTTCTTTTCATTGACACCTTCGCGACGCACCTACCTAACATGCATGCATGTTGAGTAAGTACCGCTGGTGGCGGGACGCGGTGATCTACCAGGTGTACGTCCGCAGCTTCCTGGACAGCACCGGCGACGGCATCGGCGATCTGGCCGGGGTCCGGGCCGGACTGCCGTATCTGAAGAAGCTGGGCGTGGACGGGATCTGGCTGAGCCCCTTCTATCCCTCGCCGCAACACGACCACGGCTATGACGTGGCCGACTACTGCGACGTCGACCCGCTGTTCGGCGACCTCGCCGAGTTCGACCTGCTGATGGCGGCCGCCCGGCGGCTCGGCGTGAAGGTGCTGCTCGACGTCGTGCCCAACCACTGCTCCAGCGAGCACCCGTGGTTCCAGGAAGCGCTCGCCTCGGCGCCCGGCAGCGCGGCCCGTGCCCGCTTCCACTTCGCCGACGGCCGTGGCGCGGACGGTTCCGAGCCGCCCAACAACTGGCACTCCATGTTCGGCGGCCCCGCCTGGACCCGGGTCACCGAGTCCGACGGCCGCCCCGGCCAGTGGTACCTGCACATGTTCGCGCCCGAGCAGCCCGACTGGAACTGGCGCATCCCGGAGGTCCCCGCCGAGTTCGACCGGGTGCTCCGCTTCTGGCTCGACCGGGGCGTCGACGGCTTCCGCATCGACGTCGCCGCCGGTCTCTTCAAGCACCCCGACCTGCCCGACTCCCCGGACCCGGAGGCCGACGCCCGCACCCGCGACTCCGTCAACCCGCTCGCCTGGAACCAGCCCGAGGTGCACGACGTGTGGCGGCACTGGCGGGCGGTGTGCGAGGAGTACACGGCACGGGACGGCCGTGAACGGCTGCTGGTCGGCGAGGTGTCCGTGCCGACGGCCCGCGAGCACGCCGAGTACGTCCGCCCGGACGAGCTCCACCAGGCCTTCTTCTTCGATCTGCTCGGCGCCCCCTGGAACGCCGACGCCTTCCGCAAGGTCATCTCCGAGGCCATGCAGGACATCGCCGGTACGGGATCGACGGTCACCTGGGTGCTCAACAACCACGACCAGGTCCGCACCGTCACCCGCTACGGCGAACCCGCCACCGAGGGCAGCGGGATCGGCGCCGCCCGCGCCCGTGCCGCCGCGCTCCTGATGCTGGCGCTGCCCGGAGCCGCGTACATCTACCAGGGCGAGGAACTCGGTCTGCCCGAGGTCGTCGACCTGCCCGACGACGTGCTCACCGACCCGATCTTCCACCGCACCGGAAGCCGTGCCCGCATCCGCGACGGCTGCCGGGTGCCGCTGCCGTGGTCCGGACAGGCGTCGCCGTTCGGCTTCACCTCCGGCGCAGAGAGCGCACGGCCGTGGCTGCCACAGCCGTCGTACTTCGCCGAGTACGCCACCGACCGGGCCCTCGCCGACACCCGCTCCTTCTGGCACCTGTACCGCGACGGCCTCCAACTCCGGGCCGCACTGCCCCAGTTGGGCGAGGGCTCGCTCGACTGGCTGGACACCCCGCCCGGCGTCCTCGCCTTCGTCCGCGGCGACGGCCTCGTGTGCGCCGTCAACTTCGGTACGGCGACGGTGCCCGCGCCGGTCTCCGGCACCCCCCTGCTGTCCAGCGGCCCGTGTCCGATCGGGGTGCTGCCCGGCTCCACGGCCGCCTGGTGGATCAGCGACCGCTGATCACGTCAGCCACCCCTGATCACCACGTCAATCACGCCCGGCTACCGCGTCAGTCACCCCTGACTGGCACGTCAATCACGCCAGATTGCCCGTCAATTTCCCACCCCTCGAAGGGACATCAACGAAGATGCGACGACGTACGACCATGCTCTCCAGCTGCACCGCCCTTGCCCTCGCCCTCGGCGCGACCGCCTGTGGCGGTGGCGGGCCGGTCTCCGCCGGTGGTGGCGACAAGGGGCTCAGCGGCCAGACCGTCACCGTGGCCGGAGTCTGGTCCGGCACCGAGCAGAAGAACTTCCAGAAGGTGCTGGACGCGTTCAGCGAGAAGACCGGCGCCAAGACGCAGTTCGTGTCCACCGGTGACAACGTCTCCACCGTCGTCGGCAGCAAGATCGAGGGCGGCAACGCGCCGGACGTGGTGATGGTCCCGCAGGTCGGCGTGTTGCAGCAGTTCGCGAAGAAGGGCTGGCTCAAGCCGCTGTCGGCCACCACCGAGAAGTCCGTGGACGCCGGGTACGCGCCCGTCTGGAAGAAGTACGGCAGCGTCGACGGCCACCTCTACGGCCTCTACTTCAAGGCCGCCCACAAGTCGACCGTCTGGTACAGCCCCGACGCCCTCGACCAGGCCGGCGTCAAGCCGCCGAAGACGTACGACGCGATGCTGAAGGCCGGGCACACGGTCTCCGACTCCGGGCTCGCCGCGTTCTCGATCGCGGGCGAGGACGGCTGGACCCTCACCGACTGGTTCGAGAACATCTACCTCTCGCAGGCGGGCCCCGAGAAGTACGACGCCCTGGCCGCCCACAAGTTGAAGTGGACCGACGCGTCGGTGGTCAAGGCGCTGACCACGCTCGGGAAGCTCTTCAAGGACAAGCAGCTGATAGCCGGCGGCCAGAAGGAGGCCCTCAACACCGACTTCCCGGGCTCGGTGGAGAAGGTGTTCGGACCCAAGCCCGAGGCCGGCATGGTCTACGAGGGCGACTTCGTCGCCGGGGTGGCGCATGACCAGTTCGGCAGGACCATCGGCACCGACGCGAACTTCTTCCCCTTCCCCGCGGTCGACGGCGGCAAGGCGCCGGTGGTCAGCGGCGGCGACGCGGCCGTCGTCCTGAAGGACGGCAAGAACGCCACGGCCGGTATGAAGCTCCTGGAATACCTGGCGACTCCGGAGGCCGCGGCCGTATGGGCGAAGGCGGGCGGCTTCCTGTCCCCCAACAAGAAGCTCGACCTCGCCTCGTACGGCGACGACGTCTCGCGCGCGACCGCCAAGTCTCTTGTCGGGGCCGGTAATTCGGTCCGCTTCGACATGTCGGACCAGGCACCGGCGGCCTTCGGCGGGACGAAGGGCGCGGGGGAGTGGAAGCTGCTCCAGGACTTCCTGCGCGACCCGTCCGACCCGAAGGGGACCGCGGCGCAGCTGGAAGCCGCGGCGGCCAAGGCCTACAAGGGCTGACGGACGATGACCGCTACGTTGGTGAAAGAGGCAAGTCCGCCTGCGGTCGGGGCGGTTGAGCGGGCCCGGCGCTCACGTCGGCGGGCCCGGTTCATCGCCCTCCTGTTCGTCTTCCCGGCGCTGCTCCTGCTGGGAGCCCTGGTCGTGTACCCGGTGCTGTTCTCGATCGGTCGCAGCTTCTTCGACGCGTCCGGCACGCGCTTCGTCGGCGGCGAGAACTACACCGAGATGTTCCGGGACCCGGCGACGCTCAAGGCGGTGCGGAACACGGCCATTTGGGTCGTGGTGGCGCCCGCGCTGCTGACCGGCCTGGGCCTGATCCTCGCCGTACTGGTGGAGAAGGTCCGCTGGGCGACGGCCTTCAAACTGCTGCTGTTCATGCCGATGGCGGTGTCCTTCCTGGCGGCGGGCATCATCTTCCGGCTCGCCTACGACCAGGACCCGAACAAGGGCGTGCTGAACGCGGCCGTGGTCGGCGTGCACGACGCCTTCAAGGGCACCTCGCAGTATCCGACCGCACGGGCTCGCGAGGGCCAGGGGCTGAAGGCGGGGACGGACGGCTCGTACCGGACGAGCGGGAGCGTGTCGCCGGGGGAGTCGGTGACGCTCGGGCTGGTGGGCGTGGCGCCGAAGGACCTGCCGGGCGGCGCCGAGCCCGCGTATGCGGCCGCGAGTCGCAAGGCGGCGGCCGACGAGGTGCGCGGAGTCGTCTACCTGGACTTCACGCCCGGCGGGGGTGGCAAGCAGGGCAAGGTCGACCGGCGCGAGAGCGGGCTGCCGGAGATGAAGGTCGAGGCGGTGCGCGACGACGGGACGACGGTCGCGCATACGACGACCGCGGCCGACGGGTCCTTCCACTTCTCGGGGCTGAAGTCCGGCTCGTACACAGTGGAGTTGCCCGCGTCGAACTTCGCGCAGCCGTATCAAGGCGTCTCCTGGCTCGGACCTGCGCTCGTCACGCCGGCGATCATCGGGGCGTACCTGTGGATCTGGACGGGCTTCGCGATGGTGCTGATCGGTGCCGGTCTCGCGACCCTGCCGCGGGACGCGCTGGAGGCGGCGCGGATGGACGGCGCGAACGAGTGGCAGATCTTCCGGCGCATCACCGTGCCGCTGCTGGCACCCGTGCTGACCGTGGTCTTCGTGACCCTCGTGATCAACGTGATGAAGGTCTTCGACCTCGTCTACATCATTGCGCCGGGCCCGGTGCAGGAGGACGCGACCGTCCTCGCGACGCAGATGTGGCTGGTGTCGTTCGGCGGCGGCAACAACCAGGGTCTCGGCAGCGCGCTCGGCGTGCTGCTCCTGCTCCTCGTCCTGCCCGCCATGGTCTTCAACGTCCGTCGTTTCCGAAGGAGTCAGCGATGAACGCGGTCAGGCGTGGCCTGGGCAACGGCGTGGTGCAGGCCTTCCTGGTGCTGATCGGCCTGGTGTGGGTCACCCCACTGGCGGGGCTGTTCGTCTCGTCGCTGCGGTCGGCGCAGGATTCGGCCACGAGCGGCTGGTGGACGGTGTTCTCCAGTCCCGGCCGGCTGTCCTTCGACAACTACTCGGCGCTGCTGAAGAACGCCGGGATGACGCAGGCGTTCTGGAACACGGTGCTCATCTCCGTGCCGGCGACCCTGCTGGTCGTGGTGCTCGCTGCGCTGGCCGGATACGCCTTCGCCTGGCTCGACTTCCCCGGCCGGGAGGCCATCTTCCTGCTCGTGGTCGCCCTGTTGGTGGTGCCGGTGCAGATCGGCCTGCTGCCGGTGGCCAAACTCTTCGGTGAGCTGGGGCTGTTCGGCACGATTCCGGGTGTCGTGCTGTTCCATGTGGCGTACGGACTGCCGTTCGCCGTGTTCCTGCTGCGGAACTACTTCGCCGAGATGCCGAAGGAGATGCTGGAGGCCGCCCGCATGGACGGGGGCAGTGAGTGGCGGATCTTCACGCGGCTGGTGCTGCCGGTGGGGCGGCCGGCGATTGCCTCTCTCGCCATCTTCCAGTTCCTGTGGGTGTGGAACGACATGCTGGTGGCTCTGCTGTTCGCGGACAGCTCCTCACAGCCGTTGACTGTGCAACTCCAGTCGCAGATACGGCAGTTCGGGAGCAACATCGATGTGCTGGCGCCCGGGGCGTTTGTGTCGCTGGTGGTGCCCGTGGTGGTGTTCTTCGCGTTTCAGCGGCACTTTGTGCAGGGGGTTATGGCGGGGTCCGTGAAGTGAGGGTGCCGGCCGAGGCGTGAATCCTTTGGCCCGCCAGGATCTCTCAGCCCGTCCGGCCTTTGAGGACGAGGCGGTTCAGGCCGATCGGGGGTCTGGGGGCGGAGCCCCCAGGGGACGGGAATGGGTAGGGGCGGCGGGGGCGAAGACCCCTCGCCGCCCCCAACTCACGGCGAAGCCGGCGGATAAAGCGACCGTGGCAGCTGGGATGCCGCCGCCGAGTCCAGCAGCCACAACGTCCGCGAACGCCCACGCGCACCCGCAGCAGGCGCCTGCACCTCACCCGCGCCCGACAGCGCAATCGCCGCAGCCTGCGCCTTGTCCGCACCGGCGGCAAGGAGCCAGACCTCCCGCGCCGCCCGGATCGCCGGCAGCGTCAGAGTCACCCGCGTCGGTGGCGGCTTCGGCGCGCCATGGACGCCCACCACCGTGCGCTCGGTCTCCCGTACCGCCGGGAGCTCCGGGAAGAGGGACGCGACATGCGTGTCCGGACCGACGCCCAGCATCAGGACGTCGAACGTGGGCACGGCCCCGTGGTTCTCGGGGCCCGCCGAACGGGCCAGTTCCTCCGCGTAACCCGCCGCCGCCGCTTCGACGTCCGCCCCGAACAGTCCGTCCGACGCGGGCATCGCGTGCACGCGCTTCGGGTCCAGCGGTACGGCGTCGAGCAGCGCCTCACGGGCCTGCGTGACATTGCGCTCCGGGTCGCCCTCGGGGAGGAAGCGCTCGTCTCCCCACCAGAGGTCGAGCCGGCTCCAGTCGATCGCGTCCCGGGCCGGTTGGCCGGCCAGGGCCGCCAGCAGGCCGTTGCCGTTGCGGCCGCCGGTGAGGACCACGGACGCGTAGCCCCGGGAGGCCTGCGCGTCCACGATCTTCGTGATGAGGCGGGCCGCGGCGGCCTGCGCCATCAGTTCCTTGTCGCGGTGCACGACCAGCTGCGGAGTACTCACTTCGCCGCCGCCTTCTTCGCCCCGTTCCTCAACGGTGCCTCCTCCGCCGCCGCTTCCGGTGCGGAAGCTTCAGCAGCGGCCTGGGCCGACTCCCCTTTGGGAGCGGGCTCCCCGCTTTTGGACGCCGGCTCATCATCGACGGAAGCCGCCGGCTCCTCGATCGAAACCGACGGTGCCGGTGCCGCGTTGAGCCGGTCCACACCGAACCGCAGGGCCGACGCGTACGTGTCGTCCGGGTCCAGCCGCCGCAGCTCCTCGGCGATCAGCTCCGCCGTCTCGCGCCGCTTCAGCGCCACCGCACGGTCCGGCTGGCCCTGGATGGACAACGTCGCGAGCGAGCCGTCCGCCCTGTCCAGGACTATCTGGCCCGTGTCCGTCGCCATGCGCACCGACGTCAGGCCCGGTCCGCCGGACAGCGACCGCTTGACCGGTACGTCCAGCCGGTCCGCCAGCCACATCGCCAGCAGCTCGCAGCTCGGGTTGAACTCCTCGCCCTCCACCTCGACGGACTCCACCTCGCAGGTGACCTGGTCGAGGGCGGCGGCCAGCATCGAGCGCCAGGGCGTGATGCGGGTCCAGGAGAGGTCGGTGTCGCCGGGGGTGTAGGTGTCGGCGCGGGCCGTGAGCTCCCGTACCGGCTGCTCCGCGGCGTACGTGTCCGTGACGCGGCGCTGGGCGAGGGCGCCCAGGGGGTCGTTCGCCGGGTCGAGGGGCGCGCTCACCGGCCACCAGGCCACCACCGGGGCGTCCGGCAGCAGCAGGGGGAGGACGACGGACTGCGCGTGGTGCACGACTTCGCCGTACAGGCGCAGCACGACCGTCTCGCCCGTGCCCGCGTCCGCGCCCACCCGGACCTCGGCGTCCAGACGGGACTGCGTACGGTCGCGGGGGGAGCGCGAGACGCGCCTGATGACCACGAGGGTGCGCGAGGGGTGCTCGTGCGAGGCGTCGTTCGCGGCCTTCAGGGCGTCGTAGGCGTTCTCCTCGTCCGTCACGATGACCAGCGTCAGCACCATGCCGACGGCGGGCGTGCCGATGGCCCGCCGCCCCTGCACCAGCGCCTTGTTGATCTTGCTGGCCGTGGTGTCCGTGAGGTCTATCTTCATGGCCGGCGCCAGCTCCGTCCGTCTCGCTCGAGCATTTCGTCCGCTTCGACGGGGCCCCAGGTACCGGAGGGGTACTGGGCCGGCTTGCCGTTCTTGTCCCAGTACTGCTCGATCGGGTCGAGGATCTGCCAGGACAGCTCGACCTCCTCGGTGCGCGGGAAGAGGTTGGAGTCGCCCAGGAGGACGTCCAGGATCAGGCGTTCGTACGCCTCCGGGCTGGACTCCGTGAAGGACTCGCCGTAGGCGAAGTCCATCGACACGTCACGGATCTCCATCGACGTGCCCGGCACCTTCGAGCCGAAGCGGACCGTCACACCCTCGTCCGGCTGGACGCGGATGACGATCGCGTTCTTGCCGAGCTCCTCCGTCGCCGTGTGGTCGAAGGGGGAGTGCGGGGCCCGCTGGAAGACGACCGCGATCTCGGTGACGCGGCGGCCCAGGCGCTTGCCGGTGCGGAGGTAGAACGGGACGCCCGCCCAACGGCGGTTGTCCACCTCCACCTTGATCGCCGCGTAGGTGTCGGTCTTCGAATTGACGTTGATGCCCTCCTCCTGGAGGTACCCGACCGCCTTCTCGCCGCCCTGCCAGCCCTCCGCGTACTGCCCGCGCACGGTGTCCCGGCCCAGGTCCTTCGGCAGCCGTACGGCCCCGAGCACCTTGGTCTTCTCCGCGGCCAGCGCGTCCGCGTCGAAGGAGGCCGGCTCCTCCATGGCCGTGAGGGCCATCAGCTGGAGCAGGTGGTTCTGGATGACGTCACGGGCGGCGCCGATGCCGTCGTAGTAGCCGGCGCGGCCGCCGATGCCGATGTCCTCGGCCATGGTGATCTGCACGTGGTCCACGAAGGACCGGTTCCAGATCGGCTCGAACATCGTGTTGGCGAAGCGCAGCGCCAGGATGTTCTGGACGGTCTCCTTGCCCAGGTAGTGGTCGATGCGGAAGACCTGGTCCGGGGCGAAGACCTCGTGGACGACCCTGTTGAGGTCCTCGGCCGACTTCAGGTCATGACCGAAGGGCTTCTCGATGACCGCGCGCCGCCAGGAGCCGCTGCTCTGGTCGGCGAGGCCGTGCTTCTTCAGCTGCTGGATGACCACGGGGAAGGAGCGCGGCGGCACCGACAGGTAGAAGGCGAAGTTGCCGCCCGTGCCCTGTGCCTTGTCGAGCTCCTCGATGGTGGCGCGCAGCCGCTCGAACGCGTCGTCGTCGTCGAAGGTGCCCTGGACGAAGCGCATCCCCTGGATGAGCTGCTGCCAGACCTCCTCGCGGAACGGCGTACGGGCGTGCTCCTTGACGGCGTCATGGACCTCGGCGGCGAAGTCCTCGTGCTTCCACTCGCGGCGGGCGAAGCCGACCAGCGAGAAGCCCGGCGGCAGCAGACCCCGGTTGGCAAGGTCGTACACCGCGGGCATCAGCTTCTTTCGGGACAAATCGCCCGTGACGCCGAAGATGACCAGGCCCGACGGCCCCGCGATGCGCGGAAGCCGTCGGTCGGCGGGGTCACGAAGCGGATTCGCTCCGGAACCGGTGAAAGGAGCCAAGAGATCAGCCCTCCGAGGGGGCGAGGCGCTCCAGCTCCGCCTCGGTCGACTTGAGCAGGTCGTTCCAGGACGCCTCGAACTTCTCGACGCCTTCGTCCTCCAGGAGCTGCACCACGTCGTCGTACGAGATCCCGAGCTTCTCGACGGCGTCGATGTCGGCGCGGGCCTGCTCGTACGTGCCGGCGACGGTGTTGCCGGTGATCGAGCCGTGCTCCTCGGTGGCCTGCAGGGTGGCCTCCGGCATGGTGTTCACCGTGTTCGGTGCCACCAGGTCGTCGACGTACAGGGTCGGCTTGTACGCCGGGTCCTTCACGCCGGTGGAGGCCCACAGCGGACGCTGCTTGCGGGCGCCCGCGTTCTCCAGCTTGCTCCAGCGGGCCGAGGAGAAGACCTCCTCGTACGCCTGGTAGGCCAGACGCGCGTTGGCGACGGCGGCCTTGCCGCGCAGCGCCTTGGCCTCGTCGGTGCCCAGGGCGTCGAGCCGCTGGTCGATCTCGGTGTCCACGCGGGACACGAAGAAGGACGCCACGGAGCGGATCAGCGACAGGTCGAGGCCGCGCGCCTTGGCCTTCTCCAGGCCGGAGAGGTAGGCGTCCATGACCTCGCGGTAGCGCTCCAGCGAGAAGATCAGCGTGACGTTGACGCTGATGCCGAGGCCGATGACCTCGGTGATCGCCGGAAGGCCCGCCTTGGTGGCCGGGATCTTGATCAGCGTGTTGGGACGGTCGACCAGCCAGGCCAGCTGCTTGGCCTCGGCGATCGTCGCCTTGGTGTTGTGGGCCAGACGCGGGTCGACCTCGATCGACACGCGGCCGTCCTGGCCGTCGGTGGCGTCGAAGACCGGACGCAGGATGTCGGCGGCGTCGCGGACGTCCGCCGTCGTGATCATGCGTACGGCCTCGTCGACGGTGACCTTGCGGGCTGCGAGGTCGGTGAGCTGCTGCTCGTAACCGTCGCCGCTGCTGATCGCCTTCTGGAAGATCGTCGGGTTGGTGGTGACGCCCACGACGTGCTGCTGGTCGATCAGCTCAGCGAGGTTGCCGGACGTGATCCGCTTGCGCGACAGGTCGTCCAGCCAGATCGCGACGCCTTCTTCGGAGAGGCGCTTGAGTGCGTCTGTCATGGAATTACATCTCCTACGTGTCGTATGTGAGCGTCAGCGCTGGGCGGCGGTGATGGATTCCCGCGCCTTGGCGGCCACGTTCTCGGCAGTGAAGCCGAACTCGCGGAAGAGGACCTTGCCGTCGGCCGAAGCACCGAAGTGCTCCAGGGAAACGATGCGACCGGCGTCCCCGACGTACTTGTGCCAGGTGAGACCGATACCCGCCTCGACCGCGACCCGCGCCTTCACGTGCGGCGGCAGGACGCTGTCCCGGTACCCCTGGTCCTGTTCCTCGAACCACTCCACGCACGGCATGGACACGACCCGCGTCGGCACACCGTCCGCCTCGAGCTGCTCGCGCGCCTCGACGGCGACGTGCACCTCGGAACCGGTCGCGATGAGGACGACCTCCGGCGTTCCGGTGGAGGCCTCGAACAGCACGTAACCACCCTTGGCCGCGTCCTCGTTGGGCTCGTACGTCGGCACACCCTGGCGGGTCAGCGCCAGGCCGTGCGGGGCGCCCTTGCCGAAGACCTTGGTGTAGCGCCCCAGGATCTGGCGCCAGGCGATCGCGGTCTCGTTGGCGTCGGCCGGGCGCACGACGTTCAGGCCCGGGATGGCGCGCAGCGAGGCCAGGTGCTCGATCGGCTGGTGGGTGGGGCCGTCCTCGCCCAGGCCGATGGAGTCGTGCGTCCACACGTACGTCACCGGCAGGTGCATCAGCGCGGACAGGCGCACCGCGTTGCGCATGTAGTCGGAGAAGACCAGGAACGTACCGCCGTAGACACGGGTGTTGCCGTGCAGGGTGATGCCGTTCATCTCCGCGGCCATGGAGTGCTCGCGGATGCCGAAGTGGATCGTGCGGCCGTACGGGTCCGCCTCCGGCAGCGGGTTGTCCGCCGGCAGGAACGAACTGTTCTTGTCGATGGTCGTGTTGTTCGAGCCGGCCAGGTCGGCGGAGCCGCCCCACAGCTCGGGGATCACGGCACCGAGCGCCTGCAACACCTTGCCGGACGCGGCACGGGTCGCGATGCCCTTGCCCGCCTCGAAGACCGGGATCTTCTCCTCCCAGCCGGTGGGCAGCTCGCCCGCGTGGATCCGGTCGAACTCGGCGGCACGCTCGGCGTTGTTCTGGCGCCACAGCTGGAACGACTTGTCCCACTCGGCCTTCGCCTCGCGGCCGCGCTCCAGCGCCTGACGGGCGTGCTTGAGGACCTCGTCGGAGACCTCGAAGCTCTGCTCCGGGTCGAAGCCCAGGACGCGCTTGGTGGCCGCGACCTCGTCGTCGCCGAGCGCCGAGCCGTGCGCGGCCTCGGTGTTCTGCGCGTTCGGGGCGGGCCAGGCGATGATCGAGCGCATCGCGATGAAGGACGGCTTGTCCGTCACCTTCTTCGCGGCCTCGATCGCGTTGTAGATCGCGTGCGGGTCGATGTCGCCGTCCGGCTTCGGGGCGACGCGCTGCACATGCCAGCCGTAGGCCTCGTACCGCTTGACGGTGTCCTCGGAGACGGCCGTCTCGGTGTCGCCCTCGATCGAGATGTGGTTGTCGTCCCACAGCAGGATCAGGTTGCCCAGTTCCTGGTGGCCGGCCATCGAGGACGCCTCGGCGGAGATGCCCTCCTGGAGGCAGCCGTCACCGGCGATCGCGAAGACGAAGTGGTCGAAGGGGGACTCGCCCTGCGGAGCGTCCGGGTCGAACAGACCGCGCTCGTAACGGGCGGCCATCGCCATGCCCACCGCGTTGGCGACACCCTGGCCGAGCGGACCGGTCGTCGTCTCGACGCCCTTGGTGTGGCCGTACTCCGGGTGGCCGGGGGTCTTCGAACCCCACGTGCGGAAGGCCTTCAGGTCGTCCAGCTCCAGGCCGAAGCCGGCCAGGTAGAGCTGCGTGTAGAGGGTCAGGGACGAGTGTCCGGCGGACAGCACGAAGCGGTCGCGGGCAACCCAGTCCGGGTCGGCCGGGTCGTGCCGCATCACCTTCTGGAAGAGGGTGTATGCGGCGGGCGCCAGGCTCATCGCCGTACCCGGATGGCCGTTGCCGACCTTCTGTACGGCGTCGGCGGCCAGGACGCGGGCGGTGTCAACGGCCCGCTGGTCCAACTCGGTCCACTCGAGGTCTGTGGTGGTCGGCTTGGTGCTCACCCTGGGTCAGGGCTCCTCTCCACATGTCACGCATGTCGAATACCGGTGCACTTGGCGCCCACCGGCCGCTGTCGAGCCTACCCCCGTAAGAACGTGCAATTTTTCGAGTCATTCCAGACTGCCGGGCCTTCGGGGGATCCGCCTCCCGACTGGGCGGATCGCATTCGGCAACTGAATACGCAGCTGCTCATCCGGCTGCTCAATCGAGCTTCGGTACGACCGATGCGCGCACCCGTGCGCGGCTGGTCAAGGGCCTCTCCCAACACGACCCCACCCCCGCGAAGGTCGAGGTATGGGCAACGTCTACAGTGGCGTGGTACGCGCGGGCCTCTACCGGGACTTCACACGGTGATGCCTGCTGGGATGTCTCTGTAGGGGTGTGCGTGACGGCCGTCGAATCCCGTCCAGCGGGGGTACTCGGTGCAAGCGAGAGCCCGCGTCACCGGCCGTTCGGGGCCCGTGTCAAGGCGTTCGTGGCGCTGACCAAGCCGCGGATCATCGAGCTCCTGCTCATCACCACCGTTCCGGTGATGTTCCTCGCCCAGCAGGGCGTGCCCGACCTGACGCTGGTGCTGCTCACCTGCCTCGGCGGCTACCTCTCCGCGGGCGGCGCCAACGCGCTGAACATGTACATCGACCGCGACATCGACGCGCTCATGGACCGCACCTCGCAGCGCCCCCTGGTCACCGGCATGGTCAGCCCGCGCGAGTGCCTCGCCTTCGGCATCACCCTCGCCGTGGTCTCCACGCTCCTCTTCGGCCTCACCGTCAACTGGCTGTCGGCCTGGCTGTCGCTCGGCGCGCTCCTCTTCTACGTCGTCGTCTACACGATGATCCTCAAGCGCCGTACCTCGCAGAACATCGTGTGGGGCGGCATCGCCGGCTGCCTTCCGGTGCTCATCGGCTGGTCGGCCGTCACCGACTCCATGTCGTGGGCGCCGATCGTCCTCTTCCTCGTCATGTTCTTCTGGACGCCGCCGCACTACTGGCCGCTGTCCATGAAGGTGAAAGAGGACTACGCGCGCGTGGGCGTGCCGATGCTGCCGGTCGTCGCCTCCAACAAGGTGGTCGCCAAGCAGATCGTGATCTACAGCTGGGTGATGGTCGCGGTGTCGCTGCTCCTGACCCCGCTGGGCTACACGGGCTGGTTCTACACGCTCGTGGCACTGCTGGCCGGCGGCTTCTGGCTGTGGGAGGCGCACGGGCTGCAGAACCGCGCCAAGGCCGAGGTGACGGGCGGGAAGCTGAAGGAGATGCGGCTGTTCCACTGGTCCATCACCTACGTGTCGATCCTGTTCGTCGCGGTCGCGGTGGACCCCTTCCTGCGCTGACTCCCTGTGTGACGTCCGACGGGCGGGGTGCGTGGCCAAGGCCACGCACCCCGCCCGTCGCCGTTCGATGTACCCGTCGGTAGCATCCTGACCATGGCAGACACGCAGCAGGTTGACCCCAAGGCCGAGCGCAAGGCGGCGAAGCTCGCCAAGCAGATCAGTGCCTTCTCCAAGGCGCACGGCGGGGCCGAGGGCCAGGTGGCGTACATCGGCGAGCGCGGCGCGCGCATCGTCCTCGTCGGCGAGGACGGCGGCTGGGGCGACCTGGTGGCGCCCTCGTACGAGCTGGCCGAGAAGGCCGTGGAGAAGTCCGGCATCACCGTCCACGAGGACTTCGACGGCGAGTTCGCGGCCAAGGTGAAGACGGGCCCGTACGAGTGGACGCGCATGGCGGGGATCCAGCTGGGCGGTCCGAGCAACAGCTGACAGCTGCCGGCGGTTCACACCGGGTGTGTGAGAGCAACACCTAGTGCCCGGTTCACCCGTTAGGACCTGTAACCGACGCAGGGTCCAGCACACGGGGAGTCCGGATGATCGAAACGCCGTCCCTCGTGGACCAGTACTGCCACGGCGTACTGCGGACGGAGCTGGGCCTCGGCACCTTCGAGGCCCAGCTGGCCCGCACCGAGGGCCCGCCCGCCCCCGGCACCACACTCTTCGACACCCAGACCGGTTTCGCCGTACGCCGTTGGTGCCCCCCGCTGCTCGGTCTGGAACCGCACTGTCCCCCCGCCCGTTACCTCGCCCGGCGTCGTGAACTGGGCGTACTGGAAACGGGCCGCAGGCTGCTGCGCGGCAGCGGCATCACGACGTACCTGGTCGACACCGGGCTGCCCGGCGACCTCACCGGGCCCACCGAGCTCGCGTCCGCAGGCGCCGCCGAGGCCCGCGAGATCGTCCGCCTGGAGTTACTGGCCGAACAGGTCGCCGACACCTCCGGCACCGTCGAGTCCTTCCTCGCCAACCTCGCGGAGTCGGTGCACGGCGCCGCCGTGAACGCCGTGGCCTTCACCTCCGTCGCGGGCGTACGGCACGGCCTGGCGCTGGCGCCCGAGCCGCCGGGGCCGGGGGAGGTGCGAGGCGCCGCCGGCCGGTGGCTGACCGGGCGCCGGGTGGGCGGCGAGCTGAGCGATCCCGTGCTGCTGCGGCACCTGCTGTGGATCGCCGTCGCCTCCGGCCTGCCGCTCCAACTGCACGCGGGGCTCGGCGAACCGGGCCAGCGCATCGACCGTACGGACCCGGTGCTGCTCACGGACTTCGTCCGCGCGACGGCCGGTCTCGGCACCGACCTGGTCCTGCTGCACGGCTACCCCTACCACCGCCACGCCGCCCACCTCGCCGGCGTCTTCCCGCACGTGTACGCCGACTCGGGCGCCGCCCTGGTCCGCACCGGCGCCCGCGCCGCGACCGTCCTCGCGGAGATCCTGGAACTGGCCCCCTTCGGCAAGATCCTCTTCTCCAGCGGCGCCCATGGGCTGCCCGAGCTGCACGTCGTGGGGGCGCAGCTGTTCCGGGAGGCCCTGGGGCGCGTGCTGGGCGGCTGGGTCGCCGAGGGGGCGTGGTCGCCGACGGACGCGCAGCGGGTGGCGGGACTGATCGCGGCCGGGAACGCGCGCAGGGTGTACGGGCTGGAGTGAGCCGTACTGACTGACAGGGCCGCTACGCGCGCGTGCCCACCGTCACCTCGGCCGAGGGGCCCGGCAGGTCGGCGACGACCTCCGGCCGTTCCCGCAGCGCCAGCAGCACCCGCAGCACCCCGATCCACACCAGGGCCGAGCCGAGCATGTGCAGGCCGACCAGGGCCTCGGGGAGGTTGGTGAAGTACTGGACGTAGCCGATGACGCCCTGCGCGAGCAGGATCAGGAAGAGCTCGCGGGCGCGGTGCAGCGGGCTCTTGGGGGCGTCGACCGCCTTGAGGATGAACCACAGGGCGAAGGTCAGCGTGACCACGATCCAGGCCAGTACGGCGTGCAGCTTGCTGACCGTCTCCCAGTCCAGCGGCATCCGCTCGACCTCGCTGGAGTCACCCGCGTGCGGACCGGAGCCGGTCACCACGGTGCCCACCGCGATCAGCAGCACGGAAGCGGCGACCAGGAACCACACCAACTGCTGCACGGGCTTGCCGACCAGTGGGCGGGGCGCCCCGTCGCCCTCGCGGGTGCGCTGCCACATCACGGTGGCGACCGCGATCAGCGCCGAGGCGAGCAGGAAGTGGGCCGCGACCGTGTACGGGTTGAGGCCGACCAGGACGACGATGCCGCCCAGCACCGCGTTGCTCATGACCAGCCAGAACTGCAACCAGCCGAGACGGGTCAGACTCCGCCGGTACGGCTTCTCGGAGCGCGCGGCGATGATCGCCCAGCCGATGGCGGCGCACAGCACGTACGTCAGCATGCGGTTGCCGAACTCGATGGCGCTGTGGAAGTTCATGGCACCGGTGGGCGCGAGCGAGTCGGCGGTGCACTTGGGCCAGGTCGGGCAGCCGAGCCCGGAACCGGTCAGCCGCACCGCACCGCCGGTGACCACGATGACCACCGACATGACGAGCGCGGAAAGAGCCGACCGCTGAACCGTCCGGGGTTCCGGGGTCCAGCGTGCGGCGATGAAGGAGAGCGGGTTGCGCAGGGCCGCCACGGTGTCGGCGCGGGTCAGGTTTGGCACGGGCACCATCGTAGGCCGCTGCTTGTGCACGCTTTCACGAGGGTCCGTAACGGCACACCTACTCCCAGCGGAAGAACTTCCCCGCCACAGCCAGCCCCACAACAGCCCACACCCCCAGAATCCCCAGGTCCCCCCACGGCATCCCCGCCCCGTGCTGCAGCACGTCCCGCAACCCGTCCGACAGAGCCGAGATCGGCAGCAAGCCCAGCACGTCCTGCGCGCCCTGCGGGAACTTGTCCATCGGGACGATCACGCCGCCGCCCACGAGGAGCAGCAGGAAGACCAGGTTGGCGGCGGCCAGCGTGGCCTCCGCCTTCAGCGTGCCCGCCATCAGCAGGCCGAGGCCCGAGAAGGCCGCCGTGCCCAGGATCAGCAGGAGCAGGACGGCGAGTGGGTTGCCGTGCGGCGACCAGCCCAGTGCGAAGGCGATCACCGTCAGGAGGATCACCTGCAGGATCTCCGTGACCAGCACTGACGCCGTCTTCGCGGTCATCAGGCCCCAGCGGGGGAGCGGCGAGGAGGCGAGGCGCTTGAGGACGCCGTAGCGGCGTTCGAAGCCCGTCGCGATGGCCTGGCCCGTGAAGGCGGTGGACATCACGGCGAGGGCCAGGATGCCGGGGGTCAGGAAGTCGACGGACTTGCCCGTCCCCGTGTCCACGATGTCCACCGAGCTGAACAGCACCAGCAGCAGCGTCGGGATCACGGCGGTCAGCAGCAGCTGCTCGCCGTTGCGCAGCAGCATCTTCGTCTCGAGCACGGCCTGCGCCGCGATCATGCGGGGGAGGGGCGCCGCGCCGGGCCTCGGCGTGTAAGTGCCCGTGGCGGTCGTCATGAGCGGAGCTCCTTGCCCGTCAGTTCCAGGAAGACGTCTTCCAACGTGTGCCGCTCCACCGAGATCCGGTCCGGCATCACTCCGTGCTGCGCGCACCAGGACGCCACCGTCGCCAGCAGCTGCGGGTCGACCTTGCCGACGACGCGGTACGAGCCCGGCGTCAACTCCGCCGCCGAGCAGTCCGCCGGGAGTGCCTTCAGCAGGGAACCCACGTCCAGGCCGGGGCGGCCGGTGAAGCGCAGGGTGTTCTCGGCGCCGCCGCGGCACAGCTCCTCCGGGGAGCCCTGGGCGATGACCCGGCCGGCGTCGATGATGGCGACGTCGTCGGCGAGCTGCTCGGCCTCGTCCATGTAATGCGTGGTGAGGATGACCGAGACGCCGTCGGTGCGCAGGTCGCGGACGAGATCCCATGTCGCGTGCCGGGCCTGCGGGTCCAGGCCCGCGGTCGGCTCGTCCAGGAACACCAGCTCCGGACGCCCCACGACCGCCATCGCGAGCGCGAGCCGCTGCTGCTGGCCACCGGAGAGACGGCGGTACGTCGTACGACCGCAGCCGCCGAGGCCGAGCCGCTCTATGAGCGCGTCCACATCCAGCGGGTTCGCGTGCAGCTTGGCGACATGCCGCAGCATCTCGTCCGCCCGCGCGCCCGAGTAGACGCCACCGGACTGCAGCATCACGCCGATGCGGGGATGCAGCTCACGGGCCTGCCGCACCGGGTCGAGGCCGAGAACGCGCACCGCGCCGGAGTCCGGTTTGCGGTATCCCTCGCAGGTCTCGACGGTGGTCGTCTTGCCCGCGCCGTTCGGGCCGAGTACGGCGGTCACGCCCGCCTTGGCCACCAGGTCGAGGCCGTTCACAGCGGTTTTCGTGCCGTACCGCTTCACCAGGGCCTGAACCTGGACCACGGGCTCACTTCGCATGGGCCAGAGTCTAGGTACGGGCTCGGCGGCCCGGACCGGCGGGTGCAGGATCTCCACTCCCGGGTACCGCGGGGATCTCGTCCTCCCGGGACCGGTGCAGCGCCAACCACCGCTCCGCGTACGCCACCGCGTCCGCCACGGGGAACAGCCGTGCGTCGGCCGCGCCCACCTTTCCGCGGACGACGGCACGGTCCCGCTCGAAGTCGTACCCCAGCTCGTCGAAGCGCTCGGAGGTGATCGACACCTCGGTCACCACCTCCCAGCCGCCGCCGGGCGCGGGCCGCCCCACCCGCACGAGCGGCGACGGTATCCGGTACTCGGCGAGATGGAAGCTCGTGCACGCCTCGTACCGCGCGCCGAGCAGCAGGACCCGCGCGCCCAGCCTCTCCAGCCGCGCCAGCGGGCTCTGCTCGCCGAGCCGGCAGTCGGTCGCGTGGCCGTCGACGATCTCCGCCGCGCGCGGGCCGAGTGCCGCGAACGACGTCTGGGGATGCGCACTACGCAGCGCGCCCGGCCACCGGCGCACGGTCTCCGGGATCACGCCGACCCCGCGCGACGGTGTGACCAGCGGGTCGTACGCGGGCATCGTGGCCCGGATCCGCTCCCACTACTCCTCGGGCACCGGCGGGTTGCCCCACAGCGCCGGGTCCGAAAGGCCGCCGGACTGGGTCGGCACGACCAGAGTGCCCATCTGGCCGAGCGCGTCGAGAAGTCCCTGGACGACCGCGACGGCGCCTCCGCAGACCCAGCCGAGGGAGCTGAGCGAGGAGTGCACGAGAAGGATCTCGCCGGTCTCGACGCCCAGCGTGCCAAGTTGTGCGGCGACGGTGTCCCGAGTGACAAGAGGGCCGGTCGGAGGGGGTGTCGACATGGTTCGGCAGTGTCCCGGAAGGCGCCGGGCGACGCCACCGAATTGCCCGCACGCCGATCGATCAAAGATCGTTTTCGCAGGTCAGGTTAGGTGTGCCTAAGTGATGCAGGGCACCGTCCATCCGTCGGGACGCGGCTTGCCCGCCCCAGAGGAATTACGCAACAATGGCGTTGTGAAAAACGTCGGCGAGGCTCTGGTGCCCCCCACGGGGGCGCACCAGGAAGAGCACGCGACCGGTGAGCGCTCGACACGCAACCGCGTCGCGCGATCCATCCTGGACCACGGGCCCTCGACCGTCGCCGACCTGGCCGGGCGCCTGGGCCTGACCCACGCGGCCGTACGGCGTCATCTGGACGCACTGGTCGCCGACGACGTCGTGGAGGCTCGCGAGCAGCGGGTGTACGGCGCGCGGACGCGCGGCCGTCCCGCCAAGGTGTTCGCGCTCACCGACTGCGGCCGCGACGCCTTCGACCAGTCCTACGACAAGCTCGCCGCGGACGCCCTGCGCTGGATCCAGGAGCGGTTCGGCGGGGACGAGGCGGTCGTCGCGTTCGCACGCGCGAGGATCGCCGAGCAGGCCACCGCCTACCGCAAGGCGATCGAGGCCGCCGCCCCCGAGGAGCGCACCGAAGCCCTGGCCAAGGCCCTGAGCGCGGACGGGTACGCTGCTACGGCTCGCAGCGCCCCCCTCCCGCAAAAAGGTGAGCAGCTCTGCCAGCACCACTGCCCGGTGGCCCATGTCGCGGAGAAGTTCCCGCAGCTGTGCGAGGCGGAGACCGAGATCTTCTCCCAGCTGCTCGGCACACACGTCCAGCGGCTGGCGACCATCGCGCACGGCGACGGCGTCTGCACGACGTTCATCCCCAAGATTTCCCAGACCACTCATCACGCATCTGCAAGTACCGCCGGGAGGAACCCCGCATGACGCTCCCCATCGAGGAGACTGCCCACCCTGAGCTCGAGGGTCTGGGCAACTACGAATACGGCTGGGCCGACTCCGACGTGGCCGGTGCCTCTGCCAAGCGCGGCATCAACGAGGACGTCGTCCGGGACATCTCCGCGAAGAAGAACGAGCCGGAGTGGATGACCAAGCTCCGCCTCAAGGGCCTGCGCCTGTTCGACAAGAAGCCCATGCCGAACTGGGGCTCGGACCTGTCGGGCATCGACTTCGACAACATCAAGTACTTCGTGCGCTCCACGGAGAAGCAGGCGGAGTCCTGGGAGGACCTGCCCGAGGACATCAAGAACACGTACGACAAGCTCGGCATCCCGGAGGCGGAGAAGCAGCGCCTCGTCGCGGGCGTCGCGGCCCAGTACGAGTCCGAGGTCGTCTACCACCAGATCCGTGAGGACCTGGAGGAGCAGGGCGTCATCTTCCTCGACACCGACACCGCTCTGAAGGAGCACCCGGAGCTCTTCAAGGAGTACTTCGGCACCGTCATCCCGGTCGGCGACAACAAGTTCGCGTCGCTGAACACCGCGGTGTGGTCCGGCGGTTCCTTCATCTACGTGCCCAAGGGTGTGCAGGTCGAGATCCCGCTCCAGGCCTACTTCCGCATCAACACGGAGAACATGGGCCAGTTCGAGCGGACCCTGATCATCGTCGACGAGGGTGCCTACGTGCACTACGTCGAGGGTTGTACGGCCCCGATCTACAAGTCGGACTCGCTGCACTCCGCGGTCGTCGAGATCATCGTCAAGAAGAACGCCCGCTGCCGCTACACGACCATCCAGAACTGGTCGAACAACGTCTACAACCTGGTCACCAAGCGCGCCGTGGCGTACGAGGGCGCGACCATGGAGTGGATCGACGGCAACATCGGCTCCAAGGTCACCATGAAGTACCCGGCCGTCTACCTGATGGGCGAGCACGCCAAGGGCGAGACCCTCTCCATCGCCTTCGCGGGCGAGGGGCAGCACCAGGACGCCGGCTCCAAGATGGTCCACATGGCGCCGAACACCTCCTCCAACATCGTCTCGAAGTCCGTGGCGCGTGGCGGCGGCCGTACGTCCTACCGCGGTCTCGTCGAGATCGGCGAGGGCGCCCACGGCTCCAAGTCCAACGTGCTGTGCGACGCGCTGCTCGTCGACACCATCTCCCGCTCCGACACGTACCCCTACGTGGACGTCCGCGAGGACGACGTGTCCATGGGCCACGAGGCCACCGTCTCCAAGGTCAGCGACGACCAGCTCTTCTACCTGATGAGCCGGGGCATGACCGAGTTCGAGGCGATGGCGATGATCGTGCGCGGCTTCGTCGAGCCCATCGCGAAGGAGCTGCCGATGGAGTACGCGCTGGAGCTCAACCGGCTGATCGAGCTGCAGATGGAAGGCGCGGTCGGTTAAGACCCGGTCTTCTGTACAGCAGCTAGCGAAATCTGACGTAGGAAGAGAGCAGACCGACAGCCATGGCTGAGGCTCAGAACATCCCCGTGGGGTCCACCACCGCGGGCCAGATCGCGGTGGCCGCCGAGTCGACCGTCGCCACGCGCATGAGCGCCCCCCCGTCCTTCGACGTGGCGGACTTCCCGGTCCCGCACGGCCGCGAGGAGGAGTGGCGGTTCACCCCGCTGGAGCGCCTGCGCGGGCTGCACGACGGCACCGCCATCGCGACCGGCGAGGGCGTGAAGGTCGACGTCCAGGCCCCCGAGGGCGTCACCGTCGAGACCGTGGACCGTGACGACCCGCGCCTCGGCAAGGCGGGCACCCCGGTGGACCGCATCGCCGCCCAGGCCTACTCGGCGTTCGAGAAGGCCGGCGTGATCACCGTCCCCAAGGAGACGGTGCTCACCGAGCCGATCCGCGTCACCGTGCACGGCGAGGGCGGTGTCTCCTACGGCCACCAGGTCATCGAGCTGGGAGCCTTCGCCGAGGCCGTCGTCGTCATCGACCACACCGGTGACGCGGTGCTCGCCGCCAACGTCGACTACATCCTGGGCGACGGCGCCAAGCTGACCGTCGTCTCGGTCCAGGACTGGGACGACAAGGCCGTGCACGTGGCCCAGCACAACGCCCTCATCGGCCGGGACGCCACCTTCAAGTCGTTCGTGGTCACCTTCGGCGGCGACCTCGTACGTCTGCACCCGCGCGTCGCCTACGCCGGCCCCGGCGGCGAGGCCGAGCTGTTCGGGCTGTACTTCACGGACGCGGGCCAGCACCAGGAGCACCGCCTCCTGGTCGACCACAACACCCCGCACTGCAAGTCGAACGTCGCCTACAAGGGCGCGCTGCAGGGCGAGGCCGCCCACGCGGTGTGGATCGGCGACGTCCTCATCGAGGCCAAGGCCGAGGGCACGGACACGTACGAGATGAACCGCAACCTGGTTCTGACCGACGGCGCCCGCGTCGACTCCGTGCCGAACCTCGAGATCGAGACCGGCGAGATCGTCGGCGCCGGCCACGCCTCCGCCACCGGCCGCTTCGACGACGAGCAGCTCTTCTACCTGATGGCCCGCGGTATCCCGGCCGACGAGGCCCGCCGCCTCGTGGTCCGCGGCTTCTTCGCCGAGCTGGTCCAGCAGATCGGCGTCGACGACATTCAGGAACGCCTCCTCGTGAAGATCGACGAGGAGCTGGAGGCGTCGGTCTGATGTCGGCATTCGTACGCGCCTGCGGACTGAGCGAGCTGGAGGAGGACACCCCGAAACGGGTGGAACTCGACGGCACGCCGGTCTCGGTCGTGCAGACCGAGGGGGAGGTGTTCGCGATCCACGACATCTGCTCGCACGCGAACGTCTCGCTCTCCGAGGGCGAGGTGGAGGACTGTCAGATCGAGTGCTGGCTGCACGGCTCCAGCTTCGACCTCCGCACCGGCAAGCCGTCCGGTCTTCCCGCGACGCGCCCCGTCCCCGTATACCCCGTAAAGATCGAAGGGGACGACGTTCTCGTCTCCCTCAACCAGGAGTCCTGAGGCACCCATGGCAACGCTTGAAATCCACGACTTGCACGTCACCGTCGAGGCCGACAACGCCACGAAGGAGATCCTCAAGGGCGTCGACCTCACCGTGAAGCAGGGCGAGACGCACGCCATCATGGGCCCCAACGGCTCCGGCAAGTCGACGCTCGCCTACTCGCTCGCGGGCCACCCGAAGTACACGATCACCGGCGGCACCGTCACCCTCGAGGGCGAGGACGTCCTGGAGATGTCCGTCGACGAGCGCGCCCGCGCGGGCCTGTTCCTGGCGATGCAGTACCCGGTCGAGGTCCCCGGCGTCTCGGTCTCCAACTTCCTGCGGACGTCCGCCACGGCCATCCGCGGCGAGGCCCCCAAGCTGCGCACCTGGGTGAAGGAGGTCAAGGGGGCCATGGAGCGCCTCAACATGGACCCCGCCTTCGCCGAGCGCAACGTCAACGAGGGCTTCTCCGGCGGTGAGAAGAAGCGCCACGAGATCCTCCAGCTCGAGCTGCTCAAGCCGAAGATCGCGATCCTCGACGAGACCGACTCCGGCCTCGACGTCGACGCCCTGCGCGTCGTCTCCGAGGGCGTCAACCGCGTCCGCGAGACCGGTGATGTCGGCACCCTGCTGATCACGCACTACACGCGCATCCTGCGCTACATCAAGCCCGATTACGTCCACGTCTTCTCCGGCGGTCGCATCGTCGAGTCCGGCGGCGCCGAGCTCGCCGACAAGCTGGAGAACGAGGGCTACGAGGCATACACGAAGGGTGGCGCATCCGCGTGACACAGCTGCCGGGCCTCCTCGACACAGAGGCGATCCGCAAGGACTTCCCCATCCTGGACCGCCAGGTCCACGACGGCCGGAAGCTCGTGTACCTGGACAACGCGGCGACCTCGCAGAAGCCGCGCCAGGTGCTCGACGCCCTGAACGAGTACTACGAGCGCTACAACGCCAACGTCCACCGCGGTGTGCATGTGCTCGCCGAGGAGGCCACGGCGCTGTACGAGGGCGCGCGCGACAAGGTCGCGTCGTTCATCAACGCGCCGAGCCGCGACGAGGTGATCTTCACCAAGAACGCCTCCGAGTCGCTCAACCTCGTGGCGAACATGCTGGGTTGGGCCGACGAGCCCTACCGCGTGGACCACGAGACCGAGATCGTCATCACGGAGATGGAGCACCACTCCAACATCGTGCCGTGGCAGCTGCTCTCGCAGCGCACGGGCGCGAAGCTGAAGTGGTTCGGCCTGACCGACGACGGTCGACTGGATCTGTCGAACATCGACGAGATCATCACCGAGAAGACGAAGATCGTCTCCTTCGTGCTGGTGTCGAACATCCTCGGCACGGTCAACCCGGTCGAGGCGATAGTGCGCCGTGCGCAGGAGGTCGGTGCGCTGGTCTGCATCGACGCCTCGCAGGCGGCGCCCCACATGCCGCTGGACGTGCAGTCGCTCCAGGCCGACTTCGTGGCCTTCACCGGCCACAAGATGTGCGGCCCGACGGGCGTCGGCGTGCTCTGGGGCCGTCAGGAACTGCTGGAGGACCTGCCCCCGTTCCTGGGCGGCGGCGAGATGATCGAGACGGTGTCGATGCACTCGTCGACGTACGCTCCCGCCCCGCACAAGTTCGAGGCGGGCACCCCGCCGATCGCTCAGGCGGTCGGTCTGGGCGCGGCGATCGACTACCTGTCCGCGATCGGCATGGACAAGATCCTCGCCCACGAGCACGCGCTCACGGAGTACGCCGTGAAGCGGCTCGGCGAGGTTCCGGGCCTGCGGATCATCGGCCCGAGCACGGCCGAGGACCGGGGTGCGGCGATCTCCTTCACGCTCGGCGACATCCACCCGCACGACGTGGGCCAGGTTCTCGACGAGGAGGGCATCGCGGTCCGCGTCGGCCACCACTGCGCGCGGCCCGTCTGCCTGCGCTACGGAATTCCTGCGACCACGCGAGCGTCGTTCTATCTGTACTCCACGCCGGCCGAGATCGACGCTCTGGTCGACGGACTGGAGCACGTACGGAACTTCTTCGGCTGAGGGGCGTGCTGAAACCGTGAAGCTGGATTCGATGTACCAGGAAGTCATCCTGGACCACTACAAGCACCCGCACGGGCGTGGTCTTCGGGATGGCGACGCCGAGGTGCACCACGTCAACCCGACGTGCGGCGACGAGATCACCCTGCGGGTGAAGTACGACGGCACGAAGATCGAGGACGTCTCGTACGAGGGCCAGGGCTGCTCGATCAGCCAGGCCTCGGCCTCCGTACTGAACGAACTGCTGGTCGGCAAGGACCTCGCGGACGCCCAGAAGGTCCAGGAGACCTTCCTGGAGCTGATGCAGTCCAAGGGCAGGATCGAGCCCGACGACGCGATGGAGGAGATCCTGGAGGACGCGGTCGCGTTCGCCGGTGTCTCCAAGTACCCGGCCCGGGTCAAGTGCGCCCTCCTCAGCTGGATGGCGTGGAAGGACGCAACGGCCCAGGCCCTGGGCGGGGCCGAAGCCGAAAGGAACACGGCATGAGCGAGACCGTTGAAATGAAGCCGGCCTCGGAGGAAGAGGTCCGCGAGGCGCTGTACGACGTCGTCGACCCCGAGTTGGGCATCGACGTCGTCAACCTCGGCCTGATCTACGGCATCCACATCGACGACGCGAACATCGCGACGCTCGACATGACGCTGACGTCGGCGGCCTGCCCGCTGACGGACGTCATCGAGGACCAGGCCAAGTCCGCCACGGACGGTCTCGTCTCCGAGCTGCGCATCAACTGGGTCTGGATGCCGCCGTGGGGTCCCGACAAGATCACGGACGATGGGCGGGAGCAGCTTCGGGCGCTGGGGTTCAACGTCTGAGTGCCTTCTGCGTGCTTGTGTGAAACGGCCATACCTTTGGAGGTATGGCCGTTTCGCTGCATCACATCGTCGTCGACGCCCACGACCTTCCCGGGCTCGCACGGTTCTGGTGCCAGGTCCTCGACTGGAAGGTCCTGTCCGAGAAGGAACGCGAAGTCGTCATCGGGCCCGACGAGTTCGCGCCGACCGGTATCTGTTTCATGCCGGTGAGCGACCCGAAGTCCGTCAAGAACCGGCTGCACTTCGACCTCGCTCCGGACGACCGGGCGACCGAGGTCGAGCGGCTCCTCGGGCTCGGGGCGCGGCGGGTCGACATCGGGCAGGGCGACGCGGTCGGGTGGGTGGTACTCGCCGACCCCGAGGGCAACGAGTTCTGCGTCCTGCGGCCGAAGACCTCGCTGATCGCCTTCCGGGACGCCTAGTGCCGTGGCAGCAATAGCACGTTCCGAACCCGGCTCTCAGGCCAGTCCGCCCACCAAACGGAACGCCGAATCCGCGCGGTACAGGTCGCTCTGCTGGTACGGGTCCAGTTTGAGCTGGAAGTTCTGGTGGCGCAGGAAGCGGCCCGGGTAGTTCACCGACTCCAGCATGACCGCACCCGAGTACGACGACGCCCGCGGGCAGAATGTCGCGTCCTGCTTGAACAGGGCGGATCCGTCGTTGCGTTCGGAGCGCAGCAGGAAGTTGCGGTGGCGGAGATAGGTGCCGTCGGTCGTCGCGAAGGAGTAACACGACGAGTCGGCCAGGCCCTTGACCGCCTTGAAGGTGGCGTCCTGCCGCGCCGAGGCGGAGGTGATCGGGTCGAGTTTCACGAAGTCGCCGCTCACGTGCCAGTAGCGGTCCGGGTAGTTGACCGAGCGGACGGACCTGTAGGTGGCCGAAGGCTTCGGCTCGGCCGGTGAACTCGCGTGGGACGTCGAGGACTTCGAGGGCTTGGCGCCGCCTGCCGCGGACGGGGAGCCGTTCTCCTGGGGTGCCGTGGAGGTGCTGGGCCGACCCGTGGCCAGACCGCTCTTCCCGGCGGGCTCCGTCGTGGAGGGCGTGGCGAAGGAGATCAGGCCCGGCACGGTCGCGGACTCGGCGGACGACGGGTCCTTCGAGGCGCGTGATGGGCCGTCAGAACCGTTGTCCATCACGGCTATTGCCGTCACGCACGAGACGATCGTGACCAGGGCCAGCGCACCGGCCAGCCAGAGTCTTCGGGTTCCGGGGGGCCGGGACGTGTCGGGGACCCAGCCGTTCTCCCAGGGTTGGTTCGGAGGCGGCTCTGGGGTGGTTTCTGGCATGCGCTGTTCCTCCAGCGGCGCACAAGGCGGTGGCCGGGGGTGAGGGTGGGGTGACTGAGCGGTGAAACCCTAGTGGAGTGGAGCCAGGGTCGGGAGCGGTTTCAGCGAGCGATTTCTATGAAAATTGAACCTCCTCATGCGGAACGCCGGCCCTCACATCCAGCCCGCACGACCGGTGGGGCGCCTGGCGGAGCGCCGTTATGTACACTCGTACGCATGGGATTCCTTGTGCTCCTCGCGGCCATCGCCGCCGAGGTGGGCGGCACTACCGCCATGAAGTTCAGCCACGGCTTCAGCCGGCTGTGGCCCTCGGTGCTGACGATCGTCGGCTACGGCGTCTCCTTCGCACTGCTCGCCCAGACACTCAAGACCATGTCGGTCGGCATGGCCTACGCGATCTGGGCCGGTCTCGGCACCGCCGCCATCGTGGGGATCGGCATGCTCTTCCTCGGGGAAGGGATGACCACCCAGAAGGCCGCCGGGATCGCGCTGATCATCGTCGGGGTCGTGGTGCTCAACCTGGGGGGCGCGCACTGATGGCCCGTCGCTATGACCCCGACCGGCGCCAGCGGATCATCGACGCCGCGATCCGGGTGGTGGGCGAGAAGGGCCTGGCCGGCCTGAGCCACCGCTCGGCCGCCGCCGAGGCGGACGTACCGCTCGGCTCGACGACGTACCACTTCAAGACCCTCGACGAGCTGATGGTCGCCGCACTGCGGCAGGCCAACGAGGGCTTCGCCAAGGTCGTCGCCGCGCACGGCGCACTGGAGGACACCCGGGGCGACCTGGCCGCGGACCTCGCGGGGATCCTGGGCGAGTGGCTGAGCGGCGAGCGCAGCGGAGTCGAGCTGGAATACGAGCTCTACCTCGCCGCCCTGCGCCGCCCCGCCCTGCGCCCCGTCGCCGCCGAGTGGGCCGAGGACCTCACCGACCGGCTCGCCCGGCGCACCGACCCGGTCACGGCACGCGCGCTCATCGCGCTGATGGACGGCATCTGTCTGCAGGTGCTGCTGACGGGGGCGCCCTACGACGAAGGGTTCGCGCGCGAGGCGCTGGCGCGGGTGGTGTCCGGTCCTGCCGTCCCTTCCGGGAAACCGTGAACTCTCCGGTGCACGTCGGGGATGCGGGAGGCGCCCGGCACACCCTGACGAACCAGGGGTGGCCCGGTACCTGAGACACCGCCCCCGGTGGTTGGCCTCCGCACCCTCCCGCCGGTTAGGTTGCCCTCATGACCGACACGACTGCTCCTCGTACCACCGGCGCCGTGGCCACCGGCCTTGCCACGATCGCCGCCGACGGCACTGTTCTCGACACCTGGTTCCCCGCCCCCGAGCTGAGCGCGGAGCCCGGCCCGTCCGGCACCGAGCGGCTGTCCGCCGAGAAGGCCGTGGAGCTGCTCGGCGAGGGCGCCGCGAAGGCGATCGGTGCGGATGCCCGCCGGGGCGTCGAGGTGGTCGCGGTGCGCACGGTCATCTCCACCCTCGACGAGAAGCCGATCGACGCACACGACGTCTACCTGCGCCTGCACCTCCTCTCGCACCGGCTCGTCAAGCCGCACGGCCAGAGCCTGGACGGCATGTTCGGCTTCCTCGCCAACGTCGCCTGGACCTCGCTCGGCCCGGTGGCCGTCGACGACATCGAGAAGGTGCGGCTCAACGCCCGGGCCGAGGGCCTGCACCTCCAGGTGACCTCGATCGACAAGTTCCCGCGCATGACGGACTACGTCGCCCCCAAGGGCGTCCGCATCGCCGACGCGGACCGCGTGCGGCTCGGCGCGCACCTCGCCGAGGGCACCACCGTCATGCACGAGGGCTTCGTCAACTTCAACGCGGGCACCCTCGGCACGTCGATGGTCGAGGGCCGTATCTCCGCCGGTGTCGTGGTCGGTGACGGCTCGGACATCGGCGGCGGCGCCTCCACCATGGGCACGCTCTCCGGCGGCGGCAACGTCATCATCGCCATCGGCGAGCGCTGCCTGATCGGCGCCGAGGCGGGCGTAGGCATCGCGCTCGGCGACGAGTGCGTCGTGGAGGCCGGGCTGTACGTCACCGCGGGCACGCGCGTGACCATGCCGGACGGACAGATCGTCAAGGCCCGTGAACTCTCCGGCGCCTCCAACATCCTCTTCCGCCGCAACTCGGTCACCGGCACGGTCGAGGCCCGCCCGAACAACGCGGTCTGGGGCGGTCTGAACGAGATCCTGCACAGCCACAACTGAGCGGTACGACCACACAGGGCGCCCTCCCGTCGGCAGACGGGAGGGCGCCCTGGTCATGTCCGCAGGGCTGCCGCGAAATCCGCCAGGGCCGTGAAGTCGTCCTCGAGCAGGCCAAGGCGCGGGCTGACGTGGTGCAGGAGGGCGGGCCCGGAGTGGTGGGCGGCCACGAACTCCTCGTCCGCCGGGCCCTGTTCGTCGTCGACCCAGGCGAAGGGCCGCCCCTCGGCGTACCTCACGATCGCCTCCGTCTTCCAGTGCACCCCGTCGGGGCGCAGGGCGAACAGGCCCTCGCCGAAGTCGACGTACGGCAGCTCGGGCAGGCCGACGACGGGGGCGATCCAGCGGTTGGCGGCGTCCATCCACGTCGTGGCCCAGCACAGGTCGAAGTCGAGGGCGAGAAGTGCCGGGCCGTGGGAGGGGCTCAGCCAGACCCGCAGCGCGCGGCCGGGGTGCAGCGCCACCCTGATCGTCGTGTAGCCCTGCGGGCGTCGCTCGGGCTGTGCGGCGTACGGGTTGAGGGGGCCGTCGACGTCGAGGAACAGCAGCGGGCGGCTCACAGGGACAACGTACGGCAGCGAGGACGCGAAGCCGGTGGAAATTTCTTTGCGCGACAGGCATAGCGGCGGGTCGCCGGACGCGTCACAAGGGGCACAGGGGCGGGGCACCGGCCGCCGCCGGGGAAGAGAAGGTGACGATGAATGCCGAAGGGCTGGAGAGTTTCCGTGAGTTCGTCGACAGCAGGTCGTCCGCCCTGCTGAAGACCGCCGTGCTGCTCTGCGGGGGAGACCAGCACGCCGGTGAGGACCTGCTGCAGAACGCGCTCGTCAAGGCGGCCGGGAAGTGGCAGCGGATCGAGGAGCCCGAAGCCTACGTACGGCGGATCCTGTACCGCCAGCAGGTCAGCCGCTGGCGGCTGAAGTGGCGCAGACGGGAGGTCAGCGTCGCCGAACCGCCCGAACGGGGCCCGCACTCCGGTGACACGGCCGCCGCGGCCGAGCTGCGCGTCGTGATGCGCGAGGCGCTCGGCCGGCTCACCGCCCGTCAGCGCACCGTGCTGGTGCTGCGCTACTTCGAGGACCTGCCGGAGGCCGACGTGGCCCGCCTGCTGGGCTGCTCCGTCGGCACCGTACGGTCCACCACCCACCGCTCGCTCGCCCGGCTGCGCGCCCTGGCGCCGGAGCTGGCCGTGCTCGGCCCGGCGGACGCCGAGCTGCTGCCGTCCCGTGACTACTCGCCCGTGGAGGTGCGTCCGTGAACGTCGACGAACTCGTACGCGACGCCCTGCGCGAGCAGGCCGGGGACCAGCTCCCGCTGCCGGCCGGGTTCGCCGACCGCGTCCTCGCCGTCCGCCGGCGCCGCCGTACCCGCAGGATCGCGGCCGTCGCCGCGGCCACGGCGGCCGTGGTCGCCGTCGCGGTGGCCGTGCCGATGCTCGACTCCGGCAAGAAGGACGTACGTCCCTCGGGCGTCGTGGACCGGAAGGAGGTCAACGCCCACCCCGACCAGTCGCCGCCGCGTGACCTGATCTCGGCCGGCGGAACGACCCTGGCCGCGTACTACGTTCAGCAGACGGACAAGGAGACGAAGGACACCGCTGTCAGCCGGCGGACCTACTACCTGTTGAACCCGAAGACGGGCAAGTACGAGAAGACCACCAAGTGGTCCTGGGTCGCCGTCGCGCCCGGCTCGGCGACCGCCGCCGTCCTGGAGCGGGACCTGCCCGCCTCGCGCATCGGTCTGCTCGACCTGGCCTCCGGCGAGGTGAAGCGGTGGATCAAGCTCGACCACGGGGTCGGCGGGCTCGCGTTCTCCCGCGACGGCCGCAAACTGGTCGCGACGACGTACCGCGACAACCCGGACGCACTGTCCAAGACGCAGGGCAGCAAGGACTGGTCGCCGGACATGGAGTCCAGCCGTTCCGGTTTCTACGTCCTCGACGTGGTCTCCGGGAAGGGCCCCTGGACCGAGGTGAAGATCAAGAGCGACCCCAATGACCCCACGGGAGGCAGTTTCCTCAACTCCCGCCAGGACTTCGCCCTCACCGACGACCACCGGCACGTCTGGGCCGGAAACCCGATGGGCAGTATCGGCAAGCAGTTCTGGGACTTCACGGGCAAGGAGGTCTCCGCGCCGGCGGGCGACAAGTACCTGGAGTGGTTCGTCGACGCCGGGAAGTCGCCGAACGGCAAGCTCGTCGCCGGGGACTTCGCCGGCGAGGGGTGGAAGACCGCGTCCTGGCTCGTCGACGCACTCACCGGCGAGAAGACCAAGGTGCGCGGCCAGCAGCTGCTCGCCTGGGTCGGCAACGACAAGCTCATCGCCTGGGACATCGACAAGAACGTCAAGAACGAGTTCCACAACCGGCTCGTGCTGGTCACCATCGGCAGCAACAAGGAGGTGCCGCTCAGCGGCTTCCGTCAGGGCAACGACGCAGACGCCGGACGCTGGGAGCCGGTCTTCGCCCAGCCCTGACCGGTCAGCCGGCCGTGAGCTCCTCATAGGCCGCCAGCAGCCCGTCGACCGCCTCGCGGCCGGCGGGCCGCAGCGGGGCGCGGACCGGGCCCGCGGGCAGGCCGAGTTCGGTGAGCAGGGCCTTGGTGGTGACCGAGCCGGGCAGGCCCGCCGACATCATCGACTCGATGAGGGGTGTGGCGCGTTGCTGGAGGCGGGCGGACACGGGGGTGTCGCCCGCCTCGAACGCGTCGATGACCGCACGGAGTTGCTCCGGAACCACGTTCGCGACCGTGCTGATGTAGCCCGCGCCGCCCACCGCGTACAGGGCGAGGTTGTGCTCGTCGCAGCCCGCGTAGTACGCCAGGTCCGTGCGGGCGAGCACCTTCTGGGCGCCGAGGAAGTCGTAGGAGCAGTCCTTGACCGCCACGATCCGGGGGTGCTCGGCGAGGCGGATGATCGTGTCGGGCTCGATGCGGGTGCCGGTGCGGCCCGGGATGTCGTACAGCGTGACCGCGAGCCCGGAGGAGTCCGCGACCTCGCGGAAGTGCGCCTCCAACGCGTCCTGCGGAGGCCTGCTGTAGTACGGGCTCACCACCAACAGGCCGTCCGCGCCCGCCTTTTCGGCCTGCCGGGCGAGTTCCACGGTGTGCCGGGTGTCGAACGTTCCGACCCCCGCCACGACCGGCGTCCGGTCGCCCACCGCCTCCCGCACCGCCTCGACGAGCGCCGCCTTCTCGGCGTCCGTCGTGGTCGGCGACTCGCCCGTCGTACCGGAGAGCACCAGACCGTCGCATCCACGGGACACCAGATGCCCGGCGAGCCGCTGCGCGCCGTCGAGGTCGAGCGCGCCCTCCTCGGTGAAGGGCGTGATCATCGCGCAGAGGGCGCGGCCGAAGGGAGGGGCGGAGGCGGTGGCAGTCGTCATGGGAGTAGTGTCGGCGCGAGGACAGTGAAGCTCCACTTAATTCTTCTACGGGGTATCGCTAAGCAGAGCTGCGAGATCTGAGACCGGGCGCTATGTCCAAATCGGCCCTTCATGGGTCACCATGGCCAGGATGGTCACCGGCAGCGCGTCATGGGAGGCGACATGAAGCTCGGCAAGGCACTCGCCACAGGAGTCGCGGAGGAGCGGCCCCAGGTGGACGGCCAGGAACCCGAAGAGCTCGAACTCCCCGAGGAGATCAAGGAACTGAAGGCCTCCGAAGAGGTTCCGGCGGCCCGATGAGGCTGCGGCTTCCGGAGGAACGCCCGACGGAGCCGCCGACCGGATACAAGATCGCCCACCCGGTGCTGTCCCAGGACGGCACCCGGGCCGGGTTCACCGGTGTGTCGCTGGGCGGCGCGCTGCCGTACGGAGTGCTGGCCGACGCGTCCTGCGTCTACGGCCTGCGCCACAGGGCACCGCACCGCCGCTGCGACTGCGGCTTCCACTGCGTGCACGACCGCGCGGCGGCCGAGGCTCTGCTGTGCACGGCCGAGCACCGGGCGGCCCTCCTGCTCGAGGTCTCCGTCCTGGGCGCCTACATCCGCTTCGAGCGCGGCTTCCGCTACGCCCGCCAGCGGGTACGGACCGCCACGGTCGGCTCCTGCGCGTGCGGCACGGTCGCCGCGGCACTCGCCGACGCGGGCTGGGGCCGGCCTGGCTGGCGCGCGCTGGCCCCCTCCTGCGCGGGCTGCGTCCGCGGCCGTACGTCCGTCTCGCTCGCCGCGTTCGCGCGGCTGGGCGGGGAGGGGCTGCGGGTGGTGGCCGGCAGCGGCGACGCGCTGGCGTCGGCCGACCTCGGCACGGCCGAAGGGCTCGGCGTGCCCGAACTCGTCGCGGAGGCTGCCCTGTTGCAGGCCCGCCTCGACTGGTTCCAGACCCAGCTCGGACGGCTCGGCGAGCGCGGCGAGTGAGCCGAAGGGGCTCTCGACACCGACTCGACACCGACCGAAGCGCCCCGCAGGCGAACCGAGCCTTGAGCGCGGTCCCGGGGGTGGACGGCAGGGGTAGTCAGGGCAGGTCCGGGTACCCGGGATGTTCCGAGCGAGAGGAACACGCAAGGAGGCGACCCCGTGACCGGGACCATGCACTCCGGGCCGGTGCGCGACGAGCACCGCTCGGTGGGCTTGCTCGTCGGACAGGCCACCGAGCGGCTTTCCCGGCTGGTACGACCGGAAGTGGCCCTCACCAAGGAGGAGTTGGCCGCCAAGGGCCGGCGCGCAGGGCGTGGCGGCGGACTGCTCGGCGCCGCGGGCGCGTTCGCAGGGCTGCTCGCCCTGTCCGGCACGGCCGTCGCCGCCCTCTCGCCGACGCTGTCGGTCTGGGCCTCGGCGCTCATCGCCACGGCGGTGCTGTTGGTGATCGCGGGCCGGCTCGCCGCGACCGGCTACGCCCAACTGTGCCGCGCCGCACCCCCCACGCCCGAGGAGGCCCTCCGCAGCGTCAGGGCCGATGTCGAGGAGATCAGGGAAAGGGTGCACCGATGACGGACAGGGCAGGGGAGCAGGGGCCGGGTGTCGAGGCCGCGCGGGCGGTCGGCGCCAAGGGGCCCGACGAGCTGCGGCGGCAGATCGAGCGGACGCGCAGCCAACTCGGCGAAACAGTGCAGGAGTTGGCGGGCAGGATGGATGTGAAGGGACGCGTGCAGACCCGGGCGGCCGACATTAGGGACAAGGCGGGCGCGATGACCGTACAGCTGCGCAGCACCGCCGCGCAGGCCGGTCACACCGTGCACGAGCGGGCCACGCTGGCGGGCCACAAAGTCCATGACGGGGCGACGAAGGCCGGCCACAAGGTCCACGACGGGGCGACGAAGGCTGGTCACAAGGTCCACGACCGGGCGGCAAGGACCGGTCACCAGGCCCAGGACCGGGCGCTGCGGGCAGGTCACTCATCCCAGGACAAGGCGACGGAGTCCGGGCACGAGCCGGAGCACAGGGTGGAGCACGGTGTGCCGTGGCCCGCCCGCCCCGTCGTCGGGGCGGCGGTGCGGCATCCGCGGCCGACGCTGGTCATCGGCGCGGCCCTGGCCGTGGTCGTGGTGGTGGGGTGGAGGTATCCCAAGCGGTGACGGAACAAGACCTCTTGACCTGAATCTTGGTTGAGGTTGAAGGGTGGTCGGCATGACTCGTCGTACCGACACCCACCCCGACCTCGCCGACCCGCGCATCGGCGCACCCTTCTTCAGCACCTGGCGCGTGGGCACCCCCCTGCGTCAACGGCAGACCGTCGAAGCCGTCGCCGCCGCCTGGGAGCGCCGCCCCTGGCCCGCCGACGGCCTGCTCGGCTACCACGTCTACACGGCCCACGACGCCTCCACGCTGCTCCACTACTCGCAGTGGGCGAGCGAGCAGTCCTACGAGGCCTTCGTCAGGACGCAGCGCCAGGAGCGCGTCGACGAGATCGACACCGCCGTACCCGGCATCGAGCGGCTGGGTTTGGGGCGCTACCGGAGGTACCGGAGCGGCGTCCGGGACGGGGAGACCCGTGTTCTCGGCTGCATCGTCCTCGTCGACATCGAGTTCGAGGGCCCCGATCCCGACCGTCAGCGCGCCTGGGTCGACGCCGTCTTCGAGGCCCTGGAGAGCGAGCCCGCCCCGCACCCCGGCGGTATTTCCGCCCACTTCCACCTCAGCACCGACGGCACCCGCGTCCTCAACTACGCCGAGTGGGAGAGCGCCCTCGCCCACATCGAGGCCCTGTCCGCACCCGGCGACGGCATCGGGTCGTCCACCGCCCAGTGGGAGCGCGTTCAGACCTGGCCGGGGCTGAAGAGCACCACGGTCAGCCGTTACGACCATGCGCTGGGGCTCATTCCCGACTGAGACCCGTCCCCATGGGTCCGGGCCTCTCACCGATGATCCCAGGCCTCTCACCGAAAACTGAAGCCGTCTGGACAAAAAAAGTTTTCGGTGAGACGGTGGACTCATGTTGGACGTGACCGTGATCGAGGACCCCGAGGCCGCCGCCGTCTCCCTGGACCCCATAAGGGCCAGGCTGCTCGCCGAGCTGGCGGCCGGCCCGGCGTCGGCGGCGATGCTGGCCGGCAAGGTCGGCCTGCCGCGGCAGAAGGTGAACTACCACCTCAAGGCACTGGAGCGGCACGGCCTGGTCGAGCTGGCCGGGGAGCGCCGCAAGGGCAATGTCACCGAGCGGCTGATGCAGGCGACCGCGGCGTCGTACGTCATCTCGCCGCTCGCGCTGGCCGCCGTGCAGCCGGACCCCGACCGCTTCCGCGACCAGCTCTCCGCGCACTGGCTGCTCGCGCTCGGCGCCCGACTGGTGCGGGACGTCGGCTCGTTGATCACCGGCGCGACCAAGGCCCGCAAGGGGCTTGCCACTTACGCGCTGGACGGCGAGGTCCGCTTCGCCTCGGCCGCCGAACGGGCCGCGTTCATCCAGGAGTTGACGGCGGGTGTGAGCGCGCTGATCCGCAAGTACGACGCGCCCGGCGCCGAGGGCGGCCGCGATCACCGGATCGTCGTCGCCGTACACCCCACGGTCAAGGGCCAGCAGCCCACCCAGGAACTCGAGCAGTAACAACCAGGAGCCTGCCATGTCCAAGGAATTCGAGATCGCCCGCGAGTTCGAGGTCGACGCCACGCCGGAGGAGGTGTGGGCGGCGATCACCACCGGAACCGGAGGCTATCTGTGGCCGATGGAGCCGCCCGAGCCGCGGGTCGGCGGCACGGGGCCCTTCGGGTCCAGGGTCACCGCCTGGGATCCGCCGCACCGCTACACCAACCGCGTGGAGGACGTCGACGGCATCGCCGAACAGACCCTCAATCAGCTCGACTACACCATCGAGTCACGGGACGAGGGCCGGCGCGCCTGGGTGCGGTACGTGCACAGCGGGATCTTCGTCGACGACTGGGACAACCAGTATGACGGCGCCGCCAGGCACACCGACTTCTATCTGCACACCCTGCGGGAGTACCTGGTCCACTTCGCGCCCCGGCCCGCCGCGTTCGCCACCTTCGACGGACCCGAGGCCTCGAAGGCCGCCGACGCGCTCGCCGCCGTCGGACGGGCGCTCGGCGTCGGCGAGGACGTGGCCGCCGGAACGCGGGTGACGGTCCAGGGACCCGACGCGTTCGACGCCGTGGTCGACTTCCGCAACCCGTACTTCATCGGACTGCGGACGGACCGGGGGCTCACCCGCTTCTTCGGGCGCAACCACTGGGGCCACCCGGTCGGCATCTCCCTGCACGACTTCACGCCGGGCGCCGACATCAAGGAGTGTGAGGCCGCCTGGCAGGGCTGGCTGAACGGAGTGTTCAACCAGCCCTGATCCAGGGGGAGTTACTGCATCACGGACGGAACCGCAGCATCTGCGGGTCGTGGTCGCTGATCTGGTCGTTGAACTCCGAGTTGACGTGCACGCTGTCGTACTCGAAGTCGCAGGCCCGGCGGATCGACGGGCTGATCAGGATCTGGTCCAGGACCTGCTGGTTGCCCTGGTAGTCGTACGTGTAGCGCTCGCTCTTCGGCAGCGACTGGATCGCCGACCACAGCGCGCCGTCGCTCTCCAGGATCTTGGTGGTGCCGGAGAAGTCGAAGTCGTTCATGTCGCCGAGCGCGATGACGTCCGCGTTCTTCTGGACGTCCAGGATGCTCTTGACGAACGCGTTGACCAGCGTCGCCTGGGCGTGGCGCTGGGTCTCCGAGCTGCGCACCGGCGGCTGGTACTGCGCGGTCAGACCCTGGTCGCCACCCTTGGAGTTGAGGTGGTTGGCGACCACGAAGACCGTCTTGCCGCGGAAGACGAACTCGCCGGCCAGCGGCTTGCGGCTGTTGGCCCAGGCGGAGTCGGCCGGGGCGACGCGGCCGGGGGAGGCCGTCAGCTGCGCCTTGCCGTGCACCTTGGTGACGCCCACCGCGGTGGTGGAGTCGCCGCCCGCGCGGTCCGTGAAGGACACCCGCTCCGGGTTGAACAGGAAGACCTGGCGGATGTTGCCGCCGGGCTCGCCGCCGTCCTGGTCGTTGACCGGGTTGATCGAGCGCCACTGGTACTTGGGGCCGCCCGCCGCGACGATCGCGTCGATCAGCTTGTTCACCGTCACGTCGGCGGCGACCGTGCCGTCGTCCGTCGCGCCGTTGTTGTCCTGGATCTCCTCCAGGGACACGATGTCGGGCGACTGCAGGTTGTTCACGATCGCGGCGGCGTGCTCGGCGAAGGTGGCGTCGGACGGGTCGAGGTTCTCGACGTTGTACGTCGCGACCGCCAGCTCGCTGCGCGACTGCTTCTTCGTCGTCTCGCGCTGGAGACCGCCGCTCTTGAGCGTGCCGATCTCGTTCGCGACGAGGGTGTAGCCGCCGAACTGGTTGTAGTCCATCGGGCCGGCCGTGGTGCCGGTCAGCGAGTCGCCGACGTTCGCCACCGGGAAGTCGGCCGTCGCGCCCAGCGACTGGATCTGCAGACGGCCGGTGTTCTGCGCGTCGTAGGAGCCGTAGAGCGTGCCACCGCGGCGGGTGGGGTTCTCGTGCGGCTTCACCGTGACCCACAGCTCGGTGTACGGGTCGGTGGCGGTGACCACCCGGGTGTTCTTGACCTGGACGTTCATGCCCTCCAGGGACTCGTAGTAGTCCAGGGCGTACTTCTTGGGCTGCAGCGTCAGGGCGTTGATCGAACCGCTCGCGGCGGTGTCGCCCGCCGGGGTGTAGCGCGAGGGCACCGACTTCGCGTCGATCACCGTCGCGGCCGGGACCGCGTTGCCGGTGGAGACGGTGGTGATCGTCGGCTTGGTGATCTCGGTGACCGACTGGTTTCCGGACGAGGTGCCGCCCGGCACGTACTCGGAGACGGTGCCGGTGACCGTGACGGAGTCACCGACCGCGACCTTCGGGGTGGAGCTGGTGAAGACGAACACGCCCTCACTGGTGGCCGGATTGTCGTCCGGGTTCGGATCCTGGATCCAGAAACCTCTGGAGGAACCGTAGGTGCGCACGCCGGTGACGATTCCGGCCACATCCGTGACCTTCTGGCCGGCGTACGCAGACGTGCGCGTGCTGCCCTGGATGTCATGGATGCGCACGGAGTCCGCGTGCGCGGGAGAGGTCAGGACGACGGCGGAGGCCGCGGAACAGACGGCGGCGACAGTGAGCGCGGCGAGACGCGCGGAGGTCTTGCTCGGCAACGGGATCCCTCCGGGGACATACGTGAGTGCCGGGACGAGGGTGGTGCGTACAGCGGTCGGAGCCGCGACCTGTGGGGCGGTGGCGACGCGCGTAGAAAATACAGTGAACAGGTGTCCGCCAGATTTCTACGCGCGTCAATCTCCTGCGTGGTCACGCCACTTGTCAAGGTTTCGGCCATGTACAGGGGTCGTCCACGAGATGAACCGGGCGGCATGGGTGGAAATCCGTCTAGGCTGAGCGGCTGAGTGGTACGACGCGCCCGAGGAGAACCAGCCGATGTCAGACAGCTCCCCCCTGCCGCCGGTGCGGCTGCATCCCGAAGCGGAGCTGGCGCGGGACGCGTTGTCCACGCCGTTGCTCTCGCGGGCCGCGCGGCTCGCCCGCTGGGCCGGCCCGGACACCCGGGTCGACGCCGGGGGCGGGCTCGTCGAGGAGCAGCTGCCGGCGGCCGCCGAGGTGCTCGGGCTGAGCGGGAACGACGCGGCGGCCTTCGCGAGCGAGGCCTGGCGGGTCGCCGTGGACACCGGGCTCGTCGAGATCGCCGACGAGGACGAGGGCACCGTCGCCGCCGGGGAGGACCTGGCACTGCTGATCGGAGGCTCGCCGCACGAGGTGCTGACCGTGTGGCAGGAGGCGCTGGAGACGGTGCTCGCCGACGCGAGCGTGCCCGACCTGGACGGCCTGGAAGGCGCACTGGACGAGGGCGGCCAGATCGACTTCTCCCAGCTGGAGTGGGACCCGGAGGCGGAGGCCGAGTTCCTCGACGGCGTCCTCGGCAACCTGTACCTGCTGGCGGTCAGCGAGGACGGACCCGGCGAATCGCCGGTGCCGCTGCCCGCCCTCGCCGCCTCGATGATTGTGCCCAGCGACATGGGGGAGCCCACCAACGACGTCCTGGAGCAGGTCTCCGACGCGATGATGCGGCTCGACGACCAGTTCCGGCTGCTCGCGCCGGTGGGACTCGTCGAGTACCAGCCGGTCGACGAGGCGCTGATGGCGGACCTCGAGGAAGCCGTCGAGGAGTCCGCGGCGCCGCTGGACGACACCGATGTCTCGCGCTACGGCATGGTGCGGCTGACCCCCCTCGGCCTGTACGGGCTGCGGGCGCGGCTGTTGGAGGCCGGGCTCACGGCGCCCGCGGTCGGCGACCTCGTGGACAAGGGCGCCGACGCGCTGTTCGACGGGACGGCGACCTTCCCTCCGGCCGCGGCGCACGCCGAGACCGAACAGTGGCTGGCCCGCCGCGAACCCCTCGCCGCGGCACGAGAGTTGCTGGCGGCGGCACGCGGCGCGGACGCCGGTGCGCCCCTGCGCCGGCTGCGCTGCCAGCAGGCGCTGTCGCTCGTCGGCGCGGAGGCCGAGCCGGCGCTGCGGGATGTCCTCGACGACGCGGAGCTGGGCGGGCTCGCCCGGGTCTGGCTGACCGAGCAGGGGGCTCCCGACGTACCGGCGCCCTCCGAAGCGATGATCTTCTGGCTGACCATCGACACGATCGCCGCGCAGCTGGCCGCGGAGGGCAACTCCGAGGAACTGCGGGCACTGGTACAGGGTTTGGCCGCTCAGCACGGCGGCTTCTTCGCGACGGCCTGGCGGGTCGACCACCCCGCCACGGCGGACGTGCTGGAGGCGATGGGGCGGCTGCATCCGGACAAGCGGATCGCCAAGGAAGCCAGGAAGGCCGCCTTCAAGGCCCGTTCGCAGCAGGGAAGTTGACATAGCTGTGGCGGGGAGGTCGCTGACCTCCCCGCCACAACACTCAGTCGTTCACCGCCTCAGCAGTGGTAGATCGTCGTGTGCTTGAACGACGACGTCGACCCGTTGAAGCCGTACGTTCCCCGGTACGCCGGCGGGTTCTGGAACTCGCCGACGACGGTGATCGTGTCGGCGCACGTGCCCGAGCCCGTCCGCTTCGCGTCCAGGCGGAACGTGTCACCGACGAAGCCGCCCGTGATGTCCCACGGAGCCCCGCAGATGCCGGAGGTGATCTGGCCGCCCGTCACCACATACGGATGGGTGTTGGGGTTGAACTTCACCTCGATGCCGAAGGTGACGGCGCCGTTGTGCAGTTCCAGCTTGGCGGACGTGGAGACTGCCTTGTCGGACACGTCCTGCTGTGAGGCGAACGCCTCGTCGCGCGTCTTGACTTCCGCGCCCTGGGGATTGTGGAAGCGGTGTTCGGAGCCGGCTTGGCTCTTCTGCCGCTTGGCCTGGGTGGTCATGCTGATTCCCTCTTCCCGTACGGGTGTTGAGTGACCGTCAGGCCAGCTGCTCGGCGATTTCCACCCGCAGCAGTGCGCGAACGTTCTCGATGTGGTTGGCCACGGTGACGACCGAGGAGCCCGCGAAGAGCAGACCGGTCGCGACGTTGTCGAGGGAGGTCACCAGCGAACCGGAGTCGCCGCCCGCCGAGATGCTCGTGGTCAGGACCTGGTCCTTGAACCGGGCCGTTCCCGCCGTGCCGTAGTTGACGTCGATCGTGGCGTCGACCGCGATGATCCGGCCGAAGCTGATGTTCGTCGTACGGCCGGTCTTCTTCACCAGGTCGCCGACCGCGACGTTGGCCTTGCGCCGCCAGGCGCGCGGCGCACCGCTGAAGTACTGCTCACGGGTGGCGTCCTGGAAGTCCACGGCGCCGAGCGCGCAGTCCACCACGTTGTTGTGGCGCTCCACCGGGATCTGCGGCGCGAACTGGATCGTGATGAACCGGTCCAGGGTCGCGATGCGGTCCGCCGGGTCCGTGCCGCCGTCGAACGCTCCGGGCTGCAGGATCGGGCTGCCCAGCTGTGCGCGGTTGGAGTCGGCCAGCACGTGGTTGTTGGAGAGGATGTAGAACTTCGACGGTGTCCCGAGGCCGGGCCCCGGGGGGTCGACGGTGGCGCCCGGCAGGAAGTCGTACACCACGCTGCCCAGCGTGCCCGCCGTCACCCGTACGTTGCCGACCGAGAAGCCGGAGGGGGACGGGCGCATACGGCGCTTGAGGAGCTGCGGCTCGAACTGTCCGAGCCCGCTGAGCTCTTCCAGCAACGGCTGTGACAGGCCCGCGAGTTGCTCGGCCGTGCTGCCGTCGCTCTGGTAGGAGACACCGCGGTCCTCGGAGCGGCCCGAGGTCCTGCGCTGCTGCTGACGCTGCGCGGCGACATGGCCGACCGCGACCACGTCGGTGGGGGTGCCGTCGTCCATCATCCGCGGGATGACATCCCGCTCGGGAAGCTGGGACTCCGGAACCTTCTGGGTCACGAACACCAGCACGGCTGCCTCGCCCGTGGCCTGTCCGTCGATCCACTTCACGCCGTGGCCGAAGCCGACGACGTTGGCCAGCGGCGACTGCGGCCGCAGGAAGTCTGAATTCGCTTGCTGGCGGGAGCTGTCACTCAGCTGACCACCAGTCGGTCCTCGCATCATTTCGGGCTGGCTCACGCCAGACCACCTCTTCAGTTTTCGGCTCAGGGTTCCTACGGACCGCGGCGCGGTGACTCAGCGCTCAGCGGCTCACAAGTCGCCTTCCTGAGCGCTCACTTCACCGATCGCGAGCACGCGCACCGGCACGCCGTCGAGCTCGTCCGGAACCACGTCTTCTTGAAGGAGCCGGTCACGGGGCACTTTCCGGGTGACGAAGACGATGATCACGTCCTGTCCCGAGTGCTCGTCCCTCCCGGTGCCGACTCCGCTCACATGGGCCAGCTTCATGAGCCGGCCTTCGTGGAGGCGACTCACCCGCTTTGCGTCCATCGGGCTCGCCTCCCCTTCGGGTGGTGTGCTCTTCCTGTCTATGTCCGGGGGCAGGCAGAGTCAAGGCAATCTGAAATGAATCACGAATTTCGCCCCTATCTGCGCCTGTTGACCTTGTTTACGAAGAATTTTCCGATCAATTTCCCGAACCCGAGGGATTTTTGATGCCGCTGGGCGAGCGCATACGGATTCATGGAAGAGAGCCCGGTGAAGTCGCCCGGTGTTCAACTCCCGTTCAGGCACGGGCGGGAGCGTGGCGCCGACCCGAGGTCCGCCACCCTCCACGGCACACCCACCGTCACAGGAGACACCATGTCGCTCACCCGCAGGGACTTCGCCAGAAAATCCGCGATCACCGGTGCCGGTGTCGCGCTGGCGGGCAGCGTCGGCGCCCTCGCCACCGCCCCGAACGCCCTTGCCGCCACGGACACCGAGAGCGCGGGGGAGGAAGCGGCCCACGCGCACGGCGGCGTCGGGTACGGACCGCTGATCGCCGACCCGGACGGCATCCTCGCCCTCCCCGCCGGCTTCAAGTACCGCATCATCACCTACAGCGGCAGGACCAAGCTGGAGTCGGGCGAGTTCACGCCCTCCAACCACGACGGCACGTCCACCTTCGACGGCCCGCGCGGCACCACCCTCCTCGTCAACAACCACGAGCTGGCCGGCCCCCGCGCCCAGTGGCCCCACCCGGTGCCGCTCACCGAGGGCCTGGTCTACGACCCGGCCGCGGCCGGCGGCTGCACGGTCGTCGAGGTCCGCCCCGGCGGCAAGGTCGCCGAGTGGGTCGGCATCGCGGGCACCGCCACCAACTGCGCCGGTGGCAACACCCCTTGGGGTACCTGGCTCACCTGCGAGGAGACCGAGGACAAGACCGGCACCAACGGCTTCACCAAGGACCACGGCTACGTCTTCGAGGTCGACCCCTCCGACCGCCGCGCCAACCACAACCCGAAGCCCATCAAGGCACTGGGCCGCTACGCCCACGAGGCCGTCGTCATCGACCCCAAGCGCGGCCACGCCTTCCTCACCGAGGACGCCGCCACCCCCAACGGCCTCCTGTACCGCTGGACCCCGCCCGAGGACTTCTGCCACGGCCACGGCAAGCTGCGCACCCTCGCCGACGACGCGGGCACCCTCCAGGCCTTCAAGTGCTTCGACTCCGGCGGCAAGTTCGTCGACGACCTCTCCCGCGCCACCAGGATCGGCACGGTGTACGGCGTCGACTGGGTCGACGTCCCCGACCGCGACGCGAAGACGGTCTCCGTGCGCAAGCAGTTCGGCGCCGGCGAGATCACCCGCGCCCGCAAGCTCGAGGGCATGTGGTGGGCCGACGGCGGCACCTACATCGTCTCCTCGTTCGCCCGCGCGGAGAGCCCCGTCCAGCACGACGGCCAGGTCTGGTTCTACGACCCCAAGCGCCGCACGCTGACGCTGAAGGTCCTCCTCGGCGTGAACCCCGACCCCTCCAAGGACGGCGCCTTCGACGGCCCCGACAACATCACCGTCTCCCCGTACGGCGGCCTGGTCATCGCCGAGGACGGCGAGGGCGTCCAGCACCTGTTCGGCGCCACCGACAGCGGCCGTACGTACCCCATCGCCCGCAACGACCTGAACATCGGCACCGAGGAGGAGCCCGAGTTCAGCGAGTTCACCGGCGTCACTTTCTCCCCCGACGGCAGGACGCTGTTCGCCAACATCCAGACCCCCGGCATCATGCTGGCCATCACGGGCCCCTGGAAGCGCCAGAAGCGCGGCTGACGCTCCGCCGGCGTTCTTACGGGAATTAATTCGCTCGCCCGACTCGCGGCCGTCCTCCTAAAGTTATGCACGTCCAGGTGCGAAGGCAGGACCTACTTCCACTCTTAATGGGGCGGCCGCGGGTTCGAATCCCGCCACCGGTACAACACGCCGGTGTAGCTCAGGGGCAGAGCACCTACGTCGGTTCCGCCGACTTCGATCTCTGGACACCACAACTTCATGCACCTCCCGGTGCGCAGGCTGCGGCTACTTCTTTTGCAAAGAGAACCAGATGCCGCCGCCGACTTGATCTCGGGAGGCGCAGCACATGGTGGGTGCCCGGTGCGCAGGCAGCGGATACTTCAGGGGCTGGTGGGGTGAGAATCCCCGTGCGGGTTCGAATCCCGTCATCGCTTCGGGCGGTGTGGCGGAACGGAAGACGCGCCAGTTATAAGCAACCGCAGTCGACTTCGACCTCGGACACCCACCTTTTGCTGCTCCTCCCTCCGAAACAGCAATGAATTCGGGGGAATTCACCATGGCGCGATTCAACACACGTGCGGCCAAGGCGCAGCCCACCTCGCGAGTGACGTCGACGGGCCGAGTGCTCCGTACGTACGAGGGCGGCCGCGGCCGTGAGCGGGACGCACGCTCCGAGCTCTTCCTTCTGTCGGTCGCCAACTTCGTGTCGCAGCAGACCTTCTACGAGACCGGCGCCGACCGCGACGACCGGTTCGCGAAGCTCGTGCGCGAGCTCGCCGTCACCGACCCGGCGTGGACCGCAGGCCTGCTCGGCTGGCTGCGCGGCGAGGGCAACCTCCGTACGGCCTCGATCGTGGGCGCCGCCGAGTACGTGAAGGCACGCCTCGACGCGGGCGCGACCGACGGCCCGTCGAACCGGCAGGTCGTCGCCTCCGTACTGCAGCGGCCCGACGAGCCCGGCGAGCTGCTCGCGTACTGGACCGCGATGTACGGCCGCAACGTCCCCAAGCCCGTCAAGCGAGGCGTCGCCGACGCCGTGCGACGGCTCTACCACGGCAAGTCGCTGCTGAAGTACGACACCGCGTCCAAGGGCTACCGCTTCGGCGACATCCTCAACCTGGTGCACGCGGCGCCGGATCCGGACAAGCCGTGGCAGGGTGAGCTCTTCCAGTACGCCCTCGACCGCCGGCACAACCCGGACACCGCCGTGCCGCCCGCGTCGAGCCGTGTGCTCACCGCGCACCGCGAGCTGATGGCGCTGCCGGTGGACGAGCGCCGCGCGGTGGTGACCTCGCAGGACGGTGCGGAGCGGCTCGCGGATGCCGGCATGACCTGGGAGGCGCTGGCCGGATGGCTCCAGGGCCCGATGGACCGGGCGGCCTGGGAGGCCGTGATCCCGTCCATGGGTGCCATGGCGCTGGTCCGCAACCTGCGGAACTTCGACGAGGCCGGGGTCTGCGACGAGGTCGCGGCCCAGGTGGCGGCGAAGATCAGCGACCCGGCCGAGGTCACGCGCTCGCGGCAGTTCCCCTTCCGCTACCTCGCGGCGTACCAGCACGCGCCCTCGCTGCGCTGGTCGTACCCGCTGGAGCAGGCGCTCGGCCACTCGCTGGCCAACGTGCCCGCGCTGCCGGGTCGGACGCTGGTGCTCGTGGACCGCTCGGGCTCGATGTTCTTCTCGCGGATGTCCGACCGCTCGCAGCTCACCCGGGCCGACGCGGCGGCGATCTTCGGCACGGCGCTCGCACTGCGGGCGGCGGACGCGGATCTCGTCGAGTTCGGCACGTCGAGCAACAAGGTCGGGTTCCGTCAGGGCGAGTCGGTGCTGAAGATCCTCGGCCGCTTCGGCGACCTGGGCGGCACCGACACCACCGAGGCGGTGCGCCGCCACTACCGGAAGCACGACCGGGTGCTGATCGTCACCGACGAGCAGTACGCCTACAGCCACTACGGCGACCCGACCGAGCAGGTCCCGCCGCACGTGCCGGTCTACACCTGGAACCTCGCCGGTTACCGGGCGGGCCACGGCCCGTCGGGCAAGGCGAACCGGCACACCTTCGGAGGCCTCTCGGACGCGGCCTTCCGGATGGTGCCCCTGCTCGAGAGCGCTCGGGACGCCGACTGGCCCTGGGCGGCCTGAGCGTCGAAGCGTGGCCCGCACTTCCACGGGGGGTGCGGGCCGCACCCTTGTCCGCGGCCGTCATTGACATCTAACATTTCAGTTGTGGAAGCCATACGACCCGTCCAGCGCACCCTGCTCAGGGACCGCGCCTACGCGGCGATCCGGGACGCCATCGTGGCCGGGGAGCTCGAGCCCGGTGCGGTGGTGCGGGACGCCGAGCTCGCCGAGCGGCTCGGGCTGTCCCGGGCGCCGGTGCGGGAGGCCTTCTCCCGGCTGGTGGACGAGGGGCTCCTGGAGAGCAAGCCGCAGAGCTACACGCGGGTCACCCCGGTCGTCACCGCCGACGTACGGGACGCAGCCGCCGTGGTCGGCGCCATGCACGAGCTCGCCACCCGGGTCGCCGTGCCCCGCCTCTTCGCCGCCGACGTCCAGGCGATGCGCGCGGCCAACGAGCGGTTCGCCGCCTCCGTCGGCGCGGGTGACGTCGACGGGGCCCTGAGCGCCGACGACGCCCTGCACGACGTCCTGGTCCGGGTCGCCGGCAACCACGCGGCCGCCGCCACCATCGCCCGCTACACCCCCCTCATCCGCCGCCTGGAGCGCCGCCGCTTCGGGGAGAGCACCTGCCGTTCGGCCGGACTGCACGAGCAGCTGATCGACGCCTGCGCGGCCGGACGCGTGGACGAGGCGGTCCGCGTCACCGCGGAGATCTGGCGGAGCCTCGCAGAACTCGTCGACCTGACCGACGGCGACTGATCCCGACCCCGGGAGGACCCATGTCCCTTTCCTCGTACGAGCGTTACCCCCTCCTCTTCGGCCCCTCCCCGGTGCACCCGCTGGAGCGCCTGACCGCCCACCTCGGCGGCGCCTCCCTGTGGGCCAAGCGGGAGGACTGCAACTCCGGCATCGCGTACGGCGGCAACAAGACCCGCAAGCTGGAGTACCTGGTCGCCGACGCGCTCGCCAAGGGCTGCGACACGCTCGTCTCGATCGGCGGGGTCCAGTCCAACCACACCCGTCAGGTCGCCGCCGTCGCCGCCCGCGCCGGGCTCAAGTGCGTGCTGATACAGGAGAGTTGGGTGGAGTGGCCCGACTCGGTGTACGACAAGGTCGGCAACATCCTGCTCAGCAGGCTCGCCGGGGCCGACGTACGGCTGGTGAGGGCCGGGTTCGGGATCGGCTTCAAGGACAGCTGGGAACAGGCGCTCAGGGAGGTCGAGGAGTCGGGCGGGAAGCCGTACGCGATCCCCGCCGGAGCCTCCGACCACCCGCTCGGCGGCCTCGGCTTCGCCGGCTGGGCGTACGAAGTCGCCGAGCAGGAAAGCGAGTCGGGGGTCTTCTTCGACACCGTCGTCGTCTGCTCGGTGACCGGGTCGACCCAGGCGGGCATGGTCGCCGGGTTCGCCGCCTTGGAGGAGGCGGGCGGCCGTCCCCGGCGCGTGCTCGGCATCGACGCCTCGGCGGCACCCGCCCGCACCCGGGAGCAGATCGCGCGGATCGCCCGGAACACCGGCCGACTCATCGGCGTAAAAAGGGAGTTGACGGAGGCGGACGTGGAGCTGGACGAGCGCTACCACGCGGGCACGTACGGCATCCCCGACGAGACCACGCTGGAGGCCATGCGACTCGCCGCCCGCACCGAGGGTATGGTCACCGACCCCGTGTACGAGGGGAAGTCGATGGCCGGGATGGTGGACCTGGTCGCGCGCGGGGAGATCGCCGGGGGCTCCACCGTGCTCTACGCCCACCTGGGCGGGCAGCCGGCGCTGAACGCGTACAGCGCCCTCTTCTAGGAGGCCGGACGCCTCGGCGTCGGTCGGCGGACACGAGATCCTCCCTCCACCCACGGCGCCGTCGCCGGTTACAGTGATCGGCGTGTGGGCGGACAACCAGCAGCGTGAGCCGGGTATGGGGCGGCCCGAAGAGCCTCGGCGCCGGGCCACCATCCATGACGTCGCTCAACTGGCCGGAGTGTCGCGCCAGACGGTCTCCCGAGCGGTCAACGACAAGGGGGAGATCGACCCGGCCACCAAGGAGCGGGTGCTCGAGGCGGCCCGGCTGCTGAACTACCGGCCGAGCCGCTTCGCGCGGGGCATGGTCCGCAAGGGCACCTTCACCACGGGTCTGGTGATCCCGGACCTGATGAACCCGTTCTTCCCCGAGGTGGCCGCCGGTGTCCTGGAGGCCGCCGAGCAGCGCGGCTGGCAGGTGGTGGTGTGGGACTCCCGCACCGACGAGGCCCGCGAGCGGGAGGCGCTCGACGCGCTGTCCCACCAGGCGGACGCGGTCGTGGGCTACTTCAAGAACGACGACGAGGTGCTCGCCCGGCATCTCGGCGGCGTACCCCTGGTGCTGCTGGAACGCGGCCCGCAGCAGACCCGGTTCGGAGCCGTCGGCATCGACGTCGCCGCAGGTCTGGAGCAGGGCATGGCCCATCTGGTGCGGGCCGGGCACCGCAGGATCGGCATGCTGGACGGTGAGCGGGACTTCGCCGGTCCCCGGCTGGAGGCTTTCCTCCACGAGATCCGGCGGCACGGCCTGGCCGTCGACGACAGCTCGATCGTGCTCTGCCCGGAGCACAGCGTCGCGGGCGGTGAGGCGGGCGCGGCCCGACTGCTGGACGCCAGGCCGGACCTCACCGCGGTGGTCGGCTTCAACGACCTGATCGCCATCGGAGCGATGCGCGTCGCCCGGGGGCGCGGGCGGCGGATCCCGGACGACCTGGCCGTCCTGGGCTTCGACGGGCTCTCGCTGGGCGAACTGGTGGAGCCCGCCCTCACCACCCTGCACATCGACAAACGGCGGCTCGGCCGGCTGGCCGTCGAGCAGGTCGCGCGGCTGCGGGCCGGCGAGGAGCCGCTCAGCGGCACGGACGCCTGGGTGATCCCCGAGCTGTTGGTACGAGCCTCGGCCTGAGCCTTCCGGGCACCCCTCCCGGAACGCGGCAACAGATAGCGCTTGCACGTGTCTTGACAGCTATTTTCGGCCGCCCCAATACTCATCGGCAACGTTCACGTGAACGTTCACGGAGTCGTTGACATCGTTGTCCCTCCTGAAAGCGAGTGCGCGCTCATGCCACACCGAACGATGTCCCGCAGGCGCCTGCTCGGCGCCTCCCTCGGTGGTGCGGGCGCCGCTGCGCTGGGCCTGTCGGGGTGCGGGAGCACCAACGGCTCGGTCTCGGCAGGCACCGACCACCTCAGTATCTGGTACTGGAACGGGTCGTTGAGCGACAAGCTGCTCGCCACCTCCGCGCGCGGAGTGCCCGGGGTGCCGGGCCTGAAGGTGAAGGGTTCGCCGATCGCCGGCGACTACAAGTCGAAGATCCGCACCAGCCTGGCGGCCCGCGCCTATGTGCCCGACCTGGCCTGCGCGAACTCCGACATCTCGGTGTTCTTCCCCGACGAGAAGGAGTTCCTGGATCTGAAGGACCTCGGGGCGGACGCCGTCGAGGACCAGTACCTGGACTGGAAGTGGAAGAGCGGCATCAGCCCGTCGGGCCGGATGGTCGGCTTCCCGCTCGACGCGGGACCCACCGCGCTCTACTACCGCAGGGACCTGTTCGAGAAGGCCGGCCTGCCCACGGAACCGGCCGAGGTCGCCGAGGCCACCTCGACCTGGGACAAGTACCTGGCCCTCGGCAAGCAGCTCAAGGCCAAGGCGCCCACCCACCCTTACCTGGTCTCGCAGATCAGCTACGTCTTCCGGATGGCCCTGTACCAGAGCCCGAAGCAGTTCGTGGACGTCGACGACCGCTTCATCGGCGACCAGGCCCACGTCAAGCGCGCCTGGGACCTGGCGGTGGAGACGTACCGGCAGGGGCTGAGCGCCCGGGTCCTGGACGCCACCCCCGACTTCAACTCGGCGATGAGCGGCGGCCGGATCGCCTCGATCCTCAACGCCGTCTGGTACGTCAACGGCCTCAAACAGACGGCGCCGAAGACCTCCGGCACCTGGCGGCTGACCGCCCTGCCCGGCGGCCCCACCAACTACGGCGGCTCGTACGTGACGATCACCCGCTACTGCCGTGACCCGGAAGGGGCGTTCGCCTTCCTGAAGTGGATGCTCGGGCCGGAGAACCAGCTCAAGAGCTACCAGGAGATGGCGCTCTTCCCCACCACCCCCTCCGTCTACAGCCGGCCCGAGATGCGCAAGCCCGACCCGTTCTTCGGCGGTCAGATACCCGTCGACGTCTTCGGCCCGGCCGCGAAGAACGCCCCGGTCCTCTACTTCAGCCCCTACGAGAACACCGCCAACACACCTGTCTTCCAGGAGCTGACCAACGTGGAGACGCTCGGCAAGAACCCCGACAAGGCCTGGCGGGACGCCATGAACGCGGCCGAGTCGGCACTGTCCCAGCAGGGGGTGAGCTGACATGGCCACCGTCGCAGGAGCGGCCCCGGCCCCCGCGGCCGACAGCGGCGAGGAGACGGCAGGCCGGCGCGATGACGCCGGAGCCCCGCGCGGAAGGTGGCGGCGCCACCTTCCGCCGTACCTCGCCATCTCGCCGTACTACGTGCTCTTCGCGGTCTTCGGCGCCTTCCCGGTGTTCTTCTCCCTCTACCTGTCCTTCCAGGACTGGGACGGCATCGGCGCCATGCGGTACGTCGGGCTCCAGCAGTACGAATGGCTGCTGCACGACCCGGTGTTCTGGCACTCGATCCTCAACACGTTCGAGATCTGGTTCATGTCCACGGTGCCGATGCTGTTCCTGGCGCTGGTCATCGCCTTTCTGCTGAACTCGCAGGTGCGCTACGCCTCCGCCCTCCGGGTGGCGTACTTCGTCCCGAACGTCACCTCGATGGTCGCCATGACCATCGTCTTCGGCTCGGTGTTCGCCCAGGCGGGTCTGGCCAACTCGCTGCTCAAGGCGGTCGGGGCGGACGGCGTCGGCTGGCTGACCTCCTCGCTCGGCATCAAGTCGGCGATCTCCCTCATGATCATCTGGCGGTGGGTCGGCTACAACGCCCTGATCTTCCTCGCCGGTCTGCAGGCCATCCCCACCGAACTCTTCGAGGCGGCCCGGGTCGACGGGGCGAACAGCCGGCAGACCCTGTTCCGGGTCATCGTGCCGCAGCTGCGCCCGGTGATCCTCTTCGCCGTCATCACGTCCACCATCAACGGGCTGCAGATCTTCTCCGAGTCCCAGGTGCTCTTCTACTCCGACGACCCCGGCACCACCGGCGGACCGGGCCAGGAAGGCATGACCATCGTGCTCTATCTGTGGCAGAAGGCCTTCAACGACCACCAGTTCGGCTACGGCGCGGCGATCGGCTGGTCGCTCTTCGCCCTCATCGCGCTCTTCGCGATCGTCAACTGGCGGCTGGTGTCCGGTTCCGAACGCGACGACCGTCCCCGTATCTCCTTGCGCAAGGGGGCCCGCAATGGCCGCTGACCACACGACCTCGAGTGCCGGGCTCGTCATCGGCTCCGGCAGCAGGCGCTCCCGGATCGGCGTCCGGCTGACGCTGCTGTTCGGTGTGGTGGTGTCGCTGTTCCCGTTCTACTGGCTGGTGGTGATGGCGTCCGGAACCACCCAGGACATCTTCGCCTACCCGCCGAGGCTGGTCCCGGGAACACATCTCCTGGACAACATGCAGAAGGTGATCCACCGGATCGATTTCTTCGGCTCGCTGTTCAACACGGTCGTGGTCTCCGTCACCGGTACCGTCCTGGTGCTGTTCTTCGACTCGCTGGCCGCCTTCGCCTTCGCCAAGTACGACTTCCCGGCCAGGAAGCTCCTCTTCGGCATCCTGCTGGCCACCTACATGATCCCGGTGCAGCTGTCGCTGGTCCCGCAGTTCGTCACGATGGCCCACTTCGGCTGGGCCGGTTCGCTCAAGGCGCTGACCATACCCGCGGCCGCCAACGCCTTCGGCATCTTCTGGATGCGGCAGTACGCCAAGAACGCGCTGCCCGACGAACTGCTGGACGCCGGGCGGATCGACGGCGCCGGCTTCTTCCGCCTGTACTGGCAGGTCGCGCTGCCGCTGTTCCGCCCGGCGCTGGCGTTCCTCGGCATCTTCACCTTCATCCACCTCTGGAACGACTACATCTGGCCGCTGGTCGTGATGATCGACCCCGACCGCGTCACCCTCCAGGTCGCTCTGGCCAACCTCAACGTCGCCTACAACACCGACTATGCGGTCGTGATGGCCGGGGCGTTGATGAGTGTCCTCCCGTTGATCGTCGTCTTCCTGATCGGGGCCCGGCACTTCCTGCGCGACCTTGCTGCCGGAGCGACGAAGATGTGACGTGAGGTGACGGTGCGTCAGGAGCCTGCGGGTTTCGGCCTGTTGCCCGTGATGACGAACGCGCAGATCAGCAGGGCGGTGAGCGCGATGAGTGCGCCCACGCCGAACGCGCGCGCCGACCCCTCGGTGAGGATCTCGGCCGGCGATCCGGACGCGTGCCGGGTCGCCGTGCCGAAGACCGTGACCAGGACGGACAGTCCGAGGGTGCCGCCGAGCCACTGGAGGGTCTGCAGCAGACCGGAGGCGGCGCCCGCCTCGCGCGGCTGGATGCGGGCGAGGATCGTCACGTTGAGCGGCATGAAGCTCAGTCCGACGCCGATGCCCATCAGCAGCAGCGGGCCGAGCAGGCCGGCCGGGTAGCCGTCGCCGGGTTCGAGCCGCCACAGCCAGGCGGTCGCGGCCACGAGCAGACCCATGCCGGTGAGCAGGACCGGCTTGGCGCCGAACCGGGCCAGCAGTCGCGGCACGAAGCGGACGGTGGTGAACATCGCCAGGGTCATCGGAAGGAAGGCGAACCCGGCGCGCAACGGGCTGTACTCCAGGACCTGTTGGCTGATCAGCGTGAGGAAGTAGAACGCGCCGAACATGCCCGCGGGCAGCAGCAGCACGCCCACATAGCCGCCTGCGCGGTTGCGGTCGGAGAACAGCCCGAGCGGCATGATCGGCTGGCTCGCCCGGGACTCGACGATCGTGAAGCCGACGAGCAGCGCCGCCGCCGTGGTGAACCCGAGCAGCGCCTGTGTGTCGCTCCAGCCCGCCTCCGAGACCCGGATGAAGGCGTACACGAGCGAGGACATGCCCGCCGTGCCGGTGAGTGCGCCCGCCGCGTCGAACCGCCCTGCGTGGCGGGGGGTTTCGGTGACGAAGCGGGGTAGGGCGAGGGCCACCGCTGCCCCGATCGGGACGTTGATCAGCAGGGCCCAGCGCCAGGACGCCCAGGAGGTGAGCATGCCGCCGAGCACCAGACCGATGGAGGCGCCGATGCCCGCCATGGAGGCGTAGATGCCGAGCGCGTGGTGCCTGCGTGGGCCGTCCGGGAAGTTCGTGGTGATCAGGGCGAGGGTGCTGGGGGCGATGAGGGCGGCGCCGACGCCCTGCAGTGCGCGGGCCGCGAGCAGCCAGGCGCTGTCGGTGGCGAGCCCGCCGAGCAGGGAGGAGCCGGCGAAGAGCAGGACGCCGGTGGTGAGGGTGCGGCGGCGGCCGATGATGTCTCCGACCCGCCCGCCGAGCAGCAGCAGGCCGCCGAAGGCGAGCGTGTAGGCGTTGAGGACCCAGGACAGGCCGGTGCGGCTGAAGTCGAGGTTCTTCTGGATGTCGGGCAGTGCGACATTGACGACGGTGGAGTCGACGCCGACCATCAGGTAGGCGGTGACGATGACGAAGAGGACGGTGCCGAGCCTGGCGGATCGCGGTGGTGCGGAGGGCGCGTCGGTCGTGACGGACGGTGCGGACGACGGGGTGGACATGGAGTTTCTCCCGGTCTGGTGTCCCCGGACGAGGTGCACGCGGGCAGCACGGACTGCCCGCACAGATAAGCGGGGACTGTCTCCGTTTAACTCTCGCTAAGATACGGAGAGGGTCCCCGGTTCGCAAGGAGTATCTGGATGACGCAGGTCAAGCCCATGCGCGCGGACGCTCGGCGCAACTACGAGCGGCTACTGCAGGCCGCGGCGGAGGCCTTCGCCGAGCACGGGGAGGGCGCATCGCTGGACGACATCGCCAAGCGGGCGGGGGTCGGGTCCGGCACGCTGTACCGGCACTTTCCGACACGTCAGGCGTTGCTGGAGGCGGTGTACGTCGACGCCATCGAGGCGCTCGCGGCGCGCGCCGACGAGTTCGCGCGTGAACTGCCGCCGGGCGAGGCGCTGGTGGAGTGGCTGAACGAACTCAGCGTCGGGATGATCCAGGTCCGGGGCCTCAAGTCCCTGCTCGGCTCGGCCGTCACGGACGGCAGCTCCGCCGTGGTCACCGCCTGCGGCAACTCCGTGAAGGGCGCGGCGGAACGGCTGGTCTCGGCGGCGCAGCGGGAGGGGACCCTGCGGGAGGACGTCGAACCGATCGAGATCCTGCGGCTGGCGCACGGTGTGGCCACGGCGTCGGAGCTGGCGAACGGTGAGGCGACGTACATCCGGCGGTATTTGTCGCTGCTGACGGATGGGCTGCGGGCATAGCTCGGCGGAGCTTGAAGGTGACCGGTGCTGCAGCTGGGCGGGGGTGGGCGCGCGACCCGGCGGTGGCGGGGTGCCGCTCTGATTGGGTCGGGAGCCGACCCGGCGGCACCCCTGCCCGCAGCTGTGCGGCTACAGCGCCTGGGCTGCCGGCTTCACCATGTTCCGTACCGTGCGGGCCTTCACGAAGTCGCCCAGTGCCGTCATCTCCCACTCGCCGGTGAACTGGCGGATCAGCTTCGCCATCATCACGCCCGTCTGGGCCTCGGCGTTGGTGAGGTCGAAGCGGACGAGCTCCTCGCCGGTCGCCGCGTCCAGGAGGCGGCAGTATGCCTTGGCGACCTCGGTGAACTTCTGGCCGGAGAAGGAGTTGACAGTGAAGACCAGGCCGGTGGCGTCCTGGGGGATGCGGCCGAGGTCGACCACGATGACCTCGTCGTCGCCCCCGCCCTCGCCCGTGAGGTTGTCGCCGGAGTGCTTGATCGCTCCGTTGAGGATGGACAGCTTGCCGAAGTAGCAGCTGTCGATGTGGTTGCGCTGCGGGCCGTACGCGATGACCGACGCGTCCAGGTCGATGTCCTTGCCGCCGTAGGCCGGCTCCCAGCCCAGGCCCATCTTGACCTGGGAGAGCAGCGGCTGGCCGCCCTTGACGAGGGAGACGGTCTGGTTCTTCTGGAGGCTGACCCGGCCCTTGTCGAGGTTGATCTTTCCGGCGCCGGGGGCGGGAGCCGCGGCGGCGGGCGGGGCCGGGGGAGGCGGCGGCGTGGTCGACAGGGGCGGGGCCGACCGGGCCACCGGGGTCTGCAGGGTGGGCGTCGGCGGGGCGACCGGCTGGGGAGGCGCGGCCGCGGCCGGCTCCTCCACCGTCACGCCGAAGTCGGTGGCGATGCCCGCGAGGCCGTTGGAGTAGCCCTGGCCGACGGCGCGGGCCTTCCAGGCGCCGTTGCGCAGGTAGATCTCCACGACCACCAGTGCCGTCTCGGCGCCGAGCTGCGGGGGCGTGAACGTGGCCAGGACGGCGTTGTCGTCCGCGCTGCGGATGGTGGCCGTCGGCTCGACGCCCTGGAAGGTCTGGCCGGATGCGTCCGGGCTGGCGGTGACGATGATCTTCTCGATACCCGGGGGGACGGCGGCGGTGTCGACGACGATCGCGTCGGGGGCCGTGCCGCCGCCCGACCGGTACGTCACGCCCGGGCCGCTCGGCTGGTTGTAGAAGATGAAGTCGTCGTCGGAGCGCACCTTGCCGTCGCCCGTGAGCAGCAGGCCCGATACGTCGAGCCGCACGGGGGCGGCGACGTCCACCGTCACGCGGGCGGTGGAGAGAGGGATGTTCGAGCCGGGGGTCATAGCTGTCATGCCGGGTGAACGAGCGAGGTCGCTTTACCGTTCCCTTACCCTTCGGCCAATTGGCCGGACGGGCTGAGAACGAGATCAGCCCGTCCGGCGGGGAGAACCCCTACGGCACCACCACGATCTTGCGGCCCACCCCTGCCGCGAACTGTTCCAGTGCCTGCGGGTAGCGCTCCAGCGGGATTCGGTCGCTGATGAACACCTCGGGGTCCAGGACGCCGTTCGCGAAGAGTTCGGCGGCGCGTTCGAAGCTGTGGAGGACGGCCATGGAGCCGGTGATCGTGATCTCCTGGTTGTAGATGCGGTACGGGTCGATCGTCACGCGTGTCGCGTAGTCCGCGACCCCGAACTGCAGGAACGTGCCCGCCTTGGCCACCCGGTCCAGGCCGTCCTGGATCGCCGCCGCGTTGCCCGTCGCGTCGATCACGACGTCCCATCCCTGCGGCCGGTCCAGTTCGTCCGCGTTGGCCGCCGATCCCGACACGCCCAGCCGTTGCGCCGTCTCCAGGCGCGTCGGGTTCAGGTCCACCACGTCCACGCTCGCCGCGCCCGTCCGCTTGGCGAGCTCCAGCATCATCAGGCCCATCGTCCCGGAGCCGTAGATCAGGACGTGCGCGCCCAGGCGCGACTGGAGGACGTCGTAGCCCCGTACCGCGCACGACAGGGGCTCCACCAGAGCCGCGTCCTCGGTGCGGACGTGGTCGGGCAGCCGTACGCAGTTCGCCACCGGGGCGAGGGCGTACCGTGCCGCTCCGCCCGCCGTCGTCACGCCGATCGCGGCCCAGCGCTCGCAGAGGTTGTTGTGGCCCGTGCGGCAGTACCGGCACTCGTAGCAGTACAGGGAGGGGTCCACCGCGACCCGGTCGCCGACCGACACCTCGGTGACCTGGGTGCCGACGCCGACCACCTCGCCCGCGAACTCGTGCCCGGGCACGATCGGCAGCTTCGGCGCGAACTCGCCCTGGAGGATGTGCAGATCGGTGCCGCACAGGCCGCAGGCGGCGACCTCGACGACGACCTCGCGGGGACCGGGCGTCGGGTCGGGGACCTCGGTGACGACGGCGCGGCCCACGGACTCGATGACGGCGGCCTTCATTTCACGGCTCCAAGCGACAGGCCCTGGACCAGCTTGTCCTGGGCGGCGAACCCCGCGGCGAGCACCGGCAGGGAGATGACGAGCGACGCGGCGCACACCTTCGCCAGGAACAGGCCCTGGCTGGTGATGAAGCCGGTCAGGAAGACGGGGGCGGTCTCCGCGACCACGCCCGTCAGGACTCGGGCGAACAGCAGCTCGTTCCAGCTGAAGATGAAGCAGATCAGGGCCGTCGCCGCGATGCCCGGCACGGCGATCGGTGCCACCACGCGCGTGAGGATCGTCGGCAGGCGTGCTCCGTCGATCTGTGCCGCCTCGATCACCGCCACCGGGACCTCGGCGAGGAAGGACTGCATCATCCACACCGCGATCGGCAGGTTCATGGAGGTGTAGAGGATGACGAGCAGCCAGATGTTGTCCAGCATGTCCGTGTTCTTGGCGAACAGGTAGATCGGCAGCAGGCCCGCCACCACCGGGAGCATCTTCGTGGACAGGAAGAAGAACAGGACGTCCGTCCACTTCTTCACCGGCCGGATCGACAGGGCGTACGCCGCCGGGAGCGCGAGGACCAGCACCAGGGCCGTCGACGCCAGCGACGCCACCGTCGAGTTGATCAGCGCCGGCCAGGGGCTCGCGCCGCCGCCCGTGCCGAAGAACTCGCGGTAGCCGTCCAGGGTCAGGGCGGCCCCGAAGGACGGCGGGTTGGTCGCCGCGTCCGCCTCCGAGTGGAAGGACGTCAGGGCCATCCAGGCGATGGGCAGGAAGAACAGCAGACCGATCAGCCAGGCCAGCAGGCCGAGGCCCGCTCCGCGGCGGCTGCGGGTGCGTACGGCGATGGTGCTCATGCGCGGGACGCCTCCTCACGGAACAGGGACGACACGACGCGCAGGGCGAAGGTCGCGATGATGATCGAGCCGATGACCACCAGGACGCCCGCGGCCGAGGCGAGGCCGTTCTCGTGGGCCTGGTAGAAGCTCTGGTAGACGGTGTAGGGGAGGTTGGCGGTGCCCAGGCCGCCCGAGGTGATGGTGAAGACGGCGTCGAAGTTCTGGACGATGTAGATCGAGCCGAGCAGGGCGCCGAGTTCGAGGTAGCGGCGCAGGTGCGGCAGCGTCAGGTGGCGGAAGACCTGCCAGTCGTTCGCGCCGTCCACGCGCGCGGCTTCCATCTGCTCGTTGTCGCGGCTCTGCAGCCCCGCCAGCAGGATCAGCATCATGAACGGCGTCCACTGCCAGACCAGGGATGCCTCGACCGCCAGCAGCGGGGTGTTGGAGATCCAGTCCGGTTGCCCGCCGCCCACGTAGTGCAACAGTCCGTTGAGCAGGCCGTATTCGGGGTTGTAGAGGACGTGCTTCCACAGGAGGGCCGCGGCCACGGGGACCACCAGGAAGGGGGCGATCAGGAGGGTGCGGACCGCTGCCCGGCCCCGGAACTTCCGGTCCAGGAGCAGGGCGAGGATCAAGCCCAGGACCAGGCTGACCAGGACCACTGTCACCGTCAGCAGGACCGTCGTCCACACCGAGTGGCGCAGGTCCGCGTCGGTCAGGACCTCCTTGTAGTTGTCGACCCCGGTGAAGTGGCGGGCCTTGGGATACAGGGCGTTCCAGTCGAAGAACGAGATCACCAGGGTGGCCACGAACGGGAGTTGGGTCACCGCGATCATGAAGATCAGGGCGGGCAGCAGGGGGGCCCGGGTCGACCAGGCACGCAGGCGCGCGGAGGGCCGGCGCGTCGTGCGTACGGGAGTTGCCGTTATGGGGGCGGTTGTCATCGCGCTCATCGTCCCTCGTACTCCTTCGAGATCTTCTCGGCGAGCTGCTGGGACTTCTTCAGGGCCGAGTCGACGGATTGACGTCCGGCGATGGCCGCGCTGATCTCCTGCGAGACCTTGGTGCCGAGATCGGTGAACTCCGGGATGCCGACGAACTGGATGCCGGGCGCGGGGCGCGGCTGCACTCCCGGGTCGTTGGGCTTGGCGCCCTCGATGGCCTCCTTGGTCATCTCCTGGAAGGCGCCGGCCTCCTTGCGGTAGTCGGCGTTCGTGTACGTCGAAGCGCGCTTGCCGGCGGGGACGTTGGACCAGCCGCTCGTGTCGCCGACCAGCTGCTCGTACTGCTTGCTGGACGCCCAGGACACGAACTTCCAGGCCTTGTCGGGGTTGCGGGACGCCTTCTGGATGCCCCAGGCCCAGGTGTAGAGCCAGCCGGAGGAGTTGGTCTTCTCGACGGGGGCGGGGGCGTAGCCGAGCTTGCCCTTGACGGGGGAGTTGGACGCCTCCAGTGATCCGGCCGCGGACGTGGCGTCGTACCACATGGCGACCTTGCTCTGCGTCATGTTGTTGAGGCACTCGGCGAAGCCGGACTGGGCGGCACCGGACTCACCGTGCCCCCGCACCAGGTCGACATAGAACTTCGTCGCCTTCTCGAACTCGGGGGAGTCGAGGTGCGCCTTCCAGTTCTTGTCGAACCAGGTGCCGCCGAAGGTGTTCACGACGGTGGTGAGCGGGGCCATGAGTTCGCCCCAGCCCGGCAGGCCGCGCAGACAGATGCCGCGCATCCCGGACTTCGCCCCGTCGACCTCGGCGGCGATCTTCGCCACCTGGTCCCAGGTGGGGTGGGCCGGCATCGTCAGGCCCTTCTCGGCCAACACGTCCTTGCGGTACATCAGGAAGGACGACTCGCCGTAGAAGGGCTGGCCGTAGAGCTTTCCGTCGTCGGCGGTCAGCGACTGGCGCATCGGCTTGAGGACGTCCTGCTCGTCGTAGCCGGGGTCCTTGGCGACGTACGAGTTCATCTCCCTCAGCCAGCCGTTCTTGGCGTAGATGGGTATCTCGTAGTTGCTGAGCGTCGCGACGTCGTACTGGCCCGCCTGGTTGGCGAAGTCCTGGCTGATCTTGTCGCGGACGTCGTTCTCCGGCAGGACGGTGAAGTTCACCTTGATGCCGGTCTCCTTGGTGAAGTGCGCCTTGGTGAGTTTCTGCAGCTCCACCATCTGCGGGTTGTTGACCATCAGGACGTTGATGGAGTTGCCGCCGGAACCGGACCCGCCCGCCCCGACCCAACAGCCGGAGAGCAGCGGGGCGAGCAGCGTCCCTGCGGCGGCCATGGCGAGCGTGGCTCGCGGCGGCCGTCGTCGGCTCTGGGTGCGCATGGATCGCTCCTGGACATAGAGGGATATAAAGGGCGCCCGTGGGCGTGGGGATGCCCTGCGTGACAGCTCGGTCGGGGTCAGACCCTGATGACCTGCGGTCCCAGCAAGGAGTAGCGGTGTGCCTCGGAGGAGGGGAGCAGGGTGCTGGTGACGATCGTCTCCAGTGCGCCGATCTCCGCGAAGCGGCAGAAGCTGACCGCCCCGAACTTGGTGTGCACGCCCGCGAACACCGTGCGGCGCGAGGCCCGGATGGCCTGCGCCTTGACCTCGCTGACCGCGGGGTCGGGGGTGGTCAGGCCGTGCTCGCGGGAGATGCCGTTGGCGCCGATGTAGGCGAGGTCGATGACGAAGCCGGCCAGCATCTTCGTCGTCCAGTGGTCGACGGTGGCCAGGGTGCCGGAACGCACCCGGCCGCCGAGCAGCAGTACGGAGATGCCGTCGGCCTCGGCGAGCGAGCCCGCGACCGGCAGGGACGCAGTGACCACGGTCAGCGGCCGGTCCCTGGGCAGTGCCTCGGCGATGAGCTGCGGGGTGAAGCCCTCGTCGACGAACACGGTCTCGGCGTCCCCGAGCAGCTCGGCCGCGGCGGTCGCGATCCGGCGCTTCTCGGGTACGTGACTGGTGGCACGGAACTCGAGCGTCGTCTCGAAGCCGGCGCTCTCCACGGGATAGGCGCCGCCGTGGGTGCGGCGGACCAGGCCGTGGTCCTCCAGGGCGCGCAGATCCCGCCGTACGGTCTCCTTGGCCACGCCCAGTTCGGCGGCGAGCGCGGTGACGTCGACCGAGCCGGTGGCGCGAGCGGCCCGCACGATTTCCCGCTGGCGTTCTTCCGCCGTCTTCGCCGTCATCGTCGCACCTGCTTCCCTGCTCACTGCCCGTTCGGGCCCGGTGAGGCCCACGGGGGAAGTTCTACTCCCGGTGCGCGGCACTGACCAGGCTTGTTGCAGGTCCGATGATGCCCGCATGCGCCCGTTTGCGCAGCGGAGTGCCCGCCTCGGACCTGCGCGGCTGTGAGAGAGGGCGTGGGAGCGGGCAGGCGCGGTGCCCGAATACGACGGCGGGCGGGCCCGTTCGGTGCCCGCCCGCCGTTGCGAACGATCGTTTTTCGCCGTGCAGCTGTCTCAATGGCCTCAGTACGGCCAGATCGGCGGGTCGCTCACGAAGTGGCCCCCCAGGTGGGCGTGCGCGATGTTCTCCGGGTCCAGCTCGCCCTGCTCGGCGATCAGCTTCTCGGCGTACGGCTCGGAGTCGTCCTGCGGCTCGTAGCCGAGCGCCCGTGCCGTCGACAGGTCCCACCACAGGCGGGTGTTGGCCGAGGAGCCGTAGACGACGGTGTGGCCGACATCCTCCGCGGTCAGGGCCGCGTGGAAGAGGCGGGCGCCGTCGGGCGGGCTCATCCAGATCGACAACATGCGCACGCTGGTGGGCTCGGGGAAGCAGGAGCCGATGCGCACCGACACCGTCTCCAGGGCGTGCTTGTCCCAGTACAGCTGCGCGAGGTCCTCGCCGAAGGACTTGGACAGGCCGTAGAAGGTGTCCGGGCGGCGCGGGGTGTCGATGGGGATCAGCTTGTCCGCATCGAGAGGGGTGTCGCCCCGGGGGTGCGGGGTGAAGCCGACCGCGTGGTTGGAGGAGGCGAAGACGATGCGGCCCACGCCCTCCTCGCGCGCGGCCTCGTACAGGTTGTACGTGCCCTCGATGTTCGCCGCGAGGATCTTCTCAAAGGAGGCTTCCAGGGAGATGCCGGCAAGGTGGATGATCGCGTCGACGCCCCGCACCGCCTCGCGCAGGGCCTTCTTGTCGGCGAGATCCGCGGTGATCGCGTCCGGGTCGCCCTCGATCGGGCGCACGTCGAGGAGGCGCAGCTCGTAGCCGAAGGCCGGGAGCAGGTTCCGCATCAGGGTGCCGAGCCCGCCGGCGGCGCCGGTGAGCAGAACGGTGCGGGGAGCGGGCATCCTCGGGTCTCCTTGGGTCCGCCGCCTGAGACAGGTGGCCGCATGGATGGACAGTATTCACATTCATGGACACGCTATGGAGCACTGCCGCGCTCCGTCAAGTGTCGCGCGGAGCGGCTGGATCCGCTCCCTTTCCCGCCTCTTTCCATTTCGTTTCCGCTGATGTCTTGCCGGTTTGCGCGCTTGACCCGCCCGGAGTCGGCTCCATAGTCTGGCGTTGTTCAGAAATATAGACGCCGATCAGAAGAACGTACGCGCCTGTCCCAGAACGTACGCGCCTGCATCAGGGAGAGCCCGTGACGCCAGCCCCCCTCGCCACTCGACTCAGCATCCCCAGCGGGCCGCTGTTCTTCCCGGTCACCGCCTACGGCCCCGACGGCTCGGTCGACCTCGACGTGTACCGCGCGCATGTGCGCCGCGGGGTCGAGGCCGGGGCCGCCGCGGTCTTCGCGTGCTGCGGCACCGGTGAGTTCCACGCGCTCACGCCCGAGGAGTTCGAGGCGTGCGTCCGGGCGGCCGTCGAGGAGACCGACGGGCGGGTGCCGGTCGTCGCCGGCGCCGGCTACGGGACCGCGCTCGCCGTGCGCTACGCGCGTCTCGCCGAGGCGGCCGGTGCGGACGGACTGCTCGCCATGCCGCCGTACCTCGTCCTCGCCGGGCAGGAGGGGCTGCTGCGGCACTACCGGGAGGTCGCCGCCGCGACCGCGCTGCCCGTCATCGTCTACCAGCGCGACAACGCCGTGTTCACCCCTGAGAGCGTCGTCGAACTGGCCCGCACGGCCGGGATCATCGGCTTCAAGGACGGCCTCGGCGACCTCGACCTGATGCAGCGCATCGTCAGCGCCGTACGCACCGAGGTCCCCGGCGACTTCCTCTACTTCAACGGACTGCCGACCGCCGAACAGACGCAGCTCGCCTACCGCGGCATCGGCATCACGCTCTACTCCTCCGCGGTCTTCTGCTTCGTCCCGGAGATCGCCCTCGCCTTCCACCAGGCCCTCGAGTCCGGCGACGACACCACCGCGCACCGCCTCCTCGACGGCTTCTACCGGCCGTTCGTCGAGCTGCGCGCCCAAGGGCGCGGCTACGCCGTCGCCCTCGTCAAGGCCGGCGTACGGCTGCGCGGACTCGACGTCGGCGAGGTCCGGCCGCCGCTGCACGAGCCGACCGAGGATCATGTGAAGCAGCTCGCCGAGCTGATCGAGCGCGGGTATGCCCTGTTGGAGGAGAGCAAGTGAAGGCGTCGACTTTCGTCTACCCCTGGGATGTCAACGGGGACCCGGAGGCCGCCGGGCGCATCGCCGCGCTCGGCGTGCGGCAGGTGACGCTCGCCGCCGCGTACCACTCCACGCGCGCGCTCACGCCCCGCCACCCGCGCCACCGCATCGTCACCGCCGAGCACGCCAGCGTGCTCTACCCCGCGGACGCGCGCTGGGAGGGGCGCCTGCTGCGCCCGTACCCGGCCGGGGACTGGGCGCCCGGGGACGCGTACGGCGAGGCCGCGGCGGCGCTCGCGGACGCCGGTCTCGAGGTGCACACCTGGGTCGTGCTCGCGCACAACTCCCGCCTGGGCGCCGACCATCCGGACACCTCCGTCGTCAACGCCTACGGCGACCGCTACCCGTGGGCCCCGTGCATCGCCCAGCCCGCCACGCGCGCGTACCTCGTCGATCTGGCCGCCGAGGCGGCCGTACGGCCGGGGGCGCGCGGCACCGAGCTGGAGTCGCTCGGCTGGTACGGGCTCCAGCATCTGCACGCCCACGACAAGACCGGCGGCGTCGGCCTCGGGGACGCCGGAATGTACCTGATGGCGCTCTGCTTCTGCCCGGTCTGCCGGGAGGGATACGGCGAACAGGGCGTGGACGCCGACGAGTTGGCGGCCGCCGTGCGCGACGCGCTGGAGCCGCTGTGGCAGGGCGCGCCCGACGACGAGGACTGGGCCGGAGTCGAGAAGCTGCTCGGGGAGGAGAACGCGGCGGCCACGCGCGCGTGGCGCGACGCGACCGCCCGCACGCTCCAGGAGGCGGCCGTCGCCGCGGTCCGCGCGGCCGCACCGGACGGCTTCCAGGTACTGCTGCACGCCGACCCGGTGACGTACCACGTCGGCGCCAACCCCGGTGTGGACCCCGCGCACATCCTGTCCGTCGCGGACGGCGTGGTCGTGCCCTGCGCGGGCGGTCCGGGTCTGCTGACGCCGTTCGCCGAGCAGGGCCGCGAAGGGGCCGTCGTCGCCGCCAACTTCCCCGTGATCTCGGGGATGGGCGGCAGCCCGGGCACGCTCGCGGCGGACGCGGCCCAGGCGCGGCGCCTGGGCGCCACCGAACTGCGGCTGTATCACGCCGGGTTGGCGTCGGACGGCGACCTGGAATCCGTGCGCTCGGCCCTAGCCGGGCTCTGAAGGAGCGAGACCGCAGTCCCGAGCAGCCCCACGCCCATGACGAGCAACAGCAGCCGGTAGTCGACCAGTTCGACCAGCACCGCACCCGCGGCCAGCCCGAGCACGTTCGGCGTGAACATGAGCGTGTTGGCCGTGGCGGCCGCACGGCCCAGCAGCGCGTCCGGCGTCTCGCGCTGCACGGCCGTCATCGCGGCGATCAGGACACAGGGCAGCCCGGCCCCGCACGCCGCGCTGCACGCCAGGGCCACCGGGACGGACGGTACGGCCCGCAGTGCCACGGCGACGGCAAGCAGCGCGATGCCGTACGCCGCGAAACGGCGTCCGCCGAGATGGCGCAGGGCGGGTCCGGACAGCAGCCCGACCGCCACCGAACCGGCGCCCTGCACCGCGTACAGCACACCGGCGTAGGCGGGGGAGCGGCCGAGGCCGTCGACGACGGCGTAGATCAGGGTGCCGCCGACGCCCGCGAAGAGCATCGTGGTGCCGCCGGCCAGGACGAGAGGGCGCAGCCGCGCGTGCGCCCACAGGAAACGCGCGCCCTCGGACGTCTGCGTCCGCCAGTCGTCCGTGGCCGGCACCGGCTTCTCCTCGCGGACGCGCAGGAGGGCGTACACGCCGGTGGCCAGGACGAACGTGACGGCGTCCAGCAGGGCGACGCTCGGGCCGCCGTACGCCGCGTAGAGGCCCGCGCCCGCGAGCGGGGCCAGGAGTTTCATGCCCTCGGTGGCCGTCATGCGCAGTCCGTTGAAGGCGCCGAGCAGGGACGGGTCGACGGCGGCGGCCACGAGCGCCGACTCGGCCGCGTCATGGACGACGCCTGCGGCGCCGTAGACGAAGAGGACCGCGTAGAGGAGCCACAGGCGGCCGGGGGAGTCGACGGTGAAGAGGGTGAGCAGGAGGGCGGCCAGCAGGAGGTTGGTGCCGATGAGGAGGGGCTTGCGGCGGACGCGGTCGGCGAGTGTGCCGAGTACGGGCCCGACCAGGGTCGGGGCCCACATGGCGAGCAGGCACAGCGCGGCCAGTCCGTTCGAGCCGGTGAGGTCCTTGACCCACACGCCCGAGGCCAGCCACAGCGCGGACGTGCCGAAGCCGGAGATCACCACGCCGGTCAGATACAGCCGCGCGTTGCGGTCGTGCAGGACGCGTACCGGCGTCCATGTCGATGTCGTCATGCCTGGCCATGGTGGGTCTAAGGCCCCCGCCCCGGCATGAGGCAGGTGCCCTATGAATGGCCGCGGAAGTGACGGCGGGAACCCGTGGAAACCTGTCGGTCAGCCCCATTCAAGGGCAACCCGATCGTCCCGTTCGCCCACAACTCCTCGCTGGGCTGCGCGATCTGCGACCCGGTGATCGCGTCCTGGTGCCTGGGCGGGGGCCGGACGCCGGCCGAGCTCGTGTGCACGGCGCGGGTCGAGACCGCCGGGCGATGAGTTTCGGGGCCGCGGCCGGTCTACCTCTCAGTACACGACTGTGAGGAGCAGCGGATGACTGACACGACCCTCGACCTCGGCCCCCAGACGCGCGTCGTCGCGCGGCTCGCGGAGGGCGTGAGCGAGGAGCAACTGGCCGACGCGACGCCCTGCCCGGACTGCGCGGTGCGCAACATGCTGGGTCATCTGCTCGGCCTGTCCATCGCCTTCCGCGACGCCGCCCGCAAGGACCTCGGCGTCACGACCGACACCAACCCGGGTGCCGCGGCCCCGGAGCTCGGCCCCGGCTGGCGCGCGGAACTGCCCAAGGTCCTCGACGAACTCGCCGACGCCTGGCGGGACCCGGCAGCCTGGACCGGCATGACCCGCGCGGGCGGACTGGACCTGCCCGGCGCGGTCGCGGCCGCCGTGGCAGTCGACGAACTGGTGATCCACGGCTGGGACCTGGCCCGCGCCACCGGCCAGGAGTACACCCCCGACCGGGCCGCACTGCAGGCATCGCACGACTTCCTGCTCGCCGCGGCCGAGGACCCGAGCCGGGGCGGCGGCATCTTCGGGCCTGTCGTCCCCGTACCGGCTGACGCGCCGCTGCTCGACCGGGCGGTGGGGCTGAGTGGACGGGAGCCCGGCTGGACACCGTGATCCATGGGCGTGCGGCCACCGCGCACACGCACGCCGGCCGAGAACGCCGACGGGGCGGCGCGCGCCGACGTGGTGTCGGAGTACGCCGCCCTGGGGCGGGACGAGGTGCGGGAGGTGGCCCGCGTGCTCATGCCGGTTACTTCGGGTCGCGCTTGAACGACGCCGTCGACCAGCGGTAGCCGAGCACCGCCAGACCGATGGACCAGGCGATGGCGAGCCACCCGTTGTGGCCGATCCCGGTGCCGAGGAGAAGTCCGCGCAGGGTCTCGATGACCGGTGTGAACGGCTGGTACTCGGCGATCGGCTGGAACCAGCCGGGCATCGCGTGGATGGGGGTGAACGCGCTGGAGATGAGCGGCAGGAGGATCAGCGGCATCGCGCTGTTGCTGGCCGCCTCGGCGTTCGGGCTGGCCATGCCCATCCCGACCGCGATCCAGGTGAGCGCCACGGCGAAGAGCGCGAGCAGCCCGAACGCCGCGAGCCACTCCAGGGCCGTGGCGTCGGTGGACCGGAAGCCGATGGCCACGGCGACCGCGCCGACGAGGACCACGCTGGCGATCGACTGCAGGACGCTGCCGACGACGTGCCCGATGAGCACGGAGCCGCGGTGGATCGCCATCGAACGGAAGCGGGCGATGATGCCCTCGGACATGTCGGTGGAGACGGACACCGCGGCCCCGATGACGGTACTGCCGATGGTCATCAGCAGGATGCCCGGGACGACATAGGCGATGTACGCGGAACGGTCGGCGCCGCCACCGCCGATGCCCGCGCTCATCACGTCGCCGAAGATGTAGACGAAGAGCAGGAGCAGCATGACCGGGGTGAGCAGCAGGTTCAGGGTCAGCGACGGGTAGCGCCGGGCGTGCAGGAGGTTGCGGCGCAGCATCGTGGACGAGTCGCGTACGGCGAGGGAGATCCGGGTCGGGCGGGTGGGAGCCAGAGGGGTGCTCATCGGGCAGTCTCCTTGGGCTGGTTGGGCTGGTCGCGCTGAACCGGCACGATGCTGCCGGTCAGCGCGAAGAACACGTCGTCGAGGTCGGGGGTGTGCACGGTCAGCTCGTCCGCCTCGATGCCGGCGGCGTCCAACCAGTCGAGGATGGAGCGCAGTTCGCGCTGGCTGCCGTCGCTGGGGATCTGCAGCGACAGCGCCTCGTCGATGCCCGTCCCCCGGTTCGAGCGAAGCCGGGAGTGGGGGAGGGTGGCCTCGCGCAGCGCGACGGCGGCGGACTGGTAGGCGGCCGGGTCGGTGAAGCGGAGCCGGACGTGTCCGCCCGGGACGAGCCGCTTCAGCTCGTCGGCACTGCCCTCGGCGGCGATCTTCCCGTCGCTCAACACCGCGATACGGTCGGCGAGTTCGTCGGCCTCGTCCAGGTACTGGGTGGTGAGGAAGACGGTGACGCCGTCGGCGACCAGCTCGCGGATGATGCCCCACATGTTGTGGCGGGAACGCGGGTCGAGGCCGGTGGTCGGCTCGTCGAGGAAGATGATCCGCGGGTTGCCGACCAGGGTCATGGCGATGTCGAGGCGGCGCTTCATGCCGCCGGAGTAGGTGGCGGCGGGCTTCTTCGCGGCCTCCACCAGGTCGAAGCGCTCCAGCAGTTCGGCGGCGAACCGCCGTCCCTCGCGCTTGGACAGGTGGTGCAGATCCGCCATGAGGAGCATGTTCTCCTCGCCGGTGATCAGCCCGTCGACCGCGGAGAACTGCCCGGTGACACCGATCGCGGCCCGTACGGCCTGCGGGTCGGCGGCCAGGTCGTGGCCGCCGACGTGCAGTTCGCCGGCGTCGGCGGAGATGAGGGTGGAGAGGATCTTTACGGCGGTGGTCTTGCCGGCGCCGTTCGGGCCGAGCAGGGAGAAGACCGTGCCGGCCGGCACCGCCAGGTCGATGCCGTCGAGCACGACCTTGTCGCCGTAGGACTTGCGCAGCCCGTTCGCCGCGATGGCCAAGTCGGTCATGATGAGGGCTCCTTCGGGGGCTGCGGTCAGAGGCTGCGGGCGGTGATGTCGCCGTGGGAGGTGGTGGCGCGGATGTCGAGTTCGGTGGTGCCGTCGTTCTTGAGGGCGTTGCTGACGCGGCCGTGGCCGGTGCCGGCGTCCAGGGCGGCCGAGACGCCGGCGGCGGCGGTGATGGAGATGTCGCCGGACTGGGTGCGGAGCACGAGGGTGTCGCGCACGGCTTCGGCGATCCGGATGCTGCCCCTTGCGGTGCTGATCTCGGCGGGGCCGCCCAGCCGGCCGACCTCGACGTCTCCGTCGATCGCGGTGAGGCGGAGGCTCGCCGCCTCGTCGATCTTGATCTGGCGGTAGGCGCCGTCGAAGGCGATGTCGCCCAGGCGGCCGACGCCGCGCAGTTCGGTGCTGTCCGTCTTCGCCTGGACGCGGGAACCGGCGGGCAGTTGGACGGTCACCTCGATGGATCCGGAGTGGCCGAGGACCCGGTTCTTGGCCGGTGCGGTCTCGATCCGCAGGACGCCGTCGCCGTATTCGACCGTGGTCTGCTGCGCCGCTTTGACGTCGCGGCCGTTCGAGGCGTCCGCGGGCAGGATCTCGACCGTGGTGTCGGCCCGGTCGGCGGCGATGAACCGGATGCGTCCCGCGGGGATGTCGAGGACGGCGGAGATCGGGGCGGGGGTGTCGAACTTCTGCATCGTGCTCTCCTCAGTTCGCTTGGTTCGTTCGGTTCGTTCGGTGCGTTCGCTTGTCGTTTCCGACAGAGGAAAAGCTACGTTGCGTTCACGGTTTCAGCAACGTACTCGTTGCGTTGAATCTCCATCATTGCAGGTGAAAGCTAAGAAATTGTTGCAATGGTCTTGCTGCTTAATGCAACAGCAGCCGTCTAGTCGTTGCAATGAATTGAGAGTGAACGCTATGCTCAAGGCGCTACGGACCACCACGGACCGCCACGGCCCACGAAGGCCTGCGAAGGCACGAAGGAGAGAGTGCGATGCCGGGAGGCAGGCTCACCCAGCAGGAACGTCAGCAGATCGCGCTGGGGCTGGCCGACGGCCTCGCCTACGCGGAGATCGCCAGGCGTCTCGACCGCCCCACCTCGACGATCACGCGTGAGGTGATGCGCAACGGCGGCCCCACCGCCTACCGCGCCGACCTGGCCCACCGCGCCACCGAACACCGCACCCAGCGGCGCAGGCAGGCCGCGCCCCGTGGGGCGGAGGCACCCCCGCAGGCTCACGGACGCGATGCCGAGGCGGTGCGCGAGTACGAGGAGCTGTTCACCACCGTCGTCATGCAATCGGGCATGCCCAAGATGATGTCCCGGGTCCTGGCCTGTCTCTGCCTCACCGACGAGGGCAGCCTCACCGCGTCCGAACTCGTCCAGCGCCTCCAGGTCAGTCCGGCGTCCGTCTCCAAGGCGATCACGTTCCTCGAAGAGCAGGGCCTCGCCCGCCGGGAACGCGACGAACGCCGCCGCGAGCGCTACGTCGTCGACGACGACGTCTGGTACCAGTCGATGATGGCCAGCGCCCGCTCCATCGCCCATATCGTCGAGATCGCACGGCAGGGCGTCGGTGTCCTCGGCCCCCAGACTCCGGCCGCCGCCCGCCTCGAGAACATCGCCCGCTTCCTCGACTTCGTCTCCGAGAGCACCGCCCGCGCCGCGGAACAGGCCCGCGAAATCCTCCACACGAAGCCCGAGACGTCCCCGGACGACACCGCCGAGCCGAGCTGATCCCGGGGCCGGGGACGTCGCCAACTCGGTCAACGGCGCCCCGGCGGCCCCGACTTCTTTTGTCGGAAGCATTGACGAAACATGCGCCCCCTCCTACCTTCAACGCGTCGTACTTCGTACGTCATATATGAGACGCGATACGCGAGATCAGATACCCCAGATCTGATACGTGACTTCCGAGAGGCGCGCATGACCTCTGTGCCCACGCCGATCCCGTCCCGCACGCAGTACGTGCTGGATGCGATCAAACACCGCATCCTCACCGGGCAGTTGACGCCGGGTCAGGCCCTGGTCGAGACCGAGCTCGCCGCACAGTTCGGGGTGTCCAAGACCCCGGTGCGCGAGGCGCTCAAGACCCTGGCCGGCACCGGGCTCGTCGTGATGAACCAGTACAAGGGCGTCACGGTGCGCATGGTGGACGCGGACATGGCGCGCGAGGTCTACGACGTGCGGTTGCTGCTGGAGCCCGAGGCGCTCAGGCGCGCGGTGAAGCGCGGGGCCTCTCTCGACGCCGCCCGCACCGCGCTGACCCGCGCGGACGATGCGGGCGACACCGCCGAACGTTCCCTCGCCAACCGGGAGTTCCACCGCGCCCTGTACGTGCCGTGCGGCAACCCGCTGCTCGGCCGGATGCTCGACGAGGTCCGCGACCAGGCCGCCCTGGTCTCCGCCGTCGCCTGGGCCGCCAACCCCTCCTGGGAGCGGGAGGCCGCCGAGCACCGCGAGATCCTGCGGCTCGCGCTGGACGGCGACGCGGACGGGGCCGCGCGTGCGCTCCACGCCCACATCGCGTCGTTCGTCCAGCGGGCGTTCCCCGGGGCGCCGGAACAGGAAGGTCAGGAATGAGCAGCGTGACGTTCGAGACCCAGCGGGCGGCCCTGGCCGACGTGGTGGCGATCCCGGTGACACCGTTCACCGAGGACGGCACCGTCGACCAGGACACCCACCGGGCCCTGCTGCGTCGGCTGCTCGAAGGCGGGATCAGGACCCTCACCCCCAACGGAAACACCGGCGAGTTCTACGCCCTCGCCCCTCAAGAGCGGCAGCTCGTCACGGAGTTGACCATCGACGAGGCCGGCGACCGCGCCGTGATCCTCGTCGGCGTCGGCCACGACGTGCCCACCGCCATCGCCACCGCGCGGCACGCCCGCGAGTACGGCGCCCGGATGGTGATGGTCCATCAGCCCGTCCACCCGTACGTCTCCCAGGGCGGCTGGGTCGACTACCACCGCGCCATCGCCGCGGCCGTCCCCGAACTGGGCGTCGTCCCGTACATCCGCAACGCCCAGCTGTCCGGCGCCCGCCTCGCCGAACTCGCCGACGACTGCCCGAACGTCATCGGCGTCAAGTACGCCGTCCCGGACGCCGCCAAGTTCGCCGCCTTCGCTCGGGACGCGGGGCTCGACCGCTTCGTGTGGGTCGCGGGGCTCGCCGAGCCGTACGCCCCCTCCTACTTCTCCGCGGGTGCCACCGGCTTCACCTCCGGACTCGTGAACGTCGCCCCGTCCGTTTCGCTGAACATGATTGAAGCGCTTCGATCCGGCGACTATCCGGCCGCCATGAAGGTCTGGGAGCAGATCCGCCGCTTCGAGGAGCTGCGCGCGGCCAACGGCTCCGCCAACAACGTGACCGTCGTCAAGGAGGCCCTCGCCTCCCTCGGCCTGTGCCGCCGCGATGTGCGCCCACCGAGCAAGCCGCTGCCGGAGGACGAACGCGCCGCCGTCGCCGCCATCGCCGCGGGGTGGTCCATATGAACGCCCCTCTCAGCAGGAAGAGCCCGGAAGAGCTCAGAAGCCACCAGTGGTACGGCACCGACGGCCTGCGTTCCTTCAGCCACCGCGCCCGCACCCGCCAGCTCGGCTATCTGCCCGAGGAGCACCTCGGCAAGCCGGTCATCGCGATCCTCAACACCTGGTCCGACATCAATCCATGTCATGTCCATCTCAGGGATCGTGCGCAGGCCGTGAAGCGTGGGGTGTGGCAGGCGGGCGGCTTCCCGCTGGAGTTCCCGGTCTCCACCCTCTCCGAGACCTTCCAGAAGCCGACCCCGATGCTCTACCGCAACATGCTCGCGATGGAGACCGAGGAGCTGCTCAGGTCGTACCCGGTCGACGGCGCCGTGCTCATGGGCGGCTGCGACAAGTCCACGCCCGCACTTCTCATGGGTGCGGCGAGTGTCGACCTGCCGGCCGTCTTCGTCCCGGCCGGCCCCATGCTTCCGGGCCACTGGCGCAACGAGGTCCTCGGCTCCGGCACCGACATGTGGAAGTACTGGGACGACAAGCGCGCAGGTCTCATCGGCGACTGCGAGATGACCGAGCTGGAGAGCGGCCTCGCCCGCTCGCCCGGGCACTGCATGACGATGGGTACGGCGTCCACGCTCACCGCCGCCGCGGAAGCGCTCGGCGTCACCGTCCCGGGCGCGTCCAGCATCCCGGCCGTCGACTCCGGGCACGACAGGATGGCCGCCGCGGCGGGCCTGCGCATCGTCGAACTGGTCCACAGGGACCGGAAGTTGTCCGACATCCTCACCGAGGACGCCTTCGAGGACGCCGTCACCACCGTGCTCGGCCTCGGCGGCTCCACCAACGCCGTGATCCACCTGATCGCCATGGCGGGCCGGGCCGGCGTCCGGCTCACCCTCGACGACTTCGACCGCGTCGCGCGCACGGTGCCGGTGCTCGCCAACGTACGGCCCGGCGGACAGACGTACCTCATGGAGGACTTCCACTTCGCCGGCGGCCTCCCCGGGTTCCTCTCCCGGATCCCGGACCTGCTCCACCTGGAGCGGCCGACGGTCTCGTACGAAACCCTGCGCGAGCAGATCGCCGGGGCGCAGGTGCACAACGATGACGTCATCCGGACCCGGGACAACCCGGTCGCGAGCGAGGGCGGGGTAGCCGTCCTGCGCGGCAACCTGTGCCCGGACGGCGCCGTCATCAAGCACATCTCCGCCGAGCCGCACCTGCTCAAGCACACTGGTCCCGCGGTCGTCTTCGACGACTACAGGACCATGCAACGCACCATCAACGAGCCGGAGTTGAACATCACCGCCGACAGCGTGCTGGTGCTGCGCAACGCCGGACCCAAGGGCGGCCCGGGCATGCCCGAGTACGGCATGCTGCCGATCCCGGACCACCTGCTCAAGCAGGGCGTGCGGGACATGGTCCGCATCTCCGACGCCCGGATGAGCGGCACGAGTTACGGCGCGTGCGTGCTGCACGTCGCGCCCGAGTCGTACATCGGCGGACCGCTGGCCCTCGTCCGCACCGGTGACTCGATCACCCTGGACGTCGAAGCCCGCACCCTTCAACTCAACGTGGACGACGAGGAGTTGGAGAGCAGGAGGGCGCAGTGGACGCCGCCGCCCACTCGGTACGAGCGCGGTTACGGCGCGCTCTACAACGAACAGATCACCCAGGCGAACACCGGCTGCGACTTCGAGTTCCTGGCGCGGCCGGGCAAGGTGCAGGACCCCTACGCGGGCTGACCCGCAGCAGCACGACCTCGCACACCCATGCGCAGAGAGAAAGCGCTTCCCGCTCGACGCACGCACGACGAACGCTCGACGCACGCACGACGTACTGAGAACGGAGACCAGTCATGGCCCAAGCCGCAGCCGTGGCGAAACCGCCCGCGCCACCCCGGCGGCGCCGTGCCTCCGCGACCCCGCGCAGGCTCCCGTACCTGCTGATCGCCCCGGCCGCCCTGCTCATGCTGGGCTTCATCGCCTACCCGGTCATCAGCGTCTTCTACTACAGCCTGCAGAACTACAACCCCACCAAACCCTGGCGCAACGGCTACGCGGGCCTCGACAACTTCGTCCACGCCTTCACCGCCGACCCGCAGTTCTGGGACACGCTGACCTTCAGCGCCAAGTGGGTCTTCGTCGAGGTCGGACTGCAGCTGCTGTTCGGTCTCGCGCTGGCCCTCATCGTCAACCAGACCTTCGTGGGGCGGGCGGTGGGCCGCTCGCTCGTCTTCTCCCCGTGGGCCGTGTCCGGTGTGCTGACCTCCGCGATCTGGGTGCTGCTCTACAACTCCCAGACGGGCATCACCCGTTACCTCGCGGACATGGGCATCGGCTCGTACGGCACCAGCTGGCTGTCGGACACGTCGACCGTCTTCCCCGCCGCGATCGTCGCCGACCTCTGGCGAGGCGTCCCCTTCTTCGCGATCCTCATCCTCGCCGACCTGCAGTCCGTCTCGAAGGACCTGTACGAGGCCGCCGAGGTCGACGGGGCCAGCCGTATCAAGCAGTTCTGGCACATCACGCTCCCGCACCTCAAGGACGCGATCGTGCTGTCGACGCTGCTGCGCGCGGTGTGGGAGTTCAACAACGTCGACCTGCTCTACACCCTCACCGGCGGCGGACCGGCCGGCGAGACGACCACGCTCCCGCTCTACATCGCCAACACCAGCGTGGACGCCCACAACTTCGGCTACGCATCGGCCCTGACCACGGTGGCGTTCGTGATTCTGCTCTTCTGCTCGATCGTCTATCTGCGGCTGAGCAAGTTCGGAGGTGGCGAGAAGTGATCACCGAGATCGCACCCGCTCCGGGACCCGTGGTGGCCGAGCCCGCAAGGCCGAGGAAGAAGCGCCGGGCCTGGGACGAGGCCCCCCGCTGGCAGATCTACGTCCCCCTGTCGATCTACCTGCTCTTCACCCTGATCCCCTTCTACTGGATCCTGCTCTTCGCCCTGCGCCCGCCCGGCTCGACCTCGCTGGTGCCCTGGCCGATGACCTTCGACCACTTCGAGAAGGTCTGGAACGAGCGGTCGTTCGGCGTCTACTTCCAAAACAGCGTGCTGGTCGGCGTCGCGACCCTCGTGATGACGACACTGGTCGCGCTGGCCGGCGGCTACGCCCTCGCCCGGTTCGACTTCCGCGTCAAGAAGGCCTTCATGCTGGCCCTGCTCTGCACGCAGTTCGTGCCGGGCGCGCTGCTCCTGGTGCCGCTCTTCGAGATCTTCGCCAACCTGCGGATGATCAACTCGCTGGTCAGCGTCATCATCGCGGAGACGGTCTTCCAGCTGCCGCTGTCGATGATCCTGATCAGCGGGTTCATCCGGAACGTGCCGTACTCGCTCGAAGAGGCCGCCTGGGTCGACGGCTGCAACCGGTTCACGGCCTTCCGCATCGTCGTACTCCCGCTGCTGCGGCCCGGGTTGATCGCCGTCGGCTCCTTCGCCTTCGTGCACGCCTGGAACCACTTCCTGTTCGCCCTGATGTTCCTGAGCGACCAGAGCAAGCAGACCATCCCGGTCGGCCTCAACACCCTGATGAGCGCGGACAGCGTCGACCTCGGCGCGCTCGCCGCGGGCGGCATCATCGCGGCCGTACCCGTCGTGATCGTGTTCGCCTTCATCCAGAAGTGGCTGATCACCGGCTTCAGCGCAGGGGCGGTGAAGGGCTGATGAGCATCAGGATCCGTCATCTCGCCATCTCCGGCGCCCTGTTGGGAGTCCTCTGCGTCCCGGCGCACGCCGACTCCGGGGACACCGGCCGGAGCACCGACCGGGGCACCGGCCGCGACATCAGCCGGGACGTCCTGGCCGCAGACGACGGCTGGGCCGCGTACGGCACCGGCACCACCGGAGGGTCGAGCGCCGACGACGCCCACGTCTTCACCGTCACCGACCGCGCCGGCCTGGTCCGCGCCCTGGACGGCGGCAGCGACACCCCGAAGATCATCAAGATCGCCGGGACCGTCGACGCCAACACCGACGACGACGGCCACCACCTGGACTGCGCCGACTACGCCACCGACGGCTACAGCGTGAAGAAGTACCTGGCCGCCTACGACCCCCGCACCTGGGGTTCGGCCAAGCCCAGCGGCGAGCAGGAGGACGCCCGCCAGGCGTCCGCCGCCAAGCAGGCCGAGCGGGTCACGCTGCCCGTCGGCTCCAACACCACCATCGTCGGGCTCGGTTCCTCCGCGGTTCTGAAGGGCGCCAACCTCCAGGTCAAGAACGCGAACAACGTCATCATCCGCAACCTCGACCTGCGCGACGCCTACGACTGCTTCCCCGTCTGGCAGCCCAACACCGGCGGCCTCGGAGACTGGAAGACGTCGTACGACAACATCTGGCTGACCGGCGCCACGCATGTGTGGGTCGACCACGTCACCGCCTCCGACAAGGGTCACCCGGACGACGCCGAGCCCACCTATTTCGCCCGCAACTACCTGCGCCACGACGGCCTGTTGGACATCACCAACGCCTCCGACCTGGTCACCGTCTCCTGGAGCCGCTTCCAGGACCACGACAAGGCGATGCTCATCGGCAGCAGCGACTCGGCGACCGGGGACCGCGGAAAGCTCCGGGTCACCCTGCACCACAACCAGTTCGACTCCGTCGTCCAGCGCGCGCCGCGCGTCCGCTTCGGGCAGGTGCACGTCTACGACAACCGGTACGTCGTCCCCGAGGGCGCCGAGTACCGCTACTCGCTCGGCGTGTCCACCGAGTCCGGCGTCTATGCCGAGAACAACGCCTTCCACACGCCCGGCCACGTCGAGGTCGCCGACCTGGTGAAGAGCTGGAACGGCACCGCCCTGCACCAGACCGGCACCCTCTTCAACGGCCGTCCGGTGGACCTGCTGGCGATCTACAACGCCTACAACTCCGGCAGCGAGCGCGATCTCACGGCGGACGTCGGCTGGACACCTACCCTGCACACAAAGATCGACAGCGCCGAGGTGGCCGACCGAGAGGTGGCGCGCGGCGCGGGCGCAGGGAGGATCCCATGAACGTACCGACGACCGTACCGATCGTTCTCGCGGGCGCACGTGGCCACGGCCACTGGCACCTGGACAACATCCGCCGCCTCCAGGACAAGGGAATCGTACGGCTGGCAGGCATCTGCGAGCTGACCCCGCTGGCCGCGTCCGAGCTCCCCGAGGGCCTCGGCACGCCCGAGCAGTCCGCCGACTTCGGCGCGCTCCTCGACTCCACCGGCGCCCGGATCGCGGTGATCTGCACGCCGATCCCGACCCACACCGACCTGGCGCTCACGGCCGCCGGGAAGGGCGTGCACCTCCTGCTGGAGAAGCCGCCCGCGCCGTCGTACGCCGAGTTCCGCCGGATGGCCGACGGGGTCGCGGAGGCGGGCGTGGCCTGCCAGATCGGCTTCCAGTCGCTGGGCTCGCACGCCCTCCCCGCGATCCTCGGGATGGTGGAGGAGGGGGCGATCGGCGAGGTCGTCGGGATCGGTGGGGCCGGTGCCTGGGCGCGTCCGGAGGCGTACTACCGCCGTGCGCCCTGGGCCGGCAAGCGCCGCCTGGGCGGCGTCGACGTGATCGACGGCGTGCTGACCAACCCCCTCGCGCACGCCGTCGCCACCGCCCTCGCCCTGAACGGCACGACGCACGCCGAGGACGTCACCGGCATCGAGCTCGAGCTGTTGCGCGCCAACGACATCGAGTCCGACGACACCTCCTGCGTCCGCGTCACCACCGCACAGGGCGGCCAGATCACCGTCGCCGCGACCCTGTGCGCCGAGGACCCCGACGAGCCGTACGTCGTCGTGCACGGCGACCGCGGCCGGATCACCTTCTGGTACAAGCAGGACCGCGCCCTGCTCCAGCGCGCCGACCACGGCCCCGAGGAGTACGAGTACGGCCGCACCGACCTGCTGGAGAACCTGGTCGACCACCTCACCGACGGCGTCGAGCTGCTGGTCACCCCGGCTTCAACCGGCGCCTTCATGAAGGTTGTTGAAGCGATTCGACAGGCCCCCGACCCGGCCCCGCTGCCGCCCGGGGCCTGGCACCTGATCCCCGACGAGGACCGCAGGGTCGTCCCCGGCATCGACGGACTCGTCGCGGCCGCCGCCGACTCCCTCGCCCTCTACTCCGAGCTCGGCGCCACCTGGGCCCTACCGAAAGAGGTGAGCACGTGATGACGACCACCGACTCGCCCGTGCTGCGCGTGGCCGGCCGCCCGGTCGGCCGCTACGTCACCCGGCCCGAACTGCAGCCCCGGTTCTCGCCGCGCCCGTATCTGCACCCCGTCACCACCCTGGCCGGCACGGCGGTCACCGAACTCAGCCCCGCCGACCACACCCACCACCTCGGCGTCGGTGTCGCCGTTCCCGACGTCGAGGGGCACAACTTCTGGGGCGGCCGCACCTACGTCCGCGACCAGGGCCCCACCGAGCTGGACAACCACGGCGCCCAGCGCCACACCGCCTTCCAGCTCCGCGACCCCGACGGCTTCGTGGAGGAGCTGCGCTGGGTGGCGTCCGGCGGCGAGCTGCTGCGCGAGCGCCGTACCGTCGCGGCCACCGAACTCACCGACTCCGCCTGGGCGTTGGACTTCACCTTCTCGCTCACCAACGTCACGCCCGACCCGCTGTCCATCGGCAGCCCGGCCACCAACGGCCGCCCCGGCGCGGCCTACGGCGGCTTCTTCTGGCGGGCCCGCAAGGAGCGGGAGACCCCGCAGGTCTTCACCGCCGACCGCGAGGGCGAGGCGGAGGTCCACGGCACCCGTGCCGACTGGCTGGGCCTCGCGGGCGCCACCTGGACCCTCGTCTTCGCCGGCGCCACGGACGCCACCCGTAGGGACCCGTGGTTCGTGCGCACCGCCGAATACCCGGGCGTGGGCTCGTCGTTGGCCTACGACGAGCGGCTGCCGATCCCGTCCGGCGAGACGGTCGTACGGCGGATCGTCACCGTCGTCGCCGACGGTCGCCTCAGCCGGGGCGAGGCGGCGGCACTGGTGCGCAAGGCGGTGAGCCAGTGACCACGTACACGAATCCGGTCCTCGACGCCGACTGGTCCGACCCGGACGTCGTCCGCGTGGGCGACGACTTCTACCTCACCGCGTCGAGCTTCGGCCGCGCGCCGGGCCTGCCGCTGCTGCACTCCCGCGACCTGGTCAACTGGACGCTGGTCGGCCATGCGCTGCAACTCCTCGAACCCGCCGCCGAGTTCAGGACCCCGCGGCACGACTGCGGAGTCTGGGCACCCTCGTTGCGCCATCACGACGACCGCTTCTGGATCTTCTGGGGCGACCCCGACCAGGGCATCTTCCAGATCAACGCCCGGGAGATACGCGGTCCTTGGACCCGCCCGCACCTCGTGAAGGCCGGCAAGGGACTCATCGACCCCTGCCCCCTGTGGGACGAGGACACCGGCGAGGCCTACCTCGTGCACGCCTGGGCCAAGTCCCGCTCCGGCATCAAGAACCGCCTCACCGGCCACCGCATGCACCCGCACGGCACCGAACTCCTCGACGAGGGCAAGCTGATCGTCGACGGCGACAGCATTCCGGGCTGGTTCACCCTGGAAGGCCCCAAGCTCTACCGGCACGACGGCTGGTTCTGGATCCTGGCGCCCGCCGGGGGAGTGGAGACCGGCTGGCAGGGCGCCTTCCGCTCGCGCGAGTTCTTCGGGCCGTACGAGGAGAGGATCGTCCTCGAACAGGGGGACACCGACGTCAACGGGCCGCACCAGGGCGGCTGGGTGCGCACCCCGTCCGGCGAGGACTGGTTCCTGCACTTCCAGCAGCGGGGCGCCTACGGCCGGGTCGTGCACCTCCAGCCGATGAGCTGGGGCACGGACGGCTGGCCGCTGCTCGGGGACGGCGGCGTCCCCGTCGCCGTACACCGGCGTCCCGACCTGCCGCCGCAGTCGCACGCCGCGCCCGCCACGGACGACGACTTCCCCGGCGGACGCTTCGGCCGCCAGTGGTCGTGGACCGCCAACCCGCAGGACGGCTGGGCCACCCACCACTCAGGCGACGGGCTGCGGCTGACCTGCGTCCGCTCGGCCGACACCCACGACCTGCGCAGACTGCCGAACGTGCTCACGCAGCGGCTGCCCGGCGTCCCGTCCGCCGTCGAGGTCGAGCTGAAGCTGCACAGCGAGGAGCCGGGCGCCCGGGCCGGACTCGCCGTCCTGGGGGACGCGTTCGGCTGGATCGGCCTGGAGCGGGGAGCCGACGGGACGGTGCAGCTCGTGCACCGGTTCGCCGAGGCGGTCGCCGTGGGGGCACCTCCCACGCCTTTCGGGCAGTGGGGGAATGAACGGGACGCCGCCCCTCCGCGGCTCGCGCCCGAGGGTCGCGTGAGGCTGCGCATCGAGATCGGCGCCGGCGCCCGCTGCCGTTTCTTCCACGACCTCGGCGAGGGCCCGCGGCCGTCCGGCCCCGTCTTCGCCGCCACCCCCTGGCGCTGGGTCGGCGCCCTGCTCGGCCTGTTCGCGCTCGCGCCCGTCGGATCCGGTCACGCCGGCGCGGCAACCTTCACGCACTTCAGGATCGACTCCTTGTAGCCCACCGCACCCGTATGCCTGTTGGGAGCCGCAATGACGCAGCACCTCCATAGCAAGCGCTTGCCGAGACCGGGGACCGGCAAGGTCCTGGCCGCCGTGATCGGGTTGGTGGCCGCGCTGAGCCTCGGGGCGATCGGGCAGGCCAAGGCCGCGACTCCGCTGAGCACGTCGGCTTCGGCTTCGGCTTTCGCCTCCGCCGGCGCCGACCGCTTCAGCGACCGGCCGCACGGCTTCGCCTCGCTCGCCGGGGGAACCAGCGGTGGAGCGGGCGGCAAGGTCGTGACGGTCACCGACCAGGCCGCGCTGGCCAGGTACGCGGCGGCCGAAGAGCCGTACGTCATACGGGTGTCGGGGGCGATAACCGTCGAACCCTTCGGTTCGGACATCGTCGTCGGCTCCAACAAGACGATCATCGGCGTCGGCGACACCGGCGAGATCGTGCACGGGGAACTGCACCTCGACCCCGGCACGCACAACGTGATCATCCGCAACCTGACGATCCGGGACTCGTACGTCGAGGGCGACTGGGACGGCAAGACGCAGGACTTCGACGCCATCCAGATGGACACCGTCGACCACGTCTGGATCGACCACAACCGGCTCACGCATATGGGCGACGGACTGATCGACCTGCGCAAGGACAGTCAGTACATCACCGTCTCGTACAACCGGTTCAGCAACCACAACAAGGCGTTCGGCATCGGCTGGACGACGAACGTCAAGACCCAGGTCACCATCGACCACAACTGGTTCACGGGCACGAAGCAGCGCAACCCGTCCGCCGACAACTGCGCCTACGCACACCTCTACAACAACTACCTGTCGGCGCAGGTGGCCGACGGCGACCCGGTGTGGACGTACGGGAACTGGTCGCGGGGCCACACCAGGATGGTCATCGAGAACAGTTACTACGACGGCATCCAGCACCCCTATCAGGCGGACGCCACCGCGGAGTTGGTGCAGCGCGGGTCGATCCTGAAGAACACCGGCGGGCGGACCGACGAGTGGGGCGCCGCCTTCGATCCGCACGCGTTCTACGACTACCGGCTGGATCCGGCCGCTGCCGTGCCCGCTCTGGTGAAGCGGTTCTCGGGGCCGCAGAAGCGGATCGACTGGGGGCCCCACGCCCGCAGTTGATCGCTCCGTCGTAGCACCCCCATGGAGCAGTACTGCCTTGCAGACCCCCCACAACTTCATATCTCAGTTGGATCCAGAAGGAGAGAGCCGACCAATGAAGAGCAGCATCCGCAGAAGCAGGCGCGCGGCCGTCGCCGTCGCCCTGGGCTCCGTGCTCGCGCTGACCGCCACCGCCTGCGGCGACGACGGCAGCGGCAGTGCGGGGGACAAGGGCAACGAGGGCTCCGGCAAGGGCGAGATCACCTTCTGGGACAACAACGGCGGTGTCCGCACCGACATCTGGAAGGAGATCATCGCCGACTTCGAGAAGAAGAACCCGGACATCAAGGTCAACTACGTCGGGATTCCCGCCGCGAGCGCCCAGTCCAAGTACGACACCGCCATCCAGGGCGGCGGCCTGCCGGACGTCGGCGGCGTGGGCACCGCGATGCTCGCCGAGGTCGCGGTCCAGGGCGCGCTGGAGCCGCTGGACAGCCGGCTCGACAAGAGCTCGCTGAACGGCAAGCTGAGCCAGAACCTGGTGGACAGCAGCAAGGCCGCGGGCGGCGGCGACAAGCTGTACCAGGTCCCGACCTCCTCCAACAACGGCACGCTCTGGTACCGCACCGACCTGTTCAAGAAGGCCGGTCTGGACGCGCCGACCACCTGGTCGAAGTTCTACGCGGCCGCCGACAAGCTCACCAACAAGGGCAAGAACCAGTTCGGGTTCACGATCCGTGGCGGCGAGGGCTCCATCGCGCCGGCCATCGACGCGGCGTACAGCCAGAGCGGGATCACGTCGTTCTGGAACGGCGACAAGACCACGGTCAACGACCCGAAGAACGTGGCCGCGTTGGAGAAGTACGTCGCGCTCTACAAGAAGGACACTCCGTCCGCCGACGTCAACAACGACTTCACCAAGATGGTCGCCCAGTGGGACAGCGGCACGATCGGGATGCTGAGCCACAACCTCGGTTCGTACCAGGACCACTTGAAGGCGCTGGGTGCGGACAAGTTCCGGGGGCTGCCGAACCCGACGCAGGACGACGGCACCCGCGTGCAGATCTCCAACCCCGTGGACGGGTTGAGTCTGTTCAAGTCCAGCAAGAACAAGGCGGCCGCCTGGAAGTTCATCGAGTTCGCCGTCTCGCACGAGGAGAACTCCAAGTTCAACGAGTCCGCGGGGCAGATTCCGGCGAACACGGAAGCCGCGCAGGACGCGTGGATTCAGAAGGCCGAGCCCACGAAACTGGCGGCCGAGGCGCTGAACGGCAGCGGTACCAAGATTGTGCAGTTGCCGTACTACCTGCCGGACTGGAACACCATTTCCAAGTCCGACAACGAGCCGAACTTCCAGAAGGTGCTGCTCGGGAAGATGAGTGCGAAGGATTTCCTGGACACGTTGGCCGATCAGTTGAACGCTGCTCAGGCTGACTGGAAGAAGAACCACTGAATCGGGTGGTTGCTGTTGTGGGCGCGGCCGCGGGTCCGTTGTGGCTGGTCGCGCCCACGTGGCGGAGCCGCACATCGATGCAGCCCCGCGCCCCTAGGGGATTTCCCCTTCCCCCCTGTTCGAAAGGCACCGTTGTGTCCCTTACTCGCAGACAGGTCACCTCCGCTGCAATCGCAGCCGTTCCTCTCGCTCTGGCGGTCAATGGGACCGCCCAGGCCGCCCCCAGGCGCCGTACCCTCTACATCGCGGGTGATTCCACCGCCGCGCAGAAATACGCCGACGCCGCTCCCGAGACCGGGTGGGGTATGGCGCTTCCGTTCTTTCTCCGGAAAGAGCTGCCCGTCGCCAATCACGCGGTGAACGGGCGTAGTTCGAAGAGCTTCATCGACGAAGGCCGGCTCGATGCCATCCTCGGGCTGATCCGGCCGGGAGATCTGCTTCTCGTGCAGTTCGCACACAACGACGAGAAGAGCGAGGACCCCACCCGGTACACCGAGCCGTGGACGACGTACCAGGACTACCTGCGTCAGTACATCGAGGGCGCCCGTGCGCACGGTGCCCGGCCCGTGCTCGCCACCCCCGTCGAACGCCGCAGGTTCGACGCGGACGGCAACGCCGTGCCGACCCACGGCGACTATCCCGCGGCGATGCGTGCCCTCGCGCAGGAGGAGCGGGTGGCCTTGCTCGACATCGAGGCGCTGTCGCTCGCGCTGTGGCAGCAGCTCGGGGTCGAGGAGACGAAGGTCTACTTCAACTGGACCGACACCGAGCAGGACAACACGCACTTCAATCCGCCGGGCGCGATCGCCGTGGCGCGGCTCGTGGCGCGGGAGCTGCTGCGCACACGGGTGCTCGGAGCGCGCGACGTCGTCCGGCTGCACGACGAGATCCCCACGTCCTGGATCACCTGGCCCGAGGCGACCGACGCCTCGGTCGCGTAACCAAGGAGAGCCGCACAGTGCGTACACGGAAATGTCATGGACGCGTCATAGTGTCCGTCGTGGGTTGCACCGCCCTCGTGCTCGGGGTCACGGGGATGTCCGCCGCGCAGGCCCAGCCCCGGGACCTCGCCCGGCAGGTACTCGGCGCGAAGGACGGCTGGGGGGCCTACGGCACCGGCACGACCGGCGGCGCGGCCGCCGACGCCGCGCACGTCTACACCGTCACCGACTGGGCCGGCTTCAAGGCCGCCCTCGCCGACGGCGGCAGCGCGCCGAAGATCATCAAGGTGCAGGGGATCATCGACGCCGACGGGCCGAGCTGTGCCTCGTTCCAGGTGCCGGGCTACGACTTCGACGCCTATCTGGCCAAGTACGACCCCGCCGTCTGGGGGCACGACAAGACCCTGGACGACGAGCCCGACGACAGCCCCGAGGGTCTGCGCCGGGCCTCCGCCGTCAACCAGGACGCCTACATCAAGGCGAACGTCCCGGCCAACACCACCATCATCGGCGTCGGCAAGAACGCCGGCTTCAACGGCGCCAGCCTCCAGATCAAGGCCGTCGACAACGTCATCGTCCGCAACCTGACCTTCGACAGCCCCCTCGACTGCTTCCCGCAGTGGGACCCCACCGACACCGCCGACGGCAACTGGAACTCCGAGTACGACAGCGCGGTGGTCTACGGGTCGACGCACGTGTGGATGGACCACGACACGTTCACCGACGGCGACAACCCCGACAGCACGCTGCCGAACTACTTCGGGCGGATCTACGAGCAGCACGACGGCGAACTCGACATCGTCAAGGGCGCCGACTACGTCACCGCGTCCTGGAACGTCTTCGAGGACCACGACAAGACGATCCTGATCGGCAACAGCGACAGCGCCTCGACGGCCGCCGTCGACCGCGGCCACCTCAAGGTCACCTTCCACCACAACCTGTTCTCGAACCTGGTGGAACGAGCCCCGCGGGTCCGCTTCGGACAGGTTGACTCGTACAACAACCACTTCGTGGCCAAGGACGGCTACTCCTACAGCTACGGCATCGGCATCGAGTCCCAACTCGTCGCGGAACACAACGCGTTCACGCTGCCGGACGGGATCGGCGCCGGGAAGATCCTGAAGCGCTGGAACGACTCGCCGCTCACCGCCGACGACAACTACGTCAACGGCGAGAAGACCGACCTGATCGCCGTCCACAACGCCGAAGTGCCCACCGAGATCCTCCAGTCGGGCCGGACCTGGACGCCCACCCTGCGCACCGAGGTCGACCCGGCCAAGGCGGTCCCCGGGATCGTCGACCACTGCGCGGGCGCGGGCAACCTGCGCTGACACCCCCGTTCGCAGCCGGCCCCACCCCTTCGCGACGGGCCGGGACGACCCGGTCCCGGCCCACCCCCACGGCGAGGAAGTACCCGCACGCCCAAGACGAGCCGCACCTCGAAGGAGCACACCCGCATGCCTTCGCCCCACCACCTCCAACTCCCCCTGTCCAGACGGGGATTCCTCCTGGCGAGCGCCGGGGCGGGCGCCGCGCTCGCCCTCGCCTCCGCTCCAGCGCGCGCCGCCGGTGGACCCCGCCCGTTCGGCCGCTACGGTTCCCCGGACCGCCGCCTCACCGCCAAGACCCTCTACGTCGACCCGCGCGGCCGCGGTGACTTCACCACCGTCCAGGCCGCGGTGACCGCGGCGAGCGGCAGCGGCCGGACACTGGTCCTCGCACCGGGCACCTACCGCGAGACAGTCGCCGTCGACACCACGCGCACGGACGCCACCTGGATCGGCGCCTCGGAGGACCCCCGGGACGTCGTGATCGTGTACGACAACGCGGCCGGCACCGCCAAGCCCGGCGGCGGCACCTACGGCACCACCGGATCCGCCACCACGACCGTGCAGGCGGACGGCTTCACCGCCCGTTGGATCACCTTCGCCAACGACTGGCTGCGCGCCGACCACCCGGACATCACGGGCACGCAGGCGGTGGCCATCAAGGTGCAGGGCGACCGCAGCGCCTTCACCGACTGCCATTTCCTCGGCCACCAGGACACGCTGTACTCCGACTCGATCGCGCTCGGCACCTTCGCCCGCCAGTACTACGCGAACTGCTACGTCGAGGGCGACGTCGACTTCGTCTTCGGGCGGGCCACGGCGGTCTACGAGCAGTGCCACTTCCGCACCCTGGACCGCACCGACCTGGCCACCGCCCCGTACGGCTTCGTCTTCGCGCCCTCCACGGCGGTCGCCAACCCGCTCGGCTACCTGGTCACGCGGAGCCGGGTGAGCAGCGAAGCACCGGACACCTTCTACAAGTTGGCCCGCCCCTGGGTGCCCGGATCGGACACCACCGCCCGCCCGATGCTCACTGTCCGGGACACCCGCCTCGGCGCCGGCATCGACGCGGTCGCGCCCTACACCAACATGTCGGACACCTTCCCCTGGCAGAGCCAGCGGTTCGCCGAGTACCGCAACACGGGCCCCGGCGCCGTGATCACCATCCCGGAGAACCGGCCCCAACTCACCGCCGAGCAGGCCGAGTCGGCGACCCGCACGGCCTACCTCGGCGACTGGACGCCATGGAAGGAGGACTGCTGACATGCGCCGACGCACCCTCCTCGCGGGCATCACTGGTATCGCGGGCGGTCTCGTCGCCGGCGGTGCCACCCCCGCCTTCGCCCGCGCCGCCGGCCACGTCCTGCACGTCCGCCCCGGCGAATCCGTGCAGGCGGCCGTGGACGCCGTAGACGGACCCGGCGGGACGATCGTCGTGCACCCGGGGACGTATCGCGAGGTCGTCAACATCCCTTCCGGCAAAGGCGAGTTGACGCTCTGCGGCGCCACCCGCGACCCGCGCGACACCGTCATCGTCTTCGACCACGCGAACGGCACGAAGAAGCCCGACGGCACGACGTATGGCACCGCGGGCTCCGCCACCTTCACCTCGGCGGCGCCCGGACTGACCGTCCGCGACCTGACCCTCGCCAACGACTGGCTGCGGGCCGACCACCCGGACATCACCGGCACCCAGGCGGTGGCCGCCTACACCTATGGCGACCGGACCCGTTTCGAGAACGTCCGGCTGCTGGCCCACCAGGACACCCTGTTCGTCGACACGACCGCGCTGGACGTCTTCGACCGGCAGTACTTCCGCCACTGCTACGTCGAGGGCGACGTCGACTTCGTCTTCGGGCGGGCGACCGCCGTGTTCGAGCAGTGCCACTTCCACACCCTGCAACGGGACGTGGACTTCACACCCAAGGGCATGGTCTTCGCCCCCTCCACCGCCCGCGCCAACCCGCACGGCATCCTCGCCGTCCGCTCCCGCATCACCTCGGGCGCCGAGGACGGGACGTACAAGCTGGCCCGGCCCTGGGTGCCGTCGTACGAGACGACCGCCTGGCCGTCGCTGGTCGTGCGGGACACCTGGATCGGGTCCGGGATCGATCCGGTCACCCCCTACGTCAACATGCGCGACGCCTATCCCTGGCAGACGATGCGGTTTTGGGAGTACCGCAACACGGGCCCGGGAGCGGTGATCACGGTCCCGGAGAACCGGCCTCAACTCACGGGCGCCGAGGCCCGGTTGCACACTCGCGAGACATATCTCGGTGATTGGCGGCCTCATGCCTAGGGCCGAGCGTCGGGCGGCCGTATGAACACGGGCGAGCAAGTGGGCCGCCGGACCTTCGTGACCGGTGCCGCCGCGGCGCTTCTCGCGGGGGCGACGGGTACGGGGACCGCCGAAGCCGCCGAAGTCACAGCAGCCGCCGAAGCCGCGGGTCTCGTCGGAGGGAACCTGCCGGACTTCTATCCCTCCCTGAAGGACGAGCTGAACTTCCCGCTCGCCTGGGGCACTTCACCCCTCCGCGACTTCCGGGCCTGGCGGCGCGCCGCCCGCGCCAAGGTCGCGGAGCACCTTCTCGTCGAGCGGCAGGACGGGACGCCGTACGCCCCCGAGTTCACCGATCGCTCCCAAGGCGACGGATTCACCAGGGAGTTGGTGACTCTCTCCCTCACCCGCCACGAACGCGTCCGCGGCGCACTGCTGACCCCGCACGGCACCGGACCCTTCCCCGCCGTGCTGCTCCTGCACGACCACGGCGCCAAGTTCGACATCGGGAAGGAGAAACTCGTCCGGCCCTGGTACGACGACACGCGCCTCGCCTCCGCTCAGGCCTGGGCCGACAAGTACTTCAGCGGCCGCTTCGTCGGTGACGAACTGGCCCGGCGCGGCTACGTGGTGCTGTGCGCGGACGCGCTCGGCTGGGGCGACCGCGGCCCCGTCGACTACGACCAACAGCAGGCCCTCGCCGCCAACTTCTACAACCTCGGCTCCTCCCTCGCGGGGCTCATGGCCCGCGAGGACGCCCGGGCCGCCGGATTCCTCGCCGGTCTCGACCGCGTGGACACGCGCCGTGTCGCGGCCGTCGGGTTCTCCATGGGCGCCTACCGCGCCTGGCAGACCGCCGCGCTCAGCGACGACGTCGCGGCCACCGCCGCCGTGTGCTGGATGACCGGCCTGAAGGAAATGATGGTGCCCGGCAACAACACGCTGCGCGGGCAGTCCTCGTACTACATGCTCCATCCCGGGCTCGCCCGGCACCTCGACATCCCCGACGTGGCGAGCATCGCCGCCCCCAGGCCGATGCTGCTGCTCGACGGCGAGCAGGACCCGCTGTTCACCGCCGAAGGCGTCCAGGTGGCCTACGCCAAGCTGCGTGCCGTCTGGACCTCCCGCCACGCCGCGGAGCGGCTCCGTACCGAGATCTGGCCGGGGCTCGGCCATGTCTTCACGGAGCCGATGCAGGACGAGGTCTTCACCTGGCTCACCTCTGTCCTGTGAACCGTCCCCGCTCCATCCCCCGCACCGAAGCGATCCCCCTTCACTGAACGACTCACCGAACGACGAAAGGACCCGCACGTCATGCTTCGTCGAACCGCTCTCGCCCTGTCCACCGCCGTCGCCGCCGGCGCCGCCCTGCTCGCACTGCCCGCGCCCGCCCAGGCCGCCACCGTGGTCGTCAGCAACTCGACCGACCTGTCCAACGCCATCAAGAACGCCACCGCCGGCACCGTCATCCAGGTCCGCGGCGGCACCTACTACCCGACGGCCACCCTGCAGTCCACGGCCAACGGCACGTCCTCCTCGCCGGTCACGCTCACCGCGTACGGCTCGGAGACCGTGAAGATCGACGGGTCGTCGCTGCCCTCCGGCTCCTGGATCTTCAAGCTGACCGCCGACTACTGGAACGTCTCCAACATCACCTTCCAGAACTCCCCGGACAGCGCCGTCGTCTGCCAGTCCTGCACCGGCACCACCTGGAACAACATCAAGACCATCAACGGCGGCGACTCCGGCTTCACGCTCACCGGGGACGGCACGGTCAACAACACCGTCAAGAATCTGGACAGTTACGGCAACTACGACGCCGCCACGCACGGCCAGAACGCCGACGGCGTCGCCATCAAGTTCGGCTCCGGCACCGGGAACCTGGTCACCGGCGCCCGGCTGTACAACAACTCCGACGACGGCATCGACCTGTGGTCCTTCTCCTCGCCGGTCACCATCGAGCACACCTGGTCCTTCGGCAACGGCGTCAACCGCTGGGGCGACTCCGCCTTCGAGGGCAACGGCAACGGCTACAAGCTGGGCGGCAACGGTCCCTCGGTCGCCCACGTCGTCAACAACTCCGCCGCCTGGGGCAACGCGGGCAACGGCTTCACCGAGAACTCCAACACCGGCGCCATCGTCATCAACCGCACCACCGCCTACGCCAACAGCAAGTGGGGCTACTACTTCGCCACCAGCTCCGCCAAGCTCGGCAAGAACCTCGCGGTCAGCAACGGCGGCGGCTCGGTCAGCAAGGGCTCCTCGGTCTCCTCGGCCGGCAACAACTGGGACTCCGGGATCTCGACGCCCGCCTTCAAGTCGACGGACGCGAGCAGCACGTACAACGCCCGCAGTTCGAGCGGCACCCTGCCCGCGACCACGTTCCTGACGACGGGCTCGACGACCATCGGGGCGACGATGAACTGACGGATATCGATCCGGAACCGCCCCGTCCGGGCGCTTGACCCGTTTTTTGCCTGCAAATGAGGTATCGATCGGGCAACGGGTCTCGCGCCCACGGGGGTGACGCGCGTAGAAACCTGTCATGCATAAGCCACTGCGTATCGCGGCGATCGCCGCAGTGTGTGCCCTCACCGGTGCCGCTCTCTACGGCGCCGGTGCGGCCACGGCCGGACAGTCCACGGCCAACTCCACCCACGAGCCGTACAACATCGGGCTCCTGGTGAAGGACATCGACACCTATTACGGCACCACGGCGGACGCCAACGGCGTGTACCAGGCGTCCCCGGACAGCCCGTACGCCAAGGACCTGGCGCACATCGACTCCGCCGCCAGGAAGTACATCGACCAGGCGGCCCGCAAGGCCCACCACCGGGGCGAGAAGCCCGCGGTCGTGTTCGACATCGACGACACGCTGCTGCTCAGCCTCGACTACGAGAAGCGGTACAACTACACGTACAACTCGGCCACTTGGGCGGCGTACGTCAACAAGGCGGACCGTCCGGGCGTCTTCGGCACTGCCGAGCTCGTTCAGTACGCGGAGAAGAAGGGCGTCGAGGTCTTCTACAACTCCGGCCTCAGCGAGGCGCAGCGCTCCGCCGCGGTCGAGAACCTGAAGAAGATCGGCGCCGATGTGAACCTCGACGCCGACCACATGTTCCTCAAGAACACCGCCAACCCGCCGTCGTACCTGAGCGGTTGCGCGACGGCGGGCACCTGGACCTGCACGACCGTGCAGTACAAGGGCGGCACCCGCCAGCACATCGAGAAGGACCTCGGGTACGACATCATCGCCAACTTCGGCGACCAGTACTCCGACCTGGACGGCGGTTACGCCGACCGGACGTACAAGCTGCCGAACCCGACGTACTTCGTCAGCTAGACCGCAGCGGTCTCACCGACTCCAGGGTCGGCACCACCGGCTTGATCGTGCCGTCGGCCGCGAACTCCATGCGGTCGATGGTGGTCTCCCGGTGCATGCCGTCGCCGCCGGGCCTTCCGGGCCCGTTGAGGGCGAACCGGTGGTATGTGACATACCACTGGTCCGTGCCCGGCACGTTCACCACGGAGTGGTGGCCGGTGCCGAGGATCCCGTACTCGGGACGCTTCGACAGGATCGTCCCCCGCTTGGTCCATGGGCCGAGCGGGGACGGCCCCGTCGCGTAGGCCACGTGGTAGTTCTCGCTGCGCGTGTCGTCCTCGGACCACATGAAGTAGTACGTGCCCTTGCGCTTGATCACGAAGGACCCCTCACGGAAGTTGTCCGGGGTGATGTCCTTCACCTTCGTCGCGTCGTACGACGTCATGTCGTCGTTCAGCGGCACCACATACCCGTGACCGTTGCCCCAGTAGAGATACGACGTGCCGTCGTCGTCCGTGAAGACGGCCGGGTCGATCATCTGGCCGCCGAGTGAACCGCCCTTCGCCACAAGGGGTTTGCCCAGCGCGTCCTTGAACGGGCCGGCGGGGGAGTCGGCGACCGCGACCCCTATCTGCTGCTCGGCGCAGAAGTAGAAGTAGTACTTGCCGCTGCGTTCGGCGATCGCCGGGGCCCACGCGTACTTGTCGGCCCATGACACGTCCGGGCCCAGGTCGAGGATGACGCCATGGTCCTTCCAGTGGACCAGGTCCCTCGACGAGTACGCCTTGAAACTCGTGCTGCCCCAGCCCTGGTTGCCGTCCGTCGTCGGATAGATCCAGTACTGGCCGTCGAGGTAGTGCACATCCGGGTCGGCGTTGAGGCCGGGAAGGACCGGACTTCGGGTGGGCACCGCCTCGACCGTCCAGCTGCGGCTCGTGCCGTCGGCCGCCGTCACGGTGTAGGTCTGCGGCGTGCGGAAGTCGCGTCGCGTACCGGACCCGGGGCTCACGGTCGCCCCCTCACTCACGGCGATCCGCGGGGCGAGACGCGAGAGATCGGCACCCGGCTCCATCGGCAGCACCACCTTCGAGGAGGCCTCCGTGACGACGGCGTACCCCTTCTGTTCCTTCGCCGTCGCGTCCACGACCGAGGTGGCGGTGGCGGGATACGCGCCCAAAAGTCGGTCGTACTCCTTCTGCGTTACCGGAAGTACCGTGCCGTGCCGGGGACTTGAGGGCAGCTGGTAGTCCTTGGACATCGTCCACTTGCCGGAGTCGAGATCGGTGGTCTCGAAGGGGACATAGCCGCGCTCGCCGTACTCGTCGATGAACAGGTACCACTTCTTCTCGGTGTTGGACCTGAAGACCGTGGGCCCCTCGCCGCGGTCGATCGAGTCGCTGCCGATGCAGTCGGAGACGAAGTCGTACGTGGTCGACGTCAGGCTCGTCGACTTCTCACCGGTGATGAACTTCGAGCACGGCGAGCTGGAGGACGGGTCGCGTTCGTCCTTGGTGTAGCGGTAGTAGGTGTCCTTGTACTTCACGACAGTCGAGTCGATCACCGAGTAGCCGGGGTCGTCCCAGACCTTCGGCTCGCTGAAGGCGCGGAAGTCCTTCGTCGTCGCGTACAGCATCTTGTTGTACGTCGATCCCGTGTGGCCGGGGTCGTCGTCGGCGTACAGCTTCGACGCCCAGAAGACGACGTACTCCCCGAGCGAGTCGTCCCAATAGGCCTCCGGCGCCCAGGTGTTGCCCGCGTTGTCGGGGGCCACCTGCACCAGCCGCTGGTCGGTCCAGTGGACCAGGTCGGTGGACTCCCAGATCATGATCGACTTGCTGCCGTGCCGCTGGACGTCGTCCCAGCTGCCGCTGCTGTTGTGGTACATCCGCAGGTCGGTGGCGATCAGGTAGAACTTGTCGCCCTTCGGGGAGCGGATGACGAAGGGATCGCGCAGCCCCTTCTCCCCGATGGTCGACGTCAGGACCGGCTTGCCCTGGTTCAGCTCGCGCCAGTGCAGCGGGTCGTTGCCGCGGCTGAGGGCGTAACGGATCTGCTCGCCGTCCGCTGTGCCCTCGCCGGTGAAGTAGGCGAAGAGATAGCCGGCGTACTTGGGGTGGCTCACGGGCGGGGCTCCTGAATGTGCGGTGCCGGCGGTACTGGGCGGGGCGGTGAACAGGCCGAGGAGGAGTGCGAGGCAGGCGACGAGCACGGCTCTGGGGCGCATGGGCAATCCTGTCGGAGTGTGGGGGATTCTGTTGGGGGATGCGGCGCCTTCGGAGTGTCACCAGCGGGAAACAGCACGTCAACCGGTAAGCGGGGGGTGAGCGGTGGCGAAAGTTTCGCTTGTTTTCGAGGGGGCGCGGCAACCTCTTCCTGCCATGGCGGCGACTGGGTTTCAGAAACGGGCCGGGGCGGCCCCTCCGGCCCGTTTCGCCTCCATCCCCTAGGAAAGGAACGCCCAGTGCGACTCAGCACCGGACGCCACCGCAGGACGCGCACGCTCTCGATCGCCGCCGCGGTGGCCGTCTCCGCCGGGGCGGGCGGCGTCTACCTCGGCCTGTCGGGCGGCGGCGCCCAGGCCGCCACGACGACGGTCACCGTGTCCAGCACGGCCCAGCTGGAGTCGGCCGTGAAGAACGCGGCCGCCGGCACCGTCATCCAGGTGCGCGCCGGCACGTACTACCCGACGGCCACCCTCAAGTCCACGGCCAGTGGCATGAGTTCGAACCGCATCACCCTGCAGGCGTACGGCAGCGAGAAGGTGAGGATCGACGGCTCCAAGCTGCCCGACGGCTCCTGGCTCACCGGGATCTACGGCAGCTACTGGACCGTCCAGAACCTCACCTTCCAGAACTCCCCGGCCCAGGGCTTCGTCGTCACCTCGTCCACCGGCGGTGTCTTCAAGAACCTGGTCACCGCGAACAACGGCGACTCCGGTTTCACGCTGCGCGGCGACAACACGGTGAACAACCTTGTGCAGAACCTGGACAGTTACGGCAACTACGACCCCGCCGGACACGGGCAGAACGCCGATGGGATCGCGATCAAGTTCGGCTCCGGCACCGGCAACAAGGTCACCGGCGCGCGCCTGTACAACAACTCGGACGACGGCCTCGACCTGTGGCAGTTCTCCTCGCCGGTCACCGTCGAGCACTCCTGGGCCTTCGGCAACGGCAAGAACCGCTGGAACGACTCCTCCTTCGAGGGCAACGGCAACGGGTTCAAGCTGGGCGGCGGGGGCGTCGCGGTCGCGCACATCGTCAACAACAACGCGGCCTGGGACAACACCCTGAACGGGTTCACCGAGAACTCCAACACGGGCGCCATCGTCCTCAACCGCAACACCGCGTACGCGAACACCGAGGCGGGGTTCTACTTCGCCACCGGCAAGGCCCGGCTCGCGCGCAACCTCGCGGTGAGCAACAAGGGCGGGCCGGACAAGTTGAGTTCGAAGACGGCCTCCGCCGCGAACAACTGGGACAGCGGGGTCGGCACGCCGGCGTTCAGGTCGACGGACGCGACCACCGCGTACGCCTCGCGGCAGTCGAGCGGGGCGCTGCCGGCCACGACGTTTCTGACCACGGGTTCCACGACGATCGGATCCACCATGAACTGATGGCGCGCCGCGGGCTGCGGGCCGGTGGTGGCCGGTCGCGCCCGCGCGGCGGAGCCGCACATGTCACAGCCTCGCGCCCGCAAGGGACGCAAACGCCCCCGCCGGTCGTCACCGGCGGGGGCGTTCTTGTCGCCGACGAGGGGGGCTCAGTCGGCGGCTGCTGACCGAGGGGGGCTCAGGTCAGCAGGTCCGTGCGGTCCGACGACGGGCCGGCGCCGAGGCGGGCCGTACCGTCCGAACCGCTCTGCGAGTGGTTCCGTCACATCATGGTCGCCACTGGAGCGGAAAAGGTTGCCGCCCCTCTTCAAGATTCTTTCAGGAGTCGCCCTCGTCGTCCGTGTGCGCCGCGAAGTCCCCGCCCACCGCGCGCCGCTGCCCGTCCGCCGTGCCACTGATCGTGTAGGCGTCGTCCTTGGCGTCCCGGCCGCCGCGCTCGTGGTTGTACTGACCGGCGAACACCCACTCGCCCTTGGCGACCGTACGGCCCTCCTTGAGCACCCAGGTGTAGACGAGGAAGCCGTTCTGCTCGCCGACCGTGAGGTCGAAGTCCTGCTCCGGCAGCGAACGCCAGGCGCCGGCCGTGCTCACCCCGCCCGTCTGCGCGACCTTCAACTGCACGGTGAGGGCGGTGAGTTTGTCGCTCGTCTTGAGTGTGATGTTGCTCTGCGCCCAGAAGTCGTTGCTGTGCGGGTCCACCGAGCCGTCCGACCACAGCGGGCCGTCCTTCTCGCCGCCGGCGGGCGGCAGCGCGGAGGTGGAGGGCTTCACGGACGGGGAGCTGCTCGCCTTGTGCGACTGCGGTGGCCTGCTCGGCGTCGGGTCCACCGGCGGCACCGGCGCCCGGCTCGTCGCGTCCGGCGAGGGCGTGGGGGAGACCGAGACCGTCTGCTGCTGCGGGTGACCGTCGTCCTTCACCGCGGACGCGACCGCGTAACCGCCTACCGCGAGCATGCCCGCGACAGCGGCCGTCGCACCCACCACCCGAGCCCAACCCCACACCGGCGCACGGGTCTCCCGGTGGTCGGGGTGGCTGCGCTCGCTCATGCCCCGCTCGATCCGCGCCAGGATGCGGGCCCCGTCAGGCTCGTGGGCCTCGGCCGCCTCGTGCAGCCGAGCGCGCAGCTCGTCGTGCACGTCCTGCTGCCTCATCGGTCCCGTCCTCCGGTCTCGCCGCCGCGCACCATCGCCGCATGCACCTTCTGTGGAACGCCCTGGGAGCCCAGCAGCCTCTGCAGCTCGGCCATTCCCTTGGACGTCTGGCTCTTAACCGTACCCACGGACACACCCAGGGCGAGAGCGGTGTCCTTCTCCGACAGGTCGAACGCGTGCCGCAGCACCACACACGCCCGTTTCCTGAACGGCAGCCGGCGCAAGGCCTCCTGGACGTCGACCACACCCGCTATGTCGGGGTTCTCGGTCTTCTCCTCGCGCTGCGACCAGAACAGCGAGATCCGCCGGCGCTCGCGCACGGCGCTCCGGATGCGGGTGCGGGCCAGGTTGGCGACCACTCCGCGGGCGTAGGCGGCCGGGTGGTCCGCCGCGCGTACCCGGTCCCAGCGGTGCCACAGTGCGAGCAGCGCGTCGGCCGCCAGGTCGTCGGCGGCGTCCGCCTCACCGGTCAACAGGTGGGCGAGACGGGACAGTTCGGCGTAGTGCCGCTCGAAGAAGGCATGGAACTCCACGGAGGCTGCGTCGTCGACGACAGTGCCCATGGGCCAACCTCTCTGTGTGTGTCATGTAGATGTCATGTGATCATCCGGAGGTGACCCGGACGAGATCCGGAAGCGTAGCAGTGATCAACCCTTGCCTCGCACGGGACTTCGAACGCAGTCTGGCGGGTCGACCCCGATTCCGTAACACGGTGAAAACCTGAAACGCGTTCAACGCGGGAACAATCCAGCCAGCATCCGCACACTGATCAATCAGGCAACAAGGAGTACCCGCATGTCCGACACCAAGCAGGCGGCCGGCCGACCGGAGGCCGCGCCACCGGCGGCGAACGGCCTCGACCGGTTCTTCAAGATCTCCGCGCGGGGATCCACCTTCGGCCGGGAGATACGCGGCGGCTTCGCCACGTTCTTCACGATGGCCTACATCCTTGTCCTGAATCCCATCATCCTCGGCAGCGCGAAGGACAAGTTCGGCCACAGCCTCGACACCGGCCAACTCGTCACCGCCACCGCCCTGGTGGCCTGTGTAATGACGATCATCATGGGCGTCGGCGGCAATCTGCCGCTCGCCATCGCGGCGGGCCTCGGCCTCAACGCCGTGGTCGCCTTCCAGCTCGCCCCGCTGATGAGCTGGCCCGACGCGATGGGTCTGGTCGTCCTCGAGGGCATCCTGATCTGTGTCCTGGTGCTCACCGGGCTGCGCGAGGCGATCATGAACGCCATTCCGCAGCAGCTGAAGCAGGCGATCGGTGTCGGCATCGGCCTGTTCATCGCCTTCATCGGCTTCGTCGACGCCGGCTTCGTCAGCCGTATCCCGGACGCGGCCCAGACCACCGTGCCGGTCCAACTGGGCGCCATCGGCCGCCTGACCGGCTGGCCCGTGCTCGTCTTCTGCCTCGGCGTGCTGCTCACCATCGCCCTGCTCGCGCGCAAGGTGAAGGGCGCCATCCTGATCAGCATCGTGACCATGACGATCGTCGCGATCATCATCGACTCGGTGGCGGACATCAAGAGCTGGGGCCTGACCACCCCGCACGTGCCCGACAAGATCGTCTCCGCCCCCGACTTCGGACTCGTCGGTCACTTCAGCCTGTTCGGCGGCTTCGCGAAGGCCGGCATCATCACCGCCGTCCTGCTGGTGTTCACCCTGATCCTGTCGGACTTCTTCGACGCCATGGGCACCATCGTCGGCATCAGCGCGGAGGCCGGGCTGCTCGACGAGCAGGGCCAGGTGCCGGGCATCGGCCGCGTGCTGTTCATCGACGGCGCGGCGGCGGTGGCCGGCGGTCTGGGTTCCGCCTCCTCCAACACCGCCTACATCGAGTCGGCGGCGGGCGTCGGCGAGGGGGCCCGCACCGGGTTCGCCAACCTGATCACCGGCGGCCTCTTCGGCCTCGCGCTCTTCCTCACCCCGCTGCTGACGATCGTCCCGCTGCAGGCCGCGGCCCCCGCGCTGATCGCGGTGGGCTTCCTGATGATGACCCACGTCAAGCACATCGACTGGGACCGGTACGAGATCGCCATCCCGGCGTTCCTGACCATCGCCGCCATGCCGTTCACGTACTCGATCACCGATGGCATCGGCGCCGGGTTCCTCGCCTACGTCCTCATCAAGGCCGTCCTCGGGAAGGCGAAGGAGGTGCACTGGCTGCTGTGGGGGGTCTCCGCGCTGTTCCTGGTGTACTTCGCGATCGACCCCGTGGAGCAGATCCTGGGCGTGAAGTAGCCGAACGGGCTCAGTTCTTGAGTGCCGCCTCCATCATGGCCCTGGCCACGGGGGCGGCCAGTCCGTTGCCGCTGACCTCCGAGCGGGCGGCGTTGGACTGCTCGACCATGACCGCGACGGCGACCTCCTTGCCGGTCGAGTCGGACTTGCCGTAGGACGTGAACCAGGCATACGGCGTCTTGCTGTTGTTCTCGCCGTGCTGGGCCGTGCCGGTCTTGCCGCCGACGGTCACGCCGGAGATCTTCGCGTTCGTGCCCGTGCCCTGCTCGATGACCGTCTGCATCGCCGACTGCAACTGCCCGGCGGTGTCGGAGCTGACGATCTCCTTGGTGCTCGTGCTGTCGTCGTAGTTCTTCAGCACGTCGCCGCCGCTGTCGGTGATCTGCGAGACCATGTGCGGCGAGACCAGCTTTCCGCCGTTGGCTATCGCAGCCGACACCATGGCCATCTGCAACGGGGTCGCGGTGACGTCGTACTGGCCGATGCCCGTCAGGGCCGTGGACGACTTGTTCATGTCCGAGGGGTAGACGCTGGTGTAGGCCCGCACCGGCACGTCCTGCGCGGTGTCGTTGAAGCCGAACTTCTCGGCCATCGCCTTGACCTTGTCCTGGCCGAGGTCGACGGCCATCTTCGCGAAGACGGTGTTGCACGAGTACTGCAGCGCGGTGCGGATCGTCGCGTTCTCACAGGGCGCGGACGTGCTCTCGTTCCTCAACGGAGTGACCGTGCCCGGCAGCGTGTACGGGTCCGGGCTCTTCGTCTTCTCGTCCACCGACGAGTACAGCCCGTCCTCCAACGCGGCCGCCGCCACGACCAGTTTGAACGTCGACCCCGGCGGCAGCGGCTGGCGCAGCGCACGGTTGGTCAGCGGCTTGTCCGAGTCCGCGTTGAGCTTCTTCCAGGCCGTGCCCGCGGTGTTGGCGTCCGTCAGCGAGGACGGGTTGTACGACGGTGTCGACACGACCGCCAGGATCCTGCCGGTCTTCGGGTCGATCGCGACAGCGGCGCCCTTCTTGTCGCCGAGCGCGTCGTACGCCGCCTTCTGCACGTCCGGGTCGATCGTCGTGACCACGTTGCCCGGATCGGCCCGCTGGCCGGTGACCGTGTCCATCGCGGTCTTGAGCCGGTTGTCCGTGCCGTCGAGCAGGTCCTGGTAGATGCCCTCCAGCTGGGTCGGCGCGTAGGCCTGCGAGGCGTAGCCCGTCACCGCCGCGTACAGCTTGCCGTCCTTGTAGGTGCGCTTGTACTTGAGGTCACTGCCCTTCGTCGCCGCGGAACCGGTGATCGAGTTGCCGGCCACGATGATGTTCCCGAGCGGCTCCGCGTACGTCTTGATCGCGTTGCGCCGGTTGTCCTTGTCGTCCGCGAGGGCCTGGCCGTCGTAGTACTGCACCCACGTAGCCCTGATCAGCAGAGCGAACACGAGCAGCAGCGTGAAGACGGACGCCCGCCTGATCGTCTTGTTCATCCCGCTCAGAAGGACGAGCAGGACGGAGCAAATCGTTCCCGTCCGCCCTGATTTCTCATCGGGCGTTCATGAAGCCCGCCTCGTAGGCCGCGATCACCGCCTGCGTGCGGTCCCGGGTGCCGGTCTTCGCCAGCACCGCCGCCACATGCGACTTCACGGTGGCCGGGCCGACCTCCATACGGCGCGCGATCTCCGCGTTCGTCAGCCCGGCCGCCATGTGCCGCAGCACCTCGCGCTCCCGGCCCGTGAGCTTCGCCACCCAGGCCTCCGGACGGGGGAGTGGGCCCTCACCCCTCCAGCGTCAGCACGACCTCGTCGATCTCCTCGCCGCGCGCGTTCGCGAACCCCGAATCCCGGGCGGTCACCCGGAAACCGCACTTCTCCAGGACGCGCCGCGACCCCGCGTTGTCCGCCGCGGCACGCGCGTACAGCGGGCGCTCGCGCACCTCGTCCAACAGCGCCCGCAGGGCGGCCGTCGCCACGCCCCGCCCCCAGTACGCGCGGTCCACCCAGTACGTGACCTCGCGCTCGCCCGGCTCCCCGTAGACCGACGCGCTGCCCACCACGTCACCGTCGGCCAGGACGGTCCGGGCGACGACGTCCGACGAGCGGATCCGCTTCCAGCGCGCGTCGAAGGCGTCCCGGTCGGTCGGGTCCTTGGGCGTGAAGGCCGCCATGTGCAGGGCCTCCGGATCGTTCATCTGCCGGTAGAAGACCGGCAGATCACTGTCGTGGACCTCGCGGAGCACCACGTCCATCGCGTCCATCCGTCAGAGCCTCCGGGTCGCCAGGGTCAGCCGGTCGCGCGCGTCGAACAGCGCGTCCTTCACCATCTGCTCGTGCGCGGGCGTCAGCCGCGCCACCGGCACCGAGCAGCTGATCGCGTCGCGCGCCGGAGTGCGGTAGGGGATCGCGACGCCGAAGCAGCGCAGCCCCAGCGTGTTCTCCTCCCGGTCCACGGCGAAGCCCTGCTCGCGGACCTGGTGCAGCTCCTCGATGAGCTTCTCCCGGTCCGTGATCGTGTTCTCCGTGAGGGTCGGCAGCGTCTCCGGGAGCATTTTGCGGACCTGCTCGTCCGGGTACGTGCTCAGCAGCGCCTTGCCCAGCGAAGTGGAGTGCGCGGGCAGGCGCCGCCCCACCCGCGTGAACGGACGCAGGTAGTGCTGCGACTGGCGGGTGGCCAGGTACACCACATTCGTGCCGTCCAGCCGGGCCAGGTGGATCGTCTCCGTGGTGTCGTCCGACAGCCGGTCCAGCGTCGGCCGGGCCGCCGCGACCACCTCGTCGCCGTCGATGTACGACGTTCCGACCAACAGTGCCCGTACGCCGATGCCGTAGCGTGTGCCCGTCGCGTCCGTCTCCACCCAGCCCAGCTCCACCAGCGTGCGCAGCAGCATGTACAGGCTGGACTTGGGATAACCGACGGCCTCCTGGACCGATGCGAGCGAGTGCATACCGGGCCGGCCGGCGAAGTACTCCAGCAGCTCCACCGTCCGCACCGCGGACTTGACCTGCGCCCCGCCGCCTGTCTCGACTGCCGACATCGCCCTTGACCCCTTCGTTGGACGGGAAATAGTCTCCAACAGCATATTCATCATCAGAGACAGCGTTCAGTATATCGAACGACCCTGGTGGATGACCCAGATACTGCGGCATTACAGCGCAAGACATACGTGGAGGGACCCGCGGTGGCAGCAGCACCAGTCTGGAGTGTCGACCCCCGAACCGGGAAGCAGCGCGAACAGGTTGCGGTGGAGGCCACAGCCCAGGAGGTGGACACCGCCGTCCGTGCCGCACACGCAGCGCGCGGCTCTCTCGCCGACCGCGCGGTCCGCTCGGCATTCCTGCGCACCGCCGCCGAGCAGCTCGAGGCCGCGAAGGACTGGCTGGTCGAGACCGCCGACGCCGAGACCGCGCTCGGCCCGGTCCGCCTCACCGGCGAACTCGCCCGCACCTGCTACCAGTTGCGCTCCTTCGCGGACATCGTCGACGAGGGCGCCTTCCTCGACGTGATCATCAACCACCCGGACGACACGGCGACCCCGCCGATCCCGGACCTGCGCCGCCACAAGGTGCCGCTCGGCGTCGTGGCCGTCTACTCGGCCTCCAACTTCCCCTTCGCCTTCTCGGTCGCCGGCGGCGACACCGCGAGCGCGCTGGGCGCGGGCTGCCCGGTCGTCGTCAAGGCCCACCCCGACCACCCGGCCCTGTCCGAGCTGGTCGCCAAGGTGCTGCGCCGGGCCGCCGCCGCGCACGGCATCCCCGAGGGCGTCATCGGCCTGGTCCACGGCTTCGAGGCGGGCGTCGAGCTCGTCAAGCACCCCCTGGTCTCGGCGGCCGGCTTCACCGGTTCCGTACGGGGCGGCCGTGCCCTCTTCGACGCGGCCGCCGCGCGTCCGGTGCCGATCCCGTTCCACGGCGAGCTGGGCTCCCTGAACCCGGTCGTCGTCACCGAGGCCGCGGCCGCGGAGCGCGGGGAGGCGATCGGCACGGGGCTCGCCGGTTCGATGACCCTGGGCGTCGGGCAGTTCTGCGTGAAGCCGGGGCTGGTTCTCGCCCCGGCCGGTGCGTCGGGCGACCGGCTGCTGAAGTCCCTGACGGACGCGGTCAGCGACACCGAGGCGGGGGTCCTGCTGGACCACCGCATGCGCGACAACTTCATCGCCGGTGTCGCCGAGCGTGCCGAACTCCCCGACGTGGACTCCCCGGTGACCCCGGGCGCGGGCAGCGAGCACACGGTGAGCGCGGGCTTCCTGACGGTGTCGGCGGACAAGCTGACCAGCGAGGGGGCGTACGACCTGCTCCTGGAGGAGTGCTTCGGGCCGGTCACCGTGGTGGCCCGCTACGAGGACGACGCCGAGGTGCAGGGAGTGCTGTCCCGGCTGCCGGGCAACCTCACCGCGACGGTCCACCTGTCGACGGAGGAGGCGGCCGGCGAGGGCCGTGGCGCGGAGATCCTGGCCGAGCTGACCCCGCTGGCGGGCCGTGTGCTCGTGAACGGATGGCCGACGGGTGTCGCGGTCGCTCCGGCCCAGCAGCACGGCGGCCCGTACCCGGCGACCACCTCGACGTCGACGTCCGTCGGCGGCACGGCCATCGAGCGGTGGATGCGGCCGGTGGCGTACCAGAACGCCCCCGAGGCGCTGCTGCCGCCCGAGCTGCGGGACGACAACCCGCTGGGGCTGCCTCGTCGGTTCAACGGGCGTCTCGAACGCTGAACACCTCGGGCACCCGGCGAACATCGTGACCTGAGACACTCTGGCGATGGACGTGAAACTTCCCGAACTGCCCTTCCCCCTCCGTACTTATGGCCCCGAGGGCAACTGGTCCCACGAGGACGGAGTGCTCACCGGATGGGCCGGGCCCCGGCAGGACCGGTTCGTGCCGCCCACCGGGGAGGCGTTGGAGCCAGCCTCCGACGCGCCCCGGCTGCTCGGGGCGCCCGAAGGGGACTTTCAGCTGATCGCCCGCGTCACGGTCGGGTTCGCCGGGGCCTTCGATGCCGGGGTGTTGTACGTCCATGTCGGTGAGCGGGCCTGGGCCAAGCTCTGCCTGGAGCTGTCCCCGGACGTACCCACCGTGTGCACGGTGGTCACCCGGGGGCACTCCGACGACGCCAACTCCTTCAGCGTGGACGGCAGTTCGGTGTGGCTCCGGGTGAGCCGCACCGGACGTGCCTTCGCCTTCCACGCTTCCCGCGACGGCGAACGCTGGACCTTCATCCGGCTGTTCACGCTGGGCGGGGAGAAGGAGACCGGTGATGCCCTGATCGGCTTCATGACGCAGTCGCCGATGGGGGCGGGGTGTGTGGTGACCTACGACCACATCGAGTTCCGCCCCAACTGGCCCAAGGACCTGAGAGACGGCAGCTGAGGCATGTCAGCCCGTCCGGGGGCACCCCCTCTGGGGGACTTTGAGGACGAGGCCGTTCAGGCCGAACGGGGGTCTGGGGGCGGAGCCCCCAGCACCTACCGCAACCGTGAAGTCGCCGCGGCCGTCACCGCGAGCAACCCCGCGCTGATCACCAGGCTCCACCGCATCCCGTCGGCGAACCCGCCGGAGACCAGCGTTCCGAACACGGCGATCCCCAGGCCGCCCGCCACCTGCCGCGCGGCGTTGAGCACCCCGGCCGCAAGGCCCGCCCGCTCGGCCGGTACGGCCTCCATCATCGCGGCCGTCAGCGGCGGCACCGTCAGCGCGCAGCCCAGTGCCAGCGGGACCAGGAGCAGGGCCACCACAACCGGAGGCGTGCCGGCGTCGACGTACAGCAGGACGAGCAGTCCGCCGACGGCCAGAACCTGCCCGACCAGCATCGGCAGCCGCGCTCCGTAGCGTCCCGCGAGCTTGCCCGCCACCACGTTGGTCACCGCGATCAGGCCGGTCATCGGCAGGAACATCAGCCCGGCGGCCAGCGCGGACAGGCCCTGGACCTGCTGGAAGTAGAGCGAGAAGACGAAGACCACGCCGTAGAAGGCCACGCTGACCGCGGCGCCCGCCGCTACCGCGGCGGTCACGGTGCGGCTGCGGAACAGGCCGAGGGGGACGACCGGATGGGGCTGCCGGGCCTCGACGCGGAGAAAGACCCCGCCCGCCACGACGGCCACCACCAGTGCCACCACCCCCGTCGTGCCGCCCTCGATCACCGCGAACGCCAGGGCCGTGAGCGTCACCGCCGCCGTCACCTGGCCCGGCAGGTCCAGCGGTGCCGGAAGTCGCTGCGAGCGCGGGGCCCGCACCAGCAGCGCCAGTGCCACTGCCCCCAGCGGGATGTTGACGAAGAAGATCCCGCGCCAGTCCCACACCGTGGTCAGCGCACCGCCCGCCACCGGGCCCAGCGCCACCGCCACCGAACCGCCCGCCGCCCACGCGGCCACCGCGCGGGCCCGCCGCGCCGGATCCCCGTACGCCTGCCGTACGAGCGCCAGCGAGGCCGGCAGCACGACGGCCGCGGCCACGCCCTGCGCCACCCGGGCGGCGATCAGCGCGGGCAGGTTCGGGGCCAGCCCGCAGGCCACCGAGGCGAGGGTGAACACGGTGATGCCGAGCGCGTAGGCGCGGCTCGCCCCGGCCCGGTCCGAGAAGGCCCCGGTGGACAGCATCAGCGCGGCGAAGGAGAGCGTGTAGGCGTCCACCACCCACTGAAGGCCGGACATCCCGCCGCCCAGCGCATGGCCGATCGAGGGCAGGGCCACGTTCACCACGGAGGCGTCGAGGCCGATCAGCGCGAAGCCGAGCAGGGCGGCGGTGAGAGTGAGCGCGGGAGAGGGCTTCTTGGGCTCCAACCCGCGCTCGGCAGGGGCGAGTTGATCGCCCTCGAGGCTCTGGTTCGTCGTCATGTGCCCATGGTGCGGACCTCCGCCGTCGTACAGTAGTGGCCTGAATGCCACGCACCCGGAGGTTCTGGCCATGTCCGAGGGACCCGTCCCGCACCGCGTCGCCGTGATCGCGCCCTCGCCCGTCTCGATGTTCAACCTCGCCATCCCCGAGATGCTGTTCGGCAAGGTCGACATCGACGGACGGCCGGGCTACGAGGTGGTCATCTGCGCCGCCGAGGCGGGGCCGGTCCCCACCAGCGGAGGGCTCGACCTGTACGTACGCGACGGGCTCGAGGCCGTGCGGGAGGCGGACACGGTGGTCGTCGCCGGCACCGGAGCACCCTACGAGCCGGACCCGCGGATCGTGGCCGCCGTCCGTGAGGCGGCCGACGCCGGCAAGCGGATCGCGTCCCTGTGCACGGGCGCCTTCCAGCTCGCCGAGGCGGGCCTGCTGCAGGGCCGCAGGGCCACGACGTACTGGGCACACGCCGAGGAACTGCGCAGGAGGTACCCGCAGATCGACCTCCAGGGAGACGTGCTCTACGTCCAGGACGGCCCGTACGTCACGGCGTCCGGCTACGCCGCCGGCATCGACCTGTGCCTGCACGTCATCCGCACCGACTACGGCGCCGCCGTCGCCAACGAGGTCGCCCGTCTCGCCCTGGTCGCCCCCGTACGGCCCGGCGGCCAGACCCAGTTCACCCACACCCCGCTGCCGCCCGAGCGCGGCCACGCCTGCTCCGACACCCGCGGCTGGGCCATGCGCAACCTCGACAAGCCGCTCACCCTCACCGACCTGGCCCGTCACGCGGGGATCTCGGTACGGACGCTGACCCGCCGCTTCCACGCCGAGAGCGGGGTCAGCCCCTTGCAGTGGCTGCTGCACCAGCGCATCGAGCGCGCCAGGGAACTCCTGGAGACCACCACCCTGCCCATGGACCAGGTGGCCCGCGCCTGCGGTCTCGGCACGGCCGACTCGCTGCGCGCCCATGTGATCCGCCGGACCGGTCTGACGCCGAGCGCCTACCGGGCGCAGTTCACCCGGCTGGGAACCGAGGAGGTCGTGGGCACGTCCTCCGCTGCATGATCAGAGCGCACCGGACCGTCGACTCCCTGGTGATCAGAACCGCCCTGCCGGCCGAGGCCGCGGCCGTCGCCGCGCTGCACGTGCGGGCCCGTGCCACCTACTATCCGGACGGTCTGCCGGACGACGGCCACGACTGGCCGGCCCGCTGGAGCGAGGCCATCGGGCGGCCCGAGGGCCATGTGCTGTGTGCGGTGCGCGACGCCCGTCTCGTCGCCATCGCCTCCTTCCGCACCCCCGAGGGCGCCCCCGCGGAAACGGTCAAGCTGTTCCAGTTCCACGTCGCCCCCGACCAGTGGCGCTCCGGCGTCGGTACGGCCCTGCACGCCGCCTGCGTCGAGCAGTGGCGCGCTGACGGCAGGCGCACAGCCGTCCTCGACGTGCACGCCGACAACGAGCGCGCCCAGGCCTTCTACGCCCGCCTGGGCTGGGTCCCGGACCCGGAGAACCCGCCCGCCGAAGGTGACCACCACCTCTTCCTGCGGTATGCGGTGACCGGGGAATGAACCTCGCTGCTTGAACGTTCAGCTACTCGGCGGAGGGTGCCTCCGTACCCGTACGAGCTGGAGAGAGCCAGAACATGAAGGTCGAGATCTGGTCGGACATCGCCTGCCCCTGGTGCTACGTGGGCAAGGCCCGCTTCGAGAAGGCGCTCGACTCCTTCCCGCACCGTGACCAGGTCGAGGTCGTGCACCGCTCCTTCGAGCTGGACCCGGGCCGCGCCAAGGGCGACGTCCAGCCGGTGATCAGGATGCTCACCAAGAAGTACGGCATGAGCGAGGCGCAGGCGCAGGCCGGCGAGGAGAACCTGGGCGCGCAGGCCGCCGCCGAGGGCCTGGAGTACCGCACCCGGGACCGCGACCACGGCAGCACCTTCGACATGCACCGCCTGCTGCACCTCGCCAAGGAGCAGGGCAAGCAGGACGAGCTGATCCAGGGCCTGTACAAGGCGAACTTCGCCGAGGAGCGGTCCGTCTTCAGCGAGGGCGAGGAGCGACTGGTGGAGCTCGCCGTCGCGGCCGGTCTGGACGCCGAGGACGCCCGCAAGGTGCTCGCCGACCCGACCGCGTACGCCGACGAGGTCCGCGCCGACGAGCGCGAGGCCGCCGAGCTCGGCGCGAACGGCGTGCCGTTCTTCGTGCTCGACCGCAAGTTCGGCATCTCCGGCGCACAGCCCGCCGAGGTCTTCACGCAGGCGCTGACCCAGGCGTGGGGCGAGCGCTCGCCGCTGAAGCTGATCGACGAGGGTGGCGCTGAGGCGTGCGGTCCCGACGGGTGCGCGGTTCCGCAGCACTGACAAAGCGCGCAGGTCGGGGCGGACGTATAAGCGTTCCTTAGTGGAACCACGTAAAAATCGTCAATGGACTATGACTTCGCCCGGGCCCACAGTGGACTCATGGAGACCTTCGAGAGCCTCGTCCGTGCCGAGTTCGCCCCGAAGAACACCTACCTGAACACCGCGAGCACCGGGCTGGTACCGGCGCGCACCGTGGCCGCCATGCGCACCGCCGTGGAGGCCGCGGCCGCGGGTGCTCCGACCGACATGTTCGGCGACGTCGAGGCGAGCCGTGCCTCCTTTGCGCGGCTCGCCTCGGTCCCCGAGCGCCGGGTGGCGGCCGGTGCCTCGGTCGCCGTCTACAGCGGACTGATCGCCGCCTCGCTCCCCGAGGGCGCCGAAGTCCTCACCGCCGAGGGCGACTTCAGCTCCGTCGTCAACCCCTTCCACGTCCGCTCCGACCTCAAGGTGCGCAGCGTGCCGCTGGAGCGGATCGCCGAGTCCGTGCGGCCCGGCACCGCCCTGGTCGCGGTCAGCGCCGCACAGTCCGCCGACGGGCGCGTCGCCGACCTGCCCGCGATCCGGGAGGCGGCGCGCGAGCACGGGTCGCGTACGTACATCGACGCGTCCCAGGCCGCCGGATGGCTGGACCTCGACGCGGACGCCTACGACTACTGCGCCTGCGTCGCCTTCAAGTGGCTCGTCTGCCCGCGCGGCGTGGCCTTCCTGGTCGTTCCGGAGGACCTCGGCGGACTCACCCCGCTGTTCGCCGGCTGGGTGGCGGGGGAGCGACCCTGGGACGCGTGCTACGGCCCCATCGACGAACTCGCCCACTCCGCACGGCGGTTCGACGAGAGCCCCGCACTCTTCTCCTACGCCGGCGCCCGCCGCTCCCTCGAACTCCTGGAGGAACTCGGCACGGACGCCGTACGCGCCCACGACCTCGCCCTCTCCGACCGCTTCCGCGCGGGCCTGGCCTCCCTCGGCCACGAGCCCGTCCCGTCCCCGGGCTCACCGATCGTCTCCGTACCCGGACTCGGCCGCCGCCAGGGCGAGTTGAGCGGCGCCGGGGTCGAGGTCTCCGACCGCGCGGGCAACCTGCGCGCGGCCTTCCACCTGTACAACACGCCCGCCGATGTCGACCGCCTGTTGGACGTCCTGTCCGCCTGAACGGCCGGCGTGCGTCCTGCCGGTCTTCTCCGAAGCACTGGCGCGGTTCCTGTGGGGACGCTAGGAAGGGCACGTGGAGTCCACGGGCAGTACCTCCGTACAGCAGCCCGCCGACGCGGAGCTGCACCGGCGGCTGGTGTACGGGGACGAGTCCGCGCTGGCCGAGGTGTACGGGGCGTACGGGGCTCTGGTGCGGCGGGTCGCCGTGCGGGTCACCCGCAGTCCGGGCGCCGCCGAGGACGTGGCGCAGGAGGTCTTCGCCCAGCTGTGGAGCAGGCCGTACGCCTTCGACGCGGAGCGGGGTTCGCTGCGCACCTGGCTGTCCATGCTCGCCCACCGGCGGGCCGTGGACTGGGTGCGCAGCGAGGCCCGGCACCGCAAGGACGCGCGCGCCGACGACTCCGCGCTGCACGCCATCCCGGACGCCTCTCCCGGCCCGGACGAGACGGTCGTCGACCGCGAACGCTCCCTCCTCCTGCACTCGGCCCTCGCCGAACTCCCGCAGCCCCAGCGGGAGGTGGTGCATCTCGCCTACTTCGCGGGCCGCAGCTACCGGCAGGCCGCCGTCGAGCTGGGCATCCCCGAGGGCACCGCCAAGACGCGGTTGCGCACGGCTTTACGTACCTTGGCAGCTTCTTTAACGGATTTGACCGACCCGCCCGACCCCGCGCTGGAAAGGGGCGCATGATGGCGACAGGGTGTGCTGCGGGGTGTCCGGCAGCGGAAGGAGGCGTCCGGTGAGCAACGACCACGACGGTGTACGCGACCTGCTGGCCGCCTGGGCCTTCGGCGCCCTCCCGCCGGCCGAGGAACGAGCGGTGCCCGGGCACCTCGCCGAGTGCGAGAGCTGCGCGGCGGAGGCGGAACGCCTGCGCGAGACCGTACGACTGCTCGACGGACCGGGAGGCAACGGCACGGCCGCGCGCTCCACCCCCGGCGCCCCGTCCGCCGCCCTGCGGGCCCGCCCCGCCGCACCCCGGGTCGCCGCGCACGCCGCCCCCTATGCCGCCGCCGTCGCCGGGCTCAGGGCGCTGCTGCCCGAGGCGGAGGGCCGCTGGGGCACGCCGGTCGTGCACGACTGGGACGTGCACGCGACCGTCGCCCACCTGCTCGCCGCCGACGAGTCGCTCGCCGGGCGGCTCGGCATCGCGGCACGCGTACCGGCCTCCCCGGTGGCGCAGGACGCGCGCTGGGAGGACGCCTGGAACCGCCGTACCGCCGACGTCATCGCGCACGAGCACGGCCGTATGCCCGAGGAGACGGTCGCCGACTGGGCCGCGCAGGCCGCCGCCCTGCTCGCCGCGCCCGAGGCCCACGATCCCGAACGGGCCGCCCGGGCAACGATGTTGATGGGTGTACGGCTGCCCGTCGCCGACCACTTCGTGGTGCGCGCCTTCGAGGCGTGGATCCACACCGACGACATCGGCCGCGCCCTGGGCCTCGCCGTCCCGCCGCCGCCCGCCGTGCACCTGGGGCAGCTGGTCCGGCTGGCCGTCCGCATCCTCGGCCTGGCTCTCGGGCCCACCGCGCCGCCGGTGCTGTTCGCCGTCGACGGCTACGAACAGTGGGTGCTGGGCTCGCAGGACGATCCGGTACGGGCCGAACTCGCCCTGGACCCGATCGCGTTCTGCCTCCTGGTCGGAGGCCGACACACCCCCGAGGAAGTGCCGCGCCGCACCGCGGGAGACGAGGACGCCGCCAGGAACGTACTGGAGCGGGCGGCGTCACTGTCCTGGCTGTGACGCCGCCCGCTCCCTCAGTCCCTGCTCACTTCACCGGGGTGAAGTCCCGCGCTCCGATGAACTCCGGTCGCCGGATGGGCGCCGCGAACGGCTCGACGGCCTCGTTCTCCACGCTGTTGAACACGATGAAGACGTTGCTGCGCGGGAACGGCGTGATGTTGTCGCCGGAGCCGTGCATGCAGTTGCAGTCGAACCAGGTCGCCGAACCGGCCCTGCCCGTGAAGAGCTTGATGCCGTACTCGCTCGCCATCTTGGTCAGCGCCTCGTCCGACGGCGTGCCCGCGTCCTGCATCTGCAGCGACTGCTTGTAGTTGTCCTCGGGCGTCGCTCCCGCGCACCCGAGGAACGTCCGGTGCGACCCCGGCATGATCATGAGGCCGCCGTTGGTGTCGTAGTTCTCGGTCAGCGCGATCGAGACGGACACCGTGCGCATGTTCGGCAGACCGTCCTCGGCGTGCCAGGTCTCGAAGTCCGAGTGCCAGTAGAAGCCGCTGGCCCCGAAGCCCGGCTTGACGTTGATCCGCGACTGGTGGACGTACACGTCCGAGCCGAGGATCTGACGCGCCCGGCCCACGACGCGCTCGTCGCGCACCAGCCTCGCGAACACCTCGCTGATCCGGTGCACCTCGAAGACGGAGCGGATCTCCCTGGACTTCGGCTCGATGATCGACCGCTCGTCGGCCCGGATCGCCGGATCGGCGATCAGTCGCTCCAACTCCTGGTGGTAGACGGCGACTTCGTCGTCGGCGATGAGCTGCTCGACGGGCAGGAAGCCGTCGCGCTCGTACGCCTGGAGCTCGCCCACCGAGATCGGCCCGGGATCGCCGGGGGCGCCCCAGGCGACGGGGTCCTGGCGCGGGACCGTCACCTCGGTGGCGGCGCGGCTGGGGTAGAGATCAGTGACGGTGGTCATGTGATGTCACACCTCCTCGGGTTCGGTGAGCAGCGGGTAGACGCCGTTCTCGTCGTGGTCCTCCCGTCCGGTCACGGGCGGGTTGAAGACACAGATGCAGCGGAAGTCCTCCTTGATCCGCATCGTGTGCCGCTCGTGCCCGTCGAGGAGGTACATGGTGCCGGGCGTGATCGTGTACTTCTGCCCGGTCTCGTCGTCGGTGAGCTCGGCCTCGCCCTCGACGCACACGACGGCCTCGATGTGGTTCGCGTACCACATCGACGTCTCCGTACCCGCGTACAGAATCGTCTCGTGCACGGAGAAGCCGACCCTCTCCTTGGCGAGGACGATGCGTTTGCTCTCCCACGTCCCGGACGCGGCCTTCACATGCCGGTCGGTGCCTTCGATGTCCTTGAACGAACGGACGATCACGGTGCTGCACTACTCCTTTGGTCAGTTGGTTTCGCGTACGGCGCGGGCGAGGATGCTGAGTCCCTCGTCCATCTCCTCGGCCGTGATGGTGAGCGCCGGGAGGAGCTTGACGACCTCGCCCTCCGGGCCCGACGTCTCGATGAGCAGCCCGAGTTCGAAGGCGCGCCGCGCCACCCGGTTCGCGCGCTCCTTGTCGTGGAACTCCAGGCCCCACACGAGGCCGCGGCCGCGGTACTCCTTGACGTCGGCGAGGTTCTCCTCGGTGATGGCGACGAAGGCCTGCTCGACCTGCTCGCCGCGCTTCCGGGTCTGCTTCTCCATCGCGGACCCGTCCGCCCAGTACGCCTCCAGGGCGGCGGTGGCGGTGACGAAGGCGGGGTTGTTGCCGCGGAAGGTGCCGTTGTGCTCGCCCGGCTCCCAGATGTCCAGCTCGGGCTTGAACAGGCACAGAGACATGGGCAGTCCGTAGCCGCTGATCGACTTGGACACGGTGACGATGTCGGGCGTGATGCCGGCCTCCTCGAAGGAGAAGAAGGCACCGGTGCGGCCGCAGCCCATCTGGATGTCGTCGACGATGAGCAGCATGTCCTGGCGCTCGCACAGCTCGGACAGCGCCCGCAGCCACTGAGGGCGCGCGACGTTGATGCCGCCCTCGCCCTGCACGGTCTCGACGATCACGGCCGCGGGCTTGTTGAGCCCGGAGCCCTGGTCCTCGAGAAGCCGCTCGAACCACAGGAAGTCCGGGACCTGGCCGTCGAAGTAGTTGTCGAACGGCATCGGCGTGCCGTGCACCAGCGGAATCCCGGCGCCGGCCCGCTTGAAGGCGTTGCCGGTCACGGCGAGCGAACCGAGCGACATCCCGTGGAAGGCGTTGGTGAACGACACGATGGCCTCGCGCCCCTTCACCTTCCGTGCCAGCTTCAGGGCCGACTCCACGGCGTTCGTGCCCGTGGGGCCCGGGAACATGACCTTGTACGGCAGGTCGCGCGGCCGCAGCACCAGGTTCTGGAAGGACTCCAGGAAGGCGCGCTTGGCGGTGGTCGACATGTCGAGCCCGTGCGTGACGCCGTCCCGCTCCAGGTAGTCGATCAACGCCCGTTTCAGGACGGGGTTGTTGTGCCCGTAGTTGAGCGAGCCCGCCCCGGCGAAGAAGTCCAGGTACTCGTGGCCGTCCTCGTCGTACATGCGGCTGCCCTGCGCACGGTCGAAGACGGTGGGCCAGCCGCGGCAGTAGCTGCGCACCTCGGACTCGAGTGTCTCGAAGACGCTGAGGTCGGGCTGGGTGATGGTCACGACGAATCGCTCCTCGTTGTTGCGTGGGGGGAGTGCGTGGGGGTCGTCAGTGGGGCGGTCAGAGGGAGAGGGGACCGATGCGGTACAGGACCTCGGGGTCGTGCGGTCCGTCCGGGAACAGGCCCGCGTCGAACAGCACCTCGCGCTCCACGAGGGCACCGTGCCGCTCGGCGAACGAGCTGAACAGGCGCTCGGAGCCGGTGTTGCCCGGCGTGATGGTGGTCTCCACGGCGGTGATCCGGTGTGCGGCTCCGGCCCGCGCGACCACCCCGTCGAGCAGCGCCCCGGCGAGCCCGCGACCGCGGAACGCCTCGTCCACCGCGACCTGCCAGACGAGCAGGGTGCGTGGACGGTCCGGCCGCACGTACCCGGTGACGAAGCCGACCGGCTCCCCGCGTCCGTCGCGGGCCACCGCCGAGGTGGCGGCGAAGTCGCGACACCACAGGAGATAGCTGTACGACGAGTTCAGGTCGAGGGCCTTCGAGTCCTTGGCAATCCGCCACAACGCGGTTCCGTCCGAGACCTGCGGACGGTCGATGTGCAGATCTGCTTGCGCGGCAGTCATGCGAATTGAATTTACCGAGCGAAATTCAAAATTGCATCGTCGGTGAGGGTTACGAACGACCGGGCCCTGTGTTATCGCGCGGGCGCGGGCGGCCGCACGGATCCAGGGCGATAGCGCAGGTATTATCCGGAAAATAGGGGGCAAATCAACCGCGATGTGTAACGCGTCACAAGCATGTAACCCCCACGAGATCTGTCCGAATTCCCCCGGTTGACGTTCGCAGAATCTTTGCGTTTAGGTCGGGGAAAAGCGGGCAGAAGAATACGGGAAGCTGCGCCGAATTGAATTCAGAATTACACCCTGAGTTTATGCCCTGAATTAGGCGCCGGTTACTCCGTCGATGCGTTCTCGAAGGATGTCCGCGTGGCCGTTGTGCCGGGCGGTGGCTACCGCCAGTTGTCCTCCGCCGCCCGCCGGGCCCCTTCCGGATCCACCGTCAGCCCCCTCTCCGCCAGCGCGGCACCCAGCGCCGCCAGGCACCCCTGCACCACACCCACCGTCGCGTCGACCCCGTAGTGATTGACCCGAATCATCTCCTTGGCCAGCGCACCCCCGCCCGCCGCCAGCGGCAACGCGGGGTCCGACGACAGCGCCCGCGCCACCAACTCCGACGCGTCAACACCCGCCGGTGCCCGCAGAGTCGTAGCGACCGGCGCCGCCTCCCGGGCGTCGTGGACATACGGCTCCAGCCCGCCGCCCAAGGCCACCGCTCCGGCCCGAGTCGCCGCCGCGGCCGCCGCATGCCGAGCCATCACGGCTGCCGGCCCGAGCGTCTCGATCCGCTCGACACACGCCTCGAGCGCCAGCATCTCCAGCTGCGCCGGCGCATGCAGCAGTACCTTCCGCCCGCCGTCGACCCACCGCTCCTTCCAGTCCAGCAGCGAGAGATACGACCGCCGCGGCGCCCCCGCGTTCCCCGCCATCCGCGCCCACGCCCGCTCGCTCACCGACACCGCGGACACTCCCGCCGGCCCGCCCATCGCCTTCTGTGCCCCGATGACGCACAGGTCCACGCCCCACGCGTCCGGCAGCACGGGCTCCGCCCCGATCGAGGCGACGGCGTCCAGATAGAACAGCGCCCCCTGGTCCCGCACGACCTCCCCGATCTCCGCGACCGGATTGGTGTTGCCGGTCGCCGCCTCCGCATGCACCAGCGACACGAAGTCGATCTCGGGATGCTCGGCGAACGCGGCCCGGATCTGCTCGGCGGTGACGGCCGTGTGGAAGGGCACGGCGAGGTCGATCACCGTGGCCCCGCAGTCCCGCAGCCAGTTCCCGAAGGTCTGCCCGTACGGACCCGTGATCACGTTCAGCGCGACGGTCCCCGGCCCGGCGGTCCCGCGGATCGCCCCCTCCAGCGGCAGCAGTGCCTCGCCCTGCATGATCACGACGTCCTGCTCGGTGCCGAGCAGCCGCGCCACGCGGTCCTCGATCGAGGCGAAGTGCGCGGCGCTCAACGGGGGCAGATCGAGGAAGGGATGGGTCACGGCGGTGCTCTCTTCGTTCAAGAAGGTTCAGGAGTGGTCGACTCGGTCGAGGGTATCCGCCCCTCGTGACCCTCCCTCCACTTGCGACTTCTTAGGCCGGACAGCCCCGCAACCATCGGTTTGATTTGAGAGACCCAAACTTCTCCTTATAATCGGAACCCACAGTTCCCACACAGGAGGCCACCCGTGAAGACGTTCTCCGGGCGCCGGACCCGCATTCTGGCCGCCACCACAGCGACGGCCGGGCTGGTGCTCGTGGCCGCCTGCACGTCCACCGACAACGGCGGCAGCGGGAGCAAGACGGCCGCCGGTGGCGTCGAGCTCGTCAAGGCGGGACAGCTCACCACGTGCACGCACCTGCCGTATCCGCCCTTCCAGTCGGAGATCGACGGGAAGGTGCAGGGCTTCGACGTGTCGTTGATCGACCTCGTGGCCAAGGACCTCGGCGTGAAGCAGCAGATCCTCGACACGCCCTTCGAGAACTTCAAGACTGGCGCCTTCCTCAACTCCGGGGAGTGCGACCTGGCCGCGGCCGGCATGACCATCACCGCCGAACGCAAGAAGAACGTCGACTTCTCCGACCCGTACTTCGACGCCACCCAGGCGCTCCTGGTCGACAAGAACAGCAGCATCACCTCGCTCGCCGACGCGAAGGCCAAGAAGGTCAAGCTCGGCGCCCAGGCGCAGACCACCGGCGAGGACTACGCCAAGAAGCAGGGCTTCGACCCGGTCTCCTTCGAGTCCTCCGACGCGGTCCTCAACGGCCTGCGCGCCGGCCAGGTCAAGGCCGTCATCATCGACTACCCGGTCGTCCAGGGCTGGCTGAAGACCAAGGCCAACGCCGACGCCTTCAAGCTCGCCGGCAACATCAACACCGGTGAGCAGTACGGCTTCACGGTGAAGAAGGGCAACACCGAGCTCCGCGACGCCATCAACAAGGCGATCAAGGACGCGAAGGCCGACGGCACGTACAAGAAGCTGTACGAGAAGTGGATCGGCCCGTACGACCAGTCGGCCGCGTCGCCCTCCGCGTCATGACCCCCACGGGCGTACAACTCCAGCCTCGCAAAAAGGGACTGACCCGGAGTCAGAAGCGCAGCGTCTCGCGCGGCGCGCAGTACGTCGTCTTCGTCGCCGCCGTGATCGCCTTCGCGGTCTCGGCCGACTGGGGGCGGCTGAAGAACCAGTTCGCCCAGTGGAGCATCGCCCGGCAGATGTTCCCGGACGTCATCACACTGGCGCTGAAGAACACCGTGCTCTACACCCTGTCCGGCTTCGTCGTCGGACTGGCGCTCGGCATGGTGATCGCGCTGATGCGGCTGTCGTCCGTCGGCCCCTACCGCTGGCTGGCCGGCATCTACATCGAGATCTTCCGTGGCCTGCCCGCACTGCTGATCTTCATCTTCATCGGGGTCGCCGTCCCACTGGCCTTCCCCGGCACGGAGATCGTCGGCGGCACGTACGGCAAGGTGGCCCTCGCGCTCGGCCTGGTCGCCGCCGCCTACATGGCCGAGACGATCCGCGCGGGCATCCAGGCGGTGCCCAAGGGGCAGATGGAGGCGGCCCGTTCACTGGGCTTCTCGCCCGCCCGCGCCATGATCTCGATCATCGTCCCGCAGGCGTTCAGGATCATCCTCCCTCCCCTCACCAACGAACTCGTCCTCCTCTTCAAGGACTCCTCCCTCGTCCTGTTCCTGGGCGTCACCCTGGAGGAACGCGAACTGTCCAAGTACGGCCGCGACCTGGCCAGTACGACCGCCAACTCCACACCGATCCTGGTCGCCGGCCTGTGCTACCTGCTGGTCACGATCCCGCTCGGCTTCGTCGTACGCCGTATGGAGGCGAAGGCCCAGGAGGCCGTCAAATGACCGAGAAACCTCCTACGGCCGGCCCGGAGATCCAAGTACGCGGTCTGCACAAGTCGTTCGGCGACAACGAGGTCCTGCGCGGCATCGACCTGGAGATCGACCAGGGCGAGGTCGTGTGCGTCATCGGTCCGTCCGGCTCGGGCAAGTCGACGCTGCTGCGCTGCGTGAACCTCCTCGAACAACCCACCAAGGGTCAGGTCTTCGTGGGCGGCACCGAACTCACCGACCCCGACGTCGACATCGACGCCGTACGCCGCCGTATCGGCATGGTCTTCCAGCAGTTCAACCTCTTCCCGCACCTCACGGTGACCGAGAACCTCACGCTGCCGCAGCGCCGGGTGCTCGGGCGGGACAAGGCGGCGGCCGCCAGGGTGGCCGCCGAGAACCTGGAGCGGGTGGGCCTGTCGGAGAAGGCGGACGCCTACCCCGCCTCCCTCTCCGGCGGCCAGCAGCAGCGCGTGGCGATCGCGCGATCGCTGTCGATGGGCCCCGAGGTGATGCTGTTCGACGAGCCGACCTCGGCGCTCGACCCGGAGCTGGTGGGGGACGTACTCGCCGTCATGCGGATGCTGGCGCGCGAGGGCATGACGATGATGGTCGTCACCCACGAGATGACCTTCGCGCGCGAGGTCGCCGACCGGGTCGTCTTCATGGACGGCGGCGTGATCGTCGAGGACGGCCCGCCGGCCCAGGTCATCACCGCCCCGAGCCACGAACGCACCCGCCACTTCCTGTCCCGGCTCCTGGACCCCGCGATGGCCGAAGTGGAGGAGGACCAGGGCCGCGCCCCGTAGGTGCGCGGGGGTATCGACATGCGGCTTGGCCGCGTGGGCGCGACCAGCCACGATGCGACCGCAGCCGACGAACGGCCCTTCCCGCGCAGCGCATATCGTGCAGTACATGAGCGATCAGGCGGTGCTGCACGTAAAAGGGCGGGTCCTCGTCGGCCCCGATGACGTCCGCGACGAGCTGTGGGTGGTCGACGGCCGCATCTCCTACGACCGCCCGGCCCACGCCCGCGACACGCGCACGGTCGAAGGCTGGGCCCTGCCCGGCCTGGTGGACGCCCACTGCCATGTGGGCCTCGGCCCGCACGGCCCCGTCGAGCAGGACGTCGCCGAGAAGCAGGCGCTGACCGACCGCGAGGCGGGCACCCTCCTCATCCGCGACGCGGGCTCGCCCTCCGACACCCGCTGGATCGACGACCGCGAGGACCTCCCGAAGATCATCAGGGCCGGGCGGCACATCGCCCGCACCCGTCGCTACATGCGGGACTACGCCTGGGAGATCGAGCCGGACGAGCTGGTCGCGTACGTCGCCCAGGAGGCCCGCCGCGGCGACGGCTGGGTGAAGCTGGTCGGCGACTGGATCGACCGCGACCTCGGCGACCTGGCGCCCAGTTGGCCGCGGGACGCCGTCGAGGCGGCCATCGCCGAGGCCCACCGCCTGGGGGCCCGCGTCACCGCCCACTGCTTCGCCGAGAGTTCCCTGCGGGACCTGGTGGAGGCGGGCATCGACTGCATCGAGCACGCGACGGGCCTGACGGACGACCTGATCCCGCTCTTCGCCGAGCGGGGCGTCGCGATCGTCCCGACCCTCGTCAACATCGCGACCTTCCCCCGGCTCGCGGAGGGCGGCGAGGCCAGGTTCCCGCAGTGGTCGGCTCACATGCGCCGCCTGCACGAACGCCGTTACGACACCGTCCGCAACGCCTACGACGCCGGGATCCCGGTGTACGTCGGCACCGACGCGGGCGGTCACCTCGCCCACGGGCTGGTGGCCGGCGAGGTCGCCGAACTGGTCACCGCGGGCATCCCGACCATCGAGGCGCTGACGGCGACGACATGGGGCGCGCGGACGTGGCTCGGGCGCCCGGGGCTGGAGGAGGGCGCGGCGGCGGACCTCGTGGTGTACGAGGACGATCCGCGTATCGACGCACGTGTGTTGGCGACCCCGCGGCGGGTAGTGCTGAACGGGCGGGTTGTCGGCTAGTTGACGCGGTGCGCGCCGTCTCGTGCGCCGGTGTAGCAAGGGCGGCGTTGAGAAAGCCTTGCGGAAGCCCTGAGTTGGCTTGCGATTCTGCGGTCGGAAAGTGGACATCTGTGCCGCAGGATTCGAATACGTACACGGGAAACACACGTTGGGGTGAAGTGATGGTGGAGTGCCACCAGTTCACTCTTGGTGCGTAATTCTTGGCGCGTCCCAACTTGTTCTCCCTACAAGGAGTCCCCAAACCTTGAACGGCAACAACTTCCGCGTGCCCGCACGCCGCCTCGCCACCGTCGCGACGGCAGCGGCCCTGGCCGCCGGTCCCGCGGTCCTGGTCGGCGCGGGTTCCGCCCACGCGACCACCGACGGGGGTCGCGCGAGCGCCGTCGTCCTGCGCACCGGGCTCAACGTGTCCCTGCTCAACAAGACCGTGAACGTCCCCCTCGCGGTCTCCCTCAACCAGGTCGAGGCGCCGAACAGCGCCGAAAAGACCGCGCTGACCGCCAACCTGGACGGCGTGAACGGCGGAAAGCCCTTCAGCGTCCTGAGCGCGGACGTGGCGAAGTCGAAGGCGACCGTCACCGCCACGAAGGCCGAGGGCTACACCAACCTCGTCCACGCGAAGGTCCACGTCCCCGGTCTGCCCCTGCTGTCCCTCGTCGAGGTCGAGCAGGTCACCTCGAAGGCGACCTGCGAGGCCGGCCAGAAGCCGGTCGCCGACTCGAACGTGCTCGGCTCGGTGACCGTCCTCGGCAAGAAGGTCACCCTCAAGGCCGGCGGCACGACCGAGGTCAAGGTCCCCGCCGTCGGCGACGTGACCCTCGCCCTGTCGAAGACCGAGACCACGTCGCGCGCGGCAGCGGCCACCGCGCTCGAACTCAATGTGTCCGTCAACCCGTTGAAGCTCAACGTGGCCGACGTCAAGGGCACCGTGACCCTTGCGAAGGCGACCTGCGAGGCGCCGAAGGCGGCGGCCGGCCAGACGGGCGCGAGCGCGGACCCGACGGGTGACCCCGGTGACGCCACCGGCACCAGCGCCACCAGTGACACCAAGGCCCAGAGTGCGGGTACCAATCTCGCCGAGACCGGCGGCAGCTCCATGACGCCGTACATCGCGGGCGGGGCGGTCGCCCTGCTCGTCGCCGGCGGCGGAGCGGTGGCGCTGGCACGACGCGGCCGCGGCTGAACCGACAGGTGTCCTGACACCTGGACCGACAGCTGAACCGACAGCCCTGACAGATGGCGGAAGCCAGAGGCGGAAAGCCTTTTCTGTCAGGGCTGTTGACCGTCAACTGAAAACGTTTTAACTTCCCCTCACTCCGACTTCGAGACATGAGGGGGACCCGTGGCCGCTGTACTACGGGAACACGCAGGTACAGGGGAGGTGAGGGCGGCACGTCGTCGACCCGACGACGACCGTCCGCGACGAAAAGGTTTTCAGAGCCGCAGTTCACGCACCCTCGCCCTGCTCATGCTCCCCGGCCTCGCCTACTTCCTCCTGTTCCACTACGGCGCCCTGGCCGGCAACGTCATCGCGTTCAAGGAGTACGTGCCCTTCGACGGCCTCTGGGGCAGCCCCTGGGTGGGCCTCGGCAACTTCCAACGGATGTTCCAGGACGGGGAGTTCTGGTCCGCCGTCCTCAACACCCTCTGGATCGCGGCCCTCCAGCTCGTCTTCTACTTCCCGGTGCCGCTCGCCCTCGCCCTGCTCCTGCACAGCCTCACCTGGAGCAGCGTCCGCCGCTTCGTGCAGTCGGTGGTGTATCTGCCGCACTTCATCTCGTGGGTGATCGTTGTCGCCCTTTTCCAGCAGCTGCTCGGCGACACCGGACTGCTCAACTCCTCACTCGGCGGCATGGGTCTGCACACCGTCGACATCATCGGCAACCCGGACGCCTTCAAGCCGCTCGTCGTCGCCCAGGTGATCTGGAAGGACGCCGGCTGGGGCACGATCATCTTCCTCGCCGCGCTGGCGCAGGTCGACGAGCAGCAGTACGAGGCCGCCGCGATCGACGGTGCGGGCCCCTGGCGCCGCTTCTGGCACGTCACCCTGCCGGCCATCCGCCCGGTGATCGTGCTGCTGCTCATCATGCGGCTCGGTGACATCCTGTCCGTTGGCTTCGAGCAGATGCTGCTCCAGCGCGACGCGGTCGGCCCGGAGGCCTCCGAGGTCATCGACACCTTCGTCTACTACCAGGGCATCGTCGGCGGCGACTACGGATTCGCCGCGGCCGCGGGCCTGTTCAAGGGCGTCGTCGGCGCACTCCTCGTCTACGCCGCGAACAAGGTCGCCCACCGCCTCGGTGAACAGGGGGTCTACCGATGAGCGCCCATGCCCGGCCCGGCTGGATGGAGAAGCCGAGGCCCGTCACCCAGGCGGGGAAGGCCGTCGCGCTCGCCGCCGTCGTGCTCCTGGTCTGTGTGCCGTTCCTGGTGATCGTCTCGACCTCCCTCGCCTCCACCGACGAGGTCGTGGCGGGCGGCGGCTGGGTCCTGTGGCCCACCGACCCGTCCCTGAAGGCCTACCGGGACATCCTCGACGGCGGCATCGTCACCCACGCCCTCGGCGTCAGCGCCGGCGTCACGATCATCGGCACCCTGCTCAGCCTTGCCTGCACAGTGACCCTCGCCTACGCCCTCTCCCGCCCCGGCGTCTTCGGCGGCAAACCGGTGCTGCTGCTCGTCCTGTTCACGTTCCTCTTCCCGCCCGGCATGATCCCGAGCTTCCTGCTGGTCAAGGAGCTGGGTCTGCTGGACAACTACGGATCGCTGATCCTCCCGGTGCTCGTGAACGTCTTCAACCTGGTCGTCCTGCGCGGCTTCTTCCAGGGCATCCCCGAGGAGTTGTACGAGGCCGCACGGCTGGACGGTGCGGGGGACTGGCGGGTGCTGTGGTCGGTTGTCCTGCCGCTGTCCAAGGCCGCGTCGGCCGTCGTCGGCCTCTTCTACGCGGTGGCGTACTGGAACTCCTGGTTCTATGCCTCGCTCTACCTGGAGAGCGACCACTGGCCCCTCCAACAGGTCCTGCGCACCTATGTGGTGGCCGGTTCCGGGCTCACCGACGCGACCACAGGCGAGGGCACGGTCACCGCACCGCAGACCGTGCAGATGGCGGTCCTGGTGATCGCCACCGTGCCGATCCTGATCGTCTATCCCTTCCTGCAGAAGTACTTCACCAAGGGCGTGCTCACCGGCGCCATCAAGAGCTGAGCTCCAACCGGTGCCGGCAGACCGGTAGGAGCCGACAGCCCAGCAAAAGCTGACAGTCCATCAAGAGCCGCGTGTAGAAAGGCGACCTGCTCATGCCCAGCATGTCCCGACGCACCCTCCTGCGCTCCATGGCGGTGGGCGGCGCAGCACTCTCCGCCCCCGCCCTGCTGACCGCCTGCTCCACCAGCTCCGGCGACAGCGACATCTCCAACGCCGGCAAGAAGCTCGCCCCCTGGCCCGACTACCGTCCTGCGAAGGGTCCCCAGCCGGACCTGGCCCCCACCGAGGCCGGAGTCCAGGCCGGTTACACCGCCTACCCCTCCGACCTCGTCCAGTCCGTTTCCCGCACCCCGGGCGACGGCTCGACCGTCAAGGTCATGTCGGTGTCCTTCGGCACACCCCCGAAGCCCGCCTCCGCCAACAGGTTCTGGGCCGCCGTCGAGAAGGCGCTCGGCGTGAAGATCGAGTACACGATCATCTCCCAGGCCGACTACCAGAAGAAGATGGCCACGGTGATGGCCGGGGACGCCGACACGCTGCCGGACATCATCAACCTGTTCTCCGGGTTCGTGCTGCCCCGCGAGGCCCAGTTCGTGCAGCGTCGCGCCGAGGACCTCACGCCGTACCTGTCGGGCAGTGCCGTCGCCGACTACCCCAACCTGGCCAACATCCCGACCCACGCCTGGCGCGACATGGGCCGTATCGGCGGTCGCATCTACGGCATCCCGTTGGAACGCCCGCTGCCCGGCTCCACGCTCTGGATCAACCAGGGCATGTTCAGCGACGCGGGCATGAAGGAGGGCTGGACGTCCGACGACTTCGCCGCCGTGACGAAACAGGCGACCAGCGGTCGTACGTACGCCCTCGGGGCCGCTCAGGGCTCGCTGTTCGGCAACGCCGTGCACTCCGCCGCGCACAACGCGCCGCAGGGCTGGTCCGTCACCAAGAACGGCACGTTCGAGCCGGGGTACGCCGACGAGCGTTACAGGGCCGCCATCGCCTTCCAGTCGGGGCTGCGCAAGGCCGGCTCGTACTACCCCGACTCCACGTCCGTCTCCCAGATCGACCTGACCACCCTCTACTACAACGGCACCGTCGGCTCCATGCAGGACGGCTTCGGCGCCTACCTGCCCAAGTACCTCGAGTCGCAGGGCAAGTTGTCCCCGGCCGCGGCGCTGCCCTACAGCGTGGACGGCGAGCCCGGCGGAATCGTCGCCGCCCGCCGCTCCTTCGGCTACACCATCCTCAAGAAGGCGAAGAAGGAGCGCATCCAGCTGCTTCTGCGCATCCTCGACCACCTCGCCGCCCCCTTCGGCAGCAAGGAGTGGGAACTCGTCCACTACGGTGTTGAGGGCACCCACTTCACCCGCGGCAAGGACGGCTCCCCGGAGCCCACCAAGCTCGGTGACGTCGAGAACAACACCAACCTGCCGTTGAAGTACCTTGCCGAAGGCCCCCAGGTGCTCTTCGTGCCGGGTCTGCCGGACGCCGTACGGGCCTTGCACACCTGGCAGCAGAAAACGGTGCCGCACGCCATCCGCAACGCCTCCTTCGGCCTGCAGTCCGCCACGAACAACTCCCAGGGCACGACCCTGAAGGCGCTGCTCGACGACACCGTCACCGGGATCGTCGCGGGCCGGCTGACCCTTTCGGAGTGGGACGCGACCGTGAAGAAATGGCGTGCCCGGGGCGGCGACAGAATGGCCGAGGAGTACGCGAAGGACTATGCGGCCAACAGGTGAACCGCCGCTGGTGGCAGAGGGGACACGGGGGATGGGAGACGGCATGGCGGGCAGGGGACGGGTCACGATCCGGGAGGTCGCCGAGCGGGCGGGCGTGTCCATCGCCACGGCCTCGCGTGCACTGAGCGGCAACCATCCGGTGCCGCCTGCCACCGCGGCCCGTGTCCTGCGTGCCGCTCGCGAGCTCGACTATGTCGCCAACGCGCATGCCCGCGCCCTGGTGGGCGGCGGTCGCAAGATGGCCGCGGTCGTGGTCCGCCAGGTCACCAGTCCCTTCTACGCCCAGGTCGCCGAGGGTGTGGAGGCCGAGGCCGCCGACCGGGGGTGGCTGTGCGTGGTCGGTGCGACCGGCGGGGATCCGCAGCGTGAGATGGAGTTCGTGCAGCTGATGCGGGAGGAGGGGGCGCGGCTGGTGATCCTCGTCGGAGGGGTGGTGGAGGACGACGCGTATCGCTCGCGCGTGGCGCACTATGCCCAGGCGCTCGACGCGACCGGCGCCCGCCTGGTGTTGTGCGGGCGGCCCGCGCCGGATCCCGAGATCCCCGCTCTCGTCGTCGAGTTCGACAATGAGGCGGGGGCTCGTGCGATCACCGGGCATCTGTTGTCTGCCGGTCATCGCCGGATCGTGTTCCTCGGCGGGTTGCCCGGTAACACCGCGCTCGATGCACGGGTTGCGGGGTATCGGGCCGCGCTTGCCGAGTACGGGTTGTCCCCGGCGGCCGCGCGGGTCGTCGACTGTGGCCTCGGTCGCGCGGCGGGCCTGCGGGCCATGGGCGAACTCCTCAAGGAGACAAGGGAGTTCACCGCCGTCGTCGCCGGGGACGACATGGTCGCGGCGGGTGTGCTGCGCGCTGTTGCCGATGCGGGGCTTGTCGTCCCGGACGACATCTCGGTCGTCGGGTACAACGACATTCCGCTCGCCGAGGACTTCAATCCGCCGTTGACGACTGTTCGTACGCCTGCGGAGGAACTCGGCCGGGCGGCCGTGCGTATCGCTCTGCGCGACCCTGAACACGCCGGTGGCAGGCACCACTTGCTCGGTACTCACATCGTCGTGCGCCGAAGCGTCGCTGGGCCGGAAAGGCTGTCGGGCGACTGCGGGTGAGTTGTGGGTGGTCGCGCCCACGCGGCGGAGCCGCATATCGATCAAGCCCCGCGCCCCTTTGGGGCGCGTTGCTCCTGCCCGGCATCTGATCAACACGGAGGACTCACCACCGCATGACCGCGCCCGACGTGTCGCTCCCCGGCCCGAAGCACCTGCCCGACCTTCCGCCTCCGGACCCGGTGGTCTCGCCCCTCACCGGCTGGACCCGCGCCCACTGGGAGGTGCTCGCCGACCGTCTCCTCGACGGCCTGCTTCCTTACGCCTCCCCGGGCTTCGCCCAGTACCGTCCGCCCGGTCCGCCCAGCCACTCCGGTCCTTGGTCGGACGGGCTGGAAGGGTTCGCCCGCTCCTTCCTCCTCGCCGCCTTCCGTATGGCCGGCTCCGGAGGACGCGTCGGCCCCGCCCTCATCGAGCGGTACGCCACAGGACTCGCCGCCGGTACCGACCCGCACCATGCCGAACGCTGGCCGCCCATCACCGACCGGGCGCAGCCGATGGTCGAGGCGGCTTCCGTCGCCATCGGCCTGCATGAGTCTCGGCTCTGGCTGTGGGACCAGCTCGATGACCGCGTACGCGAGCAAACCGTCCACTGGCTCGGTGACTTCGTCGGTGCCGACGTCAACGACTCCAACTGGCGGCTGTTCCAGGTCATCGTCGAGGAGTTCCTCGCCTCGGTCGGCGCCCCGTACCGCCGCGCCGAGATCGACGCCGGGCTCGCCCGGTTGGACGACTGGTACCGGGGTGGCGGCTGGTACACCGACGGGGACGGGCGGAAGTTCGACTACTACAACGCCTGGGCGCTGCACCTGTATCCGGTGCTGTGGGCGCGGATCGCGGGCCCGCGCGCGGACGCGGACACGGTGGCGCGACACCGCGTCCGGCTGCGTGAATTCCTCGGCGTCCACCAGCACTTCTTCGGTTCCGACGGGGCTCCGGTCCATCAAGGCCGGTCCCTCACCTACCGGTTTGCAGCCGCCGCCCCGTTGTGGGCCGGTGTCCTGGCCGACGCCACGCCGTTGCCGCCCGGCCGCACCCGGCGCCTCGCCTCGGGCGCCCTGAAGCACTTCGCCGAACGCGGGGTGCCCGACGAGCGGGGCCTGCTCACGCTCGGCTGGTACCGGCCCTTCCTCCCCGTCACCCAGCGTTACTCGGGCCCCGCCTCCCCGTACTGGGCGAGCAAGGCCTTCCTCGGCCTGCTGCTGCCCGAGAGCCATCCGGTGTGGACGGCACCCGAAGAGCCCGCGCCCGTCGACACCGCCGATGTCCGCGTGGCCCTGCCCGCTCCCGGCTGGCTACTGCACTCCACCGCCGCCGACGGGATCGTCCGGCTCGTCAACCACGGCAGCGACCGGCTTCCGCCCCCGCCCGCGACCGAGGAGGACAGTCCGCACTACTCCCGCCTCGCCTACTCCAGCGCGACGGCCCCCGAGACGCCCGGCCCCGACAACCACCTCGCGCTGCTCGCGCCCGACGGCACCCCTTCCCGGCGCGGTCGCATCCAGCCCCTGGGCGCCGAGGGCCGCCGCGCCGCTTCCCGGCACGGCGACAGCAGTGGCTGCGGCAGCGGCATCGAGACGGTCAGTGTGGTGCACGGTCCGTGGGAGGTGCGGGTGCATCGCGTCGACGCACGGACCAACACGCCGGTACGGGAGGGGGGTTGGGCGGTCGCTGACGACTTTGCCCCGCCGGTTGCCCTTACCGGACCGGGCACGGCGCTGGTCCGCCGCGCCGACGGACTCACCAGCGCGATCGTCGGTCTGTACGGCTGGAGCGACGCCGAGGGCACGGTCGTGCATGCTGTCGGCACCAACGCCGTCGGACACCGTTCGGCGACGCCCTGCCTTGAACTGGCCCACGGCGCACGGTTGTTGGTGACCCTGGTCGTCCTGACCGCCGACCAGGACGTCCCGCTCACGGGAGCGGGCGCGAACGTCGACGGCGACGGAACCGTGGAGATCCGCTTCCCGGACGGCACTCTCGAGCGGGTGCCGCCGGTCAGCGTCGCGACGACGCCAGGGTCAGTGCCTGGTCCAGCGCCTGGAGGAAGGAGTTGACCGTCGCCCGGTCCCGCACCGCCAGCCGCAGCCACTGCTCGTCGAGCCCCGGGAAGGTGTCTCCTCGTCGTACGGCGAAGCCCAGGTCCCGCAGGTGCCGTCGCACGGCCGCCGCCCTCGGCACTCGTACGAGGACGAAGGGACCCTCGGCCGGTTCCGCGAGCCGCAGCCCGTCCGAGGCGAACTCGCTGAGCCCGGCGACGAGATGGGCCCGGTCCGCGGCGATGCGGTGGGCCGCGTGCGCCGCCTCGGCCAGCGCCTGCGGCCCCATGCAGGCCTCGGCGGCGGCCAGCGCGGGCGTGGACACCGGCCACAGGGGCTGGGCGCGTTCCAGGTCGGCAATCGTCTCGGGGGCGGCCAGGACGTAGCCGATGCGGAGTCCTGCCAGCCCCCAGGTCTTGGTCAGGCTGCGCAGGACCACGAGCCCCGGCACGTCCGTCCGGCCGGCCAGCGCCTCGCGCTCACCCGGCACCGCGTCCATGAACGCCTCGTCGACGACCAACGTCCGCCCGGGGCGGGCGAGTTCGGCGATGGACGCGACAGGGTGGAGGACGGACGTCGGGTTCGTCGGGTTGCCGATCACCACCAGATCCGCGTCCTCGGGGACCGCCGCCGGGTCCAGCCGGAAGCCGTCCTCCTCCCGCAGCAGCACCCGGCCCACCGTGTGGCCCGCGTCCCGCAGCGCCGCCTCCGGCTCCGTGAACTGGGGGTGGACCACGACCGGTTGACGCACTTTCAGAGCCCGGGCCAGCAGCACGAAGGCCTCGGCCGCGCCCGCCGTCAGCAGCACCCGCTCCACCGGAAGACCGTGCCGCGCCGCCACCGCCGCGCGCGCGGCCCGGCCGTCCGGATAGGCCGCGAGCGAGCCGAGCGAACCGGCGACGCGCTCGCGCAGCCAGGCCGGAGGAGTGCCGGAGCGGACGTTCACGGCCAGGTCGACGAGCGCCGAACCGTCGTCCCGTACCTCCGCGTCACCGTGGTGGCGCAGGTCGTGGGTGCCGTCGGTGTTCCCCTCAATGCGCATGGGCGTGTCCGTCGTGGTGGTGATGGCCGTGGTGGTGATGGTGGCCGTCGTCGTCCGGGTGGAAGTGCGGCTGCTGCGGCAGCCCCACCTTGTCCTCGAAGCCGGGCAGCGCGATTCGGTACACGCACGAGTCGCAGTTCATCCGCAGGTCGCCCTTGACGGCTTCCTCGTACCGCTCCAACACCAGGTCGAGCAGCTCCGGTTCCGGACCGATGACGTCCGCGGACCGCACCTCGATCTCCGGGTGCGCGGCCGCCCAGCCCTCGGTCTGCTGCCGCACCCGGTCCGGCAGGATGCCGGTGAAGAGGAAGTACGGGAGGACCACGATCCGTTCGGCGCCCAGCTTGACGCACCGGTCCAGGCCGCTGGGCACGTCAGGTGCCGCCAGCGACACGAACGCCGTCTCCACGCCCGCGTATCCGCGCCCTTCCCACAGCAGCCGCGCCGCCTTGTGCACCTCGGCGTTGGCGTCCGGGTCGGTGGAGCCGCGGCCGACGAGCAGCACGGTCACGTCCGCCCGGTCCTGCGGGGTGCGCGCGGTCCCTCCGAGCGCCTCGTCCAGCCGTCGCTCCAGGACCGACAGCAGCGAGGGGTGCGGGCCCAGCGGGCGCCCGTAGGTGTACGAGATCCCCGGGTGCCGTTCCTTCTCGCGGGACAGCGCCGCCGGGATGTCCCCCTTGGCGTGCCCGGCGGACACCAGCATCAGCGGCACGGCGGCGAACCTGCGGACACCCCGCGCCACCAGTCCCGAGACGGCCTCGCCCAGCGGCGGCGCGGACAGCTCGATGAAGCCGCCCGCGACGGGCATGTCGGACCGGAGCTGCAGCTGCCGTACGAAGTCGCGGAACGCCTCGGCTCCGGCGTCGTCCCGGGTGCCATGACCGGCGATGAGCAGGGCGGGCGGCGGGGTGGTCACGATTTCTCCTCGGACTGTGAGTCTGACGGTGCGGCGGGATGCGAAACGGGGTGATACAGCAGGGCGTTGAGCGCGGCGGCGGCGACCGCCGACCCGCCCTTCTCGGACACGTTGCTGACGGCGGGCAGCCCGCTCTCGCGCAACGCGGCCTTGGACTCGACCGCGCCGACGAAGCCGACGGGCAGCCCGATGACGAGGGCCGGGGCCGCGTCCAGGGCCAGCAGTTCCTCCAGCGCGGTCGGAGCGTTGCCGATCACCCAGAGGGCGCCGGGCCCGACCTGCTCGTGGGCGAGCCGGATCGCGTGCGCCGAACGGGTCAGCCCGGGACCGGACTCGGCGTCCCTGAGCCGGCAGACGGTCTCCCGCCGGGTGATCCCGGCGCCCACCATCTCGACGTCGACGACCACGGGCGCCCCGGCGTGCAGCGCGACGTGCGCCTTCTCCAACTGCCCCTCGTCCAGCACGAGATCGCTCGCGTAGTCGAGGTCGGCGGCGGAGTGGATGACCCGCTCCACCACCGCGCGCGTCAGCGGCGGGAAGTGCGAGGTGTCCAGGCGGGCACGCAGCCGCCGGTAGGACTCCTGCTCGATCGGGTGGACCACACGGTTCACTGGGCGCCCTCCTGTTCCTGCCCCGCGGCGGAGCCGCTCGTCGATGCGGCCTCCTGCCAGCGGTAGCCGCGCGGCGTCACCATGCGCCCCGCGATCCGCCGGGTCGCCGTGTTGCCCACGGTCACGACCGTCATCATGTCGACCGTCGCCGGGTCGAGCGAGGCCAGGGACGTCACCCGGCTGGATTCGTCCGGCCGCGACGCGTTGCGTACGACACCGACCGGCGTCGTCGGCTCCCGGTGCTCGGCGAGGATCGCCAGGGCCTTCGGCAGCTGCCAGTCCCGGCCGCGGGAACGGGGGTTGTAGAAGGTGACCACGATGTCCGCCTCGGCCGCCGCGCGGACGCGTCGCTCGATGACCTCCCACGGCGTGTGCAGATCGGAGAGGCTGATCGACACGTGGTCGTGCCCGAGGGGCGCACCGAGGATCGCCCCGGCCGCGAGCGCGGCGGTGACGCCGGGAACGCCGATCACGTCGATGTCGTCGGACGCCTCGGCGAGGGCGGGGGAGGCCATGGCGTACACGCCCGCGTCCCCGCTGCCGATCAGCGCGACGGCCTGTCCCTTCCGGGCCTCGGCCACCGCGGTCCGCGCCCGCTCCTCCTCGGCGCCGAGCCCCGACTCCAGGATCCGGGTGCCGGGCCGCAGCAGGTCGCGGATCTGGTCGACGTACTGGTCGAGCCCGACGAGCACCGAGGCGCGCCGCAGTTCGGCCTCGGCGCGCGGGGTGAGCAGATCGCGGGCGCCGGGACCGAGCCCGACCACCGCGAGCCGCCCGCGCCCCGGACGCCGTACGACGGCACAGGTCGCCATCGCCGGCTGCCCGTCCGCCCGCTCGGACTTCCGCTTGGGGACGAGGAGTTCACCGCCGCGCGCGAGTGCGGAGGCCTCCGCGACGGAAGGGGTGCCCACGGCGGCGAGGGGAGCCTCGGAGGGGTTGGGGACATCGACCGTCGCCAACTCCTCGGCGGAGTACGTCACTACGGGCACCCCGAGCCGCGCGGCCGCCTCGACGATGCCGGGCTCCTCGCGCTTGGCGTCCACGGTGGCGAGCTCGGCGACGCTACGAGGCGACAGTCCCGCGTCCCGCAACGCGCCCTCGACCAGCCCGAGCACCTCCTCGACCGGGGCGCCCTTGGACGCACCGACACCGACGACGAGGGTCGGCGGGCGGAGCAGCACCTCACCGGCGGACGGTTCGACCGCACGGTCCGTCAGCCGGACGGTGTGCGCGCCCTGCGCTGCGAAGGGCACGGGAGGCAGCGGCCACGCCACCTCGGCGTCCAGGACGACCGGCTCTCCGTCCAGCAGGGTCCGCGTCACGCCGGCGACGTCGCCCTCCACCGGGAGACCGAGCGTGTCCAGACCGGGGATGCCGACGGCGTCCGTAGCCGTGGTGACGACAGGCTCGGCACCCAGCAACTCACCCACCCGCTCGGCGAGTTCGTTGGCGCCGCCGCCATGCCCACCGACCAGCGACACGGCGAACCGCCCGCCCTCGTCGACGCACACCACACCGGGGTCGGACGCCTTGTCGCCGAGCAGCGGCGCCACGAGCCGTACGACGGCTCCGGTCGCCAGGAAGCACACGAGCTGCTCGCACTCCGCGAACGCGGCGCGTACGGCGTCCTTGACGGGACCCTCGTACACGCGCGTGCGGTCCGGCCACGCCGCGGCCAGCCGGTCGCGCGCCGCCGCCCCCGCCGCGGTGGCGGAAATGAGGCCGATCACAGGGCAACTCCCTCTCGATACACGGGGTTTCTGACACCCCACAGCAGGAAAACCGGATTGGTCGCCGCGAGCCGGGTCACGTCCCCCGGCAGCGGTGCGAGCCGGGACGACTGCAGCAGCACCCCGTCGCAGTCGAACCCGGCACCGGTGAGCGCGGTGCGCACCGCGGGCACCCGGTCCAGCGCGGCCATGGCGACCACGACCGTCCGCCGGGCCCGCCGCGCACACGCGCCGACGATGTCGGGCAGCTCGCGCCCCCCGCCGCCGACGAACACGGCGTCGGGATCGTCGAGTTCGGACAGCACCGCGGGCGCCGCCCCGTGCACCACGTGCACGTCGACGCCGTGCGCACCCGCGTTGGCGCGGATCCGCTCCACCCCGTCCGGGGCCTTCTCGACCGCGCTGACGGCGGCGCCGAGGCGTGCGCACTCCACGGCCACGGATCCCGAGCCGGAGCCGACGTCCCAGACCAGGTCGCCGGGGCGCGGCCCGAGCCGGGCCAGCGCCAGGGCCCGTACCTCGAACTTGGTGATCATCGAGTCGCGGTGCGCGAAGTCGCCCTCGTCCAGCGCCCACTTGTCGGGCCGTGCGGCCCCCGCGAGCGTCCGTACGGGACCGAGCGTCCGCGTCTCGTCCAGGCACAGGACGACACTCACCGCCGTACCCCAGTCGCGGCCCGCGGCCTCGGCGGGGGAGACCCGCTCCAGGCGCTCGTCCCCGGAGCCCAGCGCGGAGGCGACGACGAGGACCCGGCCGGGCGCGCTGCGGGCCAGCGCGGCGCCCAACTCGGCGGGCCCGGCACCGGGCCCGGTCAGCACGGCGACCTTCGGATGCGCCCGGCACACATGGAGGGCCGTCCGCGAATCCCGCCCGTGCGCGCTGACCACGACCGCGTCGTCCCAGGTCAGCCCCAGCCGGGCGAAGGCGGTGGCGACGGACGAGACACCGGGCCGCACGTCCAGGCGATGCGCACCGAACCGCTCGGCCAGCGCCCGCACGATCCCGAAGAACCCGGGATCCCCGGAGGCCAGCACGACCACGCGCCGGTCCTTGCCGACGTACTCCTCCATGGCGTCCAGGGCGGGCGCCAGCGGCCCGAGGACGATCCGCTCGGCGTCCTCGGGCAGCGGTACGGCGTCCAAGTGCCGTCGCCCGCCCACGACGAGCTCGGCCCCCGCCACCGCATCGAGCGGAACCGGCGTGCCCGTCCCCGTGCCGACCACCGTGATCACGTACTGGCACCCCGCGCGCGCAGGGCCCTGCGGGCCTCCGGGTCGGCCTTTCGGTAGCCGTGGAAGTGGCCGGGGTGGTACAGGTGCGAGCGCGTGCCCTCGGCGTCCAGCGCCGGGCCGACCAGGAAGAGGGTGTGCTTCCAGAGCTTGTGCTCCTTGACCGTCTCCTCCAGCGTCGCGATCGTGCACCGCACGACCAGTTCCTCGGGCCAGGTCGCCTGGTAGGCGACGACGACCGGAGTGGAGGTCGGGTAGCCGCCCTCCAGCAACTCCCGCACCAACTGACCGCTCCGCGCGGCCGACAGGAAGATCGCCATGGTGGTGCCGTGCTTGGCGAACTCCCGCACCTCCTCCCCGGGCGGCATCGGTGTCTTGCCGCCGCCGAGCCGGGTGAGGACGACGGACTGCGCGACCTCCGGGATGGTCAACTCGCGCTGCGCGAGCGCGGCGACGGCCGAGAAGGCGGACACACCGGGCACGATCTCCGTCTCGATGCCGATCCGCGCACACCGGTCGAGCTGCTCCTGGGTCCCGCCCCAGAGGGCAGGATCACCGGAGTGAATCCGGGCGACCCGCAGGCCTTCGGACCGGGCCCGCCGGTAGACGTCGACCACGTCCTCCAGCGACATCGTCGCCGAGTCGAGGATCTCCGCGTCCTCGCGCGCGTGCTCGAGGACCTCCGCCTGGACCAGGCTCGCGGCCCAGATCACGACGTCGGCCTCGGCGATGGCGCGCGCGGCACGGAACGTCAACAGGTCGGCGGCGCCGGGGCCGGCACCGACGAAGGTCACCTTGCCGGTGGGGGCATCGGCCATGGGAAAGGTCCTCTCTGGTAAATCTCTTGGTCCTGCAGATGCTGCGTTTTACGGGTGCCGCGTCCTACGAGAGCGGCGGATGTTGCTGTCGGATGTGCGTGAACGAGGGTTGATCGGATACGAAGGGCTCATGGCGGTCTTCGTCGCGCTCGGCGCGTTCCTGATGACGCTGGCCGGCGGCTGGACGGCACAGCGTGTGACCGACCGCCGCCACCTGGTCCTGGGCCTGGCCGGCGGCCTGATGCTCGGTGTCGTGGGCCTGGATCTGCTGCCGGAGGCGCTGAAGGCGGCGGGCGAAGAGGTCTTCGGCGTCCCGGCGGCCCTGCTCCTGTTCGTGGCCGGATTCCTGCTGGCTCATCTGGTGGAACGCCTGCTGGCCGCCCGTCAGGCCGCGCACGGCGGGGAGGAGACCAACGGCCGGGCGCCCGAGGTGGGCCTCACGGCGGCCGCGGCGATGGTCGGCCACAGCGCCATGGACGGCGTGGCCATCGGCGCGGCCTTCCAGGTCGGCGGCGGCATGGGCGCGGCGGTCGCGCTCGCGGTCGTGGCCCACGACTTCGCGGACGGCTTCAACACGTACACGATCACGAGCCTGTACGGAAACGCCCGCCGCAAGGCGCTGGGCATGCTGTTCGCGGACGCGGCGGCACCGGTGGTCGGCGCGGCGTCCACCGCGTTCGTCACCATCCCGGTGGGCCTGCTCGGCGGCTATCTCGGACTGTTCGGCGGCGTACTCCTCTACCTGGCCGCGGCCGAGATCCTTCCCGAGGCCCACCACGAACACCCCGCCCGCTCGACGCTGCTGTGCACGGTGGCCGGGGCGGCGTTCATCTGGCTGGTGGTGGGCCTGGCCGGATGACCCGACGCCGGTCACGCCGATCACGTCGATCACGTCGGTCTCATCGGTCATGTCGGCCACGCCGATCACAGCTTGCCGCCGCGCCCGCCGTCGCGCGGCGCGGGCGCGATGAGGGTGGAGAGATAGGGAAGAGGAGCACCGTCGAGCTCGGCGGCCGGCCGGATGAACTCCGACTCCAGCCCGAGCGCGGAACCCCACACGGCGTCGTCGATCCGGCCGGTCTCGCGCAGCGCCTCGGCGACCTCGCCGGCCTGCCGCCCGAACTTGTAGGCGACGACGGTGCCCGGCCCGCCCAGGGCGTCCTTGAGCACGGCGGCCCCGGCGGTGACGGGCACGAGGGTGAGCGGCTCGGTGCCTTCGGTGAGCACGGCCCCCGACCTGGCCGCGAGATCCTGCATGGCGGTGATCCCGGGCACGGTCTCCACCATGGTCCCCGGCACCAGTTCGGCGATGGTCTGCGCGAGGTAGGTGAACGTCGAGTACACGTTGGGATCGCCGATGGTGGCGAACGCGACGGAGTCGTTGGCCCGCAGCAACTCGGCGACCCGCGCCCCGGCAGCGTCCCAGGCGGCCTCGCGCCGCCCGCGGTCGCTGCGCTCGTTGAGCGCGAACACGACCCGGACGACCTTCTCCTCGGCCACGTAGTGCAGGACGGTGGCCTCGGCCCGGCCGGGCTCTCCGCCATCCTTTCCATCGGATGCGGCCATGACGGGCACGACGACGACATCGGAGGCCCGCAGGACATTGACCCCCTTGACGGTGACCAACTCCGGATCCCCGGGACCCACCCCGACCCCGATCAACCTGCTGCTGCTCATGACGTCCGGCACCTCTCCACGAACCGACGGGCGACACCGGGCTCGGACGCCCAGTGCGTGTGCAGATAACTCGCGTGCACACCTTGTTGTACGAAACCTTCGACCCGCGGCGCCGGGGCGCGCACACCCCAGGCGGGAGCCGCCCCCGCCCCGGGCTCGACGACCGTCCGATGAAACTCGTGCCCACGCATCCGGGTTCCGGTAGCGGCAAGCACACTGTCGCTGACGGCCACGGCGTCGCGATACCCGAGAGTCAGCCGCTCGGACATCCGGGCGCCGGCATCGAGCACCCCGCACATCGGCAGCCCGTCGAGCTCCCGGCACAGATACAGCAGCCCGGCACACTCGGCGGCAACGGGAGCGCCAGTCTCTGCGAGAGCTGCAACGGCCTTCCGCAGAGGTTCGTTGGCGGACAGCTCGGCGGCGTAGACCTCGGGAAACCCGCCACCGATGACCAACCCGCGTGTCCCGTCCGGCAGTTCCTCGTCACGGAGGGGGTCGAAGGGGACGACTTCGGCACCGGCGGCGGCAAGCAGTTCACTGTGCTCGGCATAGGAGAAGGTGAAGGCGGACCCACCGGCGATGGCGACCCGCACTCTTGAGCCCGGGCCGGCTCTGTCAAGCCCGTCTGGGGGTCCCCCCTCTGGGGGAGTTTGAGGACGAGGCCCTTCGGGCCGATGGGGGTCTGGGGGCGCAGCCCCCAGCGCCTCCGCCGCATCCCAAGCCGCACACGACAACACACCCGCACCACGCGCCAGCTCAGCCAGCGCCGCGAGATCGCACCCGGCGGCAACCTGCGCCGCCATCGCCGCCACGGCCTCCACCGCGGCAGCGCGCCGTTCGGCAACCGGCACCAGCCCCAAGTGCCGTGAAGGCGTGTCCACTTGAGCCGTCCGCCGCAATACCCCCAGCACAGGCACGCCGGCCGAGTCCAACGCCTCCCGCAGCAGCTCCTCGTGCCGGTCGGACGCCACCTTGTTCAGGATCACGCCCCCGACCCGCACCTCCGGATCCCAGGAGGCAAACCCGTGCACCAACGCCGCCACGGACCGGGACTGCGACGACGCGTCCACCACCAGCACCACCGGCGCCCGCAACAGCTTCGCCACATGAGCGGTGGACGCCAGTTCACCCTCCCCCGCGGCCCCGTCGAACATCCCCATCACACCTTCGACGACGGCGATGTCACACCCCCGAGCCCCGTGCAGGAACAACGGCCCGACGGACTCGGGCCCGCACAGGTACGCGTCGAGGTTCCGCCCCACCCGCCCGGTGGCGAGCGCGTGGTACCCGGGGTCGATGTAGTCCGGCCCGACCTTGTGCGGGGACACGGCCAGCCCCCGCGCGGCGAACGCGGCCATCAACCCCGTGGCGACGGTGGTCTTGCCGCTGCCGGAGGACGGCGCGGCGATCACCAGCCGGGGGACGGACGCGACGGACACGGAGGAGGACATCACCACTCGATACCCCGCTGCCCCTTCTGCCCGGCGTCCATGGGGTGCTTGACCTTGGACATGTCGGTCACGAGGTCGGCGAAGTCGACGAGCTTCTCGGGCGCGTTCCGCCCGGTGATGACGACATGCTGGGTACCCGGCCGCTCCCGCAGCACCGCCACGACCTCGTCGGTGTCCACCCACCCCCAGTGCATCGGGTAGGCGAACTCGTCGAGCACATACAGCTTGTACGTCTCGGCGGCGAGGTCCCGCTTGACCTGCTCCCAGCCCTCGCGGGCCTTCTCCTCGTTGTCCATCTGGGAGTCCCGCTGAACCCAGGACCACCCCTCGCCCATCTTGTGCCAGTCGACGGACCCGCCTTCCCCGGACGCCCCCAGCACCCGCAGCGCGTTCTCCTCGCCGACCTTCCACTTCGCCGACTTGACGAACTGGAACACCCCGATCGGCCACCCCTGGTTCCAGGCCCGCAGCGCGAGCCCGAAGGCGGCGGTGGACTTGCCCTTCCCGATCCCGGTGTGCACGACCACGAGCGGCCGGTTACGACGCTGACGAGTCGTCAGTCCATCGTCCGGTACGACACTCGGCTGCCCCTGCGGCATTACGCGACCCTCCTCGAAGTCCCCTGCGTCCTCTGCGCCCCCTGCACGTCCCGCACCAGCCCGGCGATCGAGTCCGCCCGCAACTCGTCGAGCGTCACCGCCGCGCCTTCGAGCTCACCCGCGAGCTGCCCGGCGAGCCCCAGCCGCACGGGCCCGGACTCGCAGTCGACGACCACGGACGCGACCTGCTCGGCCGCCAGCAGCCGAGCCGCCCGCCCGGCCAGCGCGACCGGTTCCGGACCACCCGTGGCCCGGCCGTCGGTCACCAGCACCACGAGCGCCCGCCGCGCCGGATCCCGCAACCGCTCCACGCGCAGCACGTCGTGCGCCTTCAGCAGCCCGGCCGCCAGCGGCGTGCGCCCACCGGTCGGCAGCGACTCCAGCCGTACGGCCGCCGCGTCCACGGACGAGGTCGGCGGCAGCGCGAGCTCGGCCGCCGCCCCCCGGAACGTCACCAGCCCCACCTTGTCCCGCCGCTGATACGCGTCCAGCAGCAGCGACAGCACGGCCCCCTTCACGGCACTCATCCGCTGCCGGGCCGCCATCGACCCGGAGGCGTCGACCACGAACAGCACGAGGTTCCCCTCGCGCCCCTCCCGGGTCGCCTGCCGCAGATCGTCCCGCCGTACGACCAGCCCCCGCCCCGACCGCCCGCGCGCCCGCTGATGCGGCGCGGCCGCCTGCACGGTCGCCGCCAAGTGCAGCTTGGTCAGGGCTCCGCGAGGCCGCCGCGCCCCCGTCGTCCGGCCGTGCTCGGTGCGTGCCCGCGAACGCCGCCCGGCGGCACCCTCACCGATCCCGGGCACGCTCAGCACCTTCGTGCGGAACGGCTCGGAGGCCCGTACGGCGGACTGCTCGCCGGCTCCCGAGGGCTGCGGCTCGCCGCCCTCCCCGGCCTCCGGCTGCGCACCGGTGTCACCGCCCTGCGGACCGTCCGAGTCGGAGGGCGGCTGCCCGCCACCACCGCCGGGTCCGTCCGGCCCCGGATCGTCGTCCTCGGGCTCCCCGAACTCCTCCAGCGTCTCGTCGAGCTTGTCCTCGTCGAGTCCCGGGGCGTCGAAGGGATTACGCCGCCGCCGGTGCGGCAGCGCGAGCAGTGCCGCCTGCCGTACGTCCTCGGCGAGCACGTCGGTCCGCCCGGCCCACGCCGCCAGCGCCGTCGCCGTGCGCGCCATCACGATGTCGGCCCGCATGCCGTCCACCTCGAAGGCGGCGCAGGTCGCCGCGATCTGCCGCAGCGCCCCGTCGCCCAGGCGCACCGACGGCAACAACTCCCGGGCGGCGACGATACGTTGACGTACCGAAGCCTCCTCGTCCGCCCAACGGGTCGCGAAACCGGCCGGATCGTCGTCGTAGGCGAGTCGCCGCCGTACGACCTCCACCCGCTGGTCCGGTTCCCGCGAGGCCGCGACCTCCACGGTCAGCCCGAAGCGGTCGAGCAACTGCGGCCGCAGTTCGCCCTCTTCGGGGTTCATGGTCCCGACCAGAAGGAAACGGGCGGCATGGCGGACGGAGACGCCCTCGCGTTCGACGTACGAGGCGCCCATCGCGGCGGCGTCCAGGAGCAGGTCGACCAGGTGGTCGTGGAGGAGGTTGACCTCGTCGACGTAGAGGATCCCGCGGTGCGCGTCGGCGAGCAGGCCGGGCTCGAAGGCCTTGACGCCCTCGGCGAGCGCCCGCTCGATGTCCAACGCGCCGACGAGCCGGTCCTCCGAGGCACCGACGGGCAGTTCGACCATGCGTGCCGGGCGCGTCTCGAACGCCCCCGGCTCGTGCGGGCCGTCCGGGCAGGCGGGGTCGGGGGAGTCGGGGTCGCAGGAGAAGCGGCAACCGGACACGACGTCGAGCTTCGGCATGAGCGCCGAAAGGGCGCGCACGGCCGTCGACTTGGCGGTGCCCTTCTCGCCGCGCACCAGCACACCGCCGACCGCCGGCGACACGGCGTTCAGCAGCAGCGCGAGCCGCAGGTCGTCCTGGCCGACCACGGCCGTGAACGGGAACGGGGTACTCACTTGTCGTCGCCCTCCAGATCGCCTTCGAGCTCCAGATACGTGGCGCGCAACCGCTCCAGTGTGTCCGCGTCCGGTTCGGCCCACAGCCCGCGGTCGGCGGCCTCCAGGAGCCGTTCGGTGATGCCGCGCAGCGCCCACGGGTTGGACTTCTTCATGAACTCCCGGTTCTCCGGGGCGAAGACGTACTCGGCGCTGAGCTTCTCGTACATCCAGTCGTCCACGACCCCGGCCGTGGCGTCGTACCCGAAGAGGTAGTCGACGGTCGCCGCCATCTCGAAGGCGCCCTTGTAGCCGTGCCGCCGCATCGCCGCCATCCAGCGCGGGTTGACCACGCGGGCCCGGAACACCCGGTGGGTCTCCTCGCCGAGGGTGCGGGTCTTGACCTGGTCCGGGGTGGCGGAGTCGCCGACGTAGGCCTCGGGGCTCTCGCCCGTCAGATGGCGCACCATGGCGACCATGCCGCCGTGGTACTGGAAGTAGTCGTCGGCGTCGACGAGATCGTGCTCGCGGGTGTCGACGTTCTTCGCGGCCACGGCGATCCGCTTGAACGCCGTCTCCATGTCGCCGCGCGCGGCCCGCCCGTCGAGCCCGCGCCCGTACGCGTAGCCGCCCCACACCGCGTACACCTCGGCGAGGTCGGCGTCGCTGCGCCAGTTGCGGGCGTCGATCAGCGGCAGCAGCCCGGCCCCGTAGGCCCCCGGCTTGGAGCCGAAGATCCGGGAGGTCGCGCGCCGCCGGTCGCCGTGCGCGGCGGTGTCCTCGTCGGCGTGGGCGCGGACGAAGTTCTGCTCGGCGGGCTCATCCGCATCGGCCACCGCGCGCACCGCGTCGTCGATCAGCCCGACGACGTGCGGGAACGCGTCCCGGAAGAAGCCGGAGATGCGGACCGTGACGTCGATGCGCGGCCGGCCGAGCTCCGCGAGCGGCACCACCTCGAAGCCGGTCACCCGGCGCGAGGCGTCGTCCCACACCGGCCGGCAGCCAAGCAGCGCCAGGATCTCGGCGATGTCGTCGCCCTGGGTGCGCATCGCGGACGTACCCCAGACCGTCAGGCCGACCGACTTCGGGTACTCGCCGGTGTCCTGCAGGTACCGCTGGATCAGTGAGTCCGCGAGAGACTGCCCGACCTCCCAACTCAGCCTGGAGGGAATGGCCTTGGGGTCGACCGAGTAGAAGTTCCGGCCGGTCGGCAGGACGTTGACCAGCCCGCGCGTCGGCGAACCGGAGGGACCGGCGGGGACGTACCCGCCGTCAAGTGCCTTGAGGATGTGGCCGATCTCGTCGGTGGTCCTCGCCAGACGCGGCACGACCTCGTTGCAGGCGAACTCCAACACCGCGACGGCGTCCGGGAGTTCGAAGCCGAGCACCTCGTGAACGAGGGCCGGGACGGTCGCGACGTCCCACGCCCGCGCCTCCATGCCCTCGGCGACCCGCCGGCACAGCTGCTCCAGCAGGTCGATGGCGTCGGCGGCCGTACGGGACGGTCCCTCGACGAGGTCGGACAGCTCGGCCGGCACCTTCACCGGCGCCCCGGGCTCGGCGAGCAACTCCTTCTCGCTGAGCCCGAAATGGGCCGCGAGCGAGGCCCGCAGCCCCGGCAGCGCGTTCGCCTGCCCGCCCCACACCTGCGAGGCGCGCAGCACGGCGAGCACCAGGTTCACACGCGGCTCGTCGACCGGACCGTCACCCAGAATGTGCAGGCCGTCCCGGATCTGTACGTCCTTGATCTCGCACAGATAGCCGTCGATGTGCATGACGAACTCGTCGAAGTCGCCGTCGTCCGGCTGCTCGTCGACGTGCAGGTCGTGGTGCAGCTCGGCCGTCTTGACCAGCGTCCAGATCTGGGCCCGCACCGCCGGGGCCTTGGTCGGGTCCAGGTCGGAGACGAGCGCGTACTCGTCGAGCAGCTGCTCCAGCTTGGCCAGGTCGCCGTACGTGTCGGCGCGGGCCATCGGCGGTACGAGGTGGTCGACGACGGTGGCGTGCCCGCGCCGCTTGGCCTGGGTGCCCTCACCGGGGTCGTTGACGATGAAGGGGTAGATCAGCGGCAGTTCACCGAGGACGGCGTCCGGCGCGCACCCCTTGCCGAGGCCGAGTCCCTTGCCCGGCAACCACTCCATCGTGCCGTGCTTGCCCATGTGGACGATCGCGTCGGCGCCGAAGCTGTTCTCCAGCCAGCGGTACGCCGCCATGTAGTGGTGCGACGGCGGCATGTCGGGGTCGTGGTAGATCGCGATCGGGTTCTCGCCGAAGCCGCGCGGCGGCTGGATCATCACGACGACGTTCCCGAACCGGAGTGAGGCCAGCACGATGTCGTCCCCGTCGACGTACAGGCTGCCCGGCGGCTCGCCCCACGCCTCCAGCATGCCGTCCCTCAGCTCCGGGTCGAGCTTGTCGAACCATGCCCGGTAGTCGGCGAGCGGCACGCGCGCGGGTGCGGAGGCGAGCTGCTCCTCGGTCAGCCACTCCACGTCGTGACCGCCGGCCGCGATGAGCCGGTGGATCAACTCGTCGCCGCCCGCCGGGTATGCGGTGACGCCGTAGCCGGCTTCCTTGAGGGCGTCCAGGACCCGCACCGCCGACGCGGGCGTGTCCAGTCCGACCGCGTTGCCGACGCGGGAGTGCTTGGTCGGGTAGGCGGTGAAGACGAGCGCGAGCTTCTTGTCCGCGTTCGCCTTGTGCTTCAACCGCGCGTGCCGTACGGCGATTCCGGCGACCCGCGCGGCCCGCTCGGGGTCGGCGCGGTACACGGGCACGTCGTCGGGACCCTGCTCCTTGAAGGAGAACGGCACGGTGATGAGCCGCCCATCGAACTCCGGGATCGCGACCTGCATCGCCGCGTCCATGGGGGACAGGGCGGCGTCCGACCCGCTCCAGGCCGCGTGCGACGAGGTGAGGCAAAGGCCTTGCAGCACCGGCACGTTGAGATCCGCGAGCGCGCCGATGTCCCAGGCCTCCTCGTCACCGCCGGCCGAGGCCTGCGAGGCGTGGGTGCCGCCGGCGGCGAGGACGGTGGCGACGAGGGCGTCGGCCTTGCCGAGGATCTCGTACAGCCCGGCGTCCGCGCCGCGCAGCGAACCGCAGTACACGGGAAGGGCGTTGGCGCCCCTCGACTCGATCGCGTCGCACAGGGTGTCCACGAAGGCGCTGTTGCCGCTGAGCTCATGGGCCCGGTAGAAGAGCACACCGACGGTCGGCCGCCCGTCCACGAACGCACGCTCGCCGTGGACGCCGTACTCGGGCATCTTCTGCGGCTCGACGAACCCCTCGCCGGTCAGCAGCACGGTGTCGGAGAGGAACCGGGCGAGCTCGGTGAGGTTGGCGGGCCCGCCCTCGACGAGGTACCTGAGTGCCTCGGCCACGACACCGGCGGGCACGGACGACTCGGCCATCAACTCCGCGTCGGGGACGGTCTCTCCACCCAGCAGCACGGTCGGGACGCCGGACGCCTTCAGCGCGGCGAGCCCGTCCTCCCAGGCCCGCTTTCCGCCCAGCAGCCGTACGACAGCGATGTCGGCGCCGTTCACGAGACCGGGCAGCTCCTGAGCCACATCGACCCGGGTGGGATTGCCGATCCGGTAGTCGGCACCGGACGCGGCCCGGGCCGCCAACAGATCCGTGTCGGCGGTCGACAACAACAACACTGTGCTCATGCGGGCGCTCCCGGTGGAATGAAAGGCAGTCCTTGCGGCGCGCCGGACTCGATGAGCCGCCACAGCGCGTCCGTGTCCGCGTGCTGTTCGATCAGGTCGCCGAGCCGGTCGAGCTGCTCCTCGCGCAGCGCGGCGAACGAGGTGTCGGGGGACGGCACGAAACGACGGCCCGCGGCGGCCGCCACCTCGCGCAAGAAGGCCCGCCGGAACCCGTCCGACTCCAGCGAACCGTGCCAGTGCGTGCCCCAGGTCTGACCGACCCGGCAGCCGTCCAGGCTGTGTCCTTCGCCATCGGAGATGAACGCTTCTCCGCCTGCGATCTCGGCGACCCCGTGATGGATCTCGTACCCCTCGACCGGCTCGCCGAGGGCTTCGCCGACCGGCCGGGTGAGGGTCTTCTCGCGCGCGAACCGCACGCGGACGGGCAGCACTCCGAGCCCTTCGACGTGTCCGCGCCGGCTCTCGACCTCGTCCTCGATGTGCTCGCCGAGGATCTGGAAGCCGCCGCAGATGCCGAGGACGGGCCTTTGCTCGAAGGCCCTTCGGACCAGGGCGTCCGCAAGTCCCCGCTCCCGCAGCCACTCCAGGGCCCGCACGGTCCCGCGGGTCCCGGGAACGACGACGAGGTCGGCGTCGGAGAGCTCCTCCGGCCGGTCCACGAACCGCACCACGACACCCGGTTCGGCGGCCAGCGCGTCCACGTCCGTGAAGTTGGACATGAGGGGAATCGCGCAGACGGCGACGCGCAGGACGTCCTCGCCGACGGGCGGGGCGGTGTTCGACTCGCGCACCGTCCCCCGCAGCGAGACCCTCAGTCCGTCCTCCTCGTCGATGCCGAGGCCGTGCTGGAAGGGCAGGACGCCGTACGTCCGCCGCCCGGTGAGCCCGTGCAGCATGTCGAGCCCGGGCTCCAGGAGGCCGACGTCCCCGCGGAACTTGTTGACGAGGAACCCGGCGACGAGCTCCTGGTCCTCGGGCGAGAGGAGCGCGACCGTCCCGAAGAAGGAGGCGAAGACACCGCCGCGGTCGATGTCGCCGACGACGAGCACGGGAAGCCGCGCGTTCCGGGCGACCCCCATGTTCACGATGTCCGTCCGCCGCAGGTTGATCTCGGCGGGAGAGCCCGCCCCCTCACAGATCACCGCGTCATACGTGCCCCGCAACTCGGCGAGGCAGTCGAGAACGGTCCCGAGAAGCTGCTGCTGGCGCCCCCCGTGATACCCGCGCGCACTCAGCTCCCCAACGGGCTTGCCCATGAGCACGACCTGACTGCTCTGGTCGCCACCGGGCTTGAGCAGCACGGGATTCATGAGCGCGGTCGGCTCGACCCGGCACGCCTGCGCCTGCATGGCCTGAGCCCGCCCGATCTCGGCGCCCTCGCGCGTCACGAACGAGTTGAGGGACATGTTCTGCGCCTTGAACGGTGCGACCTTGACGCCCTGCCGTACGAGCCAACGGCAGATCCCGGCGGTGACGACACTCTTACCGGCGTCCGAGGTGGTGCCGGCGACGAGGAGCCCCCCGCCGCTCATGACGCACGTCCCGACAGCTGCAATTTCTGGGGGCGAGGGCGCCTTGCGACCCGTCCCCGCAGCACCGCACCCGCCGCACTGACCCCCAACGCCAGCCACCCGACGCGCTGCGACAACCGCACAGCCCGCTCGATGTCCCCCACGTCCACGGACCGTCCCTCCCCGTTCAGCACAGGACGATGCTCGACCCGCCCCCCGTACGCCAACGTCCCGCCCAGCCGCACCCCGAGCGCCCCGGCGAACGACGCCTCCACGGGCCCGGCATTGGGACTCGGATGCTTCGCCGCATCGGCACGCCAGGCTCTTACGGCCCCCCGGCGGTCACCCCCGGCAACGGCGGCCAGGACGGCGGTCACTCGCGCCCCCGGCCACCCCGCCACGTCGTCCAGCCGCGCGGAAGCCCAGCCGTAGCGCCGGTACTTGGGCGACTTGTGTCCGACCATGGCGTCGAGGGTGTTGACGGCCCGGAAGCCGAGCAGCCCCGGCACCCCGCCGACGGCCCCCCACACCAGCGCCCCCACCACCGCGTCGGAGGTGTTCTCGGCGACGGACTCGACGACGGCCCGGGCGATCCCGTCGGCGTCGAGCGCCTGCGGATCCCGTCCGCACAAGTGCGGCAGCCTGGCCCGGGCGGCCTCGACGTCGCCCGCTTCGAGGGCGCGCCCGATGCCCCGGGCCTCGCGCGCGAGCGAAGTCCCGCCGACGACGGCCCAGGTGGCGGCGGCGGTCACCGCGACGGAGGCGGCACGGGAGGGACGTACGGCCGAAGTGGCGACGGCTCCGAGCGCGACGGCTCCACCGGCGCACACGAGGGTGTGCAGCGTTCCCCACCCGCGGTGGTCCCGCCACAGCACCCGTTCCACGGCACCGGCGGCCCGCCCGAACGCGGCGACCGGATGCCCCCGGCGCGGATCGCCGAGGAGGAGGTCGCCGAGGAGGCCGGCGGCGGCGCCGTACGCGAAGACGCGATCGGCACGCATCGGCTCAGCCGGCCGAAGGGTCGGGCAAAGGTCGGGCGGTGACGCTCAACAGGCAGCCGCGCATGGCGATTTGTCCTCACTCAGGGTGTCCACGCCCTGGTTCGACGAGACCGGCGGTGAGAGTTCCTGGCTCCCGGGACTTCCTACCCCGGTGACAGTGGCGGGACCGCGCCGGACTTGCACCGGCTTCCTCTCTTGCCGCCGTACATGGCCCCGGCAGTCCACCACGGGGTTGGAAGGGCCGTCAACTTGCCGTTGACCTGCGACGGGAGAGTGTGCTGAGACCCACACAAGGGTGGTCGACGGGGTCACAAGTACGGGCACAAGAACGTGGGGTGCGGGACGGAGATCCGTCCCGCACCCCACGGGTGTTCAGGGTGATGCCTCAGACGACGATCAGCGAGATCCCGTACGCCACCGCCGCCGCGCACGCCGCGAAGCACACGTACGCGCCGGTGACCGCGGCCGTGGCCGAGCCGCCCTGAGCGGTCGCCCGCTCGCGGCGCGACAGGCCCATGATGCCGAGGGTGAACAGGGTCACGAGTCCCACGGTGACCGCGAGGCTGACGCCGAAGACGGAGCCCAGGGTTGCCCAGTCGATCTTCATGCTGCTTCTCTTCCTTTGTACCGGGTGGGCGGGGCTCAGACGGCCGCGGCCGGCGGGGTGGCCGGGTCGGGGGTGGCGGTCGTGGCCGGGGCGGGGATGGTGGCCGTCAGGTCCTCGGTCACCGTGCCCGCCGGGGGCGGGGTCACGGCGGCGATGGCCGTGGTCACCACGCCGGCCGGCTCCTCGGCCTCGTTGACGTTCGACGCGTCGACGACCTCGCGCCGGGAGATCTTCCAGATGGCCGCGCTGGAGGTGATCAGGAAGACGGCGACGACGGCCGTGCCCCAGTCGCCGAGATCCGTGACCGACTCGGCGAGCGCGCCCACCAGGGCCGCGGCCGGCAGCGTCAGGCACCAGGCCACGAGCATGCGGGTCGCCGTCGACCAGCGGACCACGCCGCCCTTGCGGCCCAGGCCCGCGCCCATCACCGAGCCGGAGACCGAGTGGGTGGTGGAGAGGGAGAAGCCGAGGTGCGAGGAGGCCAGGATGACCGTGGCCGCGCTGGTCTGGGCGGCGAAGCCCTGCTGCGGCTGGAGCTCGGTCAGGCCCTTGCCCATGGTGCGGATGATGCGCCAGCCGCCGAGGTAGGTGCCGAGCGCGATGGCGAGGCCCGCGGAGAGGATGACCCAGGTGGGCGGGTCCGAGTCGGGGGCGACGACACCGCCGGCGACCAGGGCGAGGGTGATGACGCCCATCGTCTTCTGCGCGTCGTTGGTGCCGTGGGCCAGCGAGACCAGGCCCGCGGAGGCGATCTGTCCGGCGCGGTAGCCCTTCTCGGCGGCCTTGCCGTCGGCCTTCTTGCCGAGGGTGTACGACAGCCGGGTCGCGAGCATCGCCGCGACACCCGCCACGATCGGGGCGGCGATCGCCGGGATGAGCACCTTGGTGACGAGCACGTCGCCGTGCACGGCGCCCATGCCGGCCGAGGCGATGGTGGCGCCGATCAGACCGCCCATCAGGGCGTGCGAGGAGCTGGAGGGGAGTCCGACCAGCCAGGTCACCAGGTTCCAGAGGATCGCGCCGACCAGCGCCGCGAAGATGACCTCGGGACGTATGCCGGTCTCGTCGACGAGACCCTTGGAGATCGTGTTGGCGACCTCCACGGAGAGGAAGGCGCCAACAAGGTTCAGCACGGCGGACATGGCCACCGCGACCTTGGGCTTGAGTGCGCCGGTCGAGATGGTGGTGGCCATCGCGTTGGCGGTGTCGTGGAAACCGTTCGTGAAATCAAACGCGAGTGCGGTTACGACCACAATCGCGAGGATCAGCGAGAAGTTTTCCATTTACCCAGGCAATCGTTCGAAGTCATCGGTCGGTTGACCGTAGGAAACCTGAGTGAACGGAAGATGAACTGAGGAGGTCTGTGGAGTGACCGGGTAAGGGGGGTCGCCGCTCCGCCCGGTCCCGGCGACCCCCTGGGCCCTCGGCGCCCCTTGGCTAGTAGCCCCGGGCGAACTTCTTCAGCTGGGCCTGGGACCCGTTGAAGAGATTCTGATCACCCGGCAGACCGCCGCTGTTGTCGTACTGCCAGAAGGTCCAGAACGACCATCCGGCCGGCAGTGATCCCGCGTCCGCCGAGTTGTGGCGGGCGATCCACAGTGCGTGGTTCGAGGCGAGCGCGCGGCTGCTGCCGGTGCACGTGTTCCACCAGTGGGCGGTCGTGTAGATCACCGGGCGGCGGCCGGTGAGCCGCTTCACCTCGTTGCTGAACGACTTGATCCAGTTGACCATGCCGCTCTTGCTGAGCCCGTAGCACTTGTGCTTCGAGTCGTACGGGTTGTACTCGATGTCGAGCGCGGGCGGCAGAGTCCAGCCGTCCGCGCTCCACCTGCCGCCGTTGCGTACGAAGTACGCCGCCTGCGTCGTGCCCGACGTCTTGTTCGGCAGCGCGAAGTGGTACGCCCCGCGGATGATGCCGGCGCTGCGGGCGCCGTTGTACTGCTGGCCGAAGTACGGGTTGCGGTAGTTGGTGGACTCGGTCGCCTTGACGTAGACGAACTTGGCGCCCTTGGCCTTCGCCTTGGACCAGTTGACGTTCTTCTGGTGCGAAGAGACGTCGTGCCCCTTCGGCGGGCTCGCCGCCGACGCCGGAAGATCGGCGAGAGCGGTTCCCCCAACGGTGAGCGCCGTCACACAGACCGCGATGACGCGGGTGCGGCGGCGGAACGGTTTGCGATCACGGGCCATATTTCCCCCCGGAATGGCGACGTGCACGACAAATCAAGCGGAGATTACTGGACGGTCGTTGAACCCTCGTCGATCCCAGGCCAAGCGCGGGAGGAGAGGGGTATGTGCCGATAAGGGGTCTTTCGGAAGCGTGGCTTCCGCCCTAAAGTGCCCCCGCCCGGCGGCGGGTTGGGCACGTGCCTGGGAGGATCGCGGCATGGCTGAGCAGTCGCGGGAACAGCGGGGCGAGCGGGATGCGCGGGAGGGCGCACAGGATGTGCCGGAGGGGTGGGGGAGGAGTGCGGGCGCCGAGGAGGCGCGCGCCTGGGAGGCCCTCGTCGGGGCGGCCCGCCGCACGGTCTCGGACGGTCTCGTCGTCGGCACCTCCGGCAATGTCTCGGTGCGCGTCGGGGACACCGTGCTGGTCACGCCGTCGGGTGTGCCCTACGACCGGCTCACGCCCGCGGACGTGACCGGCGTCGACCTCGACGGCCGGCAGGTGCTCGGCGCCCTGGCCCCGACCAGCGAGCTGCCCATGCACCTCGCCGTCTACCGCACCACCGACGCCCGCGCCGTCGTCCACACGCACGCCGTGCACGCGACGGCCGTCTCGACGCTCGTCCCGGAGCTCCCGGCGATCCACTACATGACCGGCGCCCTCGGCGGCCCCGTCCGAGTTGCCCCCTATGCGACATATGGCACCGATGAGTTGGCCGAGAACATCCTCCACGCCCTCGCCGACCGCACCGCCTGCCTCCTCCAGAACCACGGCACGATCACCTACGGCACCACCCTCGACCAGGCCTACGACCGCACGGCCCAGCTGGAATGGATGTGCCGGCTGTGGCTGACGGCGTCCTCGGTGCCGGGCATGTCACCCGCGTTGCTGTCCCGGGAGCAGGTGGCGGAGGCGGGGGAGAAGCTGCGGGGGTACGGGCAGCGCGGGTGAGCCCGCGCGGTGCTCGCCGGCGGGTGGACACAGCACGCCGCCGCCGACAGCCCGCATCACCCCGACCCTTCCTCCCGCTGGCCGCCGACCGGGTCCGCCAGGACACTGGACGGGTGCGCACAGTCAAAGCGACGGCCGCGGCCGTCACCGTAGCCCTGGCGGCCGGCGCGGCAAGCGTGGCCGCCGGCCGGTTCGCGAGCGACGCGGCGCTCAAGGCGCCGCCGGGCAGGCCGCTGCCCACCGAACCCCGGCTCACCGTGCACGCCACGGCCGCCGGCCAGATCGCGCTCACCCGCGACCTCGCGGCCCTGCGCCCCGGCATCTACGGCCTGTCCGGCAACGGCAACCACGCGGTCGTCGGCCCCGTCCTCGACACGGCCACGCACTCCGCCGACAGCGTCGTCCGCCGTCTGGAGCGCGTCACGCACGGCACCCTGGAGCCCGGCGACAAGGTGTGGCTGACCCCGAACGTGCACATCGGCAATCCCAGCGCCGCCCTCGGCCTCGACCACGCCGACGTCGACATCCCGGGCGAACTCGGCTCCCTGCCCGCCTGGTTCGTGCCCAACGTGCGGGACACCTGGGTGATCACGGTGCACGGCCTGGGCGGCACCCGCGAACACCCCATGAACGTCATGGAGTTCCTGCACCGCCAGCGCTTCCCGGTGCTCGACCTCGCCTACCGCGGCGACCTCGGCGCACCCCGCTCCCCGGACGGGCTGAACCATCTGGGCGAGACGGAGTGGCGCGACGTGGACGCGGCGATCCGCTACGCCCAGCGCTACGGCGCCAAGCACGTCGTCCTGTACGGCTGGTCCACCGGTGCCACCATGGCGCTGCGCGCCGCCGCGCACTCCGGGCTGCGCGACAGCATCTCGGGGCTGATCCTGGACTCCCCGGTCCTCAGCTGGTCGACGACGCTGCGCGCCCTCGCCTCGGCCCGCCGCACGCCGGGCGCACTGCTTCCGCTCGCCGTACGGGCCGCACAGGGCCGCACGGGAATGGAGCGCGACCGCACCGCGGAGGCCGCACAGCTCACCGTGCCGACGATGATCTTCCACGGCCCGGACGACACGCTGGCCCCTTGGGAGTACTCCCGTCGGCTCGCCCACGCCCGCCCCAACCTGATCGCCCTCCAGACGGTTCCGCACGCCTCGCACGGAGCGATGTGGAACGCCGACCCGAAGGCCTACGAGGAAGCGCTGCGCCGCTTCCTCACCCCGCTCATGTGACCCTCACGCGGCGCCGGGCCGGAGTGGAGCCGGGCAGTCGGCACCATTCCGTTTAAGGCCGTACCACTGGCCAGTTCTCGGCCCCGAGGCGCCCGCCGGACCCCGTGCGTTGGCCAGTCCCGTCGCCCGCGGTGACATTCCGTTTGGGTTTTCGGACCGTCAACCGGAAGACTGCACCCGTGACGTCCCGTATCCCGCGCGACTCCAGGCTTCGACTCGTCCGCCCGCGACCCCTGGCCGCCGCCCCCACAGCTGTGAACCAGCGGCGCCCGCGCCGCCCCGCGCCCCGCCCTCCGGAGGGCACACCGGCGCCCGCGGAGCTGGCCAGAATGGCTCGCTCCGGTCTGGCCGCCGCGGCCCGCGTCGCCCGCTGGGCCGACGCCGCGCTCGGCCCGGGCAGCGACGGCGCGACCGCCGACGGCAAGGCCACCCTCGCCGACGCGAGCGCCGAACGGGCCTCCCGGGACCTGGGCCTGACCGTGGCTCAGGTCCGCGCCGACTGGGACACCGCCCGCCTCGCCGGCCTCGTCGAGGTGCACGGCGACAGCGCCCGCCCCGGCTGGCGGCTGCGTGCCTGGAACCGCGACGACAGCGCCGTACTGCGCGGCTGGGTCGCCCTCTTCGACGCCTGGTCGCTCGCCCACGCGGAGCCCGCGGAGCACGAGCCGGCCGCCGTCGCCGAGGTCGTCTCGGCCATGCCCCAGGTGCTCTCCTTCCTCCAGCTGTCCGCCGGGCCGGTCCCGGTCGACCAGCTCCTCGACCTCCTGGAGCAGCGCGTCACGGAGCTGCGCACCGAGCGCTGCGAGATCCCCTACGGCCCGCAGCCCGACCCCCTGCAGCAGCCGCAGGCCGACGACACCCCGCTCGCCCCCCTCCTCGACTGGGCCCTGCACGCCCTCGCCTCCGTCGGTGCCCTCACCTACGGCGACGCACAGGCCACGCTCACCCCGCTCGGCAGCTGGGCGGTCTGGGTCAAGCTGGAGCAGATCTGCGTCGCCGCGCAGAGCCCCGCCGGGAACATCGAGCAGGCCGCCGAGGACATGCTCCGCGGCTGCGCCCAGCTCCGCCCCAACGCCGCCCGCGCCGAATACCGCGCCTGGCTCGCCGCCCGGCCCGTCGGCAGCGCCGTCACTGAACTCATCGACGCCGCCCGCGGCGACGACGCCCTGCTGCGCGGCCTCGCCTTCGAGGCGCTCCGCGTCGTCGGCGCCCCCGCCGAGCCCGACGTCAGCGCCGTGGCCGACGAGCCCACGCTGCGGCCCTACGCCCTGCTGTGGCTGGCCGAGCACGACGGCGTCGACCCCGAGGACGCCCACGAGGTCCTCACCCGCCAGGAGGCCACCTGGCTGTGGGTCGACACCGCCGCCGCCGTCGCCGACCACGGAGAGGCCCCGATGCTCGTACGGCACCTGGAGTCCGCCGTGCAGCCGACCGTCCCCTCGCTCCTGGACGAGGTGCGCGCCGTCGGCCATCCCCGCACCGTGCAGGTCCTGGTCGCGCTCGCCGCGGCGCACCCCGACCCCGCCCTGGCGAAGGCCGTACGCCGCGCCGCCTTCCAGGTCCACACCGGCGGCAGTTAGTCACGGACCGGGCGTCAGGATCCCGGCGAGGGGCCGAACGAGGGACCCACCCCCACTCGCCCGCCGTGTCACGACGCCATATCCGACCGCTGCCCGCTCGCGTGGCTACGCTCTGCGCCGGATTCCGAGGGCAATGGGTGCCGAAGGGGGCATGGTGGTCGTTCTGCCGGTCGAGGTGACGGAGCCGAGCCCCGCCGCCCCGGGGCCCACCGGGCGTCCCGAGTTTCGCCGCCTCCTGCCCGCCGCCCTCGCCCTCCTCCTGGCGGCGCCCGTCCTGGCCGCCGCCCACCAGGCCCGCCCGGTCCCCTACGGAGACCACCTCACCGTCCACGCGCGCGTGCAGCACGGCTCCGCACAGGGGCCGACAGCACTGCGGACCCGCAGGACGACCGTCGAGGCGTACGACCGCACCACCGTCGAAGTCCGGTGGCGCTACGCACGCGAGGGCCACCGTCCGCTCGCCGTGCTCCCCGCGCGCGGGGACGCCATCACGCTCTGGGACGACGGACTGGTCACCGCCACCGACGGCGCGTCCGTCCGTTGGCACCGCGCCCTCCCCGCGGCCGCCGACTGGCTTCCCGCCCAGGGCGGCACCGGAGTCCTGCGCCCCCTGGGCCGAGGGATCCTCGCCGTCGTCACCCCGGCCCGAATCACCGCCTACCGCATCGCCGACGGCGACCTGCGCTGGGTGCTGCCCGCGGGCGAAGGGTGCGCCTTCCTTCCCGGGCGTGCCGTTCGTCACGCCGGAGCGCTGATCGTCGCCCGGCCCTGCCCGGAATCGACGTGGACGTCCCAGCTCATCGCCGTCGACGACCTGGGCCGGATCACTCCGCACCGCACACCCCTCGGCAACGACCTCCCCGGTGGGCGGCCCGAACACCCGAACACAGAAAAAGTGGTTGCACAGCGCCGTTAGACTTGGCCCATGGCCATTCTCCTCGCGCATTAGACGGCGGGAACGCCTCAGCCGCCCACCCGTCACCCCTGTCTGCCTTGGAGCCTGTCCGTGATCTCCGCCTCCGGTATCGAGCTGCGCGCCGGTGCTCGCGTCCTCATCGAGTCCGCCTCCTTCCGAATCGCCAAGGGCGACCGCATCGGCCTGGTCGGCCGCAACGGCGCCGGCAAGACCACCCTCACCAAGGTCCTGGCCGGCGACGGCATCCCCGCCGGGGGCACCGTCACCCGCTCCGGCGAGGTCGGCTATCTCCCGCAGGACCCGCGCACCGGCGACCTCGACATCCTCGCCCGCGACCGTGTCCTGTCCGCGCGCGGTCTCGACGTACTGATCCGCAAGATGCGCGAGAACGAACAGCGGATCGCCAACGGTCAGGGGTCGACCCGCGAGAAGGCGCTGAAGCAGTACGAGCGCCAGGAGACGGAGTTCCTCACCAAGGGCGGGTACTCCGCCGAGGCCGAGGCCGCCACCATCGCCGCCGCGCTCAACCTGCCCGACCGAGTGCTCGGCCAGCCGCTGCACACGCTCTCCGGCGGTCAGCGCCGCCGTATCGAACTGGCCCGCATCCTGTTCTCCGACGCGGACACCCTGCTGCTCGACGAGCCCACGAACCACCTCGACGCGGACTCGATCGTCTGGCTGCGCGACTACCTGAAGACCTACCGCGGCGGCTTCATCGTCATCTCCCACGACGTCGACCTGGTCGAGACGGTCGTCAACAAGGTGTTCTACCTGGACGCCAACCGGGCCCAGATCGACATCTACAACATGGGCTGGAAGCTCTACCAGCAGCAGCGCGAGGCCGACGAGAAGCGCCGCAAGCGCGAGCGGCAGAACGCCGAGAAGAAGGCCGCAGCACTGCATTCGCAGGCCGACAAGATGCGCGCCAAGGCCACCAAGACGGTCGCCGCGCAGAACATGGCCAAGCGTGCCGACCGGCTGCTCGCCGGACTCGAGGCGGTGCGCCAGAGCGACAAGGTCGCCAAGCTGCGCTTCCCCGAGCCCGCGCCGTGCGGCAAGACGCCGCTCACCGCCGAGGGACTGTCGAAGTCGTACGGCTCGCTGGAGATCTTCACCGACGTCGACCTGGCGATCGACAAGGGCTCCCGCGTCGTCATCCTCGGCCTCAACGGCGCCGGCAAGACCACCCTGCTCCGCCTCCTCGGCGGCGTCGAGACGCCCGACACCGGCGAGGTCGTCGAGGGCCACGGCCTCAAGCTCGGCTACTACGCGCAGGAGCACGAGACCCTGGACCCCGAGCGCACGGTCCTGGAGAACATGCGGTCCGCCGCCCCCGACCTGGACCTGGTCGAGGTGCGCAAGACGCTCGGCTCGTTCCTGTTCTCCGGCGACGACGTCGACAAGCCCGCCGGTGTCCTGTCCGGTGGGGAGAAGACCCGCCTGGCCCTCGCGACCCTGGTCGTGTCCTCCGCGAACGTCCTGCTGCTCGACGAGCCGACCAACAACCTCGACCCCGCCAGCCGCGAGGAGATCCTCGGCGCCCTGCGCACCTACAAGGGCGCGGTCGTCCTGGTCACCCACGACGAGGGCGCCGTCGAGGCGCTGCAGCCGGAGCGGATCATTCTGCTTCCGGACGGAGTCGAGGACCTGTGGGGTGCGGACTACGCGGATCTCGTCGCCCTGGCTTGATCGAATGCGTGATCCACAGCGTATGGATCATTCGGCGGATCCGTGATCCATCATCTGTGTGAGATCTCCTCGTACCGAAGTGTGTCCTACATCGATTTCACGGCCGGGTTCTTTATCGACAAGGGCCCGGCCGTCGCACGTCTCTGACCTGGTGCTTCGTGAAATAACCCGTTCGGCGGTACGAACATCTCCGGGTGGAATTACAGATTCCGCTTGTGGGGACGCGCTCCTGTCGTCAAAACCCTGTCCCACGGACCTTGCCGAATGGGTGGCCATGAACGCCCGGAGGGGTGATCATGAGGGGACCAGAGCGCACTTCCCATGAGGAGGCACGGGTGGCCGAGACTCTGAAGAAGGGCAGCCGGGTAACCGGCGCCGCGCGCGACAAGCTCGCGGCAGACCTGAAGAAGAAGTACGACTCCGGTGCGAGCATTCGGGCACTGGCCGAGGAAACCGGCCGCTCGTATGGCTTCGTGCACCGGATGCTCAGCGAGTCGGGCGTCACGCTCCGTGGGCGTGGCGGGGCGACGCGGGGCAAGAAGGCCGCCTCGTCCTGATCCCGGGCGGCTCATCGGCTCTTCGATGGTGGCCACCCGGTCGGTCGGTAGATCGGCCGGGTGGTTACTGTGCAGTCACTTAGCTTTGCGCTTTAGCTTGCTCTGCTGACCGCACTCATCGGAGGCACCCCATGGCTTCGCCTGCCCAGGACCTCGGTCCGGTACTAGACAAGGACGGCGTACGGCTCACCGTCGACGACGCGATCGCCACGGTGACGCTGACCAACCCGGCCAAGCGCAACGCGCAGAGCCCCGCCATGTGGCGTGCTCTTGCCGAGGCGGGGCGGGTCCTGCCGGGCTCCGTCCGCGTCGTCGTGCTGCGCGCCGAGGGGCAGTCCTTCTCGGCCGGTCTCGACCGGCAGATGTTCACGCCCGAGGGAATCGAGGGCGAGCCGACGTTCATCGACCTTGCGCGTAGCAGCGACGGTGAACTCGACGCGAGCATCGCCGAGTTCCAGGCCGGTTTCACCTGGTGGCGGCGCAGTGACCTCGTGTCAGTCGCCGCCGTCCAGGGGCATGCCATCGGTGCGGGCTTCCAGCTCGCGCTCGCCTGTGACCTGCGCGTCGTCGCCGACGACGTGCAGTTCGCCATGCGCGAGACCAGCCTCGGGCTGGTGCCGGACCTGACGGGCACGCATCCGCTCCTCGGGCTGGTCGGCTACGCCCGCGCCCTGGAGATCTGCGTGACCGGCCGAGCTGTCCTGGCCGAGGAGGCCGTCAGCACGGGCCTCGCCAACCTCGCCGTACCGGCCGACCAGCTCGAGGGCGCCGTACGCGACCTGGCGTCGGCGATCCTTGCGGCGCCCCGGGACGCGGTGATCGAGACCAAGGCGTTGCTTCGCGGGGCGCAGGGGCGGGACTACGACGCCCAGCGCGCCGCCGAGAGGGCTGCTCAGGCGCGGCGGCTGCGGGACCTCGCGGGCCTCGGCGAGTAGGCGCTCAGCCGACCGCCGTCACCAGCACCGCCACCGTCGGATGATCCGGTAGCGCCTCTCTCACCACCGCACGGACCTCCCGGGCCACCTCCACGGCCCGGTGGTCCGCGTCCACCGCCAGTTCCACGCGCGCGTGGCGGTGCGGCAGCGCGCCCTCCTCGTGCCGCTCCTCGATGTGCACGGCCCGGCCCAGGCCGCCCGTCAGGTGGGTCACCCCCGGAACGGAAAGGGCGGCGCCCGCTGCGCGTCCCTCGTCGCCGTCGCCGGGTTCCGGGGCGCGCGGCGGCTCCGGCGGTCCTGCGGGGACGGGTTCCGGTTCCTCGCCCTGCAGGGGTTCCTCGTCCAGCAGGGCCGTGACCCGCAGGTCCACCTCCGCCACCGTCAGGCCGAGCAGCTCCGTCGCCGCGGCCGCCAGCGTCGTACGAAGAAGGGCCGCCGTCGTCGGCAGCGGCTCGGCCGCCGTCGCCTCGAACTCCGCCGTCACGCGCAGCGGTCCGGGCGGCAGGGCGCTGGGCGGGGGCGGTACGGCGGGGTCGTGGACGTCATCCGGGTCGGCGAGGGCGATCCGGAGCACGTCCAGCCGTACGCCGCGCAGGTGGTCCGCCGCGCGGCGGAGCACTGTCTCGGCCGCCCTCTCGGAGATCCATGCGCCATCGCGCGCGCCGCCCAGAGGCAGAATTCTGCCGAGCCCGAGCTGATGCCGTACTGCCCGCGTCCACCGGTCCGCCGTCGTCATTCCTCCAGCCTGCCGCATCCCTGACGCGCGATCGCGCAACCCCGCTTACGGTGGTCGGAGGGACGACGATTCGAAGGGACGTGCGGTCATGACCGACATGACGGAAAAGAATCGGACGGGGACCCTCGAGGGCGACAACGAGCCGGTGCAGACCCGCAAGGCGACCCGGCGTGGCGGGGGAGACCCGGCCGGGCGTGGGCGGACCACCATTGCCGACGGAGTCGTGGAGAAGATCGCCGGGCTGGCCGCGCGGGACGTCGTCGGCGTGCATGCCATGGGCAGCAGTGGCATTTCGCGGACCTTCGGGGCCGTGCGGGAACGGGTCCCCGGCCAACAGAAATCGGTGACGCGAGGGGTGAAGGCCGAGGTCGGCGAGGTACAGACCGCGCTCGACCTGGAGATCGTCGTCGACTACGGCGTGGCGATCGCCGACGTGGCCCGGGCCGTGCGGGAGAACGTCGTCGCGGCGGTGGAGCGGATGACCGGCCTCGAAGTGGTCGAGGTCAACATCGCGGTGAGCGACGTGAAGCTGCCGGAGGAAGAGGACGAGGAACTGGAGCAACCCCGGATCCAGTGACATGCCGGCGACGGAACCACTGACGGACAGCTGAGGAGCGCACGATGAGCATGGCCGTGGTCGGCATGATCGCCGGCATGGCGTTGGGTTTCGCCGGGTATTTCGGCGGGTTCGGTGCCTTCCTGCTGGTGGCTGCCCTGGGCGCCATCGGTTTCGTCGTCGGCCGATTCCTCGAGGGGGATCTGGACTTCGGCGACTTCTTTCGCACCCGTGACGACCGGCGGCGGTGACGCCCGTGAGCAACGGGGTCGGTGAGCTGCGTGGACCTCTGACGGTCGTCGCACCCGGCGAGCGCGGCGCGACCCGGATCGCCGACCGCGTCGTCTCGAAGATCGCCGCGCAGGCGGCGCGCGAGGCGCTGGGCGCGCTGCCCACCGCGTCCACCCGCCCCCATGCCACTGTCGTCGTCCTCCCCCACTCTCAACTTCGTTCGAGCGGGGGGACCCCCATCGGCGCCGCCCGGATCAACATCCACCTCGACCTCGACTACCCCTGCGACATCGGATCCCGTTGCGCGGATGTGCGTCGACATGTCGCTTCGCGGGTACGCGCGTTGGTGGGCATGGAGGTGCCGGAGGTCGCCGTCCACGTGGAGCGGCTGCACCTGACCCCGGCGCACGGCGCGGCACAGGGGAGGACGCGATGAGCGAGCCCCAGGGCTCCGAGGGCACCACACAACGACTGCCGGTCATCGAGAAGGAACCCGGCGGCGACGCCGACCACGGGCCGCCGCCCCCGCCGGAGAGCGAGGGCGCCCGCGAGGGCCGCTTCTGGTCCGCGCGTCGTGTCCCCGCGGCCGTCGTCGCGGTGCTGCTCCTGGGCGTCACGGGCATCTTCCTCTACGACATCGCGGCCGTCCGCGCCGACCGGCCCGCGATGAGCTGGCGTCGCGGACTCGCCCGGCAACTCGCCGAGCGCCCCCTCGACGACATCTGGGTGCTCGTCGGCGCCGGTGTCGCCGCGGCCCTCGGCCTCTGGCTGATCGTGCTCGCCACCACGCCGGGCCTGCGCGCCGTCCTGCCGATGCGGCGCCCCCACGCCGACGTACGTGCCGGACTGCACCGTGAGGCCGCCGCCCTGGTGCTGCGCGACCGCGCCATGGAGGTCGCCGGCGTCCAGTCGGTACGCGTGCGGATGCGCCGCGCCCGCGCGGACGTCAGCGCCGTCTCCCACTTCCGCGAACTGGACGACGTGCACGCCGACTTGGACAGCACGCTCGCCGAGGCGATCAGGGGACTGGGGCTCGCCCGGCCCCCCGCGCTGTCGGTCCACGTACGGCGGCCCGGACGGAAGGGATGAGGGCGATGCTCAGGACCGTCAACCGCGTGGTGATCGGGTTCGTCGGGCTCGTGCTGCTCCTGCTCGGCGGCTCCGTACTGGCCGTCGGCCTCGGCCTGCAGCCGCCCTCCTGGTGGATCCACGACAGCCGGCACGACGTACTGCTCAGCGATGCCGAGCGCACCCGCTGGCAGGACGACGGATGGTGGTGGCCGACCGTCCTCGCCGTACTGGCCGTCCTGTTCCTGCTCGCCCTGTGGTGGCTGACCGCGGTCCTGCGCCGGCGCCGCCTCACCGAGGTCCTGGTCGACACCGGCGACGGCGAGGGCGCGTTGCTGCGGGGGCGGGCCCTGGAGGGCGTACTGGCGAGCGAGGCGGGCCAGTTGGACGGCGTCGCCCACGCCCACGTCCATCTGACGGGCCGTCGCACCGCCCCCGAGACCCGCGTCCAACTCCTCCTGGAACCCCACGTGGACCCGGGAACGGCCCTGAACCACCTGACGAACGAGGCCCTGACGCACGCCCGCAACTCGGCGGGCTTGGCGGCGTTGCCGGCAGAGGTCCGCCTGAAGGGGGTCAAGCACCGTGCGGAAAGGGTCAGTTGAGCGCCCCTTCAGGGGTGCGACCGATCAACCCCCACTCAGCGGCACTCAGAATCCGTGCCGCATGCCCCCGTCCACAGGCACCATGATTCCCGTCAGGTAGGAAGCGGCGGGAGACAACAGGAATGCGGTCGTCCGCCCGAACTCCTCCGGCTTCCCGTACCGCCGCAACGGAATCCGCGACTCATTGGCCGCCCGGGTGGCCTCCGGATCCGCAGACAACCCGTCCAGCTCACGCACTCGATCCGTGTCAATGCGAGCCGGCAGCAACCCCACGACCCGAATCCCCCGCGGCCCCAATTCATCCGCGATCGACTTGGCGAACCCGGCCAGCCCCGGCCGCAGACCGTTCGAAATGGTCAGCCCGGGAATCGGCTCATGCACCGAGCCGGACAGCACGAACCCGATCACGCCCCCGGCGTCGAGTTCCGCGGCAGCGGCCCGCGCGAGCCGGACCGCCCCCAGGAACACCGACTCGAACGCGGACTGCCACTGCTCGTCCGTGTTGTCGGCGACAAACCCGGGAGCCGGCCCGCCGACGCTGATGAGGATGCCGTCGAAGCCGCCGAACCGCTCGCGCGCGGCAGCGATGAGCCGCGCGGGCGCCTCCGCGTCCGCGTTGTCGACGGCGACCCCGGCCGCGTTCGGCCCCAGCTCGGCCGCCGCGTCGGCGACCCGCTTCTCGTCCCGCCCCGTGAGAACAACCTTCGCGCCGTCGGCGACGAGCTCGCGCGCGGCGGCGTTGCCGAGGCCGCGCGTGGCCCCGGTGACGACGTACACCCGGTCCTTCAGTCCAAGATCCATGGCCCCTATCCTGCCTCGTCGCCCCCGAACAGGGCGAGGGCGGTGTTCACCAGGCCGACGTGGCTGAAGGCCTGCGGGAAGTTGCCGAGCAGCCGGTCGCCCACGGGGTCGTACTCCTCGGCCAGCAGACCCACGTCGTTGGCGAGCCTCACCAGCCGTTCGAACAGTTCCCGGGCCTCCTTCCTGCGGCCCGTCATGTGCAGCGCGTCCGCGAGCCAGAACGAGCACACCAGGAACGCGCCCTCCCCGCCGGGCAGTCCGTCGACCGTCGTCTCGTCCGTGCTGTAGCGGCGCAGGAAGCCGCCGTGGTCCAGCTCTTCGCGGATCGCGTCGATGGTGCCGACCACGCGCGGGTCGTCGGGCGGCAGGAAGGCGACGCGCGGGATGAGCAGGAGAGCGGCGTCGAGTTCGCGGGAGCCGTAGGACTGCGTGAAGGTGTTCCGCTCGGAGTCGAATCCCTTGTCGCACACCTCGCGGTGCACTTCGTCGCGCAGCTCGCGCCAGCCGTCGAGGTCACCCTCCAGCTTCGGGTTCTTCTCCAGGGTTCGCACGGCACGGTCCGCGGCCACCCACACCATCACCTTCGAGTGCACGAACTGACGGCGGCCGCCGCGCACCTCCCACAACCCCTCGTCGGGCTGTCGCCACTCCGAGCGCAACCAGTCGACGAGGGCGACCTGAATCGCCCACATGTGCGGCTTGGTGGACAGTCCCGCGTCGCGGGCCAGCGCCAGCGAGTCCATGACCTCGCCGTACACGTCCAACTGCAGCTGTTCCACGGCCTGGTTGCCGATGCGTACGGGCGCCGACTGCGCGAAGCCGGACAGCCACGGCACCTCGAACTCGGGCAGTCGTCGCTCGCCGGCCAGGCCGTACATGATCTGCAGGTCGGCCGGGTCACCGGCGACGGCGCGCAGCAGCCAGTCGCGCCAGGCCTCGGCCTCCTCCCGATAGCCCAACGACAGTCCCACGTTCAGGGTGAGGGTGGAGTCGCGCAGCCAGCAGTAGCGGTAGTCCCAGTTGCGGACGCCGCCCAGCTCCTCGGGGAGCGAGGTGGTGGGCGCGGCGACGATGCCGCCGGTCGGCCGGTAGGTGAGGGCCTTGAGGGTGATCAGAGAGCGGACGACGACGTCGCGGTACGGGCCGTCGTAATGGCACCGCTTCGACCACTTCTGCCAGTCCCGGACGCTGGCGCGCAACACCTTGTACGGGTCGATGAGCGGCGGGCGCGGTTCGTGCGAGGGGTGCCAGGTGAGGACGAACGCCACCTTCTCGCCCTCCTCGATCGTGAACTCCGAGTACGTACTGAAGTCCTCGCCCCAGGTGTGCACATGGGGTTCGCTGCGCAGCCAGACCGAGTCGGGGCCGGCGACGGCCACCCGATGCCCGCCGGACTTGCGCACCCAGGGAACGATCGAGCCGTAGTCGAAGCGGATCCGCAGCGTGCTGCGCACCGTCACGCGGCCGCTCAGGCACTCGACGACGCGTACGAGGTCGGGGGCGCGGTCGCGCTGCGGCATCAAGTCGGTGACGCGCACCGTGCCTTCGGCGGTCTCCCACTCGGTGTCCAGGACCAGGGTGTCGGGGCGGTAGGAGCGGCGGGTGCAGGGTCCCTCGGCGCCTTTGGGCGCGATGCGCCAGTAGCCGTTGTCCTCGTCGCCGAGCAGCCGGGCGAAACAGGCCCCCGAGTCGAACCGGGGCAGGCACAGCCAGTCCACGGAGCCGTCCAGGCCGACCAGGGCCGCGGTCTGCTCGTCGCCGATGAGGGCGTAGTCCTCGATGCGGTGCACGGAGTTGCGAGTTCCCGGTGCGGGGGCGGGGCAATCAGGGGAGGGGCCGGGGGAGTGACGAATGGGTCACGGCGGTCGTCGAGAAGATCACGCCCGCGTGCGACGGCGTCTGGTTCAGCACCCACAGGCCGATCAGCGTGGCCAGGGCGAACACCACGGTGATCAGTACGGCGAGGACGAGCCGTCGGCGTCGTTCGCGCCGCAGCCATTCGCCGCGTGCCGTGCGATAGGCGTCCGGGGCGGCATGCACCCCGTCGGCGAGCGCGGCGAGGGCCTCGCTCAGTTCCCGCTCCGTGCGGTCCGGACTGGTGCCACGATGCGTCATCGCCGGGCCTCCATCGCCTGGGTGAGAGCGGCGAGGCCGCGTGCCGTGTGTGTCTTGACCGAGCCGGCGGAGATCCCCATCGCGGCGGCGATCTCGCTCTCCTTCAGCCCGAGCCAGTGCCGCAGCACCAGTGCCTCGCGCTGCCGGGCCGGCAGCACCTGGAGCGCGTCGATCAGGACGCGCTGGTCGTCGCGCAGCAGCGCCGCGCTCTCGGCGGAGGCGACGGTCTCGTCCGGCGGAACGGGCGGGTTCTCCACGTGCCTGCGGGCGACCTGGAGGTGACGTATGCGCATCCGGGTCAGATTGCAGACGGTGGAGCGCAGATACGCCTCCGCCGCCTCGACGTCCCGCAGCCGCCGCCACTTGCGGTAGATCTGGTAGTACGCCTCGGCCACCACGTTCTCCGGGTCGTCCGCGCCGAGCAGCACGGCGAGGCGCAGCATCGAGGAGTAGTGCAGCTCGAAGAGCCGGGCGAGAGCGGCCTCGCGCTCCACCTCGGCCGGGTCGGCCAGGGCGGGTGCGAGGGTCTCGCCCGGTGGCTCGACATACGGCTCCGGCAGGGGAGTTGGGTGTCTGCGTCTCACGGTTGGTGCGCTCCCGTCTCCGGGTGCCGCCTGATGGTCAGGCGGGACGGCAGGTCGGTCAGGTCGGCGCCGCGCGGGACACCGAGGCGTTCGAGGGCAGCGGTGCCGGCCACCGCGACGATCAGGTTGAGCAGGAGGGCGGCGAGCCCGGCGTAGATCTCCAGCGGTCCGAAGCCGAGGGCCACGATGGACGAGAACCCCTCGCGCACGACCATGTAGGTCCCGGCCAGCATGCCCACGCCCCACCCGGCCAGCAGCGCCCGCGGGTGCAGGCGGCCGGTGAACAGGCCGACGGCCACGGCCGGGAAGATCTGCAGGATCCAGACCCCGCCGAGCAGTTGGAGGTTGACGGCGTCCTGGTCGCGCAGCCCGAACACGAACGCGACCGCCCCCACCTTCGCCGTGAGCGACACCGCTTTGGCGATGCGCACCTGCCGCTTGGGCGTGGCCGTGGGATGCACGTATTCGACGTACACATTGCGTACGAAACTCGTGGCGGCCGCTATCGACATCACCGCGGCCGGGACCAGCGCCCCCACGGTGATCGCGCCGAACACCAGCCCGGCCAGTGGCCCCGGCATCAGCCGGTCCACCAGCATCGGTACGGCCGACTCGGCGCCGCCCTTCGGCGCGCGCACCCCGGCCGCGAGGGCCGCGATGCCGAGGAACCCGAACAGGGCGAGCAGCCCCGTCCAGGCGGGCAGGGCCACGCAGACCTTGCGCAGGGTGCGCGGCCCGTCGGCGGCGAACCCGGCGGTCAGCACATGCGGGTACATCAGCAGGGCGAGCGCGGAGCCGAGGGCGAGGGTGGCGTAGGCGGGCTGCTGCGCGGGCGACAGCAGAAGCGGAGTCCCGAGCCGCCGCGCCGCCCCGTCGAAGACCGGGCCCGGCCCGCCGAGCCGTTCCAGGACCAGCCAGCACACGGCGGTGAGCGAGACGAAGACCGCGACGGCCTTGAGCGCCGAGATGACCGTCGGCGCCCGCAGCCCGTGCCGGTAGGTGGCCACCGCGAGCCCCGCGAACAGCGCCACCATCACCAGGTCCCCGGCCACGCCCCGCGGATACACGCCCCCGGCCGTCAACACCGCCCTTATACCGAGCAGTTGCAGCGCCAGATACGGCATCGTCGCCAGGATCCCGGTCAGCGCGACGACCAGGGCCAGCGGCGGCGACCCGTACCGGCCGCGCACGAAGTCGGCGGCGGTGACGTAGCCGTGCCGGCGGGCCACCGTCCACAGGCGGCTCAGCAGCACGAAGGCGAGCGGACAGACGATCACCGTGTACGGCACGGCGAAGAAGGCGGGCGCCCCGTTGCCGTACGCGAGTCCCGGTACGGCGGTGAAGGTGTACGCGGTGAAGATCGTGCCGCCCAGCAGGAACCAGGTCCACACCGGACCCAGGCTCCGGTCGGCCAGCGCCCAGCCCTCCAGGGACGGCAGCCGGTCGCTCGGGTGCAGGCGCCGCGCGGTGACGGCCAGCAGCGACGCTCCGCCGATCACGGCGAGAAACGTCGCGGTCATGGCGCCATCGGCCATGGGTCACCGTCCTTGGTGTGTGCCCTCGCGGGAGAGTTGCGCGGGCGGCCGGAACGGATGACACGGAACCGGCGGGAAATTTCCCGGAAATTCGCTGTCAACCGGATCCGGGGAGTGGGCAACTCTTGCACAGACCCACAGCGAACGGGAGAGGAGCGCAGGTCATGGCACGGACCGGTCATCACCGGCTACGGCGCGTCGCGATCGCCGTACTGCTCCTCGCACCCGCCGCGGGTCTGCTGTGGGTCCCCTGGTACGCCGGCGCGGAGCCGCGGCTGGCGGGCACGCCGTTCTTCTACTGGTACCAGCTCGCCTGGGTGCCGGGGTGCGGCCTCTGCCTGCTCGCCGCGTACGCGCTGACGGACCGACATCGCTGAGCCGCATTCCCCGCCGAGGGCACACCCCCGGTTCGCCCACCCGTAGTTCGCACACCCCGTAGTTCGCACACCCGTAGAGGTGAGGAGCCGCCATGCCCGCGTCCGCCCTTCAGGCGCCCGAAAAGCCAGAAAAGACACGTATGTCACCACGGTCGGTCCTGCTGTGGGCCACCGTCTCCCTGCTCGGCGCGGTCGCCTGGGGCGTCCTCGCCCTGGCCCGGGGCGAGAAGATCTCGGCGGTCTGGCTGGTGGTGGCCGCGCTCGGCTCGTACGCCATCGCCTACCGCTTCTACTCCCGCTTCATCGTCCGCCGCATCCTGAAGCCGGACGACCGCCGGGCCACGCCGGCCGAACGCATGGAGGACGGCGTCGACTTCCACCCCACCGACCGCCGGGTGCTCCTTGGCCACCACTTCGCCGCCATCGCCGGCGCCGGACCGCTGGTCGGACCGGTGCTCGCGGCGCAGATGGGCTACCTGCCCGGCACGATCTGGATCGTGGCCGGGGTGATCTTCGCGGGAGCGGTGCAGGACATGGTGGTCCTGTTCCTCTCGATGCGGCGGGACGGCAAGTCGCTCGGGCAGATGGCCCGTGACGAGATCGGCCGGGCGGGCGGGGCGGCGGCGCTGATCGCAGTGTTCGCCATCATGATCATTCTGCTGGGCGTGCTGGCCCTGGTCGTGGTCAACGCCCTCGCGCACTCCCCGTGGGGCACCTTCTCCGTCGCGATGACCGTCCCCATCGCCCTGTTCATGGGCTTCTGGCTGCACCGCATCCGCCCCGGCCGGGTCGTGGAGACCAGCCTCATCGGCGTGGTGCTGCTCCTGCTGGCGATCGCCGGCGGCAGCTGGGTCCAGAACTCCTCGCTGGCGTCCACCTTCACCCTCAGCCCCACGACCCTCGTCTTCTGCCTGATCGGCTACGGTTTCGTCGCCTCCGTGCTCCCGGTCTGGATGCTGCTCGCGCCGCGCGACTACCTCTCCACCTTCATGAAGATCGGCACCATCGCGCTCCTCGCGGTGGGCGTCGTGGTCGCCGCGCCCGTGCTGCACGCGGACGCGGTCAGCAAGTTCGCCACCTCGGGCGCGGGCCCGGTCTTCGCCGGCTCCCTCTTCCCCTTCCTCTTCATCACGATCGCCTGCGGCGCCCTGTCGGGCTTCCACGCCCTGGTCTCCTCCGGCACCACGCCGAAGCTGATCCAGAAGGAGTCCCAGATCCGGATGATCGGCTACGGCGCCATGCTGATGGAGTCGTTCGTCGCGATCATGGCCCTGATCGCCGCGGCCACCCTCGAACCCGGCCTGTACTACGCGATGAACGCCCCCGCCGGACTGCTCGGTACGACGGCGGAATCGGCGTCCCACGCGGTGGCGGGCCTCGGCTTCACCATCACCCCCGACCAGCTGACGCACGCCGCCAACGCGGTCGAGGAACAGACCCTGATCGCCCGCTCCGGCGGCGCCCCGACCCTGGCGGTCGGCATGTCGGAGATCTTCTCCGGCATCTTCGGCGGCACCGCCATGAAGGCCTTCTGGTACCACTTCGCGATCATGTTCGAGGCACTGTTCATCCTGACCACCGTCGACGCGGGCACCCGGGTCGGGCGCTTCATGCTCCAGGACATGCTCGGCAACGTGTGGAAGCCGATCGGCCGGGTCAACTGGAAGCCGGGCATCTGGCTGTGCAGCGGCCTGGTCGTGGCCGCCTGGGGCTACTTCCTCTACAGCGGCGCCACCGACCCGCTCGGCGGAATCAACCAGCTCTTCCCGCTCTTCGGCATCGCCAACCAGCTGCTGGCCGCCGTCGCCCTCACCGTCTGCACGACGGTCCTGATCAAGTCCGGCCGCCTGCGCTGGGCCTGGGTCACCGCCGTCCCGCTCGCCTGGGTGGTGGCGATCACCTTCACCGCGGGCTGGCAGAAGATCTTCTCCGACGACGCCAAGGTCGGCTTCTTCGCCCAGCGCGCCAAGTACGCCGACGCCATCGACGCCGGTCAGGTGCTGCCGCCGGCCAAGAGCCTCGACGACATGCACACCGTGGTCACCAACTCCACCGTCGACGGCGTCCTGATCGCACTGTTCCTGCTGCTGGTCGCGGTCGTGATCGTGAACGCGGCTGTGGTGTGCGTACGGGCCGTGCGGTCGCCCGAAGCGCTGCCGACCACCGAGGCGCCGTACGTCGAGTCCCGTATCGAGGTGCCCGAGCAGGCCGGCGAACCCCTGGTCGGGGCCCGGTCATGAACGCCCGACAGTGGGTGCGGACCGTGCACTGGTACCTGCGGGAGCTGACCGGCGAGGCCGAGTACGACCGCTACTGCGAGCGTCACCGGCGCCACCACCCGCACGCACCTGTCCCGACCCGCCGCGAGTACCAGGTGGTGCGCACACTGCACCGCGAGACCCACCCGCAGGGCCGCTGCTGCTGACCGCGATGGCCGGCCGATCCGGCCGGACGTCCGGCAGAGCTGCCGGGCCGGTCCGACGCCCGGCCGACCCGCCGGACAGGCCCGAGGGGCGGGCGCCCGACCGGGCGCCCGCCCCTCGTCGCTCACTCGTCGCTCACTCGTCACTCGTCACTCGTCACTTGTCATTCGGCATTCGTCATTTCTCGTACCTCGTACCTCGTGCCTTGTACGAGACCGGGACCGGGACACAGGAGCAAGGGGAACAGGACCCGATGTTCAGACGCCGACCAGCCCTGCTGATCCGTCCCGAACTCGACGACCACGCGCTGCACTCGGCCCTGGAGGAGCTCCGCCCCGGCCGGCAGCTCCACGGCCTCGGGGTGGATCGCAGCCGTCCGCTCTGGGAGCCGGTCGCCGAGTTGCTGGGCGACACGGGGCGGGACTGGGACCGCCGGGTGCACCGGGTCTCGGTGCTGGCGCGGAACCTGCCGCCCTCGGTCTCCGAGCGGTGGGTCGCCGCCCGGCCCGGCGACGGGGACGCCCTGGTGCTGCGGGCATGGGAGCGGTCGGTGCGGGCCGCGGACGAGGGCCGGGGCGCCGCCCGCGAGGCCGAACAGGCGTGTCTGCGGGCCGCCGAGTACTGCCCCGAGGACCCGACTCCCTGGCTGGCGCTGCTGGAGTTGATGCACTCCTTCGCCGTCCCGGTCAGCGACGCGGTTCCCGTGTGGAGCGAGGCCGTCACCCGCGCCCCCTGGCACCGGACCGCCTACCACCAACTGCTGCGCTATCTGTCCCCGCGCGGACACGGCACGGTCGTCGACATGCTGGACTTCGCCCGGCAGGGCGCGGCCCGTGCACCGCACGGATCACCGCTCGCCCTGCTCCCCGTCGCGGCCCGGGTGGAGCTCGTCGCCCACCGGCAGCGGCAGATGTCCCTCGGGGCCGACGGCCACTGGCACGAACCCCGGGCGGCCGACGAACTGGCCGCGGCCCTGACCGGCTGGTTCGGCACGACCGCCGCGCCACACGCCGAGGTCGTCCTCGACCTCAACGTCCTCGCCTTCGCCCTGATCCGGACGCACCGCCCGGCCGAGGCCGCCGCCGTCTTCCGGCGCATCGGCCGCCATATGACGCCCCATCCGTGGAGCCTGCTGCCCGAGCCGGAGCGCACGTTCCTGTACTGGCGGGACAGCTTCGGACGGTGAGAGTCAGACCGCGGCCGGCTCCGCCTGAGCCGCGTCCTCGTCGGCCGCCTCCGTCCGGTCGCGGCGCTCCCGCCGGACCAGGACCCACCAGCCGTACGGGACGCCCGCGGCGAACAGCCACCACTGGATCATGTACGCGTAGTTCAGCGGGGCGTCTTCCTGGCCCGGATCGGAGATCTGCTCCGGGGTGTCGCCCTTCGGCTCCGGCGCCGTCTGCTGGATGTAGCCGCCGAGCACCTCGGCGCCCAGACGGCGGGCCTGCTCCTCGCTGTTGATCAGCATGATCTGCCGGTCCGGCAGCCCCTTGAGGTCCTTGATGCCGCTCGCCGCGGTCGTCTCGTCGGGCATCAGCCGCCCGCTGACGGTGACCTGGCCGCTCGGCGGCGCGGGAACCTTGGGGAACGCGGTCTGGCTCGGACCGTTCGAGGGGATCCAGCCCCGGTTGATCAGCACGACCTTGCCGTCCGTCAGGACGAACGGGGTGAGGACGTGGTAGCCGACCTCGTCGTCCTCGTTGGTCCGGCGGCGGACGACGACCTCGTCCTTGGTGTCGAAGTGACCCGTCGCCGTAACCGTGTGGTACCGGTCGTGAGTGGTGACGGCGTGCCCGGGCGAGGTCATGTCCTCCACCGGCACCGGCTTGGCGTGCAGCGCGTCGGAGACCAGCTGGTTGCGGGCGCTGCGCTCCTCGTAGCGGTGCATCTGCCAGATGCCCAGCCTGATCATCGTGGGGATGAGAAGGAGGGCGACCAGCGTGAGGATCACCCACTGCCGGGTCAACAGGAAGCGGTACACCCCACGACCGTACAACTCGGTCGTGGGGTGCATTCAGGCGGGTGCCGGTCGGGGCTTTCGGACTCACACCTTGTCGACGATCCCCGCCTTCCCCGCCGAGCGGGCGCAGTGGGCGCCGCAGTACCACTGACCCTCGACCTCGACACCCTGACCGATGATCTGCACCCGGCAGTGCTCGCAGATGGGTGCCATGCGATGGATCGCACAGGAGAAGCAGTCGAAGACATGCACCGCGCCCTGCGCGTGCACCTCGAAGGTCATTCCGTAGTCATTACCGCAAACTTCGCATCTCGCCATGCGCCACAGGGTGAGCCGTCGGCGCCGCGCGGGCGAGCGGGTGCCGGGCGAGTCGCGCACCAATCACCCGTCCGTACGGCTCCTCAATCCGAGGCCGGCTCGACATCCCTGAGCAACTGCCCGAACGCCGCCTCGTCCACCACCGGTGTGCCGAACTGCCGGGCCTTGACCACCTTCGACGTACCCGAGTCGGGGTCGTTCGTGACGAGCAGGCTGGTCAGCCGGGACAGACTCGTCGCCACGTGCAGCCCGGCCTCGACCGCGCGGTCCTCCAGCAGCTCCCGCTCGATCGAGGTGTCTCCGGAGAAGGCGATCCGCATGCCCTGCTTGAGCGGTTTGCCGTCTTCGAAGCGCCCCGGGTTGGGGTAGGGGCAGGCGGGCCTTTTGCGGGCGGGGCGCCAACTGCTCGGCCGGTAGCTGCCGTAGCCGCCGCCCGCCTGCTGTCCGATCCGCGGCGCCGGCCGGTCCGCCCACTCCGTCAGCGGCCGGCACTCGTGCAACGGCAGCCGTACACCGCCGGCCGCGGCCGCTCTGAGGCTCGGCCGGAACGCCTCCGCCAGCACGCGCGCGTCGTCCAGCGCGTGGTGCGCACGCTGCTGTACGACGCCGAAGTGCGCGGCCAGCGACTCCAGCTTGTGGTTGGGCAGCGGCAGGCCCAGCTCCTTGGAGAGCGCGATCGTGCACAGCCGCTGGCGCACCGGCGCCTCGCGCTCCGCGCGCGCGTACTCCCGCGCGATCATCTGCCAGTCGAAGACCGCGTTGTGCGCGACGAGTACCCGGCCGTCCAGCCGGGCGGCGAACTCCTCGGCGATGTCAGTGAAGAGGGGTGCGCCCTCGAGTACGTCGCTCGTCAGACCGTGGATCCACACGGGCCCCGGGTCCCGCTCCGGATTGACCGTCGTGTACCAGTGGTCCTGGACCTCGCCGCGCGCGTCCAGGCGGTACACGGCCGCGGAGATGATCCGGTCGTCGCGCGCCAGCCCGGTGGTCTCCACGTCGACGACCGCGTATCCCTGCGGATACGCGGTCGGCCACTCTGTCGGGGAGGACGCTGCGGTCGCGAGGTCTTCGAGCATGGTCCCAGAGGATACGGGCCGACACTGACAGTCCTGTCCGTCAGGTGCCCTTGCGCGGCGGTCTGTTCGAGTGCCGCGAATGGCGCGAATGTCTGTGCGCGCGGCTATGGACCTTTTCGGCGCCCGGTGCAAGCGTGCTGCCCGCCCGGCGTGTGACGGTCGACGGAAGGGCGGTACGGCGTATGGCACGCGTACGGTACGGGGCACGGACCGAGGCGGAGATCGCCGCCGCGCGCACAGCGAGCGCACAGCTTCCCGACATCTGGTCCACCGGTGTGGCGGCCCTCTGGGAGACCGACCCGGACGCGCTCGCGGCCGTCCTTCCGCCGCCCCTGAAACCCACGGGCCGGCCCCTGGTCCGGGTGAACATCAGCAAGGTCGACCTGCCCGGATACCCGCTCGGCGCGGGCTCGTTCGCGGTCTCGGCCAGTCATGCCGACGTCGACGGCTGGTACCCGCTCGTCATGCCGATGACCCACGAGCGGGCCCTCACCGGCGGTCGCGAGGTCTTCGGGGAGCCCAAGAAGCTCGGCGAGGTGACGGTCGAACGGGAGGGGCTCGTCGTGCACGCCTGGATGGCCCGGCACGGCATCGCCTTCGTCGAGGTGCGCGGTGCGGTCGGCGAGGAACTGCCGCTGCCGGAGCCGAGCCGGAAGACCGACTTCTACTTCAAGTTCCTTCCCGCGGTGGACGGTTCGGGCTTCGACGCCGATCCGGTGCTCGTGCACTGCCTGCGCAACGAGAAGGTGCGCCGGCTGGAGCGCGTCACCGGGGACGTCGTCCTGCGCGAGTCCATGTACGACCCCGTGGCCGACCTCCCGGTCCGCCGCCTCCTCGAGATCACCCTCGGCGAGAAGACGAGCGACCAGCGCGGCAGGGTCGTCGAACGGGTCGCCGCCGAGGCCCTGTTGCCGTACATCCACCAGCGCTACGACGATCCGCGGCAGATCCTCGACGCGCCACCGGAGGGGAGCCACTGATGGAGCTTCACGCCGGACAGGTCGCCGTGGTCACCGGAGCGGCGAGCGGGGTCGGGCTCGCGATGGCCCGGCGGTTCGCGGCCGAGGGCATGAAGGTCGTCCTCGCGGACGTCGAGGAGGGGGCGCTGGACAAGGCCGCCTCCGAGCTGCGCGCCGAGGGCGCCGACGTGCACGCGCGCGTGGTCGACGTCGGCGAGCGTCAACAGGTCCTGGATCTCGCCGAGTCGGTGTACGAGACGTACGGGGCCGTGCACGTCCTGTGCAACAACGCCGGCGTCGGCTCGGGCGCCGAAGGGCGTATGTGGGAGCACGAGCCGAACGATTGGAAGTGGGCCTTCGCCGTCAATGTGTGGGGCGTCTTCCACGGCGTCCAGGCGTTCGTTCCACGGATGATCAACTCGGGTCAACCCGGTCATGTCGTCAACACGTCCTCCGGCGACGGCGGTATCTCCCCGCTGCCCACCGCCTCCGTCTACGCCGTCACCAAGGCGGCCGTCGTGACGATGACCGAGTCCCTCTACGCCCACCTGAGAGCCGAGCACGCGCGCGTGGGAGCGTCGGTGCTCTTCCCCGGGCCGCACATGCTGCGCACCGGCCTGTGGGAGTCGCACCGCAACCGGCCCGCGCGGTACGCGAAGGAGCGGCCGCGCCGGACGCCGTACCGCAGCCTCGGCCAGTGGGAGGCGGCGATGCGCGCCGCGGGCAAGGAGGTCAACTTCACGCCGGTGGAGGAGGTCGCGGAGCTCGTCGTCGACGGCATCCGCGCGGACCGCTTCTGGCTGCTGCCGCCGAGCGAGCACAGCGACGCCCAGATCCGCGCGCGGGCCGGGTCCATGCTCGACCGCACGAACCCGTCGTACCTCGAAAGCTTCATTCTCGACTAGTCGTTCTCGACCGAGGGGGCCATGGTGACCGACCAGAACCAGGACCCGTACCTGATCATCTCCTCCGACTGCCACGCCGGGCTGCCCACCGAGGAGTACCGGCCCTACCTGGACGCCCGCTTCCACCGGGACTTCGACGGCTTCCTCGCCGGGCGCGACCGGCGCCGCGCGGAGATGACGCGGCTCGGCATCCGCAACGAGGCGTTCGCGACGAAGTGGTTCCAGGACAACGAGGAAGGCCTGCGCGGGGGTTGGGACACCGCGCAGCGACTGAAGGAACTCGACGGCGACGGTGTGGCCGCCGAGGTCGTCTTCCCGGACGCCGACGCCGTGGACAGCCGGACGGCAGCACCCTTCGGCGTCGGCCTGGGCCTCTCCGGCGACCAGGACCCGGAGTTGGGCATGGCGGGCGCGCAGGCGCACAACCGCTGGCTGGCGGACTTCGTGTCGGAGCACCCCGAACGGCACTGCGGGGTCGCCCTGTTGCCGATCACGGCGGACGCCGAACGGGTCGTCGCCGAGGTGTACCGCGCCAAGGAGTCCGGCCTCGGCGCCCTGATGATCCCGTCCATGTGGGTCGACAAGGAGCCGTACCACGACCGCCGCTACGACCCGGTGTGGGCGGCGGCCGCCGAGTGCGGGATGCCGGTGGTGACGCACTCGGGCGCCGCCCCGCGGCACGAGTACGGCGACCACCTCGGGATCTTCGTCTCCGAGGTCACCTGGTGGCCCGCCAGGCCGTTGTGGTTCCTCCTGTGGTCCGGCGTCTTCGAGCGCCACCCGGGCCTCAAGTTCGGTGTGGCGGAGTCGGGTTGCTGGTGGCTGCCGAACCTCCTGTGGTTCATGGACCGCCTCTTCCTGGGCGCGCACGGCGGCAAGAAGCTGTCTCCGTTCCAGGAGGTGAAACGGCCGCCGCACGAGTACCTGGACCGCCAGGTCTTCATCTGCGCGACCAACACCAAGCGCCGTGAACTGGCCCAGCGCTACGAGATCGGCGTCGACAACATCCTCTGGGGCAGCGACTTCCCGCACCCCGAGGGCACCTGGCCCGACACGCGCGCGTGGCTGCGGCGCACCTTCCACGACATCCCGGTCACGGAGACGCGCCGCATGCTGGGCCTGGCGGCCGCGGAGGTCTTCGGCTTCGACGCCGAGAGGCTGACCCCGCTGGCCCGCCGCATCGGCCCCACCCCGGCCGACCTCGGCCAGCAGGACGACCAGGAGGCCGTGGCGGTGTCCTGGGCGCGCTCGCGCGAGGTGGGCCGGCACTGGTTGACCGACCACGACTTCCCGGTACTGGGGGCGGACCGATGACCACGGACGAGCGCTACACCGTCATCTCCGCCGACTGCCACGCGGGCGCGGACCTCCTGGACTACAAGCCCTATCTGGAGAAGCGGTACCACGACGAGTTCGACGCGTGGGCGGCGACGTACGTCAATCCGTACGAGGACCTGCTCGCCGACACGGCCGACAAGAACTGGAACTCCGAGCGCCGGGTGGCGGAGTTGGAGGAGGACGGCATCGTCGCGGAGGTGCTGTTCCCGAACACCACCCCGCCGTTCTTCCCGTCCGGCTCCCTGACGGCCCCCGCCCCGACCGCCGAGGAGTTCGAGCGGCGCTGGGCCGGGCTGCGCGCCCACAACCGCTGGCTCGCGGACTTCTGCTCGGCGGCACCGGGCCGGCGGGCGGGGGTCTTCCAGATCCTCCTGAACGACGTCGACGCGGCGGTGCAGGAGATCAGGTGGGCCTCCGGGGCGGGTCTCAGGGGCGGTCTGACGCTGCCCGGCACGCCGCCGGGCTCGGGTCTGCCGGAGCTCTACTCGCAGGCGTACGACCCCATCTGGGCGGTCTGCGAGGAACTGGGCGTCCCCGTGAACCACCACGCGGGCACGGCGTCCCCGCCGCTGGGCGACGAACCGGCCGCGCGCGCGGTGTTCATGGTCGAGACGACCTGGTTCTCCCACCGAGCCCTGTGGCACCTGGTCTTCGGCGGTGCCTTCCGCCGCCACCCCGGGCTGAAGCTGGTGCTGACCGAGCAGGGCTCGGGCTGGATCCCCGGGGTGCTCGAGATGCTGGACTACTACCACGGGCGCCTGGTCGCGGCCGGGACGAAGGCGAACACCGCAGAGGCCAAGTTCGGCGCGGGCCTCGCCGCCCGCATGGGCAAGCCACCCTCGGAGGTGTGGCGCGAGAACTGCTTCGTCGGCGCCAGCTTCATGCGCGCCCACGAGGTGCCCCTGCGCGACCGCATCGGCATCGACAAGATCATGTGGGGCAGCGACTATCCGCACGACGAGGGCACGTATCCGTACTCCCGCGAGGGCCTGCGCATCGCGTACGCGGGCGTGCCGCGCGACGAGGTCGCCGCCATGGTCGGCGGGAACGCGGCCCGCGTGTACGGCTTCGACCTGGACCTGCTGGACCCGATCGCGGCGAAAGTCGGGCCGACGGTGGCGGAGTTGGCGGAGCCGCTGACCGAACCACCGGCGGACGCGACGAGCCCGGCGTTCGCGCGGGGAGCGTCGGTACGGGTCTGGTGACGGCAGTTCGGGTCAGTTGACGCCCGTACGGGTCTGATGACGTCGGTACGGTTCTGGTGACGTCCGGGGTGGGATCCTCCGGGAGTGACGGAACCAACGCACGACGAGGCGCACAGTGGCTCACTGGGCGAGCGGCTGAACTGGCTGCGAGCGGCCGTGCTGGGCGCGAACGACGGCATCGTCTCCACCGCCGGTCTCGTCGTCGGTGTGGCCGGCGCGACGGACGACCGCTCGGCCCTGCTCACCGCCGGGCTGGCGGGCCTGCTGGCCGGGTCGATGTCGATGGCCGCGGGGGAGTACGTGTCCGTCTCCACTCAGCGGGACTCGGAGAAGGCCGCCCTCGCCCTGGAGAAGCGGGAGCTGCGGGAGCAGCCGGAGGCCGAACTGGCGGAACTGGCCGGGCTGCTCCAGGAGCGGGGGATGTCGCGCGAGGTGGCCCGGGAGGCGGCTGAGCAGCTGACGGAACGGGACGCGCTCAGGGCGCACGCGCGCGTGGAGCTCGGCATCGACCCGGACGAGCTGACCAACCCCTGGCACGCGGCGTGGGCGAGCTTCGTGTCGTTCACCGTGGGGGCGCTGCTGCCGCTGCTGGCGATCGTGCTGCCGCCCGCGGAATGGCGGTTGTGGGTCACCGTGGTGTCGGTACTGGCCGCGCTCGCGCTCACCGGCTGGTCCAGCGCACGGCTGGGCTCCGCCGCGGCCGGCCCGGCGGTCCTGCGGAACGTGGTGGGCGGGGCGCTGGCGATGGGCGTCACCTACGCGGCCGGGACGCTGCTGGGGGTGGCGGGGGTGTAGCGGGCACACGGCCCGGCTCTCGGCCGCGACCGCGCCGTTCCCCCTGGTCCGCGGCGCCCTCGCGGGCGACGCGCGACGACGACGGCGTACCGTGAAGGGCGCTCGACCACCCCCTGAGCGCACCCACGACACCGCACGAGAAGGATCCTCGCCATGCGCGCCACCACCATCCACGCCCCGTACGACACGCGCGTGGAGGACGTCCCCGAGCCCGTGGCGCAGCTGCCCACCGACGCCGTCGTGCGGGTGCTGCGCGCCTGCATCTGCGGCAGCGACCTGTGGGCGTACCGCGGCGAGGCGGCCAGGCAGCCGGGGCAGCGCATCGGGCACGAGTTCCTCGGCATCGTCGAGGAGACCGGCTCCGAGGTGAGCACCGTGCGCCGGGGCGACCTCGTCGTCGCGCCCTTCATGTGGTCCGACGGCGTCTGCGACTACTGCCGCGAAGGCCTCACCACCTCCTGCGAGCACGGCGGCTTCTGGGGCGCGGTCGGACACGACGGCGGCCAGGGCGAGGCCGTGCGCGTGCCGTTCGCCGACGGCACCCTCGTGCAGCTCCCCAAGGACGCGGCCTCCGACGACCACCTGCTGTCCGCCCTGCTGACCCTCTCCGACGTCCTCGGCACCGGCCACCACGCCGCCCTCGGTGCGGGTGCTCGCCCGGGCGCCACGGTCGCCGTGGTCGGCGACGGAGCCGTCGGCCTGTGCGCGGTGCTCGCCGCCAAGCGGCTCGGCGCGGAGCGGATCATCGCACTCGGCCGCCACGAGGTCCGTACGGACATCGCGCGCCGCTTCGGCGCCACCGACGTCGTCGCCGAACGCGGGGACGCGGCCGTCGAGGCCGTGCGCGAACTCACCCGCGGACAGGGCGCGCACTCCGTCGTCGAAGCCGTCGGCACCGAGCAGTCCATGCGTACGGCGGTCGGCATCACCCGCGACGGCGGCGCGATCGGCTTCGTCGGAGTGCCGCACGGCAGCGGCACCGGTCTCGACCTCGGCGTCATGTTCGACCGGAACATCGCGCTCCGCGGCGGCGTCGCACCGGTCCGCGCCTACATCCCCGAGCTGCTGCCCGGCGTCCTGGACGGCGCCCTCGACGCCTCGCCGGTCTTCGACATGACGGTCGGCCTGGAGGGCGTCCCCGACGGCTACAAGGCGATGGACGAGCGCACGGCCCTCAAGGTGCTCGTCATCAACGGTTGATCAAGCCCCAATCAACCCCGGGCCGGCCTTCGGATCGGCCTCGGATCAATCCCGTCAATGGTTGATCAACCGATCGACGTCACGACCAGCGGATCGGCAGCGGCAGCGCCGTCAGCAGTCCCGACACCACGACCACCACCCCCAGGGCGACGACCTCCGCACGCGCGGGGGAGCAGGCGGTCAGCGGGTCGGCGGCGCGGCCCAGCCGGATCCGCGCCCACAGGGCGAGCACGGCGACGGCGGCCACGAGGATCACCTTGGCGAGCAGGGTGCGCCCGTACGCCGTCGTCGTCAGCTGATCCAGGATCGTGGCCGACGGCATCCGGCGCAGCGAACTCCACACACCGGTCGCGGTGATGACGGCGAGCAGGACTGCCGCCACGCGCGCGTAGAGCCCCAACAGGGCCGCGCCCGCCTCGGAGGGACCCCACCCTCGCAGTGTCCGCAGCGCGTGCAGCAGGCCGCCCGCCCAGAGCGTCGCGCAGGTCAGGTGCACGAGAGTCAGCCCGGACCCGAGGAGCGGATTGTGCTCGGTGGTGGGATGCGCCCGCAGGGCCTCGGCCACGATCACCGCGGCCACCGGCCACAGTTGGGTGGCCGGGCGGCGCGAGCGGGCGCACAGGGCGGCCGCGAGGAAGGCGTTGAGCTGGACCAGGGCGAGCTTGCCCTCCCGGGAGTCGTACAGTCCGCCGACGTCGATCTGGGCGAGGCTGTGCGGCACCAGATTGCCCGTGGACACGACGGACGCGAGCCCCAGGGCGGCGACGAAACCGGCGACGGCCGTGTACGGGGACCAGCTGCGGGGCGCGCCCACGGGGGCACCGGGCAGCGAGCGGACCAGACGGTTCACGAACAGCTCGCCCACGGGGACGCACAGCGCGGCGAACAGCACCACCCGCAGCAGCGCGATGCCGCCGACACCCGGCGCGGCGGCCTCCCCGGTGCCGTGCAGCGCGGCGGACGGGCCCAACAGCGGTATCAGGGAGGCCAGCGCCACCAGGACGAGGGCGGCGACGGCCCGGCCGGCACCGGGACGCCGTACGGGCCCGCTCGCGTCTGCCGCCCCGGCAGTGGTTCTGGGCAAGGTCACCTCGAGATCTTCACCAGCCGTCGCAGAGCCGGGCAAGTGAAGTAAAACAACTGGCGGTACGGCATTCCGCACGAAGATACGTTTTCGGTCGCCCCCTGGCTCAGACCCACCGTGCGGAATCCGACCCCCAGGGCACCGGCGGCCGCGCCCAGTCGGTCGGCCCGCCCGCGAAGGACACCGGCGGCAGGACGTACCGCAGCCGCCCGAGCGCACTGTCCGTCTCGGCGAGCCAGGGCCCGGGCCCGTCGTACGAGTCGTCGCCCGCGGCACCGGCTCCGATGCCGTTCACGAGCCACTCGGCCGTCCGCGCCAGCGCCAGCCGTACGAGCCGGCTGCCACCCTCGTACGACTGCTCCGTCAGCGCCCGCAGCACGGCGGCCGCGAGCAGATAACCCGTCCCGTGGTCGAGGGCCTGCGCGGGCAGCGCACCCGGCTGCTCCGCCGAGCCCTCGACGGCGGCGATCCCCGAGGCCACCTGCACCAGGCTGTCGAAGCCCCGCCGCTCACGCCACGGCCCGTACGCGCCCCATGCCGACACCTGCGCCACGACCACCCCGGGCCGCCGCTCGGCGAGTGCCTCCGGGGAGAGCCCGAACCGGTCCAGAGCGCCCGGGCGATAGCCGGTGACGACGACGTCCGCCGCCGCGAGCAGCTCGTCGAAGGTCCGTCTGTCCGCCGCGAGGTCCAACGTCGCCGACCGCTTCCCGAACCCCGTGTCGGCGTGCTGGTCGGGGAGTTCGGGCAGGTGCGGCGGGTCCACGCGCAGCACGTCCGCGCCCAGCAGGGCGAGCGTGCGCGTGGCGATCGGACCGGCGAGGACCCGGGTCAGGTCGAGGACCCGCAGACCGGCGGCGGGCAGCAGGGGAGCGCCGTCGATCGGGGCCAGCACGCGCGCGGGTGCGGAGTCGAGCCGCTCGCGCTCCACGAGAGGCCGCGCGGCCACCGCGGCCGCCTGCTGGTGCGCGGCCCACTCCTTGGGTGTCCGCAACGCCACGGCCAGCCCTCCGGCCGCGTACACGGCCTCCTCGACCGCCGGCGCGGACCGTTCGGCGAGCGCCGCCTCGACGGCGGCCACGTCGTCCCGTACCCCCAACGCGCCCAGCAGCCGGGCCCGGTGGTGCGGATAGTTCGCGTGCGTCCGTACCCACCCGTCCGCCGTCCGCCAGAACCGCGACAGCGGCGCGAAGCCGACCGGGACCCGCCCGTCGACCAGCAGATGCCGCTCACTGTGGAAGGCCGCGGCGACGGCCCCGTCGTCCACCAGCACCCCGGGCACCTTCCCGAGCCCGCCCCGCCGCGCCCCCGACTCGGCAGCGGCCAGCGCACACGCTCCGACACAGGCCCGCGCCAACTCCCGCACGGGAAGGCGCGCTTGGAGTCCTCCCCGGCGTACGACGGTCGAGACGCGCGAAGCCAGGGCGGGATCTCCGCCCAGTTCGGCCCAGGCCATCTTGATTTCAGTCATGGCATCACTATGCATTATTGATTCAATCAATATGAGGCCGAACCATCACAGCACGCAGAAGGGCCGGAGGGGTGCACCCCTCCGGCCCTTCGCTTCACCCGCGCAGGTTCTACTTCACCGCGCGCAACGCGTTGACGATGCCGAAGCCGTAGAAGCCGTTGACGTGCTTGCCGCCCACGCAGGTCGCGTCGACGACGCCGTCGCCGTTCCCGTCGTACGGGTCGGTCGGGCAACCCGGGTTGTCGGCCTGCGCCTTGAGGAGCGCCTGCAGCCGGGCCGGGGACGCGTGCGGGTGCGTCGACTTCAGCAGCGCGGCGACGGCAGCGACGTGCGGCGAGGCCATCGACGTGCCCTGGAGGTAGCCGTACTGGTTATTCGGCAGGGTGGACAGGATGCGGCCGTCCTTCGAGGGCGTGTCCGCCGCCTTGAACTTGTCGCCGCCCGGCGCCGCGACGTCGATGACGCCGTCGCCGTAGCTGGAGTAGTACGACTTGGCGCTCGTGACGCCCGTCGCGCTGACCGTGACGACACCCGGCAGCTGGGTCGGTATGTCGAAGCACTCGTGCGGGTCGACCGTCCGGGTCACGGGGGTCGAGTCGTCGGGGCTGGAGTCGTCGGTGAGGGCGTTCGAGTCGAGGTCGTCGTTGGAGTTGCCCGCCGAGGCGACATTGAGCGTGCCCTTGCGCTGGGCGTACAGCTGGGCCCTGTTGACCGAATCAACGATGGCACGTTGATCGGGGTCGTCCATGCAGTTGTACAGCCACGGATCAACGTAGTAGCTGTTGTTGGTGACCTCGACGCCGTGATCGGCGGCGAACACGAAGGCGCACACGACGCTCTCCGGGAAGAACAGCGAGTTCGCGTCCGGCTGCGCCACGGTGATGCTCGCGACCTTCACGCCGGGCGCGACCCCCGCGACACCGATGCCGTTGCGGGCCGCGGCGATCTCGCCCGCCACATGGGTGCCGTGGTAGTGGTTGCCGTCGTTCACCGGCCGCCAGGCGCCGTACGTCGTGTCCGCCTTGCCGCTCGCGCAGTTCGCGGACTGCGAGGCGGAGAAGTTGGGCGCGATGTCCGGGTGGGTGTCGTCCACGCCGGTGTCGATGACGGCGACGGTCACCTTCTTGCTGCCCGGGTCGATCCGGGCCGCCTTGTCGGCGCCGATCGCTCTGAGGTCCCACTGGTCGGCCTCGAGGGGTTCCTCACCGGCCGCCGAACTCTTCGCCACCTTCGCGGCCTCGGCCTTGGAGAGGTACCGCACCGCTCCCTCGTCCGTCGTCCCGGCCGCGGTCACTGGCGAGGTGCGCGAGGCACCCGCCGACTGCACACCCCGCACCTTGCGTATCTGCTCGGCGAAGGTGGCATTCGTGGAGTGGGCGACGATCACGCCGATCCTGTCGTACGAGGCGACGACGGTGCCGCCGGCCGCGGCGATCGCCTGCTTGACCGACTTGATCGTGTGATGGTCCGTCCTGGTGTTGACGAGGTACGCGAAGTTCTCCGCGTCGGCGGCCTGTGCCGTCGACTCCGCGCGCGGGGCGGCCTGCGCGGCCGCCGGCAGGAAGCCGAGCGAGGCGGTCAGCGACAGCACGACCGGCACGGCGAGGGCGAGCCGGCGTCTGGAACGCAGATGAGCCATGGGATCTCCACATCATCCGGAAACGAAACCGCCCGAGACACGGTGGCGCTCGGGCAGGTACATGACGGGTGGTGCAGGTGCCGAAGCTATCGTCCGAAGTCACCCCCAGCAATGCCTGCCGGGGGTGACTTCGGAAAGTGGCCGAGGGAGTTGAACCTGCCCTCGCGTGGCGCCGTGACCTTGGACAGGGAGCACTAGGACACTCGCTCCCTGTCCCCGTCACAACCGCATCCGCAACGCGAGGAGACTCCGTGGCCACCGAGACACCTCCCCCCTCGAAATCCCAAGCCCGACTCCCCTCCACCGAGGAGTTCGTCGCGGAGCAGGAGAGCGCGGAGTTCGGTGAACTGCGCCGCGCCCACCGCTCCTTCGCCTTCCCGCTGACCGTCGCCTTCATCGCCTGGTACCTGCTGTACGTCCTGCTGTCGAACTACGCGGACGACTTCATGGGCACCAAGCTGTTCGGCAACATCAACGTCGCCCTGGTGCTGGGCCTCGCCCAGTTCCTCACCACGTTCCTCATCGCCTGGTGGTACTCGCGGTACTCCGCCGCCAAGCTCGACCCCAAGGCCGAGGCGATCAAGTCCCGTTTGGAGGGCGACGCATGAGCATCACGCAGCAGACCGTGCTGGCCGCGGGTGAGGCGAGCGAGCACCGGCCGCTGATCATCACCCTCTTCTCGGTGTTCGTCGTCGCAACCCTCGTCATCACCGTGTGGGCGGGCCGCCAGACGAAGGACGCCGCAGACTTCTACGCCGGCGGCCGCCAGTTCACCGCCTTCCAGAACGGCCTCGCCGTCTCCGGCGACTACATGTCCGCCGCGTCCTTCCTCGGCATCGCGGGCGCCATCGCGCTCTTCGGCTACGACGGCTTCCTGTACTCCATCGGCTTCCTGGTCGCCTGGCTCGTCGCCCTGCTCCTGGTCGCCGAGCCGCTGCGCAACTCCGGCCGCTACACCATGGGCGATGTCCTGGCCTATCGGATGCGCCAGCGCCCGGTCCGTACGGCGGCCGGCACGTCCACCATCGTCGTCTCGATCTTCTACCTGCTGGCCCAGATGGCGGGCGCCGGCGTCCTGGTCTCCCTGCTTCTCGGTATCACCAGCGACGCCGGCAAGATCGGCATCGTCGCGCTCGTAGGCGTCCTGATGATCGTGTACGTCACCATCGGCGGCATGAAGGGCACCACCTGGGTCCAGATGGTCAAGGCCGTGCTGCTCATCGCGGGCGCCCTGCTGCTGACCTTCCTGGTGATGCTGAAGTTCAACTTCAACATCTCCGACCTGCTGGGCAAGGCCGCCGACAACAGCGCCAAGGGTTCGGCCTTCCTGGAGCCCGGCCTGAAGTACGGCGCCACCGGCACCACCAAGCTGGACTTCATCTCCCTGGGCATCGCCCTGGTCCTGGGCACCGCGGGCCTGCCGCACATCCTGATCCGCTTCTACACGGTGCCCACGTCCAAGGCCGCCCGTAAGTCCGTGAACTGGGCGATCGGCCTCATCGGCGCCTTCTACCTGATGACGCTCGCGCTGGGCTTCGGCGCCGCGGCGCTGATCAAACCGGCCGAGATCATCGCCTCCAACAAGGCGGGCAATACGGCGGCTCCCCTCCTGGCGCTGCATCTGGGCGGCGTCGACTCCAACTGGGGCGCCATCCTTCTCGCCTCCATCTCCGCGGTCGCCTTCGCCACGATCCTCGCGGTCGTCGCAGGCCTGACCCTGGCCTCGTCCTCGTCGTTCGCGCACGACATCTATGCGAACGTCATCAAGAGGGGGCAGGCCACCGAGAAGCAGGAGCTGCGCGCGGCCCGCTGGGCCACGGTCGGCATCGGCGCGGTCTCCATCGTGCTGGGCGCCATGGCCCGCGACCTGAACGTGGCCGGCCTCGTCGCCCTCGCCTTCGCGGTCGCCGCCTCCGCCAACCTGCCGACCATCCTCTACAGCCTCTTCTGGAAGCGGTTCACCACCCAGGGAGCCCTGTGGTCGATCTACGGCGGCCTGGTCACGGCGGTCGGCCTGGTGCTGTTCTCGCCGGTCGTCTCCGGCAAGGAGACGTCGATGTTCCCCGACACCGACTTCCACTGGTTCCCGCTGGAGAACCCCGGCATCATCTCGATCCCGGTCGGCTTCCTGCTGGGCGTCATCGGCACCTACCTGTCCAAGGAGGAGCCGAACACCGAGAAGTACGCGGAGCTGGAGGTCCGGTCCCTGACCGGCACCGGCGCCCACTGACCACCGAACACGCCCCCTGAGCGGCCGCGTCGTAGATCCCTACGACGCGGCCGCGCCGTACCTCGTGGGATCGGGCCGGAGTCGTTGTCGGTGGGGTCACGTAGGCTCGCAGGTGACGGGAAAGACAGATCCGCACTGATCCGCTACGAGGGAGGGGGCCCACGTGCTCATCGACACCTACGGCCGAGTGGCCACCGACCTGCGGGTCTCGCTGACCGACCGGTGCAACCTCCGGTGTACGTACTGCATGCCCGAAGAGGGCCTGCAGTGGCTGGCCAAGCCCGACCTGCTCAGCGACGACGAGATCGTCCGCCTGATCGACATCGCCGTCACCTCCCTGGGCATCGAGGAGGTCCGCTTCACCGGCGGCGAACCCCTGCTGCGTCCGGGCCTGGTCGGCATCGTCGAGCGGGTCGCCGCACTGCGCCCCCGCCCCCAGATGTCCCTGACGACGAACGGCATCGGGCTCAGGCGCACGGCGACGGCCCTGAAGGCAGCGGGCCTGGACCGGGTGAACGTCTCCCTCGACACCCTCCGCCCGGACGTCTTCAAGACCCTCACCCGCCGGGACCGGCACAAGGACGTCATCGCGGGCCTCGAGGCCGCCCGCGACGCGGGCCTGACCCCGGTCAAGGTCAACACCGTCCTGATGCCCGGGTTGAACGAGGACGAGGCCCCGGACCTGCTCGCCTGGGCCGTGGAGCACGACTACGAACTGCGCTTCATCGAGCAGATGCCCCTGGACGCCCAGCACGGCTGGAAGCGCGAGGGCATGGTCACCGCGGGCGACATCCTGGCCTCGCTGCGCACGCGCTTCGAGCTGACCGAGGAGGGCGCGGACGAGCGCGGCTCCGCCCCCGCCGAGCGCTGGGTCGTGGACGGAGGCCCGCACAGCGTCGGCGTCATCGCCTCCGTCACCCGCCCGTTCTGCGCGGCCTGCGACCGCACGCGCCTCACGGCCGACGGCCAGATACGCAACTGCCTGTTCGCCAGGGAGGAGACGGACCTGCGCGCAGCCCTGCGCTCCGACGCCCCCGACGAGGAGATCGCCCGCATCTGGCGGCTGGCGATGTGGGGCAAGAAGGCCGGGGCGGGCCTGGACGACCCGACCTTCGTCCAGCCGGACCGCCCCATGTCGGCCATCGGGGGTTAGTGAAGCGCCCCGACGACCGACTCGCGGTCAGGACGCTCAGGCGTCCTGCGCTTCCCAGTCCCGCAGAAGCACGACGTCCTTCAAGAACCCGCGCACGCCGAGGAATTGGGACAGATGCTCCCGATGCTCCTCGCACGCGAGCCACGTCTTGCGCCGCTCCGGTGTATGCACCTTCGGGTTGTTCCACGCGAGCACCCACACGGCGTCGGCACGGCAGCCCTTGGCAGAGCAGATCGGGGTCTCGTCACTCACGGGTTCGTCTCACAACCGGGCTGAACATGGCAAAAAGAAGCGACAAACAAGGCGACGCCGAGCAGCCACGGGGGGAGCTGCCCGGCGTCGGTCTGTCGCTCCGACGGGGGATGCGGAGCGCCTACGAAGTATGTCACGGGTGACCCGCCGCCCGGCACTGGAACAACATGATTGATCTGAGCTTTTCTTGAGCTTGGTGCGGAGCCGACTTCCGCTTTGTGGCCCTCCGCAGTGATCACGCACGGTCGTGCGGTTCGCTTCTTGCGCCCGGTGTCGGCTCGGTCGCGAGGTCTTCCGGGACCGGTTCCGCGAAGCCGTCATTCGTCCGCGGCGGCGTGATCATCGGACGCATCGGGGCACGCACGAACGTCGACGGAAGCGACGGCGCGTTCTCCCGCCCGGCGTTCGCGATCACCACGGCGATGTAGGGGAGGACCAGCCCGAGCACCAACGCCACGATCGCGACGTGCCGTTCGACGTTCCACAGGGTGGCCGCGAGGATCACCGACACCGTACGGACCGACATCGAGATGACGTACCTGCGCTGGCGGCCGCGCACATCCTCGTCGAGGCTCGTCCGAGCCCCGGTGATCCGGAACACCTGGCCATTGCCGCCATGCTGCTTCCGCATCACATTCCACCATCCGTCCGTATCGGACTGTCCCCGTCCCCGTGTCGGGTCCGACCCCGGTCAGAGGACGACACCCGGACACGTCCCACGTTACGCCGCGCCTGCGTCGCCTACGAGACCGGGTCACCTCCAGCCTGGGCGAGCGGCCTCAGCCGCGGCACGTACAGCCGTGCCCGACATGCGCCGTACGGTGCATGGGCCGACACTGGGAGTAATGCTCACGTCGAGCCGTACGAGGAGGCAGCCATGGGCTGGTTGTGGGCGATCATCGTCGGATTCGTGCTGGGTCTGATCGCCAAGGGGGTCATCCCGGGCAAGCAGCACAGCCCTCTCTGGCTGACCACCATCTGCGGCATGCTCGGCGCCATCGCCGGCAACGCCCTCGCACGCGCGGTCGGCGTCGACTCGACCCGGGGCATCGACTGGAGCCGGCACGTGTTCCAGCTCGCGGCCGCGATCATCATCGTCTTCGTGGTCGACATGGCGTACATGGCGACTGTGGGGAGGCACAAACAACAACGGGCTTGACTGCGGGCGCCCCAAAGGGGCGCGAGGCTGTATCGACACGCGGCTCCGCCGCGTGGGCGCGAACGACCACGACGAAGCCGCGGCCCGCAGACACCCCGCACCCCTACGGCGATTACGCCCCGGTGACCTCGACGGCGGCAAGATTCTTCTTGCCGCGTCGCAGCACCAGCCACCGCCCGTGCAACAGATCCTCCTTGCCCGGGACGGAGTCCTCCGCGGCGACCTTGACGTTGTTCACGTAGGCCCCGCCCTCCTTCACGGTCCGTCGCGCAGCGGACTTGCTGGCCACCAGCCCGACCTCGGCGAGCAGGTCCACGACCGGACCGAGCTCGGCGACCTGGACGTGCGGCACCTCGGCGAGCGACGCCGTCAGCGTCTTCTCGTCCAGCTCCGCCAGCTCGCCCTGCCCGAAGAGGGCGCGGGACGCGGCGATCACCGCGGCCGTCTGGTCGGCGCCATGCACCAGTGTCGTCAGCTCCTCCGCCAGCGCGCGCTGGGCGGCACGCGCCTGCGGACGCTCCTCGGTCTGCTTCTCCAGCTCCTCGATCTCGTCATGAGACCTGAGACTGAAGATGCGCAGGAACTTGGAGACGTCCCGGTCGTCCGCGTTCAGCCAGAACTGGTAGAAGGCGTACGGCGTGGTCATCTCGGGGTCGAGCCAGATCGTGCCGGACTCCGTCTTGCCGAACTTGGTGCCGTCGGCCTTGGTGATCAGCGGTGTGGCCAGCGCGTGCACCACGGCCTCGGGATCGACCCTGTGGATCAGGTCGGTGCCCGAGGTGAGGTTGCCCCACTGGTCGCTGCCGCCGGTCTGCAGTGTGCAGCCGTGCCTGCGGTACAGCTCCAGGAAGTCCATGCCCTGCAGGATCTGGTAGCTGAACTCGGTGTAGCCGATGCCCGCGTCGGAGCTGAGCCGTCGGGCGACGGCCTCCTTCGCGATCATCTTGTTGACGCGGAAGTACTTGCCGACGTCCCGCAGGAACTCGATGGCCGACAGACCCTGCGTCCAGTCCAGGTTGTTGACCATGACCGCCGCGTTCGGGCCCTCGAAGTCGAGCAGTGGCGCGATCTGCGCACGCAGCCGCTCGACCCACTGGGCGACGACCTCCGGAGAGTTCAGCGTGCGCTCCGCGGTCGGCTTCGGGTCGCCGATCAGACCCGTGGCGCCCCCGACCAGGCCCAGCGGGCGGTTGCCCGCCTGCTGGATCCGGCGCATCGTCAGGATCTGCACGAGGTTGCCGAGGTGCAGGCTGGGCGCGGTCGGGTCGAAGCCGCAATAGAACGTGACGGGACCGTCCGCGAACGCCTTGCGCAATGCGTCCTCGTCAGTGGAGAGGGCGATCAGCCCACGCCACTTCAGTTCGTCGACGATGTCCGTCACGGTTCTCGTATCTCCTTGAGTGGTCTCGTGAATCAGGTACGAGGTTATACGCCCTGACTGACAGAGCTCATATTGAAGTCCGGCACCCGCAGGGCCGGCATCGCAGCCCTAGTGAACCAGTCGCTCCATTCCCTCGGCAGCGTCTTTTCCGTGCGTCCCGCCTCCGTGGCCCGGCCCAGCAGATCCACCGGCGACTCGTTGAACCGGAAGTTGTTGACCTCTCCCGTCACCTCGCCGTTCTCGACGAGGTAGACGCCGTCCCTCGTCAGGCCGGTGAGCAGCAGCGTGGCCGGATCGACCTCGCGGATGTACCAGAGGCAGGTCAGCAGCAGCCCGCGCTCGGTGTTCGCGACCATCTCGTCCAGGGAGCGGTCCTCGCCGCCGGTCAGGATGAGGTTGTCGATCGCGGGAGCCACCGGCAGCCCCGTCAGGCCCGCGCTGTGCCTGCTGGTCGTCAGGTGCGCCAGCTCGCCCTGCCGCACCCAGTCGGTGGCCGTGAGCGGCAGGCCGTTGTCGAACACCGACTGGTCGCCGCCGGAGCTGTGCGCGATCACGAAGGGCGCCGACTCCAGACCCGGCTCATTCGGATCGCTGCGAAGGGACAGCGGCAGTTCGGTCAGCCTGTCGCCCACGCGCGTGCCGCTGCCCGGCTTGGAGAACACCGTGCGCCCCTCGACCGCGTCCCGGCCCGAGGCCGACCACATCTGGTAGATCAGCAGATCCGCGACCGCGGTCGGCGGCAGCAGCGTCTCGTACCGGCCCGCCGGCAGCGCGATCCGCCGCTCGGCCCAGCCGAGGCGTACGGCGAGCTCCGCGTCCAGCGCCGCCGGGTCGACGTCCTTGAAGTCCCGGGTGGAACGGCCCGCCCACGCCGAGCGCGTACGGTCCGGCGACTTGGCGTTCAACTCCAGCGTCCCGTTGGGCTGGTCGTGCCGCAGGCGCAGGCCCGTCGACGTACCCACATAGCTCGACACCAGCTCGTGGTTGGCGAAGCCGTACAGCTCCCGGCCGCCCGCACGCGCGCGTGCGAACGCCTCGCCGAGTGCCGGGGCGAAGTCGGCGAAGACGGCGGAGGTGGTCTCGGCGGGCGCGTCCGTGAACTCCGGCGACTGCGCCACGCCCGTGACCAGCGGCTGCGCGTCCTCGGCGGGCCCGGCCCCGCGCGCGGCGGCCTCGGCGGCCCGGACCAGGGGCTCCAGCTCGTCCACGGTCACGGCAGAACGGGAGACGACGCCGGACGCCGTGCCCTCCTTGCCGTCGACCGTCGCGACGACCGTGAGCGTACGACCGCGCGTGACGCCGTTCGTGGTGAGCGCGTTGCCCGCCCAGCGCAGGTTGGCGGTCGAGTGCTCGTCGGCGATCACGACGCAGCCGTCGGCGGTGGACAGCGCCAACGCCCGCTCGACGATCTCGTGCGGCTTGTTCGTGCGGGCGCTCATCGACCGGCCTCCTGCGTGGTGTTGAGGATGTTGACGCCCTTGAAGAGGGCCGACGGGCAGCCGTGCGACACGGCCGCGACCTGGCCCGGCTGGGCCTTGCCGCAGTTGAAGGCGCCCCCGAGGACATAGGTCTGCGGGCCGCCCACCGCGGCCATCGAGCCCCAGAAGTCGGTGGTCGTCGCCTGGTACGCGACGTCCCGCAGCTGCCCGGTGATCCGCCCGTTCTCGATCCTGAAGAACCGCTGACCGGTGAACTGGAAGTTGTAGCGCTGCATGTCGATGGACCAGGACCGGTCCCCGACGACGTAGATCCCGCGGTCGACCCCGCCGATCAGGTCCTCGGTCGACATCCCGGCCGGATCCGGCTGCAGCGACACATTGGCCATGCGCTGCACCGGCACATGACCGGGGGAGTCCGCGAACGCGCAGCCGTTGGACCGCTCGAACCCGGTCAGCTTCGCGATCCGCCGGTCCAGCTGGTAGCCGACGAGCGTGCCGTCCTTCACCAGGTCCCAGGACTGGCCCTCGACGCCCTCGTCGTCGTAGCCGACGGTCGCCAGGCCGTGCTCGGCGGTGCGGTCGCCCGTCACGTTCATCAGCTCGGAGCCGTAGCGCAGCTTGCCGAGCTGGTCGAAGGTGGCGAAGGAGGTGCCGGCGTAGGCGGCCTCGTAGCCGAGCGCGCGGTCGAGTTCGGTGGCGTGGCCGATGGACTCGTGGATGGTCAGCCACAGGTTGGACGGGTCGACGACCAGGTCGTAGAGGCCCGACTCGACGCTCGGCGCGCGCATCTTCTCGGCGAGCAGTTCCGGGATCTGCTCGAGTTCGCTCTCCCAGTCCCAGCCGGTGCCGGTGAGGTACTCCCAGCCGCGTCCGACGGGCGGCGCGATCGTCCGCATCGAGTCGAACTCGCCGCTCGACTCGTCCACCGACACGGCCGTCAACTGCGGATGCAGCCGCACCCGCTGCTGTGTGGTCACGGTCCCCGCGGTGTCGGCGTAGAACTTGTTCTCGTGCACGGTCAGCAGCGAGGCGTCGACGTGGTTGACCCCGTTCGCCGCCAGCAGCTGAGCGCTCCAGTCGGCCAGCAGCGCCGACTTCTCCTCGTCGGGCACGGAGAACGGGTCGATCCCGTACGACGAGATCCACGTCTTGTCGGTGTGCACGGGCTCGTCGGCGAGCTCCACCCGCTCCTCCGAGCCGGCCGCCTTGATCACCTGGGCGGAGAGCTTCGCCATCGCGACCGCCTGCGAGGCGACCTTGGCGGCGGCGTCGAGGCTCAGGTCCACCCCCGACGCGAAGCCCCACGTACCGCCGTGCACGACCCGCACCGCGTACCCGAGGTCGGTGGTGTCCGACGAACCGGCCGGCTTCGCGTCCCGGAAGCGCCAGGACGCGCTGCGCACCCGCTCGAACCGGAAGTCCGCATGCTCGGCACCCAGGGCACGCGCGCGTGCCAGCGCCGCGTCGGCCAGGGCGCGTAGGGGAAGTGCCGTGAAGGCTTCGTCGATGGAATGAGGCACCGAGGTCTCTCCTTGTTGTCGTGACCTGTCGTGACCTGCCGTGGCCGGTGGTGACCTGAAGGCTGCTCCGATCATGTCGCGCGAGCGGGCCCGAGGACCACAGGTTTCGGTCCGGTACCGGGAACTTTCTGTAGGGACCCGACAGCGAGTCCCGTTAGCCACTGTCGGTGCCCGATTGTCCGCGGGAGCTCCGGGACCGATAGGTTTTCGGGGAAGCCGCCTGTCATTCAGGTGTTGGGCGGAGGCATCAGACCGCTATCGAAAGGGTGATCCGTTGAGCCGCTCGGTTCTCGTCACCGGAGGCAACCGGGGCATCGGCCTCGCCATCGCCCGCGCATTCGCCGACGCCGGTGACAAGGTCGCGATCACATACCGCTCGGGTGAGCCGCCGGCCGGTTTCCTCGCCGTCAAGTGCGACATCACCGACACCGAGCAGGTGGAGCAGGCCTACAAGGAGATCGAGGCCGAGCACGGCCCGGTCGAGGTCCTGATCGCCAACGCCGGTGTCACCAAGGACCAGTTGCTGATGCGGATGTCCGAGGAGGACTTCACGTCCGTCCTCGACACCAACCTCACCGGCACCTTCCGCGTGGTCAAGCGCGCCAACCGCGGCATGCTGCGCGCCAAGAAGGGCCGCGTCGTCCTCATCTCGTCGGTCGTCGGGCTGTTCGGCGGTCCCGGCCAGTCCAACTACGCCGCCTCCAAGGCTGGCCTGGTCGGCTTCGCGCGCTCCCTCGCCCGTGAGCTGGGCTCGCGCAACATCACCTTCAACGTCGTCGCGCCCGGCTTCGTCGACACCGACATGACCAAGGTGCTCACCGACGAGCAGCGCGAGAGCATCGTCAAGCAGGTGCCGCTCGGCCGTTACGCCCAGCCGGAGGAGGTGGCCGCGACGGTGCGGTTCCTCGCCTCGGACGACGCCTCGTACATCACTGGAGCCGTCATCCCTGTTGACGGCGGACTGGGAATGGGTCACTGATCACCATGAGTGGAATTCTCGAGGGCAAGCGCGTCCTGATCACCGGTGTGCTGATGGAGTCCTCCATCGCCTTCCACGCCGCCAAGCTGGCCCAGGAGCAGGGCGCCGAGATCATCCTGACCGCGTTCCCGCGGCCCACGCTGACCGAGCGCATCGCCAAGAAGCTCCCCAAGCCCACCAAGGTCATCGAGCTCGACGTCACCAACGACGAGCACCTCGGGCGCCTGGCCGACATCGTCGGAGAGGAGCTCGGCGGCCTCGACGGTGTCGTGCACTCCATCGGCTTCGCGCCGCAGGACGCGCTCGGCGGCAACTTCCTCAACACGCCGTTCGAGTCCGTGGCCACCGCCATGCACGTCTCGGCGTACTCCCTGAAGTCGCTGACCATGGCCTGCCTGCCGCTGATGCACAACGGCGGCTCGGTCGTCGGCCTCACCTTCGACGCGCAGTTCGCGTGGCCGCAGTACGACTGGATGGGTCCGGCCAAGGCCGCCCTGGAGGCCACCAGCCGCTACATGGCGCGTGACCTGGGCAAGCAGAACATCCGGTGCAACCTCGTCGCCGCGGGCCCGATCGGTTCCATGGCCGCCAAGTCCATCCCGGGCTTCGCCGAGCTGGCCTCCGTGTGGGACTCCCGCTCCCCGCTGGAGTGGGACCTCAAGGACCCGGAGCCGGCCGGCAAGGGCATCGTCGCCCTGCTGAGCGACTGGTTCCCGAAGACCACGGGCGAGATCATCCACGTGGACGGCGGTCTGCACGCCATCGGCGCGTGATCGCCGGCACCGCGGTCTGACCACGATCGAGGGCGCGTGTCCAGTCGGATGCGCGCCCTCGGCATGTCACCCGTTCGGCCTATCCGGCCGGGCGGAGCCGGGCCTCAACTGCGCACTCTGGATTACGTGTTCAGCACGTGATTCCCTCCCCAGCACGGCCGAGGAGGTCCCCTTGTGCGCCTGTTCCGCAGCCTGGCCTCAATGACCGTCGCCGTAGCTCTCGTGATGTCCCTGCCGTACCAGGCGATGCCGCACACGCGCGTGAAGCCCGGGAAGCCGCCCTCCCCGCAGCCCTTCGGCGCCGAGTGCCGCACCAAGGTCACCGGATCCCATGTGACCGCGTACTGCCACAACCCCTATCCGGGGACCGACCGCGTCGGCCTGCACGTCGAGTGCGCCCGTTGGTGGGACCTCGACACCGACGGGACCCCGGTCGACGTCGGACCGGCGACGACCGTACGGCTCACCGGACGGTGCTGGAAGGAAGTCGGCTCGGTCTGGGTCAGTCACCAGAAGCGGTGAACCGTCCGGGACGGCACAGGAACGGATAGCTCGCCGCCGCCGCACCGGCCGCCTCGGCGTCGCCCGCGCGGATCGCGTCGACCAGGCGCGTGTGCTCCATGTACGTCTCCGGCGTCAGCTCCTCGCCGACGTCCTCGCGCAGCCAGTCCCGCAGCACCTCGCCGAGGTCCGCGTACATCGCGGTCATCACGTCGTTGTGGGAGGCCGCCACGACCGCCAGGTGGAAGGTCGCGTCCGCCCTCACGAACGCCTCGGCGTCGCCCGTCTCCCAGGCCTCCTCGCGCCGCACGAGCAGCGCGTCGAGCTGCTTGAGGTCCTTCTCCGTGCGCCGCTGGGCGGCCAGCCTGGCGGCGGCCGACTCCAGGGTGGAGCGCAGCTCGGCGATGTGGCTCGGGTCCGCGTCGGCGAAGCGGCGGTGCATCACGCCCGCCAGCTCGCTGGTCGCCACGACGTACGTGCCCGAGCCCTGGCGGATGTCCAGCAGACCGTTGTGCGCGAGCGCGCGGACGGCCTCACGGACCGTGTTCCGGGCCACGCCGAGCTGCTCGACCAGCTCCGGCTCCGTCGGGATGCGCGAGCCGACCGGCCACTCGCCCGAGGTGATCTCGTGGCGCAGCGCGGCGATGACCTGCTCGGACAGCGCCGAGCGACGGGGATGACTCAGGGGCATGGCACACCTTCGCACGGGAAGGGCGGGCGAGGTCGACCCGGGAATGGACAACCAATCATCCCATGATTCTATGATGGGCGGCATGGCACGCGAGGAAACCCCGACGACGACGTCGACGAAGCCCCCCATCCGCACGTCGGCGGCGAGCCCGGCCCCGGCCCCCGCCACGCGCGCGTGGACGATGCGGCTGCTCGTGCTCGGCATCGTCCTGACCGCGCTCAACCTCCGCCCTGCCATCACCAGTTTCGGCGCCCTGCTCGAAGACGTCCGCGACGCGCTCGGCATGAGCGGCAGCGTGGCCGGACTGCTCACCTCGGTGCCCCCGCTCTGCTTCGCCGTCTTCGGCGTCATGGCCCCACGCCTCGCCCGCCGCTTCGGACCGGGCGCCGTCGTGTGCGCGGGCATGGTCGCGATCACCGCGGGGCTGCTGATACGGCCGTACATCGGCGGCACGGCCGGCTTCCTGGCCGCCAGCGCGCTCGCCCTCATGGGCATCGCGGTCAGCAACGTCCTGATGCCGGTCATCGTCAAGCGCTACTTCCCGGACCGGGTTGGCTCCATGACCGGCCTCTACTCGATGGCCCTCGCCCTGGGCACCGCGGCCGCGGCAGCGGTGACGGTGCCCATGACCGAGGCGCTGGGCGGGAGTTGGCAGTCGGGGCTCGCGGTGTGGGCGGGCCTCGCGGCCGTGGCCGTACTGCCGTGGATTCCGTTCGTACGGCAGCGGGGTGCGGGTCCCGCCGAGCAGCCGGCCGGGCAGCGGGAGCACGCGCGCGTGGAGGCGCCCGTGCTGCGGATCACCCGGAGCCGTACCGCCTGGGCGCTCGCCGTCTTCTTCGGGCTCCAGGCCACCGCCGCCTACATCACGATGGGCTGGATGGCGCAGATCTTCCGGGACGCGGGCGTGCCCGCGGGCACGGCGGGGCTGCTGCTCGCCGTCACGATGGTGATGGGCGTGCCCCTGGCCTTCGTCATTCCGCGCGTCGCCACCAGGCTGCCGCACCAGGGGCCGATCGTGATCGCGCTGGGCGCCTGCGGCCTGGCCGGTTACGCGGGCCTGTACCTCGCACCGGCCGCCGGTTCCTGGGCCTGGGCGCTACTGCTCGGCATCGCCAACTGCGCCTTCCCGCTGGCCCTCACGATGGTCGGCATGCGGGCCAGGAGCGGCGCGGGCGTCGCCCAGCTGTCGGCCTTCGCGCAGAGCACCGGCTATCTGATCTCCATCCCCGGTCCGCTCCTGGTGGGCGTGCTCTACCAGCACAGCGGCGGCTGGGGTCTGCCGATCGCGCTCATGGCCGCGCTGATGGTCCCGCAGATGGTGGTCGGCGTCCTGGCGGGGCGCAACCGCACGGTGGAGGACGAGGCGGCCCGCTGACCCCGGCCGAACCGTCACGGGCGCCAGGTGCAAGACTTGCCGCATGCCAGTGCTCGATCCGAACCCCCAGAACGGCCAGAAGAAGATGCTGCTCGTCTTCGGCTCGTTCCTCGCCATCTTCGTGATCATCGCCGTCATCGCGACGATCGCCTCACCGTGACGCCCGACCCCGGGGCCCGATGGTGGGGCTAGCCCCACCATCCCCTAGGGGGTGAGTGTCAGGGTCAACTGGGTGGATCTCCGGATGGGTTGAGGGCTCCGGATTCCGTAACTTCGAAGTGTGGCCGCGAGCGGCGGACCACCGTCCACTCGAAGACCAGCGGAGGCACCCATGTCGGCCCCTACGCACACCCGCCCCCACCCGGCGACCACGGGTGGCGTCGACATCCGGCTGCCCTGGTGGGCCCTCGCCCTGCCGACGCTCGCCTTCATCGTGCTCCTGGCACTGATGCTGAACCCGACGGACGCGCACGCGGCGGCGAGCGACCCGGCGATCACCCACCTGTTCGAGCGTGCGCAGCAGCTCATAGCGGGCTGAGCACCGGTTGAGCCGGCCCGCTGAGCACCACTTCAGCCGCCAGTCAACTACCTGCGCCGCATGGCCTGTTTCGTGCGAAGCTGGGTTCCATGAGCGTCGCAGAACCCCGCAGGATCGTCCTCTTCCGGCATGCGAAAGCCGACTGGCCACAGGTGACCGACCATGAGCGCCCCCTCGCTGAGCGGGGCCGCACGGAAGCCGCAGTCGCCGGGCGCAGGCTGGCCGACACCGGCATCCCCTTCGATCTGGCCCTCTGCTCCACCGCGACCCGGACCCGCGAGACCTGGAAGCTCGCCGTCCACGAGTTGGCGCACCGGCCGAAAACCGTCTACGAGGAGCGGATCTACGACTCCTCGCCCGGCGAGCTGATCGCGCTGCTCAACGAGACCCCTGAAGACGCGCAGAACGCCATACTGATCGGCCACAACCCGGGCGTGCAGGGCCTCGCCGACATCCTGGCGGGCTCGGCCGACGGCGACGCCCGTGAGCGGATGAACCGCTTCGGCTTCCCGGCCGCCGCCTTCGCCGTCCTGTCCTTCGAGGGCTCCTGGAAGGCCCTGGAGCCGGCCGTGGCCACGCTGCTCGACTACTGGGCGCCCACCGAGTAGGCGACAGGACGAGCGCGCAGGCGACACGACTGCCGAGGGGCTCGGCACCATGCGGTGCCGAGCCCCTCGATGCGTGGGTACGGGCGCTATTCGCCGACGTGCGTGTCGGCCGCCTCGACCTCTTCGCGGGTGACGCCCAGCAGGTACAGGACCGTGTCCAGGAAGGGCACGTTCACCGCGGTGTGCGCCGCCTCCCGTACGACCGGCTTGGCGTTGAAGGCGACGCCGAGACCGGCCGCGTTGAGCATGTCCAGGTCGTTGGCGCCGTCGCCGATCGCCACGGTCTGGGCCAGCGGTACGCCCGCCTCGGCGGCGAACCGGCGCAGCAGCCGCGCCTTGCCCGCGCGGTCGACGATCTCGCCGGTGACCTTGCCGGTGAGCCTGCCGTCGACGATCTCCAGCGTGTTGGCCTGGGCGAAGTCGAGCCCCAGCCGCTCCTTGAGATCGTCGGTGACCTGGGTGAATCCACCGGACACCACACCCACCTGATACCCGAGCCGCTTCAGCGTGCGGATCAGCGTGCGGGCACCCGGTGTCAGCCGTACCTCACTGCGCACCTTGTCCACCACGGAGGCGTCGAGCCCCTCCAGGAGCGCCACGCGCGCGTGCAGCGACTGCTCGAAGTCCAGCTCCCCGCGCATCGCGGCCGCGGTCACCTCGGCGACCTTGTCCTCGCAGCCCGCGTGCGAGGCGAAGAGCTCGATCACCTCGTCCTGGATGAGCGTCGAGTCGACGTCCATGACGACCAGGCGCTGCGCCCGCCGGTGCAGTCCCGCGGCCACCACCGCGACATCGACACCCAGTGCCGCAGCGTCCGTCACCAGGGCGGTGCGCAGCGGCTCGGTCTCGACGCCGGACACCGCGAACTCGACCGCCGTCACGGGGTACTTGGCGAGGCGGAAGATACGGTCGATGTTGCCGCCGGTCTTGGTGATCCTGGCGGCGATCTGTGCCGTCGCCTCCGAGGTGAGCGGATGGCCGAGCACCGTGACCAGTGAGCGCCCGAGGCCGCGTGGCCGGTTGTCACCGCGGCCGGAGATGATCTCCGCCTGCATCTTCATCGACTCGGCCCAGCTGTGGACGGTCGCCCGCAGATCACCTTCGAGCCCGGCCGGCGGCGGGGTCACGAGCGCGCACAGCACGATCCGGCCACGGGTGACGACCTGCTCGATGTCGACCACGTCGACGGAGTAGGCGGCGAGGGTGTCGAAGAGACCGGCCGTGATGCCCGGCCTGTCCTTGCCGAAGATCTTGACGAGAAGGGTGGGGGCGTCAGAAGTCGAGGTCTGCGAAGCGCTCATGGTGTACCCACCGTATCCGGCACGCAGTGCCTGTCGCCGCCGCGGTCCGCCTAGCGGACACGGAACAGTGGATGTCGGCAGGGTGACGCGCGCCTTAAGTATGGGCCACACCCGCATCGTCCGCACCGACGGGCAACGAGCAGCGCGGGAGACACGCGCCCGTCACCCACACATGCAGCTCACGGACGCCCCTTGGGCTTCCCGGGTGGGGGAGGCGGCGGTGGCGGAGGCGGCGGTGGCCCCGCGTCCGGAGGGGACGGTGGCCGGTTTCCGGACCGTGGCCGGGGCGGCCGGCGCGGCGATCGCGGAGGCGGGCCCCCGATCGGCCGGGCCACCGTGGGCGCGCCGTAGACGTTGCTGTTGCCGGGGCCGGGTGGCGGCGACATGCCGGGGCCCTGCGCGTCGCCGGACGGCGGCCGTGCGTCCTCCGGTTCCCGCAGCTCGTCCGGCACCTGCAGATACGGATTGGTGGCCGGGTTCGGCGCCCGGTACGGCGTGCCGGGCGTGTACGGCCCCGACGCACCCCCGCGCGCGCCCGCCCCACCCGCAGGCGTCCCGGCCCCGGCCCCGGACTCGTGCGCGTACTGCGGAGGTCCGGCACCCCCGGCCGGCGCTGCCTCTGCCGCGCCCATCAGGGCCAACGGCGACGCCCGCCGTCCCGCCGCGCCGGTCGCCCACGCCAGCAGCGCCCCGACGGCCCCCGCCCCCGCACCCCACAGGGCGCCGAGGAGCAGAGCGATGCCGAGGTGCCCCTGCAGCTCGATCCCCGCGCCGAACGCGTCGAAGCCCAGCACCGACAGCGAGGCGTCCACCGACACCTCGGTCAGCCACGCGAGCAACGGCAGCGTCAACGCCGTGACGACCCCCAGCCGCAACGCGCACTGCCCCGCGAACCGGAGGGCGCCCGAGCCCCGTACAGCCGACGGACCCGCACCTGTGGAAGCCCCGGGCCCCCAAGTCCCCGCGGCCCCCGCGCCGCCGCCCGCGGAGGCGACCTGGGCGGCGACCGGTGTCCGCGCCGCGGTCAGCACGCCCGCCAGCAGCATCATCACGGCCGCCGCCACCCCCAGCAGCCACACCCGCCCGTCCAGGTCCGCCAGCCGCCCCAGCGTCACCGACTGGTCGGTCTTCGCGGTGAGCAGGTCGTCCAGGGGATCAGGCAGGAACTGGGCCAGCGGGCCGCTCGCGTTGCCGTCGAACGGCACGAACAGGCCGATCGGGATGCCCAGCCAGGTGCCGTTGGGCGCGCCCAGCAGCGCGGCACCGAAGATCCGCTTGGGATGGTCGTCGCCGATCGCCGCGTACGCCGCCGCCGCGAGGCCCGCCGCCACTGCCATCAGCATCACCGCGACGATCGCCGAAGCCGCCGGGCGTACGACCCGGTGCACGGCCTCCCAGCCGCGAGGCAGGGGTGTGCGGCGCGAGACCAGCAGGGCGATCAGCAGGATGCCTGCCGACCAGGCGAAGCCGCCGAGCAGCGTCGGCGCCGTGTCGACGGTGAAGCCGACCGCCGCCTTCGCGTCGATGAGGTTGCCGATGTTGTCGGGCAGCAGCCCGCCGATGTCACCGATGTCGCCGAGGCCAGGGATGTCGACCCCGCCGCCTCCGCCTCCGCCACCGGGCAGCTTGTCGAGGCCCAGCGAGCCCCCGTCAATTGTGATGACGTCGTGACCTGCCCAGGCCAGCCCGCCGAGCGTCGCCACGAACAGCGCGACGACCGCGCCTGCACGCGCCAGGAGTTCGGCCGACGCGATCCCAACTCCCGCCGCACGCAAGGACCGTAGGAAGAACCACGACAGCAGCAGCGCGCCGACCAGGCTCACGCCCAACGGCGTGATCGTGACGGCCGTGTGCGCCTCCGCGCCTTTCAGGCCGAACGCGGACACATCGCCGGACGGCGTGACCGAACCACCCGCCGCAAGCGCCACGACCGCCGCGGTCATCGGCCCGAGCGAGGCCGAGGAGTCGGCCTCCAGCAGGTGCAGGCCCAGCGCGGCCGTGCCCGCCATTCCTATCAACGCCCAGCTCACGCAGGCGATCGCGGACAGCAGGACGTCTCCCCACGGCACCCTCGTGCCGCTCCTCGCAGACTCGACACTCGACGACGCGCTCATGGCAGACCCCCCGATCCGCGGTGCGGCACGGTGGCCGCGCATGTCCCCCTCGCGTGGATTACCACTCTCCGGGTCGCTTTCAACCCCGTCAACGGAACCAGCGGATGCGTACGTGCGTGGTCTTCACAAGGCCCGACTTTCGGTCAGGGGGGCGAGCCTGAAATAGTTCCCGACGATGTTCGACATCCCTAGACTCCCTGTGATGGGGGTAACTCGGGGGACTACTCAGTGGGGCATGGAGTGCCGGAACTCGTACTGGAATTGAATGGACGTACCTGGACGCTCGATCCGTCCAGGCCGTACACCCTCGGACGCGATCCGCAGGGGGACATCGTGCTCGACGACGCCAGGGTGTCCTGGCGTCACGCCACGATCAGCTGGAGCGGCCGCAGTTGGGTCATCGACGATCACGGCAGCACCAACGGCACGTTTGTGCAGGGGCAGCGGATCCATCAGATGGAGATCGGGCCCGGCTCGGCGGTGCATCTCGGCAACGCCACCGACGGCCCGTGTGTGAACGTCTCCGGATCCGCCGCCGTGGCGGCGCCGCAGGCCCAGCCCCAGCAGCAGCCGTACGCCGCCCAGGGCGCGGGCCCCGGCCCCGGCTGGGCGCAGCAGGCACCGCAGCAGCAGGCCCCGCAGGCCGGCTGGCAGCAGCCGCAGCAGGCCGCACCGCAGCAGGCGGCCGGACAGATCCCGCCGCAGCAGGGCCCCGGTGGTGGCGCGGGGGCGCCGCCGGTCTACGGCGACCGCAGCCCGACCACGTTCCACCAGTTCTCGCTGGGCCGCGTGATGCGCATCGGCCGTGCGCTGGAGAACGAGCTGGTCGTCTCCGACCTGCAGGTCTCCCGGCACCACGCCGAGTTCCACGCCACGCCCGACGGCCGCTTCGAGATCCGCGACCTGGGTTCTCACAACGGCACGTACGTCAACGGCCAACCGATCGCCAAGGGCGGCTCGCAGCTGCTCGGCCCGAACGACATCGTCGGTGTCGGCCACTCCACGTTCCGCTTGGTCGGCGACCGGCTCGAGGAGTTCGTCGACACCGGTGAGGTCTCCTTCTCGGCCCGCCACCTGACCGTCACGGTCGACGGCGGCAAGCAGATCCTCAAGGACGTCTCCTTCGGCGTCCCGGAGAAGTCGCTGATCGCGGTGATCGGCCCGTCCGGCTCCGGAAAGTCGACCCTGCTCAAGGCGCTCACCGGCTACCGGCCCGCCAACCAGGGCGACGTCCTCTACGACAACCGGAACCTGTACAAGCAGTTCGCCGAGTTGCGCCAGCGCATCGGTCTGGTCCCGCAGGACGACATCCTGCACAAGGAGCTGACGGTCAAGAAGGCGCTCAAGTACGCGGCCAAGCTCCGCTTCCCGGCCGACACCACGGGCGCCGAGCGCGAGGCCCGCATCGACGAGGTGCTGCGCGAGCTGAAGCTGGACATCCACAAGGAGAAGAAGGTCACCTCCCTCTCCGGTGGCCAGCGCAAGCGCGTCTCGGTGGCTCTCGAGCTGCTCACCAAGCCGTCGCTGATCTTCCTGGACGAGCCGACCTCCGGCCTCGACCCGGGCATGGACCGCGACGTCATGCAGCTGCTGCGCGGCCTCGCCGACGACGGCCGTACGGTCCTCGTGGTCACCCACTCCGTGGCCGAACTGGCGATCTGCGACAAGCTCCTGGTGATGGCCCCGGGCGGTTCGGTCGCCTACTTCGGTCCGCCCGAGGAGGCGCTGAACTTCTTCGGCTACGACACCTGGGCCGACGTCTTCTCCGCCTTCGAGAACTACCGCGACTACGACTGGGCGGGCCGCTGGAAGGGCTCGCAGCACTACCAGATGTACGCCGCGGACATCGACGCCGTCGCTCCGCAGTCCGTACAGATGCCGCCGATGCAGGCGATGAAGCCGCCGAAGCCGCAGGGCTGGATGTCCCAGTTCGTCACGCTGGTGCGCCGCTACACCTCGGTGATCGCCTCCGACAAGGGCTTCCTGGCTCTGACGGTGATCCTGCCGCTCGTCCTCGGCTCGGTGAGCCTGCTCATCGACTCGGGCAAGGGCCTGCTGCCCAACCCGATGATCAACCAGGCGACCGGCCAGCCCGTCCCGAACGGCACGGCCACCACGGTCCTGCTGATCCTCGCGGTCGGCGCCTGCTTCGCCGGCGCCGCGAACTCCGTCCGTGAGCTGATCAAGGAACGGGTCATCTACGAACGGGAGCGCGCGACGGGCCTGTCCCGGTCCGCGTACCTGATGTCCAAGGTCTTCGTGCTCGGCTTCATCACGGTGCTGCAGGGCCTGATGGTCGGCGTCATCGGCTTCGCCAGCCGTGAGATCCCGAAGGAGGGCCTGGTCTTCGGCAGCGCCACGCTCGTCGAGCTCTCCGTACCGATCATGGCGCTGGGCTTCACCTCGATGATGTTCGGCCTGATCATCTCGGCGTTGGTGAAGACCGCCGAGAAGACCATGCCGCTGCTGGTCATGTTCGCGATCATCCAGGTCGTGTTCACCGGCTGTCTGTTCGCGCTGAACGGCGCGGTCGGCGTCAACCAGTTCTCGTACCTGATGCCGTCGCGCTGGGCGGTCGGCGCCGCGGGCGCCACGCTCGACTTCAACAAGATCAGCCCGCCCGGCAAGGGCAACAGCAACGACCCGCTGTGGGAGCACACCGTCGGCACCTGGGGCATGGACATGGCCGCCCTGATCGTCCTCGGCATCATCTGCGGCTTCTTCGTGGCCCGCTTCCTGCGCCGCCACGAGCCGGAGGTCATGCGCAAGTAGTCACTTCCGTACGACGCTCTCGTACGGCGCGAAGGGCGGCACCCGTCAGGGGGTGCCGCCCTTCGGCGTTCACGTGGAGAGGTCCGCGCCGACCTCAGTACGCGCTGTTGACGTTGTCCATGGAGCCGTACTTGTCGGCCGCGTAGTTGGCAGCGGCGGTGATGTTGGCTACCGGGTCGTAGATGTTCCAGGACGTGCCGGCGACGTGATAGGCCTTGAAGGTCGGCGGTATGACCTGCAGCAGCCCCTTCGACGGGATGCCGTTGATGGCGTTGATGTCCCAGTTGTTGATGGCGTTCGGGTTGCCCGACGACTCCCGGATGATGTTGCGGTACAGGCCGTTGTAGCTGCCCGGGATGCCCTTGGCCTTCATGATGTCGAGGGACTCCTTGATCCAGCCGTTGAGGTTGTTGGCGTAGGTCTTGGTGGCGGCCTTCTTGAGGGCGGCACGCTTGGCGGACCGGCTCGCGGCCTCCTTCGCCTTGCGCGCGGCCTCTGCCTTCTTCTTGGCCGCGGCAGCGGCGGCCGCCTTCTTCTTCGCTGCGGCCTCGGCGGCGGCCTTCTTCTCGGCGGCGGCCTTCTTCTTCGCAGCGGCCTTGGCCTCGATGGCCTCGGCCTTCAGGCTGGCACCGGCGAGCCGGTCGGTGACGCTGGCCTTGACGTCCTTCACCTGCTGGGAGCCGTACTCCACCTTGGCCGTGGAGACGGCCGCCTCGTTCGTGGTCGTATCGGCGTTGCTGGGAACCGTGGAGAGCGCGATGGCGGCGGCACCGAGGGTGGCGACACCGGCTATGGCGATCTTGTGGCGGCGGGTCAGCGAACGACTGAGACGGCGAATGTGGGTGTTCTTGGGCATGGCAGACGGACCTCTTCGAATAGCGCGGAGGTCGCTCTCTGTCCGGCGGGGGACACGGGTCCTTCCCGCACAAACGCCGCGGTGGGAACCCGCGGCGCTGAGCGACGAGAGCCATTCTTAGCGGCCGCAAAATGCCGTGGCAAAGGTGTGACGTACGATCCCGGGTAGTGGAGGAGGGAAGGGCAAAACGGGGCAGACTGGACCGTCTGCCCCGCTCAAATGGGGACCCTTTGTCTCCTAACGTCCTTCGTACGTGATGTGCGCCCTATGTGCGGGCTCACATCGAGCCCGTAACAGTCTCACCAGCAGTTGCTGAAGCAATGCTCTGTGTGAGGAGCCTCCTCCGGGAGGATGAGGTGGACGTCCCCGAACTCGTGCCACAGGTACAGCCCGTGCAGCGCCGCCTTGTAGCTGTGGTCGATCGCGGCCCGACCGGCGATCGCCTCCAGCATCAGCAGATGCGAGGCCTCCGGCTCGTGCAGCCCGGTCAGCAGCCCGTCCACCACCCGCACCCCGCGCTCCGGGGTGACCACGAGGTCCGTCCACCCTGCACGCGCGCGTACGACGCCGTCCGGCTCCGCCGCCGACTCCACGGCCCGTACAGCGGTCGTCCCGACGGCCACGACCCGCCCGTCCCCGGCCCGCACCGCGTTGATCAGCCGCGCCGACGCCTCCGGCACCGAGAACCGCTCCGGATACGGCGGCTCGTGCACCTCCGCCGAGGCCACCCCGGTGTGCAGCGTCACCGGCGCGAACTGCACCCCTCGGCTCACCAGCTCCGCCACCAGCCGCGCCGTGAAGGGCCGCGCCGCACTCGGCATCTCCGCGCTGCCCGCCCCGTCGGCGCACGGCAGCGCGAACACCGTCTGGTACACGGACAGCGGCTGGTCCCGTTCCGTATAGGAGTAGCGAATGGGCCGCCCGTGCTCCCGCAGCATCCCGAGGACCCCCGCCCCCGACGCCCGCGCCCACCACAAACGGTCCCCGTGCGCGCTCAGCGGCTCCTCCAGGACCAGCCGCGCGCCCCCGGGCAGCCGTACCTCCATTCCCGCGGGTCCGCCCGCACGCGCACGCGTGGTGCCCTTCCCGTCGGGATCCCGCAGCTCGACCGCCCACCGCCCGTCGTCCCCGCGGGTGGAGAAGTGCACCACCACGCGTGCGTGCCCGGCCCGTCCGTCCACGGCCGCGGCCAGCGTCGTAGAGGTGTTCACGACGAGGAGATCCCCGGCCCGCAGCAGCCGCGGCAGCTCCACGAACGCGTGGTGCGACACCTCACACCCGCGCGACACGAGCAGCCGTACGGCGTCCCGGTCGAGCCCCGCCCCGCGCTGCTCGACCGGGATCCGTGCCGACAGTTCCTCCGGTACGCGCACCGCCACCGTCATCGCTGCTCCTCCAGCAGCGCCGGAGCCGCGTAGCGGCCGCTCGCCGGCCGCTCGTCGAGGAGCCGCAGGAAGGCCGGCACCACTCCGGCCGGCGCAGGCCGCGGATCGCCGTCGTCCGGTACGGCCGCCGCGTACAGGTCCGTGGCCATGTCACCCGGGTCGACCGCCCAGATCCGCAGCCCCGGCTCCTCCTCGCCCAGCACCGCCACGAGGTGGTCCAGAGCCGCCTTCGACGCCCCGTACCCGCCCCACGTCTCGTAGGCCTCGGCGGCCGCGTCCGAGCTGACCGCGACCACGGTGCCCGCCCCGGACGCCCGCAGCAGCGGCAGCGCCTCCTGGACCAGGCCCAGCGCGGCCACCAGGTTCACTTCCAGTGCCCGCCGCAGCCCCTCCAGGGGCAGCGCCTCCAGCCGTACGAGCGGCTCGGCGCCCAGCGCGCTCGCGTTGTTCACCAGCAGGTCGACGCCGCCCAGCTTCCACGCGGCCGCCACCAGCTCGGCCCGGTGGCCGGCGTCCGTGACGTCCCCGGGCAGGGCCCTCACGCGCGTGCCGTACGCGGACACGGCCTGCGCGGCCTCCGTGAGGACCCCCTCGGTTCTGGCGTCGAGCACCAGATCCCAGCCGCGCGCGGCCAGTGCCTCGGCGAGCGCCCGCCCCAGCCCCTTCGAGGCCCCCGTGATGATCGCTACCGGCATGACAACCGTCCCCTCGTCTCGCCCGCCTTTTGATCGGCGGTGCCATCAACGTAGGAACCGGGCCGCCCTTCCCGCCTCGGACGGGGGCCGCAAAAACCGCGGTCCTTCGGCCTAAGCCGCCGGTCCCGGGCCCCGGACCTAGTCCGCCGGGCCTAGGTCCACCGGCGCAGTCCGCATCGCCACAGGTCCGATCCGCGTTGTCACACCCCGCCGGTACCTTGAGGACATGAGTCAAGGACCCCGGTCCGGCCTCGCGGCGGTGAGTTCCGCGCTGCTGGCCATGAGCAGACATCTCGAGGTGCGCGACGTCCTCAAGACGATCGTCGCCTCGGCCCGAGAGCTGCTCGGCGCGCAGTACGCGGCACTCGGCGTCCCCGACGACCACGGCGGCTTCGCCCAGTTCGTGGTCGATGGCGTGAGCGACGCGCAGTGGAAGGCCATCGGCCCGCTCCCGCGCCAGCACGGCATCCTCGCCGCGATGCTCCAGGAGGCGAAGATCGAGCGCCTCGCCGACGTGCGCAGGGACCCCCGCTTCGAGGGCTGGCCCTCCGCCCACCCCGACATGTCCGACTTCCTGGGCCTCCCGATCAGGGACGGCGACGAGGTCATCGGCGCGCTTTTCCTGGCCAATAAGAACTGCCCCAAACCGGAAGGCGGTTGCGGCTTCACCGCGGAGGACGAGGACCTGCTCGCGATCCTCGCCCAGCACGCCGCGATCGCTCTCACCAACGCCCGCCTGTACGAGCGCAGTCGCGAACTGACGATCGCGGAGGAGCGCTCCCGCCTCGCGCACGAACTGCACGACGCGGTCAGCCAGAAGCTCTTCTCCCTGCGCCTGACCGCCCAGGCCGCCGCCGCCCTCGTCGACCGCGACCCGTCCCGCGCCAAGGGCGAGCTGCAGCAGGTCGCCGTGCTCGCCGCCGAGGCCGCCGACGAACTGCGCGCCGCCGTCGTCGAGTTGCGCCCCGCGGCCCTCGACGAGGACGGCCTCGTCAACACCCTGCGCACCCAGATCCAGGTCCTCGACCGCGCCCACACCGCGCGCGTGACCTTCGACAGCTGCGGCGTTCGGGCACTGCCGGCCGCCCAGGAGGAGGCCGTTCTGCGCGTCGCCCAGGAGGCCCTGCACAACGCCCTGCGGCACTCCGGGGCGGAGCACGTGGACGTGGCCCTGGCCCGGCGCGGCACCGGAGCGGTCCTTCGGGTGACGGACGACGGAAGCGGCTTCGACCCGCACGCGATACGCCGCGCGGGACGCCACCTGGGCCTGGTGTCCATGCGTGACCGCGCGAGCGGGGTCGGCGGCATGCTGACCGTGGAATCGGCGCCCGGCAAGGGCACCACGATCGAGATGGAGGTCCCCGGTGGCTGACGCAATCAAGGTGCTGCTCGTCGACGACCACCAGGTGGTCCGCCGCGGCCTGCGCACGTTCCTCGAAGTGCAGGACGACATCGAGGTCGTGGGCGAGGCGGCCGACGGCGCCGAAGGAGTCGCCCGCGCCGAGGAGTTGAGGCCCGACGTCGTGCTGATGGACGTCAAGATGCCCGGCATGGACGGCGTGGACGCGCTCCGCAAACTCCGTGAACTGGACAACCCCGCACGCGTACTGATCGTCACCAGCTTTACCGAACAGCGCACGGTGGTCCCGGCCCTGCGCGCGGGCGCCGCCGGGTACGTCTACAAGGACGTGGACCCGGACGCCCTGGCCGGTGCCATCCGCTCCGTCCACGCGGGGCACATCCTGCTCCAACCCGAGGTGGCGGGCGCCCTGTTGTCCCAGGAGGAGGCCAACTCGGGCCAGGGAAGAGGCGGTTCGCTCACCGAGCGGGAGCGCGAGGTGCTCGGCCTGATAGCGGACGGTCGCTCGAACCGCGAGATCGCCCGCGCCCTCGTCCTGTCCGAGAAGACCGTGAAGACCCACGTCTCGAACATCCTGATGAAGCTCGACCTGGCGGACCGCACACAGGCCGCCCTGTGGGCCGTGCGGCACGGCGTGACCGGCTGAAACGCGGCGCGCGCGCCGGGGACGCCATGGCAATACGGAGGGTTCCCTTCCGGACTGAGATTCATACCGTCGTGGGAATGTCCCCCGGATGGCGCATCCTTCGTGGATCTCCGCCGTTCTTCAGTGCGTGCTGCGGCGAGTGCCGCGGCTACCGCTAGGGAGGGCTTAGAAGTGAAGAACCTGAAGAAGGCAGCGGCCGTGACGATGGTGGCCGGCGGTCTGATCGCCGCGGGTGCGGGCATGGCTTCCGCCACCGACGCGCACGCCGACGGCAAGGCCGTCGGCTCGCCCGGCGTCATCTCGGGCAACCTCGTCCAGGCCCCGGTGCACATCCCGGTGAACGCGGTGGGCAACAGCGTGAACGTCGTCGGCGTGCTGAACCCCGCCTTCGGCAACCTGGGCGTCAACCGCTGACGCTCGCCTCACGGCGTGCAGTGACCACCGGCCTCCCGGGCGCTCCCGGGAGGCCGGTCAGTTTTTCAGGCGGACCTTTTCACGGCGGCCTCTTTTCAGCGCCGGTCGGCGCCCCCAGCCCGTCCGGCGTTTGAGGACAAGGCCGTTCAGGCCGACACGGGGGCCTGGGGGTGGAGCCCCCGGACACGGTCACATCAACCGGCAGCCACAAGAACCCCGGCGCTCACCGAACCCCCCGCTCCCGCTCCTCCACAACGGAGTTGTACGCGGCGACAAGAGCCCGCCGAGCCACCCGCTCCACCGGCCGCAAGGCCTCGGACCTCGCCGCCATCTCGGCGGAGCTGACCGCACCCCCATGCCCGTTCTCCTGGGCGAGGGACATCAGCAACCCGATCCGCTGCGCCAGCTCCAACACCCGCACCGCCCGCGGCGGATACCCCGGAGCCAACACCTCCCGCCCCCGCTCGGCCCGCGCCCGGTACGCCTCGATCGCCGCCTCCGCCACCGGCCCCGACCCGGCGACATCCAACCGCGACAGAACCTCCGTCGCGTCCCGCAACGCCTCCGCCAGCTCCCGCTCGGCCTCACCCAGAGACGGCACGTCGGCCGGCGGCGCCTCCCGCACCGGCAGGCAGTGCCACACGACCTCGACATGCACATCACCGTCGGGCCCGGCCTCGTACACCTCCGGCACCAGCCCGAGCGCGGCGCCGTGACAGACCACCGCCTCCTCGGCGTCCATCGCCCGCGCGTTGAAGTCCGGCGGCCCGCTCAGCCCCAGCGGATGCCCCGGCGCCGGCAGCGCGATCCGCAGCCCCGTCACACCGAGCGCCCGCAGCCGGCCCAGCGCGAGCGTGAGCCCGACCGGCGCCGACTCACCGGACAGCCCCTCCACCCGGTGCACGGCATCGTCCCCGACGATCGCGAGCACGGCGTCGTCCGGCGAGACAAGTCCGGCCAAAAGGGCGTTTCCCCAGGCGGCAAGGCGTCCTGAACGCGGTTCCGAGAGCATGCCCCCACCATAAGGACCGGACCGATGGAATGGGCCGGCCGACCGGTGGCGTAGATTTCCTTGGGGGCTGCGCCCCCAGGCGCACGCGACAGCCGAGATGCCGAGACCGGTCACACTGCAAGGGGAGACAACGCGCTCATGAGCGATGTTCTGGAGCTTCAGGACGTATCCGTGGTCCGGGAGGGCCGGGCTCTGGTGGACCAGGTCTCCTGGTCGGTCAAGGAGGGCGAGCGCTGGGTCATCCTCGGCCCCAACGGCGCCGGCAAGACCACCCTCCTGAACGTCGCCTCCAGCTACCTCTACCCCAGCAATGGCACCGCCACCATCCTCGGCGAGACCCTCGGCAAGCCCGGCACCGACGTCTTCGAACTGCGCCCGCGCATCGGCATGGCAGGCATCGCCATGGCCGACAAGCTCCCCAAGCGCCAGACCGTCCTGCAGACCGTGCTGACCGCCGCGTACGGCATGACCGCCGGCTGGCACGAGGACTACGAGGACATCGACGAGCAGCGCGCCCGCGCCTTCCTCGACCGCCTCGGCATGACCGAGTACGTGGACCGCAAGTTCGGCACGCTCTCCGAGGGCGAGCGCAAGCGCACCCTCATCGCCCGCGCCCTGATGACCGACCCCGAACTGCTCCTCCTCGACGAGCCCGCTGCCGGCCTCGACCTCGGCGGCCGCGAGGACCTCGTACGCCGCCTCGGCCGGCTCGCGCGCGACCCGATCGCCCCCTCGATGATCATGGTCACCCACCACGTCGAGGAGATCGCCCCCGGCTTCACCCACGTCCTGATGATCCGCCAGGGCAAGGTCCTCGCCGCCGGCCCGCTGGAGCTCGAACTCAGCTCCCGCAACCTCTCCCTCTGCTTCGGTCTCCCGCTGGTCGTCGAACAGGTGGGCGACCGCTGGACGGCTCAGGGCCTGCCGCTGTCCTGACCGTGTGAAGTACCCGCGAAAACACGGGTAAGAAGCCCCGTCCCGCCACATCGCGCCCTGTCCGAGGCACGACTTGCGGTCCTACCATGACCATGTGAACGACATCGACGCATGGGTGTGGTGGCTCGTCGGCGCGGCTGCGCTCGGAATCCCCCTCGTGGTCACGGCGATGCCGGAGTTCGGCATGCTCGCGGTGGGCGCCGTCGCCGCCGCCGTCATCGCCGGACTGGGCTTCGGAGCCGTGGCCCAGGTGCTCGCCTTCGTCGTCGTCTCCGTCGCCCTCATCGCCGTCGTACGGCCCATCGCGGTCCGGCACAGCGCGCAACGTCCCCAACTCGCCACGGGTGTGGAGGCGTTGAAGGGCAAGCAGGCCGTCGTACTGGAGCGGGTGGACGGCTCCGGAGGCCGGATCAAGCTGGCCGGCGAGGTCTGGTCGGCGCGCTCGCTCGACACCGGGAGCGCCTACGAAGTGGGGCAGGAAGTGGATGTCGTGGAGATCGAAGGGGCCACCGCGATCGTCATCTGACCTCGTAGGACTCAACTGAACCGAACAGCACACGAGTTGTGCGACGGTCTGACACACTCGACCAGCAAGATCTTCAACAACCATAAGATCTTCCGAAAGCGCCGAGGCGGAGAAGGGTACGGGGAACGACGATGGAACCGGTCATCATCGTCCTGATCATTCTGGTGGTGTTGGTCTTCATCGCCCTGATCAGGACAATCCAAGTCATCCCGCAGGCCAGCGCCGCCATCGTCGAGCGCTTCGGCCGCTACACGCGGACACTCAACGCGGGCCTCAACATCGTCGTCCCGTTCATAGACACCATCCGCAACCGCATCGACCTGCGCGAGCAGGTCGTGCCGTTCCCGCCGCAGCCGGTGATCACCCAGGACAACCTTGTCGTCAACATCGACACGGTCATCTACTACCAGGTGACCGACGCCCGCGCTGCCACGTACGAAGTCGCCAGCTACATCCAGGCGATCGAGCAGCTCACTGTCACCACGCTGCGCAACATCATCGGCGGCATGGACCTCGAGCGGACCCTCACCTCCCGCGAGGAGATCAACGCGGCCCTGCGCGGCGTCCTCGACGAGGCCACCGGCAAGTGGGGCATCCGCGTCAACCGCGTCGAGCTCAAGGCGATCGAACCGCCCACCTCCATCCAGGACTCGATGGAGAAGCAGATGCGCGCCGACCGTGACAAGCGCGCCGCGATCCTCACCGCGGAAGGTACGCGCCAGGCCGCCATCCTCACCGCCGAAGGTGAGAAGCAGTCCCAGATCCTGCGCGCCGAAGGCGAGGCCAAGGCCGCGGCCCTGCGCGCCGAGGGCGAGGCCCAGGCGATCCGTACGGTCTTCGAGTCCATCCACGCCGGCGACCCCGACCAGAAGCTGCTCTCCTACCAGTACCTCCAGATGCTCCCGAAGATCGCCGAGGGCGACGCGAACAAGCTCTGGATCGTCCCCAGCGAGATCGGCGACGCCCTCAAGGGCCTGTCCGGCGCGTTCGGCAACCTCGGCCCCATGATGGGCGGTTCGGGCGGCGGAGGCTCCGACAAGGCAGCGGAACGGCGCGAGAAGCCGGCCATAGACTGACAGTCGCCGACAGCCGTCATACGAGACTGGGGCCCACCTCCCGACGGAGGTGGGCCCCAGTTCTACGTACGCTCTAGGCCGCGGGCTGAGCCAGCCACTCCGGCAGCGCCTCGAAGTCGTCCTGCCCCAGCGCCAGCAGCATCGCGCCCTGCGGGGTCGGCTCGAACGGCTGCCGCAGCAGAGGCATGCCCGCCTGCTCCGGAGTCCGGTCCGCCTTGCGGTGGTTGTCCTCCGCGCACGAGGCGACGGTGTTCAGCCACGAGTCCTGACCACCCTGCGCCCTGGGCACCACGTGGTCCACGGTCGTCGCGCGCCTGCCGCAGTACGCGCACCGGTGCCGGTCCCTGATCAGCACACCCCGCCTCGACCACGGAGCTTGTCTTCGGAACGGCACCCTTACGTACCTGCACAGCCGGATCACCCGGGGCACGGGTATGTCGACCGCGGCTCCGCGCATGCGCAGCTCGGGGTGGGCCTGCTCGACAACGGCCTTGTCCTGCAGCACCAGAACGACGGCTCGATTCAACGTCACCGTCGACAGCGGCTCGAAGCTCGCGTTCAGCACCAGCGTGTCCCGCATCGCGCCCACCTCCTCTGTGCATCGGCCCACCCCCTGGCGGGCTGGATCAACTCTGGCCGGGCGCGCCGAGATGGACAACGCAATAAAAAATGCCCGCCTCTGATCACTTCCAAGACCAGAGGCGGGCAAACGTTCAATGAACGTCAGGCTTCAGCGGGTGCTTCGTACTCACCGACCAGTTGGGCGCGCGCCAGCGTGTGGAAGCGCAGATTGAAACCGACGACCGCGGGAGAGACGTCCGAATCCGGTCCCAACTTCTCCTCGTCCACGGCGTACACCGTGAACACGTACCGGTGCGACCCGTCCCCGGGCGGCGGCGCGGCACCGCCGAAGTCCTTGCTCCCGTAGTCGTTGCGCACCTGTACGGCGCCCTCGGGCAGCCCCTCGAACTTGCCGCTGCCCGCACCCACCGGCAGCTCGGTCACCGAGGCCGGAATGTCGAACACGGACCAGTGCCAGAACCCGCTCCCCGTCGGGGCGTCCGGGTCGTAGCAGGTCACGGCGAAACTCTTGGTCTCGGGCGGGAAGCCCTCCCACCGCAGCTGCGGCGAGGTGTTGCCGGCCGCGTAGACCTGAGCGTCCTTGAGGGTCGCACCCTCCTCGACGTCCTCACTCGTGACCGTGAACGACGGCACGGGCGGATGGAAGTCATGGGGGAGCGGCCGCCTCTTGAGCTCGGTCACCTCGGTACCTCCTGATCGATTACTGGAATCAGCAGTTCCCGAGCCTAGAACCAGTTGCGCTTGCTGCCGACCTCGGACAGCCACTGGTTGAGATACGCCGCCCAGTCGGTCCCGTGGAAGTCGTGCAGACCCACCTGGAACGACCGGAAGGTGTCACTGCCCTCGCTGAACAGACCCGGCTTCTTGTCCATCTCCAGGATGACGTCCATGGCGTGCTCGTCGGCCACGAAGCTCAACTCGACCTGGTTCAGACCCCGGTACTGCGACGGCGGGAAGAACTCGATCTCCTGGTAGAACGGCAGCTTCTGCCGCGTACCCCGGATGTGCCCGCGCTCCATGTCCGCGTTCTTGAAGCGGAAGCCCAGCTGGATGAAGGCGTCCAGGATCGCCTTCTGCGCCGGCAGCGGGTGCACGTTGATCGGGTCCAGGTCACCGGAGTCGATGGCCCGCGCGATCGCCAGCTCGGTGGTGACCCCGATGTGCATCCCGCGCAGCGTCTGTCCGTCGATCGTCGTGACCGGCGTCTCCCACGGGATCTCGAGCCCGAACGGCACGGCGTGCACGGCACCGGCCTGCAGCTCGAAGGCCCCACCGAGACTCACCTTGGTGAACTCGATGTTCTGCTTGTACTCCTCGTCACCGCTCTCGACCTCGACCTTGGCCTGCAGACCCACGGACAGGCCCTCGATGTCCTGGTTCACGGACCCGCCCTGGATCCGCACCTCACCCTGGACGACGCCGCCCGGAACGACGTTGACCTCGGTCAGCACCGTCTCGACCGAAGCTCCGCCGGCCCCCAGGCTCGCGAGCAGCTTCTTGAACGCCATGTCTCTCCCTCTTACGTATGGACCCTTGATCCCTACAAACGCGATCCGGGCGTGGCCGGTTCCGCGCCCTCACCCTGGCAAGGAGACGGAACCTTGACCACCCCTTGGCCCGCACCCTCTGGACTAGGCTCGGGCGCCATGATCGCGCCCCCGGACCGTATGCCACTCCCCAGGGAATTCTTCGACCGCCCCGTCCTGGACGTCGCCCCCGACCTCCTCGGCCGCATCCTCGTGCGCACGACCCCGGACGGTCCGATCGCCCTGCGCCTCACGGAGGTCGAGGCCTACGACGGTCCGAACGACCCCGGCTCCCACGCCTATCGCGGCCCCACCGCCCGCAACGGCGTGATGTTCGGTCCGCCCGGGTACGTCTACGTCTACTTCACCTACGGCATGTGGTTCTGCATGAACCTGGTGTGCGGTCCGGAGGGGAAGGCGAGCGCGGTCCTGCTGCGGGCCGGCGAGGTCGTCGAGGGTGCCGAGCTCGCTCGTAAACGTCGAATCTCGGCCCGAAACGACAAGGAACTGGCCAAAGGGCCCGCACGCCTGGCCACAGCCCTGGACGTGGGCCGCGACCTGGACGGCACGGACGCGTGCACCCCCGGGGACACCCCCTTGCGGATCCTGACGGGCACTCCGGTCGGCTCCGACCAGGTACGCAACGGTCCGCGCACGGGGGTGGCGGGCGACGGGGGCGTGCATCCCTGGCGCTTCTGGATCGCCAACGACCCGACGGTGAGCCCTTATCGGGCCCATGTCCCCAGGCGCCGCTCAAGTTGACGCGTCCTTGGAAGCTGCGTAATGTAGCCCGAGCCGCTTGAACCGGGTACGGCAATCGCCAGCAGCCGGAAGCGGCCAAACCACTACCTACGATCACCCCTCAGCGGGGGCGAATTCGTCATGTCCGCATGCCTGAATTCGAACTCGCGGAACTCGATTATGAGCTCCCGGGGAAATCGGCTAACGTAGTGAATGTCGAAAGGCCCCGCCGACAGGGAATCAGGCCCGAAAGGATCTGATAGAGTCGGAAACACGAAGGGAAGCGCCCGGAGGAAAGCCCGAGAGGGTGAGTACAAAGGAAGCGTCCGTTCCTTGAGAACTCAACAGCGTGCCAAAAATCAACGCCAGATATGTTGATACCCCGTCTCCTGCCGGATATCCGGTGGGGGCGAGGTTCCTTTGAAGCAAAACACAGCGAGGACGCTGTGAACGACCGCCTTATTCCGGTGGTTGTTCCGCTCTCGTGGTGTCGACCCGATTACGGGTAAACATTCACGGAGAGTTTGATCCTGGCTCAGGACGAACGCTGGCGGCGTGCTTAACACATGCAAGTCGAACGATGAACCACTTCGGTGGGGATTAGTGGCGAACGGGTGAGTAACACGTGGGCAATCTGCCCTTCACTCTGGGACAAGCCCTGGAAACGGGGTCTAATACCGGATAGCACTCCTGCTCGCATGGGTAGGGGTTGAAAGCTCCGGCGGTGAAGGATGAGCCCGCGGCCTATCAGCTTGTTGGTGAGGTAATGGCTCACCAAGGCGACGACGGGTAGCCGGCCTGAGAGGGCGACCGGCCACACTGGGACTGAGACACGGCCCAGACTCCTACGGGAGGCAGCAGTGGGGAATATTGCACAATGGGCGCAAGCCTGATGCAGCGACGCCGCGTGAGGGATGACGGCCTTCGGGTTGTAAACCTCTTTCAGCAGGGAAGAAGCGCAAGTGACGGTACCTGCAGAAGAAGCGCCGGCTAACTACGTGCCAGCAGCCGCGGTAATACGTAGGGCGCAAGCGTTGTCCGGAATTATTGGGCGTAAAGAGCTCGTAGGCGGCTTGTCACGTCGGGTGTGAAAGCCCGGGGCTTAACCCCGGGTCTGCATTCGATACGGGCTAGCTAGAGTGTGGTAGGGGAGATCGGAATTCCTGGTGTAGCGGTGAAATGCGCAGATATCAGGAGGAACACCGGTGGCGAAGGCGGATCTCTGGGCCATTACTGACGCTGAGGAGCGAAAGCGTGGGGAGCGAACAGGATTAGATACCCTGGTAGTCCACGCCGTAAACGGTGGGAACTAGGTGTTGGCGACATTCCACGTCGTCGGTGCCGCAGCTAACGCATTAAGTTCCCCGCCTGGGGAGTACGGCCGCAAGGCTAAAACTCAAAGGAATTGACGGGGGCCCGCACAAGCAGCGGAGCATGTGGCTTAATTCGACGCAACGCGAAGAACCTTACCAAGGCTTGACATACACCGGAAAGCATTAGAGATAGTGCCCCCCTTGTGGTCGGTGTACAGGTGGTGCATGGCTGTCGTCAGCTCGTGTCGTGAGATGTTGGGTTAAGTCCCGCAACGAGCGCAACCCTTGTTCTGTGTTGCCAGCATGCCCTTCGGGGTGATGGGGACTCACAGGAGACCGCCGGGGTCAACTCGGAGGAAGGTGGGGACGACGTCAAGTCATCATGCCCCTTATGTCTTGGGCTGCACACGTGCTACAATGGCCGGTACAATGAGCTGCGATACCGTGAGGTGGAGCGAATCTCAAAAAGCCGGTCTCAGTTCGGATTGGGGTCTGCAACTCGACCCCATGAAGTCGGAGTTGCTAGTAATCGCAGATCAGCATTGCTGCGGTGAATACGTTCCCGGGCCTTGTACACACCGCCCGTCACGTCACGAAAGTCGGTAACACCCGAAGCCGGTGGCCCAACCCCCTTGTGGGGAGGGAGCTGTCGAAGGTGGGACTGGCGATTGGGACGAAGTCGTAACAAGGTAGCCGTACCGGAAGGTGCGGCTGGATCACCTCCTTTCTAAGGAGCACTTCTTACCGATCCCCACGGGGTGAGGTCAGAGGCCAGTACATCGGCGTACGTCCGATGCTGGTTGCTCATGGGTGGAACGTTGATTATTCGGCACACTTGATCGTCTTCTCCTTCCAGTACTGCTCGTCAGAGCGTGGAACGTTGAGGGAAGCGGGGAGTGGGCCGGGCACGCTGTTGGGTGTCTGAGGGTTCGGCCGGTTTTCGGCTGCCTTCAGTGCCGGCCCCAGTGAACTCGCCCGTGAGGGTGGGGTGATGGGTGGCTGGTCGTTGTTTGAGAACTGCACAGTGGACGCGAGCATCTGTGGCCAAGTTTTTAAGGGCGCACGGTGGATGCCTTGGCACCAGGAACCGATGAAGGACGTGGGAGGCCACGATAGGCCCCGGGGAGTCGTCAACCAGGCTTTGATCCGGGGGTGTCCGAATGGGGAAACCCGGCAGTCGTCATGGGCTGTCACCCTTGCCTGAACACATAGGGCAAGTGGAGGGAACGCGGGGAAGTGAAACATCTCAGTACCCGCAGGAAGAGAAAACAACCGTGATTCCGGGAGTAGTGGCGAGCGAAACCGGATGAGGCCAAACCGTATACGTGTGAGACCCGGCAGGGGTTGCGTGTGCGGGGTTGTGGGATCTCTCTTTTACGGTCTGCCGGCCGTGAGACGAGTCAGAAACCGTTGATGTAGGCGAAGGACATGCGAAAGGTCCGGCGTAGAGGGTAAGACCCCCGTAGTCGAAACGTCAACGGCTCGTTTGAGAGACACCCAAGTAGCACGGGGCCCGAGAAATCCCGTGTGAATCTGGCGGGACCACCCGCTAAGCCTAAATATTCCCTGGTGACCGATAGCGGATAGTACCGTGAGGGAATGGTGAAAAGTACCGCGGGAGCGGAGTGAAATAGTACCTGAAACCGTGTGCCTACAAGCCGTGGGAGCGTCGGGCAAGCACTTGTGCTTGCCTCGTGACTGCGTGCCTTTTGAAGAATGAGCCTGCGAGTTTGCGGTGTGTTGCGAGGTTAACCCGGGTGGGGTAGCCGTAGCGAAAGCGAGTCCGAATAGGGCGTTTTAGTAGCACGCTCAAGACCCGAAGCGGAGTGATCTAGCCATGGGCAGGTTGAAGCGGAGGTAAGACTTCGTGGAGGACCGAACCCACCAGGGTTGAAAACCTGGGGGATGACCTGTGGTTAGGGGTGAAAGGCCAATCAAACTCCGTGATAGCTGGTTCTCCCCGAAATGCATTTAGGTGCAGCGTCGTGTGTTTCTTGCCGGAGGTAGAGCACTGGATAGGCGATGGGCCCTACCGGGTTACTGACCTTAGCCAAACTCCGAATGCCGGTAAGTGAGAGCGCGGCAGTGAGACTGTGGGGGATAAGCTCCATGGTCGAGAGGGAAACAGCCCAGAGCATCGACTAAGGCCCCTAAGCGTACGCTAAGTGGGAAAGGATGTGGAGTCGCAGAGACAACCAGGAGGTTGGCTTAGAAGCAGCCACCCTTGAAAGAGTGCGTAATAGCTCACTGGTCTAGTGATTCCGCGCCGACAATGTAGCGGGGCTCAAGCGTACCGCCGAAGTCGTGTCATTGCGATATATACCCCCAACGGGGATCGTGATGGGTAGGGGAGCGTCGTGTGCCGGGTGAAGCCGCGCCGGAAGGCAGTGGTGGACGGTTCACGAGTGAGAATGCAGGCATGAGTAGCGATTCACACGTGAGAAACGTGTGCGCCGATTGACTAAGGGTTCCTGGGTCAAGCTGATCTGCCCAGGGTAAGTCGGGACCTAAGGCGAGGCCGACAGGCGTAGTCGATGGATAACCGGTTGATATTCCGGTACCCGCTGTGAAGCGTCAAACACCGAACCTATTGATGCTAAGGCCGTGAAGCCGTTCCGGACCCTTCGGGGAAAGGAAAGTGGTGGAGCCGCCGGACCAAGGTGGTAGTAGGTGAGTGATGGGGTGACGCAGGAAGGTAGTCCAGCCCGGGCGGTGGTTGTCCCGGGGTAAGGGTGTAGGACGTCAGGTAGGCAAATCCGCCTGACACATAGTCTGAGACCTGATGCCGAGCCGATTGTGGTGAAGTGGATGATCCTATGCTGTCGAGAAAAGCCTCTAGCGAGTTTTATGGCGGCCCGTACCCTAAACCGACTCAGGTGGTCAGGTAGAGAATACCGAGGCGTTCGGGTGAACTATGGTTAAGGAACTCGGCAAAATGCCCCCGTAACTTCGGGAGAAGGGGGGCCATCACCGGTGATCCGATTTACTCGGTGAGCTAGGGGTGGCCGCAGAGACCAGCGAGAAGCGACTGTTTACTAAAAACACAGGTCCGTGCGAAGCCGTAAGGCGATGTATACGGACTGACGCCTGCCCGGTGCTGGAACGTTAAGGGGACCGGTTAGTGCGCTTTCGGGCGTGCGAAGCTGAGAACTTAAGCGCCAGTAAACGGCGGTGGTAACTATAACCATCCTAAGGTAGCGAAATTCCTTGTCGGGTAAGTTCCGACCTGCACGAATGGCGTAACGACTTCTCGACTGTCTCAACCATAGGCCCGGTGAAATTGCACTACGAGTAAAGATGCTCGTTTCGCGCAGCAGGACGGAAAGACCCCGGGACCTTTACTACAGTTTGATATTGGTGTTCGGTTCGGCTTGTGTAGGATAGCTGGGAGACTTTGAACTCCGGACGCCAGTTCGGGGGGAGTCGTCGTTGAAATACCAGTCTGGTCGTGCTGGATGTCTAACCTGGGTCCGTGATCCGGATCAGGGACAGTGTCTGATGGGTAGTTTAACTGGGGCGGTTGCCTCCTAAAGAGTAACGGAGGCGCCCAAAGGTTCCCTCAGCCTGGTTGGCAATCAGGTGTTGAGTGTAAGTGCACAAGGGAGCTTGACTGTGAGACCGACGGGTCGAGCAGGGACGAAAGTCGGGACTAGTGATCCGGCGGTGGCTTGTGGAAGCGCCGTCGCTCAACGGATAAAAGGTACCCCGGGGATAACAGGCTGATCTTCCCCAAGAGTCCATATCGACGGGATGGTTTGGCACCTCGATGTCGGCTCGTCGCATCCTGGGGCTGGAGTCGGTCCCAAGGGTTGGGCTGTTCGCCCATTAAAGCGGTACGCGAGCTGGGTTTAGAACGTCGTGAGACAGTTCGGTCCCTATCCGCTGCGCGCGCAGGAATATTGAGAAGGGCTGTCCCTAGTACGAGAGGACCGGGACGGACGAACCTCTGGTGTGCCAGTTGTTCTGCCAAGGGCATGGCTGGTTGGCTACGTTCGGGAGGGATAACCGCTGAAAGCATCTAAGCGGGAAGCCTGCTTCGAGATGAGTATTCCCACCCACTTGATGGGGTAAGGCTCCCAGTAGACGACTGGGTTGATAGGCCAGATCTGGAAGGCGGGTAACCGCTGGAGGTGACTGGTACTAATAGGCCGAGGGCTTGTCCTCAGTTGCTCGCGTCCACTGTGTTAGTTCTGAGGCAACGACTGTTGCCGGCTTTGAGCTGAAAAACAAGTGAAGAGTGTGCTTGTTCGCTCGAAACCATTAGGGTTTCGGTGGTTATAGCGTGAGGGAAACGCCCGGTTACATTTCGAACCCGGAAGCTAAGCCTTACAGCGCCGATGGTACTGCAGGGGGGACCCTGTGGGAGAGTAGGACGCCGCCGAACAATCTTTGGAGGACCCCTGGTCCCAGCGTCAAGCTGGGACCAGGGGTCCTTTTTTGTTTTGAAACAAATTACAGCCCGAAGCGCGCCGGATACCGGGCTGCGCGAGAATGACTTGCAGTACCTAAGACAGGAGTCACCGATGTCCACCAACTCTCCCGAGGACCGACCGGAACGCGACCAGCGGCGACGGGACAGTGGGGACCGCGGCGACCGTGGTGGTTACCGCGGGGACCGCGGCAGCCGTGGTGGTCAAGGTGACCGTGGTGATCGTGGTGGCTTCCGTCGGGACGACCGGCGTGACGACAACCGCGGTGGTTCCGACCGCGGTGGCCATGGCCGCCGGGACGACAACCGGGGCGGTGACAATCGAGGCGGCGGGTACGGTCGGCGTGACGACCGCCCGCGTGATGACCGCGGTGACAACCGTGGTGACCGTGGCGGTTTCCGTCGGGACGACCGGCGTGACGACAACCGCGGTGGTTCCGACCGCGGTGGCTTCCGTCGGGACGACCGGCGCGACGGCGACCGTGGCCCCCGTCCGGCATTCCAGCGCGACGACCGTGACCGTGGGCCGCGTCGGGACGACCGCGGTGAACGCCCGCCCTTCCGCCGCGACGACCGCGGCGACCGTGGGGACCGTCCCTCCTTCCGTCGTGACGACCGCGGCGAGCGCCCTCCCTTCCGTCGGGACGACCGGGGGGACCGGCGCGACAACGACCGCGGCGGCTTCCGGCGCGACGACAACCGCGGCGGCTCCCACGGCGGCGGGTACGGTCGGCGTGACGACCGCCCGCGTGATGACCGCGGTGACAACCGTGGTGACCGTGGCGGTTTCCGTCGGGACGACCGGCGTGACGACAACCGCGGTGGTTCCGACCGCGGTGGCTTCCGTCGGGACGACCGGCGCGACGGCGACCGTGGCCCCCGTCCGGCATTCCAGCGCGACGACCGTGACCGTGGGCCGCGTCGGGACGACCGTGGTGAGCGCCCGCCCTTCCGTCGCGACGACCGCGGCGACCGAGGCGACCGTGGTGAGCGCCCGCCCTTCCGCCGTGACGACCGCGGCGACCGAGGCGACCGTGGGGACCGTCCTTCCTTCCGCCGTGACGACCGCGGTGACCGAGGCGACCGAGGCGACCGTCCTTCCTTCCGTCGTGATGACCGCGGTGACCGAGGTGAGCGTCCGCCCTTCCGTCGCGACGACCGCGGCGACCGTGGGGACCGTGGGGACCGTCCTTCCTTCCGTCGTGACGACCGCGGCGACCGAGGTGAGCGTCCGCCCTTCCGTCGCGACGACCGGGGGGAGCGCCGGGAGGGCGACCGCGGCGGCTTCCGTCGGGACGACAGTCGGGGCGAGCGCGGTGGGTTCCGCGGCCGTGACGACCGTGGTGGACGCGGCGGCCCCCGTCGTGACGACCGTGGTGGTCGCCCCGGAGGCTTCCGTGGCCGTGACGACCGGCGCGGCGGTGGCGGCGGGTTCCGTGACGAGCGGGACCGCGACCGGGAGCCGATCAAGCGGCTGCCCATCCCCGAGGACGTCACCGGCGACGAGATCGACAAGGACGTACGGCAGGAGCTGCAGAGCCTCCCGAAGGGGCTTGCGGAGGACGTCTCCAAGAACCTGGTGATGGTCGCCCGGCTTATCGACGAGGACCCCGAGAGCGCCTACGCCTACTCCAAGGTGGCCCTGCGGCTGGCGTCGCGCGTCGCCGCCGTACGCGAGGCGGGCGGGTTCGCCGCGTACGCGAACCAGAAGTACTCCGAGGCGCTTGCCGAGTTCCGGGCCGCGCGGCGGATGACCGGTGGTGTGGACCTGTGGCCCGTGATGGCCGACTGTGAGCGTGGTCTCGGGCGGCCGGAGAAGGCGCTGGACATGGCCGGGGCGCCCGAGGTGCAGAAGCTGGACAAGGCCGGGCAGGTCGAGATGCGTCTCGTCGCGGCAGGCGCCCGGCGCGACATGGATCAGCTCGACGCGGCCATCGTGACGCTGCAGAGCCCCGAGCTCGCCTCCAACTCCGTGCAGCCGTGGACCGCGCGACTGCGGTACGCGTACGCCGATGCGCTGCTCGCCGCCGGTCGTGAGGGCGAGGCACGGGAGTGGTTCGCGAAGGCCATCGAGGCCGACAAGGACGGCAGCACGAACGCCTCGGACCGGCTCGCCGAACTGGACGGTGTGGAGTTCGTCGACGCCTTCGACGAGGACGAGAACGAGAACGAGGGCGACAGTGAGGTCGAGGTCGAGGTCGACGGCGAGGTCGACGGCGAGTCCCGCGCCGCGGCTTCGGAGGACGACGAGGATAACGAGGACGACGACAAGGACTGAGGTCCTTGAGTGAGTGAAGGGGCGGGATCCCGGTCAACGGGGTCCCGCCCCTTTCACGTGTCGGGGGACGGCACAGGCGTCACAGGTCCAGCGTGCGCAGTACCAGACCCGACGCCGGCTTCGGGCCGAACGACGTCGACTTGCGGGGCATCGTCACGCCCTGGCGGGCCAGGTCGCGGACGACCTCCTCGCGGACCGGGTGCATCAGGACGGCCGTACCGCCGTCGCGTTCCGCCTTCTCGACCGTGGCGGCCGTGTCGTGGATGTAGGCGATGTGGGCCGGGGAGTCCTCGGGGATGTGCCAGACGTGGTCGAGGAGCGTGGCGTGGAGGACCGTCGCGTCCAGGGTGCGCCAGGCGGCGGGGTGGTCGGCGGGGACGGTGCGGGCCAGGAGGTCCGGGTCCGGGCGGTCGATCAGGTGGAAGGCGCCGTCGCCGGCCAGGAGGAAGGCGTTGCCGACACAGGCGGCGTCCGCCAGCGCGTCCAGGGCCTGTGGCAGGGGCACGGGCAGATGCCGTATGCGGAACCGGCCTTCCAGGGCGGCGAGTGCTTCGGCGACCGGCACGCCGTGCAGGAGGCGGTGGATGGCGCGGACGCGCAGTGGGTAGCGGGCCGTGTCGACAAGCAGGACGAGGCCGTAGTCCCAGGCGCTCGGGGAGGTGTGCTCCGTGCGGAGACGGCGATACGTCGCCCAGCGGTGGTGGCCGTCTGCGATCAGGGCCTGGTGCTCGGCCAGGTCGGACTGGACGCCGGCGAGTTCGGCCGGGTCGGTGATCGACCACAGGCGGTGGCTGAAGCCGTCCTCCGTGGTCGTGGACAGGAGCGGGGGGCGGTCGGTGACGCGTTCCACGAGCTGCGTCGCGGCCGATGTCGAGCCGTTGCCGCGGTAGGTCAGGAGCAGGGGCTCGAGGTTCGCGGAGGTGGCGCGCATCAGGGCCGCGCGGTCGGCGACCACGTGCGGCATGACGTCCTCGTGCGGCAGGACCACGCCCTCCGACGGGTCCGAGACGCGCAGGGCGCCGATGATGCCGCGCTGGAGCATTCCGTCGCTGTGGCGCTGCTCGTAGACGTACAGGCCCGGTTCCGCGTCGGGGGTCAGGACGCCCTCGGTCTGCCAGCGGCGCAGGGTGTCGGCGGCCTGTTCGTTGCGCGCGGTGGGGGTGGTGGCCTGCGGCAGGATCAGGCGGACGATGTTGTACGGGTCGGCGGACTGGAGGTGATGCAGGCCGTCGGGGCGTACGACGACGTCGTACGGCGGGGACGTCACGGCGGCCAGGCTGCCGACCCGGTCCGGGTCGTAGCGAAGACCTCGGAACGGCGTGAGTTCCAGGCCTCGGCGCACCGTTGCTTCCGAGTGACCTGCTGTGTTCATCCCGGCATCGTACGTGTGTCAGTGGTGTGAGGGATGATCGGGGGAAAGCCTGCTAACGAGGAGCGATGCGGAATGAGCCAGAGCGTCAGGACGAGGCCCGAGGGCAGTGGCCAGGCCCTGAGCGAGGCGTACGACACTGCGCTGCTCGATCTGGACGGGGTGGTGTACGCGGGGGGCAACGCCATCGCGTACGCCGTCGAGTCGCTCGGCACGGCCCGCGCGGGAGGCATGCATCTCGCGTACGTCACCAACAACGCGCTGCGGACGCCGGACACGGTGGCGGACCACCTGACCGAGCTGGGGATACCGACCGGCGCCGATGACGTCATCACCTCCGCGCAGGCGGTCGCGCGGCTGATCAGCGAGCAGGTGCCGGCGGGTGCGCGGGTGCTGGTGATCGGCGGGGAGGGGCTGCGGGTCGCGCTGCGCGAGCGCGGACTCGAGCCCGTCGAGTCGGCGGACGAGGATCCGGCGGCGGTCGTGCAGGGGTACGGCGGGCCCGAGTTGCCGTGGGGGCGGTTCGCCGAGGCCTGCTACGCCATTGCGCGCGGGGTGCCCTGGTACGCGTCCAACACCGACCTGACGATTCCGAGTGCGCGCGGGATCGCGCCGGGCAACGGGGCGGCGGTGGAGGTCGTACGGATAGCGACGGGTGCCGAACCCCAGGTCGCGGGCAAGCCGTTGCCCCCCATGCACCGGGAGACGATCCTGCGGACGGGCGCCGAGCGGCCGTTGGTGGTCGGGGACCGGCTGGACACGGACATCGAGGGCGCGTTCAACGGGGAGGTCGACTCGCTGCTCGTCCTGACCGGAGTGACCGACGGCGCGCAGCTGCTCGCCGCGCCGCCGCAGCACCGGCCGACGTACGTCGACGCCGATCTGCGCGGCATGCTCACGGGACAGCCGGAGGTCACCGAGGCGGGAGACGGCTTCCGGTGCGGCGGCTGGACGGCCACGGCGGGTGCGGACCGGCTTGAACTGGACGGTGACGGCGAGGCCCTGGACGGACTGCGGGCGCTGTGCGCGGCGGCCTGGACGGCGGCCGGCGAGAGTGCGTGCGAGCTGGATGCCGGGAAGGCGTTGGCGCGGCTGGAGTTGTGAGCCACGGCACATGTCCGGCGGGGAGCGGGGATCCTGTGAATCGCAGGTCTGCCGCGACCAGGGATCGAAGGGTAATGCGAGGGTAGGCTAACCTAACTGCGTGTTGGTCGACAGTCCTCCCGAACCGCGCGCGGAAACCGCCCCCGCGCCCCCAACCCGCCGGGCGATACGTGCCTTTGGGCTTCTCGCCTCCGTCGCCCTCCTGGTACTCGTCGCATTGGCGAGCATCGCGATCGGCGCGAAAGAGCTGCCCCTGGAGCAGGTCTGGCACGGACTGTTCCAGGACACGGGGACGTACGGCGACGTCGTGGTCGACGAGCGGCTGTCGCGGACCGTTCTCGGGCTGCTCGCCGGTGCGGCGCTCGGCCTGTCCGGGGCGGTGCTCCAGGCGCTCACCCGCAATCCGCTGGCCGACCCCGGACTGCTCGGCATCAACGCGGGTGCGTCGGCCGCGGTCGTCACGGCCATCACGTACTTCGGTGTCACGAGCCTCAACGGCTATGTCTGGTTCGCCTTCTTCGGCGCGGCCGCGGTCGGGGCGCTGGTCTGGTTCCTCGGCGGCAGCCGGGGCGCGACGCCGGTGCGGCTCGCGCTCGCCGGCACCGCCATCAGCGCCGCACTGTACGGCTATCTGCAGGCCGTGATGATCATGGACGAGTCGGCGCTCAACAAGATGCGCTTCTGGACGGTCGGTTCGCTCTCCTCGGCGACCAACTCGACCATCCTGGACGTGCTCCCGTTCTTCGCGGTCGGCACGGTCCTCGCCCTCGCGCTCGCCCGGCCGCTCAACGCCGTGGCCATGGGCGACGACACCGCCAAGGCCCTCGGCGCCAACCTGAACCGCACCCGGGCGCTGTCCATGCTCGCCGCGACCGTGCTGTGCGGGGCGGCGACCGCCGCCTGCGGCCCGATTGCCTTCGTCGGGCTGATGGTCCCGCACGTCGTACGGTCCTTCACCGGCCCGGACCTGCGCTGGATCCTGCCGTACGCCACGATCCTGTCGCCCGTGCTGCTGCTCGGTGCCGACGTCGTCGGCCGGGTCGTGGCCCGCCCCTCGGAGCTCCAGGTCGGCATCATCACCGCGATCATCGGCGGCCCGGTCTTCATCCTTCTGGTACGACGGCGGAGGACGGCGCAGCTGTGAAGAGCAACCGTGTGCTGAGGACGCCGGGCGGGCTGTCCGTGCGCCTGGACGTCCGGGCCGTCACCGTCGTCGCCCTGCTGCTGCTCGCCGCGCTCGCCGCGAGTGTCGTGCTCATCGGTACCGGCGACTTCCCGATCTCGGCGGGCGATGTGCTCAGGACGCTGGCCGGGAACGGAGACGCGGGGCAGGAGTTCATCGTCAACGAACTGCGGCTGCCGCGCGTCCTGGTCGGGCTGCTGGTCGGCGCCTCGCTCGGGCTCGGCGGCGCGCTGTTCCAGGCCGTCACCCGCAATCCGCTGGGCAGCCCGGACGTGCTCGGCCTGGGGCAGGGGGCGACGGCCGGGGCGCTCGTGATGATCGTGCTGTTCTCCGGGAGTTCGGCCCAGGTCACCATGGGCGCGCTGGTGGGCGGGCTTGCGACCGGGCTCGCCATCTATCTGCTCGCCTGGAAGCAGGGTGTGCACGGTTATCGACTGGTCCTGGTCGGTATCGGTGTCTCCGCGATCGTCACGGCGGTCAACGGCTATCTGCTCACCGTGTCCGACATCGTCGACGCCACCCGCGCGGTCGTCTGGATGACCGGGTCCCTCAGCGGCCGCGACTGGGACCAGGTCTGGCCGCTGCTTGGGCTGTGCGCCGTGCTCGTGCCGCTCGTCCTCGTGAACGCGCGCGGGCTGCGCATGATGGAGATGGGCGACGACGTCTCGAACGCCCTCGGGGTGCGCGTGGAGCGCGTACGGGAGCTGCTGATGGTGGCCGCCGTCCTGCTCACCGCCACCGCCACCGCCGCGGCCGGCCCCGTCAGCTTCGTGGCGCTCACCGCGCCGCAGCTCGCCCGCCGTCTGACCCGCTCGCCGGGCCCCAACCTGTTGTCGTCCCTGTGCATGGGCGCCGCCCTGCTGGTCACCGCCGACTGGGTCTCGCAGCGGGTGTTCGGCGCCGACCAGCTGCCCGTGGGCGTGGTCACCGGAGTCCTCGGCGGCGTCTATCTGCTGTGGCTGCTGGTCACCGAGCGCAAGGCGGGCCGGATATGAGCACCCGAGGCACCGCCAGCAGCGGGCTGAACAACCAAAGGAGCACCGTGAACCGCCTGTCCGCCGAGAACGTCACCCTCGCCTACGACCAGCGGGTCATCGCCGAGCAGCTCTCGGTGGAGATCCCCGACAACTCGTTCACCGTGATCGTCGGCCCCAACGCGTGCGGCAAGTCCACGCTGCTGCGGGCCCTGTCGCGGATGCTGAAGCCGAGCCAGGGCCGGGTGCTGCTCGACGGGCAGGTCATCCAGTCGATGCCGGCGAAGAAGGTCGCGCGGACGCTGGGCCTGCTGCCGCAGTCGTCGATCGCACCCGACGGCATCACCGTCGCCGACCTCGTCGGCCGCGGCCGCTACCCGCACCAGGGCATCCTGCGCCAGTGGTCGACCGAGGACGAGCGGGTCGTACAGGAGTCGATGGCGCAGACCGGGGTCGCCGAACTCGCCGATCGCTATGTCGACGAACTCTCGGGCGGTCAGCGGCAGCGCGTGTGGATCGCCATGGCACTCGCCCAGCAGACGCCGCTGCTGCTGCTCGACGAGCCGACGACGTACCTCGACATCCAGCACCAGATCGACGTCCTCGACCTGTGCGCCGAGCTGCACGAGGAGCAGGGGCGCACGCTGGTCGCCGTCCTGCACGACCTCAACCACGCGGCGCGGTACGCCACCCATCTGATCGCCCTGCGCGAGGGCACGGTGCTCGCCGAGGGGGCGCCGAAGGACATCGTCACGGCCGAACTGGTCGAGGAGGTCTTCGGGCTGCGCTGCCAGGTCATCGACGACCCGGAGACCGGTACGCCGCTGGTGGTGCCGGCGGCGCGCAAGGCACGGGCAGAGGCCAGGACCGAGCTCAAGAAGATGGCGGCTACAGAAGCGTCCTGAGCTGGAACAGATCGCGCAGGCCGGCCTCGAGCTTCACCCGGCCCGAGCCCCAGGCCTTGGCGAAGTTCAGCTCGCCGTCGACCATCGCTACCAGGTCGTCGCCCTTCATGGTCAGCCTGATCTGGGCCTTCTCCCGTGGTGGGCCCTGGATCGTGTCCTGGACCACGATCCGGCCGCCCGTCATCCTGCCGACGAACGTGATGTCGAGGTCGGTGATCCGGCAGCTCACCGAGCGGTCCAGGGCCGCGGCCGTGCGGACGTCCCCATCGGCGTTCTGCATGTTGTCCGAGAGCTTTTCGAGTGCGGCGCGGCACTCCTCGATCGTGGCCATCGCGATCGACGTTACCCCAGCGCTTCGGGGTAGCGTCTGGGCATGAGCGACTCTGTGCCCGAGGCCACGGTGGTGGAGGAGACGGTCGAGGTCGAACCCGAGTACGACCCCGCCGCTCCCGCCCCGCTGAACGTGCCCCGCACCCCGACCGGCAACGCAGATGTGGACGCCCAGCTGGAGCGGCTCGGTGACGCCGACCACCTCGCCACCGACGGGCACCTCGAGGTGTACGAGGATGTACACCGGGGGCTGCGCGACGCGCTCACCGCGCTCGACGCCCGCCCGGGACCTCCGGCGCCCCCTTCGACGTACCAGAGCAGGAGCTGAACCGAACGTGGCAGGAGTCGCACGTCGCCGTCTGGACGCGGAGCTGGTCCGCCGGAAGCTGGCGCGTTCGCGCGAGCATGCCAGCCAGCTGATCGCGGCCGGGCGGGTCAGTGTCGGCAAGACCGTCGCGACCAAGCCCGCCACACAGGTGGAGACCGCGGCGGCGATAGTCGTCTCGGCCGACGGCAGCGATCCCGAGTACGTGTCCCGGGGCGGGCACAAGCTTGCGGGAGCGCTGCAGGCGTTCGTGCCGCAGGGGCTCGTGGTGGAAGGGCGGCGTGCGCTGGACGCCGGAGCGTCCACCGGCGGGTTCACCGACGTCCTGCTGCGGTCGGGGGCCGCGCACGTCGTCGCCGTCGACGTCGGATACGGACAACTCGCATGGACTCTGCAGAGCGATGAACGCGTCACCGTCAAGGACCGTACGAACGTACGCGAGTTGACGCTCGAAGCGATCGATGGGGAGCCTGTGGATCTTGTCGTGGGGGATCTGTCCTTCATCCCGCTCGGCCTGGTACTGCCCGCCCTGGTGCGGTGTGTGAAGCCGGATGCCGATCTGGTGATGATGGTCAAGCCGCAGTTCGAGGTGGGGAAGGAACGGCTGGGCAGCGGGGGAGTCGTACGGAGTTCGCAACTGCGGGCGGAGGCCGTGCGGGGTGTGGCCCACAAGGCGTGGGAACTCGGGCTCGGCGTGAAGGGTGTCACCGCCAGCCCGTTGCCCGGACCATCCGGGAATGTCGAGTATTTTCTGTGGCTGCGGGCCGGAGCACCCGAACTGGACCCGGCCGACGTTGACCGTGCAGTGGCGGAGGGGCCGCGTTGACACAGAACCGAGCTCGTACTGTTTTCCTGCTCGCCCACACCGGGCGGCCCGCGGCCATTCGCAGTGCCGAACTCGTGGTCAAAGGGCTGTTGCGCGAGGGCATCGGCGTGAAGGTGCTCGAGTACGAGGCCGCCGATCTGCCGCTGCCCGAGGAGGTGGAGCTGGTCAAGGAGGCCACTCCGCAGTGCCTCGACGGGTGCGAACTGCTCATCGTGCTGGGCGGTGACGGGACGCTGCTGCGCGGCGCCGAGTTCGCCCGGGCCTCCGGGGTACCCATGCTCGGCGTCAACCTCGGGCGCGTCGGGTTCCTCGCGGAGGCCGAGCGGGACGATCTCGACAAGGTCGTCGACCGGGTGGTGACGAAGTCGTACGAGGTCGAGGAGCGGATGACCGTCGATGTCGTCGTTCATCGCAACGGCGACATCGTGCACACGGACTGGGCCCTGAACGAGGCGGCCGTGCAGAAGGTGTCCGCCGAGAAGCTGCTCGAAGTCGTGCTGGAGATCGACGGGCGGCCGGTGACCGGGTTCGGGTGTGACGGGATCGTGCTGTCCACTCCGACGGGGTCGACCGCCTATGCGTTCTCCGCGGGTGGGCCTGTGGTGTGGCCCGAGGTGGAGGCGTTGCTGATGGTGCCGATCAGTGCGCATGCGCTGTTCGCGAAGCCGTTGGTGACGTCGCCGGATTCCGTGCTGGCGGTGGAGGTGCTGCCTCATATTCCGCCGGGGGTTTTGTGGTGTGACGGGCGGCGGACCGTGGAGTTGCCGCCGGGGGCCAGGGTCGAGGTGCGGCGGGGGGCTGTGCCGGTGCGGTTGGCTCGGCTGCACCATGCGTCGTTCACCGACCGGCTTGTGGCGAAGTTTGCGTTGCCGGTTTCCGGGTGGCGAGGGGCGCCGCACTAGCGCTCTGCAGGGAGTGGCTGGGGATTCCTGCGCGGCTGCGGGTCCGTTGTGGCTTGTCGCGCCCACGCGGCGGAGCCGCACATCGATGCAGCCCCGCGCCCCTGAAAACGTTGCACTCGGCCGGGTGACAATGTGCGGTCGATGCGTATTCGTCACCTGCACCTTCACACAACCGAGCTGGGGGGCGTCGCACAGCCGCCCCCCGACCTCGTAAGGTCGTGTTCGTGTTGGAGGAGATGCGGATACGGTCGCTCGGAGTCATCGACGACGCGGTCGTCGAGCTGTCGCCCGGGTTCACTGCCGTCACCGGCGAGACGGGTGCGGGCAAGACCATGGTGGTCACCAGTCTTGGGCTGTTGCTGGGTGGGCGAGCCGACCCGGCGCTCGTGCGGATCGGGGCCGAGAAGGCGGTCGTGGAGGGGCGGATCACCGTTCCCCCGGGCGCCTCGGCCGTCGTACGCGCCGAGGAGGCCGGGGCCGAGCTCGACGACGGGGCGCTGCTCATCAGCCGTACCGTTTCCGCCGAGGGGCGGTCCCGGGCGCATGTGGGCGGGCGCAGTGTGCCGGTGGGCCTGCTCGCCGACCTGGCCGACGACCTCGTCGCCGTGCACGGGCAGACCGATCAGCAGGGGCTGCTGAAGCTGTCCCGGCAGCGGCAGGCGCTCGACCGGTACGCCGGGGACGCCGTCGCCGGGCCGCTCGCGAAGTACGGCGAGGCGTACCGGCGGCTGCGGGCCGTCTCCGTCGAGCTGGAGGAGATCGTCACGCGCGCGCGTGAGCGGGCCCAGGAAGCCGACATGCTGCGGTACGGGCTCGACGAGATCGGCGGCGTGGAGCCGCGGGCCGGCGAGGACGTGGAGCTGGCGGAGGAGGCCGAGCGGCTCGGGCACGCGGAGGCGCTGTCGTCCGCCGCCACGGCCGCTCATGCCGCTCTCGCCGGCAATCCGGAGGATCCCGAGGGCATCGACGCCGCCACGCTCGTCGCGGGTGCCCAGCGGGCGCTGGACGCCGTGCGCTCGCACGATCCGGCGCTGTCCGCGCTCGCCGACCGGATCGGGGAGATCGGGATCCTGCTGGGCGACGTGGCAGGCGAGTTGGCGGGATACGCCGACGACCTGGACGCGGATCCCTTGCGGCTGGCGGCTGTTGAGGAACGGCGGGCCGCGCTGGGCGCACTGACGCGGAAGTACGGCGAGAACGTCGCCTCGGTGCTCGCGTGGGCCGAGCACAGTGCCGCGCGGCTGACCGAGCTGGACGGTGACGACTCGCGGGTCGACGAGCTGACCGCCGAGCGGGACGCGCTGCGAACCGAACTGGGCGGGCTGGCACAGGCGTTGACGGATGCGCGGGCCGAGGCGGCGGAGCGGTTCGCTGCCGCCGTGACCGCGGAGCTGGCCTCGCTCGCGATGCCGCACGCGCGTGTGTCGTTCGAACTGCGGCAGACCGAGGACCCGGAGGGCGTGGAGGTCGGCGGTCGAGCGGTCGCCTACGGGCCGTCCGGCGTCGACGAGGTCGAACTGCTGCTGGCTCCGCATCCGGGGGCGCCGCCGCGGCCCATCGCCAAGGGCGCGTCCGGTGGTGAGCTGTCACGCGTGATGCTCGCCGTCGAGGTCGTGTTCGCGGGGACGGATCCCGTGCCGACGTACCTCTTCGACGAGGTCGACGCCGGTGTCGGCGGCAAGGCGGCGGTCGAGATCGGACGGCGGCTGGCGCGGCTCGCGAAGTCCGCGCAGGTCGTGGTCGTGACCCACCTGCCGCAGGTGGCCGCGTTCGCCGACCGGCAGTTGCTGGTCGAGAAGACGAACGACGGGACCGTGACGCGGTCCGGCGTGAAGGTGCTCGAGGGCGAGGAGCGGGTGCGGGAGCTGTCCCGCATGCTGGCCGGCCAGGAGGACTCCGAGACGGCCCGGGCACACGCGGAGGAGCTCTTGGCCACGGCCAGGGCGGACGGCTAGGGCGGGGTCTGGAGCGGGCGTTGACGGCCGGTGCCGGGGCTGAGGCCTCCGTGGCGGGCGGACGCGACCTCCGCCGTGAGATGGCCGGCCGCGGGGGCTCTGCGCGGACGGCTTGCTCGTGCGGCGGCCACCGATGCCTGGGCGTGCTGCTCACGCGGGCGGCCATGGGCGGGGGCCGATGCGGGCAGTTCGCGCGATACCGGGGCGGGGCGGCATGGCCGGTGCGGAGCTCCGGGGCGGCGGCCGTCCTGTGTGGTGGCATGACCTCGTAGGGTTGCCGGATGGTCAACCGCGCTCGTAGAACCACGTCGTTCGGACTTGCCGCCGTGCTCGCCCGTGCCGGGATCGCCGGCCTGCGGGCCAAGGCCCCTGGCGGCCGCGGGCGTTGGGAGCGGACGAACTACGCCGGGCGGACCGTCGAGTTGTACGCCGGGCCCGCGGTCGGCGTGGCGGCCGCTGTCGGGGCCGGGCGGGTTCGGCCCGCCGCCGGGTTCGCGGTGCTCGCGGCCGGGCTCTGCGGGGCCTACGACGATGTTGCCGGGGCCGGTGATCCCCGACGCGGCTTCCGGGACCATCTCCTCGCGCTTCGGGACGGCGAGGTCACCAGCGGGGCCGTCAAGCTGTTCGGGATCTCCGCGGCGGGGCTCGTCGCGGGCGCGCTGCTCAAGGAACGGGCCGTCGACAAGGTGCTCGCAGGGGTCGTGATCGCCGGAACCGCCCACTTCGTGAACCTCGTGGACGTACGACCGGGGAGGGCCGCGGCGGCGGTGGTCGCGCTCGGAGCGCCGGGGCTGTTGCGTTCGGGCGCCGGCGCGGAACTGGCCGCCGTCGCGACGGGCGCCGCCGCGGCCGTACTGCCCGACGACCTCGGTGAGCGCGCGATGCTCGGCGACACGGGGGCCCATGCGCTCGGCGCGGCTCTGGGCGCCGCCGTCGTCGCGGGCAACGGGCGCACCGGCCTCCTCGCCCACGCCGTCGCCCTCGTGGCCGCGGCGGCGTACGGCGACAAGGTGAGCGAGGCGGCAGGGATGTCGGCCGGGGGGTGAGGTGATCTGCGTGGGGGCGCACCACCTGGACCCGCGCCACCCCGAAGTGCCCCCATCTCACTCATGTGAGTGACCAACGCCACGACTCCGCAGCCCCCGCAGTCCCTCCGCGTTGTCGGAACACCCGTACGTCCTGGCATCCTTGACGCAGTACGTGGAGGAACAGCGCGGTACACCCCCTCCGCTCGATCCTTCTGTACTTTCTTCGTGACCGCCCGACGCCGAACCAGGAGCCCCGGCCACGTGAGCCCCGTGAGCAGCCACTCACCGCACGGCCAGTCACCGCTGCGCACCGTGCAGGTGCTGGGCGGCGGCAACTCCGGCAGCAGCGCGCATGTGCGCTCGCTGGCGTCGGGGCTTGTCGCGCGGGGCGTGCGGGTCACCGTGTGCGCCCCCGTCGAGGCCGATCGCTCCTACGACTTCACGGGCGCCGGGGCCGAACACGTGCACGTGCCGCGCAGCAGCGACCCGGGAGCCGTGGCCGCACTGCGAGCGGCCTGCGCCGACGCCGACCTGGTGCACGCGCACGGCCTGCACGCCTCCTTCCGCGCCGCGCTCGCCCTCAGCGGCCGACGCACCCCGCTCATCGTCACCTGGCACAACCGTGCACACGCCGAAGGCGCCCGGGCCCATCTGCTCCGTCTTCTGGAGCGGCGGGTCGTGAAGGCCGCCACCGTGGTGCTCGGCACCACCTCGGACCTTGTGGACCGGGCCCGCCGGACCGGAGCGCGGGACGCAAGGCTGGCCGCCGTCGCCCTGCCGGGACCGCGCCGGTCCGCCGAGCCGGAGGACCCCGAGCATCCGAGCCTCAAGATCCGGGCCGAACTCGGCGCCACCGGCCGCCCGTTGCTGATGGCCGTCGGCTCCCTCGACCGGCACCGGGGCTACGACACACTGCTGGACGCCACGCGCGCGTGGCGCCGCCTCGACCCCGTGCCGCTCGTCGTGATCGCGGGGGAGGGTCCGCTGCGAGCCGTTCTGCAGCGCCGTATCGAGGACGAAGGGCTGCCGGTCCGGCTGATCGGACGGCGTGACGACGTCACCGAGCTGCTCGCGGCCGCCGACCTCGCGCTGCTGCCCAGCAGTTGGGAATCGCGTTCCGTGCTCGCGCAGGAGGCCCTCCACGCGCGCGTGCCGCTCGTCGCGACCCAGGTGGGCGGCATCCCCGAACTCGTCGGCGACGCCGCCGAACTCGTCCCGTACGGAGACGCGGAGGCCCTCGCGGACGCCGTTGCCGGGCTCCTCGGCGATCCCGAGCGCCGCGAGCTGCTCCGGGAGAAGGGCACCCGGCAGGCCGCCACCTGGCCGACCGAGGACGAGACCGTCGCCCAAGTGCTCAGCGTCTACGACGAGTTGACCCAGCACCGCCCACTGATCTAGCCCCGCGCCCACTGATCCGGCTCCGGTCACTGATCCGGCCGCCCAGTGATCTACGGCACGTGTCGGCGCGCCCGCAGGGCCAGGCTCAACGCCAGTACCGTCTGCGGGTCGTCGAGGTCCGTGCCGAGCAACTCGCCGATCCGGGCGAGGCGGTTGTAGAGCGTCTGCCGGTTGAGGTGGAGTTCGCGCGCCGTCTCCGCCTTGCGGCCGGCATGCGCCAAGTACGTTTCCAGGGTGGGCACAAGGGGCGGCCTGGAGCGGTTGTCGTGGTCGCGCAGCGGACCGATCGCGCGGTCCACGAACGCCGCCAGGTCCGGGTGGTCGCGCAGGCGCCACAGGAGCAGGTCGATGTCCAGGCGGCGGGCGTCGTACCACGGCCTCTCCGACAGGCCCTGCGCCGCCGTCGCCGTCTCCGCCGCGTGTCTGAGGCCCGCCGAGGCCGCGGCCCAGCCGCCCGCCACCCCGACCACCACCACCGGCGGCTGCGCCCCGGGCCGCTGCATCCCGGCCCGCTCCACGCCCGCCCGCAGCGCCGCCGCGACCCGGTCCGCGACCGCCGACCGCTCCGACTCCGCACGCAGGCCCAGCAACAACGGGACGCGGCCCTCGACAGGTCGTACGCCCAACAGGACCGGAACCCCCACCGAGGCCAGCTCCTCCGAGACCGCGCGCGCCAGCACCGCCCAGCCCCCGCCGGGCGACAGCGTGTCGCCCAGCCGCATGACGACCGGCAGCAGCGGGCTGTTGCCCGGCTTGAAGCCCAGCACGCGCGCCTGCGCGGGCGCGTCCTGCGCGGCGATACGGCCCTCGGCGAGGTCGGTGAGGAAGTCCCCGCGGCCGCGCGCCGCCAGCTCCTCCTCCTGCCGCGCCTGCATCAGGACGACGGCCAGGATGCCCGCGGCCCGCTCGGCCGCGATCCGGTGCACCGGCGCCAGCGGCGCCCGTACGGGGAGCAGGACCAGACGCGCCCGCACCGAACCGGTGCCCGGCCCGCCCCCGGGCACGTCCACCAGGACCGACCCGGACGGCGGCGGGGCGTCCTTGTGCTGGCCGCGCAGCCCCTCCCACACCTGCAGTGGGTCCGCGCCCTCGGGCCCGGCCCCGGCCGCGTACAGCAGTTGCCCGTCCGTCGTCTCCAGGAAGACCGGGTTGCCGCTGAAGTCGGCCAGGATGCCCAGCACCTGGGGCACCCCGCCGCCGCCCAACAGGGCCTCGGTACACCGGCGGTGCACCTCCTCCGCCCGCTGCAGCAGCGCGTAGTGGCCGTTGACGATCTCGGTGTGGACCTCCTCCGTGACCGCCACGAAGGGCACCTCGCGGTGCAGTTGGACCAGCGGGAGCCCGGCCGAGCGTGCCGTGTCGACGAGTGCGGCGGGCAGACGCGTGAAGCGCGGGCCGAGCTCCACGACGAGGGCCGCGATGCCGCGCTCGGCCAGCGTGCGCACGAACGCCCGCTGCTCGGCCGGACGGGTGCCGAGGCCGTACCCCGTGGTCAGCAGCAGCTCGCCGCCCTTGAGCAGCGAGGCGATGTTCGGCACCTCGCCCGCGTGCACCCAGCGCACGGTGCGCTGCAGCCGGTCCGCGCCCGCGAGGACCTCCGGCAGCCCGCTGCGCAGGCCGGGCAGCTCCAGCGCCCGCTGCACGGTGATCCCGGCGCCCTGGGTGTCGAATCTGCTGTCCGTACCGCTGTCCATGAGCCGGACGCTACCCGCGCGTGGGCATCCGGGACATCTCCGGGCCGGGTTAGGGCTTCGGAAGCCGGGTAGCGGCCGGAGCATGGACTTCAGCGTGGTCGCCGTGGCACGGGAGGACGACACCCCGGTCGAGGAGCCGCTGCGGGTCGCGGCGCTCGCCGATCGGCTCGGCTACCGGGAGGTATGGGCCGGGGAGGGGCCGACCTGGGACTCCTTCGTCCTGGCCGCGGCCCTCGGCAACGTCACCGAACGGGCCGCGCTGACCGCCGGGCCCGTCCCGGTGTCCGTGCGCGACCCGATGACGATCGCGCGGGGTGCCGCGTCGGTCGCCGCCGTCACCGGACGGGCGGTCGGCGTGGCCCTGGGCACCTCCAGCAAACGGGTCGTCGAGGGCGTGCACGGACGGCCCCGGGTGCGCCCCGCGGCCGTACTGGAGGAGTCCGCGGCGGCCGTGCGCGCCCTGCTGCACGGAGCACCGGGCGAGCCGGTCGTGCCCGGCAGTCCCTTCCTGCGCCGGCTCGCGCCGCCCGGCGGCCCGCTCACCGTGGCCGCGTTCGGGGACCGCGCGATCGCCACCGCCGCCGCGCACGCCGACCGCATGCTCCTCGACGTCGTCTCCCCGGAGCAGGTCCGCGACCTGCGCGCCAGGCTCGTCGAGGCGGCCCGGAAGGCGGGCCGTACGCCGCCCACGCTCGCCGCCTGGCTGCCCGCGGCCGTCGACCCCGCACCTCAGTCGCTCGCGCAGGTGCTGGGCAGCATCGCCGGATACCTGACCGTGCCGGGCTACCGCGAGGTCTTCGCCGCGGCCGGTTTCGCCGAGGCCGTCGAGCTGGCCGCCTCCGGCGCCGACCGCGACACCCTCGTCCGCGTGCTCCCGCCGGAGGCCGCGGCCACCGTCGGCCTGGTGGGCGACCTCGCCACCGTCCGCGCCCGGATCGACGCCTATGCCGAGGCGGGTCTCGACGAGATCGCCCTCGTCCCGGCGACGGCCGCCGACCCGGCGGGGGATCGCACGCTGAAGGCCCTCAGCCCGGCTTGATGTTGTGGTTGAAGCGGAACACGTTGTCGGGGTCGTACGACCGTTTCACGTCCGCGAGCCGGCGGGCGTTCTCGGCGCCCAGGCCCGCCACCACCCGGTCGGTGCCCTCGTCGCCGATGAAGTTGAGGTAGACCGCTCCCGTGCTCCACGGCTGCACCGCGCTGCGCACGTCCCTCACCCACCGGATGCACCGCTCGTCGTCCGCCGCGTCCTCCCACAGCCCGAAGGGGTGCACGCCCCACGGCGCGTCCCGGTAGGGCACGGGGTACTCGTGCGGCCCGGTGCCGATCGCGCCGCCCTGCGGGAACAGCGCGTGCAGGGTGCCCGTCGGCACGGGCACCGACTCCCCGAGGCCGCAGAAGGCGGCCACGAAGTCGTCCGGGGCACCCGTCAGGTACTCCGCCGACCAGTAGTTCCGCATCCCCGGCGGATCGTCGAGCATGCACTGCACGTCGGCGTACGGCATCGCCCCGACGATCTCCGACTCGTGCGGCAGCGCCAGCAGCGGCTCGGCCAGCTTGCGCATGTCCGTCTCGGCGCCCGCGTACGTCAGCAGCACCCCGCACAGCAGCGTGCCGACCAGGTGCGGTGGGACGAACTCCTCGGGCGGGCCGGTGACGTAGATGACGGCACCGCTCGCCTCGTCCGGGCCGGCCTCGATCACATCCCGGTAGGTGCGGGTGGCCTCCGGCCCGAACTCCGGCAGGTACAGCACGAACGCGATGGAGAACTCGGGCAGTTCGTGCAGTTTCAGCGTGAGTGCGGTGGCGACGCCGAAGTTGCCGCCACCGCCGTGCAGGGCCCAGAACAGGTCGGGGTTCTCGTCGGCGCTCGCGTGGACCCGCTCGCCGTCGGCGGTGACCAGCTCGACGCCGAGGAGATTGTCGACGGCGTATCCGCAGCAGCGGTCCAGCCAGCCGGTGCCGCCGCCCAGCACGAAGCCGCCGACACCGGTCGTGGAGGCACGGCCGCCGGTCGTTGCGAGGCCGTGCGGCTGGCAGGTCCGGTCCAGGTCGCTCATGGTGGCCCCGCCCGCGATCCGTACCGCCTCGGCCGCCGGATCGACGGTCACCGCGCGCATGTGACGCAGGTCGACCACCACGGCTGCGTCGCCCAGTGCCGAGCCCGCCACGCTGTGCCCGCCCCCGCGCACCGCGATCTTCAGGTCCAGGTCACGGGCGAAGCGCACCGACCGCACGACGTCGGCTTCGTCCACGCACTGCGCGATCACCGCCGGACGCCGGTCGATCATCGCGTTGAAGACGGTCCGGGCCTCGTCGTAGCCCGGATCCTTGGGGGCGAACACGTCGCCGACCAGATCCTCGCGCAGCGCGGCGAGTGCCGTGCCCGCCTTCGATGGGGAGGCCATGGGGGCGCCCCCTTCCGTGCAGGGGCTGTTGGCTCCAGCGTAGGCGGGCCCGGTACGGCGGTCCTGTTCAGCCGCCGTAGGTCACCGATCCGTAAGGCTCAGCCGCCGTACGCACCCGACGCCGTCAGACGCAGCGCCGTGTCGATGAGCGGGACGTGGCTGAAGGCCTGCGGGAAGTTGCCGACCTGGCGCTGGCGGCGCGGATCCCACTCCTCGGCGAGCAGGCCCAGGTCGTTGCGGAGCGCGAGCAGCTTCTCGAACAGCTTGCGGGCCTCGTCCACGCGGCCGATCATCGCCAGGTCGTCCGCCATCCAGAACGAGCAGGCCAGGAAGGCCCCTTCGTCACCGGGGAGGCCGTCGACGCCCTCGCTGGAACCCTCCGTCGGGTAGCGCAGGATGAAGCCGTCCGTCGTGGACAGCTCGCGCTGGATCGCCTCGATGGTGCCGATCACGCGCTTGTCGTCCGGGGGCAGGAAGCCCATCTGCGGGATCAGCAGCAGCGACGCGTCCAGCTCCTTCGAGCCGTACGACTGCGTGAAGGTGTTGCGCTCCTTGTCGTACCCCTTCTCGCACACGTCCCGGTGGATGTCGTCGCGCAGCTCGCGCCAGCGCTCCAGCGGGCCGTCGGCGTCGCCCGACTCGATGAGCTTGATGGTCCGGTCGACGGCGACCCACGCCATGACCTTGGAGTGCACGAAGTGGCGGCGCGGGCCGCGCACCTCCCAGATGCCCTCGTCGGGCTCGTCCCAGTGCCGCTCCAGGTAGCGGATGAGCTTGAGCTGGAGCAGCGACGCGTAGTCGTTGCGGGCCAGACCGGTCATGTGGCCCAGGTGCAGGGCCTCGGTGACCTCGCCGTACACGTCGAGCTGGAGCTGGTGCGCGGCGCCGTTGCCGACGCGCACCGGCGCCGAGTTCTCGTAGCCCGGCAGCCAGTCCAGCTCCGCCTCGCCGAGCTCGCGCTCGCCCGCGATGCCGTACATGATCTGCAGGTTCTCGGGGTCGCCCGCGACCGACCTGAGCAGCCACTCGCGCCAGGCGCGGGCCTCCTCGCGGTAGCCGGTGCGCAGCAGGGAGGAGAGGGTGATCGCCGCGTCGCGCAGCCAGGTGTAGCGGTAGTCCCAGTTGCGGACACCGCCGATGTCCTCGGGGAGGGAGGTGGTGGGGGCGGCGACGATGCCGCCGGTCGGGCCGTACGTGAGCGCCTTGAGCGTGATCAGCGAGCGGATCACTGCCTCACGGTAGGGGCCGTGGTACGTACAGTGCTCCACCCACTCGCGCCAGAACTCCTCCGTCGCCTGCAGCGACTGCTCCGGCTCCGGCAGCGGGGGCGGCTGCTTGTGCGAGGGCTCCCACGAGATCGTGAACGCGATCCGGTCACCCGGAGCGACCGTGAAGTCCGCGTACGTGGTCAGCGACTTGCCGTACGTCTCGGCCTCCGTGTCGAACCACACCGAGTCCGGACCGGCGACGGCGACCGTACGGCCCTCGTGCTTGTGCACCCACGGCACCACACGGCCGTACGAGAAACGCATCCGCAGGGCCGAGCGCATCGGGACGCGGCCCGATACGCCCTCGACGATGCGGATCAGCTGGGGGGCGCCGTCACGTGGGGGCATGAAATCGGTCACTCTGACCGTGCCGCGCGGGGTGTCCCACTCGGACTCCAGGATCAGGGAGTCGCCGCGATAGCTGCGCCGGGCCGCGGTGGGCGGCGGTGCGTCGGAGGCATGGGCGGGACCGAGCCGCCAGAAGCCGTGTTCCTCGGTGCCCAGCAGGCCGGCGAAGATGGCGTGCGAGTCGAAGCGGGGCAGGCACAGCCAGTCCACCGTGCCGTCCCGGCAGACCAAGGCGGCGGTCTGCATGTCTCCGATGAGTGCGTAGTCTTCGATGCGCCCGGCCACGTGCAACTCCAGTCGAACGGCCACGTCACCCCCAAAGGGGGCTGTCGCTAGTGCGGTCAAGGGGTCGTTGTAATGCGTCGTTGAGCGGTGAAGCAAAGCAGGCGTCCAGCCATGTGGCAAAACGACGATTTCTGCTCAACGAACTGACGAGCTCTCGTTGTTCCGGTGCGTTACGGGCGGGGGTGGTGCCGTGTTGCCGGCCGGGCTCGGCAGCGAGTGTCCGAGCAGGATACGACGCACGTAGATGATCTGCGCGCCGCTCCGGGCAACCCGGATAGGCCGAACGGGTGAGCAACGGGTGAGGAACGTGTGTGTCCGTGCAGCTCTGTGGTGACTCGTGTGCGGAGCGTGGCCGGAAGCCATCTCGTCCGGGCGCTGATACCCTGGTAGCCCGTGGACCGGTGGGCACGAAACCCCCGAACCGCAGCGACGGCACCCCCGGAAATCTCCGGTCGGCAGCCGCACAGCACCCCAGACCGCGACCACGGGAGCCCCCCTTTGGCCATGCCGCCCGTTGCTTTCCGAAGCAGCACAGCCACGACGACCAAGCACATCTTCGTCACCGGGGGTGTCGCCTCCTCGCTCGGCAAGGGCCTCACCGCCTCCAGCCTCGGCATGCTGCTCAAGGCGCGGGGACTGCGCGTCGTGATGCAGAAACTCGACCCGTACCTCAATGTCGACCCGGGCACGATGAACCCCTTCCAGCACGGTGAGGTCTTCGTCACCAACGACGGTGCCGAGACCGACCTGGACATCGGACACTACGAGCGGTTCCTCGACCGTGACTTGGACGGCAGTGCCAACGTCACTACAGGCCAGGTCTACTCGACGGTGATCGCCAAGGAGCGGCGCGGCGAGTATCTCGGCGACACCGTGCAGGTCATCCCGCACATCACCAACGAGATCAAGCACCGCATCCGCCGCATGGCGACCGACGAGGTCGACGTCGTCATCACGGAGGTCGGCGGCACGGTCGGCGACATCGAGTCGCTGCCCTTCCTGGAAACGGTCCGCCAGGTCCGTCACGAGGTCGGCCGTGACAACGTGTTCGTCGTCCACATCTCGCTCCTGCCGTACATCGGCCCCTCGGGAGAGCTGAAGACGAAGCCGACCCAGCACTCGGTTGCGGCCCTGCGCAACATCGGTATCCAGCCGGACGCGATCGTGCTGCGGTCCGACCGCGAGGTGCCCACCGCGATCAAGCGCAAGATCTCGCTGATGTGCGACGTCGACGAGGCCGCCGTGGTCGCCTGCCCCGACGCCCGCTCGATCTACGACATCCCGAAGACCGTGCACAGCGAGGGCCTGGACGCCTACGTCGTCCGCAAGCTGGACCTGCCGTTCCGCGACGTGGACTGGCGGACCTGGGACGACCTGCTCGACCGCGTCCACAACCCCGACCACGAGATCACCCTCGCCCTGGTCGGCAAGTACATCGACCTGCCCGACGCCTACCTCTCGGTCACCGAGGCGCTGCGCGCCGGCGGATTCGCCAACAAGGCCCGCGTGAAGATCAAGTGGGTCACCTCCGACGACTGCAAGACCCCGGCCGATGCCGCGGCGCAGCTCGGCGACGTCGACGGCATCTGCATCCCCGGTGGCTTCGGCGACCGCGGTGTGCTCGGCAAGGTCGGCGCGATCAAGTACGCCCGGGAAAACAAGATCCCGCTGCTCGGCCTCTGTCTCGGCCTGCAGTGCATCGTGATCGAGGCCGCGCGCAACCTGGCCGACATCCCGGACGCCAACTCCACCGAGTTCGACTCGGCCACCGGCCACCCGGTCATCTCCACCATGGCCGAGCAGCTCGACATCGTCGCCGGCGAGGGCGACATGGGCGGCACGATGCGCCTGGGCATGTACCCGGCCAAGCTGGCCGAGGGCTCGATCGTGCGCGAGGTGTACGACGGCAAGGAGTACGTCGAGGAGCGGCACCGTCACCGCTACGAGGTGAACAACGCCTACCGCGCGGAGCTGGAGAAGAAGGCCGGCATCCAGTTCTCCGGCACCTCTCCGGACGGCAAGCTCGTCGAGTACGTCGAGTACTCGCGCGACGTCCACCCGTACCTGGTCGCGACCCAGGCGCACCCCGAGCTGCGCTCGCGTCCGACCCGGCCGCACCCGTTGTTCGCGGGCCTGGTGAAGGCCTCGGTCGAGCGGAAGAGTTCCAAGTAGCACAACAGTTGTACGGTGACCGGGGTGCTCGCATTCAAAAGGCGAGCACCCCGGCTTCACTTGGTGGGTCTTTCACAGCGTGCGGAAGGGCAAGGGCATGACGATCAAGGACACCCCCGAGGAGTGGGAGATCCGGGCGACGGACACCCCCTTCGTGGGTAACAAGACCTCCGTCCGCACGGACGACGTGGTCATGCCCGACGGACATGTGGCCCGCCGCGACTACCAGGTCCACCCCGGCTCGGTCGCCGTCCTCGCTCTCGACGAGGCGGGGCGGGTCCTGGTCATCCGCCAGTACCGCCACCCCGTACGCCACAAGCTGTGGGAGATCCCGGCCGGCCTGCTCGACGTGCCCGGTGAGAACCCGCTGCACGCCGCCCAGCGCGAGCTGTACGAGGAGGCGCACGTCAAGGCCGAGGACTGGCGCGTGCTGACCGACGTGTACACCACCCCCGGCGGCTGCGACGAGGCCATCCGCATCTTCCTCGCCCGCGACCTGTCCGAGGCCGAGGGCGACCGCTTCGAGGTCGAGCACGAAGAGGCCGACATGGAACTCGCGCGAGTGCCCGTGGAGGATCTCGTACGGGGCGTGCTGGCGGGGGAGTTGCACAACAACTGCCTGGTCGTGGGCGCCCTTTCACTGGTCGCCGCACAGAACGGGGACGGACTCGACGCACTGCGCCCGGCCGAGGCGGAGTGGCCGGCGCGTCCCTTCGAGTCCTGAACGGCGGGCTGTCCGGGGCGGTGGCAGTGCTATGTCACATTCCACCGACGATGTGACCATCGGCTGATCCGATCGAGCGACCTGTCCGCCGTGCTCCGCCCGGCACGTAGCAGAGCGTGAACTAGGCTCTGGAAACGCCCGAACCGGAGTCCCGGCGGGCTTGCGCGTGCGGTGGGACGGGAGTGTGGCCCGTGACGGATCAGGCGGTGGACACAGACGGTGTACGGCTGTCGGGGCACGCTGCTGACGAGAGTCAGTTCCTGGGCCGTACAAGGGAGTTGAAGGAGCTCCGCGCCGACATCGAGCGCGCGGGCCTGGACACCATCTCGGGCCGCAAGGCCCCCCGCGCACGCGTCCTGCTCATCGCGGGCAGACCCGGTTCCGGACGTACGGCACTCGCCGAGGAACTCGTACGGCAGGTTGCGGACCGTTACGACGACGGGGTGCTCCGGGCGCGTTTGAGTGAACACGACGGCACACCCGTCCCCGTCGAGCACACCGCCCGCGAACTGCTCGCCGCCCTGCAGCTGCCCACCCCCGCCGGAGCCACCGAGGACGACCTGGCCGAGGCGCTGCGCGACGCCCTCGCCGACCGCCGGGTCCTGGTGCTGCTCGACGACGCGGCGCACGCCGAGCAGGTCGACGCCCTGCTGCCGGACACCCCGGAATGCCTGGTCGTGGCCGTGTCCGGCGGTCCCCTCACCGGTATTTCAGACGTCCGCCCCTGTACGCTCGGCGGCCTCGACACCAAGTCCGCCCTGGAGCTGCTCACCCGGCACACCGGCTCGGTCCGCATCACGGTCGACCCCCGTGCCGCCGAGGGTCTCGTCGAGGAGTGCCAGGCCCAGCCGGCCGCGCTGATGCTGGCCGGCGGCTGGCTCGCGGCCCGCCCCAAGGCGGCCGTCGCCGATCTCGCCAAGCATCTGCACACGGAGAGTGACGAGGGCACGCCCCTCAGCCGGGTCTTCCGGCTCGCCTACACCTCGCTGCCCGCGCCGACCGCCCGGATACTGCGACTGCTCGCGCTCGCCCCGGCAGGACTGGTCGACCCGCACACCGCGTCCGCGCTCGCCGGCTGCTCGGTGAGCGGCGCGGTCACCGCGCTGGACGGCTTCGTCGCCCTCGGGCTGCTGCGGGCGGTGGATTCGCCGTTGCCGCAGTACGAGGTGCCGGGCTGTCTGCAACCCCTGCTGAAGGAGCTCACCGAGACCCAGGACCGCCCCGGCGAGCTGCAGCTGGCCCGCGCCCGGATGCTGGAGCGGACGGTACGGCTGCTGCAGTCGTGCCGGACGATCACCGAGACGGACAACCCCGAGGCGCGCGAGAAGCTCCAGGGCATGCCGCGCTCCCTGCGCTTCCCCACCCCGCGGGCTGCCGAGGACTGGCTGCGCATCCGCAGACCCGCGCTGCTGGCCGCGGCCCGGCTCGCCGTCGCCGACGGGGAGCTGGACACCCTCGCCCGCCGCCTGATGTCCCAGCTGGTCAAGGCCATGGCCGCGCACTTCGGCACCCAGGCCGCCGCCCCGGACCTGTACGGCATCCATCGACTCGTCCTGGACGTGGCCGAGCGGCGGAAGCTGCCCCGCGAGCAGGCCGCGGCCCTGCTGAACCTCGGTGACCTGGACGCCCAGACCGGCCGTACCCGGGAGGCACTGGCGCGCTATCGGGCCGCGCTGGACGCCGGACGGCAGGCAAATGACCCGTACGCGACCGGTCGCGCGATGGAATCCGTAGGTGGTGCGCACCTGGAGCTCGGGGACTACGACCGGGCCGCCGACTGGTTCGGCCGCGCTCTCGCCCAGTGCCTGGCCCGGGACGAGCGCGCGGGCGCCGCCCGGCTCTACGGCCGGATCGCCGCGGCCCACACCTATGCGGGCCGCTACGGCGAGGCCCTGCGCAGCTGGCGTGCGGCGGTCTCCGGGTACCGCAAGGACGGCGATGTCCCCGCCCACGCACGGGCGTTGAGCGAGCTCGCGCGCGTCCAGGAGTACGCGGGACGGCCCGAGGAGTCGCTGCGCACCTGCCACGAGGCGGTGGAGTGGGCGCGCAGGGCCGAGGACGTACGGCTGCAGGCTGCGCTGCAGCTGCGGCTCGCGGACACGCTGGAGCGCCTGGGCGATCCCGCCGCGGCTCAGCTGCACCGGGGCACCGCGGAACGGCTGCTGGGGGAGCAGCGCGAGGAGGCCGAGCCGGATCCGGAACCCCTTGATCCACCGGAACAAGACGCTAACGCCTGCGAAATCCGTAGTACATCCGGCGAAGATTAATGCAATGAAAGGCTAGACAGAGAGAACGCCTTCATTAGACTGGCTCTGCCGCACCTTCTCCCGCGGTGTCTCCCGGTGTGCTCCTGCATGCCTGGGTATGTGTTGTATTGCCCCACACATCCACTGAGCCAAGGACCGTGATCCACGTGAAGGTCGGCATCCCCCGCGAGGTCAAGAACAACGAGTTCCGGGTGGCCATCACCCCTGCCGGTGTGCACGAGCTGGTGCGCCACGGCCACCAGGTCGTCGTCGAGCGGGGCGCCGGTGTCGGCTCCTCGATCGTGGACGCCGAGTACGTCGCGGCCGGCGCGCGGATCCTGGAGACGGCCGACGAGGTGTGGGCCACCGCCGACCTGCTGCTCAAGGTCAAGGAGCCCATCGCCGAGGAGTACCACCGCCTCCGCAAGGACCAGACGCTCTTCACGTACCTGCACCTGGCCGCCTCCAAGGAGTGCACCGACGCCCTCGTCGAGTCCGGCACCACGGCGATCGCCTACGAGACGGTCGAGCTGCCCAGCCGCGCGCTCCCGCTGCTCGCCCCGATGTCCGAGGTCGCGGGCCGGCTCGCCCCGCAGGTCGGCGCCTACCACCTCATGCGCGCCAACGGCGGCCGTGGCGTCCTGCCCGGCGGGGTCCCCGGTGTGCTGGCCGGCCGCGCCGTCGTCATCGGCGGTGGCGTTTCCGGCTGGAACGCCGCGCAGATCGCCATCGGCATGGGCTTCCATGTGACCCTGCTCGACAAGGACATCAACAAGCTCAAGGAGGCCGACAAGATCTTCGGTACGAAGATCCAGACCGTCGTCTCCAACGCCTTCGAGCTGGAGAAGGCCTGCCTCGAGGCCGACCTCGTCATCGGCGCCGTCCTCATCCCGGGCGCCAAGGCCCCGAAGCTGGTCACCAACGAGCTCGTGTCGCGCATGAAGCCCGGGAGTGTCCTTGTCGACATCGCGATCGACCAGGGCGGCTGCTTCGAGGACTCCCGTCCGACCACCCACGCCGAGCCGACCTTCCCGGTCCACAACTCGGTCTTCTACTGCGTCGCCAACATGCCGGGCGCGGTGCCCAACACCTCCACCTACGCGCTCACCAACGCGACGCTGCCCTACATCGTCGAACTCGCCGACCGCGGCTGGGTCGAGGCGCTGCGCCGCGACGCCGCGCTCGCCAAGGGTCTCAACACCCATGACGGCAAGGTCGTTTACCGCGAGGTCGCAGAGGCGCACGGCCTCGAGCACGTCGAGCTCGAGAGCCTGCTCGGCTGAGCCGGACAGTCGTCGAGCCGCTAAGTCACCTTTCGGTAAAAGGCGATACGTCAACACAGGTCGTCAACACCGCGCACCCGGCCGGACCTTGCCCGACAAGGTCCGGCCGGATGTGTGTATGGTCACTTTGCGGCACTAGGTCAACTCGCCTCGAACGTAACCCTTTGGTCGATTCGCACACCGGTGAAGCCTGCCGTGCGACGGCCGTACGCCCTTGACAGAGGGATGTTTCATTGCCGACACATCCTGCCGGGTCCGGCGGATTGTGTTGCTGCGGACGCCCGACACGCCATAGAGTCGCCAACCGTCGGCATGGTGCCACGCTGACCTGTCTAGAAGTTTCCTGGTCACCAAGGAGGTAAGACGACTTGTGAATGAGTCGACATTTTCTCCCGGGGGTGGTCAACCAGGAATGCCTGTCCGGGGCCAAGGCCCCGAGGGATTCGAGGCTGTCGGCTCCGTCGCGGTGCGCACCTTCGCAGCCCAGCAGAGTCCGCAGGCGACTCGGACAGCACACCAGAGCATGGATGGCCATCACGTGAACGCCATGGCCGGCGACGGAAGTGGCGCGCCCCACAACCACCTCGCCGCCTACGACGAACTGCCCGAGGGGCACTTCTACGACCCCGACGCGGAGTACGAGCCGGATCCGGAATACGCGGCCACGCTTGCGCCCGACGCTGCCCGTCAGCGCCGTGAGCGCATCGGGCCGACCGGTCGCCCGCTGCCGTACTTCCCGATCCCGGGCCCGCTGACCGACCACGGCCCCGCGAAGATCATCGCGATGTGCAACCAGAAGGGCGGCGTGGGCAAGACGACGTCGACCATCAACCTGGGTGCTGCGCTCGCGGAGTACGGCCGGCGCGTGCTGCTCGTGGACTTCGACCCGCAGGGCGCGCTGTCGGTGGGTCTCGGTGTCAACCCGATGGAGCTCGACCTCACCGTCTACAACCTGCTCATGGAGCGGGGGATGGCGGCCGACGAGGTGCTCCTGAAGACGGCGGTTCCGAACATGGACCTGCTGCCCAGCAACATCGACCTGTCCGCGGCCGAGGTCCAGTTGGTCTCCGAGGTCGCGCGCGAGTCGACGCTGCAGCGGGCCCTGAAGCCGCTCATGGCCGACTACGACTACATCGTGATCGACTGTCAGCCTTCGCTCGGTCTGCTCACCGTCAACGCGTTGACGGCCGCGCACAAGGTGATAGTGCCACTGGAGTGCGAGTTCTTCGCGCTGCGTGGTGTGGCACTGCTGACGGAGACCATCGAGAAGGTCCAGGAGCGGCTCAACCCCGAGCTGGAGCTCGACGGGATCCTCGCCACGATGTACGACTCGCGCACCGTGCACAGCCGCGAGGTGCTCGCGCGTGTCGTCGAGGCGTTCGACGACCACGTCTACCACACGGTCATCGGGCGCACGGTCCGCTTCCCGGAGACCACGGTCGCCGGTGAACCGATCACCACGTACGCCTCCAACTCCGTCGGCGCCGCCGCCTACCGTCAGCTCGCCAGGGAGGTGCTCGCCCGGTGTCACGCCGAGTGAGTCTGCCGGGGGCCGACGAACTCTTCCGTACGACAGGGGGAATGGCGCTCCAGCCGTCCACTCCGCGGCGGGGGGTCAACGGCGAAGCCCGGGTCCCCGCTCCCGCGGGAGAGAGCGACGGGGCCGCGGCCGCGTCGTCCGAGGACGCCCCGCAGTCGGTGCCCGTGCAGGGCGGCGACGGCGAGGGTGCGGAGCATGTGGCCGCGGACTCGGAGGCGGCCGACGGCGGGGAGTCCCGCAGTCGCGCCGCGGCCGGGGAGCGCTCCGGCCGACGTCAGGAGGCGCAGGAAGGTTCTGTCGCCGCGGCTCCGCGCAAGCGCGGGCGGAGCCCTTCACGCCGGCCCAGCGGGCGTGAACGCCACGACGAGAAGATCACGGTCTACGTGTCCGCCGAGGAGCTCATCGACCTGGAGCACGCACGCCTGGTGCTCCGGGGCGAGCACGGGCTTGCGGTCGACCGCGGGCGGATCGTCCGTGAGGCGGTCGCCGTGGTGCTGGCCGATCTGGAGTCCCGCGGGGACGCGAGCATCCTCGTACGTCGGCTGCGCGGGCGGTAGCGATAGCCTGCGGGGGTCATGACCTCGAACGACGTTCCCGCCCCCGGCGCCTCCGCCGGCCGTCGGCGTGCGCTGGGGAAGGGGCCCGGGGCAGGGCCGGTTCCTGCGGAACCACCTGCTCCGGTGGAGGAACTCCCGGTGGCGGAGCCTCCGTTGGTGGAGCCCGGGGTCGTAGAGCCCGCAGCTGCCGAGCCGGAGCCCGAGCCCGAGCCGGGGCCCGAGTTCGAACCCGAAGCCGTAGTCCTCGCTCCTGAACCGGAGCCGGTGGCCGAGCTTCCTGCGAGTGAGCCCGAGCCCGTCGAGGCCGGTGACGGTGTTTTCAAGGTTCGGCTCGCCAACTTCGAAGGGCCCTTCGACCTTCTCCTCCAGCTGATCTCCAAGCACAAGATGGACGTCACCGAGGTCGCCCTGTCCAAGGTGACCGACGAGTTCATGGCGCACATCCGGGCGATGGGGCCGGACTGGGACCTGGACCAGACGACCGAGTTCCTGGTCGTCGCGGCCACGCTGCTCGACCTCAAGGCCGCCCGGCTGCTGCCGTCCGCCGAGGTCGAGGACGAGGCCGACCTCGCGCTCCTCGAAGCCCGCGACCTGCTGTTCGCGCGACTGCTGCAGTACCGCGCGTACAAGCAGATCGCCGACATCTTCAACCGCCGCCTCGAAGAAGAGGCCCGCCGCTACCCCCGTACCGTCGGCCTCGAACCGCACCACGCCGAGCTGCTGCCCGAGGTGGTCATCAGCATCGGCGCCGAGGGCTTCGCCAGGCTCGCCGTCAAGGCGATGCAGCCCAAGCCCAAGCCGCAGGTCTACGTCGACCACATCCACGCGCCCCTGGTCAGCGTGCAGGAGCAGGCCGGGATCGTGGTCGCGCGGCTCAGGGAGCTCGGGGAGGCCAGCTTCCGGGCGCTGGTCGAGGACACGGACGACACCCTGACCGTCGTGGCGCGCTTCCTGGCCCTGCTGGAGCTCTACCGCGAGAAGGTTGTGGCGCTGGACCAGGAGACCGCGCTCGGCGAGCTGCTGGTGCGCTGGACCGGTGGGGACGGGGACGAGACGCCGGTGGTGACGGACGAGTTCGACCGGCCGCCCGAGGTGCCCAAGGACGAAGCCAAGGAGAAGAAGGCGTGAGCGAGGAGACCACCGACGTTCCGGCGGGGCTGCACACCGTCGCCGACCTCGATCTCAAGCCCGCCCTGGAGGCCGTCCTCATGGTCGTGGACGAGCCCGCGACCGAGGAGCACCTCGCGAAGATCCTCCAGCGGCCGAAGCGGCGGATCGGGGACGCCCTGCGGGAGCTGGCCGACGAGTACGCCGTCCAGGGCCGCGGCTTCGAGCTGCGGCTGATCGCCGGCGGCTGGCGTTTCTACTCCCGGCCCGAGTACGCGGCGGCCGTCGAGGGCTTCGTCCTGGACGGCCAGCAGGCACGGCTCACCCAGGCCGCGCTGGAGACGCTCGCGGTCGTCGCCTACCGCCAGCCGGTGAGCCGCAGCCGGGTTTCGGCCGTACGAGGAGTCAACTGCGACGGGGTCATGCGCACCCTCCTGCAGCGGGGTCTGGTCCAGGAGGCGGGCACGGAACCCGAAACAGGTGCGATCCTGTACACGACGACGAACTACTTCCTGGAGCGGATGGGCCTGCGCGGCCTGGACGAGCTCCCGGAACTCGCGCCCTTCCTCCCGGAGGCGGAGGCGATCGAGGCCGAGACACTGGAAGGGGTCCCGTCGTTCGATCCGGACGCTCCGGATTCCGAGGACGCAGACGACAAGACGGAACTTTGATGCGAAGCAGCAGCGGCAGGAACAGCAGCGGAAACAACGGCGGGAGCCGTGGTGGCAACAGCGGCGGCCGCGGCGGGAGCAGCGGTGGCCGCGGTAATCAGCGCGGCGCCGGTAACAACCGCGACGACAAGCAGGGCGCCCGGCCGAAGAGGCCGCGCCCGGAGGAGCGGCGCTACGACGTGGGCCCCGGCGGCACCCAGGACGGCCCGAAGTCGGGGCGTGGCGCCTCGGCGCGCGGCGGCGCCAAGGGCGGCCCCAAGCAGGGCCAGGGCACCGGGCGCGGCCGCACGGCTCCGGCGAGCTCCCGTGAGTACGACGCCCGGGCCGAGGAGCGCAACCGGGAGCGGTACGCGGGCAAGAAGGACGTGAAGCTGCCCAAGACCTTCCCGGGCGCCGAGCAGGAGGGCGAGCGGCTCCAGAAGATCCTCGCGCGGGCGGGCTACGGCTCCCGGCGGGCCTGCGAGGAGCTGATCGAGCAGGCCAGGGTCGAGGTCAACGGCGAGATCGTCCTGGAGCAGGGCAAGCGCGTCGACCCGGAGAAGGACGAGGTCAAGGTCGACGGCCTGACGGTCGCGACGCAGTCGTACCAGTTCTTCTCGCTGAACAAGCCCGCCGGTGTCGTGTCGACGATGGAGGACAACGAGGGCCGTCAGTGCCTCGGTGACTACGTCACCAACCGTGAGACGCGGCTCTTCCACGTCGGGCGGCTCGACACCGAGACCGAGGGCGTCATTCTGCTCACCAACCACGGCGAGCTGGCGCACCGCCTGACCCACCCCAAGTACGGCGTGAAGAAGGTCTACCTCGCGCACATCGTGGGCCCGATCCCGCGGGACCTGGGCAAGAAGCTCAAGGACGGCATCCAGCTGGAGGACGGGTACGCGCGCGCGGACCACTTCCGGGTCGTCGAACAGACCGGCAAGAACTACCTGGTCGAGGTGACCCTCCACGAGGGCCGCAAGCACATCGTGCGGCGCATGCTGGCCGAGGCCGGCTTCCCGGTCGACAAGCTGGTGCGGGTCGCCTTCGGGCCGATCACCCTGGGCGACCAGAAGTCCGGCTGGCTGCGGCGGCTGTCGAACACCGAGGTCGGCATGCTGATGCAGGAGGTCGACCTCTAGAGCGTGCGAGCTGTGTGAACGGCCGGTTCCGGATCCTTTCCGGGACCGGCCGATTCGTTTTGGGCTTCCCGCCGGTCTGTACTCGTGACCGGGGAGAGGAGTGGCCATGCCTGCGACGACCACGGACCGCGACGAGTTCGTACGGCTGACGGACCCGTACCGGCGGGAGCTGCTCGCGCACTGCTACCGGATGCTGGGCTCGGTCGACGAGGCCGAGGACCTGGTGCAGGAGACGTATCTGCGGGCCTGGCGGTCCTACGACGGCTACGAGGGCCGGGCCAGCATGCGGACCTGGCTCCACCGCATCGCCACCAACACGTGTCTGACGGCGCTGGAGAGCCGCGTGAGGCGTCCTCTGCCCTCGGGGCTCGGCGGGCCGTCACAGGCGCACGAGGAGCCGCTGAGGGCCCCTGCCACGGATGTTCCGTGGTTGCAGCCGCTGCCGGACTCGCTCGTCGACCCGGCGACCGTCGTGGCCGCCCGCGGCAGTCTGCGGCTCGCGCTGGTCGCCGCGCTGCAGCACCTGCCCGCGCGGCAGCGGGCCGTGCTCATCCTGCGGGACGTGCTGGCCTGGCGGGCGCCCGAGGTCGCCGCGCTGCTCGGGACGTCCACGGCGGCGGTCAAGAGCAGCCTCCAACGCGCGCGTGCCCGGCTCGACGAGGTCGCACCGGACGAGGACCTCGTCGTCGAGCCCGAGGGGGCGTCGGACCGCGAAGTGCTCGACCGGTACATGGCCGCCTTCGAGCACGCCGACATGGACGCGCTGCTCGATCTCCTCCAGGACGGCGTCGAGTTGGAGATGCCGCCCAACTTGGAGTGGTTCCGCGGCAAGAAGGACGTGCTGCTGTTCCTGCGGGCGCGGGGGCACGGCGAGGGCCTCTACCGGATGCTGCCCACGCGCGCGAACGGGCAGCCGGCCGTCGTCATGTACGTGCGCGGGGCGGACGGCGTACTGCGGGCGCACTCGGTGCAGGTCCTCACCGTGGAGGGCGGCACGGTGGCCCGTGTCACGGCCTTCATCGACGTGGAGCAGGTCGTCCGCTTCGGGTTCCCGCGAGTGCTCTCGTGAACGCCGGGGAGCTGCTGGAGCGTTCGCTCGCCTACGCGCTGGGAAGCGTCGCCGGGGTCGCGCCCGGGAACCTGGCACGGGGCACGCCGTGCGCCGAGTGGGACCTCGCCGAGCTGCTCGGGCATCTCGACGACTCGCTGGACGCCCTGCACGAGGGGCTGACGGGCGGCCGGATCGGGCTCGTTCCCGGGGCGCCGGGAGCCGTCGACCTCGCGTGCGCGTTCCGCACGCGCGCGTGTGCAGTGCTCGGCGCCTGGGCGGCCGGGCCGGGGGAGTGGGTCCTGGTGGGTGAACTGCCGCTGGACATGCGGGTGATGGCCGCCGTGGGGTCTGTGGAGATCGCCGTCCACGGGTGGGACGTCGCGCAGGCCTGCGGGCGGTCGCGGCCCATCCCGGCCCCGCTCGCGGCCGAGCTGCTGTCCGTCGCGCGGTGCGTGGTCGCCGAGGAGGACCGGGGCGTGCGGTTCGCCGAGCCGGTCGGTGTGCCGGCGTGCGCCGGGCCCGAACCCCGGCTGCTGGCGTTTCTGGGGCGGCGCGATTCCTTTCCGGGGTGAGGGTGGTCTGCCTTCCGTGAGTGACCTCAAGGACCTCACGGAAGGCACCGTCATGAGCGACACCCTGAAAGTCCCCCTCCGCACACCACCGGCCGAACAGCTACCGGCCCGACGGGTGTGGACCGTCGTACTGGCCGGGCTCGGCGCGCTGCTGTGCTCCCTCGACGTCGTGGTCGTCTCGACCGCGCTGCCCGCCCTGCGGGCCGATTTCGGGGCGAGCCTGTCCGACCTGGAGTGGACGATCAATGCCTACAACCTGGTCTTCGCCTGCCTCACCCTGACCGGCGCCGCGCTCGGCGACCGGTTCGGGCGGCGGCGGATGTACATCGTCGGGCTCGCCGTCTTCACCGTGGGCTCCGCCGCCTCCGCGCTGGCGGGCGGCCCGGGCGAGCTCATCGGCGCGCGCATGGTGCAGGGCGCCGGAGCGGCCGTACTCCTCCCGCTCACCCTGACCCTGATCAGCGAGGCGTTCCCGGCCGAGAAGCGCGGCGTCGCCATCGGGGTGTGGGGCGGGGTGACCGGCCTCGGCGTGGCGGCCGGACCCGTGCTCGGCGGGGCCGTCACCGAGGGCCTGTCCTGGCAGTGGATCTTCTGGCTGAACGTGCCCCTCGGGCTGGCGATGCTGCCCCTCGCCGCCACGAAACTCCGCGAGAGCCACGGCACCCGGCCGCAACTCGACCTGGTGGGGCTGGTGTTGGCGGCCGCCGGCCTGACGGGCCTGGCCTGGGCGCCGGTGCGGGCGCCCCAGGTGGGATGGGGGAGTGCCGAGGTGCTGTCCGCGCTGGCCATGGGCGTCGTGTCCATGGTGGCCTTCCTCGCCTGGGAGCGCCGGGGCGCCCGTTACCCGATGCTGCCGCTCGCGTACTTCCGCCGGCGCGGCTTCGCCACCTCCAACGCGGTCGCCTTCCTCCTCTTCGGGTCCCTGCTGGGCGCCCTCTTCATGATCACGCAGCTCTTCCAGACGGGGCTCGGCTACTCCCCGCTGGAGGCGGGCGTGCGCATCCTCGTCTGGAACGCCATGCCACTGCTGGTGGCCCCGGTCGCGGGCGCGCTCGCGGACCGCTTCGGCACCCGGCCCTTCATGCTGGGCGGCCTGGTCCTGCAGGCCACCGGCCTCGCCCTGCTGGCCTGGCAGGTCGAACCCGGAGTCCGGTACGGACAGCTCGTCGTCCCACTGATCATCGCCGGCATCGGCATCTCCATGGTCTTCCCGAGCGTCGCCAACGCCGTGACCTCCTCCGTCCCCCTCGGTGACGCGGGCGTCGCGGCCGGCGTGAACAACGCGCTGCGCGAACTGGGCGGCGTCTTCGGCGTCGCCGTCGCCGCCCTCGTCTTCACGCAGTACGGCGGTTACGGCTCACCCGCCTCGTTCCTGGACGGGTGCGCACCGGCGCTGTGGGTGTCGGCGGGAGCCGCGGGAGTCGGCGCGCTGGTGGCGGCGTTCGCACCCTCCCGTGGCCAGGAGGTATCCCTCGCGCGGGAGTTGTGACCGACGGGTTGTGGAAGAGCACCCGCCCTCTTTATAGTCGTAGTGACTATTAAAGGGGGTGGGTGCGCATGACGTTCAACAAGTCGGACTACGACAAGTACGCCTACGAACCCTTCGCCGTCACCGTCGACCTCGCCGTCCTGACCATCCGCTCCGGCGCGCTGCACGTGCTGCTCGTCGAGCGCGGGCATGAGCCGTACGCCGGTCACTGGGCGCTGCCCGGCGGCTTCGTGGAGCCGCGGGAGTCGGCGGAGACGGCCGCCCGGCGTGAACTCGCCGAGGAGACCGGCCTCGCGGACGTCACCGGGCTGCACCTGGAGCAGCTGCGGACGTACAGCGAGCCCGACCGTGACCCCCGGATGCGGGTCGTGTCCGTCGCCTTCACCGCGCTGCTGCCCGACGCGCCCGAGCCGCACGCCGGCAGCGACGCGGCACAGGCGAGCTGGCTGCCGTACGACTCGGCCCGGCCGCTCGCCTTCGACCACGACCGGATCCTGGCCGACGCCCACGAACGCGTCGGCGCCAAGCTCGAGTATTCCTGTCTCGCCACCGCCTTCTGCCCGCCCGAGTTCACGCTCGGCGAGCTGCACCTCGTCTACGAGACGGTGTGGGGCACCGCCCTGGACCGGCCCAACTTCCGCCGCAAGGTGCTCGCCACGCCCGGTTTCGTCGAACCGGTCCTGGGCGGCGCGCGTCTGACCGGTGGCCGCGGCAAGCCCGCCGCCCTCTATCGCGCGGGACCGGCCGCCGGCCTGCACCCGCCCCTCCTCCGACCGTCCCCGGAAGGACGCCCCGCATGACCGCAACGACCGTCAGGAAGCAGGCCGCCACAGGCGCGCTGACCGGGCTCGCCCTGGGGGACGCGCTCGGCTATCCGACCGAGTTCGACGACGTGCCGACGATCATCGCCAAGCACGGGCCCTGGCGGGAACTTCCGCTTCCGAAGCGCGCGTTGGTCTCCGACGACACGCAGATGACGCTGGCGTTCGGACACGGGCTGCGGACGGCGATGGACCGCGGGGTGCTCGCGCCGAAGCGGCTGGAGCGGCCGCTGCGCGAGGAGTTCGTGAACTGGTACCAGTCGCCGGAGAACAACCGGGCGCCGGGGAACACCTGCCTGCGGGCCTGCAGCCTGCTCAAGGACGAGAGCCGGTTCTGGCAGGACGCCAGTCAGATCGACTCCAAGGGCTGCGGCGCCAACATGCGGGTCGCGCCTGTCGGGCTCGCCCCCGGCCTGAGCGACGAACAGCGCGCGGGCGCCGCACAGTTGCAGTCCGCGCTCACGCACGGGCATCCGACGGCCCTCGCCGCCTCCGACCTCACCGCCCGCGCCGTACGACTGCTCGCGCAGGGCGCCGAGCCGACCGGACTCGTCGGCCTGCTGCGCTCGTACGCCCTCGAGAACCGCAGCCACTACCACCACACCTGGCTGGGCGACCTGTGGACCCGCTCCGACGACGCCACCCCCGAGCAGTTCATCGCGCGAGGCTGGGACGAGTGCCTGGAGATCCTCGTGCGCCTCCAGGATGCCGTGCGCACCGTCTCGCCGGAGACCGACCCGTGCCTGGCGACCGGTGCGGGCTGGATCGCCGAAGAGGCCCTGGCGACCGGCCTGTTGTGCTTCCTGCTGTTCGTCGACGAGCCGGTGACGGCCATCCGGCGGGCGGCCTGCACCTCCGGCGACTCGGACTCCATCGCCTGTCTGACGGGGGCCTTCGCGGGCGCGTACCTGGGCGTCGACGCATGGCCCACGGAGTGGGCGGACCGGATCGAGTACCGGGGCGACCTGCTGACTCTCGGAGCCCTCTGGGACTCTTGAGCGGTGATCGACGCCCTGGACATCGACCTGACGCCGGTGGTCGCCGAGCAGCCCGACCCGGTGCTGTTCGCGACCGTCTCCGGCGCGCACCTCTACGGCTTCCCGTCCCGCGACTCGGACGTCGACCTCCGGGGCGTGCACCTGCTGCCGGCGGCCGACCTGTTGGGGCTGCGCGAGCCGGACGAGACCCGGTCCCGGATGTGGGACCGGGACGGCGTCGAGATGGACCTGGTCACCCACGACCTGCGCAAGTTCGTACGGCTGATGCTGCGCCGCAACGGCTATGTGCTGGAGCAGCTGCTCTCGCCCCTGGTCGTGCACACCACCGACGCGCACCGGGAGCTGGCCGCGCTCGCGCCGGGCGTCCTCACCGGCCACCACGCGCACCACTACCGCGGGTTCGCGACGACCCAGTGGCGGCTGTTCGAGAAGACCGGCCAACTCAAGCCGCTGCTCTACACGTTCCGCGTCCTGCTCACCGGCATCCATCTGATGCGCAGCGGCGAGATACAGGCCCATCTGCCCACGCTGCTGGGCGAAGTGGACGCGCCCGCCTATCTGCCGGAGCTGATCGCGGCGAAGGCGGAGCGGGAGCACGGGGACGCCGATGTCGACCACGCGCGCGTGGTCGACGACGTCGAGCGGCTGCACGTGGTCCTGGACGAGGCGCAGGACGCCTCAGCCCTGCCCGACGCCCCCACCGTGTACGACGCCCTGCACGACCTCGTCGTACGGATCCGTCTGGAGGGCTGAGGCGCGGCGGACGCGGACGAGGAAGTCCTCGACGCGGCGCCGGTCCGGGTCCTCGGGGAGCGGGCTGCGCCGGGAGGCCTCGTCCGCCTCGGTCGCCAGGCGGTTCATCCAGGACTCGACCTCCGGCCAGGGGACCTCGCCGCGCTTGACCGCAAGCAGGGGCCCGCGCCGGTCGCCGACATCGATCGTGAGGGCGCCTGTGCGCAACAGGTCGCGGGAGCTCATCAGCAGGCGGAGCAGGTGCATCGCGTGCTTCCAGCGCGGGGCGCCGTGCGTGCGCACGTCGGCCTCCAGCTTCTTGCGCTGGCCGAGCGCGTAGCGCGTGAACGTCTCGTGGGCCCGACGGGAGAGGAACGCCCCACGCAGCGCCAGGAGTTCACGTCCGGTGTCGTCGACGTGCTCGACGAGCGGGGAGTGCAGGCACTCCAGGATGTTCGGGTTCGCGCGCAGGGCCAGCTCGCAGAAGCGCTCCAGCTCCCAGCTGAACTGCTCCTCGGCCGGGCCCTCGACATGCGTCGGCGGCTTCTCGAAACGCCAGAACAGGGGGGTGGGGGCGAGGAACACACCCCGGCGGTCGGTGTCGCTGCCGTTCGTCGCCAGACCGAAGGCGCGCGAACCCATCACGCAGGCGTAGATCGTGTGGTCGCGGACCAGGCTCTCGGGCTGCATGCCCGGGAGCGTACGCGGCGTCTCACGCCAGACGGATCGAATTTCCCTCCACCTTGATCTGCTCCGCGGGCAGCGGCTTCGGCGCCGGACCGCCGGCCACCGAGCCGTCCGCGATGCGGAACTCGCTCTTGTGGCACGGGCAGTGGATGATGCCGTCCGCGATGCTGCCCACCGTGCAGCCCTGGTGGGTGCAGACCGCCGAGAAGGCCTTGAACTCGTCCTTCTTCGGCTGGGTGACGACGACCTTCTCCTCCTTGAAGATCTTGCCCCCGCCGACCGGGATCTCGGAGGCCTTCGCCAGCTCCTGCCCGCCGGAGGCGTTCACGGAGGACGATCCGGAGTCGTTGTTGTCGCCGCCGTACTTGCTGCAGCCCGCGGCGAGCGTCGCCGCGCCCGTCGCGAGGAGAACCGTGCGTCGCGTCGAGCGATGGGTCATGTCGTCACTCCGAAGGTGCGGAAGAACCAGAGGGCGGAGGTCAGCCAGAGGAGGGTCAGGCCGGTGAAGACCAGCCCGCCGACGAGCGGCAGCAGCCAACCGGGAAGTCGCTCCCAGCGGAGCAACAGCATCTTGGCGCTGAAGGCACCGAAGAAGAAACAACCCAGGACAGAGTGCCACAAAACGCGCGTTTCATACGTCTGATATCCCAGTGCGTACAGGCAGTGCACGGCGACCGGGACCGCCACGAGGAACGCGATGCGCCCCGACCAGCGGTGCAGCGTCGCCGACCAGCGCGGGCCCGGCAGTTTGCCGTACACCATGAACGCGCTGACCACCTGGACGAGTGCGAAGAAGAACGCGGCCGTCGCCAGCCACGACTTCACCGCGCCCGTGCTGCTGAACCCGGCGATGTTGAAGGCGGTGCCCGCCGGGTCGTGGGTCTTGCCGTACACGCCGAGGGCGACGGCCACCGCGGCCGCGACCAGGGCAGGGATCAGGTAGCGGACGGGGCTGGGGGCGCGGTGGGCCGGTGGCGGGGACGGGAAGTTCTGCGTGGCGGCGTTCGGGTCGACGGTCATGGTCGGCTCCCTGGGCGGACTGTGGTATCGAAGGCTGACGGAGCGTGTGCCTGGGCTGTCAGGGTGTGACGGGACGTGCCGTGAGCTGCTGTCCGTCGACCGTTACCGCGCCCGTGTCCGGGTCGATGCTGGGTGCGGCCGAGGCGACCGAGTCGCGGGTGACGATGCCGACCTGCTTTCCGCCCGGCAGGACGATCCAGCCGCCGTCGATCTTGGCGCCGCGCACCGTGGCCGTCGCCCGGTACAGCCCGGACGGCTTCTTGGCCTTGTCGGCGCTGAAGGCGTAGTGCCCGCCGCCGACGTCGACCGTGCCGCTGATGCGCTTGCCCTCCTTCAGGGTGCCGTTCAGCTCGTCTCCGTTCTTGCCGGTCAGGCGCATGCTGCCGTCGTCCTTGACGTCGCCCTTCAGCCAGGACTCCTTGGCGCGGCCGTCGCAGAAGTACGCGACCGCCTTGCCGTCGTCCACCGTGACGGCGACGGCGGACGAGTCGTCGTCGGTCCGGCCCGCGTAACTGGCGTCGGGCACGGGTGTCCGCGACGGCGACGGGCTGGGTGGCGCGGAGGTCTTCGTGGGCGCAGGCGACGCCGTGGCGGTCGGTGACTCCTTCTTGGCCGTGGACGAGACGCTCTTCGTCCCCGTCGTCGCGTTGAGCGACAGCATGAACAAGCCGAGCAGCAGTCCCGCGATCAAGGTGATCAGCGGTCCAGGACGCTTCATACGGGCCCCCCGAGGCGAGTGTCCTGCCATCAGAGCGGACCGGCGCCCCGGCGTAAAGAGGCGCACAGGGACGTCTGACGCCAAGTAGCGGAATCGGGGCGATTCGGTGACATTGGCAATGTCTCCGGTACTCGCGGCGAGCGGTGTGCACGGCCCTTGTCCGTCTCAGCGGGCGGGCGTCGCGCACCCGCCCGTCGCGGGCTGACTAGGCTGGACGGTCGAAGAGCCGATCCGTACATCAGCAAGGAGCCAAGCCGTGGCGGTACGAGCGGTCCGGGGAGCCGTCCAACTGGAACGGGACGAGGCCGGCCACATGGACGAGCAGGTCGGGGCCCTGCTCACCGCCATCCTCGAGCGCAACGCCCTGAACGGCGACGACCTGATCAGCATCTGGTTCACGGCGACGCCCGACCTGCACAGCGACTTCCCGGCGGCCGCCGCCCGCAAGCTCGGCATCGTCGACGTACCGCTGATCTGCGCCCAGGAGCTGGACATCGAGGGCGCCATGCCCCGCGTCGTCCGCGTACTCGCGCACATCGAGTCCGACCGGCCCCGCGCCGACATCGCCCATGTCTACCTCGGCGCCGCGGCCGCCCTGCGCAAGGACATCGCCCAGTGAGAACCGCCCTCGTCATCGGAACCGGGCTCATCGGTACGTCCGCCGCCCTCGCCCTGTCCCAGCGGGGCGTCGTCGTCCACCTCTCGGACCACGACCCCGAGCAGGCCCGTACGGCGGCCGCGCTCGGCGCCGGCACCGACGAGGCCCCCGAAGGACCGGTCGACCTCGCGATCATCGCCGCCCCTCCCGCCCATGTGGCCGGCGTGCTCGGCGACGCCATGCGCCGGGGCGCGGCCCGCGGCTACCTCGACGTGGCCAGCGTCAAGGGCGGCCCGCGCCGCGAGCTGGAGGCGCTGGGCCTGGACCTGTCCTCGTACATCGGCTCGCACCCCATGTCGGGCCGCGAGAAGTCCGGTCCGCTGGCGGCGACCGGCGACCTCTTCGAGGGCCGTCCCTGGGTACTGACGCCGACCCGGGACACCGACACCGAGGTGCTGAACCTCGCCCTGGAGCTGGTCTCGCACTGCCGGGCCGTGCCGGTCGTCATGGACGCCGACGCCCACGACCGCGCCGTCGCCCTGGTCTCCCACATGCCCCACCTGGTCTCCAGCATGGTGGCCGCGCGCCTGCAGAACGCCGAGGAGGCGGCCGTACGACTGTGCGGTCAGGGCATCCGTGACGTCACCCGGATCGCCGCCTCCGACCCCGGCATGTGGATCGACATCCTGTCCGCGAACCCCGGGCCGGTGGCCGACCTGCTCTCCGACGTCGCCGCCGACCTGGACGAGACGGTCGAGGCCCTTCGGTCCCTGCAGTCCTCCGACGACGCCAAGCGGCTCGAGGGCACGGCCGGCATCGAGGACGTCCTGCGGCGCGGCAACGCCGGGCAGGTCCGGGTGCCGGGCAAGCACGGGTCCGCGCCGCGTACGTACGAGGTCGTGGCCGTCCTCATCGACGACCAGCCGGGCCAGCTGGCCCGCATCTTCGCGGACGCCGGCCGGGCCGGCGTCAACGTCGAGGACGTACGCATCGAGCACGCGACCGGGCAGCAGGCCGGTCTGGTCCAGCTGATGGTGGAGCCGCAGACCGCGCCGGTACTGACCGCCGCCCTGCGGGAGCGGGGCTGGGCGATCCGGCAGTGATCGACCGCACCCCTCCGCGATGATCACCCGGATCATCCGCCTGTAAGAAGGGTTCCGGCGAGCCAGTAACCTTGTGCGGGGCACAATCGCGTCCCGCACTCCCTCCGCACCGCACCAGGAAGGTGTCCTCCCGTGGAAAACGGCGTCGCCAAGCCCGTGATTGTCGCCATCGACGGTCCGGCCGGCACGGGCAAGTCGAGCACGTCGAAGGCCGTCGCCGCGCAGCTCCGCCTGAGCTACCTGGACACCGGCGCCCAGTACCGGGCGATCACCTGGTGGATGGTGAGCAACGGGATCGACATCGACGACCCGACGGCGATCGCCGCCGTGGCGGGCAAGCCCGAGATCGTCTCCGGTACGGACCCGGAGAACCCCACGATCACGGTCGACGGCACCGACGTGGCCGGCCCGATCCGCACCCAGGAGGTCTCCGCCAAGGTCAGCGCGGTCAGCGCGGTGCCCGAGGTGCGGGCCAGGATCACCGAGCTGCAGCGGTCGGTGGCGGCCGGCGCGGAGGACGGCATCGTCGTCGAGGGCCGTGACATCGGTACGACCGTGCTGCCCGACGCCGACCTGAAGATCTTCCTCACCGCCTCCCCGGAGGCACGCGCCGCCCGCCGCAGCGGTGAGCTGAAGGGAGCCGACGTGCACGCCACCCGCGAGGCGCTGATCAAGCGGGACGCGGCCGACTCCTCCCGCAAGACCTCGCCGCTCGCCAAGGCGGACGACGCGGTCGAGGTGGACACCACCGAGCTCACGCTCGCGCAGGTCATCGAGTGCGTCGTGACCCTCGTCGAGGAGAAGCGGGCCGGGAAGTGACCGCGCCCTCCGTCCCCTCCGAGAAGGGCGCCGAGGTCGGGCGGCGTATCGGCGTCGGCCTGATGTACGGGCTGTGGAAGCCGCGGGTGCTGGGTTCCTGGAAGGTGCCCGCCACCGGCCCGGTGATATTCGCCGTCAACCACTCCCACAACATCGACGGCCCGATGGTCATGGGCGTGGCGCCCCGGCCGACGCACTTCCTGATCAAGAAGGAAGCGTTCATCGGCCCGCTCGACCCCTTCCTGCTGGGCATCGGCCAGCTGAAGGTGGACCGCTCGGTCGCCGACCGCGGGGCGATCATGCAGGCCCTGGACGTGCTGTCGGCCGGGGGAGTCCTCGGCATCTTCCCCGAGGGCACCCGCGGTGAGGGCGACTTCGCCTCGCTGCGCGCCGGGCTCGCGTACTTCGCGGTACGCAGCGGTGCCCCGGTCGTCCCGGTCGCCGTGCTGGGAAGCACCGAGCGGCGGGGACGGTTGATAAAGGGGCTGCCTCCGCTGCGCAGCCGTATCGACGTCGTCTTCGGCGACCCCTTCGAGGCCGGCGACGGCAGCGGACGACGTACGCGCAAGGCGCTCGACGAGGCGACCGAACGCATCCAGAAGCAGCTCACCGCGCACCTGGAAAACGCCAGGCGCCTGACCGGGCGCTAGGCGACACTAAGTAGTGGATCAACCCGCGGAAAGCGGGCGTTCCACCGATCACCACGATGAACGACGAGGTACGGACTTCATGAACGACCACATTCCCTCCGGCGGCTCGGGCGAGGAGCACGACCACGGAGCGCTTGGCGATGCCGAGTACACGGACTTCATGGAGCTCGCCGCGGAAGAGGGCTTCGATCTCGAGGACGTCGAGGGAGCCATCGAGGAGGCCGGTCACGGCCCGCTGCCCGTCCTCGCCGTCGTCGGCCGCCCGAACGTCGGCAAGTCGACGCTCGTGAACCGCATCATCGGCCGCCGCGAGGCCGTCGTGGAGGACAAGCCCGGCGTCACCCGCGACCGCGTCACCTACGAGGCCGAGTGGGCGGGCCGCCGCTTCAAGGTCGTCGACACCGGCGGCTGGGAGCAGGACGTCCTCGGCATCGACGCCTCCGTGGCCGCGCAGGCCGAGTTCGCGATCGAGGCCGCCGACGCCGTCGTGTTCGTCGTCGACGCCAAGGTCGGCGCGACCGACACCGACGAGGCGGTCGTACGACTGCTGCGCAAGGCCGGCAAGCCCGTCGTGCTGGCCGCCAACAAGGTGGACGGCCAGAGCGGCGAGGCGGACGCGGCCTACCTGTGGTCGCTGGGCCTCGGCGAACCGCACCCCGTCTCGGCCCTGCACGGCCGCGGCACCGGCGACATGCTGGACGCCGTCCTCGACGTCCTGCCGGAAGCGCCCGCGCAGACCTTCGGCACGGCCGTCGGCGGACCGCGCCGCATCGCCCTGATCGGCCGCCCGAACGTCGGCAAGTCCTCCCTCCTGAACAAGGTGGCGAACGAGGAGCGGGTCGTCGTCAACGAGGTCGCGGGCACCACCCGCGACCCGGTCGACGAGCTCATCGAACTCGGCGGAGTCACCTGGAAGTTCGTCGACACCGCGGGCATCCGCAAGCGCGTCCACCTCCAGCAGGGCGCCGACTACTACGCCTCGCTGCGCACCGCGGCCGCGGTCGAGAAGGCCGAGGTGGCGGTCATCCTGATCGACGCCTCCGAGTCCATCTCGGTGCAGGACCAGCGGATCGTGACGATGGCCGTCGAGGCCGGGCGCGCGATGGTCATCGCCTACAACAAGTGGGACACCCTCGACGAGGAGCGCCGCTACTACCTTGAGCGGGAGATCGAGACCGAGTTCGGCCAGGTCGCCTGGGCGCCCCGGGTGAACGTGTCGGCGCGCACCGGCCGCCACATGGAGAAGCTGGTCCCGGCGATCGAGTCCGCCCTCGCCGGCTGGGAGACCCGCGTCCCGACGGGCCGTCTGAACGCCTTCCTCGGTGAGCTGGTCGCCGCCCACCCGCACCCGGTCCGCGGCGGCAAGCAGCCGCGCATCCTGTTCGGGACCCAGGCCGGTACCAAGCCCCCGCGGTTCGTGCTCTTCGCGTCCGGCTTCATCGAGGCGGGCTACCGGCGCTTCATCGAGCGCCGCCTGCGCGAGGAGTTCGGCTTCGAGGGGACGCCGATCCACATCTCGGTGCGGGTGCGCGAGAAGCGCGGAGGCAAGAAGAAGTAGCAGCAAACGGCAGAGGGGCGGCCCCAAGTGGGGCCGCCCCTCTGCCGTTCAGCGGACGCCGCTCACAGGGCGCTGCGCGGGCCGGGTGGCAGCGCGGCCGGCACATGGTGCATCCCCGTGCCCTGCTGCCCGACGCGCTGCCACTGCGACTGCTGCCGGGCGCTGAACGCCCCCGCGCTGTAGGCGCTGTACGAGCTGCTGAAGGTCCCCGGCCGGTGTTCTTCGTACGGCCTCGTACTGGTCGGGATGTTCCCGAAGGCGGTGAACCCCAGCTCCTCCTCGCCACTGCGGTCACCCGGCAGCGTGCGGAACGACTTGACGTACTCGGCGTAGAGCGCGTCGTAGATGGGCGTGGCCGAGGGGCCGCCCGAAACGTCCTGGGCCGACCGCGCGGACGGAATCGGCTGGAGGGACTGGCGGCGGGGAACGTCGTATGCGTGCACGTATGTCCAAACGACCCCGAACTTCAAGGGATGCGGTCCGGACCGGCCCCGTTGGGCGCTCTCAGGTCCCCGCGAGAGGCATGGCCACGCCGACCAACTTCCCGTTGGCCGCCGCCTTGTCCAGGGCGTCCCGCAGCAGGTCCTCCCGGGGCTGACGCCCGATGGATCCCACCGGGGCGGCGAACATCAGCACCTGCTGGTGCTTGTTGGCGGCGGCCCGCCAGCCCTCGGTCACCTGGAGCGGCTGGTGCGCCTGCCACCACGCCACCTGCTGGCCCCCGTTCGTGCCGGGCTGCAGTACGGCGTGCAGCTGGCCCATGGCGAGCAGCACCGACCAGCCGTGCAGCACGGGCGGCACCTCGGCCAGCTCCGTCAGCGGCATGAACCCCTGCTCGATGAGCAGCGGAAGGAAGTCGTCGCCGAGCCCGGTGGTGCCCGGCCGCACGATGGGCCCGGTCGGCTCGACCACCAGCGCCGGGTGCAACTCCCCGGCGATCAGGACGAGTCCACTGGTCACGCCGAGTACGGCCTGCTCGGGGACGACCTGTGCGGGGTCCAGGTCCACGCTGTCCCCGGAGATGGACTTCACGGCCCCCCGGAGCTGCTCCTCGGTGACCTGGACGACCTGCGAGGGCAGACAGGTGGAGTGGGCGAAGGCGAGGACGGCGGTCTCCTCGCCGATGAACAGGACGGTGCTGGTGCGCTCCTGTTCGGAGTCGCCCGGGGTGCGGCAGGACGTGCAGTCGTAACTGCCCGGGGCGTTGTCTCCGGCGAGCAGCCGGTCGGCTTCTTCGTCGCCGATCTCGGCGCGTACCTCGTCGCTGACGTCGAGCATGCGCGGCACGGGTGGCTCCCTCGGGGTGTGGTGCGTGACGGGGCCGGGTGGCTCCCGGTCCGTGAACCGGGTGGGCCCCGGGCTCATGAAGAAGACAACGGGCGATCTGTGGCGGGAGTCACGCCCCAGGGCGAACGGAATCGAACCATCCACCGCACAGGGTCACCGCTGGTCCGGAATCGGGCACTCAATGTCAATTCCTTGGAAATCCAAGGAAGTTGGTTCGGTGAGGTGGGTCACAGATCACTGAGGCGACTGGTCGACAAATCAGGAAATCAGCGAATGAAGTGGGTGGCCGGAAATCGCCGATACCTGGGGTAACGGCGAACTGGCCTGGAGTGACAAGCAGTTGGTTGCTGTCCAGTCGCCGGGGTCCCTAGATTCCCGGCCGTGTGCAACGAGCACCGCTCGGGTTCGTCCGCCGGCCGTACCAAGCCAGCTCACAGCACCAGCCTCCGGCGGACGGGGCGGAGCGCGACGGCCCTGCCCCTGCGCAGGGAGCGCGCCCCGCCTTGGGGGACCCCGGGTCCTTCGAGAGGGAATTACATGTCCGAATGTGCCGATACCAACCGCGACAACGCTCGTAAGACGCAGGTCCGTACGACGGCGGTTCTCGCCGGGGCGGCACTGCTCGCCCCGCTCGGACTGCTGGCCGCCACCGGCAACGCCGCGGCGGCCGACGGCGGAGTGTGGGACCGCATCGCCCAGTGCGAGAGCGGCGGCAACTGGCACATCAACACCGGCAACGGCTACTACGGCGGGCTTCAGTTCTCCGCCGGCACCTGGCGCGCCTACGGCGGCGCGGCCTATGCGGCGACCGCCGCCGGGGCCTCCAGGGAGCAGCAGATCGCAGTGGCCACCAAGGTCCAGCGCGCCCAGGGTTGGGGCGCCTGGCCGACCTGCTCGGCACGGGCCGGAGCCTATGGGAGCGCACCCGCCTCCTCCGGTTCGGTCTCCACCGAGTCCACGAAGTCCACCAAGGCAGCACCGTCGAAGAAGCCGTCGAAGGAGCCGGCACGCTCGACGGGCCACACGACTCGCGGTGCCTCCCGCGGCGACTACACCGTCCGCAAGGGCGACACACTCAGCAAGATCGCCGCGCGGCACGGGACCACCTGGCAGCGGCTGTACGCCGCGAACAAGGCCGTCATCGGCGGTGATCCCGACCTGATCGTGCCCGGGCAGCAGCTCGACCTCTGAGTCGCTCCCGCTCGCCCAGGCACGGGCCCCGTCCGGTCGCGTCCGACCGGGTGGGGCCCTCGGCGCACCGGACGCGCCGGAGCGGCCTCGGGCCACCCACTGCTTACCGTGGCCCGATGTTCCGCACGCACCGCAGGCAGCGCCCGCACCGCACGCCGATCGTCCTCGCCCTTGCCGCCGCCCTGTTCGCCGTCCTGGTCCCCGCCACGGCCCATGCGGCGGCACCGCCACCGCCGCTGCCCGGAGCGTTCCCGGTGAGCGTGTCCTTCGACTGCGCCAAGGACCACTGGCCCTGGGGCTGCCTCGCGGAGTGCGAGAGCGGCGGGCGGTGGGACTCCAACACCGGGAACGGCTACTACGGCGGGCTTCAGTTCTCCGCCGGCACCTGGAAGGCCTACGGAGGGCAGAAGTACGCCGCGCGCGCGGATCTCGCCACGCGCGAGCAGCAGATCGCCGTCGCCGAGAAGGTGCTGGCCGAGCAGGGGTGGGGGAGCTGGCCCTCGTGCTCCCAGCGGTACGGGCTCGAGGGGCGCATGCTCGCGGTGCACGCCGGCGAGACGCTGGTGTCGATCGCGAGCCAGTACGGCGTCCACGGCGGCTGGCGGGAGCTCTACCGCGCCAACAAGGACATGGTCGGCCGCCGTCCGGACCGGGTGAACGTCGGCACGCTGCTGGTCATCCCGGAGGGCTCGGCCCGCGTCGGTCAGCCGCGCCCCGCCCCGGCGGTGTTCGGCCCGCCCCTGACCGCCGCGCCCGCTCGCCCGCCTCTCCGCTGAACACGACGGCACCGCGGCGCAGTTCGTACACGAGGACACCCGCCCGGACCCGGAGCCCTGGCGGCAACCGCTGCTCGGCGACGACCACGCACGCGTCGAGGGCGCCCAGCAGGTCGTAAGTGCGGGCCGCGACCGCGGGCGACATGCCCTGCGCGGGCTCGTCGACGAGCACCACGCGTGCGCGTGCCAGCAGGGCGCGGGAAAGGGCGAGCATGCGTTGCTCGCCGCCGGAGAGGGTGCCGGCGCGGCGCGCGAGCAAGGGCCCGAGCTGCGGGTAGGCGTCGATGGCGAAGTCGTGGTCCCGTGCGGTCAGTTCGAGGTTCTCGCGCACGGTCAGGGAGCCGAACACGGCCTGCCGCTCGGGGACCAGGCACAGTCCGCGCCGGGCCCGTTCGTAGGCCGGCATCCGGCTCACGTCGACGCCGTCCCACACCACCGCGCCGCCGGACAGCGGCACGGTTCCGGCCAGCGCGCGCAGGGCCGTCGTACGGCCGGATCCGTTGCGGCCCAGGAGGACGGTGAGGCCGGGGCCCGGGGCGGCGAGGGTGACGCCGTGCAGAGCCTCCAGCGGGCCGTAGCGCACGCGCGCGTGGCGCAGGGAGATGGTCATGCGCCCGCCTCCCGGGTGCCCAGGGCATCAAGGGCGTCGAGTACGTGCTCGGGCGGGCCGGAGGCGACGATGCGGCCCGCCGCCATGACGTGCACGACGTCCGCGAGGTCGGCGACCAGGTCGAGGTCGTGCTCGACGACGAGGAGGGCGGTGCCGTCGGCGGCCAGGGCCTTCAACACCCGGGCCAGAGCGGAGACTTCGGCACTGTCGAGACCCGCGGCGGGCTCGTCAAGGAGCAGCACGCGCGGGCTGCCCGCCAGGGCCCGGGCCAGCTCGACGCGGCGCAGCGTGCCGGTGGGCAGCCCGGCGGCCGGCAGCGCCCGCACCGGCCCGTCGAGCCCGAGCAGGCGCAGCGCCCGCTCCACGGCCGCCGGGTCTCTCACCCGCCCCTGCTCGGCACCCACGCGGACGTTCTCGGCCACGGTCAACGACGGGAAGACCGCCAACTGCTGAAAGGTCCGCGCGATCCCGAGCCGGGTACGGGCGTGCGCGGCCAGCCGCGTGATGTCCCGCCCCCCGAACCGCACGCGCCCGCGCGCGGGCCGCAGCGTCCCCGCCAGACAGTGGAACAGGGTGCTCTTCCCGGCCCCGTTGGGCCCGACCACCGCGGTCACCTGCCCGGGCCGCACATCCAGATCGACCCCGCCGAGAGCGGTGAAGCCGCCGTAGCGGACTTGTAGGTGACGGGCTGTGAGGGTGGGGGTGGCGGGGGAGCGCGGGTCGGTGGAGGCGGCATTACGGATGGCAGGAGTGCGGGGGCTGCTGGAATCGGCGCCGGCGGAGGCACCCGGTCGGTCGGCCGGGCGGTCGGTGGCGGGATACCCGGTGCCTGGGCCGCCGTTCCGCGGGCCGCCGGGGTCGGTGTCCTCGTCCTCGTACGGCCGGGTGCCTGCGCTGTCGTCTTCGCGTGGGTGGGGGGTTTCGTCGCCGTTGGCGTCCTGGTGGCCGCTTCCGGTGGCGGGCCCGTGCGGCGCTGCACGGGTGTTGTCGTCTCCCGCGCGCGGCTCTTCGTCGTTCGGCTTGGTGGGGTGGTGTTGTTCGGTGGCCGTTGAGTGGGGGCGGGGGCCGTCGTCGTTGTCGTCCGTGTGCTTGCTCGTCTCTGCGGGCCTTTGCGGCTCGTGGCCGGTGTTGTCGTCTGCCGCGCGCGTCGCATCGTCGTCCGGCTTCGTGGCCTGGTGTTGTTCTCCGGCCGTTCCGTGCCGCCGAGGGCCGTCGTCGCCGTTTCCATCCGTCTGGCCGCCCCTGTCGGCAGACCCCTGCGGCTCACTCCCGGCGTTGCCGCCCCCGCCCCGAACCGCATCGTCGTCCAGCCCGTTGCCCCCCTGTCGCCCATCGGTCGTCCCGCCCGGCAGCCCGGCCACCCCCCTTTCCTCGCCCTGCCCGTACCGGACTGTTGCCCCGGCGTGTGGCGTTGCGGTTGCGGCCGCCAGGGCCGGCTGTAGGGGTGCGGCCTGCTGTTTCACCGAAGCCAGTTTCTGGCGCGCGCGTGCCCCCACCGGCGTCAGTCCCGCGTTCCGGCCGAGCCGCAGCCGCAGGCGTACCGCCGCCGTCCGCAGGGCTTCGTACGGTCCTCCGGGGAAGCGTCCGACGAGCACGGCCAGTACCCCGATCAGTGCCGCCGCCACCCCGCCCCGTGCGCCCGCGTCGAGGCCCACCAGGAGTGCGGCGGCGGCCAGTGCGCCCAGGGTGCTGTCGGCGCCCAGTACCACCACCGCGGCGAACCACAGCAGGCCGCGGACGGGGTCGTAGGCGCTCGGGTCGAAGGCTCGCAGGCCCATGCCGAGCATGCCGCCGCCGAGGGCGGCGAGCGCGGCGCCCGTGACGAAGGCCAGGAGTTTGAGCGACGGGACCTGGACACCTGCCGCCGACGCACCCGACTCGTGGTCCCGCATGGCGGCCAGGGACCGGCCCGTGCGGCCCCTGCGCAGTGCCCGTGTCGCCAGCAACGCGGCGGCCAGCAGAGCGAGTTCGAGGACGTAGTACGCGCGGTCGCCGTCGAAGCCCGCCGGGCGGTCCAGCGAGAGTCCGGACGTGGCGTACGGCTGGGCGAAGACGAAGCGGCTCACTCCGACGCCCACCGCGAACGTCGCCAGCGCGAGGGCCAGGCCCCGGCGGCTGATCGCCGGCCAGCCGGTCAGGAGGCCGAGCGGGGCCACCAGGACGACCGCCACGGCGAGGGCGGCCAGTTCGGGCAGGCGGGGCAGGCCCGGGAAGCGGCCCGCCGCGAGCAGCGCCGTGAACAGGGCGCCCAGACCCGCGTATGCCGCCTGGCCGAGGGAGATCTGTCCGCCCCGGCCCGTGACGACCACCAGGGAGAGCAGGACCACGCCCAGCGCCGGCACCTGGACCGACGTGTGCAGATCCGAGCCCGCGAAGCCCAGCGGCAGCAGGAACAGCACCATCGCCACGATCCAGGCACCCTGCGGAGTCGGCACGCGCGCGGTGGCCGTGCGCGGGAGCGCGTCGCGCGTGCCGATCCGCGGCAGCACCAGCGCCGCCACCAGCAGGGCCACCACGAACAGGTTCGCGCCCACCGCCTGCAGCAACGGCTCGCCCCAGCCCGACGGATGCAGCCGCGTCAGCTGGCTCTGCGCGACCCCGATGCCCAGCGCCACGACGACGGCCACCGGCAGGCTGCGCATCCGCGCCGCCACCGCGACCGCCACCACCTCCATGACGAGCAGCGGCAGCCCGTACGGGTCCAGGCGGACGTACGGCGCCAGCAGCACGCCTGTCAGGCCCGCCGTGAACGAGCCGAACGCCCAGCCCGCCGCGGCCACCCGGTCCGCGTCGATCCCGCCCAGCACCGCGAGTTGCCGGTCGTCGACCACGGCCCGCAGCTCCCGCCCGAACCGCGTCCAGCGAATCACCGCGCCGACTCCCACCGCCAGCACGAGCGCCACTCCCAGTTGCCCCCACGGATCCGCCGACACCAACTCCGGCGCGTCGTCCCGCGCTCCCTGCCCCCACACCAGCGCCGCCCCGCCGACCAGCAGCACGAACACCCCGATGGAGGCCACGAGTGTCTGCGCGGGGTCGCCGCCCAGGACGGCGAGCGGCCGGAAGACGAAGCGTTCCAGTGCCACGCCGATCGCCGGGGCCAGGACGAGTAGTGTCACCGTCGCCCCCAGCCACAGCGGCCAGCCCCACTCGACCAAGCACTGCCGCAGCACGTACGCGCACACCATCGCGATCGCGCCGTGCGCGAAGTTGAGCACGCCGGTCGCGCGGTACGTCACGATCAGGCCGATCCCGGTGAGCGCGGCCGCGCTGCCGACCGAGAGACCGGCGAGCGTGAGGTCGTACGTCAGCGAGGACATCAGTCGGTTTCGTCGGCGGGCTCGCAGATCGGGCACGGACCCAGTTCGCCGCTCGTCAGCAGCTTCGCGTCCACCGGCACCGCCTCCACCTTCCCGGAGACCAGCGGGCAGTCCGCGCGGTGCCACAGCGTGCCGCCCGGCACCATCAGCAGATCCCCGCTGACCGCGAGGGGCAGTGCCGCCACCGGCAAGGACTCCTCGGCGTCGGCGGATTCGGCGGCCACCAGGAGGCCGTACAACTCCTCCACGCGCGCGGCGGCGAGCGCGTTGCGCCCGTGGGTGAGCAGGACCGACCCGGCGATGATCAGCGCGGCGCCGGGCACCGTGCAGGAGGCGAGATAGGGCAGCTGGCGCTCGGCGTAACGCTCGCCGGAGATGCCGTACCAGCCGATGACGCACAGCACCGCGCCCGCCGCGAGCGCTGCCCAGCCGGCCCACAGGACGGGGTGCACGGTCCGCAGTCGACCTGTCCGCATCGCTGGCTCCCACACGTCGCGTATCTGTGCATGTGCCTGTCCATGTCAGCCAATGGCTTGCACTATGCCTTCTGGAAGCTGACCCTGAAAGCACCGGGCGCACCTTGCCCGGACCGACACCCGGTGGTGAGCCAGATGGTTCTCGGGAGCGACCTCACGCGGGGGAAAGCACGAAGGGGGCGCGGCCCAAGGGCTGCGGGACGGGGCACGGCGGCGTTGTCCGCCCTCGTTCTCATCCTGGCCCCGGTCCTCGCGGCGTGCAGCGACGACAGCGGCGGCGGCAGCGAGAGCACACCCCCGACTCCGTCCGTTGAGAAGACGACGACGAGCGCCCCGGCCACCGCGCCCGCGGATCCGGCGGCGGCGAAACAGGAGATCACCCAGAACTGGGCGAAGTTCTTCGACCCGAAGACGTCGCTTGCGGACAAGCAGAAGGTCCTGGAGAACGGCGACGAGATGGCCCCGGTCCTGAAGGCCTTCAGCGGTGACAAGCGCGGCGGACAGGTGCAGGCGAAGGTCCAGAAGATCGAGTTCACCAAGGCGACCGAGGCGACCGTGACGTACGCGCTGACCCTGAACGGCGCCACCGCCCTGCCGAACGCCTCCGGGACCTCGGTCGAGCAGGACGGCACCTGGAAGGTGTCCGTCAACACGCTGTGCGCGCTGGTCCAGCTGAGCGGCGATGCGTCGGGTTCACCGGCCGCGGGCTGCTAGCGCACCAGGGGCACGAGGTGCCGCGGCCGCGGTGCTGATGCTCCTGGTGGGCACGGCCTGCGGCAGCCGTCTGCCGGAGAGCGACTTCGAGCACGACGGCCGCACGAACGCGCCCGCGTCTTCGCACAACGGCGCCCCGGTCCGCATCGGCATCGTCACCAGCGCCACCAGCCCGGTCGGCGGCAACACCTTCACGGGCCCGCGCGACGGAGCCAAGGCCTGGTTCGACCGTCTCAACGCGCGCGGGGGCATCGACGGCCACCCGGTCGAGGTGCGCGAGTGCGACGACGGCGGCAGCGGCGTCGGCAACAACACCTGTGTGCACAAGCTGATCGACGAGGACAAGGTGGTCGCGCTGGTCGCGACCACCTCGCTGGACTACGCGGGCGCCTCCCGCGTCTCCCACGCGCGCGTGCCCGACATCGGCGGCCAGCCCATCGGCGCCGCCTACGACACCTGGCCGCACCTGTACGGCATCTACGGCAGCCTGGCCCCGAGGAACGGCACGCCCGGCTGGGGCGGGAAGCTCTACGGCGGCACGGAGGTCTACCGGTACTTCAAGCGCGAGAAGGGCGCCCGCACGGCCGCCGTCGTCTCGTACAACCAGGCCGCGTCCGCCGCCTACGCCCGGCTCGTCCAGCAGGGCCTGAAGGCCGAGGGCTACAAGGTGGTCACCGAGCAGGTCGACTTCGCCCTGCCCAACTTCCGTGCCGCCGCGGCGGACTTGAAGGAGCAGGGCGCCGACCTGGTCTTCGACGCGATCGACACCCACGGCAACGCCCAGCTGTGCAAGGCGATGGACGAGGTCGGCGCCAAGGTCATCGCCAAGGTCACCAACGTGCAGAACTGGACGTCCACCGTCCCCGACGACTACAAGGACTCCCCGCGCTGCCGCAACGCCCTCTGGGCGACCGGCTCCAGCCGCGACTACGAGGACACGGACAACGCGGCGGTACGGCAGTTCCGGGACGCCACCAAGGGCCTGAAGACGCACTCCCAGTGGCAGTTGGAGGGCTGGGCGGCCGCCATGTGGTTCACGGACGCGGCGACGTCCTGCGCGAAGGCGAACACGGGCATCACGCGCGCGTGCGTCGACGACTTCATGAACCGCAGCGAGAACTACACCGCGGACGGCCTCCTGGTCCCCGTCGCGTTCGAGCGGCTGGCCGAGCCGCCGAAGGACCGCAGGACCTGTCTGTCGGTCGCCCGCTGGCAGGACGGCCGGGGCTGGGTCGCCCAGGGCGACATGAACAGCACCTGTTTCGACGTGCCGCAGCTGCCCTATCAGCCATAGGTCCGGGTAAAGCGCAACCAAAGTGCCTGTGCGCAGGTCTAACCGGGCAGTACAGGCCGAGACGGGAAGGGAAAGGGATCCGTAACCGCATGACGACGTTGGCTCCGCAGTCCACGCCGCCGCGCGCCGACTGCATCGCCGACTCCGCGGGCGGACTGACCTTCGACGTCACCGCGGGCGGCGAAGCCGGGTCGGCGCACCTCGTGCTGCGCCGCCGCGAGGGGCGCGAGGAGGTCTGCCTGCCGCTGGCTCCGGCCGCGGACGGCCGGCTGCGCGCTGCGCTGCCCAGCATCGTCGCCCTCCCCGAGGGCCGCTGGGACGCCTACGCGCGCGTGGACGCCGGCGAGCCGCGCCGCCTCGTGCCCGGCGTCACCGACCTGCGCTCGCTCGCCGCGCGGATACCCAGCGGCTCCCGCGGCCACGTCGCCGTCCGCATTCCGTACGCGACCCGGCAGGGCAACCTCACCGTCCGCAGCTGGCTGCGCGCCCCGCACGCCGAGGCGGGCGAACTGCGCATCAAACAGGGCGTGTTGACCGTGCAGGGGCGCGTCTACGGCACCGGGCTCGACCCGCATGCGTACGCCGAGGTCCGCGGCCGGCACGCGCAAGTCCCGGTGCTGCGTTCCGAAGTCCTCGCCGACCAGACCGAGTTCCGCTTCAAGGTGGTGTACGGCGCCCTGGAGCCGGGCGTGTGGGACCTGTGGCTGCGGCCCGCGGGGGAGACGGGACCGGCGGTGCGGATCGCGCGGCTGCTCGACGACGTGGCCGACAAGAAGCCCGTGTTCACCTACCCACGCGTGCGCGTGGACGCCTCGTACGGCCCGGTCGAGGCCGGGCCGTACTACACGCGGGACAACGACCTGTCCGTGTCCGTCACACTGTGTCCGCCGCCGCAGTGACCGGAAGAACTCCCTGACGCCACCCGTCAGCAGGCCGGGGACCCAGGACCGTGCTGGAGACTCGAGACCATGTTGGAGACCTCGGCACGACTGCTGCGCCTGCTCTCGCTCCTCCAGGCGCACCGCGACTGGTCCGGCGCCGACCTCGCCGACCGCCTCGGCGTCACCCCTCGCACCGTGCGCCGGGACGTCGACCGGCTGCGTGAGCTGGGCTACCCCGTCAACGCCAGCCCCGGCACCGGCGGCGGCTACCAGCTGGGCGCGGGCGCCGAGCTCCCGCCCCTGCTGCTCGACGACGACGAGGCGGTCGCCGTGGCCGTCGGGCTGCGCACCGCCGCCGGGCAGGGCATCGAGGGCATCGGCGAGACCTCCGTACGGGCCCTCGCCAAGCTGGAGCAGGTCCTGCCCAGCAGGCTGCGCCGCCGGGTCAGCGCCCTGAACACCTTCACCGTGCCGATGCTGCGCGGCCCGCAGCCCTCCGCCGTCGACCCGGCCGTCCTCACCGAGCTGGCCAACCTGTGCCGGGACGCGGAACGCCTCCGCTTCGAGTACAGCGACCACGGCGGCACTTCCACCCGCCGCACCGTCGAACCGCACCGCCTGGTGTGCACCGAGCGCCGCTGGTACCTGGTCGCCTGGGACCTCGACCGGGACGACTGGCGCACGTTCCGCGTCGACCGCATCACCCCCAGACCGCCGCACGGGCCGCGCTTCGCCCCGCGCACCCCGCCCGCCGAGGATCTCGCCGCGTACGTCTCGAAGGGCGTCTCCACGCGCGCGTACGCCGCCCACGCTGTGGTCCGACTGCTCGTGCCCTTGGAGGAGGCCGCCCAGCGCATCTCGCCCTCGGCCGGGCAGCTGGAGGCCGAGGGGCCGGACTCGTGCATCCTGCGCACGGGCGCCGCGAGCCTCGACGTGATGGTCATTCACGTGATGCTGATGGGCTTCGAGTTCGAGGTGCTGGAGCCGGCCGAGCTGACCGAGGCGATCAGGACCGCTCGGGACCGGCTGTCTCGCGCTCTGCAGCGGGGCCTTCAGGCACCGCCCCGTACTCGGGATGGTGCAGGTCGAACGCCGGGGACTCGGAGCGGATCCGGGGCAGCGTCGTGAAGTTGTGCCGCGGCGGCGGGCAGGACGTCGCCCACTCCAGGGAGCGCCCGTAGCCCCAGGGGTCGTCGACCTCGACCTTCTCGCCGTACTTGGCGGTCTTCCAGACGTTGTAGAGGAACGGCAGCGTCGACATGCCGAGCAGGAACGCGCCGATCGTCGAGATGGTGTTGAGGGCCGTGAACCCGTCCGCCGCGAGGTAGTCGGCGTACCGGCGCGGCATGCCCTCCGCGCCCAGCCAGTGCTGCACCAGGAACGTGGTGTGGAAGCCCACGAACAGCGTCCAGAACTGGATCTTCCCCAGCCGTTCGTCGAGCATCTTGCCGGTGAACTTGGGCCACCAGAAGTAGAACCCCCCGAAGATCGCGAAGACGACCGTGCCGAACACGACGTAGTGGAAGTGCGCCACGACGAAATAGCTGTCCGAGACGTGGAAGTCCAGCGGCGGCGACGCCAGGATGACCCCGGTCAGACCGCCGAACAGGAAGGTCACCAGGAAGCCCGTCGCCCACAGCATCGGCGTCTCGAAGGACAGCGAGCCCTTGATCATCGTCCCGGTCCAGTTGAAGAACTTGACGCCCGTCGGGACGGCGATCAGGAAGCTCATGAAGGAGAAGTACGGCAGCAGCACCGCGCCGGTGACGAACATGTGGTGCGCCCACACGACCACCGACAGTCCGGTGATCGCCATCGTCGCGCCGATCAGCGTCAGATAGCCGAAGAGCGGCTTGCGGCTGAAGACCGGGAGGATCTCCGTGATGATGCCGAAGAACGGCAGCGCGATGATGTACACCTCGGGATGGCCGAAGAACCAGAACAGGTGCTGCCACAGCAGCGCCCCGCCGTTGGCCGCGTCGAAGACCTGCGCGCCGAACCGTCGGTCCGCCTCCAGACACAGCAGCGCCGCCGCGAGCACTGGGAACGCCATCAGGATCAGGATCGACGTGAAGAGCGTGTTCCACACGAAGATCGGCATCCGGAACATCGTCATGCCGGGGCAGCGCATCCCGATGATGGTGGTGATGAAGTTGACCGCGCCCAGGATCGTGCCGAAGCCGGCCAGCGCGAGCCCCATGATCCACAGGTCGGGGCCCACACCGGGCGAGCGCACCTCGCTGTTGAGCGGCGCGTAGGCGAACCAGCCGAAGGCGGCCGGACCGCCGGGCACGATCAGTGAGCCGAACACGATCAGAGCGCCGAACAGGAAGAACCAGTACGACAGCATGTTCAGGCGCGGGAACGCGACGTCGGGCGAGCCGATCTGCAGGGGCATCAGCTCGTTGGCGAAGCCCGCGAACATCGGGGTCGCGAAGAGCAGCAGCATGACCGTGCCGTGCATCGTGAACAGCTGGTTGAACTGGTTGTTGTCCATGATCTGCAGCCCCGGCCGGGCGAGTTCGGCACGCATCAGCAGCGCCATCACCCCGCCGGCCAGGAAGAAGACGAACGAGGTGATCAGGTAGAGGTGCCCGATCTTCTTGTGGTCGGTGGTCGTCAGCCAGTCGACGATCAGTCGCCCCTGCTGATCGGGCCGCACGGGTCGCGCCGCCGTCTGCACGGTCTGGGTCCCCATCGTTCGCTCGCCCCTTCGCTCGTCGCGCCCCGGGTCCGCCGAAGCCCACGCGCGCGTGCCCGCGAGCTCACGTCATGATGCTCGCGTCGCCGCGCGCTCGGACAGGGGGCGTACGGGGGTTCTGTGCTGGAACCGTGTATTTCTTATGCGGCGTCAGCTCCCGCGAACCCGCCCGGAATCGGACGGGAAAGAAGTCCGGGGCAGTTCTCACGGCACTTTCCGACGGGCTATTCGGAGAGCCGTCGCGACACGCGGGAATTACGTTCGATTGCCTGCGGAAGGCGTACGGAACCGCTCGTACGTGTGACGTCCCGGGGGCGGCAGTCGGTGCCGCCGCGACCGGAACGCGTGTCGTGATCCTGTGACAGAAGTGTGACCGGAGGGGGACTCGTGACCCCGGTGCCGGCCCGGCCTTCCCCGTCCGCCGGGGAAGGCCTAGCGTGGCGGCATGGCACCGATTCCCACTCCTCCAGCGGAGCCCCAGGACAGTCCGGACGGGTACGTCGGCCTCGATGCGGGCAGGGCCGAGCGGCTCGCGCGCGAGAAGGGCTGGTCGACGGTGCGCTCGCTGCCACCGGGCGCGATCATCACCATGGAGTACCGCGTGGGGCGGCTGAACTTCGAGGTCGACGACGGCAGAGTGGCCCGCGCCTGGAAGGGCTGAGCAGGACCTGTCCGGGCTCGTGGGGCTGAGCAGGGCCGATACGTGACGAAGGCCCCGGTTCCTGGACGGGAACCGGGGCCTTCGCTGTGCGGGGATGGTGGTGCGTACCGACCCCGCCGGCCGTGTGTCGGCGGTCAGCCGCCCGTCAGGGGGCGGGCCGTCGAGGCCGTGGCGCCGCGTGGGACGCGGTCGGAGTGCGGCGGTCTTCGGCTGCCGACGGGAGTGACCGGTGTGCGCTCCGAGCGGGTCGTGTGCGGGCCCGGGGCCAGGTAGACGGGCGCCCGGGCCGAGCGGGCCGCGGAGGCGACCGTCTCGCGCGCCGCAGCCTCGTCCTGCTGGGTCGCGCACGGCTGGAGCAGCACCGGAGAGCCGACGGGAGCGGCCGGCGCGGTGGCGCCGCCACGGGCGCGCCAGCGGTCGCGCAGGTCGAAGAGCCAGACCTCGGCGTGGGCGATCAACGGCTCGCACCACGGGAGGGCGAGCAGGACCAGCAGGCCCGCTGCCCAGCCGAGGAGCACATCGCTCAGCCAGTGCGTACCGAGGTAGACGGTGGCCAGGCCGACGCCCAGCGCGGTCACCGCGGAGAGGGCGGACAGCCAGCGGCGGGCTCTCGGGGTGGAGGCGAGGTAGGCGAGGATTCCCCAGGTCACCACGGCGTTGGCGGTGTGGCCGCTGGGAAATATATCGCCGCCCAGGCCCATCTCGTTCGAGCCGATGGTGGTCGCGTAGTGGGGGCCGAGACGGCCCATGCCGAGCTTGGCGGCGCCCACGGTGATGTTCAGCAGCAGCAGTGAGGCGCCCAGCGTCAGCATCGGGCGCAGCGTGTGCTGCCGCCAGGAGCGCCAGGCCAGCCAGGCCGCGACCATCACGGCGGTCGGGCCGCGCTGGCCGAGGACCACGTAGTAGTCCACGAACCAGTGGATACCCGCCCACTGCTGGTACGGCCGGAAGAACATGACCTGCCAGTCGAAACGGACAAGCCACGACGTGGTCACGACGGCCCACACGATCGCCAGGTAGAAGGCCAGGGTCCCGGTCAGCAACGCGACCCGGTGCCTGCTCATCTTCGGCACATCGATGTGGGCCGGTCGTTCCGGCTCCCGGTCCAGCCTCGTGAACACCCGGTCCAGACGGGTGAGGTTTCGTTCGGTACGCACCCAATCGACGTTACAGCGAGTGAGCTCAGTTCTCCGTCGAATCAGCTGCTTTGTGATGACGATGTGATGTGGGATTCCTCTCAGGAGGGCGTTTATTTCCAGGGAATCCGTAATGCCGGGCGGCCGCTCCCTTCAATTCCTTTGATCATTCCGCGAATCAGTTTTATGGGACTTATGAATTCGTTCACCGAATGCTGGAGCGGATTTTTCCGGATGCTCACCGGGCGCCCGGGGTGGATCATGGAGGGCCGGAGCCGTTCAGCCAGAACGCTCCGTACACGGCCGACGCCACCGCGACACCGCTCACCACCAGCGCCGACCTGGACGTACGCAGCCGGGCCAGGGCCAGGGCGAGGGGCAGCAGCAGGGGGAAGGCGGGCAGCAGCAGGCGCGGTTTCGAGCCGAAGTAGCTCGACGCGCACAGGGCGAGCGCGGTGACCACACCCGCGTAGACCAGCAGCGGGAGCGGCTGGCGCTGCCGTACGCAGACGACGTACAGCCACACCACCAGGGCGACCCCGACGATCAGCCCGACGCCCGCGAGGGCCGACGGGAACGACGTGAACTTGTCGGCGACGAAGCGGGCGAAGGCCTGGCCGCCGTCGAAGCCGTTGCGCCAGCCCGCCTGGACGTGCAGGTACCCGAGCGGGCCCCTGTCGGTGCGGTGGCCGACCCACAGGACGTAGCCGGCGGCGCCGAGCGGGGCCACGAGCATGGCCAGCGCGCGTCGTACGGCGGAGGGGGCGCGCGGTGCGTCCGGCGCGCTGTCGGGCGCCGCAACGCGCTCTGCGGGCTCGTCTCCGGACGCGGAGGGGGCGCGTTCGCCCATACGGGCGACGCCCGTGTCCGCCGTGCTTCGCTTCCGCACGAACGAGGCGATCCCGGCGGCCCACACGGCCGCGACGACGGCGAGCCCGACCGGCCGGGTCAACCCCGCCAGCGCGGCCAGCGTGCCCGCGGTGAGCCAGCGGCCGGTCAGGACCGCGTACAGCGACCAGGCGGCGAGCGCGGTGAACAGCGACTCGCTGTACGCCATCGACTGCACGATCCCGACGGGCAGCACGGCCCACAGCAGCACCGCGCAGACGCCCACCCGTCTCCCACCACCACCCTTCCAAGGCCGCGCTTCGCGCCTTTCTTCTTTCCTGCGGCCGTACACATGGTCCGCGACCGCGAAGATCCCCCAGGCCGCCGCGAGCGAGGCGAGCAGGCTGACGACGAAGCCGGCGTCGGCGTACGACAGCGGGGTCACCGCCGCCAGGCCCCGCTCCAGCCAGGGCAGCAGCGGGAAGAAGGCCAGGTTCGAGTGCACGTCGCCGTTGGGCAGACGCACCTCGTAGCCGTACCCCAGCTCGGCGACCCGCGTGTACCAGAGCGCGTCCCAGCGGGCCGTCAGCAGCGTGTACGCGCTCTTGTCGCGCGCGGCGCTCCAGAGCGCCAGGGCGAGCAGGCCCAGGGCACGCACCGCCGCGTACCCGAGGAGGGCGGGGGCCGCACGGCGCAGGGCCGCATCGCGGGCCGGTGCCACGCGCGTCGCAAGATCGGTCACGGGCTCGATTATCGACGGCCGGCGGAACCGGGTGGCCGGACGGGGGCGTGGTCGCAGGCGAGGGGGAGTGGCGTACGCCACACGAGTCCGTGCGAAGTCTGAGAGGTCCGCCACGTGACCGTGGCGCGAACTCGCGTACATTGACGTGTCACTCGCCTTCGTTGCGCGGGCCGGAGACCACCGCTCCTCTCCGGCCGAGATCACGGGGAGTCCCCAACCCGTGTGCCCGCCGATCGCGAGGGAACATCTGGGAGGTACGTGCATGTCCGGGACGACCACGGCCGCCGCTGCGCTGCGCCGTCGGGCGGCCGGGGCCGGTGCCAACCGCTGGGTCGTCCTCGTCGTCCTGTGCGTGAGCCTGCTGCTGGTCGCGGTCGACGCGACCGTGCTGCATGTGGCGGTGCCCGCCGTCACCGAGGACATCAAGCCCGACGGCATAGAGCTGCTCTGGATCGTCGACGTCTACCCTCTGGTCTGCGCCTCGCTGCTGATCCTCTTCGGCACGCTCGGCGACCGGGTCGGCCGCAGACGGATCCTGCTGCTCGGCTACACCCTCTTCGGCGTCGCGTCCGGCCTCGCGGCCCTCGCCCACGACCCCCAGGTCCTGATCCTCGCGCGGGCGCTGCTCGGCGTCGGCGGCGCGATGATCATGCCCGCGACGCTCTCGATCCTCCGCCAAGTCTTTCCCGACCGGCGTGAGCGGGCGCTCGCGATCGGCGTCTGGAGCGCGGTCGCCGCGGTCGGCGCGGCGGTCGGCCCGCTGCTCGGCGGCTTCCTGCTGGAGCACTTCTGGTGGGGTTCGGTCTTCCTCGTCAACATCCCGCTGATGCTGGTCAGCCTCCCGGTGGGACGCCTGCTGCTGCCCGAGTCGCGCGGCGCAGGTGACGGTCCCTGGGACGTGGTCGGCGCGCTGATGGCCGCGGCCGGCCTGTTCGGCGTGGTGCTGGGCGTGAAGCGGCTCGGCGGCGGCGAGCTGGGTGTCTTCACCGTGGCCCCGCTCGTCGTGGGTGCGCTGCTGCTTTTCCTTTTCGTACGACGTCAGCGGCGCCGTACGCATCCGCTCGTGGACCTCGCGATGTTCGCGCGCCCTGCGTTCAGCACGGCCGTGGGCTGCATCGTGCTGGCGATGCTCGCGCTGGTCGGGCTGGAGCTGATCGCGGCGCAGTATCTGCAACTGGTGCTGGAGATGTCGCCGCTGGAGACGGGGCTGCGGCTGCTGCCGCTGACGTTCGCCGCGATGGCGGCCGGGCTGGCCGGGGCGCGGATGCTCCGCCGTTTCGGCCCGCGCCGGATGGTCTGCTTCGGGTTCTGCCTCACCGCCGTGGCCGTGCTGCTCCTGACGGCGATGGGCGGGACGGACAACACGGGGCTGCTGCTGGTCGGGTTCCTCCTGCTGGGCTTCGGTCTGGAGACGACGCTCTTCGGCGCGTACGAGTCGATGCTGAGCGAGGCCCCGCCCGCGCAGGCGGGCGGCGCGGCGGCGATCGGGGAGACGTCGTACCAGCTGGGGGCGGGGATCGGAATCGCGCTTCTCGGGAGCGTGATGAACGCGGCCTACACACCGGGGCTGTCCTCCGTTCCCGGTGTCCCGGCGTCCGCCTCGGCCGCGGCGGGACATTCGCTGGGTGAGGCCTACGAGGTGGCCGCACAGCTGGGCGGCCCCGTCGGAGTGGCTCTGCGGCGGGCGGCCCGGGACTCCTTCGTGCACGGGCTGCATGTGACGTTGCTGGTCAGCGCGGGGCTCTTGCTGCTGGGCGCGGTGATGTCCCTGCGGCTGCCGCGGATCATGCACTGCGGGGAGCAGCCCGCGGCGGCGGTGGAGCTGCCGGCGCCCAGGGAAGTCGCCCCGTCCAGGGTGTCGGCCTGACCGACGGGACACTGCCCGACCGGCGGGATACTGGACGGGCGGGACAGTGCGTCGTAACGTCGCTCCGAAATCGTAATTAGCGCTGCTAGTTTTCGTCGTGTGCCGGAGGGTGTCCCATGTCCGCGTCCTCGAAACTGCCCCCGTTCGATCCGGCCGACCCCCTCGGCATCGACGACCTGCTGGAACCCGAGGACCTGGCCGTGCGGGACACCGTGCGGGCCTGGGCGGGCGACCGGGTGCTGCCGTTCGTCGCCGAGTGGTACGAGAAGGGGGAGCTGCCCGGGATCCGCGAGCTCGCGCGGGAGCTGGGCGGGATCGGCGCGCTCGGCATGTCGCTCAGCGGGTACGGATGCGCGGGGGCGAGCGCCGTGCAGTACGGGCTCGCCTGCCTGGAGTTGGAGGCCGCCGACTCCGGGATCCGGTCCCTCGTCTCCGTGCAGGGCTCGCTCGCGATGTACGCCATCCACCGGTTCGGCAGCGAGGAGCAGAAGCAGGCCTGGCTGCCGCGGATGGCCGCCGGCGAGGTCATCGGCTGCTTCGGGCTGACCGAGCCGGACCACGGGTCCGACCCCTCCGCGATGCGGACGTACGCCAAGCGCGACGGCGGCGACTGGGTCCTGGGCGGGCGGAAGATGTGGATCACCAACGGGTCCGTGGCCGGTGTCGCCGTCGTCTGGGCGCAGACCGATGACGGGATCCGCGGGTTCGTCGTGCCCACCGACAGCGCCGGCTTCTCCGCACCCGAGATCAAGCACAAGTGGTCCCTGCGGGCCAGCGTCACCAGCGAACTCGTCCTCGACGACGTGCGGCTGCCCGCCGATGCCGTACTGCCGGAGGTCGTCGGGCTCAAGGGCCCGCTGAGCTGTCTCTCGCACGCCCGTTACGGCATCGTCTGGGGAGCCATGGGCGCGGCACGCAGCTGTTTCGAGGCGGCCGTCGACTACGCGAAGTCGCGGGAGCAGTTCGGGCGGCCCATCGGGGGATTCCAGCTCACCCAGGCCAAACTCGCCGACATGGCGGTCGAACTGCACAAGGGGATTCTGCTCGCCCACCACCTGGGGCGGCGCATGGATGCCGGCCGCCTGCGTCCCGAGCAGGTCAGCTTCGGCAAGCTCAACAACGTACGAGAGGCGATCGAGATCTGCCGCACGTCACGGACGATCCTCGGTGCCAACGGGATCTCGCTCGAATACCCCGTCATGCGGCACGCCACCAACCTCGAGTCGGTGCTGACGTACGAAGGCACCGTCGAGATGCACCAGCTCGTACTGGGCAAGGCGCTCACCGGATTCGACGCCTTCCGGTAAACCCTGCGCGGGGGCAGGGCCGGTGAGCGGCCCTGCCTCAGCTCTGGTTGAAGAAGCCGTCCGAACGGTGCGGCGCCGGCTCCCCGCTCACGATCTCCGTGTCGGCCGGGCTGAGCAGGAAGACGCGGTTGGACACGCGGTCGATCGAACCGCGCAGGCCGAAGATGAGCCCCGCCGCGAAGTCGACGACGCGCTTGGCGTCGCCCGCCTCCATGGCGGTGAGGTTCACGATGACCGGAACGCCCTCACGGAACAGCTCGCCGATGGCGCGGGCGTCCCGGAAGCTGTCCGGGGTCACCGTGCCGATGCGACGGCCCTTTTCCTCCGCGGTGTCCGAGGCCACCTTGACCCGAGGGTCGGTGACCCAGGCATCCCCGGGCTGCTCGGTCCCTTCGGAGTAGTCGTCGTCGTAGTAACGCTCGTCATCGTTGTCGTCAACGAGGCCAAGCCAGGCACTTGCCTTGCGTACCGATCCCATGGACGCCTCCTCTCACAGCGGTCCTTCTTGCTTTCCGCATCCCTATGGTCATCCATGATGCGGTTGGCGCGCCAAGTGGATAGACGCCGCGCGGGGGGTTTGTGACGGTACTGGTGCAGAGCGAATCCGTCGAGAGCCCGCGTTTCCCAAGGGTCTTGCTGTACACGGATGCTGACTGTGAGTGAAATATGATTCTTCACGGCACATGGGTGACGCGTGGGGCGTACGGGTGAACGGGGTGGTGGATACGATGCGGCACCTCAACACCGCAGCACAAGTCACATACGCCACGGGGGGTCGTCGTGTTCGGAATCGTCAGGCCGTGTCGACATCGGCTCGGTGAGAGTCTCAAGTCCCAGTGGATGGCGCATTTGTGCGGACTTTGTCTCGCACTGCGCAAGGATCACGGGCAGTTCGCGCGGGTCGTGACCAACTACGACGGGCTGCTCATATCGGTTCTGACGGAGGCTCAGGCGCAGCGGGCCGGGGAATGGCGGCGTCAGGCGGGCCCTTGTCCGTTGCGCGGGATGCGCACCGCGTCCGTCGCGCAGGGGGAGGGAGCGCGGCTCGCGGCCGCCGTTTCGCTGGTGCTCGCCTCGGCCAAGGTGCGGGACCACGTCGCCGACGGGGACGGGCTGCTGGCGCGGAAGCCGGTGGCGCTCGCCGCCCGCCGGGTGGCCTCGAGCTGGGGTGCGGCGGGGGCCCGTACGGGATCTGACGTCGGGTTCGACACGGCGGTTCTCGTGGACGCCGTGGACCGGCAGATCGGGATCGAGGCGCTCGCCGGGCCCGGAACGCCGGTTCTGACGGTCACCGAACCGACCGAGACGGCGACCGCCGCGGCCTTCGCACACACCGCGGTCCTGGCGGGGCGGCCGGGCAACGCCGAGCCGCTCGCCGAGGCCGGGCGGCTGTTCGGGCGGCTCGCGCATCTCCTGGATGCCGTGGAGGACAAGGAAACTGACGCCGCGTCGGGTGCGTGGAATCCGCTCACGGCCACCGGCACCTCGCTCGCCGAGGCGCGGCGGCTCGCCGACGACGCCCTGCACGGGATACGGCTCGCGCTGCGCGAGGTCGCGTTCGAGGAAGCGAAGCTGGCGCACCGGCTGCTCGTGCACGAACTGCGCACCTCCGTCGACCGCGCCTTCGGTACGGCCGCCTGCGCGCACGGGGCGGCGCCGTCGCTGGCGGGGCCGTACGCGCCGCCCGGCGGTCCCGGTGGCCCGCCGCTGCCCCCGGGGCCGCCGCGGCGCGACCGGCGCGGGCTGCTGGCGGGCTGTGCGGTGTGGGCCGGGCTGGCCTGTACGTGCCAGATGTGCTGCGGCGAGTACGACGACCCGTGGAGCCGTGAGCGCAAGGACGGCCTCTGCAAGGACGTGGACTGCGGCGACTGTTGCGATTGCTGCAACTGCTGCGATTGCGACTGCTGTGACGGGTGCGACTGCTGCGACTGCGGCTGCGACTGCTGATCCGGTTGCCGTAGGTGTGACGGACGTTACTGCGCTGAACGCTGAAGTGCCCATGTGCGTAAAGCCTGTTGAGGACGCGACGTTCGTACGGCCGAGCTGTCGTCCCGGATGCTCGAAAGGATTCAAGGACCATGTCCAGGCGCTCTGACACGATCGTGCCGATCCCCGTGAAGATCGTGGTGAGCGGCGGGCTCGGCGTGGGCAAGACCACGTTCATCGGGGCGATTTCGGAGATCGAGCCGCTGGACACGGAGGCCGCGATCACGCAGGTTTCGGTGGGCGTCGACTCGCTCGACGGGATCGAGTCGAAGACCACCACGACCGTTGCCCTGGACTTCGGGCGGATCACGCTCGATCCGGCGATCGCGTTGTACCTGTTCGGGACGCCTGGGCAGCGTCGATTCTCGTTCCTGTGGGACGAGTTGGTGGAGGGGGCGCTGGGAGCGGTCGTCCTCGCGGACACCCGGCGGATCGAGGACTGCTTTCCGGCCGTCGACTACTTCGAGGCCCGGGGCGCGCCGTTCGTGCTCGTGGTGAATCGGTTCGACGGTGCGGAGCGGGTCGAACTGGGGGACGTGCGGGAGGTGTTGGGGCTTGGTGCGGGGGTTCCCGTGCTGGAGTGTGATGCTCGGGAGCGGGCGTCTGTGCGGGATGTTCTGGGCGCGTTGATGGATCGGGTGGTGGGGGTTCGGTCTGCGCCCAAGAGGCAGGCGGTGATGGTGCGTTAGCGGCTGCGGGTTGGTTGTGGCTGATCGCGCTCACGCGGCGGAGCCGCATATCGATACGGCCCCGCGCCCCTTTGGGGCGCGGGAAAGCGGCCGTCAGTTTTTCAGTTCGGGTGGGGAGATCTGGGATTTCTCTATTGCCGAGCCCGTCGTTCCCCACTTCTTGAGGATCTTGGTGTAAGTGCCGTCCGCTATCAGCTTGTTCACCGCCGACTGGAAAGCGGGGGCCAGGTTTGTGCCCTTCTTGAAGGCGAAGCCCACGTCCAGGCGGTGGTACTCGTTGAGGAATTTCACGCCCTCCTGATGCGCCACCGCGTAACGCAGGCCGTTGATGGTGGACATCACGACATCGCTGCGGCCCTGCTGGAGCGAGGACCAGATGGCGCCCGTCTCGCTGTACGTCTGCACCTTGTACGCCTTCTTGCCGGCGTCCGTGCAGACCTTCTTGCTCTCCTCCAGCGTGGCTTCGAAGGTGGTGCCCGCTCCGGTGGCGACGTTCAGGCCGCACAGTTGTTTGAGGTCTGTGACCTTGGACAGCTTGCTGTCCTTGCGGGTGGCGAAGCCCTGGCCGTCGTTGATGTAGGTGACGAAGTCGATGGTCTTGCGGCGTTCGTCCGTGACGCCGAAGTTGCTCGCGCCGAAGTCGTACTTGCCGCTGTCGAGGGCCGGCAGGATCGCCTCGAAGCCGGCCTGTTCCGTCTTGAGCTTGATCCCGAGCACCTTGGCAACGGCGTCCGCGAAGTCGACGTCCTGACCGGTCAGGGTCTTGCCGTCGTCCAGGTAGGTCGTGCCGGGCGGGGTGCCGCCGACGCTGATGGCGACCGTCAGGCTCTTGACGCCCGAAGGCAGCAGCTTCGCCGACGCCTCGTCCTTCCGGACGGCGGAGACGACGTCAGTGGTGGGGATCTTGTCGGCCTTGGCCGCCGCGCCCACGGCGTCGGTGGCGTCGCCCGAACCCGAGCCGCACGCCGTGAGGAGCAGCGTCGCCGAGGTGATCAGAGCAAAGGGCGTAAAGGGCGCAAAATTGGTCTTACGGGTACGTGTCGACGTACGGCGCATGGTGTGCGGTCTCCTGGGAGCAAAGGCGAAAAGAGCGCGAGGGGAGGGGTGCGCGTGTGAAGGCGGAACTGGCGGAGCAGGGAGAACGCGAAAGACGCCCAGCCGGATCGGGACGATCAGGGATTACGGGCGCGCAGTGGGTCGGCTCAACAGGAAGAGGACCACACTCGACCGAAGTCGATGTGGGAGCGCTTGACCAGCCACTGCTGTGGATGCATGGGCCAAGTGGAACAGGCATCCGGTTCTGCGTCAACTGACTTGAGACGTGCGGCTCACATGATGGACGGCCTTGACAGTGAGGGGAAACGGCCCCGTACAGTCGATGGACGGCCCTGCTGAGGGGCTCGGCCGTAGCGCGCCGTACGCGGCGCGTCCGTGTGAAGGCACCACCGTGTTCGACCTACGTCACGGAGCCTTCGCATGTCCTCCGACACCCTCGCCAAGATTCCCGCCGCCCCGGACATACCGGAGCGTGCGGACGCCCTGCAGATCGTTCCGCAACGCCGGTTCGGGCAGTGGACCGCCGCCGTCGTCGTGCTGGCGCTCCTCGGGCTCGCCGTCAACTCCGTTGTGCGCAACAAGGCGTTCCAGTGGGACGTCGTCGCCGACTACTTCACCTCGGACTCCGTCCTGCGCGGGCTGTGGCTCACGCTGTGGCTGACCGCGGTCGTGATGGTGCTCGGCTTCGCGCTGGGTACCCTGCTCGCCGCGTTCCGGCTGTCCGCCAACCCCGTTCTGCGGAGCGTGAGTTGGGGCTATGTGTGGCTGTTCCGGTCGATCCCGATCCTGGTGCAGCTGCTGCTGTGGTTCAACATCGGGGCCCTGTACCCGGAGTTGTTCGGGGTGAAGACGGTCAATCTGCTCGGGCCGGTCGAGGTCGCCATCGTCGGGCTGACCCTGCACGAGGCCGCGTACGCCGCCGAGGTGGTGCGCGGCGGCATCCTGTCCGTCGAGCGCGGGCAGATCGAGGCCGCCCAGGCGCTCGGCCTGAGCCGGTGGCGGCGCTGGCGGCGGATCGTGCTGCCGCAGGCGATGCGCTCCATCGTGCCGCCCGCCGGGAACATGCTGATCGGCACCCTCAAGGGCACCTCCATCGTCAGCGTCATCGCGGTGAGCGATCTGCTCTTCTCCGTGCAGCTCGTCTACCACCGCACCTACCAGGTCATCCCGCTGCTGATGGTGGCCACCGTCTGGTACACCGTCGTCACCTCGGTGCTCGGCGTCGGGCAGTACTTCGTGGAGAAGCACTACGCCCGCGGTTCGGAGCGCGCGCGATGAGGCCCTCTCTGGTGATCGTCGGGGCCGGGCCGCGGGGGACCGGTCTCATCGAGCGGATCGCCGCCAACGCGCCCCAGCTGTACGCCGGTTCGGGCCTCGACATCCACCTCGTCGACCCCCACCAGCCGGGCGCCGGACGCATCTGGCGTGCCGCGCAGTCGCCGCTGCTGTGGATGAACTCCCACGCCGAGGACGTCACCATGTTCACCGACGAGACGGTGGCCATGGAGGGCCCGGTGCGCGAGGGCCCCACGCTGCACGAGTGGGCCGGCATCGACGGCCGCGTCTTCGCGGACCGGCAGCTGCAGGGGTCGTATCTGCGCTGGGTCCACGAGCGGGCCGTCGCCGCCCTGCCCCCGGACGTCACCGTCCACCACCACCCGCGGCGCGCCCTGCGGGTCAGCGGCTCGCGCGAGGGCCACCAGCAGGTGTGGCTGGAGGGCCGACCGCGCCCGCTCCTCGCCGACCTCGTCGTCCTCGCGCTCGGCCATCTCGACGCCGAACTCGACGACCAGCAGGACCAGTTGGCCGCGTACGCCGAGGCTCACGGCCTGGTTCACCTCCCGCCCGACTTCACCGCCGACAGCGACCTGTCCGCGCTGCAGGCCGGCGAACCCGTCCTCGTGCGCGGGTTCGGGCTCGCCTTCGTCGACCTGATGGTGCTGCTGACCGAGGGGCGGGGCGGGCGCTACGAGGGCGACACGTATGTGCCGTCGGGGCAGGAGCCGATGCTGTACGTCGGCTCGCGGCGCGGAGTGCCGTACCACTCGAAGATCGGCTACGACTGGAGTGGTGAACGGCCGCCGCTGCCAAGGTTCTTCGGTCCCCCGGAGGTCGAAGCGCTGCTCGCGCGGCCCGCCGGGTTCGACTTCCGGCGGGACGTGTGGCCGCTGGTGGAGAAGGAGTTGGGGTTCGCCCACTACCACCGGCTGTTCACCGTGCATCCCGAGCGGACCGCCATGCCCTGGGCCGACTTCGAGGAGAAGTACGCGGCCGGGAGCGGCGCGGACCTCCAGGTCCTCGTGGCGTCCGCCGTGCCCGACCCGGCGGACCGGCTGGATCTGGACGCGCTCGACCACCCGCTGGACGGGGTGCGGTACTCCTCGTTCGAGGAGTTCCAGGAGGGGCTGCGCGGCTATGTCGAGCAGGATCTGAGCAGACGTCATGATCCGCGGTACAGCCCGGACTTGGCGGTGTTCCTCGGGCTGCTCTCCGTCTACGGCCAGCTGGTCCGGCTCGGTGGCATCGGCCCCTGGTGGCACGGCTTCTTCAGCTATCTGGCCTCCGGACCGCCCGGGCCGCGGCTGCGGCAGATGCTGGCGCTCTCCCGCGCCGGTGTCCTGAAGTTCCTGGGCGCCGACATGACCGTCCGTGCCGAGGACGGAGTGTTCCGGGCATCCAGCGCCACCGTGCCGGACTCCTTCGTCGAGGCGCGGGCGCTGGTCGAGGCACGGCTGCCCGAGCCCACCGTCGGGCGTGCCCGCGACACCCTGCTGCGCGAGCTGCACGCCGACGGCGCCGCCGAGACCCCCGACGGGCTCCTCCGGGTGAACCCCGGCGACGGGCGGATCCTCGACCGGGCCGGGCGGCCGCATCCCCGCCGGTTCGCGCTCGGGCCCTACACCGACGGACGCACGCCCGGTGCCTTCACCCGGCCGCGCACCGGCGGTCCCGCGTTCCGCCAGAACGACGCCACCGCGCGGGCGGCGCTGCTGTTCCTGCGCGAGCAGTCCCGCAGCGCGGCCGCATGACATGCCTCCCCAACTACCGCAAGGAAGCCCCGCGATGAGCGTCATGGTCGACATCAGATCCGTCCACAAGAGCTTCGGCCCGCTCGAGGTCCTCAAGGGCATCGATCTGGAAGTGCGCACCGGTGACGTGACCGTCGTCCTCGGCCCGTCCGGCTCCGGCAAGTCGACCCTGCTGCGCACCATCAACCACCTGGAGAAGGTGGACCACGGCGCGATCAGCGTGGACGGCACGCTGGTCGGCTACCGGCGCTCGGGCGACAAGCTGCACGAACTGCCCGAGCGCGAGGTGCTGAAGCAGCGCACCCAAATCGGCTTCGTCTTCCAGAACTTCAACCTGTTCCCGCACCTCACCGTGCTGGAGAACGTCATCGAGGCACCGGTCTCGGCGTTGAAGCGGCCGCGCAAGGAGGCCGTCGAGAGCGCGCGCCGGCTCCTCGACCGGGTCGGCCTCGCCGACAAGACCGACGCCTATCCCAGGCAGCTGTCCGGCGGACAGCAGCAGCGGGTGGCCATCGCGCGGGCGCTCGCGCTGGAGCCGAAGCTGCTGCTGTTCGACGAACCGACCTCCGCGCTCGACCCCGAGCTGGTCGGCGAAGTCCTCGACGTCATACGGGACTTGGCCCATCAGGGCACCACGATGATCGTCGTGACCCACGAGATCGGCTTCGCCCGCGAGGTCGCCGACACGGTGGTGTTCATGGCCGACGGAAGGATCGTCGAGCAGGGCCCACCCGGTGACGTGCTGGACGCTCCCCGCCACGAGCGCACGCGAGCGTTTCTCTCCAAGGTTCTCTGAAAGGTTCTCCGACATGACCTCATCGCACGGCCGGGGGCTCTTGCACCTGGCCGCCGCCATCGACCAGGAGGCGGCGTACGACGTCGGCTCCTACGTCGAGTCGGCGCGGCTCGCCGAGCGCGGCGGACTCGACTTCGTGACGCTCGGCGACACCTTCACCCGCCCGGGGCCCGACGCGCTCGCCGTCCTGTCCGGCGTCGCGCCCGCCACCGACCGCATCGGCCTGGTGCCCACCGTCACGACGACGCACACCGAGCCCTTCCACGTCCAGGCCGCCGTCGCCACCCTCGACTGGGTCAGCCGCGGCCGGGCCGGCTGGCGGATCGACGTGTCGACCACCGAGGGCGAGGCCCGTCTCTTCGGCCGCCGGCACGCGGCACCCGCCGACGAACTGTGGCGCGAAGCAGGCGAAGTCGCCGATGTGGCGGCCCAGTTGTGGGACAGCTGGGAGGACGACGCCGAGATCCGGGACCTGGCGACGGGCCGGTTCATCGACCGGGACAAGCTGCACTACGTCGACTTCACCGGCAGCGCCTTCTCGGTGAAGGGCCCCTCGATCGTGCCGCGCCCCCCGCAGGGCCACCCCGTCCGCGTGGCCGACGCCACCGAGGGGCACGCCCGGCGCACCGCGGCCCGGTACGCCGACGTGGTCCTCGTCCGGGCGTCGAGTGCCGCGCAGGCCGCCGCCGTACGGGAACAACTCCGCGGGAGCGCCCAGGAGTTCGGACGCGACCCCGACTCCCTGCGCGTCTTCGCGAGCCTCCTCGTCGACCTCGGCGACGGCGAGCACGCGGCCGAGCCGGGGCACGGCGGGGGCGGCCCCCGGCAGACCGTGCAGGGCCCGCTGTACCGGGGCGGCCCCGTGGACCTCGCCGAACTGATCGCCACCTGGCACACGAACGGCATCGTCGACGGCTTCCACCTCACGCCCACCGAGCCGCGCCGCGACCTGGAGCGGCTCGTCAACGGCACCGTCGCGCTGCTTCAACACCGCGGCCTGTTCCGCACCTTCTACCCGGGCAGCACGCTCCGGGAGCACCTGGGCCTCGCCCGGCCCGCCAACCAGTACGCCGTGACCGGGGGAGCGTCATGACCGTACGGACTCGTACGTCCCGTAGGAAAATGCATCTCGCCGCGCACTTCCCCGGCGTCAACAACTCCACCGTGTGGGCCGATCCGCGCTCGAAGTCGCAGATCGACTTCTCGTCCTTCGAGCACCTCGCCCGCACGGCCGAACGCGGTCTCTTCGACTTCTTCTTCCTCGCCGAGGGGCTGCGGCTGCGCGAACACAAGGGCCGTGTCCACGACTTGGACGTAGTCGGGCGACCCGAGTCGCTCACGGTCCTCAACGCGCTCACCGCCGTCACCGAGCGGCTCGGCCTCGCCGCCACGGTCAACGCGACCTTCAACGAGCCCTACGAACTCGCCCGCAGGCTGGCCACGTTGGACCACCTCAGCGGCGGCCGGGCGGCCTGGAACGTGGTGACCTCCTCCGACGCCTTCACCGGCGAGAACTTCCGCCGCGGCGGCTACCTCGACCGGGCCGACCGCTATACGCGGGCCGCCGAATTCGTCGAGGTGGCACGGAAGTTGTGGGACTCCTGGACCCCCGACGGCATCCCCCGGCCCTTCGCGCACCGCGGGCAGCACTTCGACATCGCCGGCGAGTTCACCGTGCCGCGCTCACCGCAGGGGCACCCGGTCGTCATCCAGGCGGGGGACTCGGACGAGGGGCGGGAGTTCGCCGCCGCCACAGCCGACGTGGTCTTTTCCGGCCGGGGGTCCGGGGGTTGTCCCCCGGGAAGACACAGCACGCGGCACGGCTCGCTTGAGGCGGGGCGCTCCTTCTACGCCGACGTGAAGCGCCGTATGGACAAGTACGGCCGCACCCCGGACGACCTGAAGATCATGCCCGGCGTCAGCGTCGTTCTCGGTGACACCGCCGCCGAGGCCCAGGAGCGGGCCACCGAGATCCGGCGCCAACAGGTCTCCCCGCAGAACGCGATCCTCGCGCTGGAGCAGATCTGGGGCACGGACCTTTCGTCGTACGACCCCGACGGGCCGCTTCCCGACAGCGACCCGGTGGCGGACTCCGCGATCACCCAGGGCCGGACCCGGCGCGGCGACACCGTCGCGATCGCCGAGAAGTGGCGGGCCCTGTCGAAGGAGAAGGGGCTGTCCATCCGGCAGACCGTGATCGAGGTGGGCGGCCGGCAGTCCTTCAGCGGCACCGCGGAGGCGGTCGCCACCGAGCTCGACGAGTTCGTGCAGCGTGACGCCGCCGACGGCTTCATCCTCGTACCGCATCTGACGCCCGGCGGACTCGACGAGTTCGTGGACCGGGTGGTGCCGCTGCTCCAGGAACGCGGCGCGTTCCGCACGGAATACCGCGGCGCCACTCTGCGCTCCCACCTCGGGTTGTCCGAGCCGGAGTGGAGGGGCTGATCGCATGACGGCGAGGCCGATCTCATGACTTCGGACGCGTACGACGCGTGGAAGCAGTGGCAGGAGCACCGCGTCGAGACGGTGTCGGCGCCCTACGGGCGGGCGACTTCCGGACATCCCCGGGATCTGGGCGGCCGACGGCGACGGCGTGGTGCTGACGGCCGCCGCGGCGGACGGGCTGACCGTGGACGGGCGGCCCTTCGACGGTGAGGTGCGGCTCGCGGCCGACACCGGACCGGTGGGCACCGCACGGGTCGCGCTCGGCGGGCGGCGGCTGGTCGTGCTGGTGCGCGAAGGCGTGTGGGGCGTAAGGGACTTCGACACCTTCTCCGACCTGACCCCGAGGTCGCGATCGAGGCGGGGGAGCGCAACTTGGTCCGAAGCAGGGCACAGTGGCCAGATCTCATAGCTTGTTCAAAGGTTGACGGCCGAAAGGCGCCCTTGCGCCTACCGGTCGTTCGGCCGAATACTCCCGGCAAGCGCTTGTCAGGGGCACGGCGTGTCCGGAAACCGGACGATCAGAGCCCTGGCTGCGCCTCACGGGCCCCGACCCCACGCGGGCCCCCGACTTCCCCTTGGGAGGAACGAACGTGAGGATCAAGCGCACCACCCCCCGCAGCGGCATTGCGAGACGGACCCGGCTCATCGCCGTCACCACCGGACTCGTGGCCGCCGCCGCGATCGCGGTCCCCAGCGCGAACGCGTCCACTGCCACCCCCTTCAGCACCACCCAGCTCAAGAGCGCCAACGCCTCGGTCCTCAAGGCGGATGTCCCGGGCACCGCCTGGGCCGTCGACAGCAAGACCAACCGTGTCGTCGTCACCGTCGACAGCACGGTCTCCAAGGCCGAGATCGCGAAGATCAAGAGCCAGGCCGGCAGCAATGCCGACGCCCTCACCATCAAGCACACCGCGGGTCAGTTCAAGAAGCTGATCACCGGTGGCGACGCCATCTACGGTGGCGGCTACCGCTGTTCGCTCGGCTTCAACGTGCACAGCGGGAGCACCTACTACTTCCTGACCGCCGGCCACTGCGGTGAGGTCGCCTCGACCTGGTACTCCAACTCGGGCCAGAGCACGACGCTGGGTACGAACGTCAGCTACAGCTTCCCGACCAACGACTTCGCGCTGGTCCGGTACACCGGGTCGGCCGCGCACCCGAGTCGAGTCGGCAGCCAGACCATCTCCAGTGCCGCCACGCCGAGCGTGGGCACGACGGTCTACCGTCGCGGTTCCACCACCGGCACCCACAGCGGCCGGGTCACCGCCCTGAACGCCACCGTCAACTACGGCAGCGGCGACATCGTCTACGGCATGATCCAGACCACGGTCTGCGCCGAGGGCGGCGACAGCGGCGGTCCGCTGTACGGCGGTTCCGTGGCGTACGGTCTGACCTCCGGCGGCAGTGGCAACTGCACCTCCGGCGGCACGACCTTCTTCCAGCCGGTCACCGAGGCCCTGAGCTACTACGGCGTGAGCGTCGGCTGACGAGCCGGCTCACACAGGCGCAGCCAGCAGCAGACGAGCCCCCGCACGCAACTGCCGTGCGGGGGCTCGCCCTTGTCCGTGCCCCGGAGTTACCTTCGAAGTACAGGCGGTACGCCTCTGTAATGACTCATCCGTAATAACTCCTCTGTAATACGCCCATACGCCCACTTCGGACCCTGGGGGGCCGGCATGGTCGAGGAGCTGGTGGCTGCGGGAGTGACCCTCGCGTCGGCCGGTGTGGTGTACGTGATGTCGGCGGCGCGGGTCGTCAAACAGTACGAACGAGGCGTGGTGTTCCGGCTCGGCAAGCTCCGCTCCGAGGTGCGCGAGCCCGGGTTCACCATGATCGTTCCGTTCGTGGACAAGCTCCGCAAGGTCAACATGCAGATCGTGACGATGCCCGTGCCTGGGCAGGAGGGCATCACCCGGGACAACGTCACGGTGCGGGTGGACGCCGTCGTCTACTTCAAGGTGACCTCGCCGGCCGAGGCGATCGTCCGGGTCGAGGACTACCGGTTCGCGGTCGCGCAGATGGCGCAGACCTCACTGAGGTCCATCATCGGCAAGAGCGAGCTGGACGATCTGCTCTCCAACCGCGAAAAGCTCAACCAGGGCCTGGAGTTGATGATCGACAGCCCGGCCGTGGAGTGGGGCGTCACCATCGACCGCGTCGAGATCAAGGACGTCTCCCTGCCCGAGACCATGAAGCGCTCCATGGCCCGGCAGGCCGAGGCCGACCGCGAGCGGCGCGCCCGGGTCATCAATGCGGACGCCGAACTCCAGGCGTCGAAGAAACTCGCCGAGGCCGCCAAGGAGATGTCCGAGCAGCCCGCCGCGCTGCAACTGCGGCTGCTGCAGACGGTGGTGGCGGTCGCCGCCGAGAAGAACTCCACGCTCGTCCTGCCCTTCCCGGTCGAACTGCTGCGGTTCCTGGAGCGGGCGCAGCCGACGATGCCGGCGGCTCCTCAGCAGCCGGTGCAGCAGGCGCAGTCGCCGATACAGCCGCCGCAGCCACAGGTGCAGCCGTCGCAGCAACCGGTGCAGGAGCAACTCCTGCCCGCCGAACCCCGGATGGATCCGGACCCCGAGGGGTCGAATTTCGGACAGGAGTAGACCTCACAGAGTGCGCACAGGCTACTCGCTCGTAGTGTTTGCAGAGCGAAGACGTGGGGTGACCGTGGACTGTCAAAAGGTAAGGGGCGCGCAAAGCGCGTTCTACGCGCGTCCTGAAGACGCCCTTGTGTGCTCCCTGTTGACCTCGGAATAGTGGGCGCTGTTCAACGCCCTCCGGTTCGTGAGGTCCCCACAACCTCTCGGACCGACCCCCCACAGGAGGACCCGAGTTGAAGCACCGACGCATACCCAAGCGACGTGCGGCCGTGGCAGGTGCGGGCATCACCGCGCTGATCGCCGCGGCAGTCACCTTCCAGACTGCGAACGCCAGTGAGGCCCCGAAGACCGCCGCGCCCGAGACCCTGTCGGTCACAGCGGCCGGAAAGCTCGCCTCGACCCTCGGCAAGGACCTCGGCACCGACGCGGCGGGCACGTTCTACGACGCGAAGGCCAAGAGCCTCGTCGTCAACGTGCTGGACAAGACCGCCGCCAAGACCGTCGAGGCGGCCGGCGCCAAGGCGAGAATCGTCGAGAACTCCCTCGCCGAGATCAAGAGCGCCCACACCACGCTCAAGAAGGACGCGACCATCCCCGGCACCTCCTGGGTGACCGACCCGACGACCAACAAGGTCGTCGTCACCGCCGACCGCACGGTCTCCAAGGCCGAGTGGACCAAGCTGACCAAGGTCGTCGACGGCCTCGGCTCGGTGGCCGAAGTCCAGCGTACGAAGGGGGAGTTCAAGCCCTTCATCGCGGGCGGCGACGCGATCTCCGGCTCGGGCGGGCGCTGCTCGCTCGGCTTCAACGTGGTCAAGGGCGGCCAGCCGTACTTCATCACGGCCGGCCACTGCACCGAGGCCATCTCCACCTGGTCCGACTCCAGCGGCAACGAGATCGGCACCAACGAGCAGTCCAGCTTCCCGGACAACGACTTCGGCCTGGTCAAGTACACGTCCGACGTGGACCACCCGAGCGAGGTCGACCTCTACAACGGCTCCTCGCAGGCCATCACCCACGCCGCCGACGCCACGGTCGGCGAGAAGGTGACCCGCAGCGGCTCGACGACCCAGGTGCACGACGGCACGGTCACCGGCCTGGACGCCACCGTGAACTACGGCAACGGCGACATCGTCAACGGCCTCATCCAGACCGACGTCTGCGCCGAGCCCGGCGACAGCGGCGGCTCGCTCTTCGACGGCGACGCGGCGATCGGCCTCACCTCCGGCGGCAGCGGCGACTGCACCTCCGGCGGCGAGACCTTCTTCCAGCCGGTCACCGAGGCCCTCTCGACCTTCGGCGCCGAGATCGGCTGACCTGACCGGCCATCACACCGGTTCCGGTTCTGTTTCGTGAAGTCCCGCCCCGCGCGCGAGGGGCGGGACTTTCGCGTGCGGGTTATTCACGTACGCGTGATTCTCATACGAGAGCTCCACGTACGGGAGCTCCACGTACGAGGGATCCATATACGAGGGATCCGCGTACGAGGGAGAGGTCTTCCGGGGCTCACGGCACCCCGCCCGGAAGGGCCGCCTCCGAGCGCCGCCGGCGCAGTCCCGCCGCCAGCAGCGTGATCACGATCCCGGCCGCCGCCCATGCCGACAGCACCAGCAGAGCGGCGGTCGTGTCGTTGCCCTTGAAGTACGCGATCGAGCGCGCCGCCCACGTCCCGGCACCCGGTGGCAGCGCCGGCCCGATCGCCTTCCAGAACGGCGGCAGCATCGGCAGCGGGAAGGCGCCGCCCGCGCTCGGGTTGCCCGCGATCACCACGAGCAGGATCGCCAGGCCGATGCCGACGATCCCGAAAATGCCCTGGAGGGCGAGCGTCGCCGCTCCCACCGCGAAGGTGACGAGCGCGCCGAGCCCCCAGAAAGCCATCACGCTGCCCGGCAGGGCGCCCAGGATCGGCCCCACGATGACCGCGCCGCCGAGCCCGCCGACGATCGAGACCAGCGCCATCACGAGCAGGCGGATCACCGCGCGGCGCGGGTTGGCCGGCCTTGCGCCCGTACTGATCGCCAGGATCGAGGCGCACAGATAGCCGCCGACGCACCAGCCCACGACCAAGTAGAAGGAGGACAGCCCGTCGAAGTCCTGGTCCGAGGCCGGGGCCACGTCCAGCGTCCTGATCGTCCGCTGCTCCGCCTTCTCCAGCGTGGTGACGAGCGTGTCCAGGGCGGTGGCGAGGACAGTGCCTCCGCCCGAGGCGACCAGGAGTGTGTCGGTGGTCCCGCGCGGGTCGATGATCAGTGCTCCGTCGATGTCCCGGTTCAGGATCTGCTTCTGGGCCGTCGCGACGTCGGCCACCGTGCGCGGGTCCAGCGGCGAGCCGGGCAACTGCTCCAGCCGGGCCACCGCCTGCTGGGCCACGGCCTGGGGCGCCACCACCCCGAAGGGCACGTCCTTGGGCTTGGGGTCGTGCAGCGCGCCCACATAGGAGGCGATGAACAGCAGCTGAAGGGTGATCACGCCGATGACCAGCAGCGTGGCGCGCGGGGTGACCGCGTCCTTCACCTCGGCGAGAAAGCTCCTCTGCGTCATGTCCTCACGGTCCGGGGCCACGGACGTTTCCGCAGGTGGGAGAGGGCCGAAAGGTTGTCGCACGGGCATTCGATCGTTCGGCGCGGACCTGGCGGCGGAGCGGCCCGCACGCGTACAGGTTCCTCGCCCGGGACGGCGCCCGCGGCCGGGCCGACCTGTGCCGCCTCGTCACGGCGACGCATTCCGACGAGGCCGGCCGGCATGCACCGTCACGAAAAGTGTCGATCGCGCTGCATTCCGTTACTTGTGAGCCGTCTCGGCCTGCCGAATTGCCGCGATGCGGCGAGTGCTCTGAAGTGATTGCCCTCAACTGCTCTGCCCTGCCGGGGAGCTGACGGAATGCTGCCTGTTTCGGACGCTGTCCACCTCCCCGAAGAATCGGTCATGTGTTTGAACGTGGTCGCCGACCGGGGCTGATGGGGTTAGAGTAATCGAACGGACGTACGATGAACGTATCGGACATATGGTTGAAAAGGGGTGGAGTGATGGAGGTGCGGCATGGCGGGCTTCGCCCATCTGCACGTCGCGTCCGGTTACTCCGCTCGCTACGGCGCCGCCCACCCCGAGCAGCTCGTCCGGCGGGCGGCCGAGCGGGGCATGTCCGCGCTCGCGCTCACCGACCGGGACACGGTCACCGGAGCTGTTCGATTCGCCCAGGCCTGCATGAAGGACGGGGTCCGGCCGCTCTTCGGCATCGATCTGGCGGTGCAGGCCCTGGCGCCTCCGCCGCCCGCTCAGCGGCACCGCACCCCGGCGCGCGGTGGTGCGCACGTCGTCGAGCCGCCGCTGCGGTTCGTGCTGCTCGCACAGAACCGGGCGGGCTGGGCGCGGCTGTGCCGCATCACATCGGCGGCCCATGTCGGTGCCCTGTCCGGTACGCCGCCGGTGGTGCCGTGGGAGGCGCTGCGCGAGTACGGCGGCCCCGGGCTGACCGTACTGCTCGGACCGCTCTCGGAACCGGCGCGGGCGCTGTCGGTGGGCCGGGAGGACGTCGCGATGAAGCTGCTGGCGCCCTGGAAGGAGATCTTCGGGAGGCAGGTCCGGCTGGAAGTCGTTGCGCAGAAACGTTCCGGCACTGGTCCCGGATCCCTGCGCCTGGCCGCCCGCACCCTCGCCCTGGCCGACCGTACCCGCACCACCGCCGTGCTCTCCAACGCGGTCCGCTACGCCGACCCCGACCAGCACCGGCTCGCTGATGTCCTGGACGCCGCACGGCTGTTGCGGCCGATCGACCGGCGCCGCCTGGACAGCGGGCAACGCTGGCTCAAGAACGAGAGGGCAATGACGGTCATCGCGCGGATGGTTGCCGAGTGCGCCGGAACGGATGCCCGGCGGGCACGCCGCCTGGTGGCGGACACCGCTGCCACGGCGGCCATGTGCGCCATCGACCCCGAAGCCGACCTCGGCCTCGGCACACCGCACTTCCCGGAACCGGCGCTCTTCGGCGCCGAGCCCGGATCGGGAGGAGCCGGAGAGCTGCTGCGCCGGCAGTGCGAGGCCGGCATGGCCCGACGTGGTCTCGACCGCGACCGGGCGGCGCTCGACCGGCTGGGCGAAGAGCTGAACGTGATCTCCAAGCTGGACTACAGCTCGTACTTCCTTGCCGTCGGCCAAGTCGTGGCCGACATCCGGGAGAAGGGCATCCGGGTCGCGGCCCGCGGCTCCAGTGCCGGGTCGATGGTCTGCCACGCCCTCGGCATCGCCACCGCCAACCCGCTGGACCACCGCCTGCTGTTCGAACGCTTCCTGAACCTGCGCCGGAAAACACTGCCCGACATCGACATCGACGTGGAGTCCGCCAGACGCCTGGAGTGCTACGACACGATCTTCGAACGGTTCGGCAAGGAACGGATCGCGGTCACCGCCATGCCCGAGACCTACCGTGCGCGCAGGGCACTGCGGGATGTTGGCCTGGCCCTCGGTATCGCGCCCTCGGACGTCGACCGGATCGCCAAGAGCTTCCCTCACCTGCGCGCCTCCGACATCACGAGCGCCCTCGCCGAACTGCCGGAACTACAGCAGCTGGCGGCGGAGGCAGACCGCTACGGCCCCCTGTGGGAACTCGCCGAGGGCCTCGACTCCCTGGTCCACGGCATGGCCATGCACCCCTGTGGCGTGGTCATCAGCAATGCCACCCTCCTGGACCGGCTGCCGGTGCAGCCCACCCCGCAGGGCGACTACCCCATGGCCATGGCGGCGAAGGAGGAGATCGAAGCGCTGGGCAACATCAAGCTCGACGTCCTGGGCGTGCGGATGCAGTCCGCGATGGCTCACGCGGTCACCGAGATCGAACGGACCACCGGCAACCACATCGACCTGGACGACCCCCAACAGGTGCCGCTCGACGACGTCTTCGCCTTCAAGCTCATCCAGGAGAGTCAGACCCTCGGCCTTTTCCAACTGGAGTCCCCCGGCCAGCAGGACCTCCTCTCCCGGCTCCAGCCCCGCGACCCCCAGGACGTCATCGCCGACATCAGCCTCTTCCGGCCCGGCCCGGTGGCCGGCGGCATGCCCGAGCGCTACATCGCCGCCCGCCACGGCGGCACACCCTCCTACGCCCACCCGGACCTCGAACCGGTGCTTTCCGACACCTACGGCGTGACCATCTGGCACGAGCAGATCATCGAGACGTTCTCGGTGATGACCGGCTGCGACCCGGCCTTCGCGGAGTTCACCCGGCGGGCGCTCGGCGACAAGGACCAACTGCCCAGGATCAGGGACTGGTTCCACGAGCTGGCACGCGCACGCGGCTACAGCGCGGCCGTCCGGGACGAGGTCTGGAAGACCGTCGAGGCCTTCGGTGCGTACGGCTTCTGCCGGGCACACGCGGTCGCCTTCGCCGTGCCGGCCCTGCAGAGCGCCTGGCTCAAGGCGCACTATCCGGCGTTCCTGTTGGCGGGCCTGCTCGAACACGACCCCGGGATGTGGCCCAAGCGCGTGCTCGTCGCCGACGCCCGCCGGGGTGGCGTGCAGGTCCTGCCTGTCGACGTCAACCGCTCCCAGGTGAGGCACACCGTGGAGAAGGGCGACGGAGACCAGTGGGGTGTGCGGCTGGCGTTGTCCGCGGTGCACGGCATCAGCGAGGACGAGTGCGCGCGGATCGAGGAGAGCCAGCCGTACGGATCGCTGTCGGACTTCTGGCAGCGGGCCCGTCCCAGCAGACCGATCGCCGAACGGCTCGCCGAGATCGGCGCGCTCACCTGCCTGCACGACGGCCGCCTCACGCGCCGCGATCTGCTGCTCCAGATCGCCGAGTTGCATCGGCAGTCCCGCAGCCGGACCGCGGGTTCAGGTCAACTGCCCATCGTTGCGAGCGCCGTTGGGGGAGTGGAGCCGAGCGGGCTGCCGGAGATGACCGGACGCGAAGCCCTGAGCGCCGAGTTGAGCACCCTCGGCATCGACGTCTCCAGGCATCTGATGGAGCATCACCATCGGCTGCTGCGCGAGATCGGCGCGACCGACGCCGCCCATCTGGCGGGTATGCGGGCCGGTCAGCAGGTCCTCGTCGCAGGCGTACGAGCCTCGACCCAGACCCCGCCGATCGCGAGCGGCAAGCGGATCATCTTCGTCACCCTGGAGGACGGGTCCGGCCTGGTAGACCTGGCCTTCTTCGAGGACTCCCACCCGGCCTGCGCGCACACCGTCTTCCACAGCGGGCTGCTGCTGGTGCGCGGCACGGTCCAAGTCCGAGGCACCCGCCGTACCGTCGTCGGTTCCATGGCCTGGGATCTGGACGAGATCGCCGCCGCCCGCCGCGACAACGGCCCCGAAGCCGCCCTCGCCCTGCTCGGCGCCGACCGCCCGCACCCGACCCCCGCCCAGCCGCAGCGCACGCTGGCCAACGGCACCACCGGCGCACGGCTGCATCCGTACGCCGACCTCCAGCCGGCCGGCACCCGCTCGGCCGACCTGAAGAAATTCGGCCACCGAAGCCCCGGGAGCGCGGGATGAGCGCACGTCAGCGGCACATCGCCCACCTCCATCTGCACGCTGGGCTGACCGAGGACCAGCTCGGCAGCGTGATCGAACTGATGTCTGGTATTACTCCTCACGTCCAAGCTGTCCCGCCAGGCGCCGTCCAACTCGACCTGACTTCGGCACTCAGATACTTCGATCTGTCCGCCTACGACGTCGTACAACTGGCGAAGCTCAGGTTGAAGGCTCTCTACGGCATCGACAGCAGCGCAGGGCTTGCGGGCAATCGCATGCTGGCGGCCATGGCGGCCGACGCGTCCGCGCCGGGCGAGACCACCTGGGTCCCCGCCAATCACGTGGCCGACTGGCTGTACCCGCGGCCCGTCACCGCGCTGCCCGGAGTCGGGCGCACCATGGCGGAAACGCTTCACAGATACGGCCTGCACACCATCGGCCAGATCACCGACCTGCCTTCGGTCGCCTTGCAGCGGCTCCTCGGCGTCGGCCAGGCGCGGCTGTTGGTCGAGCGTGCCCGCGGCCACGACCCTCGTCCGGTCGTCCCCGCAGAACCGGCAGCGCATCTGATCGCCGACCGTGTGCTGGAGCGGGACTGCCTCGACCCCGCACAGCATCACCGCGCAGTTCTGGGACTTGCCGACCAGATCGGCCAACGCCTGCGAGGCGAAAGCCAGATTGCGAGCCGACTCACCCTCACGGTGCGGTACGCCGACCGCAGCTCCACGACACGCACGCGCGCCCTGCCGGAACCCACCAACCACTCGCCCGCCCTCGCCGCGGCTGTGCTGAGCCTGCTGGCCGGTCTCGGATTGCAGCGAGCGCGAGTACGCGCCTTCGCGATCCGCGCAGACAACCTGCTGCCAACCGGCAGGGCCTATCGCCAGCTCTCTTTGGACCCCGGCGATGCCCGCGCCCGCGCGGCTGAAGCCGCCGCAGACCGCGCCCGTCGGCGCTTCGGACCGGAGGCTGTACGTCCAGCCGCTCTGGCGAACTGACCGCTTGTACCAAGAACCACCGGTTTGGCGAAGGCGGTCATGTGAGGCATGGCGTTCCCGTCCCTGTCGGCGGGGCGTCGTCGCCCCGCTTGCCGTGGTTGGAATCAGGGGCGTGATGTCTGCCTCCGTTCGGGCTGCGGCTTTCGGTCCGATTGGGCCGTCCGAGGTTCCGAGAGGCGGCCGCATATGGCCTGTCAGATAGTGGATCACGCCGAAACTTCCCTGATTGGACACTCATGGACCGCTATCCACCCATCGCCGACCACGGTCTGGTGGGCGACCTGCAGACCGCCGCCCTGGTGTCCTCTGAGGGCGTGGTGAACTGGTTCTGCTCGCCGAGGTTCGACTCGCCGAGTGTCTTCGCCTCGCTGCTCGATCACGACCACGGCGGGTATTTCCGGCTTGCACCGGAGCACTCGAACGTATCGTGCAAACAGCTCTACTACCCGGACACCGGCGTGCTGGTCACGAGGTTCATGTCGCCGGAGGGCGTCGGCGAGGTCATCGACTGGATGCCGGCGAACACCAGGCGCGTCCCCAGCGACCGCCACAGCCTGATGCGGGTGATTCGCGTGGTGCGCGGCACCGTGCGATTCGTTCTGGAGTGCAGGCCGCGGTTCGACTACGGCCGGGCCGACCACGAGCTCGACCTGCGGCCGCAGGGAGCAGTGTTCCGGGGTCCCGGTATCGCGGGTCATCTGCAGGCCAGCTTTCCGCTGGTACGGGATGGCCAGGACGTGAAGGGGGCAGTCACTCTCGGAGTCGGCGAGTCGGCCGTCGCCGTGTTCACCACGTGCGACGTGGACGGTGAGGCGCCGCCTCCGCTCACGGTCGAGAGCGTGACTTCGAGTTTGTGGCGTGAGGTGGACTTCTGGCAGAAGTGGCTGCACACCTCCCACTACCGGGGGCGCTGGGCCGAAATGGTGAACCGCTCTGCCATCACGCTCAAACTCCTGACCTACCACCCGACCGGTGCGCCGGTCGCCGCCGCCACCATGGGTCTTCCGGAGCAGGTCGGCGGTGAGCGCAACTGGGACTACCGGTATTCGTGGGTGAGGGACGGGGCGCTGTCGGTGAGGGCCCTGCTCGACCTCGGGTTCGCCGAAGAGGCGTCGGCGTTCACCAAGTGGCTGGGTGAGCGGATGCGCGACCGGGCGGATCTGCCCGGTGAACGCCTACAGATCATGTATCGGGTCGACGGGGACCCGCACCTGAGCGAGGAGATCCTCGACCACTGGGAGGGCTACCGCGGCTCGTACCCGGTTCGCGCCGGGAATGCGGCTGCCGACCAGCTGCAACTCGACATCTACGGCGAGGCCCTCTACGCGATGGCCGAGGGCATGGATGTCAGTGAGGAGCTTGGATACCACGGCTGGAAGGGGCTCGCGCGGACCCTGGACTGGCTTTCCGACAACTGGGATCGTCCGGACGAGGGAGTCTGGGAGACGCGCGGGGGCCGCAACGACTTCACGTTCAGCCGGGTGATGTGCTGGGTTGCCTTCGACCGGGGCCTCCGCCTGGCGACCGAACTGAGCCGGCCGGCCGACATTCTGCGCTGGCGCAACGCCCGTGACAGCATTCTCGAACAGGTGATGGACAAGGGCTGGAGCCAGGCCGAGCAGGCCCTGGTGCAGCACTACGGAGGGGACGTCCTGGACGCCTCCCTCATGCTGATCCCGCGTGTCGGGTTTCTCCCCGCGAAGAGCCCTGGCTGGCTGTCCACCCTGGACGCCATGGAGCGCAAGCTCGTATCGGACAGTCTTGTGTACCGGTACGACCCGGCCGCCTCCCCGGACGGTCTGCGCGGCTCGGAGGGCACCTTCAGCCTCTGCACCTACCTCTACGTCGACGCCATGGCCCGGGCCGGGCGGATCCGTCCGGCCCGCTACACCTTCGAGAAGATGCACACCTACGCCAACCATGTCGGCCTGTTCGCTGAGGAGATCGGCCCAAGTGGCGAGCAACTCGGCAACTTCCCACAGGCGTTCACCCACCTGTCGCTCATCATGGCGGCATCGACCCTGGACGAGGCCATTAACCGGCAGCGGCAGCGTGACTGAGCCGGAGCACGGGCAGCCGGGTCCGGGCGCGCCGAACCCTGCCGGCCGCCCGCAGAGCCGGGCCGCTTTCGGTGCTCTGTAAGCGCGCCCGCGGCAGCAGGCGGACACCGCCGGATCCCGCCATCAGGGCTCTACGTCGCCGACATCAGCGCTCTCTAGATGTCCTACGGGCCGGGCCGGCCGGGCGGTGAGGCGTCGGGGTGCGCGTCCCGGCGGCGCCGTCCCCCGATGCCCTGGGGGTCGGCCGTGCGTGCGTCGGCGCGGCGAGGGGCGTCGCCGAACTCTCTTTCTACCGCGTTGTCGAGGAGGCCGAGTTCGGCACGGAGCGCGGGCCTGCACTCCTCCGGCATCGTTGAGAGGAGACCTTCGAGGAGGGCCCGGAGCCGTCGGCAGACCTGGACGGAGGTTGCACCGTAGTCGCGGATCTCGGTGACGGCGAGTTCCAGGTAGCTCTCCCAGGGCCGGCCGGGCAGCACGACGCGTGGCCTGCCACGGTCGTCGGCGAGCACGTACTGACTGCGGGTTCCGGCACGTCCGATGGCGTGCAGGAACGCCTCGATGTGGTTCAGCACCTGGACGGCTGTGGTGGGGTCGTTGACCGCGGGCGAGAGGGCCCTGATGGCGATGTCGACCAGGATGCGCAGGGCGAAGGCCGGGTCCTGCTCGATCGTCCGCTCCGGACCGAGGGCGAGGAGTTCGGTCACGTGGCGCGGGGCAGGGGTGGACGTACCGCCGTGGATCTCGACGACGGTGCCGCTGGGCGGCACGAAGTCTCCGACGGAGGCGGCCAGCACGAGCACGCATTCGTGCCGCGCCGCGAGCGAGACCATGCCGGGTGCGTCGAATGCCTGGATGACACCGCCGCGTTCCGACCGGATGCGGGTCACCGGGCCGGCCGCCAGTGGCACCCCGGCGGGCGCCGCGGTGCTCCGTACATGTGCCGCGATGCGGTCGAGGACCTGTTCGCCCTGGCGTCCCACGATGTCGGCGATGGCCACGGGCCGCAGGTTGTGGGTGAAGCGGTTGAGGTAGATCAGCAGGAGCAGGAGGCTCACGGACACGGCGATGCCGGCCAGGGTCACACCGAGGTTGGGCACTGAGTTGGTCTCGATGCTCCGCAGCAGTGTGTAGGCGAACGAGAAGGTGCCGGTGAAGGTGGCCAGCACGGCCTTCTGCAACCGGTCGCGGTACCAGAGCCGCATGTAGCGCGGTGAGAGGGTGCCGGTGGCCTGTTGGATGACGAGGACCCCGATGGTGACGACGAAGCCGAGCAGCGCGATCATCGCGCCGACCACGGAGCTGAGGACGTTGCTTGCGGTCGACGCGGAGTAGTCCCAGGTCTTCGGCAGCCAGGAGGCCCCGTCCATGGCGGACGTCGCTTCGGCGAGGGCGACACCGAGCAGGAGCCCGAACAGGGGGACGATCCACAGACTCGCCTTGGCGTACTGCCGTAGTCGGAAGCGTGCGGCCCACGAGGTCATACGGAGCCCATCAGTACGGCGGTGTCGCCCGGCTTGGGTGTGATCGTCTGCGACCCGGTGACCGGGGCCAGTTGGCCGTCGGCCCGGACCACGAACAAGATGTCGTAGTCCGAAGGGATCGGCTTGGATCCGGGCTGCACGTGGAAGCGGGCGCCCTGCTCATAGCGGGCCGCCAGGCGGTGCCGGACGAGCGCGCGGCCGAAGAGGATGTCGCCGCCGGTGTAGGGGGCGACCACGCCGTGGCTGTCCCGCGGTGGCCCGACCCGGTAGACGGGCCCTTGCACGTTGTCCTTGATGACGACGGAGGCGAGGGCGTTGAAATCGTCGTCGTCGGTGAGCAGGAACACCGCCGATACGCCCTCCAGGCGGGCTCGGGGGTTGGTCGCGGTCGCCAGCATCTCTCCGTGAGCGAGTTCGATTCCGGCTGTGGTGATTCGCTTGCGTTCCGCGTCGAGCCCAGCCCACATCAGGACGTCGAGCCCGGCAGTCTTCAGAGCCTTCCCCAGGCCGATCACCCACGGGGCTCCGCCCACCAGGAGAGGCCGCGTCCGCGCCGATCGGACGACGCCCAGCTTCCGGGCCACGGGCGCGGCGGTCAGGGCGTAGAGCAGGACCGTCCCCACGATCACGAGAAAGGTGATGGGAAGGATCTTGGACGCGCCGGGCAGTCCTTTCGCCACGAGGGTGGCGGAGAAGGCGGACGCGGTTGACGCCGCGACGATGCCGCGCGGCGCCATCCACCCGATGAAACCCCATTCGCCCACCGTCAGGTCAGAACCCCAGGCCGCGGCGAATGCGATCAGCGGCCGGACAACGAGGACGAGCACGGCGATCAGGATGAGCGAGGGAACCAGGACGGGAACAACGGACGCAGGAGTGACCGCGGAGGAGATGGAGATGAACAGCAGGCCGATGATCATCTGTACGAGCGTTTCGAGGAAGGGTCGGCGAGCCGGCATGTCCATCGCCGGGAGGTTGGCGATGGCCAGTCCAGTGACGATGGCGGCGATGAGACCGGTGTCGTCGCGGACGATGTCGCAGGTAGCGGAAACGAGGATCACCGTCGCCAACTGGGCGAGGGTGCCGAGTGTCTCGCCGAGTCGCAACTTGTGCAGCGTCAGCCAGAGGATGGCGGTGCCCACCGCGCCGCCCGCGAGGCCGACGCCCATGCTGATGAGGAATTGCCCGATCTGGTAGCCCCGGCCGATGTCGATCCGGTGAGAGGTCGCGACGGCGTGGAAGGTGACGGCTCCGAGGATGCCGCCGATCGGGTCGGTCAGCGTTCCTTCCCAGATCAGGATGCGCCGCAGTTTGTCCGTCGGCCGGACATACTCCAGCAGGGGGCCGACCACTGTGGGACCGGACACGACGAGGATCATGCCGATCATCGCGGCCACCCGCAGCGGGATGTCGAACAGAGCCGGCCCGATACTCCCCACGGCGAAGAAGGTGACCAGGATGCCGATGATCAGCAGTCGCGTGACGGTTCCGCGGGTACGGCCGGTCAGGTTGCGCAGGTTCAGCCCGAGGCCCGCGTCGTAGAGGATCACGGCGACGGACAGCGAGACCAGCGCGGAAAAGTCCGGGCCGATGAGCCGCTCGGGGTGAATGATGTCGGTCAGGGCGCCCGCCGTGAAGCCGACCGGCAACAGGATGATCAGCGCGGGGACGCGCAGCTTGTTCGCCAGGATCTGCGAGCCGGTGGCGAGGGCGACGGTCAGGGCGATGCCCAGGAGGATGTCCTCGTCGGTCATGGCGGTCGTCCTCCTTCCACCGCTCGGTGACGTGGGATTTCAAGCGCGTCCACAAGTCCTGCGCCCCGTCTGGAGGGGGATCTTGGAATCCAGTTGCGCCCGACTCGACGCCGATGAGGGTTGCCTTCAGGACATCCGCCGAGCACGCCCGTACCCAGACCGACCGTGGGCATGAGGCGGTTACGTCGAGGTCCACTCCACTGCACCTGCGTACGGCACGCACCGCCGCAAAGCCGTCTGGGTGACCCGGCCGTCCGCGCCGTTGCTGGGCAAGCACGTTGACCCCCCGGGCGACGACGAGTCCGAGGATCAGCAGAGAGACGAGGGACTGAACCCCCATGACGATCTTTGCCCAGGGGGCCACGACCCGCAGGACTGCCGAGCGTCGGCTGCTCCTCAGCGACCGTGCGTCTCTACGACGGAACGCTCGAACTCGGTGGGATCCAGCCCAGCAACGTTCTGCCGGCCAGGAGAGACCGGTTCTGTCGCTCGTCCTGAAGGTGCCGGTTGCTGCGTCAGAAGCCGGTGCTGCGGTGAACCTGAGCCAGCTCGACCTCGGTGATCGCACCCTTGTGGTCCAAGGTGCTGCACGCGTCAGCGATGTCCTGAGTCAGACGCTCGATCTGCTCACGACTCAAGGTCTCCTTGACCAGGGCTCGCAGGATCTTCACCCGCTCGGCATTGGGCGGGAGCGTGTACGCCGGCACCATCCAGCCGCGCTCGGCCGAGAGCTGCCAGGCGATGTCGGACTCGTCATAGGCGTGCTTGCCGGCGAGGCGGAAGGCGACCAGCGGCAGCTGCTCGAGGTCGCTGCCAATCACTTCGAAGCGACCGCTGTTACGGAGGTTGTCCGCCAACGCGCGGGCGTTCTTCTGCATCGTCTCCATGACGTAGGTGTAGCCCTGGCGACCCAGCCTCACGAAGTTGTAGTACTGCGCGAGCACCATTGCCGAGCCGGTCGAGAAGTTCAGCGTGAAGGTCGCGTCGGTCTTTCCCAGGTAGTTCTCGTAGAACACGAGGTCCTCGGCCAGGTCGGACTCCTCACGGAAGACCAGCCAGCCGACGCCGGGGTAGACCAGGCCGTACTTATGGCCCGAGACATTGATGGAGCGGACCTGCTCGAGTCGGAAGTCCCATTTCGAATCCGGGTAGAGGAAGGGCCACACGAAACCGCCGCTGGCGCCGTCGACATGAATCGGGATGTCGAGGTCCCGTTCCTTACGGATTTCCCGCAGGAGCTTGTTGATCCCGACAACATCATCCATGTGACCGGTGAACGTGGTGCCGACCACGGCGACGACACCGATCGTGTTCTCGTCGAGGTGGGGTTGAACGTCCTCCGGGCCGATCGTGTACTTGTCCTCGGCAAGCGGCACGATCCGCGGCTCGACGTCGAAGTAGCGGCAGAACTTCTCCCACACGACGTGGACGTCACCGCCGAAAACCAGATTGGGCCGGTCGACCGACAGGCCGGCCGCCTGGCGGCGTTCCCGCCACTTCCACTTCAGCGACAGCGCACCGAGCATGATCGCCTCGGACGAGCCCTGGGTCCGACATCCCGTGGTCTTGCCCGGTGCGTGGAAGAGGTCGGCGAGCATGCGCACGCAGCGCTGCTCGATCTCGGCGGAGATGGGGTACTCCGCGTGGTCGATGAAGTTGCGGTGGAGGTTCTCGGCGATGACGCGTTGCGCCTCCGGCTCCATCCAGGTGGTCACAAACGTGGCGAGATTGCGCTGCGGGTCGCCTTCCATGACGAGGTCCTCATCCAGCAGCCTCATGGCATCCGTCGCCGGCATCCCCTTCTCAGGGAATTTCTCCGACGGGGCAGGCACGGTCAGGAAACGGTTACCGAACAGGTCCGCGACGTCTCTCTTGGTCATGCCTACGATTCAACCAGTTCCAGAGCTTTACTCTGGGAAGTACACGCCGACGAAGTGCAGCGATCCACGGCTTCCTTCACATCCACCACTATTACCGCAACCAATATTGGAGCCTCTTTACGCCTGGCCGTTCGCGGCCCTCAATCGCCGGAGATTAGCTACAAGGCGTAAATCGACCTTGCCTGTTGACTCCCAGAGACTTTTGCCTCACGTCGACCTGACCTGGACGCGAGGTCATGGTCGATATCCGGGCCGTGCAAGGCTCCGGCATTCCATATTTCGCGCGGCGCAGAAGGAACCTCGATTGAAATCGACCACCACTCGGTCATCCATTTGATAAATCGCCGCTCCCAGGCATGCCGATAATGAAATGGAGCGGGAACGGTTGCACCTGCCCAACGAGCACGGATTCATCCCATGTCCCTCGGCGTGCCCGCACGACTCCGGCCGGGGAAGGGCCCGGGCGGCTCGTAGCCCGACCGTGTGACAGGCCCGCCGGAATCGGCGGCACCGCGTGCCGGTCGGACTCGCCCGCGCCGCAGGGTGCTTTCGTCTGGGGGGCCGGGTGTGCGACGGCTCCTGTGTCTGTCCTGGCGGGCCGGCTGAGTCCCGGCCTTCCTCACGTGCGCCGCCCGTTTCCTTGAGGGCGTGCCGTCCGAAACGCCCAAGGAGAGATCGTGGTGGCAGCGAAAGTCGAGAACCGCGGGACGACGTCCGCGCAGCTCCTCAAGGGCCAGAAGGCGTTGGTGACCGGCGCCAACTCGGGCATCGGCCTGGCGACCGCCGTTGCCCTGGGGCGGGCCGGAGCGGACGTCGTGGTGAACTACGTCGTCGGTGCGCATGAGGCAGAGAACGTTGTGAAGGAGATCGAGGGCTTCGGGGTCCGCGCCTACGCCCATGAGGCCGACGTGTCCGACGAGGACCAGGTGACGGCCATGGTCGCGCGGATGGTCGAGGAGTTCGGCACCATCGACATCATGGTGGCCAACGCGGGCCTCCAGCGGGACGCAGCCGTGACGGAGATGACGCTCGCACAGTGGCGGAAGGTCATCGATGTCAACCTGACCGGCCAGTTCCTGTGCGCGCGGGAGGCCGCCAAGGAGTTCATCCGGCGCGGTGTGGTGGAGGAGGTGTCCCGTTCGGCGGGAAAGATCATCTGCATGAGCTCGGTCCACCAGATCGTCCCGTGGACGGGCCACGTGAACTACGCCTCGTCCAAGGGCGGTGTGGGCATGCTGATGCAGACCCTCGCCCAGGAGCTGGCCCCTCAGCGGATCAGGGTCAACGCGGTCGCACCCGGCGCCGTCCGCACGCCGATCAACCGCGACGCCTGGTCCACCCCGAAGGCCGAGGCCGAGCTGTTGCGACTGATCCCGTACCACCGGGTGGGTGACCCGGACGACATCGCCAACGCCGTCGTCGCCATGGCGTCCGACCTGCTCGACTACGTCGTCGGCACCACCCTCTACGTCGACGGCGGAATGACGCTTTTTCCCGGCTTCGCCACCGGAGGCTGATCTCCGATGCAGGATCACATCACGCCTCGCCGGGTGGTGATCCTCGGCGGGGGGTTCGCCGGGCTGTTCGCCGCCCGCGCCCTGCGGAAGTCACCGGTCGCGGTGACCGTGGTCGATCGTCGTGCCCACCACCTCTTCCAACCGTTGCTGTACCAGTGCGCCTCCGGGATCTTGTCCGAGGGGCAGATCGCCCAACCGCTGCGCGGGGTCCTGCGGCGCCACTACAACGTGAGCTGCGTGCTCGCCGAAGCCACCGACGTGGATGCCGGTGCCCGGCTGGTCCATGCCCGGCGGCCCGAGGGGGGAGCCGTCGTGCTGCCGTATGACGATCTGATCGTCGCGGTCGGCATGCGCCAGTCCTACTTCGGGCACGACGAGTTCGCCGCGCACGCCCCCGGAATGAAGACCCTGGACGACGCGCTCGATATCCGCCGACGGATCTACCGGGCGTTCGAGATGGCCGAAACGGCCGTAGACGACCGGGAACGGCAGCAGTGGCTCACCTTCGCGCTCGTCGGTGGTGGGCCGACCGGCGTCGAACTCGCCGGACAGATCCGGGAGATCGCCGGCCACACGCTCGACCGGGAGTTCCAGACGATTGATTCCGCCAGGGCCCGGGTGCTGCTCTTCGAGGGGTCCGACGCGGTGCTGGGCGCGTTCGGCCCGCCGCTCGCCCACCGTGCGGCCCGAACCCTGCAGGGCCTCGGCGTGGAGCTTCACCTGGGCACGATGGTCACCGACATCGACGCGCACGGCCTGACAGTACGAGATCACGGCGGTGCGACGACCCGGTACGACGCACGCACCGTGCTGTGGACCGCGGGTGTCGAGGCGCCGCCGATCGCGGCCGCGCTGGCCCGGGCGACCGGTGCCGAGCAGGACCGCGCCGGACGCATCCTGGTCGAACCCGACCTCACCGTCCCCGGCCATCCGGAGATCCGCGTCACGGGCGACGTGATGAGCCTGAACAAGCTGCCGGGCCTGGCCGAGGTCGCCATGCAGTCGGGGGCGTACGCGGGCCGGAGGGTGCGCCACGCCGTCGAAGGCAGGACGAAGGAGCCGAAGCCCTTCAAATACCTGGATCTCGGCAGCGCCGCCTACATCGCCCGCGGCCGGGCCGTGGTCAAGGCCGGCCCTCTGCATCTGTCGGGCTTCACTGGCTGGCTGGCCTGGCTCTTCATTCACCTGGCCTTCCTGACCGGCTTCCGCAGCAGGCTGGGAGCGGTGCTGAGCTGGTCAGTGGCCTTCGCCACCGGTTCGCGTCGCGAGCGCGCCTTCACCATGCCCGACTCGGATGCGTCGGCGGCCCAGGCGCCTCCGTCTCCGTCTCCGTGAGGAGGACCCCGGCCGACCCTCTACGGCCGCAATCTCTCCACGTCCTGTCCCTCCTCAGTCCCACCACCCCCGCGCGGGGCAGACCATCGAGGCGCACATGCTCAGCACCGCCGTCCTTCTGGCGAACAGCACCCCGCCCCAACTCCTGCCGGCCCGAGAGCTGATGGCCTTCACCCTGGCCTCGCACATCCTGCTGGTCCCGTTCGGTGTGGCACTGCCGTTCATCACCCTGCTGATGCACCACCGGGGACTGCGTCGCAACGATCCCGTCGCCCTTCAGCTCGCCCGGCGCTGGTCGGCGGTGATGGCCGTCCAGTTCGCCATCGGCATCATCACGGGCACCGTGCTGTCCTTCGAGTTCGGTCTGCTGTGGCCCGGCATGATGGGCCGTTGGGGCGACGTCTTCGGCCTCGGGTTCGGCGTCGAGGCATGGGCGTTCTTCCTGGAGGCCGTCCTGATCGCGATCTATCTCTACGGCTGGCGCCGGCTCAAGCCCTGGACCCACTTCTGGCTCGCCGTACCGCTGCCGTTGGCCGCCCTGATGGGGGCGTTCGGCATCATCGCGGCCAACTCCTGGATGAACACCCCGCAGGGATTCAGCCTCGACGCCCAGGGCAAGCCGATCCACGTCAACGTGCAACAGGCGATCTTCACACCGATCTTCGGCCCGGAGTACTGGCACTTCGTGGTCGCGATGCTCCTGACCGCCGGCTACGTGGTCGCCGGCGTGTACGCGGTCGGCTGGCTGCGCGGGCGCCGCGACCGCTACCACCGGCTCGGCTTCACCGTGCCTTTCACGGTCGCCGCGATCCTCACACCGGTCCAGTTCATGCTCGGCGATTCAGCCGCTCGCTCCGTCTTCCACAAGCAGCCGATCAAGTTCGCCGCCATGGAGTTCGTCTGGAAGACCGACACTCACGTACCGGAATACATGTTCGGACGGCTGAACAGCGACGGCACGGTCTCCGGCGGATTCAAGATCCCCCAGCTGGACTCGATCCTCGCCGGCTTCAAGCCCAGCACGCAGGTGACCGGGCTGACGTCGGTATCGGCCGCCGACCGCCCCACCGTTGTCCAGGCCACCATCGCCCACTGGGCCTTCGACATCATGGTCACCATCGGCAGCGTGCTGATCCTGCTGGCGCTCTGGTACGCCTGGTCCTGGTGGAGGCATCGGGACAACCCGCACAGTCGTTGGTTCTACCGCTGCGCCGCGCTCGCCGGGGTCGCGTGCCTGGTCACCGTGGAGTGCGGCTGGATCACCACGGAGGTCGGCCGTCAGCCCTGGATCGTCTACCACCACATGAGGGTCTCGGAGGCGGTGACCAGCAGGAGCGCCGGATCGCTGTGGGCGGTGCTCGGCATTGTCGTGGTCGTGTACGTGGCCGTTTTCGGCGCGTTCCTCGCGGTCGTCCTGAAGATGCGCACCCGCTGGCGCATCGCCGACGAGGGCTCGGCCGCCGCGCGTGCCGAGGAGCCCCCGGAGACCGACACCCCCTACGGGCCCAGGAGCGAGCCCGAGCCCGCAGCCGCCGGCGCCACGCCCGGCGGGTCCGATCACACCCCCGGCGGTGCGTTGTAATGGCCGAATTCATCGCATGGGTACTGGTGATCGCGATCGCCGCCTACGCCTGCGCCGGAGGCACCGACTACGGCGCGGGCTTCTGGGACCTGCTGGCCGGCGGCGCGGAGCGCGGCAAGCGGCCCCGCTGGCTCATCGACCACGCCATGGCGCCGGTCTGGGAGGCCAACAACGTCTGGTTGATCTTCGTTCTGGTCATCATGTGGACCGGTTTCCCGACGATGTTCCAGGCCGTGTTCGACGCGATGTGGCTGCCGCTCGCCCTCGCCGCCGCCGGCCTGGTGCTCCGCGGCGCGGGGTTCGCCCTGCGCAAGCCGACCCGCCGCCTGGCCCAACAACGGATCTACGGCGCGATGTTCGCCGTCTCGTCACTGGTGACGCCGTTCTTCCTCGGGACGGTGCTCGGCGGCATCGCCTCCGGTCGGGTCGAGGTCGGCACCACCGCCTCCGCGGACGCCTGGGCCAACGGAACCTCCGTCCTCACGGGTCTGCTGGCCATCGCAGCCACCGCATTCCTGGGGGCGGTGTTCCTCTGCTCCGATGCCCTGCGGTTCGACGCGCCCGATCTCGTCGACTACTTCCGCCTGCGGGCGCTGATTGCCTTCGGCGCCGTCGTGGTTCTCGCGTTCATCGCCCTGCCCGTCACCCACGACGAGGCCCGGTACGTCTGGGACGGCCTCACCGGAGGCTGGGGACTGGTGCTGGTCATTCTGGCCGCGGTCTGCGGTCTGGCCACGGTGCTGCTTCTGCTGCGCCGGTCCCACGGCTGGTCCCGTTACACCTCGGTGGCGAGCGTCGCCCTGGTCGTCGGTGCCTGGGGCTTTGCGCAGCGGCCCTACCTGCTGCCCACCTCGCTGACGGTGGCCGAGGCGGCCGGGGCCCCGCACACCCTGCGCTGGCTGGTGATCGTCACGGGCATCGCGATCGTGCTGGTCGGCCCGGCGCTGGTCGTGCTCTACCGGCTCGACACCATGGGTGAGTTGGAGGAGCTCACCGACGCCGACACCAGTGCCGCCAGAGCACCCGGCGACAACCTGTAGCTGCGTTCAACCGGTTCACAGAGTGACGGGCCCCGTCAGCTCAGCCGGGCGGCGATGTGGTCGCCCACCCGCAAGGCGCTGGCGATGGCGGTCAGGGACGGGTGCGCGGTGGCGCCGATCGGCATGCCCTTGTGCAGGTAGATGCTGTGATCCAGCAGGTGGTGCTCGTGCATGCCCAGGTGTCCGAGCATTCCCCGCAGCTTGTGCTGGAGGCGCTTCAACCCGGCGATGTTGTTCTTCTCGTCGAGAGCCAGGTGGATGGCGTCGTCCTTGTCGAGGGTGACCCGGCTTTCGGGCAGCGGCAGGTCTTCCCCGCACAGCCAGAAGTCGACGGTGTGGTGGGCGAGTACCTCGTGGGTCGACTGGCGGCGACCCGGCAGAGTCGATCAGGCGCCCAGTCATTTCACGGCCTGGACAGAGTGCACCGTCTGGTCGACGAGGGCCTGGGAGGAGGTCGAAGCGCGGATTCGCCATGAGGGCACCCCTCTGCGGTGACGCCGCCATCCGGGAGCCGGCACGAGCGCCCTTGCGTCGACCGCCGCCCGCTCCTGTGGCCTCAGTGGGCGAACCTGCCCTGCGATCGCGCCGACAGGAACGTGTCGTGCTTGACCGGGCCCATGAGGAGCCGCACGCTCCCGACGGGAGGCCGGTATCGCAGGCCACCACTACGCAGACGTCCGAGGACGGCCGGGCGGACCCAGGAGGCCACGCGTGCAGGAGAGCCGCACCGGACGGCAACTGACCCTTCGGCATGGCACGCACCGTGCCGTTGTCGTTGAGCTGGGCGCGGCCCTTCGGTCGTACGCGGTCGGTGAGCGCACCGTGATCGACGGATTCGCCGAACAGGACCGGATCACCGGCGGACGCGGCCAGATCCTGGTGCCGTGGCCCAACCGGATCCGCGACGGCCGCTACTCCTGGGAAGGGCAGGATCTGCAGCTGCCGCTCACTGAGCCGACCCGAGGCAACGCCATCCACGGGCTGCTCCGGTGGGTCGCGTGGCAGGTAGTGGAGGCGAGCGACAGCCGCGCCGTCCTGGAGGTCTCGCTGTGGCCGCAGCCGGGCTACCCGTTCCACCTCCACGTCCGCGCCGAGTACACCCTGGGTGAGAGAGGGCTCGAAGTCGCCGTCACCGCGCGCAACCTTGACGCGAGCGCCGCGCCGTACGGCTTCGGCCAGCATCCCTACGTCACCGCGGGCACCGCCGTCGTCGACCAGGCGGTGCTGACCGTCCCCGCACGCACGTGGCTGCGCACCGATGAGCGCGGCCTGCCGGTCGCCGCCGAGCCGGTCGCCGGGAGCGAGTACGACCTGCGAACGCCCCGAGCTGTCGGTGCGCTCCGGCTGGACACCCCTTTCGGCGACCTCGACCGAGACGCGGACGGCCGGGCCGTGGTGCGCCTGGCCCACCCGTCGGGTGCGTTCGGCACGGACGTGTGGCTTGGTGAAGGCGCCGACTACGTGCAGCTCTACACCGGCGACACCCTCCCGCCGGGGGAGCGTCGTCGTGCGGTCGCCATCGAGCCGATGACCTGCCCGCCCGACGCCTTCCGCAGCGGCACCGGGCTCGTCAGCCTTGGCCCCGGCGAGGAGCACACCGTCCGCTGGGGGATCACCCCGTGGGGGAGTGACGACGCCGTCACGGCGCCCGACAGTCACACAGCACTCGGCGGGGGTCTGACCCGGCCGGCCACGCAGCCGCTCGGCAAGAGCACCCGCTCGTCCCACCACGCCGCACCGAAGGGCCGAATGTGACGACGAACCAGGTACTCATCGGCGTGGGCGTGATCCTGGCCCTGGCCGTCGGATCGCAGATCCTGGCCGGCAGCACGCCACTGCCTGAGCCAGGAGACAGACACCTGGTCCTCCTGGCTCCCGCCGAGGGCGGTCGGTCATCGGAAGCAAGGGGGCTATGAGGGGGCCGACCTCGTAAGGCGAGACAACCAGTCCGCCCGCACCTTCACCTCGCCCTGCGCTACCGACAGGCGATCCTCGGCACGCATATGCCGTGATGCCGAACGGGGCAACGGCCACCATGATCGGTCTTGAGGGTGAGCGCGTGGGCGGGACCAGAGTCCGCGCTGTGTGCCCGGATCGTCCTGTAGTGGTCACCACCCCAGGGCGATCACGGATCAGCGTCCATTGACCCGGAGGGTAGTGATGTCGCAGAGGGCAGCCGCTGCTCCACGCCCGGCGGGGCGCTCGTCGCTGATTTTCTCGGCCCAGCCACGCAGAGTACGAACCGTAGGAGGAGCGCACCGGCCCCTTGCGGATTCCGTAGGAGCGGCCCGCCCACCGGATCCCGGAACCCGTACCGATCCCTTTCGGCCCAGTGAGTCCCCATCATTTCGGTTCCACCGAGGCGCCGCGGCGATCATGGCCGGTTGCCCCAGCTCCGGAATCATGGCCAAGTCCTGCTGTGACGCGCGCATGTCTGAGGTCTCGGCGTGACCTCTCCGAACCGTCCGAGCAAGCCTGACGGACAGCCTCCTGCAGCCACCACGGACCCACTCTCACTCGTCCGCAGCCGCGGTTACGCGGTTCTCCTTTTGATCGCGGCGGTTCTCGGTGTCCCGATCTCGGCGGCGGCTTTCGGTTTTCTCGCACTCGTCAACGAGCTCCAGTCGCTCACCTACACCGACCTGCCCAAAGCCCTGGGCTTCCATGGCACGCCCAGCTGGTGGCCGGTACCGCTGCTGGCCGTGGCCGGGCTCCTCGTCGGCCCGATCGTCCGATACCTCCCCGGCAACGGTGGACACGAGCCGGCCCACGGATTCGTACCCTCGGGCCCGACCCCAACAGCCAATCTGCCTGGCGTGGCGCTCGCCGCGCTGGCCTCACTCGGCCTCGGGGCTGTCATCGGGCCGGAGGCCCCGCTCATCGCCCTGGGCAGCGGCCTCGCCGTGGCCGCGCTGCGACTGACGCGGAAGTCGTTCCCGAAGCAGGCAACCGCCGTCGTGGGAGCCTCCGGGAGCTTCGCCGCGATCAGCACCCTGCTCGGCTCACCGCTGCTCGGAGCATTCCTGCTCATGGAAATGTCCGGCTTCGGTGGAGCGATGCTCGGCGTCGTCCTGGTACCCGGATTGCTCGCCTCCGGCATTGGTGCGCTCATCTTCACCGGCCTGGGCTCGTGGACCGGCCTGGGCACCTACTCGCTGACCCTGCCGAACGTCCCCCATGCCGCCACGCCGGACGCCGCCGGGTTCGGCTGGGCGCTCCTGATCGGGGTAGCGGCGGCTCTGCTCGGCGTCGGGATTCGGTGGCTCGCCCTCTCCTTGCTGAAACTGGTCAAACGGCGACGGCTGACGGCCACCGTACTCGCGGGCGTCGTCGTCGGTGTGATCGCGCTGCTCTACGAGGTGTGGACCGGCCACCCGGCATCGGGAGTCCTGTACTCGGGACAGAGCGGCCTCGGTCCCCTTCTCACTGAGAACGCGCAGTATTCGGCAGGCGCCCTTGTGGTGCTCGTCGCCTGCAAGGCAGTGGCGTACTGCGTGTCCATGGCAGCGTTCCGTGGCGGCCCGGTGTTCCCCTCCATGTTCGTGGGCGCAGCCGGAGGCATCGCACTCTCCCACCTGCCCGGGCTCGGTGTGACCGCCGGGCTCGCGATGGGCGTGGGTGCGATGTCGGCGGCGATGCTCAAGTTGCCCATGACCTCCTTGCTGCTGGCCACCCTGCTTCTGGGCCAAGAGGGGCTTACCGTCATGCCTCTGGTGATCGTGGCGGTCGTGACCTCCTACGTCCTCACGCTCAGGCTGACCCCGCCGCCGACCACCGCACCCGCCACCGAGCAGGACGCAGCCGTGCCGCGGGGCGGCTGAGCTGCCAGGGGTGCGGTCCGCAGCTCGTAACCTCTCGTCGGAGGCCACGCCCGCCATCGCAGGTTCGGCTGGGCAGAGCCACGTCTTCGGCCGGCGCTGCGCCCTGCGCGGCGCAGCAGCCGGCGCTGCTGGCACCAGGGCGGCGGTCTACAGATCGTCCACCAGGCCGTGGTTGGCGATGGGGACAGCGGTCCATGAGCGTCCCATCCCAAGGTTCCGACGCCATCCACTGTCCGGCAGGCCACATACGGGCGCCTGTCGTAGCCGCGGACAGGGCCATCGTCCCGCGGTACCCACGAGCCGGTTCCCCGAAAGCACATGCGACCGCGCAACACTCCTGGGTCACTACCGATTGCGGGCTGCGGTGGTACTGCGTCTCATGGATTCCATGCAGCACCAAACCTCTCCACCAGACGGTGCCGTGCCTCCGATGGAGCGATCGCACTGGGTGGCCTTCGCCGGAATCCTGCTCTTGGTCAGCGCCCTGTTCAACCTGCTCAACGGATTTGTGGCGATTTTCAATCACGGCTACTACTCGACCGTCTATTCCGGAGGCAACCGGCTGCTCATCTTCAACTACACGGCTTGGGGCTGGATCTGGGTCGCCATCGGCATCGTGATGGCTCTGGCGGGTATCGGCGTGCTCGTGGGCTCCAGAGCGTCGCGGCTGACGGGCATCGGTCTGGCAGCGCTCTGTCTCGTCGGGCAGATGATCTTCCTTCCGGTCTACCCATTCTGGTCTCTGTTCACGATGCTGGTGTCCGTGCTGGTCATCTACGGTCTGCTGGCCGAGCCGCGACACGTGCACGGCGCGCGCGTATAGAACCAGTGGCGCACCTGAACGCCGACCTCGTGCTAGAGCGGGACTGCCTCTACCCGGCACAACACCACCGTGCGGTCCTGGGACTTGCCGACCGGATCGGCCAACGCCTGTGCGGGGTAAGCCAGTTCGCCGGCCGGCTCACCCTCACAGCCCGGTACGCCGACCGCAGCTCCACGACACGCACGCGCGCACTGCCGGAACCCACCAACCCTCACCCGCCCTCGCCGCGGCTTCCCTGGGACTGCTGACCTCCCTAGGACTGCAACAGCGAGAGTCCGCGCCTACGCGATCCGTGCTGACAACCTGCGGCCGACCGGCAGCGCCTACCGTCAGCTCTCCCTGGATCCGGCCGACGTCCGCGCCCGTGCGGCCGAAGCCGCCGCCGACCGCGCCCGCCGGCGCTTCGGACCGAGGGCCGTACGTCCAGCCGCTCTGGCGGACTGACCGCCTTCGCCAAGAATCAGCAGTACCGCGTCGGTGAAAACTGCCCGTCCTGGCGTGGCGGAGCGGTGACCGCGGGAGCCCCGGCCGGACGGGGGAGCCGGCCGGGCAGTCTGGTCAGCAATGCGGGGCGCACCCTCGACAAGCCGATCACGGAGACGGCGGCGGAGGACTGGGACGCCATCATGGCGGTCAGCGCCCGGGGTTCCTTCTTCTTCTTCTTCTTCGCCCGTGAAGCGTTCCGCGCGATGCAGAACCGAGGCGGTGGAGCCATCGTGAACACGGGCTCCTGCGCCGGCACCGTCGCGCTCCCGGAGGGCGTCGCGTACAGCGCGTCTAGGGTGCTCCGGCCCAGCTGACCAAGGTCCTCGCCGTTGAGGGCGGACCAGTGGGCATCCGGGCCGACATCGTGGCCGCGGGGGTCATCGAGACTGACTTCCTCGCTTCGCCGCGTTCCACCTTCGTCACGGGCGCCGTGGTCGCGGCGGACGGCGGCTTCGCCGCGGTCTGACCGGCAGAACCGCACCCGCGGCCGAGGCCCCGGTTGAAGCCGATGGGCGCAGTCGGGCAACAGGCGGACAGCGGTGGGTGTTTGCGCAGCGTGCGGCAGCGCGAACGCCCACGGAGTCCGGAATCGGCCCCTGCTCCCCTGTCGAGCGGGTGGTGTGAGAAGTCTGTACGGAGAGCGGGTCCTGAGATAGCGTCACCTCGCCCGGTCGATTTGAATCGATTCAATCGAGTGATCGCTGAGGAATGAGGGGCGTCATGACATCGAGCAGCACACCCGGGAATGTCTCCCAACCCGGTCCTCACCGCCGGGCGGTCCTCGCCGCAGGCGCCGGAGCCGTGGCCCTGTCCGCGACCGGACTCCCGCTGGCAGGAACGGCGTTCGCGGCCCCGAGACCGGACGGCGCGGCCACGAGAGCGCCTCGCCCCGGGACCGGCTGGCAGCGCTACGTGCAGGCCCCCGCGTCCCGCACCGTGCGGCCCGTACGCGTCCTCGCCCCGACCGGCGACGTGCGCACACCGGAGGGGCTGTTGAAGCCTGGCGGATCCCGCACCGTCCTGCGCCGTCCGCAGCCGGCCCCGGCACCCAGGTGGCCCGAAGGGACCGTGGCCGAAGCCTCGTCGGCGCACGCGGGCAACAACGGAAACGACGGCCAGCCGCGCACCTACGACGCCGCCAACGCCATCGACGGCAACCCGGACACCTTCTGGAACGACGACACGCTCGGCGTGTTTCCCGACACGCTCACCGTCACGGTCCTTGCCGCGCGGGAGTTCTCCGGGATCACGCTGGTCTCCAACAGCGACGGCGTGCCGACCGACTTCACCGTCGACGTCTGGACGAACGGCGCCTGGCAGTTGGCCGCCACGGTGTCCGACAACGATGTCATCCAGCGCGCTGTGGCGTTTCCGACGCCGGTGTCCGGTACCAAGGTCCGCATCACCATCACGGCAGTGCAGGACACACCCAGAGGAGCCTTCAGCCGTATCAACGAAGTGTGGCCCGAGGCTGTCGCACCGGTCGAACTGCCCAGCGTCACCGTGGACTTCGGCAAGGTCGTGGTCGGGTACCCGCGGATCCGGTTCACCTCCGCATCGGACAACCTCCCTGGGGTGAGGGTCGCTTTCTCCGAGACGCAGCAATTCCTCACCGACCGCTCGGACTTCACACGCTCCGACCAGTCCGGGGTGCCCGCCCAGGGAACGGACCAGTTCGCCGTACCGGCCAAGGGTGCCGACTGGACCGACCGCAAGGGCTACCTGACGGGCAATCAGGTCTACGCGGACGGGCTGCACGGCTTCCGCTACCTCAAGATCACCCTGGACGCCCTGGCGTCGGACGCCCCGGCGGCACAGCCCTGGGGAACGGTCGAGATCGACTCCGTCAGCCTGGACTTCACCGCCTACTTGGGTACGCCGGCCACCTATCGCGGCTGGTTCCTCTGCTCCGACGACGACCTCAACCGCTACTGGTACGGCGCCTCGTACACCAACGAACTGGTCACCGACACCTTCCGCCAGGACGACGTCGACCCGCGCAACGCCTGGACCTCGTCGCTGGAGGGCAAGCTGGTCCTGCAGGACGGGGCGAAGCGCGACCGCGATCCCTACGTCGGCGACCTCGCGGTGTCCGCCCGGACCCTCTACCTCACCCACGACGACGCCGCCGCGGCCGCACGCAACGTCCTGGCCGACCTGGCCGAGCACCAGCGCGCCGACGGCTGGATCCCCCCGGCGTCCATCGCCAACTACACCCTCCCGCTGTTCGACTACCCGCTGTGGTGGGTGACGTGCAGCTGGGACTACGTCCTGTACACCGGGGACCGCGCCTACGCCGAGCGCTACTACCCGAATCTGCTGAAGGTGCTGGACGCCTGGTACCCCAGCGTCACGGACGACGCCGGCCTGCTCAGCAAGGGGCTCAACGGTACGGGTGGCTACGGGGATTACGCATTCCTCAACCGCACCGGAAGGATCACCTACTACAACGCGAACTACGTCCAGGCCCTCAACGACGCCGCGCAGATCGCCCGTTGGCTGGGCCATGCGGCAGACGCCGCGCGCTGGACGAAGCGAGCCGGCACGGTCAGCGACGCGATCAACGCCAACCTGTGGGATGCGTCCGCCGGTGCCTATCTCGACTCTGCCACCGGATCGGTGCGGCACGCGCAGGACGGCAACTCGATCGCCATCACCGCCGGTGTCGCCGACGCCGACCGCGCGGCATCTGCGCTGTCCCACCTCGACGCCACCACGCAACGGCCGTACGGCAACGCGTTCATGGACAACGACACGATCTTCGGCGGCGCCTCGCAGCGGGTGTACGCCTTCACCTCGTACCCCGAGATCGTGGCCCGGTTCGAGACCGGCCGGGCCGACTCGGCGCTCGACCAGATACGGCGCACCTACGGGTGGATGGACAGCCACGACCCCGGCATCACCCACTGGGAAGGCATCGGCCCCGACGGATCCCTCTACGAGGACGCCTACACCAGCATGGCCCACGGCTGGTCCACCGGCGTACTGCCGGCGCTGACGCATCAACTCCTCGGCGCCAGGCCGACATCACCGGGATACGCCACGTGGGAAGTCCGGCCCCGCACCGGGAGCATCGCCTGGGCACAGGGCCAACTGCCCACACCGCACGGCCCTTTGCCGGTCGCCTGGGAGCAGAACCGCTCAACTTTCAAGCTCACCGTCCATGCCCCGCACGGCACTCGCGGCTCGGTCGCGCTCCCCGGCGACAGCCGCCGACTGACCATCCGCAGGGACGGGCACCTGCTCTGGAACGGGCAGCGGGCCTTGGACCGTGACGTGCGTGTGGCCGAAGGCCGTGTCACGATCTCGGGTCTGGGACCGGGAACGCACACCTTCACGGCTGTGCAGGCCAGTTAAGAGAACGCCTGGCTTTTCAACTGGCGGGGCGTCGGTGGTGGCGCCAGGGAGAAGCGGCTGCGGCGCGCCGAACGTGGCAGCCGGGCTCGGCGCCCGCCACCGTGCCCGCGCCCGCCTCCCTGTCCAGCCAGTCCTCGGCGTGCTCCACGTCGACGAAGCTTCGCAGCACCAGGTCACGGGTGCCGCCGTCTCGTGTGCGGATGGTCAGCCGCCGCATTTCGGCAGTGATGCCGCCGTGCAGCGCCTCGGTTCTGACGATCCGTTCGCCGACCTCCAGGTGCCGGCCCACCCAAGCCAGTGTCAACGGTCGGACGGCTCCCGCCTCATCGTGGTGGGGCACGGTGCCACCCCATCATCCGGACCGCGGCACGCGCGAAGGTTTTGTTGGAGGCGATGGCCATGCTGCTCTCGCCCTGCCGGGCGAGTTCGTCGTGGTTCGTTCATGCCTTGGGCGTCGAAGCCGGAGGCTCCCCGCCCACCGACGCCTGTCCCGGAGCGTCGGCCGAAGCCTGGCCGGTCGGGCGGCTGCCAGACCACCTTCGACCCGGCGGACGAGAAGGTCGCCGTATGGAGAAGGCCGCCGTATGGAGAAGGCCGCCGTATGGAGAAGGCCGCCGTATGGAGAAGGCCGCCGTATGGAGAAGGCCGCCGTATGGAGAAGACCCGCCGTATGGAGAGACCGCCGTATCGAGCAGGCCGCGGACCGGGTACGGGCGAAGTTCGGACCGGGGGCGCCGGTGGCGTGAAATAGGGTGCCCGCATGACATGGCGGGGGCCGACTCACCGGACGGTGGACGGGGAACGGATCGACGGGGTCTGGTGCCACGTCTGGCGACGGCACTGGCGGGGCGAATACTCCGTTGACGACCTGTTCGTCTACGCCGACGGGGCGGTCCTGTGCGAGAAGCTGACCGACCTGGCGGGACTGGAGCGGATGCTGGACTCGGGGCTGATCGCGGTCACGGATCCCACGGCACCCGGTCCCGAGGAGCAGCCCCGCACCTGGCGCTCCCGCAGCAGCGGGCCGCTCACCCCGCGGAACTTCCTCCTCGAAGTCGCCGACCGTGTCGAGGAGTTGGCCGGTCGGCCGACGACCGTCCAGCGCTGCTGGGAGGCGATCAGTCGCTTCGGGGAAGAGCGGAGCGAGGCCAACCGGGAGCTGCTCCGGGAGGCGTACCTGGCGATCCCGGCCCATCTGCGCATCTTCGTCCTCGGTGACATGGACCTCCAGGACCGGCCCCTGCGGATGCTGCTCACCGACCTCGGCGAACCCGTCGGCGGGGACGGGCCGCCCGCGACGACCGAGATGCACGAGTGGGCGCTCGAGTACTTCCGCAAGGGCGACGAGGGAGTCGCTCGCAGTCGGGAGAGGCGTTCCGCCCTGCACGCGGACGACCCGGCCGGGGCCGGTCGCCCGCCGGTCGTCCTGCGTGACGTGGTGTATCCGCAGGGCTGGCCCGAGCGGCTCGGGGACTTCGTGCTGCGCAACGACTATCCCGCGCGGATCCGGTTCGCGGGCGACGTCCACCCCTCCGTCCTGCACGGCTATTGGGCGCTGTCGACGGCCGAGGACACCGACCGCGTCCGTGTCCGCAACGCCCCGACCGCCCGCGAGGCCCACGAGTTGGGCAGTCGAGCCGCGCGCAGGAACGACTGGCCCGCCGTACGCCTCGCCGTCATGGCGGGCCTGCTGCGCGCGAAGTTCACCCAGCACCCGGACCTCGCGCAGATCCTGCTCGCCACCGGGGACGCCGCGATCAGCTACACCGGTGGCTGGGAGTCCCCGTACTGGACGGACGCCTTCGACGACCGCGGCCGCAACTGGATGGGCCGCCTGCTGGAGCTGACCCGCGCGGAACTCCTTACGGATCGCCTCAGTTGGCCCACAGCGGAGTGATCCGCGTCCCGTCGGTCAGTGTCGCCTCCAGGCCGATGGACGTGGTGACCCAGGAGATCGCCGTCTGATCGGTCGGATTCTCGACGCCCAGGGTCGCGCCCGGGTTGACGATCACGGTGTCGCCCGCGGTGATGCGGTCGGTTCGGCCGTCGAGGGTGATGAGCAGTTCGCCGATGAGGAGATGGAAGATCTCCTCGCGGCTGACCGTGTGCTCAGGGGCCTTGGTACCCGGCGGGATCTCACCGCGCCAGGCGCAGAGCTCCTTGCTGCCGCTGAGGGGAGTGGCGTACGAGACGAAGCGGGCGCCGTGGATCTCGTGGGTGACGGCGTCGGATGTGCGGATGACGGGCATGGGATGCCTCCGGTGATCGGGATCGGGATCGGGATCGGGATCGGGATCGGGATCGGGATCGGGATCGGGATCGGGATCGAGGTCGGGGTCGAGGTCGGGGTCGAGGTCGGGGTCACTTCATATGGTCAAGTTGCTTGACTATACGCACCCATGGTCAAGCTGCTTGACCGATCCGTCAAGGGTGTTTCAATGCCTCCGTGCAGAACTCCGAGGCCATGGCCCTGTCCGCCGCCCTGCTCGCCGTCGCGGGTGAGCTGACGCAACGTATCCACGAGGGTGTTGTCGCCCGCGGCTTCGAGGGGATCAGGCCCGCGCACGGATTCGCCTTCGCGCGGCTCGCTCCGGACGGCGCGACGGCGACGGACCTCGCCGCCCACCTCGGCGTGACCAAGCAGGCCGCGAGTCAGCTCGTCGACGAGATCGTGCGCAAGGGGTATGCGGAGCGCCGGCCGCATCCCGGCGATGCGCGGGCCCGGCTGGTCGTGCTGACCGAGCGGGGGTGGGCGTGCACTCGGGCCGCGGAGGAGGCCGCCGCGGAGGTGGTGCAGGCGTGGGGCGATGTGCTCGGGGAGAGTGAAGTGCGAGTGTTGCGTGATCAATTGGCGCGCATTGCGCCCTATGGTCCCATCAGGCCCGCCTGGTGACGGTTCATCATGAGCTACTGCCGAGTCAGTTACCACTGGAAGTTTTTACTGACGCGTAACTTCACACTCGCGCTACTCGCCCGTAACTTGACGAGTGAACAGCATCCTTCGTGATCCGGATCACAGGGCGTAAGGCCATCGCAACTCCCTTGAGCCGCAAGGAGATCACACGATGCTGCCCTGGAAACGAGTGCTCAGACCCCTGGCCGCGCTGCTGCTGACAGCCGCGGTCCTCACCGTCCCCGCCGCCACTGCCGCACAGGCCGCAGACACCGCCGCGGCCTCGTCGAGTGGCTGGAACGACTACTCCTGCAAGCCGTCCGCCGCCCACTCCCGACCCGTCGTCCTCGTCCATGGCACCCTCGCCAACTCCGTCGACAACTGGCTGGTCCTCGCGCCCTATCTGGAGGACCGCGGCTACTGCGTCTTCTCCCTCGACTACGGGCAGCTCTCGGGCGTTCCCGTCTTCTACGGCCTCGGTCCCATCGACAAGTCGGCAGAGCAACTCTCCGCCTACGTCGACAAGGTGCTCTCCGCGACCGGTGCTTCCAAGGTCGACCTCGTCGGTCACTCGCAGGGCGGCATGATGCCCCGCTACTACCTCAAGTTCCTCGGCGGAGCCGCCAAGGTGAACGCCCTCGTCGGCATCGCGCCCAGCAACCACGGCACCGACCTGGACGGCCTGACCAACCTGCTCCCGTACTTCCCGGGCGCCGGGGACCTGCTGTCCGAGAACACGCCCGCGCTGGCCGACCAGATCGTCGGATCCGCCTTCCTCACCAAGCTCAACGCCGGCGGAGACACCGTTCCCGGCGTCCACTACACGGTCATCGCCACCAAGTACGACGAGGTGGTCACGCCGTACCGCAGTCAGTTCCTGAGCGGTTCCGACGTGCACAACGTGCTGCTCCAGAACCTGTGCGCGGTCGACCTCTCCGAGCACGCCCTGATCGGCCTGACCGACCGGATCGCCTTCCACGAGGTGGCCAACGCCCTGGACCCGGCGCATGCCACCGCCACCACCTGCGCGTCGGCCCTGAGCTGACGCACCTCGGGGCCTGTCCGACCTGAGCCGCCGGACAGGCCCCGCGCTTTTTGCCCGGATCAGCGGGCGTCGCGGCCGCCGTCGCCGGTCGCGCGGCGGCGGACCGAGGCGAACAACATCGCCGCGCCGAGGGCCAGGGCGGCCGCGCCGCCGATGGCGATGTACGGGGTGCTGTCGTCGGTGCCCGTCTCGGCGAGGTTCTCCGAAGTACCGGCCGCATTGGGCTCGTTGGCCGCGGCGGCGGTCGTCGGGTCCGCCGACGTGCTCGCGTCGGCGTCACCGTGCCCGTGGTGCTCGACCGTCGACTTGTCGGCACCGTCCTCGATCTGCTCGTCGGAGGGCGCCGAGGCGGTCGGGGCCGGGGACGCGCTGCTCGTCGTACCGCCACCGTCGCTGTTGCCGCTTGTGCCGAAGCTGACGTCCGAGCAGGAGTAGAAGGCCTCCGGGCTGTCCGAGCGCTGCCAGATCGCGTACAGGAGCTGCTTGCCGGAGCGTGCGGGCAGCGTGCCGGAGAAGGTGTAGAAGCCGCCCGACGCGACCGGGTCGGTGGCCGTCGCCACCGGGTGCTCCAGGTCCAGGTCGGACCAGGCGAGCGGCTGCGACGGGTCATAGCCGGACTTCGTGACGTACACCTTGAAGGTGCCCTTGTGCGGGGCGGTCACCCGGTACCTGAAGGTGTACGACCCGCTGCTCACGCTCGTCGCCGGCCAGTCCGCGCGGGCCAGGTCGAGCCCCTTGAACTCCTCGCTGTTCGCGCTGCACAGCTTGCCGTCCGGGATCAGCGCCTGGTGCTGCCCGTTCGCGTCGCCGATGCGGATGCCGTTCCAGTCGTAGAGCGCCTGGGTGCCGCCCGCCGCGACCGCCGCCCTGCACGCGTCCGACTTCGGGCTCTCCGGGCCCTCCGCGTAACACTGCGCGACCCGGCTGACCGGGTCGCCCATCGTGCCGTGCGCCGACGCCGGGGCGGCGGCCAGGGCGGTCAGGGCGAGCGGGGCGACACCGAGGGCGGCGACGGTGGCGACCTTGCGGCGTGCGGGCATGCGGGAACTCCTCGGAACGGTCACTGGAAGCGCGGCTCGAAACCCGTGGGGGCGATCAGCAAGCTAGCCCCAAGAAACCGTGAAATCGCCTGCTGGAGGCGGGTGATGGAGATCCTTATGGTCGCGTTAAGGGAGTGCTCAGACTGGGATCAGGTAAGCCGGGTAATACCGTGCGGGGCATGACCGACGAGGAGATCCGGGCGGCCGTCGCCGCCGACGTGCCGGCCGTGAAGGCCGTGACCGACGCCGCGTACCACCACTACATCGAGCGCATCGGGCTCGTGCCGCAGCCCATGGAGGCGGACCACGCGGCGAACGTGGCCGCGGGGAAAGTGTTCGTGACGGGAGACTCCGTCATCGGCCTGGTCGTGCTCGAGGAGCACGAGGACCATCTGTACCTCGACAACATCGCCGTCCACCCCGACGCGCACGGCAAGGGCGTGGGGCGACGGCTGCTGCAGTTCGTGGACGCACGCGCGCGTGCGCTCGATCTGCCCGAGGTCAGGCTCTACACCAACGCGATGATGTGGGAGAACCAGAAGATCTATCCGAAGTTCGGCTACGAGGTCGTGGAGCGCCGGGTGGACGGCCCGTACGACCGCATCCACTACCGCAAGCGGCTGGACTGACCGCGGTCAGCCGTCCGGCCACCACGTGCGTGCGATGTCCTTTCGGACCTCCGGGCGCCCGGCAGGACGCTCGTCGGCCTCCTCACGCACCTTGCGGGAGTCCGTCTTCCTCAGGGGCTTCTGCACAGTGGTCCGGCGCATGGCTGCCTCCTTCAGAGTCCACCGAGTTCCGCGTTCTCACGGAGGCAGACCCTTTCCGGGAGGGTGACTCATCGGTCCGGGTCTGTCAGTGGCGGCTGTCACGATTCGACTGTCAGTGGCGGGTGTCACTCTTGGGTGCATGACGGATGACAGCAAGGGCCTGACCGGGGCGGATGCCGACCCGCACGACTGGGACGCGGCGGCCGCCTCCTTCGACGACGAGCCGGATCACGGGCTGCGCGACCCGCAGGTGCGCCGCGCCTGGGCCGACCGGCTCGCCTCCTGGCTGCCCGAGCGGGCGAGCGACGTCCTCGATCTCGGCTGCGGCACCGGCAGCCTGTCGCTCCTCGCGGCCGAGCAGGGACACCGCGTCACCGGCGTCGACCGCTCGCCGGCCATGGTCGACCTCGCGAGAGCGAAGCTGGCCGGGCGTGACGCCGCGTTCCTCGTCGGTGACGCGATGGCACCGCCGGTGGGCGAGCAGCGCTTCGACGTCGTCCTCGTACGGCACATGCTGTGGGCGCTGCCTGATCCCGGCCGTGCCCTGCGGCACTGGCGGGACCTGCTCCGCCCCGGGGGCACCCGGGCTTTCGGCGGTGGGGGAGGCCGGCTCGTGCTGATCGAGGGCGTGTGGGGCACAGTCGACCCGGCCGGCATCCCGGTCGGCGTGCTCACCGACCTCCTGACCCCGCTGGCGAGGGACGTGCGCGTCGAGCGGCTGTCGGAGGAGGCGCTGCTGTGGGGGAAGGAGGTGGCGGACGAGAGGTATGCGGTGGTGGCGACGATGTGAGACCGGGCCCGGCTCAGGCAAGGAGCGCGTCGAAGCCGCCCCCGACGGCCAGGCGCTCCAGGTGGTCCAGGGCGGCCACCGCGGCGGACGCCGCCTCCGGGTCCCGCTCCCGCAGGCCGCTGTCGGCGAACTCGTCCTCGTCGAGGCGGCGTACGTCCTTGCCGTCGGCGGAGCGCCACAGGTCCAGGTCGAGGTCGTCGACGATCAGCTCGGTGCCGGAGAGCGTGGCAGGGCGGGTGATGTCGCAGTACCAGCCCTTCAGGACGCCCGCGGAGTCGCGGACCTCCTTCACCGCGTACCAGCGGTCCCGCCAGTAGTACTCGGTGAAGACGTCGCCGGCCTCGAAGCGCACGAAGCCGAAGTCGCGGGTCTCCTCGCCCGCCCAGGGAGCGCGGACGGCGATGCGCGTGCCGTCGTCGCCGAGCAGTTCGGCCGCGTAGCGTCTCTTCGTACGCCCCGCCTTGACCAGGACGACGTCCAACTGGCGTGCCTCCTCAGCCGAGTTCGCGGACATACCGCACCTCCGTCCCGCAGACCTCGTACCCGAACCACTTGTTGATCGCGAGCATCGGGCCGTTGCCGGTGTCGTTGCCGGTGAGCGCCTCCGTGAACCCGGCGGCGCGGGCGCGGTGCAGGGAGTCGTTCTTGGCGAGTTTGGCCAGGCCGCGGCCGCGGAAGGCGCGGCCGGTGCCGGTCATGGCCGTCCCGTAGGACGTGCGGCCGTCCGTGCGGGCCAGGGTGAAGGCGGCGGGGCGGCCGTCGACCAGGACCACCGAGGTCAGCTCGGGGCTGAGCTGCGGATGCCGCCAGGTCTCCTCGAGCCAGGCCTCGTAGTCCGTGAACTCGACGTCGACGTCGCTCGGTTCGTCGGCCATCGTCTCCGAGTCCACAGCGAACAGCGGGCGCGGATCGTCCGCGAAGTCGGCGCCGGTGCGCAGCTCGACGCCGGACGGCGGGTCCTCGAGCGGTGGCAGTGTGCCGTTCGCCAGGTCGAGGCGGAGGAAGTGGGCGGAGCGGCTGGAACGGTAGCCGTGGTGCTCGGCGAAGGCGCGGTTGGCCGGCTCGTCGATGGCCCAGGCGAACAGCTTGGTCGCTCCCCGCGCCGCCAGGTGCTCCTCGGAGGCGCGGACGAGAAGTCGCCCGGCGCCGCGGCCGGTCCGCTCCGGGTGCACGTAGATGTTGAGGAAGCCCTGACCCGGCTCCGGACTGTCGTGCACGAGGCCGATCTGGGCCGTCCCGAGCACCTCCCCGTCCTCCTCCGCCACGAGGGACCGGAAGTGGGCCTCGGGGGGAGTGCGGGTGAGGGCGTGGAGGATGGCCTCCGGCGTCCACAGGATGAACGGGAGGGCCAGGCGGCGGACATGGGCGAAGGTCTCCACGTCGGCCCGGTCGTCGGTCCGCAGGTCGCGCACGGTCACAGTCATGTAGGCGCACGCTACGGGGGAGATGAGCCGGGATGCCTCTCATTTTCCGGGGGCGATCCCCAGCTGGTGCGGGACAATCGTGACGTGACCTTGAAGATCCACATCGACGACAGTGCGGCGCCCTACGAGCAGGTGCGGGCGCAGATCTCCGAGCAGGCGCGGGCGGGGGTGCTGCCGGTGGGATACCGGCTGCCGACCGTGCGGGGGCTGGCCGAAGCGCTCGGGCTCGCGGCGAACACGGTCGCCAAGGCGTACCGCGCGCTCGAGAGCGACGGGGTGATCGAGACACGCGGGCGCAACGGCACGTTCGTCGCCGCCGCCGGCTCGGCGGCGGAGCGGGAGCTGGCGTCGGCCGCCCAGGCCTTCGCGGAGCGGGCCCGCCGGCTCGGTCTCACCCAGGCCGACGCGTCGGCGGCCGTACGGGACGCACTGCGGGCGGCTTACGAGGGGTAGTCGGAGGGGCGTTCGGAGCGCTGGTCAGCGGTGTGCGGCGAACTCCGGTGTGCGGGTCACCGTGAGTCCCGCCCGCGTCGCCGTCCGCCCGAAGGCCACCGCGTCCTCGACCGCCGCCCCGCCGGGGTCGTTGTTGAAGTACGTGTACACATCCCGGGTGTCGGACCAGGTGGTCGCGATCCGGTCCACCCACGTCTCCAGGGACCGCCGGCCGTAGCGCGGCCACGGACGCGCACGGCCCTCATGGAAGCGGACGTAGCCCCAGTCGGCCGTCCGCCACAGCGGGGTCACGGGCTGGGCCCGGACGTCGGCCCAGCACAGGGCGGCACCCCGGGACTCCAGGACCTCTCGGATCCCAGGCGTCCACCAGGAATCGTGGCGGGGCTCCACCGCGATCCGCGTGCCGGAGGGGAAGCAGGCCAGGCACCGGTCCAGCAGGTCCGCGTCGGCCCTCAGCGTGGGCGGCAGCTGCAGGAGCACCGGGCCCAGCCGGTCGCGGAGGCCGGCCGCATGGGTCATCAGGCGGTCGACGGGTTCCTCGGGGTCCCGCAGGCGCTTGATGTGGGTGAGATAGCGGCTCGCCTTCACCGTGACCACGAAGTCCGGCGGCACCCGCTCCCGCCAGTTCCCGAAGGTCTCCCGCGTCGGCAGCCGGTAGAACGCGTTGTTGATCTCGACCGTGGCGAAACGCGCCGCGTACTCCTCCAGCCAGAGCCGGGTGGGGCACCCGGCCGGGTAGAGCACGCCCCGCCAGTCCTTGTACTGCCACCCCGACGTCCCGACGAACAGGGTCATACGGCCATCAAAGCACCGGACGGCTACAGATACAGCCCGGCGTCCGCACCCTCGCGCGGCTCCGGCAGCATCGTCGGCGACGTGCCCCGCCGCAGCGCGTACAGCTCGGCCAGCGTCGCGCCCTCGCGGCCCACGCCCTCCTCCGTGCCCAGCCAGTTCACCGCCTCCTCGCGGGTCAGCTGTCCCACCTCGATGCGGGCCAGACATCGGCCCGGGCGGACCACGGCCGGGTGCAGGCGCTCCAGGTCCTCGTTCGTCGTCACGCCCACCAGGACGTTGCGGCCCTGGCCGAGCAGACCGTCGGTCAGGTTCAGCAGCCGTGACAGCGCCTGGCCCGCCGTGTGCTTCGCCTCGCCGCGGATCAGCTCGTCGCAGTCCTCCAGGAGCAGCAGCCGCCAGCGGCCCTTGCCCGTCCCGTCCTCCTCGCCGATCGCGATGTCCATCAGATAGCCGACGTCGGAGAACAGGCGCTCGGGGTCGAGTACGCAGTCCACCTGGCACCAGTCCCGCCAGGAGCGGGCGAGGGTGCGCAGGGCCGAGGTCTTGCCCGTGCCCGGCGGGCCGTGCAGCAGGAGGAGACGGCCCGCGATGTCCTCCGGAGTCGTCTTCATCAGGGTGTCCATCGCGTCCGCCACCGGGCCCGTGTAGTTGGCGCGGACCTCCTCCCACGTACCCGCGGAGATCTGCCGGGTGGTGCGGTGCGGGCCGCGCCTGGGGGAGACGTACCAAAAGCCCATGGTCACGTTCTCCGGCTGGGGTTCGGGCTCGTCCGCCGCGCCGTCCGTCGCCTGGTCGAGGACCTTCTGCGCCAGCTCGGCGCTGGTCGCCGTCACCGTGACGTCGGCGCCCCGGTTCCAGCGGGAGACCAGCAGGGTCCACCCGTCGCCCTCCGCCAGCGTCGCGCTGCGGTCGTCGTCCCGGGCGCTGCGCAGCACGCGGGCGTCCGGCGGCAGGAGCGTCGCCCCGGACCGGACGCGGTCGATGTTCGCCGCATGCGAGTGCGGCTGCTCGCCCGTCGCGAAGCGGCCGAGGAACAGCGCGTCGACGACGTCGGACGGCGAGTCGCTGTCGTCGACGTTGAGCCGGATCGGCAGAGCGTCGTATGGGTTCGCAGACATGGCGTCCATGATCCGACACGAGCGCGCCCCGTGCACCCAGTTTCCGTAGTGCGTCGGGTGTGTCGGCCGTGCTCCGTTCACTGCGTGTATCTCCCTCTGTATCCCCTCCGTCCTGTTACAGAGCTGTGCAATCACAACATCTGCCCTACCAGCCATGCACGCGGTTACTGTTGCCCACAATGGGACGTCATGAGTGGACTTCGGGGGCACGACGGTGGCGGCTCACCGCGTTGCTCGGCGTAGGTGTGGCCGCACTCGCCCTGATCGTGACCCTGATCAACACGCTTCCCGGGGGCGGCGGAAGCACCGCGGGCACCTCGCGCAACGGCGACACGGTGCACGGCACTCCGGTGACCCCGCCCGACGAGGACAAGCCCGAGGTGGGCTGGGGTTTCACGCACACCCAGTTCAGCGCCGACGAGGGCAGCTCCGCCGCGACCGACCGGGTCGAGGGGCTGATCTCGGACGCCGGGGGGATGCCGCAGGACCAGGCGATCATGGGCTGGGGCGCCGACAACCCCGAGCCGGTGAAGGGGCGTTACGACTTCGGCGCGATGGACCGCCGTATCGACTTCATCCGCAAGTCCGGCGGCACCCCCGTCGTCACCCTGTGCTGTTCCCCGGACTGGATGAAGGGCGGCAAGGCCGGCGTCGACAACACCGACTGGAGCCAGTCCGCGCTGGAGACGGCCCCGCAGCCCGAGCACTACGCGGACTTCGCCGCGCTCGCCGCGACCGTCGCCAAGCGCTATCCGGACGTCCACCACTTCATCGTCTGGAACGAGTTCAAGGGCTTCTGGAACGACGCCAAGGGCCGCTGGGACTACGAGGGTTACACCAAGCTCTACAACCTCGTCTACAAGGCCCTGAAGAAGGTCGACAAGGACATCATGGTCGGCGGGCCGTACCTGGTGATGGACAGTGTCGACCCGCGCGCGGACGAGGCCTCCTCGACCTTCAAGGGCCCCTGGGGCGCCATGGACCAGCGCATCCTCGACGCCTTCGACTACTGGAACAAGAACAAGGTGGGCGCCGACTTCGTCGTCGTGGACGGCTCCAGCTACACGAACGACGACGAGATGCTGCCGAACGAGTTCGCCGCGACCGACAAGTTCACCGCCGTCGGCAAGTGGGTGCGGCAGCAGACGGACGACCTGCCGCTGTGGTGGGCCGAGTACTACGTCGAACCCGCCGACGGCAACGACGAGCGCAAGGGCTGGTCCGAGGCCCGCCGCGTCGCCGTCCAGGCCGCCGGAATGATCGCCATGGTCAAGGGCGGCGCCTCCTCCGGCTTCTACTGGAGCCCGGAGGACGAGAAGGGCACCGACTGCCCCGGCTGCCTGTGGACGCCGACCGACAGCGCGAGCGGCGGCAAGAAGCTGCCGATGTTCGACCTGGTCTCCCGCTTCCACCAGGAGTTCCCACCCGGCACGAAGTACGCGACCGTGTCCGTCGCCGCGGACGACCAGCCCAACGTCCGGGTCCTCGCCAGTGACAAGACCGTCCTGGTGGTCAACACCCTCGACCGGTCGATCAGCGCGAAGATCGACGGCAAGCGGTTCGGGATGCAGGCGTACGAAGTGAAGTGGCTCAACCGGTAGGCCGGTCGAGCCACTTCACGGGTCGAGCCACTTCACGGCACGCGAACTTACTTCATCCGAACTCGCCTCGTCCGAACTCACTTCATCGTCACGAACCGCTGGATCAGCGAAGCCAGCAGGACCGCCAGCAGAGGCAGCGAGAACCAGAAGCTGCTCTGCAGCCACCGCAGTTGCCGCACCCTCGGCCGCATCGCGACCCGCACGACCTCGCGCGCCGTCAGCATCAAGATCAGCGCGAGGGCGGCCAGGGCGCCGACGATCGACCACGGTGTCCAGGTGATCTGCGGTCCGATCGGGCCCGGGTCCGGCTTCGGCACCTTGCCCTCGGGCTGCTTCTTGAGGGTGTACAGCATGGCGTCGCTGTTGACGTAGACCCTCTTCAACTCGGGCCGCTGGTCCAGGTTCTGGATCAGCCGGGGCTCCCAGGTGTCCGAGTAGCCGACGTCCATCCGGAGATAGGTCATCTGGCTTTCGTTGATCATCAGGTACGAGTTCGGGCCCGCGTCCTTGAGCGCCTTGACCAGGCCCGACACCAGTACCGGGTCGGCCGGCGCCAGCGTGGGCACGTAGTTGACCCGCTCCATGTCCTTCGCGCCCCACGGCATCGCCGGCGTCACGTCGTTGACCGTGTCGTTGCTCAGCCACAGCACGCGGACGGTCGGCTTGTCGTGGGCGTACACGTAGTCCATGGCCGCGACTTCGCCGGGCCGGACCCGCTCGAACGGTTCGTTGCCCCAACGGGCCACCAGGAAGCCGCCCATGAGGACCAGTCCCGCCATCAGCGCGGCCAGCGGGGCGAGGCTCACCCGGTCCTTGTCGCGTTCCTCGGCCGTGACGCCGGTGCGCGGGAACAGGGCGAGCCCGGCCAGCAGCGCCGCGCCCGGCACCGCGAACATGAAGACGCGCAGGGCCATTTCGCCGCCGTACGACTGCATGCCGAAGCCCAGGAACGGGACGAACGTCAGCACCATCAGCGACCGCTCGCGGTACTTGTGGTCGCGTCTGCGCCACCAGCCCCAGCAGGCGAACGCCATCACGCTGCCGGCCAGCGCCACACGCGTGTACAGGACGAGCTTGTGGGTCGAATCGCCGCCCTGGATACGGCCGGAGACGGATGTCGAGACATTGCTGCCGACGCCGCCGACCCCGCCGAACAGGTCGTTGAAGTGCCCGGACCAGTACGGCTCGGCCATGAAGCCCAGCCAGACCGCGACCAGGACACCGAACAGGATGGGCAGGCCGCGCAGTTCGGACCGGCCGATCATGACGAGCACCGCGAGCACGCCCAGCATCACGAACGGGGTGAGCTGGTGGGCCGGGACGCTCGCCGCGAACAGGCCGATCAACACCCCGAGCAGGACGGCCTGTTGGCGTCGACTGGTCGGTTCGACCTCCGCCTCGCCGGGCCGCCGCTTCGTCCAGACCACCCGCGGCGCCCGGAACCACACCAGCAGGATCGCCACGAACGCCAGGTAGAGGAGGAACGTGAAGCCCTGCGGTGAGAAGTAGTCCTGGCCCACCCAGCCGCTGAGCACGAAGATCCAGATGCCGGTCCACTTGGCGCGCCAGCTCGCCCGCATCGAGCGCACCAGCAGGAACATCGGTGCCAGATAGAGGAGTTGGATGGTCAGCGGCCACCAGCGGATGACCTCGGTGAGGTCGGTGACCCCGCAGGCCTTGGTGACGAACGCGGCCACCGCGAAGAAGCCCGGCCAGCTCCAGCGCGCGTCCAGGTCGGGCACGGCCGAGCCGGTGCGGTCGATGTAGTCGAGGAACCCGAGGTGCTGCCAGGCCGTCGGGAACCGCGGCTCGGTCTCGATCACCGCGGGCAGCGCGTGCAGGGACACCACGGTCGCGAGCAGGGTGACCAGCAGCAGCGTCTTGTGCTCCCGGCCCAGCCAGAGCAGCGAGGCGAACACCGCGACCAGCAGCGCCGCCCCGACCAGCGTCGGCAGCGGCAGGATCGAGATGAGGCCGAGCCCGCCCATCTCGTTCAGATCGGCCTCGCCGAGCCGCAGCGCGGGCACCCAGTACAGCAGCAGCGCCGCCACCAGCAGACAGCCGAGAACCACACCGAGCCGGGTGGGCTGCAACCGCTCGCGCCAGGACGGAGAGGGTGGATCAGGTACTCGTACGGGCGTCTCTTCGCGTACGAGCGACGCCTCCGCCTCCTGTACGACCTTCTCGCCCGAGGCGAAGTCGGCCTCGAACTCGGCGGCTTCGAACTCGGCCGCCTCGAACGGCGCGTCCACCTCCAACTCGGCCGGCCCCAAGGACGCCTCCGTACCCGGCTCCCGCTCCTCGACGGGCAGCCCCAGCTCCGGGTTCTGCGCCCAGGTCGGCCGGTGGTCGGCGCGCGCCACGGGCGTGCCGGTGGGCGGGGTGCCGGGCCCCGGGCGGACGTCGGGGCGGCGCTCCTGGTGGTCGAAGTCGACGTGGATGCCGAGCGCGAGGGTGTCGCTGTCCAGCGCCCAGGCCGGCCCGCGCTTGCGTGACTTCTCCGTGGTCGGGACCTCGCGCGCCCCCAGGTCGGCGAGGTCCCCGTCGGGTGCCGCGTCCTCGGGGACGGCGGCGGTGGGCGCGGCCCTGAGCGTCCGGTACAGCTTCGGCGCGGCGATGACGACGATCACCGCGAGCGAGGAGATCTCGGCGACGCCGGCGCCGGTCAGCCCCATGCGGGGGAGCAGCAGCAGCGTCAGGCCGAGCACCAGAACGCACAACAGGCCCTGCAGCCAGGCGAGTCCGGACGTACGGCTCTGCGCGCGCAGGACGGCGAAGTACGTCTCCATGACGACCCGCAGCAGTGCGCCGACCGCGAACCAGCGCAGCAGCGGGGTCGCCGCCTGCGCGTATCCCGCGCCGAACACACCGAGGATCCATGGCGCCCCGATGAACAGCAGCCCGCAGATCGGCAGCATGATCCGCGCCATGCGCTTGAGCGCCGCCCGGGTGTTGGCGGACAGCCGGCCCGGGTCGTGCGAGCCTTCGACGGTCAGCGAGGCGCCCATGTTGATGGCGAGCAGGTTGACCGTGCCGCCGATCGTCGTGGTGATGTAGAAGTACGCGTTGTCCTCGGAGCTGACCTGCGAGGCGATGATCACCGGGATCAGGTAGACCACGGCGAGCGAGAACAGCGAGCCGGTGTAGTCGCCGGCCAGGAACCTGCCGATCTCCTTCAGCGTCGGCGGCTTCGCGTGGTCCGCCGTGGCCTCGATGTGCCGGGGAACCAGCTTGCGGAACACCAGGATGCCGAGCGGCACCACGGAGGTGGCGATCGCCAGGCACCAGGAGACGAAGACACCGGTCGTCGGCATGCTGACGGCGAGCCCGACCAGCAGCGCCAGCTTCACCGCCGAGAACACCGTGTTGCCGACCGGCACCCACGGCGCGCTGCGCAGCCCGGTCAGCACCCCGTCCTGCAGGGTGAGCAGGTTCCAGGAGGCGACGGCCATGATGAAGCCGAGCCCCTTGATCGACCCGTGCAGGAAGCTGTACGAGGGCCCCCAGGAGTCGAGCGTCAGCAGGAAGATCCCCGCCGCGAACGACACGACGACACAACTCGCCGCGTACGTACGGAAGATGAGGCGCCCGGTGGCACGCCCGGCGACCGGGATGAAGCGGGCCAGGGCGCCCGTCAGGGCCACCGCCGTCAGACCGGCCAGGAACTTCATCGCGGCGATCGCGGCCGAACCCTGCCCCACCGCGGACTCGGAGTAGTAGCGGGCGGCGATCAGCCAGTACCCCAGGCCCAGCACGGCGGAGATGCCGGTGTTGAGCATCAGGGCGTACGCGTTGCGGAACAGCGGACTGCCGCCCTTGGACCTGCCCATCCCGGGCAGCCGAAGGCGGCGCCCCGACTGCTCGGGCGCCTCGGTCGCGGACTGCGAGGCCTCGGTCGTGGTCGTCGTGTCAGACACGGGAGCTGATGGCCTTCCGGCGGACCTGTCGTGCTCTGCGGACCATGGCGTACCCCTTGGTGAGGACACGGTCCCTGGCGAAGTTGCGGGCGATCGCGCGGCCCTCGACCAGCATCTCGAACTCCTCGATGCCCGTGCCGCGGCGCACGGTCACCCGCTGCAGGGCGTACGGCCCCTGCCGGCGGCGCGCGAGGCCGTTGCCGACGGCGAGCGCCTGGGTGTACCCCGTCTCGCGCACCGTCTCGCGCACCCGGCGGCTGGAGTAGCCGTACGGGTAGGCGAACGAGGCCGGGACGGTGCCCAGTTCGTCGGCGACGATCTCCTTGCAGTGGATCAGCTCGTGCCGCAGCGTCGTGTCGTCGAGCTGGTCGAGCTGCGGGTGGGTGTGGCTGTGCCCGCCGATCTCGACCTCCGCGGCGGCCAGTTCGCGCACCTGGTCCCAGTCCAGCATGGTGTCGAGGCCGCCTCCGGTGTCGTACGCGCCCTTGATCCAGCCGGTGGAGACGAACAGGGTGGACGCGAAGCCGTGCTTGGCGAGCACGGGCAGGGCGTGCCGGTGCACGCCCTCGTAGCCGTCGTCGAAGGTGATCAGGACCGGGTGGGCCGGCAGCGAGCGGCCCGATCGCCAACTCGCCGCCAGATCAGCCGTGTTGACCGGGGTCAGGCCCCGGTCGCCGATGAGTGCCATCTGCTCGGCGAACGCCTCCGGTGCCACCGACAGTTCCCGGGTGGCGTCGTTCGGCGCGGTCGCGACCGAGTGGTACATGAGAATCGGCACGGGCGCTTCAGCCATGAGATCCCCCCTGATCCCCAGCACTGATCTCCACCACGGAGAACGTTGCGCCGCCCTTGCGGGCACGGACGCTCCCCACCACGTACCCTCCGGCCGCCGTGAGCACCCCGGCGACGATCGCGCCCGCCCGGCCCGCGCCGCCCGGACGGGCCAGCACGGCGTCGCGCAGCCCCCGCGCCACGCCCGCCGGCAGTACCCGGGTGGTGTACCGGCGCTCGGACTCAAGTCCCTTGTCCGCACCGACACTTCGCGCCACCAGCGCCTTGGACAGGCCCTCGGCGTACGCCCGCGTGCGGAAGTACCGGAAGTGCTCGCGCGCCTCGGGCACCCGGTGGTGGATCACCGCACGGTCGTCGATGAGCAGGATCGCGTCCGGTCTGGCGCGGGTGAGACGGATGCACAGCTCCGTCTCCTCGCAGCCCAGCGGGCGCTTGTCGCCGTCGCGCCCGATACCGGTCGCGAAACCGCCCGCGGCGTCGAACGCCGTACGACGGAACGAGGCGTTGCCGCCCAGGACGTTGCGCACCCGGACCAGGCCGGGCGGCAGCCCCTTGTACGTGCAGCCCACCACCCAGTCGAACTCCTCGGGGAACCACGCCGGACGGCGGCCCGACGCCCAGATCGGCATCGTACGGCCGCCGACGGCCATCACCCGCGGATCGGCGTACCCCTCGGCGAACCGCCGCAGCCACTCCCGCTCGGCCACGGCGTCGTCGTCGAGGAAGGCGATGACCTCGCCGCGCGCCGCCGCGATGCCCGTGTTGCGGCCGGCGGACAGACCGCGGGGGCCCGCGTTGGCGAGCACCCTTACGTCGGCGTCGTCGACTTCCTTGTATTCCTTGGCCAGTCGGTCCAGCAGAGCCGGGTTGTGGTCGACGACCAGCAGGGTCTCCAGAGCGGGGTGTGACTGCGCCCGCACCGAGGAGACCGCCGCGAGGATGTCCTCCCAGCGGTCCTCGGTGTAGACGCAGATCACGACGGAGATGTCGAGATCGCTCAAGACGCCTCTCCCTGGACCGAGTCGAGCGGGACCGGGTCGAGCCGGCCCGTGTCGAGCATCGGCGAGTGGTGCTCCTGGCGGCGCAACTCCCGTCGGTTGGACCGCTCCTTGAGGATCACCTTGAGCACCCGGATCCCGTCCCGCACGGCCCGCAGATTGCTGGTGCCGTGGATGCGGAGGTACTCGTGGCTGGGTATCTCCTGCACCTTCAGCCCGGCCTTGACCACCCTGATGTTGATGAGTGTCTCGATCTCGAAGCCGGTGCAGTCGAGGTCGATCTTGTCGAGGCAGTGCCGCCAGAACGCGTTGTATCCGTAGCAGAGGTCGGTGTAGCGGGCGCCGAACTTGCGGTTGACGATCGTGCACAGCGCCCAGTTGCCGAGCTTCCGGATGAACGTCATGTCGTCCGTGCCGCCGCCGTTGGCGAAGCGGGACCCCTTGGCGAAGTCCGCGCCGGAGACCAGGGCGGAGACATAACTGACGATCTCGTTCCCGTCGGCCGAGCCGTCCGCGTCGACCATCACGATGATGTCGCCGGTGCACGCCTCGAAGCCGGTGATGAGCGCGTCGCCCTTCCCCTTGCCGCGCTGCTCGACGACCTTGACCTTCGGCCACAGCTCGCGGGCCACTTCGACGGTGTCGTCCGTGGAGTTGCCGTCCACCAGGACGACTTCGTGTATCCAGTCCGGAAGTGTCTTGAACACGTAGGGGAGATTCTCCGCCTCATTCATGGCGGGGATCACCACACTCACCGGCGGCGTGATGGCCAGGTGAGAAGAGATCGGTCGGTATTTGCTGGCTATTGACGGATCTTCGCCCGTGGTCGCCGGGCGCAGAACAGAACTCATGAGTCTCTGATCCCTCTCGTCCGGTGGACCGCCCGCCCCCGGGCGGCCCGGTTATGTGTCCGGTTCGAAAGGGGGGTTCACGCCTGTGGCATGACGAAATGGATCTCCGTGCACGCCGAGGCGAGCTGGCAAAGCTGGCCGTCTGCCGCAAAGCGGCAGCCGGTCGCGCGGCACGACTCGGTCACCAGTGCGGTCACCGAGCACGGCACCCCCCTACCGCGCCCCGCTTCGGAAGCCATCGCGGTTCTTGAGCCCTCCCCTAGAGCCGCTCGATGATGGTCCGATGCGGGTGAGATGTACGACGGTATTGATGATTGAACCTGTATGGCAAGACCTGGAACGAGGCCTCACGTTTTTGTTGGTTTGACCGTTACACAGCCCAGAAGAAGGAGAAAACTGATCACGGTCACGGCGATGATTCCCCCGCGCACCGACCAGCGGTGAACGGCCAACATGCCCTGCGCCACCAGCATGTTGAGGACGACCGCGCCGGCCAATGCGGCGAGGATGCGGCCGAGGGGTTCCAGCCCGCGCAGCGCGACCGCGATGGCGGTGGCGGGAGCGGCGAGCAGGAAGAACAGGGTGAACGGCCCGCGCAGGGGTGAATCCGAGTCGACGAGCGCCAGAAGCGCGCCGAATCCCCCCACGGCCGTAGCGGCGCCCGCGAGCAGTGGCGACAGGTCCCTCCCCGGTCCTGGTCGCGCTCGCTGTGTGCCGTCGGTTGAAGGTCTCTTGATACGGATGGTCTGCATTGGCGACTATGCCCCCCAGCGCGCCGGATGCCGGACTTCAATGTCGCGCAGCGCAAGAGCGGCCGTCAAGATGCGGAAGCAGTCCATAGCTGTTCTTGTCAATTCTTAAACATGCGTTCCCCGGAGGCGCCGGCTGCCTCCGGGGAACGGTCGTTCGGGTCGTTCGGGCCCAGCAGGTGGAGCGGGTCGAGCGGTCCGGTACTACGGGACGAGCTTGAGGAGCTTGTTCGGCGAGCCGGTGCCCGCGCTGGTGACCACGCCGGACGTGGCGCCGTTCACCAGGGCCGTGGCGACCTGGGCCGGGGTGGACGAGGTGTGGCCCGCGAGATAGACCGCCGCGGCGCCCGCGACGTGCGGGGTGGCCATCGAGGTGCCGGAGAGCGTGGCGGTGGCGGTGTCACTGGTGTTGTAGCCCGCGGTGATCGAGGAGCCGGGCGCGAAAATGTCCAGAACCGAACCGTAGTTGGAGTAACTGGCCTTGGCGTCCGCACTGGTGGTCGCGCCGACCGTGATCGCCGTGGCGACACGGGCCGGGGAGTACGAGGAGGCGCTGGCACCGTTGTTGCCCGCCGCTACCGCGTAAGTCACCCCGCTGGATATGGAGTTGGCGACCGCGGTGTCCAGCGAGCTGGACGCGGTGCCGCCGAGCGACATGTTGGCGACCGCCGGGCTCGTGTGGTTCTCGGTGACCCACTCGATGCCGTCGATGACGCCCGCCGTGGTGCCGGAGCCGCTGTTGTCGAGCACCCGGACCGCCACGATGTCCGCCTTCTTGGCGACGCCGTAGGTGGTGCCCGCGATCGTCGTGGCCACGTGGGTGCCGTGGCCGTTGCCGTCGGAGGCGGTGGTGTCGCCGTCGACCGCGTCGTAGCCGTAGGAGGCACGGCCGCTGATCTGGGTGTGGGTGATGCGGACACCGGTGTCGATGACGTAGACGGTCACGCCGCTGCCCGCGGTGTCCGGGTAGGTGTACGTGCCGGAGAGCGGAAGTGCGGCCTGGTCGATGCGGTCGAGGCCCCAAGGGGCGCTGGACTGCGTGGTGTCGGCCAGTCGGACGCGCTGGTTCTGCTCGACGGAGGCCACCGACGGGTCGGCGGCGAGTCTCCTGGCCTCCGCCGCCGAGAGGGTGGCGGTGTAGCCGTTCAGCACGGTGTCGAAGGTCTTCTTGACCGTGCCGCCGTACTCCTTGATCAGGCCCTTGCCCGCCGTCGAGGCCGCCTTGAGGCCGGCGCCCTTCTTCAGCGTGACGATGTAGCTGTCCTTGACCGCCGTGGGGGAGCCGGCGGCCAGCACCTTGCCCTCGGCCGGGGTGGCGGCCAGGGCGGGGACGGCGGTGAGCCCGCCCACGAGAGCGGCGGTCGCCAGGCCGGTCGTCGCGGCGAACCGGAACTTCTTGCTACGCAGTTGTGCCATACGAGGGAGTCCTCCTCCAGGCTGCGCGCGCCTGGGTCGGGCGCGCGACTGTGGGGGGTGCGCGCGTCATCGCGCACACGGCCCGGAACGACGCGTTCCCGTCCCAAGCTGGAGTAAAGAATGAGTGATCTACGCACGTAGAACAAGGGAGTTGAGGGGCTGTCAACAAATCTGTCATGGGCACGTAATCAAACGCATGGCGAACCCACAGTGTGGGAGTCGGTGAGAGCGGAAAAGTATTGACATGGACACTTCCGATCAACACGCGTAGTTGGTACGACAGTTATGGCAGAGATCCTGCTATAGGGAGGTTCCATGAGACGTTCCCGAATTGCCGTTTTCGTGAGCTCGATCCTCCTCGCCGCCGGCACGGCCCTTACCGGGGCCACGGCGGCGCAGGCGTCCCAACAGGCCGCAGCCACCGGCTATGTGGCCCTCGGTGACTCCTACTCCTCCGGGGTCGGAGCGGGCAGCTACATCAGCGCCAGCGGTGACTGCAAGCGCAGCACGAAGGCCTACCCCTACCTCTGGGCCGCCGCTCACGCGCCGTCCACGTTCGACTTCACGGCCTGCTCGGGCGCCCGAACGGGTGATGTTCTGGCAAGTCAGCTGGGCCCGCTCAGCACCGCCACCGGCCTCGTCTCCATCAGCATCGGAGGCAACGACGCAGGTTTCGCCGACGTCATGACGACCTGTGTGCTCCAGTCCGACAGCGCCTGCCTGTCACGGATCAACACCGCGAAGGCGTACGTCGACTCGACGCTCCCCGGACAGCTGAACAACGTCTACTCGGCGATCAGCAGCAAGGCCCCGAACGCGCACGTGGTCGTCCTCGGCTACCCCCACTTCTACAAGCTCGGCGCCACCTGCGTCGGCCTCTCCGAGACCAAGCGGAAGGCGATCAACGACGCGGCCGACTACCTGGACACCGCCACCGCGAAGGCCGCCGCCGACCACGGCTTCACCTTCGGCGACGTCCGCACCACCTTCACCGGCCACGAGATCTGCTCCGGCAGCTCCTGGCTGCACAGCGTCAACTGGCTCAACATCGGTGAGTCGTACCACCCGACCGCGGCCGGCCAGTCCGGCGGCTATCTGCCCGCCCTGACCAGCGGGGCCTGATCACTCGGAGGGTGACGGCGAAGTACTGGGGGAGGCCCCGCCCGTCGGGGTCTCCGCCACACAGGTCACCGAGAACGGAACCGAGTTGGACGTCGTGTGCACCGGCGAGCGCACCTCGACGCTGATCTCGTTGCGGAAGGTCCCCGTGCTGTCGTAGGTCGTCACGAACGCCCTGTCCTGCTTGGTCTTCGAGCCGCCCTGCGGGAAGGACAGGGTCTTCCATCCCTGATCCATGACCTGGCCGTCCTTCGACAGCCAGCGGTAACTGACCTGGGCCGGCAGCTTCCCCACCGTGAACGTCGCCGTGAAGCCGGGCGCCTGGCTGCTCGACGGCGGACAGGTGCCGGAGTACTCGGTGTTCGCGCCCGCGACGGTGACCTTCACGGACTGGGGCGCGGTCGAACGACTGCTGCTCGGGGTCGGCGTGGGGCTGACGGCTCCGCCGCCCGACTCGGTGTCGGTGGCGGTCGGTGAAGTCCCGCTCCCGGAACGGGTGTTGGCGTTGTTGTCGCCACCGTCGCCGTTGTCGCGGTTCAGCAGCGCGTACGTCAGCCCGGCCAGCGCCAGTGCGAGCACGACCGCGCCGACGACCAGGACGGCGGCGGCCCGGCGGTTGCGCGGCGCGGTCGTGGCCGTCGTCGCGGGGGTCGGAGCAGGCTGCGTCGGTGTGGTCGGGTACGGCCTCGGCGGGGTCGGCGGCCCCTGCTCCGGGTGACCGGCGATCGTCGGCGTGTAAGGGGTGGTCTGTACTCCGTCAGCACGGGGTGTGCCTCCCCCAGAGGGGGTACCCCCAGCTGCGATGATCCGCAGGTCCTGCTCGGCCCGGTCGGCCGGCAGCCGCTCGGCCGGGTCCTTGCGCAGCAGCCCCTCGATGACGGGGGCGAGCGGACCGGCCCGCAGTGGTGGCGGCAGCTCCTCGTCGACGATCGCGCGCAGGGTGTTCAGGGGCGTGGCCTGGCGGAAGGGGGAGTTCCCCTCGACCGCCGCGTACAGCAGCACGCCGAGCGACCACAGGTCGGACTCCGGACCCGGCGTGCGGCCCAGCGCCCGCTCCGGCGCCAGGAACTCGGGCGAGCCGATGACCTCGCCGGTCATCGTCAGCGCGGAACTGCCCTCCACCATCGCGATACCGAAGTCGGTGAGCACCACCCGGCCGTCGTTCGACAGCAGCACATTGGCCGGCTTCACGTCCCGGTGCAGCACCCCGGCGTCGTGCGCGGCCCGCAGCGCCGCGAGCACCTCGGCGCCGATGTGCGCGACCCGCTGGGGCTCCAACGGGCCCTCGGCGTCGAGCAGTTCGGCCAGCGAAATGCCGCGGACCAGCTCCATGACGATCCATGGGCGGCCGTCCTGCGTGGCCACGTCGTACACCGTGACAACGTTGCGGTTGGCGACCCGGGCGGCCGCCCACGCCTCGCGCTCCAGACGGGCGTACATCCGCTCGATGTCAGCGGTCGGCAGTCCGGCGGGCGCGCGCACCTCCTTGACGGCGACCTCGCGGTGCAGCACCTCGTCACGGGCGCGCCACACGGTTCCCATGCCGCCCTCGCCGAGGGGGGACAGGAGTCGGTAGCGGCCCGCGATCAGACGTTCACTGCCCGGTTCTTCGGACACGGGCGTCCCCCATTCGCATCCGTGCGTTTTCTCCACTCCGCGTGATTTCTCCACAAACGTAGCTCAGCCGAGTGCGGATGCCGCCCCCTTGAGCACCAGTCCGACCCCGAGGGCCACGACGAGGAACGCCGATCCCAGCGGAGCGGTCCTGCGTACGAGGGTCGCCATCGGGTGGGTGGTCCAGCGAGGGCGCCTGTCCAGCACACGGTTCATCCCTGTACCCAGCTTGACGACGGCGAATCCGGCGGCGGTGAGGGTGAGGGCGAGCCCGATGCCGTACGCGACGACGAGCAGCAGCCCGAACCAGGCCTGACCGAGCGCCGCCGCGCCGACGAGCACGACGACGGCGGAGGGACTGGGCACGAGGCCGCCGGCGAAGCCGAGCAGGATCGTGCCGCGAAGGGTGGGGGCGGTGGAGTGGGTGTGCGTGAAGCCGCCGTGCGTGTGCTCGACGGTGTCGGGGTGGGTGTGGCCGTGCTGGTGGTCGTGATCATGACTGTGGCCGTGATCGTGGGTGTGCGCGTGGCTGCGGTCGTGATCGTGGCTGTGCGGGTGGTCGTGATCGTGTGTGTGGCCGGAGGTGTGCGGGTGGGGATGGGCCTCGGTGGTCGCCGAGGCGGCCTCGGTGTGCGCGGCGACCAGGACCAGCGCGCGTTCCTCGGGCTCGTCGGTCTCGTGCGTGTGGGTGTGCCCGCCGGGGCCGTGCGGGCGCGGGTGGTCGTGGTCGTGCTTGTGTCCGGGCCCGTGGCCATGGGTGTGCCCCTGTCCGGGGCCGCGCTGGCGCCAGGCCCGGCGTACGAGGGTCGCGCCCGCGCAGGCCACCATGACGCCGCTCGCGATGCCCAGCCAGGCGATCACCGAGGGTGCCGCCGCCGAACCGGCCGTGACCAGGAGGCCGAGGGCGACCACGCCCAGGGTGTGGGTGACCGTCACCGAGGCGGCCAGGGGCATGACGTCCTTGAGACGGGCGCGGCCGCCGCGGGCGGCTGCGGTCGCGGCCATCAGGGTCTTGCCGTGCCCCGGGGCGAGCGCGTGCATCGCGCCGAGGACGACCGCGATGAGCAGCGAGAGCGCGGCGAAGCCGACGGTGAGGTCGTGGCGGGCGACCAGGTTGTTCAGGGCCTGTGTCCAGCGGTCGGCGCCGCGCGGCAGGACAGAGGCGGCGGGGGCGTCCTGCTGCTCCTCGACCAGGGCCGGTCCGCCCGCGCGCACGCGCAGCGAGGCGGACGAGGTGTCGGCCGGGGAGGAGAGCAACTCCTTGGGGTAGCTGGTGAGTTCGTGGGACACCGACGTCTTCGGTACGTCCGTCGCGGTGAGCGTCATGCGGTCGCCGCGCGCGGTGATCTCCCGCCAGCCGGGCCCGGAGGTCGCGCCCTCGCTGTGGAAGCCGAGCTTCACGGTGTCGCCCTTGGGGAGCGGCGCGGTCAGCCTGCACTCCACCCGGAGCGTGTTCAGTCCCGCCTGCCCGGGCCGTAGGTGCGCCTGGCTGCTGCCGACGGTCAGGGCGGTGGCCCGTCCGTCGACGGTGACCTTGCTGCCGTCGGCCGCCTTCTCGCACCGCTCCCGCGCCCACTCGGTCATGCCGAGCCGCTTGATGTCGGGCTTGGCCTGGGTCGCCGGGATCTCGGCGAGGTCCTCGACGTGGTCGACGCGGAGCTTGCCGGGGGCGGCGACGAGGCCGTCGTAGCGGTTGACGGTGAAGTTGCCGAGGGGGTGCGCGCTCGCGCTGGCAGAAGGGATCAGCGCGAGCGCGCAGGCCGCCGTGAGGACGGCCCCGGTGGAGGCGAGCAATCGACGTGGATTCACTTCGCCGCCCCCAGGTCCTTGAGTGCCTTACGGGCCTCGCCGGCGCCCAGCGGCGAGAAGCCGGGGTTCAGCTTCAGCGCCGCCTTCAGCCAGGTGCGGGCGTCCTTCTCGTGGCCGGTGGCCCGCTCGATCATGCCGCGGTGGTAGAGGAACGAGGCGTTGCGGTACCCGGTGGCCGTCGCCCGACGGGCGTACGGGAGGGCTTCCTCGTCCTTGCCGTTGACGTGCAGCGCCCAGGCCAGGGCGTCCGCGGTGTGCACGGTGTGGCGGCGGGCCCACTCCGCGCGGGCGGCGCGCAGGGCGGAGGCCTTGTCGCCGTGGTCGGCGGCGGCGAGCGCGGTGTCGAGGTCGGCGTTGACGCCGTTGGCGCGGGCCAGCGCGATCCAGGCGTCGACCAGGGCGTACTGGTCGCGGGCCTTCGCCTTGTCGCCGTCGGCGCCGCGGTCCTCGTACAGCTCGCCGAGTTCGACGAGCGGCTGCGGCAGCGGGTAACGGGCGACGACCTGCTCCATGCCCTTGATCGCGCCGGCCCGGTCACCGCTGGCGTACTGGGCGCGGGCGCGGCCCTCGAGTGCCGGGAGGTAGTTCTCGTCGGCGGCGAGGGCGCGCGCGTAGTAGGTGAGGGCGCTCTTGTAGTCGCCCTGGTTCCAGGCGAGTTGGCCGAGCTGGGCGGCCACGTACGAGATGTCTCCGGGCGTGGAGGAGGTGTCGAGGGCCTGTTCCAGGACCCGCCGGGCCGTCTTCACGTCGCCGCGCAGTTCGTGCACGTACGCGTACCGCGTGAAGACCGGGACGCCCGGACGCCGGGAGTCGGCGGTGTCGGCGGCCTTGGACGCCTCGGCGTAGCGGCCGAGTTCGACGAGGGCGTCGATGCGGGAGGAGAGCGCGTTCTGGCTGTAGGGGATCTCCTTCAGGACCTGGTCGGCGTACTTCAGGGCGTCCGTGAAGTCGTGCCGGGCCGCGGCGAGGGCGGCCTGGCCGGTGACGGCCTGTTCGTTGCCGGGCTTCAGGTCGAGGGAGCGCTTGAGGGCCTTCTCCGCCTGCGGGTAGCGGGAGGGGTCGCCCTTGGTGCGGGCCTGCTCCACATACGCGAGACCGAGCGTGGCCCAGCTGCCGAAGTCCTTGGGCTGGGCGCGGAGTTGGGCCTGCAGGGAGACGATGCTCGCGTCGAGGCTGCCGCTGGAGAGCAGCGCCGGTGACATGGCGCTGGGCGCGGACGCGACGGTCGTACCCCCGTCCCGGAGAGCGCCGACGGCGATGGAACCGGAGGTGAGCGCGATGGCCAACAGGACGACGGTCCCGCCGAGTTGGAGCCCCCGCAGCCGACGGCCGGCTGCCCCCACCCGGCGAACGGCGGCGACCCGCTGGTCGTCCGACGCGCTCTCGGGGTGCGTGCGCCCGCCGGGGCGAGACGGCTTCTCCTCCGCCGTACCCTCGGCGGCCGCCGCACGGGACGCCACGTCGGCGACGGGCTCGCCGGCCCGCCCCGAACGCGACCCGCTGCTGGGCCCCTCTGCGGGGCCGTCTCCCGGGTCGCCGGTCGTCTGCCGGGGAACCGTGGTGGGTGCGGTGGCGGTCGCGGGCGTGGTGTCTTCGGTGTCCGTCTCGCGGGGTGCTGCTCCGGTGCTGGGCCCCTGCGCGGGGCTGTCCACCGGGCCGCGGGCCGTTGTCGTCCGGGCGCCCGCGTCGGGCCCGGTGTCGCCCGTGGTGGTGGAGGGCTCTGGCTCGGGGGCCGCCCGTCCGGGCGTGTCCCCGGCTTCCTCGGCGGCCTGCGCGACCTCGGGGTCCGGTGCGGTGAGGGGCGTGCCGCCGCTCTCCTTCTCCGGCTCGGTGTCGTTCGTACGCGGGGCCATGCCCTCTCCTCAATCGACGCGCTGTGAAAGGAAGTTGTGGGGGTGCGTGGGCGGCGCGGCCCGCGCCGTGGGGGATGGGTACGAGCGGGCCGCGCCAGTCGGTGGGGCGGGCAGGAATGCGCGGACCGGGCGGCGCCGCTCGGATGTGCCGCCCGATCCGCAGTTCACCCGGGCCCCGGTATCTGCCCGGCGGACCGGTTCGGCGGCGCGGCCTGTAGGAAGCCGTTGTTCGCCGCCGACCCGATCCGCCGGTCAGGCCTCAGTACGCCCGGCCCCGCATCCGGCGCCACCACATCAGGGCGGCACCGATCAGGGCGATTCCGGCCGCGCCGGCGCCCGCGGAGGCGGCGATCAGCGTCTTGTTGTCGGACCCGGCGGAACCCGCCGGCTGCAGGGCGTCGCCCAGCTGGTTGCGGACGTCGTTCCCGCTGGTGACACCCTTGGCGGTGGCACCACGCGAACCGGCCGTCGGGTTGGCCAGGTACGGGAAGGAGTGGCCGAAGTTCTTGTCGTTCTTGTCGACCGCGTCGCCCAAGTCGTTCTTGGAACCGACCAGTTCACCCTCGACGACCTGCAGCGCCTCGTCGATCACGTCGTCGGTGAGGCGACGGCCGTTCGGGAAGCCCGCGTTGTCACCGTCGAGGACGCCCAGCCGCTTCGGGTCGGCGGCCGGCTTGATCGAGGTGTTCAGGCGCAGTTCCTCCGCCGGCCGCACCTTCGGCGGCTGGTTGAGGCCCTTGACGCCCTTCAGGAAGACGTCGACCAGGTCGTTGCGCGGCTCGGCGGGGGCCTTGATCTTGTAGATCCCCTCGATGAGCTTCGGCAGCTCCGGGTTGGTCACGTTCTTCAGGAACTGCGCGTCGTCCCACGGCGAGGACGCGTTGAACTTGTCCTTGTCCTTCAGCGGGTTGACGACCTCGTTGACCAGCGGGTTGCCCAGGCGCGAGACCTGCTCGTAGTAACCCTGCGCGTTCTTGCGCTGCGTGGTCGACCAGATGCCGACGATCGGCTGGTCCTTCGACTCCGTGATCATGTCGGTCGGGATCTGCAGGGCGATCGAGTTGACGTTGTAGCCCTTGAGGGTGTCCCGGCCGACCTCGGAGAGGTTCCCGCCGTACAGCAGGTCGAAGACGCGCAGGTCCAGGAAGAACGGGTCGTCGGCCTGCCCGGCGAACGTCTGGGTGCCGTTCGCGAGCTTGTAGATGGCCTGCTTGCGCAGCGTGTTGTAGTCCGGCATCGACGCCTTGCCGACGTTCGACGGAGCCACCGGCACATCGTCGGCGAGCTTCGTCTTGTACGTCACCTTCTGGTTGTGCAGCTTGATCAGCTCGATGTCGTACGTCTGCGTGACGTTCAGGTCGGGGTCGTCCAGACTGGTGACCGCGCCCGTGTTGTAGAGGAACGTCTTCTTGTTCTTCGTGTGGGTCTTGAAGGTGTAGCGCAGCAGCAACTCGCCCTGCGCGTCACCGTTGTTGTCGATGTGGACGTCGTACTGGGCGTCGTCGGCGAACGTGTAGAAGTTCGGACCGCCCGCCGGGTCCTCGAAGGGGATCCAGTTGGCGATGATCGTCGTCGTGTCCGGCTTGTCCGGGCTGACGAACGCGTACACGTCCGTGTTGTCGTACTGGGGCTGCCCCGAGATGAGAGGGGCCTCCCGGTGGCTGGAGGCGGAGGCCGCCCCCGGTTCCAGCGTGGCCACGCCGGCGGCTGCGAGCCCCCCGGCGGCCAGCGCGCCGGCTATCAGGGTCGCGATACTCCTGCGTCCCGTACCGCTCCTGGAATTAGGTGTCATGCCGTCCGTCCTCAGTCCCAACTTGCCTGACGAACGCTGATTCGGAGCGGTCGGCAGGGTGGATTGGTCGAATCCCAAACGTTCTTACGGCGAACTTGGAATCTTGTTTCATCGAGGACCGACCCGCGTTTTCGGGCACGCTGATCCGTAACCCCATCCGGAGGTGCGTTCGTTGCGAATGCCTGGTGTGACAGGACGGGGCCCATGCGGGCGGGGAGAGGGGAACCGAGTGGAGGCGGACGAGCTTCTGGTGCTCGTGGCTGGGGGCGACCAGAAGGCATTCGAGGAGCTGTACGGGCTGGTGTCCGGTCCGGTGTTCGGACTGGTCCGACGCGTCGTACGGGATCCCGCGCAGTCGGAGGAGGTGGCCCAGGAAGTGCTCCTCGAACTCTGGCGGTCCGCCGCGCGGTTCGACCCCGGACGAGGCAGCGCGCTGTCCTGGGTCCTCACCCTCGCCCATCGCCGGGCCGTGGACCGGGTGCGCAGCGCCCGCGCGGCCGGCGAGCGCGAACAGCGCGAGGCACGCCGGGCCCACCACACAGCTTTCGACCAGGTCACCGAGGAGGTCGAGGCGGGCCTCGAACGCGAGTGGGTACGCCGCTGTCTTGACCGTCTGACGGCCCTGCAGCGCCAGTCCGTCACCCTCGCCTACTACGACGGCTACACGTACCGTGAAGTGGCCGAGCGGCTCTCGCTGCCGCTGGGCACCGTCAAGACCCGTATGCGCGATGGACTCACCCAGCTGCGCAAGTGCCTGGGAGGTGTCGCATGAGTCTCCTCGACCGACTGCTGCGCCGCGGGGACCTGCACTCGCTCGCCGCGCCCTACGCGCTCGACGCACTGGAGCCCGCCGAGCGGGTCCGCTTCGAGCGGCACCTCAAGAAGTGCGACCGCTGTGCCGCCGAGGTGCGCGCCCTGTCCGAGGACGCCGTCCGGCTCGCCTGGTCGACGGCCGCTGCGCCGCCGCTCGCGATGCGCGACCGGGTGCTGGCCGCCGTACGCGCCACTCCGCAGGCACCGGGGCCGATGCGGGAGCGGGAGCACACGCCCCAGCTGCCGCCGCACGTGTGGGGCACGCAGCCGCCGCCTGGACGCTCCCGTGCGCCTCGCGAGCGCCGCCCCCTCTTCGTCCCGTTCGCCACCGCGACGGCAGCCGCGGCCCTCGTCGTCGCCTCGCTCTTCGCCGTGCAGGCCAACGAGGCCCGGGACAAGCTGGACGCCGCACAGGCTCAGTCACGTGAGATCGCCCACGTTCTCGCAGCTCCCGACGCACGCGCGACCGCCGGGAAGGACACCCGGGGCCGAAGTATCGGAGTGGTCGCCTCCGCATCGGAGGGGCGGGCCGTCGTCACCCTGAGCGGATACGGCGCCCTGCCCAGCGGACGGGTGCACCAGCTGTGGCTCATGCGCCCCGATGCGCAACCGCGCTCCCTGGGGCTCTTCAAGGAGGGCGACACGCCCCTGGTCGCCACCGGCCTCAACAAGACGGCCACATCACTCGCTGTGACCGTCGAGCCCGACGGGGGCTCACCGCAGCCCACCAGCCAGCCGGTTGTCCAACTCGCCCTGAAATCGGTTGGATTCGGAGAGTGACCATGGACGCTTCGTCAACACCCTTACGGGGAAGGTGAATCCTGTGACCGCGATACACGAGTGCCCCGAGGGAGCGATAGGGTTACCCTGCCCGGGCCGGGTGGACTCGTACGGGTGGGGAGTGACATGGAACAGATAACAGTGCGCAGCAGGGCGAGGGTCCCTGCGATCACCTACGGGAGCAGCGCGACCAGTTCGCGCCTCGACCGCCATCTCTCAGTGCTGGGTGGTCCTGCCGTCCCGCAGCGGGAGGCGGCTGAGGCGACCTTGCTGATGCGTGAGCTGACCGCGCGTGACACCCCGCGTGAGCGCAGCGCCAGGGGAGCGCGCATCAGCCGTGTTCTGCTCTTCGCGCCGCTGCGTCGGCTGCGCCGTTCGCTGTTCGGCGGGCGCTGAGCGACAGGCGCACTTCGCGGGCCCGTGCTCGGGTGACCGCACCGTCCCGGCGCATCGCTGCGAACTCGGCGTCCGTCATCCCCACGGCACTGCAGCGATGTCCAGGTGCGACACCCGGGCGCGGGCCCGCGTTCCCTTCCCTGCCGCGTCCCCGCCCGGCAGTGAAGGGTCTCCATCCCCCTCGGACCCCAACTCCCCTCGAAGGGGGGAGCGTTCATCCCTCGCCGCGCGTGTACCTCCGTACCGCGAGCGGCAGGAACACGGCGATCAGCACGGCGCACCACATCAGTGACCCGGCGACCGGGTGTGCCACCGGCCAGGCAGCGTCCCCCGGCACCGACGCATTGCCGAACAGCTCCCGCAGGGCCGTCGTCACCGCACTGATCGGATTCCACTCGGCCACCGTGCGCAGCCAGCCCGGCAGACCCTCGGTGGGGATGTACGCGTTGGACAGCAGCGGCAGCATGAAGGTCGCCCCGCCCAGCTGACCGGCCGCCTCCTCGCTCCGGGTGAGCAGGCCGAGGAAGATCCCGATCCACGTCGTCGCGAACCGGAACAGCAGCAACAGGCCCACGGCGCCCACCGCTTCGAGCGCGCTGCCCTCGACCCGCCACCCCACCGCGAGTCCCACCAGCAGGAACGGCACCATCCCGGCTGCCGTGACCAGGACGTCCGCCACGGCCTGGCCGAGCGGTACGGCCGCCCGGCTGATCGGCAGCGTCCGGAACCGGTCCATGACGCCCCGGTGCGCGTCCTGGGCGGCCTGGAACATGCCGGTCATGATCCCGTTCGCGGCCGTCGCCACCAGCAGCCCCGGCACCAGGAACGACCGGTACTCCCCGCCCGGCATCGCCAGCGCGCTGCCGAAGACGTAGCCGAAGAACAGCAGCATGGTGATCGGCATCGTCTGGGAGAGGATCTGCAACCCCGGGTTGTTCCGCATCCGCCGCAGCTGACGGCCCAGCAGCGCGGTGCCGTCGTACGCCAACGTGCTCATGCCGCACGCTCCTTGTCGTCGATGGAGTCGATGGAGCTCGTGGAGCCGGTGGAGTCCGTGGAGTCGGCCGGGTCGCCGGCGGTGAGTCGGATGAAGACGTCGTCGAGTGTCGGCGGTCGCAGGCTCGCGTCGAGCAACGGCACACCCGCGGCGTCGAGTTCGCGCACCAGCCGGGGCAGCGTGAGCGTGCGGTCCCTGGTGATCGCGCCGACGGCGTGCCGCTCGTGGTCGAACGACGGCTCGGCGCCCGTGAGTTGGTCCACAACCCCCGCCGCCTTCGTCATCACGTCCGCATCCGCGACGACGACTTCGACATACGTCCCGATGAGCGCCTTGAACTGCGCCGGCGACCCCGTGTGCGCCACCCGCCCCCGGTCCACCAGGGCGATGTCGTCGGCGAGTTGGTCGGCCTCCTCCAGGTACTGCGTGGTCAGCAGCACCGTCGTGCCCTCGGCCGTCAGCGCGCGCACGGCCTCCCAGATCAGACCGCGGCTGACCGGGTCGAGCCCGGTCGTCGGCTCGTCCAGGAACAGCACGTCGGGACGGCGGATCAGGCTCGCCGCCAGGTCGAGGCGGCGGCGCATCCCGCCCGAGTAGGTGGACGCGGGCCGGCCCGCCGCCTCGGCCAGGCCGAACCGGTCGAGGAGCTCGTCGGCGCGCCGCCCGGGCGCCCGCACCCGGTGCAGCCGCGCGAACAGCTGCAGGTTCTCGCGGCCCGTGAGGTCGCCGTCGACCGACGCGTACTGCCCCGTGACGCCGATCCTGCGCCGTACGGCCGCGGGCTCCCGGACGAGGTCGTGCCCCGCGATCCGCGCCGAGCCCGCGTCCGGCCGCAGCAGCGTCGTCAGCAGGCGTACGGCCGTCGTCTTGCCCGCGCCGTTCGGGCCGAGGATGCCGCAGACCGTGCCCTCCGCGACCGCGAGATCCAGGCCCTGGACGGCACGGACGTCCCCGAACCGCTTCTCCAGGCCTTCACTAAGTACAGCGTACGTAGTAGTCATGGGTCGACCATAGCGCACTACGTACGCTGTACGTAACTAGGATGGAGGCCGAGGTGATGATCCATGGCGGGCCGAGCGGCCGTACCCGAAGTGATCTGGGCTCGTCCCGAGCGGGCGGGCCGGGGGCCGAGGCCGGCGTACACCCGCGCCGACATCGCGGCGGCGGCGGTGAGGATCGCCGACGCGGACGGGCTCGACGGGGTGTCGATGCGGCATGTCGCGGCCGAACTGGGCTGCGGGACCATGTCGCTGTACAACTACGTCCCCCGTAAGGAGGACCTGTACGAGCTGATGGTGGACGCGGTCAGCGGCGAGCACGAGGAGTGGGAGCCCAGCGGGGACTGGCGGGCCGACATGCGCCGGGTCGCCCAGCAGACACGGGCGTTGATGCACCGGCATCCGTGGATGACGCGGCTGATGTCACCGGTCTACGGCTTCAGCCCGAACGCCCTGCGCTACCTGGAGCACTGCCTGGCCTGCCTGGATCCGCTCGAGGCGCGCTACGGCATGAAGATGCAACTGGTCGGGATGCTGAACGGGTGCGTGACCTCGTTCGCCGCGACCGAGCTGGCCGCCGCCGAGCGGACGCATTCGCTGCCGTGGTCGGCGGAGGAGGAGAACGCCGTACGGATCGCCTACCTCGGCAGCCAGGTCGCCGGTGGGGCCTATCCGAGGATGGCCGCGGCGTTCACGGAGGACCCGGGGCCGATCGATCTCGACGGGGCCTTCGATTTGATGCTGGACCGGATGCTGGACGCGTTTGCGCCGCCGGGGTGAGCTTTCGTCGGCGGGCGGGTTCGTTGCGGCTGGTCGCGCTCGCGCGGCGGAGCCGCAGATCGACACGCCCCGCGCCCCTGAAGGGGCTCACAGCAGCGCGAACTGGCCTTCTGGACCTTCCTCGTGGTGATCCAGGACCGACGCCGGTCTGCGGGCCGTCTCCGGCACCGGGAGCACCCCCGCCTTGTGCAGCTCGGACGCCGTGACGGGAGCCGTCACCGTCAACTCCTCCTGCTGCGGGCGCAGTTCCGCCAGCAGGGCCAGGACCGTGATCAGCGCCAGCAGCTCCGAGGTCCACGACTGCGGCCAGGTCACCGGACGGATCGCCGCCAGGACTCCCGGCTCGGCCTCGGCCGCGCGGGTGGCGAACCACTGCTCCAGGACCCGGACGCCGGCCGCCTCGAAGTCCCAAGCCTCGGGCGGCACGGGGGAGATGCGGCCCTCGTCCAGCAACAGGGTCTCCTCGTCACGGTCGTAGTCGATCGTGAAGGGGCGTGAGGGCAGTGGGGTGCGGACGTACGGGCGGCGGCCTCCCGGCAGCTTGGGGCGGTCGCCGTCCCGGCGCATCAGCCAGAGGATGCGTCGGCCCAACTCCACGCCGTGCGACCAGAGTTCCGCGTCCTCGGTGAGCGGGACCGTGAGGTCCGGCCGTACTGTCGCCATGGTCCAGGCGAGGAGGTCCGAGGGGGCGGGGGAGTGGCCGAGACGGGTGCTCAGGTGGTCCACGAGGCCCGGGGCCAGATTGGGTTCCGTGCCGCCGGGGCGGCGGTAGAGGGGGCGGATGCGGCCGGGGCGCAGCAGCGGGAGGTGGGACGTGGCGAGGAGCTGCGGGCCACCCGTCTGTGAGGGCGTCTCCACGACGAAGACCTGCTGTTCGTCCGCCACCCGCCACAGCTCCGGGCGGGCCGCGTCGATCAGCCGGTGATCCGGGATCAGCCACTGCTCGTCGAAGGGGGCGTGCAGGACGCGCACCGGCTGCGGGCAGGAGCCCGAGGCGCGGATCAGCTTGTCCGTGCCGCTCGACTGGCCCGGCAGCTGGCTGACCGCCGAGTGCAGCGTGCGCGAGCGGGTCGGCTCGAACAGGGCCTCCCGGTCCGGGCCTTCGGCCTTCAGCAGGGCGTCCCAGCGGGCTTTCAGGGATGCCGCGTCGGGACCCGTCGGCCACCCCCGGCCGAGCCGCGGCGGTGCGACGGACCACGGCATGAGGTCCGCCAGCAGCGGAGCGTCGTCGTGCGTCACGCTGGGCATCGTAACGTCGGGCACGGACAGTGGTCTCAGGTGGCGTCCAGGGTCACCGTGAAGGAGAAGCGGTCGCCGCGGTAGTGGATCACCGCCGCGTCCAGGACTCGTCCGGCCGCGTCGTACGTCACGCCCGTGTAGTGCAGGATCGGGCTGAGCAGCGGGACTTGGAGCAGACGTGCCGTCTCCGGGTCGGCCAGGCGGGCCTCCACCGTGTCCGTGATGCGGCTGATGTCCGCCCCCACGACGTCCCGCAGCACCTTGGTCATCGGCCAGCGCACCAGGTCGTCCGGGTCGATGCGCGCGGCCAGTTCGGGACGGACGTAGTTACGGGCGTGGTTGGTCGGCTCGCCCGTCTTCTCGTCGCTGCGCAGGCGGTGGTACGTGGCCACCTCCTCCATCTCCGGGAAGTACTCGGCGAGTTCGGGCGGCACGGGTGCCTCGCCGTGCTCCAGCAGTTCCGTCACCATCCCGGACTGCTGGGCCACGATCGCGTCCACCGAGCCGAGCAGGCGGACCGGGGCGCCCCGTCGCGCCTGCGATTCGATGAACGTGCCCCGGCGGCGGTGCCGCGTGATCAGGCCCTCTTCCTCCAGCTCCTTCAGTGCCTGCCGCATGGTCAGCACGCTCACGCCGTAGTGCCCCGCCAACTGCTCCTCGGTGGGCAGCCGCAGCGGGTCCCGGGGCGAGCGGCCGAGTATCGAGGCGCGCAGCGACTGCGACACCTGGTACCAGAGCGGCAGCTTGCGGTTCAGGACGATCGAGTCGGGGGCGAAGGAGGTCACGGGGCCATCCGTACCGGTAGTGAATCTTCAGTGCAAGGGGCGGAAGTGCCGCTCGAGGCCCTGCCAGACGTCGTCGTAGCGCTGCTGCAGGTGGTCCGCGTGCGCCGCGTGCGGGGTGAGCGTCACCGGCCAGCGCGTCTCGAACATGAACGCCAGACCGTCGTCCACCCTCTGCGGCTTCAGCTCGGCCGCGCTCGCCCGGTCGAACGTCTCCCGGTCCGGACCGTGCGCCGACATCATGTTGTGCAGCGAACCGCCGCCCGGGACGAAGCCTCCCTTTCCGGCCGTCTTCGCGTCGTACGCGCCCTCGATCAGGCCCATGTACTCGCTCATCACGTTCCGGTGGAAGTACGGCGGCCGGAAGGTGTCCTCGCCCACCAGCCAGCGCGGCGCGAAGACCACGAAGTCGACGCCGGCCAGGCCCGGGGTGTCCGACGGGGACGTCAGCACCGTGAAGATCGACGGGTCGGGGTGGTCGTAGGAGATGGTGCCGATGACGTTGAAGCGGCGCAGGTCGTAGACGTACGGCACATGGTTGCCGTGCCAGGCGACCACGTCGAGCGGCGAGTGTTCGTACGTGGCCGTCCAGAGGTTGCCGCAGAACTTGTTCACCACCTCCACCGGGCCCTCGACGTCCTCGTACGCGGCGACAGGAGCCTGGAAGTCGCGAGCATTGGCGAGGCCGTTGGCGCCGATCGGGCCGAGGTCGGGGAGCTGGAAGGGAGCGCCGTAGTTCTCGCACACATAACCGCGGGCGGTCGGGCTCTGCCCGCCATCGGACCCAGCGTCCAGGAGCTCCACACGGAGGCGCACCCCACGAGGAATCAGCGCCACATGTCCCGGCTCCACATGTAGCAGCCCGAACTCGGTGCGCAGCAGCAGCCCGCCGTGCTCCGGGACGATCAGCAGTTCGCCGTCCGCGTCGCTGAAGACGCGGTCCATCGAGGAGTCCGCGTGATACAGGTGCACCGCCATGCCGGTGCGCTGGGTCGCGTCGCCGTTGCCGCCCAGGGTCCACAGGCCCGCGAGGAAGTCCGTGCCGGCCGGCGGCGCGGGGAGCGGGTTCCAGCGCAGGCGGTTCGGGTCGGGCACCGATTCGGTGAACGGGGCCGTACGGATCGCGCCGTTGTCCGTGCGCGTGAACGCCGGGTGCGCGGCCGACGGGCGGATGCGGTAGAGCCAGGAGCGGCGGTTGTGGGCCCGCGGCTCGGTGAACGCCGTACCGCTGAGCTGTTCCGGGTACAGCCCGAGAGGAGCGCGCTGCGGCGAGTTGCGGCCCTCGGGCAGGGCGCCGGGCACGGCCTCGGAGCTGTGCTCGTTGCCGAAGCCGGAGAGGTAGGTCAGCCCCTCGGCCGTCTTGCGCGCTCCCTCACGCTCGAACCCGCTCGCGCGGGAGGCACCCCCATCGCTCATGATCGCTCCCTTGCGCACTGATGCGGTCCTATTCCTATGCATCACCGTAGGATTGCGGTTTCCCGCGCGCAAGGGGGCCACCGGACCTCCTCACCAGGGAGGAACGAGAACCAGACTCCAGGGGGATCCGGCTGTCGGACCGGTGTTCTAGTCTCCCGGGCATGTCGTGGACGCGGGGCCTCCTTGCCGCGCTCGCGGTCTGTGTCCTGCTGCTGACCGGATCCGCGAGCTGCGGCTCCAGTGATGCGCACGAAGGGACGGGCGGGAAGAACGGGGAGTCGTCCTCGCCGGTGGGCAAGCTCCTGGACGACACGGACAAGGAGGGGCGGCACTACCGCGAGGTGGAGAAGAAGGGCGCGCCCGAGGTCGGCATCGAGGTGCAGCCGGACGTCCACGACACCTGGGACGTCCGCCTGACCGTCCACAACTTCCGCTTCTCTCCCGGCGGCGCCAAGCCGCGGGCGGTGGCAGGCCGGGGCGTCGCCTACCTCTTCGTCGACGACCGCCTCGTCGCCCGGCTCCGCGGCCTCACGTACCGCCTCCCCGCCAAGCTCGTCCCGCGCGGCACCCACCACGTCACCGCCCGGCTGTACGCCGACGACGGCACCGTGTGGGCCGTGAAGGGCGACCCCGTCGAGAGCACGGCCGACATCACCGCGTCGGAGGCGGCGGGGACGCCGGGAGCCACCGCGGACACGACCGCACTGAGTGCACCTGACACCTATTCGCGTACCGGGGGGCGAGGTTCTCCTGGCCGCGCCGGAGAGGCATCATGAAGCCCGTGCCCCACGCGACATCGCTACGCCGAGCCCCCGTGCAGCGACGCAGTGCAGAACGGCTCACCAGGATTCTCGACGCCTGCGCCGACCTCCTCGACGAGGTCGGCTACGACGCTCTGAGTACCCGGGCCGTGGCCCTGCGCGCCGGAGTCCCCATCGGCTCGGTCTACCGATTCTTCGGCAACAAGCGGCAGATGGCCGACGCGCTCGCGCAGCGCAACCTCGAACGCTTCACCGAGCAGGTCACCGCGCGGCTGGGGTCGGCGGGCGAGGGTGGCTGGCGCTCGGCGATGGACGCCGTCCTCGACGAGTACCTGGCCATGAAGCGCACGGCGCCCGGCTTCTCCCTCGTCGACTTCGGCAACCAGATCCCGGTCGGCGCCCGCAGTGCCGAACCCAACCACCGCGTCGCCGACCGCCTCACCGGCCTGCTCTCCGGCCATCTCGACCGGGAGCCGGACGACGATCTGCGCCGCACCTTCCTCATCGCCGTGGAGACCGCCGACACCCTGGTCCACCTGGCCTTCAGGGTGGCGCCCGACGGCGACGCGAAGATCATCGAGGAGGCGCGGGAGCTGCTGCGGGCGTATCTGGCGCGGGTGCTGGACTGAGAGCCGCCCGCGCGCCACGGCTCGCGGATTTCCGACCTCACCCCCGAAGAGGCCTCCCCTCCGTCCATACCGGTCGGTATGCTCGGTCGCACGAGCGTCACCGTCGTCGCCCACCGGGAGGACCCGTGTCCCGCACCGCCCTGCGTATCTGCCCTCTGTGCGAGGCCACCTGCGGGCTGACCCTCACCATCGAGGGGACCCGTGTCACCGGTGCCCGCGGTGATCGCGAGGACGTGTTCAGCAAGGGGTTCATCTGTCCCAAGGGAGCGTCCTTCGGCGCCGTCGACGGCGACCCCGACCGGCTGCGCACCCCGCTCGTGCGCAAGGACGGCGAGCTGCGCGAGGCCACCTGGGCGGAGGCCTTCGACGCCGTCGCCGCCGGCCTGCGCCCGGTCGTCGAGCGGTACGGCCCGAACTCCGTCGGCGTCGTCCTCGGCAACCCCAACGTGCACACCATGGCCGGCGCCCTCTACCCGCCGGTGCTGCTCGCCGGCCTCGGCACCCGCAGCGTCTTCACCGCGTCCACGGTCGACCAGATGCCCAAGCACGTCTCCAGCGGACTGCTCTACGGCGATGCCAACGCCATCCCCGTGCCGGACCTGGACCACACCGACCATCTGCTCCTCATCGGTGCCAACCCCCTTGAGTCCAACGGGAGTCTGTGCACCGCCCCCGACTTCCCGGGCAAGCTCAAGGCCCTCAAGGCCCGCGGCGGCACCCTCACCGTCATCGACCCGCGCCGCACCCGCACCGCCAAGCTCGCCGACCGGCACCTCGCGATCCGCCCCGGCACCGACGCGCTCCTCCTCGCGGCGATGACGTACGTCCTGTTCGAGGAAGGCCTCGTGGATCCGGGGGAGTTGACCCCGCACCTCCAGGGCCTCGACGAACTGCGCGAAGCGGTACGGGACTTCACTCCCGAGGCCGTCGCCGCGGCCTGCGACGTGGACGCCGGCGTGACGCGCGCCCTCGCCCGCGAACTCGCCGCCGCACCCACCGCCGCCGTATACGGCCGCATCGGCAGCTGCACCGTTCCGTACGGCACCCTCGGCAGCTGGCTGGTCGACGTCCTGAACATCCTCACCGGCAACCTCGACCGTCCCGGCGGTGCCCTCTTCCCGCAGGCGGCCACCGACCGGACGCCCCGCCCGGCCGGCCCGAGCCACGGCTTCACGCTCGGCCGCTGGCACTCCCGGGTGAGCCAACATCCCGAGGCCAAGGGTGAGTTGCCGCTCTCCGCGCTCGCCGAGGAGATCGACACCGCGACAACGGAGGGCGAACCGGTCCGTGCCCTCATCGCCGTCGCCGCCAACCCCGTGCTGTCCGCGCCCGACGGCGACCGGCTCGACAAGGCCCTGGACTCCCTGGACTTCATGGTCAGCGTCGACCCCTACCTCAACGAGACCTCGCGCCACGCGCACGTCGTCCTGCCGCCGCCCCCGCCCTCCCAGAGCCCGCACCACGACTTCGCCTTCAACACCCTCGCCGTGCGCAACCAGGTCCGCTACAACCGCCCCGCCGTACCCCTGGAGCCCGGCCGCATGGCCGAGACCGAGATCCTCGCCCGGCTGACCCTGGCGGCGACCGGCATGCACGGCACCGACCCGTCGGCCGTCGACGAGCTGGTCATCGGCCAGACCCTCGGCAAGGCGGTCAAGGATCCGCATTCCCCGGTGCACGGCCGCGACCCGAAGGAGGTCGCCGCACAGCTCACCGGCGTGAGCGGTCCCGAGCGGCGGCTCGACATGATGGTGCGCCTGGGCCCCTACGGCGACGGCTTCGGCGTACGGCCGGACGGGCTGAGCCTGGAGCGCATGCTCGCGCACCCGCACGGCATCGACCTCGGGCCGCTGAGGTCCCGCCTCCCGCAGCCGCTGAAGACCAGGAGCGGCAAGGTCGAGCTGCTGCCGCAGCCGATCGCCGACGACCTGCCCAGGCTGAGGTGTGCCCTGGACGAGCTCCCCGACGGACTCGTCCTCGTCGGCCGCCGGCACCTGCGCTCCAACAACAGCTGGATGCACAACGTCCCCGCCCTCACCGGTGGCACCAACCGCTGCACCCTGCACATCCACCCCGAGGACGCCGAGCGGCTCGGAGTGCGGGACGGGGCCGCCGTGCGCGTGAAGGGCGCCGGGGGAGAGGTGACCGCCCCCGCGGAGGTCACCGACGGGGTGCGCCCGGGCGTGGTGAGCCTGCCGCACGGATGGGGCCACAACCGGCCCGGCACCCGGATGAGCCACGCCGCCACCGACCCCGGCGTCAACGTCAACCAGCTCCTCGACGGCAGCCTGCTCGACCCGCTCTCTGGCAACGCTGTCCTCAACGGAGTGCCGGTGGAAATCACCCCGGCGGCCGAAATGGTCATGCCGCTGACCTGAGCAAAGCCCTGACCTGGAGTATTGCGCTTATTGCTCGCGCGTCAACGTCTTGTTAACGCCGTTTGAACGGACCTAACGTCATCGGACCGCCTGCCCCGGTGGGATGTTCAAGGGCGAACGTTAGGTATCCACTCATGCTGACCATCCTCGGCTTCGCCATGATCGCGACCTTCCTGGTCCTGATCATGCTGAAGAAGATGTCGCCGATCGCGGCGCTCGTGCTGATCCCGGCACTGTTCTGTGTCTTCGTCGGTAAGGGCGCCAAGCTCGGCGACTACGTCATCGACGGCGTCACCAGCCTCGCCCCCACCGCGGCGATGCTCATGTTCGCGATCGTCTACTTCGGTGTGATGATCGATGTCGGCCTCTTCGACCCGATCGTTCGGGGAATCCTGAAGTTCTGCAAGGCCGACCCGGTCCGCATCGTCGTCGGTACGGCCCTGCTCGCCGCGATCGTCTCGCTCGACGGCGACGGCTCCACCACCTTCATGATCACCGTCTCGGCGATGTACCCGCTGTACAAGCGCCTGAAGATGAGCCTGGTCGTGATGACCGGTGTCGCCGCCATGGCCAACGGCGTGATGAACACCCTGCCGTGGGGCGGCCCGACCGCCCGCGCCGCCACCGCGCTCAAGCTCGACGCGAGCGACATCTTCGTCCCGATGATCCCGGCGCTCGCCATGGGCCTGGTGTTCGTGATCGCCCTCTCGTACGTCCTCGGGCGCCGCGAGCGCAAGCGGCTCGGCGTGCTGACGCTGGACGAGGTGCTGGTCGAGGAGAAGGAGACCGAGACGGTCCTCGTGGGCGCCGGCTCGGGTTCGGGTTCGGGCAAGGACGCCAAGCGCACCACCGGCGGTTCGGGCTCCGGCACGGACGCCCCTGCCGCGGACGACGACGAGGACGAGGGCTTCCAGGGCCTCGACCCCCACCGGGCCACCCTGCGCCCCAAGCTGTACTGGTTCAACGCGCTGCTCACGGTGGTCCTTCTCACCGCCATGATCATGGAGTGGCTGCCGATCCCGGTGCTGTTCCTGCTCGGCGCCGCGACCGCGCTCACCGTCAACTTCCCGCACATGCCCGACCAGAAGGCCCGCCTCGGCGCGCACGCCGAGAACGTTCTGAACGTCTCCGGCATGGTCTTCGCCGCCGCCGTCTTCACCGGCGTCCTGCAGGGCACCGGCATGGTCGACCACATGGCCAAGTGGCTCGTCGACAACGTCCCCGACGGCATGGGCCCGCACATGGCCTTCGTCACCGGCATCCTGAGCATCCCGCTCACGTATTTCATGTCGAACGACGGCTTCTACTTCGGCATCCTCCCGGTGCTCGCCGAGGCCGGCCAGGCCCACGGGGTCTCCTCGCTGGAGATCGCCCGCGCCTCCCTCATCGCCCAGCCGCTGCACATGTCGAGCCCGCTCGTCCCGGCCGTGTACGTCCTGGTCGGCATGGCCAAGGTCGAGTTCGGCGACCACACCAGGTTCGTGGTGAAGTGGGCCCTGCTCACCTCACTCGTGATCCTGGGGGCAGGAATCCTGTTCGGCATCATCTGACCTTCCGGACAAGGGAGTTCGGCCGGACAGGGGAGTTCGGCCGGACCAGGGAACTCAGGAGGACTTCACCATGAGGCCCGGTGGGAACCGCGGCTGGCTGCTCCGCCTCGTCATCGCCTTCGGCTTCGCGCAGGGGGCGGTGTCGATGGCCCGGCCCGCCGTCTCCTACCGGGCCCTCGCGCTGGGCGCCGACGAGCGGGCGGTCGGCGTCATCGCGGGCGTCTACGCCCTTCTCCCGCTCTTCGCCGCCGTACCGCTGGGCCGCCGCACCGACCACGGCCGCTGCGCACCCCTGCTGCCGGTCGGCGTGGTCCTGATAGCGGGCGGCTGCGCACTGAGCGGCATGGCGGGCTCCCTCTGGGCGATGGCGGTCTGGAGCGGGGTGATGGGCCTGGGGCACCTCTGCTTCGTGATCGGCGCCCAGTCGCTCGTCGCCCGCCAGTCCGCCCCGCACGAACAGGACCGCAACTTCGGCCACTTCACCATCGGTGCCTCGCTCGGCCAGCTGGTCGGCCCGATCGCGGCGGGCGCGCTGATCGGCGGCCCGGACATGGCGGGCACCAGCGCGCTGGCCCTCGTGGTGGCGGGCGCGGGCGCCGCGGTCGCGTTCACCTCGCTGTGGCGCATCGAGGACCGTACGGCGGTCAAGTCCCGTACCGCACAAGGCGACCGTGTCCCGGTCGGCGGCATCCTGCGCGCCCGGGGCGTGCCCGCCGGCATGCTCATCAGCCTCTCGGTGCTGTCGGCCACCGACGTCCTCACCGCTTATCTGCCGGTGGTCGGCGAGCACCGGGGCATCGCGCCGTCGGTGGTCGGTGTGCTGCTCAGCCTGCGCGCGGGGGCCACCATCGCCTGCCGCCTGGTCCTCACGCCGCTGCTGCGGCTGCTCGGCCGGCCGGCCCTGCTCACCGTGACCTGCCTGCTGGCGGCCGTGCTGTGCGCCGGGGTCGCGGTGCCGATGCCGGTGTGGGCGCTCGGCGTGCTGCTGGCCGCCCTCGGGTTCTGCCTCGGCGTCGGCCAGCCGCTGTCCATGACGACCGTCGTCCAGGCCGCGCCCGACGGCGCCCGCTCCACGGCCCTCGCCCTGCGTCTGACCGGCAACCGCCTCGGCCAGGTCGCCGCGCCCGCCGCCGCGGGGCTGGTCGCGGGCGTCGCGGGAGTGGCGGCACCGTTCGTGATGCTCGGGGCCCTGCTGTTGCTCTCGGCGGGCAGCGCTCTGCGGGCGCCGGCCGCCCCCGGCGGCGGGCAGGTGGCCCGGACCGCTTCCGACGGGCGCCCGGCCGGAGCGCCGTTGCGCCGGTCGAGCGATATCTGACGGCGCGTCGGGCGGAGCTGCCGCAGGGCACCGCGTGGATGTGAAAGAGAGTCAGGTGAAAGAGCGATTTGTATGAAAATCGTCTGACTCGGAGGAACGTCCATGCCCAGCTTGATGCCCCCGTCCGCCGGCGCCCGTCTCGGAGCCGCGGCCCTCACCGTACTCACCGCGGCCGGAGCCTCCTGGTTCACGACGTCGGCCGCTGTGGCCGCCCCCGGCGACGGTGCCGACATCAGGATCCACAATGAGCGGGTGCCCTACGGTGTCTCGAAGGACGACCCCAACGTCTGCAGGTTCTACCTCGACGCCGTGAACTTCGGCACGCTGACGAGTGTCGAATACACCATCACGGCGCAGCCCCCGCTGCCCACTGCCGCCACCGTGAGCGGCACGATCTCCCTCGCCGGCGGCGCCGGTCACACCGACACGCTGGGGCTGGCCGACGGCAGATACACGCTCCAGTGGATCATCCCGCCGACCGTTCCGCCCACCACGCCGGTCGCCCCGCCCAGGGTGAAGGTCTTCACTGTCGACTGCCACAGCAGGCAGGACCAGGACAGGGGGCAGCAGGGCCCCAACCGTACGATCGAGGACCACGGCCGCCAGGACGGCGCCGCGGGTGGCCACGAGGGCGGCGGGCCGAAGGGCGGCGTCCACGCCGGCGGCGGCGGCCTCGTCGACACCGTGCAGGCGTACACCCCGCTGAGCGCGGCGGCGGGCGTCGGGCTGGTCGCGGTCGGCGGCGCCATCTACGTCCGCACGCTGCTGCGCCGCCGCTCGCACGGTGCCGCGTAGACGCAGACGCAGGCCCTGGTACCGGACCCGCGCCTACCGCCTCACCAGGACGGCCCTGATCGTGGCCGTCCTGGTGACGGTCGTCCGGTGCGGGGGGCACCACCACCCGGTCGCGCCCGTCCAGGCCGGGGGTCCGGCGCCCGCCGAGGCGCCTGCCGACCCGGCCCCCGGCGCCGCCGACGGGCGCCCCCGGGCCGCCGAGCGGACCCCGTCGGCCAAGCCCGCCCCGCCGCCCCGGCCACTGCCCCGGTCGCCGGCGACCACCCTGCGCGTACCGTCTCTGGGCATCGACTCGCCGGTCATCGGCGTGCGGGTCGGCGCCGACCGGCAGCTCGGCACCCCGCCGCTCGACAAACCCAAGCTCGTCGGCTGGTACCAGGACGGGCCCTCGCCCGGCGAAACCGGCACCGCCATCGCCGTCGGCCACCGCGACACGAGGACCGGCGCCGCGGTCTTCGCCGCCCTCGCGCAGGTGCGCGCGGGCAAGACGATCGAGGCCCGGCGCGCCGACGGCCGCACCGCGGTCTACACCGTGGACCGCGTACGGGTCTTCGACAAGGCCCGCTTCCCCGACAAGGAGGTCTACGGGCCCAGCAAGCGCCCCGAGTTGCGGATGCTCACCTGCGGCGGACTGTTCAACCGCAGGACGGGCTACACCAGCAACGTCGTCGTGTTCGCCCATCTGACCGCGACCCGCTGACCGGCTGAATCGGCGCATCCGCTTTCTCGCTGGGCGGAACGCGGGGCCCGATTCCGTCGTGTGTCTTCCCCCGAGTGCGCACGGTCCGTTAACTTCCGTGACTCACAGCCCGTACGACCCGCACGGGCCATTCGACCGCGGAGCATCAACCTTCGCGGAGTACGCCCCCGGGGGCAGTGCCATGACACGCGCCATCTCTCTGCACGACGTGAGCAAGACCTACACGCGAGGCGTTCGCGTGGTGGACCGGCTGTCGTTGGACATCCGGCCCGGTGAGTTCCTCGTGCTGGTCGGGCCTTCCGGCTGCGGCAAATCCACCGTGCTCAGAATGATCGCCGGGCTGGAGGAGATCACGGAGGGCCGGCTGCTGCTGGACGACGACTACTCCAACGACCTGCTCCCGTCCGAGCGGAACATGGCGATGGTGTTCCAGAACTTCGCCCTCTATCCGAACATGACGAGCCGCGGCAACATCGGCTTCCCGCTGCGCGTCGAGAACCCCGGCGAGGACCCGCGCCCCCGCGTGGACGCTACCGCCCGCATGCTCGGCATCGAGGACCTCCTCGACCGCTTCCCCAGCCAGCTCTCCGGCGGCGAACGCCAGCGCGTCGCCATGGGCCGGGCCATCGCCCGCCATCCCTCCGCCTTCCTGATGGACGAGCCGCTGTCCAACCTCGACGCCAAGCTGCGCAACCACCTGCGGGCCGAAATCTCCAGACTCACCCGCGAGTTGGGCGTCACCACGGTGTACGTCACCCACGACCAGGCCGAGGCCATGTCGCTCGGCGACCGGGTCGCCGTGCTGCGCGGCGGCGTGCTCCAGCAGCTGGGCACACCGCGCGTGGTGTACGCCCTGCCCCGCAACGTCTTTGTCGCCGCCTTCATCGGCACCCCGCGCATCAACCTGCTGCGCGGTCTGGTCCGGGCCCCGCTCGACGGCGCGATGACCATCAGCCTCGGCAAGCAGTACCTGCGGCTGCCCGAACCCCTTTCCCTGGACCACCAGTTGCTGCGCGTGCAGCAGGGCCGGGAGGTGATCGTCGGGCTGCGCTCGGAGGCCGTCCGCATCGCCAAGCGCTCCTCCGCCCGGCCCGGCGAGGTGCCGATCACCGGCCTGGTGGAGCACGTGGAGTTCCAGGGTCACGAGGTCCTCGTCCACTTCAACACCGGCTCCCAGCCCGCCGTCGTACCGGATCTCGAGGCCCCGCACCCCGCCTCCCGGCCCTCCCGGCGCCGCCGCAGGGAGGGCGGCCCGACCGTCCTGGAGCGCATCCGGGAGCGGGCGGGAGCCCTGCGCGCCGGTCCGGTGGTGGTCATGGACGACCCGGCGGACGGCCATGCCGAGTCCGCCTCCGCCGAGGTCCGCCTCCCGGGCGACCTGGTGGTCCGCACCACCCCCGACATCGAACTCCGCCACGGCATGCAGGTCCCCCTCCTCGTCGACATCGCCCACCTGTTCGTCTTCGATCAGCACGGCGAACGCATCTGCCCGTCCCCGGCACGGCTGCCGGACCTGGAGCAGTAGGGGCCCGCCGCCCGCGAGGCCCCTGTGGTTCTCCGCGACGCCCCTGGCGAGGGGGCGTCTGGCGTCCGAAAACTATCGCCGCTAGTTTGTGTGGCTGTCGGTAGGTTGTCACGCGGACGACGCACCCCGCCCCGGAGGAGCACGATGAAGGCACACGACGGCATGTACATCGACGGCGCCTGGCGCCCGGCCGCGGGCAGCGACACGATCGAGGTCCTCAACCCCGTCGACGAGCAGGTCGTCGGCCGGGTCCCGGCGGGTACCGCCGAGGACGTCGACCACGCCGTACGGGCCGCTCGCGCCGCCCTCCCGGCCTGGGCCGCGACGCCTCCCACCGAGCGCGCCGCCCGCCTGTCCGCCCTCCGGGACGGCCTCGTGGCCCGCCAGGACGAGATCGCCGAGACGGTCACCGCCGAGCTCGGCTCGCCCCTGAAGTTCTCGCAGAACGTCCATGCCGCCGTACCGATCGCGGTCGCGGGCTCGTACGCCGAGCTGGCGGCGACGTACGCCTTCGAGGAGAAGGCCGGCAACTCCACCGTCCACCTGGAGCCGGTCGGTGTGGTCGGAGCGATCACGCCCTGGAACTACCCCCTCCACCAGATCGTCGCCAAGGTCGCCCCGGCGCTCGCCGCGGGCTGCACGGTGGTGCTGAAGCCCGCCGAGGACACCCCGCTGGTCGCCCAGCTCTTCGCCGAGGCGGTCCACGAGGCGGGTGTCCCCGCAGGGGTGTTCAACCTGGTCACCGGCCTCGGCCCGGTCGCCGGCCAGGCCCTCGCCGAGCACCCGGACGTCGACCTGGTCTCCTTCACCGGCTCCACGGCGGTCGGCCGACAGATCGGCGCGACGGCGGGCGCCGCCATCAAGAAGGTCGCCCTGGAGCTGGGCGGCAAGTCGGCCAACGTCATCCTGCCGAGCGCCGACCTGGCCAAGGCGGTCAACGTCGGCGTCGCCAACGTCATGTCCAACTCCGGCCAGACGTGCAGCGCCTGGACCCGGATGCTCGTGCACCGCGACCAGTACGAGGAGGCGGTCGAACTGGCCGCCACCGCCGCCGCCAAGTACGGCGACCGTATCGGCCCGGTGGTGAACGCCAAACAGCAGGCGCGGGTGCGGAGTTACATCGACAAGGGCGTGGCGGAGGGCGCGCGGCTGGTCGCCGGCGGCCTCGAATCCCCGCGCGAGCAGGGCTACTTCGTCTCCCCGACCGTCTTCGCCGACGTCACCCCCGACATGACGATCGCCCAGGAGGAGATCTTCGGCCCGGTCCTGTCCATCCTCCGCTACGAGGACGAGGAGGACGCCCTGCGCATCGCCAACGGCACGGTCTACGGCCTCGCGGGTGCCGTCTGGGCCGGCGACCAGGCCGAGGCCGTGGCCTTCGCCCGCCGTCTGGAGACCGGCCAGGTCGACATCAACGGCGGCCGCTTCAACCCCCTTGCCCCCTTCGGCGGTTACAAGCAGTCGGGCGTCGGCCGCGAACTCGGCACGCACGGCCTGTCCGAGTACCTGCAGACCAAGTCCCTTCAGTTCTGAGGAGCCTTCCCATGGTTCGCGCAGCAGTCCTTCCCGCCGTGGGCGCCCCCTTGGAGATCACCGAGATCGACCTCCCGGACCCCGGCCCCGGCCAGGTCCGCGTCCGTCTCGCCGCCGCCGGGGTGTGCCACTCCGACCTGTCCCTGACCAACGGCACCATGCGGGTACCGGTCCCCGCCGTCCTCGGCCACGAGGGCGCCGGCACGGTCGTCGCCGTCGGCGAAGGCGTCACCCATGTCTCGCCCGGTGCCGAGGTCGTCCTCAACTGGGCTCCGTCCTGCGGCAGTTGCCACGCCTGTTCGCTCGGCGAGGTGTGGCTGTGCGCCAACGCCCTGAACGGCGCCGCCGACGTGTACGCCCACCGCTCCTCGGACGGCTGTGACCTCCACCCCGGCCTGAACGTCGCCGCGTTCGCCGAGGAGACGGTCGTGTCGGCGGGCTGTGTCCTGCCCCTGCCCGAAGGCATCCCGCTCACCGACGCGGCCCTCCTGGGCTGCGCGGTCCTCACCGGCTACGGCGCCGTCCACCACTCGGCGCAGGTCAGGGCGGGCGAGACGGTCGCCGTGTACGGCGTCGGGGGAGTGGGCCTGGCGGCGCTCCAGGCGGCCCGGATCGCGGGGGCCGCGCGCATCGTCGCCGTCGATGTCTCCCCGGAGAAGGAGGAGTTGGCGCGCGGCGCGGGCGCCACGGACTACGTCCTCGCCTCCGAGACGACGGCCCGCGAGATCCGGGGCCTGACGGACAAGCAGGGTGTCGACGTCGCGATCGAGTGCGTGGGCCGTGCGTCGACGATCCGCACGGCCTGGGACTCCACCCGCCGCGGCGGCCGCACCACGGTGGTCGGCATCGGCGGCAAGGACCAACAGGTCACCTTCAACGCCCTGGAGATCTTCCACTGGGGCAGGACCCTGGCCGGCTGCGTGTACGGCAACTCGGACCCGGCGACCGACCTGCCGGTCCTGGCCGAACACGTACGGGCGGGCCGCCTGGACCTGGGCGCACTGGTCACGGAGCGGATCGGCCTGGACGGGATCCCGGCGGCGTTCGAGAACATGCTGGCGGGGAAGGGCGGCAGGGCGCTGGTGACTTTCTGACCGGCCGGCCCTTTCAGCGGCCGGGTTTTCTCAGCCCGTCCGGCGCTTGAGGACGAGGCCGTTCAGGCCGATCGGGCACCTGGGCGTGGAGCCCCCAGGTGCCCCGTACAACCACCGTGCACACCCGTTGACCCCATACCGTCTGGTCAGTATGTTCCCGGGAACGTCCCCACGCACCCACCGGAGTGTGCACGCATGGACATGGCCCCCTCCGCTCACCCCGCCACAACGACCGCCCTCCCCACGGTCAACCGGCGCCGCGTCGCCACGACGGCGGCCCTCGCCTCCGCCGTCGAGTGGTACGACTACTTCGTCTTCGGCATAGCCGCCGCCCTCGTCCTGGGCGACCTGTATTTCCCGGCCGGCAGCTCCACCGCCGGAGTGCTGGCCGCCTTCGCCACCTTCGCCGTCGGCTTCCTGGCCCGCCCGATCGGCGGCATCGTCGCGGGTCAGCTCGGCGACAAGCGGGGCCGCAAGCCGATGCTGGTCCTCGCGCTCACGCTCATGGGCGTCGCCACCACCGGCATCGGCCTGCTCCCGACGTACGACACGATCGGCGTCGCCGCCCCGATCCTGCTCGTCCTGCTGCGCGTCGTGCAGGGCGTCGCGGTCGGCGCGCAGTGGGGCGGCGCGATGCTGCTGGCCACCGAGTACGCCCCCGAGGGCAAGCGCGGTGTCTACGGCAGCTTCGTCCAACTCGGCGTCCCCATCGGCGTGGTGACTGCCAACACGGTCTTCCTGCTGGCCGGGGCGTTCACCACCGACGCCGAGTTCGCCGCCTGGGGCTGGCGTCTGCCCTTCCTGGTCGGCCTGTTCGTCCTCGTCCTCGCCTGGTACATCCACCGGCACGTCGAGGAGACCCCCGAATTCCGGCAGGCCGAACGGGAGTTGGCCGAGAAGGAGAAGACCGAACAGAACTCGCCCCTGCGCACGATCCTGCGCGAGCACCTCGGCACCGTGTTCCTCGCCGGCGGCTCCTTCGCCGTGAACACCGCGACGTTCTACATCCTGATCACCGGAGTCCTCGACTACACGACCCGTGACCTCGGCATGAAGCGGGACGCGGTGCTCACCGTCTCCCTCTGCGTCAGCCTCACCCAGCTCGTGCTGATCCCGGCCGCCGCCGCCCTCTCCGACCGCGTCGGCCGCATCCGGATCTACGCGTTCGGCGCGGCCGGCATCGCCCTGTGGGCCGTACCGATGTTCTTGCTGATCGACACGGGCTCACTGCTGTGGCTGGCGGTCGGCACGTTCGTCGCCGGCTGTTTCCTCAGCATCATGTACGGCCCCCAGGCCGCCCTGTTCGCCGAGCTGTTCACGCCCGAGATGCGCTACACGGGCGCCTCCCTCGGCTACCAGATCGCGGCGGTGCTCGGCGGTGGCCTCGCACCCTTCGTGATGGTGCTGCTGCTGGAGGCGACGGGCACCTCGATGGCGGTCTCCGGCTACATCATCGCCCTCGCGGTGATCGCCCTGCTGTCCATCAAGGTCCTTGCGGGCAGGGTGGGTTCACGCTGATTCCGGCGCGCCCTCGGGTTGCGGCTCCGGAGCCTGATCCGGCGCCGCGACCCGGGCGGCGGCCCTCGGCCGGGACCGCGACACCGCCACACCCGCCAGGCACAGCACACCGCCCGCCAGCGTGAGCAGACCCGGCACCTCGCCGAGCGCCAGCCACGACATCAGGACGACCAGCGCGGGCACCGCGTACGTGGTCGCGCCCATGCGGCTTGCGGTCGTACGGGCGAGGGCGTACGCCCAGGTGGTGAAGGCGAGGGCGGTGGGGAACACGCCCAGATAGACCATGTTGAGGGTCGCGGAGGCCGGAGCGTGACCCGCCTCGCTCACGAGCTGCCCGGCGAACGGCAGACAGCCCACCGCCCCGACCAGACACCCGAACGTCGTCACCTGCAGCGCACTCGCCCTCCCCAGGGCCGGCTTCTGCGCGACGACTCCCGCGGCGTAACCGACCGCGGCGAGCAGGCACAGCACCACTCCCAGCACCGACGAGCCGCCGCCCCCCGACATCGACAGCCCGACCGCCACGGCCCCCGCGAACGACACCGCCATCCCCGCCAGCAGCCGGGGCGGCATCGGATCCCCGAGCAGCCGTGCACCGAGCAGGGCGATGAGGACGGGGCCGATGTTCACCACCAGGGCGGCGGTACCGGCGTCCACCTGCTGCTCGGCCCAGTTCAGGGCCACCATGTAGAAGCCGAACCACAACACCCCGGATATCGCGATCCCCCGCCAGGCGGCCTTCGGCGGCACCCCTTCCCGCCGTACGACACAAATGATCCCCAGCGCCAACGCCCCGGCCAGCAACCGACCGAGTGCCAACGCCCCCGGCGAGTACGCGTCCCCCGCACTGCGGATCGACACAAAGGCAGAGGCCCACAACACGACAGTGACCACAGCAGCACCGGCGGCCAGCAGTTCAGCACGGCGGGCGGGCCCGGTCGGGGAGACGTTCATCATGCTCCAGAGGCTAGGAGGGGAGGGAGAACGAGGCTCGCGATTTTCGGACGCGGCACTGGCAGCGCCCCTTCAGGGGCGCGGGGCTGTATCGATGTGCGGCTCCGCCGCGTGGGCGCGCCCACCCTCAACCCACCCGCACCAGGCACACCACACCCCCCCCACCCCCGTAGCCACCCACCTCACCGCAACACCCCCGCCGAAATGCCCAGCAGCTCCCCCAACACCCGCTCCCCCGACGGAGTCACCTTCACGGCCCGCCCCGACCCGATCCGCGCACACCACCCCGCGTCCAGCGCATGCCGGCAAAACGCCGCCCCCGCGACCCCGGCGAGATGCGGCCGCCGCTCGGTCCAGTCGAGGCACCCCCGGGCCAACGGCCGCCGCCCCGTGCGCCGAAGCCCGATACCGGCGGTGTCGAACCACCGCACCCCCGTGTCCGTCAGCGCGAACCCCGTGTCCTGACGCAGCAGTCCGCGCAGCGTCAACGCATCGGTGACCGCGATCCCGAGCCGCCCGGCCAGGTGGTCGTAGCACGTACGACCCCGCGCCATCGCCGCCCCGGCGCTCGACTCCCGCAGACTCCGCGGCCGTACGACCTCACCGGGGTTCACCTGCGCGGCCAGGTCCTCGACCAGCTGGGCGATCCGTGCGTCGGCGAGGCGGACGTAGCGGTGCCGGCCCTGCCGTTCCTGGGTGAGCAACCCGCCTGCGACGAGCTTGCTCAGGTGCTCGCTCACCGTCGACACGGCGACCCCCGCGTGGCGCGCCAGTTCAGTGGCGGTCCACGCCCGCCCGTCGAGCAGTGCCAGCAGACACGAAGCCCGCGTCTCGTCGGCGATCAGCCCGGCGAGCCGGGCCAGCTGCGGTGCCTGCGGATCGCTGGTGGTCATGCGTCCCAGCATGCGCCACGGACACTTCGGCGCCCGCCGAACCGTCCTACGAGGTCCGCCGAGCCTGCTCGTACTGCTGCACCAGCCCGTCGAGGAGCGCCGTGAGGCCCGTCTCGAAGGCCCGCTCGTCGATCTTCTCCTGCTGTTCCGAGAGCAGGTGGGCCTGTCCGAGGTGGGGGTAGTCGGCGGGGTCGTAGGCGCTCTCGTCGTCCACGAAGCCCCCGGCGAAGGAGCCGAGCGCGGAGCCCATGATGAAGTACCGCATCAGCGCGCCGATGGAGGTGGCCTGCGCGGGCGGCCAGCCGGCGTCGACCATCGCGCCGTACACCGCGTCCGCGAGGCGCAGCCCGGCCGGGCGGCGGCCGGGCCCGCTGGCGAGGACGGGGACGATGTTCGGGTGGTCGCGCAGGGCGCTTCGGTAGGAGACGGCCCAGTCGTGCAGCGCGGTCCGCCACTCCCTGCCGTCCTCGAACATCGACAGGTCGACCTGCGCACTCACCGAGTCGGCGACCGCCTCGAGGATCTCGTCCTTGGTGCTGAAGTGGTTGTAGAGCGAGGGCCCGCTCACCCCGAGCTCCGCGGCGAGCCGACGCGTGGAGACGGCCGCGAGACCCTCCGCGTCCACCAGCGCGCGTGCCGTCTCGACGATGCGGTCGGTGCTGAGCAAGGGCTTGCGCGGTCGGGCCATGGCGCACATAGTAGGGCTGCGACTGGAAACTAGCAGTGCTAATTTAAATGTACGGCATTCAATCGGCATTCGATGTGCGGTCTTCGAAGTCCGCTGTCCTGTGGGGTGACTCGGCATGAACCTGGAACTCAGCGAGGAGCAGACCGCCGTCCGGAAGCTCGCCCGGGACTTCGTGGACCGCGAGATCGCCCCGCACGTCATCGCCTGGGACCGGGCCGAGGACGTCGACCGGTCCCTCGTGAAGAAGCTCGGCGAGGTCGGCTTCCTCGGCCTGACCGTCGACGAGGAGTACGGCGGCTCGGGCGGCGACCACCTCGCGTACTGCCTGGTGACGGAGGAACTCGGGCGCGGTGACTCCTCCGTGCGCGGGATCGTGTCCGTCTCGCTCGGGCTGGTCGCCAAGACGATCGCGGCCCGGGGGAGCGAGGAGCAGAAGCGGCGGTGGCTGCCGGGGCTCACCTCCGGCGCGTACGTCGGCTGCTTCGGCCTCACCGAGCCCGGCACCGGCTCCGACGCGGGAAACCTCTCCACGCGCGCGGTGCGCGACGGCGACGACTACGTCATCAACGGCACCAAGATGTTCATCACCAACGGCACTTGGGCCGACGTCGTCCTCCTCTTCGCCCGCTCCACCGACGCCCCCGGCCACAAGGGCGTCGCCGCCTTCCTGGTCCCGACCGACACCCCCGGACTCACCCGCCATGCCATCCACGGCAAGCTCGGCCTGCGCGGCCAGGCGACGGCCGAACTGGTTCTGGAGGACGTCCGGGTCCCCGCCTCCGCGATGCTCGACGAGGAGGGCAAGGGATTTTCCGTGGCCATGTCGGCCCTCGCCAAGGGGCGGATGTCGGTCGCGGCGGGGTGTGTCGGCATAGCCCAGGCCGCGCTGGACGTGGCGGTGCGGTACGCCGGCGAGCGCGAGCAGTTCGGCAAGCCCATCGCGCAGCACCAGCTGGTGCAGGAGCTGATCAGCGACATCGCCGTCGACGTGGACGCCGCCCGCCTGCTGACCTGGCGGGTCGCCGACCTGATCGACCGCGGGCAGCCCTTCGCGGTCGAGTCCTCCAAGGCCAAGCTCTTCGCCTCGGAGGCCGCCGTCCGCGCCGCCAACAACGCCCTCCAGGTCTTCGGCGGCTACGGCTACATCGACGAGTACCCGGCGGGCAAGCTGCTGCGCGATGCCCGCGTGATGACCCTCTACGAGGGCACCAGCCAGATCCAGAAACTGCTCATCGGCCGTGCGCTGACCGGGGTTTCGGCCTTCTGAGTACGTCCTAGGTAGTTCGGCGGATGTGGCGCGGGCCACGTCCGCCGAAGCTGTTCCCCATGAGTGACACATCGGGCAAGCAGCAGAACACTGCCGCCTTCTACGGCCAGGCCGTCGCCTCGTTCGCGATCGCCATGGCCGCCACCGCCATCGGCATCTTCAAGCTGAACGCCGACGCCTGGGTGCGGGCCTTCCTCGGGATCGCCGTCCTGTATCTCGTCACCTCCGCCTTCACCCTCTCCAAGGTGATCCGGGACCGGCAGGAGGGGGCGGACCGCGCATACCACCCCTTCGAGAAGCTCTGAGCGGCCACACTAAGCGCTCGCTCAGCTTCGGCGGTATGGTGTTCTCCTTGTCGGTGAGAGGGGCAGCGAGCGATGAGTACGGCGGAGGAGACGACCGGCGGCGAGACGTCGGCGTGGGGCGAGGTCACGCCCGACGCGGCGCGGCGGCTGCTGATCGCCGCGGTGGAGGCCTTCGCCGAGCGGGGCTATCACGCCACGACGACCCGTGACATCGCGGGCCGCGCGGGCATGAGCCCGGCCGCGCTCTATATCCACTACAAGACCAAGGAAGAGCTGCTTCACCGGATCAGCCGGATCGGTCACGAGAAGGCCCTCGAGATCCTGCGGACGGCGGCCCGGCGCGAGGGCACCGCGGCCGACCGGCTCGCCGACGCGGTGAGCTCCTTCGTCCGCTGGCACGCGGGCGGACGTACGACCGCCCGGGTCGTGCAGTACGAGCTGGACTCGCTCGGTCCGGACGCCCGCGAGGAGATCCTCGCGCTGCGCCGGCAGTGCGATGCCGAGGTGCGGGCGATCATCGAGGACGGCATGGCGGCCGGCGAGTTCGACGTGCTGGACGTGAAGGGCACCACCCTCGCCGTCCTCTCGCTCTGCATCGACGTGGCCCGCTGGTTCAACGTCGACGGCCCCTGGACGCCGGACGAGGTCGGCGCGCTCTACGCCGACCTCGTGCTGCGCATGGTGGGGATGCCCAAGTAGCGCCGAAGCGCTACCGGGCCCGCGGCGCCTACAGGTAGTACCGGGACACGGACTCCGCTACGCAGACCGGCTTGTCCCCGCCGTCGCGCTCCACGCTGAAGCCGACGGTGACCTGGACGCCGCCGGTCACGTCCTCGACGCCGTTGATCACCGCGGTGGCGCGCAGCCGGGAGCCGACCGGTACGGGCGCGGGGAAACGGACCTTGTTGGTCCCGTAGTTGACGCCCATCTTCACGCCCTCGACCTTGATCAGCTGCGGCCCGAACAGCGGCAGCAGCGACAGCGTGAGATAGCCGTGCGCGATGGTCGTGCCGAACGGGCCGGCTGCGGCCTTCTCCGGGTCGACGTGGATCCACTGGTGGTCGCCCGTCGCGTCCGCGAACAGGTCGATCCGCTTCTGGTCGACGTCCAGCCAGTCCGTGTACCCCAGCTGCTCGCCCACCGCCGCCCGTAGGTCGTCGACGGACGTGAAGATCCTCGGCTCTGCCATGTTCCCGGCCTCCCGCATCGCGAAGTTGCTCGCTCAGTCTCTACTGCACTGCGTCTGTGTGGACTGCACTGCGTCCCTACGGCGTCTGCGCCGCCTGGTCTAAGCAACTGCTTAGCATGGTCGGCCTCGAAACCAATGTCAACGGACGGCGACGGAGACGGGGTGGGTAGGCTTCGAGAGGTGCCCCAGATTCCTGAGAAGATCCACGAGCTCACGGTCGGCCAGCTCGCGGCGCGTAGCGGCGCCGCCGTCTCCGCCCTGCACTTCTACGAGTCGAAGGGCCTGATCAGCAGCCGACGGACCACGGGTAACCAACGCCGCTACCACCGCGACGCGCTGCGCCGCGTCGCCTTCGTACGGGCCGCACAGCGCGTCGGCATCCCCCTGGCCACGATCCGGGAGGCGCTCGCCGAGCTCCCCGAGGAACGCACCCCCACCCGGGAGGACTGGGCCCGTCTCTCCCAGGCCTGGCGTTCCGAACTCGACGAACGCATCAACCAGCTCAACCGCCTCCGCGACCATCTCACCGACTGCATCGGCTGCGGCTGCCTCTCCCTCGACACCTGCGTCCTGTCCAACCCGGACGACGTGTTCGGCGAACGGCAGGCGGGGTCGCGCCTGATGGTCGAGCGGGGCGGTAGCCGGAGCAAGCAGGCGCAGAGCTAGCCCGGTGGCAGGCCCGCGTCCAACCGGCCACCGGGCACCCCCCCGTTCACTCGTACTCGGTGCCGCCCTTCCGGGTCAGATACGCCGGACTGACCGCCTTCGCGATCGCCCTGCCCCCGGTCACCGTGCTGTACCGCTCCACCGCCGGACGGATCACGACCCCCTCGCGCAGATGCAGCTCCCGCCCGGACACGGTCTCCCGCCCGCTCGCGACCTCCAGCACCCGTTCGATGTCGTACGGCCCCTGATGCAGCCGCGGCACCAACGGCAGCTCCCCGTCGAGCAGTTCGGCCGGATCCAGCCACCGCACCGTGCCGTCGATCTCCGCGCTGACGTCGAACACGGCGTACCCGAGGGTCTCGCGTCGCCCGTCGGCGCCGTAGGCCAGGTCCTGGACCCCCGCGCCGTACACCTCGCCGAAGATGCCGACCCGGCGCGCGCCCAGCCGCTCGGCGAGCCGGGCCGCGGTCCGGGCGACGCCGTGGCCGTGCACCGCCCGCCAGTACAGATTGCGCGGATCCTCCTTCAGGGCAAGGGACTTGGCGCCGAAGCCCTTCGAGGAGACGTGCACGCGGTCCTCGCCGGCGAGGTAGGTCAGCAGGCAGGCCGAGCCGTGCAGCTTCTCGGTCAGGACCACAGCCTCGCCCGGTGTGAAGATGTCCGGAAACCGCTGGATGTTCTCGATGTCGACCCAGGGCAGCAGATCGGGCGCGGACTCGACCTCGCCGCTCATGGTGGGCGGGATCGGCGGCACCCACTTGGTGATGCCGAGCCGCTCGGCGAAGTCCGTCCCGTCCAGGGCGGCCCGCGCCAGATCGACGTCCGCGAGCGCCTTCGGCAGGCACACGATGCCCTGCGAGAGCTCACCGCGCAGCCGCACCGCCTTGACCCGGTCGGAGTTGCTGCCCGCCAGCCGCCCGGTCAGCCCCAGCTCCTCGATCAGTTCGGTGGGCAGCACGGACTGCTCGGGGATGTAGACGGCGGTCTCGCCGGTGCGGTACGCGCCCTTGGCGACGACGGCCCGGTACAGGCCCACCTGGGCCAACTCGAGCGCATCGGCGTTCGGATGCTCGTGGACGGTCAGCACTTCGGCGGTGACGCGCAGCGTCGACATCGGGACTCCTCGGTTCCTGGGTCGCTCAGTTCGGTTTCATCGCCTCCCAACTCTCCGGACGGGAAACGGGTGGAGCGAGTGGATTAGCGGCTGGTAACGTCGCGATCTTCGGCCGGCCCACACGCCCGGCACGGAGTCCCGACAGGACCAACTCCCATGTCCTCAGCCGACCTTGACGCCGCCCTCGCGGACATCGACACGGTCTTCAACGGTTTCGCCAGTCCGAACGAGACAGGCTGCGGCCGCTGTCATCTGCCCGAGGAGACCGCCTACCTGCGCACCCCGTACACCCGCGTGCCCTTGGACGTGCTGCGGATGTATCTCTTCGAGGTGTCCGACCACTTCGACGACCATGCCGCCGCCATGCGACGACTTCTGCCGCAGGGCGCGCGGGCGATGGCCGAGAGCACGCTGGACGGCGTCGGATGGGGTTTCCACGGGCTGAGCCGCGTCGACTGGCGCTCCTGGCCCGCCGAACAGGCCACTGCCGTCGAGGCGTTCGTACACGCCTGGTGGCAGGACGTCCTCGCGACGCCGGAGCCGCCGTATGCGGTGGCGGAGGTCTTCGAGACCTGCGCCGCCATCGTCCGCTCGGTCACCCCGCTGCTCGACCGATGGCACGCGGCGCCCGTCGCCGACGTCCACCTAGCGCGGTGCGTCGACCGGTGGCTAGAGAGTCTGCTCGTCGATCGGTCGCCGTTCTTCTGGTTCCTGTACGGCGAGGAGGCCGCCGTGCCCGAGCTGCAGTCCTGGCTCGCCCGCCACGCCCCCGCACGTCTCGGTGCCCAAGGCGAGCCCGGCCTGGCGATCCAGGCCGAACTCCTCGCCCTGCCCTACGACGAGCGCTGGGCGCACCCGTACTGGGACAGTGCCTCGGCGACCAACTGAGCGTTGGACGAGGCCCGTTCACCGTCCGGCAGGATCAGTGTGTCCTCCAGTCCCATGCGGGTCGCGAGCCCGAGCCGCCCCGCCAGCCGCAGCACCGGCCATGCGGCGCCGTCCTCGCCGTGCAGCAGCACAGGGCGGCCGTGTGCCGGGCCCAGGTCGGCCAGGAGGGTACGCGCGGTCCCGTCCGCCGTGTCCGCCGAGGTGTCCGTCACTTCGGCGAGCACCCGCAGCACCTTCGGGCCGAGCGGTGAGGCCGTGAACCGGGCCGCGCCGTCCGTCCCGGACCAGAGGCCCGCCTCGACCCCCACGCCGAGGTCGATGAGGGCGGCGGCGATCTCCTCCGCGCCCTGCTCGTGCCAGTTGACCGAGGCGTGGTCCGGGAGTGCGGACAGCGTGGCCCAGCTCCGGACGCGTGCCAGTCGCGCCGCCGGGTCCGGTTCCGCCCAGGCGCCCGTGGTCACGCCGACCGGCACCGACACCCGTGCCCGGATCGCCTCGAGCGTCGGCGCGAGCACCCGGGGCGACAAGGAGTCGTGGCCGCAGGGATTCTTGGGGTGGACATGGATGTCCGTGGCCCCGGCCGCGACCGCCCGCGCCGCGGACTCGGCCATCGCTCCCGGCGTCAGCGGCACCACCGCACCGTCGACGGACCCCCGAGGTCCGTTGAGACACACCTGCACCATGCCTCGATGGTGCCAGTCACCACTGACAACGCGGCAGTGCGGCAGTGCGCCCATCCAGCAGTGAAGTCATGAGGGACAAGTGTCATGAGGGATGAAGAGGAGGGACAAATAGGGGGTGCGGCATCCCCGGCGCACCCCCGTCGTGCTCAGGCCGAGACGAGCAGCCTTCCGCGCCTTGCGTCCGCCAGAGCCTCGGCCTTGAGCACGGGCCGCGGCACGAGAATTCCGCAGTGCGTGCAGACCGGACCCGCCGAGGGTTCGTGGTCCAGGTCGTACTTCCAGATCAGGCGCTCCGCGCCGCACACCGGGCAGCCGGCGCCCGGTTCGTGCTCCAGGCCGGAGATCAGCCGGCGCAGCACCTCGCCCAGGGACTCACGGGGGTGCACCCGTGGGTCGTCGCACCAGGCGACGCCGAAGCCGCCCCAGGTCAGCCGGTGCCAGTCGTCCACGCTGCCCGGGCGGCGCAGACCGTCGTGCTTCTCCTTCTTGCGCCGCTCGGCGAATTCGACCTCGTAGGCCAGCCAGACCGAACGCGCTTCTTCCAACTCCTCCAGTGCGGCCACGAGCCGCACTGGGTCGGGGGAGCGGTCTTCGGGACCGAACCCTGCCCGGGAGCACAAATGGTCCCAGGTCGCCCTGTGCCCGTAAGGAGCGAACCGCTCAAGGCACTTGCGCAGTGAGTAGCGCCGCAGTGCCAGATCGCACCGCGGGTCGCGGACCTGTCTCGCCAGACTCCGAAAACCGGCCATCGCCCTGCACCTCCGTCACACCTGCACCTGTACTTCGGTCACTTCGGCGTCGTCGTACGGACGTCGCCGAATAGACGTATCGACAAGCGATTCGGCTCCATCCGATTTCGGATGACCTCCATAAGCCGCCGTACCCACTCCAAAACTTGACGCATGTTCATCTTCACTCCCGGGGATACCGGCGGTAACGTCCCGGCTCACCCCCGTCGGTAGGAGCTGCCATGCCACGGCGCACCTCACGCATCACCGTTGACAGACTGAGAACTCCCGGCAGACTCTCCGGGTTCCTGAAGGGCGCATCCATATGCGTCCTGATTGCTGGCCTTTTGTCCCCACTCGCGCAGTCGACGGCCTCGGCGGCGACGGCCTCCAACGACTACTGCGGCGGCCAGTGTTCCGACATCCTGCCCCCCGGTGAGAACGGCAACGCGACCCTGGCCCAGATCCTCCTCAACCAGGCGTTCGGCACCCAGCCCGACCACGCCGAGGACCAACTCGGCCCCTACTCCAACCTGGCCACGGGCTACTCCACGCTCACCGACGCGAAGATCAACACGTTCTTCAACGACGCGTCCTTCGGAGTCTCTTCCGATCAAGTCGCCTCCACCGAGAAGCCTGCGGGCCGGACCGACGTGACGATCGTCCGCGACAAGAAGGCGGGCATTCCCCACATCACCGGTACCACCAGATACGGCACGGAGTTCGGCGCCGGGTATGCCGCGGCTGAGGACCGCCTGTGGCTCATGGATGTCTTCCGTCACGTCGGACGCGGCCAGCTGACCACGTTCGCGGGCGGCGCCGCCTCCAACCAGGGCCTGGAGCAGGAGTTCTACCGCAACGCCCCGTACACCGAGGCCGATCTGCAGGCCCAGATCGACAACGCCGTCGCCAACAACGGCACCCGCGGCCAGCAGGCTCTCACCGACGCCAACGCCTACCTCGACGGCATCAACTCGTACATCGACGCCTCCGACAGCGGCCGCTACTTCCCCGGCGAGTACGTCCTCACCGGACACAAGGACTCCGTCACCAACGCCGGCACCATCGACCACTTCAAGATCACCGACCTGGTCGCGCTGGCCTCCGTCATCGGCTCGCTGTTCGGCTCCGGAGGCGGTGGTGAGGTCAACAACGCGCTCTCACTGCTCGCCGCCCAGTCCAAGTACGGCGTGGAGGAGGGCACCAAGGTCTGGGAGTCCTTCCGGGAGCGCAACGACGCCGAGGCCGTCGTCACCGTCCACAACGGCGAGAGCTTCCCCTACGGCACCAAGCCGGACACCGCCCAGGGCGAGGCCCTCCCGGACGCCGGCTCGGTCAGCACCGAACCACTGGTCTACGACGCCACCGGCACCGGGGCCAGTCAGAGCGCCACCGCCGCCTCCGAGACGGCGACCGCCACCGCCCTCAGCTCCGCCAGGCGCGGCATGTCCAACGCCCTGGTGGTGAGCGGCAAGTACACCGCCAGTGGCCATCCCGTCGCCGTGTTCGGCCCGCAGACCGGCTACTTCGCACCCCAGTTGCTGATGCTGCAGGAGATCCAAGGTCCGGGCCTCAGCGCCCGCGGCGCGTCCTTCGCCGGACTGAGCATGTACGTCGAACTCGGCCGCGGCCAGGACTACTCGTGGAGCGCCACGACCTCCGGCCAGGACATCATCGACACCTACGCCGTCGAGCTCTGCCAGGACGACTACCACTACCTCTACCACGGCACCTGCACGGCCATGGACAAGGTCGAGCAGAAGAACTCCTGGTCGCCGACCACGGCCGACGGCACGGCCGCGGGGTCGTACACCATGCGGGTCTGGAAGACGAAGTACGGACCCGTCGAGTACCGGGCGACGGTCGGCGGCAAGAAAGTCGCCTACACCACCCTGCGCTCCTCCTACATGCACGAGGCCGACTCGATCATCGGCTTCCAGATGCTCAACGACCCGGACTACGTGAAGAGCCCGCAGACCTTCCAGAGCGCGGCGCAGCACATCAACTACACCTTCAACTGGTTCTACGCCGACTCCCAGCACACCGCCTACTACAACAGCGGCAACAACCCGGTGCGCGCCACCGGCGTCGACCCCGAGTTCCCGATCTGGGGCCAGGCCGCCTACGAGTGGAAGAACTGGGACCCGACCACCAACACCGCCGACTACACGGCGGCGTCCGCCCACCCCAACTCCATCGACCAGGACTACTACATCTCCTGGAACAACAAGCAGGCCAAGGACTACACGACCGCGTCCTGGGGCGACGGATCCGTGCACCGCGGCAATCTGCTGGAGGGCCGGGTGAAGAAGCTGGTCGCCGCGGGCGGAGTGACAAGATCGTCGCTGGTCAAGGCGATGTCGGATGCCTCGCTGGCCGATCTGCGGGCCGAGGACGTCGTCCCCGACCTCCTCAAGGTCATCAACAGCTCGACGGTGACCGACACCACGGCGGCGGACGCGGTGAGCAAGCTGCAGACATGGCTGTCGGCCGGCGGCAAGCGCACCGAGACGTCGGCGGGCTCGAAGAAGTACGCCAACGCCGACGCGATCCGCATCCTGGACGCGTGGTGGCCGCTGCTGGTGAAGGCCGAGTTCGAACCGGGCCTCGGCAGCGACCTGTACACGGCCTTCGGCAACAACCTGCCGATCGACGAGTCCCCGTCGGCCGCGCACGGGCCCACCGGCTCGCACGCGGGAAGCTCCTTCCAGTACGGCTGGTGGAGCTATGTCGACAAGGACATCCGGGCCGTGCTCGGTGAGTCGGTGCAGGGACCGCTGGCGGAGAAGTACTGCGGCGGCGGCAGCCTGAGCTCCTGCCGGGACATCCTGATCAGCACCCTCAAGACGGCGGCCGGCACGTCCGCGTCCACCGTCTACCCCGGCGACGACCTGTGCTCGGCGGGCGACCAGTGGTGCGCCGACTCGATCGTCCAGCGCACACTGGGCGGCATCAAGCACTCCAACATCAGCTGGCAGAACCGGCCCACGTTCCAGCAGGTGGTGGAGTACACGTCGCATCGGTGACGGGTGACATGGCACTGCTCCGGTGGTATGTCACATGCCACCGGAGTGCCATGTGACATACCGCTGGCGGCGGGTCAGCCGATGCGGCCCGCCGCCAGCACCATTTGCGCCAGTTCCCGGTGCACGATGTCGCTGTGCGCCCCGGTCGGCGGCCCGCCCTTCTTGACGACCCCGGCGGCGTCGATGTTGACGCAACCCGAGGCGGGCAGCGCGCTGTTGAGGGCGTCCGCGAGCTTGTACGCGCGCGTGCCGGGCACCGCCTGTACGCCGTCGTGCCCCATCGCCCCCCACTTGGCGCCCAGCATCCTGGCGACGTCCAAGCCCTCCGCCACGCCCTGCGCGTCGTTCGCCATGCGGGAGGCCAGCGGGTAGATCGAGCCGAGCGCCGAGTCGAAGCGGGAGTAGCAGCACACCAGAGGACCGTCGATACGGTTCTGCTGGCCCTGCAGCACGCCTCCCGCGTGCGTGTCGTGCGGCAGCCGGGCCGCGAACGCGTAGTGCGAGAAGGCCCCTTGGAGCAGCGTCACCGACTTCACCGTGTGCACGCCCTCGGGCAGGCCGCGCAACGCGAACGACACCAGCCGACCGCCGAAGCTGTGCCCGACGAGATGCACGCGTACGTCCGGTGCCGTCGAGGCGAGCTGCCCGACCACGCGGCCGAGCCCGCGCTCGCCGACCGTTCCCGCGCGCCGCTTCATCGCGTAGTACGTGGCCTGCCGCAGCAGTTCGTGCGCACCGTCCCACGGGTTGGGCAGCGAGAACCCCTGCGCGTCCGCCGTGCCGTCGGGGGACTCGAGCTGCGCCAGCGCCCGCGCGAACTCCTCGCAGACCGTCGCCGCGGGCGCCGAGAACATGTCGGGTTCGCTCTGCGGCGCCCCGTTCGCCAGGGTGTCCGCGGCGAACAGCACCTGTGGCCCCGGCGGCACGACCTCCACCAGCAGCCGTACCAGCCGCCCGAACTCCTCCAACTCGGCCTCCTCGCCCGTGTGCTGGTCCAGCAGCCGGGCGAGCTGGTCGATCACGGTGGCCCGGCCGGGGAAGGTCTCCAGCAGTGCGTGCCGGGTGTCCTTGTCGAGCGCCGGACGCGCGGGCATGTCGGCCGCCACGGACCGCGGGAAATCCGGGATGGGCTCGTCCGAGAACCGCATCGACGGCCATACGATTCCCACGTACCCGATCCTGGCCGCCGGCGCGAGGTCGGGGATCGGCGCGAAGAAGCGGCTGTAGAGGCGGGTCGCGCCGGAGCGGTCGTTGTTCCAGCCGTGTGCGAAGACGATCAGGTCATGGACACCGCGCGCGGTGACCTCGGCGAGCAGCCGGTCCCGTTCCGGCCCGTCGACGTCCCCGTCCGCGTCGAAGGTCAGCTCCCAGTAGGGAGTCACGCTCATTGCCGACTGTGCCATGACAGGCCCCCCTCGTCCCCCGTAGTGGTGCGATGTGGGCGCATCGTCCTGCTACCGGGCAAGGTTGGCCATACGCCATGAGTCACTTGTAGAGGAGGTATTCCTTTCGAATCCGCCGGAACGCGGCCAGCTCCTGCTGCCAGCCCGCCACCACCTCGTCGATGCTCGCGCCCGCGTCGATCGCGGTACGCACGCGCGTGGAGCCCGTGAGCTTGTCGATCCAGTTGTCGGAGCGCCAACTGAAGCCGCTCCACACCTTCTTGGCGGTCACCAGGAGCGCGATCCCGGTCCGTACGGGGTCGTACGCGGCCCGGTCGTGCACATGGATCTGCACGCCGCCGATCGTCTTGCCCTGGAACTTGGAGAAGGTCGGCGCGAAGTACGCCTCCCTGAAGTGCACGCCGGGCAGGCCGAGTTCGCCCGCGGCCGCGGCCCAGCGCCCGTCGATGTCCTCCGCGCCGAGCAGCTCGAACGGGCGGGTCGTGCCGCGCCCCTCCGACAGGTTCGTGCCCTCGAAGAGGCAGGTCCCCGAGTACACCAGGGCGGTGTCGGGCGTCGGCATGTTCGGGCTCGGCGGCACCCAGGGCAGCGACCAGGCGTCGTAGAACTCGGACCGCTTCCACCCCGTCATCAGTACGGTCTCCAGCGGCACCGGCGCGGTCAGGAACTCCTTGTTGAACAGCCGCGCCAGTTCGGCCACCGTCATGCCGTGCGCCTGGGAGATCGGCTGTCGTCCCACGAAGGTCGCGAACTCCTTGTGCAGCACCGGCCCTTGGGCGGAGCGCCCGGTCACCGGGTTCGGCCGGTCGAGGACGACGAACCGTTTGCCGGCGAGCTGGGCGGCCTCCATGCAGTCGTACAGCGTCCAGATGTACGTGTAGAAGCGCGCGCCGACGTCCTGGATGTCGAAGACGACGGTGTCGACGCCGGACGCGGTGAAGATGTCGGCCAGCGGCCGGCCGCTCTTCAGGTACGTGTCGTAGACGGGCAGGCCCGTGGCCGGGTCGTCGTAGCGGCCCTCGGAGCCGCCGGCCTGTGCGGTGCCGCGGAAGCCGTGTTCCGGGCCGAAGACGGCGACCAGGTTCACGCGGTGGTCCGCGTGCATGACGTCGACGATGTGGCGGACGTCCCGGGTGATGCCGGTGGGGTTGGTGACGATGCCGATTCGCCGGCCGCGGAGTTGTTGGTAGCCGTTTGCGGCTAGGCGTTCGAAGCCGGTACTGAGAGGGTTGTGGCGTGGGGACGCGGTGGCCGGCGGGGCCGCGGAGAGGGATGCTGCTGCCGTTGTCGCTGCGAGTAGGGCTCGTCTGGATAGGCGCATGAGGTGCACGTTATTGCTCCCGCAGGTTGTGGGGAAGCTGCGAGTCCGTTGTGGCTCGTCGCGCCGTTCCCTGCGCCCCTGACGGGGGCGCGGTCACCCCTTTCCTGTTACATACCGACCGGTTAGTCTGGTCCTCGCCAGTGGGGCCGCAGTCGAAGGAGACCGATGGTGGGAGCCGTGCAGGATGCCGGAGTGGTCGTCACCGGGGCGGGAGGCGGGATCGGGGCTGCCCTGGCCCGGCGGTTCGCTGCAGAGGGAGCCCGGGTCGTCGTCAACGACCTGAACGGCGAGCGGGCCAAGGCGGTCGCCGACGAGATCGGTGGCATCGCGGTGCCGGGTGACGCCTCCGCGATCGTGGCCGACGCCCGGGACGCGCTCGGTGGCACGGTCGACGTGTACTGCGCCAACGCGGGCGTCGCCTTCGGGGACGGGGCCCACGGGCTGTCGGCCGACGAGAAGTCCTGGGCCGCGGCCTGGGACGTCAACGTCATGGCCCATGTGCGTGCCGCCGATGCGCTGCTTCCGCAGTGGCTGGAGCGTGGCAGTGGCCGCTTCGTGTCCACCGTCTCCGCCGCCGGGCTGCTGACGATGATCGGCGCGCCCTCCTACAGCGTCACCAAGCACGGTGCGTACGCCTTCGCCGAGTGGCTGTCGCTGACGTACCGCCACCGTGGTCTCAAGGTGCACGCCATCTGTCCCCAGGGCGTCCGTACCGACATGCTGGCCGCCACCGGCAGCGCGGGCGACCTGGTCCTCCAGCCGAGCGCGATCGACCCGGCGGACGTCGCGGACGCCCTGTTCAAGGGCATCGAGGAGGACCGCTTCCTGATCCTCCCGCACCCCGAGGTCGCCGGGTACTACCAGGCCAGGGCCACCCACCCCGACCACTGGCTGACGAACATGAACCACCTTCAGCAGAAGTGGGAGGAGGTGCGGTGACCGGCTCCCGTTACGCCGCCCAGCCCTGGCTGGACCTCCTCAACGAGGTCCAGCGCGGCCCCATAGACCCCGCCGACTCCCTGGTGCACGCGCTGCGCCGGTCCGTCGCCGAGGCCCCGGACCGCGACTTCCTCGCCTACTTCGACGGGCGGCTGAGCTACCGCGAGATCGACGAGCTGAGCGACTCGGTCGCCGGGTACCTCGCCGGCCGCGGCCTGGAGCGCGGCGACCGGGTGGCGATCCTGCTGCAGAACTCCCCGCACTTCGTGCTCGCCCTGCTGGGTGCGTGGAAGGCGGGCGCGACCGTGGTGCCGGTCAACCCCATGTACAAGTCGGGGGAGGTCGCCCACGTCCTGCGGGACGGTGAGGTGGCGGCGCTGATCTGCTCCGACCGGGCGTGGGAGTCGTATCTGCGCGACACGGCCGCGGCCTCGCCGGTGCGGATCGTGCTGACCGGCTGCGAGTTGGACTTCCAAACGCGCGACGACGCGCGCGTGCTGACCTTCGAGCGGCTGCCGCAGGCCGCCGACGCCGACGACCTGGTGGCCGTGGCCCGTGCGGGACACAAGGCGCCGGACGGCCGTGACCTCGGACCTTCCGACGTCGCGCTGATCAGTTACACCTCGGGCACCAGCGGCACCCCCAAGGGTGCCATCAACACGCACGGCAACATCATGTACAACGCCGAACGGCAGCGGACGGGCCTCGCCCTGCCGGACGCGCCGGTCTACTACGCGTTGGCGCCCCTGTTCCACATCACCGGAATGGTCTGCCAGCTGGGCGCGTGCCTCAACAGCGCGGGCACGCTCGTGCTGACGTACCGCTTCGAGCCGGGTGTCGTGCTGGCGGCGTTCGCCGAGCACCGGCCGCACTACACGGTCGGTCCGTCGACCGCCTTCATGGCCCTTGGCGCCCACCCGGACGTCACCCCGGACCACTTCTCCTCCTTCGTGAACATCTCTTCGGGCGGCGCCCCCGTGCCCCCCGCCCTGGTGGAGAAGTTCCGGTCGGGCTTCGGGCCGTACATCCGCAACGGCTACGGGCTGACGGAGTGCACTGCCCCCTGTGCCTCCGTACCGCCCGGCCTGGAGGCGCCCGTCGACCCGGCCTCCGGCACGCTGGCCGTGGGCGTGCCGGGCCCGGACACGGTCGTGCGCATCGTCGACGACCAGGGCGAGGAGGTGCCCTTCGGCGAGCAGGGCGAGATCCTCGTGCGCGGGCCGCAGGTCGTGCCCGGCTACTGGCGGCGGCCGGACGCGACCGCCGAGACCTTCCCGGACGGCGAACTGCACACCGGCGACATCGGCTTCATGGACCCCCAGGGGTGGCTGTACGTCGTCGACCGCAAGAAGGACATGATCAACGCGTCCGGCTTCAAGGTGTGGCCGCGCGAGGTCGAGGACGTCCTGTACACGCATCCGGCGGTCCGCGAGGCGGCCGTCGTCGGGGTTCCCGACGGCTACCGCGGGGAGACCGTCAAGGCGTACATCAGCCTCCGGCCGGGCAGCGATACGGACCCGGATGAACTTGCGATGTACTGCAAGGAGAGACTGGCCGCCTACAAGTACCCGCGGCAGGTGGAGATCCTGCCCGAGTTGCCCAAGACGGCGAGTGGGAAGATCCTCCGTCGGGAGCTTCGTTCCCAACCGCAGGACAACGATCAGAACCAGGCCTAGAGCCTCGGAAGGCAGGTGGCGGCACAGTGCCCAGGACGACGGACGGTGACGGTACTCCCGTCCCGCAGCGGCTGCTGGCCGCCGCCACCCGGCTCTTCGCCGAGCAGGGCTACGACCGTACCTCCGTGCAGGAGATCGTCGAGGCGGCCGGCGTCACCAAGGGGGCGCTGTACCACTACTTCGGTTCCAAGGACGACCTCCTGCAGGAGGTGTACGCGCGCGTGCTGCGCGTCCAGCAGGAACGCCTCGACGCCTTCGCGGACGCGGACGAGCCGATCGAGAAGCGGCTGAGGGGCGCGGCGGCCGACGTCGTCGTCACGACGATCGACAACCTCGACGACGCGATGATCTTCTTCCGCTCCATGCACCACCTGAGCCCGGAGAAGAACAAGCAGGTGCGGGCCGAGCGCCGCCGCTACCACGAGCGCTTCCGCGCCCTGGTGGAGGAGGGGCAGGAGGCCGGCGTCTTCTCCAAGGCCACCCCGGCCGACCTGGTCGTGGACTACCACTTCGGGTCGGTCCACCACCTGTCCACCTGGTACAGCCCCGACGGCCCGCTCAGCCCGCAGGAGGTCGCCGACCATCTGGCGGACCTGCTGCTGCGGGCGCTGCGGCCCTGAAGACGACGTCGTAAGGGGCGGCCGCAAGAGCGGCCGCCCCTTACCCGTGCTGTCTTCGGAGGTACGTCTTCGCCTCCCGGCTCAGAGGTACTTCTTCAGCTCCCGTCGCGCCAGCGAGCGCTGGTGGACCTCGTCCGGGCCGTCGGCGAGCATCAGGGTGCGGGCACCGGCGTACAGCTCGGCGAGCGGGAAGTCCTGGCTGACGCCGCCCGCGCCGTGGAGCTGGATCGCGCGGTCGAGGATGTCGACGACCGCGCGCGGAGTGGCGATCTTGATGGACTGGATCTCCGCGTGGGCGCCCTTGTTGCCGACGGTGTCCATCAGCCAGGCCGTCTTGAGGACCAGGAGGCGGAGCTGCTCGACGGCGACCCGCGCGTCCGCGATCCAGTTCTGGACCACGCCCTGCTGGGCCAGTGCCTTGCCGAAGGCCGTGCGGGAGACGGCTCGTCGGCACATCAGCTCGATCGCCCGCTCCGCCATGCCGATCAGCCGCATGCAGTGGTGGATACGGCCGGGACCGAGGCGGGCCTGGGCGATGGCGAAGCCGCCGCCCTCCTCGCCGATGAGGTGGGTGACCGGCACGCGCGCGTGGTCGAAGATCACCTCGGCGTGACCGCCGTGGGAGTGGTCCTCGTAGCCGAAGACCTGCATCGCGCGCTTCACGGTGACGCCCGGGGTGTCGCGCGGGACCAGGACCATGGACTGCTGGCGGCGGATGTCCGCGCCGTCCGGGTCCGTCTTGCCCATCACCATGAAGATCTTGCAGTCCGGGTTCATCGCCCCGGAGATGTACCACTTGCGGCCGGTGATGACGTACGCGTCGCCCTCGCGCCGGATGTGCGTGGTGATGTTGGTGGCGTCGGACGAGGCCACCTCCGGCTCGGTCATCGCGAACGCCGAGCGGATCTCACCGGCGAGCAGCGGCTCCAGCCACTGCTTCTTCTGCTGCTCGTCGCCGAACTGCGCGAGCACCTCCATGTTGCCGGTGTCGGGCGCAGCGCAGTTCAGCGCGGTCGGCGCCAACTGCGGGCTGCGGCCGGTGATTTCGGCGAGCGGCGCGTACTGGAGGTTGGTCAGTCCGGCGCCGTGCTCGGCGTCCGGCAGGAAGAGGTTCCACAGGCCCTGCCTGCGCGCCTCGGCCTTCAGCTCCTCCACCACGGCCGGGGTGTCCCACGGGGACGCCAGCGCGGCCCGCTGCTCCTCCGCCACCGCCTCGGCCGGGTAGACGTACTCGTCCATGAAGGCGAGGAGTTTGGCGCGCAGTTCCTCGGTGCGCGCGTCGAACGCGAAGTCCATGGTGTGTCAGCCTTCCTGAAGAGTGGTCAGGCCGTGCCCGATGAAGACGGGCACCAGGTCGCCGATGCGGTCGAAGCCCTGACCGACCGTCTGGCCCAGCGTGTAGCGGTAGTGGATGCCCTCCAGGATCACGGCGAGCTTGAACCAGGCGAACGCCGTGTACCAGGAGACCGAGGAGACGTCGCGCCCCGAGCGCGCGGCGTACCGCTCGATCAGCTCGGCCGGGGCCGGGTGGCCCGGGGCCTCGGCGGTCGTGGAGACGGGGGAGTCCGGCATCCCGAGCGGCAGGCTGTACATCACCAGCAGGCCCAGGTCGGTCAGCGGGTCGCCGAGCGTCGACATCTCCCAGTCGAGGATCGCCTTGATCTTGTCGTCCTCGCCGATCAGGACGTTGTCGAGCCGGTAGTCGCCGTGCACCACGGCCGGCGCGGGGGACCGGGGGAGCTGACGGCCGAGCGCCGCGTGCAGCTCGTCGATGCCGGCCAGGTCGCGGTTGCGGGAGGCGTCCAACTGCTTGCCCCAGCGGCGCAGTTGCCGGTCCAGGAAGCCCTCGGGGCGGCCGAAGTCCGCGAGGCCCACCTCGGCGGGGTCCACCGCGTGCAGCTCGACCAGGGTGTCCACCAGGGACAGCACGGCGTCCCGGGTGCGCTCCGGGCCGAGCGGGGCGAGCTGGTCGGCCGTGCGGTACGGCGTGCCTTCCACGAACTCCATGACGTAGAACGGCGCCCCGAGCACCTCCTCGTCCTCGCACAGCACCACTGTGCGCGGCACCGGGACGCCCGTCGGGTCCAGGGCGCTGATCACCCGGTGCTCGCGCTTCATGTCGTGCGCGGTGGCCAGGACATGGCCGAGCGGCGGCCGCCGTACGACCCACTTCGAGGTGCCGTCCGAGACCGCGTACGTGAGGTTCGACCGTCCGCCCTCGATCAGCCGGCCGGTCAGGGGGCCGTGCACCAGGCCGGGCCGCTCCTTCTCGAGCAGGCCGCGCAGCCGGTCGAGATCGAGACCTGGCGGGTGGTCGGGGCTCATCGGTGCTCCTTACTGGCGCATGGAAGGGGTCCCCGACCATGATGCCGACCGGTCGGTATGTCGTCCAGTGCGCGGGGCGAACGTGATCTGAGCCACGATATGTCGACGGCTCCCCACCGGGTGCGGCGGGGAGCCGTCGTGCTGTGCTTTTAGGCCGTTTTCGGTGCCAGAGCCCGTCAATGGTCCCTCGATGGCCTCTCAGTGACCCGTCAGTGGTCGTCCCAGTGGCCGTTGTGCGGGGCGTGCCGATGACCGTCGTGCAGGTAGTCGACGTGGTCGCCGTGCAGCACGCTCCGGTGCCCGCAGCCCTCGCCGTGCTGGTGGTCGTGGCCCTCGTGGGCCGTGTGCCCGTCCGGCTCGCACTCGTCCCAGTGGCCGCCGTGCTCGCGGTGCAGATGCCCGTCGTGCGCGTAGTCGACGTGATCTCCGTGCGGCACCTGCGTGTGTCCGCAGTCGGGGCTGTGCGTGTGCGTGTGGGTGGCGTGTTCCAGGTGGAGGGTGGTCATGGGGCTCACCTTCGGGAAGGGCGGTTGATGACGTCGGAAAGGCTGCCACGCGAACAGCGCATATCCGGTCATTCCACTTGCGTGGCGTACGCGTACCCCGGAGGGTCGAACCCATGAAGGGCATCAGTTACGCGCGCTACGGCGGACCCGACGTGCTCGAGTACGGCGAGCTGCGCGACCCGAAGATCGGCCCCGACGGCGTGCTGGTCGAGGTCCGTGCGGCCGCCGTCAATCCCGTCGACTGGAAGTGCCGCGAGGGCTATCTCGACCCCATGCTCGACGCGGTCTTCCCGGTCGTGCCCGGCTGGGACCTCGCGGGCGTCGTGGTCCAACCGGGCGTCTCCGTCACGGAGTTCGCCGCCGGGGACGAGGTCATCGGGTACGTGCGCGAGGACTTCCTCTCCCGCGGCACCTTCGCCGAGTACGTCGCCGCCCCCGTGCGCACCCTCGCCCGCAAGCCGCGCAACCTCAGCTGGGAGGAGGCGGCCGGGCTGCCGCTTGCAGGGCTGACCGCCTACCAGGTCCTCTTCAAGGCGCTTCAGGTCAAGCGGGGCGAGACCGTCCTGGTGCACGCGGCGGCGGGCGGCGTCGGCTCGATCGCCGTCCAGCTGGCCCGGCATCTGGGCGCCCGGGTGATCGGCACGGCGAGCGGGCGCAACCACGACTTCGTCCGGGAGCTGGGCGGCGAGCCCGTGGAGTACGGCGAGGGGCTGGCCGAGCGGGTGCGCGGGCTGGCCCCCGAGGGCGTGGACGCCGTGTTCGACACCGTCGGCGGCGAGGCCCTGAAGGCCTCGGCCGACCTGCTGGCCCGGGAAGGGCGGCTGGTGTCGATCGCCGACGGTGCCGTCCTCGGCTACGGCGGCCTGTACTCCTGGGTGCGCCCGGACGCCGAGGACCTGCTGCGACTGACCGAACTGGCGGAGCAGGGGGTCGTCTCCGTGCACGTCTCGGAGACGTTCCCGCTGGAGCGCGCGGCGGACGCGTACCGGCTCAACCAGGAGGGGCGGACGCGCGGGAAGATCGTGGTGACGGTGGCGGAGAAGGCGCAGCCGGCCGGTTAGAAGACCAGCGCCGCCCCGCACGCGGCGATGGCCACCGTGCACAGGACCGCCGCCGTGGCGTGCCGGGGGGCGAGCGCCAGGGGGCTGTCGCTCGACGCCAGGGCACGGATGCGGCGGTGGGCGACGAGCAGGAAACCCAGCCACAGGGCGCAGCACAGGGCGCACCCGATGATCCCGACCGGGGAGACATCGCCGTGCAGTGCGGTCTTCGTGGCGAGTACGGCGGCGACGGTGCTCGCCAGTGTCGTACGCCGCCACGCGAGCCGGGTCCGCTCCGGCTGCAGCCCGGGGTCGCGCTGCCGGCCCGCGTCGGCGCTCATCCCTCCCACCCGACGAGCACGACGACGACCATCGCCACGGCCACGACGGCGACGACGACGCTCAGCACCGCCGGGAACCGTGAGACCGGCAGGTCCTCGCCGCGGCGCATGGCCTGTTCGCAGCGCATCCAGTGGTTGACCGCGCGCAGGGAGCACAGCACGCCCGCCCCGAGCAGCGCGAGCGCGAGCCCGACGCGCCAGGCCCAGCGCAGGTCCGGCAGAAACTGGTCCACCGCGAAGCCACCGCCGATCAGGGCGAGTGCGGTGCGCAGCCAGGCCAGGAAGGTGCGTTCGTTCGCCAGGGAGAAGCGGTAGTCGGGGGTTCCGCCCTCTTTTCGGATCTCCTGGGGGGCGAACCAGAGCCGGACGTTCCGTGCGAATGCGATCACGGGGCGACTTTACCGAGCCCGGGGGATGCCGCTCCCAGACCCCGCTTCGGCCCTTGAGGGGCCTCGTCGTCAAACGCCGGACGGGCTGGTTCCACCTCGGTACGCCTTCAACCTCTCGTACGCCGCCAACCCGTCCGGCACCCACTCCCACTCCGTCAACCGGCGTTCCACCTCGGCCTCCGGCAGGAAGTCGTGCCAGGCCACCTCCTCGACCTGCGGGTCCACCGGCAGGTCGCAGCGGACCTCGTACACCGCCGACCACCAGGTCCGGCCGGCGCCGTCGTCGTAGAGGAACTTGAAGAGGAAGCGAGGGCTCGGGAGGCCGGACACGCCGAGTTCCTCCTCGGCCTCGCGCAGCGCCGCGTCGTCGTAGGACTCGCCCGCGCCGACCACTCCGCCGACGAACATGTCGTAGAGGGAGGGGAAGACCAGTTTGGTCGGGGTGCGGCGGTGGACGAAGAGGCGGCCGGCGGCGTCCCGGGCCTGGATGAAGACGCAGCGGTGGCGCAGGCCCTCGGCGTAGGCCTCGCCGCGTGGGGACTGGCCGGTGACCTGGTCGTTCTCGTCGACGATGTCGAGGATCTCGTCTGCTGGGCTCGTCATGCGGCCATCCAAGCAGGACGGCGTCAGTTCGGCTGCAGGTCCCGGACCCGCTCCGGCTTGGCCGCGCCGCTCGGCATGCACGGGTGCAGGCCGAGGAGGACGATGCCGACGACGATCGCCGCGAGACCGGCCGCCTCCCAGGCGAGCGCCCCCGTGTCGGTGCGCAGGCGGTCACCGAGGAAGCCCACTCCGCAGGCGATGCCGGCGAGCGGCTGGGCCGCGGTGAGGGCGGGCAGCGACATGCGCAGGGGCGCCGTCTCGAAGGCGCTCTGGACCAGGACCAGGCCGGTGATGCCGAGCACCACGACGCCGTACGGCTGCCAGCCGGTCACCAGCTCGGTGAGGCCGCCCTCGGTGAAGCGCTGGCCGCTGACCCGGGTCAGGGCGTCCTGGACGCCGTAGAGGAGACCCGCGGCGAGGGAGAGGAGGACCGGGCCGGAGCTGAGGCGCGAGCGCTTCGCGTAGGTGGTCAGGAGGAGCGCGAGGCCGATCATGGCGCCGATGATCAGCCAGTGGCGGAACGGGTCGGTGACCGCGGTGCCGCCGCGCGGCTCGCCCGCGACGATGAAGGCGGTGACGCCGCCCGCGAGCAGTGCGAGTCCCGTCCAGCCCTGGCGGCCCAGCGGCTGTCTGGTCTGCTTGCGGGACAGCGCGAGGGCGAAGAGGAGGTTCGTGGCCAGGAGGGGTTCGACGAGGGAGATCTCGCCGTGGGCCAGCGCGACCGCGCCCAGGACCATGCCGGCCACCATGAGGCCGATGCCGCCGAGCCAGCGCGGCACCCGCATCAGGTCGATGAGCAGTCGCGGCGAGAGGAAGTCGCTGAGGGGTGCCTGCTGGGCCGCGTTCTGCTGGAGCACGAATCCGAAGCCCAGACAGCAGGCAGCGCTCACGGCGAGAATCAGAACCAGAAGGGACACGCTGCGTACCTCGATCGTTGGGCCGGGCCACGGGGTGCGTTTGGGTGACTGTAGCGTCCCAGCGCCCGGCATGCGCCTGGGAGTACCCGGATCCGGGCAGTCGACTCGGTCACTCCGCCCGGACGATCAAGGACGGTGACGCGGCCGTTCCGCCATGGTGCGGTGCAGGGGCCCGGGGCGCCATGGCGTACGCCACAGGCGTGACCGGACGCACAGCGGCCGCGACGGGCCGGTTGATCACAAGTGCCCCTCCAGTAACGGAAGTTGACGCGTGTAACACCTGCCCATCCCTTGACGCAAAGCCTTGGTGGGGGGTTTGCTGTGCGTGATCAGTCGACGGCAAACCGATACCAGACGACGAGCCGCGTCGCGTGAGGAAGTTCCCGCGGTGTCACCACCCCCGCCACCCCTCGGCCGGGGCCGCAAGCGCGCGGCCCAGACCCACGACGGGGCACTGGACGACGCCGAACTCATCGGCGCCCGGGCCGCGTTGGCGCAGGGCCGGTGGCAGGCCGCGCGGTCGCTGCTCGTTCATACGGGGGACGACTGGGACCGCCGTGGACACCGGGTCACCGTGCTGGCGCTGGAGCCCTACAGCGCCGCCTGGGCCCGGGACTGGTTGCTCGCCGAGCCCGATTCCGCCGACGCCGCCGTGCTGCTCGCGCTCGCGCTGGTCCAGCGCGCCTTACGGCGCAAGGAGAGACCCGGCCGGGCCCAGGAGGCCTGCCGGGACGCCGCCGCCCTCGTGCCCGGCGACCCCACCCCGTGGCTGGGTCTGCTCATGCTGGAGCGCGACTCGGGCACGGCGGAGGAGACCACGCGGCTCTTCGGCGAGGTCCGCAGCCGGTACGCCGACCACCACCACGCCCACCACCTGATGGTCGCCGGCCTCGCCGAACTGCACGCCGACGCCGGCCAGGACCCGCTGCACGAGGTCTACGACTTCGCCAACTGGGCCGCCGAACAGGCCCCCGCCGACTCCCCGCTCGCGATCCTGCCGGTCGTCGCCCACGCCGAGCGCTACCGCGTACTGGCATCCGCCGGGCACGAGCCCGCGGACCCCGCCGCCTCCGGCCACTGGACCGGACGCCGGGCCCGGCAGGTGATGAAGGCAGCCTTCGACTGGTGGCTGGAGTGGGAGCACGAGGGCCACCCGCGCCGCCTGGTCGACCTCAACTTCCTGGCCCACGCCAAGGTCTGCGAGGGCCGGGGCGCCGAGGCCGCCGCCCTCTTCCACCGCATCGGCGAGCACGCCACCCCGGCCCCGTGGTCGTATCCGGACCGCGATCCGCACTCCGCCTTCCGTGCCGCGCGCGCCGCCGCGCTCGGCACGGCATGACACTCCCGACTCCGACAGAAAGACGGTCCCTCGATGACCACGGGCAGTTCCAGCGCGAGCAGATCCACCACCGACGGCATCAGTACGTATCTGGGGCAGGAGCGCGCCCTGCGCGCCGACCGCCTCGGCACGGGGGGCCTGCTGCTCTCCGTGCTCGCCGCGACCGCCCCGCTCATGGTGGTCGCGGGTGTCATGCCCACCACATTCGCGGTGATGGGCATCGTCGGACAGCCGCTGCTGTTCGTCGTCCTCGGCGTGGTCCTGATCCTGTTCAGCGTCGGCTACGCCGAGATGAGCCGGCACGTCCACAACGCGGGCGCCTTCTACGCGTACATCTCCCGTGGACTCGGCGGCACAGCGGGCGCGGCCGCGGCCCTGGTGGCGCTCGTCGCGTACAACGCCCTCCAGGTCGGCATCTACGGCATCTTCGGCTTCGAGGTGTCCGGCCTGTTCTCCACCTACGCCCATCTCCAAATCGCCTGGTGGATACCGGCGTTGGTGGCCGCGCTCGTCGTCGGCGCGCTCGGCTGGCTGAAGATCGACGTCAACGCGCGCGTGCTGGGCGTGCTGCTGGTGATCGAGGTGGCCCTCGTCGTCATCTTCGACATCGCGGCGATCGGCGACCCCGCGAAGGAGGGCCTGTCGCTGCACGCCTTCAACCCGGACACGCTCACCGGCGCCGGCGTGGGCACCGCGCTGTGCTTCTGCATCGCGGCCTTCCTCGGCTTCGAGCAGGCCCCCGTGTACGCCGAGGAGACCAGCCGCCCGCACATCCTGGTGCCGCGCGTGATGTTCCTCGCCGTCGGCGGTGTCGCCGTCTTCTTCGCGATCAGCTGCTGGGCGCTCACCGTCGCCGCCGGACCCTCCGCGATCGTCGGCACCTCGCAGAAGCAGAGCGCCGGGCTGCTGTTCTTCCTCACCGAGTCGAGACTCGGCGGCACGTTCACGGACGTCCTGCACGTCCTCTTCGTCACCGGGATGTTCGCGGCGATGCTCAGCTTCCACAACGTCGTCGCGCGGTACACGTTCGCCATGGGCCGCGAGGGCCTGCTGCCCGCCTCCTTCGGCCGCACCGCGGGCGCGAGCGGCGCCCCCGGCACGGGCTCGCTCCTGCAGTCCGCCGTGGCGCTCGTCGTCGTGATCGCCTTCGCCGTGGCCGACGACAAGCCGACCGGCGACCCGACCGCGCCGGTGCTGCACCTGTTCACCTGGGGCGGCAACATCGGCGCGCTCGGCGTGATCCTGCTGATGGCGGCGGCCTCCGTGTCCGTGATCGTCTTCTTCGCCCGGCGCGGCGCCCTGGGCGCCCAGTCCTGGCGGCTGATCACCTCCGCGCTCGCGGCCGTCGCCCTGCTCGTGATCGCCGGCTACACGGTCAAGGACTTCGACGTCCTGGTCGGCGCCGGCCCGGACTCGGCCCTCAGCTGGGCGCTGCCCGGCATCGTCGTCCTCGCCGCGCTCATCGGCCTCGTCCAGGGCCTGGTCCTACGCTTCCGCTCGCCCGAGGCCCATGCCCGCATCGGGCTCGGCAACGAGGCGTTCCAGCTGGACAAGGCGGCACAGGAGCCGTCGTAGGAGTCGCAGGACCGGCTTTCGGACCGGCTGTGAGCGCGGGTTTCTGAGAACGCCGTAAGAACTGATTACCAAATCCTGACGAGCACCCGCGATTCCTGGCCCCTATGGGGTCGCGGGTGTTCGAATGGATACGTGAACCCTGGACAACCCGAGGAGCCGGGCGAGCCGACGGCGCCCGAGGAACGCGGCACACCGATCGGGCGCCGTGTCCTGCTCGGCACCATCGGCGTGGGCGCCCTCGGCGTGTTCGCCGCTCCCACCCTGCAGCGCGCCCTGGAGGGCTTCCTCGGTGCGGCGGCCGACAAGGACCCCACCGGTCTGACGGGCCTGCTCCCCAACGGCGGCGGCTTCCGCTACTACTCGGTCGCGTCCTCCGTACCGAACAAGAACGCCACCAACTATCGCCTCACCGTCGACGGCCTCGTCGACCGCCCGAAGACCTACACGCTCGACGACCTGCGCGCCCTGCCGCAGACCCGGCTGGTCAAGGACGTCCAGTGCGTCACCGGCTGGCGGGTCCCCGACACCCCCTTCGAAGGGGTGCGCCTGTCCCGGCTCCTGGACGCCGCGGGAGTGCGCGCCAAGGCCGGGGCGGTGCGCTTCACCTGCTTCGACGGCACGTACACCGAGAGCCTCACCCTCGACCAGGCCCGCCGGTCCGACATCCTGGTCGCGCTGCGCATGCAGGACAAGGACATCGGCCATGCCCACGGCGGCCCGGTCCGCCTCTACGTGGCACCGATGTACTTCTACAAGTCGGCCAAGTGGCTCTCCGGGATCACCGTCACCGAGGACGTGAAGCCCGGCTACTGGGAGCACCTGGGCTACGACGTGGACGCCTGGGTCGGCAAGTCGAACGGGCGGGACGATGACCCTACGAGCTGAGGCGCACACCCCGCAGGTCACCCACGTCCGCCGGTTCGGCCCCGTCCAGCGCTGGGTGCACCGCACGACCGCCGCGCTGATGGGCGTGTGCGTGGTGACGGCCGCGTTCCTCTACATCCCGCAGTTCGCCGAACTCGTCGGCCGCCGCGAGCTGGTGGTCCGGATCCACGAGTGGGCCGGGCTCGCCCTGCCCGTACCCGTGCTGCTCGGCCTGGGTTCCCGCTTCTTCCGCGCCGACCTGGGGCACCTGAACCGCTTCGGCCCGCACGACAGGGTCTGGCTGCGCGCCGCCCTGCACCGGGACAAGCGGCAGTCGTCGCGTCCGGCGGCCAAGTTCAACGCCGGACAGAAGGTCTACGCGGCCTGGATCGCCGGGGCCACGCTGGTCATGCTCGGCACGGGGCTGATCATGTGGTTCACCCACCTCACCCCGATCATGTGGCGCACCAGTGCGACCTTCGTCCACGACTGGCTGGCCCTGACGATCGGCATCGTCCTCGCCGGGCACATCGGCATGGCGATCGGTGATCCGGAGGCGCGCGGCGGGCTACGGACGGGGAAGGTGAGCCGCGAGTGGGCCGAGCGGGAACATCCCCTGTGGCGTCCCTGACGGGCCGCCCGGCGACGGGACCACCGCGGGTGCCAGGACCGTGAAGGCGTCCTTGAGGCGAGCCTCGGTGCTCCCGTACCGGACGACCACGTCGACGGACCGCGGGTAGCCGCCCAGCGACGGCACCACGGCGGAGAGCACCAGCGTGTCACCCCTCTCCGACCGCAGCACGGGCGGCCCGGCGAGCTGCTGCCCGCCGATGAACACACTCCCGAACCGCAGCAGTTCGGCGTGGTCGAAGTAGGTGCCCCGCAGCTCGATCGCGACGGTGTCACCCGGCTGCGCCCCGCCGTCGCCGCCGGTGTCCACGCCGGCGATCCGGTACGCGCATGCGGGCGTGCCGCCCGAGGAGGCCTTCAACCGCACGGTGGCGCCCGGTTGCCGCCGGTGGAAGTCCAGCAGCCCGCCGAGCACGGCGTAGGCGGCACGGTCCTTGCAGGTGTCGGCCTTGCCCGCCAGGTCGGCGTACTCCTTCGCCGCCGTGTCCCAGCTGCCGCCCCGGCCCTGCACGGCGAGGCAGGCCGTGGCGAGGGCGCGCAGCAGCCGCCATTCCGGGTCGGTCGACGTCGGAGGGATTACATCCAGGGCGGCCCGGCACTGGCCGGGGGCGCGGAGCCGGTCGTAGACGCTCGACGGGTCGGGGGTGGAGTCGGCGTCGGGCGAGGCGGGGCCGGGTGGGAGCCAACTGGGGCTCACCAGCGGCCTGTTGCCGGAGGAAGGCGTGGGGGAGGTGCTCGGCGGTGGGGTGGTGGTGCGGGTGTGGCCCGGACCGCTCGGGCGTACGGTGACGCGCGCCTCGCCGTCGGGCGACTGACGGGGTGCGGGGGACTTCGGTGCCGTCCGGGAGTGGGCGCTGTCCGACGGTCCGGCGGTCACGATCGTGCCGCCCCCGCCCCCTCTGTCCGGCGTGCCACTCCCGTCACCGGTGAAGGCCGCGAGGGCCACCGCCACCGCTCCGGCCACGAGCAGCCCCGAGACACGCATCCCGAGGGAAACCCCCATGACGCCCCCCCGACATGATCGGCCCCCGGAGGGTCCGGCCCGGGGGTCCCCTCATCATCGGGCCGAGCGCGCCGCCGGGGAAGCGGTTCCCGGCAGATCGTTCAGGTAGCGAAGTCCAGCAGCACCTTGCAGGAACGGCCGCGGTCCGCGGCGAGGGCGAACGCCGACTCCGCGTCCGTCACCGGGACCACCGCGCTGACCAGCCCGTCGAAGGCGGGCTCGGCGGCCAGGAGTCGCAGCGCCTCGTCGAACTCCGTGTCGAAGCGGAACGCTCCCCGCAGCTCGATCTCCCGGCTCACGACCAGGTTTCCCGCGAACGGACTCGGGCCCGGCGGCAGCATCCCCAGCTGGACCACGACCCCGCCGCGTCGCACGAGACGCAGACAGGTCTCGAGACCGGCGGCCACCCCGGACGCCTCGACGGCCACGTCCACCTCGGACGGCCACCCGGCGTCGTCCGGCTCGTCGGCCCGTACGAGGGTGTCGGCGCCCGCGAGACGCGCGTACTCCAGGGCCGCCGGGAGGAGATCGGTGACCGTGACGTGTGCGGCGCCCGCCGCCTTCGCGGCCGCGACCACCAGGCACCCGATGGGACCGGCGCCGGTGACCAGGACGTGCCGTCCGGACACCTCCCCGGCCCGCCGCACCGCGTGCAGCGCGACGGACAGCGGCTCGGCGAGCGCCGCCCGGCGCAGCTCCAGGCCCGCCGGGAGTCGCCTCAACTGCTCGGCCGGTACGACGACTTGGGCCGCGAACCCGCCCTGTACGTGCGGGAAGCGCGCCGCGCTGCCGAGGTACCGGGTGTCCCGGCAGACGTTCCGCCGTCCGTCCACACACTCGGGGCAGACGCCGCACGGCGTCGCGGGGTGCACCGCAACGGCCGTACCCACGGCGGGACTCGAGGCATCAGGGGAGCCGTACGAGACGACCGTGCCGACCACCTCGTGTCCGAGCAGCATCGGCTCCTTCAGGCGGAAGTCGCCGACCCCGCCGTGCCGCCAGTAGTGCAGGTCGGAGCCGCAGACGCCGCCGTAGCGGACGGCGACCAGCGCCTGGCCGGGGCCCGGCTCCGGAACCGTCAACTCGTCGACGCGCAGGTCTCCTTGACCGTGGATCACACAACCGAGCATCACCGTCATATCGGAAGGTCCCCTCACAGCACGCTCGTCATTCCGCCGTCGACATACAGCACCTGCCCGCTGACGAAGTCCGCGGCGGGCGAGGCGAGGTACAGCACCCCGCCCACCAGGTCCTCGGTACGGCCCCAGCGGCCGGCCGGGGTGCGGCGGCGCACCCAGGCGCTGAACTCCTCGTCGTCCACGAGGGGTTGGGTCAGTTCGGTCTCGATGTAGCCGGGGCCCAGCCCGTTGACCTGCACGCCGTAGGGGCCCCAGTCCGCGCACATGCCCTTGGTGAGCATCTTCAGGGCGCCCTTGGTGGCCGCGTAGGGCGCGATGCCGGGGCGGACCACCTCGCTCTGCAGCGAGCAGATGTTGACGATCTTGCCGTGGCCGCGTTCCGTCATCCGGCGGGCCGCCTCGCGGCCGACCAGGAACGCGCTGGTGAGGTTGGTGTTCAGGATGCGGTGCCAGTCCGTGTCCGTGAACTCCAGGAGCGGGGCGCGCAGTTGCATGCCCGCGTTGTTGACCAGGATGTCCAGCGGGCCGACCCGCTCCTCGACATCCGCTATTCCGGCGGCCACGGACGGGCCGTCGGTCACGTCGAACACGGCCGTGTGGACGTCGCCGGGCAGTTCGCCGGCCGCCTTGGCGAGGCGGTCGGCGTCCCGGCCGTTGAGGACCACCGTGCAGCCGGCCTCCGCTAGGCCGCGGGCGAGGGCGAGCCCGATGCCGCGGCTGGAGCCGGTGACCAGGGCCCTGCGGCCGCTGATGTCGAACAGAGGGTGACTCATTCCCGTACCCCTAGATGACCAGTGAGAGGAGGAGGACCAGACCGCCCGCGACCACCGAGATGATCGTCTCCATGACGGACCAGGTCTTGAGGGTGTCGCCGACACTCAGGCCGAAGTACTCCTTCACCAGCCAGAATCCGGCGTCGTTGACATGGCTGAAGAAGAGCGAACCGGCGCCGATGGCGAGGACCAGCAGAGCGGTGTGCGTGGTCGACATGTCGGCGGCGAGCGGGGCGACCAGACCGGCCGCCGAGACCGTCGCCACCGTCGCCGAGCCGGTCGCGAGGCGGATGCCCACCGCGATCAGCCAGGCCAGCAGCAGCGCCGGGATCGACCAGTCCTTGGAGATGTCCAGGATCATCTGGCCCACGCCGGAGTCGATCAGCGTCTGCTTGAAGCCGCCGCCCGCGCCGACGATCAGCAGGATGCCGGCGATGGGCGCGAGGCCGTTCTCGACGAGCGGGGTGAGCCGCTCCTTGCTGAACCCGGCGGGCCTCAGCAGCGTGAAGATGCCGACGAGCACGGCTGCGAGGAGGGCGATCAGTGGATTGCCGATGACGTCGAAGACGCGCTGGGTGAGGTTGGCGGGGTCGTCCACGACGATGTCGACCAGCGCCTTGGCGAGCATCAGGACGACCGGCAGGAGGATGGTGGCCAGGGTGGCGCCGAAGCCGGGACGGTTCTCCAGTTCCTCGGAGGCGCGTGGCGGCAGCATCCGGTCGGGGACCGGGGCGTCCACCCAGCGGGCAGCGACCTTCGAGAACAGCGGACCGGCGATGATCACTGTCGGGATGGCGACGAGGATGCCGAGCGCCAGCGTGACACCGAGGTTGGCGCCCACCGCGTCGATCGCGACCAGCGGGCCGGGGTGCGGCGGGATCAGGCCGTGCATCACGGACAGGCCCGCGAGCGCCGGGATGCCGATGCGCATCAGGGAGTAGTTGCCGCGCTTGGCGACCATCAGCACGACCGGGATCAGCAGCACGATGCCGACCTCGAAGAACAGCGGCAGACCGATCACCGAGGCGATCAGGACCATCGCCCAGGGCATGGCCCGTCCGCTCGTCTTCGCGAGGATCGTGTCGACGATCTGGTCGGCCCCGCCCGAGTCGGCGAGCATCTTGCCGAGGATCGCACCGAGGGCGATCAGCACGCCCACGCCGGCGACCGTGGCGCCGAGCCCGGTGCTGAAGCTGAGGATGACCTTGTCGAGCGGCGCCCCCGCGACGGCGCCGAGCACCAGTGACCCGATGGTCAGGGAAAGGAAGGCGTGGAGCTTGAACTTGGTGATGAGCACGACGATGACGGCGATGCCCACTACAACGGCGATGCCCAGCTGAGCGTGGCCGGCCGAGGTGATCGGCTCGGGTGCGTCCACTGCCAGCATCTCGACGCTGAGTCTGGTCACGGTGGTGTCCTTGTAGGTACGGGGATGGGGGAGGGGGTGCGGGGGGTTACTGAGCCGGGTGGGGAAGGGCGTCCAGCGCCTTCACGGCCCGTTCGGTGATCTCCTCGGGGCTGCCGGTGACATCCACCGCGACGCCCGCCTCGTCCGGCTGGAGCGGCTGGAGCGTGGCGAACTGGGAGTCGAGCAGAGCCGTGGGCATGAAGTGGCCCTGCCGGTGCGACATCCGGTCCTCGATGAGGGCACGGTCACCCGTGAGGTGCACGAAGACGACACCGGGAGCGGCGGCCCTGAGCCGGTCGCGGTACGACCGCTTCAGCGCCGAGCTGCTGACCACCCCGCCGAGCCCGGCCCGCCCGTGCGCCCAGGCGCCGATGGCGTCGAGCCACGGCCAACGGTCCTCGTCCTGGAGCGGGATCCCGGCCGACATCTTCGTGATGTTGGCCTCCGGGTGGAAGTCGTCGCCCTCGGCGTACGGAACGCCGAGCCGGGCCGCGAGCAGGGGACCGATGGTGGTCTTGCCCGTGCCCGCGACACCCATGACCACGACGACATGGGGGGTGCGCAGTTGCTGCATGGTGCTCTCGCTGTCTTCTTCGACATCTGGACGCCATTCGGCGTCGACGACACTGAAACCGATTAGGTACGACGAATTCAAGAGGCTGTGACGAATAAGTCTGACTTTTTATTGCCGTGATGTCCCCCGTACGCTGAGTGCATGAGCACATCGGGCCGGGGGCTGCACGGCCGTGTACTGGAGTCCCTGGGCCCCGCGATCACCGCGGGCGAGTACCCGCCGGGCAGTGTTCTGCGCACCGACGAGCTGGCTCAGCGTTTCGACGTGTCACGGTCGGTGATGCGGGAGGCGGTCCGGGTGCTCGAATCCATGCACCTGGTGGAGTCGCGCCGGCGGGTGGGCGTCACGGTGCGCCCGAAGGCCGAGTGGAACGTGTACGACCCGCAGGTCATCCGCTGGCGGCTGGCCGGCGCCGACCGCCCGCAGCAGCTGCGCTCACTGACCGTCCTGCGCTCGGCCGTCGAGCCGGTCGCCGCGGGCCTGGCCGCCAAGCATGCGACCGCCGAGCAGTGCGCCGAACTCACCGAGTGCGCGCTCGGTATGGTCGCCAACTCCCGCGGCCACAGGCTCGAGCAGTACCTCGTCCACGACATGGCCTTCCACCGGGTGATCCTCGTCGCGTCGGGCAACGAGATGTTCGCCCGGCTCGGTGACGTCGTCGCCGAGGTCCTCGCGGGCCGTACCCATCACGAGGTCATGTTCGAGGACCCCGACCCGGCGGCCGTGACGTTGCATGTCCAGGTCGCGGAGGCGGTGCGGGAGGGCGACGCGATCCGTGCGGAGGAGCTGACCCGGGAGATCACGGTGGGCGCCCTCCAGGAACTCGACATCCTGGCGCCGTAGCCCCGCCCGGCGGTCCTACTCGCCGGGGAAGTCCCCGTCGACGTACACCCACGCCCCCTCGACCCGCTCGAACCGGCTGCGCTCGTGCAGCGAACCGCCCTTGAACGAGGCGCGGAAGGTCACCGTGCCGGTGGAGTGGAAGGCCGAGCCGTCGCTCGTGCCGAGGATCTCCAGGCCCGCCCAGCGCATCCCCGGATCGAACTCGACCTGTGCGGGCCGCGTTCGCGGGTGCCAGGTGCGCAACAGGTAGGCCTCGTCGCGCTTCACGAAAGCGCTGTACCGCGAACGCATCAGCGTCTCGGCGGTCGGTGCCGCGGCCGCACCCCGGTGGAATCGGCCACAGCACTTCTCGTACGTCTCCGCAAGACCGCAAGGGCAGGAGGGGTTGTGAACTGGGGCGGAGCCGTGCTGCCGCCGGGATTGCGAGGTACGTCGGGACATGGGCTCCATTCTGCTGCACCATCGACTGTGTGAAATCTGTGAACTAGCTGATCCGACACGTGCACATCGTGTGCCGGTCGTACGCGGTCTCCTTCATCGAACCTCCTTTCGATCTGGCGTGAACCTGCCTTGTTCAAGAATCCGTCAACTCGCCAAGGTGGATTGAGCACTTGAGCATCAGGAGTCACAAGCGTGTGTGCTTGACCCGGGCGGCCGTCCGTCCGGGGCACTGACGGGGGAACTGATACGGGGTGCGCGAGCCGGCGCGAACAGGGCGTGCCGGCAGGCTGCCGCGCGCCGTGAGCGAGACCTCTCCCTCTGCCGCCTCTTGGTGCCTTGACCCGGTGCCTGAAAAGGGATAGGAGGGGGAATGCCGACGAATGCCGTGAGCGCCGCGAGGCCGACTTATCCGGGCGTCTACGTCGAAGAGCTTCCCAGCAGCACCCGCGCCGTCTCCGCCGTGACCACTTCGGTGACCGCGTTCGTGGGGCACACCCGGCGCGGCCCGCTGAACGAGCCGGTGCGCGTCACCGGATTCGCCGATTTCCAGCGGCGTTTCGGCGGGCTGAGCGCGCAGAGCCCGCTCGCCTACGCGGTGCACCAGTTCTTCGGCAACGGCGGCTCCGTCGCCGTGATCGTCCGGGTCGCCAAGGCGGGCAGCGGCAAGGCCGCGTGCGTCGTCCTGGAGTCCACCGAGGGCCACAGCGAGAGCCGTGTGCTCGAGGTCCACGCCAAGGAACCCGGCGTGTGGGGCAACGGTCTGCGCGTCGCCGTCGACTACGACACCCCGGACTGCGACGAGACCTTCAACCTGCGGGTCTACGACGCCAAGGGCGACGCCCGCGAGAGCTTCGCCGGCCTGTCCATGGACGCCGGCAGCGGGCGCTACGCCCCGACCGTGATCAACGCCGGCTCCCGGCTGATCCGCGTCGAGGCCGTCGGTGAGGGGCGCCCCGATCCGTCGGGCACCGTCTCCAAGCCGTTCGGCCACGAACTGCCGGACCTGGCCGTCGACCTGACGGTGAAGATCGGCGACGTGGAGCGCGAGTTCAAGCTCTACGACGCCGACTGCGACGGCGAAGTCCCGTCCTCTGTCGCCGAGTTGGCGCTGCTCCTGGAGCGCAAGCTGCGGGCGCTGCCCGACGCGCCGGGCAAGCACGCCTTCGCGGGCGTCGAGGTCACCGCGTTCGGCCGCCGTGTGCAGGTCGTCGCGGGCTCCACCGACCCCGAGGACGTCGTCCGCTTCCTCGGCGAGTGCGCCAACGACCTGGGCCTGGAGGCCTCGGTCAACCCGCCGGTGTTCCCGCTGGAGGGCGGTGAGGACGGCGAGGCCCCCGGCCCGCGCGACCTCATCGGCTCCGAGGCCGACAAGACCGGCATCCAGGCGCTGCGCGGGGTGGCCGACGTCAACCTGCTGTCGCTGCCCGAGCTGGCCTCGTACGAGAAGACCGAGGACGCGCTCACCGTCGTGTCCGCCGCTCAGCGGCTGTGCGAGGAGCGGCGGATCTTCCTGCTGGTCGACGCGCCCAGCACCTGGGTGAGCGTGGACTCGGCACGGGCGGGCCTGTCCGCCTTCGACCCCGTGCGCGGCAACCACGCCGGCCTGTACTTCCCGCACATCCAGCTCACCGACCCGCTCACCGGTCGGCTGCGCGCCTTCCCGCCGTCCGGCGCGGTCGCCGGCGTCATCGCGCGCACCGACTCCGAGCGCGGTGTCTGGAAGGCACCGGCCGGTACGGAGGCGCAGCTCGTCGGAGTGCACTCACTGACCGTCGACCTGACGGACCGTGAGACGGGGCTGCTCAACCCGCTCGGCGTCAACTGCCTGCGCACCTTCCCGGTCACCGGCCCGCTGGTGTGGGGCGCGCGCACCCTGGAGGGCTCCGACGCCCTCGACAGCGCGTGGAAGTACGTGCCCGTGCGGCGGCTCGCGCTGCACGTGGAGGAGAGCCTGCAACGCGGCCTGCAGTGGGTCGTGTTCGAGCCCAACGACGAGAGCCTGTGGCAGCAGATCCGGCTGTCCGCCTCCTCGTACCTGCACACGCTCTTCCGCCAGGGGGCCTTCAAGGGCAGTACCCCGCGCGAGGCGTACTTCGTCAAGTGCGACAGCGAGACCACGACGGACGAGGACGTGGCGAACGGCATCGTCAACGTGCTCGTCGGCATCGCGCCGGTCCGCCCGGCCGAGTTCGTGGTCGTCAAGATCCAGCAGACGTCCGGTCAGTTCGCGCTCTAGCGGCTCGGAATCTGGGAGAGCTGAAGGAAATCGATGGCTGAGTTCACGGTCAACGCGCATCGCTTCGACCCCTACAAGAACTTCAAGTTCCTTGTGCTGTGGGACGGTCGGACGGTCGCCGGCATCAGCAAGATCAGTCCGCTGAAGCGGACCACGGAGGTCGTCAAGCACCGCCACGGCGGCGACCCGTCCTCCCCGCGCAAGTCGCCCGGGCGCTCCGAGTTCGAGGGCATCACCCTCGAACGCGGGGTCACCCACGACCCCGAGTTCGACCGCTGGGCCAACAAGGTCTGGCAGGTCGGCGCGGGCCTCGGTTCCGAGGTGTCCCTCGCGGACTTCCGCAAGGACATCGTCATCCAGGTCCTCAACGAGGCCGGTCAGGTGGCCGTCTCGCACAAGCTCTACCGGACCTGGCCCAGCGAGTACCAGGTCCTCGGCGAACTGGACGCCAACGCCAACGCGGTGGCCATCCAGTCGCTGAAGCTCGAGTGCGAGGGCTGGGAGCGGGACTACGAGGTGCCCGAGCCGGAGGAGCCCTCGTTCCTCAACCCGGCCTGAACAGCCGGTAGTTGAGGAAACGGGGGAGGAGAGCGGGGAGGGACATGGCGATCACCGGGGCGGCCGAACTACTGGCCGCCTGGGAAGCGGGGCTCGGCGAGGCACCGGTCGGGCGCGCGCTGCTGCTGCACCGTACGGCGCGACCCGAGGTCGACACCGGGAGGCTGCCGCAGCTTCCGGTGGGCGAGCGCGAGGCGGACCTGTTCGCCCTGCGCCGGGCGCTGTTCGGCGAGCGGATGCAGGTCCGGCTGGCGTGCGCCGCGTGCGGGGCGGACATGGAGTTCGACCTGGACGCCGGTCAACTCGCCGGCTCGCTCGGCGGGCGCCCTTCGGCCGAGTCGGTCCTGCGGGTCCAACTGGACGGCTGGGACGTTGAGTTCAGGCTGCCCGGCGTCGCTGACCTGACGGCGGCGGCCCGGGCGGCCGACCCGCGTACCGCCCTGCTCGCCCGGTGCCTGGTCTCGGCGGCGCACGACGGGACGGCCGCACTGGCGGGGGAGTTGCCCGCGCCGGTGCAGCGCCGGATCGCCGAAGCCGTCGAGGCGGCCGACCCGGGCGCCGACCTGGCGCTCAACGTCGCCTGCCCCGAGTGCGGCGAGGCCACCCGCGCCGAACTCGACATCGCCTCCTACCTCTGGACCGAACTGGACGCCTGGGCACGGGACGTGCTGCTCGACGTCCATCTGCTCGCCACCGCCTACGGCTGGAGCGAGCCGGAGATCCTGGCGCTCAGCCCGACGCGGCGCCGCTACTACCTGGAGCTGTGTGCGGATGTCTGAATCTCCGGACGCACCGGACTTCCTCGACCGGCTGATCGCCCGGCACACTGCCCCGCAACCGGCCGCGGTACGGGTGCGGCCCCGGCTGCCCGGCCCGTTCGAGCGGGTCGAGGCGGTACGGGCGCAGGCGCCGGCCTCGGACGAGGACGCGCTGCTGTGGCCCGCCACCATGCCCTCGGCCGTACCGCCGCCGGACGCGCCGCGCCCGGCGGCCGTTCAGACGCGCACGCACACGGAACGGGAGCGGACCGTCGTACGCACCGAACGGGAGCCCGTCGACCCGGCGCCGCGCCCGTCCGGGCCGGCCCGCGCCGAGGTGCCCCTACTGCGGCCCGCCACGCCCGTCGTACCGGGGCCGCGGCCTCCGGCCGACGCCGGGCGGCGGGCGGCGGGGCGCGGGCGTGCGGAGCCGGAACTCTCACCGACCATGGCGTCCGGGCCCATCCCCCCGGGTACGGACGCCGTCCCCCACGCCGTGTCGGCGGCGCTGCGACCCAGCGCCGCCGACACGGCGGCAGCACGCGACGCCGTACGGCAGGCCGCGGCCCGGCGGCCGGCCCGGGCTGCCGAACAGGTGGTGCAGGTGCAGATCGGGCGGCTCGAAGTGACGGCCGGCGGGACACCGGCCGGCGGCGGGCGGCAGCGCACCCCCGCCAAGGAGCGGGCCGGGACGACCCTGAGCCTCGCGGACTACCTGGAGCGGGGGCGCGAGTGAGCCGCGCACAGGGATCAGCACGACGACCAGCAGGCCGAGAAGAACCGAGGAACTGACGCCATGAGCAACGCACTTGCCCTCGCGCATGTCACCCAGGCCCTCGCCCTGCTGCTCGAGTCCAACCTCGGGCCGGAGATCGACATGGCCGTCAAGGTCGAGCCGCGCAAGCCGCCGGCCGACCCGCCGACCGAGCCCACCATCTCCGTCTTCCTCTACCAGGTCACGCCCGACACCTCGCTGCGCAACAGCGACCTGCCTACGCGCGCGGCCGACGGCACGCTGGTCAAGCGGCCCGTCGCGGCGCTCGACCTGCACTTCCTGATCACCGCGTACGGCGACGAGACGGAGCTGGTCGGCCAGCGGCTGATCGGCTCCGTGGTGCGCACCCTGCACGAGATCCCGATCCTGCCGAAGGACGTCATCGAACAGGCCGGAGAACGGCCCTACTTGGCGGGCAGCAACCTCGCCGAGTCGGCGCAGCGCGTGCGGTTCACGCCGACGGTGATGGACGTCGACGAGACGTCGAAGCTGTGGGGGATGCTCTACCAGACGCCATACACCCTGTCGGTGGTCTATCAGGCGGCCCTCGTCCTCATCGACGGCCGGGAGACTCCGGTGGCGGGCAAGCCCGTGGAGCGCCCGGAGGTACGGGTGCTGCCGTTCGGGGCGCCGGGTGCGCCGGTACCTCCGGGTGCGGAGCCGCAGTCTGACGGACCGTCACCCGACGAGGCTTCCGGGGACGCGGTGAAGGAAGAGACCGCGCCGCCCGCGCAGCCCAGCGCCAAGAAGGCGGCCAAGACCCCCGCGAAGACCGTCGCGAAAACCGCGGCCAAGGCACCGGCGCGCACCCGCAGGACAGCGCCCCGGGCGACCAAGCCCACACAGGAGTGACCCGGCATGGCGACGAGGGGGGCAGGTGAGGACATGGGGACGACCGAACCGAGCGCGGCGGACGCCGACTTGGGCAGCGCGACGCTGACCGCGGAGATCCGGCGCGTCCTGGCCCGCGTCGACGCACACGCGGCGCGCGTCACGCAGGGCGGCGGCACAGCCCCCGGGGCCGAACTCGCCCCCGTGCCCGGCCCCGCGCCCCTCGACGCCCTCGCCTCCTGCTTCAGCATCACCCCCTTCGAGCGCGACCTCGTACTCCTCGCCGCAGCCCACGAGTTGGAGCCGACCGCGGCCGCGCGGTGTGCCGCGGCGGCCGGTGACCGGGAGCGGGCGTATCCGACCTTCTCGCTGGCGCTCGCCGCGCTCGCCGAGCCGCACTGGAGTGCGCTGACGCCCGTGGCACCGCTCAGGCGCTGGCGGATCCTCGAACTGGACGACGAGTCGCGGCTGACGACCTCACGGCTGCGGCTCGACGAGCGCATCCTGCACTTCCTGCTGGGCTCGCCCTATCTGGACGCGCGGCTGCACGGCCAGTTGCGCCGCACCCCGGTGCCACAGGCGCTGACGCCCGCCTACGACCTGGCGGCGACCCGGCTCGCCGAGGGCTGGGCGACGGGGGCGAGCACCGACGCCCCGCTCGTCGAGGTGACCGGCGGCGACCTGCGCAGCCGGGCCGACATCTCCGCCGCGGCGGCCGCACGTTCGGGGCTCGGGCTCTACTCCATGAGCGCCGAGGACGTGCCGTCCGACCCCGTCGAGCGCGACCGGCTCGCCCGGCTGTGGCAGCGCGAGGCGATCCTGCTGCCCTCGGCGCTGCTCGTCGAGGTGGCCGAACTGGAACGCGACCAGCGGGCGGCGACCGAATCGTTCCTGGCCGGGGCGGCCGTACCAGTGGTGGTGTCGAGCGAGGACCCGCTGCGTTCGGAGCGGTCCTACGGGGCCCGGGTGGTCGTGCCGCGGCTGGACGACGAGGAGCAGTTCGGGCTCTGGGGCGACGCGTTCCGGGACGTCGCCGATCTCGGTGACGGTGAACTGCGGTCCCTGGTCGCGCAGTTCCAGCTGCCGCCGCACGTCGTGCGTTCCGCGGCAGCCGCCGTACGCCGTCGTCTTCCGCACGAGGACGAGCTGGACGCCGCCGAACTCGCCTGGCAGGCCGGGCTCGACGAGGCGCGCATCGGCATGGACGAGCTGGGGCGGCGGATCGCACCGCAGGCCGGCTGGGACGACCTCGTACTGCACGAGCGGCAGACGAGCGTGCTGCGGGAGATCGTCGCGCATGTGCGCCAGCGGGCAACCGTCCACCAGGAGTGGGGATTTGCCGCCACCCTGCGCCGCGGCCTCGGCGTGACCGCGATGTTCGCGGGCGGCTCCGGCACCGGCAAGACCCTCGCCGCCGAGGTCATGGCGAAGGAACTCGGCCTCGACCTCTTCGTCATCGACCTCTCGCAGGTCGTCAGCAAGTACATCGGCGAGACCGAGAAGAACCTCCGCCGGGTCTTCGACGCCGCCGAACGCGGCGGCGCGCTCCTCCTGTTCGACGAGGCCGACGCACTGTTCGGCAAGCGCAGCGAGGTCAAGGACAGCCACGACCGGTACGCCAACCTCGAGGTCAGCTACCTGCTGATGCGGATGGAGGCCTACCGGGGCCTCGCCGTCCTCACCACCAACATGAAGAACGCCCTCGACACGGCGTTCCTGCGCCGCATCCGCTTCGTCGTCGATTTCCCCTTCCCGGCCGAGCACGAGCGGGCGGAGATCTGGCGCCGTGTGCTGCCGCCGCAGGCCCCGGTGAAGGACATCGACGCCGCGCTGCTCGCCCAACTCACCGTCGCCGGCGGCTCGATCCGCAACATCGCCCTGTCCGGGGCCTTCCTCGCCGCCGAGGAGGGCGACCGGCTACAGATGCGGCACATGCTCGCCGCCGCGCGCACCGAGTACCTGAAGCTGGAGCGCTCGCTGACGCCCACGGAGGTCCGCGGATGGGTGTGAGCACGTCCAAGGACCGGGAACCCTCGGCGATCCGCGTGGAGATCTCAGAGCTGGTGCTCGACGGCTTCCGGGCCGACCCGGAACGCGTCTCGGCCGCCTTCGAGAGCGAACTGACCCGTCTGGTACGGCTGCACGGTGTGCCGCTCGCGACGGACGGCCCCCTCGCCCTCGACGCACTGTCCGGGCTGCCGCCGCTGCCCGCCGGGCTGTCCGCGCGGCGGCTCGGGCAGGAGCTGGCGCGTGCCGTGCACGAGGGACTGAGCGGTCACGGGGAGGTGAGCCGGTGAGCTCGCAGACCCAGGACTCCCGTGCGGAGCAGTCCGCCGAGCAGCGGCGCCGCAAGCGCAAGGAGCGGGCCGCCAAGTCCCGTGCGCCCGAGCCGAAGAACATCGTCAGCGGCGCCGGACAGCCTCTCGACCCGGGCCTGCGACGGGAGTTGGAGGAGCAGCTCGGTCACGATCTCGGTCGGGTACGGCTGCACACCGGCCGGGACGCCGGGCAGCTGACCGAGCTGCTCGGCGCGGACGCGGTCGCCGTCGGCCAGGACGTCTTCTTCCGCGAGGGCGCCTTCCGGCCCGGCACCGACGAGGGCCGCCGCCTGCTCACCCACGAGCTCCAGCACACGGTGCAGAACCCGCACGGCCTCGGCGCCCTGCGGGCAGGCCGCGAACTCGGCGCGGTGAGCCTGCCGCAACAGGCCATCGAGCGGGAGGCCGAGTCGGCCGCCCAGGCTCTCGTGCAGCCTGATGTCTCTTCGGAGGCCCCGCAGGTCGAAGAGGGGCAGGCCACCCCCGGCTGGCTGCGCTACGCCACCGTGGACGCCGACCGGATGCGCGCCGAGGCCGTCGACCCGGCGACCCTCGTGGACCGGCTCGCGGTCAACGTGCTGCGCTCCCTGCGCGGCGACCCGACCGACGCCTCCGGCCGCGTAGGGCTCCAACTGGCCCGTATGTCCGAGGAGTTGGAGGACGCAGTCGTCGAGCGGCTGGAGGACCGGCTGCTCACACCCGAGTACGACCGCCTCCTGGAGATCGCTGACGAGGCCCGCCCCGGGCCGGTCGAACTCCAGCCCGCCGAGGCGCCGTTGCCCGAGATCGACCTCTTCGAAGAGCTCGGTGTCGAACGCACCCAGTGGCAGAAGAAGCAGGAGTCCGACCGGGGTGCGAACGAGAAGCGCGCCGCTGACGCCCGCGAGGAAACGCAGGACGCCAAGGCCCGCGACGAGAAGAGCGGCAGCGACCGCAGCCGGGCCCGCTCGGACGCCGCCACCGAGGAGCAGGACACCGCCCAGCGCACCGAGCAGGAGGACGCGCGCAACGCCTCCCGGCAGCAGGCGCGCGAGGAGGAGCAGCAGGACGACGAGCAGGCCGCCACCGACCGCGAGCGCACCGACCAGGCCTCCGACGAGCACGCCCAAGGGCAGCAGGAGGGCACCGAACAGGCCAAGGAGGAGCGCAAGGAGCAGCGGGAGCGCGAGGAGGCCGACCCGCAGCAGGCGAGCGCGCCGGGCGCCGACAAGCGCAAGCAGCGCGACGACCAGACCCAGCCGGGCGCCGGGTCGAAGAACGAGCAGCCGGACCCGAAGCAGAAGGCCCAGCCCGGCCCCGTACGCCCCGAGAAGGTCGACGAGCGGGCCGAGCAGCCCGACTCCGCGCTGTCCGAGCACGGCCTGAACGAGAAGGACGAGGACGGCGGCGCCGACGCCGAGCCGCGCGAGGAGGAACGGCCGCTCGGCCTCGAAGCCGGCGCCGACCAGGAACTCGCTGGCGGCGAGGACGACGGCGACCGGGCGCCGGGCGGCGAGCCCGAGCCCGTGATCAAGCCCGAGGACTATTTGCCCGAGGCCGACCTCGACCTGTCCGCCGTACCGACCGCGGACAAGCTGGAGCCGGGCGCCGCCGAACCCTCGGTGCCCTCCTTCCCCACCCCGCCGCCGACGAAGGCCGAGAAGACCGAGCAGGAGCGGGAGAAGAACGAAGGGGAGCAGGACGAGGAGGACGCCGGGCCCGAGGCGAAGGCCCCCGGCCAGGACGAGGGGCCCGTCGAGGGTGAGGCCCCGCAGCCCGAGAACGGGCCCGCCGCGCAGGCCCAGGACCGTAACACCAAGGACCTCCAGGAGACCGACAAGCCGCTCGACCAGGAGGTCGGCCAGGATCCCGCGACCCAGGACAAGGAGCGGCCCGAGCCCGAGGCCGAGAAGCCCGACCCGGAGCAGCAGCAGGAGAAGGAACAGAACAAGGAGGCCGACGGCTCCGACGACTCCGACGCGGCGGGGGCGGACGGCGACGAGCAGCCGGACGCCAAGGACGCGCAGGAGGAGAAGAAGGAACAGCAGGACCGTACGACCGCGGAGTCCCGGTCGGCCGCCGGTCCGGCGTCGACTGCCGCGGGCCCGGCGCCCTCCGTGGTGAGCCCGGTGGCGGCGGCCGTGTCCCGGCCCGCCGGCGCTCAGACACCCAGGACCGCGGTAGAGGACCGCGACCCCTCGCCCGCCGCCCGGCGCGGTGCCGAACCGCCCCGGTCCGAGCGTGAGGCGCCGGCGGCCAAGAGCCAGGTGCCCAAGGAGAGCGGGCCCGGCGCCGTGCCGCGCGGACCGGTCGGTGGCGCGGAGAAGACGGGGCCGAAGGTCGCCGCGGGACCCGGCGCCGCGCCCTCCGTCGCTCAGGCGGCGGTCAGCCCGGCCGCCGAGCAGACCGACGCGCCCGGCCAGACCGCTGCCGACACGGACGCGCCCCGGCCCGAGGCGTCGCTGGAGAAGGACGGCGGTGGCTGCGCGCCGCCCGCGCCCGCGCCCGAGAAGGACGAGGGCGGGCAGGGCAGTTGCGGAGGCGGCGGGGAGGCCGCGCCCGAGGAGAAGCAGGAGGAACCGCCGGACGTCTCCGGGCAGGACCCCAAGGCCGCCATCCAGACCGTGAGCAAGCTGGCGCCCGACCAGGCGGCCGCCGCCATGCCCGGGGTCGACCAGGCCGCGGACAAGAAGATCGGCGAGGAGCAGAAGCGGCTCGATGCGGCCCCGCCGACGCGGGAACGTCCCTCGGGGGCGCCGCAGACGCGTTCGGCGCCGCCCCAGGCCGCTCCCGCGGCGGCCCAGGTCACCGGCAAGGTGGAGAAGGTCGGCCCGGAGGACCAGGGCGAGAAGCAGAAGGCCAAGGGCGGAGTGAAGGCGGAGGGCAAGGAGCCCACCGCCAACGTGTCCACGCCGCCCGCGCCTGCCGTGCCCGACAAGGGGCTGAGCGAGGCCGAGGCGCAGAACGTCGAGGCCGCGGCCGACGCCGTACCGACCACCGACCCGGAACTCGAGAACAAGACCGTCGGCCCGGCGCCCAAGATCCGGCTGGAGGGCGCCAGCGATCCCAAGCGCACCGACGACCAGGCCAAGGCGCTCAAGGACAAGCAGTCCGACCTGCAGACGACCGGCCGCGAGGACGCGGCCAAGCCCATGGGCGAGGACCAGGTCTTCCCCAACGCCCCCGCGGAACAGCTCACCGGCAAGGCGTCCGGCGGTTCCGGGGGCGGCAAGGGCAGCGCCCTGGAGCCCACGCCTGCGCCGAAGGCCGGCGTGGGCGCGGTGGCCAAACAGGAAAAGGGCTCCGAGATCACCGGTGCCGCGGGCAAGGCGCAGGGCGACCTCGGTACGAAGGAGAAGGAACAGCAGCAGGGCGAGCAGCAGGCCAAGCACGACAAGCAGGCCGAGATCGACCGCGAGGTCGACCGCAACACCCAGCAGCAGACCGCCGAACGCGGCCGCGTCGCGCGCGAGACCCAGAAGCAGCGCGAGGACTGGCGGGGCGAGCAGGACAAGAAGGTCGAGGACGCGGACAAGAAGTCCGACGACGAGCACGGCAAGAAGAACAAGGAGATCGTCAAGGCGCGCGACGACAAGGACAAGGAGGTCGGAGCGCGCAAGGACCAGGACAACGGGAAGATCGACACCGAGCGGGAGAACGCCGAGAAGGAGGCCAAGAAGAAGAAGGAGGAGAAGAAGCCCTCCGGAGGCCTGCTCGGGTGGATCGCCGACAAGGTCGCCGACTTCTTCAAGGGCCTGCTCGCAGCGGTCACCGCGGTCTTCGACGCCGCCCGCAAGGCCGTCAACGGGATCATCGACCAGTTCAAGGAGTGGGCCAACCAGGCCATCGACTTCGTACGCGACCTGGCGATCAAGGCGATCAACGTGCTCGCCGATGTCCTGATCGCGATCGGGGACGTGCTGCTGTCGGCCTTCCCGGAACTGCGGGACAAGTTCCGCAAGGCGATCGAGGGTCTGCGGGACGCGGCGATCGCGACGGTGAATCAGCTGGCGGACGGCCTGAAGAAGGCGGTCAACAGCCTGCTGGACGCGCTGGCGGCGGGCCTGAACAAACTGCTGGACGTCCTCGAAGCCGGGGTCAAGGCGGTCATCAAGGCGTACCAGGCCATCATCGTGGGCGCGATCAAGTTCGCGCAGGCGGCGATCGAGGCGCTGGGGAAGTTCGCGGCACTGGTCGCCGACATCGCCCCGGACCCGGGCGGCTGGATCTCCAAGGCGGGCAGCGCCGCCAAGACCGGCATCACCGACCACCTCTGGGGTGCCATCAAGGTGGCGGTCAAGGGGTGGTTCGACACGAAGGTCGAGGGCATCCTCGGCCTCGGCAAGGCCGTCATCGACGTGCTGGTCAAGGGCTGCGTGTCGATCAAACAGATCGGCAAGATGGCCTGGGACGCGATCATCGCGTCGCTGCCGATGATGATCGCGTCGCTCGTCATCGAGAAGGTCGTCTCGATGATCGTGCCCGCGGCCGGGGCGATCCTGACGATCGTCCAGGGCCTGATGGCGGCGTGGTCGACGGTCAGCTCGATCCTGTCGGCGTTCTCGAAGTTCTGGGCCTACCTGAAGGCGGTGAAGGCGGGCCCGGCGGCGTGTCTCTTCGCGGAGGCGGTCGCGGCAGGTGTCGTTGCCTTGCTCGACTTCATCACCAACTTCCTTCTGCAGAAGCTGTCTTCGGCGACCAAGGGCGTCGGCAAGCGGCTCAAGGGCATGGCGCAGAAGATCATGGACGGTCTGAAGAAGGTGGGGGGCGGGGCGAAGAAGGCTGCGGGGGCGGCGGTCAACTCGGCTCGGGGGGCGGTGCGGAAGGCCAGGCAGGCCTTGGGCCGCCCCGGCACCGAGCGTAGGCCGAAGGGCGAGCCGTCACCGGAACCGAAGTCTCCCGTCAAGCCGAAGGACCACGCGACCCCCAAGGGACCGGCGAAGAAGCCGGATGGTGCGGAGGCGAAGCCGAAGGAGAAGGCGCCCGAGAAGGAGCAGGGTCCCGCCAAGGACCGGACCCCGGACAAGGACAAGACTCCCGAGTCCGCTCCGAAGAAGAAGCAGAAGGAGATCGAGGGCCCCAAGCCGACCAAGCCCAAGAAGCCCAAGTCCCCCGTGGGCAAGGCCCTCTCGAAGGCCAAGGGCGCCGTCAAGTCCGCCCTGAAGAAGGTCGGCAACGCGGCCAAGACTCTCGGCCGCAAGCTGAAGAAGTCGAAGCTCGGCAAGGCGCTCAAGAACGGTGCGTCGAAGCTGCGGAACTTCTTCAAGAAGAAGAAGGACCAGCTGCGGGACCACAAGAGGCGGCAGCAGGAGCAGAAGAGGCGGAAACAGGACCAGCACAGGAAGGACGAGAAGTCTAGGGAGTCGAAGGAGGCGCGGCTGCAGAAGATCGTGGCCCGCATCCGGCCCAGGCTGAACGGGTTGCTGGACCGAGGAGTCCATCGGGGTGTCATGACCGGCACCTTGCTGGGAATCCGTGTCTGGTACCGGCTCACCGGCCTCGAACTGAGGGGCGCGGAGACATTCGAGATCGTCGCACGACTCAATCCGGAGCAACGGGTCACCGACGGCGTGGAGAACGATCCCGATGACGTAGCCGACGAATCCGGGAGGGCGACGGCAGAGTCGCAACGCACACCCTCCGCGCAGACTACGGAAAGGCAGCGGCAGTCGGAGGGGGCTGCCGAGCGGCAGTCGCAGGTGTCGGAGGACGGGCAGGCCCCCGCCCAGCAGACGGCGGCGACACCGACGCAATCCGGAACCGGTCAGCAGGCGCAAGCCACGAATCGGCAGAACGGATGGCCCGCCAGTTCTCCATTGAATGCAGTGCTGGAAGCAGTCCCCTTCCCTGATGTCTACGAGGACGACGAAGACATCCAGGTCGGAGAGACTCAAAGTTACAGTGCCGCGAGCAAGCGACGGGTGGCCAGTGAGAAACGCCATCCTGATAATTTCGCAGGTGACAAGCGGCTGACTGCCGATCACATTCCTTCTGGACGGGCCATCAAACAGAAGGCGGAGAACGAGGCCTTGGCCGAAGCGGCCCTTTCGAACCCGGAGCTTCAGGAGGCTCTGAACGCCAGGGACCAAGGGCTGATGACGGAGGAACAGGAAAGTCTCCTCGTTGATGAGCGGGAAAAGATCCTCACCAGGAAGAAGCTACATCCCAGCGGTAGAGGGAAGAAGAAGACCGAGGCCAATCGTAAATATCAGCAAGCATTGACGATCTTCCTGCCGCAGACGCTGCATGAGCGAGGGCGGACATACCAGAACGACAACAAGCCGCTCTTCCGTGCAGATGCCAAGGATCTCACCCAGGCTGCGCGCTTGGACTTCGAGAGATATCTGGAGATATTGGAGGCCGACGGGGATCTGACAAAGCAGTATGTGGCCCACTTCACGCGACACTACAAGAAACTTGTGGAGGCGCAGGTCGTCGACTACTCTGCCGAGATCAACAGCATGCTGCTCCGCTACTGGGAGAAGGCGAAGTGACCCATATCGAAGAGGCCGTAAGAATCGTCTCCGATCCCGATCTTCAGGGATTGGCAAAGAGGGGAACGCTCTTCGAGTATCTCTCAGGACAATCTGATCGCGGTCTGGCAGCCAGTGTTGAATGCCTGCTCGAAACCGATGACTATCGTATTGCTGAATATGTCGGGCAGTACCTTGAAGTCACACCGAACGCGTCGGCCGAGAAGGAGCGCGCAGCAGTGAGGCTCCGTCAGGAGCCGAAACTCGCCCGTGGAGCGGCGCGATTGGTTCCGTGGCTTTCGACAGCCACCCTGAACGGTTTCATTGCCGACTACGTGAATGACGCGGAATTGAAGGCGCACCTCTCAAGCGTCATCTTCAGTATTGGGGCCTTCCGGCCGGAGTTGCTGCGGCCCTTCGCGGACCTCGACCATCCGATGGCCGCGAAGGCCATGTTGGCGGGTGCGCCGGACGAGGTGGCCGATTCTCTCGCGCGGAAATGGCGCTCCGATGAGGACGATGAGGACGACCCCTGGGACACGCTGGTCTCCCTGGCGTTGATTCGTACGGATCATGCGCTGGAGATCATCGGTTCACTGCGGGACGAACTCGATGACCCCGCTGACTGGATCACGCTGGTGGAATTGGCCGGGGGATTGCCGGATTCCGAGCAGAAGGCCGGGTATTGGCCTGCGCAGTTGGCTTTTCTCGCGGAAGGCGGAAAATCGGAGCATAAAGTCGGTGGTAGCACATCCGGAGATGTGCCTATCTGTCATATCTGCTCGGTGCCCGCTGTTCACCTCCTGACGCTTTCTGCGAGCGCTCTGCCTTTCTCGTTGTCCAACAACCCATCCTTCTACTGGTACGCGTGCGACTGCGGGGAAATGGATTCGGCAACTGTTCGGATCGCTGACGGTGAGCGCACCGTCTACTACGGGCCCAAGGGGCCGGCGGACCCTGCGATCAGCCTCACGCCAGGACAGCTTTCCCTGACGCTCGAAAAGCATCCGAATCAGGTGGGAGTAAGCCTCAAGGCGGCGCCCTCACAGTCCTTGAACCAAGTGGGCGGTCTACCCCGATGGGTCGATCCCGATATTCACCCCCGTTGCCCCGAGTGCGGACTTGCCATGCCGTTCGTCGCCTCGGTCGGCGGCCGTGACACTCCGGTCGGCCGCATTGCGGTCGAGGGAATCGTCTATTGCTTCTGGTGCGACGGCTGCTGCGTCTCCAGCACCAAGTTCCAGGAATGACTCCTTTAGGTGGACCAGTGACCCGTTACGCAGACATCCCCAAACCCATCCGCTCCGGCATAGTCGTAGTCGACCCCGACCGCGGCACCCCCCAGCGGGTCATCGTGCTGCAGTTCAACCCCGACACCCTGGAACGCAGCATCGCCCCCCAGTCCGCCGGAGACAGCAGCGACGGCGGCGGTGGCGGCAGCGGCGGCGGGGACAGGAACGAGGCGCTCCGCCTCAAGGGCCCCGCCGAGGAGACCTGGAAGTTCACCGCCGAGATCGACGCCACCGACCAGTTGGAGATCGCGGCGCCCGATGGCATTCACCCGCAGCTCGCGACCCTCGAGATGCTGGTGCAGCCGACCACCGCGCAGCTCCGTGCCGCGAGCCGGCTGTCGCAGAAGGGCACCATCGAGATCAGCCCGATCGAGATGCCGTTGACCCTGTTCACATGGGGGAGCAAGCGGGTCATGCCCGTACGGCTCACCGAGTTGTCCGTCAATGAGTCCGCCTTCGACGTCAACCTCAACCCCATCCGCGCCTCCCTCGGCATCGGCATGAAGATCCTCACCGTCAGCGACCTGCCCGCAGGACACCGCGGTGCCGACCTCTACATGGCGCACCTCGCGCAGAAGGAGCGGCTCGCCGCGGCCGCGCGGGGCGGCAGCCTCGGGGCCCTCGGGCTGCCGGGCGCGGACGTACTGAGCGGAAGGGGCTGAGCAGCACACCATGGCCGACATCGAGCCGTACGAGAGCGCCCTCGGGGCGATACCCGGCGCGCACCCCTATCCGCGCACCAGCCGCTACCACGACGCGGAGATCGGCGTGCACCGTCTTCCCGACGGTACCGAAGTCCGTTACGCCAAGCGCCGGTTGCTGCCCCCGCTCGACGCGCAGGAGACGCAGGAACATGTCGTGGGGGCAGGGGAGCGCCCCGACTTGCTCGCCCAACGCTTCTTCGGCGACCCCGGTCAGTGGTGGCGGATCGCCGACGCCAACCCCGTACTCGATCCGAGGGAGTTGACGGACGAGGCCGGGCAGGTCATCGACATCCCCGAGCCCGGGGGGCACCGGCGTGTCTGAACAGCCCGTGGGGCAGGGCCCCGTCCACATCACGCTTCTCATGGGGCCGAAGCTCGCCCGCCCCGTCCCGGCCGAGGTGACCGAGGCCCTGCTGTCCGCGCAGATCACCGCCACGGCCGGCGAACGCAGCGGCTTCCAGTTGGCCTTCGACCTCACCAAGACCGGCATCATCAACCAGCGGCTGCTGCCCGAGGGGTTCTTCGACCCCAAGACGCGGCTCATCGTCACCGTCAGCGTCCGGGGTACCCCCGACGTGCTCTTCGACGGGCTCATCGTGCGGCAGGAGGTCGGCGCCAGCAACCAGCCCGGCCACTCCACCCTCACCGTCACCGGTGAGGACCTCACCCTGCTCATGGACCTGGAGGAGCGCACCGCCCGGTACCCGAATCTCCCGCCCTCCGAGCGGGTGCTCGCCATCCTGCGCCGGTACTCCGACTACGGCATCCGGCCCGACGTGTACGCCGAGAAGATCGCCCAGCCCCCGCACCAGGATCTCCGCGTCCACTACCAGACCGGGACGGACCTGCAATACGTCACCGATCTCGCGCGCGCCAACGGCTACACCTTCTATCTCGAACCAGGGCCCAACCCCGGTCAATCCTCCGCCCGTTGGGGGCCCGAGGTCCGGCTCGGCATCCGGCAGCACGCCCTCAACGTCAACATGGACGCCAACACGACCGTGGACCAGCTGACGTTCGCCTACGACGGGACCGCGAGGGAAGAGCCGCAGGCACGGTGGCAGGATCCGGGGACGCGCGTGTCCACGCTGTTGCCGCAGCCGCCGATCAGTCCGCTGCGCCCGCCCCTGGGCCGCCGCCCCACCCCGGCCCTCAAGCGCAAGACCCTCTCCGGCACCGCCAAGCAGCAGCGCGAGCAGGCCGAGGCCGAACTCCTGGCCCGCGCCGCCGTCTCCGCCGACGTGGTCTCCGGGTCCGGATCGCTCGACGTCAACCGGCACGGCTACATCCTGCAGCCCCGCCAACTGGTTGGCGTGCGCGGCTCGGGACGGGCATACGACGGCGACTACTACGTCAAGTCCGTCACGCACAACCTGCGACCGGGGTCGTTCCAGCAGAACTTCACCCTCTCCAGGGAGGGGCTGGAGGCGCGCAGCGACTACGTCCGGCCGTAGCACAAAAGCCCTAACGCCCCGACACCCCAACGCCCCGACGCCCAACGACCCACCGATCAGGAGCAGTTCAGCATGGCGGCAACCGGCAATCGCTACCTCGGCAAGTTCCGCGGCCGGGTCGTGAACAACAACGACCCGCTGCGCATCGGCCGTATCACCGTCGAGGTGCCCGACGTCCTCGGTGACGAGCCGTCCACCTGGGCGCTGCCCTGCCTGCCGTTCACCGGGCCCGAGTCCGGACAGTTCGTGGTGCCGCCGCCGGGCGCTGGTGTGTGGGTGGAGTTCGAGCAGGGAGACCCCAGTTTCCCTGTGTGGACCGGGTGTTGGTACGGCGCCGCCGAGGAGCTGCCGCCCGACGCGCGCCGCGAGCTGCAGGCGAACTCGCCGAACAAGCCGGTCGTCGTGCAGACACCGGCCGCGCACAAGATCGTCATGAACGACACCGCCGGGGCCGAGCAGGGAATCCTGCTCCAGGCCCAGGGCGGCGCGTACATCCGCATCACCAAGGAAGCCGTGGTCATCGCGACCGGCGCAGGCGCCGAAATCGTGCTCCGCGGCAAGGAAGTAACCATCAACGAGGGCCAGTTGACCGTGCTCTCGAAGCGATAAGAAGACGGGGGACGCACCAAGTTGTCCGGGAGTCTGCTCGACGCCGGCGCCGTGATCGGCTGCCCGCACGGCGGCCGGGTCACCGCCGCCACCACACCCTCCGGCGGCGTGCGCATCGGGGGCGTCGCGATCGCGACGGCCACGCACGCGTACGTCGTCACCGGCTGCCCGCACACCGTCGCCGGTGTGCCCACGCCCTGCGTGTCGGTCCGCTGGACCGCCGACGGCACCGGCATCACGGTCGACGGCGCCCCCGTGCTGCTCGACACCTCGGCGGCCCAGTGCTTCAGCGCGGCCTTCGTGCCGCAGGGGCCGCCCGTCGTCCAGGCCGCCCAGCGAAAGGTCACGGTCCGATGAGCCGCCGAACCAGCCAACGCCCTCGCAGCGACATCGCGTTCCCCTTCCGCGCCGACCGCCGCGGACGCACCGCGCACGCGCCCCACGGCGAGCACGTCCACGACCTGATCGAGCAACTGCTGTTCACCAGCCCCGGCGAGCGCGTGATGCGCCCCGACTTCGGCTGCGGGCTCCTCGATCTGGTCTTCGCTCCGAACAGTCCCGAACTCGTCAGCACCCTCGAACTGTCCGTGCAGGCCTCGCTGCAGCGCTGGCTCGGCGACCTCATCGACGTGGTGGCCCTCGACATCGTGAGCGACGAGAACACCGTGCGCGTCTACCTGTCCTACGTACTGCGCGCCACCGGCACCCGTACGGACGACGTCTTCGAGGGGAGGGTCGCATGACCACCGGCACCACCACGTCCCGCCGCGCCAAGGTAAGGGCCGCTCAGCTCAACGGAGTTGACGCGGTGGAGGTGAGTGACGACGGGCTCCTGCTCACCGTCACCTTCCTCGGCAAGGCCCCGCACGGCCTCGGCCCGGAGAACGTCCGTATCGACGGCGGCCGCCGCATCACCGGCATCACGGCCGTCGACGTCAGCGTCGAACGCGAGGAGGACCCGGAACTCGACGACCGGCTCTACGTCACCCTCGACCGGGCCGGCGACACCTCGCGCTACGTGTTCGCGCTCGTCGAGACCGACCCGTACGGGCGCCCCGGCACCGAACCCTTTCGCGGCTTCGACCAGCGCTACCACCGCGCGTCCTTCTCCTTCCGGCCGGACTGCCCGACTCCCTTCGACTGCAAGGACGATGGCGAGGAGGTGCCGGACTTCCCGGACGCGCCCGTCGTCGACTACACCGCCCGCGACTACGACACCATCCGCAAACTGCTCCTCGACCGGCTCGCGCTCACCACCCCCGACTGGGTCGAGCGCAACCCCGCCGACCTGGGCGTCACGCTCGTCGAGCTGCTCGCCCACACCGGCGACCAGATCAGCTACCAGCAGGACGCGGTGGCCACCGAGGCCTACCTGGACACCGCACGCCGCCGGGTCTCCGTACGCCGTCACGTGCGGCTCATCGACTACGCGATGCACGACGGCTGCACGGCGCGTGCCTACGTCACCGTCCGGACCACCGGCGACACCACCCTCGCGCCGGGCACCTTCCGCTTCGCCTCCGTCGACGTGCGCACCCTCGACCCGCACGACCGGCCCGAACCGGGCACGGTGATCGACGAGATCGACCTCGGCGACCTGGACGAGCGCGGCTCGGTCGAGGTCTTCGAACCGGTCCTCGCCGCCGACCCGTTGGAGCTGAAGGTCGCGCACAACGCGATCCGTCTGTGGACCTGGGGAGGCGAGGTGTGCACCCTGCCCAAGGGCGCCACCTCGGCCACCCTGCGCGACGAGTGGGACGACCCGGAGACCTGTCGGGACCGTCGACTCGCCCTGAGTCCCGGCGAGTTGCTCGTCCTGGAGGAGGTGAAGGGCCCGCGCACCGGCACCCCCGGTGACCGGGACCCCAGCCACCGCCAGGCCGTACGCCTCACCTCCGTCACCCCCGGCATCGACCGCATCGAGGACCAGCCGGTCCTGGAGGTCACCTGGGCCGCCGAGGACGCCCTGCGCTTCCCCCTCTGCCTGACCACGCGCGGCGGCCGCGACTGCCTGCCCGTCGACGACGTGACCGTGGCCCGCGGCAACGTCGTCCTCGTCGACCACGGCCGCACCCTCACCGGACTCCCCGAGACGGCCACCGTGCCGCCCGAGCCGGCCGTCGTCGCCCCCTGCGACCCTCCCGCCTTCGGCTGCTACGACCGCGAAGAGGGCAACGCCCCTGCTCGTCTCATCAACTCCCTTACGGACAAGGCGGAGAGCGGGGAAGCACTCGTACCCGACGACGTCCGCGAACTGTTCGAGGTGGTCGGCGAGCCGGCGACCGTACGCTCCGGACTCGGTCTGGAGCGCGCCGGGCAGCGGCACGAACGCGTGGTGCCCGGCACGGCGTACGCCCAGGCGGCCGCCCTGCGCACGCTGCTCGCGCAGTCCGTGTATCCGGGCATCGCACCTCGCTTCCGCCCGGTGCTCGGCCGTTCCCCGGTCGTCCAGGCGGTGCCGTTCCCGGATGCGCGGATCGTGGCTTGTGGGCAGGCCGAGCGCATCGCCGCTATCCCGGGGCGGGTGCGGCAGCGGCTCGTCGAGCTGTGGCGCAGCGCCCGCGACCGCGACGGACTCGCCGACGAGGAAATCGACGAACTGACCGTCATCTACGGCCTGAAGGTCATCGAGCGGTTCGAACTCCGTACGCATCCCGTCCGCGCCCTGCGTGAACTCCTGCACAAGAACGACGAGTTGCTCGACACGAAACTGCGCCGGGTGGAGATCCTCGCCTCCCGGGCCCGCGCGGGCACGGTCCTCGACGGGCACATCGCCTGGGAGATCGCGCACAGTTGGGGCCCGGCGTACGCGGCCGGACTGCACCCCGACGAGCCGGTGCTCCGAGGTTCCGCGAGCGCCGCGCTCGGCCAGGACCCACGCGAGGCGCTCCCCGCCGTACGCGTCGAGGACGGCGACCTGACCTGGGTGCCGCGCCCCGACCTGTTCCACAGCGGTCCCCGCGACCGGCACTTCGTCGGCGAACTGGAGGACGACGGCCGCCTCGCCCTGCGCTTCGGCGACGCCCGGCACGGCGCGAAGCCCGCACCGGGCCACCGGCTCGCCCTGCACTACCGGCTCGGCGGCGGCATCGCGGGCAACGTCGGCGCGGAGGCCATCAACCACCTGGTCATCCAGAGCGACTGCGACCATCCGCCGGCCGCCGTGGTCCGCAACCCGCTGCCCGCCACCGGCGGTGTCGAGCCCGAACCCGTCGAGCAGGCACGCCAGTTGGCCCCGCTCGACCTGCGCCGCACCCGCCTTCGTGCGGTCACCGCCGAGGACTACGCCGCCCTTGCCGCGGAGCTGCCCGGCGTACAGCGCGCCGCCGCGGAGATCCGCTGGACCGGCAGCGCCCAGGAGGCGCACGTCGCGATCGACGCTTACGGCAGCGCAGAGCCGTCGCCCGAACTGCTCGCCCAGGTGGGGCAGTCCCTGGAGGCGTACCGGCGTATCGGCCACGACCTGGTGGTCGGCCCCGCCCGCCTGGTGCCGCTCGACATCGCGCTGAGCGTGTGCGCCGCGCCCGGCCATCAGCACGGGCAGATCCTGGCCGAGCTGTACCGGGTGCTGGGCAGCGGCCGCCTCGCGGGCGGTCGGCTCGGGTTCTTCCACCCGGACGCGCTGACCTTCGGTGAACCCGTACGGCTGAGCCGACTGGTCGCCGTCGCCGCCGCGGTACTGGGCGTGCAGAGCGTGCAAGTCACCCGCCTGCGGCGGCTGTTCGAGCAGGACCGAGGAGAGAGGGAGGACGGCGTGCTGCGGCTCGGCCCGCTGGAGATCGCCACCTGCGACAACGACCCGGACCGGCCGGAGAACGGCCAGCTGGCGATATCCCTGGGAGGTGCCCGATGACCGCGACCGACGCATGCACGTGCGGCGGCGCCTGCCGCGGCGGCCACGACGAGCGCCTCGCGCCCGCCCCGCTGCACAATCCGCCCGGCCGCACCGCCCTCGACTACCGCGTCGGCCAGTACGGCTCCTTCCTGGCGGCCCTGCTCGACCGGCTCGCCTCACCGGCGTACCCGGCACTCGACCGCCTGACCGTCCGCACGCCCGACGACCCGGCGATCGGCCTGCTCGACGCCACGGCCGTCCTCGGCGACCTGCTCACCTTCCACTCGGAGCGGATCGCCGACGAGGCCTACGTCCGTACGGCGAACGAGCACCGCTCACTGGTGCTGCTCGGTCGGCTCGTCGGCCACCGCCCGCGGCCGGGTGTCGCCGCCGCCACCCACCTCGCGTACACCCTCGAACGCGACCCGCGCGCCGAGGCGTTGCCCGTGCTGATCCCACGCGGCGCGCGCACCCACAGCGTGCCCGCATCCGCCGACGAGGAGTCCCTGACCTTCGAGACCAGCCGGGACCTCACGGCCCGCTGGGACTGGAACGAGCTGAAGGTGCGCAGGCGCCGCCCGTCCCTGGTCACGCCCGAGGATCTGGAGCGCCGCTCCGAACTCTTCGTCGAGGGCACCACCAACTCCCTGCAGACCGGCGACCAGTTGCTGTTCGTCTTCGGTGAACAGGCGGGCGGGGAGCGCAAGTTGCTGCCCGTATCGGGCGTACGCATCGACCGGGACGACGACATCACGGCGATCACCCTGCCGAAGTCGGCCCCGGCCACGCTGAAGGAGCTCGTCGACGAGGTGCAGCGGTGGATCGCCGAGCCCACAGCACCCGGCGAGCCGGGCGATGAGCCGCCCACGCCCGAGGTGCCCAACCCGCGCCCGGTCAGCCGGCTGATCGAGGACTTCGAGGACCAGGTCCTGACTCCGCTCGGTGCGGCTCTGGACGAGGTGAAGACACCCGAGAGCCTCGCGACCTGCCTAGCGGAGCCCGTAGCCCGCCTCGGCGAGGCGCAGGTGCTTGCCACGCCGTGGGAGGACGTCGCTGGCTGGTTCGAGCAGCTGCAGGCGGTACTCGCCGAACTCGCCGAGCGTGCGCTGGAGTTGGCGCCCGCACGGACCACGGACACGGTCAGTGCGAAGGCAGCGGTGGCCACCGACCCCCGTGACGCCGCCTTCCGTGCCTTGGCCGCAGTCCTCCCCGCCCTTGGCGCCCAGACCCCCGCCCCGCCGTCCGGCACCGGCGCCCAGCTCCCCGGCACGGACACCGCCCGCCTCCTCGCGGCCCTCAACCCCGGCCTCGCGGGCCTCTACCCGGCCTGGCGCAAGGCGGCGGCCGCCGCCCCCGGCACCGCCCAGCTCCTCCGCGACCTGCTCGCGATGCGGGTCACCGCCGCCCCCTTCGGCGCCACGGCCCCGCTCAAGCCGGTCCAGGACGACAAGGGCCGCGTCATCCGCAGCGCGGACTGGCCGCTCACGGGGGCCGAGCTGACCGGCATGCGGGTCGTCTACGACACCGCGGGCAAGGCGCCGGTCCGGGCGGAGTTCCAGTACGTCGAGGGCAACAGCTCCGACCAGCGGGCGGTGACCCTGCCGCTCACCCAGCAGGTCAGCTTCGCGCTCGGACCGGGCCAGGTCGACCTGTCGACCCGCGCCGCCCAGGACCGCGACCTGAGCTGGCTCACCCGACGCCCCGCCGATTCCCAGGAGCCGGGCGTCACCGTCCGCCTGCGCGACGGACTGCCCGACCGCACCCTGTTCGTGTCCCGTCCCGACGACGACGGCCTGATCCACATCGGCATCAACAACGGCACGGCACAGGAGATCTCCCTGCGGCCGGGCGCCACCGAGCAGTTCACCCACGGCGAGTACGAGGTGAGCCTGCGCTACACGGTGGGCAGCACCGAGCCCAACGTCGAGATCGTCATCGCCAGCAAGCCCGCGCCCGTCAACCGGCGCGTGCTGCAACTCGACACCGTGCACACCGGCATCACCGTCGGCAGCTGGGTCGCCGTCCAGCGTCCCGCCAAGGGCGCCCAGGACGGCATACCCGGCGACGCCAAGCTCGCGTTCGTCACCACCCAGGTCGTTTCGGCGCGTACGGCGGCGTACACCAACTACGGCATCACCGGCCGCGGCACCGAACTCACCCTCGCCGACCCCTGGTTGGACGAGTTCGACGTCCTGCTGTCGCACATCCGCGACACCACCGTGTACGCGGCGGGCGAGCCACTGCGCCTGGCGGACGAGCCGCTCGGCGAGGAGGTGCACGGCAACGAGATCGAACTCGCCGAGCTGTACGACGGGTTGGGCGTCGGACGCCTCCTCGTCGTCACCGGCGAGCGCAGCGACATCCCCGGGACGACCGGCGTCACCGCCACCGAGGTCGTCACGATCGCCGCCGCCGACGCGACCGTGGACCCGCAACTGCCCGGGGACCGCGTCCACACCCACCTCACCCTGACCACCGACCTCGCCCACCGCTACCACCGCGAGACGGTCCGCATCCTGGGCAACGTGGTCGAGGCCACCCACGGCGAGAGCCGCGAGGAGGCCATCGGCAGCGGCGACTCGGACCGCACGAACCAGACCTTCGCGCTCTGGCAGTCCCCGCTGACCTGGCTCGCCGACGACAACCCCCTGGGCGCCACACCGGTGTTGGAGATCCGCGTCGACGGCGTGCTCTGGCACGAGGTCGACAGCCTCGCCGGACGCGGCCCGCGCGAGCGCGTCTACATCACCGGCACCGCCTCCGACGCCCGCACGACGGTCACCTTCGGCGACGGCATCCACGGCGCCCGCCTGCCCAGCGGTCACGAGAACGTCCACGCCCGCTACCGCTTCGGCACCGGCAAGGCCGCCAACGTCCCCGCCGACCGCCTCACCCAGCCCCTCACCCGCCCGCTCGGCGTCACCGCCGTCACCAACCCCCGCCCGGCGACGGGCGGCGCGGACGCGGACGGTCCCGGTCTGACCCGCCGGACGATCCCACTGGCCGTCTCCGCTCTCGACCGGCTCGTCTCGGCGGCCGACTACGAGGACTTCGCCCGCTCCCGGGCCGGCATCGGCCGGGCCGCCGCACGCGAACTCTTCGACGGGCGGCGGCGCGTGCTGCACGTGACGGTCGCGGGCACCGATGACGTGCCCCTGGACGGCGACTCGGACACCCTGCGCGCCCTGCGCGGGGCGCTCACCGAGTACGGCGACCCCAACCTGACCGTCCGCGTGGACGTACGCGAACTGGTCCTGCTGCTCGTCGCCGCCAAGGTGAAGGTCGCTCCTGATTACTCCTGGGAATTCGTCGAGCCGAGGCTGCGGCAGGCGCTGCGCACCCGACTCGGGTACGAGGGACGGGAGCTGGGGCAACCCGCCCGCCTCTCCGACCTCCTCGCCACGGCCCACACCGTGCCCGGCGTCGACTACGTGGACGTCGACGTCTTCACCGGCGTCCCCGCGTCCGCCACCCCGGAAGAGCTCGCCGCGCTGCTCACCGACCCCGGCGCCCCGAAGGCCTCCGTACCGGCCCACCAGGCGACGTACGACGAGAAGGTCCACACCGTCCGCGACGCGAACGGCGAGACCCTGTCGGCCGTCTGCGCTCGCTACGGCATCCCGCTCGCCGAACTCCTGCGCCTCAACCCCGACATCACCGACACCCGGCGCCTGGCGAAGGGCCGGACGGTGTTCGTCTTCCGCGGCATCCGCCCCGCCCAGCTCGCCCTGCTGTCACCCCGGGCCGCCGACACCCTCATCCTGACGGAGGTCAAGTGATGTCTGTGCATTTGACGGATGTCCAGTTCGACACCCAAGCCCCCGCGACATCCCGGGAACCCGACGGCCTCGCCGCCCTGCTGCCTCGCTGGCACCTCCTGCGCGACGCCGAGGAGGGCGAGCCGCTGCGCGCGCTGCTCGCCGTGATCGCCGAGCAGCTCGACCGGGTCCGCGACGGCGTCGAGCAGGGCTACGAGGACCTGTTCGTGGAAACGGCGGCCCCCTGGGTGCTGCCGTACCTCGGCGATCTCGTCGGCTACCGCACCCTGCCCGGCTACGAACGCGTCCTCACCACGGGCCTGCACGAGGGCGGACGTGCCGCGCTCGCCGAGGCCGTCGCGCCGCGCGCCGACGTGGCGGCCACCGTCGCCAACCGCCGCCGCAAGGGCACGCTGCATCTCCTGGAGGAGATCTCCGAGCAGGTCGCCGGCTGGCCCGCGCGGGCCGTCGAGCTGTCGCACCTCGTCGCCCACAACCAGTCGGTGAAGCTGTACCGGGACTCGGACAGGGGCCGCACCCTCGACCTCCGGGACGGCTCCGCGCTCGCGCTGACCGGCACGCCCTTCGACACGGGTGCCCGCACGGTCGACATCCGCCGCGCCAACTCGGCCAGGAAGCAAGGCGGTTGGACCCCGGCGGGAGTCGCCCTCTTCGTCTGGCGGCTCAAGGCGTACGCGCTGACCTCCTCCCCGGCGTACTGCATCGACCGCGCCCGCAACCTCTACACGTTCTCGATCCTCGGCAACGACAGCCCCCTCGTCACCAAGCCGGTCCCGGAGCCGTCGCCGACCCACATCGCCACCGTCGACAACGTCCCCGCCTTCATCACCCGCCGCCTGCTCCACGACCGGCTCCTCGACTACTACGGCCCCGGCAAGAGCTTCGTCATCCGCCGCGACGGCGAGGACAAGCCCGTACCGCCGTCCGACATCGTGGTCACCGACCTGTCCGACTGGCGCTACCGGCCGCGGCGCGGCCAGGTCGCCGTCGACCCCGAGCTCGGACGGATCGCGTTCGGGGCACGTTCGGCGCCCCGGCAGGGTGTGTGGGTGGACTACCACTACGCGTACGGCGCCGACATGGGCGGCGGCGAGTACGAGCGGCCGGACCGAGTGGACCGGCCCGACGCCGCGTTCTACCGGGTCGGACCCAGGCAGCCGTACCGCCAGATCATGGACGCCTACCGGGCCTGGCAGCACGACCGCCGGGCCGACCGCACCGGCCCCGACGGCATCATCGAGATCACGCACAGCGGCGCCTACCAGGAGCAGCTGGACTTCGACCTCGACCCCGGCGACCGCCTGGAGCTGCGGGCGGCCGAGGGCACGCGGCCGGTGATCCGCCTGCTCGACTGGTACAGCAACCGGCCCGACGCCCTCAACATCCGTGCGGTGAACGACGATTGTGCCCCGCACGAGCGGCCCCGCATCGTCCTCGACGGACTGCTGGTCGCGGGGCGCGGCATCAACGTCACCGGCCCGATGGGGGCCGTGGTCCTACGGCACAGCACCCTCGTCCCCGGCTGGTCCCTGGAGCCCGAGTGCGAGCCGCACTCGCCCGACGAACCCAGCATCGTCCTGGACCGCACCACCGCCTGCCTGCAGATCGAGCACAGCGTCCTCGGCACCATCGAGGTCATCGGCGACGAGGTGAGCGAGGACCCCCTCGACATCCACCTCCGCGACAGCATCCTGGACGCCACAGGACACGACCGCGAGGCGCTGTCCGCCCCGGACTGCCGCCACGCCCACGCCGTGCTGCACGTGCACCGCACGACCGTCATCGGCGAAGTCCACACCCATGCAGTGGAGATCGCCGAGAACTCGATCTTCACGGGCAAGCTGCACGTGGCCCGGCGCGGCATCGGCTGCCTGCGCCACTCGTACGTCCCCGCCGGCTCCCGCACGCCACGAAGGCACCGCTGCCAGCCCGATCTCACACCGGGCGTACGGCCGTTGTTCGCCGCCGTGCGCTACGGGACGCCCTGGTACGGGCAGTTGGCCGATCGCGGCCCGGAGGAACTCCGGCGCGGCGCGGACGACGGTGCCGAGATGGGCGCCTTCCACGACCTCTACCGGCCGCAGCGCGAGGACGGTCTGCGCGCGCGGCTCGCCCAGTACACGCCCGCGGGCGCCGACGCCGGGATCTTCTTCGTGACATGAGCAGTGCCGCCGTACGACTCACCCGCACTTTCCTGAACCAGGGGGACCCCCTTCATGCACGCTGATCTCTCCCGTCTCACGTTCCACCCGGAGCGGCACTACTCCGCGGTCGTCGCCCAGCAGGGCCGCGTCCAGCTCGACGCCGACGCCAACGAGCAGACCGCGATCCAGCTCCACCAGGCCCGCACCCTCGCCGCCGACCTGATCGGCCGCTACGGCGGTCCGCGCGACGCGGCGGGCTTCCGCATCGAGTACGTGGGCGGCAAGCACGACATCGACACCCTCTACATCCACGGCGGCCGCTACTACGTCGACGGCATCCTGCTCGACGCGGACCGCCCGGCGCCGGGTACGCCCGTGCCAGATGAGGACGCGGAGGAGACCGAGGACACCGCCACCCCGCCCTCGTACTGGACCTACTGGGACCAGCCCGACGCCTTCCGCGACCCGGAGAAGCCCGGCGACCGCCTGCCGTCGCCCGCGCAGTCGCCGTTCGTGGTGTACCTCAACGTGTGGGAGCGCTCGGTGAACGCGGCCGAGGACCCGGCGCTGCGCGAGGTCGCACTCGGCGCGGCGATGCCGGACACCGCGGCCCGCGTCAAGGTGCTCTGGCAGGTCCTGCCGCTGTCCCTCACCGAGCTGGCGATAGAAGACGCCGACCCGTCGAAGGAAGTGGTCCGCGCCGCCTTCGAGAAGTGGGCGCAGCGCCAGACGGCGGACACCGCCCGGCTCGCCGCCCGCAGCGAGCGGCCCGACCACGCCGACGAGGACCCGTGCCTGGTCAAGCCGGACGCCCGCTACCGCGGACCGGAGAACCAGCTGTACCGGGTCGAGGTCCACGCCGGCGGCGCGCTGAAGGACGCCACCTTCAAGTGGTCCCGCGAGAACGGCTCCGTCGTCTTCCCGGTCGACGAACTCGACGGCACCTGGGTGCAGTTGGCGTCGCTCGGCCACGACGACAAGCTGGACCTGGACGTCGGCGACCACGTCGAGTTCACCGACACCGCGTACTCCTCCCGCCTGGAAGCCCTGCCCCTGCTGCGAGTTGAAGAACTCGACCTGCCGGGCCGCCGCGTCCGCCTGTCCGCCGAGCCCGACGAGAGCGTCGGCCGGCTGCCCGACCTGAACCCGTTCCTGCGTCGCTGGGACCACCACGAGGGTCCGAAGCGCAAGGGCCGTACGGCAGCCCTGAAGGGCGGTGCCGTCCCCGTCACGGAGGGGGAGTGGCTGCCCCTGGAGGACGGCGTGGAGGTGTACTTCGCCAAGGGCGGCGCGTACCGCACCGGCGACCACTGGCTGATCCCCGCCCGCACCGCAACCGGCAGCGTCGAATGGCCGGCCGACCCGGCACGCCGCCCGCTGCTCCGGGGCCCCGCCGGCATCGTCCGCCACTTCGCCCCGCTGGCCCTGGTCAAGGGCGAGGAGAGCGCCGTCGACCTCCGCCTCGCCTTCGGCCCGCTGGCCAGCAGCATCCCGGCCGCGGACGAGAAGACCCTCGCGGCGGAGGAGCAGGCACGCCGTGAGGAGCTCGCGGCCGAGGACCCCTCGCACGGGAGGTCACAGACCACCGCGGAAGCGGAGGCCGCCGTGGAAGGAGACGAGTGATGGCGACACCCCTGAGCGCGTCCAAGCTCCTGGAGATCCTGCGCAAGGAGGGCCTGACGGTCCACGAGGTGCGCAACTGGCGCAGCCACAACCGCAATACGAAGGGCCCGTGGGGCCCGGTGAACGGCGTGATGATCCACCACACCGTCACCTCGGGCACGGACGCCTCCGTGAACATCTGTTACAACGGCTACTCCGGCCTGCCGGGACCGCTGTGCCACGGCGTCATCGACAAGAAGGGCGAGATCCACCTCGTCGGCAACGGCCGTGCCAATCATGCGGGGTTGGGCGACAGCGACGTCCTGCGCGCCGTCGTCGACGAGTCGAAGCTGCCGCACGACAACGAGGCCGACACCGACGGCAACCGGCACTTCTACGGCTTCGAGTGCATCAACCTCGGTGACGGCAAGGACCCTTGGCCCGAGGCGCAGAAGGAGGCCATCGAGAAGGTGTCCGCCGCGATCTGCCGCCACCACGGCTGGAGCGAGCGGTCCGTCATCGGCCACAAGGAGTGGCAGCCGGGCAAGCAGGACCCGCGCGGCTTCACGATGGACGGGATGCGCAAGCGGATCGCCGAACGGCTGGCCGGCAAGGGCGGCGGGGGCGGCGACAAGGACCCCGACCCGAAGCCCACGCCGACCAAGCCCTCGTACGCGCCGTTCCCGGGCGCCGGCTTCTTCCACGACGGCCAGAAGTCCCCGGTCATCACGGCCATGGGCCGGCGACTGGTCGCCGAGGGGTGCAACCACTACGACGAGGGGCCGAGCCCCGAGTGGACGGACGCCGACCGCGACTCCTACAAGGCCTGGCAGCGCAAGCTCGGCTTCAAGGGCAAGGACGCCGACGGCATCCCGGGCAAGGTCAGCTGGGACAAGCTGAAGGTCCCGGCGTCCTGACGACGGCCGGCCCGCCCGCCTACGCCGGCCCGGCGTTGGTGGGCGGGTGCGTCGGACGGGCCGGAAACCGGGCCTCCGGCTGCGGCTGCGGCAGGGGCGGCAGCGCCGCGCCGTACACCCAGGCGGCGAACACGTCGTCCAGCGACTCGTCCGCGAACCGGTTGGCGTGGGCGATGAGCGTCGAGGTCGTCACGGCCCCGCTCCGGTGCAGCCCCGCCCAGGCGCGCAGCATGCGGAAGAAGGCGTCGTCGCCCATCGCGCAGCGCACCGCGTGCAGGGTCAGACCGCCGCGCTCGTAGAGACGGTCGTCGAACATCAACTTCCGCCCCGGGTCGGCCAGTCGGAGATCCTGCGGCTGCGAGGACAGCAACCGGTGGGCGGCGGCGGCCCGTTGCTGCGCACTGCGCCCGCCGGACCGCTCCGACCACAGCCACTCGGCGTACTTGGCGAACCCCTCGTTCAGCCATATGTGCCGCCAGTCCGCGATGGACACGCTGTTGCCGAACCACTGGTGCGCCAGCTCGTGCGCGACCAGCCGCTCCGAACCCCGGGCCCCGTCCACGTGATTGGCGCCGAACAGCGACAACCCCTGTGCCTCGACGGGGACATCGAGCTCCTCGTCGGTCACCACGACCGCGTACTCATCGAACGGGTAGGGGCCGAACAGCTCCTGGAACAGGTCCATCATCTGCGGCTGCCGCGCGAAGTCGCGGGAGAACTCCGGCAGCAGGTTCGCCGGGATGTGCCCGTGCTGCGGCACCCCGCCCGGCCCCGGGTCGCCCAGCAGCACCGTCTGGTACTTGCCGATCGCCAGCCCCACCAGATAGCTCGACGTGGGCGCCGACTGCTCGTACACCCAGGTCGTGGTGGACGCCTTCGTCGTACGGGTCAGCAGCCGGCCACCCGCCACCACCGCGTACGCGGACGGCGTGGTGATCGAGATCTGGTACGACGCCTTGTCGGCGGGCCGGTCGTTGCACGGGTACCAGGACGGCGCCCCGATCGGCTGGCTCGCTACCAGCGCGCCGTCCTCCAGCTCCTCCCAGCCGAGCCCGCCCCAGGGACTGGAGACCGGCTTGGGATTGCCCGACCAGTGCACCTCCACCGTGAAGGCGGCACCGGGGCGGACCGGCTTGGCCGGACGGATCCGGAGCCGGCCGCCACGGTGCGTGTAGTGCGGCTGTCTGCCGTCGACCCGGACCCGCCCGATCTTGAAGTCGGACAGGTTGAGCGTGAACTCGGTGAGCGGGGACCGGCCCGCGATCGCGTTGATGCGGGCGCTCCCGGCCAGCCGGTTCGGGCCCGGGCGGTAGTCGAGCGTGAGCTCGTACCGGTGCACCCGGTAGCGGGCATCACCGTGCTCCGGGAAGTACGGGTCCGACCCCGCCGACTGCTGAACTGCCACTGCCGTTTCTGCTCCCTGCGCTGTCTCGCCACTCCCTGTCGCCGGTGCGACGCCCACCGACTCCGAGTGGCCCGCGCTCAGGGGCGCCATGCCTCGATCGGGTTGCCGAGCCAACGGGTGTCGTCGGGGACGGACTCCGCGGCCATGACGAGCGACGCGGGACCCAGCGTGGTGCGGGCCCCGATCGTGCTGCCGGGCAGCACGATCCCGCCAGGGCCCAGCGTGGCACCCTCACGGAGAACAACAGTATCCGTCCGCAAGATCCGGTCGTGGAAGAGGTGGGTCTGCAGGACGCAGCCGCGGTTCACGGTGGCCGCGTCCTCCAGGGTCACCAGGTCGGTCTCGGGCAGCCAGTAGCTCTCCACCCACACGCCCTTGCCGATCTTGGCGCCCAGGCCGCGCAGCCACGCGGTCATCACCGGCGTACCCGGCACGGAACCGGCCAGCCAGGGCACGGCCACGACCTCGACGAAGGTGTCCGCGAGCTCGTTGCGCCACACGAAGCTGCTCCACAGTGGGTGCTCACCGGTGCGGTGCCGCCCGACGAGCAGCCACTTGGCGACGAACGAGACGACAGCGGCCGCGGCGCCCGTGCTGAGCAGCACCAGACCGGAGAGCAGGGGAGCCCAGGGCCCGAGCAGGCACAGTGCCGCCACCGTCAGCACGGCAAGACCGGCCGAGCAGAACACCGGCACGATCCGGAACAGCTCCACAAGACCGCGCGCCCACAGCAGCCGCGCCGGCGGGTCGTACGTCAGACTCTGGTCGCCCGTCTCGGCGCTGCGCGGCAGCTTCACCGGCGGCAGCCCCAGATACGAGCTGCCCTTCTTCGCCTTCTTCGGCGTCGCCGACAGCACCCCGACGAGCCCGCCGTCCGGCACGCTCCGCCCCGGCGCCGTCATCCCGGAGTTCCCGAGGAACGCCCGCCGCCCGATCTCCGCACGCCCGATCCGCATCCAGCCGCCACCGAGCTCGTACGGCGCCGTCAGCGTGTCGTCGGCCAGGAACGCGCCCTCGCCGACCGTCGTCAGACTCGGCAGCGCCAGCACCGTGGACACCTCGGCGCCCCGCCCGATCCGCATCCCGAGCAGCCGCAGCCACACCGGCGTGACCAGCCCGGCGTACAGCGGGAACAGCGTCTCCCGCGAGCGGTCCATCAGCTGCGTGACCGTCCAGGCCTGCCAGCCGATCCGGCTGTGCGTGGGGTGCGTACCCTCACGCAGGCCGAGGCTCAGCAGTCGTACGGCGACCAGGATCAGCAGCGCGTACGCCAGCCCGAACGCCAGCGTCGCCGGAATCAGGGCGAGCGCGACACCGCGCACGGGCGCGTCCGCGTCGATCAGGGCGTACGCCACGAGGAACGCGGCGGCGCCCGCCAGCAGCGGCAGCGCGGAGAGCGCGAGGCCCGTCAGGCCGTACATCACGCGCCAGTACGTGCCGCGCTGCGGGCGCTCCTTGGGCCAGTTCCGCTTGGCCTTGCCGAGCTTGACCGCGGGCGCGCCGGCCCAGCGCTGACCGGTGGGAATCTGCCCGGTGACGGCGGAACCGGGGGCCACTTCGGCCCGCTTTCCGACACGGGAGCCCGGGAAGAGGATGCTGCGGGTGCCGACGGTGGCATGCCCGCCGACCCGGACGGTGCCGATCTCCAGCCGGTCGCCGTCCAGCCAGTACCCGGACAGGTCGACCTCGGACTCGACGGCCGCGCCCCGGCCCAGCCTGAGCAGGCCGGTGACCGGCGGCAGCGAGTGCAGGTCCACGTCCTGTCCGACCTTGGCGCCCAGCGCCCGCGCGTACCGCTCCAGCCAGGAGCCGGTCAGCGAGGTCGCCCCGCTGAACTCGGCCAGCCGCTCGGCGGTCCACAGCCGCAGATGGACGCTGCCGCCGCGCGCGTACTGGCCGGGCCCGACACCCCGCAGCAGCAGCCGCGCCCCGCCCGCGGCGATCGCGAGCCTGCCGGGCGGGCTGAACAGCAGGACGGCACCGGCCGCGACCAGCCACCAAGGGGCGGTCGGCAGCCAGGAGTAGGCGGGCAGCAGGTTCCCGAGGGCGGCCAGCGCGACCGTCCAGCGCAGCCCGAGCAGGGTGAACAGGGGGACGAGCACCAGGAGTTGGATCACCTTGGCGCGCGTCGGCACCGGGGCGATCACGCGAGTGGCCCCGTCGCCCTGGGACGACTCCTCCAGGTGGCGGGCCAGCTTGCGCAGGGTGGGCTTCTGGTAGATGTCGACGACGGCGGCGCTCGGGTAGCGGGTGCGCAGCCTCGTCGTCAGCTGGGCGGCGGCCAGGCTGCTGCCGCCGATCGCGAAGAAGTCGTCACGGGCACTGGAGACGGGGATGCCGAGGACTTCCGTCCACTGCTCGGCCAGCCACGCCTCGGTGCCGTAGAGCTGCTCGGCCGGACCGCCGGTCTCCAGGCCCTCCAGGGGCCAGGGGAGAGCGTTGCGGTCGACCTTGCCGGACGTGCGGGTCGGGAGGTCCTCGACCGGCGCGATCAGCGGGACGAGGGCGGCGGGCAGCGCGGCGCGCAGCTTCTCCACCGCGGTCGCCCGGTCCCAGCCGTCCTGGGTGACGACGTAGCCGACGAGCAGCTGGTTGCCGCTGCGGGCGGTGCGCACGGCGGCGGCAGCACCCGCGACTCCGGGCAGCCCCTGCAGCGCGGCATCCACCTCGCCGAGCTCGATCCGGCGCCCGCCGAGCTTGATCTGCTCGTCGGCGCGCCCGAGGAAGACCAGTCCTTCCGGCTCGGCCTTGACGAGGTCACCACTGCGGTACGCCCGCTCCCAGCCCAGCGACTCCAGCGGCGCGTACTTCTCAGCGTCCTTCTCGGCGTCGAGGTATCGCGCGAGCCCCACGCCACCGATCACCAACTGCCCACTGGCGCCCATCGCCACGGGCTCGCCGGCCTCGTCGACGACGGCCAGCTCATAGCCGTCCAGCGGCAGCCCGATCCGGATGGGCTCCTCGCCGGACATGAGCGAGGCACAGGCCACGACGGTGGCCTCGGTGGGCCCGTACGTGTTCCAGACCTCACGCCCCTCCGTCACCAGCCGCTGCACCAGCTCGGGCGGGCAGGCCTCACCGCCGAAGATCAGCAGACGTACGTCGTTGAGGGTCTCCGGCTCCCACAGGGACGCCAGCGTGGGCACCGTCGAGACGACGGTGATCTCCTGCTCGACCAGCCAGGGCCCGAGGTCGGCCCCGCTGCGGACCTGCGACCGGGGCACAGGCACCAGACAGGCCCCGTACCGCCACGCCAGCCACATCTCCTCGCAGGACGCGTCGAAGGCCACGGACAGCCCCGCCATGACCCTGTCACCCGGACCGATCGGGTCCTCGGTCAGGAACAGCGCGGCCTCGGCGTCCACGAACGCGGCGGCACTGCGGTGACTGACGGCGACGCCCTTGGGCTTCCCGGTGGAACCGGAGGTGAAGATGATCCACGCGTCGTGCTCCACGCCGGGCCGGGCGGCGGGGACATCGCTGCGCCCGTTGAGGGTGAGTCCGTGCCCCGTGCCGATGACAGCCCGGACGTCCGCTTCCCCGAACACCAGCTCGGCCCGCTCGTCCGGGTCCTCGGCGTCCACGGGCACATAGGCGGCACCGGCGGCCAGTACGGCGAGGATCGCGACGTACAGCGCATTGGTGCCGGACGGCACGCGCACGCCCACCCGGTCACCGAGCCCGACCCCGGCCGCCCCGAGCCGCCGCCGCAGCTGCTCCACCTCGGCGGCCAGCGCACGATACGTGAGCCGCGTGGTGCCGTCGTCCAGGGCGAGCTCGTCCGGGTACGACCGCACGGACGCATCGAAGATGTCCACGAGCGTGCGCGGAGAGGCCGCCTGACCTCCGGAAAAACGTGCGGTGTCGCCGAACTGCTGGTGGATCTCTGCGCTGAGCTCTACGTCGAGCAGACCGAGAGCACTGCTCTCGTGTATGGCTGCCATCCGGTCCTCGCGTCTCGATCCCGGAAGCCTCCGGGGCGCTGGCGGGCCCGCAGGTCTGCCTGGGGTTGTCCGGGTCCAGCTCCGTAACAAGCCGGAAATTTTAGTACGACGCTAGGTTCCGGGCGGCTGATCGGCCACTCGGGACGTTTGTCCGGGGCGGTGGGGAGTGGGTGCGGGCCGCTGTGACCTGCGGTTTTCACTCCGGGGAGAGATGCCCCACACGGTGCGTGAAGAGAGCTCCGCGGCTCGGAAACGACGAAGATCCCCGACCGCTGAGCGGCCGGGGATCTTCGGCTGGTGTCCGAGGGGGGACTTGAACCCCCACGCCCGTTAAAGGGCACTAGCACCTCAAGCTAGCGCGTCTGCCATTCCGCCACCCGGACAAGGTGTCTGTCGTGCGGGGTTTCCCCGCGGCGACGAGGGAAACATTACCAGGCTTTCCAGGGGCCCCTGGTCACCCCCCGTGCGGCGTGAACGGCGTGTGACGGGCCGGGTCCGGTCTTGGGGTGCGGCCGGGGAGAGAGGGAGGATGAGGGGAACCACCAGCAGTGACAGCGGGAGGAAGCAGCGTGAGCGAGACGGACACGGCCAGGGGCATCACCGGCGAGGACGAGGTCGTGGACCTCTGCCGCGAGCTGATCCAGATCGACACCAGCAACTACGGCGACCACTCGGGTCCCGGTGAGCGCAAGGCGGCCGAGTACGTCGCCGAGAAGCTCGCCGAGGTGGGTCTCGAACCGAAGATCTTCGAGTCGCACCCGGGCCGGGCCTCCACGGTGGCCCGCATCGAGGGCGAGGACCCGTCGCGGCCCGCGCTGCTCATCCACGGCCACACCGACGTCGTACCGGCCAATGCCGACGACTGGACCCACCACCCCTTCTCCGGCGAGGTCGCCGACGGGTGCGTGTGGGGACGGGGCGCCGTCGACATGAAGGACATGGACGCGATGACCCTGGCGGTCGTGCGTGACCGGCTGCGCAGCGGGCGCAGGCCCCCGCGGGACATCGTCCTCGCCTTCCTCGCCGACGAGGAGGCGGGCGGCAAGTTCGGCGCCCGGCACCTCGTCGAGAACCATCCCGACCTCTTCGAGGGCGTCACCGAGGCGATCAGCGAGGTGGGCGGCTTCTCGTTCACGGTCAACGAGCAGCGGCGGCTCTATCTGATCCAGACGGCCGAGAAGGGCATGCACTGGATGAAGCTGACCGTGGCCGGCACGGCCGGGCACGGGTCGATGATCCACCGCGACAATGCGATCACCGAGCTGTCGGAGGCCGTCGCACGGCTCGGGCGGCACAAGTTCCCGGTCCGCGTGACCAAGACGACCCGGGCTTTCCTCGACGACCTCGGCGACGCGCTCGGCACCGAGCTGGACCCGGAGGACATGGAGGGGACCCTGGCCAGGCTCGGCGGCATCGCCAAGCTGATCGGCGCGACCCTGAGCAATACGGCCAACCCCACCCAGCTCGGCGCGGGCTACAAGGTCAACGTCATCCCGGGCGAGGCCACGGCGCACGTCGACGGGCGCTTCCTGCCCGGCTTCGAGGAGGAGTTCCTCGCCGACCTGGACAAGATCCTCGGACCCAAGGTGAAGCGCGAGGACGTCCACTCCGACAAGGCCCTGGAGACCTCCTTCGACGGGGCGCTGGTGGACGCCATGCAGTCCGCGCTGGTCGCCGAGGACCCGGCCGCCAGAGCGGTCCCGTACATGCTCTCCGGCGGCACGGACGCCAAGTCCTTCGACGACCTGGGCATCCGCGGCTTCGGCTTCGCACCGCTCAAGCTGCCCCCCGAGCTGGACTTCGCGGGCATGTTCCACGGTGTCGACGAGCGGGTGCCGGTGGACGGCCTGAAGTTCGGTGTGCGCGTGCTCGACCGTTTCATCGACGCGTCCTGAACGCTTTTGGCGTCCGGTATTCGCCCAGTGAAACGAAACTTCAATAATCGGGCGCCCGTGCGGTATTGACTGAAAAGAGTGAATGCGACGATAAGCTCGTAGCCTCATTACTCCCTCCTCGTTACATCTCATGTGATCCGCTACTTGGGATCGCATTGCCAACAAGGAGGAATAATGATCAAGAAGGTCGTCGCCGCTGCGGCTGCCACTGGTGGTCTGGTTCTCGCGGGTGCGGGCCTGGCCGTCGCCGACTCGGGTGCTCAGGGTGCCGCGGTGCACTCCCCGGGCATCGTTTCCGGCAACGTTGTTCAGGTGCCTGTTCACGTCCCGGTGAACGTCTGCGGCAACACGGTCTCCGTGATCGGGCTGCTGAACCCCGCCTTCGGCAACACCTGCATCAACAAGTGACGTCGACCCGCTGAGGGTCGCTCACGCCCGTCGGCTCCGGAGCGCGCGCCATGCGCCCCGGGGCCGACCGGCCTTTGTCGCGAATTTCTTCGCGAGGTTCCAGGTCACTAACGAAGGCAAGGGAATTCAGTTATGCGACAGGTCACCCGCAAGGGCCTGATGACCGTGGCCGCGGCGACCGGGGTGCTCGCCGCCGCGGGCGGCTATGCCCACGCCGACTCGGGCGCGAGCGGCTCCAGCTCGGACTCGCCCGGCGTGCTGTCCGGCAACACGGTGCAGGTGCCGGTGCACGTGCCGGTGAACGTCTGCGGCAACACGGTCAATGTCGTCGGGATCCTCAACCCGGCGATCGGCAACACATGCGCCAACAAGGGCGGCGGCAGCGGCTCGTCCGGCGGACACGGGGGCTCCGGTCACGGAAGCTCCGGCGGTGGGTCCCAGGCCGGCGGGCACGCCAGTGACTCGCCCGGTGTCGGCTCGGGCAACCACGTCCAGGTCCCGGTCGACGTGCCGGTCAACGTGTGCGGAAACAGCGTCGACATCGTCGGCGTCGGCAACGCCGCCAAGGACAACGACTGCACCAACGGCGGCAGTTCGGGCGGCGGGCACACGACGCCTCCGGGAGGTGGCGGCGAGACGACGCCGCCCGGCAACCCCGGCACTCCCGGCCACCCGGGCAAGCCCACCGAGCCCGGTCACCCCGGCACCCCGAGCACGCCGCCCAGCACGGGTGGCGAGACGCCGGGCGGTTCCTCGCACGCCAACCACCCGGGTGCCCAGTCGGTCACCCAGCCCCAGGGCACCGCGCAGCTCGCGCACACCGGCAGCGAACTGCCGCTGGGTCTCATGCTCCCCGTGGGTGCGGGGGCGCTGCTGGCGGGCGCGGTCATGTACCGCAAGGCGCGCGCTTCGGCGTAAACCGCCCACATCGACGTGAAGCACCGCGAACTTCCCCCGCGGTGCGCAGAACGGAGCGGGCCCCGCCCTGGCGGGGCCCGCTCCGTTTCCGTCGTCTCCGTCGTCGCCTCAGCTCACCACGTGGCTCGCACCTGGCGGATGATCCGCCGGCGCAACCGCACCCTGCGGCTACCGTCGCGCAGCAGGCTCAGACGGTCCAACTCCCAGTGTCCGTACTCGGCATGGTCCGTCAGCAGGCGTGTGGCGTCCTTGCGGGAAACCCCGCGCGGTACGTACACGTCGACAAATTCGTATTCCGGCATCGCATCTATTGTGCGGGCTGGGGCCCGGTACGGATAGCGTCTGCACTATGTCTGATGCTGCGCAGCCCACCGCTGCCGAGGTACGAGCCGCCGCCGAGGCGGTCAAGACCGCGCTCGACCGCCACCTGGCCGCGGTCGAACGCAGGTCCGGGGAGGACGACCCGGCTGTCTACGAAGCGTTCAACGAGCTGGCCGCGGCCGCCGAGACGTACGACGAGCTGCTTTACGACCGGTACGACGAGGTCACGCCCTTCGAGATCCCCGGCGCGGAGGACACACTGCCGCCGTACACGGGCCCCGAGGAGCCGAACGCGCTGAGCGTGCTGCTCCGCCGTGACTACGCCGTCGTGGAGCCGCAACGGCTGCTGGCACAGGCACAGCGGGTGGAGGCGGCGGACTCCGAGGACGGCGCGGGCGCGGAGGCCTCGGCGACGGTGCACGGGGCGCTGGGCATCCTGTTCGGCGAGTTCGAGCCGGACGAGATCGCCTCGCGGCACAAGGAGTTCGGGCTGGAGGAGGGCGACTCCACGCTCTGGGTGACGGCCACGGACGAACCGGCCGATCCCGGCGAGTGGCTGGAGGCGCCGTTCGACCAGATCGATCCGCAGCGGGTGGTCTGCCGCTTCGACGTCAGCGCGGTCTTCGACGACGAGATCGACGACGGGCGCCTCGCCGGCGTGGACGACGACGACCTCGAGGACGACCTCGACCCGGAGCTGGACGGCGACGAGGAGTTGGAGCCGCTGGACGCCGACCGCTGACGCGGAGCATCGACGGACGGTACGGCCGAGACGGAGGCGGCCCCGGGGAGAGAACCCCGGGGCCGCCTCCGTCGTCGTTCTTGCAGTGCCGGACTCAGCCGGTGGTCGGCACCTGTGTCGCCAGCAGGAGCGGCAGGCGGGTGGTGCGGGGCTTGGCCGGGACCTCGGCCACGGCTCGGGGGAGTGCCTGTTCCACGCCGTGGACCACGGACAGGTGGCGGTCCGCCCTGCCGAACGCCGTGTAGACCCACGGACGGCTCAGGGTCTGCGCCGCGTCCCCGGGCAGCACCGCGACCACCGCGGGCCACCGGTTGCCGACCGCCTGGTGCGCGGTCAGCGCCCACCCGTGCCGCACGGACTGCTCCACCCGCTCCTTCGGTACGACGACGGGGGCGCCCGAGCACGACAGGTGCAGCCCCTCGGCGTCGGCCGTCACGACGTTGCCCGGCACCGTACGGCCCGGTGCGGGGGAGTAGGCGATCCGGTCGCCGGGGTCGAACCCGCCGAAGCGGCCGGGGCCGGGGTTGAGGCGTTCCTTCAGCGCCACGTTGAGCGCCCGCGTGCCCGCCGCGCCGCCGTGGCCCGGGGTGATCACCACGGTCTGCTCGGGCGGGACGCCGATCGCCCGGGGCACCGAGTCCGCGACGAGCTGCACGGTCCGGTGCACGGCCTCGCCCGCGTCCCGCACGGGGACGATCACGACCTCCTTGCCGGGGGCCTCGACCTGGTTGAGCTCGCCGATGCCGATACCGGAGACCAGCTCGCCCAGGGGCCCGGGATCCGGCAGCCGGGAGGCGACCTGGGGGCAGATCCGAGCCGCCATCAGATCGGCGAACACCCGCCCGGGCCCGGCCGACCACAGCACCGCCGGGTCACCCGTCGCCACCAGTCGGGCACCGTCGGGCAGGGACTCGACGAGCAGAGCCGCCGTCTCGACGTCCAGCTGGGGCGCGTCGAGCAGGACGAGGAGATCCAGATCCAACGCACCGTCCGCGTCCCGACCGGGACCCTCGGCGCCGGAGAGCAGACCGGCGAGGGTGGCGACGGAGGCCGCGCCGGACGCGGCACCGTCCACCACAGGGCCGTCGGCCGTAGGACCGCCCGGTGTGCGGCTGTTGGGGATGGCGTCGTCCGCTCGGCCCTGCCCGGACCGCAACGCCGCGAATCGGTCGCGCCCGACCGGGGTGTGGGTGGCGGCCCAGGCGCGCAGGCCGAGGCCGGCTGCTGCTCGCAGCAGTGCCGCCGGTTCGGCCAGGGACGCCTCGCCGCCGGTGTGCAGCACCAGGCCGTGGCCCGCGACCGCGCGGATGAGTTCGGCGGTGGAGGCCTGCGCGGAGGTGGCGGCCCGCTCCCAGTCCTCGGCCGAACGGTCTTCCTTCGGCACCGAGTTGATCAGCCGGGCCAGGCCGTCGGCGAGGCTCTCCTCCGCCAGCGCGTACCGCTCCAGGCCGACCAGGATCCGCACTGGGCGCTCCTCGGCCTCCTCGCCTTCCTCGCTCGCCTCCGGTGCCGGAGCGGTCGGGTCCAGGGCGTCCTGGAAGACCAGGGCCTCGCCCTCCGCGACGGCACTCTGCACGGCCTCGTCGGCATCGGGCACGCCCCGCTGGGCCAGCGCCGCGGTGAGCGCCGGCAGCTCCAGGGCCGTGTGCCCGGCGAGGGCCGCCTGCTCCAGCAGCCACCCCGTCAGCGCCCGGCCCCGCCGCTCGTCGTCCGGCCCGCATTCCGCGCCGAGCAGCGCGCGAGCGAACCCGTCGGCCTGCTCGGGCCGTACGCCGCCGACGCGCAACAGCAGCCAGGGATCTGCCCGCAGGAGGTCGTCCGCACCCTCGCCGAGGGCGGCGGCAACCTGCGGCGCGAGCGTGTCCGGTGCGCCGCCGTCGGTCAGCACGCGCTGTACCGCGTCGACCGCCACCGGCGCGGGAGCCGCGGCCGCCGGCATCGGCTGCGGACGCCGTACCGGTTCGGGGGCGGCGCGGCGCGGAGCGCGCTCGGGCTCGCTGAACACGGTGGCCACGGGCTTCTCGCCGCTCTCCACGGCCCGGACGGCGGCGAGCAGATCGGCCGCCTTTCCGCTGAGCTTCGCACCGGCCTCGACGGGCCCCGCCTTCTCGGCCTTCCGCCGCTCGATCCGCTCCCGCTCCAACCGCTGAGCGGCCAACTCGGCCTCGGCCTCGGACAACTGAGTGGCGGCCTCACCCTCACCGCCCGCCGCGGCAGGCGCAGCCGTGGCCTCCTCGGGGCTCTCGTCCCCCGCCTCCCCGGCGTCGTCCTCCGCTGAGGCCGATCGGGCCGGGACGTCCGGCTCGCCGCCCCGTGTCGCGGCGCCCGGCGTCCCCGGCTCGGCGTTCTCGGCTTCCTCGGTGGGCTCGGGCTCCGTGCTCACAGCGTGCTCCAGTCGTGATCGGGATAGCGGTGCACGGGCGCCGACACGTCGTCGAGCGCCCGGCAGATCTCGTCAGGAAGACTAAGGGCCTCCACTGACAATGCCGCCGTGAGCTGCTGCGAGTTGCGCGCGCCGACGATGGGCGCGGCCACGCCGGGCCGGTCGCGGATCCACGCCAGGGCGACCTGGAGGGGCGTCACGGCGAGCCCGTCCGCCGCGGTTTGCACGGCGTCCACGATGCGGCTCGCCGTGTCGTCGAGGTACGGCGCGACGAAGGGCGCCAGGTGTTCCGAGGCGCCGCGCGAGTCGGGAGGCATGGCGTCGCCGCGGTACTTGCCCGTCAGGACCCCCCGGCCCAGCGGCGAGGACGGCAGCAGGCCGATGCCCAAGTCCAGCGCGGCCGGCAGCACCTCGCGCTCCACACCGCGCTGCAGCAGCGAGTACTCGACCTGCGTGCTCGCCAGCCGCGTCCGCATGCCGGGAGCCGCGAGCTGCCACGTCGCCGCCTTGGCGATCTGCCAGCCGCAGAAGTTGGAGACGCCGGCATAGCGGGCGCGACCGCTGCTGACCGCCAGGTCGAGGGTCTGGAGGGTCTCCTCGAGCGGGGTGTACGGGTCGAAGGCGTGGATGTGCCAGACGTCGACGTAGTCCGTGCCGAGCCGGGCGAGTGAGGCGTCCAGCGCGGAGAGCAGGTGCCCGCGCGAGCCGTCGACACGGCGGTCCGGGTCCGGGTCCGGCACGCTGCCGGCCTTGGTGGAGATCACCAGGTCCCGCCGCGGGACCAGGCCTTCTATGAGGCGTCCGAGCAGGTACTCGGCCTCCCCGTCGCCGTACACGTCCGCCGTGTCGACGAGGCTCCCGCCCGCCTCCCAGAACGTCTTCATGAGGTCCGCGGCGTCGTGCTCGTCGGTGTCCCTGCCCCAGGTGAGGGTGCCGAGTCCGATGCGGGACACGCGAAGGCCGGTACGGCCGAGATACCTCTGCTCCATGAACGCCGAGATTACTGGCCTGAACCTGTGGTGTGGGGGCCTGTGGACAACCAGTTTCCGTGATCGGCACGGGTGTTGATGCCGACGCCGTCCCGGCCCGGTCCGCCGCTGTGCGCAACGCGACTGCCCGCCGCCCGGCGCCGCGCGCTACTGTCTCCGGAACAGGGACGTTACTGATCGGTAAGGGGATCGCCATGCAGCTCGGGATCAACCTCGGCTACTGGGGTGCCGGAATGGACGCGGACAACCTGGCGGTCGCGCAGGAGGCCGATCGTCTCGGGTACGCCGTGTGCTGGGCCGCCGAGGCCTACGGGTCGGACGCGGCCACGGTGCTCAGCTGGGTCGCCGCCCAGACCGAGCGCATCGACGTTGGCTCGGCCATCTTCCAGATCCCGGCCCGCCAGCCGGCGATGACCGCGATGACGGCCGCCACTCTCGACTCGCTCTCCGGCGGCCGCTTCCGCCTCGGCCTCGGCGTCTCAGGCCCGCAGGTCTCCGAGGGCTGGTACGGCGTCAAGTTCGACAAGCCGCTGGCACGCACGCGTGAGTACGTCGAGATCGTACGCAAGGCGATGACGCGCGAGCGGCTGTCCTACGACGGTCAGCACTGGACGCTGCCGCTGCCCGGCGGCCCCGGCAAGCCGATCAAGCTGACCGTGCACCCGGAGCGCGAGCACATCCCGCTGTACATCGCCGCGATCGGCCCGAAGAACCTCGAGCAGACCGGTGAGATCGCCGACGGCGCCCTGGTGATCTTCCCCTCCGCCGAGCACCTGGAGGACACCACGATCAAGTACCTGCGCGCCGGGCGCGAGAAGGCGGGCAAGACCCTCGACGGCTTCGACGTCTGCCCGACGCTCCCGCTCGCCCTCGGCGAGGACAAGGACGTGTCCACGCTCGCCGACGCCTTCCGTCCCTACACCGCCCTGTACGTCGGCGGCATGGGCAGCGCCAAGCAGAACTTCTACAACCAGCTCGCGCAGCGCATGGGCTTCGAGGCCGCGGCCGCCGAGATCCAGGAGAAGTACCTGTCCGGCGACAAGCAGGGCGCCGCCGCCGCCGTCCCGCACGACCTGATCGACAAGACGACGCTGCTCGGCTCCGTGGACCGCATCGCGGACCGGATGAAGGAGTACGCGGCGGCCGGAGTCACCACCCTGAGCCTGAACCCGGCCGGCTTCACGCTCGACGAGCGGATCGCCTCGCTCCGCGCCGGCACCGAGGCCCTGGAGCGGGCCGGGCTGGCGTAACAGGAGCGGACGAAAGAGGTTTCTGCGGCCGTGGTGGGGGCTCGGGGGGTCTTCCCCGCCACGGCCGTCACGGAGAACAACGCGCCTGGGCCCGCGTGGTTACGCCCCCGAAGTGACCCCGTGGGTCCTCCTTTTGGCGGAGTTGTCCGACACAGCTGTTGCAGCACCTCTCAAGCCGCATTTGACTCGTTTTTTGCGGAGTCCGGCGGAATTCTGCGAGTCCTGCAGAGAGGTGCCCACGATGCTTTCGGCAAAGAGCCTGTTCCAGGAGATCCTCGACGACGACGAGTCCTTCGCCCTCTTCTGCTCCATCGCGGCCAGCGGGGAGTCGCAGGGCGGCTGGGAGAACGCCCGCATCGCGGCGCTCGTACCGGAGAGCGAACGCGCTCTCGCCCCCAAGATCACCAGGCACGGCGCCGACGAGGACAAGCACGGGCGGATCTTCCGGGCCCTGATGAAGAAGCGCGGCCTGGAGTCGGTGCCCGTACCGACCGACACCGACTACACGATGCTCCTGGAGAGGCACGGCATCGGTCTCGCCCACGAGAAGCTCAAGAGCGACGATCCCCTGACCGTCCAGGACATCGTCACCTACCTGTCCCACAGCCGGGTCACCGAACAGCGCGCCTCCGAGCAGATGGAGCTGCTGCGCCGGCACTTCGCCGACCATCCCGACGTCGGCCGCGCGGTGAAGATGATCTCGAACGACGAGGACAACCATCTGGCCTACTGCCACGAGGAGTTGCTGCGTTTCGCCCACGCCGGGCACGGCCGGGCCATCCAGCGGACGCTGCGGGAGTGCGCGCTCGCGGAGATCCGCATCTACCGGGACGTCAGCCTCGCCGTCATGGACCACATGGGACGCATCCTCGGCTGGCCCAGGGCCAAGTCGGCCGTGCTCGCCGCCGGTATCCACGCCGTCTACGCGTACGAGCGGTCCGCCGGCTGGCGGCGGATGGTGAGCCTCGAGATGCCACAGCGGCGCGACGCGCTCGGCGAGCCCGCGACGACCGCGCCCGAGTTCGCCTGAAGCCCGGACGGCCGGTCCCTACAGCCAGCCCCGGCGCTTGAACTGCCGGTACAGCAACACCTCCAGGCCGGCCATCGCCAGGATCACCACCGGGTACGCCCACAGCCAGTGCAGCTCCGGCATGTGGTCGAAGTTCATGCCGTAGATCCCCGCGATCATCGTGGGGACCGCCGCCATGGCCGCCCACGCGGAGATCTTCCGCATGTCGTCGTTCTGCCGGACACTCATCTGCGCGAGATGGGCCGAGAGCACGTCCGAGACCAGTCGGTCCAGGCCCTCCACGGACTCGTTCACGCGCGTGAGGTGGTCACTCACGTCCCGGAAGAACGGCTGTGCCTTCTCGTGGACGAAGGGCACCCGGACACCGAAGAGCCCGTTGCCCGCGAGCCGGGTCAGCGGCTGCGCCAGGGGGCCCGTGGCCCGGCGGAACTCCAGGACCTGCCGCTTGAAGGCGTAGATGCGGGACGCGGTGTGCCGCGAGCCCCCGCCGGTCGGCGAGAACACCTCCGCCTCCAGCTCCTCCAGGTCGGTCCCCAGCTCGCCCGCCACCTCCAGGTAGTGGTCGACCACCGCGTCGGCGATCGAGTACAGCACCGCCGTGGGTCCGTGCCGGAGCATCTCGGGCTCGTCCTCGAGCCGGTGCCGCACGGCGGCGAGCGGCGCCTCCTCGCCGTGGCGAACGGTCACCACGAACGAGTCGCCCACGAAGACCATCACTTCGCCCGAGGTGACGATGTCGCTCTTCGCCTCGTACCCGACCGGCTTGAGCACCATGAACAGCGAGTCGTCGTACACCTCGAGCTTGGGGCGCTGATGCGCGTTCAGGGCGTCCTCGACGGCCAGCGGATGCAGCGCGAACTCCTCCGTGACCCGGTCGAACTCCTTCTCCGTCGGCTCGTACAGGCCGATCCAGACGAAGGCGTCACCCCCGCGACGGCACTGTGCGAGGGCGTCGGAGAGGTCCGCGGGCCCCTCGGTGCGACGCCCGTCCCGGTAGATGGCGCAGTCGACGATCACGGAGCGTATTCTCCCGCCGTCCGCCCGTGGATGCACCCGGGCGTGCGCCTACCCTTGGCCGCATGCCCACGCTGATCCTGGTCCGGCACGGACGTTCCACCGCCAACACCGAGGGGGTGCTCGCCGGCTGGACGCCCGGTGTCGCCCTCGACGAGCGCGGGGCCGCGCAGGCCGCCGCACTGCCAGGGCGGCTCGCCGAGCTGCCGATCTCCGAGATCGTCACCAGCCCGCTGCAGCGCTGTCAGGAGACGATGCGGCCGCTCCTTGACGCCCGGCCGGAGCTCAGCGCCCACACCGAGGAGCGGATCGGGGAGTGCCACTACGGCGACTGGTCCGGCCGCAAGCTCGCCGAGCTCAAGGACGAGCCGCTGATGCAGGTCGTGCAGGCGCACCCGTCGGCAGCCGCGTTCCCCGGCGGCGAGTCGATGCGGGCGATGCAGACCCGGGCCGCCGAAGCCGTACGCGAGTGGAACGCGCGCGTGGAGCGCGACCACGGCGCCGATGCCGTCTTCCTCATGTGCTCACACGGCGACATCATCAAGTCCCTCGTCGCGGACGCACTCGGACTTCATCTCGACCTCTTCCAGAGGATCTCCGTCGAACCGTGTTCCATCACCGCGATCCGTTACACACGTCTGAGGCCGTTCCTCGTACGCCTTGGTGACACCGGTGATTTCGGGTCTCTGGCGCCGCGCGAGGAGCCCCCGGCCGACGACGCCACGGTAGGGGGCGGTGCGGGCGCACCGTGATCGTCGGGCGCAGTAGGGTGAAGCGGTCGCAGTAGCGCCGCTTTCGTCCGCGGAACGCAGCCGCTGCGGCCATCGGTCCGATGTCGATCCACGATTTCCAGGAGACAGGACGTGTCCCGTCAGGTGTTCCTCTACGACCCCCCGGACCGCTTCGTGGCCGGTACGGTCGGTATGCCCGGACGCCGTACGTTCTTCCTCCAGGCCATCGCAGGCCCCCGAGTGACCAGCGTTGCCCTGGAGAAGACCCAGGTCGCCGCCCTTGCCGAGCGCATGGACGAACTGCTCGACGAGGTCGTACGGCGCAGTGGCGGCAGCGCCGCCGTCCCGGCCGTGGCCTCCACCGAGGTCTCCGACACCGACCCGCTGGACACCCCCGTGGAGGAGGAGTTCCGGGTTGGCACCATGGCCCTCGCCTGGGACGGCGACGAACAGCGCATGATCGTCGAGGCGCAGGCCCTCGTGGAGCTCGACGCCGAGTCCGAGGAGGACCTGGCCGAGGCCGAGGAACGCCTGCTCCAGGACGAGGAGAACGGGCCCCCGATGCTGCGGGTCCGGCTGACCGGCGTGCAGGCGAGGGCCTTCGCCAAGCGCGCCCTCGACGTCGTCAACGCCGGGCGGCCGCCGTGCCCGCTGTGCAGTCTCCCGCTCGACCCGGAAGGACACGTATGTCCGCGCCAGAACGGATACCGCCGCGGAGCGTGACGCCCGTCGAGCTGCTCGCCGACGGCGAGCTCACCGTGCGCGGCCGTATCCGTGAGGCGTCCAACGCCGCGCTGTACTGCACGATCTCCCACGAGGGCCAGGAGGCGGCCTGCATCTACAAGCCCGTCGCCGGTGAGCGGCCGCTGTGGGACTTCCCCGACGGGAACCTCGCCCGGCGCGAGGTGGCCGCCTACGAGGTCTCCGAGGCGACCGGCTGGGGGCTCGTCCCGCCCACCGTGCTGCGGGAGGGGCCGTACGGCGAGGGGATGGTGCAGCTGTGGATCGAGGTGTCCGCAGAGGGAGACGCGGCCGAACTGCTCGCCCTGGTGGACGGTGAGGAGCCGGAGCCCGGCTGGAAGGCGATCGGCCTCGCCGAGGTGGGCGAGGGGCGGACGGCACTGCTGGTGCACGCCGACGACGAGCGGCTGCGCCGGCTGGCCGTGCTCGACGCCGTGATCAACAACGCGGACCGCAAGGGCGGCCATCTCCTGCCGACGGCCGAGGGCCGGTTGTATGCGATCGACCACGGAGTGACCTTCAACACCGAGAACAAGCTCAGGACGCTGCTGTGGGGGTGGGCGGGGGAGCCGCTGGAGCCGGAGGCGGTCGACGTCCTCAAGACCCTCCAGGAAGCCCTGGGAACGCAAGGAGCGCTGGCCACGCGGCTGGCCGGGCTGATCACCGGCGCCGAACTCGAGGCCACACGCGCGCGTGTCGCCGTACTGCTGGAGTCCGGCAGGCACCCGGAGCCCAGCGGGGAGTGGCCTGCCATTCCCTGGCCACCCGTCTAACGGCACACTGTTCCTTATCGCGCAAGGACGCCTTACCGGCCATCCGGCCCGGTCCGGTTCGTATACGGAACTTCCGTCCGGTTAGGCTCATGACATGCATGCCTGGCCCGCTTCCGAGGTCCCCGCCCTGCCTGGTCAGGGCCGCGACCTGAGGATCCACGACACCGCGACCGGCGGTCCGGTCTCCCTGGACCCCGGTCCCGTCGCCCGTATCTACGTCTGCGGCATCACGCCGTACGACGCGACCCACATGGGTCATGCGGCTACCTACAACGCGTTCGACCTCGTTCAGCGCGTGTGGCTCGACACCAAGCGGCAGGTTCAGTACGTCCAGAACGTGACCGACGTAGACGATCCGCTCCTCGAGCGGGCGCAGCGCGACGGCATCGACTGGGTCGCCCTGGCCGAGCAGGAGACGACCCTCTTCCGCGAGGACATGACCGCCCTGCGGATGCTGCCCCCGCAGCACTACATAGGCGCGGTCGAGGCGATACCCGGCATCGTGCCGCTCGTCGAGCGCCTGCGGGACGCGGGCGCCGCCTACGAACTCGAGGGCGACGTCTACTTCTCCGTCGAGTCCGACCCCCACTTCGGCAAGGTCTCGGGCCTCGATGCCGCCGCCATGCGGCTGCTGTCCGCCGAGCGCGGCGGCGACCCGGACCGTCCGGGCAAGAAGAACCCGCTCGACCCGATGCTGTGGATGGCCGCCCGTGAGGGCGAGCCGAGCTGGGACGGCGCATCGCTCGGCCGCGGCCGGCCCGGCTGGCACATCGAGTGCGTCGCCATCGCCCTCGACCACCTCGGTATGGGCTTCGACGTCCAGGGCGGCGGCTCCGACCTCGCCTTCCCGCACCACGAGATGGGCGCCTCGCACGCCCAGGTGCTGACCGGCGAGTTCCCCATGGCCAAGGCGTACGTCCACGCCGGCATGGTCGCCCTGGACGGCGAGAAGATGTCCAAGTCCAAGGGCAATCTGGTCTTCGTCTCCAAGCTGCGGCGCGACGGGGTGGACCCGGCCGCGATCCGCCTGGCGCTGCTCGCCCACCACTACCGGTCCGACTGGGAGTGGACCGACCAGGTGCTCGAGGACGCCGTGGCCCGCCTCGGGCGCTGGCGTGCCGCTGTGTCCCGCCCCGACGGGCCGCCCGCCGAGGCCCTCGTCGAGGAGATGCGCGAGGCCCTGGCGAACGACCTGGACGCCCCCGCCGCGCTCGCCGCGGTCGACCGCTGGGCCGCGCGGCAGGACGCCGAGGGCGGCACGGACATCGGCGCACCCGGTGTCGTATCGCGGGCTGTGGACGCTCTGTTGGGCGTCGCTCTGTAGTCGCTGAGGCACGGGAAAGGGGCGCTTCCTCCCCGCGGGTGGAAGCGCCCCTTTCTGTTGCTCAGGTGCCGGTCAGATCCGCTGGATCCGTATGCTGCGCAGGACGTTCGGCGAGCCGGAGTCCCAGACGCCGATCACCTGGTGCCCGAAGGCGAAGGCCTCCTGGATCTGCTGGTGGATCTGCGGGGTCGGGTTGTTGAAGACCCGGAACTGGTTGTTGATCCGCAGGAAGATCTGCTGCGGCTGCCCCGGGAGCGGCTGCACGATGTCGACGAAGCCGTTCGCCACACCGGCAGCGAGAACCTGTGCCTGGACCTGCTGGACGGCCTGCTGGAGCACGGTCTGCGCGAGCTGCTGGAGCTGCTGTTGCGTCTGCTGCTCCTGCTGCTGTGCCTGCTGGTCCTGCTGCTGCATCTGCGGGTTCTGCTGTGGCTGACCGAACGGCTGCTGTTGCTGCTGCTGGCCGAGCTGCTGCAGCAGCTGCTGGAAGGGCTGTTGCTGGCTGAGCTGCTGGAGCTGCTCCAGAGAGCCGCCGCCCATCCCCATGGGCTGCTGCTGGCCGAACGGCTGCTGCTGACCGACGCCCTGCTGCCCGAACGGCTGCTGCTGGTACTGCTGGTAGGGCGACGTGCTCGGGAACTGCTGGCCTTGCTGCTGTCCCAGTTGGCTCATCTGCGGGGTGGTGCTCATGCGGGTGCCACCTTCCCTTGCTGGAGACTTGCCTTGATGGGTCGTTCCTGCGGTGGACAGGTCAGCCCGTGACGACCAGGCCGACGATCTCGTCGTCCGAGAACCACACCCGGACGTCGGGCCGTCCCCCCGCGAAGGCGGTGTGCACCGCCTGGCGGATCTCGGGGGACGGGTGGTTGAGGTTGCGCCAGGCGCCGGCCACGAACAGCCGTAGCCTCGGCGGGAGTTCACGGGGGTAGGGCAACAGCTCGTCCCAGTACCGTTCGGCCTGGCCCGAGCCGACCGCCTGCGGCAGCAGATGGGTGACCGCCGCCTTGATGTCGGGCCGGCTGCCGATCCGCTGCGAGGCGGGCCGACCGGGCGCGTCCTGCTGCGGGGAGCCCGTGGCCCGCAGCACCGTGCGCGCACGCTCCGGGGACATCGGCTGCTGGGCGGCCGCCTTGAGCATGCCCTGCAGCGCGGCCAGCGCGCCGACCACCACCGGGGAGGCGGAGGAGGTCCCGGAGAACGTGTCCGTGTACCAGGCGATCTCCTCGGGTCCGCCCTGCAGATCGCCGGGCTTGTCCCAGAAGCCGCCGGTGGTCGTCACCTCGCGCCCCCAGCCCTGGGCGTCGAGGCGGGCGCCGTAGTTGGAGAACGAGAGCCTCGACCGGTCCGGGCCGTGGTCGCGGCCGTGCGTGCCGGGCGGCGGTGCGCCCGCACCGACCAGGACGGCGCCGGAGGACTGATTGGACGGGTTGAACGGGTTGCGCCACCACTCCGGGAACTCGTCGGGGCGGCGCTCGTAGACCGCGTCGTCCAGCGATTCGCTGCCGTTGCCTGCCGCCTCGACGACGAGGACGCCCTTGGCGGTGGCGTACCGGATGGCCGCGAAGTCGTCAGGCCACCACTCGATCGCGACGTAGCCGCGCTGGTCGTCGCGCTCGGCGTACTCGAACTGCGGTCCGGGGCGGTGGAGTTCGATCAGTACGACGTCGCCGGGGGCGAGGCGGTCGGCCGCCGCGTGGATCGCGGCCGCCGTGCCGATGCCCTGGAAGGACGCGGCCGCGGTCACCGCTTCCGGCACGATGCCGTTGACCCCGTACTCGTTGCGGTCGCCGCCGATCACGCCGATCACGGCGGTGCCGTGGTTGCGCCAGGCGAGGTCGGTCAGCGGGGTGCCGACCACGACGCCGGCAAGCTTGGCGGCCAGGTCCTCGTGGCCCAACTGCCAGGCGCCCTCCACGTCGATGACCGTCACCCCCTGACCCGATCCACCGGGCCGCTGCCATGCCCAGTGGGCGTCGATCCCCTCGGGTGCCGCCCGCAGATAGCCCTGGCGGCTGCTGAAGTCGGGGGTGACCGGGGCGCCTTCCTTCAGCCGGCCGCTCTCCTGAGCCAAGGACGCCGGTACGGCGCCGGACTTGATGTACGCCGTCTCGATCCCCGGCAGTGCGGCGATCCGCGAGCGCAGCTCCTCGGCGCGGGTCTCCCCGCCGCGTACCCGGTAGAACATCGCGAGGTCGGGCACATTGCCCTCGCCCGGGGCGGCGGACTGCTGGAGCCGCTCCTCGCTGCCGAACAGCGGCTCCAGCGCCAGCTGTTCGTCGCTGAGGAACATGTTGAGAGCCGAGACGTCGGCTCCCGCGGCCGAGCGGACGCCCTCGGTCTGGGCGCGCAGCCGGGCCTCGGGGCGGGCGACGACGATCAGTTCCCGCTCGGCTCCTCGATAGGTGAATCCTGCTCCGTCGGGCCCCGGACCGGACGTTCCCGGTCCCTGTGGCGACTGTGCCTGGTCGGTCATCGGGTGTCGCTCCCTTCGGTCCGTGCGGGTGCGCCATCGCTGCACAACCAAGCACGCCCGGGGCGAGGCGTCCAGAGCGTCGTCGCCAACTCGGTTTGAAACAAGTTGAATTGGGTACCGTGTGCAATCCGTCCTGAAACAGATGTCACCCCTCAATCGGGCCAAAGGCTGACGAGGTGACTGTCATGTGCTGGGGCGACAGCGCCAGTTGGCCGCTCGGGCGGATATCGAGGCAACCCGAGCGGATGGAGACACAAGGAGGGCGGTGCGCTTCCCGCGCACCGCCCTCACCTGGACTCACTCGTTCATACCCGTCCGGTCATTCCTCCGACGACTCCTCGTCGTCGCTACCCGGCTTGGGCGGTTTCGGCGGCTTCGTACGGCCGCTGGGGTTGTCCCGCAGATAGGACGAGCTGTCGCTGCCGTCCGCGGTCGCATGTCCGCCGCTCGACGGGCCCGACCCGTCCCGGCGCCGCAGATACCGCTCGAACTCGCGGGCGATCGCCTCGCCCGACGCCTCCGGCAGCTCCGCGGTGTCCCGTGCCTCCTCCAGCGTCTGGACGTACTCGGCGACCTCGCTGTCCTCGGCGGCCAGCTGGTCCACGCCGACCTGCCAGGCGCGCGCGTCCTCGGGCAGCTCGCCCAGCGGGATGCGCACGTCGATCAGGTCCTCCAGGCGGTTGAGCAGGGCCAGCGTCGCCTTCGGGTTCGGCGGCTGCGACACGTAGTGCGGCACGGCGGCCCACAGCGAGACCGCCGGCACGCCCGCGTGCGTACAGGCCTCCTGCAGGACGCCGACGATGCCCGTGGGCCCCTCGTACTTGGTCTCCTCCAGGTCCATGCGCTGCGCCAGGTCCGCGTCGGACGTGGTGCCGCTGATCGGGACCGGACGTGTGTGCGGGGTGTCGCCGAGCAGTGCGCCCAGCACGACCACCAGCTCCACACCCAGCTCGTGCGCGAAGCCCAGCAGCTCGTTGCAGAACGAGCGCCACCGCATCGACGGTTCGATACCTCGGACGAGTACGAGGTCGCGTGGCTTCTCGCCGCCGACCCGGACCACCGAAAGGCGGGTCGTCGGCCACGTGATCTTGCGCACGCCGCCGTCCATCCACACCGTGGGGCGGTTCACCTGGAAGTCGTAGTAGTCCTCGGCGTCCAGCGCCGCGAACACCTCGCCCTTCCATTCCCTGTCCAGATGCGCGACCGCGGTGGAGGCGGCGTCGCCGGCATCGTTCCAGCCCTCGAACGCGGCCACCATGACCGGGTCGATCAGCTCGGGTACCCCCTCGAGCTCGATCACCCAGGCCTCCTTCCGACGTGCCCTCGCTTGACCACCCAACCTTACGGCGTGCGGCGGGGGCGCCCGCAGCCCCCTTGCACGGGGGAGTGAACGGATCACTGCCCCGAACGCCACCGCGGAACACCCCCCGGTCGAAGGAGTGGAACCGGTTGCCGTCCGGGACTTCACGCCCTGGAGCTCACAGCGTCGAGCGCAACCACTGCTCCACGCTCGCGATGTGCACCGTCGCCCAGGACCGCGCGGCCTCCGCGTCCCGGTCGCGCAGGGCGGCCAGGATCGCCCGGTGCTCGTGCAGGGTGCGGCTGACCGCGTCCTCCTGCGTGAGACCGCGCCAGATGCGGGCGCGCGTGGTCGGCCCCGACAGACCGTCCAGCAGCGAGCAGAGCACCGAGTTGCCGGAGCTCTGCACGATGCCGCGGTGGAAGTCGAGGTCGCAGGCGACGAGCTCCTCCACCGAAGGGGCCTTGCCGAGCTTGTCCAACTGCGCCGAGAGCGCGTCGAGTTGCTGCTCGCTGATCTTGGAGGCGGCCATCGCCGTCGCGGCCGGCTCCAGGATGCGGCGCACCGCCAGGAACTCCAGCACCGTGTCGTCGCGGTGGAAGTCGACGACGAAGCTCAGCGCCTCCAGCAGCAGCTGCGGATCGAGGCTGGTCACATAGGTGCCGTCGCCCTGCCGCACGTCCAGGATGCGGATCAGCGACAGCGCGCGCACGGCCTCCCGCAGGGAGTTGCGGGACAGTCCGAGCTCGGCTGCCAGTTCGCTCTCCTTGGGCAGCCGGTCGCCGGGGCGCAGCGCGCCGGAGACGATCATTCCCTTGATTTTCTCGATCGCCTCGTCGGTGACTGCCATGGCCGGCCTCCCTGTCGTTCAGACCTGTCGTTCAGACATCCGATGTCTCAGGACATTATGGGGGTTCAGTGGGCTGAACGGGGCACCGAACGCTCAGCTCAGGGTGAGAATCTCCAGGTCGGCGAGGACCGCGGCCTCGTCGAGGGTCCGCAGCGCGCGGTCCCGCATCAGCACCCGCCCGTCCACGACCGTGTCCCGTACGTCCGCCGAGTGCGCCGCGTAGGCGAGCGTCGACCAGGGGTCGTGCAGCGGCCGCAGATGCGGGGCGCCCAGGTCGAGCACGATCAGGTCGGCCCGCTTGCCCGCCTCCAGCGAGCCCAGCTGCGCACCGAGCCCCAGCGCCCGCGCACCCTCGATCGTCGCCATGCGTACGGCCTGCTCGGCGCCGACCGCCGTGGGGTCGCCGCCCGCCTTGTGCACCAGCGCCGCCTGCCGCACCGCCCCCAGCACGTCCAGCGTGTTGGAGCTGACGGCCCCGTCCGTGCCGAGCCCGACGGTCACCCCGGCGCTCAGCAGCCGCGGCACCGGGGCGATCCCGCACCCCAGCTTCAGGTTCGACACCGGGCAGTGCGCGACCGATGTGCCGGTGCGGGACAGCGCCGCGATCTCGGGCCCGGTGAGGTCCACGGCGTGGGCGAGCAGCACGTCCGGGCCGAGCACCCCGAGGGAGTCGAGCAGCGCGACCGGCCGCTTGCCGTACCGCGCCTCGACGGTGGCGACCTCGGTGCCGTTCTCGGCGGCGTGGAGGTGCAGCAGCGCGCCGAACTCCCTTGCCAGGGCGGCGATTTCGGTCAGCTGGTCGGGGGAGAGGGTGTAGGTGGAGTGCGCGAAGAGGACGGGGCGCCGGCCGGGGCGGGCCGTTCCGCGGGCCTCCAGGTCCCGCCGCGCCCACTCCAGTCGGTCCTCGTATGCAATGCCGTCGGCCGGATCCGGTACGTCCATGAAGGTGGGCCCGGTCAGCAGCCGCCACCCCGCCTCGCGCGCCGCCTGCTCGGCCGCCTCGTGGAACCAGTACATGTCGAGCGCGGACGTCACCCCCGCCCGTACGCTCTCCGCGGCCGCCAGCCGCACCGCCGCCGCCACGTTCTTGGGTGAGAGCAGTTCGGCCTCCCACTTCAGCACCCGCTCCAGGAAGCCCTGCAGGGTGACGTCGTCGGCGCGGCCGCGCAGCAGGGTCATCGCGAGGTGGGTGTGCGTGTTGACGAGCCCGGGCAGGACGAGACAGCCCGTCGCGTCAAGGGATTCGTCCGCCGTGAACCGCGCCTTCAGCTCCCCGGCCGTCCCCACGGCGACGATCTCGCCCTCGTGGACCGCAACTGCCCCGTCCCGTACGACGGTTCCGGCCTCGTCGACGGTCAGTACGTCACCGCCGTGCACCAACAGGTCGATACTCACGCCGGATGCGCCTGAGCCAGCAGTCGCAGCGCCTCCAGCGACACCACCGCACCCCGCTCGACACCCGCCGCGACGACGTCCCGATGCGGGTTGTACCCGCCGGTGGTCTCCTCGTCGACGAGTTGGTCCGCGTTCGCCCCGTCGATGACGAGCACACCGCCCGCGACCAGCCCCCGCAGCGAGGCAGTCACCAGCAGCGCGGACAGCTCCATCTCGATGGCGGCGAGCCCGGCACCGTCGTAGGAGAAGAACGGGATGAGTCCGGGCTGGAAGGCCGCCCGTGTCCAGACGATGCCCCGGTGGTGCGGGGCGTTCGCCTCGCGCGCCGCGCGTTGCAGCGCAAGTACCGCCTCGGGGGAGGAGATTGCCGGGTACTCGGGCGGCAGCAACTGGTGCGTGACCCCGTCGTCCCGTACGGCCGCCTCCGCGATGACCAGGTCGCCGTCGCCGATGCCCGCCTTCATCGCGCCCGCCGTACCGAACCGCAGAATCGTGCGGACCCCCGCGTCCGCCAGCTCCTGGAACAGCAGGATCGCGCCCGGGCCGCCCACCCCGTGCGAGGCGACGGCGACCGGCAGACCCTTCCAACTCCCCCTGAACACACGGTATTCGCGGTGGTACGACACCTCTTCCGCGCCGTCCAGCAGCGCCGCCACGGCAGCCGCGCGCGCCGGGTCGCCGACGACGACCGCATGCTCCGGCAGGCCCGTGCGGGGTATGCGGGTGACGGGCAGCAGGTCCTGCGTCATGAGGCGACTCCGGAGGAGGGACGGGTACGGCGACGGCGGGCCGTCGTGAGGAAGAGGGCGCCGAGGGTGACGACGTACGGTGCGGCGTCGGTCGCCTGCTGCGGCAGACCGAGGCCCTGCAGCCGGAAACCGGCTGCCTCGGCGAGGCCGAACAGCAGCGCGGCGAGCAGCACGCCGACGGGTGCGGCACGTCCGAGCATGACCGCCACCACCGCGATCCAGCCCCGGCCCGCCGTCATGTTCTCGGAGAACAACGTGACGTTCCCCAGGGCGAGTTGGGCACCGGCGAGACCGCACAGCACGCCCGAGACCAGCACGGCCGCGTACTTGTACTTCGCCGGGCTCACCCCGAGCGTCGCCGCCGCGTCCGGCGCCTCGCCGACCCCGCGCAGCCTGAGCCCCCACACGTGCCGGGACAGCAGCACAGCGGCCACGCCGACCGCCACCCATGACAGGTACGCGAGCGGCGTGAATCCACCGGCCAGCGGCAGCCCCGCGAGTGACGGATCGTCAAAAGTGCCCTGCACACCGAAGACCGTACGGAGCAGGAAGCTGGTCAGGCCGACGGCCAGCAGGTTCATGGCGATGCCCAGAACCACCGCGTCCCCGCGCAGAGTTACCGCGCCCACGGCGAGAATCAGCGAGTACGCGGCAGCGGCCAGCGCCGCCGCCAGCACGCCCAGCCACGCACTGCCCGTGAACCAGCTGGTCGCCACGGACGTGAAACAGCCCATCAGCATCATGCCTTCGAGGCCGATGTTGAACACCCCTGCCCGCTCGCACAGAGCGCCGCCGAGCGCGGCCAGCAGGATCGGGGTCAGCGCGCGCAGCGCCGACATGAGGAGATCGGAGTCGAGGAACATCAGACCGTCTCCCTTTCTACTTCTACCGTTTCTACTTCTACCGGGCGACGGTTGAACCACCGGCTGGGAAAGCGCAGTCGGGCCGCCAGGAACACGATCACGACGGCCTGCAGCACCTGCGTCAGCTCGCGCGGCACCTCGGTCGTCCGCTCCATCGCGAGCCCGCCGACCTGGAGGACGGCGAAGAAGAAGGACGCGACGACCGTGCCGAGCGGCGCCGCGGTCGCCAGCAGCGCGGCGGTGAGTCCCGTCCAGGTGTAGCCGGGTGCGGTGAGCGAACCGTCGACGAAGCGGTACGGGAAGCTCAACACCCCGATCGCGCCCACGAGTCCGGCCAGCGCGCCCGAGACCGACATCAACTTCAGTGTCAGGCCCCGGCGTTCCACGCCCGCGTACGCGGAGAAGCGCGCGTTCAGACCCGTCATCCGTATCTCGTAGCCGACGGCGGTGCGGCGATCCGTGAACCAGTACACCGCCGCCGCCAGGGCGACGAGGACGAGTCCGAGAGTGACCGTCGAGTCGCCGAACGCGGGCAGCGCCACCCCGTCCGGCAGCGCGCGGGTCTGCGGGAGACTGGAGCCGGGCTCCTTGAGCGGGTAACGCGCCAGGTAGGAGGCGAGCGACACCGCCGGATAGCTGAGCAGCAGGCTGCTGACCAGCAGCGGGACACCGAGGTGGTTCTCGCAGAGGGCGGCCAGCGTGGCGTATGCGGCGCCCGCCGCCATCCCCGCCAGCAGGGCGAGGACGACGGTGAGGGGCGCGGGCAGCGGGGAGTACAGGCCGGTCACGGCGGCGGTGATGCCACCGAGCACTATCTGCCCGTCGCCGCCGAGGTTGATCAGCCCGGCACGCAGCGGGATCGCCAGCGCCAGCGCCATGCCGAGGACGCTGGTGCCGGTGGTGAGGGTGGAGCCGATGCCGTCGCCGCCGAGCGAGCCGGTGAGGACCGCTTCGTAGGCCGCGATCGGGTCGGCGCCGGTGCCGAGGAGGAAGAGGGCGCCGATGAGGACGCCGGCGAGGACGGAGAAGGTGATGGGGGAGCGGAGGGCTCCGGAGATTCGCTGGGGCATGTCAGTCGTCGGCCTCCACGGCGGTGGTGGTAGGTGACACGCCACTGGCGCCGGGTGGTGGGGTAGTGGTGTGTGACATGTCACCGGATGCGGAGACGGTGGTATGTGACATGTCACTGGGAGGTGCGGCCGCACCTGCCATGGCCAGCCCCAGCACCCGCTCGTCCGCCTCGTCCTTCCCGTACGACGCCGTGATCCGGCCCTCGTACATCACCAGCACCCGGTCGGCGAGCCCGCGGATCTCGCTCAGCTCGGCCGAGACGAGCAGGACCGCGTGACCGGCGTCGCGGTAGGCGATCAGCTGGTCGTGGATGTTCTGGATCGCGCCGATGTCGACACCGCGCGTGGGCTGCTCGACGAGCAACAGCGGTGCGTCGTGGGCGAGTTCGCGGCCGATCAGCAGCTTCTGCAGATTGCCGCCGGACAGCGCGGAAGCGGGTACGTCCGGGGTGGCCGCCTTGATGCCGAACCGCTCGACGAGCCGCTCGGCGTGCGCTCGGACCGCCGTCGGCGGCAGCAGCCCGCGGGACGACAGGCTCGTACGGTGGTGGCCCATCGCGAGGTTGTCCGCGACGGACGCCGCAGGTGCCGTACCGACCGCGTGGCGGTCCTCGGGCACGTACGCCAGCCCACGCGCTCGGCGCTCGGTGGCCGACGCATGGGTGATGTCCTCGCCGGTGAGCGTGACCCGGCCCGCCGTGACCGGCCGCAGCCCGGCCAGCGCCTCGACCAGCTCGCTCTGCCCGTTCCCGGCGACGCCCGCGATACCGACGATCTCCCCGGCCCGGACGGCGAGTTCGACCTCGTGCACGGCGTCGGTGGCCAGACCGGAGACGTCGAGGACGACGTCACCCGGCGTGCCCGGCGCATGGATACGGTCCAACTCGAGCGCGCGGCCCGTCATCGCGGCCGCGATCTCGTCGGCGGAGGTGTCCGCGGTGACCAGTCGGGCCACGACCCGGCCGTCCCGCAGCACGGTCACATGGTCGCTGCCCTCCAGCACCTCGCGCAGCTTGTGCGTGACGAGGATGACCGAACGCCCCTGTGCGGCAAGGGACTTGAGCACCGCGAACAGGGCGTCCGCCTCGGCGGGCGTGAGGACGGCGGTCGGCTCGTCGAGGATGAGCGTACGGGCGCCGCGGTGCAGCAGCTTGAGGATCTCCACGCGCTGCCGCAGGCCCACCGGCAGATCACCGACTCGGGCGTCCGGGTCGACGGCGAGGCCGTGCTCCTCGGCGAGTTCACGCACCCGGCGCCGGGCCGCACCGCGGTCCAGCAGGCCGAAACGGCGCGGCTCGGCGGCGTACACGACGTTCTCGGCGACCGTCAGCGAGTCGAACAGCTTGAAGCTCTGGTGGACCATGCCGAGCCCGGCGGCCATGGCGTGGGCAGGGCTGGCGAAGGTCACCTCCCGCCCGTCGATGCGGATCGAGCCCGCGTCGGCGCGCTCCATGCCGTAGAGGACCGACATGAGCGTGGACTTTCCGGCGCCGTTCTCGCCCATCAGGGCGTGGATCTCGCCGCGGCGGACGGTCAGGTCGACGGCGTCGTTGGCGAGCGTGCCGGGGAACCGCTTGGTGATTCCCCGGAGTTCGACCGCGACGTCCGCGACGTCCCTGGCGTCAGCTCGCGGCGGGGTCATCGACCTTCAGCTTCCCGGCGACGATCTGGTCGCGCAGCGCCTCGACCTTCTTCAGCACGTCCTTGTGGTCGGCGATCACGCACTTCGACGAGTCGACGCCGGACTCCAGGCCGGTCAGGCTGATGCCGCCCTCCTTCAGGCCGTACGAGACGGTCGTGCCCGCCTTGCCGCCGAGGACCTGCTCGATGCCCTTCTCCACGGCGACATCCGTGCGCTTGATCACATTGTCGACGACCGTGCCGGGCGAGGACGGGCACTGGTTGACGTCGACGCCGTACGCGAAGGCGCCCTTGGCCTTCGCGGCCTCGAAGACGCCGTAGTTGCCGGCCGCGGCCGCCGCCATGATCTGGTCGTAGCCCTTGGAGAGCAGCGAGTTCGCCTGCTCCTTGGCGCGGGCCGAGTCGTCGAAGGGGGACTGGCCGCCGACGAAGCGGGTCGAGGTCTGCGTCTTGGCGGCGACCTTCTTGGCGCCGGCCGCGAACGGGTCGCTGTAGCGGCGGAACTGGGGCGTGTCGAGCACGTCCACCGCACCTACCTTGCCGGACTTGCTCAGCAGACCGGCCTCCGCGCCCGCGAGGTACACGCCCTCGTGCTCCCGGAAGACCGCGCAACTGACGTTCTTGAACGTCTTCGTCGTGCACGCGTCGATCATCAGGAACTGCTGCTTGGGGTGCTCCTTGGCCTGCTGCGCCACCAGGTCGGCGAACTCGAATCCGACCAGCACGATGACGTCCGGCTTCGCGTCCACCGCGGCCTGCACGTTCTGCTGCTGGGAGGCGGTGTCCGTCGACTCGTACACCTTCTGCGACCCGTCGTGCTGCTTCGCCGCGGCCTTGACGCCCGTGACGGCGAGCTTCAGGAACTCGTTCTGGCCGACGGCATCGGGGGTCACGAGGGTGAAGGACTTGCCGCCGGAGCCGCTCGCGCTGTCCGAGGCGTCGTTCTTCGCGGCGGCGTTGCACGCCGTGGCCGCGGTGACCAGGAGCGCGGTGGCGGCGGCGATCTGGACGGTACGGCGGGATCTACGGTGCATCGGAGGGGACCTTCCGGATACGGCGATACACGCTCCGGCAGGAGCGTGTGAGCGTGGATGGAGGACGCTGCGGGGACGGGTCAGCGTCGACAGCCGTCGCCGGCACACCGGCCGAAGTCGAGGAAGCGGCGCTTGGTCAGCAGCACGCTCTCCTCCTTCGTCTCGGTCTGCGGACTGGATGCCGGACAGTACCATCCGGTTCCGGACACCTGCGCGACTGTCTCGAACTGTGGTTCTCCCAGGTCATGTACCGTGACCGGACACCACCGGAACATCAGGAGTGTCCCGATATGCCCCAGGAATTGCGTGCTGTCGACTGGACCGGAAACGGCCTCGCCCTCATCGACCAGACGCTTCTCCCGCACCGCACCGAGACGATGCATGTCCGCGATGTGGACACTCTGGTCGACGCGATCCAGCGTCTCGTGGTGCGCGGCGCGCCGGCGATCGGGGCGGCGGGGGCGTACGGCGTGGCGCTGGCCCTCCTCCAGGGGGAGCGGGAGGGCTGGACGGACGGCGGGATACGCACGGCCGTCGCCCGCATACGCGAGGCCCGGCCCACCGCCGTGAACCTCATGGTGTGCGTGGACCGGGTCATGAAGCGCTTCGACGAGGGGCTCGACGCGGTGCTGGAAGAGGCCGCGGCCGTCCAGCGCGAGGACGTCGAGGGCAACCGCGCGATGGGCGCGTACGGCGCGGACTGGCTGCTCGAAAAGGTCGGCCAGGAACGGCCGTTGCGGATCCTCACGCACTGCAACACTGGCGCGCTCGCCACCGCAGGCTGGGGCACGGCCCTCGGTGTCATCCGTGAACTCCACGCGCGCGGACGCCTCGAGGTCGTCTACGCCGACGAGACGCGCCCCCTCCTCCAGGGATCCCGCCTGACCGCCTGGGAGTTGGTGCAGGAGGGCATCCCGCACTACATCCAGGCCGACGGTGCCGCGGCCGGCACGATCCTGCGCGGCGAGGTCGACGCGGCGATCGTCGGCGCCGACCGCATCGCGGCCAACGGCGACACCGCCAACAAGGTCGGCACTGTGGGCGTGGCCCTGGCCTGCGCCGACGCCGGCATCCCGTTCCTGGTGGCGGCCCCCACGACCACGGTCGACCTGGCCACCAGGACCGGCGACGACATCCACATCGAACTCCGCGGCGAGGCCGAGGTGTTGGAGTGGGGCGGCATACGGACGGCTCCCGCCGAGTCGCGCGGCCACAACCCGGCGTTCGACGTCACGCCGGGGCGGCTGGTGACGGGGTTGGTGACGGAGCGCGGCGTGCTGGAGGTGGCGGCGGGGGAGCTGCCCGGGGACCGGTTGCGGTGAGAGGGCACCGATGGCGGTGAGCACGGCGAAGGCCGCGGTCGACCGACCGCGGCCTTCGCCGTGTTCGGGCGTGCTCAGCGCTGGGTCAGTTCCAACTCCAGCAGCCACTCCACGACTTCGGTGTGATGCCGGGCCTGCCGCGGATCGGCGCCCCACACGTACAGCCCGTGCCCGGCGACCACCACCGCGGGCATCCGAGGATCGCGCGCCGCCTCCAGGCGGTCCCCGAGCACCTTCATGTCCTGGCTGTTGGCGATGACGGGCAGCGTCACCTCGACGTCGTGCGCGGGCTGTCCGACCCCCTTGAGCATCTCCACGTCCTTGAAGACGATCCCGCCGGGCTCCCGACGCCCCATGGCGACGGAGGCGACCGTGTGCACGTGCACCACCGCACCGGCGCCGGTCAACGCGGCCACGCGCGCGTGCAGCTCGGCCTCGGCGGACGGCTTGCCGCCCCCTACGGCGGCGCCCTGCCCGTCGACCAACACCACGTCGGCGGGCGTCAGTTCACCCTTGTCGTGACCGCTCGCGGTGACGGCGAGCCGCAGCGGCTCCCGGGACAGCACCACGGACAGGTTCCCGGACGTGCCGCGCATCCAGCCGAAGGACGCGAAGCGGGCGGATTCGGCGGCGAGGACCGCCCCCGCCTCCTCGAGGTCGAGTGGGGTGATGTCGGCGGTCACGTGGTGCTCCTCGAAACGGTGATCTCGTCGAACGTCCCCGCCTGTGCGTGGTCGCCGACGCCTTGCTCGTAGTACGGCTCCCCGGGCCGCCGGATCCCGACCGTGTGCCAGCCGGCCGCGCGGGCCGCGTCCAGCTCGCCGGGCCGGTCGGAGAGGAAGAGGAGGCGCGCGGCCTCGACGCCGGTCGTCGAGGCGATACGGCGGTACGACTCCGGCTCCTGCTTGGGCCCCGCGTTCTCGGTGTCGTACAACCCCGAGACCAGCGGCAGCAGATCGCCCTCCGGGCTCGACGCGAACCACGCCCGCTGGGCGGCCACCGAACCGGACGAGTAGACGTACAGCCGTACGCCCGCCGTGTGCCAGGCACGCAGCGTCGGCACGACGTCGTCGTAGAAGTGCGAGACGAGGTCGCCGCGCGCGAAGCCCTCCGACCAGATGACGCCCTGGAGGGTTTTCAGCGGTGTCGCCTTGCGGTCCTCGTCGAGCCAGGCGTTGAGCGCCTTCTCGATGCGTACGGCGTCGGCGTCGGGCTCGCCGATCTCCGCCCGCACCTGCGCAACCGCCCGCGCCACGTCCGGATCCTCACTCCGCTCGGTGAGCAGCGTGGCGAAACGGGAGCGCGAGTACGGGTACAGCACGTCGACGACGAACCCTGTGGCGCTCGTGGTGCCCTCGATGTCGAGGACCACGGCGTCCACGGCGTAGTGCAATGTCACACTGCACCCTTGTCTGCCGCACCCTTGTCCGCCGAGTACCCCGCCGCGATCGTGTCGTAGTCCGGGAACCGTGAGGCGATGGTCGACCCGGTGAAGTTGCCGATCCAGCCGTCCTCCTCGTGGAAGAAGCGGATCGCGGTGAACGACGGGTTCGTGCCCATGTCGAACCAGTGCGTGGTGCCGCGCGGCACGCCCAGCAGGTCGCCCTTCTCGCAGAAGACCGCGTGCACCTCGCCGTTCACGTGCAGGTAGAAGATGCCGGAGCCGGAGACGAAGAAGCGCACCTCGTCATCGTCGTCGTGCGTGTGCTCCTGCAGGAACTTCTCGCGGGCCGCCTTCGCCTTCGCCGGGAACTCCGGGTCGTCGCTGGGGTGCAGGCCCAGGACGTCGACCGTGGTGAAGCCCTCCTCGGCGTTCAGCTTCTCGATCTCCGGGCCGTAGGCGGCGAACACCGTCTCGCTGCCGGCGTCGAACGGGACGTCCTCGCGGACCGGCCACTGCTCGTAGCGCACACCGAGCGGCTTGAGCGCGTCGGCGATCTCGGCGGGGTCAGCGGTGCGGCGTACGAGGCTCTCGGGGCCGGACTCGGACCAGGTCGTCAGCAGGGTCATGGGAGCAACTCCAGGAGGCTGGAAGGGAAGTCCGGATACCGAGACAAGCACCGGACGGGCGGGGAGGAAAGGGCGACTTCGGCGGACGGTGCTTCAGCCGCGACACAGCGCGCCGGGACAGCGGCGCATGCAGGGCATGAGCAGCGCGGTCGCGCGATATGTCGTCATCAGGGCCTCACGGTGCCGGGTCGGGTGCCGGTCCGTCGATGGTAACTCCAGGGGCCGCGGTCACCTGGTGTGACGTAGTCGTTGTCTCAGCTGATGAGAAACCGCTTACAGCGCTTTGACGCCTGGCTGAAATCGTTCCCATGATCTATGCATGAAGACGCTGCTGCTCGTGCGGCGGCTGTACGTGGACTTGCTCCGGTCGACCACAGCCAGCTGTCGCTGACCTCATCCGGAGCCCCGACGCGCCCCGATCCGCCGGGCGTTCGCCGTCCACCGCGCGGTGGCGCATTCCTGTCCCTGCTCCGGGCCGAGCATTCCCCCTTCATCGCCGCAGCACCACCCGTACCTGGAGCCCCCTCATGTCCCGCACCCGCGTCCCCCTCGCCGCGCTCTCGCTGGCCTCCGTCTCCGCCCTCCTCCTCGCGGGCTGCTCGCAGTCCACGGACGCCTCGAAGAGCACGAGCGACACCGCGGCCTCGGCCTCCGCCGCCACCGGCAAGAAGCCCGCCCCCTTCAGCAAGGGCACGGTCAAGGTGGCCCTGGTCCGGCAGAGCGGCGCCGGCGACTACTTCGAGCAGTGGGGCAACGGCGCCAAGGCGCAGGCCAAGGCCCTCGGCATCGACCTGACGACGTACGACGCCCAGGCCGACAACGCCAAGCAGGCCACCGACCTCTCCTCGGCGATCAACTCCGGCGCGCAGGCGATCATCGTCGACCACGGCTTCCCGGCGACCATCCAGCCGGAGATAGACAAGGCCGTGAAGAAGGGCATCAAGGTCGTCGTCTACGACGTGGAGACCAAGACCAAGGGTGTCGTCTCCACCGAGCAGGACGACGCGAGCATGGCCCAGGCCGTCCTCGACGTGATGGCCAAGTCGGTCGGCAAGAACGCCAAGGTCGGCTACGTCAACGTGGCCGGTTACGCCGCCCTCGACAAGCGGAACACCGTCTGGAAGAAGACGGCCGACGCACAGGGCTGGAAGCAGGAGTTCAAGGTCGGCAAGGTCACCGACTCCACGGCCACCGACAACGTCCCCCTGGTCTCCGCCGCGCTCACCCAGCACTCCGACGTGACCGGCATCTTCGCCCCCTACGACGAGCTCGCCAAGGGCACCGTCCTCGCCGTCCAGAACAAGAAGCTGCAGGGCAAGGTGAAGGTCTTCGGCGCGGACGTCTCCAACGCCGACATCCAGAACATGACCGCGGCGAACAGCCCGTGGGTCGCCACGGCGGGCACCGACCCGTCCGCGGTCGGCGCCGCCGTCGTCCGTACGACCGCCCTGGAGCTGGCCGGTCAGCTGAACAAGGACACGGTCTCCTTCCCGGCCGTCGCCATCACCCAGGACTTCCTGCGCAAGAACAAGATCGAGAACATGGACCAGCTGCGCGAGGCCCTGCCCGCGCTGAACCTCTCCAAGGTCAGCACCGCGGACTGGATCTCCAATGTCGCCCACTGAGCCTTCCGAAGGAGCTCCGGCGGCCGGCACTCCGGCCGCCGGAACACCCGCTGGAGGGGCCGCCGTTGACGGGGCTCCCGCGGTCGGTCTGCGCGACGTCAGCATGGCCTTCGGCGGCAAAACGGTGCTCGCCTCCGTCTCCCTCGACATCGCCCCGGGCAGCGTGGTCGCGCTGCTCGGCGCGAACGGCGCCGGCAAGTCCACCCTGATCAAGATCCTTTCGGGCGTGCACACGGACCACGGCGGGGAGGTACGGGTCGCAGGGGAGCCCGCGGCACTCCAGTCGCCGCTCGCCGCCCGGCAGTTGGGCATCCAGACGGTGCACCAGCGGATCGGCGAGGGCATCGTGCCCGGCCTCACGGTCGCCGAGAACCTGGTCTTCGAGGAACTGGCGCAGAGGCGCGGCAACCCTTTCCTCAACTCGAGTCGGCTGCTGGCGCGCGCCCGTGAGATCCAGGCGGGCCTCGGCCTCGACTGGACCGACGCTCTCCTGAAGAAGGACGTCACCGAACTCGGCATCTCCGACCGCCAGTTGCTCATCCTGGCCCGCGCCCTGGCCACCCGCCCCCGCCTGCTGATCCTCGACGAGCCGACCTCGGCGCTCTCCGCGGCCGAGGCGGAGCGGCTGTTCGCGCTCGTCGAGAGGATGCGGGACGAGGGCATCGCGGTCCTCTACGTCTCCCACCGCCTCGGCGAGATCGACGCGCTCGCCGACCGCCTGGTCGTCCTGCGAGACGGCCGTCTCACCGAGGACCAGGTCAGGCCCTTCGACTGGGACGCCGCGCTGCGCGCCATGCTGGCCCAGGCCCAGGAGGCGGCCACGGCCCGCCCGGTCAGGGAAGGGGCTTCGGGGGACGTCGCGCTGTCCCTGCGAGGAGTACGCCTCTTCGAGGGCCGGGCACCGCTCGACCTCGACATCCGCACCGGCGAAGTCACCGGTGTCGTAGGCCTGTTGGGCGCGGGGAAGACCGAGCTGGCCCGCGGCCTGTTCGGTGCCGAGCCCTTCACCACCGGCACCGTCGAACTGGACGGCAGGGCGTACGCGCCGCGCCGCCCCGCCGACGCCATCCGAGGTGGCGTCCACCTGGTGCCGGAGGACCGGCACGCCGACGCCCTCGTGCCCGGCTGGTCGGTGGCGCAGAACATCTCGCTGCCGTTCCTGAAGTCCCTCTCCAGGGCCGGACTCATGCACCGCTCCCGCGAGGACGCCCTGGGCCGCGAGGCCATCGACGCCCTCGGTGTCGTCACCCGCGACGAGCACAGCACCGTCGAGGAACTGTCCGGCGGCAACCAGCAGAAGGTCGTCGTGGGCCGCTGGCTCGCCGAGACACCCCGCGTCCTCATCCTGGACGAGCCGTTCCGAGGTGTGGACATCGGCGCCCGGCGCGACATCGGCCGCCGCGCCCGCTCGCTGGCCGCCGAGGGCGCCGCCGTCCTCGTCCTGTCCGCCGACGTCGACGAGGTACTGGAGGTCGCCGACCGGGTCGTCGTGCTCGCCGCCGGTGAGATCCACCTCGACGCGTACGGCGAGGACGCGGAGCGCGACCGCGTCATCCAGACCATCGCCGTGTCCGTCTGAGCCCCTCTGCCCGAGCCCGCCCGACTGAGCCTTCTGACACCGGCCGCCGAAGGAAGCACGTACCCATGACCACCACCCAGAGCACCGAGGTCCCCACCAAGGCGGCGATTCCGCCCGCGACCTCCACCGCCGTGCGCGTCCAGAACGCCGTGATCAAGTACGGCTTCATCTTCGTCACGGTCGCGCTCTTCCTCTACTTCGCGCTGAGCGAGGGCTCCTTCCGCGAGTCGGCGACCCTCCTCGACACCCTCCGGTACGTGTCGGTCGCCGCCATCCTCGGCCTCGGTGTCACCCTCACCATGGCCGTCGGCGGAATGGACATGTCGGTCGGCGCGGTCGCCGGCCTCGGTGTCTCGGTCGCCGCCCAGACGATGGTCGTCTTCAACCAGGTCGGCACGGTCGCGATCATCGCGGTGCTGGCGGCGGGCGCCCTCGCGGGACTGCTCAACGCACTCCTCATCGTCGTACTGAAGATCCCCGACATGCTGGCCACCCTCGGCACCATGTTCGTGATCCAGGGCAGCAAACTCATCCTGGTCGACGGCCAGTCCATCACCCCGGGCATGACGATGGACGACGGCTCCACCGCGCCCGGCAAGTTCACCGCGGGCTTCCTGAAGATCGACCGAGGCACGGTCCTCGGCATCCCCGTCTCCGTCCTGATCTTCGGCGGCCTCACGGTCGCCGCCTGGGTCTTCCTGGCCCGCACCCGCTGGGGGCGCATCCTGTACGCCATCGGCGCCAACCCCGAGGCCTCCCGTCTGGCCGGCATCCGCGTCGGCGCCTATCGTGCCCTCGCCTACGTCATCTCCGGCGTCCTCGCCTCGGTCGGCGGCCTGATCCTGGCGTCCCGCATCGGCCAGGGCGACGTCTCCGCCGGCACCTCCCAGCTGCTGGAGGCGGTCGCGGTCGCGCTGGTCGGCACGTCGGTCCTCGGCAAGGGCCGCCCGAACGTCTGGGGCACGGCCCTGGGCGCGGTCCTGATCGGCATCATCACCACCGGCCTCACCATCAAGGGCCTGCCCTACTACACGCAGGACGTCGTCGAGGGCGCGGTGCTCATCCTCGCCCTGGTCTTCAGCTTCACCTTGTCCAAGCGCCGTACCGCATAAGGAAGTTCGAGGAGTTTTCTGCGATGGGCTACCGCATCCTGGAGACCGACGACATCCCCGGCTACCTGCACGAGCGGGGCCACTGGGAGGACGTGACAGACATCCGCGTCCGCGAGGTGTCGGACGGCAACATGAACCGCGTCTTCCTCGCCTCGTCCGCCGACGGCACCCGCAGCGTCGCCGTCAAGCAGGCCCTGCCCTGGGTCCGGGTCGCCGGCCCCTCGTGGCCGATGAACCCGGACCGCGCCGACGCGGAGGCCCGGGCCTACGAGCGGATCGCCGAGGTCGCCCCCGACAAGATCCCCGCGATCCACGGCTACGACCCCGAGAACTACGCCCTCGTCATGGAGGACATGTCGGACCTGGAGGTCCTGCGCACGCTCCTCAACGAGGGCGCGGCATACGGCCCCCACACCTCCGCCCGGATCGGTGAACTCGTCGCCCGGCTCTCCTTCACGACGAGCGACTTCGGCATGCCGTCCGCCGAACGCAAGGCCCTGATCGCCGCCTCGGTCAGCCCCGAGCTCTGCAAGATCACCGAGGACGTGGTCCTGTCCGAGCCGTACGTCGAGCACGAGCACAACCACTGGCACGAGGGCCTGGACGACCTGGCGGCCACCTTCCGCGCCGACGCCCGGCTGCGCACCGAGGTCGCCGACCTGCGCCACACCTTCATGACCGGCGCCCAGGCGCTCCTTCACGGAGACCTGCACACCGGCAGCATCATGGTCGGCACCCGCGAAGGCGCCCCCGTGGTACGGGTCTTCGACCCCGAGTTCTCCTTCGTCGGCCCGATCGGCTTCGACCTCGGCCTGTACTGGGCCAACGCGCTGGTCTCGGAGGAACGGGCGCGCGCCCTCGGCACGCTCTCCGACCACGCCGACCAACTCCGGCTCTCCTGGGACGCGTTCGAGACCGAGTTCCGCCGTCTGTGGCCGACCCGCGTCGACACGTTCTTCGACGACGCCTACCTCGACCGCTTCCTGCACCGCGTCTGGACACAGTCGCTGGGCTACGCCGGCACGGAGATCGTCCGCAGGATCATCGGCTTCGCGCACCTGACGGACCTGACGACCCTGCCGGACCCCGTACCGGCGTCCCGGCGGGCTCTGCTGCTGGGCCGTGAACTGATCGTGCGGCGCGAGGAGTTGACGGACGTGGCAGCCGTGCGGGCCATCGTGGAGCCGTAGCCCCGAGCTGCCCTCACTCCAGTTCGAACCAGTCGTTGCCGTCCGACCAGTGCCGCACCCAGCCCGCGAAACCGGGCTCGGCCGCCGTGTCGCCGAACACCGCGCCGAAAGGGAGGGCGCCCTCACCGGTGACCAGCCAGAGATGGCCCCGGTGGGGGCCGGTGACGACGAGATGCCAGTTCATGCCGCAGCCGTCCGTGCCCAGCACCAGCGAACCGTCGTGGACCACCTGCTCGATGACCGCGTCGGGGTCCTCGTGGAGCCCGCGGTCCTCCTCCCACAGCCACGCCCGTGTGAGCGGGAACGGCTTGCCGAGGTCCTGCTTGGCCGCGCTCTCGACCAGCCCCGCCATCCCGTACTGCGGCGGCCCATGGGACGACCCGTCGGATATCTCCGCCACGAACGACCGATAGGGCTCCGGCAGCACCACTCCGTGCTCGGCCTCGAAGGCGCCCACGGCGGCCCAGCCGAGTGCGGACTCTGCGCCGTCGGCCACGGCGAACGCCTCGCGCAGCGCGGCGAGTTCCCCGGGGACGGCCCGTTCGATGTCCATGTGCCCATGAAAACACCCGGCACTGACAACCGGGCACGCGAAAGGGGCGGCTCCGTCGGCCGGCGCCGCCCCTGTCACCCAGCAGGTCACTTCTTGTCGAGCAGGTCCTGAACCTTCCCCCGAACCTCATCCGTGGCCAGCCCACGAATCGTCAGGGTCGTACGGCGGCGCAGCACGTCGTCCTGCGTCTCGGCCCACTCGTTGTCCCGGGCGTAGACGACCTGCGCCCAGATCTCCGGCGCGTCCGGGTGCACTCGCTGGCCCAGCTCCGGGTTGTCGTTCGCCAGCCGGGCGATGTCGAAGGCCAGCGAACCGTAGTGCGTGGCAAGGTGCTTGGCCGTGTCGGCAGCCATGCGCGGACCCGGCGCGGGGTTGTCGACGAGCAGCCGGTGGGCGACCGCACGCGGGTTGGCGACACCGGGCAGCGGCAGCTTCTTCGGCAGCGACGAGATGGGCTCGAAGTCGTCACCCAGCGGTGCGCCCGGCAGCGCCTCCAGCTTCTGCATCACCGTACGGCCGATGTGCCGGAAGGTCGTCCACTTGCCGCCCGCGACGGACAGCATGCCGCCCTTGCCCTCGGTCACGACCGTCTCGCGCTTGGCCTTCGCGGTGTCGCCGGGGCCACCCGGCAGCACGCGCAGACCCGCGAAGGAGTAGGTGATCAGGTCACGGGACAGCTGCTGGTCACGGATGGAGAACGCGGCCTCGTCGAGTATCTGGGCCGTGTCCTTCTCGGTGACCGCGACGTCCGCCGGGTCGCCCTCGAACTCCTCGTCGGTCGTACCGAGCAGCAGCATGTCCTCCCAGGGGAGGGCGAAGGTGATGCGGTACTTGTCGATGGGGGTGGCGAGCGCGGCCTTCCACTGCGACGTCCGCTTCAGGACCAGATGCGCGCCCTTCGACAGACGGATCGACGGCGCGGCATTCGGGTCCTCCATCTTGCGCAGGTGGTCGACCCACGGGCCGGTCGCGTTGAGCACCAGACGGGCGCTGACGCCGAACTCGTCACCGGACTGGCGGTCGCGTAGCTCGGCACCGGTCACCCGGCCCTTGGTGAACCGCAGTCCGGTCACCTCGGCGTGGTTGAGCACCACGGCGCCCGCCTCGACGGCCGCACGGACCGTCATCAGCGCCATGCGCGCGTCGTTCATCTGGTCGTCGCCGTACACGGCCACGGCCTTGAGGTTGTCGGTGCGCAGCTCCGGCACGTCCCGCGCGGCCTTGGCCGGCGACAGCAGGTGTCCGACGCCGTCACCGAACGCGGAGAGCGCGGAGTAGGCGAAGACGCCCGCCCCGAGCTTCGCAGCGCCGTGCGGCCCGCCCTTGTACACGGGGAGGTAGAACGTGAGCGGGTTCGCCAGGTGAGGTGCCACCTGGCGGGAGACCGCACGGCGCTCGAAGTGGTTCTCCGCCACCAGCTTCACCGCGCCGGTCTGCAGATAGCGCAGACCGCCGTGGAGAAGCTTGGAGGAGGCGGAAGACGTGGCGCCGGCGAAGTCGCCGGCATCGACCAGCGCCACCCTGAGCCCGGACTGCGCGGCGTGCCAGGCGGTGGAGATGCCCAGAATGCCGCCGCCGATCACAAGAAGGTCGTACGACGCCTTGGCGAGCTGCTCCCGGGTCTCGGCCCGGCTCGGGTTGGAGCCGGAGGCCGGGCGCGTACCCAGGGCAGGCACGGACTGCAGGGTGGACTGACTGGTCATTCTGGTTCTTACTCCTCGTCCTCGAGCCAGCCCATGGTCCGCTCGACGGCCTTGAGCCAGCTCTTGTACTCACGGTCGCGCTTCTCCGCGGCCATGTTGGGGGTCCACTCGGCGGCCCGGCGCCAGTTGGCACGTAGGTCGTCGGTGCTGGTCCAGAAGCCGACGGCGAGACCGGCGGCGTAGGCGGCGCCGAGGCAGGTGGTCTCGGCGACCATCGGGCGCACCACGGGGGCGTCCACGAAGTCCGAGAGGGTCTGCATCAGCAGGTTGTTGGAGGTCATGCCGCCGTCGACCTTGATCGCCGCGAGCTCGACGCCGGAGTCCTTCGTCATGGCGTCGGTGATCTCACGGGTCTGCCAGGCCGTGGCCTCCAGGACGGCGCGCGCGAGGTGCGCCTTGGTGACGTACCGGGTCAGACCGGCGATCACACCGCGGGCGTCGGAGCGCCAGTACGGGGCGAACAGACCGGAGAAGGCCGGCACGAAGTACGCGCCGCCGTTGTCCTCGACCGTGAGCGCGAGCGTCTCGATCTCGGCGGCGGTGGAGATCAGGCCCATCTGGTCGCGCATCCACTGCACCAGCGAACCGGTGACCGCGATCGAGCCCTCCAGGGCGTAGACCGCCTTCTGGTCGCCGATGCGGTAGCCGACCGTGGTCAGCAGGCCGTTGTACGAGTTGACCGGCTTCTCACCGGTGTTCATCAGCAGGAAGGTGCCGGTGCCGTACGTCGACTTGGCCTCGCCCTCGGAGAAACAGGTCTGGCCGAACAGGGCCGCCTGCTGGTCGCCGAGCGCGGACGCGACGGGGATGCCACCGAGGATGTCGCCGAGCCTGCCGCCCGTGACCTCGCCGTAGACCTCGGCGGAGGAGCGGATCTCCGGCAGCATCGCCAGCGGGACGCCGATGGACTCGGCGATCTTCTCGTCCCACTCCATGGTGTGCAGGTTCATCAGCATGGTGCGGGAGGCGTTGGTGACGTCGGTGACGTGCTTGCCGCCGTTGACACCGCCCGTCAGGTTCCAGATGACCCAGCTGTCCATGGTGCCGAAGAGGATGTCCCCGGCCTCGGCGCGCTCGCGCAGACCCTCGACGTTGTCGAGCAGCCAGCGGGCCTTGGGGCCGGCGAAGTACGAGGCCAGGGGGAGGCCGGTCTCGCGGCGGAAGCGGTCCTGGCCAACGTTGCGCCCGAGTTCCTTGCAGAGGGCGTCGGTGCGGGTGTCCTGCCAGACGATGGCGTTGTGGACGGGCTCACCGGTGTTCTTGTCCCAGAGGAGAGTGGTCTCGCGCTGGTTGGTGATGCCGATGGCCTTGATGTCGTCCTTGGTGATGCCGGCCTTGGAGATGGCCCCGGCGACGACTTCCTCGACGTTGGTCCAGATCTCGGTGGCGTTGTGCTCGACCCAGCCCGGCTTCGGGAAGATCTGCTCGTGCTCCTTCTGGTCGACGGAGACGATACGTCCGTCGCGGTCGAAGACGATGCAGCGGCTGGAGGTGGTGCCCTGGTCGATGGCGGCGATGAAGGGGCCGGCGGTGTGCGCGTCGGTCACTGTGTGCTCCTGGGGTTCCGTGGATAAGAGGTCGGTACGGCGCGGTGCTCGCTAAGTGCGGTGAAGCCTGGTGCTCTTAAGCAAAAGCGACGTTGTAGATGCCTGCAGCGATGGCGCCGCCGATCAGTGGACCGACCACCGGGATCCAGGCGTAGCTCCAGTCCGAACCGCCCTTGTTGGGCAGGGGAAGCAGTGCGTGCACGATGCGCGGACCGAGGTCACGGGCCGGGTTGATCGCGTAGCCGGTCGGGCCGCCGAGGGACAGACCGATCGAGACGACCACGAGGGCGGTGATCAGGGCGCCCAGGGTGCCGAGGCCGTTGCCCTTGTCGTTCAGGCCCTGCGTGAGGACGGCGAGGACCAGCACGACGGTGCCGATGATCTCCGTGGCGAGGTTCTGCCAGACGACCCGGACCTCCGGACCGGTGGAGAAGATGCCGAGCACCGGGCCGGCGCCGGTCTCCTGGGCCTCGACGGCCTTGACCTTCGTGGCCTGCGCACCCGGACCGCCGACGATCTCCTTGTCGGTGAGGTGCGCGTGGAACTGACCGTAGTAGGCGACCCAGACCAGGGTCGCGCCGATCGCGGCGCCGAGCAGCTGTCCGGCCCAGTAGACCGGAACGTTGCTCCAGTCGCCGTCCTTGATCGCGAGTGCGAGCGTCACGGCCGGGTTCAGGTGGGCGCCGGAGAGCGGTGCCGACGTGTAGACCGCCGTGAGGACCGCGAAGCCCCACCCGAAGGTGATGGCCAGCCAGCCGGCGTTACGGGCCTTGGAGGCCTTCAGCGTCACGGCGGCGCAGACGCCGCCGCCGAGCAGGATGAGTATGGCGGTACCGATGGTCTCGCCGATGAAGATGTCGGAGCTGGACACCCGCGACTCCTTTGTCCTTCGTCCAGGGGACCGAACCCCGGGTCCCTCCGGGAGTTCGAGCTGCCCTCGGGGGTGAGAGCGATGCCGGCCCTTGGCGTTGTCACACTCTAGCGCGTATTGCCGGTAGGTGTTCGACAATGCCGACCGATGGACGGGAGTCTTGCTCCGGCGTCACGTGTGCGTCAAGAGTCCCGTTGGCGAAAATGCGATCGTTATTGATTGCTGTGAGCTGTCGATCTTGCAGGTCAGGTGCGTACGGGCGAGTAACAAGCACGGTGGGTACCGACTGGGCGGTTTGCGCCACTGCGCCGAGGTACGCCCGGAGCCGGAACGTCGTCCGACGCCCCGGCCTTCGCGTTGGCCCTCAGAACCGCCCGCCACCCAGGTCGCGCGAGACCGCACGGGCGCAGTCCCGCACCGCGGCGATCAGCTCGGGGCGCAGCTCGCCGTCCCGGCACAGCCGCTCCACGGCGCCGGTGATGCCGACCGCCCCCACCGGCATCCGCCGCCGGTCGTGGATCGGCGCGGCGACGGAGGCGACGCCCTCCCAGGTCTCCTCGACGTCGGCGGCGTACCCGCGCGCGCGGGACATGTCGAGGATGTGCTCGAAGTCCTCCAGCTCGCACACGGTCCGCTCGGTGAAGGGCTTGCGGTCGGCCTCGATCACCTCGCTGTGCGCGACCGGGTCGTACGCCGACAGGACCTTGCCCAGGGCCGTGGAGTGCAGGGGCTGCATGGCCCCGATCTCCAGCACCTGACGGCTGTCGTCGGGCCTGAAGACGTGGTGCACGATCAGTACGCCCTGCTGGTGCAGGACGCCGAGATAGACGCTCTCCCCGCTGGACCGGGCCAGGTCGTCCGTCCACACCAGGGCACGCGCGCGCAGTTCGTGGACGTCGAGATAGGTGGTGCCGAGGCGCAGCAGCTCCGCGCCCAGCTGATAGCGCCCGGAGGCGTCGTCCTGCTCGACGAAACCCTCCTGCTGGAGGGTGCGCAGAATCCCGTGGGCCGTGCCCTTGGCGAGGCCCAGTGACGAGGCGATGTCCGAGAGGCCGAGCCGACGCTCGCCGCCCGCGAGCAGCCGCAGCATCGCGGCCGCCCGTTCGAGCGACTGGATGTTCCGTGCCATCGCCGTGCTGCCTCCGTCCCCTTCGACCGTCGACGCGCGACGTCGCTGCCGCCGTTCGGCAATGTCGAACACTACCGGTCGATGTCGACCTCCCGCTAATGGTCGGTCGTCATCCGTCGGGATCTGTTGTGCCACTCGTATCCCGTGAGTGACCTGCCCGTCACCCTCGTCCGCCCCGTGGACGCCCCGACCATCCCGGTGCGGACCCGGTTACCCTGGCGAGGTGCGCCCACCGCGGGGAGATCCGCGGGTGGGCGCAAAGCCGACAGCCGTCGCACTCTAGGGAGCCCTTTCATGGCCTCGTCGCCACTGACCCCTTCCGCCGACAGCCGGACCCGTGCGTCCGCGCTCCGTGAGGCGCTCGCCACCCGTGTGGTGGTGGCCGACGGAGCGATGGGCACCATGCTGCAGGCGCAGGACCCCACGCTGGACGACTTCCAGCAGCTGGAGGGCTGTAACGAGGTCCTCAACGTCACCCGCCCGGACATCGTCCGCTCGGTGCACTCCGCCTACTTCGACGCGGGCGTCGACTGCGTCGAGACCAACACCTTCGGCGCCAATCTCACTGCACTGGGCGAGTACGACATCCCCGAGCGCGTCGCCGAGCTGTCCGAGGCCGGTGCCCGCATCGCCCGCGAGACGGCGGACGAGTTCGCCGCGCGCGACGGCCGGCAGCGCTGGGTGCTCGGTTCGATCGGGCCCGGCACCAAGCTGCCCACCCTCGGCCACACCACCTTCCGCGCCATCCGTGACGCGTACCAGCAGAACGCGGAGGGCCTCCTCGCCGGCGGCGCCGACGCGCTTCTGGTGGAGACCACCCAGGACCTGCTGCAGACCAAGGCCTCCGTCCTGGCCGCCCGCCGGGCGATGGAGACCGCCGGGTACGAGGTCCCGCTGGTCGTGTCGGTGACGGTGGAGACGACCGGCACCATGCTGCTCGGTTCCGAGATCGGCGCGGCCCTGACCGCCCTCGAACCGCTCGGCATCGACATGATCGGCCTGAACTGCGCCACCGGCCCCGCCGAGATGAGCGAGCACCTGCGCTATCTGGCCCGCCACTCGCGCATCCAGCTGTCCTGCATGCCCAACGCGGGCCTCCCGGTCCTCGGCAAGGACGGCGCCCACTACCCGCTCACGGCGCCGGAGCTCGCCGACGCCCAGGAGACCTTCGTACGCGAGTACGGCCTCTCCCTCATCGGCGGCTGCTGCGGCACCACCCCCGAGCACCTGCGCCAGGTCGTCGAGCGGGTCCGCGACCTCGCGCCGACCGAGCGTCACCCGCAGCCCGAGCCGGGCGCGGCCTCCCTCTACCAGACCGTGCCGTTCCGCCAGGACACCGCGTACCTGGCGATCGGCGAGCGCACCAACGCCAACGGCTCGAAGAAGTTCCGCGAGGCCATGCTGGCGGGCCGCTGGGACGACTGCGTGGAGATGGCCCGCGACCAGATCCGCGAGGGCGCCCACATGCTGGACCTGTGCGTGGACTACGTCGGCCGCGACGGCGTCGCCGACATGGAGAAGCTGGCCGGCCGCTTCGCCACGGCCTCCACCCTGCCGATCGTGCTGGACTCCACCGAGGTCGACGTCCTCAGGGCGGGCCTGGAGAAGCTCGGCGGCCGCGCGGTCATCAACTCGGTCAACTACGAGGACGGCGACGGCCCGGAGTCCCGCTTCGCGAAGGTCACCGAGCTCGCGCAGGAGCACGGCGCCGCGCTCATCGCGCTGACCATCGACGAGGAGGGCCAGGCCCGTACGCCGGAGAAGAAGGTCGAGATCGCCGAGCGGCTGATCGACGACCTGACCGGCAACTGGGGCATCCACGAGTCGGACATCCTCATCGACACCCTGACCTTCACCATCTGCACCGGCCAGGAGGAGTCCCGCAAGGACGGCGTCGCCACCATCGAGGCGATCCGCGAACTCAAGCGCCGCCACCCGGACGTGCAGACCACGCTGGGCCTGTCCAACATCTCCTTCGGCCTCAACCCGGCCGCGCGCATCCTGCTCAACTCCGTCTTCCTGGACGAGTGCGTCAAGGCGGGCCTCGACTCGGCGATCGTGCACGCGTCGAAGATCCTGCCGATCGCCCGGTTCAGCGAGGAGGAGGTGCAGACGGCTCTCGACCTGATCCACGACCGCCGCGCCGAGGGCTACGACCCCCTGCAGAAGCTGATGGCCCTGTTCGAGGGCGCCACCGCCAAGTCCCTGAAGGCGGGCAAGGCCGAGGAGTTGGCCGCCCTCCCGCTGGAGGAGCGCCTCAAGCGCCGCATCATCGACGGCGAGAAGAACGGCCTGGAGGCCGACCTCGACGAGGCCCTGCAGGATCGTCCCGCTCTCGACATCGTCAACGAGACGCTCCTGGACGGCATGAAGGTCGTCGGCGAGCTGTTCGGCTCCGGCCAGATGCAGCTGCCGTTCGTCCTCCAGTCCGCCGAGGTCATGAAGACCGCGGTGGCCCACCTCGAACCGCACATGGAGAAGTCCGACGACGAGGGCAAGGGCACCATCGTCCTCGCCACCGTCCGCGGCGACGTCCACGACATCGGCAAGAACCTCGTCGACATCATCCTGTCCAACAACGGCTACAACGTCGTCAACCTTGGCATCAAGCAGCCGGTGTCCGCGATCCTGGAGGCCGCCGAGGAGCACCGCGCCGACGTCATCGGCATGTCCGGGCTCCTGGTCAAGTCCACGGTGATCATGAAGGAGAATTTGGAGGAGCTCAACCAGCGCGGCCTGGCGGCGGACTTCCCGGTCATCCTCGGCGGCGCGGCCCTCACGCGCGCGTACGTCGAGCAGGACCTGCACGAGATCTACGAGGGCGAAGTCCGGTACGCCCGCGACGCGTTCGAGGGTCTGCGCCTGATGGACGCGCTGATCGGCGTCAAGCGGGGCGTGCCCGGGGCCAAGCTGCCCGAGCTCAAGCAGCGCCGGGTGCGGGCGACTTCGGCCGTCGAGGTGGAGGAGCGCCCGGAGGAGGGCCACGTCCGCTCCGACGTCGCCATCGACAACCGCATCCCCACCCCGCCGTTCTGGGACACCCGCGTCATCAAGGGCATCCAGCTCAAGGAGTACGCGAGCTGGCTGGACGAGGGCGCGCTGTTCAAGGGCCAGTGGGGCCTCAAGCAGGCCCGCACCGGCGAGGGACCGACGTACGAGGAACTCGTCGAGACCGAGGGCCGGCCGCGGCTGCGCGGTCTGCTGGACCGGCTGCAGACCGACAGCCTCCTCGAAGCGGCCGTCGTCCACGGCTACTTCCCGTGTGTCTCCAAGGACGACGACCTGATCATCCTGGACGAGCACGGCAACGAGCGCACCCGCTTCACCTTCCCGCGCCAGCGCCGCGGCCGCCGTCTGTGCCTCGCGGACTTCTTCCGCCCGCAGGAGGCGGGGGAGACCGACGTCGTCGGTCTGCAGGTCGTCACCGTCGGCTCGCGGATCGGCGAGGAGACGGCGCGCATGTTCGAGGCGAACGCCTACCGCGACTACCTCGAACTGCACGGCCTGTCCGTCCAGTTGGCCGAGGCCCTCGCCGAGTACTGGCACGCGCGCGTGCGTTCGGAGCTGGGCTTCGCCGGTGAGGACCCCGGCGAGATGGAGGACATGTTCGCCCTGAAGTACCGGGGCGCCCGCTTCTCCCTCGGCTATGGCGCCTGCCCCAACCTGGAGGACCGCGCCAAGATCGCCGACCTGCTCCAGCCGGAGCGCATCGGAGTCCACCTCTCCGAGGAGTTCCAGCTGCACCCCGAGCAGTCCACGGACGCGATCGTGATCCACCACCCGGAGGCGAAGTACTTCAACGCCCGCTGAGCCTCCGGCACCCGCTGCGCACCGGCCCGTCCCGAGGGCACATCGACGCACGTCAGGGCCTGCCCCGGCGGTATTCACGGTGTGCCCCGGAGCACGCCGATTAAACGAGGCGCTTCGGCGGCGAGCGACGTACACTGGTCGGTCCATTGCAGGCCGGTTCCCGCGCGGGAACCGGCCTGATCGTCCCCCAGGAGGTGTGCCCGGATGACCAGTACGGTCCCCGCACTCGCAACCCGTACGGCCGAAGGCTCAGCCCTGCAGGCCGTGCTCCTCGACATGGACGGAACCCTGGTGGACACCGAGGGGTTCTGGTGGGACGTCGAGGTCGAGATCTTCGCCGGCCTCGGTCACATCCTCGACGACTCCTGGCGTCATGTCGTGGTCGGCGGCCCGATGACCCGCAGCGCGGGGTTCCTGATCGAGGCCACCGGCGCCGAGATCCCCCTCGCCGAGCTCACGGTGCTGCTCAACCAGGGGTTCGAGGACCGCATCGCCTGCGCCCTGCCGTTGATGCCGGGCGCCGCCAGGCTCCTCGCCGAACTCTCCGAGTACGAGATCCCCACGGCCCTGGTCTCCGCCTCGCACCGGCGCATCATCGACCGGGTGCTCAGTTCGCTCGGCCCTCAGCACTTCGCCCTGTCGGTGGCCGGCGACGAGGTGCCGCGCACCAAGCCGCACCCCGACCCCTACCTGGTGGCCGCCGCCGGACTCGGCGTGGATCCGGCCAGATGCGCGGTCATCGAGGACACCGCGACCGGCGTCGCGGCGGCCGAGGCCGCGGGCTGCCACGTGGTCGCGGTGCCCTCGGTGGCCCCCATCGCCCCCGCCACCCGGCGCACCGTCGTCACGTCCCTCGAAGACGTCGACCTGGCATTTCTGCGCGGACTGATCGCCGCCTGATGACGGAAATGCGCCGAGCGTTCACCCAGCGTGCGACGCCGATAGGACATTGAATTCCCAAGATCGGTGCGCGAAAGAATTCGAAGTACGGCGGGACGGCCGAATTCCGGTACTGATCCCCACGGTTGGCCGTGTGACGTTCCCCACCTGCCTGGCGCTCGACACATCGGGCAGGGTGTGCTGTTCACCCCCTTTCGGGAGGCGACGGCGTGCCCTTGTGTCCCGATTGGTGAAACGCTGCACTAATCCTTCCCCCGTCGGGTTTTCGGTCTGTCCGCAGCCGGTTTCGCTGCGTGATGGGCGCCCAACTCCGGTGGCTGCGAACCCTCGTACTGGTGCGGACTAATCTCGTTGCGAGACCCATCGCCCCTACCCCCGTGATCCGCTGCGACACCCCTGCATGCCGGGTACACGGACCTGAACAGCTCTGGAGAAACACGAGCATGAACCGCAAGATTCTGGTGCTGCCGGCGGTGGTCGGTCTGCTCGCGCCCGTGCTCGCCGCTTGTGGGGGTTCCGACAGTGGCAGCAGTAGTGGGGACGCGATCGCGGTAGGCACCACCGACCGGTTCACCGCCACGAAGGACGCCCCGGCGCCGCTCGACCCGGCGTACGCGTACGACGTGGGCACCTGGAACATTCTGCGCCAGACCGTCCAGACCCTGATGATCCAGCCGAAGGGTGAGGGCGACCCGGTGCCCGAGGCCGCCCAGAGCTGCGGTTTCACCGACTCGGGCAACGAGCGCTACGCGTGCAAGCTCCGCGACGGCCTGAAGTTCGCCAACGGCGACAAGATCACCGCGGCCGATGTGAAGTACTCCATCGACCGCGCCCTCGCGCTCAAGGCCGACTCCGGCGTGTTCGCCCTGCTGTCCACCATCGACACCGTCGAGACCCAGGGCGACAACGAAGTCATCTTCCACCTCAAGACCGCGGACGCCACCTTCCCGTACAAGCTGTCGACCCCGGTCGCGGGCATCGTCAACCCCGACGACTACGAGAAGAACAAGCTGCGCGACGGCTTCGACGTCGACGGTTCCGGCCCGTACACCGTGCAGACCGAGGTCAAGAACGACGAGATCGTCAAGGCCACCTTCACCAAGAACCCCAACTACAAGGGGACGTTGAAGGTGAAGAACTCCAAGGTCGACATGATCTCGTACCCGGACGCCGCCGCGATGGGCAAGGCCCTCGACAAGGGCGACATCGACGTGATGACCCGGACGATGTCGCCGGCTCAGATCCAGAAGCTGTCCGACAGCACGGACAACGACGAGGACTTGGTCGAGATGTCGGGTCTGGAGATCCGCTACCTCGCCTTCAACACCAACGCCCCCTCCGTGAAGAGCAAGGCCGTCCGCCAGGCGATGGCCCAGTTGATCAACCGCGGCGAGATCGTCTCCAAGGTGTACGGCACGCAGGCCGAGCCGCTCTACTCGCTGGTGCCGGCGAGCATCACCGGCCACTCCAACTCGTTCTTCAACAAGTACGGCGAACCGAGCAACGCCAAGGCCAAGGCCCTGCTGACCGCGGCCAACATCACCACCCCGATCAAGCTGACGCTGCACTACACGACCGACCACTACGGCTCGGCCACCAAGAAGGAATTCGAGATCCTTCAGAAGCAGCTCAACGACAGCGGCCTGTTCGACGCCACCATCGAGGGCTCGCCCTGGGCGACGTTCCGCCCGGCCGAGCAGAAGGGCAAGTACGACGTCTACGGGATGGGCTGGTTCCCGGACTTCCCCGACGCCGACAACTACCTTGCGCCGTTCCTCGACAAGGACAACTTCCTCGGCTCGCCGTACCACAACAGCAAGATCAGCAACACGCTGATCCCGGCGTCGCGCCGAGAGGCCGACCGCATCGCGGCCTCCCCCGACCTCACCGCGATCCAGGACATCGTCGCGAACGACGTGCCCGTGCTGCCCCTGTGGCAGGGCAAGCAGTACGTCGCCGCCCGCGACGACGTCACGGGGACCGCGTACGCGCTCAACTCCTCCTCGACCCTTCAGCTCTGGGAGCTCAGCCGTGGCGTGAGCGGCTGATCTCTCTCGTGCCCGGGGCCCAGGGACGGCGGCCCCGGGGTCCCGAATCCCGACGAGAAGGCACCTGCAGTGAATATGCGTAACCAGTGGCCGGTCCTGCCCGTAGTGGCGGGGCTGGCCTCCGGCCTTTTGACCGGCTGCGGATCGGAGAGCGGTGATTCCGGGGGGACCGGTTCCTCCGTGGTCATGGGAATGTCGGACGACGTCCTGGCCACCGACCCCGCCTCCGGTTACGACCCCGGCTCCTGGCTGTTGTTCAACAACGTCTTCCAGTCGCTGCTCAGCTTCCCCAACGGAGGCACGGAGCCCGAGCCGGAGGCCGCCAAGTCGTGCGACTTCACCGACACGTCGACCAAGGTCTACACGTGCACGCTCAAGGACGGCCTCAAGTTCAGCAACGGTGACTCGCTCACCTCCGAGGACGTCAAGTTCTCCTTCGACCGCATGCTCAAGATCAACGACGCTGCCGGTCCGGCGATCATGTTCCCCATGCTGGACAAGGTGGAGGCGCCGGACGAGAAGACCGTCGTCTTCCGGCTGAAGGTGCCCGACGCCACCTTCCCGAGCAAGGTCGCCTCCGGCGCGGGCTCCATCGTCGACCACACCCAGTACGACGCGGAGGGACTGCGCAAGGACGGCAAGGCCGTCGGCTCCGGCCCGTACAAGCTCGACTCGTTCGGCGACGACAAGGCCGTCTTCTCGGTCAACGAGAACTACAAGGGCAACGCCGACGTGAAGAACTCCGGCGTGACGCTCAAGTTCTTCCACGGCGACCAGTCCGCCCTGAAGAAGGCACTGCTGGGCGACAAGATCGACATCGCCTACCGAGGCCTCAGCGCGGGCGACATCGCCGACATCCAGAACGCCGACAACAACTCGAAGGTCGAGGTCGTCGAGGGCAGCAGCGCCGAGGTCCAGCACCTCGTCTTCAACATGGACGACCCGGTCGCCGGAAAGCTCGGCGTGCGCAAGGCCATCGCCTACCTGATCGACCGCGACGCCCTCATCAAGGACGTCTACCAGGGCACGGCCACCCCGCTGTACTCGATCATCCCGGCGGGCATCGCCGGCCACAACACGGCCTTCTTCGACACCTACGGCTCCAGCCCCTCTCCGGCGAAGGCCGCCGCCGCCCTGAAGAGCGAGGGCATCACCGGCAAGGTGAAGCTGACCCTGTGGTCGACCCCCTCCCGCTACGGCCCGGCCACCGACCAGGAGTTGAAGGCGATCGCCAAGCAGCTCAACGCCAGCGGCCTCTTCGACGCCGACGTGAAGTCCGTCGCCTTCGACCAGTACGAGAAGGACGTCGCCAAGGGCAAGTACGGCGTGTACGTGAAGGGTTGGGTGCCGGACTACCCGGACGCCGACAACTTCACGTCCCCCTTCTTCGGCCAGGGCAACGTGCTGAGCAACAACTACAGCAACAGCACCATCACCGGCACCCTCATCCCGCGCACCGCCGCCGAGAGCGACCGCGCCGCGACCGACAACGACTACGACCGTCTGCAGGACATCGTCGCCGACCAGCTGCCCGTCCTCCCGGTCTGGCAGGCCAAGCAGTACGCGGTGACCCGTGAAGGCGTCTACGGCCTCGAGTACTGCCTCGACGCCTCGACGGTCTTCCGCTTCTGGGAACTCAGCAAGGACTGATCGGTACACACACCAGGGGCGCTGCTTCCTCCTCGGGAGAAAGCAGCGCCCTCTGGTTTCGCTCTGTGTACGACGGCTACTGCGCGCCGGGACGCACCAGCCCGCTCTCGTACGCGTACACCGCGGCCTGCACCCGGTCGCGCAGCCCCAGCTTGGTCAGCACATGACCGACGTGCGTCTTGACGGTGGTCTCGCTGACGAAGAGATCGGCGGCGATCTCGGCGTTGGACAGCCCGCGGGCCACCAGCTTCAGCACCTCCACCTCGCGCTCGGTGAGCGTGTGCAGCGTGTCCGGCACGGGCTCCTCGCCGGAGGGCAGGTGAGTGGCGTACTTGTCGAGCAGCCGCCGCGTGATGCTCGGCGCGAGCATGGCCTCGCCGCCGGCGACGACCCGGATCGCCTGCACCAGCTCATTGGCGGGCGCATCCTTCAGCAGGAAGCCACTGGCACCCGCCCGCAGCGCCTCCACCACGTACTCGTCGAGGTCGAACGTGGTCAGCACCAGCACCTTCGCCGGGCCGTCCCGCCCGGGCCCGGTGATCTGCCGGGTCGCCTCCACCCCGTCCATGCGGGGCATACGGATGTCCATGAGGACCACGTCGGGCTGCAGCGCCCGCACCTGGTCCAGAGCCTGGAGGCCGTCTCCGGCCTCGCCGACGACCGCGATGTCCTGCTCGGCCTCCAGAATCATCCGGAAGCCGGTGCGCAGCAGCGGCTGGTCGTCGACCAGTAGGACGCGGATGGCCACGTAAGTCTCCTTCGCTAGTCCGGCCCCATTCTGCCCTGCTCGACGGCACCGGACTCGGCCGCCCTCACCGGCGGCGTCTACGACTCCCCGGGGACGGTGTCTTCGATCGGGTCCGCCCCGCGGGCCGGACCCCCGGCCGATTCGGGGCCGGCCCCGGCCACGGGCAGCGGATAGGGCGGGGGAGTGCCCCCGAATTCCGGGCAGTGCGCCTGGTGGTCGCACCAACCGCACAGCTTCGTGGGGCGCGGCCGCCAGTCCCCGGACTCCGTCGCCTCCCGGATCGCCTCCCACAGCGCGAGCAGCTTGCGCTCGACGCGCTCCAGGTCGGCGAGGACGGGATCGTAGGTCAGCACGTCCCCGCTGCCGAGATACACGAGCTGGAGGCGGCGCGGGACGACGTTCTTCAGGCGCCACACCACCAGCGCGTAGAACTTCATCTGGAACAGCGCGCCTTCGGCGTACTCGGGACGGGGCGCCTTGCCCGTCTTGTAGTCGACGATCCGCACCTCGCCCGTGGGCGCCACATCGACCCGGTCGATGATCCCGCGCAGCATCAGCCCCGAGTCCAGCTCGGCCTGGACGAACAACTCCCGCTCGGCGGGTTCGAGGCGGGTCGGATCCTCGAGCGAGAACCAGCGCTCGACGAGCCGCTCCGCCTCACCCAGCCAGCGCGCCAGCCGCTCGCCCTCGGGATCGTCCTCGAACAGCTCCACCACTTCCGGGCGGCTCTCGCGCAGCCGGTCCCACTGCCCAGGGATCAGGGACTTGGCGCGCGGCGCGGTCCGCTCCGCGGCCGGGGCGTCGAAGAGCCGCTCCAGCACCGCATGCACCAGCGTGCCCCGGGTCGCCGCCTCGCTCGGCTTCTCGGGCAGCCGGTCGATGACGCGGAACCGGTAGAGCAGCGGGCACTGCATGAAGTCACTGGCACGCGACGGCGACAGACTGGCGGGCGCTATGGCGACCCGCGGTGTCGTGCTCACCGTGTCGACCGCCGTCACCGTCGCCGCTGCCGCCACTTCCGCCACGACCGGCGAACCCGCCTGCGCCGTACCGCTGCTGTGGGCCTCCGCCGCGCCCTCCGTGCTCGTCTCCATGACCCCAGACCTTACGGCCCGCCACTGACAGTGACCCAGCCGCGGCCGCAACGGGTGCGACGCCTGGGAAAACACAGGGGGTGCCGGGGCGGAACGCGTCGCTACTGCCGCATACCATCGACCCCAGACCCTTCCGCCCGGCAGGCGCGGGAGATGCTTCGAACGAGGGGACATCGTGGACGAGAGCGGCGGGAGCGGGCAGCCGCGGTCCGGCACCGACGAGCCGGCCGAGCACCACGCAGGGTCTGCGGCCCCGGCCGCCCCCTCACCCACCCCGGCCGACGAACAGCCCACGAAGGCCGAAGCGAGGGACACCGAGCCGGGCAACGGCACGGACCCCAAGACCCCCCGTCCGGCGGCGGACGGGCAGGTCTCCCGCGAGGACGGCAACGGCCCCGCCGAAAGCGACACGGGCGGGCAGGACAAGCCCCAAGGCGCCGAACCGCAAGCAACCCCCGAGGGCAGCCCCGCGGACAAGACCCCCGCGGACAAGACCCCCGCGGACAAGACCCCCGCGGACGACAGCTCTGCGGACGACCGCACCTCCGGCGACCACCCGGCCCCCTACGCCCACGGCGACCGCCCCTTCGCCCACTCCGGCACCGCCAAGAACCGTCCGCCCAAGCGCCCCCGGGAACCCGGCGGCGGCCTGCTCATGGGCCGCCCCTTCGGCGTGCCCGTGTACGTCGCGCCCAGCTGGTTCCTCGTCGCCGCCCTGATCACCTGGGTGTTCGGCGGCCAACTCGACCGCGTGCTGCCCGAACTCGGCGCCGCCCGCTACCTCGTCGCCCTCTTCTTCGCGGTCGCCTTCTACGCCTCGGTCCTCGTCCACGAGCTGGCCCACACGGTCGCGGCCCTCCGCTTCAAGCTCCCCGTCCGCCGTATCCAGCTCCAGTTCTTCGGCGGCGTCTCCGAGATCGAGAAGGAGGCCGAGACCCCCGGCCGGGAATTCGTCCTGGCCTTCGTCGGCCCCCTCCTCTCCCTCGTCCTCGCAGGCCTCTTCTACGTCGCGCTGCAGCCCGTGGAACCCGGCACCGTCCCCGGCGTCCTGCTGGCCGGCCTGATGATCTCCAACCTCATCGTCGCTGCCTTCAACCTCCTGCCCGGCCTGCCCCTCGACGGCGGCCGCATGCTCCGCGCCGTCGTCTGGAAGATCACCGGGCGGCCGATGAGCGGGACCATCGCCGCCGCCTGGGTCGGCCGCGCCCTCGCCGTCTCCGTCCTGATCGGCCTCCCGCTGCTCACCCAGTCCGGCGCCCTCGGCTCCACCGCCGAGGACAGCGTCGGCATGGACACCGTCACCGACGCCCTGCTCGCCGCGATCCTCGCCGCCATCATCTGGACCGGCGCCGGCAACAGCCTGCGCATGGCCCGCCTGCGCGAGCACCTCCCCGACCTGCGCGCCCGCAACCTCACCCGCCGCGCCGTCCCGGTCGAGACCGACACCCCCCTCTCGGAGGCACTGCGCCGGGCCAACGCCGCCGGCGCTCGCGCCCTTGTCGTCGTCGACCCCGAGGGCACCCCCCTCTCCCTCGTCCGCGAGGCCGCCATCGTCGGCGTACCGGAACACCGCCGCCCCTGGGTCGCCGTCAGCGGCCTCGCCCAGGACCTCACGGACGGCATGCGCGTCTCCGCCGAACTCGCGGGCGAAGACCTCCTCGACGTCCTGCGGGCCACCCCGGCCACCGAATACCTGGTGGTCGAGGAGACCGGCGAGATCTACGGAGTCCTGTCCGCCGCCGACGTCGAGCGGGCCTTCGTGAAGGCCATGGCCAGACCCTCCTAGTGGTCGGCGGCCCCCACAAACCCCGGTAGTCTGTTCACATGTCCGAACCGACCGGTGCAGCCCGCAGGCGCGGGCCCTTCAAGGTCGGGGACCAGGTTCAGCTGACCGACCCCAAGGGCCGCCACTACACGTTCACGCTCGAGGCCGGGAAGAACTTCCACACCCACAAGGGTTCCTTCCCGCACGACGAACTGATCGGTGCACCCGAGGGCAGCGTTGTCCGCACCACCGGGAACGTCGCCTACCTCGCGCTGCGCCCCCTGCTCCCCGACTACGTCCTGTCCATGCCCCGCGGCGCCGCCGTGGTCTACCCCAAGGACGCGGGGCAGATCCTGGCCTTCGCCGACATCTTCCCCGGCGCACGCGTCGTGGAGGCCGGCGTCGGCTCCGGCTCGCTCAGCAGCTTCCTGCTGCGCGCCATCGGCGACCAGGGCATGCTGCACAGCTACGAGCGCCGCGAGGACTTCGCCGAGATCGCCCAGCAGAACGTGGAGCGCTACTTCGGCGGCCCGCACCCCGCCTGGCAGCTCACCGTCGGCGACCTCCAGGACAACCTCTCCGACACCGACGTCGACCGCGTCATCCTCGACATGCTCGCCCCCTGGGAATGCCTCGAGGCCGTCTCCAAGGCGCTCGTCCCCGGCGGCATCCTCTGCTGCTACGTCGCCACCACCACCCAGCTCGCCCGGACCGTCGAGTCCATCCGAGAGATCGGCTCCTTCAACGAGCCGACCTCCTGGGAGTCGATGATCCGCAACTGGCACGTGGAGGGCCTGGCGGTTCGCCCGGACCACCGGATGATCGGCCACACCGGCTTCCTGCTCACCGCCCGCCGCCTCGCCGACGGCGTCGAGCCGCCCATGCGCCGCCGCCGCCCCGCCAAGGGCGCCTACGGCGAGGACTACACCGGCCCCAACGCCGGCGGAGGCACCGGCCGCTAGCGCGGTCCGTACCGCACTCAACGTATGGGCGCTGCGGCCGAGTTCCCGGAAACCCTCCGGAACTCGGCCGCAGCGCCTTTCTGTTGACACGACGCCACAAAACGAACAATCCCGACGGGATCTTGTCGAGGAACCGAACACCCCGCCGTTCCCCCGCACTGTGACGTGTGGCACGATGCTGGCCATCCCCACCGGCACAGCCCTCACAGGAGACACTTCCTAGTGCAGCAATCCGCCGTCCCGGAACTGGCACACACGCACACCCGCCCGATCCACTGGGTCGCCACCGCCACGGCCATCTCCGGCGTGATGGCCCTCTCCTCGCTCCTGCAGCCCAACCCGGCGACGGCGGCCCAGGCGGCCGGCCCCCGGACCACCCACGCGGCCACCGCCCCCAGCACCGTGGGCATCGACTTTCCGATCACCTGCGGCCCGGTGAAGGCAGTGGTACAGAAGAAGACCTCCGGGGACCTCGACGGGGACGGCAACCCGGAGACCGTGGCCGTGGTGCACTGCGACGCCCCCATGGGCACCCCGCCCGACGGCGTCTACGTCATCACGCGCGCGTCACACGCCGACAAGCCCCGCGTGGTGGCCACGCTCATCGCCCCGAAGTCCGGCGACACGGTGAGTGACATCGCGGTACGCGACGGAGCCGTCCTCGCCACACTCCGCGGCTACTCGTCGAGCGACGTTCCCCGCTGCTGTCCGGACGTCACGGACAGCGCGAAGTGGCAGTGGAAGAATGGCGCGTTCATGCGCTCGACACCCGCGGGCGCACACAGCGTCTGAGCCGCGCAACCCGAGAGTGTGACCCATCAGACAGTGGTAACAGGAAGCACCCGGACGCTCACTCCGCGTCCGGACCGTAGACCTCGACCCTGTCCGAAACCCGCCGTACATGGATGCAGTCGCCCGGACACTCCTTCGCCGAGTCCACCACATCCGTGAGAAGCGGCAGCGGTACGGGCGTTGTGGCGCCAGTGGCCTGCAACAGCTCGTCGTCCGCGCCCTTCACATAGGCCAGCCCGTCGATGTCCAGCTCGAACACCTCCGGGGCGTACTGGGCGCAGATGCCGTCGCCGGTACACAGGTCCTGATCGATCCAGACCTCCAGCGCCTCACCGCCGGTCCCGGCCTCCTGCTGCACGCTCATGTCTCCTGCCGTTGAGAAGTCGAGCCGAACCGGGAATCCGGCCAGCTCTGACGGGTGTTGAACACTTCGACCCTACCTCCGGCGGCTTCCCAATCATGTTCGGTGGGTATTCCCCTGGCGTGAGGGAGAGCGCAAGGGTGAAGATCGGACACACCTCGACCGTCTTTGTGATCTAGGGGTTTCAATCGACACCCACCCAGGTAGGGTCTGGAAGCGTCCAGCTCCCCTTGGAGGAGGTGAGGACCGTGGCAGCCCACGACGACGACATGAACCGCGGCATCCGCCCGGGACGAGGGTCCGACGACCCGGCCGGGCAGATTGCCTACCTTGAGCAGGAGATCGCCGTCCTGCGACGCAAGCTCGCCGACTCTCCGCGACACACGAGGATTCTCGAAGAGCGGATCGTCGAGCTGCAGACCAATCTGGCCGGCGTGTCCGCCCAGAACGAGCGACTCGCCAACACGCTCCGTGAGGCCCGCGACCAGATCGTGGCCCTCAAGGAGGAGGTCGACCGGCTCGCACAGCCACCGGCCGGCTTCGGCGTCTTCCTCACGGCGAACGAGGACGGCACGGCCGACATCTTCACCGGTGGCCGCAAGCTCCGGGTGAACGTCAGCCCGAGCGTCGAGCTCGAAGAGCTCAGGCGCGGCCAGGAAGTGATGCTCAACGAAGCGCTCAACGTGGTCGAGGCCATGAAGTACGAGCGCGTCGGGGACATCGTCACCCTCAAGGAGATCCTCGAGGACGGCGAGCGCGCTCTGGTGCTCGGGCACACCGACGAGGAACGGGTGGTACGGCTCGCAGAGCCACTGCTGGACGTCAATATCCGTCCCGGCGACGCCCTGCTGCTCGAACCCCGTTCCGGCTATGTCTACGAAATCGTCCCGAAGAGCGAGGTCGAGGAACTCGTCCTCGAAGAGGTTCCCGACATCGGCTACGAGCAGATCGGTGGTCTGGGCGGCCAGATCGAAGCGATCCGCGACGCGGTCGAGCTTCCTTACCTCTACCCCGACCTGTTCAAGGAGCACGAACTGCGGCCGCCCAAGGGCGTCCTGCTCTACGGGCCCCCCGGATGCGGAAAGACGCTCATCGCCAAGGCCGTCGCCAACTCGCTGGCCAAAAAGGTCGCCGAGGTCACCGGCCAGGCCGCCGGCAAGAGCTTCTTCCTCAACATCAAGGGTCCCGAGCTCCTCAACAAGTACGTCGGTGAGACCGAGCGGCAGATCCGCCTCGTCTTCCAGCGAGCACGCGAAAAGGCGAGCGAGGGCACACCCGTCATCGTCTTCTTCGACGAGATGGAATCCCTCTTCCGCACCCGCGGCTCCGGTGTCAGCTCGGACGTGGAGAACACCATCGTCCCCCAGCTGCTCGCCGAGATCGACGGTGTCGAAGGCCTGCAGAACGTGGTCGTGATCGGCGCCTCGAACCGCGAGGACATGATCGACCCCGCCATCCTGCGCCCCGGCCGCCTCGACGTGAAGATCAAGATCGAGCGCCCGGACGCCGAAGCGGCCAAGGACATCTTCGGCAAGTACCTCACCGAGCGCCTCCCGCTGCACCCCGAGGACCTCGGCGAACACGGCGGCAGCAAGACGACCACCGTCGAAAGCATGATCCAGACGGCCGTCGAGCACATGTACACGGAATCCGAGGAGAACCGCTTCCTGGAGGTCACCTACGCCAACGGTGACAAGGAAGTCCTCTACTTCAAGGACTTCAACTCCGGCGCCATGATCGAGAACATCGTGGGCCGCGCCAAGAAGATGGCCATCAAGGACTTCCTCGACAACAAGCAGAAGGGCATCCGCGTCTCGCACCTCCTCCAGGCGTGCGTGGACGAGTTCAAGGAGAACGAGGACCTGCCCAACACCACCAACCCGGACGACTGGGCCCGAATCTCCGGAAAGAAGGGCGAACGGATCGTCTACATCCGCACCCTCATCACCGGAAAGCAGGGCGCCGACACCGGACGCTCCATCGACACGGTGGCGAACACCGGTCAGTACCTGTAAAAAACAGGGCGGCTGCGGGTGCCCTCACCGGGTACCCGCAGCCGACTGTTTTTCAGGCCACGGCTGGAGCAAGGCAATGACGCAAATGATCTCCCCACCAGCGCAAAGCCGTTCTAGGCTCTTCGGTACCGCCGAGTCGCGCAGTGCGGGGACGGGCACCGCACACGCACCGGAGCGCCAGCGGTACTTGAGCGCCGCCCCCGACCGAGGGCAGCGCCGGGCAAGGAGGGCCGCATGACCGTACGGCGAGTAATGGGCATCGAGACGGAGTACGGCATCTCCGTCCCCGGCCACCCCAACGCCAATGCCATGCTCACCTCATCCCAGATCGTGAACGCCTACGCAGCGGCGATGCACAGGGCCCGCCGGGCCCGCTGGGACTTCGAGGAGGAGAACCCGCTGCGGGACGCGCGAGGCTTCGACCTCGCCCGCGAGGCCGCCGACTCCAGCCAGCTCACCGACGAGGACATCGGCCTCGCCAACGTCATCCTCACCAACGGCGCACGCCTCTACGTCGACCACGCACACCCCGAATACAGCGCTCCCGAGGTCACCAACCCCCGCGACGCCGTCCTCTGGGACAAGGCCGGCGAACGCATCATGGCCGAGGCCGCGGAACGCGCGGCCCAGCTCCCCGGCGCCCAGCCGATCCACCTCTACAAGAACAACACCGACAACAAGGGCGCCTCCTACGGCACGCACGAGAACTACCTGATGAAGCGGGAGACCCCCTTCTCGGACATCGTGCGCCACCTCACGCCCTTCTTCGTCTCCCGCCAGGTCGTCACCGGAGCGGGCCGCGTCGGTATCGGCCAGGACGGACACGAACACGGCTTCCAGCTCAGCCAGCGCGCCGACTACTTCGAGGTCGAGGTGGGCCTCGAGACCACCCTCAAGCGCCCGATCATCAACACGCGCGACGAGCCGCACGCCGACGCCGAGAAGTACCGCCGCCTGCACGTGATCATCGGCGACGCGAACCTCTCGGAGATCTCGACCTACCTCAAGCTGGGCACGACGGCACTCGTCCTGTCCATGATCGAGGATGGCTTCATCGCCGTCGACCTGGCCGTGGACCAGCCCGTCCGCACCCTCCACCAGGTCTCCCACGACCCGACACTCAAGCGCCTGGTCACCCTCCGCAGCGGCCGGACCCTCACCGCGGTCCAGCTCCAGATGGAGTACTTCGAGCTGTCACGCAAGTACGTGGAGGAGCGCTTCGGCTCCGACGCGGACGACCAGACCAAGGACGTCCTCGCCCGCTGGGAGGACACCCTCAACCGACTCGAGAACGACCCGATGAGCCTGGCCGGCGAGCTGGACTGGGTCGCCAAGCGGGAACTCATGGAGGGCTACCGGCGCCGCGACGACCTCGACTGGGACGCCGCCCGCCTCCACCTGGTCGACCTCCAGTACGCCGACGTACGCCCCGAGAAGGGCCTGTACAACCGTCTCGCGGCCCGAGGCCGCATGAAGCGACTCCTGGACGAGAACGAAGTCGAGCGAGCCCGTACGAAGCCGCCGGAGGACACACGCGCGTACTTCCGCGGACGCTGTCTGGAGCAGTACGCGGACGACGTCGCGGCGGCCTCCTGGGACTCCGTGATCTTCGATCTCCCGGGCCGGGACTCGCTCCAGCGCGTCCCAACCCTGGAACCGCTTCGCGGAACGCGAAATCACGTCAAGGAGCTCCTGGACCGGTGCCGCACGGCAGAAGACCTGGTCAGGGTGCTGTCGGGCAACTGACGGGGTACCGGGATCGACCCGGCCCGACAGGGTGGAAATGTCGGTGTCCGGGAATCATCGAGGTGGTCCCCGTACGTTGAGGGAACTGCGGGGCCGATGTCAGACCCTGCTTGTAGGGTCTGATCAAGAACGTCGAACCGAGCGGGGTGAGGGTTATGGCGACCAAGGACACCGGCGGCGGCCAGCAGAAGGCGACGCGCTCCACGGAAGAGGTCGAGGAGCAGACAGAGGATGCGCAGGCATCCGACGACCTCAAGGAGCGCCAGGAGAAGCTGAGCGACGACGTGGACTCCGTCCTGGACGAGATTGACGATGTCCTCGAAGAGAACGCTGAGGATTTCGTGAGGTCCTTCGTGCAAAAAGGTGGGCAGTAAGCCCCCTGTTCCTTCGAATCGAAGGTTCGGTGCTGCGAGGGCTTTGAGTGCCGGAGGAAGTGGACGTGAAGCGCTGTTCGCGGTGCAAGGAGGTCGGGCCGCGGACAGCCTTCGCGAGAAACAAGGCGATGCGCGCGACGGGTTGCAGGCTTGCCTCCGGGAGCGCGCGGCGGCCCATTGAAGCGGCATTGCGGCCTCACCGAAGCTGAACGTGACGAGATGATCGCCTCTCACATGGGGCTCTGCGGGATCTGCCTGAAAGCCCCGGCCATCCATGTGGATCACTGCCACAAGACGGGTAGGGTCCGAGGCGTACTGTGCTTCAACTGCAATTCGGCCATCGGCAAGTTGGGAGATGACCCCGACGCCGTCCGTCGGGCCGCCGCTTACTTGGAAGGAATCGCGTGGAAGCCAACACTCGTAGCACCGGGCGTCTACCAGCTGCCTTCCTGACGCCTGGGTCGTCGTCCTTCATGGACTTTCTGTCCGAGCACCAGCCGGAGATGTTGCCCGGCAAGCGGCAACTGCCGCCCACCCAGGGCGTGATCGAGGCGCCGCACGGCACCACGATCGTCGGCGTCACGTTCCCTGGTGGTGTCGTACTCGCCGGTGACCGGCGAGCCACGATGGGCAATGTCATCGCGCAGCGGGACATCGAAAAGGTGTTCCCCGCGGACGAGTACTCGGCCGTCGGAATTGCCGGTACCGCCGGCCTCGCCGTCGAGATGGTCAAGCTGTTCCAGCTGGAGCTGGAGCACTTCGAGAAGGTCGAGGGTGCGCAGCTCTCCCTGGAGGGCAAGGCGAACCGCCTGTCGACCATGATCCGCTCCAACCTCGGCATGGCCATGCAGGGCCTGGCTGTGGTCCCTCTCTTCGCCGGTTTCGACGTGGACCGTGCGAAGGGCCGCATCTTCTCCTACGACGTGACGGGCGGTCGCTCCGAGGAGCACAACTTCGCCGCCACGGGTTCAGGGTCGATCTTCGCGCGCGGTGCCATGAAGAAGCTGTTCCGTGGCGACCTGACCGAGGCCGAGGCCACGACCCTTGTGGTGCAGGCCCTCTATGACGCGGCAGACGACGACTCGGCGACCGGTGGTCCCGATGTCGCCCGCCGGATCTATCCGATCGTCACCGTGATCACCGAGGACGGCTTCCGTCGGCTCACCGACGAGGAGTCCTCCGAGATCGCCCGCTCGATCCTGGAGCGGCGCCTCGAGCAGCCCGACGGCCCGCGGGCCGCGCTGCTGTAGCGGCGGCGGACTTCTGTTAGCAGGGTGATCCAGTGACTTCGACAGAAAGGGACGGATAACCGGTGTCGACGCCGTTCTATGTCTCACCCCAGCAGGCCATGGCCGACCGGGCGGAGTACGCCCGCAAGGGCATCGCCCGTGGCCGCAGCCTGGTCGTGCTGCAGTATGCCGACGGCATCGTGTTCGTCGGCGAGAACCCGTCCCGTGCGCTGCACAAGTTCAGCGAGATCTACGACCGGATCGGCTTCGCGGCCGCCGGCAAGTACAACGAGTACGAGAACCTCCGGATCGGCGGTGTGCGGTATGCCGATCTGCGTGGTTACACCTACGACCGTGACGACGTGACGGCCCGCGGTCTCGCCAACGTCTACGCCCAGACCCTGGGCACGATCTTCTCCAGTGCGGCCGAGAAGCCGTACGAGGTGGAGCTGGTCGTGGCGGAGGTCGGTGAGACGCCCGAGGGCGACCAGATCTATCGGCTGCCGCATGACGGTTCGATCGTGGACGAGCACGGCTCGGTCGCGGTCGGTGGTAACGCCGAGCAGATCAGCAGCTATCTCGATCAGCGTCACCAGGACGGCATGACGCTGGCCGAGGCGCTCACGCTGGCCGTTCAGGCCCTGTCCCGTGACACCAATGGCACACAGCGGGAGATTCCCGCCGAGCGCCTGGAGGTCGCGGTCCTGGACCGTACGCGTCCGCAGGCGCGCAAGTTCAGGCGCATTGTCGGCAGCCAGCTCTCCAGGTTGCTGGAGAGCGACGGTGCGGCCACCGAGGCGGAGAGCTCCGAGGAGGAGTAGTCCCGGCTCGCCTCAACCCCTTGGCCCCTTCTGTGCCCCGGTCGACGACACGGCCGGGGCGCAGGGCGTTCAGGAGCGGCTTGGCGGGGCCGTGGAGCCCCGTACGACCAATTCGACGGGGATGTCGCCTGCCTCGGGCGTTCGGCCCTCCAGGACCGCGAGCAGCGCTCGCATGCCCTGTTCGCCGAACAGCTCGGCGTCCAGGCGGACCGTCGTCAGTTCGGGGTCGAGCGCGGTGGCGAGGGCGAGGTCGTCGAGGCCGGTGACGGAGATGTCGTCGGGGACGCGCAGGCCGAGGCGGCGGGCGGCCTTGTAGGCGCCGGCCGCGAGCTTGTCGTCGTCGCACACCAGCGCCGTGGGCCGGGGTCCGGGTGCCGCCAGCGCTGCTTCGGCGGCGGTCAGGGCGTCCTCGATGGAGATCGGCGCACGGGTGGTTCGCACGGACGTGCCGGGGACTGTGCCGACCCGGGTGGCGAGTTCGCGCGCGCGTACCTCGAAGGTCCAGGACGCGATGTCGGCCGCCAGGTGCAGGAAGTGGCGGTGGCCGAGGGCCAGGAGGTGGTCGGCGACCTGGCGGACGCCGTCCGCGATGTCCAGGTTCACCGTCGCCGCGCCGAGGCTGCCCTCGGGGTCGCTGTCGAGCATCACCAGGGGCAGCTGGTCGCCGCGGATGGCGGTGAGGGCGTCGGCGGCCATGGAGGAGGCGATGACGCCGTCCAGGGCGGCTTGGGCGGAGGCGAAGGGGTCCCTGGCCGGGCCGATGCCTTCGGGGGAGGGGTAGAGGACGACGCCGAAGCCGTGGTCGGCGGCTACCCGGGCGGCGCCGGTGTAGACGCCCGCGAAGAACTCCGTCGTGAGGGCGGGGACGACGAGGAGGACGGTGCGGGTGCGTCCCAGGCGCAGGTTGCGGGCGGCGAGGTTGGGGCGGTAGCCGAGGTCGCGTGCGGCTTCTCGTACGCGTTCGGCTGTGGCCTCGGAGACGCGGCCGCGCCATTTGTCGCCGAGGACGAGGGAGACCGCGGCCTGGGAGACGCCGGCGGCCTGGGCGACGTCACGGCTGGTGGGGCGGGTGCTGCCTCGTGCCACCGTGGGCCTGCTCTTTCGTCTGGACTCGTGAACAGCGCACATGGTACGTATGAGAGAGGAAGTTATACGTAAAACTTCCGGCGGTGCGGGTGAGGGGAAGCGGACATGGCTGCGGGATACGTGGAGATCCTCCGGGCTAGGCACGCCGTGCGTCTGCTCGCGGGCACGCTCGTGGGGCGGTTGCCGTGTGCCGTCGCCGCGATCGCCATCGTGCTGTTCGTCCGTGCGGAGGGCGGCAGCTACAGCCTCGCGGGCGGGCTCGCCGCCGTGTACGGGGTCGCCAACGCAGTGGGGCAGCCGCTGCTGGGCCGGCTCGTGGACCACTACGGGCAGCCGCGTGTGCAGCTGCCCGCCGCGCTCGCGTCGGCGCTCGCCATGTCCGCCTTCGCCTTCACCGGCACGGATCCGCTGGGGCTCGCCTACGCGTGCGTGGCGCTCTCCGGACTGTTCACCCCGCCGCTGGAGGGTGGTCTGCGGGCGCTGTGGTCCTCGGTGCTGCGCAGCGAGGGTCAGGTGCAGACGGCGTACGCGATGGACGCTGTCGCTCAGGAAGTCCTGTTCACGGTCGGGCCGTTGCTGGTGACCCTGTGCGTGTCGCTGTGGTCGGCGCAGGTGGCGCTCGTGCTCGTGAATGTCGTCGGTGTGCTGGGCGCGGTGTCGGTGGTCGTGTCGCCGCCTTCGCGCGCGTGGCGTTCGGCGCCGCGCGAGGCGCACTGGCTCGGCGCGTTGCGCTCGCCCGGGCTGCTGGTGCTGCTCGGTGCGTTCCTGGCGGTGGGGATGGCGCTCGGCTCCATCGCGGTCGCCGCCGTCTCGTATGCCGACGGGCACGGTGGGGACGCGGTGTACGGGTGGCTGATGTCGGCCATCGGTCTCGGGGCGCTCGTCGGCGGTGCGGCGTACGGTGCGCGGCAGTGGAGTGGTCCGCCGGAGCGGCGACTGCGGGTGCTCGTGGCGCTTCTGGCGGTGTGTTACCTGCCGCTGACTCTGATGCCGGGTCCGGTGGCCATGACGGCGCTCGCGGGTGTCGCCGGTCTCTTCCTGGCGCCGTGCCTCGCCTGTGCGTTCGTGCTGGTCGACCGGCACGCGCCGCGTGGCACGGTCACCGAGGCGTTTTCCTGGATTGTGACGACGTTCACGGTGGGTTCGTCGGTGGGAACGGGCCTGGCGGGCCCGGTCGTCGAGTGGGGCGGGGCGGTGTGGGGCTTCGCCGTGCCGGGTGCCGCCGGGGCCGTGTCGCTGCTGGTTCTGCTGGCCACCGGGCGCGTCCTCGCAGCTCCCGGAGGGGGCGCGGTGGTTGCGGCTTCATCGGAAAATGATCCAAACCGTGCCGTCGAACCCCGTTTCAGCTCGGGGGATCGGGCGTAATGTTCACTCATGGACCGCCGCATTTTCGGGCTGGAGAACGAGTACGGCGTCACGTGTACGTTCAGGGGACAGCGGCGCCTGTCTCCCGACGAGGTGGCGCGGTACCTCTTCCGCCGTGTCGTGTCATGGGGCCGCAGCAGCAATGTCTTTCTGCGAAACGGCGCACGCCTCTATCTCGACGTGGGCTCACATCCGGAATACGCGACACCCGAATGTGACAACGTGACCGAACTGGTCACCCACGACAAGGCCGGCGAGCGCATTCTCGAAGGACTCCTGGTGGACGCCGAACGACGCCTGCACGAGGAAGGAATCGCGGGCGACGTCTACCTCTTCAAGAACAACACCGACTCGGCGGGCAACTCCTACGGCTGCCACGAGAACTATCTCGTCGCGCGCCACGGGGAGTTCTCCCGGCTCGCGGACATTCTCATTCCCTTCCTGGTCACAAGGCAGCTTCTGTGTGGTGCCGGCAAGGTGCTGCAGACCCCGCGTGGCGCGGTGTACTGCGTCAGTCAGCGGGCCGAGCACATCTGGGAGGGCGTCTCCTCGGCGACGACCCGCTCGAGGCCCATCATCAACACCCGCGACGAACCGCACGCGGACGCCGAGCGCTATCGCCGTCTGCACGTCATCGTGGGCGACTCGAACATGTCCGAGACGACCATGCTGCTCAAGGTCGGCGCCACCGACCTGGTGCTGCGCATGATCGAGGCGGGCACCGTGATGCGCGACCTGACGCTGGAGAACCCGATCCGGGCGATCCGCGAGGTCAGCCACGACATCACCGGTCGGCGCAAGGTGCGCCTGGCCAGTGGCCGCGAGGCCTCCGCCCTGGAGGTGCAGCGCGAGTACTACGAGAAGGCCGTGGACTTCTGTGAGCGCCGCGGCATCCGCACGGGCACCGTCGAGCAGGTCCTGGAGCTGTGGGGCCGCACGCTCGACGCGATCGAGGCCGAGGACCTCGACCGGATCGGCACCGAGATCGACTGGGTCATGAAGTACAAGCTCATCGAGCGGTACCGGGCCAAGCACAACATGACCATGTCGCATCCGCGGGTCGCGCAGATAGACCTCGCCTACCACGACATCCACCGCCGTCGTGGTCTCTACTACCTTCTCGAGAGGAAGGGTCAAGCCACCAGGATCTGCAACGACTTGAAGATCTTCGAGGGCAAGTCCGTTCCGCCGCAGACCACTCGGGCCCGGCTGCGCGGTGACTTCATTCGCAGGGCCCAGGAGCAGCGTCGGGACTTCACCGTCGACTGGGTGCACCTGAAGCTCAACGACCAGGCGCAGCGCACGGTGTTGTGCAAGGACCCGTTCCGTTCGGTGGACGACAGGGTGGAGAAGTTGATCGCCGGAATGTGAGCAATGCGTTTCGAGTGACGAACCGGAACGCAACACGGGCGCCGTACGTTTCCCGTACGGCGCCCTTCTCACGCCGTAGAGTTGCGCGCACGCCATCAACAAGATCGACCGATACGAGGCCTTAACCGTGCGCCGACGCTCCCTTCTCATCGCCGTACCCGCAGGACTGGTCACGCTCGCCGGATGCGGCGACGACAAGTCCGACTCCAGCGAGGCTAAGGCGAGCCCGTCGCCCTCCGCGTCGGCCACGTCCGCCGCGCCACCGCCGAAGATCGTCGACGGTCCGCTGCCGGCCATCACGGCGGGTACGAAGTTCGGTGAGAAGCCGACGATCGCCAAGGGCACCGGCGACCCGTCGAAGAACATGGCGGTCAGGACGGTCATCGCGGGCGGAGGCCAGACGGTCGCGGAGAACGACTACGTGCAGGCCCACTACGTCGGTCAGATCTGGAACACGGCGAAGGTCTTCGACAACTCCTACGACCGCAAGGCCCCCCTGGTCATCCAGCTCGCCCAGGGCAGCATCATCGACGGCTGGCGGTACGGCCTGACGGGCAAGAAGGCCGGCAGCCGCGTCGAGATGTCCGTCCCGCCGACCTGGGGGTACGGCACGGAGGGCAACTCGCAGGCGGGCATCAAGGGCACCGACACCCTGGTGTTCGTGGTGGACGTGCAGGCCACGTTCAACGGCAAGAGCTCTGCCAAGGGAGAGGACGTCGCGCAGAACGACGCGGCCCTGCCCAAGGTCGGCACCAACACCGACGGCGCGGCGCCCTCCATCGACATCCCCAAGAAGGACGCGCCGACCAAGCTGGTGGCGAACTACGTCATCGAGGGCGACGGAGACGTGGTCACTGCCAAGGACAGCGTGCTCGTGCAGTACAAGGGAGTGTTCTGGGACTCCGGCAAGGAGTTCGACTCGACGTACAGCCGCAAGGCGCTGACGTCGTTCGGGCTCTCGCAGGTCGTCAAGGGCTGGGCGCAGGGCCTGACGGGCAAGAAGGTCGGCAGCCGGGTCCTCATCGTCATCCCGCCGAAGCTGGGCTACGGCGACAAGCCGCCGGCCGGCAGCGGCATCAAGAAGGACTCCGTGCTGGTCTTCTCGGTCGACATCCTCGCCAAGATGTAACGGCCCGGTGATGTAAGACTGTGCGTGTTGCCTTTTCGCAGACAAGCAGGAGCTAGAGACGTGAGCATCGAGAAGCCCGAGATCGACTTCCCGGGCGGCGAGCCCCCGGCGGACCTCGAGATCAAGGACATCTGGGAGGGCGACGGCGCGGTGGCGCAGGCGGGCCAGACCGTCACCGTCCACTACGTGGGCGTTGCCTTCAGCACCGGCGAGGAGTTCGACGCCAGCTGGAACCGCGGTAACCCGTTCCGCTTCCCGCTCGGTGGCGGTCGTGTCATCAAGGGCTGGGACCAGGGCGTGCAGGGCATGAAGGTCGGCGGCCGTCGCCAGCTGACCATCCCCGCGCACCTCGCCTACGGCAACCAGAGCCCGACCCCGGCGATCAAGCCGGGCGAGACGCTGATCTTCGTGGTCGACCTCGTCGCCGTCTGACCGTCGGATCCGACCGGACCCGATCACCTGGGGCCCATGCCTGTCCGGGCATGGGCCCTCGGCTTTTGCACCGCCACTTCGGGGCGGTACGGTCAACGTCCGTAAGCACCATAGGGAGGCGAAGGGCGTCGATGGCCATTGCCAAGGCCGAGCGGCTGATGAACCTGGCGCTGTGTCTGCTCGGGACGCGGCGGCCGCTCAGCAAGCGCGAGCTGCGTGAGTCCATCGAGGCCTATCTGGAAGCCAACTCGGACGACTCCTTCAGCCGGATGTTCGAGCGCGACAAGGACGATCTGCGCGAACTCGGCCTGGTCATCGAGACCGTGGAGAACCTCGACGGTGAGATGGGCTATCTGGCCCGCCGTGACAGCAACCGCCTCCCGCCCGTCACTCTCGACGCCGAGGAGGCCGCCGCTCTCGGCCTGGCCGCGAAGGTCTGGCAGCAGGCTCGGCTCGCCGGTGCGGCCAGCGGTGCGCTGCAGAAGCTGCGCGCGGCCGGGATGCCCGAGGACGTGGACCCGTATGAGGCCCATGGGGCGTTGGAGCCGCGGATCCCGGTGCACGAGGCGGCGTTCGAGCCGCTGATGCTGGCCTGCCGCGACCGCCGCCCGGTCGTCTTCGACTACCGCAAGGCGACCGCCGCCCACCCCGAGCCCCGGCATGTCGAGCCGTGGGCGCTGGAGTGCTGGCGCGGCCACTGGTACCTGGCCGGCTGGGACCGCGACCGTGGCGCGGAGCGGGTGTTCCGGCTGTCCCGGATCACCGGCAAGGTGCGCAGCCGCAATGGCCTGTTCACCGCCGAGATTCCCGACGTGGTCACCGTCCGGGAGACCGTCGCGAGCTGGGCGGGGGAGACCGCCGACCGTTCCGCGCTGATCCGGCTGCGCTCGGGGGCGGGGTACCCCCTTCGGGCGAAGGCCACCGCGGTGCGGGAACTCGGCGACGGCTGGGACGAGTTGGAGATTCCGTACGGGCACGGGCTGGACGCCTGGCTGGTGGAGTTCGGGCCGGACGTGGTGGTGCTGGAGCCGGCCGAGCTGCGTGCGGACGTGGTCGACCGGCTGCGGGCCGTGGCCAAGGGCTGAGGGGGAGCGGACAACACTGTGGCAGGCAAACCGGTCAGGCCCGTCAACGCCATCGACCAGACCAGGCGGATGCTCTCCCTGGTGACGTATCTGAGGGAGCGGCCCGGGGCCCGGGTCGAGGACGTCGCGCGCGCCTTCGGCATCACCGAGGACGAGCTGGTCTCCGACCTCGACGTGCTGCCCATGTGCGGCACCAGCTTCCGCGGTGGCGACCTGCTCGACATCGACACCGACGGCGAGCGCATCTGGTGGCACAACCCCGACGACGTGGCGGAGCCGCTGAGGCTGGCCGCCGACGAGGCGACGGCCCTGCTGGTGGCCGCCCGCGCGGTGTCCACCCTGCCCGGGCTGCGGGAGAGCGACCGGCAGGCGCTGCTGCGGGCCAACGCGAAGCTGGAGGCGGCGGCCGGTGAGGCGGCGGGCGCCAGCTCCCGGCTGTCCGTGACCTTCGAGTCCGAGGGCGGTGTCTTCGCCGACGTCGACCGCGCGATCTCGGAGCGCCGCCGCCTGTGGATCCGCTACTACTCGCCCGCGCGTGACGAGCTCTCCGAGCGCGAGATCGACCCCATCCGGCTCGTCAGCGTCGGGCACACGTACGTGGAGGCCTGGTGCCGCCGCTCCGAGGCGCGCCGTACCTTCCGGCTGGACCGGGTCGCCGAGATCAGGATCCTGGACGAACCTTCCGCGCCGCCCGAGATCGAGCTGCGGGATCTGTCGGAGGCCCTGGTGCAGCCCGCCGCCGAGGACCCGGAGGTCGTCGTCGAGGTCGGCCCGGGCGGCCGCTGGGTCGCCGAGTACTACCCGCACGACAGTGCGGATGAGCTTGCCGACGGCGGGCTGCGTATCACCCTGCGGACCCCGGATCCGACGTCCCTGCGGCGGCTGGCGCTGCGCCTCGGGCGCGACGGCCGGATCGTCGCCCCGGGCGAGCTCGCCGACAGCGCCCGGCAGGCGGCCAGGGAGGCGCTAGCGGCGTACGACGGGGTCGCGGCGGGACCGCACGGAGGGCATGCGGTTCACGACGGGCAGTACGACAGGCAGGAGCAGGAGCTTTGAGCGAGTCGTCGGTGTCTGGTGTCCAGGACATGTCGGTGGCATCGGCCTTCGCCGGGATGAGAAGCGTGTCCCCGGTCGCCTTCAGAGCGGGCTGCCCGGACTGTCGCGGCAGCTTCGAACTCGCCGCCTGCGCCCTGCGCCTCGTCATCGGAGCCACGAGCCGCACCACCTTCTACTCCTTCACCTGCCCCGACTGCGGCTCCTCCGTCCGCAAGCCGGCGGGGGAGCGGATCGTCGAGCTGCTGACCGGCGGCGGGGTCAGGACCTTGCGGCTGCACTCCACCCTCTAGGCTCGGCCTCATGTTCTGGCCGATGTTCGCGGTAGCTGTGGGTTTCCTGGGTCTCGCCGTCCTCGGGGTGTTCGCTGTGCGTGTGTTCCTGGAAGCGCAGCGTCTCGGCAGGCAGGTGACGGACTCCGCGGCCCGTATCAACAGGGCCGCCGAGGACCTCGAGCGGGCGGCTGTGAGTACCGCCCGCGCTGTGGACTCCCTCTGAGGACTGCTGTGCGAGGCATGTGAGTCATGTGCCCCAGGCGGTTTGGGTCACTTCGACCTGTCACCCGGGCCACCCCGGCAGGTACGCTGCTGGTCGCGGCCCGGAGAACGAGGCCCGGACCGCGGACCGGGAGTACGCACGGGGATTGCCTGACGTTTACCCCTGAGCGTTACGATCGCTGTCATACGGTCGATCGGACAGTTGTCCGACCGGTCGGACAGCACCCCACCCCAGTTGCCTCGGTGAGAAGGTAAAGACTTATGTTCGGAAGGCTCGGCGCCCCCGAGATCATTCTCATCCTCGTCGTCGTCATCCTGCTGTTCGGCGCCAAGAAGCTTCCCGACATGGCGCGCTCGCTCGGCAAGTCCGCTCGCATCCTCAAGAGCGAGGCCAAGGCGATGAAGGATGAGGGCAGCAGCACGGCCACCCCGGCCGGCCCGCCCAACAACGACGAGCAGCCCCCGGCTCAGCGCACCATCCAGGCTTCCCCCGGCGACGTGACGAGCTCCCGCCCGGTCACCGAGCCCACGGACACCACCAAGCGCTGACGCAGGGCCGGACACCCCCGGCCTGCCGCATGAGATGAGGACGTGGGTTGCTCAAGTCTGCCCGCAAAGAGGAGAAGGATCCCGAGGGGAGGATGCCCCTCGCGGATCACCTTCGTGAGCTCCGCAACCGGCTCGCGAAGGCCATGCTGGCCATCATCGTCATCACGGCCGTGGCCGCCTTCTTCTACAACGACATCATCAACATCATCACCAAGCCGGTGCTGGACTCGGTGGGCTGCGGCAAGACGTTCGAGCAGCTGGCGAACTCGAACGAGAAGTCCCACCAGTGTGCGCAGATCACCATCAACGGTCTGCTCACGCCGTTCACGCTGGCGCTGAAGGTGTCCCTGATGGCCGGTGTGGTGCTGGCCTCTCCGATCTGGCTGTACCAGCTGTGGGCCTTCGTGGCGCCCGGCCTGCACCGGCACGAGCGCAAGTACGCCTACGCGTTCGTCGGCACCGGCGCCCCGCTGTTCTTCGGCGGCGCCTACTTCGCCTACCGGGTGCTCCCCACCACGGCGAAGGTCCTGATCGGCTTCACGCCGAAGGACGTCAACAACCTGCTGCCGCTTGACGATCTGCTCGACCTCGTCCTGCGCATGGTGCTCGTCTTCGGCCTCTCCTTCGAGCTGCCGCTGCTGCTGATCATGCTCAATCTCACCGGGGTGCTGAGCGGTAAGCGCATGCTCGGCTGGTGGCGCGGCATGATCATGGGCATCACGGTGTTCGCGGCGATCGCGACGCCGAGCACCGACCCGCTGACCATGCTGGCGCTCGCCGGACCGATCTGGGTGCTGTACTTCGGCGCGGTCGCCTTCTCGCTGACGAACGACCGGCGCAAGCGCCGCCGCGAGGCCGAGGGGCCGGACGACGACGAGGCCTCGGATCTGGACCTCACCCCCGAGGACATCGGCGAGATCGAGACGGTCTCCGCCAGCCGGGCGCTGCCCGAGCAGGCGAGCGGGGACCGGGTCAACGGTTATGACGACGTGACCTGACAAGCGGGCCGAGGCTCGTAGGGTCACTTCCGTGACCAGCGAGATCACCCTCTTCGTCAACCCCACCGCGGGCCGCGGCCGGGGCGCCCACGCGGCGCAGCCGGCCGCTTCCGCTTTGCGGGCGGCCGGTTTCGCGGTGCGCACGGTCTTCGGTGAGAACGCCGAGGACGCCCTCACGCGCGCGCGTGCCGCCGTCGCGGACGGCACCGGCGCCCTGGTCGCCGTCGGCGGCGACGGGATGCTGAACCTCGCCCTGCAGGCCGTCGCGGGCACCCGCACCCCGCTCGGCCTGGTCGCCGTGGGCACCGGCAACGACTTCGCGCGCACCCTCGGCCTTCCCCTGCGGGACCCGGCCGCCGCGGGCCGCGTGATCGCCGAGGCGCTCAAGGACGACCGGCTGCGGGACATCGACCTCGGACAGGCCGACGGCCACTGGTTCGGCGCCGTCCTCGCCTCCGGCTTCGACTCCCGCGTCAACGACCGCGGCAACCGCATGAGATGGCCCAAGGGCCGTCTCCGCTACGACCTCGCGATGCTCGCCGAACTCGCCGCCTTCCGGCCCTTCCCGTACCGGATCACGCTGGACGACGGCGCCGTCCAGGAGACCGAGGCGACCCTCGTGGCCGTCGGCAACGGGCCCTCGTACGGCGGCGGGATGAGGATCTGTCCGGGTGCCGACCTCACCGACGGCCTGTTCGACGTCACGGTGGTCGGGGACTGCGGCCGGGCCACGCTGCTCAAGGTGTTCCCCTCGGTGTACAAGGGGACCCACGTTGAGCACCCGAAGGTCACCGTGTTCCGGGCCGCGAAAGTGCAGCTCCAGGCCGAGGGCATCACCGGGTACGCGGACGGGGAGCGGCTCGGGCCGCTGCCGCTGACCGCGCGCTGCATACCGGGCGCGGTCCGGGTCGTAGGCCCTTGAACTGCGTAAAGCCCAGGTTTCAGAGGGTCTGATCCGGATAATGATCGTCCTGTTGTCAGTGGGGCCCGGTACGCTCGAAAGCACGATGACAGAGGACCTCTCACCGGCCGAGCGGTACGCGGCAGCCCGCCTGCGGGCAGCCGAGCAGGCCACCGCGCTCGCGGGCTTCCGCGAGATGTACGACTTCGGCCTCGACCCCTTCCAGATCGAGGCCTGCCAGGCACTCGAAGCCGGCAAGGGCGTGCTGGTCGCGGCGCCCACCGGCTCAGGCAAGACGATCGTGGGTGAGTTCGCCGTCCACCTCGCCCTGCAGCAGGGCAAGAAGTGCTTCTACACGACACCCATCAAGGCGCTGTCGAACCAGAAGTACGCCGACCTGTGCCGCCGTTACGGCGCGGACAAGGTCGGTCTGCTCACCGGCGACAACAGCGTCAACTCCGATGCCCCGGTGGTCGTGATGACCACCGAGGTGCTGCGGAACATGCTGTATGCGGGCTCGCAGACCCTCCTCGGCCTCGGGTACGTGGTCATGGACGAGGTGCACTACCTCTCCGACCGCTTCCGCGGCGCCGTCTGGGAAGAGGTGATCATCCACCTGCCCGAGTCGGTCACGCTCGTCTCGCTCTCGGCGACCGTCTCCAACGCCGAGGAGTTCGGCGACTGGCTCGACACCGTCCGCGGCCACACCGAGGTGATCGTCTCCGAGCACCGCCCCGTGCCGCTGTTCCAGCACGTGCTCGCCGGGCGGCGGATGTACGACCTGTTCGAGGAGGGCGAGGGCAACAAGAAAGCCGTCAACCCCGACCTCACGCGCCTGGCGCGGATGGAGTCCCAGCGTCCGTCGTACCAGGACCGCAGACGTGGCCGGGCGATGCGCGAGGCCGACCGGGAGCGGGAGCGCAGACAGCGGTCGCGGGTCTGGACCCCGGGACGCCCGGAGGTCATCGAACGGCTCGACGCCGAAGGCCTGCTGCCGGCCATCACGTTCATCTTCAGCCGCGCCGCCTGCGAGGCCGCCGTACAGCAGTGCCTGTACGCCGGGCTGCGGCTCAACGACGACGAGGCGCGGGGGAAGGTGCGCGCCCTCGTCGAGGAGCGCACCGCCTCCATCCCGACGGAAGACCTGCACGTCCTCGGCTACTACGAGTGGCTGGAGGGCCTGGAGCGCGGTATCGCGGCCCACCATGCGGGCATGCTGCCGACGTTCAAGGAGGTCGTCGAGGAGCTCTTCGTCCGCGGCCTGGTGAAGGCGGTCTTCGCGACCGAGACACTCGCCCTGGGCATCAACATGCCCGCCCGTTCGGTGGTGTTGGAGAAGCTCGTCAAGTGGAACGGCGAGCAGCACGCCGACATCACCCCCGGCGAGTACACGCAGTTGACCGGCCGTGCGGGCCGGCGCGGCATCGATGTCGAGGGGCACGCGGTCGTGCTCTGGCAGCGCGGCATAAGCCCCGACCACCTCGCGGGCCTGGCCGGCACGCGCACCTACCCGCTGCGCTCCAGCTTCAAGCCGTCGTACAACATGGCGGTCAACCTGGTGGAGCAGTTCGGCCGGCACCGTTCGCGTGAGCTGCTCGAGACGTCCTTCGCGCAGTTCCAGGCCGACAAGTCGGTCGTCGGGATCTCCCGGCAGGTGCAGCGCAACGAGGAGGGCATCGAGGGTTACAAGGCCTCCATGACCTGCCACCTGGGCGATTTCGAGGAGTACGCGCGACTGCGGCGTGAACTCAAGGACCGCGAGACCGAGTTGGCCAAGCAGGGGGCGTCCGAGCGACGGGCCGAGGCGGCCGTCGCGCTGGAGAAGCTCAAGCCGGGGGACGTCATCCACGTACCCACGGGGAAGTACGCGGGTCTGGCGCTGGTGCTGGATCCCGGGCTGCCCGCGGGCCGGTCCAACGGCCACCGCGGCTTCGAGCACCACGACGGGCCGCGCCCGCTGGTCCTGACCGCCGAGCGGCAGGTCAAGCGGCTGGCGTCGATGGACTTCCCGGTGCCGGTCGAGGCGCTGGAGCGGATGCGCATCCCGAAGTCCTTCAACCCGCGTTCGCCGCAGTCCCGTCGGGACCTCGCCTCGGCGCTGCGCACCAAGGCCGGGCACATCCCGCCGGAGCGGGCCCGCAAGAAGCGGTCCCAGGCGGCCGACGACCGCGAGATCGCGCGGCTGCGGACCGCTATCCGCGCGCACCCCTGCCACGGGTGCAACGACAGGGAGGATCACGCCCGTTGGGCGGAGCGGTACCACCGGCTGCTGCGGGACACCTCGCAGCTGGAGCGTCGTATCGAGGGCCGGACGAACACGATCGCGCGGACGTTTGACCGGATCGTGGCGCTGCTGACCGAGCTGGACTATCTGCGCGGCGACGAGGTCACCGAGCACGGGAAGCGGCTCGCGCGGCTGTACGGCGAGCTCGATCTGCTGGCGAGTGAGTGCCTGCGGGCGGAGGTCTGGGAGGGGCTTGCTCCTGCCGAACTGGCTGCCTGCGTCTCGGCGTTGGTGTACGAGGCACGGGTGAGCGACGACGCCATGGCGCCGAAGCTGCCGTCCGGCAAGGCCAAGGCGGCCCTCGGGGAGATGGTGCGGATCTGGGGGCGGCTGGATGCCCTCGAGGAGGACTTCCGGATCACGCAGACCGAGGGTGTGGGGCAGCGTGAGCCGGATCTCGGGTTCGCCTGGGCCGCGTACATGTGGGCCAGCGGGAAGGGGCTCGACGAGGTGTTGCGGGAGGCGGAGATGCCTGCCGGGGACTTCGTGCGGTGGTGCAAGCAGGTGATCGATGTGTTGGGGCAGATCTCGGCGGCTTCTGCTGCGGAGGGTTCCACTGTGGCCAAGGCTGCGCGTAAGGCTGTTGATCTGTTGCTGCGGGGGGTTGTGGCCTACTCGTCGGTGGGGTGAGGGTTCGTTGGCGGGCGCGGGTTGACTGTGGCTGGCCGCGGCCACGCGGCGGAGCCGCATTTCGATACAGCCCCGCGCCCGTAAGCGAACTATCCTCGTCGGCGATTCAGATAGGACCGCCAGCTGCCGTGTGACGTGATGTCCTCGGCGGTCGTCAGGGCCGCCGGCTCGCACAGGAAGCCCGGGACGCGGCTTCTGTCAGCCAGTTCTACGCTGCCCAGCGTCATCGGGCGGGGGAGTGCCGTCAGCAGGCGGCCCAGGCCCTCCGCCGGGAGGCGCCACACCTCCGCCTCGATCTTGGCTCCGCCTTCGCCCACATGCACCAGGCCCGGCTTGGGCGGCTCCGTCGCCAGTGCGTGCAGGCGGTAGACGGGGGCCGTTGTGGTCGTACGGTCCAAGCGGGCGCCCAGAGCCAGGAGTTGGGGGTTGAGGGGCTGGCCCGTGAGGTGCGCGCCCACCACCGCCAACCGCGCTTCCGGCTGGAGCAGTGCGGCGATCCTGGCCAGGCGTTCGTCTGTGAACGCCGGGCCGATCAGCATCACGCCGAAGGGCAGGCCGCTCGCCTCGCCTGCCGGGACGGCGACCGCGGCCAGGTCGAAGAGGTTGGTGGAGTTGGTGAAGCGGCCCAGGCGGGCGTTGGCGCCCAGGGGGTCGGCGGCCACCTCCGCGAGGGTCGGGTGGCCCGGGGTCGTGGGCAGCAACAGGGCGTCCGCGTCGGCCAGTTCGGCCAGGGCGCGGGTGCGCAGGGCCGCCAGGCGGTCGGTGTCGGCGTAGAGCCGGTGGGCCGGGATGTCGCGGGCGCGGGTGATGATGCCGGCGACGGTGGGGTCCAGGCCTTCGGCACCGTCTGCGATCGCCTTGTCGACAAAGGTGCCCACCGCTGTGTAGCGCTCGGCGACGAACGCGCCCTCGTAGAGCATGGCGGCGGCTTCGGTGAACGGGGTCAGGTCGAGGGTGCGGATATCGGCGCCCGCCGACCTGAGCTGCTGCACGGCCGCCTCGTACGCCTCCGCCCAGCCCTCGTCCAGTTCGCCGAGCTGGTCGCGCGGCGGGACCGCGATGCGCCATGGGCCGGGAGCGCGCTGGGGGAGCGGGGGCAGGTCGCGGTCCGGCGGGGCCGTCATGAAGGACAGCGCCTGCTCGGCCTCCGGGAGGGTGCGGGCGAACACCGTCACGCAGTCGAGGGAGGCGCAGGCCGGGACCACTCCCGCCGTCGGGACCAGGCCGCGGGTCGGCTTGAGGCCGACGATGCCGTTGAACGCGGCCGGGACCCGGCCCGAGCCCGCGGTGTCGGTGCCCAGGGCGAGGTCGACGATGCCCAGGGCCACGGCGACGGCCGAGCCGGAGCTGGAGCCGCCGCTGATGCGCGAAGGGTCGTGTGCGTTGCGCACGGCTCCGTGCGGCGAGCGCGTGCCCACCAGGCCCGTGGCGAACTGGTCCAGGTTCGTGGTGCCGAGGGCGATGGCGCCGGCGGCACGGAGGCGGGCCACCACCGGTGCGTCGACTTCGGGGTCGTAGGCATACGAGGGACAGCCCGCCGTCGTGGGCAGACCGGCCACGTCGATGTTGCCCTTCGCCGCGAACAGGCGCCCGGCGAGCGGGAGTTGCTCACCCGCTGCGACGCGGGCGTCGATCGACCGGGCCTCCGCCTCGACCTCCGCCTGCGGGCGCAGGTCGATCCAGATCTCGGGGCGGTCCACGGCCTCGACGCGGGCGTAGGCGGCGCGGACACGGGAGAGGGTGGTGGACATTTCTCGTTCCTCTTTCAGTTCGCTGCGGGGGCCAGGACGACCAGTGCCGTCCCTGCCTCCACCTGGTCGCCCGGCCTGGCCAGGATCTCGGCCACCACGCCGTCGACGGGCGCGTGCACCCTGGACTCCATCTTCATCGCCTCCAGGGCGAGGAGCGGTTGTCCGGCTGTCACCTCGTCGCCCGGCTCGATGTTCAACTGCCAGACGGACGCGGCGAATTCGGCCTCGATCAGACGACCGCCCGTCGGGACCGTCACCTCGGCCGGGGGAGCCGCAGGTGCGACCGCCGCCTCGGCCCGGGCGAATTCGCCCGCCGCCTCCCAGGCGTCCCGTTCCGCGGCGAAGGCCGTCTGCTGCCGGGTCCTGAACTCCGCGATGGGCCTGGCGTTCTCGTCGAGGAAGGACTGGTACGCGGCCAGGGAGAAGGTGCCCTCCTCGATGCGCGGCACGAAGCGGCCGGACGTGATGTCGGCGCGCAGGTCGAGGAGTTCGTCCGCGTCCACCGGGTACCACTTGATGCGGTCGAAGAAGCGGAGCAGCCAGGGCGAGCCCGGCTCGAAGGCGCCGCGCTGCTGCCAGCCCGACCAGACCTGGGTCGTGCGGCCCACGAACTGGTAGCCGCCGGGGCCCTCCATGCCGTAGATGCACAGGTACGCCCCGCCGATGCCGACCGAGTTCTCGGCCGTCCAGGTGCGCGCCGGGTTGTACTTCGTGGTTACCAGGCGGTGCCGCGGGTCCAGCGGGGTGGCCACGGGGGCGCCCAAGTACACGTCGCCCAGGCCGAGTACGAGGTACTCCGCGTCGAAGACCGTGTCGTACACGTCGTTCACCGAGTCCAGGCCGTTGACCCGGCGGATGAACTCGATGTTCCACGGGCACCAGGGTGCGTCGTCGCGGACGCCCGCCATGTAGCGGGCGATGGCCTCGCGGGTCGCCGGGTCGTCCCAGGAGAGGGGGAGATGGACGGTGCGCGAGGGAACGACGAGCTGGTCCGTGGGCGGGAGCGTCGCCGTGATCTCCCGTACCGCGGTGAGGAGTTCGTGTTGCGGCAGGCGGGTGGGGTCCGTCTGGATCTGCAGGGAGCGGATGCCCGGGGTGAGGTCGGTGATGCCCTCGGGGCCTTGTGCTGCCACCGCCTCCATCAGTGCGTGGACACGCATGCGGAGCGCCAGGTCGAGCTGCATGGGCCCGAATTCGACCAGCAGGTTGTCGTCGCCGCTGCGGCGGTAGGTGATGTCGCCGTCCCGGGCCAGCACGCCGCCGTCCACGATGTCCGCGCGGGGCGTGCCCTCGACGGTCACCGGCGCGAAGCGCACCGTGTCGCCCGGGCGCAGCTGGCCCAGTTTCCACCGCTCGCCGCTCAGGACCGTCGCGGGGCAGACGAACCCGCCGAGCGAGGGCCCGTCCGGGCCGAGCAGCACCGGCATGTCCCCGGTGTAGTCGACGGCGCCGACGGAGTAGGGGGTGTCGTGGATGTTGGACGGGTGCAGGCCCGCCTCGCCGCCGTCGGTGCGCGCCCAGCGCGGCTTGGGTCCGACCAGCCGCACGCCGGTGCGGGCCGAGTTGAAGTGGACCTTCCAGTCGGCGGCGTAGAAGTCCCGGATGTCGTCCTCGGTGAAGAACTCCGGTGCCGCATGGGGCCCTTCGACGGCACCGACATGCCAGGTCGAATGGAAGGACGGGCGGTCCGGCACCGGAACAGGGCCGCCCGACGAGGCGACCGTCCCGCCGTGCAGTACGTCGCCTGTACGCAGCGCCCGGCCGCCGTGCCCGCCGAACCGGCCCAGCGTGAACGTGCTCGCGCTGCCCAGGAAGGCCGGCACGTCGAGGCCGCCGGCGAGCAGCACATAGGTGCGCAGGCCGTGCTGTGTCGGTGCGCCGACCTCCAGTACGGCACCCGCGGGCACCGTCACCGGCTCCCACTGGGCGACCGGCGCGCCGTCGAGGGTGACCTCGGCCGGAGCGCCCGTGACGCACACGGTGGTGGGGTGGGTGAACCTCAACGCCGGTCCCTGAAGGGTGCATTCGAGCCCCGGTGCGCCCTCGTCGTTGCCGAGCGCCCGGTTGCCGAGCCGGAAGGACCGGTCGTCCATCGGGCCGCACGGAGGCACACCGACCTGCCAGTAGCCGGTACGGCCGGGCCAGTCCTGCACGGTGGTCAGGGTGCCGCCGGAGACGACCTCGATGCGCGGGGTCGGGTCGCTCACGCGGGACAGCGTCGCCGTGGAGTGTGCGGCCCCGGCGAAGTCCCGGTCCGCGAGCGCCGCGCGCACCAGGCCCAGGTTGGTCTCGATGCCGTCGACGCGGGTGCGGGCCAGCGCCTCGTCCAGTCGGCGCAGGGCGTGGGCGCGGTCGGGGCCGTACGCGATGACCTTGGCGAGCATCGGGTCGTACGACGTGGTCACCTCGGTGCCGGTCTCCACCCAGCCGTCGACCCGGATGCCCGGCGGGAACTCGACCCGCGTCAACAGGCCCGCGCTGGGCCGGTGTTCGCGCGAGGGGTCCTCGGCATAGATGCGGGCCTCGACGGCGTGGCCGCGGGGTGCGCCCGGTTCGCGTACGACGTCCCTATCGCCGCGCGCCAGGCGCAGCATCCAGGCGACGAGGTCGACGCCGTAGATCTCCTCGGTGACCGGATGCTCCACCTGGAGGCGGGTGTTGACCTCGAGGAAGTAGGCCTCCTCGCGGGCGGCGTCGTAGACGAACTCGACGGTTCCGGCGGAGCGGTAGCCGACGGACGCGCACAAGTCGCGGGCGGAGGCGGTGAGTTGGTCGCGGACGCGGGTGGGCAGGCCCGGTGCCGGTGCCTCCTCCAGCACCTTCTGGTTGCGGCGCTGGAGGGAGCAGTCGCGGTCGCCGAAGGTGACGACCCGGCCCGTGCCGTCGCCGAAGACCTGCACCTCGACATGGCGGGCGTGCTCGACGAGCCGTTCCAGGAAGACGCCGGCCAAGGAGAAGGAGGCGGCGGCGACGCGCTGCACGCGCTCCCAGGCGTCGGCCAGTTCGTCGGCGGAGTGACATGCCGACATACCGATACCGCCGCCACCGCCGGTCGCCTTGAGCATGACGGGATAGCCGATGACCGCGGCCTGAGCGAGCGCCTCGTCCAGAGATCCCAGCAGCCCGGTCCCCGGCGCCAGCGGCACCCCCGCCGCCTCGGCCGCCGCCCGCGCCGTGTGCTTGGCGCCGAACAGCTCCAGCTGCTCGGGCGTCGGGCCGACGAACACGATCCCGGCGTCCTCGCAGCGGCGCGCGAAGGCCGCGTCCTCGGACAGGAAGCCGTAGCCGGGGTGGATCGCGCCCGCGCCGGTGTCCTTGGCCGCCTTCAGCACCAGGTCGGCGTCGAGATACGACTCCTTCGCGGGCGCCGGGCCCAGCCGCACCGCCTCGTCGGCGAGCCGGACATGGGGTGCGGAGCGGTCCGGGTCGGAGTACACGGCGACCGTGCGCAGGCCGAGTTCGCGGGCGGTGCGGATGATCCGGACCGCGATCTCGCCCCGGTTGGCGACCAGCAGCGTGTCGAAGGTCATGCGCCGCTTCCTTCGACGGCGCCGGCCCCGGTGATCGTCATCTCCACCGCCGTCGGCTCGAAGCCGTTGCAGGGGTTGTTGATCTGGGGGCAGTTGGAGACCAGGACGAGGACGTCGCGCTCGGCGCGCAGGGTCAGTTTCAGACCGGGCGACGAGAGGCCGTCGACGATGCCGAGGGTGCCGTCCTTCTCGACCGGCACGTTCATGTACCAGTTGATGTTGGAGACGAGGTCGCGCTTGCCCAGGCCGTAACGTGCGCCCTCCGCGAGGAAGTTGTCCACGCACGCGTGCTGGGACCAGGTGTGGTGGCCGTACCGGAGGGTGTTCGACTCCTTGGAACAGGCGCCGCCCACCGTGTCGTGGCGGCCCACCTCGTCGTCGACGACCGTCATCAGCGGGGTGTGCTCGTTGCTCATGAGCACGCTGCCCGTGGTCAGGAAGATGTTGCCCTGCGCGTGGATCGTGTCGGGGGCGCTGTAGCGGACCGACGTGTCGTGGGCGTCGTAGACGAGGAAGTCGACGGCCTGGTTGCCGTGCAGGTCGGTGATGGTGAGCGTCTCGCCCTCGCGGACGACGGACGACCAGGCGGCACGTGCGGGAACCACGGCGGTGTGCGTGGCCGACGGCGTGCTTGTGCTCGTGCTCATGCGAGCCCCCTCGCGGCAAGGAATTCGGCGGTGTTCAGGAAGGCGCGACGGCCCTCGGGCGTGGCCTCCCACAGCGGGTCGCCCGGTGCGGTCGGCGCGGCGCGCCAGGCGAGGACCTCCAGCGGGGTGCTGACGTAGTCGGGGCGCGGGTCGGCCGGGTGCGGCACGTTGGCGATCAGTACGGTCAGGTCCTGCTCGGCGCGGAGCGTGACGCTGCCGCCGGGGCCGGTGGAGCCGGTGAAGTCCAGGGCGCCGTCCTCGCGCACCTCGACGCCCTGGAAGAAGGACAGCGACGGCGGCAGGTCGCGCGGCTCGAGGCCGTTCTTCGCGGCCGCCAGCGTGAACAGCTCGCGGCCCGCGGGGGAGCCGGACTGCGGGGTGCCGTCGCCGTACCGCTCGGTGTTGCGTACGAGCGTGGAGGTGCCGCACAGCGTGTCGTGCCGCCCGGAGGTGTCGGCGACGACCGAGGCCAGGACCCGGCCCTGGTCGGACAGCAGGAGCCGGTCCTCGCCGAGGTACGCGTTCCACTGGACCTTCACCGTGTCGGCGACGTTCAGCCGCTCCCACGGCCGGTCCGCCACGTACAGCAGCAGGTGGGCGCAGGCGTCGCCGCGCAGGTCGGTCAGGCGCAGCTCCGTGCCGCGGGCCAGCACCCGGTGGGTGTAGTTGCCGCCCGCCACCGACTCGGCCCAGACCAGGTGGCCCGCCTCGCAGGGCGGGTTCGGCCAGTCGGCGGACGGGACGACGGGCATGGCCTCGGCGCGTGTGCCGTCCTGGGCCCGTGCGTGGTCGCGGGCTCCGTATGTGGTCGCTGTCGCCATCGCGGGACCTCCGGCTCCTGGGTTATTTCTGTCGCTCGACAGAAATTAGGAGGCGGGCGGGTCGCGGGCGTTGCCCGCGTGTTGCCGGTCGGTTACCGAGCCCTCACGGAGATCGCCCGGAGGTCACTCGGAGATCGCTGTGCACGGCCGTGTGCGAGGATCGAACGCATGGGAACAACGGGTGGACCGGCGGGCCGCCGGGTCGGCAGGCCGCGGGCCGCGCAGCGGCCCGACAGCGGTCTGCAGCCGCGCGACGAACTGCTCACGGCCGCCGCCGAGTTGTTCACCACCCGCGGCTACGCGGCCACCACCACCCGCGCGGTCGCCGAGCGCGCGGGTATGCGCCAGGCCTCGATGTACCACTACGTCTCCGGCAAGGAGGAGCTCCTCGCCGAGCTCCTGGAGTCCACGGTCACGCCCTCGCTGACGTACGCCCGAGGGCTCCTCGCCGACGACGCGACCCCGCCCGAGGGCCGGCTGTGGGACCTGTGCCGGACGGACGTGGAGCTGCTGTGCGGCGGCCCGCACAACCTCGGCGGCCTCTATCTGCTGCCCGAGGTGCGCGCCGAACGGTTCGCCGGCTTCCATGCCGTGCGCGCCGAACTCAAGGACGCCTACCGGCAGTTGCTCGCTGCCACGGCCGCCGGCGGTGCGCTCGCCAAGAGCGAGCTGGATCTCCGTACGGACCTGTTGTTCGGTCTGATCGAGGGCGTGATCCTGGTGCACCGCTCCGACCCCGAGCGCCCGGTGTCGGTGTTCGCGGAGGCCACGGCGGACGCGGCCCTGCGGATCGCGGGCGTCTGAACAAGCCCTGCCGGAGCCGGACTTCACCCGGGTCCGGACCCGTCTCTTCACTCGTCACGGTGAGTGGTTTTCGTATGCCTGTACGCCGTCACGGGCCGTGTTCGAACGAAGCCTGAGCGTGCAAATGGGGCCGAGGGTACTCCTTGGTCCGGGCCCATTTCAGGTGCTTGCTGAATATGACACGGCGATGATCCGGTCGGACTAAGCTCGCCCGCAGCGCACCGAGTTGAGGTGTATTCGTGCGCTTGTTCCCAAAAATACCGAAGAATCCAGTGCAATCCCATGCGTACCCCACTTGCAAGCTCCCCAGACACCCAGCCGATCTTTTTCAGAGGGCCTACATGGTGAGTGTTCAATCCCCTCCCCAGCGCCGTGAACTTCCTTACGCGCGCGTGCTGTTGCTGCCCGCCATAGTGATGGCCGCCGCGACCGGAGCGGCTGTTGCCGTGGTGACCGTGCCGGCCCGGGCGGCCGTCGTCTGGTGCGGCGCCGTCGCCACGCTCCTCGTGATCGCGACGGCGGCCGAAGCGGTACGACGCGGCCGCACCCTGCGGACCCTGCGCGAGGAGACCGCCCGTCACAGTGCGTATCTGGAACGACGCATCGCCGGACACGACCAGGAGATGCAGCGACTCGCGTACGAGATCACGCCGACCGCCATCCACTACCTGCGCGGCGGAAATTCCCCCCGAGAGGTGATTCGCCAACTCGGCGACATCGACCCGTCCTACCGCGAACTGTCCGAAGCACAGGTGGCGTTGCTCCAACGGGTGCTCGACATCATCGACACCGAGGAAGTCCTGCGGGACTCCTCGCAGCGCTCCTTCGTCAGCATCGCCCGGCGCGTCCAGGCGATCGTGCACCAACAGGCCAAGGAACTCCGGGAGATGGAGGAGGACCACGGCCGCAACCCCGAGGTCTTCGACGACCTGTTGCGCATCGACCACGGCACCGCGCTGATCGGCCGGCTCGCCGACTCCATCTCCGTGCTCGGCGGCGGCCGCCCCGGACGCCAGTGGCCGCAGCCCGTACCGCTCTACAGCGTGCTGCGCGGTGGCATGTCCCGGATCCTGGAGTACCGGCGCATCTCGCTGGACAACATCGCCAAGGTCAACATCCGCGGCATCTCCGTCGAGCCGGTCATCCACGCCTGCGCCGAACTCCTCGACAACGCCACGCGCTACTCGCCGCCGCAGACCAAGGTGCACGTCACCGCGACCGAGGTGCAGACCGGCATCGCCATCGAGATCGAGGACGCCGGCGTCAGCCTCAGTGAGGAGGCGCGCGCCAAGGCCGAGTCCATGCTGGAGCGCGCCAAGGCCGGCGTCGACCTCCAGGACCTCGGTGAGTCCCCGCGCCTCGGCCTCGCCGTCGTGGGCCGCCTGTGCAAGGCGTACGACATGCAGATCTCGCTGCGCTCCTCGGCGTACGGCGGTGTCCGTGCCGTACTCGTCGTGCCGCGCATCATGATGACCAACGACCCCGCGCCCGGCCTCGCCCACGGCGTCGGAGCCACCGCGGCGCCCAAGCTCGACATCGGCGTCGAAGGTCCCCAGCGCGCCCCGAAGCGACGCCGTCCCACCAGCCCGCGTATCCCCGCCGGGGTCTCCATGGAGGACGAGATCCCCGAGGTCACCGAGTGGACCGCGGGTGGTCTGCCGCAGCGCCGCAGCCGGGTCAAGATCCCGCTCAGCCAGCGGCTCGCCGAACAGGCCGCCGCCGAACGGGCCGAGCGGGAGGCGCGTGCGACCCGGCCCGCCTGGGCGGCGCCGGTGCCCGAACCGGAGCCGGAGCCGGAGACGAAGGAGCCCGAACCCGGGCTGTGGGTCGAGGCGTTCTGGGAGGGACTCAAGGGCGATCCGGAGCCGACCGCATTCACCCAGCCGACCACCGAGCCGGCCCGCATCGAGGCCGACGACGAGAGGGACCACAAGTGATCCAGCAGCGAGCCAACTTCGACTGGATGCTCAAGGATCTCGCCGACGGAGTACCGGGCATCGAGATGATCGTCGTGCTCTCCGCCGACGGCCTGCGCATCGCTCGCTACGGGGGCGATCCGGACGCCGCCGACCGCGTCGCAGCGGCCTGTGCGGGACTGCAGAGCCTGGCGGGTGCCGTCGCCCACGAGATCCCGGGCAGCGACGGCCGGATGAAGCTGGTCATCATCGAGATCAACGGCGGCTACTTCTATCTGATGGCCGCCGGAGCCAACGCCTATCTCGCGGTGCTCTCCGACGTGGTCGCCGAACCCGGCCTGATGAGCAACCGCATGCGCGATCTCGTCGTCCGCATCGGTGCCCATCTCACCAGCCCGCCGCGGCGCAACGGGCAGACCGTATGACTCCTCCGCAACGCCGGCGGCGACACCCCAGTCAGGAAACCGCGGAACCTCACCCCCCACCTGCCAAACCCGCCCAACAGGGCGACGGGAAGGCCCCGGAGCGGCTCTACGTGGTCGCCGGGCCCGACGGGGAACGCGCCGACATCGACCTGGTCACGTTAATCGTGGCGCGCGCCGACCCTCCGCCCTCCGCCACCCCGGAGCAGTCGGCGATGCTCCGGCTCTGCACGGCCCCCCTCTCGGTGGCCGAGCTCTCGGCCTATCTGAGCCTGCCGTTCAGTGTGGTGACCGTGGTGCTCACCGACATGCTGACGGCAGAACTGGTGCAGGCGCGCGCCCCGATCGTCCGTCAGGCGCTCCCCGACCGTTCCCTTCTCGAAGCGGTGATGCATGGACTTCAAAGGCTCTGACACCATCCCCGGACCACGCACAGAGGATCATCTGCCGCACTCGGCCCAGGCCGCGGTGAAGATCGTGATCGTGGGCGGCTTCGGAGTCGGCAAGACGACGATGGTCGGCTCGGTCAGCGAGATCAGGCCGCTGACCACCGAGGAGACCATGACGCAGGCCGGCGTCGGGGTCGACGACAACTACGGCTCCGAGTCCAAGACGGCCACCACCGTGGCCATGGACTTCGGCCGCATCAGCATCACCGAGCAGCTGGTGCTCTACCTCTTCGGCACCCCCGGCCAGGAGCGCTTCTGGTTTCTGTGGAACGGGCTGTTCGAGGGCGCGCTGGGCGCGGTCGTGCTGATCGACACCCGCCGGCTCGAAGTGAGCTTCGACGTCATAGGACGACTGGAGGAGCGCGGTGTGCCCTTCGTGGTCGCCGTCAACTCCTTCCCGGACGGGCCGCGTTACCCCATCGCCGACCTCCGCACCGCGCTCGACCTGGCCGAGGAGATCCCGATCATCGAGTGCGACGCGCGCCGCCGGGCCTCCAGCCGGGACGTCCTGATGACCCTGATGCGCTTCCTGCACTCGCTCGCCATGACGGGCGCGCTCACCTGACCCCCTGAACCCGTCCCCTTCCCCAGACACCGGATCCACTTCGGAGCGACCAACGTGACGCCTGAACCCCACTCCCTGACCGGTACGGACCCCACGTTCGGCCCGCCGCCCGGCTGCCCCGCCCACGGCCGTGGCGCCGGGGGACTGCACCGGCTCTACGGCCCCGAGGCGGAGGACCTGGACGCCCTGTACGAGCGCCTGCGCGACGAGCACGGCCCGGTGGCGCCCGTTCTGCTCCACGACGACGTGCCGATGTGGGTGGTGCTCGGCCACACCGAGAACCTGCACATGGTGCGCTCGCCCTCGCAGTTCTGCCGGGACAGCCGCATCTGGACCCCGCTCGCGGAGGGCATGGTCAAGCCCGACCACCCGCTGATGCCGCACATCGCCTGGCAGCCGATCTGCTCCCACGCCGAGGGCGACGAACACCTGCGCCTGCGGGCGGCGGTCACCGGCGCCATGTCGACCATCGACTTCCGCGGCCTGCGCCGCCACATCAACCGCCACACCCAGCGCCTGGTCAACCGCTTCTGCGAGGAGGGCTCGGCCGACCTCGTCGGTCAGTTCACCGAGCACCTGCCGATGGGCGTGATGTGCGAGATCCTCGGCATGGGCGACGAATACAGCGACCGGCTCGTGCAGGCGGCCCGCGACGCGCTCAAGGGCACCGAGACCGCGATCGCCAGCCACACCTACGTCATGGACGCGCTGAGCCGGCTCACCGCCCGCCGCCGCGCCCAGCCGGACGAGGACTTCACCAGTCACCTCATCACCCACCCGGCGGGACTGACCGACGACGAGGTCAGGGAGCACCTGCGTGTCGTGCTCTTCGCCGCCTACGAGGCCACGGTCAACCTCCTGTCCAACGTGCTGCGCGTGATCCTCACCGACCCGCGCTTCCGGGCCCAGCTCAGCGGCGGCCAGATGACCGTGCCCGAAGCGGTCGAGCAGTCCCTGTGGGACGAACCGCCGTTCAGTTCCGTCTTTGCCTACTTCGCCAAGCAGGACACGGAGTTGGGCGGCCAGCACATCCGCAAGGGCGACGGACTGCTCCTCGGTATCGCGCCGGGCAACGTCGACCCGCGGGTACGCCCCGACCTCGCCGCCAACATGCAGGGCAACCGCTCCCACCTCGCCTTCGGCGGCGGCCCGCACGAGTGCCCCGGCCAGGACATCGGCCGTGCCATCGCCGACACCGGTGTCGACGCACTGCTCATGCGGCTGCCCGACGTCCAACTCGACTGCGACGAGGACGAGTTGGAGTGGCGGCAGTCGATCTCCTCACGGCATCTGGTGCAGCTGCCGGTGACCTTCGAGCCGAAGGCGCAGCAGGACGTGAAGGCCAAGCCCGGCCACGCCCCCGTCCCGCCGCAGCGCAGCACCGACTGGCAGATCGGCACCCCGCAGCCCGGGCCCGCCGTGGCCCCTGCCCCCCAGCCGGTCGCACCGCCCCAGCCGCCGGCCCCGGCACCCCAGGAACCGGCCCGCCCGATGGGCGCCTGGCGGCGCTTGTTGCGCTGGTGGCGCGGTTACTGACCGGCCCAGTCGGCGTGGGAGGACCAGGCTTCGAGTGCTCCGGCACTCCGGAACCGGTGCTCCACTCCCGTGACCGGATCGGTGAACTCCAGTGCCCGCGCGAGCAGTTGGAGCGGTCGCCGGAAGTCGCCGGCCGGCACGGGGCCGGTCACCACGGGATACAGCGGATCGCCGAGGATGGGTACGCCGAGCGCGTTCATGTGGACGCGCAGCTGATGCGTCTGCCCGGTGCTCGGCACCAGCCGGTATCGACCCAGGCGGCTCGCTGTGTCCAGGTGGTTCGCTCTGGACTCGATCAACTCGACCCGACTCACGGCGTTCGGCTCGCCCGCCACCTCGTAGGCGGCCAGCACGCCACGCTCCTTCACGATCCGGCTGCGCACCGTCCGGGGAAGGGCGAGCCCGGGATCGTACGGGGCCACCGCCTCGTACTCCTTGAAGACCAGCTTGTCGCGGAACAGCGACTGGTAGGCGCCGCGCTCCTCGGGCCGCACGGTGAACAGCACCAGCCCGGCGGTGAGCCGGTCCAGCCGGTGCGCCGAGCCGAGCGACGGGATGTCCAGCTCCCGGCGCAGCCGCGCGAGCGCCGTCTCGGTGACGTGGCTGCCACGCGGGGTGGTGGCCAGGAAGTGCGGTTTGTCGACGACGACGATGTGCTCGTCGCGATACACGATCCCCAGCGGGAACGGCACCGGCACCTCGGCGGGCAGCTCGCGATGGAACCACACGAACATCCCCGGCTGGTACGGCGCGTCGGCGGCCACCGACCGCCCGTCCGCCCCGACGACCTGCCCCGCGGCGAACATCCCGTCGACGATGCCGGTGCCCGCCGTGAGCCGCTCCACCAGATGCTCGCGCACGGTGGCCCACGACCCCTCGACGGGCAGCCGCACCCGCACCGCGTCCACCCCCTCGCGCTGCGGCAGGGGGGAGGGCGGGATGCGGGGCTTGCGTCTCATCGGGATCAAGCCTAAGCGCTCACCCCGCGACCGCTCGGATCACGCGGGAACCGCCTCGGGAGCCTCTGCGACGGCCGTACGGGACTTGTACACGCGGTAGGCGGCGCCGCCGACGAGCGTCACGCCCAGGAACAACACCGTGAACCACTGGAAGTACCAGTGCCCGCCCGTCGGGTCGTACACCGCCGCCCTCGGCCAGGCCAGGTTGACCGTCATGAGCAGGCCGTAGAGGAGGGCGAGGGCGTTGACCGGGATGCCCCAGCGGCCGAGGGAGAAGAGTTTCGCGCCCGTCTCGTCGGTCCCCTCGCTGCTGAACTCGCCGCGCAGCCGTCGTACCAGCAGGGGGCCGGTGACCATCGCGTACGCCAGGTACAGCATCACGATGCAGGTGGTGCCGATGGCCAGGAAGGCGTCCGGGGAGGCGAAGTTGAGCAGCAGGAGGGCCGCCGCCAGGACGCCGACCACCAGGGCGGGGGCGTTCGGCATGCCTGTGCGCGGGTTCACGCGTGCGAGGCGGTGGGAGAAGGGGAGTTGGCCGTCGCGGGCCATGGAGAACAGCATCCGGCAGGCCGCCGTCTGGATGGCGAGGGTCGCCACCGCGATCGCCACCACCACGTCGGCGAGCAGCGCCCTGCCGACTCCGTCGCCCAGGCTGCTGGTCAGGACGTAGCTGAGGCCGTCGACCCCCAGATGGCCGTCGGTCAGGCTGGGCGCGGCGAGCAGGCCGCCGAGGATGACCAGGCCGCCGAGCAGGCCCGCGGCGCCCAGTGCGGTGAGGATCGTACGGGGCGCGGTGCGGCGCGGGTTGTGGGTCTCCTCGCTCATCTCGCCGGCGCTGTCGAAGCCGATCATCACGTACGCCGCCGTGAACGAGCCGATGAGCAGTGCCCCCAACAGGCCTGAGCTCGCGGCGCCTTCGGTGTGGAAGGTGATGCCGGGGGAGCGCTTCGAGTGGGTGAGCAGGAGTACGACGATCAGGACCGCGCCGATGATCTCGGCCGTGACGCCGACGCGGTTGATCACGGACATCACGCGGTTGTCCACGATGTTCACGAGCGTGGTGAGGACCAGCAGGATCACACCGAGGACGGCCGCGTTCGCCGCGCCGTCGGGCGAGGTGGGGGCGGGGTCGGTGCCCACCAGCTGGAAGCCGGACCAGATCGCCGGCAGCACCATCTGCAGCGCCAGCGCGGCCGCCGCGACCACCACGATCTGCCCGATCACCATGATCCAGCCGGCGAACCAGCCGAAGGTGAGGTTCGAAAGGCGCGAGGACCACTGGTAGATGGCGCCCGAGATCGGATAGCGCGCCGCCAGCTCCGCGAAGCACGCGGCCACCAGCAACTGCCCGACCAGCACCGCCGGCCAGGCCCAGAAGAAGACGGGGCCGCCGAACGCGTACCCGAAGGCGAAGAACTGGAAGACCGTCGTCAGGACGGAGATGAAGGAGAACCCGGCCGCGAAGGAGGCGTACCGGCCCAGGCTGCGGTGCAGCTCCTGGCGGTAGCCGAACTCGGCGAGGGAGCGGTCGTCGGGGGAGTGGGGCGGGTCGGGGCGTATGTCGGACGGGGCGGTTGTCGTCACGGCGGCACCTGCCTTCGGCGCGAGGAGCGGGGAGTGGTGCGGAGGATGCTGCGGAGTTCCTGTCAGGCGACAGAAATTAGGGACGGGCTGTTTCGTACGCGTCACGCCGTCGTGTCCGGTGCGGGCCCAAGTCCTCACGCCCTTGCGTCGCGTCCTCGATCGCGATACATCGTGTGTATTGACGCCCGCACGCACTCGCGATATGTTCGGCTACGGATATTCGGGAGCGAGGTACTGGTCATGGCGATGAAGCGCCGCAAGCTCAGCAATCCCTTGGCGCTTGCCGTGCTGGTGACCCTCTGGGAGAAGCCGATGCATCCGTACGAGATAGCCCAGACGCTGCGCCGCCAGGGCAAGGACACCAGCACGAAGATCAACTACGGCTCGCTCTACACGGTCGTACAGAGCCTCGAGAAGCACGGCTTGGTCGAGGTCACCGACGTGGAGCGGCAGGGCAACCGGCCCGAGCGCACGGTGTACGGGCTCACCGAGGCCGGCCGCGAGGAGATGACCGAGTGGTTGTCGGACCTCGTCGCGGTCCCGGCCAAGGAGTACCCGATCTTCGAGACCGCCCTCTCCCTGGTGGGCGCGCTGCCTCCGGACGAGGCGGTGCGGCTGCTGGAGGAGCGGCTCAACTCCCTCGAGGTGCAGGCGGCGAGCGCGCGTGGAGCGCTGGCGAAGCTCTACGAGACGCTGCCGCGGCTCTTCCTGGTCGAGACCGAGTACCAACTGCACATGGTCGAGGCGCAGGCGGAGTGGGTCCGCGGCTTCCTCGAGGAGATCAGGAAGGGCTCGCTGCCCGGCGTCGAGGGGTGGCGGCACTTCCACGAGACAGGGGAGCTGCCACCCGAGTTCAGATGAGAAAAAAGACCCCGGCGGGGCTGTTGGAGCAGCCCTGCCAGGGTCTCGAACCCCGAGCTGAATCCGCCGTGAGGCAGCTCCAGGCGATCGAGGTGCGGCACACCCAGGATAGCCCGGCGCTCTTTCCACGGACGGATCAGCTGTCATCCGCTCATTCAGGAGAGCTGTCGTGAGTGTTACCCGTGCGCCCGCAGTGGAGGCGCGCCAGCTGATCAAGACCTACGCCGGTGATGTGACCGCCCTGCGCGGCATGGACGTCACCGTCGAACCGGGCACCGTCTTCGGGCTCCTCGGGCCCAACGGCGCCGGCAAGTCCACCACCGTCAAGATCCTCACCACCCTGGCCCGCTCCGACTCGGGCTCGGCGACCGTCGCCGGGCACGACGTGCTGCGCCACCCGGACCGGGTGCGCCGGGCGATCGGCGTGGTCGCCCAGAGCTCCGGCGCCGACCCGGTCGCCACCGGCCGCGAGAACCTTCAACTGCAGGGCAGGCTCTACGGGTTGAGGGGCGCCGCACTCGACTCGCGGGTGTCCGAACTGCTCGACCGCTTCGGCCTCACCGATGCCGCCCGGCGTCAGGTCAAGGGCTACTCCGGCGGCATGCGGCGCCGCCTCGACGTCGCCCTCGGCCTGGTGCACCGGCCCGAGGTGCTCTTCCTCGACGAGCCCACCACCGGCCTGGATCCCGAGGCCCGCACGGCGATGTGGGACGAGATCGACCGGCTCGCCGGCGAGGAGGGTCTGACCATCCTGCTCACCACGCACTACCTCGAAGAGGCCGACCGGCTCGCCGAGCGCATCGCCATCGTCGACCGCGGCAGGGTCGTCGTCGAGGGCACACCGGACTCCCTCAAGGGTGAACTCCGCGGCGACGCGGTCCACTTGGAGCTGCGTGAAGTGGTCGGCGAAGCCGGTCGTACGCTGCTCAAGGGCGCCCTCGGCTCACTGCCCGGCATGCACGAGGTACTGATCGACGGGCGCCGCGTCAGCGTCCGCGCCGACGACGGGGCGGCCGCCGTACCCGCACTGCTCGGGGCTCTCGAGCGTGCCGGAGTCGGAGTCGCCGCAGCGACCGTCGCCCGCCCCTCCCTCGACGACGTCTACCTCCGCTATGCGGGCCGCCGTTACTCCGAGGCCGACGCCGAAGCCACCGAGAACCTCGTCCTCGCCGGAGGTGCGCGATGAGTACCGCTGTTTCCCAGACCTGGTACATGACCCAGCGTCAACTCATGGTGTTCACCCGGCAGCCGGCGTACGCGATCATCACCCTGATCCAGCCGGTGATCTGGCTGTTCCTGTTCGGCAGCCTCTTCAAGAAGGTCGTCGAGCTGGGCGGCTTCGGGACGACCACCTACCTCGACTACCTGGTCCCGGGCGTCGTGGTGATGAGCGCGCTCAGCTCCAACATGTGGGCCGGCATGGGCACGTTGGAGGAGATCCAGCGGGGCACGCTCAACCGCTTCCTGACCACCCCGGTCAGCCGGGCCGCGCTGATGAACGGCAACGTCGTCAACAACGGCCTGGTCACCGCGTTCCAGTCGGTCGTCATCGTGCTGCTCGCGCTGGCGGGCGGCGCCGACTACCCGGGCGGCATCGGCGGCATCGTGATCCTGGTCCTCGCCTCCGTGCTGCTCGGCACGATCTTCGGGGCGCTGTCCAACGCGCTGGGCATGCTGGTGCGCGAGCGGGAGTCGATCATCGGCATCAACACCTTCCTGCTGCTGCCGCTGACCTTCCTGTCCTCCGCCTTCATGGCACCGTCCCAGATGCCCTCCTGGATGCGGCACATCGCCGACTTCAACCCGCTCAACTGGGCGATGGTCGCGGGCCGTTCGGCACTGTCCGAGCATCCCGACTGGGGTGACGTGCTCAGCCGCGGCGGGGCACTGCTGGTGCTCGCGGTGGCGGCGGTGTGGCTGTCGATCCGGACGTTCCGGTCCTACCAGCGGTCGGTGTGAGCGCATGAAGAAGCGGTGACACCTCGACGAGGTGTCACCGCTTCTCGACGTGTCATGCGGCGGACGCCGAGCTCTCCTGCTCCGCCTCGATCCGCGCGTTCCAGTCCCGCTTGGAGGCCTGCCAGCCGTCCTCGTTGTGGCCGAGCCGCCAGTAACCGGAGATCGACAGGTCCTCGCGCGGGATCTGCAGGTCGACGCGGAACAGCTGGCGCAGCTCCTTCACGAAGTGCGCCTCGCCGTGCACGAACGCGTGCATCCGCCCCTCGGGGAACTCCAGCGACCGTACGGCCTCGGCCAGCGCCTGGCCGACGGGCCGGTCCCCGCGGTGCAGCCAGACGACCTCCACGTCGGAGTCGATCTTCTGCTCCTCCTCGGGGCCCGAGACCTCGATGAAGGCGTGCGCCTCGATGCCGTCGGGCAGCGCCTCCAGGGAGCAGGCGATGGCGGGCAGGGCGCTCTCGTCGCCGACGAGCAGGTGCCAGTCGGCGCTCACGTCGGGGGCGTAGGCGCCACCGGGGCCGCTGAAGTGCACGGTCTCGCCCGGCTGGACGCGCACCGCCCACGGGCCGGCCAGGCCCTCGTCGCCGTGGATCACGAAGTCGAGCGTCAGCTCGTGCTCCACCGGGTCCCAGGCCCGCACGGTGTACGTCCGGGTCACCGGCCACTGCTCACGCGGAAGTTCCTCGCGGATGCGCTCCACGTCGAAGGGCTCCGGATAGGTCACGCCCTCGCTCGGGGGGAACAGCAGCTTCACGTAGTGGTCAGTGCAGGTGTCGGCCGTGAAACCGGCCAGCCCCTCGCCACCGAGGATCACGCGCTGCATGTGCGGGGTCAGCCGTTCTGTGCGGACGACCTGCGCGGAACGGGGCTTCCGCGGCTTCCGAGCCGGACGTTCTGCCATGACGGCCTCCCATGCTTTCTTGCTTAGGCTTACCTAAGTTAGCACCTTCCCCATGGACGACGCCCTCTTGAGATCGGCATGACCGAAAACGAGAACATTGTTTACGCGCCGAGAGTGCTCAGCAGCCGCTGCAGCGACCCGCCCAGCCCCCACCGCACCGCCAGCTCCTCCAGTGCCGCCGGGTCGCGCGGGGCGTGCGGCAGGGCCGTGTCGACGACCGGCAGCGGGACGTCGTCGGCGACCTTGACGACCTTCGGCGCGACCGCGACATACGGCCGCGACTCGTCGAGCCGCTTGCGCTGCGACGGCGTGAGCTTCGCCTCCGGGTCCTCGACCGCGGCCATGATCCCGGCCAGGTCCCCGAACTCGGCGAGCAGCTTCGAGGCCGTCTTCTCGCCGATACCGGGCACGCCCGGCAGGCCGTCGCTCGGGTCGCCGCGCAGCAACGCCAGCGCCGCGTACCCCGGCCCGTCGACCCCGTACTTCTCGCGCAGCCATGCCTCGTCGGTGAGCTGCAGCGTGCCGACGCCCTTGAGCGGGTAGAGCACGCGCACCCCGCGCGAATCGTCCACCAGCTGGTACAGGTCGCGGTCGCCGGTGACGATGTCGACCGGGCCCACCGCGCGCGCGGTGAACGTGCCGATCACGTCGTCCGCCTCGTACGGCTCGACGCCCACGCGCGCGATGCCGAGCGCGTCGAGGACGGCCTCGATGACGGGCACCTGCGGTGAGAGCGTGTCCGGCACCTCCTCCTCGTCGGGTCCCGCCGAGCGCACCTCGGCGACGCGGTGCGCCTTGTAGGAGGGGATGAGGTCGACCCGCCACTGGGGGCGCCAGTCGGCGTCCATGCACGCCACCAGGTGGTCGGGGCGGTGGTCCTTGACCAGGCGGTCGATGAATTCGAGGAGCCCGCGCACGGCGTTCACCGGTGTGCCGTCCGGGGCCTTCACGGACTCCGGCATGCCGAAGTAGGCGCGGAAGTAGAGCGAGGCGGTGTCGAGGAGCATCAGTCGTCCGGTCACGCCTCGCATCATGCCGCACGGCACTGACAGTCACCCTTCGACGTTCGCCGCGTGGCACTTGTAAATGCCTTGTGAGCTGGACCACCGGTGCGTTTGGCGCGAACCGGGCGGGGCAGGCGCTGCCGCGGAGCGATCCCGGTTGCACCTTCAACTGTTTTGACGGTTTGCGGCTTTTCGTCTCCCTTCCTTGCTGTCGAGACGAGAGGTACGCGTGTCATCCAGGCTTGAAGCCGAGCATCTCTACAAGGTGTTCGGCAGACGACCCGACGAGGCAGTCGAGAAGCTCCGCAAGGGAGCCGACCGGGAGGAGCTGCGCGCCGACGGCACCACCGCGGCCGTGATCGACGCCTCCTTCACCGTGGAACCCGGCCAGATCTTCGTCGTCATGGGCCTGTCCGGTTCCGGCAAGTCGACGCTGCTGCGCATGCTCAACGGTCTGCTGGAGCCGACCGCCGGACACGTCCGCTTCGACGGCGACGACCTGACCGCGCTCGGCGACCGCGAACTGCGCGCGGTCCGCGCGAGGAAGATCAGCATGGTCTTCCAGCACTTCGCGCTGTTCCCGCACCGCAGCGTTCTGGAGAACGCCGCCTACGGCCTGGCCGTGCAGGGCGTGCCCCGCGCCGAGCGCGAGAAGCGCGCCGGCGAGGCGCTGGCCCTGTGCGGTCTGGCCGGCTGGGAGAAGTCCTGGCCCGACGAACTCTCCGGCGGCATGCAACAGCGCGTCGGCCTCGCCCGCGCCCTCGCCACCGACGCCGACCTGCTCCTCATGGACGAGTCGTTCAGCGCGCTCGACCCGCTGATCCGCCGTGACATGCAGGACCAGCTGTTGCAGCTGCAGCAGACCCTGAAGAAGACGATCGTCTTCATCACCCACGACCTCAACGAGGCCATGCGCCTGGGCGACCGCATCGCCGTCATGCGCGACGGCCGCATCGTCCAGATCGGCAGCGCCGAGGACATCCTCATCCGCCCGGCCAACGACTACGTCGCCTCCTTCATCCAGGACGTCGACCGCTCCCGCGTGCTGACCGCGTCCGCCGTGATGGACGAGGACGTGCGCGGCGACGAGGCCGACTGCGGCTGCGAGACCGCGACGCCCGACACCCCGTTCACCGAACTCTGCGCGATCAGCGCCCGGTTGACGCACCCCGTCGCCGTCCTCGACGCGAAACGGAAACTCGTCGGCGTCGTACCGAGCAGGCGCCTCGTCGCCTTCCTCGGCGACGAACAGTCGGCACCCGAGGCCTGCGACTCCCCGCGGGACAAGGACGAGAAGGCGGTGACCCGTGCCTAGGATTCCGCTCGGTGACTGGGTCAACGACACCGTGGACTGGCTGCTCGGCCATGTGTCCTGGCTCTTCGACTTCCTCAAGACCGTCTTCACGGGCACCTACGACGGCATCAACGCCGTCCTCCAGGCCCCCGAACCCCTGCTGCTCGCCGGCATCTTCGCGCTGCTCGCGTTCTGGCTGCGCGGCACGCTCGCCGGTGTCCTCACCTTCGTGGGATTCGCCTTCATCGACTCCCTCGAACTGTGGGACGACGCGATGGTGACCCTGTCGCTCGTCCTCGTCGCCACGATCATCGCGCTGGTGATCTCGGTGCCGGTGGGCATCTGGGCCGCACGCTCCAGCCGGGTCAGCGGCGTCGTACGGCCGGTCCTGGACTTCATGCAGACGCTGCCCGCGATGATCTACCTCATCCCGGCGATCCTGTTCTTCGGCACCGGCGCCTCCGCGGGCATCGTCGCCACCCTGATCTTCGCGCTCGCTCCCGGCGTGCGCATGACGGAGCTGGGCATCCGGCAGGTCGACAAGGAACTGGTCGAGGCCGCCGAGGCGTTCGGCACCACTCCCCGCGACACCCTGCTGCGCGTCCAGCTGCCGCTCGCGCTGCCGACCGTCATGGCCGGCGTGAACCAGGTCATCATGCTCGGCCTGTCCATGGCCGCGATCGCCGGCATGGTCGGCACCGGCGGCCTCGGCGGCGACGTCAACGAGGCCATCGGCCAGCTCAACGTCGGCCTCGGCTCGGAGGCCGGCGTCGCCATCGTGATCCTCGCGATCTACCTCGACCGCATGACCAGCGCCCTGGGCACCCATGTCTCCCCGCTGGGCCGCCGCGCCGCCGCCAAGGCCCGTGCGGCCCAGGGCCTGAAGATCTGGTCCTACCGGCCCCGCCCGCAGGTCGCCGTCGTCGGCATCGTGATCCTTGGCCTCGTTGCGGGCGGCATGGGGATCTTCGGCAGCGGCGGCGGCTCCACCGACGTCGCCGCCGCCAAAGACGTCGGCCAGGGCAAGAAGATCTCCATCGGCTACATCCCCTGGGACGAGGGCGTCGCCTCCACCTACCTGTGGAAGGAGATCCTCGAACAGCGCGGCTACCAGGTGGACGCCAAGCAGTTCGACGCCGGACCGCTCTACACGTCCCTCGCGCAGGGCTCCGTCGACTTCCAGACCGACGCCTGGCTGCCGACCACGCACGCGCAGTACTGGAAGAAGTACGGCAGCAAGCTCGACGACCTCGGCGCCTGGTACGGCAAGACGTCTCTGGAGCTGACCGTGCCGTCGTACATGAAGGACGTCAATTCGCTGGCGGACCTCAAGGGCAAGGCCTCGACCTTCGGCGGGAAGATCACCGGCATCGAGTCCAGCGCCGGCGAGATGGCCCTGCTGAAGAGCAAGGTGCTGAAGGCGTACGGCCTCGACAAGGAGTACAAGGTCGTCGACAGCTCCACGCCCGCCATGCTGGCCGAGCTCAAGCGCGCCTACAGCAAGAAGGAACCGATCGTCGTCACGCTCTGGTCGCCGCACTGGGCGTACAACGACTACCGGCTCAAGAAGCTGAAGGACCCCAAGGACGCCTGGGGCAAGGGCGACGGCGTGCACACGCTGGCCCGCAAGGGCTTCGCGGACGACAACCCGGTCGTCGGCAAGTGGCTGAAGAACTTCAAGCTGACCGAGAAGCAGCTCACCAGCCTCGAGGCCGAGATCAACAAGGCGGGCAAGGGCAAGCAGCAGGACGCCGTGCGTGCCTGGCTGAAGGACAACCCGGGGCTCGTCGACAAGCTGGCCCCGGTCCAGAGCACCACGGCCCCGGCCGAGGCCAAGCGGCCCGTGAACGTGGCCTGGTTCCCCTGGGACGAGGACATCGCCGTCACCTACCTGTGGAAGAACGTCCTGGAGCGGCGCGGCTACAAGCTGAACCTCAAGCAGATGGACGTCGGCCCGGTCTACACGGGCCTGGCCTCCGGCGACCTCGACGTCAACTTCGACGCCTGGCTGCCGTACGCGCAGAAGAACTACTGGGACAAGAGCAAGGACAGACTCAAGGACCTCGGCACCTGGTACCAGCCGACCTCGCTCGAGGTCGCCGTGCCGTCGTACGTGAAGGGCGTCAAGTCCCTCGAGGACCTCAAGGGCAAGGCGAGCACCTTCGACGGGAGGATCATCGGTATCGAGCCGGGGACCGGCGAGATGAACCTCCTCAAGACGAAGGTCCTGCCGGGCTACGGCCTCGACAAGGAGTACAAGGTCGTCGACGGCTCCACACCGGCGATGCTGGCCGAGCTCAAGCGCGCCTACGCCAAGAAGGAGCCCGTCGCCGTCGTCCTGTGGTCGCCGCACTGGGCGTACAGCAAGTACGACCTGACCAAGCTGAAGGACGACAAGAAGCTCTTCGGCGAGGGCAACACGATCCGCACGATCTCCCACGAGAAGTTCCCCGAGCAGTACCCGCAGCTCACCAAGTGGATCAAGGGTTTCCACATGAGTGAGAGCGAGCTCGGGAGCCTGGAGGCCGAGATCAACAAGCAGGGCCAGGGCCATGAGCAGGAGGCGGTCGCCGCCTGGCTGAAGGCGCATCCGGACATGGTCGGCCGGATGACACCGCAGTAGCAGTAGCAGCAGGTGCAGTAGGCAGCACGCGCGCGTGGGCGGTCCGTTTCGCGACGGGCCGCCCACGCGCGCGTGTGCAGGGCGCACGAAAAGGATCCGGCCAACCACATAGCGCTACGTCATCGCCAGAGCCGTACCGCCCTCCGGACCGGAATTGCCGCCCGCACATGCAGCGCGGAACGAGGCGGGTCCCGCGCGCCGAAGGCACCCCGTACATCGCCTCGGTGGCCGGCGACACCGGCGAACCGACCGGCCGCCACCGGGCCGACCGCGACCCCGACCCCCAACTGGGCGCCGTACGAACGAACTTCACGACCTGGAGCGCAACGCCTGATCACAGGCATGATCGCGTCGTGCGGGCCCGGGGGACGGGCGGGAACACACGGGACCGTCCGCGCATTGAACTGAAGGGCAGGAGTCTCGTGCCGGCCGAGGTACAGCGGTGGCGCGGGGACTGCGGCAGCGGGCCGTCGTGTGCCTGCGATCCGGTCACCGGACGGTCCGGCCGTACGGCGGTCCGATCGCCCGGAGACGGTGGCGTGCGCGCCGACCCGTCGCCGGCCCCCGGCACCGCTCGGGACGGTGGTCCGGCCCTCCTGGTCAGCTTCTTCGTCCCTAAGGAGGAATCCACGCCGGCAGAGTCCGAGGAGCTCATCCACCGGCCAGAGTTGGCGAATTGACCGCACGCGCTGTTTACGAGGATGTGACGGGCGCATGAAACGGTTTGCCGAACCTGCGTAAGGTGCAGAGAACTCATCAGAAGCACCGCACCCGAACGGCGGTGCACGGAACGCGGGACGACGCAAGCACGGACCACGAGCGAAGGAGGGAGCCGAAGCGATGGGCGACCACAAAGACGACCAAAAGGAACAGCGCCTGCGAGTGGGCGCGGCCGTGCGGCGACGGCGCCGGGCGCTGCAGCTCACCCTCGCCGTCGTGGCCGAGCGCAGCGGCCTGTCGGTTCCCTTCCTGAGTCAGGTCGAGAACGACCGGGCGCGGCCCAGCAGAACGTCCCTGGAGAAGGTCGCCGACGCCCTGCGCACCACTGCCGTCGAACTCCTCGCCGCCGCCGACCCGGCGTGCAGCGTGGACGTCGTGCGCGCCGAGGCCCCCGAGCCGGCGGCGCAGCCGCGGGTGCGTTCCCTGGTGCGGGGTCATCACCAGATGCACGCCTCGGAGTTCACCGGGGACCATGACGCGGGCCGCGAATTCCAGTACCGCAACGACCAGTTGATGTACGTCGCCGACGGCGCGGTGGAGATCGAGGCGGAGGGCCGCGCCTACCGGCTCGGCCGCGGAGACACGCTGTACCTGACGGGCGGCGTGCGCCACCGGTGGCGGGCGACGGTGTCGGACACGCGCGTGGTCGTCGTCGCGGTGGCCGAGCACGTCGAGGCGGTCCAGAACCGGTCGCGGTAGTGCCGGTGCGCGTCGTCTCCCTCGTCCCGTCGCTGACCGAAGCGGTGGCGGTCTCGGTACCGGGCGCCCTGGTCGGCGTGACGGACTGGTGCACCCACCCCGCGGAACTCGCCGACCTCGGGGTCTCCCGTATCGGCGGCACCAAGAACCCGAAGGTCGAGCGCATCCTCGACCTTGCGCCCGACCTGGTGATCGCGAACGTGGAGGAGAACCGGGAACCGGATCTGGCGGCCTTGTGGGAGGCGGGCGTCGAGGTTCTGGTGACGGTGGTATGTGACATACCACAGGCCTTCGCGGAGCTCACGCGGGTGCTGGACGCCTGTGGCGCCACGTCCCGCCCCCGCTGGCTGGACGAGGCGGAGACGGCCTGGTCCGACCTGCCGCCACCCGAGCGCCGTACGACGGCCGTCGTGCCGATCTGGCGCCGGCCCTGGATGGTGCTGGGCCGGGACACCTTCGCGGGCGACGTCCTGTCCCGCCTCGGCGTCGACCACCTGTACACGACCCACGCCGACCGCTACCCCCGCGTCCCGGTCGAGGAGCTGCGCGCGGCCGCCCCGGACGTCGTCGTACTCCCGGACGAGCCGTACCGCTTCACGGCCGAGGACGGCCCGGAGGCGTTCCCCGGCCTGCCCTGTGCGCTCGTCAGCGGACGTCATCTGACGTGGTACGGACCGTCGTTGGCCGAGGCCCCGCGAGTGCTGGGCGAGGCGCTGCGAGCAGCTCGCCGCTGACCAGACCGCGCGCCGTGTGCAGGGCGGCGGTGGCCCAGGCGGCGACGAGGACGACGTACAGCCCGACCGCGAGCCAGTCGTAGGCGACGAGTCCGGTGTGCCGGGCGAGAGCCTCGGCACCCGTGACGCACGTCCCCACGGGGAAGGTGAACGCCCACCACGTCATCGCGAAGCCCATGCCGTGCCGACGCGCCCGCACCACATGGGCGGTGGCGAGCACGAGCCACAGCAGCGCGAAACCCATGACGGGCACCCCGTACAGGACGGCGAGGAGGCCGAATCCCTCGCTGTACGGCGCCGGTACGACACCGGGTGCCACGTCCGCGAACTTGCCGACGGCGGTGGTGGACTGGCCGAGCGGCCCGAGCACCAGGAACAGCGTCGGAGTCAGGGCGAGGGGCAGGGGCCCGCCGGTGATCAGCCGGGCGAAGACCAGCGGCAGCATCAGCAGGGTCGCGAGAAGGCTGAGCCCGAACATCGCGAAGCAGGCGAGCAGAAGGGTCTCCCGCGGCTGCCCCGGCGGCAGGTGCGGCACCAGGAGCGGCCCGAGCGCCGCGGACACCATGGGTGCGACGACGGGCAGCAGCCACACGGGGGTGGCCTGCCCCGGCTCGACCTTGTGCCGTACGGCCATGAGGTACGGCACCGCGACGGCGGCCGCCAGTCCCACGACCGTCCCGGCGGTGAACAGCACGGCGTCGATCACGAGCGCGTTGTGCAGCCCGATCCAGTCCCGGCCGACGACGACGGCACCGCCGCCGACGGCCAGCAGGGCCATGGCGAGACACCCGTAGAACGGTGCCGTCGCCGGGTCGAGGAGGTGGGCGCGGGCCTGGTCGCGGTGGTGCGTCCAGTGCAGGGCGCGGGCGGCGAGCAGGGTGACGAGGAGGCCGAAGGAGAGGGCCCACACGGCCGCGCAGAAGGTGCGCAGTCCGGGGATGTCGAGGGGGAGTGCCGCCCCCGCGGTGCCGACGATGGCGGTGCCCATGACGGAGGCGTACCAGTTGGGCCCGAGGTGACGGACCGCGATGGCGCGCGGAGCGCGTGCGGTGGCACGCGGGAGGGGTTGGGCTGCGGTGACCATGCCTTCACGGTCCCGCTGCCCGGGACTTGCGACCAGGGAGTACGTCTCTATGAGGGCATAAGCTGGGGTTATGAGCAACGTGGAGGAGCAGGGTCAGGGGCAGGGGCGGGGTCAGGTGAATCCCCGGCCCGTGACGGCGACGGGGGCCGTGACCGGTTCCGGGGGGCCGCTGGCGCATCGGGTACCGGATCTCGGGGCGCTGGAGTTGCTGCTCGCGGTGGCGCGGCTCGGCAGTCTGGGCGGGGCGGCGCGGGAGATGGGGATCACGCAGCCGGCGGCGAGCAGCCGGATCCGGTCGATGGAACGCCAGTTGGGGGTGGCCCTCGTCGACCGTTCACCGCGCGGCTCCCGTCTCACGGACGCCGGCGCGCTGGTCACGGACTGGGCGCGGCGGATCGTGGAGGCGGCGGAGGCCTTCGACGTGGGGGCGCAGGCCCTGCGGGACCGGCGTGACTCCCGGCTCCGGGTGGCGGCGAGCATGACGATCGCCGAATACCTGCTCCCGGGCTGGCTGCTCGCACTGCGCGCCCAGCGGCCCGACACTGCGGTGTCCCTGCTCGCGGGCAACTCGACGGTGGTGGCGGAGCGGCTGCTGTCCGGCGAGGCGGACCTGGGCTTCGTGGAGGGGGTCAGCGTCCCGCCCGGCCTGGACTCGGCGGTCATCGCCCACGACCGGCTGATCGTGGTGACGGCACCGGGGCACCCGTGGGCTCGCCGCCGGCGTCCGCTGGAGGCCTCGGAACTCGCGGCGACCCCGCTGATCCTCCGCGAGAAGGGGTCGGGCACCCGGCAGGTGCTGGACTCGGCGCTGGGCGGGCTGGCGCGGCCGCTGATCGAACTGTCGTCGACCACGGCGGTGAAGGCGGCGGCGGTCAGTGGTGCGGGGCCGGCGGTGCTCAGTGAACTGGCGGTGGGGGAGGAGTTGGCGATGCGGCGGTTGGTGCGGGTGCCGGTGGAGGGGGTTGCCCTGGCGCGGGATCTGCGGGCCGTGTGGCCGACGGGGCACCGGCCGACGGGGCCGGCACGGGAGCTGTTGTCGCTGACGCGGGGGTAGGAGGGTTTCGCCCCCGCCGCCCCTGCCCGTCCCGTCACGGGGGCCGGCCCCCGGACCCCCGCTCCTCAAACGCCGGAGGGGCTGGTTTTCGCCGGCCGGGGCTTGATCATTCAGTCGGATCCGGCGGCCTCGACCAGTGCCCGCATCACCCGCACGTCGTCCCCCATCTCCGGATGCCACTGCACGCCCAGCACCCAGCCCTCGGCGGGCGGCAGTTCCACCGCCTCGACCGTGCCGTCGGCCGCGTGGGCCGACGGGAGCAGGCCGGTGCCGAGTCGGTCGACGGACTGGTGGTGGTACGTCGGTACGGACGTCTCCTCCGGGACGGCGGCGGCGTACCGCGTGCCGGGCACCGGCTTGACCGGATGGCGGCCGAAGACGCCGACGACCTCCGCGTGGCCGTCGAGATGCTGGACCAGGGTCCCGCCCAGGGCGACGTTCAGGAGCTGCATGCCCCGGCAGATGCCCAGGAGGGGGACGCGCGCGGTCAGGGCCGCCTCGATCAGCGCCAGCTCCCAGGCGTCCCGGGCGCGGGCCGGCGGGCCGGTCCGCGGGTCGGGTTCCGCGCCGTAACGGACCGGCTCGACGTCCGGCCCGCCCGCGATCACCAGACCGTCGAGCCGGGCGACGGCCGCCGCGGCCTGCTCCGGCGCGTCCGGCGGCAGCATCGCGGCCAGTCCGCCCGCCCGCTGCACGAGCCGCGGATAGCCGGCCGGCAGCAGAGCGGCCTCCAGCTCCCACACGCCCCAGCGCGCCTGGGCCTCCAGATACGTACTGATGCCGATCAGCGGCAGCCTGCCCGCCATGTGCACCCTCCCGCTCCCGCAATGGACTTTCTACGTACCTTTGCCGAGGATCCCCTCCCAGGGCAAGACCGGCCGACAGGTCCGCGTCATGCCAGGAACCCTCTGAGCAGCGCCGCCGTCCCGGCGCAGTGCTCCCGCATCATCTCCCGCGCCCCGTCCGCGTCCCCGTCCAGGACCGCCTCCACCAGCGCGACGTGCTGCCGCTGCGAGTGCTCCAGGTTGCGCACGAGGAGCGGGATGCAGTCGAGTAGGTCGTTGACCGTCGCCCGCACCGCTGCGTACTGCGCGGCCAGCGTCGGCGAACCGCACAGCTCGGCGAGCGTGAGGTGGAGCAGGGTGTCCAGGCGCCGGTAGTCGGCCAGGGGCGCGTCGCCGGTGCGGGTCAGCGCCTCGCGCAGCCGGTCCGCCTGTTCCTCGGTCAGGCCGTGCGTCGCGCACAGACCCGCCGCCCCGACCTCCAGGACCTCCCGGAAGCGCAGGACGTCCTCGATGTCGACCTCGGTGATCCGGCGCCGCAGCTCGTCCTCGCCGCCCGCGTCCGTGCGGGGCAGGACGAACGTCCCGCCGTAGCGCCCGCGCCGGGACTCCACCAGACCCTGGTCCTGGAGCACCTTGAGCACCTCCCGCAGCGTCACCCGGCTGATCCCGAGCCGCTCCGCCAGCTCCCGCTCGGCCGGCAGCCGCTCGCCCCCCGGCACCAGGCCCAGTCGTACGACCTGCAGGATCTGCTCCAGTGCCTCCTCGAAGCCGTTGCCCGCCCGCACCGGTCGTAGCACCGGCGTCAACCGGTCCTCCAGGCTGCCGTCCGGATCCAGCGACATCCCGCCGCACCCCCTTCCCAAGCAATGGTTCTCCGCAATACCTTATGGCTTCCGGCTGACCGAAGAAGCCGAAGGAGGCTTTCCAGTGGCAGACCGCACACCCCCGCTGAGCGTCGAGGAGCTGCACGCCCTCGTCGCCGGCGGTGAGATCGACACTGTCGTCCTGGCCTTCCCCGACATGCAAGGGCGGCTCCAGGGCAAGCGGTTCGCCGCACGTTTCTTCCTCGACGAGGTCCTCCACCACGGCACCGAGGGTTGCAACTACCTCCTCGCCGTCGACACCGAGATGAACACGGTCGACGGATACGCCATGTCCTCCTGGGACCGGGGCTACGGCGACTTCGCCATGCACCCCGATCTCAGCACCCTGCGCCGCGTGCCGTGGAACGCGGGTACGGCCATGCTGATCGCCGACCTCGCCTGGAACGACGGCTCGCCCGTGGTCGCCGCTCCGCGGCAGATCCTGCGCCGCCAGCTGGAGCGCCTCGCCGAGCACGGCTTCACCGCCCAGGTCGGCACCGAGCTGGAGTTCATCGTCTTCAAGGACACCTACGAGCAGGCCTGGGACGCCAACTACAGAGGGCTGACGCCGGCGAACCAGTACAACATCGACTACTCGGTGCTCGGGACCGGTCGTATCGAGCCCCTGCTGCGCCGTGTCCGCAACGAGATGGCGGGCGCCGGTCTGACCGTCGAGTCCGCGAAGGGCGAGTGCAACCCCGGGCAGCACGAGATCGCCTTCCGCTACGACGACGCCCTGGTCACCTGCGACCAGCACGCGATCTACAAGACCGGCACCAAGGAGATCGCCGCCCAGGAGGGTGTGTCGATCACCTTCATGGCCAAGTACAACGAGCGCGAGGGCAACTCCTGCCACATCCACCTCTCGCTCGCGGACGCGGCCGGCAACAACGCCATGGCGGGCTCCTCCGAAGACCCCGGCGGCATGTCGGACGTCATGCGGTACTTCCTCGCCGGACAGCTTGCCGCCCTGCGGGACTTCTCGCTCCTCTACGCCCCCAACATCAACTCCTACAAGCGGTTCCAGCCGGGCTCCTTCGCCCCGACCGCCGTCGCCTGGGGCTACGACAACCGCACCTGCTCCCTGCGGGTCGTCGGCCACGGCCGCTCGATGCGGTTCGAGAACCGGCTGCCCGGCGGTGACGTCAACCCGCACCTCGCCGTCGCCGGACTGGTGGCGGCCGGGCTGTACGGCATCGAGCAGAAGCTGGAGCTGCCCGAGGCCTGCGCGGGCAACGCGTACACCGCCGAGTACGAGCACGTCCCGACCACCCTGCGCGAGGCCGCCGAGCTCTGGGAGAACAGCCCGATCGCCAAGGCCGCCTTCGGCGACGAGGTCGTCGCGCACTACCGCAACATGGCGCGCGTCGAGGTCGAGGCCTACGACGCCGCGGTCACCGACTGGGAGCTGCGCCGCTCCTTCGAACGCATGTGAGAGGTTCTTTCGTTGTCGTACGAGCATGAGCTGAAGGTCCTCAATCCGGCGACGGAAGAGATCGTCGCGACCGTGCCCGCCGCCACCGCGGCCGACGTGGACGCGGCCGTCGCGCGGGCCACGAAGGCACAGGCGAAGTGGTCCGGAGTCGCGCCCGCCGACCGGGCCCGGCTGCTGCGCCGGTTCGCGGCGGTCGTGGACGAACACGTCGAGGAACTGGCCCGGTTGGAGGTCCGCGAGGCCGGCCACCTCCTCGGCAACGCCCGCTGGGAGGCCGGCAACGTCCGCGACCTGCTCACCTACGCGGCCGGGGGAGTGGAGCGGCTGAACGGCCGCCAGATCCCGGTGCCCGGCGGCATCGACATCACCATCCTCGAACCGCTCGGCGTCGTCGGAATCATCGCGCCCTGGAACTTTCCGATGCCCATCGCGGCCTGGGGCACCGCCCCGGCGCTGGCCGCCGGCAACGCGGTGATCCTCAAGCCCGCCGAGACGACCCCGCTGACCGCCCTGCGGCTCGCCGAACTCGCCCTGGAAGCCGGACTGCCGGAGGGCCTGTTCCAGGTGCTGCCCGGCCATGGTCCGGTCGCGGGCAACGCCCTGGTCGAGCACCCCGGGGTCGCGAAGATCGTCTTCACCGGCTCCTCCCGCACCGGCCGCGCGGTCATGGAGCAGTGCGCCCGCCAGGTCAAGCCGGTCACCCTCGAACTCGGCGGCAAGAGCCCCAACATCGTCTTCGCCGACGCCGACCTCGAGAGCGCCGTCGATCCCTTCTCCTTCCTGGACAACTCCGGCCAGGACTGCTGCGCCCGCACCCGGATCCTGGTCCAGGAGTCGGTCTACGACGAGGTCCGCGAGCTGCTCGCCGACGCGCTGGCGTCCGTGGTCGTGGGCGACCCCGCCGACGAGAAGACCCAGATGGGCCCGCTGATCAGCCGTCAACAGCTGGACCGCGTACGGTCGTTCGTGCCGGACGACGCCCAGGCCCTGCGCGGCAGCGCCCCCGACGGGCCCGGCTTCTGGTTCCCGCCGACCGTCCTCACCGGAGAGCGGCCCGACTCCGAGGCGGCCCGCGAGGAGATCTTCGGGCCGGTCGCCGTCCTGCTGCCCTTCACCGACGAGGCCGACGCGATCCGCCTCGCCAACGACACCCCGTACGGCCTCGCCGGCTCGCTGTGGACCCGCGACCTGGGCCGCGCCCTGCGCGTCTCGCAGGCCGTCCGGGCCGGCAACCTCTCCGTCAACTCCCACTCCGCCGTCCGCTACTGGACCCCCTTCGGCGGCTTCAAGCAGTCCGGCCTCGGCCGCGAGCTCGGCCCGGACGCCCTGACCGCCTTCACCGAAACCAAGAACGTCTTCATCAGCACGGAAGGCCCCGCACAGTGACCGAACAGACTGTCTGCCGCCGCCTGGTCGGCCGCACCGCCGTCATCACCGGAGCCGGCAGCGGCATCGGCCTCGCCACCGCCCGCCGGCTCGCCTCCGAGGGTGCGCACATCGTCTGCGGCGACGTCGACGAGGCCCGCGGCAAGGCGGCCGCCGAGGAGGTCGGCGGGATCTTCGTCAAGGTCGACGTCACCGACCCCGAGCAGGTCGAGACCCTGTTCAAGACGGCGTACGACACCTACGGCAGCGTCGACATCGCCTTCAACAACGCGGGCATCTCCCCGCCCGACGACGACTCCATCCTGGAGACCGGCCTGGAGGCCTGGAAGCGCGTCCAGGAGGTCAACCTCACCTCCGTCTACCTGTGCTGCAAGGCCGCCATTCCCTACATGCGGCAGCAGGGCAAGGGCTCCATCATCAACACGGCGTCCTTCGTGGCGCGGATGGGCGCCGCCACGTCGCAGATCTCGTACACCGCGTCCAAGGGCGGCGTGCTCGCCATGTCCCGCGAACTGGGCGTGCAGTTCGCCCGCGAGGGCATCCGCGTGAACGCCCTGTGCCCGGGCCCGGTCAACACCCCGCTCCTCCAGGAGCTGTTCGCGAAGGACCCGGAGCGGGCCGCCCGCCGCCTCGTCCACATCCCCGTCGGCCGGTTCGCCGAGGCCGAGGAGATCGCCGCCGCCGTCGCCTTCCTGGCGAGCGACGACTCCTCCTTCGTCAACGCCACCGACTTCCTGGTGGACGGCGGAATCGCGGGCGCGTACGTCACCCCGCAGTAGCGGCGAAACGGTACGGCCCACGCGTATGCGAGACCCTCTCGCGTGGACCCTGGTCGCGGCCGCCGCCCTGGCGGCCGCGACCACCGCACCCGGCGCTCGCGGCCGGGGACCCCGGCACCGACGTCACGTTCGCCGACCGACCGGAGACCGTGTACTGACCCTCCGGGCCCGTCCTAGAGTGCCGGGATGAGCATGTCGCCCCCGCCCGGCTGGTACCCCGATCCATCCGCCCCTCACCTGCAGCGCTGGTGGGACGGCACGGCCTGGACCGAGCACTGGAGCGCACCCGGGACCCCCGGACAGCCGCCTTCCGGTGGCGGCGGTTCCGGACGGTCGAAGGTCGTCGCGCTCACCGCGGCCGGGGCCGTGCTCGTCGCGGCGATCGTCACGGGGGCGGTCTACCTCGGACGGGACGACGGCGGCGGCGCGGACGTGCAGACCGTCCCGAACCCCGTGACCTCCAGCGCCGCACCGACGACCGAGGGCCCCTCGCCCTCGGCGTCCACCTCGGAGCCCTCCGCCGACGACCCGGCCGTCGTCGTGGACCAACTCAACGGCATCACACTGCCGTTGCTCGACGGCTGGGTGAGGCCGCAGTACGTCACCGAGGACGATGTCGTCATGACCACGGACGGCACCTACGACTGCCCGGGCGACTCCGGCGTGTGCCGGCACGGCCTCGTCATCTCCCGCACCGTGACCGAGAACGACGAGAGTTCCCCCAAGTCGCTCGCCACGCAGGACATCTCCGACGCGGCCGACGCCGCCTACGACCGCGACCTCGTCGGCCGGCGTCCCTTCGGCGGCATCGAGTCCCACCAGCAGGTCAAGTCCGGCCAGATCGCGGTGGCGGGCCGCGCCGGGTACTTCGTGCGCTGGCGGGTCAGGACGGCCAAGGGGCCCGGCGGTTACGTGGAGTCGCTCGCCTTCCCCTCCAGCGTCGGTACGGAGTCGCCGGTCATCGTCCGGTTCGTCTTCGACGCCGGTGAGGACGGCCCGCCGCTCGCCGACATGGACCGGATCACCAAGGGCATCCGGTCCGTCGACGACGCGGCCACGGGCGGCGGAGTGGGCAGCAGCATCGGCCCGACGGACAGCCCCTAGAGGAAGCCCGACGGACAGCCCTAGAGGAAGGTGTGGCCTTCCCCGCGGTACGTCGGGACGGTCGCCGTCACGGCGTCGCCCTCGATCAGATGCAGCACGTCGAACCGCTCGCACAGCTCACCGGCCTTGGCGTGCCGGAACCACACCTTGTCGCCGATCAGCAGATCGTCGGCAGGGGAGCCGAGCAGCGGCGTCTGCACCTCGCCGGGTCCCTCCTGGGGGTCGTAGCGCAGCCCTTCCGGCAGGTGGGGCACGGGGAGCCGGTCGCGCCCGGGCGCACCGGAGGCGGGGTATCCGCCACCCAGAACGGTCACGACCCCGACACCGGGCCGCCGCACGACGGGCTGCGCGAACAGCGCGGCGGGGCGCCCGCTGAACGACGTGTAGTTGTCGAACAGCCGCGGCACGTACAGCCCGGACCCGGCGCCGATCTCGGTGACGGCGTCCTCGGCGGCGGTGTGCTGCACGCTGCCGGTACCACCGCCGTTGACGAACTCCAGGTCGGGCACGACGGCCCGCACCGCCCGCACGACCTCGCCGCGCCGCTCCGCGAGCTCCCGGCGGGCGGTGGCCTGCATGAGCCGTACGGCACGCGACCGAAGGGGGTGCCCGGCGACGGAGTCACCGACGCCCGCGATGTGCCCCTCGTACGCCATGATCCCCACGACCTTGAACCCCGGGCGCCGTGCGACGGCCCGGGCCAGGTCGGCGACCTGGGCGGGGGAGTGCAACGGCGAACGACGCGCCCCGACGCGGACCCGTCCCCCGAGCAGCTTCAGCGAGGTGTCCAACTCCAGGCAGACGCGGACGACTTCACGCCCGCCGTCGCGTGCCTCGTCGATCAGCCGGAGCTGCGCCGGGTCGTCGATCATGACGGTCACGGCGGCGGCCAGCTTGGGGTCGGCGGCCAACTCGGCGAAGGCGGCGCGGTCGGCGGACGGATAGGCGAGAAGGACGTCCTCGAACCCGCCCCGCGCCAGCCACAGCGATTCGGCCAGCGTGAAGGACATGACACCCGCGAACCCGTCCTTCGCTAGGACCCGTTCCAGCAGGGCCCGGCAGCGTACGGACTTGCTGGCGACGCGGATCGGCTTTCCGGCCGCGCGGCGGAGCAGGTCCTCCGCGTTGGCGTCGAAGGCATCCAGGTCGACGATCGCGAGAGGAGCGTCGAGGTGGGCGGTGGCCCGGTCGTAACGGGCCCGGTCGGCGGCGCGCGCAGTCATGAACGAAGCCTGCCAGAGAGGATTACCGCAGGGTAGGGGGACGTTCCGGGCAGATGCCCCGGGCTCGTGGACTGGTTCCCGTTCCGACAGGGGCAACCCGTAGAGTGACGCGCATGTACGGCGGAACGACGTCGGCTGCATCCCCTGCACCTGGATGCCGGTCCGCCCGTACGGGTATGCGTGCCCGGGACGGACTGGCCCGGCGTCGATCGATTGAGCGCAAGGACGACGGCCCGCGTACAGGTAGACGGCCCGGGCGCGAGGAAACGGGGGGTGCATGAGCACGGAAGCGCAGCATGCCTCGATCCCGCCGCGCCCACCCCAGCCTCCTACGGCCGGCCCGGGGTCGGCGGACCCGCTGCCGTCGCACGCGGACGCGGAACCCGCACGGGACACGGACGAGGCCGCTCCAGGTCACCGCGCACCGGCGGCCGGGGGCGAGTCCGGTGGCGTCTGGTCGCCGTGGCGAGGCGGCGAACCGTTCGACGCTTTCGGCCACCGCAAACTCCCCACGGCTCCGCACGCCGAACCCGACGCCACCCCGCCACCCAAGGACGAGCGGTCGTCGCTCCCGCCGTCCGGCCCCGGAACCGGGTCCGAGGCGGTCATGCCACCTCGGGCTGCCCGTGGGTCCGATGCGATCCCGTCATTCGGGCGTCGTTCCGAATCCGACGCGGACTCGTCGCGTCGCTCCGGCACCGAGGCCGACGCGGCCTCCGCCCCGATCGACTTCCCGGACACCCGCCCTCAGTTCCCGAGCCTGCGCGCGCCCTCCGCACGAGACGCCGGCTCGCCGCCCCCGCCTCCGCCGCAGGCCTCGGCCCGCTTCCCGGACGCCCCTCCGTCGGCCGGCCGCGAGACAGCACGCGACAACGCCGATACGACCGCGCCGGCCACCGCCGTACCACCACGCCCGAGCCACAGTCCCGCCCCGCCGCCCGGCCGCACGAACGCCCCCGCGGAGACGGCAGCGGAGACCACCTGGCGCCTGCGCCCGATCCCCCCGGCCACCCCACCCGGCGCACCCGCTCGCCCGACCACGCCGCCCACACATCCCGGACGGCGCCCTGACGCCACCACCCCGGACACCGACCGGACGCGCACGCCGGCCGATTCCGGCCACCGCCCCGGCTCGCCGACCCCGCCGATGCCGGGCGTCCGCCCTGGGTCTGCGTCTTTCGATTCCGGTCGTGGTCCGGGTTCGGCTGTTCCGTCCTTGCCTGCTGCGGGTCCTGGTGCGGCGAGTCCGCCGGTGTCGGGCGTCCGTCCCGGGTCTGCGTCTTTCGATTCCGGTCGCGGTTCCGGCTCGGCCGCCCCGTCCGCGCCTGCTGCGGGCCCTGGTTCGGCGACCCCGCCGATGCCAGGTGCCCGCCCCGCGGCTGCGCCCGCCGAGCCCGGTCGTCGTCCCGGCTCGGCTGTCCCGCCGACGCCGGAGGTCCGCGCCGGTTCGGCCGCGCCCCCGGTGAATCCGGGTCCTGCACCGGCTGATCCGCCACGGCACCCCAACTCGGCCGCTCCGTCCGCGCCTGCTGCCCGCCCCGGCACACCCACGCCGCCGATCCCGGGCGCCCGGCCGGGCTCTGCGCCCGCCGATCCGGTCACCCGCCCCGGCTCGGCCGTCCCGCCTGTGCCGGCCGCGCGTCCAGCTTCCCCCTCGGGCACGGGCACCCCGCCCATGCCGGACGCCCGCCCGAGTTCCGCCCCCAACGAATCCCCAGAACGTCCCGGTTCCGGTACGTCAGTGGCGGGGAGCCGGTCGGGAGGCGAGGGCACGGGGCCTGATCCGGCGCTTTCGTGGAGCGCCTCGGCGGTGCCCGGTGGGACGCTCGGGGCCGGGCGGCCCGTCGTGTCGTTCGGGGAGCCCGAGGGGTATGACGAGCGGGCCCGGCCGCGGCCGCTCGGCGGGCGGGTGCGGACGCGTACCGCTGCCGTCGCCGCTTGTCTTGTGCTCGGGCTCGGGCTCATCGGCGGGGCTGCGACCGGGAGTTGGCTGGTCGGCGACTCGGGGGACGAAGGCGCGCGGGACACGTTTGTCTCGGCCCGGAGTCTGTGGCACAGCGTGCCCGTGGATCAGCTGTTTCCGCGCACCGTGCAGGGCAACGGCGCGGGCCCCGGTGGCGCCGACCGGACCTGGACCCGCGTCGCCGTAGCCCCGGACAGCGGATGCAAGAACGCCTTCGACCCGCTGCTGAGCAAGGCCCTCGCACCCGTCGGCTGCCAACGGCTCCTCCGCGCCACCTACACCGACGCCACCCAGAGCTTCGTCACCACCGTCGGCCTCCTCTTCACCAAGGCCGACGCCGCCTCCATGGACGCCCTCGCCAAGCGCTTCCAGAGCGAGGGCCTCGGCAACCGCACCGACCTCATGCCCCGCCCCTACGCCGAGAAGGACACCGCCGCCGCCCGCTTCGGCACCAAGCAGCGCGCCTCGTGGACCGTCTCCGTCCTCACCGACGCCCCCGTCGTCGTCTACACCGTCTCCGGCTGGGCCGACGGCCGTACCGTCGACGCCCCGCAGTCCGCCGAGCAGGCCATGCAGTCCGGCGCCACCTCGCCCCCCGCCCAGGCAGGCCTCGGCAACGAGTCCCAGGGCCTTGCCGACCGCATCGAACGGGCCCTGCGCAAAGACGTCACCTCGCCCACGGAGAAGCCCTCGTGATGCGCCGCACCGGAGCGAACGACCGTACGGGAGCCAACGGCCGCACCGGAGCGAAGCACCGCATCGGAGCGCTCAGCGTCCTCCTCGCCGCCTCCCTCGCCCTCGTCCCGTCGACCGTCGCGCACGCCGACGGCATACGTGCCCAGCAGTGGGCCCTCGATGCGATGCACACCCAGCAGGCCTGGCAGACCACCAAGGGCAAGGGCATCACCGTCGCCGTCCTCGACACCGGCGTCGAGGCCGACCACCCCGACCTCGTCGGCAACGTCCTGCCCACCAAGGACATGATCGGCTTCGGGGCCGAGCGAGGGGACCGGGCATGGGCCCGGCACGGGACCGCGATGGCCGGGATCATCGCCGGGCACGGACACGGCCCCGGCGACGACGAAGGCGTCATGGGCATCGCCCCCGAGGCGAAGATCCTCCCCGTCCGCGTGATCCTCGAGGACGGCGACTCGGCCCGCGGCAAGGCCCGCAGCACCCGTGGCAACGCCCTCGCCCAAGGCATCCGCTGGGCCGCCGACCACGGCGCCGACGTCATCAACCTCTCGCTGGGCGACGACTCCGCCTCCGCCCACCCCGAACCCGCCGAGGACGAGGCCGTCCAGTACGCCCTGAAGAAGGGCGTGGCCATCATCGCCTCGGCCGGCAACGGCGGCGAGAAGGGCGACCACGTCTCCTACCCGGCCGCCTACCCGGGCGTCATCGCCGCGACCGCCGTCGACCGCTTCGGCGCCCGCGCCTCGTTCTCCACCCGCCGCTGGTACGCCACGGTCAGCGCCCCCGGCGACAAGATCGTCATCGCCGACCCCGACCACAAGTACTACGAGGGCTGGGGCACGAGTGCCGCCTCCGCCTTCGTCTCGGGCGCGGTCGCCCTGATCAAGGCCGCGCACCCCGGGCTGACCCCCGCCCAGATCAAGAAGCTCCTCGAGGACACCGCCCGCAACCCTCCCGCCGGCGGCCGCGACGACTCCCGGGGCTTCGGCCTCATCGACCCGGCAGCCGCCATCAAGGCGGCCGGCCACCTCAAGCCGGAGGGCCTGCAGGCGGCGTCGTACGGCGACAAGTACTTCGGCTCCGGACCGGACGCGGCCCAGTCCGACGACGACTCCAACAGCTGGGCGGCCCCGCTGGCGGGCAGCTTCGGCGGTGTCCTGCTCGTCGCGGCGTTCGTCCTGTGGCGCGGCCGCCGCCCACGCATCGACGACTTCTAGACGCCGGCCCCGCCACTAGGAGGCAGAGGCAGAGGCGGAAGCGGAGGCGGACGCAGAGGGTGAGGCCGAAGCCGACGCGGACGACGTCGCGGTGTCCCCGGACAGTGCCGAAACCGCCGCCTCGGCCGCCGTCTCGATCAGCGAAATCCCCTTCGCCTTGGTCGAGTTGCCCTTCGACAGTGTGGCCACCAGATAGTCGTGGCCGTCCACCGTCACGCGCCCGATGCTGTTGATGTCCCACAGCCCGGTGGTGCTGCGAGGCAGCCAGCCGTTCTTCAGCGCCCACTTCGAGCCGTCGGCCACCGCCGACACACCCCAGTGCTGGTCTTCGGCTATCTGCCCCATCAGCTCCCGCAGATACGTCCGCGAGGCCGCGCTCAGCTCCGAGTCGTCCCCGAACACCTGCTGCAGCAGGGTGAGTTGATCGGTCGCGGTGGTCTGGGTCAGCCCCCACAGCATGCCGTCGCCGCCCGTGGTGTCCGTGAGCCCGAGGCGCTCGTTCGCGGCGTCGAGACCGTCCGCCTTGCCGATGATCCGCCACAGGGCAGACGCGGAGACGTTGTCGCTGTTCTCGATCATCGTGGTGGCGTACGACTTCTCGCTCGCCGTGAGGAGCCGGTCCGCGTCCTGCGCCTGCAGCAGCAACGTCGCCAGGATGTCGACCTTGACGATGCTCGCCGTGTCCAAGGAGCCGTCCCCGTACGAGGCGCTCGCACCGGAGTCCAGGTCCAGCACCGCCACCGACACGTCCGCGCTGTCCTCGGTCGACACCGACTTCATGGCCTTGGCCAGCAGCGCGTCGTGGTCCACCGTCGGCTGCGCCACAGGTTCCACGGATTCCTCCCCGTCCGCCGTGGTCGCCGACGATACGGGGCTCGCACCGGAGTGCGCCTGGGCCTTCACGAACACGGTCCCGGCGGCCGTACCGCCCACGATGACCACGGTCGCCAGGGCGGCGTAGAGCAGGGGACGCGTCCCGGACGGACGAGCACGGCGGCTTCGGCTGGCTCTGGAGGACTCCATCCCGCGATGCTGGGGGCGGCGACTGTGTGCCCCGTTAGACGAAAGTTAGATGTGTGTCAGGAGAATCTGAAAAACCCGTGAAGCCTGTGAACCAGCGGTTTCCGGGGCCGCACAAGCCCAGCAGCATCCCCCCTATAGGGTCGGGGACCGTGGCGAACAAGAACATTCCCGACTCCGGCTTCTCCGACGACGACGGCACCGCCGACCCCCGGCTGAGCGCCGCGCTCACCGCCTGGGCCGAGGACCGCACCGCAGTGGGCCCCGTCCTGGAGGCACTCAAGGGCGCCCGGCTGCTCGTCCCCGTGGTGGCCGTCCTCGGCGAGGTGGAGGAGGACAGTAAGGAGGGGCGCGAAGCTCCTTGGAAGGGCGGTGGTGGGAGACGGGAGGGCGGGCTGCGTCACGAGAAGACCAGCGACATGGCCGTCCCGACCCTGAAGGCCGGATCCCGCACCGCCCTGCCGGCCTTCACCTCCACCGACTCCCTGGCCCGCTGGGACCCGGCGGCCCGCCCCGTCGCCGTACCCCTGCACCAGGCGCTGCAGGCCGCGGCGCACGAGAAGGCGGACACGATCGTGCTGGACCTGGCCGGACCCGTGCCGTACGAGCTGACGGGGTCGGCGCTGCTCGCGCTCGCCGAGGGCCGTACGACGGCCGATCCGCTCGCCGACCCGGCCGTACAGGAAGCGGTACGGACCGCGGTGGCCGCCGAGCCCGCCGTCCTGCGCGCCCACCTCGGCCCCGGCCACGCCGACGGCACCCTCGCGCTCGTACTCGACCCGGCCGCCGCGCCCGCCGAGGCCGCCCGCTCGGTGGCCGAGCGCCTCGCCGCCGACGAAACGCTGAGGGCCCGCCTGGTGCGCGGCCTCGACCTGGCACTCCTGCCGGCCGGGGCGACGCCTCCGGGCGAGCCCTTGTACGTACGCGGATGAAGCGGATGAATCAGTCGCTGACCTGGTGGATCTAGCCGTAGATCGGGCCGGTGTACTTCTCGCCCGGACCCTGCCCCGGCTCGTCCGGGACGAGGGACGCCTCGCGGAAGGCCAGCTGCAGCGACTTCAGGCCGTCGCGCAGGGGGGACGCGTGGAAGGAGCTGATCTCGGTCACGCTGGCGTCCAGCAGACCGGCCAGCGCGGTCACCAGCTTGCGGGCCTCGTCCAGGTCCTTGTACTTGTCGCCCTCCTCGGTCAGGCCGAGCTTCACCGCGGCGGCGCTCATCAGGTTGACGGCGACCGTCACGATCACCTCGACCGCGGGGACCTCGGCGATGTCGCGGGTCATGGCGTCGAAGTCGGCGGGGGACTCAGGAGGGGTCTCACTCATGCCCCACACGATAGGCCCCGGTGCACGCCGGTTAGCACCACCCCCGGGTAGCTGCTAACCTTGTGTGATGACCGGCCGGACACGCCTGAGCAGGACTGCGTGACTGGCCCACAAGTGGAGGCTCCGATCTCCCACCTGACTGTCCCCCGGGACGGCGGGTCACCCCGGTCAGGCGGCCACCATCGTTCCGTACGGACGATGGAGTCGCCCGAAAGCGCGCCCCGCGACTCATCGCGGCGGTGCTCCGGTAGTGCTTTGGAGCCCCGCCTGTGATCGTCCGGGGCATTTTTTGTGCTTCGGCGCGGTTAGGTCTGTCTAAAAGAGACATACGCGGCTGTCCGCCAGACCGCCGTGTGGTGCTAACCGAGGAGGATCCATCAGCGCCGAGCCCCGCATCAACGACCGGATTCGCGTTCCCGAGGTGCGACTTGTCGGTCCCAGTGGCGAGCAGGTGGGCATTGTCCCGCTGGCCAAGGCACTGGAGCTTGCGCAGGAGTACGACCTGGACCTGGTCGAGGTCGCGGCGAACGCCCGTCCGCCCGTGTGCAAGCTCATGGACTACGGGAAGTTCAAGTACGAGTCGGCCATGAAGGCCCGTGAGGCGCGCAAGAACCAGGCGCACACGGTCATCAAGGAGATGAAGCTCCGGCCGAAGATCGACCCGCACGACTATGACACCAAGAAGGGTCACGTCGTCCGGTTCCTCAAGCAGGGCGACAAGGTCAAGATCACGATCATGTTCCGTGGTCGCGAGCAGTCCCGGCCGGAGCTCGGCTACCGACTGTTGCAGCGTCTCGCGGAGGACGTCCAGGACCTCGGCTTCGTGGAGTCGAATCCGAAGCAGGACGGCCGAAACATGATCATGGTTCTCGGTCCGCACAAGAAGAAGACCGAGGCGATGGCCGAGGCCCGCCAGGCGCAGGAAGCCCGCAAGGCAGAAGCGAAGGCCAACCCCGGCAAGTCGCAGAACGCCGCGGACGGCGAGATCGCCGCGGACGGTGAGATCGCCGCGGACGGTGAGATCGCCGCGGACGGTGAGATCGCCGAGGACGTAGTGGAGACCGAGGCTCCTGCCGAGGCTTCCGCGGAGGCGTGATCCCGGGGGACACCAGTCCCCAGGATGTAACCGAAACCAGAACGACGCTCCACCGTGCCCGGTTTTCACGACCGGGCACCGGAGCGCCACCGACGAGGAGAGAACGGCGCTATGCCGAAGAACAAGTCGCACAGCGGTGCCAGCAAGCGCTTCAAGGTCACCGGCTCCGGCAAGGTGCTCCGTGAGCGCGCCGGCAAGCGCCACCTGCTCGAGCACAAGTCGTCGCGCCTGACGCGTCGCCTCACCGGCAACGCCGAGATGGCCCCGGGCGACGCCAAGAAGATCAAGAAGCTTCTCGGCAAGTGATGTCAGCGGCGCATGAGTTGAGCGCCGTACGTCTGGACCGGGACCCAATCGTTTCCGGGCCGTGTGAGTCCAACCACGGCCCCGCTACAAGGAGTTAACAAGTGGCACGCGTCAAGCGGGCAGTCAACGCCCACAAGAAGCGCCGGGCGATCCTCGAAGCCGCCTCCGGCTACCGCGGTCAGCGTTCGCGTCTGTACCGCAAGGCCAAGGAGCAGGTCACCCACTCGCTGGTCTACAACTACAACGACCGCAAGAAGCGCAAGGGTGACTTCCGCCAGCTGTGGATCCAGCGCATCAACGCCGCTGCCCGCGCGAACGGCATCACGTACAACCGCTTCATCCAGGGTCTGAAGGCCGCGAACGTCGAGGTCGACCGCAAGATCCTGGCCGAGCTGGCCGTCAACGACGCCACCGCGTTCGCCGCGCTGGTCGAGGTCGCCCAGAAGGCGCTGCCGGCGGACGTCAACGCGCCGAAGGCTGCGTGACGCTGCGCTGGGCTCAGCCCGACGTGACTGAAGGACCCGCAGGCCGGTGAGGTCTGCGGGTCCTGTTGTGTCAGCAAGTCTTCGAAAGAGAGCTCCCATGCCCCCCGTCACCCCCGAGCTGATCTCCCCCCGTTCCCCGCGCGTCTCGGCCGCACGCCGGCTCGCCAGGCGGAACTTCCGGGGCAAGGAGCGGCTGTTCCTCGCCGAGGGGCCGCAGGCCGTGCGCGAGGCCGCGGGGTACGGGAACACGCTCGTCGAGCTGTTCGCCACGGTCGAGGCCGCGGAGCGGTACGCCGACATCGTGGGGGAGGCCCGGGAAGCCGGGGTCCGGATCCATCTCGCGGCCGACGACGTGATCGCCGACATCTCGACGACCGTCACGCCGCAGGGGCTCGTCGGGATCTGCGGGTTCCTCGACACGCCCTTCGAGGAGATCCTCGCCGCCCGGCCCCGGCTCGTCGCCGTACTGGCGAACGTGCGGGATCCCGGGAACGCCGGGACCGTGCTCCGGTGCGCCGACGCGGCCGGCGCCGAGGCCGTCGTACTGACCGACGCGTCCGTCGATCTCTACAACCCCAAGGCCGTACGGGCCTCCGTCGGCTCTCTTTTCCATCTCCCCGTCGCCGTTGGCGTCCCCGTGGAGGACGCGGTCGCGGGTCTCCAGCGGGCCGGTGTCCGCATCCTCGCCGCCGACGGCGCGGGAACGGACGACCTGGACGACGAGCTCGACAAGGGCACCATGGGCGGGCCGACCGCCTGGGTGTTCGGGAACGAGGCCTGGGGGCTTCCGGAAGAGACCCGCGCGCTCGCGGACGCCGTGGTGCGCGTTCCGATCCACGGGAAGGCCGAGAGCCTGAACCTCGCCACCGCGGCCGCCGTATGTCTCTATGCGTCGGCCCGTGCACAGCGCGCCTCCGGAGGGTGCCGCTCCGTCACCGAGAGCTAGTAGGGTGACCAGCTCGGGGGCCACCTGCGCCGTCTGAGAGGTGGGGTACGGGGATGAGTGTCGGCACGGGCGGTGCGAAAAAGGCACTGCGAGCACGGGACGTGCACCGCACACACGCGCCCCGGCACGGCGACCTCACCGAGCTCGGCGTCGACCCCGACGAGCTGCCCGACGGCCTCGTCGTCGCCGACGAGCACGGCCACGTCATCTGCTTCAACGCCGCCGCCGAGCGCATCACCGCCGTCCCCGCCGAGGAAGCCCTCGGGCAGCGGCTGGAGAAGGCGCTGCCGTTAGAGGACCTGGAAGGTCGGCGCTGGTGGCAGCTGACCGATCCGTACGGCGGTCTCGCCACCCGGGTGCGCCAGCCCGAGCGGAACCTGCTGCTGCCGGGTGGGCGGGAGGTCCTCGTATCGGCTCGATACGTCCGCAGTGAACCCACCGGCCCCGTCCGCCGCCTCGTCGTCTCCCTGCGTGACACCGAGGCCCGCCGGCGCACCGAGCGCAGCCATGCCGAGCTGATCGCCACCGTCGCCCACGAGCTGCGTTCGCCGCTCACGTCGGTCAAGGGCTTCACGGCCACCCTGCTCGCCAAGTGGGAACGCTTCACCGACGACCAGAAGCGGCTCATGCTGGAGACCGTCGACGCCGACGCCGACCGGGTCACCCGGCTCATCGCCGAACTGCTGGACATCTCGCGGATCGACTCGGGGCGGCTGGAGGTCCGGCGCCAGCCCGTCGACATAGGCGCGGCCGTGGGACGGCACATCCAGGCGTACGTCGCCGCCGGGCAGCCCGCCGACCGGTTCCTGCTGCGCATCGAGCAGCCCCTGCCCGATCTGTGGGCCGACCCCGACAAGGTCGACCAGGTGCTCAGCAACCTGCTGGAAAATGCCGTGCGGCACGGCGAGGGAACCGTCACGATTGACATCACGCCCTCGGCGTCCCCGCGTGAGGAGGACGGCGAGAACACAGCCACGTCGGTCACGGTGAGCGACGAGGGGCCCGGCATCCCGGAGGAGTCCATGAACCGCGTCTTCACCCGCTTCTGGCGGGGCAGCAAGCGCGGCGGCACCGGCCTCGGGCTCTACATCGTCAAGGGCATCGTCGAGGCCCACGGCGGCACCATCACGGTCGGGCGCGCCCCCGAGGGCGGCGCCGAGTTCCGATTTACGTTGCCCGTGAGCACGCCGGCCTATCTGAGCTGAGCGGCCCGCGGGCGCATTCGTATATCTCCACCCCGTTAGACTCGGCCTTTGGCACCTTTGTGTCCTTCACACGGCCGTCGGAGTCGGTGACGGGGACCTTCAGCCAGCCAATCGGAAGCACGGGAAGAGATGTCGGCACCGAATAAGTCGTACGACCCTGTCGAGGTCGAGGCGTTGAAACCGGAAGAGATCGAGCGCATGCGGGACGAGGCGCTCGCCGCCTTCGCCGCCGCGGACTCCCTCGACGCGCTCCAGGAGGCCAAGGTCGCCCACACCGGGGGCACCTCACCGCTGGCCCTCGCCAACCGCGAGATCGGCGCCCTGCCCCCGCACGCCAAGGCCGCGGCCGGCAAGCTGGTCGGTCAGGCCCGCGGCGCCGTGAACAAGGCGCTCGCCGCCCGCCAGGCGGAGCTGGAGGCCGAGCGGGACGCGCGCGTGCTGGTCGAGGAGTCGGTGGACGTCACGCTGCCGTACGACCGCGTACCGGCCGGCGCCCGCCACCCTCTGACCACGCTCTCGGAGCGCATCGAGGACGTCTTCGTGGCCATGGGCTACGAGGTCGCCGAGGGCCCCGAGATCGAGGCCGAGTGGTTCAACTTCGACGCCCTGAACATCGGCCCGGACCACCCGGCCCGCGGCGAGCACGACACGTTCTTCGTCCAGGCTCCATCCACCGGCGGCTCCGCCGCGGGCTCGGGCGGCACCGAGTCCGGTGTCGTGCTGCGCACGCACACCTCGCCGGTCCAGATCCGCTCGCTCCTGGGCCGTGAGCTGCCGGTCTACGTGATCTGTCCCGGGCGCGTGTACCGCACGGACGAGCTCGACGCCACGCACACGCCCGTCTTCCACCAGGTCGAACTGCTCGCCGTGGACGAGGGCCTGACCATGGCCGACCTCAAGGGCACCCTGGACCACATGGTCCAGTCGCTGTTCGGGGAGGGTATGAAGACCCGGCTGCGGCCGAACTTCTTCCCCTTCACCGAGCCGTCCGCCGAGATGGACATGGTCTGCTACGTCTGCCGCGGCGAGTCCGTCGGCAACCCCGACCGGCCCTGCCGCACCTGCTCCAGCGAGGGCTGGATCGAGCTCGGCGGCTGCGGCATGGTCAACCCCAAGGTGCTGACCGCCTGCGGCGTCGACCCGGAGAAGTACAGCGGGTTCGCCTTCGGGTTCGGTATCGAGCGGATGCTGATGTTCCGCCACAACGTCGAGGACATGCGAGACATGGTCGAGGGTGACGTCCGGTTCACCCGGCCGTTCGGGATGGAGATCTGATGCGGGTCCCGCTTTCTTGGCTGCGGGAGTACGTCGACCTGCCGGCGACGGAAACCGGCCGCGACGTACAGGAGAAGCTCGTCTCGGCGGGGCTCGAGGTGGAGACCGTCGAGCACCTCGGCGCCGACCTCAAGGGTCCGCTCGTCGTCGGCCGGGTGCTGACGATCGAGGAGCTGGAGGGCTTCAAGAAGCCGATCCGGTTCTGCACCGTCGACGTCGGCCGGGCTAACGGCACCGGCGAGCCCCAGGAGATCGTCTGCGGCGCCCGGAACTTCGCCGTCGGCGACAAGGTCGTCGTGGTCCTGCCCGGCGCCACCCTGCCCGGCGGCTTCTCGATCTCCGCGCGCAAGACGTACGGCAGGACGTCCCACGGCATGATCTGCTCCAGCGACGAGCTGGGCATGGGCGACGACGGCACCAAGGGCATCATCGTCCTGCCGCCGGAGGCCGAGATCGGCAAGGACGCCATCGAGCTGCTCGAACTGGTCGACGAGGTGCTGGACATCGCGGTCACCGCCAACCGCGGCGACTGCCTGTCCATCCGTGGCGTCGCCCGCGAGACCGCCATCGGCTACGGCCTGCCGCTGCGCGACCCGGCGCTGCTCGACGTACCGGGCCCGAACGCCTTCGGCTACCCGGTGCAGGTCTCCGACCCCGTCGGCTGCGACCGGTTCACCGCGCGTACGGTCACCGGGCTGAGCTCCGAGGCGCGCTCCCCGATCTGGCTGCGGCGCCGGCTGCAGAAGGTCGGCATGCGCCCGATCTCCCTCGCCGTCGACGTCACCAACTACGTGATGATGGAGCTCGGCCAGCCGCTGCACGCCTACGACCGCGCGCTGGTCCAGGGCACGATCGGCGTGCGCCGGGCCGAGCAGGGCGAGGAACTCGTCACCCTCGACGGCGTCACGCGCACGCTGGACGCCGAGGACCTGGTGATCACAGACGAGCGCGGCCCGATCGGGCTCGCGGGCGTCATGGGCGGAGCCAACACCGAGATCGCCGACCACGACGATCTCGAGAACGCGACGAGCGACGTGGTGATCGAGGCCGCGCACTTCAACGCGGTCTCCATCGCCCGCACCGCCCGCCGCCACAAGCTGTCCTCCGAGGCGTCCCGCCGCTTCGAGCGCGGCGTCGACCCGCAGGCCTCGTCCGCCGCCGCACAGCGCACGGTCGACCTGCTGGTGCTGCTCGCGGGCGGCTCCGCCGAGGCCGGCGTCACCGAGGTCGTCGCGCCGTCCGCGCCGCACACCATCAGCGTTCCGGCCAACCACCCGGACCGGGTGGCGGGCGTCGACTACGGCCGCGAGACCGTCGTACGGCGGCTGCAGGAGATCGGCTGCGACGTGTACGGGCAGGACGAGCTGATCGTCACCGTCCCGTCCTGGCGGCCCGACCTCGCCGAGGTCAACGACCTGGCCGAGGAGGTCATCCGCCTGGAGGGCTACGAGAACCTGCCCTCCACGCTGCCCAAGCTGCCCTCGGGCCGCGGACTGACCCACCGTCAGCGGCTGCACCGCCGCGTCGGCCGGGCCCTGTCCGGTGCCGGATACGTCGAGGCGCCGAACTACCCGTTCATCGGCGAGCAGGTCTTCGACCAGCTGCTGATCGAGGCCGACGACCCGGCACGCCGCGTCGTGAAGCTGACCAACCCGCTGAACGACGAGGAGCCCGCGCTCCGTACGTCGCTGCTGCCGGGTCTGCTGGGTGCCCTGCGGCGCAACAACGGCCGGGGTTCGCACGACCTGGCCCTGTTCGAGACGGGCCTGGTGTTCCACCCGCGCGAGGAGCAGGGCGTCGCCGTCACCCTGCCCGTCGACCGGCGTCCTACCGACGAGGAGATCGCCGAGCTGGACGCCACGCTGCCCGAGCAGCCGCGCCATGTCGCCGTCGTCCTCGCGGGCGCCCGCGAGCAGGCCGGCTGGTGGGGCAAGGGCCGGCCGGCGGACTGGGCCGACGCGGTCGAGGCGGGGCGGTTCGCCGCGCGGGAAGCCGGCGCCGAACTCATCGTCCGCAAGGGCCAGTACGGTCCCTGGCACCCCGGCCGCTGCGCCGAGCTGGTGGTCGTCGTCGACGGCACGGAGACGGTCGTGGGCCACGCCGGTGAGCTGCACCCGCGCGTGGTGAAGGCACTCGGCCTGCCCGAGCGCACCAGTGCGATGGAGATCGACCTGGACGTGCTGGAGGAGGTCGGCAACGACACTCCCCAGGCGCCGAGCATCTCCACGTTCCCGGTGGCCACGCAGGACGTCGCGCTGGTCGTCGACAAGTTCGTGCCGCATGCCGATGTGGAGGCTGCGCTGCGGGACGGTGCGGGTTCGCTGCTCGAGGGGATCCGGCTGTTCGACGTGTACCAGAACGCCGATCAGCTCGGGGAGGGGAAGAAGTCGTTGGCGTATGCGCTGCGGTTCCGTGCGGGGGATCGGACGTTGACCGTCGATGAGGCTTCTGCCGCTCGGGATGCGGCGGTTGCCCTTGCGGGCGAGCGTACGGGGGCGGTTCTGCGGGGCTAGTGCCCCAACAGGCAACGTTCGCCCGGTCGCGACGGGGCACGAGTTCGCCCAAGGGGCGGGGAGCTGTTGTTGGTTGGCGGCTGCGGGTGTGTTCGTGGCCTGTCGCGCCCACGCGGCGGAGCCGCATATCGATACAGCCCCGCGCCCCTTCGGGGCACTACCTGAATATGCGCCCTACCTGCATAAATGCAGGTGTCCGGTGAGTGCTCACTCATTCGGGTGACATGTCCGGGTGATCTGGCCCTGTCGGGTCATGCGGTCGACAGAATCGGACCGGCCTTTCGGGGTCGGTCCGTCTGTGCTGTCAGGCCTGAATGGGGGGCCCATCGGCATGATCCGCATCAAGGCTGGGGTTTCCCGCGGGGCAGGGAGGCGGCCGCTGCGGCGGGTGCTCGCGCTCGGGTTGCCCACCGTGTGGGGCGCCATGGCGATCACGTTCAAACTGGCCTGTCCGCTCGCCCGGCAGAACGGGCTGGAGGCGCGCATCGTCACCAGTGCCGTCTTCTTCGCCGTGGGGACCGGGCTGATACTCCACGTCCGGCACGCGCTGCTGCGTGAGCTCAGGGAGGCCCGTCGGGTCGCGGGCGCCGCGCAGAGCGTGCTGCTGCGGCCATTGCCGCCGCGGATCGACGGACTGAACATCGCCGCCGCGCAGGTGTCCGCGGACCGCGGTGCGGCCATCGGCGGCGATCTGTACGACGTCATCGCCACCGAGCACGGCGTGCGGGTCGTGATGGGTGATGTGCGCGGGCACGGGCTCGCCGCCATCAGTACCGTCGCCGCCGTCCTCGGCAGCTTCCGCGAGGCCGTGCACGACGAGGCCGAACTCGGCTCTGTGCTGCGGCGGTTGGAGCGGGCGCTGGCCCGGCATCTGCGGGAGCGGGCCCGCGCCGAGCATCCGTCGGTGGGACCCGGGCCGGACAGCCCGGTCGCCGAGGAGTTCGTCACCGTACTGCTGTTGGAGATCGGGCCGGACGGAGAGGTGCGCGGGCTCAACTGCGGGCACCCCTGGCCGTATCTGCTGGGTCCTGCCCGGGCCGAACCGCTGGCCCGGGCCGAACCGATGCCCCCTCTCGGGCCGTTCCCGCTGCCTGCCGAGCTGCCTCCCGTGCGCTGTGGTCAACTCCTGCCCGGCGAGGCGCTGTTCCTGCACACGGACGGTGTCGAGGACGCCCGTGACGGACGTGGCCGGTTCTTTCCGCTGGCCGCCGCGCTCACCGAGGCCGTCGCCGCCGGGCCGGTCTCCCCGCAGTCGGTGCTGCGCACCGTCTTCGCCGGGCTGCTGCGGCACGCCGGGGGACGGCCCGCCGACGACGTCGCGGTGCTCGTGCTGCGCAACGACCGGCGCCATGTCGTACGACAGAGCGGTGAGCCGGTCGGACACCGGGCGCACCGCCTCACGTGACGTCGAGGCCGCGAATCGCCACGCTCCCCCGCGGTGCGCCCGGCGCTCCCGCGTGGTCCGGGCGGGCCCCAGTCATGGTGTGTCGTGTGTCCTGTCTGCGCGGCGCGCCGTCCGCCCCGCCACGGAGTGTCGGGCAGGCAGCTGGGCGGACGGCGCGGAAGCGGGCCGCCGCACTGTACGAGGGGGAGCCGGCGGCCCGGCCGGCCTCTTGCGAGGCATTTCAGTCAACCGGGCGGAAACTCTCCGCGACAGCGCGCGTACGCTGCGGATTCGGGCACTCCGTTCACACCCCGTGTGAAGGCGTTCGCACTACTCTGGCGGCACCGAGGCACCCGGGGGGCATATATGCAGCCCAACACTCTGCTCGACGCGATCCTGGACGAGGCGGGGATCTCGCACGCGGGGCTGGCAGCACACGTCAATGGGGCGGGGCGGGCGCGCGGCCTGGCGCTCCGGTACGAACACACCGCCGTGGCACGGTGGTTGAAGGGGCAGCGGCCGCGCGGTCAAGTGCCCGACCTGATCTGCGAGGTGCTCGCGGGACGGCTCCAACGGCCGGTCACGCTCGACGACATCGGCCTGGGTGTCCCGGGTGAGCCGTCCACCCCGCACGGAACCTCCCTCTCCGGCTTCGTCGAGCGGGCCACCGCCCTGTGGCGCTCCGACGAGCAGCAGCGCCCGCACATCCTGGGCGCGCCCGCGGTCACCGGCACGCCCGCGGTGATGCCCGTGTGGGAGTGGGAGAACCCGCCCGAGGACGTGGACGTCTCGCGCGGCGGCCGGCACCGGGTCACCCCGGGCGACCTCGAGATGCTGCGTGCCGCCCGCACCCACTACGAGCAGATGTACCGCAAGGCCGGCGGCATAGCGACCCGTACCCGGATCGTCGGCTTCCTCAACGCCGAGGCCGCCCCGCTGCTCCGAGGCAGCTACACCGACGCCACGGGGCGTCAACTGCACCGGGCGACCGGCGGGTTGGTGGCCGTCGCCGGCATCTGCGCCTACGACTCCGACGCGCACGGCCTCGCCCAGCGCTACTTCCACCAGGCGCTCAGGCTGGCGAAGGCCAGCGGCGACCGGGGACTCGGCGCCTATGTGATCGCGCTCCTGGTCAACCAGGCCCTGTTCATGCGGGAGTTCCGCCAGGCGGTCGCCTTCGCCGAGGCCGCGCTGCGCGCCGCCGGCAAGCACATCACACCCGCCCTCGCCTCGGACCTGTACGCGATGCAGGCCAAGGCGTACGCACACCTGGGCGACGCGACGAGTGCCCTGTCCTGCATCCGGCGTGCCGAGCAGGCCGCAGAACGTATCCGGCGCGGGTACGAACCCGACGAAACCGGCTATGTCCAGCCGGGGTTGGTCAACGTCCAGGTGGCGGAGGCGCTGCTCAGCCTCGGCGAACTCGTGGCCGCGGGAGAACACGCCGCCGCGGCCGTCGACAATCCCGCGCACGACCGCGGCCGGGTGCACCGGCTCGCCATGCTCAGCACGATCGAACTGCGCCAGGGCAACGCCGACAAGGCCGTGGCCACAGCGGTGCAGATGGCCGAACAGGCCCGCGGAATGGAGTCCCAGCGGCTGCGCGACAGACTCCGGGCGGTACGCGAACACCTGGTGCGCAACGGCTGTGCGGGCACCGCCGAAGCCGCCGAGCTCATCGACGGAGCACTGCGCGTACCGCTGTAGACATCACAGAGTCACTGCGCCTACCGCTGCGCTGCGAGCGGCCTCCTGTGCGCCTGCTGAGGGACCGCTCCTGCTGCGATATTGCCACTTACTCGGCGGAAGGTGGCAGAACCGTGCAGTGGACGAAACAGAGCGAACAAACTGTGTACTCAAACCGCTGGTTCAGCGTCAATCTCGCGGATGTCGAGCTGCCGGACGGCCGGCATCTCGATCACTTCTTGATACGGCTGCGGCCGGTGGCCGTGGCGACGGTGGTGAACGAGGCCAATGAAGTCCTCCTCCTGTGGCGCCACCGCTTCATCACCGACAGCTGGGGGTGGGAACTCGCGGCAGGTGTGGTCGAGGACGGCGAGGACATCGCGGTCGCGGCCGCCAGGGAACTCGAGGAAGAGACCGGCTGGCGACCGGGACCCCTGCACCACCTCATGAGCGTGGAGCCGTCCAACGGCCTCACCGACGCCCGGCATCACATCTACTGGGCCGACGAGGGCGAGTACCTCGGACACCCCGTGGACGACTTCGAGTCGGACCGCCGGGAATGGGTCCCCCTGAAACTCGTCCCCGACATGGTCGCCCGCGGTGAGGTCCCGGCCGCCAACATGGCGGCCGCGTTACTGCTCCTGCATCACTTGAGGCTCGGGCAGGACGCCTGACCCTGATTCCCCCACCGCGTCCTGGTTCGTCTCAGTGGCCCAGGACTTGCCATACCGTCACGACGAGCGCGCCCACGGCTGCCAGCGCCGCGATCGCGGGCAGCGGCCAGCGGGCGTGCTCCAGTGCGACGATCCGTGTACTCAGGTCGTCCAGTTCCTTGTCCGTCTCCTCAGTGCGATGAGTGAGCAGAGCCAGTCCTCCCTCGACGCGCGCGTACGCGACATCGAGGCGGCGACGTAACTCTGCGAGTTCTCCATGGACCACGGGATGCTCCGGGTCGGCGGTCACGAGTCCGCTCCTTTCCGTAGTCGTCACATCCCTTGCATGCGCATGAAGAGTCAACTCGCCTGGTGGACAGGTGGGGAGAGTGTGCGAGGGGCATATGCGAGCCCGGCGCGCACACGGTGTGTGAATGACGCGGGCCCGGCACCATCAAAGGTGCCGGGCCCGCGTTCGTCGCACTGTGTCATCGGCACCCTGGAACGGGCACTGTGCACTCAGTCGTAGGTGTAGAAGCCCGAACCGGACTTCCGGCCGAGGCGGCCCGCGTCGACCATGCGCTGCAGCAGCGGGGGAGCGGCGTACAGCGGCTCCTTGTACTCCTCGTACATGGAGAACGCGACCGAAGCGACCGTGTCCAGGCCGATCAGGTCGGACAGCTTCAGCGGGCCCATCGGGTGGGCGCAGCCCATCTCCATGCCGTTGTCGATGTCCTCGCGGCTGGCGATGCCCGACTCGAACATCCGGATCGCGGACAGGAGATAGGGAATCAGCAGCGCGTTGACCACGAAGCCCGAGCGGTCCTGGGCGCGGATGGCGTGCTTGCCGAGCGCCTTCTCCGCGAACAGCTGGGCGCGGCCGAGCGTGCCCTCCGAGGTGGTGAGCGCCGGGATCAGCTCGACGAGCTTCTGCACCGGGGCCGGGTTGAAGAAGTGGATGCCGACGACCTGGTCGGGGCGCGAGGTGGCGACCGCGAGCTTCACCAGCGGAATGGAGGAGGTGTTGGAGGCGAGGATCGCGTCGGGCCGGGTCACGACCTGGTCGAGCACCTGGAAGATCTCGGTCTTGACCTGCTCGTTCTCGACGACGGCCTCGATCACCAGATCGCGGTCGGCGAACTCGCCGAGATCGGTGGTGAAGCTGAGCTGCGCCTGCGTCGCGTCGAGTTCCTCCGCGCTGATCTTGCCGCGCTCGGCCGCCTTGGACAGGGAGTTGAACAGCCGGGTGCGGCCGATCTCCAGGGCCTCGCCGGTGGTCTCGGCGACCTTCACGTCCAGTCCGGAACGGGCGCACACCTCGGCGATGCCGGCTCCCATCTGGCCGCAGCCCACGATTCCGACGCGCTCGATGTCCGTCACATCGTTCCCTTCACTGTTCCCTGCTGGTGCGGCAGGACCCCCGGTGGTCCGGTGCCTGCTCCGAACCTGCACGTTACCTCCGGCGATCGTTGATCGATCGTTCGGGTACCGCGTGGCAGTCTGACGCGGGACGTCACCCGGGTCGACAATCGCGCGGGTCAGGCGCATCGGCTCTTGGAGGTAGGGGAATGCTGCACGGGAAGTCTCGGCTGTCGCGGCGGGCGTTCGCGGTGACGGCCCTGTCGGCGCTCGTGGCGGGAGGCGGCGCGGTGGCGGCCGGTGCGGCGATGGCGGGCGGTTCGGACAGCGCAGGCCCGGGGCGAAGGCGGCCGTACGGCGAGATGCGGGGCGTGTGGGTGGCGACCGTGGCCAACCGCGACTGGCCGTCCAGGCCGGGGCTGACCGCCGCCGAGCAGCGCGCCGAGCTGATCGCGCATCTCGACCGGGCGGTGCACGACCGCCTCAACACCGTGATCTTCCAGGTCCGTCCGACGGCCGACGCGCTGTGGCCCTCGCCGTACGAGCCCTGGTCGGAGTTCCTCACCGGGACTCAGGGCAAGGACCCGGGCTGGGACCCGCTCGGCACCGCGGTCCAGGAGGCCCACGCCCGCAGCCTGGAACTGCACGCCTGGTTCAACCCGTACCGCATCGCCACCCACACCGACCCGACGAAGCTGGTCGCCACGCACCCCGCGCGCAGGCACCCGGACTGGGTGGTGACGTACGGCGGGAAGATGTACTACAACCCGGGGCTGCCCGAGGTGCGGGCCTTCGTGGAGCGGGCGATCCTCGACGCGGTGAGGAAGTACCCCTTGGACGCCGTGCACTTCGACGACTACTTCTACCCGTACCCGGTGGCCGGCCAGACCTTCGACGACGACGCGGCCTACGACAGCTACGGCGCCGACTTCCCGGACCGGGCCTCCTGGCGCCGCGACAACATCGACAGGCTGGTGCGCGAGACGGCGTCCCTCATCAAGCAGACCCGTCCCGCCACGCGGTTCGGGATCAGCCCCTTCGGCGTGTGGCGCAACGAGGCCACCGATGCGCGCGGCTCGGACACGCAGGCCGGCGTGCAGACGTACGACGACCTGCACGCGGACACCCGCAAGTGGGTGCGGGAGCACTGGATCGACTACATCGCCCCGCAGATCTACTGGAACATCGGCCTGTCCGCCGCCGACTACGCCAAGCTGCTGCCCTGGTGGGCGGAGGTGGCGAAGGGGACGGCGACGAAGCTGTACATCGGTGAGGCGCTCTACAAGGCCGGCGACCCGGCGCAGCCCGCGGCCTGGCAGGACCCGGCCGAACTCTCCCGGCACCTCACCCTGGCCAAGGAGCACCCGCAGGTGCGCGGGCACGTCTTCTTCGCCGCCAAGGACGTGGCGACGGACCGGATCGGCGCGATGGCACGGGTGGTCGCCGACCACTACCGGCGGCCGGCGAGGCCCCCGCGCTGACGCGCGCCGATCTACTGCTGCGTTTCCTTGTGCCGGATCTCGGTGTCGGGGCCGGGTGAGCACACACCCACGTGCCCGTCCTCGAAGCGGACGCGGAACGGAGGGTTGCCCTCCGTGCCCAGTACTTCGACGATCTCGCCGATCTTGTCGTGCTGTCCGACCACCCTGCCGTGCTGCACAAGCTGGTCGCCCACGGTTGCATGCATGTGAAGGGCCTCCTCACCAAATGCGGGAGCAGCGGTCCGTGGCCCCGAGTTTACGGGGCGGGGCCCCGGTTGGAACCGGCGCGTGCGCGCCGCTCAGCCCCACGCCCGCTGGGTGACGGCGATGCACACGAGTACCGCCGCGGCCGTCAGCGGGGCGGCCACCGTCAGGTGCTCGCCCAGCAGCAACACCGACCACACCAGTGTGAGCAGGGGCTGGGCCAACTGCAACTGGCTGGCCTTGGGGATGCCGATGGCCGCCATGCCCCGGTACCAGACGACCAGGCCGAGGAACTGCGAGCCGACCGCAACCCACAGCAGCCCGGCCACGCTGTGCGCGGTCAGCGTCACGGGCTCGTACGACACCGCCAGCGCGGCGGCCGGAACGCTCAGCGGCAGGCACAGCACCAGCGCCCAGCCGGTGACCTGCCAGCCCGGCATGACCCCGGCCAGCCGACCGCCCTCGGTGTAGCCGGCCGCGCACACCAGCAGCGCGGCGAACAGGTACAGGTCGGCGGTCGTCAGCGCGCCGCCGCTCTGCTGCACCGTGAAGGCGACGACCGCGGCCGCCCCCGCGCAGGCCGCCGCCCAGAAGGTGCGGGAGGGGCGGGTGCCCATGCGCAGGGCCGAGAACAGGGCGGTCGTCAGGGGCAGGAGACCGACGACGACCGCGGCGTGCGCGGTGGTCGACGTCTGCAGGGCGAGCGTGGTCAGCAGCGGGAATCCGACGACGACACCGGCGGCGACGACCGCGAGGCCCGCCAGGTGCCGGCGGTCCGGCAGCGGGACGCGCAGGGCCAGCAGCCAGGCGCCGGCGATGACGGCTGCCAGAGAGCTCCGCACGGCGACCAGGGACCAGGGCCCGAAGCCCTCCAGACCCCAGGCCGTGGCGGGGAAGGTGAGGGAGAAGGCGGTGACGCCGAGGGCGGCCAGGACGGTGCCGGTGCCGGTCGCCTTGGCCCCGGTGTCCACCGCTATCCGCGTCGGGTCAGTAGCGCTACTCTGTGCTGTCATGCAAGAGCGTAGCAGTGTCGGTGTACTGGCCATTCAGCTGCGGCGAGAGCTTGACCGCTACTCTCCCGGTGGAAAGCTCCCGTCGAGCCGGTCCCTCGTCGAGCGGTTCCGGGTGAGCCCGGTGACCGTCTCGCGTGCCCTGGCTCAGCTGGCCGCAGAGGGCCTGGTGGTGACCCGGCCGGGAGCCGGTGCCTTCCGGGCGGAGCCGCGCGGTACCACCACGCCCGCCGGTGACACCTCCTGGCAGGAGGTCGCCCTCAGCGCGGACGGCGCCGCCGACCTCGTACCGCGTTCCGTGGACGCGTCCGGAGTCACGGTCTCGCTCGCCGCCCCGCCGCCCGGAGTCGTCGAGTTCAACGGCGGCTATCTGCACCCGTCACTGCAGCCGGAACGGGCGATGGCGGCGGCCCTGTCCCGGGCGGGCCGTCGCCCCGGGGCCTGGGGGCGGCCGCCGATGGAGGGGCTGCCGGAGCTGCGGGAGTGGTTCGCCCGCAGCATCGGCGGCGGGGTCACGGCCGCCGGAGTGCTGATCGGCGCGGGCGGCCAGTCCGCGCTGACCACCGCCCTGCGTGCGCTCGCCCCGCCCGGAGCGCCGGTGCTCGTCGAATCGCCCACGTATCCGGGCATGTTGGCGATCGCGCGGGCGGCGGGGCTGCGGCCGGTGCCGGTCCCGGTGGACGCGGACGGAGTGAAGCCCGCCCTGCTCGCCGACGCGTTCCGGGCGACCGGCGCGCGCGTCTTCGTCTGCCAGCCGCTGTTCCAGAACCCGACGGGTGCCGTGCTCGCCCCCGAACGGCGTGGGGAGGTGCTGCGGATCGCCCGCGAGGCCGGCGCGTTCGTCGTCGAGGACGACTTCGTACGACGGCTCGTGCACGAAGACGCGGGACCGCTGCCAAGCCCTCTTGCAGCCGACGACCCCGACGGTGTCGTCGTCCACGTCAACTCCCTCACCAAGGCGACCTCGCCCAGCTTCCGGGTGAGCGCGCTGGCCGCCCACGGCCCGGTACTGGAACGGCTGCGCGCCATCCAGGTCGTCGACACCTTCTTCGTCCCCCGCCCGCTCCAGGAGGCCGCGCTCGAACTTGTCGGCTCGCCCGCCTGGCCACGCCATCTGCGCGCGATCTCGGCGGAGTTGAAGATCCGCCGCGACACGATGACGGCGGCCCTGCGACTGGAGCTCCCCGAACTCGCCCTCCCGCACATCCCGTCCGGCGGCTACCACCTGTGGCTCCGCCTCCCCGACGGCACTGGGGGCACCTCCCAGGCCTTCGGCTCCGGGGGAGAAACCGCTCTGACGGAGGCGGCCCTGCGCGCGGGGGTCGCCATCACCCCGGGCCGCCCGTACTTCAGCGCCGAATCGGCCGCCCCGCACGTGCGGTTGAGCTTCGCGGCGGTGGCGGGGACGGGGGAGATCGCCGAAGGGGTGCGGCGGTTGCGTTCGGCGTGGGCCGAGCTGCTCTAGCACTGCCCCTGCGGGGACCGGTGGACACCGCCCGCCCGGCGGGAAATTCGCTCGACGCCCCGCCTCCCGACCTGCAAGTCTCCCGCCATGACCGACACCCCCGGCCTCCCCGACGGCTACGAGATCTCCACCGACCCCGAGCGCATCGACGTCGAGCGCGTGCACCGCTGGCTGTCCACCGACGCGTACTGGGCGCTCGGGCGGTCCCGCGAGACGCAGGACCGGGCGATCGCGGGGTCGCTGAACTTCGGTGTGTATGACGTGGTTTCGGGGAATCAGGTCGCTTATGCGCGAGTCATCACCGATCGCGCCACCTTCGCCTGGCTCTGCGATGTGTACGTCGACCCGTCGGTGCGCGGCAAGAGCGTCGGTACGGCGATGGTCGCGGCCGTCCGCGAGCACCTGCGGCCGTACGGAATGCGTCGCATCCTGCTTGCCACCCACGATGCGCACGGGGTGTACGAGAAGCTCGGGTTCCGGGAACTGGCGAGGCCCGACCAGTGGATGGCGCTCCTCTTCGAGTGAGGGTCGGGGCGGGGGTTTGGGGTGAGTTGTCCGCCGGGTCCCGACCGTTGACGTAAGGTTTCGGCAACCCTCGGTGACTCGTAGGCGGCACCTCTTGACCTGCGTACTTTCACGATTCACCATCACCGCATGCAACTTAGGGTCACATTCGTCGCCGCCGCGCGCAGCTCCCCACTGCTCGCCGAGCGCTTCGAGGACGACCGCCCCCTGGACCAGGCCGGCTGGGACGAGGTGCAGCGTGCCGCCCACGGCCTGGTGCCGCTCGCGGCGGCGGAGCTGCGCTACTGCTCGCCCACGCCGCGCAGCCGTACCACCGGCGACGCCCTCGGCTACGCGCCGCTGGTGCAACTCGCCCTGCGGGACTGCGGCATGGGCCGCTGGCGCGGGCTGACGCTCGGCGAGGCGATGGCCCGCGAGCCGGAGGCGGTGGATGCCTGGCTCGCCGACCCGCGGTCCACCCCGCACGGCGGCGAGTCACTGCTCGCCTTCGTCTCCCGGGTCGGGGGCTGGCTCGACACCCGGCCCGTCGAGGACGGCGGCCGCGTCGTCGCCGTCGCCGAGCCGTCCGTGATCCGTGCCGCCCTGGTGTATGCCCTGAAGGCGCCTCCGTCGACGTACTGGAACGTCGACGTGCGCCCCCTGTCGACGATCACCGTCACGGGCCGCGCGGGGCGCTGGAACCTCCGCTTCGACGGGGCTTCGGCTCAGCCCACGCGGGCGTAGTCGGTGGTGAGCACGAGATCCTTGGCGGGCCCGCCCACCCGCCAGACCGACCGCCAGTGGTCCGCGTCCAGGACGGTGAACTCGCCCCGGTAGAGATCCGCCGCGCAGGGATGGTCGGCGACGTGGTGCCCGGTGGTCAGGTCCAGGCCGTGGAAGGGACGCCCGTCGGCGAAGCACACGTCCGCCGTGCCCGGTGAACTCCCCGGCAGGAAGCGCAGCGTCCGCTCGGCGGGGCGCGCGACGCCCTGCCAGGTGAACGTGCCGGACTCCTCGTGCAGCAGGCCTCCTTCGGCCAGGCCGCCTTCGGTCAAGCCGTCTTCGGTCAGGGGGCTGAAGACCGTGATGCCCTCGAAACGGCCCTCGTCGCCGCTCGCGAGGTCCCGCACGTCGCGCTCCACGCGCCAGCGCCCGGCCAGATGGGCCAGCACGTCGGGCACGGGCCAGGGCTCGCCCGTCATCGCCGCATCCATGCCCTCGACCTTATGTCGCCCACGCGGGCCCCATTGACGTGCTCACACCCCTTCCCTATCTTGCCGTTCGAAGTGCTGACCGCTGTCTGATATTTCGAACGCCGCAACAATTCCCCAGAGCCGCGGAGTATTCATGTCACGCACCACCCGCAACCGGCTGAGACTTGGCCTAGGAGCAAGCGCTTTCCTGCTGGCCGTCGGTCTCGTCCCGGCCCCCGCTCACGCCGACGACGTCACCGACTACGCGATCACCGTCGACCCCGGCACCAAGGGCGCGAAGATCGACGACACGATGTACGGCGTCTTCTTCGAGGACATCAACCGCGCCGCCGACGGCGGCATTTACGCCGAGCTCGTGCAGAACCGGTCCTTCGAGTACTCCACCGACGACAACAAGTCGTACACCCCGCTGACCGCGTGGACGGTCGACGGCACGGCCCAGGTCGTGAACGACGACGGGCGGCTGAACGCCCGCAACCGCAACTACCTCTCCCTGGGCGCCGGTTCGTCCGTCACGAACGCCGGCTACAACACCGGTGTCCGGGTCGAGGAGGGCAAGAAGTACGACTTCTCGGTGTGGTCCCGCGCCGAGAGCGGTACGACGCTCACGGTCTCCCTGCAGGACGCCGACGGTTCACTGGCCACCGCCCGCCGGGTGGCCGTGCGCAAGGGCGGCTGGGCCCAGTACAAGGCCACCTTCACCGCCACACGGACGAGCTCCAACGGCCGCCTCACCGTGGGCACTTCCGCCGCGACCGCGCTCGACATGGTCTCCCTCTTCCCGCGCGACACCTACAAGCACGAGCCGAACGGCCTGCGCAAGGACCTCGCCGAGAAGATCGCCGCCCTGCACCCGGGCTTCGTGCGCTTCCCCGGCGGCTGCCTGGTCAACACCGGTTCCATGGCGGACTACAGCGAGGCCTCCGGCTACCAGCGCAAGCGCTCGTACCAGTGGAAGGACACCATCGGCCCGGTCGAGACGCGCGCCACCAACTCCAACTTCTGGGGCTACAACCAGAGTTACGGCCTCGGCTACTACGAGTACTTCCGCCTCGCCGAGGACATCGGCGCCATGCCGCTGTCCGTGGTCCCGGCCCTGGTGACCGGCTGCGGCCAGAACAAGGCCACCGACGACGACGCGCTGCTGAAGCGGCACATCCAGGACACCCTCGACCTCATCGAGTTCGCCAACGGACCGGTGACCAGCGAGTGGGGCAGGAAGCGCGCGCAGATGGGCCACCCGAAGCCCTTCCACCTCACCCATATCGAGGTCGGCAACGAGGAGAACCTGCCCACCGAGTTCTTCGCCCGCTTCAAGCAGTTCCGCGCCGCCATCCAGGCCGAGTACCCGCACATGCAGGTGATCTCCAACTCCGGCCCGGACGACTCCGGTACGACCTTCGACACGGCCTGGCAGCTCAACAAGGACGCCAAGGTCGACATGGTCGACGAGCACTACTACAACAGCCCGCAGTGGTTCCTGCAGAACAACGACCGCTACGACTCGTACGACAGGAACGGGCCGAAGGTCTTCCTGGGCGAGTACGCCTCCGGGGGCAACGCCTTCAAGAACGGTCTCGCCGAGGCGGCGTACATGACCGGCCTCGAACGCAACGCGGACGTCGTCAAACTCGCCTCGTACGCACCGCTGTTCGCGAACGAGGACTACGTCCAGTGGAGTCCGGACATGGTGTGGTTCAACAACCATGCCTCCTGGGGTTCGGCGAACTACGAGGTCCAGAAGCTGTTCATGAACAACGTCGGTGACCGGGTGGTGCCTTCGACCGCCACCGGCACGCCGTCGCTGCTCGCCCCCATCACCGGCGCCGTCGGCCTGTCGACCTGGGCCACCAGTGCCGCGTACGACGACGTGAAGGTGACGGACGCCGACGGCGGCACGCTGTTCAGCGACGACTTCTCCGGTGACGCCTCGAAGTGGACGCACACCGGCGCCGGCAGCTGGAGCATCCAGGACGGGCAGTACGTCCAGACGGACACCGCCGCCGAGAACACCATGGTCTCCGCCGGCGACACCTCCTGGCACGACTACGACCTGCACGCGAAGGCCACCAAGAAGTCCGGCAAGGAGGGCTTCCTCGTCGCGTTCGGCGTCAAGGACACCGGTAACTACTACTGGTGGAACCTGGGTGGCTGGGGCAACACCCAGTCCGCCGTCGAACAGGCCGTGGACGGCGGCAAGTCGACGCTGATCGCCAAGGCGGGATCGGTCGAGACCGGCCGCACCTACGACATCGACGTCAAGGTGCGCGGCCGCCAGGTGACCCTGTACCTCGACGGCCGGCAGTGGGGCAGCTTCACCGACGACAAGCCGGCCGAGCCGTTCCGCCAGGTCGTCACCAAGGACCAGAAGACCGGTGACCTGATCGTCAAGGTGGTCAACGCCCAGGCGTCGGCGGCCCGTACGGCGATCGACCTCGGTGGCGCGAAGGTCGTGTCCAAGGCCAGGGTGACCACGCTGGCCGCCGCGCCCGACGCGGTGAACACCGAGACGTCCACGGCGGTCACCCCGGTGACATCCACCTTCGCGGGCGTCGCCGACACGTTCTCGTACACCTTCCCGGCGAACTCGATCACCTTCCTGCGGATCAAGCAGAGGTAGTCGCCGGTGCCGAGTCGGCGGGCTGCTGTCCGAGCGGCAGCAGCCCGCGCTCGGCGAAGACCTTCTTCGCGGCGAGGGTCGCGTTCAGGGCCTTCGGTATCCCGCAGTACACCGCCGAGTGCGTCAGCGCCTCGATGATCTGCTCGGGCGTGAGGCCCACGTTCAGTGCCGCGTTGACGTGCACGTCGAGCTGGGCCTCGCAGCCGCCGAGCGCGGTGAGCATGCCCAGCGTCACCAACTGGCGGTCGCGCGGGGCGAGTCCGGGCCGGTCGTAGATCTCGCCGAAGGCCCAGGCCACGACCTGGTGGCCGAGTTCGGGGTTGATGTCGGCGAGCGAGTCGACGACCCGCTCCCCGGCCTCGCCGTCGACCCTCTTGAGGACCTCCAGGCCGTGGGCGAAACGCTCTTCACGGGTGGTGCTCTCGCTCATGTCAGGCTTCCGATCCGGGCTGCTCGGGCGATTCGCCGAGGAGCCACTCGTAGTGGTCGATCTTGTCGTCCAGTGCACGGGCGTTGCGGCGCAACGCCCTGATCCGTTCGGCCAGTTCGGCGCGGTGCTCGCGCAGCATCGCCAGCCGGTCGGCGACCGAGACGTTCCCCTTCGCCCGCAACTGCGCGAACCGCTGCATGTCGGCGATCGCCATACCGGTCTCGCGCAGCCGCAGCAGGAACTCCAGCCAGGCCAGGTCGGCGCCGTCGTAGCGGCGCTGGTTGCCGGTGGTCCGGCCGACCCGCTCGATCAGGCCGGCCTTCTCGTAGTAGCGCAAGGTGTCGTGCGAAAGGCCGGTGCGCTCGGCGACCTCGGCGATGGTGAGGGCCTCGCGGTCCTGCGGGAGGGGCTGTCCGCTGGTCATGAACAGAACCGTAGAACCTGGAGTGCGCTCCAGGTCAAGCCTCCCACCCTCAACTCCGCGCTCGCCGCGTATGCGGCCCGCAGGACACGATGAAATTCACCCCTGAATAACGCACAGGGAGAGTTCTGTTTCCCGGGTGTTCACCCTTTCCTTCCATAAACCCGTGTCCGCATTCGGAGTTGGCTTTGTCACTTTTGGTGGACGGCACAACCAATCGGAAAGACGGTCCGTCTAAGCGGGCGAATCGATAACCCGCGGGGAGTGCCAAGGAATGGATCGCTCGACCCTGTCCACAGCCGTTTCGAGCGGCCATTTCTCACCGAAGAAGGCCGCGGCCCTGCTCGCCGCGGTCATCACCGTCACCGCGTTCTGCGCCGCTGATGCCGTCGCCCGCAGCTATCCCTTCGGACCCCGTACCCGGAGCGTCAACGACCTGGGCAACCAGTACGTGCCGTTCCACGCACACCTGTGGGACCTGCTGCACGGAAGGGCCGACGGTGGCCTGTTCATCAACTGGCAGTCCGGATTCGGCTCCAGCTTCCTGCCCGATCTGGGCACCTACCTCAGCAGCCCGTTCGCCCTGCTCGTCGCGGTGTTCCCGCGGGACGAGATCGACCTCGCGGTGTATGTGATCACCGTGCTGAAGACGGCGTCCGCCGGTGCTGCCATGGCCTGGCTGCTGCTGAGCCTGCGCCCCGGACGCTGGTGGGTCGCGGGGCTGCTGGGCGCCTCGTACGCCTTGTGCGGCTGGAGCGTTGCGGTCGCCTCCTACAACCCGATGTGGCTCGACGGACTCGTCGCCCTGCCACTGCTCTGCCTGGTGGGCGAGTGGGCGCAGCACGGACGGCGCCCGCTCCTCGGTGTCGTCATCGTGGCCCTGGCCTGGATCGCCAACTTCTATACCGCGTACATGGCGACCATCGCTGCCGGGCTGGTGCTGCTGCTCCGGCTGTGGCTCTCCGGTCTCCCGACCCGGCGGCGACTCCAGGCAGTCGGCCGCGGTGCCGTCACCGTCCTGCTGGGCGTGGGCCTGGCCGCGCCGCTGGTGACCGTCGTGTACTTCGGCACCAAGCACGCCCATCCCGGCAGAGCCGTGCAGTTCGCGCCCGTGCCGACGGAGGACCTGCTGGCCCGTCTGCTGCCGACGACGTACAGCTTCGGCAGTCCGGCCGTCTATGTGGGCACCACGGCGCTGCTGCTCGCGCTCTGCCTGCCCTTCCACCGGGCCGTTCCGCGGCGGGTGCGCGTCGGCTGGACGCTGCTGGTCGCCGGCGTGGCCCTGTCGCTGCAGTGGGGGCCGACGCACCTGGTCTGGCATGCCTTCGCCACACCACAGGGCAGCGTCTACCGCCAGGCCTTCGTCCTGTGCGCGCTGCTGGTGATCGCCGCGTGGCAGGCGCTGTCGTACGGCCCACCCGACCGGCGCGCCCTCGGGGCGGCAGCCGGGCTGCTCGTACTGATCAGTGCCGCCGCGAGCCGGAGTGCTCTGGTGCACCCCGTCGGATGGGCGGTGCTGCTGCTCGCCGTCGTCGGCGCGCTCGGCGGACTGGTGCTGTTGCGACGCACCGAAGGCCCGCGCCGTACCGTCCTGGCCGGGCTCGCCGTAGTCCTGCTGTTCGGCGGCCAGTTTGGCGAGACGGCCGCCACCTCCGCCGTCGCCACCCGGCTCCGCCTCGGCCACATGGACGACTACGCGCCCTGGGGAGCCCGCCAGGAGGCGCAGGCGGCGGCGATCGCGCAGGCCGACGACTGGCCCCGGTACCGCACCGACCCGGGCCGGGAACAGACCGTCGGCAACGACCCGATGCTGGTGGGCGGCGAGGGCGCCCAGTACTACAGCAGCCTCACCTCCGACGTCCTCAGCCGCACACTCACCGCCCTCGGCGGCGGCTGGACCTCGCGGGGCCGCAGCCCGCAGAGCCTGGACAACGACGTCACGGACGCGATCTTCTCCATCGGCGCGCGCGTGCACTCACCGCCGGACCCGCACCAGAACTGGTTCGCGCAGGACGGCACCGTGCCGACCGTGTCCCGGCAGGACGTACCGCCGCTGGTCACGCTCCGACCGTCCGGCGCGTCCTCGACCGGCTTCGGCCCCTCGCCGTACCGCAACCAGGAACTCCTGCTGGGCGCCCGCGTGTACACCGTGCCTCGCAGTACGGTGCGGACCGCCACCGGGAAGCCCCCGCGCGCCGGAGACGCCGCGCATCCCGGGATGCTCGTCACCGCATCCGCCCCCGGAAGCGAGCGGAAGCCGACCGTCACGGCCCGGTGCCCGGCCGGCAGCGAGGTCTATCTCTGGGCACCCCACTTCTCGGGCACCGCGCAACTTCCCGACGGGCCGACCGGCCGGTTCAGGTCCGACGCCCGCGTCACCAAGATCGCCGCCATGCAACGGCTCGGCAGGACCCCGGCCTCCGGCCGCCTCACGATCGACCTGACCCCCGACCGCCCCGGCCGCGTCCCGGACGGCGCGGTCGGCTGCCTGGACACCGCCCGTCTGCACGACGCCGTCGCGCAGCTGAGGACCACCGGCGCCACCCACGTGACCGTCTCCGACAGCACGATCCGCGCCGAACTCCCGGCGGGCAGCAGGGGAACCGCGGTCGTGGCGGCTCCGCGCATCGCGGGCTGGCGCTGTGCCGCGGGCGACGCCGCGGCCGTACCGGCACGGCAGTTCCACGGCCTGATCGCCGTCCCCCTCGACGGCACCTCCACCACCGTCTCCTGCACGTTCCACCCGCCCGGACTGCGCCTCGGCACGACCGTCGGGGCCGTATCGCTCCTGGCCCTGATCCTGCTCGGCGCCCTCACCGCCGTACGCCGACGGCGTGCCGCACCGCCACAGCCACCGGCGCCATCGACCACGACCACCCGCCCGCGCGAGCCCGTGACCGGCGCTCTCTGACCGCGTCCCCAGGGGGAAACCATGCTCATATCGATCGTCGCACCCTGCTTCAACGAGGAAGACGTCATCGAGCGCTTCCACGACCAGGTCCAGAAGGTCGCCGACGAGCTGTTGCCGCTCGGCCACGACATGGAGTTCGTCTACGTCGACGACGGCAGCCGCGACCGTACGCTCGCCGCCCTGGAGCGTCTTGCCGACCGCGACGCGCGCGTGCGGTACGTCTCCTTCAGCCGCAACTTCGGCAAGGAGGCGGCACTGCTCGCCGGCCTGCGCCACGCCTCGGGGGACTCCGTGGTCGTCATGGACGCGGACCTCCAGCATCCACCGGAACTCATCAAACGCATGGTGGACCTGAGCAAGGAGGGCTACGACCAGGTCGTCGCCAAGCGCACCAGGACCGGCGACAGGATGACCCGCACCCTCACCGCCCGCCTCTACTACCGGCTCATCAACCGTCTCGTCGACGTCGAACTCGTGGACGGCGTCGGCGACTTCCGGATGATGTCCCGCCGCGTGGTGGACGCGATCCTGGACCTCACCGAGTACAACCGCTTCTCCAAGGGCCTGTTCGCGTGGGTGGGCTTCCCGAGCACCACCTTCGAGTACGAGAACGCCGCACGCGAGGGCGGCCGCAGCTCCTGGACCTTCCGGAGCCTGCTCAACTACGGCCTCGACGGGCTGCTCTCCTTCAACAACAGGCCGCTGCGCGCCGCCCTCCATCTCGGCATGGGCCTGCTGCTGTGCGCCGGCCTGTACACGGCCTGGATCGTGGGCGCTGCACTCGTCAACGGAGTGCAGACACCCGGCTACGTCACGATCATCACCGCCGTCACCGGTGTCGCCGGAGTGCAGATGATCATGCTCGGGGTCATCGGGGAGTACACCGGCCGCATCTACTACGAGGTCAAGGGGCGCCCGCACTTCCTGGTGAAGGCGACCAATGTGAAACGAGCGAAGGACCTCATTCCCTGATGCCTCATTCCCCGACACCGAGACCCCTGACACCGAGACCCCCGATACCGACACCCCCGATACCGGCACCTTTGGAACCGAAATCACCGGAGCCGAATTCACCGGAACCGAAATCCCCGGTACCGAGTTCGCTGATTTCCCGGCAGATGGTCACCTTCGCTGTGATCGGCGTCGTCAACACGGGCACGTACTACGGTCCGTACCTGCTGTTCCTCACCCGTTTTCCCTATCTCGTCGCCCATGTTCTGGCGACCGTCCTCAGCATGACCGGATCCTTTTTCCTCAATGCGCGGTTCACCTACCGGACACGTCCGACCTGGCGGAAATTCCTGCTGTTCCCCCTCACGAACGCCGCGAACTTCGTCATCACGACGGCAGGCGTCTACGTGCTCGTCGACCTCCTCCATTTCGGCAGCCGCTACGCCCCGCTGCTCGCGTCCCTGGCGGCGATTCCGGTGACCTTCGTCGTCTCCCGCCGGATCATGTTGTGAGAGGGGCGTCAGGGACCGCGAGCCTCAACCGGCCGCGGCGCCGAACCACTTGGGCAGCAGGCCGAACAGCTCCTGCTGGTCCTCGCCCACCCACGCCACATGACCGTCCGGCCGCAGCAGCACCGCGGGCGCGTCCAGTTCCTCGCTGACGTCGACGACATGGTCGACCCGGTCCGCCCAGCCCGCCACCGTGAGTCGGCCGGTCCGGTCGAGGAGCAGCCCGCGGCCGCCGTGCATCAGCTCGTAGAGGCGCCCCTTCTTCAGCGTCACGTCCCGCAGCCGCCGGCCGAGCAGTTCGTGGCCCTCGCCGAAGTCGTAGCGGATCCCGATCGCGATGATCTTCTCGGTGAGGTACCGGTTCACTTCCTCGAAGGCCATCAGTTCCGTCAGCAGCCGACGCACCGCCTGGGGACCGGGCTCCGTGGACAGCAGCTGCATCTGCGCGCGGGTGTTGTCCAGCACGTCGGCGGCCACCGGGTGCCGTTCGGTGTGGTAGCTGTCCAACAGCCCTTCCGGCGCCCAGCCGTTGACCTCCGCGGCGAGCTTCCAGCCGAGGTTGAACGCGTCCTGGATGCCGAGGTTGAGGCCCTGCCCGCCGACCGGCGGGTGGATGTGCGCCGCGTCGCCGGCCAGTAGCACGCGGCCGGTCCGGTAGCGCTCGGCCTGCCGGGTGGCGTCGCCGAAGCGGGACAGCCAGCGCGGTGAGTGCACGCCGAAGTCCGTGCCGGAGAACTTCCGCAGCTGCTGCTTGACCTCCTCGAGGGTCGGCGGGAGTGAGCGGTCCCCGGCCACCCCCTCGGCGGGCACGACGACGCGATACACCCCCTCCCCGAAGGGACCGAGGCCGAACCGCTTCTCGGTCCTGCGGACCTCGGCCACCACGGCGGCCAGCTTCTCCGCAGACACGGTCACCTCCATCTCCCCGATCAGCGTCTCGACCCGGGAGGGCTCACCGGGGAAGCCGACGCCGAGCAGCTTGCGCACCGTGCTGCGCCCGCCGTCGCAGCCGACGAGATAGCGCGAACGCAGCCGCGAGCCGTCGGCCAGCTCGGCGGTCACCCCCTCGTCGTCCTGGCTCAGCCCGACCAGCTCGCAGCCGCGCCGGATCTCCGCACCGACCTCGGTGGCGTGCTCGGCCAGCAGACGGTCGGTGATGGTCTGCGGGATGCCGAGGACGTAGCCGTGCGCGGTGTCCAGCCGGTCGGGCGCGGGCTTGGGGATGCCGGCGAAGAAGCCGCCGACCGGGTACTGCCGGCCCTGCTCCAGGAACCGCTCCAGCAGGCCGCGCTGGTCCATCACCTCGATGCTGCGCACATGCAGGCCGAGCGAGCGGACGAACAGGGTGGGCTCCACGTCCTTCTCCAGCACGACCACGTGCACACCGTGCAGCCGCAGCTCGCCGGCCAGCATCAGGCCGGTCGGTCCACCGCCGGCGACGATCACGTCAATCATGGATCCCCCATCGAACGAGAGTGGTCTTCGGCCAGCACGCCGACAAAGGCGCATGTACGTCGCGAAACGCTTATTTCCGCAGGTTCTGGCCCAGGCAGGAGATTCTGCAGCACGACCCGGGTCTTGCCGCAAGACCCCCCGTGCGCTATAGCTTGAGAGTGGCAAGGAGTCGCTGAACTCCTTGCCTTTTTCATTTCCCGTCCCTGTGCCGCATGAGGCGGACACCGGCCCAGATTGCATAAACGTGCAGCGAAACGTATAGTCATGCCATCCAGGAGGAGGATGACATGGCGGTACGTGCGGCAGTGGCCGGTGCGAGCGGATACGCGGGCGGAGAGCTCCTGCGGCTGCTCCTGGCGCACCCCGGGATCGAGATCGGGGCCCTGACCGGCAACTCCAACGCGGGCCAGAAGCTCGGTGCGCTCCAGCCGCACCTGCTGCCGCTGGCCGACCGCGTGCTCCAGGAGACGACCCCCGAGGTCCTCGCCGGGCACGACGTCGTGTTCCTCGCCCTGCCCCACGGCCAGTCCGCGGCTGTCGCCGAGCAGCTCGGCCCGGACGTGCTCGTGGTCGACATGGGCGCCGACTTCCGGCTCAAGGACGCGGCCGACTGGGAGAGGTTCTACGGCTCCGCGCACGCCGGGACCTGGCCCTACGGCCTCCCCGAACTGCCGGGTGCCCGTGCCGCGCTGGAGGGGTCCAAGCGCATCGCGGTACCCGGTTGCTACCCCACGGCCGTCTCGCTGGCCCTCTTCCCGGCCTACGAGGCCGGGCTCGCCGAGAACGAGGCCGTGATCGTCGCCGCGTCCGGGACGTCGGGCGCGGGCAAGGCGCCCAAGCCGCACCTGCTGGGCTCCGAGGTGATGGGCTCGATGACCCCGTACGGCGTCGGCGGCGGCCACCGGCACACCCCCGAGATGATCCAGAACCTCAGCGCCTCGGCGGGGGAGCGGGTCTCCGTCTCCTTCACGCCCACCCTCGCGCCCATGCCCCGCGGCATCCTCGCCACCTGCACCGCGAAGGCGCGCCCCGGTGTCACGGCGGAAACCGTCCGCGCCGCCTACGAGAAGGCCTTCGCCGACGAGCCCTTCGTCCACCTGCTCCCCGAGGGCCAGTGGCCCGCCACGGCGTCCGTCTACGGTTCCAACGCCGTTCAGGTGCAGGTCGCGTACGACGAGGCGGCGGGCCGCATCATCGCGATCAGCGCCATCGACAACCTGACCAAGGGCACCGCGGGCGGTGCCGTCCAGAGCATGAACCTCGCCCTCGGACTCGACGAGTCCACGGGGCTTTCCACGATCGGAGTCGCACCGTGAGCGTCACGGCAGCCAAGGGATTCACGGCGGCCGGCATCGCCGCCGGAATCAAGGAGAACGGCAACCCGGACCTGGCCCTCGTGGTCAACAACGGTCCGCGCCGCGCCGCCGCGGGCGTCTTCACCTCCAACCGTGTGAAGGCCGCGCCGGTGCTGTGGTCCGAGCAGGTCCTCAAGGGCGGCCAGGTGTCCACGGTCGTCCTCAACTCCGGTGGCGCCAACGCCTGTACGGGGCCGAAGGGCTTCCAGGACACGCACGCCACCGCGGAGAAGGTCGCCGAGGTCCTCGGCCGCGGTGCCATCGAGGTCGCCGTCTGCTCCACCGGACTGATCGGCGTCCTGCTCCCGATGGACAAGCTGCTCCCGGGAGTCGAGACCGCGGCTCAGCAGCTGTCCGAGCACGGCGGCGAGAAGGCCGCCATCGCCATCAAGACCACCGACAGCGTCCACAAGACGTCCGTCGTGACCAAGGACGGCTGGACCGTCGGCGGCATGGCGAAGGGCGCGGGCATGCTCGCTCCCGGCCTCGCCACCATGCTGGTCGTCCTCACCACGGACGCGGTCGTCGAAAGTGACGTACTGGACACGGCACTTCGGGCCGCCACGCGGACGACCTTCGACCGCGTCGACTCCGACGGCTGCATGTCCACCAACGACACCGTGCTGCTGCTGGCCTCCGGTGCCTCCGAAGTCACCCCGGAACACGCGGAGTTCGCCGAGGCGGTACGGGCCGTCTGCGACGACCTCGGCCAGCAGCTGATCCGTGACGCCGAGGGCGCCAGCAAGGACATCAAGGTCGAGGTCATCAACGCCGCGACCGAGGACGACGCCGTCGAGGTGGGCCGCTCCATCGCCCGCAACAACCTCCTCAAGTGCGCGATCCACGGCGAGGACCCCAACTGGGGCCGTGTGCTCTCCGCGATCGGCACGACTCAAGCCACCTTCGAGGCCGACCGGTTGAACGTCGCCATCAACGGCGTCTGGGTCTGCAAGAACGGCGGCGTCGGCGAGGACCGCGAGAAGGTCGACATGCGCTACCGCGAGGTCCGCATCACGGCGGACCTCGCGGCAGGCAATGAGTCTGCGGTGATCTGGACCAACGACCTGACAGCCGATTATGTGCACGAGAACAGCGCGTACTCCTCTTGACGTGCCCGCTTGGTTGTCACGGGTCCTCGCCGTCGCCGACGAGGGTTCCTGTTTCACCGGCGACCGCTCGCCCCGGACAAGTCCGGGATGAGTCTTACATCGCCTCCGCAGGCCAACACCGCCCGCCCGGCGGCTGATCCGAGATCTTTCCGAAAGTCGGTTATGACGGTCAATCACTCAGAAGAGGGAAAGTCCCCGACCCGTAAGCACACCGCCCTGCCCAAGGCCCAGATCCTCATCGAGGCGCTGCCCTGGCTGACGAGGCACAACGGCAAGATCGTCGTCATCAAGTTCGGCGGCAACGCCATGATCGACGAGGACCTGAAGGCCGCGTTCGCCCAGGACGTCGTGTTCCTGCACCACGCCGGCCTCAAGCCGGTCGTCGTGCATGGCGGCGGCCCGCAGATCAGCGCCGCCCTCGACCGGCACGGCATCGTCAGCGAGTTCAAGGCCGGCCTGCGTGTCACCACCGAGGACGCCATGGACGTCGTACGCATGGTGCTCGCCGGACAGGTCCAGCGCGAACTGGTCGGACTGCTCAACCAGCACGGCCCGCTGGCCATAGGCCTCACCGGCGAGGACGCGCACACCATCACCGCCACCAAGCACCAGCCCGAGATCGACGGGGAGTTGGTCGACATCGGGCGGGTGGGCGAGATCACCGAGATCGACACGGGCGCGATCGAGGCACTGCTCGCCGACGGCCGGATCCCGGTCGTCTCGTCGATCGCCCGTAGCCAGGACGACGGACATGTCTACAACGTCAATGCTGATACGGCGGCTGCGGCACTCGCTGCTGCTCTTGGCGCCGAAACCCTCATGGTTCTCACGGACGTGGAGGGCCTCTACGAGGACTGGCCGAACAGCGACGAGGTGATCAGCCGCCTCACGGCTTCCCAACTGGAGAAGCTGCTGCCGGAGTTGAGCTCCGGGATGGTGCCGAAGATGGAGGGCTGTCTGCACGCCGTGCGGGGCGGCGTGAACACCGCCCGCGTCATCGACGGCCGGGTCGAGCACTCGATCCTGCTGGAGATCTTCACCGACGAGGGCATCGGCACGATGGTCGTGCCCGACGAAATTCCGGACGTACAGGGGGAGTCGTGAGCAACCAGGATCTGACCGCGCGGTGGCAGGGCGCGCTCATGAACAACTACGGCACCCCGCTGCTGCCCCTCGTGCGCGGCGAGGGCGCCAAGGTGTGGGACGCCGAGGGCAAGCAGTACGCCGACTTCGTCGGCGGCATCGCGGTCAACGCGCTCGGACACGCCCACCCGGCGATCGTCGAGGCGGTGAGCCGACAGATCGGCGCCCTCGGCCACATCTCCAACTTCTTCATGTCCGAGCCCACCGTGACGCTCGCCGAACGGCTGCTCCAGCTCTTCGGCCGGGACGGCAGGGTCTTCTTCTGCAACTCGGGCGCCGAGGCCAACGAGGCCGCCTTCAAGATCGGCCGGCTGACCGGGCGGACCCATGTCGTCGCCACCGAGGGCGCCTTCCACGGCCGCACGATGGGTGCCCTCGCGATGACCGGTCAGCAGGGCAAGCGGGAGCCTTTCCTGCCGTTGCCCGGCGAGGTCACGCACGTGCCGTTCGGCGACGCGCAGGCCCTGGCGGCCGCGGTCACCGAGGAGACCGCGCTGGTCATCCTGGAGCCGATCCAGGGCGAGATCGGCGTCGTCACCCCGCCGCCCGGCTACCTCAAGGCTGCCCGCGCGATCACCGCTGCGACCGGCGCGTTGCTGGTCCTCGACGAGGTACAGACCGGAATCGCCCGTACCGGGCACTGGTTCGAGTACCAGGCCCACGAGGGCGTCCTGCCGGACGTCGTGACGCTGGCCAAGGGTCTCGGCGGCGGACTGCCGCTCGGCGCGACCGTCGCCTTCGGGCGCGCCGCCGAACTGCTCCAGCCCGGGCACCACGGCACGACCTTCGGCGGCAACCCGGTCGCCTGCGCCGCCGGACTCGCCGTCCTCGACACCATCGAGAACGAGGGGTTGCTGGAGAACGTCAAGCGGCAGAGCGAGAAGTTGCGGAACGGAATCGAGTCACTGGGCAATCCGTTGATCGCCCATGTCCGGGGCGCGGGCCTCCTCCTGGGTATCGTGCTCACCGAGCCGCTCGCGCCCCAGGCGCGGCAGGCGGCTCAGGAGGCCGGATTCCTGGTGAACGCGCCCGCGCCCGACGTCGTACGGCTGATGCCGCCGCTGAATCTCGGCGACGACGAGGTGGACGCCTTCCTCGGGGCGCTCCCCGGCATCCTGGACCACGCCAACGGGGACGGATCCGGAGAATGAGACGACGATGAGCCACGCGCAGGACGACGCACAGCACGCCGGGCCTGCCGTGCCGCAGACCCGCACCGCACGCCACCGCCGGATCGTGGACATCCTCAACCGGCAACCGGTGCGGTCCCAGAGCCAGTTGGCGAAGCTGCTGGCCGACGACGGCTTGAACGTCACCCAGGCGACGCTGAGCCGGGACCTCGACGAGTTGAACGCGGTGAAGATCCGCAACAACGACGGCGACCTGATCTACGCGGTGCCGAGCGAGGGGGGATTCCGCACCCCCCGGGCGCCGCTGGGGGAGTCGGCGAAGGAGGAGCGGATGCGGCGGCTGTCCCAGGAGCTGCTGATCTCCGCGGAGGCGTCGGCGAATCTGGTGGTGCTGCGGACGCCTCCGGGGGCTGCGCAGTTCCTGGCGTCGGCCATCGATCAGGCCGAGCTGCAGGACATTCTCGGCACGATCGCCGGTGACGACACGTTGCTGTTGATCAGTCGGGATCCGACGGGCGGCCAGGCGCTGGCGGAGCACCTGCTGCGGTTGGCGCAGAACGGCCACTGAACGGCCCACTGACGCGAACGAGTCCGGGGCGCACGGGAGTTCCCGTGGCGCCCCGGACTCGCATGGGGGTTCATCCCAGGCGGGCCGCCAGCCCTCCCGTGCAGCGCACCTCGTCACCCGCCGTGATCAGCAGCGCCTCCACGTCGGGCAGCGACTCCAGCCAGCGCAGCCCCTGGCCCGAACCCATCGCGAAGGCCGCCGTGGCCCAGCAGTCCGCCCAGGTCAGCTTCGGGGCCACCACGGTCACCGCCACCAGGTCGGTCACCGCGGACCGGCCCGTGCGTGGGTCGACGATGTGGGCGCCCCGCTCGGCGGTGCCGGACGTGGCCACCGCCAACTCGTCCGCGCCCGCCGCGGAGACGACCGCCGCGAGCCCTCCCGGACGCAGCGGGTCCGCGACCCCGACCCGCCAGGGCCGGTGCTGCTCGGGCGACCCGAGCAGCTGGACGTCCCCGCCGCCGTTCATGCTCACCCCGTGCACGCCGGGGGTCGCCGCCAGCCGCCGTGCCGCCCGCTCGGCGGCCCAGCCCTTGACGATCCCGGTCGGGTCCAGCTGCCCTTCGTAGCGCATGCTGAACCAGCCGTCGCTCACCCGCTCGGCCTCGGCGCCCAGTTCGAGCACCTCGGCGACCTCGGGAGTGCACTGCTCGACGGTCAGCTCACCCCGGGCGAGCCGGGAGACCTGGCTGTCGTCGCGGTACGTGCTGAACACCTCGTTCACCCGGTGCAGTCCGGCGATCGCCTCCTCCAGCGCCGCCTGCACCGCACCGGGTTCCCCGCCGCGGACGTCGAAGGAGAAGACGGTCCCCATGACCTCCTCCGCATGACGCACCGCGGCGGGAGCTTCTGCCGATTCGGCCACCGCCTCAGCCACCGGCCTGGTCCAGCGCCGACTGCAGCGACTGCTTGTAGCCGTTGCTCGTGTACGTGGCAGTCGACACCGTGTCGATGTTCGCGCTGCCGGCCGCCACGGCCTCCTGGTTGAGCTTGGGGACGGCCAGGGCGGTCTTCTGGTCGCTGGTGCCGCCCTTGGGCGCCTGCACCGCCTCGGCCTTGGTGATCTTGCCGTTGGCGACGGTGATACGGACCTGGACGGTTCCGTACTGGGTCTGGACCGCACTGCCGGTCACGGTCTTGGCCTGGGCGGCGCCACCGGAGCCCTGCGAGGAGCCGCTGGAAGAGCCGCTCGACGACCCGCTGCCCTGCGAAGACCCCGCACTCGCCTTCATCTTGTCGATCGCCGACTGCAGCGACTGCTTGTATCCGTTGCTGGTGTACGTCGCCCCGGACACGGTGTCGATCTGCGCACTCTGCGCGGCGACCGTCTCCTGGGTGAGCTTGGGGATGGACAGGGCGGTCTTCTGGTCGCTGGTGCCGCCCTTGGGCGCCTGGATCGCCTCGGCCTTGGTGATCTTGCCGTTGGCGACGGTCAGTCGTACCTGGACGTTGCCGTACTCGGTCTGGGCCACATTGCCGTCGACCGTGCCGGAGCCGGTCGCCGCGGCACCGCCCTGGGGCGACTCCTGCGCGGCGGCGGTCTGCTGGGGGGCGGCGCCCGCGGCGGCCTCTGCGTTCGGGTCGGACGCCGGTTTCAGCGACAGCAGCAGTACGACGCCCGAAACGGTGGCGGCGGTGGCCAGCACGACACGCCGGATGGGGTGACTCTTCCTCATCGCTTCTAGAGCTCCTGAATCCCGTCGCTCACATCTCGAACGACTCGTGATGGATGCGGCGGGCGGGCACTCCCGCGCCGCGCAGTGCTTCGTACACGGTCTGCGCGAACCCGGCGGGCCCGCACATGAAGACGTCGTGCTGTTCGATGTCCGGCAGCTTCTGCCGCAGCCGCTCCGCCGAGATGTCCGGGCGCTCCCCTTCCGGACTGTTGACCGCGTACATCAACCGGGCGCCGCGGTCGTCGGCGATGGCGGCGAGCTCGTCCCACAGGGCCAGGTCCTGGGTGGTGTTGGCCCGGTAGAGGAGCGTGATGTCGCCGGAGGCGCCGGGCAGCGTCTCGAACAGCGCCCGCATCGGCGTGATGCCGACGCCGCCCGCGACCAGCAGCACCTTGCCGCGGCTGCGGCGCTGCGCGGTGAGCGCCCCGTACGGGCCCTCGGCCCACACCTTGGTGCCGGGCGTCAGTTCGCGCAGCCGGGCACTGTGGTCGCCGATCGCCTTCACGGTGATCCGCAGCATGTCGGGGCGGGGTGCCGCCGACAGCGAGTACGGGTGCGAGCTGAACCGCATGCCCGGCGCCAGGAACCGCCAGCGGAAGAACTGCCCCGCCTCGGCACCCATCCGGTGCAGCTTCCGCCCGCCGATCAGCACCGACACGATGCCCGGCGTCTCCTCGATGACGGCCTCGACGCGCATCCGGTGCCGCATGTTCAGCCGGATCGGAACGAGGATCCGGAACCAGACCACCAGCGCGGTGACCGACCCGTACAGCGCGTACCAGAAGGTCTTCGCGGTCGGCTCGACGGCGAAGTCGTTGCCGGTGGTGATCTGGTGCCAGAAGGTCAGGAAGACCGCCGCGTACGTCAGCAGGTGGACGTGGTACCAGGTGTCGTACGGGATCCTGCGGCGGACCGGGCCGATCGAGGTCAGCCCGATGAGCACGAACAGGCCGGTGCCGATGGCCGCCTTGCCCATGTCCGGCAGCTGGTTGATGGAGTCGATCGTCTGCTGGACGATGTCGCCGAGCGACTTGCCCGCCTGCAGCGCATAGCCCCACATGATGAGGAAGACGTGCGCGAAGACCAGGCAGAGCGTGTAGCGGCCGCTCATCGCGTGCCAGCGCGCCACCCGGTCGGAGCCCACCCGGCGTTCCAGGGCGGGCACCCGGGCCATCTGCAGCACGACCAGTGCCATCAGGTATCCGGCGAGCAGGCCGGTGATCCGGCCCGCGTTGAGGATCTTGCCGTTGTTGTCGGCGATGTTCGGCGTGTTGTGCCACCACAGCCACAGCACACCGACCGCGCCCGCCCATACGGCGAGCAGCAGGACGGTCGCCGGGGAGCGGCGCGGGCGGATGCGGCGCATCGTCTGGCGGCGGGCGGCGCGGCCGCCTGCGAGCGTGGTGGTCACTGTTCCTCCGGGGCGGGGGCAAGGGGGTTGGCGTGGTCCCTTGGCCCAGAGATACGTGCCGCGACGCCAGTGTGTTCAGCCGCTCGCCGAGTCCAGTGCGGACTGGAGTGACTGGCGGTAACCGTCACTTGTGTACGTGGCCCCCGAGACGGTGTCGATGTTCGCGCTCTGCGCCGCGAGGGCCTCGGTGCGCAGCCGCGGGACGGCGTAGCTGTTGATCTCCTGGTCGTGTGGGTTCTCCTGCGGGTAGGTCACGGCAGTCACCTCGGTGAGCTTGCCGTTCTTGAGGGTGATGCGGACCTGGACGGGGCCCCACCGGGTCTGCACCGAGTCGCCGGTGACGGTCTTCGTGCCGGTGGTCGATCCGTTCGACCCGCTCGATCCGGTTGACGCGCTCGAACTGCTCGACGGCGCGGGCACGGCCAGGGCGACCGTCGGCGTGGAGTGCGGTTTGAGCGACAGCAGCATCACCATTCCGGAGACAGTGGCGGCACTCGCCAGCACGATGCGGCGCAGGGGACGGTTCTTCTTCAACGCGTGCACGTCTGTTGCCTCACAGCTCGAACGATTCGTGGTGGATACGGCGGTCCGGTACACCGGCGGTGCGCAGCGCCTCGTACAGATCGCGGGCGAAACCGTGCGGGCCGCAGAGGTAGACGTCGTGGCCGGCCAGGTCGGGGAAGGTGGCGAGCAGGGACTCGGCGGTGAGACTCGGGCGCCGTCCGTCCGGTCCGTTGAGGGCGTACAGCACCTTCGCACCGCGCCAGCGCGCGATGGCCTCCAACTCCCCGCCCAGGGCGAGCTCTTCGGCCGTGCGGGCACGGTAGAGGAGGGTCACCTCTCCGGGCAGTGTCTCGAACAGCGCCCGCAGCGGTGTGATGCCCACGCCGCCCGCGATCAGCAGGGACTTCGGCGCGGTCTGCCGGTCCTGGGTCAGCGATCCGTACGGGCCCTCCGCCCACACCCGCGTGCGCGGCCGCAGCAGGGAGACGGCCGCGCTGTGGTCGCCGAGCGCCTTGACCGTGATCCGCATCAGGTCCTGGCGGGGCGGTGCGGACAGGGAGTACGGCGTCGACGTCCAGCCCATGCCCTCGCCGAGGAACCGCCAGCGGAAGAACTGCCCCGCCCGCGCGCCCATCTCGTCCAGCCGGTGCCCGCGCACGACGACCGAGTACACGCCGGGCGCCTCCCGGTGCACGGACTCGACCCGCAGCCGGTGCCGCAGATTCAGCCGCACCGGAGCGAGGATCCGGAACCACACCACCAGCGCCGCGACCCCGAGGTACAGCGCGTACCAGGCGGCCGTGGCCCCGGTGTGGCCGTTGAACTCGTTGCCCAGCGTCAGCTGGTGGAAGAAGGCGAGGAAGACGGCGACGTACGTCAGCAGGTGCACGTAGTACCAGAACTCGTGGCTGAGCCGGCGGCGCGCGGCGCCGGCCGAGGTGATGCCGACCGCGAAGAGGACGATCGTGCCGAAGGTGGCCTTGAGCATGTCCGGGTAGTCCAGGACGACCGTGGCCGTCTCGTGCCAGAGGGAGGCGCGGTCCTGGGCGGCGTAGCCGAGGAGGATCAGCGTGATGTGCGCGACCAGCAGGCAGACCGTGTAGCGGCCGGCCATCGCGTGCCAGCGCGCCACCCGGTCGGAGCCGATCCGCCGCTCCAGCAGCGGAACGCGCGCCATCAGGCCGACGAGCACCGCGCAGGCGTATCCGCACAGCAGCCCGGCGATCCGCCCGGCCCCCGTCAGCCAGCCCGCCGTGCCGACCACCGAACCGGTGTCCGTCCACCACAGGGCGACCACGGCCGCCGCCCCGGCCCACAGCAGGGCGAGCACGGGGCCCGCGGGGGAGCGCCGCGCGGCCGGCACCACGGCCGGTGCCGTCCGCCGCTCGTACACGGTGGTCATGTGTGCGTCCTTTCGCCTGTCCGGGACGCAACTGTGCAGCGGGAACCTCTCAGCACGCTCTGAACGGGCACCTCACCCAGCCGACTCAGAGGAAACTCAGAGCATCGGACGCCGCCCGCGACCCGCGCGAGGGGTGATCCTGGTACAGCCATGAACACCACCCGCTCCGGCCGACCCGCCCTCACCCGCCCCGACGGCACCCCGCTGCGCGTCCTCGTCGTGGACGACGACCCGGACCTCGCCGAGGTGCTCTCGGGGGCCCTGCGCTACGAGGGCTGGCAAGTCCGCTCGGCCGGCGACGGCGCCTCCGCACTGACCGAGGCCCGGCAGCTGATGCCGGACGCCGTCGTCCTGGACGTGATGCTCCCGGACACCGACGGTTTCGCCGTCCTGCGCTCCCTGCACACCGTGAAGCCCGACGTGTGCGTCCTCTTCCTGACCGCGCGGGACGCGGTGGAGGACCGCATCGCGGGCATCACGGCGGGCGGCGACGACTACGTCACCAAGCCCTTCAGCCTGGAGGAGGTCGTGGCCCGGGTCCGGGGACTGCTGCGCCGCGCCGGCATGGCCCGGCAGCTGGACGAGGGCCCGCGGCTGACCGTGGGCGACCTGGTCATGGACGAAGAGGCCCGCGAGGTGACCCGGGCAGGCGAGTTGATCGAGCTGTCCCCGACCGAGTTCGAGCTGCTCCGCTTCCTGATGCGCAATCCGCGCCGCGTGCTCAGCAAGGCGCAGATCCTCGACCGGGTCTGGTCCTACGACTTCGGCGGCCGCGCCCACGTCGTCGAGCTCTACATCTCGTACCTGCGCAAGAAGGTGGACACCGGCCGCGAGCCGATGATCCACACCGTGCGGGGGACCGGGTACGTGCTCAAGCCGGCCACCTCATGAGGCTCCTACGGCGACTGCCCCGCCCGCACACCCTCCGCGCCCGCCTCACCGTCGGCCTGGTGGTGCTGCTGGCCGTCAGCTGTGCCGCGGTCGGCATCGCCGCGGTCGTCGAGCTGAACGGCTTCCTCACCAGCCGCCTGGACGAACAGCTCGGCGAGGTCGGGCCCCGTTTCGCGGCGAGCCTGGAACACGGCGGCAAGCTGCCCGACGACCACGACGGCGACGAACGCGGCGACGACCGCAGGCAGGCCACGGGCACCTTCGGTGCCCGTCTCGTCGACGGTACGGCCACCAATGCGGCAGTCGTCCGCTCCGCCGGCATCATCGACGTCACCCTGACCGCGCGGGACAAGAAGCAGCTCGCCGCCGTCCCGGTCGACGGCACGGGCCACAGCGTCGACCTCTCCACCTTGTGCGACTACCGGGTCCTCGCGTCCAAGGGCCTCGACGGCGACGTCCTGATCACCGGCCTGCCCCTCGAGCCCGTGCAGGCCACCGTCCACCGCCTCGAACTGGTCGCCGGGATCGTCTTCGGCGCCGCCCTCGCCCTCGCGGGCGTCGCGGGCGCCCTCTGGGTGCGCTGGTCGCTCAGGCCGCTGAGCCGGGTCGCCGCGACGGCCACCCGGGTCAGCGAACTCCCGCTGGCCAGCGGCGAGGTGGCCCTGCCGCCGCGCGCCCCGGAGACCGACCCGCGCAGCGAGGTGGGCAGGGTGGCCGGTGCCTTCAACCGCATGCTGGGCCACGTCGAGGACGCGCTCACCAAACGGCACGCGAGCGAGGAGCGGCTGCGCAGCTTCGCGGCCGACGCCAGCCACGAGCTGCGCACTCCGGTCGCCTCGGTCCGCGGCCACGCCGAACTCGCCCTGCTGCACCCGGGCCCGGTGCCGCCGGAGGTCACGCGCGCCCTGGAGCGCATCGCCGCCGAGTCGGGCCGCATGGGCGCGATGGTCGACGACCTGCTGCTCCTGGCCCGCCTGGACGCGGGCCGCCCGCTCGAACGCCTCCCCGTCGACCTGACCCGCCTGGTCCTCGACGCCGTCACCGACGCGCGGGCCGCGGGCCCCGGCCACCGCTGGACCCTGGAGCTGCCCGAGGAGCCGGTCACGGTCACCGGCGACGAGCACCGCCTTCACCAGGTGCTGGCCAACCTGCTGGCCAACGCGCGGGTGCACACGCCCGTCGGCACCAAGGTGACGGTGACCCTGGAGTCCGACGGCCCCACCGCCGTCCTCAAGGTCCACGACGACGGACCGGGCATCCCCGAGGACATCCAGCCGGGCGTCTTCGAACGCTTCACCCGGGCCGAACACCGCCGCCGCGCCGACGCCCCCGGCGGCGGAGCGGGCCTGGGCCTGTCGATCGTGGTGGCGGTGGCGGAGGCGCACGGCGGAAGCATCGCCCTGGAGAGCCGCCCGGGGTCGACCACGTTCACCGTGCGGCTCAATACCGTGTGATCGCCGTGGATCCGCTCGCCGTACCGATCGCGAAGTGCGGTTGGCTCCAGGGACGGACCCACTTGAGAATCCGCTGCATCGAATCACTCGGCACCGACACACAACCGGCAGTCGCCCCATGCCCGTTGACATGCAGGAAGATGCCGGCCCCGCGCCCGTGCACGCGCTGGTGGTAGTTGAAGCCGATGACGAGCGCGTACGCGTACTGCGTCCGGTAGGAGACGAGGTGCTCGGACTCCGAGGCACGGCAGTCGGACGGCCGTGGCTGGGTCCAACGGTTGTACGAGCGGGAGGCGTTGTCCTCGCACCACCACGAACTCTGGTGCACGGGGCGGTACTTGTAGCGCGTGCCGCTCGGCGCGGCCTCGATGCCGAAGGCGAAGGGGAGGTCGTAGAGCCCGGTGGGCGTGGTGTTCGTGTTCTGCTTCCGGGCGACGCCCTCGACCAGCCCCTTCGCCCCGAACCGGGCGGACGCCGAACCGGCCTTCACCCAGCGGCCGCCCCGGAGGTCCCACCAGGTGAGCGTGCCGGTCGTCGAGCTCGTCCTCGAGGCCATGGCGGTGATCAGCTGCGTACCGCCCCCGGTGTACGCCATCCGCGCGGGCAGCGGCGGCGTGCCTGCGGGCGCGGCACCGAGCAGGAGAAGGGACACGGAGGCGAGCACTGCGGCGACGGCTGGGCGCATGGCTCAGACCGTAGAGGGCGGGAGCGGCAACGGCAGCCCGGGTAGGCCATCCAGGCTCGTCGCGACGTGCTCCTTCTTGGTGAAGTACTCGCCGAGCGAGGCGTCGTCCTCCCGCGCGAAGCGCTTGCCGTGCAGGTCGCGGTCCTCGTCGTACGACATGAAGGGGACCGCGTAGCCGCAGGTGTCGCGGACGAGTTCGGCCGTGACGACGATGACCGCCCGCAGTCCGTGCGGGGTCGGATCGATGTCCGGGAAATGGGTGAGCAGTTCCTTGAAGCGCGGGTCGTCACGGAAGACCGGCTCGCCCTGCCCGTGCACCCGCACGATGTTCGGCGGGCCCTGGAAGGCGCACCACATCAGAGTGATCCGCCCGTTCTCCCGCAGGTGCGCGATCGTCTCCGCGTTGGAACCGGCGAAGTCCAGGTAGGCCACGGTGAGTTCGTCGAGCACCACGAAGGAGCCCTTGAGGCCCTTGGGGGAGAGGTTGACCGTGCCGTCGCCCGACAGGGGCGCGGTCGCGGTGAAGAAGATCGGCTGCGCCTCGATGAACGTGCGCAGCCTGCCGTCTATGCGTTCATAAGTCTTTCCCACGCCTCACGATTATGCGCGCAAACCTTTCGCCTGTCTAAGGAATTGCGGTAAGGAATTGCGGTGTCGATGTGCCGACTCCGGCCGTGGCCGCCCCGGCCGGCGCTTGAATCGGGGCGGCCACAGTGCCTGTCACGTCACTTGGTGAGCGTGCAGGCGGCCAGGGAGTCGAGGCCGGTCGGCTTGTCGGCCGTACGGCCGATGGCGATCGCGATGCGGTCAACGGTCGACTTCCGCTTGTCGGCCAGCGGGCCGAGGATCGCGTTCTGCACGAAGTTCGGGCCGCCCTGGCCGACCGTCGCCGCGAGCCGCTTGTTGGCCTCGTCGATCTGGGTGTTGAGGAGCGCCAGGTTGCGGTCCACCTCGGCCTGGGCGGAGGCCGGGATCTCGGGCAGCTGCGAGGCGACGTCGGGGCAGGTGATGGTGCCGGCGCCGGCGTTCTGGGCATCGCCCGCGGCGTCGTCCGCGCCCTGCGACGCAGAGGCCGTCACGCTCGGCGTGGCCGTGGCCTCCGCGCCCGCTTCGTCTCCCGTGCCCGCCGCGTCACCCGCGCCGGCGGCGGCACCGTCGGCGTTGAGGGTGCAGGGTGCGAGGGCGTCCAGGCCCTGGGGCTTGTCGGCCGTGCGCCCGATGGCGGTGGCGATGCGGTTCACGGTGGCGATCCGCTTGTCCTCCAGGGGCCCGAGGATGGCGTTCTGCACGAAGTTGGGCCCGCCCTGACCGACCGTGTCGACGAGCCGCTTGTTGGCCTCGTCGATCTGGGTCTGCAGCAACGCCACGTTGCGGTCCACCTCGGCCTTGGCCGAGGCCGGGATCTCGGGCAGCTGCGAGGCGACGTCCGGGCAGGTGATGGTGCCGGGGGACGCCAGCGTCCGCGCGGTGGTCCCGCTGCTCTTGGACGGCGTCCCGGCGAGGGCGGAGCCGGCGATCACCGCGCCGGACAGCGCCACGGCGGCAGCGCCACCGATGATCGCGACGCGGCGCTTGTTGTACTTCGGAAGAGCCCTGGACATGCGGATGCCTCACTCGGGTCTGGGGTGACGGATGTGTCACTGGTGTGTGGCCGGTGTGTACAAACGCGGCGCCTGCGTTCGGCGAGAGGTACGGGAAAGCGGTTGCTGGTGTTCAAGCGCCCCCGGGATTGATGCGTCGCCCCCCTGGATTGACGAATCATGCAGAGTCCTGCATACTCATGCATGTCAGCGAATGCACCATGAGGAGAAACCCGTGACCGAGCGCGTCGTACTCGCCTACTCAGGCGGTCTGGACACCTCCGTCGCCATCGGCTGGATCGCCGAGGAGACGGGCGCCGAGGTCATCGCCGTGGCGGTCGACGTCGGCCAGGGCGGCGAGGACCTGGACGTCATCCGCAAGCGCGCCCTCGCGTGCGGTGCCGTGGAGGCCGAAGTGGCCGACGCCAAGGACGAGTTCGCCGAGGAGTACTGCCTCCCGGCGATCAAGGCCAACGCCCTCTACATGGACCGCTATCCGCTGGTCTCCGCACTCTCCCGGCCGACGATCGTCAAGCACCTCGTCGCCGCCGCCCAGAAGCACGGCGCCACCACGGTCGCCCACGGCTGCACCGGCAAGGGCAACGACCAGGTCCGCTTCGAGGCCGGCATCGTCGCCCTCGCCCCCGGCCTCAAGTGCATCGCCCCGGTCCGCGACTACGCGATGACCCGCGACAAGGCGATCGCGTTCTGCGAGGCGAAGAACCTCCCGATCGCGACCACCAAGAAGTCCCCGTACTCCATCGACCAGAACGTCTTCGGGCGCGCGGTCGAGACGGGCTTCCTGGAGGACATCTGGAACGCCCCGATCGAGGACATCTACGAGTACACCTCCAACCCGGCGGCGGCCCGCGAGGCCGACGAGGTGATCATCACCTTCGAGGCGGGCGTCCCGGTCGCGATCGACGGCAGGCAGGTCACCGTCCTGCAGGCGATCCAGCAGCTCAACGAGCGCGCCGGCGCCCAGGGCATCGGCCGGATCGACATGGTCGAGGACCGGCTCGTGGGCATCAAGTCCCGTGAGGTGTACGAGGCCCCGGGCGCGATCGCGCTCATCACGGCCCACCAGGAGCTGGAGAACGTCACCGTCGAGCGCGAACTCGCCCGCTACAAGCGGCAGGTCGAGCAGCGCTGGGGCGAACTGGTCTACGACGGCCAGTGGTTCTCCCCGCTCAAGCGCGCCCTGGACGGCTTCATCGACGAGGCCAACCAGCACGTCAACGGCGACATCCGGATGACCCTGCACGGCGGCCGTGCGGTCGTCACCGGCCGGCGCTCCCAGACCTCCCTGTACGACTTCAACCTGGCGACGTACGACACGGGCGACACGTTCGACCAGGCCGCGGCCAAGGGCTTCATCGACATCTACAGCCTGTCGTCGAAGATCGCGGCACAGCGCGACCTCGCGTGAGCGGTCGCGATCCTGCGCAAGCAGTAGCGTGACTTCCGCCTCCCCACACATGGCGTGGGGAGGCGGTGGCACATCCACTCCCTCTCTAGGAGCAGAGCAAGTGAGCAGCAACAGCGGTGACGTACGGCTCTGGGGCGCCCGTTTCGCCGACGGTCCCGCCGAGGCCCTGGCGAAGCTGTCCGCGTCCGTCCACTTCGACTGGCGGCTGGCGCCCTACGACCTCGCCGGCTCGCGTGCCCACGCGCGCGTGCTCCACAAGGCGGGCCTGCTCACCGAGGACGAGCTCACGCGGATGACCACGGGCCTCGACCAGCTCGAGGCCGACGTCGCGGACGGCTCCTTCGTCGGCACCATTGCCGACGAGGACGTCCACACCGCCCTGGAGCGCGGCCTGCTGGAGCGCCTCGGCCCGGACCTCGGCGGCAAACTGCGCGCGGGCCGTTCGCGCAACGACCAGGTGGCCACCCTCTTCCGCATGTACCTCCGGGACCACGCCCGCGTCATCGGCGGTCTGATCGCCGACCTCCAGGACGCGCTGGTCGGCCTGGCGGAGGCCCACCCGGACGTGGCGATGCCCGGCCGCACCCACCTCCAGCACGCCCAGCCGGTCCTGTTCGCCCACCACGTCCTGGCCCATGTGCAGTCCCTGTCCCGGGACGCGGAGCGGCTGCGTCAATGGGACGAGCGGACGGCCGTCTCGCCCTACGGCTCGGGCGCCCTGGCCGGCTCCTCCCTCGGCCTCGACCCGGAGGCGGTCGCCAAGGACCTCGGCTTCGAGCACGGCAGCGTCGGCAACTCCATCGACGGCACCGCGTCCCGTGACTTTGTCGCCGAGTTCGCCTTCATCACCGCGATGATCGGCGTGAACCTCTCCCGGATCGCCGAGGAGATCATCATCTGGAACACGAAGGAGTTCTCCTTCGTGACCCTGCACGACGCCTTCTCCACGGGCTCGTCGATCATGCCGCAGAAGAAGAACCCGGACATCGCCGAGCTGGCGCGCGGCAAGTCGGGTCGCCTGATCGGCAACCTGACGGGCCTGATGGCGACCCTCAAGGCCCTCCCGCTCGCGTACAACCGCGACCTCCAGGAGGACAAGGAGCCGGTCTTCGACTCCTGCGACCAACTCGAGGTCCTGCTCCCGGCCTTCACCGGCATGATGGCCACCCTCACCGTCCACCGCGAGCGCATGCAGGAGCTGGCCCCGGCCGGCTTCTCGCTCGCCACCGACATCGCCGAGTGGCTGGTGAAGCAGGGCGTGCCGTTCCGCGTGGCGCACGAGGTCGCCGGTGAGTGCGTGAAGGTCGCCGAGGCCGAGGGCAAGGAACTGGACGGCCTGACGGACGAACAGTTCGCGAAGATCTCCGCCCACCTGACGCCGGATGTGCGGTCCGTCCTCAACGTCCCCGGCGCCCTGGCCTCCCGCAACGGCCGAGGCGGCACGGCACCGAGCGCGGTCGCGATCCAGCTGGCAGAGGTGAAGGCGGACGTGAAGGCACAGCACGACTGGGCCACCGCCAAGCAGTGACGCCCCAGCGGTGCGGGGCTGTATCGATATGCGGCTCCGCCGCGTGGGCGCGACCAGCCACGAACAACCCGCACCCGCCGAGCCACCGCACGAACCGGGCTCTGAGGCAGAAACCAAAGGTCATCGCGGGTTACGTTGGTCGGAAGCCGTACCGGAGCCGACCAACGGAGCCCGCGATGCCCTTCGCCCGACTGGCCACAGCGACAACCCCCACCTGCCACATCGGACTGGGCCTCGCCGCAGTGGGCCGCCCCGGCTACATCAACCTCGGCCGGGATCAGGACCTCCCGGAGGGCCGCAGCGCCGAGGCGATGCGCCGCCGCACGCACGAACTCCTCGACGCCGCCTACTTCCAGGGCGTCCGCTACTTCGACGTGGCCCGCTCCTACGGCCGCTCCGAGGAGTTCCTCGCCGACTGGCTGAACGCCCGACCCGACATCGACGACATCGTCGTAGGCAGCAAGTGGGGCTACACCTACACCGCCGGCTGGACCACCGACGCCGAGCAGCACGAGGTCAAGGACCACACCGTCCAGACGTACGAGCGGCAGCGCGCCGAGACCGCCGGGCTGCTCGGTGACCGCCTGGACCTCTACCAGATCCACTCGGTGACCCAGGACAGCCCGGCCCTCACCGACAAGGAACTCCACGCCAAACTGGCGGAGGCCGCGGACCGGGGCACCACCATCGGCTTCTCCACCAGCGGGCCCGCGCAGGCCGAGGCCATCCGCGCCGCCCTCGCCGTGACGGTCGACGGCGAACCCCTCTTCCGTACCGTCCAGTCGACGTACAACGTCCTGGAGACCTCGGCCGCTCCGGCCCTCGCCGAGGCGCACGACGCGGGGCTCACGGTGATCGTCAAGGAGGGCATGGCGAACGGCCGGCTGGCGGACGCGTACGCACCGGACGCCCTGAAGGCCGTGGCCGCGCAGACGTCACTCGGCTGCGACGCGGTGGCCCTCGCCCTGGTCCTGCGCCAGCCCTGGGCCGGGGTCGTCCTCTCCGGCGCGGCGACCGTCACCCAGCTCGCCTCCAACCTGCACGCAGCGGTCGTGGACCTGGACGAGGACCAGCTCGCCCGGCTCGCGACGCTCGTGGAGGAACCGGTTGCCTACTGGGAGCAGCGCGGCCGGCTGCCCTGGCACTGACTGACCGGCAGACACTCTCGATCAGCGACCCCGTCCGTCAGGACCTGTGAGTCACGCGCGCCCACAGTGAGACATGAGTGTCTCATATGGGTTACCCTCGTCTCATGGCTGTCGACCGTGACCATGTACTCCGCACCGCCGCGGCCCTCCTGACCCGGAAGTCCACCGCGACGATGGACGAGGTCGCCAAGGCGGCCGGGCTCAGCCGGGCCACGCTGCACCGGCACTTCGCCGGCCGCGACGCGCTCGTGCGGGCGCTGGAGTCGCTCGGCATCGCGGAGTGCGAGGCGTCGCTGGACGCGGCGCGCCTGGAGGACGGGCCGGCCGCCGACGCCGTACGCCGCCTGGTGCGCGAGATCGAGCCGGCCGCGGGTCTGCTGGCCTTCCTCTACACCGAGAACCAGCTGTTCGAGGGCGAGGAGCAGAACGCGGGCTGGACCAGGATCGACGACCGCATCGCAGCCCTGTTCCGACGCGGTCAGGCGACCGGCGAATTCCGCATCGACCTCACCCCGGCCTGGCTCACCGAGGCGCTGTACGGCCTGCTGGCCTCGGGCGCCTGGGCGGTGTCGGAAGGCCGCGTGGCCTCCAAGGACTTCACCCACATGATCGTCGAGCTCCTGCTCGGCGGCGCACTGCGGCACCAAGCACCGGAGCAGCAAGCATCACAGCATCGAGCACCACAGAGAGAGGAATCATGACCAGCACCCCGCAGCCGGTGACCACGACCGAGGCGGTGAAGCGCCCGGGCCGTTGGCTCGCGCTGTCCGTCCTCGTGCTCGCCGTGCTGCTGGTGGCCGTGGACGCGACCGTCCTCGGCCTCGCGACCCCTTATATCAGCGAGGACTTGAAGCCCTCCGGCACCCAACTCCTCTGGATAGGCGACGTCTACTCCTTCGTCATCGCCGGCCTGCTGGTGTCGATGGGCAGCCTCGGCGACCGCATCGGCCGCAAGCGGATCCTGCTCGGCGGCGCCACGGCGTTCGGCGCGATATCGATCCTCAACGCCTACGCGACGACACCGGAGTTGATGATCCTGGCCCGCGCCCTACTCGGCGTCGCGGGCGCGACCCTCATGCCCGCCACCCTCGCCCTGATCCGCAACCTCTTCCACGATCCGCGCGAGCGCAGCCTCGCGGTGGGAATCTGGGGCGCGACGGCTTCCGCGGGTACGGCCATCGGCCCGATCGCCGGTGGCTTCCTGCTCGAACACTTCTGGTGGGGCTCGGTCTTCCTGATCAACCTGCCGGTGATGGCGGTCCTGGTCCTCGTCGGCATCCGCACGCTGCCCGAGTCCCGTAACCCGAACCCCGGCCCGTGGGACCTGATCAGCGTGGTCCTCTCCCTGGTCGGTGTGATCGGTGTCGTCTACGCGGTCAAGGAGGCCGCGACCCACGGCGTCGAGTGGCCCGCGCTCGCCGCGGGCGCACTGGGCGCGGCGGCCCTTTACTGGTTCGTGCGCCGCCAACTCAGGCTCCCCGCACCCCTGTTGGACATGCGCCTGTTCCGCAACCGCGGCTTCAGCGCCGCGGTCCTGGCCGATCTGCTGACCATCCTGGGCCTGTCGGGCCTGGTGTTCTTCCTCTCCCAGTACCTGCAACTCGTCCAGGGCCGGCGTCCGTTCGAGGCGGGGCTGGCCGAACTGCCCGCCGCGGTGGGCGCGGTGGCGGCCGGCCTGATCGCCGGCCGTGCGGCTCGCCGCTTCTCGGTACGGTCGGTGGTGTCGGGCGGACTGGCAGCGGTGGGCCTCGCCCTGGCCGTACTGACGACGCTGGGTCAGTCCACCGGCTACCCCGTGCTGGGTGCGGCGCTCCTGGTCGTCGGCATCGGCGCAGGCTTCTCCTTCACGGTGACCGCCGACGTGATCCTCTCCTCCGTACCGAAGGAACAGGCGGGCGCGGCCTCAGCGGTCTCGGAGACGGCGTACGAACTGGGCGCCGCCCTGGGCATCGCCGTACTGGGCTCGATCGTGACGGGCATGTACCGGGGCTTCGCCGCTCCGGCGGGCACTCCGGCAGGGGCGCACGAGTCACTGGGTGGAGCGGTGGAGGCGGCGTCGGGGATGCCGGCAGACGCGGCACGGAACATGTTGTCGTCGGCCCGGGAGGCCTTCGTCGACGGCCTCTCCCTCGCGGCAGGTGCGGGCGCCGTGGTCCTGCTGGCGACGGCGGTGGCGGCGTGGTTCCTGCTGCGCGGCCAGCGTCTTGACGAGGGCTCTCCCCATCCGTCGACCGTCGTGGCGGGGGCTGCGACCGGGAAGTCCCACCAAGAGACCTCCGGCCGAGAGCACAGCGTCAGTCATTGACCCAGGCCACTGTCCGCCACGCGTTTCCCCGAGAGCCGAACAAAAGAGCCGTACGCACCCTCGCAGGTGCGTACGGCTCCGGAAAACCCGTCGGTTCAGGCGGCCTTGGCCTTGGTGGCGTACATGTCCACGTACTCCTGGCCGGACAGCCGCATGACCTCGGCCATCACGGAGTCGGTCACCGCCCGCAGCACGTACCGGTCGCGGTCCATCCCCTCGTACCGCGAGAACTCCATCGCCTCACCGAACCGGACGGTGACCCGCCCGGGACGGGGAATGCCCGCACCGCCCGGCTGCAGCTTGTCCGTGCCGATCATCGCGAAGGGCACGACGGGCGCACCCGTCATCAGGGTCAGCCGGGCGATACCGGTACGGCCCCGGTACAGGCGCCCGTCGGGAGACCGCGTGCCCTCCGGGTAGATGCCGAAGACCCTGCCCTCCTCGAGCACTCGACGTCCGGTCATCAGGGCGGCGACACCGCCGCGGCCGCCGTCGCGGTCCACCGGGATCATGCCGACGCCGGTGAAGAACCAGGCCATGAGCCGGCCCTTGAGGCTCTTGCCGGTGACGTACTCGTCCTTGCCGATGAAGAAGACCTGACGGTCGCAGACCAGGGGCAGGATCATCGAGTCGATGAAGGTCAGATGGTTGCCGGCCAGGATGACGGGACCGTCGCCCGGGATGTGCTCCGCGCCCTCCACCTGTGGGCGGAACATCAGGCGCATGATCGGTCCGAGCACTGCCTTGATGAGCGCGAAGCGGGACAACAGGCCCTCCGGTGTCAAGCGATTCGGTATAAGTCTGTGCAGGTGAGGACGATACTCGCGGTCCCCGGGGTCTTGCACATCGGGTTCACCGAGGTCTTACGCACTGTTGACGTGGGTTCACCTGGGGTGACACCGCGTTTCCTGCCCGTAACCAGGGCGGAACCATGTGACGGAAGTCGCGCGGCGCTGAAAGATCGCCGCGTGCCGCCGAACGGAGTTCGCCGGCCGCCAAAGGGGGGAGCCGGTATGGACCGTCTACCCCGCTCCCCGGCCTCGATGCCGACGGCCCGTCAGACATTCGTTCCCATACGACATCCCGAGTCACCCGCGTGTTCCGGCCGGGGCCTCCCTCACGTCATGTCCACGCCCCTACGATCGGCCCGCTGGACGAAGAGATCGAGCCGACGTCAGGGGAGGCGCTCATGGGAACGCAGGAGAACGAGCAGACAGGCGGTACCGGGCGACGCGCGCTTCTCGGCGCGGCGATGCTGGGCGCTGGCGGAGCCGTACTGGGTCTGACCGGTACGGCGAGAGCCGCGGGCGCCGGGCACGGGGGCGGCGGGCTGCGGAGCCTGCCCACGCCGACGATCATCGGCCACCGCGGCGCCAGCGGCTACCGTCCCGAGCACACCTTCGGCTCCTACAACCTGGCCCTCGACCTGGGCGCCGACATCGTCGAGGCCGGCGACCTGGTCCCGACGAAGGACGGTCATCTGGTCTGCCGGCACGAGCCGGAGATCGGCGGCACCACGAACGTCGCGGACCACCCGGAGTTCGCCGGCCGCAAGACCACCAAGGTCCTGGACGGTGTCTCCACCACCGGTTGGTTCACCGAGGACTTCACGCTCGCCGAGTTGAAGACGCTGCGCGCGATCGAGCGCATCCCGGCCAACCGCCCGCACAACACCCTCTACAACGGCCGCTGGGAGATCCCCACCTTCGAAGAGGTCCTGAAGTGGCAGGACGAGCAGACCCGCAAGCGCGGCAAGCAGGTCTGGATCTACCCCGAGACCAAGCACCCCACCTACTTCCGCAAGCTGGGCCTGGGCCTGGAGGAGCGGGTCGCCAAGTTGCTGCACAAGTACGGCAAGGACAAGCGGAACTCGGCGGTCATCCTGCAGTCCTTCGAGCCGGGCAGCATCCAGCGCCTGAACAAGCTGGTCGACAACCCGTTGGTCGTCCTGCTCTCCACCGCCGATAGCCGCCCCTGGGACTTCGTCGAGGCCGGCGACCCGCGCACCGTCGCCGACCTGATCACCCCGAAGGGGCTCAGGGAGATCGCCGGCTACGCGCAGGGTCTCGGCCCGACCCTCGACCTGGTCATCACGAAGAAGGCGGACGGCAGCCTCGACAAGCGGACCACCCTCGTCGCCGACGCGCACAAGGTCGGGCTGATCCTGCATCCGTACACCATGCGCAACGAGAACCCCTTCCTGCCCACGGAGTACCGCAAGGGCACCGACGCGGATGCCTACGGCGACGCCTTCGGCGCGTTCAAGACGTACTTCGCGACCGGCATCGACGGCGTCTTCTCCGACAACGCGGACACCGCCGTGCTGGCCCGCGAGGACTTCGTCAACAGCTGAGCGCCCGGCCCCGGTTGGGGTGATTGTCGGCCGCCCGGGCAACCTCGAGCCCGGGCAGCCGTGTCATGCCGCATATGACGCACGATCTGGTTGCCGCCCTGCACCCCTTACTCACCGCCGAGGCCTCCGCGGAGGCACATGCCTCCGGTACCGAGCCCGGCGATCTGGAACAGGCGGTCTGGCTCCGCCTCCTGGAGCGCCTGGAGGTGGACGGCCCGCCTCTCGACCCCCAGCGCTGGCTGCGCAGCGCCGTCCGCTCCGAGGCGCGCCGCACCCGCCGTACGACCCGTCTCGAGCGGCCGTACGACATCGAGCCGGTCGACGACATCGACCGCGACCCCGAACACCTGGCCCTCGCGGCGGCCCGCCGCCGGGCCCTGCGCGACGCGGTGCGCCGCCTCCCCGGCCGCTGCCCCCGGCTGATGGAGGCGCTGCTCTCCCCGAAAGACCTGACATACCGGGAAATCGCGGGGGAGTTGGGTATCTCACAGGGCAGCCTCGGTCCGGAACGTTCCAGATGCCTGGGATGTCTCCGTCGTTTGCTCCCGCCGGAGGTTGCGGGCGGCGAAGCGCGGGGATAGGAGTGAGGGACAACGTGGCGATCAGGTGAGCGGGAGGCGTGCGCACATGGGCATGAGCGTGACCATCTCGGTGGCGACCGAGCAGGACGCAGAGCAGATCTTCAAGCTCCAGTACCTGTGCTTCCAGAGCGAGGCGGCGCTGTACGGCAACTACCGCATCGACCCGCTCGTCCAGAGCCTCGACTCGGTCCGTCAGGAGGTGGCCGCGGACTGCGTGTTCGTGGCACGGCTCGGCGAAGAAGTGGTCGGCTCGGTGCGCGGCCGGATCACCGAGGACGGCTCCGCCGCCATCGGCAAGCTCTGCGTCCACCCCCGTCTCCAGGGGCACGGCATCGGCGCGAGGCTGCTGCGCGCGGCCGAGTCGGCGCTCGCGGAGGAACGCGGCGCGAAGGTGTTCCGCCTCCACACCGGCCACCGCAGCGAGGGCAACCTGCGGCTGTACCGGCGGGTGGGTTACGAGGCGGTCGGCACGTCCCAGGGCAACGACGGGGTACCGATGATCGTCCTGGAGAAGCCGGCCAACACGTACGCGACGACGGCCTGACGGCGCCCAAAGGGGCGCGGGGCTGCACCGATACGCGGCTCCGCCGCGTGGGCGCGACCAGCCATGGCGGGCACGCTGCCGCCTGACGGCGTCAGGCGGCATCCCCCTGCGGCGCACGCGACTTACGCAACCAGTACATCGCGGTCAACGGCAGGAGCACGGGAATGAAGACGTATCCCATCCCGTAGTCCGACCACACCGTGGCGTCGGGAAACGCCGACCGGTCGACCAGCGTCCAGGTGCCGACCGTCAGGACACCCACCAGCTCGGCCGCGCAGCAAAACAGTGCCGCCCTGCGGGCCCGCTCGCCGCCGCGCACCAGCGAGTACGTGATGAAGCCGTAGACGACACCGGCGACGGCCGACAGTGAATAGGCGAGCGGTGCCCGGTCGAACTCGGTCGCGATCTGGTAGACGGACCGCGACACGGCCCCGACGACCATCACGCCGTAGAACCAGACGAGCAGCATGCCCGGCCCGCTGATCAGTCGCGTCCTCGTGGGCTTCTCCTGCACCGAGGTCACCTCAGCCTCCCCAGATGTCATAGAGCCGCACTTCGAGAACGGCCAGGACGATACCGCCGGCGGCCACCGTCACCGAGCCCCAACGGGTGCGCTCCGCCAAGGACATGAAGCCCGCCGCCGGCACGCACGCGAACGCGCCCAGCAGATACGCCACGAAGATCGTCGTGCCCTGTTCCGCCTTCTCGCCCCGCGCCAGCTGCACGATCCCGATCACCAACTGCACCACGGCCAGCAGCGACACCACGGCCATACCGATGAAGTGCCAGTCCTTCGTCGGCTGATCACGGTAGGCGGCCCAGCCGCACCAGGCGGCGAGCAGCAGCGCGGCGACGCCGGTCACCAGCGTCAGGGCATCAAGCATGCCGCGAGCCTATTACGGGCCAAACGACCGGATGCGGTCGCCCCCGTCGCGCACCGTAGGGTCGGGATCATGAAGATCCACGCACGAGCCCTCCTGTTCGACAACGACGGCACCCTCGTCTCCTCCCTCGACTCCGTCGACCGCTGCTGGACCCGCTGGGCAGGCGAGTACGGCATCACGGCCGAGCAGTTCCGGAGCGTCGAACTGCACGGGCGCCCGGCCGTGGAGATAGCCGCCGACCTGCTGCCCGCGGACGTCGTACCGGAGGCCGTTGCGCGGATCGAGCTGCTGGAGGTGGAGGACGTGCCCAACGGGGGAGTCCGTCTGCTCCCCGGCACGAAGGACCTCCTCGACGCGCTGCCCGGCGAGCGCTGGGCCGTCGTCACCTCGGCCACGCGGCGCCTCGCCGAGGCCCGCCTCGACGCCGTCGGCATCCTGCCCAAGACCCTCGTCGCCGCCGACGACATCACCCGCGGCAAGCCCGACCCCGAGCCCTACCTCCTCGCCGCCCGCCGACTCGGCGTCGACCCGGCCCACTGCGTCGTCTTCGAGGACGCCCCGGCCGGACTCCAGGCCGGCCGCGCCGCGGGCATGACCACCGTGGCCTTGGCCACAACGCACGAGGCCCACGAGCTCGACGCCGACCTCGTGGTCACGGACCTCTCGGCCCTGTCCGTGCTGGTCACCGACGGGGGAGTGGAGATCTCCGTCCGCGGCTGACCCCCGTCCACCGCTGTCCGTCATGCGGACAGCAGGTTCTTGGTCACTTCGATACGTCTGCTTTACTGATCGCATGACCACCACGAGCAGCCGCACCTTTGCGACCGAGGCGACCATGACGCCCGGTGCTCGTTGTATGTGTCGAATGCGCGCCTTCTAGAGGGCCCCCGCACCACCCTGAGCCTCGCGCCCCGAAGCGAGCCGCCGTGGCATGTCCGTACGCCGTGAACGCCGTACGTGACCCATGTGCCCGCGCACGACTTACCTCCCGTACCCGGGCACACCCACGCCCGCGTACTCGACAGTGACGGAAACCCCCAGTGATCACGACATCAGGCCTGACCAAGGTCTACCGCTCGCGCGGCCGTGAGGTCACCGCTCTGGACGGCGTCGATCTGCACGTGCGCGAAGGCGAGGTGTACGGCGTCATCGGCCAGTCCGGCGCCGGCAAGTCCTCGCTCATCCGCTGCGTCAACCTGCTGGAGCGGCCCACCGCCGGCACGGTGACCGTCGCCGGGCAGGACCTCACCGCCCTCGCGGGACGCGGTCCCCGGGCCGGCAAGGAACTCCGCCTGGCGCGCAGCCGTATCGGCATGGTCTTCCAGCACTTCAACCTGCTGTCCTCGCGCACGGTCCAGGACAATGCCGAGCTGCCGCTCGAGATCCTCGGCAGGTCGGGCAAGGAGCGCTCCCGCAAGGCGCTCGAACTCCTCGACCTGGTGGGCCTCGCGGACAAGGCCAAGGCCTACCCGGCCCAGCTCTCCGGCGGCCAGAAGCAGCGCGTCGGCATCGCCCGCGCCCTGGCCGGCGACCCCAAGGTCCTCCTGTCCGACGAGGCCACCAGCGCCCTCGACCCGGAGACCACCCGCTCCATCCTCCAGCTGCTGCGCGACCTGAACCGGCAGCTGGGCCTGACCGTCCTGCTCATCACCCACGAGATGGACGTCGTGAAGTCGATCTGCGACTCGGCCGCGCTGATGGAGAACGGGCGCATCGTCGAGTCCGGGACGGTGAGCGAGCTGCTCGCGACGCCCGGCTCCGAGCTGGCCGCCGCGCTGTTCCCGGTGGGCGGCGAGGCCACCGACGCCGACCGCACCGTCGTCGACGTCACCTTCCAGGGCGAGGCCGCCACCCAGCCCGTCATCTCGCAGCTCTCGCGCACCTACAACATCGACATCTCGATCCTCGGCGCCGCCATCGACACCGTCGGCGGCCTCCAGGTCGGCCGGATGCGCATCGAACTGCCCGGCCGCTACGAGGACAACGTCGTACCGATCGGCTTCCTGCGCGAACAGGGCCTGCAGATCGACGTCGTGGGCGAGCCCCTGCTGGTGAAGGAAGGTGCCAAGTGACCTGGTCCGAGATGCAACCGCTGCTGTCCCAGGCGTGTTGGGACACCCTCTACATGGTCGGCTGGTCCACGCTGATCGCCGTCGTCGGCGGGCTGCCGCTCGGCATCCTGCTCGTGCTGACGGACCGGGGCGGACTGCTCCAGAATGTCGTCGCCAACAAGGTCATCGGGCAGATCGTGAACGTCGCCCGCTCGATGCCCTTCATCATCCTGATGGTCGCGCTGATGACCTTCACGCGCTGGATCACCGGGACGACCATCGGCCGTGAGGCCGCCATCGTGCCGCTCGCCATCGGGGCGATCCCCTTTTTCGCGCGCCTGGTCGAGACGGCCGTCCGCGAGGTGGACGGCGGGCTCGTCGAGGCCGTGCAGTCGATGGGCGGCAACATCTGGACCGTCGTCCGCAAGGTCCTCGTACCCGAGTCGCTGCCCTCGCTGATCTCCAGCACCACCACCACGATCGTCGCCCTCATCGGCTACTCCGCGATGGCCGGCACGGTCGGCGCCGGCGGTCTCGGCGACATCGCCATCCGCTACGGCTACCAGCGCTTCGAGACCGAACTCATGTGGATCACCGTGGCGATCCTCGCCGTCGTCATCTCGGTCATCCAGTTCGCCGGCGACTACGCGGCCCGCTCCCTGCACCGGCGCGGCGGGCGTTCCGGCGCGGCGCCGAGGCTGCGCCTGCTGAAGGCCGAGGAGCCCGCGACCGGCGACGTCGGCAAGGTCGCCTGACGGTTCCCCTGCCCTGAACTCCCCGCACACCCAACGCGGGGCCGCTCCACCCATATGGAAAGGCACTTTTCGTGCGTAACACCACCAAGATCACCACCGCCGTCCTCGCTGCCGGAGCCCTCACCTTCGGGCTCACCGCTTGCGGCTCGGGCTCGGACTCCGCCTCGAGCTCCTCCGACTACAGCGGACCGCTGGTCGTCGCCGCGAGCCCGACCCCGCACGCCGAGATCCTGAACTTCGTCAAGAAGAACCTGGCGAAGAAGGCCGGACTCGACCTGGAGGTCAAGGAGTTCCAGGACTACATCGTGCCGAACACGGCGACCGAGGACGGCTCGGTGGGTGCCAACTACTTCCAGAACCAGCCGTACCTGGACGACTTCAACAAGAAGCGCGGCACCCACATCGTGCCCGTTGTCACGGTGCACCTGGAGCCGCTCGGCCTCTACTCCCACAAGATCAAGAAGGCCGACGCGCTGAAGAGCGGCGCGACGATCGCCGTCCCGAACGACGCCGTGAACGAGGCGCGCGCCCTGAAGCTGCTCGCTGCCAACGGACTCATCACGCTCAAGGACGGCGCGGGCAACGAGGCGACCCCGCAGGACATCTCCAAGAACCCGAAGAACCTCAAGTTCAAGGAGGTCGAGGCGGCCCAGACCGCGCGCTCCCTGGACGACGTGGACGCCGCTGTCGTCAACGGCAACTACGCGATCTCCGCCGGCCTCAAGCCCGCCAAGGAAGCCCTGATCCTGGAGTCCGCGAAGAACAATCCGTACGGCAACTTCCTCGCGGTGAAGAAGGGTAACGAGAAGGACCCGCGCGTGAAGAAGCTCGCGAAGCTCCTCACCTCGCCCGAGGTCAAGAAGTTCATCGAGGACAAGTACCAGGGTTCGGTCATCCCGTCCTTCTGACGCCTTTCGGCAAGCTGACGGGGCGTATACCGCGTATCGCCACGCACGGGGTCCACTCGCTCACCAGGAGTGGACCCCGTGGTGCGGTTGGGTGCTTTCATGCTGCATGCTGGGCAGTTCAGCAGGCCCTGAACATTTTCCAAAGGTTACGGAGCGGCGCATGGCTAGCACCTTCCCCAACATCTCCATCAGCACGGAGCGGTTGGTGCTGCGTCCCCTCGATGAGGACGACGTGCCCGCGCTGGCCGAGATGATGAACGACGAGCAGGTCGGCGCCTGGACCGACGTCCCTCAGCCCTACACCGAGGACAGGGCCCGCACCTGGATCAGCGAGTACGCCCCCGCGGAACGCACCGCCGGCCGCGGACTCGACCTCGCCGTCACCGAGTTCCTCACCCAGCGTCTGGTCGGCATCGTCCAACTCGCCAAGACCAACTGGCATGTGCGGTCCACCGAGATGTCGTACATCATCGCCCCCTGGGCCCGCGGCGAGGGCTACGCCTCGGAGGCGGCGCTCGCCACCGCCCAATGGCTCCTCCGCGACCAGAAGTTGGAGCGCATCGAGCTGCGCACGGCGGCCGACAACACCGCCTCCCAGCAGGTCGCCCAGAAGATCGGCTGCATCAGCGAGGGCGTCCTGCGCAACGCGTGCATAGCGCACGTCCGGGCCGAGGACGGCACCTGGACCGACGTACGCACCGACTTCATCGTGTGGAGCCTGCTGCCCGAGGATCTGGACGGCGCGGGCGAGCAGCTGGCCGACAGTAATGGTTTCACGGCATTCCCCGACTGGAACTGACCCCGGGACTTCTGGGACGGCACCACCGCCGAGCGCCCCCGCCCGCTCCACCAGGTACCCTCACGGAGCCCGCCCGGGCTGCCTCCGACGACCTGCGCAGAAACCCCCTGGAGACTGACGACGATGGCCGACCGCGTCACGGTGATCGGCTGGGACGGCTCGCCGCTGACCGCCGCGGCACGCTCCGCCCTGGGCGCCGCCACGCTGGTGGCCGGTGCCGCCCACCACCTGGCGCTCCCCGAGGTGCCGCCGACAGCCGAGCGCATCCGCCTCGGCAGCGCCGCCCTCGCCGCCCGCCGGATCGCCGGCCACCGCGGCTCCGCGGTCGTGCTGGCCGACGGCGACCCGGGCTTCTTCGGCGTCGTACGGACCCTGCGCGCACCCGAGTTCGGCCTTGAGGTCGAGGTCGTTCCCGCTGTCTCCTCCGTGGCCGCGGCCTTCGCGCGCGCCGGCATGCCCTGGGACGACGCCCAGGTGGTCGTCGCACACCGCCGCACGCTGCGACGCGCGGTGAACGTGTGCCGCGCCCACGCCAAGGTCGCCGTTCTCACCTCACCCGGCGCCGGTCCCGCCGAACTCGGCCTGCTCCTGGAGGGCGTCCACCGCACCTTCGTCATCTGCGAGGAACTCGGCACCGAACGCGAACAGGTCACCGTCGTCACCTCCGACAAGGCCCCCGACCACACCTGGCGCGACCCGAACCTCGTCATCGTCATCGGCGGACCCGCCGGACCGGGTGCCTCCGGGGAGGGCGGCGGCTGGCTCGCCGGAGGTGACCCGGGCGCCGGACCGCGCGGCTGGGCACTGCCCGCCGAGGCGTACGACGGCCCGCTCGGCGAGGGCGAGACGGATCTGCTCCGCGCCGCCCAACTCGCCCGGCTGGGACCGCGGGTGGGAGACCTCGTCTGGGACATCGGCTGCGGCAGCGGCGCCTTCGCCACCGAGGCCGCGCGCGCCGGAGCCGGCGTCATCGCCGTCGACCGCGATCTGCAGGCCTGCACCCGCACCGACACCGCCGCACGCCGCTTCGGCGTCCAGCTGCAGATCGTGCACGGCACCGCCCCGCACGTCCTGGAGAACCTCCCCGAGCCGGACGTCGTCCGCGTCGGCGGCGGGGGAGCGGCCGTGGTCTCCGCGGTCGCCGACCGCCGTCCGCAGCGCATCGTCACGCACGCCGCGACCCGTGACGCGGCCGAACTCGTCGGCCGGGACCTGACGGAGCACGGCTACCGGGTCGAGTGCGCCCTGATCCAGTCCGTCGAACTCGACACCCGGGCCTGGACGGAGAAGGAGCGGAGCGTGGCGTTCCTGCTCAGCGGTGTGCTCCCGGAGCGCACACAGTGACCCCGTTCGGCGTCCCAGTGATCCTGTTTTCTCCGTACCGGTGATCCTGTAGTCGTACCGCTCGCGGTAGGCTGGCCGACCGTTGTACCGCACCGGGTGGCCCGGCACTTCGTTCGCCAATGTCCGGAAAACACGCCCCTTTTGGGGTGGGTGTGGTACGGCAGAACCGGAGGACGCGCAACGTGGCGCAGTCCACAGCGGGCCGTCGCGGATCAAGCTGTCGTGGCGGACGAACGGCCGGGACAATGCCACTGAATGGCTTTGTCGCCTTTTACGGGCGGGTCGTTCGTGCCGCTGGGCATACACGCTCGTTCTTCACTACGGGGGCGGTCGGTGCGCCGTTCCCGGTGGGCTGGACGTAGAAGCACTAACCGATGGGCGAGGGGTACGCATGACGGACACCGGCCAGGTCCCGGGCGAGGGACTGCCGGAGAGCGCAGGCATGGTGGAGCAGCCGGGCGTCCCCGCGCACGGTGCGTACACCTACCTCTCCGAGACCACCGCCGAGGACGAAGACCTGTTGCTGCTGCCGGGCGCCCAGAGCCCGTGGGGCAACGAGGTCGCCCCGCCCGCGCCGGAGCCGGTCGTCGAGACCCTCCACGAGCCGGGCCCGCACGAGACGGCGGGCCGCGACAGCGGTTCGGTCGATCTCGGCGGCGTCCGTCTGCCCAGTCCCACGCCGCCCTCGGCGCCGGTCCCGCCGCGCCGCCCGCTGCACCTCGGCCCGCCGATCCCCGACGCGTCGGCGAGCCCGGTCCGCTCCCTCGCCGACCGCGGCCCCGCGGGCGCACCGGTATGGCAGTCCGGCCCGCCGACGACCGGCCCCGAGTACTTCGACGCCCCCCAGCTCCGCGAGATGCCCCTGCAGGGCGCGGCCCCGTGGGATGCCCAGGCGCAGGCCGCGGTGCAGGTGCCGGTGAGCACCGAGGCCCCGGCTGCCGAAACGGTTGTTCCGGAGGCTGAGCTCAACACGGAGCCGGCGGGCCCGGCTGCCCAGGACGCCATGGCCCACCTCGCGGCCGTGGCCGCACCGCCGGCGCCGGCACAGCACGGCGAACTCGCTCACGGCGCGCAGCCGGTGCAGAGCGTTGAGAGCATGTACGGGGCGCAGGCAGCGGACGCTGCCGACGTGGCGTACGGCCCGGACGGCGGGCAGGTTCCGGTGGGGGTGTCCGCGGCGGAGGGCGGACATGTCGCCGGAGCCGGGGCCGCCGCGGGTGGGCTGCCGGCGGACGGCGGGCACGTTTCCGGGGGTGGGTTCGCCGCGGACGGTGGGCCCGTCGCTCCGGCGGGGGTTGCTGCCGACGGCGGCCACGTGACTCCGGGTGGGTTCGTCCCTGAGACAGGCGCCGCTCCGGCCGAAGGGCACGCTACGCCGGGCGAGTTCGCCGCGGACGGCGGGTCCTTTGCCGCAACGGGGGCCGCCGCGGAGCCGGAACAGGGTGCTGTTCCCTTTGCTGCTCCCGACGCCGGGCAGGGCGATGCGTTCGGTTCTGTTCCGGAGGCAGGGCTGACGCCCGGCGCCGGAATCGCCCCGGAGGGCGACCAGCCCGATGTGGCCGCGGCCGGTTCGGAAGCTGGGCCGACTCCCGGAGTTGAGCCTGTGCCGCAGGCCTGGCCGGCTCCTGGGGCGCTGCCCGTGCCGGAGGCCGGTCAGGTTCCGGAGGCGGCGCACACCCCGGACGGCGCGCCGGCGGCTGAGGGCACACCGGTCGCCGAGGGTTTTACGGCAGACACGGCGCCGGTCGCCGATGCTGCTCCGTCCGAGGGCGCGCCGATCGCCGAAGCGGTTGCGCTCGGGAACGGGCAGGCCGCCGCGGCGGTGGCACCCGAGGGCGCGCAGTTCGTGGACTCGGTGGTGCCGAAGAACTGGCAGTTGCCCGAGGCGGTCGCACCCGAGACCGGACCGACCCCCGAGGCGGTCGCACCCGAAGCCGAGCACACCCCCGACGCGGTGGCGCCCGGGAACGAGCAGTTGTCCGAGGCGGTCGCGCCCGAGACCGGGCCATCCCCCGACCTCGTCGCGCCCGAGACCGCTCAGGCTCCGGAGACGCCGGCAGTTCCGGCACCGGACGCCGTTCAGGTCGCTGCCGGTGCCGCTGCCGCTGCCGCCGAGTCTCTCGACGCAGCCCAGCCCGTGTCCCTCGACCCCGCCCAAGCCGGCACCGTCGAGCCCCTTCAGGCCGCCGACGTCGAGCCTGCCCCGACCGCCGAGACGGCCGTGCCCGCGCACGCGCCCGGCGCTGAAGAAGTCGCCGGTGCCACCGCCTTCCCGTCGGCCCCGGACGCGGCACACAGCGCGCATCCCGCGGACGCCTCCGCAGCACCGGCCGTGGACACCACCGTCGCGCCCGAGCCGTCGCTCCAGCTGGTGGACGCCTGGCACGCGCCCCAGAGCCAGGACCAGGACCAAAGTCAGGACCAGGAACAGGACTTGAGCGGGCACCCAGTCCAGTCCGCGCCGGACGCACCGTCGCCCGCCGCCACGGACGCCGACGCGCACGTCGCCGCGGATGCCACCCCACAGCCCGTGGCCGCTGCCGCCCCCGTCGCGTCTCCCATCTCCCTCGACCCGGACGCCGTGCAACCGGCGGATGGCGGCTTCCCGATGGACCAGGCGAACGCGGGCTCCCCGACGGACCAGGCGAACGCCGCGGAGGCACTCGCCCCCGAGACCGCCGCAGCCCCCGCCGAGGCCACGCCCGCACTGCCGACCGATGCCGCCGCTGCCGACCCGGCCCCTTCCGCGCCCGGCACGGACACACCTGGCACGGACACCCTCCAGCCGCTCGCCGCGGCCCCTGCGGAGCACCACCCGGACGAGTCCGTGGGCCAGTTCGTGCCCGTCGAGGGCTCCGTGCCGACCACCCCGCGCCTCGCCCCGATTCCGTCGCACGCCCTCACCCTCCTCCCGGAGGAAGGGCAGGCGCCGGAGCCGATCGCCACGGTCCCCGCCCCGCGGGAGGCCGACTCCGAACTCGTACAGCACGCGGAGGACCTGGACACCAGGGCCGCCGACCAGGAAGAAGAGAGCACGGCCGCAGTGGAAGAAGTACGACAGTCCACCGGCCCGGCCGCGCCCGCCTACGACGAGGCCGAGCGCGAGGCGGTCCTCAAGGTCATGCGCGAGCGCCGCGACATCCGCAACGGCTTCCGCAGCGACCCGATCCCGCACGAGGTGCTGCTCCGTGTCCTGGAGGCCGCGCACACCGCCCCGTCCGTCGGCCACTCGCAGCCCTGGGACTTCGTCGTCATCCGCTCCGCCGACACCCGGCGCAGCATGCACGAACTGGCCATGCGGCAGCGCGACGCCTACGCCAAGTCCCTCCCCAAGGGCCGGGCGAAGCAGTTCAAGGAACTGAAGATCGAGGCCATCCTCGACACCCCGGTGAACATCGTCGTCACCGCCGACCCGACCCGCGGCGGCCGCCACACCCTCGGCCGCCACACGCAGCCGCAGATGGCCCCGTACTCCGCCGCCCTCGCCGTCGAGAACCTCTGGCTCGCGGCCCGCGCCGAGGGCCTCGGTGTCGGCTGGGTCAGCTTCTTCGACGAGCGCGAGATGGTCCGCGCCCTCGGACTGCCGGAGCACCTGGAGGTCATCGCGTACCTCTGTGTCGGTTACGTCGACGAGTTCCCGGACGAGCCCGAGCTGATGCAGGCCGGCTGGTCCAAGCGCCGCCCGCTGTCGTGGGTCGTGCACGAGGAGACGTACGGCCGCCGCGCGCTGCCCGGCGAGGAGCCGCACGACCTGCTCGCCGAGACCGTCGCGCAGATCCGCCCGCTGGACGCCAAGGCGCTGGGCGAGGCCTGGGAACGGCAGAAGCGGATGACGAAGCCGCCGGGCTCGCTCGGCATGCTGGAGATCATCTCCGCGCAGTTGTCGGGCCTGTCCCGCCAGTGCCCGCCACCGATCCCGGAGCCCGCGGCTGTCGCGATCTTCGCGGGCGACCACGGTGTGCACGCCCAGGGCGTGACCCCCTGGCCGCAGGAGGTCACCGCCCAGATGGTGGCCAACTTCCTCGGCGGGGGAGCGGTCTGCAACGCCTTCGCGGGCCAGGTCGGCGCCGAGGTCTGCGTCGTGGACGTGGGCGTGGCCGCGGATCTCCCCGCGACCCCCGGCCTCCTGCCCCGCAAGGTCCGCGCGGGCACGTCCGACATGACCACCGGCCCCGCGATGAGCCGCGAGGAGGCCAAACAGGCCATCGAGGTGGGCATCGAGACGGCCCGCGACCTGGTGGCGGCCGGCAACAAGGCCCTGCTCACCGGTGAGATGGGCATCGCGAACACCACCGCGTCCGCCGCCCTGATCTCGGTCTACACGGACACCGACCCGGCCGAGGTGACCGGCCGCGGCACCGGCATCAACGACGAGACCCTGGCCCGCAAGACCGAGGTCGTCCGCCGCGCCATCGAGGTCCACCAGCCGGACCCGGCCGACCCCATCGGCGTACTCGCCGCGATCGGCGGCTTCGAACACGCGGCGATGGTCGGCCTCCTGCTGGGCGGCGCCTCCCTGCGTACGCCGGTGATCCTGGACGGCGTCAGCGCCGGCGCCGCGGCCCTGGTGGCCCGCGCGATCGCCCCCGAGGTCCTCGCGGCCTGCATCGCGGGCCACCGCAGCGCCGAGCCCGGTCACGTGGCCGCTCTCAACAAGCTGGGCCTGCGCCCCCTGGTCGACCTCGACCTCCGCCTGGGCGAGGGCACGGGCGCCCTCCTGGCCCTCCCGCTGGTCCAGAGCACGGCACGGGCGATGCACGAGGTGGCGACGTTCGACTCGGCGGGCGTCACCGAGAAGTAGACCCGGGCCGGGGGTGGGGTCGGCACGCGCACCGTCGCGGCCACCCCACCCCCGCCGTACGCTGAACGCAATCCAAAATCCGCACGTCAGGGCCGCTCCAGAGCCGTAGCGCCCATCGCAAGCCCCTACGAGGAGCCGCACCCTCATGGCCGAACACCCCGCCTACCCCGTAGGCCTCCGACTCACCGGCCGCAAAGTGGTCGTCCTCGGCGGCGGCCAGGTGGCACAGCGCCGCCTCCCGGCACTCATCGCGGCAGGCGCGGACGTCCTCCTCGTATCCCCCGAAGCAACCCCCTCCGTCGAGGCCATGGCGGACGCGGGCGAGATCGCCTGGCAGCGGCGCCCGTACCAGGAAGGCGACCTCGCGGACGCCTGGTACGCCCTGATCGCCACCAGCGACACGGAAGCGAACAACCGGGCCTCCGCCGAGGCGGAGCAGAGCCGCGTCTGGTGCGTCCGCTCCGACAACGCCGACGCCGCCACGGCCTGGACCCCCGCCACCGGCCACAGCGAAGGCGTCACCGTCGCCGTCCTCACGACCGAGGCCCGCGGCCGCGACCCCCGCCACACCGCCGCCATCCGCGACGCGGTCGTCGAGGGCCTGCGTGATGGCACCCTCGTCGCGCCGCACCACCGCACCCGCACCCCCGGCGTCGCCCTCGTCGGCGGCGGCCCCGGCGACCCGGACCTGATCACGGTCCGCGGCCGCCGCCTGCTCGCCGAGGCCGACGTCGTCATCGCCGACCGCCTCGGCCCCCGCGACCTCCTCGCCGAACTCCCGCCGCACGTCGAGGTGATCGACGCGGCGAAGATCCCGTACGGCCGTTTCATGGCGCAGGAGGCCATCAACAACGCGCTCATCGAGCACGCCAAGCAGGGCAAGTCGGTCGTACGACTGAAGGGCGGCGACCCCTACGTCTTCGGCCGTGGCATGGAGGAGCTGCACGCACTCGCCGAGGCCGGCATCCCCTGCACCGTCGTCCCCGGTATCTCCAGTTCGATCTCGGTCCCCGGCGCGGCCGGAATCCCTGTCACCCACCGGGGCGTGGCGCACGAGTTCACCGTGGTCAGCGGCCACGTCGCCCCCGACGACGAGCGTTCCCTGGTCGACTGGCCGTCCCTCGCGAAGCTCACCGGCACCCTCGTGATCCTGATGGGCGTCGACAAGATCGGAAAGATCGCCGAGACCCTGGTCGCGCACGGCAAGCCGGCCGAGACCCCCGTCGCCCTGGTTCAGGAGGGCACCACGGCCGCCCAGCGCCGCGTCGACGCGACCCTGGCGACGGTCGCCGAAAGGGTGCGTACGCAGGAGGTCAGGCCGCCGGCGGTCATCGTCATCGGCGAGGTCGTCACCGTAGGGCCGCAGGTGTCCGCGTAACCCCGGGTAACCCAACCCGTTCCCAGCCGTTGGCAGCACACCCAGGACAAGGCAGTATCACCCTGTGGCCGATCTCATCACCGTTGAGGACCCCGACGACCCGCGTCTGCGCGACTACACGGGCCTGACCGACGTCGAGTTGCGCCGCAAGCGCGAACCGGCGGAGGGCCTGTTCATCGCCGAGGGCGAGAAGGTGATCAGACGGGCGAAGGAAACCGGCTACGAAATGCGGTCGATGCTCCTCTCCGCCAAGTGGGTCGACGTCATGCGCGACGTCATCGACGAACTCCCGGCCCCGGTGTACGCGGTCAGCCCGGACCTCGCCGAGCAGGTGACGGGCTACCACGTGCACCGCGGCGCCCTCGCCTCCATGCAGCGCAAGCCCCTGCCCATGGCGGCCGACCTCCTCCAGGCCGCCCACAGGGTCGTGGTGATGGAGTCGGTCAACGACCACACCAACATCGGCGCGATCTTCCGCTCGGCCGCGGCCCTCGGCATGGACGCGGTCCTCCTCTCCCCGGACTGCGCCGACCCCCTCTACCGCCGCAGCGTCAAGGTCTCGATGGGCGCGGTCTTCTCGGTCCCCTACGCCCGCCTCGACACGTGGCCCAAGGGCCTGGAGTCGGTCCGCGAGGCCGGCTTCACCCTCCTCGCGCTCACCCCCGACGAGAAGGCCAGGTCCCTCGACGAGGCCGCCCCCCACAAGATGGACCGGGTCGCCCTGATGCTCGGCGCCGAGGGCGACGGCCTGTCCACCCAGGCGCTGGTCGCCGCCGACGAATGGGTCCGCATCCCCATGTCCCACGGCGTCGACTCCCTCAACGTCGGTGCGGCAGCAGCGGTCGCCTTCTACGCGGTGGCCACGGGCCGCCCCCAGGCCTAGGAGCCCGGATGCCCCAGCGCGAGGCGATCGTCGCGGTCCTGCGCCGGGCCGACCGGGTGCTCGCCATCCGGCGCGGCCCCACCGTCTCCCGCCCCGGCTACTGGCAGCCCCTCAGCGGCAAGATCGAACCGGGAGAGACCCAGGAACAGGCCCTGGTCCGCGAGGTCCACGAGGAGGTCGGCCTCACCGTCTCCCCGGGCGCCAAGGTCTGGGAGTCGGAGACCGACGACGGCCACTTCCGCCTCCACTGGTGGACGGCGGACGCGAACAGCGGCGAGGTGGTCCCCGACCCCGTCGAGGTCGCCGAGGCCCGCTGGGTCACCCCCCAGGAGTTCCTGGCCCTCACGCCGGTCTTCGAAGGCGACAGAGAGTTCTTCGAACGAATCCTGCCGACCCTCTGACGCTCTACTCCGCCGAGCCGCCCGCCTGAGCGTGCGCCCGCACCTGCGTCTGTGCATGTCCTGTATGCGTCTGTCCTGTATGCGTCTGTACGAAGTCACGGTCGCCGCCGATCCCCCGTGCCGGCCCCTGACAGCCCTGGGCCGCGGCGATGCCGAGCGCCACGAGCAGCGTCACGACGACGAACACGAACAGCCGCTGCCGCAGCAGCCGCGGATTGGCCGGCCGCCGTCCCGTCCCGGTGGTCCTGGGCCCCGGACGACCGGGACCGCTGCGCGGCGCGGGCCGGTTCCCGGCCCCCGAGCGGGTCGTGTTCCGCGAGGCCGGCGTGGGCCGGGACCCCGAGCGCTGGGACGGGGCGGGGCCACCGCGAGAGGCGCTGCCGCCCCGCGAAGGAGCAGCACCGCCTCGCGAAGGAGCAGCCCCGCCCCGCGCCGGAGCGGGCCCACGCGGCCCGGCGGAAGCACCCCGTGGCGGCGGGGTCCCCTGCGAGCCTTGCGGGCCTTGCGGGCGACGCTGTTCGCGCTGCTGCTCCGGATAGGTGTCGGCGAGCCGCCCGGTGGGCCGGTCCGCCTCACCGGCACGCGGCGCGGGCGGACGCGAGTCGGCGAGCCCCTGCGTCTCGCGGGCGGCGATCTCCTTGAGGCGCAGCGACAGTTGGAGCGTGCTGGGCCGCTCTTCGGGGTCCTTCGCGAGGCACGCGCGCACGAGTGGAGCCAGCGCGTCCGGCACACCGTGCAGCTGCGCCTCCTCGTGCACGACGCGGTAGAGCATCACCTCGGAACTGCCGTGCCCGAAGGGCGAGTCGCCCATGGACGCGTACGCCAGGGTCGCCCCGAGAGAGAACACGTCCGTCGCCGGGGTGACGGCGGCGCCCCGCACCTGCTCGGGCGCGAGGAATCCCGGCGACCCGACGGCCGTACCGACATGCGTGAGAGTGGAGGCCCCGGTCGCCCAGGCGATACCGAAGTCGATGATCCGCGGCCCCTTCGGGGACAGCAGGATGTTGGACGGCTTGAGATCCCGGTGCACGACGCCCGCCTCGTGCACGGCGACGAGCCCCTCAGAGAGAGCGGCGCCCACAGCAGCGACGTCGGCCGCACCCAGCGGCCCCCCGTCGGCCACCTTGTCGTGCAGCGAGGGCCCCGGCACGTACTGCGTGGCGAACCACGGCCGGTCGGCGTCGAGGTCGGCGGCGACGAGCCGTGCCGTACAACCACCGCGAATCCGCCGTGCTGCCGAGACCTCCCGCGCGAACCGCGACCGGAACTCCTGATCCTCCGCCAGATCCGGCCGGATGACCTTCAGCGCGACCCGCTGCCCCTTCTTGTCGGAGCCCAGGTACACGACGCCCATTCCGCCCGCGCCGAGCCGTCTGTGAAGCCTGAACGAGCCGACGACGCGCGGGTCCTCGCGCCTCAGGCGCATCATCGCCATGTTCATCCCCGCTGCCCGGTCCGTGTGACGTGGCACAGCTTACGTTTCCACGGCCGCCCGCGCGCAGAGGCCGCGCCCTCTCGCCCAGATCGATTGTCAGTGCCGGGTGGGAGACTTGAAGGGTGGTCAGGGAGCCCGTGAGCAGGCGGACTTTGCCCCGTCTGCGACCCCAACCATCCATCACAGAAGGGGGATTGAACACGTGAAGGGTGATCGCGTGGAAATAGTCGTGGACGCCGGCGACACGACACGGACGTACGAGGTGGTGGCGAGCCGAGCAGGCCGCCGAGTGGAGACAGCGGTACGCCGAGGTGTCGTGGAAGTGAGCGAAGTCACCCGCAGCGGCTCCGTGGTCCGCACGGCCCGCTTCATGGCGACCCGGGTGCTGGCGCTGGTCGAGCAGCCGATCCCCAGGGAGGACAGCTCGGAAAAGGCAGGGCACACCGGGCGCCCCCTCCGGGAAGACCCTGAGACCTAGGTCCACGTCTCCACCCAGGGGAGTACGCCCCAGCTCACGGCTCATCCTCCGGGAGGCCCGGCAATCGGTACGAGGGCATGACGTGCGACAAGCGCCGGACGCCTAGATTTTAGGTCAAGCGGCGGGTGCAGCACTCGTCCCCCGAGGTCAGACACCCGCCGCTGCCAGACGACAACTGAGTTCGGTCAGGAGAGGGACCATGGCCCACACGGCACCGCGGACACTGATCCGCACGGAGCGGCACACAGCACTCCGCCGCCGCACGGGCCGCCGCCACCCTTTGGTGGCGACACTCATGGCCCTTCCCCTGGCGGCCCTGCTCTTCTTCGTCTTCGACGGCTGGGAGACCGTGGCCACACAAGCGTCGTCCGTGGGAGTGATGCTGGGGCGCTGAGCGGCGACCCCAGGCCCGGAAGAGCGGTCCGGGCGGGGACATCCACCCATGAAACCCCGTGGGGACGGGGGTGCGGCGGACGGCAAAAAATGCCGGCGCAGCTGGGGAGCTGCGCCGGCATTGCCATGCCCGCACACACCCACTGGCGCCCCCCATCTGCAGAGGCTGAGCCTCTCGCGTCCGGTCACCCGATCCGGCCTGTGGGGCGTTCGAAGACGAGGACCGTCGTCCTGATCGCCCACCCACCCGCAGGGAGACTCTCGGCACGGGCCGGCACTCTCAGCCCGTCCGGCGTTTGAGGACGAGACCGTTCAGGCCGATCGCGCTCCGGGGCGGAGCCCCGGGAGGGGTGCAGGAGACGCAGTCCCCGCGGGGGTGCAGGGGCGGAGCCCCTGGCGGGGTCGAAGGGGCAGCGCCCCTGGGGACGGGACGGGTAAGGGCGGCGGGGGCGAAACTCCCCATAGCCCGCACCAACGCCGGGACCGCCGCACCCCCACCTCACCCCCCGCCGTACCCTCACCACCAGACCCGCCCCGCCCCCAGGGAGCCCCGTGACCACCCCTTTGCTCTCCGCCCTGACCGCCCGAGCCAAGGCCAAGGCCCACTCCCGCACACAAGCGTGCCCCTGCGGGGCGACCACCCTCGCCGACCGCCCCGACGCCACCGTCGTCCGCCACGCAGACACGGTCGCCAAGGCCCACGCCCCGGACACAATCCCCACCGACCTCACCCCCCGCCTCACCACCGCCACCCACCTGCCCGCCCTCCTCCTCCCCCCACTCAGCCCGACGCCCGTCGACCTGCACGGCCGCCTCGTCACGTTCTGGCCCTACGGCACCCCCGTCGACCCGGACACCCCCGACGCCGCCCCCTGGGAGCCCGCGGCCACACTCCTCGCCCGCCTCCACCGCACCCCCGCCCCAACACCCCTGCCCCCCATGCGCGGCCCCGCCAAGGCCGCCCGAGCCATCGCCCGACTCAGGACGGCAGCCCCCGCCCACCCCGCCGCAGCACCCGTCCTGGAGGCCTGGGCCACCCTGCCCGCCTGGGCCCGCGCCGAGACCCCCATGCCCGACACCACCACCCTGTGCCACGGCGACCTCCACCTCGGCCAGCTCGTCCGCCACCCCGCTCCCGACGGCCCCTGGCTGCTCATCGACGTCGACGACCTCGGCACCGGCGTCCCGGCCTGGGACCTGGCCCGCCCGGCGGCCTGGTACGCCTGCGGCCTCCTCCCGCCCGACGAGTGGACCCGCTTCCTGACCGCCTACCGCGCGGCCGGCGGCCCGGCCGTCCCCGCCGACGGCGACCCCTGGCCCGCCCTGGACGTCCCGGCCCGCGCCCTGACGGTGCAGACGGCCGCCCGAGCGATCGCCAAGGCGGTGACGGAGGACCGCCCCCTGGACGAGGTCGAAGTGTCCGTGATCGACGCATGTGCCCGAATGGCTTCCCTCCCGCAGGAGTTGAGCGCGGGAAGTGCGAAGTAAGGTGCAACCGACCGCAGCCTGACAGAGTCTGTCCTGGCGAAACGCGAAGCAGGACCGACCGGCGAGGAGTTGAGCCGACCATGCAGTGTCCGAAGTGCCATGCGCCGATGCACACGTACAACCGCAACGGTGTCCAGATCGAGCAGTGCAGCGGCTGCCGCGGGATATTTCTCGACTACGGCGAGCTGGAGTCGCTGACCCGCCTGGAGTCCCAGTGGCAGCAGCCCGCCCCGCCGCCCCCGGGCGCCCCGCAGGCCTACCCGGCCCCGCCCGCGCCCGCCTGGGGCGCCCAGCACGGCGGTCACGGAGGTGGCCACTACGGCGGCCATCACGGCGGTCACCACCGCCAGAAGAGCTTCGGCCACATGCTGTTCTCCAGCTGACGGCCGACAGCCGACCGGCAGACGAAGAAGCCCCCGGCCGCAGGGCCGGGGGCTTCGGTGTGTGGACGATACTGGGATTGAACCAGTGACCTCTTCCGTGTCAGGGAAGCGCTCTCCCGCTGAGCTAATCGTCCTCGGGATCACAACCCGCAGGTCGCGGGCACTGCGTGCGCGATACTGGGATTGAACCAGTGACCTCTTCCGTGTCAGGGAAGCGCTCTCCCGCTGAGCTAATCGCGCGGGGGGATCCGAAGATCCAGTGGACGATACTGGGATTGAACCAGTGACCTCTTCCGTGTCAGGGAAGCGCTCTCCCGCTGAGCTAATCGTCCTTGGAGGTGGAGACGGGATTTGAACCCGTGTAGACGGCTTTGCAGGCCGTTGCCTCGCCTCTCGGCCACTCCACCAGGAGTGCAGGGGTTCGGGAAGATCCCCTGTTTCCATCGAGCGGACGACGAGGTTCGAACTCGCGACCTCAACCTTGGCAAGGTTGCGCTCTACCAACTGAGCTACGTCCGCCTGTCGTTTCGGTCCGCTCTCGCGTCCCGGCGACGAGTTGAACTCTAGCGGATTCCGGGGCCAGCACAAAAACGCGTTTGCGCAGCGTGCTGCGCTGCACTTGCTCGCGTACGTGGTCGGGGCCCCCGAAGAGACGTGGCAGGGCCACCTTCCTGACACCCGCCCTAGACTCGACTGCGTGCTCGACCTCCCTCCTCTCGCCCGCTTCGGTGACCGCGTCGCCACCGGACTCCTCGACGTCACCAGCGATCCCGCGGCTCTCGACTCCACCGGCTTCTGGGCCGTCGTGGCGGACTTCGAGGGCCGGCTGACCTGCGCCCGCTTCAGGGACGTACGAGAAGAGCCGGTGCCCGCGCCGGTGCCGGGGCAGTGGCGGGGGCCGGCGACCTGTGACTGGACGTCCTCGCTCGATCGCGGCGCGTACACGGCGGGTGTGCGCCGGATCCGCGAGCACATCGCCGCCGGTGAGGTCTACCAGGCGAACCTGTGCCGCGTGCTCTCGGCGCCCGTCGCACCCGACGCCGACGTGGACGCCCTGACCGCTCTGTTGGCCCGCGGCAATCCGGCGCCGTATGCAGGAACGATCCGGCTGCCCGGGCACGGGGTCGAGACAGCCACCGCCTCGCCCGAGCTCTTCCTCCGGCGCGACGGCCGTGTCGTCGAGTCCGGGCCGATCAAGGGGACCGGGCGCACCGAGGCGGACCTTCTGGACAAGGACTACGCCGAGAACGTGATGATCGTGGACCTGGTCCGCAACGACATCGGGCGTGTCTGCGCCACCGGCAGTGTGAGCGTCCCCGATCTGTGCGCCGTCGAGAAGCATCCGGGGCTGGTCCATCTCGTGTCGACGGTCCGCGGCGAGCTGCGCGCGGACGCCGGCTGGCCCGAGCTGCTCGACGCGTCCTTCCCGCCCGGTTCGGTCACCGGCGCGCCCAAGTCCAGTGCCCTGCGGATCATCGACGCCCTGGAGACGGCACCCCGCGGCCCGTACTGCGGTGGCATCGGCTGGGTCGACGCGGACCGGGGAACCGCCGAGCTGGCCGTCGGCATCCGCACCTTCTGGATCGACCGCGCGGAAGGTGTCCTGCGCTTCGGCACGGGCGCCGGTATCACCTGGGGTTCCGACCCCGAGGCGGAGTGGCGGGAGACCGAGCTGAAGGCGGCCCGGCTGCTCGCGGTAGCGTCGGGGACGTACGCGGCGAGTGGAGAGGGACAGCAGACGTGAAGATCTGGCTCGACGGCGGGCTGCAGGACACCGAGTCCGCCCGCGTCTCCGTCTTCGACCACGGGCTGACCGTGGGCGACGGCATCTTCGAGACGGTGAAGGCGGTCGACGGGAAGCTGTTCGCGCTCACCCGACACCTCGACCGGCTGACCCGCTCCGCGCGCGGCCTCGGCCTGCCCGACCCCGACCACGACGAGGTCCGCCGCGCCTGCGCCGCCGTCCTCGAGGCCAACCCGATGCCCCTCGGCCGGCTGCGCATCACCTACACCGGCGGCCACGGCCCCCTCGGCTCCGACCGCGGCGAGCACGGCCCGACCCTCGTGGTCGCCCTGGGCGAGTCCACCCGCCGCCCCGACACCACGGCCGTGATCACGGTCCCGTGGACCCGTAACGAACGCGGCGCGCTCACCGGCCTGAAGACCACCTCGTACGCCGAGAACGTCGTCGCCCTCGCGCGTGCCCGCCAACAGGGCGCCTCCGAGGCGCTGTTCGCCAACACGGTCGGTCGGCTCTGCGAGGGCACCGGCTCGAACGTCTTCGTCGTGCTTGACGGCGAGATCCACACCCCGCCGGTCGCCTCCGGCTGCCTCGCGGGCATCACGCGCGCGTTGGCCGTCGAGTGGACCGGCGCCAAGGAGACCGACCTGCCGCTCGATGTCCTGGAGCGCGCGGACGAGGTCTTCCTCACCTCCACCCTGCGGGACGTCCAGGCCGTGCACCGCGTCGACGACCGCGAACTGTCCGGCGCACCGGGCCCGGTGACCGCCAAGGCCATGCGGATCTTCGACGAGCGGTCCGGGCACGACCAAGATCCGTAAGTACCCGGAAAAAACGAGCTGACATGGGTCGGTACGGCGGGTAGAACACCCCTGATGACCACGACCCTGCGGCCGACCGAGCCGCTCCAGCACCATGCCGACGGGACGCGCTCACGCCACTACCAGGTGTGCGTGAACAGCCGCTCCGTGGGCGGGATACGCCTCGCCACGCACCCCGACTACGGCCCCACCGTGGCCCGCCTCACGGAGTTGCACATCGAGGAGCCCGACCGTGGACGGGGCCGCGGCACGGTGGCCGCCCTCGCCGCCGAGGAAGTCGTACGGGGCTGGGGATGCAAGCGCATCGAGGTGTCCGTGCCCGGTGACGCCGAGGCCGCCCTCCGGCTCACCACGGCGCTCGGCTACGTCCTGCGCAGCCGCAACATGGCCAAGCGGCTGGACGGGCCTCCGCCCGGGCTGCCCGCCGGCAGTGTCGCCCGGCCCATGACCGAGACCGAGTTCGGCCCCTGGCTGGCTGAGGAGCGGGACCGCTTCGCGCAGAGCCTGATCGAGCGGGGCGTGCCCAGGGCAGAGGCCTATGTGAAGGCGGACCAGGGGCACGCCCGGTTTCTGCCGGACGGCCTGGCGACCGAGAACACCCTGATCAGCGTCCTGGAGCAGGGAGGCATCCCGGCCGGCATCCTGTGGCTGGGGCTGTGGCCCGAAACCGCGTACGTGCTCAATGTCGAGGTCCATGCGGACCAGCGGGGCCACGGTCACGGTCGCACGCTGATGCTCCTGGCCGAGGCGCAGGGGGCCGGGGGCGGAAAGGACCGCATCGCCCTGCACGTCTTCGCTGACAACGCCCCGGCCGAACGGCTCTACGAGTCGCTGGGTTACGAGACGACCGACCACAACATGTTCAAGGACCTGCTCTGAGGCTCACGCACCCGCGGCCAGCAGCCCGTCCACGATCTCCTCGATCCGCTCCCGCAGCCCCTCCTGGCTCTTGCCGCCGTCCAGGCGCTCACCGCCGATGACGTACGTCGGGGTGCCGGTCACGCCGATCGCCTTGCCCTCGGCCTGGTCGGCGTCGACGATCAGGATGTGCCGGCCGTCGATCAGCGCGGTGTCGAACTCCTCGGCGTCCAGGCCGAGTTCACCGGCCACCTCGACCAGGAAGGGTTCGCCCTTACGGTCCAGCTCCTCGACCCGGGCCAGCACGGCCTCGACGTAGGCCCAGCCCTTGCCCTGCTCGAGGGCCTCCTCGGCGGCCTGCGCTCCGGCGAAGGCGTGCTTGTGCTTCTCCAGCGGGAAGTGCCGCAGCCGCAGCTCCAGCCGGTCGCCGTAGCGGGCCCGTAGGGCGCGCAGGTCCTCCAGGGCGCTCCGGCAGTCGGAGCACTGGAGTTCGCACCAGACGTCGAGAACGGGCACGGCGGGAGGCACGGGGGAGGAGTCGCTCATGCGCACAGTCTCCCAGTCCGTGCCCGGCCGACCCAATCGGACCCGGGCGGGCACCGGCTCGTCCGACCCCGATCCGCACCCGGGGGTGCGCCTGCGACCGGCACCTGCGGAGGAGCCGACCCGGAGATGTCCCTGATGTCCGCCCGGACCATGGCCTCGCGGGGGCCGGGCGGTGCAGGATGGAAGGGACGAAGTGCCCCTGCCCGATCGACCCTGCCCTGGAGGACCGGATGATTGCCGAGACCGTCTGTTCCGCCGTGTCCGCGGCCGGCCTGGGCATCGCGGTGGTCACGGCGTACCGCAAGCGCTTCCTCGCGGCCGCCCGCATCGCCGCCTACTCGCTCGTGCCCATCGGCCTGGCGATGACCGGCATCGTGCAGTGGCTCGCGGACACCGCCTTCAGCCCGACGGCCTGGGCGGGGTTCGGTGTGCTCGGCGCCGCCTGGCTGCTGTTCTCCACCACACGCGCGGTGGAGCGCCGACGGGGTGGCACCCGCAAGGAGCGCAAGGAGGCCCGTAAGGAGGCCAGGGCCGCCGGGCAGCAGGAGGCGGTCGCGCCGCAGGCTTCGGCGCCCTCCCTCGGTCCGGGGACCCGTGCGGCGACCCGGCCCGCGAGTGCGCCCCGCACCGAGTCGGCGGAGGACTTCAGCGACATCGAGGCCATTCTGAAGAAGCACGGCATATGACCGGTGCATGACGGCTGAAACGACACAGTGGATCAAGGCTGTGCCGCGAAGCGATCACGACCGGGACCGTACTTCACGTAATCCGGCGAACTGCCGCTCAATCCGTGCGTGTTGATCGCGCCGGAGGCGCAGTCTGCGTCATCATCGCGGCGAGATGCTGGACACGACACAGAGCGATACCGCGCCGCCGAAGGAAGAGCCGCGCGGATGCCTCTTCGCCCTTTCCCAGCCACCGCTGATGATCTTTCTTGCGGTGATCGGGTGTCTGCTGCTCATGGCCTCGTTGCACGACCTGCTGATGCTGTGAGCCGTACGCGTGGTCCCCGGCGTCACCCGCCGGGGACCGCGTCGACACCACTGTCCGGTTAGCCCGCCGCTTCCTTGCGCCGTGCCCGGTACGCGGCCACGTGCAGACGGTTTCCGCAGGTACGGCTGTCGCAGTACCGCCGCGAGCGGTTGCGGGAGAGATCCACGAAGGCGCGCCGACAGTCGGGGGCCTCGCAGCGGCGCAGCCGCTCCTGCTCACCCGCCACCACGAAGAACGCCAGCGCCATCCCGCAGTCGGCCGCCAGGTGATCGGCGACGGAGGCACCGGGTGCGAAGTAGTGCACATGCCAGTTGTAGCCGTCGTGGTCCGTGAGGCGGGGGGTGGTGCCCGCGGCGGCGACCAGTTCGTTGATCACCGCGGCTGCGGTCCGGGCGTCCGGCGCCGCGAAGACCGAGGCGAACCGCCCGCGGATCTTCCGCACGGCAGAGAGGTCGAGCTCCGAGAGCGTCCCGACCTCGCTGATTTCGTGCTTTTCTACGAAAACCTCGAGAGCGGCGACATCCGGCAGTCCGTCCGGCGTCGCGTCGTCCTCCGGCGCGGTGTTCACCAGATCCACCACGGTGTCGAGCGCGCACCCCGTGTCGTGGGTGATCAGCACGTTTCGCTCCCTGGCCTGGGGGTCGGGCGGACGCCCGCCTCATGCTGGCCGATGTTAGTGGCTGCCGCCCGGCTGCGGGCGGTCGTGCCGCCAGGACGGCTTCCCAGGACCTCGGGCACGCACACCGGCGCCGCCCCCGCGACGAATCGCGGTGACGGCGCCGGTGCGTACCGTATGCAGTTGTTCTGGCCCGAGCCGTCACCCCGAGTCGACGGCGCCGGGCGGCTTCGTGGGGCCTCGCCCTAGCTCTCCGCCAGGATGTGCGAGAGCTCCTGATCGAGGTCGAAATGCCGGTGTTCCGTGCCGGGAGGCACGGCGGCGTCGGTTCGCTTCAGGAAGGACTCCAGCGCCCGCGCCGGGGCCTCCAGGAGGGCCTCGCCCTCCGGAGAGCTCAGGGCGATGCACACGACGCCCTGACCGTGACTGCGCGACGGCCAGACGCGGACGTCGCCGGTGCCAGTGGGCCGGTGGAGGCCTTCCGCGAGGAGGTCGCGGGCGAACACCCACTCGACGGTCTCCTCGGCTCCGGTGTGGAAGGTGGCGTGCACGGCGTAGGGGTCGGCCGTGTCGTACCGCAGGCCTGCGGGGACAGGCAGGGAGGACTCGCTCGACACAACGAGGCGCAGGTGCAGCTCGCAGCTGACCGTGGTGTTCATAAGCGCCAGGGCCTTTCGCTCAGTGTGCGCTCGGGGATTCGCACGTCGGCGAAATCGACATGCCACCTACGGTGCCGTTGTAAACCCCTCTGAGTGTTTTGCGTGCCTTTACGTAACTCTTCCGGCCGACACCCCGTTCGCGCGGTACGGCCATTCCGGTGACTGGTTTCCCTCGGGTAAAGTTTGGCTGCATGAATACGGGGAGTGACGAGCCGGGCGAGGTTGCCGTGGCATCGGACGAGGCAGGGTCGGACGGGGCGAAGGACGAGCAGGGGCTCGGTTCCAAGGCGCCGGCGTTCATCAAGGCGCGACGTGCGCTGCATCTGAGCTGGCAGGTCGGCGTCTTCGTGGTCGGGCTCGCGGTCGTGGCCGCCGGCATCGTCATGCTGCCGCTGCCCGGCCCGGGCTGGGTCGTGATCTTCGGCGGCATAGCGATCTGGGCAACCGAGTTCGTGTGGGCCCAGCTGGTGCTCCGCTGGACGAAGCGCAAGGTCACCGAGGCTGCCCAGAAGGCCCTCGATCCCAGAGTGCGACGCCGCAACATCACGCTCACGGTGATCGGTCTCGTGATCGTGGGTGTCCTGGTCGGCATCTACCTCTGGAAGTTCGGCGTCGTGATGCCCTGGAAGATCAAGGACCAGTGACCCGCGCGAGCGGCGCGGGTACCGGTCGGTGCGGGTTCGCGCTGGTCACAGGCACCCTCTGACATGGGGTAATGTTCTCCCTGCGTCCGGGCGATTAGCTCAGTGGGAGAGCGCTTCGTTCACACCGAAGAGGTCACTGGTTCGAACCCAGTATCGCCCACCGGATCGGCGGCCCGTCTGCGAGAGCAGACGGGCCGCCGTCGTATGTGCCCCTGGTGGTGAACGCCCCCGCTCCGATGAGTTTCGGCCGGGCAACTTCCGTGTGCGGACGGCCAGTTGATGTTCGGTCGGTCGATCGCGCGTGTCTCACCTGCGGTAACGCCCCTCTTGCGGTCGGCCCCGACGCTGAGGCGCCGTCAACTCGCACAGGCGCCTCCCAAGAAATTCCTGTCCGAATCATTGACGCACCCCGAGGCCCTCCGTAACTTGTGCCAGCAAGCGCTTACTTGAAACGATTCATGCAGGCGGCAACGACGCCGGGGAGGGCCCGACTGTGGGAACCAGCAGGAATGTTGAGAGGCGTACGATCCTGAAGGTCGCGGGGGCATCGGCGGCCACGCTGGGGCTGGCCGCGACGACGGGCTGTGGTGGCGACAGCGGCACGTCGGCCGACGGGACGGTGACGATCCGTTACTCGTGGTGGGGAGCCGACGAACGGGCCAAGAAGATCAACCAGACCATCAAGCTCTTCGAGAAGAAGTATCCGAAGATCAAGGTGAAGACGGACTTCCAGGACTATGTGTCTTTCTGGGAGAAGTTCCAGACGCAGGCGGCCGGTGGAAATCCTCCGGATGTTTTCCAAAACGCCGTCACTTTCCTTCGGAAGTACGACAAGAGAAGCGTTCTGCTCGACCTCAAGTCCCAGATCGACGCGGGAAATCTGAGCCTGGACAACTTCCGGGCGGGTGTCACGAAGGTCGGTGAGGTCGACGGCAAGCAGCTCGGCATCCCCGTCGGCTCCAACACCATGGCGCTGGTCATCGACAAGAAGGTCTTCCAGAAGGCGGGCGTCGAGCCGGAGACGGGCTGGACCTGGGACGACTACTTCAAGGCCCTCAAGACCATCTACGACAAGACCAAGGTCCCCGGGGACACGGGCTACTTCAGCATCATGTATCTGTACGACCTCTACCTCCGGCAGAACGGAAAGGCCTTCTACACCAAGGACGGACTCGGTTTCGACAAGGCCGATCTGACGGAGTGGTGGCAGGACGGCTACAACCGGGTGAAGGCCGGCATCATCACCGACCCCAAGACGGTCGCGCAGGACCGCCCCAAGTCCTCGCTGTCCGCCGCGCACGGGGCATCGGAATTCACCTGGGACAACTTCACCGTCCGCTACTCGGCGGAGGGCGACAGCGAGTACGGCCTCGCCCCGATCCCCACCATGGACGGCAAGGACACCGGCCAGTACCTGGCCTCCCTGATGCTGAGCGGCTCCGCGCGCACCCAGCACCCCAAGGAAGTCGCCCAGTTCATCGACTTCATGGTCCACGACCCCGAGGTCGGCAAGATCATGGGGTACGACCGCGGCATCCTCGCGAGCACCGAGCAGTACGACGCCTTCAAGCCGACCGACACGGTCAGCAAGGAGATCGCGCAGTACGAGACCGACACGGCCAAGGCCGGTGTCCTCGGCACGATCACCCCGCACCCGTCCGGAGCCGACACCATCGAGGCCGCGTTCCTGCGCATCGGCGGCGACCTCGGCCTGGGCAAGGTCAAGACCGCCGACGCGGTGAAGCAGTTCTTCGACGAGTCGCAGGCCGCCTTCCAGGCCTGACCGGACCTGACCGGAACCGATGGGGAAGCACCGTGACGCTCGTCAAGGACTCACCGCCCGCCACCCGGAAGGCCCGCTCCGCAGCCCCCGCCGCCGTCAAGCGGCGGGGCCGCCGGGAGAACCTCGCCGGTTATCTCTTCATGTCCCCGTGGATCGCGGGCTTCCTGCTCCTGACCGCGGGTCCCATGGTCGCCTCGCTCTACTTCGCGTTCACCGACTACAACCTCTTCAACACCCCGAAGTGGATCGGCTTCGACAACTTCACCAAGATGTTCGACGATCCGCGGTGGCAGAAGTCCGTCGAGGTGACGGCGAAGTACGTCATCATCGGCACGCCCCTCAAGCTGCTGCTCGCCCTCGGGGTCGCCCTGCTGCTCGCGCAGAGCCGGCGCGGACAGGCCTTCTACCGGGCCGCGTTCTACGCCCCCTCGCTCATCGGCGCGAGCGTCTCCGTCGCCTTCGTCTGGCGGTCGCTCTTCTCCGACAACGCCATCGTCGACCGTACGATGTCGGTCTTCGGCTTCCATGTCGGCGGCTGGGTCGGTAACCCCGACTGGATCCTCTACTGTCTGGTCGCGCTCACCGTCTGGCAGTTCGGCGCGCCCATGGTCATCTTCCTGGCCGGGCTCAAGCAGGTGCCGAAGGAGTTGTACGAGGCCGCGGAGATGGACGGAGCCGGACCGTTCCGCCGCTTCTGGAGCATCACGCTGCCGATGATCTCCCCGGTGCTCTTCTTCAACGTGCTGCTGGAGACCATCCACTCGTTCCAGATCTTCGGCTCCGCGTACGTCGTCTCCAACACGTACTGCGGTCCGGCCGACGCCACGCTCGTCTACACCTGCTACCTCTACCAACAGGGCTTCAAGAACGCCCAGATGGGCTTCGCCTCCGCGATGGCCTGGATGCTGCTGCTCGCCGTGGCCCTGGTGACCGCCGTCCTGTTCTGGTCGCAGAAGAAGTGGGTGCACTACGAGGAGGACGCCCGATGAGTGCCACCACACCCGCCACCCCCAAGCCGCTCAGTGGCCTCGGCCGTAAGCGCGCCGGCTCGCTCGTCTGGCACATCGGCTCGCTGCTGGTCCTCGCGGTCGTCCTCTATCCCGTCGTCTGGGTGATCGGCGCGTCGTTCAAGCCGAGCAAGGACATCATCAACAACCTGCAGCTGTTCCCGGCCCATCCCATCCTGGAGAACTTCAAGGGCCTGGCCGACGGCATTGCCGACATCTCGATCTGGACCTTCTTCCAGAACTCCCTCCTCTACGCGGGCGGCGCGGTCGTCGGCATCCTGATCTCCTGCTCGCTGACGGCGTACGCCTTCGCCAAGATCAGGTTCGCGGGCCGCAACCTGCTGTTCTCGCTGATGATCGGCACGCTGCTGCTGCCGTACCACGTGCTGCTCATCCCGCAGTACGTGATGTTCCAGAAGCTCGAGCTGATCAATACGTACGTGCCGCTGCTGCTGGGCAAGTACCTGGCCACGGAGGCGTTCTTCGTCTTCCTCATGGTGCAGTTCATGCGGAACCTGCCGAGGGAGCTGGACGAGGCGGCGCGCATCGACGGCTGCGGACACTTCCGTATCTACTGGTCGATCGTGCTGCCGCTGTGCCGGCCCGCGCTCATCACCAGCGCCATCTTCACCTTCATCAATGCCTGGAACGACTTCATGGGTCCGCTGATCTACCTCAACGAGCCCGGCAAGTACACCGTCTCCCTCGGCATGATGATGTTCCGCGACTCCGACGGCGTCGCCGCCAACTACGGCGGCCTCATTGCGATGTCGCTGGTCGCGCTGCTTCCCGTACTGCTGTTCTTCCTCGCCTTCCAGCGCTATCTGATCGACGGAATGGCGACCTCCGGACTGAAGGGCTGAGGCGGTCACCATGGCCGAAGTGCGGGTGAAGGCGCGCAAGGAGTCGGTGTTCGCGGAGCGGTTCGGTGTCTTCGCCGAGTGTCTGCTGACCGGGGTGTGGATCGCGGTGGCCTCGCTCGGCGTGGTGACCTACCCGGCGGCCTTCGCCGCAGGCGCTCGGCATCTGCGCCGCCGTACGGCCCATGAGGGCGGCGGCTGGCGGGAGTTCGTCGCCGACTTCCGTACCTCCGTGCGGGGTGGGTGGGTCGTCGGGCTCGCCGGATGGGGCGCGGCGGGCCTGGCCTGGGTCGACGTCCAGGCCGTGCGCGCCGGGTTGCCCGGGGGGCCGCTCGTCGGGGCCGTCGGCCTGTTCGCGCTGATCGGCGTCGCCGTGGCCGGGCTGAGGGCGGCGGCGGTGTGGACGCCGGGGGACCGGTGGCGGGTGCTGCTCGCCGAGGCCGGCCGGCGTACCGTCCTCGACCCCGCTGGATCGTTCCTGCTCGTCGGCGGAGTGGTCCTCGTCGTCTGTTCCGCCCTGCTCATCGCGCCGCTGGCGGTCCCCGTCCTGGGTGCCGTCGCGGCCGCGGCCGTCGCCGTGGAGGAGCGGTACCGGCACCGCTGACGGGCGGTGTCCTCGCACCAGGTCGGCGCGCCCCGGGCGCCGTTCCTCTCACTGTCATGCCCCTGACCAGCTGCACGGAAAGAAAACTTCCCGCACGGAAAGGAAAGGCTGAACTCTCATGTCTCCCATCCTGCGCAGGTCCCTTCTGAAGGCGGCCGCCGTCGCCGGAGCCGCCGCGCAGTTCAGCTGGGCGCTAGGAGCCAAGGACGCGCAGGCCGCGCCCAGAGCCGAGGCGGCCGATGCCGATCCCGTGACCCTGGACTGGCTGGAGGACGGCGGTCTCGGTGCCGCGCCGGGCTCCACCGTCGGCGTCCCGTGGCCGAAGGGCGCGTACCAGGCCGACCAGACGTTCGCGCTGACGGACGCGGACGGCAAGGCCGTGCCCGTGCAGTCCTGGCCGATCGCCTACTGGCCGGACGGCTCCCTCAAGTGGTCGGCCCACGCGGTGAGTTCGGGCTCCGGCAAGCTCACCCTCGCCGCCGGTGACGCGGCCGCCCCCGCCAAGAAGGTGACCGTCGACAAGAGCGGCGGCACCATCGACGTCTCGACCGGCGTCATCACCGCGAAGATCGGCAAGAACGGCTCCACGCTCATCAAGTCGGTCACCCGCGGTTCGACGGAGATCGCCAAGAACGGCCGGCTCGTGCTGATCCGCCAGCCCGAGATCGAGGACGAGGACCAGGGCGCGGTCAGGACCGAGCGCTTCGACGGCGCCATCGGCGAGGTCACCGTCGAACAGGACGGCCCGGTCCGTGCGGTCGTCCGTATCGACGGCAAGCACCGCAAGGGAAGCCGGAGTTGGCTGCCGTTCTCCATCCGGTTGTACTTCTACGCCGGTGCCGACTCCTTCCGCATGGTGCACACCATCACCTACGACGGCACACAGGAGCCGGGCAAGGCGAGCGGCGACTTCATCCGCGGGCTCGGGGTCCGCTTCACCGTGCCCATGCGGGACCAGTCGTACGACCGGCACATCCGGATCGGCGGCGAGGGCACCGGTTTGCTGCGCGAGGCCGTGAAGGGGATCACCGGTCTGCGCCGTGACCCGGGGGCGGCCGTGCAGGCGGCGCAGTACGCGGGGCAGAAGCTGCCGGACCCCTCCACCTGGGATCAGCGGGTCACCAGCCGCCTCCAGTACATCCCCGAGTGGGGCGACTACACCCTCTCCCAGCTCTCCGCCGACGGCTTCACGCTGCGCAAGCGGACCAAGAAGGGGTATGGCTGGATCGGCGCCGGCGGCGGCAAGCGGGCCTCCGGCTTCGGCTACGTCGGTGGCGTCAGCGGCGGATTCTCCTTCGGGCTCAGGGACTTCTGGGAGAAGCACCCCGCCCAACTCGACATCCGCGACGCCCAGACCGACGAGGCCGAGGTCACCCTCTGGCTCTGGTCGCCCGAGGCGCAGCCCATGGACCTGCGCTTCTACCACGACGGCATGGGCCAGGACACATACGCGAAGCAGCTCGAAGGCCTGGAGATCACCTACGAGGACTACGAGCCCAAGTTCGGTACCCCGTACGGCATCGCCCGCACCTCCGAACTCCTCTTCTGGGCCAACGAGTCGACGCCTTCGGCAAATGCCCTGGCTCAACAGGTCGACGCCGTACGGGTGTTGCCGCAGCTCGCCGCCCCGCCCAAGCAGCTCATCAAGGCCAAGGTCTTCGGCCCGGGCCTGTACTCCGAGCCCGACCGCTCCACGGCCGCCAAGGCGAAGATCGAGGACCACCTCGACTTCCTCTTCACCTACTACAAGGACCAGGTGGAGCAACGCCGTTGGTACGGCTTCTGGGACTACGGCGACTTCATGCACTCGTACGACACCGTGCGTCACCAGTGGCGGTACGACATCGGCGGGTACGCCTGGGACAACTCCGAGCTGTCGCCGGACCTCTGGCTCTGGTTCGCCTACATCCGCTCCGGGCGTTCCGACATCTTCCGCTTCGCCGAGTCGCTCACGCGGCACACCGGCGAAGTGGACGTCTACCACCTGGGCGACTGGGCCGGCCTCGGCACCCGGCACGGCGTACAGCACTACGCCGACAGCGCCAAGCAGCAGCGCATCGCCAACACCACCTACCGGCGCTACTACTACTTCCTCACCGCCGACGAACGCGTCGGCGACCTCATGCACGCCAACGTCGACTCCGACGAGACATTCCTCGTCCTCGACCCGATCCGCAAGATCCGCACCGAGCCGTACACACCCGACCGGCACGCCCTGTCGATCGGCTTCGGCACCGACTGGAGCGGACTGGTCTCGGCGTGGCTGACCGAGTGGGAGCGCAAGGGCCCCAAGTGGGAGAAGGCCAAGGCGCGCGTGCTGTCGACGATGGAGACGATCGCCGCCCAGCCCAACGGCTTTGTGCAGGGCAGCGGGTTGTACGACCTCGACACGGGCAAGTTCGCGATCGCCGACAAGCCCGTGGTGTCCGTGTCCCACCTCTCGGCCGTCTTCGGCCTCAACGAGCTGTGCGCCGAGCTCATCGACCTGGTCGACATGCCCGAGTTCAACGAGGCGTACTTCGACTACTGCCGCTACTTCAACGCCACCAAGGCCGAGCAGGCGGCCCGTTACGGCACCAACTTCGGCACCCTGCTGCTCTTCCAGGGCCACTCGCGTCTCGACGCGTACGCCGCCGTCCAGACCGGCGACGCGACGCTGGCCAAGCGCGCGTGGACGAAGTTCTACGACTCCGACGGCTACAAGGAGTCCTCGCCGTGGAAAACGGAGAAGCTGAGCGGCCCGGTCACGCTGGTCGCGGGCAGCGAGGCCGCGTGGGTGTCGTCGAACGACACCGCGCTGTACGGCCTCGCCGCCATCGAGAACCTGTCGCTGTTGGGCGACAAGATGCCGTGACGCTCCGCCAGGAGGGCCGGGGAACTGCGCTCGTCTGCGGTCGGCTGCGTAGTTCCCCGCGCCCCTTACGCGGCGCTCAGCGCATCGTTCCCAAGAGGTCTCGTACCCGACGGACATCCCTGATGCGTCGTTCGTACGTCGCACCGAGTGCGAGCAGCAGGAGTCCGGCGAGGGCGGGAGGTACCCAGCGGGGGAGTGCGCCGGTCATCTGGACCAGGTACGGGGCGAGTTCGTGCAGCGCGTCCAGGACGAGCACCGAGCCGCCGAGCACGAGGGGCGCCTGGAGGCGGTGCCGGGCGCCCAGCAGGGTGACCACCAGGGCCGCCGCGCCGAGCAGCAGCGGGCGGGTGAAGTGCGGGTCGTTCCAGGCCGCGGCGAGGCTCGGCAGCAGCGTGGCGGCGAGCCCGGGGCCGTACGCCGTCCAGGACGAGGCCAGCGGATCGCGGTTCCGGCGCAGGGCGCCGACGCACAGGGCCGGGACGGTGACCGGGAGCGTGTACGCCTCGACGGTGCCGACGTCCCAGGCCGCCAGCCTTACCCAGGTGGCCAGCAGGAACAGGACGGCGGCCGCGTACTGGACCCGGCGGCGTTCGGGGCGGACGGCCGTGCCGGCCGCGATGACTGCGCACAGGGCCAGCACCAGGGCGAGCATCGGCGGGTCGGCGACGGCGAGGCCGATGGCGAGGAGTCCGGCGGCGGCGCCGGTCACTTCGATCGGCACGCGCGCGTGGCTCTCGCCCAGGCGTGCGGCGAGCAGGGCCGCGGCCACCGGGACCGCCAGCACCAGCAGCGCCGTGTGCTGCTCCTGCCAGCCCGCGGCCGCACCCGTGGCGCAGGCCAGCGCGGCGGCGTACACGAGCGAGGCCGGTGCTGTGACGGGCGCGAGGTGCGGCCGGAGCGAGGCCGCGGCGAACACGGCGGTCAGGGCGGCCAGCACGGTGAGGGTGGCCGTCTGGGAAGCCAGGGAGAGGAAGGCCAGGGAGGCGGAGGCGCCGAGGGCCAGGACGGTCGGGGGCAGTGGCAGGGGGCGGAACGCGGCTGCCGCGAGGGCGGTGACGATGGCCGCGCCCTGGATCAACAGCGCGGTGACATAGGGGAGTTGAAGGACCGCAGGCACGGCCATGACGGTGGCCCAGGCGAGCACCGTGGCGCCGATCAGCGCCCGCGGCCGCCAGACCGGTTCGCGCACCAGGAGGGCCAGTACGGCGGCGACGACGACCGGGCCGAGGAGCAGTTGGCCGGGGTAGGACGGCCACGGCGTGTGGACCGTCACCGCGGCACGCGCGTCCGACGGCACACCGGACCACGGCCCCGACGCCCAGCCCAGCGGACCCAGCAGCGCGACCGCGACCAGCGGCAGCGCACAGGCGACGGCGGCCGCCTGCACGGCACCCGAGGCCTGGACGACACCACGCCGTACGGGCTCGGGCAGCCGTACCCGCACCGCCGCCAACAGCGCGACGCCGCACGCCAGATACGCCGGTACGGTCCATCCCTCGGGCAGCGTCACGCGCAGCACGCCACCGGCCGCCGCGACCAGGAACAGGCAGCCCGCCACCGCGTTGCCCGTCGCCATGGCCGGCTTCGGCAGCCGCCAGGCGGCGCCCAGCGCGATCGCCGCCGCGAGGATGAAGAGCGCCGCCGCACGGGCGGCGGCGCTCGGACCGGCTGCGCCCCAGGAGAGCCAGCCGGCCGCCAATGCGCCCCAGGCACCCATGCCGTACGCGCCGAGAGCGGCGAGAACGCGTACGGCATGGGTGCTCACCCGGAGCGCCACACCTGTGTCGAGCCCGGCCGTCACCAGGAGCGCGGCCGTGATCCCGTACGGACCCGCGTCGGCCGCGATCGCCCAGAGGAGCAGCGGGAGTTGGGCCGCGGCCAGCGCGGCGGGCAGCGGCAGACGCAACTCGGCAGCACGCGGCAGCAGGCCGTACGCCGACCAGAGCGCCGCCAGCAGCGCCGAGGCGATCGCCGCGTATCCCGCGCCGTCCGTCCCCGTGAACGCGACCTGCTGCACCGCGTACGCGTCCAGCACCGTCAGAGCCAGCCCCAGGCCGGCCACCGACTCGGCCGTCGAACGCAGCCCCCGCTTCAGCAGGAGCAGCGGTGCGCCGAGCGCGGCCAACGTGACGGCGCCGAGCACCAGTGCCCGCCCCGCGATCCCCAAATGCCCCCAGCTGACCAGGGTGAACACCATCGCCGCGACAGTGAGCAGGACACCGCCGAGCAGCAGGAGAACGTTCTGCACGCTGGGCGTCGTGGCCTCCGGGCGGGGCGGCCCGACGGGTGCCTTCCACTCCGGGTCGACCGGGCGCACCTGCTGGAGCGCGGTGACCAGCCAGGCGCGGCGATGCAGCAACTGGGCCCGGCGGGCGTCCAGTTGCCAGAGCTCGGCGTCGAGGAGTCGCAACTCCTCGGCCGGGGGCGGAACATGGGTCATGCCTCGGAGTGTGGTCCGCGTCACGTCGCCACGGCATGAGTGCGGGTACTCAGAACGTACTCAGATCCCGGGGAAACGCGCTGCGTACGGGCACACTCCCCCCATGGACTGGACGCGGTACCACTTCCGCACCCTCTGGACGCTGCCCGCCTCACCCGCCACCGTGTACGAGGCGCTGTCGCAGGCCGAGGAGTACCCCCGGTGGTGGCCCCAGGTACGGGAGGTCACCCGGCTCGACGACACCACCGGCGTCATCCGGATCCGGGCGCTCCTCCCGTACGACCTGCGCTTCACCGCCCGCGAGACGCGCCGGGACCCCGTCGCCGGGGTCCTGGAGATCGACATGTCCGGCGACCTCGAAGGCTGGGCGCGCTGGACGATCACCGCGGCCGGCACCGGCACCCTCGCCCGCTACGAGCAGGTCGTCGACGTGCACAAGCCGCTGCTCAGGAAGCTCGCCGTACCGGGGCGGCCCGTGTTCCGCGCCAACCACCGGCTGATGATGCGGGCCGGACGGCGAGGGCTGACCGCTTACCTGGAAGCGGTTTGAAGGAAGCCCGCAAGCACCTGTATTGTTCAGTCCGTTCCCGGGCGATTAGCTCAGTGGGAGAGCGCTTCGTTCACACCGAAGAGGTCACTGGTTCGAACCCAGTATCGCCCACCATGTCGATGGCGGCTCGTGCCTGTAAACAGCGCAGGCCGAGTCGCCATCGTTGTGTTCTGCGCGGCTTCGCCGCGCGCGGCGGGGGCTTCGCCACCCGCACCCCCGCGAGGCCGGTCCGCAGCAGCGGACCGGCCTTCGTCATGCACGAGTCCGTTGTCATACACGGTTCTTCGTCATGCCGCGGCCGGCAGATCCGGCCGTAGCGGCCAGTGCGGGTTCACTGTCTCCGCCGTGCCGCTCTTGGTGAACCACGCCTGCAGGCCACGCGCCTGGGCCGCGTGCCATGTCGTCTGCAGGGTGTGCAGTTCGGCGGGGGAGAGGCGTTCCAGCCGGGCGGCGAAACGGCGCCCGAGTGCCCGTACGACGTCCAGTGCGGCCAGTGCGTCCGCTCCCGCGTCGTGCGCACCCTCCAGCGTGACGCCGTAGTGCGCGCACAGGTCGGTCAGCGTGCGGCGGCCCTTGCGGTAGCGGTCCAGGTGTTTGTCGAGGACGCGCGGGTCGAGCACGCGCAGCGCCGACGCCTCGAACCAACGGTCGAGCGACGAGGCGCGATGGCGGCGCAACTCGCGGTCCAGGAGCGTCAGATCGAACGGCGCGTTCATCACCACGAGCGGACGGCCCATCGCCGCCTGCTCGGCCAGCACCTCCGCTATCTCGTACATCACCGGCGCCGGCCAGCGGCCGTTGCGCGCCAGGTGTTCGTCCGTCAGCCCGTGCACCGCCGTCGCCGCCTCCGGCACCGGCATACCCGGGTTGACCAGCCAGCGGGACACCCGGGGCCGAGCACCCGGGGCGTCCTGGACGACGACGGCGGCCGACACGATCCGGTCGGTCTCGACGTCGACACCCGTGGTCTCCGTGTCGAAGGCGGCCAGGGGCCCCTCGTACCAGCACGTCATGCCTACACAACTCCTCGTTCACCCACGGCAGCTGACGTCCCGTCTTCTGCCTGTTTGGTGATACCCGGGCTGTTTGCGCCGTACGCCGGAAGGACACAACAGGAGTACGGGTCTTTGCAGTTCAGCGGCCCGTCGCGGGGAAACTCTTGGCGTGGAAGGCTGTTGGTCATGGCGATAGCGCAGCCCGAGCGGGGCGGGCTGCTGCCCGAACGCACGGGCCCCCTTCGCGGCACACTCGCCACCACCGCCTGCATGGAGACACTGCAGGTGGGCTATCTGCACGCCGTCGCCGCGGCGGCCGGCTGCTCGCTGTCGCAACCCTTTCCGGACAACGGCATCGACTGGCACGTCAGTCACGGCTCACCCGGTCACACCGTCGACGACGAGGTGACCATCAAGGTGCAGCTGAAGTGCACGTACCAGGTCCCGCCGAACCCACCGGGGCGCTTCTTCTCCTTCACGCTCGACAACGACCATCTGCGCAAGCTCGCGCGCACGCCCGTCTCGGTGCACAAGATCCTGGTCGTGATGCTCGTCCCGAGAACCCAGGACGACTGGCTCAGAGCCAGCCACGACCGGCTGGACCTGCGGCACTGCTGCTACTGGGTCAACCTCGCCGGGCACGCGATCACCGGCCGGACCCGGACCACCGTGCGGATACCGACCTCACGCATCTTCGACGACCGGGCGCTGTGCGAGATCATGACGCGGGTCGGGACGGGAGGCAGACCATGACGCACCGCCCCCTGGAGGAGCCACTCCGGCCGGTGAGGCCGCACCCTGTGGATGCGGCCTGGCACCGTCCCCCCGAGCCCGACCAGGTCGACCCCGCCGTGCTCAGCGCCCTGCTGCTCCGGCACGGCTGGCAGCGCCGCGGCGGAGCCGCCGGACGGTACGGCCGCTGGACCCCGCCAGGCCCCGGAGGCGGCGGGACCAGCCTGCTCGTGCCGGAGAGCCGCGCCTTCCCCGACAGCGACGACCTGCTCGGCGAGGCGCTCCTCGCACTGACTCGCAGCGGCACGCCCTCCGCGCGCGAGGTGCTGGTCGGTCTCGCCGTGCCCAGCGACGAGATCCGCTGGTGGCGGGACGTGCCGACCGGCCCCGCGGACTCCGCGCCCTGGACTGTCGACGAACAACTGCGCACCGCCGCCCGCCAGATGCTCCTCGCCGGAGCACTCGCCACACGCGCGCGTGCGGGCTATTACGGCGCTCGGCACCGTCGCGCCGCCGCCGCACTCCTGGAGAGCGTCCTCGTCGGCTCCGCGGTCGGCGGAGGCCTGCTGACCGCCTTCGTGCCCGTCGGTGCGGGGCGGCCGCTCGCCGTACGCCTGCATCAGGCCCTGTACGCCGCCCGCGAGGCCATCGACTACCAGCGGGCCACCGGCGGCATGGACGCCTTCGACGGCGCGGTCGAAGCGGGCGTCAGCCGGGAGCTCACCGAGGCGCTGATCGCCCTCGTGCGCGGCACCGAGGGAGCCAGGATCGGCGTGGAGTGGGCCCCGGCGGCCGGGGTCCCCGAGGACTGCGCGGCCACCGCCGAGCCCGTCGGGTTCTCACCGGGCGACCTGCCCGTGCTGCGCGAGGCCGGGGCCCGCTATCTGCGCGAGGAGCCCTCCGTGCCCGTCCGGATCACCGGCACGGTGGTGCGGATGCACAGGTCGGGGCCGCGCGGCGAGGGCAGCGTACGGCTGCGCGTGATCGCGGGGGCCGAGATCCCGCACGTCCGGATCATGCTGGACGAGGAGGACTACCGCATCGCCGGGCACGCCCACCTCGTAGGACTGCCGGTGCGGCTGCACGGGCGGCTGGAGAGCCGGGGCGGTTTCCGACGGGTGACGGGGGCCTCCGGGGTCGCACCGGTGCAGGTGGAGGAAGCGGAGCGGGACCGGTTGATGAAGTCGCTGCAGGAGAATCTCGACTTCTTCGAGGAGGCGTGCAGCGGGGAGGACTGCGGCTGATCCCGGACTGATCTTTCCCAAAGGCAACCGTTTCGCGGTCGGAGGGTCGGGGTCGGTACGATCCCCTATTGCGCGCGCCCTTGGTATGGCGCCGCACTCCACCTTCAGTCAGGAGAGACCGGTGTCAGACGTCCGTGTGATCATCCAACGCGATTCCGAGCGGGAAGAACGCGTGGTGACGACGGGCACTACGGCCGCCGAGCTCTTCGCCGGCGAGCGCTCGATCGTCGCCGCGCGCGTGGGCGGCGACCTCAAGGATCTGGCGTACTCGCCGGCCGAGGGCGAGGTCGTGGAGCCGGTGGAGATCTCCTCCGAGGACGGTCTGAACATTCTGCGCCACTCCACCGCGCACGTGATGGCGCAGGCCGTGCAGGAGCTGTTCCCCGAGGCCAAGCTGGGCATCGGCCCGCCGGTCAAGGACGGTTTCTACTACGACTTCGACGTCGAGAAGCCGTTCACGCCCGAGGATCTCAAGGCCATCGAGAAGAAGATGCAGGAGATCCAGAAGCGGGGGCAGAAGTTCTCCCGCCGTGTGGTCACCGACGAGGCCGCTCGTGAGGAGCTCGCGTCGGAGCCGTACAAGCTGGAGCTGATCGGCCTCAAGGGCTCGGCGTCGAGCGACGACGGCGCGGACGTCGAGGTGGGCGCCGGCGAGCTGACGATCTACGACAACCTCGACGCCAAGACCGGTGACCTGTGCTGGAAGGACCTCTGCCGCGGTCCCCACCTGCCCACCACCCGGAACATCCCGGCGTTCAAGCTGATGCGCAACGCGGCCGCCTACTGGCGCGGCAGCGAGAAGAACCCGATGCTCCAGCGCATCTACGGCACCGCCTGGCCCTCCAAGGACGAGCTCAAGGCGCACCTCGACTTCCTCGCCGAGGCCGAGAAGCGCGACCACCGCAAGCTGGGTTCCGAGCTCGACCTGTTCTCCATCCCGGAGCAGATCGGCTCCGGTCTCGCGGTCTTCCACCCCAAGGGCGGCATCATCCGCCGGGTCATGGAGGACTACTCGCGGCGCCGTCACGAGGAGGAGGGCTACGAGTTCGTCTACACCCCGCACGCGACGAAGGGGAAGCTCTTCGAGACGTCCGGGCACCTGGACTGGTACGCCGACGGCATGTACCCGCCCATGCAGCTCGACGAGGGCGTGGACTACTACCTCAAGCCCATGAACTGCCCGATGCACAACCTGATCTTCGACGCGCGCGGCCGCTCCTACCGTGAACTGCCGCTGCGCCTCTTCGAGTTCGGGACCGTGTACCGGTACGAGAAGTCGGGCGTCGTGCACGGTCTGACCCGGGCCCGCGGCTTCACCCAGGACGACGCGCACATCTACTGCACCCGCGAGCAGATGTCGGAGGAGCTCGACAAGACGCTCACCTTCGTCCTCGGCCTGCTGCGCGACTACGGCCTGACCGACTTCTACCTGGAGCTCTCCACCAAGGACCCGGAGAAGTTCGTCGGCTCCGACGAGGCCTGGGAGGAGGCGACCGAGACCCTGCGCCAGGTCGCCGAGAAGCAGGGCCTGCCCCTCGTGCCCGACCCGGGCGGCGCCGCCTTCTACGGTCCGAAGATCTCCGTCCAGACCAAGGACGCCATCGGCCGCACCTGGCAGATGTCGACGATCCAGCTCGACTTCAACCTGCCCGAGCGCTTCGACCTGGAGTACACGGGTCCGGACGGTGCCAAGCAGCGCCCGGTCATGATCCACCGCGCGCTGTTCGGCTCGATCGAGCGGTTCTTCGCGGTGCTCCTGGAGCACTACGCGGGCGCCTTCCCGGCATGGCTGGCCCCCGTCCAGGCGGTCGGCATCCCGATCGGCGACGGGCACGTCGAGTACCTGGAGAAGTTCGCCGCGGCCGCGAAGAAGCAGGGCCTGCGGGTCGAGGTCGACTCCTCCTCCGACCGTATGCAGAAGAAGATCCGCAACGCCCAGAAGCAGAAGGTGCCCTTCATGGTCATCGCGGGCGACGAGGACATGTCGAACGGTTCGGTGTCCTTCCGCTACCGCGACGGCTCGCAGGAGAACGGCATCCCGTTCGACGAGGCCATCGCGAAGATCGCGAAGGTCGTCGAGGAGCGGGCGCAGGTCTGATCCTTCGTCTCGTACGGAGGCGGTCGTTGACGGAGGCCCTCGGGAGGTCAGCCCGGGGGCCTTTCGTCGTCCTCGCGCGAGAAGACCTCAAGCAGCCACGAGGCGAACGTGCCCGTCACCGCGCCGAGCAGCGCCAGACCGATGCCCATCATCCCGACCGCGATCAGCCGACCCCGCTCCGTCACCGGGGTGATGTCTCCGTAGCCGACGGTCGTGAGGGTCTCGCAGGTCCACCAGAGGGCGTCGCCGAACGTCCGCATGGTCGCGCCCGGCGCCCCGCGCTCCTGCTGGTAGACGGCGAGGGCACCGGCGAAACCGAGCAGCGTGGTGGCCAGCCCGGAGTACACGATCACGCGCCCGTACAGCGCGAGCCGGGGCTTGCCGTGCCGCCGCTGCACGGCCTCGTAGACCTTGACGATCCGTAGCGGGCGCAGCAGCGGAAGCACCAGCACCACCGTGTCCAGCCAGTGCGTCCGTACGAAACGCAGCCGCTGCCCGCTCAGCCGCCAGCACACCGCGTAGTCGACGGCGAACAGCGCCCAGGCGCCCAGCAGCAGCGCGAGACACAGGTCCTGCCACGCGTCGTGCAGGCCGGGAGCCAGGACCAGGACCGCGTACGAGGCGAGGAAGACCAGCGACGCCAACGCCAGCGGAAGCTCCGTGCGCTGCCGCCAGCGGGTAACGCGACTGTCATCGTCCACCGCCCCAGCTTCGCCCGGCGGGCCGTTCCTGCAACCCCCTCGACACGCCGCGAACGGGCGACGCAATATGCTGCACTGCATGACGAGTGAGCCGGAGCAGCAGTGGGGAGTGGGGACCCAGGACGCGTTCCAGCGTCTGTGGACGCCCCACCGGATGGCCTACATCCAGGGCGAGAACAAGCCGACCGGCCCGGGCGCCGACGACGGCTGTCCCTTCTGCTCCATCCCGGCCAAGTCCGACGAGGACGGGCTGATCGTCCGGCGCGGCGAGCAGGTCTACGCCGTGCTCAACCTCTACCCGTACAACGGCGGCCACCTCATGGTCGTGCCCTACCGCCATGTCGCCGACTACACGGACCTCACGGACGCCGAGACCGCCGAGCTCGCCGCCCTGAGCAAGCAGGCGATGACGGCCCTGCGTACCGCCTCCGGAGCGCACGGGTTCAACATCGGCATGAACCAGGGCACGGTCGCCGGCGCGGGCATCGCGGCCCACCTCCACCAGCACATCGTCCCCCGCTGGGGCGGCGACACGAACTTCATGCCGGTCGTCGGCCACACCAGGGTGCTGCCTCAACTGCTGGCGGACACGCGGAAGATGCTGGCGGAGGCCTGGCCGACGCCGTGAGCGCGGTGCATTTCTCGGCGCCGGTCGGCACAACCAGCCCGTCCGGCGCTTGAGGACGAGGCCGCAAGGCCGAAGCGGGGGTCCGGGGGCGGCAGCCCCCAGGACCTAGGCGTCGTAGACGTCGGCTTTGCGAGGCGTCGGGTCCTGCACCGCCGTGGACAGGAAAGCGGACCTCGTGCCGAACTTCTCCGTGTCCACGCCGTTCTCGTCCAGCACGCGTATCGCCGCGGCGTGCACCACCCGCAGTACCGGTGTGGCGGCACGCAGGGCGTCGTCGGCCATGAAGCGGTGGCGCCAGGGCTGGTCGGCCCAGGAGTGCCGGAGGCCGAAGGGCTCGGGCAGGGTTATCGTGCCGCCGAGCCAGTTCAGCAGGGGCGGGTACCAGCTGATCGGGGCGCGCACGGCCAGCCGTACCACCTCGTCGCTGTCGACCAGCGGAAGGCTCACCTTCCGGGTCTCCCACGGCTTGAACGACTTCTGGACCTCCTTCGTGGGCGCCTCGGGCTTGCTGGTGAACAGCGAGTTCACGGGGCCCAGCGCATGCCCGGTGACCTCGATCCGCAGCGTCTTGTGCAGTACGGTCACCGTGATCATCATGGTGATGACCAACTGCCCGTCCCACAGCGTCCACTGCACGCCCAGGTAGTGCCGGTCACCCGCGCCGAACTGCTGCTTGTTGCAGATGTCCTGTATGGCGTGCGACTTGACCTGGAACGCGTCCACGTCGGTGCCCTCGGGCCGGGACACCGCCTTCGCGCCCTCCCCGATCGGCGTGACGATCCAGTGCCGTATGGACGCCTTCGGGAAGCCGCCGGTGTTGAGCGTGTTCCGCTCCAGCATGCGCAGCTCGTCGTGGATCACCTTGATGACGTCCCAGCTGCGGAAGGGGTGGATCTCCCGGGTGGGATCGGCCTGTACCAGGTCCTCCGCGAGCTGCCAGCTGCCCCAGCGCGTGCCCATGCCGAGGATGCCCTTGGGCCCGGCGTAGAACACGGCGTTGGACTGCTGCTCGGCGCTGAGCTTGGCCAGCGACTGGCGCAGCTGGTCCGCCTTGGTCTCGCCGGGGCTGGTCGGCACCGCCTCGGGCACCTTGGCCCCGATGCTGCTGCCCGAGAGCAGGCTGTCCCAGCGCCCACGCAGGTCCTTCGCGGTGCGCTCGCATATCTGCTTGGCCCAGAACCAGCCGATCACGGGCATGACCACGGAGGCTCGCGCATACCAGGCCCAGAATCCCGTGAAGGGCATCCGGATCAGGAAGATCACGGCCAGCGCACCCACGCCCACCAGCAGCGTGGTGGCCAAGGCCCCGGCCCGCTTGTCGTCCCGCTTGGCGATGGTCGTACGGATCGAGAAGACCAGCAGCCAGATCAGCAGCCCCGGCAGGAACAGCACACCGCACAGCACCGTGACGATGGACAGCATCTGGTCGCGGCTCTTGCGGATGTTGTTCGCCGCGAGGCAGTGCTCGACGGTGACCTGCGGCTCGGCACCGAAGGACTGGACGAGTGGCTTGCGGCCGGGGCCCACCATGCGGTCCACCACCGCCCGGGAGAAGGCCTCACCCAAATTGGGCCGGAATATCTTCGACCACTTCAGGCCGGGTTTGACGGTGGTCTCGTGCCACTCGTTGTCAGCCTTCTTGATGTCCGCGACCGGGTTGTCCCGGTAGGCCGCCGAGGCCAGCGCGAACGTCGCCGTCTGGCCCTCGTCGCCCGTGCGCGGCACCTGTGGACCGAAGATGTCCCCGTAGCCGCTGTCAACGGTCATTACCGCCCCCGATCGCCGCCCAGTGTCGCCTCTGCGGCTTTTCCCGACTTCCGTGCTCCGCACACCTGTTGATCAGGTCATCGCCGTGATCCAGTGACAACTTGATCAGGTCATCAGCGTATCCGCAGCCACTGACATTCGTCGGCGGACGGCCGAAGCCGCCCGCCGACGCGGAGGGGAGCGTTCCACAAAAGCGACTTGGAAGCGCCCGGCGCCAACTGCTAGGCGTCGCGCGCCTCTTCACGGATCCTTTCGGCGATCTGAGGAGGCATCGGCTCGTGCCGGGCGTACGCACGGTTGAAGCGCGCGGTGCCGTGCGAGAGCGAGCGCAGGTCCACGGCGTACCGTCCGATCTCGATCTCGGGCACCTCGGCCCGTACGAGTGTCCGGTTGCCCGTGGTCTGTTCCGTGCCCAGCACCCGGCCGCGCCGTCCGGACAGATCGCTCATGACGGCGCCCACATAGTCGTCGCCGACCAGGATGGTCACCTCGGCCACCGGTTCCAGCAGGTGGATCTTCACGTCGGACGCCGCCTCCCGCAGCGCCAGCGCGCCGGCCGTCTGGAAGGCGGCGTCCGAGGAGTCCACGGAGTGCGCCTTGCCGTCCAGCAGGGTCACGCGCACGTCGATGAGCGGATAGCCCGCGGCAACTCCCTTGACCGCCTGGGCCCTTACGCCCTTCTCGACCGACGGGATGAAATTCCGTGGCACCGCGCCGCCGACCACCTTGTCCACGAACTCGATGCCCGAGCCGCCGGGCAGCGGTTCCACCTCGATCTCGCAGATGGCGTACTGCCCGTGCCCGCCGGACTGCTTCACGTGCCGGCCACGGCCGGCCGACTTGCTCGCGAACGTCTCCCGAAGGGAGACCTTGTGCGGTACGACGTCGACCTGGACGCCGTAGCGGTTGCGCAGCCGTTCCAGGGCGACGTCCGCGTGCGCCTCGCCCAGGCACCACAGGACCACCTGGTGGGTGTCCTGGTTCTGTTCGAGCCGCATGGTCGGATCCTCCGCGACCAGCCGGGACAGCCCCTGGGAGAGCTTGTCCTCGTCCGCCTTGCTGTGCGCCTCGATGGCGAGCGGCAGCAGCGGGTCGGGCATCTCCCACGGCTCCATCAGGAGCGGGTCGTCCTTGGCGGAGAGGGTGTCGCCGGTCTCCGCGCGGCCGAGCTTCGCCACGCACACCAGGTCGCCCGCGATGGCGTGCGTCACCACGCGCTGCTGCTTGCCGAAGGGGGTGGACAGCGCACCGACGCGCTCGTCGACGTCGTGGTCCTCGTGCCCGCGGTCGGCCAGACCGTGGCCGGAGACGTGCACCGTCTCGTCGGGGCGCAGCGTGCCGGAGAAGACGCGGACCATGGAGACGCGGCCGACATAGGGGTCGGAGGCCGTCTTCACGACCTCGGCGACCAGCGGACCCTCCGTGTCACAGGGTTTGATCTCGCGCGGCTTGCCGTTGATGGTCGTGACCCCCGGCGTGGGGTGCTCGAACGGCGTCGGGAACCCGCCGGTGACCAGCTCCAGCAGCTCGACCGTGCCGAGCCCCTGCCGGGCGCCGTCGGCCGCGGGGGCGGCGGCCAGGACCGGGAAGAACACGCCGCGCGCGACGGCCCGCTCCAGGTCGTCGACGAGCGTCTTGACGTCGATCTGCTCGCCGCCCAGGTAGCGGTCCATGAGGGTCTCGTCCTCGCTCTCCGAGATGATCCCCTCGATCAGCCGGTTGCGGGCCTCGTCGATCTCGGGCAGCTGGTCCTCGCCCGGCTCGGACTCCTTGCGCTCCCCGGACGCGTAGTCGAACAGTTTCTGCGACAGCAGCCCGATCAGTCCGGTCACGGGCGCGTGCCCGTCGGACGCCTGCGGGCCGTGCAGCGGCAGATACAGCGGGAGCACGGCGTCGGGGTCGTCCCCGCCGAAGGCCTCCGCGCAGATCCGCGTCATCCCCTCGAAGTCCGCGCGGGCGGATTCCAGGTGGGTGACGACGATCGCCCGGGGCATCCCGACGGCCGCGCACTCCTCCCACACCATGCGCGTCGAGCCGTCCACGCCGTCGGACGCCGAGACCACGAAAAGGGCCGCGTCCGCCGCTCGCAGACCGGCCCTGAGTTCCCCGACGAAGTCGGCGTATCCGGGAGTGTCGAGAAGATTGACCTTGATGCCGTCCCATTCGACCGGCACCAGGGAGAGCTGTACCGAGCGTTGCTGACGGTGCTCGATCTCGTCGTAGTCGGAGACGGTGCCGCCGTCCTCCACACGGCCCGCCCGGTTCACTGCTCCCGCCGTCAGCGCGAGAGCTTCCACCAATGTGGTCTTGCCCGATCCGGAGTGGCCGACCAGCACCACATTCCGTACGGACGCGGGGTGGTCGGCCGCTGTTGCCCTGCCGGCGGCTCCGGGGTGTGTGTTCGCCTTGTCGCCCATGGACTTGCCTCCCGTGCACGGTGAGGTCACTGTGGGCGCGGGCGTGCCGGGCCGCGTGCGGTGGCGGCTCCGATGACGCCCGCGGTTCTTCGAGCTTTCCACTCCCGTCACGGTGCGTCCATACAGAGGACGTGATCGCGCCGCCCACCGTCGGTTGCGGGCCATCCGCCGGATCTCCGTACAGACGTCCGGGTGCCCGGCCGTCGCACAAGCGCACGCGTGGCTACGATGGGCCAGCCGGTGGCCAGCAGGGGCCGCTCGGCGACACCGACCCTCGGGAAGGCCATGCTGAACAAGTACGCGCGTGCATTCTTCACGCGTGTCCTCACACCGTTCGCCGCGTTTCTGATCCGGCGGGGCGTGAGCCCCGACGCGGTCACGCTCCTCGGCACCGCCGGAGTGGTCGCGGGCGCGCTGGTCTTCTACCCCATGGGCGAGTTCTTCTGGGGCACGGTCGTGATCACGCTGTTCGTGTTCTCCGACCTCGTCGACGGCAACATGGCCCGCCAGCTCGGCCGCTCCAGCCGCTGGGGCGCCTTCCTGGACTCCACGCTCGACCGGGTCGCCGACGGCGCGATCTTCGGCGGCTTCATCCTCTGGTACGCAGGTGGGGGCGACGACCTCGTCCTGTGTGCCGTCTCGATCTTCTGCCTGGCGAGCGGCCAGGTGGTGTCGTACACCAAGGCCCGGGGCGAGTCGATCGGCCTGCCGGTCGCCGTCAACGGTCTCGTCGAGCGTGCCGAGCGCCTGGTGATCTCGCTGGTGGCGGCCGGGTTGGCGGGACTGCACAAGTTCGGCGTGCCGGGCATCCAGTACCTGCTCCCGATCGCCCTGTGGATCGTCGCCGTCGGCAGCCTCGTCACGCTGATCCAGCGCGTCGTGACCGTCCGTCGCGAGTCGGCCGAGGCCGAGGCCGCGGCGGACGCCCAGGAGAGCGAGAATGCCTCCCAGGGGAGTGAGGCGGCGAAGTGAGTGCCCGCGATCAGCTGACGGACTCGCTGTACGGACTCGGCTGGAGCACGATCAAGAAGCTCCCCGAGCCGGTGGCCGTACGGCTGGGCCGGACCATCGCCGATATCGCCTGGAAGCGGCGCGGCAAGGGCGTACAGCGCCTGGAGAGCAACTATGCGCGCGTGGTGCCCGACGCCGGCCCGGAGCGCCTCGCCGAGCTCTCGCGCGCGGGCATGCGTTCGTACCTGCGCTACTGGATGGAGTCCTTCCGCCTCCCGGCGTGGAGTGCCGAGCGCATAAAGGGCGGCTTCGACCCCAAGGACGTGCACTACCTGACCGACGGGATCGCCTCCGACCGTGGCCTCATTCTGGCGCTCCCGCACATGGCCAACTGGGACCTCGCCGGCGCCTGGGTCACCACCGCGCTCGAGACGCCGTTCACCACGGTCGCCGAGCGCCTCAAGCCGGAGACGCTGTACGACCGCTTCGTCGCCTACCGCGAGGGCCTGGGCATGGAGGTCCTGCCGCACAGCGGCGGCACCGCCTTCGGCACGCTGGCCCGGCGGCTGCGCGACGGTGGCCTGGTCTGCCTGGTCGCCGAGCGCGACCTGTCCGCCTCGGGCGTCGAGGTCGAGTTCTTCGGCGAGGCCACCCGGATGCCCGCGGGCCCGGCCCTTCTCGCCCAGCAGACCGGCGCCCTGCTCCTGCCGGTCACGCTCTGGTACGACGACTCACCCGTCATGCGGGGGCGCGTGCATCCCCCGGTCGAGGTGCCCGAGACAGGTAGCCGCGCCGAAAAGACGTCTGTCATGACACAGGCGCTGGCCGATGCCTTCGCCACGGGGATCGCCGACCATCCGGAGGACTGGCACATGCTCCAGCGCTTGTGGCTCAAGGACCTCGATCCTGCGAGGAAACCCTCCGGGAAAAGCTCGGCGGACCCCCTGGATCCCGAGATGGGGCCCTCGTGAGAATCGGCATCGTCTGCCCGTACTCCTGGGATGTGCCCGGCGGCGTCCAGTTCCACATCCGTGATCTGGCCGAGTACTTCATCCGTCTCGGCCACGAGGTCTCCGTCCTCGCCCCCGCCGACGACGACACCCCGCTGCCGCCGTACGTCGTCTCGGCCGGCCGCGCGGTCCCGGTGCCGTACAACGGCTCGGTGGCCCGGCTCAACTTCGGCTTCCTGAGCGCCGCCCGCGTCCGGCGCTGGCTGCACGACGGCGAGTTCGACGTCGTCCACATCCACGAGCCGACGTCGCCGTCACTGGGCCTGCTGACGTGCTGGGCGGCGTCGGGCCCGATAGTGGCCACCTTCCACACCTCCAACCCACGCTCGCGGGCGATGATCGCCGCCTACTCGATCCTCCAGGCGGCCCTGGAGAAGATCAGCGCCCGGATCGCGGTGAGCGAGTACGCGCGCCGCACGCTGGTCGAACACCTCGGCGGCGACGCGGTCGTCATCCCGAACGGCGTCGACGTCGACTTCTTCGCGCGGGCCAAGCCCAAGGCGGAGTGGCAGGGCGACACCATCGGCTTCATCGGCCGCATCGACGAGCCGCGCAAGGGTCTGCCGGTCCTGATGAAGGCCCTGCCCAGGATTCTTGCCGAGCGGCCCCGGACCAGGCTCCTGGTCGCCGGCCGCGGCGACGAGGAGGAGGCGGTCGAGTCGCTGCCTGCCGAACTGCGCTCGCGCGTCCAGTTCCTCGGCATGGTCAGCGACGAGGACAAGGCCCGCTTCCTGCGCAGCATCGACCTGTACGTGGCGCCGAACACCGGCGGCGAGAGTTTCGGCATCATCCTCGTCGAGGCCATGTCGGCAGGGGCCCCCGTGCTCGCCTCCGACCTGGACGCCTTCGCCCAGGTCCTCGACCAGGGCGCGGCGGGCGAACTCTTCGCCAACGAGGACCCCGAGGCGCTGGCCGAGGCGGCGCTGCGACTGCTCGCGGACCCGGCACGACGGGCCGAGCTGCGGGAGCGGGGCAGCGCACACGTACGGCGCTTCGACTGGTCGACCGTCGGGGCGGACATCCTGTCGGTGTACGAGACGGTGACGGACGGGACAACGGCGGTTGCGGCGGCGGAGGACGACCGGGGGCCGGGGCTGCGAGCGCGGTTGGGGCTGGCCCGGGACTGATGGCGGCTGTCCGGTGCCGGTCACGGTTTTTCAGCCCGTCCGGCCTTCGAGGACAAGGCAGTTGAGGCCGAAGCCGGCGTCCGGGGGCGGCAGCCCCCGGGCACGATGAGGCGCCCCGGTAACGTAACGGCCCGTGACCGCAACCCTCATCTGGATCCTCGTCGTCCTCGTCGCGATCGGCCTGTACCTGAGCTGGACGGCGGGCCGCCTGGACCGGCTGCACGCCCGGATCGACGCCGCCCGTGCCGCGCTAGACGCGCAGTTGCTGCGCAGGGCCTCCGTGGCGCAGGAACTCGCCACGTCCGGCGTCCTCGACCCGGCCGCCTCGATCGTCCTGTACGAGGCGGCCCATGCCGCCCGGCAGGCCGAGGAGGAGCAACGGGAGGTTGCCGAGAGCGAGCTGAGCCAGGCGCTGCGGGCCGTGTTCGCGGAGGCGCAGCAGGTGGAGGTGGTGCGCGAGGCACCCGGCGGAGACCAGGCCACCCGCGAACTGACCGAAGCCGTACGGCGGGTACCGATGGCTCGGCGCTTCCACAACGACGCGGTGGGCGCGGCACGCAGGCTCCGGGAACACCGCAAGGTGCGCTGGTTCCGGCTGGCCGGACACGCCCCCTTCCCGATGGCCTTCGAGATGGACGACGAGCCGCCGGGGGCGCTCGCCGACCGGGTCGCCCAGCAGCCATAACCCCACGCCGGCCCGGAAAAGGATCCACCGCGTACCCATTGGCCCTTGCCGTGGCCTGGTCCACTCGCGTTTCCTCGGTGACTGCAGAAACCCTCTTTCACCGAGTGAGGTCACCCGTGTCCAGCACGCTCTCCGAAAACCAGGCCCCCGAGACCGGCACCGCGCGCGTGAAGCGCGGCATGGCCGAGCAGCTCAAGGGTGGCGTGATCATGGACGTCGTCACGCCGGAGCAGGCGAAGATCGCCGAGGACGCGGGCGCCGTCGCCGTCATGGCCCTCGAGCGGGTCCCGGCCGACATCCGCAAGGACGGCGGCGTGGCCCGTATGTCCGACCCGGACATGATCGAGGGCATCATCGAGGCCGTCTCGATCCCGGTCATGGCCAAGTCCCGCATCGGCCACTTCGTCGAGGCCCAGGTGCTGCAGTCCCTCGGCGTGGACTACATCGACGAGTCCGAGGTTCTCACCCCGGCCGACGAGGTCAACCACAGCGACAAGTTCGCCTTCACGACCCCGTTCGTCTGCGGCGCCACCAACCTCGGCGAGGCCCTGCGCCGCATCGCCGAGGGCGCGGCGATGATCCGCTCCAAGGGCGAGGCCGGCACCGGCAACGTGGTCGAGGCCGTGCGCCACCTGCGCCAGATCAAGAACGAGATCGCCCGGCTGCGCGGCTACGACAACAACGAGCTGTACGCCGCCGCCAAGGACCTGCGCGCCCCGTACGAGCTGGTCAAGGAGGTCGCCGAGCTCGGGAAGCTCCCGGTGGTCCTCTTCTCCGCCGGTGGCGTCGCCACCCCGGCCGACGCCGCCCTGATGCGCCAGCTCGGCGCCGAGGGCGTCTTCGTCGGCTCCGGCATCTTCAAGTCCGGCGACCCGGCCAAGCGAGCCGCCGCCATCGTGAAGGCGACCACCTTCTACGACGACCCCAAGATCATCGCGGACGCGTCCCGCAACCTCGGCGAGGCCATGGTCGGCATCAACTGCGACACCCTCCCCGAGGCCGAGCGCTACGCCAACCGCGGCTGGTAACCACTGATGAGCACTCCTGTCATAGGCGTCCTGGCCCTCCAGGGCGACGTCCGGGAGCACCTCGTCGCCCTGGCCACGGCTGATGCCGTGGCCAGGCAGGTGCGGCGCCCCGAGGAACTCGCCGAGGTGGACGGCCTGGTCATCCCCGGCGGCGAGTCCACCACCATCTCCAAGCTGGCCGTCCTGTTCGGCGTGATGGAGCCCCTACGCGCGCGCGTGCGTGCCGGCATGCCTGTCTACGGCACCTGCGCGGGCATGATCATGCTCGCCGACAAGATCCTCGACCCGCGTTCGGGCCAGGAGACCATCGGCGGCATCGACATGATCGTGCGCCGCAACGCCTTCGGACGTCAGAACGAGTCCTTCGAAGCGGCGGTCGACGTCCGGGGCGTCGAGGGCGATCCTGTAGAGGGCGTCTTCATCCGCGCCCCCTGGGTCGAGTCCGTCGGCGCCGAGACCGAGGTGCTCGCCGAGCACGACGGCCACATCGTTGCGGTCCGCCAGGGCAACGCGCTCGCCACGTCGTTCCACCCGGAACTGACCGGCGACCACCGCGTGCACTCCCTGTTCGTCGACATGGTGCGCGCCAACCGGACGGCGGAGTCCTTGTAGGATCTCTGGCGTTCGTATCTGGATGGGTTACGCGAAGGAGACAGGCAGATGTCCGGCCACTCTAAATGGGCCACGACGAAGCACAAGAAGGCCGTGATCGATGCCAAGCGCGGCAAGCTCTTCGCGAAGCTGATCAAGAACATCGAGGTCGCTGCGCGTATGGGCGGCGTCGACATCGAGGGCAACCCGACGCTCTACGACGCCATCCAGAAGGCGAAGAAGCAGTCGGTCCCGAACAAGAACATCGACTCCGCGGTCAAGCGCGGCGGTGGTCTCGAGGCCGGCGGTGCCGACTACGAGACGATCATGTACGAGGGCTACGGCCCGAACGGCGTCGCGGTGCTCATCGAGTGCCTCACCGACAACCGCAACCGCGCCGCCTCCGACGTGCGCGTCGCCATGACCCGCAACGGCGGCAACATGGCCGACCCCGGCTCGGTGTCGTACCTGTTCAACCGCAAGGGCGTCGTCATCGTCCCCAAGGGCGAGCTCAGTGAGGACGACGTCCTGGGTGCCGTCCTGGACGCGGGCGCCGAGGAGGTCAACGACCTCGGTGAGTCCTTCGAGGTGCTCAGCGAGGCCACCGACATGGTCGCCGTCCGCACCGCCCTCCAGGACGCCGGGATCGACTACGACTCCGCCGAGGCCAACTTCGTCCCGACCATGCAGGTCGAGCTGGACGAGGAGGGCGCCCGGAAGATCTTCAGGCTGATCGACGCGCTGGAGGACAGCGACGACGTGCAGAACGTCTTCGCCAACTTCGACGTCAGCGACGAGGTCATGGAGAAGGTGGACGCGTAGCGCTGCCGCGAACCGAGCGGACCAAGTGGCTCAACGGGCCGACGGGACACACCCGTCGGCCCGTCGCTTTGCCGGGAGTGGATGCACGGCCTTGTCGGTGGCACCCGATAGCCTGCACAAACAGGCGATCGAAGGGAGGGGTTGGCGTGCGTGTACTCGGGGTGGACCCCGGACTGACGCGGTGCGGTGTGGGCGTCGTCGAGGGGGTCGCGGGCCGGCCGCTCACCATGGTGGGCGTCGGGGTCGTACGGACGCCCGCGGACGCCGAGTTGGGACAGCGCCTCGTCGCCATCGAGCAGGGCATCGAGCAGTGGATGGACGAGCACCGGCCCGAAGTCGTCGCCGTGGAGCGGGTGTTCAGCCAGCACAACGTACGGACCGTGATGGGCACCGCCCAGGCCAGCGCCGTAGCCATGCTCTGTGCGGCCCGCCGTGGCCTCCCCGTCGCCCTGCACACTCCCAGTGAGGTCAAGGCCGCGGTCACCGGCAGCGGCCGCGCCGACAAGGCCCAGGTCGGCGCCATGGTGACGCGCCTGCTCCGGCTCGACGCGCCCCCGAAGCCGGCCGACGCCGCGGACGCCCTCGCGCTCGCCATCTGCCACATCTGGCGCGCCCCCGCCCAGAACCGCCTCCAGCAGGCCGTCGCCCTGCACGCGGCCAAAGCACCGATCACTTCGAAAGGCCGTACGGCATGATCGCCTTCGTGAGCGGCACCATCGCAGCACTCGCCCCCGACGCCGCCGTCGTCGAGGTCGGTGGTGTCGGCATGGCCGTGCAGTGCACGCCGAACACCCTGTCCACGCTCCGCCTCGGCAAGCCGGCCAAGCTCGCCACCTCCCTCGTCGTACGGGAGGACTCGCTCACCCTGTACGGCTTCGTGGACGACGACGAGCGCCAGGTCTTCGAGCTGCTCCAGACCGCCAGCGGCGTGGGGCCGCGGCTGGCCCAGGCCATGCTCGCCGTGCACGCCCCGGACACCCTGCGCAGGGCGGTTGCCACAGGGGACGAGAAGACACTGATCGCCGTCCCCGGCATCGGCAAGAAGGGCGCCCAGAAGCTGCTCCTCGAACTGAAGGACCGGCTCGGCGAGCCGATCGGCGCCCCAGCCATCGGTACGGCGATCACCTCCGGCTGGCGCGACCAGCTGCACGCCGCCCTGATCGGCCTCGGGTACGCCACCCGCGAGGCCGACGAGGCCGTGTCCGCCGTAGCACCGCAGGCCGAGGCTGCCGAGGGCACGCCCCAGGTCGGTCAGTTGCTGAAAGCGGCCCTGCAGACCCTCAACCGCGCCCGCTGACCCACCTGCGCCACCCCAGCTAGGAGATCTCAGTGAACTGGGACGACCCGACCGACGACTCCGCCGCGGAGCGGCTCGTGGGCTCTGTCGCCGACCGCGAGGACCAGGCCGTCGAGGCCGCCCTGCGTCCCAAGGACCTGGACGAGTTCATCGGTCAGGAGAAGGTCCGCGAGCAGCTCGACCTCGTTCTGCGAGCCGCACGCGCGCGTGGCGCCACCGCCGACCACGTGCTGCTATCCGGCGCCCCGGGCCTCGGCAAGACCACGCTCTCGATGATCATCGCGGCCGAGATGGGCGCCCCCATCCGCATCACCAGCGGCCCCGCCATCCAGCACGCCGGCGACCTCGCCGCGATCCTCTCCTCCCTCCAGGAGGGCGAGGTCCTCTTCCTCGACGAGATCCACCGCATGTCCCGGCCCGCCGAGGAGATGCTGTACATGGCGATGGAGGACTTCCGCGTCGACGTCATCGTCGGCAAGGGCCCCGGCGCCACCGCCATCCCGCTCGAACTGCCCCCGTTCACGCTGGTCGGCGCCACCACGCGCGCGGGCCTGCTGCCGCCCCCGCTGCGCGACCGCTTCGGCTTCACCGCACACATGGAGTTCTACGAGCCCGCCGAGCTGGAGCGCGTCATCCACCGCTCGGCGAACCTGCTCGACGTCGAGGTCGAGGCGGACGGCGCGGCCGAGATCGCCGGCCGCTCCCGCGGCACGCCCCGTATCGCCAACCGTCTGCTGCGCCGCGTGCGCGACTACGCCCAGGTCAAGGCGGACGGGTTCATCACCCGCGAGATCGCGAAGGCCGCCCTGAAGGTCTACGAGGTCGACGCCCGCGGTCTCGACCGCCTCGACCGCGGTGTCCTCGAGGCCCTGCTCAAGCTGTTCGGCGGCGGCCCCGTCGGTCTGTCCACGCTCGCTGTCGCGGTGGGGGAGGAGCGTGAGACCGTGGAAGAGGTCGCCGAGCCCTTCCTCGTCCGGGAGGGACTGCTCGCCCGTACCCCGCGCGGACGGGTCGCCACCCCAGCCGCATGGGCGCATCTCGGCCTCACCCCGCCCCGCTCGGCGACTGCGGGAAACGGACAACAGGACCTGTTCGGGACGTGACGCCATCGTGACGGCGCGGGCATTGGCCGGGCCAGGAACCCAGGTGCCATGCTGAGCGTTGTTCCTTGCGCGCGGACTCGCTTAGACTCCGCCGATGCCGCCTTTGTCGGCGGTATACATACCCCCATCCATGAGGCCGCTCTCCATCGCGGTCGTGCGAAGGAAATTCCGTCCCGTGAATAACATCGGCATGCTCCTCCCCTTCATCGTGCTCATCGGGGCCATGTTCCTCATGACCCGCTCGGCCAAGCGCAAGCAGCAGAAGGCCGCCGCGATGCGCAACGAGTTGCAGCCCGGCAGCGGCGTCCGCACGATCGGGGGCATGTACGCGACGGTCAAGGAGGTCAACGAGGACACGCTCCTCCTCGACGCCGGCCCGGGCGTCGAGCTCCTCTTCGCCAAGAACGCCATCGGTTCCGTGCTCTCCGATGACGAGTACAACCGCATCGTGCACGGCATCGAGCACGACCTGAAGTCCGACTCCGACGTGGTCCCGGACGACGCCTCCTCCCTCACCGAGTCCGACGACTCCGCCGACGAAGCTGCCGCCGCCTCCGACGACAAGTCCGTCGACCTCGGCAAGAAGGACGAATCCGAGGAGCCGGCCGAAGGCACCGTGGCCGCCGAGGCCAAGTCGGACGACGAGCCGAAGAAGACCGAGGGCGACTCCGGCGTGAAGTAGGCGTCCTCCGGGGTGCGCGGGCAAGGACCGCGCATCCCGGACGATGCGCAGCTCGCACGGAATCCCGACACCATGTCATGGCCGCCCGCCCCGCAACCCGGCGCGCGGTGGCCCGAGAGGGAGTACGAGAAGGTGGCAGCACCTAAGAGGGGCCGGAGCGCGAGCGCCCAGAGCAAGCCGGGGCGCTCGCTGGCCCTCATCCTGATCGCCATCGTGGCGCTCACCGGCGGAATGTTCGCTTCCGGACACACGACTCCGCGTCTCGGTATCGACCTGGCCGGTGGTACGAGCATCACGCTCCGCGCGGTCGCAGAGCCGGGCCAGGAAGCCGCGATCAACAAGACCAACATGGACACAGCGGTCGACATCATGAACCGCCGTGTCAATGGTCTTGGTGTCTCGGAGGCCGAGGTTCAGACCCAGGGCAACAAGAACATCATCGTCAACATCCCCAAGGGCACGAACTCCAAGGAGGCGCGGGAGCAGGTCGGCACCACCGCCAAGCTCTACTTCCGGCCGGTGATCACCACCGAGATCTCCGGCAGCGCCGCGACGGCCACCCCGTCGCCGAGCGCCTCCAGCAGCGCCTCGGGCAAGGCCACCGACAAGGCCACGGACAAGTCGACCTCGTCGTCCTCCGCGACCCCTTCGGCGACCGCCACCTCCCAGGGCCGCGCGGTCACCGACGCCCTGAAGGCAGACGCGACGCCGAGCGCCACCGCCTCCTCCAGCGCGAAGGCCTCCGCCTCCCCGTCCGCGAGCAGCAGCTCCTCCAGCGACGCCGCGACCACCAAGCTCCAGGCGCAGTACGCCGCTCTCGACTGCACCAAGAAGGCGCAGCGTGCCACGGCCGGTAAGGGCACCAAGGCCACCGACCCCACCGTCGCCTGCGGCCAGAACTCGCAGGGTCAGTGGCAGAAGTACGTGCTCGGCCCCGCCGAGGTCGACGGCACCGACGTCAAGAAGGCCCAGGCCGTCTACAACACGCAGACCGCCGCCGGCTGGACCGTCACCATGGACTTCACCGGCAAGGGCACCTCGAAGTTCGGTGACATCACCGGCAAGCTGGCCAAGAACCAGCCCCCGCAGAACCAGTTCGCCATCGTCCTCGACGGCGACGTCGTCTCCGACCCGTCCGTCAGCCAGGCGCTGACCGGCGGCAGCGCGGAGATCTCCGGCAGCTTCACCCAGGAAGAGGCCCAGAGCCTCGCCAACATGCTGTCGTACGGCGCCCTGCCGCTGTCCTTCAAGGAGGACAGCGTCACCACGGTGACCGCCGCGCTCGGCGGTGAGCAGCTGCACGCCGGTCTCATCGCGGGTGCGATCGGCCTCGGACTGGTCGTCATCTACCTGCTGATCTTCTACCGGGGCCTGTCGGTCATCGCCATTCCCTCGCTGCTGGTCTCCGGAATCCTCACGTACGTGATCATGGCGCTGCTCGGTCCGGGCATCGGCTTCGCGCTGAACCTGCCGGCCGTCTGCGGTGCGATCGTCGCGATCGGTATCACAGCGGACTCGTTCATCGTGTTCTTCGAACGCATCAGGGACGAGATCCGCGAGGGCCGCTCGCTGCGCCCCGCCGTCGAGCGCGCCTGGCCGCGCGCGCGGCGCACCATCCTGGTCTCCGACTTCGTGTCGTTCCTCGCCGCCGCGGTGCTGTTCATCGTCACCGTCGGCAAGGTCCAGGGCTTCGCGTTCACGCTCGGTCTGACCACCGTGCTCGACGTGGTCGTCGTCTTCCTCTTCACCAAGCCGCTGATGACGCTCCTGGCTCGCCGACGGTTCTTCTCGAGCGGCCACAAGCTGTCCGGCCTCGACCCGAAGGCACTCGGGGCCAAGCCTCCGCTGCGCCGCACCCGTCGTCCCGCCCGTCCCGCCGCCGGCCCCGTCGACCCGAAGGAGGCGTGAGATGTCGAAACTCGGCAGCCTCGGCGCCCGACTGCACCGCGGCGAGGTCGGCTACGACTTCGTCGGCAACCGCAAGATCTGGTACGGCATCTCGATCCTCATCACCATCACGGCCATCGTCGGCCTGGCGGTGCGCGGCCTGAACATGGGCATCGAGTTCCAGGGTGGTGCGGTCTTCACCACCCCGAAGAACATGTCCGCCTCGGTCACCGCCGCCGAGGGGTACGCGCAGGACGCGTCCGGGCACGACGCGATCGTCCAGAAGCTCGGCGACGGCAGCCTGCGCATCCAGATCGCGGGCATCGACACCGACAAGTCCGACACGATCAAGGACAAGCTCGCCACCGACCTGAAGGTCAACTCCGAGAACATCAACGCGGACCTGGTCGGCCCGAGTTGGGGTGACCAGGTCGCCAACAAGGCCTGGCAGGGTCTGGCGATCTTCATGGTCCTGGTCGTGATCTACCTGGCGATCGCCTTCGAGTGGCGCATGGCGTTCGCAGCGCTGGTCGCGCTGATCCACGACATCACCATCACCACCGGCATCTACGCCCTCGTCGGCTTCGAGGTCACGCCGGGCACGGTGATCGGTCTGCTGACCATCCTCGGTTACTCGCTCTACGACACGGTCGTCGTCTTCGACAGCCTCAAGGAGCAGACGAAGGACATCACCAAGCAGACCCGCTGGACATACAGCGATGTCGCCAACCGCTCGATCAACAGCACCCTGATGCGGTCCATCAACACGACCGTCGTCGCACTGCTGCCGGTCGGCGCCCTGCTGTTCATCGGTGGCGGCTTCCTCGGTGCCGGCATGCTCAACGACATCTCGCTGTCGCTGTTCGTCGGCCTCGCGGCCGGTGCGTACTCCTCGATCTTCATCGCCACGCCGCTCGTCGCCGACCTCAAGGAGCGCGAGCCGCAGATGAAGGCGCTCAGGAAGCGCGTCCTGGCCAAGCGGGCCCAGGCCGCGGCGCAGGGTGAGCCGGTGGAGCCCGAGGCCGTGGACGGGACGTACGAGGACGACGACGAGCCCGAGGACGCGGCTCCCGCGGTCGTCGGCCCGCGCAACCAGCCCGCGTCCCGCAACCGTGGCCGTGGCCGTCCTTCGGGGAAGCGCCGATGACCGACGTCAAGGAGCTGCTGCTCAGCCGCATCCGTGATGTGGCCGACTACCCGGAGCCGGGTGTGATGTTCAAGGACATCACCCCGCTCCTGGCGGACCCGGCGGCGTTCACGGCGCTCACCGACGCACTCGCCGAGATCGCCGAGCGCACCGGCGCCACCAAGGTCGTCGGCCTGGAGGCCCGGGGTTTCATCCTCGGCGCCCCGGTCGCCGTCCGCGCCGGCCTCGGCTTCATCCCCGTACGCAAGGCGGGCAAGCTCCCCGGAGCCACGCTCAGCCAGGCGTACGACCTGGAGTACGGCTCCGCGGAGATCGAGGTGCACGCCGAGGACCTGAGCGTCGACGACCGCATCCTGATCGTCGACGACGTCCTCGCCACCGGCGGCACCGCCGAGGCCTCGATCCAGCTGATCCGCCGGGCGGGCGCCGAGGTCGCCGGCCTTGCGGTCCTGATGGAGCTCGGCTTCCTCGGCGGCCGCACCCGCCTGGAACCGGCCCTCACCGGCGCCTCGCTGGAGGCCCTGCTCGTGGTGTGACCACGATGGCAAGACCCCACGACGAACGGCCGCTCCCGACTCTCGGGGACGGCCGTTCGTCCGTGACCGGGCCCTACGGGATCGGAACTCCCTCCCGCCGCAGCACTTGCCCACCCGCGCTACGGGCAGTCCTGGGCCGGTGCTTCACGCAACCGCAGAGGCCGCGCCGGGCGAACAGGTACGAGGCCCGCCCAGGTGCCGGGGCTGCGCCCCGTGCAAGCCGGCCTGCGCGCGGACAGCGGGTAGCCCGGGCTAGCCACGCCTGGCGCAGGTGCAGGGGTTGCAACCCGCGCAAGCCCGCGCCATGGGAACGGACCCGCGCCCGACACCACCGCCCAGCCCGCACCGCACCCACAGATGCGAGCCCCGCCCAAGCGCCCGCCCCCGCACCCCGCGCAAGCCGGCTCACGCCCGCACGGCCAGCCCCCCGCATACGCCCCGTCACCCCCAGGTCACCCCTGGATCACCCCCGGATCACCCCGAATCCGCCCCCAGGAATCCGGCGGCAGCCCCTCGTGTTCCTTCGGTAGACGGCCCTCACATTGGCCTGAAGGCGATCCTGCGGCCCAGGATCGCTACCATGGGGTCTCCGGAGCCTGACCGGGGGACCCGGATCGCGCACGAGGAGTCCTCTTGCCAGACGAGGCCCAGCACCTGACCGCCGCCAAGCCCGAGTCCGTCTCGGAGGCCGCGGCCAAGCCCGCACCGAACGCGCCGCACGCGAAGAACGACGCCCGCGGCCCGGTCGAGCACGCCCAGTCCGCGCCCGTCGACAAGTCGGCCGAGGAGTCGCGCCCCAAGCCTTCCCCCGCTCCCGACTCGGGCGGAGCCCCGTCGGCCGAGCGATCCACGCCGCCCGCGGTCCGTCCGAACACCGGCCAGCCCGCCCGTTCCGGCTCCTCCAACCGCGTCCGCGCCCGCCTCGCCCGCCTCGGTGTCCAGCGCTCCAACCCGTACAACCCGGTCCTGGAGCCGCTGCTGCGGATAGTGCGCAGCAACGACCCGAAGATCGAGACGGCGACGCTGCGGCAGATAGAGAAGGCCTATCAGGTCGCCGAGCGCTGGCACCGCGGCCAGAAGCGCAAGAGCGGCGACCCGTACATCACGCACCCGCTCGCCGTCACCACCATCCTCGCCGAACTCGGCATGGACCCCGCCACCCTCATGGCCGGCCTCCTGCACGACACCGTCGAGGACACCGAGTACGGCCTCGACCAGCTCCGCCGCGACTTCGGTGACTCGGTCGCCCTGCTCGTGGACGGCGTCACCAAGCTGGACAAGGTCAAGTTCGGCGAGGCCGCGCAGGCCGAGACCGTGCGCAAGATGGTCGTGGCGATGGCCAAGGACCCGCGCGTCCTGGTCATCAAGCTCGCCGACCGCCTGCACAACATGCGCACCATGCGCTACCTCAAGCGCGAGAAGCAGGAGAAGAAGGCGCGCGAGACCCTCGAGATCTACGCGCCGCTCGCCCACCGCCTGGGCATGAACACCATCAAGTGGGAGCTGGAGGACCTCGCCTTCGCGATCCTCTACCCCAAGATGTACGACGAGATCGTACGGCTGGTGGCCGAGCGGGCACCGAAGCGTGACGAGTACCTGGCCATAGTGACCGACGAGGTCCAGACCGACCTGCGGGCCGCCCGCATCAAGGCCACCGTCACCGGCCGCCCGAAGCACTACTACAGCGTCTACCAGAAGATGATCGTCCGCGGTCGCGACTTCGCGGAGATCTACGACCTGGTGGGCATTCGTGTCCTCGTCGACACGGTCCGCGACTGCTACGCCGCCCTCGGCACCGTGCACGCGCGATGGAACCCGGTCCCCGGCCGGTTCAAGGACTACATCGCGATGCCCAAGTTCAACATGTACCAGTCGCTGCACACGACGGTCATCGGCCCCAACGGCAAGCCCGTCGAGCTGCAGATCCGCACGTTCGACATGCACCGCCGCGCCGAGTACGGCATCGCCGCGCACTGGAAGTACAAGCAGGAGGCCGTCGCAGGCACCTCCAAGGTGCGCTCGGACGCGCCGAAGAGCACCGGCAAGGACGACCACCTCAACGACATGGCGTGGCTGCGCCAGCTGCTCGACTGGCAGAAGGAGACCGAGGACCCGGGCGAGTTCCTGGAGTCCCTGCGCTTCGACCTCTCGCGCAACGAGGTCTTCGTCTTCACGCCGAAGGGCGACGTGATAGCGCTGCCGGCCGGTGCCACGCCCGTGGACTTCTCCTACGCGGTGCACACCGAGGTGGGCCACCGCACGATAGGAGCACGGGTCAACGGCCGCCTCGTACCGCTCGAATCCACCCTGGACAACGGCGATCTGGTGGAGGTCTTCACTTCCAAGGCGGCCGGTGCCGGCCCGTCCCGCGACTGGCTGAACTTCGTCAAGTCGCCGCGTGCCCGCAACAAGATCCGGGCCTGGTTCTCCAAGGAGCGCCGCGACGAGGCGATCGAGCAGGGCAAGGACGCCATCGTCCGCGCGATGCGCAAGCAGAACCTGCCGATCCAGCGCATCCTCACCGGCGACTCGCTGGTCACGCTCGCGCACGAGATGCGCTACCCGGACATCTCCGCGCTGTACGCGGCCATCGGCGAGGGCCATGTCTCCGCGCAGAACGTCGTGCAGAAGCTCGTCTCCGCGCTCGGCGGGGAGGAGGCGGCCACCGAGGAGATCGACGAGTCGGTCCCGCCGACCAGGAGCCGCAGCCGTAAGCGCCGGTCCAACGCCGACCCGGGCGTCGTCGTCAAGGGCGTCGACGACGTGTGGGTCAAACTGGCCCGCTGTTGTACGCCGGTCCCGGGCGACCCCATCATCGGTTTCGTCACGCGCGGTAGCGGAGTATCGGTTCACCGCAGCGACTGCGTGAACGTGGAGTCACTGTCCCGCGAGCCCGAGCGCATCCTCGAGGTCGAGTGGGCGCCCACCCAGTCCTCGGTCTTCCTGGTCGCCATCCAGGTCGAGGCACTGGACCGCTCCCGGCTGCTCTCGGACGTCACCCGCGTCCTGTCCGACCAGCACGTCAACATCCTGTCCGCGGCCGTCCAGACCTCCCGCGACCGCGTGGCCACCTCACGCTTCACCTTCGAGATGGGCGACCCGAAGCACCTCGGACACGTCCTGAAGGCGGTGCGGGGCGTGGAGGGCGTGTACGACGTGTACCGGGTGACGTCGGCCCGGAGGTCGTAACCGACGCACTGGCGCCCGGGCCTGAACATGCCGGTGGCCCGGCGGTACGAGACCGCCGGGCCACCGGAAAAGCAGGGGAAGGTCAGCCGCCGAACTCCTGCAGGCCCTTCAGCGCCTGGTCCAGGAGTGCCTGGCGGCCCTCCAGCTCCCGCTCGAGCTTGTCGGCCCTGGCGTTGTTGCCCTGGGCACGCGCCTGCTCGATCTGGCCGCTCAGCTTGTCCACGGCCGCCTGGAGCTGGCCGGTCAGACCCTCGGCACGCGCGCGTGCCTCCGGGTTCGTCCGGCGCCACTCGGACTCCTCGGCCTCCTGGATCGCCCGCTCGACCGCGTGCATCCGGCCCTCGACCTTCGGACGCGCGTCGCGCGGCACGTGGCCGATGGCCTCCCACCGCTCGTTGACCGAACGGAACGCGGCGCGCGCCACCTTCAGATCCCTGATCGGGAGGATCTTCTCGGCCTCGCCGGCCAGCTCCTCCTTCAGCTTCAGGTTCTCCGACTGCTCGGCGTCCCGCTCCGCGAAGACCGAGCTGCGGGCGGCGAAGAACACGTCCTGGGCGCCGCGGAAGCGGTTCCACAGGTCGTCCTCGTGCTCGCGCTGTGCGCGGCCGGCGGCCTTCCACTCCGTCATCAGCTCGCGGTAGCGCGCGGCCGTCGGACCCCAGTCCGTCGAGCCGGACAGCGCCTCGGCCTCGGAGACCAGCCGCTCCTTGGCCTTGCGGGCCTCCTCGCGCTGCGCGTCGAGCGACGCGAAGTGGGCCTTGCGGCGCTTGGAGAACGCCGACCGGGCGTGCGAGAAGCGGTGCCACAGCTCGTCGTCCGACTTGCGGTCCAGACGCGGCAGGCCCTTCCAGGTGTCCACCAGCGCACGCAGCCGCTCACCGGCCGCCCGCCACTGATCGGACTGCGCCAGCTCCTCCGCCTCGACGACCAGCGCATCCTTGGCGTGACGCGCCTCGTCGGACTGCTTCGCGCGCTGCTGCTTGCGCTCCTCACGGCGTGCCTCGACGGTTGCGACGAGCTTGTCGAGGCGCGTCCGCAGAACGTCCAGGTCGCCGACCGCGTGGTGCGCGTCGACCTGCTCGCGGATGTGGTCGATGGCGGTCTGCGCGTCCTTCGCGGACAGGTCGGTGGTCTTCACTCGCTTCTCGAGGAGGCCGATCTCGACAACCAGGCCCTCGTACTTGCGCTCGAAGTAGGCCAGAGCCTCCTCGGGGGAGCCGGCCTGCCAGGAACCGACGACCTGCTCGCCGTCGGCCGTACGCACGTACACGGTCCCCGTCTCGTCGACGCGGCCCCACGGGTCGCTGCTCACAGCGCCTCCTCCACATGATGCCTGCGAGGGCCTCAGTGCCCCCGGGCATCGTCCACAGTTTCGTCACGGCCAACATAGGCGACCGGCGGGTTGCCTGTCCGCATCCCGCGCGACCGAAATTTCGCACCTCGGAGTCCGGATGCGGTCCTCAAGTGATCAGGATTTCGTGACCGTCGCCTTGTTGATCACAACGGTCGCGTTGGGTGCCGTGTTGCCCGTCGTGGGGTCCGCGGCCTGGGCACCTGCGGCGGCGATCTTCTTGAGGATCTTCATGCCCGCCTTGGACACCGTGCCGAACGGGGTGTAGTCGGCCGGCAGCGGACTGTCCTGGTAGACGAGGAAGAACTGGCTGCCGCCGCTGTTGCGGCCCTTCTTCGTCTGCGAGTTGTACTGGTTGGCCATCGCGACCGTACCCGCCGGGTACACCTGTCCCTTGAGGCTCTTGTCCTTGAGGTTCTCGTCCGGGATCGTGTAGCCGGGACCGCCGGTGCCGGTGCCCGTCGGGTCGCCGCACTGCAGCACGTAGATCCCCGAGGGGACCAGCCGGTGGCACTTGGTGTGGTCCAAGTATCCCTTGCCGACAAGGAAGTTGAACGAGTTGACGGTGTGCGGCGCCGCCGACGCCTTCAGCGCGATGCCTATGTCACCGCACGTCGTGGCGAGATTCATCGTGTACTTCGCCGACTTGTCGATGGTCATCGCCGGCTCCTTCTTCCAACTCAGCTTCTTCACCGAGCCCTTGGCCGCCTTCTCGCACGGGTCCGGAGCCTTGCTGGTCGCCGCGGCGCTGGGTGTCGTCTCCGAACTCGCGTTGGCCTTGTTGTCGTCCTTGAGGACCCCGGTCGTGTACAGCGCCACGCTGCCGATGATGACCACGCCGAGCGTCGACGCGATCACGGAGTTCCGCATGCGCGCCTTGCGCCGCGCGGACGTGCGCCGCTGCTGCTGCCGCAAGAACTTCTCCCGCGCGAGCTGCCGCTTCCGCTGTTCCTGGGTGACCACGGGGTTTTCTCCTCATGCGTCTCGTACGTCGACTGGGACGCGTGCGTCTGGTGAGCCGACCGCCTGCGTGTGCCCCGTACCGTATATGGGTTCGCTGAGGATTCGGCAGCGCCGGTAGGCTCTGACGGCAGCTGTATCCATTCGTTGACAGCAGCTGCAGCCGCCTGTAATCGACACTACGAAGGACGATCGTGCTCATTGCCGGGTTCCCCGCCGGGGCCTGGGGGACGAACTGTTATCTCGTCGCCCCCGCCGCCGGTGAGGAGTGCGTGATCATCGACCCGGGCCATCAGGCCGCCCAAGGAGTCGAGGAAGCGCTGAAGAAGCATCGGCTCAAGCCCGTCGCCGTCGTCCTCACCCACGGCCACATCGACCACGTGGCCTCGGTCGTCCCGGTGTGCGGCGCGCACGACGTGCCCGCCTGGATCCACCCCGAGGACCGCTACATGATGGCGGACCCCGAGAAGGCGCTCGGCCGCTCCATCGGCATGCCGCTGATGGGCGAGCTGACCGTGGGGGAGCCCGACGACGTCAAGGAGCTGACCGATGGTGTCCGGCTGGAGCTGGCGGGTCTGGAGCTCTCCGTCGCGCATGCGCCCGGCCATACCAAGGGGTCGGTGACGTTCCGGATGCCCGAGACCACGGAGATCCCGTCCGTGTTCTTCTCCGGGGATCTGCTCTTCGCCGGCTCCATCGGACGCACCGACATGCCCGGCGGCGACATGGCCGAGATGCTCGACTCGCTGGCCCGCGTGTGCCTGCCGCTCGAGGACTCGACCGTGGTGCTGTCCGGCCACGGCCCCCAGACGACCATCGGCCAGGAGCGCGCCACCAACCCGTATCTGCGGCAGGTGGCCGCCGGCCTCGGGAGCACGGACGCTCCCCGACGAGGAATGTGACGAGACCTTCCGTGAGCACCTTCAAGGCCCCCAAGGGCACGTACGACCTGATCCCGCCGGACAGCGCCAAGTACCTGGCGGTCCGCGAGGCGATCGCCGCCCCGCTGCGCAACTCCGGCTACGGCTACATCGAGACCCCCGGCTTCGAGAGCGTGGAGCTCTTCGCGCGCGGTGTCGGCGAGTCCACCGACATCGTGACCAAGGAGATGTACGCCTTCGAGACCAAGGGCGGCGACCAGCTGGCCCTGCGCCCCGAGGGCACCGCGTCCGTGCTGCGCGCGGCGCTGGAGGCCAACCTGCACAAGCTGGGCAACCTGCCGGTCAAGCTCTGGTACTCGGGCTCGTACTACCGCTACGAGCGCCCCCAGAAGGGCCGTTACCGCCACTTCTCGCAGGTCGGCGCCGAGGCGATCGGCGCGGAGGACCCGGCCCTCGACGCCGAGCTGATCATCCTGGCCGACCAGGCGTACCGCTCGCTGGGTCTCAGGGACTTCCGGATCCTCCTCAACAGCCTGGGCGACAAGGAGTGCCGTCCGGTCTACCGGGCGGCACTGCAGGACTTCCTGCGCGGCCTGGACCTGGACGAGGACACCCTGCGCCGTGCCGAGATCAACCCCCTGCGCGTCCTGGACGACAAGCGGCAGGACGTCCAGAAGCAGCTGACCGACGCCCCGCTGCTCCGCGACTACCTGTGCGACGCCTGCAAGGCGTACCACGAGGAGGTCCGTGAGCTGATCACGGCGGCGGGCGTGGCCTTCGAGGACGACCCGAGGCTGGTGCGGGGTCTCGACTACTACACGCGCACGACCTTCGAGTTCGTCCACGACGGTCTGGGCTCCCAGTCCGCGGTGGGCGGTGGCGGCCGCTACGACGGTCTGTCCGAGATGATCGGCGGCCCCGCGCTGCCGTCCGTCGGCTGGGCCCTCGGCGTCGACCGTACGGTCCTGGCGCTGGAGGCGGAGGGCGTCGAGCTCGAACTCCCCTCCACGACCAGCGTGTTCGCGGTCCCGCTCGGCGAGGAGGCGCGCCGCGTCCTGTTCGCCAAGGTCACCGAGCTGCGCAAGGTCGGCATCGCAGCGGACTTCTCCTACGGCGCCAAGGGGCTCAAGGGCGCCATGAAGAACGCCAACCGCAGTGGCGCCCGCTACACGATCGTCGCCGGCGAACGCGACCTCGCCGAGGGCGTCGTCCAGCTCAAGGACATGGAGTCCGGCGAGCAGGCGGCGGTCGGGGTGAACGAGATCGTGGCGGAACTGGAGTCCCGGCTCGGCTGAGTCGGACCCCGCTCCTCAAACGCCGGAGAGGCTGATTTTCGATCTTTCAGCCCGTCCGGCGTTTGAGGACGAGGCCGTTCAGGCCGACACGGGGGTCTGGGGGCGAAGCCCCCAGGGGACGGGAAGGGGCGGCGGGGGCGAGGAAACTCAGTCGAGCAACCCGAACCGCATCGCACTGGTCACCGCGGCCGTCCGGTCGTCGACCCCCAACTTGCCGAAGGCCCGCAGCAGATGGGTCTTCACGGTCGACTCGCCGATGAACAGCCGGCGCCCGATCTCCGCGTTCGTGCACCCCTCCGCCACCAGCCGCAACACCGCCGTCTCCCGCTCCGACAGCCGTGGCCGCTCCGGCTTCGTCCGCAGCTGGTCGACCAGCCGGGCCGCCACCGAAGGCGCCAGCACCGTTTCGCCCCGCGCAGCGGCCCGCACCGCCTCCGCCAACTCACTCCGCGGCATGTCCTTGAGCAGATAGCCCGCCGCCCCGGCCTCCACCGCCCGCAGAATGTCCCGGTCCGTCTCGTACGTCGTCAGGACGATCACCCGGCACGGCAGCCCCGCCTCGCCCATCCGCACGATCGAGTCCACGCCCCCGCCGTCCGGCATCCGCAGGTCCATCAGCACGATGTCGGGCCGGAGTTCGGCCGCCAACGCCTCCGCCTGCGGCCCGCTCGCTGCATCGGCGACGACGTCCAGGTCCGGCTCGGCACTGAGCATCGCCCGCAGACCCTCCCGTACGACGGGATGGTCGTCGGCCAGGATGATCCGGATCACGAAAAGCTCCTCGAAGGGGACACGGGAAGGCTGACCGTCACTGTCGTGCCGTCGCCCGGTGTGCTGCGGATCTGTGCTGTGCCGCCGACCTCGGTGGCCCGGGCGTGCAGCCCCGCAAGGCCGTAGCCGTCGTAGGGGGTGCCGGTGTCGAAGCCGCAGCCGTCGTCCCGTACGGACACAGTGAGCGTGTCGGCGGCGTAGTCCAGCTTGATGCCCACCGTCGCCGAACTCCCGGCGTGCTTGCGGGCGTTGGCCAGTGCCTCCTGGCAGGAGCGCAGGGCCACGACCTCGGCGGCGGCGGGCAGCGGGCGTACCGGGCCGATCACGTCCAGCGTCGCCTGGTGGCGGGCGGCGAGGCGGCGCAGGGCGTCGGGGAGGGAGGTGCCGTCAAGGTCGGCGGGGGCGCCGCCGGCGACCAGGGCGCGGGCCTCGGCGAGGTTCTGCCGGGCCGTCTCGTCCATCAGCGCCAGATGGCGGCGGGCCTGCGGGAGGTCGTCGTCGAGCTCGGCCTCGACCGCCTGGATCAGCATCAGCAGGCTGGTGAAGCCCTGCGCGAGGGTGTCGTGGATCTCGCGGGCCATCCGCTCCCGCTCGGCCAGCGCACCGTGCGCGGACGAGAGACGGGAGATCTCGTGCCGGCTGGCGTCCAGTTCGGCGATCAGCTCCGCGCGCTCCTGGCTCTGCTCGATGATCCGGATCACCCAACTGCCCACGGCCACCGAGAAGATGAGGGTGACCACGGCGAACAGCCCGTTGAAGAACACGTCCTGGTCGCTCGGCCACCACAGCAGCGCCCAGCCGACCACAGGGGCCAGGTTGATCACGGCCACCGTCGTGATGGCCCACCGCATGCGCAACGTCATGAAGCACTGGGGGACGAGCGCGAAGGTCATCAGCCGCGTCTCGCCCACCAGGATCGCCGAGGGCAGGAACAGGGCCGTCATCGCCACGAGGTAGCCGAGGGCCTGGCGTTCGGGAGGCGGATCGCCCTTCAGCAGGGGGCGCCCCACCCATACGAACAGGGGGATCAGCGGCACCAGCAGCGCAGCCGCGACCACCCGGACCGGCCACCCCGGGTGTTGCGTGCCGAGCACGAACGCCAGGGTGGCCAGCCAGATGAGGGCGAAGTAGGTGTCCCACAGCCGGAACGAGCGGTCCCAGGTGTAGGCGCCGGTCGCCCCCGCCACGTCCGTCATCCGTCGCGCCGGTTCTTCCACCGGAAGGTCAGCAGACACAGCACCAATCCTCCGACGCACCACGCCCCGAGCACCAGTGCGACCCTCCCGAGCTCCCAACTGCCGGTCTGCTCAAGGACCTGCGCCGAGTCCGGCAGGAACACCCCGCGCAGCCCCTGGCACATCCACTTCAGCGGGAACAGCGCGCCGATGTTCAGCATCCAGTCCGGGATGGTGTCGATCGCGATGTACACGCCCGAGATGAACTGCAGCACCAGGAACGGCAGGACCACCACGGAGCTCGCGCTCTTGCCCGACTTCGGGACCGAACTGATCGCGATGCCGAGCAGCGCACATGCCGTCAGTCCGAGGACGAAGATCCAGGCCAGGTCGAACCAGCGGCTCGCGTCCGAGGGCAGCTCGACGTCGTAGAGAGTCGTGCCGACGAGCAGCAGGATCGCCGTCTCCAGCAGACCGGTGACGAGAACAAGCCAGATCTTGCCGAGGAAGTACGCGGCCGCCGGCATCGGCGTTCCACGCAGCCGGCGCAGCACCTTCTCGTCCCGCTCGATGGCGATGGAGATGCCGAGCGACTGGAAGCTCGTCGACATGATGCCGGCGGCCATCATCGCCGGGACGTACAGCTGCGAGGCGGTGATGCCCGCGCCCTTCACGTCGTCGCTGAAGATCGACGCGAACAGGAACAGGAACACGACCGGGAACGCGAACGTGAAGACCACCTGGTCGCGCTGCCGGAAGAACTGCTTGATCTCCAGGGCGCCCCGCTGAAGTCCCAGCCCCCACGCCCCGGGCAGCCGCTCGGCGGCCGCCTCGGTCCTGGTCCGTACGGCGGTCGTGGTCATCGCGCGTCCTCCTGTCCGGTCAGCCGGAGGTAGACGTCCTCCAGCGTGGGGCGGGTCACCTTCAGGCCCGGGATCTCGCCGTCGAAGCGGTGCATCAGTTCGGCGACCGTCCTGGTCGGTGTGTCCGTGCGCTCGGTGCGCGTGGCTCCGTCCGGCTCGGTCCACTCGACGGTGGCCCCGGTGCCGTACCGCTCCCGCAGGACGGCGGGCTCGCCCTCGGCGACAACCTGCCCCTGGGCGACGACGGCGAGCCGGTCGGCGAGCGCCTCCGCCTCCTCCAGGTAGTGCGTGGTCAGCAGGATGGTCGTGCCCTCGTGGGACAGCAGCCGGATCAGGTCCCAGAACTGGCGCCGGGCGGCCGGGTCGAAGCCGGTGGTCGGCTCGTCCAGGAGCAGCAGCTCGGGGTCGCCGATCACGCCGAGTGCCACGTCGAGACGCCTGCGCTGGCCGCCCGACAGCGCCTTGATCCGACTGCCGGCCTTCGCCTGAAGACCCACCAGTCCGATGACCTCCTCCGGGTCCCGCGGCCGCGGGTAGTAACGGGCGAAATGCCGCACGGTCTCGCGGACCGTCAACTCGGCGGGTGCGGATTCGTCCTGCCAGACGATTCCGACACGTGAGCGCCACGCGCGTGTGCCGCGCGACGGGTCGGAGCCGAGCACCGACACCTCGCCCGCGTCCCGGGTGCGGTTGCCCTGGAGGATCTCCACCGTGGTGCTCTTGCCCGCTCCGTTGGGTCCCAGCAGGCCGAACACCTCGCCCTTGTGGATGCCGAGATCGATGCCGTCCACCGCGGTCACGTCCCCGTACTGCTTGCGCAGCCCCCGTACGTCCACCGCGAGTTCGTTCGCGTGTGTTGTCATGCCGTCGAGCATCGTCCGGAACCGAACGCTCAGGGACGACCGTGCGTACCTCCTTATGTCCACCGAACGGTGGACAGAGGGCCGAGTGCGGCACAATGGCCCCTGCCCGAAGAAGGTCCAACTCTCAAGCAGGCGGAATCGGCGTGATGAGCAAGACCACAGTCAAAGACGTCTCCACCGAGCCCGAGTCCGCTCCGGAGCACGACTCTGCCGGACCGCGGACCGTGGGCGGCAGTCGTGCGTTCGCGCTGCTGCTGGTGATCACGGGCGCGGCCGGTCTGCTTGCCGCGTGGGTCATCACGATCGACAAGTTCAAGCTGCTCGAGGCGAAGGTCGCGGGCAAGACCTTCACCCCCGGCTGCAGTCTCAACCCGGTCGTCTCCTGCGGCAGCGTCATGGAGTCCAAGCAGGCCGCCGCCTTCGGCTTCCCCAACCCGATGCTCGGCCTGGTCTGCTACGGCATCGTGATCTGCGTCGGCATCAGCCTGCTCGCCCGCGCCCGCTTCCCGCGCTGGTACTGGCTCACCTTCAACTTCGGCACGCTCTTCGGTGTCGCCTTCTGCACCTGGCTGCAGTTCCAGTCGCTGTACCGCATCAACGCGCTGTGCCTGTGGTGCTCCCTGGCCTGGGTCGCGACGATCACCATGTTCTGGTACGTGACCTCGTTCAACATCCGCAACGACTTCCTGCCCACCCCGCGCTGGCTGAAGAGCTTCTTCGGCGAGTTCACCTGGGTCGTGCCCGTGCTGCACGTCGGCATCATCGGCATGCTGGTCCTGACCCGCTGGTGGGACTTCTGGACCAGCTGACGGTCCCGGAGGGATTGTCAGTGCGGTGATTTAGGGTTCATGACGTGGAGCCCGACCTGTTCACCGCAGCCGCAGAAGAACGCCAGGAGAAGGATCCGGCAGGAAGCCCCCTGGCCGTGCGGATGCGTCCGCGCACCCTCGACGAGGTCGTGGGCCAGCAGCACCTGCTCAAGCCGGGCTCGCCCCTGCGCCGGCTCGTCGGCGAGGGCGCGGGCGGCCCGGCCGGACCGTCCTCCGTGATCCTCTGGGGCCCGCCCGGCACCGGCAAGACGACACTGGCGTACGTCGTCTCCAAGGCCACCAACAAGCGCTTCGTCGAGCTCTCGGCGATCACCGCGGGCGTCAAGGAGGTCCGCGCGGTCATCGACGGCGCCCGCCGCGCAACCGGTGGGTACGGCAAGGAGACCGTCCTCTTCCTCGACGAGATCCACCGCTTCAGCAAGGCCCAGCAGGACTCCCTCCTCCCGGCCGTCGAGAACCGCTGGGTGACCCTGATCGCGGCGACGACGGAGAACCCGTACTTCTCGGTGATCTCCCCGCTCCTGTCCCGCTCCCTCCTCCTCACCCTCGAACCCCTCACCGACGACGACCTCCGCGGCCTCATCAGGCGTGCCCTCACCGACGAGCGCGGCCTCAAGGAGGCCGTCACCCTCCCCGAGGACACCGAGAACCACCTCCTGCGCATCGCCGGCGGCGACGCCCGCCGTGCTCTGACCGCTCTGGAGGCGGCAGCCGGGGCCGCCCTCGACAAGGGCGAGACCGAGGTCCTGCTGACGACCCTGGAGGAGACGGTCGACCGGGCCGCGGTGAAGTACGACCGCGACGGCGACCAGCACTACGACGTCGCCAGCGCCCTCATCAAGTCCATCCGCGGCTCCGACGTCGACGCCGCCCTGCACTACCTGGCCCGCATGATCGAGGCCGGCGAGGACCCCCGCTTCATCGCCCGCCGTCTGATGATCTCGGCGAGCGAGGACATCGGCCTGGCCGATCCGAACGCCCTGCCCACAGCCGTGGCCGCCGCCCAGGCCGTCGCCATGATCGGCTTCCCCGAGGCCGCCCTCACCCTCAGCCACGCCACCATCGCCCTCGCCCTGGCCCCGAAGTCGAACGCCGCGACGACGGCGATCGGCGCCGCCCTGGACGACGTACGAAAGGGGCTGGCCGGACCCGTACCGCCGCATCTGCGCGACGGGCACTACAAGGGCGCCGCCAAGCTCGGTCACGCGCAGGGGTACGTGTATCCGCACGACCTGCCCGAGGGCATCGCCCCCCAGCAGTACGCCCCGGACGCGATCCAGGACCGCGAGTACTACACCCCCACCCGGCACGGCGCCGAGGCGAGGTACGCGGACGCGGTCGAATGGACCAGGAAGCACCTCGGTCGAAAGCGGTCCTGAGCACCCTGTAGACTCGCCGGAGCGCTGCGTCCTGTGCAGTCAGATCAGGACAGTCAGCCGGAGTCCCGGTCCTCGGACCGGCTCCAGGAGCGTCGCGCACCGTTCGCACGGTGTCGCGGGCAGCCCACCACCACTCGGATTCCCGGGACCGGTCGGTGGGCCACTCGCGTGCTGCACGTATGTGCCCAGACCAGGGGAGCGGCTGCCCGACAGGTCCCATGCGGACCCGGCGGGTTTCCCCGGCTGCGGATGCGACCTCCCTCAACCCTGACAAGCCGAAAACCAGAAACGGAAACAGACAGTGGCGAATCAGTCCCGCCCCAAGGTCAAGAAGTCGCGTGCCCTCGGCATCGCGCTGACCCCGAAGGCCGTCAAGTACTTCGAGGCCCGCCCCTACCCGCCGGGTGAGCACGGCCGTGGCCGCAAGCAGAACTCGGACTACAAGGTCCGTCTGCTCGAGAAGCAGCGTCTGCGCGCGCAGTACGACGTGTCCGAGCGCCAGCTCGTCCGCGCCTACGAGCGTGCCTCCAAGGTCCAGGGCAAGACCGGTGAGGCCCTGATCATCGAGCTCGAGCGCCGTCTCGACGCCCTGGTCCTGCGTTCGGGCATCGCCCGCACCATCTACCAGGCCCGTCAGATGGTCGTGCACGGCCACATCGAGGTCAACGGCCAGAAGGTCGACAAGCCGTCCTTCCGCGTCAAGCCCGACGACGTCGTGATGGTCCGTGAGCGCAGCCGCGAGAAGACCCTCTTCTCCATCGCCCGCGAGGGTGGCTTCGCCCCCGACGGCGAGACCCCGCGCTACCTCCAGGTGAACCTCCGCGCCCTGGCCTTCCGCCTGGACCGTGAGCCGAACCGCAAGGAGATCCCGGTGATCTGCGACGAGCAGCTCGTCGTCGAGTACTACGCCCGCTGATCACCAGCAGGCGGTAGCACCACCTCAGCCCGCCGTCGCCCCGCCCTTACGGGTGCGGGAGGCGGCGGGTTCGTGCATGTTCACGCTCGCCGTCGCATGCCGAACCGGCCCCCGCGGCGACGGCACGGCGCCCAGCGGCCGCTCCAGAGCCCTGGACACGGCTGCCTCCCGGACCAGCCGTGCCCCTTCCTCCACGCACTCCGCGTACCGCTCGTCGCCCAGCCGCTCCCGGGCCATCGCCTCGCACAGCTCGTGCGGGGCGTTGTAGTAGGCCGAGCCGAACAGCGGCAGGCCCACCGACGGCCACATCCGGGCCGCCGCGCCCTGCAGCACCGCCGCCTCCGCCGCGTCGCCCTGCACCGCCGTGACCAGGGCCAGCAGCTCCACCGCCAGCACCGAGCCGAGCAGGTCGTGGAAGGCGTGGGCGCCGGTGAGGCAGTCCGTCAGCAGGGCGCGGGCCGCCGCCGGGTCGCCCTCGGCCCAGGCCGCGTACGCCAGGACGTACAGCGCGTAGGTGCGGGTCCATCGCTCGCCGTGGTCCTCGCACACCCGCCGCACGTCCTCGCACAACCGCACCGCGTCCGGCAGATCGCCCTGGAACGCGCGCGCCATCGCCAGCTCGACCTGGCCCATCAGCACGTTGCTGTTGAGCTCACCGATCTCGTGGTAGCGGTCCAGCGCCGAGCGCAGCAGTGTTTCCGCACGCGCCATGTCGTCCGTGACCAGGGCCAGACATCCGGTGCGGTGCTCCGCGTACGCGACCGCCGTCGGGTCGCCGGAGCGTTCGGCCTCCTCGCGGCACTCGTGCAGCGCCGCCAGCGCGGACACCGTGTCGCCCTGCAGGATCGCCACGTAGCCGAGCACCCACAGCGCCTTCAGCCGGGACCGCTCGTGGCCGGAGTCCACCTGCACGACCTGCTCCAGCCAGCGCCGCCCCTCCGACAGCCGCCCGCAGCCCACCCAGTAGAACCACAGCGAGCCCGCGAGGTACTGGCCCAGATGTGCGTCGTCCGGCTCGCCGAGGCAGTGCTCCAGTGCGGAGCGCAGATTCGGCAGCTCCGCCTCCACACGCGCGGCCACCTCGTCCTGGCGCGGCGAGAACCAGTCCAGCTCGCACCAGGTCGCAAGCCCCAGGTACCAGTCGCGGTGCCGCCGCCGCAGCCGGGCCGCGTCCTCCGTCGCCTCCAGCCAGTCGGCGCCGTACGCCCGGACCGTGTCCAGCATCCGGTAGCGCACGCCCGCCGGCGTCTCCTCGCGCGCGATCACCGACTGCGCGAGCAGCTCGGTGAGCACGTCGAGGACGTCGTCGGCCTCCAGACCGTGTCCGCTGCACACGTACTCGACGGCCTCCAGCTCGAACTGCCCGGCGAACACGGACAGCCGCGACCACAGCAACCGCTGCTGGGGCGTGCACAGTTCGTGGCTCCAGCCGATCGCCGTGCGCAGGGTCCGATGGCGGGGCAGCGCGTCCCGCCCGCCGCCGGTCAGCAGCCGGAACCGGTCGTCCAGCCGCTCCAGCAGCTGCCCCGGGGACAGGACCCGCAGCCGTCCCGCGGCCAGCTCGATCGCGAGCGGGATCCCGTCCAGGCGCCGGCACACCTCCCGTACGTCCGGGCCGTCCTGCACCGCCGGCCCCTGCTCCACCGCCCGGTTCAGCAACAGCTCGGCCGCCTCGTCCTCGTCCAGCGGCGCCAGCGGGAACACCCGCTCGCCCGCCACGGCCAGCGGCCTGCGCCCCACCGCCAGCACCCCGAGCCCGGGCACGGCATGCAGCAACTCACTCACCAGCTCGGCACACGCACCGACCAGATGCTCGAACCCGTCCAGAACCAGCAGGAGTTGACGCTCGGCGAGATGCGCGAGCAGCGTCTCCCGCGGCAGCCGCGTCGTGTGATCCGTCAGACCGAGAGCTTCTACGACGGCGTAGTCCACGAACTCCGGATCGCGCACCGGGGCCAGCTCCACCCGCCACACCCCGTCCCGTGGCGCGCACCGCGCGGCCGCCCGCGCCGCGAGCCGTGACTTGCCGACCCCGCCCGCTCCCGTCACCGTCACCAGACGCGAGGAGCCGAGCACCCGCGCCAGCCCGGCGAGTTCGGCCGAGCGCCCCACGAACGCGTTGAGCTCCAGGGGGAGATTGCCGTCCACGGAACTGCCGCCGCGCTGATGATCCCGCATAGAACACGGAGCGTACTGAACCGTATTCAGTCCGTACAATCGCTTCGCGCAACTCGGCCGCGTGCGGAGGGTAATCCGGTGCGGAGCCCCATCCTCGGCGCGATAGGCTCGCCGCACGACTTTTTCGATGTTCAGGCACGTATACGGGAGCGGGTGCACGCGGTGTCCGGTGGAGAGGTGGCCGGGATCCTGGTGGCCGTCTTCTGGGCGATCCTGGTCTCCTTCCTCGCCGTCGCGCTGGCGAGGGTGGCCCAGACGCTCAAGGCGACCACCAAGCTGGTGGCGGACGTGACCGACCAGGCCGTCCCGCTGCTCGCCGACGCGTCGGCGGCCGTGCGCTCCGCGCAGACGCAGATCGACCGGGTCGACGCGATCGCGACGGACGTCCAGGAGGTCACGTCGAACGCGTCGGCGCTCTCCACGACCGTCGCCTCCACCTTCGGCGGCCCCCTGGTCAAGGTCGCGGCCTTCGGCTACGGCGTGCGCCGGGCCCTGGGCGTCCGCAAGGACGACGTGCCCGCCAAGACGTCCAGGCGTACCGTGATCGTGGGCCGGACGGTCCCGGCCGCGCGCCGGGAGAAGCGGAACGCCCGCGGAAAGAAGGACTGACCGAGCGATGTTCCGCCGTACCTTCTGGTTCACCACGGGCGTCGCCGCCGGTGTGTGGGCCACCACCAAGGTGAACCGCAAGCTGAAGCAGCTGACCCCCGAGAACCTCGCCGCGGCCGCGGCCAACAAGGCTCTCGACGCCGGTCACCGGCTCAAGGACCGAGCGGTCGGCTTCGCGCTCGACGTCCGCGACAACATGGCCCAGCGGGAGGAGGAACTGGGCGACGCGCTCGGGCTGAACGCCCCCGTCGACCCCGAACTCCCCGCACCCCGGCGCTACGCCGCCATCGAGAACCGCAACAACCCGAAGTACGTCGAGGGCTCGACGTACCAGACGCACCCGTACAACCGGAATGAGGACCACTGATGGAGTCGGCCGAGATTCGCCGCCGCTGGCTGAGCTTCTTCGAGGAGCGCGGGCACACCGTCGTCCCTTCGGCGTCGCTCATCGCGGACGACCCGACTCTGCTCCTGGTCCCCGCCGGCATGGTGCCCTTCAAGCCCTACTTCCTCGGTGAGGTCAAGCCGCCCTTCCCGCGCGCCACCAGCGTGCAGAAGTGCGTGCGCACGCCCGACATCGAAGAGGTCGGCAAGACCACGCGGCACGGCACGTTCTTCCAGATGTGCGGCAACTTCTCCTTCGGCGACTACTTCAAGGAAGGCGCCATCAAGTACGCCTGGGAGCTGCTCACCAGCCCCCAGGACAAGGGTGGTTACGGCCTCGAGCCGGAGAAGCTCTGGATCACCGTCTACAAGGACGACGACGAGGCCGAGCGCATCTGGCACGACGTCGTCGGTGTGCCGAAGGAGCGCATCCAGCGCCTCGGCATGAAGGACAACTACTGGTCCATGGGCGTCCCCGGCCCCTGCGGCCCCTGTTCCGAGATCAACTACGACCGTGGCCCCGAGTTCGGCGTCGAGGGCGGCCCCGCCGTCAACGACGAGCGGTACGTGGAGATCTGGAACCTCGTCTTCATGCAGTACGAGCGCGGCGAGGGCATCGGCAAGGACAACTTCGAGATCCTCGGCGACCTCCCGAGCCAGAACATCGACACCGGCCTCGGCCTCGAGCGACTCGCCATGATTCTGCAGGGCGTGCAGAACATGTACGAGATCGACACCTCCATGGCCGTCATCAAGAAGGCCACCGAGCTGACCGGTGTCGAGTACGGCGACGCCCACGGCTCGGACGTCTCCCTGCGCGTGGTCACCGACCACATGCGTACGTCCGTGATGCTCATCGGCGACGGCGTCACCCCCGGCAACGAGGGCCGCGGCTACGTCCTGCGCCGCATCATGCGCCGCGCCATCCGCAACATGCGCCTGCTCGGCGCCACCGGCCCGGTCGTCAAGGACCTCATCGACACCGTCATCGGGATGATGGGCCAGCAGTACCCCGAGCTCGTCACCGACCGCGAGCGCATCGAGAAGGTCGCGCTCGCCGAGGAGAACGCCTTCCTCAAGACGCTGAAGGCCGGCACCAACATCCTCGACACCGCCGTGAACGAGACCAAGGCTTCCGGCTCCGCGGTCCTGCCCGGCGACAAGGCGTTCCTGCTCCACGACACCTGGGGCTTCCCGATCGACCTCACCCTGGAGATGGCCGCCGAGCAGGGCCTTTCCGTGGACGAGGACGGTTTCCGCCGCCTGATGAAGGAGCAGCGGGAGCGCGCCAAGGCCGACGCCCAGGCCAAGAAGACCGGCCACGCCGGTACGGGCGCCTACCGCGAGATCGCCGACAAGGCCGGCGCGACCGACTTCACCGGCTACACGGACACCGAGACCGAGTCCACGATCGTCGGCATCCTCGTCGACGGCGCCTCCTCCCCGGCCGCGACCGAGGGCGACGAGGTCGAGATCGTCCTCGACCGCACCCCCTTCTACGCCGAGGGCGGCGGCCAGATCGGCGACACCGGCCGGATCAAGGTGGGCTCCGGCGCCGTCGTCGAGATCCGTGACTGCCAGAAGCCGGTCCCGGGCGTCTACGTCCACAAGGGCGTCGTCCAGGTCGGCGAGGTGACCGTCGGCGACCTGGTCCACGCCACGATCGACTCCCGCCGGCGCACGGCCATCGCCCGTGCCCACTCGGCCACGCACCTCACCCACCAGGCGCTGCGTGATGCCCTCGGCCCGACGGCCGCCCAGGCCGGCTCCGAGAACCAGCCCGGCCGCTTCCGCTTCGACTTCGGTTCCCCGTCCGCCGTACCCACGGCCGTGATGACCGACGTCGAGCAGAAGATCAACGAGGTGCTGGCCCGCGACCTCGACGTCCGTGCCGACGTCATGGGCATCGACGAGGCCAAGAAGCAGGGCGCCATCGCCGAGTTCGGCGAGAAGTACGGCGACCGGGTCCGCGTCGTGACCATCGGCGACTTCTCCAAGGAGCTGTGCGGCGGCACGCACGTCCACAACACCTCCCAGCTCGGCCTGGTCAAGCTGCTCGGCGAGTCGTCGATCGGCTCGGGTGTCCGCCGTATCGAAGCCCTCGTCGGTGTGGACGCCTACAACTTCCTCGCCCGCGAGCACACGGTGGTCAACCAGCTGACCGAGCTGCTCAAGGGCCGCTCGGAGGAGCTGCCGGAGAAGGTCTCCTCGATGCTCGGCAAGCTGAAGGACGCCGAGAAGGAGATCGAGAAGTTCCGCGCCGAGAAGGTGCTCCAGGCCGCCGCCGGTCTCGTCGAGTCCGCCAAGGACATCAGCGGCGTGGCCGTCGTCACCGGCCAGGTCCCGGACGGTACGACCCCCGACGACCTGCGCAAGCTGGTCCTCGACGTGCGCGGCCGTATCCAGGGCGGACGGGCCGCAGTGGTCGCCCTGTTCACGGTCAACAACGGCAAGCCGCTGACGGTCATCGCCACCAACGACGCTGCCCGCGAGCGCGGTCTCAAGGCCGGCGACCTGGTCCGCACGGCCGCCAAGACCCTCGGCGGCGGCGGTGGCGGCAAGCCGGACGTCGCGCAGGGCGGCGGCCAGAACGCGGCCGCGGTCGGCGATGCCGTCGACGCCGTCGAGCGGCTGGTCGCGGACACCGCGAAGTGACGATGCGCAGAGGCCGTCGACTCGCGATCGACGTCGGGGACGCCCGCATCGGGGTCGCCTCGTGCGACCCCGACGGGATCCTCGCCACCCCGGTGGAGACGGTCCCCGGCCGGGACATCCCCGCGGCTCACCGGCGGTTGAAGCAACTCGTCGAGGAGTACGAGCCGATCGAGGTCGTCGTCGGTCTCCCTCGCTCCCTCAAGGGGGGCGAGGGCCCCGCCGCGGTAAAGGTTCGCGGCTTCGCGCAGGAGCTCGCGAAGGGCATCGCCCCCGTCCCGGTCCGGCTCGTCGACGAGCGGATGACCACGGTGACGGCCAGTCAAGGACTGCGCGCCTCGGGCGTGAAGGCGAAGAAGGGCCGCTCGGTCATCGACCAGGCAGCGGCTGTCATCATCCTCCAGCAGGCCCTCGAATCCGAACGGGTGTCAGGTAAAGCACCCGGCGAGGGCGTCGAAGTGGTCATCTGATCGCGATACGGTAACGTTCCGCGCGATGCGGCGGTGTTCGAACAGCCACCGCACAAAGAGAGGCGGATCGGATATCCGGCCACGAGCCGCGTGACCGCCGCCTCGCGGCTCTAGGGGATCGATGACTGAGTATGGCCGGAGCCCAGGCTCCGAACCGTGGCATCCGGAGGACCCGTTGTACGGGGACGACGGATGGGGAGGGCAGCAGGCCCCGGTGGGCCGGCAGTCCCCCTACGGCGGCCAGCCGCAGCACTATCCGGAGCAGCCGCAACAGCCCCAGCAGCCGCACTACGGCGACTGGAGCGACGGCGGGCAGACCGCATACGGTCAGGCGCAGCAGCAGCACTACCCCCAGTACGACCAGCAGTACATGCAGCAGTACGGCAACCAGGGACCGCAGAACTACGCAGGTCAGGGGCAACAGCCGTACGACAACGGCGGTCAGGGACAGCAGCAGTACGACGGGCAGCAACAGTACGACGGGCAACAGCAGCAGTACGACAACGGTGGCTGGGCCACCGGCTCGCACGCGCAGGCCCAGTACCCGGACCCCTCGGATCCGTACGGGCAGCAGTCCGCCTCCTACGGCAGCGAGCAGCCCGACTACTACAGTGCGCCCGACGCCTACCCGCCGCCCGAGCCGCCCACCCGCAGGCGCGCGGAGCCGGAGCCGCAGACCGACTGGGACCCCGGACCCGACCAGGGTGAACACGCCTTCTTCGCAGGCGGGAACGAAGACGAGGACGAGGACGACGACGACGACCCCCGCGCCGCCCGCAAGGGCCGTGGTGGGAAGAAACCGAAGAAGCGCCGCAGCGGGTGCGCCTGCCTCGTACTGGTGGTGCTCTTCGCCGGAGGCGTCGGCGGAGTCGGCTATTTCGGCTGGCAGTTCTACCAGGATCGGTTCGGCCCTTCGCCCGACTACGCGGGCGAGGGGAACGGCCAGCAGGTCACCGTCGTCATCCCCCAGGGGGCCGGCGGCTATGTGATCGGTCAGAAGCTGAAGGACGCCGGGGTCGTCGAGAGCGTCGACGCGTTCGTCTCCGCACAGCAGGCGAATCCCGACGGCAAGAAGATCCAGGACGGCGTCTACACGCTGCAGAAGCAGATGTCGGCCGCGAGCGCGGTCGAGTTGATGCTGAGCAACAAGAGCCGCAGCAACCTGATCATCGCCGAGGGGTCACGCAACACGGCGATCTACAAGCTGATCGACACGCGTCTCGGCGTCGCGGACGGCACCACGGCGAAGATCGCGAAGAAGGACTACAAGAAACTCGGCCTGCCCGACTGGGCGCTGGACCACCCGAATCTGAAGGATCCGCTGGAAGGATTCCTCTACCCCTCCAGCTACGCGGCCGCGAAGGGTCAGAAACCCGAGGCCGTTCTGAAGGACATGGTCTCCCGGGCCAACGACAAGTACGAGGAACTCGGTCTCGAGAAGAAGGCGAAGAGCCTCGGACTCGACGGTCCCTGGCAGCTGCTCACCGTGGCGAGCCTGGTGCAGGCCGAGGGCACGAGCCACGACGACTTCCGCAAGATGGCCGAGGTGGTCTACAACCGCCTCAAGCCCGGGAACCCCGAGACCTACGGCTCGCTCGAGTTCGACTCCACGTACAACTACGTGAAGAACCAGAGCAAGATCGACCTGAGCATCGCCGAGCTGCGGAAGTACAACAACCCGTACAACACGTACTACATCAAGGGGCTGCCCCCCGGTCCCATCGACAACCCGGGTGAGGAGGCGCTCAAGGGCGCGCTCGCCCCGACGCACGACGGCTGGTACTACTTCATCTCGCTGGACGGCAAGACCAGCAAGTTCACGAAGACACTCGCCGAGCACAACAGGCTGGTCGACGAGTTCAACGCGTCGAGGAACAAGGACTGATGACCACGACCCGCAGGGCGGCCGTGCTGGGCTCGCCCATCGCCCACTCCCTGTCCCCGCAACTGCACAACGCGGGGTACCGGGCCCTCGGCCTGGAGGGCTGGTCGTACGACAGGTTCGAGATCGACGAGGCCGCGCTGCCCGGGTTCCTCGCACAGCTCGGTCCCGAGTGGGCGGGGCTCTCCCTCACCATGCCGCTGAAGCGCGCGGTGATCCCGCTGCTCGACGAGATCACCGACACGGCGGCCTCGGTGGAGGCCGTGAACACCGTGGTCCTCCGGCCCGACGGGCGACGCGTCGGCGACAACACCGACATCCCAGGCCTGGTGGCCGCGCTGCACGAACGCGGCGTGGAGAAGACCGAGTCGGCGGCGATCCTGGGCGCCGGGGCCACCGCCTCGTCTGCCCTCGCGGCGCTTGCCCGGATCTGCACCGGCGAGGTCACCGTGTATGTGCGCAGCGAGCGGCGCGCGGACGAGATGCGGCAGTGGGGCGAGCGGCTCGGCGTCCAGGTCCGCCCGGCCGACTGGGCCGACGCCGTACGCGCCTTCGAGGCACCCTTGGTGATCTCCACGACGCCCGCCGGGGGCACCGACGCGCTGGCCGAGCAGCTGCCCGCGCACGTCGGCACGCTCTTCGACGTGCTCTACGAGCCGTGGCCCACGCCCCTCGCCGCGGCCTGGGAGGCCCGGGGCGGGCAGGTGCTCAGCGGCCTCGACCTGCTCGTGCACCAGGCGGTCTTCCAGTTCCGCCAGTTCACCGGCGACCCGCGCTCCCCCCTGACCGCGATGCGCGAGGCCGCCGTACGGCGGGGCTGATCGGTCCGCGCCGGCCTGTCCGTCTGCCGGACTCGGATCGGAGCCGCCTCCCGGACGTGGGAGGATCGGGGGTGGCGGGCCAGGGCCGCGCACCTGGTCGAGCCGTCGCCGTACGCGAGGACGCGCGTGCGCAGCAGTACGAGGGCGCGAGCACTGAGGAGCACCGTTGAGCAGGTTGCGCTGGCTGACCGCGGGGGAGTCCCACGGTCCCGCACTCGTGGCGACGCTGGAGGGTCTTCCCGCCGGCGTGCCGATCACCACGGAGATGGTGGCGGACCACCTGGCCCGGCGCCGGCTCGGCTATGGACGCGGTGCGCGCATGAAGTTCGAGCGCGACGAGGTCACCTTCCTCGGCGGCGTCCGGCACGGCCTCACCCTCGGTTCCCCGGTCGCGATCATGGTGGGCAACACCGAGTGGCCCAAGTGGGAGCAGGTCATGTCGGCCGACCCGATCGACCCGGAGATCCTCGCCGGCCTCGCCCGCAACGCCCCGCTGACCCGCCCGCGCCCCGGCCACGCCGACCTCGCGGGCATGCAGAAGTACGGCTTCGACGAGGCCCGGCCGATCCTGGAGCGGGCGTCCGCCCGGGAGACCGCGGCCCGTGTCGCCCTCGGCGCCGTCGCCAGGTCGTACATCAAGGAGACGGCCGGCATCGAGATCGTCTCGCACGTCGTGGAGTTGGCTTCCGCGAAGGCGCCGCAGGGTGTGTACCCGACCCCGGCGGACGTCGAGAAGCTGGACGCCGACCCGGTGCGCTGCCTGGACGCGGACGCGTCGAAGGCGATGGTCGCGGAGATCGACCAGGCCCACAAGGACGGCGACACCCTCGGTGGTGTGGTCGAGATCCTGTCCTACGGGGTGCCGGTGGGTCTGGGCTCGCACGTGCACTGGGACCGCAAGCTGGACGCCCGGCTGGCGGGTGCGCTCATGGGCATCCAGGCCATCAAGGGCGTGGAGATCGGCGACGGCTTCGAGCTGGCACGGGTGCCGGGGTCGAAGGCGCACGACGAGATCGTGAACACCGACGAGGGCATCCGGCGCACGTCGGGCCGCTCCGGCGGCACCGAAGGCGGGCTGACCACCGGTGAGCTGCTGCGGGTGCGTGCCGCGATGAAGCCGATCGCGACCGTGCCGCGGGCCCTGCAGACCGTGGACGTGGCCACCGGCGAAGCGACGCAGGCGCATCACCAGCGCTCCGACGTGTCCGCGGTTCCGGCCGCCGGAATCGTCGCCGAGGCCATGGTGGCCCTCGTCCTCGCGGACGCGGTGGCGGAGAAGTTCGGCGGCGACTCGGTGACCGAGACCCGCCGCAACGTGCAGTCGTACCTCGACAACCTGGCGATCCGATGATCGCTCCCCAGGTGGTTCTCGTCGGCCCGATGGGGGTCGGCAAGTCGACCGTCGGGCAGCTGCTGGCCGAGCGTCTCGGCGTCGGCTACCGGGACACGGACGACGACATCGTCGCCGAGCAGAGCCGCACGATCGCCGAGATCTTCGTCGACGAGGGCGAGCCCGCCTTCCGTGCGATCGAGAAGGCCGCCGTGCACAAAGCACTGGCCGAGCACGACGGGGTACTCGCCCTGGGCGGCGGCTCCATCCTGGACGCGGACACGCGCGCCCTGCTGGCCGGGCGGCGGGTCGTCTACCTCTCGATGGATGTCGAGGAGGCGGTCAAGCGCACCGGGCTGAACGCGGCTCGTCCGCTGCTGGCCGTCAACCCGCGCAAGCAGTGGCGGGAGTTGATGGAGGCGCGCCGCTCGTTGTACGAGGAGGTCGCCACGGTGGTCGTGGAGACCGATGGCCGTACGCCCGAAGAGGTCGCCCAAGTCGCCCTCGACGCTTTGGAGTTGAAGGAAGCATGAGCGAGGCAGTCACCCGGATCCAGGTGGGCGGTACCGCGGGCAGCGACCCGTACGAGGTCCTGGTGGGTCGTCAACTGCTGGGCGAGCTGGGCGGGTTGATCGGGGAGAAGGCCAAGCGGGTGGCCGTGATCCACCCCGAGGCGCTCGCCGAGACCGGTGACGCGGTGCGCGCCGACCTGGCCGGGCAGGGCTTCGAGGCCGTCGCCATCCAGGTGCCGAACGCGGAGGAGGCCAAGACCGCCGAGGTCGCCGCCTACTGCTGGAAGGCGCTGGGGCAGTCCGGGTTCACCCGCTCCGACGTCATCGTCGGCGTCGGCGGCGGCGCCACCACGGACCTCGCCGGCTTCGTGGCCGCCACCTGGCTGCGCGGGGTGCGCTGGATCGCGATCCCGACCACCGTGCTTGCCATGGTGGACGCGGCGGTCGGCGGCAAGACCGGCATCAACACCGCCGAGGGCAAGAACCTGGTGGGCTCCTTCCACCCGCCCGCCGGTGTGCTGTGCGACCTGGCCGCTCTGGAATCCCTCCCGGTCAACGACTACGTCTCCGGGCTCGCCGAGATCATCAAGGCCGGCTTCATCGCCGACCCGGTGATCCTGGAGCTGATCGAGGCCGACCCGCAGGCCGCCCGCACCCCGGCCGGCCCGCACACCGCCGAGCTCATCGAGCGCTCCATCCGGGTCAAGGCCGAGGTCGTCTCGTCCGACCTGAAGGAGTCGGGCCTCCGGGAGATCCTCAACTACGGCCACACGCTCGCGCACGCCATCGAGAAGAACGAGCGCTACAAGTGGCGGCACGGCGCCGCGGTCTCGGTCGGTATGCACTTCGCCGCCGAACTCGGCCGTCTCGCGGGCCGGTTGGACGACGCCACGGCCGACCGGCACCGCGCCGTCCTGGAATCCGTGGGCCTGCCGCTGCACTACCGCTACGACCAGTGGCCCAAGCTGCTGGAGACCATGAAGGTCGACAAGAAGTCCCGCGGCGACCTGCTGCGCTTCATCGTCCTGGACGGCCTGGCCAAGCCGACCGTCCTGGAGGGCCCCGACCCGGCCGTCCTGCTCGCCGCGTACGGCGAAGTGGGCGAGTAAGTCCGCCGGAGCGCCATCCGTCCGATTTGCCTTACGGGCATGGGCACTTCGGGCCGTCCCCGGCCGTTCACCAAACGGCGGCCGGGGAAGGTACCGTTCGGTAGCGAGCGGGATTCGCACCCCGCTGCCAGCGCCAATTGCCTGTACGAGACGGAGTGGCACCGGATGCAGCACGCAGTGGGTTCTCCGCTGCCGCCGCCCCACGAGCCGGGGCACGGACCGGCCGCCGGCTGGTCGCCGGCCGCGCACCACCCGGGCCCGCATCAGGCGGGCCCGCCCCAGGGCTCGGCACCCGCGCCCCCGCCACCCCCGGCGCCGGGCTACCCCCAAGTGCCCTCGACACCGGGGCCGCCCGCACCGCAGCACACTCCGCCCCCGCCGGCACCGGACACCACCGGCCACGTCCCGCTGCCGCCCGGCGGCCCCGTCGCCATGCCCAGCGCACCGCCGGCCACGACAGCGCCCGACCCGACGAGCACGACCCTCGCGGTGCTGCTCATCGGCCCCGCGGGCGCCGGCAAGACGAGCGTCGCCAAGTACTGGGCGGGCCACCGCCGGGTCCCCACCGCCCACATCAGCCTCGACGACGTACGCGAATGGGTCCGCTCGGGCTTCGCCGACCCGCAGTCGGGGTGGAACGACAACTCGGAGGCGCAGTACCGCCTGGCCCGTCGCACCTGCGGCTTCGCCGCGCGCAACTTCCTGGCCAACGGCATCTCCTGCATCCTCGACGACGCCGTCTTCCCCGACCGCCCGGTCGTCGGCCTCGGCGGCTGGAAGCGCCACGTGGGCCCCGGCCTTCTCCCGGTCGTCCTCCTCCCCGGCCTGGAGATCGTCCTGGAACGCAACGCGGAACGCTCAGGAAACCGCCGCCTCACCGACGAGGAGGTGGCCCGCATCCACGGCCGCATGGCGGGCTGGTACGGCTCGGGCCTCCCGATCATCGACAACTCCCAGCTGGACGTACCGCAGACGGCGAGGGTCCTGGACGACGTACTGGCACGGTCGATAGCGAGCCCGCCTCAGTGGTGAACGCAGGGGACTGACCCGCACTGAAGCGGCGCGGGGCCGTGGCGATGTGCGGCTCCGGCGCGCGGGCGCGACAAGACCCCACCGACCGGCACCCGGCGCACGACATCTAGGGGCACCCCCGTCCCCCGATCGGCACCAGAACCGGCACAAATCGCCCAAGCCTCCTACGCTCATCTCATGTCAGAGGTGTACGCGACCCGCCGAGCTCGGCTGAGGGCATGCTGCAATGCCGGCGGCAGCCAAGCCGCCCTGATCTCCCGCCCCGCCAACGTCCGCTACCTGGCGGGAGCCGCCCCGCACGGCGCTGTCCTGCTCCTGGGCAGGGCCGAGGACCTGATGTTGCGCGCCGGTCCGCCCGACGACCCCCCGACCGAGGGCCGCCCGGACGAGGCACTGCGCGTGCAGACCCTCCCCGGCAGCGAAGGCGACCCGGCCGTCGCCGCGGCCGGCCTCGCCGTGAGCCAGGGCGCCGAATCCCTCGCCGTGGAGGAACACCACCTCACCGTGGCCCGGCACCGGGCGATCCGCTCCGTCGCGCCCCGGATCCGCATCGCGGACACCGGCGGAGCCGTCGAGCAGCTCAGGGTCGTCAAGGACGAGGAGGAGATCTCCTGCCTGCGCATCGGCGCCGAGATCGCCGACCAGGCCCTCGGTGAACTCCTGGAGTCCATCCTCGTCGGCCGCACCGAACGGCACCTGGCCCTCGAGCTGGAGCGGCGCCTCGTCGACCACGGCGCCGACGGCCCCGCGTTCCCGACCTCCGTCGCCACCGGCCCCAACGCCGGAAGGCGAGGCCACCGGCCCACCGACCGCCGTGTGGAGGAGGGCGACTTCCTCTCCGTCTGCCTGGGCGCCGCTTACCGCGGCTACCGCTGCGAGATCGGCCGCACCTTCGTCATCGGCACGTCTCCCGCGGACTGGCAGATCGACCTCTACGACCTCGTTTTCGCCGCCCAGCGCGCCGGACGGGAGTCGCTGGTGCCCGGCGCGGCCTGCCGCGATGTGGACCGCGCGGCACGTCAGGTACTGGACTCCGCGGGGTACGCGGAGGGGCTCCCGGCACTGACGGGGCACGGTGTGGGGCTCGAAATCGACGAGGAGCCGCAGTTGGCCCCTGCGGCCATGGGTAAACTGGACGCTTGCGTGCCGGTCACCGTCGAACCGGGGGTCCACCTCCCGGGCCGGGGCGGCGTCCGGATCGATGACACGCTCGTCGTCCGCCCCGAGGCGGACGGCGGACCCGAGCTACTCACCATCACGACCAAGGAGCTGCTCGCACTCTAGGCAGGTGCGTGCGCCGGGGTCGTCCACGTCAGTCCAGGAGATTCCGCAACCGTGGCTTCCACGAACGACCTCAAGAACGGCCTGGTGCTCAAGCTCGAAGGCGGCCAGCTCTGGTCCGTCGTCGAGTTCCAGCACGTCAAGCCCGGCAAGGGCCCGGCCTTCGTGCGCACCAAGCTGAAGAACGTGCTCTCCGGCAAGGTCGTCGACAAGACGTTCAACGCCGGCGTCAAGGTCGAGACGGCCACTGTCGACAAGCGCGACATGCAGTTCTCGTACATGGACGGCGAGTACTTCGTCTTCATGGACATGGAGACCTACGACCAGCTCATGGTCGACCGCAAGGCCGTCGGCGACGCCGCCAACTTCCTCATCGAGGGCTTCACGGCCACCGTGGCGCAGCACGAGGGCGAGGTGCTCTTCGTCGAGCTGCCGGCCGCCGTCGAGCTCGTCGTCCAGGAGACCGAGCCGGGCCTGCAGGGTGACCGCTCCACCGGCGGCACCAAGCCCGCCACCCTGGAGACCGGCCACCAGATCAACGTCCCGCTCTTCATCACCACCGGTGAGAAGATCAAGGTCGACACCCGTACGAGCGACTACCTCGGCCGGGTGAACAGCTAACCGTGGCTGCCCGCAACACGGCCCGCAAGCGAGCCTTCCAGATCCTCTTCGAGGGCGATCAGCGCGGCGCCGATGTCCTGACCGTCCTCGCGGACTGGATCCGGCTCTCCCGGGGCGACACCCGGCAGCCGCCGGTGAGCGAGTACACGATGCAGCTGGTCGAGGGCTACGCGAAGCATGCGAAGCGCATCGACGAGCTGATCGCGCAGTACTCGGTCGGCTGGACGCTCGACCGGATGCCGGTCGTGGACCGCAACATCCTGCGCCTCGGCGCCTACGAGCTGATCTGGGCCGACGAGACCCCGGACGCCGTCGTGCTGGACGAGATGGTGCAGCTGGCGAAGGAGTTCTCCACGGACGAGTCGCCCGCGTTCGTCAACGGCCTGCTGGGCCGATTCAAGGAGCTGAAGCCCTCGCTGCGCCGGGACGAGGCGTAAGCCGAGGCGTAGGAGGCAGACACTGCCAGGGGGCCCGCAGCGTGACTGCTGCGGGCCCCCTGGCGTTCCCGTACCTCCGAGGCCCCCGAAGGCCGCAGAAAGCCGCCGGGGTGGCCGGAACCGTGAAGTTCCGGCCACCCCGGCGGCACGTTTCTGCTGAAGACTGTCAGGCCGTGTCAGACCTCTTCATGGGCGACCGCGCGGCGCGCGTCCGCGTCCAGCACGCCCCAGCTGATCAGCTGCTCGGTGAGAACCGAGGGGGACTGGTCGTAAATGACGGCGAGTGTGCGCAGGTCGTCCTGGCGGATCGACAGCACCTTGCCGTTGTAGTCACCGCGCTGCGACTGGATCGTGGCCGCGTACCGCTGCAGGGGGCCTGCCTTCTCGGCCGGCACGGTCGCCAGCCGCTCCAGGTCCAGGACCAGCTTCGGCGGCGGCTCGGCGGCACCGCCCGGGGTGGTGCCGGGCAGCAGCTCCTGCACCGGGACCCCATAGAAATCCGCCAGTTCGGCGAGGCGCTGTACGGTCACGGCACGGTCGCCGCGCTCGTACGAACCGACCACGACCGCCTTCCAGCGTCCCTGGCTCTTCTCCTCGACACCGTGGAGGGAAAGGCCCTGCTGGGTGCGGATGGCCCGGAGCTTGGCCCCGAGCTGTTTGGCGTATTCGCTGGACATATAGCTCCCCGGACACTGTGTCGACGCGGCCGCAGCGTTTCCGAGCCGCGCGTCTGGTAACTCACTGTGAGGTTACGCAGCGTGACTCTTGTGCGTCAAGCCGAATGGTCCACACCGACGCTTCCGTGGCCGCGGTGGCCGATTACGCCAAGGGGGTGATCAGGGGTGTCGTCCGGGCCTGCTACCGTGGATGGCGCAAATCCGACGTCCTTTAAGGTCCGTCCCGTGAGGCGGAGAAGGGGGTCCGTTTCGTATGGACAAGCAAGACAAGCAGGACACGCAGGCGTCCGATGCCCGGCCCGTTCTCGAAGGCCCCGACATCGCGCGGGTGTTGACCCGCATCGCCCACGAGATCGTCGAGCGCGCCAAGGGCGCCGACGACGTGGTGCTCCTCGGCATTCCGACCCGAGGGGTCTTCCTCGCCCAGCGGCTCGCCGCCAAGCTCGAGGAGATCACCGACCGGAAGATCCCGGTCGGTTCGCTCGACATCACCATGTACCGCGACGACCTGCGCATGCATCCGCCGCGTGCGCTGGCCCGCACCGAGATCCCCGGTGACGGCATCGACGGCCGCCTGGTCGTCCTCGTCGACGACGTGCTCTTCTCCGGCCGCACCATCCGCGCCGCCCTCGACGCCCTGAACGACATCGGGCGTCCGCGCGCGGTGCAGCTCGCGGTCCTCGTCGACCGCGGCCACCGCGAACTGCCCATCCGCGCCGACTACGTCGGCAAGAACCTCCCCACGTCGCTGCGGGAGACGGTCAAGGTCCAGCTCGCCGAGGAGGACGGTCGCGACACCGTGCTGCTCGGTGCCAAGCCGGCCGCTCCGGGCGCGCAGCAGTAGCACTCAGCCGTACGCCCCTGAGTGCGCTCACGCGCGCACGTATGCCCGAATTCTCCTGAACTGCCTTACGGAGCCTGACAGATGCAGCGTCATCTCATCTCGGCCGCCGACCTCACCCGCGACGACGCCGTCCTGATCCTCGACACCGCCGAGGAGATGGCTCGGGTCGCCGACCGGCCGATCAAGAAACTGCCGACCCTGCGAGGCCGCACCGTCGTCAACCTCTTCTTCGAGGACTCCACGCGCACGCGTATCTCCTTCGAAGCCGCCGAGAAGCGCCTCTCCGCGGACGTCATCAACTTCACCGCCAAGGGGTCGAGCGTCTCCAAGGGCGAGTCCCTGAAGGACACCGCCCAGACCCTCGAGGCCATGGGTGTCGACGCCGTCGTCATCCGGCACGGCGCCTCCGGAGCGCCGTACCGGCTCGCCACCTCGGGCTGGATCGACGCCCACGTCATCAACGCCGGCGACGGCACCCACCAGCACCCCACGCAGGCCCTGCTCGACGCCTTCACCATGCGGCGCCGCCTGGTCGGCCGGGACGCCGGGATCGGACAGGACCTGGCGGGCAAGCGGATCACGCTCGTCGGGGACGTCCTGCACAGCCGGGTCGCCCGCTCCAACGTCGACCTGCTGCACACGCTCGGCGCCGAGGTCACCCTCGTCGCGCCGCCCACCCTGGTGCCGGTCGGCGTCGAAACCTGGCCCTGCGAGGTCTCGTACGACCTCGACAGCACCCTTCCCAAGTCCGACGCGGTGATGATGCTCCGCGTCCAGCGCGAGCGCATGAACGCCGCGTTCTTCCCGACCGAGCGCGAGTACTCGCGGCGCTACGGCCTCGACGGCGACCGCATGGCGCGGATGCCCGAGCACGCCATCGTGATGCACCCCGGCCCGATGGTCCGCGGCATGGAGATCACCGCCGAGGTCGCCGACTCGGAGCGCTGCACCGTCGTCGAGCAGGTCGCAAACGGAGTCTCCATCCGGATGGCCGTTCTGTACCTGCTGCTGGGCGGAAACGAGCCCGCCGTCACCCACACCCGTACCGAGGAGAAGTAAGACCCATGAGCAAGATCCTGATCCGTGGTGCGAAGGTGCTCGGCGGCGAGCCGCAGGACGTGCTGATCGACGGCTCGGTCATCGAGGCGGTCGGTACGGGGCTTCCGGCGGAGGGCGCGGAGGTCGTCGAGGCCGGTGGCAAGGTGCTGCTGCCGGGGCTCGTGGACCTGCACACCCACCTGCGGGAGCCGGGCCGCGAGGACTCCGAGACCGTCCTGACCGGCACGCGCGCGGCGGCCTCCGGCGGCTACACCGCCGTGTTCGCCATGGCCAACACCTTCCCGGTCGCCGACACCGCCGGCGTCGTCGAGCAGGTCTGGCGACTGGGCCGGGAGCACGGCTACTGCGACGTACAGCCCATCGGAGCCGTCACCGTCGGCCTGGAGGGCAGGAAGCTCGCCGAGCTGGGCGCGATGCACGAGTCGGCGGCGGGCGTCACCGTCTTCTCCGACGACGGCAAGTGCGTCGACGACGCGGTGATCATGCGGCGGGCGCTGGAGTACGTGAAGGCCTTCGGCGGTGTCGTCGCCCAGCACGCGCAGGAGCCGCGGCTGACCGAGGGCGCCCAGATGAACGAGGGCATCGTCTCCTCCGAGCTGGGGCTCGGGGGCTGGCCGGCGGTGGCCGAAGAATCGATCATCGCCCGGGATGTCCTGCTCGCCGAGCACGTGGGTTCCCGGGTGCACATCTGCCACCTGTCGACCGCCGGGTCCGTCGAGATCGTCCGCTGGGCCAAGTCCCGCGGCATCGACGTCACCGCTGAGGTCACCCCGCACCACCTCCTGCTCACCGACGAGCTGGTGCGCACCTACAACCCGGTCTACAAGGTCAACCCGCCGCTGCGCACCGAGCGGGATGTGTTCGCCCTGCGCGAGGCCCTGGCGGACGGCACGATCGACATCGTCGCCACCGACCACGCCCCGCACCCGCACGAGGACAAGGACTGCGAGTGGGCCGCGGCCGCCATGGGGATGGTGGGCCTGGAGACCGCGTTGTCAGTGGTGCAGGAGACCATGGTGGACACCGGGCTCCTCACCTGGACCGGGGTCGCCGAGCGCATGTCCGCCAAGCCCGCCGAGATCGGGCAGGCGCAGGGGCACGGGCGTCCCGTCTCGGCTGGTGAGCCCGCCAACCTCACGCTCGTCGACACGGAATACCGTGGGTCCGTGGACCCCGCGGGCTTCGCCTCGCGCAGCCGCAACACTCCGTACGAGGGGCGTGAGCTGCCGGGCCGTGTCACGCACACGTGGCTCCGGGGCAAGGCCACGCTCGTCGACGGGAAGCTCACGTGACACCTGTAATCCTGCTGGCGGCCGAGAAGAAATCGGCCGAGGTCACCGACTGGGCCGCCCGCGTCGGCTGGCTCGTCGGACTCGGCCTCTTCATCGCGCTCGTCTACTGGCTGATGCGCGAGGGCTGGAAGTGGCGCGGCACGCTCCAGGGCGACCTGCCCGAGCTGCCCGGCGCGCCGGACGACCCCGGTCCGGTGAAACTGAGCATGAGCGGCCGCTACCACGGCTCCACCACCGCAGGTCAGTGGCTGGACCGCATCGTGGCGCACGGCCTCGGCACCCGCAGCCGGGTCGAGCTCACGCTGTCGGAGGCGGGACTGGACGTCGTACGCCCCGGTGCGGCCGACTTCTTCGTCCCGGCCGCGCAACTGCGTGAGGCCCGGCTCGACAAGGGCATCGCCGGCAAGGTCCTGACCGAGGGAGGCCTGCTCGTGGTGACCTGGGCGCACGGGGAGCGGCTGATCGACTCGGGCTTCCGCTCCGACCACGCGGCCGAGCACACGGAGTGGGTCGACGCCCTGAACCACATGATCAACAAGACGGAAGGCGCACGATGACAACCTCCATCCAGGGAGCTACCTCGCAGAGGTACAAGGCAGTTCCCGCCGTACTCGTCCTGGAGGACGGCCGGATGTTCCGCGGCCGTGCCTACGGGGCCGTGGGGGTGACCTTCGGCGAGGCCGTGTTCTCCACCGGGATGACGGGTTACCAGGAGACCCTCACCGACCCGTCGTACCACCGCCAGGTCGTCGTGATGACCGCCCCGCACGTCGGCAACACCGGCGTCAACGACGAAGACCCCGAGTCGAAGCAGATCTGGGTGGCCGGTTACGTCGTGCGCGACCCCGCGCGCGTGCCGTCCAACTGGCGCTCGCGCCGCTCCCTCGACGAGGAGCTGCGCAACCAGGGTGTCGTCGGCATCTCCGGCATCGACACGCGCGCGTTGACGCGCCATCTGCGCGAGCGCGGCGCCATGCGCGTCGGCATCTTCTCCGGCAACGCGCTGCCCGACGACGGCACCATGCTCGCCGAGGTGCGCCAGGCGCCCGAGATGAAGGGCGCCGACCTCTCCGCCGAGGTCGCCACCAAGGAGGCGTACGTCGTCCCCGCGGTCGGTGAGAAGAAGTTCACCGTGGCCGCCGTCGACCTCGGCATCAAGGGCATGACCCCGCACCGCATGGCCGAGCGCGGCATCGAGGTGCACGTGCTGCCCGCCACGGCCACCGCCGAGGACGTGTACGCCGTGCAGCCCGACGGCGTGTTCTTCTCCAACGGCCCGGGCGACCCGGCCACCGCCGACCACCCGGTCTCCGTCATGCAGGCGGTCCTTGAGCGTGGCACCCCGCTCTTCGGCATCTGCTTCGGCAACCAGATCCTGGGCCGCGCCCTCGGCTTCGGCACCTACAAGCTGAAGTACGGCCACCGAGGCATCAACCAGCCGGTGCAGGACCGTACGACCGGCAAGGTCGAGGTCACCGCGCACAACCACGGCTTCGCCGTCGACGCCCCGCTCGACAAGGTCTCCGAGACCCCCTTCGGCCGTGCCGAGGTCTCCCACGTCTGCCTGAACGACCAGGTCGTCGAGGGCCTGCAGCTCCTCGACCGCCCGGCCTTCAGCGTCCAGTACCACCCCGAAGCGGCAGCAGGCCCGCACGACGCCGCCTACCTGTTCGACCGCTTCGTATCCCTGATGGAGGGCCAGCGTGCCTAAGCGCACCGATATCCAGTCCGTCCTGGTCATCGGCTCCGGCCCGATCGTCATCGGCCAGGCCGCCGAGTTCGACTACTCCGGCACCCAGGCGTGCCGCATCCTGCGCGCCGAGGGGCTGCGCGTCATCCTGGTCAACTCCAACCCGGCGACGATCATGACCGACCCGGAGATCGCCGACGCCACGTACGTCGAGCCGATCACCCCGGAGTTCGTCGAGAAGATCATCGCCAAGGAGCGCCCGGACACCCTGCTGCCCACCCTGGGCGGTCAGACGGCCCTCAACACGGCGATCTCGCTGCACGAGGCGGGCACCCTCGACAAGTACGGCGTCGAGCTGATCGGCGCCAACGTCGAGGCCATCAACAAGGGCGAGGACCGCGACCTCTTCAAGGACGTCGTCGAGGCCGTCCGCCAGAAGATCGGGCACGGCGAGTCCGCCCGCTCGGTCATCTGCCACTCCATGGATGACGTCCTGGGCGGCGTCGAGACGCTCGGCGGCTACCCGGTCGTCGTCCGCCCGTCCTTCACCATGGGCGGCGCCGGCTCCGGCTTCGCGCACGACGAGGAGGAGCTGCGCCGCATCGCCGGCCAGGGCCTCACGCTCTCCCCGACCACCGAGGTGCTCCTGGAGGAGTCCATCCTCGGCTGGAAGGAGTACGAGCTGGAGCTGATGCGCGACAAGCACGACAACGTCGTGGTCGTCTGCTCCATCGAGAACTTCGACCCCATGGGCGTGCACACCGGCGACTCGATCACCGTCGCCCCCGCGATGACGCTGACCGACCGCGAGTACCAGATCCTGCGCGACATCGGCATCGCCGTCATCCGCGAGGTCGGCGTCGACACCGGTGGCTGCAACATCCAGTTCGCGGTGAACCCCGAGGACGGTCGTGTGATCGTCATCGAGATGAACCCGCGCGTGTCGCGCTCCTCGGCCCTCGCGTCCAAGGCGACCGGCTTCCCGATCGCCAAGATCGCGGCCAAGCTCGCCGTCGGCTACACGCTGGACGAGATCCCGAACGACATCACGCGGGAGACCCCGGCCTCCTTCGAGCCGACGCTCGACTACGTGGTGGTGAAGGCCCCGCGCTTCGCCTTCGAGAAGTTCCCGCAGGCCGACTCCACGCTGACGACGACCATGAAGTCGGTCGGCGAGGCCATGGCGATCGGCCGCAACTTCACCGAGGCCTTCCAGAAGGCGCTGCGCTCCCTGGAGAAGAAGGGCAGCCAGTTCACGTTCGTGGGCGAGCCCGGCGACAAGGCCGCTCTCCTGGAGGAGTCCGTCCGTCCCACCGACGGCCGGATCAACACCGTCATGCAGGCCATCCGCGCGGGCGCCACGCAGGAGGAGATCTTCGAGTTCACGAAGATCGACCCCTGGTTCGTCGACCAGCTCTTCCTGATCAAGGAGATCGCGGACGAGCTCGCCGAGGCGCCGAAGCTCAACCCCGACCTGCTGGCCGAGGCCAAGCGGCACGGCTTCTCCGACCAGCAGATCGGCGAGATCCGCGGCCTGCGCGAGGACGTCGTGCGCGAGGTGCGGCACGCCCTGGGCATCCGCCCGATCTACAAGACGGTCGACACCTGCGCCGCCGAGTTCGCGGCCAGCACGCCGTACTTCTACTCGTCCTACGACGAGGAGACCGAGGTCGCCCCCCGCGAGAAGCCCGCGGTCATCATCCTGGGCTCCGGCCCCAACCGCATCGGCCAGGGCATCGAGTTCGACTACTCGTGCGTGCACGCGTCCTTCGCGCTGAGCGACGCCGGGTACGAGACCGTGATGGTCAACTGCAACCCGGAGACCGTCTCCACGGACTACGACACCTCCGACCGCCTGTACTTCGAGCCGCTGACGCTGGAAGACGTGCTGGAGATCGTCCACGCGGAGCAGCAGGCCGGCCCGGTCGCGGGTGTGATCGTGCAGCTCGGCGGCCAGACCCCGCTGGGCCTCGCGCAGGCGCTGAAGGACAACGGCGTGCCGATCGTGGGCACCTCGCCGGAGGCCATCCACGCGGCCGAGGACCGCGGCGCCTTCGGGCGGGTCCTCGCGGAGGCCGGGCTCCCGGCCCCCAAGCACGGCACCGCCACCACTTTCGCCGAGGCCAAGGCCATCGCCGACGAGATCGGCTACCCGGTCCTCGTCCGGCCGTCGTACGTCCTCGGCGGGCGCGGCATGGAGATCGTCTACGACGAGACCCGGCTGTCGTCCTACATCGCCGAGTCGACCGAGATCAGCCCGTCGCGGCCGGTCCTCGTCGACCGCTTCCTCGACGACGCCATCGAGATCGACGTCGACGCGCTCTACGACGGCACCGAGCTCTACCTCGGCGGCGTCATGGAGCACATCGAGGAGGCCGGCATCCACTCCGGCGACTCGGCGTGCGCGCTGCCCCCGATCACCCTGGGCGGCTTCGACATCAAGCGCCTGCGGGCCTCGACCGAGGCCATCGCGAAGGGTGTCGGCGTCCGCGGCCTGATCAACATCCAGTTCGCGATGGCGGGCGACATCCTCTACGTCCTCGAAGCCAACCCGCGCGCGTCCCGCACCGTCCCCTTCACCTCGAAGGCGACCGCGGTGCCGCTGGCGAAGGCCGCCGCCCGGATCTCGCTGGGCGCGACCGTCGCCGAACTGCGCGCGGAGGGGCTCCTTCCGGCGAACGGCGACGGCGGTGAACTCCCGCTCGACGCGCCGATCTCCGTCAAGGAGGCCGTCATGCCGTGGTCGCGCTTCCGTGACATCCAGGGGCGTGGCGTCGACACGGTCCTCGGCCCGGAGATGCGCTCCACCGGCGAGGTCATGGGCATCGACTCCGTCTTCGGCACTGCCTACGCCAAGTCGCAGGCGGGCGCCTACGGTCCGCTGCCGACCAAGGGCCGAGCGTTCATCTCGGTCGCCAACCGCGACAAGCGCTCGATGATCTTCCCGGCGCGCGAGCTGGTCGCCCACGGCTTCGAGCTGCTCGCCACCTCCGGCACCGCCGAGGTCCTCAAGCGCAACGGCATCAACGCCACCGTCGTGCGCAAGCAGTCCGAGGGCACCGGCCCGAACGGCGAGAAGACCATCGTCCAGCACATCCACGACGGCGAGGTCGACCTCATCGTCAACACCCCCTACGGCACCGGTGGCCGCCTCGACGGCTACGAGATCCGAACGGCGGCCGTGGCGCGGTCCGTGCCCTGCCTGACGACGGTGCAGGCGCTCGCCGCCGCCGTCCAGGGCATCGACGCCCTCAACCACGGTGACGTGGGCGTCCGTTCGCTCCAGGAACACGCGGAACACCTGACCGCGGCCCGCGACTAGCAGCCCTTGAGGGGGACACCGGAAACGGTGTCCCCCTCTTCATGAGGTCACCTGCGACTTCAAGAGGACACTGAGATGTACAAGCTTTTCTTCCGTCTGGTTTTCCAACGGATGGACCCCGAGCAGGCCCACTACCTGGCCTTCCGCTGGATCCGCCTTGCCGTCCGCATCCCGGTGCTGCGCACCTTCGTCGCCGCGGCCCTGGCGCCCCGCTACAAGGAGCTGCGCACGGAGGCCTTCGGGCTGCGCATGCACGGACCGTTCGGGCTCGCCGCCGGCTTCGACAAGAACGCGGTCGCCATCGACGGGATGTCGATGCTGGGCTTCGACCATGTCGAGATCGGCACGGTCACCGGGGAGGCGCAGCCGGGCAACCCCAAGAAGCGGCTGTTCCGGCTCGTGAAGGACCGGGCGCTGATCAACCGCATGGGCTTCAACAACGAGGGCTCGCTGGCCGTGGCGGCCCGTCTCGCGTCCCGTGAGCCGGTCTTCAGGACCGTCGTGGGCGTGAACATCGGCAAGACCAAGGTCGTGCCCGAGGACGAGGCCGCCGCGGACTACGTGAAGTCGACCGAGCGGCTGGCGCCGTACGCCGACTACCTGGTTGTGAACGTCTCCTCGCCGAACACGCCGGGCCTGCGCAACCTGCAGGCCACCGAGGCGCTGCGCCCGCTGCTGAGCGCCGTCCGCGAGGCCGCCGACCGCACGGTGACCTCCCGCCGTGTCCCGCTGCTCGTGAAGATCGCGCCGGACCTCGCCGACGAGGACGTCGACGCCGTCGCCGACCTGGCCGTCGAACTCGGCCTCGACGGGATCATCGCCACGAACACCACCATCGCGCGCGAGGGACTGGGCCTGAAGTCCGACCCCTCCCTCGTGAAGGAGACCGGCGGACTGTCCGGCGCACCCCTGAAGGCCCGCTCCCTGGAGGTGCTGCGCCGCCTCTACGGGCGCGTGGGCGACCGCATCACCCTCGTGGGCGTCGGCGGCATCGAGAACGCCGAGGACGCCTGGCAGCGCATCCTGGCGGGCGCCACGCTGGTCCAGGGCTACAGCGCCTTCGTCTACGAGGGTCCCCTCTGGGGCCGCGCCATCCACAAGGGCCTGGCCGCCCGTCTCGGCACCAGCCCGTACGCCACCCTCGCCGACGCGGTCGGCGCCGACGTAAGGAAGACCGCATGAGTGCCCTCCCGTCGCCCGACCACCACCCCTCAACGGGGCCCTCCGGGCCGCAGCGAATTTCCGGAGAACCCTTCGGCACCCGCCTGCGCCGCGCCATGGACGAGCGCGGGCCGCTCTGCGTCGGCATCGACCCGCACGCGTCCCTGCTCGCCGAGTGGGGCCTGAACGACGACGTCGCCGGCCTGGAGCGGTTCAGCCGCACGGTCGTCGAGGCGATGGCCGACCGGGTCGCCGTCCTGAAGCCGCAGAGCGCGTTCTTCGAGCGCTTCGGGTCCCGCGGCATCGCCGTGCTGGAGAAGACGGTCGAAGAGGCTCGGGCGGCGGGTGCGCTGGTCCTGATGGACGCCAAGCGCGGCGACATCGGCTCGACCATGGCCGCGTACGCCGAGACCTTCCTGCGCAAGGACTCCCCGCTCTTCTCGGACGCGCTCACCGTCTCGCCCTACCTCGGCTACGGATCGCTCTCCCCGGCCGTCGCGCTCGCCCGGGAGAGCGGCACGGGCCTGTTCGTGCTCGCGCTGACCTCCAACCCCGAGGGCGGTGAGGTGCAGCAGGCGGTGCGTGCGGACGGGCGGAACGTCGGAGCGACGATGCTGGCGCACCTCGCTGCCGAGAACGAGGGGGAAGAGCCCCTCGGTTCCTTCGGCGCTGTCGTAGGCGCCACGCTGGGCGACCTGTCGTCGTACGACCTGGACATCAACGGGCCGCTCCTCGCGCCCGGCATCGGCGCCCAGGGCGCCACCGCGGCCGACCTTCCCGGCGTCTTCGGGGCCGCGGTGCGCAACGTCGTGCCGAACGTCAGCCGGGGGGTGCTGCGGCACGGTCCCGACACCGGGGCGCTGCGCGCGGCCGCGGACCGCTTCGCGGAGGAGGTCAGGACCGCCGTGGCGGCCGTATGAGGCTTTCGCGACGGTCGTCGCAGGCGTTCGAGCAGCTCGCTCGAGTCCTCCGATGAGTGGTCCGCGCTCCGCTTGAGGCTGAATACATCCTCAAATCCGGGGCATTATGTCCTAAATGTCAGGCCTGACGGAGGCTGACCAGGACTTTTCCGCTGTTCTCGCTGACTCCGGCGGACTTGCCCGCTAGTCTCCGACGAGAGTCAACGGGCAAGCGTGTTGCTCGTGGCTCCCCAGGTGTGGGGCGACTAGGTTCCTCACCGGTCCGTATCCGACAGTTCGACATCCGAGGTGACGTAGGCGTGGCTCTTCCGCCCCTTACCCCTGAACAGCGCGCAGCCGCGCTCGAAAAGGCCGCCGCGGCTCGCCGGGAGCGGGCCGAGGTCAAGAATCGACTCAAGCACTCCGGCGCCTCCCTGCACGAGGTCATCAAGCAGGGCCAGGAGAACGACGTCATCGGCAAGATGAAGGTCTCCGCGCTGCTCGAGTCGCTGCCCGGCGTGGGCAAGGTCCGCGCCAAGCAGATCATGGAGCGACTCGGCATCTCCGAGAGCCGCCGCGTACGCGGCCTCGGTTCCAACCAGATCGCTTCCCTGGAGCGTGAGTTCGGCAGCACCGGCTCCTGAGTCCGGATCTCCGGACCGGGAGTCCCGGGCACTCCGGGATTGCTGGAATAATCGCTGCATGAGTGAACGTCCGCGGCTGACCGTGCTCTCCGGCCCCTCCGGGGTCGGCAAGAGCACGGTCGTCGCCCATATGCGCAAGGAACACCCCGAGGTCTGGCTCTCGGTGTCGGCGACGACCCGCAAGCCCCGCCCCGGCGAGAAGCACGGAGTCCACTACTTCTTCGTCACCGACGAGGAGATGGACAAGCTGATCGCCAACGGGGAGCTGCTGGAGTGGGCCGAGTTCGCCGGCAACCGCTACGGCACGCCGCGTGCGGCCGTGCTGGAGCACCTGGAGGCCGGTGTGCCGGTCCTCCTGGAGATCGACCTCCAGGGCGCCCGGCAGGTCCGCGAGACCATGCCGGAGGGCCGGCTGGTGTTCCTGGCTCCGCCCTCCTGGGAGGAGCTCGTGCGCAGGCTCACCGGGCGGGGCACCGAACCGCCCGAGGTGATCGAGCGCCGCCTTGAGGCGGCGAAGATCGAGCTGGCGGCCGAGCCGGAGTTCGACGTGACCTTGGTCAACACCTCCGTCGAGGACGTGGCTCGCGAGCTGCTAGCCTTGATGGACGTTGTGTGATCGTGTCAGCGTGAGTTCATACGCCGAGTGATCACACCGCCCGATTCTTTCCCATCCATCGGAAGGTAGAGCGTGTCCTCTTCCATCTCCGCGCCCGAGGGCATCATCAACCCGCCGATCGACGAGCTCCTCGAGGCCACCGACTCGAAGTACAGCCTCGTGATCTACGCGGCCAAGCGTGCCCGCCAGATCAACGCGTACTACTCGCAGCTCGGCGAGGGCCTCCTCGAGTACGTCGGTCCGCTGGTGGACACCCACGTCCACGAGAAGCCGCTCTCCATCGCCCTGCGCGAGATCAACGCCGGTCTGCTGACGTCCGAGGCCATTGAGGGCCCCGCGCAGTAGTACTTTCAGATTGCAGTTGGCTTTTCCACAGGCCCGGCAGCGCGACTGTCGGGCCTGTGGTGTGTGATGGAGTCGTGCGTCGGGAGCCGCGGCGCACGCGATATCGAGTGCGGGGAGGCCCGGTGGACAAGCCGAAGGTCGTGCTGGGGGTCAGCGGCGGCATCGCCGCGTACAAGGCCTGTGAACTGCTGCGCAGACTGACCGAGTCGGGACACGACGTCCGTGTCGTCCCCACCGCCTCCGCGCTGCACTTCGTCGGTGCCGCCACCTGGTCCGCCCTCTCCGGCCACCCCGTCTCCACCGAAGTCTGGGACGACGTGCACGAGGTCCCGCACGTCCGCATCGGGCAGCACGCGGACCTGGTCGTCGTCGCCCCGGCGACCGCGGACGTCCTCGCGAAGGCCGCCCACGGCCTGGCCGACGACCTGCTCACCAACACGCTCCTCACCGCCCGCTGCCCGGTCGTCTTCGCACCCGCCATGCACACGGAGATGTGGGAGCACCCGGCCACCCAGGAGAACGTGGCGACGCTGCGCGGCCGCGGCGCCGTCGTCATCGAACCGGCCGTCGGCCGCCTCACCGGCGTCGACACCGGGAAGGGCCGACTGCCCGACCCGACGGAGATCTACGGCATCTGCCGCCGCGTGCTCTCCCGCGGGGTCACCGAGCCGGACCTCAAGGGCCGGCACGTCGTCGTGAGCGCCGGTGGAACCCGCGAGCCCCTCGACCCGGTGCGCTTCCTCGGCAACCGCTCCTCCGGCAAGCAGGGTTACGCCCTCGCCCGCACCGCCGCCGCGCGCGGCGCCCGCGTCACGCTCATCGCCGCGAACACCGGCCTGCCCGACCCGGCGGGCGTGGACGTCGTCCGGATCGGCACCGCCGTCCAGCTGCGCGAGGCGGTGCTGAAGGCCACCCCGGACGCCGACGCCGTCGTGATGGCGGCCGCCGTCGCGGACTTCCGCCCGGCGGAGTACGCGGCCGGAAAGATCAAGAAGAAGGACGGACGCGACCCGGACCCCATCGTGCTGGTGCGGAATCCGGACATCCTCGCGGAGATATCGGCGGAGCGCGCCCGCCCCGGGCAGGTGATCGTCGGCTTCGCCGCCGAGACCGACGACGTCCTGGCCAACGGCCGCACCAAGCTGGAGCGCAAGGGCTGCGACCTCCTCGTGGTGAACGAGGTGGGGGAGCGCAAGACCTTCGGCTCCGAGGAGAACGAGGCCTTGGTGCTGGGCGCCGACGGCACCGAGACACCCGTGCCGCGCGGTCCGAAGGAACATCTGGCCGAAACCGTCTGGGACCTGGTGGCGGAACGCCTCGGGTGAATGTTTCAGTCACTTCTCGGTCCCCTCAAACCTCTGCCACGAGGGTGTGGCGAGCCTGGCCAACGGCGCTCGGAATTGTGCAGAATGCCCGTGCCGCAGGTCACAGCACTCCCGAGAGTCGAGACAGGGAGGCCGTTGGCCGAGTGCGACCGATAAACTGTTCTCGGACGATGCCGGGCGCAGCCCCCGGGCCCGTCCGCCAATGATCAGCCAGCAGCCGCTGCAACCCCAGGGAGCGTTGTGTCCCGTCGCCTGTTCACCTCGGAGTCTGTGACCGAGGGTCACCCCGACAAGATCGCTGACCAGATCAGCGACACCATTCTCGACGCGCTTCTGCGCGAGGACCCGACCTCCCGGGTCGCCGTCGAGACTCTGATCACGACCGGCCTGGTTCACGTCGCCGGTGAGGTCACCACCAAGACCTACGCGGACATCGCGACCCTCGTCCGCAGCAAGATCCTCGAGATCGGCTACGACTCCTCGAAGAAGGGCTTCGACGGCGCCTCCTGTGGCGTGTCGGTGTCCATCGGCGCGCAGTCCCCGGACATCGCGCAGGGTGTCGACACGGCGTACGAGAACCGGGTCGAGGGCGACGAGGACGAGCTGGACCGCCAGGGCGCCGGCGACCAGGGCCTGATGTTCGGCTACGCGACCGACGAGACGCCCACGCTCATGCCGCTGCCGATCTTCCTGGCGCACCGCCTGTCGAAGCGTCTGTCCGACGTCCGCAAGAACGGGACCATCCCCTACCTGCGTCCTGACGGCAAGACGCAGGTCACCATCGAATACGACGGCGACAAGGCCGTCCGTCTCGACACCGTGGTCGTCTCCTCGCAGCACGCCTCGGACATCGACCTGGAGTCGCTGCTGGCGCCCGACATCCGGGAGTTCGTCGTCGAGGCGGAGCTGAAGGCACTCCTGGACGACGGCATCAAGCTGGACACGGAGAACTACCGACTCCTGGTCAACCCGACCGGCCGCTTCGAGATCGGCGGCCCGATGGGCGACGCCGGCCTCACCGGCCGCAAGATCATCATCGACACGTACGGCGGCATGGCCCGCCACGGCGGCGGCGCCTTCTCGGGCAAGGACCCGTCCAAGGTCGACCGCTCCGCCGCGTACGCCATGCGCTGGGTCGCGAAGAACGTCGTCGCCGCGGGCCTCGCCTCCCGCTGCGAGGTCCAGGTCGCGTACGCCATCGGCAAGGCCGAGCCGGTCGGCCTCTTTGTCGAGACCTTCGGTACCGCCAAGATCGACGCCGAGAAGATCGAGAAGGCCATCGACGCGGTCTTCGACCTGCGCCCAGCCGCGATCATCCGCGACCTCGACCTGCTCCGCCCGATCTACGCCCAGACGGCGGCGTACGGCCACTTCGGCCGCGAACTCCCCGAGTTCACCTGGGAGAGGACGGACCGCGTGGACGCGCTGCGGAAGGCGGCGGGTCTGTAAGGCCCGGTTCCACGGTTGGCTCAACAGCTTTGCACGAGGCCCGGTTCCCGGTGGGAGCCGGGCCTCGGCGTTCGTGATGCGCGACCGGGCTGCTCCCGGGCGCGGTCGGTTGTCAGTGGCGTTTGGTAAGAATGCAAGCGTGAGCAGCGAGAACGGGTCGGTGGACGGTGGGGCCGAGGGGGCGCCGCCCGAGCAGCTTGCGCTGATTCGAGAGAGCGTGCGCAAGGCCGAGGTGCCCAGGGCCAAGCCGCGGACGTGGCGGGGGGCCTCGCTGGCCAAGGAGCTGCCTGTCGCGCGGGTGCTGGTCGACAAGGGTGTGCTGCATCTCGATCGGTACTTCGACTACGCCGTGCCCGAGGAGCTGGATGCCGATGCGCAGCCCGGGGTGCGGGTGCGGGTGCGGTTCGGAGCCGGGCGGCATCGGGTGCGGGACGGGCGGCGTGAGGGCGGGGGACTGATCGACGGGTTCCTCGTCGAGCGGCTCGCGGAGTCCGACTATTCCGGGCCGCTGGCCGCGTTGGCCCAGGTCGTTTCGCCTGAGCGGGTGCTGAGCGAGGAGTTGCTGGGGCTGGCCCGGGCCGTCGCCGATCGGTACGCGGGGAGTCTCGCCGATGTGCTCCAGCTCGCCGTGCCGCCGCGCAGTGCTCGGGCCGAGCAGCGGCCCTCGCCCGAGCCGCTGCCGCCGCCGGGGATGCCGGAGATCGGGTCCTGGGGGCGGTACGAGCAGGGGGCCGCGTTTGTGGAGTCGCTGGCGGCGGGGGGTGCGCCACGTGCGGTGTGGAATGCGCTGCCCGGGCCCGAGTGGAGCGACGAGCTGGCGCGGGCCGTGGCGGCGACCCTGGTGTCCGGGCGCGGCGCGCTCGTCGTGCTGCCCGACGGGCGGGCGGTCGCGCGGCTCGACGCCGCGCTGACCGCGTTGCTGGGGGAGGGGCGGCATGCCGTGCTCACCGCCGACGCGGGGCCCGAGAAGCGCTACCGGGAGTGGCTCGCGGTGCGGCGGGGAGCCGTACGGGCCGTCATCGGGACCCGGGCCGCGATGTTCGCACCGGTTCAGGATCTCGGCCTGGTCGCCATCTGGGACGACGGGGACGACAGCCACAGCGAGCAGCACGCGCCCCAGCCGCATGCCAGGGAAGTGCTGCTGCTGCGGGCCGCCCTGGACAAGTGCGGGTTCCTGCTGGGCAGTTGGAGCTGCACGGTGGAGGCCGCGCAGCTCGTCGAGACCGGCTGGGCCCGACCGCTGGTCGCCGTACGCGAACAGGTGCGGGGGGCCGCGCCGCTCGTACGGACCGTCGGGGACGGGGATCTCGCGCGGGACGAGGCCGCCCGGGCCGCCCGGTTGCCGACCCTCGCCTGGCAGGCCGTCAGGGAGGGGTTGCGGCACGGGCCGGTGCTCGTGCAGGTGCCCCGGCGGGGATACGTCCCTCGGATGGCGTGCGCCAACTGCCGGGCGCCCGCGCGGTGTCGGCACTGCTCCGGGCCGATGGAGGGTCAGGAAGCGGGGGCCGCACTGCGGTGCGGATGGTGCGGGCGGGACGAGACCGGCTGGCACTGTCCCGAGTGCGGTGGGTTCCGGTTGCGGGCGCAGGTCGTGGGGGCGCGGCGCACGGCCGAGGAGCTGGGGCGGGCGTTTCCCGCCGTTCCGGTGCGGACCTCCGGGCGCGAGCACGTGCTCGACACCGTGCCGGGCGCGCCCGCGCTGGTCGTGAGCACCCCGGGTGCCGAGCCCGTCGCCGAGGGCGGGTATGCGGCGGCTCTGCTGCTGGACGGCTGGGCGATGCTCGGGCGACCTGATCTGCGCGCAGGTGAGGACGCGCTGCGGCGCTGGATCGCGGCCGCCGCGCTCGTTCGGCCGCAGGGTGCCGGGGGCACCGTGGTCGTCGTCGCCGAGCCGACGCTACGGCCCGTGCAGGCGCTGGTGCGGTGGGATCCCGTAGGCCATGCGGTACGGGAACTCGCCGAGCGGGCCGAGCTCGGCTTTCCGCCGGTCTCGCGGATGGCCGCGGTGTCGGCAGAGGGGGAGACGGTCGCCGAGTTCCTGCGGACGGTCGAACTGCCGCGGGAGGCCGAGGTACTGGGCCCCGTGCCGCTGCCGGTCACGACGGCGGGGCGCCCGCGGCGGGTGGGCGCGCCGCCCGCCGGGGAGCACTGGGAGCGGGCCCTCATCCGGGTCCCCCCGGGGAGCGGAGCCGCGCTGGCGTCTGCGCTGAAGGCCGCGCAGGCCGCGCGGATGGCGCGGGGGGCTGGGGAGACAGTGGTTCGGGTGCGGATTGATCCGCCTGACATCGGGTGAGGTGCCCGGGTGTTGGGTGGGGTGGCCGGCCGTTGGCTGCTGGGTGTCGGGTGTCGGGTGTCGGGTGTCGGCTGCCGGGTGAGGTGGCCGGAAGGTGGAGAGTCGCCGAGTGGCGGTTGAGGCCGTCGGGTGTCGGTGATGAGGCTGGGCCTGGGGGTATGCCGTCGTGCATCGGGTGGGGTGGGCTGGATGCTGGGGAGCCACCGGGTGTTGGGTGGAGTGGCCGTCCGCTGGGTGAGGCTGCTGGCTGCTGGCTGCCGGGTGAGGTGGCCGGACGGTGGGGAGCCGCCGAGTGGCGGTTGAGACCGTCGGGCGTCGGTGACGCGGCTGGGCCTCGGGGCGGGCCGTCGTGCATCGGGTGGGGCGGGTCGGATGCTGGGGAGCAACCGGGTGTTGGGTGGGGCGGTCGGCCGTTCGGTGAGGCTGCTTGCTGTCGGGTCAGGGTGCCGGCTGCCGGGTGTCGGGTGAGGTGGCCCGGTGGTGGGCAGTCGCCGCGTAGCGGTTGAGGTCGTCGGACGGTGGGTCAGATCTCTGGCAGCCCAATGAGATCGCCGGACCGTACGTGCGGTCCGCTGCGTCGCGTCGAGGGTGGGCGGGTCAGGTGTGCGACGGCATGCGTCTGCCCTCCCGGTTCGTTCCGGGAGGGCAGGGGGGAAGGTGGCTCAGCCGTTGCGAGGGCCGGGGAAAGCTGTTGGCCTGACCTCGTCGCGGAGGGCGGGGCTGCCGGCCGTCGGCTGGGTCGGCATGGAGCGGGCGGCGGGGACCGTCGGCACCGTCGGGAGGCTGGTGTTCACGTTGACCGTCAGGGACGAACTCGACTCGGCGGTCCGTTCGGTCTCGGCGGCTGCCTGGGTCGCGGCACGGCGGGCGCCGTAACGGCGGTGCACCGCCTGCTTGGTGACCCCCAGTGCGGAACCCACCGCGTCCCAGGAGAAGCCGAGGGAGCGGTCGAAATCGACCGCGGCCGTGACCAGGGTCTCGACACTGTCCCGCAGCTCCTGCGCGAGACGGACCGTCGGGGCGGGAGCGCGTCCGTAGACGACGAAGCCCGTTGAGGGGCCGGAGCGGCGCGGGCGGTAGACGTTGCCCAACTGGGCGGTGAGCGTGCGCAGTGCGTCCACCTGCCGGCGGACCCGCTCGATGTCCCGCACCAGCAAGTGCAGGCTGGCCCGAGCCTGGGCGTCGTGGGTTGCGTGGTCGGCCATGAACAAGCCTCTCGAACCGGCGTTGAAAAGGATCCGGGCCGCGCGATTGCGGCCCGTTGTGGTCAACTCTTTCTTGACCAACGTGTTTTTGCTTCGGGGGTCACGGTCTGGGGGCGTAGGGGCATATGCGTACGCCCCCGCGAGCTGGATGTGCGCCTTGGATTCAGGGCCGTCGGCGGCTTTTCCCACGTGGTCATAGACTTGTGCGTCGCCCGCTGCCATCCCGCCCGAGAGGCCCCGCCCACCCATGAAGCTCGTCTTCGCCGGTACCCCCGAGGTCGCCGTTCCCGCTCTGGACGCTCTCATCGCCTCCGGGCGGCACGAGGTGGCCGCCGTCGTCACGCGGCCCGACGCGCCGGCCGGGCGGGGGCGCAGGCTGGTCGCGTCCCCCGTGGCGCAGCGGGCGGCCGAGGCCGGGATCGAGGTGCTGAAGCCGCTCAAGCCGAGGGACCCGGAGTTCCTCGAGCGGCTGCGGGAGATCGGCCCCGACTGCTGTCCAGTCGTGGCCTACGGCGCCCTGCTGCCCCGTGTCGCCCTCGACGTCCCCGCCCACGGCTGGGTCAACCTGCACTTCTCTCTGCTGCCCGCCTGGCGCGGTGCCGCGCCCGTGCAGCACTCCATCATGGCGGGGGACGAGATCACCGGAGCGGCGACCTTCCTGATCGAGGAAGGGCTCGACTCCGGGCCCGTCTACGGCACCGTCACCGAGGAGATCCGGCACACCGACACCAGCGGTGACCTGCTGACCCGGCTCGCGTTCGCCGGTGCCGGGCTGCTCGCCGCGACGATGGACGGCATCGAGGACGGCACGCTGAAGGCCGTACCGCAGCCGACCGAGGGCATCACCACGGCACCGAAGATCACCGTCGAGGACGCCCAGGTCGACTGGGCCACCCCGGCATTGCGGGTCGACCGGGTGGTGCGCGGCTGCACACCGGCGCCCGGTGCCTGGACCACCTTCCGCGGCGAGCGGCTCAAGCTCATCCACGTCACGCCCGTCCCGGACCGGACCGACCTCGCGCCCGCGCAGCTGTCCGTCGGCAAGAACAGCGTTCACGTCGGCACCGGTTCGTACGCCGTCGAGCTGCTGTGGGTGCAGGCCCAGGGCAAGAAGCCGATGCGGGCGGCGGACTGGGCGCGCGGTGTGCGGATCACCGACGAGGAGACCCTCGGCGGGTAGTGGGGCGATGGGTGGGACGTAGGCTTGGTGCGTAGTCCGACCAGACATCCGGAGCACCTTTTTCGTGAGCGACACCTCCCGCAAGCCCGGTAAGCCCTACCGGCGGCCCAAGAAGGACCCCGTCCGCATGCTCGCCTTCGAGGCGCTGAGGGCCGTGGACGAGCGGGACGCGTACGCCAACCTCGTTCTGCCGCCGCTGCTGCGCAAGGCGCGGGAGAAGGAGGGACCCGACAAGTTCGACGCGCGGGACGCTGCGCTCGCCACCGAGCTGGTGTACGGGACGCTGCGGCGGCAGGGGACATACGACGCCGTCATCTCGGCCTGTGTGGACCGGCCGCTGAGAGAAGTCGATCCGCCTGTGCTCGACGTGCTCAGCCTCGGTGTGCATCAGCTGCTCGGGACGCGGATCCCGACCCACGCCGCCGTCTCCGCCTCTGTCGAGCTCGCCCGGGTCGTACTCGGCGACGGGCGGGCCAAGTTCGTCAACGCCGTGCTGCGCAAGGTCGCGCAGGACGATCTGGACGGGTGGATCGAGAAGGTCGCGCCGCCTTACGACGACGACCCCGAGGACCATCTCGCCGTCGTGCACTCGCACCCGCGCTGGGTCGTCTCCGCGCTGTGGGACTCCCTCGGCGGCGGTCGGGCCGGCATCGAGCAGCTGCTGGAGGCCGACAACGAGCGGCCCGAGGTGACCCTGGTCGCGCGGCCAGGACGGGCCACGACCGAGGAGTTGCTCCAGGAGGAGGCCGCGGTCGCGGGGCGCTGGTCGCCCTATGCCGTGCGGCTCACCGAAGGTGGCGAGCCCGGTGCCATCGGGGCCGTACGGGACGGCCGTGCGGGCGTACAGGACGAAGGCAGCCAGCTCGTGGCGCTGGCGCTCGCCAACGCTCCCCTGGACGGGCCGGACGAGAAGTGGCTCGACGGGTGTGCCGGGCCCGGCGGGAAGGCGGCGCTGCTCGCCGCACTCGCCGCCGAGCGCGGGGCGATGCTGCTCGCCTCCGAGAAGCAGCCGCACCGGGCGGGCCTGGTCGCGAAGGCCCTGCACGGCAACCCCGGGCCCTACCAGGTCATCGCCGCCGACGGCACCCGCCCGCCGTGGCGGCCCGGCTCCTTCGACCGGGTGCTGATGGACGTGCCCTGCACGGGGCTCGGCGCCCTGCGGCGGCGGCCCGAGGCGCGCTGGCGGCGCCGTCCCGAGGACCTGGACGGCTTCGGGCCGCTGCAGCGCTCCCTGCTGCGCACCGCGCTGGACGCCGTGCGGGTCGGCGGCGTCGTCGGCTACGCCACCTGCTCGCCGCACCTCGCCGAGACCAGGGCCGTCGTCGACGACCTGCTCAAGCAGCACCCCGACGCCGAACTCCTCGACGCGCGCCCCCTCCTGCCGGGCGTACCGGACCTCGGCGACGGCCCCGACGTACAGCTGTGGCCGCATGTGCACGGGACCGACGCCATGTATCTGGCGCTCATTCGGAGGACTGGCTGATCCGCTCGGCCTCGGTCAGTACGGGCGCGTTGCCGTCCTCCCGCGCCAGTCGGTGCGGCCACCACACGTTCGGGCCCACGTCCAGGAACAGCGACGTGACCAGCACCGACCGTACGACGAAGGTGTCCAGCAGGACGCCGAGCGCGACCGCGAAGCCGATCTCGGCGAAGGCGACCATCGGCAGGGTGCCGAGGGCGGCGAAGGTGCCGGCCAGGACCAGGCCGGCGGACGTGATGACGGCGCCCGTCGCCGCGAGGCCCGTGACCACGCCGGGGCGGGTGCCCTGGCGGCCGGCCTCCTCGCGGATGCGCGTGGTCAGGAAGATGTTGTAGTCGATGCCGAGGGCGACCAGGAACACGAAGACGAACAGGGGGAAGTCCGTCGCCTCGCCCGCGTAGTCGAAGATGTGCCGGAACGCGAACGCGCTGGCGCCGAGTGCCGCCGCGAAGGACAGGACGACCGTCCCGATCAGCAGGAGCGGGGCGATCAGGGCCCGCAGCAGGGCGCACAGGATCAGCAGGACGACCACCAGGACCGCCGGGATGATCACGAGGTTGTCGTGCGTCGTCGCCGCGTCCATGTCGAGCAGCGCCGCGGTGCCGCCGCCCACCTGGGCGTCGGCGTCCGGCACGTCGTGCACGGCGTCCCGGACCCGCTCGACCGTGTGTTTCGCGGCCTCGCTGTCGGACGGATCGGTCATCGTCGCCTCGAAGAGGACCTTGCCGTCGTGCGACGGTTTCGTCCCGGGTGGGACGGTGAGGCTGTTCGGCACCACGCCGTCGGTGGAGGCGACCGCGCCGCGGACCTGTTCGCCCTGGGCCTGGTTCGACACGATCACCAGCGGATCGCCGCTGCCGGCCGGGAAGTAGCGTTCCGAGACCTCCTGACCGGTGATCGAGTCCGGTTTGCCGGTGAAGGCGTCCGCGTTGCTGATGCCCGCGGCGCGGAGCTGGAGGAGGCCCAGGGAGACCACGGCAAGGGCGAGCGCCGTGGCGGCCCAGGTGATCCTGGGCTGCCGGGCCATACGGCGGCCCATGCGGGCCCACTTCCCGCGCTCGGTCGGGTCCTGGGAGCCGAAGCGCGGGATGACCGGCCAGAAGATCCAGCGCCCGAAGACCAGCAACAGGGCGGGGAACAGGGAGAGCATGACCAGCAGCGCGACGGCCACGCCGATCGCGGCCACCGGTCCCAGGCCACGCGTCGAGTTCATCTCGGCGGCCAGCAGCACCAGCATGCTGACCACGACGGTCGCGCCGGAGGCCAGCACGGCCGGGCCCGCCCGGTGCAGGGCCAGGGCCATCGCCTCGTGGCGGTCCTCGTGGCGGCGCAGCTCCTCGCGGTAGCGGGCGACCAGCAGCAGGGCATAGTCCGTCCCCGCGCCGAAGACGAGCACCGTCAGAATGCCCGCACTCTGGCCGTTGACCGTCAGGCCCGCGTGTTTGGCGAGGAGATAGACCAGTGCCTGGGCCGTGAAGAGGGAGACGACCACGCCGACCAGTGGGACGAACAGCAGGGTCGGGCTGCGATAGGTCAGCAGGAGCATCACGATCACGACGCCCATCGCCGCGAACAGCAGCGTCGAGTCGATGCCCTCGAAGGCCTTGGAGAAGTCGGCGGAGGTGCCGCCCGGGCCGGTGATGTGGACGGCGAGCCCGTCCGTACTCTTGCCGGTCTGGTCGCGGATGGAGTCGACGGCGGGCGAGATCTCCTCCCAGCCCTTCTCGTCCATCGTGATCGGCACATAGATCTGCGCCGCTTCGGGTGCCGACTGGTTGTTGTAGACGGGACCGCGCGTCTCGTCACCCCGGATGCCGTGCGCGGTCAGCTTCTTGATCTGGTCGGCGTCCTGCGCGATCTTGTCCTTGTCCTGGGCGGTGAGCCCGCCCTCGCGCGCGTAGACGACGACGGCCGGGATCTGCTCCGGCCGGAACTCGTTGGAAGTGTCCAGAACCTGGGTGGACTCCGCGGAACCCGGCAGCCACGAGGCCGCGTCGTTGTCCTGGGCGTCGGTGAGTTTCGAGGCGAGCGGCGCCGCGACCACGAGGATCACCAGCCACAGGGCCACGATGACCCACTTGCTGCGGTGCCCGGTCAAGAATCCGATGAGCCCCTGGCGCACATGGCGCCCATGCCCTTTCCCGTCCGTCATGGCAGCCCCCGAGGACTTACGTGGTGCCGGTCGGCCGCCCAGCATGGCACGCGCCGTGCGCGGACAACATCCGATGAACGTCTTAGGTCTGGACCGGCGCGAACAAACGTGCCCGGACATGGCAGGCTTGGGGCATGGCCGCGCAGATCAACCCCAGCATCCTGTCCGCCGACTTCGCCCGCCTCGCGGACGAGGCGAAGGCGGTCGACGGAGCCGACTGGCTCCATGTAGACGTGATGGACAACCATTTCGTCCCGAACCTCACGCTCGGTGTGCCGGTCGTAGAGTCCCTGGCCCGTGCGACGGACACCCCGCTGGACTGCCATCTGATGATCGAGGCCCCCGATCGGTGGGCACCCCAGTACGTCGAAGCGGGGGCTTCGTCCGTCACCTTCCACGTCGAGGCGGCGGCCGCTCCCGTGCGACTCGCCCGGGAGATCCGGGCCAAGGGCGCCCGTGCCTCCATGGGGCTGAAGCCCGCGACGCCCATCGAGCCGTACGAGGACCTGCTCCCCGAGCTCGACATGCTGCTGATCATGACGGTCGAGCCGGGCTTCGGCGGGCAGGCGTTCCTCGACATCATGCTCCCGAAGATTCGCCGCACCCGCGAGTTGATCAGCAAGCACGGCCTCGAGCTGTGGCTTCAGGTCGACGGCGGAGTCTCGGCTTCCACCATCGAGCGCTGTGCGGAGGCCGGCGCGGACGTCTTCGTCGCCGGGTCCGCGGTGTACGGGGCGACGGACCCGGCCGCGGCGGTACGTGCACTGCGCAACCAGGCCGAGGGGGCGACCGCCAAGGCGTCGTGGGCGTGCGACCACTGAGCCAAGACAACGTGAACGGCGCCCATCAGGGCGGATCAAGCGCGCCGGATCTGCAAGGATGAACGGCGAGTCCAGAGTGTGAACAGCAGTGAGGAGAACGCCGTGTCGGGTATGTCGGCGGGCCGGTCAGCAGTGCGGATGGGACCCGCTGAGCTGGTGCAGGCGGCGGCCATGGCCCGCCGCTTCTACCTCGAGGGCAAGTCCAAGATCCAGATCGCGGAGGAGTTCGGCGTCAGCCGCTTCAAGGTGGCCAGGGTCCTGGAGACCGCTCTCGAACGGGATCTCGTACGTATCGAGATCCGCGTCCCGGCCGAGCTGGACGCCGAGCGCTCGGACGCGCTGCGCGCCCGCTACGGTCTCAGGCACGCCGTCGTGGTCGAGTCCCCGGCCGACGCCGAGGAGTCGCCCGACCCCGAGAACCTCGGTGAGGTGGCCGCCGACCTGCTCGGCGAGCTCGTCAACGAGGGCGACGTGCTCGGCCTTGCCTGGGGCCGCTCCACCATCCACATGGCCGCCGCCCTCGACCGGCTTCCGCCGTGCACGGTGGTGCAGTTGACGGGCGTGTACGACGCCGGGACGGCCGAGCGCGGCTCCGTCGAGGCCGTGCGCCGCGCCGCCCAGGTGTCCGGCGGCGACGCCCATCCCATCTACGCGCCGATGCTGCTGCCGGACGCGGCCACCGCGGCGGCGCTGCGCAACCAGACCGGGATCGCCCGGGCCTTCGAGTACTTCGACAAGGTCACGGTCGCCTGTGTCTCCATCGGCTCCTGGGAGCCCGGCATCTCGACGGTGCACGACATGCTCAGCGACGAGGAGCGGGGGCACTACGCCTCCCTCGGTGTCGCCGCCGAGATGTCCGCGCACCTCTTCGACAGCCAGGGCCGCCGGGTCGGACGGGACCTCGGTGAGCGGTGCATCACGGTCAAGGCCGACCAGCTCCGCCGTATCCCCGAGGTCGTCGCGATCGCGGGCGGGGCGCGCAAGGCGTCCGCGATCGACGCGGTGCTGCGCTCCGGGCTCGTCACCAGCCTGGTGACGGACACCTCGGCGGCGGACGTCCTGATGACGGCGGGTCAGACGCCGAGGCCGGCGCTCAACAGGACTGACCCCGACGGGCCCTGACAGCACGTCAGAAGGGGGCGGCCGTGGCAGCATCGGCGACATGGTGCTGCGGTTCGTCCCCCGGGTGCTCGCCGGGCTGCTGGTCTGTCTCCTCGTACTGCTGACGGGCTGTTCGTCCCCGACGGGCAGTCGGGCGATGGCCACGGTCCGGGAGTCCCAACTCCCCGCCGAGGCACGGCAGACACTCGCGCTCATCGACCACGGCGGGCCATTCCCGTACGCCAGGGACGGCATCGTCTTCGGGAACTTCGAGGGGCTGCTGCCCAAGCGCCAACGGGGCTACTACCACGAGTACACGGTCCCGACGCCGGGCTCGAGCGATCGGGGTGCCCGGCGCATTGTCACCGGGCGGGCCGACGAGATCTACTACACCGATGATCACTACAACTCCTTCAGGGCGGTGCTGAGATGACGGAGCTCGTCGTCACGCTGGACCTCGACGGGGTCACGGACAAGGCGGGCCTGATGGACCGCTGTGCCCGTGCCCTGCAGCTGCCCGACTGGTTCGGCCGCAACTGGGACGCCCTGGCCGACAGCCTCTCCGACCACACGGTCTGGCCCGAAGACGCCGTGGAGAAGGGGCTGTTGGTCGTCGTGCGGAACTGGCAGGCGTACGCGAAGGCCCGCCCGCAGGAGTGGGAGACCGCGCAGGAGGTGTTCGCCGAGGCGGCGGACCGGACACCGGCACTCTCCGTGGCGCTCGCTCTCGGAGGCGCGGCGCGATAGCGCGGTTCAAGCTGTACGCCTGGATTCAGACGTCCGGCAATGGACGATCGAGGACGTCTTCGCCCCGGAACTGCTCGACAGGTATGGGTGCGAGGGCGTGTGCAGGCCGTGCTCGGCGGGTGGCGCTCCAAATGACGTTGAGACCTTGCCGTGCGTCGGGGAGAGTCTGTGCGCATGGAGTTCTTCTGCTTTCACCGCGATCGGCCCGGCTCCGTCCCGTTGCGCGACAAGCTGTTGGAAGATCACTGGTCCTACATGGACGGGTACGCGGCGGAGTTGATCGCTCGCGGCCCGACCTTCGCCGCCGACGGGGAGACGCCCACCGGCAGCGTGCACATCGTCGACCTGCCGGATCCGGCTGCCGCCCGGGCGTTCGCCTTCGACGAGCCCAACTATCAGGCCGGGGCGTACCGGGACGTGCTTCTGCGCCGGTGGCGCAACCTGCTGGGGCGCACCATGTGGGACTTTCCCGGTGGCCGGACCGGTGGCAACCGGTACCTGGTGCTCGGCCTCGGCTCGGGGGAGGCCGTCGACCTCGCCGTGCCGTCCGACCGGGACGGCCTCATTGCCTACGGACCGCTGCTGTCCGACGACGGCGCCACCTGGCTGGGTACGGCGGCACTGGTCCGGGCCGCGGACCCTGACACGGCACGAGCCGTCCTGACCCCTGGCCGGTACGCCGACATCGAGGTCCACGACTGGGAGTTCGGCGGGCGAAGGTGACGAGCCGGGGCCCGGGACCGTCCTCGGCTCGCCGACCGTACAACTGCTCGGGTAACGTTTTGTTGCAAGGCAGGTTCCTGCCCGGCACGGGAGCCCCCGTACCTCCTTGGAGGATTCGATGATCGCGGGGGCGTTTCGCTGTGTCTTCGTGGGAGTGACCTGCATCATTTCGCGTGAAATTGTGGGTCTATGCGTTTCATCGAGGCCAGCACAGGTCGCTACGTAGAGTCGTCCCCGGTTCCCTACGACCTGACGTACGACGACGTCTTCATGGTCCCGAGCCGCAGTGCGGTCGGCTCGCGGCAGGGCGTGGACCTCAGCTCCCCGGACGGCACGGGCACCACGATCCCGCTGGTCGTCGCCAACATGACCGCCATCGCCGGCCGCCGCATGGCCGAGACGATGGCCCGGCGCGGTGGCCTCGTGGTCATCCCCCAGGACATTCCGATCGAGGTCGTCACCGACGTCGTCTCCTGGGTGAAGAGCCGCCACCACGTCCTGGACACCCCGATCGTGCTGGCCCCGCACCAGACCGTCGCCGACGCGCTGGCCCTGCTGCCGAAGCGCGCGCACAACGCCGGCGTCGTCGTCGACGAGGACAGCCGGCCCGTCGGTGTCGTCACCGACCAGGACCTGACCGGCGTCGACCGCTTCACCCAGCTCGAAGTGGTCATGTCGAAGGACCTGCTGCTGCTCGACGCGGACATCGACCCGCGCGAGGCCTTCCACCGGCTGGACAACGCCAACCGCCGTTACGCGCCCGCCGTCGACAAGGACGGCCGTCTCGCCGGCATCCTCACCCGCAAGGGCGCCCTGCGCGCCACGCTGTACACCCCGGCCGTCGACGCGCAGGGCAAGCTGCGCATCGCCGCCGCCGTGGGCATCAACGGCGATGTCGCGGGCAAGGCCAAGCAGCTGCTCGACGCGGGCGTGGACACGCTCGTCATCGACACGGCGCACGGTCACCAGGAGTCGATGATCAGCGCGCTCAAGGTGGTGCGCGCCCTCGACCCGCAGGTCCCGATCGTGGCCGGCAACATCGTCGCCGCCGAGGGCGTGCGCGACCTCGTCGAGGCGGGCGCGGACATCATCAAGGTCGGTGTGGGCCCCGGCGCCATGTGCACGACCCGCATGATGACCGGCGTGGGCCGGCCGCAGTTCTCCGCGGTTCTGGAGTGCGCGGCCGAGGCCAGGAAGTACGGCAAGCACGTGTGGGCCGACGGCGGTGTGCGCCACCCGCGCGACGTCGCCATGGCGCTCGCGGCCGGTGCGTCCAACGTGATGGTCGGGTCGTGGTTCGCGGGCACGTACGAGTCCCCGGGCGACCTGCAGCAGGACGCGGGCGGCCGCCTCTACAAGGAGTCGTTCGGCATGGCGTCGGCGCGTGCCGTGGCCAACCGCACCTCCGACGAGTCGGCCTACGACCGCGCCCGCAAGGCACTGTTCGAGGAGGGCATCTCCACCTCCCGCATGTTCCTCGACCCGGCCCGTCCCGGCGTCGAGGACCTGATCGACTCGATCATCGCGGGCGTCCGCTCCTCCTGCACCTACGCCGGCGCGGGCTCCCTGGAGGAGTTCGCCGAGAAGGCCGTCGTCGGCATCCAGAGCGCCGCCGGCTACGCGGAGGGCAAGCCGCTGCACGCCAGCTGGAACTGACGCAACTCCCTCGCGTACGGCCCCTGTTGAAAATCGGGGGCCGTACGCGTACCCGCGCCCTACCCTCGGCTGCATGGAGATCACCGTCTGCAGCGCCGGCGACGTCGCGCTGCTCGACCAGTACATCGCCTCGCCCGGAGCCACTTCGTTCCACGCCCGCCGGTTCGCCCGGCAGGAGGCGGGGGAGTGCACGTACCTCGTCGCCTGGCTGGAGGGTCGGCCCGTCGGGCACATGGAGATGCGCTGGATCGGCTGCGCGGCGCCCGAAGTCACCGTGGGCTGCCCCGAGATCGGCGGCCTGGGCGTCTGGCCGGAAGAACTCCGCTCGCGCGGGATCGGCACGGCGCTCGTCCGCGCCGCCGAGGACCTGGCCGGCGGGCGGGGCCTGACCGTCGTGGGCATCGGCGTCGGGAAGGACAACTCCCGCGCGGCCGCTCTCTATGCGCGGCTCGGCTACCGCCCGCTGGTCGACTACCTCGACCGCTACTCGTACGAGGACCAAGACGGCACCATCCGCGAGTGCGTCGACGCGTGCACGTTCCTCGTCAAGGACCTGCCCCCACATGCGTCAAGCCCTCTTGACGTCAAGCAGGCTTGACGCAAATCTGGAGTCATGACGACACCACAGAGCATCGAGCCGCAGCACACGCTCCTCACCGCCGTGGCCCGTCTCGACGAGCTGCGCATCCGCGAGTCCCTCGCCGTGGAGACCCTCGACCGCGGCGAGCTGCTCGAACTCCTCGCACTGAGCGAGGTCGTGGCCCAGAAGGCGGCGTACGGGCGGCAGTTGACCGTCCGTGCGGCCCGCGAGACGGGCGCCTCCTGGTCGCAGATCGGGGCCGCGCTCGGCACCAGCAAGCAGGCCGCCTGGGAGGCGCACTCGCGATGGATCGACGCCCAGGCCGCGGCGCACGGCAAGCCCGGGCAGATGGGGTTCGACGCGGCCGACGAGGCCGAGGCCAGGGCGATTGCGGGGGAGCCCGACGCGGGGTGACGCGGTGGCCCGAGTGGCGCCTGCGCAAGGGTCCGCAGCCCGCGCGCAACGAATGGACACCCTCCCGCCAGGAACGCAACGATCTTGCGGGAACATGCAAGGTTGCTGCATTACGCGCGTGAAGGCCTGGCCCGTAGGGTCATGCGCTGTACGTGGCGTGGCGGGGACCCCGCTCGGTGGGTTCCTGCTCGCGCAGGGGTGCCGCCGGTTCCCGCCGCCCTGACCGCAGCGACGAAGGAGTCCGCGCGTGCTCGATCAAGGCGCACCACCGCACAAGCGCACCACCTCAGCCCCACCGTCCCCGGGACTCGGTGCGCGCCTCATGCGGCGCAAGCCTGTGGAACGCCTGGTCGCGGAGGGTGGCCAGGGCGAGGGAGGCACCCTCCGCCGCTCCCTCGGGCTGTGGCAGCTGACCATGATCAGCATCGGCGCCACCCTCGGCACCGGCATCTTCGTGGTCCTGGGCGAGGCCGTCCCCAAGGCCGGCCCGGCGGTGACCCTCTCCTTCGTGATCGCCGGCATGACGGCACTCTTCTCGGCCCTCTCGTACGCCGAACTGGCGGGCACCATTCCGGTCGCCGGGTCCTCGTACTCGTATGCATACGCAACCATGGGCGAGCTGATCGCCTGGATCTGCGGCTGGTGTCTGGTCCTGGAGTACGGCGTCTCGGTCGCCGCCGTGGCCGTCGGCTGGGGGGAGTACCTCAACGAGCTGCTCGACGGGACCATAGGCGTCACCATCCCGGACGCCCTGTCCGCCCCGCCCGGCGACGGCGGCATCTTCAACCTGCCCGCGCTGATCGTGGTCCTGCTGGCCATGGCGTTCCTGCTGGGCGGTGCCCGGGAGTCCGCCCGCGCCAACACGATCATGGTCTGTGTGAAGATCGCCGCGCTGGTGCTGTTCTGTGCGATCGGAATCCAGGGGTTCCGGTCCGGGAACTACGAGCACTTCATGCCGCTCGGAATGGCCGGGGTCAGCGCGGCCGGTGCCACGCTGTTCTTCTCGTACATCGGCTTCGATGCCGCCTCCACCGCCGGTGAGGAGGCGAAGAACGCGCAGCGCGACCTGCCCCGCGCGATCATGCTGTCGCTGGTCATCGTGACGGCGCTCTACGTGCTCGTCGCCGCCGTCGCCGTCGGAGCGAAGCCCTGGCGGCGGTTCAACGACTCGGAGGCCGCGCTCGCCCAGATCATGCGCGACGTCACCGGTCAGAGCTTCTGGGGCACCCTGCTCGCCGCCTGCGCGGTCGTCGCCATCGCGAGCGTCGTGCTGACCGTGCTCTACGGCCAGACCCGTATCCTCTTCGCGATGTCCCGGGACGGCCTCGTCCCCAAGGTGTTCGCGAAGGTCCACCCGAAGACCGGTGCGCCCCGCGCCAACACGGTCATCGTGTCTCTGTTCTGCGGTGTCCTCGCCGCCGCGATCCCGCTCGGCCAGCTCGCCGACGCCACCAGCATCGGCACGCTCTTCGCCTTCGGGCTGGTCAACATCGCGGTGGTCGTGCTGCGCCGGACCCGCCCGGACATGCCCCGCACCTTCCGCGTCCCGCTGTCGCCGGTCCTGCCCGCCCTGGGCCTCGCGTTCTGCGTCTGGATGATGGGCAGTCTGTCCGCCGTCACCTGGGTCGTCTTCGGGGTCTGGATGGCGGTCGGGCTCGTGGTCTACTTCGGGTACGGCCATCGCCGCTCCCGTCTTGCCACGCGAGAAGCTCTCGCAACTCCAGAGAAGTGAACCACCAGCAGTGCTGAACGATCTCGACGAACGCATCGTGCACGCCCTCGCCGAGGACGCCCGCCGCTCCTACGCGGACATCGGGCAGCTCGTCGGCCTGTCCGCGCCCGCCGTGAAACGGCGCGTGGACCGGCTGCGCGCCACCGGGGCCATCACCGGCTTCACCGTACGGGTGGACCCGGGCGCCCTCGGCTGGGAGACGGAGGGGTTCGTCGAGATCTACTGCCGGCACAACACCTCGCCGGACACCATCCGGCGGGGCCTGGAGCGCTACCAGGAGATCGTGGCCGCCTCGACGGTCACCGGCGACGCGGACGCGATCGTCCAGGTCTTCGCCTCCGACATGCGGCACTTCGAACGGGTCCTGGAGCGCATCGCCGGGGAGCCGTTCGTCGAGCGCACCAAGTCCGTACTGGTGCTGTCGCCGCTGCTGCGGCGCTTCTCCTCCGGTTCGCCGACCTAGACCCGCGGTCGAACGCGTCAGGAAAATCTCTCGGCCGACCACGCCGGGTCCGCCTACCATCGGTGACATGACCTGGCGACATTGATCCACCAGCCGTGCCTCCCGAGGGCCACCTCGGACGCCGTACCCCCAGCGTCCGAACTGTCCCTGCGGGAAGGCCTCATGACACTCTCACCTGCGCGTGTGCCCGTCGCCACCGGCGTCAGGCGGCTCACGGCCACGCTGTACGGCTACGCGTTCCTCGACGACTTCGTCCTGCTCTACCCGGTGTACGCGCTGCTGTTCAGCGACACCGGTCTGTCCGTCTGGCAGATCTCCTCCCTCTTCGCCCTCTGGTCCCTCACCGGCGTGCTGCTCGAGGTGCCCTCCGGTGCCTGGGCCGACGCCGTCTCCCGGCGGCTGCTGCTCTGGCTCGGCCCGCTGCTCACCGCCGCCGGCTTCGCCCTGTGGGTGCTCACCCCCTCGTACTGGGCCTTCGCCGTCGGCTTCGTCCTGTGGGGCGCACGCGGGGCGCTCGGCTCCGGCGCCCTGGAGGCGCTGGTGTACGAGGAACTGGAGCGGCTCGGCGCGGCCGGGCGGTACGCCGAGGTCATGGGCCGGGCCCGGGCCGCGGGGCACGTCGCGGTCATGGCGGCGCTGGGGCTCGCAGGACCCGTGTTCGCATGGGGCGGCTACCCGGCCGTGGGGGCGGCGAGCGTGCTGGCCTGTCTGGCGAGCGCCGCGACGGCGACCCGGTTTCCGGAGGACCGGGTGGTGTCGAAGGCCGGGGGCGACGGCTGGGCCGCGACGCTGCGGGACGGGCTCGCCGGGGCCCGCCGCGACCGCTCGCTGCGCGGAGCGCTCCTGCTCGTTCCGGCGGTCGGCGCCGTGTGGGAGGCGCTGGACGAGTACACGCCGTTGCTGGTGCGGGACACCGGGGTGGCGGACACGACCGTCCCCTACCTGCTCCTGCTGATCTGGGCGGGAGCGACCGCCGGGAGCCTGCTGGCCGGAAGGTGCGAACGCCTGGGTACGGCGGGACTGGCGGCGGTCCTCGTGGCTGCCGCGCTCGCGCTGGCCGTGGGCGCCGCGGCCCGCACCCCCGTCGCCCTCGGCCTCGTGGCCCTCGCCTTCGGAGGCTTCCAGCTGGCGACGGTGCTGGCCGACGTCCGGCTCCAGCAGCGCATCGACGAGACCGGTGGCACCCAACGGGCCACGCTCACCTCGGTCGCGGGCCTGGGCAGCGACCTGGCCACCGTCGCGGCGTACGCCGTCTACGCGGCCATCGAGACGCGGGCCGCCCACAGCACCGCCTTCGCGCTGCTCGCGGTGCCCTATCTGATGACGGCGGTGCTGCTGATGCTCAGGAGGCCATTGCGGTCCCGGCGGAGCATCCCGTAGGTTGTGCGGCGTTCGCTACCGACGGGTAACACTGGCGAGTAACACTCCAGGGGGAGAGCATGCGCCGGCTCATCGGCCGTCCCGCCACGGTCCGCGCCCGGATCGTGGCGCTCGCGCTGGCTCCCGTACTCGCCCTGCTGGTGCTGTGGAGCTTCGCCATGGTGTCCGTCACGGGCGAACTGCGCGCGCTCGTCCGGGTGCAGGGGGTCTACGAGGACTTCGGCACCCCCGTCGACACGGCGATCGGGCAGATCCAGATCGAACGGCGGCTCGCGGCCGCCTACTTGGGCACGGGCCGGCGTACGGCGAACGTCGTCGGCCTGATGGAGCAGCAGCGCCGCACGGACAAGGCCGTGAACGCCATGCGCGACGCCATCCGCTCCGGGGACCGGGACCGGCTCTCCGCGCGGCAGCGGCAGGCGCTGGACACCATGGTCACGACCGTCGGCAGGCTGGAGGAGCTGCGGCAGCGCGTCCTGTCCCGGGACATCACCTGGGACCGGGCGGTGAGCGAGTACAGCGCCCTGGTGGAACCCGGCTTCGACGTCGAGTCGACGCTCACCGCGCTGCAGGCCGGGCAGCTGGCGCGGGAGGCCCAGGTCGTCGTCGAGCTGGTCCGGGTACGGGAGTTCGTGTCACGGGAGGACGCGCTGGTCGCCGGTGCGCGGGCCGCCGGGACGCTGACCGACCGGCAGTACGACACCCTCACGGCGACCGTCGAGGACCGGCGGGTCTTCGAGCGGACGTATGTGCCCGACCTGCCGGACGACTCGCGGACGTTGTTCGAGGACTTCCAACGCGGTGAACTGCACCGGGAGTTGGTGAGCGGCGAGGACGTGTTGCTGCGGGCGGGGGCCTCGCGCGCGGGCGACGCCGTCGCGGCCGGCTCCTGGCGCTCCACGGCCGACCGGGCCGTCGAGCGGTACATGCTGCTGTGCACCCGCTCGGCCGAGAACTCCGCCAGGCGCGGGCGGGAGTTCGCCCACCGGGAGCTGGCCAAGGCCGCCGTCGTGGCGGTGCTCGGGCTGACTGCCGTAGCGCTGTCGTTGTGGTTCGCGGTGCGGGGTGCGCGCCGGATCTCGCGGCGGCTGGAGACGCTGCGGGATGCCGCCGATCTGCTGACCACCCGTCAACTGCCAGATGTCATAGCACGGTTGAGTGCCGGTGAGAACGTGGACGCGGTCGCCGAGGCGCCGCCGCTGGCGGACGGGGAGGCGGGTGCCGACGAGATCGGCGACGTGGGGCGATCCTTCAACAGAGCCCGGCTCGCGGCCGTCGAGGCGGCGGTCCGGCAGGCGACCCTGCGCCGTGGGCTCTCCGCGGTGCTGCTCAACATCGCCCGCCGCAACCAGTCGCTCGTACACCGGCAGTTGAAGCTCGTCGACACGCTGGAGCGACGCACGGACGACTCGGACGTCCTCGAGCAGCTCTTCCGCATCGACCACCTCACCACCCGGATGCGGCGCCACGCCGAGAGCCTGATCATCCTCTCCGGCGCGGCGCCCGGCCGCAGATGGCGGCGCCCGGTGCCGGTCGCCGACGTCGTCGCCTCCGCGGTCGGCGAGATCGAGGCGTACGCCCGGGTCGAGGTGCCGCCGATGCCGCAGGTGGGTGTCGCGGCGGACGCCGTCGCCGATGTCGTCCACCTGATCGCCGAACTCGTCGAGAACGCCACGGTGTTCTCGCCGCCGAAGACCCGCGTGACCATGCGCACCGCACGGGCCGACGGCGGCTTCGTCCTGCAGATCGACGATCGGGGGCTCGGTCTCGACGCCGAGCACCTGGAGGAGGCGCAGCGGACGATCACGACCCCGGACGACTTCGACCCGACCCGGCACGACCGGCTCGGCCTGTACGTCGTCGGCCGCCTCGCCGCACGGCACGGGATCGAGGTCACGCTGGGCCCGTCGCCGTACGGCGGGACGACGGCGGTGGTGTCGTTGCCGGAGGGAGTGCTGGCGCCGGAGGGCCGCAGCGCCGACGGGGCGCAGGACGTGTCCGCACGGGCGTCCCTGCCGTGAGCGACGAGCACTGGTACGAGGACGAGACCGGGGCGCTGGTGCGGCCGTACACCGTCACGCGGGGGCGCACCCGGCCCTCCGACCAGTACCGCATCGACCTGATGTCGCAGGTCACAGCCCTGCGGACCGGTGAGGCGGCCTCCGGCGTGGATCATGCCGGTGCCTCGCTGCTCGCCTTGCTGCGCCGCCGGGCCCGGCCCGTGGTCGAGCTTGCCGCCGACGCCGACCTGCCTCTGACCGTCGTACGTGTACTGCTGGGTGATCTGGCCGGTGCGGGGCTGATACGGATCGACGCGGCGGGGCGGATTGAGCCGGCCGCCGACCCGGAGCTGTTGCGGGAGGTCCTCGAGAGGTTGCGGGAGTTCTAGCGATCCGCGGGACGTGCCGCCTCGCTCAGAAGCCCGGCTGCCAAGGCACCACCCTGAAGTCGCCCGTGCCCTTCTTGACCTTCTCGAACGGGGCCGCGCTGATGCACTTCGGCAGGTCCTTGGGGCCCATGTCCTCGCTCGCCGCCCAGCTGTAGCCGAGCCGGTCGACGCCGCCGGTGTCGTGGACGCTGATGCCGACCCGGTGCCCCTTGACCCCGGTCAGATCCGTGTCCGTGATGACGCCGGAGACGACAGCCACCCTGCCGCCGGTGAGCAGGCAGTCGACCTTGGCCTTCGCCCAGCCGCCCTCGCTGTTCGCCGCGTAGTGGCTCCACCGGAAGGTGCCGGTCGCCTTGAGAGGGTTGGCGTTGTCCTTCGCCGCCAGGTGCGCGTCGAAGGAGAAGGTGATGTCGTCCCCGGCGACGCGGTACAGCTTCGCGGTGCCGGTGAGGGCGGCGGCCTCCCGGTGCGGATGGCTGTCGGTTCCGTACGCCATGGCGGACCCCGTCGCCCCGGTGACGAGCAGGAGCACGGCCCCGAGCACGGCGATCTTCGTACGACGCTGCATGACGGTCCTTTCTGCAGGTGAAGCGGACGGTCACCACTGTCCCGGCGCCCCGCCGCCGCCACATCGCGCCCGAGGCTGCACCCCGCCTCCGCCGCCCGGCGGGGATCCGCCCGTGATCTGCGTCTCGGGGAGGACCGGAGCTACGCCCGAAGGCGCGCAACGAATCGCCGCGGGACGGATGGTGTACGCAACGATCCGCTCACCGGCGCGCAACGGCTCCTTCTTGTCCGGCCGAGCCCCCCGCCCGTACCGTCTAATTGGCCCCCGAACCCCTTCGTACCGGTGAGGAACACGCATGCGCACCGCCCTGCTCCAGAGCTCCGGCCGCCCCCGCTCCGTCGCCGAGAACCTCAAGGTCCTCGACGCGGCAGCGGGCCGTGCCGCCGCCGCGGGCGCCGCGCTGCTGGCCGCGCCGGAGATGTTCTTGACCGGGTACGCGATCGGCGACGACATCGCCCGCCTCGCCGAGCCCGCCGACGGCGATTCCGCGGACGCGATCGCCGACCTCGCCTCCCGGCACGGCCTGGCGATCGCCTACGGCTACCCGGAGCGCGACGGAGAAGCCGTCCTCAACTCCGCCCAGCTGATCTCCGCCGACGGCGACCGCCTCGCGAACTACCGCAAGACCCACCTCTTCGGCTGCTTCGAGCGCGATCACTTCACGCCGGGCGATCAGCCGGTGATCCAGGCCGAGCTGGGCGGACTGACCGTCGGCCTCATGATCTGCTACGACGTCGAGTTCCCGGAGAACGTCCGCGCCCACGCCCTGGCCGGCACCGACCTCCTCGTCGTGCCGACCGCGCAGATGCACCCCTTCCAGTTCGTCGCCGAGTCGATGATCCCGGTGCGCGCCTTCGAGAACCAGATGTACGTCGCCTACGTCAACCGGGTGGGCCAGGAAGGGGAGTTCGACTTCGTCGGCCTCTCCGCACTGGCCGGACCCGACGGGGTCGCCCGTGCCCGCGCCGGACGTGGCGAGGAGCTCGTGTTCGCCGACGCCGACCCCGCCTTCCTCGCCGCCTCCCGCGAGGCGAACCCGTACCTGAAGGACCGCCGCCCCGGTCTCTACCGGTCCCTCGTCTGAGCAAGCCCTCACCCCGAACTTTCTGTGCAAGGAGTCCGTACCCCATGACGTCCAACGTGCCCAACACCGTCGAGCACGCAGACGAGCAGCAGCAGCCGCCGATCACCATGTTCGGCCCGGACTTCCCGTACGCGTACGACGACTTCCTCGCCCACCCGGCGGGCCTCGGCCAGATACCGGCGACCGAGCACGGCGCCGAGGTCGCGGTCATCGGCGGTGGACTGTCCGGCATCGTGGCCGCCTACGAGCTGATGAAGATGGGCCTGAAGCCGGTCGTCTACGAGGCCGACCGGATCGGCGGACGGCTGCGGACCGTGGGCTTCGACGGGTGCGACCCGTCCCTCACCGCCGAAATGGGCGCGATGCGCTTCCCGCCCTCCTCCACGGCGCTCCAGCACTACATCGACCTGGTGGGCCTGGAGACCCGGCCCTTCCCCAACCCCCTTGCGGAGACCACTCCTTCGACCGTCGTCGACCTCAAGGGCGAGTCGCACTACGCCGAGACGGTCGACGATCTGCCACAGGTCTACCGGGACGTCGCCGAAGCCTGGAACAAGTGCCTCGAAGAGGGTGCCGACTTCTCCGACATGAACCGCGCCCTGCGCGAGCGTGACGTGCCGCGCATCCGCGAGATCTGGGCGAAGCTCGTCGAGAGGCTCGACAACCAGACCTTCTACGGCTTCCTCTGCGACTCCGAGGCCTTCAAGTCCTTCCGGCACCGCGAGATCTTCGGCCAGGTCGGCTTCGGGACGGGCGGCTGGGACACGGACTTCCCGAACTCCATCCTCGAGATCCTGCGGGTCGTCTACACCGAGGCCGACGACCACCACCGCGGCATCGTCGGCGGCTCCCAGCAGTTGCCGCTGCGCCTGTGGGAGCGCGAGCCGGAGAAGATCGTCCACTGGCCGTACGGCACCTCGCTCAAGTCCCTGCACGTGGACGGCGAACCGCGCCCGGCGGTGACCCGGCTGCACCGCACCGCCGGCGACCGGATCACCGTGACCGACGCGAACGGCGACATCCGTACGTACCAGGCAGCGATCTTCACCGCCCAGTCCTGGATGCTGCTGTCGAAGATCGCCTGCGACGACTCGCTCTTCCCGATCGACCACTGGACGGCGATCGAGCGGACCCACTACATGGAGTCCAGCAAGCTCTTCGTGCCCGTCGACCGGCCCTTCTGGCTGGACAAGGCCGTCGACGACAAGGGAAACCCGACCGGCCGGGACGTCATGTCGATGACGCTCACCGACCGTATGACGCGCGGGACCTACCTCCTCGACGACGGTCCGGACAAGCCCGCCGTCATCTGCCTCTCCTACACCTGGTGCGACGACAGCCTGAAGTGGCTGCCGCTGTCCGCGAACGAGCGGATGGAGGTCATGCTGAAGTCGCTCGGCGAGATCTACCCGAACGTCGACATCAGGAAGCACGTCATCGGCAGCCCGGTGACCGTCTCCTGGGAGAACGAGCCCTACTTCATGGGCGCGTTCAAGGCCAACCTGCCCGGCCACTACCGCTACCAGCGGCGCCTGTTCACGCACTTCATGCAGGACCGGCTGCCCGAGGACAAGCGCGGCGTCTTCCTCGCCGGCGACGACATCTCCTGGACGGCCGGCTGGGCCGAGGGCGCGATCCAGACCGCGCTGAACGCGGTCTGGGGCGTCATGCACCAGTTCGGCGGAGCGACCGACGCGACCAACCCCGGGCCGGGCGACGTGTTCGACGAGATCGCGCCGGTCGAGCTGCCGGAGGACTGAAGCCCGCAACGCTCAACACTCGTAGAGATCGTGACGGTGGCTCAGATCCCTGCGGCCCGTACCGCCTCGTAGATCTCGGCGGCCACGTCCTTGAGCTCCCGGGCATCCCGCATGTGGCCCTGGAGTTCCAGGAAGAACGTGGGCAGGCCGCTCTCGGCGTGGGCCGCCAGGTCCTCGACGATCTGGGCGGTACTGCCCTGGAAGGGGGAGCGGTCGGCGCCGTCGTACGTCTTGGGGGTGTACTCCGCGTTCACCCGCACCACTGACTCGATCGGCTCGGTACGCCCGCGCTCGGCCGCCAGGTCCTGCAACTGCCGCCACTGCATGGCCAGTTGTTCGGCACCCATGGCGATGGGCATCCAGCCGTCGGCGCGGTCGACGAGCCGGATCATGGCCTTCCTGCTGTGCGTGGGCAGCAGGATCGGGATCGGACGCGCGGGCTTGGGGCCGACCACCGCCGAGGCGATCTTGGTGATCCGGCCCTCGTACGTCACCGGGTCCGGACCCCACACCGCCCGGCACACGTCGATGACCTCGTCCAGAACACGGCCCCGCTCCTGGAACGGTGCCACGCCCGCGGCCGCGTACTCGTCGAGCGACCAGCCCGTGCCCAGGCCCGCCACCACCCGGCCGCCGCTCGCCGCGTCCAGCGTGGCGAGGGCCTTGGCCAGCTGGAAGGGGCCGTGCAGCGGGGCCACCAGGACGCTGGTGCCGAGGCGGGCGCGTTCCGTCGCCGCGGCGGCCAGGGTCAGCGTCACCAGGGGGTCCGGCACGCCGCGGTACGCATCGGGCCACGGGAGCCCCTCGATGCCGTACAGGCCCTGGGTCGCGGGCTCGGGGAACAGGGCGCGCTCGTACACCCACAGGCTCTCGTAGCCGATCTGCTCGGCGGTGCGTGCCACGTCGGGGACATCGCGTCCGATGTCGTACTGCCGCGCTTGGGGAAGGCTCAGGCCCAGCCGTATGGCCATGGGTACGCTCCTTTGCGTCGGTTCAATCCTGAACCTAACGCGGATGCGGGGATCCGGCGCGGCTCGGCGCGTGGCTGGATCAGTCCGGCAGCGGCGTGAGCAGCATCCGTCCCGCGAAACCCACCGCGGTGTCCAGCCGCTCGCTGAACTCGGCGGCGACATCGGGCAGCCCACGCAGCGCCCACAGCGCCCGGGCCGCGGTCCACGTGGCGTCCCGGGCCCGCTCCAGACTCCACGAGCCGAGCAGGTGGGTGAGCGGGTCGGCGATCTGGAGGAGGTCGGGGCCCGGCATCAGATCCTCGCGGATGCGCTCCTCCAGCGAGACGAGGAGATCACCCACGCGTTCGAACTCGTCCTCCAGGTCCGTGGGTTCGCAGTCCAACGTACGGCAACTGTCCACGACGGCGAGCGCCAGGTCGTGGCCGATGTGCGCATTGATGCCCGCCAGCGCGAACTGCAGCGGACGTACGCCGGGATGGCGGCGGAACTGGAAGAGGGGTCGCCAGCAGGCCGGTGGACGCCGCCCGTCGGCGACCCTGTCGACGGCGGCGAGATAGCGCTCCGCGAACCGCACGTCCAGCGTGATCGCGGCCCGCGCGTCCGTGAACCGCCCGGCGTCGATGCGCCGGTCGACCGCCTCGGTGACGGCGAGGTAGACGCGGTTGAAGACGGCGATGCCGTCGCGCTCCGGCAGGGCCGCGTCCAGGGCGCGCATGCGGGAGACGACGGTGTCGACTCTGTCTACGGTTTCGGTGATCTGTTCCAATTGCGCCATGGGGGAAGGGTCCCAGTCATAGGGTGACCGGAGTGTCGGCGGGCCCGGTGCTTCCCCAGAACGGGGGAACGCACGGGTCGCGCGGGACCGAGAAGTGGGGGGAAGAGCACTGTGTCAGGCTCACGCGCGCAGCGCCTGGCCGCACGGAAGGCCGAGCGCAGGCGTGCCACCAGGCGCAGCGCCATGGTCGCGGCGGCCTCCGTGGTGGTCGCCGTCGGCACCGCGACCGGCGTGGTCTCGGCGCTCGACGACGGACGCGACTCCGACCGGGCCAGGCCCGAGGTGACCAGCTCGCCGCTGCTGGACCAGCTGCCGGTGGTGCCCTCGCCCTCGGCCACGGTCACCAAGTCCGCTTCCATCGAGCCGAGTTCGTCGAAGAGGGCCAGTTCCTCGCCCACGAAGACGGAGAAGAAGCAGAGCTCCGGGGTGTCCACCGCCCTCTACCGCCACCCCGACTCCCAGGTCCTGGACTGGGTCGACTCCCACCACAACGATCCGCGCGCGTCGGTCATAGAGTCCCGCATCGCCGACCAGCCGGCCGCCGTGTGGTTCGCCGACTACACGCCGGCGACCGTTGCCTCCCGAGTCCGCGCCGTCACCTCGGGCGCCGCGGCGAAGGGCCGGGTGCCGGTCGTGGTGGCGTACGCGATACCCGGACGCGACTGCGGGGGCGCCTCCGAGGGCGGGGCACCGGACCTCTCCGCCTACGACAGCTGGATCGACAAGTTCGCGGCAGGACTCGGCTCCGGCGAGGTCGTCGTCGTCCTGGAGCCCGACTCCATCGCCCAGGCCGACTGCCTCTCCGACGGTGAACGCGCCGACCGCTTCGCCTCGTTGGCCCGTGCGGGACGTGTCATGAAGGCCGCGAACCCGAAGACGCGGGTCTACTACGACGCCGGCCACTCCGGCTGGAACAGCGCCGGCAAGCAGGCAGCGCTGCTGAAGCGGGCGGGTGCCGCCTCGGCCGCCTCCTCCGACGGGATCTTCAGCAACGTCTCCAACTTCCACACCACGACCGCCGAGATCGCCTACGACCGCCAGGTCCTCGCCGCCCTGGGCGGCCCCGCGAGCCTGGGCGCCGTCATCGACACCAGCCGCAACGGCAACGGCGCCCCGGCCGACGGCGAATGGTGCGACCCCTCCGGCCGCAAGATCGGCCGGGCGCCCACGCTCAACACCGGCGAGGCCCGGATCGACGCCTACCTCTGGGTGAAGCTGCCGGGGGAGTCGGACGGCTGCAAGGGCTCACCCGGCACGTTCACACCGTCGTACGCCTACGAGTTGGCGCGCTGAGCCCCTTCGCCGTCAGCCACTTCGCCGTACGACGAAGTGCTTTCAGCAGGGCGGTCCACTGGTCCTGCGGCCAGTACGTGGACGCGGTGACCGGCGCGAGGTTGAAGCCGATCAGCATCACGACCGCGCCGGTGACGATCGGCGGCATCGCCGCGTGGATGATCCGGGCGCCGAAGCGCTGCACGGCGAGCCCCACCAGGAACAGCGCGACGCCGACGACGAGGACCGCGCCGGTCACCGTGGCGCTCGTACCGCCCTGGGCGCGGATCACGGCGGCCACGCCGACGAAGGACAGTGAGCAGCCCAGGTAGCTGGGCACCCGGCCGCGGGTCGCGAGCAGGAAGATCACGGTCGCCACGCCCGACATCATGATCGCGAGGTTGGGGTCCAGGCCCATCAGTACGGGGGCCACGAAGGACGCGCCGAACATGGCCACCACGTGCTGGGCGCCGAGACCGACCGTGCGGGGCCAGGACAGCCGTTCGTCGGGGCGTACCACCGCTCCGGGCGCGGGCGTTCGCCCGTCTCCGTGCAGCTTCCAGCGCACGCCGAGGTCCATGGTGAGGTTCGCTTTCTCTGTACATGAAAACTGTCCGGACCATTGTCACGGGTACCAGGCAGTCCTACGCTCGCACGGTCTTGTTCATGAACTGCGTTCACATTCCTGACCATTCGTTCGATGGATCGGAGTGCCAGATGAGTGGAAGATCCCGCGCGGCCGTTCTGCTCGCCGCGGTGGTGACCATCGGAACCGCCCTCGTCCCCTCCGCGCACGCGGCACCGCCCAGGGCCCCGGACACGGCCGTCCTCGACGGCGGCCGGTTGCAGCAGACGAAAGTCCGCCTCGACCGCGGTGATCCCCAACTGCGCCGCGCTCTGCGGAACTTGACCTCCCGCGCCGACAACTGGCTGGACCAGGGCCCCTGGACGGTCGTCGACAAGCCGAAACCGGCACCCGGCGGCGACGTCCACGACTACCTGAGCCAGGCCCCCTACTGGTGGCCCACCACGACCCCCACGACCGACAACCCCTGGGGCTGCCCGTACGTCCAGCGGGACGGCGAACGCAACCCCGAGGTCGACTCCGGCACCGACCGCCAGGACGTCGAGAAGGTCTTCGACTCGACGTACGACCTGTCCCTGGCCTGGTACTACACCGGCAAGCGGCAGTACGCCGAGAAGGCCGCGCAGGTGCTGCGCACCTGGTTCCTGGCCCCGGCCACCCGCATGAACCCGAACCTGAACCACGCGCAGTTCATCCCGTGCAAGTACGACGGCCGCGCGATCGGCATCATCGACTTCTCGCAGTCGTACACGAGCGTCGTCGACGCCCTCGCGATCCTCGGCACGGGCGCGCCCGGCTGGACGAAGACCGACCGCACGTCGATGACGAAGTGGAACAGCGACTTCCTCGGCTGGCTGAAGAACAGCGACTTCGGCAAGGAGGAGGGCGCCGCGGCCAACAACCACGGCACCTTCTACGACATGCAGCTCGCCGCTCTCGCGTACGCCACGGGCGACCGGGCGCTGGCCCGGCGGACCGTGCTCGACGCGCGCGCCAAGCGCATCGACCCGCAGATCGCCGCCGACGGCAGCCAGCCGCAGGAGCTCACGCGCACCAGGAGCTGGCACTACTCGACCTTCGACCTGGTCGCGTACACCCGTCTCGCGGCCATCGGGCGGCACGTCGACGTGAACCTGTGGGCATATCAAGGGCCTGACGGACAGGGGCTGTTCAAGGCGGTGAACTATCTGCTGCCGGCGGCGACGGGGGCTGCCGCCTGGCCGCATCCGGAGCTGGAGTTCGACCGGTACGCGGCGAGCGATGTCGTGCACGCGGCCGCCGATGCGGGAGACGCGGCAGCGAAGAAGGCGGTACCGCATCTGGAGACCCCACCCGGCGGCGACCTCTGGGCGCTGCGGCCGGCGGCGGAGCAGTTGGACTCGATAGCGGGCTGACTGGGGTGTCTGCGGAGGGCCGTGCTGTGGAGCGGGACTTCAGGGGTGCGGGTTGGGGCTTGCTACGGCCGGAGGGCGCGGGAGACAGGGCGGCTCGGGCGGCCGTTCCGAAGCTCCACGCACCCCAGGGCGGTGACCTCTGGGTGCTGAGGATCGACGGCCGAGCGGCCGGACTCGACAGCGCGCTGACCAAGGCCTCTCCGCAGGCCTTCCCGACCGGGACCCGGAGCGTGACGTGCGTGCACGGCACTCGGGTCCCGGTCCGGCCGGAGGCGATGGCGATGTGATCCGCGCTGTGGGGCGACCGCTGCAGGGCGCGGGGCACATGCCCGGCCGGGCGCGCGACACTGGCACGCATTCCGCAACGCGCGGTTGCCCTATGGGAGTTGGACCTGTGTGGCGCCGCGCGCTGATCCGACCGGGATGTGGGCAGGTTCTCAGGGGCGCGGCTCGGGAACCGCTGCCGCCGGTGGGCCGACCTCGGCGCGGTCCTTGCGGCCGCCGGTGCGTAGCACGCCCGCGAAGGCCATGAGCCCGCATGCCAGCGCTGTCACCAGGCCGAACGACACCACCAGGCTGGTCGCCTGGGCCACCCCGCCGATCAGGCTGGGTGCGATCAGACCCGCGGTGTACGTGATGGTCGCCACGCCGGCGATGGCCTGACTCGGGTTCGGGCCGCTGTGGCCCGCCGCCGCGAAGCACAGCGGTACGACCACGGCGATGCCCAGACCCAGCAACGCGAACCCGGCCATGGCCACCGCCGGATGGCCGGCGACGACGATCAGCAGTCCGCCCAGGACGGCGAAGCCGCCTCCGGCCCGGACGGTGCGGACCGCGCCGAAGCGGTTGACCACCACGTCGCCCACGAGGCGGGCCAGCGCCATGGTGAGCATGAAGCCGGTCGTGCACGCGGCGGCGAGGCCGGCCGAGGTGTCGAGCTGGTGGCGCAGGTAGACCGCCGACCAGTCGAGGCTGGCGCCCTCCGCGAACACCGCGCAGAAGCCGACCGCGCCGATCAGCAGCGCGGACTTGGGCGGCAGCGCGAACCTCGGCGGCGGCTCCTCGTCCTCGGCCGGCTGCAGGTCGAGCACCCAGCGGCAGGCCAGCACGCCGAGGACGGTGAGGGTCGCCGCCGCCAGCGCGAAGTGCACGCGGGCGTCCGCGCCGAGATGCGCGGCGAGCGTGCCGCCCGCCGAGCCGACCAGGGCGCCCGTGCTCCACATTCCGTGCAGGCTGGAGATGATCGACTTGTCGAGCAGCCGCTCGATCTCGATGCCGAGCGCGTTCATCGCGACATCGGCCATGCCCGCGCTCGCCCCGTACGTGAACATCGCCAGGCACAGCGTCAGCAGGTTCGGCGCGAGAGACGGCAGGACGAGGGCCAGCGTCCACAGGGCGATCAGGCCCCGCAGAGCCGTACGGCTGCCGAAACGGTGACTGATGCGGCCGGCCAGCGGCATGGAGCAGGCGGCGCCGAACGCGGTGAAGGCGAGGGCGAAGCCGAGCTGCCCGGGACTCAGCGAGGCATGGTCCTGGATCCACGGCACGCGGGTCGCGAAGGTGCCGGTGACGGCGCCGTGCACGGCGAACACGGCGGCCACGGCGTACCGGGCCCGCCTCACCTCGCGCAGGTCGTAGACCACGTCGCCCATTCTCGGCCCCTCCCGAATTCCCACAGTTCTCTCTGGCGTCGCGTAAACTATCAGGGACCCTGCCTGATAGATAGGGGATTTATGGCCGTGCGGTCCGGAGCCGGGTTACCCGGCCACGTGCCGCGCGCCTCGGCCGATCTGGAAGGATCCCGGCATGCCCGCATCCCCGAGCACCGCCCGGGCCATCAACGACCGGCTCGCCCTGCGTCTGCTCCAGCAGGAGGGCCCGTTGACGGCAGGGCAGTTGAAGCAGCTGACCGGCTTGTCCCGGCCGACGGTGGCCGACCTCGTGGAGCGCCTCACGGCGTCCGGTCTGATCACCGTGGTCGGGGAGGCGGGGGAGCAGCGGCGCGGGCCGAACGCGAAGCTGTACGGGATCGTCGCGGACCGCGCCCACCTGGCGGCGCTGGACGTGCGCACCGAGGGCGTCTCCGTGGCCGTGTCCGACCTGGTCGGCCGCGTGCTCGCCGAGGCGTCCGTGCCGATCGGCGGAGACACCGGGACGGGACCGGCGGTGGAGCAGGCGGTCACGCTGGTCGAACGCGTGGCGAAGGAAGCCGGGGCCGACCGTCTCCACACCGTCGGGATCGGCGCCCCGGGTCTGATCGACCCGTCCACCGGCGAACTCCGCGACTCCTCGGGCCTCCCCGAGTGGCACCGCCGCCTGGTCGCGGCGCTACAGGAACGCTTTCCCGAGGCCCGCATCAGCGTCGAGAACGAGACCAATCTCGCCGCCCTCGCCGAACAGCGCGACGGCGCCGCCCGCGACCGTGACACCTTCGTCCTGCTGTGGCTCGGCCACGGCACCGGCGCGGCCGTGGTCCTCGACGGTGCGTTGCGCCGCGGGGCCTCCGGCGGTACCGGGGAGATCGGCTTCCTGCCGGTGCCCGGCACGGCTGTGCTGCCGTCGGCGACGGACTGCGAGGGCGGATTCCATTCCCTGGCGGGGTCGGTGGCGATCGCGGAGCTGGGAGAGGAGTACGGCGTGACGGCGGAGGCGGCGACACACGAGCCGCTCGCGGCCGGTGTCGTGCGCGCGGCGGTGGCGCTGGCTTCGGGGGAGAGCGGGGAGACGTCGGCGCCGGGCGCGGCCCGTTTCCTCGACGCCCTCGCCGATCGCCTCGCCGTCGGTGTCGTCTCCGTGGTCGCGATTCTCGACCCCGGCCGCCTCGTTCTCGGCGGCGAGGTCGGACAGGCCGGCGGCGACGAACTCGCCGCCCGCGTCGCCGAACGCGTCCGGCGCATGTCACCGCTGCCCACCGAGGTCACGGCGAGCGTCCTCGGCGGGGGCGCCGTACTCCGCGGAGCCCTGCTCACGGCACGGGACCGAGCCCAGGACGAACTGTTCGCACCTCCGGAGCGGTAATCGGCGCCTCTGGAGAGGGAGTTCGCGCCTGGTGGGCGCGGATCCGCGTCTTCAGAGGGGGAGTTCCCTCCTGAGCTGTAATCCGCTTCTGCGGAGGGGGAGTTTGTGCCGCGCGGGCGGTGATTCGCGACTCTGGAGGGGGGAGTTCGTGCTTCTGGGGTGGTGATCCGCCTCCTGGGAGGGGGAGTTCGTGCTTCCCGGGCGGTGATCCGCGCGTCTGGAGGGGCAGTTCGTGCCTCCCTTCGAGCAGCGATCCGCGCCCCCGGAAGGCGAGTTCGCGCCTCCCCAGCCGTAACTCACCCCTACGGATGGGCAGTTCGCACCCACCCGAGCGGCGACCCGCCCCCAGAGAGCGAGTTCGTGCCCCCTGGCCGCGAATCGCCTCGCCCGACCGTCACGCGACGAATTCCTCGCCCGACCGCTACGCGACGAACCCGTCGCCCAACCGTCACGCGACGAACTCCGACCCGGTGGAGGACCGGTTCAGCCGCGCCGCCCCGCGAGGTACTCCTTGAACTTCCCCTTCCCGACGGCGTGTTCCGGTGCGAGGTGGCCGCCGTTGCGGAACTCCCGGTAGGCCTTGCCCCACAGCGGCACGTTCAGCACCGCCCGCCGACGACCCGTCGCCTTGAGATACGTGCGGGCCAGCGACTCGAACGTACGGATCTCGGGCCCGCCCATGTCCTTGGCCCGTCCCGCGGGTGCCCCGACGGCCAGTTCGGCCAGCCGCGCCGCGACCTCAGCCACCTCGATCGGCTGGTCCCGGACACCGGCCGGCAGCAGCACGACCGGCAGCTTGGCCAGCCCCCGGAACAGCCTCACCAGCAGGTCGTGGAACTGGGTGGCGCGCAGCACGGTCCAGCCGAGGCCCGACTCCTCGATCAGCTTCTCGACGGCGAGCTTGGTCCGGTAGTACGGGAACGGCACCCGGTCGACGCCGACGATCGAGATGTAGACCAGGTGGCCCACCCCCGCCCGCCGCGCCGCCGCGACCAGGTTCCCGGCCGCCTTCTCGTCCCCGCCGGTCTGTGTGGTCGCACAGTGCACGATCGTGTCCACGCCCGCGACCGCCGTGTCCAGCGCGGCCCCGCCCGCGCGCAGGTCGACGCCGTACGGACGGCTGTGCCTGCTGAGCACCCGCACCTCGTGCCCGTCCGCCCGCAGCCGCTCGGCGACGAGCCGGCCGAGGGTTCCGGTACCGCCGGTCACCAGGATCGTGGTCATGCTGTTCAGCCCCTTCGGACGCCGGGCGCTCCCGGGTGGAACGCCCTACGCCAGCTGAGACCGCGTACCCCACGCGGGATGTGACACAGGCGGCTACGGCCGCGCCAGCTGACGTCGTACGAAGTCCAGCTTGTCCGGGTTCACCACGACCCGCACATGGGAGATCAGGCCGTCCCGTACATCGAACGCGACCATGCCCATCAGCCTGTCGCCCGCCCAGGCCGCCAGCCCGGGCGCGCCGTTGACCTCGGTCGTCGTGAAGTCCAGGCCGGCCGCGAACCGCTCGGCGCCGCCCGCCGCGAGCCGCGCCACCTTGTCCAGTCCCTCGACCGGTCGCCGGGCCGCGCTGACCTTGCCGCCGCCGTCGCTCGACCAGGTCACATCCGCCGTCAGCAGCTTCTCCAGACCGGCCAGATCGCCGTCCCGGGCCGCCGTGAGGAACGACCTGACGAGCTCCTCCTGCCGCTCGGGCGCCGGCTCGAACCGGGAGCGGCCCTCGCCGACCCGCTGCACCGCCCGCCGGTACAGCTGACGGGAGTTGGCCTCCGTCAGGTTCAGGACGCCGGCGATCTCCCGGTGTCCGTATCCGAACGCCTCCCGCAGCACGTAGACCGCCCGCTCGGTCGGCGTCAGCCGCTCCAGCAGGACCAGCATCGCCATCGACACGGCGTCGCGCTGCTCCGCCGACTCCAGCGGCCCGAGTGTGCCGTCCGAGGTGACGACGGGCTCCGGCAGCCAGGGTCCGACGTAACGCTCACGCCGGGCCCGCGCCGAGGTCAGACGGTTGAGGCAGAGGTTGGTGACGACCTTGGCGAGCCAGGCCGCCGGGTACTCGATGCCCTCGCGGTCGGCGCCGTTGAAGCGCAGATAGGCGTCCTGGACCGCGTCCTCGGCCTCGTCGGCCGAGCCCAGCAAGCGGTAGGCCAGGCCGAACAGTCGCGGGCGGTGCGTCTCGAACTCGTCGGCGATCGCGCTGCTCATGCCTCTCACCCTGCCAGAGCTCGACGGCGTGCGGCCGGGGAGACCCGGCGGCGGGCAAGGGCCGTCGTCACCGCCGCCGGGTCGGTCTGTCGGCAGGAAAGGACTAGACCAAAGGATCCGGCAGGTCAGGCCAGTTGAGAAGTCCAGCGGCACATCCTGTGAGCCACCCCACACCGTTCGCCCGTATGGACCTCGATCAGGCGTGGCAGACTGGCTCTGTACCAGAAGCAGCGCACTCCGGGGTCGGTGAAATTCCGAACCGGCGGTTACAGTCCGCGACCCGACCGCTTCCAGCGGCCGGTTGACCAGGTGAAATTCCTGGACCGACGGTTAAAGTCCGGATGGGAGGCAGTGCGCGGTGGGCGGGCATTCGTGCGCGCCGCCGTATCCGCTCGTCCTGTGGGACGAATGCGTCCGGCGTCGCCCCCGGAGTCCTCGCTCGCTCAGTCTGTCGTCATCGACAGCCCCGGAGTCCGTGCCCGAAGAGGCAGGAGGACCCGGGAAGTGTTCACCGGAATCGTCGAAGAGCTGGGCGAGATCACCGCCGTCGAGAACCTCGGCGACGCGTGTCGCTTCCGTCTGCGGGGCCCAGTCGTCACCGAGGACGCCAAGCACGGCGACTCAATCGCGGTGAACGGCGTCTGCCTCACCGTGGTCGACCACGAGGGCGACGAGTTCACCGCCGACGTCATGGCGGAGACCCTCGACCGCTCCAGCCTCGGCGCACTCGCCGTAGGCTCCCGCGTCAACCTCGAACGCCCCATGGCCGTGGGCGCCCGCCTCGGCGGTCACATCGTCCAGGGGCATGTCGACGGCACGGGCACGGTCATCGAGCGCAAGCCTTCCGACAACTGGGAGATCGTGAAGGTCTCGCTCCCCGCGGACCTCACCCGCTACGTGGTCGAGAAGGGCTCCATCACGGTCGACGGCATCAGCCTGACCGTGGTCGACGCCGGCCCCGACTACTTCACCGTCAGCCTCATCCCGACCACCCTCGCCCTGACCACGCTCGGCCTCAAGCAGCCCGGCGACCCGGTCAACCTCGAGGTCGACATCGTCGCCAAGTACGTCGAGCGGCTGCTCGCCTCCGGTCAGGGGGCGGCCCGGTGAACTGGCTGAACTCCGAGGCGTTCACCCTCCTCGACCAGCGCATCATCTGGTCGGACATGATCGGCAACATCCTCGGTCTGATCACCCTGGCCCTCGGCTGGCGCCGCTCGCTGGCGACCTGGCCGGTGCAGTTCCTCTCCGGCCTGGTCCTCTTCATCGCCTTCTACGGCCACCTGGCCGGCAGCGCGGGCAAGCAGGTCGTCGTCATGGCCGTCGCCCTGTACGGCTGGTGGCAGTGGAACCGCAACAAGGGACAGTCGGCGGACGGTCACATCACCCCGCGGTTCGCCACCTGGCGCGAGCGCGGCGCGATGATCGTCGCCGCCGCCGTCGGCACGGTCGCGGTCGCCCTGCTCTTCAAGGCCTACCCGTCCCTGTCCTGGGACCCGTGGCCGGACGCCTACATCTTCGTCGGCACCATCGTCGCCATGTACGCCCAGGCCCGCGGCATGGTCGAGTTCTGGATCGCCTGGCTCCTCGTCGACCTCGTCGGCGTCCCCCTCAACTTCGCCAACGGCTACGCCTTCTCCGGCTTCGTCTACGTCATCTACGGCGCACTCGTCCTGTGGGGCATGCGCGACTGGTGGCTGCGGTCCCGCAGGACGTCGCAGCCCGTCCTGGAAGGAGCGCCGGCATGACCGCAGCACCGATTCTCTACAGCACGGACGGCATCGAGGACTGGTCGCTCGACCCGATCGAGCAGGCCATCGCCGACATCGCCGCCGGCCGCCCGATCGTCGTCGTCGACGACGAGGACCGCGAGAACGAGGGCGACCTCGTCATCGCCGCCGAGAAGGCCACCCCCGAGATCGTCGCCTTCATGATGAGCGAGTGCCGCGGACTGATCTGCGCGCCCATGGAGGCCGAAGAGCTGGAGCGGCTGAAGCTCCCGCAGATGGTCGAGGACAACACCGAGTCGATGAAGACGGCGTTCACCGTCTCCGTGGACGCCTCCGCCGCGCACGGCGTGAGCACCGGAATCTCCGCCTCCGACCGCGCCACCACCCTCCGGCTGCTCGCCACCGGTGCCGCCGGGGCCGACGACTTCGTCCGCCCCGGGCACATCTTCCCGCTGCGGGCCAGGTCCGGCGGTGTGCTCGTGCGCAACGGCCACACCGAGGCCGCCGTCGACCTCGCCCGCCTCGCGGGGCTGCGCCCGGCCGGCGCGATCGTCGAGATCGCCGGCGAGGACGGCCGCATGCTGCGCCTGCCCGAGCTGATCCCGTTCGCCCGCAAGCACGGCCTGACGATCATCTCCATCGAGGACCTGATCGCCTACCGCCGCACCGCCGAGCCCACCGTCCGCCGCGAGGCCGAGACCCATCTGCCCACCGCGCACGGCGAGTTCAAGGCCTACGGCTACCGCTCCACCGTCGACGGCGTCGAGCACGTCGCCCTCGTCCACGGAGAGATCGGCGACGGCGAGGACGTCCTGGTCCGTATCCACTCCGAATGCCTGACCGGCGACATCTTCGCCTCCCTGCGCTGCGACTGCGGCCCCCAGCTGGACACCTCCCTGAAGCGCATCCAGGCCGAGGGCAGGGGAGCGGTGGTCTACCTGCGCGGCCACGAGGGCCGCGGCATCGGCCTGCTGTCCAAGCTGCGCGCCTACGAGCTCCAGGAGCGCGGCCGCGACACCCTCGACGCCAACCTCGAACTCGGCCTGCCCGCCGACGCCCGGGACTACGGCGCCGGCGCGCAGATCCTGGAGGACCTCGGCGTGCACAGCGTGCGCCTGATGACCAACAACCCCGACAAGACCGACGCGCTCGTCCGGCACGGACTCAAGGTCACCGGCCGCGAGCCGATGCCCGTACAGGCGGGCGAGCACAACCTCCGCTACCTGCGCACCAAGCGGGACCGGATGGGACACGACCTGCCCTGGCTGGACACGGCCCCCGTGTCCACCTGCAGCAACCAGTAAAGAGCCGTCGAAAAAGCACTGAGAAGTCACAGAGGAGATTCGAGAACGTGAGCGGCAAGGGTGCACCAGAACTGTCCGTACGCAACGTCGGAGACCTGCGGGTCGCCGTCATCGCGGCGCAGTGGCACGACAAGGTGATGGACGGTCTGGTGGACGGCGCCCTGCGCGCCCTGCACGAGCTGGGGATCGACGAGCCGACCCTGCTCCGGGTCCCCGGCAGCTTCGAGCTCCCGGTGGTCGCGAAGGTCCTCGCGGGCCGCGGCTACGACGCGATCGTCGCCCTCGGCGTAGTCATCCGTGGCGGCACCCCCCACTTCGAGTACGTGTGCCAGGGCGTGACCCAGGGCCTCACCCAGGTCTCGATCGACACCGGCGTCCCCATCGGCTTCGGCGTCCTCACCTGCGACACCGAGGAACAGGCCCTGGACCGGGCCGGGATCGAGGGCTCCCACGAGGACAAGGGACACGAGGCGGTGACGGCGGCGGTGGCGACCGCCGCCACGCTCCGCTCAGTATCCGAACCGTGGCGCTAGGCCGGTCGGCACACCGCGTAAAGTGAGCGCCACCATGTCCAATAAGACGTTCGAGGAGCTCTTCACCGAGCTCCAGCACAAGGCAGCCCACGGCGACCCCGCCACTTCCCGCACCGCAGAACTGGTCGGCAAGGGCGTCCATGCCATCGGCAAGAAGGTCGTCGAGGAGGCCGCCGAAGTCTGGATGGCCGCCGAATACGAGGGCAAGGAGGCGGCGGCCGAGGAGATCTCGCAGCTGCTGTACCACGTTCAGGTGATGATGGTCGCCCGCGGCATCTCCCTGGACGACGTCTACGCCCACCTCTGAGCCGTACCCCGCACCCCGCCCCGTACGAAACGAACAAAGGAAGCCGACCTCATGCTGCGCATCGCCGTCCCCAACAAGGGTTCCCTGTCAGGCCCTGCGGCGGAGATGCTGCATGAGGCCGGCTACCGGCAGCGCCGCGAGTCCAAGGAGCTGCGGATCGTCGACCCGGCCAACGAGGTCGAGTTCTTCTACCTGCGCCCCCGCGACATCGCGATCTACGTCTCCTCCGGCAAGCTCGACATCGGCGTCACCGGCCGCGACCTGCTGATCGACTCCGGCGCCGACGCCGAGGAGATCCTCCCGCTCGGCTTCGCCCGCTCCACCTTCCGCTTCGCCGCCAAGCCGGGCACCGCCAACGGCGTCACGGACCTGAAGGGCAGGACGGTCGCCACCTCCTACGAGGGCATCGTCGCGGGACACCTCGCCGACAACGGCATCGACGCCTCCGTGGTCCACCTCGACGGTGCCGTCGAGACCGCCATCGAACTCGGCGTCGCCGAGGTCATCGCGGACGTCGTCGAGACCGGCACCTCGCTGCGCAACGCGGGCCTGGAGGTCTTCGGCGAGCCGATCATGAAGTCCGAGGCCGTCGTCATCCGCCGCACGGGAGCGGAGTCCGACGAGAGCACCGAGCCCAAGGTGCAGCAGTTCCTGCGCCGTCTGCAGGGTGTCCTGGTGGCCCGGACGTACGTGATGATGGACTACGACTGCCGGGTCGAGCAGTTGGAGAAGGCCGTCGCCCTGACCCCCGGCCTGGAGTCCCCGACCGTCTCCCCGCTGCACAACGAGGGCTGGGTCGCCGTCCGCGCGATGGTCCCGGCCAAGGAGGCCCAGCGGATCATGGACGACCTGTACGACATCGGCGCCCGGGCCATCCTGACCACGGCCATCCACGCCTGCCGTCTCTGAGACACACCGAAGCCGAGAGACACAGAGATGTCCGACCTGCCCGCCCTCCCCGTCACCTTCCGGCCCGGCCGCACCCGGGCCGTGCTGCTCAGTGCCGCTGTCGTGATCTTCGTCGTCATCACGACGGTCGCGTTCCTGCTCGAGCAGCTCACCCCCGGCGAGCGCCTGAGCTTCGTCTTCACCGCGGCGGTCCTCGTCGGAGTGCTCGCCCTCCTGGCCCGGGTGAAGGTCGTCGCTGACGAGTCCGGCGTCACCGTGGTCAACATCGCCAGCAGGCGGCGCCTGGAGTGGGCCGAAATCCTGCAGGTGAACCTCCGCCCCGGCGACCCCTGGGTCTTCCTCAACCTCAGCGACGGCACCAGCCTGCCCGCGCTAGGCATCCAGCCGGGCATCGCCAAGGAACGCGCCATCGCCGACGCGCGCACCCTGCGCGCGCTCGCCGAGGCCCGGTCCATCCGGGATCCCGAGCAACATCAGGGCTGACTCAGTGCCTTCCACCCTGCCGTACTGGCCCATGTCTTGATTAATCTGTTGGCGGAGGCGTTTTCGTTGCGCCTCCGCCCCTGATGTTCCCGCCGGTCTTCAGAGGCCCCCTGCTACCCGAGGAGTGACTCCTTCCAGCGATGGACGGATCGTCCTGTAGTACCTGCGCCGCCCCCTCACGAGATATCGAGGCGGCGGCATCATGACCACCCCCCTGCTGCTCCTCGGAGCGGCCTTCCTGCTGATTCTGGCCAACGGCTTCTTCGTGGCCGCCGAGTTCGGCCTGGTCACGGTCGAGTCGACGGACGCCGAGAAGGCCGCCGCCGAAGGCGACAAACGCGCCCTCCGGGTCGCCGAGTCGCTCAGGGAGCTGTCGTTCCAGCTCTCCGGCACCCAGCTCGGCATCACCATCACCTCCCTCGTCGTCGGCATGCTGGCCGAACCCGCGCTCGCGGAGCTGCTGCACGGCCCGTTCACCGCGATCGGCATCCCCGAGGGCGCCGCCTCCGGTGTCGCGGTGATCGTCGGCATGCTCGCGGCCTCCGCCGTGCAGATGGTGATCGGCGAGCTCGTGCCCAAGAACTGGGCGGTGTCCAAGCCGATGCAGGTCGCGCGCTTCGTCGCCGGCCCGCAGCACGCCTTCGCCGGCCTGTTCCGCCCGGTCATCGCCGCGTTGAACGCGGTCGCCAACCGTCTCGTCCGTGCCCTGGGCGTGGAGCCCGCCGAGGAGCTGGCCTCCGCCCGCACCCCCGGCGAACTCGTCTCCCTGGCCCGGCACTCCGCGCAGGCCGGCGCCCTGGAACAGGACACCGCCGACCTCTTCGTACGGACCCTGTCGCTCGCCGAGCTCACCGCGCAGCACGTCATGACCCCGCGCGTGAAGGTGAGCGCGCTGCAGTCGTCGGCGACCGCCGAGGACGTGGTCAACCTGACCCGCGCCACCGGCCTGTCCCGCTTCCCCGTCTACCGGGAGCGCATCGACGAGGTCGTCGGCATGGTCCACCTCAAGGACGCCCTGGCCGTCCCGGTGCACGAACGCCTGCGCACCCCCGTCGTCCGCATCGCCCGCCCGGCCCTGCTCGTCCCCGAGACCCTGCCGGTCCAGCCCCTCCTCGCCCAGCTGCGCAGCGAGCAGCCCATCGCCGTCGTCGTCGACGAGTACGGCGGCACGGCGGGCGTCGTGACGCTGGAGGACATCGTCGAGGAGATCGTCGGCGAGGTCCGCGACGAGCACGACGGGCAGGACGTGCCCGAACTCGCCGCCGCCTCGCCGGAGGACGGCAGGCCCGCCTGGGACGCCGACGGCAGCTGCCGCGTCGACATCCTGCAGCGCATAGGCCTCGACGTGCCCGAGGGGCCGTACGAGACCGTCGCCGGACTGGTCGCCGACCGGCTCGGCCGGATCCCTGCCGTCGGCGACAAGGCCGAACTGCCGGGCTGGCGGCTGACCGTGCGCCGCGTGGGGCACTACCGCGCCGAGCGGGTCCGTCTGGTCAGGACCGGCTCCGTCGTGGAGGTCGCGCGATGAGCGTCCTCCAACTCCTCTTCGCCGGGCTCCTCGTGCTCGCCAACGGCTTCTTCGTCGGCGCCGAGTTCGCGCTCGTCTCGGTCCGCCGCAGCCAGATCGAACCGCTCGGCACGGCCCGGGCCCGCCAGGTCCTCTACGGCCTGGAGCGGCTGCCGCAGATGATGGCCGCGGCCCAGTTCGGCATCACCGTCTGCTCGCTGACCCTGGGCGCGGTCGCCGAACCGACCGTCGCGCATCTGCTGGAACCGGTCTTCGAGTGGATCCACCTCCCGGACGGGATGATCCACCCCCTGGGGTACGTCATCGCGCTCGCCGCCGTCGTCTTCTTCCACCTCGTCATCGGCGAGATGGTCCCGAAGAACCTCGCGATGGCGGCTCCGGAGAAGGCGGCGATCTGGCTCAGCCCGGGTCTGGTCGCCTTCGCCCGCCTCTGCAAGCCGATCACGATCGCCCTCGGCGCGTGCGCGCAGGCGATCCTGCGGCTCTTCCGCGTCGAGCCGAAGGACGAGATCGAGGCCGTCTTCACCAGCGAGCAGCTCAACCGCCTGGTGGAGGACTCCGGTCAGGCGGGCCTGCTGGACCCCGAGGAGCAGGAACGCCTCGAGGACGCCCTGGAACTGGGCTCCCGCCCGGTGACGGACGTGATCCTCAAGAGCGAGTCCCTGGTGACGATCCCCCCGTCGGTCACGCCGGGCCGAATCGTCGAGCTCACCGCCCGCACCGGGTACTCCCGCTTCCCGATCGCCGCGGAGAACGGCGCCTTCATGGGCTACCTGCACGTGAAGGACGTACTGGACCTGGAGGACTCGGACCGGGCGGTGCCGCAGCAGCTGTGGCGCCCGATGACCACGCTCCGGTCGGAGCTGCCGTTGGACGACGCCCTGACGGTCATGCGCCGCGCCGCCACGCACCTGGCCCAGGTGGCCGACGCGTCCGGCAAGGTGCTGGGACTGGTGGCGCTGGAGGACGTACTGGAGCTCCTGGTCGGCGAGGTCACGGACCCGGCGCACCGGGAGGTCCCGCAGGTGCGGGTGACGGAGCCCAGGGGGAGCGGGGAGCCGGAGGAAGTGTTGGCGAATTAGGCGGGGTTGGGTGGGGGCGGGGGTCAGTGGTATGTCACATGCCACTGGCTCCCGGCTCGTGTAGGCAGTGCGATGTGACATGCCACTGGCTCCCGGCTCGTGTGGGCAGTGGCATGTGACATACCACTGCTCCCCGTCCGTGGCGGCCCAGTGCCATGTCACATGGCAGACGGATCCTGCGGCCCCCGCCCCGACAGCACTTCCCCATACGCCTGCATCAGATCCGGCAACCGCAAAGTCGACAAGTCGTCCCGCGACAACGCCCCGGGATACATCGACAACCGCAGGTCCCGATACGCGCAGCTCTTCTCGTACAGCGTTCGCAGGAAGCGCCCGTTGCCGAGCTCGTCGATCCATCCCTGGTCCACCACGTGCCCGGCGATCGAGCGCAGCTCGTCGAGGGCCTCCTCGTCCCACACGTCACCGTTCTCGGCGGCCAACACCTCGCCGATCGAGGTGAGTTCGAGGGGCCGGTAGGACGGGAAGTCGACGCGAGTCGTGAAGCGGGACGACAGACCGGGGTTGGCGGCCAGCAGGCGGTCCATGCCCTCCGGGTAGCCGGCCAGGATGACCACCAGGTGGTCGCGGTTGTCCTCGGCCCGCTTCAGCAGCACCTGCAGGGCCTCGTCGCCGTACGCGTCGCCCTTGCCGTAGCCGGAGTTGGAGAGCGAGTACGCCTCGTCGACGAAGAGCACGCCGCCGATCGCGGAGTCGATCAGCTCGTTGGCCTTCACGGCCGTCTGGCCCAGGTACTCGCCGACCAGGTCGGCCCGTTGCGCCTCCACGAGGTGATCGCCGCCGAGCAGCCCGAGGGCGTAGAAGACCCGGCCCAGGATGCGGGCCACCGTGGTCTTGCCCGTGCCGGAGGGGCCGGAGAAGACGAAGTGCCGCTTGGGCGGCTGGACCGGCAGGCCCTGCCCCGCGCGCAGCCGCGCCATGTTCAACTGGGCCGACAGCGCCTTGACTTGGCGCTTGACCGGTTCCAGGCCCACCATGCGCTCCAGTTCGGCGAGCGCCTCCTCGAGCAGTGCGGGGTCGGTGGGGCCGGCGGGCAGCGGGGATCCCGGCGCGCCGACGGTCTTCTCGCGCACCGCCGGGTCGATCGCCGACGGCAGCGGCCCGACCGGCGGGAGATCGGACTCGGTGAGCCTCAGATCCCGGCCCTCGGCGCCGAAGAGCGGGTCCAGGGCGTCAGGTCCCTCCAGGGCGTCCTGACCGCCGGAGAGCGCGATCGCCGCGAGGTCGGTGGCCTCGTCGTACCCGTCGCCCTCGGCGATCGCCGCGAGCCGGGCCGAGGTGTCCATGAAGGCGGGGTCGACGCGGTGCACGGCCCGGTACAGGGGGAGCGCGGCGGCGGAGCGGCCCGTCCCCTCGTGGGCCCGCGCCAGCCAGTAACGCAGCTCCTTGCGCTGCGGCTGCTCGCTGCGGCAGCGCATCAGGGCGGCCGACAGGAGCGGTTCGGCCTGTCCGTACATCTCCAGGCGGACCCGCGCCATGCCGCCGAACAGGCCCGCCTCGATGCCGAGCAGCGCGTCGTCGATCAGCGGGTCGGTGTGGCGGACGAGCTGGTCCCAGTCCTTGACGAGATAGGCACGGCAGGCGTGCAGAAAGCGGACCTGCGCGTCGGTGTCCACGGGCGGGAGGCCGGCGAGCGCCCGGTCCAGCTCCGGGACATGGCGGCCGTCCAGCCAGTGGGAGGCGTGCGCGAGCAGCAGATCGCGCGGGTTCTCCAGTACGGGCTGGACCCACCAGCCCAGCCAGTACCAGGAGTTGAGGGCGCGGCGGTGCCGGGCGCGCTGTTCGCCGAAGCGATCCCGGTGCCGGAACATCCGTAACAGCGCGGTCGTCGTGTCGACGCGCAGCGCGTGCAGTCCGAGCCAGCCGTCGGCCATCCCGGGATCCATCCGGACCGCGGCCCGGAACTCCTCCTCCGCCTGCGGATAGGCGCCCATCGTGTAGGCGTCCACACCCCGCAGCCAGGCGAGGTCGGCCGGGGCCTCGGGGCCCTGCGTGCCGAAGTCCATCACGTCCCCCACAAACCGTGCCCCCGTCGGTTGACCGCCGGACCCGTCGCCGTCGGCCGCCTTGATCGAACCGCCGTGCCGCGGACCGGAGTTGCGGTGCGCGCGGCTGTCCGAAGGTCGCACCGAGGGCATCGTACCTGCGGTGGTGTCGCCCACCGAAGGGTGCCGCACGGGCCGTTTGGCGAGGTGGGAGCAGACGGGGCGCACTTCGGACGGTGACCGTGGGTGAGCGAAAGGCGCCGCAAAGCGTCCGAAGAATGGGACGCGGGCAGAACGAAGCCCCCGATCACGGGGGAACAACCGGGGGCTTCGAGACATTGGGCGGCTTCAAATAGCCGCACATTGAGAACGTAAGTCCTGTACGGCCCCCCGGTCAAGCCGAGTTGAGGCACTCCGGGAAGTTCTCCGACGGGCGTCTTCACAAGTTCAGCACACTGCGGATGGTCCGTCACCGTGCGTGAGCGTATGGTCCGGTCCAACTGTCTTCGCGGGCCCCGGGAGCACCTCGTAACCCGTCTCCAACTGCCGTACCAGAAGATCGGCGAACGGCCGCGAGGGATCTTCGGCGAAGTGTCGTCGTTCCGCTGTGACCCACCCGGCCCAGAACTCCCGCTGCTCCTCCCCGTCCCGCTGTTGTCCACGCGTCCAGGACTCCTCGTACGGCAGCTCCATCCACAGCAGTGCCGCCAGGTGCGGGCGCAGTGCGCGGCGGCCGGCGCCGACGCCCTCGATCAGGATCACCGGGGCGGGCGGCAGGGCTCGGGGCGGTCCGAAGCGGCGGGTGTGCCAGTCGTAGAGGCCGTAGCGTGCGCTCTCGCCGCGGCTCAGCGGTTCGATCACCTGGGTCAGCAGCCGCCCGGTCCACTCGAACAGCTCGTCGTGGCTGGCGATGTCGTCCAGGCGCAGCACGGGTGCCCCGCCCAGTGCCCGGGCCAACTGCCCGGCGAACGTGGACTTTCCGGAGCCGGCATGCCCGTCGACCCCGACCAGGCGGACCGGGCCGCAGGACGGAGGGAGGCGACGGAGCCGGGAGGCGAGGTCGTGAATGGTCGATTCCTTGCGTGGTGCGGGGTTGGGCATATTCGACGGGAACATTCTAGTGGCGGGCGAAATCGGGGCGAATGGACGGGTCGGCGAATGGTGCCGTATTGAACCAGTCGTCGGTCGGCTGTCGACCGCTGTCATTTTCTTCCTAAAAGTTTGGCCTACCACCTTGATAACCACGTTCCGGTTGCGCTCGTCGCTGAGTAAGGTGCCAGGTGCACAACTGCGAGGCGTCGTACGGGGAGACTGGAGCAGATGGCCGCTGGGTTATTCGAAGGGCAGTATGTCTGGCATCCGGCGGCCGACGACCGCTTGCTCGCGAGCGTATGCGTGGACGTCCGCGCCGGCCGTTACCGCAGCGCCCGCGAAGCACTCGCCGAAACGCGCGGCGACTTCGGGCTGCGCGCCCACCGCTCCCTGGTCCTCGCCTCGGAGGCCGCCGACTCCGACCTCACCGAGCGCTGGCTGGCCGAGGAGCCGACCGCCGAGGCCGCGCTGCTGTGGGCGCGGGTGGCGGTGCTGCGGGCACTGCGCGCGGCCGACACGCAGGACGAGCGGGCCGAGGCCCTGGAACGGATAGCACTGACGGCCTGCGACCGGGCGGCGGCGGCGAACCCGGCCGATCCCACGCCCTGGGCGGCCCGGCTGGCCATGGCCCGGCTGCACCGGCTGAGCGACCCCGCCCCACGGGGGCTGCTCACCGCGCCACCCGGACCGTGGCGGCTGTTCGCGCACGTCCTGTCCCTCGACCCGTGGCACCGCGAGGCCCATCACCGCTTTCTGGCCTGCTTCTTCACCCGTCACGGCGGCTCCGTGAACGCCGCCTGGGACGTCGCCGCCTTCCTGGGGCAGCGTGCACCCGTCGACTCCTCCCTGCGACTGCTGCCGCTCGTCGCCCTCGTGGAGAGCTACAACCCGACCCAACTGCTCGCCGACCGCGCCTGGGAGCAGCCGCAGTGGCGCTCCACCACCCTCGCGATCTACCAGAACTGGCTGCCCGCGGTGGCGAGTCGGCGCTTCACCCCGGTGCTCGACCTGGCCTACCTCGCGCATGCGCTGGTCATGGGCAAGCGCGAGTTCGAGGCGCGGGCCGTCTTCGCGGCGATGGGGCCGTACGCCTCCCGCATGCCGTGGTCCGCCTTCGGCGAGCCGGCCGACCAACTGTCCCGCGCCCGCCGCGCCTGCGGCCTCCCGGTCCCCCCATAGAGACCCCCAATGAGGATCCCCGGACCCCCGGATCCCCGGATTCCCAAAGGTCTTCCCCCCAGAGGTCCCCCCAGAGAAAGGCCGATTCGTGAAAGACACCGCGCTCGACGACGACGCCACACTCCATGCGATGGGTTATCCGAGAAAACTCACCCGCCGCTTTCAGGCCTTCGACAATTTCGCCATATCCTTCACCATCATCAACATCCTCTCGGGGATATTCTCCGGCTTCGGATTCGGCATGAGCGCCGGCGGCCCGCGCATTCTCGTCTTCGGCTGGATAGGCGTCTCCGTCATGGTGCTCCTGGTGGGTGCCGCCATGGCGGAAGTCGCCTCCGCCTATCCGACGAGCGGTGCGCTGTATTTCTCCGCCGGGAAACTCGCCAAACGGCACAAGGGCGCCTGGTCCTGGTACACGGGCTGGCTGAACTTCGTGGGCCAGGTCGGCGGCACGGCCGCCACCGGCTACGCCGCGGCCACCTTCATCCAGGCCTTCATCGCCCTGCAGTGGTCCTCGTACGTGCCGACCGCCCACCAGACGGTGCTGATCACGGCACTGCTCATCGTGCTGCAGGGCCTGGCCAACACCTACACCGTCCAGCTGGTCGCCGTCCTCAACCGGATCTCCGTGTGGTGGCTGCTGATCGGGCTCGTGGTGATCGTGGGCGCCCTGATCGTCGGACCCGATCAGCACCAGTCGGCGTCGTTCGTCACGCATTTCGCGAACAACACCGGTTTCACGAGCGGGCTTTACGGCGGGATGCTCGGCCTGCTCGTCACCAGCTGGACCTTCACCGGCTTCGACGGCAGCTTCCACATGTCCGAGGAAACGGTACGGGCCACGGTCAACGCACCGAAGGGGATCATGCGCGCGATCGGCTACTCGGCGATCACCGGCCTGATCCTGATGCTCGCATTGGTCTACAGCATTCGCGACTACGGCCATGTGGCGAGCGCATCCGCTCCGCCCGTCCAGATTCTCATCGACGGTCTCGGCCTCGGCACCGCCAAGGTGCTCCTGCTGATCGTGATCGGCGCGATGCTCTTCTGCGGTCTCGCCAATCTCACCAGCAACACCCGGCAGATCTTCGCCTTCTCCCGGGACGGCGCCATGCCCGGTTCCCGGCTGTGGCACTCGGTCTCGCCGCGCACCCGCACCCCCGTCAAGGCCGTCTGGCTCGCGGTCGGCTGCTCGCTGGCCCTGGTCCTGCCCGGCTGGTGGTCGCACACGGCGTTCACCGCCATCGTCAGCGTCAACGTCGTCGGACTCTTCCTCGCCTACGCCGTGCCGATCCTGCTCCGGCTTCGTCTGGGCGACGAGTTCCAGCCGGGGCCGTGGCACCTGGGCCGCTGGAGCCGGCCCGTCGGCGTGGTCGCCGTGGCCTGGATCGTGCTCAGCAGCGTCCTGTTCATGCTCCCGCAGGCCTCGCCGATCACCGTCGACTCCTTCAACTACGCGCCGATCGCCCTCGCCGTCGTGCTGGTCGTCGCCACGGTCTGGTGGTTCGCCACCGCCCGCCGCCGCTTCCAGGGACCGGTCAGCTACGGCCGCCCCGACGAGGTGGCGGCGATGGACCTGATCTGAGTCCCGGGCCCGGCGTACCCCGATGTGCGCCGGGCCGGACCGCCGTGCAGGTCATGCCAGTGGTGAAGACCAATATTCGTGGGCGTGGCATGGGCCGAAGTGCTGGCAGGACGTTGCGCCTGCGGCCATAGTTGGCGCACACGCAGCACAACGGTGCAGCACACGCGTGCCTTTGGACCCGCCCCGACTCGGACACTTGGGGGTCATTCCGCCCATGAGCAGAGCCGAACAGCCGTCCCGCAGAACCGTCCTGGCCGCCGCGGTCGCCGCGGCAGTGGTGGGCCCGGTGGTCACCGCCGGCGTCGCCGACGCCGGGGACGCCGCGAAGGCCCCGGCCCGCCCGGTCGACTACCGCGCCTGGACCACGTTCCCCGACTGGCGCACCGGCGCCGCGAAGGGCACCCGCGCCGTCGCCGGCGCCCGCCCAGGCGTGGTGATCGCCACCGCCGCCGGCAAGACCGACTACACGGACCCGCACACCGGCACGACCGCCACATGGGAGTACGCGACCTGGACGTCCCCCGTCCACAAGCTCTCCGTCCCCGCAACCGAGGTGATCGCCTCCTGGAACGCGCACACCCCGGCCGGCACGTGGCTCCAGGTCGAGCTGCACGGCACGTACTCCGACGGCACCCAGACGCCCTGGTACGTGATGGGCCGCTGGGCGGCCGGCGACCAGGACATCAAGCGGACCTCGGTGGACGACCAGGCCGACGACAAGAGCACCGTCTGGACGGACACCTTCGCCATCGACGACGCGACGACCGGCCTGCGCCTGGTCTCGTACCGCCTCCGGCTCACCCTCTACCGCAGGCCCGGCACCCGACGCACCCCCATGGTGTGGCGGCTCGGCGCCATGGGATCGGACATCCCCGACCGCTTCACGGTTCCGGCCTCCACGCCTGGCCTCGCCCAGGAACTGAGCGTCCCGCGCTACTCGCAGGAGATCCACAAGGGCCAGTACCCCGAGTACGACAACGGCGGCGAGGCCTGGTGCAGCCCAACCTCCTCGCAGATGATCATCGAGTACTGGGGCGGCCGGCTCACCCCCGAGCAACTGGCCTGGGTGGACCCGACGTTCGCCGACCCGCAGGTGTGCCACGCCGCCCGCTTCACCTATGACTACCAGTACGAGGGCTGCGGCAACTGGCCGTTCAACGCCGCCTACGCGGCCACCTTCAAGGGCCTGCAGGGCGTGGTCACCCGGCTCGGCTCGCTCACCGACCTGGAGACGCTGATCGCGGCCGGCATCCCGGCCATAACGTCCCAGTCGTTCCTCAAGGCGGAGCTTACGGGGGCGGGTTACGGCACGTCGGGGCACCTGATGACCGTCATCGGCTTCACCGCGGACGGCGACGTGATCGCCAATGACCCCGCCTCACCCAGCGACGACGCGGTGCGGCGCGTCTACAAGCGGCGCGAGTGGGAGAACATCTGGCTGCGTACCAAGAGGTACAACGCCGACGGCAAGGTCGTCTCCGGCACCGGAGGCGTCTGCTACCTGTACTTCCCGGCGCGTCCGACGGCCCGCCAGTGCAAGGCGCTCGCGGCGGTCGGTGTGCGCTGACTCGGCCGAGTCGTCGGATGTGTGCAGGGGAAAGGCCCCGGGAAACCGGGGCCTTTCCCCTGTGACCAACCTCTCTGCCGCAAAAGCCGCTCCGGATGGCAAGGTGGACAGGGCCGTGGGGGGAGTCCACCGCACGCCCGACCTCAGCGAGACGCCATGACCGCACACTCAGCCAGCGCCACCCGTACCCGCACCGGCGGGCCCAAGGACGACGGTCCGAAGCTCCTCGAGCACGTCATGGGCTGGACTCTCGTCGTGGTCGTCGCGATGCTCGTCGCCCAGCTCGGCCTGCTGTGATCTGACCCACAGCGACCCCGGATCCTCCGCTTCCACTCGTCGATCGGACTCGAACGAGTGGGCGTTGTCGTTCTGACATACTGCGGATGTCCCGCCGCCCGCTGGAGACCAGGGTCCACATTGAAGATCAGCCAACAGAGCGACTCCGCACGCCCCCGGGCGCGCGGCACCGAGCGCTCGCTGGCGCGCCGCGCCGAACTCATCGCCATCGGGCGGAAGTTGTTCTCCGACACGTCCTACGACGCGCTCTCGATGGACGACATCGCCCGGCAGGCGCACGTTGCCAAAGGGCTGATCTACTACTACTTCCAGTCCAAGCGCGGCTACTACCTGGCGATCATCCACGACTCCGTCGCGGACCTGATCACCTACGCGGCGAGCGGCCTCGAACTGGAGCAGTTGGACCGGGTCCACCGCACCATGGAGGGCTATCTGCGCTACGCCGAGGACAACCAGGCGGCGTTCCGCGCGATCGTCAGCGGCGGCGTCGGCTTCGACGCCGAGGTGCACGCCATCCGGGACGGGGTGCGCGAGGCGATCGTCGCGACCGTCGCCGAAGGCGCCTACGGCCGCACCGACATCGCCCCACTCGCCCGCATGGGCCTGTTCGCCTGGGTGTGCAGCGTGGAGGGCGCCACGCTCGACTGGATCGACCGCCCCCAGCTCTCCCGCGACCAGATGCGCGAGCTCCTGGTCAAGACGCTCGGCGGCGCCATGCGCGCCATCGAGGAGATAGACCCGGCCTACCCGACTCCGGCCCCCGCCCGCCGGGACACCTGAAGAAGGGGCGGAGGCTCCCGCGCCCCCGCCCCAATCACCGTACTCCCGCGGTCAGTTGATGGCCTTGATCAGCTCACCGCTCGCGGTGTCCCCGCTCAGCTCCCAGAAGAACGTGCCGCCCAGGCCCTGCTGGTCCTTGTACGTCATCTTCGTCCCGATGGTCGCGGGCGTGTCGTAACTCCACCAGTCGTTCCCGCACTTGGCGTACGCGGTGCCGCCCACCGTGCCGGTCGCCGGGCACTTGGACTTGAGCACCTTGTAGTCGTCGATGCCCTGCTCGTACGTCCCCGCGGCCGGGCCGGTCGCGGTGCCGCCGGGCTCCGTCTGCGTGACACCGGTCCAGCCGCGGCCGTAGAAGCCGATCCCGAGCAGCAGTTTCGAGGCCGGGATGCCGAGGCCCTTGAGCTTGGCGATGGTCGCCGAGGTGTTGAAGTCGGCCTTGGGGATGCCGGAGTAGGAGTCCAGGGGCGAGTGCGGGGCCGTCGGCCCCGTCGCGTCCCAGGCGCCGAAGTAGTCGTACGTCATCGGGTTGTACCAGTCGACGTACTGTGCCGCACCCGCGTAGTCCGCCGCGTCGATCTTGCCGCCGCTCGTGGCGTCGGCGGTGATGGCAGCGGTGACCAGCGAACTGCTCCCGAACTTCGAACGCAGCGCCGCCATCACGTTCTTGAAGGCGTCCCTGCCGCTGGTGTCGCAGCTGTTGCCGCAGGCGTTCGGGTACTCCCAGTCGATGTCTATGCCGTCGAAGACGCCCGCCCACTTGGAGTTGTTCACCAGGTCGTAGCAGGACTGGGCGAAGGCGGCCGGGTTCTGCGCGGCCTCGCCGAAGCCGCCGGACCAGGTCCAACCGCCGAAGGACCAGAGGATCTTGAGGCCAGGGTGCTTCTTCTTCAGCTTCAGCAGCTGGTTGAAGTTGCCCTTCAGCGGCTGGTCCCAGGTGTCGGCGACGCCGTCCACCGACTCGGCCGCGGTGTAGGCCCGGTCGGTCGCCGCGTAGGAGTCGCCCATCGCGCACTTGCCGCCGGTGACGTTGCCGAAGGCGTAGTTGATGTGCGTGAGCTTGTCCGCCGACCCGGACGTATCGATGTTCTTGACGTAGTACTTGCGGTCGTAGGTGCCCCATTCGGTGAAGTAGCCGACGACCTTCGAGCCGGCGGCCGCCTGCCCGGAAGGCGCCGAGGGCTTGGCGCTGGCCGTGCTCGCGCCGGCCAGCAGTCCGGCGCCGAGGACCGCACAACACGCGGCGGAGACGAGCGCCCGGAACCGGACGCGGGGGTGGTGGGGGGAATGCATCGGGTGTCACCTCGTGGGGGAGAGGGAAACGCGCGCCGATTGGCATGAACGCGGTAAAGCGTTGGTCATGAACAGTAGGAGGACTAGACCAGTACGGTCAATGGTGCGGACCAATTTCGCGGGTATCCGCTACGGCTTTCCGGCGGTCCGGGATATTCTTGAAGTGAGCGGTCGTTAACTGGTGACGGGATGTCTCGGATCGGGCATACTCACAGCGCACAGCCGCTGGTCAGCAGCTTCCGAGACCCGGGAGAGCGAGCATCGGCCAGGCTCAGTACGACCCGGCGGAGCGGCCCCCACCCAGGGCGCGCACCCGCCGATGTGCCCGAACAGGGAGGAGAGCGTCGCCATGCCCGACCGCGCCCCGCAGCCGGTGGATCGTCAACTGCCCACGGACGAGGCCCGGGATCTGATCTCGCTCGTCCGCGACATCGCACAGCGCGAGATCGCCCCGAAGGCGGCCGAGGAGGAGGACGCCGGACGCTTCCCGCGCGAGGTCTTCACGCTGCTGTCGGAAGCGGGTTTGCTCGGCCTGCCGTACGACTCCGAGTACGGCGGCGGCGACCAGCCCTACGAGGTCTACCTCCAGGTCCTCGAGGAACTCGCCGCGGCCCGCCTCACCGTCGGCCTCGGCGTCAGCGTGCACACGCTCGCCTCGTACGCGCTCGCCGCCTACGGATCCAAGGAGCAGCAGGTCGAGCACCTGCCCGCGATGCTCGGCGGCGGCCTGCTCGGTGCCTACTGCCTGTCCGAGCCGTCCTCCGGCTCCGATGCCGCCTCCTTGCGTACGAAGGCCGTCCGTGACGGCGAGGAGTGGGTGATCGCCGGCACCAAGGCCTGGATCACGCACGGCGGCATCGCCGACTTCTACACGGTCATGGCCCGCACCGGCGAGGAGGGCCCGCGCGGGATCACCGCCTTCCTGGTGCCCGGCGACGCCGAGGGTCTGAGCGGCGCGGTGCCCGAGAAGAAGATGGGCATGAAGGGCTCACCGACCGCGCAGGTCCACTTCGACGGAGTGCGGGTGCCGGACGAGCGGCGCATCGGCGAGGAGGGCCAGGGCTTCGCGATCGCCCTGTCCGCGCTCGACTCCGGCCGGCTCGGCATCGCGGCCTGCGCGATCGGCCTCGCCCAGTCGGCACTCGACGAGGCGGTCGGGTACGCCACCGGGCGGCAGCAGTTCGGGCGCCCCATCGCCGACTTCCAGGGGCTGCGCTTCATGCTCGCCGACATGGCGACGCAGATCGAGGCGGGCCGGGCCCTGTATCTGGCGGCGGCTCGACTTCGCGACGCGGGACGGCCGTTCGCCAAACAGGCGGCCATGGCCAAACTGCACTGCACGGACACCGCGATGAAGGTGACCACGGACGCCGTCCAGGTCCTCGGTGGGTACGGCTACACCGCGGACTTCCCGGTCGAGCGCTACATGCGCGAGGCCAAGGTCCTCCAGATCGTCGAGGGCACCAACCAGATCCAGCGGATGGTCATCGCCCGTCACCTCGCGGGTCCTGAAACCCGCTGAACTGTCCCGGTGCGACCTGCGGGGCCGCCAGCCTGACCCACTCCGGGTCGTGGCGGCCCGGCAGCGTGCGGCCCCGGTCGGCCCAGGCGCGCATCAGATCGCGGTAGATCGGCGGGTCCTGCGGCTGCGGCGGCGCCGGCGGAACCGTTCCTGCGGGCGGCGGAACGAACGCGCGGCGCTGACGCCCGATCGCGGAGGAGGTGGGGGTCATACCCGGGCAACGCGGAGGTAGCCGGACAGGTCACCCAACGGCGGAATCGAGCGTGAGTTCGCGGGCCGTCCGGCCCCCTCTCTGGCCACCTCCAGCTGTCTGACGTACCGTCAGCCCAGCCGTCTCCAGGGAGGTTTGGCGTGGCCGACGACCGCCCCGTGCCACTCGACGAGTACCCCGTGCACCAGGTCCCCCTGTCCATGAAGCACGTGGCCACCGGGGACCGGAACGCCTACGACCGCTGCATCTTCCACGTCCTCGACCACGAGGGGCGCGCGCTGCTCATCATGGGCCTCGGCGTCTATCCCAACCTCGGCGTGATCGACGCGTACGCGACCCTGCGGACCGGAGACGCACTGCACGCGGTGCGGGCCTCGGACGCCCTCGGCGAGGACCGCATGCGGCTCGCCGTCGGCCCGCTCCGGATCGAGGTCGAACAGCCCCTGCGGCGACTGCGGCTGGTGTCCGACGACGACCTGCTCTCGTACGACCTCACCTGGACCGCCGACTTCCCCGCCCTGTGGGAACCCCACCACCTCCAGCGCCGCGGCGACCGACTCACCCTCGAAGGGCGCCGCTTCGTCCAGGCGGGCGGCGTGGAGGGCGTCGTACGCGCCGCAGGCGAGGAGTTCCGGGTCACCGCCACCGAGTGGACCGGCACCCGCGACCGCAGCTGGGGCGTGCGGCCCATACCGGGGGAGGAGGGCGGCCGGCTGGCGGAGGAGCACCCGACCGAGGGCTTCCACTGGCTGTGGTGCCCGGTCCGCTTCGAGGACCGGTTCCTGATGGTGATCGTCCAGGAGGACGCGGACGGATACCGCTCCCTGAACGACGCCACCCTCGTCCGGCCAGGCCACCGCGACCGCCAACTCGGCTGGCCCCAGCCCGAGATCACCTACCGCTCCGGCACCCGCCACCCGGACCGCGCCCTCATCCACCTGGGCGACGTCCGCAAACCGCAGGAGCTGGAGGTCGAGATCCTCACCTCGTCACCGCTGGCCGTCGGTGCCGGCTACCCACCCGCCGACGACTGGCAGCACGGCACCTGGCGCGGCCGCGGCTGGACGGATCGTCGTACCTACGACCTGTCGCAGCCGCACGCCCTTGCCGCCTATGGCGTCACCGACCATGCCGCCCGTTTCCGGCTGGACGGCCGGATCGGTCACGGCATCTTCGAGCACGGCTCGTTCGGCCGGCACGACCCGAGCGGCTTCACGGACTTCAACTCGACGGCACCGTAGGGGGCTTGCGACATGGCCACGGCACCCCGCCCGCGCACCACCACCCGCGACCCGGAGGAGATCGCCCGCCGCCTCACCGCCTGGCTCGGCACCCGCCTGCCCGGCGCCAAGGCGGTCGGGGTCACCGTCCCGGAGTCCAACGGCATGTCCAGCGAGACCCTGCTCTTCGACATCGAGCACCCCGAACCACCTGTGCGGGCCTGCGCGTTGAGGCTCGCGGCGGACCCGGCGGCCTACACCGTCTTCCCGGTGTACGACATGCCGCGCCAGTACCGCACGATGCGCGTCGTGGCCCAGCACTCGGACCTGCCGGTGCCGAAGGTGCTGTGGCTGGAGGAGGACCCCGGCCCGCTCGGAGCGCCGTTCTTCGTGATGGAGCGCGTCGAGGGGCGCGTGCCGCCCGACGTGATGCCCTACACCTACGAGGGCAACTGGCTGCACGCGGCGAGCGACGCCGAGCGCGCGCACCTGGAAGCGGCCTCGATCGGACTCCTGGCCCGACTGCACGACCAAGTGCCGCCGAAGGAAGCCGAGTTCCTCGCACTCCCGGGCGAGGGCGACGCCCTGCGCCGCCACGTCACCGCCCAACGCGCCTACTACGACTGGGTCGTCGACGGACGAGCCCGCTCACCCCTCATCGAGACCGCGTTCGACCGGCTGGAGGTGCTCTGGCCCCGCGACCCGGGCACGCCGGTGCTCAACTGGGGCGACGCGCGCATCGGGAACGTCGTCTACGACGGGTTCGAGCCCGCGGCCGTCCTGGACTGGGAGATGGCGGACCTGGCCCCGCGCGAGGTCGACCTCGGCTGGACCGTCTATCTGCACCGCTTCTTCCACGACCTGACGGTCGCCTTCGGCCAGCAGGGCCTGCCGGACTTCCTGCGCCGCGACCGGGTGGAGGCCCGCTACGCCCAACTCACCGGCCACACACCGCGCGACATGGACTTCCACACCCTGTACGCCGCCCTGCGGCACGCGATCGTCATGCTGCGCGTCGCCTACCGGCAGGTGCACTTCGGCGAGGCCGACGTCCCGGCGGACCCGGACACACTGATCCTGCACCACGGCAGTCTGCGGGCCATGGTGCAGGGCAGTTACTGGGGTTGAGCGACGGCCCCTGTGCGAGCGAAGGCCGCTCAGGCGGCGTGGCGCCGCATCACGGGGACCCTGATCGGGCGCGAGCCCGGGCCGCCGACATGCGAGAACGGCTGGGTACGCCAGTCGAGTCCCTGGGGGAGTGTCAACAGGAGGGCCGTGACCTGCTCCTGGGGCTCGGCCGACTCGTCCGCGGACCGGGCCTCGGCCGCCCTGCGACCGGTACCGGCGCAGACCGTGAGGCCGAACGGGTTCCACGGCGAGGCGCACAGCGCGTGTTCCGGCAGGACCTCTTCGTCCGCCAGCAGGGCGATGGGCTGCGCGCAGTCCGGGCAGATCACCCGGTACATCTCGAAGGTGTCGTACGCGTCGAGTTCGTCCTCGGCGTCGCGTTCGACGCCCTCCGGCTCGGGCTCGACGACCGCCTGGAGCCGCTTGGGTGCGGTACGACCAGGGCGCTTAAGACTCTGCATGGGTTCTCCCCCTCGGGCTGGGCCGTTCAGGCACTGCGGCCTCGACCACAGCAAGCACTTCCCGCCCCGTCTCGGCGGTAATCACGAGAACATCACGGAGACGTCGCGGCGGCTGTGGCGTTCGTCACATGCCGCCCGCAGGTGCCCGTGGAAGCCTCTTCGTCGCCCGGACGGCGCACAGGCCGTTCTCGGCCACATCACAAACCGGGTATGACCTGGGCCGCTCAGGTATCCGTGGAGATCAAGGGCACTGTAGGTTCTTGCGCCATGGAGGAGCTGGACCGTCAAATCGTGCAGCTGCTCGTCAAGGACGGGCGGATGAGCTACACAGACCTGGGCAAGGCCACAGGCCTGTCCACGTCGGCCGTGCACCAGCGGGTGCGCCGGCTGGAACAGCGTGGCGTCATCCGCGGCTATGCCGCGGTGGTCGACCCCGAGGCCGTCGGGTTGCCCATGACCGCGTTCATCTCGGTCAAACCCTTCGACCCCAGCGCCCCCGACGACATCGCGGACCGCCTCGCCGATGTGCCCGAGATCGAGGCCTGCCACAGCGTCGCGGGCGACGAGAACTACATCCTCAAGGTGCGCGTCGCGACCCCGCACGAGCTGGAGGAGCTGCTGGCACGCGTGCGGACGCTGGCGGGCGTCTCCACGCGGACGACGGTGGTCCTGTCGACGCCGTACGACGCACGGCCACCGCGGATCTGAGTCGGCTCGAGGGCAGGGCGGCCGGTGAAGTCCGACCTGCGTACAGGGCGGCCCCGGTGAGGCGCGAGACTGTTCCCCATGAGTGAGCGCACCCCCGAGCCGAAGACCGTCCTGCTCCGCCGCGGAGAGGTCCACAGCCCTGCCGACCCGTTCGCGACCGCGATGGTCGTGGAGCGTGGCCAGGTCGCCTGGGTCGGCTCGGAGGGCGCCGCCGACGCCTTCGCGGACGGTGTCGACGAGGTGGTCGACCTGGACGGCGCCCTCGTCACCCCGGCGTTCACCGACGCCCATGTGCACACCACGTCCACCGGCCTCGCGCTCACCGGCCTCGACCTGTCCGACGCGCCCTCGCTGGACGCGGCTCTCACTCTCGTACGGGACTTCGCCGCTGCTCACCCGGGCGACCGCGTCCTGCTCGGCCATGGCTGGGACGCGGCCCGCTGGCCCGGCGGCCGCCCGCCGACGCGCGCGGAGCTGGACGCGGCCACCGGCGGCCGCCCTTTGTATCTGAGCCGGATCGACGTCCATTCGGCGGTCGTGACGACAGCGCTGCTCGACCTGGCTCCCGGTCTGGGGCCGGTGGACGGCCCGCTGACCGCCGACGCCCATCACGCCGTACGCGCCGCCGCGTTCGCAGCAGTGACGCCTGCCAAGCGCACCGAGGCCCAGCGCACCGCGCTCGCGCACGCCGCCTCCCTCGGCATCGGTTCGGTCCACGAGTGCGCCGGCCCGGACATCTCCTCCGAGGACGACTTCACGGATCTCCTACGCCTCGCCGCCGAGGAGCCGACCCCGAGGGTCGTCGGCTACTGGGCCGAGCAGGCCGACGCGGGGGTCGCCAAGGCGCGCGGGCTGGGTGCGGTCGGTGCGGCCGGCGACCTCTTCGTCGACGGCGCCCTCGGCTCGCACACCGCCTGCCTGCACACGCCGTACGGCGACGCCGACCACACCGGCACCGCCTACCTGGACGCCGCCGCCGTCGCCGCGCACACCACGGCCTGCACCGAGGCGGGCCTGCAGGCGGGCTTCCACGCGATCGGGGACGCCGCCGTGACCACCGTCGTCGAGGGCGTGCGCGCCGCCGCCGAGAAGCTCGGCCTGGCCCGCGTCCGCGCTGCCCGCCACCGCGTCGAACACGCCGAGATGCTCACCCCGGAGACGATCGCGGCCTTCGCCGAGCTGGGCCTGACCGCCTCCGTGCAGCCCGCCTTCGACGCGCTGTGGGGCGGCGAGGACGGCATGTACGCCCAGCGCCTTGGCGCCGACCGGGCCCGCACCCTGAACCCCTTCGCGGCTCTTCTCAGGGCGGGCGTCCCGCTCGCCTTCGGCTCCGACAGCCCGGTCACGCCCCTCGACCCGTGGGGCACGGTCCGCGCCGCCGCCTTCCACCGCACACCCGAGCACCGAGTCTCGGTGCGTGCCGCGTTCACGGCCCACACGCGTGGGGGCTGGCGGGCGATCGGGCGGGACGACGCGGGCGTCCTGGTGCCGGGCGCACCCGCCGACTACGCCGTGTGGCGCACCGACGAGCTCGTGGTCCAGGCCCCCGACGACCGGGTGGCCCGCTGGTCCACCGACCCCCGCTCCGGCACCCCCGGCCTGCCCGACCTCACCCCGGGCCACGACCTCCCGGTCTGCCTGCGGACTGTGGTGGGCGGGCAGACCGTGTTCGTAGGGCCGGGCGAGTGATCTCCCGGGGTGGCGCGACGCCGATCGTCGCCCGACGCGCCGTCGCACGACCTGCATATCCGCTGCTCTGACCAGGGAGTTAAGGAAAGAACCGCAGGTCAAACGGCTGTTGACAGCCGATGGCAGGGGGCCGGTAGGTTCGGCCGAGTCCACCACCGGACGCCCGACCGGGGAACGTCCGCCCACTCGTCGCAGCGCCGCTGCGTCAGGGACGGTGTGCCGCACCGGGGCACCGCCACTGGGAGCCAGGCTCAGCGCCCGCGCCGCGACGAGGGAACGTTCCGGCCGGTCGGGGAGGTGTGACCCGGGTGGGGCCCGGGCGCTCAGTAGACAACGGCTTTCGGTCGACCCGCAGCCAGCGGGTCCCAGGTCGGCCCGAAGGGCGCCGGGCCCCCATCCGTAGTTCGCGAAGGTGTCCGAAAAAGCGCTCTTACCCCGCTCTTGCGGAATCGACACCACCATACGAACGTGCTGTCGCGTCATTGCAGGCCGCGGCCACTATGGTGGACGTCTGCGTACGGACACGAAGGGGCAGTAGTGAACGACGGCGACGGGACCCTCGCGGCACAGGCCCAGGGGAGGCAGTTCGGCCCGCTCGGCACGGCCTTGGTGATCATTCCGACCTACAACGAGGCGGAGAACATCAAGTCCATCGTCGGCCGGGTGCGCAAGGCCGTCCCCGAGGCGCACGTGCTCGTGGCCGACGACAACAGCCCCGACGGCACCGGCAAGCTCGCGGACGAGCTGGCCGCCGAGGACGACCACGTCCAGGTCCTGCACCGCAAGGGCAAGGAGGGCCTCGGCGCCGCATACCTCGCGGGCTTCCGCTGGGGCCTGGACAAGGGCTACGGCGTCCTGGTCGAGATGGATGCCGACGGCTCCCACCAGCCCGAGGAACTGCCCCGGCTGCTCACCGCGCTCAAGGGCGCCGACCTGGTCCTCGGCTCCCGTTGGGTGCCCGGCGGCCGGGTCGTGAACTGGCCCAAGAGCCGCGAGGTCATCTCCCGTGGCGGCAGCCTCTACTCCCGCCTCGCGCTCGACCTGCCCCTCAAGGACATCACCGGCGGCTACCGCGCCTTCCGCCGCGAGACCCTCGAAGGCCTCGGCCTCGATGAGGTCGCCTCGCAGGGCTACTGCTTCCAGGTCGACCTCGCCCGCCGCGCGGTCAGGGCCGGGTACCACGTCGTCGAGGTGCCCATCACCTTCGTCGAGCGCGAACTGGGCGACTCCAAGATGAGCCGCGACATCCTCGTGGAGGCCCTGTGGCGGGTCACGGCGTGGGGCGTGGGGGAGCGGGTCGGCAAGGTCACGGGCCGCGGCAAGAAGTCCTGACCGCCCTGCCTTCACAGGCCCGCGTACGGTTTCACAGGCCCTGTTGATCATTCGCTTATCCCGCACTGAGCCGGGCCCAGGCACACTGGACGCATGACGACTGGTGCTCCGACCCCCACGCATCCCGCCCGGCCCCGGCGCTCCCGGCTGCGGACCTTCCTGCCGCTGGGCGTCGCGGCCTGGCTGGTGCTGGAGATCTGGCTGCTGACGGTGGTCGCGGGGGCGTCGAGCGGGTTCACCGTGTTCCTGCTGCTGCTCGCGGGCTTCGTGCTCGGCGCGGCGGTGATCAAGAAAGCCGGCCGGCGCGCCTTCCAGAACCTGAACGAGGCGCTGCAGCGCGGCGGCACCCCGCAGAGCGGCGGCGGCAACGGCCTGCTGATGCTCGGTGGCCTGCTGCTGATGATCCCCGGCCTGATCTCGGACGCGGTGGGTCTGCTCCTGCTGATCCCCCCGGTCCAGAAGGCCCTGAGCCGCTTCACCGAGCGCACCCTCGAGCGCAAGCTGCGCGAGGCCACCCCGGGCACCTTCGGCGACGCCTTCCAGCAGGCCCGCATGCACCGCCCCGACGGCAAGGTCGTCCAGGGAGAGGTCATCAGGGACGAGCCGGGCGACGCCCCGCAGGGCCCGCGGCCCCCGCTGACGAGCTGAGAACGCCGTACGGCATGTGGCTGCGGCCGTACGACACACGACTGCGGGCGTCTACGTGAATCCACGTAGACGCCCGCAGTCGCTTGCGTGCGTTGTTTGTCCGTCCGACCCCGGCGGGACTAAGCCGACTTGCGGCTGTCCCGAGGGTGAACCGCGATGTTCATCGCGCCCGAACGGAGAACGGCCAGGCGTTCCTCGAGGACCTCTTCGAGTTCCTCGCGGGTGCGCCGTTCCATCAGCATGTCCCAATGTGTACGCGCGGGCTTGGCCTTCTTTTCCTCAGGGCCGTCGCCGTCAACGAGGAGTGCCTGGGCCCCGCAGACCTTGCACTCCCACTCCGGCGGGATCTCCGCCTCGACCGAGAAGGGCATCTCAAACCGGTGCCCCTTCTCGCATGCGTACTCCACGGCCTGGCGCGGGGCCAGGTCGATGCCGCGGTCCGTCTCGTAGCTGGTCACCACGAGGCGCGTGCCGCGAAGAGCTCGCTCACTCATGAATCGTGCCTCCCGGGCTTGTCGCCCACAGGACAGGTGTCGCTGTCGTCGTCATCCGGTCAACGTCCGGTCGGCGGTAAAGATTCCCGTTCCGTGTCCCGTTCCGGGTCATGCGTCGCCGTCGTAGCCGCCCCTTGTTGTACCCACCAGCGACCGGTTTGTCACATCTGCTAGCAGATGTCACCCAGCGTTTCGGCATCTTTGACGCGCAGTAACGGTACGCCTGGCAGGCCAAACGCGTACACTACAGCCCTTTCGCCCGGAGTGCTAAATCCTCTCGGGAACCGGATTGCCCGCATCGGAGATCGCCTGCCGCACCGGAACCCGTGCGAGCAGGGCGAATCCCATGACGAAGAAGGCCACGAGCGAGATGATCGCGTCGCGATAACTTCCAGTCAGCTGGTAGGTGATCCCGAACAGAAGCGGTCCCAGCCAGCTCATGCCCCGGTCGCTCATCTCGTACGCGGAGAAGTACTCGGCCTCCTTGCCGGGCGGGACCAGATGCGAGAACAGGGAGCGGGACAGGGCCTGGCTGCCGCCCAGCACGAGGCCGATCCCGGACGCCAGGACGAAGAACCACACGGGCGCCCCGGCCGGCAGGAAGTACCCGGCCCCCAGTGTCGCCGTCCACGCCACCAGCGAGCCGAGGATCGTGCGCTTGGCCCCGTAGGTCCGGGCCAGCCTCCCCATCCCCAGCGCGCCCGCCACCGCCAGCACCTGGACCATCAGCACGGCCGTGATGAGCGTGGACTGGCTCAGGCCAAGCTCCTCGGAGCCGTACACCGACGCCTGTGAGATCACGGTCTGGATGCCGTCGTTGTAGATGAGGTAGGCGAGGAGGAAGGAGAGGGTGAGCGGTTTGCCGCGCATGTCGCGGACGGTGGACGCCAGCTGCCGCCAGCCGTGGACCGCAGGTGCCGCGGACGTCTTGTGGCGGTCGCGCAGGCGCGCCAGCGGTACGAGGGTGAAGGCGCCCCACCACAGGCCCGCGGAGGCCAGGCAGATGCGGACGGCCGTCGACTCGGAGACACCGAAGGAGTCGTGCCCCGTGAACAGGATCAGGTTCACGATGAGCATCGCCGAGCCGGCCGCGTAGCCGAACGCCCAGCCGCGGGACGAGACGCGGTCGCGCTCCTCGGGCGGGGCGATCTGCGGCAGGTAGGAGTTGTAGACGACCATCGAGACGGCCACGGACGCGTTGGCGACGATCAGCAGCAGGCCGCCCAGCAGATAGCGGTCACCGGACAGGAAGAACAGGCCGGTCGTGGCCGCCGCCCCCACGTAGGCGCAGGCGGCGAGCATGGGCTTCTTCCGTCCTGTGCGGTCGGCGGCCGCGCCCACCAGCGGCATCACGAAGATCGACACGATCACGGACGCGGAGACGCAGTAGGCGAAGAACGAACCGGCTCGCACCGGGATGCCCAGCGGATGGACGAACCCGTCCGCGTCCGCCGCGGACTTGGCCACGGAGGTCAGGTAGGGGCCCAGGAACACGGTGAGCACGCTCGTCGAGTAGACGGAGCAGGCCCAGTCGTAGAAGTACCAGCCGCGTTGCTCGCGTTTCCGGTCGAAGACTTCCGTCCGCACGGTGTCGGCGCTCACCCGTGCCCTCGCTTCCCCGCTGAAGTGCCGTGCGAAGGATCGGGGGAGGGCCGTCGGGTGCTCAGACCCAGACGCCGCGTTCTTCCATGACCTTGCGCAACGTGTCGATGTGATCGGTCATGATGCCATCGACTCCCAGGTCCAGGAGACGGTGCATGCGATCGGGCTCGTTGATGGTCCACACGTGCACCTGCAGCCCGCGCGCGTGGGCGGCGCGGACGAAGCGGTGGTCGACGACCTGGATGCCGGACTGGGACTCGGGCACCTGGGCCGCGACCGCGGAGCTGCGCAGCGCGGCCGGGACGCCCCAGGAGCGCAGCCGCAGGTTGAGCACGCCACGCGTGCCGTACGACGTCGCCAGGCGCGGTCCGGCCAGCCGCTGGGCGCGCACCACGCGCGCCTCGGAGAACGAGCCGACGCAGATGCGGTCCCACGCGTGCGTGCGCTCGATCAGGTCGAGGAAGGGGTGCAGCGAGGCCTCCGCCTTGAGGTCGACGTTCCAGCGCACCTCGGGGAAGGTCTCGAGCAGTTCCTCGAACAGCGGCACCGGCTCCTTGCCCGCCACGCGCGCCTGCCGTACTTCTTTCCACGGCAGGTCCCCTATGCGTCCCGCGCCGTCGGTCACCCGGTCCAGGGTCGAGTCGTGGAAGGCGACCAGCTTGCCGTCCGTCGTGGTGTGGACGTCGGTCTCGATGTACCGGTAGCCCGCCTCCACCGCCCGGCGGAACTGGAACACGGTGTTCTCCAGACCGTCCGCGGCCCCGCCCCGGTGGGCGAAGGCGATCGGGCCGGGATGGTCGAGATAGGGGTGGCGTATCCGCGTGGTCACGGTCGCAGTATCGCTCCCTGCGGTTGCCCTTCGGCAACGACCGTGCTGCCTTGCGATGCCGACGGGACGTCGAACATCCGCAGGAAGAGCTGGGCGAGCGGGCCGATCGCGACCGCGTACAGGACCGTGCCGATGCCGACGGTGCCGCCGAGGGTGAAGCCGGTCGCGACGACGACAATCTCGATCGCCGTCCGCATCAGGCGGATCGAGCGGCCGGTGAGCCGGTGCAGGCCGGTCATCAGGCCGTCGCGCGGGCCGGGGCCGAAGCGGGCGGCGATGTAGAGCCCGGTGGCCACGCCGTTGAGCAGGATGCCGGCCAGGAGGAGAGGGATCCGTACGGCCAGGGAGTGCAAGTCCGGGACGAGGGCGAGCGTGCCGTCCATGGCGATGCCGACCACGAAGACGTTGGAAACCGTGCCGAGCCCCGGGCGCTGGCGCAGCGGGATCCACAGGAGCAGCACCGCCGCGCCCACGATGATCGACACGACACCGATCGTCAGGCCCGTGAGCTCGGCCAGGCCCTGGTGCAGCACCCCCCAGGGTTCGAGTCCCAGGCCCGCCTCGACGAGGAGCGCGGAACTCGCGCCGTACAGCGCGAGGCCGACGTACAGCTGGATCAACCGTCGCCCGAGACGGCTCTTCGTGGACAAGAGGTGCCCCCCTGTGGTGGTAGTGGCCTGGTTCGTGACACCCTGTGGCTTGGGTGGAAGCATCATCCAGGGCCAATTCGGGGAAGGTGGACTGATTTCCATGGCGCAGTGGACCTCGGCGATGGGTGCGGCGCAGCTGGCCAGGCTGCTCAACTCCCAGCAGGACCGCCCGGCGGGCCCCGGCACGCGCCGTCCACCTGCCTACCGCGCGCTGGCCGACGGCATCCGGCTGCTGGTGCTGGAGGGCCGCGTCCCGGTGGCCGCCCGGCTGCCCGCCGAACGTGAACTGGCCCTGGCCCTGTCCGTCAGCCGTACGACGGTCGCGGCCGCCTACGAGGCGCTGCGCACCGAGGGATTCCTGGAGTCCCGGCGCGGCGCCGGCAGCTGGACCGCCGTACCGGCCGGGAACCCGCTCCCCGCGCGCGGCCTGGAACCGCTTCCGCCCGAGGCGCTGGGCTCGATGATCGACCTGGGCTGCGCTGCGCTTCCCGCGCCCGAGCCGTGGCTGACCCGGGCCGTCCAGGGCGCCCTGGAGGAGCTGCCCCCGTACGCCCACACGCACGGGGACTATCCGGCCGGTCTGCCCGCGCTGCGCTCGATGATCGCCGACCGGTACACCGCGCGCGGGATCCCCACGATGCCCGAGCAGATCATGGTGACCACGGGAGCCATGGGCGCGATCGACGCGATCTGTCACCTCTTCGCGGGCCGCGGTGAGCGCGTGGCCGTCGAGTCGCCGTCGTACGCCAACATCCTCCAGCTGATGCGGGAGGCGGGGGCGCGGCTGGTGCCCGTGGCGATGGCCGAGGGGCTGGCCGGCTGGGACCTTGATCGCTGGCGGCAGGTGCTGCGGGACGCCGCCCCCCGGATGGCGTACATCGTCGCCGACTTCCACAACCCGACCGGCGCGCTCGCGGACGACCACCAGCGGCGGCAGCTCGTGGACGCTTCCCGGTCGGCGGGGACGGTGTTGATCGCCGACGAGACGATGAGCGAACTGTGGCTGGACGACGGCGTCGAGATGCCACGGCCCGTGTGCGCCTTCGACCCCGCCGGGTCCACGGTGATCACCGTCGGGTCGGCCAGCAAGGCCTTCTGGGCCGGGATGCGCATCGGCTGGGTGCGCGCGGCACCGGACGTGATCCGCAGCCTGGTCGCCGCGCGCGCGTACGCCGATCTGGGCACGCCGGTGCTGGAACAGCTCGCCGTGAACTGGCTGTTCAGTACGGGCGGCTGGGAGCAGGCCGTGGAGATCCGCCGCGCGCAGGCCCGGGAGAACCGGGACGCGCTGGTCGCGGCGGTGCGGCGGGAGCTGCCCGACTGGGAGTTCGCGGTGCCGCAGGGCGGGCTCACGCTGTGGGTACGGACCGGAGGGCTGTCGGGCTCGCGGCTCGCCGAGGTGGGGGAGCGGGTCGGGGTGCGGGTGCCTTCGGGGCCGCGGTTCGGGGTCGACGGCGCCTTCGAGGGGTATGTGCGGCTGCCGTTCACCGTCGGCGGCGCGGTGGCCGAGGAGGCGGCGGTGCGGTTGGCCGCGGCGGCGCGGTTGGTGGAGAGCGGGGCGTCGGGGGGCGGGGAGACGCCGCGGACGTTCGTGGCGTAGCTGCCGTGGCCGTGCCCCCCGATGTCGCTGCGGCCGGGCGGGCGCAGCGACATCGGGGGCGCCGAAACCTACGGGGCCTCCGCCACCACGGCTTCTGCCGGCACCGGCTCCGCCTTGACCTGCTCCTCGTCGAGAGATTCCGCTTCGAGAAGCTCCAGGTCGGCAGATCCCAGGCCGACAGATTTCACGTCGATGGATTTCGCTTCGACGGGTTTTGTTTCGACCGGCTCCGCGTCTGCCGGAGTGGTCCGCGGCGGCAGTAGTGCCAGCACCGCCTTGCGGTCCGCCTCGCTCGTCGCGTCGTCGTACGGGTCCGGGGTCGACGGAACCTGAAGCCGGTGCACCGGCCCGGCGCCGAGGCGGGCGTAACCGCGGCCGGCGGGGACAGCGGCGGCCGGAGTCGTGGACGGAAGGGCACCCAGGGTCCCGGCCAGCTGCTCGGCCGTGGCGGGGCCGAGGACGACACGCGCGCGCGTGTGCTGTCGTACGGCATCGCTCAGTGCTTCGGCGCTGTCGAGATGGTCGGCCACCACCACCGTCACGTTCGCCGCGCGGCCGTGCCGCAGCGGGACCTGGAGCAGGGACTGCGGGTCCTTGCGGCCGTCCGCGGCGGCGAGGTGGGCGAGGGCGGTCGGGCGGTCCAGGAGGATCCACAGGGGGCGCTTGGTGTCCTCCGGCGGTGGGTGGCCGGCCTGGCGGGCCCGGTTCGCCGCGATCAGGCGGCGCTCCGTCTCGTGGGCGGCCCACTCCAGGCTCGCCAGAGCCCCGGTCAGGCCGCACTCGACGGCCAGGACGCCAGCCCGGCCGGTCAGGCACGCGTACTCGCCGGTGCCGCCCTCGATGATCACGACATCGCCGTGCTGGAGCGCCTGGAGGGCGATCGAGCGCAACAGGGTCGTGCTGCCGCTGCCCGGCTGGCCCATGATCAGGAGGTGCGGCTCGGTGGAGCGGATGCCGGTGCGCCAGACGACCGGCGGAACGTCGCGCTTCTCCTCGCCGTAGGAGAGGGGAAGCGTGCGCTGGACCTGGGTGGGGTCGGTGAAGCCGAGGACCGTCTCGCCCGGCGTCGTGACGAATCGCTGGGCGGCGATGTCGGTGGGCAGCGGGGACAGGACGGTGACCGTGAGCCGGTTGCCTTCTTCGTCCCACTCGAAGTGGTACTCGCGGCCGCGGCCCGACTTCGCGTGCAGCAGCTGCTCGATCCGGGTGCGGGAGTCGATCTCGCCGTCGGTGAAATACGCCGGGTAGCGGATCACGAGGTGGGCCACACGGCCCGATGCGTCGAACTCGTACGCGGGGAACGCCTTCGCCCACTCGCCGCCGTGGGCGTAGAGGGGGGAGGGGTCCCCGGCGAGCGAGAAGTACGGGACCAGGGCCTCGTACAAGGACTGCAGGCGCTCCGTCTGGGACTCGTCGGGCCCTTCGGGCTTCGGCGGTTCGCGGTCCCGGCCCTGCCAGGCTGCCGCCGCCATCAGGGTGATGACGGCGAGCAGCGGCCCGTACGGCACGAGTGCCACGACCAGGATCACCGAGGCCACCAGGAACAACAGCGGCCCGCGCCTGTCCTTGGGTGTGTCGGCCCACCTGCGCCGCCCGGCCGCTGCCAGCCGGCGCATACCGCGGGTGATCGTGATCAGCGGTTGGAGGACGTCGGTGGCGCTGTCGGCCGCCGTCCGGGCCAGCTCCCGGCTCCGGGCGATCTGCGCGCTGCCTGTGCTCAGGATGCGGGGGAGGGGGCGCCGAGCCACTGCTGTCTCCTGTAGGTGCGTACGGACGGGAGGGGCGGCGTCAGAACTTGATGCCGCCGAGGAGGCTCGCGAGGCTCTCGCCCCCGGCCTTGATGCTCGGGGCGATCGCCGTGCTCGCCAGGTAGAAGCCGAACAGGGCCGAGACCATGGCGTGTGACGCCTTGAGCCCGTCCTTGCGGAAGAAGAGGAAGACGATGACGCCGAGCAGGACGACGCCTGAGATGGACAAGATCATTTCTGTTCTCCTGGTTCACGGGGACAGTCACCATGAGTACTTCCAGGATCACAGCATGTATCCATACTATAAAAGGTGCAACTGAGTGAATTTCGGCTGATTTCCCCCGGACGGTCGATCCGGCCCGGTCGGCCGAGGTGCGATCTTGCGTCCGACCTGGGCTGTGGTGATCTTTACCGCTGGCGTGTCGGGTCATGTGCGGCGGGAGCCAGTACCCTGGCGATTCACCTGAACGGTTGTATGGAGAGGCGGTCCGGCCGATGACAGAAGCCCCCGACCCGGAGGTCGTGGAGCTGGCGACCAAGATCTTCGATCTGGCCCGCAAGGGACAGACCGAGGCGCTCGTGGCGTATGTCGACGCGGGTGTTCCGGCCAACCTCACCAACGACCGCGGCGACTCGCTCGTGATGCTCGCCGCCTACCACGGGCATGCCGAGGCGGTGCGCGCCCTGCTCGCCCGTGGCGCGGAGGGTGATCGGATCAACGACCGGGGGCAGACCCCGCTCGCCGGAGCCGTCTTCAAGGGTGAGACGGAAGTCATCAAGGCCCTCCTGGAGGGCGGTGCCGATCCGGCCGCGGGGACCCCCTCGGCCGTCGACACGGCGCGGATGTTCGGCAAGACGGAACTGCTCGAGTTGTTCGGCGCACACTGATCCGAATGTTCTGACCAGCAAAAACACGGAAAACGGGGGAGGCGGTACAGGGCCGCCGAAATTTCGGTCGCGGCAGGTCGAAGTGCCGAGTCATCATGACGTCGTGATTCACGGACGCGATGGCTGGGCAGGTGTTGCCGCACCGCGCGGGCCGTGATGCGGTCCGCATGGGCCACAGACGAGAGGCAGAGGAAGATGGCTTACAGCAAGCAGGAAACGGCGGGCGCCCCGACGTGTTGTCACGCGGCCAGGTAATGCACGTCCCCGGTTGCGTCGACGCTTGATGTGAGGCTGTTTCCCATGTTCGATCCGGTCATAGCGCCCAGCGGTACGCTGCTCGGCCTGCTCCAGCGGGGCCGCGGCGACGGCACGCTGCACGCGCTCACCGCCCCGCGCGCCGAGGCGCTCGCGGCGCTGAACCACTGTGTGCTGCGCGACCCCCGCCACGACTGGCAGGTGGAGAACCGCTCCCTCTACTACGCCCGTCTCTACCTCGACCTGAACGGCGAGCTGGACGAGATCGAGGCGCATCTCTTCGACGTCGAGGACGTCTTCGACACCGAGGAGTCCCGCACGGGGCTGGCCCTGGCCGTCCTCGGCCACCTCGCCTCGTACGGCAGGCGGGACGCGCTCGCGCTGCTGCGCAGGTACGCGGCCTCCGGCTCCAACTGGGCCTGGGCGCTGGACGAACTGGCGCTCAGGGACGACGACGCGGGGCTGCGTGCCCTGGCCTCGCCCGTCCTGGCCCGCTTCTCCACCGACGCCGAGGGCGAGGCCGAACTGGCCGCCGTCGTACGTGACGCCTTCGAGCCCCGGCCGTGGCGGCTGTGGGCCGAGGATCCACGCGAATCGATCGCCACGCGTGTGCGTGCCGCGCACGAGAGCGGCTGTTTCGACCGCTGGCAGCGGCAGATGCGACCATCCGGGCCCCGTCCGGGGTGGAGCGTGCAGGCCGTGTTCGAGTGGGCCCAGCAGGGCGTCGAACGTGGCGCCGCGCTGCACGTCCCGGCCGCCCGCTGTCTCACGGCCGTGGCCGGCCCCGAGGACCGCCCCGAGATCGTGCGGGCCGCCAAGGACGGCACCGACGGAGCCCGCTGCACCGCGCTGCGCTATCTCGCCGACGGCAATGATCCCGAGGCCCTCGACCTGATCGAGGGCGCCCTGGTCACCGGCTCCCCGGCGGTCGTGGAGGCCGCCGTCGACTCCTTCGAACGGATGCGCAGTGTCGCCGCCGTCGACCGGGCCCGCGGCTGGGCCCACCGGCCCGACCCCTTGGGTGCCGCCGCCGGCCGCATGCTCGCCTGCCGGGGCGGAATCGAGGACAAGGACCTGGTTCTTGGTGCGCTGCGCGAGGCCGTACGAGGCGAGGGGCCGGACGCCCCGACCCTGTGGACCCTCGTCGACGGCACCGGCCGGCTCGGCATCGCCTGCGCCGCTCCCGTGCTCCGCCATATCTACCGCGAGACCGCCTCCTCCCATCTCCGCGGCCGGGCGGCCCGCGCCCTCGCCGCCACCGATCCCTCCTTCCCGGCGGGTTTCGCCGTCGAGTGCCTCTGGGACTGCGAGGAGACCACCCGCGAAATCGCCGCCCGGCACGCCGAGACCGGTGACGCCCGGGTCGTCGAACAGCTCCGCCGGCTTGCCGCCGATCCGGCCGAGGAAGCCGAAGTGCAGACGGCCGTACGGAGTCGGATCGCACCCGACGGGCCCGCCGTTTGAGCGGGCCACGCACACGTCCTTCGGGCGGCGGCACGGCCGCCGGATGAACAGCGGGTGACCCGCGGGTCAGGTGGTCATGGACACGGCCTGACCTGCTCGGGTGCGCGGAGGAACGCTCACGGGACGTTCATCGTTCGCAAAGATCCACGTTGACGCGACCACGTCCAGTGCGGCGAGAACGTCGGTATGCGTGTCGTCATCGTGACCGAATCCTTTCCCCCCGACGTGAACGGCGTGGCCCACTGCGCGCTTCAGACCGCCCGGCACCTCGTAGATCGCGGTCACTCTCCGCTCGTTGTCGCCCCGGCCAGTACCGCCCTCATGGGCAAGGCCGGGCTCGGGCCCGACGCCCAGGCGCCGTGCCCCGTCGTCCGTGTCCCCTCCCTCCCGCTCCCTGGCTACCCCCAGGTCCGTGTCGCCCTGCCCAGCCGGCGTCTGGCCGCGGCCGTCGTCGAGCACCGGGCCGACGTCGTGCACCTGGCCAGCCCCTTCGTCCTCGGTGTCCGCGGCATGGCGGTCGCCGCCCGTCTCGGCGTGCCCGCCGTGGCCGTCTACCAGACCGACCTCGCCGGATACGCCCGCACCTACATGGGCGCCGGTGAGGCCGCGGCCTGGCGGCGCATCCGTTCCGTCCACGCCGCCGCCGACCTGACCCTCGCCCCCTCCAGCGCCTCGATGCAGGACCTGGAGGCCCATGACGTGCCCCGTCTCAAGCTGTGGCAGCGCGGCGTGGACACCGCCCGTTTCCGCCCCGACCTGCGCGACGAGGCCCTGCGCCGCGAACTCGCCCCGAACGGCGAGGTGATCGTCGGCTACGTCGGGCGGCTCGCCCCCGAGAAGCACATCGAGCTCCTGGCCGGCGTGTGCGGCCTCGAAGGGGTGAAGGTCGTGGTCGTGGGCGACGGCCCCAGCCAGCCGAGCCTCAGTGAAGCGCTGCCCGGCGCGGTCTTCCTCGGCCGCCGCACCGGCGACGAACTCGCCCGGATCTACGCCTCGTTGGACGTCTTCGCGCACACCGGCCCGTTCGAGACCTTCTGCCAGACCGTGCAGGAGGCCATGGCCAGCGGCGTCCCCGTCGTCGCACCCGCCGTCGGCGGTCCCCTCGACCTGGTCGCCCACGGGCGCACCGGGCTGCTCGTACCGCCCCGCGACGCGGACGCCGTACGGGATGCCGTGCAGTCCCTGGCCGCCGACCCGGGACGGCGGGCCGCCTTCGGCGCCACAGCGCGCGCCACCGTCGAGGGACGGACCTGGGCGGCCGTGGGCGATCAACTCATCGGGCACTACACGGACGTGCTCGCCGCGCGGAAGAAGACGGCGGTGGCGGCATGACCTCGCTCAGGATCGTGCGACTCGCCAACTTCGTCGCTCCCTCTTCCGGCGGCCTGCGCACCGCCCTGCGCGAGCTGGGCAAGGGCTTCAAGGCGGCAGGGCACGACCCCGTGCTCGTCATCCCCGGCGAGCGTGCCGACGACCGCGACACCGAGCAGGGGCGCGTCATCACCCTGCCCGGGCCGCTGTTGCCCGGCACCGGCGGGTATCGGGTGCTCACCGACAAGCGGCGCGTGGCCCGGCTCCTGGAGGAGCTGGCGCCCGACCGCCTGGAGGTCTCCGACCGTACGACTCTCAGGTGGACCGGCAAGTGGGCGCGGCGCGCCCGGGTCCCCGCCGTGATGGTGTCCCACGAGACCGCCGACGGAGTCCTGCGCACCTGGGGCCTGCCGGAGGGGGCGGCCCGGCGCGCCGCCGACGCCCTCAACGTGCGTACGGCACACACGTACGCGCGCGTGGTGTGCACCACCGAGTTCGCCGAGCGTGAGTTCGTGCGGATCGGCGCCCGCAACGTCGTACGCGCCCCGCTGGGCGTCGATCTGGTCGAGCGGCACCCCGCGCTGCGTGATCCGGGGCTTCGCGCACGGTACGCGCGCGTGGACGAGTCGCTGCTCGTCACGTGCACCCGGTTGTCCGTGGAGAAGCGGCCCGGCACGGCGCTGGACGGCCTGGAGGCGCTGCTTCGGCGTGGCAGGCGGGCGGTGCTGGTGGTGGCCGGGGACGGGCCGCTGCGCCCGCGGCTCGAACAGCGGGCGCGGGAGCGCGGGTTGCCCGTCACCTTCCTCGGTCACGTCTCCGACCGCGGCGCGCTCGGCACGCTCCAGGCCTCCGCCGACGTGTGCCTGGCACCCGGGCCCGCCGAGACGTTCGGGCTGGCCGCCCTGGAGGCGATGGCCTGCGGCACGCCCGTGGTGGTGAGCAAGTCGTCAGCGCTGCCCGAGGTGATCGGATCCGCCGGAGCCGTGGCGGCGGACCACGGGGACGCCTTCGCGGACGCCGTCGAGATGCTGCTCGAACTCCCCGAACGTGAGCGGCGGGAGGCCGCACGCGCGCGTGCGGAGTGCTTCGGGTGGGGTGCGGCCGTCGACGCGTTCCTCGCCGCACACGACGCCTCGGTGCCGGTACGGCGCTTCGTGCCCGGGGGCGTCGCATGAGAGCCGTGCGTTTCGTGGCCCTCGGCGACTCGCTGACCGAGGGCGTGGGCGATCCCGTCGCCGACGGGTGGCGCGGCTGGGCCGCGCTGCTCGCCGGCGGGCTCGCCGAGGAGCCCGTGGAGTTCACCAACCTCGCCGTCAGCGGTGCCCAGACCCGGGAGGTACTGGAACTGCAGACGCCGGCCGGGCTCGCCCTGCGGCCGGATGCCGTGTCCGTGGTCATCGGCGTCAACGACACCCTGCGGTGCACCTTTGACATCCACGCCGTGGCCGAACGGCTCGACAAGGTGTACGCCGCCTTCACCGGGCAGGGCGCGGTCCTGCTCACGGCGTGTCTGCCCGACCCCGGCGCGATGCTCGGCCTGCCGGGCGCGCTGGCCCGACCGCTGGCCCGGCGGCAGCGGGCGGTCAACAGGGTGGTCCACGCGCTCTCCGACCGCTACGGGGCCGTACACCTGCATGCGGCCGAGGAGGCCTGGATCACGGATCGCGCGATGTGGAGTGCGGACCGCCTGCATCCCGGCGAGCGGGGGCACCGGCAGCTGGCCGTGCGTTTCCACTCGCTGCTGGCGGAAGCGGACCGTGCGACCGGCCCCGCGCCTTCGCCCGAGGCGGAGTTCCCCGTGCCCACCAAGTCGGCGAGTCTGCTGTGGATGGCCACGGCGGGCATCGCCTGGGTCGCCCGGCGGTGCACCGACCTGCTGCCGCAGTTGCTGCGGCTCGCCGCGGACGAGATGCGGCACCGGGCGCGCGGCACGAGCGCGCGGCTGGACGTGCGGGCCGCTGCGGCGGTGTCGGCGGCGTTGGCGGCGGTGTCGGTGGCGGAACAGCCCGATGCGGCGTAGCGCTCCGCGGGCAGGCCGGGGGATGGAGGCCGGTGGGTCGCTGCGGGTCCGTCGTGGCTGTTCGCGCCCGCGCGGCGGAGCCACATGTCCATACAGCCCCGCGCCCTTACAGGGGCTTCAGCGGATGCGTGTCCTCACGAAGCGGACCGGCGTGCCGGGTGCCGCTTGGGCGACGGCCGGCAGGTCTTGTGCGCGGACTACGCCGATCACCGGGTAGCCCCCGGTGGTCGGATGGTCGGCCAGGAAGACGACCGGTCTGCCGTCCGGAGGCACCTGGACCGCGCCCAACACCATGCCCTCGCTGGGGAGTTCGCCCGGCAGAGCCCGGTCCAGGGCGGGTCCCTCCGTGCGCAGGCCGATGCGGTTGCTGGCGGGGGAGACCCGGTATGTAAGGGAAGTGAAGGTGCGTACCGCTTCCGGCGTGAACCAGTCGTCGCGCGGGCCGAGGGTCACCCGGAGGACGAGCTCGGACGGCGGTGCCGGCTGCGGGGCGACGTCCACGCGCGCGTGGACGGTTTCCGGTGTCCCCAGAGGCAGTACCGTGCCGTCCGTGAGGGGTGCCGGGCCGAGGCCGGACAGGAGGTCCGTGGAGCGGCTGCCGAGCACCGGCTCGACGGCGATGCCGCCGGAGACGGCCACGTAGCCGCGTACTCCGGAGACGACCGTTCCTACGTTCAGGAGCGCACCCGCGGGCACGCGCACCGGCGCTCCCCAGGCGACCGGACGGCCGTCCACCGTGACCGGGCTGGGGGCGCCCCCGACCGCGATCGTGACCGTCGAACGCGGCCGTACGGCACAGCCGTTGACCGTGGTCTCCAGGACGGCCGCCTCGGGCGGGTTGCCGACCAGCCGGTTGACGAGCGCCGCAGCGGGGCCGTCGAGCGCACCGGAGCGGGGCACACCGAGATGTGCGTGCCCGGGGCGTCCCCGGTCCTGCACGGTGGTCAGTGCTCCGGCTCGTACGACGACGAGCGCCCGGTCCGTCATGAGTGCCCCACCGGGACGAAGCGCACGCGCGTGCCGGGCGACAGCAGCGCGGCCGGCACGCGCGCGTGGTCCCACAGCACGGTGTCCGTGTGGCCGATCAACTGCCAGCCGCCCGGCGACGAACGCGGGTAGACGCCGGTGTACGAGCCTGCCAGCGCCACCGAACCTGCCGGGACGGCGGTGCGCGGCGTGGCCCGGCGCGGGACGTCGTAGCGCGTCGGCAGGCCGGTGAGGTAGCCGAAGCCGGGGGCGAACCCGCAGAAGGCGACGCTGAATTCGGTGGCTGCGTGGATCTGAGCCACCTCCTGTTCGCGGACGCCCCAGAGGGCGGCGACGTCGGCCAGATCGGGACCGTCGTAGTGCACCGGGATGTCCACGACCGCCTGTTCGCGACGGGCCGCGGTGGGCACTTCGGTGGCGGTCAGTTCGGAAGCCAGACGGACCGGGTCGTCGAGGCCGTCGAGCAGGACGGTGCGGGCCGCGGGGACGATCTCGTGCACGGTGAGCAGGCCCTCCGCCCGGCGGCGCAGCAGCTCCGCGTGCAGGGCCTGTGCCTCGTCTCCGGAGGACACCTCGACGAGCAGGGCACTGCCCCCGACGGGCAGCACCCTCATGCGAAGGCCTCCACCCGCACGCCCGACTCCTGCAGGCGGTCGCGGACCAGCCGGGCCAGTTCGACGGCGCCCGGCGTGTCCCCGTGCAGGCACAGCGAACGCGCGCGTACGTCGACGCGCTCACCGGAGTGGGCGGTGACCGTACCGAAGCGAGCCAGACCCACCGAGCGCTCCACGACCGCCTCCGGGTCGGTGAGCACGGCACCGTCGTGGCCGCGCGGCACGAGCGTGCCCTCCGCCGTGTACGCGCGGTCCGCGAAGGCCTCCGTGACCGTCGGGAGGCCCGCCTTCTCGGCGAGCTCCAGCAGACGCGAGGCGGGCAGGCCGAGCACGGGCAGCGTGGCGTCGGCGAGCCGCACTCCGTCCACGACCGCGCCGGCCTGCTCCTCGTCGTGCACGACGCGGTTGTAGAGCGCGCCGTGCGGTTTGACGTACGACACGCGCGTGCCCGCCGCGCGCGCGAAGACCTCCAAGGCGCCGATCTGGTACGCCACTTCGGCCGAGAGCTCGGCGGGCGGCACATCCATCGCGCGCCGCCCGAACCCCGCCAGGTCCCGGTAGGAGACCTGGGCGCCGATCCGGACACCGCGCTCGGCCGCGAGCTCGCACACCCGCCGCATGGTGGCCGCGTCCCCGGCGTGGAAGCCGCAGGCCACGTTGGCGCTGGTGACGACGGACAGCAGCCGCTCGTCGTCGGTCAGCCGCCAGCGGCCGAAGCCTTCGCCGAGGTCGGCGTTCAGATCGATCGAGGTCATGGTTCCTTCGCGTTTCGTCTCAGGCCACGCGGTACTGCTCGTCGCGGGCGTCGGTCAGGAACATCTGGCCCGGTGCGTGCGTGATGGCGAAGGGCGGCAGCGAGGCCATCACCGCCGCCTGCGGGGTCACTCCGCAGGCCCAGAACACCGGAATGTCGTCCGGCTCGACGTCCACCGGGTCCCCGAAGTCGGGGCGGCCGAGGTCGTCGATGCCCAGCCCCGAGGGATCGCCGCAGTGTACGGGGCTGCCGTGCACCGCCGGGAGCAGGCTGCTCTCCCGGATCGCCGCCGCCAGGTGCTCCGGCGGCACCGGCCGCATGGACACCACCAGGGGCCCGTGCAGCCGTCCCGCCGGGCGGCACTGACGGTCGGTCACGTACATCGGGACGTTGCGGCCCTGCTCGACGTGGCGGATCGGGACGCCCGCCCCGGCCAGCGCCCACTCGAAGGTGAAGCTGCAGCCGATCAGGAACGACACCAGGTCGTCGCGCCAGTACGCGCGTGCGTCCGTCGGCTCGTCCACCAACTCGCCGTCCTGCCACACCCGGTAGCGCGGCAGGTCGGTGCGCAGGTCCGCGCCGTCCGCGAGGACCGTCGTGACGGCACCGGCGTCCGTGACGTCGAGCACCGGACACGGCTTGGGGTTGCGCTGGCAGAACAGCAGCATGTCGTACGCCCAGTCGGCGGGCACCGAGATCAGGTTGACCTGGGTGTGGCCGGCCGCGACTCCGGCGGTGGGGCCGGCGAGCCCCTCCCGGAAGCGGTCCCGGGCGGTTTTCGGGCTCCACGCGTGCGCGTGCTCGTCGACGACGGTCAGGGGGCGGTCTTCCGTACGGTTCACGCGAGTTCCCTCCCACGCGTCTCCGGCAGCCCGAACAGCGCCAGCGCTGCGATGCCGTATCCGATCGCGCCGAACACCAGCGCGCCGCCCACACCCCAGCTGTCGGCAAGGAAGCCGACCGTGGTGGGGAAGACGGCGCCCACGGCCCGCCCTGTGTTGTACGTGAAGCCCTGGCCCGTGCCGCGCACGGCCGTCGGGTACAGCTCGCTCAGGTAGGACCCGAAGCCGCTGAAGATCGCCGACATGCAGAACCCGAGCGGGAAACCGAGCACCAGGAGCAGGGTGTTGGCGCCGCTCGGGATGTTCGCGTACGCCAGGATGCAGACCGCCGACAGCAGGGCGAACAGCCAGATGTTGCGCTTGCGCCCCAGCCGGTCGGTGAGGTAGCCGCCGGTCAGATAGCCGAGGAACGCGCCGGAGATCAGGAACGTCAGGTAGCCGCCCGTGCCGACGACCGACAGGCCGCGCTCGCTCTTCAGATACGTCGGCACCCAGGTGGCGAGCGTGTAGTAGCCGCCCTGGACACCGGTGGACAGCAGCCCGGCGAAGATCGTGGTGCGCAGCAGGCCGGGCTTGAAGATCTCCGTGAACGAGCCCTTCTTCGTGCTCTGTTCGCGTACGGCGGCCGCCTCCGGGGCGTCCTGCACCCGGCGCCGCATCCAGACCACCAGGAGGGCCGGCAGCGCGCCCGTCCAGAACATGATGCGCCAGGCCAGGTCGTCACCGGCGAACGAGAAGACCAGCGTGTAGACGACGGCGGCCAGCGCCCAGCCCACCGCCCACGAACTCTGGACCGCACCGAGGGTGCGCCCACGGTGTTTCGCGCTCGCGTACTCGGCGACGAGGATCGCGCCGACCGCCCACTCACCGCCGAAACCGAGGCCCTGGAGGGCCCGGAAGACCAGCAGCGTCTCGTAGTTGGGTGCGAAACCGCAGGCCACGGTGAAGACCGCGTAGGTGATCACCGTGATCATCAGCGCCCTGACCCGGCCGAACCGGTCCGCCACCACCCCCGCGACGGCGCCGCCCACCGCGGAGACCACGAGCGTGACGGTCGTGAAGAGCCCGGTCTGGCCGCTGTCCAGGCCGAAGTACGCGGCCAGCGCGACCATGCTCAGGGGCAGCGTGAAGTAGTCGTACGAGTCCAGGGCATAGCCGCCGAACGCGCCGGCGAAGGCGCGGCGGCCGCGCGGACCCAGGGCGCGGAGCCAGCCCAAGGCCCCGTCGTGGTCGGTGAGTTCATCTGCTCGCGGGTCGGCGGTCAGGGCCTGCGGTGGAGGGGTCGTGCTCATGGGCACCTCGCAGTAGGAGGACGAAGGGTGCTTGAGGAGTGAGCCGTGCCGTGCGGAAGCGGTTGGCGCCGAGGTGCGGGAGACGGCGCCGTGCGTAGCAAGGTAGAGGATCGTTGAACGATCCTTCAATACCCCTGTTGTTTCGTTCTTGTATCTGCGATTGAATTCCGGGCATGGCAGAGCAGCTGACAGGACTGGCCGACGACCGGGCTCTCCTGGGGCGTACCAGCACCGCCGAGCGCGTCTCGGACATCCTCAGAGGGCGCATCGCCGAGGGGTTCTTCCCGCCCGGGACCCGGCTGTCGGAGGACAGCATCGGCGGCGCACTCGGGGTCTCCCGCAACACCCTGCGCGAGGCGTTCCGGCTGCTCACCCATGAACGTCTGCTCGTCCACGAGCTGAACCGGGGCGTGTTCGTCCGGGTCCTGACCGTCGAGGACGTCGAGGACATCTACCGCACCCGCTGCCTCGTGGAGTGCGCCGTCGTGCGTGGGCTCGGCGAGCCGCCGTACGGCCTGGACGCGCTCGCCGAAGTCGTCGAGGACGGGCAGCGGGCGGCCCGCGAAGGTGACTGGAAAGCGGTGGGTACCGCCAACATCCACTTCCACCGGGAGCTGGTGGCCCTCGCCGGCAGTGCCCGCACCGACGAGCTGATGCGCAGCGTCTTCGCCGAACTGCGCCTGGCCTTCCACGTCGTGGACGACCCGCGACGGCTGCACGAGCCCTACCTCGCGCGCAACCGGCAGATTCTGCAGGCCCTGCAGGCGGGGGACCGGCCGGAGGCCGAGAAGATGCTGGAGGTCTACCTCGAGGACTCGCTGGAGCGGGTCGTCGAGGTGTACCGGCGGCGGGTCGGCGAGGACGGATAGCGGTACGGAAGAGTGCTGGTCCTGTCGGCGTGACAACCGTGACGCCTGGTCGCATCTGCGTCGTTTGGGTCGTTGTCAGACCGAGGACCTAGTCTGTGCACCGTGACTTCGCCTGCATCGACGGACCGTGTTCCGCCCCAGCTCAGCGCGGGGCCGCGCCCAGCACCGGGCCCGGCCGCCGACGAGGGACTGGCGCGGCGCCTGCGTGCGCTCGCCTGCACCGCGCCGCTGCACGACCTCGACGTGCGCAAGGCCAACCTCGCGGGCGAGTACTCGGTGTACGGCATGGCGGAGGTGGCCCTCTCCGCCATCGACCTGGTCACCCTGAACATGGACTTCGACACGGGCGCCGACCACGACCAGATAGTCGCCCGGCTCATCCCGCGCATCGCCGCCCAGGCCACACAGCGCCCGGTCGCCGAGCACGAGCGCGTGGCCCGGTGGGTCCTGGAGAACCTGATCAACGTCGGCAGCGTCGACCGCGGCTTCCGGGCCGTCTACGGCACGTTCGCGACCGACGGCAGCTATGTCCGCCGTGACTACGACTTCAAGCTGATCGAGGAGGTGCCGGGTCCGGGCGGCACCGTCTACCTCCGTACGACCGACGAGGCGGTCAACGTCCTGGTCGGCGCCCTGGACACGGACGTCACCAGCGCGCAGATCGCCGCCGAGGTCAAGCTGGAGGTCCTGATCAACCGGGGCCGCCTCGCCGACGCCCAGCTCGCGGCCGAGCAGGCCCGGTACCGGACGGTGCAGTACTCGGAGACGCTCCGCAGGGCTCTGGACGCGACCCGGCGCAACGTCCGGGCGGTGGACTGGCTCAACTCCGTGCCCGACATGATCGCCGAGGCGCTGGACCACGTCGCCGACCGGTACCGGCACGAGAACGCGATCCTCACCAACATCCGCAAGGCGCGCGACGAGACGGAGGATCCCGAGCACAAGCGGCGTGCCGCCGAGCTGGTCGACATCGTCAAGGACTGCATCCGGCGGCACACGCAGCTGCAGTCGCGCCTGCTGGAGGCGGGGCCGCTGTTCCGCGCCGAGCAGGACCGACAGGCCTTCGCCACGCCCATGACGTCGTCGGGGATCGACCTGTACGGGCATCTCGTCGCCCCCGTCCTGCCGCTGCCGCTGGAGCAGGCCGTGCGGGTCACGGAGGCGTTCTTCGCGCGCGGGACCGGTCTGCGCACGCCGGTGTCCGTCCGGGTGTCGGACCTCGTCGACATCCTGTTGACGCCTCCGGTGGAGCGGGAGCACCTCGGTGCGGAGATGCCGGAACCGGACCTCATCGCCACACCGGACGACAGCCGGTTCAGCGAGGAGCAGTTGGTCGCGGCGACGGAGTTGCTCGATCTGCCTGCCGACGCGCCGCGGCGGCTCTCCGGGCTGCTGGCCGAGGCTCGCCGACAGGATCCGGATCTGCCGTATCTGGTGGCCCTGTTGGCGGTTCACGCGGCCAGCCCGCCGGTGGGGACCGCCTACCGGCAGGGTGAGGAGAAGCTGCTGTTCGCCGTGGACGACGGGACGGAGCTGGACGACCCGGAGTTCGGTGGGGCCGACCTGATCGTGGGGACGGCGTTGCTGGACGCGGTGGGGATGGCGGCCGACAGGACGGAGGCGGCGTGAACGGGGCCGACCGGCGTACGTACGAGCGTGAGTGCAACAAGGAGCGACAGCCGTGACCGAGCACGTCGAATGGAGTGAGCCGGAGGTCGCCGCACCTCCGGCGACCGCCGCCGTCACGCCCGCCGACGCCGCCGACGCGGCGCGGCTCGTCGCCTTCGGGCTGCAGCCCAAGTTGCAGCCCGCGCGCGACCAGGAGTACGCCGAGCTGCTGCGCCGGTATCGCGAGGACTCACCGTTCGCGCGGCTCGCGGACGCCGTGGCCGCCGGGCTCGGGCTCGTGGTGCTGGAGGTGTCCCCGCGCGCGGGGATGGCCGTGACGGCTGCCGAGGACTCGGTGTTCGCCGTCCGCATGGGCGACTACGCGCGTCGTACGTCCGCCGACGGCGGCGACCGCTTCCTGCACGGGCTGGCCCACCTCGCCGTCGCCGCCATGGCGTTTCCGCGCCCCGAGGACCTCGCCGACGACGGATACATCGGGCGCGTGACGGTCAACGGCGTCGACGCGTTCGTACGGCAGGCCTGCCGCCGCCTGGAGGAGCGCGCCGAGGAGCACGGCGACAACACCGACCCGGCCACCGAGGCACCCGGCCTCGAGGCCGCGTGGCGGATCTGGGCGAGACGCAGCGCGACCGGTGCCACCAAGGACGCACGCAGACTCGCCGGTTCGACGACCGGCATCGTCGGCAAGGCGGCCGTCTTCCTCACCGACTCCGGGTTCCTGCAGCGCACAGGCGACGACAACGGCGGTACGTACCGCACGACGGCCCGCTACCAGCTCCAGGTGCGCGACATGGCGGGCAGTGCCGCGATGGCCGAGCTGCTGGAGCTGGGCGTGGTCCCGGTGACCGACGGCACGCCGACGCTGCTGCCCGCCGAGAACACCGACGACCTGGAGCTGGCGGCCGACGCCGGGCTGCCGTTCCACGCGCCGTCCTCCTCCTGAACTTCCCCGACCTGCCGAAGACTTACGAGAGTCCGCCATGTACGAGCTGTCCCGGGTCCGCCTCTACTCGATCGGTCCCGCCGGTGCGCGCTATGCCGACACCGTGCTTGACCTGCGCGGCGTGGGCGAGCCCGTGCCCGACCCCGCGCCCACCCAGGCGGAGTTCTTCGAGGAGGAGCCCGTCGGCCCGCCGCGCCGCCCCGCGCCCGCCGGCGTGCTCTTCCTGGAGAACGGCGGTGGCAAGTCCGTCCTGCTGAAGCTGATCTTCTCCGTGATGCTGCCGGGTCACCGCAACACCCTCGGCGGCGCCAGCTCAGGCGTGCTGCGCAAGTTCCTGCTTGCCGACGACTGCGGGCACGTGGCCCTGGAGTGGCAGCACACGCTGACCGGCGAGTGCGTCGTCGTCGGCAAGGTCAGCGAGTGGCGCGGGCGGCAGGTGTCTAACGATCCGCGGAAGTTCGCCGAGGCCTGGTACTCCTTCCGGCCCGGCCCCGGGCTTTCCCTGGACAATCTGCCGGTCGCCGAGGCCACCACGGTGCGGCCGTCCGTCGAGGGGCAGTCGGGCGCGCAGGGCCGCCGGCGCACCATGAAGGGTTTCCGGGACACCCTCACCGAGGCGGGCAAGGCGTATCCGCATCTGGAGGTCCACTGGGAGGAGATCCACGACCGGTGGATCGAGCACCTCGGTGACCTCGGGCTCGACCCCGAACTCTTCCGCTACCAGCGGGAGATGAACGCCGACGAGGGAGAGGCGGCCGGCCTCTTCGCGGTCAAGAAGGACTCCGACTTCACCGACCTGCTGCTGCGCGCCGTGACCGACACGCGGGACACCGACGGGCTCGCCGACCTGGTCAGCGGCTTCGGCAACAAGCTGGGCCGTCGGGCCGAGCTGATCGCCGAACGGGACTTCACCGCCGGTTCGGCGGACCTGCTCGGGCGCATCGTCGAGGCCGCCGAGGCACGCTCACACGCGCGTGACATCCACGCCGGTGCCGAGCGCCGCACCCGCACGCTGGCGCGCCGGCTGTCGGCACGGGGCGTGCAGGAGCGCGTCCGGGCCGCCGACCTCGCCCAGCGCGTCACCGCGGCCGCGTACGCGGTCACGCACTCCGAGGCGGGCCGTGAGCGCAGTGCGCTGATCGCCGCCGAACTCGCCTACCGCAACGCCTCGTTGGCGCTCGCCTCGGCCGAGAAGTCCGCCGCCGGGCAGAAGCGCGAGCTCGCCGACGGCCGCACCCTGCACTCCGCCTGGCAGGCCGCCGAAGCCGCGCTGCGGCACCGGGCCGCCGCCGACCGCGTCGCGCGCGTGGCCGCAGCGATCCAGGAGGCCGAGCGGGACGCCGCTCCCGCACTCGCCGCCCGGGCCAAGGCCGCCGTGGATCTCGTACGAGCCCTGCACGCGGCCGCGGAGGGCGCCGAGTCCCTCGCGAACGAGGAGGAAGAGCGCTCCGCCGCGCTGCAGGAGGTCGGCGAGGTCGCCTACCGGGACTCCACCGCCGCCGCCACGGACGCGCAGCGGGCCCGCAGCGAGGTCGGGCATCTGCGGCAGCGCCTCACCGAGGTCGAGCAGGAGACCGCCGAAGCGGTGCGCGCGGGATGGCTCGACGACAGCGCGCCCGACGCCGACCCGGCCCGCGCCGCCCTCGCGGCCAGCGACGCCGAGAAGACGGCGGTCGCCGCCTGGGACATGGCGCGTGAGGCGTCTCGCAAGGCCACGGAGCACGCGCGCGAGGCGGGCTCGGCGGAATCCCGCGCCGAGCTGACGGCGGCTCGCGCGGCGGACGCGGCCACCGCGACCCAGCGGTCCCACGAGGCCGAGCACCGCATCGCCGAGGCGCTGGCAGCGGAGGAGCGGCTGGCGGAACTGCTGAGCGTCTCCGGCAGCGATTCGCGGCCCGTGGTCCCGCAGCCCCGGAACGAGACCGAGAGCGAGCAGCCTGCCCTCACCCCCGAGGAACTCGACCGCTTCGCCGACGAGTTGCGCGAGCTGCTCGACGACTCCGTCTCGTCTGCCGAGCGGCAGCTCTTCGAGCTGCGCACCGCGGCGGCCGACGACTCCCGGATCCTCGGCGCGCTCGGTGACGGCGGTCTGTTGCCGCCAGGGCCCGACGTGCTGGCCACCGTGGAGTTCCTCGGCGAGCACGGCATCCCGGCGCTGCCCGGATGGCGCTATCTCGCCCAGGCCGTGGACCCCGCCGACCACGCACGCGTGCTGGCCGCCCGGCCGGAGCTGGTCGACGGCGTGATCATCACCGATCCCGACACGCACGCCCGTGCCCGCGAGACCCTCAACGAGGCGGCGCTGCTGCCGCGGTCCGCCGTGGCCGTCGGCACGGCCGCCGCGCTGCTCGCACCCACCCCGGCCGCCGACGCGGGTGACAGCAGCGTCTTCCTCGTACCGCCGAACCCGGCCATGCACGACGAGCACGCCGCCGACGAGGAGCGGCAGGCGCTGCGCGCGCGGGCGACCGAGCGGGACGAGGAGATCAGGACGCTCGCCGCGCGCCTCGGCAAGGACCGGGAGCTGGCGGCGCGGCTCGCCTCCTGGCGCACCGGCTGCCCGGCGGGACGGCTCGTTGAGCTGGCCCAGGCTGTCCACGAGGCGCGCGCCTTCGCCGAGGATGCCGAAGCCGAGCTGACCGAGGCGCGTACGGTCCGGGCCGAGGCCGACGAGGTCGCCGCCGAGGCCGGGCAGGTGCGGGACGAGCGGCAGGAGGCGGCACAGAAGGCCCGACGCGCGGCCGACGCCCTCGCCGGGCTTGCCTTCCGGCTGCGTGAGCGGGCCGGCTGGCAGGTCAAACTGCGCGAACTGGCCGACGAGGGCGCCGAGTCGGAGGCCCGCGCCCAGGCCTGTCTGGAGCGCGCTCGCGCCGCCGACGAGGACCGCCGCGGCGCCCAGCGCGCCGCCGACGACGCCCGCCGCACCGCACGCGCCCTGCGCGCCGAACGCGCGGAGATCGCCGGTGCCCCCGACGACGTACCGGAGGCCGACGAGGCAGACCCGAGGTCCTCGCTGCCCGCCCTTCGCGAGGCCTACCGCGCCGCTTCCCAGCTCTACGAGCAGGTCGGCGTCGGCGCCGACCTGCGGGCCGAGCAGGCCCGCGCGGAGAGCGACGAGAGCGCGGCCCGCGCCGAGTTGGACCGGCTCAGCAACAAGGTCCGTACGCGCGCGGAGCAGCTGCTGCAGTCGCCGGACGGATCCGACGGGCCCTCCCGGCAGGCGGCCGCCGCGCGCGCCGAGGAGCTGGTGCAGCTCCTGGAGACCCGGATGTCGACCGCGAGCGAGCAGCTCGGACGGCTGCGCGCCGAGGCCGAACGCCACGCGCCCGAGGACGGCGAGGCACACACCGAGCTGCCCGAGGAGCTTCAACCGCGCGACGCCGAGCACGCACAGGCACTGCTGCGCACGGCGACCGCCGAACTGGCCTCCCGTACCGAGGCGTTGAGCCAGGCCCGGGAGGCGCACGCCGAACTCCTCGACGCCCACCGCGCGGCCGAGGACGCGGCCGGCGGCATCGAGGAGATCGCCGCGATGCTCCGCGACCTGCTGCGCGAACACGCCTTGGACGAGGAGCAGGAGGAGCCCGAGCCGTACCCCGGCAGCCTGGAGGAGGCCCGTCACGCCGCCGCGGAGGCCCGCCGCTCCCTGCGCGGCTGCGCCGCCGACCTGTCGGCCGCCGAAGCCGCCGTGCGAGAGGCGAGCGATGTGCTGGTCCGGCACGCCAACTCCACGCGCTACGAGCAGGTCCGCACCCCGGCACGGCAGCAGATCCGCGAGCTGCCCGCCTCGGCACTGCCCGAGCACGCCCAGAAGTGGGCGGACGCGTTCGCGCCCCGACTCCGTGTCCTCACCGACGAGTTGGCGCAGCTGGAGCGGAACAGGGACTCGATCGTGGACCGGCTGCGCGGGCTCGTGGAGTCGGCACTGGCGACCCTGCGGTCAGCCCAGCGGCTCTCCAGGCTGCCCGAGGGGCTGGGCGAGTGGTCCGGGCAGGAGTTCCTTCGCATCCGCTTCGAGGAGCCCGACCAGGCCACGCTCACCGAGCGGCTCGGCGAGGTCATCGACGAGGCGACCCGAGCGGCCGTGAAGAAGAACTCCGACCTGCGACGCGACGGCATGTCTCTCCTGCTGCGGGGCGTGGGCGCGGCACTTCAGCCCAAGGGTGTCGCCGTCGAGATCCTCAAGCCGGACGCCGTGCTGCGCGCCGAGCGCGTGCCCGTCGGGCAGATGGGCGATGTGTTCTCCGGCGGCCAGCTGCTCACCGCGGCCATCGCCCTGTACTGCACGATGGCCGCGCTGCGCTCCAACGACCGGGGCCGCGACAAGCACCGGCACGCCGGCACGCTGTTCCTCGACAACCCCATCGGACGCGCCAACGCCACCTACCTGCTGGAGCTCCAGCGGGCCGTGTCCGACGCGCTCGGCGTCCAACTCCTGTACACCACCGGCCTGTTCGACACGACCGCGCTGGCCGAATTCCCGCTGGTCATCCGGCTGCGCAACGACGCCGACCTGCGGGCGGGTCTGAAGTACATCAGCGTGGAGGAACACCTCCGTCCGGGTCTGCCGCAGCAGACCCCGGCCGGAGAAGGAGAAGCGGTGCACAGCGAGATCACGGCGACACGGATGTTCAAACGGCCGGCGCCCAGCGCCCCGTGAACGGCGCGGCTCAGGAGTGTGACAACTGCCCGGCCCCGCCCCGCCGGCGTATCCGCTCCTGCGCCCGCTCGGTGGCCCTCGCCTGACGTCGGGCCCGGCGTCGCTCGCGGCGCAGGGCCCGGGCGGTGCTGCTCGGTGTCGACACCACGCCGTTGCGCTGGTTCCAGACCTGGCGGGTCACCCAGACGTCGAGTGCGCCCCAGGTGGCCACGACCGTACTGACCACGCTGCTGATGACCATGGGGAAGGCCAGCCAGGATCCAGCCATGGTGCACAGGAAGGCCACCATCGCCTGGACCAGCGTCACGGCGATGATGATCACCGCCCTCACCGCCGCCGTACGCACAGGATCGGGCATCCGACGCCGCTGCACCGACTCCTCGATCCACAACGGCCGGTAGGACGACTGCGCTTCGTCCATACCCGGTGCAACGGCCTCGGCCGTGCCTCCGTACTCCGCTGCCCCGTCAGCCGCACCCGCCGGAACGTCCTGTCCGCCCCGCACCTCACGCGCTTCTGCTGGAATGTCGCGATCCGGTGCCTCAGCGTCCCGCTGCACCGTCAGCTGCGCCACCAAGCCGTCCCCGGGCGCCTCGCGCCGCTCCGCCGTGCCCATCAACGTGTCACTCCCCACCGCCAGCAGACCACTCGCCCCGTGCCCGATGGCACGGCTCCCCAGTGGTTGCCCGGCTTGCGCTGTTTTACGCCGCCGGGGTGCGGGATACGGCTCCTGTGGCCGATTCCGCCCCCAACTCCCGTAGAGAAGGACGAACGAGGCGAGCTGAAGATTCCCAAGGAGCGTAAATTTCCGGCCAACTGACTGGCCGGGCAGGTCGGATGGGTTGCAGCGGTCGTCAAAGGAATCAGGGAGGCAATCTCCCCCAATGGCAGGACAACTCCCCATGTCTCGCGGCCCGCGCGGAAGTTCAGCTTCCGGACGGCTCTTCGAGTTACCTGTGCGTCGGTAGTAGGCTCGCGCCGTTTGTTGACGTACATGTGTACCCCCGGTCGATGGGGGTCGAGCTGGGGGAGGCCATGCGCTTTCGCGGGAAGTCGATCCGCCGGAAGATCGTGGCGCTGCTTCTCGTGCCGCTGGTGTCCCTGACGGCGATCTGGGGTTTCGCCACGGTACTCACGGGACGCGAGGCACAAGATCTGTTCAACGTGTCGGACGTCGTGGAGAAGGTCGCCTATCCGATCGAGGACACCGTCCGCGTCCTGCAGCAGGAACGGCGCCAGACCCTCGTCTACCTCGCCGACCCCCGGGCCTCGGACGGGCTGGCCGACCTCCGGCGCAGCCGGACTGCCACGGACAAGGCCGTCACCGAGATCCGGCAGAACGCCAAGAACCCCGATGTCCGCGACGCGATGGGCGAGGGCACGGGCGAGCGCCTGACCGCCGTGCTGGACGCATTCGACGGTATCGACGCCCTGCGCCGCAGCGTGGAGGAGGGCACCGTCACCCGCGCCCAGGCCCTCGACCACTACAACAGCCTGGTCGACCCTTGCTACGTCCTGCTCGGCAACCTCCACGTCGTCGACAACGTCGAGATGGACAAGCAGTACCGCGCACTCGTCAACCTCGCCCGCGCCCGCGAACTGCTCTCCCGCGAGGACGCCCTCCTCGGCTCCTCCCTGATCGTCGGCAAGCTCACACGCGACGAGATCCGAGACGTCTCCGACCTCGTCGCGCAGCGCAGTCTGATGTACGACGTCAACCTGCCGCTGCTGCCGTCCTCGGAACGCGAACGCTATGAGCAGTTCTGGAAGAACGCCGCCACCGCCCCGCTGCGCGTGGCCGAGGAGTCCGCCCTCTCCTCCGGCTCCGGCGCGCCCCGCGAGGTCACCGCGCAGAGCTGGGACACCTCCGCCGGGGACGTGCTCGACGAGCTCCGCACTCTCAACGACCAGGCGAGCGACCGCTATCAGGACCGCGTCCGCCCGGTCGCCATGGGCGTCATCGCCAAGGCGGCCATCGCCGGCGTCCTCGGTCTGCTCGCTCTGCTGTTCTCGCTCTTCCTGTCCGTGCGCGTCGGCCGTGCTCTCATCCGTGACCTGCGCCAACTGCGCCTTGAGGCCCACGAGGCGTCCGGCATCCGGCTGCCCAGCGTCATGCGGCGCCTGTCCGCGGGCGAACAGGTCGATGTGGAGACCGAGGTCCCGCGCCTCGAGTTCGACAAGAACGAGATCGGCGAGGTCGGCCAGGCCCTCAACACCCTGCAGCGCGCCGCTGTCGAGGCCGCCGTCAAGCAGGCCGAACTGCGTGCCGGGGTCTCCGAGGTGTTCGTCAACCTCGCCCGCCGCAGCCAGGTCCTCCTCCACAAGCAGCTCACCCTGCTCGACACCATGGAACGCCGGACCGAGGACACCGACGAACTCGCCGATCTGTTCCGCCTCGACCACCTGACCACCCGCATGCGACGGCATGCCGAGGGCCTTGTGATCCTCTCCGGCGCCGCACCTTCCCGGCAGTGGCGCAAACCAGTCCAGCTGATGGACGTCGTCCGGGCCGCCGTCGCCGAGGTCGAGGACTACGAACGCATCGAGGTCCGCCGTCTGCCGCGGATCGCCGTCACCGGTCCCGCCGTCGCCGACCTGACCCACCTCGTGGCCGAACTCCTGGAGAACGCCACGGTGTTCTCTCCGCCGCACACTGCCGTCCAGGTCCTGGGGGAGCGGGTCGCCAACGGGTTCACCCTGGAGATCCACGACCGTGGCCTCGGCATGGCGGCCGACGCTCTCCTGGACGCCAACCTCCGGCTCGCCGAGACACCGGAGTTCGAGCTGTCCGACACCGACCGGCTCGGCCTGTTCGTGGTCAGCCGGCTAGCCCAGCGGCAGAACGTCCGAGTCTCCCTGCAGCCGTCCCCGTACGGAGGCACCACCGCGGTCCTCTTCGTCCCCGACGCCCTGCTCACGGACGATGTCCCGGACACGAACGGCATCGGCTTCCGCCTCGACCGGCCCCACCCCACGAAGGAGGCCGAGCTGGAGGAGAGCCGCCGGGCCGCGCTCTCCCACATGCCCATGCAGCTTCCCGGTCTGCCCGCCGCCCTTCTGGACGGGCCGGTCGAACTCGAGGCACCGGTCGACCTCGACGCCGTCGAGGGCTTCCCGGGCGCGCTCGACGACGAGGACAGCGAACGCGGCGGGATTTTCCGCCCCCGCCGCTCCATCGCCCTCGCGGAGGACGAGACGACCGGCTCCGGCAACGGTCAGCTCCATGACGACCCCGCTGTCCGCGAACCGGGCCACGTCGACGCAGCCGAGGACAGGGGCGCACCGGTCCCACTGCCCCGCCGCCGCACACCGAAGCTGGTCAGCTCGCACGGACGTCCGGTCAGCGAGCAGCGATCACGGGGCGAGGACGCCGCCGAGGAGACGTCGACGGGCCCGGGCCGACCCGAGTCGGAAGCCGCCGCACCGTTGCCGTCGCGTCGTCGGGGAGAGGAGCCTTTGGTCGGCCGTGATCCGGGCCGACCCGACCAGGAGGCCGCACCACCGCTGCCGACCCGCCGGCGTGGAGCCTCACCGCTGCGCCCGGGTTCGGGCGGGCCGGACCGGCCGGGAGAGCGTGCCGCATCCCCGGCAGCCGAGCGACGGGGCCCCGGCGAGAGCTCCCAGCCCCCCGCCCTCCCCATGCGCAGCCGCCCCGCCGCGATCGCACCGAGCGGCGAAGGCACCACCGCCGGTCGGCGCCCGGGCACGGCACCGCAGGAGGCAGCCCCCGGCACGGGCCCGCTGCCCCGGCGCGTACGGCAGGCCAACCTGGCTCCCCAGCTGAAGCAGAGCACCCAGCGACGCACGGAGGACAGTGCGGAGCCCGTGGAGCGGGACGCCGACGAGGTACGCAGCCGGATGGCCTCGCTCCAGCGCGGCTGGCAGCGCGGCCGCGACGAGAACGCCGCAGGCGACAACGCCGACAGCGGCACAGCACCACAACGAACGACAAAGGGGGACGGTCGATGACCGCACCGAAGGCGACCGGCCACACCGCGACCAACAAGTCCGGGGAGCTCAACTGGCTCCTGGACGACCTGGTGGATCGTGTCGCGAGCATCCGCAAGGCCATCGTGCTCTCCGGCGACGGCCTGGCGACGGGGGTGTCCACGGATCTGACCCGGGAGGACGGCGAGCACCTCGCAGCCGTCGCCTCCGGCTTCCACAGCCTCGCCAAGGGCGTGGGCCGTCACTTCGAGGCCGGCAACGTCCGGCAGACCGTTGTCGAACTGGACGACGCCTTCCTCTTCGTGACGGCCGCCGGCGACGGCAGCTGCCTCGCCGTCCTCTCGGACGCCGACTCGGACGTCGGCCAGGTCGCGTACGAGATGACGCTCCTTGTGAAGCGGGTCGGTGTGCATCTGGGAGCGGCTCCGCGCACCGATCTGCCCGCAGACGGGTAGTGGGATGTCATGAGCGCTGACGGTCAGGGAAGAAGCCACTGGTTCGACGACGAAGCCGGACCGGTCGTCCGTCCGTACGCGATGACGCGCGGCCGCACCACCAGTGAGGGCCAGCACCGCCTCGACCTGATCGCGGTGGTTGTCACGGAACCCCAGGCGGACGACCCGGACGCCGACTCGACGCTGTCCCCGGAACACGTGGACATCGTCGATCTGTGCCGCGACGCCCCCCAGTCGATCGCCGAGCTCGCCGCGGAACTCGATCTGCCCATCGGAGTGGTACGGGTCCTCATCGGAGACCTCGTCGCCGGGGAATTCGTCCATGTGACGCGGCCCGTACCCCCTGCCGAACTGCCGGACGAGAGTATTCTGCGCGACGTGATCAACGGCCTCCGGGCTCTGTGAGCGGCGCGGAAGCGGGGTACTGACGTGGCAGGTTGGCAGTTCTGGGTCGATCGAGGCGGCACCTTCACCGACATCGTCGCGCGTCGCCCCGACGGCCGCCTGCTGACACACAAGCTGCTGTCGGAGAATCCGGCGCGCTACTCCGACGCGGCGGTCGCGGGCGTACGCGAACTGCTCCACGGCTCCCAGGACCCCATCGAGGCCGTCCGCATGGGGACGACGGTCGCCACCAACGCGCTCCTGGAACGCAAGGGCGAACGCACCCTGCTGGTCGTCACCCGAGGCTTCCGTGACGCCCTGCGCATCGCCTACCAGAACCGCCCGCACATCTTCGCCCGACGCATCGAACTCCCCGAACTGCTCCACGAGCGCGTGGTGGAGGTCGACGAGCGCATCGCCGCGGACGGCACCGTCCTTCGCACCCCCGACCTCGACGCTCTCGTCGGCCCTCTCCAGGAGGCGTACGACGAAGGCATCCGCGCCGTCGCCGTCGTCTGCATGCACAGCCATCTGTACCCCGCCCACGAGCAGGCCGTGGGAGAGCTGGCCGCCCGCATCGGCTTTCCGCAGATCTCGCTGTCCAGCGAGGTCAGCCCGCTGATGAAGATCGTCCCCCGCGGGGACACCGCGGTCGTCGACGCGTACCTCTCGCCCGTGCTGCGCCGCTACGTCCAGCACGTCGCCGACGAACTCCACGGCGTGCGGCTGATGTTCATGCAGTCCAACGGCGGGCTCGCCGAAGCCGGGCAGTTCCGCGGCAAGGACGCGATCCTCTCCGGGCCCGCCGGCGGCATCGTCGGCATGGCCCGCATGTCGCAGCTCGCCGGCTTCGACCGTGTCATCGGCTTCGACATGGGCGGCACCTCCACCGACGTCTCGCACTTCGCGGGCGAGTACGAACGCGTCTTCACCACGCAGATCGCCGGCGTCCGGCTGCGCGCGCCCATGCTGGACATCCACACCGTCGCAGCCGGCGGCGGCTCGATCCTCCACTTCGACGGATCCCGCTACCGCGTAGGGCCGGACTCGGCGGGCGCGGACCCAGGGCCCGCCTGCTACCGCGGCGGCGGCCCGCTCGCCGTCACCGACGCCAACGTGATGCTCGGCCGGATCCAACCCGCCCACTTTCCCAGGGTGTTCGGCCCGGACGGCGACCAGCCTCTCGACGCGGTCCTCGTCCGCGACCGCTTCGCCGCCCTCACGCGCGAGATCCGCAGAAGTACCGGAGACGACCGCACGCCCGAGCAGGTGGCCGAGGGCTACCTGCAGATCGCCGTCGCCAACATCGCCAACGCGGTCAAGCGGATCTCCGTCCAGAAGGGCCACGACGTCACCCGCTACGCCCTCACCACTTTCGGTGGTGCGGGCGGCCAGCACGCGTGCATGGTCGCCGAATCGCTCGGCATCCGCACCGTCCTCGTCCCGCCCATGGCCGGCGTCCTGTCCGCGCTCGGCATCGGGCTCGCCGACACCACCGCCATGCGCGAACAGTCCGTCGAGGCACCCCTTGAGCCCGCGTCCATGCCCGCCGTCCTCAAGACGGCCGACGACCTGGAGGCTGCGGCCCGGTCGGAACTCCTCGCCGAGGACGTCCCCGAGGACCACATCCAGGTCACCCGCCGCGCCCAACTGCGCTACGACGGCACCGACACCACGCTCATCGTCGAGCTGACCAGGCCCGACACGATGCGGCACACCTTCGAAGAACGTCATCGCGCCACGTACTCCTTCACCCTCGACCGACCGGTCGTCGTCGAAGCCCTCTCCATCGAAGCCACTGGCATCACAGAACCCCCCGATCTCTCCGCTCTCGCCCCTTACGAAGCCGCCCGAACAGGCAGCCCTGCCGCACCCGTGACCGTCCGCCTCCACACCGGCGGCGCCTGGCGCGACGTACCCCTCCACCGCCGCGAGGACCTCCCTCCCGGCGACACCGTCACGGGCCCCGCGATCATCACCGAGGCCAGTGCGACGACCGTCGTCGACGACGGCTGGCAGGCCGTGGCACGAGACGACGGGCATCTGGTCATGGAACGCGCGGCGATTACGGAGAGTTCCGATCTCGACACGGAATCCGATCCGGTTCTCCTCGAGGTCTTCAACAATCTCTTCATGTCGATCGCCGAACAGATGGGCGCCCGGCTGGAGTCCACGGCCCAGTCGGTCAACATCAAAGAGCGCCTCGACTTCTCCTGCGCCCTCTTCGATCCGGACGGAAACCTGGTGGCCAACGCGCCGCACATCCCCGTCCACCTGGGCTCCATGGGCACGAGCGTCAAGGAAGTCATCCAGCGCCGGGGCACCTCGATGCGGCCCGGCGACACCTACGCCGTCAACGACCCGTACCACGGCGGAACCCACCTGCCCGACGTCACCGTGATCACCCCTGTCTTCGACACGCAGGGTGACCGAATCCTCTTCTACGTCGCCTCCCGCGGCCACCACGCCGAGATCGGCGGCATCGCCCCGGGCTCCATGCCCGCGAACAGCCGCACCATCGAGGAGGAAGGCATCCTCTTCGACAACTGGCTGCTCGCCGAGGACGGCCGCTTCCGCGAGGAGGAGACCCTCCGCCTGCTCACCGAGCCGCCCTACCCGTCGCGCAACCCCAGGACCAACCTCGCCGACCTGCGCGCCCAGATCGCAGCCAACCAGAAGGGCGTCGACGAAGTCGCCCGCATGATCGGGAACTTCGGCCTCGACGTAGTCCAGGCGTACATGAAGCACGTCCAGGACAACGCCGAAGAGGCGGTGCGCCGGGTCATCGACGCCATGGACGACGGCGAGTACTCCTACGAGACCGACGCGGGCGCCGTCATCCGCGTACGCGTGCGCGTGGACCGCGAAAACCGCTCCGCGACCGTCGACTTCACGGGCACGTCGCCCCAGCTGGACAGCAACTTCAACGCCCCGTTCGCCGTGGTCAACGCGGCCGTCCTGTACGTGTTCCGCACCCTCGTCGCCGACGACATCCCGCTCAACGACGGTTGTCTGCGCCCCCTGAACATCGTCGTGCCGCCCGGCTCCATGCTCGCGCCCGAGCCGCCGGCCGCGGTGGTCGCAGGCAACGTCGAGACCTCCCAGGCCATCACCGGCGCCCTCTACGCCGCACTCGGCGTCCAGGCCGAGGGCTCCGGGACCATGAACAACGTGACCTTCGGGAACGAGCGGTACCAGTACTACGAGACCGTCGCCTCCGGGTCCGGCGCGGGCGAGGGCTTCCCCGGCGCGCCCGTCGTGCAGACCCACATGACCAACTCGCGGCTCACCGACCCCGAGGTCCTGGAGTGGCGACTGCCCGTACAGCTCGACGAGTTCGCCCTCCGCTACGGCAGCGGCGGTGCCGGACGCTGGCACGGCGGGGACGGCGCGGTGCGTCGCATCCGCTTCCACGAGCCCATGACGGTCTCCACGCTGTCCCAGCACCGCAGGGTCCCGCCGTACGGCATGGCGGGGGGCGAGCCCGGCGCGCTGGGCGCCAACCGCGTGGAGCACGCGGACGGCACGGTCACCGCGCTCGGCGGAAGCGACTCGGCGGATGTCGGCCCCGGCGACGTACTCGTCATCGAAACCCCCGGCGGCGGAGGCTACGGCCCGCCGTCGTCCCACCCCCATCAAGCAGGAGAAGAGATCGATGATCTTCGGGCGTTCTGAGCGTGGGAAGCCTCCGGTCGAGCCCGTCACGCTCAAGATCCTGGTGGCCGGCGGCTTCGGCGTGGGCAAGACCACCCTCGTCGGCGCGGTCAGCGAGATCAGGCCGCTGCGCACCGAGGAACTGCTCACCGAGGCCGGCCGTCCGATCGACGACACGAGCGGCGTGGAAGGCAAGCACACCACCACCGTGGCCATGGACTTCGGTCGCATCACGCTGCGCGAGAACCTCGTGCTGTACCTCTTCGGCACGCCCGGGCAAGAGCGGTTCTGGTTCATGTGGGACGAGCTCTCGGAGGGCGCCCTCGGCGCCGTCGTGCTTGCCGACACCCGCCGCCTGGAGGACTCCTTCGCCGCCATCGACTACTTCGAGCGGCGCTCCATACCCTTCGTCATCGGCGTCAACTGTTTCGAGGACTCGGCCCGTTACCCTGCGGACGACGTTCGCCAGGCCCTCGACCTGGACGACGACGTACCGCTTCTGCTGTGCGACGCCCGCGACCGGGAGTCCGTCAAGCAGGTCCTCATCGGCGTGGTCCAGCACGCGATGGCGTACGCGGCCGACCACCGTCAGACCATCACCACCTGAACCGCCGTACGGCCCGTACCCCCGCCGACCGGGGTACGGGCCGCGACCAACGGCTCACGCACGCGCGCGTGTGCCTAGTTCTCGCCGTCTTCCTCCCAGCCGAAGCTCTTCTCCACGGCCTTGCGCCAGTTGTGGTACTCGCGGTCACGCACGGACGCCTCCATGGAAGGTGTCCACTCGACGTCCTTCTGCCAGTGGGACTTCAGCTCGTCGAGGTCGTTCCACACGCCGGTGGCGAGCCCTGCGGCGTACGCGGCGCCCAGACACGTGGTCTCGGAGACCTTCGGGCGGACCACCGGAACGTCGAGCACGTCTGACTGGTGCTGCATGAGCAGGTTGTTCTTGGTCATGCCGCCGTCCACCTTCAGGGTGGTGATGTGCACCCCGGAGTCCTGGTACATGGCGTCCACGACTTCGCGCGTCTGCCAGCTCGTCGCTTCGAGCACGGCCCGGGCGAGGTGCGCCTTGGTGACGTAGCGGGTGAGGCCCGTGATGACACCGCGCGCGTCGGAGCGCCAGTACGGTGCGAAGAGGCCGGAGAAGGCGGGCACGATGTACGCGCCGCCGTTGTCGTCGACACTCGCCGCCAGGGGTTCGATGTCGTCGGCGGCACGGATGATGCCCAGCTGGTCGCGGAACCATTGGACGAGGGCGCCCGTTATGGCTATCGACCCCTCCAGGCAGTAGACCGGCGCCTCGCTGCCGATTTTGTAACCCATCGTCGTCAGCAGCCCGCTCTTCGAGGCCACCGGCCGGTTGCCCGTGTTGAGCAGGAGGAAGCTGCCCGTGCCGTACGTGTTCTTCGCTGTACCCACGTCGTAGCAGGCCTGCCCGAACACGGCCGCCTGCTGGTCACCCAGGGCCGAAGCGACCGGCACGCCGGCCAGCTGGCCGACGGCCGTGCCGTACACCTCGGCCGAGGACTTGATCTCGGGGAGGACGGCTTCGGGGATGTTCATCGCGGAGAGGATGGACGGGTCCCACTGGAGGGTTTCCAGGTTCATCAGCATGGTGCGCCCGGCGTTGGTCACGTCGGTGACGTGCTGTCCGCCGTCGGTGCCGCCCGTCAGGTTCCAGATGAGCCAGGAGTCCATGGTGCCGAAGGCGATCTCACCGTTCTCGGCGCGATCCCTGAGCCCGGGCACGTTGTCGAGCAGCCAGGCGGCCTTGGGGCCGGAGAAGTAGGTGGCCAGCGGCAGTCCGGTCTGCTCGCGGAAACGGTCCTGCCCGTCCGAGCCGCCCAGCTGGTTCACCAGCCCCGCGGTGCGGGTGTCCTGCCACACGATGGCGTTGTGCACGGGCTTGCCCGTCGCGCGGTCCCACAGGAGCGTGGTCTCGCGCTGGTTGGTGATACCGAGCGCGCTGAGCTGGTCGGCGCGCAGGCCGGCCTTGGCGATCGCTCCGGCGACCACAGCCTGCACCTTGGACCAGATCTCGGTGGCGTCGTGCTCCACCCAGCCGGGCTTCGGGAAGATCTGGCGATGCTCGCGCTGGTCGACGGCGACGATCGCGCCGTCCTGGTTGAAGACGATGCAGCGGCTGGAGGTGGTGCCCTGGTCGATCGCGGCGACGAACTTGTCCGTCATGACGTCCCCTTCGTCGTTCCTTCGGAAGGCTGCTTCGAATCAGAAGGCTGCTGTGAAGATGAGCCCGGAAAGCACCCCGCCGACAGGCGGTCCGACCACCGGGATCCCTATGTACGTCCAGTCCGAGCACGGTCCCGCGTCACGGGCCGGGTGGATGGCGTGGCCCGGCGGCCCACCGAGCGCCGGACCGGTGACGACGCAGCCGCGGCCTTCGCCGTGGATGTCTCCGTTGCTCATGGCGGCTCCTAGGCCCTGTCCCGGGGCGATCGACCCCGGTCCTCCGTGCAGGGTGCGTTTCCCATGGCGACTTCAGCCGAAGGCGGGAGGTCCCGCGCCCAGCCCGGCGTCCGTGACGAGCGTGCCGTCGCAGCCGAATCGCCCGTGGGGGAATGGGCCTGTTCTTCAGGCGGGGCCCGCGCGGCGCGTGCCTGGATACACCGTGTATGTACGGCGATGTCGACTGACACCGGAAGTGTTCACCGGCGCCCACAGAGCGTCAAGGTCGCCGACGGCAACGGTGACAGCCGCCGGTGTGTCCGTACGAAGGAGGGACGGTCGGTCGGTTACGACGATTAGCCTAAGCCGGGTTCCGCCACCGCGCACCCGGCCTGGGCGGGCGCCGTCCCCGAACCGCGCCGGATCTCGTGGCCCGGCAGGCCCGCCCGGCCCAGCACCCAACTCGCCCCGTGCAGGGATTTCGCGGCCTTCTTGAGCGGCGCCAGACAGGCGGCGGCCTGCCGGTGGTCCGTCACACTGCCCGGCGGGCACAGGACGGTGGCCAGGGACAACGTGACGGGACGCCCGCCGGCCGACCAGGGAGCGTCCAGCACCGAGGCGGCCAGTGGATCCAGCCACTCCGGTTCGGCGAGCACCAGGAAGTCGTCCCCGCCGATGTGACCCACGCGGGTGCTTCCGGACGCCGCGTGTTGCAGAGCCCGCCCCACGGACCGGATCAGCTCGTCACCCGCCGCGAATCCGGCCCCGTCGTTGACCTGCTTGAAGTGATCCACGTCCAGCCAGCTGAGCGCGAAGGTCCGGCCGTCAGTGATACGGCGGTCCACCTCGCCGGTGATCGCGTCCGAACCGGGCAGCCGCGTAAGCGGATTGAGCCCGGCCGCCTCTTCGACCCGGTTCTCGGCCAGCGCGCGCACGAGGTCGGCGAGCCGTACGACACCCACGCACCGCCCGTGCCGGTCCACCACCGCCACATCGTCCGACGTGCGGCTGCGGCCGCCGACGGCCACCACGTCCAGGACCTCCCAGGCGGTGGCGTCGATGCCCACGGTCCGTGGGGGATCCCCGAGCTTGGCGGCGGGCCGGTCGGCGTACAGCGCATGTCCATAGCGCCCCGACATCGACAGCAGAAACCGCGAGCGGTGCACCGACCGCAGCGGGAGCCCGTGTGGGTCCACGAGCAGCACGCCGGACACCTCCGGCGACCCGGTCAGCAGCGCCCGCACCTGACCGGCCGAGGCGGTCGCGGGCAGCAGCGCGGCGGGCCGCACGAACTCCCGCACTGAAGGCCCCGACCTCGGCGCTGTCACGGCGCCGGGGGAGCGGGGCGGAACGTATACGTCCGCTGCGGGCAGCCGGGCCGGCGGTGCGAACAGCTCGCCCTGGGCCAGCTGGGCACCGGCCGAGATCGCGGCCGCGCACTGCAGTTCCGTCTCCACGCCCTCGACGGACAGGAGCGCTCCCAACTGGTCGCACAGCGTCCGCATGGCCTTGACCGCCGCAGGCCGCGCCAGCAGCGACGCGTCCAGTTTCACCAGGTCGGGCTCCATGTCGGTGAGCAGCCGCAGGGGTAGGTCCCCGTCCCCGACGCCGTCCGCGCTGATCCGGAAGCCCTGGTCCCGCAGTGCGCGCACCGCCTCCAGCAGCGCCTGCTGGGGGACGTGCGTGTACGGCGGCCCGATGTCGATCGTCACCTCCCACGGCAGCCGTCCCGCCTCGCGCACGGCGGCGTGCAGCGGGGTGAGGCCGCCGAGGTCGGCGAGGGTGCCCGCGAACACGTTGACGTGCAGCGGCAGCAGCGTCTCCTTGCGAGCCGCCGCACGGAGCGCCAACACCGCCAGCCTGCCGTCGAGTTCGGGATCCCGACGGGCCTCGGCCAGGATGTCGCCGGTCTCCGGGCGAGCGAGTATCTCCAGCCCCGCGACTCCTCCGGTGGTCAGGTTGACCACCGGTTGGAAGGCGAAGCGGAGAGTATCCGTCCAGGAGTGCACGGCAGCATGATGACCCCGCCGGCGCACGCCCAGGCCCAGTTCATGAGACGTTCACGCAGGATTCCTGGTTGATCACGCAGCGTACGAGAAAGGGCTTGCATCGCATGCTCGGGGGAGAGGGCTCATGCTGCGCTACGGCTCCGCCGGCCCGGCCACGATGACGGCCCGCGCCTCACCGGAAGGCGATCACTGCCGACCCGTGTCCGAACAACCCCTGGTTCGCCGTGATCCCCACGCGCGCGCCCGCGACCTGCCGTTCACCCGCCTCCTCTCTCAACTGCCAGGTCAGCTCGCAGACTTGAGCGATCGCCTGAGCCGGAACCGCCTCACCGAAGGAGGCCAGCCCACCGCTCACGTTCACCGGTATTCGCCCGCCCAGGGTCGTCGCCCCCTCCCGTAGCAGCTTGGCGCCCTCGCCCTGCCCGCACAGTCCCAGATCTTCGTACCACTGCAACTCGAGGGCGGTGGACAGGTCGTATACCTCTGCGAGGGAGAGGTCGTCCGGCCCGAGGCCCGCCTCCTCGTAGGCCGCCCGCGCTATCGACGCGCGGAACGTGTCGGCGGCAGGCTCCGCCGCCACTGCCGAGTCCGTCGCGATGTCCGGCAGATCCAGCACCGTGTTGGGGTAACGCGGCGTCACCGTGGACACCGCCCGGATCCGCACGGGCCTGCTTGTCGCGTGCCGACGGGCGAACTCCATGCTGGACAGCACCAGGGCCGCGCCTCCGTCCGACGTCGCGCAGATGTCGAGCAGTCGCAGCGGATCGGCCACCACGGCAGAGGCGGCGACGTCCTCGGCCGTGACCCGCTTGCGGTAGCGCGCGTTCGGATTGAGCGCCCCCAGCGCCGAGTTCTTCACCTTGACCTGTGCGAAGTCCTCCACTGTGTCGCCGTGCACGGCCATGCGGCGGCGCGCGTACAGCCCGAAGTACGTGGGATTGGTCGCTCCCAGAACCCGGAAGCGCAGCCAGTCCGGATCGTCGGGCCGGTCTCCGCCCGCCGGCCGGAAGAACCCCTTGGGTGCCGCGTCCGCGCCCACCACCAGCACCACGTCCGCGAGGCCCGAAAGGATCTGCGCCCGCGCGGTGTTGACGGCCTGCGCTCCGGACGCGCACGCCGCGTACACGCTCGCCACCCGGGCCCCCTGCCAGCCCAGCGCCTTTGCGAACGTCGCACCGGCCACATATCCCGGATAGCCGCCGCGCACGGTGTCCGCGCCGACGACCGAGCCGACGTCCCGCCACTCCAGCCCGGCGTCGGCGAGCGCCGCACGGGCCGCCGCGGTCCCGTACTCGACGAAACTGCGCCCCCACTTGCCCCACGGGTGCATGCCCGCGCCGAGCACCGCCACGTCACCCGTCATGCCCTCACCCCCGTCGGCCGCCAGTGCCAGGTCGTCCAGATCGTCTCCGCGTCCTCATGGAGCACTCCGGGGACGACCTTCACCTCCATGCCCACCGCCAGATCGGCGACGGTGACCCCCGGAGCCGCCTGCCCCAGCACCACGATCCGCTCGGACTCCAGCTCCACAGCGATCAACGCGTAAGGCTCCCAGGGAAGTTCCGGATCGGTCACATAGGGTGACGGAGGTCGATACCGGCTGTCCGTGTACGACCAAACGCGCCCACGCCGCGAGAGGGGCACCTCCTCCAGGTCTCCGCCGGGACATCCGGGATTGCGGCAGTGGGCGTCCTCACGGGGAAAGAAGACCGAGGAGCACGCCGCGCAGCGCGTGCCGAGGAGTCTGAAGTCGTCCCCGTCGCCGGCGAACCACCGGTCGACCACAGGCGTGCGTGTACGCGACAAAGCCCCTCCCCACTACGGAATCTGACGGAACGTCAGAAGTCTGCCACGGGCATCGGGAAATGGGCAGGGCGTTCGATCGAACCGGACAGCCCCTTGCTGCGTCGTCGTAACGGTAGGGACGGCCGGGGCCCACGGGGGTGGTTCCGGTCGTCCCTACTTGCATCTGAGGTGAACTGCATCCGATCGCTTCCCGCGCGGAACTCCCAACTGATAGATGCAGGAGACATGACACGTCTCTCCAGCGCAGTACGCGGTCTGATCACCGCACTCGCCGCCCTGCTGGCCGTGACCGCCGGCACCGCTACCGCCACCGCCCAGGCGAAGACGGAGCCCAATGCGCCAAAGGACTTCGTGGCCCTGAGAACCGTGGACCCGACGATCATCCAGGAGATGCGCTACTTCACCCCGCACAACTTCGTCGGCGAGCGCATCGACGGCTATCAGCAGCCGCTCTGCATCCTCACCCGGCCGGCCGCCGAAGCGCTCCACAAGGCCCAGCTGAGGCTGCTGCGCAAGGGCTACACCCTCAAGGTCTACGACTGCTACCGGCCGCAGCGCGCCGTGGACCACTTCGTCCGCTGGGCCGAGGACCTCGACGACCAGGCGATGAAGGGCGAGTTCTACCCGAACGTCGACAAGACCCGTCTGTTCGAGGACGGTTACATCGCGGAGAAATCCGGCCACAGCCGCGGCTCGACCATGGACCTCACCATCGTGAAGCTCCCCGCGAAGCCGACCCGGCCGTACCACCCCGGGGAGCGCCTCGTGCCCTGCTACGCGCCCAAGGACGAGCGCTTCCCCGACAACTCCGTGGACATGGGCACAGGGTTCGACTGCTTCGACACGCTCGCCCACACCCTCGACCCGCGTATCCAGGGCGAACAGCGCGCCAACAGGTTGCTCCTCAAGAGCACCCTCGAGGGTCTCGGTTTCGTGAATCTCGCCGAGGAATGGTGGCACTACACATACAAGCCCGAGCCCTACCCGGACACCTACTTCGACTTCCCCGTGTCCTGGAAATCGCTCACCGGCCGCCGCTGAACAGCCCCCGGAAGACGCCCTTCCAGTGATCGGATACATTCCGCTTCGTGTCCGAAACTCAAGCCTCCATCCCCAACTCCGCGCCCGACTCCCACTGTTCGAGCTGCGGAGCGCCCTACGGAGAGGGCGTCTCCGGCTGGCCCCGCACCTGTCCGGCCTGCCGCGCCGTGGCCTACCGCAACCCGCTGCCGGTGGCGATCGCGCTCCAGCCCGTGTACGACACGAAGGGCACTGCCCTGGTCGTCATCACCCGAACCGTCGCCCCCGCGCGCGGGGGCATCGCGTTGCCCGGCGGTTACGTCGACGACCGCGAGGACTGGCGGCACGCCGTCGTCCGGGAGCTCAAGGAAGAGACCGGTATCGATGCGGCCAGCCGCGACGTACGGCTCGTCGACGCCCTGAGCTCCCCCGACGGACATCTGCTGCTGTTGGGCGTCCTCCCGGAGCGCCCGGCCGAGGGCCTCCCGCCGTCCGCCGCCACGGACGAGACGGAGGGCTGGCACCTCCTGCGCAGGCCGGAGGAGCTCGCCTTCCCCCTGCACACGCTGGCCGTGCGCGCCTGGTTCGAAGGCCGGTACCTCTGAGTCAGGCCTCCTTCAGACCCCGCACGCGCACCGGGTAGGGCGGCTCACTCATGCCGCCCTCGCCTTCCCGCTCGACCACCAGCCGCCGTCCCATCCAACGGGCGACGTAACGCTCGAGTTCCGGCTCGTCCCAGCCGTCACCCGCGTCCTGCACCACGAGTCCACCCCCCGTCCGTCCCCGGGCAGGCGCCCACACCTCCAGCTCCAACCCGCCGTCGTCCCCGCGTACGGGGACGACGGCACCCGCGCGTGCCAGCACCGGAATCCGCGACAAGGGGGCGTCGAGGAGCACCTGAGCCGGCCCCTCGTACACCTGCTCCGTCACCGTGTCGTACCAGCGTCCCCGGGGCAGCTGCACCGCCCGCCGGTTCGCGCCCGGGTCGAGTACCGGCGCCACGAGCAAGCAGTCGCCCAGCATGAAGGCGTCCTCGCAGTCGCGCAGCGCACGGTCCTCGGGTGCCGCCCACCACAGCGGCCGCACATAGGGCGCTCCCGTGCGCCGGGCCAGATGCGCGAGCATCATGAAGTACGGCAGCAGCCGCCGGCGTTCGACGAGTGCCACGCGCGCGTGCTCCAGCACCTCGGTACCGAACTCCCAGGGCTCCCTGCGCCCTGCCCGCAGACTCGCGTGCGTGCGGAACAGCGGCAGGTACGCACCCAGTTGGAGCCATCGCAGATACAGCTCGGGTGACGGACTCCCGTCGAAGCCGCCCACGTCCGGCCCCGAATACGGCACCCCGCACAACCCGAGCCCCATGACCAGTGGCAGCGAGGCCCGAAGTCCGGGCCAGCCCGTGGCCACGTCACCGGACCACGTGCCCCCGTAGCGCTGCATGCCGGCCCAACCGGAGCGCGAGAAAATGAACGGCCGTTCCTTGGGAGCCAGTTCGCGCAGCCCCTCATAGCCAGCCCTGGCCATGCACAGCGCGTAGACGTTGTGCGCCTCGCGGTGGTCCCCGCCCCGTCCTTCCAACGAGTGCCTGGCGGAACGCGGCAGCGTCGACTCCCCGAAGGCGGTGAAAGAGGTGGGTTCGTTCATGTCGTGCCAAAAGCCCGAGAACCCCTGGGCGAGTCGCTCCTCGTACAGGCCTCCCCACCACTCACGCACACGGGCGTGCGTGAAGTCCGGGAACACGGCCTCCCCGGGCCACGCGACCCCCTGCACGAGCTGCCCCGAGGCGTCCCGCACGAACGCGTCCTGGGCTGCCCCGCTGTCGTACACCGTGTTGCCGTCAGCGGCCCTGACCGCAGGATCGACGATCGACACCAGCCGGATCCCGTCCCGCCGCAACTCCTCGGCCAGTACCGGCAGCTTGGGGAACTGCTCGTGGTCGACGGTGAACACCTGATGCTCGTCGTAGTGGTCGATGTCCAGATGGACGGCGTCGAGAGGCAGCCCCCGCTCCTGATAGCCCGAGACGATCCGCCGCACCTCCTGCTCACTGCCGAAGCCCCAGCGCGCGTGGTGATAACCAAGCGCCCACGCTGGTGGGAGCGCAGGGGCACCCGTCAGCGACGCCCAGGCAAGCAGCACGCGCGCGGGGGTGCCCACCATCACCCAGCAGCGCAACGGACCGCCGTCCATCCGCAGTTCGCACGTCCCCGCCCTGTCGTGCCCGGAACCCGCGCCCTCCTCGCCCTCCCGCAGGGTCACCGTGCCGTCCCACGAGGTGTCGTGGAACATCAGATGCGTCGCGGCATCGGCCACCACCAGCTGCACCGGCATCGTGATGTACAGCGGGTCGTCCCCGGGGCCGAACGCCCGGCCCGGGTCCGTGTTCCACAAGCGGTACGTTCCCTCGCGCAGCCGCGGGCCTGATGCCCGGCCGCCGAGCCCGAAGAACCGCGCGTCCGCCGCCACCTCGGACCGCTGCATCCAGCGCGCGGCACCACCCCCGGCCGGCTCCCACCACCGGGGCGGCAGATCGCGGCGCAGGGTCACACCTCCGGGCGTACGCACCTCGACCGCCCCGTGCCGCGAGACGACGACCGTCACCCGCTCGGCCACAACGCGCCAGCCACCGTCCTTGTCCGGCTCCAGCACGGCTCGGGGATCCGGCTCCGGGCAGCGGCCCGCGAGCGCGTACGACGGCTCGGGAGAGGCCCCGTCCCAGCCCCAGAAGACGGCTCCGTTGACAGCCACGATGATGCGCAGCTCGGACCGGCTGAACCGGAGGATGCCACCACCCGGACCGGGCTCCACCTCCTGCACGGGCCCGGGCACCCGCGCGCGCTCGGCGCCTCGCGACGGCAGCGCGGAGGCGTCCGCACGCCTCCTGCGCCATGCGGCTCGCACGGTACGCAACCTCTGGGCCGCCCCCGCAGAACCGACAGCCCTTATCGAACGCACCAGGTCACGACCGTCCATGCTGCTCACCCTGCCATTGACCGCCCCACGCGTGCGTGTCGTTCAACTTCCGTTCACCCGTGCCGGGACCACATCTTCACGACACGGACTATGTGGGGCGCGCCCTGGTGTGGAAGTCGATCACATGGCATCGTCCGTGTCAGCCGCGTCACGCGCACACCCCCAGCACGTGCGCGCCCGACGCACACGACGCGCACAGTCCGGGAGCCGCCCCATGTCGATCGTGAACCCCCAGCCGCTCTGGCAGCCAGATCCGGAACGCATCGCCCAGGCGCAGGTCACAAAGTTCCAGAGCTGGGCGGCCGAACACCACGGTGCCCCGGCCGAAGGCGGCTATGCGGCTCTGCACCGCTGGTCCGTCGACGAACTGGACACGTTCTGGAAAGCCGTCACGCAGTGGTTCGACGTACGGTTTTCGACACCCTACGCGTGCGTACTCGGCGACCGCTCGATGCCGGGTGCCCAGTGGTTCCCCGGTGCGACGCTGAACTACGCCGAGCACGCCCTGCGCGCGGCCTCGACCCGCGCGGACGAACCGGCCCTCCTGTGCGTGGACGAGACACACGAGCCGCGCCCGGTGACCTGGTCCGAGCTGCGCCGCCAGGTCGGCTCCCTGGCCGCCGAGCTGCGCGCCCTCGGCGTACGCCCCGGAGACCGCGTCAGCGGCTACCTCCCGAACATCCCCCAGGCCGTCGCCGCCTTCCTCGCCACGGCCGCCGTGGGCGGTGTCTGGACGTCCTGCGCCCCCGACTTCGGCGCCCGCAGCGTCCTGGACCGATTCCAGCAGGTCGAACCGGTCGTCCTGTTCGCCGTCGACGGCTACCGCTACGGCGGCAAGGAGCACGACCGCCGCGACATCGTCGCCGAACTGCGCCGCGAACTGCCCACGCTGCGTGCCGTCGTTCACATCCCCGTCCTCGGCAGCGAGGCCCCCGAAGGCGCGGTGGAGTGGTCGGCCCTGACGAGCGCGGCGGCGGAGCCCGTCTTCGAGCAGGTCCCCTTCGACCACCCTCTCTGGGTGCTCTACTCCTCGGGCACGACCGGCCTCCCCAAGGCCATCGTCCAGTCCCAGGGCGGCATCCTGGTCGAGCACCTCAAACAGCTCGGCCTGCACTGCGACCTGGGCCCCGAGGACCGTTTCTTCTGGTACACGTCGACCGGCTGGATGATGTGGAACTTCCTCGTCTCCGGCCTCCTCACCGGGACGACGATCGTGCTCTACGACGGCAGCCCCGGTTTCCCGGACACGGGCGCCCAGTGGCGCATCGCCGAACGGACCGGAGCCACCCTCTACGGCACCTCGGCGGCGTACGTCATGGCCTGCCGCAAGGCCGGCGTCCACCCGTCCCGCGACTTCGACCTCTCCCGGGTGCAGTGCGTCGCCACCACCGGATCTCCGCTGCCCCCCGATGGGTTCCGCTGGCTGCACGACGAGGTGCGTGACGATCTGTGGATCGCGTCCGTCAGCGGCGGCACGGATGTGTGCTCCTGCTTCGCAGGAGCAGTACCGACCCTCCCGGTGTATGTCGGCGAGCTCCAGGCACCCGGCCTCGGCACCGACCTGCAGTCCTGGGACCCGAGCGGCAAGCCCGTGATCGACGAGGTCGGCGAGCTGGTGGTCACCAACCCCATGCCGTCGATGCCGATCCACTTCTGGAACGACCTCGACGGCAGTCGCTACCACGACAGTTACTTCGACACCTACCCTGGCGTGTGGCGTCACGGCGACTGGATCACCGTCACCTCCCGCGGCTCCGTCGTCATCCACGGCCGCTCCGACTCGACGCTCAACCGCCAGGGCGTCCGCATGGGCTCGGCCGACATCTACGAAGCCGTCGAGCGCATCCCCGAGATCAGGGAATCCCTCGTCATCGGCATCGAACAGCCCGACGGCGGCTACTGGATGCCCCTCTTCGTGCACCTGGCCCCCGGCGCCGCCCTGGACGAGGCCCTGCTGGGCCGCATCAAGCAGACCATCCGAGAACAGCTCTCACCGCGCCACGTCCCCGACGAGATCATCGAGGTGCCCGGCATCCCGCACACCCTCACCGGAAAACGCATCGAGGTCCCGGTCAAGCGCCTCCTCCAGGGCACCCCACTGGAAAAGGCCGTCAACCCGGGCTCCATCGACAACCTGGACCTGCTGCACTTCTACGAGGACCTCGCCCGCAAGCGCGCCTGACCGGGCTCTCAACCACCGCAAGCGGCCTCGGACTCACCGAGCACTGCGGCGAAGCCGGGGCCGCCCGCGTCGCGCCGGCCGACCATGTCTCGCCCGCGTCCTGCTAGCCGTCCAACTCCTGCGCCACTGGCCCCCTTGACCTTCCTCACAAGGCAAGTGCGGTCACGCCCGGATTTTCGCTTGCTGGCTTGCCTGCGTCACTGCCGAAACCGTCCACCTACTCGGCGACGCTGTATTCAAGGTCGGCCTACCCGGCAGGCCCGGCCGGACCCAGCGCTCCTAGCGCAGCTACCGGACCACTCGCCGTCACTGCGACAGGCGCCACCGGCCCGGTCGGCTGGTCATGCTCCAGCGCTTCCATCGCTCTGACCTGTACGTTTCAGCGCCTCCCAGTCCCGATCGTCTCGCTCGGACGCCATTGTCAGTGCCGCCAGTTACTGTGAGTGAGCATTGATCGACCGTGTACAGGGGGAAAGATGGCGCACACCGACCACCAGACCATGCGACGCGTCCTGCGCCGCGAAATCGCAGGCACCATCGGCCTGCTGACAGACGAGCACGACTTCCGTGCCATGCGGCGCTACCGCAGCTTCGCCTTCGACAACCACACGAGCTACCTCCAGCAGGTGGAAGCGCTCCTCAAGACACGCGCCTCCCAGGGCAGCCACACCACAGTCGCCCTCTTCGACCCGCAGGAGTACGCCGAATTCTGCGCGGACAAGGGCCTGGACCCCGACGTCCAGTCGAACCGCACACGTTTCACCGCCGAACTGGCGACCACAGGACCCGTCCTTCTCTACGATGGCCAGCCCCTGGCCGACCTCGTCCCCGCGCTCGTCGACGAAGCCGTCCGACAGGCCACCTGGGAATACGCGTCCACACTCCTCGCCCGCCTCGGCGCCTGCGCCTCCTGTGGCGAGGACATCGGCCGCGCCGCGTTCACTCGCGCCTCTCACCTCCTCGTACGCATCCTCGACACAGCGGGGACAGGCAACCGCCACATGGTCTGCAGCGTTTCGGCACCGCCGGAAACACTCGTCTCCGTCCTCCACGCCGACGAGGACGACCACGGAGCCGTCCAGCTCGACGAGGCCGAAGCTCTCGAATTCACCACGGTTGTGGCACTCGGCATCGCCACCCAGAGCCCAGGCGGACTCGTCATGCGCACGAGCGCTCCCGGGGCAACCGACCGCGTCTACGGCTGGCGCCTGCGCGGAGAAGGCCTCGAACCCCTCACTGCCGGCGAGGTGTTCGACGCCTACTGCACCGACATCGAATCCGGCGACCTGATCTCCCCGGAATCGGACGTCGACTACTGCGTACCGCCCGACCTCGGGCAGGAAGGACTGGCACCGGGCCACCATCACTGAACGCAAAAGGGGCGCTCCACCGGCAGGTGGAGCGCCCCTCAAGAGCAGTCGGCGAAACGACAACCGACGTCGGTCCGACTACTCGCCGGACAGCACCGCCTGTGCCGCGTTGCGCGCCTCCTCGGCGCTCTCCGCAGCCCGGGCCGCCGCCGCAGCACGCTCACACTGTGCCAGCGTGTACTTGCCCAACGTCGTCCGTACATATGGAATCGACGCCGCACCCATGGACAGGGAGGTGACACCTAGACCGGTCAGCACACACGCGAGCAGCGGGTCGGACGCGGCCTCACCGCAGACACCACAGCTCTTGCCCTCGGCCTTCGCCGCCTCAGCGGACAGCGCGACCAGGTCGAGCAGCGCAGGCTGCCACGGATCCTGCAGACGGGACACCGCACCCACCTGACGGTCGGCGGCGAACGTGTACTGCGCGAGGTCATTGGTCCCCAGCGACAGGAACTCGACCTCCTGCAGGATCGACCGAGCCCGCAACGCGGCCGAAGGAATCTCGACCATCGCACCGAACTTCGCCCGCAGCCCCGCATCACGGCAAGCATCCGCGAACGCCTTGGCGTCGGCACGGTCTGCCACCATCGGGGCCATGACCTCGAGGTAGACCGGCAGTCCTTCGGCAGCCTTCGCGAGCGCCGTCAGCTGGGTGCGCAGAACATCAGGGTGGTCGAGCAGCGTCCGCAAGCCGCGCACGCCCAGTGCCGGATTCGGCTCGTCTGCCGGCGTGAGGAAGTCCAGCGGCTTGTCCGCGCCCGCATCAAGCACACGTACGACGACACGGCCCTCGGGGAACGCCTCGAGAACCTGACGGTAGGCCTCGACCTGCTTCTCCTCCGACGGAGCGTTCTTGCTGTCGTCCAGGAAGAGGAACTCAGTGCGGAAGAGACCGACACCCTCGGCCCCGGCCTCGACGGCGGCCGGCACGTCCGCGGGACCGCCGACGTTGGCCAGCAGCGGCACCTTGTGACCGTCGGAGGTGGCGCCCGGACCGGTCGAGGCAGCGAGCAGTGCCCTGCGCTCAGCAGCTGAGGCCTCGAGCTGTGCCTTCTTCTCCTCGCTGGGGTTCACGAAGATCTCGCCGGTGCTGCCGTCGACGGCGATCACGGTGCCCTCGGCCAGCTCACCGGCGCCCGGCAACGCCACCACGGCCGGGACGCCGAGCGCCCGCGCCAGAATCGCGCTGTGGCTGGTCGGCCCACCCTCCTCGGTGACGAAACCGAGAACCAGGGTCGGATCCAGCAGCGCCGTGTCGGCAGGCGCGAGGTCTCGGGCAATAAGAACGTACGGCTCGTCACTGTCCGGTACACCCGGCATCGGCACCCCGAGCAGCCGGGCGACGATACGATTCCGCACGTCGTCCAGGTCGGCCACACGACCGGCGAGGTACTCGCCGGCACCGGCCAGCAGGGCGCGGTACGCGGCGAACGCGTCGTACACGGCGCGCTCGGCCGTGCTCCCGACCGCGATACGTCGTTCGACATCTGCCATCAGTTCGGGGTCCTGGGCCATCATGGCCTGGGCTTCGAGCACCGCCTGGGCTTCGCCCCCCGCCAGATTGCCGCGCGCCATCAGGTCGGCCGCCACAGCTTCCACGGCCTGGCGGGCGCGCCCCTGTTCACGCTCCGCGTCCTCCGTCGGAATCTGCTTGGCAGGCGGCTCCAGCACCGCCGTTCCCATGTGCCGAACCTCGCCGATCGCCACACCGTGGCTCACACCGACGCCTCGCAGCGTTGTCTCCATCTCACCCGTCTCCGATAGTGCGGCGGGTCCCGCCGCCGCGGTGGTTGTCCTACTTGCCGTCATACGACGGCACTAACGTCACTTCCAGAGGAAGAGACTGTCGCCGGCCTTCACATCGCCGTTGTCACGAAGATCGGAGAGAGCCTCGGCAGTGGCCTCGAGCGCGACGATCGGGCACACCGCAGACTTGCCGGCGGCCTCCACGGCAACCGGGTTCCAGCGCACCACGCCCTGTCCCCGCGTCACGGTGTCGCCCTTGTTCACGAGCAGCTCGAAGCCCTCGCCATTGAGCTGCACGGTGTCAATGCCGAGGTGGGTGAGCACTCCATGTCCCTGCTCGTCTACTACGACGAAAGCGTGCGGGTGGAGAGAGACGATGACTCCGTCTACGGGAGCGACGGCCTCGGAGGGCTCACGCACGGGGTCGATCGCGGTACCCGGGCCGACCATGGCCCCGGAGAAGACAGGATCCGGCACTGCTGCCAGTCCGATGGCGCGTCCTGCGATCGGGGACGTCACGGTGGTCATGGGAAGCCTCCCAGGAGTGGAGATCCATGTGGGCCGTCACTGCCTGTACCGGACGGCGCACTCTGGAGCAGGTTATGTCATATGAAGAACGGGTTCCGCACGAAAGATACCGGAAAGTGGTCTAGACCACCACCCCAATCGATTTGCACCCGCTTCCCGGCCCCCTGTACAGTCGTACTCCTGCTTGAGGCCGAGCGACGCGACCAAGCGTCGTTGCTCAGCAGTACCCATGCTCGTCGGATCCTATCTCGGGGTCACCTTCTGCATGCCCGCAGGATGGTGGTCAGGGGGACGGAAAAACACTGATAGAGTTTGGACATCGAAGGGAAGCGCCCGGAGGAAAGCCCGAGAGGGTGAGTACAAAGGAAGCGTCCGTTCCTTGAGAACTCAACAGCGTGCCAAAAATCAACGCCAGATATGTTGATACCCCGTCTCCTGCCGGATATCCGGTGGGGGCGAGGTTCCTTTGAAATAAAACACAGCGAGGACGCTGTGAACGACCGCCTTATTCCGGTGGTTGTTCCGCTCTCGTGGTGTCGACCCGATTACGGGTAAACATTCACGGAGAGTTTGATCCTGGCTCAGGACGAACGCTGGCGGCGTGCTTAACACATGCAAGTCGAACGATGAACCACTTCGGTGGGGATTAGTGGCGAACGGGTGAGTAACACGTGGGCAATCTGCCCTTCACTCTGGGACAAGCCCTGGAAACGGGGTCTAATACCGGATAGCACTTCTGCTCGCATGGGTAGGGGTTGAAAGCTCCGGCGGTGAAGGATGAGCCCGCGGCCTATCAGCTTGTTGGTGAGGTAATGGCTCACCAAGGCGACGACGGGTAGCCGGCCTGAGAGGGCGACCGGCCACACTGGGACTGAGACACGGCCCAGACTCCTACGGGAGGCAGCAGTGGGGAATATTGCACAATGGGCGCAAGCCTGATGCAGCGACGCCGCGTGAGGGATGACGGCCTTCGGGTTGTAAACCTCTTTCAGCAGGGAAGAAGCGCAAGTGACGGTACCTGCAGAAGAAGCGCCGGCTAACTACGTGCCAGCAGCCGCGGTAATACGTAGGGCGCAAGCGTTGTCCGGAATTATTGGGCGTAAAGAGCTCGTAGGCGGCTTGTCACGTCGGGTGTGAAAGCCCGGGGCTTAACCCCGGGTCTGCATTCGATACGGGCTAGCTAGAGTGTGGTAGGGGAGATCGGAATTCCTGGTGTAGCGGTGAAATGCGCAGATATCAGGAGGAACACCGGTGGCGAAGGCGGATCTCTGGGCCATTACTGACGCTGAGGAGCGAAAGCGTGGGGAGCGAACAGGATTAGATACCCTGGTAGTCCACGCCGTAAACGGTGGGAACTAGGTGTTGGCGACATTCCACGTCGTCGGTGCCGCAGCTAACGCATTAAGTTCCCCGCCTGGGGAGTACGGCCGCAAGGCTAAAACTCAAAGGAATTGACGGGGGCCCGCACAAGCAGCGGAGCATGTGGCTTAATTCGACGCAACGCGAAGAACCTTACCAAGGCTTGACATACACCGGAAAGCATTAGAGATAGTGCCCCCCTTGTGGTCGGTGTACAGGTGGTGCATGGCTGTCGTCAGCTCGTGTCGTGAGATGTTGGGTTAAGTCCCGCAACGAGCGCAACCCTTGTTCTGTGTTGCCAGCATGCCCTTCGGGGTGATGGGGACTCACAGGAGACCGCCGGGGTCAACTCGGAGGAAGGTGGGGACGACGTCAAGTCATCATGCCCCTTATGTCTTGGGCTGCACACGTGCTACAATGGCCGGTACAATGAGCTGCGATACCGTGAGGTGGAGCGAATCTCAAAAAGCCGGTCTCAGTTCGGATTGGGGTCTGCAACTCGACCCCATGAAGTCGGAGTTGCTAGTAATCGCAGATCAGCATTGCTGCGGTGAATACGTTCCCGGGCCTTGTACACACCGCCCGTCACGTCACGAAAGTCGGTAACACCCGAAGCCGGTGGCCCAACCCCCTTGTGGGGAGGGAGCTGTCGAAGGTGGGACTGGCGATTGGGACGAAGTCGTAACAAGGTAGCCGTACCGGAAGGTGCGGCTGGATCACCTCCTTTCTAAGGAGCACTTCTTACCGATCCCCACGGGGTGAGGTCAGAGGCCAGTACATCGGCGTACGTCCGATGCTGGTTGCTCATGGGTGGAACGTTGATTATTCGGCACACTTGATCGTCTTCTCCTTCCAGTACTGCTCGTCAGAGCGTGGAACGTTGAGGGAAGCGGGGAGTGGGCCGGGCACGCTGTTGGGTGTCTGAGGGTTCGGCCGGTTTTCGGCTGCCTTCAGTGCCGGCCCCAGTGAACTCGCCCGTGAGGGTGGGGTGATGGGTGGCTGGTCGTTGTTTGAGAACTGCACAGTGGACGCGAGCATCTGTGGCCAAGTTTTTAAGGGCGCACGGTGGATGCCTTGGCACCAGGAACCGATGAAGGACGTGGGAGGCCACGATAGGCCCCGGGGAGTCGTCAACCAGGCTTTGATCCGGGGGTGTCCGAATGGGGAAACCCGGCAGTCGTCATGGGCTGTCACCCTTGCCTGAACACATAGGGCAAGTGGAGGGAACGCGGGGAAGTGAAACATCTCAGTACCCGCAGGAAGAGAAAACAACCGTGATTCCGGGAGTAGTGGCGAGCGAAACCGGATGAGGCCAAACCGTATACGTGTGAGACCCGGCAGGGGTTGCGTGTGCGGGGTTGTGGGATCTCTCTTTTACGGTCTGCCGGCCGTGAGACGAGTCAGAAACCGTTGATGTAGGCGAAGGACATGCGAAAGGTCCGGCGTAGAGGGTAAGACCCCCGTAGTCGAAACGTCAACGGCTCGTTTGAGAGACACCCAAGTAGCACGGGGCCCGAGAAATCCCGTGTGAATCTGGCGGGACCACCCGCTAAGCCTAAATATTCCCTGGTGACCGATAGCGGATAGTACCGTGAGGGAATGGTGAAAAGTACCGCGGGAGCGGAGTGAAATAGTACCTGAAACCGTGTGCCTACAAGCCGTGGGAGCGTCGGGCAAGCACTTGTGCTTGCCTCGTGACTGCGTGCCTTTTGAAGAATGAGCCTGCGAGTTTGCGGTGTGTTGCGAGGTTAACCCGGGTGGGGTAGCCGTAGCGAAAGCGAGTCCGAATAGGGCGTTTTTAGTAGCACGCTCAAGACCCGAAGCGGAGTGATCTAGCCATGGGCAGGTTGAAGCGGAGGTAAGACTTCGTGGAGGACCGAACCCACCAGGGTTGAAAACCTGGGGGATGACCTGTGGTTAGGGGTGAAAGGCCAATCAAACTCCGTGATAGCTGGTTCTCCCCGAAATGCATTTAGGTGCAGCGTCGTGTGTTTCTTGCCGGAGGTAGAGCACTGGATAGGCGATGGGCCCTACCGGGTTACTGACCTTAGCCAAACTCCGAATGCCGGTAAGTGAGAGCGCGGCAGTGAGACTGTGGGGGATAAGCTCCATGGTCGAGAGGGAAACAGCCCAGAGCATCGACTAAGGCCCCTAAGCGTACGCTAAGTGGGAAAGGATGTGGAGTCGCAGAGACAACCAGGAGGTTGGCTTAGAAGCAGCCACCCTTGAAAGAGTGCGTAATAGCTCACTGGTCTAGTGATTCCGCGCCGACAATGTAGCGGGGCTCAAGCGTACCGCCGAAGTCGTGTCATTCATACAATAGGGCCAACGCCTGTATGGATGGGTAGGGGAGCGTCGTGTGCCGGGTGAAGCCGCGCCGGAAGGCAGTGGTGGACGGTTCACGAGTGAGAATGCAGGCATGAGTAGCGATTCACACGTGAGAAACGTGTGCGCCGATTGACTAAGGGTTCCTGGGTCAAGCTGATCTGCCCAGGGTAAGTCGGGACCTAAGGCGAGGCCGACAGGCGTAGTCGATGGATAACCGGTTGATATTCCGGTACCCGCTGTGAAGCGTCAAACACCGAACCTATTGATGCTAAGGCCGTGAAGCCGTTCCGGACCCTTCGGGGAAAGGAAAGTGGTGGAGCCGCCGGACCAAGGTGGTAGTAGGTGAGTGATGGGGTGACGCAGGAAGGTAGTCCAGCCCGGGCGGTGGTTGTCCCGGGGTAAGGGTGTAGGACGTCAGGTAGGCAAATCCGCCTGACACATAGTCTGAGACCTGATGCCGAGCCGATTGTGGTGAAGTGGATGATCCTATGCTGTCGAGAAAAGCCTCTAGCGAGTTTTATGGCGGCCCGTACCCTAAACCGACTCAGGTGGTCAGGTAGAGAATACCGAGGCGTTCGGGTGAACTATGGTTAAGGAACTCGGCAAAATGCCCCCGTAACTTCGGGAGAAGGGGGGCCATCACCGGTGATTGGATTTTCTCCATGAGCTGGGGGTGGCCGCAGAGACCAGCGAGAAGCGACTGTTTACTAAAAACACAGGTCCGTGCGAAGCCGTAAGGCGATGTATACGGACTGACGCCTGCCCGGTGCTGGAACGTTAAGGGGACCGGTTAGTGCGCTTTCGGGCGTGCGAAGCTGAGAACTTAAGCGCCAGTAAACGGCGGTGGTAACTATAACCATCCTAAGGTAGCGAAATTCCTTGTCGGGTAAGTTCCGACCTGCACGAATGGCGTAACGACTTCTCGACTGTCTCAACCATAGGCCCGGTGAAATTGCACTACGAGTAAAGATGCTCGTTTCGCGCAGCAGGACGGAAAGACCCCGGGACCTTTACTACAGTTTGATATTGGTGTTCGGTTCGGCTTGTGTAGGATAGCTGGGAGACTTTGAACTCCGGACGCCAGTTCGGGGGGAGTCGTCGTTGAAATACCAGTCTGGTCGTGCTGGATGTCTAACCTGGGTCCGTGATCCGGATCAGGGACAGTGTCTGATGGGTAGTTTAACTGGGGCGGTTGCCTCCTAAAGAGTAACGGAGGCGCCCAAAGGTTCCCTCAGCCTGGTTGGCAATCAGGTGTTGAGTGTAAGTGCACAAGGGAGCTTGACTGTGAGACCGACGGGTCGAGCAGGGACGAAAGTCGGGACTAGTGATCCGGCGGTGGCTTGTGGAAGCGCCGTCGCTCAACGGATAAAAGGTACCCCGGGGATAACAGGCTGATCTTCCCCAAGAGTCCATATCGACGGGATGGTTTGGCACCTCGATGTCGGCTCGTCGCATCCTGGGGCTGGAGTCGGTCCCAAGGGTTGGGCTGTTCGCCCATTAAAGCGGTACGCGAGCTGGGTTTAGAACGTCGTGAGACAGTTCGGTCCCTATCCGCTGCGCGCGCAGGAATATTGAGAAGGGCTGTCCCTAGTACGAGAGGACCGGGACGGACGAACCTCTGGTGTGCCAGTTGTTCTGCCAAGGGCATGGCTGGTTGGCTACGTTCGGGAGGGATAACCGCTGAAAGCATCTAAGCGGGAAGCCTGCTTCGAGATGAGTATTCCCACCCACTTGATGGGGTAAGGCTCCCAGTAGACGACTGGGTTGATAGGCCAGATCTGGAAGGCGGGTAACCGCTGGAGGTGACTGGTACTAATAGGCCGAGGGCTTGTCCTCAGTTGCTCGCGTCCACTGTGTTGGTTCTGAAACCACGAACAGCCCCACGTTTCACAGAGCGTGGTGTGGCATGGTTCGACAGTTTCATAGTGTTTCGGTGGTTATAGCGTGAGGGAAACGCCCGGTTACATTCCGAACCCGGAAGCTAAGCCTTACAGCGCCGATGGTACTGCAGGGGGGACCCTGTGGGAGAGTAGGACGCCGCCGAACTCCTTTTAGAGCTCCGGCTCTTGGGCATACAGCCCGAGAGCCGGAGCTTTTTTGCGTTGAGGTAAGGTCAGGGGGCATCGTTGGCACGTTTCCCACAGGAGGCCCCCGGGTGGAGGTCCAGGAGACCCGCGTCCAGACGGACCGGGTGCTCACCATCCCCAACATCCTCAGCATGGCGCGCCTCGTCGGCGTGCCGGTCTTTCTGTGGCTGATTCTCAGGCCTGAGTTCGGGGGCCCCAAGAGTGACGGGTGGGCGCTGCTGGTACTGGCTCTGAGCGGGGTCAGTGACTACCTGGACGGCAAGCTCGCGCGGCGTTGGAACCAGATCAGCAGCCTCGGCCGGCTCCTCGACCCCGCGGCCGACCGTCTCTACATTCTCTCGACACTAGTCGGCCTCACCTGGCGCGAGATTCTGCCGATCTGGTTGACCGCTGCACTTCTGGCGCGTGAGCTGGTCCTACTGGTGATGGTGGGTATCCTCCGGCGGCACGGCTATCCGCCGCCGCAGGTGAACTTCCTGGGGAAGGCAGCTACGTTCAACCTGATGTACGCTTTCCCGTTGCTCCTGCTCAGTGACGGAACTGGATGGATCTCGTCACTCGCTGCTATTTTCGGATGGGCGTTCGCTGGATGGGGTACAACGCTCTACTGGTGGGCAGGAGTCCTCTACGTGGTACAGGTCCGCCGCCTGGTCCGTGCGGACGCCATGGCCGATTGAACCCGTTGGTTGCTGCGGCCGAAGTGGCTCGATGGCCCTCGGCGGAAAAGTGCGGGACAATCAGGACGGGTGAAGTCGGCTAGACCGTCATCTCTTTGAGGAGGACGCTTCCGACATGAAGGCCGTCGTGATGGCCGGAGGTGAAGGCACACGCCTTCGCCCCATGACCTCAAGCATGCCCAAGCCGCTCCTGCCCGTGGTCAACCGCCCGATCATGGAGCATGTGCTTCGGCTGCTCAAAAGGCATGGGCTGAACGAGACCGTCGTAACTGTCCAGTTCCTGGCCTCATTGGTCAAGAACTACTTCGGTGACGGCGAAGAGCTCGGAATGGAGCTCTCCTATGCCAACGAGGAGAAGCCGCTCGGTACCGCCGGAAGCGTCAAGAACGCCGAAGAGGCGTTGAAGGACGATGCTTTTCTCGTCATTTCCGGTGATGCCCTGACCGACTTCGACCTCACCGAGTTGATCAACTTCCACAAGGAAAAGGGTGCCCTCGTCACTGTGTGTCTGACGCGGGTGCCCAATCCGCTGGAATTCGGTATCACGATCGTCGACGAAGAAGGCAAGGTCGAACGCTTCCTCGAGAAGCCGACCTGGGGCCAGGTCTTCTCCGACACCGTGAACACGGGTATCTATGTCATGGAGCCCGAAGTCTTCGACTATGTCGAGCCCGATGTGCCCGTCGACTGGTCGGGGGATGTTTTCCCGCAGTTGATGAAGGAGGGCAAGCCGATCTACGGCTATGTCGCGGAGGGCTACTGGGAGGACGTCGGCACGCACGAGAGCTACGTGAAGGCGCAGGCGGACGTCCTGGAGGGCAAGGTCGACGTCGAGATCGACGGCTTCGAGATTTCTCCGGGTGTGTGGGTGGCGGAGGGTGCCGAGGTGCATCCCGACGCCGTGCTCCGCGGTCCGCTCTACATCGGCGACTACGCCAAGGTCGAAGCCGATACCGAAATTCGTGAACACACTGTCGTCGGCTCGAACGTCGTCGTGAAGAGCGGTGCCTTTCTGCACAAGGCCGTTGTCCACGACAACGTGTACGTAGGACAGCACAGCAATCTGCGTGGCTGCGTCGTCGGAAAGAACACCGACATCATGCGTGCCGCACGGATCGAGGACGGTGCGGTCATCGGCGACGAGTGTCTCATCGGTGAAGAATCGATCGTTCAGGGCAACGTGCGGGTCTACCCGTTCAAGACCATCGAGGCCGGTGCCTTCGTCAACACCTCTGTGATCTGGGAATCCAGGGGGCAGGCGCACCTCTTCGGTGCTCGCGGGGTCTCCGGGATCCTGAACGTGGAGATCACACCCGAGCTCGCCGTGCGTCTGGCCGGCGCCTACGCGACGACGCTCAAGAAGGGCTCCACCGTCACCACGGCCCGCGACCACTCCCGTGGCGCCCGTGCGCTGAAGCGGGCGGTCATCTCGGCTCTGCAGGCCAGCGCCATCGACGTACGCGATCTGGAGAACGTCCCGCTTCCCGTCGCCCGCCAGCAGACCGCGCGGGGCAGTGCCGGCGGGATCATGATCCGGACCACGCCCGGGGTGCCGGACTCCGTGGACATCATGTTCTTCGACGGGAACGGTGGCGATCTGTCGCAGGGCAGCCAGCGGAAGCTGGACCGGGTGTTCGCGCGGCAGGAGTACCGGAGGGCGTTCCCCGGTGAGATCGGGGATCTGCACTTCCCCGCCAGTGTCTTCGACTCGTACACCGGGTCGTTGCTGCGCAACGTCGACACGACCGGGATCAAGGAGTCCGGGCTGAAGGTCGTCGTCGACGCGTCGAACGGCAGTGCAGGTCTGGTCCTGCCCAGCCTGCTCGGCAAGCTCGGCGTGGACTCGCTGACCGTCAACCCCGGGCTCGACGAGTCTCGGCCCACGGAGTCCGCCGATGTCCGGCGGTCGGGGCTGCTGCGGCTCGGTGAGATCGTGGCGTCGTCGCGGGCTGCCTTCGGGGTGCGGTTCGATCCTGTTGGCGAGCGGTTGTCGCTCGTCGACGAGAAGGGGCGGATCGTCGAGGACGACCGGGCGTTGCTCGTCATGCTGGATCTCGTGGCCGCGGAGCGGCGCAGCGGGCGGGTGGCGCTGCCGGTGACCACGACGAGGATCGCCGAGCAGGTGGCGGCGTACCACGGGACGCAGGTGGAGTGGACGACGACTTCGCCCGACGATCTGACACGGGTCGGGGGCGACGATGCGACCATCTTCGGTGGTGACGGCAAGGCCGGCTTCATCATCCCGGAGTTCAGCAGTGTCTTCGACGGTACGGCGGCCTTCGTAAGGCTGATCGGGCTGGTGGCGAGGACGCAGCTCACGCTCAGCCAGATCGACGCCCGGATTCCGCGGGCGCACGTCCTCAAGCGGGATCTCGCGACTCCCTGGGCAGTCAAGGGACTTGTGATGCGGCGCGTGGTCGAGGCGGCCGGAGACCGCTTCGTGGACACCACGGACGGTGTGCGGGTCGTGGAGACCGACGGGCGCTGGGTGATGGTGCTGCCCGACCCGGCCGAGGCGGTCACCCACCTGTGGGCGGAAGGGCCGGACGACGCCTCCGCTCAGGCCCTGCTCGACGAGTGGTCGGCGGTCGTGGACAGCGCCGGCCGCTGAGAAGCGCTGCACGCGTGCGTGCCGGACAGGTGTCCCCAACGGGGCCTGTCCGGCACGCCGGTGGGGCCATTCGGAGGTAGTGGGCGCGACGTGCGACGATGTGCGGCATGTCGCAGCAGCCCCCCGTTCGGAGCACACCTACGCGACCCTCGCGCCCGGACGCTTCCATGTCGCTGCTCACCAACGTCATGGATCACAGCCTCGACGACGGCTATGCCGAGGCGGCAGCCAGGAAGAAGGCCGAGGGTGCAGGCGGTATGCCGAAGACCCTGCGGGCCAAGCTCGGCTTGGCCGCCGGACTGGTGCTCGCGGCCCTCGTAGTGACCCTCGGAGCGGCACAGGCGCGCGTGGCGGCTCCGGTCGTCGCCAAGGAGCGCGAGGAACTGATCGACCGCATCGACCGGGAGACGACGGCGGCTGACAAGCTGGAGGGCTCCGTCGACAAGCTGCGCGACGACGTGAGCGCGCGGCAGCGTGAGGCCCTGAAGAAGAGCGGCGGCGGGGACAAGAGCGAGCTGGTCGGCATTCTGTCGGGTGCGGTCGCCGTGCACGGCCCCGGCGTGAAACTGGTCGTGAACGACGCCAAGGAAGCCACCAGCGGTGGCAATGGCGACCCGCGCGAGACCTCGGACTTCTCCGACACCGGTCGGGTGCGAGACCGCGACATGCAGCGCGTGGTCAACGGGCTGTGGGAGTCGGGGGCCGAGGCCGTCTCCATCAACGGGCAGCGGCTGACGGCGCTGTCGGCGATCAGGGCCGCGGGGGACGCGATACTGGTCGACAACAAGCCACTGGTTCCGCCTTATACGGTGCTGGCCGTGGGGAACGGCAAGCAGCTCAGCACCAGGTTCCAGAACAGTGCCGACGGGTTGTATCTGCACGCCCTGCAAGAGAACTACGGCATCCGGACCAGCATCTCCGTGGAGGGCGACCTCCGGCTGCCGGCCGCACCGAGTGTGATCGTACGTACTGCACAGCCGAACACCGAGAAATCCGAGAAGGGCACATCGTGATCGCCGTACTGGGCCTCGTCGTGGGAGTCGTGGCCGGACTGTTGGTCCGGCCTGAGGTTCCGGCGGTCGTCGAGCCTTATCTGCCGATCGCCGTCGTCGCGGCGCTCGACGCCGTCTTCGGTGGTCTGCGGGCCATGCTCGACGGGATCTTCGACGACAAGGTCTTCGTGGTGTCGTTCCTGTCCAACGTTGTCGTGGCCGCGCTGATCGTGTTCCTGGGCGACAAGTTGGGTGTGGGCGCTCAGCTGTCCACCGGTGTCGTCGTGGTCCTCGGCATCCGCATCTTCTCCAATGCCGCGGCGATCCGTCGCCACGTGTTCCGGGCGTGAGGCCGATGAGCGACAAGGAAGAGACGCCGGAGAACAGGCTGCGCAAGGAGCTCCCGGAAGAGGTCTCCGCGACGGCTCCCGACGCCGAGGAAGCCTCGGAGGAGAAGCAGCCGGGGCAGACCGGGCGGCAGAGGCTGGTGAAGGGCCTCTGGCCGCCGCGCGTCACCCGCGCCCAACTCATCGTCGCCGTCCTGCTGTTCGGCCTGGGCTTCGGTCTGGCCATCCAGGTCGCCTCGAACAGCAACAGTGACAGCGCGCTGCGCGGCGCGCGTCAGGAAGATCTTGTTCGCATCCTGGATGAACTCGATGACCGTACGCAACGTCTTGATGACGAGAAGCAGGGACTGGAGAAGCAGCGCGACGAGTTGGAGAACAGCTCCGACCAGGCGGAGGAGGCCCGCAAGCAGACTGTCGAGAAGGAGAAGCAACTCGGCATTCTGGCGGGCACGGTGGCCGCACAGGGGCCCGGCATCACGATGACCATCGAGGACACGAAGGGGACGGTCGAGGCGGACATGCTGCTCGACGCGATCCAGGAGCTGCGCGCGGCCGGCGCGGAGGCGATCCAGGTGAACGGCGTGAGGGTGGTCGCCGGCACCTACCTCACTGACTCCGGCAAGAGCGTGAGCGTCGACGGGAACAAGATCAACGCCCCCTATCGTTTCAAGGTCATCGGCAAGCCGGAGGACCTCGAGCCGGCGCTCAACATCCCTGGAGGTGTGGTGCAGACTCTTGAGAAGGAGCAGGCCACCGTTGCCGTCCAGCGGTCGAGCAAGATCGTCGTGGACGCCTTGCGAGCGGCGAAGCGGCCTGACTACGCTCGGTCGTCCTCCTAGTGAACCGGCGGTGCATGGGGGACGTCCGGCGGGGGCATGAGGTTGCGGGGGGTCGGCGCACCGAATGGGTGGTGCGTGGTGGAAACTGTCTGGTGGATACGGACGTTGTGAGGATGTCCGGGTCGGCCGGTGTATGCAATCAGGGTTCGTCCTGCCCCACGGGCGGGTCTGTTTCGGTCAAGGGGAATCGCCCGTGAAGTTGTTTGCGAAGTTGTTCGGCAAGAGCGCGCGAGAGGGTAGCGACAACGCGACCGCTCGTCATCGCGCACAGCCCGACGCAGAGGGCCAGCGCCCGCTGTTCCGGGACCAGGTCGGTGGTCCCGGCGGGGACATTTCCGGAGGTCAGGGCGCGCCGTCTGTTGACCCTGCGCAGTCCGGCGACATAGGTTTCGGGCAACCGTCAACCTCAAGTACGGGTGGAGGGTTTTCCCCTATGTCGGCCCAGGTGTGTACGAGGTGCGGTAACCGCAACGCGGAGAACAGCCGCTTCTGCTCCAACTGCGGCGCTCCGCTGCGGGCCGGGGCCACGGCTGAGCGGCCGTCCGAGACGACGTCCACGATCTCCATTTCCGGCCTCGAGGCCTACGACGCCGAAGTCACCGGTCAGACGCAGATGCCGGCGCTCTCTCCAGAGGCGCAGGCTGCCGTTGACGCGCTGCCGCTGGGCTCCGCCCTCCTGGTCGTGCGCCGTGGGCCGAACTCTGGCAGCCGCTTCCTTCTGGACGGCGACCTGACCACGGCCGGGCGTCATCCGCAGAGTGACATCTTCCTGGACGACGTGACGGTCTCGCGCCGGCACGTGGAGTTCCGCCGCGGTGGGGACGGTTCGTTCACGGTGGCCGACGTGGGCAGTCTGAACGGCACGTACGTCAACCGCGAGCGGATCGACCAGGTCGCCCTGAACAACGGTGACGAGGTGCAGATCGGCAAGTACCGGCTGGTCTTCTACGCGAGCCAGCGGGGCTACTGACCCCTCCCCAGACTCCGTCCGGGGGGACCCCCAGGGAATGCCCATGCTTCGAACACCGAGCGGCGGTGCCGGGCACGGCACCGCCGCCACGGACAGTGGACTGATGAGCATCGGCACGGTGCTGAACGTGCTGCGCGACGAGTTCCCCGAAGTCACCATCTCCAAGATCCGCTTCCTGGAGTCGGAGGGGCTCATCGAGCCGCAGCGCACCCCCTCGGGGTATCGCAAGTTCAGCGCGGACGACGTCGAGCGCCTCGGCCATGTGCTGAGGATGCAGCGGGATCACTATCTGCCCCTCAAGGTGATCCGCGAGCACCTGGACGCCATGGAGCGCGGTGAGGCCGTACCACTGCCCGCCCTGGGGCGTCAGCGGGACGGCGAGCCACTCCTGGAGCCGCCCGAGGGGCCCACAGCGGCTCGGATCGGGCGGGCCGAGCTGCTGGCGGCTGCCGGGATCGGCGAGCAGGAGCTCGAGGAGTGGGAGTCGTACGGGCTTGTCGTGCCGTTGCCGGAGGGGGTGTACGACGCCGAGTCCGTGACCGTGGCGTCGCTCGTCCTGGAGCTCGGGCGGTTCGGGATCGAACCGCGGCATCTCAGGGCCATGAAGGCCTCCGCCGAACGAGAGGCCGGGCTCGTGGACCAGGTGGTGGCCCCGCTCAAGCGCCACCGCAATCCGCAGACCAGGGCGCATGCGGAGGCGCGTACGAAGGAGCTGGCGGCGCTCACGGTGAAGCTGCACGCCGCACTCGTGCAGACCGCCCTCGGCGTGCGACTGCCCTGATTCCGGCGCGTCTGCGGAGGCCGGATCGACCCCCCGTTCTCTGCCCGACTACCCAAACGTCCCGGCCACGTCCTAGGGTTGCTGTGTGAACGAGCTCGATGTCGTAGGTGTCCGGGTCGAAATGCCCTCCAACCAACCGATCGTGCTCCTGCGCGAAGTGGGAGGCGACCGCTACCTCCCCATCTGGATCGGGCCGGGGGAGGCGACGGCGATCGCCTTCGCCCAGCAGGGCATGGCCCCCGCGCGACCGCTGACCCACGACCTGTTCAAGGACGTGCTGGAGGCCGTCGGTCAGGAGCTCACCGAAGTCCGCATCACGGACCTGCGTGAGGGCGTCTTCTACGCGGAGCTGGTCTTCGCCAGCGGGGTCGAGGTCAGCGCCCGTCCGTCCGACGCCATAGCGCTCGCCCTGCGCACCGGAACGCCGATCTACGGCAGTGACGGCGTGCTCGACGACGCGGGCATCGCGATTCCGGACGAGCAGGAGGACGAGGTGGAGAAGTTCCGCGAGTTCCTCGACCAGATCTCGCCGGAGGACTTCGGGACCAGCAGTCAGTGAGGTGCGGTCGGCCCGGCGGATCCGTGGTCCGCGGCGGGCCGGTTCCCCGCTGTTCACGGTCAAATGCAGGCAATTGCCAGCGGCGAGTGAGAGCGTCCTGCGGCCCCCTCCGAGGGCATTCGGCTAGCCTTTCCCCGCGGGTGGGTGCGGGAAACCACTCCTAGGGTGATTATCACTCGGCGTGCCGAGTGTGGCGGTCGTTGACGCACCCCGGGTGGCTGCCTACCGTCGAGGAGGCAGGTCAAGGACGGAGGTCGGCGTGAGAAGCAGCGGCGACGGTACGGCTGGGGGTGCCCCCGGACGCAGTCTGGGGGAGAGCGGTCCGTACCCGCTTCACGGCAGCGAGGCTGATCACGCTCCGCAGCGACCGGCGGCCGTGCCGAGCAGCGGAGGGGCGACGTCCATGGCGTCCGAGCAGATCGGCTACCGGGGTCCGACGGCCTGTGCGGCCGCCGGTATCACGTACCGGCAACTGGACTACTGGGCCCGCACCGGGCTCGTCGAGCCGAGCGTGCGGCCCGCCTACGGGTCGGGGACGCAGCGGCTGTACAGCTTCCGGGACGTCGTCGTCCTGAAGATCGTCAAGCGGTTCCTGGACACCGGTGTATCGCTGCAGAACATCCGCACCGCGGTGGTGCACCTGCGGGAGCGCGGCTTCCGGGACCTCGAGCGCATGACGCTGATGAGCGACGGTGCCACGGTCTACGAGTGCACGTCGCCCGACGAGGTCCACGCGCTGCTCCAGGGCGGGCAGGGGATCTTCGGGATCGCCGTCGGTGTCGTGTGGCGGGACGTCGAGAGCGCGCTCTCGCAGCTGCACGGTGAGCGGATCGACACCGGCGAGACCCTGGTCGGGCCCAACCCGGCGGACGAACTGGCGCGACGGCGCAACCGGGCGGTCTGAGAGCTTCCCCCGCGGCTCAGCAGGGCGCTCGGGCGGTCGTACGACGGCATTGTCAGTGGCGTAGGGCAGCATCGGAGATGTGAGAAACGCGCCCACGATCCTGCATCTCGACATGGATGCCTTCTACGCCTCGGCGGAGCAGGCATCCAAGCCGAGTCTGCGCGGGAAGGCCGTGATCGTGGGCGGGCTCGGGCCGCGTGGGGTGGTCGCGACGGCTTCGTACGAGGCACGGGTCTTCGGGGTGCGGTCGGCGATGCCGATGGCCCAGGCGCGGCGGCTGGCGCCGAACGCCGCGTATCTCGTGCCGCGCTTCGGGTTCTACCGGTCGATCAGCGAGCAGGTCATGGAGTTGCTGCACTCGCTGTCGCCGCTGGTGGAGCCGCTGAGCCTGGACGAGGCCTTCGTGGACCTGGAGGCCGGGAAGGCAGCCTGGGACGCGGCGTCGGCGCGGCTGGTGGGGGAGAAGCTGCGCACCGACATACGGGCCGGCACGGGGCTCACCGGGTCCGTGGGCCTCGCCGCGTCCAAGATGATCGCGAAGATCGCCTCCGAGGAGGCCAAGCCGGACGGGTTGGTGCTGATCGATCCCGGGACCGAGCGGGCGCTGCTCGGGCCGATGTCGGTGCGGACGCTGCCGGGGGTGGGGCCTGCGACGGGGGACCATCTGCGGCGGGCCGGAATCACCACGGTCGACGAGATCGCCGAGGCGGGCGAGGACGAGCTCGTCCGGCTGCTGGGCAAGGCCCACGGGCACGCGTTGCACGCCATGGCGCTGGCGCACGACGACCGGCCCGTGGTTGCGGAGCGGGAGACCAAGTCGGTGTCGGTCGAGGACACCTACGACGTGGACATCCACGACCGGATCCGGGTGGGCCTCGAGGTGCAGCGGCTGGCCGAGCGGTGCGTGCGGCGGCTGCGCGGCGCGGGGCTTTCGGGGCGGACCATCGTGCTGAAGGTGCGGCGGTACGACTTCTCGACGCTGACCCGTTCCGAGACGCTGCGTGGGCCCACGGACGATCCGGCGGTGGTGCGGGAGGCTGCCGCCCGGCTGCTGGAATCCGTGGACACGACGGGGGGTGTGCGGCTGTTGGGGGTGGGGGTGAGCGGGCTCGCCGACTACACGCAGGAGGATCTGTTCGCGCAGGCCGCGGGGGAGGAAGCGGAGCATGCGGCGGAGGAGGGCGACGAGGAGGTCGTCGAGGAGCAGCAGGCGCCCGTCGAGCGGCGGTGGCCCTCGGGGCACGATGTGCGGCATGCCCAGTTCGGGCACGGGTGGGTGCAAGGGAGCGGGCTCGGGCGGGTGACTGTGCGGTTCGAGACGCCGGTCTCCGAGCCGGGGCGGGTGCGGACTTTTCGGACCGACGATCCTGAGCTGGAGCCGGCGGATCCGTTGCCGTTGGTGGCGAGACCTGGGGCTTCGGTGGACGGGATTCGTGGCTGACCGGGGCTGGTGCTGGGGTGGGCCGCGCGGCTCGGCATGAGCGGGGTGCCGCTCTTCTTTGGGACGGATGGCGCCCGGCAGCACGGCTGCCCCGCAGACTGCGCGGATAGCTGCCCGCGGCCGCGCAGGCCGGGTCGGAGGGCGTTGGGCCCCGGCGGCGCGACTGTCCGCGGGCTGCGCGGGCTGGAACCGGCGGCCCCGCAGGATGGGTGGGGTGGGTCAGGCCTCTGCGTCCTCCGTGCCTGCGAGTCTGCCGAAGTCGCGGTCCGGGACGGAGGGGGGAGTGGCGATGTCGAGGCCGTAGTGGTGGTAGAGCTGGAGCTCCTGCTCGGGGGAGAGGTGGCGGCCGACGCCGAAGTCGGGGGCGTCCTTGATGAGGGAGCGTTCGAAGGGGACGTGGAGGGTGCCCTCGACCAGTTCGCTCGGCTCCAGGGGGACGAAGGCGTCCCGGGAGAACAGGCCGGTTCGTATGGCCGCCCACTCCGGCACGCCGGTGGCGTCGTCGAGGTAGACCTCGTCGATCGTGCCGAGCTTGGTGCCGTTGCGGTCGAACGCCTTGCGGCCGATCAGGTTGCGCGGATCGATGTCGGTCTGCACGGGCCCTCCACTTGGTCGCAACTCATCCGTAAGCACTACAAAAGAGCACATCGGCGAAGGCGGCCACTCGAAAGAGCGGGTGTCGCGCTCGCTGGTAGGCTGACATCGGCTGCTGACCCCGTGCGGGAGAGTCCTCCGGACACCATCGGAGGCGCCGAAGGAGCAAATCCTCCCCGGAATCTCTCAGGCTCACGTACCGCGCGGACGAGGTCACTCTGGAAAGCAGAGCGGGTGTCCCACGACTTCCGCTCTCACCGACGGTGAAAGCCGGACACCCTCGGGTGATCCGGTGAAGCTCTCAGGTTGTGATGACAGAGGGGGAGGCCGTCCGGGTACCCGCGCCATGGTGCCCCTCGAAGGTCGTGTCAGACCAGGAGGCCTCCGCAATGACCGCCCATCGCATTCCGCTCTCCGAGCTCGAGAAGGGGATTCCCTTCGAGCAGCGCCATATCGGCCCTGACCTCGAGGCCCGGGCCAAGATGCTCGCGCAGGCCGGATACGGCTCGCTGGACGAGCTCACCACCGCCGCGGTCCCGGACGTGATCAAGAACGCCGACGCGCTCGAGCTGCCGGGTGCGCGCACCGAGGCCGAGGTGCTGGCCGAGCTGCGTTCGCTGGCCGACCGCAACCAGGTGCTCGACTCCATGATCGGGCTCGGGTACTACGGCACCTTCACCCCGCCGGTCATCCTGCGGAACGTGATGGAGAACCCGGCCTGGTACACGGCCTACACGCCGTATCAGCCGGAGATCTCGCAGGGGCGGCTCGAGGCGCTGCTGAACTTCCAGACGATGGTCGCCGACCTCACCGGGCTGCCCACCTCCGGTGCCTCGCTGCTCGACGAGGGCACGGCGGCTGCCGAGGCCATGGCCCTCTCCCGGCGCATGGGCAAGAACAAGAAGGGCCTGTTCCTGGTCGACGCGGACGTCCTGCCGCAGACCATCGCCGTGATCGAGACCCGTGCCGAGCCGACGGGGGTGGAGGTCGTGGTCGCCGACCTCGGCGGCGGCATTCCGGCCGACCTCGCCGGGCGCGAGATCAACGGCGTGCTCGTCCAGTACCCCGGCGCCTCCGGTGTCGTACGCGACATCAAGGCGCTGATCGACCAGGCGCACGAGCTCGGCGCGCTCGTGACCGTCGCTGCCGACCTGCTCGCGTTGACGCTGCTGAAGTCGCCCGGTGAGCTCGGCGCGGACATCGCCGTCGGTACGACGCAGCGCTTCGGTGTGCCGATGGGCTTCGGTGGGCCGCACGCCGGCTACATGGCGGTGCACGAGAAGTTCGCGCGCAGCCTGCCCGGGCGGCTCGTGGGGGTGTCCGTGGACGCCGACGGGCACAAGGCCTACCGGCTCGCGTTGCAGACCCGCGAGCAGCACATCCGGCGGGAGAAGGCCACCAGCAACATCTGCACCGCGCAGGTGCTGCTCGCCGTCATGGCGGGGATGTACGCCGTCTACCACGGGCCGGACGGGCTGAAGGGCATCGCGCAGCGCACCCACCGGTACGCCACGATCCTCGCCGCGGGGCTCAGGGCCGGCGGCGTCGAGGTCGTGCACGGGTCGTACTTCGACACACTCACCGTGCGTGTGCCGGGCCGCGCCGCAGAGGTCGTCACCGCCGCGCGTGAGAACGGCGTCAACCTCCACCTCGTCGATGCCGACCACGTGTCGATCGCCTGCGACGAGACCACCGCGCGGGCCCAACTGGGCGCCGTATGGACCGCGTTCGGGGTCGAGAGCGACATCGAGGCGCTGGACGCGGCCGCCGAGGAGGCGATCCCGCAGGCACTGCTGCGCAGCGACGCCTACCTCGCCCACCCCGTCTTCCACCAGTACCGCTCCGAGACCGCGCTGCTGCGCTACCTGCGCAGGCTGGCCGACCGCGACTACGCGCTCGACCGCGGCATGATCCCGCTCGGCTCCTGCACCATGAAGCTCAACGCGACCACGGAGATGGAGCCGGTCACCTGGCCGGAGTTCGGGCAGCTGCACCCGTTCGCGCCCGCCGAGCAGGCGCAGGGCTACCTCACGCTCATCCGTGAGCTGGAGGAGCGGCTCGCCGAGGTCACCGGGTACGACAAGGTGTCCCTGCAGCCCAACGCCGGATCACAGGGCGAACTGGCCGGGCTGCTCGCCGTACGCGGATATCACCGCGCCAACGGCGACGAGCAGCGGACCGTGTGCCTGATCCCCTCGTCCGCGCACGGCACCAACGCCGCCAGTGCGGTGATGGCCGGCATGAAGGTCGTCGTCGTGAAGACCGCCGAGGACGGCGAGATCGACGTCGAGGACCTGCGGGCGAAGATCGAGCAGTACCGCGAAGAGCTGTCGGTGCTGATGATCACGTACCCCTCCACGCACGGTGTGTTCGAGGAGCACGTCGCCGACATCTGCGCGCAGGTGCACGAGGCGGGCGGCCAGGTGTACGTCGACGGCGCCAACCTCAACGCCCTTGTGGGGCTTGCCAAGCCGGGGCACTTCGGCGGTGACGTCTCGCATCTGAACCTGCACAAGACCTTCTGTATCCCGCACGGCGGTGGTGGTCCGGGCGTCGGGCCCGTCGGCGTGCGCGAGCACCTGGCGCCGTATCTGCCGAACCACCCGATGCAGCCCGCGGCCGGTCCTGAGACGGGTGTCGGACCGATCTCGGCGGCTCCGTGGGGTTCCGCGGGCATCCTGCCGATCTCGTGGGCGTACGTCCGGCTCATGGGCGGGGAGGGGCTGAAGCGTGCCACGCAGGTGGCGGTCCTCAGCGCCAACTACATCGCCAAGCGGCTCGAGCCGCACTACCCCGTGCTCTACACCGGCCCCGGCGGGTTGGTCGCGCACGAGTGCATCATCGACCTGCGGCCGCTGACCAAGGCGACCGGGGTGAGTGTCGACGACGTCGCCAAGCGGCTGATCGACTACGGCTTCCACGCGCCGACGATGTCGTTCCCGGTGGCCGGCACGCTGATGATCGAGCCGACCGAGTCCGAGGACCTGACCGAACTGGACCGGTTCTGCGAGGCGATGATCGCCATCCGCGCGGAGATCGAGAAGGTCGGGACGGGCGAGTGGCCCGCGGAGGACAACCCGCTGCGGAACGCGCCGCACACCGCGGGCGCGCTCGGCGGCGACTGGGAGCACGCGTACTCGCGCGAGGAGGCCGTCTTCCCGGCCGGTGTCTCGGCCGCGGACAAGTACTGGCCGCCGGTGCGCCGGGTCGACCAGGCCTTCGGCGACCGCAATCTGGTCTGCTCGTGCCCGCCGATGGACGCGTACGAGGACTGAGACAGTGCGAAAGGGCCCCGCTTCGGCGGGGCCCTTTCGCGTCACGCGGTCGTCACCCACCGGAATGGGGGAGGCGGGTCAGGCCGGGTAGGCGTGGGTCTGCGTTGCCTTGACCGTCGCCCAGACCGGGGCGCCCGGGTGCAGGTCGAGTTCGGCCGCGGCGACCGTGGTGAGGTCGGCGGCGAGGGGGAGTTCGCCGGAGAGGTCGGCGCGGATCTGGTCGCCGTGGGTCTCCAGGCCGGCGACCTCGCAGCGCCAGTGGTTGCGGGCGCTGGAGCCGGTGGGGCGGTCGCGGTAGAGGGTCACGGCGCTCGGCGGGAACGCCACGAAGACCGGGCCGGACAGGATCTCCGTGGTGGTGATGGCGGGGCCCGCGTCGAGGCGCACGGTGTGGCCGTCGGCCTGGCCCTTGTAGAGGTTGAGGCCGACCAGTTGGGCGATGTAGTCCGTGCGCGGGTGGCGGGCGATGTCGGACGGCGTGCCGTCCTGGACGACGTGGCCGTTCTCGATGACCACCAGTCGGTCGGCCAGCACCATGGCGTCCAGCGGGTCGTGCGTGACCAGGACCGCGACCGCCTCGAACTCGGCCAGGTGGCGGCGGAGTTGGGCCCGTACGTCCAGGCGGGTGCGGGCGTCCAGGGCGGCGAGGGGCTCGTCCAGGAGCAGGAGCCGGGGATGGGTGGCCAGGGCCCGGGCGAGAGCGACGCGCTGGGCCTGGCCGCCGGAGAGGCGGCGCGGTTTGGCGCCGGCGTGCTCTGCGAGGCCCATGCGGTCGAGCCACTCGGCGGCATGGGCGCGGGACTCGGCCTTGCCGGCGCCCTGGCAGCGGGGGCCGAAGGCCACGTTGTCGAGGGCGGTGAGGTGGGGGAAGAGCAGGTAGTCCTGGAAGACGACGCCGACGGGGCGGGACTCGGGAGGCGTACGGTCCAACGTGGCGCCGTCCAGCCGGAGATGGCCGCCGGTGAGCGGGACGAGACCGGCGAGGGCGCGCAGGGCGGTGGTCTTGCCGGCGCCGTTGGGGCCGAGCAGGGCGACCACGTCGCCGGGGGCCGCGGTGAGGGCGATGTCGAGGCGGAAGGTGCCGCGCTCCACGTGCAGGTGGGCGTCGAGGCCGTCGGTGATGTGCGTTTTGGGGTGCGGGTCCGTTGTGGGTGCCGGGACTTCGGCCGGGTTCGGGTTCCCGCCCGCACCGCCCGTGCCACTTTCATTCCCGGGTGCGGATGGCCCCTGTGAGGGCTGAGCGTCATCGGCTGCTGCCGGTTGTGCCTTCTTCATCAGACTGGCTTCCCGTGGGTCTGCGTCATGACGCCGTCATCCAACGGTCCCGCAAGCCCGCCAGCACCGCGATCGACACCGCCAGCAGGACCAGGCTGAGGGCGATCGCGGCCTCCGGGTTGTTCTGCAGGGCCAGGTAGACCGCGAGTGGCATGGTCTGGGTGCGGCCCGGGAAGTTGCCCGCGAAAGTGATCGTCGCGCCGAACTCGCCCAGGGCCCGCGCCCAGGCCAGCACGGCGCCCGCCGCGACGCCCGGCGCGATCAGCGGCAGGGTGACCCGGCGGAACGCGGTGAAGCGGGAGGCGCCCAGGGTGGTGGCCGCCTCCTCGTAGCGCGGGTCGGCGGCGCGCAGCGTGCCCTCCACACTGATGACGAGGAACGGCAACGCGACGAAGGTCTCCGCGACGACGACCCCCGCGGTGGTGAAGGGGAGCGTGATGCCGAACCAGGAGTCCAGCCACTGGCCGACCACGCCGTTGCGGCCGAGGGCGAGCAGCAGGGCCACACCGCCGACCACCGGGGGCAGCACGAGCGGCAGGGTCACCAGGGCGCGTACGAAGCCGCGTCCCGGGAAGTCCGTGCGGGCCAGCAGCCAGGCCAGCGGCACGCCGATGACCAGGCACGCCGCGGTCGCCGCCGTCGCGCACACCAGCGAGAGCCGCAGGGCCTGCCACACCTCGGCGCTGGTCAGCTGTTCCGGCATGGTGCTCCACGGAGCCCGTACGAGAAGGGCGACCAGTGGCAGCAACAGGAACGCCAGGCCGATCAGCGCCGGCACCAGCAGGGGCAGCGGAACCCCGCGCCGGCCCGTCCGGACACGCCCGCGCCGCGGGCCGCCCTGGAGGGTGTCGGCCGCGGCGTCGGACTTCTCGGTCGGGGTCACGGCTTGAGGAACCCGGCCTCGCTCAGGACCTTCTGGCCCTCGGCGGACTGCACGAGCGCGATGAACGCCTTGGCGGCCTCCGGGTTCTTCGCGTTCTTGAGCAGGGCGATCGGGTAGTCGTTGATGGCGCCGGCGGACTCGGGGAACTCCACGCCCTCCACCTTGCTGCCCGCGGCCTTCACATCCGTCTTGTAGACGACGGCGGCGTCGGCCTCCTTGAGCACCACCTTGTTCAGGGCGCTCTTGACGTCCTCCTCGTAGGAGACCGGGGTGAGCTTCAGCTTGCTGGCATCCAGTGCCTTCTGGGCGGCGGCGCCGCAGGGCACCGTCTTGTCGCACAGGACGACCTTCAGCGAGGACTTGGTGAGGTCCTTCAGGGAGGCGACCTTGTCGGGGTTGCCCGGCAGGGTGGCGATCTCCAGCTGGTTGCGGACGAAGGTGGCCGGCTCGGTGGCGTTGTCCTTCTTGTCCGTCACGATCGCCATCGTCTTGGGGCTGGCGGAGGCGAAGACGTCGGCGGGGGCGCCGCCGGTGATGCCGGCGGCGAGGCTGTCGCTGCCGCCGAAGCTGAAGGTGACCTTCGTGCCGGGATGGGCCTTCTCGAACTCCTTGCCCAGGGTCGTGAAGCTCTCCTGGAGGGAGGCCGCGGCGAAGACCGTCACGGTTCCGGACAGCTTGGGCGACGAGGACGCCGACGCCGAGGAGTCCGACTTCGTGGAGGAGGAGTCGTCGGACGAGGAGCAGGCGCTCAGGGCCAACAGCGCTGCGGCTCCTGCACCGGCCGCCTGCAGGGTCCGGCGGGTCCGGCGCGCGGAACGGGTCATCAAGGGTCCACTCCCTCTGTTTCTTCGTGGAGGAGACCGTCGGGCTCCTCCCGTGCGCCGATCATACTGGCGCATATGCGAGGTGTAAGTCTCCTGTCGCATCGCATGAGCTGGGCCGTAAGGCGATACGTGCCGCATGTGCGTTCGTACGGGAGTGGCGTCCGGGGCGGGAGCGGTGTCCCGGGTCAGGTGCGGTCGATGTGTACGTTTGTCGACTTCACTCGGGCGGTGGCCTCCATGCCGACCTCAAGGCCCAGCTCCTCGACGGCCTCGCGGGTCAGCAGCGAGACCAGGCGGTGCGGGCCGGCCTGGATCTCGACCTGGGCCGCCACGTCGCCGAGTTTGATCGCGGTGACGATTCCGGGGAACGCGTTGCGGACCGAGGTGTAGGAGGTCTCCTCCTCGGCGTTGCCCGCCTTGGCGAGTTCGACGGAGAAGGCGGCCAGGTCCCGGCCTTCGATGAGCCGCCGCCCGCCCTCGTCGCGATGGGTCGCCACCCGGCCGGCGTCCGCCCAGCGGCGCGCGGTGTCGGGGCTGACGCCGAGCAGTCGTGCTGCCTGGCCGATCGTGTAGCTCTGCATGCGGATCACGATAGGGCCGGGAACGGGCCCTGGCGGACGTGGGGTTGAGCGTTGGGTATAACGCGATATAACGTTAGTCCGTCGCGTGGGAGGGGAGTGAGGACATGTCCGGTGAGCTGTCGCGGGGTGGCGGGGCGTCCGGTGCTGCCGCCTCGCTCGAGCTGAGGGCTTCGCACGCGGACCGGGACCGGGTCGTGGACGTGCTGCGCATCGCCGCCGGGGACGGTCGGCTGACCTCGGAGGAGCTCGACGAGCGCGTCGAGGCCGCGTTGTCGGCGCGCACGATGGGGGAGTTGGCCGTGCTCACGGCGGACCTGCCATCCATTGCCGGCGGAGTCGTGGCCGAGGTGAAAGATGTCGTGCGTATCGAGCAGCGCGGCGGATCGGCCCGGCGTGGGGACGGGTGGGTGGTGCCGAGGCGCCTGGAGATCGAGTCGGAGTGGGGCGATGTGACGCTCGACTTCACGAACGCGGTGATCGCGCACGACACGCTGCACATCGACCTCGACATGCGCGGGGGTGCCCTGCGGCTGGTGACCCGGCCGGGCGTGGTCGTGGACACGGACGCCCTGGTGATCGGATACGCCAAGATCAAGTCGCGTCCGGCCGGTGATCCGGGCGTCCCGGTGGACCTGCGGGTGGAGATACACGGCCGGATGGACTTCGGCCGGGTGGTGGTACGTCCGCAGCGGCGTGGGTTCGTCAGGAAAGCCCCGACGCTCTGAGCACCGCCTGAGCGGTCTCGCCGTCGATCCGGTGGCCGAGCCGCAGGAGTACCTCCGTGCCCTGGCGCAGCGTGCCGCGTTCGACCGAGCGGCGTACGCCCGTGTCCAGTTCGTGCCACAGCAGCGGGTCGGCGACCAGGACGCGGGGGTCGAGTTCCAGTTGGTGGCCGTGGGCGTCGCGCAGAACCAAGTGCGAGGAGGCGCCGCTGAATTGGCGTACGGCGACCAGGGCGTCCGTACGGACCATGTGCCGGCGGACGGGGCCGCGCACCGCGAGCCAGCCAGGGCCCGCCGTGACCCTGGGCGGGAGCAGGATGGCGAAGACGCCCGCCGAGAGCGTGAGCCACAGCAGGGCGCGCGGCGGGGTCAGGGTCTCCGCGTCCCAGTCGACCAGCAGCGTCATGGCACAGAAGACCAGGGCGCAGCACGCCGCCAGTCGGGCGCTGCCCCGCCAATGGCGGTCGCCGGCCGGGTTCGGCGGTCTGCTCCGTTGCATGAGGCGAACGTAGGCCGCCCGGGGCGGTCGGTCGCCGCCGCTGACGGTGCTCTGACGCCGTAGGGCCGGATCTTGACGGGATCCTGACGCGCGTGGGCGGGGGTCGACCGGCGGCTGGTGGCTCGCCTGGCGCTGCCGCTCCGACAGGCAGCTGTCGGGACAGGCAGGCGCCCCTGGATGCAGCCGTTCCGACAGACAGTCGTCCGGACAGGCAGCCGTGCGGACTGACAGTCGGCCCCATAGGCAGCCGCTCCGATAGGCAGCCGTGCGGACAGGCGGTCGCTCCGGCAGACGGCCGTCCGGACAGGCAGTCGCCCCGATAGGGAGCCGCTCCGGCATGCAGCCGCTCTCACAGAGGGACGCCCCAACAGGCAGCTGTTCCAAGACAGTCGCCGTATCGGAGGATGCCGTATCGAGAGATGCCGTATCGAGGGACGCCGTATCGAGGGATGCCGTTCCGCGGAGGCCGGGCCGCCCCGCTCAGCCCGTGTGGACGCGCGGGCGGCGTTCGCGGTCCGGTTCTGCCTCGCGCAGGACCTCGCGGGTGACCGGGGCGACCTCGCCCTGGCCGAAGAGGAAGAAGCGCAGGAAGTTGGTGAAGGGGTTGCCCTCGGTCCACTCGAAGTACATGTGCGGCGTGCAGTTGGTGGAGTCGCGGACGTGCAGGAGCAGGGCGGCGAGCGCGTTCGGGATGGAGGAGGACTCCAGGGTCAGGACGCGGTAGCGGTTGTGGAGGACCTCGCCGCGGACCGTCAGACCCGCCTCGAACTCGGAGGGGTCGAGGACCGTGACCTCGACGAAGACGAAGTCCTCGCCGGGGATGTCGTTGTCGTTCTGGATCTGCTCGATCTTGTCGCGGTACTCGGCCTTGTCCCGCTGGTCGGGCTCATTGGCGATGAACCGGATCTTGCGGCTGGACATGTCTCGGATGAAACGTTCCGCCATGTCGTCCAGCGTCACGCTGGTGACGCGGAGCTCGAAGGCACGGGCCAGCCGCGACAGCAGGGAGACCAGGATGATGCCGGCGATGAAGCAGGCACCGATCTTGACGCCGTCGGGGCGCTCGATGACGTTGGCCACGGTGACGTAGAGCAGGACCGCCGAGACCGTGGCGAAGCCGATCGTCCAGCCCTTCTGCTGGGCGCGGCGGGCGGCGATGGTCACCGCGATCGCCGCCGAGGACATGAGCACCAGGACGCCGGTCGCGTAGGCGCCGCCCTGGGCGTCGACGTCGGCGTTGAAGATCCAGGTGACCAGGAAACCGATCAGCGTGAAGACGATCACCATCGGGCGGACGGCGCGGGCCCAGTGCGGGGCCATGCCGTAGCGGGGCAGATAGCGGGGCATCAGGTTGAGCAGGCCGGCCATGGCGGAGGCGCCGGCGAACCAGAGGATCGCGATGGTCGAGACGTCGTAGACCGTGCCGAAGGCGTTGCCCAGGTACTCGTGCGACAGATAGGCGAGGGCGCGTCCGTTGGCCTGGCCGCCGGGCTCGAACTCCTTCTCCGGGATCAGCACGGTGGTGATGAAGCTCGTCGCGATCAGGAACACGCTCATGATCAGGGCGGCGGCCGTGAGGAGCTTCTTCGTGTCCCGGATGCGGCCCTTCGGGTTCTCCTCCGTGTCGTCCGGATCGCCCTGTACGTGCGGCATGACCGCGACGCCGGTCTCGAAGCCGGAGAGGCCGAGCGCGAGCTTGGGGAAGACGAGGAGGGAGACACCGATCATGGCGAACACGTTGCCGTGCTCGGCGGTGAGGGCGTTGGACCAGTCGGTGACCAACTGGCCCTCGGTGAGCACGTGGTACATGCCGACGGCCACGACGACGACATTGAGGCCGAGGTAGACCACCACGAGGGCGACCGCGACGCCGATCGCCTCCAGGAAGCCCTTGAGGAACACCGCGCCGAGCAGGGCGACGAGGATCAGGGTGATCACCATCTGCTTGTCGTGCAGGGTGCTGGTCAGGTGCGGGTTCTCGACGAGGTGGGTCGAGGCGTCCGCCGCCGAGAGCGTGATGGTGATCAGGAAGTCGGTGGCGGCGAAGCCGAGGAGGGTCAGCACGAACAGCTTGCCCTGCCAGAACGACAGCAGTCGCTCCAGCATCGAGATCGAGCCCTCGCCGTGCGGGCTCTCCTCGGCCACCCGCCGGTAGACCGGCAGGGCGCCGGCGAGCGTCACGATCACGAGGACGACGGTCGCCACCGGTGAGAGGAGGCCGGCGGCCAGGGCCGCGATGCCCGGCTGGTAACCCAGCGTCGAGAAGTAGTCGACACCGGTCAGGCACATCACGCGATACCAGCGCTGCCCCTTGTGCACGGGCTCCGGCTCGGCGCGCGGGGCCTGCTGGACACCCTTGCCCATGTCGGACAGGCCCTCCAGCATCCAGGCGCGCAGGCGACTGGGCGGAGGGTGTTCGGTCGTGGCCATCGGCGTGCTCCTGATGTGCGGCTCAGCGTGTGGGATCCGGCCATCACGCGGACGGCGGCACCAGCGTAAGCGGAGCGTGACGCCTGGGCCCACGGATCATGGGGCCGTGGGCGTCAAGCTTCCGTTAAGACTGGCCTTGTCCGCGTTGGCCGCGCATCAAGGAAGGAACAGCGAGTCACTTCGGACGTCGGCTGGGCTGTATGGACGGCGGGGATGGCGGTCAGGGTGGCCATGGCGGTCGTGGCAGCCCGCAGGGGGCGGCGGTTCGGAGGGGGCACCCAGCGTGACGTCGAGGGGGACACTCAGCGTGATGTCGTACGAGGTCGTCCGGGCGGCTCGGCGAAGAGTGCGGCCGGTGGGGCGACGAGGAGGTCGCCGGCTTGTTGCGGGCTTGTTCGGGTGCCTGACGTAGGAGTAGGGGTACGTGGGCAGCGGCGCCGGGAGCAGCGACGGGCCGGGTGGTTGGGGCGGGACCGCTGGAGGGAGGCCGTGCGGGCCAGGGGCGAGGGGCTGGAACTCCGGTCGCGGTCGGTCGAGTTCCGCTGCTGAGTGCCCTGTGACTCACGCGTCCGCGAGCCGTGCCTCTTCCAGGTCCAGGGATCGCTGGAGTCGGCGGCGGGTCGTGTCGCTGATGGCGTGGTCGTCGTACAGGCGCTGCAACTCGGCTGCCTCGACCCCTATCAGGTCCCGGCGGAGCTGGCGGTAGACCAGGTCGGCGGACTCGGTCGGTACGCCGTGGCCGTGGCCGTGGCCGTGGCCGTTGCTGTCGGCGAGGCGGTCGCGGGCGTCGTCGAGGCGGGCGTTCAGGCCCCGGCGGAGGCGGTCCAGGACCACGCTCGGCACGGCCTCCAATTCCGACAGTTCCTCGAGCCGTTTGATGCCCGCGCCGGCCAGGCTGCAGCGTGCGGCGGCCTCCTCGCGCTCAGTGTGGTCGGGCTCCAGGGCGATGCCGGAGCGGCGGACGACGGGCGCGAGCGTGAAGCCCTGGACGACGAGCGTGACGACCACGACCGAGGTGGTCAGCACCAGCACCAGGGGCCGTTCCGATAGGGGGGTCCCGTTGCGCGTGGCCTCCGGGATGGACAGCGCGGCGGCCAGCGGTACGACGCCCCGGGTGCCGGCCCAGGTCAGCACCATGGGCACCCGCCAGTTCATCCGCTGGATGCCGCCCTTGCGCTGCACCACCGCCGACAACGGCGCCAGCCACAGCAGTCGTACGGCGATCAGGGTGCCCGCCACCGCCAGTGCGTACAGGGGCCATGCCTTGTCGCCGTCGGACAGCGCCTTCACCTGAGCGGGCAGGGCCAGCCCTATGAGCGAGAACACCACGCTCTCCAGGAGGAACACCACCGTGCCGTAGACGGCGTGGAGTTGGAGCCGTATCCGGGCGTTGGTGAGTTTCTCGCCGCGGCCGCCCAGCACCACGCCGGCCACCACGACCGAGGTGACGCCGGAGGTGTGCGCGGCCTCTGCCAGGACGTAGGCCGCGTAGGGCGTGACCAGGGCGATCACCGTCTCCAGGACCGGGTCCTCGGTGCGCCGGCGGATCAGTGCGACGACGCCTGCGACGGCGGCCCCGATGAGCGTGCCGCCGCCCGCGAGCAGCAGGAACTCGCCGCCCGCCGCTCCCCAGTCGGCGGCCGCCGAGGCCACCGCGACGCTCACCGCGACCCGAAAGAGGACCAGTGAGGTCGCGTCGTTGAACAGGCTCTCGGCCTGGACCATGACCTGCACCTTCGGCGGCAGGGCGAGCCGTCTGCCCAGGGCGGTGACCGCCACGGGGTCGGTGCTGGCCAGGACCGCGCCCAGGACGAGTGCCATCTGCCACGACAGCGGCGTCACCAGCGAGGCCACCGCGCCCACGGCCGCCGCGGAGGCCAGCACGAGGCCCACCGCGAGTACCCCGACGGGCCGCCACACCACCCGCAGTTCGCGCCAGGACAGCTCCTCGGCGCTGGCGTAGAGCAGGGGCGGAAGTACGACGAGGCCGATGATCTCGGGGCTGATCTCGATCTGTGGGGTGCCGGGCAGCAGGGCCACGGCGAGACCGGCGACGACGAGGAGAGAGGGGGCGGGAATGCGCCACCGGCGCGCGAACGTCGCGACCACCGTGGCCAGCACCACGAGTGCGAGAACCGTTCCGACGCTGCGCATGCCGTCTCCCTGGACTTCGAGAGGAGCCACCGCGGCTCCCTGCCGACCAGACTTCCCGGCACACCGCGTTCACCCTATCCCGGCCGCGGCCCGTCAAGACAGTGTCAACGTCCCTGCCGGCAGCGCCAGGGACGCGTCAAGACGACTGACCTGTGGGCGTGCGGAGCGTTTCGCTTGGGGGTGATGAATGACGTACGGCGCGGACGGTTGAAGGTCTACCTCGGGGCGGCCCCCGGGGTCGGCAAGACGTACCGCATGCTCGACGAGGGGCGCCGCCGGGCCGGCCGCGGCGCCGATGTCGTCGTGGCGTTCGCCGAGTGCCACGGGCGGCCGCGGACCGAGGCGATGCTCGACGGCCTCGAGACGGTGCGGCGGACCGAATGCACCTATCGGGGCGGGCGGTTCGAGGAGATGGACCTCGGCGCGGTGCTCGCGCGCCGGCCCGAGGTCGCGATCGTCGACGAGTTCGCCCACACCAACGTCCCCGGCGGCGGCCGGAACCCCAAGCGCTGGCAGGACATCGAGGCGCTGCTGGCCGCCGGAACCGACGTGATCACCGCGGTCAACGTCCAGCACCTGGAGTCCCTCAAGGACGTCGTCGAGAAGATCACCGGGGTGCCGCAGCACGAGACGGTGCCCGACGAAGTCGTCCGCCGGGCCCGGCAGATCGAGCTCGTCGACATCCCGCCCGAGGGACTGCGCCGCCGTATGGCGCACGGCAACATCTACGCCCCCGAGAAGATCGACGCGGCCCTCGCCAACTACTTCCGGCCCGGCAATCTGACCGCGCTGCGTCAACTGGCGTTGCTGTGGGTGGCCGACCGGGTCGACGAGGCGCTCAACAGCTACCGGGCCGAGCACGCCATCGGCACCGTGTGGGAGACGCGCGAGCGGGTGGTGGTCGCCCTGACCGGCGGGCCGGAAGGGGACACGCTCATCCGGCGGGCCGCCCGGATCGCCGACCGGTCGGCCGGCGGCGAGCTGCTCGCGGTGCACGTGGCCCGCAGCGACGGGCTGGCCGCCGGTGTCTCGCATGCGTCGCTGGCTCGGCAGCGGAGGCTTGTCGAGGACCTCGGGGGCAGCTATCACTCGGTGGTCGGGGACGACGTCGCCGCCTCGCTGGTGGAGTTCGCCCGTGCCGAGAACGCCACTCAGCTCGTCCTCGGCGCCAGTCGGCGCGGACGCCTTGAGCGGTTCCTGACGGGACTCGGCACGGGGGAGACCGTCGTCGCGCTCTCCGGCGACATCGACGTCCACCGGGTCACGCACGAGCAGGCCGGCCGCGGCACCCTGCTGCCGTCCCGGCGCCGTACGCTCTCCACGTCCCGGCGGATCGCGGGGCCGGTCGCCGGACTGGTGCTGCCGTTCCTGCTCACGGCGGGCCTGGCGCAGGTGCGCGGGACGCTGAACCTCACCAGCGAGGCCCTGCTGTTTCTGCTCTCGGTGGTGGGCGTGGCCTGCATAGGCGGCGTGGTCTCCGCGGTGATCGCCTCCGTCACGGCGTCCCTGCTGCTCAACTACTGGTTCATCCCGCCCATCGGCCAGTTCACGCTGGACGATCCCAACGCGCTGATCGCACTGGCCGTCTTCGCGGTGGTGGCCGCCACGGTGGCCGCCGTCGTCGACCGCTCGCTGCGCCTGTCGCGCCGCGCGGCGCGGGCCACCGCCGAGGCCGAGACGATGTCCTCGCTCGCCGGGAGCATCGTGCGCGGCGGCCAGACCATCCCCGCGCTGCTGGAGCGGACGCGTGAGACGTTCGGGATGGAGTCGGCGGAACTGGTCGACGAGCCGCCGGATACCGAGGGCGCGACCGTCGTCCCGGCAGGGCCGGGAGCTTTCCTGGCGTTGCGCGGGCGCACCCTGTCCTCGTCCGAGCGGCGCGTCCTTGCCGCCTTCGCCGCGCACGTCGGGTCGGCCGTGGAACGGGCGCGGCTGGCCGAGGCCGCCGCCGAGATAGAGCCGGTCCGCGCCGCCGACCGCATGCGTACGGCGCTGCTGCGGGCCGTGGGCCACGACCTGCGCACCCCGCTCGCCGCGGGCTGGGCCGCGGTCACCTCGCTGCGCAGCCGTGACGTCGAGTTCTCCGCCGCGGACCGGGACGAACTCCTCGCCACCGCCGACGAGTCCATGGCCAAGCTCAACCGCCTGGTCGAGAACCTCCTCGACCTCAGCCGCCTGGAAGCGGGCGTACTCAAGCTCAACCTGCGTGCCACGGCCCTGGAGGAGGTCCTCCCGGCCGCTCTGATGGACACGCCCGATGTCGAGGTCGGGGATGTGGAGGCGATCCCCGCGGTGCTGGCCGACCCGCCCTTGCTGGAGCGCGTGATCGCCAACCTGGTGGGCAACGCGGCCCGCCACACCGCGGCCGGGGCCAAGGTGCTGGTGACCGCCAGCGCGCTCGCGGGCCGGGTCGAACTACGCGTCGTGGACCGTGGTCCAGGCCTCCCGTCGGCGGGCCGGGACCGCCTGTTCGAGCCCTTCCAGCGCCTCGGCGACACCGACAACTCCACCGGCCTCGGCCTGGGCCTCGCCCTGTCCCGCGGCCTGACCGAGGCGATGGACGGCACGCTGACCCCGGAGGACACACCGGGCGGCGGGTTGACGATGGTGGTGTCACTGCCGTTGGCGGAACGGACCGGACGGGCCGGACAGGTTGAGCAGGTCGCTACGGCTGAGGGGGGCGTGCGAGGCGAACTGGCCGAGGAAGGCGTGCGTGCCGAGTCGGCCTGGCGGGTGGAGCGTGCCGAGACGGCTGAGCGGGTGGAGCGCTTCGACGGGGCCGAGTCGTCCGAGCGGGCGGCGGGGGTCGAGTGCACCGGGCGTATCGACGTGTCCGAGCGTGCCGAGCGGGCGGGGCGCCGCGGTTCGGCCGAACCGTCCGGGTGCGCCGGGCGGGTGGAGCGTGGCGAGCCGGCCGAGTCGGCCGAGCCAGCCGCGGAGGCCGAGCGACCCGGACGCACGGAAGTGTCCGGCCCCGCCGAGCGGGCAGGGCTGCGCGGACCCGTTGAACTGTCCGAGCGCGCCGAGCAGTTGGAGGGGGTGGAGCCAGCCGCGGAGGCCGAGCGACCCGGACGCACGGAAGTGTCCGGCCCCGCCGAGCGGGCAGGGCCACGCGAACCCGCCGAAGTGTCCGACCCCGCCGCGCAGGCGGGGCCACGCGGACCCGTTGAACCGCCCGCCCTCGCCGCGCAGGCAAGGCCACGCCAACGCGCTGAACCATCCGACCGCGACGCGCAGTTGGAGAGATCCGAGCGCGCCGAACCATCACAGCGAATCGCGGAGGCGGAGCCCCGCGCCCCCGTCGACCACATCGCCCTCACCGAACAACAGCGCCCAACCGGCGCCAGGAAAGCGGGAGGTGTCCCATGAGTGCCGAGACCAGTCTGTTGAGTACCGCCGCCAGGCGGTGGCGGCCGCACCGCTCCACCGACGGAACGCGCGCGGCAACCTGGCCGGCGCGGGACCGGGTCGCTCTGGCCGTCGGCCTCGTCGTCCCGTTCCTGGTGGCGCTCGCGCTCGTGCCGTTCCGGACGAACGTCTCGCACACCAACGCCGCCCTGATCCTCGTCCTCGTCGTCGTCGCGGTCTCCGCGCTCGGCAGCCGGACGGCGGGGGTGCTGGCCGCCCTGTCGGCCGCGGCATGGTTCGACTTCTTCCTCACCCGGCCGTACGAGACCTTCGCCATCACTGCGAACGGCGACGTCGAAACGGCGGTGCTGCTGCTGGCCGTCGGTCTGATCGTGTCCCAACTCGCCGCACGGGCCCGCCGGTTGGAAGTCATCACCGTGACCGACGCCGGTTACCTCAGCCGGATTCACGCCACCGCGGACCTCGTGCAGTCCGCCAAGTCGGCCGACATGGTGGTCGATCACGTGCGGCGCGAACTGACCGGCCTTCTCGGGCTGCGTGGCTGCCGCTTCGAGTACGGCACGCTCATGGGGCAGCCGCCGCGCCTCCAGCCCGACGGCGGCCTGACCGTGGGCTCGCGGTACTGGGACATCGACGCGAGCGGTTGGCCCGAGGGCGAGATCGAGCTGCGGGCGTACGGCAGCGGGCACTACCTCGGCCGCTTCATGCTCACCCCGGGACCGGGGCCGGGACCGGGACCGGGACCCGTGCCCGAACTGCAGGCCCGGCTGGTCGCCGTGACGCTGGCCGACCAGACCGGAGTCGCCCTCGACACCGCGCGGACGGTGCGTGAGGGCTGATCCCGCCTGCCGGTCTTGGCGTGATCTTGACGCAATCTTGGACGCTGTCAGGTACACGGCCGGAACCGGTTTCCCGGCGCCCGCCGTTCTGCCTGGTGTGACGTCAACCCTCCCCCTCCGCACGGACCCCGCGCAGCGAGCGCAGCACATGGTCATCTGCGGCGACGACGGACTCGCGCACCGGCTCGCCGTGGAACTCGACGGCGTGTGCGGCGAGATCGTCACCGTCGTGCTGCCCTCCGCGAGCGACGAGCACGGTGCCCGGATCGCCGCGCTGCACCACGACCCGGACTCGCCCGTCGAACTGCACGTCTCCGCGCGCCCCGACGAGCGGACCCTGCGCGCGGCGGGCGTCGAGCGGGCCGCCGCCCTCGCCCTCACCTACCGGGACGACCAGGTCAACATGACCGCCGCCCTGCTCGCCCGTACCGTCAACCCCTCGGTCCGGCTGGTCGTCCGGATGTTCAACCGCGAGCGCGGCCGCCATCTGGAACGGCTGCTGGACCGGGCGGCGGGCCTGTGCGACGACCCCGCCCACGACACCTCCACCACGGTGCTCTCCGACGCCGACACCGCCGTACCGGAACTGGTGGCGGCCGCCGCCGTGGGCCACGGACACACCCTCCAGATCGAGGGCAAGGTCTTCCGCGGCGTCGTACGGGCGGCGCGGACGCCGTCGCAGGTCACCGACCTGGCCACCCTCGCCGTCCTGTCCGGCGCGCACCGGGACGACCCGGCGAGCCAGGACAGCGCGGAGACGGCCGGCGAGGACGGCACCCAGCTCCTGCCCGACACCCGGACCTCGTACCACCGGCAGTTCACGCACGGCCGATTGATGCTGGAGGAGATCACCCACCTCGCCGCCGAACCGATCGCCCGCGCCCGGCGCGTCCGCCCCCGCGCCTGGCTGCGGGCCCGGCTCGCCCACCTGCCGTGGAAGGTCCTCCTCTCGCACCAACTCGCCGCCGTCTACGGGGCATTGGCGGCAGTCGTGGTCGGCCTCTCCACCGCCACCGCGCTCTTCGCCGACGAGCATCCCTGGTGGAAGAACGTCTATCTGCCGCTGCTGGACATCTTCACCATGGGCGACCCGGCCACCGAGGAGTCGGTCGCCCGCCGCATCCTCCAACTGCTCGCCGGTTTCGTGGGGTTGGCCGTCCTCCCGCTCGTCATCGCCGCGACCGCGAACGCCACCGGGGCCTTCCGCACCGCCTCGGCGAGTCATCCGCCCGAGGACGACGTGAACGGGCACATCGTCCTGGTGGGCCTCGGCATGGTCGGCACCCGGGTGCTGGACCGTCTGCACGCCACCGGCCACCAGGTGGTGGCCATCGAGCGCGACCCGCTCGCCCGCGGCGTCGCCCTCGCCCGCCAGCTCGGCATACCCCTCATCCTCGAGGACGCCACGGCCCCGGGAGTGCTCCAGCTGGCCCGCGTCCGGCAGAGCGGATCGCTGCTCGTCCTCACCCGCGACGACGGCCAGAACCTCGACATCGTCATGGCCGTCCGGGAGACCAACCCCGAAGTGCGCGTGGTGGCAAGGCTCTACGACGACGACTTCGCGGCAACCGTCCAGCGCACCCTGCGCGCCTCCTATCCGGACGCCCTCACTCGGAGCAGAAGCGTTTCCGCGCTGGCCGCGCCCTCGTTCGCCGCCGCGATGATGGGCCGGCATGTGCTGGGGGTGATGCCGGTGGAGCGGGGCTCCCTGCTGTTCACGTGCGTGGACGTGGCCGGGCACCCCGAACTGGAAGGGCGCTCGGTGCACGAGACGTTCCGGGAGAACGAGTGGCGGGTGCTGGCCGTCGGGGCCGCCGAAGGGCCGCTCCCCGGGGCGGTTTCGGTCGTGGACGGACCCGCCGGATTCCGCGCCGACCGGGTGGACTTCGACTGGCGCCCGCCACAGGGCCGGATCCTGCGCGCCGGTGACCGGGTGGTCCTGGCGACGACGCGGCGCGGCCTGGACATCCTGATGACGGGCGTGCAGCCGCACCCGGGAGACCGGCGGGGCTGAATCCGAGGGACCGGTGGCGCTGAGCGCAGGCTTTCTGATCAGTCCTGACCGGTCGCCGTCAGTTCAGGTCGGACACCTTGAACACCGTCTGCGCCGTCTCGCGCTCCACCCGCTCCGCGACCCGGTCCAGCGCGGTGGCCCCGCACAGCAGGGTGCCGAGGGCCAGCGACCTGCGGGCGTCCTTGTGGAGCCGTTGCCAGAGATCGGGGTTGTCGACGAGGAGCTGAGGGTCGATTGCGACCCGCTCGCCGAAGACGTCCCGCAGCACCAGGCGTTGGGTGATCCCGTCGAGGCAGCGCACCGAAACCAGCAGGTCGGTGCGGATCGTCCGGGTGCGCAGCAGACGGCGCGAGGTCAGCCGGCCCTCGCCGACCGAGACCCGGTCGGGACAGAGCACGAGGAAGAGCAGCACCGCGAGCGCCGACCACAGCGCACCGCGCCGCGGGGACAGGGTGTCCGCGCCCCAGTCGATCAGGAGCAGCAGGACGAGGAGCACGGCGGCGCAGCGGATCGCACCGAACAGATCCCCCGCCCAGCGGCGGTCGTGGACCACGGGTCCGAATCCCGGTGCGGAGGTGCCGAGTCCGCGTCGTCGCGGGTCGTCGCGGTGTCCCATACCGACGACGGTAGAGACCGTACGACGTGGTGGAACGGACCTTGACGGGACCCATACGGCCCCGCGTCCCTTCTTGACGCCGCCGCAGCGACCGGCCGTCGGTCGTCCGGATCACACACCCGTCAAGGACGCGTCAAAGACGGCGGGTTCGGCGCGAAGAACGCGCAAGGGCCGCTCTGCCGTCCGGAGATCGGGACAGAACCTTGGTGCACCGGACGCGATGGCCGCGCACGGCTGTCCACCCGCATGCGGGTTGCACGAAGGAGCACGTACCCATGTCCGTTCTGACCACCGAACCGGGCGCCGTCCCCGCAGGTGAGGAACCGCCGGATACCGGCGAAACCCATCGGCTCACCGCCGTCACCGGCCTCGCGGCCCTCTCCCTGGACGCCATGGCGTCGGTGGCGTACGGCCCCGAGGCGATCGTCCTGGTGCTGGCCGCGGCCGGCGCCCACGGGCTGGGTTTCACCCTGCCGGTGACCCTGGCCATCGCGGGCCTGCTGGCGGTGCTGGTCGCGTCGTACCGGCAGGTGATCGCGGCCTTCCCGGATGGCGGCGGGTCGTACGCCGTGGCCAAGACGCATCTGGGGGCGCGGACCAGCCTGGTGGCGGCGGCCTCGCTCGTCCTGGACTACGTGCTCAACGTCGCGGTCGCGGTCACGGCCGGCGTCGCAGCCCTCACCTCGGCCTTCCCGGCGCTCTACGCCGACCGGCTGTGGCTGTGCCTGGCGGTTCTCGTGCTCATCACCGCGGTGAACCTGCGCGGCATCGTGGAGTCCGCCAAGGCCTTCATCGTGCCGACCGTCGTGTTCGTCGGCTCGATCTTCGTGCTGATCGTCGTCGGGCTGTTCCGTTCCGAGCCCGTGAGCACGGCCACCGCGGCCGGCCACGCCTCGGCACTCGCCGACAACGCCACCACGGTGGGCGTCCTTCTGCTGCTGAAAGCTTTCGCTTCGGGTTGTGCGGCGCTGACCGGCGTGGAGGCGATAGCCAACGCCGTCCCCTCCTTCCGGGTCCCGCGCGCCAAGAGGGCCCAACGGGCGGAGATCGCGCTCGGCGCCGTGCTCGGAGTGATGTTGATCGGCCTGGCGGTGCTGATCTCCCGCTTCCACCTCCAGCCGGTCGAGGGCGTCACCGTCCTCGCCCAGCTCGCCGACGCCTCGCTCGGCCACAACTGGGCTTTCTACGTCATCCAGTTCGCGACGATGATCCTGCTGGCGCTGTCCGCGAACACCTCGTTCGGCGGCCTGCCGGTGCTGCTGAAGCTGCTGGCCCGTGACAACTACCTGCCGCACGTCTTCGCACTGAAGGCCGACCGCCAGGTGCACCGGCACGGCGTCCTCGCCCTGGCCGCGGTCTCCGCCGCGCTGCTGGTCTTCTCCGGCGGCGACACCAACACCCTGGTGCCGCTGTTCGCGATCGGCGTCTTCGTCGGCTTCACCATCGCCCAGGTCGGCATGGTCCGGCACTGGCGGCTCGAACGCGGGCCCGGCTGGAAGGGCAAGGCGCTGCTCAACGGGTTCGGTGCCGTCCTCACCGGCGTCGCGACTGTCGTCGTGACGGCGTCCAAGTTCGAGGAGGGCGCCTGGCTGATCGTGATCACCCTGCCGCTGCTGGTCGTGGCCTTCGAGATCGTGCATCGCGCCTACGGCCGGATCGGCGAGCGGCTGGGCCTGGGCCGCATACCGGAGCACCCGCACCGCGACCGCTCGGTGGTGATCGTGCCGGTGTCGTCCATCTCCCGCCTCACCTCGGAGGCGCTGACAGCCGCCGCCTCCCTCGGCGACGAGGTCCGCGCGGTCACCGTCTGCTACCCCGACCCCGAGGACCGGGTAGCGCTGCACGCCCTGGAGCGGGCCTGGGCGGAGTGGGACCCGGGCGTGCCGCTGGTCCGGCTGGCGTGCGAGCGCCGCAGCCTGGGCCGTCCCATCGCCGCCTACGTCCGCGAGGTGTCGGTGTCGGAGCCGGCCATCCGGGTCACCGTGCTCATCCCGGAGGCGGAGCCCGAGCGGCTGTGGCAGCGGCTGCTGCAGAACCAGCGGGGCGCGGTCGTCGCGCACGCGGTGCGCCGGGAGACGGACGCCGTGATCTGCCGACTGCGGTTCCGTCTGTTCTGACCTTGGCGCGCTTTTGACCTGCGGAGATCGCGGTGCCGTATGAGTTCCGTCAAAGGCGCGCAGTGCGCCGTATGGGACCCGTCAACGGCGCTCGATTCCGGCCACGAAGGCTGTTTCCTCTAAGCGTCCCTGTCCGATCGAACCCAACTCCAGGAGCTCACGATGGCCGATCTGGCCTTCGTCGTCACCACGATCGCGTGCTTCGCGCTGGTGGCCCTCGTCGCCAAGGGGGTGACCAAGCTGTGACCGCCGAGAACATCGTCGGCCTCGTCGTGGCCGTCGCCCTGCTGGGCTATCTCGTCCTCGCCCTGATCTTCCCGGAGAGGTTCTGAGACAAGACATGGGTCCCGTACTTGCCGGTGTGCTCCAGCTGCTCGCTCTGATAGCGGCACTGGCACTCGCCTACGTCCCCCTTGGCAACTACATGGCCAGGGTCTACTCCTCCGACAAGCACCTGCGCGTCGAGAAGTGGATCTACAAGGGCATCGGTGCCAACCCGAACACCGAGATGCGCTGGCCGGCGTACCTGCGCGGCGTCCTGGCCTTCTCGTTCGTGAGTGTCCTCTTCCTCTATCTGCTGCAGCGGCTCCAGGGTCACCTGCCCGGCTCGCTGGGCTTCAAGGCCATCGACCCGGACCAGGCGTTCAACACCGCCGCGTCCTTCGTGACCAACACCAACTGGCAGTCGTACTACGGCGAGCAGGCCATGGGCCACGTCGTGCAGACCGCCGGTCTGGCCGTGCAGAACTTCGTTTCCGCGGCCGTCGGCATCGCGGTGGCGGTGGCCCTCGTACGAGGGTTCGCGCGCTCCCGTACCGGTGAGCTCGGCAACTTCTGGTCGGACATGGTGCGTGGTGTCGTACGCATCCTGCTGCCGCTGTCCGTCGTCGCCGCGATCGTGCTGGTCGCCTGCGGGGCCATCCAGAACTTCTCCGGCATTCACGAGGTCGGGCAGTTCATGGGCGGGCACCAGCAGTGGAACGGCGGTGCGGTCGCCTCGCAGGAGGCCATCAAGGAGGTCGGTACCAACGGCGGCGGCTACTTCAACGCCAACTCCGCCCACCCGTTCGAGAACCCGACCCCGTTCACGAACCTCTTCGAGATCTTCCTGCTGCTGGTCATCCCGTTCGCGCTGACCCGCACGTTCGGCATCATGGTCGGCTCCATCAAGCAGGGCTACGCGATCCTCGCCACGATGGCCACCATCTGGCTGGGCTTCATCGCCCTGATGATGTGGACCGAGTTCAACCACCACGGCCCGGCGTTCGACATCGCGGGCGGTGCGATGGAGGGCAAGGAGACCCGCATCGGTGTCGGCGCCTCGTCGATCTTCGCGGTGTCGACCACGCTCACCTCGACCGGCGCGGTGGACTCCTTCCACTCCTCCTTCACCGGTCTCGGCGGCGGTATCACCATCCTGGGCATGCAGCTGGGCGAGATCGCGCCCGGTGGTACCGGTTCCGGTCTCTACGGCATGCTGATCATGGCCGTCATCGCGGTGTTCATCGCCGGTCTCATGGTCGGCCGTACGCCCGAGTACCTGGGCAAGAAGATCGGCACCCGCGAGATCAAGTTTGCGGCCTGCTACATCCTCATCACGCCGGCGCTGGTGCTCATCTTCACCGCCGCCGCGATGGCCCTGCCCACCCCGGGCAACTCGATGACCAACAGCGGGGCGCACGGATTCTCCGAGATCCTCTACGCCTACTCCTCGGGCGCCAACAACAACGGTTCGGCCTTCGCCGGTCTCAACGCCGACACGCAGTGGTTCAACACCACCATCGGGCTCGCGATGATCCTCGGCCGTTTCCTGCCGATGGTGTTCGTGCTGGCGCTGGCCGGTTCGCTCGCCGAGCAGAAGCCGGTGCCGGAGACCGCGGGCACCCTGCGTACCGAGAAGCCGTTGTTCACCGGCCTGTTGGTGGGCGCGATCCTGATCATCACCGGTCTGACCTACTTCCCGGCCCTCGCGCTGGGTCCGCTGGCCGAGGGGCTGGCGTCATGACCACTCGTATAGACAACCAAGAGGACTCGATGTCCACAGCCACCCCGACCAGGGCGCCGCACAGCGACGTACCCACCGGGCACAAGCCCGCCGAAGGACGTGTCGGCGCGGGTCTGTTCGACCCCAAGCAGCTGCTGAAGTCGCTGCCGGACGCGTGCCGCAAGCTCGACCCGCGGGTGATGATCAAGTCGCCCGTGATGTTCGTGGTCCTCGTCGGCTCGGTCCTGACGACCGTCTTCTCCTTCAAGGACCCGGGCGACTGGTTCGGCTGGGCGATCAGCGCCTGGCTGTGGCTGACCGTGATCTTCGCCAACCTCGCGGAGGCCGTCGCGGAGGGTCGCGGCAAGGCGCAGGCCGACACGCTGCGCAAGGCCAAGACCGACACCGTCGCCCGCCGGCTCGTGGGGGAGAGCGAGGAGCAGGTACCGGGCACCGAGCTGAGGATCGGCGACCTGGTCGTCTGCGAGGCCGGCGACATCATCCCCGGTGACGGCGACGTCGTCGAGGGTGTCGCGTCGGTCGACGAGTCGGCGATCACGGGTGAGTCGGCCCCGGTCATCCGCGAGTCCGGCGGCGACCGTTCGGCCGTCACCGGCGGTACGAAGGTGCTGTCCGACCGCATCGTCATCAAGATCACGACGAAGCCGGGCGAGACCTTCATCGACCGGATGATCGCCCTGGTCGAGGGCGCCGCCCGGCAGAAGACGCCGAACGAGATCGCGCTGAACATCCTGCTGGCGTCCCTCACGATCGTCTTCCTGCTCGCCTGCGCCACCCTCCCGCCCTTCGCGGACTACGCGGGCACGCACCTGACGATGGTCGTGCTGGTCGCCCTGCTGGTGTGCCTCATCCCTACGACGATCGGCGCTCTGCTCTCCGCCATTGGCATCGCGGGCATGGACCGCCTGGTGCAGAGGAACGTCCTGGCCATGTCCGGCAGGGCAGTTGAGGCGGCGGGCGACGTGTCGACCCTCCTCCTCGACAAGACCGGCACGATCACGCTCGGCAACCGGCAGGCGTCGGAGTTCGTCCCGGTGAGCGGCACCACCGAGCCCGAACTCGCGGACGCCGCCCAGCTGTCGTCGCTGGCCGACGAGACGCCCGAGGGTCGCTCCATCGTCGTACTGGCGAAGGAGAAGTACAGGCTGCGCGAGCGTCACCAGGGTGAGCTCAAGGGCGCCGAGTGGATCGCCTTCACCGCGCAGACCCGGATGTCCGGCGTGGACGTCGACGGGCGCAAGATCCGCAAGGGCGCGGCCGGTTCGGTCATCGCCTGGGTCCGGGAGCAGGGCGGTGCGGTGTCCGAGGACGCCGACACCCTCGCCAACCGGATCTCCGAGGCGGGCGGTACGCCGCTGCTGGTGGCCGTCGAGGACACCGAGGGCGCACGGATCCTGGGTGTCATCCACCTCAAGGACGTCGTCAAGGAGGGCATGCGCGAGCGGTTCGACGAGCTGCGCCGCATGGGCATCAAGACCGTCATGATCACGGGTGACAACCCGCTGACGGCCAAGGCGATCGCCGAGGAGGCGGGCGTCGACGACTTCCTCGCGGAGGCCACTCCCGAGGACAAGATGGCGCTCATCAAGCGGGAGCAGGCGGGCGGCAAGCTCGTCGCGATGACCGGTGATGGCACGAACGACGCTCCGGCGCTCGCGCAGGCGGACGTCGGCGTGGCGATGAACACCGGTACGTCGGCCGCCAAGGAGGCCGGCAACATGGTCGACCTCGACTCCAACCCGACCAAGCTCATCGAGATCGTCGAGATCGGCAAGCAACTCCTCATCACCCGGGGCGCGTTGACGACGTTCTCCATCGCCAACGACGTCGCGAAGTACTTCGCGATCATCCCGGCGCTGTTCCAGGCCGTGTACCCGGGCCTGGGCAAGCTCAACGTCATGGGCCTGTCCTCGCCGGACTCCGCGATCCTTTCCGCGGTCATCTTCAACGCGCTGATCATCATCGCGCTGGTGCCGCTGTCCCTGCGGGGCGTGCAGTACCGGCCGGTGAGCGCGGACAAGATGCTCCGGCGCAACCTCACGATCTACGGCATCGGCGGACTGATCGCGCCCTTCATCGGCATCAAGCTCATCGACCTGCTCATCTCCCTCATCCCCGGAATCGGCTGATCCCCATGAACAACTCGGTTACGAACACGGCCCGGTTGCTGTGGGCGGGGCTGCGCGCCCTCCTCGTACTGACCCTGGTGACGGGAGTCGTCTACCCGCTGGTGATCACCGGCATCGCCCAGGGGCTGTTCAACAACAAGGCGAACGGCTCCGAGATCAAGTCGGAGGGCAAGGTCGTCGGCTCCTCACTGATCGGCCAGGCGTACAACCTGCCGTTGAAGAAGGGCCAGACGACCCCGGAACCCGACCTGAAGTGGTTCCAGGGCCGTCCGCAGAACGGGCTCGGCACCAACAGCGTCAACACCCAGTACAAGCTGATCCTGTCCGGCGCCACCAACCGCTCCGGCGACAACGGCGCGATCGACGGCAAGTGCACCGCGAAGTCCGAAGCGGGCACGCTGTGCAACTGGGTGCTGGCCGCCCGCGCCGCCGTCATCAAGGACAACTCGACCGCCGACTACAAGGTCAAGGCTTCCGCGATCCCCGCCGACGCGGTGACCTCCTCGGGCTCCGGCCTGGACCCTGACATCTCCCCGCAGTACGCGGAGATCCAGGTCCACCGGGTCGCCGACAAGAACGGTCTCCCGGCCGCCCAGGTGGAGAAGCTGGTCAAGGACCACACCGAGGGCCGCACGCTCGGCTTCATGGGCGAGCCCCGGGTGAACGTCCTCGAGCTCAACATCGCGCTCAAGGCACTCGTGGCCAAGAGCTGATGGCGTTACGTGACCCGAGCGGGAGTCGGCGGCCGGAGACATCCGGACCCGCCGACTCCCGTCGCCGTGAAGCCGGTTGCGAGGCGGCCGGCGCGCAGGAGAGGAATGGCGCCCACCCATGACAAGGGTGCTGGTGGTGGAGGACGACCCGCAGCTCGTGCGGGCCCTCGTGATCAACATGCAGGTGCGCCGGTACGGGGTGGACGCCGCCCCCGACGGGGCGACGGCCCTGCGGCTTGCGGCCGCACGGCAACCCGACGTGGTGCTGCTGGACCTCGGACTGCCCGACATGGACGGCGTCGACGTCATCAGGGCCCTGCGCGGCTGGAGCCGGGTTCCGGTCCTGGTGCTGTCCGCGCGCCAGGCCTCCGACGAGAAGGTCGCCGCGCTCGACGCGGGCGCCGACGACTACATCACCAAGCCCTTCAGCATGGACGAGTTGATGGCCCGGCTGCGTGCGGCCGTCCGCCGCGTCGCGGAGACCCCGCTCGGCCCCGAGACGACGCTGGTCGAGACCGACGAGTTCACCGTCGACCTGCTCGCCAAGAAGGTGGTCCGCGGACGGTACGACGTGCGGCTCACGCCTACGGAATGGCACCTGCTGGAGATCCTGATCACCAATCCCGGGCGGCTCGTCACACAGAAGTACCTGCTCCAGGAGGTCTGGGGGGTGTCCCAGAGCAACAAGACCAACTACCTGCGGGTCTACATGGCCCAGCTGCGCCGCAAGTTGGAGGCGGACCCCTCGCACCCCCGCTACCTCATCACCGAACCCGGCATGGGTTACCGCTTCGAAGGGTGAACATGGCACGCGGCAAGCTTCGGATCTACCTCGGCGCGGCACCCGGCGTCGGCAAGACGTACGCGATGCTGTCGGAGGCGCACCGGCGCATCGAACGCGGCACCGACTGCGTGGTCGCGTTCGTGGAGCACCACGGCCGGCCGCGCACCGAGGTGATGCTGCACGGTCTCGAGGAGATCGCGCGCAAGGAACTGGAGTACCGGGGCACCACGTTCACCGAGATGGACATCGACGCCGTCCTGGCCCGGCGCCCCCAGGTGGCGATGGTCGACGAGCTGCCCCACACCAACATCCCCGGCTCCCGCAACACCAAGCGCTGGCAGGACGTGGAGGAACTGCTCGCGGCCGGCATCGACGTCGTCTCCACCGTCAACATCCAGCATCTCGAATCGCTCGGCGACGTCGTCGAGTCGATCACCGGCGTACGGCAGCAGGAGACGGTCCCCGACGAAGTGGTGCGCAGGGCCGACCAGATCGAGCTGGTCGACATGTCGCCACAGGCGCTCAGACGTCGGATGGCGCACGGCAACATCTACCAGCCGGACAAGGTCGACGCGGCCCTGTCCAACTACTTCCGGCCCGGAAACCTCACAGCCCTGCGGGAGTTGGCCCTGCTGTGGGTGGCCGACCGGGTGGACGAGTACCTCAACGCGTACCGCAGCGAGCACCAGGTGTCGAAGATCTGGGGTTCGCGCGAGCGCATCGTGGTCGGGCTGACCGGCGGTCCGGAGGGGCGGACGCTGATCCGGCGGGCCGCACGCCTGGCGGAGAAGGGCGCCGGCGGCGAGGTCCTGGCCGTCTACACAGTCCGCAGCGACGGGCTCACGGCCGCGTCGCCGAAGGAACTCGCCGACCAGCGCACGCTCGTGGAGGACCTGGGCGGCACCTTCCACCAAGTCGTCGGTGACGACGTCCCGGTGGCCCTGCTGGACTTCGCCCGCGGGGTGAACGCCACCCAGATCGTGCTCGGCGTCTCCCGGCGCAAGAGCTGGCAGTACGTCCTCGGGCCGGGCGTCGGCGCCACGGTCGCCCGGGACTCGGGACCCGACCTCGACGTCCACCTCATCACCCATGACGAGGCGGGCAAGGGGCGCGGGCTGCCCGTCAACCGGGGTGCGCGACTGGGGCGTTCACGGATCATCTGGGGCTGGCTCGTCGGCGTTCTCGGTCCCGTCCTGCTCACCCTGCTGCTGACCGGCGCGGCCCCCGACGTCGGGCTCGCCAACGACATGCTGCTGTATCTGACCCTGACGGTCGCGGCGGCACTGCTCGGCGGACTGCTGCCGGCCCTGGCCTCGGCGGCGGTGGGTTCGCTGCTGCTGAACTGGTACTTCACGCCGCCCGTGCACACGTTCACCATCGCCGACCCCAAGAACATCGTCGCCATCGCGATCTTCGTCGGCGTCGCCGTGTCCGTCGCCTCCGTCGTCGACCTGGCGGCGCGCCGCACCCACCAGGCGGCCCGGTTGCGCGCCGAGTCGGAGATCCTGTCCTACCTCGCGGGCAACGTGCTGCGCGGGGAGACCAGCCTGGAGGCCCTGCTGGAGCGGGTGCGGGAGACCTTCGGGATGGAGTCCGTGGCGCTGCTGGAGCGGGAGAGCGAGGTGGCGCCCTGGACCTGCGCGGGCAGCGTGGGGCCGCGGCCCGCGCAGTGCCCCGAGGACGCGGACGCGGACATGCCCGTCGGGGACACCATGGCGCTGGCGTTGTCCGGGCGGGTGCTGCCGGCCGCCGACCGACGGGTGCTGGCCGCGTTCGGCGCGCAGGCAGCCGTCGTCCTCGACCGCCGGCGGCTGCAGAGCGAGGCCGACCGGGCCAAGGAACTGGCCGAGGGCAACCGCATCCGCACGGCGCTGCTCGCCGCCGTCAGCCACGATCTGCGCACCCCGCTCGCGGGCATCAAGGCCTCGGTCTCGTCGCTGCGTTCGGACGACGTCGAGTGGTCCGAGCAGGACCGGGCGGACCTGCTGGAGGCGATAGAGGAGGGTGCCGACCGCCTCGACCACCTGGTGGGCAACCTCCTCGACATGTCCCGCCTGCAGACCGGCACGGTCACCCCGATCATCCGGGAGATAGACCTCGACGAGGTCGTGCCCATGGCGCTGGGCGGGGTACCCGAGGACAGCGTCGAACTGGACATCCCCGAAACCCTGCCGATGGTCGAGGTCGACAAGGGGCTGCTGGAGCGGGCGGTCGCCAACGTCGTGGAGAACGCGGTCAAGTACAGCCCCGCGGGCACGCCGGTGCTGGTCTCTGCGAGCGCCATCGCCGACCGCGTCGAGGTCCGGGTCGTGGACCGGGGCCCGGGCGTCCCCGACGACGCCAAGGAACGCATCTTCGAACCGTTCCAGCGCTACGGCGACGCCCCGCGCGGCGCGGGCGTCGGCCTGGGCCTCGCAGTCGCCCGCGGCTTCACCGAGGCCATGCACGGCACGCTGACCTCAGACGACACACCGGGCGGCGGCCTCACGATGGTGCTGAGCCTGCGGATGGCCTCGGGCGGGCGGCCCGAGCAGGCGGATGCCTCGGCTTCGGTTGTCTCGTAGGCGACCGACCGTGTCGGGCCCGGCGCGGCGTGTGCTCACGCGTTCGGCCCGGCCCGGTGAGTGGCGTGTGGTCATGCCTCCGGCGGTGCCGTCCCCTCGAGCAGGTCCCCGGTGTCCAGTCGCAGTCGCCAGGTGTTGCGGCGGTGTACCGCGGTCAGTTCGGAGTTCAGCGGGGACGGTGGCACCGCGAGGACCGGGCAGGTGGCGTGGGCCAGGCAGTAGCGGCTCGTGGAGGAGAGGAACGCGCGGTGCAGCAGGCCGCGGCCGCCGGTGCCGACGACCAGCAGGTCGCTCTGGCGGTCGGCGGTCTCGACCAGGGCACGGCCCGGAACGCCCCGGACGACGAGTGCGCGCATCGGGACGTCCGGGCCGGCGTCGCCGAAGACGTCCCCGAGCGCGGCCAGCAGCCTCTCCCGGGCCAGGCGCTGCCACTGACCGACCATGAGGGACGAGGCGGGCGACCGGCGTGCCGCGAGTTCCCCGCCGGGCGGCTCCCAGGCCAGTACCGGCCACAACGCGGCGCTCCGCCGCCGGGCCTCGTCGGCCGCGCGGCGCAACGCGGTGCGGCTGCCCAGGGAACCGCTCACTCCCACCAAGACCCGGGCGGGCACGGGACCTTCGGGATCAGACATCGCTCCACCGTTCTTCGTATGCGCCCACGGGAGGCCCCGGCGGGCAGTCCTTCGAGGCCCGTGCGACGCGTCCTCCAGGGGGCGCCGTGCTGCGAGCCCGGTCCCCATCTCACTCCTGGTCCGCGGCCCGCAGCCACTCCGTACGCGACTTTTTGGCGCCCTCCTGACGGCCGTTTCGGGCACCGGTCGTCCGCCGCGTCAGCGTCCCGTCAGCGTCCGCCCGATCGCCGTCAGCATCGCGTCATGAGCAGGACGAACCCCCGGGGCGGCGGGCATAACGTCGGTGACGAGCCCCGGCCCGCCTCCCCGCGTCCGGGGCGCACATGTCCGTCCCACGCAGGACTCGTCCCCCGCACCCTCCCGGAGGCACCCCCATGACAGACATCCTGAGCGGCGAAGACCCCGAGCCCGCCGATCGGCTCCCGGCCGGACCCCTGTTCGTTCCGGTCCGGCCGGGACCCTCGGGCTGCGCGGCCCGGCTCTTCCGCACGCCCCTCGGCGAGCGCACGGCCGTCGCCTTCACCTCCGTACGCACCCTGACCTCGACCCTCGGCCCCGACCAGGCGTGGATCAGGCTCGCCGAGCCCGCGCTGCGCGCGCTGACCACCTCCGGGCGAGTGACGGCCCGGCCCTTGCCCGGAGGTGCCCCACCCCCGTCGTCCGACGCCTTGTCGGCGCCCGGGCAGCCTCGTACAGTCCGCTTCGTAATGTTCGTTGACGGGATCGAATGTTTCGACTCCCAGTCGGAGGGCTGACGCACATGCGGATGTACGAGAACCCGGTCATCGGCGGCTTCCACCCCGACCCCAGCGTCTGCCGGGTCGGCGAGGACTACTACCTGGTCTGCTCCAGCTTCGAGTACTTCCCGGGCGTCCCGCTGTTCCACAGCCGCGACCTCGTGCACTGGCGGCAGATCGGCAACGTCCTCGACCGGCCCGGCCAGTTGGACCTGCCCGACGGCACCCGGCCCTCCGGCGGCATCTACGCGCCCACGATCCGGCACCACGGCGGCCGCTTCTACATGATCACCACCAATGTCGACGGCGGGGGCAACCTCCTCGTCAGCAGCGAGCGGCCGCAGGGCCCGTGGTCCGACCCGGTGCCGATCGACCTGCCGGGCATCGACCCCGACCTGGCCTGGGACGAGGACGGCTCCTGCTGGGTCGCCTTCTCCGGGATCCAGGTGGCGCGCATCGACACGGCCACGGGAAAGGTGCTCGAAGGGCCGCTTCCGGTGTGGTCCGGCACGGGGATGCAGCACCCGGAGGCCCCGCACCTCCACCGCATCGGCGACTGGTGGTACCTGATGCTCGCCGAAGGCGGCACCGCCCACGGCCACAGCGTGTCCGTCGCCCGCGCCCGCTCGCCCCGGGGCCCCTACGAACCGGCGCCCGCCAACCCGATCCTCACGCACCGCAGTACCGACCTGCCCATCCAGTCCACCGGCCACGCCGACCTGGTCCAGGCACCCGACGGCACCTGGTGGATGGTGCTGCTGGCCACGCGCCCGCGCGGATATTTCCCCGGCTTCCACGTCCTGGGCCGGGAGACCTTCCTGACGCCCGTGGAGTGGGCCGACGGCTGGCCGACGGTGGGCCCGGTGCTGGAGAGCCACCCGGCGCCCGCCGCCTGGCACCCCCTCGAACCCGAGCCCGCGCGCGACGACTTCGACGCCGCCGACCTGGCCCCGTACTGGATCTCCCCGCGCCGCAGGCCACGGCACTCCTGGTCGCTGAGCGAGCGTCCGGGCCGGCTGACCCTGCACGCGACCGGCAGCACCCTCGACCTGCCGGGCCACACCTTCGTCGGGCGCCGGCAGCAGCACCCGGACTGCCGGATCGCGGCCCGCCTCGACCCCGGAACGGGCCGCGGCGGCCTCTCGGTGCGCATGGACGAGGCCCACCACTACGACCTCGAGGTCGCCGGGGGAGAGGCGCGCGTGATCGCCCGCATCGGCCCGGTACGGCAGGAACTCGCGCGCCGTCCACTGCCGTTGGGGCCGCACACGCTGGTCGTCGACATCCGTACGGCCGCCGACGCGCCCGTCACCGGTCCCGACACGATCGCCTTCTCGATCGAGGGCGGCGAGCCGCTCGCCGAGCTCGACGGCCGCTATCTCTCCACCCAGGTCGCCACCGGCTTCACCGGCCGCGTGATCGGCATGTACGCCACCGAGGGCAGCGCGGCCTTCGACTGGTTCGAGTACGTCCCGGCGCACAGCGCCTGAACCGTCTCAACGCCCGGCCGGACCGCGCCTGTTGGCCGCAGATTCACCGCGTTCAAGGGGTTGCCACCGTTTGGGAGCTGTCTCTAGGGTGCGGCAACAACGCATCTTTCTGGATCGACTCCGAAACTTTCGGTCCCAGCGGACGGTCGTGAACGCGCCGTCCCTACCCAAGGAGCGCATGATGGGCGACCGGGCACTGTCCCGCCGCGGCTTCCTGGCGGCCTCCGCCGCGGCCGGTCTTGGCGTGACGGCACTGAGCGGGTGCGGCGGCGACTCGGACGGAGGATCGTCGGACGGGACGACCACCATCGAATGGTGGAACATCTCCACCACCGAGCCCACGAAGACCGTCTGGGCCGGTCTGGCCAAGAAGTTCGAGGCCCAGAACCCCAAGGTGAAGATAAAGATCGTCCAGCTCGAGAACGACGCCTACAAGTCGAAGATGACAGCGCTGACCGCCTCCGGGAAGCTCCCCGACATCTTCCACACCTGGGGCGGCGGCGTCCTCAAGCAGCAGGTCGACGCCGGGCTCGTCGAGGACATCACCGACCGGACGAAGCCGTGGGCGGGCAGCCTGCTGCCGGTGGCGAAGCAGCCGTATCTCCTCGACGACAAGGTGTACGGCATCCCGTTCGACATCGGCATGATCGGCTTCTGGTACAACAAGGCGCTCTTCAAGAAGGCCGGCATCAGCGAGCCCCCCACCACCTGGGGCGGCTTCCTCGAAGCCGTGAGCAAGCTGAAGTCGAAGAACATCACCCCCATCGCCCTCGCGGGCAAGGAGAAGTGGCCCGGCATGTACTACTGGGCCTACCTCGCGATGCGCACCGCCGGCATCGACGCCCTCCAGAAGGCCAGCGACGACAAGGACTTCACCGCCCCCGGACTCGTGCAGGCCGGGCAGCACCTCAAGGACCTGGTCCAACTCCAGCCGTTCCAGAAGGGGTTCCTCGGCGCCGCGTACTCCACGCCCACCGGGCAGGCCGCCACCATGGGCAACGGCAAGGCGGCCATGGAGCTCATGGGCCAGTGGGCCCCGGTCGTCGAGGCGGACTCCGGCAAGGGACTCGGCAAGAACCTCGGCTTCTTCCCGTTCCCCGCGGTCGAGGGCGGAAAGGGCGTCATCACCGAGGTGTTCGGCGGGGGCGGCGGACACGCCCTGCGCAAGGGCGCCCCGCAGGCGGCCGTCGACTTCCTGAAGTTCTTCGCCTCCGAGTCCACCGACCTCCAACTCGTCAAGAAGACCGGCGTCCTCCCCGTGGTCCCGGCCGCCGAGAGCGCCATCACCGACCCCAACACCAAGGCCGTACAAGCCCAGTTGAAGGGCGCCACCGGCTTCCAGCTCTACCTCGACCAGGCGTACGCGCCCGCCGTCGGCCAGGAGGTCAACGACAGCGTCGCCGCGCTCATCGCCGGCTCCAAGTCCCCCGCGCAGGTCACGCAGTCGATCACGAAGACCGCGAAGGAAGAGCAGTAGCCGCAGATGACCTCCACGTCCTCCACGTTCCTCCCGGACAGACGGAGCGGCCCCGACGATGAACTCCCGCCCCCGACCGCGGACTTCGCGCGGGGGCGGGCCCGGCGACGCCTGCTGAACTGGCTCACCGCGGTCGGCTTCCAGGTGCCCGCCCTGGTGCTGTTCATCGGGCTGGTCCTGCTGCCGATGCTGTTCGCGCTGTACGCCGCGTTCTTCCGCTGGGGCGGCTTCGGCATGCCCTCCGACTACACGGGCACGGACAACTTCACCCGGCTCTTCCAGGACCCGGTCTTCCTGGGCGACCTGTGGCGCTGCCTCGTCCTGGTGCTGCTGTCGCTCGCGCTGCAACTGCCGTTCGCGCTGGCCATGGCCGTCGCGCTCAACCAGCGGCTGCGCGGCCGGGCCGTGTACCGGATGCTGTTCTTCGCGCCGTACGTCCTGTCCGAGGCGATCACCGGCGTCCTGTTCGGCATGGTCTTCGCCCCGGACGACGGGCTCGCCGACCACGTCCTGGGCAGCATCGGCCTCGACGGTCTGGGCGGGGAGTGGTTCGCCGACCCCTCCTACGTCATGGCGACCCTCTTCCTGGTCATGACGTGGAAGTACTTCGGCTTCCACATGATGCTCTACCTGGCCGGACTCCAGTCCATCCCGGCCGAGTTGACGGAGGCGGCGCTGATCGACGGGGCCAACGCCTGGCAGCGGTTCCGCAACGTCACGCTGCCGCTGCTCGCGCCCACCCTGCGCATCAGCGTCTTCCTGTCCGTCATCGGGTCGATCCAGCTCTTCGACCTGGTGTGGGTGGTCACCCAGGGCGGCCCCGACCACCACTCCGAGACGATGGCCGTGACCATGTTCCAGTACGGCTTCAAGCGCTACCAGGTCGGCTACGCCAGCGCGATCAGCGTGGTCATGTTCGGCATCTGCCTCGTCTTCGCCCTCGCCTACCAGCGGTTCGTGCTCCGCCGCGATCTCGAAGGGGCCACCACGACGATGAGGGGGGACGGCAAGTGACCCGGAAGACCGTACGCACCCTGCCGCTGCACCTGATCCTCCTCGCCGTCGGCGCGGTGATGGTCGTTCCTCTCGTGTACGCCGTCCTGTCCGGTTTCAAGTCCACCGACGAGCTCTCCCGCAACCCGTTCGGGCTGCCCGACCACTGGCTGACCGGCAACTACACCGACATCCTCGGCTCCGGCGACTTCTGGCGGCTGCTCGGCAATAGCACGCTGATCGCGGTGGCGACGACCGTGCTGGTGGTCGCCGTGTCCGCGCTCGCGGCCTTCTCCTTCGCCCGATTCGCCTTCCGTGGGCGGGAGTTGCTGTTCACCTTCTTCACGATGGGGCTGATGTTCCCCTTCGCGGTGGCGGCCCTCCCGCTGTTCCTGCTGCTGCGCTCGCTGGACCTGCTGGACAACCCGCTGGGCGTGATCCTTCCGCAGGCAGCCTACGGACTGCCGATGACCATCATCATCCTGCGGGGCTTCTTCCGGCAGATCCCCGGCGAACTCGAGGAGGCCGCCACTCTCGACGGCTGCAGCCCCTTCGGGTTCTTCTGGCGGGTGCTGCTGCCCATGGCGCGTCCCGCACTCGGCACCGTCTCCGTGCTCGCCGTGGTCACCAGCTGGAACAACTTCTTCCTGCCGCTGCTGGTGTTCACCGACAACACCTGGTGGACCCTCCCGATCGGCGTCCAGCAGTTCCAGGGGCAGTACTCGGCGGAGTACGCCCGCGTCTTCGCCTATCTCGTGCTCGCGATGGTCCCCGCCCTCGCCTTCTACTCGGTCGCCGAGCGCCAGCTCGTCGGCGGCCTCACCGCCGGCGCCACGAAGGGATGAGGCGCACCGACGGACGTACGGCCCCACACCACCCACCGTGAGGAGTCGCACCATGCGCAGGACAACCCGCCTCAGACTCGCCGGAGCGGTCGCCACCGTCCTGGTCGCGGCCGGCATCGCCACCGGCCCGGCCGCCCAGGCGAGCCCGAAGCAGCCGACGCTCGCGGAGCTGGCCCAGCGCCACGGCCGCTACTTCGGCAGCGCCACCGACAACCCCGAACTCACCGACACCGCCTATACGGCCCTGCTCGGCAGCGAGTTCGACATGATCACCCCCGGCAACGGCATGAAGTGGTACGCCACCGAACCCCAACAGGGCGTCTTCGACTGGACCAACGGCGACGAGATCGTCGACCTCGCCCGCAAGAACCACCAGAAGGTCCGCGCCCACACCCTCGTCTGGCACAGCCAACTGCCCAGCTGGCTCACCGGCCGCGAGTGGACGGCGGACGAGCTGAGGGCCGTCCTGAAGAAGCACATCCAGACGGAGGTACGGCACTACCGCGGCAAGGTCTACTCCTGGGACGTCGTCAACGAGGCGTTCAACGAGGACGGCACCTACCGCGAGACCCTCTGGTACAAGACGCTCGGCCCCGGCTACATCGCGGACGCCCTGCGCTGGGCCCACCAGGCCGACCCGCACGCCAAGTTGTATCTCAACGACTACAACATCGAGGCGGTGGGCCCGAAGTCCGACGCCTACTACCAGCTGGCCAAGGACCTCAAGGCACAGCACGTACCGCTCGACGGCATCGGCCTCCAGGCCCACCTCGCTCTCCAGTACGGCTATCCGACGACCCTGGAGGACAACCTCCGCCGCTTCTCCCGGCTCGGGCTCGACACCGCGCTCACCGAGGTCGACGTACGCATGCTGCTGCCCGCGGACGACGCCAAGCTGGTTACGCAGGCCGAGTGGTACCGGGACTTGACCGAGGCGTGCCTCGCGGTGCGGCGCTGCGTCGGCATCACCGTCTGGGACTACACCGACAAGTACTCGTGGATCCCGGCGTTCTTCCCCGGACAGGGCGCCGCGCTGCCCTGGGACGAACAACTGGCGCCCAAGCCCGCCTACTTCGCGATCAGGCAGGCGCTGGGCGGCAAGTAGGGGATCCGAGAACGCCCCGGCGGGTGCTTAGGGGAGCGCCGGGGAGAGGCCCGGCCCGGTGGTGGGTTCGCCCCACCACCGGGCCGGTGCACGGTCAGCCCGCCTCCGCGACCGGCGCCGTGCTCGCCCGCACCACCAGCTCCGTGCCCAGCTCCACGCGCGGCGAGTCCGGCTGTTCGTCGCGCGCCATCCGCAGGACGGTGCGGACCGCCAACTTGCCCATGTCGGCCAGCGGTTGGCGGACCGTGGTCAGCGGCGGGGCCGACCAGCGGACTTCCGGAAGGTCGTCGAAACCGACCAGGCTCATGTCCTCCGGCACCCGCAGCCCCCGCCGGCGCAGTGCCTCGATCGCACCGAGCGCCATCTGGTCGCTGGCCGCGAACACGGCGGTCGGCGGCTGGGGCAGGTCCAGGAGCGCGTTGCAGCCGGTGAACCCGGACTCGGGGTGGAAGTCGCCGGGCACGACGAGGATCTCGTCCACCGAGAGGCCCGCGCCCTCCAGAGCGGCGCGATAACCGTCGAAGCGGGCCCGTGAGCACAGCAGCCTGGGCGGGCCCGCGATCAGGCCGATCCTGCGGTGGCCCAGGGACAGCAGATGCTCGGTGGCCGCCATGCCGCCCGCCCAGTTGGCGGCGCCGATGGTCGGGACGTCGAGGGCGGGGGAGCCCGCCGGGTCGACGACCACCAGCGGGACGCCGAGGGCGCGCAACTCCTCGTGCAGGACCGGCTCCAGCGCCGAGGTGACGAGGATGACCCCGTCGGAGGCGCGGGCCCGCAGGTTGCGCATCCACTCACGGGCGTCGCCCGAGCGGCCGTGGATCGCCGACACGACGGTGCCGACCCCGGCCGCGTGCGCGACCTCCTCGACGCCCCGGATGATCTCTACCGCCCAGGGGCTGTCGAGGTCGTTGAAGACCAGGTCGAGCAGGGCGGCACGGGTGCCCGAGGCGGCGGCGCGCTTGCGGTAGCCGTGCCTCAGCAGCAGGTCCTCGACCCGGGCACGGGTCCGTGGCGAGACGTCGGACCGGCCGTTGACGACCCGGGACACGGTCGGCACCGAGACCCCGGCCTGCCGGGCGATCTCCGTGATCGTGACCTTGCCGCGGGCCTCGGACGCCTCCTCGGCGCCGGCCTCGTCTGCTGCCAATTCCCCCACCTCCGTCGACACATGCCTCGAAACTTCCAGAAGTCTTCCGGAAAGCGGGCGCCCATGGGAAGGGAGATCGCGACGAGGAAGCGTCGGGGAAGGAGGACGTGACCGCGGTACGCATGAGTAACTACGGGGAGTGATCACCCCCGGACATGCGTCGGGGCCGGTTCGCAGCGCGTCCTCGCGACCGGCCCCTCAAGTCTCCGGGCGGTGGGTCGCACCGCCCGGCGCCGCTCAGGCGGCGGTCATCACCTGGCTGCCGCCCTGCGGGCGGTGCGGGGCGATGATCTGCCCGTCGGGCAGGAGCTCACCGGTGTCCTCGAAGAGCAGAACGCCGTTGCACAGCAGGCTCCATCCCTGCTCCGGGTGGTGCGCCACAAGGCGGGCGGATTCCCGGTCGGCGGATTCGGCTGTCGGACACGGTGGCTGGTGCTGGCACATTGATGGGATCTTTCGCTCTGTCGTGATGTGTGAGATGGCTGGTGTGTCTGTCCCGCGGCTTGAAGCTCCGTTCATGGCCGCCCCCCGTAGTGATAAGTCGGTCCAGTCCCCAGTGTTGCCCCACGGGCGTCGATCCGCAGGGATTTAGCAGCACCGCTCCTCACAGGTTGAGGACGCATCACCCGCGCGGACGGTTCAGTCCAACTGCACTGTCAATTCGGGTGGTTCCAGGTGGCCGGATGGGGCTAGTCCGTACTGGTCAGACGGCATTTTCGGCTCGTACGAGCAGTCAATGGCTCGTACGAGCGAAATGGGTGCCGGAAAAGCCTCGTACCCCGCTACCCGGAATTCCGGGGCGGGGTACGAAAGGCGTCGCTACGGGGGTCGGTCAGGCGGGCGAGCTCAGGAGCGGGGCGGGAGTCACCCGATGGGTCAGGACCGGGAGCAGCTCGGCGACGCGGTGCGGGCGGTGGGCCGCGATGCCGGGTGGCGCCGGCGCCAGCGGGACGAGCAGGTCCGTGGCGGCGGGGTGGCCGGTGGCGCCGTCGGCGGTGCAGTCGCCGTGCAGCCACAGCGTGAGCATGTACAGGCTGGGCACCGAGAGCAGCCGCGGCTGGTAGGGCTGTTTCATCGTCTCGGCCTGGCGCAGGGCGCGCTCGGTGGAGTCGATGTAGGGGCCCTCGAAGAACCGCGAGAAGGCCCAGCCGTCGGGAGTCAGCATGGTGTCGGCCGCGGCCACGGAGCGTTCCCCGGAGCGGATCAGGAAGCGCCACCCTGCCAGCCGGGTGGCGGACACGCCCGCGGGGCTGAGATGGTCCAGTACATGTACGGGTAGCGGGAGTTCGGGTGTGACGGGGCCCTGCGAGCGCAGCAGCGAGGGAGTTCGGGCCTCGCGGACCGCGGTGGGAGAACCGAGTGCGGTGAGAACGGTGCGAAGGGCGGGCGCGGGAGCCGGGGGTACATGCAGCGGCATGGTGGGTCGCCTCTCATTCGACAGGCACGGTGGCGCGAGGGCGGGGGCGGACGGCGCTGTCTGCTCACGGGGCCGGAGGGTCGGAGGCCAGGGCCTGGGAACGAGGAGTGTGGGTGAGGCCTGCCGCACGTCACCTCGACGGCAGGTTCCATGACCGCAGGCGCCAACCCTCCGCCTTGTTCGCGGAGTTTATACGAGATGTGTTCAGACGGTGTTTCGTCTAGCCGTATCCGGTGCACCCGGCAAGGGTCAATCCGGTCGGCGATACGTGGGAATCATCCCGATTCCGGTCCGGCATTGCACCGGTGACCTCGGAAAATACCTGGGAAGCGGTCGGCCAATTCTCGTCGGCGTTTTTCACGAGTTCGTCGACGGCCCGAAACTGCGCCATGCTTCATGCCCGGTGAATGTGCCACCGGTCACATTCACCAGAGTAGCGGGCGGCGGGCCCGCGTGGGGACGTTATCGATCGCCGCGGCTGGGCATCATCCCACGTGACCCGACACCGGCGGCCGGATCTTCGGGCCGCTCACTCGAGGAGGGACGCTTCGATGGGGGAGAAGGTCGTGGCAGGGCAGTTCGACCTGTCCGATCGCCAACGCTACCGCGACAAGCTCCGCAAGTGCCTGACGGGGCTGGAGCGGCTCCTGGACCAGAAGCGGTTCGATCGCCCGCAGAACCTCATGGGGTTGGAGATCGAACTGAATCTGACCGGCGGCGACGGCATGCCGAAAATGCTCAATGCGCAAGTTCTCGAGCGGATCGCAAGTCGTGATTTCCAAACAGAACTCGCCATGTTCAATCTGGAAGTCAACATTGCCCCACATCGATTGGGTGGGCGGGTATTCGACCGGCTCGCGGAGGAACTGAGGACCTCGCTGGCATATGCCCATCGAAAAGCGGGTGAGCTCGACGCGGGAATCGTGATGATCGGCATTCTGCCGACCCTCGACCGGGACGACCTGGTCTCGTCCAATCTCTCCGACGTCGACCGCTACGCCCTGCTCAACGACCAGATCGTGGCCGCCCGCGGAGAGGACTTCGCCCTCGACATCGACGGCGTGGAGCGCCTCACCTGCACCTCGAAGTCCATAGCGCCGGAAGCCGCGTGCACCTCCGTGCAGCTGCATCTCCAGGTCACCCCGGGCCGTTTCGCCGACGTCTGGAACGCCGCGCAGGCCGTCGCCGCCGCGCAGATCGCCGTCGGCGCCAACTCGCCCTTCCTGTTCGGCCGTGAGCTGTGGCGCGAGTCCAGGCCCCCGCTGTTCCAGCAGTCCACCGACACCCGCCCGCCGGAGCTGCAGGCCCAAGGGGTGCGCCCGCGCACCTGGTTCGGGGAGCGGTGGATCTCCTCGGCGTACGACCTCTTCGAGGAGAACCTGCGCTACTACCCGGCCCTGCTGCCGATCTGCGACGAGGAGGACCCGCTGGAGGTCCTCGACGCGGGCGGCGTTCCCAAGCTCGCCGAACTCGTCCTGCACAACGGCACGGTGTACCGCTGGAACCGCCCGGTCTACGGCATCGCCGACGGCGTCCCGCACCTGCGCGTCGAGAACCGCGTCCTGCCCGCCGGGCCGTCCATCACCGACGTCATCGCCAATGCGGCCTTCTACTACGGCCTCGTCCGGGCCCTCGCCGAGGAGTCGCGGCCCGTCTGGACCCGGCTGCCGTTCGAGGCTGCCGCCGCCAACTTCGACGCCGCGTGCAAGCACGGCATCGACGCCCGCCTCCAGTGGCCGCGGCGCGGACGGTACGGCGGCACCACGCAGGTCGACGCGGTGACCCTCGTACGCGACGAACTCCTGCCGCTCGCCGCGGCCGGCCTGGACGCCTGGGGGGTCGAACCCGCCGACCGGGATCTGTACCTCGGCGTCATCGAGGAGCGCTGCCGGCGCCGGGTCAACGGCGCGTCCTGGCAGGCGGCGACCTTCCACCGGGCCCTGGAGGCGGGCCTGACACGGGATGCCGCGCTGGCGGCCACGACACGGAGGTACTCCGAGCTGATGCACATGGGGGAGCCGGTGCACACGTGGCCGGTGGGGCTGCCCGAGCCCGCGCCGCTGGGGTGAGCGGCCGTAGGACGGTGCTCTAGTCGTCGCCCTGCGACCCTGCCGCCACGATCGCCTTCAGCATCACCGACTGGATCTGTGAGGGGTTGCTGACCGACTGGCCCGAACCGCCCGTCGCCTCGGCGATCTCCTTGGCCTCGTCCCGGTCGGCGTCGGGACCCACGTCGATCATGATGAGCGGTACCGGACGCTCGGGGTTGGTGAGCTTCTGCAGCTGGGTGATGAGGGTGGTGCGGGAGATGCTGCCCGGGTCCTGGTTGACGCCGTCGGTCAGGACGACCAGCGCGTTGAACTTCCCCTTGACGTACGACGAGGTCGCCGCCTTGTACGCGGCGAGCGTGGTGTCGTAGAGCCCGGTTGCCCCGTTCGGGACCGGCTCGAGGCCGTTGAACGCCGCCGAGAGCTTCTCTCGCTGGGTGCCGCTGCCCTTCTGGTCGCCGAGTCGCTCGGTCGGCACGAGGACCCGGTAGTCCTTGTCGCCGTCCAGCTTCGTGGAGAACTCCCACAGGCCGATCTCGTCCTCGGGCGTGAACGTGGAGAGAGCCTGGAGCAGGGACCCCTTGGTGACGTCCATGCGCGACTGCCCGGTCCCCGGCACCGGCTCCGACATGGACGAGGAGGCGTCCACGACCGTGGTGAGCCGGGCGCTCTGCACGGTGATCGTCCACATCCCCAGGGCCTCCTGCACCGCGACGTCCGCGGCCGGCTGGAGGGCGGGCTCGGCGTACGGCTGCGGGCTGCTGCCGCCGGCCTTGGCGACCACCGCCGCCGGCGCCCCTTCGTCGGAGGTGCGGAAGCCGTACTTCTGCAGCAGCCGCAACTGCCCCGGCTGCCGCAGGTAGTTCATGAACCGCAAAGCGGCCCGGCTCTGGTCGGTGGTCAGTTGCCCGACCATCGCGTACGGGTAGTCCAGCTCGGGCGAGCCGTCCTTCGGGTAGAACATGTCCACGCTGCCGCCGCTGTCGGCCGAGGAGTTGTACGCGTACGCCGCCTGCTCGGACAGGACCAGCGCCTGGTTCCGCTTCGGATTGCCCAGTTCGGTGCCCGAGGAGTCGCGGGGCAGGGTGTCCACGACCTGGCTGTCGCTGTCCGAGGTGCGCTGCGACAGCGTCTTCATCATGGCCGCGGCCTGGGTGTCCCCGCCCTTGATCTTGGCGGCGGCCGTGCTGAGCTGGGTGAGCGCGAGCAGCCCGGTGGCACTGCGCGCGGGGTCGGCCGCGCCAAGCTTGAGCGAGTCGTCCTGCAAAGTGGCGCCGGCCAGCTCGATCCAGCTGTACGTCTTCTTCGGCCACCCCAGCGACTTCGCGGCCGTCGGCACCATGGCCACGCCGATCGGCGTCGAGGCGATCGCCCCCGCCGGAGTCACGTCGACCGCGCTGTTGTTCGCCGTGATCCGGTCGACCCACATGTCCGAGTCCGGCACCCACAGCTGCGCATCGGTCTCGTTGCCCGCGGCCAGCGTGCCCGCGACCTTGTACGAGTCGCGCGCGGTCACGGTGACCGCGAGGCAGCGCCCGTCGGAGGTGATGTTGTGGGCACGGGCCTGCTGGGCCGCGGCCGTGAGGGCGGGGGCGATGTCGGGCGAGGCGGTGAGGCGCAGGCGCACCGGGTCGTCCTGGCAGGAGGAGCCGAACGACAGCAGTCCGCTCCGGACGGCGGCCGCCGTGCCGCCGGCGACGGTGAGGACGAGAACTGTCGCGATGGCCACCGTGCGGCGGCGCGCGCGTGGGCGGGGGTCGCTGCCGCCCGCCCCATACTGATCGGGCAAGCTGTGACGTCCCATGACGGTGGTGCCCCTCCCTGTTGAACCCCGTGCCGGATGACGGCCGTACGGCATGGAAAAGGGGAGGTACGCCCCGTACGGCGTCCGTCCCCCCAGACGGCCAAGCGCACGATCTTCGTAACTTCTTTCGAGACACTAGCGGGGCTGCGGTGGGGATGAGGCTGGATTACTCAACTGGAGGCAGGTGTGCAGGCAGAGGCGGGCCCGGTGGCCGATTCTTTTCCGCCGGAGCGGCTCTCGCGGCGGATCTTCCGTGACGAGACGCTGCTTGTTCTGGGGCTTTCGCTCGGTGCGAGTGGTTTGTCCGCGCTGATCAGCTTCGTCGGATCGGTCACCAAACCGGGGGGTCTCAAGGACCAGGCGGCCACCCTCAACGCCTCGGCCGCGCCGGGCCGCCCCTGGCTCGATCTCGCATGGCAGCTGTTCGGGATCGCCACGGCCCTGGTGCCGGTCGCCCTCGTCGCGCACTTCCTGCTGCGCGAGGGCCAGGGCCTGCGCACCCTCGGCTTCGACCGCACCCGCCCGTGGCCCGATCTCGGTCGCGGGGCGGGGATCGCGGCGGTGATCGGCAGCACCGGAATCGCCTTCTACCTGGCCGCACGCGGCCTCGGCTTCAACCTCACCGTGGTGCCGGAGGCGCTGCCCGACGTGTGGTGGAAGTACCCCGTGCTGGTCCTCTCGGCGATGCAGAACGCGATCCTCGAAGAGGTCATCGTCGTCGGCTATCTGCTGCGCCGGCTGGGGCAGTTGGGCTGGACGCCCGGCACCGCCCTGGTGGCCAGTTCCGTACTGCGCGGCTCGTACCACCTCTACCAGGGCATCGGCGGCTTCGTCGGCAACATGGTGATGGGCGTGGTGTTCGTGTACCTGTACCGGCGCTGGGGCCGGGTGGGTCCCCTGGTGGTGGCGCATTCCCTGCTCGACATCGGGGCGTTCGTCGGCTACGCGCTGCTGGCCGGGAAGGTGGGCTGGCTGCCGACGGCGTGAGGCACGTTCACGCCAGCAACTCGCCCTCGATGACGGTGACCGCGCGGCCGCTCAGCAGCGTGCGGTCGCCGCGCAGCTCGGTGCGGACGCGGCCGGAGCGCGGCGAGGCCTGCAGCCCGGTGAGGTCGGGGCGGCCCAGGCGCTCGGACCAGAAGGGGGCGAGGGCCGTGTGGGCGCTGCCGGTGACCGGGTCCTCGTCGATGCCGGCGTTCGGGAAGAAGCAGCGGGAGACGAAGTCGTAGCCCCGGGCGGGGTCCTCGGCGCGGGCGGTGGCGATGATGCCGCGCGCGGAGTAGGCGGCGAGCGCCTTGAGGTCGGGGGTGAGGGCGTGGATCGCCTTCTCGTCGGCGAGTTCGACGATCAGGTCGCCGACGTTCGGCCCGGTGTCGACGGCGGCGCGCGGCCTGGCGCCCAGCGCTTCGGCGACCCCGGCCGGGATCTCGACCGGCGTGAGCGGCGCGGTCGGGAAGTCCAGGGTGATCGTGCCGTCCTCCTGGGGCGTCGCGACGAGGACGCCGCTGCGGGTGGCGAACCGCACCGTGCCCTCGTGGGCGCCGGTGGTGTGCAGGACGTGGGCCGTGGCGAGCGTCGCGTGACCGCACATGGTGACCTCGGTGGTCGGTGTGAACCAGCGCAGCGCCCAGTCGGCCTCCCCGCCCCCGGGCAGCGGGTGGGCGAACGCCGTCTCGGCGTGGTTGACCTCCAGGGCGATCTTCTGCAGCCGATCGTCGTCCGGGAAGGCGTCGAGGAGCAGCACCCCGGCGGGGTTGCCGGCGAAGGGACGGTCGGTGAAGGCGTCGACGATTCGGATGCGCATGGCTCCGACGCTAGGGCGGCGTGGCCCTTGCGACCAAGGCCAATTCGCGGACGCTGGACTGATTTCGAGGGCGCGTGCCTCGGCGAAGCGGCCACCGGCTGACACCCTGTACACGCAGGCGTTGACAGTCCAGCACCGCCCCAGGAGGCCGTCATGTCCCAGCCGTCCGTGCTCGCCGCCCTGCTGTCCGGGCTGCGGGGTGGCTCGATCGAAGTCGTCGACCTCACGTCGCCGCTGTCGTCGTCCACACCGGTGATCCAGCTGCCGCCCCAGTTCGGCCAGACCCAGGTCTTCGAACTGGAGGAGATCAGCCGGTACGACGACCGGGGACCGGCCTGGTACTGGAACAACTTCCGCAGCGGCGAGCACACCGGCACCCACTTCGACGCACCGGTCCACTGGGTCACCGGAAAGGACCTCACCGACGTGGCCTCGGTGCCGGCCGGCCGGCTGATCGCCCCGGCGGTCGTGCTGGACTTCTCCGCGGCGGCCGCGAAGGACCCCGACTTCCTGGTCGAGGTGGACCACATCAAGGCCTGGGAGGCCGACAACGGGCCCTTGCCCGAAGGGGGTTGGCTGCTGCTGCGCACCGGCTGGGACGCCCGCTCCCAGTCGCAGGAGGAGTTCCTCAACGCCGACGAGAACGGACCGCACACTCCCGGCCTGTCGCCGGAGTGCGCCCGCTGGGTGGCCGAGGAGTCACCGGTGCTCGGCTTCGGCACGGAGACGGTCGGCACCGACGCGGGGCGGGCACACTCCTTCGATCCGGCGTTCCCCTGCCACTCCTACCTCCTGGGCGCCGACAAGTACGGGCTGACCCAGCTGCAGAACCTCGCAGCCCTGCCCCCGACCGGCGCCGTCGTCATCGCGGGACCGCTGCCCATCGTCTCGGGATCCGGCGCCCCCGCGCGCGTGCTCGCCCTGGTGGAGCGGTCGTGAAGGTTGCCGAAGCCGTCGGGCGGGCGCTGACCGCGGCCGGGGTCGACCACGTCTTCGGCGTGGTGGGCTCGGGCAACTTCCACCTCACCAACGCCATGGTGGCGGCGGGCGCGCGGTTCGTCGCCGCACGGCACGAGGGCGGCGCGGCGACCATGGCGGACGCGTACGCCCGCACGAGCGGGGCGGTGGCCGCGCTCAGCGTCCACCAGGGACCCGGCCTGACCAACGCCCTGACCGGCATCACCGAGGCGGCCAAGAGCCGTACGCCCCTGCTCGTGCTGGCCGCCGAGGCCACCGCGCAGCGCTCCAACTTCCGTATCGAGCAGGCGGTGTTGGCGCACTCCGTCGGCGCCGTGACCGCGCGCGTGACGACCGCGCACGACGCGGTCGAGCAGGCACTCGCCGCCCTGCGCCGGGCACGGCACGAACACCGGACGGTCCTGCTCAACCTCCCGCTGGAGGTCCAGGCCCTCGACGTCCCCGACGGCGGGACGCTCGACGCCGAACCGCCGCCCGGACCGGAGCAGGTCGAACCGTCGGACACGGCGGTGGCGGACTTGGTGCGGGCGCTCGAACGCTCCCGGCGACCGGTCTTCGTGGCCGGCCGGGGCGCCCGCACCCCCACCGCACGCGACGCCCTCACCGCGCTCGCCGAACGGCACGGCGCCCTGCTCGCCACCTCCGCCGTCGCCCGCGGCCTCTTCCACGGCAGCCCCTGGTCGCTCGACGTGTCCGGCGGCTTCGCCTCACCCCTGGCCGTCGAACTGATCCGGGGTGCCGACCTGATCGTCGGCTGGGGCTGCGCGCTGAACATGTGGACCATGCGGCACGGCAGCCTGATCGGCGCCGATGCGACCGTCGTCCAGGTCGACGACGACCCGGAGGCGCTCGGCGCCCATCGTGCGATCGGCCTCGGCGTCACCGGCGACGTGGAACGCACCGCGCGACGGGCGCTGGAGGCGGGCGGCGGGAGCCACGAGGGGTACCGGACGCCCGACACCGCCTCGGCCCTGGCCGCGCGCGTGCGGTGGCGGGACGTGCCGTACGAGGACGAGGGCACTCGCGAGCGGATCGACCCGCGGACGCTGAGCATCGCACTCGACGACATCCTCCCCGCCGAGCGGGTCGTCGGCGTCGACTCCGGCAACTTCATGGGCTACCCGAGCGCGTACCTCTCGGTGCCGGACCACAACGGGTTCTGTTTCACCCAGGCCTTCCAGTCGATCGGCCTGGGCCTCGCGACCACGATCGGCGCGGCCCTGGCACAGCCGGACCGCCTGCCCGTCGCAGCCCTCGGCGACGGTGGCGCCCTGATGAGCGCCGTGGAACTCGACACCGTGCGCCGCCTCGGCCTGCCGATGGTGGTCGTCGTCTACAACGACGAGGGCTACGGAGCGGAGGTGCACCACTTCGGCCCCGACGGCTTCCCGCTCGACACGGTCACCTTCCCGGAGACGGACATCGCCGCCGTGGCCCGCGGCTACGGCTTCGAGGCGGTGACCGTCCGCACCCCGGCCGACCTCAAGCCCGTCCAGGACTGGGTCGCCGGACCGCGCTCGGCCCCTCTGCTCATCGATGCCAAGGTGACCCGCGACCACGGCGCCTGGTGGCTGGAGGAGGCGTTCCGCGGCCACTGAGCCCGCAACCGACCCGCACCTGGCCCGGCCCTGACCTGGGGCCGGGCCCTTCTTTTCCGCTTTTCTTCGACCGAGCCTTGTCGTGCGAGCTATTCCGATATATCGTTGACGCATCGCGACAGATCAACGATGGAATGGAGTGATTGCGATGCGTTCCCATGGATTCGAACATGGACACGGTGGACCCGGCTCGCGTGGCCGGGGTGGTTTCGAGGGACGGCGTGGCGCCTTCGGCCCCTTCGGGCCGGGCGGCCCCGGCGGCGGTCCCGGTCCCGGCTTCGGTTTCGGCGGACCCGGCTTCGGTCCGGGCCCCTGGGGCCCACGAGGGCGGGGCGGACCGCGGGGGAGGGCGCGGCGCGGCGACGTACGCGCGTCGATCCTCGCCCTGCTGAAGGACCGGCCCATGCACGGTTACGAGATGATCCAGGAGATCGCCGAGCGCAGCGGCGGGGCGTGGAAGCCCAGCCCCGGCTCGGTGTACCCCACCCTCCAACTGCTGGAGGACGAGGGCCTGATCACCAGTGCGTCCGAGGGCGGCAAGAAGCTGTTCTCACTCACCGAGGCCGGCCGCGTCGCGGCCGACGAGGGCCCGGACGCGCCCTGGGAGGAAGCCTCCCGCGGCATCGACTTCGAGGCGCTCGGTGAGATCCGCCAGGCCGGCTTCGGTCTGATGGAGGCCTTCGGCCAGGTCTGGAAGACCGGCAGCAAGGAGCAGCGCGAGAAGGCGCTGGCCGTCATCAACGAAGCCCGCAAGAAGCTGTACCTGATCCTCGCCGACGAGGACTGACGGCACAGCTGTACGGCAGTGAAGAGGCGCCCCGTGGAGCGATCCGCGGGGCGCCTCTTCGTGTGTCCCGTCCCTGCTCAGGACACCAGGCCGGCCAGTTTGCGCAGCGACTCGTTGAGCGCGGCGGTCCCCGAGTCCTTGAGCTTGCCCGCCATCAGCGAGACGGCGGCACCCGTGAACTCGCCGTCGATACGGACCGTCGTGGCATCGCCGTCGGGGGTCAGCGAGTACCGCGTGGCCACGCTCACCGCCATCGGGCCCTTGCCCCGGATGGCGAACACCCGGGCCGGCTCCAGCTCCTCGATGGTCCACTCGACCTCGGCCGGAAAGCCCATGAGCTTCATGTTCTCCTGGAAGGTCCGGCCCACTTCGAGGCTCTCGGGACCCCCCTTGGGGAAGCTGGTGTGGGTCGCGTTCCACTCGCCGTACGCGGACCAGTCCGTGAGCTGGGCCCACACCTTCTCGGCGGGGGCCCCGATGCGAGCCTCCGCGCTGACTTCGGCCATGCGACCACCCCTTCATGTCGGGCTACGGTGTCGCGGAACGTAACCCCAGGGCCTGGAACATTCAATACTGATGAACCGTCAGAAAATGTGAGCGTTCTCCGGGCGTTCCTCGTGCGCTGGTCCGTCGTCAGCCGGCCCGGCGTATCACCGCCGCGTCGAAGAGATCCCACGCGCGCGGGAAAGTGCTCTCGTCGTGGCAGTGCCAGGCGTCCCAGAACAGGTCGGCGAGCAGTGCGTCCTCCGGGGCGTACACCCGGTACACGTACTGCTTGCCGTCGACGGCCGGCAGGGACACCAGCCAGGACCTGCTCTCCATGCACCTGTTGGACGTGCGACGGAGCGCTGTGGTTGCGCGCGAGGAGCACGGCAGGACGGCGCGCGCCCCTGCGGGTAAAACGGCCAGATCTCATCCGTAAGGAGGAGATTCCGGCCCGCCGAGTCCACTCTGTGTGGGACGCCAAGATGCGCCCCCTCGGGGATGACCGGAGGCGAGGGGGCTGATGGGGTAGGGATGTGCAACCCCGTATCCCCCGGCAGTCGGTCGGCGAGCAGGCCGTCGGTCCTCGCGCGGACAACGATGCCAGGCTCACTGCCGAGCTGGCAGCGGTCGTTTCCGGCGCCCGCCGCCGGGCGGTGCGCGACGGGGACCGGCAGATCGACACGGCCCATCTGCTGCACTCGCTCCTGGAGCACGACCCCGAGGTGCGGGCCGTGTTCGACGACGGGCCCGAGAGTGCCCGGCTGCTCGGCTACCTCGTGCAGCGCAGCATCGGCTACGGCCTGCGCTGGCAGGGCTCCGTCGAGGACTCCGGCGCCGTACCCGTGGTGGCGGAGACCCAGGGCTTCTCGCCGCTGGCCGCGGGCGCGATGGAGTACGCCTGCGAGCGCGCCGCCTCCCGCGGCACCGAACCGGCCCGCGGAATCGACCTGTTGGCGGCGATTGTCGTCGACCCGCAGGCGCGGGCCGTCGAGGTGCTGGACCGGGCCGCCATCGAAACGGGCGCCGTGCTCGAGCGCGTGGAGAGGCGGCTGGCGCAGACGGGGTGGTCCGGCCGCTGAGCCACGGCGGGGCCGCCGGGGCGCGTCCAGCCGTTGAGACAGGTGTCAACAGGGGTGACGCTCATGTCGTCGCCTGTCATCATGTGCCGGTGCATACGTCTGAGAGCCGCCAAGTCAGCAGGGGCAAGGGCGCCGGACTCGGCCTCGCCCTCGTCTCCGCGGTCGCCTTCGGAGGATCCGGGGTCGCGGCGAAGCCACTGATCGAGGCGGGACTCGACCCGCTCGACGTGGTGTGGCTGCGCGTGGTGGGCGCGGCCCTGGTGATGCTGCCCATCGCCGTGCGCCACCGTGCGCTGGTGCGCCGCCGACCGGCGCTGCTGGCCGGGTTCGGACTGTTCGCCGTGGCCGGTGTGCAGGCCTGCTACTTCGCGGCGATCTCCCGCATACCCGTCGGGGTCGCGCTCCTCGTCGAGTACCTCGCGCCCGCCCTCGTCCTCGGCTGGGTGCGGTTCGTGCAGCGGCGACCGGTGACGCGGGCCGCCGCGCTCGGCGTGGTCCTCGCGGTCGGCGGGCTCGCCTGCGTCGTCGAGATCTGGTCGGGACTGAGCTTCGACGCCGTCGGCCTGCTGCTCGCGCTCGGCGCCGCCTGCTGCCAGGTCGGCTACTTCGTCCTGTCCGACCAGGGCAGCGACGCGGGCGACGACGCACCCGACCCGCTCGGCGTCATCGCGTACGGCCTGCTGATCGGCGCCCTCGTCCTGACCGTGGTGGCCCGCCCCTGGACCATGGACTGGTCCGTGCTGACGGGCACCGCGCCGATGAACGGCACCCCCGTCGCCGCCTTCTTCCTGCTGGCCTGGATCGTGCTCGTCGCCACCGTCCTCGCCTACGTCACGGGTGTGCTGTCGGTGCGCCGGCTCTCACCGCAGGTCGCGGGCGTCGTGGCCTGCCTCGAAGCGGTCATCGCGACGGTCCTGGCCTGGGTGCTGCTGGGCGAGCACCTGTCGGCGCCGCAGATCGCCGGTGGTGCGGTGGTCCTGGTGGGCGCGTTCATCGCCCAGTCGTCGGCACCCGCCAAGGGCTCCGAGGAGCCGGTGGCGAGCGGCGGCCCGGAAAGGGAGTTGTCCTCCCGCGAAACCGCTGCGTAGGCTGCCGATCATGCCTTCGACGCTCGTTCTTCCCCCTCCCGCCGCCTGACGGCGGGAGTTCCGGAACCACGCCCGACCCCGTGTCGGGCTGAACGGCGCTGCCCGCAGAAGAAGTCCACGGCCTGGTGACCCCGGGCCCTTCCGAACTTCTGCACTCTGCGGAGATCCTTCGTGTCGAATGCTGCTTTCGGCCTGCCCGTCGGGCGAGGCCTGCTTTTCCTGATCGTCGCCGGTGTCGCCTGGGGGACCGCCGGCGCGGCCGCCTCCCTGGTCTACCGGACCAGTGACATGGGCTACGTCGCCCTCTCCTTCTGGCGCTGCGCGGCCGGCCTCGTCCTGCTGCTCGCCGCCCGCCTCCTGCGCCCGCGCGTGCGGAGGGCCGTACGCGAGCCGCTCAGGCGCAGGGCGCTGCGGGTCGGTGCCACCGGTGTCGGGCTCGCCGTGTTCCAGACGGCCTACTTCGCGGCCGTGTCCGCCACCGGACTCGCCGTCGCCACCGTCGTCACGCTCGGCGCCGGTCCCGTGCTCATCGCTCTGGGCGCCCGGCTCACCATGGGGGAGCGGCTCGGCCGTGGCGGCGTGGCCGCCGTCGCCGGTGCGCTGGCCGGGCTGGGGGTGCTCGTGCTCGGCGGCGGGGACGCGACGGTGCGCCCGTCGGGTGTGCTGTTCGCCCTGCTGTCGGCGGCCGGGTACAGCGTGATGACCCTGCTCACGCGCTGGTGGGGCAGGGACGGCGGGGCGGACACGTCCAGTACGACGGTGGGGGCGTTCGCGGTCACCAGCCTGTGCCTGCTGCCGTTCGCCCTGGCCGAGGGCCTCGTCCCGCACACCGACCACCCCGCCCGCACCCTGTGGCTGCTGGTCTACATCGCCACGGTCCCCACGGCCCTCGCCTACGGCCTCTACTTCGCGGGCGCGGCCGTGGTCAGGTCGGCCACCGTGTCCGTGATCATGCTGCTGGAGCCGGTGGGCGCCGCGATCCTGGCGGTCGTCGTGCTCGGTGAACGGCTCACCGAGGCAACCCTGTTGGGCACCCTGCTGATGCTGGGATCGGTCGCGGGGCTGGCGCTGGCGGAGGCGCGCGGCGCGGCGGCGGAGGATCCGGTGCTCGTGTGAGGCCCCGGGTGCGGGGCCCGGCACCGGACCCCGCACCCACGGCTCACCGAGCCGCCGACCACACCCCGCGCCGCCGCAACTGTTGCTCCCGCGCCGCCGCGTCCCCGGCGCCGCCCCGTCCGGCAAGCCCGGCCGCGATCCGGTCCTGCACCTCCTCCGGTTTGTGGCTCGCGTACTTGAACTTCGCCCGTACGTCGACGACTTCGAGCCGCAGCCCACGGATACCGGAGAGGAACCGGCCGTACGGCGCCTCGCCCGCCGCCGCCCGCGCCGAACCGCCCTCCGGCTGGAAGTGGCCCACCTGGCGGTTCAGCAGCTCGGCCTTCCCGGCCGGGTCGTCCACCACGTGGGCCCGGCACCGGAGTTGGACGGCCGCGTAGAAGCTGGTCGGCACACCGTGCTCGGACGGGACGTCCGGCGGTGCCTGCCAGGGGCCGGGCACGTACACGTAGTCGTCCACCACGCTCAGCAGCACGTCCGGGTTCGCCTCCAGCGCGGGCCACAGGGGGTTGGGCCGGGCGAGGTGCGTGACGACCTCGGCGCGCTCGGCGTCGTAGGCGAAGTGGAGTGGCTGGACGTGGGGCGGCTCGCCCGGCAGGCCGTTGACGGCGAGCTGCCCGAAGTCGTGTGTGCCGAGCCACTGTTGCCACTCGGTGTCGTCGCGGGGCGCGTCCCAGGGGTGGATCAGCATCACGGCACCGCCAGGTAGTCGGGGAGCCCGATGCCGGGAGTCAGGTCGTCGTCCGCGACCGGGGTCTCGTAGCCCTTGCGGAGCGGGACGACGCCGGCCCAGTGCGGCAGGGAGAGGTCCTCGGGCTCGTCGTTCACGCCACCCGTACGGAGCTTGGCGGAGACCTGGTCCAGGTCGATGCGGATCACGGCGGTGGCGGCCAGCTCCTTCTTGTTCGCGGGCCGGGAGTCGGCGGCCCGGCCCGGTACGACGTGGTCGACCAGCGCGTCCAGGGCCGCCCGCTTCTCCTCGGGGTCCGTCACGTCGTGGGCGATGCCGTGCACCACCACCGACCGGTAGTTGATCGAGTGGTGGAAGGCCGAGCGGGCCAGGATCAGCGCGTCGACGTGCGTGACCGTCAGGCACACCGGCAGGCCCGGATCGGCCTTGCCGGTCATCCGCAGCGGGCGCGAGCCCGTCGAGCCGTGCACGTAGAGCCGCTCGCCGACCCGGCCGTACAGCGTGGGCAGTACCACCGGCGTCCCGTCGCGGACGAAGCCGAGATGGCAGACATAGCCCTCGTCGAGTATCGCGTGCACCAGGTCCTTGTCGTACGACGCGCGGTCCGGGGAACGTGTGGGGACGGTGCGGTCGGTCGGCGTGTAGGCGGCGGGCGGCGACGTCGGCTGGGCGGTCCCCTGCATGGCGATCTCCGTGGGTGTGAGCGGTGCTGGCTTCGTTCTGTCCTTGCGAAGCAGAATGCACTAGTGCATAATCTGCTTTGTGCTAGAAGGATATCGGATCGAAGGGCGACGCGCAGCAGAGATTGCGGCGAGCGTCGAGGGTGCGGTGGGCTCCGGCGAGCTGGAGCCGGGGCAACTGCTCCCGCCGATGCGGGAGTTGGCGGTCGAGCTGGGCGTGAACGCCAATACGGTCGCGTCCGCCTACCGGATCCTGCGGGAGCGCGGGGTCATCGAGACGTCCGGGCGCCGGGGCAGCCGGGTGCGGTCCAAGCCGGCCACCACGGGGCGTGAGTACGTCCGGATGGATGTGCCGGAGGGCGTGCGGGACGTGGCGAACGGCAACCCCGACCCGGCGCTGCTGCCGTCGCTGGCGAAGGCGTTCGCGGCGGCGGGCGAGCAGGGCGACCGGGCGCCCGTGCTGTACGGAGATGCCCTCGTGGAGCCCGAGTTGGCGCGGATCGCGCGCGCGGAACTGGACGCCGAAGGGGTGCCGGACGGGCCGCTGACCGTCGCCTCCGGCTCACTGGACGCCATCGAGCGGGTGCTCGCGGCGCATCTCAAGCCTGGGGACACCGTCGCCGTGGAGGACCCCGGATGGGGCAGCCTGCTCGACCTCGTCCCGGCACTCGGGCTGCGCACGGCTCCGATGGGCGTGGACGACGAGGGGCCGCTCCCGGACGACGTACGGCGGGCCCTGGCGGCCGGGGCGCGCGCCCTGATCGTCACCGACCGCGCGCAGAACCCGACCGGCGCCGCGGTGACCGCCACGCGTGCGCGTGCCCTGCGCGCCGTGCTCCGGGAGCACCCGGAGATCCTGCTCGTCGAGGACGACCACGGCCACGGCATCGTCGACCTCCCCCTGCACCCCCTGGCCGGCGTCACCCGGCACTGGGCCTTCGTCCGCTCGGTCGCCAAGGCGTACGGCCCCGACCTGCGCCTCGCCGTCCTCACCGGCGACACCACCACCGTCGACCGGGTGAGCGGCCGGCACCGGCTCGGGCCCGGCTGGGTCAGCCGGATCACGCAGCGGGTGGTGGTGCGGCTGTGGGCCGACGACGCGCTGGACCAGCGCGCGGTGGCGGCGGCGTACGGCAGCCGCCGCGACCTGCTGATCGACGCGCTCGCGGAACGAGGTGTGGAGGCCCACGGCCGCAGCGGCCTCAACGTCTGGATCCCGGTCCCCGACGAAACCGGCGCCGTCGCCCGGCTGTTGCACGCCGGCTGGGCGGTGGCCCCCGGCGCCCGCTTCAGGATGAGCGCACCCCCGGGCATCCGCATCACGGTCTCGACGCTCACACCGGAAGAGACGGTCCCGCTGGCGGACGAGGTGGCCAAGGCTCTGGACCCGGACCCGACCCGGAACTACGTATAGGCCGGGGACGGCATCCCCCCGTCAGGGGCGCGAGGCTGTATTTCGATCGGCGGCTCCGCCGCGTCGGCGCGGTTGGTCACCGACGACTCGCACGCGCGTACGCTCCTGGCGCCCCTCCCCATGGGGCGCACTTCGGCCACGAGCAGGCCGCGGCCTGGCCTGCGTCAACGCGGCCCCCGCCAGAACGATCACCGCACCGACGGGCGTCGACCAGCTCAACGACTCCCCGAGGACAGCCACGCCCGCCACCGTGGCGATGACCGGAATGAAGTACGTGACCATCTGCGCCGTGGTCGGCCCGACTTCGGCGACCAGGCCGTACTGGATGAGGACGGCCAGCCCCGTGCCGAGCGCACCCAGTGCGGCGATCGCCAGCAGCGGGACGACGGGAAAACGGTCCGGGAAGGTGGTGAACAGCGGTGTGACGACGGCCAGTTGCACGGTGGCCAGCAGCAACTGCGCGCCCGTCATGGACAGATGGGAGTTGCCGGAGCCCGCCAGCGTGCGGCGGACGTAGATCCAGCCGATGGGGTAGCTGAGCGAGGCCAGCAGGGCCATCGCCGTGCCCGTGGCGTCCAGGCCGTGGAAACCCTGCCAGGCGCCGAGGACCGTCAGGACGCCCAGGAAACCGAGGCCGAGGCCCGCGACGCGGAGCCGTGTCGGCCGGTCCTCGGAGAGGGCGACCAGGGACAGCGCCATGCCCCACAGCGGTGAGGACGCGTTGCAGATCCCCGCCAGGGTGGACGGGATCGTCAGCTCCGAGTAGGCGAAGAGCGAGAACGGCAGGGCGTTGAGCAGAAACGCGGCGACGGCAAGATGCCCCCACGTGCGCGCCCCGCGCGGCAGCCGCTCCCGCTTCGCCGCCATCGCGACGGCGAGCACCGCCGTACCGAACACCAGCCGCCCGAGCGTGACTTGGAAGGGCGCGTACCCGTCGGTGCCCACCTTGATGAGCAGGAAGCTGAATCCCCAGATCAGCGAGAGGACGCCGAAGCGCAGGCGCCAGTCGAGGGCGGGGCGGGTTCGGGGCGCGGTGACGGTGCTCATGGGCGTAACCATGCGGCAAGCGAACCTCGTAGCACAATCGAGATTTCGCGCCCGGTATCTCGTAGCATTGCTTATATGTTGAACCTGGAGCGCCTGCGCACCCTCGACGCCCTCGCCCGGCACGGCTCGGTCAGCGGGGCGGCCGAGGGGCTGCACGTCACGACGTCGGCCGTGTCCCAGCAGATGGCCAAGCTGGAGCGGGAGGTCGGCCAGCAGCTTCTCGCCAAGAACGGTCGGGGCGTGCGGCTCACCGACGCGGGCCGGCTGCTCGCCGAGCACGCGGCACGCATCCTGTCGCAGGTCGAGCTCGCCCAGTCCGACCTGGAGGCGCACCGCGGGCAGGTGGTCGGCGAGCTCAGGCTGTCGGCGTTCCCGACCGCCGCGCGCGGGCTGTTCCCCACCGCGCTGGCCGCCCTGCGCGCCGAACACCCCGCGCTACGAGTGCGCTCCAGTGAGCTGGAGCCGGAGGCCGGCATCGCCGGGGTGGTCCGCGGCGACCTCGACCTCGCGGTGGTGCTCGACTGGTACAACAAGCCGATGCCGCTGCCCGACGGCCTGGTGAAGGCGCCGATCCTGGACGACCCAGCCGATGTGGCGATGCCGGCCCGCCACCGGCTCGCCGGGCGGGACGAGGTGGACCTCGGGGAGTTCGCCGAGGACGAGTGGATCACCTGGGGGGAGGGCGAGTTCTGCCACGAGTGGCTGATGTTCACGCTCCGCTCGCGCGGCATCGAGCCCATCGTCGGTCACCGCGCAGCCGAGACCCACACCCAACTGGGCCTGGTCGAAGCTGGGTTGGGCGTCTGTATCGCCCCCCTGCTGGGCCGGCACCCGATGCCCGCCGGCGTCGTCACCGTCCCCCTCAAGCAGCGCGTGCGCCGGCACGTCTACGTCGTCTGGCGCGCGGACGCCGACCGCCGCCCGTCGATCCGGGCGGCGGTACAGGCGCTTCAGGACGCGGCGCGGAAGCTGGGATGACTCACGCGCCGCCCAGCTTCCGGAAGTCCCAGGACACGATCTTGTCCGGCGTCAGCCGTACCCAGGCGTGCCGGCCGTCGTGCGGCATCTCCTCCAGGTTGAAGTTCTTGCGGGCGAACAGGGTCTCCGGGACGTCGAGTTCGGCGCACAGCTCGCCGGTGCGCGGGAACTCGCCCACGAACTCGACGCTCCCGGACAGCTCGACGCCGCGCAGCTCGTCGTACTCCTCGCCGGTGTCGACCACGATCGCGACCCGGGGGTCGCGCCGCAGGTCGGTCCAGCGCTTGCTGCGCACGACGGAGTACAGCCACATCGAGGTGCCGTCCCAGGCGAACCACAGGGTGCTCACGTGCGGAGCACCGCCCGCCGTGACGGTGGCGACCCGGCAGGTGCGCTGCGTGACGAGGAACTCGTCCAGCTCACCGGGCGTCATCATGATCTTCCGGCCCCGGCGTTGAGTGACGGTCATGCGGCCCCCTCTTTCTCTCACGTCGTGTCAGAGGAACTCCAGTGATCCTCTGACATCACGTCAGAAAAGGATGGGTCGTCTTCCTTCCGTGCGCAATGGTGGCTAGCCTGCCCGCTCCGGACCGCCGCCGACAGGGGGACCCGTGCCGTCGTACGAACAGCTCAGCGAACTCCTCGACCCGGCGGCCACCGTGCTGCTGACCGTCGAGTGCCAGCAGGGGGTCGTCGGACCGGACAGTGCGCTGCCCGAACTGGCCCACCAGGCCCGCTCCTCGGGAGCCCTCGCCAACGTCGCCCGGCTGGTGGCGGCCGCGCACGAGACCGGGATCCAGGTCGTCCACGCGATCGCCGAGCGCCGCCCGGACGGCCGCGGCGCGAACCACAACGCCCGCCTCTTCCGCGCCGCCGAACGCCTCCCCGTCCAGCAGCTGTCCGGCACCGCGGCCGTCCGCGTGGCGGCCCCGATCGAGGTCGCCGAGGAGGACTTCGTCGTACGACGTCTGCACGGACTGTCCCCGATCCAGGGCACCGACGTCGACGCGCTGCTGCGCAACCTGGGCTGCCGCACGCTGGTCGTGACCGGTGTCTCGGCCAACGTGGCGATCCCGAACGCCGTCTTCGACGCCGTCAACCGCGGCTACACCGCCGTCGTGCCCGCCGACGCCATCGCGGGGGTGCCCGCCGAGTACACCCCCGCGATGATCCGTCACACCCTCGCATTGGTCGCTACGGTCGCGACCACGGACGAGGTGCTGGGCTGTTTCAAACGGCCCCGGCGTGCACGGGTCACGCCAGCGTGATCGAGTCCCCGCTCACGGTGACGTTCTGGGCGGTGAGCCCGGACGTCGCCGGACCCTTCTTCACGCTGCCGTCCTCGACCGAGAACTGGCTGCCGTGGCACGGGCAGACTATGGCGCCGTTGGCGATGCTGCTCACGGCGCAGCCCGCGTGCGGACACTTGGTCGAGAAGGCCTTGAAGCTCCCCGACGCGGGCTGCGTGACCACCACGGCCGGGTCCTTGAAGATCTTTCCGCCGCCCTCGGGGATGTCGGAGGTCTTCGCCAGGGCCGTGCCGCCGCCGGAGCCGGAGGAGGCACTGCTGCTCGCACTCGCTCCCGAGTCGCCGCCGGTCGACGCGTTCGCGCCGGCCTGGGTGTCCGAGGTGCCGGAGGAGGAGTCGTCGTCCGAGGATCCGCACGCGGTCAGCGCGACGGCGAGTCCCGCCGCGCCCACCGCCGCCATGACGGTACGGCGTGCCGGTTCCCCGGTGGGCTGAAGCGATTCGCTGGTCATGCGACGTTCCCTTCCATGGCATGTTTCGTGGATCTGTACAGGGGTACGGGCGCCGGGCACCCGGTGTTCAGACGTGGTCGAGAGCCTGGTCCGTCAGAGCCCAGAGGTGGGTAAAAGCACGCTGTCGCTTTGCTGTCGATGTCGGCGCACCGCGCGCCCTGGGGCCGCCGGTGCCCCAGTAACCTGGGGCGATGCTCAAGGAAGTGATCGCGACCCGCTACATCACGCCCCTGCGTGAGGGCGGCTCGCTGCCGGGACTCGTCGAGGCGGACGACTTCGGGACATACGTCATGAAGTTCACCGGCGCGGGACAGGGCCGCAAGACACTGGTCGCGGAGGTCGTCTGCGGTGAGCTCGCGCGCCGGCTCGGCTTCCGGGTGCCGCGCCTGGTGACCCTCGACCTCGACCCGGTGCTGGGGCTCGGCGAGCCGGACCAGCAGGTGCAGGAACTGCTGAGGTCCAGCGGCGGCACCAACCTGGGCATGGGCTTCCTCTCCGGCGCCCTCGGCTTCGACCCGCTCGCCTTCGCGGTGAGCCCCGAGGAGGCAGGCCGGATCGTCTGGTTCGACGCGCTGGTGAACAACGTCGACCGCTCCTGGCGCAACCCCAACCTGCTGATGTGGCACGGCGATCCGTGGCTCATCGACCATGGCGCCACCATGATCTGGCACCACAACTGGCCCGGCGCCGAGGCCTCCGCGGGCCGTTCCTACGACGCCTCGGACCACGCACTCGCCCGCTTCGGCCCCGAACTCGCGGGCGCCGCCGCCGAGTTGGCCCCCCGCATCACCGAGGAGCTCCTCACCGAGGTCACCGCCGAGATCCCGGACGCCTGGCTGGCCGACGAGCCCGGCTTCGACACACCGGACGACCTCCGGCGGGCCTACGCCCGCCCACTGCTGGCACGGGCCGCCGTCGTCCACGAGCGCGTCACCGGAATCGAGGAGGGCAAGTGAGCGAGCGCCACATCCACATGGCCGGCTCCGTGGTCGAGCGGCACATCATCCGCGGCGGGCAGGGCGGCGACCGGGACGTCTACGAGTACGCCCTCCTGCGCGTCGTACCGCGTGTCGAGCGCGGCGAGTGCATCAACGCCGGCGTGCTCGTCTACTGCCGCGCAAAGGCCTACGTCGGCGCCCGGACCCATCTCGACGAGGAGCGGCTCCTGGCCCTCGACCCGGAGGCGGATGTCGCGGGTGTCCGGGCCGCCCTGCGGGCCGTCGAGAGCGTGTGTGGCGGCGGGGAAGCGGCGGGTCGGGCCGCGGGCGACGACGCCGGACGGCGCTTCCGCTGGCTGATTGCGCCGCGCTCCACGGTCGTCCAGCCCGGACCGGTGCACACTGGGCTCACCGCCGATCCGGCGGCCGAGACGGAGCGCCTGCTCGAGCTGCTGGTGAGGTAATGGATCACACCCGCGCCGCGTGCCGTTGACACCGAGTGCCAGGCCTTCTAGCGTCACGTCTGCCGAAGGTACTAAGCGGTCGCTCACCAAGCGGGCGTACTTTCTCAAGGGCGAGGAGAACGAGCAATGTCCACCACTGAGCAGCGGGTCGCCGTGGTCACCGGCGGTGCGCGGGGCATCGGCGCCGCCACCGCCGTACGACTGGCCGCCGAGGGCCGTGCGGTCGCCGTGATCGACCTCGACGAGGCCGCCTGCAAGGACACCGTGGAGAAGATCACCGCGGCGGGCGGCAAGGCCCTCGCGGTCGGCGCGGACGTCTCGGACGAGGCGCAGGTCGAGGCCGCCGTCGCGCGCGTGGCCGCGGAGCTGGGCGCGCCGACGATCCTCGTCAACAACGCGGGCGTGCTGCGCGACAACCTGCTGTTCAAGATGAGCGTCGCCGACTGGGACACCGTCATGAACGTCCACCTGCGCGGTGCCTTCCTGATGTCGAAGGCCGTCCAGAAGCACATGGTCGACGCGGGCTTCGGCCGTATCGTCAACCTCTCCTCGTCCTCGGCCCTCGGCAACCGCGGCCAGGTCAACTACTCGGCCGCCAAGGCCGGTCTGCAGGGCTTCACCAAGACCCTCGCCAAGGAACTCGGCAAGTTCGGCATCACCGCCAACTCCGTCGCCCCCGGCTTCATCGCCACCGACATGACCGCTGCCACCGCCGCGCGCGTGGGCATGGGCTTCGAGGACTTCAAGGCCGCGGCCGCCACGCAGATCCCGGTGGCGCGGGTCGGCGAGCCGGACGACATCGCCAACGCGATCGCCTTCTTCACGGGCGAGGCGGCCGGCTTCGTCTCCGGCCAGGTGCTGTACGTGGCCGGCGGACCGCTCGACTAGGAGATCACGAACCCCATGACCGAACTGCCTGAACTGCCCGCACTCTCCGGCAAGGTCGCCGTCGTCACCGGCGCCAGCCGCGGCATCGGCTACGGCGTCGCCGAGGCGCTGATCGCCCGCGGCGACCGCGTCGTCATCACCGGCCGCAACGAGGACGCCCTCAAGGGGGCCGTCGAGAAGCTCGGCGCCGAGCGCGCCATCGGCGTGGCCGGCAAGGCGCACGACCTGGACCACCAGACCGAGGTCGTCGCGCGCACCATGGAGGCCTTCGGCCGCGTGGACTACCTGGTCAACAACGCCGGTACGAACCCGGTGTTCGGGCCGATCGCCGACCTCGACCTGGACGTCGCGCGCAAGGTCTTCGAGACCAACGTGATCTCGGCGCTCGGTTTCGCCCAGAAGACCTGGCACGCCTGGCAGAAGGACAACGGCGGCGCGATCGTCAACATCGCCTCCGTGGCGGGCCTCGCGCCTTCGCCCTTCATCGCCGCGTACGGCGTCAGCAAGGCCGCGCTGATCAACCTGACCCAGCAGCTGGCGCACGAGTTCGCGCCCAAGGTGCGGGTCAACGCGATCGCCCCGGCCGTGGTGAAGACCCAGTTCGCCAAGGCCCTCTACGAGGGCCGGGAGGCGGAGGCCGCCGCCGGCTACCCGCTCGCGCGTCTCGGTGTGCCCTCCGACATCGGCGGGGCCGCCGCGTTCCTCACCTCCGGGCAGTCCGACTGGATCACCGGCCAGACGCTCGTCGTCGACGGCGGCATCTTCCTGAACGCCGGCGTCGGCTGACGCGACCCGTTGCGACCGTAACGATCGGGCACACAAGGGCGCCGTTTCCTTGACGGAAACGGCGCCCTTGTCGTCGTACAGGAGACGCTCAGACAGATGACAACGTCGTCATAAACGAGCTGATCACGCCCTGGGTGCGAGCAGGGTCCAACCGCCGCGGCACTGCGGTATGGTCTGCCGACCCTTGGTACGGCAGATCGAGGAGCGTGCGCGTGTTCAACCGGAACCGATGCCTGCGGCAAGTGGCGGCCATCGCGTCCATATCGTCGCTGGTGGCCGGATGCGGCGTCCTCTCGTCGGACTCCTCCGACGACAAGGGACCCATCGTCGTCGGGACGACCAGCGCGCCCAGCACGCTGGATCCCGCCGCCTCCTGGGACCAGTCCTGGGAACTGTTCCGCAACATTTACCAGACGCTGCTCAATTACCCCTCCGGAGCGACCACACCGCAGCCGGACGCAGCGGACAACTGCCGCTTCTCGGACAGCTCCAACACGACGTACCGATGCGAGCTGCGCTCGGGCCTGAAGTTCTCCGACGGGCACGTGCTCGACGCCAAGGCGGTCAAGTACTCGATCGACCGGATCCGGAAGATCAACGTCAACGGCGGGCCCGTCGGTCTGCTCGGCAGCCTCGACCGGGTGCAGGCGCTGGGCGACCGGGAGATCGTCTTCCACCTCAACAAGCCCGACGCGACCTTCCCGTTCGTCCTCGCGACGCCCGCCATGTCGATCGTCGACCCCGACGAGTACCCGGCCGGCTCCCTGCGCAAGGACGACAAGGTCAACGGCTCCGGGCCGTACACGCTCCAGGCGTACGACGACGGCAAGAGGGCCGAACTCGTCAAGAACGACAACTACAAGGGCTACGCCCAGCGCAAGAACGACGCGGTGACCATCCGCTACTTCCAGGACTCGTCCACGATGGTCACCGCGCTGAAGGACAAGAAGCTCGACGTCGCCTTCCGCGGCCTCAACGCCGACGACATCGTCGACCTCCAGAAGCACGACGCGGGCGGGAACCTCCAGCTCATCGAGGGCTCCGGCACCGAGATCAACTACCTGGTGTTCAACCCCAAGGACCCGTGGTCCGACAAGGCCGCCGTTCGCAAGGCCGTCGCCCAGGTCATCGACCGCGGCGCGATCGCGCACAAGGTCTACCGGGACACCGTCGAGCCGCTGTACTCCATGGTCCCCAAGGGACTGACCGGCCACACCACCGACTTCTTCGACGACTTCGGCAGCCCCAGCACCACCAAGGCCCGCAAGTTCCTCACCGAGGCCGGCATCACCCAGCGCGTGCCGCTCACGCTCTGGTACACCACCGACCGCTACGGCTCCTCCACCAAGCTGGAGTTCGCGGAGATCAAGCGCCAACTGGAGGCCTCCGGTCTCTTCACGATCACCCTCAAGAGCCGTCCCTGGAAGACGTATGTGACGGGCTACCAGAAGGGCGAGTACCCGGTGTTCGGGCGCGGTTGGTCCCCCGACTTCCCGGACCCCGACAACTTCATCGCACCGTTCGTCGGCAACCAGAACGCGCTCGGCACGCCCTATCCGGCGCCCGAGATCACTGGGGTGCTGCTGCCCCGTTCCCGCAGCGAGAGCGACCGCGCCAACGTGGTCTCGGACTTCGAGCAGGCCCAGCAGATCCTCGTCAACGACGCGCGGCTGCTGCCGCTGTGGCAGGGCAAGCAGTTCGTGGCCGCGAGCGAGGAGATCTCCGGGGCGGAGCAGGCGCTGGATCCGTCGACGATCATGACGATGTGGTCGCTGTCCCGAAAGACCAGCTGGTAGCGGCGGGTTGTGCGGTGGCCGGACCGATTGTCAGTGGCCGCCTGTAGGTTCTGAGGCCTGGACCTGACCACACATCATCCAGTGCCACCGTTCACCGCACATCGTAAGGAAGTCGACGTGACCGACATCGCCATGCTGCCCGAGTCCTGGCGCGGGGTCCTGGGCGACGAGCTGCAGCAGCCCTACTTCAAGGAGCTGACGGAGTTCGTCGAGGAGGAGCGGGCAAAGGGTCCCGTCCACCCGCCGCGCGAGGAGGTCTTCGCCGCGCTGGACGCCACGCCCTACGACCGGGTGAAGGTCCTGATCCTCGGCCAGGACCCGTACCACGGCGAGGGACAGGGGCACGGGCTGTGCTTCTCGGTCCGGCCCGGCGTGAAGACCCCGCCCTCCCTGCGCAACATCTACAAGGAGATGAAGGAGGAGCTGGGCCTGCCGATCCCGGACAACGGATATCTGCTGCCGTGGGCCCAGCAGGGCGTGCTGCTGCTCAACGCGGTGCTCACGGTGCGCGGCGGCGAGGCCAACTCGCACAAGGGCCGGGGCTGGGAGAAGTTCACCGACGCGGTGATCCGCGCGGTGGCCGACCGGCCCGACCCGGCGGTCTTCGTGCTCTGGGGCAACTACGCGCAGAAGAAGCTCCCGCTGATCGACGAGACCCGGCATGTGGTCGTCAAGGGCGCGCACCCCTCGCCGCTGTCCGCGAAGAAGTTCTTCGGCTCCCGCCCGTTCACGCAGATCAACGAGGCGGTCGCGAGCCAGGGCCACCAGCCGATCGACTGGACCGTCCCGAACCTGGGCTGACCGCCGCCGGGCCGGTTCCGCACCGAACCGGCCCGGTGCCGCCTGACGGGGATTGCCCCAGGCGGCGGCTAGCGTCGGTCAGGACAGCCGACCAGCCGGCGAGTGTGCGGAGGACGCGTGGCCAAGGGACAGGAGCAGGCGGCGCCGGATGCCGTGATGACGCGGATCGGACAGGTCGTGATGTTGCATCACGCGGGCGACCGCGAGGAGGCCCGGCACCGCTACCTCCAGCTGTGGGCGGAGATCGGCGAGGACGGCGACCCGCTGCACCGCTGCACCCTGGCCCACTACATGGCCGACGCCCAGGACGACCCCGCGGACGAACTGTCATGGGACCTGCGGGCGTTGACGGCCGCCGAGGAACTCACCGACGACCGCCTCGCCGAACACGAGGGCACGCTCGCGGTGCGCGCGCTGTACCCCTCGCTGCATCTGAACCTCGCGGCCGACTACGTGAAGCTCGACCGCAACGGCGCCGCCCGCACCCATGTGCGCCGCGCCCGGGACGCGGCCGAGGCGCTGGGGGACGACAGTTACGGGGACGGGGTGCGGGCGGCCATCGCGCGGTTGGAACTGCGGCTGGGGGAGGACGGTCGAGACGGCGACGGGCGGTGGGGCCCGCCCCGCCAGCGGCCCTAGCCGGACGGGCCGGACAGGGCAGGAGGGGCTACAACCGCCTCAACGCCCGTACGTCTGCTCGCAGATGGCCGCCTCCGGACTGCCCGCCTGCCAGCCCCCGTACGTCCTGCCGAGGGCGCACACGTCCGTGTCCTTCGGCACCGACCCGGACAGGTCCGGGACGTCGACGAGTGGCTGCCCGTGGTGCCCGGACTTCGGATGCCCCGCCCGGGGACGGGACCGCTGACCGGAGTGAGGCGACGTCGGCTGCTCGGCCGGGGCGGGAGCCGTGGCAGCGGCCGACGCACCGTGCCGCTGCGGTGTCCTCGGCTCCGCCGGCCGGGACGGGCCGATCATCTCCAGCGCCTCGTGGACCGGCGCCTGCACGATCTGCGGCTCCCCGTCACGGTCCGCGCGCGGCGCCGACGGCCGGGACGGTGTCGCCGGTGGCGGGCCGGACACGGGCGGGCGCTGGACCGTCACACAGCCGGAGAGGGCCGAGACGGCCACGGTGACCAGGAGCGTTGCGGTGGTCGTCGTTCGATGCACCCGCGCAACAATGTCGGGTCCGGCGGCCCGGGGGACAGCGGACAAGCGGAGGATGCCCCGCACGGGTGATCTCCCGCCCCGTACGGAGGCCGCGCACCCGGTGCGGGTGACGTCAGTCGCCCGTGGCGCCGTCGATGCCCTCGCGGAGCAGGTCTGCGTGGCCGTTGTGGCGGGCGTACTCCTCGATCATGTGGGTGTAGATCCAACGCAGGTTGAACCGCTCACCGGTGCGCCGGCTCTTGCCCTCGGAAGTGTCGTCCAGACCGAAGCGGGCCGCGTTGGCCCGGGCGACGTCGATCTCGGCCTGCCAGGTGGCATACGCCTCGTCCCAGGTGTCCGCGTCCGTGAGATGGAACTCGCCGTCCGGGTCCTCGTCGCTGTAGTAGATCGGGCCCGGGTCGTCGTTCACGAGGACCTTGCGGAACCAGCCCCGCTCGCACTCCGCCAGGTGCCGCACGAGCCCCATCAGGGACAGTGACGACGGCGGCACGGAGGCGGTTCTGAGCTGGGCGTCGGTCAGTCCCTCGCACTTGAGCGCGAGAGTCTGCCGGTGGTAGTCGAGCCAGCCCTCCAGCATGGTGCGCTCGTCGGCGTCGGTCGCGGGTTCACGGCGTTCGGTGGTCATGACTGCATCCTTTCCCGACGCATCCGATCCCACCAGGAGTTTTCAGCCGCCGAGCATCCCGTCCAACAGCTCCCGCAGCCCTGCCCGTACGTCCTCCAGGCTCGGAGCCTGTGTGCTGAACGACCCGGCCACGCAGGAGAACATCAGCCCGTCCGCCCAGGCCACCAGCGACAACGCGTGCCGTGCCGGGTCGGTCGAGCCCATCGCCGTGACCATGCCGGTGAGCTGGTCGCGGAAGCGGGCACCGGCCGCGTCGAAGTACGCGCGCAGCTCGGGGCGTCGGGTCGCCTCCAGGGCCAGTTCGTAGCGGGCGAGCGTCAGTTCGCGGTTGCGGGTCAGGGCGCGGTGCGTCGCCAGCGCGAGTGCGTCGACGAGGGAGGCGAGACCGGCCGCCGGGTCCGGCATCTCGTCCAGCGCCAGCACCCGCGCCTCGCGTTCGGCCAGCCGTCGCACCGCCAACTCCAGGAGCGCCTGCCGGGTCCGCGCGAGGTTCGACGTGGAGCCCTGGGGGAGCCCGGCCACCTCGTCGACCGCCCGGTGGGTGAGGCCGCGCATGCCACGTTCCGCGAGCAGGGCGAGGGCGGTGTCGGCGACCAGGTCGGTGCGGGAGGTGGTGGTGGTGGTGGCGGTGGAGGTCGTGGCGGTGGTGGAGGCGGTGGCGCCGGCGGAGCGGTCGGGTGGGGAGGTCGGCATGGAAGTCAATCTATCGGGTGTACTACGGCTGTAGTACGGTGGTGGGGAGCGGCACTACATGTGTAGTGAGTCAGGTGGCGAGAGGGAGTGCCATGTCACATACCACCGCAAGTGCCATGTCACATTCCACTGAACGAGCCGTCGTGATCGGCGGCGGAATAGGCGGCCTGACCGCCGCAGTAGCCCTGCACCAGCGCGGCCGCCAGGTCACCGTGCTGGAACGAGCGGGCTCTCTGGACCCGGTCGGCGCCGCCATCTCGCTCGCCCCCAACTCCCTGCGCGCCCTGGACGTCATCGGGCTCGGCGACGAGATCCGCGACCTCGCCGCCTGGCAGGGGGACGGCGGACTGCGCACCCCGGGCGGGCGCTGGCTCTCCCGCTCCAGTGCCGACGCGGCGGCCGAGCGCTTCGGCGGCCCGATCGTCCTGCTGCACCGGGCCACCCTCGTCGCCGCCCTCGCCGCGCAGCTCCCGAAGGATGCCGTCCGTACGGCCGCCGCCGCGACCCTCGTCGACCCCGGCGACGCCGACCGGCCCGCCCGCGTGAGCACGCCCGACGGCGAGTGGGAGGCCGAGCTCGTCGTGGCGGCGGACGGCATCCACTCCGCCGTACGCCGGTCGCTGTTCCCGGAGCACCCGGGGCCCGTCTACTCCGGGTTCACCACGTGGCGGGTCGTCATCCCGGTGCCCGGCGTCGAGTTCGCCCCGCACGAGACCTGGGGGAGGGGCAGACTCTGGGGCACGCAACCCCTCAAGGACGGCCGCATCTACGCGTACGCCGCTGCCGTCGTCCCGGCCGGCGAGCGGGCGGCCGACGACGAGAAGGCCGAACTGCTGCGCCGCTTCGGCGACTGGCACGACCCGATCCCCGCCGTCCTCGCCGCCGCCCGCCCCGAGGACGTCCTGCGCCACGACGTGCACCACCTCGCCGAGCCCCTGCCCGCCTTCCATCGCGGCCGGGTCGCCCTCCTCGGCGACGCCGCGCACGCCATGCCACCCATGCTGGGGCAGGGCGGCAACCAGGCCATCGAGGACGCGATCGTGCTCGCCCACCACTGCGACGACCTCGCCGCCTACACGGCGGCCCGCCTGCCTCGTACGACCGCGGTCGCCCGGCAGTCCGTCAAGGCGGCCCGTCTCAACATGACGGGCAACCGCGCCGCGATCGCCGTACGCGACACCGCGATCGCCGCACTGTCCAAGGCGGTACCCGCGCTCCTCCTGCGCAGCTTCGATTCGGTCGCCGGCTGGCGGCCCCCGCAGCGGCCGTATGCTTCCGACAGGACCCCGGCAGGCAACCCCTAGAGGAGAACACCCCGTGAAGGTCGGCTGCATCGGACTCGGCGACATCGCGCAGAAGGCCTACCTTCCGGTGCTCGGCGGACTGGCCGGGGTCGAGCTGCATCTGCAGACCCGCACGCCGGCGACGCTCGACCGGGTCGGCGACAACCTCCACCTTCCGGCGGACCATCGGCACGCCACCCTGGACGCGTTGCTCGCCCAGGACCTCGACGCCGCCTTCGTGCACGCGCCCACCGCCGTGCACCCGGAGATCGTGAGCCGGCTCCTGGAGGCGGGCGTGCCGACCTACGTCGACAAGCCGCTCGCCTACGAACTCGCCGACTCCGAGCGGCTGGTGACGCTCGCCGAGGAGCGCGAGGTCTCGCTCAATGTCGGCTTCAACCGCCGATACGCCCCCGGGTACGCGCAGTGCGCCGAGCATCCGCGCGAGCTGATCCTCATGCAGAAGAACCGGATCGGGCTGCCGGAGGAGCCGCGCGCGATGATCCTCGACGACTTCATCCACGTCGTGGACACGCTGCGCTTCCTGGCGCCCGGGCCCGTCGACGACGTGACGGTACGCGCGCGCGTGCAGGACGGGCTGCTGCACCACGTCGTGCTGCAGCTGGCCGGGGACGGCTTCACCGCGCTGGGTGTGATGAACCGGCTCAGCGGTTCGGCCGAGGAGATCCTCGAGGTGTCCGGGCAGGACACCAAGCGTCAGGTGCTCAACCTCGCCGAGGTGATCGACCACAAGGGCCAGCCGACCGTGCGGCGGCGCGGCGACTGGGTGCCGGTGGCCCGGCAGCGCGGCATCGAACAGGCGGTGCTGGCCTTCCTCGACGCCGTGCGCGCGGGCAAGGTGCTCAGCGCCCGGGACGCACTGGCGACTCACGAACTGTGCGAGCGGGTGGTGCGTGCGGTTCAGGACCGGCCCGCCTGAGCCGGACGGCCCGTACGCCCTCGCTCGCGCACCACGCGGCGAGGATCAGCAGCGCGCCTTGCACCGGCCAGTCGCCGTAGCGGACGTACGGAGTGGTGCCGTGGGCCAGTGGTATGTCATACACCACCGCGGCGCTGGAGTCCGTGCCGAGCCACTTGCCGAGGCGCTGCCCGCTCGGCCCGTAGACGGCCGAGACGCCCGTCAGCGTCGCGTGCACCATCGGCCGACCGGTCTCGGCGGCGCGCAGCGCGGCCAGTGAGGCGTGCTGCTCGGGGGCCCAGGTGTGCTGGAACGTCGAGGTCGACGACTGGGCGATCAGTACGTCGGCGCCGTCCTCGGCGAGATGGCGGCTCATGTCGGGGAACGCGGTCTCGAAGCAGACCATCGGCCCGACGCGCAGTCCGTGACCGACGTTCATCACGACCTGCTCCGAGCCGCGCCTGCGGTCCTCGCCGGCCGCCTTGCCGACGGAGGTCGCCCAGCCGAGCAGCGAGCGGGCCGGGATGTACTCGCCGAAGGGCACGAGCCGCATCTTGTCGTAGCGGTCGCCGGTCAGGCCGTCCGGGCCGACGAGGATCGAACTCTTGTATATGCCGGGCTTGTCGGAGCGCCGGGCGTCCACGTTGACCAGGATGTCGGCCCCCGTCGCGCGCGAGAGGGCCGCGATCCGCCTCGCGAGGTCGGGCCGGTCGCCGAGGTCGAATCCGACGCTGCTCTCGCCCCACACGATCAGGTCGACGTCCCGTCCGACGAGCTGCCGGGTGAGCTGTTCCTCGCGGTCGAAGCGTTTGTCGGCGCTGGCCATGCCGTCGACGATGCCCGGCTGCACGATCGCTATCCGCGTCCGGCCGTCGACGTCGGGCCGCGGTGACCACACCCAGGCCGCCGAGGTCGCGGCGGCGGTCGCGACCAGGCCCGCCACGGCCGGAACCCGCGCCTGACGGACCGAAACCAGCACGGCGACCGAGATGTTGACGGCCACCAGCAGGAAGCTGAGCAGCCACACCCCGCCGACCGAGGCGAGCCGCAGTGCGGGCTCCACCTGCCACTGACTGGAGCCGAGCATGCCCCACGGACCGCCCAGTCCCTGCCAGGAGCGGACGAGCTCGACCGCCAGCCACGCCGACGGCAGCACGAGAAGGGCGGCCACGCCCCGGCCGGGCCCGGGTATCCCGCCGAGGAAGCGCCGCACGAGCCAGCCCCACGGGGCCCACAGGGCGCCCAGCAGCGCGGCTATCAGGAAGATGAACACGTTCAGGCTCGGCAGCAGCCAGTGGTGCACGGCCACCAGGTAGCCGAACCCGCCGCACCAGCCGTCGTAGGCCGCTCGTCTCCCGGTCGGCGCGGAGCGGATCAGGACGATCCACGGGACCAGGGCGACGTAGGCGAACCACCACAGCGACGGGGCGGGAAACGCGAGCACGGGAAGGGCGCCCGCCAGTGCGGCGATCGCCGAGCGCCGCCATGGGGAGGCGAGCCAGTGACCGAACGTCTTCACACGGCGCCTCCCAACGCAGCGGCTGTCTCCAGTGTGCGTGCTTTCGATGATCGTGGACAGAGGGTCCCGGATCAGTCGGCCACGGGAGCCGCGTGCGGCTCGGGGAGGCGGCGCCACTTCTCCTGTACGACGACCTCGCGCAGCCGCCAGCCGTCGTGCGTCCGCAGCAGCCCGAAGGCGTAGCGGCCGCCGCACACGAAGTCGGGAGCGGCTGATTCGTCTCCGTCCGACGCGAACCGCATGGGATTGACGTAGTCGGCCTGCACGCGCGCGGTGTCGCCGGTGTCCTGCTCCAGGCTCCCGAACCGCACCCGGCGGTTGACGATCAGATGCTGCCGCATCGGAAACAGCCGCATGCTCTCGGCGAGCCACTCGGCGACCGTCCCCGCGCCGCCCTCTATGCCGCCGGCCGAGCGGTAGTCCGCGCGCCCGTCGGGCGTGAACAGCCCCAGGTACGCCTTCCAGTCACCGTCGTCCACGGCCACCGCATAGTCGGTGACCACTTCGTCCACGGCCAGCCGGTCCATCACGGTCGCGAGCTCCACACGCTGCGTCATTGGATCAGTGTTGGGCATGGGACGTGCCGGGCCAAGGGGGTATGCGGCGTCAACCCGACTTCCGTGACCCACTTCCGCGGCCCAACTTCCGTGTCAGCGCCCGCTGTTCGAAGCCCGTGGTGCCCGGCCGGCCGACGTCCGCTTCTTATACTGACCGGATGATCACCGTTCCGATCGGCGCGCTCGAAGTGGCCATGGTCCAGTCGGGAGCACGGGCCGCAGACACGTTGCGGGACACCACCGAGTTCGCCCGGCGTATCGAGGACCTCGGCTACCTGCGGCTCTGGTACGCCGAGCATCACCATTCCCCGGCCATCGGAGCGTTTCCGCCTGTGGTCCTGACCGCGCACGCGGCCGCGTCGACGTCGTCCGTCCGCCTCGGTTCCGGGGGCGTTCTCGCCCCCAACCACGCCCCGATCATGCTCGCGGAGCAGTTCGGCACGCTGGCCGCACTGCACTCCGGCCGGATCGACCTGGGCATCGGCCGTGGCCCGGGCACCTTCGACGAGCCGACGGCGCGGGCCCTGCGCCGTGGGGCCGGACCGACGACGGACGACGAGTACCGGGACGACGTGTCGGCGATCCTGCGTCTCCTGGTGGACGAGGTCGCGCTCGGCCCGCTCCCGGAGCCGTGGCTGCTGTCCTCGAGCACGGCCGGTGCGGCGCTCGCCGCGGAACTCGGACTTCCGATCGCCTTCGCCCATCACATCCGTCCCGAAAACACCCTCGCCGCGCTCGATCACTACCGAGAGCGTTTCTCCCCCTCCCGCTGGTGCGCGCGCCCCCGCGTGCTGATCGGCGTGGAAACCGTGTGCGCCGAGACGCAGAAGGAGGCGGCCTGGCTCGCGGGCCCGATGGACGTCGTCAAGGTCGGCCTCCTCAAGGGGCGCGGTGACTTTCCCTTCCCCACGCCGGAAGAGGCAGCCACCCACCCGTTCACCGCGCAGGAGACGCGGGCGCTGACGAGCTTCCGCGCCCACCAGGCACACGGCTCGCCCGACACCGTCGCGCAGCACCTGACGGACCTGGTGGACCTGACCGGCGCCGACGAACTCATGCTGGTGACGCCGGTCCACGCGCTGGCCGAGCGCCTGCGGTCGTACGAACTCGTCAAGCAGTACGCCGTCCCTGCCGGCTGAGCAGCGAACGGCACCGAACGGTCAACGAGCCGTGCCCTGGAAGATCCGGTCCAGTTGGTGGCGCAGCACTTCGCCGGCCGCCTCCGGGCTGCGCTGACCGACGAGGACGCTGCTGCCGAGCCCCGCGGAGATGGCGAGCAGGCTGACCGCCTCCAGCCGCGCCTCGGCACCGGGGTACAGGAGGCCTGCTTCCTCGGCCTGTCGCAGAAGCGCGGTCAGGGCCTGCTCGGCGGCATCCGGGTTCCTGATGAAGGGCTGGGCGGCCAGCGCCTCGTCCGTCATGGCCAGCACGGCGTACGAGGTGTAGAGCAGGTGGAAGGTGCGGCTCTCCTCGTCGGTCGGCAACGCCTCCATGAGCAGCGCCTCCACCACCGCGCGCGGGTCCGGGCCGTCCCCCGCCGCAGCGACTCGCGCGGCGACCCGCTCGCCGAACCTCTCCGCCAGCAGCTGGAGGCCGAAGAGCAGCAGCTTCTCCTTGGTCTCGAAGTAGTACTGCACCAGCCGCAGCGACACATCGGCCTCGGCTGCCACATCGCGCATCCCCACGGCGTGCAGCCCGCGTCGCCCGGCGACCCGGACGAGCGCCTCGGCGATCTCGGTACGTCGTTCTGCGTGGTCCACGCGCTTCGGCATGGGTCCTGCCTCGCCCTCGGTCCGGTCGACCGGGCCTCTCGCCGGGCCGCGCCAGGGTCATGGTACAGCTGTATCAATTAAGTGATACGGTCGTACCACGAACAGGGGATCACTTCTGGAGGTGGCCGCCCGTGCCCGAGACCACGACCCGCGACCGTGCCCGGCCCGACGTCGGGCGGTACGTCGACGACGAGCTGCGCGACCGCTACTTCGCCGCCTGCGACGCCGTGTACGCCATGGGGGCGCGGGCCGCCGAGGAAACGGACGTGGAGACCGGCTTCGGTACGACGCACGTCTACCGGTACGGCCCCGCCGACCCGGCGGGCGAGTCCCGCACCCCGGTCGTCCTCGTGCACGGCGCCGGCAGCTGCTCCGCCATGTGGTACCCGAACACCGCCGCGCTCGGCGCCGAACGGCCCGTCTACGCCATCGACACCCCCGGCGATCCGGGCCGCAGCGTGCAGCGCGAGCCCCTTCGCCAGCCGGAACACGCCGCGCAGTGGCTCGACGAGACACTCGCCGAACTCGGCCTGGACCGCGTCCACCTCGTCGGTTCCTCGTACGGCGGATGGCTCGCCCTGAACCAGGCGCACCGCAGGCCCGAACGCCTCGCCTCGGTCACCCTGCTCGACCCCGGCGGTCTGGAGAAGGTCGGACTGCGTTTCTTCGCCTGGATCTTCGTGAGCCTGTTCGCGACCTCCGCTCCCAAGGCGCTGCGTCCGCGACTGGCCCGCTGGCTCGAGCAACCGGTCCTGATCGTGCCGGAACTGCGCTCGATGATCAGGCTGGCCGTGCGCGCCTACCGCATCCGACGCCCGGCTCCGCTGCCCCTGTCCGGCGCCGAACTGTCCACCGTACGCACCCCGCTCTATCTGGTGCTCGGCAGGCGAAGCCTCATCCTGCATCCGCAGCGGCAGGTGGAGCGGGTGCCGCGCCTGGTGCCGGGCGCCCGGGCCGAGATCGTCTCGAACACCGGCCATGGACCGCAGATCGATCACGCGGACGAAGTCAACCGGCGGATGCTGGACTTCATGAACACGGTCGGCTGACGAGCGCCGGAGGGTGTGAGCTCAGCGGGCGGATCGGAGTCGTCCGAACGCGGTCGGTCGGGGGTGGCCGGGCAGGAACTCCCTGATGTACAGGGCGCATTCGCGAGCGCTGGAGCGGATGGTGTCGCACTCGGCGTCGTAGCGGCCGTGCGCGTGCACCCGCTTCAGCCGGCGGGTGGCGAGCCCGGTCGGCCGGTTGCCGCGTGCGCGTTCCCGGCGCTCCAACTCCCCTGGCCGCGCTGGGCGGGGACGCTGTCCCGGTGCTCCGCGCGGAGGTCCTGGACCGCGCCCCTTCAGGCCGCCTTGATGACGCCGGCCCGGATCGCGGCTGCCCACTCGACGACCAACAGCTCGTACTCCACGCGCTCCTGGGCCGTAAGGGAACCGCCGGCGCGCATCCACAGCGCACGGATCTGCTCGTTCACCTCGGTGGCGGAACGCACGGAACCAGGGGTTAAGGAATCCGGGGACATGCGCACAAGCCTAGGGGCAAGGACTGACACTGCGCTACCGGACGGCTACTGAGGCCGTATGCGATTGGTCACGGATTTTTTGCGGCGGGGCACCGGTGCTCGTATCCGGCGCTCATTTCTGCTGGTCGGCCCACGTGCGGGACCAGTCCAGCAGTGGCCCCATCGCCGTGACCAGGTCGGTGCCGAGTCGTGTGAGATGCCAGGTCGTCCCGGAGGTCGGGGCGGCGATGCCCGCCTCGTGCAGTTCGGTCAGGCGGGTGGACAGGACGCTGGAGGACATGGCGTCGCACCGGCGTTGGAGGTCGCGGAAGCCGACCGGTTCGCCGTGCTGGTGGAGTTCCCAGATCACACGCAGCGTCCAGCGCCGGCCCAGCAGGTCGAGCGCCGCCATGACGGGGCGACCGGTGCTGGATCCGCGGACGGGGCGGCCGGGGGTGGGTGCCGATCCCAAGGTGCCCTCCTCTCGGCGGTGTTCGTCGTCTCCGAGGTCTTCGTCCTCGTTCTACGTCATCGGTCCTCGTTCTCGTTCCTCGCTCTCCGCGCACCCTTGCGCTTCGATTTCAGAAGCGCAAGGGTGGAGGACCATGAAGCAGCGCATCGACGGCGTCGCGCCGCCCTACCCGCCCGAAACCGACCGTGCGTTGCACCGGTGGATGCCACCGGGCGTCGCCCACGAACCCCTGATGCTCTTCAAGGTCCTGGAACGTCACCCCGAACTCGCCTCCCGCATGCGGGCGTTGGGTTCCGGCCTCCTCGTCCACGGCACACTGTCCGACGCCGACCGCGAGCTAGTGATCGCCCGCGTCTGTGCCCAGTGCGGCTGCGCCTACGAGTGGGGCGTCCACATGGCGGCGTACGCCGAAGCGGCCGGTCTCACGCGACGACAGGTCGCCCTGACCGTGACCGGCACCCCCGACGACCCCGCCTGGTCACCCCGACAGGCGGCGCTGCTCCGTGCCGTCGACGAACTGCACGCCACCTCGCGGCTCACCGACGCCGTGTGGTCCGGCCTGCGCGACCACCTCGACGAGACCGAAGCCCTGGAGTTCCTCGTCCTGGCCGGCTGGTACCGCACGATCGCGTACGTGGCCAACGGCGCGGAGATCGAGCCCGAACCGTGGGCGCTCGCCCTGCCCGAGCGCTAGGTGGGCATCTGCCGGAGCCGGGTTGCGCCAGGGTGTGGGTCTTTTGCTTGAGGCGTTCGCAGGGGGTCAGCCCGCCGACTCCGCCGCGTGCGGGCTCAGCGCGCCCGTCGTGACCAGGGCGATGATGACGATGCCGAGCGCGATGCGGTACCAGACGAACGGCATGAAGCTCTTGTGGGAGATCCACTTCATGAACCACGCGATGACGGCATACCCGGTCGCGAAGGCGATCGCCGTCGCGAACAGGGTCGGCCCCCACGAGACATGGTCGCTCTCCAGCGCGTCCTTGGTCTCGAACAGGCCGGACGCCAGCACCGCGGGGATGGCGAGGAGGAAGGAGTAACGGGCCGCGGACTCGCGCTTGTAGCCCATGAACAGGCCGCCGCTGATGGTGGCGCCGGAGCGGGAGACGCCGGGGACGAGCGCCGCCGACTGGCACAGACCGAAGATCAGGCCGTCCTTCACGCCCAGGTTCTCGAGGGTCTTGCGCTGCTTGGGCGCCCGGTGCCGGCCGCCCGTCTCGTCGCGTGCCGCCAGCCGGTCGGCGATGCCGATGACCACACCGACGACGATCAGCATGGTCGCGGTGATCCGCAGATCGCGGAACGGCCCCTCGATCTGGTCCTTGAACAGCAGCCCCAGCACACCGATCGGGATCGAGCCGACGATCACCAGCCAGCCCATCTGCGCGTCGTGGTTGCTGCGCATCTCCTTGTTGCCCAGCGAGCGCGCCCACGCCGAGATGATCCGCCCGATGTCCTTGCGGAAGTAGATCAGCACGGCGGCCTCGGTGCCGATCTGCGTGATCGCCGTGAACGCCGCTCCGGGGTCCTTCCAGCCCGAGAAGGCCGCGGTCAGCCGCAGGTGCGCGCTGGAGGAGACGGGAAGGAACTCGGTCAGCCCCTGGACGAGTCCGAGGATGAGGGATTCAAACCAAGACATGAAGTTACGGAGTCCAAGTGCTGATCGAGGAAGGGGCGCCGGGCGCACCGCGCCGCCGGCGCGGGAATCTCGTGGCAGCGTAGCGTCCCCGGCCGACAGGCCCGGCACAGGGGTTTCGCAGGGCGGCCCGCGGCCGTGGCCATCCGACGGTTGACCAGGCACGGGGGCGGAGCTTACGTTTCATCGGAGGAGAAAGCGCTTGCTGCTCGTGGCCCGCTGTTTTGAGGCTTGCCGTTCGAGGCCTGCTGTTCCTCCTCGTCGGCTCGTTGTCCCCGGAGGAGCACTGATCACGTCCATGTCCACGTCCGAGACCCGCCCCGGGACGTCCCAGCCTCCCCTCGCCCCCCTCGCCGGCCGGCGCATCCGGGCCGCCGTCATCGGCACCGGCGCCATCGGGCGGGGCTCGCACCTGACCGCGCTGGCCAAGCTCGCCGAAGAGGGCGAGACGGAGGTCGTCGCCGCCGTCGACATCGATGCCACCGCGGTCGAGGAGTTCTGCCGGGCGACCGGGATCCCGCACGCGTACACCGACCTGGACCGGATGCTCCGCGAGCAGCGGCCCGACCTGGTCAGCATCTGCACCCCGCCGACGCTGCACCGCGAGCAGACGATCGCCGCCCTGCGCGCCGGGGCGTGGGTGTGGTGCGAGAAGCCGCCGGTGCCGACGCTCGCCGACTACGACGCCGTCGAGGCCGAGGAGGGTGCGGACGGCGGCCCGTACGCGTCGATCGTCTTCCAGCACCGCTTCGGCTCCGGCTCCCGGCACGTCCGACGCCTGCTGGCCGAGCGCGCCATCGGCCGGCCGCTCGTCGCGCACTGCCAGACCACCTGGTATCGCGACACCGCCTACTACGCCGTCCCTTGGCGCGGGCGCTGGGCGACCGAGGGTGGCGGCCCCGCCATGGGCCACGGCATTCACCAGATGGACCTCCTGCTGGACCTGCTCGGCCCGTGGAGCGAGGTGCGCGCCATGGCCGCGCGTCTGGTGCACGACGTGGAGACGGAGGACGTCTCCACCGCCCTGGTCCGCTTCGAGAGCGGTGCGATGGCGACGATCGTCAACAGCGTCCTGAGCCCCGACGAGGTCAGCCGCATCCGCATCGACTGCGAGCGCGCCACGGTCGAGCTCACCCACCTCTACGGCCACAGCAACGCGAACTGGCGCATCACCCCGGCCCCGGACGTCCCGGGCGAGGAGGTCGCCGCCTGGCAGGACTTCGGCGTCGACGTGCCCAGTTCGCACCTGGAGCAGCTGCGGGAGCTGGTCGCGAGCATGCGTGCGGGGGAGCGGCCGCGCAGCAGCGGTGCCGACGGGCGCACCAGCCTGGAACTGGTCGCCGCGCTGTACAAGTCGGCGTTCACGGACACGACCGTGAAGGCCGGCGAGATCGGCCCCGGCGACCCGTTCTACACGGCGATGCACGGGGACGTGCCCGGCTGGGCACCCGCCGCTCCTGCCGCTCCCGTCGTCGCGGAGGAGGTGTCCGCATGACCGGCCTGCGCCTCGTCCACGCCCACGGCGACCGCATCACGATCACCGAACCGGCAGGCGGCGTAGAGCTGTTGAGCTACGTGTACGCGCCCGAAGCCGCCTGGGAGTCCCCGAAGCCGTACATCCACCCGCTCAGGACCCTGGCGGGTGACGTCGTCACCGACTACCGGCCCAACGACCACCGCTGGCACAAGGGACTGCAGCTGACGGCCTCACACCTGTCGGGCGCCAACCTGTGGGGCGGCAACTCCTACGTCCACGGCGAGGGTTACCTCGAACTCCCTGAGCGCGTCGGCTCGATGGCGCATGTCGCCTTCGACGAGGTCGCCGTGCACGACGACCGCGTGGTCATCGCCGAACGGCTGACCTGGCACCCGTACAGCGGGGCGCTGTGGGCGGAGGAGGAACGGCGGATCGAGGTGCACGACGTCGACCCGGAGTCCGGCTCCTGGGCACTGACATGGACGAGCGCCGTCACCAACCGGCGCGAAGAGCCGCTGCGCTTCGGCAGCCCGACCACCGCGGGACGCGAAATGGCGGGCTACACCGGCCTGTTCTGGCGCGGCCCCCGGGCCTTCCGCGACGGCCGGATCATCGGCCCCGACGCCGAGGGTCCCGGCCTGATGGGCGAGCAGTCGCCCTGGCTCGCCTTCTCCGGCGAACACGACGGCACCGACGGCCACGCGACCCTCGTCTTCAGCCACGCCCCCGAGAACGACCACCTCGGCGCCGAAGACACCCACCCCGCCCACTGGTTCGTACGCAACGAGCCGTTCGCCGCCGTCGCCCCCTCCTGGGCGTTCTACGACGAACTGGAACTCGCCCCCGGCGACACCCTCACCCGCCGCTACCGGATCGTCGTGGCCGACGGGTCCTGGGAGCGGGAGGAGATCGCGAAGTACCTGGAGGAGCACCCGTGGTGAGCGCGGGTGGGTTCACGGGACTGCCGGGCGGTGTCGCCGTCTCGCACCTGTCCGTCTACGACTGGCCCGCCGCCGACGGCGTCTGCGGTGGAACTCCCCATATGCACCTGACCTGTTCGGAGGCGTACGTCGTCGTCGGCGGCCGCGGCGCGGTGCAGACCCTCACCACGGCCGGGTACGAGGTCACGCCCCTCGTACCCGGCACGGTCGCCTGGTTCACACCGGGCACCATCCACCGCCTCGTCAACGAGGACGACCTGCGCATCACGGTGCTGATGCAGAACAGCGGCCTGCCGGAGGCGGGCGACGCGGTCCTGACGCTGCCGCCGCGGTACCTGACCGACGCGGAGACGTACGCCGCGGCGACCAGGATCCCGACGGACGCACCGGAGGCGGAGCAGGAGCGCCTCGCCCGCACCCGCCGGGACCTCGCCCTGGAGGGCTACCGGGCACTGCGTGACGCCGACGGTCCCGAGGCGCTGGCCGCCTTCCAGCGCGCCGCCGCGGCACTGGTACGACCCCGGCTCGCCGAGTGGCGCGAGCGCTGGCGCCGGGGTGCCGAGGCGGCCGCCGCAGCCACGGGGGAGCAGCTCGACCGCCTCGAACGGGGCGACGCCGGCCACCTTGCGAACGCCGCCGTACGGGCCGAACTGCCGTCGTCGTACGGGAAGTTCGGGATGTGCGGGCGGTTGGACGTGTACCAGGGCGACCAGGGCTTGGCCGGTCAGGGCCGGTAGCCGTCCGGTGCGTCACGCGTGCGTGGCCGCTGCCTCCACTTCCTGCAGGCGGGGTTGCTGGGCCCAGCGGACCACCGGGGGGCCGACGAGGCCCGCCGTGAGGAAGACGAGGCCCAGCAGGATCCAGCCGGGAGCGCCCTCGTCGAGGCACAGCCAGGCCAGGACGGAGGGTGCGGCCACGCTCGCCAGGCCGCTGCCGAGGAGGAACACGCCCGTGTACTGGCCCTGCGCGTCGGCCGGGGCGAGGCTGTAGCGCAGCTCGAACGAGCCGGCCGCGTGCAGGAGTTCGCCGAGCGTGTGGACACCCACCCCGAGCAGGATCAGCAGGGCGGCACCCCAGGCGGGCAGGCCGGAGGCGAGGCCGATGAGGGACGTGCCGACCAGGAAGGCGTATCCCGCGCGACGCCAGGCGCCCGCGGCCGCGGCGTTGTCGTCGACGCCACGACTCGCCCTGACCTGCAGGAGGATCACCATGACGGTGTTGACCAGGACGCTCGTTCCGACGAACCAGCGCGGTGCCTGGGTGTGTCCGACGATCCACAGCGGCAGGGCGAAGACCAGCACGGCACCGTGCATCGACATGATCCCGTCGAGCGCGGTGATCACCATGTACCGGTGGTCCTTGAGCGCCGACCTGCGTCCGGCACCGGGAGGAGCCGGGACCGGCGCCAGGCAGGGCAGGCGGCTGACGATCGCGGCCGTCGCCAGGAAGCTGACGGCGTTGCCCAGGACGAGGCACACGTACGCGGTGTGCGTGTCCAACTCGACCACGAGCGCCGCCAGTAGGGCGCCGATGCTGCCGGCCAAATTGACGGCGGCGCGCATGTAGGCCCGGAACCGGGCGGGTCGCGGGCCGGCGAGGCCGCGCACGATCGGCCCGCGGGCCGCCTGGCTGGCCGAGCCGGCGAGTTGGGTGAGGCAGACCACCGCCATGAACAGCCAGAACGAGTGGACGAGGACCAGCAGCGCCATGGCGACGGCCTGAAGGGTGAGCGTCACGATGTAGACCTCGCGCGGTCCGCGCCGGTCCGCGATCCGTCCGACCGGGACCCCCGAGACCAGCCCCACCAGAGCGCCCACGCCCATGCCGAGGCCGACTTGAGGCACCGAAAGCCCGACGGAACGGGTGAAGAAGACAGCGGCACTGAGCATGAACACACCGCTGCCGAGCATGTTCACGAAACTGGCCGTCGCCAGTGTTCGCCGCGGTCCCTTTTCGAGCAGGACGCCCCGCGAGACGAGCCACGATTTTCGCGTTTCCACCATTCCCCCAATGCCTGATCACACTGCCGACCAGGGAGTATGAGGGGATGCGGACGGCCCCGGAAAGGTGTGGCGGCGGGGGGAAGAGTCACATGGAAATCGGGAACGATTCCGTCAACTCACGGCGTTCCAATAGGTGTTGGTGATGCGGTGGGGAGCGCCGCGCTCTGCAGCCCGGTGATGCGCTGGACCACGAAGATCGCAAGGACCGCCGCGGCGAGGTTCAATGCTTCCGAGGCCATGAGCAGGGGCATCGAGGTCGAGGTGCCGCCGCCGAACTGTGAGCCCGCGGCGATCACCCCGTGCGCGGCCCACGCGACCCACCAGGCGTTCACCAGGAGGTCGTCGCGTCCCTTGTCCGTCGCCGGGGCGCTGCTCGCGCGCTGGATCTCGAGGACGAAACGACGCGGAACCCACAGGTTGACCACCGGTACGAGCCAGGAGCAGACGGGCCAGACGCCGGACCCCTCGACAGTGCCGGGGGAGAGCACCTGCGCATTACGGCGGCAACGGCTGAACCACATCAGGAAGAAAACGGCCGCCGCGGTCATGAGGTACACGAACACCATCGATATGGAGCCCGACTTGTTCAGCGATGCGTTCGTCGGGTGCAGGTCATGAGCCCTTACGGCCAGAGCCCGGAACACGTCCGTGACGGATGCCGCGGCTATCGCGGCCTGAGCGAGGCGGGCAAGGAGCCATGGCGCCTTGGTGGCGGGGCTGGTCACAGCGGGAGACCTACTTCTCGGGGGCAGCACGCACTGTGGCAGCGCAGCAAGGGGGAACGGGCGCCTCGGATCATAGAGCGGCCCGTGCTCGCGCGGCCCGGAATTACGCAATATCAGCAGCCGCGAGGCAAGGGCTCGTTGATCTCGGTTGGTTCGGCTCGGGCCGCCGTCGGGCCGGTGACCGTCCAGCCGTGCGCCTGGGGGTGGGCGGTGAGGTCCTCGTGGTGTACCGGCTTGCCGCAGGCCTGGCAGGTGACGACCGGGACGAGTTCGTTGCCGCAGATGTGCTCGATCACCATGGGGCGGTCGTCGTCCTTGTGGAGGTGGCGGTCGCCCCACTCCATGAGGGTCATCAGGACCGGCTCCAGTTCGAGCCCCGCCTCAGTGGGCCGGTACTCGAAGCGCTGCGGCCGCTCGCTGTAGACGCGCCTCGTCAGGATGCCGGCGTCCACGAGGCGGCGCAGGCGGGTCGCCAGGACGTCGCGCGGGGCGCCGATGTTGCGCACGAGCTGGTCGAAGCGGCCGTTGCCCAGGCACACCTCCCGCAGGACGAGCAGGGAGTACTTCTCGCCCACCAGTGCCAGGGCATCGGCGATGGAACAGGGGCGGGGGTCTTTGGGGGCGGCCATGACGCCCAGTCTAGGGGAGGGTTTGTTTTTCAAACCGTCAGCGTTATGGTGAGTTTGGATTTCCTACTCACTTGTAGTCGTGGAGGCCCGCACCATGCGTGACGCAGTCATCGTCGAAGCCGTACGCACCCCGATCGGCAAGGGCAAGCCAGGCGGCTCCCTCGCGCACGTCCACCCCGTCGAGCTGCTCGCCCACACCCTGCGCACCCTCGTCGACCGCTCCGGCGTCGACCCGGCACTGATCGACGACGTCATCGGCGGCACCGTCGACCAGGTCGGCGAGCAGGCCATGAACACCACCCGCTACGCCGTCCTGTCGGCGGGCTTCCCGGAGTCGGTCCCGGCGACCACCGTGGACCGCCAGTGCGGCTCCTCCCAGCAGGCCGTGCACTTCGCGGCGCAGGGCGTCATCTCGGGCGCGTACGACCTCGTCGTGGCCTGTGGCGTGGAGTCGATGAGCCGGGTGCCGATGTGGTCGAACGTGCCGCCCGGCAAGGACCCCTTCGGCCCCGGCGTCGCCGAGCGCTACCCCGAGGGCCTGGTCCCGCAGGGCATCAGCGCCGAGCTCATCGCCGCCAAGTGGTCGATCACGCGCGACCAGATGGACGCCTTCGCGGTCAACTCGCACCACAAGGCCGCCGAAGCCTGGAGCAAGGGGCTCTTCGACGCCGAGGTCGCGCCCCTGGAAGGCGTCACCCGCGACGAGTGCGTACGGCCGAACAGCACTCCGGAGATCCTCGCCGGTCTCAGGCCCGCCTACCACGACCCGGCCTTCGCCGAGCGCTTCCCGCAGATCGAGTGGAACGTCACCGCGGGCAACGCGAGCCCCATCAACGACGGCGCCTCCGCGGTGCTCATCACATCCAGCGAGACCGCGGCCCGCCTCGGCCTGCGCCCGCTCGCCCGGCTGCACAGCTTCGCCGTCACCGGCTCGGACCCGCTCCTGATGCTCACCGGCGTCATACCGGCGACCGAGAAGGTGCTGCGCAGGGCCGGCCTGACCCTCGACGACATCGACCTGTTCGAGATCAACGAGGCGTTCTCCAGCGTCGTGCTGGCCTGGCAGCAGGAGACCGGTGCCGACCTCGCCAAGGTCAACGTGCACGGCGGCGCGATCGCCATCGGCCACCCGCTGGGGGCCAGCGGGACCCGCCTGACGACCACCCTCGTGCACGCCATGCGCGCGCGTGGAGCCCGTTACGCCCTGCAGACGATGTGCGAGGCGGGCGGACTGGCCAACGCGATGGTCCTGGAAGGCGTGTAGCCGATCCTGGGCGTGGCGGGACGGGTCACTGCCCGCGCAGGTGGTGCCGCTTGCGCCAGGCCACCACCGCGGCCACCAGGGCCGGTACGGCGATACAGGCCATGGCGATCAGGAAGGCGGGGGACGTCGGCGAGGAGGCGCGGGCGCCGGCGACGGCGTAGGCGGCGGTGTTCGGGATCGAGCCGAGCGCCGTCGCGACCACGAAGGGCATCCATCCCATGCGGGAGACGGCGGCGCAGTAGTTCGCGGCCCAGAACGGCACCCCCGGGAAGAGCCGGGCGGCCATCATCGAGCGGAAGCCGTGCCGGCTGAGCTGCCCGTCCGCGGCCGTCAGCAGCCGGCCCCGCAGGAGTGGGCGCAGCGCGTCCTGCCCGAGCATCCGGCCCAGACCGAAGGCGATCCCGGCGCCGAGCACCGTGCCCGCCAGGGCCGTCCCGGTGCCGAGCTGGGAGCCGAAGAGCGCGCCCGCCGCGAGGTTCAGCAGCGGCCGTGGCACGAACGCCACGGTGCACAGCCCGTACGCCGCCGCGAACACCACGGCCGCCGCGGCTCCGCCGAGCTGCGGCGGCCAGCCGTGCGCCAGCAGCCGCTGCGGCTCGAAGAGCAGCACGGTGCTCGCGGCAGCCGCGAGCAGGACGACGAGCAGGGACAGCCGCGACCACGGCGAGAGCAGTACGCGCGTGCAGCGCGCGCTCAGGCCCGGCGGTGCGGGGACGGGTACGGCGACGGCGAGCTCCGTGGCGGCGGCCCGGGGAGTGGCCGTGGCGGTGCCCCCAGAGCGGGTGGTGGCATCGAGCATCCGGTGACACTAACCGACAAATGTGTGTGATCGCCGTATGGTTCGTCTCATGAGCGTCACAGGCGAGGTCACTTCGGACGTGCCGTTCAGCACACTCGCCGATACCGTGCTGGAGCGGCTCACGGCCACGTACGCCGCCGCGGCCGACCCGGAACGCGCCGTGTCCATGCGCGCGTACATGAAGGACGTGGCCCCCTTCCTGGGCCTCACCACACCCGTGCGCCGCGCCCTGTCCCGCACCGTCGTGGAGGGCCTGCCCCGCCCCGCCGAGGCCGACTGCACCGCGATCGCCCTGCGCTGCTGGCAGCTGCCCGAACGCGAGTACCACTACTTCGCCGTCGACTACCTGCGCCGCCACGCGCGCGCGTGCTCCTCCGGCTTCCTGCCGGTGACCCGGCACCTCGTCGCCACCGTCTCCTGGTGGGACACCGTCGACGCGCTCGCCGCCCACGTCGTGGGCGCGCTGGTCGAGGCCGACCCCAAGCTGACGGCGGACATGGACGCCTGGATCGGCGACGACGACCTGTGGATCGCCCGCACCGCCCTCCTCCACCAACTCCGCTACAAGGAACGCACCGACACCGAACGCCTCTTCACCTACTGCCTGCGCCAGTCCGGGCACCCCGACTTCTTCATCCGCAAGGCGATCGGCTGGTGTCTGCGCGAGTACGCCAAGACCGACCCCGAGGCCGTACGGACGTTCCTGGAGCGGGAGCGCGGGCGGTTCGCGCCGCTGTCCGTCCGTGAGGCGCTGAAGAACATCGGGGCCTGAACACGCCCTTCCCGAACCGCCGTCGGGGAAAAACCATTCGACGTCGGGCAAAGCGTCGGCAATGATCGGCGTCATGTTCCGGTACGCCTTCCACCTCGCAGCATCCGCGGTCGCGGATGCCCCGAAGGCTGCCGTTCCCACACTCGTCGCCGCAGTCGACGGCGCCCGAAGCTGACCCTCTCCGGATCGTCCGGCGGACCCCGCAGGGGGAGGGTCGGCGAGTCCTCGGGGTCCCCATCTCTCCTACGAAGAGGCTTCGAGGTATCGCCATGCCCAAGACGGCATACGTGCGCACCAAACCGCATCTGAACATCGGCACCATGGGCCACGTCGACCACGGCAAGACCACGCTGACCGCCGCCATCACCAAGGTGCTGGCCGAGCGCGGCACCGGCACGTTCGTGCCGTTCGACCGCATCGACCGGGCTCCGGAGGAGGCCGCGCGCGGTATCACCATCAACATCGCGCACGTCGAGTACGAGACCGACACCCGCCACTACGCGCACGTGGACATGCCGGGTCACGCCGACTACGTCAAGAACATGGTCACCGGCGCCGCGCAGCTCGACGGGGCGATCCTCGTCGTCTCCGCGCTCGACGGGATCATGCCGCAGACCGCCGAACACGTCCTGCTCGCCCGGCAGGTGGGCGTGGACCACATCGTGGTCGCGCTCAACAAGGCCGACGCGGGCGACGAGGAGCTCACCGACCTCGTCGAGCTGGAGGTCCGCGAGCTGCTCACCGCACAGGGCTACGGCGGCGACGCCGTACCCGTCGTACGGGTCTCGGGGCTGAAGGCCCTGGAGGGGGACCCGCGGTGGACGGCGTCCATCGAGGCGCTGCTCGACGCGGTGGACACGTATGTGCCCATGCCCGAGCGGTACTTGGAGGCGCCATTCCTGATGCCCGTCGAGAACGTGCTCACCATCACCGGCCGGGGGACCGTGGTGACGGGCGCGGTCGAGCGCGGCACCGTCCGCGTGGGCGACCGGGTCGAAGTGCTCGGCGCCGGGCTGGAGACCGTCGTCACCGGCCTGGAGACCTTCGGCAAGCCCATGGAGGAGGCGCAGGCCGGGGACAACGTGGCGCTGCTGCTGCGGGGCGTTCCACGGGACGCGGTCCGGCGCGGTCACGTCGTGGCGGCGCCCGGCAGTGTGGCGCCGAGCCGCCGCTTCTCCGCGCGCGTCTACGTGCTGTCGACGCGCGAGGGCGGGCGCAGTACGCCGGTGTCGAGCGGCTACCGACCGCAGTTCTACATCCGCACGGCGGACGTGGTCGGTGATGTCGACCTGGGCGAGGTGGCCCTCGCGCGGCCCGGGGAGACGGTCACCATGATCGTCGAGCTGGGACGTGAGGTGCCGCTGGAGCCCGGGCTCGGGTTCGCCATCCGTGAGGGTGGGCGGACCGTCGGGGCCGGGACGGTGACCGCCCTCGTGTGAGGGCGGCGGAGGTGTGTGGGGGACTGCGGGCCGGTTGTGGCCGGTCGTGCAGTTCCCCGCGTCCCCTACGGGGCATCTCGCTGCCGGTGTCTTCTCGCACCGGAGACAATGGGGAGGTGAACGAGCCCATACCCGTGACCCGCGATGTCGATCACGGCACCGCCAAGTTGATGCCCGACGTCGACCGGAAGCGGGCCTGGCTGCTGACGGTGGACGGGGCACCGCAGTCGTACGTGGACCTGGACGAGCCGGATCATCTGGAGTTCGAGTACGCGCGGCGGCTCGGGCATGTTCTGGACACCGTCGCCGAACCGGGCGGTCCGCTGGACGTGCTGCACCTCGGTGGGGGCGCGCTCACCCTGCCCCGGTACGTGGCCGAGACCCGGCCCGGCTCGCGGCAGGACGTCGTCGAGGCGGACCGCGCGTTGCTGGAGCTGGTCGTGGAGCACATGCCGCTCCCGGACGGCGCGGCCGTCACCCTGCACACCGCCGACGCCCGCGCCTGGCTGGAAGCGGCCGCCGCGGACTCGGCGGACGTGCTGATCGCCGACGTCTTCGGCGGCTCACGCGTCCCGGCGCACCTCACGTCCGTCGCCTACGCCCGCGAGGCCGGACGGGTGCTGCGCGACTCAGGGGTCTACCTGGCCAACCTCGCCGACGCCACGCCCTTCGCCTTTCTCCGCTCCCAACTCGCCACCTTCGCCACGGTGTTCGAGGAGCTCGTGCTGATCGCCGAACCGGCAGTCCTGCGCGGGCGCCGCTTCGGCAACGCCGTGCTCGTCGCCGCGCACCACGCTCTCGACACGGCCGCCCTGGCCCGGCTCACGGCAGGCGACGCCTTCCCGGCACGCGTCGAGTACGGCCCGGGAATCCGGACCTTCATCGCCGGCGCGCAACCGGTACGGGACGAGGACGCCGTACCGTCCCCCGAGCCCCCCGACGGAACATTCGGCATCGGATGAGCCGTCCCGGGCACCCGGCGGGCCCGCCATCACCGGCCCCGCCCACCACCGCGTTCGCGATCGAGAACCACCGCGGCGGCAGCGGGGGCCACCGGGCGACTGTCGCCGCCGGAACCCCCGCCTGCCCAACGGTTTCCGCACCAGGCGCGGGCCCCGCTCAGCTCCCCGTCGGCTCCCCGGAGAGCCGTACCGTGCTCATGATCTTCAGGATCGTCTTGTCCGGGACCTCGCCCTTGACGCCGGTCGCGCCGTAGAGGTTCCAGGCCACGAAGTCACCCGCGGAGTTCTTGAAGCCGAACGTGATGGCCTTGCCGTCACTGGAGCACTTCGACTTGCCGATCTCCGGGCTGTTCTTCGACCGGGCCCAGGCGTAACTGCCCGTGATGCCCGCGGTCGTCGTGAACTTCTTGGCCTTCTTGTCGAAGGTGATGCTCTTCTTGTCCGGCTGTGTGTAGCCGCCGAAGACCCACCACGGAACCTGGTTCACGGCGACCTCGTCGGTGTTCTTGGCGCCGTCCGCACCCTTGGTGCCCACGGCGGCGAGCGCGGTGTCGTCCGACTTGCCGTCCTTGTCGTCGTCGGACGTGCACCACTTGGACTTGTAGTAGGCCGGTGCCGACATCACGATGAGCGGCTTGCTGCCGGCGTCCTTGCTCTTGTCCTCGAAGCCGATGGACATGCCGGGGGAGTCGACCTCCCAGTCCGCCGGCACGTCGAACGCGGTGCCCCACTTGGGGTTCACGACGACCTTCCAGCCGGCGATCGTCGCCTTCGCGCTCTCGCCGCCGCGCGGGTTGTCGTCGGAGCCCGACGCCGACGCACTCGGGTCGGCCGACGCCGTGGGCGACTGCCTCGTCTTCTTGCCCGGGCTGCTGTCCGCCTTGTCGTCGTCCTTGCCACCGCTGAGGATCAGGAAGCCGGTGACGCCGGCGGCCACGACCACGGCCGTGGCCGCCACGATCGCGATCAGCTTCGTCCGGTTGCCACCGCCCCCGCCACCGCTCGGCGGCTGGGGCGCACCCGCCTGGCCCGGCGGCCCCCATTGCGGTTGCTGCGCATAGGAGTTGGGCTGCTGGAATCCGGGCTGCTGATACGGATTCGGCTGCTGGTACCCCGGCTGCTGGTACGGGTTGTTCTGCCCTTGCGGGTTCTGCCCCTGCGGGTTCTGCTCGCCCCCGGGCGGCTGCTGTCCTGGCCACATGGGCAGCCACCCTAGTGCCGCCCGGGACACGATTTGGTCACTGCGGCTTGTCAGGGCCGTAGCAAATCGGGAGTCGTCAGGAGTCCTCGGGCGGTGTGTAGAGCCGTACGGTGCTCAGGATTTTCCTGACCGTGGCGTCCGGGACTTCATCACCGACGCCCCTGACGCCCACGAACGACCAGGACGCGAAATCGCCCGCGGAGTTCTTGAAGGCGAAGGTCGTCGCCTTGCCGTCCGAGTCGCACTTGTGCCGCTTCGTCACGCCCGACGACCGCGAGGTGGCGACGCTGCCGGTCAGCCCCGATCCGCTGGTGAAGGAGGTGACCGCACCGGTGGTGACCTTCTTGTGGTCCGGCTGGGTGTACAGGCCGTAGACCCAGTTCGCGGAGTCCGTACGCGCTATCTCCGCGGTGCTCCTGGCACCGTTGTTCGCCCTGCTTCCCGCGCTGGCCAGGGGCGTGTAGTCGAGTTGACCGTCCTTGTCCTCGTCACTCCCGCACCACTTCTCCTTCAGGACCGCGGGAGCCTTCATGGCGACCAGGGGTTTGTCGTCGGGGTCGTCGTTCTCCGAGACGTACGACACCCAACTCGGCGACTGCGGAGCCCAACCCGCCGGAACGTCGAAGGCGATGCCCGCCTGGGGGTTCGCCACGACCTGCCAGCCGGCCACGGTGGGCTTCTGGTCCGCTCCGGTCCGCGGATTGTCCGACGCGGTCGGCGACGCCGAGGAAGGGGAAGCGGTCGGCCCGGGATCGACCCTGTCGTCGCTGCCGCCGCCCAGCAGTGCGGCTCCGGTCACCGCGGCGGCCACGACGACGACCGCGGCCGCCGTGACGGCGATCACTTTGGTACGGCGTCCTCCGCCCGGGCTCCCGGGAGCCGTGCCGCCCACCGGGTGCGTCGGGACGGTCGGCGGCTGCTGGGCATAGGGATTCGGTTGCTGGTATCCGGGCTGCTGGTACGGATTGCCGTGCGACGGCTGCTGCTGCTGCGGATTCTGCTCGCCCCCGGGCGGCTGCTGTCCTGGCCACATGGGCGGTAAGGATACGGCGATCATCACAGGGATCTGGTCAGCTGAGGCTACCGATGGGTAACATGCTCGTCATGAGCGCAGATCAGATGTCCGTCGGCGAGCTGCTTGCCGCGACGGTGCCCACGGTCCGGACCTTGAAACTCGAGTTCCTGGAGACCACGCCGGAGAAGGCAGTGGTGTCCCTGCCGGACCAGGGCGAGTATCACAACCACGTGGGCGGGCCGCACGCCGGCGTGATGTTCACGCTCGGGGAGTCCGCGAGCGGGGCGATCGTGCTGGCCGCGTTCGGGGACCACCTTGCGCGGGCCGTGCCGCTCGCCGTGAGCGCCGAGATCGCGTACAAGAAGCTGGCGATGGGAGCCGTCACCGCCACCGCGACCCTCGGCCGCCCGGTCGCCGACGTCGTCGCGGAACTGGACGCGGGGGAGCGCCCCGAGTTCCCGGTGTCCATCGAGATCCGGCGCGGTGACGGTGCCGTCACCGGCGAGATGACGGTCGTCTGGACGCTGCGTCCCAACGCCTGAGCGGCGCTGTCGTGAGGGGCCCGGGGTGCATGCCGTCCCCGGGCCCTCGCTGTGTCGTCAGGCCGCCAGTCGTCGGCGCTCGTCGGCCGCGCCGCCTTCCAGGTCCGCGACGAACTCCTTGAGCCAGGCGACGAATTCGGGGCCCAGGTCGTCCCGGTCGCAGGCCAGCCGGACCACCGTGCGCAGGTAGTCGGCCTTGTCGCCGGTGTCGTAGCGCAGTCCGTCGAAGACGACTCCGTGCACCGTGCCGCCGGTGGCCATCTCCTGCAGGGCGTCGGTGAGTTGGATCTCGCCGCCCCGGCCGGGCGGGGTGCGCTCCAGGGTGTCGAAGACTGCCGGGTCGAGGACGTAGCGGCCGATCACCGCGTACGCGCTCGGCGCGTCCTGGCGCCGCGGCTTCTCCACCAGGCCGGTGACCCGGACGACGCCGTCCTCGCCGGTCGGCTCGACGGCCGCGCAGCCGTACAGATGGATCTGCTCCGGCGGGACCTCCATCAGGGCGACGACGCTTCCCGCATGCCGGTCGCGGACGTCGAGCATCTGGCTGAGCAGGGTCTCGCGCGGGTCGATCAGGTCGTCGCCGAGCAGGACGGCGAAGGGCTCGTCGCCGACGTGGCGGCGGGCGCACAGGACGGCGTGGCCGAGGCCGAGGGGCTCGCCCTGGCGGATGTGGTGGATGTTGGCCAGCCGGGCCGGGTCGCGTACGGCGTCCAGGCGTACGGCATCTCCCTTGGCCGCGAGGGCCTGCTCGAGCTCGACGGCGTTGTCGAAGTGGTCCTCGATGGCCCGCTTGTGCCGGCCGGTGACCATGAGGACGTCGTCGAGCCCGGCCGCGGCCGCCTCCTCGACGACGTACTGGATGGCCGGCTTGTCGACGACCGGCAGCATCTCCTTGGGGGTGGCCTTGGTCGCGGGCAGGAACCGCGTGCCGAGTCCGGCCGCCGGGACGACCGCCTTGCGGACGGTGCGGGCGGGAGTGGGGGTGGTCGGGGCGGGCTTGTTCGAAAGGTGGGGGGCGATCATGCGGCCCATGCTGGCGCACCTGGATGAGAGCTCGCCGAGAGAAACTTCGGAGCTCCCTGTGGGTCCGGTGGGCAGTGGAGATTTCGTGTGCCAACTGTCCTGGGGTGCACACAAGTTGGTGGGCGCCCTACGGTTATTTCGAATGCGGGTGCGGATACCGTCGGTAACTTATCTGAAGTTTCTGCGTTTTGAACATGAGTCACTCGAACTCCTTGTTTCCTGTGCGTCAATTGTGCGAAAGTGAGCGGCCCTATAGCGGTCCGCATCTGACACGACATAGGTATGCACCAATCAGGCACCCGCTTTCCGGTGGATGCGCATTCCGCACGCCGTCCTGCGGCTTGGAAGGAAATGGTTCAGTGCAATCCCCCTACCCCCCGCGACCGCCGTACCAGCCGCGTCCCGGATCGGGGCCGGCCGAGTCCGACCGCAATCTCGTCGCGCAGCTCGGACCGGGTACGGCGGGCGCCCGTGCGGGCGCGTTGCTGCTGGCCCGGCACTGGCGCGCGACGTACGACTACGCGGTCATCTGCCTTGCCTCCGGGGAGAGTCCGGCGTCCATGGCCGCGGCGGCCGCCTTTCACCGGGTCCTCGACAGGCCGGCCGGCGGCGCCCTGCGACCGCAGCTCCTCATGGCCGTACGGGACACGGTCAAGGAGTGGGCCGCGGACGACAGAATTTCCGTTCTACTTCCGGAACTCCGCAAACCGACCGGCGGGCGCGGGCTGCGTGCCGCGCGGTCCATGACGCCCGAAAGGCGGCAACTCGCCGAGCGGGCATTCCGGGCTCTTCCGGGGGCTTCACAATGTCTGCTGTGGCACTCGGAGGTCGAGGCCGAGCCCATATCCGTACCGGCTGGTCTGTTGGGGGTGGACGAGTCCACCGCGTCGGCCGCCCTCGACCAGGCGCGCGAGCAATTCCGGGTGGGCTGTGTGCGCGCCCATCGGGAACTCGCGCCCGGCAAGGAATGCCGCTTCTACAACCGTCTCCTCGACGTTCCGATACGCCGCGGCGGTGCCCTGCTCCCTGATGTGCAGCAGCACCTGATGGAGTGCCGGTACTGCCGTCACGCCGCCGAACAGCTCAGCCATTTCGAGGGCGGCCTGGAGGTGCTGCTCGCGGAGACCGTGCTCGGCTGGGGCGCCCGGCGCTATCTCGACTCCCGGCCTCGCCGAGGCGGCGACACGGCGCTGATGCCCGGGCGCGGCGCCGCACGTCCCGGCGGCGGCGGCCGCCACCGCCCCGTCTCGGCGAGACGACACACCAAGGCCGTCGTCCTGGGCGTCGGTGTGGCGGCCCTCGCCCTGCTCGCCACCGTGCTCGTCACCAAGGGCTGGTCCGACGACAACGGTGTCCCCGACCCCGGGGCCACCTGGGGGGCGCCGAGCGGCAGCTCCCTGCATCCCTCGCACCCGGCCGACGACACCTCGTCGGCCGGTTCCCCGTCGGCCGCCTCCGCGGGACAGCCCGTCGAGATCGGCCGCGGCCGGCTCCGCAATCCCGACACCGGCCTCTGCCTCGACATCGACGGCGGCAGGGCCGCGTCCGGTGCCGCGGCCGTACTGGCGGCCTGCTCCTCCGCCGGGTCGCAACAGTGGTCGTACCAGGACGACGGGTTGCTGCGCAGCGGCGCGGACCCCACCCTGTGCCTCGACTCCGACGCCGACAAGCGCTCGGTGGTCCTGGCCGGCTGCGTGATACACGCCGGCGAGGTGCGCTACGACCTCACGGTCCGAGGGGAGCTCCTGCTGCGCGGCGGCAAGGGACTGCTCGTCGCGCCGGGCAAGGGGACCGACGTCGTCGTGACCGCACGGGACGGCTCCGCCGGGCAGCGGTGGGCGCTCGAAGCCGACAGTGACGGCACGGGTCGCACGGAGAAGAACGGCGGAGCGCAGGAGAGCGGCCGCCCGGAGGGTCAGGATTCCCCGAGCGGTACGCCGAAGCCGTCCGACGCCCCCTCCCCGCAGCGGGAGTCGGAGGACGGGCCGTCGGTGGACGGGCAGTACGAGGAGCGGTTCGCCCAGGTCGGCAGTGAATCCGCGCCTCCCGCACGGCAGGCGCCCCTCGACGGAGTGCGTACCCTCCCCGTCGACGTACTGGGCACGGTCACCTCCGTGGCGGACACGGTCACGACAACGGCCGCCACGGTCACGACGACGACCACCAGGGTGGTGACGGTGGACGTGCTCGCGGCACCGCTGGGGTCCGCCCTGCACTGATCCGCGGACCTACGCAGTCATGGGAAGTCAGCCGGGGCCACTCAGTCGGGGTGGCCCCACCTTCGGTTCTTGTCGGCATTCGGCCGTTTCTTGTTCGGTTCATTGACACGAGTCACTCGCGGTCATAGTTTTCCCGCCGCGCCCATGGTGCCCAACGGTGTCTCAACTCGGCTTTGACGAAAGGTGCGTTCAGAGGCCGAACGCGGACCGGGACGCCGGGGCGCGACTGCGGTTCACATCGTCGTGCCCGCACACAGAAGGAGTGACGGCTCATGACCGACACTGTCTCCCGGAGATCCGCACTGCGACTGCTCGGCGGCGCGATCGTCGTCGCCATGGCGGCCACCGGCGATCTCACGCCTCCCGCGCACGCCCTGGACAGACCCGAGGCGGGGGCCGGCCCCCGCGTCGAAGGCCTCGTCGCCAAGCTCACGCTCGACGAGAAGATCTCCCTCCTCCACGGCTCCACCGACCCGAACTCGCTCGGCCAGGCGGGCTACGTCCCCGCGGTCGAGCGCCTCGGCATCCCCCGAATCCGCCTGGCCGACGGCCCCGCCGGAGTCCGCGTCACCCAGCACGCCACCGCCCTGCCCGCCCCCGTCCTGCTGGCCTCCGCCTTCGACCCGGACCTCGCGCGCCGCTACGGGCAGGTCATCGGACGCGAGGGCCGAGCCCTCGGCCAGGACGTCCTGCTCTCCCCGATGGTCAACCTGATCCGCACCCCGTACGCGGGCCGCAACTTCGAGACCTTCAGCGAGGACCCGCTGCTCGCCTCCGGCACGGTCGCCGCCGAGATCGAGGGGATCCAGGGCGAGGGCCTCATCGCCACCGTCAAGCACTACGCGATGAACAACCAGGAGCAGGACCGCAATTCGATCGACGTGCGGGTCGACGAGCAGACCATGCACGAGCTCGAACTGCGCGCCTTCGAAGCGGCCGTCGACGCCGGCACCGGCGCGGTGATGGGCGCCTACAACAAGGTCAACGGCACCTTCTCCTGCGAGAACAAGACGCTGCTCACGGGCATCCTGCGCGACCAGTGGGGCTTCGAGGGCTGGGTGATGACCGACTGGTTCGCCGCGCACAGCACCGTCGAGGCGATCACCGCCGGTCTCGACATGGAGATGCCCGACGGCACCTATTTCGGTCCGGCGCTCAAGTCGGCCGTGCAGAACGGCAGTGTGCCCGAGCGCTACGTCGACCGTGCCGTGCGCCGCATCCTCGCGGTCATGGACCGCTTCGGTCTGCTCGACGGCAGCGCCCCGCCGCGTCCGGACCGCGACGCACCGGCGGGCGCGGCCGTCGCCCTGGAGGTCGCCAAGGCGGGCGCGACCCTGCTGCGCAACGAGCACCGCACCCTTCCGCTGACCGCGGGCGGCAGCGTCGCGGTGATCGGCCCGACCGGCACCCTGCCCTTCGTCAGCGGCGGCGGCAGCGCGCACGTCGTGCCCGACCACGCCGACAGCCCCCTGGACGCCATCAAGTCCCGTGCCGCGAAGGTCACTTACTCGCTCGGCGAGGACCTGTTCGGCAAGGCGATCCCGGCGGACGCGCTCACCCCGTCCTTCGACTCCGAGGGCCAACAGGTCGGCATCGGCAAGATCTGGACGTACGACGGGACGCTCACCGTCCCCGAAGCCGACGAGTGGACCTTCGTCCTGCACTTCTCGTCCGCACCCACGGCTCGCCCCAAAGTCCTCCTGGACGGCGCGGAGTTGTTCCCGCAGGCCGCCGGATACGGCGAGTTCTTCACCGGCGGACTCGTCTCGGCCGCCCCCGACGGGCTGTCCGTGCGCCGCAGGACCCTGAACCTCACCAAGGGCTCCCACACGCTGCGGATCACCGCGCAGGGAGGGGCGCCGGGTCTGACCTTCCGGCTGCGGCGGAGCACCGGCGCGACCCGCGCCCAGGACATCGCCGAGGCCGTCGCCACCGCACGGGCGGCGCGGGACGTGGTGCTGTTCGCCTACGAGGACGCCACCGAGGGCCTGGACCGCACCACGATCGCCCTCCCCGGCCACCAGACCCAGCTGATCGAGGCGGTCGCGGCGGCCAACCCGCGCACCACGGTCGTCCTCAACACCTCGTCCTCGACGTCGATGCCCTGGCTCCGGCGCACCGGCGCCGTGCTCCAGATGTACTACCCGGGCCAGGAGGGCGCGGCCGCCACCGCCGCCGTCCTGTTCGGCGACTGCGATCCCGGCGGCCGCCTCACCCAGTCCTTCCCGGTCGACGACGACCACCACCCCGTCGCCGACGACCCGCTCCGCTACCCGGGCGTGGACGGCACCGAGGAGTACTCGGAGGGCATCCACGCCGGCTACCGCTGGTACGACGCCGAGGGCGTACGGCCGCTGTTCCCCTTCGGGCACGGACTCTCCTACACCTCCTTCTCGTACGAAGACGTCCGCGCCCGCCGGACGAAACGTGGCATCGAGGTGTCCTTCACCGTCCGCAACACCGGCAGGCGGAACGGCGTCGACGTGCCGCAGGTGTACGTCGGGCCCTCTCCGCGCCTCCAACTGGACCAGGCGGTACGGGTGTTGGGCGGCTACCGGCGGCTGACCCTGCGGGCGGGGGAGCGGCGGCGGATCACCGTGGACGTCACCGCACGCACCTTGTCCTCATGGGACCGCAAGCGTCACGACTGGGTGCTCGGCACCGGCCGCCGCACCGTGTGGGTCGGGGCGTCCTCACGTGATCTCCGGTTGCGTACGAACGTGGAGGTGGGCAAGTGATCCGGCGCATCCTCATCGGCCTGACGGCCCTCGCGGCGGCACTCGTCGCACCGCTCCCGGCCGCGCAGGCGGCCGCACCCTCGGGCGGCGCCCCCGTCGTCCGCACTGACTCGGGTCTGGTAAGCGGCGAAATCACCGCCGAGGGACGGCAGTTCCTCGGCATCCCGTACGCCGAGCCGCCGGTCGGGAAACTCCGCTGGCGCGAGCCGCACCCCGTACGGCCCTGGCACGGAGTGCGCTCCGCGCGGGACTTCGGCAACAAGTGCGTACAGACGTCGAGTTGGGACCCCGGCTACGACCAGCCGTCGTACACCGAGGACTGCCTCGACCTGAACGTGTACGTCCCCGAAGGCTCCGCCCGGCGCTCGGTCCTGGTCTGGTTCCACGGCGGTGGACTGACCGCCGGCGCCGGTCAGGACGTCGTCCCCGACACGTTTGCACGGCAGACAGGGACGGTCGTCGTGACCGTCAACTACCGCCTGGGCGCGATGGGTTTCCTCGCCACGGCCGGTCTCGACGGCCAGAGCCACGACGGGGTCTCCGGCAACTTCGGCATGCTCGACCAGCAGGCCGCGCTGCGCTGGGTGCGCGCCAACATCGGCCGCTTCGGCGGTGATCCGGGCCGGGTCACCATCGCGGGCGAGTCGGCGGGCGGCCGCTCGGTCTGTACCCAGCTGGCCTCACCGACGGCCAGGGGCCTGTTCCGCGCGGGCATCATCGAGAGCGGCGCCTACGACGACTGCAGCGCCCGTACGCACCAGGACGCGGTGGCGCAGGGAGCCGACTTCGCCAAGAAGCTCGGGTGCACGACGGCCGCGTGCCTGCGCGGCAAGTCGGCCCGCGAAATCCTCGAAGCCCAGGGCGACTTCGACTGGGGGCCGGTGGTCGGCGGCGCCTTCCTGCCCGTGCAGCCCGAGCAGGCCGTCGCGAACGGGACGGCCTCCCGGGTGCCCGTGATCAACGGCTCGAACAAGGACGAGGGACGGCTGTTCGCCTTCTCCTCCTTCGACCTCAACGGCACACCGCTCACGGCCGAGCAGTACCCGGAGGTCATGCGCGACGACTTCGGCGACCAGGCCCTGCGGCGCTACCCGCTGTCGGCCTACCCGACGCCGACGATCGCCTACGCCACCGCCCTGGGCGACACGCTGTTCAGCTGCTCGGCGCTGCGACTCGACGGCCTGCTCGCCGCCCGCGGCCCGGTCTACTCGTACGAGTTCGCCGACCGCACCTCCCCACCCTTCGCCTCCCTGCGCAACCTGCACACGGACTTCGACTTCGGCGCGACCCACGTCAACGAGATCCAGTACCTCTTCAAGCACTTCGGACTGGAGTCCCCGCTGAACGCCGAGCAGAAGGTGCTGGCGCGGCAGATGGTCCAGTACTGGGGGTCCTTTGTGCGCGACGGTGTGCCGCGTGCCGCGGGGCAGCCGGTGATGCCCACAGGGCCGGGCGTGATCCTTTCTCTGAAGACTGCGTCCAAGGGCGGGAACACCCTGAGCACCTCTGTCCACGAGGAACACCAGTGCGATCTGTGGGACGGCGCCTCGGCAGGCTGACCCGGTAGGCTTCCCGGCGTGCGCCCCCGTGCGCGTGCGGCGCACGCCGGGAACGCGGCGACACAGGGTCACGAATCGGAAGGAACCGGCTTTGCACGTCCAGGAGTGGCTCGACACGGTACCCGCGGCAGTGGTCTACGTCGTGGTGGGACTGGTCATCGGTCTCGAGAGCCTGGGCATCCCGCTGCCGGGCGAGATCGTCCTGGTCTCGGCGGCCCTGCTGTCCTCCCAGCACTCCGGCATCAACCCGATCGTGCTCGGCGTGTGCGCGACCGCCGGTGCGGTCATCGGCGACTCCATCGGCTACGCGATCGGCCGCAAGGGCGGGCGTCCGCTGCTGGCCTGGCTGGCCGGGAAGTTCCCGAGGCACTTCAGCGAGGGGCATGTCGCCACCGCCGAGCGGTCCTTCGAGAAGTGGGGCATGTGGGCCGTCTTCTTCGGCCGCTTCGTCGCCCTCCTGCGCATCTTCGCCGGCCCCCTCGCGGGCGTGCTGCACATGCCGTACTGGAAGTTCCTGATCGCCAACGTCCTCGGCGGCATCTGCTGGGCCGGCGGCACCACGGCCGTCATCTACTACGTGGGCATCGTCGCCGAGGACTGGCTGAAGAGGTTCTCGTACCTGGGCCTGGTGGCGGCGGTCCTGATCGGCCTGGCGTCGATGCTGATCATCAAGCGCAAGGCCAAGAAGGCGCAGGCGGCACACCAGGAGCCGGAACCGGTTCCTGCCGGGGAGTAGCGCCCTTCAGCGGCGCGGGGCCGTGTCGCTGTGCGGCTTTGCCGCGTGGGCGCGAACAACCCCCACGACCCGCACCCGCCGTACGACCTACTCGTGCGCCTCGCGATGCGCCTTCGCCAGCTCCGCGTACAAGGTGCCGTTCAGCGTGACCCCCTGCCGCTCCTCCTCCGTGAGCTCCCGCCTCACCTTCGCCGGCACCCCGGCGACCAGCGACCCCGGCGGCACCTGCATCCCCTGCGGCACCAGTGCCTGCGCGGCAACCAGGGATCCCGCGCCGATGACCGCGCCGTTCAACACCGTCGCGCCCATCCCGATCAGGCAGTCGTCCTCGACGGTCGAACCGTGCACGACCGCGTTGTGCCCCACGGACACCCGCTCGCCGATGCTGACGGGGAACCCCGGGTCGGCATGGAGCGTGCAGTTGTCCTGGATGTTGGCCTGAGCCCCGACGGAGATCCGCTCGACGTCACCCCGCAGCACCGCCCCGTACCAGACGCTCGCGCCGGCCTCCAGCGTCACGTCCCCGATCACGGACGCGGTGGGCGCCACGAACGCCTCCCCGTCGATCTTCGGTTCCCTGCCGCCGATCCCCGTGATCAACGCCTTGTGCGTCATCGCCCTCGCTCCTCTTGCCGGTCCTCGACTCAGAACGCACCGTACGCCACCCGGTAGGGCGAAGATCACAAGCCCTCGACCTCATCAGGGCGCCGCACCCTCAGTACGGTGAGCTCGTGCCGAAGAGCAAGAACACGTTCTCATCCTGGCGGCGAAGCCTCATGCAGCGCGCCGTCCACGCGGGCTGGGCCTGGGTGCAGCGCACGGGCTCGGTGACGGCCGACAGCCCCGGCCGCTTCCACTTCGGCTCGATCGGCGAAGCCACCCGGCTCGCCTTCCCGCTCGGCACCGTCTTCGGCGAACCCTGGATCCACCTGGGCTCCCACTGCATCGTCGGCGAACAGGTCACCCTCACCGCCGGCCTCATGCCCGACCTCGACCTCGGCCCGGACCCGATCCTGCGCATAGGGAACGGCGTCGTCCTGGGCCGCGGCAGCCATGTCATCGCCGACACGACGGTCACCATCGGCAGCGACTGCTACTTCGGGCCGTATGTGTACGTGACGTCCACGAACCACTCGTACGACGATCCGCACGAGCCCATCGGCAAGCAGTGGCCGCGGATGGAGCCGGTGGAGATCGGGTCCGGCTGCTGGATCGGCACCGGTGCGGTGATCCTGCCGGGCGCGCGGATCGGGCGGAACGTGGTGGTGGCCGCGGGTGCGGTGGTCCGGGGGGTGGTGCCCGACCACGCCGTGGTGGCGGGGGCGCCCGCCCGTGTCGTACGGCGCTGGACGGCCGGTGAGGGCTGGCAGCCGCCGCTCAGGACGCCCCCGCCGGTGCCGATCCCCGACGGTGTCACCCCCGAACAGCTGCTGGCGCTCTCGGAGTTGGACGAGGAGACGGTGGCGAAGCTGGCCCAGCTGGACGCCGAGGCGTAGTCCGGGGTCAGCCCGTCGCCAGCAGCAGGGTGCCCACCAGGGCGAGGCCCGCGCCCGCCGCCTGGATGCCGCGGAGGCGCTCGCTGAGGAAACCGCGGGCGGCGAGCGCGGTGACCACCGGGTAGAGCGAGGCGAGTACGGCGGCCACCGTGACGGGGCCGTGCTGGGCGGCGACCGAGTACGTGCCGTTCGCGGCGACGTCCGCGAGGCCGACGAAGGCGAGCGCCGGGAGCGAGGCCCAGGGGAAGCCGCCCGCGGGGAGGGCCTTGCCGCCCCTCTTCACCGAGACGTAGAGCGCGATGCCGCCTGCGGTCACGTTCGTCACGCGCTGCACGAAGAGCGCGAGGAACAGGCCGGTGACGGTCGTCGACGCCTCCGTGATCAGCGCGAACACCGTGCCGAAGCCCAGGGCCGCGACGAGGGTGAGCAGGATGGCCTGCCGCTGCACGGCGGCGCCCTTCAGCTGCGGCCCGCCCGCGAGGACGACGCCGGTGACGGCGACCGCGATCCCCGCGACCTGCGTCAGGCCGGGACGCTCACCGAGGAAGAGCCCCACGCCGACCGGAACGGCCACGCTCAGCGTGGCGAGCGGGGAGACGACGCCCATCGGGCCCAGCGCGAGGGCCTTGTAGAACGAGAGCAGCGCGACCGGCCCCACCAGACCGGCGGCGACCGCGAACCACAGCCGCGGGCCGGTCTCGCTCCAGCCGCCCGTGGCCACCACGATCGCGCCGAGCACCACCGTCGCGATGCCCTGCGAGACGACGACCACCGTGAGCGCCGGGGTCCGCCGGGTCAGTAGTCCGCCGCCGAAGTCGGCCAGCCCCCACAGAAGGCTGGTGGCCAGGGCGAAGAATGCTGTCACGGGTCGCCTCGCAGTACAGTTCGGTGAACGATCGGGTGCACCACACCGTAGTTCAGTGAACTGAACTCTGTCATCCAGAATATTGCTCTTGAGAGCTCTGAAGAGTTGGACGGAATGTGTCGGACCTCGACCTGCTGACCCAGTCCCTGGCGCGCAACGTCAAGCACTGGCGCGCCGTGCGCGGCTTCACCCTCGACGTGCTCGCCGCCCGCGCCGGAGTCAGCCGGGGCATGCTCATCCAGATCGAGCAGGCCCGCACCAACCCGAGCATCGGCACGGTCGTCAAGATCGGCGACGCGCTCGGGATCAGCATCACCACGCTGCTCGACTACGAGCAGGGCCCCAAGGTCCGTATCGTCCCGGCCGAGCAGGCCATCCGGTTGTGGCACACCGACGCGGGCAGCTACAACCGGCTGCTCGCCGGCACCGAGGCCCCCGGCCCGCTGGAGATGTGGGACTGGCGGCTCATGCCCGGCGACCGGAGCCCGTCCGACCCGCACCCCACCGGCACGGTCGAGCTCGTGCACGTCACGGCGGGGGAGCTGACCCTCACCGTGGACGGCGAGAAGTACCGCATCCCGGCCGGCGCGAGCGTAGGCTTCGAGGCCAACACCTCGCACGTGTACGGCAACGAGGGCGACGAACCGATGGAGATGGTCATGGCCGTCTCGGTCCCGCCCGTGCACTGAGCGGCCACGGGCGCCCTGTTAGCGTGCGGAGCATGCGCGCACCCATCGGACACTTCGACCACGCCACCCCCGCTCCCGACGCCCTCGACGAGCTGACCGGCCCGGTCGCCGACGCCGTACGGCACTGGAGCGGCAGCGTCCCCGCCGACCAGATCGTCTACGTCGACACCGACCCGCAGTGGGCCGACACCGCCGTCTTCGTGGAGCACTACGGGCAGGAACTGCTCGAGCAGTCGGCGAACTGCGTGGTGGTGGCCGGCAAGCGGGGCGGCGAGACGACCCTCGCCGCATGCATCGTGCTCTCCACCACCCGGGTCGACGTCAACGGAGTCGTCCGCCGCCAACTCGGCGCCCGCAAGGCCTCGTTCGCGTCCATGGACACGGCGACGGGCGAGAGCGGCATGGAGTACGGCGGCATCACCCCGATCGGACTGCCCGGCGACTGGCCGGTGTTGGTGGACTCGGCCGTCGTCGACCTCCCGTACGTCCTGGTGGGCAGCGGACGCCGGCGCGGCAAACTGCTGGTGCCGGGCAAGGCGTTCGCGCAGCTGCCGGGTGCGGTGGTGCTGGAGGGGCTCGGCGTCGCCTGACCCCGGGCCGTCGTGTGAGCGGCGAGGACCAGGTGCGAGTCCTCCTGCCCCCGCCAGTGGTGCCGGGTCCGCGTGGATCAGGGCTGCGGTGAGGCGCGGTACGGCGGTCGGCGCGTCCGTGGCGTTGTGCATCGGGTCGCCGCGCGGGGCCACCGGCCCGGACGCGGCGGTGGCTGGTGGACGAGGCCCCGGAGATGGCCGAACAGCGGCTCAGTGACCGGCCGTTGAGCCGCTGAGGTCACGCCGGTTTCGGCTCTCCCGCAGCGCGCGGATCGGGCTCGTCCGGCGCGGGGCCGGGCAGTCCGCCCGCGTTCGACTCGCCCTCTGCGCTCGGCGCGCCCGAGAAGTGGGGCCTGTTCGCCGGAGGGGCGATCCGGGGCGGAGCGGCGGCGTAGACGAGCCATTCGGCGACCAGGAAGAGGGCCAGCCAGATGGTCACGACCAGCGTGGGTACCGCGAGGAACGCCAGGGCCGGAACCGCCACGAGCAGCCACAGTGCCCACTGCCCGGCCCCGGCGCCGGACCAGTGACCGCCTGCCCGGACGGCCGCCCACATGATCCACCGGCGCAGCACCGAGACGCCCAGTTCGCGCAGGGCCCGACGGAAGATGCCGTCGGCGTCCTTGCGGCTCACGGGCCGCGTCGCGCACAGGTAGTCGTGCAGGATCGCGGCCTTGGTGTAGACGCCGTATCTCGGAATCAGCCAGACGAAGACCGTCGGGACCGAGGCGAAGTCGGTGCGGAAGCCGCTCGGGACGGTGAACGGCTTGTCCCTGCCCGCGTAGACCACGGGCTCCATCAACTGCCATTGCTTGGCGTCGATCTGCTTGACGTTCACATCTCCTTGCAGGAAAGGCATGGTGACCACCCGCCCGTGCTGTGGGCGTCCCCCGTTGGATGCCCTATGGACGGTTTAGCGCGATTGGCGTGTTCTGTCGCCCCGTCAGGAGGCGGAAATTTTGCCGAGATACTGCTCCGCGAACGAGGCCGCCGCCGAGGGTGAGGCGAAGAGGCGGCTCAGCCGGGCCAGCGTCGTGCCCGCGCGGTACGCGTCGCCCGACGACGTGCCGTGGTACACCTCCGACAGCCATTGCGAGAACTCCTGGTAGTCCCACACGCGCCCGAGGCAGGCCTCCGAGTAGCCGTCGAGGACGCCCTTGTCGCCCTTCGTGAGGTACTCGACGAACCCGTCGCCCAGCAGGAAGGCGTCGTGCAGCGCCAGGTTCATGCCCTTGGCCGCGATGGGCGCGGTGAGGTGGGCCGCGTCGCCGGCCAGGAACAGGCGGCCGAACACCATGGGTTCGACCACGTAGTTGTGCATGTCGAGGACGCGCTTCTCGATCAGCCGCCCCTCCGTGAGCGGCGGCCTGTCGGCCGCGCCGAGCCGCTCCTGCAGTTCGGCCCAGACGCGTTCGTGCGACCAGGTCTCCGGGTCGTCGCCCGGCGGGCACTCCAGGTAGTAGCGGGTGACCTCGGGGCTGCGGGGCATGTGTCCGGCGAACCCGCGCGGATGGATGCCGAACATCACGCAGTCGGAGGAGGGCGGTGCCTCGGCGAGCAGCGCCAGCCAGCCGATGCCGTAGTCGTGCCGGGCGATCCTGGCATGCTGCGGCAGCACGGTCCGAGTGACCCCGCGCGCCCCGTCGCAGCCGGCCACGAACTCACAGTCCACGAGCTCCCGTTGACCGGTCTCGGGGTCGATGTACGACACCGTGGGACGCTCCGAGTCCAGGCCGTGCAGCTGGACGTCCCGCACGCCGAACCGTATGGCCCCACCGCGCACGTCTGCGTACTCGCGCACGAGATCCGTCACCAGCAACGGCTGCGGGTAGATGAAGTGGTGATGCCCCGTCAGTTCGGTGTAGGACAACCGGTGTCGCTGCCCACCGAAGCGGAACTCGCACTGGGTGTGCAGCTCGGCCCGCTCCAACAGGTTGGCGGCCAGGCCCCGTTGTTCGAGCCCGCGCACGGCCCACTCCTCGATGACGCCGGCCCGGGGCCTTTGCTCGATGAACTCGCGCGTCTCGACCTCCAGGACCAGGCAGTCGACCGAGGCGGCCCGCAGGATGTTCCCGATGGTCAGACCGGCGGGCCCGGCGCCCACGATCACGACCGGAAAGCGTTGCGGGGACGGGGAGTTGGGGTGGGGGGCGGTGGAAGTCACCCGGACATTATGACGGTGGCCCGTCGGCCGCGGCAGGGGAGCCGCGGCCGACGGGCCATGTCAGAGGTGCTCGGTCAGTGCGCGGGAGCGTCCGTGACCACGACCTCCTCGATGCTCCGCTCGATGTCCTCGGGCCGGGATGCCGTCGCCCGGGCCCAGTAGTAGATGACGAGCGAGAAGGCGGCGATGACGACGATGTCCCACCACAGGCCGATGTTGCCCGTGCCGCCGAAGCCGCCCTGCGCGGAGATGACGCCCATGCCCAGCAGATAGACGGGGAGCCACTGGGCGGCCTTGAAGTCCATCCGGGGCGCGTCGGGCTGGTGGGTGGCGTTGGCCCACCAGGCGTAGCCGCCGAGGAGCAGATAGCCGAGGACCACCGCGATGCCGAGCCGCCACAGGATGTCCCAGCCGGCCCAGTAGATGATCAGGTTGGCCACGATGAACGACAGCGGCGAGAGCACCTTGCCCGCGGGGAGCCGGTAGGGCCGCTCGTGGTTCGGCAGCCGGTCGGCGAAGACGCCGTATGCCAGCGGTGCGCCCGCGTACATCAGGACGCTCGCCGAGGTGATGAAGCCGACCAGCTGCTGCCAGCTCGGGAAGGGCAGGAAGCAGACCACGCCGGTGACGAAGGAGATGATCAGGCCGAACCACGGCACGCCCCGGCGGTCGGTGCGGGCGAAGATCTTCGGTGCGTACCCGTTCTTGGCCAGACCGTAGGAGACGCGGGAGGTGGCCGTGGTGTAGATCAGGCCGGTGCCGCCGGGGGAGATGATGGCGTCCGCATAGAGGATGATGGCGAGCCAGCCCAGGCCCACCACGGTCGCGAGGCCCGCCCAGGGGCCGCTGATGCCGGGGAAGTCCAGCTTGGCCCAACCGTGCGCGAAGGTGCTGTGCGGCAGCGCGCCGATGAACACGATCTGCAGCAGGACGTAGATGACCGCGCCGATCGCCACCGAGCCGAGGGTCGCCCGGGGCAGGTCCCGCTTCGGGTTGCGGCTCTCGCCCGCCAGTTGGATGGCCTGCTCGAAGCCCAGCAGGGCGAAGATGATGCCGCTCTCGCTGATCGCGCTCAGCACGCCCTTGGCGCCGAACGGGGCGAAGCCCTCGGAGTGGAAGTTGCCCGGGTGGAAGTTGCCCACGGCGATGACGAAGATCGCGCCCAGCGGGACGGCGATCTTCCACCAGGTGGCGGCGCTGTTGGTGTGCGCCAGGACCCGGACACCGAAGAAGTTGACCGCGACGAAGACGGCCATGAGGACGATGGCGATGACGAGACCGCTGGGCGTCAGCGTCTGGTCCTTGTGCTGCAGACCCTGTGCCCAGCTCCAGTGACCGGCGTAGCCGATCATGGCCTCGACCTCGATCGGGGCCACGGTGGCCGCCTGCAGCCAGGAGAACCAGCCGAAGGAGAGCCCGGCCAGGCCGCCGAACGCGTAGTGCGGGTAGCGGGCGGTGCCGCCCGCCACCGGGAACATGCCGCCGAGCTCGGCGTGCACGAGGGCCAGCAGGACGATGGCCACCGCGCCGATCACCCACGAGATGATCGCCGCGGGACCGGCCGCCGTGACCGCCTTCTCGGCGCCGTACAGCCAGCCGGAGCCGATGATGGAACCGACGGAGGCCCACATCAGACCGATCAGTCCGACGTCGCGCCTGAGCCCGCTCGGGCCCTGGACGTCTGCCTTGGAAGCGTGATCGACGCTCACCATATTTTCAGGAGCCTCTCATGAAGTGAATAGACTTTTTCATCGTGTGAGAGGTCGCAGATTAGGAATCAACCGGGGTCCGGCAGAAGACCAGTTGCGAAGTTTTGACCAATGCCCGGGACGTTCCTGGACAGCCCTTCAAAGGCTCTGTACGCAGCGGAAACCTGTGTGACCACTGGAGCTTTCCACGGTGTTCGCGCTGCGCGCCGCCACGCGGTAGCGATTGCAGTACGACCTGTGGCACATGTGGGAGCCGCCGCGGATGACCTTCGCGGTGCCGGTGGCGGGGCCGACGGGATTGCGCAACGGGCGCGCGGTGCCGTGGTCGGTGGTCCACCAGTCGGCGCACCACTCCCACACGTTGCCCGCGGTGTTGTACAGCCCGAAGCCGTTGGGTTCGAAGGCGTCGACCGGAGCGGTGCCGCGATGTCCGTCGGCGGCGCTGTTCTTGGTGGGGAACGTGCCCCGCCAGATGTTGCAGCGGTACTCGCCGTCGGGGTCGAGCTCGTCGCCCCACGGGTAGCGCTTCTGCTCCAGGCCGCCGCGCGCCGCGTACTCCCACTCGGCCTCGGTGGGCAGCCGCTTGCCGGCCCACGCCGCGTAGGCCGCGGCGTCGCTCCAGGACACGTGCACCACCGGATGGTCGCGGCGCCCGTCGAGCGTGCTGCCCGGCCCCTCGGGACGGTCCCAGGCCGCAGCCGCGACACCGCACCACCAGGGCGTGGCCTCGGGCCGTGGGGCGCCGCGCCGCAGGGCGCCGGGCAGGAAGCCCGCGAAGACGTACGACCAGCCGAGCCGCTCGGCGTCGGTGACGTGACCGCTGTCGGCCACGAACGCGGCGAACTGTTCGTTCGTCACCGCGCGGGCGTCGATACGGAAGGGGTCGAGCCGTACGGCCCGTACCGGCCCCTCACCGTCGGCCGGGAACCCTTCGCTGTCCTCGGCCCCCATCAGGAACTCGCCGCCGGGCAGCGGCACCATGCCCTCCGGGCTCGGCTGCCGACGGCCCCCTGCCGGCTGCGGCGGCGACAACCGCACCGGCTCGGCGGAGCCGCCGCCTGACGGCATGCAACAGGGGGCGGGCGAACCGGGCTCGTGCATCGGGTGTTCCTCGGGTGCGGACGACATGGTGGACGGTCACCTGTCTACGTCACGCCCCTGTGGCCGTCCCTCCCGCCCCGGTCAGCGGAGGCGAGGTATCTCGATGGCGGGGCAGCGGTCCATCACCATGTCGAGGCCCGCCGCGCGCGTACGGTCGTACGCCGCCTCGTCGATCACGCCGAGCTGGAACCAGACGGCCTTGGCACCCTTCGCCACGGCCTCGTCGGCGATCGGCCCGGCCAGGTCGCTGTTCACGAAGACATCGACGACGTCCACGTCGAAGGGGATGTCGGCGAGGGAGGCGTACCCCTGCTCGCCGTGCACCGTCTGCGCCTTGGGGTGGACGGGCACGACACGCTTCCCGAAGCGCTGCAGCACCCGGGCGACGCCGTATGCGGCGCGCCCCTCGTTCGACGACAGGCCCACCACCGCCCAGGTGTCGCCGGACTCGGTGAGGATCTTGCGAACCGTTGCCTCGTCGCCGTACACCGCGGGCCTCCCTGCGCTCGTGGACCTGCTGTCCTGTCCCACCCGTCCTGTCCGACAACGGCCGGGATCGCGGGATGATTCCCCGGCATCTGCCTCGCCCTGAACGCCTGTTCGGCGGCCCGGCGCCGCTGTACCGTCGGGACAGTCCCCACGGCAGGGGGTGGCCGATGCCCGGGTACGACCTGCTCGCCGCACGCCTCACCATCCACCTCGACGCGGCCGTCCTGTGGCACCACAGACCGGCCTACGCCGAACTCGTCCACAGAGCGCGGCGCGAGGGCCTCACCGGGGCGAGCGTCTTCCACGGAGTCGCCGGCTTCGGGGCCGGCGATCCCAAGCGGTCCCCGCTCGCACCGAAGGGACCGTGCGCCGTGGTCATCGTCGACGAGGAGCCGCGCCTGCGGGACTTCCTGCCGCACGTCGCGGACGTCCTGGGGGAGACCTCGGCGGTGGCGGTGCTCGACCGGGTGCGGATCCACACGCCGCGCGTACATGAGTGACATCGGTGAGAGGTACGACGGTGTGGGGATCGGCCGCGCGCGCGTGTGTGTCACGTGTACGCGAGGACCGCGGCACGCGTACGCGTGCGCCACGAGGCCCCGCGCACCTGGTCCAATCCCGCCACCCGCGTCCGGAAATCGCGCCGGATGCCTGCGCATGGCCGCCCACCCGCCTACGCTCACCTCGTGCTGCGCATCTCCGACGCCCGAACCGGCGAGTCCGTCGACGCCGCCCCCGTCCGCCGAGGTCTGACCCGGGTCGAAGTCCATCTGGCGGGCTTCGACACCGGCGCCCTGCGTGTGCTGCTGGTCGCCGACCTTCTCGTGCGTGCCCTGGAGCTCGGCAGCACTCCGGTGTGGGGCGTGCTGACCGGTGAGCGGGAGCAGGCGGAACTGCGGGCCGGGGCCGCGGCGCTCGGCATCCGGCCCTTCGAGGACCGGCGGGACGTCGGTCCCGGGCTGGGCGAGGCGCAGGTCCTGCACGTCGTGCCGGAGGGCGGTGCGACACCCGACGGCATCCGGGTCGCCGTCGCCCCCGTCCACGCGGAGGCACCCGGCATCCCGGAGGGCGCCGACCCGGCCGTCCTGCGCCTGGCCCTGATCTCCCCACGCCGGGACGCGCCCGTGCGGCTCGACGCGGCAGCCCTGACCGAGGCCCGGGCAACCCTCGCGCGCTGGCGCCGCAAGGTCGCCGCCTGGGCGCAGCAGCCGTCCCGACCGATTCCCGACGAGGCGCGCGCCCGCCTTCGTACCGCCTGGGAGGACGACTTGGACGTTCCCGCGGTGCTCGACGTGCTGACCTGGATGGAGACCGCGGCCGAGCCGCCGGACGGTGCCCGCTTCGAGACGTACGCCTACGCGGACCGGCTGCTCGGCCTCGACCTCACCCGCGACATCGGAGCCCCGGCGTGATCGCGCGCACGGGAGCGGGCCCGCTGCGCCGCCTGGTGGTCCTGCGGCACGCCAAGTCGGCCTGGCCGGCGGGCGTCGCGGACCACGAGCGTCCCCTCGCGCCACGCGGCCGCCGGGACGCGCCCGCCGCCGGCCGGGCGCTCGTCGAGGCCGACTGCCTCCCGGACCTCGCCCTGTGCTCCACCGCCGTACGCGCGCGCCAGACCTGGGAACTCGCCTCGGCCGAGTGGGGCACACCGCCGCCGGTACACCGTGACCCACGGCTGTACGCCGCCGAGGTGACCGACCTGCTGACGGCCGTGCACGAGGTGTCCGCCGAGGTCGAGACGCTGCTCCTGGTCGGGCACAACCCCGGCCTCGAGGAACTCGTCCTCGAACTGGCCGGTGACGGTCTCGACGGCGCGCTGGACGAGGTGCGGGTGAAGTTCCCGACCGCGGCGATCGCGGTACTGGCCTGGCACGGGAGCACCTGGGACGCGCTCGCCCCGGGCACGGCGCTGCTGACGACCATGATCGTGCCGCGGGGCAGGAAGGACGGAAAGAAGAAGGGCTGAGCCGGCACCACCTGCCCTCCTGCTGAAGGGGGCGGTGCGGGACCGCCCTGTGCGGTCGCCCGGCCGGCGGCATCGCCGCCCGTACCTCCGGCGGAAGCGCGTGCACCTGGGCCGCATAGGCTGGCCGGATGCAGGACGAGTACCGCACGGTCGCCCACGCGGGCGTGCACGAGACCGAGGTCAACCGCTCCCGCTTCCTGTGCACCCTGGCACCGGCGGCCACCGAGCAGGAGGCCCAGGACTTCGTCGCCGGCGTGCGCAAGCGGCACGCGGACGCCAGCCACAACTGCTGGGCCTACGTCATCGGTGCCGACGCCTCGGTCCAGAAGGCCAGCGACGACGGCGAACCGGGCGGCACCGCGGGCGTCCCCATGCTCCAGATGCTGCTGCGCCGCGACATGCGATACGTCGTCGCCGTCGTCACCCGCTACTACGGCGGGGTCAAGCTCGGCGCGGGCGGGCTCATCCGGGCCTACGGCGGCGCGGTCGGTGAGGCCCTGGACACCCTCGGCACCCTCACCCGCCGAAGGTTCCGGCTGGCCACGGTGACGGTCGACCACCAGCGCGCCGGCAAGGTCCACAACGACCTGCACTCGACGGGACGCGAGGTGCGCGACGTGCGCTACGGGGAGGCGGTCACCATCGAGATCGGCCTGCCGGACGCCGACGTGGACGCCTTCCGGGCCTGGCTCGCGGACGTGACCGCCGGGACGGCCGGGTTCGAACTGGGCGGAGAGGCCTACGGGGACGCATGACGTTCGGTAGGAAACGGGCGTAACGGAACGGTACGGGACGGTTCATGACGGGCCGATACGGGAGTAACCGCCCGTGGTGTCAGACCCGGCCGTTAGTCTCGGGGATCATGCGACTGCTGCACACTTCCGACTGGCATCTCGGCCGGGCGTTCCACCGGGTCACCATGCTCGGGGCCCAGGCCGAGTTCATCGGCCACCTCGTCACGACCGTGCGTGAGCGCGGCGTGGACGCGGTGGTCGTGTCGGGGGATGTGTACGACCGGGCGGTGCCGCCGCTCGCCGCGGTCGAGCTGTACGACGACGCCCTGCACCGCCTCGCCGACCTCGGTGTGCCCACGGTGATGATCTCCGGGAACCACGACTCGGCCCGCCGGCTGGGCGTCGGCGCCGGCCTCATCGGGCGCGCGGGCATCCATCTGCGGACCGAGCCGTCGGCATGCGGGACACCGGTGGTGCTGTCCGACGCACATGGCGATGTGGCCTTCTACGGGCTGCCGTATCTCGAACCGGCCCTGGTGAAGGACGAGTTCGGTGTGGAGAAGGCCGGGCACGAGGCCGTGCTCGCCGCCGCCATGGACCGGGTCCGTGCCGACCTCGCCACCCGCGCGAGCGGTACCCGCTCCGTCGTCCTCGCGCACGCCTTCGTCACCGGGGGCGAGGCCAGCGACAGCGAGCGGGACATCACCGTCGGCGGGGTCGCCGCCGTGCCCGCCGGGGTCTTCGACGGCGTGGACTACGCGGCGCTCGGCCACCTGCACGGCAGCCAGACCATCACCGAGCGCGTGCGCTACTCCGGCTCCCCGCTGCCGTACTCCTTCTCGGAGGCCGACCACCGCAAGACCATGTGGCTCGTCGACCTCGGCGCCGACGGCTCCATTGCCGCCGAGCGCCTCGACTGCCCGGTGCCGCGCGCGCTCGCCCGGATCCGCGGGTCCTTGGAGGAGCTGCTGGCCGATCCGGAGCTCTCGCGCCACGAGGAGGCATGGGTCGAGGCCACCCTCACCGACCCGGTCCGCCCGGCCGACCCCATGGCCCGCCTCACCGAGCGCTTCCCGCACACCCTCAGCCTGGTCTTCGACCCCGAGCGGGCACCGGACGACCCCGACGTGTCGTACGCCAGGCGGCTCGCGGGCCGCAGCGACCAGCAGATCGCGGAGGACTTCGTCGCCCATGTGCGCGGGGCCGGACCGGACGAGCGCGAACAGGCCGTCCTGCGGGACGCGTTCGACGCCGTACGCGCGGACGAGGCCGTGCGGGAGGTGGCGCGATGAGGCTGCACCGGATGGACATCACGGCCTTCGGGCCGTTCGGCGGATCCCAGACCGTCGACTTCGGCGAGTTGTCGGCGGCCGGCCTCTTCCTGCTGCACGGACCGACGGGAGCGGGCAAGACGTCCGTCCTCGACGCCGTGTGCTACGCGCTCTACGGCTCCGTCCCCGGCGCCCGCCAGAGCGGCCAGGGCCTCGCCCTGCGCAGCGACCACGCCGCGACCAGTACGCGCACCGAGGTGACCCTCGAACTGACCGTCGCCGGACGCCGGTTGGAGGTCACGCGGCAGCCGCCCTGGGAGCGCCCCAAGAAGCGCGGCTCGGGCACGACGCTGGAGAAGGCCCAGAGCTGGCTGCGCGAGTACGACGCGACGGCGGGCGCCTGGAAGGACCTCAGCCGCTCGCATCAGGAGATCGGCGAGGAGATCACCCAGCTGCTCGGCATGAGCCGCGAGCAGTTCTGCCAGGTCGTGCTGCTGCCCCAGGGCGACTTCGCGCGCTTCCTGCGCGCCGACGCCGAGGCGCGCGGCAAGCTGCTGGGCCGTCTCTTCGACACCCACCGGTTCGCCGAGGCCGAGAAGCGCCTGGTCGAGCGGCGTCGCGCGGCCGAGGCCCAGGTGCGCGAAGGGGACGCCGCGCTGCTGGCCGACGCGCACCGCATGCAGCAGGCGGCGGACGGCGCCCTGGAGCTGCCGGAGCTGCAGCCGGGCGAGCCGGGGCTGACCGAGGCGGTGCTGACCGCGGCCGCCGTCGCCCGCAGCACCGCCCGCGAACAGCTGACCATCGCCCACTGCCGCCGCACGGCCGCCGAGTCCGCGCAGGCGGCGGCCGAGCGAGCGCTGGGCGACGTACGCGAAGTGGCCCGGCTGCAGCGGCGGTTCGCGGAGGCGAGGGAGCGTGCCGCGCGCCTGGAGGAACATGCCGACGCGCACCGGGAGGCACAGGCGCGCATGGAGCGGGGCCGCAAGGCCGAGGCGGTCGCGCCGGCTCTCGAACTGCGGGAGGCCGCCGAGGCGGAACACCGCAGGGCCGCGCAGGCGGAGGCACGCGCGCGTGCGCTGCTGCGGGGCGTCTTGGGCGACGGACAGGCCGGGGCCCGGCCGAAGGGTGCCGGTGCGGGTGCGACCGGGCTCGCCGAGCCGTGGGGCGCGTGCACGGACAGTGGTGAAGCGGGGCTCGGGGGAGCGCGGGGCGCGTTCATCGAGGCTGGTGCGGAGGAGCCTGCGGCCGAGGCCCGGGGCGCTGTGGTCGACGCCGACACGGCCGGGTTCGAGGGCTTGCAAGGCAGCCTCGCGGACGCGGGTGCCGCCGGGCTCGCGGCCGCCGCGCGTCGGACCGCCGAAGAGCTGGGTGGCCTGGAGTCCGCCCGCCGCGCCGAACAGCGACTGGCTCAACTCCTCGCGGAGCGCGCCGACTTGGACCGGCAGGAGCGCGCCGACGAGGACGTGCTGCAGGAGGCCGAGACCTGGCTCGCGGACTGGGACACGACCCGCGCCGGACTGCAGGCCCGCATCGAGTCCGCGCAGGAGGCCGCGACGAGGGCCGAGCAGCTCGGCGTGCAGCGCGAGCCCGGGCAGCGCAGGCTCGGCGCGGCCCGCCAGCGCGACCAGTTCGCCCGCGACACCGACGAGGCCCAGGCGCGCGTCCTCGCCTCCCGCGAGCGTGCCACGGAGGCCCGCGCCCACTGGCTCGACCTCAAGGAACAGCGGCTGAACGGCATCGCGGCCGAGCTGGCTGTCGGCCTCACCGACGGCGAGCCCTGCTCCGTCTGCGGAGCCACCGAACACCCCGCCCCCGCGCGCAAGGTCGCCGGGCACGTCGACCGCGAGGCGGAGGAGCGCGCCCTCGCCGCCTACCAGCGCGCCGACGAACAGCGGGCCGAAAACGAGCGGCGCCTCGGTGTCGTACGAGAGGCGCTGGCCGCTGCCACCGCCGAGGCGGGAGACACGCCCACGGCCCGACTGGCCGAAGAAGTCGAGGAGTTGGAGCGGCTGTACGCGCGGGCACGCGCAGCCGCCTCCGAGCTGCACCCGGCGAGCGAGGAGCAGCGGCGGGCGGAGCAGGAGCACGAGCGGCGGACCGAGGTGCGGCAGCAGGCGGCGGTCAGAGCCGCCTCGCGGGTGGGTCACCGTGAGCGGCTCGACCGCGAACGGACCGTCCTGGAGCAGGAGTTGACGCAGGCGCGAGGCGCCGCCGACAGCGTGGCCGCGCGGGCCGCGCAGCTGGAGCGGCAGGTCGCGCTGCTCACCGAGGGCGCCGACACCGCGCGGGCCGCCGAGGACACCGCCCAGCGGCTCAAGGACGCGGACGCCCGCCTCGCCGACGCCGCCTTCCGTGCCGGATTCGACACCCCGCAGGCCGCGGCCGCCGCACTCCTCGACGACGCCTCCCACCGCCGGCTCCAACACCGGCTGGACGCCTGGCAGTCCGAGGAAGCGGCCGTGCGTGCCGTCCTCGCCGAGGCCGACACCGCGGCCGCCGCCCAGCAGCCGCCCGTAGACCTCACGTCGGTGGAACGGGCCGCCGCCGTCGCGGCACAGCGGCTGCGCGACGCCGCGTCCGCGCGCGACGCGGCGGCCCGCCGCTGCACCGAACTCGACCGGCTCTCCGCCCGGTCGGCCGCGGGCGTACGACGTCTGGCCCCGCTGCGCGACGAGTACGACCGGGTGGCCCGCCTGGCCTCCCTCGCCGCGGGCACCTCGGCGGAGAACGAGCGGAAGATGCGCCTGGAGTCGTACGTGCTGGCTGCCCGCCTGGAACAGGTGGCCGCCGCGGCGACCGTACGGCTGCAGCGCATGTCGTCCGGCCGTTACACCCTCGTCCACTCGGCCGACCGGGCCGGACGTGGCCGCAGCGGTCTCGGACTGCACGTCGTCGACGCCTGGACCGGACGCGAGCGGGACACGGCGACCCTGTCCGGCGGCGAGACGTTCTTCGCCTCGCTCGCCCTCGCCCTCGGCCTCGCGGACGTCGTCACCGACGAGGCCGGCGGAGTCCGCCTGGACACGCTCTTCATCGACGAGGGCTTCGGCAGCCTCGACGACCAGACCCTCGACGAGGTCCTCGACGTGCTCGACTCCCTGCGCGAGCGCGACCGCAGCGTCGGCATCGTCAGCCATGTGGCAGACCTGAGACGCCGCATCCACGCCCAACTGGAGGTCGTGAAGGGGAGATCCGGCTCCGTGCTGCGGCAGCGAGACGCCGGACGAGCCGGATGAACCGGCTGAGTCAGTGGCCCAGGGGGCGCCGGGGCAGCGGGGACGAGTAGACGACGCTCGTGGTCACCGAGCCGAGCGTGCCGATCTTGCCGGACACCTCTTCCAGGTGGCGCATCGAGCGAGCGGCGACCTTGATCACGAAGCAGTCGTCGCCCGTCACATGGTGGGCCTCGAGGATCTCGGGCGTCACGGCGACCAGGTCGTGGAAGGGCTTGTAGTTGCCGTTCGGATACCGCAGCCGGACGAACGCGAGGATCGGCAGGCCCAGCCGGTCGGGGTCCACGACGGCGGCGTACCCCTGGATCACGCCCGCCTCCTCCAGGCGGCGCACCCGCTCGGTGACCGCGCTCGGCGACATGGAGACGGCACGTGCCAGCTCCGCGAAGCTCGCGCGGCCCTCGCGCTGGAGGACATCGAGGATGCGCCAGTCGGTGGCGTCCGGGGAAAACACGGTCATGGTCGAGGAATAGCAGGGGAATCCCCGGCCGGGCAAGGGTCCTGCCGGGGAACGCCCCTTCTGGGAGGTGATCTCCAACCGTAGATTTCTGGTCGTAGCGAAGTCGATGAAGTGGAAGAAGTCCCAGAAGTCGAAGAAGTCGAAGTCGAACCGTCGGCGAAAGGCCAGATCATGAGCAGCACCACGACCGCCGTCAACCCCGTCCTGCGCGTCGCCCCGGCGGCCCCGGCCGAGGCCGCCGCCTACTTCCGCGCGAGCCTCGTCTTCCACGCCGACGTGTCGGACGTCGCTGCCGCGCTCGCCGCGGGCGGCGACCTCGGGTTCGTCGTCCTGGACTCCCGGTCCACCGAGTCCTGGGACCAGGGCCACGTCCCCGGCGCGATCCACCTGCCGACCGCGCTCATCCCCGAGCAGGCCGAACAACTCCTCGACAGGTCTGTGCCGGTGGTCACGTACTGCTGGGGCCCCGGCTGCAACGGCGCGAGCCGGGCCGCGCTCGCCCTCGCCGAACTCGGCTACCAGGTCAAGGAGATGCTCGGCGGCTTCGAGTACTGGGCGCGCGAGGGCTTCGCGTACGAGACCTGGGAGGGCCGCGAGCGCCGCGGCGCCGACCCGCTGACGGCGCCGGTGGACGCGGAGGACTGCGGCTGCTGACAGCGCGGTCCGCAGCCGCAACCGGCGTCCCGTTCAGTCCCGTACGACGTCGGGCACCGGCCGCAGGAAGCGCCGGTCCGCCGTGGCGAACTCCGTCGCCGGGCGCGCCGCGCGCAGCACCACGTCCAGCGCGGCATCCTCGTCGCAGGCGTAATGCCCGCTGGCCCAGGCCGCGTTGGCCTCGACGACGGCCCAGCCGGCGCCGTCGATCAGACCGACGTCCACCACGATCGCGCTCGGCAACTCCGACGAGGCCAACTCCCCGGCGAACGCCAGTACTTCACGATGGCTCGGGTCCTGCTCCAGCGGTACGACGTCGAGGCCGCCGCGGGTCGCGTACCGGCTGCCGGTGCGTACCTCGCCGTCGAGGAGGAACAGCCGGTACTCGACGGCGAACGCCACGATGTCGCTCACCAGCACCGGTTCGCCGTCGTCGACCGCGTCGGAACCCGGCAGCCCGCTCCCGTCCGGATACACGCGCGCGGGGAAGCTCTTGTCGTTGGGCGGCTTCACGAAGGCGGGGCGCCGCAGCTGCCGCGCCTCGGCGACCGTCGTGAACTCGATGTCCCTGCGGGTGAGTTCGTACGGCAGCCGGGCGAGCCAGTCCGCCGGGGCCTCCAGCAGCCCGAGCGCCAGTTCCCCCGCCACGGTGTCCGCGAACAGCGGACCGGCGTACAGCGACGCTCCGGGCGCTGAACGCCACTGCTCCGGCACCCGCCAGTCCCGCAGCGTCTCGACGTGCATGGCGCGCCGCCGTGCCGCCCGGGCCAGGGCGTGGCCGGTCGCGGTGACGCGCGGGGAGAGGAAAAGGGTCCGGATGGTCATGGTTGTCGAGGGTGGCGCATGGGGAGGGAAGGGGGACAGCGAATTTGCGGGTTCGCTGTGCGTGTACGGTTCTGCGCCATGGTGCGATACGCGGAACCCGGTGCGGTGGAGTGGGTCGAATCGGGCGGCGGGCCGCTCATAGCGGTGCCGGAGGCGGTTCTGTCGTTCTGGGCGGGCGCCGACGGCGAGGAGAACGCCTCCGACTACGACCGGGCCTGCGAGGTCGACGGTTTCGTCGGGCTGCTCCCGGTCGGCGACTCGGCCGCCCTGGTCCTGGGCGACGAACCCGCCTCCACCGCCTTCCTGCCGGAACACGGCACCTTCGTACGGTGGTGGGCGGCGCACTCCGAGGAAGAACTCCTGGCCGGCGTCCCGGCGGCCCTCGCCACGGCGGACTGGGAACGCGAGATGTGCTGGGAAGTGCCCGGCACGGTCGTCCTGTTTGACTCGGCCTGGCCCGGCACCGAAACGGACCGGACCGACCGCCTCCGCGTCGAACTGGAACCCGGGAAGTACGCGGTGCGCGCGGCCAACGTCCAGCCGGGACCGGAGACTTGGCTCGGCCTCGTACAACTGCGGCGGATTCCTTAGCACTTGGGGCGGGCTTCTTAGCACGTGCGACGACTTCGGCAGCCGTGCGAGGACGTCCGTGGTGCGTGTGACGACTTCCGCGGCAGCCTCGCGGGGATAATCGCGTGCGTCGGGTCGGAGCGTTCCCCATCATGGTCGTCCATGCCCCGACTCCCGCACCCCGCGCCCGAAGACCTGCGCCGTGACCCCCTGCCCCTGCGCGGCCGTACCGCCCTGGTGACCGGGGCCAGCAGACGCGCGGGCATCGGACACGCCGTGGCCCGGCGGCTCGCCGCCTACGGGGCGAGCGTCTATCTGCACCATCACGTGCCGCACGACGCCGCCATGCCCTGGGGAGCCGACCGCGGCGAGGACGTGATCGCCTCCGTGCGTGCGGCACTCGGCGATCCCGCGGCCCGGGTCGCCGCGGGCCCCGGTGACCTCGCCGACCCGGCCACGCCCGCCGAACTGATCGCCACGGCCGCCACGGCACTCGGCGGCCGGCTCGACATCGTCGTCGCCAACCACGCCCTCAGCGGCAGCGACGGCACCCTCGACACGATCGACGCCGCGATGCTCGACGCGCACTGGGCGGTCGACACCCGCTCGGTGCTGCTCCTCGTCCAGGCCTACGCCCGGCACCGCGCCGGACTGCCGGCGCGCACTCCAGGCGGACGTGTCGTGATGATGACCTCCGGTCAGGACATCGCGGGCGGCATGCCGGACGAGATCGCCTACGCCCTCCAGAAGGGCGCCCTCGCCTCGATCACGCGCTCCCTGTCGACCACGCTCGCCGAGCACGCGATCACGGTGAACACCGTCAACCCCGGTCCGGTGGACACGGGTTACGCGACCGGGGAGACGTACGAGGCGATCGCCGACCGCTTTCCCGCAGGCAGCTGGGGCATGCCCGACGACCCGGCCCGCCTCATCGCGTGGCTCGCCACGGACGAGGCGGACTGGATCACCGGTGAGGTCATCAACTCGGAAGGAGGGTTCCGGCGTTGATCAGTTCCGCTCTGATCACAGGGGCACTGATCAGAGCGGCATGGCTCACAGCTGCGAGAGCTCGTCCACCAGATCGTCCAGGCCCAGCGAGCCCTGGGAGAGAGCGGCCATGTGCCAGGTCTTGAGGTCGAACGCCTCGCCCTGCCGCTCGCGCGCCTTCTCCCGGCCCAGCAGCCAGGCACGCTCGCCCAGCTTGTAGCCGATGGCCTGGCCCGGCATGGACAGGTAGCGGGTCAGCTCGCTCTCCACGAAGTCCGCGGGACGGCTGCTGTGCGCGCCGAAGAACTCCTGCGCCAGCTCGGGCGTCCAGCGCTCCCCGGGGTGGAAGGGGGAGTCGTCCGGGATCGTCAGCTCCAGATGCATGCCGATGTCGATGATCACCCGCGCGGCACGCATCATCTGGGCGTCCAGGTAGCCCAGCCTGCGCTCCGGATCCGTCAGGAAGCCCAGCTCGTCCATCAGCCGCTCCGCGTACAGCGCCCAGCCCTCGGCGTTGGCACTGACCATGCCCACGCTCGCCTGGTAACGGGAGAGGTTCTCGGCCACGTGCTTCCACTGCGCCAGCTGGAGGTGGTGGCCCGGCACGCCCTCGTGGTACCAGGTGGACACCAGGTCGTAGACGGGGAAGCGGGTCTGGCCCATGGTGGGCAGCCAGGTGCAGCCCGGGCGCGAGAAGTCGTCCGACGGGGGCGTGTAGTACGGCGCCGCCGCGCTGCCGGGAGGGGCGATCCGGGACTCGACCCGCCGTACCCGTTCGGCAAGGTCGAAGTGGGTGCCGTCCAGCCTGTCGATCGCCTCGTCCATCAGGGACTGCAGCGAGCGCTGCACCTCGTCGACGCCCTCGATGTGCGTGCCCTGCTCGTCCAGGTGCGCCAGCGCCACCCATGGGGTGGCCGCGCCGGGCAGGATCTTCTCGGCCTCGGCCTTCATCTCGCCCAGCAGGCGGTGGTACTCGGACCAGCCGTACGCGTACGCCTCGTCCAGGTCGAGATCCGTACCGTTGAAGTAGCGGACCCAGCAGGCGTACCGCTCGCGGCCCACCACGTCCGGCGTGCCCTCGACGGCCGGCGCGTACACGTCCCGCATCCAGTCGCGCAGCCTGACGACGGCCGCCGTGGCGGAGCGGGCGGCCGTGTCCAGCTCCGACCTCAGCGAGTCCGGCCCGGCGATCGCGTACTGCTCGAACCAGCCGTGCCCTTCACCGTCCGCGTCGGCCCACTGGCCCAGCTGCTCGACGAACGTGGCCGTGGCGCGCGGGCCGCCGTACAGCTTCCGCTCCAGGCCGAGGGCCAGGGACTCCTGATAGCCCTCCAGCGCGGCCGGGACCGCGCGCAGCCGCTCGGCGATCGCCGTCCAGTCCTCCTCGGACTGCGCCGGGGTCACCGTGAACACCTGACGTACCGCATGGGCGGGGGAACTCAGATTGCTGACGGCGCGCAGGCCCTCCTCGGCCTCGTGCACGGCGAGACCTGCGGTGAGCCGCTCGCGCAGAAGGCGCGCGCACCGGCGCTCGACGTCGCTGTCCGCGCCGGGCTGTCGCTCTGCCTCGTCGAGCCGGGCCAGCGTCCGGCGCCCCAGTTCCGCGAGCGCCTCCTCGCCCGCCGGCGAGGTGTCGGGCAACCTGCTCGAACTCTCCTTCACGCCGAGGAAGGTGCCGGTGATCGGGTCCAGGGCGACGAGCTCGTCGACATACGCGTCGGCGACCTCGCGGGGCAGCGGGTTCGTGGTCTGTGACATGCGGCCATCCTCGTACGACGGCCCGCCGCACGTCACCCGGATTGAGCCGACGGCGTAGGCGGGAGGAGCGGTCCGCAGTCCCACTGCTGGAAGATCAACCGGGTCTCCACGCGGGCCACTTCGGGCCGCGACGTGAACCCGTCCAGGACCAGCCGCTGCAGGTCCGCCATGTCCGCGACCGCGACATGCACGAGGTAGTCGTCGGGGCCGGTCAGATGGAAGACGGTACGGGACTCCGGCAATGCCCGGATCCGCTCCACGAACGGGCCCACCAACTCCCGCCGGTGGGGCCTGACCTGCACGGAGAGCAGGGCCTCGAGACCGCGCCCGAGTTTGGCCGGATCGAGCCGTAGCTGATGCCCGAGGATCACGCCCGAGCGGCGCAACCGGGTCACGCGGTCGAGGCACGTCGAGGGCGCCACGCCGATCTGCGCGGCGAGGTCGCGATAGGTGGTCCGGGCGTCGTTCTGCAGCAGGCGCAGCAGATGGAGATCCACCGGATCCAGTGCGACAGATTCGGCCATTGGCCGAACGTAGCACGGTGTTGTGCCTCCGTGCCCCGGTGGTTGTTCATTCTTCCGACCATGGACTCCCACTCCACGAGAGCACTGGCCACCGAAGCCGTCCATGCCGGACGCGACGACCTCGCCCGGCAGGGACTGCACGCCGCGCCCATCGACCTGTCGACCACCTATCCCTCGTACGACAGCCGTGGCGAGGCCGCCCGCATCGACGCCTTCGCCACCACCGGTGCCGAGCCCGAGGGCCCGCCCGTCTACGGGCGTCTCGGCAACCCGACCGTCGCCCGCTTCGAGACCGCGCTGGCCCGCCTCGAGGGCACCGAGTCCGCGGTGGCGTTCGCCAGCGGCATGGCCGCCCTGACCGCCGTCCTGCTGGTACGGGCGTCGGCGGGCCTGCGCCACGTCGTCGCCGTACGCCCTCTGTACGGCTGCAGCGACCACCTGCTGACCGCCGGACTGCTCGGCTCCGAGGTGACGTGGACCGACCCGGCCGGCATCGCGGACGCGCTGCGCCCCGACACCGGCCTGGTGATGGTGGAGTCCCCGGCCAACCCGACCCTGGCCGAAGTCGACCTGCGGGCCGTCGCCCACGCCTGCGGCTCCGTCCCGCTGCTCGCCGACAACACCTTCGCCACGCCGGTGCTGCAGCGCCCCGCCTCGCTCGGCGCCCGGCTGGTGCTGCACAGCGCCACCAAGTACCTCGGTGGGCACGGGGACGTGATGGCGGGCGTGGTGGCCTGCGACGAGGAGTTCGCCGGGCGGCTGCGGCAGGTGCGGTTCGCCACGGGCGGTGTCCTGCACCCCCTGGCCGGCTACCTGCTGCTGCGCGGCCTCGCGACGCTGCCGGTGCGCGTCCGGGCCGCCTCCGCGAACGCCGCCGAACTCGTCCGCCGCCTCGCCGCCGACCCGCGTGTCACCCGCGTCCACTACCCGCGCATCGGCGGCGCGATGATCGCCTTCGAGGTGGCCGGCGACCCGCACGAGGTCATCGCCGGCGTCCACCTGATCACCCCGGCGGTCAGCCTGGGCAGCGTCGACACCCTCATCCAGCACCCGGCCTCCATCAGCCACCGCATCGTGGACGCGGAGGACCGCAGGGGCGCCGGGGTGAGCGACCGGCTGCTGCGGCTGTCGGTGGGGCTGGAGGACGTCGACGACCTGTGGGCCGACCTGGACGGGGCGTTGGGGACGCCGGCGGTGCGCCCCGAAAGGGGCGCGGGGCTGTATCAATACGCGGCTTCACCGCGTGATCCATACGCGGCTTGGCCGCGTGGGCGCGACCAGTCGCAGCCCACCGGCAGCCGCTGACCGATCCGCAACCTCTACGGCGCCTCGCCCTTGCCGACCTCACCCGCACTCGACAGCCGGCCGGTGACCCCGACCGCGTCCTCCGGCCGAACCGGCAGAGCGTCTAGGCGGGCCGTGATGACCAGGGTGCCCTCCTCGATCTGGTAGTCGAGGGGGAGCCCCAGGCCACGCATGGCCGCGACCATGCCGGTGTTGGACGCCTGCGTCACGGCGTACACGCTGGCGCAGCCCGCCTCGACCGCCATCGCCACCAGGCGTTCCAGCAGTTCACCGCCGACGCCGCGGCGCTGCCACTTGTCCTCGATCAGCAGCGCGACCTCCGTCTCGTCCCCGTCCCACAGCAGGTGGCCGAGGCCGACGACTCGCCCCGACGCGGACTGTACGGCGAGGGTGCGGCCGAAGCGCGGGCTGAGCAGGTGGTTGAGGTAGCGATCCGCGTCGCCGACCGGCCCGTGGTAGCGCATGCCGAGCGTGCGCGCCGAGCACCGCTCCTGCATCGCCTTCGCCGCCTCCAGGTCGCGCGCGTCGGCCCGGCGCATGGTGATCTCGTTGCCCTCGGGCAGCGTCAGTACGTCCTGGCTGTGCGGCACGCGCGGCCCGAGCCGGGCGTCCAGCTCCACCAGCGCCCGCGCCCGCGCGAACTCGGTCGGGGTGAACGGCAGATACGGCCGCTCCACGGTGATCACTCCGCCGTCCGGCGCCCGCAGTCGCATCATGGTCTCCTCAAGAGCTCCCTCCACCGGCACCCCCTCCGGGCGCCGGCCGCCGCCTACCGGCGCGGCGGGCAGCTGGCGGATGGTGCACCGGCCCAGCAACTGCCGTAGCGCGAGCGGCAGTTCCGCCGCGTCCAGGGCGGTGCGGGCGGCCAGGCCCAGGACCCGGGTCGGCGCGTCCACCAGATCGTGGGCATCGGCCCGCTCGATCCAGGTGTCGAAGCCCCCGGCCAGCGAGACCACCCGGGCGAGCTCGGACGCCATCAGCTCACCGGGAGCCCGCAGCAGGAACTCGTCCACCGTGCCCTCGGCGAGCGGATGCGTCTGCAGGCTCAGGATGTCGACCCGTCGTCCGGCCAGCGCCGTGCACAGCGCGGCCAGCGAGCCCGGTTCGTCCTTCACCGTCGTCCGCATCCGCCACAGCGCGCTCTCCACGGGCACGGCCTCCGGCCTCGCCGACGACTCGTCGGACGGCCCGGCCTGCTGCTCCTCCGACAGCGACCGGGCGTCGGTATCGCCTGTCGGAGGTGCATGACCGTGGCGGCGTGTCCACCATGTGTGGAACCCCTCCACGGAGCCCCGGACGACCGCCCACACGGGGCGGCCTTGCTTCGCACGTGTCACTTCAGACATGTCTCGACTCATGCGACCACTGTGAAGGAAGGGTGTTGCGTGATCACGAACGCTTTGTGACCGATGGGTAAAGCATGGCTATGCGGCTTTTGTTGAGTTCTTGACGGTTGTGTCGCGGAGGGCAGGAGCTTGGGCGGTACGGCTGGTCAGGGCCCTGTGCGGGGTCAGGCGGCCGCCTCCAGGGTCAGCGCGCTGCGCAGCCGGCGGGCCTGCGACACCAGCCGGGACGAGCCGCGGCGCTGTGCCGTCTGCGCCAGGTGCGGCAGCTCGCCCCGCGCTCCGGAACGTTCCGCGCACTCCGCGGCCACCTCCAGCAGATCGCCGAGCCCGCGGGCCGACGCTGTCCGGCTGTTCGTCGCGAGCTCGGCGAGCAGGACGGGCAGGGTGTGCCGCAGCATCTCCCAGATCGTGGCGTTCGCCCCCGTGGTCGCCGCCGTCCGCGCCGACTCGGCGAGCCGCAGCGGCTTCACCGCCCCGCGCCGGACCAACTGGCCGAGATCCGTGCCCAGTCGGGCCGCGTCGAGCTGACCACGTGCCGCCAGCGTCAGCAGCGCGTCCACGGCGGCGAGCCGGTCCTCCGGATGCCGGGCGCCGAGCCCGTACGCCAGGCACAGGTGCACGGCCTCGCCCGCCTCACCGCCGGACTCGGCCAGCGGCGGCAGGAAGGCGGCGGCGCCCCGGGCGTCGTCCACGGCCACGGTGGACAGATCCCGCAGCATCCGCATGGCCACCAGCTCGCGCCTCTCGGGCAACACCGCGAGCCAGTGCTGTCGTATGCCCTCGTCCCAGTGATGGCAGTACCAACGCGTCCTGTCGACGCTCACCGGCCGGCCCAGCGGCCGGAACTCCGGCGGGAAGTCCTCCTGCAGCTCCGGGAGTTCACCGCATTCGACCAGGATGCGGTCGCCCGAGGTCCGGCTTCGGTTCGCCGGCAGGTCGGGGCCCTGATGGGTCAGCCATCGGGCGAGCCGTGCGCCCTCCGTCGTGCCGAGCGCCGTAGCGCGCTCGGCGGCTTCCGCGGCCGCCGCCCGGTCCGTGCGCCGCACCCGCAGCAGTGCCTGCGCGAAGTCCGCCGCCGAGACCCGTGCGCCTAGTCGCCGGTACTCGTCGAGGCGGGCCACCAGCTCGTCCGGCTCCAGGAGGCCCGTGCTCCACGTGGGCGTCGACAGCAGGAACGGCAGCGGTTCGGTCTGCAGCCGGTACGCCACCTCCCACAGGCGGGCGTCGAAGGCCCGGGAGAGCGCGCTGTGCACACAGCCCTGGACCGTCCTCCCGCGCTGGACCGACCCCAGGAGCGTCGCGGTGCGCACGCGTCCCCGGAGAGTCGCAAGGAGGAGATCAAGACCGTCCGCCGCGTTGAAGACGCCGTTGACGCGGCTGAAATGGTCGTCCGGGTGAAGGACGTACTCGGTGTCCGTGCTGTTCCACCAGCGGCGCGTGACCACGGCGGTGAGCGCATCGAGGAGCGCACCCCGATCCCGGTGGGCATGCCGCACCAGGCCGTCCAGCGCCCGCTCGAACGTGGGCACGTCCCCCTCGGACGCCATGAGCACCCCCACCTCCTCGGCGAGCTCCACCACCGACTCCGGCGCGGGCGCCGACCGCACCGGCTCCGGGGCCGGAGGCAGCACCTCCTCGTACACCAGAGGTTCGGGCGCCGCCTGCTCGGCGCCCAGTGACTGGACCGCCCGGGCGCGGAGCGCAGGGATCAACTGACCGGCAGCGGCCGCCAGTTCGGCCCGTACGTCCGCCGACTCGGCCTTCTTCAGATGGCGCTCCACCAGCTTGAGCGCCCGCTCCTGTATGTCGGAGTCCTCGTGCCCGAAGGCCTGCGCGACGGCGGGCAGCAGCTCCTGAGCCGAGGAGGCGTCTCGGGTGAGGATCTTCCCGAGCAGCACGAGCTGGGCGCGTACCAGCTTCTTCTCGGTGCGGAAGAGCACCGCGCCCGACATCTCCGCCAGTTGACCCGACGTCAGCTCGCCGTCGAGAGCCAAGGAGCCCAGCACGGACTGGGCGTGCGAGGCCACCGGGGAGACCGCGTCGGAGGCCAGCGCCTGCCAGTCGCCGATCCGCTCCCGCTCCTCGCCCCGACTGAGCTCCAGGAGCTTCAACAGCCGCAGGAACAACCGGTGATCGGCCGCCGTGCCGCCCCGAAGCAGGCGGGACACGCACGCGTCGACCATCACCTTGCGGTCGAGGACGCCCTCGGCGGTGAGCCCGGCCAGCGCACCGGTCCAGCTGTCCGGACCCTCGGCGGCCCCCCACTCCAACCGGCCGCCGATGTCGTGCGTCTCGAAGAGCGCGGCCACGAGCTGTGCCAGATGCGGGTCCGGGCGCAACCGGCCGAGCACGGTGCCGCCGCGCTGCCAGGTGCGGTCGGTGTACTCCACCCAGCCCCGCACATACGCTTCCGTCGTCGGCACGGGGCAACCCGAGAGCCGTACCAGACCGGCCATCAGCTCGAACGGCACCCCCGAGGAGGGCGGGCGCTGCGCGAGCCGGTGGGTCACGTCGGCGATCCACTCCGCAGGACGGTCGCCCAGCAGGCGGAGCAGCAGGGCCGGAGACGTCGGCGCCCAGCCCATGTCGCTCGCGGCGATCCAGGCCGCGACACCGGCCGCACCGGTCTGGCACGCCACCCCGGCCGCATACAGCGGCGGGTGGGCGCGGCGGGACTCCGCCTCCCAGGGAGCCGTCCTCAGTTCCTTGCGAAGTGCCTTCAACTCCGGGAAGAGAGACCGCCGTTCGGCATCCGTCATCTCGTCGAGGAGGCTCACCACCTCGGCCGTCCGCCCCGCCCGTACCGAATCCATCAGTGAGCTCATCGCACACCCCCGTCGACTCGTGTCCTGTCCTGCTGCACCGCGGCGCCACCCCGCCGCACCATCCGCACCGCCAGCGCGTGCTTGCACGGCCCGCGCCCGCCCCGGTACTTCGCCCACCACAGACAGCTGCAGCTCAGCGTCCCCGCCTCGTCCCGCACACGGTGCACGTGACCGTCCTGCGCCGTCACCGTCCCGAGCGCACGGTCCAGGGCGACCGCGCCCGCGGCCACCAGCGCTCGCGCCGACCGCAGTCTCGGGTTGTGGCGCTCCACGCGCTCGGCGTCGTACGGCAGTTCACGGTGGAAGTAGGCCGCCTCCGCCGTGTCGTATCCGACGCGGCCCGACGTGCCCAGGCGGACCAGGGCGGCCCGGACCCGCTCGGAAGGCAGGCCCGAGGAGGCGGCGAGGTCGGCGACGTCGATGCGGGGCTCCCATGCGAGGAGCACCGAGATCAGCTCCGCGTCCTCGGCGGCCTCGTCGGTGGCGAGAGCGTCGAGGACACCGCCCTCTCCGGAGAACCCGCGCGAGGCGTCCGGCGACAGCGTGAGCGTCAGCCGCATCCCGGGCAGGACGGCCTCCCAGGCACTGGCCGCGGAGGCGGCACCGGCGGCCGCGGGGCCGTAGACGCGCAGGGCCGTCGCATGCCGCAGTACGCGCTGGAGGGCGATCAGCCGCTCCGGGCCGGGCAGGCACACCGCGCCCGGCACCGGCCGAGTGGTCGGCCGCAGGGTGCGACCCGCGGGCACCACCCACCGCGGACCCACCGAGGCGCCGCGCCCTCCGCCGCGCGGCAGCGCGCGCAGGAACCGCACGGCCTCGGCCGCGGGCAGCTCGGCCCGCAGATCGAAGCCGGCCGCGATCACCTGGGCCTCCGCGAACCCCCGCAGCCACCGGTCCGGCAGCGGCACCTTCTTCTCCACGACCGGACCGTCCAGCGTGGTGACGGCCAACTCCTCGGGCCCGACCCGCAGATGGAGCGGATCGTCCGAGCCGATTCGGGAGAGGGCCTCGCGCAGAGGGTTGTTGACGTCGACGTTCGTCGTGCCGTGCCCCACCTCGCCGCCGTCGAGGCCCTGCTCCAGCACGTCCAGGCGGGCGTACACCCCGCCGCAGCCCGAGAAGGACTCGAAGCGCAGCCGGTCGCCGTTGCCCGTCACCACCGGGTCGAGCGAGGCGCGCAACTGTCGCTGGTAGTACCGCGCGGCGGCCACGTCAGCCACCGCGAGCAGTCCGGCGGCAGCCGTCTGAGGGGACGTCAGGAACCCCGCGAAGAAGCGGGGATGGTCCTTGACGCCGGAGGGAGTCGCACCCCGTGAGGTCTCGAGTCCCAGGCGTTGTTCACCCGCCGAGGACTCCAGCGCGGAGGGTCGGCGATAGGCCACGGCCTGCAAAGATCGCGTCATGGAAAAACCGTAGAGGCGACCACTGACAATCGGCCCTGACCTGCGAAAACGCTGGTGGGCAGGGCGAGTTCGGGGGCGCGGAAAGGTGCCGCGCACCGGGGGATGACGCCGGTGCGCGGCTCCGGAGAAAGCGTACGGGAGTTACTGGCCGACCCGGCCCGGCTGCAGCACCTGCGTGAACAGCAGGGTGCCGTCCTGCTCGCGCAGACGCACCGTCAGCTCCCCGCTGTCCCCGTCGATGTCGACCTCGCCGAAGAACTGGTAGCCCTCGGCCGGCGAGACGTTCGAGGCCGTCGGCGCCTTCACGAACACCCGCTCCGGGCCGAAGGTGCCGTCGAGCGCGTTGGCCGGGAAGGCGCCGGCGTTGAGCGGACCGGACACGAACTCCCAGAACGGCTCGAAGTCCTTGAACGCGGCCCGCGACGGGTCGTAGTGCTGCGCCGAGGTGTGGTGCACGTCGGCCGTCAGCCACACGGTGCCGGTGATCCGCCGGTGCTTGATGAACCGCAGCAGTTCGGCGATCTGCAGCTCGCGCCCGAGCGGCGCGCCCGGGTCGCCCTGCGCGACGGCCTCGAAGTTCGGCTTGCCCTCGTTCGCGTCGGGCACGACCAGGCCGAGCGGCATGTCGTTGGCGATCACCTTCCACATGGCGCGTGACTTCGACAGCTCCCGCTTGAGCCATTCCAACTGCTCGCGGCCGAGGATGCCCACCGGGTCCGTCGTCTGGTCGTCCGCCGAGTTCGCGTTGCGGTAGGTGCGCATGTCGAGCACGAACACGTCCAGGAGCGGGCCGTGGTTGACGACGCGGTAGATCCGCCCGTCCGGGCGGCGGCTGATGGTGGAGATCGGGAAGTACTCGGAGAAGGCCTGCCGGGAGCGCACCGCCAGGTCGTCGAGCTTCGTGCCGGCCGGGTAGGGCGTGCCGGTGCCGATGACCTCACCCGGGTACCAGTTGTTGCGGACCTCGTGGTCGTCCCACTGGATGATGTTCGGCACCTGCGCGTTGAACCGGCGCAGCGCCCGGTCCAGCAGGTTGTAGCGGAAGTTGCCCCGGTAGTCGTCCAGGGTGACGGCGACGTGCGACTTCTCCTCGGTGGTGACGCTCCGGTACACGCTGCCGTCCGGAAGCGTGGCGGTGGCGGAGATCGGGCCGTCGGCGTAGATGTTGTCGCCGCTGCACAGGAAGAAGTCCGGGTCCAGCTTCGCCATGGCGTCGAAGATGCGGTAACCGCCGATCGACTCGTTGATGCCCCAGCCCTGGCCCGCCAGGTCGCCGGACCACACGAACTTCACGTCGTGACGCCGCTTCGCGGGCGCCGTACGGAACGTGCCGGTGACGGGCTCGCCGGTGCGACGCGGGTCGTCCGGGTCGGCGAGCAGGACGCGGTAGTGGATCTGCTCGCCGGACGGCAGTCCGCGCAGCCGGGTCGTGCCGGTGAAGTCCGTGTCCGCGCCGAGCAGCGGACCGTGCCACCTGTGCGGGTTGCTGAACGAGTCGGTCGCGGACGTCTCGACGATCATCCGGGCCGGACGGTCGGAGCGCACCCACACCAGCCCGGAGTCGGACGTCACGTCTCCCGCCTGTACACCCCAGCCCGCCTTGGGGCGCCCCGAGAGGGCGAACGCCGGTGCCGCGCCGAGGGCGGTGGGCAGAGTCAGGGCCGCCGACGCGGCGAGGGAGCCGCGCAGCACGCTGCGGCGGCCGGGGAACGGACGGTGTGACATGGATGCGCCTCCAGGGACGGGATCCGGCCAGTGTGCGATGCCACAACTACTGGTGCGGCGCAGCGCACACGGAAACCACAAGTGAACAACTGACCGCAGGGACAAGGGAACCGGTGTGCGAAGGGAGCGACAGCGGCGGCGAAAGGGATGAGCCACCCGTCGTTCGCCGGGCGCGTCGTCCCGCCGTCACCCGTCCGTGGCCTGGGCCATCAGCCGTACGCCCGCCCGGATCCGCGCGGGTGAGAGATGCGCGTACCCGAGGACCAGCCGTACGCCCCGCTCCTCGTCGTGCTCGCCCCGCGCGTGCGTGTAGTCCGTCAGCGGGCGCACGGCGACGCCGGCCGCGGCCACGCGCGCGAGGAAGCCGTCCTGCGGGCCGTACCGGGGCGGGAGCGCGGCGATGACGTGCAGTCCCGCCGCGATCCCGGCGACCTCCGCGCCCGGGAAGTGCTCCTCCAGCGTGGCCACGAGCGCGTCGCGCCGTTCGCGGTACGCGCGTTGGCAGCGGCGCAGTTGGCGGTCGTAGTCGCCGCGCTCCACGAAGCGGGCGAACAGCGCCTGGTCGAGGGTGGGATGGCCGAGGTCCATGGTTCGCTTGCGCTCGACGACCTCGTCGGCCAGGGACTCCGGGACGAGCAGCCAGCCGAGCCGCAGACCCGGAGCGAGTGACTTGCTGACCGAACCCGTGTAGGCCACGTGTTCCGGGTCGAGTCCTTGCAGGGCGCCCACGGGAGCGCGGTCGTAGCGGAAGTCGCCGTCGTAGTCGTCCTCCAGGACGAGCCCGTCCACGGACCGCGCCCAGTCGAGCAGTTCGGTGCGGCGGTGCGCGGAGTACGCGATGCCGGTGGGGAACTGGTGCGAGGGCGTCGTCACGACGGCCCGCACACCCGAGTCCCGCAGCGGTCCGACCACGAGTCCCTCGTCGTCCAGCGGCAGGGGCACGGTGGTGACCCCGGCCGAGGCGTAGAGGGCGTCGTGCTGGGGGCTCCCGGGATCCTCGACTCCCACGGTGTGCAACCCGCGCGCGTGGAGCACGAATCCGAGCAGCGTGGTCGCCTGCGCCACCCCGGAGACGATCACGATCCGCTCCGGGTCCGCGACCACACCGCGACGGCGCGCCAGCAGCTCCGCCAGCGCGGTACGCAGCCGGGGCAGCCCGCGCGGGTCGGGATAGCCGAGGTCCTGGTGCGGCATCTCCGCAAGGACTCCGCGCTGCGCCGCGGACCAGGCCGCGCGCGGGAACAGCGACAGATCCGGCGTGCCGGGCACGAAGTCGGCGCGCGTACCGGGGGAGCGCGGGGCGAGATCACGCGCGCGTGGGGGCGCTGCCCGTACGGCGCCTCCCACCCAGGTGCCCGCTCCTCGCCCGCTGCGCAGATAGCCCTCCGCCGTCAGCTGCTCGTACGCCTCGGTGATCAGTCCCCGCGACACCCCGAGGTCGGCGGCGAGATCCCGGCTCGACGGCAGCCGGGTGCCCGGCGCCAGCCGCCCCGTCCGTACCGCCTCGCGCAGCGCCGCCTGCAGCGAACGTCCACGCGTGCGTGCCGGCGCGGAGGCGGCCGGCAGGAGCAGTTCCCAGGCGGGGGAGCCCGCATGACCGGGATCCGCACTCCGGGCCGGACGGGCCGGATCAGGCGTCCCGTCCCGATTGGTCTCCGATGGCGTCATGGAAATGGACCTTAAACCGGACCGCCCCGCTGCCTAGCGTCGCTGCCATGAACGCCACCACCGCGCGCGGGGCCCTCCTCGCCGCGCTCGCCTGTGTCCTCGTCGGAGGGTCCTTCACCGCGAACAGCGTCCTGGGCCACTACCCGTACGCGGGCGGCCAGTTCCTGCGCTACGGCCTCGCCTTTCTGCTGCTCCTCCCGCCGGCCGGCGCGGGAGCGAGGGCACGGCTGCGGCGGCTCTCGCCCCGTCACTGGCTCCGCCTCGCGCTCCTCGCAGCCGTCGGCATGGTCGGCTTCAACCTGGCCGTGATCGCGGCCGAGCGCTCCGCGGAACCGGCGGTGCCCGGCGTCTTCGTGGGATGTGCACCCGTGGTCGTGGCTGTGGTGGTCCCGGCCCTGGACGGCCGCCGGCCCCAACGCACGGTCCTGTACGGGGCGTTGCTGGTCGCCTTCGGCGCCTTCACGGTCCAGGGGTGGGGGCGTACGGACGGCACGGGGATCGCCTTCTCCGTCTGCGCGCTGGCCGGGGAGGTCGGCTTCGCCGTACTCGCCGTGCCCGTCCTGCGGCCCCTGGGCCCCCGGCTGCTGTCCGCCACCGTGTGCGGCGTCGCGGCGGTCGAGTCCGCGGCGGCCGGGTTGCTCGTGGACGGGACGGCATGGCTGCGGCGGCCCGACACCACCGAGGCCGCCGCGCTGCTGTGGCAGGCGGCGGTCGTCACCGTGGTCGGCTTCGTCTGCTGGTACATGGGCATGCAGCGGATCGGAGCGGAGCGCGCCACGCTGTTCTCCGGCCTCATCCCGGTCGCCGCGGCCTGCACCGCCCCGCTCGTCGGAACGGGCTCCTACGGGGCCGCCCAGGCCGTCGGCAGTGCTCTGGTCGGCACCGGAGTCGCCCTCGGATCCGGCGCGTTGACCCGGAGGCGTGCCGAGTCAGTGGCTGCCGTCGAGGAGGACGCGGGCGATGAGCGCGGGGTCGTCGTTCATCGGGCAGTGCCCGCAGCCGGGCAGCCGCACCAGCCGGGCCTTGGGGATGAGCTGCTTGGCGCGAACCCCCTGACGGCGCAGGAGCAGCATGTCCCTGGTGCCCCAGGCGACGGTGACCGGCATGGAGGGGATGTCGTCGGTGAACCGGACGGCGCTGCCGGCCCGGAGAGTCGCGTCGAACCCCGTCGCCTGCACCAGGGCCAGCGTCTCGGCAACCACGGCCTCGGGTGAACGGCGGCCCGGGCGGGCGTAGATCGTGCTCGTCAGCATCGTCCGGCCGGCCGCCGAGCGCGAGAGCTGCTCCACCAGGGGCAGCGGCAGTCGCCGGGCGATCTGCCGCATGGTGACCAGGATGCCGAAGGCGTAGCGCCGCTCGGCCTCGGACCAGAACCCCGCGGGGGACAGGGCGGTCACGGACCGCACGAGCTTCTCGCGACCGAGCTCCAGGGCGAGCAGACCGCCGAGCGAGTTGCCCGCCACATGCGGACGGTCGAGCTCCAGCGCCTCGCAGAAAGCGCCGAACACGGCGGTCGTCGTGGGCAGGTCGTAGGCGAGTCCGTCCGGCAGGCCCGGGGAGGCGCCGAACCCGGGCAGATCCACGGCGATCACGTCGCGCTCGGTCGCGAGGATGTCCACCACCGGGTCCCAGGCCTGCCGGTGGTGACCGATGCCGTGCAGCAGGAGCAGCGGTTCGCCGCTGCCCACGCGCGCGTAGGAGACGGTCACGGGCTGAGGGCCGCGCGGAGAGGGGACCTTGAAGGAGACGGTGGCGGACATGGAGGTGCTCCTCGTGTGGGGCTCGCTGATGGACGCCGTGTAGACAGCTTGTCAGCAATTGCTACCGACGGGTAGCCCCCTGATGCGGCCGACCGCGCGGCCGTACGGCCCTCAATGCCCCCTGCGCACCTCGAAGTTGAACTCCGAGTGCCCGAAATGACCGAAGAGGTCGACCCACAGCGGCAGCAGCATCTCCACGCTGCGTGCCGACCGGATCCCGCCCAGGTCGAGCACCCGGTGCGGCGGCCACCCGAACTCCCCGAGCAGGCCCCTGACCTGTTCCTTGGCGCTCGTGTCCTCCCCGGACACGAAGACCTGGTGCTCGCCCGGCACCAGCGAGGGATCCACCATCACCGCGCAGTTCACGGTGTTGAGGGTCTTCACCACGCGCGCGTGCGGGAACGCGCGCTGGATCTGCTCGCCCACGCTGTCCGACTCGACGGGGGACAGCCGCAGTTCCCCGTCCTCGAACGCCATCGGGTTGGAGACGTCGACGACGACCTTCCCGTCCAGGTTCTCCGCCCCGGCCGCCTCCAGCGCGGCGAGCGCCACCCGCCCGCCGACGGCGACCACGACCACCTCGGCGGAGGAAGCGGCCTCCGCGAACGTACCGGCCCGTGCTCCCCCGCCGACGTTCCGCGCCCACTCCAGGGCGGTGGGATTGTCCTTCGTGCGGGAACCCAGAGTCACCTCGTGGCCCATTTCCGCCAGCTTGCCGCCGAGCGTACGGCCGACGTCGCCCGTGCCCAGAACCGCGTACCGCATGGCCACCTCCGCGAACCCGGCCGCCGACCGCCGGCGGCCCGCAGGTCATTCTGCTCCCGGACACGTGGATTTCTCCTGGACATGTCCGGACGCGTCGCATGGGATGGAGCCGTGACCACCGAAACCGAGACCGATGTCTTCGAAGAGCACCGCCCCGTCCTGCTGGGGGTCGCCTACCGCATGCTCGGGCGGGTGGCCGATGCGGAGGACGTGGTCCAGGAGGCCTGGCTGCGCTGGTCCGGCGCCGACCGCGGCGACGTGCGCGAACCGCGCGGTTACCTGGTGCGCATCACCACCCGCCTGGCCATCGACCGACTGCGCCAGGTCAAGGCGCGCAAGGAGGCGTACGTCGGCCCGTGGCTGCCCGAGCCGTATGCGACCGACTTCGGGGAGGCCGTCCCGGACACCGCCGAGCGTGCCGCGCTCACCGACTCCGTCTCGCTGGCCGTCCTCGTCGTCCTGGAGTCGCTGTCACCACTGGAGCGGGCCGTGTTCGTGCTCAGGGAGGCCTTCGGCTACCCGTACGCGGAGATCGGCGCCATGCTCGACCGCGGTGAGGCGGCGGTGCGCCAGCTCGCCGGGCGGGCCCGCAAGCATGTCGAGGAGCGAAGGCCGCGGTACGAGGTGGATCCCGACCGGCGCCGTGAACTCACCGAACGGTTCCTCGCCGCCGCGGGCGACGGGGACCTGGAAGGTCTCATGGCGCTGCTCGCGCCCGACGTGCGGCTCGTGGGCGACAGCGGCGGCAAGTCCAAGGCGCCACTGCGGATCCTGGAGAGCGCCGACAAGGTGGGCCGCTTCCTCGTCGGAGCCGCCCAGAAGGGCGTGCCGGACCAGTCCTACCGCTTCATGGAGCTCAACGGCGGCCTCGCGGTCGTGGTGCTGTCGGAAGGCAAGCCCGACAGCGTCTTCCAGGTGGACGTCTTCGAGGGCCGCATCCAGGCGGTCTACATCATCCGCAACCCGGACAAGCTGCTTTCGCTGGCCACTCCCTAGGCGGGAAAGGGCGGCCCTGTACGAACCCTGTGTGAACGCTGCGCGGCAAGTGTCCTGTGCCTTGCGTATCGGATCCAGGATTGGTCTTGACCAAGGGTTTGGGCCGCCCTATGGTCGCAGATAAGTGCAACAACCTTTAATAAACAAGGGCGCTAAAACGCCGCCGGACCACGGCGATTGCGGAGGACAGGGTGGGGACCACGCAGCTGGAATCGGTACCGGAACCGAAGTACAGGCATCTCAAGACCGTGCTCAGTGAGGCATTGGACTCCGAGTTCTCCGTGGGCGAGATCCTGCCGAACGAACGCGACCTCGCCGCCCGCTTCGGCGTCGCCCGCGCCACGCTCCGCCAGGCACTGGAGCAGCTCGAGCTGGAAGGCAGGCTGCAGCGCCGCCGAGGTGTCGGCACGACCGTCGCCCCGCCGCGCGTGGGCGTCGCCGTCGGCCCGGAGCAGCACGCCTGGCCGGGGGCGGCCGACGACGTCTGGCAGGCCGTCGACTGCACGCCGGCGGCCCCGCCCGTGGCCGTCGCCGCCGCGCTCGAGCTGGGCCCGGACGAGACGGTGTACACGGTGCGCCGCTCGCGCGTCTCGCACGGCCAGCCCGTCGCCGCGGAGCTGCTCTACATCCCGGAGTCGTCGGTGCCCGACCTCTCCGCCATCGACGCGCCGTCCGGACCGGCACGCGCGCGTGCGGTGCTGCGCGAACTGCACCGGCTGGAGCTGGAGGGGCGCGACAGCTCCGTGGAGCTCGGCTCCGCGCGCGCGGACGACGCCAAGGAACTGGACCGGCTCCCGGGCGCGCCCGTCCTCGTCGTCACCACCCGCTTCCTCGCCGACGGCCGCACCGCGGCACTCTCCGTCGCCACGTACCGCGCGGACACCTGCCGTCTGACCTTCGGCGACTCGGGAGGCGTGGAGATCCACCAGGGGCCCGAGCGTCAGGCGTCCTGAGAGCGGTACTCGCCGGGTGTCCTGAGACCCGAAGCCGCCGGGTGTTCTGAGACCCGGACTCGCGCAACGTGCTGTGCCCCGGAGGAGTTCCGGGGCACAGCACGTTGCGGTGTCACCGTCTCAGCGCCGCGCCGTCACCGTGCCCTCCACGGCGAACAGTTGCTCCTCCACGTGGTCCAGGGCGAGCCGGAGCGCGCCCGTCGCCACCGCGGCCTCGCCGAGGAGGGACAGGGCGACCTTCGGCGGGCGCAGGCAGTAGCGCGCCAACTCGCGGCGCAGCGGCTCCAGTACGCCGTCCAGGCCGGCCGCCCAGCCGCCGACGACGACGAGTTCCGGGTCGAGGGCCAGGACCAGTGCGGCCACGTCGTGGACGAGCCGCTGGATGAAGCGGTCGACGGCCGCGCGAGCCCGCTGGTCGCCCTCGCGGGCCTGCGCGAAGACCTTGGCGACGGCCTGTTCGTCGAGCGGGTGCAGCGGTTCGTCGGTGGTGGACAGGAGCGTCTCGGGCGTCACCTCGCTGCCCAGCAGATGCAGCGCGCCGATCTCGCCGGCCGCCCCGCCGTACCCCCGGTGCAGCTGTCCGCCGATCAGCGAACCGGCCCCCGGGCTCAGCCCGGCCAGCACGAACACGACATCGTCGGACTCCGTGGCCGAACCCTTCCAGTGCTCCGCGACGGCCGCGGCGTTGGCGTCGTTCTCGACCAGCACCGGGCACTTGAAGGACCGGCTCAGCCGTTCACCGAGGCGCAACCCCGTCCACTCGGGGAGCGCGGCGCACAACCGCACCGTGCCGTCCGCCTCGACGATCCCGGGTGAGGCGACCCCCACGGCCCGCAGCGAGCCGCGTGCGACCCCGGCCCGGCGCAGCAGTTCGGCCACCGCGGTGCGCAGCCGCTCCAGGCGCTCGTCGGCGGGAGCCGTCTCGTCGACGTCCTTGGCGACCGAGCCGAGCACCCGGCCGTCGAGGTCGGCGAGGAGCGCGGCGACCCGGTGGGACCCGATGTCCAGGCCCAGCAGATGCCCGGCCTCGGCCCGGAACCGGAAGCGCCGCGCGGGCCGCCCCTGGCGTCGTACGACGCTCTCGTCGGCCGCCTTCTCGACGACGTAGCCCGCCTCGATGAGCCCCTCGACGACACCCTCGACGGTCGGCCGGGACAGCCCGGTCACCCGGGTGATCTCCGTCAGTGTCGCCGCGTCCGTGGCACGCAGCGCGTGCAGCACCACCGCGGAGTTGATCCTTCGCAGCAGCGAGGGATCCCCGCCGGTCAGCTGCCCCAACGTCCCGTCCTCCCAGCTCGTGCGCGTGTTGGCCGGATCGTACTCGGCGCGGCGGACCCCGGCGAGTGCCAGGGCACGTCAGGTCCACCGACCGGTCCGTCCCGCACCCGGCGCGGCGGGCGGGTCAGCCCGGTGCCACGAACCCCGACTCGTACGCGGCGATCACGGCCTGCGTGCGATCCCGGGCGCCGAGCTTCGCCAGTACGGCGCTCACGTGCGACTTCACCGTCTCCGTGCCGACGACCAGGCGGGCGGCGATCTCCGCGTTCGACAACCCCCGGGCCATCAGCCGCAGCACCTCCGCCTCCCGCTCGGTCAGCCGGGCCCGCTCCATCGCGTCACGGGCGGCCCGGTTCCCGCCTTCGTCGCCGTACTCGGCGGCCAACTGCCGTACGGAGGCCGGAAAGAGCAGCGACTCCCCTTCGGCGACCAGACGCACCGCGTGCACGATCTCGGCCGGCCGGGCCCGCTTCAGCAGGAACCCGTCGGCGCCGGCCCGCAGCGCCTCGTACACGTATTCGTCGTTCTCGAAGGTCGTCACCACGAGGATCTTCGGCGGATCGTCGATCGTCCGCAGCACCGCGCGCGTGGCCTCGATGCCGTCCAGCAGCGGCATCCGTACGTCCATGGCGACCACGTCGGGCCGCAGCTGCCGGACGAGCGGGATGACCGCCGCCCCGTCAGCAGCCTCCCCGACGACCTCGATGTCGGGTTGTGCCTCCAGCACGGCCCGCAGACCGGCGCGTACGAGGGGTTCGTCGTCGACGAGGAGAACGGTCACCGGCATCCGGCCAGCGTAGATCAGCCGAGCGGCAGCTCCACATGTACCTGCCAGTCGCCTTCGTCCGGTCCGGTTCGCGCGCGGCCGCCCAGCAGGGCCGCGCGCTCGCGTATGCCGCGCAGACCGCTGCCCCGGCCGGGCCCCGGTATGTCGGCCGTCAGCGGATTGCGGACCTCAAGACCGAGCGTGCCGTCCGCGACCTCGATACGGACCCGGACCGGAACGCTCCCCGCGTGCCGCAGCACGTTGGTCAGCGACTCCTGGAGGATGCGGTAGCCCTCCCGCGACACCGGACCGGGCACGGTCTCCACGGGACCCGTCACCTCCGCGTCGACCTTGGCTCCGGAGCTACGCGCCGACTCCAGGAGCCGGTCGGCCTCGCTCAAGGTGGGGCGACTGCTCGCGGGGCGCTCCGCCTCTCGCAGGATGCCCAGCACCCGGTCCAGGTCTTCCAGTGCGGCCCGGCCGGTGTCCTCGATGGCGCCCAGGGCCCGGTCGGTGAACGCGGCGTCGCCGGCTGCCCGTGCCGCGCCCGCCTGGACCACGGCGACCGTCAGCGCGTGACCAATCGTGTCGTGCAGCTCACGGGCGATGCGGCTGCGCTCCAGGAGTTGCTCGGTGCGCTCCTCCAGGGCGGCGAGCCGCTCGGTGGGGGAGGGGCCCAGGAGCCGGCGCGCGAGCACCGTGATCAGCTCGCCGAGGCCGACCACCGCGCCGTAGAAGGCGAGCAGCGGCAGTGGGACAAGTAGCGCGTAGGCCCAGTGCGGCTGCACCGTGAACGTCACGAGCGGAGTTTCGACAGATGCCGGGCCGAACACCGCCTGAACCAGGATGACGGCTGCCGCCGGCAACCAGACGGTGAGGGGACCCGCCACCCACCCGAGGACCATCCGTACTTCCAGCCAAAGGACGGTCCGCCACCGGTCCCGCCAGGTGAGCGAGGGAGTGACCGAGAACGCCGTGTCCCCGCCGCCCCGCTCGCCCGGCGCCAGCATGAACCGCGCCTGCACACCCTCGCCCCGCCGCACGGCAGGGATCAGCCCCAGCGGAATCAGCAACACCGCGGGCACCCACGGCTTCGACATGTCGATGAACAGCCACACGCTTTCGAACAGCATGGGCACCCACAGGTGCAACCAGCGCGTGTACGTCGTCCCCCGGACCAGCGGGCGCAGAAAGCGGGCCATTGCCTCATCGTGCCAGGCACCACTGACAACGAGCCTCCCCCGAGCGAGGGAGACGATCTCCACCCGCGGGGGAGGTGCCGTTCCCTCAGCAACGGCCAGGCTGGGGCCATGACCAGCATCGACGTCCAAGACCTGACCAAGGAGTACGGCAGCAAGCGAGCCGTGGACCACCTCACCTTCAGCGTCCTGCCTGGCCGTGTCACCGGTTTCCTCGGCCCCAACGGCGCCGGAAAGTCCACCACCATGCGGCTCGTACTCGGCCTCGACCGGCCCACCTCCGGCGCCGCAACGGTCGGCGGCCGCCCCTACGTCACGCTCCGCGAACCCCTGCGCCACGTGGGCGCCCTGCTCGACGCGCAGGCCGCGCACGGATCCCGTACCGGCCGGGACCACTTGCGCACGCTCGCCGCGAGCAACCGCATTCCCGAACGCCGCGTGGACGAGGCGCTGGAGGAGGCGGGGCTGGCGTCGGTCGGACGTCGCCGGGTGAAGACGTACTCCCTGGGGATGCGGCAGCGGCTGGGCATCGCCGCCGCCCTGCTCGGCGACCCCGAGGTCGTCCTGCTCGACGAGCCCTCCAACGGTCTCGACCCCGAAGGCATCATCTGGATCCGCGAGTTGGTGCGCCGGCTCGCGGGGGAGGGGCGCACGGTCCTCGTCTCCAGCCATCTGATGAACGAGACCGCGTCCTTCGCCGACCACCTCGTCGTCCTCGGCCGGGGGCGCCTGCTCGCCGACACACCCATGCGGGAGTTCATCCACGCGCGCGTGCAGCCCCGCGTCCGGATCCGCACGACGGACGCCGTCACCCTCAAGGACGCCCTCGCCCGGCACGGTCACGATGCCGTGGAGCACGAGCTCGGGCACTGGACCGTGCAGCACGCGCGCGTGGACGACATCGGCCGCATCGCCTCCGCCGCGGGGGTGCCGATCCTCGAACTGGCCGCAGAGGAGGGCACGTTGGAACAGGCCTACCTCGATCTGACAGCCGCAGAAGTCGAGTTCGCCGCACAGCACCAGGAGGCCTGACCATGGAATTCACGCCCGTACTGCACTCGGAGTGGCTCAAGATCCGTACGCTGCGGTCGCTCCTCGGCGGCCTGGCCGGGGTGCTGCTCGCCACCAGCCTGTTCTCCGCGCTCGCCGCCGCAGACAGCGACGGAGCGGACTTCGACCCGCTGTTCTCGGTCTTCTTCGGCGTCAGCTTCGGACAGATCGCGGCGATCGCGTTCGGTACGACCGCTGTGTCGTCCGAGTTCCGGGGCGGCGCCCTGCGCGTCACGCTCGCCGCGGTGCCGCGGCGCGGGCGGTGGTTCGCCGCCAAGGCGGTGGCCATCGCCGTACCCGTGCTGGTGGTGGGGCTGTTCGCGGGATGCGTGAGTGTGGTGGTCGGCCGGGCCGTCCTCGGGGCGAAGGCGGACGGGCTCACGTTCGGTGAGGAGCTGCGCGGAGTCGTCGGCTGCGGGGTCTATCTGACGCTGATGGCGTTGCTCGCGGCAGGCGTCACTGCCCTGCTGCGCAGCGGCGTCGCCACGCTGAGCATCCTGATCCCGTTCCTGCTCATCGTCTCCTTCGTCATCGGAGACATGTCCGGCACTGTCGCGGACGTCCTGCCGGACAGGGCGGGCCAGGTGGTGCTCCACGAGACGTGGGACGGCGCGCTCGGGCCGTGGACAGGACTCGCGGTGACGGGGCTGTGGGCGGGAGTCGCACTCCTGGCGGGGGCCTGGAGCGTGCGGCGCCGGGATGCCTGACACCTCACCGAATGGTCAGCGCCGGCCACTGGGTCGCCGTGGCCGCCGCCGACCGGGACGAGACGGACAAGGTCCAGCTCGTCGCCATGGTCACCGAAACGGATCCCCGTGAACCGCTAGGAACCCTCCGCCGCCACCCGCAGCCGCCCGTACTCCTCCGCCATCGTCGCCGCCGTCCAGTGCGCGTTCAGCCCGCTCGGATTCGGCAGCACCCACACCCGCGTCCGACCGAACGTCCGCTCCTGCGGCCCCACCTGGGCCTTGCGGTCGTCGAAAGCCGCCCGATACGCGGTCACCCCCACCACCGCCAGCCAACGCGGCCGCAGCCGCGCCACCTTCAGCGCCAGCAGTCGCCCACCCTCGCGGTACTCCTCCGCGCTCAGCTCGTCGGCCCGCGCGGTCGCCCTCGCCACGACGTTCGTGATGCCGAGGCCGTACGACAGCAACTCGCCCTGTTCCGACGGCTTCATGAGCCTGGGCGTGAAGCCCGACAGGTGCAGCACCGGCCAGAAGCGGTTGCCGGGTCGGGCGAAGTGGTGGCCCGTCGCCGCCGTCATCAGCCCGGGGTTGATGCCGCAGAACAGAACACCGAGGCCGTCCGCGGCCACGTCGGGGACGAGGCGGTCGCGGGCGGCCTCCAGTTCCGCCGGAGTGAAGCGGGTCAGAGGATCGCCCCCGGCGTGTAGCCCGCGGCCTCCGGGTGCTGCTTGACGATCTCCTCGATGTGGCCGACGACCGCGGCGACCTGGTCGGCGGCAGCGCCCGTGAAGGACAGCTTGTCGGCCATCAGCGCGTCCAGCTGCGCGCGGTCGAGCGGGATGCGCTCGTCGGCCCCCAGCTTGTCGAGGAGCTCGTTGCGCTCGGCGCCCTGCTCGCGCATCGCGAGCGCGGAGGCGACGGCGTTCTCCTTGATGGCCTCGTGCGCGATCTCACGGCCGACGCCCGCACGCACCGCGCCCATCAGTACCTTGGTGGTGGCGAGGAACGGCAGGTAGCGGTCCAGCTCGCGAGCCACGACGGCCGGGAAGGCACCGAACTCGTCGAGGACCGTCAGGAAGGTCTCCAGCAGACCGTCCAGCGCGAAGAACGCGTCCGGCAGCGCGACCCGGCGCACCACCGAGCAGGACACGTCGCCCTCGTTCCACTGGTCGCCGGCCAGCTCGCCGGTCATCGACGCGTAGCCGCGCAGGATGACCATCAGGCCGTTGACACGCTCGCAGGAGCGGGTGTTCATCTTGTGCGGCATCGCGGAGGAGCCGACCTGCCCCGGCTTGAAGCCCTCGGTCACCAGCTCGTGCCCGGCCATCAGCCGGATCGTCTTGGCCACCGAGGACGGAGCCGCCGCCAGCTGTACCAGCGCGGTCACGACCTCGTAGTCGAGGGAGCGCGGGTAGACCTGGCCGACGCTCGTGAACGCCTGCGCGAAGCCCAGGTGGGCGGCGATCCGCTGCTCCAGATCCGCGAGCTTCGCCGCGTCCCCGCCCAGCAGGTCCAGCATGTCCTGCGCCGTACCGACCGGGCCCTTGATGCCGCGCAGCGGGTAGCGGGCGAGGAGCTCCTCGACCCGGCCGTGGGCGACGAGCAGTTCGTCGGCCGCCGTCGCGAAACGCTTGCCCAGGGTGGTGGCCTGCGCCGCCACGTTGTGCGAGCGGCCGGCCATGACCAGCTCGCCGTACTCGCCCGCGAGCTTGCCCAGGCGCGCCAGGACGGCCACCGTACGGTCGCGCATCAGCTCCAGCGAGAGCCGGATCTGCAGCTGCTCGACGTTCTCGGTGAGGTCGCGGGAGGTCATGCCCTTGTGTACGTGCTCGTGCCCGGCGAGGGCGTTGAACTCCTCGATCCGCGCCTTCACGTCGTGCCGCGTGACCTTCTCGCGCTCGGCGATGGAGGCCAGGTCGACGGTGTCGAGGACACGCTCGTAGTCGGCGATCGCCGCGTCCGGCACCTCGATCCCGAGGTCCTTCTGGGCCCGCAGCACGGCGAGCCAGAGCTGCCGCTCCAGCTTCACCTTCTGCTCGGGCGACCAGAGCGTGGCGAGCTCGGCGGAGGCGTAGCGTCCGGCGAGGACGTTCGGGATGCGGGGCTTGGCGGGCGCAGAAGTCACGTGGACGGATTCTACTGGCGATTCGTGCAGGCCAGCGCCACGGTCCCCTTCGTCGGAAGCTACGAGACGTGCGTCACGGCAGCTCGGAATCGGCGAGCCCGGCCAGAACGCCGGCGTGACACAGCTCGGGCGCGCACCAGCAGGCCAGCGTCCGCCCGCGCAACGCCGGTACCAGATCGAGCAGTTCGGGACGCTCCAGCAGATACGCCCGGTACATCGCCATGACCTCGGCGCGCGTACCGTCCCGCCGGCGCATCGGGGTGTCGTATGCGAAGGGGTTGTACAGCGGGTGGCGGGGCAGGTCCCAGCCCCCCATGGTCCAGCGGCGGCCGACGTAGACGACCTCGGCGGGGGCGTTTTCGAGCCGGGGGCCGTACTCGTGGATGCGGCCCCTGACGTTGATCACGCGGGTGGTCACGGGACGACGCTACGCCGCCGGCCCCTCGTAGGGCAGCAGCTCGGGTCGCTTCGGCGGGAGGCCGTCGCCCGAGGACCGGCCCGTCACGCGGCGGGCGATCCACGGCAGCAGGTGCTGCCGGGCGAAGCGGACGTCGGCGACCCGCCGGGTGGCCCACCCCGGAGGCGGTGTCACCGCCATCGGCGTGCGCCACTCGGCGTCCGCGGGGTCGTAGCCGAGGATCTGCCAGACAGCCTCCGCGACCCTGCGGTGCCCCTCGGCCGTCAGGTGCAGCCGGTCCACGTCCCACAGGCGCGGGTCGCTGAGCGACGGGGCCCCGTACAGGTCGACGACCACCGCGCCGTGCTGTGCGGCGAGCTCGTCGACGACGGTGAACAGCTCCTCCATGCGCGGCCGGAAGCGCTCCAGGACCGGACCCTGGCGGCCCGGGCTGCGCATCAGCACCAGCTGCTTGCAGGACGGGGCAAGCCGCTCCACGGCCTCGGTCAGCAGCCCTCGTACCCGCCCCATGTCGCACTTGGGACGCAGGGTGTCGTTGAGCCCGCCGACCAGCGTGATCACGTCGGGCCGCATGGCCGCGGCGACGTCGACCTGCTCGTCGACGATCTGTCCGATCAGCTTGCCGCGCACGGCGAGGTTGGCGTACCGGAAACCGGGGGTGACGGCGGCCATCCGCCCGGCGAGGAGATCGGCCCAGCCTCGGTACGAGCCGTCCGGCAGCAGGTCCGACATGCCCTCGGTGAAGGAGTCGCCGACCGCGACCAGGCTGGTGTGTGTGGGGTTCGTCTGCATGGCGAAAGAGATGGTAACGCGGTCCCATACCCGTCGGTCGGTCGGCCCGGTTCCTGCGCCGGAAGGCTCACGTCCGCTGCCCGAAAAGCTCCCGCAGCACGTCCTCCATGGTGACCAGTCCGGCCAGCCGGCCGTCGTCGCCGAGCGCGGCCGCCAGGTGCGTACGACTGCCCCGCATCGCCGTGAGCACGTCGTCCAGCGGTGTGTCCTCCCGTACGCGCGCGATGTGCCGCATGTCCCGCACCCGGAACGGCACGTCCCTGGGAGAGGCGTCCAGCGCGTCCTTGACGTGCAGGTAGCCGACGATGCGGCTCCCCTCGTCCACCACCGGGAAGCGGGAGAAGCCCGACTCGGCCGACAGGCGCTCCAGCTCCTCCGGCGTGACGTCCACGCGCGCGTGGACCACACGTTCCACCGGCAGCACCACGTCGCGCACCGGACGGCGGCCCAGTTCCAGCGCGTCGTGCAGCCGCTCCAGCGCCCGGTCGTCGATCAGGCCCGCCTCGCCCGAGTCCCGCACGATCCGGGCCAGCTCGGCGTCCGAGAAGGTGGCCGCGACCTCGTCCTTGGTCTCCACCCGCAGCAGCTTCAGGAGGGTGTTCGCGAAGGCGTTGATGGCGAAGATCACCGGGCGCAGCGCCCGGGACAGGGTGACCAGCGGCGGACCGAGCAGCAGCGCGGTGCGCACCGGCTCCGCGAGCGCGACGTTCTTCGGCACCATCTCGCCGAGCAGCATGTGCAGATACGTCGCCAGGGTCAGCGCGATCACGAAGGACACCGCGTGCCCCGCGCCCTTCGGCACACCCAGCGCGTGGAACACAGGCTCCAGCAGATGCGCGATGGCCGGTTCCGCGACCACACCCAGGACCAGCGTGCACAGCGTGATGCCGAGCTGCGCGGCCGCCATCAGCGCGGACACGTGCTCCAGACCCCACAGCACGCTCTTGGCCCGTCGGTCGCCGTCCTCGGCATGCGGTTCGATCTGCGAACGCCGTACGGAGATCAGCGCGAACTCGGCGCCGACGAAGAAGGCGTTGACGACCAGGGTCGCAAGGCCGATCAGCAGCTGTACGGCGGTCATCGGGCGTCCCCCTGCTCGTGCTTCATGTCGGCCTCGTCGTCGAGCGGTGCGTGCAGCAGCACCCGCGCGGCCCGCCGCCCCGAGGCGTCCACCACGTCGAGCCGCCAGCCGGCGACCTCGACGCGGTCACCCACGGCCGGGATACGGCCCAGCTCCGTCGCCAGGAGACCGGCCAGCGTCTCGTACGGTCCGTCGGGCGCCCTGAGACCCACGCGCGCGAGCTGGTCCACCCGCGCCGAACCGTCGGCCGAGTACAGCGCGCGGCCGTCGTCGTCGCTGCCCGCCGCGGCCAGGTCGGGCGTCTCGTGCGGGTCGTGCTCGTCCCGCACCTCGCCGACGACCTCCTCGACGATGTCCTCCAGCGTGGCCACGCCCGCGGTGCCGCCGTACTCGTCGATGACAACGGCCATGGTGCGCTTGCCGGACAGCCGGTCGAGGAGCCGGTCGACGGTGAGGGTCTCCGGGACGAGAAGGGGCTCGCGCATCAGCTCGGAGACGCGGGTCCGGGTGCGGCGGTCGGCGGGTATCGCCAGGACGTCCTTGATGTGCGCGGTGCCCACGACCGAGTCGAGGTTGCCGCGGTAGACCGGGAACCGGGACAGCCCGGTCGCCCGGGTCGCGTTCGCCACGTCCTCGCAGGTCGCCTGGACCTCCAGGGCGATGACCTGGACGCGGGGCGTCATCACGTTCTCCGCGGTCAGGTCGGCGAGGTTGAGCGTCCGTACGAACAGCTCGGCGGTGTCCGCCTCGAGGGCGCCCTCCTTGGCGGAGTGCCGGGCCAGCGCCGCCAGCTCCTTGGGGCCGCGCGCCGAGGCCAGTTCCTCCGCGGGCTCCAGGCCCATGCGGCGCACCACGCGGTTCGCCGTGTTGTTGAGATGCGTGATGAAGGGGCGGAAGGCCGAGCTGAACAGGCGCTGCGCGTTGCCCACCCGTTTGGCCACGGCCAGCGGCGAGGAGATCGCCCAGTTCTTGGGCACCAGCTCGCCGACGACCATCAGGAAGACGGTCGACAGCGCCGTACCGAGCACCAGAGCGAGCGAGCTCGCCGCGGAACGCGAGATGCCGAGCGCCTCGAGCGGGCCCGCGATCAGCTTGGCGATCGACGGTTCGGAGAGCATGCCGACGACCAGATTGGTGACGGTGATGCCGAGCTGGGCGCCGGAGAGCTGGAACGTGAGGCTCCGTACGGCCTTGAGGGCGCCCGGCGCGCCTCGCTCGCCTCGCTCCGCCGCCCGCTCCAGCCGGCCCCGGTCGACCGTGGTCAGCGAGAACTCGGCCGCGACGAAGGCACCACAGGCGAGCGAGAGCAGGATCGCCACCAGCAGGAGGAGCACTTCGGTCATCGGGTCACCTCCGTCCCATCGTCGGACAGGGTGGGGAGGAACGCGCGATGTCGTGCTGTGCGCGTACTACTGGGAGGCTCGCCCATGGGCGGACGCTCACACCTTTCCTTGGAGGACCGAAATGGTCCACCAAGAGTAAAGGATCGGCAAAGGTGGTCAATGCGTGAGGTGCTTCACCCAGCGCCGCCACTGCTCCTCCGGCGCGTATCCGGCCGCCCGCCAGGCGTGCTGGCCCGTCTCGTTGCGCACCAGCACCATCGCGTCCCCGCGCCGCCCCCCGAGCCGTACGAACCGCTCCTCGGCAGCGGCCAGCAGGGCCGAGCCGATGCCCTGCCGACGCCGCTCGGGGTGCACCGCCAGTCGGTACAGGTGGCAGCGCCAGCCGTCGAAGCCGGCGATCACCGTCCCGACCAGTTCGCCGCCCCGCTCGGCCAGGATCAGCGCCTCGGGGTCGCGGTCGACCAGGCGCTCCACGCCGCCCCGGTCGTCGCTGATGCTCGTGCCTTCGGCCGCCACCTTCCAGAAGGCGAGGACGGTGTCGAGGTCGGCGGGCGTCGCGGCCCGTATCCGCAGATCAGTCATGCGGTGATCACATCACCTGCGGCCGTCGTGAACGTGTGATTCCAGCATCCGGACGGACCGTCAGCGGCCGGCCAGCTCCGCGACGACCGGCGCGAACGCCTCCATGTACGGCTCCAGGACCGTCAGATACGAGAAGCCGTACCGCTCGCGCCGGTCCAGCACCTGGGCGACGATCCTGTCCAGCGTGCCGACCAGCAGGATCGGCAGCTCCAGTGCCTGCTCCACCGTCGTGTCGGGCACCCGCTCCACCAGCGGCCGGACGGCGGCTGCGCGGTCGTCGGTGACGGCCACCAGCTGGACGAGCAGGTTCAGTTCGGCCGGTTCCTTGCGGCCCTCGGCCAGCCGCTGGTACCGCGCCATGCTCTCCTCGAGCTCCGCGGCCGTCAGCGGCAGCAGTCGGCCCGTCGTGCTCCCCGGTGCGAGGCGCATGCCCGTGAACGCCGCGATGTCGGCGTGCTCGGCGGTGAGCCTGAGCATCCGGTCGCCGTTCCCGCCGATCATCAGCGGCACGCGCGGTTGCTGCGCCGGCCGCGGCTGGTGCTGGTCCGAGCCGAGCAGGCGGTCCAACTCCTCGACCGTGCGCCGCAGATGGTCCACGCGCTCGCGCGGAGAGCCGAACGGCAGCCCCGCCGTGTCGTGCTCCGCCTCCACGTAGCCGGTGCCGAGGCCGAGTTCGAGGCGGCCGCCGGTCAGGGCGTCCGTCGTGGCCACCTCACGGGCGAGCAGCGTCGGATTCCAGAAGCCCGCGTTGAGCACGAACGTGCCCAGCCGCGGCCGCTCGGTGACCGCGGCCGCGGCGACCAGTGCCGGGAACGGCGCGACCATGCCGAGGTGGTCGGGCACATGGATCACGTCGTAGCCGAGCTCCTCGGCCCGTCGGCACTTGGCCCGCCACTCCTCGGCGGGCGCGGGGGTGATCAGGCTGGCACCGAAGCGGAACGGACGCGGCATGAACTCTCCTCACCTACAAGCGACTTGAGTACCCACCGCGATTCCATCACTCGTGCGCGATGGCCGCCAGCACATTCATGCGGGATGCACGCAACGCGGGCAGCAGCGCCGCCACGATGCCCACCACCGCCGAGCCGATCACCACCGCGACGATCGTGGTCCACGGGATCGCGAGCGCCTTCATGCCCTGCAGCGCCAGCACCTGCTGGGTGCACACGCCCCAGATCAGCCCCAGCGCGAGCCCCAGCACCGCGCCGAAGACCGCGATCACCACCGACTCCAGCCGGATCATCCGGCGCAGCTGCCGCCGGGCGAGCCCGATGGCCCGCAGCAGCCCGATCTCCCGGGTCCGCTCCACGACCGACAGGGCAAGGGTGTTGACGACGCCGAGTACCGCGATGATGATCGCCAGCCCGAGCAGCGCGTACACGAGGTACAGCAGTACGGCGATCTGGTCGTGCACCAGCTTCTTGTAGTCGGCCTGGTCGCGGACCTGGACCTGCGGGTACGGCTCCAGTGTCTTGTCCAGCCGGGAGCGCAGCTGGTCGGGGCTGGTGCCGGACGCGGCGTTGACGTAGAGCGCGGAGTCCTGGCCGCCGGGCACGTACTTCTCGACCGTCGCGATCCCGAAGAACAGCCCGCCTTCCATGCCGAACCCCTCGGAGCCGTCCTGGTCGGTGAGGGCCCCCACCTTCAGCTCGGTCTTGCGGCCGGCGGGGAACTCGACGGGGATCGTGCTGCCGAGGGTGACGTCGTGATCCTTCGCGAAATCGACGTCCATGGCGATGCTGCCGTTCGCCAGCGCCGCCGCCGTGTCCCCCTCCGCATACGTCACGTGTGCGACGTCGTCGACCTGGTTGCCGTAGCCCGCGGCGGTGCTCTTGATCCGCTTGCCGTCCGGAAGACGCAGCGCGATGGGCGTGAAGCGCTGCCGCACCACGACACCCACGCCCTCGGTGCCGCGCACCTTGTCGGTGACCTCCTTCGGGAACGGCACGAAGTTGCTGTTCTGGACGATGAAGTCGGCGCCCAGGGTCTTGTCGATCTGCTGGTCGAAGGACTTGGACATGGAGGCGCTGGCCACCGACATGCCGCCGACCAGGGCGAGGCCCACCATGAGGGCGGCCGCGGTGGCGCCGGTACGGCGCGGGTTGCGCAGGGCGTTGCGCTGGCTCATGCGGCCGACCGAGCCGAAGAGCGCGGGGAAGGCCCCGCCGAGGACCCGGATGACGGGGCGGACGAGCAGCGGGCCCGCGATCACGGTCGCGATCAGCGTCAGGACGACGCCGAGGCCCAGCAGGGAGGCCGCCGAGGACGTCTTCGACGACGTGACACAGCCGACGAGGGCCGCCGCGCCGAGCGCGCCGACCACCGAGCCCACGATCGCCCGGTTCCTCAACGGCCGTCCCACACCGGCGATTTCGGCGTCCGCGAGGGCCGCCATCGGCGAGACGACGGCCGCGCGCCGGGCCGGGAGGTACGCCGCCACGAAGGTGACGCCGATTCCGACGACGTACGCCGCCACGGGAGTTCCCCACCCGATGACCATCTCCGTGGTCTTGAGGTTCATCCCGAACACGCTCATGAGCTTGATCAGCCCGGCGGCGAGCCCGATGCCCACGGCGAGACCCAGCGTCGAGCCGACCAGGCCCAGCAGGACCGCCTCGGTGAGCACGGACCGCCGCACCTGCCGCCGGTCGGCACCGAGGGCCCTGAGCAGCCCGAGTTCACGGGTGCGCTGCGCGATCAGCATGGAGAACGTGTTGACGATCAGGAAGACGCCGACCAGGACGGCGATCCCGGCGAAGCCGAGCATCACGTACTTGATGACGTCGAGGAAGCCGCCGAGGTCCGCCGCGGCCGACTTGGCCTGTTCGTCGGCGGTCTTGATGTCGTAGCGGCCGGTGCCGACCACGGCGGCGACACGGCTCTTGAGCTGCGCGTCGCTCACCCCCTTCGCCGCGTCCACCGAGATGCTCGTGGCCTTGGCGGCCGAGCCGAGCAGCTGGGTCGCGGCGGTCTTCGGGTCGAGGAAGACCAGGGCCGCGCCCGGGTTGGTGGTGGTGAAGGTGGCGATGCCGACGATCTTCACCTTGAAGATGCCCGGCTGGGCGAGCACGGTCAGGGTGTCCCCGATCCTCACGTGCATCTTGTCGGCGGTGTCGGCGTCCAGGAGCGCCTCGCCCCTGCCGTGCGGGGCGTGGCCCGAGGTCAGCTTCACGGGGCTGCGGGCGGTGAGAAACCAGTCGGAGGCGATGGTGGGCGCGCCGGTGGTCGGTCCGACCGACTTGTTCCTGCTGTCGACGACCGTGATGTTCTCGACGCTCACGTCCGGATGGGCCAGCGCGACGCCGTCGACCTTCGCCACCCGGTTCACGAGCGAGGCGGGCACGGTCTCGACCGCCCCTGTCGGCACCTGCGAACTGAGGCCCTCCTTCGGCTCCACCGTCACATCGGCGGACGTCGAGGCGAACAGCCGGTCGAAGGTGCGCGTGACCGTGTCGGAGAAGATCAGACTCCCCGCGACGAACGCCACGGACAGGACGATCGCCAGCGCGGAGAGAAGCAGCCTGCCCTTGTGCGCGAGGAAGCTCCTGAGCGTTGCCTTGAGCACGGATTCAGTCCTTGTCGAGGTCTACGTCGCGACGGGTGACGTCGTCGGAGGCGGCAGCGTCGGAGGAGGCGCCGGAAAGCGCGGCGTCGGAGGGTGCGTCGTCGCCCTCGAACTGGCTGCGGATCACGTCGAACCGCTTCATCCGCTCCAGCACCGCCTCCGCCGTGGGCCGTTCCATCTCGTCCACGATGCGCCCGTCCCCGAGGAAGAGCACCAGATCGGAGTGGGCCGCGGCGCCCGGATCGTGGGTGACCATGACGACCGTCTGCCCCAGCTCGTCCACGGCCTCCCGAAGGAAGCCGAGGACCTCGAGGCCGGCCCGCGAGTCGAGGTTCCCCGTCGGCTCGTCGGCGAAGATCAGCTCGGGCCGGGAGGCCAGCGCCCGTGCGCACGCCACGCGCTGCTGCTGGCCGCCGGACAGCTGCGCGGGCCGGTGCTTGAGCCGGTCGCGCAGCCCCAGCGTGTCGATGACCTGGTCCAGCCATTTCTCGTCGGGTTTCTTGCCCGCGATGTCCATGGGCAGGGTGATGTTCTCGACCGCGTTCAGCGTCGGGATGAGGTTGAAGGACTGGAACATGAAGCCGATCCGGTCCCGGCGCAACTGCGTCAGCTCGCGGTCCTTCAGCCCCGTGATCTCGGTGTCGCCGAGCCACACCTGGCCGGCCGACACCGTGTCGAGCCCCGCCAGGCAGTGCATCAGCGTGGACTTCCCGGAACCCGAGGGCCCCATGACCGCGGTGAAGCGGCCGCTCGCGATGTTCACGTCCACCGAGTCGAGGGCGAGCACGGTCGTCTCGCCCGTGCCGTACGCCTTGGTCAGACCGCGGGCGCGGGCCGCGATCCCGTCGGCCGACGCATGGCCTCGGGCGTGCTCCGCAGCAGGTGTGGACAAGGCTGCCTCCTCGCATGGACGTGCCGACTCCGTCGTCCTGGCCGAGCGTAATGTGATCCCGCCCACACCTGAAATCCTTCGTGAGTGCAGGAGAGTCTCCACCCCAGGTCGTGCCCCTGACACCCGTGTAAGGGGCACCCTCCACCCGCGGGAGGACCTCTTGCCGATGCTAGCGCCTTGGCGCTAGCTTCTAGGTATGGCGAAGACCCAGCTGAACGTGCGAGTGGACGAGGGCACCGCCCGCGCTGCCCGCGAACGCGCCCTGGCCCGCGGCATGAGCGTCAACCGCTACATAGAAGAGCTGGTCAGACAGGACACCGGAGAGGTGGGCCACACGTTCGTCGAGGCCGCCGCCGACTTCATGAAGCAGTACGAGGCGGTCTTCGCGGAGGAGTTCGACACCGAGCGCGAGGCCGGACGCGGCGAAGGTCGTCACTGATCTCTTGAGCCATCTCAGAATCGACCTTGCCTGGCTCCTCATGCTCGCCGAACAGAACACGCCCGGGGACCCCCAGGTCACCGACTGGGGTGCCCTGGTTGCGGCCGTCGCGCGCCACGAGGCCGAGATATTCGACATCCCCGTCTACGACAGCCCGCACGCGCGCGCCGCCGCGCTGCTCCAACTCCTCATCCACGTCCCGGCGTTGGAGCGCACCAACGCCCTGTTCGCCTCCGCCGTCGCCTACGCCTACCTCGTCGCCAGCGGCCTCAAGGTGGCCACCTCGCCCGAGCAGGTCCGCGAACTGGCCCGCCTGGTCAAGAGCGGCGAGGCCTCGGTCCACGACATCGCGGAGGAACTGCGTCAGTGGACGGTGTGATCACTTCGCCGTCATCATTTCGTGGCGGCCGATTCCGTGGCCTCCGGTCGCCATGCCGTGCCCAGCACGCAGTACGAGGTGGGCAGCTTCGGTCCCGTCGCAGGCATCAACGTCCGCCGGTAGGGGCCGAGTTCGAAGCCGGCGTCCCGCAGCGCGGCGATCGGGTCGCGGGCCAGATGGCAGCCGCCGTTGAGCGGCGGCCACAACGTGCGGTCCAGCGTGCGCTGGGTGAACAGCATCGCCGGTCCGCCGCCCCGGCCGTGTTCGAAGAACCGCACGACACCGCCGGGCCGCAGCACTCGCCGTACCTCGGCGAGCGCGCGCGGCACGTCCCGCACGCTGCACAGCACCAGCGAGACCACCGCCGCGTCGAAGGCCTCGCTCTTGACGGGCAGGGCCTCCGCGGCACCCGGTACGACGTCGACCGGCACCTCGGACCGCAGGGCGGCCTCGACGGCCAACTGCCGCAGCCGGCGCTCCGGTTCGATGGCCACGATCTCCGAGACGGTGCTCGGGTAGTGCGCGAAGTTCAGTCCGTTGCCCGCGCCGATCTCGATCACCCGCCCGGACAGCCCGGACAGGAGCCGGGCGCGGACCTCGCCCATTCCCATCCGGGTCTCGGCCTTCACGCTGATCCGGGCGTAGTAACGGGCGAACAGCGGGTGGTGCACGGGATCCCGCGCCACCTTGGTGGCGCCGGGGGACCGCAGCGGCATGGGGACCTCCCTCGCGGACGGGTCTCAGGCCCTACCGCGATTGTCCCCCGTACGGGCCCCGCGCACCCCCGCTGTCAGGCGATGAAGTTCCGCACCTGCTCGTACACGCCGTAGTCGTTGTTCATGTCGGTGTGCGAGATGCACCCGACCTCGACGTTGGTCGCACCGCTCAGGATCGCGGTGGTGTCCGGGGTGAGGGCGTCGTCGCAGTTCGACCAGTAGCTGGCGTACGAGACGCTGCCCGGTGTCTCGTCGCCGGAGTTCAGGGAGGTCAGGAAGGAGCTGCCGGTGTACATCTCCGCGCAGGACGTGTAGAGCCACTTGCACCACGAGGCGGTCGTCGTGCCGTGGTTCACGCCTGCGGCCGAGACGAAGTCGTCGACATACGCGGTCCCGCCGAGGTTCTTGAGGTAGTAGCGGGAGCTGAGCGCGCCCATCGAGTGGACGACCAGGTCGACCTTCGAGGCGCCCGTCTGCGAGAGCACGCTCTGGACCTCGGTGGCCAGTTCCTGGGCTGTGGTGACGTTCGACTGCGTCCAGTCGTACGACCAGGCGAACAGCTCCGAGGACGAGTAACCGTCGGCCTCGAAGTCGGCGATCCAGTCGTCCCAGCTGCCGGCCGAACTGCTCAGGCCGTGCACGAAGACGACGGGGTTGTGGGTCGCCGCGTGAGCGGGCGCGGCGGAGAGGGAGAGAGACAGAAGGAGCGACGAGAACACGGCCGACACGACCGTGACGATGCGACGCTTGACGCGCTGCATGATGCCTCCTGAAGCGGGTGGGGTTCGCCAGGAGTGTCAAGGCGGGTCTACGCGCGACGCATCGGCGAAATCGCCGGTCTTTACGTCTCAATTAACTCGCCAGTAACGTCAATTGTGTGGCGACTCCGGTGAACCCCCAGCCCCTGCTCCGCGATGCGTCGCAGCAGCGCGTGGCTTCCGCGCTCCCCGAAGGCGTGCGGGTACGGGTGCTGCACGCCGTGTACGGCGATCCGCGTGCCGCCGCCGAACTCGTACCGCTCCTGAGCGACCGCCAGTCGGCCGGCCTCGACCCCCTCCCGACGGAGCCCGCCGAACTGGCACCCGAGCTGCTGCGGGCGCACCGCACGGAGATCCGAGCCCTCCCGGACGACACCCGGCTGCTTCTTCTGCTGGCCGCCGCGGACCAGTACCCGGTCGCCACCCACGCTTTTCTGCGCGCTGTGGCGGCCGTCGGCCTGGACACCCGCCCGCTGGAAGCCGCCGAGGCGGCAGGTATCGCGCACGCGGGGGCGGGGGGCGTCGTCTTCCGCGACGCGTGGACGCGGATCGCCGCGTACGAGACCGGCTCCACGGCGGACCGCCGCGACGTCCACCGTCTGCTGGCCCGCGTGTTGCACGGCGCCGGTGAGACGCCCCGCCGTTCCTGGCACCGGGGAGCGGGTGCGCTCGGCCCGAGCGGCCGCCTGGCGGCGGAGCTGTGCGGCGCGGCGGAGCAGGCTCGTGCCGCGGGTCAACTCGCCCTCGCCCGAGCCCTGTTGGAACGCGCCGCCACGCTCTGCCCCGACCCGCCCGAACAGTCCCGCCTCCGCGCCCGCGCCGCCACGGACGCCTGGCAGTCGGGCGACGCCGACCGCGCCCTCCGCCTGGCGGCCACGGCGACCCCCGACGATGCCCTGACGGGCCTGCTCGCCCTCCGCGCGGGAAACGCGACGGAGGCCTTCGACGCACTGCTGACGGCGGCGGCCCAGACGGGGACGAGGGTGAGGGGGAACGGTTCTGCAGATGGCCGTGAGGGGCGGAGGGCGGCTGCCGTGGGGGAGGGGGAGCGAGCTCGGGACGGGGTGAGTGCGTGGGACGGCGCGGGAGTTGGGGGTGCGGGGGTTGGCGGTGTGCGGGGCGACGGAGGGATGGTCGGCGGTGCTGGAGCATCGAGCGGTATGGGGGTGCGGGATGGTGCGAGGGAGTCAGACGGTGTGGGAGTGCGGAATGGTGCGAGGGGGCCGGACGGTGTGGGGGAGCCGGACGGTGTGGGGGTGCGGGACGGTGTGACGATGCCGGGCAGCGCGGGAGCCGTTTGCGGACCCGCGACGCCCACCCCCCGTGCTTCTGACGCCTCTGCGCCCGGCACCTCTGGGGCTACGACCTCTGCCTCCGCGGCCCCCGCCTCCACTGCCACGACCGCCGCCTCCATCACCTCCGCCCCTGCCCTCACCGCCTCATCCACCACCGCCGCACCCCTCACCACGGCACCCGCCACCACCGCACCCCCCACAACCTTCACCCCCACCGCCCACCTCCTCGCCCGCGCCACCGAAGCCGCCATCTACACCGGTGACCTGCGCCGTTGCCGGGAGGCTGCGCAGGTTGCGGAGGGGATGGGGGTGGGGATGCCCGGAACGTTGGGCGGGCTTGCTGCTGCCTTCGAGGGGCGGTACGAGGATGCGCGGGATCTGCTGGAAGCGGCGGCCGGGCGGTGCGGGCCGGGAGGGGATCCCACCCTGCTCGTGCATGCCGGTATCGCAGCGCTCATGCTCGGCGACCACACCCGCGCCGCCACCGCCACCGTCCGGGCGGCCGCCTCGGCCCGGGCGCGGGGCGCGACCGCCACCGTGACGCAGGCCCTGGAGTTCCGGGCCTACGCCGACTTCTGGACCGGCCGCCCGCAGGCCGGCGCGGCCACCGCCACGGACGCCCTGCGGCAGGCGTACGCCACCGGCCAGGGCAACGGCGCCTGCCATCTGCAGGCCGCCCTCGCCATGTTCGCGGCGCTCACCGGCGACGGGGACACCTGCCGCGAACGGGCCGCGGCGGCACGGTCGTACGCCCTCGCCCACGGACTGGGTCTGCCCGCCGCGCTCGCCCAGTGGGCGCTCGCCTTCCTCGACCTCGCGGACGGCCGCTTCGCCGGCGCCGCGGCCCGGCTGCGTGCGCTGGCCGGCTTCGGACCGGGCCACGGCCACCGCGCCATCCGCCACCTGGCCACCCCGCACTACGTCGAGGCCGCCGTCCGCACCGGCGACACCCGCGTCGCCCGGGCCGCCCACGCCGACTACGACCGCTGGGCGACCGCCGTGCGCAGCACCGACGAACTGGCCCTCAGCGCCCGCTGCCGCGCCCTGCTGGCCCCCGGCTCCGAGGCCGTCGAGCACTACCGCACGGCACTCGACCTGCACGCGCGCGGAACCCGCGACTTCGAACGCGCCCGCACGGAGTTCCTGTTCGGCAGCGCACTGCGCCGACTGCGGCACCGTACGGAGGCCCGCGACCGTCTGCACAGCGCCCTGGAGGCGTTCGACAGTTTCGGCGCCCCGCACTGCGCGGCACAGGTCCGCGCCGAACTCCGCGCGCTGGGCGCCCCTGCCACCCCCGCGCGGCGCACTACCGACGAGCCCACCGCACGGCTGACCGCCCAGCAGCTCCTGATCGCCCGTATGGCCGCCGAGGGCGCCACCAACCGCGAGATCGCCGGCCGCCTCGCCCTCAGCCCCCGCACGATCGACCATCATCTGCGGGGCGTGTTCAGCCGGTTGGGCATCCGCTCACGGATCGAGCTGGTACGGCTGCTGGGCGACAGCGGCGCCACCCGATGAGACGCTATCCGGCCACGTAGCGGACTTCCGGGTAGCGCGGCGAAGCGCCCGTCAGGACGTGTGAGGTGTCCGGGCGCCCGCGCAGGTGGGCGTCGAAGAAGGCCCGCACCGTGGCCCGTGCGGCCGCCACCGCCGCGTCGGCGGGGATCGTGCCGAGCGGCAGGGGCAGCGAAACCGCCAGCTGCGGAACGATGGCCACGATGTCGGTGAAGGAGAGGTGCTCCGCGTCCGCGAGCCGCAGACACCGCCGCCGGCCACGCAGGTGCTTCCAGAGCGTGGGCCAGTTCGGGTCCTTGTTCAGGTTGTCGTGGACCGCCGTGTCCATCAGCAGGAACGGCCGGTCGAGACCGCGCTCGACGACAGGCCCGAACACAGTGCCGTCCAGGTCGAGGCCGGCCCGCACCCGAGCGTCCACGTCCATGACGGCCGCTGCCGCCGCGCCGCCCCGGGAGTGTCCGAAGGCCCCTGTTCGTGCGAGGTCGAAGGTGCCGGGCAGACCGCGCGGGATCGGGCGCCGCCGCGCGTCGGGGTTGCCGCCCCGGTTCAGGACGGCCAGGCAGTCCAGCACGAAACGCAGGTCCGCGGCCCGCACCGCGACCGCCGCCGCGCGGGCGGCGTCGTCATCGTCGCCGGTGGGTCGAAAGACCACGACCCGGCCGTCGGGGAACTCCACCTCGCCCGAGTCGTAGGGGTGGTCGACCGTGACCACGACATAGCCCCACGACACGAGCTCCTCGACGACGAGCGTGTGGAAAGTGCGGTCCGACTGGTAGCCCGGCGAGTAGAGGAGCACGGGGCGGCGGCCCCGCCGGGCCGGCGCGGAGTCCGTGCTGTGTGTCGCCGGTAGCGCGTATGCGTCCAGCGCGCCCCCGTAGCGGGCCTTGAGCGCCCGCTCGGCGCCCTGCGGCAGCCACGGCAGCATCGTGCGGCCGCGGACGTTCTCCGGTGGGTAGGTCACGGTCACCATCAGCTCGCGCGGCTGCCCGGCACCGGACCACGGATCGGTCCTCGACCGGTCGATCAGATGCAGCTCCACCGCACCCACGGTGCGGGGCCGGTCGGCCCGGCCAGGTGCAGCGGGACGGAAGCGGTCGCCGCCGAAGTGGACTGCCTCGACAGGGGGTTGGCGACAGCGCCGGGGGATGCGACGACGGTGGCGACCGCTCCGAGGCCACCGGCCAGCAGGACACGGCGAGTTGGGCGAACGGGAGGCATCGTGCTCCTTTCGCAGCCGGACACGCGGCCCGTGGAAAGGCACCCTTTGCCCAGCCTGATCGTCTTCAAGTCCCTTGCACTGTAGATCAGTTGCTCGACGCAAACCCGGCGGCGCTCCTCTCGTCGCACAGGGCAGGGGTCGGTCCCTCGCCTTCGTCCAGAGCCGCGCGGTGGGCGGTTCGGTCAGCACCTCCCGGCCACGCCTCGAAGGGGGCGCTCGCCCTCACCCCCCTGGCTCACCCGAGTGGCAGGCCGGTTGCTCATCGTCGAGATTGCATTGCAGAGCGGAGCGGTCCTCAAGAGATCCGCTGCTCTTCACCGGCGTGTGGCCACGCCGCGCCACGACGGCTCACTCGAGCAACGACGAAGGGTGTCCACGTGACAGATTCACGCCGCTCGCTGCGGCATTCATCACGGTTCGGCATAGCCGCGGTCGCCGCGGCTGCCGCGCTGCTGGCCGGCGGCCTGTCCCAGTCGGCGCTCGCCGCCGCGGAGTCGTACACCGCGGTCGCGGCCCCGACCTCCGACGGCGGTGAACCGAAGGGCGTCACCGCGTTCTCCACGGGATGGCAGACCCCCTGGGGCATATCGTTCCTGCCGGGCCGGGACTCGGCGCTGGTGACGGAGCGGCTGTCCACCCAGGTCTACCGCCTCGACAGCGACGGCACCAGGGAGTGGGTCGGCGAGGTACCGGGCACGGTCCCCGAGCCGTACGAGGAAGGCGCGGGCGGGCTGCTGGGAGTCGCCCCGTCACCCACCTGGGACGGTGACAAGGACAAGCAGGTGTTCTTCGTGCACACCACGGCGACCGAGACCCGGGTCGCCAGGATGGACTACGACGGCACGTCCCTCAGCAACTACACCCCCATCCTCACCGGAATCAGGCGGGGCGGGGACCACAACGGCGGCAGGATCGCCTTCGGTCCCGACGGGTACCTCTACGTCGCGACCGGCGACGGCCTGCAGCCGAAACTCGCGCAGGACAAGAACTCGATCAACGGAAAGATCCTCCGGATCACCAAGACCGGCGCTCCCGCCCCCGGCAACCCGTTCGGCAACCACATCTACAGCTACGGCCACCGCAATCCGCAGGGCCTGGCGTGGGACCGCAAGGGCCGGCTGTGGTCGGTGGAGATCGGCAACCAGACGCACGACGAGCTCAACCTGATCAAGCCGGGCGCCAACTACGGCTGGCCCACCTGCGAGGGCTCCTGCGACACCAAGGGCATGACCGGCCCCAAGACCACCTTCACCCCGGAGACGGGCGTGCCCGCCCAACTCGCCGTCGTGCGCAACGTCATCTACGTGTCGTCGCTCCGCGGCCAGCGGCTGTGGCGCATCCCGATCGACGGCGACAGCGAGCGCGTCGGCACGAAGACCGCCTTCTACTCCGGCGACTACGGCCGGCTGCGCGCCATCGCCAAGGTCCCCGGCGCGGACGAACTGTGGCTCGGCACCAGCGACCTCGGCTACGGCAAGGACAAGGTCCTCCGCGTCCCCATCAAGTAGCCCACAAGATCAAGTAGCCGACGAGAGACCCCAGCAGGCCTCGTAGACCACAGCAGACCCCCAACACCCCTCTGCAGAAAGGACCTACGCCCCATGAACGAGACCAAGGAACAGACGAAGCCGATCGAGTGGACTCCCTCGAAGGAGACGGACAAGGCCACCTGGCAGGCGCCCTCCTACGAGGTCGTCGACACCGCACTCGAGGTCACCGCCTACTCCCTCAGCTCCCGCTAGCCGGCGCCATGCTGCTGCTGGTACTCGGCACCGCCGCCGGCGGCGGCATCCCTCAGTGGAACTGCGCGTGCCCCGGATGTTCCGGAGCACGCGCACATCCGCGTCGGAGCCGCCGTCACGCCTCCCTCGCCGTACGGACGGACGACGGCCGCTTCTACCTCGTCAACGCGACACCCGACATCGGCGACCAGATCGAAGGCCGGCCCGAACTCCACCCGGGACCCGGCCCCCGTCAAACACCCCTCGCCGGACTGGTCCTCACCGACGCCGAGCTCGACCACACCCTGGGCATCGCCCGGCTGCGCGAGGCCGACGGCCTCGAAGTGATCACCACGGCCCCGGTCCGCCAGGCGCTCCTGGACCGCCTGCACCTCGGGGACGTGCTGGCGCCGTACACCTCCCTCACCTGGCGGGAGTTGCCGCGGCGCGGCGCCGAACCGCTGGACCGCGGCGCCCCGGGCCTGCAGATCAGCGGCATCCCGGTGTCGGGCAAGCGCCCGCGGTACGCCGCCGACGCCCCGGACGACGACGCATGGGTCGTCGCGCTGCGCCTGTACGACCCCGCTTCCGGGGCGACCGCGCTCTACGCCCCGGCGCTCGCCGCCTGGCCGGACCGTCTCCAGCAGGCCGCCGCCGAGGCCGACTGCGTCATCGTGGACGGCACCTTCTGGGACGACGAGGAGCCCCGCCGCACCGGCATCTCCGACCGCACCGCCACCGGCATGGGCCACCTGCCCATCGAGGGACCGAACGGAACCGCCGAACGTCTCGCCGGCCTCTTCGCCCGGTGCCTCTACACGCACCTCAACAACACCAACCCCCTCGTCGACCCGGCAGCGCCTCAGCACAAGCGGCTCGCACGGCTGGGCGTCGAGGTGGCGTACGACGGGATGGTGATCGAGCTGTGACCATGACAGCCGTCAACACAAAACCCGCTCCGCTCGCGGAGCCCTGGAGCCCCGCGGAGTTCGAGACACGACTGCGTGCGGTGGGGGAGGAGCGGTACCACGACAGCCACCCCTTCAACCTCCGTATGCACAGCGGAGATCTCAGCCAGGACGAGCTGCGCCGCTGGATCGTCAACCGCTTCCACTACCAGCGCCACATCCCCGTCAAGGACGCTCTGATCACCGCCAAGCTGGACACGTCCGCGCTGCGCCGGATGTGGCTGCGCCGCATCCAGGACCACGACGGGCAGCAGGACGGCGAGGGCGGCATCGAGCGGTGGCTGCGGCTCGGTAAGGCGGCCGGCCTGGACCGGGAGGCAATGCAGCGCGCCGACACCGTGCTGCCGGGCGTACGGCTGGCGGTCGACGGCTACGTCAACTTCTGCCGACTGCGCCCGACCCTCGAAGCCGTCGCCGCGTCGCTGACCGAACTGTCGGCCCCGGACCTGATGCGCACCCGTATCGACGCCTTCGAACGCCACTACACGTGGATCGAAGCCGATGGACTCGCCTACTTCCGGACCCGTGTCTCCCAGGGGCGGCGCGACAGCCGTGAGGCACTCGACCTCGTGCTGAACTGGGCTCGTACGCGCGACGACCAGGAACGGGCCGTGGCCGCACTGCGCTTCAAATGCGATGTCCTGTGGTCGCTGCTCGACGCCGTGGACCAGGCGGACGGCCGGGAGCAGGTGTGAGGGCCGCGGCGGTGACCGACTGGCGGCCCGCGCTGGCGCCCGCCATCCTCCGGCGGCACGACCACGCGCGCGACGCGGACCTGCTGCTCCTCCCCGAACGCGTCGTCGTTCTGAGGGGCGCGGCCGGAACGGTCGTCGGCCTGTGCGACGGCACCCGCAGCGTGGACGACATCGTCGACGAACTGGCCGAACGCTTTCCCGGCTCCCCCGTGGCCACCGACGTCCCCCCGTTCCTCGAACGGCTGCGCAAGGAGGGCTGGCTCCGATGACGACCGCCGATCCGACACCCGTCGTCGATCCGACGCCGACTGCCGATCCAATTCCCGTCGCCGATCCGGCGATTGCTGCCGCTCCGGCGCCCGCGCCCGCCCGCCCCTGGGCCCTGCTGGCCGAACTCACCCACGCCTGCCCGCTGCACTGCGGGTACTGCTCCAACCCACTGGAGCTGACCCGGCGTTCGCGTGAGCTGAGCACCGAGCAGTGGACGGACGTGATGCGCCAGGCGGGCGAGTTCGGCGTGGTCCAGACCCATCTCTCGGGCGGCGAGCCGCTGTTGCGCCCGGACCTGGAGCAGATCATCACCGCGGCCGAGTCCGCCGGGATCTACACCCAGCTGGTCACCAGCGGCGTGGGCCTGGACCGGGCCCGGCTGTCCGCGCTCGCCGCCGCCGGCCTGCGCAGCGTCCAACTGTCCGTCCAGCACGCCGACCCGGCCGCCTCCGACCGGATCGGCGGACGCAAGTCCTTCGCCGAGAAGGAACGCGCCGCCGCGCTCGTACGGGACGCCGGCCTCCCCCTGGGCCTCAACGTCGTCCTGCACCACGAGAACCTGGACGCCGTCGACGACCTCATCGAGCTCGGCCTGTCCTGGGGCGTGGACCGCATCGAACTGGCCAACGCGCAGTTCTACGGCTGGGGACTGCTCAACCGCACCGCGCTGCTCGCCACGCGCGACCAGCTCGCCCGGGCACGGGACGCCGTCGAGCGGTGGCGGGAGCGGCTGGGCGGCGGCCCCGACAGCGAAGAGAGACCCGCGGGCGCGCCCGAACTCGTGTGGGTCGTCCCCGACTACTTCGACGGGGTGGCCAAGCCGTGCATGGGCGGGTGGGGAGCGGTCTCGCTCACCGTCACCCCGGACGGTACGGTCCTGCCCTGCCCGGCCGCGGCCTCGCTGCCGGGGCTGGACCCGCCGAACATCCGCGACCGTCCGCTGGCCTGGATCTGGGACCACTCCCGGGCGTTCGGCCGCTACCGGGGGACCGACTGGATGGCCGACCCCTGCCGCAGCTGTGCCCAGCGCGACGAGGACTTCGGTGGCTGCCGCTGCCAGGCATACGCCCTCACGGGGGACGCCGCCCGCACGGACCCCGCCTGCCGGCTGTCCCCCGACCACGGACTGATCCGGGCACTGGCCGACGACAGCACGGACGGGAGGCCGGCGATCACACGGCGGGCACCGGTCCGGGCCGAGCGCGTCGGAAAGCTGTCCTGATCCGCGCGGTCTGCCCTACGGCGCTTCCCGCACCCGGAACGCCTCCGCGTCCCACGTCCCGTCCAGCCGTGGCGCCAGCCAACTCGGCGCCACCGCACGGAAGTCGGCGGGCGTCAGCGCTCCCGCCCCGGCGGGCAGCGCTCCCAGCAACGGCGCGTCGGCCACCTCCGGCAGGTCCGCCACGTTGCAACGGGAGGCGAGGTCGGGGGAGTCGGGCCAGCTGCCGATCACCAGCCCGGCCAAGTCCAGCTTCCTGGACCGGAGTTCACGGGCCGTCAGCTCCGTCGTGTTCAGCGTGCCCAGGCCGGCCGGCGCCACGACCAGGACCGGGGCCCGCAGCAACTGTGCCGCGTCCGCCAGTGTCCCGCCCGCCGGGTCGAACCGGACGAGCAGTCCGCCCGCCCCTTCCACCAGCACCAGGTCGTGCTCGGTGGCCAGCTTGGCGGCGGCCTCGGCGACGTCCTGCGGACGCACCGGTGTCATCCCGGCCCGCCGCGCCGCCGTCCCCGGCGCCAACGGCTCGGGATAGCGGGCGAGTTCGGTCGCCGTGACGTCACCCGCGAGCCGCGCGACCTCTTCGGCGTCCCCGGGCTCGTCCGGCCGTACGCCCGTCTGCGCGGCCTTCAGCACGGCCACCGAACGGCCGGCGGCGACCGCGGCGGCGGCGACCGCGGCGGTCGTCACCGTCTTGCCGACCTCCGTGCCCGTGCCCGTGATCACCAGGATCGGCATGCTCATCCCTCCCGCGCCGCCGCGCACACCGCGCGGGCGATCCGTGCCAGGTCCGCGTCCCCGGTGACGTAGGGCGGCATCGTGTAGATCAGGTCGCGGAACGGCCGCAGCCACACGCCCTCGCGTACGGCGGCCTCCGTGGCGGCCTTCATGTCCACGGCATGGTCGAGTTGTACGACTCCGATGGCGCCGAGGACGCGTACGTCCCGCACGCCCGGGATCTCCCGTGCGGGCGCCAGCCCGTCCCGCAGCCCCGCCTCGATCCGCTTGACCTCCCCGAGCCAGTCCTGGCCGAGCAGCAGCTCGATCGAGGCGCAGGCGACGGACGCTGCAAGGGGGTTGCCCATGAAGGTCGGGCCGTGCGCCAGGACCGGTACCTCGCCCTGCGAAATCCCGTCGGCCACCTTCGAGGTGCACAGCGTCGCCGCCATCGTCAGGTAGCCGCCGGTCAGCGCCTTGCCCACGCACATCACGTCCGGCGTCACAGCCGCGTGCTCCGCCGCGAACAGCGCGCCCGTACGCCCGAACCCGGTCGCGATCTCGTCGAACACCAGCAGCACGTCATGCGCGTCGCACGCCTCGCGCAGCACCCGCAGATAGGCGGGCGAGTGGAACCGCATCCCGCCCGCGCCCTGCACCACCGGCTCGACGATCACCGCGGCCAGTTCACCGGCGTGCCGCTCGATCGCCGAGCGCAGCTGCTCCGCGTACGACTCCTCGTACTCGACCGGAGGCGGGTCCACGAACACCTGGCGGGGCAGGACCCCGGTCCACAGGTCGTGCATCCCGCCCTCGGGGTCGCAGACCGACATGGGCTGCCAGGTGTCGCCGTGGTAGCCGCCGCGCCAGGTCAGCAGCCGCTGCTTCGCACTCCGGCCCAGCGAACGCCAGTACTGCAGGCACATCTTGACCGCGACCTCGACCGACACCGAACCGGAGTCGGCGAGGAAGACATGCTCCAGGCCGTCGGGCGACATGTCGACAAGGTGCTTCGCCAGGCGCACGGCGGGCTCGTGCGTGAGCCCGCCGAACATCACGTGACTCATCCGGCCGAGCTGCTCGCGGGCGGCCTCGTTGAGCACCGGGTGGTTGTAGCCGTGGATGGCCGACCACCAGGACGACATGCCGTCGACCAGCTCGCCCGAGCCGTCCGCCATCCGCAGCCGCACTCCGCTCGCCGACTCGACGACGAGCGGTTCGACCCGGCCGGGCATGGGCCCGTACGGATGCCAGACGTGCCGCCGGTCGAGCTCCAGCAGCTCGGAGACGGGCAGGTCAGGCATTGGGCGCGAGGTCCGTTCCGGCACCGCGACGGCGTACGGCGACCAGGTCGGTACGGGCGTCGTTGGCCGCGGGCGCGGCGGCGGAACCACAGACACCGCCCCCCTCGTGCGACCCGCATCCGCCACCCTCGTGGGACCCGCACCCGGCACTCTCGTGGGATCCGCAACCCGCGCTCTCGTGCGAGCCGCAGCCGCCCCCGGCCGTCGCCCGGTGCTCCGGCAGCGTCACCTGGCCGGTGCCCTCCACCTCGAACCCGGCGTCCGCGATCATCTCCAGGTCGGCCTTGCCGGCCTGGCCCTCGGTGGTCAGGTAGTCGCCAAGGAAGATCGAGTTGGCGAGGTGCAGCGCAAGGGGCTGCATCGTGCGCAGATGGACCTCGCGGCCGCCCGCGATCCGCACCTCGACGTCCGGGCAGACGAACCGCACCATCGCCAGGATCCGCAGGCACCGCTGCGGGGTGAGGTTCCACTCCTTGGCCAGCGGGGTGCCCTCGACCGGGATCAGGAAGTTCACCGGCACCGAGTCCGGGTCCAGCTCGCGCAGCGAGTAGACGACGTCGACCAGGTCCTCGTCGCTCTCGCCCATGCCCGCGATCAGGCCGGAGCAGGCGGACAGCCCGGCCGCGTGCGCCTTCTGCACGGTGTCCACCCGATCGGCGTACGTGTGCGTGGTCGTGATGTCCCCGTACGTCCCCTCGGACGTGTTCAGGTTGTGGTTGTAGGCGTCCGCGCCCGCCTCGCGCAGCCGCTCCGCCTGGCCGTCCGAGAGCAGACCGAGACAGGCGCACACCTCGACGCCCTCGTTCTGGTCCTTGATCGCCTTGATGGTGCCCGCGACCCGGTCCACGTCACGGTCCGTCGGCCCGCGCCCGGACGCCACCAGGCACACCCGCTTGGCGCCTCCCGCCAACCCGGCCGCCGCGGCCTGCGAGGCCTCGTCGGGCTTGAGCCAGGTGTACTTCAGGATGCCGGTGGTGGAGCCGAGCCGCTGGGAGCAGTACGAACAGTCCTCGGGACACAGCCCGGACTTCAGGTTGACGAGGTAGTTGAGCTTCACCCGTCGGCCGAACCAGTGCCGGCGCACCTTCCCGGCCGCGGCCACCACATCGAGCACGTCGTCGTCGGAAGTGGCGAGGACGGCCAGAGCTTCCTCGCGGGTCGGCAGCTCGCGCCGAAGCCCCTTGTCCACCAGCGTGTTCAGCAGGTCCATGAGGCCCGATCCTGTCTTACGGAAGCGCTCCCGGCCAAGGAGAGATTGAACAACAGAGGCACTTCGTCGTGTGGGTATTGCCACATCATGGGGTGTGGCCCGTCCGGCTAGTGTCTGTCCACTGCCTACAAAAGCCCCGGAGGAGCCATGGCGTTCGGCTGGATCGACGAGCAGGCGGAGCTGCGCCGCCGCGCCGGACTCGTACGGACCCTGCGGCCGCGCCCGGCACACTCCCCGCTCCTGGACCTCGCGAGCAACGACTACCTGGGTCTGGCCCACCATCCCGCCGTCGCCGAGGGCGCGGCGGTGGCCGCGCGGACCTGGGGCGGCGGCTCGACCGGATCCCGGCTCGTCACCGGCACGACGGAACTCCACACCGAGCTGGAGCGCGAGCTGGCCGACTTCTGCGGCTTCGAGGCGGCACTCGTCTTCTCGTCGGGTTACGCGGCCAATCTCGCCGCGGTCACCACGCTCGCCCCGCACGGCTCGCTGATCGTCTCGGACGCGGGCAACCACGCCTCGCTGATCGACGGCTGCAGGCTGGCCCGCGGCACCACACAGGTCGTCGGACACACCGACCCGGAGGGCGTGCGCAAGGCGCTGCGGACCCACGAGGGCACGGCGGTCGTCGTGTCCGACACGGTCTTCTCGGTCGACGGCGACGCCGCCCCGCTGGCCGAACTGGCCGCCGCCTGCCGCGAGCGCGGCGCGGGACTGCTCGTCGACGACGCCCACGGCCTCGGCGTCCTCGGTGACGGCGGCCGCGGCGCCGCGCACGCCGCGGGACTCGCGGGCGCCGACGATCTCGTCGTGACGGTCACGCTGTCCAAGTCGCTCGGCAGCCAGGGCGGAGCCGTCCTCGGCCCCGCGCGGGTCATCGACCACCTCGTCAACGCGGCCCGTACGTTCATCTTCGACACGGGCCTTGCCCCCGCCGCGGCAGGGGCGGCCCTGGCGGCCCTACGACTGCTGCGCCGCGAGCCGGAGCGTGCGGCACGCGCGCGTGCGGTGGCCGCCGAGCTGCACGCACGCCTGACCGCCGCGGGTCACGAGGCGGTACGTCCGGACGCCGCGGTGGTCTCCGTGCGCGCGCCGTCCCCGGAACAGGCCGTGCAGTGGGCGGCCGACTGCCGTACGGCAGGCCTCGCCGTGGGCTGTTTCCGTCCTCCCTCCGTGCCCGACGGCATCTCACGGCTGAGGCTGACCGCCCGCGCGGATCTCTCCGAGACACAGATCGAACGCGCTGTGGATGTGATCGGCGAGACGCGACCATGAGTCGGCGTGACACGGCCGTGTACCGCACGATGCGGAACTGATCAGGCCTTGAACGCGGCGGTGAAGTGCGTCCAGCTCTCCGGGGAGACGAGCAGGGCGGGGCCGGCCGTGTCCTTGGAGTCGCGCACGGCGAGCAGCCCGGCCCATGGACCGGAGCGCGGCAGTGCCGTCTCGACGCAGTTGTTCGCACCCGTGCTGTAACTGCTGCGCAGCCACCGCACGCCGTGCAGATCGGTACTTGAAGATACGTTCCGAGGCAGTGCAGACATGGTGCCTCCTTACGCGCCGTCACCTATCCCGGCGATGTAATCCAACGAGTCCTCGGGCGAAAGGGCGTGGAACTGAAGGGCGTTGAAGGCCTCCGTATAGGCCTGGAGGTCTTCTTTCCGTTCGAGGTAGAGGCTACTCGTCAAGTGGTCGAGAACAACCACGTCCAGATCAGAAGTGCTCGAAAACGAGAAGATTACGAAAGGCCCGGTGACGCCGACATGCGCACCGGCAGCGAACGGCAGTACCTGAAGCCGCACTTGAGGCAAGTGCGCCGTGTCGAGGAGCCGTTGGAGCTGGTGCGCCATGACGTCGGGGCCGCCGATCTCCCGGCGCAGCACCGCCTCGTCCAGCACCGCGCTCAGCTCCAGCGGCGGATCCGAACGCAGTACGTCCTGCCTGGCCAGCCGCACTTCGACCAGGGCGTCGAGCCGCTCGTCGTCCAGCCCGCCGGCCGCTGCCCGGGTCACCGCACGTGCGTAGTCGGGTGTCTGCAGGAGACCGGGTACGACGGACGTCTCCAGCGTGCTCATCGCGCTCGCCTGGGACTCCAGACTGATGAAGTCCCGGTAGGTCGGCGGCAGTACGCCGCGATAGGCGTGCCACCAGTGATGCCGTCCGCCTCCCTCGTCGGAACCCGCCAACACCAGTACCAGCTCCCGGAGTTGGGCGTCGGAGACGGCGTAGGCGTCCAGGAGTAACCGCACATCGGCCGGTTTCACCCCGCTGGCGCCCGTCTCGATCCGGCTCACCTTCGACTGGTGCCAGCCCACGAGCCGGGCCGCCTCACCACTGGTGAGCCCCACACTCGTGCGCAACGCACGCAGTTCGGCGCCCAGCTTCCGGCGGCGCACCACGGGACCGTGCTGCATGCGCTTCTCCTTACTCCTTCCGGGCCACCCAAATACGGTCTCCCGTCGCAGAGTTCACCGCTTTGAGCGACAGATATATGCATATCTTGGTGGATCGCCACCCGTGACCGGTGCGCTAATGGCACTCTGGCGACGAAGCACCAGTCCGGGACCGTACTCGAACCATCCGCTCCGTGTCGGACTCCGGTCCCGTGGGAAAGGGACGACCGCGCCATGGCAGACCATCTGGAAGCATCCGTCACTCTGCCGAGCGAACCCGCCTCGGTCGCCGCGGCCCGCGGTTACGTGGTCACAACTCTGGCCGAATGGGGGCTGCCCGCGGACACGGAAACGGCCGACACCATCCGGCTCATCGTCTCAGAACTCGCCACCAATGCCGTACAGCACACCTTCGGGCAGTCACCCACCTTCACGGTGGACATCGAGCTGCGCCGTGACGAACAGCTGCGCATCGGTGTGACCGACAGTCACCCCCGCTTCCCGAAACGGCTGCCGGCCGCCGTCCAGCAGGACAACGGCCGAGGCATGGTGATCATCCGCTGGCTGGCAGCCGAGTGCGGCGGCAGACTCCGGGTGCGGCCCACCCGGGAGGGCGGCAAGACGGTCTCCATCGAACTGCCGTGGACCGTGCAGGCGGAGCCCGTGACGGCAGCGGGGCAGCAGGAGCCGTAGAAGGGGCCGACGGAGGGGCGCAGAGGGGCAGCACCCCGTCCGGGTGCCTGGCCCGGGTCGGGACCCGCGAGGGCGACGGCCTGTCAGGTCGCCGCCGCCCTCACGGGAGAGTCAGCTGACCCGGCCGTACCAGACGCTCTTGGTCCAGATCTTCTGGAGCTTCACGACGTCCCCGGTCTTCGGGGCGTGCCAGATCTTCCCCTTCCCGGCGTAGATGCCCACGTGGTAGACGCTGGAGCCCGAGTGGAAGAACACGAGGTCTCCGGCCTTGCGGCTCTTCGACGAGATGTGGTGGGTCTTGTTGTACTGCTGGGCCGCCGTGCGGGGCAGTTTCTTGCCCGCCTTCTTGAACGAGTACAGCGTGAGCCCGGAGCAGTCGAACCGGCGCGGTCCTGTGGCGCCCCACTTGTACGGGGAGCCTTTTTTGGAGGCCGCGATCTGAAGTGCCTTCGTCGCTGACGTGGCGGCCGCGGCGTCGGAAGCGACGCCCGGGACCACGATGGAGCCGCCCACGGCGGCGATGGTCAGAGCCGAGGCCGTACCGGCCCGGGCCATCAGCGACGGGACACGATTGAGCGCAGTCATGCGCAACCCTTCGTCAGCCGCCTGTGAAGGATGACCTGTCGGATTCGGGCTGGCGAAGTTGCCCGGCCGCTGCTGCGGCTTCACCCCAAGGGCTGCTCGACCCGGCCATGGCGTGACCGTTCCGGCGACCCGTCGTGCTTGGGTCCTCCACTCCTGCCGATCCACTCCTGTCGACCGGTCATCCGGGCGGCGGCAGGACTCGGCGTCCGCCCGGATCGCCCCGCCGTTGTGGCGGGGTCTTGTCGTCAGACAGGGATCTTGGCTCACGGATGTCCGAATTTCCCAACGGAACCGGGGGTTTGTGTTGTTACTCACCACTCACCCGTTCGGGTGGACACCCCCGTGTTCGAACGGGCGTTGAGGCCCCCGAGGAGGCTCGGACCTGCGGCGGAACACCTCATTCCGCCCTCGGACCACGCGCGTTGCGCAACCCTGACGGTCGCGAAAAAGGAGCCGCGTCTACTCCAAAAGGCGGTACATCATTTGGTCCGTTTGAACGCCGGTCCGGACGCTTCGCCGCCGGGGGAGGCGTCCGGACCCGTCGCCGGTACGTCAACTGTCGGACTGCGGCGGCACGGTGACCCGGGCCGTGCGCCGCTCCCCGTCCAGGACCCGCAGGGCCCGCCCCAGCGTCGGGGCGTGCACCTCGGTCTCGCCCCGCTGGTGCATCAGCGCCAGGGCGTCGCGCAGCTCGGCCGCCTTGCTCACCAGCGCCTGCGCGGCGCGCAGCCCGCGGTACGTGTCCCCGTGGTGCGCCGGGTTGATGCGGCCGAGCAGGTCGACCACGTCGAGATAACGGTCGATCAACTCGCCCTCGGCGCGCGTCAGTGCGGGCAGCGGCGGAAGTTCGGGTGGGAGCACCGGCCGCTCACCGCCCGGTGGGCGGGGCGAGGGTGGCCCTGCGGCTGGGGATGATCCGGTCCACCAGCCCGTAGTCGACCGCTCCTTGGGCGTCCAGGATCTTGTCCCGCTCGATGTCCGCGCTCACTTGCTCCGGGCTGCGCCCCGTGTGCCGTACGAGCATCTCCTCGAGCCGGGTCCGCATCCGGCCCAACTCCTCGGCCTGGATGGCCAGATCGCTCGCCTGCCCCTGCACCGGCTCGGCCAGCGCCGGCTGATGGATCACCACGCGCGCGCCCGGCAGCGCGAACCGCTTGCCCGGCGTGCCCGCCCCCAGCAGCACCGCGGCGGACGAACCGGCCTGGCCCAGGCAGATCGTCTCCACGTCGCAGCTGACGAACTGCAAGGTGTCGTAGAGCGCCGACATGGCGGTGAACGAGCCGCCGGGGGAGTTGATGTAGAGCGAGATGTCCCGGTCGGGGTCCTGGTACTCGAGGTGCATGAACTGCGCCATCACGTCGTTCGCCGAGGTGTCGTCGATCTGCGTCCCGAGGAAGACGATCCGCTCCTCCAGCAGCTTCGAGTACGGATCCATCGTCCTGCTGCCGAAGCTCGTGCGTTCGGTGAACTCGGGCAGGACGTAGCGGGCGGACGGTCGGGTCATCGGTACCCCTCCTTCTGCGTCTGTAAGAAATGTACAGGACGTACGTGACGTTATGATGGGGGCATGGCCTACGAGATTCCGGTGACGCAAGCCAGGGCTGAGCTCGCCGACCTGATCAACCGGGTGGTGTACGGCGGCGAGCGCGTCGTCGTGACACGACATGGCAAGCCCCTTGTCGCCCTTGTCTCCGCCGCTGACCTGGAACGGCTCGAGGAGCTCCAGGAGCCCGCCGAGGAGCAGGTGATCGCCGCGGTCTCCACCGTCCGCGAGGTGGCGTCCGCTCCCCGCGAACAACAGCGCTTCGGCATCACGGCGCACCATCGGGGGACCGGCGCCTCGTAGGAAACGGCGGGGGCGAGCTCTCCGGTGCGGCGGCGTCACGACGACCTCGCCGTATACGGCTCGGTCCTTCTGCGGTTCGGTCCTCCACGGCGTCCCGGGTGGCTCTCCAGTCGGCCCGAGGTCGATGGTGCAGGTGCCGATGGCGACGTATGGACCGAGCCCATGAGGGGAGGCCTGCGCGCGCTGACCGGTATGCGGGAGTCACGCGGCGGAGTCCGATTCGATCACAGCTCGGTTAACTTGCTTGAAACCCGGTCCAACTAGCCTGCCGATCCACGCCACCAGGGACTTTGCCCGGGGCTGAGGCAACCGGACCCCGCACGGTCCGGAGCGAGGACTGTGAGGTGGGACGTGCAACTGACCCCGCACGAGCAAGAGAGGCTGCTCATCCACGTGGCGGCCGACGTGGCCGAGAAGCGCCGGGCCCGCGGGCTCAGGCTGAACCACCCCGAATCGGTCGCTCTCATCACGTCGCACATCCTCGAGGGCGCCCGTGACGGCCGTACCGTCGCCGAGCTCATGGCCTCCGGGCGCAAGCTGCTCACCAGGGACGACGTCATGGAGGGCATCCCCGAGATGATCCACGACGTCCAGGTCGAGGCGACCTTCCCCGACGGCACCAAGCTCGTCACCGTCCACGACCCGATCGTCTGAGGGGGCCTCGATGATTCCCGGCGAGATCCTGTTCGCGGATGAGCCCGTCGTGTACAACGAGGGCCGCGAGGTCACCCGGCTGACCGTCCTCAACGCCGCCGACCGGCCCGTCCAGGTCGGCTCCCACTACCACTTCGCCGAGGCCAACCCCGGTCTGGACTTCGACCGCGCCGCCGCGCGCGGCAAGCGGCTCGACATCGCCGCCGGTACGGCCGTGCGCTTCGAGCCCGGGATCCCCGTCGACGTAGAACTCGTCCCGCTCGCCGGTGCCCGTGTGGTGCCCGGGCTGCGCGGGGAGACCGGAGGTGCCCTCGATGCCTGAGATCTCGCGTGCCGCGTACGCCGACCTGTTCGGCCCCACCACCGGCGACCGCATCCGGCTCGCCGACACCGACCTGCTGATCGAGATCGAGGAGGACCGTTCCGGCGGCCCCGGGCTCGCCGGTGACGAGGCCGTGTTCGGCGGCGGCAAGGTCATCCGCGAATCCATGGGCCAGTCGCGTGCTACGCGCGCAGACGGCACCCCGGACACGGTCGTCACGGGTGCGGTGATCGTCGACCACTGGGGGATCGTCAAGGCCGACGTCGGCATCCGCGACGGCCGGATCACCGGCATCGGCAAGGCCGGCAACCCCGACACCATGGACGGCGTCCACCCCGACCTCGTCATCGGTCCCGAGACCGAGATCATCGCGGGCAACGGGCGGATCCTGACCGCCGGCGGCGTCGACGCCCACGTCCACTTCATCTGTCCGCAGATCGCCGACGAGGCGCTGTCCGCCGGTGTCACCACGCTGGTGGGCGGTGGGACCGGGCCGGCCGAGGGGTCGAAGGCGACGACCGTGACGCCCGGCCCGTGGCACCTCGCGCGGATGCTGGAGGCGATGGAGCAGTACCCGCTCAACATCGGCTTCCTCGGCAAGGGCAACACGGTCTCGCACGAGGCGATGCTGTCGCAGATCCGCGGCGGGGCACTCGGGCTCAAGCTGCACGAGGACTGGGGCTCGACGCCCGCCGTCATCGACGCCTCGCTGACCGTCGCCGAGCGGACCGGCGTCCAGGTCGCCATCCACACAGACACGCTCAACGAGGCCGGGTTCGTGGGCGACACGCTCGCCGCCATCGCGGGGCGCGGCATCCACGCGTACCACACCGAGGGTGCGGGCGGCGGGCACGCGCCGGACATCATGACCGTCGTCTCCGAGCCGCACGTGCTGCCGAGCTCGACGAACCCGACACGGCCGTACACCGTCAACACCGCCGAGGAACACCTCGACATGCTGATGGTGTGCCACCACCTCAACCCGGCGGTGCCGGAGGACCTGGCCTTCGCCGAGTCGCGGATCCGGCCGTCCACCATCGGGGCGGAGGACATACTGCACGACCTGGGCGCCATCTCGATCATCTCGTCGGACGCCCAGGCCATGGGGCGCGTGGGCGAGGTCATCATGCGGACCTGGCAGACCGCTCACGTCATGAAGGGGCGGCGGGGCGCGCTGCCGGGGGACGGGCGCGCCGACAACCATCGGGTACGGCGGTACGTCGCCAAGTACACGATCAACCCGGCGCTGGCGCAGGGGCTCGCGCGGGAGGTCGGCTCGGTGGAGACCGGCAAGCTCGCCGACCTCGTGCTGTGGGAGCCCGCGTTCTTCGGGGTCAAGCCGCATCTGGTCATCAAGGGCGGGCAGATCGCCTATGCGCAGATGGGCGACGCGAACGCGTCGATCCCGACGCCGCAGCCGATCCTGCCGCGGCCGATGTACGGGGCGATCGGGCGGGCACCCGCCTCGAACTCCTTCAACTTCGTGGCGCCGCTCGCCATCGAGGACGGGCTGCCGGAGCGGCTCTCGCTCGGGAAGCGGTTCGTCGCCATCGAGTCGACGCGTGGGGTCACCAAGGCCGACATGCGCGAGAACGACGCACGGCCGCGGGTGCGGGTCGATCCCGACAGCTTCGCCGTGCACATCGACGGGGAGCTGGTGGAAGCCACTCCTGCCGCCGAACTGCCCATGGCCCAGCGGTACTTCCTCTTCTGACGGGGTGGGTTCGATGCTGAGGGTGTGGGTTCGATGCTGATGGCGTGGTTGTGATGTCGCGGGCAGCACTGCTGATTCTGGCCGATGGGCGCTTTCCCGCCGGAGGGCATGCGCACTCCGGCGGGGCCGAGGCGGCCGTCAAGGCCGGGCGGATCAGCGGGGCCGCGAGCCTGGAGGACTTCTGCCGGGGGCGGCTGCACACGGCGGGACTGGCGGCCGCCTCGCTCGCCGCCGCCGCCGTACTCGGCGTGGATCCCGTGGAGTTGGACGCTGCCGCGGATGCCCGTACGCCGTCGCCGGCGCTGCGGGTCGCTGCGCGGAAGCTGGGGCGGCAGTTGATGCGGGCCGCTCGGGCCACCTGGCCCTCCGGCGAACTCGACGCCCTGGCACGGGAGTTCCCCAAGGGGGCACATCAGCCGGTCGTGTTGGGGCTGGCCGCTCGTGCGGCGGGGCTGGAGGCCGTGGACGCGGCCTACTGCGCGGCGTACGAGAGTGTCAGTGGGCCGGCGAGTGCGACGGTGCGGTTGCTGAGTCTTGATCCCTTCGATGCGACGGGGGTGTTGGCTCGGCTGGCGCCGGAGCTGGATCGCGTCGCGGATCGGGGGGTGGAGGCGGCGCGGGTCGTTGTCGACGAGGGGGTGGGTGCGTTGCCCGCGGCAGCGGCTCCGTTGCTGGAGATCTCCGCCGAGTTGCATGCCGCCTGGGGGGTTCGGTTGTTCGCCTCGTAGGAGCCCTCCCGTCCCGACCCTGGGGGCTCTGCCCCCAGACCCCCGTTCGGCCTGAACGGTCTCGTCCTCAAACGCCGGACGGGCTGAGAGTGCCTGACCGGCGCTGAGAGTGCACCGCAGAAAAACACCGAGAGTGCGCCGCAGGAAGACACACGAGAGTGCTCCGCAGCAGGACGCGAGAGCGCCCCCTGGCAAGACACGAGAGCGCACGTAGAAAGACATTAGGAGCCGCCGCCATGCACCTCGACCACTCCCACACCCACGACGGCCCCGCCGCCCTCAGCGCGGACGCCCACCGCCCCGACGGCTCGCGTCGCGCCCTGCGGATCGGGCTCGGTGGGCCCGTCGGGTCGGGCAAGACCGCCACCGTCGCCGCGCTGTGCCGTGCCCTGCGCGACGAGCTGTCCCTCGCCGTCGTCACCAACGACATCTACACCCGCGAGGACGCCGAATTCCTGCTCCGCGAAGCCGTGTTGCCGCCCGAGCGGATCACGGCCGTGGAGACGGGGGCCTGTCCGCACACCGCGATCCGGGACGACATCTCCGCCAACCTCGAGGCGGTCGAGGACCTGGAGGACGAGGTCGGGCCGCTGGATCTGATCCTCGTCGAGTCCGGTGGGGACAATCTCACCGCGACCTTCTCCAAGGGGCTCGTCGATGCACAGGTCTTCGTGATCGATGTCGCGGGCGGCGACGACATTCCCCGCAAGGGCGGGCCCGGGGTGACCACGGCCGACCTGCTCGTCGTCAACAAGACCGACCTCGCGCCGTACGTCGGCTCCGACCTCGGGCGGATGGCGGCCGACGCCAAGGCGCAGCGAGCCGAACTGCCCGTCGTCTTCCAGTCGTTGCGGAGCGAGCCCGGGGTGAAGGACGTCGCCGACTGGGTGCGGGCGCAGCTCGCCGCGTGGACGGCGTGACCGTGAGCGGGGTGCGGGCCACCGCTCGGATCGTCGCCCGGGAGGACGGAAGGGGCGGTACGGCCCTGCCCGTGCTGGAGGGGGACGGGCCGCTCGCGCTGCGGCGGACGCGGGGGAGTGGTGCCGAGGCCCGGGTCATGCTCGTCGGGGCGATGAGCGGGCCGCTCGGCGGGGACGAGTTCGCCGTCGAGGCGGAGGTGGGGAGCGGGGCGCGGCTGCGCGTCGGGTCGGCCGCCGCCACCATCGCCCTGCCCGGGCAGGCGAAGGGGGAGGCGCACTACGACGTGCGTCTCGACGTCGCCGACGGGGGCGAACTGGAGTGGCTGCCCGAGCAGTTGATCTCCGCGGGCGGGAGCGATCTGTACGTCAGGACGCGAGTCGAGCTCGGCGTTGCCGCTCGGCTCGTGCTGCGCGAGGAACAGGTACTCGGGAGGGTCGGGGAGGAACCCGGGCGGCTGACCAGTCGTCTTACGGTGCGTGTCGAGGGGCGCGCCCTGCTCGACCAGGAGCTGGCCTGCGGGCCCGGAGCGCCGGGCGGGTGGGACGGTCCCGCCGTGCTGGGCGGGCATCGGGCCGTGGGGCAACTCGTCGTCGTACGGCCCGAGTTCGGGGCCGAGCCCGTGCCGGCTCGGGTGCTGGGGGAGGGCGCCGTGGTCATGCCGCTCGCCGGGCCCGCCGTGCTCGTGAGCGCGGTGGCCGCCGATGCCCTGCGGCTGCGCCGGGTGCTGGACGAGGCGCTGGCCGCCCTCGGGTGAGTCTCCGCTGAGCGGGATCGCCGTCTCCGTTTATCGGATTGGTAAAGAAGGTCAACGACCCCTGTTCTCAGGGAGTTCACAGCCGAAAGGATCCCCCTACCATTCGCAACGACGCAGGGGGAGGTCCCACTTGAGGGATATGAGAGCGAACAGGCGGGTTGCGGCGCTCGGCTCGGCAGGGGTGCTCGTCACGGCGACGCTCATGGCGGGGGCCGTCGCGGCGCCGAGTGCCAGCGCGAGTGCGGACTCGCGGCACGGGCAGGACCGGGAGGCGCGCGGTGCCGCCGTCGCGGCCCTGCGGGCCTCCGCGACCGGCATCGACTGGCAGGACTGCCCCGCCGACTGGGGGCTGGCGAAGCCGATCCAGTGCGGCTGGGTCAGCGTCCCGCTCGACTACGCCAAGCCGTACGGCAAGCAGATCAAGATCGCCGTCGACCGCATCGGCAACACCGGGACCACGGCGGAGCGCCAGGGCGCCCTCGTCTACAACCCGGGCGGCCCCGGCGGTTCCGGTATGCGCTTCCCGACCCGGGTCACCAACAAGAACCCGATCTGGGCCAACACGGCCAAGGCGTACGACTTCGTGGGCTTCGACCCGCGCGGTGTCGGCCACTCCGCGCCCATCTCCTGCATCGACCCGCAGGAGTTCGTGAAGGCGCCCAAGGCCGACCCGGTGCCGGACAGCGAGGCCGACAAGCTCGCCCAGCGCAAGCTGGCCCGCGAGTACGCGGACGGCTGCGCCGAGCGCACCGGCAAGGCGATGCTGCAGCAGATGACCACGCCGAACACCGTGCGCGACCTGGACGTGATCCGTGCCGCGCTCGGCGAGAAGAAGCTCAACTACCTGGGCGTCTCCTACGGCACGTACATCGGCGCCGTCTACGGCACGATGTTCCCGGGCCACCTGCGCCGCATGATCGTGGACAGCGTCGTCAACCCGTCGAAGGAGAAGATCTGGTACCAGGCCAACCTGGACCAGGACGTCGCCTTCGAGGGCCGCTGGAAGGACTGGGAGGACTGGGTCGCCGCCAACGACGCCGCCTTCCACCTCGGCACCACCCGCGCCGCCGTCCAGGCGAAGTGGCTCGAACTGCGCGCCACCGCCAAGAAGAACCCCATCGGCGGGGTCGTCGGCCCGAACGAGCTGATCGGCTTCTTCCAGAGCGCCCCGTACTACGACTCCTCGTGGGTGCCGGTCGCGACGGTCTTCAGCAAGTACTTCGCCGGCGACACCCAGGCGCTGGTCGACGCGGCCGCCCCGGACCTGTCCGACACCGCGGGCAACATCTCCGCGGAGAACGGCAACGCCGTCTACACGGCCGTCGAGTGCACCGACGCCAAGTGGCCCACCAGCTGGAAGAAGTGGGACAAGGACAACACCGAGCTCAACAAGAAGTACCCGTTCATGACCTGGGCCAACGCCTGGCTGAACCTGCCGTGCGCCACCTGGCCGGTCAAGCAGCAGAACCCGGTGAACGTCAAGACGCACAAGGGTCTGCCGCAGGTCCTGATCGTGCAGTCCACGAGGGACGCCGCCACCCCGTACGACGGCGCCGTCGAACTGCACCAGCGCTTCAAGGGCTCCCGCCTGATCACCGAGAAGGACGCGGGCTCGCACGGCGTGACCGGCCTGGTCAACCCGTGCATCAACCAGCGGGTGGACACCTACCTGCTCACCGGCAAGCTGGACGCCAAGGACGTGACCTGCACCCCGCACGCCACGCCCAAGCCGTAACCCGCAGCCGTACGAAGTGCACGAAGTGAGGGGCGGCCGGAACACTCCGGCCGCCCCTCATCGCTGCTCAACTCGCCCTATCCCAACGGCATTCGGGGGAACCGGCGCTCCTTCTCGGCGGCTTTGGCCGCCTCGGCCTGCTCCGCCTTGGCGACGGCCGCGTACTGGTCGACGTACTCCTGCTCGGACAGCGTCAGGATCGCGTACATGATCTCGTCGGTGATGGCCCGCAGGATCGCCTTCTCGTTCTCCATGCCGGCGTAGCGGGAGAAGTCGAGGGGCTTGCCGAAGCGGATGACGACGGGGTGGAGGTTCGGGATGACCTTGCCGGGCGGCTGCGCCTCGAAGGTGCCGATCATCGCGCAGGGGATCACCGGGACCTGGGCCTTCAGCGCCATCACGGCGACGCCGACCTTGCCCTTGTAGAGGCGGCCGTCGTGCGAGCGGGTGCCCTCCGGGTAGATGCCGAGCAGTTCGTCCTTGCTCAGCACGCCGAGGCCTTCACGGATCGCGGCCTGGCCCGCTTCCTTGCCCGTGCGGTCGACCGGGATCTGCCCGGCGCTGCGGAAGAAGGCCGCGGTGAGGCGGCCCCTGATGCCGGGACCCGTGAAGTATTCCTTCTTCGCGAGGAAGGTGATGCGGCGCTTGAGGATCGCGGGCATCAGGAAGTGGTCCGAGAACGACAGATGGTTGCCGGCGACGATGGCCGCACCTGTCTCCGGTACGTGTTCAAGGCCTTCGATGCGAGGCCGGAAGACCAGTCTCAGCAGAGGTCCCAACAACACGTATTTGAGCACGTAATAGAACAAGGGGTCGCTCCTCACTCCGGCGGATCGCCTGTGCCGCCGCGTTCCAGCAGGTCAACCGGCGTGTCGTGGGGCTGCCAGTGTATGTGCAGGCGCAGTTCACCGGAACACGGCGGGGCACCGCGTCGCGCGCGTGGGGACAACTGCCGCACCAGCCTCCATTTACCGACCGGTAGACAGCAACCCGATGCCGCATCATGGCGCGATCACGCTCAACTGCTGGCGGGCGCACGGCCCTTGTGCATGTGCCGCCCCGTCTGCTCGCTCACAGCCGCACGATGACCAGGGCGGTGTCGTCGGTGGCGCCCCCCGGTGGCAGCAGCTCCAGGAGCACGGCGTCCGCGAGGGTCTCGGGGTCCTTCGCGCGGTGGCGGGCGAGGGCGTCGGCGAGGCGGGCAAGACCGGTGTCGATGTCCTCGCGTCTGCGTTCGATCAGGCCGTCGGTGTAGAGGACGAGGGTGGCGCCGTCGGCGTAGGTGGTGGAGGCCTGGGGTCTGGGGGACGGGTCGGGGCGGGCGTCGAGCGGCGGGTCGGTGGCGCGGTCGAGGAACTCGATACGGCCGTCGGCGTGGACGAGGACCGGCGGGAGGTGGCCGGCGCTGCTGTAGGTGACGGTGTGCTCGTCGAAGTCGATGAACGTCGTGACGGCGGTGGCGGATTCGGCGCCGTCCACGACGTGCGCGTACCGGCCCAGGACGTTCAGTGCCTCGGCCGGCCCCCCGGCGACGCGCGAGGCGGCGCTCAGCGCGCTGCGCAGCTGGCCCATGACGCCGGCGGCCTCCAGGCCGTGCCCGACCACGTCGCCCACGGCCACCCCGATGCGGTGGCCGCCCACCAGGTCGACGAGGTCGTACCAGTCCCCGCACACGTTCAGCGCGCCCACCGCGGGCCGGTAGCGCACGGCGGCGCGATGGTGGCCCACCTGACGGCCGGCCGGCAGCATCGCCTCCTGGAGGGCGAGGGCCACCTCGCGTTCGCGGGCGTGGGCCTGCCGCAGCCGTTCGTTGAGCTCCTGCAGTTCGCGGGCCCGGGTGTACAGCTCGGCCTCGAGCACCCGGGCCCGGCCGCCGGTCGGTCCGCCGCGGGCCTTGATCAGCTCGGTGACCTCCTCGACACGGTGCACCAGCAGCACCACCTTCCCGTCGGGGCCGAGCACCGGCGCGTTGACCGGGCTCCAGTAGCGCTCCTCCCACTCCCCGGGCCGGTCGGGGCGCTCGACGTCGTAGCGCTGCAGGGCCATGGCGTCGCGCTCGCCGGTCTCCAGCACCCGGGCCAGCGAGGCCGCCAGGTTGCGCATGCCGGATGCGGCGGAGTCGTGCGGGTTGTCCGGGAAGACGTCGAACAGATAGCGGCCGACCACCTGCTCGCGGGTACGGCCGGACATGCGCAGGAACTCCTCGTTCGCGTCCGCGTACACCAGGTCGGGCGTCAGCAGCGCCACCATCCCCGGCAGGCCCTGAAACACCCCCGCGTAGTCGACCGCCGCATCGTCCATGGCTACCGCCTCACCGCCTGGTTTGACCCATTTTCACACGCCGTACGTCGGTTGTGCCGACCCCGTCGTGTCAGCCCGGAGGATCCGTCAGGGACTGCTCGGCCCAGATGACCTTCCCCTCGGGTACGAAACGGGTGCCCCAGCGCTGGGTGAGCTGGGAGACCAGCAGCAGTCCGCGGCCGCCCTCGTCCGTGGTGCGCGGGTGGCGCAGATGGGGTGCGGTGGCGCCGCCGTCGGAGACCTCGCAGATCAGGGCACGTTCTCTGATCAGGCGCAGCCGGATGGGGCCCTCGGCGTAGCGGATGGCGTTGGTGACCAGTTCGCTGACGACGAGTTCCGTGGTGAAGACCAGCTCCTCCAGGTCCCACTCGGCTAGCTGCCGGGCGGCCTCCTTGCGGGCGTCGGCGACGACGGCCGGGTCGGCGGGCAGGTCCCAGTCGGCGACCTGGTCGGCGCCGAGGAGCCTGGTGTGGGCCATCAGCAGGGCCACGTCGTCGTGCGGGCGGGCCGGGACCAGCGCGTCGACCACGGCCCGGCAGCGCAGGTCGAGCGAGGGCTCCATCCGCTCCAGGGCCCGGCGCAGCCGGTCACGGTCCGCGTCCACGGCCCAGTCGTCGTCCTCGCGGGCCAGCAGGCCGTCCGTGTGCAGGGCGAGCGTGCTGCCCTCCGCGAGGGCCAGCTCCACCGCCTCGAAGGGCGGACCGCCGACGCCCAGTGGCGACCCCTGCGGAAGGTCCACGAAGCTGACGGTGCCGTCGGGCATGACGACGGCGGGCGCGGGATGGCCCGCGGCGGCCATCGTGCACTGCCCGTCGACGGGGTCGTAGATGACGTACACACAACCGGACCCGGCGACCTCGATGCCGTCGTACTCCGCCGTGTCCGGATCCACGCCCTCCTCGCGGGCCGTCTGCGCGACCAGGTCGTCGAGGTGCGCGAGCACCTCCTCCGGCGGCAGATCGAGCGCGGCGAGGGTGCGTACGGCGGTGCGGAGGCGGCCCATGGCCGCGGCGGCGTCGATGCCGTGGCCAGGGACCTCGCCCACGACGAGGGCGACGCGCGCGCCGGACAGCGGGATGAGGTCGTACCAGTCGCCGCCGAGGCCGGTCAGCTCGTCGGCCGGCCGGTAGCAGGCGGCCACCTCCACCGCGTTCTGCTCGGGCAGCCGGTGCGGGAGCAGACTGCGCTGCAGTACCAGGGCGGCATTGCGCTCGCGGGTGTAGCGGCGGGCGTTGTCCACGCAGACCGCCGCCCGCGAGACGAGGTCCTCGGCCAGGTTCAGGTCGTCCTCGTCGAACGGCTCCTGCCGCCCGCGCCGGAAGAACGTGGTGACGCCCAGCGTGACGCCCCGCGCGCGGATCGGCACGATCATCACGCTGTGCAGCCCCAGCTCCAGGAAGGTCGCCTCCCGTCCACCCGGTATGTCCGCGGCCCACTCCTTGGCGAGCGGATCGAGCCGCTCCTCGCGCCAGGAGGTACCCGTGGTCAGCGAGCGGATCGGGGGTGACCCGGCGAGATACGTGGCCACCGCGCCGATCTCGACGACGGCCTCCGGCATCCCCGGGTTCACCGACTGGTGCCCGGCGCGGCGCAACGGCACGAGGTCCGTGGCGCTCTGCGGCCCGGGCGCGAGCTCCGCGCCCCGCAGCACCGTCTCCAGCAGGTCCACGGAGACGAAGTCGGCGAACCCCGGCACGGACACGTCGGCCAGCTCCTGCGCGGTGCGCACGATGTCGAGCGTGCGGCCGATGCGTTCGCCGGCCCGGTCGAGCAGGGCCAGCCGCTGCCGGGCGCGGTGCCGCTCGGTGATGTCGACGACCGTGTAGTACACGCCCATCGGGTGGCCGTTGTCGTCGTCGAGCCGGGTGAACGACAGCACGTGCGCCGTCTCCCGGTGCGGTGCCGACCGCACCTGGCCCACCTGCTCGTAGCCGACGACCGGTTCACCGGTCTCCAGTACGTGCCGCATCTGCGCCTCTATGGCCTCGGCGTCCAGGCCGGGCTGGATCTCCGCCAGCCGCCGCCCCAGCCGCTCACTGGCGGCGCCGCCGCCGAACTGCTCCAGTGCCGCGTTCGACCACACGCACCGCAGGTTCGCGTCCACGATCGCTATGCCGACGGGCGATCCCGTGACCATCTGCTCCAGCACCGAACGGCTCATGTCCCAGCCCGGCGCCCCGGCCATGTCCGACAGCAGCACCAGCCAGCGGGCCGCGTCGCCCGGCTCGGCCGCCGGAGTGATCCGGACCATGACCTTGACCTGCTGTCCGTCCTTGCGCCGCGCGGTCACCATCCCCGCCCAGCCGCCGTCCCTGCGGCACCGCTCGGCCAGCTCGGGCACGCGCGCGGCGTCCTCGTCGGCGAGCAGCCCCGTCACCTCGGTGCCCACCACCTCGGCGGCCGTGTACTTCAGCAGCCTCTGGGCATCCTGCGTCCAGCTGGTCACCACGCCTCGTGCATCGAGCAACAAGGGCGCGGCATCGGCCACGTCGAACCGCTGCCGGGCGACGTCCTGCTCCTCCTGAGTGCCCACGGCCGACCTCTCTGTCGCTGAGAGTGGTCTACCACCTCTTGACTCAATCTTCACCCTTCGGGCGCTGGGTGGTGCTTTGGGCGGACCCGGGGGTAATGCAGAGGTGTGGTGGGTGGGGCAGGTTCCCGGCACCTCGCCGGTGCCGGGAACCCCCGTGCCAGGGCCCTTGTGTCAGGTCCCTTGTGTCAGCCCGTTGCGTCAGGCCCCTTGTGTCAGCACCCGCTCCAGAGCCCTGAGCGCTCCCTGCAGCTCCTCGCCCGTGATCGTCAGCGGGGGCGCCAGCCGGATCGTGGAGCCGTGGGTGTCCTTCACCAGAACCCCTTCCCGCAGCAGCCGCTCGCCGATCTCGCGCCCGGTGCCGATGGACGGGTCGATGTCGACGCCCGCCCACAGGCCGCGGGCCCGGAAGCCGGTGACACCCCTGCCGAGGAGGGAGGTCAGGCCGCCGCGCAGGACCAGGCCCAGCTCGGCGGCCCGGCGCTGGTACTCGCCCGTCTCCAGCAGCTCGACGACGGCCGTGCCGACCGCGGCCGCCAGGGGGTTCCCGCCGAACGTCGAGCCGTGCTCGCCCGGCCGCAGCACGCCGAGCACGTCCCGGCGGGCGACCACCGCGGAGACCGGGACGATGCCGCCGCCCAGCGCCTTGCCCAGCAGCAGGACGTCCGGCACGACCGCCTCATGTTCGACGGCGAGGGTGCGGCCCGTGCGGCCGAGGCCCGACTGGATCTCGTCCGCGATGAACAGGCAGCCCTTGCGGCGGGTCAGCTCGCGCACACCGGTCAGATAGCCGTCGTCCGGGATGACGACACCCGCCTCGCCCTGGATGGGCTCGAGGAGCACGGCCGCCGTCGTCTCGTCGACCGCCGCCTCCAGCGCCGCCAGGTCGTTGTACGGCACGATCCGGAAGCCGGGGGTGAAGGGGCCGAAGCCCGCCCGTGCCTGCTCGTCCGTGGAGAAGCTGACGATCGTCGTCGTACGGCCGTGGAAGTTCTCCGCGGCGACCACGATGGTCGCCTGGTCGGCCGGGACGCCCTTCACCTCGTACGCCCACTTGCGGGCCACCTTGATGCCGCTCTCGACGGCTTCGGCGCCCGTGTTCATGGGCAGCACCATGTCCAGGCCGGTCAACTCGGCCAGCCGCTCGGCGAATTCGGCCAGGCGGTCGTTGTGGAAGGCGCGCGAGGTGAGGGTGAGGCGGTCCAGTTGCCGGTGGGCCGCCTCGGTCAGCGCGGGGTGGCGGTGGCCGAAGTTGAGGGCCGAGTAACCGGCCAGCAGGTCGAGGTAGCGGCGGCCCTCGACGTCCTCCACCCAGGTGCCCTCGGCACGGGCGACGACCACGGGCAGCGGGTGGTAGTTGTGCGCCAGGACCGGTTCCTCGGCGCGGATCAGGTCGGCGGAGGTACGCGTGGTCACGGGAGCGGTCATGAACGGATCTCCTGAGTGCAGCACTTGATGCCACCGCCTGCCTTGCGGAACTCGGACAGGTCGACGGGGACGGGGACATAGCCGCGGTCGGCGAGGGCGGAGGCGAGCGCCTCGGCCTGGGGCGCGATGAACACGTTGCGGCCGTCGGAGACGGAGTTGAGGCCGAAGGCCAGCGCGTCGTCGAGGGTGGCGAGCACGGCGTCCGGGTACAGCCGCGCGAGCACCTCCCGGCTGCCCGGAGAGAACGCCTCCGGGTAGTAGGAGACGTTGTCGTCGTCGAGGACGAACAGCGCCGTGTCCAGGTGGTAGAAGCGCGGGTCCACCAGCGTCAGGCTGATCACCGGGTGGCCGAAGAACTCCTGCACCTCGCGGTGCGCCTCGCGGGTCGTACGGAATCCGGTGCCCGCCAGGACGTAGCGGCCCGTCCAGACGAGGTCGCCCTCGCCCTCGCAGACGGACTCGGGACGGTGCACGTCGAATCCGGCCGACTTGAACCACGTGTCGTAGTGCGTGGACTCCGGGCGCCGCTCCGGCGCGTGGAACAGGGAGCCGAAGACGCGGCCGTCCACGACGACCGCCGAGTTCGCGGCGAAGACCATGTCCGGGAGACCGGGGGTCGGCTCCAGGGCGTCGACGGTGTGACCGTGGGCCCGGTAGGCGGAGATCAGCGCCTGCCACTGCTGCTGGGCCAGGTCCACATCGAGATGGACATTGGGATGCATCCAGGGATTGATCGCGTACTGCACGGCGAAATGTCTGGGTTCACAGACGAGGAAGCGCCGTCGGCGCGGCACACGGGAGTCGGGCACAGAGGGGTTCCTCCGCTTCCTGCGGTGTCGACTGAGGGTTGACACCAAGGTAGGAAGTGACGGAGACGCGCGACAAGCAACCAGAATTGCGTGTCTGCGCAGGAATGCTGCGTCTTTTGCCGTTTCCACGCAGCTCTGCTGCGTAACCGGACGTTTATTCGGGAGCGGGCTGGCTGGCGCCCGCTTCCGGGCTTTCCGGGAGCAGATGGGACAACACCATCACGCTGATCGTTTTCCGGATGAAGGGTTCGACGCGGATCCGCTCCAGCACCTCCTCGAAGTGCTCCACGTCCCGCGCCCGCACGTGCAGCAACGCGTCCGCGCCGCCCGTCACCGTCATCGCCGCCGTGATCTCCGGATGGTTGCGGACCACCTCCGTCAGCCGCCGCGGCGGGGCCGCGCCCTCGCAGTACACCTCGACGTACGCCTCCGTGCTCCAGCCCAGCGCCGACGGCTCCACCGTGGCCGTGAACGCGGTGATCACCCCCGTCTCGCGCAGCCGGTCCACGCGCCGCTTGACCGCCGTCGACGACAGCCCGACGGCCGCGCCGATCTCGGCGAAGCTCGTCCTGGCGTTGGCCATCAGCGCGGTGATGATCTTCCGGTCGATATCGTCGAACGGCTCGGGCCTGCTGTTCATGTCGGCACTGTATCCAGCAGGGACGTCCATGCCCGGCACATGTCCAGACGTACTGAATCCACCTACACTCCGGGTTCATGCTGCGCGCCCTCGCCGTCGACGACGAACGCCCCTCGCTGGAGGAACTGCTCTATCTCCTGAACGCGGACCCCCGCATCGGCAGCGCGGAGGGCGCCGGCGACGCCACCGAGGCGCTGCGCCGCATCAACCGCGCGCTGGAATCCGGTCCCGGCGGCCCCGAGGCGATCGACGTCGTCTTCCTCGACATCCACATGCCCGGCCTCGACGGCCTCGACCTGGCCCGGCTGCTGACCGGGTTCGCCCAGCCGCCGCTGGTCGTGTTCGTCACCGCCCACGAGGACTTCGCCGTCCAGGCCTTCGACCTCAAGGCCGTCGACTACGTCCTCAAGCCCGTCCGCAAGGAACGGCTCGCGGAAGCGATCCGCCGGGCCGCCGAGCTCACCGGCAGCGCCCCGCGCATCCCCGTGCACGAGCCCGATCCGGACCACATAACCGTCGAACTCGGCGGCGTGACACGCTTCGTGGCCGTCGACGACATCACCCACGTCGAGGCCCAGGGCGACTACGCCCGCCTGCACACCGACAAGGGCAGCCACCTCGTACGGATCCCGCTGTCCACCCTGGAGGACCGCTGGCGCTCCCGCGGGTTCGTCCGCATCCACCGCCGCCACCTGGTCGCCCTCCGACACGTCGGCGAACTGCGCCTGGATGCGGGCACGGTGAGCGTGCTGGTCGGCGAAGAGGAACTCCAGGTCAGCCGCCGCCACACGCGCGAGCTGCGGGACCTGCTGATGAGGAGGCCGTGACCGTGCCGAACCAGGACCCCGCCGAACGCCGCGTCGTCGTCACCGGCCCGCCCCGCCGCACCCGCCGGGCCTCCGGCTACTACCGCCCGCGCACCGAGATCGACGAGCAGACCACCCTCGGCCACACCTACGTCCGCTCCCTCATGCGCAGCCAACTCCGCGCCGCCCTGGCCGTGTTCGCGTTCCTCGGCCTGCTGATCGGCCCGCTGCCGCTGCTGTTCGCCGCCATGCCGGACGCCGACCGCCTCGAATGGCTGATCCTCGGCTTCTGCCTCTACGCCCCGCTGGTCCTGCTCGCCCTGTGGTACGTACGGCGCGCCGAGCGCAACGAACGGGACTTCGTACGCCTCGTCGAGGACCGATGAACCCGAGCGATGAGGACCGATGAACTCCAGCTACGCCGTCCCCGCCGTCGCCCTCGTCGTCGTGGCGACCGTCCTGGTCGGCGCGTTCGGCCTGCGCATATCCCGCACCACCTCCGACTTCTACGTCGCCTCCCGCACCGTCGGCCCCCGCCTCAACGCGGCCGCCATCAGCGGCGAATACCTCTCCGCCGCCTCCTTCCTGGGCATAGCGGGCCTGGTCCTGGTCCAGGGCCCCGACATGCTCTGGTACCCGGTCGGCTACACCGCCGGCTATCTCGTCCTCCTCCTGTTCGTCGCCGCCCCGCTGCGCCGCTCCGGCGCCTACACACTGCCCGACTTCGCCGAGGCGAGGCTCTCCTCGCATGCGGTACGGCGGCTGGCCGGGGCGTTCGTCGTCGGGGTCGGCTGGCTGTACCTGCTGCCCCAACTCCAGGGCGCCGGGCTGACGTTGACGGTACTGACCGGCGCTCCCCAGTCGCTCGGCGGGATCATCGTGGCCTTCGTCGTGGTCGCGACGGTCGCCGCCGGCGGAATGCGCAGCATCACCTTCGTGCAGGCCTTCCAGTACTGGCTCAAGCTCACCGCCCTGCTCGTCCCCGCCCTCTTCCTGGTCCTCGCCTGGCAGGGCGACGGGGCGCCCAGCCACGCCTTCGAGGAACCGGCGACCTTCCGCGAGCAGCGCGTCGTACGCGTCGACGACAGCCTCGACCTCACCCTCGACCGCCCGCTGACCGTGACGGCGAGCGGCACCATCGACGGCCGTACGCATGACGACCGGAAAGTCCGACTCCCCGCCGGCACGCACCACATCGAGAGCGGCACCCGGCTGACCTTCGCCAAGGGCGCCCCCGTCCCCGCGGCCGACCGGGGCAGCAACGGCGGCATGTCGACCTCCCTGGCGGCGGGCCGCGAGGAACGTCCGCTGTACGCCACGTACGGGCTGATCCTCGCCACCTTCCTCGGCACGATGGGCCTGCCGCACGTCGTCGTGCGCTTCTACACCAGCCCGCACGGCGTCGCCGCCCGCCGCACCACGGTGGCCGTGCTCGGCCTGATCGGTGCGTTCTACCTGCTGCCGCCCCTCTACGGCGCCCTCGGCCGGCTCTACACCCCCGAACTCACGCTCACCGGCAACGCGGACGCCTCCGTCCTGCTGCTGCCCGACCGCATGATCGGCGGCCTCGGCGGCGACCTGCTCGGCGCGCTGGTGGCGGGCGGCGCCTTCGCCGCGTTCCTGTCCACGGCGTCCGGACTGACCATGGCCGTGGCCGGCGTGCTCACCCAGGACGTCCTGCCGACGCGCGGCGTACGGCACTTCAGGCTCGGGACGGTGCTCTCCATGGCCGTGCCCCTCGCCGCCAGTGTCATCGTGGGCGGGCTGCCGGTTGCCGACGCCGTGGGGCTGGCCTTCGCCGTCTCGGCCTCGTCCTTCTGCCCGCTGCTCGTCCTCGGCATCTGGTGGCGGCGGCTGACCCCGCCGGGCGCGGCCGCCGGGATGCTGATCGGGGGCGGCTCCGCGTTCCTGGCCGTGGCCGCCACCATGGCGGGCTTCCCGGGCTCCGGCCCGCTGCACGCCCTGCTCGCCTGGCCCGCCCTCTGGTCGGTGCCGCTGGGCTTCCTCACCATGGTGCTGGTGTCCCTGGCCACCCCGGGGCGGGTCCCGACCGGGACCGAGGCGATTCTGGCCCGGTTCCATCTGCCGGAGGATCTGAGGGCGGAGGTGAAGGCATGAGCGGCTTCCTCGCCGGGCTGTGCGTGGCCGTCCTGCCGCTGCTGGCCGCCGGCTTCTGGCTCGGCAGGCGCACGGCCCGCCCCGAGAGCCTCGGCGGCCTGGGCACCCCCGTCGAGCACGCCACCTTCGAGACCCTGCACACCGCCTCCCTCGCCGCGCCCCCGCTGCGTGCGGGCCTGACCGAGGAGACCGCGCGCAAGTCCGCCCGCAGACTGCGCACCCTCCTCGGCACGGACGCGCTGTGCCTCACGGACCAGAAGGACGTCCTGGTATGGGACGGCGTGGGCAGCCATCACCGCGCCGAGGTCATGGAACGCCTCGCCGGACCGCTGGAGACCGGCCGCGGTGAGGCCTTCCGTCTCAAGTGCGACACCCCGGACTGCCCGGTGCGCTGGGCGGTCGTCGCCCCGCTCACCGTCGACGACCGTGTGCACGGAACGCTCGTCGCGTGTGCGCCCCGCGAGTCCGCCGTCCTGGTCCGGGCCGCCGGGGAGGTCGCCCGCTGGGTCTCCGTCCAGTTGGAGTTGGCGGATCTCGACCAGTCCCGCACCCGGCTGATCGAGGCCGAGATCAAGGCACTTCGGGCCCAGATCTCCCCGCACTTCATCTTCAACTCGCTGGCGGTGATCGCCTCGTTCGTCCGCACCGACCCCGAGCGCGCCCGTGAACTCCTCCTGGAATTCGCCGACTTCACCCGCTACTCGTTCCGCAGGCACGGCGACTTCACCACCCTCGCCGACGAACTCCACGCCATCGACCACTACTTGGCGCTGGTGCGGGCACGCTTCGGCGACCGCCTCTCCGTCACCCTGCAGATCGCCCCCGAGGTGCTGCCGGTCGCCCTGCCCTTCCTGTGCCTGCAGCCGCTCGTCGAGAACGCCGTCAAGCACGGCCTGGAGGGCAAGGCGGGGGCAGGCAAGAGCCACATCAGCATCACCGCGCAGGACACCGGCGCCGAGGCGCTGGTCGTCATCGAGGACGACGGCGCGGGAATGGACCCCGTCCTGCTGCACCGCATCCTCGCCGGCGAGGTCAGCCCCTCGGGCGGCATCGGGCTGTCCAACGTCGACGACCGGCTCCGCCAGGTCTACGGCGACGACTACGGGCTCGTCATCGAGACCGCCGTGGGAGCGGGCATGAAGGTCACCGCCCGGCTGCCGAAGTACCAGCCGGGCGTGCACTCCGCCGGACGGATGACCGAGGAGTGAGCGTCACGAGCTGCGGGTGGCGACCATCCCGAGGGTGAGCAGGCCCAGCACCACCCACCCGAACCACAGCCAGCCGTTGGAACCGAGCGCCACCGTGTAGGCGGTCACCACGACCAGGCCGCCGACGGTGATCGCCCCCATTGCCTTCGTAGAACTGTCCGCAGAACCGGGCATCGCAACACCCTCCTTCAGGATTCGTCCCCCTCCATGGTGCCCCCGTTCTGCTTCCGGACGGTGCAGACGACGAAATGAGTGCCCGACTTCCAGGCACCCTGGCTGGTCCAGGAGCCGGAGGCGTACACCGACGGGTCGAAGCCGTAGTCGCGCGGCGGCACATCCTTCGCACACGCCCCGTCCGACTCCGTACGGGCCTCGGTCAGCGTGACGTCCTTGCCCAGCCGGGTGAAACCGAGCACCTGCTCGTCGTGCGGGCCGCTGCAGGACACCAGGCCGGCGGCGCGGTTGGAACGGGCCTGCAGGCAGTCCCGCCGCTGCATGTTCGCCGTGTCGGCGAAGGCCGAGCCGATCTTCCGGTGATCGCCCAGCGGCCCGTACACCGGCCCGTGCGCGCCCAGCACCAGACAGGCGGTGCGCCGTCCCGCGGCCTCGAAACCGGCCTCAGTCGGCACGACGGCGACACTGCGCACGTCCGCCAGCCGCTCCCGGATCTCCTGCGTCCGCTCCTCGCACCGGGCCGGCCCCAGCCGGCGCGCCGCGTCCGCGGACGCGGCGGTCACGAACGCCATCACCTGCCCGTCCGGAGCCGTGTCCCGGCAGGTGGGGTCCGGCGTCAGCCGGGGCACACCCTGGAAACGGGCCGAGCCCGGCCAGTCGGCGAGCACGCACTCCCCGTCCTTGAGCGGCGCGGCCAGCCCGACAGCCGAGCCGTACGGTGACGCCTCGCCGCCCCCGGTCGTGTCGTCACGATTCGCCATGGCGTACCAGACGCCCCCCAGCGCCAGCACCAGACCGAGACAGGCGGCGAGGGCGGCACGCAGGGCCCGCGGGAGCTCACGGCGGCGGTGGGCGGGCCCGGCGGACACGACGACGGGCCCGAAGCCGTCCGGCCCGGGCCGGGGCCCCGGCGGCGGAGGAGCCGGCGCCACGCCGGCCCAGGGCGGCTGCGAACCGAGGTCGGTCTGCGTGCGGGCGTACGCCTCGGCCTGCGGCGTGACGATCCGCGACAGCGCCGCCTCCGCCTCCGTCGCGGACGGCCGCCGCCCCGGATCCTTCACCAGCAGCGCCTGCAGTACGGGGCCCAGCGCGCCGGCGCGCACGGCCGGACGCGGCTCCTCCATGACCACCGCGGTGACCTCGGCGAGGTTCGACTCGCGCTCGAAGGGACCCCGGCCCTCGACGCCGTGGTACAGCGTGCAGCCCAGTGAGAACAGGTCGGCGGCCGCGGTCGGCGGCCCGCCCGTGGCCCGCTCCGGCGCCAGATAGCCCGAGGTCCCCACCAGCACGGACGCCATCGTGTACCGGGTCTCGCCGCCCTCGGGCCGTACCGAGATGCCGTAGTCGGTCAGCAGCACCCGGCCGTACGGCGCCCCGGTGCGGTCCGGCGCGAGCAGGATGTTCGCCGGTTTCACGTCCCGGTGCATGACGCCCCGCTCGTGCCCGGCGGTCAGCGCGTCGAGCACGGCGAGCCCGAGGCGGGCGCACTCCGCGGGCGCGAGCGGGCCGCGCGTGTCGACCAGCTCCTTCAGGTCCACGGCGCCCGCCACGTACTCCATGACGATCCACGGCAGCCCCTCGTGCTCCAGCACGTCGTGCACCGTCACCACGTGCGGATGGCCGCGCAGCCCCGCCGCGTACCGGGCCTCCGCGCGGGCGCGGGCGACCCGGGCCTCCCGCTCGTCGTCGGCCGGGTCCAGGTCCCGGAACACGATCTCCTTGAGCGCGACCTCGCAGGCGAGTCTCTGGTCGTGGGCGAGCCACACATGGCCCATGCCGCCGCTGCCGAGCTGGTGCAGCAGCAGATAACGGCCGGCGATGACCCGGCCCACTCCCGACGTCGATGATCCTGAATGCATCCGGTGACTCCCGGGTTCTGCGGATTCTGCGAGGGCGCTATGTGATCGCGGTCGAGGCCGACCCGGAGGTCGCGGGCTCACTTGTGGCGGGCGCGCTGCTCGCCGGCTCGCCGGTGGCCGGAGCGCTCGTCGTCCCGGGCGGCGGGGCGCTCGTGGTGACCGGGTCGCTGGGCGGGGGCGCGCTGCTCGTCACCGGGTCGCTGGGCGGCGGCGCGCTGCTGGTGACCGGGTCGCTGGTCGGCGGTGACGCGGTCGTGGGCGGCGGCGAGCCGGGGGGCGCATTCGACGAGGGCGGCTTGGAACTGGGCGGCGCGCTCGACGGGGGTACGGAGGACGACGACCCGGACCCGCCGCTCGACGGCGAGGACGGTGACGAAGGCGAGGTCGGCGACGAAGGCGGTGCGGTCGACGGTTCGGAGGTCGTGGGCGCCGGGGGAGTGGTCGACCCGCCCGACGTCCCCCCGGCCACGCTCAGCGTCACGTACTGCCCGAACCGCAGCTCGGTCCCCGCCGGTGGGTCCGAGGCCGTGACCCGCGCGTCGTCGGGCGGCCGCGCCTTCCCGTCGTAGCCGACCGCCAGCCCCTTGTCGGCCAGCCGCCTGCTCGCGTCCCCGAACGTCATTCCTGCGAGGGCGGGCACCGCACGCTGCTTGCGCGTGTTGAAGGTCTTGTCCTGGGCGCCCGTCGTGCCGACCGGCCGGTCGATGCCCCGGCTCGAATCATCTACGTCGACCAGTGCGAGCCGCTCCATTTTCCGGCTCGCCGGCCGCACGGCGACCACGGAAGAACGTTCGTATCCCCGCCACTTCTTGTTGCCGTCCTTGAACTTGACCGAAATCCGGTTCGTGTCACCCGTGAAGGGACGGAGTGGATTTCCGCACGAACACTTCACAGCCGGAAGTCCCTGTTCGTCGACGAGAACGGCGATTCCCGCCTGGAGCAAGGAGTTGTAGGGGACGGCTTTTCCCTTCTTGTAGTCGTGGTTCTGCACGAGGGTGTCGTGACGCAGGAGAACAGGAGTCAGCCGGTCCAGATATTCCGGAATCTCGGCCGTGCCGATGTCAAAGGCGGTCGCCCACGCCTGTGCCTTCTGCCGGTTCGCGGGGTCCGTGAGGAATGCCTTGAGCTGCTTGACGTCGCAGATGGTCGGCTTCCTCGTGCCCCCGTACAGCCCAGGTGTGTCCCCTTGCTGCAGACTCCCGTGCACGGCCTGCGGCCTGACCACGGCGTCATGGCCCAGCCCGCTGCCCTCGTCGAAGAAAGGTGCGAGAGAAGGAACTCCCGCAGCCACCGCCTTCACGACTTGCAGTGGCGTACTTCGATCACACCCACTGAGCACCAGAACGAAAACGAGCAGGACGGCGATCCTGTGAATCACCGATTTCCCGGCCCCTTGCATAAATGCGCGAAGTGTCATCACCGCTCCCCCCGGCGGTTCCCCCAATGCACTTCATGCTACTGAATGCTTCCGAAGGGCGAAGCCTTCAACGCCCGCGTGCGTTCAATGAGGCCAAATAGGCGTTGTATGCCTGGAGTTCCTTGTCGCCGTCACGGTCGGCGGCCCGGTCCTGGCGCTTGGCCTGCCGCTGCTCGGAGCCGTACCACTGGAACAGCAGGGCGAGCAGCACCAGCACGGACGGCACCTCACTGAACGCCCACGCGATGCCGCCGGCCGCGGTCTGGTCGGAGAGCGCGTCGATGCCGAGCGAGGCGGGCGGGTTCTTGAACGTCTGCACCATCGGCGTCGACGCCATCATCAGCGCGATGCCGAAGAACGCGTGGAACGGCATGCCCGCGAACAGCTCCAGCATCCGCATCAGATAACCCGGGCGCTGCGGACCGGGATCCACGCCGATGATCGGCCAGAAGAAGACCACGCCCACGGCGAGGAAGTGCACCATCATCGCGATGTGCCCGGCCTTCGACCCCATCAGGAAGTCGAACAGCGGCGTGAAGTACAGCCCGTACAGGCTCGCGATGAACAGCGGGATGGTGAACGCCGGGTGCGTGATGATCCGCATGTACCGGCTGTGCAGCAGCATCAGCAGCAGTTCGCGCGGACCCTTGCGGCCCTTGCCGGCGGTCGGTAGCGCGCGCAGGGCGAGCGTGACGGGGGCGCCCAGCAGGATCAGGATCGGCGACAGCATGCTGATGATCATGTGCTGCACCATGTGCACGCTGAACATGACCATGCCGTAGTCATTCAGCTTGGTGCACATCACGAGCCCGATGGTCAGGACACCGAGGACGAACGACACCGTCCGCGCCGCCGACCACTTGTCACCGCGCCGCCGCAGCCGTACGACGCCGTACGCGTACAACGCGAGCCCCACCAGGCAGGCCACGAGGAAGAACGGGTCCGCCGACCACTGAAGACCCCGCCCCAGCGTGAACGGCGGCAGATCCATGGTCATGCCGTGCCCGCTGTGATCCATCCAACGGCTCCTGATTCGTGGGGGTTGTGCAAGTCTGTCCGCCACACAGACTAGAACCGCCCCCGGCCGCTGCTGCGACCGGGGGCGGATTCCTCAGTTTCGTACGACGTTCCCTACGACCTGATCTAGAGGACGCATTCGGCCTCGTCGTAGCGCTCCTCGGGAACCGTCTTCAGCGTCTCCACGGCTTCCGCGAGCGACACCATCACGATGTCCGTGCCCCGGAGCGCCGTCATCTTCCCGAACTCCCCGCGGTGCACGGCCTCCACCGCGTGCCACCCGAAGCGGGTGGCGAGCACCCGGTCGTACGCGGTCGGCGTCCCGCCGCGCTGGACGTGCCCGAGGATCACCGGCCGGGCTTCCTTCCCGAGCCGCTCCTCCAGCTCGATGGACAGCTGACGGGCGATCCCGGCGAAGCGCTCGTGGCCGTAGATGTCCTTGCCGCCCTCGTCGAACTCCATGGAACCGGCCTTCGGCTTGGCGCCCTCGGCCGCGACGACGATCGCGAACCGCTTGCCCGCCTCGAACCGCTCGCCGACCTTCGCGGCCAACTCCTCGATGTCGAAGGGCCGTTCCGGTACGACGATGGCGTGGGCGCCGGCCGCCATGCCGGAGTGCAGCGCGATCCAGCCGGTGTGGCGGCCCATGACCTCCACGACCAGGACGCGCTGGTGGGACTCGGCGGTGGTCTTCAGCCGGTCCAGGGCCTCGGTTGCGACACCGACGGCCGTGTCGAAGCCGAAGGTGACGTCCGTGACGGCGATGTCGTTGTCGATGGTCTTCGGTACGCCGACGATCGGCAGCCCGCTGTCGTACATCAGCCGGGCCGCCTTGAGCGTGCCCTCACCGCCGATGGGGATGATCGCGTCGAGGCCGAGCTCCTCGACATGGCCCTTGGCCCGCTCCACACCGTCGCGCAGATGCGAGGGCTGGACCCGGGAGGAGCCGAGGATCGTGCCGCCGCGGGCCAGGATGCCGCCCACCGCGTCGAGGTCGAGCTTGAGGTAGTCGCACTCCAGGAGGCCTTTCCAGCCGTCCCGGAAGCCGATGACCTCGTCGCCGTGGTCCACGACGGCGCGGTGCACGACGGACCGGATGACGGCGTTCAGGCCGGGGCAGTCGCCGCCGGACGTGAGGACACCAATGCGCATAGCCCGAAAGAACCTTCTCAACGTGGACCGGGACCGGACCACGTTGTCCGGTATGAACCCCGCCACCCTAGCGGCAGAAGGGGGCGGGGCAGCACCTTGCGTCCGCCTGCTGGACGGCCCCGCTCAGGTGGGCGCGCACCCCGTCAGACGGGCTGGTGGAACCAACCTGGAGTTCAGGTGAACAACCAGGTCAGGCAGGCTGCTGAGCAGACGCGATGCGCTCGTTGCGCAATGCCTCGTACCAGCGGTCGTCGGTCGGCGGCAGCGCGTTCACGTCCAGCGCCAGCTTCAGCAGCAGGTCGGCGATCTGCGGATTGCGCGCGAGCACGGGGCCGTGCATGTACGTACCGAAGACCGTGTCGTTGTACGCGCCCTCCGTACCGTCGCCCGTGCCGTTGCCGTTGCCCAGGCGGACGTTGGCGAAGGGGCGGGCGGTGGGGCCGAGGTGGGTGACGCCCTGGTGGTTCTCGAAGCCGGTCAGCGGGGGCAGACCGAGGCGCGGGTCGATGTCGGCGAGGACGTCACCGACGCACCGCGCGCCCTCGCCGCGCGCCGAGACCACGTCGAGCAGACCGAGGCCCGGTTCGCGCTGGCCGAGGTCGTTGATGAACTCGTGGCCGAGGATCTGGTAGCCGGCGCAGACCGAGAAGACGATCGCGCCGTTCTCGACGGCCCGGTGCAGATGGCCGTCCCGGCGCAGCCGCTCGGCCGCGAGCCGCTGCGGACGGTCCTCGCCGCCACCGATCAGGTAGATGTCGCCGGAGGTCGGGATCGGCTGGTCGCTGCGCACGTCCAGGCGGGCCACGTCGAGGCCGCGCTGCCGGGCCCGGCGCTCGACGACCAGGACGTTGCCCTGGTCGCCGTACGTGCTGAGCAGGTCGGGGTAGATCCAGACGACCCGCAGGCTGTTGTCGCTCACAAAAGTCCCCTGAGTTGTCAGTTGCCGACGCGGCGGCGCAGGTCCTGGAAGGCGGTGTAGTTGGCGATGACCTCGATCCGGCCCGGCGGGCTCATCTGCACCGCCTGGTCGAGGTCCTCGCAGACCTGGAAGTGCTGGTTCGCGACCTCGAGACGCACCGCGAGGTCCAGCTTCCGGTCGCCGATCACGCAGATCGGGTGGCCAGTCAGTCGCGTGTAGTCGACGTCCCACAGCCAGGAGGTGTCGGTGCCGTCGGCGCCGCGCGCGTTCACCGAGAGGATCACCGGCGTGGGCGGAGGATCGATCAGGCTGAACGTTTCGAGCCAGCCCGCCGGGTTCTTGGCGAGCAGGAGCCGGAGGTCGCGCTGGGCGAACTGGACCACGTCGTAGCGTCCGGCGACGGCCTGCACCTGGTACATGCGTTCCAGGGCGACCTGCGGCGGCACGCCGAAGACGGCGGCCACGGCGGCGGAGCTGGCGGCGTTCGCCTTGTTGGCGCGGCCGGGCAGCTGGAGGTGGATGGGCCAGGCGGATCCGTGTGGATCCAGCACGTGGTCACCGGACAGCGCCCAGCTGGGCGTCGGCCGACGGAAGCCGCACTCACCGCAGAACCAGTCGTCCCCCGGCCGCTGCATCACGCCACCGCACGACGGGCAGGACCAGGCGTCGTCCTTCCACATCTGCCCGGCGGCGACCCAGATCACATTGGGGGAGGACGACGCGGCCCACACCACCAGCGGGTCGTCGGCGTTGGCCACGATGACGGCCTTCGAGCCCGCGAGCCCCTCGCGCCAGTTCTCCGCGAGCATGCGGGTCTCGGCGGCGCGGTCGAGCTGGTCGCGGGAGAGGTTCAGCAGGGCGATGCACTTCGGGTCGGTGTCCCGGGCGACGCCGGCCAGGTACTTCTCGTCGACCTCGATGACGCCGAACCGGGCGTCCGAGCTGCCGGCCAGGGCCGAGGTGATGCCGGCGGGCATGTTGGCGCCGAGCGCGTTGGAGACGACCGGGCCGGCGGCGCGCAGGGCCTCCGCGATCAGCCGGGTGGTCGTGGTCTTGCCGTTGGTCGCCGAGACCAGGGTGACGTCAAGGTGCTGGGCGAGCCGCGCGAGGAGGTCCGGGTCGAGCTTGAGTGCCACCCGGCCACCGATCACCGAACCGCTCCCGCGCCCCGCGGCGCGCGATGCCGCCGCGACCGCCTTGCCCGCGGTCACGGCCAGCTTGGCCCGCGGCGTGAGCGGGTCCGAGTTGCCTGCCATGAGTTCTCGATCCTCCTTGCGTACGCGCCGCGCCTCTGCCTGACGGCAACGTGGTGTGGACCTCAGCCTATCGAGATCTGTTCACGCTCCCGAACCGCGGCCCGGCTGCGGGCGGGCGTGAGCCGACCGGACCGTACTCTTGCCGCCATGCGACACGTCTCCATCCCGGGTGCCCGCGGGCGCGTCCGGCCCCTCACGCTGCTCGGGGACCCGGTCCTGCACCAAGAATGCGGCGAAGTCACCGATTTCGGCCCCCAACTGGCGGCCCTGGTGGAGGACTTGTTCGCCACGATGTACGCGGCCCAGGGGGTGGGCCTGGCAGCGAACCAAGTCGGTGAATCTTTGCGCGTGTTCGTGTACGACTGCCCGGACGACGAGGATGTCCGGCACTTGGGGCACCTCGTGAACCCGCGGCTCGTCGAGGCCGACGGCGTGGTGATCCGCGGCCCCGAGGGCTGTCTGTCCCTGCCGGGTCTGGAGGCGGGGACGGAGCGGTACGACCACGCGGTCGTCGAGGGCTTCACGGTGACCGGAGAGCCGGTGACGGTGCATGGAACGGGGTTCTTCGCCCGGTGTTTGCAGCATGAGTGCGACCACCTCGAAGGCAGTGTGTACGCGGACAGACTGAGGGGCCGGCGCCACCGCCGCCTGATGCGACAGGTGGCGCGAGCTTCCTGGCGCCGGTGAGCGCAGGTCTTCAGGGGCGCGAGGGACCGCGCACCGGTCAGAACCCCGGACCGCCCACCTTGTCCCCCGCCGCGGCGAGCCGCCCCCACAGCAGGTCGGCCAGACTCCGCACCAACTCCGCCCGCGAACAGGGCCGTTCCCCCAGCCACCAGTCCCCGGCGGCATGCATCATGCCGACTATCCCGTGCCCCCACACCCGGGCCAGCTGCTGACCTCCCGGGCCGAGATCCAGCCGGTCCTCGATGACCTGCGCCAACTCCTCGCCCATGCGCCTCAGCAGCGGAATCGCATGCTTGCCGACGTCGAAGCCCTGGTCGCCCGACGGGCTGCCCTCGGCGGGATGCATGAGGAACCGGTACACCTGCGGACGCGCCTCGATCGCCGCGAGGTAGGTGTCGAGCGTGGCCTCGACCCGTTCCCGCCGGTCCGCCGGGGCGTCGAGCGCCGCCCGGAGCGAGTTCAGCAGGGCGTCGGTGTGCCGCTTCGCCAAGGCCGCGTAAAGTCCGCTCTTGTCGCCGAAGTGGCGGTACAGGATCGGCTTCGTGATGCCGGCCTCCGCGGCGATGGCGTTCATCGAGGCCTGTGGGCCGTCGCGCAGCACCACTCTGTCGGCGGCCTCCAGCAGCTCGCGCCGACGTCGGTCGGCGGACCGCTGTTGCTCGGTCCGCTGCGTGGTGTCCATGAGCTCTCCCCACCCGTGCTTATTCGGTGACGCCTGCGCAAACTAACACTCAACATGCCCTCTGCATCGAACGGGCTGCCGACCCGTCATCAGGAGTTGACTTTTCCTACCCGTGGGTAACAAACTAGGGTTACCGTTAGTAACAGGGAAGTGCGCCGCCGCTGGAGGGGACATGACCGAGTTCACCATGGAGCTCAACGACGAACAGAGGGAGGTCAGGGACTGGCTGCACGGCTTCGCCGCAGACGTCATCCGCCCCGCGGCCGCCGAATGGGACGAGCGTGAGGAGACTCCCTGGCCGGTCATCCAGGAGGCCGCGAAGGTAGGCATCTACTCCCTCGACTTCTACGCCCAGCAGTACTTCGACCCCACCGGTCTCGGTATACCGATGGCCATGGAGGAGCTGTTCTGGGGCGACGCGGGCATCGCCCTGTCGATCGTAGGCACCGGTCTGGCCGCCGTGGGCGTTCTCGCCAACGGAAGTGAGGAACAGATCGGCACCTGGATTCCCCAGATGTACGGCGACGCCAACGATGTCAAGGTCGCCGCCTTCTGCTCCTCCGAGCCCGACGCCGGTTCCGACGTGGCCTCCATGCGCACGCGTGCCGTGTACGACGAGGCCAAGGACGAGTGGGTGATCAACGGCACGAAGACCTGGGCGACCAACGGCGGCATCGCCAACGTCCACGTTGTCGTGGCCGTCGTCGACCCGGAGCTGGGCTCCAAGGGCCACGCGTCCTTCATCATTCCGCCGAACACGCCGGGCCTGTCCCAGGGGCAGAAGTTCAAGAAGCACGGCATCCGCGCCTCGCACACCGCCGAGGTCGTCCTGGAGAACGTCCGCGTTCCCAGTTCCTGCCTCCTCGGGGGCAAGGAGAAGCTGGACCAGCGTCTGGCGCGTGCCCGCGAGCGGGCGAAGGCCGGCGGCGGCGAGCGGGTCAAGAACGCGGCGATGGCCACCTTCGAGGCTTCGCGGCCGGCCGTGGGTGCCATGGCCGTGGGCACCGCGCGGGCCGCGTACGAGGTGGCCCTCGACTACGCGAAGACCCGCGAGCAGTTCGGGCGTCCGATCATCGACAACCAGGGTGTCGCCTTCCAGCTCGCGGACATGCGCACGGCCATCGACGCCGCTCGTCTGCTGGTCTGGCGCGCCTCGTGGATGGCGGTCAACGGCAAGCAGTTCACCGCCGCCGAGGGCTCGATGTCGAAGCTGTTCGCCAGCGAGACCGCCAAGAAGGTCACCGCGCAGGCCGTGCAGATACTTGGCGGCAACGGCTACACGCGGGAGTACCCGGTGGAGCGTATGCACCGTGACGCTGCGATCTACACCATCTTTGAGGGTACGAGCGAGATTCAGCGGCTGGTGATAGCGCGGACCCTGTCGGGGATGCCGATTCGGTAGCGCCGTGGGGGTTCCGTGTGACTCGGTCCGCAGGTTGTTCGTGGCTGGTCGCGCCCGCGCGGCGGAGCCGCAAATCGATACAGCCCCGCGCCCTTTGGGGGCGCCAGGCTCACCGGTGCTTCAAAGGCGTCAGTTGTTCGATGTCGTAGCGGCGGCGTAGTTCTTCGATCGCCTCGTGGTCCGGCGGTCCGCCCGCCCCCAGGATCTCCAGCAGCTCCTCGAAGTAGCGCTCGTGGTCCGGGGGCGGGGAAGCCTGGAAGAACATCCTCGCGGGGGTGTCCGTCGGGTTGGCGAACGCGTGTGGGCAGCCCGGTGGGACGACGATGACCGTGCCCGGTGTCGCCCGGACCACCCGGTTGCCCGAACTCGACTGCCACTTCTGCCAGTTGTCGGCGGTGCGGATGCGGGGCTCGAAGGCGAGAACGTCCAGTTCGCCTTCGAGCACGTAGAACAACTCCTCGCTGCGCGTGTGCACATGGGCGCCGACGTCGAAGCCGGGCGGTACCTCCACCTCGAACGTGGACGCCGTGCGCGAGTGCGTGCCGGTGACCTTGAACGTCACGCGCTGGGCCGGGGTCTGGACGACCCGGCCGTGGCCCGGCGGTACCAGCAGGCCCTCCGTCGCCGTCACCGGCCGCTCACCACGTGACCGGCAGGGCTTCGGGACCGCGGATCAACGCGCCCTTCCTGAAGGGCACTTGGTCGGGCGGTACGGCAAGCTTCAGGCCCGGCACCCGGTCCAGCAGCGCGTCGACGAGCAGTTCGGACTCCAGCCGGGCCAGCATGCCGCCCGGGCAGTAGTGCGGGCCGAAGCCGAAGGACACATGCGGGTTCGGGGCGCGGCTGAAGTCGATCGCCTCCGGGTCCGGGAAGACGTCCGGGTCGCGGTTCGCGGCCAGGTACGACACATAGATGGGGTCGCCCGCCCGGATCCGCACGCCTTGGATGTCCACGTCCTGCGTCGCGATGCGCGACAGGCCGACCGCGTTGCGGTGCGGGATGTAGCGCAGCAGTTCGTCGATGGCCCTGGGGCGGATCTCCGGCTCGGCGCGCAGCCGTTCGGCCAGGTCCGGGCGGGTCAGCAGCAGATAGAACATCTGGCCGCTGTTGTTCGTGACCGCCTCGCCGCCGATCTGGAGGAGCACCGCGAGACCGACGGCCTCCTGCAGGGTGATCTCGCCGCGGCCGACGGCGGCGCCGAGCAGGGACGTGACGTCCTCGCCTGAGCTGCCCTCCCTGAGCCCGATCAGGTCGGAGAAGTAGGCGGCCATCTCCTTGTTGGCCTTCTCGCTGACCTTCGCGCCGTGCGAGGAGGACAGGATCAGCTGGGTCCAGGTGTGCATGCCGTGCCGGTCGGCGGCCGGGACGCCCATCAGCTCGCAGATCACCGCGATGGGGAAGGGGGTGAGCACGGTCGCGGTGAGGTCCGTCGGCGGGCCGTCCTGCAGCATCTCGTCGACCAGTTCGTCCAGCATCCGCCGCGACCGCTCGCGCACCCGCTCCACGCCCTTCGCCGTGAAGGCGGCCGCCACCGAGCGGCGCAGCCGGGTGTGGTCCGGCGGGTCCAGGAAGCCGACCGCGCCCCGCTGCGGGATGAAGTGCGGGGCGAGCCGGGTGACCGGCTGGTCCATGACCGCCTCGCGGCTGAAGCGGGGGTCGTTGGTCACCATGCGTACGTCGTCGTAGCGCGTGACCAGCCAGGCCCAGCCCTCGCCGTTGGGCAACTGGATGCGGGTGACGGGGCCTTCGCGCATCAGCTCGGTCAGCACCGGGTCGAAGTCGATGCCGGTCAGGTCGAGGGCCGGCCAGTGCCGGACCGGGGGAAGGGTCTCGGTGAGCGTTTCTTCAGTCATGCCGTCCTCATGCCGTCAGTTCGGCCGGGCTGTGCCAGCGGCCCAGGGCCATTTCCGCGGTGATGCCGGGACCGAACCCGGCGAGCAGCCCGCGCGCCCGGTGCTGGGCGCCGCCCTCGTCGAACAGCCGGCGCAGCGCGTCGAGGACGACGGCGCTGGCGATGTTGCCGTACTCGGTGAGCGTGGCCCGGCTGAACCGGAAGGCGTGCGGGTCGACCTGCAGGAACTTGCTGAGGTCGTCGAGGATGCGCGGGCCGCCCGCGTGGATGATGTAGAAATCCAGGTCGGCGGCGTCCCAGCCGTGCAGCCCGGCCAGTTCCTGCAGCGCCGGGGCCAGCGGCTCCATCGTGCCCGGCACCCGCTTGTCCAGCAGGAAGTGGAAGCCGGTCGCGCGGACGTCGTACATGATCCACTCTTCGGTCTTGGGGATCAGGTAGGAGCCGTTGCGCTCCAGCTCGATGCCCTCGCCGCCCCGGCCGCGCACCACCGCGGCGGCGATCCCGTCGCCGAACAGGCCGTTGGACAGCAGGGATCCGACGCCCAGGTCGGTGGGCTGGTAGCACAGCGAGCAGAACTCGCAGGCCACGATCAGCACGTTGGCCTCGGGGTAGGCCGAGCAGAAGTCGTGCGCCCGGTTGATCGCCGCACCGCCGGCCGCGCAGCCCAGCTGGGCGATGGGTATCTGGCGGGTGGTGCTGTCGAAGTCCATCTCGTTGATCAGCCAGGCCGTGAGCGAGGGCATCATGAAGCCCGTGCACGACACGTAGATGATCACGTCGATGTCGGCGGTGAGGAGCTGGGCGTCGTCGAGCGCCCGCTGGACGACGGCGGGCACCCGGGCCTTCGCCTCGGCCTGGTAGACCTTGTTGCGCTCCTCGAAACCGGGGTGCTTCAGGGTCTCTTCGATCGGCTGCACGATGTGCCGGGTGAGTACGCCCGTGTTCTCGATCAGCCGGAGGGCCAGCGGCAGTTGGGGATGGTCGGCGTGGTGGGAGCGCGCCAGCTCCAGCGTCTCCTCCATCGTGATCACGTGCTCTGGGACGGACACCGAGGGTCTGCACAAAGTCGCCATGAACCGCGCCTGCTTTCGCCGTCCGGAAGGCTTTCGGCCCCCCGGTCAGAAAGTGGTTCACCTCTGGGGGTGGTGAATCCACGATCACCCGACGGAGCGACGATCTCGCGTCGGACTACTCCATTTCAGGGACCCCGTGCCAGGGTCGAAGGCGGGAGCCCGGCATCCGGACCCACGATCCGAACCCACGGAGGACGCGATGACGCGTACGGCGGCGGAACTGGTCGAGACGACCACGGCAAAGCTCGCCCCGGACCCGCAGGCCAACCCCCTCGTGCCCCTGATCGCCCGGGGCGAGGCCTCCCGCGACACACTCGCGACGCTGGCTCTGGAACAGCACTGGGTGATCCCGGCGGACCGCCGCGCGTTCCTGCATCTGGCGCAACGCGCGAAGGAGGAGCCGGAGGCCGCCGCCTTCTTCGAGACGCTCGCCGAGGGCGAGGCGCTGGCGGGGCCGAAGCTGGAGGCGTTCGCCGCGGCGTGCGGCGTCGACGCGCCGCGGACGGAGGCCTACGAGCCGCTGCCGGGCTGCCAGGCCTACCCCGCATACGTGGCCTGGCTGGCCCTCAACGCCTCCCCGACGGACACCGTCCTGGCGATCACCGCCAACTTCTCGGCGTGGGGAGGCTATTGCGAGCGGATCGCCCGGGCCCTGCGCGCCCACTACGGCTTCAAGGACGAGGCCTGCGCCTTCTTCGACTTCTTCGCCAAACCGGCCCCCGAGCTGGACCGGAAGGCGACGGCAGCGATCCAGGCGGGCCTGGACACGGGGTTCCTGAACGAGGAACTCGCGCACGGATACGGCCGCTTGCTGCAGAACTACGAGGCGATGTTCTGGGCGACGCTGGGACAGCTCGCCTGATCGCGATCCCTACGGCGCACCCCTGCTGCTGTCCCTACGGTGCGCCCCCGCTGCTGTGCGCGATGCACGCCACATCGATGCGATCGGCCAGCTTCGCCAGCTCGATCGTCAACGCCGCCACCGTGTCCTCGTCGAGCCCGCCCTCCCCGGCCTCGACCAGGTGCAGCCACCTTCCGCCGACCGTCCGCAACAGCTTGCTCACGTCGGACGCAGCCACCTGCAAGGTACCGCGGTCATCGACGATCAGAGGGAGAGTCACTTCGCGGTTCACAACCGGGATGTTAGTCGCGCAGCGCTCACGCACCGTGCCAAACCGTCGTGATGTTGCAGAACTCGCGGATTCCGTGCCCGGACAGCTCACGCCCGTACCCGGACCGCTTGACCCCGCCGAACGGGAACGCCGGATGGGAGGCGGTCATGCCGTTGAAGAACACGCCACCGGCCTCCAGATCCCGTACGAACCGGTCGACCTCCGCCTCGTCCCGCGTCCACACGTTCGAACTCAGGCCGAACGGTGAGTCGTTGGCGATGAGCACGGCCTCGTCGAGACCGGACGCGCGGTACAGCGTGGCGACGGGCCCGAAGGCCTCCTCGCGGTGGATCCGCATCTCGCGCGTGATGTCGGCGAGAACAGTCGGCGGGTAGTACCACCCGGGCAGCTCGGGCCGGCGGAGCCGATGGCCGCCGCACAGCACCGTCGCCCCGCTGCGCGTGGCGTCGTCCACCAGCTCCTCCAGGTCGTCCCGCCCCTGCTCGCTGGACAGCGGCCCGACGTCCGTCTCCTCCTCCATCGGGTCGCCGACCTTCAGCGCCTTCATCCCCGCCACGAACCGTTCGGCGAAGGCGTCGTAGACGTCGGTGTGCACGATGAAGCGCTTGGCGGCGATGCACGACTGCCCGTTGTTCTGCACACGCGCGGTGACCGCGATCTGTGCCGCCCGGTCGATGTCGGCGGACGGCATGACGATGTACGGGTCGCTGCCGCCCAGCTCCAGCACCGTCTTCTTGACCATGTCCCCGGCGGTGGACGCGACCGCCCGCCCGGCGGGTTCACTGCCCGTGAGGGTGGCCGCCTTGACGCGTTCGTCGCGCAGGATCTCGTCGACGGCGCCGGAGCCGACCAGCAGGGTCTGGAAGCAGCCCTCCGGGTAGCCCGCCTGGTGGAACAGGTCCTCCAGGAAGAGGGCGGTCTGCGGGACGTTCGAGGCGTGCTTGAGCAGGCCCACATTGCCCGCCATCAGCGCGGGCGCCGCGAACCGGACGACCTGCCAGAGCGGGAAGTTCCACGGCATCACCGCGAGCACGGGGCCGAGCGGCCGGTAACGGACCAGGACGCGGGAGCCGCCCGAGTCCTTCACGTCGAACTCCGCGGGCTCCTCGTCGGCGAGCAGTTCCTCGGCGTGGTCGGCGTACCAGCGCATCGCCTTCGCGCACTTGGCGGCCTCGGCGCGGGCCTGCTTGATGGGCTTGCCCATCTCGGTGGTCATGACCCGGCCGATGTCCTGCTCCATCCCGGCGAGCAGGTCGGCGGCCCGGTTCAGCAGGCGGGCGCGCTCGGCGAACGACGTCGTCCGGTACGTCCGGAACGTGGCCTCGGCGAGCTGGAGCCGGCGCTCGAGCTCCTCCTCGCCCATGGCCTCGTACGTCTTGAGCGTCTCGCCGTTCGCCGGGTTCACCGTCGCGATGGGCATGGCTGACCTCCTGATGGCGGCTCTGTGCTACGACCTTCCCGCGCGCGGCGGGCGACCGCAACGCGTGTGCGTCTGCTCAGGGCGAGTGTTCGGCCAGCCGGTCGAGAAACGCGGCCTGTGCCTTGACGATCACGTCCCGGGCGCGATCGAGGCCGAACCACTCGACGCGGTCCAGTTCGGGGAACTCCTGGGTCCGGCCGGACCTCGGCGGCCACTCCATCCGGAACGTGCCGGGGGTGATCGTCGCGGGGTCGAGGCCGGCCTCGATCGCCCAGGCCGTGACGGTCTTGCCGCCCGTCTGCCGGATCTCGCCGAGCGGTACGGCCTCGCCGTCGGGCGGCGGCAGACCGAGTTCCTCCTGGAACTCACGCCGGGCGGCGTCCCAAGCGGTCTCCTCCGTGGGCTCGTACTCGCCCTTCGGGACGGTCCACGCCCCGGCGTCGCGCTTGGCGAAGAAGGGGCCGCCCATGTGGCCCAGCAATACTTCAAGGCCGCTGTCCGTGTGCCGGTACAACAGCAGGCCGGCACTCCGCTTCCCGGTCACGGGTGCACCTCCGGGTGGGCCGCGAGCAGGGTCTCGACCGTGTCCGCCTCCTCGGGGCGCTTGTCCTCGCGGTAGCGGACCACGCGGGCGAAGCGGAGGGTGACGCCAGCCGGGTAGCGGGTGGACTTCTGCAGGCCGTCGTAGGCGATCTCGACGACGAGTTCGGGGCGTACGGTCACCACGTGGCCGTTGCTGTCCACGGCCAGCTCCTGGAGGCGCTCCGTCTGCCAGGTGAGCATCGCGTCGGTCATGCCCTTGAAGGTCTTGCCGAGCATCGCGAAGCCACCGTCCGCCGTGCGAGCGCCCAGGTGGAGGTTGGAGAGTTTGCCGGTGCGGCGGCCGTGGCCCCATTCGGCGGCCAGGACGACGAGGTCCAGCGTGTGCACGGGCTTGACCTTCAGCCAGGACGCGCCGCGGCGGCCCGCGCTGTAGGCGGCGTCGAGCCCCTTGACGACGACCCCCTCGTGGCCGCGCTCCAGGGTCTTCGCGAGGAAGGCCTCGGCCTCGCTCACGTCCTCGGGCCCGGCCACCAGCGTGCGCCGCACCCGCATCGGCTCGGGGACCAGCCGGGCCAGCTCCGCGTGCCGTTCGGCGAAGGGCAGGTCGAGCAGGTCGCGGTCGTCGACGGAGAGGGCGTCGAAGAAGACGGGGGAGACGGGCACCGTCTCGGCGGCACTCGCCACGTCCACGCGCGAGCCGACCCGCCCGGCCGTCTCCTGGAAGGACCGGGGCCGTCCGTCCTCGCCGAAGGAGATCACCTCGCCGTCCAGGATGAATCGCCTCCCCTTCAACTCCAGTGCGGCGGCGGTGAGTTCGGGCAGGCGGTCGGTGATGTCGTCGAGGGTGCGGGTGTAGATCCGTACGGTGTCGCCGTCCCGGTGGATCTGGACGCGGATACCGTCCAGCTTCTCCTCGACCGCGCAGGCGCCGAGCTTGTCGACCGCCTCGGCCACCGAGGAGGCGCTGTGCGCGAGCATCGGCAGGACCGGACGGCCGACGGTGAGCCGGAAGCGGTCCAGGGCCGCCGGGCCGTCCGCGAGCAGCGCCTGCGCGACCGTCTGCAGGGAGCCCGCGAGCATCACCGCCCGGCGCACGTCCACGGGCGGCGCCTGAGTCGCCTGCGCCAGGCCCTCGACGGCGACGGCGTCCAGGGCGCCCTGCCGCACCTCGCCGGTGAGCAGCCCGAACAGGAACCGCTGCTCTTCCTCCGTCGCCGCACCCATCAATTCCCCGACGAGCCGGGCCCGTTCGGCCTGGGAGCCGGCGCCCGCGACCTTGCCCAGTTCGCTGAGGAGGGCGTCCACCTCGCGCACGGTGAGCGTGGGTTCGTTGGCCGGGGCGACCGGGTGGCTCAGTACCTTCCAGCCGACGCCGAGGCGTCCCTGCGGCAGCCGTCCCGCCAGATACGGGATCACGATCGGCACGTCGTCCGCCTCGGCGTCCCGGAACAGCTCGGCGAGCAGAGCGATCTTCCGGGACCGCGCCGAGGTGGCGGCGACCTCCTGGGACACATGGGCCAGCCGGGCAAGCAGCATGCAGCCATGGTGCATCGCGCTCCGCTGGTATACACCCGGACGAACGGGTCGTCTGTCGTCTGCGGGTCCGTTGTGGCTGGTCGCGCCCACGCGGCGGGAGCCGCATATCGATACGGCCCCGCACCCCTCAAGTTGCTGCGTCGAGGTCGGCCATCAGCAGCTCCCCGTTGATCGTGGCGCCCGCGCGGTAGCCGCCGGCCGCCGCGTTCACGACCTGCTCGGCGAAGCCCATCGCGTTGCCCACCGCCCAGACGCCGGGCACGGTCGTCAGGCCCGTCGGGTCGACCACGGGATACGAGCCGAACGGCGTCTCGGTCAGCTCGGCGCCGAGCCGCCGCAGCAGATCCGTCTGCGGGACGGCCCGGGGCGCGGTGAACACGATCTCGCGCGCATGCGTCGAGCCGTCCGTCAGGCGTACGCCGGTGAGCCGGTCGTCCTCCACCACCAGCTCCGCGACCTCGCCGGGCACCACCTTCACACCGGCCGCCGCGAGCCTGCGCAGATCGTCGTCCGACAGCTCCTTCTCGGCGACCGCGTGCAGGAAGAACGTCACGTCCTTCGACCACTGGGACACGATCAGCGCCTGGTGCACGCTCATCGGGGTGGTGGCGAGCACGCCGAAGGCCCGGTCGCGCACCTCCCAGCCGTGGCAGTACGGGCAGTGCAGCACATCGCGGCCGAAGCGCTCCGCGACACCGGGTACGGCCGGGAGCTCGTCCTTGAGACCGGTGGCGATCACCAGGCGACGGGCGTGGACGGTGCGTCCGCTCCCGAGGGCCACCGTGAAGTCCTCGCCCGCGGTGACGTCCACCGCCCGGTCCCGGACCAGCTCGACGCCGTACCGGGCGATCTCCTCGCGGCCGATCGCCAGGAACTCGGCCGGTGACATGCCGTCCCGGGACAGATAGCCCTGCATATGGGCGGCGGGCGCGTTGCGCGGCTCGCCCGCGTCGACGACCAGAGTGTGGCGCCGGGCCCGGCCCAGGACGAGTGCCGCGGACAGACCTGCCGCGCCGCCGCCGATCACGATCACTTCGTATGTCTCGGTTGTCTCGGTCATGCCGCCACGGTCACTCCAGGGCGCGGGATTGACAAACTTCGTTGCCGATTCTGCAATACGACTCATGACTACCGATGACGTGCTGGCGGAGGTCGGGCCCCGGCTGCGGCGGATCCGGAAGGACCGGGAGGTGACGCTCGCGGCCCTGTCCGAGTCGACCGGGATCTCCGTGAGCACCCTGTCCCGGCTGGAGTCGGGGCTGCGCAAACCCAGCCTGGAGCTGCTGCTGCCGATCGCGCAGGCCCACCAGGTGCCGCTGGACGAGCTGGTCGGGGCGCCCCCGGTGGGAGATCCGAGGGTGGCCCGGGGCAAGCCGCTCGTCCGGCACGGGCGCACGTTCTGGCCGCTCACCCGGCAGCCGGGCGGCCTCCAGGCCTTCAAGGTGCTGGTGCCGCAGGCCGACGAGGAGCCCGAACCGCGTATCCATGAGGGCTACGAGTGGTTGTACGTGCTGTCCGGACGGCTGCGGGTGGTGCTGGGCGAGCACGACGTGGTGCTCGCGGCCGGGGAGGCGGCCGAGTTCGACACGCGGGTGCCGCACTGGTTCGGGTCGACCGGGGAGGGGCCGGCGGAGTTCCTGAGTCTGTTCGGGCCGCAGGGGGAGCGGATGCACGTACGGGCGAAGCCCCGGCAGTCGTGACGCACGCTACTGTTCCCTCCCGGGCAAGCGACCGCTTAGTATGCGAGGGACCCCGGTCAGACGACGTAGTCGACGCAGTCCCGTGGAGGCACCGCATGCAGGCATGGCAAGTGCACGAACTCGGCGAGCCGAGCGAGGTGATGCGGCTCGAGGAGGTGGAGCGGCCCACGCCCGGCGAGGGCCAGGTGCTGCTGAAGGTGCGTGCCGCGAACATCAACTTCCCGGACGTGCTGATGTGCCGGGGCCACTACCAGGTGCGCCCGCCGCTGCCGTTCACGCCCGGCGTGGAGATCTGTGGCGAGACCGAGGACGGCCGCCGGGTGCTGGCCAACCCCGCGCTGCCGTACGGCGGTTTGGCCGAGTACGCCGTCGCGGACGCCGCCGGCCTGCTGCCCGCTCCCGACTCGCTGGACGACGCCGAGGCCGCCGCCCTGCACATCGGCTACCAGACGGGCTGGTTCGGACTGCACCGTCGCGCCCACCTGGAAGCCGGCGAGACGCTGCTCGTCCACGCTGCCGCTGGAGGGGTCGGCAGCGCGGCCGTGCAGCTCGGCAAGGCGGCCGGCGCCACGGTCATCGGCGTCGTGGGAGGCGCCGAAAAGGCCGCCGTCGCCCGGGAGTTGGGCTGTGACGTCGTCATCGACCGGCGCGCCGAGGACGTCATCGCCGCCGTCAAGGAGGCGACCGGCGGCCGGGGCGCCGACGTGATCTACGACCCGGTCGGCGGCGAGGCCTACACGCAGTCCACCAAGGTCGTCGCCTTCGAGGGGCGGATCGTGGTGGTCGGCTTCGCGAGCGGGACGATCCCCAGCCCGGGGCTCAACCACGCGCTGGTGAAGAACTACTCGATCCTCGGCCTGCACTGGGGCCTGTACAACACCAAGAACCCGAAGCTGATCCAGCACTGCCACGAGCAGCTCACCGAGCTGTCGGCACGGGGCGCCATCAAGCCGCTGGTCAGCGAGCGCGTACCGCTGGCCGGGGCCGCGGCCGCCGTGCAGCGGGTCGGCGACGGGGTGACGACGGGCCGGGTCGCCGTAGTGCCGTCGCTGGAGAGCGGAGCCGCCCGATGACCGACGCAGCCGAACTGGGCCGCCGCACAGCCGAGTTGCTGGCCGCGCACCCGCCCGCCACCACCAACCGCCTGGACTTCCTCAAGGCTCGCTTCGACGCGGGACTGTCCTGGGTGCATTACCCGGAGGGCCTCGGAGGGCTCGGTGCCCCGCGCTCCCTCCAGGCCGTCGTGGACGCCGAGTTGGAGGCCGCGGGCGCCCCGGACAACGACTCCCGCCGCAACGGCATCGGCCTCGGCATGGCCGCGCCGACCATCCTGAAGTACGGCACCGAGGAGCAGAAGCAGCGCTATCTGCGGCCGCTGTGGGTGGGGGAGGAAGTCTGGTGCCAGCTGTTCAGCGAGCCGGGTGCCGGCTCCGACCTGGCCGCGCTCGGCACCCGCGCCGTCCGGGAGGGCGACCACTGGGTGGTCAACGGGCAGAAGGTGTGGACGTCCGGCGCGCACAACTCCCGCTGGGCCATCCTCATCGCCCGCACCGACCCGGACGTGCCCAAGCACGCCGGCATCACGTACTTCATCTGCGACATGACCGACCCGGGTGTCGAGGTCCGTCCGCTGCGGCAGATCACCGGTGAGGCCGAGTTCAACGAGGTGTTCCTCACCGACGTCCGTATCCCCGACTCCCGCCGCCTGGGCGAGATCGGCGACGGCTGGCGGGTCGCGCAGACCACGCTGAACAACGAACGCGTCGCCATCGGCGGCATGCGGCTGCCCCGCGAGGGCGGCATGATCGGCCCGGTCGCCAAGACCTGGCGCGAGCGACCGGAGTTGCGCACCCACGACCTGCACCAGCGGCTGGTCAAGCTCTGGGTCGACGCCGAGGTCGCCCGGCTCACCGGCGAACGCCTGCGTCAGCAGCTCACCGTCGGCCAGCCCGGCCCCGAGGGCGCAGGCATGAAGCTCGCGTTCGCCCGCCTCAACCAGGAGATCAGCGGGCTGGAGGTCGAACTCCTCGGCGAGGAAGGCCTGTTGTACGACGACTGGACCATGCGCCGCCCCGAACTGGTGGACTTCACCGGCCGCGAGGCCGGCTACCGCTACCTCCGCTCGAAGGGCAACAGCATCGAGGGCGGGACCAGCGAGGTCCTGCTGAACATCGTCGCCGAGCGCGTCCTGGGCCTGCCCGCCGAGCCGCGCACCGACAAGGACGTCGCCTGGAAGGACCTGGCCCGATGACCGACCTGCTGTACTCGGAGGAGGAAGAGGCGCTGCGCGCCGCCGTCCGGGACCTGCTCGCCGACCACTGCGACGCCCCCGGTGTCATCGCGCGCACCGAGTCCGACGCCCCGCACGACCTCGCGGCCTGGAAGGCCCTGGCGGACGGCATGGGCCTGGCCGGCCTGCTGGTGCCCGAGGAGAAGGGCGGCCAGGGCGCCACGCATCGCGAAGTCGCCGTCGTCCTGGAGGAGTTGGGGCGGGCGGTCGCTCCCGTGCCGTACCTGACGAGTGCCGTCGTCGCCACCGAGGCGCTGCTGGCCTGCGGCGACGCCGACGACCTGCTCGCCGAGCTGGCGTCGGGGCGCAAGATCGGCGCGCTCGCCGTCGCACTGAACGTCGCTCCGGGCGGCGCCTTCAAGACCGTACGAGTCGAAAAGGGCACCCTGCACGGCGAGTTGACCGCCATCGCGGACGCCGCGGCGGCCGACGTGCTGCTGGTGCCGGCCGAGGACGGCGGGCTGTACGCCGTCGACGCGGACGCCGTGACCGTCACCCCGCAAACCGCCTTCGACCTCACCCGGCCCCTCGCGACCGTCACCCTCGACGGGGCGGCGGCTCGCCGGCTCGGTGCGGCCGAGCCCGCCGTACGACGGGCCCTGCGGGCCGGTGCCGGGCTGCTCGCCTCGGAGCAACTCGGCCTCGCCGAGTGGACGTTGACCGAGACCGTGCGCTACCTCAAGGAGCGCAACCAGTTCAACCGGCCCGTCGGCGGCTTCCAGGCGCTCAAGCACCGCCTCGCCCAGCTGTGGCTGGAGGTCGTCAGCCTCCGCGCGGCCGCCCGCAACGCGGCCGACGCGCTCGCGACCGGAGAGTCCGACGAGGAGGTGGCCGTGGCGGTCACCGTCGCCCAGGCGTACGCGGCGCCGGTCGCCGTCCGCGCCGCCGAGGAGGCGCTGCAACTGCACGCCGGTATCGGTATGACCTGGGAACATCCCATCCATCTCTACCTGAAGCGGGCCAAGGCCGACTCGATCGCCTACGGCACGACCGGCGCCCACCGTGCCGCCGTGGCCGAACTCGTCGACCTGCAGGCCCCCTGACCGTCACCTGGTGAAGCCCGCCCCACCTGGGGCGGGCTTTTCCGTGCGGCTGCGCGGAAGGAGTGAACAAGCAGCGGCAGTCCGGCCAACTCCTGGCATGTACAGGTTCATTGGAGCCCAATCCGCCTCATACTCCCTGTGGTTCGAACCCGCCCCACAGGGAGACAGCAGATGGCACTCATGACCCGCCGCAGAGCCCTCACCGCCTTCGGCGCCACGCTCGCGGCAGTCCTCGCTCCGCCCGCCGGCAGCGCGTTCGCCAACGAACGCGGGCGCGGCCCCCGCCCGTTGTGGCGCGCCCACGCCCACAACGACTACGACCACCCGCGCCCCCTCTTCGACGCCCTCGACCACGGCTTCGGCAGCGTCGAGGCCGACATCTTCCTCGTCGGCGACCAGCTCCTCATCGCCCACGACGCCTCCGAGCTCGACCCGACCCGCACCCTCGAGTCCCTCTACCTCGACCCGCTGGCCGCGATCGTCAAGGCCAACCGCGGTTCCGTGTACCGGGGTTACCGCAAGCCCCTGCAACTGCTCATCGACATCAAGACCGAGGGCTCGTCGACGTACCTCGAACTCGACCGGCATCTCCAGCGTTACAAGCACCTGTTCACGACGTACGCCCACGGCCGCGTCCTCCCCGGCCCGGTCACCAACGTGATCTCCGGCGACCGAGCCGCCCGCACGCCCATGGAGGCCCAGACCGTACGGCGGGCCTTCTACGACGGCCGGCTCACCGACCTCGGCACCTCGGCGCCCGCCTCCTTCGTCCCGCTGATCAGCGACAACTGGCGGCTCAACTTCACCTGGCTCGGCGAGGGCGCGTTCCCCGACGCCGAGCGGCAGAAGCTGCGCGGCATCATCGGCCAGGCGCACGCGCGGGGCCAGAAGGTGCGCTTCTGGAACACCCCCGACCTGGCGGGCCCCGCCCGGGACGCGCTGTGGACCGAGCTGCTCGCCGCCGGCATCGACTACTTCAATACCGACGATCTCGCCGGTCTCGAAGCGTTCCTGAAGGCCCACCGGGCCGCGTAGAACCACACGTTCGGAGGACAGGTCAGCAGCCCGGGCGAACCCTCCGCTACGCCACACTTACGGCCGAACGCCGCGAACCGGACGTGGCGGCGTGGCGGAGGAGTTGACGATGGCGATTTCCATCTCTGTGGTGCTGCTGCTTCTGATCCTGGCGGTGATCTTCCTGCGCAACGGCGGGCTCAAGGTCTCCCACGCGCTGGTGTGCGCGCTGCTCGGCTTCTATCTGGCCAGCACGAGCATCGCGCCCACCATTCACAGCGGCGTCACGGCCACGGCGGACATCGTCAGCAGTCTCAGGCCGTGAGGATCACGACGTCGAGAACACCCCGATGCCGTTCGGGACCGGGCGTTCCGCGTTGCCGGACGGGTGGTTGCGTACGGACACCGCGGCTGCCCCCGGCGCACGGGCGACCAGGGTCGTCGATCCGCCGCCGTCCAGACTGAAGGCGTCGACCGAGCCCAACGACCGCATGGCGGTGGCCACTTCGGCGATCGTCAGACCGCTGCGGTACGCGGGTGCACCGTCCAGCGCGAACAGCAGCAGCCGCTTCCCGCCGTCCGCGATGCCGACGGCCGTGCGCACGGCCGCGGCCGTGTCGTCGAGGCCGGCCGGCGGGCGGCCGCCCTTCAGGACCGGATAGCCGCCGAGCGCGAAGCTGTACGCGGTCCGGGAGGTCGCGGCGACCAGCCGGTGCGACACCGTCACCGGCTCGCCCTTGAAGAACTTCCGCAGCTGCCGGGCGCCCGCCTCCCGGCCGACGAGCACCGTGGTTCCCGCGGCGATGGCGCCCTTGCCCGGAGCGGCGGCCTTGGAGACGACCCGGTTGCCCCGGACCGTCACCTCGTAGGTGTCCGAGCTGCAGGCGGCGCCCCGGTCGGTGTCCGTGCCGCAGGTGGCGCGGACCCGGGAGACGCCGCCCCAGTCGGAGGTGAAGGCGCCGACAGAGTTCACCGGCAGCGCGTACTGGTTGAGCCCGCCCAGCGGCAGCCGCCCCACCGGCGTGCGGATCGACCCGCTGAGGGCGAGGCTGTCCAGCCGGGCCCTGCGGTCGACGCCCACGCCGATCACGTCCCGGGTGGTGGTGCCGGGTGGCAGCTCCGGCCCGAAGCGCTGACCGTCCGGCACCGACGCCTTGAGCACACGACCCCGCGCGATCGCCGGTCCGTCGGTGGAGCCCGTCGCCTCGACGCCCGGGTGCTGGGTCTCGGTGATGTTGAAGAAGTCGCCGTTGATGCCCGCCACGGCGCCCTGCGCGTCGGCCATGGTGGAGACCGCGGCACGTGCGGCCACGGCTCCCGGATACAGCAGGCCGAGGCGTGTGTGCGTGTTGCGCAGGTTCACGGTGAGCACATGGGCGTGTGTCAGCCCCCTGGCCCCCTGGATGTCGAACTGCTTGTAGGTGACTCCCGGCGCGACCGCGGTGGCGCTCTGCACACCGCTGGCCGGTGCCGCCCCCACCAGGGCCGCACCGGCCAGCGCGCCGAATGCCGTGAGGAACGCCAGTGCCGATCTCACCGACGCCCGAACCGTTCTGTCGGATCTGCCTGTTACGAAACGCTTCTGACGATGCGTCACAGTTCCCCCTGGGGGATCGTCAAATGTCTCGGATCTCAGGGGAAGTGCACCAGACGACGGTGGCCCGCGGGGTGGCTATGCGCCGACTACGCGAGAACGGATGAGAAAACGCACCCCCTCGGGTGCTTCCAGCGAGAAACCGCTGCCGCGTCCCGCCACGACGTCCACAATCAGCCGCGTGTGGCTCCAGACCTCGTACTGGCTGCGCGACATCCAGAACGACACCGGCTCCGCCACCCCCTCGACCTCCAGTTCCGCGAGCAGCACGTCGGAGCCGCCGGTGCGGAACTCGCCCTCCGGGTAGCACATGGGCGCGCTGCCGTCGCAGCAGCCGCCGGACTGGTGGAACATCAGCGGGCCGTGCATCGCGCGCAGACGGCGCAGCAAGTCGGCGGCCGCAGGGGTGATTTCGACGCGCTGGGTCTCCTCGGGCATGCGTCCAGGGCAGCACGGGCAAGGTTGCGAGAGGGTTGCACGAGCGGGGTCGGAAGGAGATCGCACCCGCACGCCCGCTCACTCGGCGCGCAGCGCGGTCGCCGTGCGGATGCGGGCCGCCCAGCCGGCCGGCAGGAGCGAGCCCAGGACGGCGACGGCCGTGCCCGCCAGGGCGAGCAGGACCAACTCGGGTGTGCCGTAGACGGCGATGACCGACTCGGGCAGCCGCATACCGCTGCTTCGGCCCATGACCGGCATCACCGCGTCGTGCACCGCCACCCCGAGCGGCACGCCCAGCGCGCCGCCGACCAAGCCGGGCAGCACGACCGAGGTGACGACCATCGTGACGGTCTGGCGGGGCGTCATGCCGAGGGCCTTGTGGACGCCGAGGTCCCGGATGCGTTCGTGGGTGTCGAGGACGACGCCGCCCAGCACGCCGAGCGCGGCCACGCCGACCAGCAGCGCGGTGAGGAACGCGGTCAGGGCGTCGATGACGGTGACGGTGTCGCTGCCGTTGACGTACTTGTCGCTGGTCGCGTCGGTGCCCAGCGGCTTCAGTTCGGCGTTGAGCGCCTTCACGTAGGCGTCCGTGTCGGTGCCGGCCTTGAGATCGACGGCGTATGCCGTGGACTTCAGGTCCGGTACGGCGGACTTCAGCGTCGCCGCGTCGGTGAAGACGCGGGTGCCCTCGTCGCCGGTGTCGAAGACCTCGCCGACGATCCGCACCGGCACCGGCCTGCCGTGCACCTTCAGCGTGATGGTGTCCCCGACCTCGGCCGACGCGGCGGTCAGGACCGGTGTCGCGACCACGACTTCGCCGGCCCGATGCATCCACCGCCCCGAGACCATCCGGAAGCCGCCCCAGGACGCGTCCCCGTCGTAGGCGACGAGGCTGATCTCTCCGGACACGCCCGACAGGGCCGCCGGCGTTGTCGCGGTGCCGTAGTACCTGCGGGTGCCGGCCTGGTCCTCGATCGCCTTGGTGACCGCCGCGGGATCGGCGACCGTGGGCGGGCCGCCGCCGGGACCGATGTGCACGCCGCCGGTCGGGCCGGCCTCGCCGACGGTGACGTCGGCGGCGTTGTGGTTCTTGGCCGCGATCACCTCGCCCAGCGAGGCGGACAGACCGGTGGCGAGGGTGACGGCCGCCGCGCCGAACACCACCGCGGCCACCATCGAGGCGGTGCGCGCCGGGCGGGCGAAGGGACGGGCCAGGCCGAGGCCCACCGGCCGCGGCAGCGGAAGCCGGGCGGCCAGCCGCGCCGCACGCCGGCCCCGGCCGGGAGCGGGCGTGCGGCCGAGGGCCAGCGCGTCGACCGTGCGCAGCCGCCCGGCCCGCCAGGCGCTCGCGCACGCCGTCACCGCGACCACGCCCAGCACCCCGCCGACCACCATGACGTCCAGCCACACCTCGACGCCCAACCCCGCAGTGCCGTACACGTCCTCCGTCCGGGACAGCAGCGGTACGGCCAGCAGATGACCGGCGACCGTGCCGAGCACCACCCCCACCGCCGCCGGAAGCAGCGCCTGGCCCGCGCAGGCCCGTACGACCTGGCCCGGCGTGCAGCCGACCGCCTTGAGGACGCCGATGCGTCGCAGGCCGGTGGCCACCGCGCCGGCGACCACGTTGCCGACGATCAGTACCGACATGACCAGGCCCAGGACGCCGAACGCGACCAGGAAGGGCACGAACAGCGATGTGTCGCGGGTGGCGACCTTCTTGACGGACAGCCAGGACTGCGCGCCGGACAGCGACCCGGCGGGGACGGCCGAGGCGACCGCGGTCCGGTCCCGGGCGACCTCGGTCGAGGTGGCCGCGTGCGTGAAGCGGTAGAGCATCTGGTAGCCGCCCGCCTCGCCGGATGCGGTGAGCGCCGGGATCTGCGAGGGCAGCACCCAGCCGTCCGCCGTACGGCTGACCGAGCGGGCCACGCCGACCACCGTCAAGGAGGGGCTGCCGGGCAGGTCCGGGAAGGTGAGCTCCCGGCCGAGGCCCACGGCCGGTTCGGTGTCCGCCGACAGCACGATCTCGCCGGCCTTCCGGACCCAGCGACCCTTGGTCAGGTCGACCCGGTCGACGGCTCCGCCGGGAGTCGGGCGCCCGACGAGGGACAGCGTCGCGACCGACTGTCCGCTGATGCCCATGACGGGGGAGGCGGTCGGGAACGGGCCCGCCGCGGCGTCGGCCCCGGCGGCGTGCGCCGATGCCTCGACCTGTGCCCGCGTGGCCCTGCCCGCGTCGAACTGCGCGGCCAGATGCGCCCCGTGCTGCCGCGCGAAGGCCTTCTCGAACGGCGCCTCGGACGCCACCAGCAGCGAGCCGCCCAGCACGGACGCCGTCACCGCCAGCAGCGTGGCCAGGCCGATCACCAAGGTCTGCACCCGGCGGCGGGCCATGCCCGCGCCGACGACCCGGACGAGCGCGCTCATCGGACGGGCTCCGTCTCGGCGTCGGCGGCGATCCTGCCGTCAGCGAGGCGGACCGTGCGGCGCGTGCACGACTGGGCCAGAGCCAGGTCGTGGGTGACGATCACGAGGGTCTGGCCGTCGTCGTTGAGCTCCTTGAGCAGGCGGCTCACGTCGTCGCCGGACGCGGAGTCCAGTGCTCCGGTCGGCTCGTCCGCCAGCAGCAGCGGCGGACGGTTCATCAGAGCCCGGGCCACCGCGACGCGCTGCCGCTCGCCGCCGGACAGCCGGCCCGGGAAGGCACGGGCGTGACGGCTGATGCCGAGCGACTCCAGCAGACCGTCCGCACGGCGCTGCGCCTCGCGCTGCCCGAGGCCCGCCAGCCGGGCGGGCAGGACCACGTTGTCGGCGACGGTCAGGTCGTCCAGCAGGTTGAAGAACTGGAACACCATGCCGATCTTCGCCCGCCGGTAGCGTGCCGCGGCGGCCTCGCCGAGCCGGTCCACCCGTACGCCGTCCACGGTGACCGTGCCGGTGTCCGGCCGGTCCAGGCCGGCGACCAGGTTCAGCAGCGTCGACTTGCCGCTGCCCGACGGGCCCAGGACGGCCACCGCCTCCCCGGTCCGCACGGTCAGGGACGCGTCGTCCAGGGCGGGCGGTCCGGCGTCGTAGCGGCGGCTCACGTCCCGCAGTTCGATCAGTGGTGTCGTCATGACGGCTCCTCGGTCGGGGCATCCGACGCTAGGAACGACACCGGGAACGGACGACGGCCGGCGGGGGTAATCGCCGTACCGCATCGGGACGAGGGACCGCGGAGTCATCCCTGAGATGTACGCGCCGGATGTACACGGGCAGGCCTGCGGAGGGATTCCCGGCGCCGCGGCCGCCCGGGAGAATGGGCCGGTGACGGTGTGGCAGCACGCGAGAGAAGGAACCCCGGGCCGGCTGCGCGGGGCGGCCGGAGCACTGCTGCGTCCGACCGGTCCGATGCCCGAACCGACGCGGCGCGGGCGGCTCTTCGACGCCGGACTGGCCCTCGCCCTCGCCGCCGCCTCGACCGACTACACGATGGGCGACGGGTACGAACAGGCCCATGTGCACAGCATCGTGGGCCTGTGGGACCTGGCGTTCCTGGCCTCGGCGGCGCTGGCCTGGCGGCGCCGGTACCCCCTCGCGGTGCTGTGGACCGTGATGGCCGCGACCGCGCTGACCCCGGACAGCGTCGCCCGGATCACCTTCTACCACTGTGTCATCGCCGCCTACTCCGCCGCGGCCTACAGCCCCTACCGGGTGGCGACACTGGCAAGCCTGGCCGGCACGGTGGTTCTGATCGGACGGCCCGACACACCGCGCCACCCCTACGCGTACTTCGAGCCCACCGTCCCGACCCAGTACGTACCGTTGCTCGTCTCCGTCCCCGTCGTCGTGGCCGCCATAGGACTGCGCACATGGCGACGGCGGGCCGCCGATACGCGGACGCGGCTGACCGCGGTGGAGCGCGAGCAGAGTGAGGCGCTGCGCCGGGCCGTGGAGCACGAACGCGCCCGGATCGCACGGGAGTTGCACGACGTCGTCACGCACAACGTCAGCGTGATGGTGATCCAGGCCGGGGCCGCCCGCAAGATCATGGACAGGTCGCCCGACCAGGCGCGCGAGGCGCTGCTCGCGGTGGAGGCGGGCGGCCGGGCGGCGATGGGGGAGCTGCGGCAGGTGATGGGACTGCTCACGCCGGACACGGACGACGCGGAGTGCCTGGCCCCGCAGCCGGGCCTCGGTCAACTCGAGGCACTCGTGGGCCGGATGCGCACCGCCGGGCTGCCCGTCGAGCTGACGGTGACGGGCCCGGCGGCCCAACTGCCCTCACCAGGAGTCGAACTGGCCGCCTACCGCGTGGTCCAGGAGGCCCTGACCAACATCGTGAAACACGCGGCCGGGGCCAAGGCGAGCGTCCGGGTCTCGTACGGCGACGAGGACCTCCGCGTCGAGGTCACCGACACCGGCGGCCCGCCCGGCCCCGCCGCGGCCACCGGCAACGGGCGCGGACTGATCGGCCTGCGCGAGCGGTTGGCCGTCCACGGCGGCACCCTGCGCACCGGTCCACGCCCGCTCGGCGGTTTCCGCGTCCACGCCCTGATCCCCCTGGAGCTCCCGTGAACCCACCGCTGCGCGTCGTGGTCGCCGACGACCAGGCTCTGGTGCGCACCGGCTTCCGGCTGATCCTCGGCGCCGACGGCATCGAGGTGGTCGCCGAGGCGAGGGACGGCGCCGAGGCGGTCGCCGCGGTCCGGCGCACCAGGCCCGACGTGGTGCTGATGGACATCCGGATGCCGGACATGGACGGCCTGGAGGCCACACGACGCATCCTCGCGGGCACCGGTGCGACGGACGCCCCACGCGTGGTCATGCTCACCACCTTCGACCTCGACCACTACGTCTACGCGGCGCTGTCCGCCGGAGCCAGCGGCTTCCTCCTCAAGGACGTCACCCCCGAACACCTCGTCGCCGCCGTCCGCACGGTCCGCGCGGGCGACGCGCTGCTCGCCCCGGCCATCACCCGCCGCCTCGTGGAGCGCTTCGCCCGTACCGGCGCGGAATCCGCGGTCCTCCACCGCGACCTGGCAGCCCTGACACCCCGCGAACTCGACGTCCTGGGGCTCCTCGCGCAGGGCCTGAGCAACGCCGAACTCGCGGCCCGCCTCCACCTCTCCGAGGCGACCGTCAAGACGCATGTGTCCCGCATCCTCACCAAACTCTCCCTGCGCGACCGCGCCCAGGCCGTGGTGGTGGCGTACGAGACGGGTCTGGTCAGCCCCCGGTCGAGTGCGACGGAGGACTGACCGGGCCGGGCGGGGCCGCGTAGCAACGGACGGACACCACCTGGTCCGGTGCCCAGCGTTGCTCCACGACGTCCAGCAACTCCCAGCCCAGCCGCTCGTAGAGGGCCGCGGCCGCCCTGTCGGAGGCGACGACGTCGAGCACGGGGTGCAGTCCGCGCGCCCGCGCCTCCTCGACGGCCCGTGCCATCAGCGCGGCGCCGAGCCCGTGCCCGCGTGCGGCGGGCGACACGAACAACCGGCCGACGACGGCGGTGCGTTCGACGCCGAGGCCCGCGCGGGCGCCCCACAACCCGGGTGCCACGTCTCCGTCGGCGGCCCGGGACAGGCCGAGATGACCGACCACGCGGCTGTCGACCTCGGCCACCCAGGCCGCCAGCTGGGAGGACGGCGTCAGCCAATCGGCCGGGCCCGCGGGCCAGTTGACGGGGTAGCCGCTGTGCCGGTGCACGGCGGCGAGGACCTCGACGCAGGGGTCGAGGTCCCGGTCGGTCCGCTGCCGGACCCGTGGCTCGTTGGTGCTCATGATCAGCCAGTATCACGGCTCCACGGCGACCGAGGGCACGTTGTACCCCTCGACGAGGAGCTTCGGCCTCGTCGCGCCCGCCGCGGTCGCCGGCCAGGACGTGGTCACGTTCCTGGTCTCACCGGGCAGCAGCCACAGGTAGTTGTCGCTGTACAGGGTGGGCAGCACCCGGCGACCGGTCTTCGCGTCGACGAGCGAGACGCGGACCATCGCCGCCACCGACGAACCGCGGTTGCGCAGCCGTGCCGTGAGCCCGTGGCGCGGGCCCGAGCGGTCCGTCGCGGTGATGTCGACGGACACCCGGGACCGATCCACGCTGTTCAGCGCCCGCATGTCCTGGGCCTCCCGGTAGCGCCAGTACGTGTTCTCGGACAGCAGCCCGCCACGCGCGTCCGTCAGGCGCAGCCGCAGCAGGTGGAAGTCCGGCAGACCGTCCGTCCCGTCGTCCAGGGTGAACGCGTCCGTGGTCGAGGAGGGCGCGATGTCCACGGCCCTGTGCCGCTCGGGGGCGAGTCCGCGGCCGGAGAGGTCGAAGCGGCGGGCCGACACCGTGGCGCCGGTGATGGGCCGGGGCGTGTGGTTCACGGCGATCACCCGGCCGTCCTGCGCACCGGCCTGGACGTGGACGGGCTCACCGGCCTTGCGGGCGCCGTAGTAGGCGCCGTTGACGTCGAAGTCGTAGTCGTACGTCTGCCACACCGTGCTGTACCAGGCGGGATGGGACATCCACAGCATGAGCCCGCTCGCGTCGTCCCAGAGGTTGGCGTTCCAGGCCTCGAACATGGCTCGGTGGTTCTCGTAGTTGACGAACTGCGCCTTGCGGCAGAAGTCCTCGAGGTCCGCGGCGGTGTCGAGCCGGGTCTCGATGGCCGCCCGGTAGTTCTGCGGTGCCTGATTCCCCTTGGTGCTCCAGTCGTGGTAGTACCAGGCGCCGCCGACCGGCCACTCGGGCTCGTCCCCGACCAGGCCGCGCATCGTCTCAACCGTCGGTACGACCGGCATGCCGATCTCGGTGTGGAAGCCGAAGCTGCCGCTGCCGTAGGTGGTGGGGGAGGAGTAGCGCTCGGGCTCCACCCATCCGTACGGCCCGCCGCCGGAGACGATCCCGCCCGCCGAGTTGTTCTGGTAGAACACGTCCGGCGCCTCGGCGCGCACCGCCGCACGCATGCCGTCGTCGACCGGGCCCGGCGGGTTCCCCTCGTTGGCGCCGCACCACACGACGACGCAGGGGTGGCTGCGGTACCGGCGCACCGTGTCCCGCGCGAGGTCGAGGAAGGCCTTGTGGTCCGGCGGGTCCATGGCCCAGGCGTTGGGGAAGTCGTTCCACACCAGCAGCCCGTGCTCGTCGCAACTGGCGTAGAACTCCTCGCGGTTGCTGCTGCCCACCCAGTTGCGGATCATCGTGAAGTTCATGTCCCGGTGCATCCGCACCGCCGTGTCGGTGCGCGCGGCCGGCATGCGGCGCAGCAGCTCGTCCCAGCCCCAGTTGCCGCCGCGGCAGAAGACGCGCACCCCGTTGACGCTGATCTTCAGCGGGACGGGTGTGTTGTCGACGGACTTCACGTCCATCCAGTCCTCGCCGTCGTCCGAGACCTGGATCGTGTACGTCTTCGGGTAGGCCGTCTCCCAGAGGACGGCCACGCGGTCGAAGGTCACCGAGGAGCCCAGGTCGACCCGGATCCACTGGTCGTCCTCGTAGGCGGAGGACCAGCGGGTGTTCGGGTCGCCGTCGGTGGCGTTGCCGGGGTCGTTGGAGCCGTCCACCGAGGAGGACGTCGCCTTCTTGTGCAGGGCCAGATCGGTGTCCGGCGAGCCGCTGTCCAGAACCGACAGGCTCCACACCGAAGAGCCCCAACTCGTGGCCCGGGTACGGCAGAAGACCCGCAGATACCGGGCCTTCCGCGCCGCGAAGTCCACGTTCTGCAGGCTCGCCGCACCACTTGTCCCAAACGGCAGCGGTACCGCCGTGTTGTCGACGGCGGCCGCGTCCGTCCAGTTCTCGTCGTCGTCGGACACCTGGATCGTGTACGTCTTCGCGTACGCCTGCTCCCAGGTGATCACCAGCCGGTCGAAGGAGACCGAGGAGCCCAGGTCGACCCGGATCCACTGGTCGTCCTCGAAGGCGGACGACCAGCGCGTACCCGCGTCACCGTCGGTCGCGTTGCCGGGCCCGTTGGCCGGGTCGTCCACGGAGGAGGACGTGGCCGTCATGCCTAGCGCCAGGTCGGTGTCCGGGGCGGCGCTGTCGGCGACCGTGAGCGACCACAGGGACGAGCCCCAACTCGTCGCCCGCGTACGGCACATGATCCGCACGTACCGTGCCTTGCGGCGGGTGAAGTTCACCGTCTGGGCGTACGCGTCGCTGCCGGACTGGAACACGAGGGGTATGTCGTACTCGTAGCCGAACTGGCGTATCCCGAAGCGGGTGGTGCGCCGGTCGCTCTCCTCGTCGGCGATCGTGGCGGTGAGGGTGAGGTGGTGCAGTGCCGGGTCGCCGTAGCCGTTGGGCCACCACAACTTCGGGTTCCGGAGCTTGAGTTGGGGGTGGTCGGCGGGTGTGAAGGTGGCGTCGGCCGTCTCGCCGCCGGGGATCGTGACCGTCCGGGTCAGGCGAACGCCGTCGAAGGCCGCGGAGACGGTGACGCGTCTGTCGTCGGAGGCCGCGTTCCGCACCGGGACCACGATCGTCAGCTCGGCCGTGCGGGTGTCGGGCAGATCGGGCAGCCGGGTGTCCACGCGGGGATCGCCCAGCACCGCGGCGCCCGTGGAGCGCAGCCGTACGTGGTTCCAGATGCCGGCCGCCCGGTCCCGCACCGCGGGCATCCAGTCCCAGCCCGAAGAGGCCAGATACGTCGGTGAGTTGCGGTTCATCATGTTCGCCCCGGCGTCGACGAACGCCAGGCCCGCCGGGCCCTTGTCGCCGGGGCTGCCGGGGAACGGCATGGGAGTGATGCGGACGGCGAGAGCCTGTGCGTCGGCATCGCCGATCAGGCTGGTCACGTCGTGGGCGGCGCGGGCGAAGGGGAAGGTCAGGTCGCCGACCCTGCTGCCGTTGAGCCATGCCTCGGCCTTGTGGTTGACCCCGTCGAACTCCAGCCAGACGTGCCGTCCCGCGCCGGTGCGCAGGCCTTCGGGGAGGCGGAACTCGCGCCGGTACCACCAGGCGTGCCGTGAAAGCGCCTCCGGGACATGGAGGTTGTTGAAGCCCGAGACCGGGTCGGGCAGCTTCCCCTGGTCCACCAGCGAGGTCAGCACCGTGCCGGGGACCGTCGCCGGCAGCCAACGGCTCGTGTCCACCCCGGACTTCGACAACTCGGCGCCGTCACCGCCGTCTGCGCCGGCCCAGTCGTCCATGGTCAGGTCCCAGCCGGATTCCAGCGGTACGGTGCCGTCCTCGGCGACCTTCAGCGCCGGGGGCGTCCGGTGGTGGGAGCCCCAGTCCGTCCAGCCGGTGACATCGGGGCGGGCCGTGCGGCAAGTTCCGTACACCTGGAGGCCGTTGAGGCCCAGCGGGTTCGCGTTCGACCGCTTGTGCACGGTCATCCGCAGCCAGCGTGCGGTGACGGGTTCGGGCAGGGCGATCTCCACCGCCCCGCCCTTGCCGGAGTCGGTGCGGTACACGGCGGTCCACGTCCTGTGGTCCCGTGACGTCTCGATCACGAAGGCGACCGCGCAGCTGGAGAGGATCTCCTGCCCCGTCGTGTCGTTGCGCGGATTGCCCCCGGGGGCGTCGACGTACGGCGGGTCGTCCGCCGTCGCCTCGAAGGTGAGGTGGAGCGAGGAGACCTCGCACAGCGCCTGGAGATCGACGGAGATCCACTGCGGGTCACCGGGCGCGGCCCGCCATCCCGTGCCGCGCACTCCGACAGTGCTGAGTCCGTCGACCGCGAACTCGGCCGGGGTGGGCGCGTAGTCGGTGGAGGAGACGGACACGGGGCGGTGGACGGCGAGCTCATCGGGCCGGCTCGGTTGTCCGGAACCGGATGCCAGGGCATCGGCGGGGAAGGCCATGCCGAGGCCGAAACCCGCGAGGAGCGTGGACCCGGTGGACAGGACGGTGCGGCGCGACGGTCTGGGCGGCTGATCCGACATGAACTGCGGCTCCGATCAGGGATGTTCGCGGAACGGGAGAGATCTGGGCGGCCAGCGGACAACGTTGCCAAGCGGGCTCTGACAACGTTGCCGAACACTGCCCCCGGGTCGGAAAGCTGTCAAGGTCTCCGGCAGCTCACCGGCGGCTGTTTAGATAAATTAGGAATTAATATTGACAAGGTTTCGGCCGCGCGCCACAGTCGTCGCCGTGACGCCGTCGGCCCTCCGCACGGAGCGGCCCGCGCCACGCCCTCCTGCTTCCCAACCACCCGGAGAGGCACGTGACCTCACACCCGCACGGCCGGAAGGCCAAAGGCCACAGACTCGGGCGCCACACCACGACGGCCGCGATCGCGACCGTCCTCGCCGTGACCGCCGCCCCCACGGCCACCGCGCGGAGCGCCGAGGACCAGGGCGCCCCCGCGTACTACGACAGCGGCCTGGCACCGACGCCCTACATGGGCTGGAACACCTACTACGGGCTCGGCGCACCCACCGAGAAGGAGGTGCGCGCCGTCGCCGACAAGCTGGTCTCCAGCGGGCTGCGCGACAGCGGCTACGACATCGTGTGGCTCGACGGCGGCTGGCAGGCCGACAACCCCCGTGACGCACAGGGGCGGTTGGTGGCCAACCCGGACCGCTTCCCCTCCGGCATCCCCGCCCTCGTGTCCTACCTGCACCAACGCGGACTGCGGGCGGGCATCTACACCGACGCGGGTACCTACGACGGCGGCAAGAGCTGCGGACTCGGCAGCCGTGGCTACTACGACCAGGACGCGCGGCAGTTCGCGGGCTGGAAGGTCGACGCGATCAAGGTCGACTTCCTGTGCGGGATCGGCGCGAAGCTCGATCCGGGGCCCGCGTTCAAGGAGTTCAGCGACGCGGTCGCCAAGTCCGGCCGCACAATGCTGCTGAACCTGTGCAATCCGCTCACCGACGACTGGGGCCTGCCCCACACCCCCGAGCAGGACGCCCACAACACCTACGTCTACGGCCCGACGACCGCCGACTCCTGGCGCACCGGCACCGACATCGCCTGGGGCACCCCGAGCCCCGGCCAGTGGCCCAACGTGCTGCGCAACATGGACGCCAACGCCTGGCATCCGGAGGCGCAGGGCCCCGGCCACTACAACGACCCGGACTACCTCATCCCCATGCGCCGGATGACCGACGGGTCGTACGAGCTGACGCAGGAGGAGTCGACCAGCCAGTTCGTGATGTGGGCCGAGATGGGCTCGCCGCTGATGCTGGGCTCCGACCCGCGCACTCTGTCCGACTCGATGCTCAAGACGCTCCGCAACCCGGAGATCATCGCCGTCGACCAGGATCCCCTGGCCGTCCAGGGCGTACGGGTGGTGAACGACTCGACCGGCGACGTCTACAGCAAGGTCCTGCAGGGCAACGGCCGCCGTGCCGTCGTCCTCCTCAACCGCTCCGACCGACCCGCCGAGCGCACCGTGCAGTTCGCCGACAGCGGCCTCGGTGGCCCGGTGCAGGTCCGCGACCTGCGGGCACGCACCGACCGCGGCACGCACACGGGGTCGTACACGGTTGAGGTCCCCGCGCACGGCACCGCGTTCTTGAAGCTGACCGGAGCCGAAGCCCTGCCCGGAACCAGCCTGGGCGAGAAGACCACGGCCAGTCCGGCAGTGGTCCGCGACGGCGACACGCTGACCACATTCTTCCGGGGCGCGCACGGCTCGCTCGTCCAGCAGACCGACGGCAGGCGGAAGGACCTCGGCGGCCCCGCGCAGGGGAAGATCCTGGGCCAGCCGGCCGCGTACGCCTCCGCGGGCGGCCGCACCGACGTCTTCGTGCGCGGCGCCGACTCCCGGGCCTACCGGCGGGTCTTCGCCGACGGCCGCTGGGGTCAATGGCAAAGCCTGGGCGGGCAGTTGACCGACGCGCCGTCCGTGGCGTTCACCGACCCGACGCACTGGACGCTGTTCGCGCGCGGTGCCGACGGGCGGATCGTGCAGCGCGGGCCGGCGACCGGCTGGACGTCGCTGGGCGCGCCCGGTGACCGGCCGACCTACGGCCGTCCGTCCGCCGTCGTCGACAGCCAGGGGCGCGTCCATGTCGCCGTACGCACCGCGGCGGACGACGTGTGGACGCGGTCGCGGGACACGTCGGGGGAGTGGTCGGCGTGGACCTCGCTCGGCGGGACCGTCAGCGGCAGTCCGACCCTGGTCGCCGTGCGGGACGAGGTGGTCCTGTACGCGCGGGCCGCGGACTACACGCTCTGGCAGCAGCGGTACGCCGACGGTGCCTGGCAGGGGTGGAGCAAGCGGCAGGAGTTCCCGAGTGCCGCCTTCGACGGTGCGCTCGGCGCGGTCGAAGGCCCGGGCGGAGTCGTCGACGCGGTGTTCCGCGGTGTCGACGGCCATGTGCACCGCACCCAATTCAAGTGAACGAGGAAACAGTCATGATCAACCTTCAGCCAGGCCGACGCCGGTTCCTCGCCGGGCTCGGTGCCGCCGGGACGACGGCACTGCTCAGCGGGTGCGTCACCTCCACCTCCTCCGGCAAGAGCTCCTCGAAGGGCGCGGTGACGCTCCAGTCCAACCTCTCCGCCCCGCAGGCCAAGGCCGCGATGGAGGACATCGTCGCCGACTACGGCAAGCAGGGTTCCGGCAGGGCGAGCCTCAACACGGTCGCCGCGGAGACCTTCCGCACCCAGCTGCCGACGTATCTCACCTCGGCCAACCCGCCGGACGTGTACACCTGGTACCCCGGCTCGGTCGCCGACGCCTACGCCAAGAAGAAGCTGCTGCTCGACCTCGACGAGGCGTGGACTTCCTCGCCCGACCTGAAGAAGTACTCCAAGGCGCTGAACTCGCTCTGCACCGCGAGCTCCGGCAAGAAGGTCTTCGTGCCCACCACCTACTACTGGTGGGGGATGTTCTACCGGAAGTCCAACTTCGCCAAGTGGGGCGTGAGCGAGCCCAAGAGCTGGGACGACTTCCTCGATCTGTGCGACAAGCTCAAGAGCAAGGGCGTCGCCCCGATCGGGCTCGGCGCGGGCGGCAACACCGCCTGGGTGGCGTCGGCCTGGTTCGACTACCTCGACATACGGATCAACGGCGCCGACTACCACCGTCAACTCCTCGCCGGGAAGCACCGGTTCGACGACCCCGAGGTGCGCAAGGTCTTCGACCGCTGGCAGGAGGTGCTGCCGTACTTCGACCCGAACGGCGCCGCCGTCCCCTTCCAGGACGCCACCACCGCCCTGCTCAACGGCCGCAGCGGCATGATGCTCATCGGCACCTTCTTCGCCGACGCGGCGCCGAAGAGCGCCCTGGACGACATCGACTTCTTCCGCTTCCCGGTCATCGACTCCAAGGTCCCGCTCGCCGAAGAGGCGCCCACGGACGGCTACTTCGCGAGCGCCCGCACCGGCCGCCGCGACCAGGTCCTCGACCTGATGAGCTACCTCGCCACCGCCGAGGCGCAGGAGACGTACATCAAGGGCTCGTCCGGGACCGTCCTGCCCTGCAACCCGGACGCGAAGGACGCCGGGACCGCCCTGGTGAAGAAGGGACGGGAGCACATCGAGGCGGCCGCCGAGATCACCCAGTTCTTCAACCGGGACTCCAGCGACGCCCTCCAGCCCACCGCGGACACCGCGTTGACCAAGTTCCTGGCCAAACCCAAGTCGATCGGCAGCATCCTCACCGACTGGCAGCGCGAGGCCGAGAAGATCTGGAACGCCTGACATGGCCGTCCTGACCGCGCCCGAACGCAAGTCCCCGGCCCGCACGCCGCTCAGCGGCAAGCGGGTCCGGGGTCCCCGGCGCACGCCACCCCTGGTCCTGGCCTTCGTCCTGGTCCCGCTCCTCGCCGAGGCGGTTTGGGTGTTCTGGCCCGCCCTGCAGGGCTTCTACCTCGCCCTCACGCGCTGGGACGGCGTCTCGGCACCGCAGTTCATCGGCCTGGACAACTTCCGGGAGATGGCCCACGACGACGTCTTCCGCAGCGCGGCCGGCCACACGGTGCTGTGGCTCGTCCTCTTCGGCGGTCTGTCCGCCCTGCTGGGACTGGCCGCAGCGCTCCTCCTCCAGCAGGAGCGACGGGGCGTCGGCTTCTACCGGGCCGCCCTGTTCCTGCCCGTCGTCTTCTCCCTGGTAGCCACCGCCCTCGTCTGGCAGGCGATCTACCAGCCCGACGGCGTCCTCAACCAACTCCTCGCATCCGTCGGCCTCGACAGCCTCCGCCACGCCTGGCTCGCCGACCAGGACACCGCCCTGTACGCGGTGATCGTGCCCGCCCTGTGGCGGCAGATCGGCTACGTCATGGTCCTGTACCTGGCCGGCCTCAAGGGCATCGATCCCGCCCTGTACGAGGCGGCCAAGGTGGACGGCGCGACCGCCCGGCAGCGCTTCCGGCACGTCACCCTGCCCCAACTCCGCAGCGTCAACGCGGTCGTTGTGTCGGTCATCGTCATCGACTCGCTGCGCTCCTTCGACGTCGTGTGGTCGCTGACCCGCGGCGGCCCCTACCACTCCTCCGAGCTGCTGAGCACATACATGTACTCAACTGCCTTCCAGTCCCTGCGACTCGGCTACGGCTCCGCACTGGCCGTCGTCATCTTCGTACTGGCCTTCGGCGTGATCTGCTCCTACCTCGTCCGCGCGTTCCGGGAGGCCGACTGATGTCCGCCACCTCCACCGCCCTGCGCCGCAAGAGGGCCGCGACCGCCGGATTCCACCTGGGCGCCGGGGCGTTGGCCGTCCTGTGGCTGCTGCCCATCGCCCTGGTCCTGGTGACCAGCCTGCGCTCCTTCGACGACATCGCCGCGCACGGGCTGGGCAGTTGGCCCCACTCCTTCACCCTCGGCAACTTCCGCCAGGCCTGGGTCGACGGCGGCCAGCAGCGCGCCCTGATCAACAGCCTGCTCGTCACCGTGCCCTGCGTCCTGGTGACCCTCGCCCTGGCCGCCATGGCGGCGTTCGCCCTCAGCCGCTACGAACTACCCTTCCGCCGCTCCCTGTTGCTCCTCATGCTCGGCGGCAACCTTCTCCCACCGCAGATTCTGCTCATCCCGGTGTCCAAGCTCAGCGAACTGATGGGCGTCTACGACACCCTGCCCGCGCTGATCGGCGTGCAGATCGGTTTCGGCGTCGGCTTCTACGTCTTCGTCCTGCACGGCTTCATGCGGTCGATACCGGTGGAGATCCAGCAGGCCGCGGTCGTCGACGGCGCCGGACCCTGGCAGATCTTCTGGCGGATCATCCTCCCGCTGACCCGCCCCGCCCTGGCCGCCCTCAGCGCCCTGTCCTTCACCTGGATCTTCAACGACCTGCTCTGGGCGATCACCGTCCTGCGCAGCGACACCAAGATGCCGATCACCGCCGCCCTCATCGGACTTCAGGGGCAGTACGTGTCGATGTGGAACGTGATCGCCGCCGGTTCCGTCATCGCCGCCGCGCCCACGGTCGCCGTGTTCCTGCGGTTTCAGCGGCACTTCGTGGCCGGGCTCAACCTGGGAGCGGTCAAGTGACGTACGACCGCTGGATGTTGCGGACGGAGAACACCAGCTACACCGTGCGTCTGTCCCCGGACGGTCCATGGGCCGAACTCGACGCCTGGGGTCCGCTCGGCGTCGAGGAGGGCCCCTCCGCCCTCGACTGGTCGCGGCGTACGCACTTCATCACGCCTGCCGACGCCGCCCCCGCCGAGTATCTGCCGTACGGACTGAGGCCGTTCACCGGCGCCGACTTCGTGGCGGCACGCCCGGGCGAGGAGCGGGGCGTGTGGTGGGAGTTCGACGGGGCGGAGGAAGGGGAGGGGGCCTTGCGGCTCGCCTTCACCGACGACGTGCTCGGTCTCCGCACGGTCCTCTGCTACGAGACCGTGCCGGGCACGGACGTGATCCTCCGCTGGACCGAGCACACCGGCCGGGAGGAACTGCGCCTGGAACGGTTCGACTCCGCCGCCGTGAACATTCCGGTGACGGGCGCGGCCCGGCTCACCTACCTCACCGGCCAGTGGTCGCAGGAGTTCCAGCGCACCCAACTCGACCTGCCCAGAGGCACGTTCGGCATCGGCAGCCTCCAGGGCGTGCCCGGACACGCGTACGCGCCCTGGCTCGCCGTGCAGGACGGGGACGCGGAGGCCGCGTACGGCATCGCGCTCGAATGGCCGGGCAACTGGCACATCACCGCCGAGGCCGAGCCGGGCCGTTCGCTGCGCGTGCGCGCCGGGCGGGTCCCGCACGAGGGCGCGGTCGTCCTCGTGCCGGGAGACACCCTCACCACTCCCCGCCTCGCCTGCGCCTTCAGCCCGGACGGACTCGACGGGCTCTCCCGCGTCTGGCACCGCTACGAACGCCACCTCGCCGGCGACCGGCTGCGCCGCCCCCGCAAGGTGCTCTACAACTCCTGGGAGGCCACCGGCTTCGACGTCGACGCCGCCGGGCAACTGGAGCTGGCCAAGTCGGCCGCCGACATCGGGGCCGAACTGTTCGTCGTGGACGACGGCTGGTTCACCGGGCGGGCCGACGACACCGCGGGCCTCGGCGACTGGTACCCGGACCCGACGGCGTTCCCGCAGGGTTTCGGCCAATTCGTCGAGGACATAAGGGGGTTGGGGCTGGACTTCGGCCTGTGGGTCGAACCCGAGGCCGTCAGTCCCGCGAGCCGCCTGTATGCCGAACACCCGGACTGGGTCTACCGGATCGACGGCCGTCCCACCCGTCTGGTCCGCAACCAACTTCTGCTCGACCTGGGCCGCACCGACGTCCAGGACTTCGTCATCGGCACACTCGACCGACTGCTGACCGCGTACGCGGTGAGCTATCTGAAGTGGGACATGAACCGGCCGCCCACCGAACGCGGCCGACCCGGCGCCGGGCCCGCCGACCGCCTCGACCTGGACGCGGAGCACGTCGCCGGATACCTGCGCGTCCTCGACCACCTGCGCACCGCCCATCCCGACGTCACGGTGGAGGGCTGCGCGGGCGGCGGCGGACGGATCGACCACGCGACCCTCGCCCGCACCGACGTCGTCTGGCCCAGCGACAACACCGCCCCGCTGGACCGGCTGTCCGTCCAGTTCGGCTTCCTGCACGCGCACGCCCCGCACGTCATGAGCTCCTGGGTCACCGATGCCCCCGGCATCTTCGACCCGCGCCCGCGCAGCCTCGCCTTCCGCTTCGTCAACGCCATCTGCGGAGTCCTGGGCGTGGGCGCCGACCTGCGCGCCTGGACGCCGGAGAAGCGGGCCGAGGCCACGACGTGGATCGCCCGGTACAAGGAGGTGCGGGACGTCGTCCACCACGGAGAGGCCCGGCTCCTCGGCACCCCGGAAGACAGCACCTGCGGTGTGCAGTACGACGCCGGCGGGCGCACGGTCGTCGCCGCGCTGAGCACCGGCCGCCTCGACGGCGCCCCGCTGCTGCCCGGACGCCCCGACCGGCTCCGGCTGCGGGGGCTCGACCCGGCGGCGCGCTACCGGGACACGGCGACGGGGACGTCGTACGGCGGAGCTCATCTGCTCCACCACGGGTTGCCGTTCGTCTGGAGTGCCGATCACGACGCCGACCTGGTCGTGCTGATACGTGCCTGAGCCCCTTATGTTTCGAGCAAGCCCTTTCCCGCGAAGGAGTCGAACCCCACGATGGACCAGCCCGCACGACCGCACGGCGGCGCCCGATTCACCGGCCGCACGGCCGTGGTCACCGGAGCGGCCTCCGGCATCGGAGCCGCGACCGCCGTACGCCTCGCCGAGGAGGGAGCCGCCGTCGTACTCGTCGACGTCGCCGAGGAGCGGGGCGAGGCCGTGGCGGAGCGGATCGGCAAGGACGGCGGCCGGGCCAGGTTCGTGGCCGCCGATGTCGCCGTCGAGGAGGACTGGGCGCTGGTCGTCGCCGCCGCGCAGGCCTTCGGCCCCGTGGACGTCCTCGTCAGCAATGCCTTCACCGTCGACGTCACGCCCGCCCATGAGATGTCCCTGCCGTCGTGGCAGCGGCAGCTCGACGTGAACCTGACGGGGAGCTTCCTGGGCTTCCGCGCGGCCCTGCCCGATCTGCGGGACCGGCGGGGCGCCGTGGTGCTGACCTCGTCCGTCCACGCCCACAAGGGCATCCCCGGACATCCCGCCTACGCCGCCTCCAAGGGCGCCCTGCTCTCCCTGTGCGGTCAGCTCGCCGTCGAGTACGGGCCCGAGGTGCGCGTCAACGCCGTCGTACCGGGGCCGATCCTGACCGCGGCCTGGGGCAGGGTGCCCGAAGAGGAACGGGTGCGGAGTGTCGCCGAGACGGCCGCCCGGCGGTTCGGCACCCCCGAGGAGGTCGCCGCGGCCGTTGCCTTCCTCGCCGCCGACGAGGCCTCCTACATCACCGGCACGAGCCTCGTCGTGGACGGCGGCTGGAGCGTCGTGAAGGCCTCGGCATGACCGCGCCCCTCGTGAACCCGTCGAAGCAGAAAGGCTGTACGACATGACGCCCTACGCCCGCCGCGGCGTCCACGGCCAGACCGTGGAAGCCCTCGCGCGCCGCATCCTGGGCGGCGACATCCCCGAGGGGGCCACCCTCGACCTGGTGGCGCTGCAGAGCGAGCTGGACGTGAGCCTCACCGCCCTGCGCGAGTCCCTGAAGGTGCTCGCCGCCAAGGGGATGGTCGACGCCCGCCAGAAGCGCGGCACTTTCGTCCGCTCCCGCGCCGACTGGAACCTGCTCGACGCCGACGTGCTGCGCTGGCAGTTCGAGGGCGGTCGCACCGGCGACGCCGACCAGGCACTGCTGCACAACCTCGCCGAGGTGCGCGCGATCATCGAACCCGCCGCCGTCCGCCTCGCCGCCCAGCGCCGCACCGACGACGACCTGGCCGCCCTCGACGGCGCCCTCGCGGCGATGGGGGAGGAGGACGCCGGGGCCGCGCACGCCGTCGAGGCCGACCTCGCCTTCCACCGCGCGCTGCTCGCCGCGACCCACAACGAACTCCTCGAACGCATGGAGATGGTGATCGAGTCCGGCCTCGCCCACCGCGACCGCATCGTGCACAGCTCCCCGCACAGCGAGGACCCGATACCGGCCCACCGCGCCGTCCTGGACGCCGTGCGCGACCAGGACCCCCTGGCCGCGGAGGCCGCCATGCGTGCCCTGCTCGACCAGGCCGGCCGCGACCTGGACCGGATCGGCACCGACGAGACGGAAGGCTCCCGCCCCCAGTGAAGATCACCCGTATCGAAACCTTCCTGGTCCCGCCGCGCTGGCTGTTCTGCCGCGTCGAGACCGACGACGGCGTGGTCGGCTGGGGGGAACCCGTCGTCGAGGGGCGCGCCGAGGTCGTCCGGGCCGCCGTCGACGTCCTGGCCGAGTACCTCGTCGGCCAGGACCCGCTGCGCATCCAGGACCACTGGCAGGTCCTCAGCAAGGGCGGCTTCTACCGCGGCGGCCCGATCCTCTCCAGCGCCGTCGCCGGGCTCGACCAGGCGCTGTGGGACATCGCGGGCAAGACGTACGGCGCTCCCGTGCACGCCCTGCTGGGCGGTCCCGTGCGCGACCGGGTCCGGGTCTACGCCTGGGTCGGCGGCGACGAACCCGCCGAGCTCAGCGAGCAGATCGCCGCCCAGGTGGAGGCCGGCTTCACCGCCGTGAAGATGAACGGCGCCGGAGCCACCTCCCCGGTCGCCACCCTCGCCGAGACCGCGGCCGTCGTCGCCCGGGTGGCCGCCGCCCGCGAGGCACTCGGCCCGGACCGCGACGTCGCCGTCGACTTCCACGGCCGCTTCACCGCCGCCAGTTCCCGCCGCGTCCTTGCCGAACTGGCCCCCCTGCACCCGCTGTTCGTGGAGGAACCCGTCCTCCCGGAGCAGAGCCATCTGCTGCCGGGCCTCGTCACCTCGACCTCCGTGCCGCTCGCCACCGGTGAACGCCTGTACGGACGCGCCGAGTTCCTGCCCGTGCTGGCCGCGGGCGTCGCCGTCGCCCAGCCCGACCTCTCGCACGCCGGCGGCATCTCCGAGGTGCACCGCATCGCCTCGCTCGCCGAGACCTACGGCGCCCAGCTCGCCCCGCACTGCCCGCTCGGCCCGATCGCGCTGGCGGCCAGCCTCCAAGTCGCCTTCGCCACACCGAACTTCCTCATCCAGGAGCAGAGCCTCGGCATCCACTACAACAAGGGCGCCGACCTGCTCTCGTACGTCGTCGACCCCGAACCGTTCCGGTTCGTGGACGGGCACGCGCCCCGCGGCGACGCCCCCGGCCTCGGTATCACCGTGGACGAGGCCGCCGTACGCGCTGCCGACCGCACCGGGCACGCCTGGCGCAACCCGGTGTGGCGGCACGCCGACGGTTCGTTCGCGGAGTGGTGACGGTGGGGTCGTCGGAGACGGTGGGGTCGGTGGAGATCGTCACCGACCCGGCCCACGGCGGCCGTTGGACCTCCCTGCACTCGGGCGCACGCGAGTGGCTGTGGCGACGGGAGGGCACGGGGCGCGAGCACGTGTCCCCGGGTGACGCCTTCGTGGACGCGGGCGGGCTCGAGGAGTGCGTGCCGACGGTCCGCGGCACGCCGGACCACGGTGACGCCTGGTCGCGGGCCTGGACGAGCGAGGGCGACGGCACGGAGAGCGTGCGCTGCGAGCGGTTCTCGCTGACCCGGACGGTCGGGAGCGCACATGAGGGGGCCCGGGGCGATTACGTCCTTGCGGCCGACCCCGGTTTTCGGTTCGTGTGGGCCGCGCACGCCCTGCTCGACCTCTCCGAGCGGGCGACGCTGCACCTGCCCGAGAGTGCGGACACCCGTCTCTACCCGTCCGCGAACGGCCCGTGGACGGAAGGGAGTTGGCCCGCACCCCGAGGGGCACGTCTGGACCGCTTCGGACCGGACGACGGCACCGCGGTCGGAGCGGTCGTCGACGCCTCCCGCGCCTGCGTCCACGACGACGAGGACCGCCTGGCCTTCTCCCTCGAAGCCGACGGCCAGCCGCTGTCCATCGCCGTGTGGCGCAACCTCGGCGGCTTCCCGGTCACGGGCCCCTACCGCAGTACGGGCGTCGAGCCCATGCTCGGCCGCGTCTTCGACCTCGCCGAGGCGGGCCCCGGCGACGCCGCACGGGTCCCGGCGTCCGGCGAGCTGCGCTGGCGGCTCACGGTGAGCGCGGACTGCACCTGCTGACTTCAACTGAACACTTCAACTGTCCCTGAAACCAAGCGAATTGGAGCGACCGTTCATGGATCTGCGAGCGGCCCTGACCACCCACCGCCTCGTCGCCATCGTGCGCGGAGACAACCCCGCCGCCGCCCTGCGCACCGTACTGACCCTTGCCGCCGAAGGCATCGAGCTGATCGAGGTGTCGCTGACCGGCAAGGACGCCCTCGGCGTCATCGAGCAGGCGCGGCAGGCCCTCGGCCCGGACCGCCCCCTCGGCGCCGGCACCGTCCTGACGGCCGACGACGCCCGGGCCGCCCACCGGGCCGGCGCGGACTTCGCAGTCACCCCCGCACTGGGCGAAGGGGTCGGCGCCGCACGGGAGTTGGGCATGCCGGTCCTGGCGGGCGTGCTGACACCGACCGAGATCGTGACCGCCCGTGGCCTCGGCGCCGCGGCGCTGAAGATCTTCCCGGCCGCGGAGGCCGGCGGGCCCGCCTACCTCAAGGCGTTGCGCGGCCCCTTCCCGCACGAACCGTTCGTGCCGGTGGGCGGTGTCGACGAGGCCGCCGCCCGCGGCTACCTGGCCGCCGGGGCGGTCGCGGTCGGCGTCGGCTCACCCCTCATCGGCGACGCGGCCGACGGCGGCAGTGTCAGCGAACTGCGCGCCCGGGCCCGCGCTTTCAGGGCCGTCGTGGCGGAGTTCGCGCAGTGAGCGGTGACTTCACGGAGGGCGACCCGACCACTGAACTCCGCCCCACTCACCCCGACCGCCTGGAACTCGGCGAGGGTGTCCGCTGGACCGCCGACGGGTGCCTCGTGCTCGTCGACATCCTCGCGGGCCGGTTCCGCACGGCGCCCGACGAACCCGCCGCGCCCCTGCAGGAACTGGCCCAACTGCCCGTCCCCCTGGGCGCCCTGTTCACCGCCCGCGTCTACGGACCGGGCTCACCGGCCACCGCCCACCGCCCGTCACTGGCGGCGTCATGAACAGCATCCGGTTTCCGGCCGACGGGCCGGTCGTCTGTGTCGGCGAGACCATGGCGGCCCTGGCCCCAGATCCGCCCGAGTCTCTCGACAGTGCCCAGGACCTGCGTCTGTCGGTGGCCGGTGCCGAGTCCAACGTGGCCATGTACCTGGCGGATCTGGGCCGTTCCGTGTCCTGGCTCTCCGCCCTCGGCGACGACGCGTTCGGGCGGCGGGTGCGCGCGGCCGTGGCCGCCGCGGGCGTCGACGTCACCGGCGTACGCACCGACCCGGAGCGGCCGACCGGCCTGCTCGTCAAGGATCCGGGCCGCGACCGCACCCGCGTCCACTACTACCGCAGCGGTTCGGCGGCCTCGGCCCTGGGACCGGGCGTGCTGGACGACGCGAGGGTGCGGTCCGCGTCGCTCGTGCACCTCACCGGGGTGACCCCCGCGCTGTCCGCGTCCTGCCGGAACCTGGTGGAACAGGCGCTCGGCACTCCGGTGGACGAACGGCCGTACGCGATCAGCTTCGACGTCAACCACCGCCCCGCGCTGTGGCCGCACGGCACGGCCGCCGAGGTGTTGCGCGAGCTGGCCGACCGCGCCGACATCGCCTTCGTCGGCCTCGACGAGGCACAGGACCTGTGGGGCGCCGACCTCGAACCAGCCGACGTACGGCGGCTGTTGGGGCGACCGCGCATCCTGGTCGTGAAGGACGGCGGTCGGGCCGCACACGCCTTCGGCGACGACGGCGTGTGCACCGTGCCGGCGCTGCGTACGGACGTCGTGGAGCCCGTCGGCGCGGGCGACGCCTTCGCCGCCGGTTTCCTGGCGGGGTCGCTGCGCGGCTACGACACGCTGCGTGCCCTGCGCCTCGGCCACATCACGGCGGCGTCCGCGCTCAGGGTGACCGGGGACCACGGTCCGCTGCCGGACGCCGCCACGATCGCGGGACTCCTCGACCTCACCGACGAGGAGTGGTCGGCACACGCGGGCCGTTGAACCTCAAGCAGGCTGCGGCGTCAGGCGTTCGTGGCCCTTGCGGTCGTAGTACCGGGTCATCGCGAAGCCGAAGAGCAGGCCCAGGGCCGCACCGATGGCGATCATGATCCAGGAGCGGGTCAGGCCGGCGTCGCCGCGGGCGTCGAAGTAGAGGATGGCGCGGACGCCGTCGCTGAGCTGGCGCATGGGCTCGAAATTGGAGAGGAAGCGGTAGAAGCCGGGGACGGCCTGGAGGGGGACCGTGGCGCCGGAGGACGGCAGGCCCAGGACGATGAACACGAACATGGAGACCAGCTGGCCGACCCCGCCGAAGGCGGCGTTGATGGCCTGCACGCCCAGGCCGACGGCGAGGGCCGCGCAGTAGGAGTAGATCCACAGCAGCGGGATGTGGGTGGCGTCCATGCCGAGGAGGGTGATGGTGGCGAGCATGATCAGGGAGACGCTGATGACCGTGATGCCCGCGGTCATGGCCATCTTCAGCAGCAGCGTCTGGGTGCGGGTGATCGGCACGGTGGGGCGGCGGGTGTGCCAGGGGCCGATCTCGTTGTCGGCGTAGCCGAGGGCGGTGTCGACGCCGTTGCTGATGACGTTTCCGCCCATGAACCCGGCCAGCACGAGCAGCAGCGTGTAGTAGAAGGCGCTCAGCCCGAGGCCGCTGTGGCTGCCGATCGGGTGGCCGACCTGGGTGACGACGTTCACCGGGTCGCCGAGCAGCAGTTTGGCCGTGGAGTTCGCCTGCGTGCCCGCGGCCGCGGTGAGCTGCTTGCCGATGTTCTGCGAGGCCTGGTGCGCCGTCGCCGTGGTGATCTGACTGGCGAGGGAGGAACCCAGGCTGCCCTTGCCGGGGTTGGTGAGCACCGTCATCGTCGGCCGTGCGGTGGCGTCCGTCGTGGTGAGCGCGGTGAGGGACGCGGTGAAGTCGGACGGGATGACCAGCGCGCCGTAGACCTTGCCGGAGTCCAGCTCGTCCTGGGCCTGCGCGAGGGTGAGCTTGCGCCACTCCGCCTTCTCGCTGGAGGTGTCGGAGGTGATGGCCGCGGTGATCTGTGTGCCCGCGTTCTGCCGCTGCCCGGCCGGCGGCTTGCCGGTGTCGGCGTTGACCAGGGCGATGGGCAGATGGCGCAGTTCGCCCTGCGGGTTGACGATGCCGCCCATGTAGAGCAGGGCCAGCAACAGGGCGAGGAGTCCGGTCACGACGGTGGGCATGAGCCACAGCTTGGGGCGGCCCAGCAGTGCGACGGCACGGGCCTGGGGGCTGGCGTCGGCCATGGCTCTCCGTAGGTTGTGGGGACGGTCGTCTGCCGCATGCATCTCACTGCGCACCCAGAGCCTACGGACGACCAGGGGCAGATGGGGTCAACCTGCCCGCGACCGGCCTGAATCGGTCGGCACTCCGGCAGCTCTCAGGGAACCCACAGGACGCCCGGCACCTCATACCGGTTGACCCACTGGGCGACGCACGCGAGGAGTGTTCGTTGGACGGCATCGAGTCCCCGGCCGCCGGCACCGGCCCGGCGCCGGACGCGGGCACACCACCCAACGGGGTGTCCCGCCGCAGGTTCATGGTCTACTCCCTGTCCGCCGCCACGCTCACCCTCGCCGCCCCGCTCGCCTGTGACAGCTCGAAGGCGGAGGGGTCCGAGCCCGCCCGCGGACCCTCCGACGTGCTGGTGACCGGCGCCGACGACGAGATGCTCGTCCTGGAGGTGACCCCGGCCAACAAGGTCGTCGTACGACTGCCGCGGGTCGAGGTCGGCCAGGGCATCACGACCGCCGTCGCCATGATGATCGCCGAGGAACTGGACGCCCGCCTCGCCGACGTCGACATCCCCCTTGCTGACGCCCGCACCAAGGGCAACCAGTCCACCGGCGGTTCGAACTCGGTCAGTTCGCTGTACGACCCGGCCCGGCAGCTGGCCGCCACGGCGCGCGCCAGGCTGGTCACCGCCGCCGCGAGACGCTGGCACGTCCCCGCCTGGAGCCTGCGCACCAGGGACACCATGGTGATCGCACCGGACGGCCGCACCGCCACCTTCGGATCCCTGACCGCGAGCGCCGCCAGGATCCGCCGTACGGCCGTGTCCGCCAAGCCCAAACCGGCGTCCCAGCACAAGGTGATCGGCCGGCCGACGACCCGCATCGACGCCCGGGACATCGTCACCGGCAAGGCGAAGTACACCGGCGACCTGTCCGTGGCCGGGGTGAAGCCGACCGTGGTGGCGCGGCCGCCGACGATCGGCGGCAAGGTCGTCTCGGTCGACGACCGGGCGGCCCGCGCCCTGCCCGGCGTGCATGCCGTCGTCCGGGTCCCGGGCGGGGTCGCCGTGGTGGCCGAGTCCTTCCACCACGCCTTCAACGCCCGCGACGCCCTCAAGATCAAATGGGCACCGGGACCGTCGGCCTCGGTGTCGGACGCCCAGATCCGCTCCCGGCTGCGGGCGGCCGTCCCGTCGCTCGGCACTCCGCCGCGGGGGTCGACGCAGGTCCAGGGCGAGTTCGAGTTCGCCTTCGTCAGCCACGCCCCGATGGAGGTGCTGACCGCGATCGCGGACGTACGCGCCCACAAGGCCGAGATCTGGTTCTCCTCCCAGACGCCGATGGACGCACGGGACAGCATCGCCTCGGCGATCGGGCTGCCGGCCTCCAAGGTCACGGTCCATGTCCTGCGCGGCGGCGGCTCGTTCGGACGGCGGCTGAACTTCGACGCCGCCATCGAGGCGGCCCTGATCTCGAAGGCGGCACACCGGCCGGTCAAACTGATGTGGAGCCGCGGCGACGACACCCGGCACGGCAGGATGCGCCCCGCGAGCCACCACCGGATCCGGGCCAGCCTCGCGGGCGGCCGGGTGGTGGCCTTCACCCATGCGACGGCCTCGGTGAACGAGTCGTACGGGAAGAAGGGGACCGCGAACCAGGCCGCCTTCGTACGGCCGGCGGCCGCCCCGCTGCCCAGCGACTCCGGCCTCTACAACTTCGGCCGTGTCTCCGGCGACTCGGGCGGCGTCGACCTCGCGATGCCGCTCGGCGCCTGGCGGTCGGTGGACTCCGGGACGATGCGGACCGCGGAGGAGATCGTCGTGGACGAGGTCGCCCGGAGCCTGGGCCGGGACCCGGTCGCCTTCCGCCGTACGACGCTGCGGAACAAGACCGTCACCGCCGTACTGGACAAGGTCGCCGAGGCCGGGAGCTGGGGGCGGACGATGCCCGAGGGGCACGGGCAGGGCGTCGCCGTGCACGAGGAGTACGGGTCCTGCGTGGCCTGCCTCGTCGAGATCGACGCCACCGACCCGAAGAAGCCCCGGGTGACCAAGGTGGTGATGGCGGCCGACGTCGGCACCGCCGTCAACCCGCGCGGTCTCGAGGCCCAGCTCATGGGCACCGCGATCGACGGGATCTCCACCGTGCTGCAGGCCGGGCTGCACATCGACCGGGGCGCCGTGCGCGAGGGCAGCTTCGCCGACTTCCGGTGGGCCCGCCAGCGGCACGCCCCGCTGCACTTTGAGGCGCACATCCTGCCGTCCAAGGGGGAGCCCGGCGGCGCCGGCGAACTCGGCGTGCCGGCCGCCTCCGGAGCCGTCGCCAACGCCTACGCACGGGCCACCGGCACCAAGCCCCGCCGCTTCCCCCTGAATTTCTGAGCCCGAGGCTGAACCGCTGAGCCCGAACTTCCGAGAAGGTGCCGATGCCCTCCTACTCCTTCACCCTCAACGGCGAGAAGGTCACCGTCGAGGCCCCCGCCGACATGCCGCTGCTGTGGGTGCTGCGCGACCTGCTGCACGTCACCGGCCCCAAGTACGGCTGCGGCGTCGGCGTCTGCCGCGCCTGCACCAGCCATCTCGACGGCGAGGAGATCCAGCCCTGCGTCGTGAAGGTCGCCGACTGCACGGACCGCGAGGTCACCACCATCGAGGGACTGGCCGGCGGCGACACCCTGCACCCGGTGCAGCAGGCCTGGCTGGAGTGCGACGTGTCGCAGTGCGGCTTCTGCCAGCCCGGCCAGATCATGGCCGCCGCGGCCCTGCTGAAGAAGACGCCCCACCCCAGCGACGAGGACATCGACGGCATCGAGAACGTGTGCCGCTGCGGCACCTACTCCCGCATCCGCGAGGCCATCAAGAAGGCGGCCGACATCACTCTGTGACGCGACACACCCGCAGAGTGGCTCGCCTCACATGGCCATACCGGCACGTCACCGACACCATGGGGGGCGTCATCGGCAGGCTGAAGGGAGCGGCGATGTTCCGCAAGGTACTGGTCGCCAACCGTGGTGAGATCGCGATCAGGGCATTTCGTGCCGGCTATGAGCTGGGCGCGAGGACCGTCGCCGTCTTTCCCCACGAGGACCGTAATTCGCTGCACCGGCTCAAGGCCGACGAGGCCTACGAGATCGGTCAGCCGGGTCATCCGGTGCGGGCGTATCTCTCCGTGGAGGAGATCGTCCGTGCGGCCCGCCAGGCGGGCGCGGACGCGGTGTACCCGGGCTACGGGTTCCTGTCCGAGAACCCCGAGCTGGCGAAGGCCTGCGAGGAAGCGGGCATCACCTTCGTCGGGCCGAGCGCGCAGACCCTCGAACTGACCGGCAACAAGGCGCGTGCGGTGGCCGCCGCCCGCGCGGCCGGCGTCCCCGTGCTCGGTTCCTCCGCGCCCTCCACGGACATCGACGAACTGGTCCGTGCGGCCGAGGAGATCGGCTTCCCCGTGTTCGTCAAGGCGGTCGCGGGCGGCGGCGGGCGCGGTATGCGCCGTGTCGAGGACCCGGCCACGCTGCGCGAGTCCATCGAGGCGGCGTCCCGCGAGGCGGCCTCCGCGTTCGGCGACTCCACGGTCTTCCTGGAGAAGGCCGTCATCGAGCCCCGCCACATCGAGGTGCAGATCCTCGCCGACGGCGAGGGCAACGTCATCCACCTCTTCGAGCGCGACTGTTCGGTGCAGCGCCGCCACCAGAAGGTCGTCGAGCTCGCCCCCGCGCCCAACCTCGACCCGGCCCTGCGGGACCGGATCTGCGCCGACGCGGTGCGCTTCGCCCGCGAGATCGGCTACCGCAACGCGGGCACCGTGGAGTTCCTGCTCGACCGCGAGGGCAACCACGTCTTCATCGAGATGAACCCGCGCATCCAGGTCGAGCACACGGTCACCGAGGAGGTCACCGACGTCGACCTCGTCCAGTCCCAGCTGCGCATCGCCGCCGGCGAGACCCTCGCCGACCTGGGCCTTTCCCAGGAGACGGTGAAGCTGCACGGCGCGGCACTGCAGTGCCGTATCACCACCGAGGACCCCGCCAACGGCTTCCGCCCGGACACCGGCCGGATCAGCGCCTACCGCTCGCCGGGCGGCTCGGGCATCCGTCTCGACGGCGGTACCACCCATGCCGGTACGGAGATCAGCGCGCACTTCGACTCCATGCTGGTGAAGCTCACCTGCCGGGGCCGGGACTTCAAGTCCGCGATCGGCCGCGCCCGGCGCGCCGTGGCCGAGTTCCGCATCCGCGGTGTGGCCACGAATATCCCGTTCCTGCAGGCCGTCCTCGACGACCCGGACTTCCAGGCCGGGCGGGTCACCACGTCGTTCATCGAGCAGCGCCCGTACCTGCTCACCTCCCGCTCCTCCGCGGACCGCGGCACCAAGCTGCTCACCTACCTCGCCGACGTGACGGTGAACAAGCCGCACGGCGAGCGCCCCGAGCTGATCGAGCCGACCACCAAACTGCCCGCGCTGCCGGCCACCGAGCCGCCCGCGGGCTCCCGGCAGAAGCTCGTCGAGCTCGGCCCGGAGGGCTTCGCCCGCGCACTGCGCGAGTCGCCGACCATCGGCGTCACCGACACCACCTTCCGCGACGCCCACCAGTCCCTGCTGGCCACCCGCGTCCGCACCAAGGACCTCCTGGCCGTCGCCCCGGTGGTGGCGCGGACCCTGCCCGAGCTGCTGTCCCTGGAGTGCTGGGGCGGTGCCACCTACGACGTCGCCCTGCGCTTCCTCGCCGAGGACCCGTGGGAGCGCCTGGCCGCCCTGCGCGAGGCCGTCCCCAACATCTGCCTGCAGATGCTGCTGCGCGGCCGCAACACCGTCGGCTACACCCCGTACCCGACCGAGGTGACCGACGCCTTCGTGCAGGAGGCCGCGGCCACCGGCATCGACATCTTCCGCATCTTCGACGCGCTCAACGACGTCGGCCAGATGCGCCCCGCGATCGAGGCCGTACGGGAGACGGGCACGGCGATCGCCGAGGTCGCCCTCTGCTACACCTCCGACCTGTCCGACCCGAACGAGCGCCTGTACACCCTCGACTACTACCTGCGCCTCGCGGAGCAGATCGTCGAGGCCGGCGCGCACGTCCTGGCCGTGAAGGACATGGCGGGCCTGCTGCGCGCCCCGGCCGCCGCCACGCTCGTATCGGCGCTGCGCCGTGAGTTCGACCTGCCGGTGCACCTGCACACCCACGACACGGCGGGTGGTCAGCTCGCCACCTACCTCGCGGCGATCCAGGCGGGCGCGGACGCGGTGGACGGTGCCGTGGCCTCCATGGCGGGCACGACCTCGCAGCCGTCCCTGTCGGCGATCGTCGCCGCGACCGACCACTCGGACCGGCCCACCGGCCTCGACCTCCAGGCCGTCGGCGACCTGGAGCCGTACTGGGAGAGCGTCCGCCGGATCTACGCCCCCTTCGAGGCGGGTCTCGCCTCCCCGACCGGGCGCGTCTACCACCACGAGATCCCCGGCGGTCAGCTCTCCAACCTGCGCACCCAGGCCGTCGCGCTCGGACTCGGCGACCGCTTCGAGGACATCGAGGCGATGTACGCCGCGGCCGACCGGATGCTGGGCCGCCTGGTCAAGGTCACCCCGTCCTCCAAGGTGGTCGGCGACCTCGCCCTGCACCTGGTGGGCGCCGGGGTGGCACCGGCCGACTTCGAGGCGACCCCGAACCGGTACGACATCCCCGACTCGGTCATCGGCTTCCTGCGCGGTGAGCTGGGCACCCCGCCCGGCGGCTGGCCGGAGCCCTTCCGCACCAAGGCACTTGAGGGCCGCGCCGAGCCCAGGCCTGTCCAGGAGCTGACCACGGAGGACCGCTCCGGCCTCGCGAAGGAGCCGCGCGCCACGCTCAACCGGCTGCTGTTCCCCGGCCCGACCCGCGACTTCGAGACCCACCGCCAGACCTACGGCGACACCAGCGTGCTGGACAGCAAGGACTTCTTCTACGGGCTGCGTCCGGGCAAGGAGTACGCCGTCGACCTCGAACCCGGCGTCCGGCTCCTCATCGAGCTGGAGGCCGTCGGCGAGGCGGACGAGCGCGGCATGCGGACCGTGATGTCCAATCTGAACGGCCAGCTCCGGCCGATCCAGGTGCGCGACACCTCCGCCGCCTCCGACATCCCGGTGACCGAGAAGGCCGACCGCGCCAACGCGGGCCACGTGGCCGCACCGTTCGCCGGCGTCGTCACCCTCGCGGTCGCCGAGGGCGACGAGGTGGATGCCGGGGCGACGGTGGCCACCATCGAGGCGATGAAGATGGAGGCCGCGATCACCACCACGAAGGCGGGGCGCGTCAACAGGCTGGCCATCAACCGCATCCAGCAGGTCGAGGGCGGTGACCTGCTCGTCGAGATCGGGTGAGCCCACGCCCGACCCACACGTGGCGGGCCCGGTACGGCGAAAGTCGTACCGGGCCCGCTCGTGTCTCACCGGGGGCGCCGCGGACAAGGTCAACCGGCCGTCCGGGGGCCGTATGCTCGCCGAACACCTCGGCTACCTCGGCTACTTCGTCACCGAGACCGACCGCTTCACCGACTGGCGCCGCTTCGGCACCGACGCCATCGGCATGCACCACGACGCGCTCTCCCGCGACCTGATGCGCTTCCGCCTCGACGACCAGGAGTGCCGGTTCCTCGTCCGGCGCGGTCCGGCCGAGGACGTCGTGGCCACCGGCCGGCACATCGCGACCACCGCAGCTTCGAAGAGATCGAGGCGCGGGTACGAGCCCACGGAGTGCCCTGCGTCGAGGGCAGTGCCGAGGACGCGGCGCTGCGGGGCGTCGAACGCCTCCTGCGCTTCCCCGGCCCCAAGGGCATCACCCAGGAGATCTACACCACCCCGGTGAAGTCGGCCGCACCGCTGACCATGCTGGCCTCGGGCTTCGTCACCGGTGACGCCGGCCTGGGCCATGTCGCGATCACGTCCACCCAACCGGCCCGGCTGCACGGCTACTTCGACACGGTCTTCGACGCCCGCCTCACCGACCTCATCGACGAGACCATCAGCGGCGTCAAGCTCAGGATCCGCTTCCTGCGCGTCAACGAACGCCACCACTCCCTCGCGATCGCCGCCGTCCGGGGCCCGCCGATCGACCCGGTCCGCACCCGCGTCCAGCACCTCAACATCCAGACGGCCACACTCGACGACGTGGCGCAGAGCTACCAGCGCGTGTGCGAACTCGGCTTCGACATGGCCCTCTCCGTCGGTCAGCACACCAACGACAAGGAACTCTCCTACTACGCCCGCACCCCCTCGGGCTTCGAGTGGGAGGTCGGCTGGAACCCGATCGTCATCGACGAGACCACCTGGCAGCCCAGCACCCACCAGGGCATCAGCGTCTGGGGCCACACCCCGGTCGGGCAGACCATCGTCGACAGACTCAACCGGTTCCGTCTCGCCGCCCGCTCCCTCACCCGGCCCGAGGCCACGGTGCCGGCGCTCAGCGGCGCCGGCACTCCCGACGGGTCTAGCCGAGCCAGGCCTTGACCTTGTCCGGGTTCGCGTCGACCCACTTCTTCGCCGCCGCGTCCGGGGTCATCCTGTCCACCGCGATGTACTTGGCCACGACGTTCTGGTCGGTGTTGGTCCACTTGAAGTTCTTCACCAGGTCGTAGGCCGGGCTTCCGGACTTCGCGAACCTGGTGCTGACGATCTTGTCGAGGTCGAAGACGGGGTAGTCGCAGGCGACCTTCGCCGGATCGGCGTCACAACCCTTGGTGTACTGGGGCAGCTTGACGTGGACCAGCGGTATCTCCGAGAAGAACCACTGCGGCTCGTAGAAGTAGCCGATCATCCACTTCTTGTTGCGCTCGGCGTCCCGGAAGGCCTGGATGAGCGCGGTCTCGCTGCCCGCGTACACCACCTTGAAGTTCAGCTTCAGGTTCTTCGCCAGCGCCTCGTCGTTGGTCTGGTACGACGGGTCGCCGTCCAGGAGTTGGCCCTTGCCGCCCGACTCGGACGTCTTGAAGTGGGACGCGTACTTGTTGAGGTTCTTCCAGTCGGTGATGTCCGGGTACTTCTTCGCGAGCCACGGCGGGATGTACCAGCCGATGATGCCCTTGTTGCCGGTCGAGCCGAGGTCGACGGCGGTCTTCTGCTCGGTGATGTACTTCTTCTTCAGGTCGTCGTGGCCCCAGTTCTCCAGGATGGCGTCGACCTGGCCCGTCTCGAAGCCCTGCCAGCCGATCTCCGCCTTGAGGTCCTTCTTGCTGACGGTGCAGCCGAGCCGGTGCTCCGCGACATAGCCGACGACCGCCGCATCGGCCTCGTAGCCCACCCAGGGGTTGTCGGCGAGGTTGAAGGTGCCGCACGTGCCCGAGCTGCCGCCCGCACCGGCGGCGGTGTCACCGACCTTCGCGCCACCGCAGGCGGTGAGGGTGAGACCGAGTACCGCGATGCCCGCCGAGACGGTGCGCCACTGTCGTGCTCTCTTTGCCATGGTCCTGCTCCTTGTGCGGCGACATGTGGCGCCGTTGTCTGAGTGAGGGGGTCGAACGGGATCAGGCCAGGTCCAGAGCGCACCGGAATCCCACGTTGCCGGTCGCCGAGTCCGGGGGCAGGCCCTGCCGCGCGGCGACCCGGTAGCGGCGGCAGTAGGAGGCGTGGCACAGGTAGGAGCCGCCCTTGGTGACGCGCTGCTGCCCGCCGCGGGACGGGGAGAAGGGGTCCTCGCACCATTCCCATACGTTGCCGGTGGCGTTGTACAGGCCGAAGCCGCCCGGTTCGAAGGCGTTGACGGGGCATGTGCCGTACCAGCCGTCGACCGTCGGGTGCCGTTCGGGGAAGTCGCCGTGCCACACGTTCATCCGGGGGCGACCGCCCGGCTCCAGCTCGTCGCCCCAGGGGAACACCTTGCCGGGCAGCCCGCCCCGGGCGGCGCGTTCCCATTCCGCCTCGGTGGGCAGGCGCTTGCCGGCCCACGCGCAGTAGGCGTGGGCATCGTCCCAGTCGACGTGGACGACCGGATGATCCGCCCGGTTCTCCCAGGTGGACTGCGGTCCGTCGGGACGGCGCCAGTCGGCCCCCTCGACCTGCCGCCACCAGGGCGCACCCACCACGCCGCGGGTCGGCGGGAAGTCGTCCGGCAGCAGACCGGCGAAGACGAACGACCAGCCGATCCGCTCGGCGGAGGAGAGGTATCCGGTGTCCTCGGCGAAGCGCGCGAACTGCGCGTTGGACACCGTGCAGGCGTCCATCCGGAAGGCGTCGACGGACACCGCCCGCACCGGGCCCTCGCCGTCGGCGGGGTAGGCGAGCGCGTCCTCGCTGCCCATCAGGAACTCGCCGGCGGGGACGGACACCATGCCCTCGGTGCTCGCTCGGCGGAGCGTGGTCCGCCCGGGCGACGGCCGGTCCGCCGCCCGGCCGCCCGACGGCGTGCAGCAGCTCACTGGGCCCCCATGACACGGCGGTGCAGTCCGCCGTCGAACTCGGTCGATTCGGTGGCCGCGCCGTCCAGGTCGATGCGGACCGTGTGGATGGTCCCGGTGAACTCGTTGTCGAGGGCGGGATAGTCGTCGGTCACCGGAGTGCTCAGATCCACCCCGACGTCGAGGGTCTCGTCGAAGGAGAAGTAGTACGGGATGGTGCGGTCGACCCGTCCTGACGCCTGCTCGGCACCGTCGACCATGAGCACGGCGGTGCCGCCCTTGCCGAGTCCTCCGCCGTCGTAGTCGAACTCGAGCCGGATCTCGTGCCGTCCCGGCGTCAGGGGCTCGCCGCCGCGCACGGTGTACAGGCTCATCCCGAAGTAGTTGTAGACGTAGGCCGGCTGTCCACCGGTGACGTACAGGGCCCAGCCGCCGAATCGGCCGCCCTGCGCGATGAGCACGCCCTCGGCCGTGGTCCTCGGCACGTCGACGTCCGCGGTGATGCTGTGCGAGCGGTTCTTGATGTTCGGGGTGGTCTCCTCGGTGAACCGCCGCATTCCCGCGCGGTAGGTCACGGACGTCCGGTCGCCGAGCAGATCGATGCGGCCGGCCACGGCGGGGTTCTCCCGCTCGGTGACCCGGTCGTCCAGCGGGAAGACCTGGTATTTCGCCGCTTCGATGAGGAACAGGTCCTGCAGCCGGCGCAGCTTCTCGGGGTGCTCGGCCGCGAGGTCGTGCGCCTGGCTCCAGTCGTGGTCGAGGTCGTAGAGCTCCCAGACGTCGTCGGCGAAGCTCCGGCCCTGTTCCGGGACCATCTCCCAGGGGATGCCGTGCCGGGTCACCGCCATCCAGCCCTCGTGGTAGATGCCGCGATTGCCGCACATCTCGAAGTACTGCGTACGGCGATGCTCCGGTGCCCGGGGGTCGGCGAGGGTCCGCCACATGCTGGTGCCCTCGACGGGCTGCTGCGTCACCCCGTCGACGCTGAACGGCGCCGGCACCCCGACACAGTCCAGGATCGTCGGAAGGACGTCGATCACATGGGAGAACTGGTGACGGAGACCGCCGCGCTCGGGGACCCCTCCGGGCCAGTGCAGGATCATGCCGTCACGGGTGCCGCCGAAGTGCGAGGCGACCTGCTTGGTCCACTGGTAGGGCGTGTTGAGGGCCAGGGCCCAGCCCGCCGGGGCGATCGGGTAGCTGTACGGGCCGCCGATCTCGTCGAGGTGGTCGATCATCTCGTCCGGGTCGTCCACCAGGCCGTGCCCGAGCCGGTGCTCGACGACGGTTCCCTCGATGCCGCCCTCTCCCGAGGCGCCGTTGTCACCGAGGATGTAGAGGACAAGGGTGTTGTCCAGCTCGCCGAGTTCCTCCAGCGCGTCGATGAACCTGCCGACCTGCACGTCGGCGTGTTCGGTGAAGGCGGCGAACGTCTCCATGAACCTGGCGGACAGCCGGCGCTGGTTGTCGCTCAGCTCGTCCCAGTGCGGAACACCTTCCGCCCAGGGCGCCAGTTCCGCGTCCGGGGGCACGACGCCGAGTTCCTTCTGCCGCCGCAGGGTCGCCTCGCGCTGCTGGTCCCAGCCCTCGTCGAAGCGCCCGCGGTATTTCTCCTGCCATTCCCGGCCGACGTGCAGAGGAGCATGTGCGGCGCCGAGCGCGAGGTAGGTGAAGAACGGCCGGTCCGGGGTGAGCGTGCGCTGGGTACGGACCCAGTCGACGGCGTGGTCGACGAGGTCCTCGGAGAGGTGGTAGCCGTCCTCGGGGCGCCGGTCCGGCTCGACCGGGGTGGTGCCCTGGTACAGCAGCGGGTACCAGTGGTTCATCTCGGCGCCCATGAATCCGTAGAAGGTGTCGAACCCCTCTCCGGTGGGCCAGCGGTCGAACGGGCCGACCGCGCTGATCTCGCGCGGCGGGGTCTGGTGCCATTTGCCGAACGCGGCCGTGCTGTAGCCGTTGCCCTGCAGGATCTGGGCCATGGTCGCCGCGCTGCGCGGCCGGAAGCCGTTGTATCCGGGGGCCGCGGTGGTCATCTCGGTGGTGCCGCCCATGCCGACCGAGTGATGGTTGCGCCCGGTCAGCAGGGCCTGCCGGGTCGGCGAGCACAGGGCCGTGACGTGGAAGCGGGTGTAGCGCAGGCCGCCGTCGGCCAGGCGCTGCGCGGCCGGCATCTCGCACGGTCCGCCGAAGGCGCTGGAGGTGCCGAACCCGAGGTCGTCCACGAGCACGATCACCACGTTCGGTGCGTCCTTCGGGGGAGGGACCGGACCGATGGGGGTGAAGGCCGTCTGCTGGTCGTGGACGTCCATCGCCGTCGTCAGGGGCCGGCGCGTGTCCGGCCGGGGGAGTATGTGCCGTCCGGCGTCGAAGTCGGTCATGTATTTCTCCGTTGGGGTACGCCGCGGAAATGTCACACGCTTTTTTCATCGCCGAATTGTCGGCGGGCTTCAGCTGGACTTCCGGCCGGTCTGCCGGCGGTTGAGTAAAAGTGGCATTCGCCACCGAAGCCGGTCAACAAGAGAGCTCGAATTCGCCCGAACCGGTTTTGAATGAAGGCGGTAGAAGGTTTCTATGCCTGCAGAGCCGGCGGGGCGGGCGAGGACGCCAGGTCCACGAACGCCTGGGCGGCGGGCGACAGCGGGCCCGAGCGCCAGACCAGTCGGCCGTGGCGCAGCAGGCGCGGACGGTTGGACAGCATCCGGGCCCCGCGGAGTGTGGCGTCCTGGGCCATGGAGGTGGGGAGCAGCGAGGCGCCGACGCCGGCGAGGACCAGCGGCACGATCATCGCGCGGTGCGCGGTCTCCACCACGATCCGCGGTGCGACGCCGAGCGCGGTGCACACGTCGTCCACCGCTGCCCGGGTCTCGGTGCCCGGTGGTGTCACGATCAGGTCCAGCGCGGCCAGTTCGCGCGAGGTGATGGTGCTGCCCGTGGGATGCGGGTGGTCCGGGGGCAGGACGACGTGCATCTCCTGCGCGGGCAGGTCGATGCCGCTGAGGTCCGTGGTGGTCACCGAGGCGTCCACCAGACCGAGTTCGCACCGGCCTGCCGCGACCATGTGCGCCACGGCGGCTCCCCGCTCCGGATCGACCACGCGCACGGAGACCTTCGGGTGCGCGCGATGGAAGCGCCCCAGCATGCCGGCCAGCGGATCGACGGACAGAGTGGTCTGCGAAACGATGTCGAGCCGGCCGCCGCTGAGCCCGAGACCCTCGCGGACCAGCGAGCCGGCCGTGGACAGGTCCCGAAGGACCTGCTGGGCCGGCTGAACCAGCGCCTCTCCCGCCGCGGTGAGTACGACGCCGTGCGGGAGTCGGTGGAAAAGGCTGCCGCCGAATTCGCGCTCCAAGGACCGGATCGCATGCGACAGTGAGGGCTGTGCGACATGGAGTGCAATGGCCGCGGCTGTGAATCCGCCATGCTCGACCACGGCGATGAAGTATTCCAGCTGGCGTCGTTCCATCGGGTCTCCATTGAATTCCGGGCCACGCTATCACCCGTGGGGCTGCGCTATCGCCGGTCAGCCAGCCCTTCCGAGAGCCTTGACCGCTGGTCGGCGCTCCACGATGCTGTGTTGCGGCACACGAGATGTGTGCCGTATTGAGCAACATCTGACTGAGGTCTCGTACCAGCCGAGGAGTGGCCATGACGCACCAGGTCCGTGGAGTCGTCGCACGGGGCAAGGGCGCCCCCGTCAGCCTGGAGACGATCATCGTGCCCGATCCCGGTCCGGGCGAGGCCCTGGTGAAGATCGAGGCCTGCGGGGTCTGTCACACCGACCTGCACTATCGCGAGGGTGGCATCAACGACGACTTCCCCTTCCTGCTCGGTCATGAGGCCGCGGGCGTGGTGGAGTCGGTGGGCGAGGGCGTCACCGACGTCGAGCCCGGTGACTTCGTGATCCTCAACTGGCGTGCGGTGTGCGGTCAGTGCCGTGCCTGTCGGCGTGGCCGGCCGCAGTACTGCTTCAACACGCACAACGCCAAGCAGAAGATGACCCTGCTCGACGGCACCGAGCTCTCCCCGGCGCTGGGTATCGGCGCCTTCGCGGAGAAGACGCTGGTGGCCGCGGGCCAGTGCACGAAGGTCGACCGCTCCGCGTCGGCGGCCGCCGCCGGCCTGCTGGGCTGCGGCGTGATGGCGGGCATCGGCGCCGCGATCAACACCGGCAACGTCGGACGCGGTGACACCGTCGCCGTCATCGGCTGCGGTGGCGTCGGCGACGCCGCGATCGTCGGGGCGAACCTGGCGGGCGCCGCGAAGATCATCGCGGTGGACCTGGACGACCGGAAGCTGGCCACCGCCAGGAAGCTGGGCGCGACCCACAGCGTCAACTCCAAGGAGACCGACGCGGTGGAGGCGATCCGCGAGCTGACCGGCGGCTTCGGCGCCGACGTCGTCATCGAGGCGGTCGGCCGCCCGGAGACGTACAAGCAGGCCTTCTACGCCCGCGACCTCGCCGGCACCGTCGTCCTCGTCGGGGTCCCCACCCCGGAGATGAAGCTGGAGCTGCCGCTGCTGGACGTGTTCGGACGTGGCGGCGCGCTGAAGTCGTCCTGGTACGGCGACTGCCTGCCCTCCCGCGACTTCCCCATGCTCATCGACCTGTATCTGCAGGGCCGCCTCGACCTGGACGCCTTCGTCACCGAGACCATCGCGCTGGACGACGTCGAGAAGGCCTTCGAGCGGATGCACGGCGGCGACGTGCTGCGCTCGGTGGTGGTGCTGTGATGACCGCACGCATCGAACACCTCGTCACCTCGGGCACGTTCTCGCTGGACGGCGGCACCTGGGACGTCGACAACAACGTGTGGATCGTCGGCGACGACCACGAGGCCGTCGTGGTCGACGCCGCGCACGACGCCGAGGCGATCGCCGCAGCGCTCGGTGGTCGTACCCTGCGGGCCATCGTGTCCACCCACGCGCACAACGACCACATCGACGCCGCGCCCGAACTCGCGGCGCGCACCGGCGCCCCGATCCTGCTGCACTCCGACGACCTGCCGCTGTGGAAGCAGACCCACCCCGACCGCGCGCCCGACGGTGAACTCACCGACGGGCAGGTCCTGACGGTGGCCGGCGTCGAGCTGACCGTGCTGCACACCCCCGGTCACGCCCCCGGCGCGGTCTGCCTGTACGCGCCGGACCTGTCGGCGCTGTTCAGCGGAGACACGCTCTTCGCGGGCGGGCCGGGGGCGACGGGACGGTCGTACAGCGACTTCCCGACCATCGTCGAGTCCATCCGGGAGCGGCTGTTGACGCTGCCGGGCGACACCGTCGTGCACACCGGTCACGGGGACGCGACCACCATCGGCACCGAGGCGCCGCATCTCCAGGAGTGGATCCAGCGCGGTCACTGACCTCCTGACCTGCTCAAAGTCGCTACCACCGGTGTCGACCCCTGCCCCGAACGTGTTGCTCATTGTGCCTTAAGTTGCATGAGAAGCAACGATTGGCAGGGGTCATCGAGGCCCCTGAACGGCTTGACAAGGGTTCTGGGCCGACCTCAAACTGATGTTGCGCTTACCGCAATCCGTTTCGCTATACGCACCGAGGTGTCATGATGATTCCCGCGTGCCGTCTCGCGGATCTCCCGCGAGGTGAGGCCTTCCGGCTCGACATCGATCCGCCGGTCTCGGTGTTCCATACCGATGACGGCGAGCTTTTCGCCATCGATGACACCTGCACCCACCAGGACGCCTCGCTCGCCGACGGCTGGCTGGAGGGCTGCGAGGTGGAATGCCCGCTGCATGCTTCGAAGTTCGATCTGAGGACCGGCGCCGTCGACGCTCCGCCGGCCAAGCTCCCGGTCCGGACGCACGAGGTCCTCATCGAGGACGGCATGCTCTACGTCCGGGTGTCCACGGACGCCCCCAACCTGCCGCCGTGCATCGCGTCCCGGCTCGCCGGAGGTCCCGCGTGAGGACAGTGGCTGTGGTGGGCGCCTCGCTGGCGGGTCTGTCGGCGGCGCGCTCACTGCGGAAGCAGGGCTACGACGGGCGGCTGGTCATCGTCGGTGACGAGCTCCACCGCCCGTACGACAGGCCCCCGTTGTCCAAGGAGTTCCTGGCCGGCACGATCGGCGCAGCGGATCTCGTGCTGGAGACGGACGACGAGGACCTGCGGGCGGAGTGGCTGCTCGGCGCCCGCGCCACCGGACTCGACCGGACGCATCGCGCCGTCCGGCTGGCGGACGGCGGTGAACTCCGCGCCGACGGCATCGTCATCGCGACCGGTGCCGCCGCGTGCAACCTGCCGGGAGCCGAGGGTCTGGCCGGGGTGCACACGCTGCGCACCCTGGACGACGCCGTCGCCCTGCGGGACGAACTGGCCCGCGGCGGACGGCTCGTCGTGATCGGCGGCGGCTTCATCGGCGCCGAGGTCGCCTCCACCGCGTACGCCCTCGGGCTCGAGGTGACGGTGGTCGAGGCGGCTGCGACGCCGCTGGCCGGCCCACTCGGCGAGACCATGGGTGGCATCGTCTCCGCGCTCCATGCGGACCACGGCGTACGGCTGTTGTGCGGCGTGGGAGTCAAGGGGCTGAGCGGGGAGCGGAAGATCGACGCCGTCCTGCTGGAGGACGGTCGCAGCATTCCCGCCGACATCGTCGTCGTCGGTGTGGGTGCCCGCCCGTGCGTCGAGTGGCTGCAAGGCTCCGGCATCGCGCTCGACAACGGCGTCAAGTGCGGCGCCGACGGCCGCAGCAACCTGGCCGGTGTGGTCGCCGTCGGCGACTGCGCCAACTGGTACGACCCCCGAGCGGGCGCCCATCGCCGCGTCGAGCACTGGACCGGTGCGCGCGAGCGACCCGACGCAGCGGTCGCCACGCTGCTGGCGGGGGGTGCGCTGGAACCGGGTGTGCCCCGGCCGCCGTACTTCTGGTCCGACCAGTACGGCGTGAAGATCCAGTTCGCCGGGCATGCGGCTGGCGCCGACAGCGTGACGATCGAGGAAGGCGCCGCGGACGATCGCAACGTCCTGGCCGTCTACCGGCGCGCCGGGAATCCGGTCGCCGTGCTCGGGATGAACCAGCCGCGGTTGTTCACGCGCTGGCGCAAGCAGCTCAGCGCTCCGCTGTGAGCACCGTGATGGGTCGTTGTCGTTCCGCGGCGCCATCGTGGCTGGTCGCACCCCGCGGCGGAGCCGCTGATGTCACAGCCCTGTGCCCCCTGCCGGGGCGCTCCCAAGTCTTGCTGCGCACGCCTGTGGCTCGCAGCATTGCCCCTCCACGACGTCCTCCGAGGAGTGCACCGTGACCTCGACCAGCCTGCCGGACAGCCTGATCGCCACCCTCCCCGGCTCCTCCTATACGGATCCGGCGATCTTCGCCCAGGAGCAGGAGCGCATATTCGAGACCATGTGGTTCTGCGTCGCGCGCGCCGGTGAACTGGCGAAGCCCGGCGCCTTCCGCACCGTCGACGTGGGCCGCGAGAGCATCCTCGTCACCCGCGCAAGGGACAACAGCATCCGTGCGTACTTCAACGTCTGCCGGCACCGCGGCGCCAAGCTCTGCACCGAGGAGACCGGTGAGGTCAAGCGGGCCTTCCAATGCCCGTACCACGCCTGGACGTACGGCCTGGACGGCAAGCTCGTCGCCGCGCCCAACCTCACCAAGATGCCCGACATCGGCCGCACCGAGTACGGCCTGGTGAGCGTGGCCGTCCGCGAATGGCTCGGCTACGTCTGGGTGTGCCTGGCGGAGAACCCGCCCTCCTTCGAGGAGGAGGTCATCGGCGAGGTCGTCGCGCGCCTCGGCGACGTGGAGTCGATCGAGCGCTACGACATCGACAACCTCTCGGTCGGCAAACGGATCGTCTATGACGTCAAGGCGAACTGGAAGCTCATCATCGAGAACTTCATGGAGTGCTACCACTGCGCCACGATCCACCCCGAACTCACCGAGGTGCTCCCCGAGTTCGCCGACGGCTACGCCGCCCAGTACTACGTCGGGCACGGCGCCGAGTTCGGTGAGGAGGTTCAGGGCTTCACCGTCGACGGCTCCGAGGGCCTGGACCGCATCCCCGGCGTCGCCGAGGACCAGGACCGCCGGTACTACGCGATCACCGTCAGGCCGCAGGTCTTCATCAACCTCGTCCCCGATCACGTGATCTTCCACCGGATGTACCCGGTGTCCGAGGACCGCACGATCGTCGAGTGCGACTGGCTCTACCTTCCGCACGTCGTCGAGAGCGGCAAGGACGTCAGCCGGTCCGTGGAACTCTTCGACCGGGTCAACCGCCAGGACTTCGACGCCTGCGAGCGCACACAGCCCGCAATGAGTTCCCGGCTGTACGCCAAGGGCGGCGTGCTGGTACCCAGCGAGCACCACATCGGTGCCTTCCACGACTGGGTCAACGAACGCCTGGGCGCGGGGCTGTGACATCAGCGGCTGCGCCGCGGGGCGCGACCAGCCACGACGGCGCCGCAGACGACCGATGGCACATCGCGCACTTCCAGCGGGATGCTCAGCCCAGGTACCCCATCCGGTGACTGATCTCCTCCGCACCCTTGATCAGCACCGGGGCGAGCGCGCGCATCCGCTCCTCCGTGAACCGGTACGAGGGCCCGGAGGCCGTGACCGCCGCGATGACCTCTCCGTCCCGGTCGAGGACCGGCGCGGCCATGGCGTGCAGGCCGAGTTCCAGCTCTTCCTTGGTCCAGGCGTAGCCGGCCTCCCGCACCTCGGCGAGGTTCTTCTCGAGCTTCGCCTTCGAGGTGTAGGTGTGCGGCGTGACCTTCTTGAGGCCGGCCTCGGCCAGCAGCGTGGCGCGCTCCTTGGCGGGCAGGTACGCCAGCAGGACCTTGCCGCTCGACGTCGCGTGCAGCGGGGTCAGCTGGCCGACCCAGTTGTGCGCGGTGACCGCTCCCGGGCCGCGCACCTGGTAGAGGTTGATCGCGTAGTGCTCCTGCAGCACCGCGATGTTGACCGTCTCGCCGAGTTCCTCGGCCAGGCGCTCGCAGACCGGGCGGCCCTGCTGAGTGATGTCGATCCGTCCCGTGACCCCGCCGGCCAGGCGTACGATGCCGAAGCCGAGCCGGTACTTGCCGCGCTCGCCCGCCTGCTCCACCAGACCGCGCGTCTCCAGGGCGCCGAGCAGACGGAACGCGGTGGATTTGTGAACATCGATCTCGGCGGCCACCTCGCTGACGCCCGCCTCGCCCCGCTGGGCAAGGATCTCGAGGACGCTGATGGCGCGGTCGACCGACTGCACTCCGCCGGTCTGTGAATTTGACGTTTCGGTGTCTGTGCTGTGGTTGCTCACAGCGAAACTATACGCGCAGTAAACAACACCAGTGCAAGTAACCGAGTCGAAACGAAGGCCACGTAAGTTGCGTGGCTCGCAACCTAGTGCGTATAGCGCTACTAGTACTAGCATGCGTCGCGTATCTACGGCGCGAGCGAGACGAGGCACCATGGCTCCCCTGCAATACGACTTCGTCATCGTCGGCGGCGGATCGGCCGGCAGCGCACTGGCGAACAGACTCTCCGCGGACCCGGCGAACCGGGTCCTGGTCCTGGAGGCCGGCCGGTCCGACTATCCGTGGGACGTCTTCATCCACATGCCGGCCGCGCTGACCTACCCGATCGGCAGCCGCTTCTACGACTGGAAGTACGAGTCCGAGCCGGAGCCGCACATGGGCGACCGGCGCATCTACCACGCACGTGGCAAGGTGCTCGGCGGCTCCAGCAGCATCAACGGCATGATCTTCCAGCGCGGCAACCCCATGGACTACGAGCGCTGGGCGTCCGACCCCGGCATGGAGACCTGGGACTACGCGCACTGTCTGCCGTACTTCCGCAGGATGGAGAACTGTCTCGCGGCCGACCCGGACGACGAGTTCCGCGGCCATGACGGCCCCCTCGTCCTCGAACGCGGCCCGGCCAGCAACCCTCTCTTCGGCGCCTTCCTCAAGGCCACCGAGGAGGCGGGCTACGCCCCCACGGACGATGTCAACGGCTATCGGCAGGAGGGCTTCGCCAAGTTCGACCGCAACGTCCACCGCGGACGCCGGCTGTCGGCCTCGAAGGCGTACCTCAAGCCCGCGAAGAAGCGTCCCAACCTCACCGTCACGACTCGTGCCCTCGTCACCCGCGTCCTCTTCGAGGGCAAGAAGGCCGTCGGTGTCGAGTACCAGCGCGGCAAGGGTGCGCTCCAGCAGGTCCGCGCCAAGGAGGTCATCCTCTGCGGCGGCGCGATCAACTCCCCGCAGCTGCTGCAGCTTTCCGGCGTCGGCAACGCCGAGGAGCTGCGCGCCCTCGGCATCGACGTCGTGCACGACCTCCCCGGCGTCGGCGAGAACATGCAGGACCACCTGGAGGTGTACATCCAGTACGCCTGCAAGCAGCCCGTCTCCATGCAGCCGTACCTGGCGAAGTGGCGGGCGCCCTTCATCGGCCTCCAGTGGCTGTTCCGCAAGGGCCCGGCCGCGACGAACCACTTCGAGGCAGGCGGCTTCGCCCGGAGCAACGAGGACGTCGAGTACCCCAACCTGATGTTCCACTTCCTGCCGATCGCGGTCCGCTACGACGGCTCCGTGCCGGCCGGCGGCCACGGCTACCAGGTGCACGTGGGGCCCATGTACTCCGACGCCATCGGCTCGGTGAAGATCAAGAGCAAGGACCCGCGCGAGCACCCGGCGCTGCGCTTCAACTACCTCTCCACCGAGCAGGACCGCCGTGAGTGGGTCGAGGCGATCCGTGTGGCCCGCAAGCTCCTCAACCAGCCCGCGATGGCCGCGTACAACAACGGCGAGGTCTCGCCCGGCCCGTCCGTGGAGACGGACGAGGAGATCCTCGACTGGGTCGCCAAGGACGGCGAGACCGCCCTGCACCCGTCCTGCACCTGCAAGATGGGCCCCTCCGCAGACGAGAGGGCCGTCGTCGACCCGGCCAGCATGCGGGTGCACGGCGTGGAGGGCCTGCGCGTCGTGGACGCCTCCGTCATGCCATACGTCACCAACGGCAACATCTACGCACCGGTGATGATGATCGCCGAGAAGGCCGCCGACCTGATCCTCGGCAAGGAGCCGCTGCCCGCCTCCAAGGCCGCGTACTACCGCCACCGGGACGCCCAGAAGCAGGCCGGGTAGACGTTGGGCGCCGCAGGACTCCGGGCGTTGCTGGAGAACGTCCGCTACGAGGTGCTGCCCGCGAAGGCGACCGAGGACAAGGTCCTCGCCCATGTCCCGAGCGACGTCGTGGTCACGATCACGGCGTCGCCGGTCAAGGGCCTGGAACCGACCCTCGATCTCACCGCCCGGCTCGCGGCGCACGGTTACCGCGTCGCCCCGCACGTGCCCGCGCGGCTGCTGCGGGACGAGGTGCACCTGAAGGAGGTCGTCGAGCGGCTGCGTGAGGCGGGCGTGGACGACGTCTTCGTCCCGGCGGGCGACGCCGACCCGCCGGCCGGGGCCTACGACGGCGCTCTGCCCGTGCTGCGCACGCTGAGCGAGCTGGGCAGCCCCTTCACCCACGTCGGCGTCACCGGCTATCCCGAGAGCCACCCCCTCATCCACGACGACGTCACCATCCAGGCCATGTGGGACAAGCGCGAGCACGCCACGTACATCGTGAGCAACCTCTGCTTCGACGCGCGCGTGCTGGGGGAGTGGGTGGCTCGGATACGGCGCCGGGACGTCGCTCTGCCCGTGTACCTGGGCGTCGCCGGACCCGTGCAGCGGACGAAGCTGCTCGCGATGGCGACGAAGATCGGGGTGGGGGAGTCGACGCGCTTCCTGACCAAGCACGCCTCGTGGTTCCTGCGGTTCGCGGCCCCCGGCGGGTACTCCCCCGAGAGGCTGCTGACCCGCACCGAGGAGGCCCTCACGGCGCCTTCGGCGGGGGTGACAGGGCTGCACCTGTTCACGTTCAACCAGATCGCCGAGACGGAGCGGTGGCGCTGCGCTGTGCTGGAGCGGCTTGGGGGCTGAGGGTGTGCGGCGCGCCCTGCCGGGGGCTGCCACCCCCGGCCCCCGCTTCGGCCCTTGAAGGGCCTTGTCCTCAAACGCCGGACGGGCTGAGATAGGCCGACCGGCGCTGAGAATTGCCGGCCGATGTCCGTATACGACTGCGGGGCGGGTCCGAGTCCGGACCCGCCCCGCAGCCACGTCCTGCTCAGCGGAAGACCACCGTACGGTTGCCGTCCACCATCACCCGGCTCTCGCTGTGCCACTTCACCGCGTGCGCGAGTACCTGTGCCTCCACGTCCCGGCCGACCGTGACCAGCTCGCCGGGGTCGAGCGAGTGGTCCACCCTGACCACGTCCTGCTCGATGATCTGCCCCTCGTCCAGGTCCGGTGTCACGTAGTGCGCCGTCGCGCCGACGAGCTTCACTCCGCGGTCATACGCCTGTACGTACGGGCGCGCGCCCTTGAAGCTGGGGAGGAAGGAGTGGTGGATGTTGATGGCGCGGCCGTCCAGCTGCTTGCACAGGTCGTCGGAGAGGACCTGCATGTAGCGGGCCAGCACCACCAGGTCGACGTCCAGCTCGCCAACGAGCTCCAGCAGCCGTGCCTCGGCCTCCGGTTTGGTGTCCTTTGTCACCGGGATGTGGTGGAAGGGGATGCCGTAGGTCTCCGCCAGCCCTTCGAAGTCCCGGTGGTTGGAGACGATCGCCGGGATCTCGATGTTGAGGGCGCCGGTGCGCCTGCGGAAGAGCAGATCGTTGAGGCAGTGCCCGAACTTGGACACCATGATCAGCGTCCGGGTCGGGGTCGAGGCGTCCCGTAGGCTCCAGGAGATCCGGTAGGCCTCGGCGACCGGTCCAAACCGGTAACGCAGATTTTTCAGGTCCGCGTTTGGATCGGAAACATCGAAGTGGACCCTCATGAAGAAACGGCCCTGGAGTCGATCATCGAACTGCTGGCTTTCCAGGATGTTGCCCGAGTTCCTGACGAGGAAGCCGCTCACGGCGTGGACCAGTCCCGTGCTGTCGGGACACGAGAGAGTGAGGACGTACTCACGGCCGGGCTGCGGACGAGGGGACATGATGGCCTCCGTCGGTGCGTATTGCACAACTAGGTGAGCGATACGCAACATGGTCGGCTCGCCGCCCGCTTGCGGTCAAGGGTGGCCGCGCAACTGCTCGCATAGCGAAATCGTCATCCGCCAACCACTTGACGTATGTCTGCACATTCGCCAGGGTGTTCCACCACAAGCAATTGGATGCACGATGCGCAACGAATTTCTGTTGAAAGGCTTGGCGCGTGGCAGACCTGTATGTGGACGGAGAATGGCGGGAGCCGGTGGCCGGTGGTCACCGCGAAATCCGCTGTCCCGCTGACGGCACGCTCTCGGCGACCGTAGCGGAAGGGACGCGTCCCGACACGGAGGCGGCGATCGCCGCGGCCCGCCGAGCCTTCGACGAGGGGCCCTGGCCCCGCACCTCCGAGCGGGAGCGCGGAGCGCTGCTCCTGCGCACCGCCGACCTCATCGAGCGCGACGCCAAGGAGTTCGCCCGCGCCGAATCGCTGGACACCGGCAAGCGCCTGGTGGAGAGCGAGTACGACATCGCCGACATCGTCTCCTGCTTCCGCTACTACGGCGGGATCGGCGGCACCGACGCCGGCCGCGTGATCGACACCGGCCGCGACGACGCCGTGAGTCGTGTCGTGTACGAGCCCATCGGCGTGTGCGGGCTGATCACTCCATGGAACTACCCACTGCTGCAGGCCAGTTGGAAGGTCGCTCCGGCCCTCCTGGCGGGCAACACGATCGTCCTCAAGCCCAGTGAGCTCACCCCCTCCACCTCGATCCTGCTCATGAAGGCACTCGAGGAGGCCGGGCTCCCGGCCGGCGCCGCCAACCTCGTCCTGGGCACGGGCCCCGAGGTGGGCGCACCGCTCTCCGAGGACCCGGCCGTGGACATGGTCTCCTTCACCGGAGGCCTGGAGACCGGCAAGCGGATCATGGCCACCGCCGCCTCCACCGTGAAAAAGGTGGCGCTGGAGCTCGGCGGGAAGAACCCCAACGTCGTCTTCGCCGACGCCGACTTCGAAACGGCCGTGGACTTCGCGCTCACAGCCGTCTTCCTGCACTCGGGACAGGTCTGCTCGGCGGGTGCCCGGCTGATCGTCGAGGACTCGCTGCACGACCGATTCGTCGACGAGGTCGTCCGCCGCGCCCGGCAGATCCGCCTGGGCGGGCCCTTCGACCCCGAGGCCGAGACCGGAGCGCTGATCTCGGCTCAGCACCGGGAGAAGGTCGAGGCGTATGTCGCGGCCGGTGTCGCCGAGGGCGCGGTACTGCGTTGCGGCGGCGAACGGCCCGCCGACCCGGCGCTGGCGAACGGCTACTACTACCCGCCGACCGTCCTCGACGAGTGCCGGCAGGACATGAGCGTGGTGCACGAGGAGTCCTTCGGGCCCGTGCTGACCATCGAGCGTTTCACCGGCGAGGACGATGCCGTCCGCATCGCCAACGACACCGAGTACGGACTCGCCGGCGCCGTCTGGACGCAGGACGCCGGCAAGGCCCAGCGGGTCGCCCGGCGGCTGCGCCACGGCACGGTGTGGATCAACGACTACCACCCCTACGTGCCGCAAGCGGAATGGGGTGGCTTCGGACACTCGGGCGTGGGTAGGGAGCTGGGACCGACCGGCCTGGACGAGTACCGAGAGCCCAAGCACATCTGGCAGAACATCCAACCCCGGCCGCAGCACTGGTTCCGCGGCTGAACGCCGAAAGAGGTCGATCGTGACCCCAACGCAGACCGAAGTGGCGCAGCGCCGCGGCACGCCCCAGGACTCGGACGGCACGCCCGTCATATCCGTGCGCAATCTGTGGAAGGTGTTCGGGCCGAAGGCCGACCGGGTACCGGAATCGGAGGAGCTCTGCGGGCTCAGCCGCCGCGAGCTCATGGACCGCACCGGATGCACCGCCGCCGTACGCGACGTCAACTTCGAGGTCGCGCCCGGCGAGGTCTTCGTCGTCATGGGCCTGTCCGGCTCCGGCAAGTCCACGCTGGTGCGATGTCTGACACGGCTGATCGAGCCCACCGCGGGTGAGATCGTCTTCGAGGGCGAGGACATCCGTGACGCGGACGACAAGCGCCTGCGCGATCTGCGCCGCCGCAAGTTCTCCATGGTCTTCCAGCACTTCGGGCTGCTGCCCCACCGCCGGGTGGTGGACAACGTGTCCTTCGGCCTGGAGATCCGCGGCATGAGCAAGGCCGAGCGCACCAAGCGGGCCCTGGAGGTCGTCGAGCTGGTCGGCCTCTCCGGTTACGAGAACTCCTACCCCGACCAGCTCTCCGGCGGTATGCAGCAACGCGTGGGCCTGGCAAGGGCGTTGGCCGGCGACCCGGACGTTCTCTTCTTCGACGAGCCGTTCTCCGCGCTCGACCCGCTGATCCGCCGGGACATGCAGAACGAGGTCATCCGGCTGCACCACGAGGTCGGCAAGACCATGGTGTTCATCACGCACGACCTCTCCGAGGCGCTCAAGCTGGGCGACCGCATCCTGATCATGCGCGACGGCAAGATGGTCCAGTGCGGCACCGGCGACGAACTCGTGGGCGCCCCCGCCGACGACTACGTACGCGAGTTCGTGAAGGACGTGCCGCGCGGCGACGTCCTCACCCTGCGGTGGATCATGCGCGAGCTGGAGGACGGCGACGCCCTGGACGGCCCCGAGCTGGGCCCGGACGTCGTGGTGAAGGAGGCCACCCGGGCCGTGCTGGCGGCCGACAAGCCGGTCAAGGTCGTGGAGAACGGGAAGTTGCTCGGCATCGTCGGCGACGAGGAGATCCTCGCGGTGGTCGCCGGGCAGGAAGGCGGCGCGTGATGACCGTCGCCATGGAGAAACCCGAGAAAACAGAGGCCGCGGAACCGGTCGCGCCCGCCAAGGGCGCGCGCAAGGTCAGCCGGCCCGTGGTCATCGGCGCGATCCTCGTCGTCTGGCTGGTGCTGTTCGCCGTCCTGCGCGGCAAGCAGACCCTGTCCCTGGCGGTGGCCGATCTGACCGACCTGCACCGGTGGATCAACGACTTCAACGACTCCATCGGCGCCAACCGCAACTCCAACCCGCTCTTCCTGTACTTCTTCAACGAGATCCGGCTGGTCATCGACAACCTGGTGACCTTCGTCCAGCATCTGATCTCCCAGCCGTCCGGGGCCCGCCCGGTTCCGGAGATCGGCTGGCTCGGCGTCGTCGGCCTCGTCGGATTCGTCTCCTGGGCCGTGGGCAACTGGAAGGTCGCCCTGCTGGCCGTGGCCGGCTTCACCTTCTTCGGGCTGCAGGGCCTGTGGCAGGAGTCCATGGACACCCTCGCGCTGATCCTGGTCGCGGTGTTCGTGGCGCTGCTGTTCGCCATCCCGCTGGGCGTGTGGGCGGGGCTGTCCGACCGGTTCAACCGGATCATGACGCCCTTCCTGGACTTCATGCAGACGATGCCGACCTTCGTCTACCTGGCGCCGCTGACCCTGTTCTTCCTCATCGGCGGTGCGTCCGCCACGATCGCCACCGTGATCTACGCGGCCCCGCCGACGATCCGCATCACGGCGCACGCCATCCGCAACGTGTCGAAGACGACGGTCGAGGCGGCCGACTCGCTGGGTGCCACGCGCCGCCAGTCGCTGCTGAAGGTCCTGCTGCCGATGTCCAAGCGGACCGTGGTGATGGGCGTCAACCAGACCATCATGGCCGCCCTGGCCATGGTGACCATCGCGGCCCTGATCAACGCACCGGGCCTCGGCGTGAACGTCCTCCAGGCGCTGCAGTCGCTCGACGTCGGCACGGCCTTCAACGCGGGCCTCGCCATCGTGATCATGGCGATCGTGCTGGACCGGGTCACGACCGCGGCCAGCGTACGCGAGGAGTTCGCACGCAACTCCAAGAACCGCTTCGAGAAGTGGCGCAGGCCCCTCCTCGGTGCCGGCGTCGTGGTCACGGCGGTCCTGATCTACCTGTCGCACACCTACCTGTGGGCGGCCGACTTCCCCGGTGACGGCGCCGTCGGCAGCCATATCGCGAGCGCGACGGACACCGCGGCCAACTGGGTACAGGACAACCTGTCGGGCTTGACCAACGCCTTCCGTGACGCCATCACCAACGGTCTGCTCAACCCGTTCCAGACGCTGCTCACCGACTCCCCGTGGTGGCTCGTCGGCGCGGTGCTGGTCGCGCTCGCCGTGGTGCTCGGCGGCTGGAAGTCCGGAATCACCACGGGCGTGTGCGTGGGCCTGCTGGTCGCCACCGGCGTGTGGTCGGACGCCATGACGACGATGGCCTCGACGATCGTCGCGACGGTGCTCGTGATGATCCTCGGCATCGTCTTCGGGGTGTGGATGGGCCGCAGCATGATGGCCGACCGCATGTTCCGGCCCACATTGGACGCGGCCCAGGTCATGCCGCCGTTCGTCTATCTGGTGCCGTTCCTCGCGCTGTTCGGTGCCACCCGCTTCACGGCCATCGTCGCCGCGATCGTCTACGGGGCGCCCGTCGCCATGAAGATCATCGCCGACGGGATCCGGGCCGTGCCCGAGACCACCGTGGAAGCGGCCACCTCCGCCGGGTGCAACACCTGGCAGATCATCACCAAGGTTCAACTGCCGATGTCACGCAGTGCCCTGACGCTCGCGACCAACCAGGGCCTGATCTACGTGCTGTCGATGGTTGTTGTGGGCGGCCTGGTAGGCGCGGGCGCCCTCGGCTACGACGTCGTGGCCGGATTTTCGCAGGGAGAGCTGTACGGCAAGGGGCTGGCGGCAGGGCTCGCCATCGTACTGCTCGGAGTCATGTTCGACCGGATCACTCAGGCAGCGGCGCGACGCGCGGGCGCTTAAAGGAGCAGGACACCATGGCAAGACACTGGCGAGCCGGCGCGGCCGGCCTGGCCGTCCTCGGCCTCACCCTCACCGCGTGCGGAGGCGCGAAGGTCGGCGACTCCTCCTCGGGCTCCGACAGCAGCTCGGGCAAGTGCGGCACGTTCAACCTCGCGGTCAACCCCTGGGTGGGCTACGAGGCCGACGCGGCGGTCGTCGCATACGTCGCGCAGCACAACCTCGGCTGCACGGTCAACAAGAAGAACCTGAAGGAAGAGATCGCCTGGCAGGGCTTCGGCACCGGCGAGGTCGACGCCGTCCTGGAGAACTGGGGCCACGACGACCTGGTGAAGAAGTACATCACCCAGCAGAAGACCGCCGTGGACGCCGGCCAGACCGGAAACAAGGGCATCATCGGCTGGTACGTGCCGCCGTGGCTGGCCAAGGCGCACCCCGACATCCTCGAATGGAAGAACCTCAACAAGTACGCGTCGAAGTTCAAGACGTCCGAGTCGGGTGGCAAGGGCCAGCTTCTGGACGGCGACCCGTCGTATGTCACGAACGACGCGGCGCTGGTGAAGAACCTGAACCTGAACTTCAAGGTGGTGTACGCGGGCAGTGAGGCCGCGCTCATCACGGCCTTCCGGGACGCCGAGAAGAACAAGAAGTGGGTGATCGGCTACTTCTACGAGCCGCAGTGGTTCCTGTCCGAGGTGCCGCTGAAGAAGGTCTCCCTGCCCGCGTACAAGACGGGTTGTGACGCCGACGCGGCGAAGGTCGCCTGCGACTACCCGGTCTACAACCTGAACAAGATCGTCAGTACGAAGTTCGCCAAGTCGGGCAGCCCCGCCTACAACCTGGTGAAGAACTTCAACTGGACGAACGAAGACCAGAACACCGTCGCCAAGTACATCGCCCAGGACAAGCTGTCCGACGAGGCGGCGGCGAAGAAGTGGGTCGAGGCGAACAAGGACAAGGTCGACGCCTGGATCAAGTAGTCCCGGGCGGCAACCGGCCCGAGCGGGCCCGATGGGAAACGCCGGTCGAACATGCCCGGCGAGCGGTGCGTGCAGGTACGCGCCGTTCGCCGGGCATTGCCGTGTTCCTGGGCGTGTTTCGGGCTGTTTTCCGACGTCACGGACCCCTTGACACCCCCTCCCCACGGCAGGCACATTGAGTTGCGCAACCTGAATCACGTTGCGTAGAAAGCAACTCGACGGTTTTGATTTCGGAGGTGCGGCGATGGCGGGACCGCGAGTGGTGATCATCGGGGCGGGAGTCGTGGGAGCGGCCCTCGCGGACGAGATCTCCGCGCGAGGCTGGAGTGACGTGACCGTGGTCGACCAGGGCCCGCTGCCCGCCACGGGGGGCTCCAGTTCACACGCCCCCGGCCTGGTCTTCCAGACGAACTCCTCCAAGACCATGACCGAGCTGGCCCGCTACACCGTCGAGAAGTTCTGCTCTCTCGACGTCGACGGCAAGCCCTGCTTCCTCCAGGTCGGCGGCCTCGAAGTGGCGACCACTCCCGAGCGCCTCGCGGAGCTGCAGCGCCGACACGGCTGGATCAGCGCATGGGGCATCGAGGCCCGGCTGCTGACCGCCGACGAGTGCGTCGAGCAGCACCCGCTGGTGAACCGGGACCGGGTCCTCGGCGGCCTCCTCATCCCGACCGACGGTCTCGCCAAGGCCGTCCTCGCCGTCGAGGCGCAGATCCGCCGGGCCACCGAGCGCGGCGTCCGGTTCCTCGCGCGCCATGAGGTCCTCGACGTCCAGCAGGCCGACGGCCGTGTCACCGGTGTCCTCACCGACCAGGGCGAGCTGCCCGCCGACATCGTCGTGTGCTGCGCCGGCATCTGGGGCCCGAAGATCGCCCGCATGGTCGGCATGAACCTCCCGCTGACCCCGCTCGCCCACCAGCTCGCCTGGACCGGCCCGATACCGGCGCTCGCGGGCCAGACGGAGGAGGCGGTGCGTCCGATCCTGCGCCACCAGGACGCCGACCTCTACTACCGCGACCGCTTCGACGGCATCGGCATCGGCTACTACGGCCACCGCCCGATGCCCATCACCGCCGACGAGATCCTCTCCGTCGACGAGGCCGACGAGATGCCGTCGGTCCTCAAGTTCACCGAGGACGACTTCGCCGACGCCTGGACCGAGACCCAGTCCCTGCTCCCCTCGACGCAGGAGGCCAAGGTCGAGGAGGGCATCAACGGACTGTTCTCCTTCACCACCGACAACTTCCCGCTGCTCGGCGAGTCCCCGGACGTCAAGGGCTTCTGGGTCGCCGAGGCCGTCTGGGTCACCCACTCGGCCGGCGTCGGACGGGCCGTCGCCGAATGGCTGGTCGACGGCTACTGTTCCTCCTTCGACCTGCACGAGTGCGACGTCAACCGCTTCGAGCAGCACCAGCTGTCCCCCGAGTACGTCCTGGCCCGCGACTGCCAGAACTTCGTCGAGGTCTACGACATCCTCCACCCGCTCCAGCCCTCGGGGGACCCGCGCCCGATCCGCACCAGCCCCTTCCACGCCCGACAGCAGGAGCAGGGCGCCTTCTTCCTGGAGGCGACAGGGTGGGAGCGCCCGCAGTGGTACGAGGCCAACGCGAAGCTGGTCGAGGGCCGCAACATCGCCACCCCCAACGACTGGGCGGCGCAGTTCTGGTCGCCGATCGTCGGCGCCGAGGCACAGGTCACCCGTGAGACCGTCGCGATGTACGACATGACGGCCCTCAAGCGCCTCGAGATCAGCGGCCCCGGTGCCGCCGAGTTCCTGGAGGGGCTGGTCACCAGCAAGGTCGCCAAGTCCGTCGGCTCGGTGACGTACACCCTGCTCCTCGACCACGACGGCGGCATCCGCAGCGACATCACCGTGGCCCGCCTGGCCCGCGACCTCTTCCAGGTCGGCGGCAACGGCAACCTGGACCTCGACTGGTTCAGCCGCCACCTCCCCGCCGACGGCACGGTCCAGGTACGCGACATCACCCCCGGCACCTGCTGCATCGGCCTGTGGGGCCCGCTGGCCCGCAAGGTCCTGCAGCCGCTCACGGACGAGGACTTCTCCAACGACGGCCTGAAGTACTTCCGCGCCAAGCGTGCCTACATCGGCTCGGTGCCCGTCACCGCGATGCGCCTGTCGTACGTCGGTGAGCTCGGCTGGGAGCTCTACACCACCGCCGACCAGGGCCTGAAGCTGTGGGACACCCTGTGGCAGGCGGCCGAGCCGCTGGGCGGCATCGTCGCCGGGCGTGGCGCCTTCAACAGCCTCCGCCTGGAGAAGGGCTACCGCTCCTTCGGCACCGACATGACCTACGAGCACGACCCCTACGAGGCCGGCGTCGGCTTCGCGGTCAAGCTCGACAAGGGCGACTTCATCGGCAAGGCCGCACTGGAGCGCCGCAAGGCCGACGTACGGCGAAAGCTGACCTGCCTCACCATCGACGACCCCGAGTCGGTCGTCATGGGCAAGGAGCCGGTGTACGACGGCGACCGCGCCGTCGGCTACGTCACCAGTGCCGCGTATGGCTACACGATCGGCAAGGGGATTGCTTACGCGTGGCTGCCGGCCGAACTCGCCACCCCCGGCACGGCGTTGAGCATCGGTTACTTCGACCAGCGTGTCGAGGCGGTGGTCGCCGAGGAGCCTCTGTTCGACCCGACGATGTCCCGTCTTCGTGGCTGAGCGGTTTGGAGGGGGTGCCGCGATGGGTCGTCATTCGTCTTCGGGTGCGTTGTGGCTTGTCGCGCCCCGCGGCGGAGCCGCATATCGACACAGCCCCGCGCCCCTCAAGAACCTGCAGGTCCTCTATGGGAAGGAGTGCCGTCGGTGACCGCACAGCTGCTTGACGGTAAGGCGACCGCTGGCGACATCCGCCGTGAACTCGCCGAGCGCGTGGCCAAGTTGACCGCCACCGGCGGGCGGCCGCCCGGCCTCGGCACCGTCCTGGTCGGCGAAGACCCCGGCAGCCGTGCCTACGTCGCCGGCAAGCACCGCGACTGCGCCCAGGTGGGCATCGCATCCCTTCGCCGGGACCTGCCCGCCGACGCGTCGCAACAGCAGGTCGAGGACGTCATCGACGAACTCAACGCCGACCCGGCCTGCACCGGCTACATCGTCCAGCTCCCGCTTCCGCGCGGGCTCGACGCGGGCGCCGTACTGGAACGTATGGACCCGGCCAAGGACGCCGACGGCCTGCACCCCGTCAACCTGGGTCGGCTCGTCCTCGGCGTGGAGGCCCCGATGCCGTGCACCCCGCGCGGCATCGTCGAACTCCTGCGCCGCTACGAGGTGCCCGTCGCGGGCGCGCGGGTGTGCGTCATCGGACGCGGCATCACGGTCGGACGTCCCATCGGACTGCTGCTGACCCGCCGCTCCGAGAACGCCACCGTGACCCTCTGCCACACCGGCACCAAGGGCCTGTCCTGGCACGTACGCGAGGCGGACATCGTCATCGCGGCCGCCGGCTCACCCGGACTGATCACCAAGGACATGCTGCGCCCCGGCGCGGCCGTCCTGGACGTCGGCATCACCCGCACCGACCACGGGCTGGTCGGCGACGTCCACCCGGAGGCCGCCACGGTCGCCGGATGGCTCGCGCCGATGCCCGGGGGCGTGGGCCCCATGACCCGGGCCATGCTGCTCGCCAACGTCGTCGAAGCCGCCGAGAGGAACCAGAACGCCGTATGAACGCGCTGAACACGCCGCTCGCGGAGCTGGACCCCGAGGTCCACGCCGCCCTCGCCGCCGAACTGCACCGTCAGCAGTCCACCCTCGAGATGATCGCCTCCGAGAACTTCGCCCCCTCCGCAGTGATGGAGGCCCAGGGCTCGGTCGCGACCAACAAGTACGCCGAGGGCTACCCCGGCCGCCGCTACTACGGCGGCTGCGAACACGTCGACGTCACCGAGCGGTTGGCCATCGAGCGGATCAAGTCCCTCTTCGGCGCGGGCTTCGCCAACGTCCAGCCGCACTCGGGTGCCCAGGCGAACACCGCCGTCTTCTTCGCGCTGCTCCAGCCCGGCGACACGATCCTCGGTTTGGACCTCGCGCACGGCGGCCACCTCACCCACGGCATGCGCCTCAACTACAGCGGCAAGATGCTCAACGTCGTGCCGTACCACGTGGCCGAGACGGACAACCTCGTCGACATGGACGAGGTCGAGCGGCTCGCCAAGGAACACCGCCCCAAGATGATCATCGCGGGCTGGTCGGCGTACCCCAGGCAGCTGGACTTCGCGGCCTTCCGCCGGATCGCCGACGAGGTGGGCGCCCTGTTGATGGTGGACATGGCGCACTTCGCGGGACTGGTGGCCGCGGGGCTGCACCCCAACCCCGTGCCGCACGCCCACGTCACCACCACGACGACCCACAAGACGCTCGGCGGCCCGCGCGGCGGCGTCATCCTCACCAATGAGGCCGACCTCGCCAAGAAGATCAACTCGGCGGTGTTCCCCGGGATGCAGGGCGGCCCGCTGGAGCACGTCATCGCCGCGAAGGCGGTCTCCTTCAAGGTCGCCGCGTCACCGGAGTTCGCGGAGCGCCAGGTCCGCACGCTGGCCGGCTCCCGCATCCTCGCCGAACGCCTCACGCAGCCCGACGCGGCGGCCGCAGGTGTGAAGGTGCTGACGGGCGGCACGGACGTCCACCTCGTCCTGGTCGACCTGCGCGAGTCGGAACTGGACGGCCGGCAGGCCGAGGACCTGCTCCACGAGATCGGCATCACGGTCAACCGCAACGCGGTGCCCTTCGACCCGCGACCGCCCATGGTCACCTCGGGCCTGCGCATCGGCACCCCGGCGCTGGCCACCCGCGGCTTCACCGAAGAGGACTTCACCGAGGTCGCCGACGTGATCGCGCTGGCCCTCCAGCCCGAGCCCGACACCGCGGCCCTGCGCTCCCGCACGGAGGCGCTGGCAGCCAAGCACCCGCTCTACCCGCACCTGTCACAGGCAGAAACAGAAGCCGGAGACACCCGATGAGCCCCCGCACCCCCGGCGCCGAGCTCCCCGAACACCCCGACTGGCTGTGGCGCACACCCGAGCCGAAGCGCTCGTACGACGTCGTCATCGTGGGCGGCGGCGGCCACGGCCTGGCCACCGCCCACTACCTGGCGAAGAACCACGGCATCACCAACGTCGCGGTGCTGGAGAAGGGCTGGCTGGCGGGCGGCAACATGGCCCGCAACACCACGATCATCCGCTCCAACTACCTGTGGGACGAGAGCGCCGGCATCTACGAGCACTCGCTCAAGCTGTGGGAGGGACTGGCGGAGGAGCTCGACTACCCGATCCTCTTCTCCCAGCGCGGCGTGCTGAACCTGGCGCACAGCCTCCAGGACGTCCGCGACAGCGTCCGCCGCGTCGAGGCGAACCGCCTCAACGGCGTGGACGCGGAGTGGCTCGACGCCGAGCAGGTCAAGGAGGTCTGCCCGATCGTCAACATCTCGCAGGACGTGCGCTACCCGGTCCTCGGCGGCACCTACCAGCCGCGCGCCGGTATCGCCAAGCACGACCACGTCGCCTGGGGCCTGGCCCGCTCCGCGGACGCCGCCGGTGTCGACATCATCCAGAACTGCGAGGTCACGGGTCTGGACGTGGTCGGCGGCCGGGTCGTCGGCGTACAGACGAACCTCGGACCGATCGCGGCCGGCAAGGTGGCCCTCTGCTCGGCCGGCCACTCGTCCGTGCTGGCCGCCATGGCGGGCATCGAACTGCCCGTGCAGAGCCACCCGTTGCAGGCCCTGGTCTCCGAGCTCCTCGAACCGGTGCACCCGACGGTCGTGATGTCCAACGCGGTCCATGTGTACGTGAGCCAGGCGCACAAGGGCGAGCTGGTCATGGGTGCGGGCATCGACTCGTACAACTCCTACACCCAGCGTGGCGCCTTCCACATCATCGAGGAGCAGATGGCGGCGGCCCTCGAGCTCTTCCCGGTCTTCGCCCGCGCCCATGTGCTGCGCACCTGGGGAGGCATCGTGGACGTCAGCCCCGACGCCTCGCCGATCGTCGGCCTCACCCCCGTCGACAACCTCTACCTCAACTGCGGCTGGGGCACGGGCGGTTTCAAGGCCACCCCGGGCGTCGGGTGGGTCTACGCCCACACCATCGCCCACGACACCCCGCACGCCCTCAATGCCCCCTTCTCGCTCGACCGTTTCACCACCGGCGCGCTCGTCGACGAGCACGGCGCTGCCGCGGTGGCCCACTAGGGAGCCGAACCATGCTGCTCATCCCCTGCCCGTGGTGCGGGCCCCGCGACGAGGCCGAGTTCCACTACGGCGGCCAGGCCCACGTGCCGTACCCGGACAACTCGGCAGAACTGACCGACGAGGAGTGGGCCCGGTACCTGTTCTTCCGCGACAACGCCAAGGGTCCCTTCGCCGAACGCTGGAGCCACTCGGCGGGCTGCCGCCGCTGGTTCAACGCGGTACGGAACACCGCGACGAACGAGATCCTGTCGGTGTACCGCTCGGGCGAACCGCGTCCGGAGTCCGTCGAGTCACGGACGGCCACTTCTGAGCCGAGCCCGGCACCATCGGCCCGTCCGGCGTCCGCGGACGAGGCCCCTTCAGGGCCGACCGGAGGCCCGGAGGCAGAGCCCCCGGTCACGGGAACGGACGGGGCGGGGGACAACCAGCCCTTCCGCCTGCGCACCCGCGGCCGGATCGACCGCGACGCGCCACTCACCTTCGTCTTCGACGGCACCGAATACCAGGGTTACCGAGGCGACACCCTCGCCTCCGCCCTTCTGGCCAACGGCGTCATCCAGGCCGGCACCAGCATCAAGCTGGGCCGCCCCCGCGGAATCTTCTCGGCCGGCGCCGAAGAACCCAACGCCGTCATCCAGATCGAGGCCCCCTTCCCGGAGCCGATGCTCCCCGCGACGACCGTGGAGCTCTACGACGGCCTGGTCGCGACCAGCCTCCCCGGACAGGGCCGCCTCGCCACCGAGCCCGACCCGGCCCGCTACGACGCGGTCCACGCCCACTGCGACCTGCTCGTCGTGGGCGCAGGCCCGGCAGGTCTCGCGGCCGCCGCGGCGGCCGCGAACACCGGCGCCCGCGTCGTCCTCGTCGACGACCGGTCCGAGCCGGGCGGCAGCCTGCTGGGCACGGGAGAGCACCTCGACTGGGTGGAGGAGACCGTCGCTCGGCTCGAAGCCGCCCCCGAGGTCCGCGTGCTGCGCCGCACCACCGCGTTCGGCTACTACGACGACAACCACATCCTGGCCGTCGAGCGCCGCACCAACCACCTCGGCGCCGCGGCCCCGGACAACGTCTCCCGCGAGCGCGTCTGGCGCATCCGGGCCCGCCGCGTCGTCCTCGCCACCGGTGCCCACGAGCGCTCGCTGGCCTTCGCGGACAACGACCGCCCCGGCGTGATGCTGGCCGCCTCGGCCCGCACCTACGCCAACCGCCACGGAGTCTTGCCCGGCCGCCACGCCGTCGTCTTCACCACCAACGACAGCGCCTACGCCGCCGCCCTGGACCTCGCCACGGCCGGTGTGGACATCGCCGCGATCGTCGACACCCGCCCCGAACCGGGCGAGTGGGCCGACCGTGCCCGGGCGGCGGGCATCGAGGTCCTGTCCGGCCACGCCGTCACCGGAACCGAGGGCGAGGCACGCCTCACCGCCGTGACCGTCGCCCCGTACGGACAGACCGTGGCGGAGCGGGAGTTCGTCGCCGACCTGCTGCTGGTCTCCGGCGGCTGGAACCCGGTCGCGCACCTGTACAGCCAGGCGGGCGGCAAGCTGCGCCACGACGACACGCTCGGCACCTTCGTCCCCGAGAGCTGCCGCCAGGCGGTCGAGGTCGCGGGCAGCGCGAACGGCGTCCTCGACCTGGCGGGCGTCCTCGCGCAGGGCGCGGCCGCGGGTACCCGCGCCGTCGAGGCCGAGGGCCACACCCCCGACGCACCTCGTCTCCCGCAGGTGAGCGCGCAGTCGCAGACGCCGCCCATGCAGGTCTTCACGGTCCCCGGCCGGGAAGGCGCCCCGCGTTTCGTCGACCTCCAACGCGATGTCACCGTCGGCGACCTGACCCGCGCGACCAGTGCCGGCATGCGCTCGGTCGAGCACACCAAGCGCTACACCACGGCCGGCACCGCCAACGACCAGGGCAAGACCTCCGGCGTCCTGGCCAGCGGCGTCGTCGCCGAACTGCTCGGCGTCGACATCTCGGCCCTCGGCACGACGACCTTCCGTCCGCCGTACACACCGGTCTCCTTCGCGACCCTCGCCGGCCGCGACCGGGGCGCGATGCTCGACCCGATCCGCACGACCCCCCTCCACGACTGGCATGTCCTGCAGGGCGCCCTGTTCGAGAACGTCGGCCAGTGGAAACGCCCCTGGTACTACCCGCAGGACGGCGAGGACATGGAGACGGCCGTGCTGCGCGAATGCGCCGCCGCCCGCGAGAGCGTCGCCTTCATGGACGCCTCCACCCTCGGCAAGATCGACGTCCAGGGCCCGGACGCCGCCGCCTTCCTGGACCTGCTCTACACGAACATGATGAGCACCCTGAAGGTCGGCATGATCCGCTACGGCGTCATGAGCCGCCTGGACGGCATGATCTTCGACGACGGCACGGTCATCCGCCTCGCCCAGGACCGCTTCCTGGTCACCACGACCACGGGCAACGCGGCCGCCGTACTGGACTGGATGGAGGAGTGGCTGCAGACGGAGTGGCCCGAGCTGCGGGTGCACTGCACGTCCGTCACCGAACAGTGGGCCACGGTCGCCCTGGTGGGCCCGAAGTCCCGCGAGGTCCTCGGCTCGCTCGCACCCCAACTGGCCGTGTCCAACGACGACTTCCCGTTCATGGCATGGCGCGAGACGACCGTCGCGGGCATCGACGCCAGGGTCTGCCGGATCAGCTTCTCCGGTGAACTCGCCTACGAGATCAACGTGTCGCCGTGGGAGGCCCTCGCCCTGTGGGAGGCGCTGTACGAGGCCGGAGCCCCGTACGACATCACCCCGTACGGCACCGAGACCATGCACGTCCTGCGCGCCGAGAAGGGCTACCCGATCATCGGCCAGGACAGCGACGGCACGGTCACCCCGCAGGACCTCGGCATGGGCTGGGCGGTGTCGAAGAAGAAGCCCGACTTCATCGGCAAGCGCTCCTACGCCCGTGCCGACACCGTCCGCCCCGACCGCAAGCACCTGGTCGGCCTGCTCCCCGAGGAACCGGGCACCTTCCTCCCCGAGGGAACACAGCTGGTCGCCGACAGCGTGCTGCCGGCGCCGCCCGTCCCGATGCTCGGCCACGTCACTTCCAGCTACCGCAGTGCCGTCCTCGGCCGGACCTTCGCGCTGGCGCTGATCAAGGGCGGGCGGGAACGCATCGGCGAGCGGCTGTACGCACCCGTGGGTGACCGGCTGGTCCCGGTGACCGTCGCAAGCCCCGTCCTCTACGACCCCGAGGGAGCCCGCCGCGATGGCTGACACCGCTCTTTCCGCCCCGCCGCGCAGCCCCCTGTCGCGCGAGGCGGGCCGCCTGGCCGCCGTGACGCGCACCTCCCAGGGTGCGGTCCGGCTGGCCGAACTCCCCCTCCTGGCCCAGCTCGACGTCCGCCTCGACGTGAAGGGCGGAGCGGCGGACGCGGTCGGTCTCGCACTGGGCCTTCAACTGCCGCTCGAACCCAACACGGTCGTCCACGCGGGGGAGTTGGCCGCCCTGTGGCTCGGCCCCGACGAATGGCTCCTGGTGGGCCCGCCGGGCAGTCAGAGCGACCTGGAGGCCCGGATCCGGGCGGCCGTCGGAGACGAGCCCGTCTCCGTCACCGACGTCTCCGCCCAGCGCACCACGCTGCTCGTCGCGGGCCGCCGAGCCCGCGACCTGCTGGCCCACGGCTGCGCGCTCGACCTGCACCCGCGTGCCTTCGGCGCCGGGCGCTGCGCCCAGACGACCCTGGGCCGCACCCAGGTCGTACTGGTCGCCCGGGACGAACCCCGGGCCGGGTTCTGGGTATTGGTCCGTTCGTCCTTCGCCGGTTATCTGACGGACTGGCTGCTGGACGCCGCGACCGAATACGTCTGAGCCCGCACAGGAACGCCTGATGCCGCCGACCAGGATGTCCGGTCGGCGGCATCACGCTGTGCCGTTCTCAGGGCGCCGTGATCGAGCGCCCCGCCCACCCGGGCGGCTGTTCCGTCAGTTCCGTGAGGCGCTCGCGGACGGCGTCGGGGAACGGCGTCGCACGTCCGGCTTCCTGGTCGACGTGGAGGGCGAGCAGTTCGATGGTGGCGACCGGGACGGCATCCGCCTCCGGCTCGGCCTGCGGGCCCGTGACGACGTACATCTCGTGGGTGAACCGCGCCTTCTTGCCGGCCGCACCCAACATGCGTGTGAGCACGGCCAGTTGGGCCTCCTCCGGCACGTCCCGCAGATAGCGGACGTGGGACTCGACCGTGTACATCGAGCAGCCGGTGCTCTTGCGGTAGGCGGCGTCCATCCCCGTACGTTCCATCAGCGTGTCCGTCGCGAAGCCGAAGACCAGGACGTAGAACGCCTCGCTCAGGTGCCCGTTGTAGTCGATCCACTCCGGGCGCACCGTCTCGCGGAACAGCGGCAGGCGTGGCCGGCTCACTCGGCAACCGCCCCGGGCAGCCGGCCGGTGGCACGCAGGACGGCGATGACGCCCCGGTCGCGTTCGGCGACCAGATCGGCGATCGTACGGCCGGCGGCGGCGTCGTCGCAGCCGGAGACGACCGAGTCGTACAGCGCCCTGTCGAGTTCCGGTGCCTCCAGCCGGGTCCACGGGGACTTCAGCGACGGACCGAAGTGGTCGAGCATATGGGCCATTCCGCCTTCGCCGCCCGCGAGGGCGAAGGTGAGCATCGGCCCCATGACCGCCCAGCGCAGGCCCGGGCCCTCGGTGATGGACAGGTCGATGTCGCGGACCGTCGCCTCACCACTGGCGACCATGTGCAGGGCCTCCCGCCACAGCGCCTCCTGGAGACGGTTGGCGATGAAGCCGGGGACCTCGCGGTCCATGGTGATGACGGACTTGCCCGCCACCTCGTAGAAACGGGCCGCCCACCGCACCGCCGCCGGGTCCGTGCCCTCCCCGCCGACGACCTCGACCAGCGGAATGAGATACGGCGGGTTGAACGGGTGGCCGACCACCAGCCGACCGGGGGTCACCGCCTCGGTCTGCATGTCGGTCATCGGATAGCCCGAGGTGGAGGAGGCGATGACGACCCCGGCGGGCGTCGCCGCATCCAGCTTCGCCAGCAGCTCACGCTTCAGGTCGAGTTTCTCCGGGGCGCTCTCCTGCACGAACTGCGCCTCGGCCACCGCCTCTTCGAGCGTCGCGGTGACCGTGAGACGGTCCGCCGAGGCGCCGGGGGCGAGACCGAGCTGTTCGAGCGCCGGCCATGCGGCCTCCACGAGCCGCCGCAACCGGGCCTCGGCATCGGGGGCCGGGTCCCAGGCGGTGACGTCGTAGCCGCGGGCCAGGAAGTGGGCGACCCAGCCGCCACCGATCACTCCGGCACCCACGCAGGCCACACGCCGTACGTCTTCGGGGGAGGGCAGGGGGGCGGAAGTCTCCGTCATCTGGGGCTCCTTGAAGAGGGGGAGGGGCGAGTACGGCTCAACCGCGGGGCTTGAGCCCGAGCTTGAGACGGGCCTCGTCGGGAGTCGCGACCCGCGCCCCCAGTGCCTCGACGATCGTCACGGCACGCTCCACCAACTGGGCGTTGGTCGCCTTGACGCCCTTGCCCAGATAGAGGTTGTCCTCGAGACCGACCCGCACGTGTCCGCCGAGCAGGATCGACTGCGCCACCCACGGCATCTGCATCCGGCCGAGAGCGAAGCTGGCCCACTGGGCGCCTTCCGGCAGGATGTTCACCATCGACTGCAGCACTCCGGGGTCCGCGGGCGCGCCCCACGGAATGCCCATGCACAGCTGGAACACGGTCGGATCGTCCAGCAGCCCCTCGGCGTGCAACTGCTTGGCGAACCACAGGTGTCCGGTGTCGAAGATCTCCAACTCGGGCCGTACGCCCAGTTCCTGGATGCGCCTGGCGCCGGTGCGCAGCATGTCGGGCGTGGAGACGTAGAGGTTCGATCCGTCGCCGAAGTTGAGCGAACCGCAGTCCAGGGTGCAGATGTCGGGCAGCAGGTCCTCGACGTGCGGCAGCCGCTCCAGGCCGCCGACCAGATCGGTGCCGGGCAGCTGCCTGAGCGGCTGCTCCGGGTCGATGACCAGGTCGCCGCCCATGCCCGCGGTGAGGTTGATGACGACGTCGGTACCGCTCTCCTTGATGCGCTCGACGACCTCGCGGTACAGGCGCGGGTCGCGGGAGGGCGCTCCGGTCTCGGGATCGCGTACGTGGATGTGGACCGCGGCGGCACCGGCCTCGGCGGCCTGAACTGCGGCGGTGGCGATCTGCTCGGGGGTGACGGGCACGTGCGGGCTCTTGCGCACGGTGTCACCGGCGCCGGTGAGGGCGCAGGTGATGATGACGTCCTGGTTCATGGTCGCGCGGGTTCCTCTCGGGACGGAGGCGGGGCGACGGACGGGTCCCGACACTAACCGCGCAGGGGCGGAAATCTCAAGACCCTCGTTTCATAATGCGTGCACCCGTCGCACGAAATGAACACCCGGGTGTGTCAGAGCGTCTCCGCCGCCTTCGCGATCTCGTCCGCCGCCGCCCGCGCGAGCGGCCCCAGCGCCGCGAACCGCGACTCGGGCACCCGGTCCTGCGGTCCCCAGATGCTCACCACGGCGAACGGCCGGCCGCGGCTGCCGAGCACCGGTGCGGAGACGCCGTAGAGATTCCGCTCCATCTCGCCCAGGCAGACGCTGTATCCGCGCTCCCGGGTCTCGGTCAGCTCGGCCCGCAGGCGGGCCCGGTCCGTGATCGTGGTGTCCGTGTACGCCTCCAGCGTTCCCTCGAGCAGAGCCTGAGCCTCCTCCGCGGGCAGCCAGGCCAGCAGCGCCTTCCCCGTCGACGTGGCATGGATGGGCACCTGCCGGCCCAGCCACTTGGCGGCCAGGACCACCGGCGGGGTCACCTCGTCGACATACGTCAGCCCGAGCTGCTGCACCACCGCGAGGTTGGCGGTCTCGCCCGTCTGCTCGCTGACCCGGCGCAGTGTGCCGTGCGCACGGCGGATCAGGCCGTCGAAGCCGGCCACCGACGCCATCCGGGCGACCGCGAACCCGATCGTGTACCGGTTGGTGACCGGGCTGCGCTCCACCAGGCCGTACTGCTCCAGGGTGGACAGCAGCCGCCAGGCCGTGGCGCGGTTGAGCCCGGTCCGCGCGGCCAGGTTCGAGGCCGTGTCGCCGTCCGGCGCGCTGTCGGCCGTCGCATGCAGCAGGGTGATCGCCCGCTCCAGCGACTGGACCTTGCCCGACGCCGATGTTGAAGCCGACGTCCCGCCCGGCTCGGTGATTTCGGGGGCCTCGCTGTCGTCGGTGGTGCGCTCGGACTTCGACATACGCATCTCTTCCTCGGCTTCTGACGGTTCGCGTGCGGTGCCGGGCGGTGCCTGGGCCGCCGCCGGCCGGTGATCGACGGTCTCATGCCGCGAACGTCACCCCTTGACCTACCTGGCCGTCGTCTCTATCTTCTCACCATCCGTGCGGCCATCGCGTCATATGAACGTCTCGAACGTCTTGCGATCTCTCGAACGCCTGCGATCCGAAGGCGAGACCAGCCATGCCCGACACCCATTCCCCTCCTCACGCGATGACACGCAGGGAGGTCCTCCGTGGCGGCGCCCTCCTCGCCGCCTCCCTGCCGGCCGCCTCCCTGCTGTCCGCCTGCTCCGCGAACCGTGTCACCGCCTCCGACGGCAAGCCCGTACGCGGCGGCGCCCTCCGCGTCGGCGTGAGCGGCGGCAGCGCCAAGGACACCCTCGACCCGCACAGCCCGCTGTCCTATCCCGACCAGGCGCGCGTGGTGAACCTCTACGAACCGCTCTTCACCCACGACGCCGACTACCGCCTGAAACCCTTCCTCGCCGAGTCGATCGAACCGTCGAAGGACGGAAGGACCTGGCTCCTGAAACTGCGCTCCGGCGTCGAGTTCCACAACGGCAAGAGCCTCGACGCCCGCGACGTCATCGCGACCCTGCGCCGCATCGTCGACCCCAAGGCGCCCACCGCCGGCGCGACCAGCCTCTCGGTGATCGACGCGAAGGCCCTGCGCAGGGTCGACGCCACCACCGTGAGCATCCCGCTGAAGCACCCGTACGCCCTGCTGGAGGACCTGCTGGCGCAGTACAGCCTCGGGATCGTGCCGGAGGACTTCGACCTGAAGCGGCCCGTCGGCACCGGGCCCTTCGTGTGCAAGTCGTTCGCACCCGGCGACCGGTCCACGTTCAGTCGGTTCGCCGGCTACTGGCGGCGCCCCGCCTACCTCGACGAGCTGCACATCCTCGACTTCCCCGACGACACCGCGAAGATCAACGCCCTGCTGAGCGCGCAGATCGACGCCATCGACAACCTCCCGCCCGCCTTCATCGGCATGATCAAGAAGCAGGGCGGCCAGGTCCTCGTCTCCCAGACCGGCTCCTGGAACCCGATCACCATGCGCGTCGACACCGCCCCGTTCAACGACGTGCGGGTGCGCCAGGCCTTCCGCCTCATCGTCGACCGGCCCCAGATGGTCAAGCAGGTCCTCGGCGGTCAGGGCCGCATCGGCAACGACCTCTACGCCCCCTTCGACATCGCCTACGACCGTGAACTCCCGCAGCGGGTCCAGGACTTGGGGCAGGCGAAGGCGCTGCTGAAAGCGGCCGGCCACGAGCGCCCCACCGTCGAGCTGGTCACCTCCGGCGGCATCGGTTCGGGCTCCATCGAGGCGGCCCAGCTCTTCGCCGAGCAGGCCAAGGGCGCAGGAGTGAAGGTCAAGGTCCGCATCACCGACTCCGCCACCTTCTACGGCGACCGCTACCTCAGCTGGCCCTTCGCCCAGGACTACTGGTTCACCCGCAACTACCTGCCCCAGGTGGACGCCGGGTCCCTCAAGACCTCCCCGTACAACGAAACGCACTGGAACGATGCGGAGTTCAACACCCTCATGGACCGGGCCCGCCGCGAATTCGACGCGAACAAACGCAGTGAACTCCTGAAGGCCGCCCAGAAGATCGAGTACGAGCGGGGCGGCCACATCATCTGGGGATTCAAGAACCAGGTCGACGCCTACGCCGCCAACGTCACCGGCTTCACCCCCAACCGCAACCTGCCGCTCTCCAACTACGAGTTCCGCAATGTCTCGGTCAGCGGCTGAGCCCGCGGCGCTGCCCGCGACGGTCGGGTCCACCCGCCGCGACCAGGCTCATTCCCCCGTACGCACCTGGACCCTCTGGCTGCTGCGCCGAGCCGGAATCGCGCTGCTCACCCTCTGGCTCATCTCGCTGCTCGTCTTCACGGCGACCCACCTGCTGGGCGATCCCGCCGAGGCCATCCTCGGCCGCTCGGCCACCCCCGAACGTCTCGCCGCACTCCGGGCCCAACTCGGCCTCGACGACTCCGCCGTGCACCAGTACTTCTCCTGGCTGGGCGGCGTCCTCACCGGGGACTTCGGCACCTCGCTCGCGACCAAGGGACCGGTGTCCACGCTCATCGGCGGCAGGATCGTCAACAGCACCGTGCTGGTCGCCGTCTCCGCCGTGATCATCGCCCCGCTGTCCGCCCTGATCGCCCTCTTCTCCGCCCGCCGCCGCGACCGGGCCGCCGACCACGTCATCCAGGTCGCGCTGCTCGGCACGGCCGCGCTGCCGGAGTTCGTGATCGGCATCCTCCTGGTCACCCTGTTCTCCACCGTCGTCCTCACCTGGCTGCCCTCGGTGGCCGTGTCCTGGACGGGCAGTCCCTGGTCGGACCCGGTGGTCATGATCCTGCCGGTGGCCACGCTGACGCTCGCCGTCGTCCCGTACGTGGCCCGCATTCTGCGCGCGAGCCTCATCGAGGTCCTGGAGAGCGACTACGTGGAGATGGCCCGCCTCAAGGGCGTGCCCGAGTGGCGGGCCGTCGGCCGGCACGCCCTCGGCAACGCCGTCGTCCCCGCCATCCAGGTCATGGCGCTCCAACTCGCCTGGCTCGCCGGGGGAGTTGTCGTCGTCGAGAGCCTCTTCCTCTACCCCGGGATCGGCACCGCACTGGTCGACGCCGTACGCAACCGCGACGTGCCGGTGATCCAGGCGCTCGCCCTCCTCATCGCCGCCGTCTACGTCGTCGTGAACCTGATCGCCGACATCCTGACCATCCTGGTGACGCCCAAGCTGCGGACGGGGGTGCGGTGATGACTGCCGCAGTGCTCGAAGTGCCGGTTCCCGCACGCCGGTTCCGGTTGCGCGGAGCCTTTGCCTCCGGCCGTACCTGGGTCGGCATCCTGCTCACCGTGCTGGTGACGGCGGTCGCGTTCCTGGGCCCGCTGCTGAGCCCGCACGGCGAGAACGACATCGTGGGAGCGCCGTACTCGGACTCCGCACCCGGCGCCCTGCTCGGCACCGACTACCTCGGCCAGGACGTATGGAGCCGGCTGCTCGCGGGCGGCAACTGGGTCGTGATCACGGCGGTGTTGGCCACCTTGCTGGGCATGGTCCTCGGTGTCGCGGCCGGCCTCGTCGCCGGATACGCACGCGGTTGGGTGGACGAGGTCGTCATGCGAGTGTGCGACGTGGTGCTCGCCTTCCCGCAGATCGTCCTCGTCCTGGTACTCCTGTCGGTGGCCGGCCCCAAGCGATGGCTGGTCGTCGTCGTGGTGGGCGTCTCGCACGCGCCGCGCGTCGCCCGGCTCACCCGAGGCATGACGACCGGCCTCGCGACCCGCGAGTTCGTCCAGTCCGCAGAGGCGCTGGGCGAAAAGCGCTCCCGCATCCTGTTCGCCGAGCTCCTGCCCAACATGACGGCACCGCTGCTGGCCGAACTCGGACTGCGCCTGACGTACTCGGTGGGCCTGGTCGCTTCGATCGGCTTCCTCGGCTTCGCCTCCGACCCCAGCGCGGCCGACTGGGGCCTGATGATCAACGAGAACCGCCTCGCCCTCGCCGTCCAGCCCTGGGCGATCCTCGGCCCGGTCCTCGCCATCGCCGTCCTCGCCCTGGGCACCAACCTCATCGCCGACGGCATCGCCCGCGCGGCGACCGGGGCGGATCTGAGCAAGGGAGCGGATTCATGACCGCGGGACGCATCGACATGGCTGTCGCCGGGGGCGGCCCGGGCAAGGGGAGTGGCCTGGTGAGGGTCGCGCACTTGGAGGGGGCTGTCGCCGGGGGTGCCCTCGGGTGGGGGAGTGATGTGGTGGGTGGCGGCTGCCTGGAGAGGGCTGTCGCTCGTGCCGGCCTCAGTAGGAGGCGAAGCTTCATGAGTGCCGGGCACATGGGCGGGGCTCTCGCCGGGTGGCGCCCGGGCAGGGGAAGGGCAATCGCCGTGGCCGGTCTCGGCACGAAGAGCGGCTCCATGAATGCGGGGCGCCTGGACAGGGCTCCCGCCGTGGGCGGCCCCGGCCGCGGGAGCGACGTCGTGCGCGCCGCGCACATCGACACCGCTTCTGTCGGAGTCGGCCTCGGCAAGGTCGACCCGGCTTCTGTCGGAGTCGGCCTCGGCAAGGTCGACCCGGCTTCTGTCGGAGTCGGCCTCGGCAAGGTCGACCCGGCTTCTGTCGGGGCCGGCCTCGGCAAGGTCGACCCGGCTCCCCTCGGATCCGAACTCGGCAAGGGAGTCCAGTCATGACTGCCTCGACCACCGGCACGGCACGTCCCTCCTGTTCCGTTTCCGGGCTGCGGGTGGTGCTCGGTCGCGGCGGCCCCGACGTCGTCGACGACATCGCCTTCGACGTCGCCGAGGGCGAGATACTCGCCCTGGTCGGCGAGTCCGGCAGCGGCAAGACCACCATCGCCACCGCCCTGCTCGCCCACACCCGGCGTGGCGCCCGCATCGACGCCGGCGCCGTCGTCCTCGACGGCCGCGAACTCCTCGCCGCCGCACCGGGCGAGGCGAGGAAGCGCCGCGGCTCCGAGGTCGCCTACGTCCCCCAGGACCCGGCCGCCTCCCTCAACCCCGTGATGCGGATCGGCCGGCAGATCCGCGAGGTGCTCGACGTCCACCACGCGGGCACTCCGGCCGAGCGCGACGCCCGCGTCCGCGAGGTGCTCGCCGAGGTCGCCCTGCCCGACGACGGCGAGTTCCTCAAGCGCTACCCGCACCAGTTGTCCGGAGGCCAGCTGCAACGCGTGGCCATCGCGATGGCGTTCACTCTGCGGCCCCGGGTGCTGGTCCTCGACGAGCCGACCACCGGCCTCGACGTCAGCACCCAGGCACACGTCCTGTCCACGGTCCGCGACCTGTGCGCCCGGCATGCCGTGGCCGCCGTGTACGTCACCCACGACCTCGCGGTGGTGGGCGAGTTCGCGCACCGTGTCGCGGTGATGTACGCGGGCCGGATCGTCGAACTCGGCCCGCGCGAGCGGGTCTTCGAAGCGCCGGCGCACCCCTACACCCGGGCCCTGCTCGCGGCCGTGCCCAGCGTCACGGAGCCGCGTGTCCTCAAGGGCATACCCGGCAGCGCGCCGTCCCCCGGCCGGCGCCCCTCCGGCTGCCGTTTCCACGACCGGTGCGCCTTCGCCGAGCCGGAATGCGCGGAGCGGGAACCGGAACTGACCGAGACCGGCGCGGGGCGACCACCCGCGTCGACCGCGACCGGTGCCGGACAACAGCCCACGTCGACCGCGGCCGAAGCAGGGCTCGTGCTGGCCCGCTGCCGCCGCGCCGACCACGTCCGCGCCCAGCCGCTGGAGTTCACCGTGGCCGCCCCGGCCGGCACCGCCCGCCGCCCCGAACCGGTGCTCACGGTGCAGGACTTGACCGCCCGTTACGGCTCCCACCCCATCCTGCACGGCATCGACCTGGAGGTCGGCCACAACGAGTGCGTGGCCGTCGTGGGCCAGTCCGGCAGTGGAAAGTCGACCCTCTCGCGTTCCATCGGGGGGCTCCACGAGGACTGGAGCGGAAGCGTGGCCTTCCACGGCGATCCGCTGCCGCCCGGCGCGCGGCAGCGAAGCCGCGAGCTGCGCAAGGCGATCCAGTACGTCTTCCAGAACCCCTACCTCGCCCTCAACCCCCGGATGACGGTGGGACGGATCGTCCGCAGGCCGCTGGAGCTGTTCGGCCTGGCGCACGGTGCGGAAGCCGCCCGGCGCGTGCACGAACTCCTCGACCAGGTCATGCTCTCGTCGGCCGTCCACGACCTGCGACCGGACCGGCTCTCCGGCGGCGAACGCCAACGGGTCGCCATCGCCCGCGCCCTGGCCTGCGAACCCGAGCTGCTGATCTGCGACGAGGTGACCTCCGCCCTCGACGTCTCCGTCCAGGCGTCGATCGTGAGCCTCCTGGAGGAACTTCGGGCGAGCCGCGGCCTGTCGATGCTGTTCGTCACCCACAACCTCGCACTCGTCCGCTCCCTCGCGACCCGCGTCGCGGTCCTCGCCGACGGCCGGATCGTGGAGGAGGGCCCGACGGCCGACGTACTGGACCGGCCGTCTGCGGCGTACACACGCCAGTTGCTGGCGGACACACCGGGACGAGCCGAGAGGCCTGCTGAAGACCTTGCCGAGGAGTCTGCCGAGGAGCCTGTCGGGGAGGGCCGCTGATGACGGACACCCTTCTCGAACCCCAGCGCTGGTACCCCTGCTCCAGGGAGACCACGGCTGCCGCGACATGCCACCAATGGCCCACTGCCGTAAGGTCGTTGACCGTCCGCATCACCGGCGCCGGCCGGACCATGGACCTGGAGGAGTTCCTCCCCCTCACCCACACCACCGCGCTCGTCGTCGTCGCGGACGGCACCCTCGTCCACGAGTGGTACGCCCATGGCGTTGAACCCGAAGACCGTCTGCTGGGCAACTCGGCCACCAAGTCGGCGCTCGCGCTGCTGGTGGGCCAGGCGAGGGACCTGGATGTCGATTCCCTCGCGATCGACTACGTGCCGGAGCTTGCGGGCAGCGGCTATGAGCGGGTGACGGTACGTCAACTCCTCACGATGACAAGCGGGGTGGCCTGGGAGGAGGACCACCGTGACCCGCTCTCGCCCGCTTCCCGGCTCGTCGCCTGCGTCCGCGAGGGAAACGGCGACCTGCGCAAACAGGTCCTCCAGATCCCACCGGGCCGGGAGCCGGGCACCTGCTTCACCTACTGCACCGCCGACTCGCTCGTCCTCGACTGGGTTCGCGAACGCGTGACCGGCCTCGACTTCACCACCCATCTCTCCCGCCTCTGGCAGTCCCTCGGCGCCGAACGCCCCGCCGTCGTCGGCCTCGACGCGGTCGGCGTTGCCATGGCCGGGGGAGCGGTCGCCGCGACGGCGCGCGACTGGGCCCGCCTCGGCCTGCTCCAGATCGACGGCAGTCGGGGCTCCCGACAGCTTGTGCCGCACGACTGGGTGGAGGCCTCCGGTCGTCCGTGGCAGCCGTTCCTCGAGCCGGGCCGGCTGCCCAGCACGATCACCACACATGCCGGCTTCGGCTACCACTGGTGGCCCCTCGACCGCACCGGGCAGCGCGTCACCGCCGACGGCATGCGAGGACAGTTCGTCTACGTCGACCGGGCACGGCGCGTGGTGGTGGTGAAGACGTCGGCCTGGCCGCACGCGGACGCCTGGGCGGACCGCCAGTACCGAGACCTGTGCTATCTCGCCCTTCCGGCCATCGCGGAGGCGGTACGTCCATGAACCCCCGGGACACGAACTCCACGAACACGAAGTCCACGAACACGACCCACACCAACACGAACCCCACGAACCACGGCATCGTCACCCCGTACGAGGGCCGGGAACACGGCGGCTGGGACCCCCAGGCGCCGATCCCCGCCCCGCTCGCCCTGCACCGGACCGCCGTCCCCCTGGCCTGGGTGGACTACAACGGCCACCTCAGCGAGTCCTGCTTCCTGCTCGCCTTCGGCGACAACTCCGACGCCTTCTTCCGCTGGATCGGCGTGGACGAGGCCTACCGGGCGGCCGGTCACTCCCTCTACACCGCGGAATCCCACCTGCACCACCTCGGCGAGGCGGGCGAAGGGAACCTCCTGCGTCTCACGCTGCAGATCCTCGACGTCGACGACAAGCGTCTGCACCTCTTCCACACCATGTACCGCGACGACTCCGGTGCACCGATCGCCACCGCCGAACAGATGCTGCTGCACGTCGACACGGAAGCCGGCCGCGTCGCACCCTTCCCCGGCTTCCTCGCCGAGCGGCTGGCCGCCACCCGCCTCGCACACGCCCGCCTGCCCGTGCCCGCGGCCGTCGGCCACGTCATGGGAATCCCCCGCAAGCCCGATCAACCCGCCTGAGTCACAGCAGAGTGGAAAGGCAGGACGCTCCATGGACTTCGGGCTCACCCCCGAGCAGGACCTCGTCGTCGACACCGTCCGCGCGTTCGTCGAGGCCGAGCTGTATCCGTACGAGGACGAGGTCGAACGCCTCGACGACGTGCCCGCCGAACTCGCCGCGCAGATCCGCGGGAAGGCCCTGGACGCCGGCCTCTATGCCCCCAACATGCCGCAGGACCTGGGCGGTGGCGGTCTGGACCCCATCGCCCTCACCCTCGCCGAGCGCGAACTCGGCCGCGCCTCCTACGCGTTGCAGATGCTGGTCGCCCGCCCCAGCAACATCCTCCAGGGCTGCACCGGCGACCAGATCGACACGTATCTCCTGCCCACGATCCGGGGCGAACGCCACGACTGCCTCGCCATGACGGAGCCCGGCGCCGGCTCCGACGTCCGCTCCATGCGCACCCGCGCGCAGCGGGTCGACGGTGACTGGGTCGTCAACGGCACCAAGCACTTCATCAGCCACGCCGACACCGCCGACTACGTCATCCTCTTCGCCGCCACCGGCACGGAACGAACGGCTCGCGGGGACCGCAGCCGGATCAGCGCGTTCCTCGTCGACAAGTCAACCTCCGGCTTCGAGGTGCGCCGCGGCTCGGCCTGTGTCTCGCACCGCGGCTACCACCAGTGCGAACTGTCCTTCACCGACTGCCGCATACCGGCGGGGCAGCTCCTCGGCGAGGAAGGAAAGGGCTTCGAGCTGATGGCGGAGTGGCTGGGCGCGAGCCGGCTCACCGTGGCCGCCACCAGCGTCGGTCGCGGCCGGCGGGTGCTGGAGGCCGCCGTGCGCTGGGCCGCCGAGCGCGAGCAGTTCGGGCAGCCCATCGGCCGCTTCCAGGGAACCGGCTTCAAACTCGCCGACATGGCCACCGAGTTGGCGGCGGCCGAGCTGCTGACCCTCTCGGCGGCCTGGAAACTCGACCGCGGCAGGATGGCCGACCAGGACGCGGCGATGGCCAAACTCCACGCCTCGGAGGCGCTCGGCCGCATCACCGACCACGCCGTCCAGATCTTCGGCGGCATGGGCCTGATGCAGGAGACCGCCGTCGAACGCCACTGGCGTGACGCCCGGGTGGAACGCATCTGGGACGGCACCAGCGAGATCCAACGGCACATCATCTCCCGGGCGTTGCTTCGCCCGTACGGTGCTTGAGGGGGAGCGGGATGACGTCGGCCGCTCTCGGCACGGACACGCCCGTGTCCGACCGTGCCCGCAATCTCCAGCGCCTCCTCGCGCCCCGGCACATCGCCGTGTTCGGCGGACGGCACGCGGCGGAAGTGATCCGCCAGTGCCGGCGCATCGGTTTCGACGGCGCCGTCTGGCCGGTACATCCGACCCGCCGGACAGTGGCCGGACTGCGGGCCTTTCCCGACGTGGACGCCCTGCCCGAGGCGCCCGACGCGACCTTCGTCGCGGTGCGGCGGGAGCCTACCGTCGACGTCGTCGCGGCCCTCGCCCGGCGCGGCGCCGGCGGAGCGGTGTGCTACGCGTCCGGCTTCGCCGAAGCCGGCGGCACCGAACTGCAGCACCGACTCGTGGCGGCCGCCGGCGACATGGCCGTCGTCGGGCCCAACTGCTACGGCATCCTCAACTACCTCGACGGCGCCGCTCTTTGGCCCGACCGGCACGGCGGGGTGCGCACCGCCCGCGGCCCCGCGATCATCACCCAGAGCGGGAACATCGGCCTCAACCTGACCATGCAGCGCCGCTCGCTTCCCCTGTCGTACCTGATCACGGTCGGCAACGGCGCGGCCCTCCGGCTGCACGAGCTCGTCGAGGGACTCCTCGACGACCCACGGGTGACGGCCATCGGCCTGCACATCGAGGGCCTGGAGGATGTGGCGGCCTTCTCCCGCGCCGCGCTGAAGGCCCTGCACCGGCGCGTCCCCCTGGTCGCGTTGAAGGCCGGCAGCTCACCGCTCGGCGCGCAGGCGGCACTCAGCCACACCAGCTCGCTGAGCGGGTCGGACGCGTTGTACGACGCACTGTTCCGGCGCATGGGAGTGGCCAGGGTCCGGGATCTGCCCGAGCTGCTGGAGACGCTGAAGTTCCTGACCGTGCACGGTGTGCTGCGGGGCACGCGGATCGCCTCCATGAGCTGTTCCGGCGGCGAGGCGTCCCTGGTGGCCGATCTGGCCCTGCCGCGTGGCGTGACTCTTCCGGAGTTCCCGCCACGGACGGACGAGCGACTGCGGTCGGTCCTCGGCGAACGCGTCACCGTCGCCAATCCCCTCGACTACCACACCTACATCTGGGGCGACGGACCCGCGCTGACGGAGTGTTATGAGGCCGTGCTGGGGGCCGACTTCGACGCGCACCTGCTGGTCCTGGACGTGCCGAAGCCGGACTCCGGCACCGGCACCGGCAGTGACGGGACGGCCGTCTGGGACACCGCGGTGGACGCCCTCGTCGCGGCGCACCGGAGAACGGCCCCACGGCCCGCCACCTGCCTGGTCAGCTCCCTGCCGGAAGGGCTCCCCGAGGAGACCGGCGCAAGGCTGCTGGCCGAGGGCATCGCCCCCATGCAGGGGTTGACCCATTGCCTCGACGCCCTCGCGTCCGCCGCGGCCGTCGGCGCCGCACAAGCGGGCGTCGGCAGCATCCGCCCGCTCGTGAACCGCCCGCCGGCCCACAGCGGCACGCCGTACACGCTGGACGAATGGCAGGGCAAACGCGCGCTCGCGGCCCGAGGCCTGCGCACACCCGACGCGGCCCTGGCCACCGGCGCCGACGAAGCGGCCCGGCGCGCCCGTGAGCTCGGCTTTCCCGTCGTCCTCAAGGCCGTCTCCGCCTCTCTCACGCACAAGACCGAGGCCGGAGCAGTGCGCCTCAACCTGACCGATGCCACACAGGTGCAGGAGGTGGCGGCCGACATGCTGCGCCGGGGCCTGCCCGAAAGCCTCCTCGTCGAACGGATGGTGCAGGACCCGGTCGCGGAGCTGATCGTCGGAGTGCGCCGGGACCCGCAGTTCGGCCCGGCGCTGACCATCGGTGCGGGCGGCATCCTGGTGGAACTGCTCCGTGACACCGCCACCGTCCTCCTCCCGGCCACCGCCGAGGAAATCCGTGCGGCGCTCACCTCGCTGCGCACCTGGCCGCTGCTCGACGGCTACCGGGGCCGCCCGAAGGCCGACGTCCGAGCCGTGCTCGACGCCGTGACCGCCATCGCCGACTACGCGCAGGACCATGCCGCGGACCTGATCGAGATGGACATCAACCCCTTGCTGGTACTGCCGCAGGGCCGCGGGGCACTCGCCGCCGACGTACTGATCCGACTGACCCACCCCGTGCCGGAGGAGCCGTCCCATGACCAGCCGCCCCATGACTGAGTACGACGTCGCCGCCGACCCCGCGGTGCGGCTCTCCGCCGCCGAAGGCATCCTCGTCATCACCCTCGACCGCCCCAAGGCCAATGCCGTGGACGTCGCTACCAGCCGCGCCCTCCATGCCGCCTTCGAGCGGCTGCGCACCGATCCCGAGCTGAGGGTCGGGGTCGTCACCGGCGCCGGAGAGCGGTTCTTCAGTGCAGGCTGGGACCTGAAGGCCGCGGCTGCGGGCGAGGCGGTCGACGCCGATCACGGGCCGGGCGGCTTCGCGGGCCTGACCGAGTTCTTCTCCCTCGACAAGCCGGTCGTCGCCGCCGTCAACGGCCTTGCGCTCGGTGGCGGGTTCGAACTCGCCCTGGCCGCCGATCTGATCGTGGCCGCCGAGCACGCCGAGTTCGCCCTCACCGAGGCCACGCTGGGCCTGGTGCCGGACTCCGGCGGCGTACTGCGGCTGCCGCGACGCCTCCCCCCGGCGATCGCCACCGAACTGCTGCTGACCGGCAGGCGCATGACCGCCTCCGAAGCGGCCCGCTGGGGGCTCGTCAACCACACCGTCCCCGCCGACGACCTCCTGCACAGCGCCCTGGCCCTGGCCCGGCAGATCTGCCGCAGCGCCCCCTTGGCGGTCTCGGCGATCAAGGAGCTCACGCGCACGACGGAGGGCCTGCGGCTCAAGGACGCCTTCGCGGCGATGCGCGGGCCCGGAATGCCCTCCTACCGCGCGGTCCTCGCCTCGCAGGACGCCAAGGAAGGACCAGCCGCCTTTGCCGAGAAGCGCCGACCGGTGTGGACGGGGAGTTGAACCCTCACCGGCCCAATTCGGCCCAGCGCAACGGGAGTTGTGGAGACGCTTCTGCCGTTCAGCGCCCGGCCGGGCACCGTACGTCTGAAATGTTGAAGGAGTTACTTAATGCGAGCTATGTGACAGTTTGCGTGCTCTGTATGGATGTGGTGATCTGAATGACGAAGGCTGTTGGGCAACCAGAGGAGATGGTCGTATGCCTTCGACGGACAAGACGGTCGAGGAACTCATCGGGATCCAGAGCGTCGACATCGAGGCGGCCCTCGACCCGGTGGAGCCCGACGGCGTCTATCGAGACAGCCGCGAATGCGGAGCCCTCCTGCTGATCAGCGGAGAAGGCTCGCTGCTGCTGTCCCCGCCGACCCCCCGCCCCAAGAAGCGCTGACCGAGTACACGGGAGCAGCTGAATGGAGCAGTCTGGCACTTCGGCCCTCTTGCAGGGCGCGGTGCAGGACCTCTCGTCCGACGTGGTCTCCGCCCTCCGCGGCGGGGACCACGTCCGAGTGTCCGGCACCGGCGCAGCCGACGGCCCCGAGGGCGGCATCGCCGCCGCGGCCGTACGCGTGTTGGGAGCAGACCTGCTGCTGCCGCACGTCCTTGCCCGCACCCCGCCCGCCCCGGAGGCACTCGGTGTGTTCCGGCAGACCGTGGAGACCTTCCCGCCCCGCGCCGACGCCGCCCCCACCGTCGCATGGAGCCACTGGGCCATGCGTCGTACACTGCGCCGGCTCGACGCGTCCCCGACCGGCTCACCCGGCTCGCCCGCAGGTGAGGAGGGTGCGGAGCCCGACGCCGGCTGGCTCGACGGGACGAGCTGGCAGGTCCTGACGCACCAACTCGCCGTCCTGGCCCCGCTCGCGGTGCCCGGTGAGGACTGCGCGGTGGCCCGCGCGGCCCGGCGCCGCCCGGTCGATGTCGCCCGGGGCTTCGTACGGGCGGTTCGCCGCAGGGACTGGCAGCAGGCCGCCGGGGCCGGACGCTGGCTGACGTTGCTGGACGGCGTGCCGGACACCCTCGGTCTGGAGAACGGCCTCGACTTCGTGGAGCTGATGGGCGGCAGCGACCCGCGCGTCGCCCTGCAGGTGGAGGCGGCACGGGCGATGCGGTTCGCCGGAGCCCTCGTATGACCGCTGTGGACGTCCGGACGATCCTGGAGGTGCGGTCCGCCGCGTTCGCCTGGGTGTCGGCGCACCGCGGCGACTTCGCGCTGGGGGACGAAGCGCTCACCGCCGACGGCCACGCCGATCGCACCTGGAAACCGCTCGGGGAACTCGCCCTGACCTGCGCGAGCGTGCGTCAGTACACCGCGCCGTCGGACCCGCTGCACGCGTGCGTGTCCGAACTGCTGGACTTTGCCTGGCAGCAGACGGGCCGGGGTGAACTGTTCCTGCACCTCCAGCAGTTGGAGCCGTTCGCGACGTACCCGCTGGAGGTGTACTCCGTATTCGCCGGAGCCGGACTGCGGCATGCCGGGTACGAGGCGGCCGCCGCCACGGTGGCCAGCACCCGCGGCTGGCGGCTCACCGAGCAGGAACCGACCCGCCGGCTCGGCATCCTGGGCGCCGAACGGCACAGCGGCATCCACCGGCCGGAGCCGGCCGAACAGGCGCTGGGCCGCACCTGGTTGGGCGGACTGCCGGAACCCTGGACGTTGGAGCGCTCCTCCGGGTACGCGCTCACCCACGTGGTCTTCCACCTCACCGACTGGGGCCGCACCGCCGATAGAGTCCCCGCCGACCTGGCCGCCTATCTGACCCACTGGCTGCCGTCGTGGCTCGACACCTGCCTGGACGCCGGTATGTGGGACCTCGGCTGCGAGCTGCTGATCGTGGCGGCAAGCCTGCCCGGCCCGCTCGACGAGGCGATGCTCCAGGACGCCTGGCCCCGGATCGCGCGGGCGCAACACGACTCGGGCGCGCTCCCGGTGGAGGGCCCGGGCCCCGGAGCTGGCTTCGAGCCGGACTTCCCGCACAGCTACCACTCCACCCTGATGGCCGCCTTCGCCGCGGCACTGACGGTCGAGCGCCTCGGACAAGGAGTGCCCGGATGACCGACACCCGCCTGATGCACACCGTCGGCGTCCGTGCCCTTCAGTGGCTGTGGGCCCACCGCGACGGATTCCGCCTGGAACCCGACGGCGATCCCGAAGAGGGCTTCCTGGAGCGTTTCAAACCGGTCGGTGAACTCGCCCTGATCTGCGGGGTCCTGTTCCGCGAGGGCGTGGCCGGGTCCCAACAGGCCGAACTGGCACGGCGGTTGGTGGACCACACCTGGCGGCACACGCTGGACGGCGGCCGCATGCTGGTACGCGGCCAGCGCATCGAGCCGCTGTCACCCATCCCGTTCGAGGTGTACCTCCCCTACAAGGAACTCGGGTACAGCGAGCCCGAGGTGGAGCGTGCCACCGTCCTCTACCACCGGCTGGGCAGCTGGGGATCCATCGAGCTGGCCCCGACCCGACGCCTCGGACTGTCCGCGTTCCAACGCCGCTTCGGCCTCACGCCCCGCCCTCCCGAGGCGGACCTCGCCGGCGCGACCTGGCTGGCCCGCACACCCGAGCCCTGGACGGTCGGCGGGCGCATCGCCTACGACATCACCCACGCGGTGTTCCACCTCACCGACTGGGGAGCGAACCCCGACGGCCTGCCGCCGGACATCGCCGACTACCTCGCCACCTGGCTGCCGGTCTGGATCGACGACTGGTCGGACCTGAAGCGCTGGGACCTGCTCGGCGAACTCCTCGTCGTCGACGCCTGTCTGCCCCGCCCCACCCTCGACGAGCGGGCCTGGGCGGACTTCGCCGCCGCACAGCAGCCCGACGGCGCCATGCCTGCCGTGCGGGGCATGCCCGAGGGCGATCCCGACGAGGTGTTCGACATCGTCTACCACCCGACGCTGGTCGCCGCCTTCGCCTCCGTACTGGCCACCTCACGCGCCCTGACCGCGCTGGCGCACGCCTCCTCATGACCGGCCGGACCGCGTTGTGGCCGGGGGAGTCGCACGACGGTGACGAACTCCGCGACACCGTCGACTTCCGTACTCCCGGCGGGCCTTCGACGGCCACCGGCCCCGACGACGAGGACCTGCGCAGGCAGCTGGAAGCGGCCGTCGACGCAGTCGACGCACCCGACGCCGTCGTCGCCGTCTCCCGGCACGGCCGCCGCGTCATCCACTGCGGCGGCACCGCCCCGCCCCCGCCGACGCCCCGTCAGGACCTGCGCTACGAACTCGGGTCCGCCTCGAAGACGTTCACCGGGCTGCTGCTGGCCCAGCTGATCCGGCGCGGTCTGCTGACCGGCGGCGAAGCGGCCACCGCCTGCCTGGACGCGGTCCGGCGGTCCGAGGCCGCCCCGGTGACGCTCGCGCATCTCCTCACCCACACGTCCGGACTGCCCTCGCTGCCGGCCGACTTCTACGTCCGGGCCCTGCCCGCGTGGCGCACCAGTCCCTACGCCCGCTACCCGGCCGCGCGAGTGATCGACGCCTTCCTGCACCATCGCCCGAGGCGCCGGCCCGGCACCCGGTGGCGGTACTCCAACTTCGGCGTCGCCGTGCTCGGTCACGCCCTCGCGGCGGCGACGGGCACCGTGTGGGAGGACCTGCTCACCGACCACGTCCTGCGTCCGCTCGCCCTGAGCGACACCGCACTTCTGGCCCGTGGCCCGGACACCGACGCCGTCGGGCACGGCAAGGACGGCCGCACACCCGTCCCCGCCTTCGACGCCGGCGGTTTCCAGGCGGCGGGTGCCGTGCGGGCCACCCCGCACGACCTGCTCACCTTCCTCGAAGCCCACCTCGACCCGTCCGGCTCACCCCTGGCCGGTGCGCTGCGGTCGGTCCGCACGCCGGTGCTGCGCCGTGGTCCGGGGCACCAGCACGTACACACCATGGCCTGGTTCCGGCACCCCACCGCCACCGGTCCGATGTACTTCCACGGCGGGGCCACCCTCGGCCAGCAGGCGTTCCTGGGCTTCAGGCCCGACACCGGCACGGCCCTGGCCGCACTGTGCACGCGCCGCTTCCGCGCGCACGACCCGTTCGTCACCACCGCGTACGAGCTCCTCGCGCAGGAGTAGCGGGAGAACGGGAGCGGACGGTGCGGGAGCCGCGCCCCCGCACCGGACATGCCGTACGACTCCTAGATCCGCTGCCAAAGCGCCGGAGTGCCGTCCGGCGACCAGGCTCCCTGCGCCTGATGGGTCTGCAGGCACTGGTAGCGCACACCCGCGTGGGTCACCGTCGCCCCCACCTCGTAGACGTGACCGGCGGACCACGCGTCCGTCGCCGCGGGGTCCTGCGGAGCGGGCGTGCCGGCCTGCGCGGCCGCGGTCTTCAGGGTGAGCCCGAAGTCGCTCAGCAGCGGGTTGACCGGCTGGAAGAAGGTGGTCCCGCCGGTCGTGCAGTCGCCCGAGCCGCCGGACGTGACGCCCTGGGCCTGGGCGCCGGAGACGAACGGGCCGCCGGAGTCACCCGGTTCGGTGCACACGTTGGTCCCGGTCAGGCCGTTGACGGTGCCCTGGGCGTACCGGACGGTCGCGCCCTGCTGCTGGATGGTGCCGCAGTGCCAGCCGGTGGTGGAGCCGGAGCGGCAGACCGCAGACCCGACGAGCGCCTGGACCGACCCCGCGACCTGCACCCTCTGGCCGCCCGCCCCCTTGATGTCGGGCGTGGCGGTCCAACCGCTGTTGACGCCCACCCAGGACATGTCCTTGCCGGGGAACATGGACGCCTGGAACGTGCCCTGGTCGGCCTTGTTGAAGCCCGTGGTCCGGTCACCGGGCCCGCCGCAGTGACCCGCGCTGGCGAAGCCCTGCTGCTGGCCCTTGGTCACGGAGAAGCCGATGGAACAGCGGGCGCTGCCGTTGATGTAGTAGGCGTCGCCGCCGACGATGTCCTCCATCAACCGGGGCTGGTTCGCGGACACCTGGACGGCGACGCCGCGCCCCTCGACGCCCGCGGCCTTGATGAAGGCGGTGGCGGCCGACTGCTTCGTCGTCTGGACGACGACACGGTTCGTCGGCACGTCGACGTACCAGATGGGGCTGTCGAGGGTCCGGATGCGGGCGGCGGCCACGTCCAGCTTCTTCTTGACGGTCTGAAGGGTGCTCAACGGCGTCTTGACGACCGTGGCCTGCGCGCCCTGGGCCCGGATGGCGGGCACGTCCGACGCCTGGGTGGTCGCGACGGTGAGCTCGGCGGAGGTCGCCCCGCGCACCCAGGCTCCGGCGAAGCGCCCGCCCAGAGCGTTGCGGAGGCGGCCCGCGCGGGTGCCCGCCTCGGCCTCGTTGACCAACCGGGTGACCGCCTGCGCCCGCGTCAGTCTCAGGTCGCGCTGCATCGCACGCAGCACCTGCGCCGACGGTCGGTCGGCGCCGAGGGTCCGGGCGGCGGTGGACGGGGGCCCCGGCGCGGGTGGCGGCGCGGCCGCCGCTGCCACGGGGACCGCGGTGAGTACGAGGGTGCCGAGTGCGGTCAGGGCGGTGCGGCGGGTGCCCGCGACATGTCTGCCGACCATGCGGTGTACCTCCTTCGAGTACGGGTGGGACTGTGGCGAAGCCATGGGCGGCCTTGCCGCAAACGCCCGGAACGATGTCAAAGGAGGAGGTCTTTCGCGCTTTGGGGGACGCCAGAGGTGCCATGTGCAGTACGGCGGGGGACACCGCCGCCGAGGCGGACGAGGACGGCCGTGCCGGGGCGGGGCAACGAAACGGTGAGGTGCCCCTCGGCCGCGTCCCAGGTCGTCGTCGCACCTGCGCCGACCGGGTAGAGCACCTCGGGGCGCAGCGGAACGCCCGTGAGGTGGGGGATCGGGAGGGTACGGCCGGCGCTGCCCGGGCCCTCCTCCCGTCGCCACAGCGCGACGTACGTAGCGGAGTCGGTGCGCAGGCCGTGGGCGGGCCAGTCGTCCTCCCACGAGGGCAGGCCCAGGGGCCAGAAGGGAAGCGCGCCGCCGAGCTCCGGCCGGATGCGCTTGTAGACGTCGACGGCCGAGCGGACGAGTGCGGACCGTACGTCGTCCATGCGGTCCAGGAAGCCGGACAGGTGCACGCGCCCGAGCAGGGCCGTGGTCATGGTGAACGCGATCTCGTCGAGGTCGAAGTGCGGCTGGGGATAGGCCCACACGGCTGCCTGCTCGGGCGTCACCGCCGTGGCCGCCGACGCCGCGATGGGCGGGTAGCGCCGGGGATCCTGCTGGTCGCTGGTGGACTGGAGCTGGGCCACGGCCAGTTGCGCGTAGTCCATGCGCAGGCCGCCCGACCCGCAGTTCTCGAGGACCAGGCCGGGGTACCGGTCCAGGAGTGAGCCGAGCCAGTCGAGGTGGGCGCGATGGTGGCCGAGCAGGCCGGCGCCGGCGCTTTCCGTGCCGTTCTCGGTGCCGGGGCCGACGTTGACGTTGTAGTCGAGCTTGAGATAGCCGACGCCCCATTCGCCCACGATCCGGTCGACGACACGGTCGAGGTGGGCGCGGGCCGCGGGGTGACGCAGGTCGAGGTGGTGGCGGCCGTGCTCGGTCACCCGGACCCCGCACCGTTGGAAGAAGGCCTCCGGCGGCAGGGTGTCGGCCAACGGGCTGCGCACACCGACGACTTCGGGCTCCAGCCACAGTCCGGGCGTCATGCCGTGCTCCCTGATGGCGTCCAGAACTTCCTGGATGCCGCCCGGGAAGCGCCCCCCGGCGGGCTCCCACGCGCCCACGGCGTCCCACCAGCCCTGGGCGTCGTCGTCGTACCAGCCGGCGTCGACGACGAAGACCTCCGCGCCCGCGGCACCGGCCGCCTCGATGAGCGGCAGGAGCTTCTCGGTGGTGGGGTCGCCCATCAGGGTGTTCATGTAGTCGTTGTAGATCACCGGCAGTGCTTGGTGGTCGGGGTGGGCGCGGCGGATGCGGCGGCGGTAGGCGGTGAGTTCGCCGAACGCCGCGTCCAGGCCGCCGGTCTCGGCACGGACGAGGACGGCGGGCACCGTGGTGAACTCCTCGCCCGGGGCCAGCGTCTGCCGCCACTGGTGATGCGCGTCGTCGGGCCCGAACAGGGCGACATAGGCGGCGCCTTCGCGTTCCGCGGTCTCGTAGCGCCAGCCCGCACTGGATTCGATCTGCCAGAGCCAGGCACCTCCGTCCTCGCCCTCGTCGCCGTCGGTGAGGGCGGCGAGGGGCAGATGCCGGCCGGTCGACCAGGAGCCCTGGGAGTACCGCTCGAAGCAGCCGCGGCCCTCGTGGCCGTGGGCCGCTCGGTTCAGCGGGACGACGTGGTCCCGGAACGCGGCCTGCCGCCAGCGGCACTCGGCGAGCCAGTCGTTGTCCGCCCAGTGCAGGGTCAGGCCGTCCACACCGCCCGCCCGGTCGACGATGCCGCCGAGGGCGAGGGTGGACACGCTCTCCACGTGCACGGGGGTGTCGCCCTCGTTGACCAGCCGCACCTGCGAGCGCACGAAGGCCGCGCCCTCGACCGTGCTCAGGGTGAGGTCGGCGGCGAGGCCGGTCTGCGGGTCGGTCAGCCGGATCGTCGTGTGCCGCCACTCCCCGTCCTCGGCCGTCTCATGGCCGCCGAGCACCAGGCGGCCGCCGACGGTCGTGTCGATGAAACGCTCCCCGGACCAGGTACGTCCGTGCCCGGTGAGGACGACCTCGACGACGGGGACGAGGGAGTCCCAGGCCCGGTCGACGGTGGTGAGCCGGACCGACCCGGCAGGGTCCGCGACGGCGCGCAGCCCGAGGGCTCGATGAGTCCACAGCACGGACTCCTGGACGACTTCAGCGGCAGCTGCCAACGCGATTTCCCTTCTGGGACCTGACTCTTGACGCCTGAGATGTGACCGTTCGCCATCCTCCCCCGCCTCAAGGTCATCAACGACCACGCGAACGTGAAGGAAGAGACAGCGGGCGCACACGGCTGCGCAGCCACCCTGCGGGGACGGGAGGAGGCTGCCTGCGCCAGGCGCTACCGGCGGTGGGTCACAGGCCGACGACCACCAGTGCGGTGTCGTCGGTGTTGCCGGTGGAGGGGAGCAGGTCCGCGAGCAGGGCGTCGGCCAGGGTTTCGGGAGCGGTACGGCGGTGGCGCGTCAGGCAGTCGGCGAGGCGGCCCAGGCTGGTGTCGACGTCCTCCGTACGGCGTTCGATCAGGCCGTCGGTGTACAGCACCAGGGTGTCGCCCTCGGCGAAGGGCACGCGGGCCTGGGGGCGGGCGACGCGGTCGGGGCGGGCGTCGATCGGCGGGTCGGTGGCCCGGTCCAGGAAGGTCACCGTGCCGTCGGCGCGGAGCATGGCGGGCGGAGGGTGGCCGGCGCAGCAGTAGGTGATGGTGTGGCTGTGCCAGTCGATGAAGGTCGTCGCCACCGTGGTCGACTCGGCCCCGTCGACGGAGCAGGCGTACATGTCGAGGGCTTCGAGAGCCTGGGCCGGGCCTTCGGCGACGCGGGTGGCCGCACTCAGGGCGCTGCGCAGCTGTCCCATGGCGCAGGCGGCTGCCAGACCGTGGCCGACGACATCGCCGACGGCGACCGCCATGCAGCCGGCGGGCAGGTCGACCAGGTCGTACCAGTCGCCGCACACGTTCAGGTCACCGATGGCGGGCCGGTAGCGCACGGCCGCCTGGTGGTGTCCGAGATGCCTCGGGGCGGGCATCATCGCCGTCTGCAGGGCCAGCGCGACCTCGCGTTCGCGGGCGTGGGCCTTGCGCAGGCGCTCGTTGACCGTCTGCAGTTCCCGGGCGCGGGTGTAGAGCTCGGCCTCCAGCACGCTCGACCGGCTGTTGTCGGTGTGGCTGCCGTGGGCACGCAGGAGTTCGGTGACCTCCTCCACCCGGTGCACGACCAGCTCCACCTGCCCGTCCGGGCCGAGGACGGGGGCGTTGACCGGGCTCCAGAAGTGTTCCTTCCAGTGGCCGGGCCGCTGGGCGTCCTCGATGTCGTAGCGGAGCACCGCCATGGTGTCCCGTTCGCCGGTGGCCACCACGCGCAGCATCGACTCCTGCGTCTCCCGCATGCCCGCCGCGGCCGGATCGTTCGGGTTCTCGGGAAAGGCGTCGAAGATGTAGCGGCCCAGCAGCTGCTCACGGGGGCGCCCGGCCAGCTGGGCGAAGTCGTCGTTGACGTCGACATAGACCAGCTCGGGGGTGAGCAGTGCCACCATGCCGGGCAGGGCCTGGAAGACCGCCGCGTAGTCGATCTGGTGCGGTTTCCTCATGTACTGCCTGCCTCGGCGCCAGCCATCAGTGTGCTGTTCCCACCATAGAAGCGAATGCGGCGGGCGGCCCGGGCTTGCTCTCTCTCCGGACGGCGGCCCGGCCCTTCGGACGCGTCAGGTCCGGATGACCGTCTTGCCGCGGACGTGGCCGGCGCGGGCCCTGGCCACGGCCCCGGGGCGTCCATCAGGGGTATCTCGGCGTCGATCGTGATGCGGAGCTTTCCGGCGGCGGTGAGGTCGGCGAGGGCCTCGAGTTCTGCCCGGCGGGGGTCGTTCACGAGGTTGACGCCGTGGACCTCGCGGGCGGCCGGCGCGTCGGGGTCCGCCGCGTGGTTGGTGCTGACGAACCTGCCGCCGGGCTTGAGCAAACCGGCCAGGGCGTCGATGTCGCCGCCGGGCAGGGTGATCAGGCCGAGGACGGCGTCGATGCCGTCGGGGTGGGCGGCATTGTGCCTGCCGAGCCGCTTGCCCTCGCCGTGTTGCCGGTGGAATTGCCTCATGGACGTCATGGTGGTGCCATGTGCTGGAGTGCGACGGCCGATCTCGTCGCGGGTGCCGGGATCGCCTGTATCGGTGTGGCCTGCGTGGCGCGGGTGCACCGGATCGGTGATCTCCCGCTCGCCGCGCTGCCGTTGCTGCTCGGCGCGCATCAGCTGGTCGAGGCCCGGGTCTGGCAGGTCCAGGGCGGCACCGGGCCGGCCACCGTCGCCTGGGCCGTGATCGCCCTTCCGCTCCTGGCGGTGTGGGTGCCGGTGGCCGTGTTCTGCGCCGTTCCGCGGCAGGCCCGGGCGCGTCTCGCGATTCCCCTGGCCTGCGGTGTCGCGACCGCCGCCGTGCTGACGTACGGCATCGTCACCAGTCCCGTGCGGGCCGAGATCCGCGGTCACACCGTCGGCTACGCCATCGGGCTGCCGCACGCGGCCGTACTCGTCGCGGGCTATCTCCTGGCCACGATCGGCGCGATGCTGCTGTCCGGCGACGACTGGCTGCGGGGGTTCGGCCTGCTGGCCGCCGTGGGCGCGCTGGTGTGCTGGGCGCTGTGGCGGCTGGAGTTCGTCTCGACCTGGTGCGCGTTCGCGGCGGTGTGCTCGGTCGTCGTGTTCGGGTGGGTGGTGCGCCGGCGGCCGAGGGACTCCCGCTGACCGTGGTGGCTTCCGGCGCGCGCGGGTCAGGACTCGGTGTCAGGCTGAATCCATCCGAAATCAGCGGAAGGGTATCGCCGTGATCACCACTGACTTCGCTCCCGGTTCTCCTTGTTGGCTCGACCTCGGCGCTCCGGATGTGCGGGCCGCCGCGGCCTTCTACAGCTCCGTGCTCGGCTGGACCTACGAGTCCATGGGCGAGGGCGGGGAGAGGGAAGGCGGGATGTTCCGGAAGGACGGCAAGATCGTCGCCGGACTGGGCAAGCTGAGCGAGGAGGGCGCGCGCCCGGCCTGGATGATCTACTACGGCGTCACCGACGCGGACGCCACGACACAGGTCGTCGAGCGCCTGGGCGGCACGGTGCGGGTGGCGCCGATGGACCTCGACGACTGGGGCCGGATGGCACAGTACAGCGACCCGCTGGGAGGCCAGTTCGCCGTATGGCAGCCGGGGACGAACAAGGGCGCCGAGCTGGTGGACGAGCCGGGCTCGCTGTCCTGGACCGAGCTGTACACGAGCGATGCCGCGGCCGCGAAGGAGTTCTACGGCGGGGTCCTCGGCTGGCAGTTCAGTGACATGCCGCTGCCGGGCGGCGGGGGCACGTACACCCTCATCACCCCCGCCGGGCTGCCCGAGGAACGCATGCACGGCGGGCTCATGGAGGTCACCACCAAGGACCTGTCCCTGGCGGACGGACGACCGTACTGGCACCCGGTGTTCGCCGTCGCCGACTGTGACGCCGCCGTCGCCAAGGTCACCGAGAACGGCGGCAGCGTGCAGATGGGGCCGGCGGACGCGGAGGGCGTGGGCAGGCTGGCGGTCTGCCTGGATCCGACGAATGCGGACTTCGTGGTGCTCACCCCGGCTCAGAGCTGAACCCGAGGCTCGACGCAGAGCTGAGCCCCCTGCCGCCCGTCGTCAGTGCCAGCCGAAACGGCGGTCCACCAACGCCGCGAACTCCTCCAGAGTCAGCATCGAGTCCCCGTTCTGGTCGGCGGCGTCGAACAGGGCGGAGGACGCGTCGGCGTCTCCCAGCGCCCAGAACGGCAGATCCCCCGACGCGGCGAGCGTCGGCCCCTTCGTCCGCAATGCGGTGATGACCTCTTCGCGGGTCAGGGTCCCGTTGTGGTCGAGGTCGAGTGCCTCGAACAGTTTGCGGGCCTTGTCGCTCATGATGTCCCCCTCGTTCCTTTCACCGGCGGGCAGGCCGGCCTGCCCCGCTTACGAACTCACGAACGAAAACGCCACTTCCGCCACGCTGGTTCCCCCTACAGGGCCCGGGCGACGAGAAGGGCGACGTCGTCGTGGTCGTCGGGGTGGCGCAGACCGTAGAGCAGGAGGTCACAGGTTTCCTCCAGAGGTCGGCCGGGCTCGTCGAGGAAGCTGAGCAGGACGTCCAGGCGGTCGTCGATGGGGTGGAGCCGGGTCTCGACGAGGCCGTCGGTGTAGAGGACCAGCAGGTCGCCGGGGTCGAGACGGGTCGTGGTGGTCTCGAAGGGGATGCCGCCGACGCCGAGCGGGGCGCCGGAGGGCAGGTCGAGCAGCTCGGGAGGGCGGCCGGGACCGGCGAGCGCCGGCGGCATGTGTCCGGCGTTGGCGATCTGGCACCGCCTGGTGTGCGGGTCGTACACCGCGTAGAGGCAGGTCACGATGTAGTGCTCCAGGTCGCAGGTGATCTTGTCGAGGTGCTGGAGCACGGCGCCGGGCGCGAGGTCGAGGTCCGCGTAGGCGCACGTCGCGGTGCGCAGCCGGCCCATGGTGGCGGCGGCGTCGATGCCGTTGCCCATCACGTCGCCGACGACCAGGGCGGTCCGGTCGTCGGCCAGCGGGATGACGTCGTACCAGTCGCCGCCGACCTCGCTGGTGGCCTGGGCGGGCTGGTAGCGGGAGGCGAGCTCCAGACCCTCGTGGTGGGGCGGGTGGTCGGGCAGCAGGCTGCGCTGGAGGGTGAGGGCGGTGTTGCGCACGCTCTGGAACCAGCGGGCGTTGTCAATGGCCACCGCCGCGCGGCCGGCCAGCTCACTGGCGAGGACGACGTCGTCCTCGTCGAACGGAAGCGGATTCTGGGTGCGCTTGAGGTCGAGGGCGCCCAGCACCTCGCCGTGGGCGATCAGCGGTACGGCGAGGTACGAGTGGACGCCGGCGCGGGCCAGCAGCGAGCCGGCCTCGGCGTCCCGGGCGATGCGCGGCAGATCCTGGTCGCCGACGTGGCGCACCAGCACCGGCCGGCCGGTGTGGACGCACATCGTGACCAGGCGGTCCCCGTCGTAGGCCGCGATACCACCGGGCGGGTCGGCGGCGCGCAGCGCCACGGTCGGATGGGCCGCCTTGAGCGCGAGGGCGCGGAACAGCTCCGGGCCGTTGTCCGGTCTGCGCGAGCGGCGGCAGGCCAGGGCGGCGTCGAGGATGTCCACGGCGACCACGTCGGCGAGCTGGGGGACGGCGATCTCGGCCAGCTCACGGGCGGTCTCCTCCACCTCCAGCGTGGTGCCGACGCGCACGGACGCGTCGGCGATCAGGGCCAGGCGACGCCGGGCCCGGTCGGCCTCGGCGGCCGCGCGGTGCCGTTCGGTGACGTCGACGACCGAGGCGGCCGCGCCCAGGACCCGCCCGCCGGGGTCCTCCAGCCGGTAGAAGGAGAGCGACCAGGCGTGTTCGTGGTCGGGGTCGGTCGGGGGGCGGCCCACGTGGTACTGGTCGAGCAGCGGCGTGCCGGTGGTGAGCACCTGACGCAGCGCGGACTCGACGGTGTCGACGTCGGGCAGCGGCATCGTCTCCCGGAGGTCCCGGCCCACATGGTCCTCGGCGGGGATGCCGTCGATACGCTCCAGCGCGGGGTTGACCAGGACATACCGCAGGTCGGGGTCCAGGAGGGCCAGGCCGATCGGGGACTGGTTGATCAGCCGCTCGCACAGGGCCAGATCGGTCTCGACGCGCTGGAGCAGGGTGTGGTCGGCCGCGATGCCCAGGGCGTAGACGTCCCCGCGATCGTCCTGGAGCCGCATGTTGCGGAACTCCATCAGACGGCTGCTGCCGTCCTTGTGCCGGATGGGGAAGGCGCCGGCCCAGCTCCGCCCGGTCTCCAGCACCTCCGTGAACAGCCCGACCACCGCCTTCAGATGCTCGGGGTGGATGAACAGCCGGGCCGCGTACTTGCCGAGCGCCTCCTGGGCGGTGTACCCGAACAGATCCTCCGCCTGCGGGGTCCAGAACACGATCCGTCCATCCGTGTCGACGACCATCGCTGCCACGCTCAGGACATCCAGCAGACCGGTCGGCGGGGACGACTCGGGGCCGCGCGCATTCCCTTCGGACCTGAAGGATCCGGTTGTCATCGCGGAACCACCTCCACCGTTCGGCGGGATCGGGCCGGCCCTGCCGGCGTCGCCGCACACCTGGGTTCCGACCAGCGGCACCTTCCATGTTCCCTCCGGTCTCGTCGGGGCGGAAGCGGAGCGGCCACGGCAGGGTCCCCGCCGGAGCCGTGCACATCCGGCGGACAAGCAGGAACATGGTCCTGTAAAGGACGGCATCCGGATGGCACCCATGGATCCTGCGCGAGAAGCATCCGACGGGCCGACGCCCGCAGGACCGAGCGAACTCCTCGACGCGTCCACCGACGCCGCGGCGATCGTGTCCGCTCGGGGCGTCGTGGTCGGCTGGACCCGGGGCGCCGAGGCACTGCTCGGCCACCCGGCGTCCGAAGTGGTCGGCCGCTCCGCCGCGCGCCTGCTGGCGATGCCCGGGGACCCGGCACGGGTGGCCGGCGTGGCGCAGCGGTGCCGCGGGGGAATGGGATGGAACGGCCTGATTCCCGTACGGCACCGAGACGGCCGAGCCGTCGACATCGACCTGCGGGTCTCCGCATCGTTCCGCGTGGGCGAGGACGAGTGCTTCCTGATGTCGGCGCGGGAGCAGAGGCAGCAGTGGACGGTCGGCCAGTCCGTACTCGACGGGTTCCTGACCCGCTCACCGGTCGGCATGGCGGTGATGGACCTGGAGCTGCGCTACGTGTGGATGAACGACACCCTGGAACGGTTCGGCGGCGTGCCCCGTGACCAGCGGTTGGGGCGCCGGCTGAGCGAGCTGCTGCCCGGGCTGCAGGCGGTCGCCATCGAGGGGCTGATGCGCAAGGTCGTGGAGAGCGGAGTCCCGGTCACCGACTACGAGTACCTGGGCTGGAGTTGGGCCGATCCCCACCGCCAGCACGCCTACTCCACGTCGTTCTTCCCCCTGGTGGACGGCGACGACGCGAAGACCGGCGTCTGCTACATGGTGCAGGACGTCACCGAGCGGTGGACCGCCCGTCGGCTGCTGTCGCTGGTCAACGAGGCCGGTACCTGCGTCGGCACGACCCTCGACGTGATGCGCACGGCTCAGGAACTCGCCGACTTCGCCGTACCCCGCTTCGCGGACTTCGTCGTCGTCGACCTCCTGGAGCCCGTGCTCAGCACCGAAGGGCACGGCGCGTGGCTGACGGACGCCGGACCGGCGTCCGTCAGCCCGGTGATGCGCCGCTCCGGAATGAGCTCCGTCCGGGAGGGCTGCCCGGAGGCCGTGGCGCGGATCGGGGACAGGGCGGGCTTCATCCCTCCGTCGCACGACGTGAACCTGCTCATCGCGGGCGAGCCGATCCTCCTGCCCGTCCTCGATCCGTCGGACGAGCGATGGGTCGCCGAACAGCCCGAACGAGCGGAGAAGATAAGGGAGTTCGGACTGCACTCCCTCATCTCCGTGCCGATGCGGGCGCGGAACACGGTCCTGGGTCTCACCACGTTCATACGGTCGCTCAATCCCGTCTCCTTCCAGCCCGACGACGTCCTGCTGGCCCGGGAGCTGGTGGCGCGAGCGGCGCTGTGCGTCGACAACGCCCGCCGCTACACCCGCGAACACACGGCGGCGGTGACCCTTCAGCACAGTCTGCTGCCGCAGGCCCTGACGGGCGGGACGGCGCTGGAGGTGGCCTCCGCCTACCTGCCGGCGGACCCCACGGGCGGGGTGGGAGGCGACTGGTTCGACGTGATCCCCCTGTCCGGGGCCCGCGTGGGCCTCGTCGTCGGCGACGTGGTGGGGCACGGCATCACCGCCGCGGCGACCATGGGCCGGCTGCGCACCGCGGTGCAGACCCTCGCCGACATGGAGATGCCCCCCGACGAACTGCTGGCCCACCTCGACGACCTGGTGCTCCGGCTGAGCGCCGAGAAGACCCACGACGGGACGGCCCACCGGAGCAGCACCGCCTTCCTCGGGGCGACCTGCCTGTACGCCGTCTACGACCCGGTCACCGGGCGGTGCACGATGGCGCGGGCCGGACACCCGCCCCCCGTCGTCGTCGCCCCCGACGGGCAGGTGTCCTTCCCGGAGCCCCCGGCCGGGCCTCCGCTCGGGCTGGGCGGCATGGCCTTCGAGGCGGTCGAGATCGAACTCGCCGAGAACAGCCTGATCGGTCTCTACACCGACGGCCTCATCGAGGGCCCCGACCGCGACATGGCGCTGGGCATGTCCCGGCTCGGCGAGATGCTGGCCCGCTCCGACGCCGACCTCGCCACCCTGTGCACGTCCGCGGTGCGGCAGCTCGTTCCCGTGCCGCAGCCCGACGACATCGCCCTGCTCCTGGCGCGCACGCACACCCTGGGCGCCGACGACGTCGTCTCCTGGGACGTGCCCGTGGACCCGGCCGCCGTCGCCGACGTCCGGGCCCGGGCGACCCGCCAGGTGGAGGCCTGGGGCCTGGGCGAACTTGCCATGACGACGGAGCTCGTCGTCAGCGAGCTGGTCACCAACGCGATCCGCTACGCCGAGCCGCCCATTCGGCTACGACTGCTCCGCGACGCGCGCCTGACCTGCGAGGTCGCCGATGCCAGCAGCACGGCTCCCCGGCTCAGGCATGCGCGCAGCATGGACGAAGGGGGTCGTGGCCTCTTCCTGGTGGCCCAGCTGACCGACCGCTGGGGCGCGCGGTACACGGCCGGCGGAAAGATCATCTGGGCCGAGCAGGAGATCCCGTGATCCGCTTTGTGGAGGGCCTGCGGACCTGCGGGCCTGGTGGTTGCAGGTCAACTCGCCTCCAGATCACTTGACTTGGCGCTGCGTGCTCTCCCCTTGGTCCCCACTGCCACAGGCGTCACAGCGGACACGGAATCTTGAGATCTGAAGTTCCATCTCCCTTGCACAGATGCTTCACGGGTGCTTGCCAACCTGGACCGCCGCCTGCACACTGTCGTTGCGCCAAGCGCAATTTGTTTCGTAGTACGCACCGAGGTGGTCATGAAGATTCCCGCGTGCCGTCTCGCCGATCTGCCGCAGGGCGAGGCGTTCCGGCTCGAGTCCGACCCGCCCGTCGCCGTGTTCCACACCGAGGACGGTGAGGTCTACGCGATCGACGACACCTGCACCCACCAGGACGCCTCGCTCGCCGACGGCTGGCTGGAGGGGTGCGAGGTCGAATGCCCGCTGCACGCTTCGAAGTTCGATCTGCGCACCGGCAGCGTCGACGCCCCGCCGGCCAAGCTCCCGGTCCGGACGCACGGGGTCGTGGTCGAGGACGGCATGATCTACGTCGAGCTGTCCGAGGCCCCGCCGAACCTTCCGGCCACCTGCGCCGTCGCCCGGCTCGGAGGGGTCGTGTCCGCCGGGGGAGCCGCGTGAAGAGCGTGGCCGTCGTCGGCGCCTCACTCGCCGGGCTGTCGGCCGCCCGCGCGCTGCGTACGCAGGGCTACGACGGACGGCTCGTCATCGTCGGCGACGAGCCCCATCGCCCGTACGACAGGCCGCCGTTGTCCAAGGAGTTCCTCGCCGGTCAGGTGGCGGAGTCCGACCTCGTGCTCGAGGCGGACGGCGAGGAGCTGGGTGCGGAGTGGCTGCTCGGCGCCCGTGCCGTCGGGCTGGATCGCGTCGATCGCGCGATACGGCTGGCCGACGGCCGCACGGTTCGCGCCGACGGCGTCGTGGTGGCCACCGGGGCGTCCGCCCGCGCCCTGCCCGGAGGCCACGGCCTGCAAGGCGTTCACGTTCTGCGCACGCTCGACGACGCACGCGCGCTGCGCGAGGACCTGGCGCGCGGTGGCCGGCTCGTCGTCATCGGCGGCGGGTTCATCGGCGCCGAGGTCGCCTCGACCGCCCGCGGGCTCGGACTCGAGGTCACGGTCGTCGAGGCCGCCCCGACAGCGCTCGCGGGTCCGCTGGGCACGGCGATGGGTGAGCTCGTCTCCGCCCTCCACGCCGACCACGGCGTACGGCTGTTGTGCGGCGTCGGCGTACAGGCACTCAGCGGTGACAGCGGTGAAGGGGGGAGAGTGCGCGCGGTCCTGCTCCAGGACGGCCGCCGCCTCCCGGCCGACACCGTCGTCGTCGGAGTGGGCGCTCGCCCCTGCGTCGAGTGGCTCGAAGGCTCCGGCGTGGTCCTGGAGAACGGCGTGCGGTGCGATGCCGCCGGTGCCACGAACGTCCCCGGCGTCGTCGCGGTCGGCGACTGCGCGGCCTGGTACGACCCTGCGGTCGGGGCGCACCGACGTGTCGAGCACTGGACCGGTGCCCGGGAGCGGCCGGCCGCGGCCGTGACCACGCTGCTCTCCGGCGGCGCGACCGTGCCCGAGCCGTCTCGGCCGCCGTACTTCTGGTCCGACCAGTACGACGTGCGCATCCAGTTCGCCGGGTGCGCGGCCGGAGCCGACAGCGTCGCCATCGAGGAGGGCGCCGCGGACGACCGCAGCTTCCTCGCCGTCTACCGGCCGGGAGACCGCCCGGTGGCCGTGCTCGGCGTCGACCGGACCCGCCCGTTCATGCGCCTGCGCAAGCAGCTCGCCACGGAGGCGGCGCAGAAGGCCGGATCCCGGTGACCGCCATGGCCCACGCCACCACCGCGGCGCGGCCGGGAACGCCGGAGCTCCATCCGCACGGCCTTCCGCGGCCCGGCCGGACACTGGTCATGGGCGTCGTGAACGTCACCCCGGACTCGTTCTCCGACGGCGGCCTGTCGTTCGCTCCGGAAGCGGCCGTCGCGCACGGCCTCGCGCTGCTGGAGGAGGGCGCGGACATCGTGGACGTGGGCGGCGAGTCGACCCGCCCGGGCGCGGCGCGGCCGCCGGTCGAGGAGGAGCTGCGGCGCGTCCTGCCCATCGTCCGCGAACTCGTCGCGGCGGGCGCGGTCGTCAGCGTCGACACCATGCGGGCCGAGGTCGCCGCCCGCGCGCTCGACGCGGGCGCACGGCTGATCAACGACGTCTCGGGCGGCCTTGCCGACCCCGCGATGCTGCCGCTGATGGCCCGGGCGGATGCGCCGTACGTGCTGATGCACTGGCGCGGCCACGCCGCCGCGATGCAGGCGAACGCCGTCTACGCAGACGTCGTCACCGACGTGCTCGACGAGCTGCGCCTGCGAGTCGAGGCCGCCCTGCAGGCGGGGATCCGGCCCGGCAGCCTGATCATCGACCCCGGGCTGGGCTTCGCCAAGGAGCCCGAGCACAACTGGGAGCTGCTGGGCCGTCTCGGGGAGGTCGGCACGCTGGGCCATCCCGTCCTCGTGGGCGCGTCACGCAAGTCGTTCCTGGGCCGGCTGCTGGCGGATCCGACGACGGGGCGACCCCGCCCCGCGCGGATGCGCGACGCCGCGACCACCGCGGTGTCCGTGCTCGCCGCCGCCCAGGGCGTCTGGTGCCTGCGGGTGCACGATGTGGCGTCGACACTCGACGCGGTCCGGGTCACCGCCCGCTGGGGTGCCGAGGCGGCTCCCCGCCCTTGATCCATTGATCAAGTGGCCGAGTGGCCAAGGTGTTTCGGCCCGTCGGCGCCGATACGGCGGAGGGGCTCAGCCCAGGTAACCCATCCGGTGGCTGATCTCCTCCGCGCCCTTGAGCAGCACCGGTGCGAGCTCGTGGATGCGCTCCTCCGTGAAGCGGTACGCCGGGCCGGAGGCACTGAGGGCGGCGATGACCTCGCCGTCGCGGGACCGGATCGGGGCCGCTATGGCGTGCAGCCCGATCTCGAGCTCCTCCAGCGTCACCGCGTACCCGCGCTCCCGCGCCTCGGCGAGGTCCTTCTCCAGCTTCGCCTTGGTCGTCAGGGTGTGCGGCGTCAGCTTCTTCCACCCGGACGCCGCGAGCACCTCGGCGCGCTCCTTCGTCGGCAGGTGGGCCAGGAGGATCTTGCCGCTGGACGTGGCGTGAACCGGGGTGAGCTGGCCGACCCAGTTGTGCGTGCCGACCGCGCCCGGCCCGCGTACCTGGTAGAGGTTGACCGCGTAATGCTCCTGCAGGACGGCGATGTTGACGGTCTCGCCGATCTCCTCGGCGAGCCGCTCGCACACCGGCCGGCCCTGCCGCGTGATGTCGAGCCGGCCCGTGACCGCGCCGGCGAGACGCACGATCCCGAAGCCGAGCCGGTACTTGCCCCGCTCGCCCGCCTGCTCCACCAGACCGCGCGTCTCCAGCGCCCCGAGCAGACGGAACGCCGTCGACTTGTGGACGTCGATCTCCGCGGCGACCTCGCTGACACCCGCCTCGCCGCGCTGGGCGAGGATCTCCAGGACGCTGACCGCACGGTCGACAGACTGCACCCCGCTCACCGGCGGGTGACCTGATGTCTCGCCGTCTGCCGTGTAGTTGCTCATGGCGCAACTATAGGGGAGTGCTCGTTCCGTCAGCGGAAGACGACCGTGGTGTGGCCGTTGACCAGCACCCGGCTCTCGCTGTGCCACTCCACGGCGCGGGCGAGCACCTGCGCCCCGACGTCGCGGCCCGTCGTGACCAGCTCGTCCGGGGCGCGCGAGTGGTCCACGCGGACCACGTCCTGCTCGATGATCGGGCCCTCGTCGAGGTCGGCGGTGTCACCTTCACCACAGGTGACATCCTGCACGCCGACGAGGACGGGGTCGTACTGCTGCCCGGCACCGCGTGGACCAGGGGAAAGGAACCCTCCGGGCCGGGACGGACGGCGAGCCTGTTCTTCGACGAGGTCGGTTAGTGTGCATGGCTGAGTGACGCAAAGGGGGCAGAGCAGGCGGAGGGCATGGCTGTGTCGGACGAAGGGCGGCTCGTCGCCGGGCGCTACCGGCTCGTCGAGCGTGTCGGCCGCGGCGGTATGGGCACCGTGTGGCGAGCCGAGGACGAGGCACTCGCCCGCCATGTCGCGCTCAAGAGGCTCCACCGGCAGCCGCACCTGTCCGACGGCGACGTCACCACGCTGTACGAGCGCATCCGCCGCGAGGCGCGCAGCGCCGCCCGGGTCGTGCACCCGAACGTGGTGGTCGTCCATGACGTCGTCGACGACGACGGACAGCCGTGCATCGTCATGGAGTACGTCCCCGCCCACACCCTCGGCGACGCCCTCGGCGGCGGCCGTACCCTGCCGCCCGAGGAGGCCGCGCGCATCGGCCTCGGCGTGATCTCCGCGGTACGGGCCGCGCACGCCGTGGGCGTCCTGCACCGCGACATCAAGCCCGGCAACGTCCTGCTCGGCGCCGGTGGCCGGGTCGTCCTGACCGATTTCGGCATCGCGCAGACCGCCGGGACCTCGACACTCACCCGGACCGGGGAGATGATCGGCTCCATCGACTTCATGGCCCCGGAGCGGATCCGCGGCCACAGGCCCGGCCCGGCCTCGGACCTGTGGTCACTGGGCGCGACGCTGTACCAGGCGGTCGAGGGGCGACTGCCGTACCGCCGCGAGACGGCCATGGAGACCGCCTACGCCATCGCGGTCGACCCGCTGGAACCCATGCGCAGGGCCGGTTCGCTGGAACCGCTCATCGACGCCCTGCTGTCGAAGGACCCCGAGGACCGGCCCACGGCCGAGCAGACCGAACGCGCCCTGCGGGCCACCTGGTCCAGCGGCCCGCCGACCGCGCCGTCCTTCACCGTCGCCCCCGAGGGACAGGCCGGCCCGCGGGACGACGATCCGCCCACGTACCGCTCCTCCGGGACGCGGCCGGTCCCACCCGTGCCGCCGGACGGGAGCGCCCCGAGCCCTCGTCGCGGCCGGAAACGCCGGGTCCTCGTGCCGGTCGTGATCGTCCTGGCCGCGGCCGCCACCGCCGTCACGCTCTACGCGTCGCACCGGGGCGACCAGGAGGCGGCCGGCGCGACGTCCACCCCGTCCGCCACGCCCTCGCCCGTCCCCGACGGCTACCACCTGGTCCGAGCGCAGCAGCTCGGCGCCTCCTTCCCCGTGCCGGACGGCTGGAAGGAGAAGAAGGGGTCGAGTGACGACCAGGTCACCTACGCCGACCCGACCGGCCTGGCCGGCATCACCGTCGGCATGGTGGATCCCGCGGGTTCCCAGCCCGTCGGGCACTTCAAGGACGTCGAGGCGAACACCAAGGCCAACTACCCCACGTACCGCAGGCTGCGTATGCAGGAGACCACCTTCAGGGGGCAGTCGGCGGCGGTCTGGGAGTTCACCTTCCGCGGACGGGCCCGCGCCTTCCGCGCCATCGACCTCGGCTACGGCACCGCGGGCGGCCGCGAGTACGACATCTATCTGTCGGCCCCCGAGGCCCGGTGGGCCACCTACCGTCCGGTCTTCGACAAGGTCAGGGACGGGTTCGCCGAACAGAAGTAGTGCGGGACGGGCAGGCCCGGCGCGAGCCGATGTGCGGGGCGCGCGTCAGGCGTCGGTGCGGACGAAGACGGGCTTGAGGTGCTTCTCGGGCAGCGCCTCGGGGAGTTGCTCCCAGTCGATGACGTGGGAGACCACCCGTGCGGGGTCGACCTTGCCGGAGCCGGCGAGTTCGAGGGCGTCTGGGATGTGGCCCCGGACGTTGTCGCGAGCGATGCGCACCCTGACCGGCGTCCGCCGGCAGTCGGCCTCCGATGGCCGTCATGTCCGGCTCGCGCTCCGTGAAGTGCACCTGGAACCCGACCCGGGCGGCGCGAACCGGCCGGCCTCGGGCACGAGCGCCGCGTCCGTCAGCGTCTCGGCCGGCGTGCGGCGCTGCTCGAGGCTCGGACGGCCTTCGGGGCGTTCACGGTGATGACGGTCACTGCGCACCTCCCGTGACGATCGTGACAGGGCGACTCTGCCCCAGCTCTCCAACGGGTGTCATAGGGACGGGCGGCGGCGAGTTCGAGATTTTCGCTCCGCTCCGTGGTGTCCTCGGACATGAACCCATGCGGAGGTGGGGCGTGTTGAGAAGTCCTGGGTGGTCGGCCGGGAGCCTGGCCCGGTTCGCCGTGCGCCGCCACTCTCTTCGGCGGCGGCGCCCCGCCGTGCGGCCGAGGCTCGACCTGTTGGAGCCCTGGGAGCAGGAGGTCGACGAAGAGACGGCACGTGCCCATCTCCTCACCGGAGCCCGAGGGCTGCCGTACCGTCCGCGCTCCGTCGAGGACGTACCAGGCGGCGCGTTCGCGGCACTTCGCGAGGCCGTCGGGGCCGGGGATGCCGAGCACCTGTTCGTCGCCCCCGCCCAGACCCGGCCGGGGCGCCTCGGAGGCAGCCGCCTGCAGATTCTGACGCCCACGCGCGTGCTCGGTTTCGGGCCCGGCGGAGTGGCGTTGTGGGTCGGCGCTCCCGCTCTTCCCGGAGTGCGTGCGGTCCTGCGTCCGCAGCAGGTGGCCGCGATCGAGACCGCGCAGATCCTGCTGTACGCCCGTCTGACGATCCTCGCCGCCGACGCCCGCCTGGACCTTCACTACAGCGCCGTCGCCCAGCACGAACTGCATCCCCTGGTGCGCTCGTTGCGTCGCCGTGCCGCCGCCATCGAGCTGGACCTGCCCGATGCCTCCGACGTGCAGGGCGGACTGCCGTACAAATGGCGGCAGTTGCTCGCCTCGGAGGCCGTGCTCCTCGGCGACGGCGATCCGGTCGCCGCCGTCGCCGGGGCGCTGCCCGTGCCCCGGTGGTCGGCGGCCGCGTACGCCGCGGTCCTCCTCACACCCCGTGAGCTCGTCGTCCGCGCAGACCCCGTGCACGGGGGCCGGACCGGCGACCACCACGGCGTGGACACGCACTTCATTCCGCGCACCAGGATCGAGCAGGTGCGCGCGGAGGGCCCCCTCCTGCGAGTCCGCGTCGGCGAAGCGGACCTGCACCTGCCCTTGGGCGAGGACCTGTCCGCCCGGGTCGTCCATGCCTTCGGGCGGCATCTGCCGGTCGTTCCGTAGCTCCCTGTAGCTCCCCTTAGCTCGTTTCGCCGGCGTTTCCGCTCCCGGTGGCTGGGCGCCTCTCTGCCTTCGAAAATACCCTGGGGGGTACCCGTGCTACTGTCGGCGATATACCCCGGGGGGTAATTCTCCAGCGGAAGGGAGTACCTCGTGTTCTTCGTCGACACGATCGAGGTGGCCGGGCTCGGCAACCGGAGTTATCTGGCGGGCGGTGCGCTGACGGCGGTGGCGGTGGATCCGCCGCGCGACATCGACCGGGTGATCGCGGCGGCTGCGCGACGGGGCGTGCGGATATCGCAGGTGGCCGAGACCCACGTGCACAACGACTACGTCACCGGCGGCCTGGAGCTGGCCCGGGTCACGGGCGCCGACTATCTCGTGCCCGCCGGGGCCAGGGTCTCCTTCGCGCGTGTACCGGTGCGCGACGGGGACCGTACGGAGATCGACGCCGCCGGCGGGCTGGCGCTGCGCGCACTCGCGACGCCGGGCCACACGCCGCACCACACCTCCTACGTGCTGGAAGAAGACGGGGCGGCGGTCGCGGTGTTCACCGGCGGGGCGCTGCTCATCGGTACGGTCGGGCGGCCCGACCTGGTCGAACCGCGGCTGACCGCGCACCTTGCCCGCGCCCAGCACGCCTCCGCGCACCGCCTCGCCGCCGAACTGCCCGACGAGACGGCGGTGTTGCCCACGCATGGGTTCGGCAGCTTCTGCTCCTCGTCCCGGGTGGCGGCCGGGGACGGCGGGGACACGACCATCGGCAAGGAGAAGGCGAACAACGAAGCGCTCACCCGGGATGTGGACACCTTCGTCGCCGATCTGTTGGCCGGACTGGACGACGTCCCGGCCTACTACGCGCACATGGGCCCGGCCAACTCCGCCGGACCCGAGCCCCTCGACCTCACCCCGCCCACCGTCGCCGACGCCGACGAGATCGCCGCACGGCTCGCGGCGGGGGAATGGGTGGTGGATCTGCGCAACCGGGTGGCCTTCGCCGAAGGGCATGTCGCGGGCTCCTTCAACTTCGAGGCCGAGGGACAGCTCGCCACCTATCTGGCATGGCTGATCCCCTGGGGCAGGCCGCTGACGCTGCTGGCCGAATCTGCCGGCCAACTCTTCACCGCCCAGCGCGAGTTGGCCCGGGTGGGCATCGACCGACCGGCCGCCGCGGCCACGGGTGATCCGTCCTCCTGGGTGCGCGCGGGCGAGGCCCCGGTCTCCTTCCCGCGCGCCACGTTCGCCGACCTGGCGGACCGCCGTCGGGACGGGCAGGTGGTCGTACTCGACGTCCGGCGGGACTCCGAACGTGCGGGGGGCTTCGTCGAGGGCTCGCTCCACATCCCCGTCCATGCGCTGCACCGGCGGCTCGCTGAGGTCCCGGGCGGCCAGGTCTGGGTGCACTGCGCCGGTGGCATGCGCGCCGCCATCGCTGCTTCCCTGCTGGACGCCGCAGGCCGCGACGTCGTCGCCGTCGACGACGCCTTCGACGCCGCAGAGAAGGCCGGACTGACCGTCCGGACCGTCAGTGCGGTGGGAGGGGGCGGACCGTGCCGTTGAACCTGTTCAGGCGCGGACCCGGCAGGGTCGGTGCACGGCGGGCCGCCGAGCGCACCGGGCACGTGGACGGTGCCCCGGCGGACGATGACGCCGTACTGCTGGACGTCCGTGAGTCGTACGAGTGGCAGGCGGGGCACGCCCCGGGCGCGGTTCACGTCGCCCTGTCCGCGCTGGCGGCGGGCGCGCCACTGCCCGAGCGGGTGGCGGGTCGGCGCCTCGTGGTCGTCTGCCGGTCGGGCAACCGTTCCCGGCAGGCGGCCGAACTCCTGGTCGCTCGGGGTGCCGACGCGGTCGACGTGATCGGCGGGATGCGCGAGTGGGCGCGGCTGGGGCTGCCGGTGGTGGACCGGCACGGCGCGAGCGGAACGGTCGCGTGAGCGTTCTCCTGCTTGCCCTGGCGTCCGGTGCCGTCATCGGTCTGGCACTCGGCGCGCTCGGGGGAGGCGGCAGTGTCCTGGCCGTCCCCGCTCTGATCTACCTGCTCGGTTTCACTCCGGTCGCGGCCACCACCGCCGCCCTGGTCATCGTGACCGTCACCACCGCCACCGCGCTGCCCGCCCACGCCCGGGACGGTCACGTCCGCTGGCGCACCGGACTGCTGTTCGCGGCCGCGGGCACAGGTCCGGCCATGCTCGGCGGGCTGGTGGCGGCACGGCTGCCTGCGGCGGTGCTCACCGCGGCCTTCGCGCTGGTGGCGCTGGTGGCCGCGGTGCGCATGCTGCGACCGCGGGTCGTGGTGGCCGATGCCGTCCCTGCGGTCGTTGTCGGCAGTGCCGGCACTGCCGACAGTGCCGTTCATACGGTCCATGAGGTCCGGCCCGGTCGGGCGGCCGCGGCGGGGGCCGGGCTCGGTGCGGTCACCGGCGTCCTCGGTGTCGGCGGTGGCTTCCTCGCCGTACCGGCGCTGGTGAGCGTTCTCGGGCTGCGGATGCGGGAGGCGGTGGCGACGAGCCTGCTGGTCATCACCCTCAACTCGCTTGCCGCACTGGCCCTGCGGGCAGGCACGGCACACGGACTGGACTGGGCCGTCGTCGGACCGTTCGCCGGGGCGGCGATCCTCGGCTCCTGGGACGGCAAACGCCTCGCGAAGAAGGTGTCGGGGCAGGCGCTTCAGCGGATCTTCGCCCTGGTGCTGCTGGGCGTGGCGGGCTTCATGCTGATCGGCGCGGCGGTGTGACGACGGCCGACGACGGGTCTCTCGTGTCGGTGTGGCGAAGGGTGCGTCGCCGGCGGCGAGGCAAAAGGTGCTTCACGCCGACGAGACCGGAGACGCTTTGCGCCGGTTGCCTCACGCCAGTGACAGGAACAGCTTCTCCAGGCGGGCGCGCATCTGCTCGACGTCCTCGCCGTTCTTCCGGCCGGACTCGACATCGGTCAGGCACTGCTGCAGACCGGTGGCGATGATGGCGAAACCTGCCCGGTCCAGGGCCCGGGAAGCCGCGGCGAGCTGGGTGATGACGTCCTCGCAGTCGCGTCCTTCCTCGATCATCCGGATCACACCGGCGATCTGGCCCTGAGCGCGACGCAGCCGGTTCAGTACGGCCTTCAGGTCCGCACCCGCGAGCTCCATGTCCACGACTACTCCTCGATCGACTTATACCCCTAGGGGTACTGTACGTCCCGGTTCGGGACGGCGTCGAACCCTCAATGAATCACAAGAGTCCCAAAGCATCACAAGAGCGACAAAGGATCACAACTGCCGTGACTACTTCCCCCGTTCCCTCCGCTCTCGGCGCCGACCAGGCCCGCAGCAGGCTGCACGAGCTGACGGTCATCGACGTGCGCACACCCGGCGAATACGCCTCCGGTCACCTCCCCGGCGCCCTCAACATCCCCCTGGACCAGGTCCGCCGCGCCCTGCCCGACATCGGGCGCGCCGCCGAACGCGGTGACGTCCTGGTCGTGTGTGCCTCCGGGGCCCGCTCGGCGAACGCCTGCAAGCTCCTGGCCGAGCAGGGCATCCCGGCCGCGACGCTCACCGGCGGCACCGGCGCCTGGGCCGCCGCCGGACACGACCTGCACCGGCCGGCGGCCGGCGGGGCGCGGGTCACCTGGGGCATGGAGCGCCAGGTGCGTTTCACCGCGGGGACCCTGGTGCTCCTGGGGCTGGCGCTCGGCCTCCTCGTGCACCCGGCGTTCCAGCTGATCTCGGCGGCGTTGGCGGGCGGCCTGGTCTACTCCGCGCTCACCGACACCTGCGGCATGGGGGCCCTGCTCGGCAAGCTCCCGCACAACCGGCCCCGCACGGCCGACCTCGACACGGCACTCGCGGCACTGCGCGGCCGTTGACGCGTCCGGGTCCGGCGGGCCGACCTCTCGTGACCCGAGGCCTACGGTGATCGCTTCCGCTAGTCTGAGTCGGGGGTGGTCAAGTGGCCGACAACGTACGGGAGTTGCGGAAGTCGCCGGAGGCATCGGAGCAGCGGGAGTCCACAACCGTCGTGGTGGTGGGCGCGGGCCCGGCCGGTCTGACCGTCGCCAACCTGCTGCGGCGCAGCGGCATCGACTGCGTCGTCCTGGAACGCAGGAGTCGCGAGTACGTGGCGCAGCGCCAGCGCGCGGGCATCGTCGAAACCCGCGCCGTCCGGATGTTCGACTCCTGGGGGCTGGCCGACCGGGTCCTCGGCGGTGTCCCGTACGACGGCATCCTGGAGTTCCGGGTGGACGGCGAGCGCCACCTGGTAACCGACGACGACGGCTCCGAGGGCCCGTCGGCCCGCCTCTGCCCCCAGCAGGTCCTGGTCCAGAAGCTCACCGCCGCGTACCTCGCCGACGGCGGCGACCTGCGCTTCGAGGCCGCCGACGTCTCCCTGCACGACCTGGCAGGCGACCGCCCGACCGTCCGTTACCGCACCGCCGACGGCACTCTCCGCGCCATCAGCTGCGCCTTCGTCGCCGGTTGCGACGGTGACCACGGCATCAGCCGCGCCGCCGTCCCCGACGGCGTCCTCACCGCGCACGCCTTCGACCACGGCATCGGCTGGCTCACCGTCCTCGCCGACGCCCCACCTCCGGCCCATCCCCTCCTGGCCGTCAGCCCGCAAGGCTTCGCCGCGCACTTCCCGCGCGGCCCGCACACCAGCCGCTACTACCTCCAGTGCCCGCCCGACGACCAGCCCGACGCCTGGTCCGACAGCCGCGTCTGGGACGCACTGCGCGCGAGGCTCGGCGACCCCGCCCTCACTCCCGGCCCGATCACCGATCGCGAGATCTTCCGGCTCCGCAGCCTGGTCCACGACCCCATGCAGTACGGCCGCCTCTTCCTGGTCGGCGACGCCGCCCACATCGTCTCCCCGATGGGCGGCAAGGGCATGAACCTCGCCCTGTACGACGCCGATCTCCTCGCCCGGGCCGTCCGGGACTTCGTCAGCGATCACGACGAGACCGGCCTGCGCACGTACTCGCAGCGCTGCCTCCGCCGGGTCTGGAACGACCAGGAGTTCTCCCACTGGCTGACCCGGACGCTGCACGACGCAGGCGACGACACCCACACCGGCCCCTTCCACCGCAGCCTGGCCCGCGCCCGCCTCGACCGCCTCTTCACGTCCCCCGCCGCTGCCCGCGGTTTCGCGGAACTCATGACGGGGCCGGATCTCGCCGAGTGAGCAGCCGAGGGCAGGCGGAACCCCAAAGCCGTAGAGCGGCAAGGTTTTTCCGTGCGTCCGTCACATTCTCCCGTCGGGCTCCGTCAGCGAAGTGACGCAGCCCCACGACTGGATCGGACAACACGATGCTGACCAACGTCATGTACGTGACCCTCTATGTCACGGATCAGGACCGCGCGGTGCGGTTCTACACGGAACAACTCGGCCTGGAAAGGCGCGTCGACCACTCGGGTCCTGAAGGACGCTTCCTCACCGTGGGCGTCCCCGGCAGTCCGCTCGAGTTCATCCTCTGGCCGCATGCCGCGGCCGCGGGGCAGCCGGCCGAGGCGGGGCCGGGCACCGCGCCCGGTCCGGTCTTCGTCGAGTCGGACGATCTGCGGAAGGACTTCAAGGTGCTGCGCGACCGCGGTGTGACGTTCGACCAGCCCGAACCCGAGGACTACGCGTTCGGGATCCGCGTCGAGGCCGTGGACCCGGACGGCAACCGGATCTCGCTTCGCCAGCGCAGCCGGGCCGTTTGACCACGTCCTCGGTACGGCGAGCACCCTTCGACCGCGCCGTAGGGTGGCGCACATGAGCATCGACGACGTCGCGTTGCGCCCGGTGGCCGAGGACGACCTGGCCGTCCTGGAACGGTTCCTGACCGATCCGGAGACCGCCGCCCCCTTCCAGTGGTTCGGCTGGTGGGACACCGGGCGCTGGCGGCGCCAGTGGGCGGAGGACGGGCTGCTCGGCGACGACGGGGGGCATCTGATGGTGGTGCGCGGCGCGAAGCGGCTGGGGTTCGTCGCCTGGCGGAAGGTCACGCCCACCCGCACCACCTCCTACTGGAACATGGGCATCGGCCTGCTGGTGGAGGCCCGCGGACGGGGCGTCGGAACCGAGGCGCAGCGCCAGTTGGTCCGCTACCTCTTCGCGCACACCACCGCCGTGCGGATCGAGGCGGACACGGAAGCGGAGAACATCGCCGAACAACGCGCCCTGGAAAAGGCAGGGTTCACCCGCGAAGGCATCCTGCGCAGCGTCGCCTTCCGCGACGGCCAATGGCGCGACGGCGTGCGCTACAGCATCCTGCGCGGCGACCTGGCCTGAGCGCCTGGCAGTTCAGGTCCCGGCGGACCGTCGCGGCACCGGCGTCCGGCCGGTCCACCAGCCCGGCCACGGTGACGGAGCCGCCGAACCGCCGGATCCGCAAGGTGAGTCGATGCCGTGACCGACCGCTGCGGCGCTCGTTCTCTGCGGGCTGGTGACAAGGCCGGCGGCGGGTGCTGCGTTCTTGTGAGCACCTCCTGATCGGGGGCTCCCCGTGGCCCTACGGTCCGGCTATGAACACGAGTCGCAGCAGAGTAGGGACGTGGCGCGGCGCCGCGCTGGCGGTGCTGCTGACCGCGGGAGCGCTCACCGCGGCCGCTCCCCAGGCGCAGGGAGACGGCGCGCGCACCGAGACGCCCGTGGCGTCGACGCATCCGGCCGACGGTGTGTCCGAGTCGGTGGTGCGGGTGAAAGTGCCGTTGCCGCAGTCGTTCGGGGCTCGTCCGGGGGCCTGCGACTGGCTGTCGTATCTGCGCTACCGCGCCGCCGACGGGCCGAGCGCCTCCGCCGATGCCGACCGGATCCTCGTCGCCCAACCGGGGATCCTGGAAGGCGCCGGAGCCTTCGACAGCGTGGCCCGCAACACCGTCGCGCAGGCAGCCGAACACGGGCGGCACATCGAGTTCTGGGCCCTGGACCGGCGCTCCAACTGCCTGGAGGACCCGACCGGCATCGCCTCGGGCGACCAGCACACGGCCGTCGACTACTACTACCGGGGCAAGCAGGTCGGTGGCCGGACCTTCGCCGGGTTCGTCGGCAACGAGCAGCTCGGCTGGATGGCGAAGCTCGGCATCGAGCAGACCGTGCGGGACGAATACGACCTGCTCACCGCCGAGTTGCCCGACCAGGCGGTGCGCAGGAGCAAGGTGCTGTGCGGTGGGCACTCCCTCGGCGGCGTGATCACCGGGTACTTCGCGGCGGCCGACTTCGACGGCGACCCCGCCACCACGGCGGACGCCGGGCAGAACCAGTGCGCCGGGTACTTCGCCCTCGACACGACCATCTCCACCTCACTGGCCGACCTGAGCGGCAGCATGCCGGACGACACCAACCTGCCCGACATCGGACTCGGCTATACGGCGGTGCAGGCAGGGCTCGACAGCGGCGTGCTGTCCCGCTCGCTGTCCGCGCCCGTGCTGCTCAACCCCGAGACCATGACCCTGCTCGCCATCGCCGGCCTGGGGGCCGTGCGCGCCCCGGACGCCGAGGCGGACCTGCCCTCCTATCTGCCCTCCAACGCCAACATCGAGACCACCAACCGCTTCCTGTTCTCCAAGGACACCGCCACGTTCCTCACCGGCTCACCCGCGGTGAAGGACTTCCGGCTCACCAACGCCGCGGTCCTCGGGGCGCTGATGGACGACAACTCCGTACCCCTGGCCTTCCTGCAGAGCAGCGTGGGCCTCTTCGACGGCGGGCCGGTCACCGACAAGAACTTCCCTGCCGCCAATGGTAGTTCGACCCAACCCCAGCTCTTCGGCGTCGAGTACAAGGCCATCCCCGCACAGCCCCACGGACCGCTCTACACCTGGCGCAATTACGACCGTGTCGGCGACGCCGACGACCCCGGGTACCGGTCGGCCGACGGCACCCCGTTCACCAACGCGAGCAAGGAGGTCACCGACATCCACGAACTGGCCCGCAGCATGGGGGAGCAGCCGCTGGACTTCACCGAGCAGTACTTCCCGACCAAGCTGGTCACCGACATCGAGTTCGCGACCTCGCCCCAGGTGAAGCAACTCGTCGTGCACCCCGAGGGGTTGACGGCCAACCCGACGCTCACCGTCCTCGCGGGCGACGGACTGCTGGCGGGCCGCGCCCCCTGGGACCTGCACCCCGTGATCGCGCCCGGCTACCAGCACCTGGACGTACTGACCGCGGCACCCGTGCAGAACGACGGCCGGCCCGAGATCGTGTCCAGCAACCTCGCGGCGTTCGCGCGGACACCCCAATAGCCGTTCCGCAACGGCCGTTCCCCGCACGCACGAAAGGGGCCCGGGAGGATCTCCTCCCGGGCCCCTTCGTGCGTGGTGTCGCCGCCGCGACTCAGACCTTGCCCGCGGCGAACGCAGCCGCCGCGTCGGCGTCGGCGGTGTAGCCGAGGTGCGCCAGCACGTCGTCCCCGCCGTTCTCGCACACGGGGTCACCCTTGGCGCAGTAGTCGATGGTGCGGCTCTGGTAGGTGCCGGTGACGCTCTTGCCCAGGGCCCGGATCGGGTTGCCGAACAGGAGCACGGCGGCGACTCGCGGCTCGAGCGCGGCGGGGATCGTCGCCACGATGGGGCTGCCGACCACGGCGCCGTCGCTGCTGATTCCTATGGAGTTGTCGACGACGTTCGCGCCCTGTGAATAGCCGACGAGAATAAAACGCTGGTTCGGGCAGGCGGCTGCCTGCGCGTTGACATGGTTCACCAGGTCCGCGTTTCCCTGTGCGGCCGAAGTCAGGGAAAGGTCCGCGGGATAGTCGACGGCATAGCTGGACAGATTCTTGCCCGTCAGTTTCTTCTGCAGCGCGGAGTACACCGGGTCGCCGACGATCACGCCGAGCGTGCCCGGTTCGAAGGTGCCGCGTGCCGCCACGACGTCGATGTCCGAGCAGGTGGCGGCCGATGCCGTGGGTGCGGAGAGGGTGGCCAGTCCGGCCCCGCCGGCCAGTGAGAGTGCGGCGAGGCACAAGCGAATACGCATGGGAATCCTTTGAGGGTGGGGCGCTCGACGCGCCTGTGGAAAGGACGGTCCCGAAGGTATTCGCGTTTCCCGGCGGGGTGTTATGGACGGGAATTCAGAGACTCCACCTGTTTTTGTCGAGTAGTGAGCCACGGCCCCGGTCTCCTCGACGCCGGGGCATGTGTGAGCATTCTCGGATGCGGGAGTTCGACAGGGCGGTTGCAAAGTCCCTTGATCTTGTGTGAGTGCTGGTCAGGAGAGGTACCGGGGGTCCAGCGGTCGGCGGAAGCTGTCGTTGGACATTTCGCGGAGTCCGGGCCGCGATGTTTTGTGTGGCCGACGGCTCGCAGCGTGTTGATGGCGAGGCTGCGGCGGGTGGCCATGTTGTCCGGGCCGTGTCCGGTGCGGACCTTGGAGGCGTCCTGGGCGAAGGTGGTTTCGCGGACGAAGTGGAGACGGTTCTCGGTGATCCACTGCGGGCGGACGGTCTCCGCGATGCGCTCGGCGTCCTGAGATCGGCACGACCTCGGGGCAGCCCATCCGGCGCGAGACGTCGCCCGTGCTCGCGAAGGTCCAGATCGTGACGCCGACGGCAGAGGGGGAGTCGTTGCCGCGGGGCCCCTGCCGAGGCCAGCGAGCTCGCGCGTCAGTTCGGCAGCGAGTTCAGCACCGCCGAGCGCACCAGTCTCGGCGATCTTCTCGACCGCTGCCGCGATTCCCGCTGAGAACACCCGGCCCGCGTCGGCTGCCAGGATCGGGTACCGGTCTCTCCGATCACGCGAGCAGGCTCGGCAGAGTCTCGGTCTCGAACCACAAATAGACGTGCCGCTGCAGGCTCGGCCCGAAGGTCACCCGCGCCACGCCTAGGCCGGCTAGTTCCGCAACCGTCATCGGCGACCGTACGCCGCGCGCGACGTTGACCGGTCCGTCGATCGTCTGCACGAGCTTCTCGATGGTCGTCGGCTCACCCGTCCCCAGCGGGTAGACGCAGTCGGCGCCGGCATCCAGGTAACGGTTCCCGCGCTCGACGGAGGCGGCGAGCTGTTCCTCCGGAGTTCCGACGCGACGCAGGAAGGCGTCGGTCCGGGCATTGATCACCAAGTCCAGCCCGGCGGCGACGGCGGCCCCCCGGATGCCGCGGAGGAACTCGACCTGCTCCGAGATCTCGACGATGGCGCCAGTGGCCGGGTCCGAGTCCTCGATGTTGAGACCGACCGCCCCAGTGGCCGCGAATCGCTCGACCAGTTCCTCCGGCGGAAGGCGGTAGCCACGTTCGAAGTCGACGGTCACGGGCACGCTCACTGCTTGGGCCATTCCGCTCGCCGCCGCCAACATCGCCTGGACGGGGGCGGCCTCGCCGTCCTCCCGGCCGAGGCAGGCCGATACGGCGGCACTGCTCGTCGCCACGGCCGGGAAGCCGACCCGCTCGATGATCTTGGCCGACGCAGCGTCCCAGCCGTTGGGGGCCACCAGGGGTCGCCCGGGCACGTGCAGCGCTCTGAGCGCCTCGGCCTTCTCCTTGTTCCCGTGTGCTTCAGCGTCCATGACGTACTCCAGACTCCGTGGTGCCTGTGCACCTGCCAGCATTCCTCTGTCCGTGAGACGTGAGGGGCAGCTCGGACTCATCGGTGCAGGCCGCGCGACGAGCTCGCGAGGCCGGCAGGTGTCGGCGCTCGGACTCGCTCAGTGCCAGTCGCCGATCTGCAGGTCGGCGGGGTCGGGGGTGCCCTGGCCCGTCTCCAGCAGCTGCTTGAGGCTGAGCAGGTACACGGCCCACTTGGTGCTGCAGTGGGACATGAACTCGACCGGCTCGGCCCATCCGCGGTGCGCGAAGAGCACGATGGTGAAGTCGCCCTCCTGGCGCAGGTCGAAGCTCACGTGGGCGCCGATCCACTCGGCAGGACCGTCGACGACCTCCCAGAGCACGCGCTTCCCGGGCATGAGCTCGACAACTTTCATGTCGAATCCGCTTGGCACGAACCGGAAGGCGATCACGCCACCCTCACGGGTCCTGCATCGCTGTGTCCTCTTCTCGAGTACGCCGGGGTGCACGGTTTCCTCGCGCTGCTGGGAGGGGCGGGCTGCTCGGGTGATGTGCGGGTGCGTGCCACGGGTGGCCGACCCTGCTCGGCGGCACCCTGGTCAGCCTGCTGAGCCGGCGGGCCGCTCTGTTCATCAACGTGCCCGTGGCCGTGCTCTTCCTCGCGCTCACGCCGTTCCTGATCCCCGAGACCAGGATCCCGGACCGGACCAAGCTCGATGCGGTCGGCGCCGTCGCCATCACGGGCGGATCGAGTCGCGCGGCCGCGCCGCTCGCCCCACCGGTCGGCATTCTCAAGCGTCCCACCGTCATGTGGGGCAACTTCGCCGGTCTGGTCGTGTTCTCCGTGGAGACCGCGACGAGCTTCATGATGACGCTGCACCTCCAAAACGTCCTCGGGCTCAGCCCGTTCGTTACCAGCCTGATCTTCGGCATCCCCGGTCCGGTGGCCGTGTTCGCGGGCCCGATCGCCGGTCGCCTCATAAGCCGCTCCGGATACCGCACCGTGCTCGCGGCCGGGGTGTCGCTCCAGAGCCTCGCGGCGATCCCGCTCAACTTCCCGAGCAACGACCGCTGGGCCTGTCGGTGCTGGTCCCGGCGATGCTGCTCAGCAGCTTCGGGCACGTGACCTCGATCGTGGCCTACACCAGCACAGGCACCTCGAACCTTCCGAACGAGGAGCAGGACCTGGCCACCGGTCTGACCACGATGGCCCAGAACGTCGCCCTCACGATCGGCATCCCGATCCTGAGCGCGATCGCCGCCACCGGGCACCGGAGCTCTCCGGCATCCATCTGGCCGTGACTGCGGAGGTCATCGTGACTCTCGCCGGCGTGGTGGCCACATGGTCGGGACTTCGCCCGCGCAGCGCCGGGGATGGCGAATCGGCGCCTCTCCCCGACCGGCGGAGCGCCACGGTCGAGCTGCCCGGGACATGAGCACCGATGAGTCAGGAGGCCGGGATGCGTCATACCGACGTGGATGAATCCCTGCTGAAGAAGTCACGCGCGGAAGGCCAGGCGGCCTTCGAACGACTGACCGAACCCCATCGTCGCGAGCTCAACGTGCACTGCTACCGGATGCTCGGCTCGATCGAGGACGCCGAAGACGCGGTGCAGGAGACGTACCTGCGGGCCTGGGCACGGCTGGACAGCTTCGCCGGCCGGGCACCGTTCCGGGCTTGGCTGTACGGCATAGCGACGAACGCGTGCCTGGACATGCTCCGCCGCCGCAAGGCCCGGGCCTGGCCCACTGACGTCGTGGGACCCGCCGAGCCGGGGAGCGAGCCGTCGCCGCGGGTCGACATCCCGTGGCTGCAGCCCTACCCCGACAGCCTGCTGGCCGTCCCGGCGCCCTCGGACGGCGAGCCGGAGGTCGCGGTAGCCGCCAAGGAGACGATCGAGCTGGCGTTCCTGGCAGCCATCCAGCGGCTCCCGGCGCGCCAGCGGGCCGTGCTCATCCTGCGCGACGTGCTCGACTGGTCCGCGAAGGACACCGCACAGACGCTGGAGACATCCACGGCCGCGGTCAACAGCGCCCTCCAACGTGCTCACGCCGGGCTCGCCGCCCATGTGCCGCCGGATCGCGAGGAGTGGCCGACCCGCGACCGCGCGACCGCCGCCGCGGACGAGAAGGCCCTGCTCCAGCAGCTCATGGAGGCATGGGAGCGGGCCGACACGGCCGCGCTGGTCACGCTGCTGCGCGACGACGCGCGGCTGGTCATGCCGCCGCGCCCCACCTGGTACGACGGCCGCGACGCCATCGAGACCTTCCTCCGCATGCACGTCTTCGGGGGACTCCGCGGAGACTGGCGGCTCGTGCCGACCTCGGCCAACCGGCAGCCCGCGTTCGCGCTCTACTGGCGTGCGCCGGACGACACCGAGCTCCGGCGGTTCGCGATCGGCGTGCTCACCGTCGGTGACGCGGCGATCACCGAGCTGGCGATCTTCGTCGACACCCCGCTCTTCGACCGTTTCGCCCTCCCGGTGACGCTGTGACGTACGACGGCGAACCGGTCTCGTTCGTCGGCCGCGGGACCCCACCAGGCCGCCGGGTTCGGACCGTCGTCATACCGCCCGGGGACGTCCTCGACTACGTGCCCGGGGAGTGGACCGACGCCCTCGTGGTGGTCGAGGAGGGACTCCTCGAAGTCGAGTGCAGCAGCGGTGCCCGCGCGCGGTTCGGATCCGGCGCCGTCCTCACCTTCGCGGCCGTGCAGCCGCGGCGCCTCCTCAACCCCGGCGCGACCCCGCTGGTCCTGAGCGCGCTGACCCGGTGACCCTGCGACCTCGCTCAGCTCCGTCGCGCTCGCCGAGTCTCCCAGGTCCTCGTCACCGGATCGGCGCCGGGCCGGTGATGGCTGCGGGCATGGCGATGATCGCGGGCGGGACCCTCTGGGCGACGCAGGTCCCGGTCCGTGGCACCTTCTGGGCCGACCTGGCCGGCGGGCTCATCGTGGCTGGCGCGGGCAGCGCCTTCGCCTTCATCTCCACCTCGGTCGCCGGCCTGACCGGCGTGGGCGAGCGCGACGCCGGCTTCGCCTCGGGCCTGCTCAACATGTCCCAGCAGATCGGCGGCGCGATCGGCGTCGCGGTGACATCGAGCCGTGGCGACCAACCACGGCGGCAGCGGCGCTGACCGGCGGTTTCCAGTGGGCGCTGTGGGCCTGTACGGCGATCGCCGCCGTCGGCGTACCGGTCGGCCGGCGTCGTACGACGCGCGCGGAACCCGTCCTCGAAGCGCGGACATCCGATGAGTGCGGAAGCCCGGGCACGTCATACAGAGGACCGGACGCTGCCCGCCCGGGTCGCACACCACTACGAGAGGACGCCGTCATCGTGACGCGCATCGAAAGCACGACAGTATTGATCACCGGCGCGAACCGAGGCATCGGACAGGCGCTCGTCGACGAGGCGCTGGCGCGGGGCGCAGCCACGGTCTACGCCGGGACGCGTACGCCGCTCGATCACCCCGACCCCCGTGTCCGGCCGGTCACGCTCGACGTCACCAGCAGCGAGCAGATCAAGGCAGCGGTCGACGGGATCGGGTCCCTCGACCTCCTGATCAACAACGCGGGCATCGCCGGGTACGACGATCTCAGCGACCCCGCCGTCATCGCCCAGCACCTGGCGGTGAACCTCTACGGCACCCTCGCCGTCACGCGGGCGTTCACCCCGCTGCTGGCCCGTAGCGGCGGAGCCATCGTCAACAACCTTTCCGTCAACGCGTTCGCGCCACTGCCGCTGATCGCGTCCTACTCCGTCTCGAAGGCGGCGGCGTTCTCCGCAACCCAGTCCCTGCGCACGCTCCTGTCTGGGCAGGGGGTGAGCGTCCATGCCGTCCTCACGGGCATCGTCGACACGGACATGTCCCGGGGCGTCGAGATCCCCAAGGACACCGCTGCCGCCGTAGCGGCGGCCATCCTCGACGGCGTCGAGAGGGGCGAGGACGACATCTTCCCCGACGCCATGTCCCGGCCGATGGCCGACAGCTGGCGCAGCGGCGCAGGCAAGACGCTGGAGGGCCAGTACGCCGCACTGACCGCCGACACGCTGGCCGGTGCCCGGTGACGGCCATGCCCGCGACCACCGCTGCCCGCCGACCCGCATCCCTGGGCCTGGTGCTCGCGCTCACCGTGGTCGGCGCGCTGGTGGTGGCGCTCGACCAGCTTGTGGTGGCCACCGCCCTGCCGACCCTGCAACGCGATCTCGACGCGTCGATGTCCAGCCTTGAGTGGACCGTCAGCGCCTTCAGCCTCAGCCTCGCGGCGCTGATGGTCCCGGCCGCCGAGCTGGGCGACCGGCTCGGTCGCAGACGGACCTACCTGCTCGGCCTGGTCGTCTTCGCGCTCGCCTCGGCCGCGTGCGCCCTCGCCCCGAACATTGGCCTGCTCATCGGCGCCCGGGTCGTCCAGGGCGCCGGCGGGGCAATGATCATGCCTGCGGCGCTCGCCCTACTCACCGCCGCCGCCCCGCCACACAAGCGCGGCGCGGTGATGGGCGTGTACGCCGCCTTCATGGGCCTCGCCGTGGCCGGCGGACCGCTGGTGGGCGGCGCTGTCACCGAAGGTCTCGCCTGGCAGTGGATCTTCTGGATCAACGTCCCGGTGATCGCCCTGGTGCTGCCACTGGCCGCGACCAGGCTCACCGAGATGAAGGGCAGCCCGGTGCGCCCCGACGTGCTGGGGCTTCTGCTCGTGGCGACCTCGACCTTCGGGATCGTGTGGGCGCTCGTGCGCTCCGGGTCGGCCGGGTGGGGCAGCGGCGAGGTGCTCGGCACCCTGATCGGCGGCATCGTCCTGCTGGTCGGTTTCGTCGCGTGGGAGCTGCGGACGGCGTACCCGATGCTGCCGATGCGACTCTTCACGGTGCGCGAGTTCGCGGCCGGTAACGCCTCCGCGCTGATGCTGACCGCGTCGCTGATGAGCACGGTGTTCTTCCTGGCGCAGTATCTGCAGGTGGCCCAGGGCTACTCGCCGCTCGGGACAGGCGTCCGCTTCCTGCCCTTCACCTTGCCGCTGTTCTTCGTCGCGCCGATCGCCGGCCGGCTGCAGGACCGGGTCGGGCCGCGCTGGCTCATCTCCACGGGTCTGACCCTGCAGGCTGCCGGGTTGCTGTGGCTCGCGGTCGACGCCCACCAGCACGACGGCTACGCCTCCTCGATCGCCGCCCTCGTCATCGCAGGAGTCGGTACGACGATGGCCATGCCCGCCCAGCAGAGCTCGGTGATGACCTCGGTGCCGCCGGCGTCGATGGGCAAGGCCGCTGGCACCTTCAGCGCCGTCCGGCAGCTCGGCGGCGCGTTCGGCATCGCGATCCTCGCCGCCGTCTTCGCGGCGCACGGCACCGACCGGTCGCCGCAGGACTTCGCCGACGGGTTCTCCGCCGCGATGGTCGCGGCTGCCGTCCTGGCGATCCTCGGGGCCGCCGCCGGGCTCCTCGCACCGAGCCGTCGGGCAACGCCACCGCCGGCGCCCGCGGCTACCCCGGCCGGTGCGGGTGTGTCGGCCCCCAAGGGAGCCAGTGCCGGCTGAGCCCGGAGAGCCGGGGCGGCGTGTCCGTGGAGCGCGGGCCACTGCTCAGCCGAGTCGACGAGCGACGAGCTCGGCTGCGTGTCCCTGCCGGCCGGACGGCAGGCAGGGACACGCAGCCCAAGATCAGTCCGGGTGCGCCGGGGACCATGCGGTGTGGGAGAGCGGTTCGACGATGACACGGTCGTCGCGGTGAACTGCCCTGGTTTTTGAAGGAGTTTTTGAAGGCCATGAGGGCAGGGCGGTTCAAAGTCCGGTGATCACGTGAGTCTGCAGGTCGCGACGGTATGACGATGCGTGGTCGGGCCGGTCCGTACGCGACGAGAGCTCCGGCTGATGCCGGTGACCGATCAAGTCGCCTGCACCGCCCGGAGCTTCGATGTGCCGTCAGTCTGCCAGCATCTGTCTGATCAAGTCGCCCACCGTCAGCACCGGTTGATCGGGCCGCCGGCCCTGTGGCTGCAGACCCTGGCCGACCCGCGGCATCGGCGCGGGAAGCGTCACTCCTTCGTGAGTGTGCTGCTGATCGCCTGCTCGGCGGTGCTGACCGGGGCACGCTCCATCGCCGCGATCGGCCTGTGGGCACGAAGTGCCCCGCAGGACGCGCTCGCCCGGCTCGGCACTTGCGCCGCGACGGTCTTCGATGTGCGGATCGCACCGGGTGCGGCGACCATCCGCCGGGTGCTGAACGCCGCCTGCCCCGGCGGGCTTGCCGACCTGCTGGGCTGTGACCCGGGCGGGGCCGAGACCCTCGCGGTGGACGGCAACAGCGCCCGCGGTCCGGCTGCTGTCGGGCCGGCTCGGCACCTTCTACGACGGACTGCGATGGCCCGGCCGGCGTGCGGAAGCCACGGCGCTCGGCTTCTCGCAGGGCATCGCGGTGTATCCCTTCCTGTGGTCCGAGGAGGCCCACGAGGATCTCGCGGCCACGACCCGAAGTGCCGTACCGATGCGCGAAGTTCTGGGCGTGGCCGCGGACTTCGCCCGGCAGGCGGGCGCGGCCGATCCGGGGTTCCTCGGCGACGTGTGATCGACTCTCACGGGGCCGGCACGGACGTCGACCCCGACGCGTCCTGATCCCGCGACGACGCCGAGCGCAGGGCCAGGATCAGTTCCAGGCGGGCGTCGGAGTCGTGCAGGGCGTCGCCGAAGAGCTTCTCCAGCTGGCGCAGGCGGTAGCGGACCGTCTGCGGGTGGACGTGGAGCCGGGCGGCGACGTCGGGCACGTTGCTGCCGCTGAGCAACCAGGCCAGCAGTGTCTCCGCCAGTCGCGGACGCTGCCCGTCCGAGGCGGCGTCCAAGGGGGCGAGGACCCGCGCCTCCAGCCGGGCGAGCAGCGGCTCGTCGCTGTGCAGCAACAGGGTCGACAGATGGTCGGCGCACCGCACCGCGCCCTGCCGGGGGAGGATCCCGCGGCCCATCAACCCCAGCGCCCGCGTCGCCCAGTGCAGCGACTGCGCGGCATCGGTGAGCGGGACGGTCGGGCCGATCGCCGCCGGGCGACCGCCCAGGCCGAGCGCGAACGACCGCTCGCCGAACCGGCCGGAGCCCTCCGGGTCCGGCACCAGTACCCGCGGCGGCCGTGAGTCGATGTCCACCAACGCCCCGGGCATCGCGGGCAGTTGCTCCTGCGAGCGCAGGTCCGCGGGGGCCGCCAGCGCGACGACGGCCACCTGCGAGGGCACCCGCCACCGCGCGCCGTGCGCCAGGTCCTGCACCGCCTCCAGGGACACCGGCCCGTCACCCAGCAGCAGATCGAGCAGCCGTCTGCGCCGCCGTTCCAGCTCGTCCGTGCTGCGCAACTGTGCCTCCGCGTAACCGGCGGCCGCCGCCTCCGCGACCTCGTGCACGGTCCGGAACGCCAGTTCCCCCAAGGCGGACACCACCGCCGAGTCCAGCCCGAGTTGCTCCGCCGTACGGCCCATCAGCCGCCAGGCGTGCAGCCCGCCCACCCGTAACGCGGACTGCAGCGCGTCCAGGCTGCGGCCCTCCTGGGCCTCGCCACGCCCGAGTTCGTAGTACGTCGCGGCTATCGCGGCGCCCTGGCCGCGCGGATCGGCGATGTGGTCGACGAACAGCGTGAGCGCCTGAACCACCCCCGCTCTGAGGTGCTCGCGGTAGGTGCCGTCGGCCGGCCGCGCGTACTCGGGAACCTGTCTGCGGACCTCCGCCTCCACCTCGTCGGCGACCTCCTCGAGCTGGGCGCGCAGCAGTCCGGCCAGCTCGGGCGGGACCGGAGCGCCTCCGGGACCCATGGATACGCCGCGTGGGGTGGGGACAGCCACGACGGACACTCCTTTCACCCGGAGGCGGCTCGCCCACGGGCTGGTGCCCACGGGACGAGGGGGACGTCCAGCATTGGACGGACGTCCCCTGCGCTCCGTTCCGTGCCCAGGCTGCACCGACATCACTCCGGCACTCCCAGCGCACCGGCGAGCATCGGCCACGAGGCGGCGAACTCCCCTTTCCAGTAGGCCCAGCTGTGTCCTCCCCCCGAGTAGTAGTGGGTCGTGACCGGGATGCCGAGGAGGGCGAGCGTGTCGGTGAAGAGGTGCGCGGAGGGCCACAGCAGGCTCTCCAGCGCCTCGGGCAGCCAGTCGCCGATGCCACCGGCCACACCGCTGCCGTTGGAGACGTAGAGCGGTGTGCCCCGCAGCCCGGTGGCGCGGGCGCGCGGGTTGAAGTTGCGCCAGACGAAGGCGTCGAAGATCGGGTTGCCCCACAGCGAGGCGGGCGTCAGGTTCTCGCGCGCCACGATCGCGTCCACCAGGGTGGGCACGCCGAGGGCCGTGGTGTCGAGGATGCCGCTGTAGGAGGCCGCGGCGGTGAACGCGCCCGGATGGCGGGCCGCGTGCGCCATCGCGCCGTAGCCTCCGGTGGAGACACCCGCGACGGCCCGCACACCGGACGCCCGGTAGTCGCGGGCGAGCATCGCCGGGACCTCCTGGACCTGGAAGGTCTCGTAGTCGGGGCCGCTGCGCCAGACGCTGGGGATCCCCGTGGGGCCCGCGTCCGGCATCGCGACGATCAGGTCGCGGCCCTCGGTGAAGGCCTCGATGTCCGTCTCCCGGGTCCAGGACGTGTAGTCGTCGTGGGCACCGTGCAGCAGATACAGCACGGGGTAGGTCCGCCCGGTCTGCGCGTCGAAGCCCGACGGAAGGATCAGCCGTACCGGCGCACTGCGGCCGAGTGCGGAGGAGGTCACGGACACGTCGAACGTGCGCGCCGCGACCCGGGTCGCGGCCCGGGCGCGTCCTGCGGCCGTGGCGCCGAACAGGGCGGCCAGGCCCGTAGCCGCCGCGGTCCTGGTGACGGCGCGTCGGGACATTCCGGCGGGGTGGTGCGGCATGGCGGCTCCTCAGTCCTGTTGAGCGGGTGGGCCCGGCGAGCCGAGCGCCCGCCGCAGATGGGCGGCGATCTCGTCGACGTGCGGCGGGTCGAGCAGCGACAGGTGGTGCCCCGCGACCGGAACGACCTCCAGTCGCGGGCACACCTCGTCCCAGCCGAGGGCGTCGTCGTCGCGTTCGTACGCCGGGTCGCGCACCGTGTGCGGAGCCGGTTGAGTGGCCCGGTACAGGACCACCGGACCGTCGTGGCGGCCCGGCCGGTGGGCCTCGCCGATGCGCAGGTCCACGTACGAGGCGCGCTGGTGCTCCAGCGCGGCGGGCGGCACCTCGGCGGCCCCGCGCAGCGAGCGCAGCACGAGGTCGATGCGCTCGTGGTCGTCGTCCGTCGCCACGAGATCGTCGTACGGCAGCCGCAGTTCGACGCCGTACGTGTCGGCGACGTGCCGGGCGAACCCCGTGAGGTGCGCGCGGATGCGGTCGGCCGGCGTACGGCCCGGCTGGGGGAGGGGCCGTACGGAGTCGATGAGCACGACCAGCTCCACGTCCCGTCCTGCGGCAGTGAGTTGTCGTGCCGTCTCCTGCGCGAGGAAGCCGCCGAAGGACCAACCACCCAGTGCACAGGGGCCGTTGGGGTGAACGGCGGCGATCGCCTCGGCGTAGCGGCGCGCCTTGTCCGGCACGCTGCGGGAGTCCTCGACCCGTTCCAGCCCGTACACCGGCCGGTCGTCGCCCAGCCGTTCGGCGAGCGCGCGATAGACGTCGGTGGGGCCGCCGGCCGCGTGGAACAGGAAGAGCGGAGGCCGCGTGCCGGTGGTGCGCAAGGCCCGTAGTGGGGAGGCCTCGTCCAATGCCGTTGCGGAGAGGGCCTGTTGGACACGGTCGGCCACCTCGTCGACCGTCGCGGCGCCGAACAGGTCGCGCAGCGGAAGCTCGATCCGGAACTCCCGTTCCAGGGCGGTGCGGATACGGACCGCCATCAGGGAGTCCAGGCCGAGGTCGGCCAGTGCCGTCGCGGGCGTGACGCGCGCCGCCGGATGACCGGTGACGGCGGCGATGTGGTGACTCAGACGAGCCGCGACCGAAGTGGCGGCCGCCCCCGCGGCTGTGGAGGGCTCGTCCCAACGGTCCGCTGCCGCCGCTGCGGCGGGGGTTCGGCCGTCGGTCCACCAGTGCCGGGTGTGCCGCCAGCGAGGCGTGGGCAGGTCGATGACCCGGCCGGGCGGGATCGGCAGGGACAGGCCCGCCGCGTACAGGGCGCCCAACTCCGCCAGGAACGCGGCAGATCCGTCCGCGTCGCGACGTAGCGTGCCCACGGCCAGGGTGCCGGGCACGGTGTCGGCGACGGACCGGGCCAGGACCGGATGCGGCGAGATCTCGACGAAGGCGGTGTGGCCGTCGGCCGCGGCCGCTGCGAGCGCCTGGTCCAGGCGCACGGGCCGGCGCAGGTTGGCGGCCCAGTGCGCGGCGTCGAACACGCAGTCGCCGCGCGGGTCGTCGAGGACCGTGGAGTAGACAGGGATGCGCGGGCGCCGGCCTCGTATGTCCGACAGGGCCTCGGTCAGCTCCGGCAGCAGCGGGTCCACCTGGGGGGAGTGTCCGGCGCCGACGACCCGCATGGCCCGGGCGGCCTGCCCCCGTGCCTCCAGCGCGTGCACGAGCCGGGTGACCGCGGCCTCGTCACCGGTGACGACCTTCGCCCGGGGCGAGGAGTGGACGGCGACCTGCACTCCTGGGAAGTCCCTTGCCAGGATGGGCAGTTCACTGTCGGCCAGGTCCACGACGGCCATCGCGCCGCCGGACAGTCCGCCCAGCAGCCGGGCCCGTACGGCGACGACCCGCGCCGCGTCCGGCACGTCCAGGGCGCCCGCGCAGACGGCGGCGGCCACCTCGCCCATGGAGTGACCGATGACGGCGACCGGTTCGACACCGTGCGAGCGCCACAGCTCGGCGAGCGCCAACTGAAGCCCGAACAAAGCGGGTTGAGCGACCTCGAGGCGATCAAGATCACCCCCGGAGGCGAGGTGCTCGTGGAGAGAGAAGCCGAACTCGTCGGCGAGTTGCGCGTCCAGCTTCTCCACGGCGGCGGCGAAGGCCGGTTCCTCGGCCAGCAGCCGGCGCCCCATGCCGGACCACTGGCTGCCGTACCCGGAGAACACCCACACCGGACCCCGCCCGACGAGATCACGGTCGCCGGTCACCACCCGGGCATCCGGTTCGCCCCGCGCCAACGCGCCCAGCGCTTCGGACAGTTCACCCTCGTCGTGGGCGACGACAGCCGCGCGCACGGGTCCGCGCCCCGCCCGTCCCGCGAGCGTGCGCGCCACGTCGGCGGGACGTGCGGCGCTTCCTTCCGGCGTACGCAGCCATGTGGCGAGTCGGGCGGCGGTGTCCCGGACCCGCTCGGTGTCGACGTCGGACAGGAGATGGAGGCGAGCGGGCGGCGCCTCGGCCGGGGGCGGTGGGAGGACGGTGGGTCGCCATTCCTCCAGTACGGTATGGGCGTTGGTGCCGCCGAACCCGAAGCCCGAGACCCCGGCGGTGGCCGTGCCGCCGTAGCGGGGCCACGGCTCGGGCTCGGTCACCACGCGCAGCCGTGCGTCGTTCAGGGCGCTGCCGTGGGCGCAGTGCAGCGACGGCGGGATGCGGTCGTGGTGGAGCGCGAGCACCGTCTTCACCAGGCCGGCGATGCCGGCGGCGGACTCCAGATGGCCGAGGTTGCTCTTCACGGAGCCGAGCAGCAGCGGCTGTTCGGGGTCACGGTCCGGGCCCAGCACGGCTCCGAGCGCGCCCGCCTCGATCGGGTCGCCGAGCGGGGTGCCGGTGCCGTGCGCCTCGACGTAGTCGATCCGGGCCGGAGCCAGTCCGGCCCGCGCGTAGGACGTGGCCAACAGGGCCTGCTGGGCAGCAGGGTTGGGCGCCATGAGGCCGTTGGAGCGGCCGTCGGAGTTGACGGCGGTGGCCCGGATGACCGCCAGGACGCGGTCGCCGTCCCGCTCGGCGTCGGACAGCCGTTTCAGCAGGACCGCCGCGCAGCCCTCGCCGCGCCCGATGCCGTCGGCCGCCGCCGAGAACGGCTTGCAGCGCGCGTCCGGTGCGAGCGCGCCCGCCCGCCCGAACGCGACGCCGACGACCGGCGACAGCAGCAGGTTGACGCCGGCGGCGATCGCCGTGTCGCTCTCGCCGGTGCGCAGGCTGACACAGGCGTGATGCACGGCGACCAGCGAGGAGGAACAGGCGGTGTCGACGGCCATGCTCGGCCCGCGGGTGTCCAGGACGTACGCCAGCCGACCCGCCGTCACACCGAGCGCCGCACCCGCCGGCGCCCAGGGATCGACGGCGGCTGCGTCCGCGCCGGTGAGCTGTCCGTACTCCGGGGCCGAGACACCGACGAAGACACCGGTAGCCGTACCGGCGAGGGCGGAGGCCGGGACGGCGGCATGGTCCAGCGTCTCGCGGACGACCTCCAGGAGGATCCGCTGCTGGGGGTCCATCACCGCGGCCTCGCGCGGGGTGATGCGGAAGAAGTCGGCATCGAACCCGGCGATGTCGTCCAAATAGCCGCCGTACGCGGGCGCGTCGCAGGGCGGGAAGGCGGTGAAGTCGCCCCATCTGTCCTCCGGGACGCGTCTGATCGCGTCGACCCCGTCGTCCAGCAGCCGCCAGTAGTCGGCCGGGCCGTGCACTCCGCCGGGCAGCCGGCAACCGACCCCGACGACCGCGACCGGCTCGCCGAGCACCGCCGGGGGAGGCGTCCTGACCGGTGCGGGCGGGTGTTCCGCTGCCGCGGCGCACAGATGCGCCACCAGCGCGTCCCCGGTGGGCGCCTCCCACAGCAGGGTCGCCGGCAGCTCGCGGCCCGTCAGCACGGACAGCTCCCCGGCCAGCACGACCGCGTCCCGCGAGGATATGCCGAGGTCGGCCAGCGGCCGGTCCATCGGGACGTCGGCGCCGGGGGTGCCGTGCCACGCGGCCACGCGTTCCGCGATCAGGCGGCGCACCGCCCTCTCGTCGACGCCCGTCATCCCGCGGTCCCCGCCGCGTAGGCGCCCTCCAGGTACCGGGCCCGGGTCAGGGCCCGCGACACCTTGCCGCTGGACGTCCGGGGCACCGCACCCGGAGCGACGAGGACGACGTCGGCGAGCCGTAGCCCGTGCCGGGCGGAGACGGCCGCGCGCACCGCCCGCGTCAGGGCCGGTACGTCGATGTCGGCGAGCCGCGTGGTCCGCGCGTGCTCGGCCACGACCACCACCCGCTCACCCGCGCCGCCCGGCACACCGAAGGCGGCGAGCCGGTCGCGGCGCACGGCCGCATGCGCGTCCTGGGCGGTGGCCTCCACGTCCTGCGGATAGTGGTTGCGGCCGTCGACGACGATGAGGTCCTTCAGCCGGCCGGTGACGATCAACTGCCCGTCCAGCACGGTCCCCAGGTCGCCGGTGCGCAGCCAGGTGCCCGGCGAGTCACCTCGGCAGTCGCCCGGCGCGTCTTCGGCGAGGGTGGAGCCGAAGACGCGCCGGGTCTGCGGTTCGTTGTTCCAGTAGCCGCGTCCCACGTTGGGGCCCTGCACCCGGATCTCGCCGACCTCGCCCTCGGACAGGACGGCGCCGGAGACCGGATCGACGATACGGACCCGCTGGCCCGCCGGGGTGCCGCAGCCGGCCAGCAGCACGGCTCGGGGATCGTCGGGCCGCGCGGGCAGCGCCTTTCCGGTGGCGAGCGCGTCACGGTCGAGGGCGAACCGGGCGAGCGGCTCGCCGGGCCGGGCGGCGCAGACGAAGACGGTGGCCTCGGCGAGCCCGTACGACGGACAGTGCACCTCCGCGGCCAGCCCCTGGGCGGCGAACGCGGCGTGGAAACGGTCGGCCGTGCCCGGCCGCACCGGCTCACTGCCGTTGATCAACACGGCGACGCCGTCCAGCCGCAGCTCCGCCTTCTGCGCCTCGGTCACCGCGGAGGAGCAGTAGTCGTAGGCGAAGTTGGGCGCGGCGCTCAACGCCCGCGGATGCGCCGCGAGCAGCCGCAGCCAGCGCGCCGGCTCGCGCAGGAACGCGGCCGGGTCCATGAGGACCGAGGGCACACCCCGTACGACCGGGGCCGCGACGCTGAGCACGAGCCCCATGTCGTGGTAGAGCGGCAGCCAGCCCACGCAGGTCACCGGGTGTGCGTCGGCACCGTAGGCGGTCAGCGCCTGGCGGGCGTTGGCGACGACGTTGGCGTGGGTGATCTCCACGCCCGCCGGAGCGCGGGTGGATCCGGAGGTGTACTGCAGATAGGCGGTCGCGGCGGGGTCCGGCACGGGCGCCTGCCAGTCGCGGGCGGCGGCGTCCGGGACCCGGTCCGCCGCCACGACCGGCACACGCGCCCGCTCGCAGAAGTCCGCCACCTCCTCCAGGGCGCCGCTCGTGGTCACCACGATCGCCGGGCGGGCGTCGGCCATGACCCCGACGAGCCGGTCGCCGTGCCCGGGCAGACCGGGCGGATACAGGGGTACGGCGACCATCCCGGCGGCCAGCGCCGCCAGGAAACCGGTGACGTAGTCCGTCCCTTGTGGGCACAACAGCGCGACCCGCGCCCCGGGTTCGGCCTGCTCCGTGAGCCGGGCGGCCAGCGCCCGTACCCGCAGGTCCAGGCGCTGCCAGGTCAGGGTGCGGTGCACCCCGCGCGAGTGCGGGGCGGGGTGGTCGACAAAGGTGAACGCCCGGCGGTCGGGGGTGGTTTCGGCCCAGTGGCGCACGTACTCGGGCAGAGTCCGGTGCGCGGGCGCGAGCGGGGGGCGGCGGCTGTCCATCGGGCGTGCTCCTCACATCGCGGGTTCGGCCGGCGGGACGGCGCGGCCTCGGTCGGCGAGTCGGGGGGATCAGAGCGGGATGTTGCCGTGCCGGCGCTCCGGCATGGGGGCACGCTTGCCGCGCAGCGCGCGCAGCGCACGGCAGAGGTGGGCACGGGTGTCCCGCGGTGCGATGACCGCGTCGACGTACCCGCGTTCGGCGGCGGGGTACGGGGTCCCGTGAGTGCTCTCGTACGCGGCGACGAGGCGGGCGCGCAACGCCACCGGATCGTCCGCGGCGGCGAGTTCACGCCGGTGCAGCAGGCCGACGGCGCCCTCTGCGCCCATGACGGCGATACGGGCGGTCGGCCAGGCGAGGTTGACGTCGGCGCCCAGGTGCTTGGACCCCATCACCGCGTACCCGCCGCCGTACGCCTTGCGCACCACCACGGTGAGCTTCGGGACGGTCGCCTCGGCGTATGCGTACAGGAGTTTGGCGCCGCGCCGGATGATGCCGGCCCGCTCCTGGTGGACACCGGAGAGGTAGCCGGGGACGTCGGCGAAGGTCAGCAGCGGTATGCCGAACGCGTCGCAGAACCGCACGAACCGCGCGGCCTTCTCGGAGGCGTCGATGTCCAGGACGCCGGCCGAGTGCAGCGGCTGGTTGGCGACGACCCCGACGGTGCCGCCCTCGATCCGGGCCAGCGCACAGATGATGTTCGGCGCGAACAGCTCCTGCACCTGCAGCAGTTCACCGTCGTCGACGACGGTCTGCAGGATGTCCCACATGTCGTAGGCCTGCCCGGTCCGGTCGGGCACGACCTCGTCGAGCCCGTCCCCGGCGGGAACGGACCCGGGCGCGTACTGAGGCGGCCGCTCGAGGTTGTTGGCGGGCAGATACGACAGCAGATCGCGTACGACGTCGAGGGCGTCCTCCTCGTCCGCGGCCAGGAAGTGGGCGTTGCCGTTCACGGAGTTGCTGGTGCGGGCGCCGCCCAGGTCCTCGGCGGTGGTGTGCTCGCCGGTGACCGCCTCGATGACGTCGGGGCCGGTGACGAACATGTGCGAGGCGCCGTCCACCATCACCGTGAAGTCGGTGATGGCCGGCGAGTACGCGGCGCCGCCCGCGCACGGCCCCAGGATGACCGAGATCTGCGGGATCACCCCGGACGCCTTCACGTTGCGGCGCACCAACTCGGCGTAGAGGGCGAGCGAGGCGACGCCCTCCTGGATGCGGGCGCCGCCGGAGTCGTTGAGTCCGATCACCGGACAGCCGGTCTTCAGCGCCAGGTCCATGAGGGCCACGGTCTTCTCGCCGAAGGCCTCGCCCATGCTGCCGCCGAACACCGTGGAGTCCTGGGCGAACACACAGACCGTCCGCCCGTCGATGGTGCCGTATCCGGTGACGACCCCGTCACCGCAGGGGCGGTGTGTGCCGTCTCCCGTCGACCGGGCCCGCACGAACAGGCCGGTCTCGCAGAACGATCCCTCGTCGAGCAGCCGCCCGATCCGCTCCCGCGCACCGAGCGCACCCCGCCTCCTCGGCGGGGCCGCGACCATCGCCTCGGCCCTGCGGTGCTCCAGGTCCGCGATGCGTTCGGCGGTGCGGTCCGCCGCGGGTGCCGTCGCCGGCGCCCGGGATGTTGTCGCCTCTCGCGTCACAGCCACCTCCGAAGTTGTTTTCGAATATGGCAGCGATGCGGCAGCGGACCTGGGCGATTGCCGTTCTATTTGCGGGAGTTGAGTCCTGCGGGACGGAGGTTCGTCCGTACGTGACAAGAGGCCGCCGGACCGGAGTCGTCAGGGGCCGGACGGCGTCGCGCGGGCACGGTGACGGCGTACCGCGTCGCGGTTGGCGCAGCGCTGGGAGCAGTAACGCTGCCGTCCGGTGCGGGAGGTGTCGGCGAAGATCCGGGTGCACTCGGTGACGGCGCAGCGCGTCAGACGGTGCATGCCCCGCCCGGCCAGGTGCAGCGCGGTGCCCACCGAGATCAGTGACAACAGCAGTGCGCCGAGGGGCTGTTGGTCGTCGCGGTAGTGCACGTGCCAGCCACTTCCGGAGTGGTTGGTCATCCGCGGGTAGGCGGCGGCCCTCGCCAGCATCCGGTTGAGCAGCTCGGCGCGTTCGTACTCGTCGCCCGCGTCGACCACCTTCTCCCACGCGTCCAACGCCTCCTCGGCATGGGCCAGGTCCTGGGCGGTGACGGGGCCCTCCAGCACCAGTCCGGCCGCCAGGCAACGGTCCGCGAGTTCCTCGGCGTCGGCCGGACGCCGGTTGGCCAGCTCCACGGCCAGATTCACGGCATCCTCGCCGTAAGGGTTGAGATGCATTGGACCATTACACCAGTCTGGTCGGTATGCGACAACGCCCCGGACCCCCATCCGCCGTACGGCAGGCGGTGGAGTACGACCTCGTCGAGCTCCTGCGGCTGCGGGCCCTGCTCTTCGAGGACCACGGCGGCGACTGGCTGGACGCCCTGGCCATGGTGTTGAAGGAACAGCTGACGGCGGACTCCGTACGCATCCTCGTCGTGGACGGCGACGGCGACGGCGACGATGACGGACGCCTCGCGGCCTGCGGCATCGGCACCATCGAGCAACGGCTGCCCGGGCCGCACCTGACCAACGGCCGGGTCGGGCACGTGATCGGCCTGGTCACCGACCCGGCCCACCGACGGCGAGGCCACAGCCGCGCGATCGTGCGGGACCTGCTCGACTGGTTCCGGGAACGCGAGGTCGCCCGCGTGGACCAGTACGTCTCCGCCGAGGCCGAAATCCCCTGTCGCGACCTCGACTTCACCGACCACCCCGACCCCTCGTCGCACGGGCGCCCATGCTGACGCCCGAGGCGGGACCCCAACGCACCCTCGCCGCCTCGAACTTCGTCTACACCGTCGGCAGCGGCCTCTATCTGACCGCAGGAATCCTGTACTTCACCCAGGCGGTGCACCTCCCGGCAGGCCAGGTGGGACTCGGGCTCGGCATCGCAGGACTCGTGTCGCTGGCCGCGGGCATCGTGGTCGGCCATCTCGCCGACAGGCACGGAGCGCGCGGGGTTTACGCCCACTCTGGTCGTCCAGGCGCTGGCGACGGCATCCTTCGTCCTGGTCCACAGCTTCTGGCCGTTCGTCCTCGCGGTGAGCGCGGCAACTGCCGCGAAAGCGGCCGGACTTGCGGCCCGAAGCCCGCTCATCCGGCACTACGGAGGGGACCGGCCGCAGGAGTTCCGCGCATATCTGCGGGCCGTGACCAACGTCGGCATCTCCCTCGGCGCCCTGCTGGCCGGCTGGGCCGTACAGGTCGGCACGCACACGGCCTACCAGCTCATGGTCGTCGGCAACGCGATCGGCTTCGCGGCTGCGGCGGCCGTCCTGGTCCGCCTGCCGCGGGTCACACCCGCCCCGCCGGTCCGTGGCCCACGCTGGACCGCCCTGCGCGACCGCCCCTACCTGCTGATCACAACCCTGGACGGCCTGATGGCCATCCAGTTCAAGGTGCTCACCGTGGCGGTTCCGCTGTGGCTGGTGGCGGCCACCACCGCACCGCACTGGCTGATCTCGGGCACGATGCTCATCAGTACCGTCATGGTCATCGTGTTCCAGGTCCGCGCCGGCCGCACCGTCACCTCCCCGGCAGCCGGCGGCCGTGCCTACCGCCGAGCAGGCGTGACCTTCCTCGCCTCCTGCTCGCTCATCCCGCTCGCCGCGGGTCTTCCGGCCCGGGCTGCCGCAGCTGTGCTCCTCGCCGCGGTGGTCGTGCACACGGTCGGCGAACTCTGGCACTCCGCCGCGGGCTTCGAGGTCTCCTTCGCCCTCGCCCCGCAGCACGCCACCGGCCAGTACCTGGGCGTGTTCGGCCTGGGCGCAGGACTGGCGGAAGCGCTCGGGCCGGGCCTGCTTGTCGCGCTGTGCCTCACCTGGGGCCGCCCCGGCTGGTCCGTCGTGGGAGCGATGTTCGCCCTGACGGGCCTGGCGGCACCCCTCGCCGTCCGCCGGGCAGAGCGGCGGGGGTCGGATCCTGCGGGTCGGGGTCGAGGTTCAGCACGTAGCCCTCGCACCGGCCCCCCGGCCCGAACAACCTGATCGGCCGCAACGCCCGCGACCACGAGCTCTTCGCCGGCATCTCCGGCGACACCCCGCAGAGCGCGCGCTGAGCGGGGAGACGCGGGCCTGGGCGGCCGGCTGATGGGCCTCGATGACGAACTCCGTGTCCTGGCCGCGGGCGCGGGCTGTCTCGCAGCTTGCCCGACGCATCGGCGTCACCCCGCCCGACGGCGCACCAGGCTGGAACGACTCTTCGCTACGGCACCGGGTGTCGATGAGGCAGGTGTCCTTCACGGCATGGAGGACACGTGGCGAACCGCCTGTCCGTCACTTCCCGCTGCTCGGTCGGCACGGTCCAGGTTGGTCTTGACCGCGCGATGCGCGATGCACCCACCCTGCCCAACCGGTCGCCATAACCCGGGCCAACTGGCCTCCCGGGCTACACCATCCGGTGGCTTATGACCGCCTCAGCGTTATTCGTGGGGCTTATTTCCTGATTATTCCACTATCCGGTCTTGGTACTGACCAGCCGTCACGAAGCCCTGAACCAGGTCGAGGAGAGTGGAGAAGATGACGACATCGCCGAGATGGCGATCCGTTCTGGCGTCAGCCACCATGGTTGCGACGCTCGCCACAGCCCAGCTGGCGATCGCGGGACCCGCCATCGCTCAGGACCACGCCCCCCCGCAGCCGCCGTATCCGGCGCCGTTCGCCTATCCGACGCACACGTCGAAGTCGGTCTACCCGGAGAAGCCGGGTTATCCGGCGCACCCGGACAAGCCCGCTCACCCCGACAAGCCGGTCTATCCGGAGAAGCCTGAGTACCCGGCGCACCCGGTGAAGCCCGCGTATCCGGAGAAGCCGGTCTATCCGGTGAAGCCTGAGTACCCGGCGCACCCGGTGAAGCCCGAGTATCCGGAGAAGCCGGTCTATCCGGTGAAGCCCGAGTATCCGGCGCATCCGGAGAAGCCCGTCTATCCGGTGATGCCGGTGAAGCCCGACTATCCGGTGAAGCCCGCGTACCCGGAGAAGCCTGCGTATCCGGTGATTCCGGTGAAGCCCGCGTACCCCGTAAAGCCGGTCTACCCGGTGAAGCCCGACTATCCGGTGAAACCTGCGTATCCGACGATGCCGGTGAAGCCTGCGATGCCGGTGAAGCCTGCGTATCCGGAGAAGCCGGCCTACCCGGTGAAGCCTGCGATGCCGGTGAAGCCCGCGTATCCGGAGAAGCCTGCGTACCCGGTGAAGCCGGCCTATCCGGAGAAGCCTGCGATGCCGGTGAAGCCCGCGTACCCGGTGAAGCCCGCGTATCCGGAGAAGCCTGCGATGCCGGTGAAGCCCGCGTATCCGGAGAAGCCTGCGATGCCGGTGAAGCCCGCGATGCCGGTGAAGCCGGCCTACCCGGAGAAGCCCGCGTATCCGGAGAAGCCCGCGTATCCGGAGAAGCCGGCCTACCCGGAGAAGCCCGCGTATCCGGAGAAGCCCGCGTATCCGGAGAAGCCGGCCTACCCGGAGAAGCCCGCCTACCCCGAGAAGCCCGCGTATCCGGAGAAGCCGGCCCACCCGGAGAAGCCCGCGTATCCGGAGAAGCCGGCCCACCCGGAGAAGCCCGCGTATCCGGAGAAGCCCGCGTATCCGGAGAAGCCGGCCTACCCGGAGAAGCCCGCTTACCCGGAGAAGCCCGCGTATCCGGAGAAGCCCGCGTATCCGGAGAAGCCGGCCCACCCGGAGAAGCCCGCGTATCCGGAGAAGCCCGCGTATCCGGAGAAGCCGGCCCACCCGGAGAAGCCCGCGTATCCGGAGAAGCCCGCGTACCCGGAAAAGCCGGCCCACCCGGAGAAGCCCGCGTACCCGGAGAAGCCCGCGTACCCGGAAAAGCCGGCCCACCCGGAGAAGCCGGCCCACCCGGAGAAGCCCGCCTACCCCGAGAAGCCGGCCCACCCGGAGAAGCCGGAATACCCGTCGCACCCGTCCAAGCCCGACTCCCCGTCACACTCGTCGAAGTCCTGGTAGTTGCACCCTCCGCACTGCTGGAGGTCGGAGCGCGGGCAAGGCTCGCCGTAGCCGCGCATACCCGGTGACAACGACAAGGACAGGTTGATCCTGGGTGGCGTGGCCATCGGCGGCCCCGTCGAAAACCCCGGCGACCGCCGGGTCTGGCTCGGGCGCCGCCCATCCAGCGGCGCGCCAACGACGGGCGTGCTTTCCTTCGGCCCGGCGACCGCCAGGGTTTCCACGACGGGCTGTCCGCGGTACGGCTCGATTCTCAACAGCCGAGATCGGCCGACGCTTCTGTGGCCGCCGGGAGACCCGAGGAAACGCCGGAGGTCCCTGGACGGTCCCAGACGCTTCATGAGAGGGCGTCAGAGGCCGGCCGCAATGCCGGGCCCGGACACACGGGCCCGGCACACCACTGTCTGGGGCTGCAAGTACGACGGCCCTAGGGCATGAGGAGGGCGTCCGACGGGCATCTGCCCTGGTCAGGCGTCCTCCTTCTGCTGCTGGAAGAAGCCCGGCCTTCTCGATGAGACGGGCGGCGGGTCGCCGGGCCGCAGAGAAGGCGCAAACGAGGCGGCGTCCAGAGGGGGCTTGGGGGACGACCGTCCTCGTCGAGTGGCCTCCCGGTCACCCCGGAACTCCTCCACACCGCCAATCGGGGCCGCGTTTCGGCTACGTCGTCGAGGGCGCGGTCCGGTTCGAGCTCGAGGGTGAGCCGGGCGGTGACGTGATGCACTGCCGGAACGGCAACGCCTTCTCGGACGCGCCGACCAAGTTCGTGGTGACCATGCCGTGCGCCTCGCGTCAGCCGATGCTCACGCCGGGCGACGAGGAGGAGCTGGAGAAGCGGGCTCACCTCCGCGCCCCCGCGGCTCACCTCCGCGCCCCGCGACTGAGTTGCCGCATGCTCGCACAGGCCGGTTCCGGACGCCGCCCTGCCCCTCGTGGGCTGCAGAGGATTCATCGCCGTCATCCGACGCCGCCCTGCCGTGAGCGCCTCGCTGTGTCCGAAGAGGCGTCGTCCTCTGTTCCCCGGCGGTTCCGGGGAACAGAGGACGCGGAGGCTCAGGCCTTGCCCTGGAGCCGCCAGATCTGGTTCTTCTTGGTGCTGAGGACGCTCGCTGGGTCGCAGGTCCACTGGTGGATCAGGGCCCGCAGCTGGGTGGAGACGTTGGAGACGTCGACGCACTTGCCGCTGTGCACGGCGACGAGTTGGTAGTCGTGGCTGTTGCCGAGTGCGGTGACGGGGTTGAGGGTGAACATCTGGTTGGTCTGGCCGTTGCAGGTGTACTGGTCGACGGCGGCGCCGTCGGCGGTGGAGGCGCCCGCGACGTCCAGGCACTTGCCGCTGTGCTCGTTGGCGACGGTGTAGGTGTTGGTCCGGCCGGCCACCGGCTTGAGGTCGAGCATCTGCTGGTAGCCGCCCTCGCAGTAGTACTGCTGGTACTGGGTGCCGTTGGCGGTGCTCACGTCGGTGTCGTCCAGGCACTGTCCGCTGTTCTGGCTGACGGCGACCGTGGAGACGGTGGTGTTGGACGGCGGCAGCAGGGTGACCGTGTAGCCGTCCTTGGCGCTGGACCACGGGATGGACACCGAGGCCGCGTTGTTGCTGACCGTCAGGGTGGTGTCGGAGATGGTCTCCGGACCGGTCACCGCGGCACCGTTGTTGTACGGGACACGCTGGACGACCGCACGGACCTTGCCGCCCTCCACCGTTGAAGTCGTGTTCAGTCCGGTGAGGTTGACGGTGACCGTGCCGGTGTTGCCGCTGCTGCCGAGCAGGATCTTGGCGTTCTTCGCGGAGTTGTCCTTGGTGGCCAGGCCGTCCGTACCGGTGCCCGGGACCAGGTTGACGATGTTGCCGGTCTGCGAGCCGTAGTAGCGGTACATGAACCACTCGCCGAGCGGCACGTACTGGCCGGCGCTGTTCTTGGTGAGCAGGTTGGCCTCGTAGTCGTGCAGGTTGGTGCCCGAGGCCCAGTTGCCGCGCAGGCCGTCGGCGTCGGCCCGCTCCAGGCGGCCGATGAACCAGGCGCCGCCGCCCGGGGACTGCATGGACAGGGTGGCGTACTCGTTGATCTGGTACGGCCGGGTGTTGGTCAACCCTGCTGCGGCGAGGGTCGAGTTGGCGCGTCCGACGTCCGTCACCGGATCACCCGGTTCGTCGTGCCAACTCCAGATGTCCGGGGCCACGTTGTTGGCCTTGACGTAGGAAAGGAACGTCGTCCACCAGGAGTTGGAGGAGTTCGGCTGGCCCGCGATGCTGGGCCCGACGATCAGCTGGCCCGGGAACGCGGCCCGGACCTTGGCGTAGAACCGCGACCACATCTGCAGGTATTGGGTCTGCGAGGCGCCCCAGAAGCCGCTGCCGTCGGGCTCGTTCCACAGGTCCCACTGGACCGTCATGTTGTTGGCCTTGACGTCACTGATGAGCTGGGTGACGAAAGCGTCGAACTGCGTCCAGTCACCGTTGTCGCCGGGCCAGCCCTGGCTGGTGGTGCCGTCGGCGCCCCACAGGTCGTGCGGCAGCAGCACGAACGTGCCGCCGAGGGCGGCGGTCCGCTTGTACTGGGCGAGCGTGGAGTTCCAGCGGGTCTGGTAGTCGGCGAGGCTGGTGGCATAGCCGCCGCTGTTGAGCTGGGCGCCGCCGGCCCGCATGAAGTGCCACTTGATGTCCTTGAAGAAGTGGTCCTGGGGCAGCGTGCCGTCCGGGGTCATCCCGTAGATCATGCCGGAGGCGTGGTAGGTGGGAGCGCCTCCGGCGGTGGCGAAGTCCACGGTGACGCTGGTGTCGGCGGCGTGCGAGGTGGTGGCCGGCAGCAGGCTCGCCGCCAGGGTGGCCAGCAGGACGGCGGTTCTGGAAATCGGGCGTGGTGAACGCAGGTGCATGTGCGGCTCTTTCGTCTGGAGAGGGAGGGGAGGGGGAGGCGGGAGGCTCGCCCGCTACTTCTCGGTGAGCGGGGTGACGGCGATCCGGTCGATGACCGGTGCGTACGGCGACCGCTGGTCGTACTGGTTGTAGGTGTCGCCGTTGAAGTCGGGCAGCTCCGCCGCGGTGAACGTGAGCCGGTTCGTGCCCTTCTTCAGCGTGAGCGGGACGGTCAGGTCCCAGAAGTTGTCGAAGTGGAAGGTCGTCGGGAACAGCACCCTGCGGGCCGCCGCCGTTGACCGAGATGTCGGCGTGCCGGGCGATCGGATCGGGGTTGTAGTGGGTCGCCAACCCATGACGCGAACCGGTTCGACCGACGTCGGACCGGTCGGGCCTTGAGCTTCATGGCCCGATGTGGCGTGCGGTGACGATTCGATACGGCCCTGTCGAACCGGTTCGGCGGAAGCTAGCAGTGCCGAAAGAGCGGCAGCAATACCTCCGACACGGATTGGACGAGGATTTCCCGCAAGTGCGCGCAAGCCATTGACAGCCGCTTCGGTGCGCTCCTACCTTCCCTTCACGCGAACCGGTTCGACAGCTGGCTCGCGCTCGAACCGGTTCGACGAAGGAGTGCCGTGAACATCGGTGAGATCGCCCGGCGGGCCGGTGTCTCCCGGAGCACCGTCTCGTACGCACTCAGCGGCAAGCGTCCGGTGTCGGACGACACCCGGCAGAAGATCCAGCAGGTCATCGACGAACTGGGTTACCGCCCGAACGCGAGCGCCCGTGCCCTGGCCAACGGCCGGACCAGCACCCTCGGTCTGGTCTTCCCGCCGGCCGGCACCCACTACACCGGCATGCAACTGGACTTCATCGGCAGCGTGGTGGAGGCCGCGGCGGCCTACGACTACGACGTGCTGCTGTCGCCGAGCGGCGTGGACAGTGACCGCTCCTTCCAGCGGCTGCTGGCCGAGCGGCGGGTCGACGGCGCGATCCTGATGGAGATCAGGCTTCAGGACGACCGGATCGACCACCTCGTCGCCGAGAACTTCCCCGCCGTCTGCATCGGCCGCACCGCGCAGCCGGACGGCGACTGGTGGGTGGGCCTGGACCACACCGCGCTGGCCGCCGCCTGTGTGCACCACCTCGCCGACCTGGGCCACCGCAGGATCGCCCTCGTGAACCGGCCCGAGCGCATGCTGCGTGCCGGCTACGAGTCGGCGCACCGCGGGCTGGAGGGCTTCACCAAGGCCGCGGCCGAGCGTGGGCTCACCGTGCGGACGTACTGCTGCGGGGACGACGCTCCCTCCGGCGAGGCCTGCATGGAGCGGATCCTGCACGACGATCCGGCCACCACGGCGCTGGTCACGCTCAACGAGGCTGCGCTGGGCGGCATTTACCGCGGGCTGGCCGTCGCGGGCCGCCATGTGCCGCGCGACTTCTCCGTCACCGGAGTGGTGGCGGGCCGGTGGGCCGAGACGGTGACCCCGCAGCTCACCGCGGCGGACGTACCGGCGGAGCAGATGGGACGCTTCGCCGTCGACCTCCTCGTCGAGCGACTCGGCCACGCCGACGCGGCACCGCGCCACCACCTGCTCGCCCCGCCCATCTCCCTGCGCGCCAGCACCGGACCCGCCCACCACGCATCGGACTCCGCCTCCGGCATGAACGCCTGACCCCGAACGCCCCATCGCCCCGCGGCGGCCCGTCGCGCTCGCGGAGGAGCCGCTCCTTCACCGACCCTGCGCGGCCGGTCATCTCCCGACTGCTTCTTCGGCATGCCCTTGCCGAAAACACACCCGCATCCTCGGCATGCCCTTGCCGAAATCACAAAGGAACGCCCTATGAACAGAACCACCGGACGGCGGCTCACCGCCGCGGCCCTGACCGTCGCCGCCCTCGCTACAGCCACCACCGCCTGCTCGTCCGGCGGCAGTTCGTCCGCCAAGGGGGGCGACAGCGGGACGTACACGATCTGGGACCCCTACCCGCAGTTCGCCAAGGGCTCGGCCTGGACGAAGCTGCTGGACAAGTGCGGCACCAAGGCCGGTGTGAAGATCAAGCGGACCGGCTTCGACACCAGCGACCTGGCCAACAAGACGCTGCTGGCGGCGCAGCAGGGCAACTCCCCGGACGTCCTCATCGTCGACAACCCCGTGGTGTCGACCCTGGCCGAGGCGGGAGTGCTCACCACGACCGACGACAGCAACCTGGACACCTCGAAGGTGGACGCCAACCTGCTCGCGGCCGGCCAGTCGCACGGGAAGACGTACGGCACGCCGATCGGCGCCAACACCCTTGCCCTCTACTACAACAAGAAGGTCCTGGCGGCCGCGGGCGTCGACATCGCCGCGGTCAAGGACTGGCCGTCCCTCACGGCAGCCCTGGAGAAGGTGAAGAAGGCGGGCAAGAAGGGCATCACCTTCTCCGCGATCGGCACCGAGGAGGGCAGCTTCCAGTTCCTGCCATGGTTCTGGGGTGCGGGCGCGAAACTGACCCAACTCGACTCCTCCCAGGGCGAGTCGGCGCTGTCTCTGTGGAACGGCTGGCTGAAGAAGGGCTACGCCCCCAACTCGGTGCTCAACAACACCCAGACCACCAGCTGGCAGGAGTTCGCCACCGGTGACTATGCCTTCGCCGAGAACGGCACCTGGCAGCTGGCCAACGCCGAGAAGGCCGGCCTGGACTACGGCGTGCTCCCGATACCCGCCGCCACGGGAGGCAACGCCGCCGCCCCGACCGGCGGCGAGTTCGTCACCATCCCCGTCCAGGACGACACCGGCCGCTACGCCACCTCCCAGGAGCTGACGGCCTGTCTGACCAGCACCCAGAACCTGTACGACACCGACACCACGCTGTCCTACGTGGCGCCCACCAGCGAGGTCCAGGGCAAGCAGGTGGCGGCGAACGCCAAGCTGAAGCCCTGGGTCGACGCGGTCCAGGCGGCCAAGGGGCGCACCAGCGACGACCTGGGCACCAAGTACCCCAAGATCTCCGAGCAGTTGTGGAAGGCCGTCCAGTCCACCCTCAGCGGGGCCAAGTCCCCCAATGACGCCCTCACCACGGCGCAGAACGCCGTCAAGTAACCGGAATTCAAGGGTCGTTGATGAACCGCACGACACAGCTTCCGCACCATCGGCCTGTGCTCGACCGAGACGGGGCGGCCTCCGCCGTCCCGTCCCCGGTCCGCAGCAGGAAACGGCGTCGGCCCTCCTCCCAGCAGTGGGCCGCCTGGGCCTTCCTGGCCCCCGTCACCCTCTACCTCGGCCTCTTCTACGCCTATCCGCTCTACCGCAACCTCGACCTGAGCCTGCGCCACTACACCGTCCGCTCCTTCGTCCAGGGCGACGCGCCCTTCACCGGCCTCGCCAACTACCGCACCGTCTTCGACGATCCGACCTTCGGACCCGCGCTCACCCATACGGTGGTGTTCACCGTCGTGTGCCTGTTCTTCCAGTACGCCATCGGGCTCGCCCTCGCGGTCTTCTTCAACCAGAACTTCCGGCTTTCCGCGACCCTGCGCGCCCTCTTCCTCGTGCCTTGGCTGCTACCGCTGATCGTGTCGGCGTCCACCTGGTCGTGGATGCTGAACAGCGACTCCGGTGTCGTCAACGCGGCCCTGCACGCCGTCGGCATCGGACCGGTCAACTGGCTGACGTCACCGTCCTGGTCGCTCATCTCGGTGATCATCGCGAACATCTGGATCGGCGTCCCGTTCAACCTGGTCGTGCTCCACAGCGGCCTGCAGGCGATTCCCGCGAGCCTGTACGAGGCGGCCGCCCTCGACGGCGCCGGAGCGTGGCGGCGGTTCTGGCACATCACCCTCCCGCTGCTGCGCCCGGTCTCCGCGATCACCCTGCTGCTGGGCCTGGTCTACACGCTCAAGGTCTTCGACATCATCTGGATCATGACCAAGGGCGGCCCGGCGGACTCGTCCACCACCTTCGCCACCTGGTCCTACCGGCTCGGCTTCGGCAACCTCCTGCCCGCCTTCGGCCCCGGAGCGGCCGTCGGCAACCTGCTCGTCGTCGCTGCCCTGGTCTTCGGCCTGGTGTATCTCAGGGTCCAGCGAAAGCAGTACGCCTCATGACGACCATCGCGACCGCACACCGCCCGCGCCGGGCCCGCCGCACCACCTGGTGGAAGACGGCCACGGGCCTCGTCCTCACCGCGATCATGCTGTTCCCGGTCTACTGGATGCTCAACGTGTCCTTCACCCGTGACCAGGACATGCGCAAGAGCCCGCCCGACCTGTTCCCCACGCACGGCACCCTGGCCGGCTACCGGGCCGTCCTGAACGACCAGTTGCCCTACCTCGGCACCAGCCTCGTCATCGGCCTCGGAACCGTGGTGCTCACCGTCGCGCTCGCCGCACCCGCCGGCTACGCCCTGGCCAAACTCCGCCCGCGCGGCGGCGGCGCGCTCAGCTTCCTCTTCCTGGTCGCCCAGATGATCCCCGGCATCATCATGGCGATGGGCTTCTACGCCATCTACCTCAGCCTCGGACTGCTTCAGTCGGTGCCCGGCCTGATCGTCGCGGACTCCACGCTGGCCGTCCCCTTCGCCGTACTGATCTTCACCGCGTTCATGTCCGGCATCCCGAACGAACTGCTCCAGGCCGCGAAGACCGACGGAGCCGGACCCCTGCGCACCTTCTGGTCGATCGTGCTGCCGATGAGCCGCAACGCCGTCGTCACGGTGTCGCTGTTCGCGTTCCTGTGGTCCTGGTCCGACTTCGTCTTCGCCAGCACCCTCGCGGGCGGCGGCGCACACGAACCGATCACCCTCGGCATCTACCACTACATCGGCAACAACAACCAGGAGTGGAACGCCATCATGGCCACCGCGGTCGTGGCCTCGCTGCCCGCGGCGGTGATCCTCGTCCTCGCCCAGCGCTACGTCGCCGCCGGGGTGAGTGCCGGCGCGGTGAAGGACTGACCGGTCGACCCGTCGCCCCTGTTGAAGATCCGTCGTCCCTGTTGAAGAAACGAGTACCGCTTGATGACCGCCGCCCGATCCGGCCCGGCCTTCTCCCTCCACGACATCCCGTTCAGCACGCACGGCTCCTGGTTCGGCATCTCGCCCGTGCTGGGGGAGAAGGAGCGTGCCGACGATCTCCACCTCGTGTCGCACCAGAACGGTATGCACGCCGTCCTGCGCCTCGTCCCCCTCGATGCCGCGACCGATCAGAAGGTCGAGACCCGTGTCACGGCGACACCGGGCCTCCTCAGTTGGACGACTCACGAGGGCGGACGAATCGACCTCGCCTACGAGTCGCCCGGCGCGGTGCGCCTGCGCGGCGAAGGCCCGGGCCTGCGTATCACCGCGGCAGCGCGGACTCTCACACCCTTCACCGGCACGTACTTCTTCTGCGACCCCGCGGACGGAGCGCATGTCTTCACCTCGTACGAGACCGGCCGCCGCTATCGCGTCACGGTGCTCTCCGGTGTCCTGCGAGAGGTCTGCGGCGACCAGGCCCTGGGCAGCGCCCAGCGCGGTCTCACCGTCTCCGCGGAGGCGGGCGGCTCCTGGGAGGTCGCCGTCGAGGAACTCGACAGCGCGCGCCGGCCCTACACCGTGTCGGTGCCGTTCGACGAGGTCGTGGCCGCGGCGGAGCGTGCCTTCGCCGCCTTCGTCGACGTGGTCGCACCGTGGCGTTCGGCCGGCACACCGGCCGCCGAACTCGCCGCCTACGTCCTGTGGTCGGCGACCGTCGCCCCCGCGGGCCTTGTCACCCGGCCCGCCGTGCTGATGTCCAAGCACTGGATGGACAAGGTCTGGAGCTGGGACCACTGCTTCAACGCCCTCGCCCTGGCGCCCGGAGCGCCCACGCTGGCCTGGGACCAGTTCTCCCTGCCCTTCGACCACCAGGACGAGAGCGGCGCCCTGCCCGACTCGGTGACCCACTCCGAGGTCCTCTACAACTTCGTCAAACCACCCATCCACGGCTGGACCCTCGCCCACCTTCGACGACGCCTCACCAGCCCCCTCAGCCGTGCCGAACTCGCCGAGACGTACGACCAGTTGCGACGCTGGACCGAATTCTGGCTCACCGCTCGACGAGCACCTGACACCGCCCTGCCCCACTACCAACACGGCAACGACAGCGGCTGGGACAACGCCACGACCTTCGACCCCGGGCGCCTGGTCGTCACCGCCGACCTGGCCGCCTTCCTGGTTCTGCAACTGCGCGAACTCGCCGCCCTGGCAACGGAACTGGGCCGTCCCGACGAGGCCCGCCAGTGGACCCGCACCGCGGAGGCCACCCAGGCGGCCATGCTCGACGAACTGTGGACGGGGGACCGGTTCGTGGCCCGGGGCGCCGACAGCGGCGACACCTGGAGCAGCTCCAGCCTCCTCGACCTGATGCCCATCGTCCTCGGCGAGCACCTGCCCGAGAACGTCGCCAAGAGCCTGGCCGCCCGCATCGAGAACCATCTGACCCCGTACGGACTGGCCACCCAGCTGCCCACCTCTCCGGAGTACCGCCCCGACGGCTACTGGCGCGGACCCATCTGGGCACCCGCCACCGTCCTCGTCGAGGACGGCCTGCGACGCAGCGGCCACCACCGCCTCGCCGACGAGATCAACGCCCGCTTCCGGGGCCTGTGCGAAACCCACGGCTTCGCGGAGAACTTCGACGCCCTGACCGGTGCGGGCCTGCGCGACCGCGCCTACACCTGGACCGCCGCGGCCTACCTCCTTCTCGCCGAAGCACACGAACTCCGCTACGGACGTGGGTAGTTCGACTCCGGGCGCGCGCGTGAGGACCCCGCCCGGGCGGGGCCCAGGTTCTCAGGACGCCTCGCGCTACGGCGCCCTGCACGGCCGGCAGTCAGCCATCGGGCCAGAGGATGAAGTCGGCGAACGCGCGCCGAGCGGGTTGGGGACCGACTTCGTCCAGGGCCGCGCGCACGGCGTGCAGGTGGGCCGGGGTCATCTCCAGCGGGGGTTCGTCCGGCTGGTACGTGGTGCGGATCGGGTAGTCGACGCCGGGCTCGCGGGTCATCTCGATGTGGCAGCCCAGAACGTGGCTGACGGGACGGCGTCCGGCGAAGGCGATCAGCCGGTCGACGGTCCGTGAGAAGTCCGACCAGTCCTCGATGTACAGCCGTCCGCGGTAGACGGTGTCTCCCGTCAGCAGGAACCCGGTCCACGGGTCGTAGAAGGTGACCGCGGCAGCGTCATGGCCCGGAGTCGCGAGCGCTTCCAGCACCCGCCCCCCGAGGTCGAGGGGCCTCACCGCCTCCGGGGCGTCGGCGAACCCGAAGTAGCTCCAGGCCGCGTCCCGATCACCACCGACCACGATCGTGTCCGGCCGGTCGAGGAACTGGCCGTCGCCCGCGACGTGATCGCCGTGCGAGTGCGTGTGGAGTACGAGAAGGCCATAGGAGTCACGGGGGTGACGAGCCAGCCACGTCTCGACAAGGCCGTCGACAGTCCTGCGCACCGGAAAGAATTCGGGTGACGCTGTGGCACCCGTGTCGATCAGAACCGCCTCGCGCTGCCCGAACAACAAGTACAGAAACGGGGCCTCGTAGTTGATCGCCTTGTTCTGCCTCAGCAACACGGTGTGCTCGTCGTACCAGTGCACCTGAAGATCGGGGTCGGTGTTGTGCTTGGCCGACGGCGACCCGTGAATCCAGTCGACGCCCAGTGGCTCCGCGCTGAACCTCCGGACACCGAGCTCGCCCGCGCCGGACACGATGCCTCCTGAAGTGCGTCGAACGGAACTCACCTGGCTGCTCTGCAGGGGATCAGGGCGCGGTGAACAGGGTCGGGAAGCGGGGCGCGAGCCAGGGCTTGCGTCCCCAGGCGAGGACCTGTCCCCGCCCGATGGCCCGCCACGGGTTGCGACGGCCCAGCGCTATGAGGAGGAAGGTCACGGGTTCGATCAGGATGGTGCAGTCCGGACGTTCCAGCGGCGTCGGGGTCACGTGCACGGCGCCGTCGCCCAGGCTGACACCGAACTCCGTGCCGCCCCGCAGGCGGATGGCGTAGCGGACAGCCAGATCAGCGATGGCGGCCGTGTCGACGACGCGCGGCATGACCGAGAGCATGAACGGCATGCACAGTGCGACACGGTCGTGGTCGATCATGTGCGGGCGGTTGAGCGCCCGGGCCAGGTCGTAGCCGTGGCCCAGCATGTGCGTCAGCAGGTAGGACGCGAGAACGTGCCGGTCCATGGGGCCCAGTGGCGTGACGAGTGCCGGGCAGGCGGCGCTCTCTTCGCCCGCGCCCCGATCCACGGCGTCCACGAACACGTCGGCCTGGTCGGTGATCATCGACGCCAGCGGCTGTGCCCCGCGCTCCCCGAATGCGGCGAGGGACTGTTCGTTGGCGGCGGCCAGACTCTGCGGCGTACCGTCCCCGTAGGGGCGTTCCTGCCCGGACGCGAGGTCGGCCATCAACTCGTTGGCCAGCGCCAGATGGGCGGCCGCCTCGCCGACCGTCCATTTCGAATCCGGTACGGGAACGGTCGTGTCGGTGGCGCTCTTCAACAGCGTGGCGATGTCACCGGCGGTCTCACGTATCGCCCGTGCGAGCGCTTCGGGTAGCGGCCCCTGGATGTTCTGCTGCGCCGTAGGCTGCACGCTGACTGTTCCTTCCCGCCTGCCGCGCCCCTCGCGTGTCCGGCGCGCCGAACCCAATCAGACTTGAGGACGCTCGACAAGCAGTCATGCTCGATCGTCGGTACCCGAGGATCCGTCGGATGTCCGGGCCGAGACCGTCGGCTCCGGGGTGGCGGGCGGGTCGTCGAGGAAGTCGGCGGTGGGTACGTGGAACAGGGTGCCGGTGACCGCTGTGGAGAAGTCGAGCAGCCGGTCGTGGCTGCCCGGCGGATCGCCGATGAACATGTTCGCCAGCATGCGCTCGATGACCGACGGGGTACTGGCGTAGCCGATGAAGTACGTGCCGAACTCGCCGCGTCCGGGCGCCCCGAAGGGCATGTTGTCGCGCAGGATCTGCCGCTCCGTGCCGTCCGGGTCGGTGATCGTGGTGAGCGCGACGTGCGAGTCGGCAGGTTTGAGGTCGTCGGGCAGCTCGATGTCGGAGAGCTTGCGGCGGCCGACCGCCCGTTCCTGCGCCTCGACCGGCAGGGCGTTCCACGCCGGCAGGTCGTGCAGGTACTTCTGTACGACGACGTAGCTGCCCCCGGTGAAGTCCGGGTCCTGCTCCGGATCGGCGGCACCGATCACGACGGCGGTGTTCGCGGCGGGACCGGTGGGGTTCTCGGTGCCGTCGACGAAGCCGAGGAGATCACGTTCGTCGAAGTACTTGAAACCGGACACCTCGTCGCGGACGGTGACGATGCCGCGCAGCCGGTCCATCAGATGCGTGGCCAGCTCGAAGCACAGGTCCGGCTGCCGGGCCTTGATGTGGAAGAGCAGGTCCCCCGGGGTGGCGGGTGCGGTGTGTCGGGCGCCGGCGACTTCCCGGAAGGGATGCAGCTCGGCCGGCCTGGGGCCGACGAACAGGCGGTCCCAGGCGTCGGAGCCGATGCCCGTGACGCAGGTCAGCTCTCCTTCCGGGAGTCGGAAGCCGACGGACCGCACCAGACCGGCGAGGTCGGTCAGCAGCTCCCGTACGACCGGCTCCCCGCTGGGATCGACGGTCACGACCAGGAAGAGGGCGGAACTGGTGAGTGGGCTCAGTACCGCCTGCGAGACGGGTTGCGACTCGGGCACGAACTCTCCCTATCCTTCGGCGAAATCCCTCGGCGAACACGGAGGCCGGACTCGATCAGCCTCTCATCCCGAGCACACTTCCTCGCGGCGTCATCGACGATCCCAGGCGCGCGCCGCCTACGGCTCGGTGCGAGTCTTGGGCGGCCCGGCGGCGGTCGGGCAGGGGTCTCGGCGGTGGCGGTCAGGACCGAGGGGCCGAGGACGTGGCGGGCCATGGTGAAAACGAGTCCCTGGCCGGCCTGGCCGTCGCGGATGTCCTCGTCCTCGCCCTGACCGCACCCGACGAGACCGCGGCGATCGAAGAACCCCCACCAACTCACCGCTCTGCGCGAGCAGTTGCTCCCGCCGGGGGCATCGCAACCGAAGGGGCTGACCGGTGATCAGTCGCCGGCAGGCGGCGGGGCCGTGGAGTTGCGCAGCACGAGTTCGGTGCCGACCTCCATGTGCTCCATGAGCAGCCGCTGCCCTTCGATGAGGGACAGCAGCGCGCGGGCCGCCTTCTGGCCCATGTCGTGGAGGGGCTGGCGGACGGTGGTGAGACCGGGGAAGCTCTGGGCCGCCTGCGGGAGGTCGTCGAAGCCCACGACCGAGAAGTCGGCAGGCACGTTGAGGCCGAGCGCCCGTGCGGCGTCGATCGCGCCGAGTGCCATCAGGTCGGCGCCGGCGACGATCGCCGTAGGGCGGTGGTCGGTGATGAGGCGGGTCGCGGTGCGGAATCCGCAGGCGTAGGAGAAGTCGCAGGAGGCGACCAGCCGCGGGTCGACCTGGAGTCCGGCCAGCCGCATCGCGTCCTCGAAGCCCTGGAAGCGGACGGACGTGCTTTCGAGGTCCTCCTCGCCGCGGAGGTAGCCGATCCGCGTGTGCCCCAGTTCGATCAGGTGCTGTGTGCCGACGCGCATGCCGTGGTAGTTGTCGACGCTCAGTCGCGGCAGCGGTACGTCCAGGCGTCGGGGGTCGATGACGACGCAGGGCAGGTTCTGCCGACGCAGCAGCTTGACCGTCTCGTCCTCCAGGACGGGGGCGATCAGAAGCACGCCGTCGACGAGACCGCGAGCCAGGAACTCGATCCGGTCCTTCTCCCGCACCGCGTCGTGGTACGAGGCGTTGACCAGGAGTTCCTGCTCGGCGTCGGCCAGTTCGTCGGCGACTCCCCGGAGGATCTCCAGTCCGTACTGGCTGGTCAGATCCAGGGCGATGAGGCCGATGAGCCCGCTGCGGCCGGCCTTGAGGTTGCGGGCCGAGACGTTCGGCCGGTAGCCGAGTTTGCCGGCCACCTCCATGACGCGGCGCCGGGTTTCCTCGGAGGCCCCCGGCTTGCCGTTCATGACGTTGGACACGGTCATCGCGGAGACGCCGGCCTCCTCGGCCACCTGCGCGATGGTCACCCGCCCTGCCACCCGAACTCCTTCTGCCCGACCTCGGCCACCCGGCACGCGAAGACCTTAGAGCCTGCTTCTCCTCGCGTCGGCCACATACTCAAGGAAACTTTAACGATAAGTTGCATGGGGGTCAACGGAACTCTCAGCGAGAGCGCGGTTCGGCCCTGCGAACAGGGTGGACGTGACTGGGTTGCGTGGAAAGTCCGGTAGGTGCGGCCGTTTCGGCGCGGCGGACCGGCCACGGAAAGTTACGTATAGATGTCAGCTAAGTTTTGCGTTACAGTCCCGGCCAACGGCAGGCAGGGTTCGCCGCAACTCGGGTCGACCGGCCCTTTTCCACACGTATCAGCGCTGCACCCACACGGCACAGGCTGATCGACTCAAAAACCCCTTCAGACATGACAAGTCGGTCCGTACCGACGGGTGAGGTGTGCAATGAAGCGTTCTGGGAGACGTCTCGCGGTCGCCGCCACGGTCGCCGCCATGGCGGTGTCGCTGGCAGCGTGCGGAGGCGGGTCGTCCGGCGCCTCCAGCGACGGCACGGTGACCATCCACGTGCAGGCCTGGAAGGGCGGCGGCGCGGAGCCCGCGAACGTCGCGGAGATCAACAAGGCGTTCGAGAAGGCCCACCCCAAGATCAAGGTCGACTTCGAGTACATCACCGCGAACGACACCTACGTCCAGAAGCTCCAGCCGGAGCTGCTCGGCGGCAAGGCCGGCGACGTCATCATGGTCGACACGGACAAGATGAAGAAGTGGGGTGCCTCCGGCTACCTCGCCGACCTGTCCAAGGAGTCGTGGGCGAGCCGAATAGCCCCCGACGCCAAGCCGTTCGCGCAGTCCGACGGCAAGACCCTCGCCATGCCGATGGAGCTGATCGGCATCGGCCTGTACGCCAACATGGACCTGCTGAAGAAGGCGGGCATCAAGGAAGTCCCCGCCGACTGGCCGACGTTCCTCGCGGACCTCGCCAAGGTCAAGAAGGCCGGCATCAACCCCATCGCGCTGCCCGACAAGAGCGCCTGGACCGGCAGCTCCGTCTACCAGGCCGCCGGTTCGACCCTCGTCTACCAGAAGAACAAGCAGTGGGACGCCGACTTCCTGGCCGGCAAGGCGTCGTTCAATCCCGACTGGAAGAGCTCGCTGGAGCAGTTGAAGACCCTCGAGGACAAGGGGTACGTCAACTGGAAGAACGAGATCGGCACCGACGAGTGGTCGCAGGGCCCGCAGGACTTCAGCGCCGGCAAGAGTGCCTTCTGGTACCAGGGCGCATGGCAGGTGTCCAACGTCAAGAAGGCCGGTTTCCCGGTCTCCTTCGCGCCCTGGCCGGGCGGCGCCGCGGGCACCAAGCCCAACGGGATGCTCTTCTCCGGCACCATGTGGGGCGTCAACTCCCAGTCCCAGCAGGGTGATGCGGCGCGCGAGTACGTCAAGTTCTGGTCGCAGAGCGAGAATCTCGCCAAGTACCTCGACGCCGAGCACGCGGAGTCGCCCTTCACCGGCGGCACGACGCCGGAGAGCACCGAGACGACGGCCTTCACCACGGCCTTCAAGGACGGCCGTTACCGGATCCTCCCGTCCAACTCCTGGTACGGCGCGACCGCCGAGACCGCGACCGGCTCCAAGATCCAGGCCTATCTGCTGGGCAAGGCGTCCGCCGCGCAGACGCTGAAGGACATCCAGACCGCGGCCTCCGCGAAGTAACCCGGCCACCCCCGGTCTGCCGTGGTGGGGGCGGGAGGACGGCTCCTGGCCGCCCCCACCACGGTCATCCGGGGAAGAGGAGAACCCCCGTGTTCCATCGACGGCGCGCCACCATGGCCGCCTTCCTGCTTCCGGCGATCGTCGTGTACGGCCTGTTCATGCTGTATCCGCTGGCCCGCGGCGTTTATCTGAGCATGACCGACAGCCTCGGCGGTCCCATCGCCCACTTCGTCGGCACCCAGCAGTACCGTGCCATGGCCGACGACTCGGCCGTCTCCGCGGCCCTGTGGCACACCGTGCTGTACGCCGTCGTCGTGGTGGTCGTGCAGAACGGCCTCGGGCTGCTCTTCGCGGGCATGCTGTTCCGCCGCCCCAAGGTCCGCAAGGTGCTCAACGTCGTCCTGCTGACGCCGACGCTGATCTCACCGGTGATGGCCGCCTTCATCTGGTCGTACCTGTTCGCCCCGAGCGGCGGCATCAACGGCCTGCTCGACCTGGTCGGCCTGCACGGTCTCAACCACGTGTGGCTCGGCGACACTTCGACCGCGCTGTACTCGGTGGCCGCCGTCAACATCTGGATGTTCACGGGCTACTCCTGCGCGATCTTCCTCGCCAGCTACATGAGCATGCCGGCCGAACTCCTGGAGGCGGCCGCGCTGGACGGCGCGCGCGGCTGGCGGCGCTTCGTCAGCATCGAATGGCCGCTGCTCGCCCCCGCGCTCACCGTCAACGTGACCCTGAGCCTCATCGGCTCGCTGAAGGTCTTCGAGTTCCCCCTCGTGCTGACCAACGGCGGCCCGGCCGGGGCCACGGACACCCTGACCCTGCTGGTGTACCGGAACGTCTTCGGCGGCGGGAAGTTCGCCTACGGCGTCGCACTGTCGGTCGTCCTCCTGGTGACCGTGGTCGTCCTGTCCAGCGCCACATCCTCCCTGCTCCGGCTCCGCGAGCGCCGCATCTGATGGAACCCGACGGAAGCTGACGGATCGCCACCATGACCTCACACATCACCGCACCGGACGTCTCGTCGATCTCCAAGACCCGGCCCGCCACCCAACACCCCGGCAGTCCTACGACATCCAAGCCGTCCCGCGGCCGGCTGCGCCGCCTGACCGGCGGCTTGGGCACCGTGCTGCTCTGCCTGGGCACGCTGCTGTTCGTCCTGCCCTTCCTCTTCACAGTCGTCACCTCGCTGCGCACCGCGGCGGACGTGGCCCGCTCCCCGCTGGGCATCCCCCACTCCCTGACCCTGAAGAACTTCTCCGACGCCTTCAGCCAGATCCACTACGGGCGCAGCACCCTCAACACCCTGCTCATCACCGGCCTTTCCTGCGTAGTCGTCACGGCGATCGGCTCGCTTGCCGCCTATCCGCTCGCCCGGATCACCCAGCACTGGTCCACCGCCGTGTACCGGCTGTTCATCCTGGGCACGTCCGTGCCCGTGTTCGTCGTGGTGGCGCCGCTGTACCTGCTGATGCGCGACCTGAACCTGCTGGACACGTACGCGGGAGTCGTCGTCATCTACACGGCCCTGAACCTCCCGGTCGCCGTGTTCTTCTACACCAGCTTCATCCGCACGATCCCGACCGACCTGGAGGAGGCGGCGGCCCTCGACGGCTGCGGCGCCTTCCGCACGTTCTTCACGATCATCCTGCCGCTGCTGCGCCCGGTCACCAGCACGCTTCTGACCTTCGTCTCCCTGCAGATCTGGAACGACCTGCTGGTTCCCCTGGTCTTCCTGCAGGACCCCGGCAAGCGGACCGTCATGGTGAACGCGTACTCCTTCATCGACCCGCACACCGTGCAGCCGACGACCCTGTTCCCGGCCGCCCTGCTCGGCGTCCTGCCGCTGCTGATCATCTTCATCTTCTTCCAGCGCCAGGTGGTGGCCGGCATGTCCGCCGGCGCGGTCAAGTCCTGACCGACTCCGGCCGGTTGAGCCGCCTTCTCCAGACACTCGACGCCCCCACCGTCGGGGACCTCCCCCTGCCCCGACGTCCCGGAAGGACCCTCCCACGATGTACGTGGTCTCCTACTTCACCAACGCCGACGAGGCGCTGCACCTCGCCCACAGCGACGACGGCCACGCGTTCGTGCCCGTGAACGGTGGCCGGCCCGTCCTGCGGGGAACGGTCGGCACCGGCAGGCTGCGCGATCCGTTCATCGGGGTGGGCCCCGACGGCCTGTTCCATCTCCTGGCCACCGACGGCTGGACGAGCCCTTACATCGTCCACACCACCTCCGCCGACCTTCTCAACTGGTCGGACCAGGAACTCCTCCCGGTCATGACCGGTGTCGAGGGGGCCCAGAACGCCTGGGCCCCGGAGTTCTTCCTGGACCGCGGAACCGGGCTGTACCACCTCATCTGGTCGTCGGTCGTCGAGGCCGGGAGTACGGCCGAGGGCCGCGACTTCGAGCACATCAGCCAGAACCACCGCATCTGGCACTGCACCACCGAGGACTTCAGGACGTTCTCGGCCCCTGCCGTGTTCTTCGACCCCGGCCACTCGGTCATCGACGCCACCGTGCGGGAGTTGGACGGCGGCGGATTCCTCATGGCCTACAAGGACGAACGCGGCACCAACGACCTCGCCACCGCGCACAAGGACATCCACCTCATCACCTTCGACACCCCCGGCGGTCCGCACACCTCCGCCGTCGGTCCGGTCACCCCCTCAGTGGTGGAAGGACCGTCGATCTTCCGCCGCGGAGACGAAATGGTCATGATCTTCGACCACTTCCTCGAAGGGAGATACGGCGCGGCCCGCAGCAAGGACGGCGTGGACTGGGAGCCCGTCCCCCTGGCTCTGCCGACGGGAATGCGTCACGCCTCCGTCCTCGAAACGTCCCTCCTGGCGTCACTCCCGACGCGCTGAGGCGGCCCCTCCCCAGAATCCCGGGCGGGTCCGCTTCGGCCGGCCCGCCCGGTGCAGGAACTCCCGCGTCGCATCCCGCGGCGCGGCGGACACCTTCACCCAGCAAGGAGCGTCGCAATGAAGCGTCGCAGATCGGACCGCCCGGGAGTCCGGGCGTCCCGCATCCTCACCCTGCTCGCCACCCTGGCGGGCGCCCTCCTCCTCCCGGCCCACACCGCCCTGGCCGCGGGCACGACGTACTACGTCAACTGCTCGGCCGCCACGAACGGCAGCGGCACCCAGGCCAGCCCCTGGAACTCGGTCAGCAGCGTCAACAGCACCACCTTCGCCGCGGGCGACAGCGTCCTCTTCGCCGCCGGCACCACCTGCACCGGCCAGCTCACGCCGGGCGGTTCGGGCTCCTCGGGCAGCCCGATCACCATGGGTTCGTACGGCACCGGAGCCAAGCCGGTCATCGACGCGAACGGCGCCACCGGCCCCGTCATCCACCTGCTCAACCAGCAGTACTGGGAGATCGGCGGCCTGGACCTGACCAACGCCGCCTCCTCGCCCGCGTACCGCTCCGGCGTCCTCGCCGAGAACAGCTCCGGCGGCGTCCTGCACCACATCCGGGTGCACGACATGAACATCCACAACATCACGGGCTACGGCGGCGGTTGGTACTCCACCAACGCGGGCGTCGGCGTCCAGACCGACCACACGACTCCCGTCTCCACCTGGGACGACGTGGTGGTCGAGAACAACACCTTCGACCACGTCGACCGTATCGCGGTGGCCGTGACCCCCGACGCCGACGGCCAGGGCACCGGCCTGACCACGGGCACGGTCATCCGCAACAACACGATGACCTACGACGGCGCCGACGACATCCTCGTCGTCAAGAACGACGGCGCCCTCATCGACGGCAACAAGGCCGGCTACGGCGGCGCCAAGAACACCTGCCCGCCCTCCGGCCAGTACTGCAACGGCGCCTCGGCCGGCATCTGGATGTCCGGCAGCTCCAACACCGTCGTCCAGAACAACGAGGTGTACTGCCACGTCAACGGCGCCGACGGCACCGGCTACGACGTCGACTGGGGCAACCACAACACCACGTTCCAGTACAACTACAGCCACCAGAATCTCGGCGGCTTCATGCTGGTGATGCCGCCCTTCTCGATCGCCAACGAACCCACGTCGACCGTCCCCAGCGACGGCACGGTGATCCGCTACAACATCAGCGAGAACGACGGCACCAACTCCGGCTGCCCCGCCTCCGGCACCCCGACCCACGGCACGGGCGTCTTCCACTTCGTCGGCAACATCCCCAACCAGAGCGGCAGTTCGGCCGCCGTCCCGCTCATCTACAACAACAGCATCTACGTCAACAAGAGCGGCCTGAACACCCCGATCCTGTACTCGCGCAGGGGATCGAGCGTCACCGGCACCCTCTCCTTCCGCAACAACGCGGTCTTCAACTACGGCACCGGCGGCTACTTCACCACCAGCTCCGGCTCCGTCTACTCCAACAACCTCTTCTACGGCACCCACCCGTCCTCCGAGCCCACCGACTCGGCGAAGGTCGTGACCGACCCCGAGTTCCGCAACCCGGGCAACGCGGCCACCTCCTCCTCGTACACCGGCAAGAACGCCTACCAGGTCCACCCGTCCTCTTCCGTGATCCGAGCCGGGACGGTTATCAGCGACAACGGCGGCAAGGACGCCCTCGGCAACACCGTCTCCGCGACGGCGGCCCCCAACATCGGCGCCTACAACGGCACCGGCGGCAACCTCGTCTCCAACGCCGGCTTCGAGTCGGGCGCGCTGAGCCCCTGGACCAACAGCGGCGCGGTCCCGTCCGTCACCTCGTCCAACGCCCGCACCGGAAACTACGCACTGACCACCCAGGCCAGCGGCAGCGGCGCCAACCAGACCCTGACCGGTCTGAGCCCCAACACCACCTACCTGCTGACCGGTTGGGCCAAGGTGGCCAACGCAGGCGAGACCCTCGCCATAGGCGTCAAGAACTACGGCGGCACGGAGACGTTCGCCAACGTGGCGACGACGTCGTACACCCAGGCGGCGGTCCTCTTCACCACCGGCTCCTCCAGCACCTCGGCCACGGTCTACTGCTGGAAGAACTCCGGCGGCAGCGGCGCGGGTTACTGCGACGACCTCGCGGTGGAGGCCCTGTCGTTCGCCACGAACGCGATCACCAACGCGGGCTTCGAATCAGGCGCGTTGACTCCCTGGACCCAGAGCACGGGCACGGCGTCCAGCGTGGTCGCGTCGAACGCCCGCAGCGGCACGTACTCCCTGCAGACCGGGGTCAGTGCCAGCGGTGCCATCCAGACGGTGGGCGGCCTCACCTCTAGCGGCACCTATCTGCTGGCCGCCTGGGCCAAGGCGGCCACCGCCGGTGAGGAGGTGTCGGTCGGCGTGAAGAGCTTCGGCGGTACGGAGACGTACTTGCGGACCTCGACGACGTCCTACGCCCAGCAGCCCATCTTCTTTACCACGGGCGCCTCCACCACCTCGGCCGGCCTCTACTGCTACAAGAACTCCGGCTCCGGGGCCGGATACTGCGACGACTACACCCTGATCAAGCTCCCCTGACTCCACTCGGTCTGTCGGGAGGAGCTCTGCAACGGGCGGGCCGGGGACACCCGGCCCGCCCAGCCGAACGTACTCAGTCGGTGAGGCCCAGCGCTCCTGCAGCCTGACGCTGCCCAAACCGGATCGTCAACACGTCCCGCGAATCGGCCTGCAGCGAGAACGGCCTGAGTACCTCTGCGCCGCGAAGGGCGCCTGACAGGCATCTTCCCTGGTCAGGCGCCCTTCTTTCTGGGCCTAGAAGAAGCCGAGCTTCTTCGGCGAGTACGACACCAGGAGGTTTTTGGTCTGCTGGTAGTGCTCCAGCATCATCTTGTGCGTCTCGCGTCCGATCCCGGACTGCTTGTAGCCGCCGAAGGCCGCGTGGGCCGGGTAGGCGTGGTAGCAGTTCGTCCAGACGCGCCCCGCCTGGATCGCCCGGCCCGCGCGGTACGCCGTGTTGATGTCACGCGTCCACACGCCCGCGCCGAGGCCGTACAACGTGTCGTTGGCGATCTTGATGGCGTCGTCGAAGTCGTCGAAGGACGTCACGGAGACGACCGGGCCGAAGATCTCCTCCTGGAAGATCCGCATGCGGTTGTCGCCCTCGAAGATCGTCGGCTGGACGTAGTAGCCGCCCTTCAACTCGCCGTCGTACTCGACGCGTTCACCGCCCGTAAGGATCCGAGCGCCCTCCTGCCGGCCGATGTCCAGGTAGGAGAGGATCTTCTCCAGCTGGTCGTTGGAGGCCTGGGCGCCGATCATCGTGTCGGTGTCCAGGGGGTGACCGGGCTTGATCAGTTCGGTGCGGGCGACGGCCGCCTCGATGAACTCGGCGTACTGGCCGCGCTGGACGAGCGCCCGGGACGGGCACGTGCACACCTCGCCCTGGTTCAGCGCGAACATGGTGAAGCCCTCGAGCGCCTTGTCCCGGAAGTCGTCGTTCTTCGCCCATACGTCGTCGAAGAAGATGTTGGGCGACTTGCCACCGAGCTCCAGGGTGACCGGCTTGATGTTCTCCGAGGCGTACTGCATGATCAGCCGCCCCGTCGTGGTCTCACCGGTGAACGCCACCTTCGCCACCCGCGGGCTGGAGGCGAGAGGCTTGCCGGCCTCCACGCCGAAGCCGTTGACGATGTTGACGACGCCGGGCGGCAGCAGGTCCGCGATCAGGCTCATCCAGTAGTGGATCGAGGCCGGGGTCTGCTCGGCGGGCTTGATGACGACCGCGTTGCCCGCCGCGAGGGCCGGGGCGAGCTTCCACACCGCCATCAGGATCGGGAAGTTCCACGGAATGATCTGCGCGACCACGCCGAGCGGTTCGTGGAAGTGGTACGCCACCGTGTCGTCGTCGACCTCGCCGAGCGAACCCTCCTGCGCGCGGATCGCGCCCGCGAAGTAGCGGAAGTGGTCGATGGCGAGGGGGATGTCGGCGGCCAGGGTCTCGCGCACCGGCTTGCCGTTCTCCCAGCTCTCGGCGACCGCCAGCTTTTCGAGGTTCGCCTCCATCCGGTCGGCGATCTTCAGCAGGATGTCGGAGCGCTCGGTCACCGAGGTACGGCCCCACCCGGGGGCGGCCGCGTGCCCCGCGTCGAGCGCCCGCTCCACGTCCTCCGCCGTGCCGCGCGCGATCTCCGTGAACGGCTGCCCGTTCACCGGCGACGGGTTCTCGAAGTACTGCCCGCGGGCCGGCGGTACGTACTCGCCCCCGATGAAGTGGTCGTAGCGCGCCTGGTAGGAGACGATCGCGCCTTCGGTGCCGGGCGCAGCGTAACGGGTCATGCCGGTGTGCCTCCTTCGCAGCGCTGCCCGCCGTTGGGCAGCTCCCGTCGGGAGGCTAGGGACGGGGACGTTGCAACTACGTTGCCTTGAGCGCCGGGGGACCGGCCCGCGCGTGCACTATGCCGGTGTGGCTCTCCGACGGCCTGTGTCGCCGGGCCAGTCGGCCGGTGCCGCCAACTCGCCCTCCAGTGCGGTCAGGCGGGCCCGTACCGCCGCCGTCGGGCGGACCGTGGCAAGCGCCCGCCATACGTCGAGGTCGTCCTCGCCCCACGGCGCGTGCGCCCAGTCGGCCAGCAGGTCGGGGTCGCTGCGGGCGATCAACGCGGTACGGAGGCCGTCGGCGAGGCGGTGCCTGAGCCGTACCACCGCCGGGGCCTGGGAGCCGGGCAGCAGCGGGCCCGTGTACGCCGTCGCGGCCGCTGTCACCGCGCCTGTCTCCAGCCGCCGTTCGACCACGGCGACGTCGCACTCGACGGGCACGGTCAGCCGGTACGGCCGTGACTCCAGCAGGCCCGGGCCCAACACCCTGCGCAGCCGGGCCAGTTCGGCGCGCAACGTCACCGGCGTCACCGACTCGTCCTCGTACAGCGCGCACAGCAGCTCGTCGCCGGTCAGCCCTTCCGGGTGACGAGCCAGCAGCACCAGGATCTCGCTGTGCCGGCGGCTGAGCCTCATCTTGCGTCCACCGACGAGGAGTTGTGCCTCGTCCCGGCCCAGCACCGTCAGCTCGGGCGTGTCGGCGGCGGGCCGCTCCGGGACGAGCAGCGCCAACTGGGACTCGGCGGCCCGGGCCACCGCCTGCACGAAACCCAGGCTGTGCGGATGCGCGAGCCCGTCCCCGCCGGTGATGTCCACGGCACCGAGTACCCGCCCGGTGCGCGGATCGTGCACCGGAGCCGCCGCGCACGTCCAGGGCTGCACGCGCCGGATGAAGTGCTCGGCCGCGAAGACCTGCACGGGCCTGTCGACGGCGACCGCGGTCCCCGGCGCGTTGGTCCCCATCGCCGTCTCCGCCCACCGGGCGCCCGGCACGAAGTTCATCCGCCCCGCGTCCCGCCGGGTGGTCGGATGGCCCTCGACCCACAGCAGCCTGCCGTGCGCGTCGCACACCGCGAGCAGATGCTCCCCGTCGGCGGCGAACGTCCCCATCAGCTCGCGGAACAACGGCATCACCCGCGCCAGCGGATGCTCGGCCCGATAGGCGCCCAGGTCTCCGTCCGCGAGCTCCACACTCGCCGTGCCGTCGGGCCCCACACCCGCCCGCGCGGAGCGCCGCCACGACTCGGCCACCACCGAACGCACCGGCCGGGGCACCGTGCCCACCTCGGTGAACGTCTCGTGCGCGCGACGCAGCATCCGTGCGTGCTCGGAAGGGTCGGCCCCCGGCTCCAGGGCCACCCACGGATCGGTCAACTCGGCCTCCCCGAATGGCATTGCGGCTGGGGACATCGTCACTCCGGGTACGCGCGCGGACAACCGTTTCGACCGGGTCGCCCGAATCACGGTCCTCCCGCTGACGGTCCTCTCGCTTACGGTCCTCCCGCCGTCGTCAGGCGAAGTTGACGAGTCTCAGGTACCGCGTCCAGTCCCAGTTGGGTCCGGGGTCGGTGTGGTCCGTACCCGGCACCTCGTAGTGCCCGATGATGTGGGCCCGGTCCTTCGGAAGGGCGTACCTGGTGCAGATCGCCGCCGTGAGCCTGGCCGACTGTTCGTACAGGGCGTCGGTGAAGTAGGCGGGCTGGTCCACCCAGCCCTCGTGCTCGATGCCGATGCTGCACGTGTTGTAGTCCCAGTTGCCGGCGTGCCAGGCGATGTCGGCTTCCCGAACGCACTGGGCGACGTGTCCGTCGGCCGAGCGCACCAGGTAGTGCGCCGACACCTGCTTCTGCGGGTTCTGGAAGATGGAGAGCGTGTTCGGGTACGTCTCCTGCGTGACATGGATGATCACGTAGTCGAGGGGATAGGTCCTGGGGCGGTTCGACGCCGTGTAGTTGGACGTGCCGGCCGGCTGCCACTCGGCGGCCGGGTAGTCGACCGCAGGGGCCTGCGCACCGGCACGCGGATCGGGAAGTAAGGCGTACGGGACGGCGGCGAGGGCGGCGCCCTTCAGGAACCGTCGCCTGGTGGTGGTCGGTCCTGCCCGTTCCATGAAGCCGTGCCCCTCGATCATTGGGTGTGGCTCAGCCCTGCAGGGTCGCCGCGATCTCCCGCAGTTGCGCGTGCACCCCGCGGTGGGTCTCGCGCGCGGGCAGCCACTGCTTGCGGAGCTTGGCCACGCACGTGTAGTTGGTGTCGCACACATTGGCCAGCGGTGACTCGACCGCCTGGGTCGCGAACTGGTACGCGTCCAGCTCACTGAACCCGTAGTCGCGCACCAGCCACTGCACCAGGTCGAGCTGGGATATCCGGAACGCGTCCTCCAACGGGCGTGCCGAACCCGTCGAGATGATGTGCGTGTCCGACTCGATGCGCGGCCACGGCGTGGCGATCCCCTTGAGCAACTCGACGATCACCACGGTGTTCATCGCACACTCGACGGCCACGCCGCAGGTCTCGCCCTCGCCCTGCCGGGCGTGCCCGTCACCGAGGCTGAGCAGCGCGCCCTCGACGTTCACCCCGAGGTAGCAGGTGACACCGGCTCGCATCTCGGGCGTGTCCATGTTGCCGCCGTGCGCGTCGGGCACCAGCGCCGAGCGGACCTCGAGGTTGGCGGGGGCCACACCCACGGTGCCGTGCATCGGGTCCATGGGCAGCTCGGCCTCGAAGTCGCTGTCGTGCGCCCGGAACAGCGCCGTGCGCCGGGTCCGGTCGAGCTGCCAGATCCACACGGTCTCCGGCAGCGGCGGCTGCAGTGTGGCCGTGGTGTGTGTGGAGGTGAGCGCGCCGAACAGGGGGACCGTGGTCGACGCGGCCCAGTCGCGGGCCGGTTCGACCGACACGAAGTGCACGGCGACCGTGTCACCCGGTTCGGCACCCTCGACGTGGAAGGGGCCGGTCTGCGGATTGAGGAAGGGGAACTCGCACACCTCGGACACCAGGTCCTTCTCGGACCGCACCCGCCCGGCGAAACAGTCCTCCGTGTACAGATCGAGGACCGTTCCGGGCGCGATGCGCGCCACGGGCGGTGCGCCTCCGAACGTCCAGGCGTACTCGCTCGGTTCGGGCCGGACGGTCAGGATCCGGGGGTCGTTCATGGGCGTGCTGCTCCGTTCTGCGAAGGGCTGGTGGGGGAGGGGTCGTCGAGGTGGACGCGGGCGGTCTCGGCTATGCGCTCGGGATGCCGCCGCATCAGCACGAGCAGCACCACGACACCGGCGGCCATCCACACGCCTACGATCGGTCCGGCGTACGACACCGGTGCGGTCAGCTCGGTGACGAAGTCGAAGACGGGCAGCCCTGCCGCGGTGAGCAGCGCGGGCACGAACGCGACGATGCCGAGCAGGGGCAGCAGCAGATGCCGTACCGGCTTGAGCAACTCCCGTCTGCGGCGCAGGAAATAGCCGGCACAGGCGAGGTTCACGACGATGTAGACGCCGATCACGACCGTGACGATCACCGTGGCGAGGAGGAGGAACGCCGTCACCGGGTCGTAGCACAGCCCCAGACCCAGCGCCGCGCCGACCGCCACGACGGTCTGCACCGCGATCCCGGCGACGGGGGAGCGGTACTTCGGGTGGAGCGTGGCGAGCAGGCGGGGCAGGACGCGGATGCGGGCCAGGGCGAAGGCCGTACGCGTGGAGACGTTGGCGCACGCGTTGGCGTTGGCGATCGTCGAGTTCACCACGGCCAGGAAGACCAGCACCCAGAACAGGCCGAACGACGCCCGTGCCACGCCCTCCCACGACGCGTCGCCGGAGGCCCCGAACTTCGCGAACCGGTCCGGCCCGAAATACACCGTCATGGCGTAGGTCGTGACCACATAGAAGAGGCCGATCCCCAGGGCCGAGCCGAGGACCGCGCGATGCATCGTCCGGCGCGGGTTGCGTGTCTCCTCGGCGAGCGGTGCCGCGGCCTCGAATCCGGCGAAGGCCAGCACTGTGTACACCGACCCGGCGAAGACCCCGCTGACCCCTTCGTACCCTCCGGCGGTGTGCGAAGTGCCGAACACCGACAGGGTGTTGGCGCTGCCTGCCTTGCCGATCAGCCAGACCGCGAACACCAGGAACACGAGGACCTCGAAGACACCGAGGACCGTGCCGAAGCGGGCCGAGGCACGCACTCCGAAGTATCCCGCGGCCGCGATGATCGCGGCACCCGCGAGCGCCCATGGCCACCACAGGTCCGCCGGGTACGAGGACCACTCCTGGTGCAGCGTGCCCGCCGTCGTGAAGCCGAGCTGCAGAAGCAGAAGCGGCGGGACCAGCGCCTCCACGAAGACATAACCCCAGCCGACCAGGAAGCCGACAGCCGGGTTCAGGCCCTGGGCGGCATAGGTGGACACCGAGCCCGCGGCCGGGAGTTCACGGGCCAGCTCGGCCACGCAGGACGCGGTGAACAGGCAGGCCACCAGCGCGATCAGCACGGCGAGCGGCAGACTCCCGCCGGCGAAGGCCGCACCGGACGGAATGGACGCGGCGACAGCCGCTGCCGGTGCCATGGCCGTGATGCTCTGGAACAGCACCTCGCGCAGCCCGACCGCGTCGCGCCTGAGACCTACCGCCACATCCCCCGACATGCGAGTCCCCCTCAATTCACGCCGACATGCCCGACGCCGCCCGACTCGACGGGTGCGCCTCGTGTGAATCACGGTACGGCGCTTGCGAGTTGGGCAGAAGAGCGCAACGTGCTTCGGTGGACGACGGCACGCATGTGGAAAACCCGGCCACCCGCACGGGTGAGACCGACGGCCGCGGTCCGGTACCCCGGCCTACCGGATGCGCTTCAGGCTTGCCGAGAGATGGTGCTGCAACGGCTGGCCCACCGCCCCGAGGTCGAAGACGAACGTGAGGGTGTCGCCGTCGGTCAGGGTGTAGCGGCGGCGGGTGGCGTCGACCTGCTTGGCGGTGGGGGTGAGAGCCACCTGGTGGGTGGAGAGGTCGACCGTGTCCCCGGCCGCACGGCCGACCGCGATCTCCGCGATGCCGGTGGGCTGGGTGATCAACGCCTCCACCCCGCCGTCCGGTTGAAGCCGCCACCAGCCGCTCTCCCGGGCCGCCGGACGCAACGGCACGTCGTCCGTGTCGAGCAGCCAGGCCCGGGCCTCGTAGCGGAGGAAGGGGCGGCCGTCATGGCTGAAGGTGACCTCCTGCGCGTACGCGAAGTCCCCGGCGAGCGTCGGGTACCCGCCCTCGCCCCGGCCCCGCCAGATGCCCAGAAGACCGAGCACAGGCTCGAGTTGTGCGTGCGGTGCGGGTGACGCGTCCGGCCGGTGACTGTCGGGGTACGGATGCTCCGCTGCGGGGTCGATCACGATTGCGCTCCTCGGGTGGTACCGGTGCCGGGCGCAAGCCTAGAGCCGGGATCAGGCCCGTTCGGCCACCGCCGCGGGATCGTCCAGCACCGCCCGCACCACCGAGTGCGCCGCACCCATCAGTGGCCCCTCGGGGCCCAGCCGCGACACGGACACCGGACAGGCCGGACCCGCCGTGCGCCGGTCCAACTCGGCCTCCAGCGACGGCAGCAGCCAGGGCGCGAGCCCGGCCAGCGCGCCGCCCAGCACCACGCTCTCGGGGTCCAGCAGGTTGACCGCCCCGGTCAGCGCGATACCGAGCGCCGTGCCGGCGTCGCGCAGCGCACCCCGTACGTCCTCGTCGCCCTCGGCGGCGCGGCCCGCGAGCAGCCCGACGCGATCCTCGCCCGGCTCCAGCCCGGCGGCGCGCAGCACCGCCTCCTCGCCGGCGTACTGCTCCAGACAGCCGCGCCCGCCACACGGACACGCGGGCCCCTCCGGCCGCACCGGCACATGTCCCAACTCGCCCGCGAAACCACGCGTTCCGCGCAGCAGCCCCCCGGCCACGACGACCGCCGCGCCGATGCCGATCTCCGCCGAGACGTGCAGGAAGTCCTGCGGGGTGCTCTCACCGAGCCAGAGTTCGGCGAGAGCACCGAAGTTGGCCTCGTTGTCGACGGTCAGCGGGATGTCGGTGGGCAGCAGCGCACCGAGGTCGGTGTCGTGCCAGTCGAGGTTCGGGGCGCGTACGACCGTGCGGGCGTCGCGCGCCACCAGGCCCGGCACGGCCACCGCGAGCCCCGCGGGCCACAGCCCCCCGCGCTCCGCCTCGGCGAGGACACGGCGCACCAGATCGGTGAGTTCCTCGATGACCGGCTCGGGAGGGCGGCCACGGTTGGCGCGGTGCCGTACGGCACGCGCGCGTACCTGTCCGCGCAGGTCGACCGCGCAGACCGCGAGGTGGTCGACGCCGATCTCGGCGCCGATACCGGCGGGGCCGTGTCCGCTGACGGCGAGCGCCGAGCCGGGACGGCCCACCCGTCCAGGCCGCTCGGGGCCCAGCTCCTCGAGCAGCCTGGTGCGTATGAGCTCGTCGACGAGGGTCGACACCGCCGCCCGGGTCAGCCCGATGCGCGAGGCCACCGCGGCACGGGAGAGCGGTCCCTCGGCGCTGACGGTGTGCATCACCCGGGCGAGATTGCGGCGGCGCATGCCCTGCTGGGTGTCGGGCAGCACCCGACCGGGGCCGGTCGCGTGGGCCTCGTGCAGCGGTGCGCTCATGCCCCTGTCCTCAACGGCTGTCCGTGCTCCGCTCCAGCAGCGGGGCCGCGTCGGAGAGTACCCCGGCGATCCTGGCGAGGGTCTCCTCGTCCCGCTCCACCGCCTCCAGGACCGGGCCCGCGGCGGTGTTCCAGCGCCGGGCGACCGCGGCCGGGTCCTCGCCGGTCAGCAGGCCCGCCGCCTGCGCCGCAGCGCCCAGTGCGACCAGTTCCTTGGCCTCGGGCACCTGGACCGGGCGGCCCGACAGCCGTCGTACGGTCTGCTGCCAGGCCGTGCCCCGGGCGCCGCCGCCGATCAGCAGCAGCGGGACCGAGCGGTCCGCGTCCTCGTCGAGAACCAGGTCGAGCGCGCCGAGCAGCGAGTGCACGGCACCGTCGTACGCGGCCTGGAGGAGCTGGCCGCCGGTGGTGTCGTGGCGCAGGCCGTGCAGGAGGCCGGAGGCACTCGGCAGGTTGGGGGTGCGTTCGCCGTCCAGGTAGGGCAGGAGCGTGACGCCGGTGACGGGTTCCACCGCCTCGCGGTCCAGTCCCAGCAGGGTCGCGACGCGGTCGACGGCGAGCGTGCAGTTCAGGGTGCAGGCCAGCGGCAGCCAGTCCCCGTGGGCGTCGGCGAAGCCCGCCACCGTGCCGGTCGGGTCGGCGGGACGCCTCTTGGAGACGGCGTACACCGTGCCCGACGTGCCGAGGCTGAGCACCGGCGTGCCGGGACGCAGCCCGAGGCCGAGCGCGGCGGCGGCGTTGTCGCCCGTCCCAGGGGCGACCAGCGTGCCCTTGGAGAACGGCAGTTCATGGCTGTCGCGCACGGTGCCCGCCACCTCGCCGGGCCGGACCACACGGGGCAGCAGCGCGGGATCGAGCCCCACGTGCGCAAGGGTCTCTTCGTCGTACGACTCCGTCCCGGACGCCCACCAGCCCGTACCGGAGACGTCGCCACGATCGGTCGTGCCCTGCCCGGTGAGGCGCTCGGTGAGGTAGTCGTGGGGCAGGCGCACCGCCCTGGTCGCGCGGATCGCCTCCGGTTCGTTCTCGGCGAGCCAGGCCCACTTCGTCACCGTGAAGGACGGTCCCGGCACGCTTCCGGTGCGCTCCGCCCAGGCCTTCGGGCCGCCCAGTTCCTCGATGAGGCGGCGGGCCTGCGGCGCCGAGCGGACGTCGTTCCACAGCAGCGCCGGGCGTACCGGCTCGCCCCGCTCGTCCAGCGTGACAAGGCCGTGCTGCTGCCCGCCGATCGACACCGCGGCAGCCTCGTGCGCCGCGTCACCGCACTGGTGCAGGGCCTCGCACAGGGCGTCCCACCACTGGCGCGGGTCGCTCTCGCGGCCGGCCCCGGAGGAGACGGTGTGCGGTGCCTGGCCACTCGCGACGACCTGCCCGGTGGCCGCGTCGACGACGAGCGCCTTGGTGGACTGGGTGGACGTGTCCACGCCGACGACGAGCGGACCCTCGGCTGCTGACATCGGGCTCTCCCTTTTTGCGCGGCTCAACAGGATGTTCCGTCACACACACCCTGCTCTCTTCCCAGAGATGGGTTCGCATACTAATTTGTAAACCGCCATGACGAAATAGTCGTAAGCAACCGTCGCCATCGAGCAAGGAGCCGCGGCATGAGCTACCAGCCCACCCCCGAGGACAGGTTCACCTTCGGCCTGTGGACCGTCGGCTGGCAGGGAAGGGACCCGTTCGGCGACGCCACGCGGCGGGCCCTGGACCCGGTCGAGTCGGTGCAGCGCCTGAGCGAGCTCGGCGCCTACGGCGTCACCTTCCACGACGACGACCTGATCCCCTTCGGGTCCTCGGACACCGAGCGCGAGTCGCACATCAAGCGCTTCCGCCAGGCTCTCGACACGACCGGCATGACCGTGCCGATGGCCACCACCAACCTCTTCACGCACCCTGTCTTCAAGGACGGCGCGTTCACCGCGAACGACCGCGAGGTGCGCCGCTACGCCCTGCGCAAGACGATCCGCAACATCGACCTCGCGGTCGAGCTCGGCGCCAAGACCTACGTCGCCTGGGGCGGCCGTGAGGGCGCCGAGTCCGGCGCCGCCAAGGACGTACGCGTCGCCCTGGACCGCATGAAGGAGGCCTTCGATCTCCTCGGCGAGTACGTGATCTCCCAGGGCTACGACCTGAAGTTCGCGATCGAGCCCAAGCCGAACGAGCCCCGCGGCGACATCCTGCTGCCCACCGTCGGCCACGCCCTCGCGTTCATCGAGCGCCTGGAGCGCCCGGAGATGTACGGCGTCAACCCCGAGGTCGGCCACGAGCAGATGGCCGGGCTGAACTTCCCGCACGGCATCGCGCAGGCCCTGTGGGCGGGCAAGCTGTTCCACATCGACCTCAACGGCCAGTCCGGCATCAAGTACGACCAGGACCTGCGCTTCGGCGCCGGCGACCTGCGCGCCGCGTTCTGGCTGGTCGACCTCCTGGAGAGCGCCGGTTACGCCGGCCCGAAGCACTTCGACTTCAAGCCGCCACGGACCGAGGACCTCGACGGCGTGTGGGCGTCGGCCGCCGGCTGCATGCGCAACTACCTCATCCTCAAGGAGCGCGCGGCCGCCTTCCGCGCCGACCCGGAGGTCCAGGAGGCCCTGCGCGCCTCGCGTCTGGACGAGCTCGCCCAGGCGACGGCCGCGGACGGCCTGCAGGCCCTGCTCGCCGACCGCAGCGCCTTCGAGGAGTTCGACGTCGAAGCGACCGCCGCGCGCGGGATGGCCTTCGAGCACCTCGACCAGCTGGCCATGGACCACCTGCTGGGGGCTCGCGGCTGAGTGCACGCACGCGCGTGCGCTCCTGAGTGATCTCCGTACGGAATGCTCCGGAATCATGCGGTCCAGGACATGGATCCGTATCAGGTTCCGTACGGGGGTCGCATGGTGCCCGGTGTGGGGCGACTCTGGACGGTATGGCCATGCCGCCCGTACCGCCTCAGCCACCCGGGCCGCCGGGTGACACGCCGCCTCCGGGCGGCGGTTTCGGACCGCCCTCCGAAGGTTTCGGCTCCGGTTACGGAGCGGGAGGGGGCTATGGGGGCGGAGGAGGTTACGGCCCGCCTCCGGGAGGCAACGACCCTCCCCCCTACGGCGATTGGCAGCCGCCGCCGGAGCCGCCCAGGAGGCGGCGGAACCCGCTTGTCATCCTCCTGGTCGGCATCGTGGCGGTCGCGGCCGTCGTCGCCGTCGTCGTACTGATGGCTTCCGGGAGCGACGACTCGCCCGACAAGAAGTCGCCCGCCGAGAGCAGCGAGAGCTCCGGTCGCTCGAAGTCACCGTCCTTCAGCATCCCGACGAAGCTGCCGAGCGAACTGCCGTCGAAGTTACCCAGCGAGCTGCCCAGCAGTATCCCGAGCGACCTCGAATCGCTGATCCCGTCCCTGGGGGACATCGAGCTGCCGTAACGCCAGGTCAGATGCCGTGCGGCAGCCGCACGTACGTGACCGTCGTCTCGATCCCGCTGTCGACCAGCCGGTCCTGCGCGTCGAACGCGCCCGCGCCGTCCGTCATGCCGAAGTCGTTGTCGTTGATCAGGGCGAGCGTGTCGTGATCCACGCGCGCGATGCCCTCGATCTTCCCGGGCACGCCCTTGACCTTGCCCAGGTCGACGACCAGCCGCTTGTCGAGCACCGCAACGCCGGCGGCCGCCGGGTCGTCGAGCTGCTCCAGGGAGGGCGACGTCGTGTCGTCGTCGTAGGGACCGCCCAGGATGTTCGCGCTCCGTCCCAGCTTCACCAGCTGCAGCCGCGCGGCCTTGTCGGTGCGCTCCTCGACCAGCAGCCGGTCGCCGCCCACGGCGACCACCGAGGAGATCTTCAGCTCGGAGGTGTCGTCCTCGCTCGGGTCCACCACGTTCACCGGGTCGAAGCGGTAGGCGTACTCGGCGGTGACGGCCTTCTTCTTCGGCGAGAAACGCAGCAGGCGTGTGGTGCGCGACGCGTCACCCGCGTCACCGTCCGGCAGGGACAGTGGGCTCTGCAGGGCCATCACCAGGTCGCCGCCGGGCAGTTGGGCGAGCCCCTCGAAACCGCGATTGATCTTCCGGTGCAGCAGGACGGCGGGCAGCGCCTCCACCACCGGGTAGTCCGCTCCGGTGAGGTTCAGCCCCTTGGGCACGTAGCGCGTGAGCACCCTCCCGCGCGCGGAGACGTGCACCAGGGAGGGCCCGTACTCGTCGACGAGCCAGAAACTCCCGTCCTGGGCCCGCACGATGCCCTCCGTGTCCAGCCCGTTCGCGTTGTACGACACAGGAGTCGAGGCGTCGTAGGAGTACGGCGCCTCGTCGCGCCCGGCCTGGTCCGACAGCCCGGTGACGGCCTTCCCGGAGAACGTGGTGATCGGAATGGCGTCCAGCACCTTCACCGTGTCGCCGGACACGCGGATCTTCACGATCGCCGGATCGAAGCCCGGCACCGGGAAGGTGCGCCGCTTCGTTCCGGCCACCTTGATCTGGCCGTTGGGTCCGCGATCGGTGACCGTCCAGAACTCGCCCTTGCGGCCCGCCGGGTAGATGTCACTGCCGATGCCGCCGAGGTCGATGCCGCGGTCGTCGTCCACCGTTCCGGGCAGCAGGGCGTTGCTGAAGGTGCCGAGGGGAATGTCCCCTAGCGTCGCCGTACGCACGACATGAGCGTCCTGCGACGCCGCACCGGCGGGCGGACCGGCCGCTACAAGGGCCGCGATCACGGCAAACGGAACGCCCGCTGCGACGGATCGTCGGACGGGGAGCCGGCCGGTGGCGTGCGGGGACATCGGGCCTCCTGGGGCGCAAGTTCGTTGACAGCGGCCAGATTTGGGCCCTGCAGCGAACGCGTCGCTACCGCCGGGTGAACACGGGGTGTCGGGTGCCCGAGCACACAGGCGGTCCGCACCGCCGAGGCCGGCCGATCAGACGGCGGGGCGAAGGTCGATGACGAGGCGGAAACGTTCCAGAACCGCGAGCGTCTCGTCGTCCACGGTGAACTCGGGGTCCTCCAAAGCCGCCCGCATCTCCTCGCTGTGCCAGAACGTCTCGTGGTTCGCCCGCCACTCGGCCACGCTGGTGTCCCCCTCGCCCTCGTCCACCACGTGGGCGAGATCCACCTGCGCCAGCGGGACGGCCTCGACGCCGGTCAACTCGATGATCGCGACCGGACGGTCGTCCGAGTCGACGACCACCGCACGGCTGCCGACCTCCGGAAGGGATTCCCCTTCGTGCTCGTAGTCGACGACGAGGCCTGTCGTGGAGGTCTTGGACCCGTCGAGAATCGCTGCGACGAGCTGGTCGCGCAGCGGGCCGGGAAAGCCGAACTCCATCGTGGGCATCGACTCGAGGCCTGCGGGTGAGGCGGAGTCACTGGTCATGCGGCCAAGGTACGTTCTCGCAGCGTGGACATCGAAGACCCCAAGGACGTCGTCCGGCGCGGGTACGACGCCGTCTCGCGGCGCTACGACGAGGCGTACGGCGCCGGCACCAAGTACGAGGCCGTGCTGAACGACCTGTGCCGGCGCATCCCGTCCGGCAGCTCGGTGCTGGACGTCGGCTGCGGCAGCGGAGTGCCGGTCGCGCGGACTCTCGCGGCCGCCGGCCACCGGGTCACCGGCATTGACATCAGCGAGGTGCAGATCAGCAGGGCCCGGGAACAGGTGCCGCAGGCGGAGTTCATCCGCGGCGACGCCACGGAGGTCGCCTTCGGCACCGCCTCCTTCGACGCGGTCGTCTCCCTGTACGCCCTCATCCACATCCCGCTGGCCGAACAGCCGCCCCTACTGCGGCGGATCGCGGGATGGCTGCGCCCGGGAGGCTGGTTCGTGGCCACCATCGGACACGGCGCCTGGACGGGGACCGAGCAGAACTGGCTCGGCAGCGGCGCCCCGATGTGGTGGAGCCACGCGGACGCCGCCACCAACCGCGCATGGATCACCCAGGCCGGACTGACCGTGGAACGGGAGGAGTTCCTGCCGGAGGGCGACGCCGGACACGCCCTGTTCTGGGCCCGGCGCCCCGCACAGTCGGCGTGAGCGCCCGACGGAAGTCCGTCGTCCGCACCACCCGCGGCCGGTCTCAGCCGGGTTCCTCCCCGGGAGCCTGCTCCACCGAGGCCAGAGCCGTGGCCGGGTCCTGGCAAGCGGCTCCGGCGGGCATCCAGCGGGCCCGCTCCTTCCGGTACGGCCACCAGCGTCCGTCGTGCCCCAGGCGCAGCTGGGCCGGTGCACCGACGACCGTCCACCGGTTGCCCTTCGCCCGCAGCGACGGCCGTTCGTCGTCGTCCCAGGCCGACTCCAGAGCGGCACGCGCGCGTGCGAGCGTTTCACCCGTGACGGTCCACTCCTCCTCCAGGACGGACAGCGCGGCCGCACCTCCGAGACCCCACGCGCGCGTGGCCCGCGCCAGCCCCTCCCGGTCCCGTCCCGACCCGTCGGCCAGCCGGTCCGTCACAGCCCTCCCAGGCGTTCCCACGGCGAGCCGGACGGCATCCTGGGTGACCGTCAACTCCCCTTCAGGACCGTGCTGTTCCACCCCGGCTCGGAGAACCTCAGCGAGCCGGCGATGCGCCTCGACGGCGGTCCGGGCGGCCAGATACCGCAGGGCGACCGGGTCCACATCCGGTCCGGGCGGGGCCTCGGTGTCCAGGGACGGCGGCACACCGGCTTCCGGGGGCAGCTCCGGCGGGGCGGGCAGCGGCGGCAGGATGTCGCCGGTCGCGTACGCCTCGACCGCGTCCGCCCCCTCCGGCTCGGCGGGTTCATCCGTGGGTGTGGCGCTGCGGGCCTGCAGGTCGTCGAGCAGAGCGCGTTCTCCCCGCCCACGCATCAGCAGCAGTACGAAGGGGTCCTGGTCCAGCAGCCGCGCCACCTGGTAGCACAGGGCTGCCGTGTGCCCGCAGTGGTCCCAGGCGCCGCAGTCGCACTCCGGCTCCAGCTCGCCCATGCCCGGCAGCAGTTCGACGCCCGCGGCCGCCGCGTCCTCGACCAGATGCGGCGGCATCTCGCGGTCCAGCAGCGCCGCGACGTGTCCGGCCCGCTCGACCGTCATGTCCAGGAAGCGGTCCCACCGGTCGCCGTCCAGCTCCGCCAGCAGGACGTCGGCCCGGTGCGCCGTGTGATCGCGGCCCTGGACCACGGCCGTGATGCGTCCCGGGCGCACGGACACCGCGCCCACGGCTCCCGCGCGCGCGAGCCTGCGACCCCTCTTCAGCTGCCCCGAGTCGAGCGCAGCGTCCTCCAGAGCCTTCAACCAGGCCTGGCCCCACCACGTCTGCGCGAATCCCCGCCCGTGCGCGGGCGGCAGCGCGGCGAACGTGCGCTCCGTGTCCCCGTCGTGCCGGTTCATCGTGTGCCCCCTCGCAGTTCCACCAGATCGGCCAGTTCCGCGTCGGTCAGCTCCGTGAGCGCCGCCTCGCCGGAGCCCAGCACCGCGTCGGCCAGTTCCCGCTTGCGGCAGAGCATGTCGGCGATGCGGTCCTCGATGGTTCCCTCCGCGATCAGCCGGTGCACCTGCACGGGCCGGGTCTGGCCGATGCGGTATGCGCGGTCCGTGGCCTGCGCCTCGACCGCGGGATTCCACCAGCGGTCGTAGTGCACGACGTGCTCGGCCCGCGTCAGGTTCAGCCCCGTGCCCGCGGCCTTCAACGACAGCAGGAAGACGGGGACTTCACCGTCCTGGAAGCGCCGCACCATCGCCTCGCGCTCGGTGACGGGCGTCCCGCCGTACAGGAACTGCGAGGTGACGCCGCGGGCCGCCAGGTGCCGCTCGATGATGCGCGCCATGCGCACGTACTGCGTGAAGACCAGAACGCTCGCCCCCTCGGAGAGGATGGTGTCGAGCAACTCGTCCAGCAGCTCGAGCTTCCCCGAACGACCGGCGATCTGCGGGCGCTCCTCCTTGAGGAACTGCCCCGGGTGGTTGCAGATCTGCTTCAGCCCCGTCAGCAGCTTCACGACCAGCCCGCGCCGCGCCATGTTGTCGGCGGCGGAGATCTCCGCGAGCGTCTCGCGCACCACTGCCTCGTACAGACCCGCCTGTTCCTTGGTCAGGGACACGGCACGATCGGTCTCGGTCTTCGGCGGCAGCTCCGGCGCGATCCCCGGGTCCGACTTGCGGCGGCGCAGCAGGAACGGCCGTATCAGCCGGGCGAGCCGCTCAGCGGCGGCCGGGTCCTGACCGCTCTCGACGGCCTGCGCGTACCGCGTGCGGAACGCGCCGAGCCGGCCGAGCAGCCCCGGGGTCGTCCAGTCGAGGATCGCCCACAGCTCCGACAGGTTGTTCTCCACCGGGGTGCCGGTGAGCGCCACACGCGCGCGTGCGCCGATGGACCGCAGCTCCCGCGCGGTCGCCGAGTACGGGTTCTTCACGTGCTGCGCCTCGTCCGCCACGACCATGCCCCACGGCTCCCCGGCGAGCCTGCGCGCGTCGAGGCGCATGGTCCCGTACGTGGTGAGCACGAACTCCCCGTCGGCCAGGGCGTCCAGACTGCGCCGCGCCCCGTGGAAGCGACGCACGGGCGTACCGGGCGCGAACCTCTCGATCTCGCGCTGCCAGTTGCCCATCAGCGACGTCGGACACACCACGAGCGTGGCCCCGGCCGTCGACTCGTCGCTCTGCCGGTGCAGATGCAGCGCGATCAGCGTGATCGTCTTGCCGAGTCCCATGTCGTCGGCCAGACAGCAGCCCAGGCCCAGGGACGTCATCCGGGCCAGCCAACTCAGGCCCCGCCGCTGGTAGTCCCGCAGCGTGGCCGCGAGAGCGGCGGGCTGCGCGACCGGCTCCTGCGCCTCGGGGGCCGCGAGCCGCTCCCGGAGGGCCGCCAGCCACCCCGTGGGGTGTACGTCGACCCGGCGGCCCTCGACCTCCGCGGAGCCCGTCAGCGCGGCACCGAGCGCGTCGATGGGCGAGATCTTGCGGTCCTGCTGGGCACGGGCGCGCCGAACCTCCTGCGGGTCGATGAGGACCCACTGGTCGCGCAGCCGCACGACGGGGCGGTTGGCCTCGGCGAGCCGGTCCAGCTCCTCGCGCGTCAGCCGCTCGTCGCCCAGCGCGAACCGCCAGTTGAAGGCGAGCAGCGCGTCGGCGGACAGGAACGACGGCGTGTCCGAGGCGGCCTGACCGGCCACCGGCTCCTCGTCGGGTGGGCCGATCACCGCGCGGGCCGTCAGTTTGCGGGCCAGCTCCTTCGGCCAGTGCACGTCGACCCCGGCCTCGGCGAGGGCTCTGGCGCCCTGCCCGAGGAGCTCGGTGACCTCCTCGTCGGCGAGTTCGACGGCATCCGGCACGCTCGCCGAGAGCAGAGGCGTCAGCGGCGGCCAGGACCGGGCCGCCCGGCGGAGCGCGAGCAGGGCGTCCATCCGCGCGCGGGGACCGAAACCCCCGCCCCTGTCTCCGGAACCGCCCCAGACCGCGGAGGCATCCGCCACGAGCGCCGGATCACTCACGCTGTGCACCTGCAGCACGGCCCGGAACGGCACCGCGGCGGCGTCCTGTGTCAGGTCCGCAAGGCCGGGCACCTCGATCCGCAGCGAGAGCCGTACGCCCGCGTCGTGGCCTGCGGCGACGTCGGCGGCCCACGCGCGCTGCCCGGGCATGTGCTGCGGCTCCCGCGCCGCGTAGGCGGGCCCGCCCGTCACGAGGGAGGCCGCGGGGGAACGGGGGAGCGTGTCGGCGACCGCGTCCAGGTAGGCGCGCAGCAACCGCTCCGGGTCGGGAAGCCGTGGCGGTCCGGCGCCGTCCACCGGCACGGCATGCGCCTCGGGTGGCATCGCGGCGGCCAGCCGACGGACGCGGTCGATGTCCTCCATGGGCAGCGGGCCGACGCGCCAGGCGTCGTGGTCGCCGGGGGACATACCGGGCAGCAGCAGTCCGCGCGCCACGAATTGCAGGGCCAGCACTGTGGCAGCGCCCCAGAAGACGGCTCCTCTGTGTCCCTGCGCATCGGTACGCGCACGCGTGAGGACCGGTAGCGCCGCCCGCATCGGCAACAGGACGGCGGGAACCCCGACCAGCTCGACACCGTCATCGGCGGGCAGGACGACGGTCAGGTCCTCGGCGGACCCTGCCGCGACGACAGGAGGGGCGGTGCCGTCGGGCCGCCAGAAGGCCACCCGGCCGGTGCGGGCCGGGTCACCGGGCACGAAAACAGCGCAGCAGCGGGCCAGTTCGGAGATCTCGGACGGTGTTGCCGCGGGGATCCTCTGCACAGCGAAGCCGCATTCCTCAAATTTGACTACTGGGGGTTGGAGCCGCCGAGGGTACAGCAATCCGGCGGGCAACGCGGCAGGGCCGAGCCGTCCTCCGGATCGCCTCGCTCCAGGGTGTCGCAAACCCCCCTACGCGCCACGGGCTGGCCCCCGCCCGTACACGGGGGGTGGCGTCATGGTCGCCGCAGGTCATCGGTTCGTACGTTTGCTCAGGTCAGCGCGTTGCCCGCGAGAGCTGCCCGAGAGAGCCGGAGACCGGACATGCCCGAGCCCACCACAGCCGTCGCCGAGCCTCTGCGGGGAGCGCGCGACGCCCCGCCCGTCGGAAGCGAGTTCGCACCCCTCCTGCGTACGGTCAGGGGCCGGGGCCTCCTGGAGCGCCGCCACACCTGGTACGCGCTCACCATCGCCACCAACGCGCTCGCACTGGCCGGCGTGGTCACGGGCGTCGTCCTGGCCGGCGACTCCTGGTGGGCGCTGCTTCTGGCCCCGCTGCTCGCCGTGTTCTGCGCCCGCACGGCCTTCATAGGCCACGACGCGGGCCACTCCCAGATAGCCGTCGGCAAGACCGCCGGCCGTGTCATCGGCCTGATCCACGGCAACCTGCTCCTGGGCATGAGCTACGCCTGGTGGAACGACAAACACAACCGCCACCACGCCAACCCCAACCACATCGACAAGGACCCGGACGTCGTAGCCGACGTCCTCGTGTTCACCGGTGCCCAGGCCAAGGAGCGGTCGGGTTTCCGGCGCTGGCTGACCCGCAACCAGGCCTGGCTCTTCTTTCCCCTCACTCTCCTCGAAGGCGTCGCCCTGAAGGTCCACGGCTTCCAGGACCTGCGTCGGCAACCTCCGCGGGAGCGCGCCGTAGAGGGCCTGCTCCTGGTGACCCACGTCGCCGCGTACGCGTCGCTGCTCCTGACGTCACTGTCCCCGGGCAAGGCGCTCGTGTTCGCCGCCCTCCACCAGGCGCTGTTCGGCCTGCACCTCGGAATGGCCTTCGCCCCCAACCACAAGGGCATGGAGATGCCCGACCCGAGCGGCGAGCGGTGGGGTCATCTGCACCGCCAGGTGCTCACCTCGCGCAACATCCGCGGCAGCGTCCTGACCGACTGGTTCCTCGGCGGACTCAACTACCAGATCGAACACCACCTCTTCCCGAGCATGCCGCGTCCCCATCTGCGGCTTGCCCAGCCTCTGGTGCGCGCGCACTGTCGGGAGTTGGGTATCCCTTATGCGGAGACCGGGCTGGTCGACTCCTATCGGCAGGCCCTGCGTCACCTGCATGAGGTGGGGGAGCCTCTCAGGGCGGAATGACCGAGGGGGCTCTCAGGGACGCGTCGGGGTTGCGACTCAGGGACGTCTCAGGGTCGCGATCCGGAACCGCGGGAGGCGCGGGCCCGTTTTCAGGACAGAGAGCGGCAGTAGCCGCGAAGGAGGCGTCGCACATGTCGAAGAACGCGAAGATCGCCGCAGGGGGTGTGGCGGTCGGGCTCATCCTGCTGATCTGGCTGCCCTGGTGGGCAGCGCTCCTGATAGTCCTGGGAGTGCCGACCGCCGCGTACCTCACGTTGGACCCCGCACAGCGGCGCAGGCTGCGCCGCGTCACCCGCAAGGAGATCGGTCGCTGACGTACTACCGCACGGGATGGGCCCGGTCGGCCAGCCTGCAGGAGTCGACCACATCGCCGTCCGCGGGCCGTGCGACGGTGTGGTCCGCGGGCGGCCGTGCGCCCTGCTCCACCCAGGAGACCAGCGCGTCGAACGCCGACCGGTAGCAGGGCAGGATCGGCCGCAGCCGGTCCGGATACGTGTCGTACAGCCCGTCGACGTGCGTGCCGCCCTGAATCGTGTAGTAGCGGTGCAGCGGACCCCGTCCGCTTGCGTCGACCATGCGCGCGTACACGTCCGAGTCGGCGGCCTTGGGCAGCAGGGCGTCCAGGTCTCCGTGCAGCGTGATCAGCGGCCTGCCGATGCGCCCGGTCAGCGACACCCGGGCCACGGCACGGTGGACGGCCGCGGGCCGTGACGCGTAGTCGTACGCCGCGTCGGTGGCACAGGGCGCCAGGATCTGCTCCGGCGTGCTGCCGGCCGACGGTCCGGGGCAGCCGGGATCGTAGGTCGGGTCGAATTCGGCGCGGTAGATCTTCTGTGTGACTCCCCAGTACGCCTTCTCGTGATACGGCCACAGAAACTCGGAACCCCGCGCGAAGCCCACCGCGTACATGTCCTCGTCCCGCGCGGAGCCCTGCATCCGCGCCACCGCGGTGGGCAGGGAGGTGAGCAGGTTGGGGCCATTCGCGGTCCACAGCGCGCCTTCCCAGTCCACGCCGCCGTCGTACAGCTCCGGGTGGTTCTCCAGCTGCCAGCGGGTGAGATAGCCGCCGTTGGAGATGCCGGTCATGTACGTACGGCGAGGGGCGTGCCCGTAGCGCTGGGTCACCGCGTGCTTGGCCGCCCGGGTCAGCTGAGTGGTCCGCGTGTTCCACTCGGCGATCGCGTCACCTGGCCGGGTTCCGTCGCGGTAGAAGTCGGCACCGCTGTTGCCCTTGTCGGTCGCCGCGTATGCGTAGCCCTGGGCGAGTACCTGGTCGGAGATCGCCGTGTCCGTCGCGTACTGCTTGCGTGTGCCGGGCGCGCCGGTGACCACCAGGCCGCCGTTCCAGTGGTCGGGCAACCGGATCACGAACTGCGCGTCGTGCCGCCAGCCGTGGGTGGTGTTGAAGTGCGAGGAGTCCGGGAAGTAGCCGTCGATCTGCACCCCTGGAACTCCGGACGGGGTGCGGGTGGCCTTGGCGGTGAGCCCTGCCTGGTCGGCCATGTCGGTGTAGGGCGTACCGGCGAGTCCGGTCGTGGTCAGGTCGGGCAGACAGGCGCTCTGCTGGAAGGCGGCGCCCGGCACGTGCACCCGCTCCTGGCGGGCGCAGTGATCTCCGCCAACTGCCGTGGCCTCGGCGGGAGTCGGCCACGTGAGGGCCGCTGCCACCAGTGTGGCGGCAGCGAGCGGGACACCGCGGGACGGACGCATGACGGCCTCCAGGGCAGGACGGGAGGGGAGCGACCGCAGGGGAGCGGGCACCGAGGGCTGCCCCATGGTGCGGTCCTGCTTCCGCGCCATCCATGGGCCGGGACCACATGGAACGCGGCCTCGGCATGGCGGCTCGAAACAGGGGCCACGTGTGAAGTCCCGTACGGAGGAAGGAGATCGGCGAACGGCGGCCGACAACTTCACGGTGAGCGCGCACGGGCGGCCGGACCTCATGCATCGCGGACGCTGTTCCGACAGCCCTGCGCGCACTGCTGCCGTCCGGGACGCTCGCCCGTCTCACGGACGCCTGCCCGCCGACCTGGATGCCTGCCCGAGGGCCCGGCCCTCTGCACTTCCCAGCGGACTCGCTGGCGCACGCCTCGTCGCCCCGAAACCCCAAGGCTGAGCCCCGCCGCAGCAGTGCGTGCGGGGCTCGGTCCCTGGGACTCAAAGGGGGCGTACGGCCATCTTTTCGAGCGCGTCCAGAAGACCCGGCAGCTCCGGTCCGCGGCCGACCGGCAGCACCTCGCCGGGCTCCGCGTCGAGCAGCACGAACGCGATGTCGTCGGTCCTGGCCACGAGTGACCAGCCCGGACCGTCGGCACGCAGGGTCCGGGCCTCGCCCGGGGCGAAGGACGACCGGACGCGGCCGAGAGGCGGCGGCGTCTCCACGTACGCCCGTGCCTCGGCGAGTACGCGCCGGACCCCGCCGTGCCCCTTGGACCCGTCCGCCTGCTCGCCCTGCTCGCCCTGCTCGCCCTGCTCGCCTTGCTCGTCCTGAACGTCCGACGCGGCCTGAGCGTCCTTCACGGCCTCTTCCGTGCCCTCGGCGGCCGCTGGGGCCCCGTTCGGGTTCGGGAACTCGGCGTCGTCGATCTGTTCCCGCCACACCGCCCACTGGAGCGCGATCTCGTCGGCACCCAGGCGCCGTTGAGCCGGCCCCCACCTGCTCGTGTCCGGCGGCGCCAACGGCGGACCGTCCGCGACCTCCGGGCCGGGATCGTGCGGCGCGGGCACACCGGGAGCCGCGACGGCGACCGCGAGGGGCCAGCCCGGCAGTGCGGCGACGACCGAGCGCTCGTCCGGCGACAGGTCGTACTCCATCCCGCAGTCCCAGGACGCGATGGCCACCGCGACCAAGGAGACGTCGTCGACCACGACGGTCCACCGGGCGCCGTCCCCGTCCTGGCCGAGCACCAGGCCGTATCCGTCGGCGAGCGGCGCGAGGCCGAGCGCCGCGCAGGCCTCCGGATAGTCGTCACCCAGCACGCTCGGGAACTTCGCCGGCGTCAGAAGTACCGCCGTGAGCACATAAAGCGCATCGTCCGCGGCGGCGACGGCGTCCTCGTCCGTCCCGGCCATCCCAGCCTCCCATTGATTCATCCGAACGCGCGCACCCTAGTGCGAGCGGAAGTAGCTTGTCACGACTCGCAAGCGCACCCGGAGCTGCAGTTTTCCGGCTGGACGGGGCGAATCGACCGCTCCTGCCCCGACTCGTCAGGCCGACGGAAGCCCCAGGAGTGCGCGGGCCACCGTCCCCGGCGACTCGTCGCGCTCCCGCGCGAGGGCGATGACGGCCCTGCACGCCAGCTCGTTGACCCCGAAAGACAGGGCCTCCGGCGACACCCAGCCGGCTGCCTCGTCGATCCGGTCCTGGTCGTCCTCCGCGCAGGCCGAGACGTACGCGGCGGCGGCTTCGAAAAGATTGTGTGTACGTTTGTCCCGGCCGTCGTTCATGTCCGCGCGCATGATGTTGAGGAATCTTGCACAGGACTTGCGCACCCTGCCCCACATGCTGACCACCTTCCCCCTGCGTGGTTGCCCTGGCTCATCGTTCATCTCCTGCTACTCAACGTAGAGTTGGAGCTCCGGCGGCAGAAGGGGGACGGTGCGGTGAAGCGCTTCCAGCGGCTCGAACAGATCCGGCGGATGGACCCGTACAAGGACGCCTCCGAGATCTACCGGCTCAGCTCGGCCTACGAGTTCCCGTGGGACTTCACCCGCGCCCTGGAGCTGGGGCTCTACCGCACCTACGCCGTACCCAGCATCGGGCGGCTGCTCGCCGAGACGGCGGAGCTCACCCAGCGCTCCCAGAAGCGTTACGACGACACCACGCTGCTGCTCGACGCCGTCGTGGAGCACGGATTCGGCAGTGAACAGGCCGACACGGCGATTCGCCGGATCAACCGGATGCACCGCAGCTACGACATCAGCAACGACGACATGCGCTACGTGCTGTGCACGTTCGTGGTGATGCCCAAGCGGTGGATCGACGCCTACGGGTGGCGCAGACTGTCGCGGCACGAAACCGTCGCCACGGCCGTCCACTACCGCACGCTGGGCCGGCACATGGGCATCAAGGACATCCCCGACTCCTACGAGGAGTTCGAGGCCTGCCTCGATGCCTACGAGGAGGCCCACTTCGCGTGGGACGAGGGCGCACGCAGCGTCTCCGACGCCACCCTGGCACTGATGGCCTCCTGGTACCCGCGCCCGCTCGCGCCCCTCCTGCACACCTCGACCCTCGCCCTGCTCGACGAACACCTCCTGCGAGCCTTCCGCTACCCGCCCCCGGCCACTGCCACGCGCGCCTTCGTGCGTGGCGCGGTACGCGCGCGTGGGCGCGTCGTCCGCCTGCTGCCGCCTCGCCGCGCACCGCACTACGCGCGGCAGAACTGGCAGGTCAAGAGCTATCCGAACGGTTACGAGCTGGGGGAACTGGGCAGCCGTCCGGTTCCCGGCGTACGTGGCTGCCCCGTGCGGCACCTGAACGGATCAGGCGTCGAGTGACCCGATCGTCTCGCGCAGCCAGGTGAGTTCGGCCCGGGACGTGGCACGCGCGATGGTCAGCAGCCCGCGGCGGAAGGGATCGTCCAACTCCTCGGCGCGCAGCGGCCGGTCACCGTCGTAGAAGAAGCTTGCGGGTTCCTCCAGGAAGGCCAGTCTGCGGCGGAGTACGGCCGCCTGCGCCGGGGCGTCGTCGAGGTGGCGGAGGAAGGCGAGCACCGTGAACCACCGGTTCTCGTCGGTGAGGTCGCGCTGGGCGGGCTCGGCGAGCCGTCGGCGCAATTCCCGTCTGCCCTCCTCGGTGAGCGTCAGGACGTGACGGGGGGCGGCCACGGCTCCGGGTTCCGTGGCGCGCGCCAGAAGCCCGGCATTCTCCAGGCGCTTGATCGCCGGATACAGCGTGCTCTCGGCGACCGGTCTCACATGACCCGTCAGTGCGGTGATGCGTTTGCGCAGCTCGTAGCCGTGCAGTGGGGCGTCGTAGAGGAATCCGAGGATGGCCAGCTCCAGCATGCTCGCATTCTCTCGCACGAGCGCTGTACATCGAACTCCTGATACCTCGCCTTCTCTATACCTCGTTACCGATGTATCTTTCGGATGTCGAGGGTGTCGAGGGTGGCCGTAGGGGCCATGAGGGAGGACGCGATGAAGCAGGCCGAGTTCGACGGCAAGGGAAACTGCATCCGCTGGACGGAGGCACCGGGCGAGGAACCCGCGCGCGTGTACGTGCACGGATTGGGCTCGGTCTCGGCCGTGTACCACGCGCACATCGCGGCCCGGGCCGAACTCGCGGGCCGGCGCAGCCTGTTCGTCGATCTGCCCGGGCACGGCATCAGCGACCGCCCCGACCGCTTCGGCTACACGCTCGAGGAGCACGCCGACGCGCTGGCCGCCGCCCTGGATGCGGCCGGACTGACCGGCTCCGAGCTGGTGGCGCACAGCATGGGCGGCGCCGTCGCCATCGTGCTCGCCCACCGGCGGCCCGACCTGGTCTCCCGGCTGGTCCTCACGGAGGCCAACCTCGACGCCTTCCCGCCGGCCACGGCAGGCAGCAGCGGCATCGCCTCCTACGAGGAGGACGCGTTCGTCGACGGCGCCTACGCGCGCGTGCTGGAGAAGGTCGGCCCCTCGTGGGCGGCGACCATGCGGCTGGCCGATCCGCGTGCCCTGCACCGCACGGCCGTCGGCCTGCGGCGTGGCTCGGAGCCCGTCATGCGCAGCATCCTCGAGGAACTGCCGATCGACCGCGTGTACGTGCAGGGCGAGCTCAGCGGCGAACTCGCGGGCAGGGAAGCCCTGGTGGCCTCCGGTGTGCGCGTGGTGACCGTGGCGGGTGCGGGCCACAACGTCATGTTCGACAACCCCGACGCCTTCGTGGCGGCGGTCGCGGGCCCGTGCTGAGGCTCAGCCTTCCCGTACGGCCAGCGCCAGGAAGCGGGCGTCCTCGTCGACGTACGAGGTCATGCGCCAACCGGAACCGGCCATCAGCGGACGGAGGTTGGGCTCCGCGCGCAGATCGTCCGGGGTGATCCGGCGGCCCTGCCGCGCCGCCAGCGCCGTCCTGCCGATGGGGTGGAACAGCGCCAGCTGTCCGCCGGGACGGACCACGCGCGCCAACTCCCGCAGATTCTCGGCCGGCTGAGGCAGGTGCGCGATGAGGCCGGCGGCGAACACGGCGTCCACCGACTGCGACCGCAGCGGCAGCGCGGCGACGTCGGCGAGCAGCAACTGCGCGTCGCGCCCCCTCCCGGCCCGTACGGCGGCCTGAAGCATGGCCGGGGTCAGGTCGGCTCCGACGACCACTCCCGAGGGCCCCACGGCGGCACGCAGCGGCGTCAGGGCCCGCCCGGTGCCGCAGCCCGCGTCGAGCACCCGGTCGCCCTCGCGCAGCCCGAGGTCGGCCACCGCGGCGGCGTAGGCGGGGCCGTCGTCGGGGAACCGGCTGTCCCAGTCGGCGGCGCGGGCGCCGAAGAAATCCTGGACATGTGTGTGGTCGTCGCTCATGTTCCGCATGATCTCTCACCGACACGGGTGACGCCGAGGTGCACACGTTCGAGCGGGACACGATCGTGTAGGTGCATCTCTGCGTCATATTCCAACAGCTTTCGAAATGCGCCCTCTTTGTGCGCCCCTGCCCGGACTAGCGTCCCGGAGCCATGGGACACCTGGACCACGCCACCTTCGGCTGGCTGACCCCCGTGCTGTCGTACGTGATGGCATGCATCGGCGCCGCACTGGGACTGCGCTGCACGGTCCGCGCGCTCGGCGCCACCGGACGCTCGCGCCGCAACTGGCTCATCACCGCGGCCTCGGCGATCGGCACCGGCATCTGGACCATGCACTTCGTGGCCATGCTCGGCTTCGGCGTCAGCGGGACCGACATCCGCTACGACGTGCCGCTCACCATCGTGAGCCTGCTCGTCGCCATGATCGTCGTCTGCGCCGGCGTCTTCGCCGTCGGCTACAGCCGTGACCGCGCCCGGGCGCTCTTCCTCGGCGGACTGACCACCGGGATCGGCGTCGCGAGCATGCACTACCTGGGAATGGCGGCGGTGCGGCTGCACGGCCACGTCAGCTACGACCCGGCCCTCGTCGCACTCTCCGTGCTGATCGCCGTCGTCGCGGCGACGGCGGCCCTGTGGGCGGCACTCAACATCAAGTCGCCCGTTGCCGTCGTCGTCGCCTCGCTGATCATGGGGGCCGCGGTGAGCAGCATGCACTACACCGGGATGTTCGCCGTGAGCGTGCGCGTCACGCCCTCCGGCCAGGCGCTGCCCGGGGCCACGGCGATGCAGTTCATCTTCCCCCTCGCCGTCGGTCTCGGCTCCTACCTGTTCCTGACCTCGGCCTTCGTCGCGCTGTCGCCGACGACCGGGGAGCGCGAGGCGTCCGCCTCGGCCCAGCGGCCGGTGGAGAGCGCCGTTCGCTAGCGGCGGGCCCGGCCCGGTGCCGGACTCGCGGCCCGCCCCGAACCACTCCCGAGCGAGGAGGCCATGCGTACACCCCGTAGGACCCCCAGCCCCGGCGCCGAGTCGCCGCCCCCGCCTCCCGCACGCGGCCGTCGCGCCCATGCCGGGCCGCCCGCCGACGAGGTCCTGGACGAGCCCGCCGGCGCGGTGCCGGACGAGGCACCCGCGTCCGGGGCCCGCTGGCGGATTCGGCCGCGCACCGTTCGGGCGAAGATCGTCTGTCTGCTGATGGTCCCGGTCGTCTCGCTGCTGGCCCTGTGGGCGTACGCCACCGTCAGCACCGCCCAGGACGTCTCCCGGCTACGGCAGTTGCAGCGCGTCGACTCCCAGATCCGCACCCCGGTCGCCGCGGCCGTTGCCGCGCTGCAGGCCGAGCGTGTGGCAGCGGTTCGCTACGCGACCGACCCGTCGGCCGGGCAGAGCGGTGACTACAAGAAGCTCGCGGACCGCACCGACAAGGCCATGGCCAAGCTGCGGCTCGGGAACCACAACACCGTCGCCAGCAGTGAGGAACTGCCCGCCGGAGTGGCTCAGCGGCTCGACAGCTTCGTCGCCGGTGCCGAACGGCTGAGTTCCCTGCGCACCGCGGTGCTCGACCGCCGCACGGACTGGAACGTGACGTACGGGCAGTACACGAAGACCATCAGCGGTGCCTTCGGGGTGGGCGGCGCGCTCACCGGCATCCAGGACGCCGACCTCGGCTCCGACGCGCGCGTGCTGCTCGAATTCTCCCGCGCGGGCGAGGCGTTGGCCCAGGAGGACGCGGTGCTGGCGAGCGCGCGCCTCGCCGGTGGCCTCAGCGGCGAGCGGCTGCGGCTGTTCACCGGCGCCGTCGACACCCGCCGCGCCCTCACCGACGCGGCCGTCGCCGACCTGAGCGGCCCCGAACGCAGCGCCTGGCAGACCCTCGCCGACAGCAGCGCCTACGCCACCCTGGGCGCCACGGAGAACGAGGTCCTCGACGGCGGCACGCCCGGCCCCATCAAGGCAGCACCGGAAGGCACCTGGAACAAGGCACACACGCGTGTGCAGGACGCCATGCGCACGATCGAGCAGAACGCGGGAAGCGGCGTCGCGGACCGGGCCGACCCGTTCACCCGCGGCCTGCTCTCCCCGGCCGGTGCCGCGGTGTTGCTCGGCCTCGCCGCGGTGGTCGCGTCGCTCGTCATCTCGGTCCGCATCGGACGTGGCCTCGTCATCGAGTTGGTGAGCCTGCGCAACAGCGCCCTGGAGATCGCCCGGCGCAACCTCCCCGAAGCCATGCGGAAGCTGCGCGCGGGCGAGGAGATCGACATCCAGGCCGAGGCCCCGCCCGGACCGCCCGCCGAGGACGAGGCCGGACAGGTCGCCGAGGCACTGGGCACCGTGCACCGCGCCGCCCTGCGGGCCGCCGTCGAGCGCGCCGAACTCGCCAGCGGCATCTCCGGGGTCTTCGTCAACCTCGCCCGCCGCAGCCAGGTCCTCGTCCACCGCCAACTGAGCCTCCTCGACAGCATGGAACGCCGATCCGACGACCCGAACGAGCTCAGCGACCTCTTCCGGCTCGACCACCTCACCACCCGTATGCGGCGCCACGCCGAGAGCCTGATCATCCTCTCCGGAGCGGCACCCGGCCGGGCCTGGCGCATGCCGGTCTCGCTGACGAACGTGGTGCGCGCGGCCGTGTCCGAAGTCGAGGACTACGCGCGCGTGGAGGTACGACAGCTCCCGGAGGCATCCGTCGTCGGCTCGGCCGTCGCCGACCTCACGCACCTCCTGGCCGAGATCGTCGAGAACGCGGCCCAGTTCTCACCGCCCCACACGCGCGTGCGCGTCACCGGCGAACCCGTCGGCAACGGCTACGTCGTCGAGGTCGAGGACCGGGGCCTGGGCATGGGCACGGAGACCCTCGCCGAGGCCAACCGCCGTATCGAACAGTCCGAGGCGCTCGACCTCTTCGACAGCGACCGGCTCGGCCTCTTCGTGGTCAGCAGGCTCGCGGCCCGCCACGGCATCAAGGTGCACCTGCGCACCTCGCCCTACGGCGGCACCACCGCGGTCGTCCTGCTGCCCACGGCCCTGCTGCACGGCGGCGCGGCGGAACGTTCCCCCAGCAAGGCCGCGTCCATGGAGCAGCCGGCGGAACGCGAGTACGCGCGCGTGCCCGGCGCCGCCCCGCGCCAGGAGTCCGTTCCGGCCACGACCGAGCGGCCCGCGCTGGTGGCTCACGCACCGGCCGCGGTGGAGACGACGTCCGACACCCCACCCCCCGGAGTCACCACCTTGCGCCTGCACCGTCCCCCGGAGGACGCCGAAGAGTCCGACGACCTGCCCCGCCGCGTACGCCAGGCAAGTCTCGCGCCCCAACTGCGCGAACAGCGCCCCGAGGAGCTGGCGCAGGCGTCGGCCTCCCCCCAGGACGACCAGCGCACCCCTGAGAGCGTGCGGGAGCGCATGGCGGCGTACCGCGACGGCTGGACGCGCGGCGGTGGCAGACAACCCGGCCGCGCTGCCGGACCGGATAACACACGGCGCAGCGACAGCAGCGAAGGAGACCGCGCATGATCCAGGACCCGAGCATGAGGGCCGACCGGCGATCCGGCGAACTCGACTGGCTGCTGGACGACTTGGTGCTGCGCGTGAGCGAGGTGCGGCACGCCGTGGTGCTGTCCAACGACGGACTCGCCGTGGGAGCGTCGACCGACCTGCGTCGCGAGGACGCGGAACACCTCGCCGCCGTGGCCTCAGGCTTCCACAGCCTGGCCAAGGGCGCGGGCCGGCACTTCGGCGCCGGCGGCGTGCGTCAGACCATGGTGGAGATGGACGACGGCTTCCTGTTCGTGGCCGCTGCGGGCGACGGCTCCTGCCTCGCCGTACTCACCGCCGTGACCGCAGACATCGGCCTGGTGGCCTACGAGATGGCACGGCTGGTCAAACGCGTCGGTGAGCATCTGTACACCCCGACGCGCGTCGCCGCGCGGCCGCCCGCCGCCCGATGAGGCGAGAAGGCGGCGCGTGCACATGAACGAGGACAGGACCGGCGCCCCGCTCGAACCGGGCAGCCAGTGGTACGACGGCGAGGCCGGGCCCCTCGTCCGCCCGTACGCCATGACGGGCGGACGAACCAAGCCCGGACCCACGGGGGTTCGCTTCGACCTGATCGCCCTGGTCACCCTGGACCAGGGCGCGCCCGGCGCCGGCGACGACACGGGGCTCGGACCGGAGCACCGGGCCCTGATCGAACTGTGCCGCACGGAGACCCAGTCGGTCGCGGAGCTCGCGGCGGGAGCCGACCTGCCCGTGGGAGTGGTCCGGGTGCTCCTCGGCGACCTGCTGGAACTCGGCTGCGTCACCGTCAGCCGTCCGGTACCGCCCGCGCAACTTCCCGACGAACGGATTCTGCGCGAGGTGATCGAAGGACTGCGAGCGCTGTAGATGAAAAACCACCACCACCCGGTCCCGTACGGTCCCGACTCGTGCACCCATCCGGACACCGAAGGGGAGCGAGTCGGTCGTATGGCGCAAATAGCGGTCCGATCCCTCGGAGAGGGGACGCAGTTGTGATGATGCGTTTGGACGTCGACCGTTGCCGGCACTCCCGAGAGAAGTGATCGATGGTCTCCGAGCACTCCGATGCGCAGGGCGGCGACACGTCCGCACTGGCGTTGAAGATACTGGTCGCCGGCGGATTCGGCGTGGGCAAGACCACTCTGGTGGGCGCGGTCAGCGAGATCAGGCCGCTGCGCACCGAGGAACTGCTCAGTGAGGCCGGCCAGTCGGTGGACGACACGGACGGCGTGGACCAGAAGGTCACCACGACCGTCGCCATGGACTTCGGACGCATCACCATCCGGTCCGGTCTCTCCCTGTACCTCTTCGGCACTCCGGGCCAGGACCGCTTCTGGTTCCTGTGGGACGAGTTGTCACAAGGGGCCCTCGGCGCCGTGGTCCTCGCGGACACACGGCGGCTCGAGGACTGCTTCCCCGCGGTGGACTACTTCGAGCACCGACGCATCCCGTTCGTGGTGGCCGTCAACTGCTTCACGGGCGCCCGCACTTACGGGGCCCAGGACGTCTCACGCGCCCTCGACCTCGACCGGGGAACACCGGTGGTGCTCTGCGACGCCCGTGACCGCGACTCGGGGAAGGAGGTGCTGATCCGGCTCGTCGAGTACGCCGGGCGGATGCACACCGCCCGGCTGCTCGACTCGGTCGGCTGACGGACCGCGGCGGGCGACCGCGCTCAGCTCGCGACGCCCTTCTCGGCCAGGACCTTGTCGATCGCGATGCGAACGAGGAGCTCACCCGGTACGCCATTGCGTTCCCCGAACTCCGCGGCGCGCTCCTCACCCATGTACCGCGCCCCGATCCGGGCGGCCCAGTGCCTCAGTTCCCCGAGATCCTCCGAGATCCGGGCACGCCCCTGCAACACGACGAAGTCGAAGGGCGGCCGGTCGTCGTCGACACACAGGGCGGCCCGGCCGTCACGGGCCAGATTCCGCCCCTTGACGCTGGTCCCGGCGGTGTTGAACACCACGTCGTCGCCGTCGAGCACGAACCAGATCGGCGTCACATGAGGGCTTCCGTCCGCGCGGACGGTCGACAGCTTTGCGGTGCGGGTGCCGTGCGAGACGAACGCCCGCCATTCCTCGTCGGTCATCTTCTTCGCCATGCCCCCATCCTCCTTGCCCGTGGGCCGGTCGTGGTGAAGGCTGGCGTGGAGATCCTCCGGCCAGGGGGAGTCGTCACACGGGGAGACCGGACCATGGCGCAGAACCAGGGACTTGACTGGCTCTTGGATGACCTGACCGAGCGCGTCGAACATGTGCGGCACGCATTGGTCCTGTCCAACGACGGGCTGGTGACCGGAGCGAGTACGGGGCTGCGACGCGAGGACGCCGAGCACCTCGCCGCCGTCTCGTCCGGACTGCACAGCCTGGCCAAGGGTTCGGGACGCCACTTTGGCGCGGGCAGAGTGCGCCAGACCATGGTCGAGTTCGACGACGCGGTGCTGTTCGTCACCGCCGCCGGCAGCAGCAGTTGTCTGTGCGTACTCAGCGGTGCGGAGGCCGACATCGGCCAGATCGCCTACGAGATGACCCTGCTCGTCAACCGGGTCGGCGAACACCTCGGCGTGGAGGCCCGACAGCCCGAGCGAATCCCGACGACAGACGTCTGACCTGCACGTTTCCCCTCTCCCGTGGAGTTATCCACAGGCTCGCCACGAGATCCGCCAAAGCGGCTACGGTTTTTTTCCGAGGCCGCGCGGACGGCGCGGACCACGTACTCCACGGGGGAGACCAACATGTCGGGCAACACCGTCACGCACCAGCACAGCACCTCCTGCACACCGAGCCGGGCTGCCCGGGAACTGGGGCTCAGGCGAGGGGAGTTCGACCTTGCCGTGAACCTCGGATGCATCCGCACCGTGCCCGACGAAGGGGGTGGGGGTCTGCGGGTCACCCGCACCGAGATCGACCGGCTGTGCGCCGAGGACGGTTTTCCCGAGGCGTTGAAGAAACGGGTCGAGGCCGTGGGCACGAAGGAGGCCGCGGAGCTGCTGGAGGTGTCGCTCGGCAGGTTCACCCGCCTGGCCCGGCTCGGCGCCGTTGTGCCGGTGAAGTTCTACCTCAATCGGTACAGGGCGGTCGTCTGGCTCTATCTGGCCGAGGAGGTACGGCGGTTCGCGGCCGACGAGAGCAACGCGCCATGGCTGAGCGGTCGTACACCCTCCGGTCTGCGCGAGCAGTTGGCGGAGGGGCTGGATCTGCGGCCCCGCAACTGGCGGCAGCGGAACCTCGGATTCCTGCGGCGGCAGGCCGGCGATCATCCGTGGGCGTACGCGGCGGCCGTGGCATCCCAGCTCGACGCCGTCCAGGTCGCGGAAATCGTGCAGGATCCCTACGAGCGCGCCCACTTGAACCGATTCCGGCCCAGGCCGCCGGCGCACGGCGCACCCGGCTCGCCCGCGGCCGACCTGGCCGAGAGCCTCACCACGGCGGAGGACCCGGACGAGATCGGCTGGCTGCGGACGGATCTCGCACAGGCAGTGCGCGTGGCGCGCACACTCCAGCCCGCGCCACGCCCAACTCTCAGGCCGCGGCCGCCGGAAGCACGGGAACAGACCCACCCCGCACCACCGACGGCCGTGGCCGTGGCCGTGGAACACAACCCACCAGTGCCCGAGGAACCGGCACGTTCACGCGGCCTGCTGGGCTGGATGCGCCGGGCTTCCGCGTGAGCTACAGCGCCCGGAACAGACCTTCCTGGACCACGGACACCAGCAGCCGGCCCTCGGCGTCGTAGATCCGTCCGCGCGCCAGGCCCCGGCCGCCCGTCGCGATCGGCGACTCCTGGTCGTAGAGGAACCACTCGTCCGCGCGAAACGGGCGGTGGAACCACATGGCGTGGTCCAGCGACGCCATGTCGAAACTCCGCGGGCCCCACAGGGGTTCGATCGGGATGCGGACGGCGTCCAGGAGGGTCATGTCGCTGGCGTAGGTCAGCGCGCAGGTGTGCACGAGGGGGTCGTCGCCGAGTGGCCCGACCGCGCGCATCCACACCGCGCTGCGCGGCTCGGCGTCCTTGACCTCCTCGGGCGTCCAGCGCAGCCGGTCCGCGTACCGGATGTCGAAGGGCTGACGCCGGGCCATCCGCTCCAACTGCTCGGGCAGTTCGCCCAGATGCTCGCGGACCTCCTGCATGACCGTCGGGAGCGACTCCGGATCCGGGACCTTGCGGGCGGGCGGCAGCTGGTGCTCGAAAGGTCCTTCTTCAGGCTTGTGAAAGGAGGCGGTGAGATTGAAGATCGTGCGGCCCTGCTGCACGGCGGTGACCCGGCGGGTCGTGAACGACCTGCCGTCCCGCACCCGTTCGACCTGGTACACGATCGGCACGCCCGGCCGGCCAGGGCGCAGGAAGTACGCGTGCAGCGAGTGCACCGGACGGTCGCCGTCCGTGGTGCGGCCGGCGGCGACCAGCGCCTGGCCCGCCACCTGGCCGCCGAAGACCCGTTGCAGGGACTCGTGCGGGCTGCGGCCACGGAAGATGTTGACCTCGATCTGCTCCAGGTCGAGCAGGTCGACGAGTCTCTCGGCCGGGTTCGTCATGCGTGGGATTCTCCTTGGCTCACAGCTGGCCGACATCGGTGACGCGGATGATCGCACGGCCTTCCGCGTCGGAGGCCGCGAGGTCGACCTCCGCACTGATACCCCAGCCGTGATCGCCGTTCGGGTCGGCGAAGGCCTGACGGACGCGCCACAGGCCGTGCTCCGGCTCCTCCTCGATGAGCAGCAGCTTGGGGCCACGGGCATCGGGACCGGTACCCAGGTCGTCGTACTCGTCCCAGTACTTGTCCATCGCCTCACCCCACGCGTCCGCGTCCCAGCCGGACTCGGCGTCCAACTCGCCCAGTTCCTCGACCTGGTCGAGGGCGGCGAGCTCGACGCGGCGGAACATCGCGTTGCGGACCAGGACCCGGAAGGCGCGCGCGTTGCTGGTGACCGGCTTGACCTCGTCGGCCTTCTCCTGGGCCTCCTCGGCGGTCATCTCCTCCGGGTTGGCGAGCTGTTCCCACTCGTCGAGGAGGCTGGAGTCGACCTGGCGGACCATCTCGCCGAGCCACTCGATGAGGTCCTGGAGGTCCTCGGACTTGAGGTCGTCCGGGATGTTGTGGTCGAGGGTCTTGTAGGCGCTCGCGAGGTAGCGCAGCACGATGCCCTCGGTGCGGGCCAGCTCGTAGAAGGACACCAACTCCGTGAAGGACATGGCCCGTTCGTACATGTCGCGGATGACGGACTTCGGCGACAGCGGGTGGTCGCCCACCCAGGGGTGGCTCTTGCGGTAAGTGTCGTACGCGTGGAACAGCAGCTCCTCCAGGGGCTTGGGGTAGCTGATGTCCTGGAGGCGCTCCATGCGCTCCTCGTATTCGACGCCGTCCGCCTTCATCGCGGCGACGGCCTCGCCCTTCGCCTTGTTCAGCTGGGCGACCAGGATCTGCCGCGGGTCGTCCAGCGTCGACTCGACGACGGACACCATGTCCAGCGCGTAGGACGGCGACTCCGGGTCGAGGAGCTCGAACGCGGCGAGCGCGAACGTGGACAGCGGCTGGTTGAGCGCGAAGTCCTGTTGCAGGTCCACGGTGAGGCGCACGATGCGGCCCGTGGCGTCCGGCTGGTCGAGCTTCTCGACGATGCCGCCGTCCAACAGGGAACGGTAGATGGCGATCGCGCGCCGGATGTGCCTCAGCTGCTGCTTGCGCGGCTCGTGGTTGTCCTCCAGGAGGTGCCGCATCGCGTCGAAGGCGTTGCCCGGACGGGCGATCACCGACAGCAGCATCGTGTGCGTGACCCGGAAGCGGGAGGTCAGCGGCTCGGGATCGGAGGCGATGAGCTTCTCGAAGGTGTTGTCCGTCCACGCGACGAAGCCCTCGGGCGCCTTCTTGCGGACGACCTTGCGGCGCTTCTTCGGGTCGTCGCCGGCCTTGGCGAGCGCCTTCTCGTTCTCGACGACGTGCTCGGGTGCCTGGGCGACGACGAAGCCCGCCGTGTCGAAGCCGGCCCGTCCGGCACGGCCCGCGATCTGGTGGAACTCACGGGCGCGCAGCGTACGGACGCGGCTTCCGTCGTACTTGGTCAGGGCCGTGAACAGCACCGTACGAATGGGGACGTTGACGCCGACGCCGAGCGTGTCCGTCCCGCAGATCACCTTCAGCAGACCGGCCTGCGCGAGCTTCTCCACCAGGCGCCGGTACTTGGGCAGCATGCCGGCGTGGTGGACGCCGATGCCGTGCCGCACGTACCGCGAGAGGTTGCGGCCGAACTTGGTGGTGAAGCGGAAGTTGCCGATCAGCTCGGCGATCTGGTCCTTCTCCTCGCGTGTGCACATGTTGATGCTCATCAGCGCCTGCGCCCGCTCCACGGCCTGAGCCTGCGTGAAGTGCACGATGTAGACCGGAGCCTGCCTGGTCTCCAGCAGTTCGGTCAGCGTCTCCGTGAGCGGGGTGAGCCGGTATTCGTAGGAGAGGGGCACCGGGCGGGTCGCCGAGCGGACCACCGACGTGGGACGGCCGGTGCGCCGGGTGAGGTCGTCCTCGAACATCGAGACATCGCCGAGCGTGGCCGACATCAGGATGAACTGCGCCCGGGGCAGCTCCAGGATCGGGATCTGCCAGGCCCAGCCGCGGTCCCCCTCCGCGTAGAAGTGGAACTCGTCCATGACGACCTGGCCGACGTCCGCGCCCTTGCCGTCGCGCAGTGCGATCGAGGCGAGCACCTCGGCGGTGCAGCAGATGACGGGCGCGTCCGAGTTGACGGACGCGTCGCCGGTCAGCATGCCGACGTTCTCGGTGCCGAAGATCTTGCACAGTTCGAAGAACTTCTCCGAGACCAGGGCCTTGATCGGAGCCGTGTAGAAGGTGACCTCGTCGCGGGCCAGGGCGGCGAAGTGGGCGGCCGCCGCGATCATGCTCTTGCCGGAGCCGGTGGGCGTCGACACGATCACGTTCGCACCGGAGACCACCTCGATCAGCGCCTCCTCCTGGTGGGGGTAGAGCGTGAGACCGCGCTCCTGGGCCCACGACTCGAAGGCTTCGTAGAGGGCGTCGGGGTCGGCGGTCGGCGGCAGCTGATCGATGAGTGTCACGGACCCATCTTGCCTGGCGTCCTCGCTCATAGGGGAATCGGTTGTCGGCCCGAAGATCACGACCAGTACGCTGTGTCGCCGACGGAGTGTCAGGGCACCCGGTCAACTGGACAGCGGCACATGAGGAATGGGGCGGGTAACGGCCATGATGGGACCAGCACACTCACTGTCGGGCGCCGCCGCCTGGCTCGGCGTCGGTGCGGCGGCAGCCGCGGCCGGGCACCCGATGCCCTGGCCGGTCATCCTGGTCGGTGCTCTGATCTGCGCGGGCGCCGCGCTGGCACCGGACCTGGACCACCAGGCGGCCACCATCTCGCGGGCCTTCGGCCCCCTGTCGCGCGGTCTGTGCGAGATCGTCGACAAGATTTCCTACGCCGTCTACAAGGCGACGAGGAAGCAGGGCGACCCGCGCCGCTCCGGCGGCCACCGCACGCTCACCCACACCTGGCTGTGGGCGGTCCTACTCGGTGCGGGTACGTCGGTCGCCGCCATCACCGGTGGCCGCTGGGCGGTCCTCGCCATCCTCTTCGTCCACATGGTGCTGGCCATCGAGGGCCTGCTGTGGCGGGCGACCCGGGGCTCCAGCGCCGACGTCCTGGTGTGGCTGCTGGCCGCGACCAGCTCGTGGATCCTCGCCGGTGTGCTGGACAAGCCGGGCAACGGCTCGGAGTGGCTGTTCACGCAGCCCGGCCAGCAGTACCTGTGGCTGGGGCTGCCGATTGTGCTGGGCGCGATAGTGCACGACATCGGCGACGCGCTGACGGTCTCCGGCTGCCCGATTCTGTGGCCGATCCCGGTGGGCCGCAAGCGCTGGTACCCGATCGGCCCGCCGAAGTTCATGCGGTTCCGGGCGGGCAGCTGGGTCGAGCTCAAGGTGCTGATGCCGGTGTTCATGCTGCTCGGCGGGGTGGGCTGCGCGGCGGCGCTGAACTTCATCTGAGGGACGGGGACCGGCGCGCGGCTGGTTCAGCCCGCGCCGCCCGAGCCCTGACCCGCGCCGCCGTAGCGCCGCTCGAACTGGGCGATACGGCCCTCTGTGTCCACCGTCCGCGCCTTGCCGGTGTAGAAGGGGTGGCTCTCGGAGGAGATCTCGACGTCGACCACCGGGTAGGTCTCGCCGTCGTCCCACTCGATGGTCTCTTTGCTGGTCGCGGTGGACCCGGTCAGGAAGGCGTAGCCCGCGGCGCGGTCGCGGAAGACGACCTGGTGGTAGTCGGGGTGCTTGTCCTGCTGCATGAGTCCTCCTTGTACGGCGTGGGCGCTGCGGCGGACGGTGTGGGGAGGGACGGCTCAGCCCGACAGGGCGTCCTCGTCGACGATGTGCATCGCGGCCTCCTCGGCGGACGCCGCCGCACCGTCGATGCCCACGTCCGTGGCGATCAGCGCGCTCTCGTCGTCCTCGTGCGCGCCCTCGTCCGGTGCCACGAGACGGCCGGAGCGGACGGTGCCGACCTCGTTGTCCAGGAGTTCGCCGTCGGTGCCGTCGCAGTCGCCGATGCCATCTCCGTCGGGCGTGACGAGGTCCGGCAGCTCCTCGGCGAGCCGCTGGTCCAGCGTCTCCCCGCGTCGGCGCTCCGCCGCGGTCACGCCGTCGTGCTCCACCGCCCATGGTCTGTCCGGAGGGGACCAGCCCCGGTCGAGGGGGTCGTCGACACCGTCGTTGACCAGGGTGTCCTCCCCGTCGAGCAGCCCGGAGTCCTCCTGGATCTCGGATCCGTCGGGCTGGTAGACGTCGTCTCCCCATCCGTCGGCGCTGTTCACGGGTACCTCCAGGTGGTGGGGACGGGCCCGTTCTCACCGCGCTGGGCGTCGGGCCGCCGTCACGCGGAGCACTGGCCGCACCCGGAAGGGACCTGCGGTCCCAGGGCGCTCCCCGAGCCGGTGCCGCTCTCCAGCCTTCCACCCCCTTTCGGGACTGCGCAACGGCACGGCACGACGAGGTGCTCGGCACCGGCGAACCGGCTCATGAGTCCTGTCCGTCTGCCGTGGGGGCCCGAAGCGGCGTCAGCCGCGCAGAACGGCCGAGGACCAGACGTGGCCGTCGTCCGTCACCAGTTCGACGCGGTCGACGGAGCCGGCCGAGCCGTAGGCGATCCAGGTGGCCCGGCCGGAGGGCGGCATCCACCACTGGCCGGCGTCGCGGGTGGAGCCGTCCGTGAGGACGAGCCGGCAGGTGTAGTGGATGCCGGGCCGGCCGGCCGTGATCTGCATGACCACGACGCGGTCCTCGCCGACGCGGCTCGGTTCCACGGTGCCGACCCTCGCCCCCGAGCCGGTGACCAGCAGTGCTCCGTGGTCGCTCGCGGTCACCTGGACCTGGGCCGACTCGTGGTGGAGGAGGACGCCGCCGACCGCGCCCAGGCAGAGTCCGGCCGCGGCGGCCGCTGCGACCAGCAGCGGGGTCCGGTGCGAGCGGCGGGCGGGGGAGCGGCGGCGCAGTTCCATGCGGTCGAGGACCCGGGCGTCGAGGCCGGGCGGAGCCGCGACCGTGGGTGCCGCGGGCAGCACCGCGTCGACGGCCGCCGACAGGTCGTCGTACGCCGAGCGGCAGGCCGCGCAGGCGGCGAGGTGACGCAGCAGCTCCGGCGGTTCGCCGGGGAGGGTGCCGAGGGCCAGGGCGGTCAGCTCGTCCTCGTCAGGGTGGCGTTCCATCGCGGCTTCCCTCCTTCAGCGCGTCGCGCAGCCTTCGCAGGCCGGTGCGGATGCGGGTCTTGGCGGTGCCCAGGGGGATGTTCTCGTGCCGGCCCACCTCGGCGGCGGTGCAGCCGCCGAGCACGGCGAGCGCGACGGCGCGGGCCTGCTCGACCGGCAGGGCTCGCAGGCGGGCGAGGGCGCGCTCGCTCTCCAGGGCGAGCAGCGCCAGCCGTTCCGTGCCGTCCTCGTCGGCGCGGGACCGCAGGGTCACGTCCAGGAGCCGCTCCAGGGTCTCGGCCAGGACCGGGGTGGAGCGCCGTGCCCGGACGGCGTCGATCGCGGCGTTGCGGGTGATGGTCAGCAGCCAGGTGAGTGCCGAGGCCCGCCGCGGGTCGTAGTTCTCGGCGGCCCGCCAGGCCCGGACGAACACCTCCTGGCTGACGTCCTCGGCGAGTACCGGATCACGGGTCACCGACAGCGCCAGGCCGTACACCGCGTCCTGGAAGCGGCGGACGAAGGCGACCGCCGCCTGCTCGTCGCCCAGCGCGAAGCCGGCGACGAGCGAGGCATCGTCGACCCGGTCCGCACGCGGGAACAGCTCCACGCCCTTGTGTACGTATGAACCCGCCGGAGGGATTGAAGTCGGCCTGCACCAATTTGATACGGCCCGCCCCAATCCCTCGGCGCCGCTCGCCCGTACCACCTCCGTGCGAAGGGACGGAGAGATCGAAGGACGGAGAGACCATGAGAACAGTCAGGATGATCGTGCCCGGGCTCGCCCTCGCCGCCGCGCTGGGGCTCGCCGGCTGCGGAGGCGGCAGCAGCGGCAGTCAGACCGCGAACAAGGCACCGGCGGCCATGGACACCTCCACCGTGCGGACGAGCGAGTCGCCGATCGGGAAAATCCTCGTGGACGGCGGCGGCCGCACGCTGTACCTGTTCACCGAGGACGGCAAGAACACCAACTCGATGAACTGCGACGCGGCCTGCCTCAAGCTGTGGCCGCCGTTGGAGGGCAAGCCGAAGGCGGGTTCCGGCGTCGACGCAGGTCTCATCGGGACCACCAAGGGCGACAAGCCCCAGGCGACGTACGCCGGGCACCCGCTCTACTACTACGCCGACGACCGGAAGGCGGGCGATCTGAAGGGCCAGGGCATCGACAAGATCTGGTACGCGCTCGACCCCCAGGGTACGGCGGTCAAGAAGGCCGTACCGTCGGCGGACGACAACGGGAACGGCGGTGGCTACGGCTACTGACCCGGCCGGGAGCCGCCGTACGGCAGCCCCCGACCGGCCCGCGGCTCACCCGTGCCACGACCGCCAGAGCGCCGCATACGCCCCGTCCGCGGCGACCAGCTCGTCGTGGCTGCCGAGCTCGCTGATGCGGCCGTTCTCGACGACGGCGATCACATCCGCGTCGTGCGCGGTGTGCAGCCGGTGGGCGATGGCGACCACCGTGCGGCCGTCGAGGACCCGGGCGAGGGACCGCTCGAGGTGGCGTGCCGCACGCGGGTCGAGCAGCGACGTCGCCTCGTCCAGGACCAGCGTGTGCGGGTCCGCCAGCACCAGGCGGGCCAGCGCGATCTGCTGGGCCTGGGCCGGGGTGAGGGCCAGCCCGCCCGAGCCGACCTCCGTGTCCAGACCCTCGTCCAGCGCGCGCGCCCAGCCGTCGGCGTCGACCGCGCCCAGCGCCGCCCACAGCTCGGCGTCCGCCGCGCTGGTTCGGGCGAGCAGGAGGTTGTCGCGCAGGGAGCCCACGAAGACGTGGTGTTCCTGGTTGACCAGAGCCACGTGGGAGCGGACGCGTTCGGCGGGCATCCGGGACAGCTCGGCGCCGCCCAGGGTGATGCGGCCGTCCCGGGGCGCGTAGATGCCGGCGAGCAGCCTGCCCAGCGTGGACTTGCCCGCACCCGAGGGACCGACCAGCGCCAGCCGGGTGCCGGGTGCGACCTGCAGCGACACCTTGCGCAGCACGTCCACGCCCTCGCGGTAGCCGAAGTGCACCCGGTCCGCGTGCACGTCGCGCCCGTCGGGGGCCAGCGACTCCTCCCCGGCGGCCGGCTCGATGTCGCGCACGCCGACCAGCCGGGCCAACGACACCTGCGCGACCTGCAGCTCGTCGTACCAGCGCAGGATCAGGTTCACCGGGTCGACGAGCATCTGCGCGATGAGCGCGCCCGTCGTCAGCTGGCCCACTCCGATCCAGCCCTGCAGGACGAACACCCCGCCGATCATCAACACCGAGGCGAGCACGGTCAGATGGGTGAGGTTGATGACGGGGAAGAGCACGGACCGCAGCCACAGCGTGTAGCGCTCCCAGGACGTCCACTCCTTGACCCGGCGCTCCGACAGCTCGATGCGGCCCTCGCCGAGGCGGTGGGCCTCGACGGTGCGTCCGGCGTCGACCGTCTCGGCGAGGGCCGCGGCCACGGCGGCGTATCCGGCGGACTCGGAGCGGTAGGCGGACGGCGCCCGCTTGAAGTACCAGCGGCAGCCGACCACCAGCAGCGGCACGGCGAGCAGCACGGCGGGCGCCAGCGGCGGCACCGTGACGGCGAGACCGCCGAGCAGCAGCACCGCCCACACCACGCCGATCGCCAGCTGTGGCACGGCCTCGCGCATCGCGTTGCCGAGCCGGTCGATGTCCGTGGTGATCCGGGACAGCAGGTCGCCCGTGCCCGCCCGTTCCAGGACGCCCGGCGGCAGGCCGACGGACCGTACGAGGAAGTCCTCGCGCAGGTCGGCCAGCATCCGTTCGCCGAGCATCGCCCCGCGCAGCCGCACCTCCCGTACGAACACGGCCTGGACGAGCAGCGCGAGCGTGAACAGGCCGACGGTGAGCCCGAGATGAAGCTCGTGCGCCTTGTCCGACACCCGCTCCACGAGCCCGCCCAGCAGCCATGGGCCCGCCATCGAGGCGACCACGGACACCGTGTTGACGGTGATGAGGAGCAGGAAGGCGCGACGGTGCCGTCGGAACAGCTCCGCCACATAGGCGCGTACGGTCGCGGGGGCGCCGACGGGCAGGGTGTGTGCCGTCGTCGGGGCCGCCGGGTCGTACGCCGGTGGCGCCACGCCGATCATGCTGTCTCCTCGATCTCTTCCAGGTCGTTCAGTTCGTCGAGTACGCCGCTCAGGGCGGACTCCTCCTCGGTCTCGCGCGTCACGACGGCCCGGTACCGCGGCTCGGTCCGCACCAGTTCGCGGTGCACTCCGACCGCCGTGACCTCGCCCTCGTGCACCAGCACGACCCGGTCCGCGTGGTCCAGGAGCAGCGGCGAGGAGGTGAACACCACCGTCGTGCGCCCCTCCCGCAGTCCGCGCAGCCCCTCCGCGATCCGCGCCTCGGTGTGCGAGTCGACGGCCGAGGTCGGCTCGTCCAGGACGAGCACCTCCGGGTCGGTGATCAGCGAGCGGGCCAGGGCGAGCCGCTGGCGCTGCCCGCCGGACAGCGACCGCCCGCGTTCGGTGATCCGGGTGTCCATCGGGTCCTCGGCGTCCAACGACCCCTGGGCGAGCGCCTCCAGGACGTCCCCGCACTGGGCGGCCGCCAGCGCAGCCCGCGCGGCGACGTCACCCGAAGCGGGCACGGCGAGCAGTTCACGCAGCGAACCGGACAGCAGCACCGGGTCCTTGTCCTGCACGAGCACGGCCGTGCGGGCCGTGTCCAGCGGCAGCTCGTCGAGGGGCACGCCGCCCAGCAGGACGGAGGTGCTCCGCTCGGCGGGGTGGCCGCCCAGCCGTTCGGCGAGCAGGCCCGCCGTGTCCGGGTCGCCGCACACCACGGCGGTGAACCGGCCGGCCGGGGCCAGCAGACCGGTGGCGGGGTCGTACAGATCGCCGGCCGGTACGTCGGCCTCGCGCACTCCCTGCGTGTCCGTGGCCCGTTCGAGCGACAGCACGCGCGCGGCCCGCTTGGCCGAGGGCCGCGAGAAGGAGTACGCCATGGCGATCTCGTGGAAGTGCTGCAGCGGATAGCTCAGGACCATCACCGAGCTGTAGACGGTGACCAGTTCGCCCACGGTGATGCGGCCCTGCCGGGCCAGGTGGACGCCGTACCAGATGACCGCGACCATCAGCAGACCCGGCAGCAGCACCTGGATCGCGGAGATCAGGGACCACATGCGGGCACTGCGCACGGCCGCGTGGCGGACTTCCTGGGAGGCACGGCGGTAGCGGTCGAGGAACAGCTCCTCGCCGCCGATGCCGCGCAGCACGCGCAGGCCGGCGACGGTGTCCGAGGCCAGTTCGGTGGCCCGCCCCGCCTTCTCGCGCTGGAAGTCGGCCCGCCGGGTCGCCCGGGGCAGCAGCGGCAGCACCGCGATCGCCAGCACGGGCAGCCCCGCGGCGACGACCACGCCGAGCGCCGGCTGGTAGACGACCAGGGCGACGCAGACCAGCACGACGGTGACGGCCGCCGCGGTGAACCGGGAGACGGCCTCCACGAACCAGCCGATCTTCTCGACGTCACCGGTGGAGACGGCCACGACCTCACCGGCCGCGACCCGCCGGGTCAGCGCCGAGCCCAGCTGCGCGGCCTTGCGGGCCAGCAGCTGCTGGACGCGGGCCGCGGCCGTGATCCAGTTGGTGACCGCGGCGCGGTGCAGGAAGGTGTCGCCGAGCGCGACGCCGACGCCGGCCAAGGCCAACAGCCCGCCCGCGAGGGCGAGTTGCCCGCCCGAACGGTCGACGACGGCCTGGATCGCCACGCCTACACAGAACGGCAGCGCGGAGACCGAGACGAAGTGCAACAGCCCCCAGGCCAACGCCTTGAACTGCCCGCCCAGCTGATTTCGGCCCAGCCACCACAGGAATCGGTGACCTGAGCGCGCGTCCGGCACACCCGGGTCGGGATACGGAAGGTCTTGGATCTGCATGACGACTGACGTCCCGGTGGCTCGTGTCAGGAGGGTGGAGGAAGCCGCGTGCGGCGGCAGCAAACCGTGACAGGTTCGCGTCGCAGCGTGGTCGGAGGCAACCGGTTTTCTGCGACGCCGGACGGATCCGGCTGCCGTCCGCCATGACCCGTATCGACCGAACCGCGCGCAAACGCCCGGAACGTGATGCCACCATGGGGCGATGCAAAACAGCGGTGTGCAGCGTGCGACGGTCGCTCTGGCGGCCCTGGGGATCCTTCTCGCCACCTTGTCCGGGTGCGACGGCGGGCGACGGAGCGGCGCCGGAGAGGCGGGAGCCGCGGGCGAGGCGGCCGCCCGCGCGCGTGAGACCGAGAGCACCCGTATCCCCGGTGTGGGTGATCGCCTGCAGCGGCGCATCCCCGCCGCCTCCCGTCAGGTCGTGGCGGTCTACGGCGAGGGCAGGGAGTCAGCGGACTCCACGGTCGTGCTCTACACGAAGCGCGGCTCGACCTGGGACCGCACCCGCAGCTGGCCGGCGCACAACGGCAAGAAGGGCTGGACCGCCGACCACCACGAGGGCGACCGGCGCAGCCCGATCGGCGTGTTCACCCTCACGGATGCGGGCGGCGTCCTCGCCGACCCCGGCTCCCGGCTCCCGTACACACGCGACGCGTCCTTCGCGGCCCCGCGGTGGTGGGCGAAGTCGCACTGGCACGACTTCGACTACGTCATCGCCATCGACTACAACCGCGCCAAGGGCAACCCGCCCGACGACCCGGAACGTCCCGAGGGCGACGCGAAGGGCGGCGGCATCTGGCTGCACCTGGACCACGGCAGCGGTACGTCGGCCTGCATCAGCCTCTCCAAGGCGGCGATGGAGTACCTGCTGCGCACGCTCGACCCGGACCGGCATCCCGTGGTGGTGATGGGGGACAGGGCGGACCTGAAGGCCTAGCACTCCTGGCGGACGCCTCATTGCGCAAGGGCGCCGACTCCCCGTAGAACACGGGCCATGACGAGACGGAGGGTCGTGTCCATGCTCGCCGGAGCGACCCTTCTGGCGAGCACCCTCATCAGGGCGAGTCCGGCCCGATCCGCCGACGCCCCCGCCGAGTTCGGCACCGACTGGCGCGACCCGGTGACCGCGGCTCCGCCCGTGGCACGGCCTGCCGGCAAGCCTGCCAAGTCGCCGTCGCCGAGGCCCGGTTCCGGCCGGTCGACTACGACCTGACGCCGTTCGCCGGCCTGTTCGACGACGGCCGCCCGCACCGGGTCGAGGTCTCGGTCGTCGGTGTGCCGAGGGGCAGGACGGCTGGAGCGCTCCGGTCAACGTGCTCGTGTGGCAGGACGCCGCGAGCACACACGTGTCCGGCAAGCTCACCGCGCACAGGGCGGGCGACCTCGCCAACTCCTCGACGTATACGGCCGGTTCACCGAACCGCGTGGACACCGAGGCGGGCCACCGGCTGACCGTCGCCGGGTACGTCGACACCTCGCACGGACGCGTGACCACCACCGTCAGCCGCACGCTCGCCGACACCTGCGCGCACCGGTGGACCGACGGCGAGAACGTGGACGGCCTCGACGCCACGTGGAGCGACGACGAGTCGGTCACCGTCGACGGACGTGGACCGGCCCGCACGACGCTCACCCGGCGGACGTACGCGAGGAACGGAACGACCACACCGGGCACGGACGACCGGCTGCGCACCGTGCTGACCCTCGGCGGTCCGCGGGCTGCTACGACCGCCCCCTGACCACCGTTCAGGGGGTGCTCAGCGAGGAACGGGACGGCTGCTGAGGCCAGTTGTGTGCGATGGGTCACACGGAGCGTGATTTACGCGGCCTTAACACGGAGGTATTTCGCGGGATCAAGAAAACCCCGAGAGTGATCGCCACGGAATCCGCTTTCCGTATCGCAGAAGTCCTCCCCTGGCTTCTGAGAGTCGACGTCCCCTCTAGGAGTGCCCGTGCCGCCGTCCGTACCGTCCCTTCCGCGACGCGTCGCACGCATACTGCGTACCTCACTCTTCGCGCAGGTCGCCTGCGCGCTGGTGCTCGGAATCGTCTTCGGAAAGCTGTGGCCCGACGTGGCCACGGATCTCCAGCCGCTCGGCGACGGTTTCACCCGCCTCATCAAGACCATCATCTCCCCGCTCGTGTTCTGTGTGGTGGTCGTCGGCATCGCCAAGGCCGGTGACCTCAAGGCCTTCGGCCGGATCGGGCTCAAGGCCCTGATCTGGTTCGAGGTCGCGAGCACGGCGGCCCTGATCATCGGTCTGGTGGCCGCCAACGTCTTCCAGCCCGGCTCGGGGATGCACGTCGACCCGTCCACGCTGAGCGCCAAGGCGGTCGACGCGAAGACGGGTGGCGGTTCGTTGCCCTCGACGACCGAGTTCGTCGTCAACGCGCTGCCCACCAGTTTCATCGGCGCCTTCGCCGAGAACTCCCTGCTCCAAGTCCTCATCCTGGCCTGCCTGGTGGGCGCCGCGCTGCTGCACCTCGGCCACACCAAGGTGCCGCAGGTGCTGCCCGCCGTGGAGCAGGCCCAGGAGATCATCTTCGCGATCGTCGGCTTCGTCATGCGGTTGGCCCCGATCGCGGTGTTCGGCGCGATGGCCGTCCTGATCGGCCAGTACGGGCTCGGCGTCATCGAGACGTACGCCAAGCTGATCATCCTGTGCTACGTCGCCGCCGCGCTGTTCGTCGCGCTGCTGGCCGTCGCCCTCCGCATCGTCACCGGGCTCAGCCTCTGGAAGTTCCTGCGCTACATCCGCGAGGAGATGCTGCTCGCGCTCGGCACCGCGTCCACCGAGTCCGTGATGCCGCGCGTGATGCAGAAGCTGCGCAAGGCCGGCGCCCGCGACGACGCCGTGGGCCTGGTGCTGCCCACCGGCTACTCCTTCAACCTCGACGGCGCCTCGCTCTATCTCTCCATCGGCACCCTGTTCATCGCCCAGGCCGTCGGTGTGGACCTCAGCCTGGGCCAGCAGATCACCGTGGTCCTGGTGCTGATGCTGACCAGCAAGGGCATGGCGGGCATCCCCGGTTCGGCCTTCCTCGCCCTGTCCGCGACCGCCTCCTCGCTGGGGGCCATCCCGGCCGGCGCCGTCGCCCTGCTGCTGGGCGTGGACCGCATCATGGACTCGATGCGCGTCGTGACGAACCTGCTCGGCAACTGCGTCGCCGTCTTCGCCGTCTCCCGCTGGGAGGGCGCGCTGGACATGGAGCGTGCGAAGAAGGTCCTGGACGGCGAGACGGTGGCCGGGCCCGAGGAGACCAGGTCCGACGCGGAGGCCGCACCCAAGGAGGCCGAGGAGGTGACTGCGGAATCAGCCGCGGAACCGGCCGGGGAACCCGTCACCGTGCCCGCCCAGGCCGCCAAGGAGACCGCGGCCGAGGCCGGCTGACTTTCGTCCCGACGGGCCGCGGCCACCGCTCCAGCAGTACGGAGCGGTGGCCGCGGCCCGTTCTCACGCTCCCGTCAGCACCGGCGACCGGGATCCGGTACGCCGTCCACCAGCGTGTCCAGCAGCCCGCCGAGCACCTCGCGCTGCTCGCCCGTCAGCGGCGCGAGGATCTCCGCGGCGGCGGACCTGCGTGCCCCGCGCAGCTCGCGCAGGGCCTTGCGGCCGTCGTCCGTGAGGTCGATCCGGATCACCCGGCGGTTGGTCGGATCGGGCACCCGGCGCACCTTGCCGCTCGCCTCCAGCCCGTCGACCAGCGTCGTCACGGCCCGCGGGACCACCTCCAGGCGCTCGGCGAGGTCGGCCATGCGCGGCGGCGAACTCCAGTGCGCGAGCGTGCGCAGCAGGCGGGACTGGGCCGGAGTGACGCCCAGGCCCGCCTGTTCGATGTGGCGCTTCTGGATGCGGTGCACCCGGCGCGTGAACCGCAGCAGTTGCTCGGCGAGCAGGCTGTCGGGATCGGGGGTGGTCATGGGGGAACAATATCAGGACCATGTGCATTGTGAGCATAGGTAACAATGAGCTAAGGTCCGTCAGTCGGCGCCACACCGCACCGCGTCGGCCCTTGTCGTCCCATCCCGTAGGAGCCCATGAACCCCGACCGTGAACCTCGATGGACACCACCTGCCGACTCCAAGGAGCAGCCCCGGCAGGTGCGTCGCATCCTGAGACTCTTCCGTCCGTACCGCGCCCGCCTCGGCGTCGTCGGCCTGCTGGTCGGCGCCGCCTCGCTCGTCTCGGTCGCCACGCCCTTCCTCCTGAAGGCCACCCTCGACGTCGCGATCCCCCAGGGCCGCACCGGGCTGCTCAGCCTGCTCGCGCTCGGCATGATCCTCAGCGCCGTCCTGACCAGCATCTTCGGCGTCCTGCAGACCCTGATCTCCACGACGGTCGGCCAGCGCGTCATGCACGACCTGCGCACCTCGGTCTACGGTCGACTGCAGCGCATGTCGCTCGCGTTCTTCACGCGCACGCGTACCGGTGAGGTCCAGTCCCGCATCGCCAACGACATCGGCGGCATGCAGGCCACCGTCACCTCCACCGCCACCTCCCTGGTCTCCAACCTGACCAGCGTGATCGCCACGATCGTCGCGATGGTCGCCCTCGACTGGCGCCTGACCGTCGTCTCGCTCGTCCTGCTCCCGATCTTCGTGTGGATCAGCCGCCGCGTCGGCAGCGAACGCAAGAAGATCACCACGGAGCGCCAGAAGCAGATGGCCGCGATGGCCGCCACAGTCACCGAGTCGCTCTCCGTCAGCGGCATCCTGCTCGGCCGCACCATGGGCCGCTCCGACTCGCTCACCCGCTCCTTCGCCGAGGAGTCCGAGGGGCTCGTCGACCTCGAGGTCAGGTCGAACATGGCCGGGCGCTGGCGCATGGCCGTCATCACGATCGTCATGGCCGCCATGCCGGCCGTCATCTACTGGACCGCGGGCATCGCCCTCCAGGCGGGCGGCCCGGACGTCTCGATCGGCACGATCGTCGCCTTCGTCTCGCTCCAGCAGGGCCTGTTCCGCCCGGCCGTCAGCCTCCTGTCGACCGGCGTCCAGATCCAGACCTCGCTCGCGCTCTTCCAGCGCATCTTCGAATACCTCGACCTGCCGATCGACATCACCGAGCGGGAACAGCCGGTCCACCTCGACCGGATCAAGGGCGAGGTCCGCCTCGAGGACGTCGAGTTCCGCTACGACAACGACGACAAGGGCAGCGTCATCCTCGACGGCATCGACATCGACGTCCCCGCGGGCAGCAGCCTCGCGGTCGTCGGCCCCACCGGCGCCGGCAAGTCGACGCTCGGCTATCTCGTCCCGCGGCTGTACGACGTCACGGGCGGCCGCGTCACCCTCGACGGCGTCGACGTCCGCGACCTGGACTTCGACACCCTCGCGCGCGCGGTCGGCGTCGTCTCCCAGGAGACGTACCTCTTCCACGCCTCGGTCGCCGAGAACCTCCGCTTCGCCAAGCCCGACGCCACCGACGAGGAGTTGCAGACGGCGGCGAAGGCGGCCCAGATCCACGACCACATCGCCTCCCTGCCCGACGGGTACGACACGGTCGTCGGCGAGCGCGGCCACCGGTTCTCCGGCGGCGAGAAGCAGCGCCTGGCCATCGCCCGCACCATCCTGCGCGATCCGCCGGTCCTGATCCTCGACGAGGCGACCAGCGCCCTGGACACCCGCACCGAAGCGGCCGTCCAGCAGGCCATCGACGCCCTGTCGGCCAACCGCACCACGCTCACCATCGCGCACCGACTGTCCACCGTCCGCGACGCCGACCAGATCGTGGTCCTCGACTCCGGGAGCGTCGCCGAACGGGGCACGCACGAAGAACTGCTGGAACAGGACGGGCGGTACGCGGCCCTCGTACGCCGGGATGCCCAACTGCAGCCGACCAGCTGAAGATATGCCGGGTTTGTGACGATATGCGGGTTACCGTGCCCGCATGCAGATGAACACTCCGCCACGGAGCACGATTCGACTGACGCGCCGGGGCCGACTCGTCCTCATCGCGACCGGAGCCCTTGTGGCCGGCATCGCCGTGGCGGTGCCGCTGCTGACCCTGGAGCGCGAAGGGGGCACCCGGCCCTCGTCCCTGGTGATCCCGGAGGGCTGGCGCGCGAGCCAGGTCTACGACGCCGTCGACAAGGCCCTCACTCTGCCCGCGGGCAGCGCCAAGAAGGCCCTTGCCAAGGCCAAGCTGAAGCTGCCGGGCGACGCGGAGGGCAACCCCGAGGGCTACCTCTTCCCGGCAACCTATCCCGTTGCCGGGAAGGCGACCCCCGAGTCGCTCCTGTCGTTCATGGTCGACACCGCCAACAAGAAGTTCAACGGCGCCCCGATCGCGGCCGGCGCGCAGCGCAACGCGATGAACGTCTATCAGGCGGTCACCATCGCGAGCATCGTGCAGGCCGAGGCCGCCTCGAAGGCCGACATGGGCAAGGTGGCGCGGGTCGTCTTCAACCGGCTCGAGCGCGGGATGCCGCTGCAGATGGACTCCACCATCAACTACGCCCTGAACCGCGCCACCCTGAAGACGACCACCGGCGACACGAAGCTCAACAGCCCCTACAACTCGTACCAGCGCATGGGCCTGCCGCCGACGCCGATCGACAACCCGGGCGAGGAGGCGATGCGCGCCGCGATCAGCCCGCCCGCGGGCGACTGGCTGTACTTCGTCACGGTCAAGCCGGGGGACACCCGCTTCACCGCCAACTACCAGGAACACCAGCGCAATGTGGCCGAGTTCAACGCCAACCAGAAGAAGGCGGGTCCGGCCAAGTGACCTGACGGGGCATCAGGCGGCAACCGACTCCACCGGCTCGACCGACTCCACCGACTCCACGGGCTTGATTGGCTCGACCGGCTTTTCGGTCAGCAGTCGCCTGATGTCGCGTACGGCTGCCCGGCCGGCCCGGTTGGCGCCGATGGTGCTGGCCGACGGTCCGTAGCCGACGAGATGGATCCGCGGGTCGGCGACCGCGCGCGTGCCCTCGACGCGGATCCCGCCGCCCGGCTCGCGCAGCCGCAGCGGCCGCAGATGCTCGACGGCCGCCCGGAACCCGGTGGCCCACAGGATGACGTCGGCGTCCACGCGCCGTCCGTCGCTCCACTCCACGCCGTCGGGCGTGATCCGGTCGAACATGGGCTGCCGGTCGAGGACCCCGTCCTCGATGCCCTGCCGGATCGCGTCGTTGAGCGGCAGTCCGGTGACGGAGACGACGCTCTTCGGCGGCAGCCCCTGTCGCACCCGCTCCTCGACGAGCGCGACGGCCGCCCGGCCCACGTCCTCGGTGAAGGGGCCCTCGCGGAAGACCGGCGGTCGCCGGGTCACCCACGTGGTGGCAGCCGCGTGCGCGGCGATCTCCAGCAGATGCTGCGTACCGGAGGCGCCCCCGCCCACCACGACCACCCGCTTACCGGCGAACTCCTCGGGCCCGGGGTACTGAGCCGTGTGCAACTGCCGCCCCCGGAAGGTCTCCTGACCGGGATAGCGCGGCCAGAAGGGCCGGTCCCAGGTGCCGGTCGCGTTGATCAGCGCCCGCGTCGACCAGTCGCCGTCCGAGGTCTCGACGAGCAGCCGCCCGCCGTCCCCCTCGCGCACGGCGCGGACGTCGACAGGCCGCCGTACCCGCAGGTCGAGTGTGCGCTCGTACGCAGTGAAGTACTCGGCGATCACCTCGGACGACGGCCGTGAGGGATCGGCGTCCGTGAGCTCCATGCCGGGCAGGGAGTGCATGCCGTGGACCTTGCCGTACGTCAGCGACGGCCAGCGGAACTGCCAGGCACCGCCCGGACCGGGGGAGTGGTCCAGCACCACGAAGTCGCGCTCCGGCTCGAAACCGGTGCGCCGCAGGTGATAGGCGCTGGACAGACCCGCCTGACCAGCGCCGATGACGACAACCTCGACCTTGCGCGTGTTGTTCACATTTCTACTAACTGCGTCGGGGGCATGGATCTTCCCACGCCCCCGAAACCGGCATCAGCGGCCGCTCGCGACAAGAATCGGGGACCCGCCGCCGCTCGCCGCCCGCTCCAGCAGCCCGCGCGCCGCCAGCTCGGGAATCACGCCCTCCCCGAACCAGTACGCCTCCTCCAGGTGCGGATACCCGGAGAGCACGAAGTGCTCGACGCCCAGCGCGTGGTACTCCTCGATCAGGTCGGCCACCTCGGCATGGCTGCCGACCAGCGCAGTGCCCGCGCCGCCGCGCACCAGGCCCACCCCCGCCCACAGGTTCGGGTGGATCTCCAACTCGTCACGGGAACCGCCGTGCAGGGCCAGCATCCGCTGCTGGCCCACCGACTCGCTCCGTCCGAGCGTCGCCTGCGCGGCCGCGATCGTGTCCGCGTCGAGGTCGTCGAGCAGCCGGTGCGCGGTCGCCCACGCCTCGGCCGACGAGTCGCGCGAGATGGTGTGCAGCCGGATCCCGAAGCGGACGGTCCGGCCTTCCCGCTCCGCGAGCGACCGGATCCAGTCGATCTTCTGCTTCACCTGCGCCGGCGGCTCGCCCCAGGTCAGATACACGTCCGCGTGCCGCGCCGCGACCGGCCCGGCCGCCGGCGAGGACCCGCCGAAGAACAGCTGCGGCAGCGGGTCGGGCGGCAGCGCGGTCAGCCCGCCCTCGACCTGGTAGTGGGCGCCGTCGAAGTCGTACGGCTGCCCCCGCCACACCCCTCGTACGACCGACAGGAACTCGTCCGTGCGCGCGTACCGCTGGTCGTGGTCGAGGCCGTCCCCGAAGCGGCGCTGCTCGGACGAGTCGCCGCCGGTGACGACGTTCAGCAACAGCCGTCCATGGGTGACCCGTTGGTAGGTCGCCGCCATCTGTGCGGCGAGCGTCGGCGAGATCAGTCCGGGCCGGAAGGCCACCAGGAACTTCAGCCGCTCGGTGTGCTGGGCGAGCGCCACCGTCGTCAGCCAGGCGTCCTCGCACCAGGTGCCGGTCGGCGTCAGCACCGCCTCGAAGCCCAACTGCTCGGCGGCCTTGGCGATTTGGGCGAGATACTCGATGTCGGGCGGACGCACCCCGCGCACCTGCCGGGCAGCGCCGACGTCGTTGGGTGCGTAGGCGTGACGGTCGACGAGCGTACGGCCGTCGCCGCCCGTGGGCAGGAACCAGTGCAGACGTACGGTCATGTCACGAACCCTTCGAGGCGAGCGCGGGCGTGGTCGAGGCCGGCAGCTTGCCGTTGTAGCGGGTGTCCACGAAGTCGGCGAAGTCGACCTTCTTCGGGATGAGCTTCAACTGGGTGAAGGCGTCGGCGATCTGCTGCTCGGAGGCGATGAGAGGCTTGTCGACGGCGACCGAGATCCGGGTCGCGTTGGTGCGCCTGACCGAGGCCAGCGCCACCTCGTACGGCAGGCCGGTGTCCTTCGCCCAGACCTTCGCCCACTCCTCCTGGTGGTTGTAGACCCATGCCGTGGCCCGCCGCAGCCGCTCCAGATAGTCCTTGATCGCGGCGGCCTTCTTCTTGTCCTGCAGCGCACTCGGCGCCGCCACCTGGAAGGTGAGCCCGTTCGTCACACCGTCGCCGGTGGTGAGGACGCGGCCCTGCTTGGCCTGCAGGATCTGCGAGGTGTACGGGTCCCACACGGCCCACGCGTCCACCTTGCCGGAGGTGAACGCGGCCAGCGCGTCGGCCGGCTGGAGGTACTTGACCTTGACGTCGCTCAGGCTCAGCCCGGCCGCCTTGAGGGAGGCGACCAGCTGGTAGTGGGCGGAGGAACCCTGCGCCACCGCGACCGACTTGCCCTTGAGCTGCTGGGGTTTCGACAGCTTCGAGCTGTTCGGTACGAGGATGGCGTCGCCCTTGGACGTGCCGTGGAAGGCGGCCACGACCGTGATCTTCGAACCGGCGCCCGCCGCGAAGACCGGCGGCGTGTTGCCCACGCCGCCGACGTCGACTGCCTTGGCGTTGACCGCCTCCAGCAGCGGCGGGCCGGAGGTGAAAGTGGACCACTTGATCTTGTAGTTGAGGTTCTTGAGCTCCCCGGCGGCCCGCAGGACGGCTTCGGAACCACCCTTCTGGTCACCGACGTTGAGGGTGAGGGAGCCCTTGCCGTCGGTGTCGGTCCCCGTGCCGGCGGACGCGTTCCCGCCGCAGGCGGTGAGCAGGAGGGCGAAGGGGAGGAATAGTGCGGCGGGGACGAGACGTCGTCGCATGGTGGATCCGTTCTGTGGAACTGGGGGTGAGGGAGGGGAAGTTCAGGCGGCTTCGGCGGCGGTGTCGACGCCGAGCCGTTCCAGCAGGCCGGCGCGCAGCTCGGCGAACCGGGGGTCGGTGATGTCGCGCGGGCGCTCGAGGTCGATGCGCTGCTCGTGCGCGATGACGCCGTCGTCCATCACCAGGACGCGGTCGGCGAGCAGGACGGCCTCCTCGACGTCGTGTGTCACCAGCAGCACCGCGCAGCCCCGGCGCTGCCACAACTCGCCCACCAGGCGCTGCGCCTTGATGCGGGTGAGCGCGTCGAGGGCGCCGAACGGCTCGTCGAGCAGCAGCAGATCGGGCTCTCGCACCAACGCCCTTGCGAGGGAGGCGCGTTGGGCCTCGCCGCCGGAGAGGGTCTTGGGCCATGCGTCGGAGCGTTGGTCCAGGCCCACCTCCTTGAGAGCCTGCTCGGCGAGGGAGCGTTCGGGCTTGCCGGGCAGGCCGAGCAGGACGTTGCGCCACACCTTCTTCCACGGCATCAGGCGGGGCGCCTGGAAGGCCACGGCCTTGCGGCGCGGCACCAGGACGGTGCCCTCGATGTCGCGGTCGAGGCCCGCCAGGATGCGCAGCAGGGTGGACTTGCCGCAGCCGCTGCGGCCCAGCAGAGCGACGAACTCGCCGGGCCGGACGTCGAGTTGGAGGTTGTCGATGACCGCGCGGCCGTCGAAGGAGCGGGTCAGCCCCTCGACGCGTACGGCCGTCTGAGGGCTCACCGGCCGGTGAACGTCGGTCGCCATTGCAGCAGCAGCCTTTCCAGGGAGCGGACGATGAAGTCGGCCAGCAGGCCGAGGAAGGCGTAGACGATCAGGCAGACCACGATCACGTCGGTCCGCAGGAAGTCCCGCGCCTGCACCATGAGGAAGCCGATACCGGCGTCCGCGTTGATCTGCTCGGCGAAGACGAGCGCGAGCCAGGCGATGCCGAGCGAGTAGCGCAGCCCGGTGAGCGCGCCGGGCAGCGCCCCCGGCAGCACGACGTGCCGCACCAGCCCCCACCGCGACAGCCCCAACGACTCGCCCGCCTCGATGAGTTGGGCGTCCACACCGCGAATGCCGGCGTACACGTTGAGGTAGAGCGGGAAGGTCACGCCGAGCGTGATGATGGCGACCTTCGGGGCCTCGCCGATGCCGAACCAGATGATGAACAGCGGGATCAGGCCCACGAACGGCACGGTCCGCAGCATCTGCACGGGCGCGTCCACCAGATCCTCGCCGATCCTGAACAGGCCCGAGACCAGGGCGAGTCCGGTACCGATGACGGTGCCGAGCAGCAGCCCGTACGCCACGCGCTGGAGCGAGGTGCCCATGGCGGAGGCCAGCGAACCGTCGTCGATCAGATCCGAGGCGACCTGGGCGATCCGACCGGGCGAGGCCAGTACGTCCGAGGTCAACACGCCGGTGGAGCTGAGGAGTTGCCACAGGACGAGCAGCAGGACGGGACCGGCGGTGCGACGCAGCCAGCGCGGGACGCGGGTGCGGCGGGAGGAGGTCGGGACGATGGGGGTCAGGTCGAGGGAGACCGGGTCGTGGGCGTCGACCTGATCGACCGCCTCGGCCCCCTTCGATGTTGATATAGGCGAAATATCGGGTCCGGACGAGCCGGGCGGGGCATGGCTGATGCTCATGGGTGCTCCACGGGAGGAGAGCGGCCGGTGAGGGAGGGGGTACGCCTCAGTGCCGCCACGTCACGACTGGGCGTGCGGGCAGGACGCAGTGATGGCGAAGAAGGAAAAAGGGGAAGGCGAAGGCGTCAGCAGCCGCGGCGACACGCGGCGGAGGCCACCCGCAGCAGGTCGATGTGACCGCGCGTGGTGAGCATGACTGAACGCAACATGGGGCGAAAGTAGCCAGGTCGTCGGTGCACGGTCAATGGCGTCTCGCGGAGTGGACCCCTCGTATCAACCGGCGAGCCGTCGTTGACCTGCGCAACCCGGCGAATGGGTCAGGATGGGGGCATGTCAGATGCCTTCACCACCCGAGTGCTGAACGTCGCCACCGGCTCCACGGAGAGGGTCGTCGACCTGACCCGCGACTGCGAGTCCTTCCTGCGGGAGGCGGCCGCCGGCCGCGACGGACTCCTGAACATCTTTGTGCCGCACGCAACTGCCGGCATCGCGGTCCTCGAGACGGGCGCCGGAAGCGACGACGACCTCCTCGCCGCCCTGCACACCCTGCTCCCGGCGGACGACCGCTGGCAGCACCGCCACGGCAGCCCCGGCCACGGCCGCGACCACGTCCTCCCGGCCTTCGTACCGCCGCATGCGACGCTGCCGGTGGTGGACGGGAGGCTGGAGCTGGGGACCTGGCAGTCGGTGTGTCTGGTGGACACGAACAAGGACAATCCGGAGCGGAAGGTGCGTTTCACCTTCCTTGCGGGTTCCTGATCTGCGGACGGTAGTTGGCGCGCGCCGAAGATCCATATGTTCCCGGGTCTTTGCACACCGTGGTCGTGGTGTGTGCCTGCTGTCCGTCTGTCTCTGGGGAGCGGGGAGGCAGTGGCCGGAAGGGGCTGCTGGTGACCGGGGTCCTGACGTGGATGATGCGGCGTTCGGCGCGAGCGAGGTTGCCGGCGCCGCGCCGTGAGCCGGGCATCGTTTTTGTGCAACCGTGGCCCGTGCTTTGCCGGTCCTTGCGTTGATCCCTTCGTAGGTCGCACCTAGCCTCACCTGCTGAACCGTGGGAGGGCTGGGATGCTGAAGACCGTCCGAGAGCAGGCAACGGGTCTCACCAAGGACCAGCGCAACGCGTTCGTAGCCGCCTACTTGGGCTGGGCGATGGACGCCTTCGACTACTTCCTCGTCGTACTCGTCTACAGCGAGATAGCCGACGAGTTCCATGTCTCCCTCACCGACATGGCCTTCCTCACCACCGCAACCCTGGTGATGCGGCCGGTCGGTGCCCTGATCTTCGGCATGTGGGCGGACCGCCGCGGCCGCCGGCTGCCGCTCATGGTCGACGTGGTCTTCTACTCCATCGTCGGATTCGCCTGCGCCTTCGCCCCGAACTACGCCGTGCTGCTGGTGCTGCGCCTGCTGTACGGCATCGGAATGGGCGGCGAGTGGGGCCTGGGTGCGGCGCTCGCCATGGAGAAGATCCCGGCCGAGCGGCGCGGCTTCTGGTCGGGACTGCTGCAGAGCGGCTACTCGCTGGGATATCTGCTCGCCGCTGTGGCGTTCTTCGGCATCGAACCCGCCTTCGGCTGGCGCGGGTTGTTCGCCTTCAGCCTGGTGCCCGCACTGGTCGCCCTCTGGGTGCGCACCCGGGTCGAGGAGAGCGAGGTGTGGGAGAAGAGCGTCAAGGTCAACCGCACGCCCGCGTACCAGGTGTTCAAGAACCCGGCGGTGCTGCGGCGCTTCGTGTACCTGGTGGCGCTGATGACCGCCTTCAACTGGATGTCGCACGGCACCCAGGACATCTACCCGACCTTCATCAAGAAGGGCCTGGGCCTGTCCCCGGACACCTCCATCGCCATCGCCGTGGTCTACAACATCGGCGCCATCATCGGAGGTGCGTTGCTCGGTGCCTTCTCCGAGAAGCTGGGGCGCCGTCGCACGATCATGATCGCGGCGGCCGGGGGCCTGGTCGTGGTGCCCTTCTTCGTCCTGTCCAGCACGGTGGGCTGGCTGATGCTCTCCTCCTTCCTGATGCAGATGTGCGTACAGGGAGCCTGGGGCGTCATCCCCGCGCACCTGACCGAGATGAGTCCGGACTCGATCCGGGGCTTCTACCCGGGCGTCACCTATCAGCTCGGCAACCTGATCGCCGCGCTCAACCTGCCGATCCAGGAGGCCATCGCCGAGCGCCACGGCTATCCGTCGGCAATGGCGTGGACCGTGCTGCCCGCCCTGGCCCTGGTGATCGTGCTGAGCTTTGTGGGCAAGGAGGCCAAGGGCATCCGGTTCGGCAACACAGGGACACAGGCGCCGAGCGCTACGGCGGCCGACGCGGTGTAGCCATGGCACGGCCTGATGCACGTTGCACCGGCTGGGCCGTATGACTGTCCCTCAGATGCCGCTGCCGCGGGGCTGGTTGGCCGGACCCGAGCCGAGCGCTGCGGCCTGTGGCGAGGCACGAAGATCAGCGGAAGAACCGCCGGGCTTGCCTGCTCGGCGAGTTGGGAGGCCGCCCAACAACCCAGTGCCTACGAAGGGTTGGGCAAACGGCAGGAGCAGTACGGCCGTTCGTGGTCGGCCGGTCACCTTCGACGGGCGGCGGGGCGGAGTCGCCGAGGTGGCTGTGGTCGCGCTTTCGTGCGATGGTCACAGGCTCGCGAGGAGGTCGTCGAGCGGGGCCGGTGCGTGTCCGGGGTCGAGGGTCTCCACCAGGAGACGGCCGTAGCGGATCTTGCGGCCCTTCTTCGTGCCGAGGAAGCGCCGCACCTGCTGCTGCCGGGGCCGACCGTGCTGCGCGGGCTGGCGGAGGAATGTCTGCCAGGCACGCAGGTCCCCCTCGGACTGGATGATCTCCTCGACCCTCGCCGTGCCCAGCACGCGGATGAGCTCGTCCTCCAGGTCCGCCACGCACACGAAGAAGCCCGGGTTCGGCGCCCCGGCCCGCTTCAGGCCCCGCTCGTAGTAGCGCTGCTCGCGCTCGTCGCACAGTCCGGTCAGGCGCAGGCCGAGGCCGGGCGGCCCGAGAAGGCCGGCGTACCGGCCGACGCTCATCGCGCCGCCCATCGACACCACGCACACCCCTTCGGCGACAAGGTCCCGGCCACGCCGAGCGGCCAGTGCCTCGACGGCCGCGAGGTCACTCGGCCCTTCCAGCAACACCGCCGTCCGCAGCCCCAGTTGAACAGCGAGGTCACTCGCCGGCTCGCCGGGACCACCGGCCGCCCAGCGGCCGACCGCATCCCGGAACGCCCAGATGTCCGCCATGGAGCGAGTCTGCACTCCAACCGACCGCCACGGCACGGAATATATGGGCCCGCCCGACCAGCGCCGGCGTCTGTGTGATGACACGGTTCGCGCATCCCCTCTGTTCCTGCACGAGCAGTAGGGGCCTGCCGCTGAGGTCGCCGGCCTCGGCGAGCTCGAAGTCCCGGGGCGTGTCCAGGCCTGCGACGAAGCCGGGAAGATCGTAGAAGGGGCAGAAGCGGCCTGCGCCATGCATCGGAACGCGCTCGTCCCAGTCGGCACGGTTGGCCACGCGCCAATCGCCCAAACGTGGCTAAAGTGAAAAATGATGCGTGACGCCGTTGGCCCGCAGGGAGGACACCGGTGGACCTGGACGCTGTCGCCGAAGAGCTCTACGGACTGCGACCGGAGCAGTTCATCGCCGCCCGCTCCGAGCGTGCCGCCGCAGCCCGCTCGGCCGGCGAGCGCGCGCTCGCCGAGGAGATCGACCGGCTGCGCCGCCCCAGCCTGTCCGCCTGGGCCGGCAACATCCTGGTGCGTGAGGAGCGCGACCAGGTCCAGCCCTTGATCGATCTGGGCCAGGCCCTGCGTCGAGCTCACCGCGATCTGGACGGAGAGCAGCTACGCCCACTCGTGCACCAGCAGCGGATGCTGATCGGTGCGCTGTCCCGCCAGGCCGCGCAGCTGGCCGCGGACGCCGGGCACCCCATCGGTCAGGACGCCCAGCGCGAGGTCCGAGAGACGCTGCAGGCGGTACTCGCCGATCCCGACGCGGCCCGGCAGTGGGCCTCGGGCCGCCTCGCCAAGCCGCTCAGCCCGACCATCGGTTTCCCCGCCACCACGGCCAAGCCACCGCGTCGACGAACCGGCCCGCCCACCGCGGCGACGGAACCCCCGCCGTCAAGGCGAAGCGAAACGACTGCTGCGGAGAAGCGGCATCGTCAGCGACTCGACGAGGCCCGGCACAAGGCCGAGGAGGCAGACCGCGACCTGCGGGCGCGCGAGGCGGAGGCGGAGGAAGCCACCCGACAGGCGCGGGGCGCCGAAGAACGGCGGGCCGCCTTGCAGAAGCGGGTCGAGGCCCTGACGCAGGAGCTGAGCCGCACGGAGAAGGAACTCGAGCAGGCTCGCGCCGACGAGCGCACGGCAAGCGAGCAGGCGCAGGAGACGGGGCGTCAGGTCCGCCATGCTCGACGCCGAGCAAAAACGGCGGCCACCTCCCTGGAACGCCTTGTGTCCCGTGACGGCGGATGATGCCTGCCGAGCGCCGGTCGCTTGTGATCTCACACCCTCCAGATTTGAACTCAACGGAAAAGTAAGGGAGTTGGGGAGAGGAGTGCGGATCCTCGCGCAGCCCACGGGACCTTTCCCGCAGCCCACGGGACCCATCACGCGACCCGACGAATCTCGAAAATACGAACCGTCAGATCGTGTGTCGTTCCTTGCCTGATCGCCCCTCGTCGTACTCACGCCCCGCCTTCCACACGCTTTGACCTGCCCACCGGGTGACAGGCGGGTGAAGCCTGAGCCGCCGTCCGTTTCCCGGGGCATGCATGAGGACCCCGGCCGGATCCGGTCGGACGGTGGACGAAGACGTGCGGAGGCGAGAGTGATGAACGAACGAGCCGATCAAGCCGACCATCACACCCACAGGGTCCCGGTCCTCATCGTCGGCGGCTCCCTGGTCGGCCTGTCGACCTCGTTGTTCCTGGGCCGGCTGGGGGTGCGGCACACGCTGGTGGAGCGTCACTCCGGCACCTCCATCCACCCGCGCGGCCGCGGCAACAACGTCCGCACGATGGAACTGTTCCGGGTCGCGGGCGCCGAGCCGGCGATCCATGAGGCCGCCGCCACCCTGGCCGACAACCACGGCATCCTGCAGACGCCCACCCTGGTCGGCGACGCGGGCGAGTGGCTGTTCAAGGAGATCGACCCCGGCGGCGGACTGGCCCGCTTCAGCCCCAGCGCCTGGTGCCTGTGCAGTCAGAACGACCTGGAGCCGGTCCTGCTCGACCACGCCAAGGCGCTCGGCGGCGACCTTCGCTTCTCCACCGAACTGTTGTCGTTCGACAGCGACCCCACCGGCGTCACGGCCGTGGTCAAGAGCCGTGAGACGGGGGAGCACACCGCCATCCGCGCGGACTACCTCGTCGCCGCCGACGGCCCGCGCAGCCCCGCCCGGGAGCAGCTCGGCATCGGGCAGAGCGGCCCCGGCGACCTGTTCCACAACGTGAGCGTCACCTTCCGCTCCCGCCGCCTCGCCGATGTCGTGGGCGACCGCCGCTTCATCGTCTGCTACCTGACCAGTCCGGACGCGGACGGTGCGCTGCTGCCGGTGGACAACCGGGAGAAGTGGGTCTTCCACGCCCCCTGGCACCCCGAACAAGGCGAAACGCTCGAGGAGTTCACCGACGAGCGGTGCATCGAGCACATCCGCCGCGCGGTCGGGGTCGCGGATCTCGACGTGGAGATCACCGGCCGGGCCCCCTGGCACGCCGCCCAGCGCGTCGCCCGCAGCTACCGGTCCGGACGCGTCTTCCTGGCCGGTGACTCGGCCCACGAGATGTCGCCCACCGGGGCCTTCGGCTCCAACACCGGCATCCAGGACGCGCACAACCTCGCGTGGAAGCTGGCCGCGGTGGTCGGCGGCTGGGCCGGGGAGGGCCTGCTGGACACCTACGACGCCGAGCGCCGCCCGGTGGCGGAGGCGACCAGCGCCCGGGCCGCCGTCCGGTCGGCCGAGCACAGCCACCCCGGATTCGCCCCGCCGCCCGGCGCCGGCGGAGGTGGGGGGCCGCAGCGAGGCATCCTCAACGTCGCCCTCGGCTACCGGTACCCGAACGGCGCCGTCGTCGGCACCGACCCCGCGACCGCGGTCGTTCCGGAGAAGCTCGATCTCACCGGCGAGCCCGGCAGCCGGGCGCCACACATGTGGGTGAGGCACGGAGCCGAACGGATCTCCACCCTCGACCTCTACGAGCGGTCCCTGGTCCTTCTCAGCGATGCCGAGGACCCGAGTGGCTGGCAGGAGGCCGCCGCCCGCCTCGCCGACGAGATGTCAGTCCCGATCAGGTCGTACCGAGTGGGCACCGGACCCGGGGCCGAACTGGTTCCGGAAGGCGACGCCGACTGGGCGGAGCGCCACGGCACGACCCCCGGAGGAGCCGTACTCGTCCGGCCCGACGGATTCGTCGCATGGCGATCGCCCGGCCCGGATCCGGATGCCGAATCGGTGCTGCGCAACGTCCTGAAAAGGGGTCTGTCACTGGCCTGATCACCCGATGGGCGGCGTCCCGGGTGAAGCTTTGCCGCTTCACCCGGGTGATCGTCCCGACTGGTGGCGTCGGGACGACTGGCTGACGGTGGATCACGTCGGGGCCCGGTCAAGTCAGCTGACGAAGTCGCAGCTGCCGGGTCGTGACGGAGGGACCACTATGCGCTCTGCTCGCATGATCCTGGCCACTGCGGCGGCTTCGGCCGTCCTCGCCATCGGCGCACCCGGTGCGTTCGCAGCCGGGGGTGACTGGGATCACGACGACTCTTCGTACAAGGACGGCTCTTCGTACAGCAAGGAGCACGACAAGGACACCAAGCACGACGCACCGCGTGGCGGCATGCACACCGGTGGCGGTGCGCTGACCGCGGTGAACGACCGCGACGACTGGGCCACCGCCCGGGACCCGAAGACGGACCCGGAGACCTACAAGGACAAGGACAGCGAGCACGGCAAGGACTCCTGGAGCGGCGGCGACCACGACAGCGGCGGCGGCAACGACTCCTGGAGTGGCGGGCACGAGAAGCCCAGCGGCGGGATGCACACCGGAGGCGGGGCCCTTGCCGCGCCGACGGCGACCGCCGGCGGGCTGGCCGTGCTGGCCGTCGCCGCAACGGGCCTGTACGCGACGCGTCGCAAGAGGCTGGCCGGAAGCCCGGCCTGACCCATGCCGGATGCGATAGCGCAGCCGCGGCCGCCACCCGTGCTCCATGTGGCGGCCCGGCTCGCTCACCGCGTACCTCGTCCGCTCCGCTGCCGTGCCTGAGTGAGGTGGTCTCCGATGGCAGCTCCCCCTTCTTCCCCCACCGACGACGAACCGGCGCCCGCCGGACAGGGATCGTCCCGCTCAGGGGCGATGATGATGTGCGCCGCGGCCGGCCTGGTCCTGGCGGCGAGCCTGATCAGCGGTCAGGACACCTCGACCGACGCGTCCCGGCCGGCGAGCGCACCGCAGCCCGCCAGGTCGGCCCCGCACACCGCCGCGTCGGCTCCACCCGCCGGGCAGCCGGTGGGAAAGCATCTGTCCCGGTCGAGGCCCGTGCGCCTGCGCATCCCGAAGATCTGGGTCGACGCGCCCTTCACCGACCTCTTCATCGGCCCCACCGGGCAGTTGGAACCTCCGCCCGCCGCCGACACGAACCTCGTCGGATGGCACGTCGACGGAGCCTCCCCCGGAGAGGCCGGGACCTCGATCATCGCCGGGCACGTCGACACGAAGACGTCCGCGGCCGTCTTCGCGAACCTCGGCGAACTGGCGAAGGGCGACGTCTTCTACGTCGACCGGGCCGACGGGAGCACGGCGACCTTCCGGGTCGACGACTCGGAGACCTTCGAGAAGGACAACTTCCCCAGCGACCGTGTCTACGCCGACACCCCCCAGGCCCAGGTACGGCTCATCACCTGCGCGGGGGACTACGACCGATCCGTCCGGGACTACACCGACAACCTCGTGGTTTTCGCCCATCTCATCTGAGAGATCACCCGCGTAGTTCATACGAGTCGCGCGCTGCGGGGGACGGGCACACGATCGAGGAACGCTGACGCCGCATCATCGCGGCCCAAGAACCACTTCTGCCTCCGCGAAGGAGATGTGCGCAGGATGACCACCACGTCCGAACGTGTTTCCGGTCCGTTGACGCGACAGGTGTCGCCACGGGTCTCCCAGTCCGTCTTCGATGGTTCCCGGCTCCGGGTCGTCCTGCTGGTGGACGTCTACGACGGAGCCCAGCAGCAGTTCCTGGAGGCCTACGAGCTCCTGTGCAACCAGGTCGCGTCCGTCCCCGGACACGTCAGCGACCAGCTGTGCCAGTCCATCGAGAACCCCTCCCAGTGGCTCATCACCAGCGAGTGGGAGAGCGCCCCGCCGTTCCTCGCCTGGGTGAACAGCGAGGAACACGTGCGGATGGTAGAGCCGCTGCACAGCTGTGTCCGGGACACCCGGTCGCTGCGCTTCCACATCGTCCGCGAGACCGGCGGTCCGGCGGTGGACGCCGAGTCCGGCAAGCGCCGGCTCCAGGCGTCCCCCAGGATCGGCGACGGCCTGATCCGGCACGCGCTCACCTTCACCGTCAAGCCGGGCAGTGAGGAGAAGGTCGCGAAGATCCTCGCCGACTACGCCTCGCCCGAGCCGAAGGTCGACGACGCCACCCGGCTGTGCCGTACGTCGCTGTTCATGCACGGCAACCGGGTCGTGCGGGCCATCGAGGTGCGGGGCGACCTGCTCGCCGCGCTGCGCCACGTCTCCCGGCAGCCCGAGGTGCGCGCCGTCGAGGAGGCCATCAACCCGTATCTGGAGCAGGACCGGGACCTCAACGACCCCGAGTCGGCCCGCGTCTTCTTCACCCGGGCGGCGCTGCCCGCCGTACACCACGTGACTGCGGAGCAGCAGGACCTGGAGGCGGAGCGGTACGCCCTGTCGTACCCTGCGCGGCCCGGTTGCGGCATGCGCCTGGCCGAGTTGCTGGCCCGTCAGGACGCGGCGGCGGCGGACGACCCGAGCGGCCCTGTCCTGCGCAGCACGATCTTCCAGCGCGACGACGTCGTCGTACGGCTGATCGACGTGCGCGGCGGACTCGACGCCGCCGACCCGGCGCTGGCCCTCGGCCTCGCGGACCCCGGGCAGGTGGTGCAGCTGACGACGTTCGACACGGAAGCGTCCGCGCCGAAGGACGCCGAGCTCGTGCGCTTCGTGCGGCTCGCCCGCATGGATCTCGTCACCGACCGTCGCTCGCCCGAAGCCTGAACCGCCCTCACATGGCTGTGCCGGCCACACCCCCCACGTCGATGCAGGACCTGATCGGAGGAACGTCGTGATCACATCCCGTCCCAGAATCGTGGACCTCAGCGAGGTCGAGCCCAACCGTCGGCGCGGCGGTGACCTGCGCGCCATGCTCACCCCTGCCACGGTCGGCTCCACCAGCGGATTCATGGGCGTCGCCATCGTGCAGCCCGGCGACCGCATCGGTGAGCACTACCACCCGTACTCCGAGGAGTTCGTGTACGTCCTGTGCGGCGACCTGGAGGTGGACCTGGACGGCGTCCCCCATCCGCTGCGGCCCGAGCAGGGCCTCATGATCCCCGCCAACCTGAAGCACCGTTTCCGCAACGTCGGCAACGTGGAGGCCCGCATCGTCTTCCACCTCGGTCCGCTGGCCCCGCGCCCGCAGCTCGGCCACGTCGACACCGAGGAGACCGAAACCGTCGCAGAGGTCCATTCATGACGCGACGAGTGGCCGTCACCGGCATAGGCATCGTCGCCCCGGGCGGCATCGGCACATCGGCGTTCTGGGATCTCCTGGCCGCCGGGCGCACGGCGACGCGGGGCATCACGTTCTTCGACCCGTCCGGCCTGCGTTCGCGGATCGCGGCCGAGTGCGACTTCGACCCGGCGGCGCACGGACTGGACGCCGAGCAGACCGCACGGTGCGACCGGTACATACAGTTCGCCCTGGTCGCCGGCGCGGAAGCGGTACAGGACGCCGGTCTCGACCTCGACCGGGAGAACCCCTGGCGGATCGGGGTCTCCCTGGGCACCGCGGTCGGCGGCACCACGCGGCTGGAGCACGACTACGTCCTGGTCAGCCATCACGGGCAGCGCTGGGACGTGGACCCCCAGGAGGCCGAACCGCAGCTGCACCGCGCGTTCGCGCCCAGCACCCTCGCCTCGACGGTGGCCGAACGGTTCGGGGCGCGCGGCCCGGTGCAGACCGTCTCCACGGGCTGCACCTCCGGGCTCGACGCGGTCGGGTACGCCTTCCACACCGTCGAGGAGGGCCGGGCCGACATCTGCATCGCCGGCGCCTCGGACTCCCCGATCTCCCCGATCACCATGGCGTGCTTCGACGCGATCAAGGCCACCTCCGCGCACAACGACGACCCCGCGCACGCCTCGCGTCCCTTCGACGCCGACCGGGACGGGTTCGTCATGGGCGAAGGCGGTGCGGTACTCGTCCTGGAGGAGCTCGAGCATGCCCGGGCCCGCGGCGCGCACGTGTACTGCGAGCTGGGCGGCTACGCGACCTTCGGGAACGCCTACCACATGACCGGCCTGACCCGTGAGGGCCTGGAGATGGCCAAGGCCATCGAGGTCGCCCTCGACCACGCCGGGCTCGACGGCACGGCGATCGACTACGTCAACGCGCACGGGTCGGGCACCCAGCAGAACGACCGTCATGAGACCGCCGCGGTGAAACGGGCCCTGGGCCCGCACGCCTACGACACGCCGATGAGCTCCATCAAGTCCATGGTGGGTCACTCCCTCGGCGCGATCGGAGCGATCGAACTCGTCGCCTGCGTGCTCGCCCTGGCCCACCAGACCGTCCCGCCGACCGCCAACTACGAGACGCCGGACCCCGAGTGCGACCTGGACTACGTCCCGCGCGTCGCTCGCGAGCGGAAGCTCAACAGCGTGCTCTCGGTGGGCAGCGGGTTCGGCGGCTTCCAGTCCGCGGTGGTCCTGAACCGGCCGAGGGAGAAGACACGATGAGCGAACCGCATCCACGGCGCGCGGCCATCACCGGCATAGGCGTGGTCGCGCCCAACGGAGCCAGTACGGAAACCTTCTGGAAGTCCACCAAGGAGGGCATCAGCGTCCTGGACCGGGTCACCCGCGAAGGCTGCCAGGACCTGCCGCTGCGCGTGGCGGGCGAGGTCCGCGACTTCGACCCGGCGGCCGCGGTCGAGGAACGCTACCTCGTCCAGACCGACCGGTTCACGCACTTCGCGATGGCCGCGGCCGACCTCGCGCTGGACGACGCCCGCCTGAGCCGGCCCGAAACCGACGACGCCCCGTTCTCCGTGGGCGTGGTCACCGCGGCCGGTTCCGGCGGCGGTGAGTTCGGGCAGCGGGAACTGCAACAGCTGTGGGGAAAGGGCAGCCGTTTCGTCGGCCCGTACCAGTCCATCGCCTGGTTCTACGCCGCGAGCACCGGCCAGATATCCATCCGCCGAGGCTTCAAGGGCCCCTGCTCGGTCGTCGCGAGCGACGAGGCCGGCGGTCTGGACGCGCTCGCGCACGCGGCGCGGGCCGTGCGGCGCGGTACCGACGTGATCGTGGCCGGATCGACCGAGGCGCCGCTCGCCCCCTACTCCGTGGTCTGCCAGCTGGGCTACGAGGAGCTCAGCACCGCGGACGACCCGACCCGTGCCTACCGTCCGTTCACCTCCGCGGCCTGCGGATTCGTGCCCGCAGAGGGCGGCGCCATGTTCGTCGTGGAGAACGAGGTCTCGGCCCGGGCACGGGGTGCGCGGGTGCAGGCGGTCCTCGCCGGACACGCGGCGACGTTCACGGGCGCCTCCCGGTGGGAGCAGTCGCGGGAAGGACTCGCCCAGGCCATCCTGGGCGCCCTGGACGAAGCCTGCTGCGCTCCCGAGGAGATCGACGTGGTCTTCGCCGACGCCCTCGGAGTGCCGGAGGCGGACCGGGCCGAGGCCCTCGCGATTGCCGACGCCCTCGGCGCGCACGGCAGACGCGTGCCCGTCACGGCGCCGAAGACCGGCATCGGCCGGGGCTACGGAGCGGCGCCCGTACTCGACGCCGCGGCGGCGGTGCTCGCCATGGAGCACGGCGTGATCCCCCCCACCCCCAACGTCTTCGACATCTGCCACGACCTCGACCTCGTGACCGGCCGGGCCCGTACCGCCGAGCTGCGTACGGCACTGGTCCTGAGCCGGGGACTCATGGGATCGAACTCGGCGCTGGTGCTGCGGCACGGCGCCACCGACGCCTCGTAACGAGGCGCCGTGGAGCAGTAGAGGAGCAATCGCATGACTGACCGCATCACTGTGGAAGAGCTGGCCGAACTCATGAAGAAGTCCGCCGGCGTCACCGTCCCCCCGGAGGAACTGCGCGAGCGCGACCCGGGCTTCGACACCCTGGGCGTCGACTCGCTCGGTCTGCTGGGCATCGTGGGCGAACTGGAGAACCGGTACGGCACACCGATGCCTCCCGACGCCGAACGCTCCAAGTCGCCCCGCCAGTTCCTCGACCTCGTCAACAGTGCCCTCATGACAGGAGCGTGAGATGACCGGACACACACAGAACGAGATCACCATCGCGGCACCGCTGGACCTGGTCTGGGACATGACCAACGATCTGGAGAACTGGCCGCAGCTGTTCAGCGAGTACGCGTCGGTCGACGTCCTGTCCCGGGAGGGGCGGAAGACCACCTTCCGGCTGACCATGCACCCGGACGAGAACGGCACCGTGTGGAGCTGGGTCTCGGAGCGCGAGCCGGACCGCGAGAAGCTCACCGTCAAGGCCCGCCGGGTCGAGACGGGCCCCTTCGCCCACATGGACATCCACTGGCGGTACGAGGAGGTGGCGGCCGGCACGCGGATGGTCTGGACACAGGACTTCGCGATGAAGCCGGAAGCGCCGGTCGACGACGCCTGGATGACCGACAACATCAACCGGAACTCCAAGGTCCAGATGGGTCTGATCCGGGACCGCATCGAGAAGGCCGCCGCCGAGCGCGGGGCCACGCCGGGCCTGACCGACTGAGCCGGACGGAGGACGAGTCCCCATGCACCAAGCCCTGATCGTCGCCCGTATGGCTCCGGGAGCGGCTCCCGACATCGCCAAGGTGTTCCAGGAGTCCGACCGGGGAGAGCTGCCGCACCTCGTCGGAGTGGTCCGGCGCAGCCTGTTCCAGTTCGGCGATGTGTACATGCACCTGATCGAGTCCGAGCGCGAGCCCGGCCCCGCCATCGCCAAGGTCACGTCGCATCCCGAGTTCCGGGACGTCAGCGAGCGGCTGTCCGCGTACGTCAGCGCGTACGACCCCGAGACCTGGCGCTCCCCGAAGGACGCCATGGCGCAGCGCTTCTACCTCTGGGAGCGCGACCCGGCCGGCTGACGCCGCCCGATCTCACCGGCCGCCGGGCCCCGCGAAGCTCCCGGCGGCCGGTGTTCTGCGTGGACGCGGTCCGATCAGGCGGGGATGTGACAGTCGAACGCGTGCAGGTAGGGGTTGACCGGGCGGATGTCGTCGATGACCAGACCCGCCTCCGTCAACCGGCTGACCATGCTCTCCGTGGTGTGCTTGGCACCGCCGACGTTGAGGAGCAGCAGCAGGTCCATCGCGGTGCTGAACCGCATCGAGGGCGAGTCGTCGACGAGGTTCTCGATGACCACGACCCGAGCCCCCGGGCCACCCGCTTCGCGCACGTTGCGCAGCGTCCGCGCGGTGCTCTCGTCGTCCCACTCGAGGATGTTCTTGATGACGTAGACGTCGGCCTCGACGGGGACGGCCACCCGGACGTCACCGGGCACGATCCGCGCACGGTCCGCGAGGTCGCCTCCGGCCCGCAGTCTCGGCACCGCGTTCTCCACCACCCGGGGAAGGTCGAGCAGAGTGCCGTGCATCGAGGGGTACTTGTCGAGCAGGCTCGCCACCACGTGCCCCTGGCCGCCTCCGAGGTCGGCGACCGACGAACTCCCCGACAGGTCGAGGAATTCCGCGACGTCCCGCGCCGACTGCACGCTGGAGGTCGTCATGGCGCGGTTGAAGACGTCGGCCGACTCCGGAGCGTCCTCGTTCAGATAGGGGAAGAACTCCTTGCCGTACAGGTCCTCGACGACGTTGCGCCCGGTGCGCACCGCCTCGTCGAGTCGCGACCAGGCGTCCCAGGTCCACGGCTCGGTGCACCACAGGGAGATGGCGCGCAGGCTGTTCGGGTCGTCCTCGCGCAGCAACCGGGAGACGTCGGTGTGCGCGATGGTCCCGTCCGGCAGCTCGGTGAAGACGCCGTAGCAGGACAGGGTGCGCAGCAGCCGGCGCAGCGGCCGGGCCTCGGCCTTCACCGCGGCCGCGAGGTCCTCCACGGTCATCGGGCTGTCGCCGAGGGCGTCGGGAACTCCCAGCCGGGCGGCCGCCCGGACGGCGGCGGCACATGCCGCCGCGAACGCGAGCTCCCTCAGCCGCATGGACGGCGGTGGGGCGGTCTGTGCGGTCGTCATGTGCCGCTTCCTTCCTTCTCGGGTTCACATGTGGGTCATGAGCGACGCGTCAGCACAGGCCCGCGGGCTTGGACGCGCGGCAGGTGTTGCCTTGGAAGGTGTTCGTCTTGCCCTGGTCCGTGTTGACGAGGTCCGCGGGGGAGTTGTCCTTGAGCACGTTGCCGCTGACGCGGTTGCGCTCGCTGGTGGTGCCCACGAAGCTCTTGAACAGGACGATGCCGCCCGACAGCGGGGACTTGCCGGCGTTGTCCTTGACCACGTTCCCCGTCACCGCGACGTCCTCGGTGCCCGTCAGGACGATGCCGGAGCCCTGGAGCGCGTCCAGTCGGGCCGTCTTCGGACACGACTTGTTGTTCCGCGCGATGTAGTTGTCGCGCACGCTCAGCGCGCCGGCCTTCGGCTTGTTCTCGTCACCGACGACGAACACCGCGGCACAGTTGCCGGTGAGGTGGTTGCGCGCGACGGTGAGGTTGCGCAGCCGCCGGACGGTGACGCCGATGCGGTTGCCCTCCAGCCGGTTGCCGTCGACCACCGTCCCCTCGGTGTCCGCGGCGCCCTGCTCCTCCTTGATGGTGTTGGCGAGGAACAGACCCGCGTCGCCGTTGTCCCGGGCGGTGTTGTACTGGAACACACCGCGGACGGAGCGCTCCTGGGCGATGCCCCACACGCCGTTCTTCACCGCGGTCACGTTCCGCACGGTCATTCCGTCGGTCGCCATGCCGATCACCCCGGTGCCGGTGAACCCGGTGACGGTCAGGGAGGCGACGGTGACGCCCTTGACGTTGCTGTCCTTGGTGCCCACCACGCAGATGCCGTTGCCGCCCTCGGCGCAGGTGTTGGCGGCCTTCTTGGTGCTCGGTTCGATCACCGTGCTGTGCCCCATGCCCCGCAGGGTCAGCCCGGGCGTGGACACCTTGACGCTCTCGTGGAAGGTGCCGGGGCCCAGGAGAACCGTGTCTCCGGCCTTCGCGGCGTCCACCGCCTTCTGGATCGACTGGCCCGGCCAGACCACATGGATCGCATGGTGGGCAGCCGGCGGAGCGGCACCAAGTCCCGTCCCGACCACCGCCGCGGTGCACATCAGGTAAGCGATGCGGTATTTCTTCATATTCCGAACGCTATGACCCGATGGGCCGTTTACCGGCATGATGGGCCATCCGGTGGCGTGTCATGCGCAGAGTGATTGTTACCCTGCGGTGTGAACGTCGCCGCCTCCTTCCCGCTCGGTGCCGCGACCACGCTCGGCGAACTCGCCCGGGATCCGCACCCACGACTTGCCCTGCTCCGTGCGCACGAGCCGGTGTCCTGGCTGCCCGAACTGGGTGGCTGGCTGGTGACCCGCCGGGACCTCGCGCTGAACGTGATGCGCGACGCCGGGACCTTCACCGTCGACGACCCCCGGTTCTCCACCGCGCAGGTCGTCGGGCCGAGCATGCTGTCCCTGGACGGGGAGCAGCACACCCGCCACCGCGAGCCCTTCAACGCCCCCTTCCGCCCTCGGCAGGTGCGGGACGGGTTCGCCTCGTTCATCGAGCGGGAGACCGACCGGCTGGTCACCGCACTGGAACCGGCGGGCGCCGTCGAACTGCGACGTGCCTTCGCCGGACCGCTCGCGGTCGCCGTCGTGACCGAGGCACTCGGACTCGTGGGCACCGGCGCGGACACGGTCCTTTCCTGGTACGACTCCATCGTGGGGTCGGTATCGGAGATCACCGCCGGACACGAGGCGGGGCCCGACGGTGCCGCGGCGTACGCGGAGCTACGGGCCGCGGTGGAGGACACCGTCGCCCACCAGGGCGGTTCCTCGCTCCTCGTCTCCGCCGCCGGCCGGCTCGCACTGCCCGAAGTGGCGTCCAACGCCGCGGTCATGATGTTCGGAGGCATCGAGACCACCGAGGCGATGATCACCAACGCACTGCTGCAGCTGCTGCGCCACCCCGACCAACTCGCCCTGGTCCGGGCCGACTTGGACCTGCTGGACGGGGCGATGGAGGAGTCCCTGCGGCTCGAACCCGGCGCCGTGGTGGTCGACCGTTACGCCACCCGCGACATCGAACTGGGCGCGGCCACGGTCCGCCGGGGCGACCCGGTCACCGTCTCCCTGGCGGGCGCCAACCGCGACCCGGCCGTGTTCCCCGAGCCCGACCGGTTCGACGTCCGCCGCGAGAACGCGCGTCTCCAACTGGCCTTCGCACACGGCCCGCACCACTGCATCGCCGCCCACCTGGCCCGCCTGGAGACCCGCATCGCGCTCCAGCACCTGCTCGAACGCCTCCCCGCGCTGCGTCTCGACCCGGATCGCCCCACAGCTCCGTACGGTCTGGTCTTCCGCAAGCCCCTTGCCCTGCATGTGCTGTGGGACAGCCCCGCTGAGTGACAGGTGTGGCCCGTCACCCCAGCGCATCGGTGAAGGCACGGGCCCGTCTGGTGATCTCCGGCCAGTCCCCGGCGGCGACCACGGCAGGCGGCACGACTTCGGAACCGGCACACACCGCACGCGCCCCGGCGGTGAGGAAACCCGCCGCGTTCTCCGCGTTGACGCCACCGGATGCCACCAGCGGTACGTCCGGGAACGGGCCCGCCAGGTCCCGGAGGTAGCGGGGGCCGAAGGCACGTGCGGGGAAGATCTTCACCGCGTCGGCGCCGAGGTCGAGCGCGAGCCCGACCTCTGTCGGTGACAGGGCGCCCATGATCACCGGTACGCCCGCGGCCGACGCCGCCTTCGCCACCTCGGGACGGCAGCCGGGAGTGACCAGGTACCCGGCGCCCGCGTCGATCAACTCCTCGGCCTGCTCGGCGGTCATCACCGTGCCCGCGCCGATGCCGTCCCCGTCGTCGGCCACCGCCCGGCGCAGGTGTGCGGCAAGTCCGGGGGTGGTGCGGGTGAACTCGATCCAGCGGATGCCGCCGGCGCGCAGCGCCGCGCACAGCGCCGCCGCGTCGGGGATCTCCGGGGCGCGGACGACCGCGATCACCCGGTCCCGCGTCAGCTGGGGGAGGAAGTCGGCCTGCATGGGCGGGAGTTCTCCTTCGATGACTGTGGCGTGTCTCAACGAGGTGCCGTCGTGGCCCAGGCGTGCTCGTCCAGGGCGAGGCACCGGTCGATCTCGGCTCGCGGCGGCATGACGGGCACGTCGTCCCTGGTGCGCAGCGCGGCGGTGGCCGCCAAGTGCCCGAGGCGCAGCCGGGACCGTTCGGCGCGGTTCTCCAGGACGCCGGTGAGGTAACCGGCCGCGAACGCGTCGCCCGCGCCCACCGGTTCGACCACCTTGGTGGGCAGCGAGGGCACGAACGTCCGCACACCGCCCACGTACGACGTCGCCCCGTACTCGGCGTCCTTGACGACCACGACGGGCGCGGAGCCGAGCAGGGCCTCGATGTCGTCCGGGCGGGCGGCGCCCCACAGCTCCTCGGCCTCGTCGCGTCCGACGAACACGATGTCGGCGGTGCGGGCGAGGGCCAGCAGACTCCGCGCGGCGTCCTCGCGACCGCCGCGCCACAGCGCGGGACGGTGGTTCACGTCGAACGACACGAGCGGTCCACGGGTGGGGCGGCAGCCGAGCATCGCCTCCAGCAGTCGGGCGCAGCTGTCGGAGAGCGCCGCGGCGACGCCCGACAGATGCACGACACGGGCCTGGCGCAGCGCGGGATGCCGGGCCAGTTCCGGTCCCATCCCGGTCGCGGCCGATCCGCCGCGGTAGTAGTGCGTGCGCGTGCGGTCCGGGCCCGGGTCCTTGAAGTAGATGCCGGTCGGACGCTCCGGATCGGTCTCCACGGCACTCACGTCCACGCCACGCGCGGTGAGTTCGGCCAGGACGCGCCGGCCGAACGGATCGTCTCCGACACGGCTCAGCCAGGCGGCACGATGCCCGAGGCCGGCCAGCCCGCAGGCGACATTGGACTCGGCGCCGCCGATGGCGAGACCGAGTGCGGACTGCTCGGCGAGCGGGCGGTCGTCCTGCGGGCTGAGGACGATCATCGTCTCGCCGACGCACACGACGTCGGCGGACTGCTCCTGCTTGTCGGCGGCGCGGAGAGGGAGCGGCAGGGACACGGGCTTCTCCTGGCGGACGGGGCGATGAGTTCGTGGAGGACTGGGTGGGACGGATGGCGTGCGGGCCGGGCTACGTCCCGGCGGTGAGCCGCAGCATGACCTTGCTGCTCCCGCTCGCCGGGTCGGCGGCGACGGCGAGCGCCTCCTCGGCCCTCTCCAGCGGGAAGCGATGCGTGATCAGCGCAGAGACGCCCAGGCCGTCCCGGAGGGCGCGCAGGGCGTCGTCGATCTCCTCGACGAAACGGTACGAGCCGATCCAGGTGATCTCGCGGGTCACCAGGTCACCCAGGGCGGCGGGCACGGCCGTACCGGGCAGGTTGCCGACCTGGACGAGGGTGCCGCCGCGGGCCGTGGCCCGCAGGACCGGACCGAGTGCGGCCGGGGCGCCGGACGCCTCGAAGACCACGTCCACGTCCTCGGGCAGTCCGTCGCCGGCGGAGAGGTCGCGGGTCTCGTCGGCGCCCATGGCGCGGGCGACTTGGAGAGAGGAGGCCGCCAGGTCGGCCGCGATGATCGTGCCCGCGCCGCGGTGTCGGGCGGCGGCGACGACCAACGAGCCGATCGGGCCGCAGCCGTTGACCAGGACCGTACGGCCGCGCAGTTCGGGGACCCGGCCGACGGCGTGCAGGGCGACGGCCAACGGCTCCGCCAGGGCGCCCTGTTCGGTGTCCACGCCGTCCGGCAGCGGCCGGATCTGGCTCGCGGGGACCGTCCGGTACTCGCTGAACCCGCCGTCGGTGTGCGGGTCGAAGGCCGCCGAGCCGAAGTAGCGGACCCGCGGGTAGAGGTTCGTGCGGCCGGCGATGCGGTCGGGAAGGGTGCTGTCGCCGACCAGTTGGGCCGGGTGGACCGTGACCGGCTGCCCTTCGCTCAGGCCGGTGACGCCGTCGCCCAGCGCGGCGACACGGCCCGCGAACTCGTGCCCGAGCACCAGCGGATGGGCGAGCGCGGCGGTGCCGGACGCCCCCTTCTTCCAGTACGCGATGTCGGATCCGCAGATCCCGCCCCACTCCAGGGCCAGCAGCACCTCGCCGGCGCCGGGCACCGGCCGGTCCCGTTCGTCGATGCGCAGGTCGCCCGGGCCGTGCACCACAACTGCCTTCATACGGCGAGTCGTTGACGCGACAGCGGCCGGTTCGATGGCGGTCTTCATACGGCGTCCTCCAGCCGGACGAGGTCACGTCCGCGGGTCTCGGGCGCGAGCAACGCGCTGACGAAGGTGATGAGCGAGTAGACGACGAGCATCGCCGCGATGGGCCACCAACTGCCGGTGACGGCGGTGAGCGTGGCCGCGAGGACCGGGCCGATGGCGGTGGCGAGGATGCCGCCGATCTCCTTGGCGAGCGCGAGCTGGGTGAACCGGGCGCGGGAGCCGAAGAGTTCGGCCATCGTGACGCTCTCCAGCGAGAACAGGCCGAGGACCCCGACGTTCAGGCCGAGGACCATGCCAAGCATCACGGCCGGGGTCGAGCCGGAGGTGATGAGGAGCATCACCGGGAAGGCGAGGACGACGGTCAGCGCGGTGAGCGCGAGATAGATCACGCGGCGTCCGAAACGGTCGCCGAGCAGACCGACCAGCGGCACGGTGGCGAAGCCCACCAGCGAGCCCCACACGATCGCGTCCGTCGGGACGGACCGGCCCACGGCCAGGTTGGTGGCGATGTAGCCGACGAGGAACGTCTGCACCAGGCCGGAGTTGCCCGCCTGGCCGAAGCGCAGCCCCAGCGCGAGGAAGAACGCCCTGCCCTTGCGCTGACGGATCCCGGCCGCCAGGACGTTGCCCTCGTGCTCGTCGGCCGTGGCGATGGCGGACTCGACCTCGTCCCGGTCCAGTGCCACGCCGTCCACCACGTCGGGGCGCTCCTCGAAGACGGGGCTCTCCTTGAGGCCGCGGCGCAGCCAGACCGCGAACAGCATCAGTACGAAGCTCAGCAGGAAGGGCAACCGCCAGCCCCAGGACAGCAGTTGGTCCTCGCTGAGCACGCCGAGCAGCACGGCCCACAGCCCGGAGGCGGCGAGCGTGCCGGAGTTGGTGCCGAGCGACACCAGCGAGGAGACCAGGCCGCGCCGCTTGACGGGGGCGTACTCGGTCAGCAGCACCGTCGCCCCCGCGATCTCGGCGCCGGCGCCGAAGCCCTGGAACAGCCGCAGCACGACGAGCAGGATCGGCGCGAGGATGCCGATCGCGGCGTACGTGGGCAGCACGCCGATGAGAGTGGTGGAGGCGCCCATCAGCAGGATGGTGAGGTACAGGACCTTCTTGCGGCCGATCCGGTCGCCCATCCGCCCGAAGTAGACGGCCCCGGCGAGCCGGGCGACGTATCCGACGCCGTACGTGGCCATCGCGGCGATCAGCCCGATGGCCGGGCTGACGTCCGGGAAGAAGATCTTGTTGAAGACGATCGCGGCGGCCAGCGAGTACAGCTGGAAGTCCATGAACTCCATGGCCGTGCCGAGCCAGCCCGAGACGGCGGCGCGGGCCAGATCCCGCGTGGTGCGTTGGGCCGACGGCGCCTGCTGAGCGGCTATGACGCTGTCCTTCATCGTGAACTCCATTGTTCGGGGACGGAAGTGAGGCGGTTGCTGGGGAGGGGGGCGACTCAGATCTCCATGCGCCCGGCGCGCAGGGCGGGCAGCCGGTCCGCGACGGCGGTGGTGAGCGCGTCGTCGTCCGCCAGGTCCGCCGCGCCCAGGACGCGCAGCAGTGCGCCCACGGTGTCGGCGGGGCGGGTCGCGGGCTCCCAGCAGGCGGCGAGCGTGTCGGCTGCCGGGTCGGTGGGTGCGGCGGACCGGCGGATGCTCAACACCCAGGCCGCGAGGGCGAGTTCGAGGACCGGGGTGCTCGTGCCGCGGGCGCGCAGTTCGCGCAGGGCGGGCAGCCAGCGCTCCGTGATCTTCAGTGATCCGTCGGAGCCGATCTGTCGGAGCAGGTGGTGCATCGCGGGATTGCGGAACCGTACGACGAGGTCGTCGGCGTACGCACGCGGATCGGGGCGGCCGACGGGGAGGGTGGGGGCCACCTCCGCGCACAGCGCTCGCACGAGGCGTTCGCCCCAGTCCGCCGCCATGGTCTCGGCGATGGTGTCGAGGCCGGCGGCCGTGCCGAGGTAGGCCAGGGCCGAGTGGGAGCCGTTGAGCAGGCGCAGCTTGGTGAGTTGGTGGGGCGCGACGTCCGGGACGAACAGGGCTCCGTCCCGCTCCCAAGGCGGCCGGACAGCGGCGAAGGAGTCCTCCAGCACCCACTGGCGGTACGGCTCGGCCGTCACCGGGAGGGCGTCGCGCACCCCGAGGGCGGCGACCGCCGCGGTCCGGTCTGCCTCGCTGGTCGCGGGCACGATCCGGTCCACCAGCGTCGCCGGAAAGGCGACCGCCTCGGCCATGCGGTCCAGGATCTCGGCGCGGTCCGGCCAGGCGGAGGCCCGTACGAAGTCGTGCACGACCCGGCCCAGCGCGGCGCCGTTGCCCGCCATGTTGTCGCAGGACACGACGCTGATCGGGGGCGCGCCCGCGCGCATCCGTGCCGCGAGGCCGGCCGCCAGGCGCCCGACCACCGTACTGAGCGGACCGTCGGGGTCTGCCGCGAGGTCGGCGGCGACGGACGCGGCCGCGGTGTCGAGGCCGCCCGTCAGCGGGGAGCGGTGGTAGCCCTTCTCGGTCACGGTCAGGGTCACCACCGTCACCTCGGGGTCGGCGAGCAGCGCGTCGACGGCCTTGGCATCGGGGCCCATGGCCAGCGCACCGACGACCGCGCCCACGACGCGGGAGACGTTGGCGTCCGGACGGCGCTCGGTCAGCGAGTACAGGCAGTCCTGGTCCCGCAGGGCGCGTACCGTCTCCGCCGACCGCGGGGCGACAGCGGTGATGCCCCAGGGCTCGCCGGAGCGGGCCGCGGCCTGCTCGGTGTAGACCGCCTGGTGCGCCCGGTGGAAGGCGCCCAGGCCGAAGTGGACGACGCGGGTGCGCAGTTCGGCGGGGTCGACGGCGGGCCGCAGCTCGGGGGCGAGCCGGGCGAGGGCCGCACGATTCAGCAGCGCGCTCACCAGTCGTGCACCGACCCGTCGAGGCGGCGTGCGACCGGGAGGTAACGCCGCTGGTACGGGAACCGCTCGGCCGCCTTGTCGTCGTACTCGACGCCGAGGCCCGGCTCCTCGGAGGGGTTCAGCATGCCGTCGGCGAGGGTGACGCCCGTACGGAACACCTCGGCGGTCTCCTCCGGGTGGCCCATGTACTCCTGGATGCCGAAGTTCGGCACCGCGAGATCGAGGTGCACGGCGGCGGCCATGCTGACGGGGGAGAGGTCGGTCGCTCCGTGCGAGCCGGTGCGCACCTGGTGGAGCGCGGCGAGGTCGAAGATCCGCCGGAGGTGGGTGATGCCGCCGGCGTGCACGACCGTGGTGCGTACGTAGTCGATGAGCTGCTGAGTGATCAGGTGCTGGACGTCCCAGATCGAGTTCATCACCTCGCCGACCGCGATCGGCGTCGTGGTGTGCTCGCGGATGAGGCGGAACGACTCCTGGTTCTCGGCCGGGGTCGGATCCTCCATCCAGAACAGCCGGCAGCTCTCGACGCTCTTGCCGAACCGGGCCGCCTCGATCGGGGTCAGCCGGTGGTGCACGTCGTGCAGGAGGTGGAAGCCGAAGCCGAAGCGCTCGCGGACCGCCTCCAGATAGGTGGGCGCGAAGCCGAGATAGGCCTCGGTGTCCCAGGGCTGCTCGTCGGGCAGTTCGGTGGCGGCGGGCTCGTAGACCTTGCCCTTGCGTACCCCGTACGTGCCCCCGACATCGGGCACGGCGGCCTGCGCCCGTACGGCCTTGTAGCCCAGCTCCAGATAGCGCTCGACGTCGTCCAGCAGGGAGGGCACGTCGGTGCCGCTGGCGTGCGAGTAGACCAGCACACCATCGCGGGAGCGGCCGCCGAGGAGCTGGTAGACCGGGAGGCCGGCCGTCTTGCCCTTGATGTCCCACAGCGCGGTGTCGACGGCGGAGATCGCGGTCATGGTGACGGGCCCGCGCCGCCAGTAGGCGCCCTTGTAGAGGTACTGCCACATGTCCTCGATACGGGCGGGGTCCCGGCCGATCAGCAGCGGTACCACGTGGTCGCGCAGATAGCTGGCGACGGCCAGCTCACGACCGTTGAGCGTGGCGTCGCCGAGTCCGGTGACCCCGTCGGTCGTGGTGATGCGCAGCGTCACGAACGTGCGCCCCGGGGAGGCGACGAGCACCTCGACCCGCTCGATCTTGCTCACTTGCGACTCCCATCCTGTCGTGCAGTACTTGTATACAAGCACTTGTCGCGCAGTCGGGCAAGGCCCTGTCCGCAGCTACGTAGGATGTGTCCATGGCTCAATCGAACGGGCGGCGGACGAGTCGGCGCGACATCTACCTGAAGTTGCGCCAGATGGTCCTGACCCTCGAACTCGCCCCGGGCGCCGCCCTGTCGGAGAACGAACTCGCCGCGTCCCTGGGGGTCAGCCGCACTCCGGTGCGGGAGAGCCTGATCATGCTGGCCCAGGAAGGGCTGGTGCAGGTCTTCCCGAAGATCGGGTCGTTCGTGTCGCGGGTGGACCCGGCCCAGGTCGCGGACGCGCAGTTCCTGCGGGAGGCCGTGGAGCTCGCCTCGCTGGAGAGTCTGCCCGAGCAGCTCGACCCCGCCGTGGTCGAGGAACTCCGGGACAACCTGAAGCGCCAGCAGCGCGCCGACCTCGATCTGGAGGAGTTCTTCGCGCTGGACGAGGCGTTCCATCAGGGCCTGATGCGGCTGAGCGGCCACGCCAACGTCTGGACCACCGTCGCCGCGGCCAAGGGCCACCTGGACCGGGCCCGGCGGCTCGGTCTCCACGAGAACGTGTCCCCGGCCGTCTTCGCCACCCAGCACCACGAGATCTTCGACGCCGTCCTCGGCGGGGACGTCCCGCTCGCCCGCACCGCCATGCGCACCCACCTGCGGGCCGTCTTCAGCGACATCGAGCGCATCCGGGCGCACTCGCCCGAACTGTTCGCGACCGACGCTTCGACGGTGCCGGTGCGACGCAACGTGGTGGTCTGGGAGTGATGAGGCACGTGAACAGCGACAGCCGGGAACGGGCCGAACGCTTCGTCGAGTTGCACAAGGAGGGCTGCTTCCTGCTGCCCAACGCGTGGGACGTGGGCAGCGCCCGGATCCTGGAGGCGGCCGGTTTTCCCGCCGTGGCGACCACGAGTGCGGGCGTCGCGTTCTCTCTCGGACGTCCCGATCACGACTTCTTCGCCGAGCAGGCAGCCGAGGGTCGCGTCGACCGCGAGACGATGATGCGCCGGGTCCGCGAGATCGCCGACGAGGTCGGGGTGCCGCTGAGCGCGGACCTCGAGGACGGGTACGGCGAGGCGCCCGAGACCGTGGCGACCACGATCTCGATGGCGCTCGCGGCCGGCGCGGCGGGCGGCAACATCGAGGACTTCACCGGCGACCGCACGCGCCCCCTCTACGACGCAGAGCTCTCGGTGGACCGTATCCGCGCAGCCCGGGCCGCCGTGGACGCCGGCGGTGAGCCGTTCGTCCTGGTCGGCCGGACCGACGGACTGCTCGTCGGCGGTTCGCTCGACGACTGCATCCGGCGGGGCAACGCGTACCTGGCGGCCGGCGCCGACTGCGCGTTCGTTCCGGGTGCCGCCGACGCCGCCACCATCGGCACCCTCGTGCGCGAACTCGACGGCCCGCTCAACGTGGTCATGGGCCTGACCGGCAACGCGCTGTCGATGGACGACCTGCGGGCCCTCGGCGTCCGGCGGGTCACGGTCGGCGGCAGCATCGCCCGCGCGATGTACGGTCACCTGCTGAGCGCGGCGCGGGAACTGGCGGACAAGGGCACGTTCTCCTACGCCACCGACCAGATCCCCCAGACGGACCTCAACCACCTCTTCCAGTCCCGGGGTTGAGCAGAGCCTGCCGCTCCTGTCTCAGGCCGCGAAAACCTGGGAGTCGTCGGCGAACGCCTTGAACTCAAGGGCGTTGCCGGCCGGGTCGAGGAGGAACATCGTCCACTGCTCGCCGGTCTGGCCCTCGAAGCGGACATACGGCTCGATGACGAACTCGACGGCTGCCGCGCGCAGGCGGTCGGCGAGTTTCTGGAAGGCCGGGATCGTGAGGATCAGGCCGAAGTGCGGCACCGGCACGTCGTGGCCGTCGACGGGGTTGTGTATGCGCTGGGCGCGCTCCGGTGCTAGGTGGGTGACGAACTGGTGGCCGTGCAGGTTCCAGTCCACCCAGGTCTCCGCGCTGCGGCCCTGCTCCAGGCCCAGCACCTCGCCGTAGAACCGGCGTGCGGCGGTGAGGTCGTCGACCGGCATGGCCAGGTGGAACCTCGGGATCGGGGAGTTGAGGATGCTCATGTCCGAATGTTAACATTGGGACAACCAAGAAGGGTGCGCAACGATGAGCGAACAGGGCAGGCTGGCCCCCGCCCGCCGCCGAGGACTGGCCGACGAGGTCGCGGACCGGATCCGCGAGGCCATCTTCAGCGGTGCCTACGCCCCCGGTGCCCAGCTGCGCGAGGTGGAGCTGGCCGGCGCGATGGACGTCAGCCGCGGTCCGGTGCGCGAGGCCGTGCGGTTGCTGGAGCGCGAGGGACTGGTCCACTGCGCGTGGCATCGCGGTACGACCGTGACGACGCTGTCCCCCGAGGACGTGGCCGAACTCGACAGCCTGCGCGGCGCGTTGGAGGACCTCGCCGTCCGCCAGGCGATCGCTCGCGGCTCGGACGAGGATCTCGCGTCCGTCGCCAAGGCGGCCGACATGATGGAACGGGCCCGGGACGCGCACGACTTGGTGCGCTGCGACATCGCCTTCCACGACGCCGTCTTCGCCGCTGCCGGCCACCGGCGGCTCGCGGACGCCTGGGAGGGCATCCGCTGCCAGGTTCACCTGTTCCTGCTGACCCGGATCGGTCACAGCACGGAGGGATACCTCAGCCGCATCCCGGCCGAACACCGCGAGCTCGTCGCCGCGTTGCGCTCCCGCGACACCGACACCGCCCTCGAACTCTTCGCCGCGCACCGTCGCCACGCCGTCGACGTGGTCACCGGCGCCACAGACCCGGGCTGAACGCCCGGCGCACGGCAGCGGGCCTTCATGTCGGATACGCGGCGGGAGTTGCGCCCCTGCGAAGGGCGGATCGGCTGGATCAGCCCTCGCCGTGAGCGGTTGATCCGCGTGTTCCTCAAAACCTGTTCCACGCCCAACGGGTGATGCCCGATGCCCGCACCCCGCTGACCGAGCGCCTCCGACGGACCGGGCGCACCAACGCGCAGCTGAAGCAGCTCGAGCCCTATCGGGCCCCGGGCGCGAACTCGCGCCGGTGACACGCGAGTTGTCCTGTATCGCCGCAGCCGCTACGTGATCGGGCGCACCGCGGCCTCGGTCAGGGTGGCCGCGGTCCGTACGGCGCTGGTGACGGCCTCCTCGGGATCGAGCCCGCACAGATCGGTGAGGGTGAAGAACGCCTCGGCGCTCACCACCACCGCGAGGTCCCTCTTGAGTTGGGCGAACGCGTCCGGTTCCGTCGCGCCGAGCGTGTCCTCCAGGGGGAGGAGCGCATGGTCGATGAGGCCGAAGCGAATACCGGGTCGCGTCTTCACCGTCTCGGGCCGGGTGATGGTGGCGGCGATCATCGCGCGCACCGAGCCCTGTCGGGCGAGGATGCCGCGGAGCAGGAACTCGCAGGCGAAGCGGACGCGTTCGACGGGGTCGACCGACTCCGCGACCGGCGCGAGGGCCTCGGCGGGGGGCGGCCAGACGCCGGCCAGGGCCTCGCTGATCAGCGAGGGCAGATCGGGGAAGTACCGGTAGGCGGTCGCCTCGGACACCATGGCCTCGCGGGCGATCCCGGGCATGGTCACCTCGGCGCCCGTGCCGATGAGTTCGCGGGCGGCGGCCACGATCGCCGTCCGGGTGCGCTGCTTCTGGTTGGTGCGGCCGGTGCCCGCCTGCGCCGTCATGGTGGCACTCCTCCTGTTGATCCACCCACATGGTAGCAACCACCTCTCGTTATGAGAGTGGACTTGCATTACGGGACTCGGCTTGCCTAATCTCTTCGTGAGAGTCGGCTCTCACGAAGAGAAGTGCACGAAGCCGTGCACGAAGAGAAGCGAAGGGGACGCGATGAGCACGGTTTCCGTGGTCGGTCCGGGCGACGGCGAGACGATCCAGCTGGGGCGCACGCAGATGCGCATCCTCGAGGACGGCAGCACCACCGGGCACCGCCTCGGCATCGGAGAGATCACCATCGCCCCGCACACCCAGGGCCCGCCGCAGCACCGTCACGCCGAGCACGACGAGGGCTTCTACGTCGTCTCCGGCACCGTGCACTTCACCGTCGGGGAGACGACCCGCGAGGCCCCGGCCGGCACGCTCGCGATGATCCCGCCCGGCGCCCCGCACACCTTCGCCAACCTCGGCGACACGCCCGCGGTCATGCTCAACACCTTCACGCCCGACCTGTACGTGCAGTACTTCCGCGACCTGCGGAGCTTGATCGCCGGCGGTCAGGAGCTGACCCCGGAGTCGACCGTCGCGGTGATGAGCCGCTACGCCACGGTCCCCGCCACCGACTTCGCGTGACGGCGATCCGACTTCCCACCGACACCGCCCACTTGAGGAGCACCGTATGACCCGCAGTACTCACACCCTCACGCTCGACCAGGGCACCCTCGACGTCACCGTCGACCTCCAGGGGCAGCAGGGACACCCCTTCCTGCTCCTGCACGGAGGCGGCGGCCCGCAGACCGTCACCCCGTTCGCGGCCCTCCTCGCCGAGCAGCGGCCGGCCAGGGTGTTCACCCCCGTCCACCCCGGCTTCGACGGCACCGTCCGCCCCGAGTGGCTGACCGACGTGACGACCCTGGCCCAGGCGTACGCGCAGCTGCTCGACGCGCTCGACCTGCGGGACGTCGCCGTCGTCGGCAACTCGATCGGCGGCTGGATCGCCGCCGAACTGGCGGCCCTGGGCAGCGACCGCATCAGCAGCGTCACCCTCGTCAACGCCGTCGGCATCGGCGTCCCCGGCCACCCGATAGCCGACCCCTTCTCCCTGACGCCCGTCGAGCTGTCCCGCCTCTCCTTCCACGACCCCTCGAAGTTCCGCTTCGACCCCAGCGTGCTGACCGAGGCGCAGCGCGCGGTGATGGCCGCCAACCGCGCCACCCTGCAGGTCTATTCGCGCCCGCACGACATGGCCGACCCGACCCTTCCCGAGCGCCTGGCCAAGGTCGCCCACCCGACGCTGGTCGCGTGGGGTGCGAGCGACCAGGTCGTGGACGCCGACTACGGACGCGCCTACGCACAGGCCATCCCCGACGCGGAGTTCCGTCTGCTGGAGGGCACCGGCCACATGCCCCAGACCGAGACGCCCGAGCAACTCCTCCCGGTCCTCTGGGACTTCGCCGACGACTACGCCATCGACCGGCCGCGGCACTGACTCCAGAAGGCGGCCCACGTGTCCCGATCCGACCGCAGCAGACCTTCGTCGGTCCTGGCCGTCTGCTGCCTGAGCGTGCTGCTGGTCAGCCTCGACACCACCATCCTCAATGTCGCCCTGCCCTCGATCCAGCAGGACCTGCACTGCTCCGTGGCGGGACTGCAGTGGACCCTCGACGCCTACACCATCGTGCTGGCCTCGCTGCTGATCCTGGCCGGCTCCACGGCCGACCGCGTCGGGCGACGGCGCGTCTTCCACCTCGGGCTCGTGCTGTTCACCGCCGGGTCGGCACTGTGCAGTCTGGCGCCGTCGCTGAGCCTGCTGATCGTCTTCCGCATGGCGCAGGCGCTGGGCGGCTGCATGCTCACCCCGGTCGCCATGGCCATCCTCGCCAACGCCTTCCCCGAGCCGCGCGAGCGGGCAAGGGCCATCGGTGTGTGGGGCGGAGTGGTCGGCATCAGCATGGCGGCCGGGCCGATCCTGGGCGGCGTACTGGTGCAGACGGTCGGGTGGCGGTCGGTGTTCTGGCTGAACGTGCCGATCGGGCTGGCCGCGCTGCTGCTCACCACCCTGTTCGTCCCGGAGTCCCGCGCGCCGCGGCCCCGCAGGGCGGACCCGGTGGGCCAACTGCTGGTGATCGCCGCACTCGGCTCACTGACGTACGCCATCATCGAGGCGCCGGGCCGGGGTTGGGCCTCGCCCGTCATCGTGGCCTGTCTGATCACCGCGGCGGGCGCGTCGGTCGCCCTCGTGCCCTACGAGACGCGCCGCGACGACCCCCTGATCGACCCGCGCCTCTTCCGGAGCGCGCCCTTCAGCGGGGCGACGGTGATGGCGGTGTGTGCCTTCACCGCACTCGGCGGCTTTCTCTTCGCCAACACCCTTTATCTGCAACAGGGGTTGGGGCTCAGCGCGCTGGACACCGGAGTGCATCTGCTGCCGATGGCGGTGCTGTCGCTGGTGTGCCCACCGCTGGCCGGGCGGATCGTGGGCAGTCGCGGCCCGCGCATCCCGCTGCTGCTCGCCGGAGCCGGCATCGCCGCGGGCGGCCTGCTCGCCGTCCCCGCCACCCGCTCCGCCGACCGCTCGGACATCCTGCTCTACGCGGCGTACGCACTGTTCGGCCTGGGCTTCGGCTTCGTCAACGCGCCCATCACCGACACAGCGGTCTCGGGCCTGCCGCAGGCCCAGGCCGGGGTGGCCGCCGCGATCGCCGCGACCAGCCGCCAGGTCGGCGCCGCACTCGGCATCGCGGTGACCGGCGCCGCGATCGCCGCCGGGGCACGCCCTGCCGCCTGGTGGATCATCGCCGGTTGCGGTCTGGCCATCCTCGTCCTCGGCATCCTGACCTCCGGTCCTTGGGCAGCCCGTACCGTCGCGAACCTCGAGAGCAGGAGTCCTGAAAGGGCTTTCGCCACGCGGTAGTTGAGGGCATGGCCACACGAATGTGCTCCGCTGTGCTCGGCTCCGTTCGAACACAACGACGGCCGGCGGGCGCCCAGATCGCCGGGAAGGACACGTGAGAGAGCTCGTGATTTCCGGAGATGGCGATCATCAGGCAGCGACCCGTTCGGAGCGCGGCTCGCACCGGCTGATCGCCAACCGGTATCTGCTCCACGACGTCCTCGGCCGCGGTGGAATGGGCACCGTCTGGCGCGCCTGACGGGGAAGCAGGACTTCCCCCTCCACGTCGTCGGCCGAAAGCACACCTTCCGGGCAGCAGGCGACGGCACCCTGCAACTGGGTGTGAACGACGCCGCCGGGTCCTGCTCCCAGGACAACAAGGGCTCCGTGACCGTACAGGTGAGCGTCACGCACCAACCGTGACGGGCGGCTACCGCGCTTCGCGCCAGGTCAGCCCGTCGTCCGAGGACACGAGGCCGCCCGGACGGCGGGGTGTCTCGTCCTCCAACGGACCGCCGAACACGCCCCGTTCCTGCAGGACCGCACCCTCCTGGAACACCTGACGGATGCCGGGGGACTCGAAGAGCGGATTGCGCAGGCCGTCGGAGTCCGGAAGGCGGCCCACCGCCGTGTCGAGGTCCGAGGAGGCCGCCGCCAGCCGGGCGCCCGCCGCTCCGAGCCCGCCGAAGGTCGAGTCGCCGGAGGCCAGACCGCCCACCAGTTCCACGAACGCCTCCAGTTCCGGCGCACTCACGTTGGTGACCTTGCGCGCCTTCCAGAAGTACGACCGCTCGTCCTGGTGCATGTCGTAGAAGGAGACCAGGAACTCGTAGAACAGGCTGTACTCGTGCCGGTAGCGGGCCTCGAACTCGTCGAAGAGGCGGCCCTCGTCCAGGGTTGCGGCGAGGCCGCTGTTGATCGAGCGGGCCGCGAGCAGGGCACCGTAGGTGGCGAGGTGCACGCCGGAGGACAGCACCGGGTCGACGAAACACGCCGCGTCCCCGACCAGCACCATCCCGGGCCGCCACAGCTGTGACTTCCAGTACGACCAGTCCTTGCGGACGCGGACCTGTTCGTAGGGCACCTCGGTGGCCTGCGGAACTCCGTGGAGGAGGTCGCGGATCTCGGGGCACGAGTCGATCAGCCTGCGCCAGGCCGCCACCGGGTCCTGCTGTATCTCGGCGGCGCTCTCCCGGCTCACCACCGCTCCCACGCTGGTGAGGTCGTCGCGGAGCGGGATGTACCAGATCCAGCCCTCGTCGAAGGCGGCGCAGAAGATGTTGCCGTCGTTCGGCTTCGGCAGCCGCCCGCCTCCGGCGAAGTAGCCGAACACCGCGATGTTGCGGAAGAAGTCGGAGTACGTCCGCCTGCCGCCGACCTCGGTGTGGATCCGGCTGCCGTTGCCGGACGCGTCCACGACATAGCGGGCCCGGGCCTCGCGGAGCTCGCCGCCGGGGCCGGTCCAGCTGACGCCCCGCACCCTTTCGTCGTCGGCCAGCACGCCTTTGACGCGGCAGTTCTCCCGTACCTCGACACCGACCCGGCGGGCGTTGTCCAGCAGGATCGCGTCGAACCGGGACCGCTCGACCTGATAGGCGAACGAGGTCGGGTCGGCCAGCCGGGGCGACAGCGCGAAGGAGAACTGCCACGGGTCCCGGTTGCGACCCCACCGGAAGGTCCCGCCGCGCTTGGTCTTGAAGCCCGCCCGGGCGACCTCGTCCTCGACGCCCAGGATGCGGCACACGCCGTGCACGGTGGAAGGCAGCAGCGACTCCCCGATCTGGTAGCGGGGAAACGTCTGTTGTTCCAGGAGGAGCACGCGATGGCCGCGCAGGGCTACGGCGGTGGCGGCGGTGGCCCCGGCCGGACCACCGCCCACGACGATCACGTCGAAGTCCTCAACTGCCGTGTTTTCACTCGTGGGTTGGGACACCGTCACCGTTCTCCTTTGGCTGCTTCGAGGGAGTCGATCCACGCGCGGACCGCGGCCGCCGTGGTCCGTGCGTGTTCCTGCAGGAACGAGAAGTGGTCACCCGGTACGTCCACGCGGGTGTGCGGCAGCGGCCAGGACGTCGGCCACTCGTCCGGGTCCGCGCTCGCCGCCATCTCGGGGGTGGGCCGGGTGACGCCCACCAGCAGGGTGGGGGTGTCGACCGGCTCCGGGTCCCAGCCGAGGAACATGCGGGTGTACGCCCCCAGCGCGGCGACGCCGGCGTCCTCGTCCCCAGTGAACTCGGTGCCGCCCAGACGCGGTGCGACGACCGCCGGAAGGGCCAGCAGCCAGTCCTTGGAGCTGTTGCGGTCGTCGATGAGGTAGGTGTCCAGCAGCACCTGCCCGAGGGGTGCGGCCCCCATGGCTTCGAGCCGCCGGGTCACGGCGTGCGCCACGGCGCCACCGGTGCTGGCGCCGACGACCACGCAGGGCCGGTCGCCCACGTGCCGCAGTACCGACTCGGCGTGGGTGACAGCGAGCGTCTCCCGGTCGACCGGCACCGCGCCGCCCGCACCGATGCCGGGGTGCGGGAACTCCAGGACGTCCAACTCGCCCTGGAAACAACCGTGGAAGCGGGCGAACTCCCCGCCCGGGGCGACGAACGGCGGGTGGGTACCGGTGAAGAAGACCAGCACCGGGCCGTCCCCGGAACCGGTCGCGCGCGGCAGCGGCGCAAGCGCGTGCTGCCCGCTGTCGGCGGTGCCGAAGGTCGGGACCGCCCAGGACGCCGTGACCAGCATGTGCATCGCGGCGACCACCTGACCGGCCTCGCAGACCCGCCGGTAGAGCGAGGACAGGGTCTGCGGCGGCCGCGGGCCCGCTGTCGGCTCGGCGTTGTCCGGTGCCGCCGCGGGCAGGTCGTCCTCGAGCAGTTCGAGTACATGGCGGGCCAGCCCCTGAGCCGTCGGGTGCTCGAACACCACGGCGGCGGACAGCCTCAGCCGCAGCGCCATGCTCAGCCGGTTGCGGACCTGCACGGCCATCAGGGAGTCGAAGCCCAGCTCGACGAAGGACTTGCCGGCGGGAAGCGCGTCGGCGTCCGCGTACCCGAGCACCGCCGCGACGTCCGTGCTCATCAACTCGACGAGCCTGCTTTCCCGTTGAGCGGCGGGCACTTCGGCCAGCACCTTGCGCCATGCCCCGGGCTCCCACGGCTGCTCCGGGCCGGGCCCGGCACTCTCGGCGGCAGGCGTACGGGGCCGCACGAGTCCTTGCAGGAGCGGTGGCAGGGGTTCCTGGGCGGAGCGGAGGTGGGCCCGGTCCAGCAGGACGGGCGCCAGCACGGGCTCCCCTTCGCGGAGCGCCGCGTCGAACAGGGCCAGGCCCTGCGCCACGGAGAGCGCCCGTAGCGCGTCACCCCTCCACTGCTGGACGCCGGCCATGCCCCCTCCGGCCTCCCACGGCCCCCACGCCAAGGAGACCGCAGGCAGCCCGAGTCGGGTGCGGTGCCGGGCCAGGGCGTCCAGGAAGGAGTTCGCCGCCGCGTAGTTGCCCTGGCCCGCACGCCCCAACAGGCCGGACACCGAGGAGAACAGGACGAACGCCGACAGGTCCAGGTCCCGGGTCAGCTCGTGCAGGTGCCAGGCCGCGTCCGCCTTCGGGCGCAGCACCGTGGCCATCCGCTCGGGGGTCAGCGCGGTCAGCACGCCGTCGTCCAGCACCCCGGCGGCATGCACCACGGCGGTCAGCGCGGGCGCACAGCCCTTGACCACCTCGGCGAGCGCGGCACGGTCGGCCGCGTCACAGGCCACGATCCGCACTTCGGCGCCCAACTCCTCCAGCTCGCCGCTCAGTTCCTCGGCGCCGGGAGCCTGGGGTCCCTTGCGTCCGGTGAGCAGCAGATGGCGTACGCCGTACGAGGTGACGAGATGGCGGGCGAGTTCCGCACCCAGAGCACCGGTACCGCCGGTGATCAGGACGGTGCCGGACCAGCGAGGGGCGTCGCCGGGGGCGACGCCGGTTGCCTTGGTCAGTCGCGGCACCGTCAACCGGCCGGAGCGGATGGAGAGTTGGGGCTGCCCCGTGGCCACCGCGGCCGGCAGGAGCCGTAGCGACTCGGGCTGTCCGTCCACGTCGACGAGGGTGACGCGCCCGGGCAGCTCGGACTGGGCCGTACGCACCAGTCCCCACACCGCGGCACCGGCCAGGTCCGGTTCCGGTGCGGTCGCGCTGCGGGTCAGCACGACCAGGCGCGAGCCCGCCGTTCTTGGGTCGTCCTGCCAGTCCTGCAGTGTGCGAAGCACCCTGGCCGTCAGCCCGTGTACGGCGGGCAGCGGGTCGGGATCCGTCGTCGGGCCGACGGCCGTGAGGACGACGGTGTCCGGTTCGCGTTCGGACGTGCCCATGACCTCGGGGAGCAGCGCGCGCAGGTCCAGCTCGTCCGGTCCCAGCAGCGCCCAGTGCGCGGGGGTGGTGTGCCGCTCGCCGTCGGACGGTTCGACGGGGGACCAGTCGGGGCGCCACAGGGCATGTCCCACCGCGGCGAACTCGCCGGTCCCGGACGGGAGTTCCCGGGTGACCAGGGATTCCACTCGTGCCACCGGGGTGCCCGTACGGTCGGCGAGCGCCACGGAGACGGAGTCCCCTCCCGCCGGGGCGACCCGTACGCGCAGCTCGGACGCGCCCGTCGCATACAGCCGTACACCGGTCCACGCGAAGGGCACCCGGACGGCGTCGGTGTCGGTGTCGGTTGCCGAGCCTGTCAGCAGTGGCGCGTGCAGTGCCGCGTCCAACAGCGCCGGATGGATCCCGAACCGGTCAGCGCACGTCAACTCCGTCTCGGGCAGCCGGACTTCGGCGAACAGTTCGTCACCGCGCCGCCATACCGACCGTACGCTCCGGAAGGCCGGTCCATAGGCGAGGCCACTGTCCGCCAGGCTGCTGTACGCGTCGGTGAGGTCGACCTCGGTGGCGTCCCGCGGTGGCCATGCCGTGAGGTCCGGGTCCGTCGGCGGAGTCTCCCCGGGGGTCGGGCCGAGCAGGCCGGTGGCGTGCCGGGTCCAGGCGGGCTCTGCGTCCACGTCGGGCCGGGCGTAGAGGTCGAGCGGGCGCCGACCGGACTCGTCCGGCCCGCGCACGACGAGTTGAAGGCGTACGCCCGTGTCCGAGGCGAGGGTGAGCGGGGCCACGACCACGAGTTCGTCGAGGGCGCCGCAGCCGAGTTCGTCGCCCGCGTGCACGGCCAGTTCCACGAACACCGTCGCGGGCACGAGGACCGATCCGGCGATCACATGGTCGGCCAGCCACGGGTGCGTGGTGGCGGAGAGCTGACCGGTGAACACCGTGCGGTCGGTGTCCGGAACGGTGAACGCCGGTCCCAGCAGCGGGTGTTCGTGGCCGGACGCCGGGGGCGCCGGTGTGCGCGGTGCGTCCAGCCAGTACCTGCGACGCTGGAAGGCGTACGTCGGCAGGTCCACCCTGCGGGCCCCGGTACCGGCGAACACCGCAGGCCAGTCGACCCGCGCCCCGTGCACATGGAGCCGGGCCACGGCCGACAGGAGGGACTCCGGCTCACGCTCGCCGCCGCGCGTGGTGGCCGCGAAGAACCGCCCGTCGCCGTCCGTCTCGGTCAGGCAGTCCTCGGCCGCGGCCGTGAGCCCGGCACCGGGGCCGACTTCCAGGAACGCCGAGACCCCGTTGTCCCCGAGCGAACGCACGGTGTCGGCGAACCGCACCGGCAGACGGGCGTGCCGTACCCAGTACTCCGGGGAACACAGCTCCCCGGCCTCGACCGGACGGCCCGTCACGGCCGAGACCACCGGGATGCGCGGTTCCCGGAACACCAGCCCCTCCGCGACCCGGCGGAAGTCGTCGAGCATCGGCTCCACCAGCGGTGAGTGGAAGGCATGGCGGACCCGCAGGCGTACCGTCCGGCGACCGCGTGCCTCGAACCCGACCGCGATCGCGAGCACGGTCTCCCGTACGCCGGAGATCACCACCGAGCGCGGGCCGTTGACGGAGGCGATCGTCACCTGGTCGCCGGCGTGCTCGAGCGCGGCGAGGACCTCCTCCTCCGTCGCGTCCAGGGCCACCATCGCCCCACCGGCGGGCAGGGCCTGCATCAACCGGCCGCGGGCCGCGACCAGTTCAGCCGCGTCGGGCAGATCCAGTACTCCCGCCAAGTGGGCCGCCGCCAGCTCTCCCACGGAGTGGCCGGCCAGGAAGTCGGCGCGCACACCCCAGGACTCCAGCAGCCGGAACAGCGCCACCTCGAACGCGAACAGGCCGGCCTGGGTGAAGTCCGTACGGTCGAGCAGCGCCGCCTCCGGCGAACCCGGCTCCGCGGACAGCACCTGCCCCAGCGGCAGTTCGAGACGGTCGTCGAGCTCGCGGCAGACGTCGTCGAGAGCTGACGCGAAGACGGGGAACGCCCTGCTCAACTCCGCGCCCATACGGACGCGTTGGGCGCCCTGGCCGGTGAAGAGGAAGGCCGTGCGGATGGCCGGATCGGCGACCGCCCGCACCGAGTCGATGCCGTGGCCGCCCTCGGCGAGCGCGTTGAGGGCTGTCAGCATGTGCGCCCGGTCGCCGGGCGGCACCAGCGCCCGGTGGGCGAGCGCCGGCCTCGACACGGCCAGGGAGAAACCGACGTCGGCCGCCGGGAGGCCGGGCCGGGCCGTCAGGTGGTCCGCGAGTCGTCGGGCCTGGGCCCGCAGGGCGCCCTCGTCGGCGCCGGACAGCAGCCAGGGCACCGGCACCGTCGCGGCCTTCGATCCGGCAGCGGGCGTCTGCGGAGGCTCCTCCAGGATCACGTGCGCGTTCGTCCCGCCGATACCGAAGGCCGACACACCGGCCCGGCGCGGCCCGGCGTCCGTGGCCGGCCAGGGGCGGGCCTCGGTCAGCAGTTGCACCCGGCCGGCGGACCAGTCGACGTGCGGGGTGGGCGTCTGCGCGTGCAGGGTCCGGGGGAGCTCCTGGTGGCGCATGGCCTGCACCATCTTGATGACCCCGGCGACCCCGGCGGCCGCCTGGGTGTGACCGAGGTTGGACTTGACCGAGCCGAGCCAAAGCGGCGGCCGGTCCTCGGGCCGCCCCTGGCCGTACGTGGCCAGCACGGCCCGTGCCTCCAGGGGGTCGCCGAGCGTGGTGCCCGTGCCGTGCGCCTCCACCACGTCCACGTCCTGCGGGCGGAGTCCGGCGTCGGCCAACGCGCCGGTGATCAGGCGCTGTTGGGCCTGGCCGTTGGGGGCCGTCAGCCCGTTGGACGCGCCGTCGGAGTTGATCGCGGAGCCGCGCAGCACGGCCAGGACCGGGTGCCCGTGGCGCCGGGCGTCGGAGAGCCGCTCCAGCAGCACCAGGCCCGCGCCCTCACCCCAGGCGGTGCCGTCCGCCGCGGCCGAGAACGACTTGCAGCGGCCGTCGGCGGACAGACCGCGCTGACGACTGAACGCCGTGAAGGGCTTGGGAGTGGCCATCACCGTGACCCCGCCGGCCAGGGCGAGCGAACACTCCCCGGACCGCAGCGCCTTCGCCGCCCAGTGCAGGGCCACCAGCGAGGAGGAGCACGCGGTGTCGATGGTGATCGAGGGCCCGCGCAGGCCGTACACGTACGAGATCCGGCCCGAGGCCACGCTGCCGGCCGAGCCCAGGCCGAGATGGGCCTCCAGTTCGTGCCGGTCGAGGCGGGAGGAGTAGTCGCCGTACATCACGCCCACGAACACGCCGGTGTCGCTCTCGCGGATTGTGGCCGGGTCGATGCCCGCGCGCTCCCAGACCTCCCACGAGGTCTCCAGGAGCAGCCGCTGTTGCGGGTCCATGGCCAGCGCCTCGCGCGGCGAGATCCCGAACAGGCCCGCGTCGAACTCCGCGGCCCGGTGCAGGAATCCGCCGCTGCGCGTGTACGAGGTGCCGATCCGGTCCGGGTCGGGATCGTAGAGGGCGGCCAGGTCCCAGCCTCGGTCGTCCGGGAAGTCCGAGATCGCGTCCCTGCCGTCCGACACCAGCCGCCACAGGTCCTCGGGGGAGTCGACGTCGCCGGGCAGGCGGCAGCCCATGGCGACGATCACCACGGGGTCGTCGTCCTCGGCCGCCCTGATCTCCGGGCCGGAACGCGTCGACGCGCCCGGAGTGAAGAGGGTGCTGTGCACGTGCCGCGCCAACGCGGACGGTGTGGGGTGGTCGAAGACCAGCGTCGAGGGGAGCCGCAGTCCGGTCGCCTCGCCGAGCCGGTCGATGAGCGTGACGGCGCCCACGGACGTCAGGCCGAGATCGGTGAACGGGCCGTCGGCGTCGAGCCGTTCGTACGGTCCGCTGTCGCAGACCGCGGCCGTCTGAGCGAGCACCGCCTCGCGCAGCGCGCGCTCCCGCCCCTCCGGCGGCAGGGACAGCAGCCGCTGCCGCAGGGAGCCCGCGGCGGCCGTGGGGGAGGAGGGCACGGAGGGCGTCGGGCGGACGCCGGCCGCGGGCCGGGCCGCTCCCGTGACGACCGCGTGGCGGGCGATCTTGCCGGACGCCGTGCGCGGGACGGCCGCGATCTCGCGGATCTCCACGGGCAGTTTGTACTCGGACAGCCGGGCGCGGCACTCGTCCAGTACCTGCCGCGGCTCGAATCCCTCCGGTCCCGGAACGACGTAGGCCACCGGGACCTCGCCGAGGACGTCGTGCGGAATGCCCACCACGACCACGTCCCGCACGCCGGCACAGCGCAGCAGGGCCTGTTCGATCTCCGTGGGGTGGATGTTCTCCCCGCCGCGGATGATCAGCTCGCTGACCCGGCCGGTGAGCGTGAGATGACCGTGTTCGACGCGCCGGCCGAGATCCCCGGTGCGGTACCAGCCGTCCCGCAGCGCGGCAGCGGTCTCCTCCGGCCGGTTGTGGTAACCGGTCATGAGGCTCGGACCGCGTACCCATATCTCGCCCTCGTCGCCGTCCGCGACATCGTTGCCAGAGCCCGGATCGACGACCCGCACCTCCATGCCCGGGACCGGCGACCCGCAGGAACCGTCGACCCGGGGCCCGCCCGGACGGTTCACCGCGATCATGCCGCAGGTCTCGGTGCTGCCGTACGCGTCGAGGAGCGGAGCCCCCAACAGGTCCTCCACCGCCCGGCGCAGGGCCGGTGCGCTTGGCGCGCCCGCCACGACGCAGGTCCGCAGACCCGGCGGGATCGGTGTCGGCGCCTCCTGGGCCGACGCCAGCAGCCGGTGGTAGGTGGCGGGCACCCCGGCCAGGACGGTGTAAGGGCCGGACAGGGCTTCGTGGGGTGAGCGCAGCTCCCGCAACAGGCCGTCGGGCGGCAGGAGTTCGGCGGTGATCCGGGCGCTCGCGCCGACGGCGGTGACGCCCAGGACGGCGAGGGAGTGCCCAAAGCTGTGGAACAGCGGCAGCGGCCAGAGCAGCCGGTCCTCGGACGAGAGCCCGAAGAGCGGGGCGTAACAGGCTGCCGCCGACCACAGGGCCGCGCGCTGCGTGGACAGGACGCCCTTGGGGCGGTGGGTGGTGCCGGAGGTGTACAGCATCCAGGCCGGCTCGTCGAGCCCGAGGTCGTCCCGGGGCGGCGGGGCGGAAGAGGGCTCGTCGGCTATCGCACTGAAGAGGACCGTGCCGTCCGGGGCGTCCTCGGGGACCGGACCCGTGCCGGTGAGCAGGACGCGCGTACGGCGGTGTCCGGGACCGAGGCGGTGCAGCCGGGCCAGGTGCGCGGGATCGGTGACGAGGACCGAGGCGCCGCTGTCATCGAGGAAGTGGGCGAGTTCGGCGTCGGAGGACCGGGGGTTGAGCGGGACGCCGACCGCCCCCGCCCTGACCACGGCCAGCACGCTCTCCACCGTCTCCACGCAGTTGCCCAGGCAGATCGCGACCCGGTCGCCGCGCCGAAGGCCCGCGTGGGCGAGGTACGCGGCCAGGCGTCCGGTGCGCCGCTCCAATTCCCCGTAGGTGACGGCACGCAGGTCGTCGGCGAACGCCACACGTGACGGTGACTTGACGGCGTGCGCCTTCAGCAGCTCCGGCAGTGGCCGGATCAGCCCCTCCTGCGTCATCTCTCCGCCCCTCCGGCGCGTGCCGCGGCACGGCGACCGTCAATCCCCTCGCAGGCCAACGGGGTTGAGCCTACGGGGAGGACGGCCGGGTGATCGCGCATTCCGGCGGGGTGGCGTACGGGCGCGGCGCGGAGGGCTCACTGCGGACCGGGCTCCGCGGGGGGCCAGCCGTGGCTGTACGGTCCCTGCGGCGCCTGGTCCTGCATGTGTTCGGCCGCGACGCGCGCTTCGGTCACGACGTCACCGCGCTCACGTATCAGGCTTTCGTAGACCGGGAGATGATCGTTTGCGGTTGGGTCGGGGGTCACCTGGATTCCAATCTGACGCTTTGCTTTTCCTGTATTTCTGCGTCAGCGGCCCGCTGCCGCGTTACCCGCTCGCCGGACATCCCGAATATCGGCACCGGTTGTTCAACTTGCCCAAATGTGTGAGCGCAATGCTTCTTCGTTTCTTCACGAAGCCTTGGTGATGCCCACCGTCGCGTCCTTGTCGCCCTTCCCGCGCAGCGCGATCACGCTCAGGAGACAGCAGGCCAGGGCCGCGATCCCGCAGACCACATAGCCGATCGCGTAGCCGTTGCCGAGGGCTTCCAGGGCGATGGGGACCGCGCCTCCCGGAGGGGACGACGGCGGGACCGAGTTGGAGGCGAGGGGGCCGCCCTCCGCCGCGACCTGTCCGGCGGCCGCCTTGACCTCGGCGGAGAGGTTGGCGGTGGCCAGCTTCGACGTGAACTCGTCGGCCGCGCGGCTGAGGGCGATCGCGCCGATGACCGCCGGGCCGAGCGTGAAGCCGAAGTCACGCAGCAGGCTCGTGGAGGCGCTCGCCATGCCCGCGTAGTGAACCTCCACCGTGTTGACGGCAGTTGCGGTGATGGAGGAGACCGTGAGCGCGAAGCCGATGCCGACCAGGCCGATGGGGAGGATGAGCGAGGTCAGGGCGCGGTCGTGGACCGAGAGAGTGGCGGCGAGGAAGTCTCCCGTCGCCATCAGCCCGAGACCGGCGCCGAGCACCCACCGCGCGCTGACCTTTTCCAGCAGCCGGGAGATCACCGGCATCAGCAGCAACGTCCAGACGTTGAGCAGGATGAACGCGAACGAGCCGCGCAGGGGGCTCTGATGCTGGATCGGGCCGAGCCGGATGCTGGTCGCGTACGCGGTGCCGAGGTAGCTGAACATGCCGACCACCGCGACGAACGACGCCACCGCGAACGCCCTGTTCTTGAACAGGTCCAGCCTCAACAGCGGGGACGCGGCCCGGCGTTCGGCCACCACGAACAGGCCGATGAACAGTACGGCGGCGACGTACGCGATCACCACCGGTGTCGCGGTCCAGCCGTCCGCCGGGCCCTGGATCACCGCGTACAGCAGGGCGAACATGCCGACGCCGATGGTGATCTGGCCCGCCAGGTCCAGTGAACGGCCTTCCGGAGCACTGGAGTTGTGCGCCAGCAGCTGGCTGAGCACGGTGCTGATCAGGGCCAGGCCGGTGACGACGACGAAGGCCCAGCGCCAGGAGCCGTAGTTGCCGGTGATGCCGCCCAGGACGGGGGCGACGAAGCCGCCGCTGGACAGGGCCGCGGCCCAGATCGTGATGGTGCGGGCGCGGTCCTTGGCCGAGTGCGTGCCCGCGGCGATCATCGCGAGCGAGGTCGGGAACAGCGCGGCCGCGCCCAGACCGGCGATGGCCTGGCCCACCCAGAGCATGTGGATGCCGGTGCTGGCGGCGGCCAGCGCCTCGCCGGCCACCAGCAGGGCACCGCCGCCGACCAGCAGCCGCTTGCGGCCGAAGAGGTCGCCGAGGACGCCGAAGGTCAGCTCCAGGACGGAGACGGGCAGCAGGAACGCGTCCGAGATCCAGGTCAGCTGCGAACCGACGGGATGCAGGTCCTCCTGGAAGAGCCCGTTCAGTGTGGCCGGCATGGCCAGGGCGATCTGCGCCAGACAGACCGCGAAGCAGCCGGCGACGAGTGTGCCGACGGGCAGGCCGCCGGATGGTTGCGAGGTGGCGGAGGGATCGCCTTGGGTGCGCGTTTCGGTGGACACGTGTGCTCCCCTTTGAGCGGCTTGGGCGGCTTCGAGCGATGGGGGGACGCCGAGAACGCGATGAATGTAGGGCAGTTTTTCGACGGCGGTCAATAGATTGCCCAGTATCGATGGGCATGCCTGTGCGCATCGGGTGCCACCGGATGTCCGGGCGGTCCTACGGGGCGGCCACCGCGATCACGTCCAGCGCGCCGGCGGCCTCCCGGCGGGCCGGTTCCGCGCAGCGGCGCGCCAGCTCGTGGAACCGCTCCTCCGCGCGGGCCGCCGGCCAGTCCTCGGGCAGGTGCTCGGCGGGCAGATGCGGATCCTGGCGGACCTGGTCCAGCCAGTCGGTGTGCAGCGACAACTGCCGTACGAGCGCGCCCATCTCGCCCGAGTCGGGGGCGTCGTCCGTGCTCCACCGGGCCAGGAACGCCTCGTACCCCTTGGCGACGGAGTCCACGTCGAACGCAGTGTGCAGGACCGTCCGGGCGTCGGTCGGGGCGACGGCCGTGGCTCCCTGGAAGACCTTCAGACACGCCTCGATGCCGAGCCCCGCGACTACCTCCGGCACGTCCACGGTGCCGGGCGCCACCCACAGGCCGTTCTGCAACGGGCCGAAACCGCTCCACACCAGCCGGGACCGCAGATCGTGCCGCTCGCTGCGCCAGGCCTCCGGGAGGGAGAAGCCGACGAGGGTCCAGGTGCCGTCCCAGTCGCGGTTGACCGCGCCGGTGCGCCAGATCCGGTCGTGCCCGTCCCGCAGCACACGGGTGGCCCGTGCCGTCGGCCCGAAGTACGTCTTGCGGCCCCGCCGATGCCGTTCCAGCAGGCCGCGTTTGACCATGCGGGTCAGCGTGGACCGTACGGCGTCCTCGGTGATCCCGGCCTGCCCGAACACCTCGATCAGGCTGCTCGCCGACAGGGCGAGGTCCCGGCCGAGCGCGTGGATACCGAAGAAGGTCAGCATCAGCGACTGCGGCCGGGGTGCGCTACCCGCCTGATCGGAGCTGGTCACGGGGCAAGGGTAGATCCGCTTCGGGATGCCCGGGCGGTCGGGGGCGGCGAGCCGCTCGCGCGACGGCCGTCCCCGCCCGGAGTGCGGCAACGGGGTCGGCCGCCTCGTCCAGCTCGATGAGGACGATGCCGGCGCCGGGCGTGCGTGCCATGGCGTCGGCCCATCCTCGCCAGTCCACGATGCCCGTGCCCAGCTCGGTCATGTAGGGCTGCTGCTGGGCGAAGACCGTGTCGTCGATGGTGAGTTCGACGTCGATCGGTCTGACCGCGTCCTTCCAGTGCGCCAGTGCGACGCGCTGGGTGTGGCGACGCGCGACGGCCACGGGATCGCCTCCGCCGAGTGCGATGTGGCAGGAGTCGGGGCACAGCCACACGTAGCGCGGGTCGGTCAGGGCCATGAACAGGTCGATGTCCCGCTCGTACCAGAGCGTGCTGTTGGACTCCGTGTGGAAGGCGAGCCGGATGCCGTGCTGGGCGACGGCCTCACCGACGACGTGGGCGATGTCGGCCATCCGCGTCATGTACGGGGCATCGACGAAGAAGGGCGGGCGCGTGCCGAACGTCGTGCGCATGGGCAGGCCCGCGATGAGCAGGTCCGCCCCGACCTCGGAGAGGAAGGACGCGCGTCGTTCGGCGTCGGCGACGATCGCGGGCAGGTTGTCGCCGTGCCGCCAGTCGGGCGCGTCGCTGTCGGCGATGAAGGCGCTCACGACGGACAGACCTCGGGCCGCGAGTTCGTGGCGGAAGGCCGGTGCGCTGCCGAATGCGCGCAGGGCCGAGTCGATGTCACCGGGAGCAAACGTCAGCTCGATACCGGTGACGCCGGCCTCGGCGAGCGCCTCCATCACCCCTTCCCAGAAGCGCTCAGGGTTCCGGAGAGCCCATGCGCGCACGGCGTCGCCGGAGTCGAGGCCCCAGAAGTCGGGGTGGTAGAAGGTGATGACGTCGGTCGCGAAACGAGGTGTCACTCGGCTCCTCCGCGAGCGTTGTAGACGACGATGCCGCCGTCGGCGTCGACGGCCTCCCGGTAGCCCCGGAAGACGGCCAGCGCCTCGTCGCGGAGCACGTCCCCGGTGACCTTGATACCGCGGGCCTCGAACTGCTCGGCCCAGTCCGCGCCGAGCGGGCCCTCGTCGAACGTGGTGATCTTCTCCAGTTCCGGGCCCTCTCCGGCAACCACGAGGCCACGCACCCCGGACCACATGGTCGCGCCGTAACACTGAATGCACGGACGCCAGTTGACGACCAGCTCGTGCGTCGGCATCCCGTCGCCGCCGAGGTCCCAGCCGCCGGTCGCCGTCTGGGCCAGTCCGAGCGCGACGACCTCGGCGTGCGCACTGGAGACGCCGGTGGCGAGCACGACGTTGACGCCGACCGAGACGATCCGGCCGGTGTCCTGCTCGGCGACGAGTGCCGCGAACGGGCCGCCGTTGCCCTCACGCCAGTTGCGGTCGGCCAGGCGGTGCACGAGGCGCATCCGGTCGTCGCGGTCGGGGAGGACGGCGGGCACGTCGGCCAGTTCGTCGTCGATCCACGCGGGCAGGGCCACGCGGTATTCCTTGGCGATGTCGATCACGGTCGGGCTTCCTCTCAGTGTGCGGCGAGCGCGGTGTTGCGTGCGGCGACGGCACGAGCCGCCCGTACGGCGGTGACCGCGCCGGTCAGCGTGACGTTGGCGGCCATCGCGGTGGGGATCACGCCGTTGCCGGCGAGGTACAGGTTGTCGAAGCCCCACACCCTGCCGTCCGGGTCGCACACGCTGGTGCCGTCGTCGGTGACACCGGCCCGGACGGTGCCGGTCAGGTGCAGCGACGAGCCGGGCGGGAGCAGCGCGCACTCGGTCGCCGGATCGAACGGGCCGAACTCCTCGGCCAGCGACCGGACTTCGGCGAGCGCCCGCCCAATCAGCGCACGGTCGGCCTCGGAGTAGCCGAACTCGAGGCCGATCCGTGGCATCCCGGCGAGGTCGGTGTCGGCCTCCGAGAACACGAGCCGGTTCTCGGGGCGCGACTCGACGGGGGCGTACAGCGAGAGGCCGACGGAGTGTGCGAGCGGACGGCCGTCGTCGTCCACGTACGTCCGGTTCATGATCTGGCCGTGGAACGGCTGCGCCGCACCGTTGTGCGGCAGCCAGAGCGAGTCCGTGCTGAACTCGCCCGCCCGCGGCAGGGGCAGGGCGGCACGGTCGAGGCCGAACCGGTCGAGGTCGAGCAGCACCCGGGCGGTGATGAACGCGTGCTCGTTGAGGTGGCGGCCCAGTGCCTCGGGACGGATGCCCGAGGCGAACAGCAGTTGCGGGGTGCGCAGTGCGTCGGCGCACACCACCACGGCGTCCGCGAGGAGTTCCGAGTCGGCGCCGTCGGCGATACGACGCAGCCGGGCGCCCGCGATCCGGCCGTCGGAGACGAGGAGGGAGGTCGCGAGCGTGCCGGTCACGAGGGTGAAGGCCGGGTCCCCGCCCGTCGCGATCGCGGGGAAGATCGTCCCGGGGGCGGTGCGTGGCATGGGACCCCGGGCCGTCGCGTTGACCGCCATGGGCATCGGCTGCGGCTGCCGGTCGGCCGGCCCGATGCCGTCGTAGCGTTGGCGCAGTACGTCAAGTACCAGCCGCCCCACCTCAGTCGGTCCGATCGCGCCGGGCGTGACCGCGAGCATGTGGCGCGCGGCGTCCAGGTCCGCCGCCCAGCGGTTCGGGTCGCCGAAGTCGAACACCTCGTCCCCGGCGGGCCACGGCGTCGCGGCGGTCCAGTGCACGCCCATGCCGCCCGCGTTCCACGCGAGCGCGGCATGAGGCATGGCCTCGGCGTCCTCGCCGAAGGCGAGCGCGTGGTACATGCCGGGCGGGATGCCGGTGAGACTGTCCGCGACCTCGCGCACCACCTCGGCGCCCGTGTACATGCCCTGGATGCCGGTGGCGACCTGTTCGTTGTAGCGCGACCACAGGACGGGGTCGTCGAGGTCGTGCAGGTGCAGGCCGGGCGCCTCACCGATCGCGCTGCCGCCGTCGACCATGGTGATCTCCAGCGACGGATCGGTCTCGCGCAGCAGCCGGGCCACGAGGGATCCCATGATGCCGCTGCCCACGATGAGGACGTCGGCGCGAGGGGTGTGGGTCACAGTGAGACTCCGTGGTCGGTGCTGTGGGGGGAGGGGTGAGACGTGATCACGTGCTCGGGGCGATCGGGCCGAACAGCTCGGTGTCCATACGGTCGAGCGCCAGCTTGACGGCGCCGACGAGCGCGGCGTCGCGGCCCAGGCCCGTCGCCCGGAGCTCGACCGCGGGGGTGCGGGCGCGGCGCAGTGCCTCGCGCACCCGAGGCAGCAGCACATCGGCCGCGTCCTCCAGACCGCCGCCCAGCACGATGAGCGACGGTGCGACCGTCCACGACAGGGTCGTGAGGATCGACGCGATGTTCGCCACGAGTTCGTCGACTTCCGCGAGGGCGGTGACATCGCCCGCACGGGCCGCGTCGAACCGGTCGAGAGCGACACGCCGTTGGGCACGTTCCGGCGAGGTGAGCCATGCCACCGGGTGGTCCTCCAGCGAGCCGGTCGGTATCGACGCCGCCTCGACGATCTCGCCCGCGGCACCGTCCAGACCGCGGTGCACGGCACCCCGTATGAGGATGCCGAGACCGGTGCGGTTGCCGAGGATCGCCCACACGACGGTGTCGTGGTCTGCGGCCACGCCCCGCCAACGCTCCCCGAGTGCGCCGAGGTTGGAGTCGTTGTCCGCGAACCAGGGCACCCGGATGCGTCGCGTGAGTTCGTCGGGCAGGTGCACGCCGGCCCACCGGCTCGTGTGCACCAGGCGCCGTACGACTCCAGCGTCGTCGATGGCGCCGCCGCTCGCGACCGCGCCGGCCCGCAGTCGGTCCACCGACGCGCCCGCGTCACTGAGCGCTTCGTGCACCAGCGACGCCACGTCGTCGAGCGCGAGCTGCGGATCCTGGTAGGCGCGTAGCGGCCCGTGCGCACGGCCGACGATGCGGCCGCGGACGTCGGCGACGACCGCCGAAACGTCCTCGGTGGTGATCTGCGCGGCCGCCAACAGCGCGTGTTCGGCGCGCAGTTCGTAGCGGCGGGCGGGGCGTCCGGCGCTGCCGCTGAGCGGCACGCGGTCCAGCTCGTTCACCCAGCCCGCCTCGACGAGCGAGTCCAGGACGAGCTCGATGGTGCGGCGGGACAGCGAGGTCCGCTCCGCGAGCTCGGTGAGCGTCGTCGGCTCGGCCGACACCGCGAGCGCGCGCAGGATCACCGAGGTGTTGACCCGTCGTACGGCGCTCTGGTTCATTCCGGACATCAGCACGCTTCCACCACCGCTCGTGCCACAGGGTCGAAAGCGCCCGTGGTGTCGGCCGCGAGCGCCGCACCGGGCCGACCGTACTCGCGGGCCGGATCGCCGAGCGTCCCGGTCGCCTTCGCCCAGGACGGGTCCTGACCGCGGACGAAGTCGACGAGATCGGCGTGCATCAGCGTGGCCAGTTCCGCGGGTGGGTTGGGTCCGAGCGCCTGCGCGACGCCCGGTGCGTCGAGTACGTCGAAGAAGTACGGGATGTCGGTGCAGTGCGCCGCGCCGCCGAGTACAGGGGAGGGCCACTCGAAGGAGTAGAGCCAGGTGCCGGCGGTGGTGGTGCGCCGGGCGGCCGCCGTGCTGGGACAGGCGGCGCGGAACAGAGTGTCGGTGGTGCGGGTGCCCGCCGCGCGGGCGGCGGCGCGTTCGGCCGCGCCGAGGGGACCGTCGAACTCGTCGCCCGTGGCACCGAGCAGCAGGGGTACGTCGTGCCCGTGCGCCCCGAGCCCCGCGAGGATGGTCACGGGCAGGATGTCGTTGCCCACGCCCGGCCCGAGCACGAGTGCCTCCGCTGCTCGCAACTCGCGTACGCACCACTGCAGTTGCTCAACCGTGCGGCGTGCGAATCCCTCGCGCGTCGGCGGCACGGCGAGCCTGTCTCCGAGCCGTTCGAGGTAGGCATGAGCAGCGTCCGCCGCCACCTCGAAGTGCCCTCCGGACAGGCTGACCGCCCGTCGGAAGCGCCCTCTTGTCGCCGGCGACGAGAGCAGCGCCAACACCGCCCCGCCGCCGGCCGACTGCCCGGCCAGGGTGACCCGGCCCGGATCACCGCCGAATGCGGCGATGTTCTCCTGCACCCAGTCGAGAGCGAGCAGCAGATCGCGCAGTCCGCGATTGGCGGGTGCGTCGTCCAGCGGGGCGAACCCGTCGACGCCCAGCCGGTATCCGACCGTCACGGTGACGACCCCGTCGCGGGCGAAGGAACGCCCGTCGTACCACGGGCTCGCCGGGCTCCCCGCGAGGAAGCCGCCTCCGTGGACCCACACCAGGACCGGACAGCGTTCGGCGTCGACCGGGGTGACCACGCTCAGATTCAGCACATCGTCGCCTGGCACCGATGGCTCCGGGACAGTGGTCGTCTCGGACAGCGGCACGACTTGCGCCGTGGCGCCATGCCGCGACGCGTCGTAGGGCTCCGAGAACCGGCCGCGGGGGACCGGTGCCGCGAACCGCCGTACACCGACGGGCGGTTCGGCGTAGGGGATGCCGAGAAAGCGCCTCACAGGGCCGAGACGCCGGCCGACGATCGTGCCGGCAGGAGCCTGCACGGTGTCTGTTGTGGTCACCGCATCCCCGTTCCGGCGACGCCCTGCACGAAGTACCGCTGCAAGCACAGGAAGAGCACGAGCACCGGCAGCATCACGACGATCGCACCGGCGAGCATCAGGCCGTAGTCCGTGACGTGCGCGGCAGCCTGGCTGGTGGCGGCGAGGCCCACCGGCAGCGTGTAACTCGACATGCTCTGGGCGACGATGAGCGGCCAGATGAAGTTGTTCCACGAGAACAGGAAGGACATGATCGTGATCGTCGCGACCGCGGGACCGGCCAGCGGGAGGAAGATGCGGAAGAAGATCCGGAACTCGCCCGCGCCGTCGATCCGGGCGGCCTCCAGCAGTTCGTCGGGAACCGACATCGCGTACTGCCGCATGATGAACACCGACAGGGGCAGCGCCATGGCGGGCAGTGCGATACCGGGGAGGGTGTCCGCCAGGCCCAGGTCGACGGTGATGACGAACTGTGTGATGAACACCGAGGTGATCGGCACCATCATCGCCGCCATCACCGCGCCGAACGCCAGCCGCTTGCCCGCGAATTCGAGCTTGGCCAGCGCGTAGCCGGCGGCCGAGGCCGCCACGACGTTGCCGACGACCACCATCACGGCGACGACGACGCTGTTGACCAGCCACCTCCCGAAGCCCTGGGTCCTGAAAAGACGGACGAAGTTGTCCAGGGTGACATGGCGAGGGAGCCAGGCGCCGGGGTCGGAGCGGATCTCGTCGAGGCTGCGCAGCGAGCCGCTGACCACCCAGACGAACGGCAGCAGCGTGAGCAGCGCGCACAGCAACAGCCCGGCGTACAGCAGAGGTTGGGATACGGAGCGGGGACGCACGGCGATCCGCTCGGTGGTCGGTTCGGCGTTCTGCAACGCGGCGACGGCGGTCATGAGCGAGGCCTCAGCAGTCGGAACTGGACGATGCTCACCAGTGCGACGAGGACGATCATCACGAAGGACGCGGCCGAGGACACACCCAGCTCGCCGGCCCCGAACTGGTGGTAGGTGTACAGCGCGACCGACTCGGTGGAGCCGAGCGGGCCGCCGTTGGTGAGCAGGTACGGCTCGTCGAACACCTGCAGGTAGAAGACGGTCAGCAGCACGGAGACCATGAGGGTGGTGGGTAGCAGCAGCGGCAGCGTGATGTGCCTCAACTGCCGCCATCTGCCTGCCCCGTCGAGAGAGGCCGCCTCGTACACGTCCTGCGGGATCGCCTGCAGGCCGGCGAGGAACAGGACCATCGCGGTACCGAAGTTGCGCCACACACCGAGCAGGATGACCACGGGCATGGCCAGGTGCTGGTCGTCCAGCCAGTTCGGACCGCCGAAACCCACGGCCCCGAGCACCTTGTTGACGGTGCCGTTCGCGTTGAAGGCGTACTGCCAGATCAGTGCGACCGCCACGACGTTCGTGACGACCGGGGCGAAGAACACCGTGCGGAAGGCGCCGCGCAGCCGCCGGATGCCGGAGTTCAGCGCGACGGCCAGCGCGAATCCGGCCGCCATGGTCAGCGGTACGCCGACGGCCACGAACAGCGCGGTGTTGAGGATGTCCCGCAGGAAACTGTCGTCCTGGAACAGACGGAGGTAGTTGTCCAGGCCGGTGAAGTTCACCGCGAGCGGATGGCGCAGGTCCGAACCCCGCAGATCGGTGAGGCTGAAGCCGAGGGCGGAGACGGTGGGGATCGCGGTGTAGAGCAGGAAGACGACGGTGAACGGCGCGAGGAACAGCCAGGCGACCGCCGTCCGACGGGCGCCCCGGGAGCGACGCGTCCCGCCGCGCGTCCCCGGGCCGATGGTGGTGGTCATTCGCGGATCACTTCGCGCCCGTGCCGAGACTCTCGGCGTACGACTGCACGTTCGCCGCGGCCTTCGCGGCGCTCTCCGTCCCCTTGGCGACGGCCTCCATCTCCTTGCCCAGCCGGGTGGCGACCTGCTGCCAGGTGCTCACCTGCGGGAACGCCCGGGTGTTCTTCAGCTGTGTGAGGAAGGCATCGAGGAGCGGCTGGCTCTTGATGGCGGAGTCGTCCCAGGCGGAGATGACCGCCGGCAGTGAGCTGTACGCCTTGTACTGCGCGACCTGGGTGCTCGGCTTCGAGATGTGGCGAATCAGCTTCCACGACGCCTCCGCGTTGGAGCTGTCGGCGAGCACGCCCCAGCTGCCGCCGGCGGAGAAGGAGGAGCTGCCCGAGGCCCCGGCCGGCAGCGGTGCGGTGGCGACGTGGGACGCCGTCCAACCGGTCTTCTTCGCGGCGGTGTCGAGCTGACCGATGACCCATGGGCCCGTGATCATCGTGGCGGTCTTGCCGGAGACGAAGTACGGCTGAGCGTCGAGGAAGGTGGGCCCGCTGGTGTCGGCGACGCTCGAGGTGAAGAACGACGCGTTGTACTTGAGCGCGTCGACCATCGCCGGCGTGTCGAGGGTCCACTTGCCGTCGGAGGAGAGCAGTGAGCCGCCGGCCTGCCAGGCGTACATCGCGACGTCCTGGCCGTTGAAGATGTCCCAGCCGATGTCGGCCCCGAGGCCGTGTCCGGCGCCGGCGCCCTGGAGCGCCTTGAAGAACGGCACCATCTCGTCCCACGTGGTCGGCGCCTTGGCTCCGGCCTTCTTGGCGAGGTCGGAGCGGTAGACGAGGGCGTAGGTGTAGGCGTACCAGGGCACCGTGTAGGCGACGTCCTTGACCACTCCGGCGTTCCAGAGGCTCTTGAAGAAGCTGTCCGGATCGACGAGGCCGTCCGGTACGGACCGCAGGATCGACGAATCGAGGAACTGCGCCTGCGACTCGGGGAAGAACTGGGCGACGTCTGGTCCCTTGCCCGCCGCGATCGCCGACTGGAGCTTGGTGTAGTACTCGGCGTTCGGGATCAGCGTGAACTTCACGGTGACGTCGGGGTTCGCGGCCTTGAAGGGCTTGATGACCTCGTCGAGGACGTCGGCATCGCCCTGGGCGGCCCACACCTTGACGGTGCCGGTGGCCGGGGAGGCGTCGATGGGTGTGGCGGAGGCTTTCGCGGCGGCGGTGTCACTGCCGCGTCCGCAGCCCGTCAGGGCGAAGGCGCCGGTGAGCGCCATGCCCGCGGTCAGCTTCAGGGCGCCACGTCTGGAGAGATCGGACACTCGGGACTCCTGTCTCATGAAGGCGATGAGGACAGTGATGGGATTTCGGGGGAAAGCAGCGTTATCGGTCCGATGGACCTCATGCGTGCAATGACGCCTGTGCCGCCGACAGCGACGCTATGAATCGCGTGTTGCGGCGGCATGGCGCACCCGTCACGAATAATTTCGGAACTTGTAGCGAAATCGATTGGTCACCCTCTGTCCCGAAATCACCGCCTCAATCGGCCCTCTTCACCCCCACGGACAGGTCGTTGTCGACCGTGTAATAGGGGCGCAGCGTGGCACCCTCGACGGTGACCGGCGGGTAGACGAAAACCTCCTTGCGGTCGGCCACGTCGTCGAGGAGGCGGGCGACCCGGATCAGCGGTGCCTGCGCCGCAGGCTGCACGAAGACGTTCCAGACGCCGTTCCCGGTGCCCGTCGCGGCGGCCGGCTCCGTGTGGTCGACCGTGAAGGAGAAGCTTCGGCGGTCGTCGCCGATCTGCGGCTCCAGGGTGTGTACGGCGCCGTCGCCCGCCCGCAGGCGCAGGTGTACGACCGCTTCCGCCCCGAGCGCTGCGCCGTGCAGGCGCGCTGTGACCGTCATCGAGCGGTCCGTGATGTCGATGCCGTCGACCTCGGCGTGCGCCGGGCGCAGCCAGGCCCGTATCGCGAGATGGCCGTCCTTGGTGACGTAGGGAGTCCGCACGGCCAGTGGTGACGGCCAGTCACGGAGGTGGCCGTCGACGAGGGCCCGCAGATCGCGCAGACCGGGGCGCAGACGCTGCCGCGGGGACCCCGGTCCTTCCAGCAGGTACACGTCCCACCGGCCCTCCTCGAGCACGGGCCGTCCGCCCAGGACGGTGCGTCCACCGCCGTGGTCGGCGGGCTCCAGGTCCAGGACGTGGACGGCCCGCTCCGGCAGGCCCCTCTTCGGGCGCAGCCGCAGCAGCAACTGCTGCCCTTCGGCCGACGGCCGCGGCAGGTCGAAGGTGATCCGGCCGTCCGTGTCGACCGCGCAGCCGACGCGTGGTTCCGCACTCATCGCTGCCCCCTCCGTACCGTCCGCCGCACGGTGCCGGCCGCGGTGACCGCGGCGTCGCGGGCCGCGAAGCCCTGACTGACCAGCATGTGGTGTACGCGGGAGCGTGCTCCTGCGACCCGTCGGCCCGCCCTCCTCGCCGAGACCGCCTCGGTCAGCAGGTCCTCGGCCTGCTCGACCACCGGGCCGGGAGCGAACCGCTGTGCGTTCTCCAGGGCCGCACGGCCCGTACGGCGGCGCCGCTCGTCGTCACGCACCAGCTCCAGCAGGGCCGCACCCAGCGCCTCGCGGTCCCCGACGGGCACCAGCCGGCCGTCGACCCCGTCCTCGATGATCTCGCCGGGTCCGTGCGGGCAGTCGGTGCTCACGACCGGCAGGCCGCAGCGCATGGCCTCGACGATCGTCATGCCGAACGGCTCGAAGTTGGAGGCGGCCGCACCGATCGAGCCCTTGACCCACTCCGCCTCCATGGGGGCGGCCGCGCCCATCAGGAACACGTTGTTGGACAGACCGAGTTCCGCGACGAGGTGCCGCAGCCGGTCGTGTTCCTCGCCCTTGCCGTAGATGCGCAGCTGCCAGTCCGGGTGTGCGGCGGCGACCACGGCGAAGGCCTCGATCAGCAGGTCGTAGCGCTTCACCGCGACCAGCCGGCCGGCCGCGACCACCACCTTCGCGGTGCCGTCCGCGGCCGGCAGCACGGGGTCCGGCACGCTGTTCGGCAGCGCCTCCACCCGTACGCCGGGCAGTCGCATCTTGCGCCGGTAGGCGGCGGCGTCCGCCTCGGTCACCGTGGTGACCACGTCGAGCCGGCGGTAGGCCCGGCGCAGCGCGCGGCGCAGCCGGGGCGAGTGGTTGTCCAGGGTGAGGTGCTCCTGCCCGATCCGCGCCACGTGCCGCGGAGTCTGCAGCGCGAGGTGCACATTGAGCCCCGGGCGGGTCCCGATCACCACGTCGGCGTCGATCGCGGCGAGGCACTCGCCGATCCGCCGGTCGGTCAACTCGCTGTACTGCCTGTACCGGTACTCGGCGCGCGGGAACACCCTCGCCGGTCTGCGATGTAACGCATGCTCCTTCTCATGTCTGAGGTCCACCAACGGCCGTAGCCTCACCCGCGGGTCCAGGGTGAAGTTCGGGCGTTCCCGGTGCCGCAGCACGGAGACGATCTCCACCTCGTGCCGCTCGGCCAGGGCCTGGGCCAGGTTGTACGTGGTGGTGATCGTGCCTCCGATCCCGTAGGCGTTGTGGAGCAGGAAAGAGATCTTCATGGTGGACTGGACCACAGCAACTCCCATACGGTTGCTGTCTGTTACCACTTCGTAGTGCTCACCGATCCGTGCCGTCTACCCGATGTTCACCACGCGCGCCCAGGCGGGCGGCGAGTCCGGCACGTAGTCGGGATTCTCCTCGTCCCAGCTCGACCCCTGCCGAGGGAACAGGCCCACCACCGTCCGGCACGCCGGTCGTGCGTCCGGCCACGGCGTCTGACCGTCGGTCAGCACCACTACGACATCAGGGCGCGGCCGCGATCGCAGCGCCTTGGCGAAACCCGTGCGCAGATCCGTACCGCCACCGCCCATCAGCGGTATCCCCTCGGCACGGCACAGCGGGTGGGCGATCCGGGCCGCCGCGTCGCACGGCACCACGGTGACCAGGTCGCGGCGGCCGCCCACCGCACGGGAGATCGCGGCAACTTCCAGGAGCGCGCTGCCCAGTTCGGTGTCGCTGACCGACGCCGACGTGTCGATGATCACCGAGACCCGGGGCGGTCTGCGCCGCAGGCTCGGCAGTACGACACCGGGCGTGCCGGCCGAGCGCCGCGAGGGCCGGCCGTAGCTGTAGTCCTCGCCCGCACCCGGACCGGAGGCCGCGGAGCGGACCGCCGCGCCCAGCAACTCCCGCCACGGCTGCGGCGGATGGAACGCCTCCTCGGCCCACCGCCGCCACCCCTCCGGTGCGTTTCCCGGACGGCCCTTGAGTCCCTGAGCCACCCGGAAGCGCACCGCGTCCCGTTCCTGCGCGCTCAGGCCGTGCGCACCGTCCGGACCCAACTCCCAGTCCCGGTCCAGTCCGTCGGCACCACTGCCGCAGTCCAGCCAGGCCATGTCCTGCGTACGCGCACCGAGCGTGAACTGACGCAGATAGTCCTCCATGAGCTGCCCCGTGGACAGCCCCAAGGTCATCGGGAGCACCGCGCCCTTGGGCTGGACCAACCCGTTGCCGTAGACGTCGTCGTTGATCTCGCAGTCCGCGGCGATGTTCATCCGCAGCCGCTCCCCGGGACCGGTCAGCCCACGCTCCCGGGCGAGGCGGTCACTGCGCCCGTGGTGGTCGCGCAACAGGTGCGACACCTCGTGCACCCATACGTCCGCCAGGTCCTCCACGGTCATCCGGTCCACGAACGCCGGGGAGACGTAGCACCGCCAGTGCCGGTCCACGCCCATCGTCGGCACCTGCCGCGACTCGACGGTGTGCAGGGCGAACAGCGCGGTCGCCAGATAGGGCCTGGCGCGGGCGGCGTGCAGCCGGGCGGCGAAGAGCTTGTCGAGGTCCAGTGCCCCCGGTGCGTCCGTGCTCATCGGCCTGCCTTCGCGCCGACCGCGGTCCGGGCCGCCGCCCGGTCCGCCCGCCGGGACAGGGACACCGCTCCGGCGAGCTTCTCGATCGACGCCGGTACGTCCCAGGCCTCGCAGCGCAGTGCGGCGAGCGTCGTCGCGGGGACCACCACCAGGTCCGGCGCTCCCGTCTCCATCGCATGGACCAGCAGCTCCCAGGCCGCGTCCCAGCGTGCCTTGGTGGGGCGATTGCGGACCGCGGCCACCACACCGTCGAGCACTGCCTGGCGCAGATCGCCCCGCTCGGGCAGGTCGGCACCCGCCGGGTCGGCGAGCAGCACCTCGGGGTCCGGCAGGTCCATCCGGTCCATACTGGCCAGCAGTTCCAGTCCTGGACCGTCGCCCACGGTGCCCCGCACCAGCAGGGAGAGCACGTCCCGGGAAGAGCCGGCCGCGGTCGCGAAGGCGATCAGGCACAGGGTCATCTCCCAGCTCCGGGGCGACGGCCAGGGGCCGCCACGGCGCGTTTCATTGCTGGGCAGTTGGTGCACGAGCTTGGGGCGCGCGGTGAGCAGCCCGCACACCGCGCGGCGGGCGAAGTCCACCGCCTCCGACAGTTTCTGCGGGGAGAGCCGCGGCAGGGTGGCCCGGGGCCAGGTCCCACCGAGGCCGCGTACGACGACCTCGTGGTCGTGGATCCACTGAAGGTGCACGAACCGGTTGGCCAGCGGAGGGCTCAGCTCCCAGCCGTCGGCGGCCGAGGACCGCGGATTGGCGGCGGCCACGATCCGTACTCCGGGCGGCAGTTGAAGGGCGCCGATCCGCCGTTCCAGCACGAGGCGCAGCAGGGCGGCCTGCACCGCCGGCGGCGCGGTCGACAGCTCGTCCAGGAACAGCAGCCCCCGGCCGGCCCGCACCAGGCGAACCGCCCAGTCCGGCGGGGCCATCGGGACCCCCTGCTCCGCGGGATCGTCGCCGACGATGGGCAGCCCCGAGAAGTCGGACGGCTCGTGCACGCTGGCGATCACCGTGGTCAGCGGAAGGTCCAGGGCGGTGGCGAGCTGGGTCAGGGCAGCGGTCTTGCCGATCCCCGGTTCCCCCCACAGCAGCACGGGCAGATCGGCGGCCACGGCGAGCGTCAGGGCCTCGAGCTGGATGTCGGGGCGGGGCTCGGTGGTCGCGTCGCGCAGCAGGGTCAACAACTCGCCGGCGACGTCGAGTTGGGAGGCAGGGGACGGGGCGGAAGGGGCGGATGGCGCGGAAGGAGTGGAGGGGGCCGAAGGAGTTGAAGGGGTGTCGATGGCAGCGAACGGGGTGTCTACAGACATGTTTGATCACCTTTGAGTTCGGGGTGAGCCGAGTGAGATGGGTGTGAGGAGAGCGGAAGGGAAGGCGACGGGTCTGAGGAGAGTGGGAGGGAAGGCGAGGGCTCTCAGGGAAGAGGAAACGGGGCGCGACAGGTCCGACGACCGGAAGGCCCAGGTCAGCGGAGGCTGGAGCGGCGCGGGCGCGGGTGGTGGTCACGGGGGCGGCGACGGTCCCCGGGGCGAATGCGGACAGGTGCGCGGCCGGGGCCGATCAGGCCCGCCCTGAACAGGCCGTAGGTGATGCGTCGTTGTGCGGCCGCTTCCAGTTCGTCCCGCAGCGGGCCGTCACGCAGCAGTGCGTCGGGGCCGAGCAGGCCCTCGACGACGGCCAGTGCGCCGGCGATGTCGCCGTGGTCCAGGCGTTCGCGGACACCCGTGAGACAGTCCGGACGACGGTGCGCCTCGTCGATCGCCCGCAGACAGGGCAGCGGAGTGCCGGTCAGCGCGACCAGCAGCTCCTCCCGCCGGATCTCGGCCGGGTCGTGGTCCAGCGCGGACAGCACCCCGTCGACCAGACCGATCCGGTGCAGGGCCCCACGGCAGTCCACGAGGCGTGGATGTCCTGCCCGGTCAGGAGAACGGGACACGACGGTCGGCGACCGGTCCGGTACGAGGGCCGAGGCGACCAGCGGATGGAGCCGGCCGGCCTCGAGCGCACCGGTGCGGAGCAGCTCCAGGTCGGGTGGTATCCAGGTCGCCGCATCGGGGAGAACCGGCAGTGAGGAGCCGCTGCCGTGCATGGACGCCGTGGTGAGCCGCACCGCCGGTGGCCCCATGCCGTGCGTGCCCTCGGGCAGGTCCAGGACCAGTCGATGCCGGCCGCCGAGCCGCACGAGGACGGAACCGCGGGACCCGTTCCGCCCCTCGGCGCGGAGCAGAATCCCTGCCTCGGCCGTCCATCGGTCGACGGCGCAGCGGCCCACGTGCGGCACCGTTGTCCCCGTCAACTCCCCGTCCAGGACAGGGCTGTTGTCGGTGGTGGGCCGATCGGCGCCGGACCGGATCCGCAGCTCGTCGGCCCTGCTCGCATCCCACAGGTGCCGGTGCAGGTCGAGGCGGAACCGCCGGCTGGGATGGGGATGCGGATGGCGGCGGACGCCGGCCTCGGAGTGGGAACCGTCCCACAGCGCGAGGCTGATCCGTTGCCCGGCATCCGCCCAGGCCGGCGGAGTCCGGACCACGAGGTGCACCGGATACACCCCGTCGGGCCCCGCGACGTCGTACCGGGCCAGCGCAAGGGTCAGCCCCGGGCGCAGCAGCCCGTCGGGAGCGATCCTCGGCAGGTGCCAGCGCAGCAGGTCGGGAGCCAACAGGCGGAGATCGGCCCGGACTTGGGCCGCGAGTTCCCGGCCGTGAGCGCACGCCACGGAACGCAGACCGAGATCGACATCGATGGCTGCGGCGGCGCACGCCCCCGCCCAGTCGCCGACGAGTCGGCGGGCGGTCGCAGTCTCGATCATGGAGGGCGGCACGGCGAACTCGCGCACGCGCGGCCAGTAGGAAAGGCGGGAATCCCCATTCGCGGTCCGAGTGAGCATCAGCACTCACCTTGCGCGGACGGGACCCCCAATCTGCCAACTGAGTGAGTCATCATCGCGGGGATCGTATCGTTCCCCGTCTCGATCGGCCAGGGAATTCCGGCGGGGCACCACCCGGGCCCGGAGGGCGGGCACGGCGGGTGGTTCCCGTCGGATCAGGACGTGGTCTCCGCGCGGGCGAGCAGGTCCAGCGCGATGTCGGTGATCATGTCCTCCTGGCCGCCGACCATGCCCCGCCGGCCGACCTCGACCAGGATGGTGCGGGTGTCGAGGCCGTAGCGGGCGGCGGCGGTCTCGGCGTGGCGCAGGAAGCTGGAGTACACGCCGGCGTAGCCGAGGCTCAAGGTCTCCCGGTCGACCCGTACTTCGCGGTCCTGCAGCGGCCGTACGAGATCGTCGGCGGCGTCCATGAGCGGGAACAGGTCGCAGGCGTGCTTCCAGCCCATGAGGTCGGCGACCGCGATGAACGCCTCCAGCGGGCAGTTGCCCGCGCCCGCGCCCTGGCCCGCGAGGGAGGCGTCGACGCGTACGGCGCCGTTCTCGACGGCGACGACGGTGTTGGCGACGCCGAGGGCGAGGTTGTGGTGGGCGTGGATGCCCAACTCCGTGTCCGGGGACAGGACTTCGCGATACGCGCGGAAGCGGTCGCGGACGCCGTCCATGGTCAGACGGCCGCCGGAGTCGGTGACGTACACGCACTGGGCGCCGTAGGACTCCATCAGTTTGGCCTGACGGGCGAGTTCGGCCGGTTCGGCCATGTGGGACATCATCAGGAAGCCCGCCACGTCCATGCCCAACTCACGGGCTGCGGCGATGTGTTGGGCCGAGATGTCGGCCTCGGTGCAGTGGGTGGCGATGCGGACCGAGCGGATGCCGAGGGCGTGGGCCTGCTTGAGGTCGTGCAGGGTACCGATGCCGGGCAGCAGGAGCGTGGTGGGGATCGCCTGGTGGACAGCCCCGGTGACGGCCTCGATCCACTCCCAGTCGGTGTGGGCACCGACGCCGTAGTTGATGCTGGAGCCGGCCAGGCCGTCGCCGTGGGCGATCTCGATCGCGGTGACGCCGGCCGAGTCGAGGGCGGCGGCGATGGTGCGGGCCTGGTCGACGGTGTAGCGGTGGCGGATGGCGTGCATGCCGTCCCGCAGGGTCACGTCCTGGACGTACAGACGGGTCATCGCGAGGCCACCTCCGTGGCGATGGGGGTCCCCCCGCTCGAGCGAAGCCGAGAGTGGGGGAGGGCGGCCATGCGTTCCGCGGTGCGCAGCGCGGCCGAGGTCATGATGTCGAGGTTTCCGGCGTAGGCCGGGAGGTAGTGGGCGGCGCCCTCGACCTCGAGGAAGACGGACACCTTGAGGGCCTCGTCCGCACCGGGGGCGAGGGTGCGCAGGGGGTCGTCCGCCGCCACGCGCTCGAACTGCACCTTCTGCTTGAGCCGGTAGCCGGGCACATACGCCTGGACGCGGCCGACCATCTCCTCGATCGATGCCGTGACGGTTTCGGTGGCGCAGTCGGAGACCAGGCAGTGCACGGTGTCCCGCATGATCAGCGGGGGTTCGGCCGGGTTCAGGACGATGATCGCCTTGCCGCGGGCGGCACCGCCGACCCGCTCGATGGCCAAGGACGTGGTCTCGGTGAACTCGTCGATGTTCGCCCGGGTGCCGGGGCCCGCGGAGCGGGAGGCGATGGAGGCGATGATCTCGCCGTAGTGGACCGGGGTGACCGCGCCCACCGCCGCGACGATCGGGATGGTGGCCTGGCCGCCGCAGGTGACCATGTTGACGTTGGGGGAGTCGAGGTGTTCGTCGCCGTTGACCGGCGGGACGACGTAGGGGCCCAGGGCGGCCGGGGTGAGGTCGACGAGGGTGCGGCCCAGGGGCCGTAGCACCTCCTCGTGGTGGCGGTGGGCGCCCGCCGAGGTCGCGTCGAAGACGATCTCGACGTCGGCGAACTCGTCCATGGTGACGAGTCCTTCGACGCCCTCGTGGGTGGTGGCGACCTTGAGGCGGCGGGCGCGGCCCAGGCCGTCGGAGTCCGGGTCGATGCCGGCCAACGCGGCGATCTCCAGGCTGTCCGAGAGCCGCAGCACCTTGATCATGAGGTCGGTGCCGATGTTGCCCGAGCCGATGATGGCGACCTTGGTACTCACTGCTGGTCTCCTTCCGTGGCGAACCCGGCCCGTACGGAGCCGAGGCCGGAGATGTGGGCTTCGAAGACGTCTCCCGGTGCGGCGGGGACCATCGGCCCCAGGGCCCCGGTCAGTACGAGGTCGCCCGCGCGCAGCGGGTCGCCCCTTTCCGCGAGGGCCGAGGCCAGCCAGACCGCCGCGTTGAGGGGGCTGCCGAGGCAGTCGGCGCCGGTGCCCTCGGAGACCCGCTCGCCGCCCCGGGTCATGGTCATCGTCACGGTGCGCAGGTCCACGGCGGTGAGCGGTACGGGGGTGGCGCCCAGGACGTACAGACCGCAGGAGGCGTTGTCGGCGACGGTGTCGACGAGGGAGATGTCCCATCCCGCCACCCGGCTGTCGACGATCTCCAGGGCGGGCAGCGCGAAGTCGACCGCGCGCAGCACGTCCACGACGGTGCACGCGCGCTCCGGCAGGTCACGGCCGAGGACGAGGGCGACCTCGGCCTCCACCTTGGGCTGCAGCAGCCGCCCGGCGGCCACCTCGCCTCCGTCGGGCACGGCCATGTCCGCGAACAGCGCACCGAAGTCGGGCTGGTCCACGCCGAGTTGGGACTGTACGGCCGCCGAGGTCAGGCCGATCTTCCGGCCGGCGATCCGGCGTCCGGCGGCCAGGCCGCGCCGCACGCCCAGCTGCTGCACCGCGTAGGCGGCCTCCAGGTCGCCGCCGTCGTCGAACAGCGTCCGCACCGGCGGGCAGGCGGCCCCGGTGCGGACGGCCTCCGCCAGCAGGTCGGCGGCCTTGGCCACGGCCGGTGGAACGGCGTCCGGACGGGCGCCGTCTAGCTCGGTCGACATGGGGTTGCCTCCAAGGAGGGAGAAGCAGCGGGTTGACATCGATATAGACAGGGCCTCCTCAAAGGGACAAACTTTGTTCCGTGACACGGAACAACCAGGGCGGCAGCATGCTGGAAAAGGCCGCCCTGATCCTCGAGAGCTTCAGTCCGAGCGGACGGCCGTACCGCCTGTCGGAACTTTCCGAGCGCACCGGACTGCCCAAGCCGACGGTGCACCGGCTGGCCGCGGACCTCGTCCGGCTCGGCTGGCTGGAACGCTCCGGCCCGCAGTACCGGCTCGGCGCGAAGCTGTTCGAGCTGGGCTCGCTGGTGCCGCACCGGCTGGATCTGCGGGAGACGGCCCTGCCCTTTCTCCAGGACCTGTTCGAGGCCACCCGCGAGACCGTCCACCTCGGGGTGCGCGAGGGCATGGACGTCGTCTACCTCGAACGCATCCACGGCCACGAGGCCCTCCAGCTGCCCTCCCGCATCGGCGGCAGCCTGCCGCTGAGCTGCACCGCGGTAGGCAAGGCGCTGCTGGCGTTCTCCGGCACCGAACTCACCGACGAGGTGCTGTCCCGCCCCCTGCCGAGCCTCACGCCCCACTCGATCACCGACCCGGTACGCCTGCGCATGGCCCTGGAGAAGATCCAGGTGTCCGGCCTCGCTTATGAGGAGCAGGAGGCCGCCCCGGGCGTGAGCTGTATCGCCGCGCCCGTCTTCGCCGGCGGTACCACGGTCGCCGCCCTCTCGGTGGCCGTGCCCCGCGCCCGCTTCAGCCCCGCCCAGCTGGCCCCCGCGGTGCGGACGGCGGCGCTGGGTCTGTCCCGCGTCCTGCGCGGAGCCGGCTGACGGGCCGGTTGCCACGGCGTCCGTGATCGCGGAGGATCTTCTGGCCCGGACCGGCACCCACAGGAGCTGCTCGTGACGTACGACATCACCGCCATCCGCTCCCAGTTCCCCGCCCTGACGGCCGGAACGGCACACTTCGACGGCCCCGGCGGCACCCAGACCCCCCGGCCCGTCATCCGGGCCATCGCCGACGCGCTGTCCAACCCCCTGTCGAACCGGGGCCACATGGTGCCGGGCGAGCGCAACGCCGAAACCATCGTCGCCGAGACCCGTCAGGCCCTGGCCGATCTGCTGGGGGCGCAACCGTCGGGGATCGTGTTCGGCCGCAGTGCCACCCAGCTCGCGTACGACTTCTCCCGCACCCTCGCCAAGACGTGGCAGCCCGGCGACGAGGTCGTCGTCACCCGCCTCGACCACGACGCCAACATCCGCCCCTGGGTGCAGGCCGCCGCCCTGGCCGGTGCCACGGTGCGCTGGGCCGACTTCGACCCCGCCACCGGGGAGTTGACCGACATCCGGTCCGTGCTGTCCGAGCGCACCCGGCTGGTCGCCGTCACCGCCGCCTCCAACCTCATCGGCACGCGTCCCGCGATCACCGAGATCTCTCGCCTGGCGCACGAGGCGGGGGCACTCAGCTACGTCGACGGCGTCCACTACACCGCCCACGCGCTGGTCGACCTGGAACAGCTCGGCGCGGACTTCTTCGTCTGCTCCGCGTACAAGTTCCTCGGCCCGCACCACGGAGTCCTCGCCGCCCGGCCGGAGTTGCTGCACACCCTGCGGCCGGACAAGCTCCTGCCCTCCACCGACGCGGTTCCCGAACGCTTCGAACTGGGCACGCTGCCCTACGAGTTCCTCGCGGGCACCACCGCAGCCGTCGACTTCCTCGCCGGCCTCGACCCGACTGTCACAGGAACGCGACGGCAGCGCCTGATCGGGGCCTTCGCGGCGCTCGAAGCACACGAGGCCGTCCTGCGCACCCAGATCGACAAGGGACTGTCCTCGCTCGACGGCATCACGATCCACTCCCGGGCGGCCGACCGTACCCCCACCCTGCTGCTGACGTTCGAGGACCGCTCCACCACGGACGCCTACCGCTTCCTCGGGGAGCGCGGCGTCCACGCCCCGGCGGGCTCCTTCTACGCCATCGAGGCCTCCCGCAGGCTCGGCCTGGGCGACACCGGCGGCCTCCGCATCGGCCTCGCGCCCTACAGCTGTGCGGAGGACGTCGACCGGCTCCTGGCCGGGCTGTCCGAGTTCCTCACGCTCTGAGCGGCGGGGCCGGACACCTGAACGTGTGGCCGGATTCGTGTGGTTGACTACGGTTGTGCTGCACGAATCGGTCTTCCGAACCCTGGATCTGCCGGTGGGCGACCGCTTCGAGGCCTGGACGGAGCGCATGGGCCGCACCCACGCGCCCATGCAGCTGGCCAGTGACTGCGCGGCGGACTACCGGGGAGAGCAGCGCCTGGTCTGCTTGGGCGATGTGACCGTGTGGCCGGCGACCTTCGACCACCTGGTCTTCCGCCGGACACCCAAGCTCGTCCGGCAGTCCGATCCGGAGGCCTACCACCTCTCCCTGCTGCGGCGCGGAGAAGGAGCGGCCAACTGGGGTCGGCAGCAGATCGCTTACGGAATCGACGACATCCACACCAACTGCTCCTCGCGGTCGTGGGAGGTGTCCACCGGACCCGACCCGGTCACCATGATCGGGATCGAGATACCGCGAGCGCTCGTCGCGCTGCCGGGGCACCGGGCCGACCGGATGATCGGGTCCGGGATATCGGGCCGCGAGGGAGTGGGTGCGCTACTCGCCCAGTTCCTGGTGCAGTTGGTCTCCGACACCCGGCCCTACCAGCCCCTGGACGCGCCCCGGTTGGGAACCGTCGTCGCCGATCTGGTGACCGCGGTCTTCGCCCACGCGCTGGACGCCGACCGCCAGTTGCCGCCCGAGACCCGCGCCCGGACGCTGACCCTGCGTATCAAGTCGTTCATCCGCCGGCACCTCGGTGACCCCGAGCTCACCCCCGCCCGGATCGCCGCCGCGCACCACATCTCACGCAGCTACCTGTACCGCCTGTTCCAGGCCGAGGGCACCACCGTGGCCACGTACATCCGCGAGGAACGGCTGAAGAACGCCAGCCGCGATCTCGCCGACCCGGCCCTGGGCGCGCTGCCGATCCATGCCGTCGCCGCCCGGTGGGGCTTCCCCCGTGCCGCCGAGTTCACGCGGGCCTTCCGCTCGGCGCACGGCGTTCCGCCGCGGGAGTTCCGCGAACTGGCGTCGGCCGTGGATCGCGGTGAGGCGCGGCGCAGGCGTGGACTCTCGGCCAACTGAAGGCGTGGACTCTCCGCCAAGTAGGTGTGGACTGGCCGCCAACGACACGGCGGCAACCACCTGTGCATTCTTGTGATCACCGCGAGAGAAGTACGAGCGGATCGGGCGGGGCCAGGACTGCGGGGGAGTCCTGGCCCCGCCGTTGCGTTAGAGTCGGTCAGTGTTTGAAGAGTCAAACATGAATCGAGGCCGGTTCTCATGCACGTCGTCATCAGTGGTTCCACCGGATTGATCGGCGGCGCACTCGCCGCGTCGCTGCTTGCCGACGGTCACCGGGTGACCCGGTTGGTCCGGCGGGAGCCGCAAGCGCGGGCCGACGGAAGCGTCGAGGCGCGCTGGGACCCGCGGGCGGGCGCGGTCGATCCGGCAGTGCTCGACGGCGCGGACGCGGTGGTCGGGCTGGCCGGGGCCGGGGTCGGCGACCGCCGGTGGACCGCCGCGTACAAAAGGGAGATCCGCGAGAGCCGGGTGCGCGGGACCGGCGCCCTGGCCGCGGCGATCGGTGGCTGTGAGAAGCCGCCGGCGGTGTTCGTGTCGGGCTCCGCCGTCGGGTACTACGGCGAGACCGGGCAGACCGTGGTGGACGAGTCGGCCGCCCGCGGGGACGACTTCCTGGCCGGCGTGTGCCGGGACTGGGAAGACGCCGCCGAGGGTGCCCGAGCAGCCGGTACGAGGGTCGTCACCACCCGCTTCGGGATCGTCGTGTCGGCCGGGGGCGGGGCGATGGGCCGCCTGCTGCCGCTGGCCCGGGCGGGGCTCGGCGGGCGGCTGGGCAGCGGCCGCCAGTACTGGAGTTACATCTCCCTGCCCGACGTGGTCCGCGCCCTGCGGCACCTCATCGACACCGACTCGGTCGGCGGCCCGGTCAACATGACCACCCCGCACCCGGCGACCAACCGGGACGTCACCGCCGCCATCGGCAAGGCCCTGCACCGCCCCACGCTGCTGCCCGTGCCCGGCTTCGCCCTGCGGCTGGTGCTCGGTGAGTTCGCCGACGGCATCCTGATGAGCCAGCGCGTGGTGCCGGGACGCCTCCTGGAATCGGGCTTCACCTTCGAACACCCCACCTTCGAGGCCGCGTTGAGCTCGGCGGTCCGCTGACGGGCGATCTCGATCTACGGCCCTGATCTACGGCCCCGATGTGCGGCTCAGGCGCGGCTGCCGCCGTCGACGCTGAGGACCGCGCCGGTGACGTAGGAGGCGCGGTCGCTCAGCAGCCAGGCGGCGGCCTCGGCGATCTCGTGCGGGGTGGCGGCCCGGCCCAGCGGGGTCTGCGCAGTCAACTGGTCCACGATTCCTGGTGAGTTGGCCTCCCACTCGTCGATCATCTCGGTGAGCGTCGCGCCGGGCGCGATCGCGTTGACGCGGATGCCCTCGGGGCCGTAGGTGACGGCGGCCGACGCGGTGAGGCTGTTGACCGCCCGCTTCGCCGCGCCGTACACGGGCAGCCACGGGTTGCCCATCAGGCTGCCGACGCTGGAGGTGTTGACGATCGCCCCGCGCCCGGCGGTCGCCCTGATGGCGGCGATCTCGGCACTCATGGCCAGCCACGGGCCCTTGAGATTGACGGCGAGAACACGGTCGAAGTCGGCCTCCGGGAACTGGTCCATCGGGCCGGGCGCCTGGCCCGTCGCGCCGTTGTTGAAGGCGACGTCGAGCCGGCCGTACAGCTCCACGGTCCGGTCGACGGCGGCCCGCACGCTCACCGGGTCGGCCAGGTCGCACAGCACGTACTCCGCGGTGCCCCCGGCCGTGCGGATCTCCTCCGTCACCGCCTTGAGCTGGGTCTCCGTACGGGCCGCGAGGACCACCCGGGCCCCCTCCCGGGCGAACAGCCGCGCCGCGGCGGCGCCGATGCCGCGACCGGCGCCGGTGATGAAGGCGACCTTGTCGGCGAGCAGGCCGGAGGTCGATGCGGACGGGGTCGGTGTGGTGGTGTTCGTATCCATGGCTACGAGCCTCGGCCCGCCCGCCGGGCTCATCCAGGCATCACCGGTACCTGGCTCGGCATCTCGGCCGCCGCGCACACTGGGGAGATGGACCGACGTGAACTGGCCGACTTCCTGCGCAGCCGCCGTGAACGCATCACCCCCGCCGACGTGGGGCTGCCCGCAGGGCCGCGGCGTCGCACGCCGGGGCTGCGGCGTGAGGAGGTCGCGCAGCTCGCGTACATCTCCACGGAGTACTACACGCGACTCGAACAGGCCCGCGGCCCGCACCCCTCCCGCGAGGTGCTGGCCCAACTCGCCCGCGCCCTGCGCCTGTCGGACGCCGAACGCGACCACCTCCACCACCTCGCCGGCGTCCCGCCCGGCCCACGGCCCGGCCCTTCGCGGGAGGTGCGGCAGAGCGTCGTCGACCTGCTGCACCGGCTCCCGGACGCCGCGGCGATCGTGATCTCGGCGACGTACGAGGTCATCGCCTGGAACGAGCTGGCCGCCGCCCTGATGGAGGACTTCTCCGCCCTGTCCCGCCGCGACCGCAACCTCGTGCGGCGCGCCTTCCTCGGGCCGCACCGGCAGGACCGGCGGTTGTACGGCGTCTCGGACGCGGAGGAGTTCGTCCGGTCCTCGGTCCAGCACCTGCGCGCCACCGCAGCCCGCTACCCCGGCGCCCCCGAAGTGACCGCGCTGGTCCAGGAACTCCTCGCCGGCAGCGAGGAGTTCGCCCGGTTGTGGGCCGCCCACGACGTGACCGCCGTGCCCACCCTCTGCAAGACCTTCGACCACCCCCTCGTCGGCCCGGTCACCGTCAACTGCGACGTCCTCGACATCGCCGACCGCGACCAGCGCGTCGTCATCTACACCGCCGCCCCCGGCTCACCCTCCGAGGAGGCACTGCGCCTGCTGTCGGTCGTCGGCACGCAGCGCATGGGAGTGCCCGGGTGACGGCCGCCGGGTGTGGCTGCGCGGCTGCACTGCGTGGAAAATGCGTGGTCGAGCCCGTCGTCCGGCCCTAGTCTCTCCGCTCGTGAACGACAACGGGCTGGACGACACAGCGGCGCATGCGGCGACGGACACGGCGAGCGAACGGGTGCCCTGTCGGCGCGGGAGAAAGATCGCCCTCACCCCGCTCGAGGTCGACGACGCCGAGCGGTTGCAGCGGTGGCGGTCCGAGCCGGTGGCCGCGCACGAGACCGGCGTCTGGCCCCGGTCCCTGTACTGGCTCCGCGAGCGGGTCGAGCGCGACATCGACGACTCGGACCGCGACGACTTCCTGGTGCTGCTCCCCGACGGTACGCCGATCGGCCACGTCGGCCTCGTCGATCAGGACCTGGCCGACGGCACGGCGGAGGTCGTCCTCCTGCTCGCCCCGGAACACCGAGGGTCGGGGCATGGCACGGACGCCCTCGACACGGTGGTCGACCTGGCCTTCGGCGACCTGCCGCTGCACCGCGTCCAGGCGGTCACCCACACGGAGAACACCGCCGCCCTCGCCGTCCTGGCCAAGTCCGGGTTCGTGCGGGAGGGAGTGCGCCGCTCCGCATGTCTGCACCGGGGGCGCCGCTACGACGTGGCCGTGCTGTCGCTGCTGCGTCCCGAATGGGAGGCGCTGGACCGGCCGAGGTCGTGGGAGCTGTGAGAAACGCCCCCCAGCTCGCCCTAACCGAGTTCGGCGGGCGGCCCCAGGCTCTCCAACGCCGTTACCGCCACGTGCAGTTGGGTGCGTTGGGCGCCCGACTCCAGGTCCGTGCCCAGCAGCCGTTCGATGGTGTGCAGGCGCTGGTAGAAGGCCTGCCGGGAGAGGCCGACGTGCTTGGCGGCGATCGACTTGTTGCCGGCCGCGTCGAGGTAGGCGCGCAGGGTGTCGAGCAGGTCGCTGCCGTGCCGCGCGTCGTGCTGTACGAGACGGCCGAGCTGCTGCTCCACATACTTCTGCAGCCGCACGTCGTCGCGCAGGGAGTACAGCAGTTCCGGCAGACCGATGTCGGAGGCGACATGGAACGGGCGGTCCCGCGAGGCCGGACCGATGGCGTCGGCCACCTCCTCCGCCTCCCGGAACGACCGGGTGACCTGGCCGAGTTCGGTGACACCCGGGCCGACCGCGACCACCACGTCCGGCCCGAACGCGGCCCGCAGCTCGCGGGCGATCCGCTCGACCACGGGCTGCCAGGCACTGGCCCGGGCGAGCGCGAGGAGCAGCCCGGACCGCCCTTCCGCCAGGTCTCCCACCAGGGCCTTCACGCCTGACGAGAGCAGTTCCGAGGCGAGGTGATCGGTCAGCGCGACGCCGTCGGCGGAGGGCGCCCCCGGGTGGTCGACGACGACCGGGACGAGACGGTGCCCGGTCGTGGGCAGCCCGAGCGCCTCCGCCCGCAGCCGCGCCTCCGTACGGCTGCGGTAGCGCCAGTGCAGCAGGTCGAGCAGGACGGAGCTGTGCGCTCGCCGGTCCCAGGCGGGGCTTGAGGTGAGCCGCGCCAACGTGAGGGCGGTGGCGGCCTGTTCGAGGATCATCGTGTGCTCCGGACCGAACGGCGGCCCCGCCGCGAGCGGCAGCATGATCAGCCGCCCCCAGCGGCTGCCGCGCTCCTCGACCGGCGCCACCAGCCAGCCCTCGGGGCCGCTGACCGCCGCCCGTTCGGGAGTCTCGGCGGTACGGGAGCGGCGTGGCCAGGCCTCCAGGACCTGCCCGTCGGTGGGGCCGGCGGCCGCCCAGACCACCGCGTGGTGGATCAGGTTCTCCAGCACCACCGGGCAGCCGGCCAGGTCCGCGGCGGTCTGTACGAACTCCTCCGGTTCGCCGCCGCGCAGGGTGAGTGACGTGAACAGCTCGTGCACCTGCTGGGCGCGGCGCAGCAGTTCGCCCTGCGCGTCCAGGATGAGGGCGTGCACGGTCTGGGTCACCTCGATGAACCGCACGCCGCGGGCCAGCACGATCAGCGGGAGATCGCGCTCCCGGCATGCGGTGACGAGTTCCGGGGGTGCCTGCTGGAAGCGGCGGCCCAGTTCGAGGACGAGTCCCGCCACTTCGACGTCCGCCAACTGGTCCACGTAGGCGCGTAGTTGGGTGGGGTCCGAGGGGTGGGGCATGCCGGTGGTGAGTACGAGCTCCCCGCCCTCCAGGAAGGATGCGGGGTCGAGGAGCTCGGTGACGTGTACCCAGCGGACGGTGCGGTTGAGCTGCCCTTCCCCGGCCGCCACGCGGGGCAGGCCGGCGGCGATGACGGGGAGTCGCAGTACGTCTGCGACCGTGAGGAAGGGCATGGGCGTCACTTTGAGGGGTGGGGTGCGCGTGGCGCAAGGAAGGTGTTTCAGGGCCGCCTGGCGATCAGATCTGCAACTGTGGCTATCGGTGACGTTCGCACACGGCCGCCTGCCTCGTGCCTGTCCGCCAGGCGGTACGCCACGTACAGGCCGCGTACACCCAGCCATCGGAACGGTTCCGGCTCCCACGTCCCGGGCCTGTGCCCGGTCCACGGCAGCCGAGTCAGCCGCGACTCCCGCCGCAGCACCAGATCCGTGAGTGTGCGCGCCGCCAGGTTCGTCGAAGTGACCCCGTGCCCGACGTAGCCGCCCGCCCAGCCGAGCCCGGTCCCCCGGTCCAGCCCGACCGTCGCCGACCAGTCACGCGGCACCGCCAGCACCCCGCACCAGGCGTGGTCGACCCGTGCGCCCGTGGTCTGGGGCAGCACCGCGTACAGGGTCGACGTGAGCTCGTGGATCGTCCGGTCGGCCACCCGCCCCCCGTCGTCGGTGCGCGAGCCGAAGCGGTACGGCACTCCGCGTCCGCCGATGGCGATCCGGTCGTCGGGGGTGCGCTGCGCGTACAGATGCCCGTGCGCGGTGTCGCCCAGCGTCTCCCGCCCCGCCCAGCCGATCTCCTCCCACACCTCCGTCGGCAGCGGTTCGGTGACGACCATCGAGCTGTTCATCGGCAGCCAGGCCCGTCGCAGCCCCTTGAGGGACGCCGTGAACCCCTCCGTCGCCCGCAGCACGACCGGCGCACGCACGGTGCCGTGCGCGGTGACCGCCCGACCGGGCTCGATGACGGTCACCGGGGACTTCTCGTACACGCTCACACCGAGCCGCTCGACCGTCTCGGCGAGCCCCCGCACGAGTGCCGCGGGCTGCAGCCGCGCGCAGTGCGGCGTCCAGGCCGCCGCCGTCATCCCGTCGATGCGGATGCGGTCCGCCGCCTCCCCGGGCGTGAGCATCACGGCATCGGCGACGCCCCACTCGTGGTCGGCCTCGGTCTTGTGCCGCAGCCGCGTCGCCTGCGCGGGCGTACGGGCGACCCGCAGTGTTCCGCCCTTCACGATGCCCGCGTCGATGCCCTCGCGCTCGGCGACGGCGATGATCTCGTCCACGGCCTCGTTCATGGCGCGCTGGTAGTCGAGTACGGCGTCCCGGCCGTACCGCTTGGCCAGCCGGTCCCGGGCCCCGGGGACCAGCCCCGAGGCCCAGCCGCCGTTGCGGCCGGAGGCGCCGAAACCGGCGAACTCGGCCTCCAGGACGGTGATCCGCAGCGAGGGGTCGGCCAATTTCAGGTAGTACGCGGTCCACAGTCCGGTCAGGCCCGCGCCCACGATGCACACGTCGGCGTCGCGGTCGCCGGGCAACGCCGGGCGGGGGGTGGGCAGTTCGGTGAACCAGTGGGAGATCCGGCCGTTGACCGGACCGGGCCGGCCGAGCGTGGTCGCGCTCACGGATTCTTCCTTTCGGAGCGGTAGGGCGTGCGGGTGCCGGGAGTTCAGACGCCGAGCAGCGCGGGCAGCTCGGACAGGTCCTTGATCTCCTCGTACGGCTGGAACGCGGTCGAGCCCGGGAAGCCGTACCGGTTGACCCAGATCCGCCGCATGCCCTCGTACCGCTTGGTCGGCATGATGTCGTACTCCCAGCCCTGGGCGGTGTGGATGATGTCCTCGGGGCCGCGGCCGGTCGCCTTCATCAGGTACTCGAAGGCCTGCGGCAGCGGCTTGTAGGCGCCGGCCTGCTCGGCGGTCAGGACGTAGTCCCACTCCACGCCCAACTCCTCGACCGCGTACCGGATCAGGTCGTCCTCGCTGTTGGACAGGATCGCGATGTCGTACTCGCTCTTCAGACGGCGCAGGGCGTCCGGGACCTCGCCGAACGGCTGGAACTTCTTGATGGCCTCGATCAGCGCCTCGCCGTCCTCGTCCCGGTACTCCAGGCCGTGCAGCAGCATGACGTTGCGCAGGGTGCGGCGGACGATCTCGCGGTAAGGGCGGTACTCGTCGACGACGCCCTGGAAGCGCATGACGTACGCGTCGTGGTGGAACTGATCGGCGTCCACGCCGCGTTCGGCCAGTCGGTCCTTGACGATCTCATGGGTGGCGGAGCGGGTGTCGAAGTTGATCAGGGTGCGGTAGCAGTCGAAGCTGACGACCTTGCGCATACGGTGAACTCCTAAGTACAGGACGGGTGTTCAGGAACGGCTGCTGGCTTCCGCCAGGCCCAGGTCCTTGGTCTCGGGGGCGAGGAAGTACGACACGACGAGCCCCGCCAGGGTGATCGCCACCGCGATGCCGAGCGTGCCGCGCACGCCCAGGTCGGCGGCGACGATCGGCAGCAGGAAGGTGGAGGCGGCGGAGCCGACGCGGCTCATGGCGGTGGCGATGCCCACGCCCGTGGCCCGCAGATCGGTCGGGAACAGCTCGCTCGGGTAGACGAACTGCAGCCCGCTGCCGGCCGCCTCGAAGAACTGGAACGCGGCGAACAGGGCCACCACGAGGAACGCCCAGTGCAGGGGCAGCACGGCCAGCGCGATCAGCGAGACGTTGATGCACAGGAAGCTGCTGATCAGCAGCGAGCGGCGGCCGATCCGGTTGACGACCACCAGACCGAGGGCGATACCGGCCACCGCGATGGTGGTGATCAGCGCGCTGGCTCCGTACGTGCTCTCCACGCCGAACGCCGACAGCATCTGCGGCTGGAAGGAACGGACCGCGAAGGCGGGCGCGACCTGACAGATCCAGAAGACGGAACAGAACACGACCGGGACCGTGTAACCGCGTCGGAAGATCTCGACGAGATTTCCGAGCCCGGAGCCGCCGCGCTGGTCCCGACGGGTTTCCGTGAGCAGTTCGGCGGCGTCGACGTCGGGGCCGAGATGCTTGCGTACGACGGCCCGCGCCTCGTCCATCCGGCCGCGCGAGGCCAGCCAGCGCGGCGACTCGGGGATGCCGGCCCGGAAGAAGAGGAAGACCAGCGCCGGCACCACGCCCGAGGCCAGCATCCAGCGCCAGGAGTCCGGCCCGAGACCGGTCAGCGCCCAGCCCACCCAGTAGCTCACGCCGTACCCGACCCACCAGGCCAGCACCAGACCGGACAGGGCCGGGCCGCGCATCCGCCGGGGCACCAGCTCCGTGGTGAGGGCGGAGGCGATCGGATAGTCGGCGCCGATCGCGACACCGATCAGCAGCCGCAGCACCATCAGCTGCCAGGCCTCGGTGACGAAGAACTGCAGCGCCGAGAAGACCACGAACGCGGCCAGGTTGAGGACGTACATCAGATGCCGGCCCACCCGGTCGGTGATCGGCCCGAAGACCGCACCGCCGAGGAACACGCCGACCAGGACGGAGGCGGCGACCAGGCCGGTCCACAGGGTGTCGAGGCCGAGCGCCGGGGTGATCAGGCCGAGGGCCACGCCCATCACGCCGCGCAGATAGCCGTCGCAGAACGGGCCGCCCATGGCGACCGCCATGATCCGGCGATGGAAGGAACTGATGGGCGCGTCGTCGAGCGAGGAGGTCCCGCCGGTGGTGGCGGACGAGGTCACGGACATGCTTGAGGCTCCTGGGGGACGCGGGAGGCGAGGGGACGCGCACCGGCAGGGGGACCGGCGCGGAGGAGGTCGTGTGTCAAGCATTCGCAGGCGTAAGGGCGTACGGCTCTGTACGCGGGGACGGACCGACCGTCATCGGGGTGGCCGGGGAGGCGGTCCGGGTTGGCCATCACCTTGGTTCAGCGCACGGCCACGGTCAATGAACACCGTGTTCGCTCGGGCGACGGCGGGTGGACAGTCTGTTCCGTGGCGGCGGTGTGGTTGACAGAGCGTCCACACCGGGCGGCCCGGAGGAACACGGTGCCTGTTGACCCTGCCGCCTCGCCGCCCGCAGGGTGGCAGATGTCCCCCGCACCTCCTCACCGCCGTGGGAGAGCCGCCGTATGCGCTTGGTCGTCCTGCACCGGGGCATCCTGCCGCCCAACGCCGAGAGCATCGAACGCCTCGCGGACACCGTGTACGCCACCGAGGAGGAACTGCCGCTCCTGCTGCCCGGCGCGGACGTCCTGCTGTGCTGGCACTCCATCACCTCGGCGGTCGCCGCGGCCTGGCCCGGGGACCCGGCACAGGCGCCCCGCTGGGTGCATGTGGCCGCCGCCGGAGTGGACCCCTTCCTCTTCCCCGCCCTCGTCGCCGATCCGGACGTGGTGCTGACCAACTCGCGCGGCGTCTACGACCAGGCCATCGCCGAGTACGTCCTCGGGCTGATCCTCGCCCTCGCCAAGGACTTCCCGGGCACCTGGGAGCACCAGCGGCGACGCGAGTGGCGGCCGCGCGACAGCGAGCGCATCGGCGGGCGGACCGCGCTGGTGTGGGGGACGGGGCCCATCGGGCGCGCCATCGCCCGCATGCTGCGCGCGGTGGGCATGCGGGTGTCGGGCGCGGGACGCACGGCACGGGAGGACGATCCGGACTTCGGCACGGTGCACGAGGGCGCGAGCATGCGCGGCGCGCTCGCCGACGCGGACTACCTGGTCCTCGCGGCGCCGCTCACCCCGGCCACCCGCTGCATGCTCGACGCCTCGGTCCTCGCCGCGATGAAGCCGGGCGCCCGGCTGGTCAACATCGGCCGGGGCGGCCTGGTCGACGAGGAGGCGCTCTGCAAGCATCTCGCGGACGGCCGGTTGGCCGGAGCCGCCCTGGACGTCTTCGCCCAGGAGCCCCTGCCGGCCGCCTCACCGCTGTGGGACATGCCCGGCGTGATCGTCTCCCCGCACACGGCGGGCGAGGTCACCGGCTGGCGCGCCGACCTGGCGGACCTGTTCCTGGACAACCTCCGGCGCAGGCGGGAGGGGCGGCCGCTGCGGAACGTCGTGGACAAGGACAAGGGCTACGTCAGAGCGGTGGGGTCGTAGCCGCCGCAGGCCGACCGGTCATGGCCTGCAGATGGCGGAGAAAGGCGAGTGCGTCGGGGTGCGCGAGAGGGCGGGCCGGCTGATGTGGAGCACGGTCGCGGCATCGGGACCGCCGGCCCCTGGAGCGTCACCGTCATGCCCGCCCCGCTTCGAAGTGCGCCGCGGCCACCACCAGGTCCTCCCAGGCCATGCCCACACTCTTGAACAACCGCGGTCGGCCCGGCGGGAGTTCGGCCTTGCCCCGCACGAGATCGGCGAGACCCACGAGCGTGCCGGGATCGACGGCCCCGGCCTCGACGGCCTGAACGATGTCGCCGGCCTCCCGCAGCGCCGCCGAAACCGCCTCCACCACCACCGTGGACCGGGCGACCGCAGTCTCGTCGACCTCCCGGGCCTCCGGCTCGTGCGATCCGACGGCCACCACGGTCGCGTGCGCGGGCAGCAGCGAGCCGTCGAACACCGGCGTGCGCGCCGTGGTGCAGCAGGCGACGAGGTCCGCGTGCGCCACCTCGTCCGCGCTGCCGACCCGCGCCCCGACCTCCTCGGCGAACGCACGGGTCCGCGCGGCGTCCCGGCCGACGACCACGACGTCCCGGACCGGCCGGACGCACCGCAGAGCCTCCAGATGCGACCGCGCCTGCGGTCCCGTCCCGAACAGCACCAGCCGGCTCGCGTCCGGCGCGGCCAGCGCGTCGGCGGCCACCGCCGACACCGCCGCCGTGCGCACGTTCGTGAGGGCGATCCCGTCGAGCAGGGCCAGCGGAGTGAGCGTCTCGCCGTCGAGCAGCAGGTAGTTGCCCTGGATCCGGGGCAGCCCCCGGGCCGGGTTGTCCGGCGCGGCCGTCACCAACTTGACCCCGACGTACGAGCCCCACTCGGCGGGCATCAGCAGCAACTGCCCACGGGACACCGGGACGACCGAGCGCGGCGGACCGGCCTCCGGATCGAGTCCGCCGAGCAGGCTCGAACGCAGAGTGCCGATCGCCGCCTCCATGGGCGGCGCGCCCTCCACCACCGTGATCACAGCTGGAACCCCTCTCGCCGGCCGATCATGTCCGACCGGTTCCTCCCCACGATGTGGGCCGGTCGGGCCCGCCCTCAAGGGCCGGAAGAACGAAACAATCGACCCTTGAGGACAAGGAGTACTCAGGCTCGAAGAAGCCCACAGGAGTCCGCGTTGCTTCTACGTCGGCGTACCGCGCCGCGCCTCGCTCACGGCCCGCAGGACGTCGACCAGCGCGGCCACCGTGGGACGGTGCTCGGCCGAGGAGCGGAACACCACGACGATGTGCCGCTCGACCCTCTCGCGCAGCCGCACCACGTCGAAGCGCGAGGCGCGCAGCCCGAGCATCAGATCCGTCACGGTGCTGACCCCGATCCCCGCCTCGACCAGCGCGAGCGTGGCCGCGGTGTCCGTCACCTCGTGCTGCACATCGGGTTCGATGCCCGCCCGCCGGCAGGCGGTGCGCACGGCACGGCCGTAGTAGCTGTCGGCCGACGGCAGGATCCAGCCCAGGGGCTGCGTGTCGGCCAGGGAGATCTCGTCCCGGCCGTCCAGCCACCCCGTGGGCACGGCCAGCGAGAACCGCTCCCGGTCCAGCTGCGTCACCCGCAGCGCCGGATCGCGGGGGATGGGCACATCGGGGTAGTCCAGGCCGAGCGCCAGGTCCACGGCGCCGGAGGCCACGGCGTCGTACACCTCGTCCACGTCCATGTCACGGCTGTGCACGGCGAGCCCGGGATGGGTCTTGCGCACCCGCCGCAGGGCCGGCGGCAGGATCTCCGCGGCGGCCGTGGCGAACAGGCCCACCACCAGCACCCCGGAGACCTCGCCCCGGCTGCGCTCCAGGGCCTCGACGGCTTCGGCCTCCGTGGACAGGATCCGCTCGGCGTGCCGGGCCAGCGTCCGGCCGGCATCGGTCAGCTCCACCCGCCGCCCCACCCGCTGCAGCAGCTCCATGCCGGTGGCCTTCTCCAGTGCGGCGATCTGCTGGGAGACCCCGCCCGGGGTGTAGCCCAAGGCCTCGGCGACCGCGGTGATGGTTCCGCGCCGGGTCAGCTCCACAAGCGAGCGCAGCTGGGAGCTCGTCCAGTCCATATAGGAACCCTAATAGATCGGGTGCAGTAACTGTTCATGGACGTCAATGGTTGGGTGCGTCACGATGACGGGCAGAAAGCTGATCAGCGCCTTGCCACTTCGTCGAGCCTTTTCGTCTCGCCACTTACTGACAGCCCAAGCCGCACCCACCGGGCCGAAGCCCTTCGGCCGGGGTCGGCCTTCGGAAGGGACGGCCTCTTGTCCTCCTCATCCACCTTCCGCTCCGTTCCGCAGACCGCCGATGTCGTGATCATCGGCGGTGGCGTGATGGGTGCCAGTGCCGCGTTCCACCTCGCCGAGGCCGGGGTCACCGACATCGTCGTGGTCGAGCGCGACGAACTGGCCTGCGGCAGCTCGGGCAAACCGATCGGCGGCGTCCGCGCCCAGTTCTCCGACCCGCTCAACATCGAACTGGGCAGCCGAAGCCTGCGCGCCTACCGCGACTTCCCGCACCGCCCCGGCGCCGACATCTGCCTCGACACCGTCGGCTACCTCTTCCTGCTCACCAGCGACCGGCAGGCCGCCGACTTCGAGGCCAGTGTCGAGACCCAGAACGCCCTCGGCGTCCCCACCCGCATGCTCACCCCGGACGAGGCCCGCGAGCTGTGCTCGTACGTCGACACCGACGGACTCGTGGCGGCCACCTACTCGCCCACCGACGGGCACGCCCGCCCCGGCCTCGTCGTCCACGGATACGCCGACGCCGCCGCCCGGGCCGGCGTCACCTTCGCCACTCACACCACCGTGACCGGCATCGACACGGCCGGCGACCGGGTCACCGCCGTCCACACCGACCGCGGCCGCATCGACTGCTCGACCGTCGTCTGTACGGCAGGCGCCTGGTCGGGACCGATCGGCGACATGGTCGGCGTCCACCTCCCGGTCAGGCCTGTACGCCGCCAACTCGCCTTCACCGAACCGCTGTCGCCCCCGGCGCCCCGCATCCCCTTCACCATCGACTTCACCTCCTCGGCCTACTTCCACAACAGCGACGACGGCCTGCTCTTCGGCCTCGCCGACCCCCGCCAGCCCGACGGCTTCGACACCACCTGGACCCCGGAGTGGCTCGAGCTGTTCCGGGACGCCGTACGGCAACGGGCCCCCGAACTGGCCGACATGAAGACCGCCGGCGGCTGGGCCGGCCTCTACGAGGTCACCCCCGACCACAACGCCCTCATCGGACGCTCCGGCGAGCTCGTCAACTTCCTTTACGCCACCGGGTTCTCGGGCCACGGTTTCCTGCAGGGCCCCGCCGTCGGCGAGATCCTGCGCGACCTGTGCCTGGACCGCGAGCCGTTCGCCGACATCTCCCCGCTCAGCGCCGACCGCTTCCGGTCCGGAGCGGAGATCCGCCCCGAAGCCCACGTCGTGTGAACCCCCGAAGGCTCCGTGGTGCGAACTCCCCAGACCGAAAGGGCACTTCGATGATCAGCCAGTGGCAACTGCGCGCAGCCTTCGCCGCCCGGCTCTCCGACGTGTACGGCCGGGAGGTGCCCGCCTACACCACGCTGGTCGACGTCTCGCGTGAGGTCAACGAGGACGTCCTGCGCGCACAGGGCGCCGACGCCGAACGGCTCGGCTCCATCGGCCGCGTGACCGCCGAACGCCACGGCGCCATCCGCGTCGGCACCCCCGCCGAACTCGGCCAGGTCGCCCGCGTCTTCGGCGCCCTGGGCATGCACCCGGTCGGCTTCTACGACCTGCGCGAGGCGGCCGCCGGCGCGGTGCCCGTCGTGTCGACCGCGTTCCGCCCCGTCGACGGCGAGGAACTCGCCCGCAACCCCTTCCGCGTCTTCACCTCCCTGCTCACCCCGGCCGACCCCCGGTTCTTCGACGCCGACCTGCGCGCCCGCCTCGAGAACTTCCTCGCCGGCCGCGAGCTGTTCCCGCCGGAGCTGCTAGCCCTGGCCGACCGGGCGGAGGCCGAGCGCGAACTGCCCGAGGAGGACGCCGAGCGCTTCCTCCAACTCGCCGTCTCCGCCTTCGAGTTGTCGACCGAACCGATCGACAGGGCCTGGTACGAGACGCTGGAGAAGGTCTCCGCCGTAGCCGCGGACATCGGCGGCGTCCGCAGCACCCACATCAACCACCTCACCCCGCGCGTCCTCGACATCGACGAGCTCTACCGCCGGATGACCGAGCGCGGCATCGAGATGATCGACACCATCCAGGGACCCCCCAACTGGAAGGGCCCCGACATCCTGCTGCGCCAGACCTCCTTCCGCGCCCTCGCCGAGCCACGTGCCCTGCGTACCCCGGACGGCAGCGTGATCAGCGGCGCCCTGCGGGTGCGGTTCGGCGAGGTGGAGGCCCGCGGCATCGCCGTCACGCGCGAGGGCCGCGCACTCCACGACCGCCTGCTCGGCCGCATCGACGAGCACCTTGCCCTCCACCCCGGGGCCGAGCGCGGCGAAGTGGCCCGCGCCCTGTGGGAGGAGCACCTGCCCGGGACCGAACAGGAGCTCGCGGCCCAGGAGTTGGCGTACTTCACCTACCAGGTCGCCGACCGTCGACCCCGGGACGGGAGCCGCCCGCCCGCCACCCTCGGCGAGCTTCTCGCACAGGGTTGGGTGCAGGCCCGGCCCATCGTCTACGAGGACTTCCTGCCCCGATCCGCGGCCGGCATCTTCCAGTCCAACCTCAGCGGCGAAGGCTCCAGGGACAACGACCAGGAAGGCACTGCCCACGACGCCGAGTGGCTCTCCGCCGCGGTGGACCGCGAAGTCCTCGATCCCTTCGCCCTCTACGAGCAGCAGCAGAACCGCTCCCTCGCCCGGGTCGCCCGGGAACTGGACCTCGACGGCCCGCTCCGCTGACCGCGCCCCCTCCCTCACCCACACCCGAGGAACCACCATGCCCAGCACCGCTCTGCCCACCACCGAGGACCTGCGCGCCCGCGCCCGCAGGAGTCTGGAACGCATCGGCGTCACCGTCCCGGAAGGCACCGACTTCCGGGCGCGCACGCCGATCACCGGCGAGGACCTGTTCGGCCTGGCCGCCGCGAGTGCCGCCGACGTCGAGGAGGCACTCGCCGCCACCCGCGAGGCCTTCCTCACCTGGCGCACCACACCGGCTCCCCGCCGCGGCGAACTCGTGCGCCGCCTGGGCGAGTTGCTGCGCGAGCACAAGAGCGACCTGGCCGACCTCATCGCCATCGAGGCGGGGAAGATCCGCTCGGAGGCGCTCGGCGAGGTCCAGGAGATGATCGACATCTGCGACTTCGCGGTCGGACTGTCGAGGCAGCTCTACGGCCGCACCATCGCCTCCGAGCGCCCCGGCCACCGTCTCGCCGAGACCTGGCACCCGCTCGGTGTCGTCGGCGTCATCTCGGCGTTCAACTTCCCGGCCGCCGTGTGGTCCTGGAACACCGCCGTGGCCCTGGCCTGCGGCGACACGGTGATCTGGAAGCCTTCCGAACTGACCCCGCTCATCTCCCTCGCCTGCGACCGGCTCCTGACCCAGGCCGCCGAAGAGGTGGATGCTCCACGCGACGTACACCGCCTCCTCATCGGCGACCGCACCATCGGCGAGCAGCTCGTGGACGACCACCGCGTCGCCCTCGTCAGCGCCACCGGATCCACCCGCATGGGCCGCGAGGTCGGCCCCCGCGTCGCGACCCGCTTCGGCCGCAGCCTGCTCGAACTCGGCGGCAACAACGCCGCCGTCGTCGCCCCCTCGGCCGACCTCGACCTCGCCGTGCAGGGCATCGTCTTCGCCGCGGCCGGCACGGCGGGCCAGCGTTGCACCACCCTGCGCCGCCTCATCGTCCACCGCGACATCGCCGACACCTTGATCGCCCGACTGACGGCCGCGTACGCCAAGCTCCCCATCGGCAACCCCTTCGACGAGGGGACGCTCGTAGGACCGCTCATCTCTCCCGAGGCCCTCGACGGCATGCAGGACGCCGTCGCCCGTGTCCAGGCGCAGGGCGGCAAGATCCTGGTCGGCGGCGACCGCCGCCTGGCCGACGCCGCACCCCACGCGGCCTACGTCGAACCCGTCGTCGTCCGCGTCGACGAACAGACCGACGTCGTACGGGAGGAGACCTTCGCGCCGATCCTCTACGTCCTGACCTACGACACCTTCGAGGAGGCCGTCGCCCTGCACAACGACGTCCCGCAGGGCCTGTCCTCCAGCATCTTCACCCGCGACCAGCAGGAGGCCGAACTCTTCCTCTCCGCCGAGGGCTCCGACTGCGGCATCGCCAACGTCAACATCGGCACCTCGGGCGCGGAGATCGGCGGCGCCTTCGGCGGCGAGAAGGACACCGGCGGCGGCCGCGAGTCGGGCTCCGACGCCTGGCGTGCGTACATGCGCCCGGCCACCAACACCATCAACTACTCCGGCCGCCTCGCCCTCGCCCAGAACGTCAGCTTCCTCTAGGCGGAGATCTGTCCAGGAGGTCATCCCCGCCGGGCGAGCATGCTCAGGCTGTTCGCGACGACGATGGCACCGATGCCCGCCCACTCCGTCCAGCCCAGGCGCTGGCCGAGGCCGACCCACCCGACGACGGCCGCGAGGACGGGGTTGACGCTCATGAACAGGCCGAACGCCTGGGCCGGCACCCGGCGCAGCGTGAACAGGTCCGCGAGATACGGCACCGCCGAGGACAGCACCCCGGCCGCGACGGCGCACCCCACCGCCGCGGCGGTCGGCGGCTGCCGCAGGACCACGGCGATGCCGACGGGCAGGAACATCAGGGCGGAGAGACCGGCTGCCGCCGCGGACCCCTGCGCACCGGGGACGCGGCGGCCGACGGTGCGGTTGAGCAGGATGTACGAGGCCCAGCAGGCGGCGGCGAGCAGAGCGAGGCCCATGCCCAGGTAGTCGGCGGACGGCTGCGGGCGCATCAGCGTGACGACGCCCGCCGCGGCGACCACCGCACAGCAGGCGTCCACACGACTGCGGGTGGCGGCCAGGGCGACGGCGAGCGGGCCGAGGAACTCCAGGGTGACCGCGAGCCCGAGGCCGATGCGGTCGATGGCGCTGTACAGGGACAGGTTCATCGTGCCGAAGACCACGGCCAGCAGCAGGACCGGCTGCCACTGACGCCAGGTGAAGGCACGGAGCCGGGGCCGGCCGACGGCCAGCAGGACGATCGCGGCGACGTACTGCCGGACCGCGACGACACCGACCGGACCCAGCACCGGGAAGGCGAGCGAGCCGATGGCGGCACCGGTCTGGTTGGACAGGCCGCTGCCGACCATCGTGACCACACCGGCGAGGCGCCGCCGGTCGGGCTCGGGGGAAGGGAGCGCCGGGCCGGCGCTCGGGTATTCGGGACCTGTGCGCTGCGCAGGGGCTGAGGCGGGTGCGGATGCGGGTGCCATGGCGCGATCGTGCACCGGAAGATGACTTGCACAAAATGCGACCTCCACTCGATCTATACGCTTGAGTCATGCATGCTCGGGTCATGGACGTGGAACTCCGGCAGCTGCGCTGTCTCGTCGCGATCGTCGACGAGGGCACTTTCACCGACGCTGCCATCACGCTCGGCGTCTCCCAGGCGGCCGTGTCCCGGACGCTCGCCTCGCTCGAACGGGCCCTGGGCGTACGGCTGTTGCGCCGCACCTCCCGCGCGGTGACGCCGACCGCGACGGGGCTGCGGGTGGTGGCGCAGGCCCGACGGGTACTCGGCGAGGTGGACGACCTGGTCCAGACGGCCACCTCGGGCCACACCAGCCTGCGCATCGGCTACGCCTGGTCGGCGCTCGGCCGGCACACGCCCGCCTTCCAACGCCGCTGGGCCCAGGCCCACCCCGACACGGACCTGCACCTGGTGCGGGTCAACTCCGCGACCGCTGGGCTGGCGGACGGCGCCTGCGACCTGGCAGTGGTGCGCAGACCGCTGGAGGAGGACCGGCGCTTCGACTGCGCCATCGTCGGCCTGGAACGCCGGCTGTGCGCCCTGGCCGCCGACGACCCCCTAGCCGGGCGCCGCTCGGTCCGGCTCGCCGACCTCGGCGGTCGCACCCTGCTGATCGACCGCCGCACCGGCACCACCACCGCCGACCTGTGGCCGCCGGACGCCCGCCCTGCCACCGAGGAGACACACGACATCGACGACTGGCTCACCGTGATCTCCAGCGGCCGGGCCATCGGGGTGACCGCGGAATCGACCGCCCATCAGTACCCGCGCCCCGGCGTCGTCTACCGCCCGGTCCGCGACGCCGAACCCATCGCCGTACGCCTCGCCTGGTGGCGCGACGACCCGCATCCCGCCACCCCCGCGGCCATCGAACTGCTCACCGCGCTCTACCGCAGCGGCTGATATCGCGCGATGACGGCCACGAGGTAGCCCCGCAGCATGACCTTGGCCTCGTCGAGGAGTTCCTTGTCGCCCTCCGGGTCCCGGCGGAATGCCTCCTGGGCGAGCGCGTCGGCGGCCAGGACCGAGGCGTGGCAGGCGCGGGCGAGGGGCTCGTCGTCGTGGGCCACGTCGAGCGCGAGCAGGACGCGGCGGATTCCGTCGGCCATGCGGCGCTTGTGCTCGCGGTCCGCGGCCCGGGTCCGTTCGGTCAGGCCGCTGCCGAACCACAGGGCCCGGAAGCCGTGTTCGGTGCGGTAGATCCCGGCGAACGCGTCGACGAGCACGCCCACCGGGTCGTCCCACCCCTGCGTCGCCGCGGCCTCGACGAAGCCGTCCATGGCGGCCTCGAGTTTCACGAAGTAGCCGGCCGCGAGCGCGTCGATGATCGCGTCACGGTCGGGCAGGTACTGGTACAGCGAGCCCACCGACACCTTCGCCTCCGCGGCGACGCGGGTGGTCGTGAGCGCCTCGACCCCCTCGGCGATCAGTACGCGCTCGGCGGCCTCCAGAACCCGGGCCAACCGGGCCTTGCTGCGCGCCTGTTGGGGGGTGCGGCGCAGGGGAGCGGACCCGTCGACGTCAGCGGTCGGCTCGCTCACGGAACAACCTCCGAATGTGAACGTGACTTTGTTTCACCTTTAGGTTACGGTCCCGCACATGACCGACTCAAGCGGGGAGCTCGGGCAGGAACGGGCCGCCGTCGCGGGCGCCTGTCGGCGTCTGGGGGCCGAGGGCCTGCTCATCGGCACGGCCGGGAACGTGAGCGTGCGCGTGGGGGAGCGGGTCGCCATCACCGCGACGGGCGCGGTGCTCGCCGAACTCGCCGAGGACCAGGTCACGGTGGTCGATCTGGACGGCAAGGTCGTGGCCGGGACACTCGAACCTACCTCCGAACTGGACCTGCATCTCGGCGTCTACCGCCGCTACGGCACCGGCGCGGTCGTCCACACCCACGCCCCCATGGCCACCGCGCTCTCCCTCGTCCTCGACGAACTGCCGTGCATCCACTACCAGTTGCTCACCCTCGGCGGCACCGTCCGGGTCGCGCCGTACGCCACCTTCGGCACCCCCGAACTCGCCGAGTCGGTGCTCGCCGCGCTGGAGGGCCGCAGCGCCGCGCTGATGGCCAACCACGGTGCGGTCACCCACGCGCCGACCCTCGACAAGGCCGTCGAGCACGCCCTGCTGCTGGAGTGGGCCTGCGGCGTCTACCAGCGCGCGGCCGCGCTCGGACCGCCCCGCGTCCTCGACGAACACCAGCAACTCGCGGTCATCGAGGCCGCGATCGGCCGCAACTACGGCACCACTCACCCCGTACCACCCGCGCAGGAGGGAACCCGATGAAGGCACAGCAGGTCGTCACGATGGGCGTGCACGTGCTGGACGTACTGGTACGGCCGGTGGAGGAGATACCCGAGGGCCAGGGCGCCACCCTCGTGGACGACATCCGGATGACCGCCGCCGGAACTGCCGGCGGCACCGCGCTCTCCCTCGCCAAGCTGGGCGCCTCGGTGCGCACCGCCGGCGCGATCGGCACCGACCCGACCGGCGACATGCTCGTCCAACTGCTCAACAGGGCGGGAATCGACACCGAGTTGCTGGTCCGCCGTATCGACACCTCCACCTCGGCGAGCGTCCTGCCGATCCGCCCCAACGGGGACCGCCCCTCGCTCCACCTCCTCGGCGCCAACATCACCTACGGCTTCGACGACGTGCCCTGGGACGCGGTCGCCGAGGCGACCCATCTGCACCTGGGCGGCCCGGAGTTGATCGGCGCCGACGTCGCCGCGCGCATCCTGGCGCACGCCAAGGAACACGACGTGGTCACCTCCGTGGACCTGCTCGCCCCCGGCGTGCTCGGCACCTTCGACCAGATCGAACCACTGCTCCCGTACGTCGACTTCCTCCTCCCCAACGACGACCAGGTCCTCGGCTTCAGCGAGGAGGAGGACCTCGTGACCGGCGCGAAGAAGCTCCTCGCCGCCGGGGCCGGCCTCGTCGCCGTCACCCGCGGCGGCGACGGCGCGCTCCTGGTGACCGCCGAGGGCACAGAATCCGTCCCCGCCTTCGAGGTCGAGGTCGTCGACACCACCGGATGCGGCGACGCGTTCTCGGCCGGTTTCATCCGCGGCCTCGGCCTCGACCGCACCCCGCGCGAGTCCGCCGTACTCGGCAGCGCAGCGGCGGCGCTGGTGGCGCAGGGGCTGGGCAGCGACCACGGGGACTTCGACCTGCCCGACGCCGACGAGTTCTCCATGACCCAAAAGACCCGCTGACGACCCCTCAGTGACCGCGCGCGATCCACTCCTCCAGGTGCGGGGCCTCGGCGCCGATGGTGGTCGAATCGCCGTGTCCGGTAAGGACTTTGGTGTCGGGCGGGAGGGTGAGCAGGCGGTCCCGGACCGAGCGGATGATGGTCGGGAAGTGGGAGTACGACCGTCCCGTGGCACCGGGGCCGCCCTGGAACAGGGTGTCTCCGGTGAACACCGTGGCCAGTTCCTCGGAGTACAGGCAGACGGCGCCCTGTGTGTGGCCCGGGGTGTGCAGCACCGCCAGTTCGGTCGAGGCGACGGTGAAGCGACGGCCGTCGGAGAGGTACCCGTCGGGGTTGCGGTCGGGATGCGTGTGCTTCCACAGCAGACGGTCGTCCAGGTGGAGGAAGACCGGCGCGCCGGTGCGGTCTGCGAGGGCGGGCGCGGCGTCGATGTGGTCGTTGTGGGCGTGGGTGCAGACGATGGCCGTCAGGCGGCGGTCGCCGACGGCTTCGGCGATGGCGTCGGCGTCGTGGGCCGCGTCGATGACGATGACCTCGTGGTCGTCGCCGACGATCCACACGTTGTTGTCCACCTCCCAGGTGCCGCCGTCCAGGCTGAAGGTGCCGGAGGTGACGAGGTGTTCGATGCGTGCGGCCATCACAGCATCACCACCGAGCGCAGTACGTCGCCGTGGTGCATCCGCTCGAACGCCTTCTCCACGTCGGTGAGTTGGATGGTCTCGGTGACGAACGCCCCGAGGTCCAGGCGGCCTTGGAGGTGCAGGTCGATGAGTATGGGGAAGTCGCGGGAGGGCAGGCAGTCGCCGTACCAGGAGGACTTCAGCGCGCCGCCGCGTCCGAAGACGTCCAGCAGCGGCAGTTCCAGCTTCATCTCCGGGGTCGGCACGCCGACCAGGACGACGGTGCCGGCCAGGTCGCGGGCGTAGAAGGCCTGCTTGTAGGTTTCCGGGCGGCCGACCGCCTCGATGACGACGTCGGCGCCGAAGCCGCTGGTCAGTTCGCGGATCGCCTCCACCGGGTCGTTCTCGCGCGAGTTGACGGTGTGGGTGGCGCCCATCGAGCGGGCGGTCTCCAGCTTGCGGTCGTCGATGTCCACGGCGATGATCTTCGCCGCGCCGGCCAGGTTCGCCCCGGCGACGGCCGCATCGCCGACGCCGCCGCAGCCGATGACCGCGACCGTGTCGCCCCGGCCGACGTTGCCGGTGTTGATCGCGGCGCCGATGCCGGCCATCACCCCGCAGCCCAGCAGCCCGGCGACCTGCGGGGCCACGCTCGGGTCGACCTTCGTGCACTGCCCCGCGGCGACCAGCGTCTTGTCCGCGAACGCCCCGATGCCCAGCGCCGGGGAGAGTTCCTGCCCGGTCGAGGCGAGGGTCATCTTCTGCCCGGCGTTGTGGGTGTTGAAGCAGTACCAGGGGCGTCCACGCAGACAGGCCCGGCAGTTCCCGCACACCGCACGCCAGTTGAGGATCACGAAGTCACCGGGCGCGACGTCGGTGACGCCCTCGCCCACCGCCTCCACCACGCCCGCGGCCTCATGACCGAGCAGGAACGGGAAGTCGTCGCTGATGCCGCCCTGCTTGTAGTGCAGGTCGGTGTGACAGACCCCGCAGGCCTGGATTTTCACCACGGCTTCCCCGGGGCCGGGATCGGGGACCACGATCGTCTCCACCCGCACCGGCTCGCCCTTGCCCGGTGCGATCACGCCCCGTACTTCCTGTGCCATGAGGTCAGTTGCCCTTCCTGGAAGAGTCGTGTTCGGAGTAGTCGTGGAAGCCGCGCCCGGACTTCCGGCCGAGCAGACCGGCCTCGACCATGCGCAGCAGTAGGGGTGGCGCGGCGTGCAGGGGGTCCTTGAAGTCCGCGTACATCGCCTCGGCGATGGCGGTGAGGGTGTCCAGGCCGATCAGGTCGGCCAGGCTCAGCGGCCCCATGGGGTGGGCGCAGCCGAGGACCATACCGGTGTCGATGTCCTCCGCCGAGGCGTGACCGGACTCCAGCATCCGGATCGCCGAGAGAAGGTACGGCACGAGCAGGGCGTTGACCACGAAACCGGCCCGGTCCTGGGCGCGGATCACCTTCTTGCCCAGCGTCCCCGTGACGAACTCCTCGGCGCGGGACTGGGTCTGAACGTCCGTCAGCAGCGACGGCACGATCTCGACGAGTTCCAGCACGGGGACCGGGTTGAAGAAGTGCACCCCGATCACCTGGTGCGGGCGTGCGGTGGCCATGCCCAGTTTCATGATGGGGAGGGAGGAGGTGTTGGACGCGAGCAGCGCGTCCTCACGGGTGACGACCCGGTCGAGCTCGGCGAACAGCGCGACCTTGGTCTTCTCGTCCTCCGTCGCCGCCTCCACCACCAGGTCCCGGTCGGCCAGCTCGGTGAGGTCGGGGGTGACCCGCACCCGGTCGAGGGCGGCGTCGCGTTCCTCGCCGGTGAGTTTGCCGCGCCGTACGCCCCGGTCGAGCGAAGCGGTGATCCGGGCCCGGCCGGCCTCGGCCGCACCCGGGCTCACCTCGTGGACCACCACGTCCAGCCCGGCCCGGGCGCACACCTCGGCGATGCCCGCACCCATCAGACCGCAGCCGACGACACCGACCCTACGGATGTCCGTGGCCGGAGCGGTCACCGGAACGCCGCCTGGCCCGTCAGCGCCTGGCCGATCATGAGGGTGTGCATCTCGACGGTGCCCTCGTAGGTGAGGATCGACTCCAGGTTGTTGGCGTGCCGGATCACCGGGTACTCCAGTGAGATGCCGTTGGCGCCCAGGATGGTGCGGGCGGTGCGGCAGATCTCCAGCGCGGTCCGGGTGTTGTTGAGCTTGCCGTAGCTGACCTGTTCGGGGCGCAGACCACGGTCGTCCTTCGTACGGCCCAGGTGGAAGGCCAGCAGTGTGCCCTTGGCCAACTCCAGTGCCATGTCGGTCAGTTTGGCCTGGGTCAACTGGAAGGAGCTGATGGGTCGGTCGAACTGGACCCGGTCGCCGGCGTAGGCCAGGGCGGCGCGGAAGGACGAGCGTGCGGCGCCCATCGCACCCCACGCGATGCCGTAGCGCGCCTCGTTGAGGCAGGACAGCGGCCCGCGCAGCCCCCGTACCTCGGGCAGCACGGCGGTTCCGGGCAGTCGTACGGAATCCAGGACCAGCTCGCTGGTCACGGACGCCCGCAGCGACATCTTGTGCTTGATGGCAGGCGCCGAGAAACCGGGAGAGTCGGTCGGGACCACGAAGCCGCGTACGCCGTGCTCGGTGCGGGCCCAGACGACGGCCACGTCGGCGACCGAGCCGTTGGTGATCCACATCTTGCGGCCGTCGAGGATCCAGTCGTCGCCGTCGCGGCGGGCCGAGGTGCGCATGCTGCCCGGGTCGGAGCCCGAGTCGGGCTCGGTGAGTCCGAAGCAACCGATGGCGGTGCCGGCCGCGAGGCGGGGCAGCCACTCCTGCTTCTGCTCCTCGGAGCCGAAGGCGTGGATCGCGTACATGGCCAGGGAGCCCTGCACCGAGACCAGGGAGCGCAGTCCGGAGTCGGTGGCCTCCAGTTCCAGACAGGCCAGGCCGTAGTCGACCGCGCTCATTCCCGCGCAGCCGTAGCCCTCCAAGTGCATGCCCAGTAGGCCGAGTTCGCCGAGTTCCTTGGTGAGGCCGCGGATGTCCTCGATCGCGCCCTGCTCGAACCACTCGGCGATGTGCGGTTCGACGCGGCGGTCGCAGAAGGTGCGGACGGCGTCGCGGACGGCGCGCTCGTCCGGCGTCAGCAGGCTGTCGATTTCGATGAGGTCGAGGGGGTCGGCCGGGCGCGGCGCGTGCTGGGCGTGCATCGGGTCTCCAGGGATGGGGAGGGAAGAGGGTGGGGAGGCCGCCGGTCAGGGGAGTACCGACGGCCTCCGGTCCGCGGGCCTTACAGCGTGGCGGTCGGGTTGATGATGAAGTTGCTGAAGCCGCCGTTGCGCACGGCGATCCCGCTGATGGCCTCGTTGACCTGCTCCAGGGGGTACACGTGGTGCTCCAGCGGGCTCAGGTCCAGCAGGCCGGCCCCCGCCATGTCGGCCATGGTCTGGCCCTCGGCGGAGGTGAACCACGCCGAGCCGATCAGCCGCAGCTGCTGGTCCATCATCCGGTGGATGTCGATCGGCAGATCACCGGCGATGGCACCGATGTTGACGGCGATGCCACCGCGGGCCATCGCTCGCATGCCCGCCCGGAACGTCTCGTGCGGGGCGCCCGGGCCGAGGGCGTCGATGTAGATGTCGACGCCGTAGCCGTCGGTCTGCTCGTGGATCCACTCGTCGACCGGGCCGTCGTCGAGGGAGTGCAGGTTCAGCCGGCCGCCCGCCAGCTTGCCGACCTGGTCCAGGAGGCTCTTGTCGCGGCCGGTGCCGTACACGTGGGTGAGGCCCATGGCGGGCGCGAGGAGCGCGGCGGCGATGCCCAGGGTGCCGCTGATGCCGTTGATGAGGATGGTCTTGCCCGGACCGGCCTCGGCCTTGCGCAGCGCCGAGTACATGGTGCCGATGTAGCCGAAGCGGGCGGCGGCCTCGAAGGAGAGCGAGTCCGGCAGCTTCACGAGGCTGTACGCCGGGGCCAACGTGTACTCGGCGAGACCGCCCTGGTAGCGGTCGAGCAGATCGATCGCGGTCGGCGAAAAGCCGAAATATCCTGCGAAGGCGTAGCTGGCGCAGTTGATCGAGTCGCCGCTGCGACATGAACGACAAGACCCGCACGAGCGGCCCGGGTTGACGTACACCCGGTCGCCCGGCTTGAACGCCTGCACGCCCTCGCCGACCGCCTCGACCACGCCCGCCGGGTCGAGGCCGAAGATCGCCGGCAGGGTTGGCAGGGGGCTGTGCGGGAACCAAGTCGTCCACATGTTCAGGATGTTGGCCAGGTTCGGCACGATGTTGCAGGCGTGGACGGCCACGCGGACGTCGCCGGGGCCGGGCTCGGGAACGGGCAGTTCCTCGAGCTTCATCGGCTCGCCGACGGCGTGCATCCGCGCGGCTCGCATGGTCGCACTCATGGCGTCTCCTCGGGTTCGGCTCAGGTACGGCTTCGGGTACGGCTGGGGGAGACGGCGCCAACTGCGGTGCGGTCTCTGGGATTTGTGAAGGATGGGTCAGTTGTCCAGCAGCGTCGTCAGCCGCGCGCGCTGCAGCTTTCCGGTGGCCCCGCGGGGGAGCGCGGGTACGACGCACAGGCGCCGGGGCCACTTGTGCCGGGCGAGCCGGCCGTCGAGATGGGAGCGGACGTCGTCCAGGGTGGGGGCGCCGCAGTCGGTGACCAGGAAGGCGGTCACGATCTCGCCCCAGAGCGAGTCCGGTGCCCCGGAGACCGCGACCTCGACGACACCGGGGAAGTCGGCGAGGGCGTTCTCGACCTCGGCGGGATCGATGTTCTCCCCGCCGGTGATGATGGTGTCCTTGAGCCGTCCGACGACCGACAGGCGGCCCTCGGCGTCGAACAGCCCGCGGTCCCCGGAGTGGAACCAGCCCTCGCGATCGGTCACGGGCACCGGCCCGTCGGCCGTCCAGTACGCGTCCGCCACCGACGGTCCGCGCACCCAGATCTCACCGGCGTTGCCGGCCGGGGTGGGCGCCCCGCTCTCGTCCACGACCCTCAACTCGACCTGGGGGACAGGAGATCCGGTGGAGGCCGCCGTGTCGTTCGCGGCGGAGTACGTCACGCCCGCGCTGGTCTCCGTCAGCCCGTAGGAGTTGACCACACCGATCCCGCGCGCCCGGAACTGCTCGCGGGTGGCGGTCTGGGCCGGTGATCCGCCGGACAGGATCCACCGCAGGGTGTCCAGGTCGCCGCCGCCGAAGCGGGGGTGGCGGGCCAGCAGGGCGGACATGGCCGGTACGGCGAACGCACAGGTGACCTTGTGGTCGCGGACCAGGTCGATGAACAGGTCCGGGTCGAAGCGCGGGGCCAGGATCACCGTCCCGCGCCGCGCCCAGGTGTACTGCGGTAGCCCGCCGAGCACGGCGACGTGGGCCAGCGGGGTGGAGACGAGGGCGGTGTCGTCCTCGTCGACGGGCAGTTGCGACAGCCCGTTGACCATGCTCCAGTACAGGTTGTCGTGGGTCAGCGCGACGCCCTTGGGGCGGCCGGAGGTGCCGGACGTGAAGGCGATGATCGCGATGTCCGAGCCGGTCGGGGGCTCCCCGACGACGGGCGCGGACGGCTCGTCGTCGACGTGCAGGTCGTCCCAGGTCAGGCGGATGCCCGTCCCGTCGGGGAACCGCTCGTCGCCGACGACCGCACGTGGCGCGGTCTCCTCGCACACGACGGTGACTTCGCCCCCGGTCACCTGCGGGTGCAGCGGCACGAGCACCGCTCCCATCCGCGTCACCGCGAACAGCGTGATCAGGGCCTCCGGCCGGGCCGCCCCCTGCATCACCACCCGATCGCCCTTGCGTACCCCGTACTTGTCGAGGCGGGCCACCGTCCGCCGTACGGCCAGGTCCAGTTCGGCATAGGTCCAGGTCCGGTCCTCGAAGACGAGGGCGGTCCGGGAGCCGGCCTGGGCCGCACTCGTGACGAGGTGGGCGCCGAACGTGCTCGTCATGCCTTCACCTCCGCGGCACGTCTGGCGCGGGCGAGCGCGCCGAGGGTCGTCCCCGCGAGGTCGTCGGCGGACACCGGCGTCCGCCGCTCCAGCAACCGACGGGCGGCCAGGTGCTCGGCAGGCCAGTTCAAGGTCTCCACGGCCACCAGCAGACCGTCGCGGAAGGCGTACGAGGCCAGGCGCTCCGGGGAGTCACCTGCTGCGAGGCGTACCTCGTCCGAGGGTGAACGCAGCCCGGCGATCTGCAACTTGATGGCGCCCTGGTCGCTCCAGAACCACGGCAGACTCTCGTACGAGGCGGGCGACCCGGCGAGGCGCCGTCCGACCAACGCGCCCTGATCGATGGCGTTCTGCACGGACTCCAGCCGCACCAGCCCCTCCGCGTGCGGATGCGGATGGCGGGCGCAGTCCCCGACGGCGGAGATCCGGGGATCGGTGATCGAGCGCAGCTGCTCGTCCACGACCACGCCGTCGTCCACGGCCAGCCCCGCCGCGCGTGCCAGGTCGTCCCGGGGGATGGCCCCGATGCCGTAGACGACGAGGTCGGCGGGCAGGATCTCGCGGTCCGTGACGACCCGTTCGACCCGGCCCGGTCCCTCCAGAGCACGTACGCCCGTCCCGGTCAGGACCCGGACACCGGCCTGCTCGTGGCGTTCCCGCAGGTGGCGTTCGACCTCCGGTGACACGGCCCGGCTCAGCAGCCGGTCGGCCAGCTCGACCACGGTCACCCGTGCGCCGCGGGCCAGGGCGACCTGGGCGAGCTCAAGGCCGATGAACCCGCCGCCGACGACGACCACGTCACGGGCCGTCGTCAGCGCCCGGCCGATGGTGAGGGCGTCGTCGAGCGAGCGCAGCGCGTGGACGCCGGCCAGCTCGGCGCCGGGTACGGGCAGCGGACGGTTGCGGGCACCGGTCGCCAGCACGAGGTGGGTGTACGGGACACGGGTGCCCGTGCGGGTGACGACCGTGGCGGTGGCGGTGTCGAGGGCGATCACGTCGTCCCCGAGGCGCAGGTCGATGTTCCGCTCGCCGTAGAAGGACTCCGGCACCAGCTCGACGCGTACGCCGTCCGGCTCGGTGTGAGCCTTCTTCGACAACGGCGGCCGCTGGTACGGCAGATGGGGTTCGTCGGCGAACACCGTGACCGGACCGTCGTAGCCGGATGCGCGCAGCGTCGACACGACACTGAACGCGGCCTGTCCGCCGCCGACCACGACCACGCCCGCTGCGCTGCTCATATCTGCTCCTCGGGCACGTGGACGACCAGTCCGTCCAGGGCGTCGGAGAGCTGGACCTGGCAGCTGAGCCGGCTGGTGGGCCGGCGTTCGGCGGCGGTGAAGTCCAGCATTTCGTCCTCGACGTCGTTCGGCGGACCCACCAGCTCGGCCTGCGTCGCATCGACGTAGACGTGGCAGGTGGCGCAGGAGGCGTTGCCTCCGCACTCGGCGACGATGCCCTCGACGCCGTTGGAGACGGCCGCCTGCATCAGGACGGTCCCCGACGCGGCGGTGACCTTGCGTTCGGTCCCGTCGGGCAGCTGGAAGATGACGGTGGGCATGAAGTCCTCCCGATGGGGACGGCTCAGGGGGCTTGCCAGGTGACGTTCAGCGAGGTGAGCCCGCGGAACACCCAGCCGTCCAGACGGCCCGCGGCGGATCCGCTGTCGGACGCTTTGGCGCCGTCGTCGAGGCGGAGGCCCTGCAGACGGCTGAAGACGAGGGGCCAGGCGATGGCGCTGACCTCGTGGCGCGCGACCCACGCGCCCATGCAGAAGTGCGGTCCGCCGCCGAAGGCGAGATGGGGGCGGTGCGGGCGGTCGAGATCGAACTCGTCGGCCCGCTCGAAGACCGACTCGTCGCGGTTGCCGGAGGCGATGACGAGGGCGACGCGGCTGCCCGCGGGCAGCGTGACGCCGGCGATCTCGTAGTCCTGCGTGAGCTGGCGGGGATACATGCCGATCGGCGAGATCCAGCGCGCGGTCTCCTCGAAGACCCGCTTCCAGGACGCCGGGTCCTTGAGCACCCGCTCCAGCGCTTCGGGGCGGTTCAGCAGGGCCCAGGCGCCCACGCCGAAGACGTCGCGCGGCTCGTTGACGCCTCCGCCGATGATGACCTTGATGTTGTTCTGGATCTCGGCGAGGTCCACCGGCTCGGCGGCGTGGACCATGGAGGAGATCACCGAGCCGTCCGGCTCGCGGCGCGCGATCTCCGCCATCTCGGCCACGGCTTCCTCGATGGCCCGGGTCGCCCGCTCGGCGCGGAGCCAGAGATCGGGGTCGTCGGCGTAGTTGCTGTTGCCGTCCATCATCGCCCGCGACCAGTCGGCGATGTCCTCGGCGCTCGCGTTGCGCAGGCCCAGGACCAGGGCCAGGTTGGCGGCGACGAGCGGCTCGGCGAAGTCGGCTATCAGGTCGGCCTCGCCACGGCCGGCGATCCGGTCGAGCAGCTCGTGCGCGGTCCGCTCGAACTCCCCGGCCCACAGGTCGCGGACCTGACGGGGGCGGGTCGGCGGCTCGGCCGCGGCCCGCAGGCGCCGATGCTCCGGGTCGTCCTCGCGGAGCAGGTTGGGGCCGACGGTGCGCAGCAGCAGCGAGCCCTCCTCGCGGGAGCTGAACACCTCGGGCAGCTTCTCGGCGTGGACGATGTCCTCGTACCGGGTCAGCAGGTGGCGTCCGACCGACGGGACCCAGGCCAGCGGCGCGGTGCGGCGCAGCTCGGCGTAGGCGGGGTACGGGTCGCGGCGCAGCTCGGCGAGGTCGAGCTCGACGACGGGCGCGCCGGGCGCCGCGGTCGTCAGGGCGCTCATGACGTGCCGCCCGCGCCCATCAGGACGAAGAACGCCGTGGCGGGCTCGCTGCCGTTGTTGCGCCAGGCGTGCCGCGTGGCGTTCTGCACGACGAGGTCGCCGGGCTTGAGCACCGCGGTCTCGCCACCGTCGAGGTCGAGGACCAGCTCGCCGGAGAGGACGACGCCGTAGTCGACGGTCGGCGTGGTGTGCATGCCCGGATTGTCGAGCTCGAACAGCTCGGCCAGGCCCGGCGTCGCCTCCAGCTGCTCGGCGCCCGCGGCCGCGGGGTCCCAGCTCGGGTCGGCGTAGACACTGGCCGGCGGGAAGGTGACGGTCAGCGCGATCGTCTCGCCGGGGGCCGGCACATAGGACTTCAGGGCATCCGTCGGGTCGTCCGACGGGGCGGCGGGAGCCGTCGTGTTCCACACCAGGGAGCGGGCGAAGCCCGGAGTGTGGGTGTACTGACGCGTGACGGGCGGCTCTCCGTCGCTGACGATCACGGGCTTGCCACTGGGATCGACACCGGTGACGACACGACGGACCATGATTCTCTCCCTTGAGAAACCAACCAAGTGTTCTTGACTGTTCTTGGAAACCGACTGTTTTGAGAAGCCGGCTCTTCTGAAAAACGGGCTGACCGTTAGATGCTTGACGGTAAGAGGTCTGACTATTTTCGACGGCCGTGCCACGGCGGCTCCGTGCACGAGTCCTGTGGTGGGCCGGTCTCCCCGGGCCCGGTCACTCCGCGGGCGGGGTCTCCTGGTTCACCAGGGTACGCAGCAAGTGGACCAGTTCACTGAGCTGATCGTCACGCAGTATGCCGGTCCACGCGCGCTCGCGCTTCGTCTGCGCCTCGATGGCCTGCCGCAGCGTCTCGCGGCCCTCCGCCGTCAGCTCGACGAACAGCTGGCGGCGGTCGGACTCGACCCGTTCCCGGGTGACCAGGCCCCGGCTCTCCAGGGTCGCCAGCGCGCTGGAGATGCTGGCGCGGGTGGACCCCGAGACCCGGCCGATGTCCTGCTGGCCGAGCGGGCCGTAGACCCACAGGGAGTTCAGGATCCTGAAGCCCGCCCAGGTCAGGCCGAGCGGCCGGTGGACGTGCTTCTCGAAGTCCTTGGTCAGCCGGGCCTCGAGGCGGGTGAGATCGGTGACCATCTCGATCGCGTCGAGGTCCCGGGGATCGGTCGTACCCAGCTCGCGGTGCTGATGGCGCAGGAGCTCCGAGAACTCCCGGGTCCGGCTAGCTCCCGTGGTCCCCGTCTCACGCACGGTGTCCGTCACGATCTCCCGCCCTTCTGTTCGGTCAGCCTGAGATGACCGGGTTGACCATGGTGCCGACGCCCGTGACCTCGGTCCGCAGGACCTTACCTTCGGTGAGGTACAGCCGTGGGGTGCGGCGGACGCCGCAGCCGGCCGGGGTCCCGGTGAAGATCAGGTCGCCCGGCTCGAACGTCACCCGCTTCGACAGCCAGGCGATCAGCTCGGGCACGGAGAAGATCAGGTCCGAGGTGCGGCCCCGCTGCACCTCGAGGTCGTCGACCCAGCCGGCCACCTCGATGTCGTCCGGGTCCTCGAACTCGTCGACCGTCACCAGATAGGGGCCGATCGGGCTGAAGGTGTCGTACGACTTCGGCAGTGTGAACTGGTTGATCGGCTTGCGCCACTGTTCCTTGCGGTCGCTGATGTCCTGCCCGGCGGTCACGCCCGCGACGTACGACCAGGCGTCGGCCTCGGAGATGTTCTTGCCGGCCTTGCCCATGACGACGACGAGCTCGGCCTCGTAGTCGACCTTGTCGTACTGGGGCTCGACCACGATCTGGTCGTACGGGCCGACGACGGACGAGGCGAACTTCGCGAAGACGGACGGCTCGTCCGGCACGGGGAGGTTCGACTCCTCGGCGTGCGCACGGTAGTTGAGGGCCACCCCGATCGCCTTGTACGGCTTGGCGACGCGGCCCAGGTCACTGGGCTCGAACGGCTTCCAGTCCGCCTCGGCGGCTCGCTCGGCGAGGGCGCGCAGCTCGTCCTGCAGGGAGAGGTCGGACAGCACCTCCAGGCGCGGCTCGATCGCTCCCTTGCTCGCGTTCGCGATGTCGAGGGCGCGGTCGCCCTTCACGACGACGGGGCGGCCGGCGAGGTTGGCGAGCTTCATGCGGGCACTTCCTTCTGAACGTGCTGGTCGGCGGGCCGGGGGAGGGGAAGCGCGAGGTCGCCCTCCGTCCGGACGCCGAGCGTGTTGATGACGGTGGCGACGGTCAGGTACTGGCCGACGGTGTAGAGGACGTCGATGACCTGCTCGGTGCTCAGGTGGACGGTCAGCCGGTCCCACAGCGCGTCGTCGACACCCTGGCGGTCGACGAGCGAGTCGGTGGCGGTGAGCAGCACCCGGTCGAGCTCGTCGAGCCCGTCCCAGGCGCCGGTCGCGGCGGCCAGGATCGTCTCGTCGGCGAGCCCGGCGCGGCGGGCGATCCGCACGTGCTGGTCCCACTCGTATGCCGCCTGCGCCCGGGCCGCGATCCGCAGGATCATCAGCTCCCGGGACTTCAGCGGCAGGGTGTTCTTGCCCAGCACGTGGTTGCTGAAGACGAGGTAGCGGCGCAGCGCGTCCTCGTGGTGGGCCAGCGTCGCCCAGATCGCGTAGATCCGGCCGTCCTGGTCCCGGTACGGCGCCAGCGACGCCAGTGTCTTCTCCTGCAGGTCCGCCTCGTCGACGGGGTGCAGGCGGGGCTTCTCCGGCATCGGAGTCCTCCTCGGCTCGATGACGGCAACGTATTCGTCAGAGCCTTGACCGTCAAGGGTCTAACAAATATCGTCCTCGGCATGACGATCCAGAGCCTTGGTTACGTAGGGATCGGCGCGCCCGATCCGACAGCGTGGGCGGAGTACGCCCGCACAGTGATAGGTCTCGCGGTCGAGCCGGGGGAGCCTGAAGGGCCCGTGCGCCATCGCCTGCGGATGGACCAGCACCCGTTCCGCATGTGGCTGACGGAGGCCGAGACCGGTGGCGTCACCGTCATCGGCTGGGAGGTCCGCGACGGGACGGCCATCGACGACATGACGGTGCGGCTCAAGGAGGCGGGCGTCGACGTCACGGCAGGCACCGAGGAGGAGTGCAGGGACCGCCAGGTGACCCGCATGGTGCACTTCGGCGGCCCCCTCGGCATCCGCACCGAGCTGTTCTGCGGCCGCCGGCTCGCCCCGAGCCAGTTCGTGTCACCGCTGGGCGTCGACTTCGTGACCGGCGAACAGGGGCTCGGGCACGTCGTGATGAAGACGCCGCACGTCCAGGAGGCCGTCGACTTCTACTGCGACGTGCTGGGCTTCCGGCTCAGCGACACTGCCGACTACCCCTGGGGCACGTTCTACTTCCTCGGCTGCAACCCGAGGCACCACAGCATCGCCTTCATCCGCTCGTACAAGAACGAGGGCACCCACCACATCCTGTGCGAGGTGACCACCCCGGAGGAGGTCGGCCGCGCCCTCGACCGGACGCGTGAGCACGACGTCAGGCTCATGGCCACGCTCGGCAAGCACGCCAACGACGGAATGTTCTCGTTCTACATGACCTCACCGGCCGGCTTCGGCATCGAGATCGGCGCCGGCGGCGTGCAGGTCGACGAGAGCACCTGGGTGAGCCGTACGTACACGGCCGACATCTGGGGTCATCACCCGGTCCCGTAGCCCGACTTCGCATTCCCCGACCCCTCCGAAAGAAAGCGGGCCGTACCCCATGCTTCTCGAGAGCCATCTGCAGGACACCTGGGTCGCGTCAACGGCAGCCGATTCCACGGCGGTTGACGTGTGCGACGCCGTCACGGGCGAGACGGTCTGCCGCGTCTCCTCCCAAGGCCTCGACCTCGCGGCCGCGTTCGGCCACGCCCGTCACGTCGGCGGCCCCGCGCTGCGGACGCTGACCTTCCATCGGCGGGCGGACCTGCTGGACGCCGTCGCCGCGGCCGTCCGCGCCCGCCGCGAGGAGCTCTACGCCCTCTCGACCCGCGCCGGAGCCACCCTCAACGACGCCCGCTACGACGTCGACGGCGGCATCCGTGTCCTGCGCGACTACGCGACCCGGGCGCGCGCCGAACTGCCGGACGCCGTGCATCTCGTCGAAGGCCCGGCCGAACGCCTCGCGCGGGGTGACGACTTCCTGGGCGTCCATCTCGTCAGCCCCTCACCGGGGTTGATGCTCCAGGTGAACGCCTTCAACTTCCCGGTGTGGGCGCCCCTGGAGAAGCTGGCCCAAGCACTCCTCGCCGGCCTGCCCAGCGTGGTGAAGCCGGCCACCCCGACCGCGTACCTCACTCAACACCTCGTACGGATCATCGCCGACGCGGGTGTTCTGCCGCCCGGCGCACTGCAGTTGGTCGTGGGCTCGGTACGGCCGGCGCTCGGCCTGCTTCAGGAGCAGGACGTCCTTTCCTTCACCGGCTCGGCAGCCACCGCACAGACGCTGCGCACGCACCCCGACGTCGTGGCCCGCTCGGTCCGTTTCAACGCCGAGGCGGACTCGGTCAACGCCATTGTGCTGGCACCGGATGTCGCGCCCGGAACACCGCTGTTCGAGGCGTTCGTCCGCGAGGTCGTGACGGAGATGACGGTCAAGGCGGGCCAGAAGTGCACCGCGATCCGCCGCGTCCTCGTCCCACGGGAGCACGAGGCCGCCGCGCTCGACGCCGTCGCCTCCGAGCTCGCCGGGGTGACCATCGGCAACCCCGCCGCGGAGGGCGTGCGGATGGGGCCGGTTGTCAGCCTCGCGCAGCGCGACGACGTACGACGGGCCGCGCGGAAGATCGCCGAGTCCGGCCGCTTCGTCCACGGTGACCCCGAGAAGGTGCGCGTGATCGACGCCGATCCTGAACGGGGCGCCTTCCTGGACACATTGCTCATCTCCGCGGATCCGGACGCCTCGGCGCCCCACGAGGTCGAGCCGTTCGGCCCGGCCGTGTCCGTCCTGGCCTACCGCGACACGGCCCACGTCACCGACCTGATCGCCCGCGGCCGGGGCAGCCTCGCCGCCTCCGTGGTCGGCGACGACCTCGCCTGGACGACCGCCTTCGTCCGGGAGGCGGCCCCCTGGCACGGCCGACTGCACCTGCTGGACTCCACGACCATGACGCAGACCACCGGACACGGATCGCCCCTGCCCGCCCTCCGGCACGGCGGCCCCGGCAGGGCCGGAGGCGGCTCGGAGATGGGCGGCATCCGCGGTGTCCTCGACCTGATGCAGAGGACGGCGCTCCAGGCCTCACCCCGCCTGCTCGACTCCCTGTAAACCGGTGTAAACAGGCACCGAGCCAAACAAGTGGTGACGATCACGACAGGGGCGTACGGTCGAACGGTGGACACCACAGTGGACGGAACCGTTCACTGACCACTCGCGAGGGTTCGACCTTCGAGAGCGCGAGACACCATGAGCAGCAGCCCCCGGCCGACCACCCCAGAACAAGCCGCCACCCGGCAACCGGGCGGCGGAGGAAACGGCATGGCGCTGCTGGTCATCGCGTCGTGCCAACTGATGGTGGTCCTGGACATCACCATCGTGAACATCGCGCTGCCGCACATCCAGCGCGACCTGGACTTCTCGACCACCAGCCTGTCCTGGGTGGTCAACGCGTACACCCTCACCTTCGGCGGCCTGCTGCTGCTCGGCGGCAGGGTCGGCGACATCCTCGGCAGGCGGCGCGTCTTTGTCTTCGGCGTGCTGCTCTTCGCCCTGGCCTCCCTGCTGGGAGGGTTCGCCCAGAACTCCGGCCAACTCCTCGCCGCACGCGCCCTGCAGGGGGTGGGCGGCGCCATCGCCTCCCCGACCTCGCTCGCCCTGATCAGCACGACCTTCCGCGAAGGCCCGGAACGCAACCGGGCCTTCGGCGTGTTCGCCGCGGTCTCCTCGGGCGGCGGCGCCATCGGGCTGCTCGCGGGCGGGATGATCGTCGAGTGGCTGAACTGGCGCTGGGTGCTCTTCGTCAACGTCCCGATCGGCCTGCTCATCGCCCTCGCCGCACCCCGCTGGATCAAGGAGTCCGAACGCCACCCGGGCCACTTCGACATCGCCGGCGCGCTGACTTCCACCCTGGGCATGGTGCTGCTGGTGTACGGGTTCATCAGAGCCGCCCAGGAAGGGTGGCGGGACCCGCTCACGCTGGCCTCGTTCGCCGCGGCGGTCGTCATCCTGGCGGTGTTCATCCTCGTCGAGCGGAACTCCCGGCAGCCCATCACCCCGCTGCACATGTTCGCCGACCGCAACCGCTCGGGCACCTACGGCATCATGCTGAGCCTCGCCGCCGCGATCTTCGGCATGTTCTTCTTCCTCACGCTCTTCGTGCAGGACGTGCTGGGCTTCAGCCCGCTGCAGGCGGGGCTCGCCTTCCTGCCGGTCAGCGCGGTGATCGCAGTCGGCGCGGCGCTCGCCTCGAAATTCCTGCCCAGGTTCGGTCCCAAACCCTTCATGGTGGTGGGCGCCGTCCTCGCGGCGGCGGGGCTGGCCTGGCTGACCCTGACCGACGTGCACTCCACCTATGCGGGCAGCATCCTCGGCCCGATCTGCGTCTTCGGCCTGGGCATGGGCATGGAGTTCGTCTCGCTCACGCTCATGGCGCTCTCCAACGTCTCCGTCCAGGAGACCGGCGCGGCCTCCGGACTCCTCAACGCCACCCAGCAGGTGGGCGGTTCACTCGGGCTGTCCATCCTGGTCACGATGTTCGGCACGGCCAGTACCAACGAGGCCAACAAGCAGATCCCGCGCTTCCTGGCACAGGCGACCCCGGCCGAACGCCTGCGCTTCCAGCGCACCGGTCAGCTCCCGAAGCCCTGGTCCGACGAGGTACTCACCGCCGGGATCTCGGCCGCCTTCGTCATGGCGGCGATCTTCACCGTCATCGCCGCGCTGGTCGCCGTGGTGGCGATCCAGGTCCGCCCCTCCGACCTGGAACGCCTCAAGGGCGGCATGGGGCCGGGGCAGGGCTGAGCCCCATCCTTGGGGCTGTGCTGTACGGGGTGGCAGGGTCTGTCGGCCCGTCACCTGAAAACGAGCGGCGGCACGCATGCCGGTCGTGCCAGGCTGACGGCTCGGTTCGTGCCTCTGCCGTGCACCGACGAGTTCGCCGTGGGAGCGTTCGTGACCCCCTCTCGACTGGCCCCGTTGCTGGAGCAGTTCGACTTCGCCCGTACCCGTCTGGCCGCCCGCCTGACCGGGCCGGTGATGGACAGCGGCGACGGTTCGGACACCGAGGTCGCTGCCATGACCGATGAGGAGTACCTCTGGGAACCGGTGCCGGACTGCTGGTCGGTCCGGCGGCGGGCGGACGGACCGGGTCCGCGCGCGACCGAGCTGGCCGGAACCGGAGCGTGGGGACGCGACGCCGCGTCCTGTCCGCACCCCTGGCCGCCGCCCTTCACCACCCTCGCGTGGCGGCTGAGCCACCTGAGCGAGATGCTCTTCCTCCGCGCCGATCACACGGCAGGCAGCCACGCCCTCACCCGGGACGACTACCCCGTCAGCGGGGACACGGCAGCGGCCCTCGCCGCCTTCGACGCCGGCGCCACGGCCTGGCGGAAGGCGCTGCTGAGCGTCGACGACACGGCGCTCGACACCGTCGGTCACTGCACCTACCCCCACGGCAGCGACCCGGAAGAGCCGTTCGTCGACATCGTGTGGTGGGTCAACCAGGAAGTCCTGCACCACGGGGCCGAGATCGCCCTGCTGCGCGACCTGTACCGCGCCCGGCGGCCCTGACCGCACCGCCACGGGTCACGGCCTGGGGACCAGCCCCAGTTGCTGGGCCCGCAGGACCGTGCTGATGCGGTCGCGGGTGCCGAGTTTGCGGTAGATCTTCTCGACGTGCTTGTGGACCGTACGGTCCGAGATGCCGAGCCGTCGGCCGATCGCGGCCGCGGTCAGGGCGTCCGTGAGCAGCAGCAGGACGGTCAGCTCCCGGGGAGTGAGGGCGCAGTCCGCGGCCACTTCGTGCGCGGAGCCCGGGTCCGGGGACGGAACGGCCGACCGCCGCCAGCGTTCGAGGAGTTGCCGCTGCTGCTCGACCGCCGCCAGCAGCGGTTGCACCTGCTGGGCCGCTCGCAGGTCGTCGTCGGTGAAGTCCGCTCCCGAGCGGTAGACCATGCATCCGGTGATCGGCGTCGTAGTCCGGGGCAGCGGAATCGCCAGTACGTGGTCCGCGTCGATGACGTCGCCGATCAGCAGCGCGGTCGGGCTCGCGGACCATGCGGGGCCGACGGCCCGGCGCGCGGTGAGGGGAGTCCTGTCGGGCCCGGACGCGTAGTGGTCCGCGAACGGAAACCCCGTGCGCAGGAGGCCCAGGTCCTCCTCCCCGAGCCTGTCGAACTCGGCGGCGGCGCCCGGTGGCATGCCGACCGTGCCCTCGGCCTCGTTCCAGTCGTCGAGCTTGTAGATGAGGGTCTCGCCGCCGCACAGGTCGGGCAGGGCACCGGCCAGCAGCGGCCACAGCCGCTCCGGCTCACGTTCGTGGAGTGCCGCGACGGCCACCGACAGCATGCGTTCGTGGGCCTCGCCCAGCACCTGTGCCACGTTCCCACTCCGCTCGTCCGCCGCGTACGCAGTTGTACCCATACCGGCGACGCCCTCTGCTGCTGGAGACTTCATCCGAGCAACAGCGACGTTCTCGGGTGTACTCCAGCACATCCGCCCTCCGGCGGCCACAGCAGGGGGAGACCCGGCGCCTGGGGAGGACGCCGGGATCCCCTCACCGTGCGGGCCGCCGGCACGGGGGACCGGCGGCCCGCACGACTCACACCAAAATCCCCGCCCGACTCCGCCGCCGGCGAGGCCCGTTCGCTCTCGCCGGCGACGTCGAGATGCCGGACGTCACCACCGCGGCAGCTTGAGCTCGTACTCCGGCTGGATCCGCCGCATGTATCCGGTGTCGTCGCGCGACCGCATCCCCGAGTCCACGTACAGCCGGTGCAGACGGTCGAGGGCGTCGTGGTCCAGCTCCACGCCCAGGCCCGGGCCGGTCGGGACCGCGACCTCGCCGTCACGGAACTCCAGGACCCCGGGGAGGACGACGTCGTCGGCCGAGTTCCACGGGTAGTGCGTGTCGCAGGAGTGGTCGAGGTTGGGGATGGCCGCCGCGACGTGCGTCATGGCGGCGAGGCTGATACCCAGGTGCGAGTTGGAGTGCATGGACAGGGCGAGCCCGAACGCCTCGCAGACCGCGGCGAGTTCACGGGTGCGGCGCAGTCCGCCCCAGTAGTGGTGGTCGGTGAGGAGCACCTGGATCGCGTTCTGCTCGATCGCGGGCTTCAGATGCTCCCAGGCGATCACGCACATGTTGGTGGCCAGGGGGAGCGGCGACTCCTTCGCCACCTGGGCCATGCCCTCGATGCTCCTGGTCGGGTCCTCCAAGTACTCGAGTACGCCGTCCAGTTCGCGGGCGACGTACGCCGACGTCTCCACCGTCCAGGCCGTGTTGGGGTCGAGGCGCAGCGGCTGCCCGGGAAAGGCCTCCGCCAGGGCCCTGATCGCGGCGATCTCCTCGTCCGGCGGGAAGACGCCGCCCTTTAGCTTGAACGAGGTGAAGCCGTACCGCTCCTGCATCAGCCGGGCCTGCTCGACGATCCCGGCGGGATCCAGCGCCTCGCCCCAGTCGTCGCCGACGGCCGCCCGGCCGTCGAGCGCGGGATGTTCGGCCCACTTGTAGAAGAGGTACGCGGCGAAGGGCACGGAGTCGCGGACCTTGCCGCCGAGCAGATCGCTGACCGGCCGCCCGAGCAGCTTGCCCTGCGCGTCGAGGCAGGCCACCTCCACCGCCGAGGTGGTCCAGCCCCGTTCGTGGGAGCTGGGCACCGTCGGCAGCAGGGCGGCGTCGATCGCGGCGGCGACGGCCGTCGTGTCGAAGACGTCCATGCCCACCACGACCTTCGCCGCGGCCTCGAGTCGCTCCAGCCGGGCGGTGCCGCCCGGCGACTCGCCGAGGCCCACCGTGCCGTCCTCCAAAACGAGTTGGAGGATGACGCGCAGGGCCAGCGGCTCGTGCACGCCATTGGAGTTGAGCAGGGGCGGGTCGCGGAAGGCGATCGGGGTGACGATCAGCTCGCGGATCCTCGTGCCACCGGTGGTGCTCATGCGCCCACCACCTCCAGACCGTGGTCGATCAGTTTCGCCAGCCGGGCCACGTGCTCCGGTGTGGGGTCGACCAGGGGTGCCCGGACGCCGCCGACGTCCAGGCCGCGGATCGTCACCCCGGCCTTGACGAGCGCCACGGCGTATCCCGGTACCTCGTCGCGGAGTTCGACCAGGGGGCCGTAGAACTCGTCGAGCAGGGTGTTCACCCGCGTCTCGTCACCGAGGGCCAGCGCCCGGTGGAAGGCGAGGGCGATCTCGGGGGCGAACGCGAACACCGCGGAGGAGTACAGCTCGACGCCGATGCCGCGGTAGGCGGGCGCCGTCATCTCCGCCGTGGGCAGGCCGTTGAAGAACTGGAAGTCCTCGGTTCCCGGTACGGCGCGCACGGCCCGGACGATGCGGTGCATCCGCTCGATGTCGCCGAGACCGTCCTTGAGGCCGACCACCTTGGGCAGGGCCGCGATCCCGGCCGCCGTCGCCTCCGTCAGCCGGGCGGTGCCGCGCTGGTAGAAGATCACCGGCAGGTCGCTCGCCGCGGTGACCTCCTCGACGTACCGCACCAGGCCCTGCTGCGGCGCGCTCACCAGGTACGGCGGCAGCAGCAGGATGCCGTCGGCGCCGGCGCGTTCGACGCGGGCGGCCTGGTCCCGGGCGACCGGGGGAGGGCCGCCCGCGGCTGCCAGGACCGGCACCCGGCCGCCGGCCACCTCGACCGCGACGCGTGTGGCGCGTTCGATCTCCTCCGGCGTCAGCGCGTGGAACTCACCGGTGCCGCAGGCGACGAACACGCCGCCCGCGCCGGCCGTGACACCGGACTCGATGTGCCGCGCGAGCCGTTCCTCGTCCAGCGCGCCGTCCGCGGTGAACGGCGTGACCGGGAAGAACAACACTCCTTGGAACTTCATGTCTCCCTCGTAACTACGGTGTGGGGGGTCAACCCTTACTACGGTGTGGGGCGTCAGCCCTTGGTGGCGCCGGCGGCTATGCCGGTGACCAGCGAGCGCTGGAGGAGCAGATAGACGATCAGGCTCGGGACGAGCGCGATGACCGCACCGGCCAGCACCACCCCGGAGCCGACCTCGGGGTCGGAGCGCAGGATGGACAGGGCGACGGTGACCGTGTAGTCGGTGGGGTCCTTGGCGGCGATCAGGGGCAGCAGGTACTGGTCCCAGATCATGATGAAGCCGAGCACGCCGGCCACGCCGAGCGCGGGTTTGCACAGCGGCAGGATGACCTGCCACAGCATCCGCAGCTCGCCGACGCCGTCGATGCGGGCGGCTTCCTCGATCTCGGTGGGGATGTCCTTCATGAACTCGGTCAGCAGCATCACCGAGAAGCCCCAGGCGCCGAGCGGCAGGATCACCGCCCAGACCGTTCCCTTCAAGTCCACGCCGACGACCGGGACATGGCCGAGGACCAGGGACAGCGGGATGGCGATGACCTCTTCCGGAAGCATCATCGTCAGCATGAACAAGGTCAGGATCAGGGCCTGGCCGCGGAAGCGGTGCCGGGCCAGGGCGTACGCGGCGAACACCGACACCACGAGCTGGAGCAGCAGCCCGCCGCCCGCGATGACAAGGGAGTTGGTGAAGTAGTCCCAGATGCCACGCTCGCCCGCCACCCGGATGTTCAACAGCGTGGGGTGGTGCGGGAGGAAGGACAGCGAGGAGCCACTGGGGTTCGTGCTGAGGGCACCCGAGATGATGGTCAGGAAGGGGGCCGCGAAGATCGCCAGGGCGATCACGCAGAGCAGAACCCGCAGGCCCAGGGCGAGCCCCGGCTTGTCGCTCCAGCCGAGGGCGGTGTCGAAGCGGGCCGGAGTGGTCCTGGCCTGCCTGCCGCCCCGCTTGGCGGGAGCGGCCAGGACCTCGTCGGACGGTGTGCGGACGGGGTCGAGGGCGGGGGCGCTCATCGCACGTCTCCCCTCTTGCGGAAGTAGTTGACGGTGACGGTGAGCAGGAGCGTCACGCAGAGCAGGACGACGGAGGCCGCGGAGGCCCCGCCGATGTCGTTGCGGGTGAAGCCGAGGGTGTAGGCGCGGGTCATCCAGACGTCGGTGGACCCGGCCGGGCCGCCCCCCGTGAGGACGTACACCTCGGTGAAGACGCGCAGGCCGCGGATGGCGGCGAGCGTGAGGACGATGCCGAGGGCCGGGCGGATCGCGGGCAGCGTGATGTGGCGCAGGCGCTGCCACAGGGAGACGCCGTCCATCGCGGCGGCCTCGTACAGGGAGCGGTCGACGCCGGCGAGCCCGGCGAGGATGATCACCATGTTGTACGGGGCTGCCATCCAGATGCCCATGACCATGGTCGACCACAGCGCGGTGTGGGGGTTGTCGAGGAACGGCACCGGGCCGATGCCGAGGAAGCCGAGGGCGCTGTTGACCAGGCCGTCGGAGGTCGGGTAGTACATCAGCCGCCACAGCTCGCCGACGACCGCGGTCGCGGTGACGACGGGCAGGAACACGGCTGTACGCACGATCCTCAGCGAACGTGCCTGGCCCTCGAGGAGCAGGGCCAGCACGAAGCCCACGAGGATCGCGCCCAGCGAGATGCCGACGCCCAGGACGAGGGTGTGGCCGATCGCGTCCTGGAAGCGGTGGTCGCTCAGCACGCGCGTGTAGTTGTCGAGGCCGACCCACTTGTCGCCGAGGAAGGGCCGCACCTTGAAGAAGCTGAGCCAGATGCCCTTGCCCATCGGCAGGAACTTGAAGACGAGGGCGAGCAGCAGTCCGGGGGCGAGGAACAGCCAGGGCAGGACGGCCTTCTTGCTGAGGCCTCTCGACCCCCTGCGCCCTGTGGGCGTGGTCACGGTAGCTGTCATTTCAACAGGTCCTGGTCCTTGAGGTCACCGGCGAGGGTTTCGTTGAGCTCCTTCAGACCGGAGCGGACGTCACTGCCGCAGTACGTGAACAGGGCGTTGAGGCTGTCTGCGGTGTCCTGCTTGATCGGGGCGAAGTCGGGGGCGTTGGGGAACTGCTCGGACGCGTCCTCGTACGCCTTCTGTACGACGCTCCAGCGCGCGTCGCCGCGCACCTCGGCCGCGTCCAGCGTGGAGTTGGTGGGGATGCGCACGACGGGCTGGTGGCCGTCGACGCCGACCATGGCGATCTTCTGGCCCTCGGGGGAGACCAGGAAGGCGGCAAGTGCCTGTTCCTGCTCGGTCTTTCCGGTCCTGGCGCCGAAGTAGACGTTCTCGCCGTCGGCCAGCACGTCGTTGCCCGCAGGGCCCGCGGGGGCCGGCACGACCTCGTACTTGTTCTTGCCGGGCGTCGTGTCGAACGTGGCCATGTTGTACGGGCCGGTGAGGTACATACCGGCGTTGCCGTCCTGGAAGTTGGTGGCGGTGCCGGTCACGGCGCTCACGGCGCCGGGCTGCAGGACGCCCTTGGCGCCGCAGAAGAGGTTGTCCTTCATCCAGGTGACGGCGCTCACGGCCGCCGCCGAGTCCATGGCGGGGCGGTAACCGCCTTGGCCGGCCGGCTCGATGATCTTCGCGCCGGCCTGCCACAGGAAGTTGGCGCCCCACCAGGCGGAGTAGCCGTTCATGGCGCTGCCGGGGGCGACCATGCCGTAGGTGTCCTTCTTGCCGTCCCCGTCCGGGTCGCGGGTGGCGAAGGCCTTGGCGACGGTGAGCATCTGTTGCCAGGTCGTGGGAGCCTCGAGGCCGAGCTTCTTCAGCCAGTCCTTGCGGATCATCAGGGTCTGGGCCTGACGCGAGTACGGGATGCCGTAGTGCTTGCCGTCGAGGCCCACGGTGGAGGACCAGCTCTTCGCGGTGATCTGGTCGTGCCCGGTGATCGAGTCGGGGTCGATCGGCTTGAGCAGGCCCTGGCTCTGGTAACTGCCCATCAGCGCCGTGTCGTTGATCATGACGTCGGGCAGGTCCTTGGTGGAGGCCCGCGCCTGCAACTGCTGGTCGAAGTTGACGACCGGCTGGTAGTCGATCTTGATTCCGGTCTTCTTGGTGAAGGCGGCGAAGACACGGTCGTAGGTGGCGGCGGAGTCCGGATTGCTCCGGGTCCACACCTCGAGCGTGTTCGGGTCGCCGGAACCGGAGCTGCCGGAACCGGAGCCACAGGCGGCCGTTCCGAATGCGAGCCCCGCTGCGGCGAGGGCGGCAGCCAGGCGGCGACTTCGTCGACGATCGCCCATGGGCACCTCCGTTCATATTCGTGAACTCGTTTCACGAATCTAAATGACGGCTCAAGTTACGAATCGTTTCATCGGCATGTCAAGACATGGCTGAAATATTTCACCGAGCCACGACGATGATCGCCGGGCGCACCCACGACTTGGTGGGCGCGCCCGGCGAAGGGACGCTGTCCGCGCTCGCCCGGCACTGGTTCGGCACCGGACGACCGCGAGGCCTCATCTGATGCCGTGGGTGCGGGCGCCCGCCACCAGCGCGGCCACGCTCAGCAGGGCGACGGCCAGCAGGTAGTACGCCGGTGACACCCGGGAGCCGGTCGTGGTGACCAGTGCCGCCGCGATGGTCGGGGTGAAGCCGCCGAAGACGGCGACCGTGGTGTTGTAGCTGAAGGACAGACCGGTCGCGCGTGCCCGGACCGGGAACACGTCGGACATCACCGAGGGCAGCGCGCCGAAGTACGCCGCCTTGAGCAGGCCGAGCAGCGCCATGCTCAGGGTGAGGGTCAGGAACGACGGCGACGTCGTGAGCCAGTGGAAGAGCGGGACGGCGGCGGCGCCGATCAGCAGGGCGGACGGCAGCATGATGCGCAGGCGCCCGTGCCGGTCGGCGAGCAGGCCCACGACCGGTGTGCCGAAGGTCAGGATGGCGCCGGTGACGAACAGGGCCACGTAGGAGAGGGAGTCGTCCAGGCCCAGCTCCTTGATGCCGAAGGTCGGCAGGTACTGGAGGATGAAGTTCAACGCCGTCGACACGATCAGGACGCCGCCCGCGACCAGCAGCCCGCGCCAGTGGTCGCGGAACACCGTGCGGACGGGGGAGCGCGCACCGGGCTCCTCGGTCATCGCCGGGGACTCGTCGACGTACCGGCGGACGAAGTACCCGACCGGCCCGATCAGCAGCCCGAACACGAAGGGCACCCGCCAGCCCCACGAGGTCATCCGGTCGTCCGACAACCCCGCCGTCAGCCCCGCCGCGAAGCCCGCCGCCAGCAGCGTCGACAGCCCCTGACTGGCGAACTGGAAACTGCCGAGGAACCCCTTGCGTCCCGCGTTCTGCTCGACGAGGAAGGAGGTCGCCGCGCCGAACTCGCCGCCCGCGGCGAAGCCTTGGAGCAGCCGGGCGAGGACGATGCCCAGGGTCGCGGTGATGCCGAGCGTCGCGTAGCCCGGCATGAACGCCATCAGCAGCGTGCCCACGACCATCAGCCGGATGGACAGCATCAGCGCCTTCTTGCGCCCGTGGCGGTCCGCGTACGCGCCCAGCACCAGGCCGCCGATCGGGCGGATCAGGTAGGTGACCCCGAACACCGCGTACGTCTGCACCAGTTGGACGCCCGGGTCGCCGGACGGGAAGAACGTGCGGCCGATGTACGTCGCCAGCAGCGCGTAGAGCGCGAGGTCGAACCACTCGAGCGCGTTGCCGACGGTGGCCGCCGCGATCGCGCGCTTCGTGGCCGCGGGTGTGGTCGCGGTGGCGGTCGTCGGGCGGGACTGCTCAACGGTCATCGTCATTCCTTCACGGGCGCGGGAGCGGAAGCTCCGGGGTCGGCCGGCCCAGGGCGTGGAACAGCGCCGTCGCCAGGACCAGGCCCTCGCGGGCGATCGGCGCGAGCAGGTGCTCGTCGGGAGCGTGCTGCAGACAGCCGGGGTACGAGTGCGGCAACCACAGGGCGGGCAGGCCGAGTACGTCGGTGAAGACGGCGTGGGGCAGCGAGCCGCCGATGTTGGGCAGGACGGTCACGGGCCGCTCGGCCACCCGCTCCAACGCGGCCTTGGCCCAGCCCACCCACGGATCGTCGAGCGGTGTGCGGCCGGCGGGGAACCGCCCGGCCACCGTCACGTCGACCATCGAGTAGCCGTCCTTCGCGAGGTGCTCGGCGATGACCTCGCCGATCCGGCTCACGTCCGTGCCCGCCACGTACCGGAGTTGGAGGACCGCGCGGGCGCTGTCCGGGATCGCGTTGACCGGCCGGTCGACGTCGGCCGCGCCCAGGGACAGCACCTCCAGCGTGTTCCAGGCGTACAGGCGCTCGGCGGCGGTCAGCGAGGTGTCGCCCCAGCCCTCGTCCGGCGCCGGGTCACCGGGACTGCCCGCCACGGTGACGTCTGCCACCGACTCCCTTACGGCGTCGGGGAGTTCGGGCGGCAGCAGCTGCGGCACCCGAATACGCCCGTGCCCGTCCACCAGGCTCGCGACCGCGCCCGCCAGCGTCGTGGCCGGATTGCGCAGCACCCCGCCCCAGTTGCCCGAGTGGTAGGCGTCGGGGCGCAGGTCCACGTCGAGCAGGATCTGCACTCCTCCGCGCGCCCCGAGGAACAGCGTCGGCGTCGCCGCGTCCACGCGTGGTCCGTCCGAGGCGATCAGCACGTCGGCCCGCAGCTCCTTGCGGTGCGCGGCGGCGAACTCCGCGAGCCCCGGAGAGCCGATCTCCTCACCGGTCTCGAACAGGAACGTGAGGTTGAAGCCGAGCCTGCCCTGCTCGGCCAGCAGCAGCCGCAGCGCGGCGAGATTGACGAGGTGCTGGCCCTTGTTGTCGGCCGCGCCGCGCCCGTACCAGCGCTCGCCCTCCGCGGTCAGCGTCCACGGATCCCGGCCCTCGCCCCACCGGCCCTCCTGCCCTTCCACCACGTCCGCGTGCCCGTAGCAGAGCAGGGTCGGCAGCCCTGGCGACTCCACACGCCTGCCGACGAGGAAGGGTCCGCCGCGCGGGTCGCCGTTGTCGTACGTCCGCACGCTGCAGCCGAGTCCGACCAGAGCGGGGGTCAGCACCTCGTCGAGGTATGCCGAGACGGCAACGCTCGCCTCCGGGCGGGAGCTCTCGGTCCGATAGGCGACCATGGCACCCAGCTCGGTGAAGAAGGCGCCCGAGTCCACGAAATCCCGGGCTTTGCGGAGCAGTTGCGCAGGCATCATGGGGATGCAGCGTAGGACGGATTCCGGGCGGCGACCATTGCCGTTTGTGGAGCCCTGCGTTCTAATCTCGGCAAACCACGACGGGGGAGACGAGGGGAGCGGAATGCACCTGGTGCCGGTGAGCCTCACGTATTTCCTGGAGGTCGCGCGGACCGGATCCGTCAGCGAGGCCGCCCAGACGCTGAACGTCGCCCCGTCGGCCATCAGCCGGCAGATCGCCAAGCTGGAGGCCGGGGTCGGGGTGCCGCTCTTCGTCCGGCACCCGCGCGGGATGACCGTGACCGACGCGGGCTCCCGGCTGCTGGCGCACGCCCGCCGCAGCGAGGCCGAGTCGGCGGCGCTCGTCGACGAACTGCGCACGGGACGAGGCGCGGACGTCCGCAGCGTCACCGTCGCCTGCTCGGAGGGGTTCGGCCGGCGGGTCGTACCGGGCGCGCTGGCCGCCTTCCGGCGTGCGCACCCGGACGTCACCTTCCGCCTCGACATCGTGCCCCGCCAGGAGGCGACCCGGCGGGTGGCCGAGGGAGTCGCGGACGTCGCCGCCACCTATGCGATGGGCCCTCAGCACGACGTGCGGGTGGAGTGCGCCGTCGTCATCCCGGTGGCCGCGATCGTCCCGTCCGGCCACGAGCTGGCCGGACGGGAGCGGATCACCCTGGCCGAGCTGTGCGCCCACCCGCTCGCGCTCGGCTCGGCGGGCACCAGTCAGCGCGAACTCTTCGACATCGGCGTCCAGTTGGAGGGACTGACGGTGCGTCCCGCACTGGTCTGCGACGCGCTCGCCCCGCAGTACGAGTTCGTACGCTCCGGCGGCGGCATCGCCCTCGTCGGCGATCTCGGGGACCTCGACGAGGGCGCGTCCGCCGAGGGCGTCGCGTACGTGCGGGTCGACCACCCGGTCTTCCGGCAGCGCGAGGCGCAGATCCAGACGATGCTCGGCCGCCGACTCCCGTGGGCGGCCTCGCAGTTCACCGAGCTGCTGGTGTCACGACTCGACCGGCGTTCCTGAACTCCTCACGCGGGACGCACGGCGATGCGGATCGCCGCCTCCCCGGCGTTGTGGATCGACTCCTCACGGATGACCGAGCCCGGGCCGGGCGCGTGGATCATCATGCCGTTGCCGGTGTACAGGCCGACGTGGCTGAAGTTGTCGTGGAAGAAGATCAGGTCCCCGGGGCGGCTCTCCGCGAGCGGGATCACCGTGCCGGTGCTCGCCTGCTCGTACGTGCTGCGCGGCAGCGCGACCCCGGAGGCCTTCCAGGCGGCCTGGGTGAGTCCGGCGTTGTCGTACGACTCCGGTCCGACCGCACCCCACAGGCACGGCCTGCCGATCTGCGCGCGGGCGAAGGCGATCGCCCGGTCGGCCTTGGTGCCGACGTGCGTCTCCAAGGCGGGTACGCCGGTGTCGAGCACGCTCGGCTGCATGCGCCACTCCTCGACCGCGGGCACCCCGGTGTCGAGCACGCTCGGCTGCTGGAACCGCCATTCCTCGGCCGCGGGTACGCCGGTGTCGAGCACGCTCGGCTGCCGCATGCGCCATTCCTCGGACATGGGCGCGCCCATGTCGAGAACCGTCGGCTGCTGCAGCCGCCACGCCTCCTCGGCGGCACGACGAGCCTGGTCGGCCGGATCCTGCCAGGCCAACTGGGGCTGCTGCTGGGCCGCGAGGGCCGCGCGCGGCAGGGAGGTCTGCCGGGCGGTGTACCGGTACAGCAGCTCACTGGCCGCCGCGATCTTGCGCTGGCTCTGCTGCTTGGAGTTCCGCAGCAAGGTCTGCTTCGACTCGGGGGCGGCCGCGGTCGGGGCCGGGACGGCTTCCTGGCGGGGCTGCGGTACGGCGGGGAGCGCGGCCGTGGGGCCGGCGGTCAGCTCGGCCACGGGACGGCGGGTCCCCGCGGCGGGCAGCTCGGCCATGGGTCGGCCGGCCGCCTCCAGCTCCAGGCCGGGACGGCTGCCCGACGGGCGCTCCGCCGGACGCCGCGTCGGCCGGGGCTCGGCCGAGCGGGCCGGCATACGGTCGGCCGGCAGTACCGCCGGAAGCGTCGGACCCAGCGACGCACGCGCCCCGTCGAACCACTGCCGGGACACGGCGTCGAGAGCGGGGTCCGAGCGCCTGCGATCACTGCCCGGGGCGGTGGGCGGCCGCGGTCCCAGTAACTGGGCCCGGGTGAAGTTGAAGTTGCCGGTGTCGCTCTCGGCCTGGTCGTAGAGGCTGCTCACCCGCTGCCGGACGTCTTCGCGGCTGGGGCCCTCGTCCCCTGTCATCGGTGCGGCGTCGGCGGTCTGCGAGAACAGGGCCACCGAGGTGAGGGCAGCGGTCGCGAGGGCGGAGTTGCGCACACCTGGGAGGCCGAGGCCTCCGGGGCGCGACGATCGTTCCGGCGCCATGGGAGCCGTACTCCTTCCGTACTCCGCCTACCGAGTTAGCTGTCGGGTTCGGGCGGTCATTTCCGGAAGGCATGCCCTACGACCCTTGCCCCGAAGGGCAGTTGGGCCGATTCACCCCATTGTTCGGTTGGGTCCCCGGCTCCGGCTGCCACGAGGGCGCACCGGACTCGGCGGAGGCCGCGCGTCCCGGCGGGGTTCGCCGGAGGGACTCGTGCGGCCTGATGCCACGCTAGCCAACTTGTGCGCCCCGTGTGAAGGTTGAAGGCCGGAATGTCCGATACGCTTTTGTGACCTTCGTCGTAATGCACCGTCAGATCGGTGTCTCGTGCACGGAGTGAGTCCGGACGGCGACCGACAGTCGCGGTCGAACGGGCTCGGGGACGCGGGCGGACGGGATCAGGAACGCGGGCCGTCGCTCTCGGTCTCGCGCTCGGCGTCCCGCTGCTTGATGCGGGCCGTCTCCTTGCGGACCTCGGCCTGGGTGGCGCGCTCCTTCTGCAGCCACTCGGGCTGCTCCTGCTTCAGGGCGTCGATCTGCTCGGTGGTGAGGGCCTCGGTGACCCCGCCGCGGGCGAGACCCGCGATGGAGACGCCCAGCTTCGCCGCGACCACCGGACGGGGGTGCGGACCGTTGGCCCGCAGCTCACGCAGCCACTCGGGCGGGTTGGCCTGGAGCTCGTCGAGCTGGGTGCGCGAGATGACACCCTCACGGAACTCGGCGGGGGTGGCCTCGAGGTACACACCCAGCTTCTTCGCCGCCGTGGTGGGCTTCATCGTCTGGGTGGTCTGGTGCGACTTCATGGTGTCCAGGGTATCGACCGGGGACGGGACCTCCGACCACGGCCGATACCCTGGCCGGGTGACAGGCTCCGAAGCATCCCCAGCGTTCCGGCTCGCGTACGTCCCGGGGGCGACGCCCGCCAAGTGGGTGCGGATCTGGAACGAGCGCCTGCCCGACATCCCGCTGACCCTCCTCGCCGTACCGGGCCCCGACGTGTCCGGCGTGCTGCGTGCCGGTGGCGCCGACGCGGGACTCGTGCGGCTGCCGGTGGACCGTACGTACTTCAGCGCCATCCCCCTCTACACGGAGACGACGGTCGTCGTGGTCCCCAAGGACCACGTGATCACAGCGGCGGACGAGGTGAGCGTCGAGGACCTCGCGGACGAGGTCCTCTTCCACCCGCTCGACGACGTCTTCGACTGGGACCGGCCGCCGGGCGAGCCCGCCTTCGAGCGCCCCGCCACCACCGAGGACGCCGTCGAACTCGTCGCGGCGGGCGTCGGCCTCCTCGTCGTCCCCCAGTCGCTGGCCCGCCTCCACCACCGCAAGGACCTCACGTACCGGCCGCTCGTGGACGCCCCCGAGTCGAGCATCGCCCTGGCGTGGCCCGAGGAGGCGACCACAGAGTTGGTCGAGGACTTCATCGGGATCGTCCGCGGCCGCACGGTCAACAGCTCCCGGGGCCGCAAGGCGACGGAGCCGGAGCCGGAGCCCAAGGGCAAGGCCGGCGACACGGCCGGTGCCCGGCGCAAGCCCGCAGCGGGGAAGGCGGCCGGGAAGACGGCGGGACGCAACCCGCGTGCCGGATCCGGCGTCTCCCAAGGCGCCAAGCGCAGGAAGCCTCGCCGCCGGGCGTAGCCCTCGGGTGGAGTGGCGCCGCCCTGTGCGGCACGGGCCACTTTTACCTGGTCAGGGGGAGTTTTGCTTCGCAGGGGGATGCGGTGCGCGGACGGCGTCGCGGACAGGCTGCGCGCTGACGGGCTGTTGGGCGCCCCGGTCGACCACCGGGGGCGCAGGCAGCCGCGCGGCGGATGGTGGTGGGCGGCGGCGTTCGTCGGGCGCACGCTGCGGGGCGAGTGGCAGGGCATCGTGGTCGATCCGGTGCGGCAGCTCATGAGTCGTGGGCTGCCCGCGCTGTCCCTGGCGTTCGTGGCCGCCTTCGGTGTCATCTTCTTCCACGCGCTGGCGCAACGGCCGACCGGTGCGGTGGTGGTGCGGATCCTCGGCGGCGTCAAGGCCGACCTGCCGTGGTGGCTGGCCCTGCTGCGCACGCCGGTGTCGCTGTACGTCCCGGCCCTGGATCTGCCCGTGTGGGCGGGGATCACGCAGCTGTTCCTCGCGTTCGCCCTGGCGGAACTCGCGCTCGGCCGGGCCAGGACACTCGCCATCGCGTACGCCACCACGCTGGCCGGCACCCTGACGGTGCGGGTGATGATCGCGCTCGGTCCGGGCTGGGGCGGACTGGGTCTGCCGCCCGAGATCGGGCAGGTGCTGGACACGGGACCGTCCGCAGCCGTCGTGGGCCTGTTCACGTATGTCGCCGTCGTGCGGCGCGCGCCCATCGTGTTCACGCTCACCGGCGGGTCGATGGTGTGGGAGTCGATCGCCGTACCCAATCTGGCCGGACGCGAGCACCTGATCGCGGTCGCCGCCGCGATCGTCCTGGCCCTTTGCCACGGCCGCGGCCGCAAGCGCCCGCCCGTCCCCGCCCTCCTGCCCGTGCGGCGCGGGGGGACGTCGGGGGCGAGGGTCGAGTCTCCGTCCTCGGACGATCACGTGGCGGTCGGCTGAGCGGGACTGTCCCCCGGGATGGTCAAGCGCGTGCCGGGTCCCGTCCATTCATCCGTCTGTGGCGGCGTGTGCGCGCCGTGAGGGGAGGGGTCCTCGCTTATCTTCGCCACGAAATCCGACATCCGGAGTAAAAATGCAAAAAACGGATGAAATGGTTGACGTGGCGGAAGAGACGGCGACCGTCGCGCCGGTCGGCCGGCCAAGACGCCGCGCCACCCGACGGCCCTGGCCGGGCATCGTGACGGCGGCCGGCCCGGCGGCGGTTCTCGCACTCACCGGCGTCGGGTGGCTGAACGCCCCCGCTGTCGCGGCCTGGCGCACGGTCTGCCTGGCCATCACCGTCCAGGCGCTGCCCTTCCTCCTCCTGGGCACGGCCCTGTCGGGGGCGATCAACGCGTTCGTACCGGCCGACCTGTTCACCAGGATCCTGCCCAGGCGTCCCGCGCTCGCCGTCCCGGTGGCCGGTGTCGCGGGTGTCGTCCTGCCGGGCTGCGAGTGCGCCTCGGTGCCGGTCGCGAACAGTCTGATCCGCCGCGGTGTCACCCCGGCCGCGGCCTTCGCCTTCCTCCTCTCCGCGCCCGCGATCAACCCGATCGTGCTCACCGCCACGGCCGTCGCCTTCCCGGGAAACCCCGCCATGGTCGCCGCCCGGCTGCTCGCGTCCCTCGTCACCGCCGCCGCGATGGGCTGGCTGTGGCTCTGGCTGGGACGTGAGGAATGGCTGCGCCCCGCCGTGCGGCACACGGGCCATCGGCAGGGGCACAGCCGCTGGGCGGAGTTCCGCCTCGGCTTCCGGCACGACTTCCTGCACGCCGGCGGCTTCCTGGTACTGGGCGCCATGGCCGCGGCCACCTTCAACGTGGCCGTGCCGAGCTCGGTCCTCGACACCTTCTCCGGCTCGCCCTGGCTGTCGGTGCTCTTCCTGGCCGCGCTCGCCGTCCTGCTCGCCGTCTGCTCGGAGGCCGACGCCTTCGTCGCCGCCTCGCTCACCGGCTTCTCGCCCACCGCCCGGCTCGCCTTCATGGTGGTCGGCCCGATGGTCGACCTGAAGCTGATCGCTCTTCAGGCGGGCACGTTCGGGCGGGCCTTCGCGCTCCGCTTCTCCACGGCGACCACGGTCGTGGCCGTGGTCGCCAGCGTCCTGATCGGAGGCGCGCTGCTGTGAAGCGCCACGTCCAAGTCCTCCTGCTGGTCCTCACCGGCCTGGGCCTGCTGCACGCCGCCCTGTTCAGCGACCTCTATCTGCGCTACGTCAAGGAAGGCCTACGTCCGGTACTCATCGCCTCCGGCGTGCTGCTTCTGCTGCTGGGCATGGCGGGAGCGGCCCTCGACCGCGCGGAACCCGAAGACCACGGGCACGCACACGGCCATGACCACTCCACCGTCCCCCGCATCGCCTGGCTGCTCTTCCTGCCCGCGCTCAGCCTGCTCCTCCACGCTCCGCCCGCCCTCGGCGCGTACACGGCCGCACGCGCGAACAACAAGGCCGTACAGAAGGAACAACGGTTCGACCCGCTGCCCGCGACCACACCCGTGCCGATGACCCTCACGGACTTCACCGCCCGGGTCCAGCAGGACCCGGAACAGGCCATCAAGGGCCGCAACGTCCGCATGACCGGCTTCGTTACCCCGGCGGGGCAGGGCGCCGGCTGGTATCTGACCCGGATCATCTTCACCTGCTGCGCGGCGGACTCCCAGTCGGTCAAGGTCCGGATGTACGGGACTCCCGTGCTGCCCGCCAACACCTGGGTGGCCGTCACCGGAACCTGGCACCCCCGCGGCACGCTCGGCACGAAGTCGGCGACGGCGGCCCTCGACATCCACCGCACGGAGCGCATCAACCCGCCCGTCAACGCGTACACGGACGACCTTCCGCTCACACCCTCGTGACGAGGCGACCGGCACCGCGGCACTTCAACCGGCGTCAGTGGCTCGCCGGCTGCGGGGCTTGCTCCTTGGCCGGTGCTGCCGTGGCGCGGTCGCCGGGGTGCCGCAGGGCGCAGAGGTACGCGAGGCCGAGGGCAACTGCCATGCCGTAGAACACCCATTGGTTGGCCTGGGCGAAGTCCGCGCGGATCGAGGACATGGCGTCCCGCGTCGCTTCGGCGACGGCACCGTTCCCGGTCGGCTGGCGGGTGTCGGCGTTGCCCGTCATGGATTCCGCGATGCCCCGGGCCGTCTCGTTCGCGACGCCGGACGGTATCCCGCGCGACTCCAGCGTGTTCACGACGTTGTCGGTCATCCGGTGGGTCAGCAGGGTGCCGAACACCGCGAGGCCGATGCTCGCCGCGTAGTTGCGGATGGTCTGCGTGATGCCGGTGACCTCGCCGTACGACGCGTCGATCGCCCGGTTGACGGCGTCCGTCGACGCGGGGGCGAGGATGAAACCGATGCCCGCGCCGGCCAGGGCGGCATAGGGCCACTGGTCGTGCATGGACAGATCGGTCAGCTTGCCGGCCCACAGGGCGAAGCCGACGGCTCCGAGGATCCCGCCGATCTTCAGGGCCGGGCGTGCACCCTTCTTGTCGAGGATCCGGCCGCCCCACTGGGAGGCGATGGCGAAGCCCGCGAAGACGTACAGCAGATACAGGGCCGCCTGGTTCGGCGAGGCGCTCAACGACACCTGGGCGTAGACCGAGGCGAAGAAGAACAGCGGGACGAACGCCAGCATGGCGAAGAAGAGCACCAGGTTGTCGACGGTGAACGCGCGGTCCTTGAAGACGGCGAGCCGGATCAGGGGGTGGTGGGTCCGCAGTTCGTAGCGGCAGAAGAAGACCAGGACCGCCAGGCCGCCCACGATGCAGGCCCAGGTGCCGATGTTGTCCCAGCCCCAGGACCAGGACTGCTGGAAGCCCAGGACGCTCAGTCCCATGCCGACCGCGACCATGACGGCGCCCCGGACGTCGAGCCGCTCGTCGCGCCGCCGGTCGGAGATGTGGGCCAGGGCGGTCAGGATCAACGCGACTATGGCGACAGGCACGTTGACCCAGAAGATCGCCCGCCAGGTCCAGGACGTCAGCCAGCCGCCGAGCAGGGGCCCGATCGCCGTCAGGGCCCCGGTGATGCCGAAGAACAGCGCCAGCGCCCGGCCGCGCCGCTCCACGGGGAACACGGCGACGACGACCGCGAGGGCGGCGGGGAAGAGCAGGGCCGCCCCCAGTCCCTGGGTGGCGCGGAAGATCACGAGCCAGGCGAGGGCGAAATCGCCCTTCGGTACGCAGCCGCACAGGGCGGAGGACAGCACGAAGACCAGCGTTCCGATCACGACCATACGGCGCGGGCCGAACAGGTCGGCCAGGCGTCCGCCCAGTGCGAAGAACGCGGCCAGCGCGAGGAGATAGGCGTTGACGACCCACTGCATCCCCGAGCTGGAGAGCCCGAGTTCGTCCACGATGTCGGGTGTCGCGATCGACACGATCGTCTGGTCGATGAACGTCATCGCGACCGCGAACATCATGGCGGCCAGCGCGAGTGACTGAGACGGCGCTTTGCGGCTTTCGACCGCACCGCTGTCCTGTGGCCTGCTCGTACCAGCCATGACATCAGTCTGCGTCCGATCCGGACGCGTCGCATCCGCTGGCATGTCCCGGTCGAGGCGGGGCCGGAAGTCATCTGTGGAAACCCTCGCCCCATTGATGAGACGACGCATCGCCGGTTCCATGTGCCCGCCCGGCGGTGTTCCGCCGTCGGTTCGGATGCGATTGCTGCCCGGGGTCGGATTCCCGTGCACCGCAGGGCCGTTGACCGTCACTCGGAAACCCGCGGTCGCCCAGGACGGCACCCGCAGGCGCAGTTCGAAGGTGGCGCCACGGCCTCCGATGGTGAGCCTGGTGCCCTGCTCCCGGGGAAGTCGGTGGTCTGCGTGACCGTGACGTTCTTCTCCGCCCAGGTCGGTCGGGAGGCGCTGTAGAGGTCGACGTGGTCGACCGGACGACAGGCAGGGGACCGTAGAGCGCCAACGGGTCCGGCTCAGGAAGATCGCTGGATCGCGCACTCCGCTCCCTCGGTGGGGTCGATCACGGCGGCGGCGATCCGGAACCGTTCGTCGAGCGCCCCCCAGATCTCGTCCAACAGCTCCGCGCCGTTCCTGGCGTTGACAGTGACCTCGGTGAAGGGCGCGGCGACCGAGACCTGTTCGCCGTCGGACTCATAGGTGGTCAGCAGGACCGCTTCGCCGGCTTGCAGATCCTGTACGGCGAGGGTCATCACGTTGCTGGTCGGGCGTGCGGCGCGGCTGGGGCGGGCGGCTCCGAAGACGGTGGTGCGGCCGCCGTCGCGGCTGATCAGCGCGGTGAGGCGGGACGTCCGGATCGGGGGGTCCGGTTCGTACGCGAAACCGCTGAGCGCGTCGGTGGGCGAGGCTCCCGCACGGAGCCGTTGCGCGGCCTGGGCCACCTGCTCGCCGTTGCCCACCACCAGCCAGTCGCTCGTGGCCGTGACGGCGGCGTAGTGGCGCAGGGGGTCGTGCTCCCCGGGAGCGAGGGGCCCGACCACGAGCTCACCGTCGATCAGCCTCAACGCGCGGTCGCGCGAGGCCGGGCTGCGGCCGGTGAGGAAGTAACCGCCCAGCACGGCTCCGGAGTGGGTGCGGGCGCACAGGACGCCGCGGCCGGGGTACGGGTTGGCGGCCAACAGGTCATGCAGAGCGGGCATGTTGATGCGCTTTCCGGTCGGTGCGAGGAGGTCTGCCCTGGCGCGGTGAGGGCGTTCCTCAGCAGTGGATCAAGGGTGGGTGAGTGCTGCCGTGGTGGGGGTCAGTGGTGGAACAGCCTGATGCTGGTGCGGGCGAGGGTGATTCCGTGCTCGCGGCAGGCGTCCTCGACCTCCGCGGAGCGGATCGATCCGCCCGGCTCGGCGATGTAGTCGACACCGTGCCGGTGTGCGTGGTCGACGTTGTCGCGGAACGGCAGGGCCCCGTCGGAGACGAACGCGACCCCCTTCAGCCGGGCCATCCACGCGGCGCGACCGCTGTCCGTCAGTTCCTGCCCCGGCCGCGACAGCGCACCGGACAGCCTGGTGCGCTCGTCCGGGGTGAGGTCACCCTCGATGCAGCGGATCTGCCAGTTGATCCGGTCCTGGCGCCGGATGCCCGGCCGGAAGGCGAGCGCGCGAACGGCAGGATGGCGCCGCAACCACCATGTGTCGGCCTTCGCCCCGGCAAGGCGTGTGCAGTCGACGCGGGACTGCTGTCCCGCACCGATGCCGAGCGTCGCCCTGTCGCGCACGAAGCACACCGAGTTGGACTGTGTGTGGCGCAGCACCACGAGGCCGAGCAGGAGATCCTCCGCGGCCGTGGCGGGCAGTTCGCCGCACACCGTGTTCTCCAACAGCGTGGCGGCAAGCGGCACTTGGTCCCGCTGCTGGGTCAGGTGCAGACCGAAGACATCCCGTGTCTCGTACTCCGGAGGCACGAAGTCCGGGTCGGCCTCCATCACGAGGAAGCAGCCGTTCTTCTTCCTGCCGAGCCTGGCCACGGTGCCCGGCGCGTAGCCCGGCGCGATGATGCCGTCGCAGACCACGCGGGTCAGCAACTCGGCCAGTTCCTTGTCGACCGGGCCCGAGACGGCGGCGAAGTCCCCGTAGGAGGACTTGGGGTCGGCGTCGCGAGCGCGCAGATACGCACTGGTCAGCGCGCCGACGTCGGCCCGGTGAACACCGTGGAGCTCGGCCGTCACCTCGTCGACCGGCCCGGCCACGGCGGCACCGGCGGGTGAGACATGCTTGAAGGACGCGGCCGCCGGCCGACCGAGGGACCGGCTCGCCTCCCGCACCAGCTGCTAACTGCCCAGCGCGTCCAGCATGTTGATGTACGACGGGCTTCCCTGCACCACCCGCACCGGCCACCGGCCGGGCCGTACCGGCGTGGCGTCCGCCGTCTGCTGCGGGTTCATTCCGTACCGCAGATCCACGTCATGGCCTCCTCAGCGGAACATCACTGACGGAGGCGCCCAGGCGGTCGACGCTCACGCTGAACCTCGGCCGCTCCCCGGTGGTTGTCCACCCTCGCCAGTCGCGGCCGGGCAGGACTCTACCCGCAAGGGCGGGTCGGACGGGAGGACGTCCCCTCGCGGGAGGTATGGGTCGTGCTCATGACCGCACCCGTCGGCTGTCCCTATGTATCCGCCTGTGTCAATGAGTGTCTGCATTCAGGGGCGGAGGTCGCCCGAAGTGTGACATCAGCCGGTCGGAGCCGTCATGCGAGCCCGCCCCCGGTGGCAGAATCGGCGGAGTGGACCCGGGGATCCTCGAGCGTGAGCCCGAACTGGAACAGCTGGCCACGGCCGCACAGGAGGCGGCGGACGGGGCCGGATCGGTGGCGCTCGTCTTCGGTGAGGCCGGAATCGGCAAGTCGAGCCTGGTCAGAGCCATGCCCGACCGACTGCCCGGGTGCGCTCGCGTCCTCGTCGGACAGTGCGACGACCTCGCCACCCGGCGGCCCCTCGGCCCGTTCCGCGACCTCGTCGGCAATGTCGGCACCGAACTGGCCCGCGCCGTCACCGAGGGCGGCGACCGCCACCGCGTCTACGAGGCCCTGCACGGTGAGCTGGCTCTGACTCCGCATCCGGCGGTACTCGTCGTCGAGGACGTGCACTGGGCCGACGAGGCGTCCCTGGACGCGCTGCGCTTCCTCGTGCGGCGCATGGAGGGACTGCCCGCCCTCCTCGTGCTCACCTACCGCGACGACGAGCTGAGCCGCGGACACCCGCTGCGCCACCTCCTCGGCCAGGTCTCCCGCGCTCCCCGCGTGCACCGCCTGCCCCTGGCCCGGCTGTCCCTGGACGCGGTCCGCACGCTGAGCGCGACCGGCGGGCTCGATCCGGGGCAGGTGTACGCGGTGACGTCCGGGAACCCCTTCTTCGTCGCCGAGGTCCTCGCGGACGGCGGCACCGGGGGAGTGCCCCCGACCGTCGTCGACGCCGTGCTCGCCCGGCTGCGCGGACTGGACCCGGCGACCGTGGACGCGCTGGAGCAGCTGGCCGTCGTGCCGTCCGCGGTGGAACGCCCGCTCGTCGACGAACTGCTCAAGGGCGGAGTGGCCGTCCTCGCGGCGGCCGAGCAGCGCGGGCTGCTGGCCGTGGCCCCGGAGCGGGTGGCGTTCCGGCACGAGCTGATCCGGCGGGCGGTCGCCGACTCCGTGCCCGCCGCCCGGCGCATCGAGCTCAACCGCAACGTCCTCGCGGCGCTGGTAGCCCGCCCCGGCTCCGACGCCGCCCGCGTCGTCCACCACGCCGCCCAGGCGGGCGACCAGGACGCCATCGCCCGCTACGGGCCCGACGCGGCCCGGGACGCCGCCTCGGCCGGCGCCCACCGTGAGGCCGCCGCCCAGCTGCGACTCGTCCTCGACCAACGGCACCGCCACGCCCCCGCCGAACGCGCCGACCTGCTGGAACGCTACGCCGTGGAGACCTACACCATCGCCGACTCGGCCGCCGCCGTCACCGCCGAGCGCGAGGCGGTCGCCCTGCGCCGCTCCCTCGGCGACACCCTCGGCCTCGGCGCCGACCTGCGCTGGCTGTCCCGTATCCACTGGTGGGCCGGGAACGCCGACGAGGCGCAGGAGGCCGCCCGCGAGGCCGTCGCGGTCCTGGAGCACGCCGGCGACGACCGGCTGCTGGCGCTCGCCGTCAGCAACATCGCCCAGCTGCGGATGCTGTCCGACCGCTATCCCGAGGCCGTGGAACACGCCGAGCGCGCCATCGTCCTGGCCCGCAAGACGGACGACGCGGCGATCCTCTCCCATGCCCTGAACAACCAGGGCACGGCCCGCTGGCGGGGCGGGGACCCGGGCGGGCGACACCAGGTGGAGGAAAGTCTCGAGGTCGCCCTCGACGCCGGTGAGGTCGAGCACGCCTGCCGCGCCTACGCCAACCTCATCTGGACCCTGCTCGACAACCTGCAGTACACCGAGGCCGACCGCTTCCTGCCTCCGGCCATGGACCTGGCCGACCGCGCCGAGCACCTCGGCTTCCTCACCTACCTCCACGTCGAGCTGGCCATACGCCGGCTCGCCGCCGCAGACTGGGGGGACGCCGAGCGGCACGCCGAGTTCGGCATCCACGACTTCCTGCCCGCGCGCTGCCCTGCGCTGACCGTCCTCGCCCGGGTGCGCACCCGGTGCGGCCGGCCCGGTGCCGAGAAGCTCCTCGCCGAGGCCTGGGAGATCGCCGTACGCACCCGGGAACTCCAGCGCACCGGGCCCGTGGCGGCCGCGCTCGCGGAGGCGGCCTGGCTGCGCGGCGACCATGCCGCCGTGATCGAGGCCGCCGCCCCGGTCCACGCCCAGGCCCGTCACCTGGCGGTCGTCCCCTACCGCGCCGAGCTCGGCTACTGGCTCACCAAGGCCGGGCGCCCACCGGTCCCGGCGGACGACGACTCGGGGCACCCGTACGCACTGCAGGCGCGCGGCCAGTGGCGGCGGGCCGCGGCCCTGTGGCACACGGCGGGTTGCCCGTACGAATACGCCGCCGCGCTCGCGGAGAGCCCGGAACCCGCGGACAAGCTCACCGCCCTCGCCCGGCTCGACGCGCTGGGCGCCGAGCCGCTGGCCCGTCTGGTCCGCACCGAGCTGCGCGGGCTCGGCGTGCGCCACATCCCGCGTGGCCCGCTCGCCGCCACCCGCGGCAACCCGGCCGGCCTCACGGAACGCCAGCTGCAGGTCATGCGGCTGCTGGCCGAGGGCCTGACCAACTCTGAGATCGCCGCCCGGCTCGTCGTCTCCGTCCGCACGGTCGACAACCACGTCCGTGCGGTCCTGGACAAGCTGGACGCGCCGACCCGGCGCCACGCCGCCGTCCGCGCGGCGGAGCTCGGACTGCTCACCGACCACGAAACGTAGGTATGCCGCGGCGTAGGTATCCCGCGGGCCCGAGCTAGGTGACGTCCACGGATACCCGGGCCCGCGCAACGCGAGTAGAACGGACGTAAGGAACTGACTCGGATAAAACGACCGACTCCGACAAGACGGGGGAATTCCGTATGTCCAGCACACCCGCCCAGGCAGCACGCAGCGAACTGGCCGACTTCACCGGTGAGCTGATCGGACCCGAGGACTCCGGCTACGAAGAGGCCCGCCCGGTCTACAACGCGATGATCGACCGGCGCCCCGCGCTCATCGCCCGCTGTGGCGACCCGAACGCCGTAGCCCGCGTGATCGGCTTCGCCCGAGCCCACGACCTGCCGCTGGCCGTCCGCGGCGGCGGACATCACGGAGCCGGTCTCGGCACCGTCGACGGCGGCGTGGTGGTCGACCTGTCACCCCTGAAGGACATCCACGTCGACCCCGCGGCCCGCACCGTCCGGGTCGGCGGCGGCTGCGTCTGGGGCGAGGTGGACCGCGCCACCAACCCGCACGGCCTCGCCACCCCCAGCGGCATCGTCTCCACCACCGGCGTCGGCGGCCTCACCCTCGGCGGCGGGCTCGGCCATCTGACCCGCAAGTGCGGCCTGACCATCGACAACATCCTGTCCGCCGACATCGTCCTGGCCGACGGACAGCAGGTGCGGGCGAGCGCCGACGAGAACACCGACCTGTTCTGGGCGATCCGCGGCGGTGGCGGCAACTTCGGCGTCGTCACCTCGTTCCAGTTCCGGCTGCACGAGGTCGGCACGGTCGTCGGCGGTCCGACCTTCTGGCCCGTCGAGATCAGCGCCGAAGTGCTCAGCGCCTACCGGGAGTTCCTCCCGAACGCGCCGCGCGAACTCAACGCCTTCTTCCTGTACGGCACCGTCCCGCCGGCCCCGCCGTTCCCCGAGGACCTCCACATGCGCAAGACGGCAGGCGTCGTCTGGTGCTACGCGGGCGGCGACACCGAGGCGGCCGCCCGCGAGATGGCCCCGCTGCTCGACGCCCTGCCGACGCCGATGCTGCACGCGGTCGGACCCATGCCCCACCCCGACCTGCAGGGCATGTTCGACGGGCTCTACCCGCCCGGCCACCAGTGGTACTGGCGCGCCGACTTCGTCAACGAGATCCCCGACGAGGCCGTCGAACTCCACGCCAAGTACGGCGCCGAGGTGCCGACCGTCCAGTCGACCATGCACCTGTACCCGATCGACGGCGCGGCCCATGACGTCGGCCCCGACGAGACCCCGTGGGCCTACCGCGGAGCCCAGTGGTCCTCCGTCTACGCCGGCGTCGACCCCGACCCGGCCAACGCGGAGCTGGTCAAGCGGTGGACCGTCGACTACTTCGAGGCCCTGCACCCGTACTCGGCGGGCGGCGCCTACGTGAACATGATGATGGACGAGGGCCAGGACCGCGTCCGAGCCAGCTACCGCGGCAACTACGACCGCCTGGTCCAGGTCAAGGCCGACCGCGACCCGGACAACGTGTTCCGCCTCAACCAGAACATCCGCCCGAGCTGACCGGGCCACGCACCAGGCGCCGCAGTCACCAGGCGTCGATGAACGGGCGGTGCCCCGGGCGGGGGACGGGGCACCGCCGCAAGGCCCGGATGATGCCGTGCGGCAGGAGGCAATGCGTCAGGCAGGCCCCAGCGCCGCCAGGATCCAGGCCCGCGACCCGGCCGGGTCGATCACCGCGTCGATCTCCAGCGCGGCCGCCGCGTTGACCGCCTTCCCGCGCTCGTACAACTCGGCGACCCGCTCCTCGAAGACGCGGGCACGCTCGGCCGGGTCCGCGATCGCCTCCAACTCCTTGCGATGGCCGAGCCCTACCGCGCCCTCCAGACCCATCCCGCCGAACTCGCCGCTCGGCCAGGCGGCCGTGGCCAGGGGAGCGCGCGTCGAGCCGCCCATCATGGCCATGGCCCCGAGCCCGTACGCCTTGCGCAGCACCAGACTCACCAGCGGCACCCGCAGCTTGGCGCCCGTGACGAACAGCCGCGCGAAGTGCCGTACGGTGGCGGTCCGTTCCGCGTCCGGGCCGACCATGAACCCCGGGGTGTCGCACAGCGAGACCACCGGCAGCCCGAAGGCGTCGCACAACTCCAGGAACCGCGCCGCCTTGTCGGCCGCGTCCCGGTCGATCGCCCCGCCCAGATGCGCCGGGTTGCTGGCCAGCAGCCCCAACGGACGCCCCTCGATACGCACGAGACAGGTCAGCACCCCCACGCCGAACTCCGGCCGGAGCTCCAGCACCGAGTCCGTGTCCGCGAGCCCCGTGACCGCCGCCCGCACGTCGTAGGCCCGACGCCGGTTCTCCGGCACCACCTGCCTGAGCAGCCGCTGATCCGGCGCCGCCCAACTCCCTTGTGGTCCTTGGAAGTACGACAGACAGCGCCGCGCCACCCGCACGGCCTCCGCCTCGTCGGAGACCGCGACGTCCACCACCCCGTTGGGCACCTGGACCGACAACGGCCCCACTTCCTCCGGCCGGTACACGCCGAGCCCGCCGCCCTCGATCATCGCGGGCCCGCCCATCCCGATCGTCGCGTCGGGCGTGGCGATCACGACGTCGCAGCAGCCGAGCAGTGCCGCGTTGCCCGCGAAACACCGTCCCGAGACGATGCCCACCAGCGGGACCAGCCCGCTGAGCCGCCCCATCCGCTGGAAGGTGGTCACGTCCAGCCCCGCCACGGACGTGGTGTCAGTGTCCCCGGGCCGCCCGCCGCCGCCCTCCGCGAACAGCACCACGGGCAGCCGCCGTTCCTCGGCGATCTCCAGCATCCGGTCGGTCTTGCGGTGGTTCTGCAGCCCCTGGGTGCCCGCGAGAACCGTGTAGTCGTACGACATCGCCACGCACGGTTGGCCGTTGACGCGCCCGGTGCCGGTGACCATGCCGTCCGCCGGCGTCGACCGGATCAGGTCGTCCAGCGAGCGGCGCCGGCGCTGGGCGGCGATCGCGAGAGCACCGAACTCGGTGAAGGTGCCCGCGTCGCACAGGTCGTCGATGTTCTCGCGGGCGGTGCGCCTGCCGAGAGCGTGGCGTTTGGCCACCGCCTCCGGCCGGTGCTCGTCCAGTCCGAAGGAGTGCCGGTGCACTGCCTCGGCGAGGTCCGCGCGCACGGCATCCGGGGCGACCGGCTCTGCCGCGGGCCCGTCGCCGTGCGCGCCGGTGACGTCGTCCAGGCCGGCCAACGGGGCGCCCTCGCCGACCGTTTCGCCCACGCGCGCGTGGAGCAGCCGTACGACTCCGGAGCCGGGAGCCCGCACCACGTGCTCCATCTTCATGGCCTCCAGCACCAGCAACTGCTGCCCGGCACGCACCGGTTCACCGGGACAGACGTCGACGGAGAGGACGGTGCCGCTGAGCGGCGCGACGACCGTGCCGTCCAGTGACTTCGCGTCCTCGGGAGCGACGTGGGCCTGCGCAAGCTCCGCCACCACACCCGTGTGGTCCCAGAAGCGCGGCCGTGCCAGTACGTCCCGCAGCAGCGGAACCCCTGTCCGCACCCCCTCCACGGCGAACTCGCCCAAGGCCCGCCGCGCCCGCGCACAAGCCGCCTCCGCATCGCCCGCCGGGACGTGCGCGATCACCTTCGCGAGCAACGGGTCGTACCGGACGCCGACTTCGGCCCCCGCACGGATCGCCGTGTCGACCCGCACACCGGGCCCGGACGGCAGGTCGAAGCGCGTGATCCGCCCCGCCTCCACTGCATTGACCCGGGCCTGCACGGCGAACCCGCGCGGCGGAGCAGGCGGCCCAGACAACCCCACTTCAGCCAGCGTGGCCCCGGCCGCCAGGCGCAGTTGTACGGCGACCAGATCGACCCCGGTCACCTCCTCGGTGACCGTGTGCTCCACCTGCAGCCGGGGATTGGCCTCGATGAACCAGAACTCCTCGCCCCGGAGCATGAATTCGAAGGTGACCAGATTCGAGCACCGGGCGGCGCGGGCCATGCGCAGTGCGGCGTCGAGGACCTGCTCCCTGGTGTTCTCGGGGAGTTCGGGGGCGGGCGCGATCTCGATCACCTTCTGGTGGCGGAGCTGCGCGCTGCAGTCCCGGTCCCACAGGTGGGTGACGGCTCCGGTCGCGTCCCCGACGACCTGCACCTCGATGTGCCGGGCACCCTCCAGCAGCCGTTCCGCGTACAACTCGCCCCGGCCGAAGCCCTGTTGCGCCTCGGAACGGCACCGCTCCCAGGCCTTGTCCAGCTCCTCGGCCCGCCGCACGACCCGCATCCCGCGCCCGCCACCCCCGCCGACCGCCTTGATCATCACGGGCCCGGCAGCCAGCAACTCCCGTGCCCCGTCCGGGCCGTGGGCTCCGGCGAGCACGGGGACCCCCGCCTCGGCGGCGAACTCACGGGCGCGCGCCTTGTCCCCGAAGATCGCCAGCACTTCGGGCGTGGGCCCGACGAAGGTGATCCCTGCCCCGGCGCAGCGGCGCGCGAAGTCCGCGTCCTCGCTCAGAAAGCCGTAGCCGGGGTGGAGGAAGTCGCATCCGGTGCTCCGCGCGGCGGCGAGCAAAGCGTCTGCGTCGAGATAGTCGCCCAACGGCACAGCCTCGTCGGCCAGTCGAGCGTGCCCGTCGTCGCCCCCGACATACACCGCGACCGAGCGCAGCCCGGCCTCCGACGCGGCCCGCAGGACGCGTACGGCGATCTCCCCGCGGTTGGCGACCAGTACAGCGGCAGAACCCATCGGAGCCCTCCAGGACACGGACGTCATCGACCGGCCCCGCCATGCTCATTGACATTGACGTCAACGTCAATATGCTCCCCGCGTGGCACGCACACAGAAGGCCTGGGCGGTCCGCACCGCCCGCGACCGCACAGAGGCCCCGGCCCGCGCCCGGCTCCTGGACGCCGCCGAGGCCGTCTTCGCGCGGCTCGGCCTCGGCCCGGCCACCGTCGCCGACATCACCACCGAGGCCGAGGTCTCCCGGGCGGGCTTCTACGTGTACTTCGCCTCCAAGGAGGAGATCTTCCGCGTGCTCGCGGTGCGTGTACGGGACGCGTTCCTCGCTGCACAGGAGGTACCGGGCGTCGACACGGACGACACGCATGCCGTCGCGGAGGCGTCCATAGGAGCCTTCATCGCCGCGTACGCCCAACACCAGCCGCTGCTCGGCCTGTTGGAACAGCAGGCCCGCACCGACCCGGACGTGGGGCGGCTGTGGGACGAGATCCGCGAACGGCCCGTCCACCGCCACGCCCGCTACATCCGCCGCCTCGCCGACGGAGGCCGGGCCGCCCCCATCGCCGAACCGCTCGCCGTGGCCCGCGCGGTGGGAGGCATGTGCGTCGAGTTCGCCCACCGGGTCGCCGCGTGGCCCGACACGTACGAGGACGCCGTACGCGACGTCACGGCCATGTACCTGCACCTGCTGAGAGCCGGACCCATACGACAGGAACCGACACGACAGGAGTAGCGGCACCATGACGCCAACGCCAACGCCACGCACCGACGAACACCTCGCCGACCTGCGCGCCCGCTGGGCGAAGTCGCGGCGGGGCAGGCAGCCGGACACCGTGACGCACCGCGCCGGGACGTGGACGGTGCCGGGGTACGTACGGCACTGGGCCCGGGAGACGCCGGATCGGCCCGCGTTCGTCACCCATGGCCAGGTGCTCGACTACCGCGAACTCGACGACGTCACCGACCGGTTGGCGGGTTGGCTGGAGGACCGCGGTGTGCGCGCCGGGGACCGGGTGGCGGTCCATCTGCCCAACAGCGTGTTCTTCGCCGTCGCGTTCCTCGCGATCCTGCGGCTCGGAGCGGTGCACGTGCCGGTCAACCCGATGTTCAAGGTGGCGGAGGTGCGGCACGAAGTCGAGAACTCCGGCGCCGAGTTGGTGCTGTCCTTCGAGCCGCTGCGGGACGTGCTCGCCGAGGCGCTCGACGGCACGGCCGCACGCGCGGTACTGCTGGAGGACGTGTGGCCGGGCGTCATGGACCACCCGCCCCTCGCCGCGCCGGCCGAGGACCTCGACGCGCTCGCCGCCCTCAACTACACCGGCGGCACGACCGGACTGCCCAAGGGCGTCGAACACACCCAGCGCCACATGGTCTACACGGCCACCGCCATCCAGAACGGCCTGCCCGGTGCCGAGGACGGCATCGTCTCCCTGTGCTACCTGCCCGTCTTCTGGATCGCCGGCGAGAACCTCGGTCTCCTCGCCCCGCTGGTTTCCGGCGGCACCAGCGTGCTGCTCACGCGCTGGGACCCGGCCGCCGTGCTCGACGCGGTCGAGACGCACCGGGTCAACACCATGGCCGGCACCGTCGAGAACTACCTCGAACTCCTCGACCACCCCGACTTCCCGCACCGCGACCTGAGCAGCCTCACCGCCCCGCTCGCCGTCTCCTTCATCCGCAAGCTCACCCCCGAGGTACGTGCACGCTGGAGGCAGGCGACCCGCGGCATCCTGCGCGAGGCCTCGTACGGCATGACCGAGACCCACACCAGCGACACCAACACCCTGGGCTTCCAGGACGGCGACCACGACCTGCTCGGCGACCCGGTGTTCTGCGGACTGCCCGTGCCCGGCACCGAGTTCATGGTCGTCGACTTCACGACCGGCGAGCCGCTGCCGCTGGGCGAACCCGGCGAGATCGTCGTCCGCAGCCCCTCCGTCCTCACCCGCTACTGGCGCGCACCCGAGGCCACCACCCGCGCGCTGCGCGACGGTTGGCTGCACACGGGGGACATCGGCAGCCTCGACGAGGACGGCTGTCTGCGCTACCTCGGCCGGAACAAGGACATGATCAAGGTGAAGGGGATGAGCGTGTTCCCGACCGAGGTCGAGACCCTGCTCGGACGGCATCCCGAGGTGCTCGCGGCAGCCGTGGTCGCCGTCGCGGACGAGCACAGCGGACAACTGCCGTACGCCTTCGTGCGGACCGCGCCGGGTTCGGGGCTGACCGCCGACGAACTGCGCGGCTGGGCGAAGGGGGCGATGGCGACGTACAAGGTGCCGCTCGTCGAGATCGTCGCGGAGCTGCCCCTCACGCCGACCGGAAAGATCAGGAAGACCGAACTGAGCGCACGAGCCAGTCGTACGCGCCCCGCGCCGTGAACTCCGCCTGCCCGCCGCGCAGCAGCAGGCCGGCGGTGGCGAACTCGGGGGCCTCGGCCTGTGCGGCGACGTAGGGGATCGCGATGCAGCGCATGCCGGCGGCGTGCGCGGCGGCGGCACCGGGGGCGGCGTCCTCCAGGACCACGCAGTCGCCGGGGGCCGCCCCGAGACGCCGGGCCGCTTCCAGGAAGACGTCCGGGGCGGGCTTGCCGCGGGGGACCTCGTCGGCCGAGACGACGGTGCGGAGATACGCGTCCAGGCCCGTGCCGGTCAGGATCGCCTCGATGGCCTCGGGCGACGAACCCGAGGCGACGGCCATCGCCACTCCTTCCGTCGCGAGCAGCTCCACGAACTTCCGCATCTCGGGGTACGCGCGCGTGGCGGTGCGGGCCAGCTCCAGATAGCGGCGGTTGATGTCGGCGAGGAGGTCGTCGGCGGAGGTCGCGAGGCCGTACTCCTGCTTCCACAGGCCGGCCGTCTCCAGCGTGCTGACGCCGACGTACCGCTCGTGGTCCGCCCAGGTGAAGTCCGGGACGCCGTGCTCGGCGAGGGTCTGCCGGCCTGCTTCGTAGTAGTTCGGCTCGCTGTCCACGAGCGTTCCGTCGAGATCGAAGATGACCGATGTGTTGCCGAGCTTGCTCATGGTTCCAGCATGGCAAAGGTCATCTGCGGGTCGCGCGCGGCAATTCTCCGGACCGCGCGCCCTCACGTCCGTGCCGCGCGGCCGATCGACTGGACCAGCGGCAGCAGCCGCTGCGGGACGCGCTCGCGCAGGGCCACCTCGGTGCGGGTGCGGACGACGCCCGGCAGACTGATCAGCTTCTGGATCACGTCCTCCAGATGAGCGTTGTCTCGCGCCACGACCCGGGTCAGCAGATCGCCGCCGCCCGTGATCGAGAAGGCCTCGACGATCTCCGGTACGGCGGCCAGTGCGTCCCCCACGTCGTCCAGATGCCCCTGGGTGACCTCGATGTGCACGAACGCGAGCACCGGGTGGCCGAGCGCGGCGGGGGAGAGGGTCGGGCCCGTGCCGGTGATCACGCCGTCCCGTTCCAGCCGGTCGAGGCGGGCCTGCAGGGTGCCGCGGGCGACGCCCAGGATGCGGGCGTACTCGCGCACGCTCGTACGCGGCTGCTCCATCAGCAACCGCAGGATGCGGGTGTCGAGCTCGTCGACGGCCATGTGTCGCCCGGCCTCCTCGTACCTCGCCCGTGGTCCGATGGCTCGCCCGTGGACGCCGCCGGACCGATATGTCTGTGCCAATGGCCCAGCATATTGGAGGGCGCTTGAGCCAGGTGGCGTCTTGATGCTGCAATGAACGCGTCGATGGCGCTGCGGACCCCCGCGGCGCCTTTTCCATGCCGTGGTCGTGTCGCGGTGCATGCCGCTGATCATGTGGCTGTCCAAGGGGGCGGGAAGCAGTGCTGAAGAGGGTGTTCGTGGCTCCGGACCCGGGGCGGACGCGGCTGCGTTTCGCCGCGCGGGCCGTGCTCGGCATCGGCCTCGCGGTCGTCGTCTGCGGTCTGGCCGGGCTCTCCCTCGTCGGTGCCGTCACCGGAGGGCTGGCCGCGCTGCTCGCCCTGTTCACCGTCACGGACGCCACGGTCCGGGGGCAGGCCGTCACCACCGCGCTGCTGCCCGCCGTGGGCCTGCCGGTGCTCGCCGCCGCGGCCGAGCTGCACGACCATCCCGTGGCCCGCGACCTCACCTTCCTCGCCGTCATCGGCGCGGGTGTGTACGCGCGCCGCTGGGGGCCGCGCGGGCACAGCCTCGGCGTGTTCGCGTTCATGACCTTCTTCGTGGCGCAGTTCCTGCACGCGACCACGGACCGGCTGCCCGAGCTGTGCGCCGCCGTGATCCTGTCCGTGCTCACCGCATCCGCGGTGCGCTTCGGCCTGTGGTGCTACGAGGCCCAGTTGCCCCCGGCGCCCGTGCCTGCCCCGCCGGTCGGCACCGGCCTGGCCCGCGTCACCACCCGCCAGGCGGTCCAGGCCACCGCAGGCGCGGGCTTCGCCCTGGTCGTGGGCCAGTTGGTGTCCGGACAGCGCTGGTACTGGGCCGTCGGCGCCACCTGGTGGATCTTCGTCAACACCGCCTCGCGCGGCGAGACCCTGGTCCGGGGCTTCCGCCGGGTCCTCGGCACAGTGATCGGCATCGGGCTCGGCCTGCTGATCGCGGTCCCCGTGCAGGGAGCGGCCGCCCCCACGGCCGTGCTCCTGGCCGCCTGCGTCTTCGGCATCTTCTACTCGGCCGCGGTGTCGTACACCTGGATGATGCTCTGCGTCACGCTGCTCGCCGAGCTGCTCTACGGGCTCCTGGGCGTGCTGAATCCGGGCCTGCTCGCCCTGCGCCTCGCGGAGACCGGCGTCGGCGCGCTCGGGGCCGTACTCGCCGTGCTGTTCGTCCTGCCCGTCACCACGCACACCGTCACCGACGCGTGGATCCAGCGGGCCCTGCGCTGCGTCCACGCGTGCACGGCGGAGGCCGCCGCCCGTCTGGCCGGCTCCGCGACCGCCGATCCGGCGCGACGGATCGCGGAACTGGAGCAGCTCCTCGGCCGCGTACGGCTGTCCGTCGCGCCCCTGGTCCACCCGCTCAACCCGATGCTCGGCCGCAAACGCCGCGCCCGCCGGGTACTGGCCCTGCTCGACGACTGTGCCCGCGAGACCCGCGGCCTGGTCACCGTCGCCGCCGACCCGGAGGCCTCCCACGACGCCCGTCTGGCAGCCGCCTGCTGGCGCGTGGAGGCCGCGGTCGAGGCACTGACGGGCGGCGACCACGACCAGGTGACCGTCACCACGGAAACACCCGCGACGGAACCCGCCCTGGCCCACCTGCACAGCCTCGAACGGGCCCTCGCAGAACTGGCCACACCGTTGCGGACACCGCCGGGCTCGCCGCTCGTCGGAGCATGAGGGTGCGTGGTCGCCGCGTGCCGACTGGTCGTGGTGTCGATCGGGCTCACCGCGGCGCCCGAATCAGGTTCGCCCGCGCCTGAATCCCGCCGACGGCGCTCACCCGCCGGTTGGCGACCAGGACTTACTGCCGGTGCCTCCAGGTGCCCGGCCGGGGGCTGAAGCCTCCCGGCGAGTACCCGCAGCTCCTCGCCAGTGCTCAGAGATCCCTGTCCGGCATCCAGCAGCCGGCGGGTGCCGGAACAGGAAGTCGTCGGCCGAACGGGATTGAAGGCAGCGGGGCTTGGCAACGGCAGTCTCCCGGCGTGCGCACCCGCAGCCTGCGCCCCTTCACGCTCCAAGCCACTTTCATCGGCCACCTAGAGGGTGGATCAGGCCACCCCGTGGGTAACTCCGCCGCTATCGGACGCCCGTCCCCCGCGGGCCGTGCGGGAGCGGCCCGCGGGCGAGCCGCCTGGGGGTGCACCATGCGGAACTTCCCGCGCAACAACGGACATTGGAAACCCGTGCCCGATGACGGCGGAGGCTGCCCGCCGCCCCGGGCGGACGACCCGGGCGGCTGGCTGGAGCGGTTCCAGTCCGGTGGCTGCCCGGAGGACGGCCGTCACGAGGCAAGCGGGAAGCACTCCGCGATCGCCCAAGTGGCGGGGCTCCAGGGGCGGGTGCTGACCGGCGGTCCGCCGACCCCCGTGCGACGCGATCCGCCGCCGTACGAACTCCTTGGCGCGGCCGCCGAGTTCCTCACCCTGCACCACACCGAGGAACGGCTCGGCGACCCCGCCCGCCGCATCGCCGCCGCTCACGCCGAGATCGCGGCCACGGGCACGTACCGCCACACCACCCAGGAGCTGGTCTTCGGCGCCCGGGTGGCCTGGCGCAACGCCAACCGGTGCATAGGGCGCCTGTACTGGCGCTCCCTGCGCGTGCGCGACCTGCGCGACGTGCGCGGCGCGGACGCTGTCGCCGAGGCATCCGCCGAGCATCTGCGGGAGGCGACCCGCGACGGCAGGATCCGCGCCCTGATCACGGTCTTCGCCCCGGACGAGCCGGGCCGCCCCGGACCCCGGATCTGGAACGAACAGCTCGTCCGCTACGCCGGCTGCACCCACCCCGACGGCACGGTCACGGGCGACCCGCGCAACGCGGGCATCACCGCCCTCGCCCTCCGCCTCGGCTGGCCCGGCGGCCCCGGAACCCCCTTCGACGTCCTGCCCCTGATCGTCCAGGGCGCCGGCGACGACCGCCCCGAATGGTTCGACGTACCGGACGACGCCGTACTCGAAGTCGCCCTCACGCACCCCGAGTACACCGGATGGCACGAGCTCGGCCTGCGCTGGCACGCGGTGCCCGCCCTCGCCAACATGTGCCTGGAGATCGGCGGGATCTGCTATCCGGCGGCGCCCTTCAACGGCTGGTACATGGGCACCGAGATCGGCGCCCGCAACCTCGCCGACGCCGACCGCTACGACCTCCTGCCGCGCATCGCCGACCACCTGGGCCTCGACACCCGCACCGACCGCACGCTGTGGAAGGACCGCGCACTGATCGAGCTGAACCGCTCCGTGCTGCACTCCTTCGACCGTGCGGGCGTCACCGTCACCGACCACCACACCGAATCCCGGCGCTTCATCGACCACCTCGACCGCGAGGAGCGCAAGGGCCGCCGGGTGGGCGCCGACTGGTCCTGGATCGTGCCGCCGATCTCCGGCAGCAGCACGCCCGTCTTCCACCGCAGCTACGACACCGTGGAGTGCCGCCCCGGGTATGTCCACCACCCCGAGGCCCTCGCCAGGGCGCGCGGCGAGATCGGGGGCGCGTCCATTGCGGCCCGGTCACATTCACAGGATGTGGTCTAGACCGCTCGTGATCGACTGCTAACGTCGCCCCGACGGCACAGGACCGAGAGGGGACAGCGGTGACAGACGGCGGCGGGCGGCGACGGCGGGCCTACATCGGATCGTTCACGGCGGCGGGAGGCCCCGGGATCGTGACGGCGGCCGTGATCCCGAACAGCGGCGCGCTGACCGCCCTGAGCGGCGTGGACGGCGTGCCCGACCCCTCGTACCTGGCGCTGGCGCCCGGCGGGCAGACCCTCTACGCGGTCAGCGAGACGGCCGAGGGCGCGGTGGCCGCGTACCGGGTGACGGGGGACCGGCCGGAGAAGGCGGGCGCACCGGTGCCGGTCGGCGGGAACGGCCCCACGCACCTGAGCGTCTTCGACGGCCACGTCCTGACCGCCAACTACGGCTCCGGCAGCGTCACCGCCGTGCCCCTCCGCTCCGACGGCTCCCTCGCGGGCGCCGCGTCCGACGTCTTCCAGCACAAGGGCTCGGGCCCGCACACCCTCCGCCAGCAGGGGCCGCACGCCCACCAGGTGCAGCCCGATCCGAGCGGGCGGTGGGCCGTCAGTGTCGACCTCGGCACCGACTCGGTCCGTGTGTGCACGCTGACGGACGGCCGCCTCGAACTGCACCGGGAGATCGCCCTGCCGGCCGGCACCGGGCCGCGCCACCTGGCCTTCCACCCGGACGGCACGCGCGCGTACGTGCTCAACGAGCTGACCCCGACCGTCACCGTCTGCCGCTGGGACGCCGAGGACGGTGTGCTGGAGCCGCTGACCGTGCAGCAGGTGCTGCCCGACGCCCCGACCGGCGACGCCTACCCGTCCGGCATCGTCGTCTCGCCCGACGGCCGCTTCGTGTGGACCGCCACCCGCGGCGAGGACGTCCTGTCCACGTTCGCCGTCGACGGGGACGAGCTGAAGCTGGTCGGTACGGTGCCCTGCGGCGGGCACTGGCCCCGCGCGATCGCCGAGTCGGAGGGATTCCTCTACGCCGCCAACGAGCGCTCCGGGGAGGTCACCTGGTTCGCCGTCGACCCGGACACGGGACTGCCGCGCTACGAAGGCGCCCTCGAGGTCCCCGCCGCGTCCTGCGTGATCTTCGGCTGAGCACCGGGCCGAGTCGCGAGGCGCACGCCGAGGGCCCGCTCCCTGTACGTGGAGCGGGCCCTTCGGCGTTCGTACGGATCTGCCGTGCGCGTCAGCGGACCGGCGTGCCCTGCGGCTGCGGCGGGGCGATGCCCAGCGCCGTCGTGTACTTGGCCAGTGCGAGCTTGCCGATCGCCGGGTAGGGGCCGAGCGCCTCGGCGGCGGAACAGCCCGCCTCCTTGGCCGCTTCCTCGATCAGGCCCGGGTCGATCTCCGGCCCTATCAGGTACGGCGCGAGCGCCAGCTGCTGCGAGCCCGAGTTCCGCAGCTGCTCGGCGACGGCCGCGATCGAGCCGTCCTGGTCCAGAGCCGCCGCCATCACCGGCACCGCGAGGCGCGCGGCGAGCAGCATGCCGGTGATCCCGGCCGCCTGAACGGCCTCGTCACCGCCCACCGCGGCCAGGATGATGCCGTCCGCGGCGGTCGCCACGGTGAACAGGCGGGCGCGGTCGGCGCGGGCCAGGCCGGCCTCCGACAGGCGCACGTGCAGCCCCTCGGCGAGCAGCGGGTGCGGGCCCAGCACATCGGTGAGGTCGGCCGCGACGCGGCTGTCCATCACGGCCTGGCGGATACGGCGCAGCAGCGCGCCGTCCGGGCCGGCCAGCAGCGGCACGACGACGGCGACGGGGCCGTCGGGCTCCTTGACGTCCAGGCCGGCCGCCCGCGCCTGCTCGAAGCGGGCAGCGCGCTCCTCGGCGGCGTGCGCGAGCACGGCCTGGAGCGTGGGGAACTCCGCGTCGTCCCCGTCGAGGTACCCGATCCGGGCATCGAGGCCGGGGAGCTCGGAGCGCGCGATGCTCACGACCTCGTCGGCGAGGCTGCGCGTGGCGGCGGCGGGAGTGCCCGGCACCACGAGGACGAGCGCGGGCGCGCCCTCAGGAGCCGCCAGGGGCTCGGGTCGGCGGTGCCGCCCGGGCTGGCGAGGTCGCGGCATTCGTACTGGCAGGCCGGACGCGGGCCCAGTGGGGGAGCTCATGGAGACGCATGTTAGTGGCTTCCTGGGCTCCCCTGTTCGGGGAGGGTGCAGGTGAGCGGTATCCGTCCGCTTTTGTCTGATGAGTTACGTACACATCAGAAGCGATCGGCGGGCAGAGATCAGTCCTTCGTCCCGGTCATCACGCACAGCATCGCTTCATCACTCGGGAGAGTGAGCGCCCCCGCCGCGAGATCGCGGGCGATGCGCACCGAGCCCGCCAAGGGATCGCCGGCGGCCGGTACCAGCGGCGCGTGCGGCAGCCGCCGCGACAGCTCCTCCTGCAGAGGTACGAGCAGGGGGTCACCCATCTTGAACAGGCCGCCCGTGACGGCCACGAGGGGTTCTCCCGTGGCCGGGCAGACCGCCGCCGCCGACTCGGCCATGTGCCGGGCCGCCGCCCGCAGGATGCCCGCCGCGACCGGGTCATCATCGGCGCAGGCGGCCACCTCGGGCGCGAAGGACGCGAGGACGGCAGGGCGGTCCTGGCGCGGGTAGAGGCTGCCCGGCAGTCCCCGTACCGGGCCGAAGACGTTCTCGGCGCGGGCCAGCAGCCCGGCCGAACCGCCGGGTCTGCCGTCGTACGCGCGCAGGGCCGCTTCCAGCCCCGCCCGCCCGATCCATGCGCCGCTGCCGCAGTCGCCCAGCAGATGACCCCAGCCGTCCGCACGGCGCCAGCACGTCAGGTCGGTGCCGACGGCGATCAGGCCCGTACCGGCGGCGACCACGGCACCGGGCCGCGGCCCGAGCGCGCCCACATAGGCGGTGACGGCGTCGGCGACGAGCGCGACGCGGCGGATGCCGAACTCCCGCTCCAGCGCAGCGGGCAGTTCGGCGCGCAGGGCGTCACCCAGGGTGGCGAGCCCGGCGGCACCCACAACGGCCGTGCTCAGCGCGGTGACACCGGTCTCGGCGGTCAACGCCCGGACCATCGGCACCAGTTGAGCCATGAGGTGGCCGGGGTCGATTCCCCGGGCTCCGGTGAGCACCGGCTCCCGGGACTCCCGCTGGGCGAGCAGACCACGCTCCGTGCCACTGACGACGACCCGCAGACCGGAGCCCCCCGAGTCGACCGCGAGAACCCCGTCCCCCGCCCCGGTCACGGCAGGCGCCGGTCCACCGGATGTCACTCCTGTCCGACCAGCAGGTCGTTGGCCCGGCTGAACGGGCCCAGGTCAAAGCGCATTTCCCGGAAGGTGTTGCTGAGACTGATCACTGGATGCAACGGGCTCCCGTTTCCTTCCCGGTGACCGACTGCGCGATCAGTTGGAGCGGCTCGATGACCTTGGTGCGAAGGAAGAGTAGCGCCGAGGGCGGCGTCCGTGCGTGGGGGCTTGGGTGTTTGTGCGGAAGCCGGGTGTGTGCCAGTAGGGTGACGCGCTGTGGCACCACGACCCTTGCACGAACTTGTTGAAGCAGGCTGGGCGAAGGCTCTTGAACCTGCGGCCGAACGTATCGCCGCGATGGGGGACTTCCTGCGGGCCGAGATAGCGGCCGGCCGGACCTACCTTCCGTCCGGAGCGAATGTCCTGCGGGCCTTCCAGCAGCCCTTCGACGACGTTCGCGTCCTGATCGTCGGCCAGGATCCCTATCCCACACCGGGGATGGCCATCGGGTTGAGTTTCGCGGTGGCGCCCGAGGTGCGTTCGTTGCCGGGCAGCCTGGAGAACATCTTCCGGGAGATGCACTCCGACCTGGGGCTGCCCAGGCCGTCCAACGGCGATCTGACGCCGTGGGCGCAGCAAGGGGTGCTGTTGCTCAACAGGGCGCTCACCACGGCACCGCGCAGTCCCGCGGCGCATCGGGGCAAGGGCTGGGAGGAAGTCACCGAGCAGGCGATCCGGGCGCTGGCGGCGCGCGGAAAGCCCCTGGTGTCCATCCTGTGGGGCCGGGATGCCCGCAATCTGCGGCCGCTGCTGGGGGATCTTCCGGCGATCGAGTCCGCTCACCCGTCCCCGATGTCGGCCGACCGCGGCTTCTTCGGTTCGCGCCCGTTCAGCCGGGCCAACGACCTGCTGGTCGGACAGGGTGCCCAGCCGGTGGACTGGCAACTGCCGTAGGTCACGGCCCTGCTGTGTCCGCGTCCCCTCGGCCACGTACCAGCAGATTCCGACCAGGCACCTCGTCCCGCCAGTCCCTCAATCGGGCGATGCGGGAGCCGAGAACGGTCGAACGGAACCGTGTGACTTCGTGCTCTCGTGATTCAGCCCAAGAGATGTTGAATGCGAAGTAGATTGCTATGACAGCGTCTTGACCCCGGTCTTCTGAACAAGGCAGGTTTCAGACACTTCACGTCATTCATGAGCTTCCTGAGAAAGATGCGTGCCATGGGCGCTTACCTGTGTCCTCCGGTCGTGATGCACGGCCAACATGTCGTGAAGACGGGCGAGATCCTGGCGGAGGTGCGAAGCCGGCACCCGCAGGCGCCGTGGCTCCCGCGGATCGACGGCATCGCCGCGAGCACGGGGATCACCTCCCGTGGATGGATGCTGCCGCTGGAGACAACTGCGGCGCCCAGCAGCGGGAAGGGCCTGCGAACTCCGGGCGCCGGTGCGGCTCGTGAGGCACTGGCCCGCGGCGGGTTCACCGACGAGGAGGTGAACCGCGCGATCGCCGCACTGGAAGCGATACCGGCGCCGCAGACCATCCAGGAGCGCACCGAGCCGGCCTGGGCGGCCGTGCAGACGTACGGGGAGCGCGCAGCGCGTCGGGCCCTTGGAACCGCCGGACTGGATGCCGCCGACGTCGACTGTCTGATCACCAGTCACTCCACCACCCCGGCCCTGCCGGGGCTGGACCTGTCCCTGCTCAACCGCCTTCCCCTGCGGAGCGACGTGCTGCTGCTGCCGGCCACCCAGTGGGCCTGCATCGCCGGCACCCGATCGCTGGCGCTGGCGGCCGAGCTGGTCGCGGCCGACCCCGACCGGGTGGTGCTGGTCGTGATATCGGAGGCGCTGAGCACCACCTATCAGCCTGCCGACGACACCCTGGAATCATTGATCGTCCGGCTGCTGTTCGCGGACACCGCCGTCGCCGTGGTGGTCACAGGGCGCCCCAGAACGGAGTCGGTCCTGCGACTGGACGCGGTCTGGCACCACACGCTGCCCGGCACCACGGACCTGCACCGGTTGGACACCCGGGCCGACGGCACTCACTTCGTGATGGACCGCCGTGGGCCGCGCGCCGTGCAGCAGACGGTTGCCGCGATGTGGGAGTGGTTGCGCGTGCGCCACCAGGACGACAGGGACTCCTGGCATCCCGATCTGCTGCTCGCGCATCCCGGGGGGACTCGGGTGCTGGAGTACATGGAACAGACGATGCCCGACGGATGGCCGGAGGGGCTTCTGGCCTACAGCCGGGACAGCTACACCACGGGCAACCGCGGCGGTGCCGCCGTGCTCGACATCCTGCGGCGTGCGCACGATGCCGGCCAGAAGACAGGCAGTCGCACGGTGTTGTACGCGGCCGCGCCCGGGCTGACAGCCACGGCTGTGGAGGGGGAGTGGCTGTAGTCGGAACGGGGGGAGTGGCTGTAGCCGAAACCCGCAACTCCCATTGCGGCACGGGCGTCATGCCTCCAGTTCCGCCCAGACGGCTTTGCCGGTGTCGGTCCACCGCACACCCCAGCGGGTGGTGAGCTTATGGACGACGTGCAGACCGCGCCCGCTGTCGTCGAGCAGTTCACCGCGACTGAGGCGCGGCCGGCCATGGCCGCTGTCGCCGACCTCGCATGACAGACCGTTCCCGGACCTCACCAGCCGCACCGTGACCGGCCCGGTGCCGAACCGGACGGCGTTGGTGACCAGTTCACTGATCACCAGCAGCGCACTGTCGCGGGCCTGGTCGTCGGTGTGCCATCGCCGCAGGAGGAGCGAGGCGAGGGCGCGAGCGCGGGCGGCGGTGTCACCGCGGGCGGGAAGGCGCCAGGTGGCGGTGTCACGGCTGCGGCGGCCGGCCATACGGGCAAGCAGCAGGGTCACGTCGTCGCGCAGGCTCCCCTGCGGGGCCAGACCGGCGACCACGCGCCGCGCCGCCTGTTGCAGATCGTCCCAGGGGTGCACGTCGCGCACCATGTCCGTCAGCCGACCGATGCCCTCGTCGATCGAGACCGCCGGATCCTCCACCAGTCCGTCGGTGTAGAGGACGAGAAGCGAGCCGGGCGGCGCGGCGAACTCGTGCACCTCGAACGGCTCCCGCACGACGAACTCGGCTCCCAGGGCCGGGTGCGGTTGCGCTGCGATGGTCTTGGCGGGCCCGTCGGGATGGACGAGGACAGGGGGCAGATGGCCGGCATTGGCGATCACCAACCGTTGCTCGACCGGATCGTAGACCGCGATGCAGCATGTCGAGCCCAGAGCGCTGTATCCGGCCGCCAGGCCCGCGTCCGTGTCGTCCAGCAGCGTGACCGTCTCGTCCAGACGCGCCAGCACCTCCCCGGGGCCCAGCCCCGCCGACAGCAGCGCGCGGGCCTCCATGCTCAACTGGCCCATGGCCGCCGCGGCCCCCAGGCCATGCCCTACGACGTCGCCGACCACCAGCGCGGTCCGGTCACCCGGCAGCGGAAAGCTGTTCACCCAGTCACCGCCGACGCCCGCACTGTCGGGGGTGGTGGGCTCGTAGACGCTGGCGACCTCGATGGTGTCACTGCCGGCCCGTGGCAGCAGCCGCCGCTGCAGTGCCAGGACCTGGGCGTGCTCACGCTGATGCTGGCGGGCCAGGTCCACGTGACGGGCGGTCTTGGCCACCAGTTCTTGCAGGTCGAGCAGCTCACCATCGCGGAAGGGGCACTCCGGCCGCCGCCAGACCTCCGTCACGCCCAGCACGATGGGCCCTGGCGTGCCCTGCGGCCCGTCCACGACCAGCGGTATGCAGGCAACACTCACCGGCAGGTTGCCGGGTACCAAGGCGCGCACCAGTTTCGGATCGTCGAGTGCCCGCTCGATCGCCTCACGGTCCGGAATCACGATGGCCTGCGGAATGTCGTCGCGCATGACCGCACCGGCCAGCAGACGGCTCGCTTCGCGGGGAAGGTTGTCTCCGGGAGTCAGGTACCCCTCGGGCCAGGCCCGGTCCGGCACCAGGGCCGCCCGGCGCAGCCGGATGCGCTCCTGAACCTGCTCGGTGACCGCCTCCCCCGTCCACACGGCGTAGTCGAGGTCGACGGCGGCCACGTCGCCCCAGGCCAGGAGGGACTGGGCCAGGGACTGCGCGGTCTCCCCGATGTCCAAGGACGTCCCGATCGCGGCGGCGGAAGCGTACAGGTGCAGCCGCTTGGCCATGGCGATCAGGGAGACCGTCAGACCTTCCTGCGGTGGTGCGGCCGGCAGGATGCTCATCGACACCACAAGCTCTGACCCGTCGTCCCGCCGAAGGCGCTGGACCCGGGCAACGTGCGCCTCTTGCGTGTTGAGGACCCTCTGCAGCCGCTGCGTCACCGTCGGTACGTCACTGGGTGGCAGCAGATCGGCGAAAGCGGCCCCCGGCGCGACACTCACCCCCGCGAAAGGGGCAGCGTCCAGATTGCAGCTGGTGATCCTGAGATCCGGGCCGAGGTTGACGGCCCCGAGGATCTGTTCCCGACCGTCGGTCTCCCCGCCGGCACCCGATGAGGGCCCGCCTGCGTGATGCTCGCCCGACGAAGCGGCGCGACCTGCGGCAGCCGTTGCTCCGGCCCTTGGGATGTAATCCGCCAGGGCGCCGCTGACCATGTCGTATGGCGAAGCGGACGACGGGGAGGGTGTGGGATCCATGCAGCTCACGCAGCTCGCTGACTCCGGCGCATGCCGGGAGAAGTTCCCGAGTCCATGCGGTGGAGCCCCGAGATCCCACCGCACATCTCATGGGTAGCACAAATACCCTGCCCACCGAAGGGGCAAATGGAAGTAAAGGTAAACAAAACGTTAGCAAGTCGGGCAATTTGCGTGGCGCTGCCTGTGGGGTCCACACCTGCATGAACGTGATCAAGCCCCGAAAGCCCTGGCACCGGCCTGGCCGACATCGAACTCGCCACCGGGGAATGGGTCGACCGCTCAACAATTCACGGTGTCGGCATGCAGCATGGTCAAGACCTAATAGCAGTGCACGGCGGCGCGGTGGTCCGTAACGACGACCATCGGCCAAGGCGGATCACCACCTCGGCCAAGGGGGTCGAGAGCAGGGAGCTGCGTGTGAACGAGCCAACCGAAGAGGCGGCAGCGTGACAGCGGAAACCGACGCAGGCTTCGACCCGGCAGCCACCCTCGATCAGATCAGTGCCGCCACCGCACAAGTCCTCGATACGGCCGCCCAGTTCACCGACGCCGACGCACGGGCACCGTCGCTGCTGCCGAACTGGTCGCGCGGCCATGTTCTGACGCACCTGGCCCGCAACGCCGATGGTGGACGTCGGCTGCTGATCTGGGCCAGGACCGGGGTGGAGATGGCGGAGTACCCGAGCGTGGCGGCCCGCGCCGAGGAGATCGAGGCGGGGGCAGGTCGCAGCGCCGATGAGCTCGTGGTCGACCTCCGCGACAGCGCAGCCCGGTTCGCCGCGGAATACCGCAGGATGCCCCTCGCGGCATGGAGTCGCACAGTTCGCTGGACCCGCGGTCAGGAGCATCCTGCCGCCCGCGCCGCGGATTCACGGCTGTGCGAGGTGCTGGTCCACCACGTCGACCTGGGCGCCGGCTACACGCCCGCGCAGTGGCCGGCCGAGTTCGTCGACGCCATGCTGAGCCGGGTGGTCGCCTCCTTCAGCGCCCGCGAAGATGCCCCTGCCATGCGGTTGCACGCCACCGACACGGGCGCCCGGCACGACATCCGCCCAACGGCAGGCCTGGCACCGATGATCCACGGGACGGGAAGCTCGCTTCTGGCCTGGTTGATGGGACGCTCCCAAGGCGCCGACCTGGTCGCGGAGGGCTGTCCGAGACTTCCCGAACCACCCTTTCTCTACTGATCCCCAGCGGGAGCAGGACGGCGGCTCTCAGCCGCCGCGACGCATCTGGGCCGCCTTGCGGGCCTCGGCGAGCTTGCGGGCTTCGGTGGCCTTTCGGGACTTGCCGCCGGTGCCGCGGGAGGCGTCCTTGCTGGTGCCGAGGCCGCGGAAGGGGGTGTTGGTGTTCTTGGGCCGCGGTGCGGCCGGCCCGCTGTCGAGCGGGGTGCCGGAGGGGGCCCTGGCTCCGGTGATCCGGCTCAGCTCCGCCTCGCCCGAGCGCACCTTGGTGACCGTCGGCTCGATGTCGGCCTCGGCCATGACCCGGCTCAGCTCACGGCGCTGGCCCGACAGCACCAACGTGACGACGCTGCCGGACTCACCGGCCCGGGCGGTGCGGCCCGCGCGGTGCACATAGTCCTTGGGGTCGGTGGGCGGGTCGACGTTGACCACGAGATCGAGGTCGTCGACGTGCAGGCCGCGCGCCGCGACGTTGGTCGCCACCAGGACGGTGATCTGGCCGTTCTTGAACTGCGCGAGGGTACGGGTGCGCTGCGGCTGGGACTTGTTGCTGTGCAGGGCAGCGGCGTGCACTCCGTTGGCCCGCAGATGCCGGGTGAGCTGGTCGACGGAGTGCTTGGTGTCCAGGAACAGCAGTACGCGGCCGTCGCGGGCGGCGATCTCCGTGGTGACGGCGTAACGGTCGGGGCCGTGGACGACCAGAACATGGTGGTTCATCGTCGTGACCGCGCCCGCGGACGGATCGACCGAGTGGACGACCGGGTCGTGGAGGTAGCGGCGGACCAGGTCGTCGACGTCACGGTCCAGGGTCGCCGAGAAGAGCATGCGCTGACCGTCGGGGTGCACCTGGTCGAGCGCCTCGGTGACCTGCGGCAGGAAACCCATGTCGCACATCTGGTCGGCCTCGTCGAGGACGGTGATCCGTACCCGTCCCAGGCGGCAGGCCTTGCGCTCGATGAGGTCGTGCAGACGGCCGGGGGTGGCGACGACGACCTCCGCCCCGTCGCGCAGTGCCGCGATCTGCCGGCCGATCGACATGCCGCCGACGACGGTGGCCATCCGCAGCCGGAGTGCGTCGGCGTACGGCGCAAGCGCCTCGCCGACCTGTTGGGCCAGTTCCCGGGTGGGCACCAGGATCAGCGCGAGGGGCTGCTTCGATTCCGCGCGCTGCCCGGCGGTCCGTGCGAGCAGCGGCAGGCCGAAGGCGAGCGTCTTGCCCGATCCGGTGCGCCCGCGCCCCAGGACGTCGCGTCCCGCGAGGGCGCTCGGCAGCGTGGCCGCCTGGATCGGGAAGGGCTCGCGCACATCGAGTTCGGTGAGCGTTCGCAGCAGTTCGGCCGGCAGTTCCAGGTCGGCGAAGGAAGCGACTGGGGCCACGGCTGGGGTGGTGGTCACCGGCTGGGCGGAGTCGCCGTGCGAGGTGGCGGGGCGGTCGGGGTGGTTCATGAGAAGCCTTCCGCGTAGGGAACGTACCGAGGAAGGCCCGGCAGAAATGAGCGGCCGACGAACAAGGGGAACCACAAGGGCAGAATCACCAACCGCCGCGAGCACGCAAACACGTGAGGCTAACACAACGTGACGACCGGCTCCCTCTCGGCGGCTGAACCGCGGCCGGGCGCCGGAAGCGCGCGCCGGCCGGATCGCGCCCAGGGGTGGACGATGCCCGGCCGGCGACACCCGTCAGGACCGACCGTTCCAGAAGACGCAGTGGTGCTGGGCCGCGGTGTGCGCCGGGCCGGTGTGGTCGGGGGCCAGGGACTGCACCGCGCCGGGCTGCCAGGACGGCGGGTAGGAGTCGGGCGAGGGCACGTTGTTCGGGTCGCCTGTCCGCGCGAAGCCGGACCAGTAGTCGATCATCAAGTCGGCCAGGCGGTGTTGGGCCGGGGTCATGGTCCGGGGACGGCCGCCCAGGTCGAACAGGTACGGGAGTTCGCTCGCGTGCGGTGCGCCGAGCGGGAACGGTGGTGTGCCCGAGGTGAGCGGAGGGGCGTGCTCGTCCGCGAACTCGTAACGCCACACGGGGACTTGGGCCGCCAGCAGGGTGCCGGTGCGCAAGGTGGGGCAGGCGAAGTTGCTGTCGCCGATGACCGCTCCGAACACGGGTCCGCCGTCGGATCCGGTGACCGGGTAGGCGCGGACGATCGCCGCCGCCTGCGCCGGGTCGGGGAAGAAGGCGGCCACGGTGTCGGGCCAGGTCTTCGGGGTGACGGGATTGCCGGCCTGGATGATTCCGGCGGCCCAGCCGTTGCCCTCGTCGTGGTTGTTGCCGATCAGCACCGGTACGCGGTGGAAGCGTCCCTGCGCGAGGGCCGTGCCGGGGTCCCGCGGCAGGAGCGGTGTTCCGTACGCGGGCTGTTGGTCGGTGTCCTGGGCGGCGAGCAGCCGGGAGACGCTCACGTGCCGCAAGCAGGCCAGTACGTCGCGGGCGGTCTTGCAGCCCACCTTGGCCGCGAACCGCGCACCCGCCGCCCGTACCGTCGGCAGGGAGGCCGCGGAGGGGGCGAAGGGACGCCCGGGCCGGCCGGTGCACGGCCCGCTCTGGATGATCGCGCGGTCGAACAGGCCCGCGGCCGAGGGCGAGGCGAGCTGGGCACAGACGCTGAAGCCGCCGGCCGACTCACCGGCCAGCGTGACGTTGCGGGCGTCACCGCCGAAGGCGCCGATGTTCGCCCGGACCCAGCGCAACGCCGCCTGCTGGTCGGCGAGTCCGAAGGTGCCGGAGCCGGGCAGTCCGCCGTGTCCGAGGAAACCCAGGGCGCCCAGGCGGTAGTTGACGGTGACCACCACGACGTCACCGCGCACCGCCATCCGGTGGGCGTCGTAGGAACTGCCCGCGCCGGTGGTGAACCCTCCGCCGTGCAGCCAGACGATCACGGGCTTCGGCTGTCGGGGCCGGGCGTCGGCGGGCGCGGTCACGTTCAGGTGGAGGCAGTCCTCGTCCGTGCTGCCCCCGGGCACCTCGCCGGGCTGCTGCGGGCACGCGCTGCCGGGCCGGGTCGCGTCCCGCACGCCCGTCCACGGGGACGCGGGCCGGGGCAGGGCCCAGCGCAGGGCGCCGACCGGGGCAGCCGCGTAGCGGATGCCCTCGAAGGTGCGGTAACCGTCCTCGGCGCTGCCGCGAAGGGCGCCGTCGTGAGTCCGTACGGCAGTGGCGGGTCGCGGCGCCGCCTCCGTGGCCCGAGCCGGGACGGCGGCGAAGGCGGTGGTACAGGCGGCGGCCAGGCACGCCAGGGCTGCGGTCAGTCGTCGTACCGTCATGGTTTCCCCCATTGCGATGCGGTGCGGTCCTGCTCCGGTGATGGTTCAGCTGCCGCCCATGCCTCCCTGCGCGGCGACCATGGTCAGACGAAGTCCGCGTACGGCCTTCTCCAGACGGGGCGCGAGCTCGCCGAGCCGGCCGGTGAGGGCGTCGATGCGGGCCCGGTGGACACGGCTGTCCCGGCGCGGGACGACCGACGGGACCCCGCCCGCCGCGGCCAGCGCCACCAGGGCGGCATCGGCGGCGTCGACCTCGGCGACCGGGCCGCTGCTGTGCAGGACGGCGGACACATGGTCGGTGAGCGCCTTGACGGCCGTCGGGTCCGTCACCGCGAGGCGCCGCCCGGAGAACCGCCCCCCGCGCTCGTCGGCCGTGAGGAGCCCGCGCGCCGTGAGCCGGTCCTCCACGGCCTCCAGCGTCCCCGAGCGGTGCCGCCGGACCAGAGTCTTCCAACCGTGCGAGGAGCCGGCGGCCTCCCGCACGGCCTCGTCCAGTACCGGGTCCCCGGTCGGCGGCCCTGACGCGGTCACCCGGACGACGCCGTCGTCGGTTTCCACCAGGCTTCCGCGCAGCACGAGCTCGACGAGCACGGCGGTCCGCACCAGGAACCCTGTCCTGCGGCGGTTGAAGGGGCCTCGGACTGAGTCGTCGTAGGCGAGGAGATACATGCGGTAGGGAAGTGTGTCGGTCACACCATTGACGCTAGGCCCGCCGCGGCCGTCGCTGATCGGCCCCGAGAACGGACTCGCGATAGGCGTCAAGGAGGAGCGCCCGGCCGGCTCCTCCTCACGGATGAGCCCACAAGAGTGGGGAGCCTGCCGGGCTCAGGGACGGCGCGGCTGGACGAGTCCGCAGTCGTAGGCCGCGACCACGGCCTGGACCCGGTCCCGCAACCCCAGCTTGCGCAGGACCGCGGAGACATGGTTCTTGACGGTGGCCTCCGACAGGGCAAGCTCCCGGGCGATCTCGGCGTTGGACAAGGCCTCCCCGACCAGCGTGAGCACTTCGGTCTCCCGCTGCGACAGACTCTCCAGACCGTCCGGAGGGCGTACGCGGGGCGCGGCGCGCAGCAGCTTGTCGAGCATGCGGCGGGTGACGCTGGGTGCCAGCGGCAGGTCGCCGCGCGCCGTGCCCCGGATGGCATCGACCAGCTCGGTGGGCCGGATGTCCTTGAGCAGGAATCCGCAGGCTCCTGCCCGCAGCGCCGCCAGGACGTGTTCGTCGAGATCCCACGTGGTCAGCACCAGTACGCGGGCCGCACCGCCGGCGGCCACGATCTGCCGGGTCGCCTCGATGCCGTCCAGGACCGGCATCCGTACGTCCATCAGCACCACGTCGGGTCGCGTCTCCCGCACCAGCCGTACCGCTTGGCCTCCGTCGGACGCCTCGCCGACGACTTCGAGGTCGTCCCGGGCGTCGATGATCATGCGGAATCCTGTACGGACCAGGGCCTGGTCGTCGGCCACCACGACACGGATCGTCACGACGAGCCCTCCATCGGCAGGCTCTCGCCCTCCATGGGGAGCCTCTCGCCCTCCATGGGGAGTCTGGCGCGCACGCCCCATCCGCCGCTGTCGAGCGGACCGGCCCGAAGGCTGCCGCCGAGCAGCGCCGCGCGTTCCCGCATGCCGGTGAGACCGCGCCCCGAACCCGCCACCGCGGCCGCCCGCGGCCGGCCGTTGTCGACCACCTCGATGTCCAGAGCCGCTTCACCGAGGTGTACCGACACCCGCACCTCGTCGGCATCGGCAGCGTGGCGCAGGATGTTGGTGAGCGCCTCCTGGATGATCCGGTAGGCCGTGAGATCCACAGCCGTCGGCGGTAGACAACCGGCGGGAACATCCTCGGTGCCTTCCTGCCGTACGACGACCGACAACCCGGCCGCGCGCGCCACATCCACCATCTCGTCCAATCTGGCCAGCCCCACCTGCCCCTGCTCGGACCCGTCCTCCTGTCCGTCGTCCCGGAACGCCCGCAGAAGCCACCGCAGTTCGGTCAGGGCCGAGCGTCCTACGGTCTCGATGTCCCGCAGTGCCTGCCGGGCCTGTTCGGGACGAGCCGTGAAGCCGTCCTCGGCGGCGCTCGCCTGGATCACCATCACGGACACGGTGTGCGCGACCACATCGTGCACTTCGCGTGCGATGCGGGCACGTTCCTCCGCCACCGCCCGCCGCGTCTCGGCCGCCGCCCTGGCCCGCCGCGTCTGGTACAACTCCCCGGTGGTCCAGGCCAGAGCGACGGCCAGCAGATAGAGCGGCAGACCGAGTCGACCGCCGGCCAGGAGCGCGAGCGGCGCCGGTGCGCACATCACCGCCACGCCCCACAGGGAGATCCGCCTGGGCCGCGTGGCCGCCAGCACGCACAGCGCGATCTGCGCGGCGAGCAACGCGCCCGTCAGGCTCACCGCGGGAAACAACGCCCACACCGCGAGGCCCGTCGCCATCGTCAGGCCGAGCACGGCAGCCGGGCTGCGCACGACCCGCCACAACGCACAGACCTGGACCACGACCAGGCCCGACGCCACCCCCAGACGCCAGCCCGAACCGGCCCCCACCACGGCCACCGACGAGCCGAGCACACCTATCACCAGCCCACCCGACCCCCACCGCAGCAGACGCCGTCCCGGATCCTGACTCACATACCAACCGTAGCGATCGGGGCGGTAAGGCGTTCGCACCTGCTTCACGGTGGCCGTCGTTCACACGACATCTGCGCCACGCCTCGACGTGCACCGCAAGCGGTCGCAGATCGTGGCGGCCCGGAACGTGCAGGTAGTGCTGTGCGTGTGAGCCGCATACTCCTCGGACCCCGCCCGGTTTACCGCTGTTGCCCCGGCGGGCCCAAACTGGAGGACATGTGCCGCGCCGAAGCCGGGGAAACCGATCGGCCAGGCCCGACAGAGAGGTAGCAAGCTCGACATGCCCACACGGAAGCCACCGTCCAACGAGCCGGCCGTCGACTCGGCGGACGCCCTTCGCGTCATCCGGACAGCCACGCTCGAACCGCAGCCTTGGGCCAACGGACGAGGCCGCACCCGGGAGATCCACTGTGAGCCGGCGACGGGCACCCCGGAGACGATCACGTGGCGGCTGAGCCTCGCGGACATCGAAGAACCCGGCCCCTTCTCGCAGTTTCCGGGCATGGAGCGCCATCTGCTGTCCGCCGCCCCCGTGCCCCTGCAACTGTCCGTCGACGGGGTGGTCCACGACCTGCGCCATACCCAGTCCGTCTCGTTCTCCGGGGACTCCGACGTGGTCACGACGGCTGTCGACGGCAGGGCGCAGGCACTCAATCTCATGGTGCGCAGCGGAATCCGCGGCAGCTTCGAACTCCTGCGGGGTGACATGCAGTTGCCGGTCTCGGCCGAGTGCACCACCGCTCTGGTGGTCATCGACGGCATCGTTTCGCTCGGCGGCCGACAACTGATGCGTTTCGATGCCGTCCTTCCCGGCGCGGGCGAGACGCGGCTCGGTCTGCAGAGCGCGACTGTCGTCCGTGTGCGCGTCGAGACACCGGTCCCGGATGCGTAGAGGCTTTCGCCGAGCCCTCTTCGACGACTTCATGCAAGGGTCGTGGTGCCGTGGGCGTCACGCCACTGCCGTACAGGCGGTGGACATCAACCGGTGGTCAAGGCCGCACGATCCCCCCGTGGAACTCATCCGACCACCGCGGCCCGCACACACAGCACATCCGGCAGATGCGAGGCCAACTGCCGCCAGCTGTCGCCGTCGTCGGCCGAGGCGTACACCTCGCCGTTGCGGTTGCCGAAGTACACGCCCGCCGGGTCGGCGGCGTCGGTGCACATCGCGTCGCGCAGCACCGTGCCGTAGTGGTCGTCCGTCGGCAGGCCCGCGGACAGGGGCTCCCAGCTCTTGCCCGCGTCGGCCGTGCGGAAGACCCGGCATCGGTGGTCGGCGGGCACCCGGTCCGCGTCCGCGTTGATCGGGAACACGTATGCCGTGTCGCCCCGGGTGGGGTGGGCGGCCGCGGCGAAGCCGAAGGTGGACGGCAGACCTTCGCCGATGTCGGTCCAGTGGGCGCCCGCGTCGTCGCTGCGGTACACACCCCAGTGGTTCTGCAGATAGAGCCGGTCCGGGGTCGCCGCATCCTGGGCGATCTTGTGGACGCACTGCCCGAACTCCGGGTTCGCGTCCGGCAGGAACACCGCGGAGACACCGGAGTTGGAGGGGGACCAACTCGCGCCGCCGTCCTCGGTCCTGAACACTCCGGCCGTCGAGACCGCGACCGTCACGGCCTGCGGGTCGCGCTTGTCGGTGATCACGGTGTGCAGGCCCTCACCGCCGCCGCCCGGCACCCACTTGTCGCGCGTGGGGTGCTCCCACAGAGGGCGGACCAGCTCGAAGGTCTCGCCGCGGTCCTCCGAGCGGTACAGCGCGGCCGGTTCCGTGCCCGCGTACACCACGTCCTGCTCCGCGGCCGCCGGGTGCAGTTGCCACACGCGCTCCAGTGAAGCCCCTGTGTCCTTGGGGAACTTGACGGCCGGTCGGGACGGTTCCGTCCAGGTGCGGCCCAGGTCGTCGGAGTGGAACACGGACGGGCCCCAGTGCGCGCTGTCGCCACCGGCCAGCAGGCGCGGACGGTCGCCGCGGGTGTCGACGGCGACCGAGTACACCGCCTGCGCGTTGAAGTAAGGGGTCTCGTCGAATTCCCATGAGCCACCGCGCCGTCGCCCGATGAACAGGCCCTTGCGCGTGCCCACGGTGAGCAGTACCTCGGTCATGCCGATCTCCTCCGCTGTGTCTTTGACGTCTTTGTCCCAGACACCCGCCAGTCTGCACCCCGCCACTGACAGTCACCCCTGGAGTCGCAGTCGCCGCAGGTCAGGGCGGTGGGTGCGACGTGACGCGGCGATAACCGGCCGGTTTGCGAAGACACCTGCGGGAGCGCGGGGTCTCGTGCGACCGTCGAGTCGGGGGAGTCGACCTGAGCATCCTGCGGCCTCCGCCCGTATGGGAGGGAGGTCGGGGGTGATCGTGCGCTCGTGAGGAGGATGCCTTCGATGGCGTTCCGTGGTCCGAAGGTGTGGCTGTGGCGCTGGCGGCGCAACCCGCTCAGGCGTCGCGCCGACGCGGTGGAGGCGTGGGTCGTGCTCGGCGCCTGGCTGGTGACCGTCCTGGCCGGAGTGCTCGCCGGTCTGACCGCCACCAGGTCCGTCGAGGACGGGCTGGCCCGCGAGCGCGTCGAGTGGCGGCAGGTCGCGGCACGGCTGACGGAGAAGGCACCCGGAAAGGCCGCCGCCCACTCCACGTCGAGCGGCGAACAGGTGTGGGGGAACGTGCGCTGGACCGCGCCCGACGGCACCTCGCACACGGGTCAGGTCCGGGTCAGCCCCGGCAGCGCCTCCGGCACGACGGTCGCGATCTGGACGGACCCGCAGGGTCACCTGGTGACCAGGCCCGCCACCGCCGCCCAGGCCCAACTGCGTTCCTCACTGATCGGCATCCTGGTGGGCGTGAGCGCCGCGGCGGTGCCCTTCGTCGGCGGCCGGGTCCTGTGCGGCCGTCTGGAACGCCGCCGCATGTCCCAGTGGGACACGGACTGGGCCCGCTTCGGCCCGCTGTGGGGACGCAAGACGAGCTGACGCCGGAGCCCGGCGGCGGCCTGCCGCGGCCGAGTGTTTCCCCGTATTGCCACGCCTTCGAGGGCTACGGCGTCCCCCTGACGATGCATCGCGACACCGCGTCGCGGTGCGGGCTCAGGGACCCTGTGCCATGGTTTTGGTTGGCGCCTTGAACCGACGCATTCGGGCTTTGGCTCAAGGCGCAAGAGGTAGCGGTTACTCCAGTTGATGCTGGGCCCCTGGACGCCTCGCGTCGGACAACTACCCTCGCGAACACAACCATTTCTGGCGGAAGGCGGTGCCTTATGGCGGAGCACACGTCCAGAAGGAGACTGGTCGGCGAACTGTCGGCAGAATTCCTGGGCACCATGATCCTGATCCTCTTCGGTTGCGGAGTGGTCGCCCAAGTGGTGGCCGCCGGTCTCGGAGACCACGACAGCATCGCCTGGGCCTGGGGCTTCGGCGTCATGCTCGGCGTGTACGTGGCCGCCCGCATCAGCGGTGCCCATCTCAACCCCGCGGTGACCGTGGCCCTGGCGTGCTTCGCGGGCTTCTCCTGGAAGAAGGTCCTGCCGTATGCGCTGGCGCAGACAGCGGGCGCCTTCGTCGCCGCGCTGCTGGTGCGCTGGAACTACACCGAGGTCCTCGCCAAGGTCGACCCCGGCCACACCATCAAGACCCAGGGTGTCTTCTCGACCCTCCCTGGCAACGGCAGCCTGCCGGTGAGCGAACTGGGCGCCCTGCGCGACCAGATCATCGGCACCGCCATCCTGGTCCTGGTCATCTTCGCCATCACCGACCTGCTCAGCACCCCGCCCGGCGCCAACATGGCCCCGCTCATCATCGGCCTCCTGGTCGTGGCGATCGGCATGGCCTGGGGCGCCGACGCCGGCTACGCCATCAACCCGGCACGTGACCTCGGGCCGCGGCTGGCCAGCTACATCACCGGGTACGGGACGGCCTGGCGGGACCAGTACGGCAACCTCTACTTCTGGGTGCCGATCGTCGGGCCCCTGATCGGCGGCGTGGTCGGTGCCGCCCTCTACCGCTTCTTCATCTCGCGGTATCTGCCCATCACCCCGGACGAACTGGAGCCGGGTCGCGTCCCGGAACCCGACGCGACCAAGTAGTCCTGACACGAGTGGAGGGGCCGCGGACCGAGCGTCCGCGGCCCCTCCACACAGCTTCCTAGCGGGCCGCGGTCAGGGGCCCGTGGCGCCGCTTGCGGCGGTGCAGGGCGAACGCGGTGCCGGTCGCGCCGGCGGTGAGCAGACCGGCGGCGACGGCGATCGGCAGAGCCGGGGAGGCCGAGCCGGTGTCGGCCAGGTTCTGCGCCTTGAGGTCCTGGACGTAGGGCGGGTACGCGGCGTGGGTGGAGGCGGCCGACGCCGACGTCCCGGTGTAGTGCGGGATCCCCTTCACGGACTTGATCGAACCGTCCGAGTTCAGCAGCACCTGCTTGTCGTTGGGGTGCCGGAAGTCGAACAAGCCGCTCAGGTTGCCCGCCCGTGTGTCGAACGAGGCGTCACCGACGCGGCCGGTGCTCCAGTTGTCCTCGATGAACCGGGTGATCGACGCCTGCTCGGTCGCGGTGTGGTCGATCTTGTTGACCTTGCTGTAGGGCGAGATCACCAGCAGCGGCTGCCGGGTACCCGGCCCGCAGCGGTCCGCGTAGCCGCCCTTGGCGGCCGGGCCGGACTGGCAGGCGGGGCTGTCCGTGGCCTTGCCGTTGGAGCCGACGGTGGAGTCCTTGGAGCCGTTGAGCACCTTGGCGGTGACGTGGTCGTACCAGCCGTCGGAGTCGTCGTAGGCGACCACGACCGCGGTGGACTTCCACTGCGGGGACTGCTGCAGCTCGTTGATCTCATTGACCAGGAAGTGCTGCTCGTCGGTCGGGTCCGAGTAACCCGCGTGTCCGTCCTGGTACTCGGCGGCCTTCAGGAAGCTGACCGAGGGGAGGTTGCCGGCCTGGACGGCGGCGTCGAAGTCGGTCAGGTCGTAGTTGTGGTTGGCGCGTCCGTTGTGGCCGATCTCGGCGACGTTCTTCGGCGCGAGGTGGTGCGGGTTGGACGTCGACTTGTAGTACTCGAAGGGCGAGTGGTGCGGGCTGTAGTCGACCGCCGCCGCGCCGCCGACGTTGGTGTGCGTGGTGTCGCACTTCGCGTAGTCGCTCTGCTTGCCGTCCCACGCCGTGCTGGGCCGGAAGCCGCCCTGGAACCAACCCCAGCTCACGCCCTTGGCGTTGAGCAGGTCACCGATGTTCTTGCCCTTCAGCGCCGCGAGCGCGTTGGTCGCGGTGTGGTCCTTGTCCGAGCAGTCGTCGAAGGCGGGGTCGGGGTCGTTGATGACCGTTCCCACACCCTTGGCGTCGGGGGAGACGACGGCGTACGAGTCCGGCGTCGTCGTCTGCTTCGGGTTCTCCGTGCCGGAGGCGGGGTCGACGGAGATGACGCCATGGGTCTGACCGGAGACCAGTTCCAGCGCGCCGGGCGTGGAGGGGCCGAAGGCCGAGCCGAAGGAGTGGTCGTTCAGCGCGTACTGCTGGGCGTAGTTCCACAGGCCGGTGACGGTGTTGCCGTCGTAGTAGTCCATCACCAGGCCGGGCTCACCGAACAGCCCGCCGCTGCACTTGCTGACCTCGGTGTTCTCGACGTACTTGTCGGCCTTGCCGCCGTTGGCCGCGTACTGCTCGGGACCGTAGGAATGGTTCTGGTCGCAGGTCATGGCCTGCGAACTGGCCAGCCGCTTGGGCGTGTACAGGTTCGGGTTCTGCTTCAGCAGCCCGGCGTTGAGCAGGTTGTCGGCCTTCGGGGTGTGCGCCGCGGCCTTGAACTTCGTGCCGTCGGTGTTGGCGGCCTTCGGATACGTGGCGAAGTAGTGGTCGAACGAGACGTTCTCGTCGTAGATCACCACTACGTGCTTGATCGGCGTCGCGGTGTTCGTGCCCGAGTGGCCGTGACCGCCGTGCGCGGAGGACGCAGAGGCGGGGACGGCCCCGCCCGCGCTCGCCAGGGCGGCCGCACCGAGCAGGGCGCCCAAACGGCTCAACCGGCGCCGCGCCGTTGAGTTTCTTCCTGTGCCGATCATGCTGTCTCGCCTTCCGGGAGCACTGCTCTCCACTGTCACCGCGTTCGTGGCCATGACATCTACGGCTGCATCCTGGGCAATGGTGGCGGCGCTGCAGGGGAGCGGCAATGACGCCGCAGCGAATCTTCGGTCAGGAAATCCTCATGGTCTCTTGGCGTGCTCTTGACCGGTTACGACAGGCGCAATCAGGCCAGCAGGGTGCGCCCCAGCCAGTCGGAGCCGTCCCGCACGCCGGGCAGGGCGAAGAAGTAGCCGCCGCCGAACGGCGAGATGTAGTCGACCAGCGGCTCCCCGGCGAGCCGCTTCTGCACGGCCTCGAACTGGCGGGCCAGGTCCTGCTGGTAGCTGCAGAACAGCAGGCCCATGTCGAGGTTGCCGTTGCTGTCCGTGCCGCGGTCGTAGTTGTAGCCGCGGCGCAGGATGCGCTGGTCTTCGCTGGCGGTGGTGCGCGGGTTGGCCAGCCGGATGTGGCTGTCCAGGGGGATCACGTCGCCCTGGGGGTCCTGCGGGTAGTTCGGGGTGTCCTTCTCGTGGCGTCCGTCCAGGGGTGCGCCGGTGTCCCGCGCGCGGCCGAACATCCGCTCCTGCTCGGTGATCGAGACCCGGTCCCAGAACTCCACCAGCATGCGGATCAGCCGTACGACCTGATAGCTGCCGCCGGTCGCCCAGTCCGGCTCGCCCGCGCCGCTGTCCACCCACACCAGGCGGTCCATCGCGCGGGCGTCGCGCACGTCGGGGTTGGCGATGCCGTCCTTGAAACCCATGTGGTTGCGGGGTGTGCCCGAGGGGCGGGGCGGGCTGATGAAGCCGTCCATGCGCCAGCGCACCTGCATGCCACCGCGGGTGTGCCGGGTGACATCGCGCAGGGCGTGCAGCACCGTGTCCGCGTCGGCGGCGCAGAACTGCACGCTCAGATCGCCGTGGCACCAGGCGGCGTCGAGGTCGTCGTCGGGGAACGTCGGCATGGCGGTGAGCCGGTGGGGCCGGCGGGAAGTCAGGCCGTAACGGTCGTCGAAGAGGGAGACGCCGGCACCGACGGTGACGGTCAGGGTGTCCGCGGGGAGGTCCGGGCCGAGGGTGCCGGAGTCGGCGGGCGGGGCGGTGATGCCCAGCTCGTCCGGGCTGCCACCGGCGGTGAGGAAACGGGCCCGGTCGGTCAGCGTGCGCAACAGGTCGGCCAGTTCGCGGCGGTTCTCGGCGGTGGTGTCGAAGGACACGAACGCCGTGGCGCGCTGCGCCGGGGTCAGGATGCCGGCCTGGTGCGTGCCGTGGAAGGCCACGCTCGTACTCTCGCCGGACTGTGCGGCGGCAGAGGCGGCCCCGTGGTCGGCGGCCACGAGCCCGGTCCCGGCCACGGCGGCCGCGCCGGCCAGGAAGCCCCGGCGTCCGACGTTGTTCACCGGCTTCACGCGGTCCTCCGTACGTCCGTGAGAGCGGCCACGTCGGAGAGCCGCTCGACCAGCTCGCCCAGGTCCGCGTCGACCTTCTCCCGCTGAGTGCGGGTCAGCCGGGCCAGTGGTGTCCAGTGCCCGTCGTGGTTCTGGCCGTCGAGCGTGCGCCGGGCACGCGCCATCGAGGAGTCGATGCCGGACAGGCCGGTGTCGCGGGTCTTCAGCAGCGGTCGCAGAAACCCGAGAAGCACGCGGGTGCCGTCGAGGTTGGCGCGGGCCGTGGCCAGGTTGGTGCCGCTTCCGTAGTCGGTACGACCGGTCAGCTCGAACTGCACGGTGTTCTCCAGGATTTCGTGCGCGCGCAGACCGACGTCGGCCGGATCCATCCGCTGGGCGGGCCAGCTGTCGCGCAAGCTGTGCACGGCCTTGGCGAGCCGGTCGGCCGGCCCGCGCAGGCCGCTCACCGACTCGCCGTGCCACAGTCCGTACTCGACCCGGTGGAACCCGGTGAAGTCCGCGTCGTGCACCCCGCCGGACAGTCCCGCCGTGGTGCCGTTGATCTCCCCGTCGGCGTCGCCGAAGGTGCCGTAGGCGGCGCCCATCCGCTCGTACACCAGGTGCGCGGTGAGCCAGTCCGTGCGCGCGGCCGCGAGATCCCCGCTGTCGATTGCGTCGCGCAGCACGTCGGTCTTCTGCGTCAGCTCGACCGTGCGGGCCTGGATCCACTTCTGGTAGGCGAGCGTCGGCGGGATGAGGTCCTGCTGGGTCAACGGCACGGCGGCCGGACCGCTGTGCACCTTCCCGCCGGTGATGCGCACGGTGGGACCGGTGACGGCGTCGGCGTCGTCGGGCAGGCACTTGAAGGCATACGTGCCGTTGCCGAGGGTCACCCGGATCGGGCGTACGGTGCCCGGCGCGAGACCGTCGACCTCGCCGTAGACCGCGCCCGTCCTGGCGTCGGTCAGGTAGACCTCAGCCGCTGTGCTGGAGTTGTTGCGCAGATCGAAGACCTGGCGGCCGGGTTCGGGGTGGGTCCAGCCGCGGCCGCAGCCCGCGGAGGCGACCTCGACGGTGGTGTGCCGCAGACCGTCGGCCGCCCTCGCCTGATCACGCCCTCCGCCGGAACCACCGGCCGCCAGCGCCCCGGCCACCACCGCTGCCGTGGCCACCAGGGCACCGCCTGCGAGCAGCGCGGTGCGCCGCCGTGCCGGACGGGGCGGGGGAGCTGTGGGACCGGTTGCGGCTTCGGAGCCGACCGCGGTTTCGGGCATGCCGGGCCTCCTGGGAGTCGTACGAACGAGGCGGCGTCGAATGATCCTAAGCAGGCCGCAGGACCGCGACCAGCCTTCCTGACCTGCTCCTGACCAGAGGACAAGCCAGAATTCGCCCGTGGTTCACCTGCCGGCCCGGCGGGGACCCGGTGTCTCACGTGCGGTAATTCCGTGCGAGCTTCCCGCAACGGTGGCTACCGTGCTGCCCATGGACGTGACGTTCACCAAGATGCCAGGGCGCCGGTATCGGATGACCGTCGTCCGCGACCGCGGGCCGGAACTGGCACCGCGGCAGGGGCCGGGCTACGACGACTGGCTGCCCCATGACGCGGTGCACTTCCTGGTCGAGGCCGAGGCGGGGCTGTCCGGTGGGGTCTTCGGCCGGATCGCGGCCGGCCGGAGCAACATCTTCTCGGCGGCCGATCCCGCGGTCAGGAAGCGTCAGGCACGACGGGAGGCGAAACGGCCGCCGAGCAAGGCCGAGCACGCCGACATGGCTCGCTCCGAGACGCTGGCCTCCGCGTGCGATCCGTTGTGGCGGTTGCGGGCGGGGCTGCGCCCGGACCTTCCCGACTGGTTCTCCTCGATGGACCCGGACATCGGCGAACCACAACTCATTGACCGCATCCTGACCCGCCTGAACGAATTCGCCACACACTGGCACGCACTTCCGGCGGGCGGGAGCATCACTTTGCAGTGGCCGGAGAGCGGGCGGAGGACCCGCCACTGACAGCGGACGCGCCACTCACAGGGGACCGCAAGAACATTCGGGGGCGGGCAAAAACGCTCATCAAGGCGGGACTCGACCCGCTCGACGTGCTGCGGCGCGTGGCGGGTGCGGCCCGGGTGATGCCGCCGGTCGCCGCGCCCCACCGCGTGCTGTTGCGCCGCCCCGTGCCGCCGCCCGCCGGATGCGGACCGCTCAACTCCCGCCCGGCAGTGCCCGGTTGAGGATCGCGTCCAGATCGGCCGCGTCGGGCAGTGTGCCGAAGGCGTGACCCCAGTCGCCGCCCAGCCGGGTCGCGCAGAAGGCGTCGGCGACGGCAGGTGGGGCGTGCCGGACCAGGAGGGAGGCCTGGAGGGTCAGGGCCATCTGCTCCACCAGTCGGCGGGCACCGGACTCGGACCCGGTGGCCAACAGGCCCTCGAGCCGGGCCACCGCGGCGTCCAGCCGTGCGTCCGCCCCCTGCGCCAGGGCGAGTTCGTCGAAGAGCGCCTGCGCGGTCCCGGGCTCGCGCTTCAACGCCCGCAGTACATCAAGGGCGTTGACGTTCCCGGAGCCCTCCCAGATCGACAGCAGCGGAGCCTCGCGGTAGTGGCGCGGCATGCCCGACTCCTCCACGTAGCCGTTGCCGCCGAGGCACTCCAGGGCCTCCGCTGTAAAGGCCGGGCCCCGCTTGGTCACCCAGTACTTGCCGACGGCGGTCGCGATCCGCCGGAACGCCGCCTCACCCGTGTCCCCGCGCACCGCCCGGTCCGCGGCGCCCGCCAGCCGCAGGGTGAGCGTCGTGGCGGCCTCCGACTCCAGCGCGAGGTCCGCCAGGACGTTGCGCATCAGCGGCTGGTCGACCAACAGCGCCCCGAACGCGCTGCGGTGGCGCACATGGTGTCCCGCCTCGACGAGCGTCTTGCGCATCAGCGTGGCCGACATCATCACGCAGTCGAGCCGGGTGCAGTTGACCATCTCGATGATCGTCTTGACGCCCCGCCCCTCGGGCCCGACCAGCCAGGCCACGGTCCCGTCGAACTCCGGCTCGGAGGACGCGTTGGACCGGTTGCCCAGCTTGTCCTTGAGCCTCTGGATGCGGAAGGTGTTGCGGCTTCCGTCGGGCAGGATCCGCGGCACCAGGAAGCACGACAACCCCTCCGGGGCCTGCGCCAGCACCAGGAACACATCGCACATCGGCGCCGACGTGAACCACTTGTGCCCGCGCAGTTCGTACACGCCGGGCTCGGCGGTCGGCCACGCCGTGGTGCTGTTCGTACGGACGTCGGAGCCGCCCTGCTTCTCGGTCATCCCCATCCCGGCGAGCAGGCCGCGCTTCTCCGTCGGCACCTTGAGGCCGGGCTCGTACTCGCGGCTGGTCAGCAGAGGCTCGTAGATCTTCGCGAGATCGGGCTGGGCCCGCAGGGCGGGTACGGCCGCGTACGTCATCGACGTGGGACAGCCGTGCCCGGCGTCGGTGTGTCCCCAGGCCAACCCGCCCGCGGTACGGGCGACATGGGCCCCGGGCCGGTCCTCCGCCCACGGCGTGGCGGCCATTCCCTCGGCGACCGCGGTCCGCAACAGGTGGTGCCAGCTCGGGTGGAAGTCGACCTCGTCGACGCGGTTGCCGTACCGGTCGTGCGTGCGCAGTACCGGCTCGTTGACATTGGCCTGCTCGGCCCACTCCTGGGCCTCGGCACTGCCGGCCAGCAGTCCCAGCCGCCGGACGTCCTCCTCGGCCCATCCGGCACCCTCGCGGCGCAGCCCTTCCAGCAGGGCTTTGTCGTCGGAGGCGTCGTACGGCGTCAGAGCCGGCGGCTGGTTGGTGACGTCGTGCGTGGCGTACTGCGGCCGGGACTGCGAGGGCGCGGGTGTCGAGGTCATGCAGCCATGTTGCGCCTTTTCTGCGGTCGTAGCAATGATGCAACAAGAAGGCGCGCGTAAAGCTCCACAAGGAGCGCACGCAAAGAGCGCAGGTGACGAGCGCACGTAAAGTACGTGCCCATGCGGATGAACGTGTCAGTGCAGCCCGGCGAGGTCGACCTGCCGCCGCTGTCCGCGCGGTCGGTCGTGCTGAGCCTGCTGCTGGGCACGCACCCGCCGGAGCTGCCGGTGAAGGAGCTCGTCCGCGCGGTGGAGCCCTTCGGCGTCGGCGGCTCCACGCTGCGTGCCGCTCTCAGCCGGATGGTGGCCGCCGGCGACCTGCGGCGCACCGACGCCGTCTACGGGCTCAGCGACCGTCTGCTGGCCCGGCAGCGCCGCCAGGACGACGCGGTGGACGCCCGCACGCGCGCGTGGGACGGCGACTGGGAGATGGTGGTGATCATGGCGACGGGCCGCGGCCCCGCCGAACGCGCCGACCTGCGTACCCGGTTGACCGCCCTACGCCTGGCCGAACTCCGCGAGGGCGTATGGCTGCGCCCCGCCAACCTGACCCGCACCCTGCCGGACGCACTGGCGCAGGTGGCCCAGTCCTACACTGCCCGTCCCGACCGGCCCGCGCGTGAACTGGCCGCGCAGCTCTGGCCGTTGGACGCCTGGGCCGCCACGGCCCGTGCCCTGCTCGCCCATGTCGCCGAGGCGCACCGTCCGGCCGACCGCTTCACCGCCTTCGCGGCGACCGTGCGCCACCTGCTCGCCGACCCCGTACTGCCCCCCGAACTCCTGCCCGCCGACTGGCCGGGCGCGGCCCTGCGCGCCGAGTACGCGGAGTACCAGCGGGAGATCACCGGCACGATCCGGCACTGACTCGCACTGACCGGCATTGAGCTGCCCACCAGCACGACACTGACTCACACTGAGCCGCACCGACCGGCACCGACACGACGGCGGCCGTACGAAGCGCCGTGCGGGTGCGCTTCGTACGGCCTGATTCACCGTGGGGGGCTGCTCGGGGCCTACTTGTAGGTGATGTCCGAGCTTGCGTACTTGCAGTAAGTACCGTCAGGGCCCGAGCCGTTGGTGGGCGGCTCCGCACCGGTGTTGTTCCCGATGTACTTCTGGCACGGCACGATCTTCTTGCTGCTGTCCCCGACGATGGTGATCTTCTTCAGGGTCGCACTGTCGCCGTAGTTGGTGTTGATGCCGACGAGCGCGCTGCCCTTGTAGGTCGCCTCGATGGTGTTGAGGTTGATGGTCCTCTTGTACTGCGTGCTGCAGTTGCCGCACGAGCGGACCAGCTTGCCGAAGTTCTGCACGGCGAAGTTCGAGATGTTCAGCGTCCCGGCGCCGTTGAACTGGAACACCTTGTCGCTGGCTTCCTTCGCGCCACCGCCGGAGACGGTGTAGACGTTGGACGACGAGGAGCCCCGGAACGTCGCCGCGTCCTCGCCGACGTCCTCCCACCACACGTTCTGCAGTGTGCAGGCGCCCTGGCAGTGGATGCCGTCGGCGGCGGGGGAGCCGATGATGACGTTCTTCACGACCGCGCCGGGGGCCAGTTCGAGGATCGGGTCCTGGTCCTCGTTCTGGCCGCCGGTGCCGAGGTCGCCGCTGCCGTACAGGCGCTTCATCCCGTAGTCCTTGGTGCCGGAGACCGAGATGGTGGCGGTGACTGCCTGGCTGCCGTTGGCCGTGGGCCAGGTCGCGGCACTCGCCGGAGTCGCTCCGTCAGTCATGATCATGACAGCAGACAGTCCGAGTGCGGCCAGCGCGGCGCTCAGGGCGCGCCGGCGGGCACGTGCAGGTGCTGGTGAAGCCATGTCCCAATGCCCTCTTCCGGTTGGGGGGTGGTCAGTTGGGGGGTGGTCGGATTGGGGTGGGTGGTCAGATCCGTCCGGCGCCCGCGCCGGACGTCACCGAGGCGACGACGGACGAGGCCGGCTCGGCGGTGTAGCTGTAGGGCGGGCTGGTGAAGGTGCCGACCTGCGAGATCTCGGTCGCGGCCCCGCCGAGATCGTTGCCGCGCAGGTTGGCGTACCCGTCCTCGTCGCTGTCGCGGTTCGTGGTGACGGCGACCTTCGTCGAGCGGAAGACGTTGTTCTCGACGAGCATCTGGGCGCCCATGCGCGAGTGGCAGGCGGTCTCGGCGCCGACGACGTAGTTGTCGTAGAAGTGCCCGGTGCCGAAGCGCAGGCTGGGGATGCGCGAGTAGACGTTGCTGAAGAAGTTGTGGTGGTACGTCACCCGCAGATGCCCGGTGTCCTCGCCGGCGTTGTTGTCGCTGTGGCCGACGAGCGAACCCTTGTAGTGGTCCTTGAAGGTGTTCCAGGAGACCGTGACGTAGTCGGACCCGTGGTTGATGTCCAGCAGGCCGTCGTAGTAGTCCTTGTCGTGGTCGCGGTCGGCCGAGAAGGCGTTGTGGTCGATCCACACCTTGGTCGACGCCTGGACGGTGATGCCGTCGGCGGGCGCGACCGGCTTGCTGATGTTCAGGTTGCGGACGACGACGTTCGTCACCTTTTTCAGCCTGAGCCCGCCACCGGTGAACCCGGACGACGAACCGACCCCCAGGACCGTGGTGTTGGACCCGATGTCGACCTGACCGCTCAGCGGGATCAGGCCGTTCACCTTCACGACCTTGGCCGTGCTGCCGGTCACGGCCGACTTGAAGGCAGCCAGCGTGGAGACGGTGACCGCCGTGGCGCTGCCGCCGCCGGTCGTCCCGGCGCCGAACCCGACCGGTGAGGACTCGGCCGCCCCGGCGGACTGGGGGAGGACGAGGACGGACACCGTGACGAGGGTGGCCGCTGCAGCCGCGACCAGGGTCGTTCTTTGCGCGTGTGTACGTGGGGGGTGAGTACGCATGCGGGTGCGTCCCTTCATGAGGACTGGGCCGATCCTGTATGTGAATGACGTTCGTTGTGCTGAACGCCGCGCGGGAGCAATGTGGCGGTTCGGGACCATCTGGGCTCTTGTCGGTCACACTGTTGAACGGAACGTAGGGGGCAAGCGCTTTCTAGTCAACGCTTTGCGCAAAAGACATCCGGTCAGGCCTGGTGGGCGGTAAGGGCTGTCTCAAACCGTGCGAGGAAGTGGCGTGGGAGCGCTTCCATGAGGGTCGTGTCCATGCCACGATGCGGGGCGGACGCCTCCCTTTTCCGAGAGATTCCCGAGAGATTCCGAAAGGTTTCCGAAAGGGGCGAGTCGATGACGACTCCGCGCACGCGCACGTTCGCCAGTGGACTGGTGCTGCTTTTGCTGGCCGTCGGCACGCTGGTTCTGTCACCGGGCTCGGCGGCCGCCGGCGGCACGGGAGCCGGCCGGGAGGACCCGCTTCCCGGGGTGTTCACCTGGTCCTCGACCGGCCCGCTGATCAGCCCGAAACCGGACGCGGCCCATCCGATCGTCTCGGTCAAGGACCCGACGGTCTTCCGTTACAAGAACCGCTGGCACGTCTACATGACCACCGCCGACACCTCCGGGCGGTGGAGCCTGGCCCACACCAGCTTCGCCGACTTCTCCCAGGCGGCGGCCGCCCCGCAGACCTTCCTCGACACCAATCCGAACATCGGCAACCGGTACGCCGCCGCTCCGCAGGTGTTCTACTTCGCGCCGCAGAAGACCTGGTACATGGTCTACCAGACCGGTCCTCCTTCCTATTCGACCTCCAAAGACCCTGCGGATCCCGGCAGTTGGAGCGCGCCGCGCACCTTCCTCGACAGCGAGCCGCCGGTCGTCACCGAGAACAAGGGCAGCGGCGGCTGGCTCGACTTCTGGACCATCTGCGACAAGACCGACTGCTACCTGTTCTTCTCCGACGACAACGGCCACCAGTACCGCGCCCGCACCACGGTCGCCGAGTTCCCGGGCGGCTTCCGCGACACCACCGTCGTTCTCTCCGAGCCGAACCGCTTCGACCTCTTCGAGGCGAGCAATGTCTATCGCCTCGGCGACAGCGGCACGTACCTGATGCTCGTGGAGGCCCTCGCCACCGGCTCGGACTGGCGGCGCTACTTCCGGGCCTGGACGGCCGACAGCCTCGGCGGTACCTGGACTCCGCTCGCCGACACCGAGGCGGGCGCCTTCATCCGCTCGAGCAACGTGACCTTCGCCGACGGACAGACCGCCTGGACGACGGACTTCAGTCACGGCGAGATGATCCGCGACGGCGTCGACCAGACCCTCACCATCAACCCCTGTCGACTGCGCTACCTCTATCAGGGGATGGACCCGAGTGCGGGCGGCGACTACTCCCAACTCCCTTGGAGTCTGGGCCTGTTGACCCAGACGAACTCCTCCTGCTGAGAAAGGGGCAAGGACGTGTCCACCCCCACCCGCACCCTCAAGCGGAGACCGTTGCGCACGGTTCTCCTGGCACTGGTCACCGCACTGGTGCCGTTACTCGCCGCGGTGACCTTCACCGCACCCCCGGCCGCCGCCGCGCGCGCCGCCGTCCCCACCGCGACCCTCACCGAGGTCACCGGCTTCGGCACCAACCCCAGCAACCTGCAGATGTACCTGTACGTCCCCGACAGCGTCACGGCGCACCCCGCCGTCGTCGTGGCCGTGCACTACTGCACCGGCTCCGGGCCGGCCATGTACAGCGGCACCGAATGGGCCCAACTGGCCGACACCTACGGCTTCGTCGTGATCTACCCCTCGGTCACCCGTGCCAGCAAGTGCTTCGACGTCTCCTCGCCCCAGGCACTCAAGCGAAACGGCGGCAGCGACCCCGTCGGCATCAAGTCGATGATCGACTGGGTCACCGACACCTACTCCGCGGACACGAGCAAGATCTACGCCACCGGCATCTCGTCCGGCGCCATGATGACGAACGTCCTGCTGGGCGACTACCCCGACGTGTTCGCGGCCGGCGCCGCCTTCTCCGGCGTACCGTTCGGCTGCTTCGCCACCACCGACGGATCCGAGTGGAACAGCGCGTGCGCCAACGGCACCATCACGCACACCCCGCAGGAGTGGGGCGACCTGGTGCGCGCCGCCTATCCCGGCTACACCGGCACCCGCCCCCGTATGCAGGTGTGGCACGGCACCGAGGACGCGACGCTGCGCTACCCCAACTTCGGCGAGGAGATCAAGGAGTGGACCAACGTCCTCGGTGTCAGCCAGACCCCGGCCGCCACCGACTCACCCGTCTCCGGCTGGACCCGCACCCGCTACGGCTCCACCGGTGACCAGGCGCCCGTCGAGGCCATCAGCCTCCAGGGCGTCGGCCACAACCTGTACGCGTACGGCATGGCATCCCGCGCGCTCACCTTCTTCGGCCTGGACGGCTCGGGTCCCGCGCCCCAACCCCAGCCGGGCGCCTGCAAGGTGACGGCCACCACCAGCGCCTGGAACACGGGTCTGACCGCCTCCGTGACGATCACCAACACGGGCACGACGACGGTCAACGGCTGGCAGCTGGCCTTCACGCTGCACGCCGGGCAGGCCGTCACCAACGGCTGGGGCGCCACATACGCACCGACGACCGGCGCGGTGACGGCCACGAACGTCTCGTACGACGGCACGCTCGCCCCGAGCGCGAGCGTCACCATCGGTTACCAGGCGAGCCACACGGGCAACAGCGCGGCCCCGCCCGCCTTCACGCTCAACGGGACGGCGTGCACAGCGAGTTGACGACGGTGAGTCCCCTCCGGCCATCGCCCGGAGGGGACTTGTGGTCAGACCGACCGGTGATACTGCTCCGGCACGTGCACGCCCCCGCCGAGCTCACGCACCGCACGCCGCGCCCGCGCCGGGTCCCGCAGCAGCTCGCGGCCCGACAACACCGCGTCCGCCGCACCGTTGGCCAGGATCTTCTCGGCCTGTTCGGCGTCGGTGATCAGGCCCACGGCAGCGGCCGGCGGGTCGTCTCGGACTTGACGCGGGCCGCGAACCGATGCATGACCTTCGCGGCCCGCAGGAAGGGATCCAACGGCCCGCGCCGGGAGGACCTAGACGACCTCTTCCTGGGGCTTCTCGACACCGCGCTCGCCGCCGCCGCTCGGCAGGCCGTCCGTCTCGGCGGCTGAACTCGCCTTCGAGGGAAGGTGGTTGAAGAGCAGGTTCAGCACGATCGCGGTCAGGCAGCCCGCGCTGATGCCGCTGTTCATCACCGTCTGGAACCAGTCCGGGAACTTCTCGTAGACCGTCGGTACCCCGACCGGCAGCATGCCCACGGCCACCGACACGGCGACGACCGTGAGGTTGTGGTTGTCCTTGAAGTCCACCTGCGCCAGGGTCCGCAGACCGCTCGCGGCCACCGTCCCGAACATCACCAGGCCCGCACCGCCCAGCACCGGCGCCGGTATTGCGGCGACCACCGCGCCCAGCTTGGGCAGCAGGCCGAGCAGGACGAGGATGCCGCCCGCGGTGGCGACGACCCAGCGGCTGCGCACCCGGGTCATCCCGACGAGGCCGACGTTCTGCGCGAACGCCGTGTACGGGAAGGTGTTGAACACGCCGCCGAGGACGGTGGACAGGCCGTCGGCACGCAGGCCGTCCGCGAGCGACCGCGGCTCGACCTCGCGCCCCGTCATCTCGCCGACCGCGATGAGGTCACCGGTGGTCTCGGTCATCGTCACGAGCGCCACAACCAGCATCGAGATGATCGCGGACGCCTCGAAGGTGGGGGCGCCGAAGTGGAAGGGCGTGCTGATTCCGACCCAGTCGGCGTCGCCCACCCCGCTGAAGTCCGTGAACCCGAAGGGCACCGCCACCGCCAGACCCACGGCGATGCCGATGAGCACGGCGATCCGGCTGAGGAACGCGGGCGCGAACCGCTGCACGCCCAGCACCACCGCCAGCACGAAGCCGGCCAGCGCGAGGTTCTTCGGCTCCCCGAAGTCCTTCGAACCAACACCGCCCGCGGCCCAGTTGCCCGCGACCGGCAGCAGTGAGACACCGATGATCAGGATGACCGTGCCGGTGACCAGCGGCGGGAAGAAGCGCAGCAGCCTCCCGAAGACCGGCGCGAGCAGCACGATCGCGAGCCCCGCCACGATCACCGAGCCGTAGATCGCGGGCAGTCCGCCGCCTGTCGTACCGATGAGCACCATCGGTGACACGGCCGCGAACGTACAGCCCTGCATGATCGGCAGCCGCACCCCGAACCGCCAGAAGCCCACGCACTGGATAAGCGTCGCGATGCCGCACACCAGTAGATCGGCGGTGATCAGATACGCCAGGTCCGCGGGCGACAGCTTCATCGCACCGCCCACGATCAGCGGCACCGCCACCGCGCCCGCGTACATCGCGAGCACGTGCTGCAGCCCGAAGGCGGCCAACTGCCGTACGGGTGGGACCTCGTCGACCGGATGGACGGGGGCGGTCGTAGCCATGGGTGCTCCAGAGCGGCGGGGGGAGGGGGGAGACAGCCGAACAGTACGAGACCGTAGGGGGCTTGAACAGTTTGTTGATTTCCGGGTTGTTGCCGATGTGTGTACTGCCCAATCGACGGCGTCCGACTCCGCTACGAGACCTGCTGCGACCCCGCGGCCCGCGCTGCCGCCAGCAGCGACTCCCAGTCCGCCAGCTTGACGACACTGCGGCCCAGTGAGGCCCCGAGGGCCGCCTCGGCCCGCTCGATCGCCTGCCATCCCGCCCACTGAACCGGCTCGATCCCCTCCGCACGCAGCATCTCGACCGGATCCTCCGGAAGGTCCCTGCGTACGAGCACGTCGGCGTCCTCGAGCAGCGACATCACCGTCTCCTTCGCGCACGGACGGTTGGTGCCGATCACGCCCGTCGGGCCGCGTTTGATCCAGCCGGCCACGTACTCGCCCGGCGCGACGACGCCCGCGCGCAGGACGCGTCCGGCAAGATGCGGCACGGTGCCGCTCGCCGCGTCGAACGGCAGCCCCTCCAGCGGCACTCCGCGATAGCCCACCGAACGCAGCACCAACTGCGCCTCGATGTCCTCGTACCGTCCCGTGCCCCGGACGCCGCCCTGCCTGTCCGGCTCCGTCCGTTCGAAGCGCACCGCGCCCACGCGCCCCGCGTCGGCGAGCAGTTCGACGGGGCGCAGGAAGAAGCGCAGCCGGATGCGGCGCGGGGCGTCCTGGGGAGGCGTCTGAGCCCAACCGCGCAGCACCTCCACGTTGCGGCGCTGGGCCGCAGGCAGGGCGGCGGAGGGATCCACGTATGCCGGATCCAGTGCCAACTCCGCCGGATCCACCGTGACTTGGGTGCTCGGCAGGCCGCCCAGCTCGCGCAGCTCCTTGGTCGTGAAGCGGGCCTGGGACGGGCCGCGCCGGCCCACCATGTGGACGTCCCTCACCCGGCTCGCGGTCAGCGCGCTGAGCGCCGCCTGCGGCATGTCCGTCGGGCTCAGCTCCGCCGGGCCCCGGGCCAGGATCCGCGTGACGTCCACCGCGACGTTCCCCACGCCGATGACCACGGCCGACCGGGCCTCGCTCACGAACCCGTCGTCGGCGGCGTCCGGATGGGCGCTGTACCAGGACACGAACTGCGTCGCCGACCAGCTGCCCGGCAGGTCCTCCCCGGGGATCCCGAGGTGACGGTCGGTGGCGGCGCCCACGCAGTACACGACCGCGTGGTACAGCTCGCGCAGCCTGGCGCCCGGCAGCCCGCCGGGGCCGACCTGGATGCCGCCGAGGAAGCGCACCCGCTCGTGCTCCAGGACCGTACGCAGGTTGTTCTGCAGTGACTTGATCTTCTCGTGGTCCGGTGCGACGCCGTAGCGCACCAGGCCGTACGGACACGGCAGCCGGTCCAGGACGTCGACGAGCACCCCGGAGTCCATCTGGACAAGGCTCTGGGCGGTGTAGACCCCGCTCGGTCCGGAGCCGACGACGGCGACACGCATCACGGCGGAACTCCTTACGAGAGGAGATCGCTTACGGCTCCAGGATCGCACCGCCGGTGCTCCGCTGACAGGGTGCAGGCGCGGTGCGGACGTGCGTGTCCGTTCTCGCTGAATGTGATCAAGTGGTTACGTTCCGCGTGTGCTAGAAGCATCCTTTCTTAATCTTTCTGATCGTTGTCCGACGGATGGCACGGTGTCCGTATGGCCCGCGTGGGAAGTGCGGGAGGACGAGCGCACCACGTCGTGGTTCACCGTCCGGCTGGCGTTCAGTGACGGCGCCCGGGTCGACGCGCTCGCCGTGGTCTGCGACGGGTGCGCCTCGTTGGAGGAGGTCAGGGCCCAGCCGGCCCTGTCTCTCGACGACCTCGCGGAACTCGCCGACTGGATCGAGGAACCGCTCTTCGAGGCGTGCGGCCCGAGACGGGATCCGGCTTCGGGACGCGGCGGATCCGCAGGCTCCCGGCGGGCCCGAGCCACCTGGCCCCGCGGCATCGAGGGGCGCCGGCTCGTCGCCCAGGAGTACCGCGCGGCACAGCAGGGGGGCGCCGACCCGGTCCTCGCGGTGATGTGCGCGACCGGCCACAGCCGCCGCAGGTCGCTCAGGCTGATCTCGCAGGCGCGAGACTCGGGGTTCCTGGCACCACGTCACGCACGGCGCTGACGGGCACCTGGATCTGGAGAAGGGGATCCGGCGAAGAGGGTCCGGCGAACGGAATCCGGCGAAAGGATCCGTCCGGGCGAGCTCGACGTCCGGCCGTATAGCGGCCGGACTACTTCGACCGACCGGACTCTTGCGACTGACCGGACGGCTCCGACCGACCGGATGGCTCTGACTGACCGGACGGATCCGACTGGCCGGGCCGGTCGCCGGGCTCCTCGCCGGTCGCGAAGTACCGTGACAGATCCGCCTCGTGCGTCCCTCCGGTCGCCGCGTCCGTTTCCGGTGGGACGCCCATCTCCCAGTCGAGCCGGTAGCGCGTGAACAGCTCGGCCCGCAGGGTCGTGATCGGCATCGGCACGTTCGGCAACACCATCGCGTAGACGGCGCCCATCAGCAGCGAGCGCAGCATCGGATATTCCGCGTCGACGTCCTGCGACCCGCGCCGGGCGACACTGTCCCTGAGCAGTTCCGCGAGGCGCTGCTGTTCCGGGCACTGCACGAAGCCCTCCGCCTGCAGCAGCCCGGCCATGTGCTGGCGCATCAGCACAGGCCGGTCCCGCCCCAGACCCAGAATCGCGTCGATGGCCCGCGCCATCCGCTCCCGGCCGTCCTCGGTGCGCGGCTCCCGCTCCACCGCCTCCTCGAGCGTGCGGTGCATCAGCCGGTGCACCGCGGACTGCACGAGCTGGCGCTTTCCGGGGAAGTAGTACGACACCAGACCGCGCGCCGAGCCGGCTCTGTCCGTGATGTCGCCGAGCGTCGTCGCCTCGTATCCGTACTCGCCGACCAGCTCGACGGCCGCCTGCAGGAGCCGCTCCCGGGAACGTCTCCGCAACTCTTCATTGACCGAGGCGCTGCGCGGGGACATGCTGTAACTCCTGCGTTGACTGGCTGCCAGCCAACTATACTCGGCACGTCCCGATCGGTGTTCCGTAGCGGCTGGTCAGGGCTGCCGTCCGTCTGGGGCGACGCGGGGGATCGTCTCAGGCGGGCGGTCTGGTCGCCCAGAAGGTGTGCTGAGGCTACTTCCCGGACCTTCGGTACTCCCCTCGTGATCCTGTCGCGCTCCCGTCGCACAGCGGCCCCGGCGTCCCTAAAGTGGGCACGAGTGCCGAGCCGAGGAGGCCTGCGGACATGGAACAGGACCAGCGGATCCTGGCCAGAATCACGGACATGGTTGAGGACGAGCGCAAGCTCCGGGAGTCCCTCGCGTCCGGCGAGATCGACAGCGCGACGGAACGGCGGCAGCTGGGCAGGCTGGAGCAGGAGCTCGACCAGTGCTGGGACCTGCTGCGGCAGCGGCGCGCGAAGTCCGAGTTCGGCGAGAACCCGGATGACGCGCAGGCGCGGCCGTCGTCGCAGGTGGAGGGCTATCAGGGGTGACCGGCAGGGCTTGAGGCCAGTCGGGCCGGACGGGCTTGAGGTCGGTCTGGACCGACCGGGGCCGAGGTCAGTCCACCAGGTCCAGTACGGCGCGCAGCCCGTCCGGCCGCTCGGTCGTCGGAAGGTGGTCCACCAGGTGCACCCGGCACCCCAGGGCCGCCGCGCCGCCGTCCGCCGGCCGGTCGTCGCCGACCATCAGGGTCTCCTGCGGATCGGCCTCGAGCGCCTCGCAGGCCGCCGCGAACAGCCGTGGATCGGGCTTCTGGATGCCGTGTTCGTACGACAGGACGTACGCGTCCACGTACCGGTCGAGGCCGTGCTCGCGGAAGACCGGGCGCAGGTCCCAGCCGATGTTGCTGACCACGCCGATGCCGATGCCGCGCTCGCACAGTGCGTGCAGCACCTCGGCGGCGTCGGGGTACGGGGCCCACGCGGCCGGAGTCTTGTGCCGGTCGTACAGCGCTTCGTGCAATCCCGCATCGGGGAGCGGCACTTGACGGGAGAGACCGGTGTAGGCGGCCCGGTGCAGCTCGGCGCTCTCGTCCCGGATCTTCCACACCTCCGCGAGGTCCTCGGGCAGTTGGGCCGGATTCGCCCCGCCCGGCTGTGCCCCCGCCACCTGCAGCGCCTTCGCGGCCTGCGTCAACTCCGGTTCCGGGAGCGCGATCCCGGCCTCGTCCAGCACCGCGCGCAGCCAGGACTCGGTGGACTCGATACGGAAGAGGGTGCCGGAGAAGTCGAACAGAACAGCCGTCATGCGTGGATCTTATGTGCGAAATTCTTGAGGACGGGAAGAGCCGCAGCTCAGCGGCTCCGCGTGGGGGTGCTCACGGCCGCCACCGCTCGTGGACCAGCACGGCCAGCGCCACGAGCATCGCGCCCAGGAGCCAGCCGCCCAGCACGTCGGACGGCCAGTGAACGCCCAGCCACACGCGCGTGAGACCCACCCCGACCACGGAGACCGCCGCCACGGCCAGCGCCGTACGCCATACGGCGCGGCCGGGGCCGTAGCGGTGCAGGAGCCACAGCAGGAGGCCGCAGACGACCGTGGCGGTCATCGCGTGGCCCGAGGGGAAGGCGGCGTAGTGGGCCGAGTCGACCGGGTCGGTCCAGACGGGGCGCGGGCGGTCGACCGCGGCTTTGAGGGACTGCTGCAGCAGGGTCCCCAGTGCGCAGGTGGCCGCCAGCCACAGTGCCGTCCACCAAGCCGAGTGCCGCCACACCAGCCACACCACGACGACCGCGCACACCAGGCGCATCGTCCAGGGGTCCCAGACCCAGTCCGTCAGGATGCGGAACGCATGGGTGAGGCCGGGTTCGTCGACGGCCCAGCGGTGGGTGGTGCGGGCGACGTCGCCGTCGATGCTGATCAGCGGGTGCCACTCGGCCGCGACCAGGATGAGCAGCAGCACGGAGCACAGGGCGAGGGCGGCCGCGGCGCGGACGGTGGTGCGGTGGTCGGGCGGGCGGGGCGGGGAGTCGACGGGCGGGTTGTGCATGGAGTGATCCTCGCCGAACAGCGGGGTGCGAGGCCAATGGCCTGTCGATCCGTCTAGCGCAGAGCCCGCAGCCCCGGCACGAACGCCACCAGCACCGGCACCACGGGCACCAGCGTGGCGGTCGCCGTCAGGCCCAGCCGCCGGACGGCCGTGAGCCGGTCGGGCGCGCTGAGCAGCCGGTGCACCCGCTGCGGTACGTGTCCCTGCGCGGTGGGAGAGGGGCCGAACACGCCCCGGTCCTCGTTGAGTTCGACGAGCGCGAGCGCGGTCGTCAGACGTCCGTGGCGACGGGAGGCCATGTCGTCGGCGGAGAGTTCGACCAGGCGGTGCATCTCGTCGCGGAACGCGGCGAACACCGGCACCTGCGGGAAGCCGCCCGCCAGCGCGCCCGAGCAGTGCAGCAGCCAGTCGTGCCGGGCCTGGGCGTGTCCCTGCTCGTGGGCGAGGACGGCGTCCAGCTGCCGGCCCTTGAGGCGGCGCAGCGCGGCGGTGGTGACCACGAGGCGGGGCGCCGCACCGGACAGCCACCAGGCGTCGGCCCGCTCACCCTCCAGCACGACGAGCCGGCCGTTCGCGGGTTCCTCGCCGGGCAACAGCGGGGCCTGGACGAGGAGTTCGGCCCGGTGCCGCCGACGATTGGCACGCGCCCGCACGACCTCCCGCACCAGCATGGCCCCGCTCCACACCCCGGCGCACGCGAGCGTCACCGCGGTCGCCGCCGCCCAGGGGCCGGTCGCGCGGAGCGCGTAGGCGTCCACGACCGCGTGCGGCGCCGCGGCGAACACATGGCCGCGCACCGCCTGCCAGGCGGCCGCCGCGCTGAGCGTCATCGACAGCGCACAGCACAGGAGTACGGCCGCCACCACGCACTGCCACGCCCACAGCGCGACCACCGGTTCACGGTCCGCCCAGTCGGCCCGGGCGAGCAGCCGAGGGGCGACGACGGCGGCCAGCGCGCCGAGCAGCAACAATGCCGCGGGGACCATCATGACGATCACCCTATGAGCCAACGCACACCCGGGATACGGTCTGCGACGGCAAAGTGACGCAGGCAACGGCTTCGTACGAGAAGAAGACTCCCAGCAGCAGAGCAGCAGAGCGTCAGAGCGTGATCAGCATGGCCACCATGGCGATCCCCATCGACAGCCGGCACGCCCGCGCCAGCTCCGGGCGGTCGCTCCAGCCCGGTGTCCCGCCGGCCGTGGCCACGACGGGCATCAGCCGGACGCCGGACAACAGCACGTACCCCATGAAGTAGAGCAGCAACACCCCTGTCACCAGGGGGACTCCGGACGAAGCCCCGTGCCCGGCATGGTGACCCGGGGAGGCGGCCATCGCGAGCGCCATGTAGACCATGGCCGCGGCGCCCACCAGGTGGTGCAGATGGTGCGCGCTCGTCCGCGCCGCCCACAGGGCGCGCAGCGCTGCGGCGCCGAAGACGGCCGTGTAGACGGGCCAGGTCCATGACGGCGGGCTGAACACCGCCGCCGGCACGGCCATGGCGGCCATGCCGAAGCCCATCAGCGCCTCGCCGCCCGCGGCCCGGCGCTGCTCCTCGACCGTGCTGCGCATCCGCAGCAGACAGTAGGCCCCGGTCGCCGCGCACAGCGCGACCAGCAGCCAGCCCGGCGAAGCCGTTCCGTGCACGCGCGCCTCCCCGCTCGACGGTGTCGACAGTCGGTGATTGCCCGCACGACGCGGCGCGCACGCGAGCGCAAGGGTGTACACGGGGAGCATTCGAGGGAGCACGGCAGGTGAGTGCCGGGGGCAGAGGAATCCTTTACGAGTAAAACACCTGGTAATGTTATGTCGCATGACACCAGAAACCCGGCCCCCGACCCTCACCGCCCCGCGCGCCCCCCGCCTCCCCCTGACCGGCGTCCTGCGCCTCGGTCGGCCCGCGGACATCTGGTTCAAGCCCGCCCTGAGCGTCGTCGCCTCGGTCGCCCCGCCCAATCTGACGCTGCTGGCCCTCGGCCGGCTCGACCTGGCGATGTACACGATGGCCGGGTCGCTGTGTGCGCTGTATGCCCACAACCGTCCCTACGCCGCCCGGGCCCGCGCCCTGGTCTGGGTGGTCCTCGGCATGGTCGGCGGCCTCGCCGTCTCCCTGGTCACCGCCTCGCTCACCGGCAGCGCCGTCGTGCTCGTCACCGTCGGCGCCCTGCTGGCCGCGCTGCAGAAGACGCTGTGCGACGCGACCCGCGTCGGCCCGCCCGCCAATGTGGTCCTGACCTTCATCACCTCCGCCTCGCTCTTCGCCCCGCAGACCCTCGGCCAGGTCCCCGGCCACCTCGCGCTGGCCCTCGCGGCGGGCGGCTGGGCCTGGCTCGTCGGCATGGCCCCCTGGCTGCTGCGCCCGCACGGCCCGGAGCGGCGGGCCACCGCAGGCGCGCTGAACGCCGCCGCCGCGTACGCCGGCACCCGTGGCACCGCGGACGGCCACGCCCGGGCCCGTGCCGCGGCTTTCGCTGCCGTCCAGGCTGCCTGGCAGTCGCTGCTGGCCATCGGCGACACCCGTACCCGGCGCGGCCTCGAACGTCTTGTCATCCGCGCCGAAGTCGCCCTCGCCGCACCCGCCGACACCGACCCGGAGCAGCTGCGCACCTGGGCGGGCGAGCTGACCGGCGCCGGGCCCGTTCCGGAGGTCCACGACCCGGCCGCCGCCGACGAACTCCTCGGTGTGGACGCCGAACTCGCCGTCCCGTCCCGCCCGTTGTGGGAGCGACTCGGCCCGCTCACCCCGATCGCCGTACGCACCGCCCTGGGCTGCGCCCTCGCCGGCTACGCCTCCCTCGCCCTCGGTATCGGTCGCCCCTACTGGGCCCTGGTCACCGCGGCCTCCCTCTACCAGGCCAACCTCGCCCTCACCTGGAGCCGCGGCGTCCAGCGCGTCGTCGGCAACCTCGTCGGCGTCCTCCTGTTCGCCGCCGTCGTTCCGCTCGCCCACCTCGGCCCGGCCGCCCTCGTGCTGTGCTGCCTCGCCTTCAACTTCGGTGCCGAGGCGCTGATGGGCCGCAACTACTGGCTCGGCAGCGTCTGCGTGACCCCGATGGCGCTGCTCATCACCGAGTTCACCGGACTGCAGGAACCCGGGCGGCTGATCACCGAGCGCGTCGTGGACACCGTCGTCGGCGCCCTGATCGGCTTCCTCGCCGCGGTCGCTGTCACCAACCGGCGCTCCGGCGACCGCGTCGAGCTCGCGCTGACCGCCGTCGAGCGCTCCCGCGAGCACGCCGCCCGCCTCCTGGCGGAGTCCGCCCCTGCGCCCGGCGCCGTGCAGGCGGCCCGCCGTTCCCTCGCCGCCGCCCTGGCCGACCTGCGCGCCACCGTCGACGCGGCGTCCGGCGAATGGTGGCAGCGCGCCCTGCCCCAGGAGCGGGTCGTGCGCGCCGAGCAGGCCGGACACCGTACGCTCGCGGCGACGGTAACGACCTGGGAAGCAACGGCGCCCGGGACAAGGAGCGGCGTCCGGTGCGCTCGGTCGCAAGGCGCCGGAAGGCCCTCGTGACGGAGCTACTAGGGTGTTTCGGCAACGCGGCGAGCGGCTGTGCCGGGCGTCGCGACGCCGGGTGCCATTGCTCCCCAGGGCCGCAAGGCACCAGAGGCCGCACCGGAGCGTGAGAACGGAGGGCGTACGGCCATGACGGCAGCGAACGGACGGCAGGCGGGCGCGGCCAGGGGTGACGACACCGTCTCCGCGGTCGTCCGGCAGTGGCAGGCCGTCCACCCCGACCTCGACACCGGCCCCATGGAGATCATCGGCCGCATCAACCGCTGCGCCGCCCTCCTCCAGCAGGCCGAGGACGCCCCGCTGCGCCGGGCGGGCCTCAGCCGCCCCGAGTTCGACCTGCTCGGCGCGCTGCGCCGCACCGGCCACGAACTGACCCCGAGCGAGCTGGCCCGCGAGACCTTCTCCTCCGGCGCCGCCGTCACCAAACGCCTCAAGCAGCTCACCGAGCGCGGCCTGGTCGAGCGCCGGGGCGACACCCGCGACCGTCGCGTCGCCCATGTCCGCCTGACCGACGCCGGCCGCGATCTCGTCGACGGGATCCTCCCCGAGCAGCTGGCCTACGAGACCGCCGTACTGGCCGTCCTGGATCCGCAGGGACAGGGCGAACTGGCCGGGCTGCTGGGCGAGTTGCTGGGGCGGCTCGAGGGCCGCCTCGGCGCCCTCCGTGTGTGAGAGACCCTGTCCGAGCGGCTGCCCTCGGAAAAATCGAGGGCCGGACGTCCGTTGACGTGATCCGCGACCACTCCTTACGTTCGACCAGGCCGGTTCGGATAACCGACTGGTGTACGAAATGCCGAACGAAAGAGGGCTGCCGTGACAGCCGAGACGCTCACTGTCGACCTGGGCACCGAGACAGGCCCGTTCCACGGCGGTGCGAGCGGCACGCTCTACGGCCTGTACGGCGACGGCGTGCCCAGCCGCGCCGTCGTCGAGGGCATGTACGTCCGCACGGTCACCACCAAGGCCCAGGACGGCATCCAGCATCCCGGCGCCGACGCCCTGGATGTCCTGCCGTCGTTCGTCGCGGCGGGCGGCCAGGACGTCTACGTCTATCTGACCGACATCCACCGCGGCTTCCCCTACGAGTGGCCGGGCGCCACCGGAGAGGAACGCCTCGCGACCTATCTGCGCAGCGTCCGCCACCAGGTCGAGCAGATCCTCACCCTGGGCGCGCTCAGGTCCCATGTCGTCTACGTGCCGTTCAACGAGCCCGAGGGCAACATGTTCGGCACGGGGGAGTGGGGCTACGACCAGGTCTCCTGGCGCACCGAACCGGGCCCCTACTTCGCGGCCTGGCAGGAGACGTACCACCTCATCAAGGGCCTGGACCCCGAAGCGCGCATAGCGGGCCCCAACACCTGCGTCCTGTACCCCGAGGTGCGCGGATTCCTGGAGTTCGCGCGCGAGCACGGCGTCCTCCCCGACGCGATCACCTGGCACGAGCTGTCCTCGCCGGACGAGGTCCGCACGAACGTCGTCAAGTACCGGGAACTGGAGCGGGAGTTGGGCATCGGCCCGCTGCCGGTCAACCTCAACGAGTACGCGCACAACTACCACTTGTCCGTGCCCGGGCAGATGATCCAGTGGATCGCCGCGATCGAGGAGTCCAAGGTCGACGCCGACATGGCGTACTGGAACATCGCCGGCAACCTCAACGACTCGGCGGTCGAGGCCAACAAGGGCAACGGCCAGTGGTGGCTGTTCAACGCCTACGGGCAGCTGTCCGGGAACACCGTCCGCGTCACCGCACCCCACCCCAACGTGCAGTACACGCTGCAGGGCGTCGCCACGCTCGACCGGCTCAAGCGGCAGGCCCGCGTGCTGTTCGGCGGCGCGAGCGGCGCCGCGGACCTGGTCTTCGAGGGCGTCGACGCGGACGTGTTCGGTGCGACCGTCCACGTACGGCTGCAGGAGATCTCCTGGACCGGCCAAGTCGGCGCGTCCGCCCAGCCGTTGCGCCTCCTCGACGCCGAACTGCCTGTCATGGACGGCCTGGTGGCAGTGCCCCTGACCGACCTCGACGAGATGTCCGCCTACCAGCTGATCCTGGCCCCTGGCGGCAACGGCGCCACGCTGCTGCCGCCCCCGGCCGACCGGCGGCGGACGTACGAGGCCGAGGACGCCACGTACACGGGCGGCGGCTACGTGAAGAACGGCCCCGAGGGATCCCCCTCCGACGTCGACAAGTTCGCGACCTCCGGCGGCTACCACATCGGCGGCCTGCGCACCGGCTCCGACGGCATGCTCGCCTTCGACGTCGAGGCCCCGCAGGACGGGACGTACGACATCAGGGTTTTCGCCAACTCCCACAACCTGGCCGACCTGGTGCGCGAGAACGGCCCCACCAACGTCTTCCTGCGCGTCGACGGCCAGGACGCGCGGGAACTGCGGCTGCCGCTCGGCTACAAGTGGGCCGTGTGGGGCCACACCGACATCGAGGCCCAACTGACCGCAGGGCCACACCGGATCACCCTCGCCGCACAGGACCCCGACCTCGGCGCGACCAAGGGCGAGGCGGTCGTCGACAAGCTGGACCTCGTCCTGCGCGACGACCAGGAGGCCCTGTACGAGGCCGAGTACGCGGCGCTCGGCGCGGGCTCCCGGGTCAGCTACGCCCACCTCGGCGCCTCCGGCCCCGGCGTCGCCGTCGCCCCCCGCGGCGGCACCGTCACCTTCTGGGTGCACGCCGCCGACGACGGCGAGGCGACGGTCACCGTCGACCTGCTCGGCCCCGGCGAGGGCCTGCTCGCGGTCAACGGCGAGGAACTCGGACGCGTTCAGCGAGGCGCCGTCCCCCTCTTCCTGGCCGGCGGCATCAACAAGGTGACGGTCACCGGGACTTCGGAATGCCTGGTCGTGGACCGGCTGCGCGTCGCCCCGTCCCGCGGACTGCTGCCCACGCGCGTGACCGGCGCCGAGGAAGGCATCCTGACCGGCGGCGCAAGGGTGACGGGACACTCGTACGCCACCGGCGGAAAGGCGGTGGACGGCATCGGAGCGGGCCCCGGCAACGCGCTCACCCTGACGGTGACGGCCGAGCGCGCCGGACGCCACGCGCTCACCATCCGCTATTCCAACGGCGAGCAGGCGCCCGCCACCCACTACAACCCCGACCCGGTCTGCCGCCGCGCGGACATCTCCGTCAACGGAGCCACCCCGCACCGCGTCCTGTTCCCCACGACCTTCCACTTCAACAACTTCTGGAACCTGTCCGTCCCCGTCACCCTGAACCAGGGCGCCAACACGGTCGCCTTCACCGCCGACGAACTCCCCGACTTCGACGGCCACACCCGCAACGCCTTCGGCCAGCGGTCGGCGTATGCCCCGGTCGTGGACCGGGTGACGGTGACACCGCTTGCCTGAAGGGACCTATGGTGACGGTCATGGCGGACGACTTCCGAGACCTCGCCGACGGCGAGTTCGAGCGAGCGAACATGTCGCGGACACGCTTCAGCGGCGTGAGCCTCAACGGTGCGACGATCCTGCACTCCGCGCTCCACCGGGTGGTGATGCGTGGCGTCGAGATCGTCGACACCACCATCGACGGCGAGATCCACCACCTCGTCATCAACGGTGTGGACGTCGCGCCGCTGGTGGAGGCCGAGCTCGACCGGCGTCACCCGGACCGGCCGAGGTTCAGGCCCACCACCGCCGACGGGTTCCGCGAGGCGTGGGACCTCGACGAGCACCTGTGGGCGGCCACCGTCGAGCGCGCCCGCAAGCTCGAACCGGAGCTCCTGCACGCGTCGGTGGACGGCGAGTGGTCGTTCATCCAGACACTGCGGCACCTGGCGTTCGCCGCCGAGTCCTGGGTGGGCCGAGGCGTGCTCGGCGACCCCGCGCCCTGGCACCCGCTGTCGCTGCCCTGGGACCAGATGGACCCGCGCGAGGGCGTGCCGTGGGACCGCGATGCCCGGCCCTCGCTGGAGGAGGCACTCGCCCTGCGCCATGAGGCGATGGCTCTCGTCCGTCGTGTGATCGATACCCTCACGGACGAGCGGCTCGACGAGCGGACCGCACCGCTCGTCGGCCCCGGCTGGCCCGACGAGGGCGAGACGTTCCCGGTCCGGGAGTGCCTGCTGATCGTGCTCAACGAGGAGTGGCACCACCGGCTGTACGCCGAGCGCGACCTGACCGTTCTCGAAGAAGGGGCCTGATTGTGGAGTTCACGTTCGCCGCGCGGGTGATCGAGTGGCGCGGCCCGGCGCCCTACTACTACCTGCCCGTGCCCGACGAGGAGTCCGCGGACATCCGTGAGGTCGCGGCGATGGCCAGCTATGGCTGGGGCGTCATCCCCGTGGCCGCGCGGATCGGCGAGGTCGACTTCGAGACCTCGCTGTTCCCCAAGGACGGCGGCTATCTGCTGCCGTTGAAGGTCGCCGTGCGCAAGCCGCAGAACATCACGGCCGGCGACGAGATCACCGTCGCGATGACCGTCCGGCTCGCGCGCTGATCAGTGTTCGTCGCCCGCCCGGTACACGCCGAACACCGCCCCCTGCGGATCCCGTAGCACCGCGATCCGCGGCCCGGCGGGCACGGAGGTGGGTTCCATGAGGACAGTGCCGCCGGCCTCCGTCGCCTCGGCCGCGGTGGCGTCCACGTCCGCCACCGCGAAGTGCGGCAGCCAGTGCGGCGGTACCTCGGGCGGGAACTTGTCGTCCATCCGCACCATCCCGCCGAAGTCCGCGCCGTCGATGCCCCACTGCGTGTAGTGCTCCGAGGCGTTGACGCTCCAGCCGAACACCGCCGTGTAGAAGCTCGTCGCCCGCTCGGGCGCGCGGGTCAGCAGCTCCACCCAGCCCAGGGACCCGGGCGCGTTGAACAGTCCGGCGCCCGGGAACGCCCGCGCCTGCCACATCTGGAAGGCGGCACCGGCCGGATCGAGCGCCACGATGAAGCGACCCACGTCGAGCACGTCCATCGGGCCGACCAGGACCGTCCCGCCGGCCGCCGTCACCTGCTGGGCGGCAGCGTCGGCGTCCGCCACCGCGAACGACACGTTCCATGCGACGGGTTGAGACTCCTGGTAGAGCGGGGTCAGCGCGGCGACCGCCGCGTCCCCGAGGTGCGCGACCGTGTAGCCGCCCGCCTCCTGACGCGGGTCAGTCTCGTTGCGCCAGCCGAACAACTCCGCGTAGAACTCCTTGGCCGCCGCCATGTCCCTGGTCCCCAGCTCGGTCCAGCAGGGCCCGCCGGCCACCGGCTTGTCGAGCTTCATGGTTCCTCCCGATGCCTGCTGAATTCCCTGAGCCCCTCTGAATCCATCCCCTCTGAATCCATCCGATCCGAATCCTTCCGATCTGGATCCTTCCGATCTGGATCCCTCACGAAGGGAGAACCCCTCCCAGCACGCTATGCCCCGGCCCGGGCCCCGGCCATCCGGCGAAACCCCCTCGCATCCGGCGCCGCCGCCGACGTACGCTCGGCTGCGTACCGCATCGCATGGCGGCCTCCAGCCCACCACTCCCGCCCGGAGGTCCCGCATGCCCGCGCTCGAGGTGCGCACCTTCCACCGTGACGACCGCGACCAGCTCACGGATCTGATCAACCGGCACGTCGCCGCCGTCGTCCCCGGCGTCTCCGTGTCCGTGAACACCGTGCTCAGCGATCTGCAACGCCAGCCCGAGGAGTCCATCACCGACCCGTGGGTGCGGGAACGGGTCACGCTCGTGGCCGAGCAGCGCGACACCGTCGTGGCCGCGGCCCATCTGCTGCGCTACAGCGCCGACGCGGAGGTCGGTGAGAGCTACCGGGACATCGGCGAGATCCACTGGTTCGTCTGCCGGCCGCCGGCATCCTTCTGGCCCGACTCCGACCGGGCCGCCGACCTGCTGATGAACGCCTGCCTCGCCCAGCTGGCGCGCTGGAACGTGCGCGCCCGCTACGCGAGCGGCGACGTGCCCGCCCCGGTCGTCTACGGCCTGCCCCGGAACTGGCCGCACATCCGCGCGGCCTTCGAGCGCGCCGGCTACCGGCACGTCGGGGACACGGAGGTGATCCTCGTCGCGCGGGTCGCCGACCTGCCGGCGCCCACACCCCGTCGGAGTGTCACGGTCGAGCGCACGCTGGGGGAGTGCGGCACCCGTTTCACGGCGTACGCCGACTCACGCGCCCTCGGCTTCATCGAGGTCGACACGGCCCTGGCCCGCCCCGAGCGCCACACCCGGGCCGCGGGCCTCGCCGACATCGGCAACCTGTACATCGACCCGGCCTCGTACGGCGAAGGCCTGGAGCACTGGCTCCTGGGCCGGGCCGCCGACTGGCTGCGCCTGTCCGGCGTCGACCGCCTGCTCGCCTACGAACCGGCCGACGACACGGCGGCCCTCGACCGGCTGACCTCGGCGGGCTTCCGCGAACTGACCCGCACGGACCGCCGCTGGGAACACCGCCCCCGCTGACCTCAGATGCCGGGCCGGTACCGGATCGGATGGTCCGCCGGCACCTCCACCAGCACGATCCGTGTCCCGTCCGGGTCCGCGATCCACATCTCGATCAGGCCCCACGGTTCCTTCACCGGCGCCCGCACGATCTCGACCCCCTTGGCCCGCAGCTCCTCGTGCGCCGCGGCCGCGTCCTCGACCTGCAACCAGAGCTGCACGGCCGGGGACGGCGCCGTCGCGGACCGGCCCGAGACCTCGAGGAAGCCACCGCCGAGGAAGTAGACGGTGCCGCGCTCCGGCCCCGTGCCGAACTCGCGGTAGACGGCGAGGCCCAACTGCCCGCCGTAGAACGCCCGGGACCGCTCGGGATCGGTGGGATGGAGAAGGGTTCGACTGCTGAGAACGTGCACCATGCATCCGGAGCCTAGTGGCAGCGCTACCCTCGTCCGTGCCCGAGTCGCGCCCAGAAATCGGAGTAACGCCCATGGAGACCGCAGCCACCGGACTGACCTACCGCGACGCCACCGACGCCGACGTCGACGCCCTGGTCCGGCTGATCGAGTCGGCCTACCGCGGGGACTCCAGCCGGGCCGGGTGGACCACCGAGGCGGACATCCTCCAGGGGCAGCGCACCGACCCGGAGGGCGTGCTCGAGGTCATCAAGTCGCCCGACAGCCGACTGCTGACGGTCGAGCGGGAGGGCGAGGTCGTCGCCTGCTGCCAGCTCGAACACCGGGGCGTCCACGCCTACTTCGGGATGTTCGCGGTCAGCCCCGCGCTGCAGGGCTCGGGCCTCGGCAAGGTGATCATCGCCGAGGCGGAGCGCGCGGCGCGCGAGACGTGGGGCGTCGACGAGATGCACATGACCGTGATCTCCGTACGCGACGACCTCATCGCCTGGTACGAGCGCCGCGGCTACCGCCGTACGGGCCGGATGACCCCGTTCCCGTACGGCGACGAGCGCTTCGGCATTCCGCAGCGCGACGACCTGCAGTTCGAGCTCCTGGTCAAGGAACTCGCCTGACGTTCACGCCGTGAAGCGGCCGGTGCGCTTGATCTCCGGGTAGTCGGTGGTCGCGCCGTCCAGCTGCAGGGCCCGTACGAGCCGCAGGTGGTCCTGCGTGTTCACCACCCAGCCGATGATCTTCAGATCCGCCTTGCGGGCCTGCTCCACGACCTCCAGCGTGAGGCGGCGGATGTTGAGGCAGACGGTCGAGGCACCGGTCTCCACGGCGCGGTCCACGATGTCGGTGCCGTAGCGGCTACCGATCAACGCGGTCCGTACGCCCGGAACGAGCCGGGTGATCTCGGCGATCGCCTCGTCGTGGAACGAGGACACCTCCACCCGGGAGATCAGGTCCCGCTTCAGCATGACCTGGGCCAGCGCCCGCGCCGCCGCCAGGTCCTTGATCTCGGCCTGCAGCGGTGCCCGCACGGCGTCGAGGACCTCCTCGAAAACCGGGACGTGCTCCCCGCGGCCGGCGTCCAGTGCGCGCAGTTCGGAGAGGGTCTTCTCGGCGATCGGGCCGGTGCCGTCGGTCGTGCGGTCCACGTCGGTGTCGTGCATGACGACGAGGGCGCCGTCCTTGCTCAGGTGCAGATCGAGTTCGATCACGTCGAGGCCCGCCTGCTGGGCCGCGACGAAGGAGCGGAGGGTGTTCTCAGGTTCGGTACCCATGACTCCGCGATGACCGATGGTAAGGAAGTTCAAGGTTCAACTCGCTTCCGTCGACGGCGGCTCGGCTCCGCGCGTGACCGGAGCGGACGGTCACGCGGGCAGAGCCGCAGCCTAACGGCCCCGCCCTGCGATGTACCCGCGCGTACACGGGGGATTGGGGTGTCGCGCAGGGCGGACCTGGCCCGTACCCGCGAGGGCGCTCACCCGGGCGTGGGCGAGTCCTCCCGGCATTGACCGGCGGCCGGTTTCAGCGGTCCGGTCCCCGGGTAGCCGCGCGACAACCATATGTCTGCCGGACCGGTATCCGGCAGGAAAAAGTTCGGTGACCATGAGGGTGGGCAGGATAATCTCCCGAGGCTCCTCTTGCTGGGAGGAAGCTCGTACGTATACGGTCTCCATACGCGAGGTTCTCCCGTGGAGGATGGGACATGACGGAAATTCTTGTGCAGGCTGCTTCGGGGGACCACGTTCCTCCCGTGACCAGGGTGGTGGAGCACCCGGCCTGGGCCGTGCTCAAGGATGCCGTGGAACGGATCCGGCCATGGCAGTCCAAGGACGGGTCGATCGACCTGGACGCCGAGGCCGCACCTGAGCGCTCGGACGCCGAGGCGGCCGTACAGCGTGTCGTGGAGGCGGTCGAGGAGCTCTCCCCGCTGCTCCCGCACGACCGCGCCTACCACGAGGCCCTGACCAAGGATCTGCGCCGCTGGGCGGAGGGCGGCTTCGAGGTGCCCGACTTCCTCGACTCGCTGCTGGCCTTCCAGCCCGCCGCGAACCGCGCGGACGACCTCCAGCACCTGGTCGTCTTCCCGATGTACACGCAGAACGGCAACCCCGACCGCAACCTCGAGGCGGTCGTGTTGCGCATGGTCTGGCCGGACTGGCTGGCCGAGCTGGAGCGCACCCGCTACGACAACCCGCTGTTCTGTGGCATCACGTTCGAGGACTTCACGGCCGGCTACGACACCAACTCCGCCGTCCTGTTCCCGGAGACCATCGCCGTGCGCCAGGCGCCGGAACGGTTCTCCTGGGGCGGCATCTTCTGCGACCGCGAGGCGGCCCGCTTCCGCCGGGTCACCGAGGCCGCCGTCGACATCCTGGGCCTCGAGCTGCCCGGGGATGTCGCCGCCATGGTCCACGACCAGAAGCGCTGCGAGGAGGCCTTCGTCCTGTGGGACATGGTCCACGACCGCACCCACAGCCGCGGCGACCTGCCCTTCGACCCGTTCATGATCAAGCAGCGCCAGCCGTTCTGGATGTACGGCCTGGAAGAGCTGCGCTGCGACCTCACCGCCTTCAAGGAGGCCGTGAAGCTGGAGACGGACGGCGTCCCGCAGGCCCGTGACGTGCAGTACGCGGTGCTCTTCGACCGCATGTTCCGCTTCCCGGTCACCGGCGAGCGCGTGCGCAACTACGACGGCCTCGGCGGCCAGCTCCTCTTCGCCTACCTGCACAAACACGACGTGGTGCGCTGGACCGACAACAAGCTGTTCATCGACTGGCAGCGCGCCCCGCAGGTCACCAACCAGCTGTGCGCCGAGATCGAGGACCTCTACCGGGCGGGCATCGACCGTCCGAAGCTCGTCCACTGGTTCGCCGCGTACGACCTGGTGTCGCAGTACCTCGCCCCGCACCCCGGATCCCGCTGGGCCAAGGGCCCCGACGCCCTCGACCTGAGCCAACCGCCGCGAAAGCTCGTCGATGACGTGCTTCCGGACGAGTTTCCGCTGAGCATGTTCTATGAGGCCCTCTCCAAGAAGTTGAAGGACGTGATCGCCTCCACGAAGGGCATCACGGCGGAGAGTGCCGAGCGAGTCGCCGCGTGAGCGACGGCATCGAGAACACTGCTCAGGAGGCGAAGACCATGGCGGGGAACGGAGCTCTCAGCGGTGCGGTGATCGCGGTCGCCGGCGCAGGCGGACCCGCCGGGCGGGCTGCACTGGTCCGGCTGGCCGAGGCAGGGGCGACCGTAGTCGCCGCGGACAACGATCCCGAGCGGCTCGCGGAGGCGGTGGACGCGGCCCGTTACGCGTCGGGCGGTGCCACCGTCACCGGCGAGCCCGTCGACCTGCTGGACCTGGAGTCCACCCGGGAGTGGGCCATGCACATCGAGAAGGAGTTCGGCCGCGTCGACGGCCTGGTCCACCTCGTCGGCGGCTGGCGCGGCGGCGAGGCCTTCGTCAAGACGAGCATCGACGACTGGGACTTCCTCGAACTGCTGCTCATCCGCACCGTGCAGCACACGTCCCTCGCCTTCTCGGAGGCGCTGCAGCACAGCGAGCGCGGCCGGTATGTCCTGATCAGCGCCGCGGGCGCGAGCATGCCCACCGCGGGCAACGCCGCGTACGCCGCCGCCAAGGCCGCCGCCGAGGCGTGGACGCTGGCCATGGCCGACTTCTTCCGCAAGGCGGGAGGCGCCGACGGGCCGACCTCGGCGGCTGCGATCCTGGTGGTGAAGGCGTTGGTGCACGACGCGATGCGCGCCGAGCGACCCAACGCGAAGTTCGCGGGCTTCACGGACGTCAAGGACCTGGCCGAGGCCATCACCGACATCTGGAACAAGTCCGCCGCCGAAGTGAACGGAAAGCGTCTGTGGCTGACCGAGAAGCCGTGAACCCTCCCAGGACCGACGCACGTCGCCATCACGATCCGGAGATCCGCGGCTTCGCCAGCGACAACTACGCCGGGGCCCACCCGGAGGTGCTCGCCGCCCTGGCCCTGGCCAACGGCGGGCACCAGGTCGCGTACGGCGAGGACGACTACACCGAGAACCTCCAGAGCATCGTCCGCAGCCACTTCGGCCCCACGGCGGAGGCCTTCCCGGTCTTCAACGGCACCGGCGCCAACGTCGTCGCGCTCCAGGCGGTCACCGACCGCTGGGGCGCGGTGATCTGCGCCGAGAGCGCGCACATCAACGTCGACGAGGGCGGCGCCCCCGAGCGCATGGGCGGCCTGAAGCTGCTCACCGTGCCCACGCCCGACGGCAAGCTCACCCCCGAGCTGATCGACAGGCAGGCGTACGGCTGGGACGACGAGCACCGCGCGATGCCGCAGGTCGTCTCGATCACCCAGAGCACGGAGCTCGGCACGCTCTACACGCCGGACGAGATCCGCGCGATCTGCGACCACGCCCATGCGCACGGCATGAAGGTGCACCTCGACGGCTCCCGCATAGCCAACGCGGCAGCCTCCCTCGACGTCCCCATGCGGACGTTCACCAACGCGGTCGGCGTCGACATCCTCTCCCTGGGCGGGACGAAGAACGGTGCGCTGTTCGGCGAGGCGGTCGTCGTCATCAACTCGGACGCCGTCAGCCACATGAAGCACCTGCGCAAGCTGTCGATGCAGCTCGCCTCCAAGATGCGTTTCGTGTCGGTGCAGTTGGAGGCACTGCTCGCCAAGGACCTCTGGCTGCGCAACGCCCGCCACTCCAACGAGATGGCCCAGCGCCTGGCCGAGGGCGTGCGCGCCGTGCACGGGGTGGAGATCCTCTACCCCGTGCAGGCCAACGGGGTGTTCGCCAAACTCCCGCACGACGTGAGCGAGCGTCTGCAGAAGCGGTTCCGGTTCTACTTCTGGGACGAGGCCGAGGGCGTCGTGCGCTGGATGTGCGCCTTCGACACGACCGCGGAGGACGTGGACGCGTTCGTGGCGGCGGTCAAGGAGGAGATGGCGCGCCAGTAGACCGGACCGCCGGACGCGGTGCATAGATATGCGGTCGCCTGAAAAGTCATTGACTCTCGGGTGATCGCATTCCTATGCTCTGCAGGCATGGAGCTGATCCAGAACACCCCTGACCTGTCCGCCTACTTGGCTGCCGACGAGGTCATCGACCATGACCACCCCCTCGTCCGGGCGGCGTCCTCGCGGCTCGTGAAACAGGCAGAGGACTCGTATGCCTATGCGCGGCTGGCGTTCGAGTTCGTGCGCGACACCATCCCGCACTCGCAGGACTCGGGCGACATGCGCGTCACCTGGCGCGCCTCCGACGTCCTGGAGCGGGGCACAGGAATCTGCTACGCCAAAGCGCATGCTCTCGCCGCCCTGCTCAGGGCCGAGGACATCCCCACGGCCCTCTGTTACCAGCGGCTGGCGCACGACGACGGCGACGGTCATGCCGTGCACGGCCTCGTTGCCGTCCGGTTCAACGGCGCCTGGCACCGGCAGGATCCGCGCGGCAACAAGCCGGGCGTGGACGCCCAGTTCTCCCTCGACGGCGAACAGTTGGCCTGGATCGCCGATCCGGAGTCCAGTGAGGTGGACTATCCGGTCCTGTACGCTGAACCACACCCGGCGGTGCTCGGCGCCCTCAAGGCCGCCCCCGACCGGCCGTATCTCTGGAAGACGCTCCCCACCGCACTCTGAGGCAAGGCGACCATGACCTTCACGCTGACCGTGTCCGACGAGGTGCGCTCCCTGGCGCCCGGCTTCACCCACGTCGCGATCGAGGCGCACGGCCTGGTCAACGGGCCCAGCACGCAGGAGAGTTCGGCGCTGCTGGACGACGCGGCCGGCCGTCTCGCCGTACGCCTGGACGGGCGTGCTCCGCACGAGGACCCGCACATGGCCGCGTGGCGCGAGATGTACACGGCGTTCGGCTCGAAGCCGTCCCGCACCCGCAACTCGGCCGAGGCGCTGGCGAAGAGAGCCCTGTCGCCCTCCGGGCTGCCCCGCATCAACCTGCTCGTCGACCTCTACAACGCCATCAGCGTCGCCCACCTGATCCCCGTCGGGGGCGAGGACGTCGACCACATCCAGGGCGGCATGCGGCTCGTACGGGCCACCGGAGACGAGGAATTCTTGACCGTGGCCGGCGGCGAGGAGGTCGTCGAACACCCCGACGCGGGCGAGGTGGTGTGGCGCGACGAGACGGGCGTGACCTGCCGCCGCTGGAACTGGCGCCAGGGCCCGCGCACCCGCCTCACCGAGGAGACGAGCTCGGGCATCTTCCTGCTGGAGAGCCTGGCACCGATGCCTGTCGCCGAGGTCGAGCAGGCGGGGGCCGAACTCGCCGACCTGCTGGAGAAGTTCAGCCCCGGGGCACGGATCACCGTCCACGCCCCGGAGTGACGATTCAGCGGGCCTCGGACGCCTTCACTTCTTCGGGGGTCGGCGCCGTGCCGCCGAGGTGGGCGGGCATCCACCAGGTGTCGTCCGGACCCTTGGGCCGTACGGGATAGGCGCGCTGTGCGGCCTCCAGAAGCTCCTGGACGCGCTCGCGCAGACGCCGGGTGATGGCGCCCGCGTACTGGTCCTGGGGGGCCTCGACCGGCTCGCCGACCCGGATGGTGATCGGGGTGTGGCTGCGCTTGAAGTTCTTCGGGTGGCCCTTGGTCCACAGTCGCTGAGTGCCCCACAGAGCCATCGGGATGAGCGGGACGCCGGCCTCCTGGGCCATGCGCGCGGCACCCGACTTGAAGCTCTTCAGGGTGAAGGACTGCGAGATGGTCGCCTCGGGGAAGACGCCGACGATCTCGCCGGAGCGCAGCGAGTCCAGCGCGTGCTGGTACGCCGTCTCACCCTGCTTGCGGTCCACCGGGATGTGCTTCATGCCGCGCATCAGGGGGCCGGAGATCTTGTGCCGGAACACGGACTCCTTCGCCATGAAGCGCACCAGACGCTTCTGCGGCAGGGCGGCCAGACCGTCGAAGATGAAGTCCAGATAGCTGATGTGATTGCTCACCAGCACGGCGCCGCCCGAGCGCGGAATGTTCTCCGATCCCTTGCAGTCGATCTTGAGGTCCCAGGCCTTGAACAACGTTTGGGCGAGACCGACGACGGGACGGTAGACAAGCTCAGCCATGGACGGGGTGGACCCTTCTCTCTGCCGAGGAAGGGTTCTCCCGGCGGGAAGTTACGCAGCCGTAGGTTTACGGCATTGCGCAGATCGTGCCCGAAGAACGAACGAGTGGCCAGTCCTGGTGCCGCAGAACGGCGAGATTCTCGTCACGTCCGTAACTAGTTCCACCTCGGACTTTTAGCCTGCCTTTACTCCGTACGGACCGTCACCCGGCGCACGACCAGGTACATCTCGCACCCGAGGCAGTACCCGAAAGCGGCATTGAGAAACGCGGCGGCGAGCGCGGCCCCGGTCGCCGTGAGCCCCAGCCATGTCGGACCCAGCGCGAAACCGACCAACCCCACACCGGCGAAGAGCAGTCCCACCGCCTGGGCGAACCGCGGCGGCTCCGGCGACTCGAACGCGGTCGGCGGTCCGAGCCGGGGACGCACGGCCTTGCGGAACAGCCAGCCGTACGGTGAACGGCCCACCCCGCCTGCCGCGCCCAGCGCGAACGCCAGCGTCTGCCAGGCCAGCAGCCAGGCGTTCCCGGTGATCAGCACGACCGCCAGAACGACGGTCGTTACGGCAGCCCCGAAGCGGGGCCCCCTCACATCGATGTCCATGAACCAAGCATTCCGCACGGAAATGATCTGGGGAGCCGGGAATCTTTGCAGTCTCGTGAATGCTTGTGCAGGTGATGACCGGACTTGTGGTGTGCGCGGTGGTGCTCGCGGTGGCGAGCGCCTACGGAGTGCTTCATCGGCAGCGAAGCGGGAGGGTACGCGTGCGCGGGCGCGACGGCGGAAAGCGGCTCGGGGCGGCCGAGTTGGGCGAGGAACTCGGCGAGCGCGCCACGCTCCTGCAGTTCTCCAGCGCCTTCTGCGCGCCCTGCCGGGCCACCCGGCGTGTCCTCGGCGAAGTGGCCGACATGGTCCCTGGCGTGACCCATGTCGAGATCGACGCGGAGGATCACCTGGACCTCGTACGCGAACTCGACATCCTCAAGACCCCGACCGTGCTGGTCCTCGACGCCGACGGCCGGGTCGTACGACGCGCCACCGGGCAGCCGCGCAAGGCCGACGTCATCGCGGCGCTGGGGGAGGCGGTTTGACGGCTGTGCCGCGAACGGTGAGGCATCTCCCATATGCCGGAACGTACTTGACTGCGCGTACCACCTATCGTCAGCCTGACCGTATGCCTACGGAACTCCTTCTCTTCGGACGGGTCCACGTCGACCTCGCCCGCACCGCGAGCGCGCGCTGTCCGAGCTGTTGAGCAGCTACGGATCCCGCTCGTCCCCACCCCAGAAGGACAACTCCATGACGGCCACGCCCGACCTCGGCACCCGTACCCCTCAGCTCGCCTCTCCCGATCTCCTGCGCTCCGTCTTCCGGCGGCATGCGGCAGGAGTCGCCGTGATCACCGCGCGCGGCGACGCCGGCCCGGTCGGCTTCACCGCGACTTCGCTCACCTCGGTCTCCGCCGAACCCCCGCTGCTCTCCTTCGGCATAGGCACCGGCGCCTCCAGCTGGCCGGCGATATCGGCGAGCGAGCACATCGGCGTCCACATACTCGGGGACCATCAGCAGGAGTTGGCGGCCACCTTCGCCAAGAGCGGCGCCGACCGCTTCGGCGCGCCCACCGCCTGGCGCGAGGGGCCCGAAGGTGTCCCCGTCCTCGACGACGTCCTCGCCTGGCTGGTGTGCCGGGTCGTCGCCCGCGTTCCCGCCGGAGACCACCGCATCGTGCTGGCCGAGGTCGTCCTCGGCGACCCCGCGGGTCCCGGGCGCCCGCTCCTCTACCACCAGGGGCGGTTCAGCGGCCTGCGTGACTGATCGTCGGTGGTCTGCCTCTGCGAAGCGGTCGAGTTCCGATTACGCTGCGTTGCAAAGGTCACAGTTCAAAGCGCTTGCTTAGCGGGAACGAACTGGGTGTACTGACGAGTAATATTTCGCTCGGAGCGCGGGTCGCCCCGATCGGGATCGGCCGCTTGAGGCGCCTATGCTGCTTGAAAGTAGGCAGCACCGAAAAGACGATTGCAGTAGGAGAGCCGGCGTGAGCTTGAGGATCGTTGTCACTGTGAAGTACGTGCCCGACGCCACTGGCGATCGGCACTTCGCCGATGACCTGACCGTCGACCGGGACGACGTGGACGGTCTGCTCTCCGAGCTGGACGAGTACGCGGTCGAGCAGGCGCTGCAGATCTCCGAGAACTCCGACGACGACGTGGAGATCACCGTTTTGACGGTGGGTCCGGAGGATGCCAAGGACGCGCTGCGCAAGGCGCTGTCGATGGGCGCGGACAAGGCCATCCACGTGGAGGACGACGACCTGCACGGCACCGATGCGATCGGTACCTCGCTGGTGTTGGCGAAGGCGATCGAGAAGGCCGGCTTCGACCTGGTGGTCTCCGGGATGGCGTCCACCGACGGCACCGCGGGCATCGTGCCCGCGCTGCTCGCCGAGCGGCTGGGCGTGGCGCAGGTGACCCAGCTGTCCGAGGTGACGGTCGCGGACGGGGTCGTGAAGGGCCGCCGGGACGGGGACGCCGCGTCCGAGCGGCTGGAGGCTTCGCTGCCGGCGGTGGTGTCGGTGACCGACCAGTCGGGTGAGGCCCGCTACCCGTCGTTCAAGGGCATCATGGCGGCGAAGAAGAAGCCGGTTCAGGCCTGGGACCTGTCGGATCTGGAGATCGACGCCGACGAGGTCGGCCTGGCGGGTGCCTGGAGCAAGGTCGATTCCGCCACCGAGCGTCCGGCCCGTACCGCGGGCACGATCGTCAAGGACGAGGGCGAGGGCGGCAAGCAGCTCGCCGAGTTCCTCGCGAGCCAGAAGTTCATCTAAGGGTCTCTGGCCCGCTTGCGGCTCACCTCCCTCACTTCCCCTCAGACTTCGCACATCCGCAAGGAGTTTCGTTCCCATGGCTGAAGTTCTCGTCTACGTCGATCACGTGGACGGTGCCGTCCGCAAGCCCACCCTGGAGCTGCTGACCCTGGCCCGCCGCATCGGCGAGCCGGTCGCCGTCGCGCTCGGCGCGGGTGCCGCCGACACCGCCGCCGCGCTCGCCGAGCACGGCGCCGTCAAGGTCCTCACCCACGAGGCCGCCGAGTACGCCGACTACCTGGTCGTGCCGAAGGTCGACGCGCTGCAGGCCGCGGTCGCCGCCGTCTCCCCGGCCGCCGTGCTGGTGCCCTCCTCCGCCGAGGGCAAGGAGATCGCCGCCCGCCTCGCGCTGCGCATCGGTGCGGGCATCATCACCGACGCCACCGACCTCGAGGCGTCCGAGGAGGGCCCGGTGGCCACCCAGTCGGTGTTCGCCGCCTCCTTCACCACCAAGACCCGTGTCATCAAGGGCACCCCGGTCATCACCGTCAAGCCCAACTCCGCCGCCGTCGAGCCCGCCCCGGCCGCCGGCACCGTCGAGACCCTGACCGTCGCCTTCACCGGGCAGGCCACCGGCACCAAGGTCACCGCACGCACCCCGCGCGAGTCGACCGGACGGCCGGAGCTGACCGAGGCCGCGATCGTGGTCTCCGGCGGCCGCGGCGTCAACGGCGCCGAGAACTTCCCCCTCATCGAGGCCCTCGCCGACTCCCTGGGTGCCGCCGTCGGCGCCTCGCGGGCGGCGGTGGACGCGGGCTGGTACCCGCACACCAACCAGGTCGGCCAGACCGGCAAGAGTGTCTCGCCGCAGCTGTACATCGCCAACGGCATCTCCGGCGCCATCCAGCACCGGGCCGGCATGCAGACCTCCAAGACCATCGTCGCCGTCAACAAGGACGCCGAAGCCCCCATCTTCGACCTCGTCGACTACGGCGTCGTCGGCGACCTCTTCGACGTCGTCCCCCAGCTCACCGAGGAGATCAACACCCGCAAGGGCTGATCACCCGCAGGCCGGCCGAGGCCCCCGCGACTGCACGAACAGTCGTGGGGGCCTCGGCTCATGCCAGGCCCAGCGAGACCCGCACCGGCAGGTGGTCGCTCGGGAACTGCCCGTTCACGGAGAAGGTGTCGATCGTGGCCCGATGCACCGTGACACCGGGCGTGACCAGGATCCAGTCGATGCGGTCGCCGTTCGGAGTCAGTGGCTGGTAGCCGTGGAACGTCCCGTACAGCGTGCTGCGTTCGGCGGCCGCGTCCCAGGCGTCGACCAGGCCGCCGCCGAGCATCGAGTAGTAGACCGGGTTCTCGTGGGCCGCGACATTGAAGTCTCCGGTCACCACCAGCGGCAGGGAGCGGTCGAGACCGGCGATCCGCTCGGCGATGAGCGAGGCGCTGCGGGCGCGGGCGTACTGGCTCGCGTGGTCGAGGTGGGTGTTGAGGACGTAGAGCTCCCGTCCGTCGTTGTGGAGGTCACGGAAGCGGATCCAGGTGACCATCCGGCTGAATCTTCCGCCCCAGGTGTTCGACCCGATCAACTCGGGGGTGTCGGAGAGCCAGAAGTGCTCGTACTCGGCCGGGGCTACGCGGCGGGTGTCGTAGAAGATGGCCATCGACTCGTCGTGGCTGCCGCGCTTGCGGCCGGTGCCGATCCACTCGTAGTGCGGTGCGAGGTCGGACTGGATGTCGAGCAACTGCTGGTAGACGCCCTCCTGGGTGCCGATGACGGTGGGCGCCGCCCGGCGTAACAGCGCGCGCATCACGGGGCGGCGGTCGGCCCAGCTGTTGGGTTCGGCGGTGCTCGCGAAACGCAGGTTGAAGGTCATCACCTCCAGATGGCCCTGGGGTTCGGCCGTGGAGACGGATGCCATGCTCGACAGGGGCACGGTCAGTGCGGCGGCCGCCACGGTCCTGAGTCCCATGCGACGCGTCAGGCTCTTGGAGTTCGACATGTGTTCCCCCTCCCCTCACGAGTCAGGATGAAGGGGGTGTTGACCAGTGGGAAGACCGCAGATAACTTCATTCTACGGATTATTGATTCCGCAGAGCGGAAAACAGGAGGGTGTGGGATGGGTCAGGGCAAGCAGGAGAAGGTGGCGACGAGCCTCGCGGGTGCGATCAGCGAGGAGATCAGCGCTTCCCTCGCCCCGGTCGACGCCGAACTGGAGCGCCGCTACCCCGGGGACCCCGGCACCCGCCAGCCCGTCCACACGGTCTACGTCCCCGGTGACGTCTTCGCGGCCGACACCGTCCGCTCCTGGGGCGACAGGGCCCTCGCGGCCCTCGACGAACACGCCCCGGACGCCGCCTCCTTCGCCGCCGTCCTCGGCCTGTCCGACGAGCTCGCCGAGCCCGTCTACGCGCGCGTGCGCGCCAAGTTGGAGAGCGAGCCCATCGAGGACCTGCGCGTCGACTTCGAGGACGGCTACGGCCCCCGCCCGGACGCCGAGGAGGACGAGGCGGCGGCCCGCGCGGCCCGGCTGATCGCCGAGGCCTACGAGAAGGGGACGGCGGCCCCGTACATGGGCATCCGTATGAAGTGCATGGAGGCACCGGTACGCGACCGGGGCATCCGCACCCTCGACATCTTCCTCAGCGGCCTGATGGAGGCCGGCGGCCTGCCCGACGGGCTGGTTCTGACGCTGCCCAAGGTGACGTACGCCGAACAGGTCACCGCCATGGTGCGGCTGCTGGAGGAGTTCGAGAAGGCGCGCGGCCTCGAGCCCGGCCGGATCGGCTTCGAGATCCAGATCGAGACCAGCCAGTCCATCCTCGCCACCGACGGCACCGCTACCGTCGCCCGCATGATCCAGGCCGCCGAGGGCCGCGCCACCGGACTGCACTACGGCACCTTCGACTACAGCGCCTGCCTCGGCGTCTCGGCCGCCTACCAGGCCAGCGACCACCCGGCCGCCGACCACGCCAAGGCGATCATGCAGGTCGCGGCGGCGGGGACGGGGGTGCGGGTGTCGGACGGGTCGACCAATGTCCTGCCGGTGGGGCCGACGGAGAAGGTCCACGACGCGTGGCGCCTGCACTACGGCCTCACCCGCCGGGCGCTCTCCCGCGCCTACTACCAGGGCTGGGACATGCACCCCGGCCACATCCCCACCCGGTACGCGGCCGTCTTCGCCTTCTACCGCGAGGGCTTCGAGCAGGCCGCCGCCCGTCTCGCCCGGTACGCCAACCGGGCCGGCGGCGACGTCATGGACGAGCCCGCCACCGCCAAGGCCCTCAGCGGCTACCTGCTGCGCGGCCTGGACTGCGGTGCCCTGGACATCGCCGAGGTCGCCCGGGTGACCGGTCTGACCCGGGCCGACCTGGAGGGCTTCGCGGCACCGCGACGCGGCGACCTCACCGTCTCCGTCAAGTAGCGGGCCTGTCACAGCCGTCACCGACGGCTGGCGTTGTCACCACCGCCCCGTAGTCTGTACGGCACGCATTGACGTGTCACAGGAACGGGGCAGGCAGTGTCTTCGGGGGAGACTTCGGCAGGAAAGGGCCAGGGCGACGAGACCGGTCGGCTGCTGGCCGGCCGCTATCGCGTCGTGGCCCAGCTCGGGCGCGGCGGCATGGGCGTCGTCTGGAGAGCCCTGGACGAGGTCCTCGGCCGCGAGGTCGCCGTCAAGGAACTGCGCACCTACACCGACGCCGACGGGCCCGAACTCGCCGACCTGCGGCTGCGGATGCAGCGCGAGGCGCGCGCCGCGGCCCGGGTGCGCCATCCCGGAGTCGTGGCGGTGCACGACGTGACCGAGGTCGACGGCCGCCCCCTGATCGTCATGGAGCTGGTCGACGGGCCGTCCCTGGACGACGTGCTGCGTGAGCGCGGCACCCTCGACGCGCGCGAGGCGGCCGAGATCGGTGCCAAGGTCATGGACGCGCTGGCCGCCGCCCACCGGGCCGGCGTCCTGCACCGCGACGTGAAGCCCGGCAACATCCTGCTCGACCGTTCGGGCCGCGTCGTCCTCACCGACTTCGGCATCGCCACCATGGAGGACCCGGGCGACGGCTCGGCCACCCACCTCACGCGCAGTGGCGAACTCGTCGGCTCCCTCGACTACTTGGCCCCCGAGCGAGCGCAGGGCTCCGACCCCGGCCCGGCCTCGGACGTCTGGGCCCTGGGCGCCACCTTGTACGCGGCGGTGGAGGGCTCCTCGCCCTTCCGTCGTACGTCGACGTACTCCACCCTCACCGCGATCGTCGCCGAACCCCTCCCGGAACCGCGCCACGCCGGGTCGCTCGCCCCTGTCCTGCGCCGGCTGATGGACAAGCGGCCCGAGTCCCGTCCCGAGGCCGAGCAGGCGCGCGAGCTGCTCCAGGCGGTGGTGAACGGCGGCGGCACGGACACACCGACGACGACCCTGCGTGGCGCACCCGCACCTGCCCCGGTGCGGGAGGAGACGGAGCGCAGCGTTCCGCCGCTGCCGCCGGGCTTCGGGCCTGCGGAGCCGATGGGGTCTGTGGGGCAGGGCTTCGGACCGCCGGAGAGTGTGGCGCCGGGCGCGCAGGAGGCTGGGGCGCCGGGGCCGGCTGGAGCAGGGAATCAGGGGTTCGGTTCCAAGGATCAGACCGGGCAGGCGGGGCAAGGTTCCGGTTTCGGGGACCGAGCTGGGCCGGGGGACCAGGGGTTCGGTCCTGCGGGTCCGGCGGCCGGCTCAGGGGCGCGCGGCTTCGGTTCCCCGGAGCAGGCGGGGCAAGGTTCCGGTTCAACGGATCAAGTGGGCCACGGGACACCGGGATTCAGTTCCTCGGAGCAGGTCGCTCACGGGGCGGAGGGCTTCGGTCCCGGGAGTGGGGCCGCCGGAGCGGCGGGGCACGGCGTGTGCTCCTCGGAGCACCCCGCGACAGCGGCGCCGGGCTTCGGGCCGCCTCCCTCGGTCGGACCCGGCCGTGACTCGGCCGCCACAGGGTTCATCGCCGCACCGGCTTCTCCCCGCCGCAAGGGACGTGTCCTTCTCGCCGCCATGGCCGTCACCGCCGTTCTCGCGGCGGCCGGCGGCACCGTCGCCCTGATGAACAACGCGGGGGACACGGAAGCGAACGCGCACCCCTCCTCGTCACGTACGGACGCCCAGGCCTCCGCCTCCGCGTCCGGCCGCACCGACGCCGACCGCTCCAGCAACCCCAAACCCGCGGACGAGAGAACCAAGAAGACCCCGACCGCGACGGGGACGACCGACGAGAAGGGCGGGACCACGCCCACGGGCCGAGCCTCCTCGTCCTCCCCGGCGCACTCCTCGGGCGGCGGGACCACGGGCGGTGGGACCTCGGGCGACACGTCCGGAGGCGGCACCACCGGCGGTGGATCCGGCGACGGCGGTACGACCGGCGGCGGCAGCACCACCCCGGCCCCGGCCTGCACCGCCACAGGCGGCGGCAAGTACAACTGCACGGTCTGGCGCACCGCCAAGTCCTACACCGCCTCCGGCACCGAGGTCGGCGTCCTCAACGCGGGCACCAACTACTTCTTCTGCCAGCAGAACCTGGGCCGCCGCGAGACATACGGCCAGTGGACCAACGTCTGGTGGGCGAAGACGGACGACGACAGCGGCAACACGAACGTCTACGTCAGCGACGTCTACATCAAGGGCGGCGACAACGACGAGCCGATCCCCGGACTGCCGGTCTGCTGACGCTCATCCAGCGGTCACGCCCAACCGGCGATCACGGTCGTACGGCGATCACGGTCGTACGCGGGTCACGGTCGTACGCGGGTCACGGTCGTACGGCGGGTCACGCTCACGCGTCCGCCACGTACCGTTCCAGCCCCGACACCGTCACCCGTTTCTCCTCGGCGAACACCCGAGTGCCCCGCTCGCACAGCCCCGCGTCGGCACGCGCCCGCGCGCAGAACTCCTCGGGTGTGGCCCCGAACAGCTCCCTCAACCGGGCCGATCCGACGAGGAGTTCGGTGAGCAGCGCCCGCTGACCGACAGGCTTGCGCAGTGACCCCGTGCCGTTGCGCAGGATCCCGCGTCGGTTGACGTAGATGTACGCCCCGGGCAGCCGCGTACCGTCCTCCAGCTCTACGGTGACCTCCGGCGCCGGCAGCCAGGCGCGCCGGAAGTTGCCGTACGGCAGCGGCACGCCCTCGCTCGCGTCGATCACCGCGAGCTGCTCGGCGTCGAGCCAGGTGACGAACAACTCCCGTACGGTGCCGGGCGCTTCGACCGGTGACGCGGAGACGTATCCCAGGCGGCTGACGTGCGCGGAGACGCCCACGTCGATTCCGGTGACCCGGGTGCGCACCATCGGGATGGGCGAGGTGATCCCGGACTCGGCCATTTTGTCGTGCAGTTGGCCCGGGCAGGCGTTGGAGCCGACCGCCAGGACGGGGACACGGTCCTCGTGCACCAGGCGGTCCAGGGGCAACAACCGGTCGCCGTCGAGGAGTCCGGATGCCGAGGGCCAGGCTCCCGGGTAGAGCAGCGGGTGGTTGCGCGGAGCCTCGGCCAGGCCCAGTGACTCGAGGGTGCGGTCCGCGTTGCTCTCCACGGGCGGCTCAGTCCGCCGGCGGCAGCTCACCCGAGCCGCGGGTGATCAACCGGGTCGGCAGCTCGATGCGTTCTGGGGTGAGCAGGGTGCCGTCCAGCTGGCGGAAGAGGCGGTCGGCGGCGGTGCGGCCGAGTGCCGCCGAGTCCTGGGCGACGACGGTGACGCCCGGCTTCAGCAGGTCGGCGAGCTCGATGTCGTCGAAGCCGACCAGGGCGACCGGGCGTGCCTGCTCGGCGAGGACGCGGACCACGGTGACCGTCACCCGGTTGTTGCCCGTGAAGATCGCGGTGACGGGATCGGGGCCGGAGAGCATCTCCTCGGCAGCCCGGCGCACCCGCTGCGGGTCCGTGACGCCGAGGGACATCCAGGCGGCCTCGACCGGTATGCCCGCGTCTTCCATGGCCGACCGGTAGCCGCGCAGCCGCTCGGCGGCCGTGTGGATGCGCGGCATGTCGCCGACGAAGCCGATCCGGCGGTGGCCGTGGGCGATGAGGTGGGCGACGCCGTCGCGGGCGCCGCCGTAGTTGTCGGACAGGACGACATCGGCGTCGATCTTCCCGGCGGGCCGGTCGACGAACACCGTGGCGACGCCCGCTCGGAGCTCGGGCTCCAGATAGCGGTGGTCGTCACCGGCCGGGATGATCACCAGGCCGTCCACCCGCCGAGCGCACAGGGCCAGCGCCAACTCCTGCTCGCGGTCGGGGTCCTCCGCGCTGGAGCCGTTGATCAGCAGGGCGCCGTGTGCGCGGGCCACCTCCTCGACCGCGCGGCTGAGGGGGCCGTAGAACGGGTCGGCGAGGTCCTCCAGGACCAGGCCGATGCTGGCGGTACGGCCCTTGCGCAGGACCCGCGCGCTGTCGTTGCGGCGGAAGCCGAGCGCGTCGATCGCCTCCTGGACGCGGCGCTCCGTCTCCGGCGTGACGCCGGGCTCGCCGTTGACCACGCGGGAGACGGTCTTCAGGCCGACTCCGGCGCGCGCCGCGACGTCCTTCATGGTCGGACGGTTGCCATAACGCGTTCCGGAGAGGGGGTCTGTTCGGCGAGCGGTCTCGGGCACGATGCGCTGTCCTGTCCTGTCTCGTCCACGGGGATGCGTCGACCATGAGTTTGTATGAGGATGTGGCGTCGAGCATAGAGCCTGGACAACGTTGTCATATGCACGAGAGACTGTCCACCGCAATCTCCGGCCTCCGCCCCCACCGCGAGACCGGCTCACTCTTCTCCATGGTTGAAGGGGGAACTTCCCCTGGTCGACCGGAGATCCGACGGTTGACGGGGAGATCCGACACTGATGCACACCGACCTCGTGGGCGCGCTCGACATCGGCGGCACCAAGATCGCCGGGGCGCTGGTGGACGGCCACGGCCAGATCCTGGTGCGCGCTCAGCGCGCGACGCCCGCGCAGCAGGACGGCGAGACGGTGATGGGCGCCGTCGAGGAGGTCCTCGGCGAGCTCACCGCCTCGCCCCTCTGGGGACGCGCCACCGCCCTCGGTATCGGCAGCGCCGGCCCGGTGGACGCCTCCGCGGGCACGGTGAGCCCGGTCAACGTGCCGGGCTGGCGCGACTACCCGCTGGTGCGGCGGGTCCAGGACGCGGCCGGAGGCCTGCCCGTCGAGCTGATCGGCGACGGAGTGGCGATCACGGCGGCCGAGCACTGGCAGGGCGCAGCCCGCGGCCACGACAACGCGCTGTGCATGGTGGTCTCCACGGGCGTCGGAGGCGGCCTGGTCCTGAACGGTCAGCTGCACCCCGGCCCCACCGGTAACGCGGGCCACATCGGCCACATCAGCGTGGACCTCGACGGCGACCCGTGCCCGTGCGGTTCGCGCGGCTGCGTGGAGCGCATCGCGAGCGGTCCGAACATCGCCCGCCGCGCCCTGGAGAACGGCTGGCAGCCCGGCCCCGACGGCGACACCTCGGCCGCCGCGGTGGCCGCCGCCGCCCGCACGGGCGACCCGGTGGCCGTGGCCTCCTTCGAGCGCGCCGCCCAGGCCCTGGCCGCCGGCATCGCGGCCACCGCCACGCTCGTCGAGATCGACATCGCGGTGGTCGGCGGGGGAGTGGGCAAGGCGGGCGACGTTCTGTTCACGCCGCTGCGCAAGGCCCTGGGCGACTACGCGACCCTGTCCTTCGTGCAGCGTCTGGAGATCACGCCGGCCCAGATGGGCACGGACGCCGGACTGGTCGGGGCGGCCGCGGCCGCGCTCGCCAAGCGGGCGGACGCGGCCGCGGTCTGACAGCCCTCAGCAGGAACGTTCCCCTGCTGGGCCCTTGGCGGGCTCAGCAGGTCAACTGCGCGTTCGCCCAGTCCGCGTGGTCCGAGTCGATGCCGTCGCCGCCGTCGGTGACGACGAGGCGGACCACCTGGGCGCCGGTCACGTCCGCGGTGAGTGGCTGGGCCGGCATCGCATTGGTGAGGACGCCGGTCGAGGCGACCTTGGTGCCGTCGGCCCAGACCTCGAAGGCGACGGTCCCGTTGGCGCCCTTCTCGTCGTCGACGCCGACGTCCGCGGTGACCGTCTCGCACTCCTTGCCGGTGTAGTACTCGACGGCGCTCTCCGCATGGACACCGAGCCCCTTGGCGTACACCACGCCACCGAGAGTGATCGGATGGCCGTCGCCCGCGGCGCTCTCCCCGTTGCTGGTGTTGCGCTCGACCGGCCCGTAGCCGTTGGCCGCCGACAGCCAGGGAAGGTCACCGAGTCCTGACGTACCCGACGGCGGTGGTGCGACCACGGACATGGTCAGCGGGACCGCGCTGTCCACGCGGACACCGGTCGGCGACCGGTAACTCGCCTTCAAGGTCAGGTCGTAGGACCCCGTCGGCGTGCCCGCCGGTGCCGTGACCGACCACTTGGTGCGCAGGGAGCGGCCTGTCGGTACGACGGCGGAGGTGGTCCGCGAAGTCGCCTTCACCGTCCATCCCTCGGGCCCTGTCAGCTTCGCCGAGACGTGCAGGGCGGGCGTACGGCCCAGATCGGTGACGGTCGAGGTCGGCGTGGCCGGTTTGCCCGCCTCGATCAACGGGCTGCCGTCCAGGCCGAGTTCGACGGCGGGCGGGTGCGTGGCCCACTTGCGGTCGGCGGTGACCCGTACGAGCACCGTTCCGTGTGCCGGGACGGTCGCCGAGATGGTGCCGGCGGTGTTGTAGCTCTTGTGCTGCCACAGGTCGCGCTGGGTGTAGGCGGGTGCGTGGGGCAGGCCCACGGCCTTGGCGGTCGTGGCGATGCGCTGGGCGCTGCCGGACTCGTTGAAGAGGGCCACCGCGCGGCTGCCGTCCTTCATCTCCTTGGCGACGACCCAGCGTCCGCCCTCGGACGAGACGACTGTGCCCTGCTTGCCCAGCGGGTCCTGGTCGACGGCCACGACCTCCTTGTTGTCGAGGATGTCGAAGGTCGCCTGGGAGGCCTTGCGCAGGTCGGAGCCGATGAGGAGCGGGGCGGCCATGATCGACCACATCGAGAAGTGGGAGCGGTACTCGGTGTCGGTCATCCCGCCGTTGCCGACCTCCAGCATGTCGGGGTCGTTCCAGTGCCCGGGGCCGGCGTACGGCGCGAGCGGCAGGTTCTTCTTCAGGATGCCCAGCATCGAGCCCCAGTTGTCGCTGATGTCTCCGGTCGTGCGCCACAAGTGGCCCACGTCGGCCGCCCATTCCCAGGGTTTGTTCTGGCCCCATTCGCAGATGCTGTAGACGATCGGCCGACCGGTCGCTTTGAGGGCGTCGCGCATGGTCGTGTAACGCAACTTGGCGTCCACGCCTTGGTTATTGCAGTTGTCGTACTTGACGTAGTCCACACCCCAGTCCGCGAACTGCTGGGCGTCGCTGTACTCGTGACCGAGCCCGCCCGGGAATCCGGCGCTGTTGCACGTCTTGGTGCCCGCGCTGGTGTAGATGCCGAGCTTGAGACCCTTGGAGTGCACATAGTCGGCGACCGCTTTGATCCCGTTGGGAAAGCGGGCCGGATCCGGTACGAGTTTGCCCTCCGCGTCCCGGGTCGGCAGGGCCCAGCAGTCGTCGAGGTTGACGTACTGGTATCCGGCGTCCTTGAGGCCTTTCTCGACGAAGATGTCCGCGATTCCCTTGACCATGGACTCGTTGAACTCGGCACGGCAGTGCGTGGAGTTCCAGTTGTTGAAGCCCATCGGAGGGGTGAGGGCGAGGCCGTCGGCCAGGGTGGGCGCGGCGGGTTCGGCGGCGGGCGCCGCCACGGCCGGCACGGCGAGTCCCGCCGCGCACAGGAGTCCTGCGGTGAGCGCTCCGACCACTCTTCGGCGGGTTGTGCGGGTGTGAAGGTGACGCATCGTTACGTTCCTCCGAACACGCGAAAGGTGGGATGACGTCATGTCCCCGTCATGGGTGCGCGTTTACGGTAGTTCGTGTCGGACCGTGGTGGAAGAGAAGTGGTAACGGTTGTTCGATATCTCGTCAGAACCCTTGACTGCATGGCCAGACGGAGGTGAGATCCAAGCCTCGCGTTCGGTTGTGTTGGGTGGCGCCTCGAGGAGGGGCACATGGCACAGTCATCGTTCCACCGCTCCGCACTGCCCGGGGATGGGGCAGGACATCGGATGACCCGGCGAAATCTACTGCGCGGTGCGGCCGTTGGAGTCGGCGCGGTCACGCTGCCCGCCCTGCTGTCCGGGTGCGGCGAAGGACCCGGCGGCAACAAGAAGGAAGTCAGCGTCGGCTCCAACGCCTCGGACCCCGTACCGAAGAAGGCGTACGCCGCCGCCTTCCAGGCGTACGAGAAGAAGTCCGGAAAGAAGGTGAAGGTCAACACCAAGGACCACAACGACTTCCAGGAGAACATCAACCGCTATCTGCAGGGCACCCCCGACGACGTCTTCATGTGGTTCGCGGGATACCGCATGCAGTACTTCGCGGAGAAAGGCCTGCTGACCGAGATCAGCGATGTCTGGAACACCTACTCGGGTTTCTCGGACGCCCTGAAGGAACAGTCCACGCACGACGGCAAGCAGTACTTCGTGCCGTACTACTACTATCCGTGGGCGGTCTTCCACCGTAAGAGCCTCTTCCAGCAGAAGGGCTATCAACAGCCCACGAAGTGGGACGACTTCATCGCGCTCGCCAAGCAGATGCAGAAGGACGGCAACCCGGTCGCGTTCTGCGACAAGGACGGCTGGCCCGCGATGGGTACTTTCGATTACATCAATCTGCGCCTGAACGGATACGACTTCCACAAGTCCCTGATGGCGGGCGAGGAGTCGTGGACCGACACCAAGGTGAAGAACGTGTTCGACACCTGGCGCGAACTCATGCCGTACTACCAGAAGGGCGCCCTCGGCCGGACCTGGGAGGAGGCCGGGCAGAGCCTGCAACAGCGCAAGACGGGCATGGCCGTGTTCGGCATGCCGCACCCCGGCACGCAGTTCCCGGCCAAGGAACGCGACGACATCGACTTCTTCGCCTTCCCGGAGATCGACCCGCAGTGGGGCCAGGACGCTGTGGAGGCGCCCATCGACGGATTCCTCGTCGCGAAGAAGTCGAAGAACCTCACCGGTGCGAAAGACCTGCTCAAGTGGCTCGGCAAGCCCGAGGCCGAGGACGTCTACCTCAGATACGACCCCAACAACGTGGCGGTCAACGACGGCGCCGACACCTCCAAGTACAGCGCCCTGCAGAAGAAGTCCGCAACGCTCGTCTCGGGCGCCAAGCAGATCTCGCAGTTCCTGGACCGTGACACCCGGCCCGACTTCGCGTCGACCGTGATGATCCAGTCGATCCAGGACTTCATCGGCAACCCGAAGGACGTCGACGGGCTGTGCAACAGCATCGAGCGGCAGAAGAAGACCATCTTCTCGCAGCCCGTCGGCTGATCACTGTCGGCTGATCACTGGGGGAATTGTTCCGTGGCGCTCACCTTCCCGCGACGCGCCGGACGACGGCGGCTGAGGCGGTTCACCCGCCGAGACGTCGCCGTCCTCGGCGTGCTGCTCGGCATACCGATCCTGCTCGACATCGCCGTCGTCTGGGGCCCGACGCTCGCGTCGATCGGCCTGTCCTTCACCGCCTGGGACGGCATCGGCGACATCCACTGGGTAGGCCTGGACAACTACAAGAACCTCGTCGACAACTACCCGCCGTTCTGGCCGGCCGTCCGCCACAACGTCATGTGGCTGTTGTTCCTCGGCCTGATCGCCACGCCCTTCGGCCTCTTCCTGGCCGTCCTCATCGACCGGGGCGTCCGCTTCAGCCGCTTCTACCAGTCCGTCCTCTACATGCCGGTCGTGCTCTCGCTCGCCATCGTCGGCTTCATCTCCCAGCTGATCCTCGGCACCGACCAGGGCGTGGTCAACACGATCCTCAACAACCCAGAGGACCCCATCGACTGGCTCGGCGACGCCCACCTCAACATCTGGATGATGATGATCGCGGCGAGCTGGCGGCACGTCGGCTACGTGATGATCCTTTACCTGGCCGGACTCAAGTCCGTCGATCCCCAGCTCAAGGAAGCGGCGGCGATCGACGGGGCCAACGAACGCCAGACCTTCTTCCGCGTGGTCTTCCCGACCATGCGCCCGGTGAACGTCATCGTCGGCGTCATCACCGTCATCGAGGCCCTGCGCGCCTTCGACATCGTCTACGCCGTCAACAAGGGCCGCAACGGCCTCGAACTCCTCTCCGTCCTCATCACCGACAACATCATCGGCGAGGCCAGCCGCATCGGCTTCGGCTCGGCGATCGCGGTCGTTCTGCTCGTGGTGTCCCTCGGATTCATCGTGACGTTCCTGGCTCAAGAGCTGCGAGGTGCGCGCGACCGATGACGGCAGACATCCACACCACCGCTCCCGTGCGCCGCCCGGCGACCACACCCGCCCATCCCCCGAAGTCCCGCGCACGGCGCGGCCGTTGGGGCGTGCACATCTTCCTGACGGCGGTCTCCCTGGCATTCATCGCGCCACTGCTGCTCGCCGTCTACGCCAGTCTGCGGCCGTACGAGGAAACCGCGCAGCACGGCTACCTCTCCTGGCCGAAGCACCTGTCCTTCGACTACTACCGCCGGGCCTACACCGAGTCCGGCATGGGCAAGTACTTCACCAACACCCTGCTGATCGCAGTACCGGCCGTCATCGTCACGCTCTTCCTGGCGGCGTTCGTCGCCTTCGCGGTCTCACGGTTGAAGCTGCGCGGCGGCATCGTGCTGCTGATGTTCTTCACGGCGGGCAACCTGCTCCCGCAGCAGGTGATCGTGACGCCCCTGTACGTCCTGTTCAACAAGATCCCGCTGCCCTGGTGGATGTCCGACTCGCTGACGATGTACGACTCCTACTGGGCCGTGATCATCGTCAACATCGGCTTCCAGACGGGCTTCTGCGTCTTCGTCCTGTCCAACTTCATGCGCACCCTGCCGCAGGAGATCCTGGAGGCGGCGATCGTCGACGGCGCGGGCGTGTGGACCCAGTTCTGGCGCATCACCCTGCCCCTGTGCCGCCCCGCCCTGGCGGCCCTGGCCACCCTTGAATTCACCTGGATCTACAACGACTTCCTCTGGGCCCTGATCTTCATCTCGAACCCCGACAAACTGCCGATCACGTCGTCGCTGAACAACCTCCGCGGGCAGTTCTTCACCGATTACAACCTGCTCGCCGCGGGGTCGGTACTGGTCGCACTCCCGACGATCCTCGTGTTCCTCCTGCTGCAGCGTCATTTCATCGCCGGGTTGACGCTGGGGTCGACGAAGGGCTGATGACGTATTTCCGCGCCCCGCCAGTCGGCCGGTTCCCAAGGCTCACAGGCGCCACGCCGGCCCGTCGGCGGCGCAGTACGGTCTGCGGGCGGACCAGGACCTCGACGACAAGCCGGCCGAACTCACCGAGCAGTACTCGACCATGCTGGGCGGCGGCTGTGCGATACAACCGGCCGCGGAGACCGTCGCGGAGAAGAAGGCGCTGATCCGCAACATCGCTCGGGCAGCGGTGTTCCTGCGGGCCCAGGACCTGGCGGACCGCCGAAGCGACCCGGACAAGGTACGCCTCTCACCTTTGGACGATCCCGGCCCGAGCGGGCCGTCCTTCGGGCTGTAACCGTCGCCGACACCGTGACCGACCTCCCGTTCCCGCAGTTGAGCGGGGCATGAAGAAGCGCAGCATGCTCGCCATCGCCTCCCTCGCCACCGGATTCGTCGTCGCGGCCGTCTCGCCGTCCCATGCCCTCGGGGGTGACCCGACCGTCACGCCGTCGTCCGCCCCGGGGAAGGATGCGGCTCCCAAGTCGTCCCACTCCATGGGGCACGGTCCGGCGGCTCTCGAAGCCAACGTCGAGGGAGCGCTCGGCGCCCTCGACCCGACCATCGCGAAGGAGTACCGCATGGCCATGAACAACGCTCCCCATGGGAAGAACGGCGTGGTCGGCTGACGAGCCGGACCGCCTGGGCGTGACGCCGGTGACCCCTGTTGGCGGGGTCACCGGCGTCCGGAGTTTCTGCGCCCTCAACGAGGGCTGGTTTTGGTGGCAGGGTTGAGCGGGCAAGCCACAGGGGGCCAACAGAAGAGGGGGAACCGTGATCGTCTGGATCAACGGTGCGTTCGGTGCGGGGAAGACCACCACCGCACGGGAACTGATCGACCTGATCCCGAACAGCACGCTCTTCGACCCCGAGGTCATCGGCGGAGCGCTCACGCACCTGCTGCCGCCCAAGCACCTCGCCGAGGTCGGCGACTTCCAGGACCTGCCGATCTGGCGGCGACTCGTGATCGACACGGCGGCCGCGATGCTCGCCGAGCTCGGCGGGACCCTCGTGGTCCCCATGACCCTGCTGCGCCAGGAGTACCGCGACGAGATCTTCGGCGGCCTCGCAGCGCGCCGGATCTCGGTCCGGCATGTCCTCCTCGCTCCGGCGGAAACGATCCTGCGGGAGCGAATAGCCGGACGGGAGGTGCCGCCGGACCTGCCGGACGGCGAGATGCGGGTACGTCAGTGGTCGCGCGACCACATCGAGCCGTACCGGGCCGCCCTCGCCTCCTGGCTCACCGCTGACGCCTATCCCGTCGACACCAGTGCGCTGACGGCCTACCAGGCTGCGGTCCGTATCGCCGAGGCGGTCGGCACGGGGGAGGGTGTGGTATGTGACATAGTACAAACCCCCGAGCCCACCTCGGAGACCCTCGCAGCGGGTGTCCTCCTCTTCGACGAACAGGACCGCGTCCTCCTCGTCGACCCCACCTACAAGGCCGGCTGGGAGTTCCCCGGCGGCGTCGTCGAACCCGGCGAGGCCCCCGCCCGCGCCGGAATGCGCGAGGTCGCCGAGGAGACCGGCATCCAGCTCGCCGACGTACCGCACCTCCTGGTCGTCGACTGGGAGGCACCCGCACCTCCCGGCTACGGCGGTCTGCGCCTTCTCTTCGACGGAGGCCATCTCGACTCCACTGAAGCGGCACGGGTCCTGCTGCCCGGCCCCGAACTGCGCGGCTGGCGGTTCGCCAGCGAGCAGGAGGCCGCCGATCTGCTGCCGCCGGTCCGCTACGAGCGGCTGCGGTGGGCGTTGCGGGCGCGCGAGCGCGGGGCGGCGCTGTACCTGGAAGCCGGCATCCCGGTCGGCTGATCCTGCGGCGCGCCCTCGCGCGCACTGTGCCGCCGGGCGGCCTGCCCCTACGCGGGGAGCGCGGAGCTGTTGAAGGCCAACCGCAGATCCTCGTACGGGTAAGGGGTCCGCCTGCTGTCCTGTCGCAGTCGGCTGAAGAAGCCGTTCAGGACGGCGGTGAGAGGTGCGTCGCGGGTGATGATCGCCGCGGCGTTCTTGGGGATGCCGTCGGGGTTCGCCCCGATCGCGCAGCCCCGTACGAAGGCCTCCCGCTCCTGCCTGTCGTACCCGTACAGAGCGGTGACGAGCCAGTTCACCAGGTGGGCCCGGGTGTAGACGAGGTCGTAGTCGCGGTGCCGGTCGAAGAAGGCGTGCTCCTGCCGGGCGAGCCGGAAGCGAGGGGTGAACGCGAGGCCGTAGTCGGCGAGGTAGAAGTCGTCGCCGTCGGTGAGGACGTTCTGGAAGTGGGCGTCGAAGTGCAGGAGTTGGCGGTCGTGGAGAAAGGTGGTCAGTGTCCCCAGCCACTCGTCCACCCGCGTGCAGGTCCGATCCGCGTCGTCGGTGCGCACCTGCGTGTCGAACCAGTCGTGGAGGGTGTGCGGAAAGTACTCCAGGAACAGCGTCAGGCTCGCGGTCGCCGTCCGCAGGGCCTCGATGCGCTCGCGTACCTGCGAGGCGCCGCCCCAGTAGGCAACTGTCCTTTCCACGTCGGCCAGTTCCTCGGGAAGGGGCTGCACGGCATCCGGGATGACCCGCCAGTGATGCATCAGCGGAAAGCCCGGGAAACGGTCGGCCAGCACCCAGTTCGTCGTCATCGTGTGCACGGCCAGCTCGCGCCAGGCGCCGAAGGTCGGACTGCTGCCGGTGCCGTAGTGGCAGATGGAGGGGAGTTCGAAGAAGTTCGCCGTGGATCTGGTGTTCTCGGGCAGCAGCTCGATGTCCGACAGCGGCACCCGTTTCACGAAGACCTGATGGCCGTCCACCTCGACCAGCGTCGAACGTCCCCCGATGCCGGTCCCGGCGGGCGTCCCCGTCGCCACGAGGTCCGCCAGTTCGCGGTCGCTGAGCAGGGCCAGCGAGGTGGCGAGGTCGGAGTGTGCGGCACGGCGCGCGGCGGAGGACATGACCTCCATGGTCAGGGTGACACCGGGTACCTGTCTGCCGATCGGCGAAGTACCGAGCCGGCCCGGCCGATCACAGGATTGCCGTGACCGAAGCAGGCCATGTACGAGTCGAGCGCCGCGAGCCGGCGGAACGAGGCGAGCAGTTGCGCCCGGTCCAGATTGAACACGCCCGGCATCACGCTGCCGTCCACCGGTGACGCCGCCACCGTGTCACCCGTGAACAGCACGCCGTGGTGCGGGAGATGGAGGGCGATGCTGCCCGGCGTGTGGCCGGGGGTGTGGATCACCTGCGCTCCGTCTCCGAAGTCGAGGACGTCGCCTTCCGAGACGTCGGTGACCTGCGGAGGACGTACGAAGTCGCCCTCGGGGAGGTGCCGGACGGCCTCGGCGTGGAGGGGAAGCTCCCAGTCCTCGAACACCGGGGACGGGCCCGGGACTTCGCCCCGGACGGCGGGGGCGTCCAGGGGGTGGGCCAGTACCTCGGCACCGGTCAGCGCGGCGAGCTCACCCGCCCCGCCCGCATGGTCCTCGTGGAAGTGGGTGAGCACGATGCGCCGGACATTCCCGAGCGACTTCGCCACGGCCGAGACGGGCGCGCCAGAGCCTCCGGGGCCCGCGTCGATCAGCGTCAACTCGTCGTCGTCGCACCAGAGATAGGCCTGGCCGACCGGGAAGCGGAGGAGGTGGAGGCGGGGGAGGAGTTCGACGACGTCCATGGGACGACCGTAGAAGGGCCCCCGTCCGAGGACGAGGGCCCTCTGCTTACGGCAGAGCGGGCCGGGGTGTGGGTCAGCTCGCCGCGTAGTTGCGCAGGAACAGGGCCTCCGTCACGGAGAGGCGCTCGAGTTCGTCGGGGGAGACGCTCTCGTTCACGGCGTGGATCTGGGCCTCCGGCTCGCTGAGGCCGATCAGGAGGATCTCCGCGCGCGGGTAGAGGGCGGCGAGGGTGTTGCACAGCGGGATGGAGCCGCCCTGGCCGGCGTACTGCATCTCCTGACCGGGGTAGGCGACCGCCATCGCCTCGGCCATCGCCGCGTACGCCGGGCTGGTGGTGTCGGCGCTGAACGCCTGGCCCTGGCCGACCTGCTCGGTGCGCACCCGGGCACCCCAGGGCGTGTGCGCCTCCAGGTGGGCCTGCAGCAGCTTGGTCGCCTCGACGGCGTGGACGCCCGGCGGCACCCGCAGGCTGACCAGGGCGCGGGCACCCGCCTGCACGGATGGCGTGGCGCCGACGACGGGCGGGCAGTCGATGCCGAGGACCGTGACGGCCGGGCGCGCCCAGATGCGGTCGGCGACCGAACCGGAGCCGATCAGCTGCACGCCCTCCAGCACCTTGGCGTCCTGGCGGAACTGCTCCTCGTCGTACTGCAGGCCCTCCCACCGGGTCTCGGGTGTCAGCCCGTCGACGGTCGTCGAGCCGTCCTCGGCTCGCAGCGAGTCCAGTACGCGGATCAGCGCGCCCAGCGCGTCGGGGGCGGCGCCGCCGAACTGGCCGGAGTGGAGGTTGCCCTGGAGGGTGTCGATCTGTACGCGGACGAGGGTCATGCCGCGCAGGGTGGAGGTGACCGTCGGGAGGCCGACCCGGAAGTTGCCCGCGTCGCCGATGACGATGGTGTCGGCGGTGAGCAGGTCCGGGTGCTCCTCGGCGTACCGCTCGAGACCTCCCGTGCCCATCTCCTCCGAGCCCTCGGCGACGACCTTGATGTGCACGGGCACGCCGCCGTTCGCCTTGAGGGCGCGCAGCGCGAGCAGGTGCATGATCACGCCGCCCTTGCAGTCGGCGGCCCCGCGCCCGAACCAGCGGCCGTCGCGCTCGGTCAGCTCGAAGGGCGGGGTGGTCCAGGCGGCCTCGTCGAGCGGGGGCTGCACGTCGTAGTGGGCGTAGAGCAGGACGGTCTTGGCGCCCTGGGGTCCGGGCAGGTAGCCGTACACCGACTGTGTGCCGTCGGGGGTGTCGAGGAGGGCCACGTCCTGGAAACCCTCGGCGCGCAGGGCGTCGGCGACCCAGTTCGCGGCGCCCTCGCTCTCGCTCTTCGGGAACTGGTCGAAGTCCGCCACCGACTTGAAGGCCACCAGTTCGGCGAGCTCCGCCTTCGCCCTCGGCATCAGCGAGGCGACGGTCTCGGCGACCGGATTCGACGACATGGGCACGCTCCTTGTGGGTGCGACGTTGTACGTATGAGTGCTGCAGATCCTCCCACAGCGGTCTGTGGCGACACCCGCCGTAGGATGCGGGAGACAGGTGCGGCAGCGGCTTGATCGGGAGCAGTAGACCATCGTGAGCAGCGAGAACTCTTCGGCGGACGACGTGCAGCGGGTGTGGGACGTCGTCGTGGTGGGAGCAGGACCGGCGGGGGCCTCGGCCGCCTATGCGGCGGCCGTCGCGGGACGCAGCGTGCTGATCCTGGAGAAGGCGGAACTGCCGCGCTACAAGACGTGCGGTGGCGGGATCATCGGCCCCTCGCGAGACTCCCTGCCGCCCGGCTTCGAACTGCCGCTGCGGGACCGGGTGCACGCGGTGACGTTCTCGAACAACGGCCGCTTCAACCGCACCCGGCGCTCCAAGCAGATGCTGTTCGGGCTGATCAACCGGCCCGAGTTCGACCAGCAGCTCGTCGAGCACGCGCAGAAGGCGGGCGCCGAACTGCGTACGGGTGTCACCGTGCAGCGCGTCGAGCAGCACGGTTCGGCGGTGCCGGACCGGCGCACGGTCGCCGTGTTCCTGCAGGGCGGCGAGACGCTGCTCGCCCGGGCGGTGGTCGGCGCGGACGGCAGCGCCAGCCGCATAGGAGCACACGTCGGGGTGAAGCTCGACCAGGTGGACCTCGGCCTTGAGGCGGAGATCCCGGTGCCGGAGACCGTCGCCGAGGACTGGCGGGGACGGGTGCTCATCGACTGGGGCCCGATGCCCGGCAGTTACGGCTGGGTGTTCCCCAAGGGCGACACGCTCACGGTCGGCGTGATCTCGGCACGCGGCGAAGGCGCGGCCACCAAGCGGTACTTGGAGGACTTCGTCGCCCGCCTGGGCCTCGCCGGCTTCGAACCGAGCATCTCCTCCGGGCACTTGACCCGCTGCCGGGCCGGCGACTCGCCGCTCTCGCGCGGGCGGGTCCTGGTGTGCGGGGACGCGGCGGGCCTGCTGGAGCCGTGGACCCGCGAGGGCATCTCGTTCGCGCTGCGTTCGGGGCGGCTGGCGGGGGAGTGGGCGGTGCGGATCGCCGAGGCGCACGACGCCGTGGACGCCCGGCGCCAGGCCCTGAACTACGCGTTCGCGATCAAGGCGGGGCTCGGCGTCGAGATGAGCGTCGGCAAGGCTCTGCTGACGGTGTTCGAGCGCCGTCCCGGTCTGTTCCACGCGGCGCTGACCGGCTTCCGGCCCGCGTGGAACGCGTTCAGGGACATCACGCGGGGCTCGACGTCCCTCGGTGAGATCGTGCGCACCCACCCGATGGCCCAGCGCGCGCTGACCGTGCTCGACCGGCGTCCGGTCGGGGGCGGGTCTCCCATGGACCGCGAGTCCGCGGAGGGCGGCGAGGTCAGCTCGTGACGCTGATCCGGAAGACCGGGTGGTCGGGGGCGATGCGGCGCAGCTCGGACTCGGAGGAGTCGGGGCCGACGCCGTTGAAGAAGACCCCGACCTCCGCCTTCCAGCGCTTGAGGTAGGCCCGCAGCAGCGGGACCTTGTCGTCGTCGGTGACCTCGGTCGCGGTGAACACGTCCACCTTCTTGCCGAGGTGCAGTTCGCCGCCGCCCGCCGCGCGCATGTTGTGCGTCCACTGGACGTGACCGCGCGGGGCGACCAGGTACTGCTGTCCGTCCACGGTCAGCAGGTTCACGGGGGTGGTCCGCCACTCGCCGCTCTTGCGGCCGCGGACCGCCAGGACCCGGGAGCCCCAGACGCTGATGCCGCGGCGGGTCATCCACGCCACCGTGCGGTTGAAGACGTTGACGGTGAACCAGCCGGGCTTCTGAACGTGCGTGGACATGATGATCCCCATCGATTGAAAGAGCGCCGCTCCCTTGTGTGAGCACTGCTCTCGCTTGATGAACAGTCTGCAGGGGATCGGTGATCCAATGCAAGAGCGGTGCTCTCTTTTTTGTTCACCGCTCTTCTTTGTGTGCACCGCTCTCGATTCATGCGAGACTGCTCCCCATGAGTACCGCACGAGGCGCCCGCGAACGAGCCAGGATCGAGGTCACGGCGGCCATCAAGGACGAGGCCCGCAGACAGCTCGCCGCCGAAGGCGCGGCCAAGCTCTCGCTGCGGGCCGTGGCGCGCGAGCTGGGCATGGTCTCCTCCGCGCTCTACCGCTACTTCCCGAGCCGCGACGACCTGCTGACCTCCCTCATCATCGACGCGTACGACTCCGTGGGCGAGGCGGCCGAGGCAGCGCACGCCGCCGCGGCCGACGCCGGCCCCGTGCAGCTCTGGACCAACGTGTGCGAGGCCGTACGAGAGTGGGCGCTCGCGCACCCCCACGAGTACGCGCTGATCTACGGATCGCCGGTCCCCGGCTACAAGGCCCCCGACACCACCGTCCGGGCCGCCTCCCGTATCGGCCTCGTCCTGATCGGCATCGTCCGCGACGCCCGCCTGGGTCCGGGCCTGACCCTGCCCGCGCTCCCCGCCGAACTGCGCCCCGAGGCCGAGCGCATGGCGGCCGACTTCGCCTCCGACCTCCCGCCCGACGTCGCACCGGCCCTCGTCGCGGCCTGGGCCCAGCTGTTCGGGCTGATCGGGTTCGAGCTGTTCGGCCAGTTCAACCGGGTTGTGGAGGACCGGGCGACGTTCTTCCGGAATGCGGCGGGGCAACTCGCCCGTGGGGTCGGGCTGACGTAAGTCCCGGCAGGGCGGCGTACTTCCCGGGGAGTACGCCTGATCACCACGCCCGGCGGACGCCCTGCCCGCCCGGTGGCGTCTAGCGTGGCGGACATGGATGAGCAGCGTGTGCGCGGGGGCGGGCCGCCGCAGTGGTGGCGGCAGGGGCCGCCGTGGATGAACCGCTGGGCCGAGGGTCGTCAGGGGACCCGGTGGCCGTGGCGTTCCACCGCGCTGCTCACCTTCGTCGTGCTCGTCGGCTCCAACTACGCGGCGCACCAACAGGCGGGCGACCGGGCCGCCTTGGATCCCTTCGCGCGCGTGCTGCTGTTCGTGGGTTCGGCCCTGCTGCTGTGGCGGCAGCGGTATCCGGCGTTCGTCGTGTTCGGTACGGCGGCGGCAGCGATGCTCTACCTGGGCGCCGGCTATCCGTACGGACCGGTCTTCTTCACCGTCGCGGTGGCCTGCTTCAGTGCCGTGGTCAGGGGGCATCGGCGGGCCGCCTGGGGCGCGGTGGCCATGCTGTGGGCCGGGCACGTGCTGGTGGCCCACTGGCTGTACCGCTGGCTGCCGCCGTCCGGGGACCCGGAGGCGTCCTGGGGCCAGGAGATCGTGGTCGCCACCTGGGTGGTGGCGATCATCGCGCTCGCGGAGCTCGCCCGGACCCGGCGCGAGCAGTGGTCCCGCGACCGCGCCGAGCGCGCGCAGGCGGCGCGGCGGCGGGCCGACGAGGAGCGGCTGCGGATCGCCCGCGAGCTGCACGACGTCCTCGCGCACAGCATCTCGGTGATCAATGTCCAGGCGGGCGTCGGCCTCGCCCTCCTCGACACCGACCCCGAGCAGGCACGCACCGCGCTGACCACCATCAAGGCCGCCAGCAAGGAGGCGCTCGGCGAGGTCCGCCAGGTCCTCGACACGCTCCGCACACCGGGAGACGCGCCGCGCGCCCCGGCCCCCGGCCTCGACCGGCTGCCCGAACTGGTGGAGCAGGCGGCGAGCGCCGGCCTGACGGTGGACGTCGAGGGTGAGCCGCCGACCCTCGCGCCCGGCACCGACCTCGCCGCCTTCCGCATCGTGCAGGAGGCCCTCACCAACGTCGTACGACACTCGGGCTCGCGCCACGCGCGCGTGCACCTCGACCACGACCCTCAAGCGCTACGGCTGCGTATCGACGACGACGGGCCCGCGACCGGCGCCGACGCGGGCGGCAGCGGCAACGGTCTGGCCGGAATGCGGGAGCGGGCCGCCGCGCTGGGTGGCACGATCGAGGCGGGCCCGCGCACGGACGGCGGCTTCCGGGTGCTCGCCGTACTGCCGTTGAAGGTCAAGGCCAAGGAGGACGACCGGTGATCCGCGTACTGCTCGCCGACGACCAGTCACTGGTGCGGGCCGGCTTCAAGGCGCTGCTCGACGCTCAGCCGGACATCGAGGTGGCCGGCGAGGCCGCCGACGGCGAGGAGGCGCTGCGCAAGGTGCGCGAACTGCGCCCCGACATCGTCCTGATGGACATCCGCATGCCGTCGCTGGACGGCCTCGCGGCGACCCGCCGGATCACCGACGACGAGGCCCTGCACGGCGTCAAGGTGGTCATGCTCACCACCTTCGAACTCGACGAGTACGTCTTCGAGGCGATCCGCTCCGGCGCCTCCGGGTTTCTGGTCAAGGACACCGAACCGGAGGAACTCCTGCGCGCCGTAAGGGCGGTGGTCGAGGGTGACGCACTGCTCTCGCCCGGGGTGACCCGCCGCCTGATCGCCGAGTTCGCGGCCCGCTCCAAGGAACCCGCGGCCGAAGGCACTCTCGCCGAACTCACCGAGCGGGAACGGGAGGTGATGGCCCTGGTCGGCATCGGCCTGTCCAACGAGGAGATCGCCCGCCGCCTGGTCGTCAGCCCCCTCACCGCGAAGACCCACGTCAGCCGCACGATGGTCAAGCTGGGCGCCCGGGACAGGGCCCAACTGGTCGTCCTGGCCTACGAGTCGGGGCTCGTGCGGCCGGGCTGGCTGGGCTGAGCCGCCCGCCGGAAACGGACCAGCACGCTGACGACCCGGGCGAGGAACAGCACGGGTGCGAGGACGAGGCCCGTACGCAGCAGCACGGTCTCGACACCGCGCGGCAGGTCGAAGACCAGCGCCGGACCGGCGACCGCCCCGAAGACGACCGCCGCCGCGAACGCCGCGCTGAACAGCGCGTATCCGATCTCGACGGTGATCGCGTCCCGCGCGGCCTGATCGCGCCGTCCCCCGTGCTCAGTCATACGGGGAGTTTCACAGCCGTGCGCCCGGCGGAGCAAGCAGGCTCCGCCGGGCGCACTGAGGGGAGGCGTCCCCCTAGTCGCGTACGGGTACGCGCTCCGCCTCCGCCTCCAGGGAGGTGGACTTGGCGACCACCACGGACGGCTGGGTACGACGAGTGCGCAGTCCCGTCAGCGTGATCAGCAACCCTGCGACCGCGATGCCCGTCACCACCACCAGACCGGGCCGGTAGCTGTCCAACACGGCCTGCGGGGTGGCGTGTTCGGGTGCGCCGGCGGTCACCACCGCCGTCACGACGGCCAGGAAGATCGCGCCGCCCACCTGCACCGAGGTGTTGAGCAGTCCGGAGACCATGCCCTGCTCGTGGTCCTCGACCCCGTTGGTGGCCTGGATGTTGAGCGAGGGGAAGACCAGCGCGCAGGCCGCGCCGATCAGCAGCATCGACGGCAGGATGACGGCGGCGTACGTGGGATCGAGGTTCACGCGCAGGAACAGCGCGTACCCGACGACCATCAGCGCGAAGCCCGCCGCGATCAGCCGCTGGGTGCCGAACCGGTCGACGATCGAGCCGACCTTCGTCGAGGACACCGCCACCAGCGCGCCGGCCGGCAGGAAGGCGAGCGCCGTGTGCAGCGCCGACCAGCCCAGCAGGGACTGCATGTACAGCGTGACCAGGAACTGGAAGCCGACGTAGGACCCGAAGAAGGCCATCGCGCCGAGCTGGGCGCGGATCTGGCTGCCGGAGCGCAGCACGCCGAGCCGGATCAGCGGGCCCGCCGAGCGCCGCTCGACGCGGACGAACACGGTCAGCAGGATGGCGACGGCGAGGAAGGACAGCAGGGTGCGGGCCGACGTCCAGCCCACTTCCGGCGCCTGTACGACGGTGAAGACGAGCAGCAGCATCGACGCGGTGCCGAGGACGGCGCCGGGTATGTCGTAGCCGTTGTGGTCCTTCTCGCGCTCGCTGCGCGGCAGCAGCTTGAGGCCCGCCACCAGGGCGATCAGGGCGATGGGCGCGGGCAGCAGCATGGTCAGGCGCCAACTGGCCTCGGTGAGCAGGCCGGAGAGCACCAGGCCCATCGAGAAGCCGGTGGCCGCGCAGGTGGTGTAGATGGACAGGGCGCGGTTGCGCAGCGGGCCCTCGGCGAAGGTCGTGGTGATGATGGACAGGCCGGCGGGCGCGGTGAAGGCCGCGCTCAGGCCCTTGATGAAGCGGCTGGCGATCAGCAGCGGACCCGAGTCGACGAGCCCGCCGAGCAGTGAGGCGAGCGCGAACACACCCAGGGCGATCAGGAAGACCTGGCGCCTGCCGAGCAGGTCGGCGGTGCGTCCGCCGAGCAGGAGCAGACCGCCGTAGCCCAGGATGTAGCCGCTGACGATCCATTGCAGGGTCGAGGTGGACAGGCCGAGGTCGGTGCCGATGGACGGCAGGGCGACGCCGACCATCGACACGTCGAGCGCGTCCAGGAACATCGCGGCGCAGAGCACCAGCAGGGTGCCCCACAGCCGGGGAGTCCAGCGGACCGCGGCGGACGGGGCCGCGGGGGTGGTGAGCGGAGAGGTCATGCCGGAGACACTACATGCGCATGCATCGAATGCAAACGCATTTAATTCCGATGCAATAAATTCACTTCTCTGCTACGGTGCGGCCATGGCGGCGAAGAAGGCCGAGCAGGCGCTCGTGGACCAGTGGCGGGACATCCTCGCGCTGCATGCCCGCACCCAGTGCGAACTGGACCGCGCGTTGCACCAACACGGCCTGTGCGCCAGCGACTTCGAGGTCCTGGAGGTGCTCGCCGGGAGCTCCGCGGGGGACGGTTCCTGCGCCTACCGAGTGCAGGAGGTCTCGGAGCGGGTCCACCTCAGCCAGAGCGCGCTGTCGCGGCTGATCGCCCGGCTGGAGAAGGACGACCTCGTCGAGCGGACCATGTGCCCGGAGGACCGGCGAGGCGTCCGCGTGGCCCTCACGGCGAAGGGGCGCGGACTGCACCGCGATGTGCTGCCGTTGCAACGGGCGGTGCTGACGCGGATGCTGACCGCTGACCTCAGCTCCAGGTAACGGCGGACTTGTCGCGCCACAGCGCGGCGACACCGGCATCACCCGTCACGGCGGGCAGCGGCAGCCGGTTCCACAGCGCCAGGTACAACTGCCCGGCGGCTGCGGCCACTTCGCAGTCGGCGTCACCCGCATCGTCCCGGACGGCCGCGGGAGGCTCCTGGGAAAGGCGTACGGTCCACACCGCGCCGTCGACGTCCGTCGCCCTTACCCGCAGCACCCGCGGCTGCTCGCTGCGCACCTTGCTCCTGCCGCGGGCGTGGAAGCCGCGCAGCAGTTCGTCGATGCCGTCGACCGCGAAGGCAGGGGCGATCCCGGTGGGCGTGCCACCCCTCGCCGACTCCGCGTCGACCCGGTGCACGGTGGTCTCGTGCGCCTGCCGCCGGGCCCAGAACGCGAGCGGCGAGGGCGCGGGCAGGAAGTGCCAGCACTCCACGTCGGGCGGGGCGGCGGCGAGCGTGTCGACGAGATGCCGGTGCCCTGCGCGGAACCAGGTCACCAGTTCGGCGCCGTCGAGGTCGGGCAGCCCGCCGTCGCGTTGGTAGGAGGTCTGCTGCTCGGCGACGAAGGCGGCTGCCCAGCGGTGCACCATCCCCGTGTGCCGCAGCAGGTCCCGCACCTGCCAGTCCGGACAGGTCGGCACCTTGGCCCCAATGCCGGCCTCCTCGGCCGCCGAGGCGAGCAGCAGGCCCTCCCGGTCCAGGACTTCCAAGAACTCGGCTGTCTCCATGGGGTGAGTGTGCCGGATCGAGTTCGGTCCAAGGGAAGAGCACGACGCGAACTACCGGGGTGGCCCACGCCGATCCGCGCCGGACACGGGGACGGCCCTGCCGCAGCGGGGTCACCTCTGCGTCGTCCACGGGGTCACAGTCACGCGCAGGGTGAAGGCGCCGCGTGCCGCGCCCGCCACGTCCGGTGCCTTCGCCAGCGCGGTGATCTCGGCCCTGCCGCCCCGGGTGCCCGCGCACCGCAGCGAGGCGTGGGCCGTCCCGTCGGCGTCGAGCCGCCATCCGGAAGGCAGGACGAGGGCCGGCGCGGAACTGTGCACGGCCGTCCACCGCCTGTCGTCCGTGCGGGGCCGCAGGACGAGGGACACCACAGTCCCCGGCCGCACGCACAGCCGCTGCTCGACCGCGTCACCGGGGACGACATTGACTTCCGCATGCCCGGCGGCACAGCTGCCCGCCGAAGCCGAGGGCGTCGTAACCGACTTGCTGGGGTTTCCCCGGGTCGGGCTCGCGGACGCGTGGGTCGGTGCAGCGGACGACGGCCGCGCCGAGCCGCTCCCGGACACCTCTCCCGCGGCTCCGCCGCCCGTCGACGTGCCGCACGCCGCCAGGACGACCGTCCCGGCGATCAGCCACGCTCCGGCCCACCACCGCATGCCAGCACCTCCCGGCCCGCTCGTAACGACCGATACCAGCATGCCGCCCCGGTGCCGGTATGTGGCCACTGGGTTCGCGGTCCTGTGCCTGGCCTCGGGGACAACGAGCGACGAGAACTGTTCGCCGAGGTCACCTGGAGCGCAGTGCACGGCATTGCTGTCCTGGCCGACAGCGGCCGCATCCCCGCGGCCGGCCAGGAGCAACGGCTCGACGTCCTCGTCACGCAGGTCGCCGGCACCTCAGCGAGCTGACCACGCGGCGAGGGGCACTTGAGGGGTCGCAGCGAGGGGCACTTGAAGGGCCATGGATCTGAGCGGAGCCACTAGCTCAGTGCGCTGCCCTGCTTCCACGTGGCCCAGTCGACGTTCCAGTCGCCGTAGCCGTTGTTGGTCGCCACGGTGTCGACGGAGTGGAGGACGGTGACCGGGTCGCCGAGGTGGACCTGGTCGTAGAACCACTCGGCGTCGCTCGTGCTCATGCCGATGCAGCCGTGACTGCCGTTGACCACGCCGAACTTGCCCTCGTTCCAGGGCGCGGCATGCACATACGTTCCGGACGGCGTGAGCTGGACGTCCCACTTGACCTTGCCCAGGTCGTACGCCTCCTGACCGAAGATACGGACGCTCGAGGAGTTCATGCGGATGGTCGGCACCTTGCTCAGGACGACCATCGTGCCGTTCCAGGTCTCGAAGCCCTCCTTGCCGCTGGAGACCTTCAGGGTCCGCAGCGCCTTCCCGTTCCTCGCCACGACCATCGTCTTCTTCCTGACGTCCATCGTGCTCGTGACGGCGTCCCCGATACGGAAGTTCACGACGCGCTGCTGGGTGCCGTAGGCCCCGCCGCCCGCGTTCACGCCCGCCAGATCCATGCGCAGCGTGACGTCGGTGCCCGGCTTCCAGTACCTCTCGGGGCGGTAGTCGACACGGTCCTTGCCGTTGCGGTCCTTCATCCAGTTCCAGGCGCCCTCGACCGCGGGGGAGGCGGTGACCCGGAGCTTCCGTTCGATCGCTGCCCTGTCCTGGATCGGCTTGTTGAAGGTGATCGAGACCGGCATCGCGACGCCGACCTTCGTGCCCTTGTCGGGGTAGTACTCGCCGACGACGGCGTTCTTCGGCGCCTCGGTGGTGAAGGAAGCGGTCCTGTCGAGGGCTGGTCCGGCGGACGCCTTGCCGTTCGCCCTCACCGTGTAGGTGGCGCCCGGGGCCAGCGGTGTGGTCGAGGTCCACATGGACCTGTCCTTGGACCAGTTGCCGGAGACCTTGCCCGGGCCGGGGGAAGTGACCTCGACGGACGTCAGGGATCCGCCTCGGGCGCGCACCGTCACCTTCCGGCTGACCGGCACCTTCCCGCTGTCGGCGCCGGGCTGCACGACTATCGCGGGCGGACCGCCCTTGTTGCCGTCATCGGCTCCGCCGTCACCCTTGCCACCGGCGCTGCACGCCGCGAGAAGGACGGCCGCGGCCGACGCGAGCGCGAGCGGACGTCCCGCCCGGCGGCCCAACTGTGCTGTCGGGCGCTGGCGTTGTCGCATGAGACTTTCCCCTTTCCCAGGGGCCGAGTGGCTTCGCGGGAGGTAGTGGGGCGTAACCGTCGTGTGCCCGGTACTCCCGGTTCTCCCGGTTCCCGTTTCGTGGTCAGGTCTACGAGTTGGCGGCGCTCGCCGACTTCGCTCCTTCCCGGGTACCCCAGGAAGGCCGCCGACCCGCCCGGGCAGCGGCCATCGGCACGCGGCATCCTCATCCCGCGCCGACGGCGCTGTGCGCAGGCGCGACCTCGCCATCCGGCCGACCAGCCCTTTGGGCGACGCATATGGTCGGCGCCGGTTGGGATCGGTTGCGATTGCTGCTACGCCCGCCCCGCTGCACGACGTGTCCGTCTGCGACGTTGGGATGGTGCTCCGTTGGGGAGTGGGATCAGCGTTCTGCCGTACGACGAGTGACGAATCCGATGACGGCTGCCGTGGCGGCGAGAACGGCCACGCTGGTGAGGGCTGCGGGAAGGGAGAACCAGTCCGCCATGAAGCCGATCGCGGGCGGGCCCAGGAGCATGCCGCCGTAGCCGAGCGTGGATGCGATCGCGACTCCGTCGGAGCCGGCCAACGCGCCGGCGCGCTCAACAGCGACCGGGAAGAGGTTGGCGAGCCCCAGCCCGGTGATGACAAAGCCAAGGAGTGCTGCCCACAGGCTGGGAGCAAGCGCGCCGAGAAGCATGCCCACGGCCGCGGTGGTGCCGCCGTATACGAGGGTGCGGGTGCGGCCCAGGCGCTCGAGCAGCCGGGTGCCGGTGAGCCGGCCGATGGTCATGGCGAGCGCGAAGCAGGAGTAGCCGACGGCCGCTGCGCCCGGTGTGGCGTCGAGGTCCTGTTCCAGGTGCAGGGCGCTCCAGTCGGCCAGGGCTCCTTCGCCGTATGCCGTGCACAGGGCGATCAGACCGAAGGTGATGACGAGACCGCGGGTGCGGGAGTTCAGGCGGCGTGGCCGGGTCCCCTCCTTCGGCGAGCTCGCGGGTGAGTTCTCGGGCGGGCCCGGGGGCCGGAGGCGGAGCAGGGTACGGCCCGTCAGAGCGGTGACGACCAGGCCGATGACCGTGAGGCCGAGCAGGTGCCGCGTGGGGGACAGCGCCCCGGCGACGAGCCCGCCGAGTCCGGCGCCGATCATGCCGCCGAGACTGAACGCGGCGTGGAAGCTGGGCATGATCGGCCGCTGCAGGGCTCGTACGAGGTCGACTGCCGCGCTGTTGAACGCGACGTTGATCCCTCCGTATGCGCTGCCGAAGAGGAGGAGGACGGCGCCGAGCGTCAGCGCGGAGTGGGTGAGTGGGGGGAGGGCGACGCTGAGGGAGAGCAGGACCGCGCAGACGACGGTGACCTGGTGGTTGCCGTATCGGCGGCAGAGGCGGCCGGTGAGGATCATGGTGATGACGGCGCCGGCGGAGACGCCGAGCAGGGCGAGGCCGAGGGCGGAGGCCGAGGCGCCGGTCTGCTGCTTGATGGCGGGGATGCGGACGACCCAGCCCGCGAAGATGAAGCCGTCGAGGGCGAAGAAGACGGTGAGGGCGGTGCGCAGCCGGGTGAGGTCGGTGGTGGTACCCGGCACGACGTTGTGCGTTCGGGGTTTGTTTATTTGCGGCACAAAATCAGGCTAGGTGGGGTGCCGTGATGAGGCAAGGCCGTTGTCTCGTCTCGGGTCTCGGTCGGTGAGCGCCTTACGGACCCGAGGGCGGGAAGTTGCGGATGGCTTGCAGGTTCGATCCGTGACAAGGGGCTATGGCCCATTGCCCGTCGAGCCGCCGTCGAACCGCGTCTAACCGTGCTGTCGGCGCACCATCTCGGTGATCCAGACGGGGGCGAACGGAGACGTGCAGCCCGGGGAAGTCGGGTAGTCCTTGAGCACTTCCAGGCGCTCACCGATGCCGATGGCACGGGTGCGGTACTCCGCGTGGTCGATCCCGATCTGAGCCAGGCAGTGGTTCATCGCCCACTGCAGGCGATCCGGGGCGTCTTTCATCTCCGCCTCGATGACGTCGAGCAGTCCTGCGAGGTCGAGGCTGTCGGGCTTCCTCGTCACGCGTTCGGTGGTCAGCGCCCAGCCGGCACTCGCGACCACCGGATCCGGATCGGCGAACCAGGCCAGGCGCAGTTCTTCGGAGTGCGGGTTCTTTTTCACGACGTAGTTCACGAGCCAGTCGTGCACCTTGGGCCTGAGTGCCTCACGCAACATGACGTCCAACTCGTCACGCTCGAACGCCTTCGGGCGGCAGATCAGGATCGCCAGCAGTCTCGCCGCGGTGTCATCCGTCTCCCAGAGCCCGCGCGCGAGTTCCTGCTGCGTCTTGAGTCGCTTCGCGAGGGCGCGCAGTTTGCTGAGGTTCACACCGTGATCGTCACCGTGTCTCTCGTTCACCGCGCGTGCTTTCGGGTCCTCGAGCGCGGCCAGCTCGGCCATCACCTCGGCGACCGTCGTCGCTGCCTGCGTCGTCTCGGCCACCTCGGCCTCCTGTCCGTAGCCTCCTTGTCAGTCACGTACGAGATTCACCCTACGACGGAGGTCGGGACTCCTGTGGTGCACACCGGTTCCACGGGACGTCGAGCGTGACAGGATGGGCAGTGCGATACGGGCGTTACGCCCGACCCCTGAACTCTGTGAGGAAATGGCCAGGCAGCGGCAGGAAGGGGACGGAGTTGTCGGAGCGATCAGGAAACCTCGCCGGCGATCCGTTCGATGGTCGGCATCCAACCAGCCACGAGCGGATGACGGGACTGCCCTGGGATGCGTCGTACCACGACGGCCCCGCGCCTTGGGACATTGGCCGGCCGCAGCCGGCAATAGCGCGTTTGGCATCCGAAGGCGGATTCGCCGGATCGGTGCTCGATGCGGGATGCGGGACCGGCGAGAACACTCTTCACGTCGCCTCGCTGGGATGGTCGGTTCTGGGCGTTGACGTGGCTGAGACGGCACTGACGATCGCCCGCGAGAAGGCCGATCGGCGTGGAGTCGAGGTTGAGTTCGCTGCGGCTGACGCGCTCCGGCTGGACCGCTTGGGGCGCAGTTTCGAGACGGTGTTGGACTGCGGACTGTTCCACACCTTCGACGATGACGAACGACCGGAATACGTGGCGAGTCTGGCGTCGGTGACCAAGCACGATGGAACCCTTTATGTGTTGTGCTTCAGTGACGATGGTCCCGACACCGGCCCGCACCCCGTCAGTCGGGAAAAGCTGAAAGCGGCGTTCGACCCCGGCAGTGGATGGAATGTCGCAGCCATCGAACCGGACCGGATTCAGACCAGATTCCACGACGACGGCGCACCGGCCTGGTTCGCGACCATCAAACGGATCTAGAAATCTGTGACGGTGCGGTTTACGTCGAGTCGTGACGGCCGTCGTGGACCGCGCCGTGCCGGGAGGGCCGTGATTGTGCCGTGGACGACCCGGTTCATCGCGTCGGTGAGCGGCGCCCGATTTGCCCAGCCCGCGCCCCCGCCCCCTCGGCCCGGTCATCAGCGTTGTACGCGTCCACGGGCCGCGAGGACGGCCAGACCGAACAGGACGGGTTCACATAGCCGGCTGCCCATTTCGATCCACACGCCCTGCTGCGTCAGGTCCTGGCCACTGCTGCGGAACACGACCGAGTTGACCACCACACGTCCGGCCCGCTCCATGCGCGCCGTGCTGAAGCGGTGCAGGCTCTTGGGTGGCTTCTTCGCCGCGGTGTCGGGTGTCAGCACGACTTCCCCGCCTCCGGCAGGGATCCGGCCCGTCATGCGCGGCGTCGGAGGCGCTCCGGGCAGTCCGTAGAGCAGCAGGAGCAACACGGTCACGGCCATGGCGCACAGCAGGGCGGCGACTGCCCTTGAAGCGCGCAGCCCGTAGCCGGACAGCAGCCAGTAGGCGTGCAGGAGGGCGCGCTCGCCGCGTGGGGTGGCCTTGTTGTGCCGGCGCATCTCCATCTCGCCGTAGTAGAAGTCGGCCGCGCCGGGCTCGTTCTTGGTGTCTTCCAGTGCCTTGCGCAACTGGCGGTAGACGATGGCGACATCGTCGGCGGTGGGGCTCTGCGCGGGGTCGGGATGACCGAGTCCGGTGAGCCAACCGTCGGTGTCCGCATCGGTGCGGTTCTCGCCGGGCAGCGCTCGCCAGTACTGCTCCTCGACGACCACCCGCCGAGGGCTCCACCAGCAGATCGAGAACCACGTACTGCCGTGCCGCAGGCCGAGTGGGGGAGTGCCGTACCCGCACCGCCCTGACAGGCTGATCTGGTCCAGGTGGTACGCGCCCGAGAACTCGCACCGCGAGAGGTCGACGTCGGTCAGGACCAGGTGCGCCGCATTGACGCCGGACAGGCGTAACAGGTGGACGGCCACACTGCCTTCGTCCCGGGGCATCTCCTGCTCCAGCGGACGGGTGCCCGCCATGAAGGGCATCGGCTCGTACGACAGGGTGATCGGCTCGGCGAGTACCGCGTCCCGTAACGACACGGCGGCGTAGCGCAGGTGGAACGCCGCGGTGGAGTCGCACCGCACACGGTTCATGTCCACCCGTTGCGCCGCGATGCCGATGCGCAGGGGAGCCTTGAAGACGGCTCCACGCATCCACAGTTCGTCCGTGCACACCACAGGCCCTCTCCACTCGTGCTCGAATATCGCCTGTGCGAACACCGCCCGGCCCTGGAACCGCGCCCCGTAGAAGCCGGCCGACTTCGCGAAGTGCGCGTCCGAGAAATCGGCGCTGGTGTCGGACGGCCGCAGGAACCGGGCCTCGGTGAAGTGCACGCTGCCCTGAAACCCCGCGGAGGTGAAGGCGGCCGCTCCTTCGAACCAGGCGTGCGCGAACCGGGCCGTGGACGCGCACGACACGCCGTCGAAGAACGCACCCGACCCGAACCGCACGGCCACGAAGCGGGCCTCCCCGTGGAAGCGCACCTCACGGAAGTAGGCGCCTCCGGTGAACCGTGCGGCCTCGAACCCCGCGTAGTCGGCGAACTCGGCACCGGTGAAGAGCGCTTCGCCCTCGAAGAACGCGCCTTCGAAATACGCAGGTCCGGCAAACCGCACTCCCGAGCAGCGCATCCCGTTGGGAAAGTGAGCCGTGTCGAACCGCGCCTGGCCGAACCGCGTGCCCACCGCGGCCGTCAGCGCCTGCCACAACGCTGCGGTGAAACGCACTCCGCGAAAGTCCACATCCGCGCCCGGAGCCAAGGTGGCCAAGAAGTCCCGTTGCTCCGACTCCTCCAGGTGGCGCAGGCAGCCCCGACGCCCAGGGACAGCGACGGCGGTACACCCCGCATGGCCGCACTGCGACCGGACTTGACTCATTGTCCAGCCGTACAGCGGAGGTTGGGCTTCGGCAAGGGCAGGTCACGAAGGATCCGGTGCCGTCCGCTTCGAAGGGCGCTTGGTCGACGAGGTCATGGCCGCCACGTCCCCTGCTGCAGAAGCCCCCCACCGTCCTCGCCGCTCAGGAAACGTCGGCCACCGAGAAGATTCCCGGGCCGCTGACCCCGTACAGCACTTCGCCCACCAGCAGCGGTGGCTGCGCGCTCGGCGACAGTTCCTCGAAGGAGCGGCCCTCCGTGTCGAAGGCCGGGGTGGTGCGTCCGATCTCCTTGCCCGTGCGCGGGTCGAGGGCGAGGATGCTGGTGTCCGGCATGTTGACGTACAACCGGCCGTCATGGATGGCGGGTTCGCTGAAGATGCGCAGGTCGCGCGAGCTGGTCCACAGCGGTTTGCCGCGTTTGAGGTCGAGCGCGAGCAGGGTCTCGTTGCCGTAGTCGAAGATGTACATGGTGTCGCCGTGCACGAGCGGCGGTGCCTCCGGCTCGACGCTCCAGGGGAAGTCGATACGGCGGGTCTTCCCGCTGTCGAGGTCCTGGATGAAGAAGGCGGCGGAGACTCCGGTGTCGTTCTCCCAGCGTGCGTAGTACGCCGTGCCGTCGTGGACCGTGGCGAGCCACAGATCGCCCTTGGGCGCCTTGACCGAGTCCAACGTTCGTCCCGTGCGTGCGTCGAGGCGGGCGATCCCGCCGGAGCCGCCGCGCAGGTCCGCGTAGAGCGTCCCCTCGGGTCCCGCGTGGAACGGGCTGGGTGAGGTGGACGTCAGCTCGCGCCGCCACAACTCCTCACCTGTGCGCGGCTCGTAGGCCGCATAGCGCGCGGTGTCGGAGGGCCCGAGCGGGTCCAGCCGAACGAGCAGAACACCGCTCAGATACGTGAACTCCCCGAGCGGGCCGTCCAGATGCCACAGCCGCTTCCCGGTGCTGCCGTCGAAGGCGTCCAGCCCCTCGGAGCGATCGGCGCTGTTGACGTACACCACACCGTCGTGGACGAGGGGTGCGCGCAGCGAGAAGCTGCTGACCTGCTTCTTGCTCATGGCCTTCGTCCACTCCACGCGGCCCGTCGCGGGGTTCAGCCGCATCAGCGCGATCTGCGGGGAGGAGCAGAAGAAGCCGAGGGCGTCCGGTGCGCACGACGGGGCCATGGCCATCGGATCGTCCTTGTCCGGTTCCAGCGCGTTGTGCCACGGCTTCCAGCCCGGCGGCAGCGAACTGTGGGACGTCGCGCGTGCGTTCGTGCTGTCGGCCGCGTCGACCGTGCTTGCCGGATCGTCACTCATCATGACTGCCGTCGCCGCGCCCGCCAGGCAAAGGAGGGTGGTGGTGGCCACGAGGGCGGCCCAGCGCCGCTTCCTGCGCTGCTTGCCTTCGGTCGGCCCGGTCGTTCCGGTTGGCAAGGTCGTTTGGGTCGGCTGCGTCGTCGTAACCGACACCGGGCTCCGCGGGATCCGGGACGACTCCGCAACGGGCTCCTGGTCGGGCGTTTCCTCCGGTAGCGCGGCCAGCGCGTCCAGTACCTCGCCCGAGGTCGGGCGGTCCGCCGGCTCCTTCGCCAGGCAGGCCGCCACCAACGGGCGTAGCGGATCCGGCAGTTCACCGAGTTCGGGCTCGCTGTGCACGGTGTTGTACGCGGCGAGGTATGCGTTCTCCGCCTCGAAGGGGCTGCGCCCGGTGGCCGCGTACACGAGCACCGCGCCCAGGGAGAAGACGTCCACGGCGGGGCCGACCTCGCGCGGGCGGTTGAACTGCTCCGGTGCCATGAAGGGCGGCGAGCCCATCACCATGCCGGTCTGGGTCCGGACATCGCTGCTGGCCGCGCGCGAGATGCCGAAGTCGATGACCCGTACGGCTCCGTCGTCGCCCTCGCCCTCCAGCAGCAGCACATTGCTGGGCTTGAGATCCCGGTGCACGACCTCCGCACGGTGGATCTCCCGCAGTGCCTCGGCGAGTTCGGTGCCGAGGCGGCGAAGTGCGGGCCAGTCCAACGGACCGGTCTCCGCGACCCGCTCCGCGAGGGTGCGTCCGGGAACGAACGCCGTGGCCATCCACGGCCGTTCGGCGTCCGGGTCGGCGTCCACGACCGGCGCGGTGAACGCGCCGCTGACCCGGCGTGCGGCCGCGATCTCCTGCCGGAACCTGGCCCGGAACTCGGCGTTGTCCGCGTAGCGCGTATGGACGACCTTGACGGCGACGGTCCGCCCCGACGGCGATCTGCCGAGGTAGACGACGCCCATGCCGCCGGTGCCGATCCGCGATTCGATCCGGTAGCCGCCGACAGACCGCGGGTCCCCCTCGCCCAAAGTCACCGCATCTCCTCCGCCGGCCCTGGTCCGGGACCCTTCTGGCATGGACCGTTCACTCTAGCGGCCCTGTCCGGCTCCACTCCCTGGAACGGACGGCATTGGGGTGGCAGAGGTCCGAGTGGGTCGGTGGGGGCCCGACCCCGGTCGTCGCAGGGAAACTGTGTGGTCCGGTGTCGGGCGCTGTGTGCGGGCGCTGGGTGCAGGCGTTGCGTCAGGTGCGATCGGACACTGTCCGGCCCTTGTCGGGCACACCGGGGCCCGCGGGGCGGATCTCGCCCGATCCCCGTGCGATGAGCCGGGTCGGCACCGTGACCGTATGGGCCGGTGTCCGGTCGCCGTCCAGGCGTCGGAAGAGGATCTCGGCCGCCGTCCTGCCCATGGTCTCGATCTCCTGGGCGATGACGGAGATTCCCGGCCGGAGCATGTCCGCCATGGGGAAGTCGTCGAAGCCGACATGGGCCACGCTCTCGTGCAGGCCGAGCGTCCGCAGTGCCCGGCTGGCTCCGATGGTGACCAGGTTCTGGCTGGTGAAGAGCGCGGTCGGCGGATCCGGGAGCGACAGCACCTGCTCGGTGGTCTCCAGGACCGTCTCCAGCGTGCCCCCTTCCTGCCGCACGATCTCGGCGTCGTACTCGATGTGCGCGACCTCAAGGGCGTGCCGGTATCCGGCCAGGCGCTGTGCGGCGGTGGGGATGGTCTCGCGGTCCCCGATGTAGGCGATACGGCGGTGGCCGGCATCGAGGAGATGACTGACCGCGTTGATCGCGCCCTGCCGGTTGTCCGAGATGACGGCGTCTGCCTCCAGCAGACTCGGCTCGCGGTCGAGGAACACCAGGCAGGTGCCCGCGCGCTGCTCCCTCATGAGGTAGCTGTGGTCACGGCCGGCGGGCACGATGATCAGCCCGTCCACGCGTCGGTCGATGAGCGCCGAGGCCAGTTCCCGCTCTCGGACGGGGTCCTCGTCCAGGCTGCCGATCAGCACCAGCACGCCGCGCTCGCGCGCCACGTTCTCGACCGTGCGGGTCAGGGCCGCCGAGAAGGGGTTCGCCGCGTCCTCGACGAGCATCCCGATCGTGGCGGTACGGCCGTCCCCGCGGCGCAGGCTACTGGCCGTCAGGTTCGGCCGGTAGCCCAGTTGGTCGGCGGCCTCGCGCACCCGGGTGGCGATGGCGGGGTCGACGGTACTGACCCCGTTGACGACTCGGGAGACCGTCTTGATGGCGACTCCGGCCAGTGCGGCCACTTCCCGCATGGTGGGGCGGCTCTTGCGCGCAGGTGGGGGTGGCTCGTCCTGAGTCATCGTTGTCTCCATGGTGATCCACGTTACCAAGTCGTTGCCCGTGTATGTCTACCAGTGGCTTGACGCACTGTCCCACGGCGCCCAATATCTCGTCGAGTCAACGTTGTCTCGGCGTCGATGAACGATGGTCTTGGGAAAGGCATTTACGTGGACAGTGCAATCAGCCAGCCATCCGGCCGCAGGAGTCGCCGCACCCGGGCCGCCGCGATCAGCCTCACCGCATGCCTCGCAGCCACCCTCGTGGCTTGCGGTTCCTCGAACGGAGACTCGTCCTCGGCGTCCGGCGACAGCGGGAAGTCCGTCGGTGTCTCCTTGATCCTCAAGACGCTGACCAACCCGTACTTCGTCAGCATGGAGAAGGACGCCAAGACCCAGGCCGCCAAGGACAAGGTGAAGCTCACCGTGGCGGCGGGTACCAAGGACGGAGACACCCAGACCCAGATCACCGCGATCGACAACGCGATATCGCGCGGCGACAAGGGCATCCTGATCACCACCAACGGCGACGCGGTGAACGCCGCGCTGAACCGCGCCAAGCAGGCCGGCCTCTTCGTGATCGCCCTGGACACGGCGCTGAACCCGGCCAGTACCGCGGACATCACGTACGCCACGGACAACACCGCCGCGGGCAAGCTCGACGGCCAGTACGCGGCAGCGGCGTTGAAGGGCAAGCCGGCGGTCATCGCCATGCTCGACCTGTTCAACGACCAGGTCGTCTCGGTGGACATCAACCGCGACCACGGCTTCCTGCAGGGCATGGGCATCGACCCGGGCAGCACCACGGAGAACGGCAAGGAAGCCAAGACGGGCAAGTACTCCGGCGGTACGTACACCGTCGCCTGCCACCAGCCCACCCAGGGTGCCGTCGACGGCGGACGTACGGCGATGGAGAACTGCCTCTCGGCCAACCCGAACATCAACGTGGTCTACGCGATCAACGAACCCGCCGCGGAGGGCGCCTACAACGCGCTCAAGGCCGCGGGCAAGGAGAAGCAGGCGATGATCTTCGCGATCGACGGCAGCTGCTCCGGACTGAAGAACGTCACCAGTGGCATGTTCACCGCGGACGCGGTGCAGTACCCGGGCAAGATGGCCGCCCTCGGCGTCAGTTCGATCGCGAAGCTGGCCCGCGGCGGCGACAAGCCGACCGTGACCAAGGGCAAGTCGTTCTTCGACACCGGCACGGGGCTGGTCGCCACGAAGGCGGTCTCCGGTGTCACCATCCAGTCGCCGACCGATGCCGCGAAGGCCTGCTGGGGCAGCTGAACCAGCAGGCGCCGTGCCCGCAACCGGGTGCGCCGTCGGGTGGCCGTGACGGTCGCCCGTCCGTCGGTGCACCCGGTGCGGCACGGCGAGAGCCGGCCGCACGCCTGAGCAACACCTCGGGCCGACAGGACAGTTACGGAAGGACCCCCCTGTGACCACCCAAGTGGGCAGCGAAGCCACACCGGCAGCGGCGGCGGAGTTGCTCAACCGACCCGCCACCGTGAGCCAGCGCATTCATTCGGTGCTGCACCGCCAGCCGGCTCTCAGCCCGGCCATCGTCCTGGTGCTCGCATCCCTGGTGTTCGCGCTGTTCAACGACCGCTTCTACCAGCCGCAGAACCTCTCGCTCGTCGCCCAGCAGGCCGCGGTCGTCGGATCGCTCGCCGTCGGACAGACGCTCATCATCCTGACCGCCGGCATCGACCTGTCCATCGGCGCGGTCATGGTGCTGTCCTCCCTGATGATGTCGAAGCTCGTCGCCGACCAAGGGCTGCCGGGAGGACTCGCGCTGCTGGTCGGGGCGGTCGTCGCGGTCGCGGCACAGGCCGTCAACGGGCTTCTGGTGACGCGCATCAAACTGCCCCCGTTCATCGTCACGCTGGGCACCCTCAGCATTTTCACCGCCGTCACCCTCATCTACGCCAAGGGCCAGACCATCACCCTGGCGCCGGGGACCTTCCTGCTGTGGAGCGCGAACACGGTCTCCCTCGGCTCCCTGAACCTGACCACCGGCGTCCTGCTGATGATCGCGCTGTACGTGGTGATCGGGTTCGCGCTGCGCTACACCGCGTGGGGCCGGCACCTGTACGCCGTGGGCGACGACATCGAGGCGGCGCGCCTGTCCGGTATCCGGGTCAACCGGGTACTGCTGAGCGCCTACATGGTGGCGGGTGTGACCATCGCGGTGGCCGCCTGGATCCTGGTCGGCCGTGTCGGCGGCGGTGACCCCAACAGCGGTCTGAACGCCAACCTGCAGTCGATCACCGCCGTCGTCATCGGCGGCACGAGCCTGTTCGGCGGACGGGGTGTGGTGCTCGGCTCCCTGATCGGTGCGCTGATCGTCCAGGTCTTCGTCAACGGCCTCGCCCTCGCCGGGTTCGACCCGAACTACCAAGTCCTCGCAGTCGGCGTCCTGGTGATCGCGGCTGTCTCCGTCGACCAGTGGATCCGGAGTGTGAAGGCGTGAGCACAGTGACCGCACCGGTACTCGAGGCCAAGGGCCTGACCAAACTCTTCGGCAGGGTCGTGGGCCTCAGCAATGTCGACCTCACCCTCCACCCCGGCGAGGTCCTGGCCGTCATAGGCGACAACGGCGCCGGCAAGTCCACCCTCATCAAGTGCCTCTCCGGAGCCCTGACTCCCGACGAGGGCGGCATCTACGTCAACGGTTCCGAGGTCCACTTCAAGCGACCGCAGGACGCCCGTGAAGCAGGCATCGAGACGGTCTACCAGAATCTGGCCGTATCCCCGGCCCTGGACATCGCCAGCAACCTGTTCCTCGCCCGGGAGATCCGGCGCAAGGGTTTCCTCGGTTCCGTACTGCGGATGCTCGACACGGGCGAGATGAAGCGCCAGGCCTCCGAGCACATCAAGCGGCTGGGCATCACCACCCTGCAGAACATCAATCAGGCGGTGGAGACGCTGTCCGGCGGACAGCGGCAGTCCGTCGCCGTGGCCAGGGCAGCCGCCTTCGGTGGCAGTGTCGTCATCCTCGACGAGCCGACCGCCGCCCTCGGGGTCCGCGAGACCGGCCAGGTCCTCAAACTGGTCCGCGACCTGCGCGACCAGGGCCTGGGCGTCATCCTGATCAGTCACAACATGCCCAATGTCTTCGAGGTCGCCGACCGGATCCACATCCAGCGGCTCGGCAGCGGCGTGGGTGTCATCACGCCGAAGTCGCACTCGATGGAGGACGCGGTCGCGATCATGACCGGAGCCAAGCAGCTCACCGCGAAGACCGACTGAGGCATGACCCGATACCGGATCGGCGAGGGGCGACTGGGCGCCGAGCGCACCGTCGTCGTCACCTCGCCCGACGAGGCGACGCGCGTCGTCCTGGCGCTCCGCGGTGCGACGCTGCTGAGCTGGCGGACGCTCCTGGGGGGCCGGTCGACGGAACTGACCGACGGCTACCGCGACGAGGCCGAACTGCTGTCCCAGGAGGGGGTGCGCAACGGCCTGTTGGCGCCGTTCCCCAACCGCGTGGCCGACGGCCGCTACCGCTTCCTGGGCCGGGAGCACGACCTGCTGCCGGGCCGGCACGGGAGCCGTACGGTCTACCACGGGTTCGTCCGCGAGGCGCCCTTCGAACTCGTCGACACCACGACGGGACCCGGATCCGCCCGCCTGCGGCTGCGCACCACCCGGATCAGGCCGGGCGCGTATCCCGGCTATCCGTTCTCGATCGACGTCGAGGTCACCTACCTCATCAGCGCCAACGAGATCGACATCGAGATCCGGGCGACGAACCTGGGCACCGGGCCCGCCCCCTACGCCGCGGGCTGGCATCCCTACTTCAGCCTCTCGAAGCCGATCGACGACCTGGTCCTGCGGATCCCGGCGGACACGGTCGTCCGCACCGACGACGACCTGATCCCGCTGGCGGGGGAGAGCGGCTTCCTGCCTCTCGACCAGTGCCCGGAGATGGACTTCCGCAAGCCCAGACGCGTGGGTGGGGCGGTCATCGACGCCTGCTTCACCGGACTGGAAACCGGCCCCGACGGCCGGGCCGAGACCGTACTGAGCGACCCCGCGACCGGAGCCGAACTCCGGGTGTGGCAGCTCGGCGGCTTCCTGCACCTCTTCACCGGCGACACCCTGAACAGAAACCGAAGGGATTCCATCGCGCTCGAACCCGTCGAGGCGATCACCAACGCCTTCAACCGCGCCGAGTTCGCCGAGGCCCTGCGCATCGAGCCCGGCCGAGAGCGCCGGTTCCGGTTCGGTGTCAGCTACGGATGCCAGGTGGACGACGGGTAGGTCCGTCCCGTCGGGCGGGCAGGGGTGACGCGTCAAGCCCGTCCGTGGGCCTCCTGCGAGCGTCGTGACAGCGCGTCGATGACCACCGCGGCGAACAGCACCCCGCCCGTGATGACGAACTGGATGGCCGTGGGGGTGTCCGTGATCGCCATGCCCGAGGCGATCGACTGGATGACCAGCATGCCGAGCACCGCGGACCAGGTCGTACCCCGCCCTCCGAACAGGCTGGTGCCGCCGATGACGGCTGCCGCGATGGCGTTGAGCAGCAGGACGCCCGATCCCGAACTCTGGCTCACCGAGGTGATGCGCGAGGCCAGGAACAGGCCGCCGACCGCGGCCATCGTCCCCGACACCGCGAGTACCGCGGTCTGTATGCCGGTCACGTTGAGGCTGGCGCGACGCGCCGCCTCGACGCCGCCGCCCAGGGCGTAGACCTGCCGGCCGTAGTGCGTGTGGCGCAGAACGATGTCGAGGCCGGCCACCACCACGAGGAAGATCAGGAGGGCGAGCGGCAGTCCCTGGAAGCGGTTGAGCAGATAGGCCGTGGTGAACGCGATCACCGCGAGTCCCCCTGTGCGCACCGCGATGTCCCGCAGCGAGCGGTGCGGCATGCCGGCGGCCCTGCGGCGGCGCCGGTCCAGGTACAAGATCAGGAAGACCGTGCCCGCGCAGAGCGCCGCCAGGCCGTAGGCGACACCGTCGTTGGTGAAGTAGTAGCTGGTCAGCTTGGCGACGAGGCCGTTCTCGTCGAGGTTGACCGTGCCGCTCGTGCCGAGGATGTAGAGCATGAGGCCGTTCCAGGTGAGCAGCCCCGCGAGGGTGACGACGAAGGCCGGTACCCGCGTCTTGGCGCAGGAGAAGCCCTGAACGGCTCCCGCCACCATGCCGGCGAGCACCGCGATAATGAGGGCGAGCCATTCGGGCACGCCATGGTTCACGTTCAGAACGGCGAAAATGGCCGCGGCGAAGCCGCTGATCGAGCCGACCGACAGGTCGAGCTCGCCGATCAACAGCACGAACACGATGCCGACCGCGATCAGCCCCGTGCCCACGATGTCCACGCTCAGGTTGGACAGGTTCCGCGGGGAGAGGAAGTTGTCGTTGAGGGACTGGAAGATGATCCAGACCGTTGCGAGCACGAGGACCACGGGGAACGAGCCCAGTTCACCGGCGCGGAACTTGCGCTGTAGAGCCGCGCCCCAGCTCTTCAGGGCGGAGGAGACGGCGTTCCCGCGGTGTGTCCGCTGGGCCTCGGCGACGGGTGCGTCGTCTTCGGCCCGTGTGTTGTCCGCTGTGCGGCGCATCCCCCTCACCACCCCGCGTCGTGGGCGGTCGTCCGGCGCGGCACGTTCTCCGTGGCGCCGGTGATGGAGGAGATGATCTGCTCCTGGGACGCGGTGTTCACGTTGAAGAAGCCGTTGTTGCGACCGAGCCGCAGCACGGCGGCCCGGTCCGCGAGAGCCTTGACGTCTCCCATGTTGTGGCTGATGAGCAGTACCCCCATTCCGCGGTCGCGCAGCGCGTCGACGAGGTCCAGGACCTCGGTGGTCTGCTCGAAACCCAGCGCCGCGGTCGGTTCGTCCAGGAGAAGGACCCGTGGGTCGCCGAGCAGGGAACGCGCGATGGCGACCGTCTGCCGCTGACCGCTGGACAGGGAGGCGACGGGGGCGCGCAGATCGGGAATGCTCCTGGTCAGGCGCTTCAACATGCCGATCGTGCGGCTCTCCATCTCCATCTCGTCGAGGAACCCGAACCGGCGGATCTCCCGGCCGAGGAACAGATTGCCGACGACATCGAGGTTCCCGCACAGCGAGAGATCCTGGTAGACGCTGGCGATGCCGAGGTCCCGGGCGTCGTGCGGGCGCCTGATGTGAACCGTCCGGCCGTCCCACTCGATGACGCCCCTGTCCGCGGGGGCGACGCCGGAGATCACTTTGACGAGGGTGGACTTGCCGGCCCCGTTGTCGCCGAGGAGAGCGACCACCTGGCCCGCGTGGATCTCCAACTCGACGTCCTTGAGGACCTCGACGGCGCCGTAGCGCTTGCACACACCGCGCAGCGCCAGCAAGGGGGGAGCCGGCACGGCAACCATCTCCTTCCCGGGGCCGGGGCTCGGTCGAAGCCGGTTCGTCAGGTCAGTCCGGCCCTGCTGCAGGCGGCCTCGAGTCGGGGGATGCAGATCTCCCGCGTCGTGTAGAAGCCGTCCTTCACCAAGGTGTCCTTGATGTTGGCGACGGTCACGGACACGGGGGTGAGCAGGACCGCGGGAACCGTCTTCCCGCTGCTGGTTCTCACCTTGTCCTTGGCGATCTCCTGGAGGCTGGTCCGATTGGCGGCGGCCACGGCCATGGCGGCGCCGGCGGAGGCCTCCGGGCCGAAGGGCTTGTAGACGGTCATGTACTGATCGCCGGCGACGATGCGGTGCACGGCTCCGAGTTCGGCGTCCTGCCCGGTGACGGGGGGCAGCGGGTCGACCTTATTGGCCTTGAGGGCGGAGATGCTGCCGGCCGCGAGGCCGTCGTTGGCGGCGTAGACCCCTTGGATGTTGCCGACACCGAGGGCGGCGAGGGCGCCGGACATGTTCATGTTCGCGTTCTCCGGCCGCCACTGAATCGTGTCGTACTCCTTGCCGATCTTCACTCTCCCGGAGAGCACGGACAGCGCGCCCTCCTTGAAGGACACCGCGTTGGGGTCGGTGGGATCGCCGTTCATCATGACGATCTGGCGGCTGGCCCCGTTGTCGCCCATGGCCTTCAGCAGTGCCCTGCCCTGGAGTTTGCCGACCTCCACGCCGTCGAAGGAGACGTAACCCGAGATCGGGCCCTGGGAGAGCCGGTCGTAGGCGATCACCGGGATGTTCGCCTCGGTCGCACTCGTGACCGAGGGACCGAGCGTTCTGGCGTCCACCGCCACCAGCACGATGGCGTCGACGCCCTTGGTGATCATGGAGTCCATCTGTTCCTGCTGGAGCGCGACATCGTTCTTGGCGTTGGCGTGCTGGATCGTGCAGTCCGCGCACAGCTCCATGATCTTCTTCTCGAGCAGGGGCCTGTCCTCCGTCTCCCATCGAGCTGTGGTGGAGTCCGGCAGCAGCAGAGCGATCTGCGGCCCGTTGCCTCCCTCGGAGTCGTTCGCGGTGCCCGAATCGCAGGACGACAGGGCAAAGGCCGTCGAGAGCGCGGTCAGGGCGACGGCCGCACCCCGTATGCAGGCCTTCATGTCAGCGACCTCCCTCCGGGATGGGGATGGAGATCCGGAAGAGCACCGGTCCCTGCACGCGCCCGCGGCTCCCGCGGTTTCGGGGCGGCAGCGTCCGCCCGGCGAGGTGGGCCCTCGGCCCGACCAGGCCGGAACCGGAGGCTCCCTCATGGACCATGGCGACACCCGGCCTCCTCACGCCACGCGTACGGAGATCCGCCTCGGATGTGCCGCGCGGGAGTGGCAAGACGACCTGTCGTCAGTGTGGCACCGGCCACGTCGATCTGCGAACGCGGCGGCGGTCGTCCATGGGATGTGCGCCGTAGGCCGTTCGACCCGATTGCGGGCCTGTCGACGACGGCCTTCGCGCGGTACGGTGCGGTTCGCCCGCATATGCGATTCTGGTGGGGGAGTGCCCGATCTCAGCCGCATCTGCGGCATGGACGGGAGGTAGGTTGCGGACATGCCTCATGACGGCCGTGCCCGGGCCGGAGTCTCTCAGCTGCGGGCATCAGAGGCCGACGCCGCGGACGCCGGTGCACTGCCTCCGGTGCCGCAGGCGGCCGCGAGCGAGCCCGCTCTGGCCTTCGCCGGAGCGGCCATGGCAGCCGTCTACGTGCCCGGCGTCGACGAGGAACTTCGGCTGGCGGAGACCGCCCGATGGGCCACGTCCGAAAACCGGCCGCCCGAGCGTCTGGCGCTGTCCGGAGGCTCACCCGCGGCACGCGCATTCCGCACCGACCGGCCACTGTGGCTGAATCCGGCAGTAGAACAGGCCTCCCGCCCCGACGAGTTCGAGGGCGAGCCGACACCGCCGCAAGCCGAGGCGTCGATCGGTGCCCTGCCCCTCGGGACGGAGGGCAGGCGCCTGGGCTGCCTCGTCGTCGTGGGGACCTCCGCGGACGGCTTCGGGACCGAGCAACGCCGCTTCCTGGAGCGGTACGCCGACGCCGTCACCGGCCTACTCCTGGCCGATGCCGACCGGTCCGCACCGGAGCCGCTGCTCGGTCCCGCGCTGCGGAGTCTGCGGGTCGGTTCGTTCGTCCTGGTGCCGGACACCGGCCTGGTCGAGGCGGACGCGACCCTGCTCGAGCTCGTCGGCATCACGCCGTCCGACTTCGACGGCAAGGCGGACACCCTGCTCGCCCATGCCCTGCCCGAGGACATGCACGCGGTGGTGTCGGTCCTGGAGCCGGCCACCCAGACGTTCGGCCGGCGGGAGTTGGAGTTCCGGGTCCGCGGCCCCACGGGGGAGATGCGCTGGCTGAGCCTGAGCTGCCGGGTCGTGGCGAGCACCGACGACCGGCCGGAACAGGTCCTCGGCGTGATGACGGCGACCTCGGTCCTGCGCCGGAGCCCCGACGACGTCTCCAGGATCCAGTGGCTGACCGCCGCGCTCGACGATGCGACGACGGTCAGTGACGTCAGCCGCGTGGTGGTCACCGCGCTGCGCGAGCCGCTGGGCGCCGACCGGGTGGCGCTCGCCGAACTGCAGGGCGACCGCCTCATGGTCACCGTGCTCGACCCGCCACAGCCCACCGCCTGGCCGGAGACATGGCGTGCCGAGTGGCGCACGGAGTGGCCCGACGCACCGGTCAGTTCCCTGCCCACCCTTCAACTCGCCCTGCGCGACGGACGTCTGGATCTGTGGCCCGCAGGCACGGCCCTCGAACCCGGACTCGCCGGCATCGGCACCGGAGGCCTGGCGGTCCTGCCGCTCCCGGCCAGGGGACGGGTCGCCGGCCTGTGCCTGGTCGGCTGGGACCGGCCGCACGAGTTCGTCCCCGACGAACGCTCCCTGCTGACCGCCACCGCGGCGATCGTCGGACAGGCCCTCAAGCGTGCGCACGAACACGACGCCGAGCAGGAACTCGCCACGATGCTGCAACGCAGCCTGCTGCCCAGACGCCTGCCCAAGCTGCCCGGAGGCACGGCCGTGGCCCGGTACCTGCCCGCGCGGCGGGGCCTGCAGGTGGGCGGCGACTGGTACGACGTCATCGCCCTGTCCGAGGAGCGGGTGGCGCTGGTGATCGGTGACGTGCAGGGGCACAGCGCGGGAGCGGCGACCATCATGGGCCAGATGCGTACGGCGGTCAGGGCGTACGCAGTGGAGGGTCACCCGCCCGACGTGGTCATCTCGCACGCCAACCGCCTCCTCGTCGGCATGGAGACCGATCTCTTCGCCACCTGCTGCTATGCCGAACTGGACATCGAGCAGGGCCACATCCTCTTTGTCCGGGCCGGGCATCTCGCACCGCTGGTGCGCCATCCCGACGGCAGCACGGAGGAGATAGAGGTCGAGGGCGGACTCCCCTTGGGCATCCTCGCGGAGGCGGAGTTCCCCATGACCTCCGTCGAACTCACCCCCGGCACGGTCCTCGCCCTGGTCACCGACGGCCTCGTCGAGGCCTCCGGCCTGCCCCTCGACGAGGGCATGCACCGGACGCGCACGACGCTCGCCGCGGCCGATCCGGCGGATCTGGGTCGCATGGCCGACCAACTGCTCGGCGACGTCGGCCGCCGCGAGGACGACGTGGCGCTGCTGCTGATGCGCTACGACGGACTGCGGACCCGGCCGATACGGGCCGGCTGGGTGGTGTGGCGGTTGCCCGACGCCGTCATGCACGCCCGCCGCTTCACCGCGCGCACGCTGCGTCGGTGGAAGGCCGAGGAAGTCGCCGACGCGGTGCTGCTGGTCGTGTCGGAACTGGTCACCAACGCCCTGGTGCACACGCAGGGTCCGGTCCGCCTCGATCTCATGCTCCGAGGCGGCCGGGTGCGCGTCTGCGTGAGCGACTCCTCGCCCCGTGCGCCCGCCAAGCCGGTGATCGTGGACTGGGAGTCGACAGGCGGCCGGGGCCTGGTCCTGGTCGAAGCGATGTCGGAGTCGTTCGGCTCGGTGCCGGTGGCCGGCGGTAAGCAGGTGTACAGCGAGATCGTCGTGCCGCAGCGAGAGCCGACGCCTGCCGACCCGGGGCCCCCGACGACAGAGGGGAGCGCGCGATGAGGCCCCGTGTGTGGCAAGTTCTCGCGGCCCTCGTCGCGGGGCTCATGACGATGTCCCAGGCAGCCTGCGGAGGAGGCGAGGAGGCGGACGCGGAAGGCTTCCCCGTCGGCCTGCTGCTCCCCAGCCGCTCGGTCCCCCGCTGGGAGCACTCCGACAGACCGCTGATCGAGAAGCGGCTGAAGGACCTGTGTCCCCGCTGCACCGTGGAGTACGCCAACGCCGAGAACGACGCGGACAGACAGCGGCAACAGGTCACCACCATGATCACCAAAGGGGTCAAGGTCCTGATCCTCGACGCCGCCGACACGAGGGCCCTGCGTTCCTCGATCCGTGAGGCCCACCAGGCGGGTGTGCCGGTCGTGGCATACGACCGGCTCGCCGAAGGTCCGATCTCGGGCTTCGTCAGCTTCGACGGCGAGCAGGTCGGCAGACTCCAGGGCGAGGCGCTCGTGAAGGCCATGGGCGAGCGGGCGAAGAGCAAGCAGGTCGTCATGCTGAACGGCGACCCGACCAGCCCCAACGCGGCGTGGTACCGCAAGGGCGCGCTGTCCGCCATGGCGGGCAAGGTGAAGATCGGCAGGTCGTACGACACCCTGGGCTGGAGCGCGGGGAACGCCCACGCCCACATGTCCGCCGCCATCGCGGCCCTGGGTCCGGCCCGGATCGGCGGGGTCCTGGCGGCCAACGACGAGATGGCCGCGGGTGCCATCGCCGCTCTCAAGAGCGCCGGCGTCACGAAACTGCCCCCGATCACCGGTCAGGACGCCGAACTCGACGCCGTACGGCGCATCATCGACGGCGAGCAGTACATGACGGTGTACAAACCGTTCGGGAAGGAGGCCGCCGCGGCCGCTGCCATGGCAGTCGCGCTGGGCCGTGGTGAAGATGCGGACACGGTCGCCACGACGACGACCGACAGTCCCACCACCAGGGGCATCCCGTCCGTGCTGCTCACCCCGAGCACAGTGACGGCCCGCACCATCGAGCAGACCCTCGTCAAGGACGACTTGTACACCGTCGACGAGATCTGCACCCGGAACCTGCGGCCCGCCTGCCAGAAGGCGGGACTTACGCAGTAGAAGGACCCGGTCTCCGGTACGTCGTCATGGCGGTCACGGTGTCCACTTGATGTTCGGGTTCACCTGGCCGGTCCAGTTGAAGGTGGCCATGTTGTCCCAGCCGTCGCCGCTGTTGTTGATGTCTGCGGGATCCCAGCCGTTGCCGGGCACCGCGTACCAGGTGGGCTCCCAGTAGAAGACACCGATCGCGCCGGCGCTTCGGGCGGTGTTCTGCACGGCGGTGAAGTTGTCCGCCTGGCCCTGCCAGGTGAGCGGGTAGCCCGAGCAGCCGGAGGTGACCGAGTTGCCGGTGCTGTCCGCGTTCCCCGAGGTGAACGGGTACGCCGTTTCGGCGATGACCACGTCCTTGCCGTACCGGGACTTCACGTCGGACACCACGCTGCCCATGTTGGCCAGCGTGCCGTGCCACATGCAGTAGTACGACAGCCCGGTGATGTCCCAGTTGACGCCCTTGGCCTTGATGCCGTCGTAGAACCAGCGGGCGTGCGCGTCGCTGTCCGCGTCCGCGGTGTGAATGATCACCTCGGTGCCGCTGTTGCACGCCTTGGTCGCGTTGTAGCCGGACTTGAGGAGCAGGCTGAGGTTGGTGAAGTCGTTGTTGATCACCTTGCCGTCGTCCCACAGCATGCCGACGTTGATCTCGTTGCCGATCTGCACGCTGTCCGGAGTCGTGCCCTGGGCCTTGAGGCTGTTGCAGACGTCGTACGTGTAGTTGTAGACGTCCGTCTGCAGCCGGCTGATGCCGTGGCCGGCCCAGGCCGCGGGCTTGTACTGCTTGCCCGGGTCCGCCCAGGTGTCCGAGTAGTGGAAGTCGACCAGCAGCTTGAGGCCCTTCGCCTTGACCGTCTTCGCATAGGCCAGGACCTTGGCCTTGTTGTTGTAGCCACTTGCCGGGTTGTTCCAGATCCGCAGGCGGACGTAGTTCACGCCGGCGCCCTTGAGGATGTCGAGGGGGTCCTTGGCGGTGCCGTTCGCGTCGTAGTACTTGGCGCCCAGGTCGAGAGCGCGCTGTGCTGTCGAGACGTCGGCGCCGAGCATGCTGAGCGAGGTGGCCGCGGAGGCGGTCGTCGGTGTGGTGAGCATGGCCGCCGGCAGCGCGGCGGCCGCCACGAGCAGGGCGACCCTCGTCGTGCGGCTGGAGCCGTGCACGGTCATCCCGACCTCCCTTGGGCTGACAAGACGCATCTGCTGAGAACGTGCACAGTAGAGGAGCTCTTTGTCATGGGCAATACAAGTTGCATCGCAGCAGGAGAGAACCCACGAGAGTGGGAGCGTGCACACCTCGCTTGCGTAGCACGCGGACCGTGCAGGAGCGGGTGGCGGAGATGCCGGAGGGGCCAGACATGGCCCGACCTTCGCGCGGCGAGCTGTGGGAAAGGTGTGCGTGAGCTGAGGGCTGCCCATGTGGGAGGGCCGGGAGGGAGCGTCCGTATGAGGCGCCCTCTGAGGCGTCCCATGAGGTGTCTTCTGAGGCGTCCTTTTGGGGTGTCCCTCGGGGCGTTCTACGGGGCTGTGCTCGCCCGACCCCGCCCGGGATCCACATGGATCTTGGGGCCGGGCCCGGCGCCGGACGGGCGTTCGCCGGCGAGTACGGGGCCGACCTCGTCGAGGCTCACGATTGCGGCGACAAGCGGCCGAGGGTCGACCGTTCCGTCGGCGTACGCGCGGATCGTGGCGTCGAGGCCGGGGGAGCCGGACAGGATGCCCACCGCGGTCACGTCCTTCAGGGCGAGCGTGCGGGTGTCGACGCGGCTGGGTTCGCCGGCCAGTCCGATGTACACGAGGCGGCCGGCCGGTTCGACCAACTCCAGTGCCCTGTGGGGCAGATGGGCGGCGTTCGAGGCGTCGACGACCGCGTCGAACGGCAGGTCCGGCAGGGCCTCCTCCGACCAGACGTGTGCGAAGCCCAGATCGCGGGCGAAGGCGAGGGAGGTGTCGGTGCGGCCCATCAGATGGACCTCCGCACCGGCGGCGCGGAGGAACATGGCGACCAGCATCCCGATCGTCCCCGGCCCCAGGACCAGAGCGCGGTCCCCGCGTCGCGGAGCGGCGGCCTGTGCGGCGCGCAGTGCGTTGCCGCCCGGCTCCACGAGGGCGCCGAGAGTGGCGTCCACGGAATCGGGCAGGGTGTGCAACGAGGAGGCGGGCACGGCGAGTTGCTCGGCCAGGGCGCCGGCCTGGGCCCCGCGTATGCCGACCTCCCGCCGCTTCTCGCACACATGCTGGTGTCCCCTGAGACAGCGGCGGCAGCTGCCGCAGCCGAGCATCGTGTCGCCCATGACGCGGCGACCGAGCAGGCCGGGTCCGACACCCTCGCCGACCGCCGACACACGGCCGGACCACTCGTGACCCGGCCGCATCGGATAGGCGGAGTGCCCCTGGTGGAGATAGGCCATCTCGCCGGTGAAGAACTCCACGTCGGTGCCGCACACGCCGACCCGCTCGACGTCGACGACGACCTCGCCGGGGCCGGCCACCGGCGCCGGGACGTCCTGGACCGCGTACGCGCCGGGCGCGGTCAGGACGAACGCGCGCATGGAGGGACGATTCACCGGGGCCCGAGCACCTGCTGGCGCTGCGTGCCGAGCCGCCCGATGCCCAGCTCCATCACGTCACTCGGCTGGAGATACACGGGCGGGGTGAGGCCCATGCCGACGCCGGGCGGGGTGCCCGTGTTGATCAGGTCGCCGGGCTCCAGGACCAGGAACTGGCTGAGGTGGTGCACGATGAAGTACGGGTCGAAGATCATCGTCTTGGTGCTGCCGGTCTGCCGCCGGACCCCGTTGACGTCCAGCCACATGTCCAGCGCGAGGACGTCGTCGATCTCGTCGGTGGTGGCGAGCCATGGACCCGCGGGGTTGAAGGTCTCGGCGGACTTGCCCTTGGCCCACTGCCCGCCGCGTTCCAACTGGAAGGCGCGTTCGCTGACATCGTTGACGACCACGTATCCGGCGATGGCGTCACGTGCCTGAGCCGCCGAGTCCAGGTAGCTGGTGCGCCGGCCGATCACGATGCCGAGCTCCACCTCCCAGTCGGTCTTGGTGGAGCCCCGCGGGATGCGCACGTCGTCGTTCGGGCCGACCAGGGTGTTGGGCGACTTGGTGAAGAGGATCGGCTCGTCGGGCACGGCCATGCCGCTCTCGGCCGCGTGGTCACGGTAGTTGAGCCCGATGCACAGGATCTGGTGCGGCCGCGCGATGGGCGCGCCGACGCGCTCCCCGGCGAAGCGCGACACCCGGCCCGCCTCCGCCCGCTCGGTCACGACAGGGCGTACGCGGTCGATGCCGCCCGACCCGAAGAACGCCTCGTCGAAGTCCGTGACGACGTCGGACAGATCGACGTAGGTCTCCTCGTCGATGCGGGCGACGGGCTTCTCGGCGCCGGGGGCACCGATGCGCATGAGGTACACGAGGTCTGTCTCCAGGGTTCGGTCGGCGGGGGAGTGGAGTCGAAAAGGCGGAGGAAGGTCGGTGTGTCAGAGGAAAGTCGGTGTGTCGGAGAGGAGTTGGTGTGTCAGACGGGAGTGCCCAGAGGGCCGAGCAGAGCGCGGATCTCGTCGACGGCGTCGACCAGGGCACTCACGGGCGTCCGGTACGTCAGCGCGCTGACGCTCACGGCGCCGGAAGGTGTCGTCGGGGAGGTCAAGTACACGGGCAGAGCAAGGCAGTTGACCCCGTTCTCGTTCTCCTGGTCGTCGACGCCGTAGCCTCGTTCGCGGGTGGCTCCGAGCTCGCGGTGCAGGTCGGCGGCGGAGCACAGGGTCCCTGGCGTACGACGTTCCAGAGGCGAGTCGCCGATCCAGGCCTCGACCTCTTCCAGGGAGCCCAACTGCCTTGTGAGCAGCAGCTTTCCGACGGCGGTGGTGTGGGCGGGGTTGCGCCCGCCGATCGCCGACGTCAGCCGGACGGCACCAGTGGGCGGATCGACCTTGGCGCGGTAGACGACCTCATGTCCGTCGAGAACCGCGTAGTGCGCGGTCTCGCCGAACCGGTGCGCCAGTGCCTCGAGCACCGGGCGGACCCGGACGTGATCGGGCCGGGCCTCGTGGTGGGCGAAGGCCATGCGCAGGAACTCGTCCCCGAGCACATAGCGGCCACGCACGTCCTGGTCGGCCAGACCGGCGCGGCGCAGGGCACCCAGCGCCCGGTGCACGGTCGGCTTGGGACTGCCGATCGCACGGGTCAGCTCCTCCAGCCCCACCCCGTCGGGATGGCGCGCGAGCTCCTTGAGCACCGCGAGCACCCGGTCGGAGCCCACAAGTCGGCTGCCGTCGGCGTCTGTTGGGCCGTCCGTCCCGAGGGCTGTCGATCCGTCGTACGTCTGCGTATGCTCCATGGCGTTCCAGACTGTAGACCGCTGTACCGATTACCGGAAGGGACTCCATGGGTCGGCTCCGCAGCGCGCAGTGGTACGAGGGTCAGGACCGCAACGCCTACATCCACCGGGCGTGGATGCGGCGGGGCGTGCCGGACGACGCCTTCACCGGCCGGCCGCAGATCGCCATCGCCAACACCGCATCGGACCTGACCCCTTGCAACGCGCATCTCGACGAGGTCGCGGCCTCGGTCCGCAACGGCGTGTACGAGGCGGGCGGCATCCCGCTCGACCTGCCCGTGGTGTCGCTGGGCGAGACACAGGTGCGGCCCACCGCCATGCTCTGGCGCAACATGGCCGCGATGGCGACGGAGGAGATGCTGCGGGCCAATCCCCTCGACGGCGTTGTCCTGTTGGGCGGCTGTGACAAGACCATCCCGTCCCTTCTCATGGCCGCCGCCTCGGTGGATCTGCCCGCCGTCGTCGTGCCCGGCGGCCCGATGCTCACCGGGACCTTCCGCGGCACACCGCTGGGCTGCGGCACTGACGTGTGGCGGCTGTCGGAGGAGGTCCGGGCCGGCACCCTCTCCCAGGAGCAGTTCACCCGCTCCGAGTCGGCGATGATCCGCAGCCGCGGGCACTGCAACACCATGGGCACGGCCTCGACGATGGCCCTGGTCGCCGAGGCCCTGGGCACGGTCGTGCCCGGTACGGCCGGAACTCCCGCCCCCGACAGCCGACTTCTGGAGGCCGCGCAGCGCACCGGACGGCTGGCCGTGGACATGGTCGCCGCCGACCGACGACCGGCGACGTTCCTCACCAAGGCCTCCTTCCACAACGCGATCGTCGCGCTGGCCGCCGTCGGCGGCTCCACCAACGCGGTCGTCCACCTCCTGGCCATCGCGGGCAGACTGGGCATCGACCTGTCGCTCGACGACTTCGACCGCATCGGCTCCCGCGTGCCCGTCCTGGTCGACCTGCAGCCGGCCGGCCGCTTCCTCATGGAGGACTTCCACCGCGCCGGCGGCCTGCTCGCCGTCCTGCGCGAGGTACGCGACCTGCTCGACCCCGACGCGCTGACGGTCACCGGCAGCCCCCTGGTCGACTCGCTCGACGAGGCCGAGATCTGGGACGGCGAGGTCATTCGAACCCGCGCCGAACCGCTGGTCGCCGAGGGCGGCATCGCCGTCCTGCGAGGCAATCTGGCCCCCGACGGCGCGCTGATCAAACCGGCCGCCGCCTCCCCGCACCTCCTGCGCCACCGCGGCCGGGCCGTCGTCTTCGACTCGATCGAGGACTTCCACGCCCGCGTCGACGACCCCGAACTCGATGTCGACGCCGAGTCCGTCCTCGTCCTGCGCGGCTGCGGCCCCAAGGGCTACCCGGGCATGCCCGAGGTGTCCAACATGCCGCTCCCGAAGAAGCTGCTCGAACAGGGCGTGCGCGACATGGTCCGCGTCTGCGACGGCCGGATGAGCGGCACCGCGTACGGCACCGTCGTCCTGCACGTGGCCCCGGAGGCCGCGGCCGGCGGCCCCCTCGCGCTGGTGCGGACCGGCGACTTCATCACCCTCGACGTCGAGGCCCGCCGCATCGACGTCGACGTACCCGCCGACGAACTCGCCCGCAGAACCCCCGACAAGGCCACCGTCACCGGCTTCGCCAGCCCCCGCCGCGGCTGGGAACGCCTCTACGTCGACCACGTCCTCCAGGCCGACACGGGCGCCGACCTGGACTTCCTCGTCGGCTCCAGCGGTTCCGAGGTGAGCCGGGAGTCCCACTGACGGCGGCGGGCCCGTGCGGTGACCTGGAATACCTGCAGATCGGACCCGGCGGCGGAGCCGAGATGTGATGGCCGACGTCACCGGTGCGAACCTGGTGGTCGACGCGGGCTGGACCGTCATGGACGGCCGCTTCGACCCCGGCCGCTGACCGGTCAGGAAGGCGTGGAACAGGCCCACTTCGGGGCCCCAGGGTTCACCGCGTACTGCATACCGTCCGCGGTGCCGGGGCCCCGGCGTGCTGTTCCTTCCAGGCATCCTGGACATTCTGGATGTTCTTGAGGAGCTCCGGAATGTCGGGGTCCTGCTTGGCGGAGACCTTCGCGATGGTCAGGAGGGCGGCCTCGTAGAAGGCGTCCCGCACCGACGGCGGCATGACGTCCGAGGCGTCCAGGCAAAGGGGGACCGCACCCGTGAGCCGTCTGGCGATCTCGCGTTCGACCGTGCCGTGCTGGGACTGGACCTGGCGATTCGCCGAGAAGACGTCCGCGGTGTCGGCCCATGTCTGCTGGCCCGCCTTGGACGCCAGTCGTTCGATCAGTTCACGGGCCTGCGGGCGGTTGCTGAACAGCGCCGCGAAGTCGCCGGTCACCTCGTGGGCCCGGACCCGCTCCGGGCCTGCGGGCAGCAGCGGAGCGGAGTCCATCAGGCCCGTGTGTTGCGTGTCCTTCTTGCCGTAGAAGGAACGGGCGAAGGAGCCCTGGTGCTCCAGGGTGCATCCGCCCCAGCCGGTGAACAGCAGCCCGTGGCCTTCAGGGGCGCCGCGGTGGTCGGTGAGGAGAGCGTGCTCGGCCGCGCCCCTGTCCTTCTTGAGCAGATCGGCCCATGCCTGCCAGGCATCGCGCACCGGATCACTCGTCCACCACTTCGTCTTGCCCTTGGCCAGCGCCCACTTCTCGTAGATGCCCGGGCCCTCCCGCTGCAGCACCAGGTCCTCGATCCAGTCGCTGCCGGGCCAGCCGGAGGCGCCGTCGTCACCCATGCCCATGCACCAACTCTTCATCGACGCAGGTGAGTCGGCGGGCCTGTGGCCCTGGCGGTACCAGACGATGCTCTTCAGGTCCGCCTTGACCGGGACCCCGTAGAGGTGTCCGCCGATCGTGCCTGCCGAGTTCCACGGCGATCCGTACTGCCGAGGGTCGTAGAGACCCTTCAGCGACTGGAGGCGGTTCTGGTCCGCGTATTCGGCGAGTTCGCCGATACCCGGCATGATCACGATGTCCGGGGGCTCCCCCGACTGCACCTTGGAGAGCAGCACCTCGCGCTGGGCCGCGGTGCCCTGGTAGCGGAAGGGGATGCCGAAGCCTCGTAGCACGTCTGTGAACTGCTGTTCCTGGGTGGAGGTCCACGTCCCGAGAATGGTCACCGGCTCCTCGTCGTCCCGCTGCGCCCAGACCACCACCATGCTGCCGACAGTGATCAGCAGCATCACGACGAGAAGGACCAGTACCTTGAACCGCCGGGTCACCGTCGCCTCCAGTAGTCACTGTCCAGCCGCAGAACGAGCCCCATCGCGGGCAGGACCACGATCAACAGGCCGCCGATCAAGCTGCCTTGGTACACCCTGTCGGTCCAGGCGTCGTCGGCCAGTTTCCGCCGGACCTCCTCGGACCTCTCTGTGACCGTCCCCTGCGCGCTAGCCAGCTTCTCAGCCGCCGCCAGCACTGCCGCGCGCCCCGGGGGATGGTCGCAACAGGACTGCTGGGACACATCGGTGATGTACCGCAGGTGCCCGACCGCGCTGTCGAGGTCGTCCCTGGTGGAGGACGCCGTCAGCAGCGGGACGATCGAGAGCACCACGGTGATGACGAACGCCGCGATCAGGAACGGGTTCCAGTCGCGGCCGCAGCGGTCGCGCAGCACGAACAAGGCCGAGAACAGGGTCAACGCAAAGGCCGCCAGGGCGAGTTCGGCGAGCCACCAGCCGGTGCGCTGCACCCATCCCAGGCCGGCGGTGGCTTCGGCGTGCCTCATCTGGACCTGCTGCAGTGCGTTCAGACGGGGCGCGAGTCCTACGCCCGTGCGGGTGAGCAGGGAACTCGCCTCGTCGAGTTTCTGCTCCCGCATGAGGGCCTGGTCACGGTACTTGGACGTGCCGAGGCTGAGCGAGTTGCCGTAGGTGGCGAGCAGACCGTTGACGGTGCCGAGGTCCTGGTCCGTGCGGTCCGCGATCCGGGACAGGCCCTGGTCGGCGGCGGAGAGTTGGGCGCGGTAGGTCTCGCCCGAGCCTGCGACGTCGACGAGGTTCAGTTCCACCAGGACCTGGACCTCCCAGTCGGCCCGCAGGGCTGCGAGCCGGGCGGCGGCGAGCCCCTGCACGGCCGGCGCCTCCCGGGACGCCAGTGCATCGGCGTCGCGCTGGGTCTGACGGTAGGAGACGAGCAGGGCGGTCACCGCCACGACCCCGCACATCAGCAGGACCAGCAGGTGCACCTCCAGCAGCCGGCGCGTCCGGTAACGGCTCAGGCGCTTGCGCCAGAAAGCGGCGGGGGAGTAGCTGCGCCACGCGGCCGCGCGTCCGGTCGTCACAGCAGCTTCTCCCCGCAGGCGATGCAGTAGCGGGCCTCGCTCCCGGCCGGGGCGTCGCAGCGACCGCAGCGCGGGCCAGGCCGTCGGCCGACGGCCTCGGTCAGGGGTCCGCCGGGACGGGACCCGGCGCGCAGGATCATCGGGCCGAGGGTGCCGGCGTCGACGGCGGTGCGCAGCCGGACCCGACCCGCGGGCGCGTCCTCGATGTCGGCGACCGCGAGGATCTCGTCCAGCACCCAGTCCGTGCCGAACTCCGACGCCAGGCGTGCGGCCCGCCCCAAGTTGTCCTCGGCGGTGTCCCGTTGGTGTTCTCGCAGAGCGACGAGTCCCCGGCGCAGGGCATTGCGCATCACGGTGGTGGCGTTCAGGTCGCGCACGCTGTCGGCGCCCGCCGAGGCGTGCGGTGGGGGCTGCTCGGGGCGGTGCCAGCGGGCGGTGACGGGCGCATGGACATCGCCGATGGAGACCATGGCGAACTGCAGCTCGGTCTCCAGCGGGTCGGCGTCGGCGTCGACGACGAGGGTCAGCAGGTAGTCGCGTCTGCCCTGTTCCCATTGGAACGTCGGGAAGGTCCAGCGGAGCGGTCGGCCGGGCTGGGGCAGCCCGCCCAGGCGGCGCGGCCGGGGCGCCTTCTCGTTGAGCGAGACCTGGCGCACCGAGGGCCGTACGGTCACCTCGATCGGCAGCCGGGGAGTCTCCACCCGGCGCAGGCGCTGGATGGCGGCCGTGATCTTCTGACCGAGGCCGTCGTCCACGAACTCGGCGGTGCCGTGCAGCCGTTCGGCGAGGGTCAGCAGCGGATCGGGCGTCCAGTCCGCGCCCACGGCGAACACATCGCAGGTGAACTGCCCTGCGCAGGCGTCCAGTTCCTCCTCGAGACGGGTCTCGCCCGGAGCGCTGCTGCCATCGGTGATCAGCACCAGATGGCGTACGGACAGCGGGCGGCCGTCGAGGAGGGCGCGCGACCTCGCGGCCCAACTGGCGTACCCCGCCGGACGCGGACCGTCCCGGTGCAGCGGAAGCGAGCCCGCGGCGAAGACGGCCCGGCGCTTCTCGGGGTGGTCGGCGACGGCCCACTCGTCATCGCCCCGCGGATAGCAGCGCACCGGCTCGGGGCCGCTGCCCAGCACGGTGAAGGAGATGCCGTCGGGCAGGGCGCGCAATGCGCTCTGCAGGGCGCCGCGGACGGCCTTCCGATGGGGCTCGGCGACGTCCAGCGCGATGATCACGGCGAGTTCGACCGCGGGCAGGTCGGTGGGAGCGCCGTCGGCGGACACGTCGACCCGCAGATGCGCCTCGATCTTCGCGCTGCGGTGCGGGCGCAGATCGCCGTCGAGGTCGACCTCCAGTTGGATGCCCGGCTGCGGCGGCCGGGTGCGGCTGCTCATGTCGTACGTCACCGCTCCTTCCCCTTCGTCGCCGTTCGGGCCGCGAGGGGCGCCGTCCGGTCGGTCGTTGCCGTGCGGTCAGATCACGGTCTGAGGTCGTACCGCGTGCAGGAGGTCCACGAGGTGCTCGTGGGCGGCGGCCGACTCCCGGTGGCGCGCGGCCAGTTGTCGATAGAGCGACTCCATCTCCTTGCGCAGCTCACGCTCCTGCGCGCTCAGGCGTCGCAGGCTGCGGGCGTCGAGCCGGCCGGCCCCCTCTCCCGGAAGGCCGTGCCGGTCGCTGCTGCGGCTGTGCAGCGCGTCCAGTTTCCATTCGTGCAGTTCGGTGCGCAGGCGCAGCGCCTCGTCGTCGGACAGGCCCGGCTCGCCGGCGCCCAGTGAACGGCGCTCGATACCGGGCAGTTCGGCCAGCGCGTCGTCGACCTCGGTGGGCGCGGGCAGCGGATCACCCTCTCCGGGCAGCCGGGCCGCGCGGATGCGCAGGGAGGCGATCCGGGCGACGGTGTGGTCCAGGGTGCCGGGGCGGACCCGGCCGAGGACGTCGAGGGCCGCCCGGCGGTCACCCTCCGCCAGCGCGAGCCGCGCCAGGCCGAGAGCGGCGCCGCCGTGCGCGGGGTTGCGGGCGAACACGGCCTCGTACAGTTCCTTGGCGGTGGGCCCGGCCGCGTCGTCGCCGAGCCGCTCCCCGCAGTAGGCGAGGGCCAGTTTGGGCGCGTACTCGCCGGGCAGTTCGAGATGGACCCTGGTGAAGTGGGTCTTGGCCTCGGCGACTTGGCGCGGGTCGGCGTCGAGGCCGGCGATGCGCAGCGCGACCAGGGCGCGGTGCCACTCGAGCCGCCACCGGCGCACGGCGGACGGTCCGGGGATGGAGTCGGCGGTGTCGAGCTCCTCCTGGGCCCGCCCCAGGTCCTCCCAGGTGTTCCGGCCCAGCAGGACACGCACGTTGTGCAGGCAGATCTCCACCGAGCGCGGCTTCTCGTCCTCCTGGCCGAGGAGTTGCCCCGGGTCGTAGCCGCTGCTCACCTCGAACCGCGCGGTCTGCGGATCGCCCGGATAGCGCCTCGGCAACGGCAGACAGCGGGCGATCTCGGTGGGAGTGGGGGCGCCGAGGTCGAGGGCGGGGGCCAGCGGTGGTGCGTACCGGTCGCGGCGGGGGCGCTCCAGCCAGTGCTCGATGCCCGGTACCGTGCCGAGCCGCGCGCCGAGCAGCTGCGGGGACGGCCGGAAGTAGTCGGAGGGCTCGGGCGGGTCGCTCTTGCCGCGCAGGGCACGGATCTCCCGTAATGCGCCCCGGAGTTGGCCCGCCATCTCCCGGGCGTCGGCGAAGCGCAGGCCCGGGTCGGTCCGGACGGCGCGCTCCACGACCTTCCAGAAGGAGGCGGTGCCGAGGCCGGGCACCTGGTCCACGGCCCATCGGGCCAGCTCCCGCAGGGTGACGCCCACCGTGTGCAGGTCGTGGGCGACGGTGGGCACCGGCGAGGACCCGGTCTCGGGTGCCATGTAGTCGATCGTGACATGGGCGGGCGGCTGGTTCTGGCCCTGTTCGCGCATGCCGCCGAGATCGATGACCTTGACGCCGTCCCCGTGGTGCACGACGTTCGAGGGCTTCATGTCCCCGTACACGAAGACCCGTTCGCTGCCCGCGTGCAGATGGACGAAGGCTTCGAGGATCTGGCAGCCGTACGCGGCGACGTGCTCGATGTCGAGGACCGACTCGGCCCGCCGGGTCTCCTCGACGACCTTCTCGAGGGTGCCGTCGCCGACGTCGTCCATGACGATGTAGCCGCCGGTGACCTGACCGGTGTCGTCGCGCCGGGCGACGAAGTCACGGATCTGGACGATGCGGGGGTGGCGGATCGCGACGAGGTTGCGGCGCTCGAGGTCGGAGAGCCGGGCGCCGTCGTGCTCGTAGCGGTTGAGCAGTCCCTTCACGGCGACGACGTCACCGAGATGGGTGTCCTCGGCGAGGTAGACCCAGCCCTGACCGCCGTGCGCGATGGCTCCCATGATCCGGTACTGGTCGCGCAGCACGTTGCCCTCGGCGAGTTCGGGCCGGTACGAGTAGGGCTCGCCGCAGGCCGGGCAGTGCCCCTCGACCGGCACCGGGCCCTCGGTGTAGGGCGGGGCGAAAGTGATGCCGCATTCGGCGGCGGAGCAGCCCATGCGGATGCGCAGCGGGGCCTCGGGACGGACGAGGCGTTCCTGTGCGGGGCGCGGCGCGCGCTCGGGCAGCGCGAGGAGCTCGTGGGGGCCGAGGTCCCGTGGGCTCGCGGGCAGTCCGGGCAGTTCGGGGCCGTTCTCCGCGCGGCCGCACTCGGCGCAGTAGCCGGTGGGTAACACCGTGCCGCCGCAGGGGGCTCCGGTGAAGCGCCGGTGCGGGCAGGTCGTCATCCTCTCGGTGTCCTCCTCACCGGCTCGGGCCGGGCGGAGCACCTCATACCCGGCCTCCGGTGCTCCGCAGGTCGGCGCGCAGGGTCCTGATCAGCCTGCGCAGCCGGGTGAGTTGATGTTGCGGGTCCGCCAGGTCGTCGATCAGGCGGCGTTCGCCCCGGCGCCGGTCGGCCGTCTCCGTCATGGTGTCGAGGGAGGCGCTGTCGACGACGCCCAGGCGGACCGCGCGGCTGAACTCCGCGCGCTGCAGCCGGTCGAGCAGCGCGTCCGCGTGGCCGAAAAGCGCGGGCCGCAGGAGTTGGTCGCGGGCCACGGTCCAGCCGGTGCCGCCCTCGTGGCGGAAGACGAGCAGCAGCCGGAAGCCCAACACCCGCAACCGGGTGAGGAGTTGGATCAGGGGGCCAGAATCGGGTTCCTCGTCGAGACCGTCGACGAGGACCGTGGCCTGACGGCCGGGCGTGAGGGAGGCCGGGCGCGCGGGCCGGGGCTTGGTACCGAGCAGCCAGTCCCAGTTCGCCAGGTACTCGCCGGACGAGAACGTGGTGAGGCTCAGGGCATGGTCGGCGAGGCCCGGCCTGCTGGAGTCGCCGCCGGGGTAGAGGAGGTCGGCGCGGTGCAGCAGATGGCGCAGCGAGCGGTCCTTGCCGCTGCCCGGGGGCACCACGGTGATCTTCACCGGGTCCTCGTCCGGGTCCTCGAACCACTGGGTCAACCGCTGCTCGAAGGTGCGGTCCCATGCGGACGGGCTGCTCAACTCCTGGATGATCGGCGAGAGTTCGGCGATGCGGTCGACGGGGATCAGATACGAGAACGCGAGCCGGTTGTCCTCGGGCAGCAGCTGCTCGCCCAGGTCGCCGCGCCAGCTGACGACGAGGCCGACCACGCGGGCGGGGCTTCCTTCCTGCGGCCGGGTGCACACGGCGGCGCCGCTGAAGCCCCGGCGCACCACTTCCGCCTTGGTCACGGCGTCCAGCTGCACCCACTCGCCGCTGGATCCGCCGATGCGGCCCCACAGGCTCATGCCGTCGTCGAAGCCCTCCGCGTAGCCGGTCGCGTACACCTCCATGCCACCCCACAGCGTGGATTCCAGTGGGGCGGGGCGGGCTTGCGGGCGCGGGCTGTCGAGGCGCAGCACGGCGATGTCCTGGTAGTTCTCGTCCTCCGGCAGCCAGCCGCCGGGCAGGACGCGGGCGCTCACCGGTTCGATCTCGCTGTTCTCGGCGAACTCCAGCCACATGACGGCATTTTGATCAGGCATCACGTGCGCGCAGGTCAGCGCGGTGTGCTGGTCGACGAGCACACCGGCGCCACAGATGTGGCCGTGCGCGTCCTCGTACCGCAGCCTGAGTCTCCAGTCCGCACGCAGTTCCCCCATCTGTCTCAGACTACGCGCGGAGCATGGTGCGTCCCTAGACTTGTGACCAGCTTGGATCGGTCAATCTACGGAATTCGGCGGTGTGTTGACATGGGGGATACGGAACCGGTCGGTCTCGCGGAGGCCATCGGCACGGTTCGTGCGGAGTTGGCGCGGGCCCAGGCCGAAGGCGCGGAGAGCGACTGGCGGTTCAGTGTGGAGCAGGTCAGCCTGGAGTTCTCGGTGCAGTTCCACCGGGCCGGCGAGGGCGGTGCGGGTCTGCGCCTGGGCGTGGTCGAGGCGCGTCTCGGCGGCTCGGTGAGCCACGACTCCACCCACCGCATCCAGGTCGACCTCAAGCCGCTTCCCCGCCCCGACGGCCGCCACCACGAGGTGAGCCGCGAAGACCCGGCCGCCCAGCGCCGACCGGGCCCGCACGGCGGCAACCTGTCCCGCGGCTAGGCCGTCTTCGGCAGGAGTCCGAACGCACCTGCTGTGTCGCCCGTCGTCGGTCGTGGGCGACAATGCCCGCACGATGACGAGGGGGGCGGCGTGGATCGGGACATCATGAGGTCGTACGGGAGAGGACTCGCCGCGTTCCTGGCACGCGCCGTGCTGGGGACGGCAGCTCTCTCGATCGTCACCTCGATGTATCTCATCGCCCTGCCGCACGGCTGGGACACCGCGACCTCCTGGGACGACATTTGGCTGCGCACTTCATGGATTGCACGTGTCGTCGTCCCTGCTGCCGTCTGCACACACTTCGTGGCCTACCTCTCCGACCGCGCCCGGAACCGAAGGCGTGCTGCCGGGCCACCTCCGCTCCGGCCCCAGTGGCGGCCTCGAGCGAGCGGCGACGACCGATCCCGAACCGCCAAGCGTGGAGGGCAGCACCGTTGACCCTGCCGACCAGCACGGACACCACGGCGGAGTTGCAGCTCCTGCGTCCGGACCATGCCTCTGCGCTCCTCGCCTTCGAGCGGGAGAACCGGGCCTACTTCGCCGTGACAATCCCTGACCGCGGCGACGACTACTTCGCCAGGTTCGACGAGCAACTCCATGCCCGGCTCGCCGAGCAGGAGGCGGGTACGTGCTTCTTCCATGTGCTGGTCGGTGCTGACGGCGAGGTGCTGGGGCGCGTCAACCTGGTGGACCTCGCGGACGGCGGCGCCGACCTCGGGTACCGGATCGCGGAGCGCGCCGCGGGCCGGGGACTGGCCACCTGGGCCGTGCGGGAGCTGTTCGGCCGTGCCGTCGACGGGTACGGGCTGACCTTCCTGAAAGCCGCGACCACCCTCGACAACGCGGCGTCGCGGGCCGTTCTGGCCCGCACGGGGTTCACCGTCGTCGGCACGACGAAACTCTCCGGCCGCCCGGGCCTGACGTACCGTCGCGAACTCTTGCCGCCGGGGTGACAGGCGCCCCTCAACGGCAGAGCGCCGAGTCGTGCCCGCGCCGAACGCGGGCCCGGCGTCACGGTCGTAGACGATCACCTCGGAGAGCGTCGTGCTGTCCGTGCCCCCGTCGTCGTCGGCCACGGTGATCACCGGACGGTGGATGCCCGCCCTGGCGTAGGCGTGTTCGGCGCGGCACCCGTCGCCGGAGCCGGTGATCCTGCCGGTCGTCGGGTGAGTGCCGTCCTTCCAGTCGGAACAGGCGTCAGCTGAGAGCGACTTCGCCCGTGTGGACGGCACGCATGGCGCGCTCGACGGTCTCCTCGTTCTCGCCGACCGGAGCCACGTAGTCGACGACGTCGCGTGCGGCGTCCTCCCCGAGCGTGCGGCTGATCACCCACGCGCCGAGATACTGCGACGCCAGGCAGCCGCCCGCGGTGGCGATGTTCCCCTCGGCGTGGAACGGCACGTCCAGCACGGTGACGCCGGCGGCTTCGACGAAGGGGCGGCTCTTCCTGTCCGTGCAGGCGGGCATGCCCTTCAGCAGGCCGAGCCGGGCGAGCACCAGCGCGCCGGAGCACTGCGCACCGATCAGCTGTCGCGCGGGGTCGAGCGGCAGCCGGGAGATCAGCCGGTCGTCGGCGACCACGTCCCGCGTCTTCACCCCGCTGCCGATCAGCACGACGTCGGCCTCGGTCACGAACTCCATCGGTCGCTGCCCGGCCACCTCGACGCCGTTCATGGACGTGACCACCGGCGTCGGCGTCGTGATGAAGGCCTCCAGGCCGTCCCTTCGACACCGGTTGATCAGCGCGGAGGCGATGAAGCTGTCGAGCTCGTTGAATCCGTCAAAGGTGACGACGGCCACCTGCATGGCATCTCCTCCAGGTAGGACGGGAGACGCAGTGTCGCAGGCGCGCTGTGCCCGGGTCGCGGGCCAATGGGGGATCGGTGGCTCGGGTATCGGTGCCGTGGCCGCACCCGGACCGGTCAAGGAGACGTCAGCCGGTAGCGGAGTGTGCCGCCCCTGGTCAGGAAGGTGTCGGGCAGGAACGGGGTGCGGACCGGGTGTCCGTCGAGTTGCATGGACTGCACGCGCGGGTTCGTCGCCGACGCGTCCGGGGCGAGGACCGTGAGATCGACGCCATTGCCGCGGTGCACGGTGGCGGATGGGAAGAGGGGGCTTGCCAGGGCGAGTTGGGGGCTCCCCGGAACCTGTGGATACATGCCGAGGAAGGCCCAGACGGCCCAGGACGACATGGCGCCCAGGTCGTCGTTGCCGACGAGACCGTCGGGGCGGTCGGCGAACAGGGTGGTGAGTGCGCGCCTCACGGTGTCCTGGGTGCGGTCGGGGCGGCCCGCGTAGTCGTAGGTCCAGGGGGTGTTGAAGGACGGTTCGTTGCCGAGATAGGCGTACGGCTGCTCGGCGCCCGCGTTGAGCTGGGTGAAGAAGGTGTCCAGACGGGACGTGACCGCGGCGTCGCCGCCCATGGCGGTGAACAGGGCGGGCATGTCGTGCGGGACCATCCAGGTGTACTGCGCCGCGTTGCCCTCGACGTAGTCGGTGCGCTGGGTGGGGGTGAAGGCCGGCCAGGTCCCGTCGGCGGCGCGGGGCTGGAGATAGCCGCTGGCCGGGTTGAACAGGTTGCGCCAGTTGCCGGAGGCGCGGGTGAGCGCCGCCTGGGCGTCCGTGTCGCCGAGGCGTCCGGCCAGATGGGCGAGCGCGGCGTCGGCGACGGCGTACTCCAGCGTGGTGGCCGCACTGCCCCAGACGCCCTTGGCCCCGGCCGGGATGTAGCCCAGGGTGTCGTACTGCTTGTGTCCCGGGCGCTGCCTCTCGTCCTCCCGGCCCGCCACGGCCGTGCGCAGCAGCGCCTCCGCGTCGAAGTCCGTGCCGCCGAAGGCGTGGATCGCGGCGGCCATGGCCGGCAGCGGGTCGCCGACCATGACGCGGGTGCCGCCGTTCGCCAGCGTCCATCGATCGAAGTACCCGGCCTGGCGGCCCTGGTCGAGGATCGACTGGGCGACGTCGGACGCCTCGCGCGGCGCGACCAGGGCGAGCAGCTGGACCTGGGAACGGTAGACGTCCCAGCCGGAGTAGTTCGCGTACTGCACGTGCCCGGGCCGGGTGCGGTGGACCAGGCCGTCCATCCCGCGGTAGCGGCCGTCGGCGTCGCTGAAGGCGCTGGGGTGCAGCAGCGAGTGGTAGAGCGCGGTGTAGAACACCCGGCGCTGGGCCTCGGTGCCTCCGCGGACGGCGATCCTGCCGAGCCACTCGTTCCAGCGGTTACGGGCGGCACGCTGCAGGAGGTCGTACGAGCGGCCCCCCTGCTCCACGTCGGCATTGCGTCGGGCGGCGTCGACGTCGACGAAGGACACGCCCACCCGCGCGGTCACCGTACGGGTTCCGGGTGCGAAGGAGACGTACGCGCCGGAGGTCTTTCCGTCCAGGGGCTCGGTGTGGGCGAAGGGGTGGTCGAAGACGGCGTGGAAGTAGAGCCGGTAGCGGTTCGTGGAGCGGCAGAAGCCGCCGCTGTCGGTGTAGCCGGACAGGGTGCGCGACCCGATGGTGATGTTCCCGGTGGCCTTGTTGAACGCCCGTCCCGCGTCCACCGTCAGCGCGGCAGGCTTCGCGTCGTTTGACGGATAGGTGAAGCGGGCGACGCCCGAGCGCCGGGTGACGGAGATCTGCGTACGGATGCCGTTGTCGAACTTGACGCCGTAACTGCCCGGCGACGCTTCCTCGTTGGCGTGGGAGAAGGTGGCGTGGCGAAGGGCGGGTTCCGGGTCGGGGCGGCCGGTGAGTGGCATGAACGGCACGTTGCCGTAGTCGTCGCAGCCCGCGCCGGAGATGTGGGTGAGGCTGAAGCCCTGGATCCGGTTGTCCTCGTACGCGTACCCGCCGTGCTGGTGCGTGACCGTGTCGGGGCTCCACTGGATCCCGCCCAAGGCCGCCGAGGCACCGGGGAAGGTGTTCCCCGCCCCTCCGCCATGGCCGAAGTCGGTGCCGCCCGGAGCCGTGCCCACGAACGGATTGACGTAGCCGGCGGGATCGGCCGCGGCAGGTGAGGGCTCGGCGGTGGAGGGTGTGGAGGGCGCCGCCTGGACCGGCGAGGCCAGCAGGACGGCCGAGGCAAGGGCAGCCGCGACGGGGTGCAGGCGCACGAAGCTCTCCTCGAGACGGTGGACGTCGCGGTGGCGTACGGCGACGGACTGCCCACCTTCCCGACCGGACCGCGTGCCGGAGCGGAGCCTTGCCGTGGGACAGGCCACGGATCAGGCTCACGGCGCAACGCAGGGGAACGAAGGAGCAGAGTTCAGTGACGCCGGGCGAGGGTGGCGCCGGGGCTGATCACCATGCCGAAGCCATCCCGCTCACACCTCCCGGTGGTCGATGCCGAGCAGGCTCGCCGCGGCCCGGAAGTCGGCGGTGTGGTGGCCGACCGCGAGGGACCAGTGGTGGCCGACGCCCGTGGCGCTCCACGCGTCGACCCATTCGCCGGGGTCACGGCCGAAGTCGACACGGCTGGTGGTGTTGCCGATCTCCAGCAGGGGACCGGGGACGACGGTGCCCTCGGAGGTGATGAAGGCGAGGCTGCCATCGGCGTCCTGGCCGAGTCCGAGGAGGGTGACCGGGCCGTGCCGCACGTCGAGCTCCACGCTGACGCCCCAGCCGCGCTTGCCGTGGTAGACGCCCAGCCCGCGCAGCAGCGGTCCGCGGGCGCCGACGGCGAGGTGGGCGGGCCCGTCGTGGCCCATCTCCACGACGCCGTCCTCGAAGTTCAGGGCCTGGATCTCGGTGAAGGAACCCCCGGCGCCGACGCTCTGCGAGGCCAACTGGGCGACGCTGGTGCGCAGTTCGTACTCGCCGGCCGCGGGTACGCCCCGCGCGGTGAGCAGGGAGGCACCCAGGATCATGCCGGCGCCGAGCCGCTCGTGCAGTTCGCCGTCGAGACCGCGGTGGTAGTAGGCGAGCGTGTCGAGACCGAAGTCCTCGACGAGCCGGTCGAGCGCGACGGACACGGTCGCTCCCCACGCGAAGTCCTCGTCCACCACGCTGTCGTCGAGGGTGAAGACCTTGCGGGCCAGCGCCATCCGGTCGCGGGTCTCCGCCTCCGTCACCCTCTCCACCCGGTGCCGCAGGTCGTCGAACTCCAGCACCTCGACGTGCGAGCCGAACGTCGTGGGCAGCAGGGTCGGATCCGTCGACACGTCCAGCATGCCCGGATAGAGGTGACCCATCAGGCCGTGCCGGGCGTGCCTCAGCGCGGCGCGGACGTGTGCGGCGCGGATCCACTGCCCGATGCGCTCCCAGGCGGACTCCTGGCGCAGCCAGCCCGAGACCGACCGGAAGGGGATGCCGGCCCGCCGGAAGACATTGCCGACCTCGGGCACGGAGCACTGCGCGCAGTAGGCCAGCCAGGCACCCGTGTCGAAGCCGGCGTGGTCCATCCGCTCCGACGGCTGGAGGTCGACGACCAGCACGGGGGTGTGCGAGCGCCGGGCGATCGGCAGCACCATCGACGAGGTCAGATACGTCGTCAGGAACAGCACGATCAGATCGCAGTCCGTGCGGCGCAGCTGCTCGGCCGCGGCAGCGCCCTCCTCGGCGTCGGAGACGAAACCGACGTCGGTCACCTCGGCATCCATGTCCTGCAGGCGTTCGGTGACGTACGCGGCCGACTCCTTCAACTGGGGCAGGAGACCCGGGAATTGGGGCCAGTACGTGCCGAGCCCGCCGGCGACCAGGCCGATGCGAGTACGGCGGCGGCGCACCGGAGGGAGCAACTCCCGCAGGGACATGGAGTGTTCGGCAGCTGTCATGACTGTGGGTGCTCCTTCGGAGGTCCGCTTCGGATTCACGCCCGGGCCACTCCCAGATCCGCCGGGGCGGCAGCGGCACCGGGGGAACGCCGGATGAGGACACGGATGACGTACACGCCCGCGACCGCCGACGCCGCCATGCAGAACGTGATCGACCAGAGCAGGACGGACGCGCTGTACTCCATCAGGGCGGGCGTGACGAAGGCGACGCCCGCGAAGACTCCGCGCGACAGGGCGTAGGTGAGGCCCTGGGTGGTGCCGCGGGTGTCCGGAGGCAGCGTGAGCTGTGACCACACCTTGTAACTGGCCTCTCCCGCAAAGGGGTTGGAGATCTGGTAGAGCACGAAGAAGACGAGCATGCCGACGAGGGCGCCGGCCGTGAGGGAGGCGATGCAGAAGGCGACGATCTGCACGACCGTGAACACGTAGAACAACCGGTCGCGCCAGGGGGTGTCGGCGATCCGGACGAAGACGAAGGTCAGCACCAGCGCGATCGGGAGGAAGGCCAGGTTGATCCCGGTGGCCAGGCTCTGCGAGGCGCCGCTGACCGTGACCAGCAGATAGGTGCCGAACTGGCCGAAGGTGTTGGCGCCGATGCCCCAGGTGACGTAGTAGACGAAGGTCGCGGCCATCGGCAGCAGCGCGGCACGGTTCCACACGTTCTTCAGCTCGGTGCCGCGGGGGGCGGCCAGCGCGGCCGCCTCCTCGGTCACCTCGGTGTCCGACGGCTCGTCGGCCAGGTTGAGTCGGGAGCGGAGCTGCCAGGTGACCAGCGACGCGAGGGCCAGATGGCCGGTGATGAGCCGCGCCCCGGTCATGCCCGTGTCCGACAGCAGGTAGCCGAGGAAGATGACGACGACGATGCCCGCCACCCACATGACCTGGGTGAAGGACACCAGACGTGCCCGGCCTTCCGGAGGCGCGGCGTCCGAGACCACGGCCAGGGACGTCGGCAGATCGGCACCGGCCGCAAGGCCCGCCACCAGCACGCCGACGAAGAGCACGATGTCGTTCGGCGCCAGCGTGATGACGACCGCGCCCAGCGCGAAGCAGAAGATGTCCCAGTTGTAGACACGGCGGCGCCCGAACATGTCGGCCAGCCGCCCGCCGACGAGGGAGCCGACGGCGATGCAGCCGGTGACGATCGCGCTGATCGCACCCGCCATCCACACGCCCATGTCGTAACTGTCCCGGTAGATGGCCAGGTTGACGGCGATGCTGACGATGAGTGCGGCGTCGAGGTAGGAGGCCATGCCCGACAGGGCCGCGACCTTCCAGAGGTGTTGGGGGATGGGCTGTTCGGCGTGCTCGGGAGCGGTGCGGGTTCGGACCATGATGCGACTCCGTCGTCTGGGGAATGGCCGAGCGGAGGAGGACGTCGCGGCTTGGGGCCGGGTCGCAGTGAATATAGGTTTCAAAAAACGTTCCAACAACCCCTCTTGCGCAGATCCGGCGGAAACGGCAGCCGATCGGAAGAGCGCTCCACGTCTGGCGCGTGCGCAGCAGCTCGCCTACCGTGAAACTGGTGTAAAACGTTTTCCAGATCCGTGAAGGTGTCCGAGCCGCACTCGGAAGGACCGCAGTCGTGATCTCCCCCGCGCTGCACCAACTGTTCGACGACCCGCCCCGGGACTTCGGCCCCACCCCGCTGTGGTGGTGGTCGGGCGCGAGGGTCACCCGCGAGCGCCTCGCCTGGCAGATGCGCAGGTTCGCCGACGGCGGCATCCACAATCTCGTGGTGATCAACCTGGCGCCGGCCGGACCGAGTTTCGGCGCCCGCGCCGACGAACCGGCGTGGTTCGGCGAGGAGTGGTGGGCACGCTTCACCGAGGCCTGCGAGATCGCCCGGGAGCTGGGCACACGCCTGTGGTTCTACGACCAGATCGGGTTCTCCGGCGCCAACGTCCAGGGCGGCGTGACCCGTTGGCATCCCGAGGCGGCAGGCCTCGCCCTGCGCTCGCGAAGGGCGAACATCTCCAACGGTGCCGTCTCCCTGGGGAGTTCGGAAGTCCTGGTGGGCGCGTACTCCGCGAAGGGCCGGCGCCTGCCCGTCACCGGCACCGTCTCCGGCACCGCGCGGATCGCGGCCGCCGAGGGCAGCGAGGTGGAGCTCGTCACCGCCGTCCCCACGGCGTTCGACTACCTGGACCCGCAGGCCGTCGGCCTGTTGATGGACGCAGTCCACCACGAGTTCGACCGCCGGGTCCCCGAGTACCTGGGCAACGTCATCGCCGGAAGCTTCCAGGACGAACTGCCCGGCACCAACTCCTGGAGCCGCGGCTTCCCCGAGGAGTTCCTCGCCCGCCGCGGCTACGACCTGCTCGACCACCTACCGGCCCTGTTCAGCGACACCACGGAGAGCACGGAGACGACGGAGGCCAGTGACGGCGCCGTCACCACTGACGGCACTGACACCGCTCAGGCGGCGAAGATCCGCGCCGACTACTACGCGGTCCGCGCCGAACTCACCGAAGAGGCCCTGTTCAAACCCCTCGCCGCCTGGCACGACGAACGCGGCATGCTCCTGGGCTGCGACCAGAGCCACCCCGCGCGCTCCGGCTTCCCGGCCCAGTCCACACAGATCTACACGGACTACTTCCGCACGCATCGCTGGTTCGGCGCCGCCGGCAGCGACCACCACGGTGACTCCAAGGTCCACTCCTCCATGGCCCACCTCTACGGCCACGAGCGCGTCTGGATCGAGGCGTTCCACTCCTCCGGCTGGGGCGGCACCCTCGAGGACACCTACGACTGGCTCCTGCCGTTCCTGCGCAGCGGCGCCAACCTGTACAACCCGCACGCCAGTTACTTCGGCACCGCGGGCGGCTGGTTCGAATGGGCGCCGCCGTCCACCGACTGGCGCCAGCCCTACTGGCAGCAGTACCCGGCCTTCGCCCGGGCCGTCGCCCGGATCTGCTCCCTCATGTCCTGGGGCACCTACAGCGCCGACGTCGCGGTCCTGCACCCCACCGCCACCATGCAGGCCCTCATCCCGCTGGACGCGCCCGTCAAGCACTTCGGCGACGGCCGTCTCGGCGCCGCCTACGCCGACGTCGACGAGACCCAGCGGCACTACCTGGACCTGTGCGGCACCAACAACTGGCTGCGCCCCCGGATCGGTGCCCTGGACCGGCACCGCGTCTCCTTCGACGTCATCGACGACGCCTCGGTGCAGCGCGCCACGGCCACCGAAGGCGCCCTGCGGATCGGGGAGTTGACGTACACCGCGGTTCTGCTGCCCTCGGCGAGCGTCCTGGAGGAGGGCACGGCGCGCAGGCTGACCGAACTGCTCGACGCCGGGGGCAGGGTAGTGGTCGTGGGCCGCCCGCCGAGGGCCGCGGCCGGCCTCGCCGGTGACGACTCCGTCGTAGCGACGCTGGATGCTCATCCGAGGCTGGAGCGGGTGCGTGACGCCGAGGCAGGCGGGGCGGCCGTGGCCGACGCCGCCGGGTACGCGACGGGTGACGTACCGCTGCTCGTCAGGCGGAAGGGCGACGAAGCGGTCGCCCTGGTGACCGGGGCCTTTCCCGATGCGCGTACGCATCCGCCCAGGGGCAACCATGCCATCGACCCCGCGCGCTACGCCCCCACCACGTCCGTCACCGTGCATGCCCCGGTCGCCGAGGCCGAGGTCTGGAACCCGGCGACGGGCGCCCGACACCCCGCGTGCGTCACCGTTTCCGACGGTGTCTCGACCCTCGACGTGCCGCTGGCAGGCGCCCCCGCTGCCCTCGTCGTATGGCGCGAAGGCACCCCGACGCCTCCGACGCCCGCACCACCGCTCGAACCGGCTCGGACCATCGACGTGTCGACCGGTTGGGAGGGCCGCCTGGTTCCGACCATGGACAACACCTGGGGCGACCTTGCGCTGCCCGCGGGTTCGTCGGTCGACGAGCCGCAGATCTGGACCATGCGGTGGACCGAGTCCGATGCCCCCGACGCGCGTGGGGAGCAGACGCGGGCGACATACGGCAACCGGGCACGCGTCCTGCCTCCCGTGCCCGCCCAGAAGGCCCCCGCCCCGCTGGACCGCGCGTCCGTCGCACGGGTCCTGGCCGGAGGGCTGCCCCTTGTGCCGTGGGACGAGAGCTGGCCCGTGACGCTGTTCTCGTCGAGCCGCGGGATCCCGGATCCGGACGGGTTGTTGGGCAACAAGGGGCTGGTGGCCGAGGAGTTCGTACGTGTCCCCGTGCCGGGCGGCGGAACCGTCGCCCGCGTCCGCGCGATCGTCGAGACCGACCACCGCGGACCGGCCGATCTGCACGTCGGCGCGGCGGCCACCAAGCGCGTGTGGTGGAACGGCGAGAGGCTGGCCACGGGCAGCGGATATCTCGCCTCCGCCCGGCTGGAGGTGGCGCAGGACCGCAACGTCCTGGAGTACGAACTGTCCGACGCCCAGGACCGCCCGGCACAGATTTCGGCCAACGCCCATGCCCCGCTGGGCAGTTACTTCTGCCTGTCGCGCCCGGACGGGTTCGCGCCGCGCCCCCGGTTCATGTGTCTGCCCGAAGGTGTACGGCCGGACGGCGGCGTCACCTATCGCGGGCACCTGCGTGTTCCTGACGGCGAAGCGCGGGCGGTGCTGGTGGTGGGTGCCGCGGCCGGGGTCACCGTGCTGCTCGACGGCGCCGTGGTGGCGCGGCAGGAGAAGGTCGAGTACTACGAGTCCGACTGGGGCGCGGTGCCGATGTTCTTCCGCCACGAACCGACCCTCGGGGCGGGCGATCACGTGCTCGACGTCGTGGCCGACAGCGTCCGCGCACGGGACGCGGTGTTCGTGGACTTCGTGGCCTGCGCGGGATCCGAGGTGACCGCGCTGGTCAGCGGAGTCGGCTGGGATGTCGGCACGGGGGAGTGGCGCGGCCGTACCGTCGAACACGAGGGCAGGTGGGGCGAGTTGCAGCACTGCCACGCCGCCGTACGTCCGCACCCGTTGCCGGACACCGCGTGGCTCACCGGTGAACCGGCACTGGGTACCGCCGTACTGCCGCTGCGCTCCACCGACGACGTCCGCGAGAGCGCACAGCGCTTCCGCTTCACCGTGCCGTCGGGCACCGTGTCGCTCGACCTGCCGCTGGAGCTGCCCGCGCGGGTGAGGATCGGGAAGGGGCCCCAACGACCGCTTGACGGACAGAAACTGACGCTGGATCACCCACTCCAACAACCCACCGAGATTGAGGTCGTCACAGTCCCCACGACCGTGTTGCGGGGTGGCTCCGCCTGGCGCGGGCCGGTGCGCGTCCGTACCGTTGCGGCGCCGCTGTCGCTGGGGGACTGGCGGTCGGTGGGGCTGGGCAGTTGGAGCGGCGGTGTGACGTACTCGCGTGAGGTGGAGGTGCCCGCCGGGCCGGATCCGGTGCTCGACCTGGGGCGGGTGCGGGGGAGCGTCGCGGTTCTCATGGACGGTGAACCCGTCGGCGAGGCGTTCTGCGCTCCGTACCGCTTCGAACTGCGCGGGGCCGCCGGGCGCACCGTGCGGATCGACGTGACCGTCCACAACACACTGGCCCCGTACCTCGCCGAAGCCACGCCGACCGCCTGGGCCTTCCCCTCCCAGCTCGCCTCCGGGCTGCTGGGACCGGTGGAGCTCCGTATCCAGGACTCAGGCGCCGGAAAATGACAGGGTCGAGTCCCGCACGATCAGTCCGGGCGCGAACACCCTTGTCTCATGGGCGTGTTCGGCGCGCGCCTCCACCTCGTCGAGCAGCATCTCCACGGCCGCCCTGCCGAGATCCTCGACCGGCTGGCGGACCGTGGTCAGGGTCGTCCCGACGAAGCTCGCGATGTCGAGATCGCCGTAACCGACCACCTGCACGTCCTCGGGAACCTTCACACCCCGTTCGGCCAGTCCACGGCAGAGCCCGGCGGCGAGGAAGTCGTTCGTGCAGAACACCCCGTCGGGCAGGTCGTCGAGCCCACGCGCGATCTCCGTGCCGTACGCCACCGTCATCTCCTCGGCGACCACCTGCCCCAGGCGCGCCTCACGCCGGCTGCGCACGGCCTGCCGGGCGCCCTGGTACCGGTCGGCGCACTGCCGTATGGCGCGTTCCCCGTTCACGACGAGGATGTCGCGCGCTCCGCAGGCCAGTAGATGCTGCACGGCGATACGGCCGCCGGCGATGTCGTCGACGGAGACGGAACAGCCGTCCTGGGCCGGCATCGCACGGTCCGCCAGCACCAGCGGGATGCCGCGTTCGCGCAGTCGTGTGAGGCGGGTGGGGTCGGCGCTGAGCGGGACGACCACGGCGCCGACGGCCCGCTGTTCGACGAGCATGGTGAAGTAGCCCTGCTCGCGCGCCGGTTCGTCGGCGCTGTGGCAGAGCGCGAGGGAATAGCCGTGGTCGTAGGCCGCGTCGGCGGCACCTCGTGCGATGCGCGAGTAGAACGAGTTGGTCACGTCGGGCAGGACCAGGCCGATCGAGGACGAGTGTCCCGTCCGCAGTCCGGCGGCTCCGGGATGGGGAACGTAGTCGAGCGCCGCGACCGCGTCGCGGACCCGCTCGGCGGTACGGGCGTTGACGCGCTCGGGGCGGTTCAGCACGTTCGACACCGTCGACACCGAGACTCCGGCGGCTGCTGCGACGTCCTGGATGCGGGCGGGGCGAACCGGCATGGCGTCCACCCCCTCGCTGTGGCAGCCGTGCGACCAGGCACGACGCGGTCCTCATGGGCGCCGTCAGTCTACCCCGGCCGCGGCTAAAACGTTTTTAGTGCTCGCGGGGCGGCCAACTCAGCGAGCGAGCAGTTTCCTGAGTTCCTCGGTGACCTGCTCGGGGGCTTCCTCCGCCATGAAGTGACCGACTTCGACGGTGCGGTGAGCCAGATCCGGTGCCCAGGCCGACCACAGGGCGCGGGCGTCGAAGCCGAGCGCCGCGCCCCAGTCCTGCTGGAGCACGGTCACCGGCATGGCCAGCAGGTTGCCCGCGTCCCGGTCGGCCTGGTCGTGCTCGACGTCGATGCCCGCGGAGGCCCGGTAGTCGGCCACGATCGAAGGCACCGCTTCCCGGCACGCGGTCAGGTAAGCGGCGCGAACGGGCGCGGGAATGGCCTCGGGGTCAAGGGCCCAGAGGTCGAGGAAGTGACCGAAGAAGGCGTCCGCATCGGCGGCGATCATCCGTTCCGGCAGGCCCGGAGGCTGTGCCATCAGGTAGAGGTGGAAACCCACGGCGGCGGTGGTGCCACGCATCACCTGCCACATGTCCAGCGTCGGGAGCACGTCCAGACTGGCCAGGTGGGTGACGGCGGCAGGGTGGTCGAGCCCGGCGCGGAAGGCGACCAGGGCACCGCGGTCGTGCCCGGCCAGCGCGAACCGTTCGTGGCCGAGCGCGCGGGCCAGGGCGACGGTGTCGGCGGCCATGGTGCGTTTGGCGTACGTGGCCCCGTCGGTGTCGGAGGGCTTGTCGCTGGCGCCGTAGCCGCGCAGGTCGGGGCAGATCACGGTGTGGTCGGCCGCCAGGTCGGCGGCGACGTGCCGCCACATCAGGTGGGTCTGCGGGAAGCCGTGCAGGAGCACGATCGGGCTGCCCGAGCCGCCGACGGCGGTGTTGAGGGCGACGCCGTCGGCGACCTGGACGCGCTGGAGGTCGAAGCCCGGAATGGTCGGTGTCACGGTGTGCTGCTTTCGTGAGTGCGGAGGAAGGACGCCTGCCGATGGGCGGACACGAGTGCAGTGCCGGTGGGCGGACACGACCGAGCCTCCCGCGCGCGAATCAGCATCCGATCAGCACGTACTGTGGCGGGCGGGGCAGGCGCGGGAGGTGAGGATGGAACCGATCACCTTCGGTGTGCTCGGGCCGGTGGTGGCCTGGGACGGCGCCGGCGGCGTTCTCGCGCTGAAGGGCCCACGGCACCGGGCGGTGCTGGCCCGGCTCATCACGGCGCGCCGGCGGGTGGTTCCGGTCGCCCGCCTGGTGGAGGACCTGTGGGACGAGCCCGGTCCGGGCGCGGTGGGGGCCGTGCAGACCTTCGTCGCCGCACTGCGCCGGGTCCTGGAACCGGACCGCCCGGCCCGCGCACCGGCCCGGTTGCTGGTGACGGAGGGCCCCGGGTACGCGCTGCGGGCAGCACCGGAGACCGTGGACGCCTGGCGGTTCGAGGCGTCCGTCGTGGCCGCCGCGAAACTGCCGCCCGCGCAGGCGCTGCAACAGCTCGCGGGAGCACAGGAGTTGTGGCGCGGCCCCGCCTACGCCGAGTTCGCCGACCAGGACTGGGCCCGTGGCGAGCGTTCGCGCCTGGTCGAGCTGCGGCTGCGGGCGGTGGAGCAACGGGCCCAGGCCCAGCTGGACTTGGGCTCGGCGGCCGAGGCCGTACCCGACCTCGATGCCCACGTGACGGACCACCCCTGGCGCGAGAACGGCTGGCGGCTGCTGGCCCTCGCGCTGTACCGCACGGGCCGCCAGGCGGATGCGCTCGCCGTGCTGCGCCGGGCCCGGGCCATGCTGGCCGAGCAGTTGGGCGTGGACCCCGGTCCCGAACTGCGCCGTCTGGAGACGGACATCCTCACGCACGACCCACGCCTCGGCCTCCCGGCCGAACCGTCCAGCGCGGCGGCCCGGCTCTGGACCCAGGTGGCCACGGACTTCGACCGTACGGTCGCTGCGGGCGCCCGGGCCCGGCTGGAGTCGACGATCGCGCTGGTCCGCAATCTCGCGGTGACCGGAGGCGGCGGGCTGCGCGCGGCCCAGGAGCACCGGCTCGCGGCCATCACCGCGGCCGAGGAGTTCGGTGATCCGGACCTGACCGCCCGGGTGATCGGTGCCTACGACGTCCCCGCGATCTGGACCCGCAGCGACCACCCCGAGCAGGCACGGCAGATCGTCGAGGCCGCCGAGCGCACCCTGGCGGCGCTGCCGGACGACGACGCCCACGAAGCGGAACGCTGCCGGCTGCTGGCCACGGTCGCCCTGGAGATGCGCGGCACCCGTTCCCCGCGCGGTCCGCGAGCCGCACGCGAGGCGGAGGAGCTCGCCCGTCGGATGGACGATCCCACGCTGCTGGCGTTCGCCCTCAACGGGGCGTTCATGCAGTCCTGCACCCGGGCAGGTCTCGCGGCGCGGCGGGACGCGATCGGCGCGCAGCTGGTCGAACTGGCCGCACGGCACGGCCTGGAGAACTTCGAGGTGCTCGGCCACCTGATCCGGATGCAGGCGCGCGGCGCGCTCGGCGACTTCCCGGCGGCGGACGGGCACGCCGCCGCGGCGGATCGTCTGGCCGAGCGCCACGAACGGCCGCTGGTGAGCGTCTTCACCCAGTGGTACGGCGCGCTGCGGCTGACCGCCGCCGGACGGACGCCACAGGCGAAGGCCGCCTACGACGCCGCCGCGGCACGGCTGCCGGGCGCGGGCATGCCCGGCTTCGAGAACGGTCTGCGGCCCCTCACCGGGCTGTGCCTGCGCCTGGCCGACGGCACGACATCCGCAGGTCAGGCCGCCGAGCACATCGACCAGGACGCGGACTGGGGCCCGTACCGGACTTGGATCGAGCCCTACGTCCACCTGCGCACCGGCGCCCGCACCGACGCCCTCGATGCACTGCACGCGCTCCCGGAACCACCCGCGGACCTCCTCTACGAGGCGCTGTGCTGCCTGCAGGCCGCGGTCGCACTGGAACTCGGCGACCGCACGGTACTGGCGCGACTGCACACCCGTCTGTCGCCGGCCGCGGGTGAACTCGCGGGCGCGGGCAGCGGGTTGATCAGCCTCGGCCCGGTGGACCGCTGGCTCACCGCCATCGGCGAAGCCCTCGCCTGACGGACGCCGTCACGACTGCCGTGCGTGGCCGTGGACACGGATCACGAGCATCCGTACGCCTTCCGTGCTCGTCCACGGCCCGTGCTCCATCCCCGGATGCCGGTAGGCGTACATCCCTGCCGTGAACGTCTCGCCGAGGCGCAGGTCGGTGAGGGAGCCTTCGAGGACGTACACCTCCTCGAAGTAGTCGTGCCGGACCGAGCCCTGCCCGCTGGTGTCCGTCCCCGGTTCGTACCGCTGCAGCACCGTCGCGTCCCCGGTCTCCGGGTCCACGGCCAGCACCTGCTCCCACACGCCGTCGGAGGCCCCGGGCGGTCGCTGCCAGGGCGCTTCGGGGTGGTGGAACTCGGACTGCGGTCTGCTCATCGGCACATGCCCCTTCATGGTGTTGACCGGGTTCAGCCACGATAGTCACCGAGTTCAGCACGGACGCCGCGCTCTTCACCCTCTGTCGTTGCGTCGACCACGTTCTGTGAGTGACAGGTCGATGTGTGTGCGGGATCCCGTCAAGGTGGGACTCTGGGACGAGAGGTATCCGCCGAGGGCACTCGGGAGGGCCCGATGGGACGTGACGTACCCGCCCTGGTGTTCACGCGGGAGGACCGCCGGCAGTACCGGGACAAGATGCACACCTGCCTCGACGTGCTGGAGCAGATGCTGCGCGAGTCGGGTTTCGAGAGCGAGCGCCCCCAGGTCGGGCTGGAGATCGAGCTCAACCTGGTGGACGGCGACGGCCTGCCCGTGATGCGGAGCACCGAGGTTCTCCAGGCGATCGCCGACCCCGCCTGGGCGAGCGAGCTCGGCCGCTTCAACCTGGAGATCAACATTCCGCCCCGGCAGCTGACGACCGGCGGCCCCGGCTCCTGGGAGCGGGAGATCCGCGACGCGCTCAACCACGCCGAGGAACGCGCCTCGGCCGTCGGCGCGCACCTGATCATGATCGGGATTCTGCCGACCCTGGGGGAGTCGGACGTCGGCGAAAACGCCCTGTCCGGCGATCCGCGCTACCAGTTGCTCAACGAGCAGATCTTCGCGGCACGCGGCGAGGACCTGCGGATCCGGGTGGACGGCGTGGAGCGCCTGTCGATGTACGCCGACGCCATCACCCCGGAGGCCGCCTGCACCAGCACCCAGTTCCATCTGCAGGTCGCCCCCAAGGAGTTCGCGGACTACTGGAACGCGGCCCAGGCCGTCGCGGGCGTACAGATCGCCCTGGCGGCCAACTCGCCCTTCCTCTTCGGCAAGGAGCTGTGGCGCGAGACCCGTATCCCCCTCTTCGAGCAGGCCACCGACACCCGTCCCCAGGAGATCAAGGCCCAGGGAGTACGGCCTCGCGTGTGGTTCGGGGAGCGGTGGATCACCAGCGTCTTCGACCTCTTCGAGGAGAACGTGCGCTACTTCCCGGCGCTCCTGCCGCTGTGCGACGAGGAGGACCCGCAGGAGGCACTCGACGGCGGCGGCGTCCCGCAACTCGGTGAACTCACGCTGCACAACGGCACGATCTACCGATGGAACCGCCCCGTCTACGCCGTCACCGACAGCGGCCCGCACCTGCGCATCGAGAACCGGGTCCTGCCCGCGGGCCCCACCGTGGCCGACATCATCGCCAACGGCGCCTTCTACTACGGCCTGACGCGCGCCCTCGTCGACGAGGACCGGCCGGTGTGGACGCGGATGTCCTTCGCGGTCGCCGAGGAGAACCTGCACGCCGCGGCCCGCGACGGCATCGACGCCCGCCTGTACTGGCCCGGCAGTGGTGAAGTGCCCGTCACGGAACTGGTGTTGCGGCGCCTGCTGCCCCTGGCCCACCGGGGCCTCGAACTGGCCGGCATGGACGCGGCATGGCGCGAACCCCTGCTCGGCGTCATCGAGCAGCGCTGCGTCACCGCCCGCAACGGCGCCCTGTGGCAGGCGGAGATGGTGCACCACCTGGAGAAGGCCGGCACCTCCGACCGCCACGAGGCGCTGCGGCAGATGACCACCACGTACATGGACTACATGCATCTGAACGCGCCCGCACACACGTGGCCCGTGGACTGACCGGCGACCGAGCACCCGACTGACCAGTGGCCGAGCGGCCACGACGGCGTCATGCCGTGCCCGAGGCGGGATGTAACCCGGATCACAGGGGCGAAGTGCATCGCAGTGAGGTGCCCACCGTCTTTCCCTAGGTGTAGGGGGCTGGTCGGAACGGGGACGGTGCGTGTGGAGCAGAGTCGAGCCGAGGGGTTCGACGGGTTCGTGGCAGCCCGCTGGTCGGCGCTGTTCCACCTCGCCCGTCTGCTCGTGGGAGGCGATCGGCACCGGGCCGAGGACCTGCTCCAGGAAGCCCTGGTCAAGCTCTGGTTCGTCTGGCCCAAGATCGCGGAGGAGGCCCCCGAGGCATACGTACGCAAGGTGTTGGCGCGGGCGGCGGCACGCTCGGCGCGGCGGCGCTGGTGGGGTGAGCGCCCGGTCGAGCAGCTGCCGGACCTGGCGGAGGTGGGCGATGTGTCCGCCACCGTGGCGGAGCGCTCCCGGCTGGAGTCCGCACTGGCCCAGTTGCCGCCCCGGCAGCGGGCCGCGGTGGTGCTGCGCTACTACCAGGACCTGTCCGAGAAACAGGTCGCGGAGGTACTGGGGTGCCCGGTGGGCACCGCGCGATCCCACGCCTCGCGCGGCATCGCGCGACTGCGTCGCATCCTGTCCGACGTCATCGAGCCGGTGGGGTGAAGGGGAACCGATGGATCACTTCGAGCAGGAGCTGGCGCGGATGATGCGCGACTCCCAGGAGCACACCCCCTTCGAGGCCGGGCACCAGGCACGTCTGCGGTCCGGAGTGCGGGCCCGCCGCCGTGCCCGCGCGGTACAGAAGGCCGCCGGGTCCGTCCTGGCCGTCGCCGGACTCGGCATCGGCTTCTTCATGCTGCCGCACGACCCGGGCGAGAACAGGCCGCAGGCTCCCCTTCCGCGGCCCGCGACGATCCCGGCGTCCCCCAGTCCGACTCCGACCCGCACGCCGGACGCGTCCCCGAGCGGCACCTCGACCGTGAGCCCCACCGGGACCACGGGGGAGCCGTCCGCTCCCACCACGGCGCCTGCCACGACCGGGAGTTCGGCCACGGTGTCCTCGGACCCGACCGCGACCAGGACCCAGGCGCCACCCTCCGACACCGGGACGCCGACCGCACCGGCGACACCGTCGAGCACGCCTTCCACGGCGGAGGCGTCGGTGTCGGGCGCCTCGGTGGACTCCGGATAGCGGGGGGCCACGCCCTCTCCCCGCCCCCTCATCCACAAGCCCTGATCGCAGCACTGCCGCGAGTGACTTCGGCATGCCCTGCGACGGAACTCGAACCTGGACAGATCGTGACAAATTTGATGGACCAACTGCCGCTCCGTACGCCCGTGTCGGCGCACCAACGGGAGCCCGTCCTGGACGTGGTCGTGCCGGTGTTCAACGAGCAGAGAGACCTGGAGCGGAGCGTACGGCGGCTGCACGCGCATCTGCGCGAGACCTTCCCGTACCCGTTCCGGATCACCGTCGCGGACAACGCCAGTACCGACGCCACCCCGCGGATCGCGGCCCGGCTGGCCGCCGAACTGCCCGAGGCGGAGTGGCTGCGGCTGGCCGAGAAGGGGCGGGGCCGGGCGCTGCACACCGCGTGGTCGGGTTCGCGGGCGCCGGTGCTCGCGTATCTGGACGTGGACCTGTCGACCGACCTGACCGCGCTGCTGCCGCTGGTCGCCCCGCTGATCTCCGGGCACTCCGACATCGCCATCGGCACCCGCCTGGCCCGCGGCTCCCGGGTGGTGCGCGGCCCCAAGAGGGAGGTCATCTCCCGTTGCTACAACGCCCTGTTGCGCTCCACCCTCGCGGTGGGCTTCACCGACGCGCAGTGCGGATTCAAGGCCGTGCGGCGCGATGTCGCCGAACGGCTGCTGCCCCTGGTGAAGGACCCCGAGTGGTTCTTCGACACCGAGTTGCTGGTGATCGCGGAGCGCGCCGGACTGCGCATCCACGAGGTGCCGGTCGACTGGGTCGACGACCCCGACAGCCGGGTCGAGATCCTGGCCACCGCGCTGGCCGACCTGCGCGGCATCGCCAGGATCGGCCGGGACCTGGCCCGCGGCACGCTCCCGACGGCGGGACTGCGCCGAAGCACCTGCGAGCCGCCGAGCGGCCTGACCGGCCAGTTGCTGCGCTTCGGCGCGGTGGGAGCCGTCAGCACCCTCGGATACGTACTGCTGTATGCGCTGTTGCGCCCCGCAGCGGGCCCGCAGGCCGCCAACGCGCTGGCGCTGCTGCTCTGCGCTCTCGCCAACACGGCCGCGAACCGGCGGCTCACCTTCGGGCTGCGCGGCCGCGGCGGGGCACTGCGCCACCAGGCCAAGGGCCTGCTGGTCTTCGTGGTCGGCCTGGCCCTCACCAGCGGATCACTCGCCGCGCTGCACCACCTGGCGCCCGGCGCGGCCCGCGCCACGGAGGTCGGGGTGCTCGTCGCCGCCAACCTGGCCGCGACCCTCCTTCGCTTCCTGCTCCTACGGGCCTGGGTGTTCCCCACCCGCCGCCGCGGGACGGGATCCACGGCCGTATGAACCGGACCATGACCCCGATCGACCGCCCCGACGTCGGCTCCTTCGTGCGCGCAGAGGTGGTCCGCGGCGCCAACCTGCGCCGTGCGGCCCGGCATTACGTCCCCGTACTGGCCATGTACGGCGCCCTGAAGCTCATCGGCTTCTCCGTCTTCATGTACCTGCTGGACTCCGCCGGGGACTTCCGGAAGAAGGACCCGCGCTTCGGCGGCGGCGCCCACGCCTGGGACGTACTGGCCAGCTGGGACGGCTGGTGGTACCAGCAGATCGCCGCCCACGGGTACGACCCCGCGCTCGTCCGGGTCCCCGGCGCCACCGGACTGATCACCCTGGAAGGCAACTCGGCCGCGTTCTTCCCGCTCTACCCGGCGATGATGCGACTCGTCTCCAACGGCACGGGCCTCGGTCTCTACGGCTCCGGCCTGCTGGTCTCGGTCCTCGCCTCGTTCGTCGCCGCACTGGGCATCTACGCCGTCACCGCCCGGTTCGGCGGTCGGCGCGCCGGGCTGGCCGCGGCCGGACTGTGGGCCGTCTGGCCCGGATCCGGCACCGAGTGGTCGGGGTACTCGGAGTCCCTCTACATCGCCCTCGCCGTCTGGACCTGCCACGCCGTCATGAGCGACCGCTGGCTCACCGCAGGCGTTCTCACCTTCGCCGCGGGCCTGGGCCGACCCACCGCCGTAGCGCTCATCGCCGCCCTCACGGTCGCCGCGCTGCGAGCGCTCCACCACCGCCAGGAAGACGTCGCACGTCCCATCGCCGCGATACTGATCGCGCCGCTCGGACTCTTCGGCTACCTGCTCTGGGTCGGCGACCGGATGGGCGACCTCGGCGGCTACTTCAAGCTGCAGAAGGGCGCCTGGGCCCACACCTTCGACTTCGGCAAGCAGACGCTCGACGTCTTCACCTCCCTCGCCGTGGGCCGCTCCGACTACCTCTTCCCGTGCCCCGTCGAGGACTTGATCGGTGCGATGACCGTCCTGCTGGGTCTGCTCCTGATCCCTCTCCTGATCCGACTGCGCCCGCCGGCCGTCCTGACCGTCTACACGGTCCTCACCTTCGCCCTGGTCCTGGGCAGCCAGCAGATCTTCGGCAACGTCTCCCGCTACCTGCTCCCCGCCTTCCCCCTGTTCATCCCCCTCGCCGTCCGACTGCGCACCCTCGGCCTGCCGTTGCTGTGCGCACTGCTGGGCATCACGGCGGTGGCGTCGGGCTCGTACGCGGGGTACGTGCTCTTCGAACTGGGGGTGCCTTAGAGGCGGAGGGTGCCTCGCAGAGAGAGCCGGATGGCCACCTCTGCCTGGGAGTTCACCAGGTCGCCCGCTCGTCGAGGACGTCGGCCGCCCACGCGGTCGCGACTGGCATGAACCGGTGCTCGGCCGCGTGCGCCGCCATGCGGGCGTTCCGCGCCCGGGCCTCGGCCCCGTCCGGCAGGTGGAAGTCCTCGCCCGCGCGCGCCGAACGGGCCTGCATGTTCGTGGCGGTCGCCAGGCGCCTGCGCACGTACCGGTCGAGGGCGTCCGGCACTTGGGCCGGCGTCGCACCCGCGAGGCAGTCGCCGAGCACCGCCGCGTCCAGAATCGCCTGCGCCGCGCCCTGGGCCTGGAACGGCACCATCGCGTGGGCACTGTCGCCCAGCAGCGTCACCCGTCCGACGTTCCACCGGGCGAGCGGGGCACGCGTGTAGATGCCCCAGCGGAACACCTGCCCCGTGCGTTCCAGGGCGCCGCGCACCCGGGGGTCCCAGCCGTCGAACGTGCGCAGTTGCTCGCCCGGCTCCGCCTCGGCGGTCCACGACTCCGTCGCCGTGTCCGTCCCGAACACGGCGACGATGTTGAGCAGTTCGCGACGGCGCACCCAGTAGTGGACGAAGTGCCGCCCCGGCCCGAGCCAGACCCCGGTGTCCGGCAGGTCGAGATCGGCCACGTCGTCGGCCGTGAGCAGGGCCCGGTAGGCGGCGGTCCTCGAGAAGACCGCCTCGTCCGCACCGAAGAGCCACTGGCGGGCCGCGGACCGGATCCCGTCGGCGGCCACGACCAGATCCGCGGCGAGACGCTCACCGCTCGCCGTGGTCACATAGGCGGCCCCGTCGTCCTGGTCGATTCCCACGGCAGGGGTGTCCAGACGCACCGACTCGGGTGGCACCGCAGCGGCCAGTGCCTGTTGCAGATCGGCGCGGTGGACCTGCAAATACGGCGCCCCGAACTCGTCCTCGACCTCATGTCCCAGCGCGTAACGGCAGATCTCGGCCCCGTCGGACCAGGTACGGAAACTCACGTGGGAGGGACGGGCGGCCTGTGCGGCGACGGCGCCGAGCAGGTCCAGTCGACGCAGTACGCGCGTGGCGTTGGGCGCGAGCTGGATCCCGGCACCGGCCTCGGTGAACCGCGGCGTCTGCTCGACGAGCGTGACCTCATGGCCGGCGCGGTTCAGGTTCAGCGTCGCGGCGAGTCCCCCGATGCCCGCCCCCACGACGATCGCTCTCATGGCACGACCTCACTTCGGCAGACCTCGGACAGAGTACGAACGGAACTCCACCGCTGTACAAGCTGTTTCCGGCCAGGAGAGGAGCGCGCCGCCGCTGCTCCTTCGGGCCGAGCGGGCCGGGGGCGCGCGGTCCACCGGTGCGGGCGCCGCCCGTGGCGTGCCCATGCTTCAACTACCCGTGTGCAACGGCAATTTGACCGTGACTTCGTACTCGGTCGTGAGGTAATGTTCAAGCAAAGAAGCGTTCGCGGTCGCCAAGTGGATCGCGACAGAGCACAGTTCGAAGGAGGCAAGGTTGTTCGATCTCCGGACAGAGGCAGAGATGAGGCTGCACTCCGAGAAGACGGCCAGGGAACTCGCCCTGAAGAAGCAGCGTGACGAGGCCGACAAGGGGCGCACGACCACCGAAGCGACCGTCGTCACCACAGACGAAAAGACGCCGGAGGAGTAACGCCCTTCGTGGTACGTTCGGCCCGCCGCGTACCGCTGCGAATTCGAGGAGGTGAGACCGATCAACGCTGTGACAGGTTGGGGCTCCCTCCTCTCTTGCGTGGGCTAGGGAGCGCCCGCAAAAGGCATCCCGAAAGGCTTGAAACGCCATGCGCTTCGCCTCCCAGACGTCGTCGGACGGCGTCACCGAACAACCCTTCACTCTCGGCGAGATCCCCGGCGTGCTGTGGACGCCGGAAGACGCCCGTGGCACTCGCCCCCTGATCCTGATGGGACACGGCGGCGGGCAGCACAAGAAGGCCCCCGGCATCGTCGGCCGTGCACACCACTTCGTCGCCGAAGGCGGCTTCGCGGTCGCCGCGATCGATGCGCCCCACCACGGTGAGCGGCCCAAGGGCGAGGAGTTCGACCGGATCGCGACCGAGATGCGGGCAGGTATGGCCGCCGGCGGGAATCCGGCCGAGCTGGTCGCCACCATGCACGCCTTCCTGGCCGGACAGGCCGTGTCCGAATGGCAGGCGGTTCTGACCGCGGTCCAACAACTCGACCACGTCGGCAGCGGTCCGGTGGGCTATTGGGGTGCGTCGATGGGCTGCGGGCTCGGTGTCCCGTTCATCGCCGAAGAACCCCGAGTCCGCGCCGCGGTGCTGGGCCTGCTCGGCGCGGCCACGCTGACCGGCGTCGCCGCGCGGATCACCGTGCCGGTGCGGTTTCTGGTCCAGTGGGACGACCAGATGGTGCCGCGGGCCCAGAGCCTGGCGTTGTTCGACGCCATCGGCTCGGCCGAGAAGACACTGCACGCCAACCCCGGCAAGCACGGAGATCTGCCGCGCTTCGAGACGGACAGCGCACTGCGGTTCTTCGCCCGGCATCTGAGCTGACAGAGGTCCGTCATCCTCGACGCGCCGACCGGAATCCGTTCCCGGCCGGCGCGTTCGGCCCATCCGGCACAAGAGCAGACCCCACTCACCGGGGTCGCGTTTCGGGCGATGCGGCTCCCCGGAGGAGTAGCGGCATCGGGGCAGGGGAAACACTCGCCTCGCCGCGTCCGGGGGCCACTACGACCACGGAACGGCTCGGCGCGCCAAAGGCATGGCGGCGGGGGGAGTGGACGGATGGAGCTGGAGCTGCGGCATCTACGCGTCCTGTGCGCGATCGACGATGCGGGAAGCGTGGGCCGGGCCGCCTCGGACCTGGGCTACTCGCAACCCGCCATGAGCACCCAACTCCGGCGGATCGAGCGGCACTTCGGAGAGCCGCTCTTCGAGCGGGGGGCCACGGGGGTGAGGCCGACACGGTACGGCACCGAGGTCGTCGCCCAGGCACGCGACGTCCTGGCCCGGGCCGCCGCGATCGGGCACCGTCCGGCCGCCGAGGTCGCGAGCAGCCGTAGGACCCTGCGCGTGGCGGCGACCAATTCCCCGGTGCTGTCCGGCATGGTTTCGCGGGTCCGGGCCCGGCTGCCGGACGTCTCCCTCGCCGTGAGCAGCGTGTACGCCTCCTCGCGGATCGTCGAACTCCTCGAGGACGGCGCGGTGGACGCGGCCGTCGCCGCGGACTACCCCGGGATGGAACTGAAGCATTCGGACGCGGTGACGCACCGCGGGATCGTCACCGAGCCCACGTTCGTGGCGCTGCCCACCCGCCATCACCTCCGGCACCGCGCTCAGGTCTCGCTCGCCGAACTGGCCGAGGACGCCTGGTTCCTGACACCGGACGACGGAGCGGGCTGGCCGGGCGTCTTCTACACGGCTTGCGCGGCGGCCGGGTTCTCGCCGGTCGCCGTACACGAATTCCTGGGCGACCAGCTGCAGTTGCAGGGCATGATCGCCGACGGCCTCGGAGTGTCCGTCGTACAGGCGACACTGCGACCGATCCCCGATGTGGTGATCAAACCGTTGATCGGTACACCGTTGTGGTGCCGTTATGTGCTGGCCTGGCGCCCTGACGCGGTCGCCGGGGAGGTGACGGAGACGCTGTTCCACTCCGCCGCCTCCGCGTATCGCGAACTCGCCGGACAGTCTCCGCACTTGAGGGCGTGGGCGGCGCGGACTTGGCGGGTGAGCGGGGCGTAGGTGGGTGCCGGATGTTATGGCTTGGCGTTGGACAGTGCTATGTCACATTCCATTGTCGGCGCGGGCCGGCGTTGAGACGGTGCCTCACACGCCTCAACACCCCTATCGAGGCGCATCCACCCGTGAAGGAGCCCAGAGATGCGCTACCGCTTCACGCTGCCCAGACGCGTGGCCGGCGCCCTCGCCGTCTGCGTCACCCTCGCCGGCCTGCTGTCGACGCCGGCGCTCGCGGCACCCCCGGCCAGGCACGGCACCACCCCCCTGACCGTGTCCCGGAAAGCGACGCCACCCCCACCCCCGACCGGCTCGACGGTCATCGCCACCGACCACCCAGCCGTACAGCACCGCCCGCTCACCACGGCCCAGTTGCTCCCCTTGAAGCCGACGCCCTCCCGCGCCCGGCCGAACGCGGACACAGGACGGAAGGTCACACCGAAGTCCACACCGAAGTCCATGCAGAACTCCGCACCGCGAACCGCCTCGTGCGGCCCGGCCGACTTCACCGGCAAGACCGGTTCCATCCTCGTCGCCTTCGTCGAAGCCTCGACCTCGGACTGCATCAACACCCTGTTCGCCGTGACGGGCACCGACGCCCGCGACATCTTCCGCCAGGCCCAGATGGTCACCGTGGCGAAGGCCTTCGCGCGAGAGGCGCAACGCTACCGAGGCGACAACTCGTCCGGGGTGTGGCAGCTCGTCCTGTTCCTGCGGGCCGGCTACTACGTGCAGTTCAACCACCCGGCCGACGTCGGCCCCTACGGCGCGCCCCTGGCCCGGGCCACCACACGCGGCCTCGACGCCTTCTTCGCCAACCGGCACTCCCGGGACGTCACCGCGGCGAACGGCGACGTGCTCGGCGAAGCCGTCATCCTCACCGACAGCGCCGACCAGCAGGCCCGCTACCTGACGGTCTATCAGCGGATACTCGGCGGCTACGACAGCTCCTACGACGCCGTCGACAGCATGGTCGCGGCCGTCAACGACGTCTACACCCCGCTCTGGCGCGGCAATTGGAACCCGGACTACGTCAACGCGGTCGCCGCCACCCCGGGCGTCGTCCGGACCCTTCACGCGTTCGCGCTCACGCACCGGGACCTGCTCGGGACCGACCGCGCCTACCTGGACTCCAACGCCGGGATGAACCTGGCCCGCTACGTCGAACACACCTCGCTGCGTGCCACGGTCCGGCCCCTGACCAAGGACCTGCTGAACGCATCGAAGATCACCGGTCCCACGGCCGGACTGTGGGTCGCGGTGGCGACGCAGGCCGACTACTACGACGGCCCCAACTGCTCGTACTACGACGTCTGCGACCTGCCCGGCCGGCTGACCGCCGCGGCCCTGCCGATCACCCACACCTGCGATACGACCCACACGATCCGGGCCCAGGCGCTCACCTCCGCCGACCTCGACGCCGTATGCGCCAGCCTGCGGGCCCAGGACCCGTACTTCGACAACCTCGTCAAGGACGACGGCCCCATACCGGGGCAGTACCTGTCGACCGTCCAACTCGTCGTCTTCGCCGGCCGCGCGGACTACCAGACCTATGCCGGGGCGATCTTCGGGGTCAGTACGGACAACGGCGGTATCACCATGACGGGAGACCCGTCCGACCCCGCGAACCAACCACTCTCGATCATGTACCAGAAGGACTCCGACGACGGCTTCCCGGCCCGGATCTGGAACCTCAACCACGAGTACACGCACTTCCTCGATGCCCGCTACGACATGAAGGGCGACTTCACCCAGCAGACGTCGGTGCCGGACATCTGGTGGATCGAGGGCCTGGCCGAATACGTCTCCTACGGTTACCGCGGCATCACCGACGAGCAGGCGGCCGGGGAGGCGGGCAAGCACACGTATCGACTGAGCACGCTGTTCCAGAGCACCTACGCCAACAGCGACGTGACCCGCACCTACCCCTGGGGCTATCTCGCGGTCCGCTACATGTTCGAGAAGCACCCGGCGGACATCCAGCGCATGCTCGCCCGCTTCCGTGTCGGCGACTACACGGGCGGATACGCCGTCTACAACTCCGACATCGCCACCCGCTACGACGCCGATTTCGACCAGTGGCTCACGGCGTGCGCGGCAGGCGCCTGCTCCACACCCGGCCGCGCCGGAGCAAGCACGTCGTGAACCACCGCTCCCTCCGGAGGCGACGCCCGGAAGGTGACCTCGCGACAAGGTGACATGGCGACATGGCGCATTGGCGAGGCCAAGATCCCAAATTGCTACCAAATGCGCATATATGCTGACATTAAGTAGTCATCAAGGGCTTCGAGCCCAGGTGAGAAAGGGTCAATCATGCGCAAGTTCCAGCGCGCTGCCGTCGTCGCCGCAGCAGTTGCGGGTCTGTCCGTTCTCGGTGTCGGTGTCGGCTTCGCCGACGACTCCGACACTCCGCGGCAGGGCACTGAAATGACGTTCCCGGTGTACTCGTTCCCGGCGGACAGCACCAAGAAGGACGCGTCGGAGGAGGCTCCCAAGTACGTCGTGCCGCAGTTCGATCTGAACCAGTTCCTCCCTTCGTTCGCCACCGCCAAGTAACGAAGCTCGCGGTCCGCTGGTCAATACCTCCAGCGCCAAACGCAGCCCGGACGCGCAGAAGACCCATCAGGGTGCGCGCCCGGGCTGCGGCACGTCGAATGCAGGACCTCGCTCAAGGTGAACCGAACTCAAGCCGCCTCACTCCCATTCATGGGGCGAGATCGGCGAATGCCGGAACGGATATTTCCCCGTTCCGGCATTCCGGCTTTCCCGGGCGGCGGTCGACCAGGGTCCGCAGGATTTCCGGCGACATGAAAGCCGCGGCGACATGAAAGCCGCGGCGACATGAAAGCCGCGGCGCCCCGGCGTGTGGCCGGGGCGCCGCGGTGAGGTTTTGTCTTGTCTACCTGCTTACTTGCCCACGGCGTTGTTGCAGCCCATGTCCGAGCCCAGACCCGTGTCCTGCGCGCCTGGGTTGCCCTCGCCGTTCAGCGCACCGCCCAGGACACCGTCGAGCAGTCCGACCTGGCCGAGGACGTCGAGGTTCAGGTCGTGCGACCTGCAGGTGGTGCTCTGCGTGACGCTGAACTGACTGCCGTCTCCGCCCGAACCGCGGCCACCCTGACCCCAGTCGGCGTGGGCAGCGCCGGCGCCGGCCAGTCCGACGGTCCCGAGGACGGCGACCAGGACGGCAGCGTTGCGAAGCTTGTGCATGTCATCTCCGGTGGAGTGAAGTGGATGCGACCTGAGACAGATCGACTTCGTTCAGTTGTGGAGGTTAGTGACGAATATCCCCAAAACGCCCCGCGGCGCGCCGAATTCCGGGAACCCTCATTGCCGTGGTCGAAAGCCCGGTTTGCGTTTTGGTGATTACCCGACTGCAGTCGAATTGGCGGGGTGGTCGGCGTCGTCTCAGGGAAGTCACCCGGGACGCCAGGTCCTGCGGCGCCCTGGCCCGGTCTCGCGTCGCCGCTCACGTTGCCCGCCCCGCGCACCTGGCGCACGCTGTTCCTATGGGTGTGCAAGACGGCCCAACGCTGATCACGTCCGTCCAGCGGGCCTTCCGGCTGCTGGAGGCGGTGAGCGCGTACGAGAACGGCGCGCCGGCGAAGCAGCTGGCGCGGGAGACGGGCCTGCCCCTGGCGACGGCGTATCACCTGCTGCGGACGCTGGTCCACGACGGATACGTGCGGAAGCTGGGCGACGGCAGGTTCATCCTGGGGGACAAGCTGCAGACGCTGCAGTCCACGGGCCGCGGGCAGGCGCTCCTCAGTCGTGTCCGTCCCACGCTCGCCGCGCTGCGCGACGAGCTCGTGACCGCCACCTACCTCACCTTCTACGAGGACGGCGAGATCCGGGTCGCCGAGATCGTCGACAGTCCCCGGGCGCCCCGCGTCGACCTCTGGGTGGGATTCGAGGACGCGGGACACGCCACCGCGCTGGGCAAGTCCGTACTGCGGGAAATGGACGAGGAGGCCCGCAAGGACTACCTCTCCCGGCACCACCTCGTCGACCTCACGCCACGGACGATCACCAGTCGGCCCGAACTGCTCCGGCGACTGGACTCCTCGCCCGTGGCCCCGGCCGTCACGGACCTGGAGGAGTACTCGCTCGGTACGGTCTGTGTCGCCGTGCCCGTCTATTGCGGGGACGTGCTCGGCTCGCTCGGCGTCTCGCTGCCGGTGGAGCGGCTGTCCCGGCTGCCGGAGATCCGGTCCCGGCTGCTTCCGACCGCCAGCCGCGTGACCAGGGGCCTGTCGCTCACTATCTGAAAATCCTCTCCTTGTGGCGCCCGCGTTGAACCCGTTTCATGGATGAAACAGACATTTCGGGAGTCTGTCCCGTACACAGGTGAGGACTGCAGGCGAAATATGAGTCAGGCCCGAGACCATGGTGGCGACCGCTCGCCGATATGGGCGTTGAGGAACCGAGTGGCCGGTCCCGGGCCTTCGGCCCGCAGGCGCGCCGCCGCGCGGCTGGCCGTCGGGGCACCCGTTCTGCCCGTACTGATCGTCTCCGTCATCGTGCTCGCCGACCTCGTCGGCGGAGCGGGGATGGTCTGGCTGCCGATGCTCGCGGCCGGGCCCGCCCTGGCCGCCACCACGAACGCGCCTCGAGGTGTCCTGTGCGTCGGTCTCCTCGCCACGGTGCTGGGCGCCACGCTCGGTGTCGCGGACGGTGTTCCGGGCCGCGAACTGGCGGCCGTCCTGTCCGCCCTCGTGGCCGTCGCCCTGGCGAGCGGCCTGGCCAGCGCGCTGCGCGGGCGGCGCGAACGAGTTCTCGCGGCCGTCCGCTCGGTCGCGGAGACCGCCCAGCATGCGCTGCTCAAGCCCGTTCCGGCGACCGTCGGCCCGTTCCAGGTGGCCGTCCGCTACAGCGCCGCGGCGGCCGAGGCCCGTATCGGCGGAGATCTCTACGCGCTGATACCCACCCCGTACGGAGTGCGGCTGATCGTCGGCGACGTGCGCGGCAAGGGTCTGCCGGCCGTGGGAACCGCAGCGCTGGTGCTCGGAATCTTCCGCGAGGCCGCCTATGACGAGCCCGATCTTCTCGCCGTCGTCGACAGGATCGAGCGGAGCCTGGCGCGCAATCTCGGCAGCGACGACTTCGTCACCGCCGTGGTCGCCGGTTATCCGAGGGCAGGGCAGCTGGAGGTGGTGAACTGCGGACACGCGCCACCGCTGCTGGTCCGCGCGTCCGGGGGCGTCGAGGAGGTGGAGCCCGTGCACCCGGCCCCGCCCCTCGGGTTGCGCGCCCTCACGAATCACGCCCCCGGCCTCCACGTTCTGCCCTTCGCCGACGGCGATCAGCTGCTGCTCTACACCGACGGGGTCACCGAGGCCCGCGACGGCGGCCGCGAGTTCTATCCGCTCGACGAGGGGCTGGAGCGCCACGTGTCCGACGACCCGGCCCGCACCCTCGATGCCCTCCACGACGAACTGCTGGCCCATGTGGGCGGTCGGCTGCACGACGACGCGGCGCTGCTCCTGATCCGGAAACCGGCCCTTTCCGAGCGGGCCTCCGAGGCTGCGCCCGGCGGTAGAGATCTGGCTGCCGAAGCCGTGTGACTCCTGTTGTGGATGTTGCAGACTGGCCCCCATGAAGCGCATGAGCATGACATGCAGGAGGAAGGTCGCGGCCGGGCTGTCGGCCGCCGCGGCCGTGCTGCTCGCGACACCGCCCGCCGCCTCGGCCGCCCCGGTCCCGCACGGACCGTTCGTACGGGAGAACTTCGACCGCCTGCCTCTGGGACCGGTCACCGCGGGCCGCGGCTGGACCACCGACGCCTCTGACGGTTCGCTGACCGTCGAGCCCAGCGCCACCGGCCACGGTCGCGAACTGCGGCTGCGTACCGAAGGCAACGGCCGTGCCTTCCTCGTGCTGTCCGACCTCGCACCCGCAGGCAACAGTTTCTGGGCCCGTCTGCGGCTGCGCGTGGACCAGTTCCCCACGGCTCCCGACTGGGCGCACTGGACCGTCGCGGAGGCTTCCGGCTCCAATGTCCCCACGCTGGTACGGCCGTTGGGCGGCCAGTACGTCCCGACCTCGGGTGCCGACTTCTGGGGGGTCGGCTCCGATCTAGGGCCCACGGGGGACTGGACCGACTGGAAGACCTCGGCTCCCGCCACGGCCGGGACGTGGCAGTGCGTCGAGTTCCACCTCGACGCGACCGACAACCGCGTCACCGTCTATCTGGACGGAGTGGAGCAGCCCGAGCTGACGGTCTCCACCAACCAACACGGCGGCACGGCCGACGACTTCCTCTTCCCGCGCTTCGACAAGCTCAAGCTGGGCTGGCAGTTGTACCAGTCCGCCCCGACTCCCTCGGCGTACGACGTCCGCATGGACGATGTGGCGCTGAGCAGCCATCGCGTGGGCGGTTGCGTTGACCAAGTCCCGTGAGCACGCGGCGAGTTGACGGCCGTGCGCCGGTTCACCCTGTTGACGGCCTCACCGCGATGAGGCCTGCCCCTTCCACTGCTCGGCGGCCGTGAGCGGAACCGGGACGGGCGGCGGCGTCGAGGTCGTCAGCTCGATCCGTCGCCCCTCGGCCGACGAGCGGAGCAGGGCGGTCATCGTCTCCAGCACGTGCAGGGCGAGTTCGCCGCTCGCGCGAGGCTCCCGCCGACCGTCCGCGGCGATGAAGTCGAGCAGGCCGATGCCGCGCGCGCCGTCGACGTATCCCGCCGACGGCCCCAGCGTGAGCCACTGCGTGTCGCCGAGTGCGAAGAGCCGCACCTCGCCGTCGAAGTTGTTCGGATCCGGAACGGAGAGCGTCCCCGTCTCGCCGTGGACCTCGATCGGCGCGGCCGTGGTGGCCACGCCGTCGAAGCTCGTCGTGATCGTCGTCAGGGCCCCGCTCACGTGCTCGAGTACACCGGAGACATGGCTGTCCACCTCGACCGGAATCCGCTCGCCCGCGCGCGGGCCGGAACCGATGACGCGCTCAGCACGCAGCCGGCCGGCCGCCCCGATCACGGCACGCACCGGACCCAACAGGTGGACCAGGGACGCGAGATAGTACGGCCCCATGTCGAGCAGCGGCCCGCCGCCGGCGGTGTAGTAGAAGTCGGGGTTCGGATGCCAGCGTTCGTGTCCCGGGGTGACCATGACGGCCGAGGCGGACAGGGGGCGTCCGATGGTCCCCGCTTCCACGGCCGCCCGCGCCGTCTGTATTCCGGTGCCCAGGACGGTGTCCGGCGCGCAACCCACACCGGCTCCCGCCTTCGCGGCGGCCTCCATGACGGCGTGGGCATCGACGAGGGTGGCTGCGAGGGGCTTCTCGCCGTAGACGTTCTTTCCCCGGCCGATGGCGCCGAGGGCGATCTCGGCGTGGGCCGCGGGGACGGTGAGGTTCAGCACAGTGTCGACGTCCGGGCTGCTCAGCAACTCCTCGACGGTCAGGGCCTGGACGCCGGGCAGCTCGGCGGCGACCGCGGCCGACCGTGCGGCGTCGAGGTCGGCGACCGCGGTGACGCGTAGGGCTGGATGACCGAGAAGTGTGTCCAGGTACGCGCGCGAGATGACTCCCAGACCTACGACGCCGACGCGGTGCGCGTCGCCCACAGCATGCCCCTCTCGATGACGGTGCGGACGTGCGGGTTCTCCAGCACGTCGAGGCTGTGCCCCGGTGTCGTCACCACGATCCGTCCGGTGCCCCACTGCCGGGTCCAGATCGCCGGTGAGGTGACCGGCCGGTGCCAGGGCTGCCACGGGCGGGCGGGATGCGCGGTGGTGGCGAGGACGTCGATCAGGTCGTCGTGGAGCACCCAGTACTGCTCGGTGCACAGCTCGAAGTCCTCGATGCCCGCGGTGACGGGGTGCTCGCGGCCGAGCTCGGTGATGTTGACGGCGTGCGGCAGGAAGTTGTCCTCCGCCTCCCCGCGGCGCTCGCACGGCTCCTTGCCCGGGTGGGTGGCGAACTGGCCGCCCACCAGCTGGAGATAGTCGGAGGAGGCGCGGAACGAGTCGCAGATACCGCCGTGCCAGCCGGTGAAGCCGGTGCCGGCCTCGACCGCCGTGCGCAGTCCCGACAGCTGCTCGGCGGTGATCTCCGACATCGAGACGCACTGCACCACCAGGTCGGTCCCGGCCATCTCGGCGGCATCGGCGTACACGTCGGTCGACTCCTCGATCCGGACGGTGTATCCGCTGCTCTCGAGAAACGGCAGGAACAACTCCGTGGCCTGGACCGGCCGGTGTCCCTCCCATCCGCCGCGAACGATCAGGGCCCTCTTCCGCGTCATCCTGTTCCTCACCCCGTAGAACTCAGCCATCACTATGCGCCTGTCGCCCGCGTTCGGGAAAGGGCGGCCGGAACGGCGAAAGTTTCGCGGCGGGACGCCGGAGCTGCGGGACCTTGCCCGGCGCCGCCAGGCCCGGAATTCGGCCTTGTCGCCGTGCGGCCGGGTCTGGCACGATCGCTGCTTCTGTCACTCGGGCAACGGGTGGCGGCCCTCAAGGAGGTCCGGTGCACAGACGGTGGCTGTTCCTGTCGGTGGCCGCGGCGCTCACCGTCGTCTCCCTGATCGTGGTGCTCCTCACCGACCACAAGGCCGATGCCGGGCGCGCCGCCGCCACACCCGCCGTCGGCGCCCGGGCGAACGTTCCGTCGGCGAAGGGATCTCCGAGCGCCTCCCGTAGTGCCGCCGACACATCGGCGAAGCCCTCGGGCAAGGCGACCCCGTCGACGTCGTCTCCCGCCAAGGGCACCGCGTCGGCGAAGCCGTCGGCCACGGCCACCAAGCAACAGGCGTCCGGCGCCGTGCTGTTGGCGGGACGCATACGACCCGGCGTCACCTACCGAGGCGTGGCCACCTTCTACGACGCGGACGGCGGCGGGGCCTGCCTGTACGACCCCAGCGATGACGTGATGACCGGGGCGATGAACCACACCGACTACGAGACGGCCAAGGCGTGCGGGGCGTACGTGAGCGTCCGCGCGGCGAACGGGACGTCCATCACGGTCCGCATCACCAACGAGTGCCCGGGGGACTGCGCACCCGGTCAGATCGACCTCAGCGCGCAGGCGTTCGCCAAACTCGCCGCCCCCTCGGCCGGCCGGATCCCGATCACGTGGAAGCTGGCGAGCCCCAGCGCCTCCGGCACGATCTCGATCCGGTACAAGACGGGATCCACCCAGTACTGGTGCGGTATCCAGGCGATCGGTCACCGCAATCCGCTGGCCCGGCTCGAGGTCCGCACCGGCAGCGGCTGGCGTCAACTGCCGCGTACCGACTACAACTACTTCCTCTCCGAGGACGGCAGCGGATGCGGTGGCGCGATCAGGATCACCGACATCTACGGAGAACGACTCACCGTGAACGGGATCGCGATCCGGCCGAACGTCGCGCAGCCGACCCGGGTGCAGTTCGCCAGGCACTGATCCGGCCGGTCGCGGGCCCGGACGGTCAGGGGGCGCCTGCTGCCGACGACGCGCGGGCGCCGACCGTCCAACAGGCCGCGGTGAAGCGGACGTCCGTGCCCTGCACGAACGTGTCGAACGCGGCGCGGACCGCGTCGACGACCCGCGCGCGGGTCTTCTCGTCCGCCTTGCCCAGGACCTGACTCAGCGGACCAAGTCGGGTGAAATAACGGACCAGTTCACCCTCGGGAAGGGCACAGGCCACGTCGATCGGCTGGATGTCGATCCCGGTCCAGCCGCTCTCGGCCAGGATGTCGCGGATCCTGTCCGGGTCCGCGAAGGCGAACTGCCCCGGCCCGTCCGTGGGGCGGGCGGGGAGGTCCGGCAGCAGCGGTGCCGCGGCGCGTTCGGCCGTCGTCATGTACGGGTTCTCCGCAGGGCCGCGCCAGGTGATGAACCGGAGTTGGGCCCCGTCCTTCGCGGCACGCCGGAGATTCGCGAACGCCCGGACGGAGTCGCTGAAGAACATGACGCCGAAGCGCGAAACGATGGCGTCGAAGGTGGCCGGCTCGAACGCGTGATCCTGGGCGTCGGCCCGGACGAAGGACGCCCGCGCGCCCTCCTGCTCGGCGCGCGCCCGGGCGGCGTTGAGCACCGGTTCGGAGATGTCGACGCCGACCGAGCGGCCCGCCGGACCGAGCCGCCGTGCGACGGCAAGCGTGACGGCGCCGGTGCCGCAGCCGACGTCGAGCACATGGCCCGCGTCCTCGGCTGACACGGCATCCACGAGCAGGTCCTCGAAGGGCTTGAACATCGCATCCAGCACCGGTTGCAACTCGACCCAGGCGTTGCCGCCGGGCCCGTTCCACCGGGCCGCCTGTTCGTCATCCGTCCTGCGCGTGACGTCCATGATCGCCTCCTCTGCTTGCCTTCATCCGGCCGAGGTGACACCGTGCCACTTCAAGTCGACTTGAGGTAAAGAGGATGACAGACCTGGACATCGCCGAGGTGGCACAGCGCGCCGGGGTTCCCGCCTCGACCCTGCGGTTCTACGAGGAGAAGGGGCTGATCGCCTCGAGCGGCAGACGGGGCCTGCGCCGTCAGTACGACCCCGGCGTACTGGAGCGCCTGGCGTTGATCGCGCTCGGGCGCACCGCCGGTTTCTCGCTCGACGAGATCGCGCGCATGTTCGCGCCCGACGGGCAGCCGCGCATCGACCGGCAGATGCTCGCGGCCAGGGCGGAGGAGCTGGACCGGACGATCCGCGAACTCGGCGTCCTGCGTGACTCCCTGCGGCACGCCGCCGCCTGCCCGGCGCCGAGCCATATGGAGTGCTCCACCTTCCGTCGCCTCCTCGAGGCAGCCGCGTCCGGCGCTGTCGGAGTGCCACGAAAGCGGGCTCCGCGACCATCGTGAAACCCCTCGCGGAGTCCGGCCGAAGGGGCTTCGCCGGTCGGTGCCCGGCGAAGCCCGCTCGTCCACGGTGGTGAGGGGTCAGGCGGTGTGCAGCGTCAGCCCGTACCGGTTGAGGATCTCGTTGATCGGCTGGTACCAGGTCTCGCCACCGGAGCTGCAGTTGCCCCAGCCTCCGGAGGTGACGCCCTGGGCCTGGTCGCCGCTGATGAAGGAGCCGCCGGAGTCACCGGGTTCGGCGCACACGCTCGTCTTCGTCATCTGATGGACGGCCCCCTGGCTGTAGTTGACCGTCTCGTCCTTGGCCAGGACGGTGCCGCAGTGCCAGTGCGAGGTGGAGCCGGAGCGGCAGATGGACGCACCGACGGGGGCTTCGGCCGAGCCGCGGACGAGCTGGTCGGAGACCGTGCCCCAGCCGAGTACCACCGGCACGGTCCACCAGCCGCTGCCGACGTTCACCCAGGCGTAGTCGTTGTCCGGGAACGACGACCCCTGGAAGTTGCCGACGTACGAGCCGTCCCAGCCGTACACCGCGCCGGTGTGCTGGTCGCAGTGCCCGGCGGTGACGAACCCGCCGTACACCGAAAAGCCTATGGAGCAGCGGACGTTGCCGGTGTAGTAGGGGTCGCCGCCCACGGTGCCGGCCGCGAAGGTCTGTGGTGCGTCGGCGGTCTGCTCGACCGTGACCGGGCCGGCCTGGCGGGCTTGCGCCAGGAAGGTCTGGACATCGTTGTCATTCCGGTGCGCGGTGACGACGTTCACGACGACCTTGTTGGCCTTGGTGTCGACGTACCAACTGCCGACGCCGGTGGGCGCGGACAGCGCGTCGATGCGCTTCTTCGCCGCGTCGAGCTGCCGTGCGCTGTGCCGCACGAGGCGTACGGTCGCACCGGTCGCCCGTACGGCTTCGGTGTTCGCGTCACGGGTGACGGCGACGGTCAGCTTGCCGCTTGCGGCGTCGAACCAGGAGCCGCCGTACGACGATCCGGCGGCGTGCTTGGCCTTCCGTTCCACGGTCGTGGCCGTCTTCTCGGCTGCCAGGCGCGCCTCGGCCTGGCTCTTCGTCAGGCCCAGGTCGTGCCGCATCGCGGACAGGAGTGGGGCGGAGGCGGGTGCTTCGGTGGAGCGTACGGGGGAGTCCGAGGCGGAGGCCGGCAGGGTGCTCGCGGTGGCCCAGGTGCCCAGGAGGAGGAGTGCGGACAGGCCCGTACGCATGGCTGTTGTGCGTCTCAAGACAGTAGCCCTTCGTTGTTCCAGCAAGGTGGGGTGGAACAGCAGAACTTTGAGAGCGCTCTCATGCATGCGCGGCAGAGCATAGTCGGGGATCATGAACAGGTCCATGCCAATCCCGCGCGGCTTCTGACGGCGATGGACGGGCCGTCGTCCGCGACCGCCGATCACCCGGAGCCGGTTGGCCAGTGCTGGATCGGTCGCTGCTGCCAGGAACGCAGCGCGCAACGGGACGCCGGCCCGGGACTTCACCGCGTGATGGCCGAGCCCACCGCGGATGGTCTCGGCTATCAGGGCGGACTCGTCGAAAGCATCGAAGTCGGTGAAGTCCACCCGGCCCGTCCACGCAACTCGCGCGCTCGCATCATCGGCTATGCGCCGGAGGTTCAGCGTGACGGCCAGCCCGTGCCCAAGCAGGCACTCCAGCTCATGATCGAGCAGCTTCCCAGGAGCCGCATCCAGCAGCAGAACTCGCATTCGCCCACGAATCCCTTTCCCCGAATGCGAACCTTATGTGATCCAGAAGTCGTCGGTGAAACACCCCGGTGCTACCCCTCCGACCCCGCGCCTACTGGCGAAGGCTCCAAGAGCGGCTGCTGTGTGGTGAGCATGGAGACAGGCCGAACTCGGTCTTCGTGCTCACGCCGTGATGCGCGTCTTCGTACAACTTGCAGCGACCGCGTCGGCGAAGCTCCGAGCGAGCGGGGAGAGGGCGTCCCAGCGGCGTACGGCCCAGCCGACCGACAGCGGCGGCAGCGCCGGAATGGGGATGAGACGCAGGGGGCTGCCGTCACCAGGTGTGGGGAGACCCGATATGGCGGGGACGACGGCGTGACCCAGGCCGAGTTCGGCAAGGAGCAGGGCTGTGTCCCAGTCGGCGACGCTGGTGTCCGAACCGGTCAGGATCCCCAGTTCGGCGAAGACGGTGTCCAAATGGGCGCCGGAGGTGGAGTTCGGCGGCAGCCGGATGAGGCGGATGCCCCTGAGGTCGGGGGCGTCGATGCGCGTCCGGGCCGCGAGCGGATCGTCGGACCGCATGGCGAGCACCCAGGGCAGATCGGTGACGGGGCGCTGCTCGATGCCGCGCACTGGGCCGCCGACGGTGATCCAGGCAAGGTCGAGGTTGCCGGCCAGGAGAGCGTCGAAGCATCCGCGGCTGGAGGTCTCGGTCTGGAACTCCAGACTCACCTTCGGGTAGCGCCGGCGGAAGGAGACGATCGCTTCGGCCATGAAGTGCCGGACGGTCGTTCCGCCGGTCGTGATCCGCACGGAACCGCTTTCGCCGTTCACGAGGTCTCCCAGGCGGCGCAGCGCAAGATCGAGCCCGGCGATCCCGTCGGCGGCGGCATCGCACAGGATGCGCCCCGCCGTTGTGGGAACAACCCCGCGCGGCTGGCGTTCCAACAGGCTCATGCCCGTTTCCCGCTCCAGGCGCTTGACGTGCTGGCTCACTGCGGACTGGGTACAGGACAGGTCCCGGGACACGGCGCTGAGGCTTCCTGCCCGACACACGGCTACGAACACGCGCAGGTCATCCAGGGTCATGGCACCCAAGCTATACCTGGGGTGAGCGGAGTAATCCCCAGGATTGACTGGGGTGTTGGGGTGTCAGAAGATCGTTGCAGGGCCCAGGCGGCAACCCGTCCGGTGCCTTCGTACGCATCCGGACCGGCGAAGGCGCTGTACGGGTGCCGACCAACCCGTTACCGAAGGGATACGGACACCGTGCCTGCTCTCCCTGCCACGACTGACCGGGCTGTCACCCTGCTGCGTGAGTTCGGTGCAGAAAGCATCGCCCACCCCGGCGGCACTCTCCTTACCCACCTCCAGCGCGTACAGGCGCGGCTGGCGACGTGGAAGGCCCGCCCGGCTCTCCAACTCGCCGGTCTGTGTCACGCGTTCTACAGCACGGACGGCTTCCCCACAGCACTGCTGCCACTGGACCGTCGCAATGACCTTGCAGCGGTGATTGGAGCCGAGGCCGAGGCCATCGTGTACCTGTACGCCTCATGCGACCGGAAGGCAACGTACCCGGCTCTCAACCAGGCCGATGCTGCCTTTCACGACAGGTTCACCGGCCGTTCCCACGTTCCAGGGTCACAGTTGCGCCAGGACTTCACCGAACTGTCGGCGGCCAACGAACTCGATCTCGCCATCGTCGATTTCGCCTTCCGCGACAAGTGGGGCCCTCAGCTGCTCGCCCTGTTCAGCAGACTCCAGTATTTGCTGAGTGCTGACGCCTGGCTTGAGTGCCGCACGACGCTTGCTACTCCTGCCTCCCAGCCGACGAACCAACACGCCAGTTCTGGCTTGTCAGCGTGGAAAGCTGACCAGCGCTGAGATGGTGGACAACCGGCCGCTGTGGTGTCAGGAACCCTCGCTGCCGCCCCCAGCTGCTGGAAGAGGCTCGCTCAAGTCATCATTCGGGGACATGGTCCTGTTGACCCATCGCGGTGACGAGGGTGGAGGAGATGTGGGCCAGGGTGGGGTCTGCAGCGATGAAGAACGTTTCGACTCCGGCCAGTTCGTGGTTCATGCGGGCCATCGGCATTTCGTAGTCCAGGTCGGCAACGCCGCGGACTCCGCGGATGACGACGTCGATTCCGGCTTGGCGGCAGTAGTCGACCAGCAGGCCGCCGGTGTGGGAGTCGACCGTGACGTTGCTCAAGTCAGTTGCTGCCGCGCGGAGCCGGTCCAGCCGTTCCGTGATGGGGAAGCGGCCGGTCTTGTTCGAATTGAACATCACGCACACGACGACCTCGTCGAACAGGAGGGCAGCGCGCCGGAGTACGTCCTGGTGCCCTTGAGTGACCGGGTCGAAGGATCCTGGGAAGAGGGCTCGCATGATCGGAAAGAGTAACAAGCGGCCGCCCCCGGTAGTGAAGTGCCAGGGCAGGCAAACCACCAAGATCAAGCGTGACAGGGAGAACGTCTAGGGGGACGGGACAACCGCAACGTCACACGTAGATCACGGCCACGTGGGACACGCTCTTACTGGTGGGGGGTCCCTGGCCGTAGTTGGTAGGGCAGGGCGCGGACTACTGCATGCTGCTCTGCGAGGTACCAATGCGCCTCGCTGGTCTCGATGCTGTCCCAGCCTCCGCCCGGCGCGCACTTGGCCGCATACAGGGCGGCCAACGACCGCCCAAACGCCTTCGGGACCGGCAGCGCGCCGAAGGCGTAGCTACGCACCCGGCCCTGTGCGTCCCGGTGCCGTACGACCAGGCCGTTCTCCTCAAGGACCGCCGGACGCTGATGCGGAAGTTCGGGCAAAGCGGCCGCGCGGCCGCGGCGGCTCATTGGGCCACCAGCTTCTCGTCCAGGTCCTGGATGCCCTCGCTCTCCCGGGCCAGCCGCGTGAACAGCCCCGCGAGCTCCTGCTCCGACACCGGTCCGCCAGCGGGCGCGAAGTCGGCCAGCAGCGACCGCAGTTGAAGATCCGCGACCGGGGCGAGGTAGATCGCCTTCGTGGTCTCCAGTTGGGCATGACCGAGCAGCTCCTGCACCATCCGCCACGGATCGCCCTAAAGCAGACGGAAGTCCCGGCCGCTCCTCCGGCGCCAGCCCCATACGCCGGTCCATGACGTGGTTGAGGACCACGAGCATCAACAACGCGAAGCTGTGCCTGCACATGTGCGGCGTGCAGAACGGCCGGTTGCTCATCACCGATGACAGCACCACCTCGCACCGCTCGTTCGCGGCCCGGAACACGTTCTCCACGAGGCCGGGTGGAACGGCAGACCGGACTCGTTCAGCCACAGCCACAGCGGCTCCGGACCGGCCGGACTCTCGGCGAAGAAGCTCAGCCGCTCCTCCACCGTCGCCTCGGTCAGTGGGGTCTGCCCGACCACGCCGTCCCAGTGCAGTACACGCCGGTGTCGACCGGTCTCGTGGGTCACCAGCCGAGTCGGCAGATCGTCGTAGCGGCCCAAGGCCTGCGCGCGTCGAACCACCCGGGCGCCGCACAGAGCCCGTGGCTGGCCTTCACCACCGAGCACGACGACGTCGACGCGCACTCCACGCTCGTCTTCGCCCACGCACCCGAGAACCTCGACGAGCGGACCGCGATCCACGAGTCGCACTGGTTCGTGCGCTCCGAACCGATCCCCACGGTCGCGTTCTCCTGGGCGTTCTTCGAGGAGTTCGAGCTGCCGCCCGGCGAGTCCTTCGCCTACCGCTACCGCCTCGTCGCCGACGGCGCCTGGGACCGCGACCGCGTCGGCACGTACGTGGAGGGTCTGCCCTGGTGAACGACCGGTCCGCGGACTGAGCCCTACGCTGTGTGCAGCTGAGCCGGGATGGAGTTGCGGGGTGCCGGGCGGGTGATGCCGGACAGGTCGCGGACCGTCATGCTGTTGCGGTCGGCGACCGAGCGGCCGAGGGCGTGGTGCGGCCACAGGCCGGCCGCCACGCGCCGGCTGCGCTCGCCCCACTCGCGGGCCGCGAGACCGCCGGCCTTGTAGTGGTTCACGGCGAACCCGCCCGAGTGGATCCGGACCAGGCAGAAGCCGCCCGGATACTCCTTGACCGCGCTGACCTCCTGCATCGTGACGTGCGGGGCCTGCGGCAGCACGGTGCGCTTGTTGCGGTGGGTGTGGCCGGCGTGATGGAGGAAGACGCCGGGTGAACTTGCGTAGGCGTCGAGGATGGAGCGGGCCTGGCGACGGCCGAGGCGCTGCCCGGCGCTCACCGGGAACACGGAGTCCCGCACCGCCAGCGGATGATGCCCGAACACCACGGTCGGCTGGTCCTTGTTCTCCCTCAACCGGCTCCGGAACCACGACAGTTGCTCGGCGCCGAGGCCACCCGAGTCGGCGCCGTTGCCGTCCTTCTCGTACGTGTCGAGCCCGACGATCCGCAGCCCGCCGAGGTCGCGCGCGAAGTACGAGGGTCCCTCGCCGTCGAGGAACCCGTCGCGGAAGGAGTCCCCGCAACCGCCGTCACAGGAGCGGCAGTTGCCGTGTCCGGGCCGGTCGTGGTTGCCGCGTACGACGAAGTAGTCCTGCCCGTGACTGCCGAAACCGTCCAGGATCCGCCTGGCCTCGGCCAGGTCGTGCGCCCCGCCGCCTGCCGAGATGTCCCCGGCGGCCAGCAGCACGTCCGCCCCGCGCCGCCGGGCCTCGGCGACCACGGCCCGGCTCATGATCTCCGGATACGGTGCGTGGCCCTGCGCCTGCCGCACCCCGCGCAGCAGCGGGACGCCGGTCACCAGACCGGCGGTGGTCTCACCCAGGTGCAGGTCGTTGCAGAGCGCGATCGACAGCAGGTGCCGCCCCGGCGGAGGCTGCGGCGTCGTGAAGGAGTACGGGCCTCCGCCCGATCCGAGGCCGTGCAGATTGGTGCCGACGGCGTTGCCGCGGACGAGATGCAGTGGCGTCGGTGTCGCGGCCACACCCCGTGCCCGGGCCTGGTAGTAGTACGTCTGCCCGGGCTCCAGGTCGGTGAGCTCCACGTAGTGGTGCGCCACCGGCCCGTCCTCCGCCGCGACGCGGTTGAGGCGGCCGGGATGGGTGCCGTAGACGACCTCGCCCTCGGTGACCGCGGGGAGCATGTGGCCTGTTCCGTCGTTGGTGCCGGGCAGGCCGGTGTACCAGGTGATGACGGCGCGGTCCTCGGCCAGGGTGACGAGTTCCAGATGGACGGCCGCCACGCCGTCCCGGTGACGGTGCCCGCTCCTGCCCGCCGGGCCGCGGAGGGCGTCGGCGGCGGCCCGCAGCAGGGCGGGGGTGAGGAGAGCGCCGGATCGCAGGACTTGGCAGGGATCCGGCAGGGCCGACAGGGCCGAGAGGGGAGCGGTCAGGCAGCAGCGCATGCCCAAGTGTGCCCGCATGCGGTGAACGACGGCTGTGGTGTCGAGGGTCACGCCGGGTACGGCGGGCGACAACTCCCTGGTCGGACCACCCGGGACACCGGGCAGGGTGTGCAAAATCACCCCAAAAGGATCACCGCGGCTCGCCGGGATAGGTACCGAAGTTCCACCTGTTGCCCTCGGGATCGCGGGCGGCGAAGTCGCGGGAGCCGTAGTCGGTGACGTTCAGGTCCGCGGTGATCTCGGCGCCTGCGGCCTTGGCCCGGGCGTGGACGGCGTCCGGGTCGGCGGTGACGACGTAGGCACTGAAGGCACCCGGCGGTGTCGGGCCGGTGCCGGGCTCCTGTCCCTCGCGCACGGAGCCCAGCATGATGCCGCCGCCTTCGGGCCAGCTGAGCTGGGCGTGCTCGACCAGGTCGCCGTCGCCGTAGACCACGGTCTCCTCGAAGCCGAAGGCGTCGACCAGGAAGCGGATCAGCGCCCGGGCGTCGTGGGCGCGCAGGGTGGGCCAGACCTGTGGGGCGGGCGGCTGCTTGGCGGTGTCGGGCGTGGTGTTCATGGTGCTGTGCCTCCGTCTCGCGGGAGCCTGCCGGGATCGGCCTGCTGACACCACCAGCGTCACGCGGGCGGATGGTGCCCGGCTTGGACGTTTCGGAACTCCTGCGCCAGCCAGGTGCTCGGTGTGCAGGACGCCAGGGCGGCGAACTCGCGGTCGAGGTGGGACTGGTCCGCGTAACCGCAGTCGGCGGCCAGGCCCGCGAGGTCCGGGAGGCCGGGGCGGCGGGCCAGGTGGCGTCGTGCCAGGTCGAAGCGGATGACCCGGGCGGCCGCCTTGGGGGTGAGGCCGATCTCGGCGCGGAAGCGGTTGCGCAGGTGCCGCTCGCCGAAGCCGGTCTGTGCGGCGAGTTCGTCGACGCGCAGACGACCGCCGGTGGACAGCAGCCGCTGCCAGGCGCCCGCCACCGGCGTGGCGAAGGCCGTCCCCACGCCGTCGTGGTGGGACATGCGGTGCAGCAGCCAGTCGTCGACGGCGTCGAAGCGGGCGGCCCAGTCCGGTGCCTCGCGCACCTTGTCGTGGACCTCGCGCATGCCCGGGCCCAGCACGTCGTCGGCGTGGACGTCAGTCCCGGCCAGCTCTCCGGCGGGCAGTCCCAGCAGGACGCGGGCGCCGAGCGGGCTGATCGCGACCTGGATGCCGGACTGCCTTCCGGGGACGTCGATGAGCGCGGGCGTGAGGTGCAGGCCGCCCAGCAGGGTGAGGTAGTCGCCGGGAGCGGCGCCCGGATCGGGATGCGCGGCCATGCTGAGCGGTTCGTCGAGAGTGATGATCAGGGTCAGCCACGGCGACGGCAGACCCCGGTGCCGGCCGTGCGGGATACCGCGCTGGCGGTACCCGGAGTACCAGCCGACCAGCCCCCGCAGAGGCGGCGCCGGCACCGCCCGCACCGCCTCGTCCACCGTCTCACCGCCCATACGGCCATTCTCCCGCGCCGGGCGCGGCCGCTCCAGCCGCACCGGTCGGCGCCCGCCGGACTACGGCAGCCCCCACGGCTGACCGGGCTCGCTCACCCCCACGGGAGCGATGACGAGATCGGGCCGTTCGCCCGTGTACACCAGGACCTCGCGCCCCTTGGGGAGGTCGATCGCGAGGGTGCCCTCGGAGGTCGTGCGGGTGTGTGCCGGGCGGCCGTCGTCGAGGACGGCGGTCAGCCGGCCGGCGGGCAGACCGTGGCGGAGTTCGAGCAGCGCGCCCGCCAGACTCCGCACGCGGACGAAGCGGGTGACCCCCTTGCTGCGGACCGCGCTGACCAGGAAGGCTCCCTGAGTGCGGAAGTCGTGGAGCGTGACGTCGGACCAGGACGACGGGACGGCCGGGAAGACCCGGACGACACCGCCCCAGCTCTGGCACAGCATGTCGTGCAGGGACTGCGAGGCCGACAACGGCGTCTCGATGACCGGACCCGCCTCCGTGTAGTGGGTGTTGGCCCGGCACGGGTAGCGCGTGGTGGGGTCGAAGAACTTCTCCAGATACGTCAGCGCCGTGTCGCCGCGGCCCATCATCGCGTACATGGACGCGGCGCCCGTATAGCTGTAGCCGCGGTGCGCACCCGTGAGCGCGTGCCAGCGCACGATCGTCTTCTCGATCAACTCCCGCTGCTCCGGCTGGTCCCAGTTCACGAGGTACAGCGGATAGACCATCAGCAGGTGCGAGTAGTGACGGTGGGACTGGGCGTACGGAGTGTCCCCGCCGATCATGAAGCCGTTCGCGTCGACCGGATACGGCGTCAGCCTGGCCAGCACCTCCTGCCAGCGCTGCTTCAGCGGATCGTCGACTCCGAGGTGCGCGGCCACCTCCAGGAGCGTGGTGCAGCCCCAACGGATCAGCGCCAGGTCGTAGTTGGTGTCCCGGGGCGGGACCACCGGGTACTCCGGCGAGAGTGTCGACGGCAGGTGCAGCCTGCCGTCGTCCCCGGGCTGGAGGAAGTGCCAGTAGTAGTTGATCGCGCGGCGCAGCAGCGGGAACACGGTGTCGCGCAGCAGCGCCTCGTCCATGGTGTGCCGGTAGCTCAGCCAGGCGTTGTGCAACGCCCAGGTCAGGTCGCCCACTTCGGCACCGGTGCCGGGCATGCCGACCTCGCGGTCGGCGAACATGTCGGAGCTGCGGCCGATTCCGGCGCTGTCCGAGCGGTACGCGGCGGGCACGTTGGCGACCAGCTGCTCCTGGTTCTGCCTCAACGTGCTGACGAGCGAGTCGAGTTCCAGGTGGTTGGAGCCGTGGATGAGCCAGTACTCCAGCTGGACGTTGAGGTTCCACCACACGGCGGGCCAGGGGGTCGGTTCCAGCCACGGCCCGGAGGTCGCCATCACGGGGCCGCCCGCGCGGCTCGCCGACGCGACCTTGTACAGCTGGATCCAGTGGAAGCTCTGCAGGCGCTGGTCGGGGAACGACACGAAGCTCTTGCGGTAGAAGGCGTGCCACCAACGGGTGTGCTGCGAGCGGAGAGCGGCGTACGAACCGGCGCGCTGGATCTTCCCGAGCGAGAGCTCCCCGGCCCGGGTGTCGGACGGGTGGCTGTGGGCGACGCTGAGCAGGAGCGTGTCGCGGGAGTGGCGGTAGGCCGTCGCGGTCTGGCCGCCGCCGGTCAGTGGCTGGAGGACCTGCTCGACGTCGCCGGTCCACCGGGTGGTCCAGGGCGGGTTGGCGACGTATCCGGCCGGTGGCGCCTCCTGGATCTTCCGGGGGCTGATGGCCTCCTCGGGGTGGAAGGTCCAGTGGACCTCCTCGTCGCCCTCTGCCGTCACGCGTGCGGCGAGGATCCCGTCGTGGATGAGGGCGGAGAGCGTCAGGACGCCCTTGTCCGTGGTGACCGTGCCGGTGAGCTCGGCGTTCCACAGGCTCAGCCGCCAGTCGACGGCCGTGATGGTGCCGAGCGGGTCGAGGGTCAGATGTCCCACGGGCAGCCGGGCGGTGCCCCAGCCGCTGCCGAACTCGGGCCGGTGGTCCTGCACTTCGCCGTGCTGAACGGTGAACCGGACGCTGTTCGCGTCCGGTTCCCGGTACACCATGCTGCCCAGGCGCCCGTCGCCCAGGAACGGACCCTCGGTCCAGACCGTGGGCAGCCGGTGCCACACCAGATCCTGCCCACGCAGGAAGTCGGCCCACGAGCCGTCGGAGTCCATCCGGTTACGGAGCTGCCAGCGACCGCCGGGCGCGGCGTTCTCTGCGGCAGCGGCAACCGCCGTGCCGGGTAAGGCGGCGGCGGTCGTACCGGCCAGCGCTGAGCCGAGCACGGTTCGTCTAGAGGTCATTGCGGGGTGCCTCCACGATGCGAGGGGACAGTTCCTGACGCTCAATTCATCGGATCTATTGTTTGACGGAGCGTAGGGGTGGCCCACAGAAGGCGTCAACGGTCCCTACGTCACGGAGATTGATCCGATGTACTCACGTTGCCCGCTGGTTCTGCGATGCCGATGAAATTCCCGGCCACCGTCCGGATCCGGGCCGACCACCCGAGCGCGGTGAGATCGTCCGTGAGGGTCCGGGCATCGTGGAACACCTTCACGATGCGGTACTTGCTGCCGTCGTCGAGCCGGCGTACGGCGGCCGGGACGGGGTGATCGGCGACGACCTCCTCCTCCGCGGCCATGGCAGGCCCGTCGTCGACGAAGACCGCCCTACCGCCCGGCGCGAGCGCGCCGGCGACGGTGTTCCAGAAGGCGGGCAGCCGCGCCGGCGGGACGTGCGAGAGCCAGAAGGCGAAGAACACGGTGTCGTAGCGTCGCGGCGGCTGCCAGGCGAACAGGTCGGCCTGAAGGAACTCGACGGTGGAGGATGCGGTGCGCGCACGAGCGAGGGCCAGCACTTCGGATGCCGCGTCGACGGCCGTCACCGAGTGCGCCCGCGCGGCCAGCAGCCGGGTCCACTGACCGGTTCCGCAGGCCAGCTCCAGCACATGCCCGGCGATCGGGAGATCGTCGACGGCCGTCAGCAACTCACGCAGGCCCTGGTACTCCGTGTACGGCCGGTCGTACTCGGCCGCGCCCGCCCGGTAGTAGGCCAACTGCTCGGCCAGGAGCGCGTCGTCGGCCATGTCGTCATGCAGGTCGTCGTCCATGCGGACACGGTCGGCCTTGACCCTCGGGCAGGGTCAAGGCCGACCGGACAGGTGTCGCCTCTTCAGGCGCCGACGTAGTCCGCGAGGTGCTCACCGGTGAGGGTGGAGCGGGCGGCGACGAGGTCGGCGGGGGTGCCCTCGAAGACGACCCGGCCGCCGTCGTGGCCTGCGCCGGGGCCGAGGTCGATGATCCAGTCGGCGTGGGCCATGACCGCCGGGTGGTGCTCGACGACGATGACGGACTTGCCGGAGTCGACGAGCCCGTCGAGCAGGCCGAGCAGTTGCTCGACGTCGGCGAGGTGGAGGCCGTTGGTCGGCTCGTCGAGGACGTAGACGCCGCCCTTGTCGGCCATGTGCGTGGCCAGCTTCAGCCGCTGCCGCTCGCCGCCGGACAACGTGGTGAGCGGCTGGCCGAGGCTGAGGTAGCCGAGGCCGACGTCCTCGAGCCGTTGCAGGACGCGGTGCGCGGCCGGTGTGGCCGCCTCACCGGCGCCGAAGAACTCTGCGGCCTCGGTCACCGGCATCTCCAGCACCTCGCTGATGTCCCGGCCGCCGAGGTGGTACTCCAGCACCGAGGCCTGGAACCGCTTGCCCTCGCACTCCTCGCAGGTGGTGGCGACGCCGGCCATCATCGCCAGGTCGGTGTAGATCACGCCGGCGCCGTTGCAGGTGGGGCAGGCGCCCTCGGAGTTGGCGCTGAACAGCGCGGGCTTCACGCCGTTGACCTTGGCGAACGCCTTGCGGATCGGTTCGAGCAGTCCGGTGTACGTCGCCGGATTGCTGCGCCGCGAGCCGCGGATCGGGCTCTGGTCCACCGACACCACGCCCTCGCCGGCCGGGATCGACCCGTGCACCAGCGAGCTCTTCCCGGAGCCCGCCACACCGGTGATCACGCAGAGCACCCCGAGCGGGATGTCGACGTCGACCGACTGCAGGTTGTGCTCCGTCGCGCCGCGGATCTCCAACGCGCCGGCGGCCTTGCGCACCGTCTCCTTGACGGCGGCCCGGTCGTCGAGATGGCGGCCGGTGACGGTGGAACCGGCCCGCAGCCCCTCGACGGTGCCCTCGAAGCAGACGGTGCCGCCCGCGGTGCCGGCGCCGGGGCCGAGGTCGACGACGTGGTCGGCGATGGCGATGGCCTGCGGCTTGTGCTCCACGACGAGCACCGTGTTGCCCTTGTCCCGCAGCCGCAGCAGCAGGTCGTTCATCCGCTGGATGTCATGGGGGTGCAGACCCGAGGTGGGCTCGTCGAAGACGTAGGTGACGTCGGTGAGCGAGGAGCCGAGGTGGCGGATCATCTTGACGCGCTGCGCCTCGCCGCCCGACAGCGTGCCCGAGGGCCGGTCGAGCGCGAGGTAGCCGAGGCCGATCTCCACGAACGAGTCCAGGGTCTGCTGGAGAGCGGTGAGCAGCGGCCCCACCGACGGCTCGTCGAGGCCGCGGACCCAGTCGGCCAGATCGCTGATCTGCATCGCGCAGGCGTCCGCGATGCTGATCTTCTTGATCTTCGACGACCGGGCCGCCTCGGTGAGCCGGGTGCCCTCGCAGTCGGGGCAGGTGGTGAAGGTGATCGCCCGGTCCACGAACTCCCGGATGTGCGGCTGCATCGCCTCCCGGTCCTTGGAGAGCATCGACTTCTGGATCCGCGGGATCAGCCCCTCGTAGGTCATGTTGATGCCCGCGATCTTCATCCGGGTCGGTTCCAGGTGGAGGAAGTCGTACAGCTCCTTCTTGGTGTATCTGCGGATCGGCTTGTCCGGGTCGACGAGGCCGGACTCGGTGTAGAGCCGGTAGTTCCAGCCGCCCGACTTGTAGCCGGGGATGGTGAGCGCGCCCTCGTTGAGCGACTTGGAGTCGTCGTAGAGCTGGCCGAGGTCGACGTCGGTGACCGCACCCCGGCCCTCGCAGCGCGGACACATGCCGCCGGTGATGCTGAAGGAGCGACGCTCCTTCACCTTCTGCCCGGCGCGCTCCACGGTGACCGCGCCCGCCCCGCTGATCGAGGCGACGTTGAAGGAGAACGCCTTGGGCGAGCCGATGTGCGGCTTGCCGAGCCGGCTGAAGAGGATGCGCAGCATCGCGTTGGCGTCCGTGGCGGTGCCGACCGTGGAGCGGGGGTCGGACCCCATCCGCTGCTGGTCGACGATGATCGCGGTCGTCAGCCCGTCGAGTACGTCGACCTCGGGCCGCGCCAGCGTCGGCATGAAGCCCTGCACGAAGGCGCTGTAGGTCTCGTTGATCAGACGCTGCGACTCCGCGGCGATCGTGTCGAACACCAGCGAGCTCTTGCCCGAACCGGAGACTCCGGTGAACACAGTCAGCCGGCGCTTCGGGATCTCGATGCTGACGTCCTTGAGGTTGTTCTCGCGCGCGCCGTGCACGCGGATCAGATCGTGGCTGTCGGCGGCGTGCGGCGCGGGCGACTGCGAGTGCGTCCTCTTGGCCGTGGTCATCGTCTCTCCATGTATCGGGCTGGGGCGGGCGCGGTGGTTCGGTGCTCAGCGGTCCTGGAGCAGCCCGAGGACGTTGCCGTCGGGGTCGGTGAAGGTGGCCACCAGGCGGCCGCCGCCGACGTCGCGCGCGGGCTCCTTGACGGTGGCACCCGCGGCGCTCACCTCGGCGAGCTTCGCCTCGATGTCGGCCACGTGCCAGTAGGTCACCGGCGAGGTCATGCCCTGCTGTCCGCCGCCCGGTACCAGCCCGATGTGCTGGCCCGCGGCCTCGAAGCCGACGTAGTAGGACTCGTCGGCCGTCGGGGCCACGCCGAGCAGGGCCGTGTACACCTCCTTGGCCGCCGCCAGGTCGGAGACGGGGTGCAGCACGGTCTTGATTCCCTGAGTGGATGAGCCGGTCATGGTCACTCCCGAGGTCGTCGTTCTGCGGTCACGTTAGCCGCGGCCCGCGGACCGGCGCTTCTTCAATCCTGACCGGTTCCGCCCGGGTTCCCGCGCCGTGCCAGGAGCAGGAGGCAGGCGACGGCGCCGAGGACCACGGTGGCCAGTCCCGAGCCGCCGAGCGTCGCCCGCGGGCCCAGCGCCGTGGTGAGCGGTCCGCCGAGCGCCGTGCCGAGCGGTGACGCGGTGAGCAGCACCGCGCTGCGGGCGGCGAGCATCGCGGCCAGGTGCTGGGGCGGCGACTTCGCCTGCATGAGGGTCACCGAGAGCGCCACGAACGGTCCGTAGATGGCGCCGCCGAATGTGAAGCACGCGACCGTGACGGCCGTCGACGCGTCGAGCCCGAACGGCAGCAGCGCGAGCCCCCAGGCGATCACGATGCCGACCGTCACGGGCCACAGCGGCAGCTGCCGCAGCGCTCCGATCGCCAGCGAGCCGAGTACCGCGCCGCAGCCGAACAGCCCCCAGTACAGGCCCAGCACGGTGCCCGGTGCGTGCAGGTCGTCGGTCACGTGGAGCGGCAGGGCGACCTCGACCGGGCCGTACAGCAGGTTGAAGAACCAGGTGAGCGTCAGCAGGCCGAGCAGCTCGGGGCGGGACCGCAGCAGCGAGAGCCCGCCGCGGGCGGCCGCCCGGTCGACGGGGGAGACGTGCCCCGACTCCGGCAGCCGGGTGCGCACGACGAGCACGGCGAGGAACGCATAGGTGAGAGCGTCCAGACCGAGTACGAGCGCGGAGCTCGCGTACGTCACCAGCACACCGGCGATCGCGGGCCCGGCGATCGTGGCGGCGAACTCGAGCGAGCCGACGAGGGTGTTCGCGGCGAGCCGCTGCTCGCCCGGCAGCAGCTCGGCGAGCAGCGTGTACTTGCCCGCGCTGCCCCACGCGTGCAGCAGCGACGAGACCGCGAGCAGTACGACGTACAGCGGCAGGGTCAGCAGCCCGGCGAACCAGGCGAGCGGTACGGCGCCGAGGAACACACCGCGCACCACGTTGTCGGCGATCAGCAGCCGCCTGGCGGACAACCGGCGCAGCCGGCGGCCGAACACCAGCGCGCCCAGCACGCCGGGCAAGGTGTACGCGGCGACCGCGCCGCCCACCCACAGTCCCGCGGTCGCCTGCGGCGCGAGTTCGATGGCGAGCCACGCCACCGCCACGAAGCTCATGCCGTCCCCGAGGTAGGAGACCCCGAAGCCGAGGAGCAGCCGCCGGAACACCCGGTCCGCGAGGACCGGCCGGTAGGCGGAGGGGACGAGACGTCGGATCACCGGGGTCACGCTAGGCGTGGCCGACGGTCGGGCGCTTCTCGATTTCTGATCGTGATGCTTCGGTGGCCACGGCCCCCACGTCGACATGCGGCGGGTGACCAGCCGCCGGTGCTCGCCCGCACCACTGTGGCAGGCCTGTCCGTCCGGGGTAACGGCAGTTCTGGAGGCCGGAGTTGTGGCACCGGCGAAGGTCGAGGTCATCGCCGACCTGGCCGGCCGCAAGGAGATGCTGGAACAGTTCCGGCCCAAGCTCGGCGGGACCATCGAGCGGCTGGGCATCACGGGCCCGTCGGCGGACCCGAGCGCCTCGTGGCGTCGGCTCCCGTGTCTGCTACCGGCTGGGGACCAGGGACGGCTCCAGCGTGGACGGCTTCCCGAACCGGACCGAGACCCCCGGCGAGTAGAGCACGCTCACCGGCGCGTCCGTCATGTGCGGCAGGCCGGCCGCGGTGATCAATTCGTCCTCCAGGCCGAGCAGTTCGGCCCGGTGCAGCGGCCAGGGCGTGTGCTCGTTCGGCAGGTGCACGGTGCGGCTGTGCCACAGGACGTGCAGGCCCCACCGGGCGGTGAGGAACAGTTCCAACTGCGTGGGCCGCGCTATGGGCGCGCCGGGTCTCACCACGACACGGCTCGTGGGCCCCGGACCCGCGGAGCGTCCCCGTCGGGTGGTGTAGGTGAGCACGTCGTTCTCGCGGCGCAGGCGCATCGCCGACCACGTATAGGGAAGCCGTACGCCGAGCCGCCCCACCAGCGCGGGCAGGAGACGGGCCGCGTCCAGGGACCGGAACACCACACCGCGGCGGCCCTGCTCGTCCACCGAGTACAGCCGTACGTTCGTCTCGCAGAACGTGCCGAGATACGGCAGACCGGGCCCCGGGCCGAGGCCCGCGCCGCGCATCATGAACGGCACCAGCCCGACGTAGGTGACCCCGTCGAGGGTGTCCGGGCGGGTCCCGGCGGGCAGCAGCCCGGCCACCCGCTCCGGCTCCACCGGCCAGTGCAGGAAGGTCAGTTCATGCCAGCCCTGCACCAGCATCGGCCGGCGCACGGGCCGCGGCGTGGACAGGGTGATCGGCTCGATCTCCATGCCCAGCCTTGTAGCACGCGAGCAGCCGCCGACCGCTCGAACGGGCCCGGGTTTCCCGGGGTTGTGCGCAAGAGCACAGTCGCGGAGGAGCGCACCGTCAGGGAAGAGCACCGTCACTTGCGTCGGTCGGGCGGCGCCGCTGTGCTGTGTCTGATCACCAGGCTGGTCGGGACGAGATCGGTGCCGGCCTGCGAACCGCCACGGGTGCGGATCTGTTCGAGGGCGCCCTGGACGCAGCGGCGGCCGACCTCCGCGAAGTCCTGGTGGACGGTGGTGAGGGGCGGGACGAAGAACGCGGCGTCGGGGATGTCGTCGAAGCCGACGACGCTGACGTCCGCGGGCACGGTCAGACCGCGCTCGTGGAAGGCGCGCAGCAGCCCCAGCGCCATCTGGTCGTTGGAGGCGAACACGGCGGTGCAGTCGGGCAGTTCGGCGAGCGCGAGGCCGGCCGTATAGCCGGACTCGGCGGACCAGTCGCCGTGCAGGGGCGGCGGCACCGGGCGTCCCGCCTCCTCCAGGACCGCGCGCCAGGCCTGGGTGCGGCGCTGCCCGGCGAAGGACGTCTCGGGGCCGGTCAGGTGCCAGACGGTGCGGTGGCCCAGGTCGAGCAGATGGCTCACGGCCTTGCGGGCGCCGTCGGCCTGATCGGTGTCCACCACGCTGTAGCGGTCGCCGGCGTCGGAGTCCACGACGACGACGTGCACGCCGGGCGGCAGCTGCACCGTGGCGGTGTCCAGCAGATGGATCTCCATGATGACGATGACCGCGTCGACGGCCAGCTCGCCCATGCGCGTGAAGGCCCCCAGCACGTTGTCCTGGGTCGGGACGTCGATGGGGATCAGCGTGATCGCGTACCCCTCGTCCGCGGCATGCGTGGCGATCGCCTCCACGGTGCGGCTGTTGCCCGTCGAGGACAGGCTGAAGAGGATCACGCCGATGGTGTTGAACTGGCCGTAACGCAGGGCGCGCGCCGCGCTGTTGGGCCGGTAGCCCAGCTCCCGCATCGCCGCGAGCACCTGCTCCCGGGTCGAACTGATCACCCCGGCATGGCCGTTGGAGACGCGCGAGACCGTCTGCGACGAGACCCCCGCGAGTTTGGCGACATCGGCCATCGAGACCCGCTGCTTGCGGCGCCCACCGGGCACACCGGAGCCGCCCCGCTGCGCCCCGCCCCCGGGGACGGAGACCCGTTGCTCCGGCTCGTTCAGCTCCATATCCGCACCACTCCCTGCTCCCTCGACGCACGGGATGTTACGCGTGGGACATCTTGACGGCCGCTGGAGCGGATGCCACGATTCCGACGCCTTCGAGTTTACGTAAACATCGCCGCGTGACCAGACCTGTCGGAGATCCCGCCAGCCCTTGCCGCGAAAGGGATGGTTACGTAAACACGCTGCCGAGTACGCCGACGGTGAGCCGAAACTCCTGCACAACCGCCCGGCACGTCTCTCGGTGGCCGCTCATGCAGCCCCAGGTGCCGAGCCGCCATCTCCTGAAAGGGCACGTTGATGCGCAAGACCCCCACCAGAACCCGGTTCACCCCCCGCCTGCGCGGCGCCTTCGTGTCGGTCGCGCTCACCGCGATCAGCGGTACGACCCTCGCCGCCACCCCCGCCTCCGCCGCGGCCCCGGGCACGGGCACGAACACGACCCAGTTCAAGGGCGTCAACTGGGCCGACCCCCGCGACAACTACGCCGACGACCCCGTCGTCCTGTCCGGCCTGTCGCTCTCCGACACCTACGCCCAGACCTACGCCAAGGCGAGCCGGGTCATCGCCGCGTTCCGCGCCAATCTCGGTGCCAACACCGTCCGGCTGCCCATCAACCCGTACACGGTCAACGGCTCCTACTGGAAGTCGTATCGCGGTGTCATCGACGCGGCCTCGGACCAGGGCTTCAAGGTCATCGTCTCCTACTGGGAGGGCACGGGCACCCAGAAGGACGGCTTCATCGACGACGAGGCCACCTACTGGCCGATGTGGAACACCGTCGTCAAGGCGTACAAGCACGACCAGCACGTCTACTTCGAGCCGATGAACGAGCCGCACGGCTACACCGACACCGAGTGGGCCGACCTCGCCGCCAAGTGGCTCGCGACCTACCCGTCGGTCCCGCGCAACCGGGTCTTCGTCAGCGGCGCCGGCTACAACGACCACGTCACCTCGGTCTGCGCCGACCCGCGCCTGAAGGGCACCTACCTGTCGCTGCACCACTACGGCTTCTGGAAGGACTACGCCACCTACGACCAGTGGGTGGCCGACCTCAAGGAGCGCATCGGCACCTGCGCGAGCCGCACCGTCGCCGACGAGTTCGGTGCCCCGATGACCACCGGCCTCGACTACAACAAGCCGGACGCCACCAACAACTCGATCAACTTCATCCAGGCCGACACCGACACCTTCCGCAAGCTCGGCATGGGGTCCGTCTACTGGCCCGGTCTGCGCACCGACGACACCTACTCGATCCAGAAGCTGATCGGCGACGCCGCCCGCCCCTGGCTGGCCACCACCAACCAGTCCGGAGCCGACCGCCTCGCCTGGGCCTGGGGACGCGGCAAGCCCGTCCAGCCCTGACCCGTCCGCCGCGCAACCGCCCAAAGGCCCCGGACCCGCTCGGGCCCGGGGCCTTCCGACACCCCCGAAAAAGCCTCGCCGGCTACGGCTTGATGCCCACCCCGGTCCACAGGCTGACCTCGGCGTCCGTGTCGGTGACCTCACCGTCCGGGCGCCAGCGGTGGCCGACCGAGATGCCGGGCTCGAGCAGGTCGAGCCCGCTGAAGAAGCGGGCGACGTCCTTCTGCGAGCGGAACTGCACCGGTGTGCCGGCACTGTTGTAGATGTCGGTGACCTTCTGCCAGGTGGCCGGGTCGAAGTCGGGCGTGCAGTGACTCAGGGCCAGCGCGCTGCCCGAGGGAAGGACGGCCAGCAGACGCTCCACGATGCCGTACGGGTCCTGCGCGTCCGTCACGAAGTGCATCAGGGCGTTGAGCGACAGGGCCACGGGCCGGTTCATGTCCAGGACCTCGGCCAGCGCGGGGGCGTTCAGCAGCGCGGCCGGGTCGTTGACGTCCGCCTCGATGTACGTCGTGCGGCCCTGGGCCGTGCTGCGCATCAGGCGCTCGGCGTACTTGAGGACGAGGGGGTCGTTGTCGGCGTAGACCACCCGCGCCTCGGGGACCACGGACTGGGCCACCTGGTGCAGGTTCGGCTCGGTGGGGATGCCGGTCCCGATGTCCAGCCACTGGCGGATGCCGTGCTCCTGGGCGAGGACGCGGGTGGCGCGGTGCATGAAGGCCCGGTTCTCGCGGGCGCACACGAAGATGCCGGGGTAGGCCCCGGCGACGGTCTCGGCCGCCTGCTTGTCGACCTCGAAGTGGTCCTTGCCGCCGAGGTAGTAGTCGTACATCCGGGCGGAGTGGGGCCTGCTGGTGTCGATCTCCCGCGCGGCGTGCGAGTTGGTCATCCTGTCCCTTTCAACGGTGTGCGTGGGGGTGTGTCGGGCAGGTCGCGGCCGGCGGGCCCGGGTCCTTCCCGCTGGTCCTGGTGGGTCAGCCGGCCGTCAGATGATCGGCGAGACCCCGTTTGACCCCCGCGACGAACGCGGTGATCTCCTCCGGGGTGTAGATCAGCGCGGGGCCGGCGGGATCGGTCGACTGCCGCAGCGCCACGCGGCCGTCGGCGAGTTGCTTCGTCTGGACGCACTGGCCCCCGTTGGGACCGCTCCACGGAGACTCCCAGCCCTGCTCACCGAGGTCGGTCGCCGGCATTCCGTTGTAGATGTCGCAGACACTGCCGTCGATGGTGGTCATGAGTACTCCTTTCGCATGCGGTTCAGGAGCGCCTTGCTGTCCGCGTCCGAGGTCAGCAGGGACATGCGGTTGTGCGCCTCCAGATGGGCCGCCACGTCCGAGCGCTGGTCCAGGTACATGGCACCGGAGAGGATCTCGCTGTAGACGATGTCGGGCAGCTCCGGCTCCTCGAACCGGAAGTACGTGAAGGGGGCACACGCGCCGACATGGGCGCCCGCGGTGAACGGCACGACGTCGACGCTGACGTGCTCCAGCTCCGAGACCTCCAGGAGCCGGTCGATCTGCTCCCGCATCACCTCGGAGCCGCCCACCACCCGGTGCAGCACGGCCTCTTCCATCACCACCCACAGCGTGGGGGCGTCGGATCTCTCCAGCAGGCCCTGGCGGCGCAGCCGCAGATCCACCCGCCGCTGAAGGTCCTCCTCGCTGCCGTTGGGCAGGCCCCCGCGCAAGACCGCGCGCGCGTACCGGGGGGTCTGCAGCAGGCCCGTCACATAGTGGGGCTCATAGGTGCGCAGCGTCGTGGCCCCGGTCTCCAGGCTCACGTACCCGCTGAACCAACTCGGCAGCGCATCGCGGTACATGTGCCACCAGCCGGGCTCGTTGGCCCGCTCGGCCAGGTCGACGAACTCGTCGATCTCCTGCCGGTCGGCCCCGTACGTCTCGAGCAGCTTCTCCACGTAGAGCGGCTTGAGGCTGACCTCCGCCTTCTCCAGGCGGCGGATGGTCAGGGACTTCACCCGCAGGGCCCTGGCCGCGTCCTCCAGCGAGGCGCCCGCGTCCTGGCGGCGCTCCTGCAGGCGCCGGCCCAGGATCATGCGGAGAACGGTGGGTGCACTGGAGCTGTTGCCCGCGCCCGGCCGACCTTCGTTCACGCCCTTACCTCCCGATGGACCGTCACCGGACCGAGGATGACAGCGACTTGATGATGTCGCCAGACGGATACCGGCCCAATGAAATTATCAGGCAGGTGCTTGCAGCTTGAACTCCCCTGCGAGCATAGTTACTTGCGTGAATCGTTTCGACGATTCACCGCGCGCCCGCCCCTCCACGGAAGGCAACTGCCGTGTCCCCCCACACGACTTCCTCCCCACAGCTCTTAGACGTCTCGAGCCCGGACCGAACGCACTGGCTCGAACTGCCGCCCCACCGCTCCAGCATCAGGGTCGCCCGCCGCTCCATCGGCGCGCGGCTGAGCTCCTGGCGGCTGCCGGGCGACCTGTGCGCGGATGCCGTCCTGCTCGTGTCCGAGCTGGCCACCAACGCCGTACGGCACACTCTCAGCGCGCGGATCCTGTGCGGCATCGGGCTCGTCACGGACGAGTGCCTCCGTATCGAGGTGCACGACCACGACCACACGGGCCGCGGTCTGCCCCGGTGCGAGCCGGGCCCCGACGACGAGAGCGGCCGCGGGCTGCTCCTGGTGGAGGAGATCGCGGACACCTGGGGTGTCGACCGGTCCAGACTCACCGGCGGGAACGCCGTGTGGGCGAACCTGACGGCCTGAGAGCCTGCCGGGGGAAGGGCGTTCAGGCCTTCGTGGGCGTCAGCTCGGCGAGCAGCAGCGTGCGGTCGTCCGCGGCGACCGCGGTGGGAGGGGTGTGCAGCAGCCGTTGGCACAGGGATTGCAGCGGGTCCTGGCCGCCGGCGGCCGCGGGCTCGACCACGGCCGTGTCCAGGGTGTGCGCGAGGCGGATGATCTCCTGGTCGATGTCGGCGTCGCGGGACTCGACCAGACCGTCGCTGTAGAGCACCAGCAGGGCCGGTTCGTCCACGGTCAGCACGGTGGCCTCGTAGCTGCCCGTGCCCAGTCCGAGGGGCAGGCCCGGACTGGTGAGCGTGACCGGCGCGGTCCGGCCGTCGGAGCCGCGCAGCAGTGGGGGAGGATGGCCTGCTCCCACCAGGGTGCAGGTGTGCCGCCGGGCGTCCCACTCGGCGTATATGCAGGTCGCGAAGGAGGCTCCCGGGGTGTCGTACGCGAGCGCGTCGAGGCGCCGTACGAGATCCGCGGGAGGGATGTCGAGCCCCGCCAGGGTGCGGACGGCGGTGCGCAGTTGGATCATCGCGACGGCGGACTCCGGGCCGTGCCCCATGGCGTCGCCGACGACGAGGCTGACCCGGTCACCCGGCCGTTTCAGCACGTCGAACCAGTCGCCGCCGATGATGTTGCCCTGCCCGGCGGGGAGGCAGCCGTGGGCGATGCGGCACCCCTCGACCTCGTGGGCGGTGCCGGGCAGCAGGCTGTTGCGGATGGCCAGGGCGGTGCGGCGCTCGTGCTCGTAGCGGCGCGCGTTGTCCAGCGCTATGGCGGCCCGTGCGGCCAGCGCCTCCACGGCCACCACGTCCGCGGGCCGGAAGGGTGCCCGGTCCGGGCCGCGGGTGCAGGCGACGAAGCCGACCGCGGTGCCCCGCAGATGCAGCGGCACGACGAGAAAGGACGTCATGCGCAGCAGGTCCTCGATCCGCGCGTCGCCGCCCCCGGAGGCGACCAGATGGTCGGACGTGTACGGGTCGACCGCGTCGAGCAACTGCGCGTGCCCGGTGGTGAGAGCACGCGCGTACGGCGTCTCGCGCGGGAAGACGATCACCTCGCCGACCGGCAGCACGCCCTCCCAGTCCTCGGCCGCGTCCGTCCCCACGCGCAGCGCCAGGCGGCGCGCCTCTATCTGGGGCGCGTCCGCGGCGGTGTACGCGGTTTCCTCGCGCAGCCAGCGTTCCAGCAGGTAGACCGACGCCGCATCGCAGAATCCGGGGGTCAGCGCGTGCACGACATGGCTGCCGGTCAGCCGCAGGTCGAGCTCCGAGCCGATGACGTCCGCCGCGGGAGAGAAGGCCGACCGACGGGGTGAAGGCAGTGCGGCGGGGGTGGCGTCGGTGCGGCTGCGCGGTTCGTTCCGCAGGGGTCGTGCCTTTCCGGGTGGGGGCTCCGGGCGCACGGCGAAGAGGGTGGCTCGCCGCGCGTCCTCGGCAACTATATGATGACGCGTCAAGGCCCCTGGTCGGAAAGGGAGTTGTAGTGACCGACAACGAAGGAATTCCGCCCAGGACCGATCCGGACAAGGCCAGTGTCGCGCGCATGTACGACGCGATGCTGGGCGGACAGCACAACTTCGCCATCGACCGCGAGGCCCTGGCGGCCTTCACGGCCATCGACCCGCAGGTGCGCACCCTGGCCCGCGCCAACCGTGCCTTCCTCGGACGGGCCGTGCGCTTCCTGGTCGAGTCCGGGGTGCGGCAGTTCATCGATCTCGGCTCGGGCATCCCCACTCAGGGCAACGTCCACGAGGTGGCGCAGGCGGCGAGCCCGGGCGCCCGGGTGGTCTACGTGGACAACGACCCCGTGGCCGTGGCCCACAGCGCCTCGCTGCTCGCCGACAACCCGGACGCGGACATCGTCGACGCCGACATCCGGCGGCCGGCCGACGTCCTGGCCGCCCCGCAGGTGCACAAGCTGATCGACTTCGATCAGCCCGTCGCCGTACTGATGATCACGATCCTGCACTTCGTCACGCCCGAGGAGAATCCGGCCGGCATCGTGGCCGCCTTCCGGGACGCCCTGCCCGACGACAGCTGGCTGGCGCTGACCCACGCCACCAACCAGGACCGCCCGGACACGGCCGACGCCGTCGGCAAGCTGTACCGGTCCCGCGCCACCTCACCGGTCACCGCCCGCTCGCACGACGAGATCCACTCCCTCTTCGCCGGCTTCGACATGGTGGACCCGGGCCTGGTCTACGTACCCCTGTGGCGCCCGGACCCGGACGACCTCATCCCGGACAACCCGTCGGAGTACTGGGTGTACGCGGGAGTGGGCCGCAAGAACCCGTGAACGGGCGGCGCGGCCGCGCCACTTGCCCTGCGCTGAACTCCCGTCGGGGATCAGTCGGTCGAGTCGAGGAACGTGCCCACGACCCGGAGGTAGAGCTCCTCCTCCTCGACGTGCGGCATGTGGCTGGAGTGCTCGAACATGTGCCAGCGCACGTCGGGGATGTGGTCGGTGTAGGGACGGACGCTCTCGGGAGTCGCCTCGTCGTACCGGCCTGACACCAGCAGGGTCGGTACGTCGATGAGGTGCAGTCGGTCGACGACCGACCAGTCCTTGAGGGTTCCGACGACGTGGAACTCGTTCGGCCCGTTCATCGTGTGATACACGGTCGGATCCGCCGCGATGTTGTCCCAAGTGGCCTGGACCTCCGGGGGGTTGGGGGTCACACGGCACACATGGCGCTCATTGAAGACCTGTTCGGCCGCGCGGTAGTCGGGGTGGTCGGTGGTCCCGGCCGCCTCATGGGTGAGCAGGGTGTGCTGGACCTCCGGAGGCAGCGCGGCCCGCAGTTCGGTGCAGCCCGCCAGCCACAGCTTCATGGATGCGGGGGAGTTGGCGATGACCAGGCCGCGCAGCCCGGACGGACGCCGTACGGCGTGCTCGGCGGCGAGCATGCCGCCCCAGGACTGGCCGAGGATGTGGTACGAGTCGGCGATGCCCAACGCCTTGAGCAGGTTGTCGAGTTCGTCGAGGAAGAGCTGGACGGTCCAGAAGTCGGCGCCCTTGTCCGGCAGATGGGTGGACAGTCCGGTGCCGAGCTGGTCGTAGTGCACCACGGGGCGGCCCTGTCCGGCGATGCCCGCGATGCTCAGTGTGTAGTTGTGAGCGGCGCCGGGTCCACCGTGCAGGACGACCAAGGGGGTTCTGCCCTCTTCACCGGTGATCCGGTACCAGGTGGACCCGCCGTTGAAGTCGATGGTCCCGGTGTGGGTCGGTTCGGGGATCGCCACGGGTGAGCCTCCCAGACCGGCCGGAACGAGCCGACCGCTGTCTGCCGCGAGATTGGGTGTGTGCCGGATGGGGAGATAGTGATCGGCGAAATGATCAGGCACAAGACCCTTTGGCGGGGGCGGGGCAAGACGTAACGGCGCTTTTACGTGGCCCGCGCGCGTTAACAGAAGCTGCCTGAACGCGGGGGCCGTCGGTCACAGGAACGGCGTACCCGCGTCGAGGCCCGACAGGACCCGGCCGTACAGTTCCAGGTTGGTCGTGGGGTTGACGAAGGAGTGCAGGTTCAGGGCGTGCAGATCGCGTACGGCCCGTTGGACCGGTACCTCGCGGTGCAGGGAGGACGCTCCGGAGGCGGACGCGAGCAGGTCGACTGCCTCCTTGCACAGTCGCGCCACATAGCCGGTCTGCGCCCGGATGCGGGCCCGGTCCTCCTGGGTGTACGGGTCGCCGGTCCGCGCCCGTGACTCGATCCGGTCCACGAACTCCGCGGTCAGCAGCTCGGCGCACGAGATCTTCATCGCCGCCTCCGCCGCCTGCAGATGGGTGACCGCCGCTTCGTTCTGCCGCTCGTGGAAGGTGTACGTGATGCCCCGGCGATGGATGCGCTCGGTGAACTCCTCCAGCGTCGCCCGTGCCAGACCGAGTGCGTTGGGCGCCGTCCAGGCGCAGAACAGCAGCGGGACGGGCATCCGGTAGAAGGGGTCGTCAGCGTTGGTCTTCGAGGGGAAGTCACCGCGCAGCAAGGGCCCGACGGGCAGGACACGATGGGCGGGGACGACGACGTCACGGGCGACGACGCTATTGCTTCCGCTGCCCGCCAGCCCGGAGACGTGCCAGTCGTCGAGGATCTCCAACTCGGTCATGGGTACGGCGGTCCACAGCACCTCGGGCGGCCCGTCACCCGATTCGACGCGGGCCGTGAGGAGGTGCCAGTCGGCGTGCCGGCAGCCGGTCGCGAACCCGGAGGTGCCGTTGACGAGGTACCCGTCGGCGGTGGCGACCGCGGTGGCGTCGGGGATGAGGGTGCCGCCGACCCGTACGTCGGGACTGGTGAAGATCTCGTCCTGCGCCTCGTCGGGGAAGAGCGCCGCGATGTAGGAGCAGCCGGCCTGGATCAGGGCCGTGAAGGCGGTCGAGCCGCACCCGGCGGCGATCTCGGCCAGCGTGTCGACCTGGATGCGCAGCCGGGTCTCGTACCCGCCGAACCGCCGGGGCACGTTCATCCGGTAGATCCCGGCGTCCGTCAGCGCCGAGACGACCTCGTCCGGCACCCGCCGCTCCCGCTCGGTACGGAGCGCGTGCTCGCGGACGAATGGACGGATCGCCGTTGCGCGGTCGACGATGCCGGCGTCGGTACGAGGTGCTGAGGACGGAGCCATGGAGGACCTCCGGGCACGACGGGCCCTCACCGTTACCCGGATCGTGCGCAGTGTCAACGCCGTGTGCAGCAGCAGGAGTTGACTGCTGCCCGCCCGTCAACCGCTGCCGAGCCGATCCGCGAGGCAGGCGAGGTAGAGGGCCATGGTGGCGCGGTGCTCGCGCAGCGACCGGCCGGTGATCTGCTCGATCTTGTTCATCCGGTAGACCACGGTGTTGCGGTGGATGTGCAGGGCGGAGGAGGCCCGTACGAGGTTGAATCCGCTCTCGCACCAGGCGGTGATCGTGTCGCGCAGCGCCGGCCAGTCCGGCTGGTCGCGCAGGTCCCCGGTGGTGAGGTCGAGCAGGCGGGTGCGGGCGGACTGGTTCACCGCGGCCAGGACCTGGTGGACCCGCAGATCGGCGATCAGCTGCACGGGCGAGCTGTCCGCGGGACGCCCGCCCAGGCGCAGGGCGTCGCACGCGTCCTTGTACGAGTCGTGCAGGCCGCCCACGGAGGAGGCCGGTTCGCCGATGCCCACGCGGGCGGCGAGACCGTCCTGCGCGGCGATGACGTCGACGACCCGTCGGCAGTCCGTGACCAGGGACGCCGTGCGGCGCCTGGCCGGCAGGCGGTGCAGAACCCCGATCCGTCCCGGAGCCGCACCGGCGACGATGTCCTGCGGGTCGGCGAAGACCTCACGGACGGTGCGCAGCAGTTCCGTGCGGACCAGTGCCACGTCCTGGGTGGGTGCGCCCCGGCGTCGCGCGGCCCCGTCGGGCACGGTCACCTCGATGGCCACCGCGAGCCGGGGCAGCCGCAGGTCGAAGCCGAGCTCGGCGGCACGGAAGACGAGGAAGTCGCCCTCGACCACCTGGGGGTCGTACGAGGCGATGTCGGCGAGCAGCTTTTCAGCCGCGCGCTCCGAGAGCAGGCGGGAGCGCAGCATCACGGATTCCCTCAGCAGGATCTCCGTCTGGCGCTTCACGAGCAGTCCGAAGCGGCGCACCTGGGCGGGGGTGCCGGTGATCCCGACGGTGCCGACCGCCTGGCCGCCCGCGACCAGCGGCAGGGTGACGCCGGGGCGTACCCCGCGCAGCTGCTGGGCCTGCGAGGCGTTGTGCGTGGCGGGTTCCTGGGTGCGGACGACCTCGACCGACGCCTCGTGGAAACTGCCGACGCGGCTGTTGTCACCACTGCCGATGACCATGCCCTGCGCATCAGTGATCAGCACGTTGAAGCCGATGACCGCGGACGTGTCCCCGGCGATCTCCTGCGCGAGTGACGGGCTGAGCACAACTGTTCCTCCCGTCGGACGAACGGGCCGAGGTTGGACGCACCGTACAGGGGGACAAGCCATTCCAGCCACAACTTCGTACGAAGTGAACGGTGACGCATCACTGGACCGATCTCTAGCGTATGGCCCCAATCGATATCCCCGCCGGGGGCACAGTGCGGTGAACGGCGGGCTCCCCAGGCCGATTCGGAAGGCCCATGCCGATGATCCGTGTGCGCTCACTTGCGGTCGCATTGTCCGCGATGCTGATGATTTCCACCGTCGCCGCCTGTAGTTCGGACGGCGACGACGCTCCCAAGAACGTGTCCGCGAAGACCGCCGCCCTGGGCACGCTCACGCCCGGTGTCATCAAGGTGGCCGTCCAGCCGTACGCGCCGTACACCACCGTCCAGGGCGGCAGGATCGTCGGCCTGGACGGCGACATCCTCACCTACGTGGCCAAGAAGCTGGGCCTGCAGATCAAGCCGCAGACCACGGACTTCGCCGGCATGCTCGCCGGGGTGCAGTCCCGCCGTGTCGACATCACCATCGGCGGTGTCGCCTGGTCCGCCGACCGGCAGAAGCAGGGGCTGTTCACCGACCCGCCCTACTACTCGCCCCCGGCGATGGCCGTGCGCAGCGGAAAGACCTACAAGACCGTCAACGACCTCCAGGGCCTCAGCCTGGGCACCGTCGAGGGCTACGTCTGGGTCAAGTCCATCCAGGCGGTGCCCGGTGCCAAGCTGCACGCCTACCCGGACGCCACCGGCGTCTTCGACGACCTCGGCGCCGGCCGCGTCGACGTCGGCTTCCTCGACCCGCTGATCATCATCGCGGCGCAGAAGCAGCGCCCGGAACTGAAGATCAAGACGGAGTACCTGACGCCGCCGACCGCCGCCGAGGTCAAGGCCAAGCCCGCCTACGAGTACTTCCAGCCGTACCAGACGGGCTTCTACCTCCCCAAGAAGGCCACCAAGCTGGAGAAGGCGATCTCCGCGCAGATCGACGCCATGTACACCAACGGCGAGATGGCCAAGCTCGTGAAGAAGTACGGCGGCGACCCGGAACAGTTCCTCAAGCCGGCCGCCGACGTCGCCACCTCGCGCCGCGGCGTGGACCGGCCGAGCGACTGGACCCCGCCGTCCATCGGCCAGTGAATCCGCCAGTCAGCGGCCAGTGAGGAGATGACATGTCCGGCCTCTTCCAAGTCCCTTGGTCCGACTACCGGTCCGACCTGCTCGACGCGCTCTGGCGCACTGTTTCCTACACCCTGGTCAGCTTCGTCGGCGCGGTCCTCCTCGGCCTGGCCGTGGCGCTGCTCCGGCTGAACAGGGCCTGGCCCGCGCGGACCGTCGCCGCCGTCTACACCGAGGTGTTCAAGAACGTCCCGCTGCTGGCCATCATCTTCCTGACCTACTTCGGTCTGGCCTCGGCAGGCATCCGGCTGGACGTGTTCACCGCCGGATGCCTCAGCCTGATCGTCTTCTACGCCGCCTACCTGTCCGAGATCTTCCGCGCCGCGATCAGCGGTGTGCACGCCGGACAGACCGAGGCCGGCGAGGCGCTGGGGCTGGGCAAGGCGGGCATCTTCGCCCATGTCGTCCTGCCGCAGGCCGTCCGGCAGGCCCTGCCCGGCACCAACACCATGCTGGTCGACCTGCTCAAGTCCACCTCGCTGCTGGTCACCGTCTCGGCCGCCGAGCTGATGTCGGAGGGCCGGCTCATCACCTCGTCCACGTTCCGGGCGCTGGAGGTGTACCTGGTCATCTCGGCCATCTACTTCGCCCTGTGCTACCCGCTCTCCCAGCTCCTCCTGCTGCTGGAGCGGAAGGTACGCGCCGGCGTCCCCCTGTCCCCCTGGCGCCGGCGCCGGGTGCGCGCCGCCCGTGCGCTGCTCGCCGCCGACCTCGGTGCGACAGCCAACCCGAAGGAGGCGGCCGTATGACCGAGCCCGTGACCACGGCGAAAACGACGAAGACCGTCCCGACGGACCGCACCGAGGCGGTGGTCCGGATCGAAGGTCTGAGCAAGTCCTTCGACGGCCGCCTGGTCCTCGACGACGTGAACCTCGAGGTCGGCCGCGGCCGCATCGTCAGCGTCATCGGACAGAGCGGCGGCGGCAAGACGACCCTGATGCGCTGCGTCAACCTCCTCGAACGCCCCGACCGGGGAACGGTGGAGGTGGCCGGCGAGGTCGTGCACAGCGACGGCCGCATGGTCTGCCGCGACCTGCCCCGGCTGCGCCGCACCGTCGGCATGGTCTTCCAGCGCTTCAACCTCTTCCCGCACCTCACGGCCGTGGAGAACGTCGTCCTGGCGCAGCGCCGGGCCGGTGTGCCGGAGCCGGAGGCGCTGGAGCGGGCCGTCACGCTGCTGCGCCGGGTCGGCGTGGCGCACCGCGGTCTCGCCCAGCCCGACCAGCTCTCCGGCGGAGAACAGCAACGCGTCGCCATCGCAAGGGCGTTGGCGCTCCGGCCCGAAGTGCTGCTCTTCGACGAGCCCACCTCCTCCCTCGACCCGGAGGCCACCCGTGAGGTGCTCGGAGTGATGCGCGAACTGGCCGCCGACGGCATGACGATGCTGCTGGTCACCCACGAACTGCCCTTCGCCCGCGAGGTGTCCGACCACGTCGTCTTCGTCGACGGAGGCCGGATCGTGGAGGAAGGCCGACCGCGGGACGTCCTCGACCACCCCGCCCAGGTCCGCACCCGGGAGTTCCTCGCCTCGTACGAGTCGGCCTCATGAGCGCCCCCGTGGTGGTGCTGGGCGGCGGCGTCGTGGGCCTGTGCACCGCGTACTACCTGGCCGAGGCGGGCCTCGCGGTGGAGGTCGTCGAACGCCGCGGCCTGGGCTCCGGAGTCTCCCGGGGCAACGCGGGCTGGATCTGCCTCAGCCACTCCACACCCGTCCCGGCCCCGGGCGTCGTACGGTACGCACTGCGCTCGCTGGGCCGGCCCGACTCGCCCCTGTATCTACGACCCCTGCCCGACCCGGCGTTCGTCCGCTGGCTGTGGCGGTTCTGGCGCAGCAGCACACCGGCCGTCTTCCGGCGCGGCTACGCGGCGATCGCCGAGCTGAACCGCACCACCTTCGACCTCTTCGACGGCCTGCGCGAGGCGGGCGTCGACACCACCCTGACCCGTCCCGGCATGGTCCACGCCTTCCTGTCCTCGGCCGAGGCCCGCCACCATCTCGCCGTACAACGGGAGATGGCGGACGGCCGCTACCCGATGCCCGACGACGTCACCACCGGCGACGAGGCCCGACTGCTGGACGCTGCCCTGTCGCCCGGGGTACGCGCGGCCTACCTCGTCGAAGGGGAGGGCGTGGTCGACCCGGAGGCGTTCGCCCAGGGGCTCGGGCAGGCGCTCACCGCGGCCGGGGTGAAGGTCCACGAGAACGCGGAGGCGGTGGGGTTCAGGACCACCGGGGGCCAAGTCACCGCGGTGCGCACCAACTTGGGCGACATACCGTGCGCGTCCGTCGTGATCGCGGCCGGCATGCGCTCCTCCGGCCTGCTCGGGGCGCTGGGACACCGGCTGCCCCTCCAGGCGGGCAAGGGCTACAGCTTCTCGGTGGACCTGGACCCCGCGCCCCGGCACACGCTGTACTTCGGCGAACGCAGGGCCGTCGCCTCGCCGATCGGCGGTACGACACGGATCGGCGGCACGATGGAACTGAGCGGCAACAACAACCGTCTCGACTGGCGCCGCGTGGTCGCCGTCGCCCTCGCCAGCCGGCACTACCTGGGCCGCTGGTTCGACGACCCGGACGACCTGGTCGGCCTGATCCGCGACCCCTGGGTCGGCGGCCGGCCCTTCCTCCCCGACGGGCTCCCGGTCATCGACCGCGTCCCCGGCCACGACAACGCGTTCGTGGCCACCGGACACGGCATGCTCGGCGTCACCCTCGGCCCGGTCACCGGCCACAAACTCTCCGAGTACGTCGTCACCGGCCGACGCCCCGACGCTCTGACACCGTTCCGCTTCGACCGGCTACGGCACTGAGGGCAGCCCGCGCCAGGACACTGAGCGCCCCCGCAGAACGGCTCAGTGTCCCCGCAGCGGGTTGGCGCGGGCTGCCGCGAGCAGGTACCAGGCCGTGGCGCCGGTGTGCCGGTACGGGTAGTAGCCGAAGCCGAAGCCGGTGTCCAAGGGGCTGCTGGCCGACACCACGCCCGACCTTTCGGGCAGGGCTCTGCTGCCCACGGTCTGACCCGGGCCGAGCCGGTCCTGGGCCCGCTCGATGGAGGCGATCAGGCGAGCGGCACGCCGTTCGTCTCCGGCCGCGCGGCGTTCCCGCAGGGCCAGGGCGAGGTGGGCGGTGCCCTCGAACCACACGCCGTTGCGGTCCGGTTTGGGCTGGGAGGGTGCGATGGGGGAGTCCTCGTCGGCCACGAGGGACGCCGAGCTGAAGGTGAAGCCCTCGTACGACTGCCCGGCGGGGACCGTGCTGTTGGGCCGGTCCGCGGTGTCCAGCACCGCGAGCTCGTCCGCCGCCCAGTCCACCGACCCGGCACGGCGGCGGTCGTGGAGGGACAGGTAGCTCCAGGTCTGGGTGTCCTCCGGCACCGGGGAGGTGTTGATCGTGACGCCGTCGTTGGTGCCGGTGTAGAAGAACCCGCCGGACTCGTTCCACATCTTGCCGAGGAACGCCTCCGCGCGTGCCCGCCGCTCCAGCCAGACACCGTCCTTGGTGAGCCGGGCGAGGCGCCCGAAGAGACACGTCAGATCGATGTTGTGCTCGGTGGAGGTGAAGGGAAGCTTCTGATCGGCCCCGTCGACACCGAACTTGTAGCCGCCGAGCGGCTCATCGGTCCGACCGTGCGCCTCCACCCACTCGCCGATCCGAACAGCACCTGCCAGAAAGCGCCTTGCCCCCGTACGGCCGGCCAGCGCGGCCAGCGCGATGCCCGCCCATGCCATGTCCCCGACGGCCGTACCGGTGAAGCCGAACTGGGTGCCGACGTTCACGCTGCCGTCCGCGCGGACGAAGCCGTCCGGCTGCGCCGAGCCGTCGTAGAAGACGTACGGCCCCACGTTGTACGCCTGCCGCAACCTGCCGTCCGCGTATTGCGGGTCGTGGGCCTGCGCGTACAGCAGCGCGTCACCGAGCGCCACGGCTCTGGCGCGTGACGCGCGGCCGGGGTGGGCGAGGTGGGCCAGGATCGCGAGGGCGTTGTCGTAGGTGAACGCGGTGCTGAAGAGTCCGGCCTGATCGGCATAGCTCTGGGCCAGACGGATGCTGCCGTGATCCGGGTATCCGTCCATGGCCGCGTCGAGGAAGGCGTAGCCGCGCGTCCGGGCATCTCCCGTTCCGGCGGCGGGAGTTGAGCCGGTCGCCGCGCGCGCCGCGCCGCCGCCGAAAACGGTCAGGACGGTGGCGGCGGTCCCGGCCCCGATGATCGTCCGACGGTCGACGGCCATGGATGGTCTCCTCGAATCGATGACACCGCTCAATCTGAGAGCGGTCTGAGAGCGCTCTCAAGAGGGCACATTCTGCTGGTGCGGGCGGAGGCGGTCAAGGTCCGCGCGGGTCCCACCCCAGGCCAACTCGGGCCACCCCAGGCCGACCCGGGTCAGCCCAAGCCGACCGAGACCATCACCCAGGTCTTCACGGGCCGGGCACATTCGTGGAGGTGAGAGCGCTCTCAGTCGTAGCCATTGACGGCCCCCACGGCGAGGACCACAGTGACGGACGCGGTTTCTGTTGAAGCCGTTACCTCCTGTTCCCCCCACACGTGGAGGTCGTCCCGTGCTGCAGCGCAAGCATGCGAGGAAGACACACAGGCCGCTCAAGGCCGCGATCGGAGCGCTGAGCGGGCTGGTCCTGCTCGGCGGCGCCCTGTACGGCTTCGCCAGTGCCGACGTTCCGCCGACTCCCAACGGCTGGAACCAGGTTTGGAGCGACGACTTCGCCGGCGCGGCAGGCACCCTGCCGTCCAGCGACAACTGGATCGTCGACACCGGGACCGGTTACCCGGGCGGTGCCGCGCACTGGGGCACCGGCGAGGTGCAGACCTACACCTCGGACCCCGCCAACCTTCAGCAGGACGGCGCCGGGAACCTGAAGATCACCCCGATCAAGGACTCGGCCGGCAACTGGACGTCCGCGCGGATCGAGACCAAGCGCAGCGACTTCGAACCGCCGGCCGGAGGCAAGCTGCGCATCGAGAGCCGGATCCAGGTCCCCGACGTCACGGGCGACGCGGCCGACGGCTACTGGCCCGCGTTCTGGACCCTGGGCGCGGCGTTCCGCGGGAACTACCAGAACTGGCCCGGCATCGGTGAGTTCGACGTCATGGAGAACGTCAACGGAGTCAACAAGGTCTTCGGCACACTCCATTGCGGCACGAACCCCGGCGGCCCCTGCAACGAGACCAATGGCCTGGGCGCGAGCAACGCCTGCCCCGACACCGCCTGCACGGGCAACTTCCACACCTACGCCTTCGAGTGGGACCGCAGCGTCTCCCCACAGCAACTGCGCTGGTACGTCGACGGGGTCCAGTACCACTCCGTCAACTCCTCGCAGATGGACGCCGCCACCTGGAACGCCGCGACCGGACACGGCCACTTCATTCTGCTGAACCTCGCCATGGGCGGCGCCTTCCCCGACCCGCTCGCCGGGCACGCCACACCCAGCGCGAACACCCGGTCCGGCGTGCCGATGCTCGTCGACTACGTGGCCGTCTACAGCGGCTGATCGCGCGGCGCCTCCCGTCGGCCGTCGGGCGAGGGTCACCTCCACGGGCAGCTTCTTTCACGACGTTCTGCACCAAGCCGAACCAGTTCATCGACGACCCGGACGGAGTCGCCGGCAGGGAGCATGCGAACTCTCTTGACGTGTACGCGGCAGGGTGGCTTTATGGGAGCGCTCCCACACGTGCTCGCTTCCTTCCGATGCCTGAGTTTCTTGGCGCTCACTCCCTGGAGTCGCAGTGAGAAGAACAAGAAGCACGACACGCAAGACGCCCTTACCCCGCCTGCTGACGGGTCTGCTGACCCTCCTTGGGCTCGTCGGCTTCGGGGTCCTCGGCCCGGTCGACGCCCGGGCCGCCGAGCCGCCGGGCGCACAGGCCACCGGTCTCCACATCAGCGACGGCCGCCTGCTCGAAGGCAACGGCAACGACTTCATCATGCGTGGCGTCAACCATGCCCACACCTGGTATCCGGGCAGGACGCAGCAGTCCCTCGCCGACATCAAGGCGCTGGGCGCCAACACCGTCCGCGTCGTCCTCGCCGACGGCCACCGCTGGAGCGCGAACAGCGCCGCGGACGTGGCCGACGTCATCGCCCAGTGCAAGGCCAACCGGCTCATCTGCGTGCTGGAGGTGCACGACACCACCGGCTACGGCGAGGACAGCGCGGCCGGCACGCTCGACCAGGCGGCCGACTACTGGATCGGCCTCAAGGACGTGCTGGCCGGACAAGAGAACTACATCATGATCAACATCGGCAACGAGCCCTGGGGCAACACCAATCCGGACGGCTGGACCGCCCCCACCATTGCCGCGATCAAGAAGCTGCGCGACGCCGGGTTCGAGCACACGATCATGGTGGACGCGCCCAACTGGGGCCAGGACTGGCAGGGTGTCATGCGCGCCAACGCCCAGTCCGTCTACGACGCCGACGCCACCGGCAACCTCATCTTCTCGATCCACATGTACAGCGTCTTCGACACGGCCCAGGAGATCACCGACTACCTGAACGCCTTCGTCGACGCCAAACTGCCCCTCCTCATCGGCGAGTTCGGAGGTCCCGCCGATCAGTACGGCGACCCGGACGAGGACACCATGATGGCCACCGCGCAGCAGCTCAAGCTCGGCTATCTGGCCTGGTCCTGGAGCGGCAACACCGACCCCATCCTCGACCTGGCGATCAACTTCGATCCCACGCAGCTCAGTTCCTGGGGCCAGCGCATCTTCAACGGTGCCAACGGCATCGCCCAGACCGCCAAGGAAGCCACCGTCTACGCCGGCGGCTCGGACGACACCCAGGCGCCGACCGCCCCCGGCGCCCCCACCGCCTCCTCCGTGACGGCCACCTCCGCCACCCTCACCTGGACCGCCGCCACGGACAACGTCGGCGTCACCGGCTACGACATCGTCCGCGTCAGCGGCGGCTCCGAGACCAAGCTCGCCAGTTCCACCAGCAACACCGTCACCGTGCCGGGCCTGACCGCCGACACCGCGTACACGTTCGCGGTCTACGCCCACGACGCCGCCGGAAACCGCTCGGCCCGCTCGGCCACGGTGAACGTCACCACCGACAAGGCACCGAGCACCGCCTGCTCCGTCGGTTACCGCGTGGTGGGCGACTGGCCGGGCGGCTTCCAGGGCGAGATCAGCATCGGCAACACGGGCGCCACCGCCGTCAGCGGCTGGAAGCTCGCCTTCACCTTCGCCGACGGCCAGACCATCTCGAACATGTGGGGCGGTACGCCCACGCAGAGCGGCGGCACCGTCGGCGTCGCGCCCGTCTCCTACACCAACACCATTGTCGCCGGCGGTTCGGTCACCGTCGGCTTCATCGCGAACAAGGGCGGCACGAACTCCGCGCCGACCGCGTTCACGCTCAACGGCAGTGCGTGCACGACCACTTGACCCGACCGTCCCTTATGCCGTGCTCGCGCCCGGGCCGCCGTGTCGGTCCGGGTGTGGCATGTGACATAGCACTGGCCGGGGCTACGGGGCTACGGGGCTACGGGGCTACGGGGCTACGGGGCTTCGGGGCTACGGGGCTTCGGGCATACGACATACGGGCCTACCAGGTCACCGGCAGCTCATAGACGCCGTAGACGACCCCGTCGTCCTTGAACGGGATCTTCTCGATCTCGGTGGCCCGGCGCAGAGTGGGCACGCGGCGGAGCAACGTGCCGTAGACGACCTGGAGTTCGAGGCGGGCCAGTGGTTGGCCCAGGCACTGGTGGATGCCGAAGCCGAACGCCATGTGGCGGCGGGTGTCGCGGCGGACGTCGAGGCGTTCGGGGTCCGGGTAGAGGCCAGGCTCCCAATTGCCCGTGGCGCCCGGGATGATGACGCCCTCGCCGGCGCGGACGAGGTGGCCGCCGATCTCGATGTCCTCCAGGGCGACGCGCCGCTGGCCGTTGTGGACGACGGTGAGGTAGCGCAGCATCTCCTCCACCGCGTTGGAAAGCAGGTGCGGGTCGTCGGTGTCGCGGACGGCGGCGAGCTGGTCGGGGTGCTCCAGGAAGGCGAGAACGCCCAGAGCGATCATGTTGGCGGTCGTCTCGTGCCCGGCGCCGAGCAGCAACAGGCCCAGCATGGCGGCCTCGTGGCGGGTGAGGTCGCCCGCCTGCATCCGGGCGGCCAGGTCGGAGAGCAGGTCGTCCGCCGGGTCGGCGACCTTGGCCTGGAGCTGCTCGTCCAGGTACTGCAGAAGGGCGCCGGAGGCCGCCCGGGACTCGTCCAGTGAGGCGTCCCGGCGGACGCCCACCTCGCTCTTGCTCTGGAAGAACTCGTGGTCGTCGTAAGGAACGCCGAGCAACTCGCAGATCACCAGTGACGGGAGCGGCAGGGCGAGGGCCTCCACCAGGTCGACCGGCTTCGGACCGGCGAGCATGGCGTCGATGAACTCGTCGGTCATCCGCTGGACCGCCGGACGCATGGCCTCGATGCGCTTGATGGTGAACGGGGCGGTGACCATGCGGCGGATGCGGGCGTGCCCGGGGTCGTCCATGTTGAGGAAGGACGGCGGGGTCTGCGAGAAGGCCTGCTGGAAGGCCGCGCTGAAGTGGGGGAAGCCCTGCCGCCTGGGGTCGACGCTGAGGCGCTTGTCGCCGTACACGGTCCGCTGGTCCTCGTAGCGGGTGATGAGCCAGGGCGTGCTGCCGTCCCACAACCGGACCCGGGAGACCGGCTGTTCGGCGTGCAGCCTCATCATCTCCGGCGGTGGGGCGAACGGACATCCGGCCGCCCGGGGCATCGGGAACTCGGGAATCGTCTCGTCCGCGGTGCCGGCAAGGGAGTTGTTCATGTCACTCCTTCATGGTGGGGGAGGGGAGCCGCCGCCATGCAAACCCACGAACCTGACAACTCCCCGTCAGCAGGCTGACAAGCGATTGATCTGGCCGGATCCAGATCCAGATCCAGATCCGGATGTCGGCTACTGGTCCGGCGCGTCCAGGCCCGTTGCCGTCGCGGGGTCCGGATTGAACACCGGGTGGTAGCTCTCCGGCGGTGCGAGATACGTGGCGGGCAGGCCGCCGGTGTCGATGACGAGCTGGTCCACGGCGATCGCCGGGTCGACCATGAAGAGCCGTACGACATGCTCGCCGGGCGTGTCGACGGTCACCGTGGCGGTCAGCTTCTCGATGCCCTCCTCCACGTTACGGGCCCAGGCGTCGCCCCGGTTGCCGGTGGCGACGGCCTGTCCCGACAGGACGGTGACCGGGTGGTCGTCGAGGGCGAGGGCCAGGCGGCGGTGGCCGCGTTCGTCGAGCGAGGGCAGACGGAAGACGGTGACCGGAAATGTGCCGGTGCTGGTGAAGCGCACCCGGTAGCTCAACTCCGGGGCTCCGGTGGCGAAGTGCTCGGTGATCGGGGCCGCCATCGACGGCACCGCCTCCATGGCGCCACCGCGGCGACCGAGCCCGCGCACGGTCCGCCAGCGGCAGCCGCCACGCGCCACCTTCCGGTCGGCGTGCCGGGCGTCGATCGACACGTACCCGCCCGCTTCGACGAACCCACGGGCCCGTCTGCGCGCCCGCTCCCCGTCGTTGACCACCCGCAGCGGCACCTCGACACGCCGATCGGCCCCACTGACGGTGACCGTCGCGTCGTACGTCCCCTCCGGCACCCGATCCCAGTCGATCTCGACCCACAGGCGGACCTGCTCGCTGATCGTCCCGCCCGCAGAGCTCAGCCGTACCCACGGCCGGTTGGCCTCGGCCGCCCAAGTCACCGGCAGGAAGCCGCTGTTGAAGACGTCCAGGAATCGACGGTCGCGGGTGTAGGAGGAGAAGGACAGCGGACGGTCGGCTCCGGTCTCGTTCCCTTCCGCGGCCACGTCCAGCCCGGACGTCTCCTGCCGGGTGACCCTGGTGACGCTCGGGCGGCCCGGAGCCTTGGGGATCTGCGAAGGGTACGGGTTGATGAACCCGTCCCATTTCCCGCCCGCCACCTCGGTGTTGTACCGCGCGGTGAGTGCTTGCTCGTCGGTGTGGGCGGCCAGGGCGAGGTCGGCGAAGCGGTTGGTCCCGGCCCCGCGACCCTGACGCGCCGCGAGCGCGTTGCGGTCCGCCCAGTAGTACTTGAGATTCATCAAGTACGCGCCGTGCACCGGGTATTCGACCAGTTCGTAGAAGGCGTCACGGTAGGTCTCGGGTAGTTGGGCTCCCACTGCCTGCGCACGCTCGACCAGCCGGTCGTAGGCGGCCATGCGGCGCCCACCCTCGTCCCCGTGGTGGATCACGGAGAAGACGTCACGGTCGATGAACTCCGGGCGCCGCTCCGCCGCGAGGCGGTAGTACTCGGTGCGGATCGCGGCGATCTCCCGGCGGTGACGGTGCCCGAACTGCCGCCCGGCCCACTCGGCCATGAAGTCCTCGATCTTGTCGGCGCCCCGGCGGTCGACGTCCCAGGCCATGTCCATACAGAAGGACAGCCCGTTCTCGATCGACTTGAGATCACCGACATTGAAGATCCACATCCGGTCGACGCCGTGCTCGTGGACCCGCCGCAACTCCTGCCAGACCTTGGCCAGTTGGGTGGTGTCCAGCCACAGGTAGCTCCTCGGGCGGCCCCAGTAGGAGAGGTGGTAGTAGATCCCGTTGCCGCCCGAGCGCGCACGCTCCCCTTCGGTCGGCAGCTGGCGCATGTTGCCGTGGTTGTCGTCCGGCCAGATCAGCGTGACGTCGTCGGGAACCTGGACGCCCGCGTTGTACAGGTCCAGAACCTCCTTGTACGGGATGAAGATCTGGGGCTCGACGGCGGCGCCGACCTCCTCGGTCAGGATCCGGCGCTGGTCGGCGATGATGTTGTTCATCACCACGACCTTCTCCGGGATGGTGGTGGCGTACTTGGTCTCCAGCGCGGTGTCGTGCAGGCCGCGCATGCCGAGCGTCCAACTGCTTTCGTACGCGGCGTTCTCGCGCGCCCGCGCTCTCCAGTAGTCCGAGATGACACCGGGGTTCACCGTGTAGTCGTACACCGGCAGGCTGCCGTCGGCGTTCGGATGCTCCTGCGCCCACGGGTCCCACTCGTGGACCCCGTTGCGCAGCAGGGCCTCGGGGTGGCTGGAGCCGACGACGATGCCGTAGCGGTCGGCCAGTTCGGGGTTCTCGCGGTATTTGTTGAAGAAGTCGGAGTACGGATGCATGGCCGGCCAGAGGTAGTTGGCCTTGAGGCGGAGCAGCAGCTCGAAGACCCGCTTGTAGGTCTCGGGCCCGATGTTCTTGTCCGGCTCCTGGGTGCGGTGCGACCAAGTGGTCATGTTCTGCTCGTCGTTGATGAAGACGCCCCGGTAGCGGACGGAGGGCTCGTACCGCTTGAAGGGCCCCGCGGGCACCGTCACGGTGTCCTCGTGCTCGACCGGGACGTCGGCCCACCAGTACCAGGGTGAGACCCCTATGCGCTCCGAGGTGTCGTAGACGCCGTAGACCGTGCCGCGCCGGTCACTGCCCGCGATCACCAGGGCCCGGTCGACGCCGGGTGCCGGCCGGTCCACCACCTGGGTGACCGACGCCTCCCAGCGCCCTCGCACCCGGGAGACGTCGAGGCGCCCCTGCGCGACAAGCCGGTCGATGACGGGACTGGACCCGAGGGTGCCCACCAGGACCAGCCCGGCGGCCCGCTCGGGCAGCGCGTGCAGCAGCAACGGCCGTACGCCACTGACCCGTTCGACGTCCGCCTGCAAGTCGCCGGCGGCACGGATCACGGCGGGATCGTCCGCCGCGTCGACGAATACGGCGGCTGCCGTGCCGTCCTGCACCAGCGGGAAGCCGGGCCCGTCCGAGGAGGCGGCGGCATGTGCGGCGGCGGGAAGCATCCCGGGGAGCAACGGGGCCACCCCGACGGCTGCCATTCCCCGTAGGAACGACTTGCGGGACCACTGCTGCGACGAACCGTGTGATGCGCTGTGCGGCACGAGACGCTTCCCTTCCGCGGACGGGACGAGGGGAATGGCATGACCATGCTAGAAAGCGCTTGCCGACGCACCCTAGGACAGGCACGGTGGGACGTCCATATGGCGGCGGATTGTGGGAGTCGAAGCCGGACGGAACGTTTACTGCCGATGACCTCTGCGGCGATTACGACATCGACCCGTTCGTGCCGGAGGACGAGCCCAGGTCGGGATCGGGCACCTGGGAGGCCGAGGACTGGAAGGGGTGGACCAGTCTCACGGTGTCAGCGAGATTCGTACGGCTTGGGGAGGCGCATGCCCCGGTCGGCCATGATCTGGCGGACGTGGTTGGGGTAGTTGGTGATGATGCCGTCGATGCCCATGTCCATCAGTGCTTCCACCGTGGCCGGGTCGTCGCAGGTCCACGGGATGACCTTGAGGCCCCGGGCGTGCGCCTCCCTGACCATGGTCCGGTCGGAGTAGAAGCGGAAGTCCGGGTCGCCGACCTTGCCGCTCTGCGGGAAGCCGTAGTTGGGGGAGAGGGCCTTGACGCCGGGGATGGTGGCGGCCGCCTTCACGAAGTCGCCGCCGTAGTCGTCGGCGTCGATCCCGCCGAGCCACGGGGAGGCGCCGGGTTGGCCGACCTGGAGGAAGTCGTAGTTCGTGAGCGCGACGAGCGGCCACTTCGGGGCCAGCTTGTGCATCGCCTTCAGCGCGCCCCAGTCGAAGGACTGGATGGTGACCTGCCTCTCGATGCCCGAGCGGTGGATCTCCTCGTGGACCCGGCGCACGAACAGCTCGCGCGGCGCGGTCTGTTCGGGGGCGCCGGCCTCGACCTTGGTCTCGATGTTCAGCTTGAGCTGCTTGGCGCGGTAGCTCCTGACCAGGTTCAGGACGTCCTTCAGCTCGACCATCCGGAACCCCTTGACCACCTCCTGCTCGGGGAAACCGGGCAGTTGCTGGTAACCGCAGTCGATGGTCTTGATCTGGGCCAGGGTCAGGTCCTTGATGTACTTGCCGACGTACGGGTACATCGGGTCGCCCGGTGTGACGGGTGCGGTGTCACGGCACTTCTGGGCGTTGATCTGCCGGTCGTGGTTGACGACGACCTTCTCGTCCTTGGTGATCTGGGTGTCCAGTTCCAGGGTGGACACGCCGAGACGCATCGCCTTGCCGAATCCCTCGAGGGACTCCTCGGTCGTCATGCCGATGCCGCCGCGGTGGGCCTGCAGGTCGAAGTGCGCCTTCTGGGGCGGCACTCGGGAGCCGTCGTACGTCGTCGCATGGGCGGTTGCCGGGAAGGCGAGCACCGGAGCCAGCGCCAGGGTGGCGAGGGAGTGTCTTGAGGACATCGGAACCTCACTCGTGTCGGTTCGGGCTTCCCAAGACGCTAGTTGGGCCTCGGCAGGGCTCAACTGCCCCGACATGATGGTGGCGTGAAATGTGCGTGCGGTGCCGGGTGGTGCACCGGTGTGCTCCGAGGTGGGTGGGGACGTCCATGGTGGGCATTTGGTTGACGTAGGCAAGTACATTCGGCCTACTGGAAAGAGTCGATCCATTGTTGCGGCAGGCACTCTTGACAACATGCGTACTGTTTCGCGACGTTTGATCCCCTCCGGACAGTTCGGAACCGGAGGGTCAACCGCGGAACGACCGTGTACACGGCGTGGAATCGGCTGATACTCAAAGAAGTGGTAGGACGCGGACAGTGCGCCGCGGGGGGACGTCACGGGGGGAGCGGTCGCCGATGCGATCAATGAACAGGGATCCACATGCTCTACCGGCCTGTGCCGCGGTCGGGACGTCTCTCGCGGAGCCTGTGGAAGGGCGGTTGATCTGACGTGGACGTCACGATCCACAGAGTCGACGAACTGAGCGCCTCGCTGCGCGCGGCATGGCACGCGGCCATGGACGAGTCGCCGGAATACGCCAACCCTTTCCTGGCGCCGGAGTTCGCGCTCGGGATCGGCAGTTATCGCGCCGGAACGCGGGTCGCGGTCCTGCGTGAGGGCGGGTCGCCGGTCGGCTTCTTCCCGTACGAGCGCAACGCCTTCGGCGTCGGCCGGGCCCTCGGTCTCGGCCTCTCCGACTGCCAGGCGCTCGTGCACCGCCCCGGGGTCACCTGGGATGCCCAGGACCTGCTGAAGGCCTGCGGGCTGTCCATCTTCGAGTTCGATCATCTCGTGGAGGAGCAGAAGCCGTTCGGCAGGCATGTCACGGGGATGTTCTCCTCCCCGGTCGTCGATCTGAAGCCCGACGAGAGCGGCTATGCGCAGTGGCTGCGCGGCGCCTACCCGGGGCTGGCCAAGACGACGCTGAAGAAGGAGCGACGCATCGGGCGCGACGTCGGCGAAGTGCGGTTCGAGTTCGACGAGCGTGATCCGGAGATGCTGCGGCGGCTCATGCAGTGGAAGTCCGCCCAGTACCGCAGGACGGGGCGGATGGACCGGTTCGCGCGCCCGTGGATCGTCGACCTGGTGGACCATCTCTTCCAGGTCCGCGAGGAGCACTTCACCGGTGTGCTCTCGGTGTTGTACGCCGGCGACCGGCCGGTGGCCGCGCACTTCGGGCCCAGATCGCGCACGGTGCTGGCCGCCTGGTTCACCGCGTACGACCCCGACCTGCACTACTACTCGCCCGGGCTGATGATGCATCTGCGAACGGCCGAGGCGGCGGCTCGGCACGGGGTGACGCTGATGGATCTGGGGCGCGGCGACAAGGAGTACAAGGACTGGCTCAAGACCCGTGAGCTGCGCGTGGCGGAAGGATTCGCCAGCCGACCCCACCCGGTCGCGGCGGCCCACCGGCTGTGGCGCAGACCCGTGCGGGGCCTGCGGAACACGGTCAACGCCCATCCCGAGCTGCGCGCACCCGCCGACCGCCTGCTGAAGACGGTCGGCACACTGCGTACGTCGAAGCGGGTGGATTGACGCACCGCCCCGCGCACACTGAACAGGGGGCGGCCGGTCCGCCCGCCGTCGCCGCCCACCCCGGGCGTCAGCCCGCAGCGAAGTCCGGTCCGCCTGCCGATGCAAGGGTGTAAGCATGTAATACATGCCTTTGGGCAAGCGGAAAGGTCGACTCGTGGCCGAGACACTTTCCGAGCCCGACCGCTCCCGCGGGGAGCAGGCCGCGCTCGACTCCTACTCGCAGATCGTCACCTCCGTCGCCGCCGAGCTCACGCCGAAGGTGGCGGCCCTGAACGTCGCGCACCGCAGCTCCAGAGGGCGCTTCGTGAGGGGCACCGGCTCCGCGGTGGTGTTCACCGACGACGGCTTCCTGCTCACCAACGCCCATGTCGTCGGGCGCTCCGACGCCGGTACGGCGTCCTTCGCCGACGGCACGACCACCCCCTTCCACGTCATCGGCGCCGACCCGCTCTCCGACCTCGCGGTGGTCCGCGCCGACGGCCCGACCCCGCCCCCGATCAGGCTCGGCGAGGCCGACGCGCTCAGGGTGGGGCAACTGGTGGTCGCGGTCGGCAACCCGCTCGGGCTGACCGGCAGCGTCACCGCCGGCGTGGTCAGCGCGCTGGGCCGGTCGTTGCCGGCGAGCGCGGGCAGGGCGATCCGTGTCATCGACGACGTCGTCCAGACCGACGCCACCCTCCACCCGGGCAGCTCCGGCGGGGCGCTCGCCACGGCCGACGGCAGGGTCGTCGGCATCAACACCGCCATCGCCGACGTAGGCCTGGGCCTTGCCATCCCGGTGAACGGCACCAGCCGGCAGATCATCGCGACCCTGCTCTCCGAGGGCAGGGTCCGCCGCGCCTATCTCGGTCTCGCCGGCATTCCCGCACCGCTGCCACCGCCGCTCCGGGTGCGCACCGGCCGACGCACTGGCCTGCGGATCATCGAGGTCGTGCCCACGTCCCCGGCCGCCCGTGCCGGGCTCCGGGACGGCGACCTGCTGATCACCGCCCACGGCGATGCGGTGACCAGCGCGCAGGTGTTGCAGCGGCTGATGCTCGGGGACGCCATAGGACGGCCACTCGCACTGACCGCGCTGCGCGGCGACGCCCTGGTGGACGTCATCGCCACACCGGTGGAGCTGGTGGCGGACGACTGAGTCGGTCGGGTCCGTCGGGTCCGTCGAGTCGGTCGAGTAGTGCGAGTCGGTTGGGTTCGTTGGGTTGGTTGAGTCGGCCGGAGAGCGCGGGCATTGCTCAGGCGCCCCGGTAGCGGGCGGAGGGCTCGTACCGATTGAAGGGCCCCGCGGTGTTGCCGAAACGGCAACAGATGTCGCCTGCGTCGTGCCGGCCCCTGCATGATCGTAGCTCACGCCCTTGGCCACGCTCGCCCCGGGAGGGACCATGCCGCAGACCCCCGCCGCCGACCGCACCCACCGCCTGGTGCCCTCACCGGCCGGCCGCACGCACCTCGTGGAGCAGGGCAGCGGGCCCCTGGTACTGCTCGTGCACGGCTTCCCGGAGACCTGGTACTCGTGGCGGCACCAACTGGCGGCCCTGGCCGCCGCCGGCTACCGCGCCGTGGCCCTCGACGTCCGCGGCTACGGGCGCTCCTCCAGACCCGCGGACGTGCCCGCGTACCGGATGCTCGACCTGGTGGCGGACAACGCCGCCGTGGTCGACGACCTGGGCGAGCGGTCAGCGGTGATCGTCGGACATGACTGGGGCGCGACCATCGCCGCAACCTCCGCCCTGCTGCGACCCGACGTGTTCCGCGCGGTCGGGCTGCTGAGCGTGCCCTACACCCCGCCCGGCGGCCCCAGGCCCAGCGAGGTCTTCGCGGGGATGGGAGGCGAGGAGGAGTTCTACGTCTCCTACTTCCAGCAGCCCGGCCGCGCCGAGGCGGAGATCGAACCCGACGTCCGCGGCTGGCTCGCCGGCTTCTACGCGGCCCTGTCCGCCGACACCATGCCCGCGCCCGGCGCGCCCGATCCGCACTTCGTCGGCAGCGGCGGGACGCTGCGCGACAGGTTTCCGGTCGGCCGTCTGCCGGCCTGGCTCGGTGAGCACGAACTCGACGTCTACGCCGAGGAGTTCGAACGGACCGGCCTGACCGGGGCCCTGAACCGCTATCGGAACATGGACCGGGACTGGGAGGACATGGCCGCCCACCAGGGCGCCCCCATCACGCAGCCCTCGTTGTTCGTGGGCGGATCCCTCGACGCGTCCACCACCTGGCTGGCCGATGCGATCGAGGCGTATCCCACCACCCTTCCCGGTCTGACCTCCTCCCGCGTCCTCGACGGCTGCGGCCACTGGATCCAGCAGGAACGCCCGGAGGAGATCAGCCGGCTCCTGATCGACTGGCTCGACTCTCTTGAGCACTGACGTGCGTCAGCGTGCGCCGGTCCAGTTGTGGGCCACGTCCACGATCACGTGGCCGGTCACCAGCTGTACCCGGAACGGCAGCCGTGCCCGGACGCCGAGCCCGAGTTGGGTGTCGCCCTCGAAACTGCCGGCGAACCGGGTGTCCCTGAAGGTGCGGTACCCGGCGAGGTCGACGCCCGGAAGCGGGCGGCCCGCCCGTGCGGGATAGGTCGGTGCCCCGGTCGCGGGGTCGTAGGCGGGCGCGGTCACCCGCACTTCGAGGACGGCCCCGCCGCGCACGGGTATCACGCGACCCGAACCGTCCTGGCGGAGGCGGTCGACGTACCTGACGGAGTAGCCGAGGCTGCCCTTGCTCGCGCCGGGGATGTCGACGACCATCCGGTCATAGCAGGCGTGGCGGCCGGTCCTGACGTTCGTCACCGGCGTCGACGTGGACGCTGCCCGTGTCTTGGCGAGGCTGCTCCAGCCGGTGGGGCAGGCGGTGGTCCGGGCGGTGGCGAGCGGTGCGGCGTCGGCCGGGACCGCGGTCGCCCCCATCGCGGTACCCAGGAGCATGAGCGCTGCCCATGCGGTTCTGCTTCGTGTTGATCTGCTCGGTATTGCTCTGCTTGATCTCATCATGTCCCCCGAAGTGCGTTTAGTGCTGTTATTTAATGAGACACGCAAGATGGCTGGAAGGTTGCGGTTTCTGGCTGGATATCTCGGGGGAGCGGGCGGCCGATGGGGCAGCCGTTGACGGCTACCAGGTGGGTACGAAGCCCCCGTCGATCCGGATGTCGGCGCCCACCGTGTTCGCGGCCCGCGCGCCGGCGAGGAACAGGACGGCGTCCGCGACCTCGGCGGGCTGGGTGAACCGGCCGGTCACCATGGCACCCTCTGCCCCTTCCGTCACCGCCGACCGGTCGGCGCCGGTCGCCCTGCTTACCGTGGCCGCGACGCCGTCGTCGGCCAGCCACAGATCGGTGGCGACCGGGCCGGGACTGACGGTGTTGACCCGGATTCCCCGGGCGCCCACTTCCTTCGACAGGCCCTTGGAGAAGGCGGCGAGTGCCGCCTTGGCCGCGCTGTAGTCGAGCACCAGGGGATCGGGCAGGGCGGCGTTGACCGAGGCGATGTTCACGATGCTGCCGCGGCCCTGTGCGAGCATGACGGGAAGGGCCGCGCGGGTCGTCCGTACGGCTGCCAGAAGGTTGACGGTGAGCGAGGCCAGCCAGTCCTCGTCGGTGATGCTCAGGAATCCTTCGGGGCGCACAGGGGCGGCCCCGACGTTGTTGACGAGGATGTCGATACGGTCACCCGCCCGCGCCACCAGCCGGGCAGGAGCCGACTCCGTGGCGAGGTCGACCTCGACGACCTCGACCGCGCCGGTCTTGGCCAGCTCGTCCAGCTCGTCCGACGAGTGGCGGGCCCCCGCGACCACACGGGCCCCTGCGGCGGTCAGGGCCCGGACGACGGCGAGGCCGATGCCCCGGCTGGCTCCGGTGACGACGGCGACCTGGCTGTCGAGTTCCTGGTCCATGACCTGCTCCTGACGTGTCCGGGAGGGAGCCGGGACGCTCGCCGCCCACCGGCCCGACTCTACGAGGGAGGGCGGGAGAAGGCTTCGGTCAAGCGACTGTTCCACCGGCCACGCACCTGCCGTCACTCCCGCTCCGTGCGGAACACGCAGCGCCGGCACGGCTGCCACAGGATCTGCGGAGCTGAGCCCGCCCACGACACCCCGAGCGCGCCTACGAAACCCGCAACACGACCTTCCCCCGCCGATGCTCGGCCTCCAGTGCCGCATACGCACGCGCCGCGTCCTTCAGCGGTACCACCCGGTCGATGCGTGGTGTCAGGGTGCCGGTCTCGAAGAGTCGGGCCAGTTCGGTGAGGTCCGTGCGGTTCGGTTCGACCACGAAGAACGCTCCGCGCGTCCCGCCCGCCCGGCTCGTGTCGGGTGGGGCGACGATGCTGACGAGCACACCTCCGGGTCGCAGCACCTGCCAGGACCGGGTCTGGCTGTCGCCGCCGACCGTGTCGAAGACCAGGTCGATGCCCTTGACCTGGTCCTCGAACCGCTCACCCGCGTAGTCGACGACGTGTTCAGCGCCCAGCGCACGGACGAACTCCGCATCGGCCGCCGACGCCGTGGCGGTGACGGAGGCGCCGAGGGCTGCCGCGACCTGCACCGCGAAGGAGCCCACTCCGCCGGCCCCGCCGTGCACCAGAACCCGTTGTCCCGCTGTGAGGCCTCCGTGGTGGACGAGGCCCTGCCAGGCCGTCAGCCCCGCCAGAGTCAGCGCGGCCGCACCGTCGTGGTCCAGTTCCGCGGGTTTGACCGCGAGCACATCGGCCGGGACGGCGGTGAACTCGGCCGCCGCACCGTCCCGGGTGAAGGGGATCAGGCCGAACACGTCGTCGCCGACCGACAACCCCGTGACCGCCGGCCCCAGTTGGGCCACCTGGCCCGAGACCTCCTTGGCCGGCACGATCGGGACGCGCGGGCTGCCGCTGCCGTCGAAGCTGTCCGTCCAGGTCGCGTCCCAGCCCAGTTCGCCCGAGGTGATCGACGCGGACCGTACGGCCACGAGCACCTCGCCCGGCCCGGGTACCGGCCGGGGTGCCACTTCGTAGACGAGCTGGTCCGGCCCGCCGCGCTGGTGACCGCGGACCGCGTGCATGGTGTCCATGAGAGGTTCCCTTCGGCGCGGCGCCTGTCGCCGCCCACCCGACCATCGTGGTCCTCGGACTCCCGGCCCGCATCAGTCGTACGACTTCCTTCGTGTCGCCGGTCGCTCAGATCCGGCCCGCCCGCCGCTGTCGGCGCAGCAGCAGTCCCAGGTAGAGGCCTCCTACTACCGCCCACCACGCCGACCGGCAGCTGGGCCGTGTCGTGGATGCGTTGGGAGGCGAAGTCGGCGGTGACGACGAGGAGGGCGCCGGTGCAGGTGGCCGCCGCCAGGTTGGGGCCGGGGGCGCGGGTGAGGCGGCGGGCCAGCTGGGGGCGATGAGGGCGACGAAGGGGATCGGGCCGGCTGCGGCCGTGGCCACCGCGCAGGCCGCCGTGGCCACGACGAGGATCAGCAGCCGGGTGTGCTGGACGGGCACCCCGAGCCCGCCCGCCCCGTCGTCCCCCATTTCGAGGATCTTCAGCCTGCCCGCCACGAGGGCGACCAGCGGCAGGACGACGAGCAGACCGAGCGCGGCAGGGCGGACGTCCTGCCAGTCCCGGCCGTTGAGGCTGCCGTTGAGCCACACCATCGCCTGGGCGGCCTGGGTGAACCTGGCCTTCGCCAGGAGATAGGCGTTCACGCCCTGGAGCAGGGCGCTCACCCCGATGCCGACCAGGACGAGCCGGTAGCCGTGGATGCCGTGCCGCCACGCGAGCACGTACACCAGCAGCGCGGTCGCCAGACCACCGGCCACCGCCCCGAACGCGATCTGCCCGCCGGTGCCGCCGACGACCAGCACGACCAGCAGGCCTCCGGTGGCCGAGCCGTAGGTGAAGCCGACGATGTCGGGGCTGCCCAGCGGATTGCGGGTCAGGCTATGGACAGCGGGAGTGTCCAGCGCTGGTCGGCCCCGGCGATCATGCGGGCCATGTGCGGGACGGCGAGGCCGACGAAGACCAGGGGGCCGACGGCGGAGGTCGCCGCACCGCACAGCAGCGTCACGGTCAGCAGGCCCAGAAAACGGGTCCGGTCCAGGTGGGCGCCGAGGGCGCGGGCGGTGTCGTCGCCCAGGGCCAGCGCGTTCAGCGGCCGGACCAGCGCGAGCGCCAGCACCAGGCCGACCACGACGAACGGCGTGATCGTCGTCAGCGTCTCGCTGTCGGCCCGGGCCAGGGATCCCACACTCCAGAACCGCAGCTGGTCCAGGGCCTGGGCGTCGAGCAGCATCAGGGTCTGGCTGATGCCGGTGAACACGGCGGCGATCACCGCACCGCCGAGCGCGAGCCGTTCCGGCGTGGCACCGCCGCGTCCGCCCGAGGCCAGCGAGTACGCCAGCAGGCCCGCCACCACGGCCCGCGCCATGGCGAACCACACCGAGGCCCACATGCTGGTCAGCCCCAGCACCGTGAGGGACAGGACGACTCCGGTGGCGGCGCCCGCGTTGATCCCGAGCAGGCCCGGATCGGCGAGCGGGTTGCGGGTCAGCGCCTGGATCAGCGCACCCGCGACGCCCAGCGCGGCTCCGGCGGCGATACCGGCGAGGGTGCGGGGCACCCGTACGTCCCACACCACCGAACTCGCGGTCGACCCGTTGTCGTGGAGCAGCGCGTGCACGACCGTGGCCAGGGACCGTGAGCGTGATCCGATCGCCAGGCTGAGTGCGACGGCCGTGAGCAGCAGGAGCAGGGCGCCGAACACGGCCAGCGTGCGCGTCGAGGTCCGCCGCCGGGGTGGCGCCTGGTCGGACTGTTCAAGTGCCGCCGTAGCGGCCTTAGTTGCCACCGCCGGCCTCCGCGCGGAGTCGTTCGGCGATGCTGCGGCCGAGCGCCTTCTTGTCGATCTTTCCGACCGAGGTGCGCGGGAAGACGCCGACGGTCTCCACCCGGTCCGGCAGTTTGTACGCGGCGACGCCCCGTTCGGCCAGGAAGGCGGCGAGTTCCCGCTGCGTCGGGGCCGTCTCGCCGCGCGGCACGAGGTAGGCGCAGGTGCGCTCGCCCATGGTCTCGTCGGGCATGCCGACCACGGCCGCGTCGTGGATGCCGGGGTGGGCCAGGATGTGGTTCTCCAGTTCCTCGGCCGAGATCTTGTCGCCGCCCCGGTTGATCTGGTCCTTGGCCCGTCCCTCGACGACCAGATGGCCGGTGGGCAGGACCTTGACCAGGTCGCCGGTGCGGTAGAAACCGTCCTCGGTGAACGTCCGGGCGTTGTGCTCGGGCGCCTGGTAGTAGCCGCGCAGGGTGTAGGGGCCGCGGGTGAGCAACTCGCCGGTCTCGCCCGGGAGTACGTCGTGGCCGTCCTCGTCGACCACCCTGATCTCGTCGGCGGGGGAGAGCGGGCGGCCCTGGGTGCCGATCACCAGCTCCGAAGGGTCGTCCAGGCGTGTGTGGTTGAGCAGCCCCTCGGCCATCCCGAAGACCTGCTGATCGGTCCCCTCGCGCTCGCCTGGCCCAGGACATGTGGGGGCTGTCGCGTTGCAGGGGTGGCGAGTGGCACGACTCGCTCACGGCACGGCCTCCCGATCGGGCGCAGTGCTTAGGTTAGCCTCACCTAAGCGATGTTGTCGCCTCGGGTTGACCGGGAGTTCCATTCGCCGTCAGTAGGGGCCGTGGGTCCAGCGCCCGCCCAGCAGGGTGGCGTGCACCGGCATCTCGCGCAGCGTGCGCGCGTCGGCCTCCAGCGGATCCACGTCCACGACCACCAGGTCGGCCGCGTCGCCGACCCGGAGCTGCGAGCGTCCCCGTGCCGACGCGGCGAGCGCCGCCCGCACGGGGATCCGCTGTTCCGGATGCCAGGCGGGCCGCTCGTCGTGCGTGCGGTTCACCGCCGCCGCGATGCCCAGCCACGGGTCGAGCGGCGAGACGGGAGCGTCGGAGCCGAACTCCAGCCGGGCACCGGACGCCAGCAGGTCGGCATAGGCGAAGGCGCGCCCGGTGCGCCCGGCCCAGTGCCGGTCCGCCACATCGCGGTCGTCGGTGGCGTGCGCGGGCTGCACCCCCGCCGTGACCCCCAGCTCCGCGAACCGCGGCACGTCGGCGGCGGTCAGCAGCTGGGCGTGCTCGATGCGGCCCGGGCGGCCGACGGTCGCGAAGGCGTCGAGGGCAAGGGTGTTGGCCCGGTCGCCGATCGCGTGCACGGCGGGCTCGATGCCGTGCGCGACGGCCCGTCGCATCAGCCGTACCAGCTCGTCGTACGGCGTCTCCTCGATGCCGTACGCCTCCTTCGTGCCCTCGAGTCCGGGGTACGGGTCGCAGCACAGCGCGGTCCTCGTGTTGAGGGAGCCGTCCGTGAACAGCTTGAGCGGGCCGACCTGGACCAGGCCCCCGGCCCCGGGCAGTACGTCACCCGTGCTGAACCCGCGCTCGATCGCCGCGTCCAGGTGCCGGGGATAGACGGCGGCCTGTACGCGCACCGAGAGGGGCGAACTCGCCGCGCGGCGGCCCCAGTCGGCGAGGTTGTCGGAGAAGTGGAAGTCGATGAGGCCCGTCACGCCCCGCGCGGCCGCGTCCGTGCAGGCCTCCGCGATCCACCGGTCCAGGACGTGCGCGGGCACCTCGGGCAGGGCCTGCATCGCCTCGAAGCACTCGTGCTCGCGCAGCAGGCCCGTCGGGTGGTCGGCCCGGCCGATCAGCGCCAGGCAGGCCGAGTTGAGCCAGGCGGCATGCAGATCGGCGCTGATCAGTGCGACCGGCCGCTGCGAACACACCGAGTCCAGCAGCGACTTGTGGGGCACGTCGGGCCACAGCCCGTCCCGGAAGCCCTGTCCCGTCAGCACCTCGCTGCCGGGCGGGCCGGCCGAGTTCCGTCGTACGGCTTCGGCCACCGCCCGCGCCGAGTCCAGCCCCGACAGGTCCACCCGATGACGGTTTCCGGCCCACTGCCCGGCATGCACATGCGCGTCCCACAGGCCCGGCAACACGGTCCGCCCCTCCAGGTCGACCACCGGGCCGTCGAGGTCTTCGCCCTCCACCGCGACGGCGACGACCCTGCCGTCGGCGACGCGCACACTGCCCAGCGGCCCACCCGCACCCAGCCGAACCCGGGCCAACGTCAGTGCGGGCGTGGCGGGTTCGTCCGCCGAGGGGCCGGGAACGCCGTCGAGGCTCGTCATCGGGGCTCCTGTCGTGAGGGCACGTGCGGCAGGGTGGGACAGCCGATCGCTGCCCCACCCTGCCGGTGATCTGCTCCCGAGGCTACGCGGGGATCGAGCTTCGAACGCGCGTGGAGCTTCGGTAGGTGGAGATACCCACGGCCAGCAGCCAGTAGCTGAGGATCGCCCCCATCAGCGCTGTCGTGCCCCAGCCGTTCGCCGCGTAGAAGTGCGCGGGCGTGTTGCCGAAGAACAGGGACGGGACGAAGGCCAGGTTGAACGCGGCCAGGACGTAGGCCGAGCGGCCGATCCAGCGGGGCAGCAGGCCGGTGCGCGAGACGATGTAGCCGACCGTGGTGAGGAAGAGGCCCAGCATCAGCCGTGAGATCGTCCCGTAGAGGATGTACGTCCCGTTGACCGTGATCGTCGGGTCGATCGGATGGTCGGTGGCGATGACCGCGCCGGCCTCCAGTCCCATGGAGACCAGGGTGATCGTCGCGTAGACCAGTCCCGTGGCGAAGGCCAGCGAACCCGCCCACTCGTATGCGGGACGCGTGTGCTTGACCAGTTCGCGCAGGGCCGTCACGAACACGACCAGGCACGCGAGGGCGATGATCCCGAGGAGGAGCCTGGCCAGCACGTTCGCGTCCGGTGGCGGGCCCGAGTAGACGAAGTACAGGGGCACTTCGACGATGAGCGCGGCCGCGGTGGCGATGCCGGCGACGCCCGTCAGGCGCCTGGCGAAGGTTTCGTTCATGGTGTTCCCCCGAGTCCGTGAGGTGGATTCCGAGTCGGACCGTCTTCCGACGTCTTGAATCCTTCCGGGCGTGGGGCTCCCGGTCGCTGGGCCTGGGCGGCGGATGCGGGGTGGACCTGACAACACCCCCTGCCGGGTCCTGAGCCCAGGTCCTCAGCCCAGGGCCTTGTCCAGGTTGAAGGCCGCGCTGATGAGCGCGAGATGGGTGAACGCCTGGGGGAAGTTGCCCTGTTGCTCGCCGGTGTGGCTGATCTCCTCGGCGTACAGGCCCAGATGGTTGGCGTAGGTGAGCATCTTCTCGAACGCGAGCCGTGCCTCGTCGATGCGTCCGGCGTGAACCATGGCCTCGACGTACCAGAACGAGCAGATGGAGAAGGTGCCTTCGTCGCCGTGCAGTCCGTCGGGGCTGGCTATCGGGTCGTAGCGGTAGACGAGCGAGTCGGACACCAACTCGTGGGTGAGTGCGTCGAGCGTCGACAGCCACTTGGGGTCGGTGGGGGCGATGAACTTCGTCAGCGGCATCATCAGGACGGCCGCGTCCAGTACGTCGCTGTCCTCGTGCTGGACGAAGGCCTGGCGGGACTCGGACCAGCCCCGCTTCATGATCCGCCGGTAGATCGTGTCGCGGGACTCGCGCCAGCGGGTCAGGTCGGCGGGCAGGCCGCGCCGGTTGGCCATGCGGATGGCCCGCTCGATCGCCACCCAGCACATGAGCCGCGAGTACAGGAAGTTCTTGCGGCCGCCGCGCGTCTCCCAGATCCCCTCGTCGGGCTGGTCCCAGTGCTCGCACACCCACTCCACCAGCGTGCACACGTCGTCCCACTGGCCGCTGGAGATGGGCTTGGCCCACTTGTCGTAGAGGTAGATCGAGTCGATGAGCGCGCCGTAGATGTCGAGCTGGAGCTGGTCGGCGGCCGCGTTGCCGATGCGTACCGGCGCGGAGCCGTGATGCCCTTCCAGGTGGTCGAGTTCCAGCTCGGTGAGGTCGGTACGGCCGTCGATGCCGTACATGATCTGCAGGGGAGCGGACTGCCCGTCGTCGGACGGACTGACGTGACTGGTCAGGAACTTCATGAACGCCTCGGCCTCTTCGGTGAAGCCGAGCCGCAGCAGCGCGTACACGGCGAAGGCCGCGTCGCGCACCCACACGTACCGGTAGTCCCAGTTGCGTTCGCCGCCCAGCTGCTCGGGCAGGCTCGTGGTCGGCGCGGCCACGATCGCGCCGGTGGGCGCGTAGGTGAGCAGCTTCAGGGTGAGGGCGGAGCGGTGCACCATCTCCCGCCAGCGGCCACGGTATTTGGAGGCGGACAGCCAGCGCCGCCAGTACGCCACCGTCGTGCCGAACTGCTCCTCGGCCTCGGTCTTGGCACACCGGCGCGGCTGCAGGTCGCCGCCGACCTGGTCGAGTGCGAACACCGCCGTCTCGCCCTCGGAGAGCTTGAAGTCGGCCCGCGCGTCCAGGCCTTCGGCCTCCAGCGGCACGGTCGCCGTCAGCGCCAGTGACAGCCCCTCGGACTCGAAGACCGCCGCCTCCCCGACCATGCGTACGGTGTGCGGCCGGGCGCCGTAGTCGAACCTCGGGGCGACGCGCGTGCGGAACGGGATGGAGCCGCGTACGCACACCACCCGCCGGATCAGCCGATGCCGTTCGGCCTCCACGTCCCCGCCGTTGACGGGCATGAAGTCCTGGACCTCACCGACGCCGTCCTCGGTGAAGAACCGGGTGATCAGGACGTTCGTGTCGGGGAAGTAGAACTGCTTCGTCTTCGCCGGGACGGCCGCCACCAGCGTGAAGGACCCGCCGCGGTCCGCGTCCAGGATCGACGCGAAGACACTCGGCGCGTCGAAGGCCGGGCAGCAGTACCAGTCGATGGTGCCGTCGGTGCCCACGAGGGCCACGCTGCGCAGATCGCCGATCAGACCGTGCTCGGCGATCGGCAGATACCGGGGAGCGTCCGCCGGGACGTCCTCGTCGATCGCTCTCGCGCCCATCGCAGCCTCCCTGCCCCGACACGCATCCGCTCCCAGCCTAGGCCGAACCGGGGACACGAGCGCGAGGATCGCGGAGGCCGGGGCACACCGTCGCCCGTCAGACCGCGCCGACCGCGATCCCCGCCTCTTCGAAGCGGCGCACCGTGTCCGGGCTCGCCGACGTGTCCGTCACGAGAGTGTTCACGTCCTCGGCCGCGCAGATCCGGGCGAAGGCCCGCTGGCCCAGCTTGCTGGAGTCGGCGGCGACGATCACGCGCTCGGCACGCTCGCACAGCAGCCGGTTGATCGCCGCCTCCGCCTCGTCGTGCGCGGCGGCGCCGTGCGTGACGTCGAAGGCGACGACACCGAGCACGGCCACATCGATGGTGATCTGGCCGAGCACGCCGTCCGCGAGCGGTCCGATGAGCTCGTACGACTGCGGGCGCGCGACCCCGCCGGTCACCACGATCTTGAACTGGGGGCGCACGGCAAGCTCGTTGGCGATGTTGAGCGCGTTCGTGACGACGGTGAGCGCCGGAGAACCGGTGGCGAGATCGCTGCGCACGGCCAGGGCGCGCGCCACCTCGGTGGTGGTCGTGCCGCCGGTCAGCCCGACCGCCTCGCCGGGCGCGACCAGGTCGGCGACCGCCTTCGCGATCCGCTGCTTCTCGGAGGCGTGGCGGGCCGTCTTGTAGCGCAGCGGCAGCTCGTACGACACTCCGTGCACGACCGCGCCGCCCCGGGTGCGGACGAGCATCTGCTGCTCGGCGAGCTGGTCGAAGTCGCGCCGGATGGTCGTGGCCGAGACCTCCAGGTCGGCGGCCGCCTCCTCGACGTCCAGCTGGCCGCGCTCGACGAGCAGCTCCAGCAGCGCCTTCCAGCGCGCGTCCCGGGGCATGCCCACCCTCCGTTCCTCGATCTCCCGGCGACCCTAGCGCACCCCGTATGCGCTTGAATGCTTGATTCTGCTCGAAAGCTCGCTATATCTTGCAAGAATTAGCATGCCAGCGAACGGATCAAGGGAGTGGTCGGCATGACCCATGTCGAGGACGAGCTGACCAGCCAGCCCGAGTGCTGGATCCGGGCGGCGTCGGAGGCGGCCCGGCACGGCGGGACACTCCCGGCGCCCGGCGAGCGGGTCGCGATCGTCGGGTGCGGCACCTCGTACTTCATGGCGCAGGCGGTCGCCGCACTGCGCGAGGGCGCCGGGCAGGGCGAGACGGACGCCTTCGCCGCCTCCGAGTTCCCGTACGGCCGCTCGTACGACCGTGTCGTGGCCCTCACCCGCTCCGGCACCACTACCGAAGTCCTCGACCTGCTGGGCCAGTTGAAGGGGTGGACGCCGACGACCGCGATCACCGCCGACCCCGGCACACCGGTCATCTCGGTCGCCGACGAGGTCGTCGTGCTCGACTTCGCGGACGAACGATCCGTCGTCCAGACGCGGTTCGCGACCACCGCGCTGACCCTGCTCCGCGCCCACCTGGGCCTGCACACCGAAGCCGCCGTCGCCGACGCCCGCACCGCCCTCGCGTCCCCTCTGCCCGAAGACCTCGTCGCCTGCACGCAGTTCACCTTCCTGGGCCGGGGCTGGACGGTGGGCCTGGCCAACGAGGCCGGGCTGAAGATGCGCGAGGCCTCACTCGCCTGGACCGAGGCCTACCCGGCGATGGAGTACCGACACGGGCCCATCAGCATCACCACCCACGGCACGGCGACCTGGATGCTCGGCGACGCGCCCGAGGGGCTGGCCGAACAGGTGCGCGCCACCGGCGGGTTGTGGGTGGCCGGCGGACTCGACCCGCTCGCCGAACTGGTCCGCGCCCAGCGCCTCGCGGTCGCCGTCGCCGCGGCCCGCGGCCTCGACCCGGACCAGCCGCGCCACCTCACCCGCTCGGTGATCCTCACGCCCTGACCAGCCCGGAAGTTCTGGCCAGCTCGGAAGTTCTGGCCAGCTCGGAAGTCCGACCAGTCAAGAAGCCCTGACCAGCCAGGAAGGTGAAACCGTGTCCCTCGTAGCCACCGGCGATCTGGTCACCCGCGCCGCCGACGCCCACTCCGCCGTCGCCGCCTTCAACATCATCACCCTGGAGCACGTCGAGGCCGTCGTCGCCGGCGCCGAGGCCGCGCAGTCCGCCGTCGTCCTCCAAGTCAGCGAGAACGCGGTCAAGTTCCGCTACGGCCGACTGCTGCCGCTCGCCCGCGCGGCCGTCACCGCCGCCGAACGCGCCTGCGTGCCCGTCGCGTTGCACCTCGACCACGTCCAGAGCGACGACCTTCTGCGCCAGGCCGCGGACGCAGGATTCAGCTCCGTGATGTACGACGCGTCCCGCCTGCCCTACGACCAGAACCTCGCCGCGACCCGGGCCGCCGTCGACTGGGCACACACCCAAGGCCTGTGGATCGAGGCCGAGTTGGGACAGGTCGGCGGCAAGACGGGGCAGTCCGCGCTGGACGCCCATGCGCCCGGCGCCCGCACCGACCCCGCCGAGGCGCGCGCCTTCGTCGCCGACTCCAAAGTGGACGCCCTCGCCGTCGCCATCGGCAGCACGCACGCCATGACCACCCGCACCGCCACCCTCGACCACGACCTCCTCAAACGGCTCTCCGCCGCCCTGGACGTGCCTCTCGTCCTGCACGGCTCCTCCGGAGTGCCGGACGGCGAACTCGCCGCGGCGGTCGCGGGCGGCATCGCCAAGGTGAACGTCGGCACGGCCCTCAACATCGCGATGACGGGTGCCATCCGCGACTTCCTCGCCGCCCACCCCGAGGCGGTCGACTCGCGCAAGTACCTGAGCGTGGGGAGGGAGGCGATGGTGCGGGCCGTGACCGGCATCATCCGGACCGTGGGCCGCCCGTCCGCGTGATCACTTCTTGACGGCCTTCAGCACCACGAACTTCGGGTCCCCGGCGACCAGTTGACTGTTGCCGAACACCTTGCGCAACTTCACGTGGTACCCCAGGTGCCGGTTCCCGATCACCCACATCTCGCCGCCGGGCCGCAGCACCCGCCTCGCCCCGGTGAACATCCGCCACGCCGTCGAGTCGGTCGTCGCCTGGTGCGAGTGGAACGGCGGATTGGTGAGCACGAGGTCGACACTCCCGTCCGGCACCCCCGCCAGCCCGTCCCCGACCCGGAACTCCGCCTGCCCCGGCACCCCGTTCGCCCGGTACGTCGCCTCCGCCGAGGCCACGGCCTGGAACGACTCGTCCACGAACAGCACCTCGGCCGCCGGGTCGGCCAGCGCCACCGCCGTACCGACCACCCCGTTGCCGCAGCCCAGGTCCACCACCCGCTGTCCGGCGCGCGCGGCCGGCAGGTGCTTGAGGAAGAAGCGGGTGCCGATGTCGAGCCGATCGGCGCAGAACACGCCCGCGTGGTTGACCACGGTGCGCCCCGAGACCGGGCCGACGCCGTCGGGCAGGGCGTAGCTGTACGGCCACGGGTTCGCGGAGCGCTCGAGCGACGGATCCGGCGTGCAGAACACGAGCCGGGCCTTCTTCTCGGCGAGCGAGGTGCGGGTCGGTCCGAGGATCCGCTCGAACAGTTGCAGCGTCGAGGTGTGGATCTCCTTCACCATCCCGGTGCCGACGACGACCGTCCCCTCGCGCACCGCGGGCGCCAGCCGCAGCAACTGGTCCTCCAGGAGGGCAAGGCTCTTGGGCACCCGCACCAGGAGGACGTCGATGCGGTCGGGCGGCGGATCCTGGGTGGTGAGCAGCTGTACGGCACCGGTCTCGACGCCGGCCCGCGCCAGGTTCGCCCGGGTCGCCTCCTGCGCGAGGAACGAGTCGGTGATCTGCACGGGCCGATGCGCCGCGAGCGCGCTGACCAGGGCACCCCAGCGGTCCCCGAGGACCACGACCGTGCCGGACAGCGGGACCTTCTCGTCCGCGAGGTGCCTGAGCAGGTACTCGTCGGAGGCGTCCCAGGCACGCAGCCTCTCGCGCGGGTCCTCGGGGAAACGGGTCGGCGCGAGCTTGCCCCACGGCGTCTTCATACGGTCGTTCATCGTGTGCCAAGGCTAGCCGAGCCCCAGCTCAGGCCCGGTCGGGCGGCCCCGCCGGTAGCGTGCCGCGCCGGGGCCTTCGCTCGCCCCGGCCGTCCCGGGTGTCCCGGCCGTCCGTTCCGCGTGCGTGCAGGCACCGCGCCGCCCGAGTTGGGGATGACAGGACGTCCGAACATCACGCTTCGGGTCGGCGACCGGTCGGCCGACGCATTCGCGGATCATGGGAGACTCGCCCTCATGAGCGGCAAGGCGGACCCCCGGCCGACGGGGGATGGAACCACCTCGAGGACGCGGCTGGACCGGGGGCGCGGCGCGCTCGGGCCCGCGTTGGAGCTCGTGCACACCGGACGCGCACCCACCCGGGCCGTGCTCACCGCCGAACTCGGCGTCACGCGGGCCACGGCCGGTGCGGTCGCCGCCGAGCTGGAGGCGCTCGGGCTGATCCGCGTCGACGCGCGGCCCGGCGCGGCGGCCGGCTCGCAGGGCAGGCCCTCGCACCGGCTCGCGGTCGCCGAGGACGGGCCGGTCGTCCTCGCCGCGCAGGTGCACGCCGACGGGTTCCGGGCGGCGCTGGTCGGACTGGGGGGCCGGATCGTCGCCACCGCCCCGGGCTGCGAGACCGTCGACGCCGACCCGGCCAAGGTCCTCGGCTCGGTCGTGGAAGCGGGCGCCGAACTGCTGCGCTCCACGGGACGGCGCTGCGTCGGTGCCGGACTCGCCGTACCGTCCGCGGTCGCCGAACCGGACGGCCTGGCACTCAACCCCCTGCACCTGGCGTGGCCCGCGGGCGCGCCCGTCCGCCGGATCTTCGCGCAGTGCGTGCGCGAGGCCGGGATCACCGGACCGGCCTTCGCGGGCAACGACGTCAACCTCGCCGCCCTCGCCGAACACCGGCACGGCGCGGGCCGCGGCGCCCGGGACCTGCTGTGCGTGGCCACCGGCCACCGGGGCGTGGGCGGCGCGCTCGTGCTGGACGGCCGCCTGCACACGGGCAGTTCGGGCCTGGCCCTGGAGGTCGGCCACCTCACCGTCAACCCCGAGGGCCGCCCCTGCCACTGCGGCAGCCGCGGCTGCCTCGACGTCGAGGCCGACCCGCTCGCCCTGCTCACCGCGGCCGGCCGCGACCCCGGCCCCGAGGTCTCACTGCTCCAGCAGGCCATGGACCTGATCCGCAACCACTATGACGACCCGGCCATCCGCACGGCCACCGAGACCCTCATCGACCGTCTCGGCCTCGGCCTCGCGGGCCTGGTGAACATTCTCAACCCCGACCGCATCATCCTCGGCGGCCTCCACGGCACCCTCCTCGGCGCCGACCCCGACCGCCTGCGCGCCGTCGTCGCCGACCGCAGCCTGTGGGGCCAGAGCGGCGGCGTCCCCATCCTGGCCTGCACCCTGGACCACAACAGCCTGGTCGGCGCGGCCGAGTTGGCGTGGCAGCCGGTGCTGGACGATCCGCTCGGGGCACTCGGCTAGAACGCCTTCGCCAACTCCTTTGCCAGCGGGTCGAGTACGTGCCGCGTGTAGGGCAACGGCAGGTAGACGACGGCGAGTTCGGCACCCTCTGCGGCGAAGTCGGCCGCCCTCGCGGCGGTCCGCCCCGGATCACCGTCGAACCGCACCTGCGCGGAGAGCCGGATCTCCGCGGGATCGCGTCCGACGCGGCCGCAGTGCTCGTACAGCACCTCGCGCGCTCTGCGGAACTGCTCCGGCGTCCCCGTGTCGAAGTTCCAGTGCTGGGCGAACCGCGCCACGGTCCGCAGGGTGCGTTTCTCGCCGCTGCCGCCGATGCACAGGGGCGGATGGGGGCGTTGCAGCGGCTTGGGGTCGCAGCGTGCGTCGGTCAGCTCGTAGTAGTCGCCCTTGAAGGTGGTGCTCTGCTGCGGTCCGAGCAGTCCCGTCAGCACTTCGCACGCTTCCTCGAAGCGGTCGCTGCGCTGCTTCGGGGTGCCCAACTCGATGCCGTAGGCGCGGGATTCCTCTTCGTTCCAGCCGGCTCCGACGCCGAGTTCCAGGCGGCCGCCGGAGATGACGTCGAGGGTGGCCGCCATGTTGGCGAGCACGGCGGGATGCCGGTAGTGGATGCCGGTGACCAGCGTGCCCAGGCGCAGCCGCCGGGTCGCCTGGGCGAGCGCGGTCAGCGTGACCCACCCTTCGAGACGCGGTGTGGCCGGATCGGTGCCGTGCATGGCCTGGAAGTGATCGGAGGTCCAGCCGGACTCGAAGACCTCCATCTCGTCGGCGGTACGCCAGACGTCGAGCAGCGCGTCCCAGGTGGTGCCCTGTGGCGAGGTTTTGAAGGCGAAGCGCATCGCGCCAAGCTAGTGCCGCGACAGGCAATAGGGCAGCGGCCGCAAGGCTGCCAGACGGTTTCCCCGCCCCGCGCGAGTCCGCTCCTCCACACCTGCGCACTGGGGGCGTGGGCCCCGCGGGGTTACGCTCCGGACCATGCGGATCTCCGTCTCCTCCGACATGGACGAACCCGTGGCGCGCTCGCTCGTCGCGGACCTGCGCAGACGCGGCCACGAGGTCGTGTCCTACGGGGCGCTGAGTCCCGGTGACGATCCCCAGTGGGCCGCGTGCTCCGAGGCCGCCGCCCGCGAGGTCGCCGCAGGGACCGCGGACCAGGCGGTCGTGTGCTGCTGGACCGGCACGGGAGCGTCCATTGCCGCGAACAAGGTCCCCGGCGTACGGGCGGCCCTGTGCACGGACGCGTACACCGCGGACGGCGCCCGCCGCTGGAACGACGCCAACGTGCTGGCGCTCAGCCTGCGACTGACGTCCGAGCCGCTGCTCAAGGAGATCCTCGACGCCTGGTTCGCCGCCGAGGCCAGCGAGGACGCCGAGGACCGGGGGAACGTGGAGCGTGTGGGACGGCTCGACCTCGGCAGGAGCACCGGCTGACCGCCCAAGCCCCTGCCCAAGACCCCGGCAGACACCTCTTGCTTACTTCAATAAAGACGCTTTAGTTTAGTCAGCATGATGTTGACCCAGCGGGAGCGCGAGATCATCGCGCTGCTGCGCCGCGACCCGCTCGCCGGTCCGCAGGTGATCGCCGACGCCCTCGGCAGCACCCGGGCCGCGGTGAACGTGCACCTGTCCAACCTGGGCAAGAAGGGCGCCATCCTCGGCCGCGGCTACATCCTCCGCGAGGACAACGCGGTCGTGGTCGTCGGCGGGGCCAACGTCGACGTGAAGGTGCGCAGTCTGGCGCCCGTACGGCAGCGGACGAGCAATCCCGGGCGGGCCGGCACCACGGCGGGCGGCGTGGGCCGCAACATCGCCGAGAACCTGGCGCGACTGGGAACCCCCACGCATCTGATCGCCGCCGTCGGCCGGGACGCGGCAGGCGAGCGGCTGCTCGCGGAGACCGCGGCCGCGGGCGTGCGCCTTGGCCACGTGCATCGCAGTGCGCACCCGACGGGGACGTACACGGCGGTCCTCGACGCCGACGGGGACCTGGTCGTGGCGGTGGCGGACATGGCGGCCACCGAAGCGCTCGCTCCGGAAGACCTGCTCCCCGCCCGCGAGTTGATCGCTCACGCCGACATGCTGGTCCTGGACGGCAATCTGCCCGCCGACGTGCTGGCCCACGCCATGGACGTCGCCCACCCCGCCGACGTACCGGTGGTGATCGACCCGGTCAGCGCCCCCAAGGCGGCCCTGCTCGCGCCCCTGCTCACCGCCCGGCGCCCGGTCTTCGCACTGACGCCGAACCTCGACGAACTGCGGGCCCTGCTCGGCACGGACGTCCGCGACAGCGAGGCCGAGGTGACGGCCGCCGCCGGCGTGCTGCACGCGCGCGGAGTGCGGCATGTATGGGTACGGCTCGGCGCGCGCGGCAGCGTGCTGAGCACCTCGGGCGAGGACGCGAGGGTCCTGGCCGCACCACCCGCCGAGGTGGCCGACGTGACCGGCGCCGGGGACGCGATGCTCGCTGCGTTCGTCCACGCACTGCTGGCCGGTGGCGACCCGGCGGACGCCGCCCGCTACGGACATGCCGCCGCGGCCCTGACGGTCGAGAGCCCGGCGACGGTACGCCCCGACCTGACCCCACGCCTGATCGAGGACGCGCTGACCGGCCCGTACGACCTGACGGAACGGACCGGCCAGACCCGTTCGGACGACCTGACCGACTCACCGGCCTGACCGAACGATCTGAACCGCCCGCCCGGCCGCCCCGAATCCTGTACGACCCGAGTCCTGAACCCCCGACCCTGAACGACCCGATGCGGAGCCAGAGATGACCACGCCCACCCCTGCCCCGACTCCCGCGACCGCAGTCCCGCATCCGCGCCTGGTGCTGACCGACGAGGTCCGCGAGGCGCTGCGCGACGGGCGTCCCGTCGTGGCGCTGGAGTCGACGATCATCAGCCACGGCATGCCGTACCCGCAGAACGTCGAGATGGCCGTGGAGGTCGAACAGATCATCCGTGACGGCGGCGCCGTCCCCGCGACGATCGCGGTCCTGCACGGCCGGCCCCACGTCGGGCTGACCCAGGCGGACCTCGAACTCCTGGCGACCGCGCCGGACGTCACCAAGGCCAGCGTCCGCGACCTCGCGTACGTCATCGCGCGCGGTGCCCACGGCGCGACGACCGTCGCCGCGACCATGCGGCTGGCCGCCCTCGCCGGCATCCGTACCTTCGTCACTGGCGGCATCGGCGGCGTGCACCGCGGCGCGCCGACGACGTTCGACATCAGCGCCGACCTGACGGAGCTGGCCGTGACCGGCGTCGCGGTGATCAGCGCGGGCGTCAAGAGCATCCTCGACATCGGCCTGACCCTGGAGACCCTCGAGACCCTGGGCGTTCCGGTCCTGACCTACGGCACGGACGAGTTCCCGGCGTTCTACTCGCGGCGCAGCGGCTTCACCTCGCCCATGCGCGTGGACTCGCCGGCCGAGATCGCCGCCGTGATGCACGCCCGCTGGGACCTCGGCATTCCCGGCGGCGTCAGCATCGCCAACCCGGTGCCCGAGGACGAGGAGGTCCCCGCCGAGCACATGGACGGCGTCATCGCCCAGGCCCTGGCCGAGATGGACAAGGCCGGCATCACCGGCAAGGACACCACTCCCTACCTCCTCGGCCGGATCGTCGAGCTCACCGGTGGCGAGAGCCTGCGTACGAACATCGCGCTGGTCAAGAACAACGCCCGGCTCGGCGCGCGGATCGCCGTCGAGTACGCCGCGCTCGGCGCCCCTCAGCGGTCCGAGTCCCCCTGACACAGGCTCCACAGGGCCGCCACCAGTGGCCGCCGCAGATCGGCCCGCCGGACGCACAGCCCGATCGGGAACGGCTCCGGCGGCGGATCGGCGGGAATCACCGTCAGCCGGTCGCGCACCGCACTGTGGTCCAGTACGAGGCGGGGGACCACGCCCGTGCCGCAGCCCAGGGCGACCAGCGTCAACAGCCCCTCGTGGCCGTCCGGTTCACAGGCCGGCTCGGGTGTCGTGCCGCGGGTGCGGAACCAGCGGTCGGCGGCCTCGCGGACCAGCCCGCGGTGGGGGAGGACGAAGGGGCCGTCGAGATCGGCGTCCGGGCGGTCCCGCGCGGTGACGAGGACCAGCTCGGTGACCGCCACCGTGCGGCTCACCAGGCCCTCGGGCAGCCGCGCCGGGATCCCCGCCACGGCCACGTCGACCTCGCCCTCGTCGAGCCGGGCCAGCGCGGCCGCCGCGTCACCGGTGCGCAGGTCGAGGAGGACCTGGGGGTGGGCGGTGCGGAAGGGGGCCAACAGGTCGGGCAGCAGCGCCTGGCAGGCGGTCACCGTCGCGAACAACGCCAGACGGCCGGTGAGTTGGGCCGGGTCGGGGTGCTCCTCGCGGTAGGAGCGCCACAACTCCAGTGCCTGGACGGCGTATTCACGGAAGCGATGCCCCTGAGCCGTCAGTGACACCCCGCGCGGCCCGCGCTCGAAGAGCCGATGCCCGAGGTCCGTCTCCAGCCGCTGCACCGTGCGCGTCAGCGTCGCCGGACTGACGTGACAGTCCAGGCTCGTCCGCCCGAAGTTCAGCGTTTGCGCCAGATGCAGGAAAAGACGCAGCTCCCGATGGTCATCACGCACCCTGTGACCTCGCTCTTTCACTTCATGCAACAGCCCGCTGCATATGTTGCGCTTGCTGCAACACTCTCGCGGAGCCTACAACTCGACCATGACCTCGACCACGTACACCTCCCGCGTCTTCCCCCTCGAAACGATGGACGTGCCCGGCGGCACCGAGACCATCCTGCGCGGCGGCCGGCACCTCTTCCCGCTGCTGCCGCAGGCCTTCGCCGGCGTCCGCCGCATCGGTGTCCTCGGCTGGGGCCCGCAGGGCCGCGCCCAGGCCCTCAACCTGCGGGACTCGCTGGCCGCCACGGACATCCGGGTGGCCGTCGGACTGCGCCCGGGATCCGGTTCGGCCGCCGACGCCAGGGCCCACGGCTTCACGGAGGAGGACGGCACGCTCGGCGACTGGCTTGCCGTCGCCGCCGAGAGCGACCTGGTGATCCTCCTGATCGCGGACGCCGCACTCGCCGCGCACCACCAGGAGATCTTCGCGACGCTCGGGCCCGACGCCGTCATCGGCCTCTCGCACGGCTTCCTGCTAGGCCATCTCCGGGAAACGGGAGGGGAGTTCCCGCCCGGGCACGGAGTGATCGCCGTGTGCCCCAAGGGCATGGGCGACTCCGTGCGGCGCCTTTACCAGCAGGGCGAGGAGATCAACGGCGCCGGAATCAACAGCAGTTACGCCGTCCACGCCGACCCCGACGGCCGGGCCACCGACCTCGCGCTCGGCTGGTCGGTCGCGCTCGGATCGCCGTACACCTTCCGCACCACGCTCGAGAGCGAGTACCTCTCCGACATCGTCGGGGAACGCGCCATCCTGCTCGGCGCCGTGCACGGCATCGTGGAGAGCCTGTACACCCGTGGCCGCCTGGCGGGCGACGACCCCGTCACCGCGTACGAGAAGGCCTGCGAGAACATCACGGGACCCATCGCCCGCACCATCTCGCACACCGGGCTGCGCGCCGTGCGCGAGGGACTCGACGCGGCCGGCCGGGACGCCTTCGACCGCGTCTACACCGCGACGTACCGGCCCGCCCGGGAGATCGTCGCCGAGATCTACGACGAGGTCGCCGACGGCACCGAGCTGCGCAGCGTGATCCTCGCCGAACGGCGCCTCGGCAGCCGCCCGATGAGCGAGATCGGCGGCTCACCCATGTGGTCGGTCGGCGACGAGGCGCACCTCCGGCGCGGCGAACGCGAGCTGCCCGTCGACCCGTTCACCGCCGGCGTCTTCGTCGCCACCATGACCGCCCAGATCGACGAGTTCGCCGAACGCGGCCACCCCTGGTCGGAGATCGTCAACGAGTCCGTCATCGAGGCGGTCGACTCCCTGCTGCCCTACATGCACGCGCGCAACGTCGCCCACATGGTCGACAACTGCTCCCGCACGGCCCGCCTCGGCGCCCGCCGCTGGGGCCCGCGCTTCCAGGCGGCGTACGAGCAGATCGCCTACCCGGCCGCCGAACACCCGGCGGACGAAGCCCTGTTGACGGCATTCGACACCCACGCCGTGCACGAGGCCCTGGCCGCGGCGGCGAAGCTGCGGCCTTCCGTGGACATCTCCGTCGCCTAGTCGCGACCCGGCTGCCGCCTCCTTGCCGACAAGGGCCGTCAGAGCGGCGAGAGGCGGGCCTTGAGCAGGCAGAACTCGTTGCCTTCGGGATCCGCGAGAACGTGCCAGGGCTCGTCCCCGGTCTGGCCGATGTCGGCCGGGCGCGCCCCGAGCTTCAGGAGGCGTTCGAGCTCGGCGTCCATGTCGCGGTCGGTGGCGTTGACGTCGATGTGCAGCCGGGACTTCCCGGGCTCCGGCTCGTCCCTGATGCTGAGGAAGATCGTCGGCTGCGGTCCGCCGAACCCTTCGCGCGGCCCGATCTCGATGCTTCCGTCGTCCTCGCGATCGAGCACCACGAAGTCCAGGACCTCGCACCAGAACCGAGCCAGCACCTCGGGGTCGCGGCAACCCAGTACGAGCTCACTCATACGGCATGCCATCGATGAAACCTGCTCTCGGCGTGGGGACTGCCGGGGTGGTCGCGCGCCTGTCTCAGGGGCTCCCAGCAGTGAGGACACTCTCGCGACCGTACCGAGCGAGGCGAGCAGGGGCGAATTTGATTTCCGCGGCCAGAAGCGTTGTCAGTGGCGGCGGTTAGCCTGCGGACATGATCGAGACGACCGGCGACGACCACCGCTTCCTGCCTGCCCTGGCCGACGTGGCCCGAGTGGAGTTCGACTACGACGAGGGCGAGGGTGTCGACTACGAGCCGTACGCCGCTTTCGACTCCGCAGAGGAGACCACCCACTGGCTGCGCCAGTGGACCGGCAACCACGAACTCGACGGCGATGCGTACCGGGTCTTCGGACAGGACGGCACCGGCGGTCTCGCCGCCCTCTGGTGCGTGCGCCCGGGGCGGCCCCTCGCCGACCAGCCCGTGGTGTTCCTGGGCTCTGAGGGCGACCGCGGTGTGGTGGCCGGGAACCTGTCCGACTTCCTGTGGGTGCTGGCCGACGGCCTGGGGCCGATGGAGGTCGTGGAGCACGAACAGTACGAGGGACGCCCGAACGCGGCGCTGACTGAGCTCGCCGAGCGGCACGCGACCACCCCGCGCCGCGCCGTCCGGGAAATGGTCACCGAGGCACAGGCCGAGTTCGCCACATTCTCCGAGGACCTGGACAAGCTCTGCCGCTGAGGCGGCCGGTCAAGAGCCGCTCGCATCGAGGTACTGGGCCACTCCGTTCCCGAGCGACCAGTTCGCCGACTCGTTCTCGGTCACGGTGACGAACACGTTCCGTGGCTCGGTCCCCGCGTAGGCGTGGGCGAGTTCGGCGATGCGCCGGTACAGCGCCTGCTTCTGCGCGGGCGTGCGGCCGGAACGCATGGTGATCGCCACGTAGACGATGCCGTCGTCCCGGTGCACACCGAGGTAACCGCCATAGCGCAGCGTGCTGTTGAGGCCGTCGTGGCCGACCAGGACCTGGAAGTGGTCGTCGGGCGGGATGCCGAGGGTCTCGACCAGGGCCTCGTGCACGGCGCGGCCCAGCGCGTCGAGGCGTGCCGGGTCGGCCCGCAGGGCGTCGATGCGGACAAAGGGCATGTCGGCGATTCTCCGTTCCCGCTCAGCGCCACTCCACGGCGAACGCCCGGCCGGGGTTCACCGTGAGGACACGGTCCGTCAGTTCCTCACCCAGCTCCAGCGCGAGCCGCGGCCGGACTCTGCGCAGCAGATACGGCATCCCCGGCCCACCGTCGACCGACCGCGCCCCGGCCACCACGGTGTCTCCGCCGAGCAGCAGCCGGTGCCCGAAACCCGCCTCGGCGAGGGCCCGTACGGCGTCCGGCATGCGCCAGTCGGTGGCGTGATGGGAGCGGGACGGGCCGTCGAACGCCAGCCAGCAGCCCGCCTCGGCGGCCTGGCGCTGCACCACGAGGTCGGGGGAGCGGTTGAGATGGCCGAGGATCACGCGGTCCGGCGGGACCCCCAACTCGCCGCACAGCAGCTCCAGTACGTCGAGTGCGCCCGTGCCCAGCTCGAGGTGCACGGCGATCGGCGCGCCCGTCGCGTGGTGTGCCTCGGCCGCGGCGGTCATCGTCCAGCGGGCGTGCGCGTCGAGGGCATGGAAGCCTCCCGCCACCTTGACGAGCCCGGCGCGGACCCCCGACGTGCCGATGCCCTCGGTGAGTTCGGAGACGAACACGTCGGTGAGCCTGCCGCGCAGCTCGTCCAGCAACTCCGGTGAGTAGTGGGCCGCCTGGTGCAGTCCGGTCGCGCAGACCACGTGCACGCCGGCTGCCCGGGACAGCAACGGCAGGTCGGCGACCCGCCGCCCCATCCCGTACGGCGTCCACTGGACGACGCTCGCCCCGCCCGCCGCGTGGAACGCCTCCAGCTCGGCCCGTGCGGCGTTGGCGTCGTTCAGTTCCTGGCCGGGCAGTTGGGGGCTGCGGAGGAAGAGGTGGTCGTGCGCGTCGCACACGCCCAGGTCCTCGGGCCGCACGTCGCCCAGCACCGTACGGACGCTGCTCACCACTGCCGCCCGCGCGGCAGCCGGTCACGCCCCGGCGCCGACATGTGCAGCACCTCGAACACGTCGCCTTCGGCCTTCGGCGCGTCGTGCTCCCACAGCGAGAAGTGGACCAACTCCCAGCGGCTCGAGTCCACGGCTGCCGCCGCGAGCACCGCGCCGTCCTCACCGGCCAGCCGCTCGGTCTCCCGCGCCGCATCCGTCATGACTCCGGCCAACTCCACGCCCTCCGGCACCGGTTGGCGCCTGCGCACCGCGAACCTCGCCGGGAGGCCGGCGGTGCCGCCCTCCTCGTAGGCCAGTCCCGTCCACTGTCGGACCGACGGTCGCCCGAAGTCGTTGCTGAGTCCCTGGAAGGCGCCGCCCCAGAGGAAGGTGTTCATGCCCTCCATGGTGTTCCAGAGGTAGAACGGCGCGTACTGGTTGACCGGCGAGCCGTTCACCCCGCGCTCGCGCAGGAGGTACGTCTTGAAGCCGAGGCCCTCCCAGTCGTCCAGCAGATGCCGGACGCGGGCGACGCGGCTGCGGATGATGCCCGTGTCGTAGTCGGCGGGCAGGGTCAGCTCGTACTGCATGGCGTGCATCGGATGCCTCCTCAGGCAGGGGAGCCGTTCGTGGGGTATTCCTCCGGGCCCACATGCGCGGCCCACTCCGTCGTCGTGCCGTCCTCGGCCGCCTCGACGACCGCGAGATGCGTCATGAAGGTGCGCTGCCCGGCGCCGTGCCAGTGCCACTCCTCCGGCTCGATCCACACCGTGTCGCCCGCGCGGATCGCCTCGACGTCACCGCCCTTGCGCTGCACCAGCCCCTCGCCGTCCAGGACGTGCAGGACCTGACCGTGCGGATGACGGTGCCAGGCGGTGTGGGCGCCGGGCGTGAAGTGGACGTTGAACATGCGCAGTCGGGACGGGGCCGCGGGCGCGGCGATCTCGTCGAGCCACACCGAGCCCGTGAAGTTCTCCGCCGGGCCCTGCCGGGTGTCGGGGCGCTTCCTGGTGATGTGCACAGACCTGAACTCCTAACGAGGGGCGAGAACGGAGAGCAGCCCCCGGACAGCGGCGTCGAAGGCGGTGGGGGAGCCGGAGGCACGCGCGAGGACGTAACCGCCCTGGACGGTCGCGAGGACGGTCGCGGCGATCTCCTCGCCGTCCAGCGAGGGCGCGAACTGCCCCTGCTCCTTGCCCTCTTCGACGATCCCGGCGATCAGCTCGCGGATCGCGTCGAGCGTGTCGTCGACCGGGGCGCGCAGCTCTTCGCTGGCGATGATGTCCGGATCCATCGTCAGCCGCCCGATCGGGCAGCCACGCAGCACGTCACGCTCGCGCCGCAGATACGCCTCGATGCGCTCGTACGGCGTCCCCGGACCGCTGAGTACTCCCTCGGCGGTGGTCCGCAACTCCTCGGCCGTCCGCCGGATCGCCGCCAGCGCGAGATCCGGCTTGCCCTTGAAGTGGTGGTACATGCTGCCCTGCCCGGCACCCGAGCGCTCCAGGATCGCCTTTGGGCTGGTGCCCACGTAACCGCGCTCCCACAGCAGCTCACGGGTGGACTCGATCAGTCGCTCCGAGGTGCTCTCCGAGGTGCTCATGCGGTCACTGTACATACTAGTAGTTACAGAAGTCGAGCCGAATCAGCCATGGAGCGGGAGCAGCGGAAACCACCCCCGTGTACTCCCCGGGAGGTACGCGCAGTGCCGCTGGCCGTACGACGACCCGGACCCCTCCCCGGCGGGAGTCTCGAAGGCATCACCACCCGACCCACTCAGGAGATGACTCGAGATGCAGACCTTCGCAGACTGGCACGGCGGACCCGGCCCGTGGATCCTCTTCTTCCCGCTGATCTGGGCAGCCGTCGTGATCGGCGTCGTGACCGTCCTGCGCCGCACCCTGTGGCGCGGCCGCCGTGGCCCGTGGCGTGCCATGGAGGACAGCCGCCCCACCGGCGACTCGCCTCTCGCAGTGCTCGGCCGCCGCTTCGCCTCCGGCGAGATCGACGAGGACGAGTACTGGCGTCGGCTGTCCGTGCTGGACGAGCAGTTCGGCCGTACGAAGGGCGGTGCGGCGTGACCACCACGACCGCCCTGCGGACGGCCGCCCGGGTCGTCGAGGCCGTGAAGGTGTACGGCCGTGGCGACACCGAGGTGAGGGCCCTGGACGGGGTGAGCGTCGACTTCCCGGTCAGCCGCTTCACCGCGATCATGGGGCCCTCGGGCTCCGGCAAGTCCACGCTCATGCACTGCGCGGCCGGTCTCGACACACTCAGCTCCGGTGCCGCCTACATCGGCGACACCGACCTGGGCGGTCTCGACGACCGCCGCCTCACCCTCCTGCGCCGCGACCGCGTCGGCTTCGTCTTCCAGGGGTTCAACCTGGTGCCGACGCTGACCGTCGCGGAGAACATCACGCTGCCCCTGGACCTCGCCGGCGGCAAGGGGGATCTGGAGTGGATCGACGCGCTGGTCGACGTCGTCGGCCTGCGCGACCGCCTCCACCACCGTCCCTCCGAACTCTCCGGCGGTCAGCAGCAACGCGTCGCCGTGGCCCGGGCGTTCGCCGGGCAGCCGGACGTCGTCTTCGCCGACGAGCCGACCGGCAACCTCGACTCGCGCTCCGGCGAGGAGGTGCTCGGCCTGCTGGGCCGCGCCGTGCGACAGACCGCCCGCACCGTCGTCATGGTCACCCACGACCCGGTCGCCGCCGCGCACGCCGACGAGGTCGTCTTCCTCGCCGACGGACGCCTGGTCGACCGCATGGATTCCCCGACCGCCGACCGGGTCCTGGACCGCTTGAAAGCCTTCGAGGTGCCGTCATGAACGCCGCCGTGCGCCTGAGCGTGTCCTCCCTGCGTGCCCACAAGCGGCGCTTCGCCGGCACCTTCCTCGCCGTGTTCCTCGGCGTGGCCTTCCTGGCCGGCACCCTGGTCATGGGCGACACCCTGCGCGCCAGCTTCGACTCGATGTTCGGCAACGCGACCAGCGGCACGGGTGCCGTGGTGCGCAGCGCCGACGCCATCACCACGCCCGGCGAGAGCGAGGGCGTGCGCCGGCCCGTCGACACGGCCCTGGTCGGCACCCTGGAGAAGGTGCCGGGCGTCGCCACCGCCGCGCCCGACATCGAGGGCGCCGGACAGCTCGTCGGCAAGAACGGCAAGCCCATCGGCGGCCAGGGCCCGCCCACCCTCGCGGGCAACTGGATCACCGACTCCGAGCTCAACCCGTACCGGCTCGCCGGGGGCCGCGCCCCGCAGAAGTCCGGCGAGGTCGTGGTCAACCGCGGCGCCGCCGACAAGGGCGACCTGAAGATCGGCGACACGACCATGCTGCGTACACCCGACCCGGTCAAGGTGACCATCGTCGGCCTGGCGACCTTCGGCGGCGAGGACGGCATGGCGCAGGTGACCTTCACCGGCATGACCCGCGCCGACGCCGAGAAGTACCTCACGGCCAGGCCCGGCGAGGCGGCGAGCATCAAGGTGCGGGCCGGGCCCGGCATCAGTGAGAAGGAGCTCGTCGACCGGCTGACTCCCGTGCTGCCCAAGGGCGTTGAGGCCATCACCGGTCAGGAGTCGGCGCAGGAGAACACCGACATGGTCTCCAGCCAGTTCCTGAGCATCTTCACCACCTTCCTGCTCGTCTTCTCCGGCATCGCCCTGCTCGTGGCGACCTTCTCCATCCACAACACCTTCGCGATCGTCGTCGCCCAACGCACCCGCGAGAACGCCCTGTTGCGTGCCCTCGGCGCCTCCCGCCGTCAGGTCACCGCGACGACCCTCGTCGAGGCCACTGTCGTCGCCGTGACCGCCTCGGCGGCCGGTCTTGCGGGCGGCATCGGTATCGCCGCCGGGCTGCAGGCGCTGTTCCCGGCCATCGGATTCCCCTTCCCCGACGGCAACTTGGTGATCAGCGTCCTGTCCATGGTGCTGCCGCTCGCAGTCGGCATCGTGGTCTGCCTGGGCTCCGCGCTCCTGCCGGCCGCCCGCGCCGGTCGTACCGCTCCGCTGGCCGCACTGCGCGAGACGGCCGTCGACGCCTCCGGAGCCTCCCGCCTGCGTGCCGTCACCGGCCTGGGCCTCGCCGCCCTCGCCGTCGCGGTGACCCTCACCGGCGTCCTGGTCTCACCGTCCATATGGCTCGCGGGACTTGGCGCCGTAGTCGCCCTGGTTAGCTTCGTGGTCCTCGGCCCGGTCGCCTCCTCCACGGCCGTACGGATCCTCGGCGGCCCCCTCGACAGACTGCGCGGCGTCACCGGCTCACTCGCCCGGCGCAACGCCCTGCGCAGCCCGAAGCGGACGGCCGCCACCGCGAGCGCCCTGATGATCGGCGTGGCCGTGGTCTCGCTGTTCACCGTCTTCGGCGCCTCGCTGAAGGCGACCATGGACCAGACCGTGTCCCGGTCCTTCGCCGGCGACGTAGCCGTCAGCACCCCCTCGTTCGGCGCGGGCGGCAGTGGCCTGAGCCCCCGGCTCGCCGGCGCGATCCAGCAGCTGCCCCAGGTCGACACGGCCGTAGGACTCGGCCGAGGAGTTGCCCAAGTCGACGGCAAGGGACGGGCGTTGACCGTCACCGACCCGGTCGCCCTGGAGCGCACCTTCGACCTCGGCAAGGTCCAGGGCTCCCTGCGCGACCTCGGCGCCGACGGCATCGCCATCACCCGGACGGAGGCCGACAAGCAGCACCTCGCCACCGGCGACAAGGCACAACTCGCCTTCACCGACGGCAAGAAGGAGACCTTCACGGTCCGCGCGGTCTACGGCCAGTCCGAACTCGCCGGGGATTACGTCATCACCCGCACCGCCTGGGCCCCGCATCGTATCCAGGACTCCGACACTCTCATCGCCGTCTCGTTCAAGGACGGCGTGAGCACCGACGCGGGCAAGGCGGCCGTGACCAAGGTCGCGGCCCAGTACGGCAACCCCGAGGTGCAGACCCGCGACGACTACGCGCAGTCCTCGGCCGGCGGCATCGACATGATGCTGACCCTCGTCTACGCCCTGCTCGCCCTCGCGGTCCTCATCGCGCTCCTGGGCATCGCCAACACCCTGACCCTGGCGATCCACGAACGCACCCGCGAACTGGGCCTGCTCAGGGCCGTCGGTCAGACCCGTTCCCAGCTGCGGGCCATGGTCCGCTGGGAGTCGGTCCTCGTCGCCGCCTTCGGCACGGTCGGCGGGCTCGGCCTCGGCGCCTTCCTCGGCTGGGTGCTGGTCAAGGCCTCGGACGGCGCCAGCGACAGCGCCTTCGCCTTCGCGATCCCGCCCGTGCAACTCGTGATCGTGGCCCTGGTGGGTCTCGCGGCCGGAGCCCTCGCGGGCCTGCGCCCGGCCCGGCGGGCGGCCCGCCTGGACGTGCTGCGCGCCATCGCCACCGAGTGAGACACCGGGGAGGAGGTCACCGCCCGGTCAGCCGGCAACGGCCGACCGGGCGGGAGCGTGTGCGGACCTGAGCCCGTCGACCGCGTGCTCGACCTCCGCGAAGCGGTGGACCGGCTTGTCGGCCGTACGGCGTGGAGGGCGGGCCGGCGCCGCGACCGGAGCCGGAGCGGTGGGCAGCGTGAACCAGACGACCTTGCCCGACTCGCCGTCCGGACGCACTCCCCAGCTCTCGCTCACCGCGGCCACCATGGCGAGCCCGCGCCCGGTGGTGTCGGAAGGCTCCACGTCCCGCACCTCGGGCAGCCGGGGGTCGTGGTCGTGCACGGAGACCGTGAGCCGGTCGAGCAGCAGTTCTATCTCCACGGTGCACAGCTTGTCGGGCTGGGCGTGCAGGTGGACGTTGGTCAGGAGCTCCGTCACGCCGAGCGCGGCCCGGTCGATGAGGGAGTCCATATGCCAGTAGCGCAACTGCGCAGAGACGATTCTGCGGACCTGGCCGATCCGCGACGGCAGGGCTTGGAGCTCCACCGTGCAGTGCCTGCTTGGGTGAGTGATCACGGCTGCGACTCCCCGACTGAAGAGGTCCGGAAGAACACGGAAGACGGATCCGGCAGAGTGGCTGACGAACACGGCCACCTGCCGTCGTGCCCGGCGGCTGGTTCGCAGCGTTATCGCCGGTAAACCCAGAGTGACGTGAGAACAGCGTGACTCAGGGGGCGCGGTACCGCAACTCGCGGTCGGCTCCGTCGACCGCGGGGTGCAGCTCGCCCCGCTGTCCTGCGGGATCTGTCAGCCGCCGCGCCCCGCCGCTTTCCGTACGGCCTCGATGAACCGGCGTGCCGCGGGCGGCCCGGGCTCGCCCGGTGCGGGGTCGTGATCGCCCAGAGTCAGCAGGTACCGCTTGCCGTTGAGGTCCGCCAGCGCCCGGTCGTCCGCCGCGAACCAGGGCTTGGAGGCGCGCACCGCCTGCACCGGTGCGCTGTCGATCTCGGTGCCGTAACTGGTGAGCAACGCAAGCCTGCCGTCGCTGATCCGGACCTGCCCGGCCCGGGTGAGCGAACGCAGCCGTTTCCCTATCCGCACGCCCGTCGCCGTGAACTCCGGCTCCGCCATGCCGCCCGCCCCCTTGTACGCGTCCGGTGCGCCGGACCGGCCGCCTGCGTGGGCCGTGATCCAGCTCCTGTCGTGCTCCAGTGTGCGCCCCCGTTTCGGTGCAGTCTGCCCGCACCCGGCGTCGAGCACCAGTACGCACGGCACCCACGGACCGAGCGCCCGGAGCACTCGCGCGAATGCGCCCCCACACCCTGGTACACCGCTGCCCCAGGTCGCTCTTTGAGGTTCCCAAAGAGATGTTTATGCAGGTGAGAAGCGTGCGGAAGGTGTCTATGATCGATGAGTCGGCCGCGCGACGCGCCGTCGGCGCACAGCGTAAGGAGCCCCCGTCGTGAGCACCCCCCAGCAGACCCGGACCGGCGAAACCCTCGACGTCGACCACAGCGACGCCGCCTACCGTGCCTGGCTGAAAGAGGCCGTCCGCAAGGTCCAGGCCGATGCCAACCGCTCGGCCGACACGCACCTGCTCCGGTTCCCGCTGCCGGAGAAGTGGGGGATCGATCTGTACCTGAAGGACGAGTCGACCCACCCCACCGGCAGCCTCAAGCACCGGCTCGCCCGCTCACTCTTCCTCTACGGACTGTGCAACGGCTGGATCCGGCCCGGCCGCCCGGTGATCGAGGCGTCCAGCGGCTCGACGGCCGTCTCCGAGGCGTACTTCGCGAAACTGATCGGCGTGCCCTTCATCGCCGTCATGCCGCGCACGACGAGCGCCGAGAAGTGCCGCCTCATCGAGTTCCACGGCGCTCAGTGCCACTTCGTGGACGACTCACGCAGGATGTACGAGGAGTCGGCCCGCCTGGCGGTGGAGACCGGCGGCCACTACATGGACCAGTTCACCTACGCGGAACGTGCCACCGACTGGCGCGGGAACAACAACATCGCCGAATCCATCTTCCGCCAGCTGGAGTTGGAGCGGTTCCCGGAGCCCGCGTGGATCGTGGCGACGGCCGGCACCGGCGGCACCTCCGCGACCCTCGCGCGCTACGTCCACTACACCCAGCGCGACACCCGCATCTGTGTGGCCGATCCCGAGAACTCCTGTTTCTTCGAGGGCTGGACCACCGGCGATCCGGACGTCACGTGCGACTGCGGCTCACGCATCGAGGGCATCGGCCGCCCCCGCATGGAACCGAGCTTCGTGCCCGGCGCCATCGACCGGATGATGAAGGTTCCCGACGCGGCGAGCGTCGCCGCCGTACGGGCGCTGGAGCGCACCATCGGGCGCAAGGCGGGCGGCTCGACGGGCACCGGACTGTGGAGCGCGCTGAAGATCGTCGCAGAGATGGTGGCCGAGGGGCGCCGGGGCAGCGTGGTGACGCTGCTGTGCGACCCGGGCGACCGGTATCTGGACAAGTACTACTCGGACGCGTGGCTGGCCGAACAGGGCCTGGACATCGAGCCGTACACGGCGGCGATCCACTCGCTGCTGGCAACGGGCGTCTGGCCCGACTGAGCGCCGGCGTCCGAGGCCCTAGGACGCGAGCCGCCGGTCCAGCGAGGTCACCGCGTCCCGGAAGGCCCGCCCCAGGCCCGCCCGAGCCGCCTTGAGGACGAGCCGGAACGGGCCCGTCCCGTCAGCGGCGAAGGTCCACTGCACGCGCGTGCCGGTGCCGGCTGCCACGAGGCGCCACTCCTCGACCAGGGCCCGCATGCCAGGAGCGTTGGTCACGTCGGCACGGTAGGCGTACACCTCCGCCTCCTTCGCCGCGAGCACCGTCTCCTCGAAGCGCGTGCCGCCTGTCAGCAGGACCTCGCGCCGGGCTCCGTCGTCGAGCGGCCGGGCCAGCCTCACTGCAGTGAACCACTCGGCCCAGCCCGGCACGTCCTCGGCGAGTGCACGGAACACCGCCTCCGGGGCGGCGGAGACCTCCCGCGCGAAGACGAGACGTACGGGCGCGGTGTCGACGAAGTCGAGCCCGACGGGGCGCAGACGGCGAGCCATGGACGTGAACCCCCTTGGCGGAGAAGGGCGGTTGACCGGGCAGCGTCACGATAACTGGCGTTCCGTCAGATGTCTGCACCGCCCGGAGGGGATCAGCTCTCCGGCTCGCCCGCCACGACCAGCCGACGCAGATGCTCGGAGATCTCCTCACGCGCGTCGCCCGCCAGCCCCGCGTCCGTCACCAGCGTGTCGATCTGCTCCAGCGCGGCGAACGAACTCAGGCCCACCACACCCCACTTGGTGTGGTCGGCGACCACCACGACCCGCCGCGCCGACTGCACCAGGCGCCGGTTGGTCTCGGCCTCCGCGAGGTTAGGCGTCGACAGGCCGGCCTCGACCGATATGCCATGCACCCCGAGGAACAGCACGTCGAAGTGGAGCGCCGCGATCGCCTGGTCGGCCACCGGCCCCACCAGCGAGTCGGAGGGCGTGCGCACCCCGCCGGTCAGCACGACCGTGGCCGCACCCTGCCGCGGGCCGGAGGTGCGCTGCGCCGCGTGGAAGACGTCGGCCACCCGGACCGAGTTGGTGACGACCGTGAGGTCGGGCACGTCCAGCAGCTGGTGCGCCAGTGCGTACGTCGTCGTACCGCCCGACAGTGCGATCGCGCTCCCCGGCGCGACCAGCTCCGCCGCGGACCGCGCGATGTCCTCCTTGGCCGTCAGCTCCAGGCCCGACTTGGCCTCGAAGCCCGGCTCGTGCGTGCTCGCCTCGACGACCGGCACCGCGCCGCCGTGCACTTTCTCCAGGACGCCCTGGCGGGCCAGCGCGTCGAGATCGCGGCGCACGGTCATGTCCGACACGCCGAGCTTGCGGGTCAGCTCGTTGACGCGAACCCCGCCCCGGCGCCGGACCTCGTCCAGGATCAGGGCGCGCCTCTGCTCCGCGAGGAGGTTCTGATTCTCACTCACGTACGCTCCGGTCCTTTCGCCTCAAGCAGTCCGACACGCCCTGCGCACCTACTGCGACAAGGACATTCTCCCCGGCCCGGGTGCACGGACGTCCCATCCTTGCACGGGTGGGTGCCCAGGGCGCCACCCACCCGACGCGGGCATGCCACCAATGCCTCATCCGATCCCCGCATGTCACTCGGATCGGGGAGATTCGGTGTCCACGGCTGTGCGCCCCCGCCGGAGGGGAGATCCTTGTGCCCGCACTGGCACAAGGAGACGGCGCGTCACGGGGGAAGTGCGAACAGTGGAACGTGCGCAGCGACATGCTTCGACGGACGGCCCCGCACCGGGGCCCGGGGAATCCGGAACCGCCCTGGAACTCCTGGTCCACGGGGTGGGCGGCACCACGCCCCAGGAGATGCTGAACGATCCGCGCACGGTGCGGATCACCGGCGACGACACGGCGGCCGTCTTCCGGCGTGCCGAGGACGTCGACGCGGAGAGCAGACCCGACGACTACCGCGGCAGACCGGTGCCGGAGGCGTACGTCTGGTGCAACCTCACCTCCGGCAACAGCGCACGTGCCCTGTGGCTGTTGCTGCTGCCGTTCATGGTCGCCAACCTCGCCCATTGGATGCGCCCCACCGCACGCGGCCGCAAGCGGACGGTGCGTTTCTACGGGCTGCTGGTGCGGCTCGTAGGGCTGACTTTGACGGTGCTGCTGGTCGCGGCCGCCTGCGAGGTCGCCCTGGACCTGGCGGCCTGGCAGTGCGCGGGCACGCGCGCGTGTGCCGAGCAGCACTCCTGGCTGGGCTTCCTGTCGCCCGACGTGTCGGACCACGGCTGGTGGAGCAGGCCCGGCCGCCGGCTCGCCGTCGCGGCCCTGGTGCCCGCCGTGCTCACCGGGCTGCTCTGGTACCTCTCCCACCGCACCTGGAGCGCGTACGAGTCCGAGCAGCCGATGTCCCGCGGTCCCGAACCGGACGAGGAGACCGGCCGCACCGCCCTGGGCCGGCCCGGCTTCTGGTACGGCCGCCGGCTGGTCGCCCGGCTGCGCGCCGCCCACACCGCGGCGGGCCTGCTGACGGTCGCCGCGGCGGTCGCGGCCTCCGCGGCTCGCTTCGACCGCAGACCGGGCGGCCCCGCCGTACTCGACACGCTGGGCTGGCTGCTCTATGCGGCGCTCGCCGGGACCGCCGCCGTCGTGCTGTGGGTGGTCTGCCGCCGGGGACGCAGCGAGAACCGCCTCGACCAAGAACTCGACGAGCACCTCGTACGCCGCCTCCCGCTCGGCGCCCTCCTCCTGCTGCTGCTCGCCTCGGTGTACGCAGGCTGGGAGCGCCCCGGGTGGCAGTCGGCCGGCCGGCTCGCCGGAGGCGGCACCACCTTCGGCGCCATCGCCCTGGTCCAGGGGTTGCTGGTGATCGTCCTCGCGGTGGTCGCCCACCTGCTGTACCGCACCCACCCCGACCCGCGCTCGGTGCTGCGCGGCAGGGGCGGACCCGCCGTCGCGATGCTGGCCTGCGCCCTGGGCGGCGTGATGTCCGGCGGCGTCTCCCAGCGGGTGTCGGACTGGCTGGACGGCACCGGCACCTCCATCGACGGCCCGCCGGTCCTGCTGACCTGGCAGTCGTCCGTGATCCCCGTACTGCTCCTCGTCCTGGTCGTGTTCTGCAGTTGGCTCGGGTGGCGGGCCTGGATCCTGCGCGGCACCGAACTGGGCACCGTCGAGCTCGACTACCCCGGCGAACCCAAGGACACGGCGCGCACCCGCCGCATCGCCACCACGCGCGCGCTGGCCACGCTCACCGACCGCGCTGCCCTCGTCGTCGCCGTCACCGCCGTCGCGACCCTGATCCTGGGCGCCGGAGCCATCGTCGGCGCGAAGATCACCGAAGAGGCGCCCGGCGAGGCCGCCCGGCATGCCGCCACCTTCGTGCAGGGCGCGGCGGAGACCGCCCAGGCCCTGGGCTCCTGGCTGATCGGACTGGGCTTCATACTGTTCGTCACCTGGGGCCGGCGCGCCTACAAGGACGCCTCCGCCCGTCGCACCATCGGCATCCTCTGGGACGTCGGCACCTTCTGGCCGCGCGCCGCCCATCCCTTCGCCCCGCCCTGCTACGCCGAGCGCGCGGTGCCCGACCTGACCTGGCGGATGGCGACCTGGACGCGCGCCACGGGCGGCCGTCTCGTCATCTCCGGGCATTCCCAGGGCAGCGTGCTCGCGGCCGCCGCGGCCTGGCAGCTGACGCCGTCCGTCCGTAAACGGGTCGCCCTGCTGACCTACGGCTCCCCGCTCGAGCGCCTCTACGGCCGCTGGTTCCCGGCCCACTTCGGCCCCGCAGCCCTGAGCTCCCTGCACCACGATGTCGACTGCTGGCGCAACCTCTACCGGCTCACCGACCCCATTGGCGGCCCGGTCCGCCTGTCTGGCGACTGCGGCCCCGAGGTGGACTGCGGCCCGCTGAAGGACCCGCTCGCCTACGGCCGCACCGCCCAGCACCCGCTGCCCGCCCCGATCCTGGGTCACTCCGACTACCAGGCCGACCCGGCGTTCGCCGAGGAGCGGGAACGGCTACTGGCCCGTCTGCGCCGGGAAGTGCCGGGCCCGCGCCCCGGGTAGGAACCGGGGGCCGTCCCGCCCGAACTGCCGCAGGCCGCCGTCCTGTTGCTGGTGCCCGTGGCTGCCCTACCGGTGGCCTGGGTCCGGGGATGGGCGGCAGCCCGGTCTAGGAGGATTCCGGAAGGTCCTCGGCGAAGAGCAGAGTCAGGTCGTCCGTGCTCGGTTCGTCGAAGTGGGCGACCCTGCTCGCGTGCCGCTCGACCATCGCCTCGAAGGTCTGGCGGGCGGTCCGGCCGTTGCCGAACGCCGGGCCCTTGGGGATCGCCGTGAAGTACTTCAGCAGGGCCTCCGCGGTGCCCGGCGCCAGCCGGTACTCGTGCTCGTCGGCCTGCTGCTCGACGATCCGCAGGAGCTCCTGGGGGTCGTAGTCGCTGAAGGTGATGGTCCGTGAGAAGCGGGACGCCACACCGGGGTTGACCGACAGGAACCGTTCCATCTCCGCCGTGTAGCCCGCGACGATCACCACGACCGCGTCCCGGTGGTCCTCCATCAGCTTCACCAGCGTGTCGATGGCCTCCCGGCCGAAGTCCCGGCCCGAGTCCTCCGGCGACAGCGCGTACGCCTCGTCGATGAACAGCACACCGCCGCGCGCCCGGTCGAAGGCCTCCTGGGTGCGGATCGCCGTCGAGCCGATGTGCTCGCCGACCAGATCGACGCGGGACACCTCGACGAGATGGCCCTTCTCCAGCACGCCGAGCGAGGCGAGGATCTCGCCGTAGAGCCGGGCCACGGTCGTCTTGCCGGTGCCGGGGGAGCCCGTGAAGACCAGATGCCGTTTGACCGAGGCCGCCTTGAGGCCCGCCTGCTGGCGACGCCGGCCGACCTCGATCATGTCGGTCAGTGCCCGCACCTCGCGCTTGACGCTGTCCAGGCCCACCAGCGCGTCGAGTTCACCCATCACGGCCTTCGACGTCCGCGTCGGCGGCTCGGGTTGAGCGGCGGCGAGCAGGGGCTCCTGTTCGGTGGTGCGCTGCCCGGGGATCGCGCCGAGCAGCCCGGGCGACTGACCGGTCGTCTGTACGGCGGGCTCCGGGGCGGCGGGCGACCCGAGGCCCGCGCTCTCGTCGCTGGTGCAGTCCTCGACGACGGGGCCCGTGCCAGGCGCGGCGTCGCCGGCTTCCGCGAACTCGTACCCACCGCGCGCGCACCGCTCCGTACGGCACTTCCTCAGCGTCGTACGGCTGCCGTCGATCACATGGAAGCCATAGCCGCCGCTGCCCGTCACACGGCAGTTGAGGAAGCTGCCGCGCCCGCCCGCCGACACGTAGAAACCCGCTTCGGCGGGGGAGTCGACCGTGCATCGCTCGATGGTGGGATCGGCGCCCTTGGTGACGATCACGCCGGTCTGCGTGCCGTCGATGGTGCAACTGTTGAGGGTGCCGCCGCTGCCGTGGTCGCGGAACCAGGCGCCCGTCGCGGCGTCCCGGATGCGGCAGTCGTCGAGCTGCGCGGTCGCACCGTCGCTCACCGACACGGCCGTATTGCGCACCTGGGACAGGTCGCTGTCGACGACGTCCGCGCGCGAGCCGCGGTCGAGGACGAACAGCGCGTCCGGCACGTCGTGCACCCGGCAGGAGTCGAGCACCACCGTGGCGCCGTCGCTCACCCACACCGCCGGGTAGTCGCCCGTGCTGTCGAAGATCTCGCACTGGTTGGCGTCCACGCGCGTGCCCGGATCCCACACCGACAGGCCGTTGCGCCCGAACTGACGCACCGTCGTCCGGGTCAGGGTGAGCACCGAGCGCGACCGCAGGTCGACCGCGTTCTCCGGGATGTCGTGGATGCGGCAGTCGGCCAGGGTGAGTACCGCGTCCGTGTCGAGCGTGACACCGTCCCCCGTGGTGCGGTGCACATCGCAGTCCGTGAGGTGCGCGGTGGCCCGGCCGGTGACCTGGACCCCGCTGCCACGGACCTCGTACACCTCACAACCCACCGCCTCCAGGGCGGAGTTCTCACCGGTCGCCGACAGACCCGCCCCCGAGGCGTGATGGATCCGGCAACGCTCCAGACGCGGGTGCGCACCGCCGCGGACCGCGACCCCCGACTGACCGGCGGACACGACCTCGCACTCCTCGAACACTCCGCCCCCGCCGTCGAGTACGGCGATACCGATGCCGGCCGGATTGTCGACGGTGCACCGCCGCACGGTCGGACGCGCGCCCCCGCGCACCTCGATCCCGGCCGCGGACCGGGTGATGATCCGGACGTCCAGCAGCTCCGGCGTGCCCTCCTCGACGAGCAGGGCGGGCGCCGCGGCGTCCTGCCCCTCCACGTGGAGGTCCTGGACCACGGCCGAGGCGCGCACGGTCAGCGGCACCCCGTCCACGGGCGCGATCCGCACCGAACCGGGGGAGCCCTCCGGCCCGCGCAGGGTCACCGACCGCTGCACGACGAGGTTTTCCCGATACGTACCGGGCGCGACGGTGAGGACGTCGCCGTCGGCGGCGGCCTCCAGGGCGGCGGCAAGCGATGCGTACTCACCCGTGCGGCGTCGCCACCGCGATGTGCCGGTGTGCGTCACCTGGACCGTGCCCTGTGCCATGGTGTTTTTGTGCCCCCACCTCGTGATACGCGGGTTGATGCCGAAGGGATCGGCCGGTCCACCGTAGCGTGCGCGCGGGTGGTGGGTTGACCAGAGCCGGAAGGCCGTCAGCTGCCGGTGCCGGTCCTGCCCCAGTCCGGGCCCGCCCGGTCCCAGGCCTGGTCCCAACGGGCGTACCGGCGGCGGACCATGCGCCAGACGATCAGCCGCCGGCCACTCTCGACGGCACCCGCGGTGAGCATGGCGGCACCGAACCCGGCGAGCACCGCATGCGTCGTCGCCGTCGCGGGATCCAGCGGCCGGGCCACTATCCGGCCGTGCTGGTCCGTCCATATCTTGAAGTGGTCGCCATGGTGCGGGGACTTGAGGTTCGCCATGGCCGTGCCGTGCTGGGCGGAGCCGTCCGGCGCGGTCCAGTCGGCGACGACGCGGCTGCGCAGGTCCCGCGACGAGGAGGTCTCGGGGTCGGTGTCCAGCGGGGAGCGGTCCAACTTGCGCACCACGGTGGCCGTCACCGGGTGGCGGGCCGCGCGCTGGTCCCGGACGGACTGCTGCAGGGAGTCCTCGGCGATGCCGGCGACGAGGGAACCGATCACGGGTGTGACGACCAGGATCAGCAGCAGCGCCACCAAAGCCACCCAGGCCTCGATCAGATCGCTCGTGCGCCGCAGCGGATTGTGCCGCCAGCGCCAGAGTCCGCCGATTGCTCGCACCGTCCCCGCACCCCCTTCCGGCTCCGTGATAACCCCCCGCGGAGCCGTTCACGTGCCGGCCCCGTCAAAGAGAGAGCGAAATCACCCGCTCCCTGGGCCTCTCATGAACTTCTCACGAAAACTCAACGCGCAGGCCCCCGGCCTCGGTTCCCGCGCAACGGGCGTTGTCCGGATCTTTCTTCGAGGGCCGCTCGCGAAGCCCTCTACTCGAGGACCGTCACCGGATCGCCGACCCGGATGGTGCCGGGGGAGAGCGGCACCAGGTTCTGTCCGAAGACCAGCTTGCCGCCGATGCGGCGGTGGCGTCCCAGCGAGGCGAGGGGCTCCTTGCCTCGCGCGGCGGTGCCCTGGTCGGTGGTGGTCACCACGCACCGCCCGCACATCTTGGCGACACGGAAGGTGACTTCGCCGACGGCGACGCGCGACCAGCCGTCCTCGGCCCAGGCGGCGGTGCCGGCCACGACCACGTTCGGCCGGAACCGGTTCATCGGCAGCGGCCCCTCGGCCGGGTGAGCGCCTTGGGCGATCAGGGAGTTGAGGGCGTCGAGCGAGGCGGCCGTGGTGAGCAGCAGCGGGTAGCCGTCGGCGAAGCTGACCGTTTCGCCCGGTCGCGCGTACTCCGGATCGACGGGCCTGCGCGTGGCCGGATCATCCATGTGCACGAGGCGCACGTCGGCGCCGAGATAGTGGCTGCACCAGGCGTGTGCGGTCACGTCCTCGGCGAGGATCCCCTCCACCTTGTCGCGGAAGATCTCCACCGGCACCGTGCCGACCGGCCGGGGAACCGCAACGGTCAGCGGGTCCATGCCCGGGGCGGACAGCCGAACGCCGCCGCCGGGTACGAGCTCGGCGGCGGCGAGGGCAAGTCGCGGCTGCTGACGCTGGGTGACGACCTTTCCCCCGTCGTCGATCAGCGCCCAACGCCGGTCTCCGGCCAGCCCCCAGGGCTCCACGACGGCTTCCCGGGGCGCGAGGCCCCGGAACGCCTTCACCGGATGGACGTGAATCGACTGCAGCAGAGCGTTCCCCATGAGGTCATCGTGCCAGGTGGCAGTGACAACCAGGGAGGACGGCTCAGTAGCCGCCGCGGTACTGCTGCTGGTTGTTGTACGGGTCCTGATACGGAGCCGGCGCGGGCCGGGGAGCGGCGGGGCGCATGGCCTCGTAGCCCATGCCGGTTGCCATCGGCCGTTGTGGCTGCGGCTGCTGCGGACCGGGATAACCGCGCGCCGCCGTGGCCTGCTGCGGGATGTACGCCGCGGGCGCCTGCTGCAGCGGAGCCGGCTGCTGCGCCTGCGGATAGCCGTAGGACTGGGAGGGGCCCGCCGGAAGGGCGGGGAGTGCCGAGGGCAGGGCCGGCAGATAGCTGCCCGGCGCGTCGTACGCGGCGGGGACCCGGATCGGAGCGATCTGCGGGGTGCCCCGCTCGGCGACGAGCCTGTCGTAGATCGGGGTGTCCGGGAAGGCGGAGTAGTAACCGCCGCCGAAGGTGGAGCGGGGGGAGGTCATGGCACATAAGTTAAGCCCTCGATGTGCTAGTTGGGGAGACCGATAAGAGGGTTGTTTTCAGTGTCGCCAGTGACGCGGGATCCCCAATGCGAGCGAACTTGTCAAAAAAGGGCGTCGAACGAGGTGCTGATCCGGTAAAGGCCAAGTTCCGGGCGGGTTACCGGCGGGTTGGCCGCCGGTCCCTGTGTGCTCCCCATGGGAGTTCACTGTTGTGGGGAATAGGTTGTGCGGGTGGAGAAGCCGAAGGGTTGCGCGGACAGGCGCGGTGACACGTGATGGGGGCAGACATGTCAATGCCGAAAGGGTCGAATACGCCGGTGCCGACGACGGCACTGCGGGTGGAATTGGGCTGGCGTTCCGGGCCCGGCGTGCCCGACGCGGACGCGTCGGCGCTTCTGCTCGTGGGCGGCAAGGTCCGTTCCGACGGCGACTTCGTCTTCTACAACCAGCCGGCGCACTCCTCCGGCGCGGTCCGGCACGAGGGCAAGCGGGACGCCGGCGGCCGCATCGTCGACAGTCTCCTGGTCGACCTCGCGCGCGTGGAGCCCGCGATCGAGACCGTCGTCCTCGCCGCCTCCTCGGACGGCGGCACGTTCGGACAGGTCCCCGACCTCTACATCGAGGTCCGCGACGCAGCCCAGGGCACGGTGGTGGCCCGCTTCGACAGCACGGGCGCGAGCGTCGAAACCGCTTTCGTGCTCGGTGAGTTCTACCGCCGCCAGGGCGCCTGGAAGTTCCGCGCCGTCGGCCAGGGCTACGGCAGCGGACTCAAGGGCCTGGCAACCGATTTCGGCATCACGGTGGACGAACCGCAAAGCACCGCACCCCCCGCCCCCGCGCCGCCGCCCCCGCCCGCACCGCCGGTGACCATGCCCCCGCCCGTCGCCCCTCCGGTGACCATGCCGCCGCCGGTGGCGCCCCCGGCCGCCGTGCAGCCGCCCCCGCCGCCGGCACCCCCCGCGCAACCGGTCCGCCTGACCAAGGTGACGCTCACCAAGGCGGCCCCCGCGGTCTCGCTGGCCAAGCAGGGCGGCACCTCGGGAGCCATGCGCGTGAACCTCAACTGGCAGGTGCGCAAGCAGTTCTCGGGCTGGGGCAGCAAACGCGGCCGCGCGGTCGCCATGCACGCGGACCTCGACCTCGACCTGTGTGCCCTGTACGAACTCACCGACGGAAGCAAGGGCGTCGTACAGGCCCTCGGCAACGCCTTCGGCGCCCTGAACCGGCCGCCGTACATCCACCTCGACGGCGACGACCGCACCGGCGCCGTCGACAGCGGCGAGAACCTCACCGTCAACCTCGACCACACGCAGAACTTCCGGCGGATCCTCGTCTTCGTGACCATCTACGAAGGCGCGCGGTCCTTCGCCGACCTGCACGCCACTGTCACCCTCCAGCCCCAGTACGGCGCCGCGATCGACTTCTCGCTCGACGAGTGCACGGTCCCCTCGACGGTGTGCGCCCTCGCCCTGATCACCAACACGGGCAGTGACCTGGTCGTCCAGCGCGAGGTCCGCTACCTGGTGCCCGAACGCGGGGTGAGCCCCCAGCGGACCATCGACTACGCCTACGGGTGGGGCATGAACTGGACTCCCGGCAAGAAGTGAGCGCTCTAGAGAGGGTGCTCGTCCGCGACGGCGTCCGGGCGTGCGTAGGTGCGGCCCTTCCAGGCCCCACCACGTCCCCTGTAGTGCTGCACCGCGGAATCGACCGTCATCAGGAGATAGAGGAACGCGGTGAACGGCAACAGCGGAGCGAGCCACAACGGCTGCCGGTAGTAGCGGAGCATCGGAACATACGTCCCCGTCATCACCAGCCACGCGAGACCGCTGCCGACCGCGGCCGCCGTGTCCCCCGTGGCCAGACCCACGACCAGGACCACGGGCGGCACCAGATACACCAGGGCCAGCCCTACGACCGTCCCGAACAGCAGCAGCGGATTGTGCCGCAACTGCGCGTACGCGCTGCGTGACACCATCCGCCACAGGTCGTGCAGCCGCGGATAGGGCCGCACGCTGTCCACCCGTTCGGCCAGCCCCAGCCAGATGCGACCGCCGCTGCACTTGACCGCGCGCGCGAGCGCCACGTCGTCGATGACGGCGTGCCGGATGGAGTCAGGGATCCGCGCCCGCTCGGCGGCCTCGGCGCGCAGCAGCACGCAGCCGCCCGCCGCGGCCGCCGTCCGCGCGTCCTTCCTGCCGATCCGGCGAAACGGGTACAGCTGCGCGAAGAAATAGACGAAGGCCGGCACGACGAGCCGTTCCCACAGGCTCTCCACCCGCAGCCGGGCCATCTGCGAGACGACGTCGAAGCCGCCGCCGCGTGCGGCGGCGACCAACTCCCGCAGGCTGTCCGGCGCGTGCGCGATGTCCGCGTCCGTCAGCAGCAGATATTCGGGGCCACGCGCGCGTGCCAGGCCGATGCCGTGCCGTACGGCCCACAGCTTGCCCGTCCAGCCGGCGGGCGGTTCGCCGGGGGAGTCGACGGTCAGGGGAAGTCCGCCGTGTGTGTCCGCCAGTGCGCGGGCCAGCTCCCCGGTGCTGTCCGAGCTGCCGTCGTCCACGAGGAAGATCTCCGCCCGGCCCGGATACTCCTGCGCGAGCAGGGACGGCAGGCTCGCGGGCAGTACGGCGGCCTCGTCACGCGCGGGGACGACGACGCAGACCGACGGCCAGTTGTCGGGGTCCTCGCGGGGCGGCAGTCTGACGTCCGTACGCCAGAAGAAGCCCTGACAGAGCAGCAGCCACAGCCAGGCGGCGAGTGAAACGGCGGCGATCCACGCGATGGCGCTCACCCGCGCAGTCTGCCCCACCCGACCGGCCCGCAAGGGCCCATCGTCTATCGTGGCCGGGTGAAGATCGCGCTCATGGACTCCGGAATCGGTTTGCTGGCGGCCACCGCGGCGGTACGGCGTCTTCGACCCGACGCGGATCTCGTGCTCTCCCTGGATCCCGACGGCATGCCCTGGGGCCCCAGGACTCCCGAGGACCTGACCCAGCGCGCCCTGGCCGTCGCGGAGGCGGCCGCCGCGCACCGGCCCGACGCCCTGATCGTCGGCTGCAACACGGCGACCGTGCACGCTCTGCCCGCCCTGCGCGCCCGCCTCGAACCTGGTCTGCCGGTCATCGGCACGGTCCCGGCGATCAAGCCGGCCGCGGCCGGCGGCGGCCCCCTCGCGATCTGGGCGACACCCGCCACCACCGGTAGTCCCTACCAGCGCAACCTCATCGCAGAGTTCGCCGGCGGCGTCGCGGTCACCGAGGTGCCGTGCCACGGGCTCGCCGAAGCGGTGGAACACGCCGACGAGGCAGCCATCGATGCCACCGTCGCCGCGGCCGCCGCGCTGACACCCGACGATGTAACGACCGTCGTCCTGGGCTGTACCCACTACGAACTTGTCGCCGAGCGCATCCGCGCCGCCGTGCAGCAGCCCGGCGTCCCACCGCTCGCCCTGCATGTCTCCGCAGGCGCCGTCGCCACCCAGGCGCTGCGCCGCATCGGCGAGCAGCCCGCCCCCGAGGCACCGGCCACCGGAACCCTGACGGTGCTGCTGAGCGGACGCGAGGGCGCACTCCTGGCGCCCGCGCTGGCCTACGCGGAAGGCAGGCTGCTCCAGGCGGTCAGCCCGGCACGGTGACTGAAAGCGACGAAGCGGACCCCTGCGGTCCATGTCGGCCCCGATCGGCGAAGTCACTCTCCGCGACTCGGTGCCCGCACAGTGAAACCTGAGTAATCTCGTAGGCATGAGGGACCACCCCCACGGCGAGAACGCCCAGTACCCCGATGTCTGGACCGGACGCGCCACCAAGCGCATCCAGTGGCTGCCGGCAGTCGCCGGTGCGGCCGTCATGGCGCTCGGCATCGAGCTGGCCGTCGACTCCGCCTGGACGTCGGGCATCGCCCCGCTGGTCATGGCCGTCGTCGGCTGCATCGCCGCAGGGCTGCTGGTCATCCTCGGCACGCTCGCCTTCCTCCATGTCGATCTGAAGCTCGACAAGGAGTGCCTCGAGGTGCGCTGCGGCCACATCGGTGTCCCGCGGCGTCGCATCCCCCTCTCGCATGTCGCCGGCGCCGAGTTCGAGGCGCACGTCACCCCGCGCCAGTGGGGCGGCTGGGGCTACCGCTGGCGGCCCGAGAAGGGCACCGCGGTCGTCGTGCGGCGCGGCGAGGGCGTCGTCCTGCGCCTGTGGGACGGCCATACGTTCACGATCACCGTGGACAACGCCGAGGCCGCCGTCCGGGTCATCAAGGACCGCCTGCGGCCGGGCACGACCGGCTCGCTGCACTGAGCAGTCCCGTCACGGCGTCAGCCGGTCACCGCGCGCGCGTTCGTCCATCTCCTCCTGCGGTGACTCGTCGGCGATCGGCCGGGCCGTGGCCAGGCCCGCGAGAAGGCCCGCACCGACCGACACGGCGGTGAAGCTCAGCGCGTTGCCGACCGAGGCGATCGCCGCGAGCGCCGTCAGGGCCGCTCCCGCGGTCAGTACGACCGGAGTGGGGCGCGGAGAGCGCCACAGTGCGTGCAGCACCCAACAGAAGGACGAGCCCAGCAGGACGACGCCGACGACGCCCTGTTCCGCCGCCTGCTGCAGCAGTGCCGAGTGCGGTTTGTCGTCGGAGAGCAGGGTGCTGGTCGCCGTGCTGCTCAGTTCACCGAAACGCTCCGGGCCCACGCCCAGGGCGGCATTGCGGTGGGCCAGATGCAGGGCGTCCTGCCACAGCTGGATCCTGTGCGGGGTGAGCTGGCCTTCCAGCGACTCGGTGAGCCCGGCGGGCAGGGCTTTCCCGGCGATGGCCCAGGTCAGGCCGGTCACCAGGGCCGCGGACAGGGCGAGGCCGGCGATGCCCAGGCCGCGGCTGCGCATACGGCCGGCGGCGACGGAGCACAGCAGTACGGCGGCGCAGGTCACGAACCCGCTTGTCGAGCCGAGGACGGCCGCGGTCACCGTGATGCCGACCGCCAGCGCACCCATGGCGAACCGTCTGGTCGGCGCGTCGGTGGCCCAGGCCGCGCAGCACGCCGCGCCGGCGCACAGGGTCAGCAGTGCGGCGGTGGCACCTGCGTGTCCGAGCGGCGCGACGATCTGGGGCCCCGGGGCGAGGTGCGGAACAGCCACCGCCAGGCCGAGTCCGGCCAGCGCCCCGGCACACGGCGCGGCCACCGGCAGCAGCGCCCCGCAGATCCGCCCCGCGGCATAGCCGGCGGCCAGGGCCAGCACCGCGAGCAGCACACCCTCCGGACGGCCGTCGTGCACGGCCGCCGTGATCAGCGACCAGGTGGCACAAGCCCCGAGCACCACCACACCCGCCGCGTCAGAAACGTTTCGTCTCTCGCCGTCCTCCCCAGGACCGGCATCAGACGTCATCCCTGTGGAACCCACCCCGCCCCCCGAACCCGACCGAAGCCCCCCGACCTCGTACGACCCCGGCCTCCGGCTCCTGAAGTGCCGGACGACCAAGACTGGGCACACCGTAACTGCTGATGGACGTTTTGTGGATGAGTTGGGCCGAGTTACGCAGGAACGATGCGGCGGCTGCGGTGGGCAGCGCCCCGTGCTGCCAGGCGGACCGAGCTGTCGGCGTCAAGGTCACCCGCCGTACACTCCCGGAGTGACCGTCACCGCAACCTCCGTGGACGAGTCGGACCAGTTGCAGCCGCCGAGCGCGCCCGCATCGCGTGCCGCGCGCCTCGTACGCTTCGTTCCGGCCCTCGCCGCCGCACTCTCCGGAGTGCTGCTCTACGTCAGTTTCCCGCCGCGCATCGTGTGGTGGCTGGCCCTGCCGGCCTTCGCCGCCTTCGGCTGGGTACTGCGCGGCCGCAGCTGGAAGGCGGGACTCGGTCTCGGCTACCTCTTCGGCCTCGGCTTCCTGCTGCCGCTGCTGGTGTGGACCGGCGTGGAGGTCGGCTCCGGACCCTGGCTCGCGCTGGTGGCGATCGAGGCGATCTTCATCGCGTTGGTCGGCGCGGGCATTGCCGCGGTGTCGAAGCTGCCCGCGTGGCCGGTATGGGCGGCCGCGGTGTGGATCGCCGGCGAGGCCGCACGCGCGCGCGTGCCGTTCCACGGCTTCCCCTGGGGCAAGGTCGCCTTCGGTCAGGCCGAGGGTGTCTTCCTGCCGCTGGCCGCGGTGGGCGGCACCCCGGTGCTCGGCTTCGCGGTCGTCCTGTGCGGCTTCGGCCTGTACGAGGTCGTACGCCTGGCCCTGGACGCGCGGCGCACCCGGGACGTCCGGCGCTCGGCCGCGGCCGTGGCCCTGCTGAGCGTGGCCGTGCCGGTGGTGGGCGCGGTGGCCGCCCGTTCGCTGGTGAGCGACAAGGCCGAGGACGGCTATGCGACCGTCGCGGTCATCCAGGGCAACGTGCCCCGCTCCGGGCTGGAGTTCAATGCCCAGCGGCGGGCCGTGCTCGACTACCACGTGCGCGAGACGAAGCGCCTGGCCGCCGACGTCAAGGCGGGCAAGGTCGCCAAGCCCGACTTCGTGCTGTGGCCGGAGAACTCCTCCGACGTCGACCCCTTCGCCAACGCCGACGCCTACGCCGTCATCGACAGCGCCGCCAAGGCGATCGGTGTGCCCATCTCGGTCGGCGGCGTCGTCGAGCGGGACGGCAAGCTCTGGAACGAGCAGATCCTGTGGGACCCCAAGAAGGGGCCCACCGACACCTACGACAAGCGGCAGGTCCAGCCCTTCGGCGAGTATCTCCCGCTGCGCTCGCTCATCGGCGCCATCAACAGCAACTGGACGTCGATGGTCCGCCAGGACTTCAGCCGGGGCACCAAGCCGGGCGTGTTCACCATGGACCACGCCAAGGTCGGCCTGGTCACCTGCTACGAGGCCGCCTTCGACTGGGCCGTGCGCTCCGAGGTCACCGACGGCGCGCAGATGATCTCCGTACCGAGCAACAACGCGACCTTCGACCGTAGCGAGATGACCTACCAGCAGCTCGCCATGTCCCGTGTCCGCGCCGTCGAGCACAGCCGGACCGTCACGGTGCCGGTCACCAGCGGCGTCAGCGCGATCATCATGCCCGACGGGAAGATCACCCAGAAGACCGGCATGTTCGTCCCGGCATACCTGGTCCAGAAGGTGCCGCTGCGGTCGTCCGAGACGCCCGCCACCCGGCTGGGCATCCTGCCGGAGATCGCCCTGGTGCTGGTCGCCGCGGGCGGGCTCGGCTGGGCGATCGGCGCCGGGGTGCGCGGGCGGCGCGCCCGGGACGTGTAGCCGCACGCCGGGCGGGCGACCCATGGCCTGCCCCGGAGCCGCAAGTGCGGGCCCTTTAGGGTCGGACGTATGGGTACTCCTGACTTCATCCGTGAGATCCGGGCCTCCGCGGGCCACCAGCTGCTCTGGCTCCCCGGCGTCAGCGCCGTCGTCTTCGACGAGGAGGGCCGGGTCCTGCTGGGGCAGCGCGCGGACAACCACAAGTGGGCGTTGATCTCCGGCATCCCGGACCCCGGCGAACAGCCCGCGGCCGCCATCGTGCGGGAGGTGTACGAGGAGACAGGCGTCCAGTGCGTCGTCGAACGCATGGTCGCGGTGCGGTCCGGGAAGCAGGTCACCTACCCCAACGGCGATGTCTGCCAGTTCATGGACCTCTGTTTCCGCGCGCGGGCCGTGGGCGGCGAGGCCCGGGTGAACGACGACGAGTCGCTGGAGGTCGGCTGGTTCGCGCTGGATGCCCTGCCCACCATGAGCGAGTACCACCACTTCCGGATCAAGCAGGCGCTGTCGGATGAACCCACATGGTTCGAGCCCACGAGTCCGGCATGAAGTGTGGGTGATGACCACATGTGGGGAGTGAAGGGGTGTGCCTAGGGTCGGCACATGACCCCGCCCAACGCCCTCCCGGCTCCGCACGCCCCCTCCCTCGACCTCGGCGGCCGCACCGCCCTCGTCACCGGCGCCGCCGGTGGCATCGGCCGCGCCTGTGCGCTGCGCCTCGCGGCCGCCGGGGCCAAGGTGAGAGCGGTGGACCGGGACGGGGCGGGCCTGGAGGTCCTTGCCGAGCAGGCCCGGGGTCTCGCGGGCACCGTCGAACCGCACGTCCTCGACCTCACCGACCTCGAGGCCGCCGAACTCGCCGCCGCGGGCACCGACGTCCTGGTCAACAACGCCGGGCTGCAACTGGTGCGCCCCATCGAGGAGTTCCCGCCCGAGGTCTTCCACACCGTGCTCACCGTGATGCTGGAGGCACCGTTCCGGCTCATCCGCGGTGCCCTGCCGCACATGTACGGCCAGGGGTGGGGCCGCATCGTCAATGTGTCCTCCGTCCATGGTCTGCGCGCCTCGGCCTACAAGTCGGCCTATGTGGCCGCCAAACACGGCCTGGAGGGACTCTCCAAGACCGCCGCCCTCGAAGGCGCCCCCCACGGCGTCACCTCGAACTGTGTGAACCCCGCGTATGTGCGCACTCCCTTGGTCGAGAAGCAGCTCGTCGACCAGGCGCAGGCACACGGCATCCCCGAGGAGCGCGTCCTGACGGAGGTGCTGCTGCAGGACAGCGCCGTCAAAAGGCTCATCGAACCGGAGGAGGTCGCCGAGGCCGTGGCCTACCTGTGCGGCCCGCAGGCCTCCTTCGTGACCGGCACCTCACTCGTCCTCGACGGCGGCTGGACCGCCCACTGAGCGGGCCGGTACCCGTGCCACGACGAGTTGTCCACAGGGCTGACGGGGCGGCCGTGCAATGGGGAATCCTGTGAGCATGTCCCGCGATCACCTGCAGTCCGCCGAGCGCTCCGACGCCGAAGCCCCAGGGCCGACGCTCACCGGCGCCGAGTCGCCGTTCCTGGAGCTGCTGGCCCGGGGCGCGTCCGTCGACGCCTACGAGCAGCCGGTGCTGCTGGCCCGCGCCGAGGGACGGCCGGCCGAGACGATCACCGCGCTCGAGCACGCCAAGCTGCTCGCGCTGCGCGTGCGCGCGGAGCTGGAGGGGCGGCGCCGCCGGGAGGCCGAGCTGTCCGCGCTCTTCGAGACGGCCCACGACCTGGCGGGCCTGCGGGACCTGGACGCCGTACTGCAGGCGATCGTGCAGCGCGCCCGGTCGCTGCTCGGCACGGACGTCGCCTACCTGAGCCTGAACGACCCGGCCCGCGGTGACACCTACATGCGGGTGACCGAGGGCTCGGTCGCCGCCCGCTTCCAGCAGTTGCGGCTCGGCATGGGGGAGGGGCTCGGCGGCCTCGTCGCCCAGACCGCCCGCCCGTACGTCACCGACGACTACTTCAAGGACGACCGTTTCCAGCACACGCACGCCATCGACTCCGGCGTGCGGGACGAGGGGCTGGTCGCCATCCTCGGCGTGCCCCTGATGCTGGGGCACCACGTCATCGGGGTCCTCTTCGCGGCCGACCGGCGCGCCCGGGTCTTCGAACGGGAGCAGATCGCGCTGCTCGGGTCGTTCGCCGCACTGGCCGCGGCCGCCATCGACACCGCCAACCTCCTCACCGAGACCCGCTCGGCCCTTGCGGGCCTGGAGCGGGCCAACGAGATCATCCGCGACCGCAGCGGCGTCATCGAGCGCGCCTCCGACGTCCACGACCGCCTCGCGGAGCTCGTGCTGCGCGGCGGCGGGGTCCACGACGTGGCCGCGGCCGTCTCCCAAGTCCTCGACGGTACGGTCGAGTTCACCGAGGCGACCACCGCTCCCGCAGCGGCACTCGAGGCGTCCCGCGCCGACGGTCACGCGGTGCGCCACGAGGAGGACTGGATCGCCGCCGTCGCGGCAGGCGGCGAACTGCTCGGTGCGCTCGTCCTGCGCGGCCACCCCGGCCTCGACCCGGTCGACCAACTCACCCTGGAACGGGCCGCGATGGTCACCTCGCTGCTGCTGCTCGCCAGACGCTCGGCCGCCGAGGCCGAACAGCGTGTCCGCGGCGAACTCCTCGACGACCTGCTCGACGCCCGCGACCGCGATCCGCGCCTGCTGCGCGAGCGCGCTTCCCGGCTGCACGCCGACCTCGACGCCTCCCACGTCGTGCTCGCCGCCCGACTCGACGGTACCGCCCCCGACGCAGACCAGGAGGCGGCCGCCCGCCGCCGCCTGTGGTCCGCCGCCTCGCACCTCGCCGCGACCCGGCACGGCCTGGCCTCCGCGCGCGACGGCGGCACCGTCCTGCTGCTTCCCCTGGCCCCCGACGACGCCGCCACCGACGTCGCCCGCCGCACCGCACGCCACCTCAGCACGGCGGTTCACGAGGCGGTCACCGTCGGTGCCTCCGCCCGGGTCCAAGATCTCGCAGCTCACCCCGACGCGGTGGCCGCCGCCTACGAGGAGGGCCGTCGCTGCCTGGACGCCCTGCGCCTGCTCGGCCGCTCCGGCGACGGGGCCGCGGCGGAGGACTTCGGCTTCCTCGGCCTGCTGCTTGCCGGGGACCGGGACATCGCCGGCTTCGTCGACCGTACGATCGGCCAGGTCGTCGCCTACGACGAACGCCGCGGCACCGACCTCGTACGCACCCTCGACGCCTACTTCATCTGCGGCATGAGCCCGGCCCGTACCAAGGACGAACTGCACGTCCACGTCAACACCGTGGCACAGCGCCTGGAGCGTGTCGGCCGCCTCCTCGGCGACGACTGGCAGAGCCCCGCGCGCGCCCTGGAGATCCAACTCGCCCTGCGACTGCACCGGTTGTCAGGACCCGCACAGCGCTGACCCCCGTACGCGAGGCGTACGGGGGCCGGTTGACCGGGGGTCAGGGTCACACGGTGCGCGCGTCCGCCGTCGCGGCCGTCGCGGGCTCCGCGTCCACGGACGGCTCGATCTCGGCCAGGTCCCGGTGACGCGTCTCCTTGGCCACGCCGACGGCGAGGACCGTCAGAACGGCCGCGGCGATGACGTACAGGGCGATCGGGGTGGAGCTGTCATAGTCCGCCAGCAGCGCGGTCGCGATCAGCGGTGCCGGCGCGCCCGCGGCGACGGAGGCGAACTGGGCGCCGATGGAGGCACCGGAGTAGCGCATCCGGGTCGCGAACATCTCGGAGAAGAAGGCGGCCTGGGGCGCGTACATCGCACCGTGCAGCACCAGACCCACGGTGACCGCGAGGATCAGGTTGCCGAAACCGCCGGTGTCGATGAGGGAGAAGAACGGGAACATCCAGAGCCCGACGCCGACCGCGCCCAGCAGATACACCGGACGGCGTCCGACCCGGTCCGACAGCGCGCCCCAGGCGGGGATGACCGCGAAGTGCACGGCCGACGCGATCAGTACCGCATTGAGCGCGGTCTGCTTGGAGATGCCGGCCGACGTGGTGGCGTAGACGAGGATGAACGCGGTGATGACGTAGTAGCTGATGTTCTCCGCCATGCGCGCACCCATCGCGATCAGCACGTCCCGCCAGTGGTGCCGCAGCACCGACACGAGCGGCAGCTTCTCGGCCTCCGCGTTCCGGTCGGCCTTGCGGGCCTCGGCCTGCGCCAACGCCTGCTTGAACACGGGCGATTCATCGACAGACAGACGAATCCACAAACCGACGACCACCAGTACGCCGGAGAGCAGGAACGGGATCCGCCAGCCCCAGGACACGAAAGCGTCGTCCGACAGCAGGGCCGTCAGCGCGGACAGCACACCCGTCGCGAGCAACTGCCCGGCGGGCGCCCCGGTCTGCGGCCACGAGGCCCAGAACCCGCGCCGCCGCGCGTCCCCGTGTTCGGACACCAGCAGCACGGCCCCGCCCCACTCGCCGCCCAGCGCGAAGCCCTGAATCAGGCGCAGGGTGGTGAGCAGTACCGGAGCGGCGGCTCCGACCGTCGCGTGCGTGGGCAGCAACCCGATCGCGAACGTCGCCCCGCCCATCAGCAGCAGACTCAGCACCAGCAGCTTCTTGCGCCCGATCCGGTCGCCGTAGTGCCCGAAGACCAGGGCTCCCAGCGGACGGGCGGCGAATCCGACGGCGTACGTCAGGAACGACAGCAGCGTGCCGACCAGCGGGTCGGAGTCCGGGAAGAACAGCTTGTTGAAGACGAGCGCGGCGGCGGAACCGTAGAGGAAGAAGTCGTACCACTCGATGGTGGTGCCGATAAGGCTGGCGGCGACGATGCGCTTGAGGCTGGCGGGGGTCGGTGGAGCGGATGCTGCGGAGGCCATGTGCGCCACTTCCTCGTGTGCGGTGGGGACGGGTAGGTGTGGGCACACCGTAGGAAGGGGCAGGTCAGGCGCACATGTGGTGGGACTACATAGTTCGGGGGAGGGGTGTACGTGTTGCACCTATGCCTGCTTGTGAAGCCCGCATCGCAGGCTCAGATGGCAGGCACCCCCCTGCAGCTGTGACGATGGCGTACGGCTTTCAGATGCGTTTCGGATGCGACGGCAGCCCGGGAGATGACATGCCGATCAGCCGGTTGGGACTAGTCGTGCACGGAGGCCGTCCGGAGGCGGTCTCGGGAGCGCGGACCGTGCGCCAGTGGTGCGCGCGGCGCGGCATCGGCTGCGTCGACATCGACGTGTGGCAGGGCCAGGGCAGCCGCCGCAGCGGGCGGGACGAAGTACGGGCCGCGGGGACCCCCGACCTCATCGTGACCCTCGGCGGAGACGGCACCTTCCTGCGCGGCGCCCGCATCGCCGCGAAGAAGAACATCCAAGTACTGGGCGTCGACCTGGGCAAAGTCGGCTTTCTGACGGAAACGCCGGTCACCGATGTCGAACAGGCGCTGGAGGCCGTGCACGCCGGACGCTCCGAGTGCGAGGAGCGCATGACCCTCACGATGCGGGCGTCGAAGCTGCTTGAGGTACCCGCCGATACGGAGCAGATCCTTTGCTACGGGCGCGGGCCGGCCCTCCCGCCGCCACCGGCACAGCCGGATCTCGTCGAGGACGACACCTGGGGCGTCGCACTGGACGTCACCGCGCTGAACGACGTTGTGGTGGAGAAGCTGGCACGGGACCACCAGGTCAGTGTGGGCGTCTACATCGCCGGCCGACTCCTGGCGTCGTACTCCGCCGACGGCGTCATCGTCGCCACCCCGACGGGCTCGACCGCCTACAGCTTCGCCGCGGGAGGACCGGTGCTCTCTCCCCGGATGCGGGCGGTGATCTTCACGCCCGTCGCCCCGCACATGACGTTCAACCGCACCGTGATCGCGGGCGCGGACGAACCGATCGCCCTGCGGGTGCTTCCCCACTCCGGGCGCGCCGCGGTCAGCGTCGACGGGCAGCCACGGGGCATCCTCGACCCCGGCGACTGGATCGGAGTCATCGCAGCCCCCGAGCCCCTGCGCCTGGTCAGGCTTGCTCCGGCCAACTTCTACGGGCGCCTGCGCGAACGAATGAGGCTCACCGACGCCCCCGCCACGGCCGCGGACGGTGAGTCGGCACCGCTGTTCAGGCCCACCAGCCCCATTCCGGAGGACCTGCACCACCTCTATTTTCCGCCGCCCCCGCCGCCTCCGCTGCCCTGAAGCTCAGCGTCTCCCGACACAGAGTCACCCACCGAAGGAGAGCACTGAAGGAGAGCACTGAAGGAGAGCGCTGAAGGGAGAGCGCTGAAGGGAGAGCCAGGATCAGACCGTGTCCTGTGCACCCGGCAGGGCCAGTTCGAACCAGACCACCTTGCCCGTGCTCACCCGCGTCGCTCCCCAACGCTGTGCGAACTGGTCGACCAGGAACAGCCCTCGGCCGCCCTCGTCGCTCAGCTGGGCGTGCCGCATTCTTGGTACCACCGGTGAGTCGTCGCCCACCTCGCAGCGGAGTACGTCCGTGCACACCAGCCGTAGCGTGATCGGCCGGGAAGCGAACCGCACGGCGTTGGCCACCACCTCGCTCACCAGGAGTTCCGTGGACTCCACCAGGGCGTCGAGACCCCACTGGTCGAGGGTCCTGCGCGTCAGCCGACGGGCCAGTCCCGCGGTCTGCGGACGAGGCGCCATGTACCAGTACGCGACCGTCTCCGGCAGCAGTCCGCCGAACCGGGCGGCGAGCAGCGCGATGTCGTCGTCGCGGTCGGCCGTCTGCAGCGTGCCGAGCGCCACGTCGCACAGCTCGTCCGGTACCGGGGACGTGGATTCCGAGGCGGCCGCGTGCAGCCGCGCGCGCAACCGCTCCACCCCGGTCAACACGTCCGAGCTGCGCGACTCGACCAGGCCGTCGGTGTAGAGCAGCAGCGTCGCTCCGGCCGGCGCGTGCACCTCGACGGACTCGAATCCGTCGCTCCCGACACCGATCGGCGCTCCGGGCGGAACGTCGAGAATCTCGGCGCTGCCGTCGGGATGCAGGAGCACCGGCGGCAGATGGCCGGCGTTGGACACGAGCAGCCGGTGCCGTACGGGGTCGTACATGGCGTACAGGCATGTCGCCGTGTGCTCGGTGCCCAGTCGCCCCGCCTGCTCGTCGAGGTGGTGCAGGACCTCGTCCGGGGGCAGATCGAGCCCGGCCAGGGTCTGCACGGTGGTGCGCAACTGGCCCATGATCGCGGCGGACGTCATGGAATGGCCCATCACATCGCCGATGACCAGCGCGATGCGGTTGCCAGGCAGCGGGATCGAGTCGTACCAGTCGCCGCCGACCTGGGCGGTCCGCGAGGACGGCAGATAGCGGCTGGCCAGTTGAACGCCGGGCAGTTCCGCCAGCGACGGCGGAAGCATCGTGCGCTGCAGGGTGGCGGCGACGGATGCCTCACGTTCGTACAGCATCGCCTTGTCGATCCCGAGCGCGGTGTGGGTGGCGAGCTGGGAGGCGACGAGCAGGTCGTCGTCGGTGAACGCGGTTCGGCCGGCCGCGCGAATGAGGACGACGCTGCCCAGGACATGACTGCGGCCGTGCAGCGGCGCGATGATCAGCCGTTGTCCGGGCGCCAGGGCCCGGGGGACATCGGCCGCCCCCAGCAACTCGGCGACTGCTTCGGCGACGCCCCGGGTGTTCCCGAACACCGGGCGTCCGTCCTGCAGCAGTTTGGCGAGCAGACCGGTGGCGTCCGGGCGTACGACGGCTGCGGCCTGGAAGGTCGTGTCCGGGCTCGGAAGGGGTGGCTCGGGAGCTTGGACGGCAGGGTCGCGCGGTGCGCTGTGGTCCGTGTTGTGCAGCCGCAGGACGCCCGGGCCGGTGGCGATCTCGTCGCCGACCGGCAGCGGAGCGTAGAGGTGAGCGAACGCGGTGTCGGCGAATGCCGGGACGGCCGCACGCCACAGTTCGCACAACGTCTCGTCGAGGCCGATGCCGCGAGCGATCTGCCGGGTCGCCGCGTCCAGGTACCGGAGCCTGTCGGTCTGCGGTTCGGTGGTGCGGTCGCCGGGCCGGGCGGCTGCGAGGTGTTTCGTCATGCGTGTCCTTCCGGCCGAGCGGCCCGCGCCAAGGCGAGCGGATACGAGATCGTCAGTCGCGCCGTCTGCAGCGCAGGAAGATCTGCACTTCGGGCTGCACGTCCGCGGCTGCCGGAGCGTATGTGTACGAGGACTCCTCGACGATCTCGAAGCCCGCCGCCTCCACGATCTCGCGCAGTTCGTCCCGGAGATAGCCGGAGACCCGGATGGTCGATCCGATGAACGGGATGGCGAAGTCGTCCACATCGGCTTCCACCATCGACAGCGCGAACAGGCCGTCCCGAGCCAGCAGGTGGTGGACGGTCCGCAGTGCCAGGGGGATCTCGGCGCGCGGCAGCATGAGGAGCGAGAAGAACGCGGCCACCGCGTCGAAGCCGCCCAGGTCGAGGGGCCCTTCCGGCCGTAGATCCGCGATGTCCGCCCGATGGAAGACCCCGGCGGGTACGTGCCCGCGGGCAAGGGTGATCATCCCGTCCGAGAGGTCGACCCCGACGACCTCGAGGCCGACGTCCGTCAACTGGCGTGCGGTCGGGAGCCCGGTGCCGCATCCCAGATCCAGTACGCGAGCCCCACTCGGCAGCAGATCAATGAGCCACTGTGCGGACGAGACCTGCCCTTCCTTGTGCGGGAAGGCCTCGCCGTAACGGTCACCGATGGCATCGAAGGCCTCGGCCTGACCAGTGCGGTCGAGCCGTACGCTCCCATAGCCGAGCTTGTCGGGAGGGCTGCTCATGGGATCCCCTCGGATTCATATGAAACTGTCCGTGGATCCTTTCATAGTTCTACACGTACGAGTGTGGTCTTTGTTGCACGCGAAAGGCCAGTTTGTGGCTCCCCTTGCGCAGGGAACTGTTCGCTGCGGAATCTTGCAGCACGGTTCTGACCTGCAGAAACGACCCTCACGGCGTGACCTTGCGGGCCAGGTGGCTGGGGCGAACAAGGATCTTGGGTTCGAGACCGACCGCCGGCTGGTGACCGCGGACCGCACGGTCCACGTCGGGGGATGCGAGCCGAGAGGGTCCGGAGCGAGGGGTCCGTGGGGGGCGTGTGGCTGCGATGTCTCGGTGAGGTGAACCTCTCGTGGAGCACGTGTCCGAAGAACTGTTATCCGAGACTTGCCGAACTGTCTCCCAGGTATCGGGCAGGATCGTTCGGCGTCGAGGACGGGAAGCTTTTCATGAGTACACAGCGCACGACGGAGCCGGTGGCACTGGTCACCGCTGCCCGAGGGGGCGATCCGGAGGCCCAGGACGCCCTGGTCGGTGCGTACCTCCCGCTCGTCTACAACATCGTGGGGCGGGCTCTGAACGGCTCCGTCGATGTGGACGACGTCGTGCAGGAGACCATGCTGCGTACCCTCGACGGGCTGGGCCGGCTGCGGACTCCCGAGAGTTTCCGCTCCTGGCTCGTTGCGATCGCGATGAACGAGATCCGCAAACACTGGCAGGAGCGGCAGTTCGCCCCGAGCGGCGTGGAGGAGGCCGCGGACCTCGCGGATCCCGGCGCCGACTTCGTGGACCTGACCATGGTGCAGCTTCAGCTCTCCGGCCAGCGCCAGGAGACCGCGCGCGCCACGCGCTGGCTGGAGCCGGACGATCGGGGACTGCTGTCGCTGTGGTGGCTGGAGTGCGCCGGCGAGCTGACCCGGACCGAGGTCTCCGCCGCCCTGGAGTTGTCACCTCAGCACACGGCGGTACGGGTGCAACGGATGAAGGCACAGCTGGAGGCGGCCCGTGTGGTGGTGCGGGCGCTCGACGCGCAACCACCGTGCGAGGAGCTGCGCGGCACGCTGGGCACCTGGGACCGCCGGCCCTCGGCGCTGTGGCGCAAGCGAATAGCCAGGCATGCCCGCGGCTGCGGACGTTGCTCCGGTCTGTGGAGCGGGCTGATGCCCGTGGAGGGACTGCTGGCGGGGCTGGCGCTGGTTGCCGCGGCGCCCGCGCTGCTGGGGAACGTGCGCGTCGCCGTCGGCGGGATGACCGGCGCCGGCATGGACGCGACCATCGAAACGCCCCAACTCGGCGCGTACGGCGGCCATGTCGGATCGGGCGCGGGAGCCGGTCACCGTACCGCGCGCGGACGGGCGACCTCCCGGAGCGAGGCGCGCCGACGTAGGCGCAACCGGCGCCGGGCCGTCGGCGGTGCGGTCGTGGCGGCCTGCGTGGCGGGTGGCGGTTTCTGGTACTTCGGCATGGACCCCGGGGACGGGACGGAAGGAGCGGCCGTCGCGCCGACGGCCGGAGCCCCTGTCGCGGATCTCTCGGAGTCCAGTGCCGTCGAGACGTCCTCGCCGGCCTCGACGTCTCCGTCGCCGTCCGTGTCGAAGACGAAGGCGGCCAGCGCCTCCAAGACCCCGAAGCCCGCCAAGAAGGCCGTGTCCACGCCCCGGCCCTCCGCCCGCCCCTCCCAGAGTCCTGCCGCCGCACCGCAGGCGTCGTCGACTCCGTCGGACACCGTCGCGCAGGTGGTCGCGCTGGTGAACAAGGAGCGGGCGGCCGCCGGTTGCGGTGCGCTCACGGAGGACGCCCAACTGGAGAAGGCCGCTCAGGGCCACTCCGACGACATGGCCGCTCGCAACTTCTTCGACCACACCAACCCGGACGGCGCCGACCCCGGGCAGCGCATCACCGCCGCGGGATACCGCTGGTCCACGTACGGGGAGAACATCGCCCAGGGGCAGCAGACGCCGGAGGCGGTGATGGAGTCCTGGATGAACAGCGCCGGTCACCGCGCCAACATCCTCAACTGCTCGTTCAAGGACATCGGTGTGGGCATCCACAAGGGCTCGGGCGGGCCTTGGTGGACGCAGGACTTCGGTGCCAAGCTCTGACGCGAACGGCGCCCGTCACAGCGTGACGGAGCACTCGGCCTGGCGGACACCGGGCCGACGGACCGAGCGACCGCCGTCGGTGCTCAGCGCACCGGGAAGCCGAAGGAATACCCCTGCTGCTTCAGCCACGGCAGGACTTCGCGCAGGGCGGCCACGGTCTCGGAACGGTCCCCGCCGGCGTCGTGGAAGAGGATCGTCGGGCCGTTGGACAGCTCGTTCTTGACGGTGGCCACGATGGAGTCGGTGCCGGGGCGCTCGAAGTCCTTGGAGTCCACGTTCCAGCCCAGCGGCCGCATCCCGTGCTGGGCGGCGAGGTGCCTGCTGTAGGGCGTGAAGGCACCGCCCGGGGCCCGGTAGTACATCGGCCGGACGCCCCCCGAGGCCTTGGTGATCATGCTCTCGGCGTCCAGGATCTCCTGTGACTGATAGGCCTCGGACTTGTGGTCCATGGAGGTGTCGTGCGACACCGTGTGGTCGCACAGCCGGTGCCCGGCGGCCACCACCGCCTTGACCAGGTCCGGGTGGGCCTGGGCCTGCGGGCCGATCATGCAGAAGGTGGCCTTCACGCCGTTGTCCTTCAGCACCTGCAGGACCTGCGGCGTCCAGACCGGGTCCGGCCCGTCGTCGATGGTGATGTTGACGCCGCGGGCGCCTTGGTCCGAGGCATGGGCGATGCTCACCGGCACGGCCTTCTGGGCGGAATCCTGTGCCGCGGGACGCGCCGAGGCGCTCGTGTGCTGCCCGCCGATGGCACCGGCCTGCGCGGTCCACACCGAGGTGGCGGCCGCCACCGCCGTCACCCCGACTGCCGCCGCGAGTACCCGCCCGTGCCATCCCCGCCCGCCATGCCGCGCCATGTCCGCCCTGTTCCTCGTCGCCCTGGTGTTTCTTCTGCACCTCGTGCAACTGTCAGGACGGAGGAAAGGCACTGCGGGATCCGGCTGTTACTGATCACGGACAATTCCGCGGGGGTTCCGCGACGTATGACCCGCAGCGCCCGCGGTTCAGGGCTGCAGCGGGCTGCACAACAGGGCCGCGGGGCCCGGTGTGCTGCCCAGACGGGTGGTGAAGGCGATGCCGGCGGCGTACTCGTCGGCCGCGCACTGGCCCTTGTAGTGTCCCTGGGCGAAGTCGCCGCCCGCGCCGTCGGAGGGCCGGTTGTCGGACCGGTCGAACCAGACGGTCCGGCCGGTGCGGCCCAGCGGGGTTCGGGCGGGCGCGCACAGGGCCGCCGACACCCGCTCACCGCGGCGGCTGTAGCCGATGAGGAACTGCCCCGCGGGGCAATGGAGTTTGGTGTAGCCGCCGGCCCAGTCGCCGCCGGCGGGGACGTTGCGCTCGTCGGTGACGACCGTCTGAGTGTCACCCGCGGCCCGCAGATCGCCACCGGTCGTGTCGGTGCACAGGCCACGGCCGCCGGTGTGGCTGAGGCCGATCAGCCGGAGGCCGTCGGGGCAGACCGCCTTGTAGGCGCCCGTATCCCAGTCGCCACCGCCGCGCACCCGCAGCGACTCCACGGCGTCGCCGTGGTCGGTGGAGAGCATGCGCCGGACGGGCACCGGCGCGATGTACCCGGTGCGGGTGGCGGACGTCATGAGGTGGTTCCAGGCGGTGCCGCGCCAGTCGCCCTGGTCGAGGATGCCGTACCGCCGCCCCGAGTCGTCGTAGCGCAGCAGCGCCCAGTCGTCGTGGCCCTCCCAGCCGACCAGGGGCCAGTAGGCGAAGTCGGCGTCATGGTCGGCGAAGTAGTCGGTGATGTTGCCGAACCAGGTGCGCGCGGCGGTCCCGGTCTCGTTCGCTCCGATGCCGAACTCACTGACCCACACGGGCGCGGTGTAGTGCTGCCCTTCCGTCGTGACGAAGAAGGCCTGGTCGGCGAGGACTTGGTACAGCTGGTCGCGGCTCAGGTCCTGGTAGCGGGGGTCGTGGGTCTCGCCGACTCCGGTGGCGCCACTGTGCCGGGGGCCGGTGTAGCCGTAGAAGTGGGCTGAGTAGACCAGCTTGTGGGCGTTCACGAGGGTGTGCGAGAGCGTACGGGCGGGCGTGAGGGTGGGGCGGTCGTGCGGCAGCCCGTCGACGGGCAGGCCGGTCCAGTTGATGCCTTCGATGATGATGAGGAGGTCGGGGTCGGCCTCGGTGAGGATGCGGTCCGCGGCGAGTTGGGCCGCCGCGTACCAGTCGTGGTCGTCGCCCAGGCCCCAGTTGGGATCGTCGAGGACGTCGCGGCGTACTTCGTTGTAGAGATCCGCGCCCACGACGCGGGAGTTGGTCGCGTAGCGGCGGGCCATGAAGACCCAGTCGTCGGCCCACTGACCGGTGGCCTGACTGCTGTTCCAGCGTTCGTTGCCGTCGAGGCCGCAGCACCAACGGGACGTGTTGGTGTGGTTGTTGAGGATGACGGCGAACCCGTCATCGGTGAGGGCGGCGACCACGGCGTCATAGACCTGGAGGGGTGTCCTGCCGCGCAGCTGCGGGTTGGCGGTGACGGCGGCGTCCGGCACGGCGGCCGTCGTGTGGATCATCTCGTTGGAGAAGGGCAGCCGGATGCTGTTGATGCCGAGTTCGTGGAAGTCGGCGAGCAGTTCGGGCAGCGGGGCGCGGTCCAGGCCGAGGGGTATGCCGTACGAGTTCTGGCCGGCGTGGTGGTCGGCGGGATCGGCGGTGCTGCCGCTTCCCGTCCACGAGCCCTGCGCGCCGTCCCAGTTCGCCGACTTCAGGCGGAAGCGGTTCCCCAGCGCATCGACGATGTACCGGCCGCGGGTGGACAGCGGCGGCTGCCAGGCGTCGGTGGCCTGCGCGGAGGCCTCGGCGGCGCGAGGCTCGGAGGCGGTGGTGGCGACGGCGGTCGGTGGAGTGGTCAGCAGCGTGAGAACCGCGGCCGTCACTGTAGCTGTCAGGTACTTGACAAGCCGGTTCGTCTGCATCCGGTCCTCTGCGAGTGCGCGCGGTGGGGAAGCGGGGAGAGCTGTCGACGAGCAACGGCTGTCACCCTACGAATGAACACCGACCAGGTCCATACCAAGCAGGTACACCGTTGCCCCGCTGCTCCGATCAGTGATCCGGAGCAGCGCACATAGGCGCGGAACGGGGACGACACCTCCACCGGACAGCCGATCCTCGGACGTCCGGAGTCGATCGACCCGGCCGAACGGCCGATGTCGCGGGCGACGACCGCGGCAAACAATTCAGGAGTCAGCCGGTAAGGCCCTGACCAGCGCCGATGCGCGTTCCGTGGGCCGGCCCCCGTGCGCCGATGCACGCCTGGAGTCCGACCGGGCTGTCCCCTCCCCGAACGGAGTCGTCGCCTCCCATGACAGCCGTCGAACTGGTCGCCGCGCCTGCGCAGGACGTCCTTCCTTCGCGCAAAGCACCGCACCGCCGGATCCCTGCCCCTCTCCGACGCCGGCGTGTGCCGCTGCTCGCCACGCTGACGATGCTCCCGCTGTATCTCGTGTGGGCGTTCTTCCGCGCCAACGGCGGCGGCGACCTCGCGGCCCAGGAGGCGTGGGCACGCTTCGCCACCCAGCACGGCGACTCGGCGTACGGGCTCTTCTGGTACGGCGGGGTCCACACCGTGAACTACAGCGTGATCTCGCCCTACTTGATGGGCGCCTTCGGGGTCCGCACGGTCGCCGTGGCCTCCGGGCTGGCCGCCGGCCGGCTGGCCGCGGTGCTGCTGGTGCGGTCCGGAATACGGCGTCCGCTGTGGCCCGCGTTGATGGCCGCGTTCGGCCTGTGGGTCAACGTCGCCGCGGGCCGGGTGACGTTCGCGCTCGGCGTCGCCTTCGCCCTCGCGGCCTGTGTGGCGCTGGTGGGCCGGCGCCGTGTGGCACCGGCGGCCGGGTACGCGCTGCTCGCGACGATGGCGAGTCCGGTGGCCGGGCTGTTCCTGGTGGTGGCCGGTGCGGCCTACTGCCTGGCCCGCGACTGGGCACGGGGCGCCGCGCTGACGCTCCCGCCGTTCGTGGTGGTGGGGACGACCACGCTGCTGTTCCCGTTCCACGGCCAGGAACCCATGGCGACCGGGCGGATCCTGTGGCCCGGGCTGCTCGGGGTGGCGGTGGCGGTCCTGGCGCCTCGCGGCTGGCGGGTGGTGCGGTGGGGCGGGGCCGTGTACGCGGTGGGTGTCCTGCTGTCGTATCTGATCGCCTCGCCGATCGGTGCCAACGTGGAGCGGCTGGCGCTGCTGTTCGCGCCCGCCGTGCTTCTTGGCGCTCTGCTGGAGACGCCCCGCCGCGCATGGCCCCGGCGCGGCGCGCTCGCCGCCGTGCTGGCGGCGTCCCTGTTCTGGCTGGGTTCGGGCACGCCCACCTCCTTCCTCCGCGGATCGGGGCAGATCCCGGCGTGGGCCGCCGACACGCACGGCGTCGTACGAGCCCTGGACCGGCTCGGCGCGAACCAGGCGCGCGTGGAGGTCGTCCCGACGCACGACCACCGCGAGGCCGCCGTGCTGGCCCCGCACATCAATCTGGCGCGCGGCTGGAACACGCAGCTGGACATGGAACGCGGCCGCCTCTTCTACGACGGGACGCTCTCGGCGACGACGTACCGGGCCTGGCTGGACCGGTGGGCCGTGGGCTTCGTGGCGCTGCCGGACGCTGAGCCCGACCGGTACGGCGAGGCCGAGGCACGCCTGGTGCGCAGTCGGCCGGCGTGGCTCGAGCCGGTGTGGAGCGATGCGCACTGGAAGGTGTACCGGGTGCGTCACGCGGTGCCGTTGGTGTCGGCGCCCGCCACCGTGGTCCGCACCGCGCAGGCCGAACTCGAGGTGCGGATGCCGAAGCGCGGCTCGGTGACCGTACGGGTGGCCTACTCGCCATGGCTGCATGCCGAGGGCGGATGCCTGCGCAAGCAGGGCGAGTTCACACGTCTCGATGTCAACGGGCCTGGTGTGTACCGGATTTCCTCCGAATACCTCTCCTCCGCCGACGCTTCACCGTCTTCCTCACCGCGTCTCCCATGCTGACGTCGAGCCGGGAGCCGGTCCGTCCGCCCGGCGACGGCACGCAGGCCGCGGCCCCGCCCCCACCGGTCGGCGGGAACGGGGCCACGTACGGGGTGGGTCAGAGGGCGGACGCGGCGCTGTGCAGGTTCTTGGCGGCCAGCGCGAGGCCCTCGGTCTGGGAGTAGGCGGCGTCCTCGTGCTCGATGTTCACGGCCATGTCCGGGTCGATCTCGGCGAGGGCGCGCAGGAACTCGGTCCAGAACGGGATCTCGTTGCCGTTGCCGACGGCGACGAACTTCCACGCCGGGTTCTCGGGCCAGGAGTTGCACCAGAAGCCGTAGCCGGTCGGGACCTTGCCGGGGTCGTCGGCGGGCACGCGGGTGAACGACGTGTCCAGCACGCCGCGGATGTCGGCGCCGGGGCAGAGCGTCGCGTCCTTCGCGGCGGCGTGGAACACCAGCGGGCCCAGCCACTTGATGGAGGCGACGATGTCCATGCCCTGCCACATCAGGTGCGACGGGTCCATCTCGGCGCCGACGTTCGTCAGACCGCCCGCGTCGACGAGACGCTTGAGCGTGACGGGGGAGAAGACGACGTTGTGCGGGTGCATCTCGATGGCGACCCGGACGTCGTTCTCCCGGGCCAGCGCGTCGATCTCCTTCCAGAACTCGACGGCCACGCCCCACTGGTAGTCCAGGACGTCCATGTAGACGCCGTCCCACGGGTTGACGACCCAGGAGGGGTACTTGGCGTCGGGGTCCGAGCCCGGGGTGCCGGACATGGTCACGACGTGCTTCACGCCGAGCAGGCCCGCGAGGCGGATCGTGCGGCGCAGGTCGTCGGCGTGCTTCGGGCCGACACCCGGGAGCGGGTTGAGCGGGTTGCCGTTGCAGTTGAGGCCGGTGAGTTCCATCCCGCGGTCGGCGAAGGTCGCCAGGTACTCCTCGCGCGCGGTGGCCGAGGACAGCAGCAGGTCGACCGGGCAGTGCGGGGAGGGGATGAACCCGCCGGTGTTGACCTCGACGGAGGTCAGACCGTTCTCCTTGAGGATGTCGAGGGCGTCGGTGAGGGTGCGGTCGTGCAGACAGGCGGTGTAGGCGCCGAGCTTGAGGGCCATGTGCGTGCTCCTTGAATGCGTGCGGGTGGTCAGGCGGCGGGCGGGACCGTGACGGCGGCACCGTCGTTCTGCGAGGAGTCGACGACGGCCTGGATGATGTCCATGGTCCGCACCGCGTCGGCGAACGTGGCGCAGGCCGGCAGCGGCTCGGCGACGCCCGCGACCTGGTCGAGGAAGGCCCGGGCCTGGTAGGTGAAGTTGTCGCCGTTGCTGGCGCCCACACCCGGCGCCTCCATCGGCACGCCGCCCGCGAAGTACGGCATCTGCGGGCCGGCGATGATCTGCCGGGCGCCGCGGGTACGGGCCTCGGGCTGGGCGTCGTCGAAGAGGTACTCGGCCGGCCGGTGCTGGTCGAACGCGGCCCGGCCGCCGACGCCCAGGACGTCGAAGGAAAGCCCGTTGGGCAGGCCGAAGCCGGTGCGCGTCACCGAGAAGGTGCCGACGAGCCCGGACTCGAAGCGGACGGTGAAGGACGCCGTGTCCTCGTTCTCGACCTCGCCCACCTCGTCGGAGACGGGGGCCGCGTTGTGCCCGACGACCGCGCCCAGCGGCAGCGGCCGCTTGGTGATCTGCGTCGACAGGGAGGCGCCGGAGACCGAGACGATGGGCCCGGCGACGTACTCGGCGACGTCGATCACGTGCGAGCCGACGTCCCCGAGCGCACCGGAACCGGGGCCGCCCTTGAACCGCCAGCTCAGCGGCCCGTTCGGGTCGGTCGCGTAGTCGCACCAGTACCGGCCGCTGAACAGGGTCAGGTCACCCAGCTCGCCGCCCCGCACATGCTCACGGATCGCGGCGATACCGGGGGAACGCCGGAACGTGTACCCGACGGCCGTCACGACATCGGCGCCGCGCTCCAACTCGGCCATGGCACGGGCGTCTTCGAGCGACCCGGCCAGCGGCTTCTCGCACAGCACGTGCTTGCCCGCGGCGACCAGCGCCTCCGCGATCGGGCGGTGCAGCGCATTGCCCACGACGATGCTGACGGCGTCGATCGTCGGGTCCTCGACGACGGCCTCCCAGCTCGGCAGCGCCTTCTCGAAGCCGTAACGGCGGGCGGCGTCCTCGCCGAGCGCGACGTTCGCGTCGGCGATCGCAGCCAGCCGGACCGGCGGCAGACCGGCCCCGAAGACCGTGTTGACGTTGCGATATCCGGCGGCGTGGCTGCGGCCGGCCATACCGGCTCCGATCACCGCGACGGAGAGGGGTTTGGCGGAGGTGCTCATGGCGGTGCCTTTCAAGGAGAAGAGTTCTGAGCGGGGGAAGGCGTGATCAGGCGGCGAACTGCCGGCGGAAGTGGGACTCGATGTCCTCCATCGAGCGGCCCCGGGTCTCGGGAACGGTGCGGACGTAGAAGACGAACGTCGCGACGTTGACCGCGGCGAAGAGGAAGAACGTGATTCCGCCGACCGTGTCGATCAGCGGCGGGAACACCAGCGTGACCACGAAGTTGGCCATCCAGGTGCCGAAGACGGCCACGCCCATGGCGAAGCCGCGCAGGCGGAGCGGGAAGATCTCCGAGAGCATCAGCCAGAACACGGTCGCGATGCAGCCCTGCATGAACAGCAGGAAGGTCAGCATGGCCGCGAGCACGAGGTAACTACGGGCCGTCGACTCGGGCAGCACCATGAAGCAGAACCCGATCAGCACCAGCGAGACGGTGACGCCGACCTGCCCGGTGAGCAGCATCGGACGCCGGCCGTACCGGCCGAGCAGCCACATGCCGGTCGACACCGCGAGCACGGCCACGACACCGTTGGCGATGGTGGCGGTCAGGGCGGCCTGCGTGCCGAGACCGGTGTCCAGCAGGATCGTCGGCGCGAAGTACATGATCGAGTTGACGCCGGTGAGCTGGGTCAGGGCGGCCAGCCCGAACCCGAAGACCACGATGCGCCGTACCCACGGCGTGCCCAGGTCCCGCCAGCCCGCCCGCGGCTCGGCTGCGTCGGCGGTGACACGGTCCTTGATCTCGGCGAACTCCGCGTCGACGACCTCCGCGTCCCGGACCAGGCCCAGCGTGCGGCGGGCGTCCTCGAACCGGCCGCGGGAGGCCAGCCAGCGCGGCGACTCGGGCACGAACAGCATCCCGACCCACAGCAGTACGGCGGGGACCGTGGCGATCGCGAGCATCCAGCGCCACACGCCGCCCTCGCCCACGCCGCGGGCGATGACCGCGTTCGAGGTGTAGGCGAGCAACTGCCCCGTGACGATCATCAGTTCGTTCTGGGTCACCAGGCGTCCGCGGCGCTCGGCCGGAGCCAGCTCGGCGATGAAGACCGGCACCGTCGCGGACGCGCCGCCCACGGCGAGGCCCAGGAGCACCCGGAACGGCACCATGACCAAGAGATCCGGCGCGAGCGCGGTGCCCAGTGCACCGAGGAAGAACAGCACGGCGAGCCCGAGGATGGTCCGCCTGCGCCCGTAACGGTCGCAGAGCCGACCGCCGAACAGGGCTCCGAACGCCGCGCCGAGCACGAGCGACGAGGCGACGACCCCCTCGGTCAGCGGGGTGAGCCCCAGCCCACCCTCCTCGGGCGAGAGGGACATGAAGGGAAGGGCACCGGAGATGACGCCGGTGTCGTAGCCGAAGAGCAGTCCGCCGAACGTGGCGATGACCGTGATGGTCCGCAGCCGCCGGTAGACCTCGGGAGAGGCATGGCCCGCGGCCGCGGTGCTCGGTGTGGGGGCCTGGAGGGCGTCGTCCCTGACGTCCATGGCCACCTCCTAGCAGTTGGTGTGTGTGTGGGATTTCAGCTGGAGGTGGGGAAGTTGAAGCCGGCGGTGGTCTGCTGCTTCGGCTCGGGCCAGCGGGTGGTGACGACCTTGGCGCGGGTGTAGAAGCGGATGCCTTCGGGGCCGTGGATGGGGGAGTCGCCGATGAGGGAGTCCTTCCAGCCGCCGAAGGAGTAGTACGACATGGGGACCGGGACGGGGACGTTGATGCCGATCATGCCGACGTGGATGTTGCGCTGGAAGCGGCGGGCGGCTTCGCCGGAGGCGGTGAACAGGGCGGTGCCGTTGCCGTAGGGGTTGGCGTTGATGAGGTCGATGGCCTGGTCCAGCGACTCGGCGCGGACGATCGCGAGGACCGGGCCGAACAGCTCCTCCTTGTAGGCGTCCATCTCGGCCGTGACATGGTCGATCAGGGAGGGGCCGGTGAAGAAGCCGTCCTCGTGGCCGTCGACCTTCAGGCCGCGGCCATCGACGACCACGGTGGCGCCCTGCGTGGCGGCAACGCCGACGGCGTTCTCGACGCGTTCCTGGGCGGCCTTGGTGACCAGGGGGCCCATGTCGGTGCCGGGCGCGTCACCGGGGCCGACCTTGACCTCGCGGGCCTTGCGCTCCAGGACCTCGACCAGTGCGTCGGCGGCGTCGCCGACCGCGACGGCGACGGCGAGTGCCATGCAGCGTTCGCCGGCCGAACCGTAGGCGCCGGCGGTGATGTGGTTGGCGGCGAATTCGAGGTCCGCGTCGGGCAGGACGACGGCGTGGTTCTTGGCGCCGCCGAGGGCCTGGACCCGCTTGCCGTGCGAAGTGGCCTGCTGGTGCACGTACTTGGCGATCGGCGTGGAGCCGACGAAGGAGACGGCCTCGATGCCGGGGTGGGTGAGGATCGCGTCGACGGCGTCCTTGCCGCCGTGGACGACGTTGAAGACGCCGTCCGGGAGGCCCGCCTGCCGGTAGAGGTCGGCGACGAAGTTGGCGGCGGAGGGGTCGCGCTCGGACGGCTTGAGGATGAAGGTGTTGCCGGTCGCGATGGCGATCGGGTGCATCCACAGCGGCACCATGGCCGGGAAGTTGAACGGGGTGATGCCGGCGACGACGCCGAGGGGCTGGCGGAAGTTGTGGACGTCGATGCCGCGGGAGACCTGGTCGGAGAAGTTGCCCTTGAGGACGTCGCCGAGGCCGCAGGCGAATTCGACGACCTCGCGGCCGCGGGTGATTTCGCCGCGGGCGTCGTCGACCGTCTTGCCGTGTTCGGCGGAGATGATCCGGCCGAGTTCTTCCTCGTGCTCGACGAGGAGTTGGCGGAAGGCGAACATGACCTGGGTGCGCTGGGTCAGCGAGGACTCGGACCAGGTCTCGAAGGCGTTGGCGGCGGCCTGAACGGCGGTGTCCACGTCGGCCGCGCCGCCCAGGACGACGCGGGCCTGCTCGGCACCGCTGGCCGGGTTGAACACCGGCTGCGTGGCGGTGGCGGTGCCCGGGGTGGGGCTGCCGTTGATCCAGTGCGGGATGGTCTTCACGGTGCGGGTTTCCTTTGCGGGGACGGGACTTACAGGTAGTGGCGCTGGGAGCGCTTGTGGGCGGCGTAGGTGTCGTAGGCGGTGCGGGTGGACTCCAGGGCGGAGGTCTGGCTGACGGGGACGTCCCACCAGCCGTGGCCGGGCGGGTTGGGGCCGTAGAGGTCGGTCTCGACGTGGACGACGGTGGTCCGCGAGGCGGCCTTGGCCTTGTCCATCGCCGCACGGAACTCCTCGACGGAGGTGGCGTGCAGGACGTCGGCGCCCAGGCTCGACGCATTCGCCGCCAGGTCGACGGGGAGGACGTCGCCGTCCAGCTGGCCCGAATCGTCGTCGCGGTAGCGGTACTTGGTGCCGAAGCGCTGCGAGCCGAGCGACTCGGAGAGGGCGCCGATGGAGGCGAAGCCGTGGTTCTGGACGAGGACGATGATGACCTTGAGGCCTTCGGAGACCATGGTGACGATCTCCTGGGCCATCATCAGGTAGGAGCCGTCGCCGACGAGGACGACGACCTCGCGGGAGGGGTCGGCCATCTTGGCGCCGACGCCGGCGGCGACCTCGTAGCCCATGCAGGAGTACGCGTACTCGACGTGGTAGGCCTTCGGATCGCGGGCCCGCCACAATTGCTGGAGGTCGCCGGGCATGGAGCCGGCCGCGTTGATGACGACGGCGCGGTCGTCGAGGCTCTCGTTGAGGGCGCCGAGGATCTGGGTCTGGGCGGGCAGGTCACCTGTGTTGCGGTCGGGTGCGAAGCACTCGTCCTCGATCTGCCGTGTGCGGGCGATGAGTTGACGCGTGTGGTCGCGGTACTCCTGGTCGACTTCCCAGTCCGTGAGTGCCCCGGCGAGGGCCTGGATGCCGAGGCGGGCGTCGGCGACCAGCGGCTCCGCGGAGTGCTTGACGGCGTCCAGGCGGGCGACGTTGAGGTTGACGAAGGTGACGTCGGGGTTGCCGAACACGGTGTGGCTGGCGGTGGTGAAGTCGGAGTAGCGGGTGCCGATGCCCAGGACGACGTCGGCGTCCTTCGCCAGCTCGTTGGCCGCGTACGAGCCGGTGGAGCCGATGCCGCCGACCGCGTAGGGGTGGTCCCAGGGGACGGCGCCCTTGCCGGCGTGGGTGTCGGCGACCGGGATGCCGGTGGCCTCGGCGAAGGCCCGCAGCGCGGTCTCGGCCCCGGAGTACACGGCCCCGCCGCCGGCCACGATGAGCGGCTTGCGGGCACCGCGCAGCAGGCGCGCGGCCCGCTCGACCGCGGCGGGCTCCGGCACCGGGCGGCCGATGTGCCAGACCCGGCGGCGGAAGAAGGAGGCCGGCCAGTCGTACGCCTCGGCCTGTACGTCCTGCGGCAGCGCGAGGGTGACGGCACCCGTCTCCACCGGGTCGGTGAGCACCCGCATCGCGGCCAGCGCGGCCGGGATCAGCTGCTCGGGACGCTGGATGCGGTCGAAGTACTTCGATACGGCGCGGAAGGCGTCGTTGACGGTGACGTCGCCGCCCCGGGAGTCCTCGAGCTGCTGGAGCACCGGGTCCGCGGCGCGGGTGGCGAACATGTCGCTGGGCAGCAACAGCACCGGGAGGCGGTTGGTGGTGGCCAGCGCCGCGCCGGTGATCATGTTGGTGGAGCCTGGGCCGGTCGACGCCGTGCAGGCGAAGGTCGCCAGGCGGTCACGCATCTTCGCGTACGCCACCGACGCGTGGACCATGCCCTGTTCGTTGCGGGCCAGGTAGTAGGGCAGGTCGGCTTCGCGGGTGGTGGCGGCCTGGAGCAGGGCCTGTCCGATGCCGGCCACGTTGCCGTGTCCGAAGATGCCCCACACGCCGGGGATGAGGCGCTGTTCCTGGCCGTCGCGCTCGCTGTACTGGTTGGCGAGGAAGCGCACCAGGGCCTGGGCGGTGGTGAGGCGGATCGTATCCATCAGTCGTTCTCCTCGGCGCCGAACGGCAGCCGGTCATCGGTGTCCTGCGTGTCCCAGGTGGTGCGGACCCAGCCGTGGGCGGGGTCGTCGCAGATCAGCCAGGCGCGGTCCTGGCCGGGGCCGGCCATGACGTTGAGGTAGTAGAGGTCGTAGCCGGGTGCGGCGATCGAGGGTCCGTGCCAGCCGTGCGGGATCAGCACGGCATCGCCGGAGCGGACCTCGGCGAGTACCTCGATGGGCCGCTCGGGAGTGCCGTAGACCCGCTGGTAGCCGAAGCCACCCTCACCCGCGACCTCGAAGTAGTAGATCTCCTCCAGCTCCGACTCGACCGGGCTGCCGCTCTCGTCCGTACGCGCCTGGTCGTGCTTGTGCGGCGGGTACGACGACCAGTTGCCGCCCGGGGTGAGCACCTCGCAGACAAGGAGCTGCTCGGCGTCGAAGGTGCCGGGCAGGCAGTAGTTGTTGACCTGCCGCGAACACGCTCCCGCGCCGCGCAGCTCGACCGGCACGTTCTGCTGGGGCCCGTACCGAGCGGAGAGTGAGCTCCGCTCGGTACGGGCGGAGGGCAGCGCGAACGTCCCGCCGGACGCGCTGCTGATCAGGGCCTCCGACTCGCGGGGGAGGTAGGCGAAGTCGGTGGCCGAGGCGAACACGCCTGTCCGACCGGCGAGTTCGAAGGCCTTGCCGTCCGTGGTGACGGTGCACGAGCCCGTCAGCGGCAGGACCAGGAACTCGGAGTCGCCGGTGGACAGGGCGTGCGCCTCGCCCGGCTGCAGGGTCAGGATCCTGAGGCCGGAGTATCCCCAGCCCGCCGACTCCGGCGTGACTTGGAGGTCGTAGGGGCCGTCGGCCGACGTGCCCTTCGGCAGGTGGTACTTGCTGGTGTCGCTCACAGCAGGCTCACCGCCTTGTCCACGGCACCGGCGACGTCGCCGCCCGCGGGGTAGAGCAGGGAACGGCCCACGACCAGACCCTGCGCGGTGGGCTGCTTCAGCGCCTTGCCCCAGGAGGCGAAGGCCGCCTCGGCATCCTTGACCTCGCCGCCGAGCAGCAGGGCGGGCAGCGTGGAGGAGGCCAGGACGCGTTCCATGTCGTCCACGACCGGGAGCTTCAGCCAGGTGTAGGCGGTGCGGCGGCCCAGCCCCGAGGCGATGGTGATCGACTTGATGACGGCGTCGGTGGAGAGGTCATTGCGGATCTTCCCGTCCTGCCACGCCGACATGAACGGCTCGACCATGGCGATCAGCTGCCGGTCGTTCAGCTCGTCGACCGCCTGGGCGGTGTTCTTCAGGACGGAGGGGGTGGCCGGGTCGTCGAGAGCGATACGGGTGAGCATCTTGCCGCCGTCGAAGCCCATCGCGGCGATGGTGGCGGCGTCGTAGCCGGTGAACCGGTCGTCGATCTCGAACACCGACCCCGCAAGACCCGCCCGGTTCATCGAGCCGAAGACGCTCTTGCCGTCCAGGACGCCGAGCAGCAGCAGGTCCTCGAGGATGTCGGCGGTGGCGAGTACACCGGTGACGCCGGGCCGTTCGAGGGCGATGCAGAGGCGGTCGAGCAGCCGGGCGCGGTCGGCCATGGCGGACGGGTCGCCGCCGACGCCGTTGGCGCCGCGGGCGGGGTGGTCGGCAGCGATGATCATTGTCTTGCCGTGCTCGCCGAAGAGCGAGGTCGCCTTCACGCGGCGTGCGGCGGCGGCCGCGATGGCGCCGGGGTCGCCCACCCGGGCGGACACGATCCGGCTCACGTTGTCGGACAGCACGTCGTCACGCCTTTCGTTCGGGGGAGGCGAGGGCGGCCTCGCGGAGCTTGGTGTCGACCTCGGCCTCGGTGGGCATCGCGTCGGAGCAGGCAAGACGCCCGGCGACGATGGCGCCGGCGGCGTTGGCGAAGGACACCGTGCGGCGGGTGTCCCAGCCGGACAGCAGCCCGTGGCAGAGCGCGCCGCCGAAGGCGTCACCGGCACCGAGCCCGTTGACCACGTCCACCGGCACCGGCGGGATCTCGGCCGCCGCACCGTCCCGGTCCATGGCCAGCACGCCCTTCGGGCCCTGCTTCACCACCGCCAGCTCCACGCCCGCGGCCAGCAGCGCCTTCGCCGCGGCGTACGGCTCGCGCTCACCGGTGGCCACTTCGCACTCGTCGAGGTTGCCCACCGCGACCGTCGTGTGCCGCAGGGCCTCGGCGTAGTAGGCACGGGCCTCGGACGGGTCGGCCCAGAACATCGGCCGCCAGTCCAGGTCGAAGACCGTCGCCCCCGCCTTCGCCCGGTGCGCGAGGGCGGCGAGCGTGGCCGAACGGCTCGGCTCCTCACTCAGCCCCGTCCCCGTCACCCAGAAGACCGCCGCGTCCCGCACCGCACCCAGGTCGACCTCACCGGCGCTGATGTCCAGGTCGGGCGCCTTCGGCAGCCGGTAGAAGTACAGCGGGAAGTCGTCCGGCGGGAAGATCTCGCAGAACGTCACCGGCGTGGGCGCGATCTCCGACGTACCGACGAAACGGCTGTCGACGCCGTAACCCTCCAGGGCCGCCTGCACGAACTCACCGAACGGATCCCGTCCGGTCTTCGTGATCACGGCCGAGGAGCGGCCGTACCGGGCTGCCGCGACGGCGACGTTCGTCGGGCTGCCGCCCAGGTACTTGCCGAACGAGGTGACCTCCGCCAGCCCCACCCCCGTCTGGAGCGGATACACATCCACCCCCACGCGGCCCATGGTCAGCACATCGAACGGCATAACGCTGGTTTCCCTTCGCTCCGGAGACACCGGAAGTGGTGGAGTTAAAGCGCTTTAAAAACGCCTCTGGAAGTACGATGCCTTGCGGCCAAATGTCATGTCAATAGATTGTTAGAGCAATGTTTCGGCCCCCGCCGACGACGGATGTGCCGGCGGGGGCCGCGGCCCGTCACGACCAGGCGGTCAGGTACTCGTCGATCTTCTTGCGCATGAACACCGAGGACTCCTTGGCCCGTTCCTCCCAGGCGAACACGCAGGCGGTCAGCGTGCCGTCGAAGCCGTTCGCGTGCAGCTCGCGGAAGAGCTCGTCGAAGTCGACCTCGCCCTGCCCCATGTCGAGATGCTGGTGGATACGGGCCGTCGTGCCGGGCGGGTTGAGGATGTAGCGGTTGCCCGAGGACGCCGTGTGGTCGAGGGCGTCGGCCAGGTGGACATGGGTGAGCAGGTTGCCCGCGTACTTGATGATGCCGGGGGCGTCGTCACCGATGTGGAAGGTGTGCGGGGCGCAGTAGAGGAACGTGACGTTGGGGTGGTTGATGCCCCGGATCAGGTTGACGGCGTCGAAGCCGTTCTCGATGAAGTCGTCCGGGTGCGGCTCCAGGGCGAGCTTGATGCCTTCGCGCTCGAACTCCGGCAGCAGCTCGTCCATCGACTTCCAGAACTGCGCCTCACTGCGGTCGGAATCCTCGGGGCGCCCGTTGAACTCCGAGATCATGCTGTCCACACCGAGGTCGGAGGCGATCTGGATCGAGCGCTTCCAGTACCGTACGGCGGCCTGCCTCGCGTCCTCGTCCGGGCCGGACCAGCGGAACAGCGGCAGCAGCGAGGAGATCCCTACGCCCGCCGAGTCCAGCGCCTTGCGGAACTGCCGAACCGTCGCGTCGTCCACGCGCGGGTGACGGAAGAAGGGGATGAAGTCCTCTCGGGGGGACAGCTCGATCCACTCGTAGCCCAACTCGGCTACCACGGCCGGGAGTTCGAGGAGGGGTACGTGACGGATCATGTACGGGTCGAGGGCGATCTTCATGGGGAATGCTTTCGGATCAGGGGAGTGGGTGGAATGTCGCGGTGTGCGGCGATACCGAGGTCAGGAAGGTGAGACCTCGGACGAGGCCGCCACGGGCGCGGTGAGGTCCTTCTCCTCCGGGAGTTCTTCGACGTCGACGCCGCGGACCTGGGACAACTCGTGCTTGAGGGCGGCGAGTTCGGCGCCGCCGGCCATGTGGTTGGTCAGCTCGTCCAGCGTGATGTCGCTGCGCTCGGCGGACAGTTCCATGGTGCCCAGGCGCAGTACGCTGAAGTGGTCGCCGACCATGTAGGCGTGGTGCGGGTTGTGGGTGATGAAGATGACGCCCAGTCCGCGGTCGCGGGCGGCCGCGATGTACTTGAGCACCACGCCGGACTGCTTCACACCCAGCGCGGCGGTCGGCTCGTCCAGGATCAGCACACGCGCGCCGAAGTAGACGGCGCGGGCGATCGCGACGCACTGGCGCTGGCCACCCGACAGGGTGCCGATGGGCTGCTCCAGGTTGTCCAGGACGATGCCCATGTTGCGCAGCTCTTCGTCCGCGGTCTCCTTCATCCGCTCGATGTCGAGACGGCGTACCGGCCACGGGCCCTTGGTCATCTCGGAGCCGAGGAAGAAGTTCCGCCACACCGGCATCAGCGGGACGGTCGCCAGGTCCTGGTAGACGGTGGCGATACCGCGGTCGAGCGCGTCACGCGGGGTGGAGAAGCGCACCGGGGTGTTGTCGACGAGGAACTCGCCCTCGGTGTGCTGGTGCAGCCCGGAGATGATCTTGATCAGGGTGGACTTACCGGCCCCGTTGTCGCCCAGGACGCAGGTGACCTGGCTGGGATGGACCTGGAGGCTCACGCCGTGCAGGGCACGGATGTTGCCGTAGGACTTGCCGGTGTTCTTCAACTCGACGACCGGCTTGCCGTCCTGGGGCGCGGTGTCCTTGGGCGCGGCCCCGTCGGGCATGGTTTCGTTGGTGGTTGTCATGGGTGTGGTCACCTCCGGGTCGCTGTGCGCTGGACCCACAGATTGATCAGGACGGCGCCGAGGAGCATCACGCCGAGGAAGGCCTTGAACCAGTCCGGGTTCCAGCCGGCGTAGACGATGCCCTGCTGCACCATGCCGAACATGAACGCGCCGAAGACCGGGCCGATCGCGCTGCCGGCACCACCGGTCAGCAGACATCCGCCGATCACTGCGCCGGAGATGTAGATCAGCTCGATGCCGACGCCCTCGCCGGACTGCACGGTGTTGAACGAGAACAGCTGGTGCATGCCCACGAACCAGGCACCGAAGCCGACCAGCATGAACAGCGAGATCTTCGTGAAGGCCACCGGCACACCGACGGCGCGGGAGCTGTCCTTGTTGCCGCCGACCGCAAAGGTCCAGTTGCCGTACTTGGTGCGCAGGAGCACCCAGGTGGCGATCGCCGCGAACAGCAGCCACCAGAACACGGTGATCTTCACCTGGACGCCGCCGATGTCGAGCGACGAGGCGAAGACCTTCTTCGCCGACGCGAAGCCGTCCATGTTGCTGATGTCGTCGGTCGCCACGTTGCCGGTGACCAGCTTGGTGACGGCGAGGTTGACGCCTTGCAGGATCAGGAAGGTGCCCAGGGTGACCAGGAAGCTGGGCAGCCCGGTCTTGACCACCATCCAGCCGTTGAAGAAGCCGACTCCCAGCGAGACCAGCAGAGCGACGAAGACTCCGACCCACACGTTCATGGTGAGCTGGTAGCTGATCATGCTCGCCGTGAGCGCCGAGGTGATCACCCCGACACCGGCCGACAGGTCGAACTCCCCGCCGATCATCAGCAGCGCCACCGGGATGGTCACGATGCCCAGAGTGGAGGACTGGTACAGGATGTTGGCCATCGAGCTGGCGTCGCGCACCGGCGGCGCCGAGATCAGGAAGAACACGTACACCGCGACGGCACCGAGGAAGACACCCACCTCGGGCCGGGCCAACAGCCGGACGGCCAGCGGCCGTTCAGTGGTTCGCCCGTCGGTCTGCTTCGGGCCTGGGGCCGGCGGTGAGGTCACCGCCGGCTCAGCATGCTGGGTCATACTCATCACCGGGTGCCCTTCGCGGCGAACTTGGCGACGGTCTCGACGTTGGACTTGTCCACGAAGGCCGGACCGGTCAGCACCGGCTGCTCACCGCCACCGCTGAAGTTGCCGTTGGTCTTGTAGAGCCACAGGGAGTCGACCGCCAGGTAGCCCTGCAGGTACGGCTGCTGGTCGACGGCGAACTGGATGCTGCCCTTCTCGATGGCGGAGACGAGGTCCTTGTTGAGGTCGAACGTGGCGATCTTCGCCTTGCTGCCGCCCTCGGACACGGCCTGCACGGCAGTCAGCGCGATCGGGGCGCCGAGGGTGACCACCTCGTCGATGGAGGAGTCCTGCTTGAGCTTGGCGGTGATCGTCGACTTCACCGAGGGCATGTCGGTGCCGTTGACGTAGAGGATGTCCGTCTTGCCGGAGAAGGTCTTCTTCACGCCGGCGCAGCGCTCTTCGAGGTTGACGTCGCCCTGGGCCTGGACGACGCAGAGGGCGTGCTTGGCGCCGGTGCCGTTGAGCTTGCTGCCGAGGGCCTGGCCGGAGACGGCCTCGTCCTGTCCGAAGAACGACAGCAGACCCTGCTGCTTCCAGACGCTCAGGCCCGCGTTCAGGCCGACGAGGGGGATGCCGGCCTTCTCGGCCTTGGCGACCACGGCCTTGAGGGCGTCCGGCTTGGCCAGGGTGACGGCGATGCCGTCGACCTTCTGGTCGATCGCGTTCTGCACCAGGCTGGCCTGGTCGCCGGCGTTCTCGTCGTTGGAGTAGATGAGCTTGACGTTGTCCTTGGCGGCTGCGGCCTCGGCGCCCTTGCGGATGGTGTCCCAGAAGGTGTCGCCGGACGGCGCGTGGGTGACCATTGCGATCGTCATGCGGGGAGTGTTGGCCTTGCCCGCGGAGACGTTGCCGGCGGACTCCTCGGCCTTCTTGCCGCCGGAGCTGCTGGAACAGCCCGCGAGTGTCAGGGCGGCCGCGGCCGCGACGGCGACTACGGGGGTGATTCTGCGGAGACCGGGAGTGGATGAGCGGTTCATGGGGCGTGCACCTCGCTGTGCGACTCGGAGTGAGGAACTGATCCTCGGAGGGAGGAAGTGATCGAGGACTGCTGGGTGGGCCGGGGCGGTCGCGACGTCGAGTGGATGGTCCTCGTGTGCGACCTGCACGGCGGTGTCGCGGGCTAGCGCCTTGTGGGCGTCGTCGGCGGCGACCAGGCAGATGTCAGGCAGCCGGGGTCAGGCACGGTCGGGGCCGCTCGGTGGAGTGCGAACTCTGAGATGCTGCACTGCCGAGCTGACTACGTTGGAACATCAGGACAATTTAAAGCGCTTTAAGTTCTGGTACTATCGGCCTTGTTTCGCGAGCGTGTCAAGGGTGTTGCGCAAGGAGATTGCCCCGGGAGGGACAAGTGGAGGACGTCAGTTCCGCAGGCCACCGGAATGGCAGTCACAAGCGCCCCCGACTGGAGGACGTGGCCGCGCGGGTGGGTGTGTCCACGGCCTCGGTGTCCCTGGTGCTGCGTGGTGTGGCGGGTCCCAGCGAACGGACCCGCCAGCGCGTCCTCAAGGCGGCCGCCGAACTCGGCTACCAGGTGGACCGCACCGCCAGCACGCTGGCCAGCAGGCGCAGCAGACTGCTCGGCGTCATGGTCGACATCCACAGCCCCTTCCACGCCGAACTGGTCGAGCATCTGCACACGGCGGCCGAGGAGGTCGGCTACGACCTGGTTCTCAGCACGATCACCCGTACACGCGACGAGAACACCGCCGTGGACACCCTGCTCGCCTTCCGCAGTGAGGCGCTGATCCTCCTGGGTCCCACGGCCCCCACCGAGATGCTCGCCGCCCTCGACAACAAGGCCCCCGTCATCGCGGTCGGCCGCCGGATCGCCGACGCGGGCCTGGACGTCGTACGCACCGCGGACGACGACGGCGTGGGCCAGATCATCGATCACCTGGCCGGACTCGGGCATCGGGACATCGTCTACGTCGACGGCGGCAGGGGAGTCATCGCCACCGACCGGCGTCGCGGCTACCGCACCGCCATGCGCCGGCACGGCCTCGACGACCACATCCATGTCCTGGGCGGCGACACCACCGAAGCGGCCGGCGAACGCGCCGCACGGCACCTCCTCGACGGCGACGAACTGCCCACCGCCGTCGTCGCGTTCAACGACCAGAGCGCCATCGGTGTGCTGGCCGGGCTGGCCCGCGCCGGTGTCTCCGTCCCGGGCCAGGTGTCCGTGGCGGGCTACGACGACGACACGCTCTCCCGGCTGAGCTGCTTCAACCTGACGACGGTCAGCCAGGGCGCCCGGGAACAGGCCAGGCACGCGGTGACCGCCGCCGTCGAGCGCCTCGACCAGGACCGTACCGAACCCCGGGAGGTCGTCCTCACTCCGCACCTGGTGGTCCGCGGCACCACGGCCGAACCCGCCTGACGCGCGCGACGAAGGCCCTGCCGGCCGCCCACGCTGTTTCCGTGCGTCAGGCCGCCGGCTGTATCAGGCCGGATTCGTACGCGAAGGCCACCGCCTGGACGCGGGCACGGGCGCCGATCTTGGCGAGGATGTGGCTGACGTGGGATTTCACGGTGGTCGGGGCGATGGACAGCCGAGCGGCGATCTCGCTGTTGGACCAGCCGGAGGCGACGGCCGTGAGGACGTCGCGTTCGCGTTCGGTGAGGGCGCCCAGGCCGACGTCCCGCTGGATGGGGCGGACGGCGGGCTGTTCGCGGACGGTGTCGATGAGGGCGCGGGTCAGGGTGGGGGTGATCACGGCGTCTCCGGCCGCCACGACGCGGACGGCCGCGGCCAGTTCGTCCGGGGAGGCGTCCGTGAGGAGGAATCCGCCGGCGCCGGCGCGCAGGGCCGCGTAGGCGTGCTCCTCGTGAGAGGTCGAGGTGAGAACCAGCACGCGGGGAGCGGGCCCACCGGCCGTGGCGGGCCCGGTGGCCGGGAGGAGCCGTGCGGGGCGTGCGATGCGCCGGATGGCTTCGATGTCGTCGGCGTCGGCAAGCCGGCTGTCCATCAGGACGACGTCGGGACGCAGCGCGGCGCTCAGGCCGATCGCTTCGGCGCCGCTGGCGGCTTCGCCCACGACGGTCAGGTCGGGCTCGGCGGCCAGGAGCATGCGCAGGCCGAGACGCTGCAGGGACTGGTCGTTGACGACGAGTACGGAGACCATGGCTGCCCTTCGCCACACTCTAAACGAAACTGTTTCGTTCACTTGATGGTCAGCGTACCCCTCCCGCTATCGAAACGACCTCGTTCCCTTTATGGTCTGGGTCACATCGTGGATCGGCTTGAAAGGAGGCTCTTCCGGGACGGTGTGGCTGTCGAGGCAGCCGGCCGCGGAGTCGACCCCGCCATGTTCGGCCGAGGGCTAAGCTGCCGCGCCATGAAGTCCGAGATCCTCAGCGTCGAACGGTGGGGCCAGGCGCAGCCGCAGCGTCATGACACCCTGTGCAGCGCTCACGGCAAGAAGTCCTGCGCCCGGGACCTGGTGGCCACGGTCGTCCTGCGGGACGCGGGCAGCGATCACATCGAGTGGACCGTGTGCGAGCACTGGCTGGACCACGAACCGGACGTGGTGGTCTACGACGCCCGCCAGGGCTGACGGTCCGTCATCTGTGGGTGTGGGTACGCCCGATGTGACCCTCACGGTTCGCGGTGCTCGTGCGCCGACCGCTCCAGTTCCTCCGCCTCGGCCTCCGCCAGACGCTGTTCGGCCTCCACGTCGATCGAGCGGGTCAGCAGCCAGTAGAGCGCCGCGGCGACCGGCAGCCCGACGAACAGGGAGATGTCGGCTCCGTCGAGGGCGTCGGCGACGGGGCCGACGTAGAGCGTGCCGACGGAGAAGAAGGGGATCATGACGCCGAAGCCCACCAGATAGGCGATGATGCCGTGCCAGCCCCAACGCCCGTAGATTCCGCGCGGGTTGAAGATCTCGGCGATGGCGTAGTGGCCGCGGCGCACGACGTAGTAGTCCATCAGGTTCACCGCGGTCCACGGGATGAACAGGTAGAGCACCAGCAGCAGGAAGTTGTTGAAGTTCTCGAGGAAGTTGGACGTCGCGGCCAGCGCGCCGACCAGGGAGAGCGCCGCGGTCAGTCCGAGCGTCACCAGCCGCACGCCGAGCGTCGGCCGCACGCGTCTGATCGAGTCGATGGCGCTGATGAGCGTCAGCGAACCGCCGTACATGTTGAGCGCGGTGACGGAGACCAGGCCCAGGACCGCGAAGAGCAGCACGATCGCGCCGAACCCGGTGAACACCTTGTCGCCGGCGGCGTTGATCGAGCGGACCGTGTCGAAGTCCTTGCCCGCCCAGGCGGCGAGCATCGAGCCGAGGACCATCAGCCAGATGCCGCCGAGGGCCGAGCCGAAGTAGGTCCAGTAGAAGGTCTTGCGGACCGTCACGCCCGGCGGGAGGTAGCGCGAGTAGTCGGAGACGTAGATGGCCCAGCTGATCTGGTAGCCGGCGACCACGCCGAACTGGGCGAGGAACGGAGTGGCCTTGAAGGCGCCGAGGTCGAAGGAGCCGGCCGGGTAGTGGAGGGTGACCAGCACGCCCACGGTGAAGATGCCGAAGACGACCAGGAAGGAATACGTCAGGAACTGCTCGGCCTTGTGGATGACGTCGTAGCCCACCAGCGCGATGACGAGGGCGACCAGGGTGACCACGACCACCCAGAGCTTGACGCCTCCGTGCACCGTGGTGTGCATCGCCTCGCCGGCGAGGATGGTGTTGAAGACGTTGAAGCCCGCGTACTGGATGTAGGCGAAGAGCCACACCAACAGGGCGCCGACATAGCCGAATTGCGGCCGGGACTGGATCATCTGCGGCAGGCCCAGCTGTGGGCCCTGGGCCGAGTGGAACGCCATGAAGAAGGTGCCGAGGACGGTGCCCGCCACGATCGCGATGAGCGACCAGATGAGATTGCCGCCCTCGGTGATGCTGATCAGGCCCACCGCCAGCGTGGCGATCTGGGCGTTCGACATGAACCACAGGGGGCCGAGGTGCCACAGCTTGCCGTGGCGCTCGTCCAGCGGGACGTAGTCGATGGAGCGGATCTCCAGGCCTGACACCCGCGGTTGTGACGATGTGGTCAAGGCGCCTCCAGAGTGCTGATCCACCCCTGTGGCCACATTCATGCCCCACCGCCGTCCGGTCAAGCAGTCATTACCGACCCTTGACCGGACGGTTCACGGAGGTCAGACCGCCGGGCTGGGGAACGTGGGGTACTCGACCCCGGAGACGTGCTGGACGACGCGGATGACCTGGCACGAGTAGCCGAACTCGTTGTCGTACCAGAGGTAGAGGATGGCGTTGTCGCCGTCGACCTTGGTGGCGCCCGCGTCGACGATCGAGGCGTGGCGCGAACCGATGAAGTCGCTGGAGACCGCGTCGGGGGCGGTGGTGAAGTCGATCTGGCGCTTGAGCGGTGAGGTCAGCGACACGTTGCGGAGGTAGTCGAGGACCTCCTCGCGGTCGGTCTCGCGGCCGAGCCGCAGGCTGAGGATCGCGATCGAGACGTCCGGCACCGGGACACGGATCGAGCTGCCGGTGATGGGCGCCTTGAGGTCGGGCAGCGCCTTGGCGACCGCGGAGGCGGCGCCGGTCTCGGTGATGACCATGTTCAGCGGCGCGGACCGGCCGCGGCGGTCGGCCTTGTGGTAATTGTCCAGCAGGTTCTGGTCGTTGGTGAACGAGTGGACGGTCTCCACGTGGCCGCGCAGCACGCCGTACTCGTCCGCCATCGCCTTCAGCGGCGGCACGATCGCGTTGGTGGTGCAGGACGCGCAGGACAGGATCTGCTCGTCCGGCTTGATCGTGTCGTGGTTGACGCCGTGCACGATGTTCGGGACGTCGCCCTTGCCCGGCGCGGTCAGCACGACCTTGTCGATGCCGGGGCGCAGGTGCTCGGAGAGGCCCTCGCGGTCGCGCCACTTGCCGGTGTTGTCGATGAGGATGGCGTTGTCGATGCCGTACGCCGTGTAGTCGACCTCGGACGGGTCGTTGGCGTAGATCACCTTGATCGCGTTGCCGTTGGCGAAGATCGTGCTGCTCGCCTCGTCCACGGTGATCGTGCCCTGGAACTGGCCGTGGATGGAGTCGCGGCGCAGCAGCGAGGCCCGCTTGACGATGTCCTGATCGCCGCCGCCGCGCACCACGATCGCGCGCAGCCGCAGGCCGTTGCCGGAGCCGGCCTTCTCGATCAGCAGTCGGGCCACGAGGCGGCCGATGCGGCCGAAGCCGTAGAGGACGACGTCCCGGCCCTCACGACGCTCGATCTTGTTCGCACCCGTGGCGCCCGCGACGGCCTCGGCGGTGAACTCCTCGACCGTCAGACCGCGGTCGTCGCTCCGGTACGTCGCGGCGAGCATCCCGATGTCGATCTGGGAGGGACCGAGGTCGAGCGCGGTCAGCGCCTGCAGGAACGGCATGGTCTCGATGACCGAGAGCTCCTCGCCGGCGATCTGCCGGGCGAACCGGTGGGTCTTGAGGATGCTGACCACCGACTTGTTCACCAAGGAGCGGCTGTGCAGCAGGACCGTGACGTCCCGCTCGCGGTGCAGCTTCCCGATGATCGGGATCATCGACTCCGCGATCTCCTCGCGGGTCTTCCAGTTGATGAACGAGTCGTCGTTGACAGCAGTCACTGATCCATCTTTCGAGCTAGGCGGCGCTCATATGTTAAACCCCAGGCGCTTTGATCGATCAAACGGGGGTGCGATGTGGTGAACGCGACATGAATCGAGACGATCCGGCCGCCCGTCCGTACCTCACGGGCATGGGGCAGGCCCGCCCCGCGACCGCCTTACCGGACCGATCGAGGGACGTACACCATGAACGCAAGCGCAGCCATCGGCGTGACCGGCCTGGGCGTGATGGGCCGCAACCTGGCGCGGAACTTCGCCCGCAACGGCTACACCGTCGCCGTGCACAACCGCTCGGCGAGCCGCACGCGTGCGCTCATCGAGGTGTTCGGCGACGAGGGCACGTTCGTCCCCGCCGAGACGCCCGAGGAGTTCGTGGCCGCGCTCGAACGTCCCCGCCGCCTGATGATCATGGTGCAGGCGGGTACCGCCACCGACGCGGTCATCGACGAGTTCGCCCCGCTCCTCGAGCCCGGCGACATGATCATCGACGGCGGCAACGCCCACTTCGCCGACACCCGCCGCCGCGAGGCCGCCCTGCGCGAGCGCGGCCTGCACTTCGTCGGCACCGGCGTCTCCGGCGGCGAGGAGGGCGCGCTCGAGGGCCCGTCGATCATGGTCGGTGGCTCGGTGGAGTCGTACGACGTCCTCGGCCCGATGTTCGAGACCATCAGCGCCAAGGTCGACGGCGAGCCCTGCGCCGCCCACATCGGCAGCGACGGCGCCGGGCACTTCGTCAAGATGGTCCACAACGGCATCGAGTACGCCGACATGCAGCTCATCGCCGAGGCCTACGACCTGCTGCGCCAGGTCGCCGGCTACACGCCCGCCGAGATCGCCGACGTCTTCCGCCGGTGGAACGAGGGCCGGCTCGGCTCCTACCTGATCGAGATCACCGCCGAGGTGCTGGCCCACACCGACCCGGTCACCGGCGCCCCGTTCGTCGACATCGTCGCGGATGCCGCGGGTCAGAAGGGCACCGGCCGCTGGACCGTGCAGACCGCGCTGGACCTGGCCTCCCCGGTCACCGCGATCGCCCAGGCCACCTTCGCCCGCGCCGCCTCCGGCCAGAGCGAACTGCGCGCCGCGTACGCGGGCCTCCCCGGCGGCACCAGGCCCCCGCTGAGCCGCACCGAGGCCGAACGCTTCACCTCGCAGGTCGAGCACGCCCTGTACGCGTCGAAGGTCATCGCCTACGACCAGGGCTGGAAGATGATCCAGGACGCGGCCGCCGAGTACGGCTGGAAGATCGACCTCGGCACTGTCGCCCGGATCTGGCGCGGCGGTTGCATCATCCGCGCCTCCTTCCTCGACCGCATCCGCGCCGCCTACACCGCCGACCGCGACCTGGTCAGCCTGCTCGGCGAGATGGAGTTCGCCATGGAGATCACCGACGCGCAGGTCCCCTGGCGGGAGATCATCGCCTCGGCCGCCCGCCGCGGCATCCCCGTCCCCGCCTTCTCCGCCGCCCTCGCCCACTACGACACCCTGCGCGCCGACCGTCTGCCCGCCGCCCTCCTCCAGGGCCAGCGCGACTACTTCGGCGCCCACACCTACCGCCGCACCGACCGCCCCGGCGCCTTCCACACCCACTGGGCCGCACCGGAGCGTCCCGAGACGACCGCCTGACCAGCGGCGTCCGGACGGACGCGGCGCCGTGACCATCCGCGCGAACCCCTCGTTTCCGAGGGCATGATCCACATCAAGCACGGACTCGTCACGGCCGCCGTCGCCCTCGCGGGCCTCGCGACCCTGACCGCTCCCGTCGCCCACGCGACCGACAACGTCCCCTGCCACAGCACCACCAAGCGGGACCTCACCGATCCCGGCACCGGTCGCGCGTGGCCGGGGACGGAGGTCAAGTTCTGCAACCTCACCCGCGGCCATGTGCCGGTGTACGCCACCCGCTCGCCCGGCGCCGCGGTCGTCGGGTATCTCGAACAGGGCGGCGCCGCCAACTGGTTCGTCACCGAGATGAAGGGCCAGACCTTCCGGGACGGCTCCGCCGAGAACTACTGGTGGGCCAGCACCAAGGCGGACAACGGCCGTTGGGGCTGGGTCCCCGAGGTCTACTTCGCCGGCGGCGCCAACAACGAGGACGACGCAGGCCTGTTGATGCCCGGCGGCTACACCTGCGCCAACGTCTGCCCGCCCCTGCCGTTCTGGGCGCGCTGAGGCGCCGGTCCGGAGTGCTGGGCGGCCCGCTTGCCCAGGTTGCGCCAGGCGATGCCGCCCAGCACCGGTGCCATGAGCATCAGCAGGAGCCACACCACCTTGGGCAGATGACGGACGCGTGAGCTCGGAGTCCTGACACAGTCCACAAGGGCGTGCAGGCACAGCGCGACCACGGCGGCGTACAGGAGGATGGAGAGGGCGAGGCCGGTCATGGCTCAGGTTCCTTCCTGATGGTCCGGTGTCCGCACGGGCACCGGGATCCTGTCTGTTCGCCCCTTCATCGGACGAGCCCGCCCTACCGGTTCACTTCACAGGGCGCCCATTCCGTCGAACTCCGGGGCGGGCCGGCACGGCGCGCCCGTCCTGCCGCCCCTTGACGCCCCGACCGGCGCCGACGAGGCTTCCGCCAAACACGTCTGAACAGGTAGGACGACGATGGCAGACTCCCCGGACACCTCCGACGAAAGATCCACGGGCCGACAGCTCCAGGTCGAGACGCACGGCCTCGACGTGATCGGCGACGCCGAGCGCAAGGGCACCCCGCGGACGCTGTTCTGGCCCTGGTTCGGGGCCAACGTCTCCATCCTCGGGCTGAGTTACGGCGCCTTCGCGCTCGGCTTCGGGATCTCCTTCTGGCAGGCGCTGGTCGCAGGCGTCGTCGGCATCGTCTTCTCGTTCCTGCTCTGCGGCTTCGTCGCGGTGGCCGGCAAGCGCGGCTCGGCGCCGACCATGGTCCTCGGCCGGGCCGCCTACGGCGTGCGCGGCAACCGTCTTCCCTCGGTGATCTCCTGGGTCCTCACCGTCGGCTGGGAGACCGTGCTGTGCGCGCTCGCCACCATGGCCACCGCCACCGTCTTCGGACGGCTCGGCTGGGGCGGAGGCACCGGGACCCAGGTGGTCGCCCTGATCGTGGTCGGCGCCCTCACCGTGATCGGCGGCGTGATGGGTTTCGACCTCATCATGCGCCTGCAGACCGTGATCACCGTGGTCACGGGCGTCCTGACCGTCGTGTACATCGTGCTCGTCGCCGACCACATCCACTGGAGCACGGTCAGCGCCCTCCCGGCGGGCTCCGCCCAGGAGTTCATCGGCGCGCTGGTGTTCATGATGACCGGCTTCGGCCTCGGCTGGGTCAACGCCGCCGCCGACTACTCCCGCTATCTGCCCCGCAGTTCGTCCGGGCGCGGCGTGATCGGCTGGACCACCTTCGGCGCGTCGGTGGCGCCGCTGCTCCTGCTGGTCTTCGGACTGTTGCTGGCCGGCTCCTCCAGCAAGCTCAACACGGCTGTCGCAGCCGACCCGATCGGCGCCCTCACGACGATCCTGCCCACCTGGTTCCTGGTCCCGTTCGCCGTGGTCGCGGTCCTCGGACTGGTCGGCGGCGCGGTCCTCGACATCTACTCCTCCGGCCTCGCCCTGCTCTCCGCGGGCCTGCGCATTCCGCGCTATCTGGCCGCTCTCGTCGACGGCGTCCTGATGATCGCGGGCTCGATCTACATCGTCTTCTTCGCCGACGACTTCCTCGGCCCGTTCATGGGCTTCCTGACCACCCTCGGCGTCCCCATCGCCGCCTGGTGCGGCATCATGCTCGCCGACCTGATCCTGCGCCGCCGCGACTACGACGAGGGCGACCTCTACCGCCCGGCCGGCCGCTACGGCGACGTACCGCCCACCCCGCTCCTGCTCACCCTCGCCGCCACCGCCCTGGGCTGGGGCCTGGTCACCAACTCGTCCGCCGGCTGGCTCAACTGGCAGGGTTACCTCCTCGGCCCGTTCGGTCTCGGCGGCAAGTCCGGCGCCTGGGCCTACGCCAACCTCGGCGTCCTCGCCGCCCTCGCACTCGGCTTCCTCGGCACCCTGGCGCTGGGCCGCGCCCGCGTCCGCGCGCAGGAGGCCGGGGCCCCGAGCCCGGCCGCAGGGGAGGAGGTCCCGATCGCATGACCTCCGCGACCGGCCTGCTCACCGTCATCGACATGCAGCGTGTCTTCGCCGAGTCCGAAAGCCCCTGGGCCACGCCTCGGTTCGCGGAGGCAGCGGAGGGCGTACGACGCCTGCTGCCGGCCTTCCGCGACCGGGTCACCTTCACCCGCTTCCTGGCCCCCGACCGGCCCACCGGCGCCTGGCGTGCCTACTACGAGCAGTGGCCCTTCGCCCTGCAACCGCCCGACGCGCCCCTGTGGCGGCTGACGGACGAGTTCGCCACCCTGGCACGGCACGTGGTCGATGCCCCGACGTTCGGCAAGTGGACGCCCGGACTCGCTCAACGAGCCGGTACGGAGCGTCGGTTGGTCCTGGCGGGTGTGAGCACCGACTGCTGCGTGCTGTCCACGGCAGTCGCTGCCGCGGACGCCGGAGTGGAGGTCGTGGTCGTCTCCGACGCCTGCGCGGGCGCGGACGACGACTCGCACGCCAAGGCACTGCACGTCATGGACCTGTACCGCCCGCTGATCCGCGTGACCACGGTCGCGGAACTGCTCGCGGAGACGGGGTGAGCGGGAGAGGCCGACGGCCCCCACCGCCCCGTCCGGCCCTCCTCGGGGGCGGCTTCTCCACCGACGACGGCCTGCTGGACGACCGGGCGCCGAGCCACGCACGCACCTCCCGGCCCAAGGTGTGCTTCCTGCCCACGGCGAGCGGAGACGCCGTGGGGTATGCGGAGACGTTCCTCGCCGCCTTCTGAGGGCGTACGTGCTGAACGGTCCCGGGAAGATCGGGAGCGACGGTCCCTACCTGAAGCAGGGCGTGCGTGGGCCCGGGGGAGCACGGTCCCGGGCCCACTGCTCCCCGGTTCACCCGGCTCCACCCACTTGGCGATATCCGGGCGGTACCCGGAAGCGCTCGCCGTGTTGAATCACTCGTAGCGCATCACGAACGAACGGCCCCACTCGCCGGGAGGCATCGTGACAGCCGTACCCGAACCCGGTCCGACCGAGCGGGAGATGATCGAACGGGCCGTGGCCCTCCGGCCCGCACTGCTCGAACGTCAGCCGGAGACCGAGCAGTTGACGCCGCGTCCACCGTCGTACCGGTCGGGGTCGCGCAGCCCGACGGCGACGGCCATGTCGTCCTGGACGGCACCTGGCCGTACTCCTCGGGCGCCCCCTACTCCACGCACTACGTAGGCCAGACCCTGCGCGCCCCAGCCACAGCGGGCGAACCGCCGGGACCGCCGGTGCTGTTCGTCGCCCCGCGATCGGCGTGGACGGTGCTCGACGACTGGCACGGCGTACTCGGCCTGCGCGGCAGCGGCTCCAACAGCATCCACATGGAACAGGCCCGTATTCCGGCCCACTTCACCCGCGAGGCGTTCCTGCTCGACCTGCCGGTCGAGGGCGGCAGCGTCGGCTCGAAACTGCACGGCAATCCGATGTACGCCGGGCGGGCGCCGAGCTTCTTCCACGGCGAGCCGGCCGTCATCATGATCGGCACCGCGTACGCCGCCGCCGACGAGTACGCCCGGATCGTCGCCGCCCGCCCCCTCACCCTGGAACCCACCCGCACCCGCGCCGACCTGCACGACTACCAGCAACACCTCGGCGAGGCACTCGGTGTGATCGACATGGCGGAGGCGGCGCTGCGGCAGACCGCGCAGGACTGGATGGAGACGTGCCGGCGCAATGTGACCGGCGAGGCCCCCTTCACCGTCGTCGAGGACAACCGACTCGCGCCGATGTTCCTGAACGCCGGGCGCGCGGCCTGGGACGTGCTGCAGGGCATCCTCTTCCGCACCGCCGGCTCGAGGCACGCCCGCGACGGCGAGCGGATGCAGCGCTACTTCCGGGACGCGGCCACGTACTGGACGCATGTGGGCGCGAGCATGGCCGAGCCGCTGACCCGCCGGGTCGGCTGCGACCGCCTGGGCCTGCCCTCGCAGGACATCCCGCTGATTCCCTGATGAGGCGGCTCCCTGGCGTGATGCGCCGCGTGATTCGCCGAGGAGAGGAGGAATGGGCTCGTCCGGATGGGGTACGCGAGCAGAACCGTGCCCGGGGGCGATCTTGTCCCGGGCGGGCCGTACGACCGCCGCAACCAGGGGATCTGCCATGGACACACCTGCCAATGACCACACCTCGACAAAGGCCCGGCAGGCGCTGGACGCGCTGGCCGTGAACACCGAGGACACGGCGGCGCTGGACACGCTCGCGGGCAGTGACGTGCTCGTTCCGGTGCCGGACGACGCGAGCCAGGAGGACGCCAGGGACCCGGGCGCGGTGGCGCTGCCGGTCCTGGAGCAGCCGGACGGCGATCCGGTGGTACCCGTGTTCACCTCGGAAGACGAGATGGCCGGGTTGCTGCCGTTCGTCTCCCGCTACCGCCTGGTACCGCTGGGCGCGCTTGCCTCGCAATGGCCGGCCGACGATCTCTCGCTGACCATAGACGCCGGGTCCGAGCACCCGCTGACGCTCACCTCCGAGGGCGTACGGACGCTGCTGGCCCGGCCGTAGGACGACAGCGCGACGGGCCTGGCCACCGGGCATGAAAGGCGCCGACCCCGTTCATGCCCGGTGGCCACGGTCGAAGTGCCTGACGATACGACCGCGCGCCGCTGCGGGATGCGCCGCGACTGTCCGCAGAACGTGGCGGATTCTGGCATTTCCGCGGTCCGTCGCCGGCCCCTGCTGCCGTATCAGAGGCTCTTTCCGGGGTTGAGGATCCCCCGGGGATCGAACACCTCCTTCAGGCGTCGCTGCAACGCGTGGGCCGCGGGCCCGAGCTCGTCGGCGACCCACTGCCGCTTCAGCACCCCCACGCCGTGCTCGCCGGTGAGCGTCCCGCCCAGCCGCAGGGCCAGCGCGAAGATCTCGCCCGCCGCCTCCCAGGCCGCCTCCGGCAGCCGGTCCAGGGAGGGATCCACCACGATGATCGGATGCAGGTTGCCGTCCGCCGCGTGCGCGAGGGTGTAGACGGGCACGCCGTGGCGCGCGGAGATCCCCTGGATCTCCCGTACCGCCTGAGCCAGCCGGGACCGCGGGACCGCGATGTCCTCGATCAGCGGGCGGCCCAGCCGTTCCAGCGCGGGCAGGGCGAGCCGGCGGGCGGCCAGCAGGTGTTCGGCCTCGTCCGGGTCCTCGGTCGTCTCCACCGTCGAGGCCGTCGGGGCCAGCAGCTCTGCGACCGCCGCCGCCTCGGCCGCCGCGCCCGCGCCGTCGCACTGCACGACCAGCAGCGCCGCACCCCGCTCCCGCAGCGCCGGGTCGATCGCCTCCAGGACCGGCCCGTCGACCAGCTCGGCCAGCGCGGGCACGACCCCGGCACGGGCGATCGCGTACGAGGCCTCGGCCGCCGCCTCGAACGAGTCGAACCAGGCCGCGAGCGTCGCCGTCGCCACGGGCACCGGCCGCAGCCGCAGTGTCGCCGAGGTGATCACGGCGAGGGTGCCCTCCGAGCCGGTGAGCAGCGCGGTGAGGTCGTAGCCGGTGACGCCCTTGACCGTACGGCGGCCGGTCGTGATGACCGTGCCGTCGGCGAGGACGGCCTCGAGACCGAGCACACTGTCCCGGGTCACCCCGTACTTCGCGCAGCGCAGGCCGCCGGCGTTGGTCGCGATGTTCCCGCCGATCGTGGACAGGGCCGCGCTCGCCGGATCGGGCGCGTACCGCAGGCCGTGTTCGCCCGCCGCTCGGTCCAACTCTGCGGTGATCAGGCCCGGTTCGACGACGGCGAGCTGGTCGTCCACCGACAGTTCGAGGATGCGGTTCATCCGGGACAGATCCAGGACGAGGGCGCCCTCGCCCGCCGTCGCCCCGCCCGACAGACCGGTGCCCGCGCCGCGCGGCACGACTGGTACGCCCAGGGCGTGGGCGTGCCGGAGAGTGACGGTCACGTCCTCCGTCCGTCGCGCGTGCACGATCGCGAGGGGTTCGCCGTCAGGGCGGGTACCGGAGCGGTCGGTGGCGTGCGCGGCGAGCGCGGCCGGGTCGGTGGTCAGCCGGTCGGGCGGCAGATCGCGGGCCAGCAGGCCCAGGAACTGCGCGGACACGGTCGTTTCCGGTGCTGCCGTCACGGGTTCAGGGCCTTCGTTCCGATCGCGAGCAGGGAAATGTCCTCCTGGGGCGCGTGCACGGGCGCGCACTGGATGTCGCGGAAGTGCCGCTCCAGCGGATTGCCGCGGGCCAGCCCCGGATTGCCGAGCAGCCGCACGGCCAGCTCCACGGCCCGCACCCCGTGCCGGTCCGCCAACACGCGTGCGCCGAGGGCCTGTTCAGGCGTGTACGAGGTGTCGCCGGCGTCGAGCTTCGCGGCCCCGTCGAACACCAGCTGCTCGGCGGCGGCGAGTACCACCTCGATCTCCCCTGCGGTCCGCCGGAACCGTTCCGTACGGGCCACCGGATGACCGAGGTTGGCGGGCACGCGCGCGTGGGCGAAGGTGTGGAAGAAGGACTGCGCGGCGCGCGCCACGCCCAAGTAGAGGGCGGCAAGGGGGAGATGGAGGGCCGCGCCCGCCCGGTTGTCCTGTTCGGCGGCGGGCCCGTGCGGCCCGATCCCGATGACATGCTCGTACGGGACCTCCACCTCCCGGAACGTCACGTCGTGACTGCCGCTCGCCCTCAGCCCCAACTGGTCCCAGCGGTCGGTGACTTCGATGCCGGGCGAGCCGCCGGGAACCAGGAACGTGCCCACGCGCGGCTCCGCCTCGTCGGTGGTCGCCCACACCAGGAACCAGTCGAGCCCGTCGGCGCCGGTCACGAACCGTTTCGTCCCGCTGACCGCCCAGCCGTCGGCCGTGCGCCGGGCGCGGGTGGCGGGCAGTCCGCCCCGGGCGGATGAGCCCAGGTCGGGCTCCACGCGCGCGTGGTTGACGAGAACGGGACGCTCCAGCGACTCCTTGACCACGCGCGCGTACAGCTCCTCGGGCCAGTGCGGCTGCGCCGCCTGACGGGCATGGGTGTTCAGCGTCATCGCCGTGATCAACGCGACCGACGGGTCGAGGCGGCCCAGGGAGTGGAGGATCCGGGCGGTGTCCGCGACGCCCCCGCCCCGGCCGCCGTACCGCTCGCCGATCGTCGCCGTCAGCAGGCCGGCCTCGTGCGCGATGCGGAGGGACTCGGCGGGAAAGGCGGCCGATCGGTCGTACTCGGCGGCCAACTCGGCGATGCGGTCGATGAAGGGCGAGTCGACGAAGGGCCGGTCGATGACGGTCGGGTCGGTCACAGCGCCTTCTTCAGGTCGGCGTTCAGATCCGTGCTCCAGAACGACTTCACGTCCAAGTGCTCCTTGAGTGCGCCGAGTTCAGTGAAGGCGTCGGCGACCTTCTGCTGGGAGGCGATGGTGTCGTCGCCGACCGCGCGCGCCTGCGTGGGCCGTTGCTTCTGCTGCGCCACCAGGTCCTGCTGCGCCTGGGCGACCGGCTGGTGCGTGTTCTCTGCGATTACCTTGGCGAAGTCGGCCTCGTGACCATCACGGACGTACGCGTACGCCTTGGTGATCCGCGCGACCAGATCGGCCAACGCCTCCTTCTGCGCCGGGCTGTTCAGCACGTTGTCCCGGGCCGACCAGAGGAAGTTGCCCGACAGGATGTCCGCGCCCGAGCCGACCGTGCGGGCGCCCTGTTGGTGCGCGGTGATGACCGAGGTGCCGTAGGAGGCGAAGGCGTCGATGCTGCCGCCGTTCAGGGCGGCGAGGCCGTCGTTGGGCAGCAGCGGCTTGGCGTCGATGTCCGACCACTTCAGGCCTGCCTGCTTGAGCAGCTCGTACAGGAAGTAGTGGGCGGTGGTGTTCTGCACGTAGCCGACCCTCTTGCCCTTCAGGCCGGCGATGCCGGTCACCTTGGAGCCCTTCGGGACGACGACCTCCTGGTTCAGTGTCGAACCGCGCTGGACGGCGACGACCTTGAAGTTCGGCTTCCCGTCGGCCGCCGCGAAGACCGGCGGGATCTCGCTGGAGGAGGCGACGTCGAGCGCCCCGGCGCGGATGGCCTGGAGCTGCTGGTCACCGCCCTGGAACACGCTCCACTTGATGGTGTACGGGGTGTCGTCGAGGTGGGCGAACTTCAGCACCGCCTCGTCGACCTTCCAGCCGGTGTCGCCGACGCGCAGGGTGACGGAGGACGGATCGGAGGAGGACTCGGCCTGGGCTTCGTTCCCGCAAGCCGCCGCGAAGGGCAGCAGCAGGAGGGCGAGGGCGGCGGACGCGCGGCCGGTGCGACCGCGGATGGTGCGTCGGAACACGGGGTCTCCATGGGAGTCGGTCAGGCGGCCTGAGTCGTGGCGGCGCGGTGGGCGAGCTCCTGCCGGACCAGGGGCAGGACGTAACGGGCGTAGTCGATCGCGTCGTTGAGCGGGTCGTAGCCGCGGATCGAGAGCAGGTCGCAGCCGATGTCGACGTAGTCGAGCAGCGCCTTCGCGACCGTCTCCGGAGAGCCGACCAGCGCGGTCGAGGCACCGGCGGCATTGGTGGCGACCGCCGGGGCGGTCCACAGGCAGCGGTCGTGGACCTCGCCGCGCTCGGCGATGTCGAGCAGCCGCTGCGAGCCGACGTTCGCCGGGCGGCCACTGGTGCGGTAGTGGCGCAGCAACTCGGTGTTGCTCGCCTGGTCCTTGAGCACACCCAGCGTGCGGTGCGCCTTCTCCCAGGCCAGTTCGTCGGTGGGCGCGATGATGGGGCGGAACGACACCCAGATACGAGGACGAGGGCGCCCGGCGGCGTCCGCGATCGCGTTCACCGCGGCGATCTGCTCGGCCGTCTCCTTCAGCGGCTCGCCCCACAGCCCGAAGATGTCGCCCTGCTGCCCGCCGACCCGGTAGGCGTCCTGCGAGGAGCCGCCGACGGAGATCGGCACGAGTCCATTCACGGGCTTCACGTCCGAGTAGTAGCCCTCGAACCTGAAGTACTCGCCCTCGTGCGAGACGGGCCCGTCGGCCTGCCACACCTTCCGCAGGATCTGGATGTACTCGTCCGAACGCTTGTACCGCTCGGCCTTGTTGAGGTAGTCCCCCTCGCGGTGCTGCTCCTCGTCGCTGCCGCCGGAGATGATGTGCAGCGTGAGCCGGCCGTCGATGATCCGATCCAGCGTGGCCAGGGCGCGGGCGGCGTGGGTCGGGAAGATCACGCCGGGCCGGTGCGCGAGGATCGGGCGGACCCGCTCGGTGTGCGTGGCCACGAACTGGGCGACCTGGAAGGCGTCCGGCGAGGCGGAGTGGTAGGCGACCAGGGTGTGGTCGAAGCCGCCGTCGTCCAGGGCGCGGGCGTACTTGCGCAGGTGGTCGGGGTCGAAACCGGTACGGCTGGCGGCCGCCGGGCCCGAGGCCCCGGAGTCGGTGTGGACGGCGCTGATGAACTCGACAGGCATGAAGAACTCCAGTTGCTACGTGATGAGTTGCTGGTTGACGAGCTGTTACTTGACGAGAGAAGCGTCGGACGACTTGGCCACGTCCACGTTCGGATCCAGGACCCCGATGCCGTTCATGAGGTCGGCCACGCCCTGGACGGTCTTGTTCACGTCGGCGGTGATCGGCAGGACCCTGCTGTACGCGGCCGAGGCCAGCGTCTTCGCCACGGAGGCGTCGGCGCCGTTGCGCTGCTCGATGGCCTTCGCGTAGGCGTCCTGGTGGGTACTGGTCCACTGCAGGGCTGTACCGAGACGCTTCAGGTAGTCGGCCAGCGCGGCCTTCTTCGCGGAGTCGGCGAGGGCCTTGTCGGAGGCGTTGATGAAGCCGATGCCGCTGACCCGGCCGTCCGCGCCGTCGACGAGGAGCTGTCCGCCCTGCTCCAGGCCGACGGCCTGGTAGACGCCGAAGGTCGCCCAGATCTTGATCTTCCCGGAGGCGAAGGCGGCCTGCGCGTCGGTCGGCAGCAGGTACTGGACCTTGACGTCCTTGTAGCTGAGGCCGTTCTGCTTGAGCACGTTGGCGAGCAGGTACTCGGAGATGCTGCCCTTGGCCGAGGACACCACGACCTTCTGCCCCTTGAGGTCCTTGACGCTGTCGATGCCGGAGTCCTTGCGGACGACGATGCCGACATGTGTGCCGTCGTTCTTGAGGGCGGCGACGTTCTTGACCTTCACCCCGCCGCTGAGCGCCTGCAGCGCCGGCAGGTCGGCGGAGTACCCGGTGTCGGCGGCGCCCGCCTGCACGGCCTGGTAGAGCGGGGCCGCGCCCTCGAACTCGGCCCACTTCACCTTGTACTTGGCACCCTTGAGCGCATCGGATGCGGCGACGATCGTCTGGAGCGTCTTGGCCTGGTCGCCGATGGTGAGGGTGACCTGCTTCGAGGAGGAGGCGTCGGCCGAGGAGTCCGCGCCGCAGGCGGTCAGCGCCAACAGGGCGGAAAGGCTCAGCGCGGCGGCGGCGATTCTGCGGGTCACGAGGCGGGTCACGAGGGGGTTCCTTCCAGAGTGTGGGTCACGCCGAGCCAGTTCAGGAGGCGGGCGCGCAGGGTGACGAACTCGGGGGCGGTCAGGTCCCGGGGGCGGGGCAGCTCGACGGTCAACTCGTGGGCGATACGGCCCTCGTCCATCACCAGGACGCGGTCGGCGAGCAGCAGCGCCTCCTCGACGTCATGGGTGACCAGGAGGATCGCGCAGCCGTGCAACCGCCACAGCTCGGCGACCAGTTGCTGCACCTTGCCGCGGGTCAGCGCGTCCAGGGCGCCGAACGGCTCGTCCAGGAGCAGCAGTTCGGGCTCGCGGACCAGGGCGCGGGCGAGCGAGACGCGCTGGGCCTGACCGCCGGAGAGAGTCTTCGGCCAGACGGTCGCGCGGTCCGCGATGCCCACCTCGTCCAGAGCCTTCGCGGCGCGAGCGCGATCGGGCCGGCCGGGCAGCCCGAGGACGACGTTGCGCCACACCTTCAGCCAGGGCAGCAGTCGCGGCGACTGGAAGGCCGCGCTGCGGCGCGCGGGCACGGTCACCTCACCGCCGATCTCGTCGTCGAGCCCGGCGAGGATCCGCAGCAGCGTCGACTTGCCGCAGCCGCTGTGCCCGAGCAGGGCCACGAACTCGCCCTCACGGATGTCGAGATCGAGCTCGTGCAACACGGTGTGTCCGTCGAAGGCCCGCGAAAGCCCCCGTATCTCCACGCTGTTGGCCATGACGCTCACGCCTCGCCCTCGAAATTGGCCCGCCACGTCAGCAGGCGCCGAGACAGGATCCGTACGGCGAAGTCGCAGGCCAGGCCCAGCAGCGCGTACACGACGAGGCACAGCACGATGACGTCCGTGCGGAAGTACTGCTGGGCGTTGCTCATCAGATAGCCGAGCCCCGCGTCCGCGTTGACCTGCTCGGCGAAGACGAGCGCGAGCCAGGCGGTGGACAGCGCGTACCGGAGTCCCACGAGTGCCCCGGGCAGCGCGCTCGGCAGGATCACGTACTTGATCAGCCCGAGCCGTCCAAGGCCCATCATCCGTGCGGCCTCGACGAGTTGGGAGTCGGTGGAGCGGATGCCGCCGTAGATGTTGAAGTAGAGCGGGTACGTCACCCCGAGTGCGACCAGCGCGATCTTCGGGGTCTCCTCGATGCCGAACCAGACGATGAACAGGGGGATCAGGCCCACCCAGGGGATCGCCCGGAACATGCCCATCGAGGAGTCGATGACGTCCTCGCCGAGCCGGAAGAGCCCGGCCAGCAGGGACAGGGCCAGGGCGACGGTCGCGCCGATCAGGAAGCCGGTGGCGGCACGCCGGCCCGACGCGGCGATGGCGCTGGGCAGTTCACCGTTCTTCGTGAGTTCGACGGCCTGCTGTACGACGTCCACGGGGGAGGCCAGCACGGACTCGGGGAGTACGCCGGTGGCCGAGGTCAGGAACCACAGGAGGACGAGGCCCACGGGTCCCGCCGCCCGGCGGACCGAACGGGGCACGGTGAGGCGGCGGCCGGTCCTGGCGGTGCCGCGGATGGTGATGCGGGGGGATGGCTGGGGTGCCTCGGGCAGGTCCTGCTTCGACAGCACTCCCGCGGCGAGCGGTTTTGTCGTCATGGCGGGTTCCTCTTCAGGAGGGCGACGGTCCGGTGGCGGCCGGACGGGCGGGGTCGGCGGACCAGGCGGACCAGGAGCCGGGGAAGAGCACGGCCTCGAAGCCGGCGATCTCCAGCGCGGCGATCTGATGGGCGGCAGTGACGCCCGAGCCGCAGTACACGCCGATGCGCGAGGCCGCCCCGGCACCCCGCGCGCCCTTTTCCTCGAATCGTTTGCGCAGCACGTCCGGCGGCAGGAAGGTCCCGTCGGCCGCGAGGTTCTCCCCGGTGGGTGCGGACACCGCCCCCGGGATGTGCCCGGCCCGCGGATCCACCGGCTCCACCTCGCCCCGGTACCGCTCGGCGGCCCGCGCGTCCAACAGCAGTCCGGAGACGGCGAGTTCGGCGGCGCCGTCGGCGTCGGTCACCGGCAGACCGCCGGCGCGCAGAACGACATCCCCGTCAGGCGGGCCGGCCGGGATCCCCGACTCCAGCGGCAGCCCGGCAGACCGCCAAGCCCCCAATGCCCCGTCGAGCAGCGTCACCTGCGCGACACCCGCGTACCGCAGAAGCCACCAGGCCCGAGCGGCCGCGGTGTTGCCCAAGTCGTCGTGGACAACGACCGGTTGGCCCTGTCGCAGGCCCCACCTCCGCGCCGCCGCCTGCAGATCCGTAAGCTCGGGCAGCGGATGCCGCCCACCCTCCGCACTCGGCGGCGCGGCCAGCTCACGGTCCAGGTCGACATACACCGCGCCCGGGATGTGCCCGTCGGCGTAGTGGTCGCGGCCGTGCGGATCGCCCAGCGCCCAGCGGACGTCGAGCACCAGGGGCGGGGTGTCGGAGGCGAGCTGGTTGCGGAGTTCGGCGACCGTGGTCGTCACGCTCATGCGAGGCCCTCCGCGATCGCGGGCAGCTCGGGGGAGAGCCGCAGTCGCTCCAGGAACAGCACGACCGTGGCGGCGGCGGTGCGGTGCAGCGCGTCGTTGAGGACGTCGTGCCGACCGCCGTTGAAGATCACCGTCCGTACGCCCGCGTGTCCTTCGTACGCGCTCAACGCTCCCTCGACCGGGCTCACCGCGTCGTCCTTGCCGTGCAGGGCGAGGACCGGGACGCGCACCTGGTCGAGTCGGAGGCCGGGCAGCTCCGGGGTCGCCTCCAGGGCTCCCCGCCGGAAGTCGGGATCCTGGGTGAGGCGGCCCTGATGGGTGGGGCAGGCCGTGCGGGCCTCGACCTCGGACTCCCAACTCCCGCACGTCCAGGGCGTGGTGGGCAGCCCGGCCAGGATCAGCGCGTCGACGCCCGCGCTGTGCTCGGCGGCCAGATGCGCGGCGTAACGGGCCCCGGTGTCGGAGCCGACCAGCACCTTCGGGCCGGGCAGCGACTCGTCGGCGAGCAGCTTGGCCGCGTCGTCGAGCACGGACGGATCGGCGGACGCGTCGCCGAGGGCACGCACCCGGTAGGCGTCGAAGGCGAGCCGACGGCCGAACCGCTCGTACACACCGCCGTGCTCACCCCGCCCCGCGAGCACGATCAACGTGCCGCGCGCGGCGAGACCTTCGGGTTCGTCCCAGGAGAAGGATGAGGACATGAGGGGGCAACTCCCGTTTCAGGGCAGGGGACATACAGGGGGACAGGCAGGGCGCGTGCAGGGAACGAGGCCAGAAAGAGGGCAGGCGCAAGCGGCTGTCACGTGTCAGCGAGGCGGCGACACGATCAGCTCGGACGGTGGCGGCGCACCGAAAGGGAGGTCAGCGACAGCGCGCGCTGCACGCCACGCCGAAGTCGATGACTCGGCGCTGCGTCAGAAGGGCAGCAGAAGCGGTCGCGTGCAACATGCGCCCATCATGACCGGCGGCGACCGACCGCGTCCAACGATGATTCCGCATCGAAACCGATCAGGAATCGCGATCGATACGCGACGGCGGTTACTGTCACGGCATGCCCCAACCTGTCCTCGACATCGTGGCCCTGCGCAGCCTGACCGCGATAGCCGACTGCGGCGGCTTCCACCGCGCCGCCCGGACGCTCGCCCTGAGCCAGTCTGCGGTCAGCCAGCACGTCCGCCGACTCGAGAAGACACTGGGGCGGCCCGTCGTCGAACGCGAGGGCCGCGGCACCCGGTTCACCCCCGAGGGCCGCCTGCTGCTGGAGCAGGCCCGCCGGATCCTCGCCGTGCACGACGAAGCCGTACGCACCCTGCTCGACGTGGACGGCGACACCGTTACCGTCGGCTCCACCGAGCACGCCGCCGACCAGTTCCTGCCCCGCCTGACCGCCGCCGTCCAGGAGGTGCGCCCCGGCTGCCGGGTCCGCTTCCGCATCGACCGCTCCGCCCGCCTTGTGGAGGCCGTGGAGCGTGGCAGCGTCGACGTCGCGGTGTATGTCACCGAGGCGGCCGCCACCGAGGGCACGCGCGTCGGCGGCCTGCCGCTGACCTGGCACGCCGTGCCCGGCTGGGAGCCGCCGGCCGAGCCCGCACCCGTGCCGCTGGTCGCCATCGAGGACCCGTGCGCGATCCGCCGGCGCGCGATCGCGACCCTCGCCGCACACGGCGTGCCCGCCGCGGTCGTCGGCGACGCGGGCTATCTCGCGGGCGTCCTCGACATCGCCCGCACCGGCGAGGGCGTGGCCCTGCTCGCCGCGGTCGGCTCCGCCCCCGACGGCCTGACCCCCTACGAAGGTCTGCCGTCCGTCACCCCGATCCCCATGAGCGCCCTGGCCCGCCCCGGCGCGGACCCGGCGACGGCCGAGGCCGCCTTCGCCGCCGTACGGGATCTCCTGCGTCAGGACTGAGACGAGGGACGGCGGAGGACTGGGACCCGCCAACGGCAAGATCGGACGACCGCGGCCGCAGTGGCGCACGGGCATGGTAGCGCGCGACTCCTCTCAACTCCCCTTGTGAACAAGGAAGTTGCGATGACGTCCCGCAAGTGACAGGCCCGCTCAGGTGGCCGCCGCGTCGTCCCGCTGCCCAGCGGTGGCGTACTCGCGCATCCCGCCCTCCAGCAGGGCGAAGCCGCGCTCGGCGAGGCGGCGGACGTCGGTGGCGAGGCGGGTCGGCTCCTCGCCCGAGAGGACCTGTTGTCGTACGTGGGCGATCAGGGCCCGGTGGACCCCGAAAAGGGCGTCTGCCGCGACCCGGACCGCGATGTCGTCGGCCGGGGTCCCGGACTCGGCCGCCAGTGTGGCGGCGAGGGCGTCGACGCACGCGCCGAGGGCGCGTTGCTCGCGGGCCTTGAGTGCCGGGCTGTCCGCGATCATGCGGTTGACCGTGCGGAGCCGGGCGAGTGCGTCCGTGTCACCGGCCTCGACCTGGGCCAGCAGTCCCGCGGTCTCCAGCAGTCTGCGCCGGAAGGCGGTCAGGGCCGCCTCCCCGGCGGGGCGGGTGCGGACCGCCTCGACCAACTGCTCCCCGAAGGCCTCGAAGCGGGAGTAGAAGAGGTCCTCCTTGGCGGGGAAGTAGTTGAAGACCGTGGCCTCGGAGACCTCGGCGGCGCGGGCCACCTCGACGACCGTGACGCGGTCGAAGCCACGCTCGGCGAACAACTGCCACGCGGTCTCGCCGATCCGGTCTCGCATCTGCTGCTTCTTCTGCTCCCGGAGCCCCATGCGCCTCTCCGCCATCTCCACTGTAGAGCGACCCTAACTTTAGGGTTACCCTAACATTGAAGGCTTACGGCACACCGAGGAGGTCGACACCGATGGCGGCACAGACAGCAGTCCTCGACCTGGTGCACAGCTGGACGCAGGGCGAGGAGAAGAACGACGCCGGACACGTGGACGCGCTGCTCACCGACGACTTCGCCGGAGTGGGCCCGCTGGGATTCGTCCTGGGGCGCAAACAGTGGCTGGAGCGGTACCGCAAGGGCCTGGTGAACCGCGCGTTCACGGTGCAGGATCCGCAGGTGCGCGACTACGGCGCCGCGGCGGTCGTCGTCGGCGTCCTGGCGCAGGAGACCAGCCTGGGCGGCGAGGACAAGTCGGACCGCTTCAGGGTCACGCTCCTCGCGGTGCGCCAGGACGACGGCTGGCGGCTCGCCCATCTCCACATCGGCGCCCTGCAGCAACGGAACTGACGAACACTCAGGGAGTGGACACCGATGAAGGACCGCACCTACCTCAAACCGCCCTGGATGCAACGGCACGTCGGGAACCGCCTGGCGCCCTTGTTCGGACGGTCCGTCGTCTCCCGGCTCTCCGTGCGCGGTCGCCACAGCGGGAGTTGGCGGACGGTGCCCGTCGCCGTCCTCGAGTACGAGGGTGAGCGCTACCTCGTCTCCTATCGCGGCCTGAGCGACTGGGCACTGAACCTGCGCGCCGCGCCCGACTGCAGGCTGACCGTCCGCGGCCGTACCGAGGACCTCACGACGGAGGAGGTGCCCGAGGCCGAGCGCCCGCCCCTGATGGCGGCCTACCGCGAGAAGTACGGCAGCATGCCCACCGTCTCCGCGGTCCTGACCGCACTGCCGGACCCGGCCGACCATCCGGTCTTCCGTCTGCGCGGCCGGAACTGATCGTCCTGCCCGTGCGCGGTCCACAATGGCCGCATGGAATGGATCTCCGGCGTGGCCGGCGGGCTGCTGCTGGCGGTCCTGTTCGTCAACGTACTGCGCACTCTCGTGGTGCCCCGCGGTCTCTACTCGGTGCTGGTGTTCCGGCTCTGGTGGCTCCTGCGCCGTCTGCTCCGGCTCGCCGCACCCGGCGGCGGCTACGACGCCATCGACCGCGCGCAGACCTGGCTCGCTCCGCTGATCCTGATCGGCATGCTCGTGACCTGGCTCGGCGGAGCCCTGGTCGGTTTCGGTCTGCTGCTGCACGCCGTGTCAGGGCTGGACTGGAGCGACTCCTTCCGTGAGGCGGGCTCCAGCCTGCTCACCCTCGGCTTCGCGGGCGGCGCCCGGTTGCGCCTGTCCACGCTCGACTTCCTCGCCGCGGCCACCGGCCCCGTGCTCATCGCTCTGCAGATCGCCTATCTGCCCACGCTGTACGCCGCCTACAACCGCCGCGAACTGGAGGTCACCCTGCTCCAGTCACGGGCAGGCGAACCCGCCTGGGGTCCGGAGATCCTGGCCCGGCAGTGGCTGGTCGACACCGAGATCGCGCTGCCCGAGCTGTACCGGGCCTGGGAACGCCTGGCCTCCGACATGGGCGAGAGCCACTCCACGTACCCGGTCCTGATCGCCTTCCGCTCGCCCCGCCCGTACCGCCACTGGCTGGTCGGCCTGGTCGCCGTCATGGACGCGGCGGCCATGCAGCTCGCACTCACCCCGCGCAGTGCTCCGCCGGAGGCGCGCCTCGTGCTGCGGGCCGGCTTCACCGCCCTGCGCGACATGGCCCGCGCCCTGCGCCTTCCCTTCGACGCCGACCCCGCTCCGGACGCCCCCGTCCAGCTCACCTACGTCGAGTTCGAGGCGGCGGTCGCGATGCTTGAGGCGGCGGGCTTCAGCGCCGAGCGCAGCACCCCGGAGGCCTGGCCGCACTTTCACGGCTGGCGGGTCAACTACGAGGCGATCGCTTACGAGTTGAGCCGCCGCTGCGACGCGGTACCCGCGCTGTGGACCGGCCCGCGCGACTTCGCCTCGACGCCGGTTCCGCCGCGCAGACCGGCGGATCGGCAGCCCGGGCTTCCGCCGGCAGCGGGGTAGGCGTCCTCACGCCGCCGTGACCGGAGCGGGGTGCGGGAAGGTGACGCCGGTCAGTTCCTCGGAGAGCGTCCACAGGCGGCGGGCGGTGGCCGGGTCGCTGGCCGCCGGCGAGCGGCCGACCAGGGTCGGGGCACCGCGCATCTCGCCGAGACCGTCGGGGCCGACGTAGCTCGCGCCGGGCAGGTCCTGGACGGCGGCGTAGAGCGTGGGCAGTGCGCCCGCCTGGCTGTCCTGGGCCATGAAACGGTTCCCGACCCGCATCAGCGCACGCCGCAGCGCACTGCCGTCGTGGCTCTGCAGGTTGGTGGCGGCATAGCCGGGGTGCGCGGCCAGGGCGCGTACGGACGAGCCCGAGTCGGCGAGCCGGCGCTGGAGTTCAAGGGTGAACAGAAGGTTGGCCAGCTTCGACTGGCTGTACGCCTTCATGGGGGCGTACTCGCCGGTGAGGTTGGGGTTGTCGAGATGGATGCGCGGGGTGCCCGGCATCCGGTGCGCGCCGGACGACACGGTCACCACACGGTCGGTGATGTGCGGCAACAGCAGGTTCGTCAGGGCGAAGTGGCCCAGGTGATTGGTGCCGAACTGCGTCTCGAAGCCGTCCTTCGTGGCGGACTCGGGGATGTTCATGATGCCGGCGTTGTTGACGAGCAGATCCAGATCGCCCTGCCAGGCTGCCGCGAACTCGCGCACGGAGGCGAGATCGGCGAGGTCGAGCCGGCGCACCTCCACGCTTCCTCGCACGCCCGCGGCGGCGGCCTCGCCGCGCTTCGGGTCCCGTACCGCGAGCACCACGTGCGCGCCCGCACCGGCCAGCGCCTTGACGGTGACGATGCCGAGCCCGCTGTTGGCACCGGTCACGACAGCGGTGCGGCCGGTCTGGTCGGGGATGTCGGTGACGTTCCACTTGCTGGGTTCCGTAGTCATGCCTGTAAATGTAGGCGGCGCCAACAATGCTGTCAATGACAACAATAGTGACGCCGCCAACAATGTAGGCGACATAAACATGACCTATACACTGGCGCCCATGCACACCCGTACTCGCCGCTACCACCACGGCGACCTGCGCGCCGCCCTGCTGACCCGCGCCGAGGAGACGCTGCGTGAGAAGGGGCCGACCGCGCTGTCGCTGCGCGAACTCGCCCGCGACCTCGGCGTCAGCCATGCCGCGCCGAGCCGCCACTTCAAGGACAAGCAGGCCCTGCTGGACGCGCTCGCGCTGACCGGATTCGAGCGGCTGAGCGCCGTCCTCGGAGCCTCACAGGCAGACGTCGGCGAGACCTTCGCGCGGCGGCTGGACGCGATGGTGCGCGCGTATGTGGGCTTCGCCCGGGACAACGCCGAACTGCTCGACCTGATGTACTCGATCAAGCACGATCCACAGGCCTCCGACGCGCTGATCGAGGCCATGCAGCGCTGGTCGGACCTGGTCGTCCGGCTGATCGGCGAGGGCCAGGCCCGGGGTGAGGTGCGGGAAGGACCGATGGAGCGCGTCGGCCTCCCGGTGTTCGCGACCCTGCACGGCTACGCCGACCTCGCGGTGACCGGCATGCTGCCCCCGGAGGCGGACGAAAACGGGTTGGACGACGTCATCGCGTTCATCCTGCGGGGCTGTGCCCCCTAGGGCGGTCTCAGCCCTTGTCGAGTTGGTCGGCCAGGTCGGCCAGGTCGTCGGCGTACAGGTCGAACCGGTCCGAAGAGCCGGGCGGGTCGCCGACCGGGCGGGCGACGTAGGCGGTGCGCAGGCCGAGGCGCTGGGCTCCCCGCAGGTCCCAGGCGTGGGCGGCGACCATCAGCAGCCGCTCCGGCGGTCGTCCGGAGACGGCGACGGCCAGCTGGTAGACCGCGGGCTCGGGCTTGTAGGTCCGGGCGTCCTCGGCGGACACGGCCTGATGCCAGCGCAGCCCGGCATGGGCGTTGAGGCCCAGCAGTGCGGTCCGGCTCGCGTTGGAGAGTCCGATCAGCGGGAACCGTTCGGAGAGCCGGGCGAGCCCTGCCACGGTGTCGGGCCACGGCGGCAGTCGGCGGGCCGACAGCGCCAATGCCTCAATGGCGGCCGGGTCGTCGACTCCGGCCGCGTCGGCGACGACCCGGGCGGCTTCCAGGTCCAGGACGTCGCTGGGGAGGTACGGCCGGTCGCCGTCGAGGATGCGACGTTGCTCCCGCTCGATGTGCTGCTGCCACTGCGCCAGAAGCTCCTCGGTGCCGGGTTCGTCGAGCGACGGGGCGAGTGCGCGAATGCCGGCGCGGATACCGGCGGGTTCGTCGACGAGCGTGCCGAGCACGTCGAACACGAGGGCGTCGATCTCCAGCTGTGACATCGGCGAGTTCTCCCGGGCGAGGCAGGGGCGTGAAAGCTGCTCTTGCCCGAACGTGTCCGGAGCCACCCTGAATTCCCGACCCGCGTACGAGAACTGCGTACGAGAACCGTGCACGACAACCGCGCACACCGCCGCGGTCTGCAGTGAGCGACCTGCCGTGAGCGGCCTGTCGTGAGCGGTCGGCCGGGCCTACTCGGCCCCGTCACCCAGCAGCCGGACCAGTACCTCGCGCTGCAGCGGCAGTGCCTCGGCGTGCAGGTCGCGACCCTTGGCGGTCAGGGCGACCCACACGCCGCGCCGGTCCTCGATGCAGACGGACCGCTCCACCAGGCCGTCCTTTTCCAGCCGGCCGATGAGCCGGGACAGCGCGCTCTGGCTGAGATGGACCCGTCCCACGAGGTTCTGCACCCGGCAGTGGTCACCGTCGCGGGGCGCCTCGGACGCGAGGATGTCGAGCACCTCGAAGTCGCTCGCGCCCAGGCCGTGCGGGTGCAGGGCCCGGTCGATCTCGCACATCGTGCGCGCGTGCAGCGAGAGGATGTCCCGCCACTTCTCCTCGAGCCGGGCGTCGGCCGTCTTCGCTCCCATACCCGCACGGTAACACCGAATCGGCCATTCGTTGAGTGTGCAATCAATGCGGGTGCATACAGCTCGGCTCGGGTGGTCGTCAGGCGGACGGGTCCTGGAGCAGCCCGACCAGATTGCCGTCCGCGTCCTTGAGCGAGGCGATCAGCCTGCCGTTGCCGACGTCCTGGACGTCCTGGAGCACCTCCGCACCCGCGTCGACCAGCGCGGCGAGCCGCCCCCGGATGTCGTCGACGTGCCAGTACGGCACCGGGCCGGTCAGGCCCTTCGCGTGTCCGTTGGGGTCGAGGCCGATGTCCTGCCCGGCGTCCTTGAAGCCGACGTAGTACGGGCCGTCCGCGTACGGTTCCACCTCCAGCAGGGCGCTGAACAGGGCCTTCGCGCGGGCGATGTCCTTGACGGGGTAGATGATCGTCTTGAGACCGGCGGTCATGGTGTGCTCCTCGGCAGCGGGTGAACCAACGGATTTCGTCGGTGGTTTCACGCTAGGACGGAGGAGCGGGTCATGGCTTCTTCGATCCTGACCGGTTCCGCGCGATCAGACTTCCGCCACCAGCAGCCGGTAGCCGACGTCGAGAGCGTCGCGGGCGAGCAGGTCCGCGTGGGCGGTGTGCCATCGACCGGTCGCGAGGTCTTCGGCGAGCCGTGCCAGACCGGGCGCGAGAGCCTCTTCGCCGGTCTGGGCGAGCATCGAGATGCCCGCGCGCACCTGCGGGTCGAGATAGGCGTGGGGGCGGCACCAGAACGCGGCGCCGAACCCGTCCGAGCAGTCGTGCGGGATGGGCACGGGCCGCTGGTGGGCTCCGCCGAGCAGGGCGGCCAGCCGGTCGACCGGGATGGCCCGCGTGTCGTCGAAGGCGGCCGCCTGCGGGAGGTAGTCGCGCACCAGCCAGAACCGCTCACGGAAGATCTGCTGGTCCCAGGTCAGAACGACGACGCGGCGGCGCGCGACCCGGCGCAGTTCGGCGACTCCGGCCGCCGGGTCGGTCCAGTGGTGGACGGTCAGCAGTGCCAGCACGGCGTCGGCGGCCTCGTCGCGCAGGGGAAGACGTTCGGCGACCGCGCGCACGACGGGCGCGGAACCGGGCGGACGCTGGTCGACCATGACCTGGCTGGGCTCGACGGCGAGTACGGTGTGCGGCGGCTCGTACGATCCGGTGCCCGCCCCCACGTTGATCACCTCCGCGGCGTCCCCGAGCGCCGCGTGGATCTGCGCACCGATCCGCGGATCCGGTCGCCGGGTCAGGCCGTACGTCGTACCGAGCGTGTCATAGATGGCCATGGCTCTCAGTATGCGCAGCGACCGCCATACCGGGTCGGCCCGCGGGCAGTTGACGGTGACGGGAGGGCGCGCTGCCGGCCGGGTCGCCGGACAGCGCGCCGGGACGGACCCCGGGTCCTACGTCGACTCCCGCTTCACCAACTCCGTCGGCAGAATCACCGCCGCCGGGTCCTCGCCCCCGATCTGCGCCAGCAGCACCCGTACCATCTCGGCGCTGATGCGGTCCCAGGGCTGGCGGATCGTGGTGAGTTCGGGGCGGGCGGCCAGCGCCGCGGGGGAGTCGTCGAAGCCGCCGACCGCGACGTCCTGCGGCACGCGCCGGCCCGCCCGTTCCAGCGCCGTCAGGACGCCCTGTGCCATCAGGTCGGACGCGACGAACACCGCGTCCATGTCCGGGGCTCGCGCGAGCAGTTGCTCGGCGCCCGCCTCACCGCTGGCCCGGCTGTAGTCGCCGGAGACGACGAGCCGGTCGTCGAAGTCGATGCCCGCCTCGGCGAGCACCTCCTTGTAGCCGGCGAGGCGTTCGACGCCGCCCGGGGTGTCCAGCGGGCCGGTGACCACACCGATCCGGCGACGGCCGACCGACAGCAGGTGGCGGACCATGTCCCGCGCCCCGTCCCGGTCGTCCGCAGCCACGTAACTCACCTTCGAGCCCAGCCCGATCGGCTTGCCGCACGCCACCAACGGCACGCCCGCCTCGCGGAGTTGCTCCGCGACGGGGTCCCCGGAGTGACTGGAGACCAGCAGCACCCCGTCGACATGACCGGCGGTGATGTACCGCGTGATGCGCCGCCGCTCGTCGAGCGTGCCCGCCAGCATCAGCAGAAGCGGGATGTCGTGCGCGGCCAGCGCCTGGGTGCAGCCGCTCAGCAGGACGTTGAAGTTCGGGTCCTCGAAGAACCGCTCCTGGGGCTCCGTCAGCAGGAAACCGACCGAGTCCGAACGCCCGGTGATCAGCGAACGGGCGTGCCGGTTCACGACGTAACCCGTCTTGCGGATCGCGGCGTTGACCGCCTCCTGGGCGGACGGGCTGACGTAGTGCCCGCCGTTGAGCACCCGCGAGACGGTTCCGCGCGAGACTCCCGCCTCGCGTGCAACGTCGTGGATCGTCGGCGGTCTGCGTCGGCCCCCCGTGTTGCTCATGGTCATGACTTTACGGCCCCGGAGAGAAGATCGAGACTCCAGAAGCGCTGGATGACCAGGAACAGTGCGACCAGCGGGATCACCGCCAGGAACGCGCCCGTGATCACCAGGGTGTACAGCGCGGGAGTGTTGGAGCCCTGTTCGAGGAGCGTGTACAGACCCAGCGTGATCGGGAACCGCTCGTCGTCGCTGAGCATGATGTACGGCAGCAGGAAGTTGTTCCACACGGCCACGAACTGGAACAGGAAGACCGTGACCATGCCGGGGATCATCATCGGCAGCGCGATCCGGGTGAAGATCCGCCACTCGCCGGCCCCGTCCATCCGCCCGGCCTCCACCACGTCGGTGGGAACGGCGGCCGCCGCGTAGATCCGCGAGAGGTAGACGCCGTACGGGGAGAGGATCTGCGGCAGCAGCACGGACAGGTAGGAGTCCGTGAGGCCCGCCTTCGCCAGCAGGAGGTACTGCGGGACGGCGAGGATCACCGGAGGCATCAGGACGCCCGCGAGCAGGACGTTGAACATCGTCTCGCGGCCCCGGAAGCGGTAGGTCGCGAGCGCGAAGCCGCTGAACGCCGAGACGACGGTCGACAGCAGGGCACCGAGACCGGCGTACAGGGCGGAGTTGCCCATCCACGTCCAGTAGATGCCGCCGCGATAGGCGTTGAGGTCCGTGAGGTTGCCGGTGAAACCGGTGCCCGGCAGGAAGGTGAAGGTCGAGAACAGCTCCCGCCCGGACTTGGTGGACGCGATCACGACCCAGGCCACCGGCAGCAGCGTGTAGATCGCGCCGAACAGCAGCGTGGCGGTCGGCACCAGGGCGATCCGGCGGCGCAGCGGCGGACCCTGGGCGGTACCCGGAGTGGTGCCCGCGGCCGGTGCGGCCTTGCGGACGGCAAGAGAACTCATCGTCCTTCCTCCTGCTTGTTACGGCGGTTCGCGGCCCGCAGGAAACCGAAGGACAGCACCAGGGTGGCCAGCGCGATCAGGGTCGCCTCGGCGGCGGCCGAGTAGATGTCGCCCCGGTGGAAGGCGTCCTCGTACACCTTCATCAGCGGACTCCAGCTCGTGTTCAGGGAGTTGGTGAGCGGCTTGAGGGTGGTCGGCTCGTTGAACACCTGGAGCGTGGCGATGATCGAGAAGAAGAAGGTCAGCACCAGCGAGGGCGCCACCATCGGGATCTTGATCCGGAGCGCCGTCTGCAGCGGGGTGGCGCCGTCCAGCTTCGCCGCCTCGTACACCTCGGCCGGGATCGCCCTGAGCGCCGTGTAGATGACGATCATATTGAAGCCGGTGCCGCCCCAGACCGCGATGTTCGCCAGGGCGAGATACAGCGGTCCACCGTCGAGCAGGTTCGGCTGCGGCAGGCCGAGCTTGTCGAGCACGTAGTAGAAGGGACTGACGTCCGGCAGGTACAGGAAGCCCCACATCAGCGCCGCCACCACGCCGGGGATGGCGTACGGCAGGAAGATCGCGAGCCGGGTGAACGGCGCGAGCCGCACCTTGTCGGAGTCCAGCATCAGCGCGAACAGCAGCGCGAGGCCCAGCATCACCGGGACGACGATGCAGCCGTAGCCGAGCACGCGCAGCGCGCCGTGCAGCAACTCGCTGTCCTGGAAGGCCTCGGTGTAGTTCTCGAAACCGGCCCAGACCTCCTTCCGGGCGCCCGATCCCAGGCCGAGGCCGGAGACGTGGACCTTGCGGAAGCTGAGCCAGACCGCGTAGCCGATGGGCAGCGCGAAGAACAACGCGAAGAGGATCGTGGCGGGGAGGAGGAAGACGTACGGGGCCCTCTTGACCCCGTACGACCTCCGGGTGGCGGTGCTGGTCACTGAGAAACCCCGAAGCCCTGCTTCTTCAGGTCGGCGACGGTGTCGTCCTGCATCTTGTTCAGGGCGGCGCCGAAGTCCGACTTGTTCTTGACGGCGGTGCCGAACGCGTCGTTGAAGGTCGCGTAGGCGACGTTCACGTTCGGGCCCCAGGCGGACGGCGCGGTGGTCTTCGCGATGTCGGCGGCCTTGGTGTAGAAGTCCGGCTGGTTGGAGAAGAACGCCGGCGGGTTGGCGAAGGCGCCGCTGGTCTGGGCGTTCGTGGCGGCCGGGTAGATGCCGCCCTCCTTCGCCAGCGCGTTGAGGGCGTCGCCGTCCGTGTTCAGCCAGGCGGCGAACTTCGCGGCCGCCTCCTGGTGCTTGGAGTCCGTGGTGACGGCGGTGGAGGAGCCGCCCCAGCTGCCGGTGAGGTTGTCGCCCGAGGACCACTGGGGGAGCGGGGCCATGGCCCACTTGTCCTTGGTGTCCGGTGCGGCCGTGGCGAGCGTGCCCGGCGCCCACACGGCGCTGACCCAGGCGATCTCCTGGCCCGTGTTGAGCGCCTTGTTCCAAGCAGGCTGGTACATCGGCTGGTTGTCGATGGCGCCTTCCTTGACCAGCCCGCCCCAGAACTTGGCGACCTTCTGGGTGGCCGCGTCGTTGATGCCGACCTTCCACTTGTCGCCGGAGGCCGTCCACCACTTGGCGCCGGCCTGCTGGGCGAGGCCCGCGAACAGACCGGAGTCGTTGGCGGAGAATGTGGTGAGGTCCTTGTCCGGGGCCTTCTTCTTCAGCGCGCGAGCGGTCTCGGCGAACTGCTCCCAGGTCTTCGGGACGGTCAGGCCGTACTTCTTGAACAGGTCCTGGCGGTAGTAGAACATCATCGGCCCGATGTCCTGCGGCACCGCGTACACCGAGTCCGTGCCCAGCGTGGTCTGCTGCCAGACGACGTCGGTGAACTTGCTCTTCGCGTCGCCGACGTCCTTCGATATGTCGGCGAGGGCGTCATTGCTGACCAGCGTCGGCAGCGCCTGGTACTCGGCCTGCACCAGGTCGGGCGCCTGCTTCGCCTTGTGCGCGGTGAGGATCTTGGTGACCAGCGAGTCGCCGGACGCCTGCTTCTTCACGGTGACCGTGATCTGGTCCTTCTTGCCCGGACCCTTGTTCCACAGGTCCACGACCTTGTCCATGCCGGGCGTCCAGGTCCAGTACGTCAGCGAGACCGGACCGGACTCGGCCTTGCTGTCGTCGGACGAGCCGCAAGCGGCGAGGGCGGTGGCGCCGAGGACGACGGCGACGGTGGATGCCGTACCTCTGAAAAAGAGTCGCCTGCGCTGCGTGTTGGGCATGGATCTCTCCCCTGACCTGGGTCCCCGCCTCTTGCGGAAACCTGCCATGCGAATCACATGAGCCGGGCCCTCGCCCGTCGCGAAGGCCTGCGATGCTCTCTGTGAGCGTTCACAGTAGAGAAACATCCCGGACACTTGTCAATGGTTGTTGCTGTGCGGTTATGTTGGGCTCGCACCGCCGATGATGTCTGTGCACGTTCCCAAATGATCGATAAAACGGGAGAGATCCATGCCGGAGACCAGCCCCAGGGGCCTCACCAGGCTCGCCTTCGGTGGGGACTACAACCCCGAGCAGTGGCCGGAAAGCGTCTGGCACGAGGACGTCCGGCTGATGCGCGAGGCCGGCGTCACCATGGTGAGCGTCGGGATCTTCTCCTGGGCGCTCCTGGAACCCTCACCCGGGACCTACGACTTCGGCTGGCTCGACCGTCTGCTCGACCTGCTGCACGAGCACGGCATACGCGTGGACCTGGGCACGCCCACCGTGTGCCCGCCGGTCTGGTTCTACCGGGCCCACCCCGAGGCGCTGCCGGTGACCCCCGAGGGCGTGCGCCACGAGTTCGGCTCGCGGGCCGCCATCTGTCACAGCAACGCCGACTACCGCGCGGCCGCCGCGGGCATCACCACCCGGCTCGCCGAGCGCTACGGCGACCACCCGGCCCTCGCGATGTGGCACGTGCACAACGAGTACGGCGTCCCCGTCTCGGCCTGCTACTGCGACTCCTGCGCCGCCCACTTCCGCCGCTGGCTCGCGGCGGCGTACGGGAGCGTCGACGCCGTCAACGAGGCCTGGGGCACGGCTTTCTGGGGCCAGCGCTACACGGACTTCGAGCAGATCAACCCGCCGCGCGCCACCCCCACGGCCGTCAACCCGGCCCAGGCGCTGGACTACAAGCGCTTCGCCGACGCCACCATGCGCGAGAACTTCGTCATGGAGCGCGACATCCTGCACCGCCTCTCGCCCGGCCTCCCGGTCACGACGAACTTCATGACCGCCCTCAGTCAGTGCGACTCCGTCGACTACTGGGCCTGGGGCCGCGAGGTCGACCTCGTCACCAACGACCACTACCTGATCACCGACGGCCGCCGCACCCACGTCAACCTCGCGATGGCCGCCGACCTCACCCGCTCCGTCGCGGGCGGCGCCCCCTGGCTGCTGCTCGAGCACTCCACCTCGGGCGTCAACTGGCAGCCCCGCAACCCCGCCAAGGCCCCCGGCCAGATGGCCCGCAACTCCCTCGGCCATGTGGCCCGCGGCTCCGAGGGAGCCCTGTTCTTCCAGTGGCGACAGTCGAGGCGCGGCGCCGAGAAGTTCCACTCGGCGATGCTCCCGCACGGCGGTACGGAGACCCGCGTGTGGCGCGAGGTCGTCGAACTGGGCGCCAGTCTCGACTCGTTGAGCCGGATTCGCGGCACGCGCACCCGGGCCGACGTCGCCGTCCTGTGGGACTGGCACTCCTGGTGGGCGCAGAACCTCCAGTGGCGCCCCAGCGAGGACCACGACCCGCGCGAGCGCGCCGACGCCTTCTACGAGGCCCTCTACGACCGCCACCTCACCGTCGACTTCGCCCACCCGGAAGCCGACTTGTCGGCCTATCCCCTGGTCGTCGTGCCCGCGCTCTATCTGATGACGGAGACGGCCGGCAACAACCTCAAGGAGTACGTCGAGAACGGCGGCACCCTCGTCGTGTCGTACTTCTCCGGCATCGTCGACGAGCACGACGCCGTCCACGAGGGCGGCTACCCGGGAGCCCTGCGGGACGTGCTCGGCCTCACGGTCGAGGAGTTCTCGCCGCTGCTGCAGGGCCAGTCGGTGCGCGTCAGCGGCCCGGACGGGTCCGAGCTGAGCGGCGACGTGTGGACGGAGTTCGTCGTCCCGCGCGGCGCCGAGACCGTGTGGACGTACGCCGACGGCCTGACCGCGGGCCATCCGGCCGTCACCCGCCACCGCCTCGGCGAGGGCACCGCCTGGTACGTCTCCACCCGGCTCGCGGCCGAGGGTCTAGACGCCCTGCTGGGCTGGGCCATCGAGGACGCGGGCGTCGCCCCGCGCGCCGACCTGCCCCGCGATGTCGAAGTGGTGCACCGCACCGGCGAGTCGGGCGACTACCTCTTCGCCATCAACCACACCGCGTCGGACGCCAAGGTGCCGCTGGAGGCGCACGGCACCGAACTGCTGACCGGCGAACGCGCCGCGGGCCGCCTCGCCCTCCCCGCCGGAGCCGTCCGGGTCGTACGACTCGACGGCTGAGCCGACTCCCCTCCGTCCGCGTGTGCCACGAGAGCCGCGGGCGGAGGGGCTCTTCCTCCGGCCCCCCGGAGAAGTACCCCATCCCCATCACGTCGAAGGGACGACGGACGACGATGTTCCATCCCAGACGCACGCTCAGGGCCCTGCTGCTGCCGCTCGTGGCCGGGCTCGCCCTGGTCGCCCTGCCCGCCCAGAGCGCGCAGGCGGCGAGCACGCTCACCAACGGCGGCTTCGAGTCGGACGGCGCCGGATCGGCCGCCCCGGCCGGCTGGTCGGAGTACGGCGACACCGGGGCCTCGTACACCGAGTCCGGTGGCCACAGCGGGAGTTACCGCCTGTCCCAGTACTCGTCCTCCGCCTACAAGGTGGAGACGTACCAGTACCTGTCCGGGCTGACCAACGGCAAGTACACGCTCACCGCCTGGATCCGCTCCAGCGGCGGCCAGAACTCCGCCTACATGTCCCTGAAGAACTGCGGCAGTTCGGAACAGCGCACCGACCTGCCGGTGTCCACCAGCAGCTGGGTCCGCATCGTCACGTCGATCAACGTGACGAACAACCAGTGCACGGTCGGCATCAACAGTGACGCGAACGCGGGCAACTGGATCAATGTCGACGACCTGACCTTCGCGTCCGGCTCAACGGGTCTGTCCGTCAAGGGTGCTGACATCTCGTCACTCGCCAAGAGCGAGGCCCTCGGCGGCGTCTACAAGACCAGCTCCGGCACCACCGGCGACGCCGTCACCATCCTCAAGAACGCCGGCATGAACTACGCGCGCCTGAAGGTCTGGGTGAACCCGGCCGACGGCTACAACAACAAAACGCATGTGCTGGCGGTGGCCAAGCGCGTCAAGGCGGCCGGCATGAAGCTGCTCGTCGACTTCCACTACTCGGACACCTGGGCCGACCCGGGCAAGCAGACCAAGCCGACCGCCTGGGCCTCGCACTCGTACAGTCAGCTGAAGACGGACGTCTACAACCACACCTACGACGTGCTCAACGCGCTGAAGGCCCAGGGCACCACCGCCGACATGGTCCAGGTCGGCAACGAGATCAACGGTGGCATGCTGTGGTCCGAGGGTTCCACGGACAACTGGTCGCAGCTCGCCGGACTGATCAACTCCGGCTACAGCGCGGTGAAGGCGGTCTCCTCCGGCACGCAGGTCGCGCTGCACCTCGCCAACGCGGGTGACGACGCCACCATCCGCTGGTGGTTCGACAACGCCAAGACGTACGGCATCAACTACGACGTGATCGGCCTGTCGTACTACGGCTACTGGCACGGCTCGCTCGCCGCCGCGCAGACCACCCTCGACGACGTGGCCTCCCGCTACGGCAAGCCGGTGTTCATCGCCGAGACCGCCTACCCGTTCACCCTCGCCCAGGACGACTCGCTGGAGAACCAGATCGACACCACCGGCGAACTGGTCACCGGCTACCCGGCCACCGCCGCCGGCCAGCTGGCCTGGATGAACGCGGTCGCCAACATCGTCGAGGCCGTCCCGAACGGCCGTGGCCTCGGCGTCTTCTACTGGGAGGCGACCTGGACCGCGGTCACCGGCAACGGCTGGGACCCGGCCGACTCCGCCTCCGGCAACGGCTGGGAGAACCAGGCCCTGTTCGGCTACGACGACAAGGCACTCCCGGCGATGGCGTGGTTCAGCCACCGCTGAACCACGAGGTGAGGGCCCGGCCGTGGAGGGGGCGGCCGGGCCCTCACCCGTGTTCGTGGAGGTGGGCCCGGACTGCCCTGTGCCGGATGGGCCGTACGTTCCCGGACAAGGGTGGTCGAAAGCCGTACGCGATGGGGCGGACTGCGGAAGAGTGTGAAGACGCGGTAAAGCGGTGGTCCGTCCGGAGAGGGGGACGAGATGTTGAGGACTTCCGTCAGCGAGAGGCGTCTGGACATCCTGGAGTGGCTGAAGGATCCGGCCGCGCACTTCCCGCCGCAGCAGCACGGCGACCTCGTCGAGGACGGCGTGACCTCGGACGCCGTCGCCGCCAAGCTCGGCGTGGACCGTGCGGTCGCCTGCACCCACCTCGACCTGCTCGCGAGCATCGGCGTGCTGCAGACCCGCAGGATCCGGTGGCGCACCTACTACCGGCGCGACGAGATGCGCATCGCCGAGGTCGCGCGCATGTTCGAGAAGGGCTGGTGAGCTGCGACAAGGCCTGGTGAGCGTCGACGCCCGCAGCCGGCGCATCCCGACCCGGAGCCCTCAAGCCAACCGATAGCGCAGGTCCACGGCCTGTGCGGGGTGGCCGTCGTGGATCCGGGCCCACCGGACCGGCTCGATACCGGGGCAGTCGAACAGCCGCACTCCGGAGCCGAGCATGACCGGCGCCAGATGCACACGGAACTCGTCGATCAGACCGCGCTCGACGCACTGCCGGGCGACGTCCTGGCCGTGGATCTCGAGGTCCTTGCCCTCCGCGCGGCCAGCCCGATCTCGACCGCCTCGGCCACATCGCAGTGGAGGAAGGTCACACCGGGATCCGGGATCGCGTCCTCGGGATGGTGCGTCAGCACGAACACCGGGCCACGCCACGCCCCGCCGTAGGGCTGTCTGCCCGCCTGGCCGGGATGCCGGTCGGCGACCGCGTCGTACCCACGACGACCACCCAGCACGGCACCCAGGCCGGCGATCGCCTCCTGGTGGACGCCCGGGCCGACCTCCACCCCGGACATCCAGTCCATCGAATGGTCGGGACCGGCCGCGAACCCGTCCAACGACATCATCGGGGCCTTCCTTCGTGGATACCCCGGCCTTCAGGCCGGGGAGGGAACGAAGCTCCTGCGGAGCGGGGCAGGAAAAGCCGGTTCGCCGCCAGGGCGGACCGGTGTCCGCCGTCCACCGGCCGACACCTGCCACTCACACGGAACTTGGTAGAGTGTGAGGCATGACGCAGCAGGTCAAGCGGGCGTTCAAGTACCGCTTTTACCCCACGGACGAGCAGGCAGCCGAGCTGTCCCGCACGTTCGGCTGCGTCCGCCTCGTCTACAACAAGGCGCTGGAAGAGCGCACACGGGCCTGGTACGGCGAGCAGCGGCGCATCTCCTACGTGCAGTCCTCCGCCGCGCTCACGGAGTGGAAGAAGACCGGGGAACTGGCCTTCCTGACGGAGGTGTCCTCCGTCCCGCTCCAGCAGGCGCTGCGCCACCTCCAGACGGCGTTCGGGAACTTCTTCGCCAAGCGCGCGAAGTATCCGCGCTACAAGAGCCGGAAGAAGTCCCGCGCGTCGGCCGAGTACACCCGCAGCGCCTTCACGTGGCGCGACGGGCAGCTGACTCTGGCCAAGATGGCCGGCCCCCTGGACATCCGCTGGTCGCGTCCGCTGCCCGAGGGCACGGAGCCGACCACGGCGACCGTGTCCCGCGACGCGGCGGGACGCTGGTTCGTGTCCCTGCTGTGCGAGGACACCATCGCCCCGGCCCCGGCCCCGGCCACGGATGCGGCGGTCGGTATCGACGCGGGCATCACGTCCCTTGTGACGCTGTCCACCGGCGAGAAGGTCGCCAACCCGCGCCATGAGCGCAAGGACCGGGCTCGCCTGGCCAAGGCACAGCGGGAGTTGTCCCGCAAGGCGAAGGGCTCGGCGAACCGGGAGAAGGCCCGACGCCGTGTCGCCGAGGTCCACGCGCAGATCGCCGACCGGCGCCGCGACTTCCTCCACAAGCTGTCGACTCGTCTCGTCCGTGAGAACCAAACGGTCGTGATCGAGGACCTCACCGTCCGCAACCTGCTGAAGAACGGCACGCTCGCCCGCGCAATCAGTGACGCGGCCTGGACGGATCTCCGCATGATGCTGGAGTACAAGTGCGCCTGGTACGGGCGCGAACTCGTCGTGATCGACCGCTGGTTCCCCAGCTCGAAGCTGTGCGGAACCTGCGGCACGGTCGCGGCGAGGATGCCGCTGAACGTCCGCGAGTGGACATGTGACTGCGGCGCCGTGCACGACCGCGACGTGAACGCGGCACGCAACATCCTGGCGGCCGGGCTGGCCGCGTCTGCCTGTGGAGACGGTGTAAGACCTCAACGGGAGTCCTCCCGGACGGGGCGGTCGTCGGTGAAGCAGGAACCCCAGCGGGTGACCGCTGGAATCCCCCGCCTTTAGGCGGGGGAGGAAGTCAACAAATGCCACCGCACCTTGCCCATCGGACTCTCCATTCGTCTCTGCCTGCTCGAATGGACCGCCCGGCGCGCCGAAACTCATCGGTGAGCGACCGAACCGAACCCCACCAGGAACCAGTCAGGCGTGGCGCAGACCCGGTGGACGTACCTGGTCACCGCACTAGGAACGCATGGCCGACGGCCCCTGCCCGCGGTCCGTCGGCTCCGGCGCCGTCTCGTCCGGCGGCTCGTCGAGGTGCCCCAGCCACTCGCACACGAGCCGGCCCACCAGCGCACCGCCATAGACGACGAACCCCACGCCGACGAGCCAGGACTCCACCACCAGGACCGTGCCGACAGGGCCGTAACTGATCGCGTTGGTGACCAGGAGCGGGGTGAACACCAGGTACGAGAAGCCGCGCAGGCCGACCAGACCCGCCATCGTGGCGAGCGCACCGGGCAGCAGATAGCGCCAGGGCACCTGATGGTTGAGCAGGAAGTGCGGTCCCCACCAGAAGAACAGCACGCCGACACCCACGCTGAGCAGGATGCGGGGCGGGCCCTCCAGCACGTTCCGGGTCTGCACCTGGGCGTACAGGTACCCCATCAGCATGATCAGCCAGAGCGCGTGCCGCCAGATCCGGTGCCACGGAGCGGCGGCCGTCTTCCAGATCCGCTCGTAGCCGTTCTGCACGCTCGACGCGAAGGACATGCCGAACAGCGCGAGCAACGCCACACTCAGCGCGCTGGTGGTGCTGATCACCGCGCGGGTCGGGCCGAAGACATGGGCGAGCGCGTCGGCGGACCGGCCGGTCAGGGCCATGCCGTCCACCAGCCACAGCGCGAACCCGCCGTGCCCCAGCGGATCCGCCGCCGCGACCAGGATCAGCAGCGGCGCCAGCGTGACCAGGGAGAGCGTCGCGAACCCCATGGCCCGGTGCATCAACTCCAGCTCCGTGCCGCGCCGGTGCAGCTCGGCGAGCCCCAGTCGGTGCCACGAGCCCGACCGTGACATGGGGACCACCCCTTCCTCCGGCCCGGAGCTACCGGTGGTGGTGTCCTGAGTGGCCAGGAACGCGTCCCGGTAAACCTGATCGGGTGACGCGGCACCCGGCGGGCATCCCTACACATGCCAGCATGAACCGTCCCGACCTCGACGAGGAGGTTTTCATGGACCGTCCCAGTGAACTCGTCCCGCTCCGGTACGTCGCCATCGGCGGCCGAGGCCCCGAGGACGTCGTCGCCGACGCCCACGGCCGTGTACTGACCGGAGTGGAGGACGGCCGCATCCTGCGCATCGACGGACTGAACGGCCCGTCGGCCGCCCGCGTGGAGGTGCTCGCCGAAACGGGAGGCCGACCGCTCGGTCTCGAACTCCTCCCGGACGACGCCCTGTTGGTGTGCGACGCCGAACTCGGACTGCTGCGCGTCGACCTGCGCGAGGGCATCGTCCGCATCCTCGCCGACTCGGTGGCGGGGGAGAGGCTGCGGTTCTGCAGCAACGTGGTCGCCCTCGCCGACGGAAGCGTATGCTTCACCGTCTCCAGCCGCCGCTACCCCTTGGACCAGTGGATCGGCGACCTCGTCGAACACACCGGAACGGGCCGCCTGCTGCGCCTGGCCCCCGGCAGCGAGAACCCCGAAGTCCTGCTGGAGGGGCTGCAGTTCGCCAACGGCCTCGCCCTGAGCGCCGACGAGTCCTTCCTGGTCGTCGCCGAGACCGGCGCCTGCAGACTGACCCGCTACTGGCTCACCGGCGACCGGGCCGGACACGGCGAACCCTTCGTCGAGAACCTCCCGGGCATGCCCGACAACCTCTGGCGCGGCGCACCGGACGGCCCGATCTGGGTGTCCCTGGCCGGCCCCCGCGTCCCCCCGCTCGACCTGCTGCACCGCACCGCCCCCGCCGTCCGGCGCGCGGCGGCCCGCCTCGTCGTCCGCGCCCCCTTCCGCCCCACCGGCACCATCGGCGCCCTCGCGGTCGACGATCAGGGCGCGATTGTCCACCACCTCGCCCGCCGCCACTCCGGCTACCGCATGGTGACCAGCGTCTGCGAGGCCGGCGGCCGGCTGGTCCTGGGCAGCCTGTGGGAGCGGGGCGTCGCGGTGTGCGAGCCGCCGGTCCCGAAATGACCCCGGTCCGGCCCGGGCGCTACCCTGTTGGTCGGCCGCGAGTACGCCTCGCGGCGCGGCGGTGGGGCCCGCCGTACCCGAACCGCGGCAGTGCTGCCGCCAACGGTCCCTACTTGCGAAGGAGCGGCGCCCGCATGCCCCGGGCCCCGGCGAGTAGGAGACGTACGACCATGACAGCCCCGGAAGCCGAGAGCGTCCGCGCTCGCCCCCGTCCCTCACGGCGGCCCGCCTGGCGCGCCCAGGCCCCCGTCGTCGCGGTGGTCGCGCTCGGCGGAGCCCTCGGCGCCACCGCCCGCTACGCGCTCTCCCTGTGGTGGCCCACCCAGACCGGCTCATTCCCGTGGGCGACCTTCTGGACGAACGTCGTCGGATGCGCCGTGATCGGCGTGTTCATGGTCGTCATCACCGACGTGTGGGCCGCCCACCGCCTCGTCCGCCCCTTCTTCGGCACCGGCGTGCTCGGCGGCTTCACCACCTTCTCCACCTACGCCGTCGACATCCAGAAGCTCGTCGACGCCGGCCACCCGCGCACCGGGCTGGCCTACCTCGCCGCGACCCTGCTCGCGGCCCTCACGGCGGTGTGGCTCGCGGTGACCGCGACCCGCCGCGTCCTGAAGTGGAGGCAGCCATGACGAGGCTGACCGGCAGCGCCCTGCGGGTGACCGTCTTCATCGGCGAGAACGACACCTGGCACCACAAGCCCCTCTACTCCGAGATCGTGCACCGCGCACACGCGGCGGGCCTCGCGGGCGCCAGCGTGTTCCGCGGCATCGAGGGCTTCGGCGCCTCCTCCATGATCCACACCTCGAGGCTGCTGTCCCTGAGCGAGGACCTGCCCGTCGCGATCGTCGTGGTCGACACCGAGGAGCGCGTCCGCGCCTTCCTCCCCGAGCTCGACGAACTCGTCGGCGAGGGCCTCGTCATCCTCGACGACTGCGAGGTCATCCGGTACGTCGGCCGCGACGAGAGCCCCGGCAAAACGGACATGAAGGGTAAGAAGTCGTTGTGAACTGGCTGTTGGTCGTCGCGGGCGCCGTGGTCGGCGCCCCGCTGCGCTACCTCACCGACCGCGCGGTGCAGTCGCGACACGACTCGGTCTTCCCCTGGGGCACCTTCGCGGTGAACGTCGCCGGCTGCCTGATCCTCGGCCTGCTGACCGGCGCCGTGGCAGAGGGGGTCGCGAGTTCCCACCTCCAACTGCTCGTCGGCACCGGCCTGTGCGGGGCCCTGACGACGTACTCGACCTTCTCGTACGAGACCCTGCGACTGACCGAGACCGGGGCGGGGCTCTACGCTGCCGCCAACGTCGTCGGGAGTGTGGCGGCGGGCCTCGGCGCGGCGTTTGCCGGGGTGTCGCTGGCCCAGGCCGTGTGGGGTGGGTGAGCGGCTCCTTTCCCGCGCGTAGTAAGACTGTCTACAGCACTGTCGACCAACTCCTCAGAACTGGATCCCATGAGCGTCATTAACGTCGGTCAGGCCGTCGTCCTCGGAGCCGTCGAGGGGGTGACCGAGTTCCTCCCGGTCTCCTCCACCGGTCATCTGAAGATCACCGAGGGGCTGATGGGCATCCCCGTGGACAACGACGCCGTCGTCGGGTTCTCGGCCGTCATCCAGGTCGGTGCGATCGCCGCCGTGCTCGTGTACTTCTTCAAGGACATCGTGCGGATCGTCTCCGCCTGGGGCCGTGGCCTGGCCAACAAGGAGGAGCGCTACCACCACGACTACAAGTTCGCCTGGTGGGTGATCTACGCGACCATTCCGATCGTGATCGTGGGCCTGGCGGCCAAGCCGCTCATCGAGGGCCCGCTCGCCTCGCTCTGGGTGGTCGCCGCCTCGCTGATCGTCGGCAGTGGCGTGATGTGGGCGGCGGACCAGATGGGTCGGCACAAGCGCGGTGAGGACGACACCACGTTCAAGGACGCGATGCTGGTCGGCAGCTCCCAGATCCTCGCCCTGCTCTTCCCCGGCTTCTCCCGCTCCGGCGCCACCATGTCGACGGCCCTGATCCTCGACCTGGACCGCGTCGCCGCCACCCGCCTGTCCTTCTTCCTCGGCATTCCGGCCCTGACCGGCGCCGGTCTGTACGAGCTCAAGGACGCCCTGGGCACGGGGGTGGGTGCCGCGCCGCTCGCCGTCGGCACGATCGTCTCCTTCGTCGTCGCCTACGGCTCCATCGCCTGGCTGTTGAAGTTCGTCGCCAAGCACTCCTTCAACGCCTTTGTCGTCTACCGGCTCATCGTCGGCGTGCTGCTGCTGGGCCTGCTCAGCATGGGCGCCCTCAGCAGCTGAGCGGCGTCCGGCCGGTCGTCCCGGGGCGTGGGGTCCGTGTTTTCGGGCTTCACGCCCCATCAATTTCACTTCTGACATCTCTTGACAGTTCCCGCTCGTCACCCGGAGGATCGCTTCCGTGAACCTGTCAGACAGCCAGACAGCCAGTCAGGGCCCGCGGCGCATCAGCGCCATGGAAGCGGTGCTCGGACATCTGCGTGCCGCCATCGAGCACGGTGAGTACGCCGTGGGGGACAAGCTGCCCTCCGAGGCGGAGCTCTGCCGCACCCTCGAGGTGAGCCGGCCCGTGCTGCGCGAGGCGCTCAGGGCCCTGCAGACGATGGGCCTGACCGTCTCCAAGACGGGCAAGGGCACCTTCGTCGTCGCCAACACGGTGGAGGACCCCACCTTCGGCGACTACGCGGCCAGCGACCTCCTGGAGGTGCGCCGCCACGTGGAGATCCCGGTGGCGGGCTACGCGGCCGTGCGTCGCACCCCCGAGGACCTCGACCACCTGGCGCACCTGCTGGAGCGCATGGAGGGGGAGACCGACACCACCTCGTGGGTCGCCCTCGACACGCTGTTCCACCTGGCCGTCGCCCAGTCCGCCCAGAACCCGGTCTTCCGCCGGGTCATCGAGGAGATCCGGGACGCCCTGGCGCGTCAGTCGGCCTTCCTCAACGAACTGGGCGGACGCCGCGAGCAGTCCAACCGCGAGCACCGGGCGATCGTCGAGGCCCTGATGGACGGTTCCGAACTCGACGCCGTGGAGGCCATGGCCCACCACCTGGACCGCGTCGAGACGACCCTCACCGACATCGTGCGCTCCGCGCGCACGGACATCCCCACGGAAGGCGGACCCGAGGCGTGAGCGAGCAACACCTCAAAGACGAGACGCGCACACCGGCCGCACATGTCGACGCAGGCGACGCCGGCTACAGCAAGTCGCTGAAGTCCCGGCACGTCAACATGATCGCCATCGGCGGCGCGATCGGCACCGGCCTGTTCCTCGGCGCCGGCGGCCGGCTCGCCGACGCCGGCCCGTCCCTGTTCATCGCCTACGCGGTCTGCGGCGTCTTCGCCTTCCTCGTCGTGCGCGCCCTCGGCGAACTCGTCCTGTACCGGCCCTCGTCCGGCGCCTTCGTGTCGTACGCCCGGGAGTTCCTGGGCGAGAAGGGCGCGTACGTCGCGGGCTGGATGTACTTCCTGAACTGGGCCACCACCGGGATCGCCGACATCACCGCCGTGGCCGTCTACACGCACTACTGGAGCATGTTCTCCGACATCCCGCAGTGGGTGATCGCGCTCATCGCGCTCGCAGTGGTCCTCACCGTGAACCTCATCTCGGTGAAGATGTTCGGCGAGCTGGAGTTCTGGTTCGCCATCATCAAGGTGGGCGCGCTCGTGGCGTTCATGCTGATCGGCATCTTCCTGCTCGTCACCCAGCACCCGATCGAGGGTCACCACCCCGGCCCGGCCCTGATCACCGACAACGGCGGCGTCTTCCCCAACGGACTGCTGCCCATGCTGCTGATCATCCAGGGCGTCGTCTTCGCCTACGCCTCCGTCGAACTGGTCGGCGTCGCCGCCGGCGAGACCGAGAACCCCGAGAAGATCATGCCGAAGGCGATCAACTCGATCATGTGGCGCGTCGGCCTCTTCTACGTCGGCTCGGTCGTCCTGCTCTCGATGCTGCTGCCCTGGAACAAGTACACCGCCGGCGAGAGCCCCTTCGTCACCGTGCTGTCCAACATCGGCATCCCGGCGGCGGGCGGCGTGATGAACCTGGTCGTCCTCACCGCGGCCATGTCCTCGCTCAACTCCGGCCTCTACTCCACCGGCCGCATCCTGCGCTCCATGGCGATGTCCGGCTCCGCCCCCAGGTTCACCTCGGTCATGAGCCGCAGCCAGGTCCCCTACGGCGGCATCCTGCTCACCAGCGGCATGTGCGTGCTCGGCGTCGGCCTCAACTACGTGGTCCCCGCCGACGCGTTCGAGATCGTGCTGAACTTCGCCGCGATCGGCATCCTGTCCACCTGGGGCATGATCATGATCTGTCACCTGCTCTTCTGGCAGAAGACCCAGAACGGCGAGCTGACCCGCCCGAGCTACCGACTGCCGGGCTCCCCCTGGACCGAACTCGTGACGCTGGCCTTCCTCGCCGCCGTCCTGGTCCTCATGTACGCCGACGGAGGCGCCGGCCGCACCACCGTGCTGTGCCTGCCGCTGATCGTCGGAGCCCTGGTCGGCGGATGGTTCGGCATCCGCGGCCGGGTCGCACGCAAGTCCACCGAGGCCACATCGACCGGAGCCGATGCGTGACCCACGCACCGCTCCTTGACAAGAGGCAGTGATGTACAGCAGTTACGTCGCGGACCCACCCCTGATCCGCGAGCCCCTCCACGCCCCCGTCGCCCACCTGATACGCGGCGGGGTCGTCGAGGGCATCCACTACGGTTCCGTCGTCGTCCTCGACGCCGACGGACAGGTCCAGCTCCAGATCGGCGACATCGAGGTCGCCTTCTACCCCCGGTCGGCTCTCAAGCCGGTCCAGGCCGTCGCCATGGTCCGGGCCGGGCTCCCGCTCGACGGCGAGCTTCTCTCGCTCACCGCGGCCAGCCACTCCGGCGAGGAACGCCACCTCGCCGGCACCCGGCGCATCCTCGAACTCGCCGGGCTCACCGAGGACCACCTGCGCAACGTGACCGACATGCCGTTCGACCCGGTCGTCCGGGACGAGTGGATCCGCGCGGGACGTCCGCCCTCCCGGCTCGCCCAGAACTGCTCCGGCAAGCACGCGGCGATGCTCTACACCTGCAAGCTCAACGGCTGGTCCGTGGACGACTACCTGGATCCGAAGCACCCCCTTCAGCAGGCGATCGCCGAGATCGTCGAGGACCTCACCGGGCAGCGCATCGCCCAGGTGACCGTCGACGGCTGCGGGGCTCCTCTGTTCTCCGTGTCCCTGCACGGCCTCGCCCGTGCCGCCGCCCGTATCACCACGGCTCCCACCGGTACTCCGGAGGCGCGTGTCGCCGACGCGATGCGTGAGCATGCGGAGATGGCCTCCGGCGCCGGCCGGGACGTGGCCGCGCTGATGCGGGCCGTGCCGGGGCTCCTTGCCAAGGACGGGTTCGAGGGAGTGCAGGTCGCTGCGCTGCCCGACGGTCGGGCTGTTGCCGTGAAGATCGCGGACGGGGCGAATCGGGCGCGTGTTCCGGTCGCCGCGGCTGCGCTGGTGCGGGCGGGCGTGGACCCGGCGGTGCTCGCCGAGTTCGCGGGAGAGCCGCTGCTCGGTGGAGGCGAGCCGGTGGGGTGTGTGCGAGCGGTACGTGCGCTCGACCCGGTTCCTCTGACGGCTTGCGCCTAGTAGTCCGTGCGGCCATGCCGTTCGACGACTGCGGGCCCTGTGTGGCCGGTCGCGCAGTTCCCCGCGCCCCCGTGGGGCGCTCACCCTCGCCCCTGTGACATTCGGGGCGTCCGATTTCACCCCTCAGAAAGAGGACCCGCACCCTCATGACCACCGCCGCCACCCGCAGCGAACACGATCTGCTCGGAGACCGGGACGTTCCCGCCGACGCGTACTGGGGTGTCCACACCCTGCGCGCCACGGAGAACTTCCCGATCACGGGCACCCCGATCTCCGCCTACCCGCATCTGATCGACGCCCTCGCCGCCGTCAAGGAGGCCGCTGCCCTCGCCAACGAGGAACTCGGTCTGCTGGAGCCCAGGAAGGCCGCCGCCATCGTCGAGGCCTGCCGTGAGATACGCGACGGCAAGCTGCACGACCAGTTCGTCGTGGACGTCATCCAGGGCGGCGCCGGTACCTCGACCAACATGAACGCCAACGAGGTCGTCGCCAACCGGGCGTTGGAGCTGCTGGGGTTCGAGAAGGGCCAGTACCAGCACCTGCACCCCAACGAGGACGTCAACCTCGGCCAGTCGACCAACGACGTCTACCCGACCGCGGTCAAGGTGGCGACGGTCTTCGCCGTACGGGGACTGCTCAAGGCGATGCACGTCCTGCAGGACGCCTTCGCCGGCAAGGCTGTCGAGTTCCGCAACGTGCTCAAGATGGGCCGTACACAGTTGCAGGACGCCGTACCGATGACGCTCGGTCAAGAGTTCTCCGCGTATGCCGTCATGATCGACGAGGACCGCAACCGTCTTGACGAGGCTGTCGAGTTGATCCACGAGATCAACCTGGGCGCCACCGCGATCGGCACCGGGCTCAACGCCCCCGCCGGGTACGCCGAGTCGGCCCGCCGCCATCTCGCCGAGATCACCGGGCTGCCGCTCGTCACCGCCGCCAACCTGGTCGAAGCCACCCAGGACTGCGGCGCGTTCGTCCAGATGTCCGGTGTGCTCAAGCGGATCGCCGTCAAGCTCTCCAAGAGCTGCAACGACCTGCGGCTGCTGTCCTCCGGGCCGCGCGCGGGCCTCGGCGAGATCAACCTGCCGCCGGTGCAGGCCGGTTCGAGCATCATGCCCGGCAAGGTCAACCCGGTGATCCCCGAGGTCGTCAACCAGGTCGCCTTCGAGGTGATCGGCAACGACGTCACCATCACCATGGCAGCCGAGGCCGGACAGCTCCAGCTCAACGCCTTCGAGCCGATCATCCTGCACTCCCTGTCGGAGAGCATCACGCACCTGCAGAGCGCCTGCCTGACGCTGGCCGAGCGGTGCGTCGACGGCATCACCGCCAACACCGAGGCGCTGCGCGCGAGCGTCGAGAACTCCATCGGCCTGGTGACCGCCCTCAACCCGCACATCGGGTACACGGCCGCCACCGACATCGCGAAGGAAGCCCTCGCCACCGGCCGGGGCGTCGCCGAACTGGTCCTGGAGAAGGGCCTGTTGCCCGCGGAGAGGCTGGCCGACCTGCTGCGGCCCGAGGTCGTCGCCGGCAGCGGTTCCGTCATCCCCTGATCCACGGCCGCGCGCCAGGACCGACCCGGAGGCACAATGGCGATCATGGCAGATTCCCCTTCGAGCCTGACCTTCGAACCGGTCCTGGAGCGCATCGCCGAGGAGATCGGGCGGACCCCCGGCCGCGGCCGGCCCGCCGACTACATCCCGGCGCTGGCGGCCTGCGACCCACGCAGCTTCGGCATGGCGGTCGCGGAGCTCGACGGAACGGTGTACGGCGTCGGGGACTGGCGCGAGCCGTTCTCGACGCAGTCGCTCACCAAGGTCTTCACCCTCGCCCTCGACCTGGCCCGCGAGGGCGACGAACTCTGGGAGCACGTGGGCCGCGAGCCTTCGGGCAACCCCTTCAACTCCCTCATCCAGTTGGAGTATGAGAACGGCATCCCGCGCAACCCGTTCATCAACGCGGGCGCCCTCGTCGTCACCGACCGTCTCCAGACCCGTACCGGAGACGCGGCGGGCGAACTGCTGACCTTCCTGCGCACCGAGAGCGGCAACCCGGCCCTGGACTTCGACAAGGACATCGCCGCCTCCGAGTCCGCGCACGGCGACCGCAACGCCGCCCTCGCCCATTTCATGGCGTCGTACGGAAACATCGACAACCCGATCCCGGTGCTCCTTGACCAGTACTTCCGGCAGTGCTCCGTCACCGCGTCCTGCGCCGACCTCGCCCTCGCCACCGGCTTCCTGGCTCGCCACGGCATCCGCGCCGACGACAGCCGCCTGCTCACCCAGAGCCAGTCCAAGCAGGTCAACGCGGTGATGCTGACCTGCGGGACGTACGACGCGGCGGGCGAATTCGCCTACCGCGTCGGCCTGCCCGGCAAGAGCGGCGTCGGCGGCGGCATCATCGCGGTCGTCCCCGGACGCTGCACACTGTGCGTGTGGAGCCCGGGGCTCGACGAGCGGGGCAACTCGGTGGCGGGGGTCGCGGCGCTGGATCGCTTTACGACGCTGACGGGGCTGTCGGTGTTCTGAGTGTCTGTGTTTGTGCTCGGTGCTATGTCACATTCCACTGGTCGGCGGAATGTGACATAGCACTGACCTGACGGACGCTCAGCCCAGGAACTCCGTCAACAGCGGCACCAACACGGACGTGCGCCGCATCAGGTCCACATGCGTGGTGGACGGCAGGACCGCCAGCTGTGCTCCGGGGATCAGCCGCTGCATCTCGGCCGCGTGCTCGACGCGTACGAAGTCCGTGTCGCCGATGACCAGCAGCGTGGGCGCCTGCACGGCGCGCAGGTCGTCGGCCGTCCAGGACAGCGGGGAATGGGCCGTGACCGTGACCTTGGCGAGGAAGTCCTGGAAGTGTTCGGGGTCCGGCGCGACAGCCGCGTAGGCGTCGGCCATCTCCTGGAAGTCTGCCTGGCTGGGCAGCCGGGGGGAGGTGTAGTCCGGCGTACGGGCGTCGTCGTGGTAGCCGTCCTGGTGGTAGTGCGTGGCGGCGAGCACCAGCCGTCCGACGCGCTCCGGGTGCCGTACCGCGACCTCGAGCGCGGTCAGCCCGCCGAGGCTGAAGCCGATGAAGTCGGCCTGCTCGATGCCGAGTTCGTCGAGCAGCGCGACGACGTCCGAGGCGAGGCTCGCCACCGTCATGTCGCGATCGATGTCGGCCGTGTGGCCATGCCCCTGGAATTCGGGCGCCACGACGCGGCGCTCGGCGGCCAGCGCGGGCAGCACGGCCGCGAAGGACAGGCCGACGGTGTGGACCCCGCCGTGCAGCAGCACCAGCGGACGCCCTGTGTCGTCGTCGGGGCCGTGGATCTCGTAGTACATCTCGAGGCCGTTGACCTTGGCATGGGCGGAGCTGTTCGGCACGGTCATCACGTCCGTTCTGTGGCTGTCGAACACGAGGTGGGACCCAAGGCCGCTACAAGGTCGGATACACGGGTCGGATACGTGGCTCGGACACCTGGGCGGACCCATAGGTCGGTTACAAGGGAGACCGCCCGGACGCGGAGAAGTCATCGCTCCGGCCGCGGGATCACATGCCGGTCACATGCAGGTCCCCGCCCGGAAGGCGGCGCGTCAATCTCCCGCCATCCGGCGTTGACACGCTTCCCGAGTGTTGGCCATGGGTTTTCCCGTCGATCTCCGCCGCTGTCAGGTGCTGGGCCTGGCCGGCACCGCCTTCCTCGCGTTGGGAGGTGAGACCGCCGGCGCCCTGCCCGTCCAGGACATCCTGGCCCCCGCCAATGTCCGTGCGGCCCTGGGCCTGGTCGGCGTGTACTTCGGCGTCGTGCTGCTGATAGCCGCCTGGCTGCTGCTCGGGCGGCTCGTCCGCGGCGCCGAGCCGCCCACCTCGCGCGACCTGTTGCTGGTGCTCGGCGTCTGGGCGGCCCCGCTGCTCCTCGCTCCGCCGCTGTTCAGCCGGGACGTTTACAGCTACCTCGCCCAGGGCGCCATGGTCGACGCCCACATGGACGTCTACACACACGGGCCCGCCCAGCTCGGCGGCCCGCTCGCCGACGAGGTCGCCCCGCTGTGGCAGCACACCGGCGCCCCGTACGGCCCGGTGTTCCTCGCCGTCGCCTCCGCACTGTCCGGCCTCACCAGCGGCGAGCTCCCCGCCGGCCTGGTCGGGATGCGGCTGGTCGCGCTGCTCGGCGTGGCGCTGATGGCGGCCGCGCTGCCCCGGCTCGCCCGGCACAGCGGCGCCGATCCGGCCGCCGCCCTCTGGCTCGGCGCCCTCAACCCGCTCGTGCTGCTCCACCTGGTCGCGGGCGCCCACAACGACGCCATCATGCTCGGTCTGCTCGGCGTCGGCCTGGTCGCGGCCCTCGGACGCCGGCCGGTCCTGGGCGCCGTATTCGTCACCCTCGCGGCCCTGGTCAAGGCGCCCGCCCTGCTCGGGCTCGCCGCGGTCGTCGTCCTCCAGGTGCGAGCCGGGCGACACCCGGCGAAGGCCGCCCTGACCACCGTCCTCGCCGCCGCGGCCACCACGGTCGCGGCCACGGCCCTGGCCGGAACGGGATACGGCTGGATAGGCGCCCTCGACACCCCCGTCTCCCCGCACAACTGGGCGCTCTCCAGCCTCCTGGGCCGCGCCACCGGCGCCCTGCTGGCAGGGTTCGGCAGCGACCTGGCACCGCTGGCCCTCCCGGCCTGGCACGCACTCGGCCTCGCGATCACCGCGCTGCTGATAGCGGCCATATGGTGGCGGCTGCGCCCGCGCCCGGTCTACGCGCTCGGCCTGAGCCTCGCCGCGGTGGCCGCCTTCGGCCCGGCGATCCGCCCCTGGTACGCGCTGTGGGGACTGTTCCTCATCGCCGCCGCGGCACCCACCACCTCCGTACGGCAACGGGTGGCGGCCGTGACGGGCGTGCTCGCGCTCGCGACCCTGCCGAGCGGCGACCCGGTCGACAGCGGGCAGTTGATGCTGGCCGTCTCCGGCGGGGCACTGGCCGTGGTCGTCCTGTGGCAGGCCCATCAGGCGGCCCAGGCACCCGCGCTGGGACGGACCGCATGACCCTGCCCCGCACCGACCGCGGCCGACTGCTCCTGGTCCTCGCCCTCGCCGCGGCTGTCACCGTCTTCACCGCGACCGTGCCGCTGCTGCGCGACTGGTTCGACCTGCGCGTCTACTACGGAGCCGTCAACAGCTGGATCCACCACGGCGGGAGGATCTACGACTACCGGGTGCCGGGTACGACGTACGGCTTCACGTACCCGCCGTTCGCGGCCGTCGCCATGCTGCCCATGGCCCTCGTCGGCCTGCGCACGGCGATCGTCGGCTCCCTGCTGCTGAACCTGGCGGCCCTCGCTCTGGTCCTGCACCTGTTGACCGACGGGGCGTGGCGGCGCTACGGCTGGTACGGCTGTGCGGTGGGTGCCTGTCTGCTCGCGCTGTTCGAACCGCTCCGCGACACCTTCAGTTTCGGCCAGGTCAACCTCCTGCTGCTGGCGCTCGTACTGACCGACGCATGGCTGCTGCGCACCGGCCGGGACCGATGGGCGGGCGTCGGTATCGGCCTGGCGGCCGCGGTCAAACTCACGCCCGCCGTCTTCATCGGCCTGCTCCTGCTCGCCCGCCGATGGCGTGCCGCCGCCGTCGCGACGGCCGTCACCGCGGCGGCGACCGCGCTCGCCGCCTGGGTGGCCCCGGACGCCTCCCGTTTCTACTGGACAAAGGCCCTGTGGGACACGAACCGGGTGGGCCGCCTCGACTACGTCTCCAACCAGTCGCTGCAGGGCATCCTGGCCCGGCTCGGCGTGTCGGAGCGCGCGGTCTGGGCCGCGGCGGTCCTGCTGGTCCTCGGTATCTGGGCGTGGCGCACCCGCCGGGCACTCGCCGCGGCGGACTGGCCGACGGCGTTCGCCCTCACCGGACTGGCCGCCTGCCTGGTCAGCCCCATCACCTGGGTGCACCACCTCGTATGGCTGCTGCCGTCCTTCGCCGTGCTGATCCGCGCCGGGCACGCGCGCATGGCGGGTGCCCTGTACGCCGTGCTGTGCACCAGCGTGGTGTGGCTGTGGTTCCACGACGCGTCCGGCGTCGACGGCTTCCTCGGCAGCAACACCTACACCTGGATCACGCTGGGCCTGCTGCTGTGGCTGCCGGTGGGTCAACTCCGCGCCGACAGCCTCCTCTTGGTTCGCAGGGCCCGCGCCACGGCCCCCGCGCCGAGAACGGCCGCACCCGAGATGACGGCTGCCGTCGGCCACCCCGATCCACCGTCCGGGGCGACGGCCATGGGCGTGGCGTGGGGGCCCGGGCGCGGCCGTGGCCGTGGCCGGGGCCTGACCCGCAGGGCGTCCAGCGAGCCGACCGGTTCGACCCGTCCGGCCGCCTCGAACCCCCAGTCGAGCAGTTCGCGAGCCTCCTCGTAGACGGCGAATCCGCCGCCCGCCTGTGGGTTCATCACCGTGACCACGAGCGTGTGGCCGCCCCGGTGGGCCGCGGCGACGAGCGTGTTGCCCGCGTTGCTGGTGTAGCCGTTCTTGACGCCGATCAGTCCCGGGTACGGCGCCACGCCGTCGGCGCCGGTCAGCAGCCGGTTGGTGTTCTGGATGTCGTACGACCAGCCGCCACCGCCCGGGAACCTCGCCACGGCCGTGCCGCAGTACTGCGCGAAGTCCGGGTTGCGCAGTCCCTCCCGGCCGAACACCGCCAGGTCGTACGCCGACGACACCTGGCCCGGGGTGTCGTATCCGTCGGGCGAGTGCACGTCGGTGTCGAGGGCGCCCAGGGCACGGGCCTTCGCCTGCATCCGCACCGCTGTCGTGTGCCAGCCGCCGTTCAGCGAGGACAGGACGTCCACGGCGTCGTTCCCGGAGTTGAGGAAGACCCCGCGCCACAGATCGGCGATCCGGTACGTCTGCCCCTCGGCGACCCCGACCTTGCTGCTGCCCGGACCGATGTCCTCCAACTCCTCCTCCCTGACCGTGTGCTCGCTGTCGGCCGGCAGGGCCGGCAGCACGGTGAGGGCGAACAGGGTCTTCAGCGTGCTGGCGGGCGGCAGCCTGCGATGCGCGTCGTGCGCGGCCAGCACCTCGCCGGTACTCGCGTCGGCCACCAGCCAGGACAGCGCGGAGACGTCCGGAACCCGGGGCGCCCCGAGACGGGCGCGGACCTGAGTGCCCTCGCGAAACAGGAACGACGGCTGCGGCACCGCCGTGCGCGGGGCACCGGGTGGGGTGGGTTCCGTGCCGGCGGCCGCCGCGACGGGTGTGAACGCCAGGACGCCCGCCGCACAGAGTGCGCAGGTGATGACGGCTGTCCGGGACGAGAAGTCGATGATCATATGATCAACGTAGGAATCGACCCGGCGTACGTGACGCTGGCTGGGCCGGACGCGATGCGCTAGCACCCGGATGCCGCAGTGAGGGGCAGGGAGTGGGCCGTGGCGACAGCCCCCCGCCGCCCCTGCGGCCGGGGGCTCCGGCCGTGGGCAGGCTGTTCATGGGGATGCCCGCCGGAGTGCATCCGTTGCTGCGGGAGCGGGTCCGGCTGCTGGAGGACGCCTGCCGGGAGTCGTGCGAACTCAAGCGTCGGCCCGGCACCTCGGCGGACCTGGCGGATCTACTCGTCGAAGGCACCCGCGAGATGAACACCCTCATCGTCGGCAAGGCGGTCACCGGCGAGAGCGCCTTCGTCTGACCGCCCGCCCCACACACACCATCCCGCGCCGACCCCGAGTGAGGCATGCCTCGGGGCCGGCGAGGATCCGCGTCAACTGCCGGACAGCCACAGGCAAAGGCAGGGGCAAAGAACGCCGTCTTGACCCGTCCCTACCACCCCACTGACCGACTGGCAACGCAACGTTCACTCAGGGGCCGCTGGGGCGCGCCAGGGTGCCGTCGTCGACGGTCAACAGCTCGTCAGGGAGGGCACCATGACCACACAGGCAGGGACATCGGACGGGTCGGAGAAGTCTGCGGAGGAGGGTCTCAGTCGTCGCCACGCGCTGGGCCTCCTGGGCACCGCAGGGGTCGGCGCGGCCGCCGCCCCGCTGCTCGGAGCAGGGACGGCGCAGGCCGCTCCGCTTGCTGCCCCGGCCTTTCACCTCACCGCGGACTCGTCCGGCGCACCGCCGGTTCAGGGGCTGCACCTGACCTTCGGCGCGGACCCGCGCTCCCAGATGACGGTCTCATGGATCACCGACAGACCGGTGAACAGACCCGTGGTGCACTACGGCACGCTGGAGCACGGCTTCGGATCCAGCGCGGCCGCGCGGACCGTCAGTTACGTGGACGGCACCTCCAACCGCACCGTCTACATCCACCACGCCTCGCTGAACCGGCTCACCCCGGGCACCGACTACCTCTACCTCGCCACCCACGAGGGGACGACACCCGACAGTGGCACGTTCCGCACGGCCCCGCGCGGACGGACGCCGTTCACCTTCACCAGCTTCGGCGACCAGTCCGCCCCGCAGGTGACCTGGGCGGCCAACGGCACGCCGGCGCTCGACGCGAACTCCACCCCCGCGACGAAGGACATCGTCACCGGCGTCGAGCAAGTCGCCCCGCTCTTCCATCTCCTCAACGGCGACCTGTGCTACGCCAACCTCGACGTCGACCGGGTGCGTACCTGGAACAACTTCTTCACCAACAACACCCGTTCCGCGCGCTTCCGCCCCTGGATGCCGGCGGCCGGCAACCACGAGATCGAGAAGGCCAACGGCCCGCTCGGACTCGGCGCCTACCAGACCTACTTCGACCTCCCCTCCACCGAGACCGACGCCGAACTGGCGGGCCTGTGGTACGCGTTCACGGTCGGCTCCGTCCGGGTGATCGTGCTGCAGAACGACGACAACTGCCTCCAGGACGGCGGTGACGTCTACATCAGCGGCTACTCCGGAGGACGCCAACTGGCATTTCTGGAAAAGGAGTTGAAGGCGGCGCGTTCCTCCCGTGACGTCGACTGGGTGGTCGTCGCGATGCACCAGGTCATGATCAGCTCCTCGGACGCGAACGGCGCCGACCTGGGCCTGCGTCAGAAGTACGGGCCCCTGTTCGACCGGTACGGCGTGGACCTGGTGCTGTGTGGCCATGAGCACAACTACGAGCGCTCACTCGCCGTCCGCGGAGTTGTCACCGGCAGCGAGACGCTGACCCCCCGCCCGGTCTCCCAGGCCACCGACTCCATCGACACCGGGCTGGGCACCGTGCACATGATCCTCGGTGGCGGAGGCGTCTCGGGAACCACGAACCAGAACTTCTTCAAGGACGGCAGCGCCAAGGTGATCACCGCCGTGTCGGCCACCGCCGGCGCCAACGGCAAGCGCACCTCCACCTACACCAAGGAGGAGGCGGTGTGGACCGGAGTCCGGGACATCGAGCACCCCTACGGCTTCGCCGCCTTCACCGTCGACCCGGGCCGGCACGCCGGTGACACCACCCGCATGCACGTGACCTACTACAACGTGAACAAGCCGAACGGCGACCTGTCGGTGTTCGAACAGTTCACGCTCCACCGCCGGCGTTCCGACGGCCACACCGGGTAACCCTGAACGTCGTACGGCGCCGAGCGTCGTCACGGACCGGGGTGTCTCACAGTGAGACACCCCGAAGCCAGGTCCTCCGGCACGCTCACGATGACGCTCCAAAGCAGGGGCGCGACGGTGGGAGGTCGGACATGGCGACACGGTCGTGGGGACACCGTCAACGGCTGCTGGCCCTGGGCGGGTTGGGGGTACTGCTGGCGGTGTGCGGCGCGGTCGCCACCGTGGCGGATGTTCCAACCGGCCCTGGAGTCGCCCTCACGGGCGTGGTCCTCGGCTGCTGGGAAGTGCTGGGCCTGTGGCTGTGGAACGCCTGCCGGCGCCCCTACGTCGAGTTCGCCCAGAACAGCGTCACGGACGGCGGCGAACTCATCGTGCCCTCCACGCAGGAAGCGATCGACGCTCGCAACGCGCGGCTCCAGGCCATCGCCACCTGATGGCGGCACCGGGCCCCGACCGCAGCCGAGCGCCGGTCACGCGACAGCTCCACCGTGCACAACTCGGTGGCCGGCCACGTGGCCGGCCGGTCCTGGTCCTCCTCGTGTTCTCGTGGACTGTCAGTGCAGTCGCGTCGGACGGCCCGCACCCAGCGTTCGGTGAAGGTGTTCGCCTTCGGAGGTCTTGGCGGGGTGAGCAGAACTTGTATGTCGGCGCCGGTGAGCACGATGTCGAAGGCGGCGGAGAATGTGCCGTCGCGGTCGCGCAGCAAGAACCGGACGGCGCCGGGTCGGAACCGTCGAGGAGAGTGCGGCGGCACTCCTGTCCGTGCTGCTCGACTCGGAGCGCCCTCTCCATCCATCAAGTGGTGGCTCCCCGATCAGTGCCATTCCCGCCCGCCACCGAGGAGCCCCGCACCGGGCAGGTGCCGCCCTCAGTCCTGCTGCCCGATGTTGACCATCCAGGGGATGCCGAACCGGTCGGTGCACATGCCGAACACGTCGCCCCACATCTGCTTGTCGAGCGGGACGGACACGGAGCCGCCGGTGGACAGCTTCTCCCAGTAGCCGCGCAGCTCGGCGTCGTCGTCGCCGCTCAGGCTCACCGAGAAGTTGTTGCCGGGGGAGTGCTCCATACCTGGAGGGACGTCGGCGCCCATCAGCGTGAAGCCGCTCGTGGTCTCCAGCATGCCGTGCATGATCTTGTGGGCCTCGGGGGCGTCCGGCTGCCCGAAGTCGCCGAAGGTGTTGAGGTCGAGAGTGCCGCCGAAGACCTCCTGGTAGAACTCCATCGCCTGCTTGGCGTCACCGTTGAAGCTGAGGTAGGGATTGAGCCGCGAAGTCATGAAAACCTCCCTGAAACGGGAAAATCGCTACTTGTGTGCAGGCTAGCGCGGGGCACTGACACTGGCGCGGCGGTGCTGTGACGGAGCGTCGTGCGGGCTGGGTCGGTCGACGGTGGGCTGCGCGAGGGTGTGGGTGACGAGGGCGTTCGCGTGGCCGTGGCCCAGTCCGTGCTCGGACTTGAGCCAGTTCACGAGCTCCATGTGCTTGGCCGGAGGGGACGTACGGATCAGGTCCGTCCACTCCGCGATCACATAACTGTGCGCGGGTCGGTGCATGCGCGGTCAGCGGAGGGTGAACCGCCGGACGAACCCTCGAACCGGACGGCCGTCCGAACCTTCGGACGCAGGTGCTGCTTCTCGGTCTCTCACCCCCGTGGCCCCTCCGAGTGGCAGGCCGGTTGCGCATCGTCGAGATTGCATTGCAGAGCGGAGCGGTCCTCGAGAGATCCGCTGCTCTTCACGGGTGCGTGACCATGCCGCGCCACGACGGCTCACTCGAGCAACGACGAAGGGTGTCCACGTGACAGATTCACGCCGCTCGCTGCGGCATTCATCACGGTTCGGCATAGCCGCGGTCGCCGCGGCTGCCGCGCTGCTGGCCGGCGGCCTGTCCCAGTCGGCGTCCGCCGCCGCGGCCGTGTCCACCACGGCGGCGGCCACGGATCCTGCCATGAACGCCTCCCCCGACGTCACCACGTTCTCCAAGGGCTGGTCCAATCCCTGGGGCATCGCGTTCCTGCCGGACGGAGCTTCGGCGCTGGTGACCGAGAACGAGACCTCCCGCGTCTTCCGCCTCCGCGACGACGGCTCCCGGACACAGGTCGGCAAGGTGCCGAACGTGGTCGTCCTCCAGCCCGGCGACGACGGCGTCGGGGGACTGCTGGGCGTCGCCCTGTCTCCTTCGTGGGACGGCAAGAAGGACAAGAGCGTGTTCTTCATGCACACCACGGCGAGCGAGACCCGGGTGGTGCGGATGGACTACGACGGCAAGGCGCTGAGCGGCTACACCGTGCTGCTCGACGGCATCAGGCGGGGCTCGAACCACAACGGCGGCAGGATCGCCTTCGGTCCCGACGGCTACCTCTACGTCGCGACCGGCGAGGCCACGCAGGCGCAGCTCGCGCAGGACAAGAACTCGGTCAACGGGAAGATCCTCCGGATCACCAAGACCGGCGCTCCCGCCCCCGGCAACCCGTTCGGCAACCACATCTACAGCTACGGTCATCGCAATCCGCAGGGCCTGGCCTGGGACAGCAAGGGCCGGCTGTGGTCGTCAGAAATCGGCCAGGACGCGACCGACGAACTCAACCTGATCAAGCCGGGCGCCAACTACGGCTGGCCCCGCTGCGAGGGCACTTGCGACGACGACGGCATGACCAACCCGAAGGTCACCTGGGATCACACCACCGCTCCCGCCCAGGTCGCCGTCGTGGGCGACAACCTCTACGTGTCGTCGCTGCGCGGCTTCAAGCTGTGGCGCATCCCGATCGACGCGGTGGACGAAGGCAAGGGCAACGACGAGAAGACCTCCGTCTTCTCCGGCTACGCGCTGCGTGCCCTCGCGAAGGTTCCCGGCAAGAACGAGCTGTGGATGGGCACTTCGAGAAACGGGGACGGGGACGACAGGATCCTCCGCGTGACCATCAAGTGACCCCAGCGGAAGGAACGCGGTCAGTGAGCGGTCCTTCAGAAGGAACGGCGTCAGTGAGCGGTCCTTGCACGGGTCGCGTCACTCGGCGGGCAGCGTCGGCTGGATGCGCCGCAGGAACGTCGCGTTGTCGGGGGTGTCCCGCATGCGCTCCAGCAGCGTTTCCAGGCTGGCCTGGCCGTCCCGGGTCTGCAGGACGCGTCGCAGACCGCGTACGGCGGTCAACTCCGCCGGGGGCAGCAGGAGTTCCTCGCGGCGGGTGCTGGACGGGGTGATGTCCACGGCCGGGAACAGGCGGCGGGAGGCGAGTTCGCGGCTGAGACGGAGCTCCATGTTGCCGGTGCTCTTGAGCTCCTCGAAGAAGTAGTCGTCGGCGCGGGAGCCGGTCTCGACCAGGGCGGTGGCGAGGATCGTGAGCGAGCCGCCCTCCTCGGCCAGCCGGGCGGAGCCGAAGAACCGCTTCGGCCCGAGCAGCGCGGTCGCGTCGACGCCGCCGGTCAGTGTGCGGCCACCGGCGGCGGCCGCGTTGTTGTGCGCCCGGCACAGCCGGGTGAGCGAGTCGAGCAGGATGACGACGTCCTCGCCGGCCTCGACGAGCCGCTTGGCCCGCTCGATGACGAGCTCGGCGAGCGCGATGTGCTGCTTGGCCGGCCGGTCGAAGGTCGAGGCGTACACCTCGCCGCGCACGGAGCGCCGCATGTCGGTGACTTCCTCGGGGCGCTCGTCGAGCAGTACCACCATCAGGCGGCACTCGGGGTGGTTGCCGGCGACGGCGGCCGCGACCTGCTGGAGCAGCACGGTCTTGCCGGTCTTGGGCGGGGCCACGATCAGCCCGCGCTGGCCCTTGCCGACGGGGGTGATCAGGTCGGCGATGCGCCCGGTCAGGCCGGCCGCCGGGTGTTCGAGGCGGAGCCGGTCGCGCGGGTGCAGCGGGGTGAGGTCACGGAAGTGACGGCGGCCGCGCAGTTCGTCGGGCGTGCGCCCGTCGACCCGTACGACCTCGGTCACGCGCCGACCGTCGCGCAGGCCTTCGACGAGGTCGCCCTTGCGCAGGCCATGGCGGCGGATCAGCGCGGGGGAGACCGGGAGGTCGGACGGCGAGGACTGCAGGCTCGCGGCGCGTAGGTGCCCCTTCCCGCTCGTGTCGATGTCGAGGACACCGGTGGCGACCTGGGTCGTGGGCTCTTGCTTTACAGGGGGGTGTTCGAGAGTGGTGGTCATGGTGGTCGGTCCTTTCGAGGACGGATGGCATGGGACATGCGGAAGGAAGGGGTGACGCCGCGACGGGAAGGCGGACAGAGCGCCTTCGGCGGCAGGAACAGCACCTCGGGGTACGGCACAGCGGTGCAGGTCACGAGGTGGTGCTGGAAAGCCGGTGCACCGCCGGGAACAGCGGGCGATTCGGCGAACTGAAGGGAACTGGCACCGGCGCCCACAACGGGGGCGTACACAAGTGCTAGCAGGACCGTACCACAGGGTGCACGGCGCCAAACCGCTCACTGGTTGGCGGGGGCCGTCTCTCCGCAGGCTTCGGATGATCGGTCCAGCCCCGGTGGATGGTCGATCCTGCTCCGCTCAACGCCTCGACGACTTCGCTTATTCCGAGCCTCCAGGATTGGCATGAGGTGATCGGTTTCGAGGCGGCCGGCGTCGGAGCCGATCGATGGGGTGATCGGCGGCATGGGTGGCGCCCAACTGGCCCCCGCCTACGGCCTGTCGGTGTTCGGCGGCAGCGTGCGGAGCAGTAGCCCTTGGGCAAGATCGCGGACGCGGTCGAGGCACTGAGCAGCCGCAGGCTGCGGGCCAAGGCGATCTTCGACGTGACCTGACCGTCGGCCCTCCCAATGGCTCGCGCCGAATACCAGCCATACGAACCCCCGATGGCCCTTCATCGACCTATTTCTTGTTCCGCCCAGGCCCCCTACCTACGCTGCCACCACCGCACTTCGGCGGGCATGGGACAAGGGACTTGGGCAATCATGGTTCGACTGGCCGGGAAAATCGCTTTCATCAGTGGAACGGGGGCCGGAATTGGCCGGGCCGCCGCGCTGGTATTCGCTGCGGAAGGCGCCACCGTATTCGGCTGTGACATCGACGCGGACAGTGCGGCCGAAACGGTGGAACTCGTCGAGAAGGCCGGTGGAGTGATGCGGTCCCTCGCTCCCGTCGACCTGTCCACGGAGGCGGGCGCGGGGGAGTGGATCGACGCCGGGATCGAGGCCTTCGGCGGGATCGACATCCTCTACAACAACGCCTCCGCGCTGCGGAACGGACCGTTCGAGACGATGCCGGCCGACGACTGGTACTTCACCATCAAGAACGAGCTGGACATCCCCTACTTCTGCACCCGGGCCGCCTGGTCGCACCTGATCGCGCGCGGTGGCGGTGCCGTCCTCAACGTCGCGTCCGTGGCCGCCGTACGCGGCGCGCCGTTCATGCCGATGGTGCCGCACGGCGCCGCGAAGGGCGGGGTGCTGGCGATGAGCAAGCACCTGTGCGCGGCGGGAGCCCCGCACCACATCCGCGTCAACACCATCGCCCCAGGGATGACCCGCACGTCGGCCACCGCGCCGTTCCTCGACGATCCGAACGGGCCCAGGGCCCAGTTGGAGGCGCGGATCCCGGTCGGACGGGTCGGCGAACCGGAGGACATCGCGCGCGCCGCAGCCTTCCTGTGCTCCGACGAGGCGGCGTTCGTGAACGGGGCCAACCTCATGGTCGACGGCGGCGACAGTGCGATGGCGGGCTGAGCGGCCGTGACCACACGACTCGACCACGTGGGCGTCAACGTCCGCGACCTCGCCGCCCAAACCGCCTGGTACACCGAGGCGTTCGGGCTGAAGTCCGTCTTCGAGTTCCACCTCGAAGGACCCGGCCTGAGCGGCATCGTCCTGGCACACCCGCACGGCTGGCGCATCGAACTGCTCGCCAGGCCCGGCTCCGTACCCGGACTGCGCGCGCCGGACCCGCTGACCGCCGCTCTCACCGAGGGCTACGGACACTTCGCGGTCACCACCCCCGAACTCGACCCCGTCTACCAGGCCCTGGTGGCCCACGGAGCGGGCGAGGCCGTACCGCCGGGACCGTCCCCCGAGCCCGGCATCCGCATGGCCTGGGTCACCGACCCCGAGGGAAATCTCATCGAACTGATAGAGAAGAACGCAGAGTGAGGGCACGCACAATGACGGAATCGATCTCCTTGAAAAGGCTGGACCGTGGAACGCTCATAGCGTGCTGCCTCGCGGTCGCGGCGGCACAGTTGTGCATTACGGTGCCTTCCCCGATCAACGGCAATATCCAAGCCGCTTTCGGGGCTTCCGGTTCCCAGGTGGCCTGGGTGACCTCCGCCTTCATTCTCCCCACCGCCATTCTCGAGCTGAATTTCGGCGTGGTCGGTGACCTCTTCGGCCGTAAGCGTCTCCTGGTGTTCGGCGGATTCGTTCTCGCGCTCGGCGAACTCCTCAACGCCACCTCCCAGAACATCACGATGCTGTGGATCGGCCAGGCGCTGGCCGGTGTCGGCGCCGCCGCGCTCTTCCCCAGCTCCCTCGCGGTGATCGCGGCCGCCACCCCTGGGGAGAAGGACCGCGCCAAAGCGGTCTCGATCTGGGCGTTGAGCATCTCCCTCGCCTCCGCGGCAGGGCCGCTGTCGTCCGGCATCCTCGCCACCGTCGCCGACTTCCGCTGGGCGTTCGTGCCGCCCGTCGTCCTCGGTCTGGTCGTCGGCGTCACCAGCTGCTTCCTGGTCACCGACTCCAAGGCGCCCGAGGGTCGCAGCCTGGACTGGCCGGGCCAGATCACCATCGCCGTCGGTCTGACCGCCCTGCTGTGGGGGATCATCGAGGGCGGCGACCGCGGCTGGAGCAGCCCGGTGATCGTCGGCTCGCTCACCCTGGCCGCCGTGGCCCTGATCGGCTTCTTCGTCGCCGAACGGCGGTCGGCGTCCCCGATGTTCAACCTGGACCTGCTGAGGATCCCGTCGTTCGCCGCCGCGGCCGTCGTCGCGCTGGCCGGGATGTTCGGGTTCATCGGCACCGCGTACTGCGTCTCGATCCGTCTGGGCGCCGTGATGCACCTGAGCGCGCTCAGGGCGGGCATGCCGTTCGTGATCCTGCAGCTGATCCCGCTCCTGCTGGCGCCCGTGCTCAGCAAGATGCTCACCCGGGTGGAACCGCGCTGGCTCCTGATGGGAGGCCTGCTGCCCATGGCCGCGGGCCAGTTCTGGATCGCCGCGCTGCCCATCACCACGACCTCCCTCGCCGCCTTCATCGGCCCGGTCATGCTGCTCGGTATCGGCTTCATCTGCGTCGTCTCCTCGCTGACCTCCGCCGCCGTGAACGCCGTGCCGATCAACATGACCGGCATGGCCAGCGGCGCCACCAGCCTGGTCCGCGAGTTCGGTCAGGCCCTCGGCCCCGCCGTGATCAGCACCGTCGCGATGAGCGCCGCGTCCTCGGTCCTGGTCGGCAAGCTGAGCGGCGCCGACGCCGGCATGGAGGCGGCCGCGGGCCCGCTGGCCGTCGTCAACGCGGGCAGCGACAGCGCCCGGGCCGCCGCCCAGACCGCCCTCGGTCACGGCATGGCCCTGGGCGTGGTGATCTGCGGCTGCGCCTCCCTGCTCGGCGCGCTGGTCACGCTCCTGCTGGTCCGCAAGAGCACCGCACGCTCGGCGGTGGGTGCGGGCGAGGCGACGGTGCAGACAGCGTCGGCGTAGCGGGAGCGATGGGGAGAGGCCGGGGTCAGGGACCCCGGCCTCTTCACGTGTGCGGGACGGTCGCGTCAGGCGTTCGGGTCGAAGGGGATTCCGGAGGGCATGGAGTGGGCCAGGGCGTACTGGAAGTCGCCGTCATCGATCTTGATGGTGGCGGATCCGAAGTCGGCGCTCAGGAGCTTGTCGCGGAATCCGGCCGGGTAGCCGTTCCAGCCGACCAGGCGCGGGTAGAACCACCCGCCCGTGGCGTTCTCGGGCGGCTCGTCATTGCTGTTGGCGAACCGGAAGCAGTGCGTCGAGACGCCGTCCTTGTGGTAGACGATCTTCGGATGGGTGCCGTCGAAGCGCACCGACGAGCGGGCCGCCACCTGATAGCCGCTGTGCTGCGACACGGACACGTACTGGACCTCGTTGTTGTTGATCCACACCACGACGTGCTCCCAGTCGTGGGTGTGTCCGATGGCGGCCGGACCCAGGGTGGCCTGGTCCTTCTCGAAGTAGCTGGCGTACATCACGGCGCACCAGCCGTTGTTGCACTTCTCGCGTGAGTAGGTGTTGGCGTTGGCGAGTTGGGCGTAGTCGTGGCAGTGCCCATTGACATCACCGCCGAGCTTCAGGCCGGGGTTCAGGGTGCCGTCGGCGCCGATGGCCGCCGTGGCGTAGCAGCCGTCCTTGTCGTAGTCGTAGGCCGGGGAGAAGGTCTGTTCCAGACCGTCGGCGTTCTGCGGCAACGGGGTCAGGACACTGGCATGGGCACTCGCGGGGACCGCCACGACGAGCGTCATCGCGCCGAGTGTGCCGAGGAGGACCTTGGCGAGGGACCTCAACTTGCGCATTGCGACTCCTTGTTGAGTGACCTCGTCAGCAGTAGAGGTTGTTGCCGGGGCTGACGCCGAGGATCGAGGTGAAGCGCTGGTAGGCATCGACGCGACTCTGTACCTGCGCCGGGTTTTTGCCGTCGCATTCGAGGGAGCCGTTGATGGAGCGGATGGTCTGGCCGAAGCCGGCGCTGTTGACCATGGCGTTGTGGGGGGTCATGGTGCCGGGGCCGGACTGGGTGTTCCAGTACCACAGGCCGGTCTTCCAGGCGACGGAGGCGTCGTTCTGGACCAGGTTGGGATTGTTGAGGAGGTCGATGCCGAGTGCGTCGCCGGCGGCCTTGTAGTTGAAGTTCCAGGACAGCTGGATGGGGCCGCGTCCGTAGTAGGCGGCCTGGCCGGCCGGACAGCCGTAGGACTGGCTCCAGTCGCAGTACGTGGGGTAGTTGGCGGTGTTCTGCTCGACGACGTAGACCAGCCCGCCGGTTTCGTGGTTGACGTTGGCGAGGAAGGCCGCGGCCTCCTGCTTCTTCACCGTGTCGCTGCCGGTGTTGGCGAAGCCGGGGTAGGCGCTGAGCGCGGCGGTCAGTCCGCCGTACGTGTAGAACGAATTCCGGCTCGGGAACATCTGGTTGAACTGCGCCTCGGTCACCACGAATCCCGACGGGTTGTTGCCGCCGCCGCTCGCGGGCGCGTTCCACTTCTGGTTCGCGGCGCCCGTGCAGGTCCAGATCTGCAGCCGCGTGGCATCGGCGCTGTTGTTGTCGCGCACGTCCAGACACTTGTTGGCGGCCGGGTTGACGATGTCGTGGGCGCCGGTGACCACCCACTGCTGGTTGGCGCCGCCGGAGCAGTCCCAGAGTTGGACGGCGGCCCCGTCGGCGGTGCTCCGGTCCACCACGTCCATGCACTTGCCGAGCGCGCGCAGGGTGCCGTCGCCCGGGTTGGACCAGGACTGGGCGCCGGTTCCGTTGCAGCCGTAGAGCTGTACGGCGGTCCCGTTCGCGCTGTCGGCTCCCGCCACGTCCACGCACTTTCCGGCCAGGCCGGTGATCTGGCCGTCCGCCGCCAGGGCGGGCGTGACGTTCAACAGGGCGGTGAGCAGGGCCGCGAGAGCGGCGACGAGAGCGATGCGTCTGAGCCGGAACGAACCGAGGTGGGGGGTGCGCATGGTGGACCTCGCTCCTTGGTGGGATGCGGAAGGTAAGGGTGAGGTGAGCTGGTCCAGACCATGGCAGGCGCCGTCGGTACCGTCAACACTTAAGGAAAGGAATGAAGTTGATGGCCGGAACCCTGGGTCTCATGGTGAGACTGGCTATCGTGACGACATGAAACGGACGTCGTTCTCGAACTGGCCGTGCTCCATCGCGAGAACCATGGACCTGCTGGGCGACGCGTGGACGCCCCTCGTGCTGCGGGAGGCCTTCTACGGCATCCGTCGCTTCGACGAGTTCCGGCAGGAGTTGGGCATCGCGCGCAACACACTGGCCGACCGGCTGCGCCGCCTGGTGGACGAAGGCCTCCTGGAGAAGCGGCCCTACCAGGACGAACCCCCGCGCCACGACTACGTGTTGACGGAGAAGGGGCGGGACTTCTTCGGTGTGCTCGCCGCGATGTCCCGATGGGGCGACCGGTGGTTGGCGGGGGAGGAGGGTGCCCCGATCGTCTTCCATCACGACACCTGCGGCCACGACACCGAGGCCGAGGTGGTCTGCGCCGCGTGCCGGGAGCCGCTGCGGGCCGAGGACACCTCGATGCGCATGGGGCCCGGATTTCCCGAGCGGCTGAAGCAACGGCCGGACGTGCGAAGGCGTTTCGGCGCGGCATGACCCCGTACGGCAGGTGCCGTTCGCGCCTGGGCGTGAGCGCCCTTGACAGGGTGAGTCCTATGTAGCAACTCTGATGGTCAGACCCCTTGAAGGCGAGGAGGCCGACCGGCTTGAGATGGACGGGCGCACGCTACACGGACAAACCCACCGTCGAGGTGCGGACCTGGATCGACGCCCCGCCCGAGCGGGTGTGGGCGCTGGTGTCGGACATCGGGCTGATGCCGAGCACGAGCGACGAACTCCGGTCGGTGGAATGGCTCGACGGCGCGACCGGGCCCGCGGTCGGCGCCCGGTTCCTCGGCCGCAGCAGTCACGAGGCCTTCGGCGAGTGGGCCACGACGTCGTACGTCATCGAGTACGAACCCGGCCGCGTCTTCGCCTGGGCGGTACAGGACCCCGCCGAGCCGTCGGCGATCTGGCGCTTCCGGCTCCACCCGGGAGACGGTGGCACCGAACTGTCGGAGTGGATGCAGATGGGTCCCGGCCGCTCCGGACTGTCCGTGGCCATCGATCGGATGCCGGAGAAGGAAGAGAAGATCGTGTTCGTGCGGCTGCGGGAGTTCGAGCACAACATGACCGTCACCCTGGAGCGCATCAAGCAGCTGGCGGAGGCCGACTGATGCGTACCGCGACCACGATCGAAGCCTCCGGCGGTGAACACTGGTCGGAGCAGGCCGACTTCGTGGTCCAGGCCGAAAAACTCGGCCTGGACGTCTGCTGGGTGGCCGAGGCCTGGGGCTCCGACGCACCCTCCGCCCTCGGGTACTACGCGGCGCTCACCGACCGGATGCTGCTGGGATCCGGCGTCATCCAGGTCGGCACGCGCACCCCGGTGGCCGTCGCGCAGACCGCGATCACGTTGTCCAACCTCTCCGGCGGACGCTTCCTGCTCGGTCTCGGTGCGTCCGGCCCGCAGGTGATGGAGGGGCTGCACGGGGTCTCGTTCGCCCGGCCGCTGGCCCGCGTGCGGGAGACCGTGGAGATCGTGCGACGGGTGCTCGACGGAGGCAAACTCGCTTACTCCGGAATGGAGTTCGGCATCCCGCTGCCCGGCGGCGACTCGGTCCAGATGCGGCTGTCGACGCGGGCAGAACACCGTATCCCGGTCTACCTCGCCGCGCTCTCCCCGGCCATGCTGCGGCTGACCGGCGAGGCGGCCGACGGCTGGCTCGGCACCAGCTTCGTCCCCGAGGGGGCGGCCGAGGCCTACTTCGCGCACCTCGACGACGGTCTGGCCCGCAGCGGGCGCCGCCGCGCCGACCTGGACGTCTGCCAGGGCGCCGAGGTCGCCTTCGCGCCCGACGAGGACGCTCTGGGCGCGATGGTCACCGGGCGCAAGAAGGAACTGGCCTTCAGTCTCGGCGGCATGGGTTCGGCGTCGACCAACTTCTACAACAACGCCTACAGCCGCCAGGGTTGGGCCGAGGTGGCCGCCGAGGTGCGCGAACGCTGGCAGGCGGGCGACCGCGACGGTGCGGCGGGTCTGGTCACCGACGAGATGGTGCTCGGCACGACACTGATCGGCACCGAGCCCATGGTGCGACAGCGGCTGCGGGTGTGGCGCGACGCCGGCGTGGACACCGTACGTCTGTATCCGGCCGGGCAGACCCTGGACGACCGGCTGACCACGCTGGGCCGGGCCATCGAGCTCGTGCGGGAGGTCGACGGCTCGGCGTGAGCCTGTTCGGGGCGGGTTCGCGCACGGTGTCGATTCGGGAGGACCTCGTTCGTCGGTGGGGTGTAGGAAGCTCATGACGACCGGGAGGACCCCATGAAGTACATGCTGCTCGTCTGCGGCGACGACACCGCCGACGCCTCGGCCATGGCACCCGTCGAACCCTGGGTGGAGGAGCTCGGCGACCGCAGCGTACGGCTGCACGGCCACCGGCTGGCCCTGCCCTCCGAGGCGGTCACCGTGCGGGTCCGCGGCGGCGAGGTGCTGCGCACCGACGGCCCGTTCGCGGAGACCAAGGAGTACGTCGCCGGCTTCGACGTCCTCGAGTGCGACAGCCTGGAGGAGGCCGTCGAGGCCGCCGCCAAGCACCCCGTCGCCACCATCGGCGCCATGGAGGTACGCCCCTTCTGGCCGATGTGGGACGAGGAGGACGCCGAGGCCGCGATCCGCAGCCGCGACGCGGAACTCACCGAGGCCTTCCGGGAACGTGACCTGGAGCGGGCGCTGGCCTGCTACGCGCCGGACGCGGAGGTCTTCCACCTCGCCGACGGCCAGGAGCGCCAGGGCCTGGACGCGCACCGCAAGGCCCTGCAGGACCTGTTCACGGCGGTCACCGGACCGGTGACCCGCGAGGTGCTGGACCTCCGCGTCCAGGTCGACGAGAGCATCGGCTTCGCCCACTGCCTCGTCCGGCTGACCGGCACCCGCACCGACGGCACCCCGCTCGACGAGACGCTGCGCGTGACCACCGGCTACCGCGACATCGGTCTGCGCCGCCTGATCACCCACGAGCAGGCCGTGTCCCTGAAGGAGGCGTGATGAAGTACGCGCTGTTGTTCTGCTCCCCGGTCGGGGGCGAGGAACAGAGCCCCGCGGAGCACGCCGACGACCCGCGTTTCGCCGCCTACTTCGCGGAGGTACGGGCGGGCCGGGTCACCGGCGGTGCACGGCTGCGGCCGGTCACCGACGCCACCACCGTGCGCGTGCGGGGCGACGAAGTCCTGCTCAGCGACGGCCCGTTCGCGGAGACCAAGGAGTACCTCGCCGGCATCGCCTTCATCGACGTCCCGGACCTCGACGAGGCCATCGCCCTCGCCGCCAAGCATCCGGCCGCCGCCGACGGCGGCTCGGTCGAGGTACGGCCGGTCTGGGAGTGACCGTGCCCGACGTCGAGGAGGCCGTCGCCGCCGCCTTCCGCGAGGAGTGGGGCCAGGTCGTCGCCACCCTGATCCGGGTGACCGGCGACTGGGACCTCGCCGAGGAGTGCGCGCAGGACGCCTTCGCCCAGGCCCTGGACCGGTGGCGGCGCGACGGAGTGCCGCGCCGCCCCGGGGCCTGGCTGACCACGACCGCCCGCCACCGCGCCCTCGACGTGCTGCGCCGGGAGGCGGTGGGGGCGGCGAAACTGCGGGAGGCGGCAGTGCTGGCGCGCGACGAGGGACCGTACGACCCCGAGTACGACAGTGACGACAGCGGCGTCCAGGACGACCGGCTGCGGCTGATCTTCACCTGCTGCCATCCCGCGCTGCCCATCGAGGCGCGGGTCGCGCTGACCCTGCGCACCCTCGCGGGACTGACCACTCCGGAGATCGCCCGCGCCTTCCTCGTCCCCGAGGCGACCATGGCCCAGCGCCTGGTGCGGGCCAAGAAGAAGATCCGCAACGCCGGTATCCCCTACCGGGTGCCGCCCGCGCACCTTCTGCCCGAACGCACCACGGGCGTGCTCGGCGTCGTCTACCTCCTGTTCAACGAGGGGTACGCCGCCACGTCCGGCGCCGATCTCGTGCGCACCGACCTGTGCGCGGAGGCGATCCGGCTGGCCCGGCTGCTGGCCCGCCTCATGCCCGACGAGCCCGAGGCGCTCGGCCTGCAGGCCCTCCTGCTGCTGCACGACGCCCGTCGGCACACGCGCGTGGACGCGGCCGGAGAGTTGGTGACGTTGGAGGACCAGGACCGCGGCGCCTGGGACCGCACGGAGATCGACGAGGGTGCCGGCCTGCTGGAGACGGCACTGCGCCGCGGCCGCCCCGGGCCGTACCAGATCCAGGCGGCCATCGCCGCCTGCCACACCACCGCCGCCACCGCGCAGGACACCGACTGGGCCGATATCGCCGCGCTGTACGGCGAGTTGGCGCGGTTCGTGCCCTCCGCCGTGGTCCGCCTCAACCGTGCGGTGGCCGTCGGCATGTCCGAGGGGCACGACGCGGGACTCGCCCTGGTCGCCGAACTGGAACACGAGGGCGACCTGGACGACTACCACCTGCTCCCGGCCACCCGCGCCGACCTGCTGCGCCGCAGCGGACGTACGAGCGAGGCGGCCGCGGCGTACGAGCGGGCGCTGGAGCTGGTGGAGAACGAAGCGGAGCGGAGGTTTCTGGAGAAGCGGCTCGCGGAGTGTCGATCCGCCTAGGAGCCGTTCGTCGGTGGGGTGAAGGCAGCCTCACGACACCGGAGACTCCCATGACCGCTCACGTGCACCCGCGCCCCACCACCCGGCTCCGTCAGGTCCTCGCCTCGCTGCTGCGAGCGCGCCGCGCCCCCGACGGACCCGAGGCATCCGGCACACCGGACGTCTGGCTCGCCGGCCTGCGCCTGGGAGGCTGACCATGCCCGCCACCGACTCCCGCCGCTGGTACGCGCTCGCCCTCCTCTGCGTCGCCGGGTTCATGGTGATCCTCGACGCGCAGATCGTCGTCCTCGCGCTGCCGTCGATCGCCGACGGCCTCGGCTTCTCGGCGAGCGGCGCCCAGTGGGTGATGAGCGCGTATCTGCTGAGCTTCGGCGGTCTGCTGCTCCTCGGCGGCCGCATCGCCGACCTGCTGGGCCGCCGCCGCGTCTTCATGACCGGCACCCTGCTGTTCGCGCTGTCCTCGCTGCTGTGCGGGTTCGCCTGGACGGCAGAGGTGCTGGTGGCGGCACGTGCCGTGCAGGGCGTGTCGGCCGCCGTCATGGCGCCGACCGCGCTGTCGATCCTGCTGAACACCTTCGACGAGGGCCACGAGCGCAACAAGGCCCTCGCCATCTGGTCCGGCAGCGGCGGCTTCGGCGCCACGGCCGCGCTGCTGATCGGCGGACCCGTGACGGAAGCCCTCGGCTGGCAGTGGGTCTTCTTCCTCAACGTCCCCGTGGCGCTGCTCCTGCTGGCCCTGAGCCCGGTGCTGCTGCGCGAGAGCCGCACCGAGGCAGGGTCCCGCTCCTACGACCCGGCCGGCGCGCTCACCGTCACCGCCGCGCTCGTCGCCTGCGTCTACGCCGTCGTCGAGGCGCCCCACGCCGGATGGTTGTCGGCGCGGACGACCGGCCTGCTGGCCGCGGCCGTACTGCTCACCTCTGTCTTCCTCCGCATCGAGGCCCGCTCCACGGCACCCCTCGTCCCCCTGCGCCTGCTGCGCGCGCGGACGGTCAGCGGCGGCAACCTGGTCGTGTTCCTGCTCGGCGCCTGCGCCTTCGGGATGTCGTACACGCTGTCCCAATACGGGCAGGGCGTCCTCGGCTACTCGCCGCTGCGGTTCGGCCTCGCCAACGTCGTGATGCCGGTCGGCGCCGTCGTCGGCTCCTACGCGGGACAGGCCCTGGTCACCCACATCGGGGCGCGCCCGGTCGCCGTCGGCGGACTGGCACTGGTCGGCGCGGGCAGTCTGCTGCTGGCCGGAGTGCCGGTGGACGGCGGGTTCGTCCCCGACCTGCTGCCCGGACTGCTGCTCTTCGGGCCGGGCCTCGGCGCCTGCGCGGTCGCCGGCTCCATCGCCGCCCTGACCGGCGTGGGGGAACGGGAGTCCGGAGTGGCCTCCGGGATCAACACGGCGGCCTTCCAGATCGGCGGGGCCTTCGGCGTCGCCGTCGTCACCTCCGTCGCCCTCTCCCACAGCGCCGGCCCGGACCGCCTCGCGGCCCTGACCGACGGCTACCGGGCCGCGTTCACGGCGTGCGCCGTCCTCGCGGCAGCCGGACTGACCTGCGCCCTGACCCTGCTGCGCGCACCACGCCTGCCGGCACCGCAGTCCCGGCCGGCCAGGATGGTCACGAGGGGTCGAGTGCGTTCGTGATCGCCTTCACCCCGCCGTGCGCCGAGTACCCGCCGTCGACCGCGATCTCCGCGCCGTTGACGTACGACGCCTCGTCGGACAGCAGATAGATCACCAGCGGTGCCACCTCGTCGACGGTGCCGCCGCGGCCCTGGGGCGTCATCGAGACGTGTGCCTGGACGAACACCGGGTTCGCGGAGGCCATCAGCGGGGTCTCGATATAGCCCGGGTGGATCACGTTCGTACGGATGCCACGCGGCGCCAGCTCCAGCGCCGCGACCTTCGACAGGCCCCGCAGCGCCCACTTGCTCGCCGTGTACGCGACCGCGTGGTGGGCCGTCAGGCCCGCGACCGAGCCGACGTTGACGATGGAGGAGCCGGCCGGCATCAGCGGGGTCAGGGCCTGGATGCCGAGCAGGGCGCCCGTGGTGTTCACCGCGAACGCCCGGTTCCAGTCGGCGAGTTCGACGGCGCCGAGGCGGGCCCGCATCGGGATGCCCGCGTTGTTGACCAGCCCGTGCACGACCTCCAGGGATCCGGCGAGCGCCGCCCAGTCCTCCGGCGACGACACGTCCAGGTGCCGGTAGGTGACGTCCAGGCCGTCGGCGCGCAGGGAGGCGGCCAGCTTCTCGCCCGCCTCGTCCAGGACATCGGTTGCGATCACCGTCGCGCCCTCCCGGGCCGCGGCCGTCACCTCCGCGGCTCCCTGGCCCTGTGCGGCCCCGGTGACGACGACGGTACGGCCCGCCAGACGCGTACGGCTCACGGCTCCTCCAGTGGATGCGGGGGTGTGTCCCGTCCACGCTAGGAAGCCGCGGTCAGCTCCGGAAACGCGTGTTCGTCATGGCTGGCATCCACGGACGCGATCTCCTCGGCCGAGGGCCGGCCCGGTGCCTCGCCGCCCTGCGGCTCGTCCAGCGAGACCCCGATCCTGCGCACGGTCTCGCGCAGCCATCTGTGGGCGGGGTCGGAGTGCCGGTTGTGGTGCCAGTACATGGCCTCCACCAGCGGCACGTCCGGAAACGGCGTCGGTACGACGGCACAGCGCGCGAAGCTCTCGTAGCGCCGCGCGAGCCGCTCGGGCACCATCGCCACCAGGTCGGTGCCGCTGACCAGGAACGGCAGCACACTGAAGCCGGGCGTGCTGACCTGCACCTTCGGTGTGATGCCGAGGGTTTCGAGCTGGCGCTCGGCGGGCGTGTGGCTCTTGCCGAGGGCGCACGAGGCGTGCGGCATCTCGGCCAGGGCGCGCAGTCCGAGCCGCCCGTCCACCAGGCGCGGGTTGTCCGGGTCGACCAGGCACACGAACCGGTCGTGCATCACGGCCTCGCTCACCCCCGGCAGCTGATAGCCGAGCGGCACGATCATCAGGTCGTGGCAGCGCAGGTGCGTCTCGTTCTCCAGCTGCCCGTCCACGATGGGGTGGAAGTCGATGCGGACCCCGGGCGCCTCCGCGGCGATCACCCGCAGCAGCGGCTCCACGAGCACCGTCATCACGTAGTCGGACATGACGACGGAGAAGCGCTGCCGGCTGCGGTGCGGGTCGAAGTGCCGGGTCAGCGACAGGGCCTCCTCCGCCTTGTGCAGCGAAGACTGCACGACCGGCAGCAGCCGCTCCGCCAGCGGCGTCAGCTCGTACTCCCGGCCGACCCGCACCAGCAGCTCGTCGTTGAAGTGACGGCGCAGCCGGGCCAGCGAGCCGCTCATCGCGGACTGGCTGGTGGACAGCCGTACGCCCGCGTGCGTGACGTTCTTCTCCTCCAGGAGGGCTTCCAACGCCACCAGAAGATTCAGGTCGATGGCTCCGAGACCCATGTGTGTTTCCTTCCGGCCGCGTCGTTGAAGCTCGGTGAAATCGGAGCGTAACGACGGTCTTCATGCCGAGGAAGGGCCTCGGAGGCAACTCACAGGGATCCGATAGCAGCCATCGGATCCCAGGATGTGTGCAGGTCAGCACCGACGATGCTGCTACGGCCGTGGACTGCGCCCCCGTTTGCGGGCCCGCGGGAGGTAGACGTCCGTACGTCCGGGCACGACCCGGTTGGACAGGCTGCCGAGCCCCTCCACGGTGAGCGTGACCTCGTCTCCCGGCACCAGCGGCGGCGGCGTACGCTCCCCGAGCCGGCCCCAGAACTCCGCCAGCGCCCCCCAGCCGCAGGTGCCGGAGCCGAGGATGTCCCCGGGCCGCACCCAGGCGTCCCGGGCGGCGTACGCGACCATCTCCTCGAAGGTCCACGACACGTTGGCGAGCGTGTCACGGCCGATGAGCTCGCCGTTGAGGGTGACCGTCATCTCCAGGTCGAGGAAGCCGTCCGCGTCCCGCCGGTCCTCCACCTCGTCCGCGGTGACCAGGCAGGGGCCGAGCGTGTTGGCGAAGTCCTTGCCCTTGGAGAAACCGAGGCCGAGGTTCTTCTCCGGCTTCTGCAGGTCACGCGCCGACCAGTCGTTGAAGACCAGGTAGCCGATGATGTGCTCGCGCGCCTGCTCGGGCGTGAGGTCCCGGCCGGCCCGCCCGATCACGGCGCCCACCTCCAGCTCGAAGTCGAGCACCGAGCAGCCCGCCGGGACGGGGACGTCGTCGTGGGCGCCGTAGGCCGCGTGCGGGTTGGTGAAGTAGAAGTTGGGCGCCCGGTACCACTCCTCGGGCACGTGCTCCAGCCCGTCCAGGGACTTGGACACCCCCTCGATGTGCGCCTCGAACCCGACGAAGTCACGGATGGACGGGGGCTTCAGCGGCGGCAGCAACCGCACCTGATCCACCGTCAAGTCACTTGCCTCCTGCAGTGCTTCGACACCGACGGCGTAGAGGATCTCCTGCTCGATGAGCGTCAGGACCGTGATCCCCTCGGGCAGCGGATGGATCACTCCGTCCCGCACCACCCCGGCGCGCTCCTCGCCCTGGTACTCGTATGTCGCGAAACGCATGACTCACTGCTCCCAGTGGTTGGTGTTGGTGACGGCCCCCGCACTCAGATGGCCCGCGAACAGACCCTTGGCGTCGCGGACGGCGCGGATCTCCTGCAGCCGCCGCCACTGTTCATCGCCCATGAACCGCAGTTGCCGGACGGTGAAGTCGGAGTCCCCGAGATACTGGCCGGCTGTCACGGGCTGCATCGCCGCCATCGCGTCGTCCAGCCAGCCCCGCAGTTCCGCGTCGCGCCCGGGCTCGTCGTGGACGACATAGGTGGCGCAGTAGATCTCGGACTGCAACGAGAAGGCCATGTCGGGCAGTTCGCGCAGCGGGGCCATGGAGAACCAGATGGTGAACGTCTGCCGGGTGGGGTGCTCGGTGAATGCCTTGCGGATCGCCGGCACGACCTCCTCGGCCGGCCCGGTCAGCCAGGCGTTGTCCACGAGGTAGCGGTGGCCCTCGGGGTTGGCGATGCGCTGGCCCGCCAACTGCTCGGCCAGGGTGGTGTGTTGGGCCTCGACCCGGAAGAGAGCCCGGTCCGCGTACGGGTTGGCGTGCAGCGGAGCCAGGGCCTCGGCGGCCTGCTCCGGGGTGTCGGTCATCGAGACGCCCGTGACCAGCAGCACCGGCTCGTCGAGGTCGGGCGGAGTCTGTGTGAGGGCGACGATCTCCACCAGGTCCGAGACCGTGTGGTGCATGCCGTGCAGCCAGGTCATGACCTCGTCGAAGAGATCGAGCGGGTAAGCGTGCACCGTGTGCCCCAGATGCCTGGGCAGCGGACGGGTGCGCAGGTGGAAGCGGGTGACGATGCCGAAGAAACCCGGTCCCGCGCCGCGCGCCGCCCAGAACAGGTCGCTGTGGTGCGTCTCGTCCGCGCGCACCAGCTCACCCTCGGCGGTGACGACGTCGATCGCCACGATGTTCTCCGCTGCCCAGCCCCACCCGCGCGCGTTCCAGCCCTGCCCGCCCTGGAGGAGGAAGCCGCCGATGCCGACGGAGGGACAGTGCCCGCCGTTGAAGAACCGCCCGAACTCAACGAGATACGGGTTGAGTTCGTCGCCGCCCTGCACGCTCGGGGTGGCCGTGACGATCCCGCTCTCCTCGTCGTACGCCAGCTCGCGGAGGCCCCCGAGATCGATCAGCAGAGCGTCCTCACGCACCGACCAGGCGGCCCAGCTGTGCCCGCCGGAGCGGACGGCGACCTGCCAACCCCGCTCCAGAGCCAGTCGTACGCCTTCGACGACGTCCTGTTCGGTGAGCGCTTCGAGCACGGCGGCCGGTGAACGGTCCGACGGGCGGCGGGCGTTGAAGACTCGCCCGAAGCAGGCCTCGTCGAAGTCCTCGTCGCCGGGGACGTGGAGGGTGCCGGAGAAGCGGTTCTCACGCGGGGGTTCGGGGATCGTCCCCCGATGGATGGCAGTCACGGGCGTACTCACTTGATCGCGATCGGATTGACCGGTGCGCCCACCGCGCCGGTGACCGGCAGCGGAGCGGCGACCAGCAGGAACTCGTGGACTCCGTCGGCCGCGCAGTCCTCCGCCAGTGCCTCCAGGTCCCACATCTCGCCCAGCGGGAGGCCCATGTTGGGGATCGCGATCTGGTGGAGCGGGGACATCGCGGGCTCGTCGAACTCGTACGGCCGCACCTCGAGCCCCCAGGTGTCGGAGGCGATCGCCGCGATCTCCGTACGGTGCAGCCAGCCGAGCGTGGTGAAGGACAGGCCCGGCGCGTCACCGGCCGCGTAGCCGCCCCATTCGCCCAACCGCCTGACCCGGCCGATCTGTCCGGTCCGCACGAGGACGAGGTCACCGCGCCGGACACTCGACGTCGCGCCCTGCGCCTCGATGGTGGCGCGCAGGTGCTCCTCCAGGATGGGGAATCCGTCCGGGAGTTCACCGAGTTCGTCGCCGACCGCCCGGCCGACGTCGAGGAGCACGCCCCGGCCGGTGAAGGCGTCCCGCATGTGCTCGATACCGGTGACCGAGTCGCCGTCGCCGTTGACGATGGTGCACGGACGGCCGTTCCACGCCTGCTTGTTGTCGTAGATGTGCCCCAGGCCGTCCCACTGGGTGGAGGCCTGCAACGGCATCACGATGTGGTCGTCCGCGCCGCCGAACCCGTGCGGGAAGCCCTGGGTGCCCGCGGCCGCGTCGGAGCCGGTGTCCTTCATGTAGTGGACCGGGTTGATACGGCCGCGGAAACCGCGCTGCGGGCCCGACTCGTTGAACTCCAGAGAGAGCGAGAAGGACCGCCCCCGGCGGACCAGACCGGCCGCGTGGGCGCGGATCGCGTCGTCGATGAAGTTGAGCGTGCCGAGCACGTCGTCCTCGCCCCAGCGGCCCCAGTTGCGGTGGGCGGCACGGGCCTTGGCGAGCTCTTCCTCGATCGGGCCGAGGGGTGTGGGGGTCATCGGGTACGTCCTTTCAACAGCAGGTCGAGGGCGTTGCCCCCGGCGACGGCGGCACGCTCGGCCGGAGCCAGCCCGGCCGCGTCCAGGCGGGCCACCGGGTCGTCGACGCCCATGTCGAAGGGGTGGTCCGTGCCGAGCACCACCCGGTCGGCGCCCACCTCCTCGACCAGGTGGCGCAGGGCACGCGGGGTGTACACGAGCGCGTCGAACCACATGCGCCGCAGATAGCTGCTCGGCGGCTCCGCGCAGCCGCGCGCGTCCTCGCGCACCCGCCAGGCGTGGTCCGAGCGCCCGATGTACGTCGGCAGATAGCCGCCGCCGTGCGCGGCCACCAGTTTCAGCCGCGGGTAGCGGTCGAGGACCCCGGTGAAGATGAGGTGGGAGAGCGCGACGGTCGTCTCGACCGGCTGGCCGACGGTGTTGCCGAGGTAGTGGGTCGCCAGCCGCTCGCCGAGCGAGCAGCCCCACGGGTGGACGAACACCACCACGCCCAACTCCTCGGCCTTCTGCCAGAGTTCGTCGTGCCGCGGGTCGGCCAGCTCCCGCCCCTCGACGATCGTCGACACGCTGATCCCGTACAGGCCGTACTCGGTGACCGCCTTGTCCAGCAGCGCCACCGCCAGATCGGGGTGCTGGAGCGGCACCGTGCCCAGGCCGTACAGCCGCTCGGGCGCCTGCGCGCAGTGCGCGGCCACCGCCTGGTTCACGGTACGGGCGAGGCGGACGGCGAGGTCCGGGTCCGCCCAGTAGTGGTGCATCGGCATCGGACCGACCACCTGGATGTCGACGCCCATCGCGTCGAGGTCGGCGAGGCGCTCGCTGACATCCGTCAACTTCCCTGCCAGCCGCTGGAGTTGGGCCCGGTTGGAGGCCAGCGACGCGGGGGAGTGGGCGCGCTGCTCGGCCGCCAGCTCGGCGGCCAGGCCCGGCGTTGCGGCGATCAGGGCGTCGGCGGCGGGGGCGGCCAGGTGGCCGTGGAAGTCGACGACCGGGGTGCTCATGCGGCCGCCGTCAGCGACTCGAGGGTCTCCGACATGATGCGGGCGGGGTCGGCGCCCGGCGTGCTCGGGTTGATCTCCCACTCGGCCAGCTGGAGCGAGTTCCGCAGCACCATCCGCACCCGCGGCAGCCGCCGGGTCATGAAGTGGTCGAGGGCCTTCTCCAACGGCTCGTCCCCGGTGACCAGTTCGGCCAGCAGCACCGCGTCCTCCATGCACATGGCGGCGCCCTGCGCGATCAGTGGCGGACAGGCGTGCGCGGCGTCGCCGATGACCATCGTGCGGCCGCGGTGCCAGGGCTCGTCGACCAGGACCGCCTCGATCCAGCGGTAGTCGACTGCCGTGTCGTCGGGCAGCGAGGCGATGACCTTGCCCCAGGTCCCGCCGTAACCGGCCCCGCGCTCCCGCATCAACGCCAGCGGCGCGCGCGGCCCGATCAGTGACGTGTCGAGGTTCTCGTCGAGGAGGTAGGCGTAGCACTGGTCGGGGGAGATCGGGCTGTAGCCGGCCTTGAAGCGCGGGCCGCCGTAGTAGACCTCGGCGCAGTCCATCTCGGCGGGTCGCCGCGCGACCACCCGGAAGATCGACATGCCGACCGGTCGCGGCTTCTGGGTGATGCCGATGTGCCCGCGCGTCGCCGAGTTGATGCCGTCGGCGCCGACCACGAGGTCGTAGCGGCCCGCGGAGCCGTCGGTGAAGGTCACGTCCACATGGTCGGACGCGTGGTCGAGCCGCTCGACGGTCAGCCCGAGCCGGACCTGCACCCCCTGCGCGTACACCGCGTCGCAGAGCGCGTTCTGCAGGTCCGAGCGCAGCGCGCCCGCCGTGGACGGCAGGTCGGGGCCGCCGGTGTGCGGGGTGGACAGCTCCGTGATCAGGCCGCCGTCCGCACGGCGCAGCCGCATGATGTCGAACGGCACCGCCCGGGCCAGCACCCGCTCCAGCACCCCCACCGAGCGCAGCGCCTTGAGCGCGTTGCCCTGGACGGTGATGCCGTGCCCCACACCGAACCACTGGGGAGAGATCTCGACGAGGTCGACGTCGGCGCCGCGCTGGGCGAGCGCGAGGGACAGCACGCTTCCGGTGATGCCGCCGCCGACGACGAGCACCTTGTGTACGGGCATGGGCGATCCTTGCGAACGTAGAAGAAGAGGGGGTCGGCCGGGCTGTACTCATTCCGGGGGCGAGCCGCCGGGCCCCCGCCGCTCACCGAGCTCGTGGTAGTGCTCCACGACGGGCGACTCGGCGAAGAACGGCCCGACCAGGGCCCGCCAGCGCCCGAAGCGCTCCGACTCCCGGAAGCCGGCCATGTGCGCCTCGACCGACTCCCAGCCGACCAGGAGCAGGAAGGTCCGGGGCCGCTCCTCGCGCCGCAGCAGCTCGGCCCACCGGAACCCGTCGGCCTCGGCGAGCACCTCCCGCGCCTTGCCGAAGACCTCCTGGAACTCCTCTTCCCGGCCGGCCTCGACGGTCAGCTCGGCGTGCTCGACGACCACGGTGATCTCCTCGGGATGCTGGGGTGCTCCGAGCCTGCGTGGGGGGTCGATGCACGGTCAACGGATCGAGGCATCGGCAAGGGGGACGTCATCCATCCCGTACGGCGATGGAGGTGCCGCACGGCCGAGCCGCACATCGACGCGGCCGGGGCCGAGGTGGGCCGGTGATGGCAGGCATCGCGAACGGCCATTTCCGCCGCCCCGCCCGGATGCCTAGCGTCAACGGTGAGCCCCCGCATCCGTACGAGGAGAGCCGCCCGTGCCCGATCCGCTTCCTCCCCACGCAGTTCCCGTCCACGCCGGACCCTTCGCGCTCGGCACCTTCAGCAACAGTGCGGGTGCCTTCCCCGGCCTGGTCACGGGGGCGCGCGTACGCGACCTGTCCGACCAGGTGCCCTCCGTGCGCGCCCTCGTTGACGCCTGGGACACCTGGCTGCCCCGCCTCCACGACCTCGCCCGGTCGGCCGACGGCACCTGGCACGACCTGGCCGCGCTGCGCGTCCTGGCCCCGATCGAGCCGGGCCAGATCCTGCAGAGCGGCGCCAACTACCGCAAGCACGTGGTCGATCTGGTCGCCGCCGAGAAGGAGAGCGTGCACGGCGCCACCCCCGAGGAGGCCCGCGCGGACGCCGAGCAGATGATGGACGAGCGGATCCGCAACGGCGTGCCGTACGTCTTCCTCGGCTCGGCGCGCGCCATGTGCGGCCCCTACGACGACATCGTGCTCCCCGTGCTCGGCGAGCAGCACGACTGGGAACTCGAACTCGCCCTCGTCATCGGGAAGTCGGGCAAGAACATCCGGGCCGAGGAGGCGATGGAGTACGTCGCCGCCTACACGATCTGCAACGACCTCACCACACGCGACCGTCTCTACCGGCCCGACCTGAAGGCCATCGGCACCGACTGGTTCACCGCGAAGAACGCCGACACCTTCCTGCCGACCGGCCCCCTCCTCGTCCCGGCCGCCTTCGTCGGCGACCCGAACGACCTGCGGATCACCCTCCGCCACAACGGGGTCGTCCGCCAGGACGAGTCGACCAAGGACATGATCTTCGACATTCCGCGGCTCATCGCGTACGTCTCCACGACCACCACCCTGCGCCCGGGCGACCTGCTGCTCACCGGCTCCCCGGCCGGCAACGGCGCGCACTGGGGGGTGTTCCTGAAGCCCGGGGACGTCGTGGAGTCGGAGATCACCGGCCTGGGCCACCAGCGCAACACCGTCAGGAGCCACGCATGAGCTTCCAGCCCATCACCCATCTGCGCCATGTCGACCTGGCCGTACCGGACTTCGACACCCAGCGTGCCTTCTACGCCACCACCTGGGGCCTGACCGAGATCGCCAACGACAGCGGTGTCGCGTTCTTCGCCGCCGAGGGCAGCCCCGAGCAGTACATCGTGCGGATCCGCGAGGACGAGCGGAAGCGGATGGACCTGGTGGGGTTCGGAGCCGTGTCACCGGCCGCCGTGGACGAGCTGGCGGTGCGGCTCGGCCGGGCCGGGATACAACTCGTCCATGAGCCCCGGGTGTTGGACACTCCGGGCGGTGGTTACGGCTTCCGGTTCTTTGACCCGGACGGGCGGGTCGTCGAGGTCTCCGCGGATGTCGCCACCCGCACCCACCGGAAGATCGAGGAACGTGAGGCGATCCCCGTACGGCTCTCGCACTGCGTGGTCAACTCCCAGGACCCGGAAGGGCTTCGGGACTTCTACGTTCAGCACCTTGGCTTCCGGCTCACCGACACCCTGTACTCGACGCACATGGGCGACCTCATGTACTTCCTGCGGTGCAGCCCGCTCCACCACTCCTTCGCCATCGCGCGTGGCCCCCATGTCTCCCTGCACCACGCGTCGTTCGAGATGCGGGGCGTCGAGGAGTACATGCGCGGCACGGGGCGGGCGCTGCGGGCCGGGACCCGGCTCACCTGGGGGCCGGGACGGCACCTCGCGGGTGACAACACCTTCTCGTACTTCCACGACCCGCACGGCAACACCGTCGAGTACACCACCGAACTCGCCGTCCTCGAAGAGGACTTGTGGCATCCAGGCCGGCACGACGTCGACGACCCGATCACCCAGGACCAGTGGGGCACCGCCGACCCGATGAGCGAGTCGGTCGCCAAGGAGCAGTTCAACGACCCCGACGTGCTGTTCGTGGCGCCCCCCGTCTGACACCTCCCGTCTGACACCCCCTTTGTCGCGAACCACCCGCAGAAAGGCCGCAGTTGTGGCAACGATCCTGAAGCACGCCGTATCCAAGGCGGAGGTGACCGCCTCCCTCGACCAGGTGCGCGAGACCGTGACCGGCGTCATCGCGGACATCCGCGAGCGCGGCGACGACGCCGTGCGCGCGTACTCCGAGAAGTTCGACAAGTGGAGCCCGGACTCCTTCCGGCTGAGCGAGGAGGAGGTCGAGAAGATCGTCGCGTCGGTGCCGCAGCAGGTCATCGACGACATCCGCTTCGTACAGGAGCAGGTGCGCAGCTTCGCCCGCCACCAGCTCGACTCCATGGGGGAGTTCGAGGTGGAGACGCTGCCGGGGGTGTGGCTCGGCCAGAAGCACATCCCGGTGCAGGCGGCGGGCGCGTACATCCCCGGTGGCCGTTACCCGCTCACCGCCTCCGCCCACATGACCATCGTCACCGCCAAGGTCGCGGGCGTGCCCCGGGTCGTCGCCTGCACGCCGCCCATCCACGGCGAGATCCCGGCCGCCACCGTCGCCGCCGCGCACCTGGCGGGCGCGGACGAGATCTGGCTGCTCGGCGGGGTCCAGGCGGTCGCCGCGATGGCCGTGGGCACGGACACGATGGAGCCGGTGAACCTGATCGCCGGGCCCGGCAACGCCTACGTCGCCGAGGCCAAGCGGCAGCTCTTCGGGGAGATCGGCATCGATCTGTTCGCCGGGCCGACCGAGATCCTCGTCCTCGCCGACGACGACGCCGACCCGTTCGTCTGCGCCGTCGACCTGCTCTCCCAGGCCGAGCACGGCCCGGACTCCCCGGCCGTGCTCATCACCACCTCCCGCGAGGTCGCCGAGAAGACCATCGCCGAGGTCGAGCGGATCCTGCCCGGCATGCCCACCCGCGACTACGCCGAGCCCGCCTGGCGCGACCACGGCCAGGTGCACGTCGTCGACACGATCGACGAACTGTACGCACTGGCCGACGAGTTCGCCTTCGAGCACGTCGAGGTGCTGACCGCCGAACCGCGTCTCGCGCTGGAGCGGATGACCCAGTACGGCGCCCTGTTCCTCGGCGAGGGCACCTGTGTGTCCTTCGGCGACAAGGTCATCGGCACGAACCATGTGCTGCCCACACGTGGCGCCGCGCGCTATACCGGCGGCCTGTGGGTGGGCAAGTACCTCAAGACGGTCACCTACCAGGAGGTCACCGACACCGACTCCCAGACGCTGTTCGGCCGGCTGTGCGGGCGGGCGGCACGCGTCGAGCTGTTCGAGGGCCACGCACGCTCCGGCGACGTACGGGCCGCGAAGGCGGCCGGTGACGAGCTGCCGTGGAACACCGCATGACCTTGAGCGGGCGTACGGCGCTCATCACCGGCGGGGGAGGGCCGCTGGGCCGGGCGTTCGCCCTCGCCCTGGCCGACGCGGGCGCCCGGGTGATCCTCGTCGGCCGCGGCGAACAGGCCCTCGCGGACGCGTCGGACCGGGTGGCCAAGGAGGGCGGCGAGGCCCGCACCGCGGTGTGCGACGTCTCCGACCCCGACTCGGTGAGCCGGCTCGCTGCCCAACTCGCCGACGAGGACGTGTCGTTGCTCGTCAACAACGCGGGTGTCGCGGGTCCGGTGCGGCCGCTCGTCGACGTGGAACCGGACGAGTGGGACGACGTGTTCGCGGTCAACGTCCGCGGCGTCTACCTCATGTGCCGCGCCTTCCTGCCCCCGATGATCGCGGCCGGCCGGGGGGACGTCGTCAACGTCGCCTCGGTCAGCGGCAAGCGCCCGCTGCTCAACCGCACCCCCTACACCGCCTCCAAGATGGCGTTGCTCGGCCTCACCCGGACCCTGGCCGGAGAGGTCGGGCCGCGCGGCGTCGTGGTCAACTCCCTTTCGCCGGGCCCGGTTCGGGGTCCCCGCATGGACCGCAACTTCCGCCTGACGGCTGAACTGACGGGTTGCACGGTCGAGGCGGCCGAACGCGACTTCGCCTCCCGCGCCGCCCTCGGCCGGCTCGTCGAGGAGGACGAGGTGGCCCGGGCACTGGTGGCGATGCTCGCGATGCCGGGGTTGTGCGGGGCGGACATCGACCTGTCGGCGGGGATGATCGCACCCGCGTAACAGAACACCGAACGGCGAGGTGGACGGCGTGTCGGCCGCCCGCCTCGCCGTGCTGCGTGCCCGCGTATCAGGGCCTGTGGCCACTCTGTGTCATCGCCATGAACCAGGCCGCCCGATCCGAGGCATCGGGTTCCGGGATGCGTGTGTGAAGTGCCTATTTCCTGTTCCCCAGGGCTGCTTCACTCCCTCGTGTGCACCTCTGGTGCCCTCGTCCGAGCCGTCGGCGCCGAGTCTGAGACGGCCCGTTCGTCACGTTGCGCAACGGCGCGCTCTGTCCCTGGGAAGGCATGCAATGACGCTGATCACCCGACGTTCCATCCTGATAGCCGGCTCGGCGACGGCCGGAGCCCTGCTCGTCCCGGTCGGCTCCGCGACCGCCGCCGTTCCGATGGCGTCCGGCAAGCAGATCACGGTCGGCTCCGGCGAGACGTACAAGCTTTCCGCGACCACCCGGGTGAGCAGACTGACCATCGCGGACGGCGGCAAGATCGTCGCCCCGGACGGCTACAGTCTCTCCCTGACCGTCGACGGCGTGGAGACCGGGCAGCTCCTGACCGAGACCGGCGGCACGGCGACCCTGATCCAGGCAGGCACCTACCGGGGCGACGTCGTTCTCACCGTGGCGGCCGCGAACGCGGTGACGTACGAGACCCTCACCTTTCCCTTCCGGCAGGCGGTGTACGTCGACGGCGACGGGGTCGTGCGCGACAAGTCCGTCCTCGCGGCCGTGCTCGGCGGCAAGCTCACCGACACCCTCGCCCGGAACGTGTCGATCACCTCGACCGGCGAGTGCTTCGACGGCGTGTACGTCCAGGACGCCGCCTACACGCTGGACGGTCCCACCATCTCCCTGACGGGCAACGGCCGTTGCGACTTCGCCGGCTACGGCGCCGCGGTGGTCGGCGACGGCTCCGCCACCAAGCTCGTGGTGGACGGCGCCCGCATCAGCAACAAGGGCGTGGTCCGCACGGGCGTCATCTCCAACGACGGCGCCAACGTGATCGTGAAGAACTCCCTTGTCCGCTGCCGCAACGGCGTACTGCCCTCCGACTACCAGGCCACCGTCGAGACCCCGTACATGGAGTCGGTGCCCTGGATGCTCGGCCTCGACGGCAATGTCCGCGCCACCAACCTCATCGGCAAGAACAGCACCGCCACCTACCTCAACTCCACGGTGTTCTCGGAGACTTGGGGCGCCCTGTCGGTCGAGGGCGGCAGCGGGCTCAAGCTGACCGCGGTCAACAGCCACGTCGGCAACACGGGGGAGTACGGCTACGGCACCTACGCCATCGGCGACGCGACCGTCCGCGTGCTCGGCTCCCGCTTCGACGTCGGCAGCTACGCCACCATCATCGCGGGCCCGGCCGCGGTCGTGCACTACGGCGACAGCAGCAGTGACGCCGTCGCCGCGCTCAACACCGAACTCGAACTTGGGCTCACCAAAGCCGAGTTGAAGGCCATCCCGGCCCGCAACACGGTCGTGAACTCCGGCCACTTCGGCTACATGTTCTTCGGCGCCGGCACGCTGACCCTCGACGGCGGCACCGTCATCAACTCCGCACGGGCCACCTTCCTCAACAAGGGCCAGCAGACCGCCGTCACCGTCGACGGCTCGAAGGGCGCCCGCCTCAACCCGAGCGACGGGATCATCCTGCAGATGATCGAGCTGGACGACCCGGGCCCGGTCAACGTCAACGGCAAGATGATGAACATCGGCGTCTACACCGAGCCCACCGGCGACCCCACGAAGGACTCCTCCTTCGACGTGAGTGCCGTCCACACCGCCGACGGAGCCGCCACCTTCACCTCCATCGCCGTCAAGGGCGACTTCTACAACGGCATGCGCAACGGCAAGAACATGGTCCTGACCTTCGAGGACTCCAAGGTCGAGGGCGTCATCTCCGCGACGAAGGCCAAGCACCGGGTGTCCAGCATCGACGCGTCCACCTTCTACGAGCTGGGCATCGTGACCAACACCGTCCAGGCCGCCGTCAACAACGGCGCCATCGTCAAGCTGAACAGCGGCTCGACGTGGACGGTCACCGGCACGTCGTACCTGACCGCACTCGCCGTCGCCTCCGACGCCGCCGTACGGGCGCCGCGTGGCCGGTCGGTGACCATGACCGTCGACGGCACCACGACGGCCATCACCCCCGGCAAGAGCTACACGGGCGCCATCACCCTCACCGTCGCGTGAGCGCCGGCGGAGGCGCGGCCGCTCAGACGGACCGCGCCTCCGCCTCCTTCACGATCTCGTCGAACTGCGCGCCCATGGCGGCCGCCAAGGCCTGTGCACCCGACAACGGCCGCACCATGACGGTGAACTGGTCGATCAGGCCCGCGTCATTGACGTGGACGAAGTCGCATCCCGTCAGCTCTCGGTCACCCACTCGCGCGGTGAACACCAGGGCATGGTCGCGGCCGTCGGCGCCGGCGAGCTCGCGGTCGTAGCGGAAGTCCTCGAAGACCTTCGACACGCCGCGCAGGATCGCCGCGGTGATCGCTTTGCCCGGGTACGGCTTGAACACCACTGGGCTCATGAAGACGACGTCCTCCGCCAGCAGCGCCTCGACCGCGTCGAAGTCACCTGCCTCGACCGCCTCGCGGAACGCGCGCATCGGATCACCTCATAGTGAACTAGTAGAGTAGGTGCCGATGAGAATAATCAGGGGCGGACCGTGTGTCCACCGGCACGTTCGCCTAAGCTGGCGCTGATGTTCAGCCCCGAAGGCCCCAGTCTCCGCGAGCTCGCCGTCCAGGCACTGTCGTCCGTCGAGCACGGCTACGACCTGCTCGCTCCGAAGTTCGACCACACCCCCTTCCGGACCCCCGACTCCGTGCTCGACGCGGTCGCCGCGGCGCTGGCGCCGATGGGGCCCTTCGCATCCGGGCTCGACCTGTGCTGCGGTACCGGCGCCGGAGTCGACGTGCTGGCGCAGGTGTGCCGGCGGAGTGTCACGGGGATCGACTTCAGCGCGGGCATGCTCGCCGTGGCCCAGGAGGGCGTACGGCCGGTGGGGCCGACGGTGTCCTGGGTCCGCGGGGACGCCCGCGCGCTCCCGTTCGGCCCCGGCGCCTTCGACCTGGTGGCGAGCTTCGGGGCGTTCGGGCACTTCCTGCCCGCGGAACTGCCTGGCCTGTTCGCCCAGGTCCGCTCCGTGCTGCGGCCGGGCGGCCGCTTCGTCTTCCCCGTCCTCGCCCCGCCCCGGCCCTCGTCCCCCGCGTTCTGGATGCTGCTCGGCTTCGACGCGGTGATGCGGGTGCGCAACGCCGTGTGGCGGCCGCCGTTCGTCATGTACTACCGGGCCTTCCGACTCGGGGACGTACGACGGGAGTTGGAGCACGCCGGCTTCCGCGTGGACCACCAGGCTCTGCCGGAGTTCGGGCGGCGGAGCGACGGCAGCCCACGCGTGCGGATGGTCGTGGCCGTCAGCTCCTGATGAAGGCGAGCAGATCGGCGTTGAACTCCTTCTCGTAGTCGCCCGCCAGGCCGTGCGGGGCGCCCGGATACACCTTCAGCGTCGCGTCCTTCACCAGCTGGGCGGTCTTCGGGGCGGCGGCCACGATCGGCACGATCTGGTCGTCGTCGCCGTGCGCGACGAGCGTCGGGACATCGATGCGCTGCAGGTCCTCGGTGAAGTCCGTCTCCGAGAACTGCTTGACGCAGTCGTACGCCGCCTTCAGCCCGACCTGCATGCTCCACAGCCAGAACGCGCGCCGCACGCCCTCGGACGGAACCGCGCCGGGCCGGTTGTAGCCGTAGAAGCTCTCGCTCAACGCCCAGTAGAACTGCGAGCGGTCCGCCTCGACGCCCGCCCGGATGCCGTCGAAGGCCTCGATCGGCGTGCCCTGCGGGTTCGCGTCCGTCTTGAGCATCAGCGGCGGCACCGCGCCCAGCAGCACGGCCTTGGCGACCCGCGAGGTCCCGTGCCGGCCGATGTAGCGGGTGACCTCGCCCCCACCGGTCGAATGCCCCACCACGATCACATCGCTCAGGTTGAGCGCCTCGATCAACTCGGCCAGGTCGTCGGCGTACTGGTCCATGTGGTTGCCCTGCCACGGCTGCCCGGAGCGGCCGTGCCCCCGGCGGTCGTGCGCGATCGCGCGGAAGCCGTGCTCGGCGACCAGCCTGGCCTGTCCGTCCCAGGCGTCCGCGTTGAGCGGCCAGCCATGGCTGAACACCACGGGCTGCCCGCTGCCCCAGTCCTTGTAGAAGAGGTCGGTGCCGTCGGAGGTGGTGAAGAGGCTCATGGGGAGTTCCTTCCGGTGGATCGGGCGAAGCGCCGTACGGAGGAGAGGGCCGTTCCCGCCGGCCGTACTGGACGGCCCCGCCCCGACGCTATGCGCCGCCCGGGCTCCTGGAATCCGTCAGATGGCTGAACCCGTCTGGTCGCCGCCCCGCCGGTCAGAGATCGGATCCGTCGGGTGCGCCGCCCAGGGCCAGTGCGATCGCCGCCTCGGGGCCCAACTCCCGTCCCTCGCGCACCGCTTCGGCGAAGCGCGCGTCCCCGAGGGAGGCGCGCAGCCGGCGCTCGTACTCGCGGTGGAAGACCGTCCGGTCGGGCCGGCCGAGCTGCGGCAGGCCCGCCGCGTGCCACAGGCGCCTGCTGATGCCGAGGAGACGCGCGGCGAGTTCCTCCTCGCCCCGCGCGGCCTGCGCGGCGACCAGGAGGTCGGCGACCGCGGCGGCGCCGAGCCGGTCGTGCACCCGCCACTTGGCGGTGAGCGCCTCGCGCGCCGAGCGCACCGCCTCGTCCGGGTGGCCCAGCCCGATCCCGGCGAGCGAGACGAAGAAGTCGCCCCAGGCCCGCATCCACAGCTCGCCGAGCTTGGCGCACTCGGCGCGCAGCCTTTCGGCAACCGCCGCGCACCGTTCGAACGCGGCCTGGCTGGCCAGCAGATACGCCTGCAGGGCGAGGGTGAGCAACTGGAAGAACTCGGCGCCGCCGTCGGCCGCGGGTGCCTGCCCGACCCTCCCGTACAGCACCGCCGACCGGGCCGACTCGCCCCGCACGGCCAGGCTCGCGCCCGTCAACGGCAGGGCGGGCACCGGCAGTTGACGCTCCTCGGCCAGCCACACATAGGCCGCGCTCACCGACTCCGCGGCCTCCAGGTCGTCCGGCACGACGGTGACCAGCCGATGGGCCCAGACCGCGAGCGTGTGCTCGGGCCCCGAGCCGTCGGGGGTGCGGCGCAGCGCCCGCTCCAGATAGCCGCGGCCCTCCTCGGTGAAGCCGCAGGCGAACCAGAAGAACCAGAGGGAACCGGTGAGTTCGAGCGCCGTTTCGGGTTCCGGCGCCGCGAGACACTCCTCGACGGCCAGGCGCACGTTGGCGTGTTCCGCGGTCAGTCGCTCGGCCCACATCCGCTGGCCCGGCCCGAGCCACTCCGCCTCGCCCTGGCGGGCGGTCCAGCGGAAGTAGTCCCGGTGGCGGCGCCGGACCGCCTCCGCCTCGCCCAGGCCGGACAGCCACTCGGCGCCGAACGAGCGGACCGTGTCCAGCATCCGGTAGCGCACCGCCGATCCCTCGCCGTCCCGCGTGACGATGGACTTCTCGGTGAGCGACGCGAGCAGGGCGAGGATCTCCTCCGCGTCCAAGGGGCCGCCGTGGCACACGAATTCGGCCGCCTCCACGTCCCAGCCGCCCGCGAACACCGAGAGCCGGGCCCACAGCAGCCGCTCCAGCGGGGTGCACAGCTCATGGCTCCAGCCGATCGTGGTGCGCAGCGTCTGGTGCCGGGCCAGCCGTGGCCGCGCGGGCGAGACGAGCAGGTCGAAGCGGGAGTCGAGGCCCTCCAGGAGCCGGTCGAGGGGAAAGCCGCGCAACCGCACGGCGGCCAGCTCCAGCGCCAGCGGGATCCCGTCCAGACGGGCGCAGACCGCGGCCACATGGGCCCGGTTGGCATCGCTCAGCGCGAACGACGGCACCGCCGCCGCGGCCCGCGCCGTGAACAGCGCCACCGCGTCGTCGCGTTCCCCCAGCGGCAGCGGCGCCACCGTCAGCAGATGCTCACCCGGCACGCCCAGCGGCTGCCGGCTGGTGGCCAGCACCCGCAACTCCGGGACGTTCGCGAGGAGTTCCTGCACGATCCGCGCGCACTCGTCCAGGATGTGCTCGCAGGTGTCCAGGACGAGCAGGACGGGCGCCCCCGCGAGATGTTCGCAGACCGCCTGCAGCAGCGGGCGCAGCGTCTGCTCGGTCAGCCGGGTCGCCTGCGCCACCGTGTTCGTCAGCAGGTCCGGATCCCTGAGCTCCGACAGCTCCACCAGCCACGTCCCGCCCAGGAACCCGGCCTTCGCGGCGTGCGCGCCCCGCAGGGCCAGCCGGGACTTGCCCACACCTCCGGGCCCCGTCAGTGTCACCAGCCGCTGGGTCCCCAACAGCCCCGCGATCTCGGCGAGTTCGAGCTGACGGCCGACGAACGCGTTCGCCTCGGCGGGAAGGTTGCCGATCCTGCCGCCCTGCACAGAGGCCGCCATCGTCCCCCCTCACCGGAACCGATGGCGGACACCTTAACCCCCTCACGGCAGGCCTGCTTGCGGCGTAGCGTGGAAGTGGTGCGTCCACCGAGGGAGGTACGGGGATGGCCGTCACACCCACCTTGAAAACCGTGGGACAGATGCGCCAGGGAGACCACTTGTTCCTCGGCTACGACACGGACGAGGAGCGCGAGACCGTCCTCGCCGTGTTCCTGCTGGACGGACTGGCCAGCGGCCACCGCGGACTCCTCCTGCCGCCCGCCGACATCCCCGGCGGGGTCGCCCTGTCCTTCCTGGAGGCGCACGGCTGCCGGGTCGACGAGGAACTCGCGGACGGCCGGCTGTGCGTCGACCCGCACCTCGCCGGCCCCGAAGGACTGTGGGACCTGGACGAGGTGATCCGCCGCGAGACCCGCCGCGCCGTCGGCGACGGCTATCTCGGCCTGCGCGTGTGCACGGAGATCCTGCGCGCCCAGGCCGGCAAGGAACTCAAGACCCTGCACGACAGCGAGCTGCTGCTCGACCCCGTGTTCTCCTCGCTGCCGGTCCTCGGCATCTGCCAGTACGACCGCCGGGTCTTCGACGAGACCGAACTCGCCCCGCTCGCCGACCTGCACCACGGCCGGGTCGGCGCCGACGAGGTGTGGCGCGACGACCTCCTGGCCATCACCCGCACCTTCGCACCCCCCGGCCTCGCCCTCGCCGGAGAGATCGACGACACGAACGTCACCGCCGTCGCCCGCGCCCTGCGCGCCGAGACGGCCCGCGCCCGGGCCCGCGCGGTGGCCGGCGCCCGCACCCACCTCGACCTGCACGACCTGCACTTCATCGACGTCGGAGCCCTGCGCCTGCTGGTGTTCACGGCGCTCGGCCTGTACGCGGCGGGCGGCACCCTCGAACTGTCGGGCGTCGCCCCGCACCTCCTGCGGGTGATGCGGGTGACCGGCTGGGACCGGGTCCCGGGCCTGCACATCGAGCAGGAAGGACCGGACGGACCGGACGGAGGCGCATCGTGACCGGCTTCGTCCACCAGGCACTGCGCTACGACTCGGACGGCCAGTTCCTGGACACGACCGCCGGATACGTCCGCGACGGACTGGACGCGGGCGACAGGGTTCTGGTCGTGGTGAGCGCCCGCAACATCACCCTGCTCTCCGAAGCACTCGGAAGCCGCTCCCGGGCCGTCGAGTTCGTCGACGCCCGCGACTGGTACGACTACCCGTCACGCACCCTGGGCCGCTACCACGCCTACTGCGACCGGCACGGCGCCGACCGGCGCATCCGTGTCATCGGCGAACCGGTCTGGCAGGGCCGTACCGACTTCGAGACCTTGGAATGGATGCGCTACGAATCCCTCGTGAACGTCGCCTTCGCCGACTCCGCCCACTGGATCCTGTGCCCGTACGACACCCGGGCGCTCCCCGAGACGGTCGTACGCAGCGCCGCCCGCACCCACCCCGAACTCGCCCGTGAGCCTTGTGCCACGGTCGACTACGCGGACCCGGCGGACTTCTCCGCCGAGTGCGACGAGCACGGTCCGTCCCGCCTGCCCGCCGTACGCGACGGCATCCGCTTCGCCCACGGCCGCTCGGCAGCCGTCCGCAGCGCCCTCGTCGCCTACGCCCGCCGGCTGGGGCTGCCCGAGCAGCGGACGTACGACCTGGTGGCCGCGGTGCATGAGACCGTGGTCAACGCCGTGCGCCATGGCGGCGGTCAGGGTGTCGTACGGCTGCACAGCGACCGTGACCATGTGATCTGCGAGGTCTCCGACGGCGGCGCGCACTCCTCCGCGGCTCTCCCGCCATTCCCCGGCCATCTGCCGCCCGAGCAGGGTGCCGCGAACGGTCAAGGCCTGTGGCTGGTACGGCAGTTGAGCGACCTGGTCGCCGACGACCTGGACCCCACCGGCTCCGTCGTACGGCTGTACTTCCGGCGCCGGGGCAGCGGACGGCCCGCCGCGGGCAGCGTGAACTCGTAGACCGGGCCGGGCGGCCTGGCGTGGCCGCCCCGCCGGTCGGGACGAGTGAGGACCGGCCCGCGCGGACCGCCTCTCACAGCGCGCTGTACAGGGCCTCGATCAGGGCCATCTTCCGTGGGTCGTCGGCGATATGAGGCCCCATCCGGTTCATCACATAGCCCAGGGACACCCCCGCCTCCGGGTCGGCGAGGCCGCAGGAACCGCCGAAGCCGTCGTGTCCGAAAGCCCGCGGGTTGGGTCCGTAGGAGCCGTTCGGGCCGCTCAGCCACAGACCGAGCGCGACCTCCGTCTCGTGCTCGAACCCGGCGCCGAGCACCAGGTCGCGGCAGCTGCCCTGTCCTTCGCGCACCCGCTCTGCCCCCTCGGCGGACAGGACGCGGTGGCCGTCGTGCGCACCACGCCCCGCGAAGATCCCGTAGAGCGCGGCGACCGCCCGTGCCGTGCCGTGCCCGTTCGCCGCCGGGATCTCGGCGGCCCGCCACTCGGGCGTGTTGGCCTCGGTCGCGCCCACCAGCGGGTTGGCCAGCGCGGCCAGGGCGGCGGGCGTCAACTGGCTGAAGATCGCCGCCTGTTCGCTGCTCGACGCGGCCGGCGGATGCACCAGCTCGGCGGCCCGCCCGGCCTCCTTCTCCGGCAGCCCGATGGTGAAGTCGATGCCGAGCGGCCCGGTCACCTCCCGCTCCAGAAAGGCACCCGGCAGCAGCCCCGAGACGCGCCGTACGACCTCGCCGACCAGGAAGCCGTAGGACATCGCGTGATACCCGGACCGCGTCCCCGGCTCCCACCAGGGCTCCATCGCCGCGAGCCGCTGCGTGGTCAACTCCCAGTCGTAGAGCTGCTCCAGCGAGTGCGGCTCACGCGGCCCGGACAGTCCGGAGCGGTGCGACAGCAGATGTCGTACGAGGACCTTGTCCTTGCCGGCCGCGGCGAACTCGGGCCAGTACGTGGCCACCGGCGCGTCGAAGTCGAGCATCCCCCGGTCGGCGAGGATGTGCGCGCACAGCGCGACCGGTCCCTTCGTCGTCGACCACACGTTGACCAGCGTGTCGCGCTCCCAGGGCCGGGTCCGGGCCGAGTCGGCCCAGCCGCCCCACAGGTCCACCACGACCTGGCCGCCGACGCTGACGGCGACCGCTGCGCCCAGCTCCGACCGGTCCCGGAAGTTCTCCTCGAGCGCCGTCCGCACCGCCGCGAACCGCTCGTCGCAATAGCCGTGCACCTCTGGCTCACGCTCCGCCATGGGGACCTCCGTCGTCCGCCGGAAGCCCGGGCCGCGACGCTGCGACCCGGGCAGTCCTGAACGTACCGACTGGTCGGACTGGAGGGAAGGTCACAGCAGGAAGAGCTTCCCGGCGGGCTCCTGGTGACCGTCGGCCGTGTGCCAGTAGTCCCGCGTCTCGACCGCCAGGCCCGCGCCGTCGAAACGCACGAACACGCAGCCCGCGAGGGCGGACGCCACAGCGTGTTCTTCGGCCAGCACGCGGAACTCGGCCACGGCGACGCCGTCCTGGCCGACGACGGGCGGCGAGAACCGCACGTCCGTCACCCGCTCCTGCGCGAACGACCACCGCAGGTAGTCGGCCAGTTCGTCCCGCCCCCGATGCGGCTCACGGAACGGCATCGAGCGGTGGACGCAGTCCTCGGCGTACAGCTCGATCAGCGCATCCACGTCGTGCGTCGCCCAGGCCCGCTCCCAGACCTGGACGAAGCGCTCGGCTGCCTCACGCGTCTCCATACCGGACCTCTCAGACGTACGTCCGCAGCCACTGCACCTTGGCCGCCTCCTGGTAAGGGCCGCCGCCCTCATGGTCGTTGAAGTCGTACACCTCGATCGTCTTGTCCTCGTGCGCCCAGGCGTTGAACGCGGCGAAGACGGTCGAGGGCGGGCAGGTCTGGTCCTCCAGGGCCGCCGAGAACAGGGCGGCGGCGCGACCGCGGGAGGCGAAGTGGACGCCGTCGAAGTAGGACAGGGTGCGCAGGGCGTCCTCGGTGCGGCCGCGGTGCGTCTTGAGGTACAGACCGATCTCGCGGTACGGGTGGCGGTCCGTCAGCGTCGCGGCACGCGGGTAGTCGCACAGGAACGGCACGTCCGGTGCGACCGCGGTCAGGTCCGGGACCAGACCGCCCACCGCGATGGTGATGCCGCCGCCCTGGCTGGCGCCGACAGCGACCGTGCGGGAGGCGTCGGTCAGCGGGTGCGAGCGGGCCGCCTCGACGGCACGCACCGCGTCCGTGAACACCCGGCGGTAGTAGTAGCTCTCGGGAGCGTCGATGCCGCGGGTCATGAAACCGGGGTAGGCGGGCGCCCCGCCCACCGGGTCCGCGGTGCCGCCGCCCCCGCCCCACGCGCTGCCCTGCCCGCGCGTGTCCATCACGAAGTGCGCCCGGCCGGTGGACGCCCACAGCAGATGCTCGTGCGGCAGGCCGCGCCCGCCGCCGTATCCGATGAACTCCACGACCAGCGGTATCGGCTCCTCGGCCGCGGCGGGCAGCGTCAGCCAGCCCTTCACCGGGTGCCCGCCGAACCCGGCGAACGTCACGTCGAACACCCGGACCGTCGTCAGGCCCGTGTCGACCGGCTCGAAACGGGCGTCCAGATCGTGCTCGCGGGCCTCCTGCAGGGTCTTGGACCAGAACGCGTCGAAGTCCTCGGGCTCGACGGACGCGCTGCGGTACTCCTGGAGCTCGTCGAGGGGGAGGTCGAACAGGGCCATGTAGGACCGCCTTTGCGAAGGGATGCGATTCACTGATTCGGGATGTGCGCGGGTGATCACACCGTACGTGCGTGGTCGGACGACTCGCCAGGTCTTTCCGGTCGTACCTGTCTACGATGGCGCCATGCCGTCAGCCGTGGATCTGCTGGTCAAGGACGCCGAACTACTGGTCGTCGCCGGAGATCGCGAGATCCCCGGCGGCTGGGTTGCCGTCACCAATGGTCGGGTCACCGCCGTGGGCACTGCCGGGACGGAGCCCGAAGCCCGTACGACCGTCTCCGCGGCCGGAAGGCTGGTCACCCCGGGCCTGATCAACACGCACCACCACATCTACCAGAACCTCACCCGCTCCTACGCCCCCGCGGTGAACGGCTCCCTCTTCGACTGGCTGACCACGCTCTACCCCCTGTGGGCCGCCCTCGACGAAGAGGCCGCGTACGTCTCGGCGTACGTCGGCATGGCCGAGCTGCTGATGGGCGGCTGCACCACGTCCTCGGACCACCTGTACGTCCATCCCCGCCCTCGTCTAGTCGACGCCGAGATCCGCGCCGCCCGCGACATCGGCTTCCGCTTCCACGCGACCCGCGGCTCCATGACCCGCTCCGTCGAGGACGGGGGACTGCCGCCGCGGAGCGTCACCCAGACCACCGACGAGGTGCTCGCCGACAGCGAGCGGCTGATCAAGGCCCATCACGACCCGGAGCCCGGCGCGCTGATCCGCGTCGCGCTCGCGCCCTGCTCGCCGTTCTCGGTGACCAAGGAACTGATGACGGCGACCGCCGAACTCGCCGAGCGCCACGACGTACGCCTGCACACGCACCTCGCCGAGGACCGCGACGAGGACACGTACTGCCTTGAGACCTACGGCTGCCGGCCCGTCGAGTACTTCGAGGACTGCGGCTGGATGAGCGACCGCACCTGGGTCGCCCACTGCATCTATCCCAACGACGAAGAGCTGCGCCGTCTCGCGGCCGCGGGCGTCGGGGTGGCGCACTGCCCCAGCTCCAACATGCTCATCGGCGGCGGCACCGCGCGCGTGCGGGAGATGCGCGAACTCGGACTGCCCGTCGGCATCGGCTGCGACGGCTCCGCCTCCACGGACCACGCCTCCCTCTGGATGGAGACCCGGGGCGCGCTCCTGCTCGGCCGCTACCGCGGCGGACCCGGCGCGATGACCGCCCGCGACGCCCTCGACCTCGCGACCCGCGGCTCGGCCCGCTGCCTCGGCCGCGCCGACGAACTGGGGCATCTGCGCCCGGGCGCCTGCGCCGACCTGGTCGTCTGGGACCTCCACGAGGTCGCCCTCGCGGGCGCGTTGAGCGATCCCGTCGAGGCCTGGCTGCGCTGCGGCCCGGCCCGCGCCTGGACCACGGTGGTCGGGGGCCGGATCCTCGTCGACCGGGGCGAACCCGCCCTGAGCGGACTGGCCCAGACACTGCGCGACCACGGCCGCATCGCACGCCGGATGCAGCAGGGCGGCTAACCCCTACGGCCCGCCGGCCTGGCGTCGCGTCCACTCCGGCCCGGTCCGTGCCCACTCCCGCTCCCACTCCGCCAGCCGGTGGCCGGTGGACACGTGGCGGACGAACGCGTGAGCGAGAAGCACCACGGCGACCGCGCCGCCCGTGCCGCAGACGCCGAAGGTCAGGGTGTGCTGCCAGACCTGGGTCTCACCCGGCGGCGGGGGAACGGTCCTGCCCCGGGAGTCGAACCAGACATCGACCTTGTCGCCGCGCTCTGTCCCCGCCGGGACGCGCGCGTTCGCGGTGTGCGGGCCGGTGGCCGGATCCGTCCAGCGCACGTCCACGCGATACGAGTGCTCACGGCCGCCCTCCACCGTGGGCAGCATGTCGGGGGTCTCACCGACGACCTCGGCCCGCACGCTGTGACGCTCGGCGCGCTCCGCCGCGGCGACACTCCGCGCCTCGTCATGGGCCCACCAGCCCGCGACCGCTCCCGCCAGCGGCGCGCCCACCAACAGCAGGACGGCGAAAGCCAGCGCCGTCCACGCCTCGACCATGTCCGACCGGCGCCGCAGCGAATTGCGCCGCCAGCGCCAGCCGCGCACCCGGGTTCGCATGTCGACCTCCTCGCCGTCACCGGAGCCGGAGGGGCCGTACCGTCTTCGCTACGTATTGTCCCCCCGCACCGCTTATGCGCGCGAGTGCCCAGGAAGACCGGGTACCCGGAACGCCGGAGATCGCTCACCACGAAGCCCCAGCGGCCGTATGGCGCCCGCCCGTCAGCCGAAGCGTTCGATCCGGATCCGGTTCACGGGCTGGCCGGCCTCGACGAGCAGCCGCGAGGCGTGCTCGGCGAAGGCGTTCGAGCCGCACACATAGGCCTCCCACCCACCAGGAGGCTGCTCGGCCAGGAGCGGCGCCACATGTGCGGCCGCCATACGTCCGACGGGCACACCCTTCGGTGCGCTCCGCGTGAACACCGGCGTCGTCTCCGCGCCGAACTCCCGCGCGAAGATCAGCTCCTCGGGACTGCGCGCGGACACCAGCAGCCGCAGCGGCACATCCAGGCCGCGCGCCCGGTGGTGCCGGACCATCGACATCAGCGGTACGACCCCGGAACCGGCCCCCACCAGCAGCGCGGGCCGGTCGCCCGGCCAGGCGAAGAAGCCGCTCAGCGGGCCGCGCACCTCGACCTGGTCACCGGGCTCGGCCACGGTGTGGAACCAGCCCGAGACCTGGCCGCCCTCGACGTGGTCCAGGGTCAGCTCGATGTGCCCCGGGTCGTCCGGTGCGGACGCGATCGAATAGTGGCGCTGGGCCACATAGCCGTCGTCCGCGGTCAGCCGCAGCATCAGGTGCTGGCCGGGCAGATGCCCCGCCCAGGCGGGCACCGCGAACCGGAAGGTGGCCGTCTGCGCAGTCTCGCGGCGGATCTCGGTGAGCGTGGCCGTCTGCCACACCGCGGCGGCCCGGTTGCTCACGGCGATCCGGCCGGGCACGGCGAAGCGCGTCGCAGGAGTGGTCGGGGTCGTGAGCGCCTCAGTCACCGGAGTACCGCTGTTCCTGCCAGGGGTTGCCGCGCGCGTGGTAGCCGTTCTGCTCCCAGAAGCCCGGCTCGTCGTGGTCGAGGAGCGTCAGGCCCGCGATCCACTTGGCGCTCTTCCAGAAGTACAGATGCGGCACCAGCAGCCGGGCGGGCCCGCCGTGCTCGGGGGCGAGCGGCTGCCCGTCGTACTCCCAGGCGATCCAGGCACGCCCGCCGGTCAGGTCCGTGAGCGGCAGGTTCGTCGTGTACCCGGTGTGCGAGTAGGCGACGGCATGGGTGGCGGACCCATGGGGGCCCACCACATCGAGGAAGGCGTCCAGGGACACGCCCCCGAACCGCACCCCGAACTTCGACCAGCTCGTCACACAGTGGATGTCGCCCTCGTAGGCCGACGTCGGCAGGGCGTGTGCCTGCTCCCAGTCCCAGGTGTGCGGCCGTTCCACCAGGCCGTCGACGCGGAAGGTCCAGTCGGCGGGCGCCAGTTCGGGCGTGACCTCGGCGGACAGGACGGGCCAGTCGTCGCCCGCGTCGTACTGGCCCGGCGGCAGGCCGGGATTGTGGACGCGAGCGCGCCCCGTGAAGCCTCGGGTGACATTCATGCGGTTCCAGCGGTACGGAAGTGGTTGTTTATCTGTTCAACCGTACGTGCACCGGGGGCATGCCCCTGACCTCGGGCCACCCCGCGATCATTAACTGCGTATGAAGACTCCGGCGCCCCGGGAATAGCCGCCCCCCGATCTTCCTTGCCGACTGTTGCGTCGGCGAGAGCGAAGGAGAGTGGGAGCACATGCCCAAGGCGTACGTCTTCACGCGGTACGGGGGACCGGAGACCGAGGCGCTCGTCCAGGTGGACCGCCCCGTACCCGGCCCGGGCCAGGTCCTCGTCCGCGTCAGGGCGGCGGGTGTGAACCCCGTCGACTGGAAGCAGCGCACGGGCTACCGCAGGCCCGGCGAGAGCGGCGAGCGCGACTTCCCCGCCTACTTCGGCAACGAGGTCTCCGGCGTCGTCGAGGAGGTCGGCGAGGGCGTCGAGGGGTTCGCCGTCGGAGACGCGGTCTTCGGCCGCCCCGTCGTCGGCGGGTACTCCGAGTACGCGCTGCTGTCGGTCGACCTGCTCGCGCCCAAGCCCGCCGCGCTGACCTTCACCGACGCGGCGACCCTGCCCGTCGCGGCCGTGACGGCGTACGACGGAATCCGCCAGCTCGACCTGCCGGCCGGCGCGACCCTGCTCGTCACCGGCGCGGGCGGCGGGGTGGGCGTCGCGGCCGTGCAGATCGCCCGTGCCCTCGGACTGCACGTCGTGGGGCTGTCGAGCGAGGCCAAGAAGGACTTCGTCGCATTGCTCGGTGCCGTGCACGTCCCGTCCGGGCCGGGCTGGACCGAGCGCGTGCCCGGCAGGGTCGACGGCGTGTACGACCTGGTGGGCGGCGACGTACTGGAGGACGCGGCCACCCTGCTCGCCGACCGGGCGAAGCTCATCACGGCCGGGGCCCCGCCCGAGGTCGTGGAGAAGCTGGGCGGCGCGCGCGTCGCCCGGGTGCGCACCCCCGAGCGGCTGGCGGCGGTGGCCGACCTCGTGGTGAGCGGCGACCTGGACCCGCACGTGACGCAGACCTTCCCGCTGGAGCAGGCCGGCGAGGCACTGCGCACCGTCGAGGAGGGCCACGCCCGCGGCAAGATCGTGATCGAGGTCGCCTGATGAGCCACGTCCTCGACCACCCCGCCCGCGCCGCGCTGACCGGCCCGCACGCCCACTTCGCCGAGCGGCACGGCCGGATCCTGCGCTACCCGGTCGACGTCACGCCGTGGCTCGCCCTGCCCGAGGAGCCCGACGCCGACGACTGGGCCGACCTCGCGGCCTTCGCGGGTCCCGGCGCCGAGGTCCCGCTCCTCGGATTCCGCGGAGAGGTCCCCGCCGACTGGGAGATCACCTTCCAGGTGGAGGGAGTGCAGTTCGTCGACGACGGCCTGGCCGCCGCCCCCGACCCGGAGGCCGTCTGCCTCGGCCCCGCCGACGTACCCGAGATGCTCGACCTGGTCGCCAGGACCCAGCCGGGCCCCTTCCTGCCCCGCACCATCGAACTCGGCCCCTACCTGGGCATACGCCGAGGCGGCGCCCTCATCGCCATGGCGGGGGAGCGGCTGCACCCGCCCGGCTGGACCGAGATCAGCGCCGTCTGCACCGACCCCGCCTTCCGGGGCGAGGGCCTGGCGACCCGGCTGATCCTCGCCGTCGCCCACGGCATCCGCGAGCGCGGCGAGACCCCGTTCCTGCACACCGGCGCCGGCAACACCAACGCCATCCGCCTGTATGAGTCCCTCGGCTTCCGCCTGCGCCGCACCACGGCGTTCCTGGCGGCCCGCGTCCCCGAACACCTCACGGACGAACGGGCCGTGGCCGTCTCCTGAGCGCCGTCCCCCGACCGCGGTCTGCTAGCCGTCGTCTTCCGGGCGCGCCCAGGAGTTGTAGCGCACGAGATAGTCGGCGAACCGCTCCAGGTCCTCCTTCGGCCAGTCCATCAGCCGTTCCCGGAAGGCGGACCTGCGGCTGTCGGTCACCTGGGCGAGGATCCGGCGGCCGTCGTCGGTCAGGTGCAGGACCTGGACGCGGTGGTCGTCCGGGTCCACGCGCCGCTCGATCAGCCGGGCCCGTTCGAGCGCGGTCACCTGACGGCTGACCGTGGACTTGTCCAGGGCGTAGTGGGCCGCCAGGTCGGTCGCCCGGCAGCCGCCGCTCTCCTCCAGATGCCCGAGCAGCGTGTACGAGACGAGCGACAGCTCGGGGTGCATGCGTCCCGCCGAGGCACGGGCGCGCCGGGCGAAGGCCGTCATCTCGCGCTGGATCGCCTCCACGGCCTCGTCTGCTTCCACCGGACCTCGACCTCCCTCATTCGCTTGGTTGTATAGTACAACTTGAAGTGAGAGTTGTATAAGCCAACCATCTGGAGGTTGTGAGCGATGAGGTCGCCGGCCCTGCGTCATGTGATCACGCACCTGATCACCCCACTGCTGATGTGCCTCGGCATGGGACTCGCGTACATGGGGGCCTTCGTGACCCCGGAGCCCCACCACCTGCCCGTCGCCGTCGTCGGCTCCGGCCCGCAGGCGAAGGTGTTCGCGCAGACCGTCAAGGACAAGGCGGGGGACAAGCTCGACGTCCGCACGGTCGCCACCCGCTCCGAAGCCGTCGACCTGCTCAACTCCCGTGAGATCACAGGTGCTTTCGTGCCCGGCGCGAAGACACCGGAGCTCGTGGTCGCCACCGCCGCCTCCGACATGGACGCCACGGCGGTCGAGAAGGTCTTCACGCCCGTCGCCGCCGAGCAGGGCGTCGCACTGAAGGTCACCGACGTGGCCGCGCCGGTCGACGACGACCCCACCGGGCAGGGCCTGTTCTTCCTGCTGATCGCGCTGAGCATCGGCTCGTACGCCTCCGTCGCCGCGCTCGGCGCCGCAGGCTCCGCCCTGCCGATGCGGATACGTGCCCTGCTCGCACTCGGCGTCTCCGCCGTCGTCAGCGGCATCGGCGCGCTGCTCGCGGGGCCCGTCTTCCACCTCGCCCACCACGATCTCGCGACCCTGTGGGGCATGGCCTGGCTCTACTCCGCCGGCATCCTCTTCGTCGGCGTGGGCCTGCACACCTTCCTCAAGCGCTGGACCACCCTCGCCATGATGGTGCTGTTCGTGATGCTCAACTTCACCAGCTCCGGCGGTCTGTTCCGCCCCGACCTGCAGAACGGCTTCTTCGGCACCCTGCACGCCTTCTGGAACGGCGCCGGATTCGTCGAGGGCGCCCGCAGCCTCCTGTACTTCGACAGCGACGGCCTGTCCCGCAACGTATGGACGCTGACGGCGTGGCTGTTGCTCGGCCTCGCCGTCACGGCGATCGCCGCCGCGTACGAGCGGGTCAAGGCGAACGCGGCCACCGTGACACCGGTCCACGAAGTCGAGGTCGAAGCCGAGGCGGAGGAGCGCGAAGCGGAGGTCGAGGAGAGCGAGGAGGAGGTCGAGGAGACCGTCGGCGTCTGACCGTTGAGGTACTGTGGCCGTCCGGCCGCGGAGTGTCCCGGCCGCCGGAATCCGAGGAGGTGAGACCCATTACCGCAACGTCTGGTCGGGTGCTCTCACCTCGAGTCGACGCGGGTCGCCGGTAGTCAGGTGACCGCGAGAGCGCCCTTCGTTCACCGAAAGGCTCTCGGCTTCCATGCCTCCACTTTCTCCCTCCTCCCCGCTGTCGCCGTCCACCCGTGACTCCGTCGTGGCCGCGCTCCGCGCCGCGGGCTGTGTCTTCGCCGAGGACGAGGCCCAGTTGATCCTGGCCGCGGCCCGCACCCCGGAGGAACTCACCGCCCTGGTCGACCGCCGTGTCGCCGGGCTGCCCCTCGAACTCGTCGTCGGCTGGGCCGAGTTCCGCGGGCTGCGGATCGCCGTCGAACCCGGCGTCTTCGTGCCGCGCCGCCGTACCGAGTTCCTCGTCGAACAGGCCCTCGCCGAACTTCCGGACGCGTCCGTCGTGGTGGACCTGTGCTGCGGCTCGGGCGCCGTCGGCGCGGCTCTGGCCACCGCGCTCGACACCGTGGAACTGCACGCCGCAGACATCGACCCGGCCGCGGTGCGTTGTGCCCGCCGCAACGTCGGCGCCGTCGGCGGTCAGGTCCACGAGGGCGATCTGTTCGCGGCGTTGCCGGGCGAACTGCGCGGCCGGATCGACATCCTCGCGGCCAACGTGCCCTACGTCCCCACGGATCAGGTCGGCCTGCTGCCCGCGGAGGCCCGCGACCACGAACCGCTGGTCGCGCTCGACGGCGGCGCGGACGGACTCGACGTCCTGCGCCGGGTCGCCGCCGAGGCCGCCGGCTGGCTCGCCCCCGGCGGCTGCCTCCTGGCCGAGACGAGCGAACGGCAGGCCGCGGCGGCCCTCGATGCCTTCGCCGGCAGCGGGTTGAGCGCACGTCTGGCGGTCTCCGAGGAGCTCTTCGCCGACGTCGTGATCGGCGTCAGGCCGTAACGCCGGTCGTCGGTGCGGGCAGCCGCGTCCGAACCGGTGTCACGTCTCCGGCTGGATCAGCGCGGTCATGGTCATCAGGTCGTCGCGCCGTTTCCCGACGGGCTCGTCGACGGGGCGGGCATGCGCCAGTCCCTGTTGTCCGGGCCCGGCTTGCCGTGTCCGTGTCCGTGGCGGTCGCCGGGCCCCTCGTCGTCCCAGGTGCCCGTGAGCGCGTGCGTCGCGGTCCTGGTGCCGTCGTCGGAGCGGGTGCCGGTGAGGAGGGCCGTCTCGTCCTTCTTGAGGTCGCCGGCGCCGGAACCCTTCGTACCGTCCCCGAACACGGTGGTGTCCGAGTTCACGGTCCAGGTCCACTCGGCGCCGTCCTCGCTCTTGACGGTGACCTGGTCGCCGGCGACCTTCTCGACGGTGCCGCGCTGCCAGATCCGGGTGATCCACTTGCCCGTGTCCTGGTCCTTGACCGTCGCCTCGCCGTGCACACCCATGCCGCCCATCCCGAACCACGGGCCGCGACCGTGCCGGCTGTCGGGACCGCCCGGCGACGGCGACGCGGATCCGGAGGCGGAAGGCGTGGCGCCCTGGCCCGAGGTGCCCGAGGTCGCGGCGTAGGCGACCGTGCCGCCGAGGGCCAGGACCGCCACCGTGGTCGCGGCGATCACCGCGCGCGCTCGGCCCGAGCGCCGCCGCCACACCTTGTCCCAGGCCGGTTCCGGCGGAGGTTCCGCGCCGCCCGGGCCCGTCATCACTTCCCAGTCGTCCGACTCGTGGGTCACCGCTCGCTCCCATCGGCCACGGCACCGGCATCCCTCTGCCATGCCTTGCTGTGATTGTCGGATGCGGACGATAAGGAACAGGTAATAAAAACCTGTGAGAACCGGTCATCCCGGACGATCGGCTCAGGTCAGCCCGGCTTCTGCACCCGCGCGATGAGCAGCGCGACGTCGTCGGAGTTGTCCGGCTGGTGCAGTGTGCGCAGCAGGAGGTCGCAGACCTCCTCCAGGGGGCGGTCGGGACCTTCGAGGAGGGCCAGGAGCGCGTCCAGGCGCTCGTCGAGCGGGTGCTGCCGGGTCTCGACCAGTCCGTCGGTGTAGAACACGAGACGGTCGCCGGGCTCCAGGTCGACCGCGGTGGTGGAGAAGGCGACCCCGCCCACGCCCAGCGGCACCCCGGTGGGCAGTTCGAGCAGCTCCGGGGGACGCCCGGCGCGCAGCCGTACCGGCGGCAGGTGGCCCGCGTTGGCGATACGGCACTGCCGCAGCTCGGGGTCGTGGACGGCGTACACGCAGGTGGCGATGGAGTGGTCGAGGCCGTCGGTAATCTTGTCGAGGTGCTCCAGGAGCCGGGCCGGATCGAGGTCGAGGGAGGCCAGGGTGGTCGTCGCGGTGCGCAGCCGGCCCATGGTCGCGGCGGCGTTGATGCCGCTGCCCATCACGTCGCCCACGACGAGGGCCGTCTTGCCCCCGTCCAGCGGGATCACGTCGAACCAGTCGCCGCCGACCTCGGTGGTGGCCCCCGCGGGCTGGTAGCGGGAGGCGACCTCGAGACCGCCGGTCACGGGCGGGTGGCTGGGCAGCAGGCTGCGCTGCAGGGTGAGGGCGGTGTCGCGGGCGCTCTGGTACCACCGGGCGTTGTCGATCTGCACGGCGGCGCGGGCGGCCAGCTCGCGGGCGAGCAGCAGGTCGTCCTCGCTGAACGGCACCGGGTTGCGCGTGCGCTTGAGGTCGAGGGCCCCCAAAACCTCGCCGCGTGCGATCAGCGGCACGGCCAGATAGGAGTGGACGCCCGCTTGCGCCAGCAGTTCGGCGGCCTCGGGCGAGCGGGCGATGCGCGGCAGGTCCGCGGCCTCCACCTCACTCACCATGACCGGCCGGCCGGTGCGCACGCACTCGGTGACGAGGCGGTCGGGACCGTACCGGGCCACCTGTCCGGGCGGGTCGGCCGCCCGCAGCGCTTCCGGGGCGCTGTCCGCCTGCACCGCGAGGGCCCGGATCACCGCCGGCTCCGCGGGACCCAGGCTGCTGCGGCGGCCCGTCACCACCGCCTCGAGCAGGTCCACGGCGGCGATGTCGGCGAGCTCCGGCACGGCTACGTCGGCCAGTTCGTGTGCGGTGCGGTCCAGCTCCAGCGTGGTGCCGATCCGGGCGGAGGCGTCCGCGATGACCTGCAGTCGCCGCCGGGCGGCCTCCGCCTCCACGCTCGCCCGGTGCTGCTCGGTGACGTCCACGACCGAACCGGCCAGGCCCAGCACCGTTCCGACCGCGTCGTCCAGCCGGTACAGCGAGATCGACCAGGCGCGTTCGTCGTCCGGGTCGGCCGGGGTCCGGCCGACGGTCTGCCGGTCGACGAGGGGACGTCCGGTCTCCAGTACGTGTCGCGCCGCCGCTTCGATGGCGTCGATTTCGAGGTGCGGCAGGACCTCGCGGAGCGACCGGCCGACGTGGTCCTCGGCCGGCAGCCCGTTGAGCCGCTCCAGCGCCGGGTTGACCGAGACGTACCGCAGATCGGTGTCCAGGACGGCCAGCCCGATGGGGGACTGGGCGATCATCCGCGTGGACAGCGCCACGTCCCGCTCCAGCCGCCGTACGGTCGACCGGTCGGCGCACAGTCCCAGCGCGTAGACGTCGCCGTGGTCGTCCAGCAGGCGCATGTTGCGGAACTCCACGAGCCGCGTGCTGCCGTCCTTGCGTCGGATGGGGAAGGCCCCGGCCCAGCTCTGACCGGTGACCATGACGTCGGCGAACAGCTTGACCACCAGGTCGAGGTGCTGTTCGTGCACCATGATCCGGGCCGCGAACTCCCCGAGTGCCTCTTGCGCCGGATAGCCGAACAGCTCCTCGGCCTGCGGGCTCCACAGCACGATGCGTCCCTCGGCATCCAGGACCACCGAGGCCACGCCCAGCACGTCGAGCAGCCCGCTCGGCCGTACCGATCCCTCGCCCTCGGTCACCGGAAACCCGGGTGCACTCATTCCACGCACCGCCTTCGCCCGTTCACGCGGCACGCCGTCCCCCGTGCCGACTCCCCAAGTTCTACCGCGCTCAACCGTCCCTGTGACGCCCCCGACGCCCACCTCCACCATCCCTCAACACAGCCAGGGCCGTACCCCCCGGAGCCGTGACGACACTACCCGGCACGGAGCGTGGCCGAGCCGAAAGCCTGTGTTAGCGACCTGGTCTGTACATGACCACCTGACCGGGTCAGACTGTCCGCCGAGCACGCCCCACCCCCCCATGGAGGAGTACTCCCATGCCCTTGCGCGCCTGGCAACGTTGTCACGCGGTCCTGACCGCGGCCGTCGTCCTCGCCACCGCCGCCGTCCTGTCGGCCGCCCCGCCCGCCTCGGCCGCCGACACCTGGACCGAAGTGGGCTCCGACCGCGCCGACCCGCTGACCGAGAGCCAGGGTCTGACGTCCGTCGAGGTCCCCGCGGGCAGCCCGAACCACTACACCGGCATCGGCACCATTCCCGCCGGCGTGAGCAGCCGGGGCTGGAACCACGTCGGCGATCCCGACGCTTCCTATGACGGCCACTACATCGAGCCGTACCAGGCCGACTCGGGAAACGCGAAGATGTTCCGCGTCCAGGCACCCGACGGCAGCTGGTCGGAGTACGTCCACACGCTCGGCTCGGGCGAGGCGCTCAACAACTCCTGGGTCGCGATCTCGCCCGACGGCCAGTGGATGCTGTCGGGCGAGTACGGCACCATGAGCCGCTTCCTGGTCTTCCCGACCCCCGGCGTCAACGCGAGCACCTCGCCCTCGGCGAACCTCCCGCAGGCCTCCACCGTCAACCTCGACCACGCCGTACGCGACGTGCAGGGCTGCGACTTCTCCGGCCCGACCACGCTCCTGTGCTCGTCCGACGACCCGGACGGCACGCTCTTCGGCATGACCAAGCCGTTGCTCCAGGTCGACCTGTCCGCCGCACCGAACGGCACCGCGGACGTCTCCGGACACATCACGGCGCTCCGGCAGCTTCCGCTGCGCAGCTCCTGCTCCGGCACCTTCGAGGCGGAGGGCATCGACTACGACCGCCGGTCCGGCACCCTGCGCGTGATCGTCGTGTCGCCGGGCTTCTGCGTGCTGACCGACAGCAAGACGTACCGCTTCACGCGAAGCTGAGCCTCTCGCTGGTCTGGCTCGGACAGTGGTGCTTTTCTGGGGATGTGGCGCGGTTCGCGGGGAACCCGCACGGCCGCGCCACATCCAGGAGAGGAGCGATCACGATGGACCGTGTGCGACCGCACGAGGAGCCCGTATCCCTCGAGATCAGTGGATGCAGCAAGGAGGACGCACGGATCGTCTTCGACACGCTGTGCGCGTGCTTCGAGTCCGACCGCGGCCCGGACGAGGTGCCGCAGCAGCTCCACGAGACCCGTCCGATGGTGTGGCTCGGCACCTTCGAGGTCACCGACGCCCACGAGTGCCCGCGTCCCGGGCGTCTGTCGTCCTCGGTCGAGGTCGACGCGCAGGGCGGCTACTGGGCCATCGAGCGTCTGCGCAGCACTCTGGATCCGCTGTTCACGGTGCGTGATCTCTCCTCGGCTTCGGGCGATCAGGAGCGGGAGCTGCACGTACGTCTCGAACGTCGCTGACGGAGCGCTCCGCCGGGTGTGCCGCGGTGGGTCATCGGTCGCGTGCGGCGCCGTCGTGACTGGTCGCGCCCACGCTCAAGAGGTTGAGCACCGCACGCCGGTACACCGCGTGGACCGCGGGCAGGTCCGCCAGGCGGGCGCGTTCGTCCGTGCCGTGAAGACCCTCGTGGTGGACGCCGAAGCCCGCGGTGGCCGGGATGCCCTCGGCCGCCAGCAGGTTGCCGATGTTCGAGGGGCCCGCGGTCTTCGCGCGCACCGTCAGTCCCTCGTTGGCGGCCGATTCCAGTAGCGCGGCGGCGGGCTGCTCGTCCTCGGCCAGACGGTACGGCGGCCAGGCGGTGACCGGGGTGATCACGGTCGGCCCCGGTCCGGGCAGGGCAGCGTCCAGCCGGGCGACCGCGCCGCGGACCAACCCTTCCGCGGCGCTCGCGTCGAAGCCCGGCGTGGTGCGGATGTCGACGCCCAGCTCGCACCGGTCCGGTACCACCGAGAAGCCCTCGCCGCCATGGCAGAAGGTCACCGTCAGTTTCGGCGGCAAGGGGAACTCGCCCTGGACCCCGGGGAGTTGGGCCTCCTCCAGCAGGCACACGAGCCGCGCCGCCCGCGATACGGCGCCGAGCGTCGTCCGCCTCGATCCTGAGTGACCCGAGTCGGCGTGCACCGCGATCGTGGCCCGCCACAGCCCCCGCCCGCCGATCACCACCTCGTCCGGGCCCGGGTAGCCGATCATCACCCCGGCCGGGCGGACCGCCGCCGGGTCGTTGAGGTAGGCGCGGGCGCCACCGAACCCGCCGGTGTGCTCGTCGACGTCCAACAGCACCGCGAGCCCGCCGTGCAGCTCCTCGGCCCGGGCGTGAAGCTCGGCGGCGATCCGGCAGAACATCGCCGCCGCCAGTTTGGAATCGGCCGCTCCCCGTCCCCGCAGCCATCCGTCCACGACGTCCCCGCAGTCCGGCGGGAACGACCAGGCGCCCTCGTCGCCGTACGGGGCGGTGTCCACGCAGGCGTCCAGCGCCCACCACGGCCCCGGCCGGCCGCCCGCGACCTCCACCAGCAGGGCGACCGGCCGCCCCTGGTCGTCGTAGAGGTGGCGACACGGCAGGTCACGGTCGCCGAGCCAGCCCTCGAGGACGGTGAGGACGGGCCCGTAGTCGTCGATCCCGGCCCGGCTCGGGCGGCGGATCAGCGCCTGGGCGAGTTCGATCACTTCGGCGTCTTCGGGGCTCATGAGGCGTCTGTGCCCCGGGGTGGCCCGAGTCACCCATCCTCGCTTATGCAACTAGTTGCAAAACATGGTCGCGGTCCTCTACAACAGAGGCACACACCGCGCACGGAGGGGCCCGATGAGCCGTTACCCGCATCTGCTGAACCCGCTCGACCTGGGCTTCACCACGCTGCCCAACCGCGTCCTGATGGGCTCCATGCACGTCGGCCTGGAGGAGGCCGAACGCGGCTTCGAGCGCATGGCGGAGTTCTACGCCGCCCGGGCGCGCGGGGGAGTGGGCCTGATCGTCACGGGTGGCATCGCGCCCAACGATGCCGGGCGGCCGTACGAGGGCGGCGCCAAGCTCACCACCGACGCGGAGGCCGAGCAGCACACGGCGATCACGGAGGCCGTGCACCGCGAGGGCGGCCGGATCGCCATGCAGATCCTGCACTTCGGCCGGTACGCCTACCACCAGGACCTCGTCGCCCCGAGCCCCGTCCAGGCCCCGATCAGCCCCTTCCCGCCCCGCGAGCTCTCCGACGCCGACGTCGAGCAGACCATCGACGACTACGCCCGCGCCGCCCGCCTGGCCCGGCAGGCCGGCTACGACGGCGTCGAGATCATGGGCTCCGAGGGCTACCTCATCAACGAGTTCATCGCCGCCCAGACCAACCACCGCACCGACCGCTGGGGCGGCTCGTACGAGAACCGCATGCGCTTCCCGGTCGAGATCGTCCGGCGGGTGCGCGAGGCCGTCGGCGAGGACTTCATCATCATCTACCGGCTGTCGATGCTGGACCTGGTCCCCGGCGGCTCCACGCTCGACGAGGTGATCACGCTCGCCAAGGCCGTCGAGGCCGCCGGAGCGACGATCATCAACACCGGAATCGGCTGGCACGAGGCCCGCATCCCCACCATCGCGACCTCCGTGCCGCGCGGCGCCTACACCTGGGTCACCAAGAAGCTCATGGGCGAGGTGTCGGTCCCGCTCGTCACCACCAACCGCATCAACACACCCGAACTGGCCGAGGAGTTGCTCGCCGAGGGGTACGCGGACATGGTGTCGATGGCCCGTCCGATGCTCGCCGACCCCGACTTCGTCGCCAAGGCCGCGGACGGGAAGCCCGAGGCCATCAACACCTGCATCGGCTGCAACCAGGCCTGCCTAGACCACACCTTCAGCCTGAAGATCACCTCCTGCCTGGTCAATCCGCGGGCCTGCCACGAGACCGAGCTGGTCCTCTCCCCGACCCGGCGGCGCAAGCGCGTCGCGGTGGTCGGCGCGGGACCCGCCGGACTCGCCTGCGCCGTGTCGGCGGCCGAACGCGGCCACGACGTCACCCTCTTCGACGCCGCGAGCGAGGTCGGCGGCCAGCTCAACGTCGCCCGCAAGGTCCCCGGAAAGCAGGAGTTCGACGAGACCCTGCGCTACTTCCGCCACCAGCTCGACGCGCACGGCGTGGACGTACGACTGAACACCTGGGCCTCCGCCGAAGGCCTGGCCGGCTACGACGAGGTCGTCGTCGCCACCGGCGTCACCCCGCGCACCCCCGACATCCCGGGCATCGACCACCCGAGCGTCGTCGGCTACCTCGACGTGCTGCGCGACGGCACGCCCGTCGGCGACCGCGTCGCCATCCTCGGAGCGGGCGGCATCGGCTTCGACGTCGCCGAGTTCCTGACCGACGGCGGCGACAAGGCGAACGAGGACCCCGCGACGTACTTCCGCCAGTGGGGCGTCGACATGGACTACGCGACGGCCGGCGGCCTCGCCGCCCCTGAGCGCCCCGCCCCGCCGCGCACCGTCCACCTGCTGCAGCGCAAGACGACCAAGGTCGGCGCGGGCCTCGGCAAGACCACCGGCTGGATCCACCGCACCGAGCTCAAGCACCGCGGCGTCACCATGGTCCCGGGCGTGAGCTACGACCGCATCGACGATGCCGGGCTGCACGTCACGGTCGGCGAGGAGAGCACGGTCCTGGCCGTCGACACGATCGTGCTGTGCACCGGACAGGAGCCGCGCCGCGGTCTGTACGAGGAGCTGGTCGCGGCCGGCTTCAGCGCGCACCTGATCGGCGGTGCCGACGTGGCCGCCGAGCTGGACGCCAAGCGGGCCATCAAGCAGGGCACGGAGCTGGCGGCGGCCCTCTAGGGGCCCTGCGGCCTTCCTAGGATGACGCCATGTCACTCCCGCACGCGATCCTCACCGCCCTGCTCGAAAAGCCGTCCTCGGGGCTGGAGCTGACCCGCCGGTTCGACAAGTCGATCGGCTACTTCTGGTCGGCGACGCATCAGCAGATCTATCGCGAGCTGGGAAGACTGGAGGCCGAGGGCCACATCCGCGCCCTCCCGTCCGAACAGCCGACCCGTGGGCAGAAGAAGAGCTACGAGGTCCTGCCCGCGGGCCGCGCCGAACTGGCCCGCTGGACCGCCGCGTCCCAGGACCCCAAGCCGCACCGCGATGTGATGCTGCTGCGGTTGCGCGCGGCGGCCGTGGTGGGCACCGACGGTCTCGCGGCCGACCTGCGCCGCCATCTCGAGCTGCACCGGCGGCAGTTGGCGGAGTACCAGGAGATCGAGCAGCGCGACTTCCCGCCCGGCAAGGACGCTCCCCAGGACCGGCTGCGGCACCTCGTGCTGCGGGCGGGTATCGACCTGGAGACCTTCTGGACGCAGTGGCTCACGCACGCCCTGGAGGAGTTCGCCGAACTGCCGGGTTCCGAGACGGCGTGAACTCGGCCACTCTCACAGGCGGTTGGGCTTGGCGCGCCGGCGCAGGTACCAGCCCGTCGCGATCACTCCCGTGCCCACCAGGGCGGCACCCACCCCCAGCGTGACCGGGCCGTAGTCCTTGATGGCACCGCCTAGACCGCCCGCGACGCCGAGCGAGGGCGAGGGCGAGGTCCTGACCGTGGCCGAGATGGTGGGCGTGGAAGCGGCGGCGACCACGACGGACTGGGTGCCCGCGGTGCTGTTGTTGAACGAGCACATGACGATCACGGTGTACGTGCCGGGGCTGACGTTCGACCAGGCCGCCGACTGCAGGGCGGTGGTCCCCGACAGCGACACCTGACGTCCCTGGGCGAAGCTCGCCTGGCTGCTGTTGAGCAGTGACGCGGTACCCCAGCTTCCGCTGCTGCTGGTGCGGGAGCACGTGGTGGTCGTCACCGAGACCGTGGACCCGCTGGTGCTCACGGAGATCCCCTGCGCGGCGGCCGGTGTGGCGGCCAGGGCGAGCGGGAGCGCGGCGGCTGCTGCGGTCAGGGCGGAGCGGAGGAGTGGCTGGGAGTTGCGCATAGGTCTGCCCTCCGACGGCACGGTTGGCGGTACATCTTTTGCGCCGCCGAGGGTCGGGAAACACCCGTGCTGCCTCAAGGGGCAGCCAACGTCCCCGCGGCCCGTCCCGCATGCGGACCGCCACCGGGCAGGTGACGGATTCCTTCGTCCGGCCCATGCCGGAGCGCCGTCACGGCCGGGAGCCGCCGGTCTTTCCGGTCGTCACCGTCCGCTCCGCCGAGTAGCCGCCCCAGGTGCCGTCGGGCAGCCTGGCCCGGATCCGCACGCGGTGGGTCACACCGGCGTCCCGGCCGACGTAGAAGGAGTACGACGCCCGGTCGCGCGGTGCGCTGCCGCCGTAGACCAAAGAGGTGGCCGCCCGACCGTCGAGGCGGACCTGATACTCCGTGATCACGCCGTCGGTGCGCGGCGGGATCCAGTGGAGGTCGAGGTAGTACGCCCCGTCTGCGCGATGGCTCGTCGCGTGGAAGCCGGTGGGCGCCGTGTTCCGCCCGTCGTCGGAGCCCGGGGTGGTGAGGCGGACGGTGCCGCCGGGAGGCGAGACGTTGTCGGCCGCGTCGCGGGCCCGGACGGTGAAGGCGTAGCGGGTGCCCGGCCGCAGCCCCGTGACCACGGTCGCCGTCTGTGCGCCGCCCACACTGTGGATCTTCGAGCTGCCCTGGTAGATGTCGTACGACAGCACGGCCCGGTCGTCCGTCGAGGCGGACCAGGACAGCTCGACGGCCCTGCTGCCGACCGCCCGGCCACGCGCCTTCCCCGGCCGGTTCGGGGCCGTGTCGTCGGCCGCCACGGCCGCCGGAGTCGTCGCCCGTACCTCCCGGCCGGGCGGTCCGAGCCGGCCCTCGGTGTTCCGCGCCCGCACGGTGAAGACGTAACGGGTGGACGGCCTGAGCCTGGTGACATCCACCATGCGCTCCGAACCGGGCACTTCCTTGACCTTCGTGGTGCCGCGATACACCTCGTAGCGGCTGACGCGTGGGTTCGCGGACACCGCGTTCCACATCACGTGCACGCTGGTCGAGCTGCCGGCCGCTGCGGTCACGCCCTCGGGGGCCGCCGGCAGTCGGCCGTCGTCGTCCCCGGTGCCGCTCCCACCGCAGGATCCGACGAGAGCCAGGGCCGCACAGAGCGCGAGGGTTCGGTACACGAGAACGGTGCAGCGACGCACGGCTCTGCCTCCCCGGACGGCACGGTGGCAATGGTCCGGACCAATATGGCGCCGCTGACGTGATCGCATCAAGGGGGCGGCTGTGGGGCGACGGCGTTGGTTGCCGCCCGGACGAGTTACGTATGCTGAAGCTCCTCACGGCTGAACTCTCCTTGAGGGCTGGTGAGTTCATGCCGGTGGCGCGGGCCGCTGTCGTCGCTGTTCCCGCGCCGGACGCGGGTGGCCGGGCGACCGGAGCCGACGCAGGCTCGGGCGCCCGGCCCCTGACGGGGGTTCGGGCACGCGCCACGCCGTGACGCGGCTGGAGACGTTGTACCGTGCGGTCCCTTTACGGTGGTCGCATGATCGCAACGGCACCAAGTTGGGCCGAGTGTCCGTCGGCGTCCCCCAGGAGAGGTCCCCTCATCGTGCGTGTCCAGTCGCTGACCCTGGCCGTGGCCGGTGCCACCCTGCTCGTCGCCCCGGCGATGATGCCCGACGCCGAGTCCCTCGGCCGTGCGGAACCGGTGTCCTGGCGCGAGGGCGACGTCCGTGCCGCCGATCTGCTGGCCAGGGTGCGTGACTGCACCCAGGTCTCCCACGGCCGCTACCGCACCGACGCCGGTAAACCGGCGTCCGTCGCGGTGTGCGGTACCAGGCGCGCCGTCTTCTGGAAGGCGGACATGGACATCGACTGCGACGGTCGGTCCGGGCCTCGCTGCAACCGCCGCGCCGATCCGCAGTTCTCCCGCGCCACCGCCTACCAGCAGTCCGACGGGCGCTACCTGAATGCCGAACGCCTCCCGTACATCGTGGTGCCCGCCGTCGGCCCCCTCTGGAACCACCGCGACGACGGCGTCCGCGGCGGATCGGTCGCCGCCGTCGTCTACCGGGACCGTGTGCAGTACGCGGTGGTGGGCGACATCGGCCCGCGCGACACCATCGGCGAGGCGTCCTATGCCGCCGCGAAGGGCCTCGGCATCCCCTCGGACCCACGCGGCGGCGGCACGTCCTCGGGCGTCACCTACATCGTCTTCAAGAACTCGCAGGTCGAGCCGATCGAGGACCACGCCGCCGCCGTCACGGTCGGGCGGCGGCTGGCGCGTCAGTTCGTGCAGGGCAAGTGAGCCCCTGAGCGGCCGTCAGACGGCCGCCCACCCGTTGTCGACCGGCAGGATCACGCCGTTGACGTTGCTCGCCGCGTCCGAGGCGAGGAACACGATCGCGGCGGCCTGCTCCTCCGGCTCGGACACGCGGCCCACATTGCCGAAGTACGGGCCGAGGGCCGCCGGCCCGTGGGCGCTCCTGTCGATGTCGGGGACCATCCCCGTGGCCGTGCCGCCCGGGGCGATGGCGTTGGCGCGTATGCCTTGGCTCCGGTACATCACCGCGAGGGACTTGGTCAGGCCCACGATCCCGTGCTTCGAGGCCGTGTAGGCGGCGCCCGCGGCGCTGCCCCGGATGCCGGCCTCGGAGGCGGTGTTCACGATCGCGCCCTTCCCCGCCTCCAGCATGTGCGGCAGCACCGCCCGCGTGAGCAGGAAGGGAGCGGTGAGATTGACCCGGATGACCCGCTCCCACTCGGCGTCGCCCACGTCCGCCAGTGCCGACATGCGGTCCATGATCCCGGCGTTGTTCACCAGGACGTCCACGCCGCCGAAGCGCTCCACGGCCGTCCGAGCCACCAGATCGACGACGGCCTGCTCGCTCAGGTCGCCGACGACGGCGACCGCGGTGCCGCCCGCCTGCTCGATCTCCTTGACGACGGCGTCCGCGCCCTCCGCGTTGAGGTCCGCGATCACCACGCGCGCCCCCTCCGCGGCGAAGGCCAGGGCGGCGGCGCGCCCGATGCCCGAGCCCGCTCCGGTGACGATGACACTGCGTCCGTCGAGTCCGCCGGCCATGAGGTGCTCCTGTCCGTTGCGCGAGGGCCCGCGCATGCGCCTGCGAGCCCGAGGTTCGCTCACCCTAAGACTTATTGTCTGTGAGTGACATAAACGTGTGGTGGAGAATTCCGGGAGAGTGATCACCGGAATCACCGGAGCCGGAGGGACACATGACCGCAGCCCGCCCACGCACGGGACGGCCGCCCCTGACCGAGGAGCGCAAGGCCGAGATCCGGCTGGAGATCGCCCGGGCCGCGGTGGACCTGTTCGTCGCCCAGGGCGTCGCGGCGACCACCGGCGAACAGATCGGGCAGGCGGTCGGAGTCTCCGCCCGGACCGTGTGGCGCTACTTCCCGAGCAAGGAGGCATGCGTACGGCCGCTGTTCACGGCGGGCATCGACATGCTCGCCGCCCGGTTGCGGGCATGGCGCCCGGGGCAACCGCTCGAGGAGGTCTTCGCGCCGGACCTCACGACAGATCTCCGTATCGTCGCCGGACCCGACCGGGCCACCGTCGGGGCGCTGGTGCGGCTCACTCGTACCGAGCCGGGCCTGCGTGCGGTCTGGCTCCAGACGTACGACGAGGCGGAGCCGGCGTTCGCCCGCGCCCTGGCCGAGCGGGCCGGACTGTCCGCCGAGGACCTGCGGCCCACGATCCAGGCGGCGATGTTCAACGCGGCCCTGCGCGCGGCGGTCGAGCACTACGCCTGGCACACCGAGGGCACGGAGCCCGACCGCGCGACGGCGGAGGCCGAGCTGATGGAGACCATGCGCTCGGCCCTGACCACCGCCGCCGAAGGGATCGGCTGAGGGGGCTGCTCAGACCTTCCGGTAGGTGTACGCCTCCGCGGCCGCCGCCTCCACCGCCGCGAGGTCGGCGCCCGTCGCCGCCGTGACCACCGCGGCGACCGCCCCCTCCACGAACGGGGCGTCCACCAGCCGTGTGGCGTCGGGGAGTTCGTCGCCCTCGGCGAGCAGCGCCTTCACCGTGAGCACGGCACTGCCGAGGTCGGTGAGCACGGCGACCCCGGCACCCCGGTCCACGGAAGCGGCCGCGGCGGCGATCAGCTCCGAGCTCGTGCCGAGCCCGCCGCCCTCGGTACCGCCCGCCGGGGCCACCCGCACCGAAATGCCGCCGCCCGCCAGCCCCTTGGCCAACTCGGCGACGGAGGAGGCCACTTCGGCGCTGTGCGACACCAGCACTATGCCGACCAGCTTGTCGTCACTCATCGTCGTCCCCGGCCGCTTGTCCCAGTCCCGCGATGAGCAGCGCCGACGAGGTGGCACCGGGATCCTGGTGCCCGATGCTGCGCTCCCCGAGATAGCTGGCCCGGCCCTTGCGCGCCTGCAAGGGCGTCGTCGCGAGGGCGCCCTGCTCGGCGGCGGTCCGGGCCGCGGCGAAACTCCCCTCGTCGAGCGCGTCCACGGCCGGCACCAGCGCGTCGATCATGGTCTTGTCGCCCGGCGCGGCACCTCCGAGCGCCATGACCGCGTCCACCCCGGCCCGCAGCGCCTCGGCGAACTGGGCCTCGCTGACCTCGTCGGCGTCCCCGAGCGCCTTGCCCGTACGGCGCAGCAGGGTGCCGTACAGAGGCCCCGACGCGCCGCCGACCGTCGAGATCAACTGCCGCCCCGCCAGCGTCAGGACCGCACCGGGTGTGCCCGGCGCCTCCTTCTCCAGAATCGCGGCCACGGCCCTGAACCCGCGCTGGAGATTGCTGCCGTGGTCGGCGTCCCCGATGGGCGAGTCGAGGGCGGTGAGCCGTTCCGCCTCGCGGTCCACGGACGCGGCGGTCGCCGTCATCCAACGGCGGAAGAAGTCGGCGTCGAGCACTGAATCTCCTTGCGTGGTAGGTACGTTGACACCTCGGCCCGCCGTCCTACATGCCCCAGCGCAGCCCCGGCGTCTTCACCGGCGCGTCCCACAGCCTCAGCAGCTCCTCGTCGACCTGGCACAGGGTGACCGAGGCGCCCGCCATATCGAGCGAGGTGACGTAGTTGCCGACGAGCGTGCGGGCGACGGCGACACCGCGTGCGGTGAGCACCCGCTGGACCTCGGCGTTGAACCCGTACAGCTCCAGCAGCGGCGTCGCACCCATGCCGTTGACCAGGACGAGCACTGGATTGCGCGGGGGCATGTCCTCCAGGATCGCGTTGACCGCGAAGTCGGCGATCTCGCCCGAGGTCATCATCGACCGACGCTCCCGGCCGGGCTCGCCGTGGATGCCGATGCCCAACTCCAGCTCGCCGGACGGCAGATCGAAGGTGGGGCTGCCCTTGGCCGGGGTGGTCACCGCGCTGAGTGCGACGCCGAAGCTGCGGGAGTTCTCGTTGACCTGCCGGCCGACCGCCTCCACCCGCTCCAGCGACTGACCCTCGTCCGCCGCCGCGCCCGCGATCTTCTCCACGAACAGCGTGGCCCCGGTGCCCCGGCGCCCGGCCGTGTAGAGGCTGTCGGTCACCGCCACGTCGTCGTTGACGAGCACCTTGGCGACCTGGATGCCCTCGTCCTCGGCGAGCTCGGCCGCCATGTCGAAGTTCAGCACGTCACCCGTGTAGTTCTTGACGATGAACAGCACACCCGCCCCGCTGTTCACCGCCGCCGCGGCGCGCGTCATCTGATCGGGAACCGGCGACGTGAACACCTCGCCCGGGCAGGCCGCCGACAGCATCCCCGGACCCACGAATCCGCCGTGCAGCGGCTCGTGCCCCGAGCCACCCCCGGAGATCAGGGCGACCTTCCCGGCCACGGGGGCGTCGCGCCGTACGATCACCCGGTTCTCCACGTCGACGGTCAGTTCGGGATGGGCGGCCGCCATGCCCCGCAGGGCGTCCGCGACCACGGTTTCCGGGACATTGATCAACATCTTCATGGATTCCTCCTGGTGGACGGAGTACCTCTCGGCAGTATCGACCGTGCGGGAGCGAAGGTCACCTGGGCGACGCCTGGGGATCCAGGTCGTTGCGCACACAACTACGCCCCGGACGGTGAACCGGGGCTGTCGCCGACGACGATGCCCCTGGTCACCGGGGTCACCGGGGTCACCGGGGTCGCCGTGATCGTCGCCGCCGCACCCGCTGCCGCTGGGTCAGCGACCGGATGCCGCCGCGGAGGCCGCGGGCAGGTCGGTGTCGCCGTGCCAGGCGTCGCGCCGGGGCGAACGTTGCCTGTGGCGGCACTAGCAACGCGTGGTAGCGGGCGAGGAGCTCGCGGTGGGCGGGATCGGCGGCGAGGTTGCGCATGTCCGCCGGGTCCTGGCGCGGTCGTAGAGCACTACGTCGTTCTCGGCGAGCAGTTCCTCGGTGGTTGCCGGGCGGCTCGGGCGACCATGGCGTGGGCGAGGCCGAAGGGGAGCCGGACCTGTGGGGAGCCGCCGTAGTCGAAGCTCATGGTGTCGTGCGGGTTCACGAAGTTGACGGCCATGAGCCACGGCTGATCTTCGGCCGCGACCGGAGCCCGGTCGCGCAGCCGGCGCACCGGCTGTCCGGCGATGACGGGGTCGAGTTCGAGGCCGGCCCAGGCGCCGCCGTCGATGTCGCTCCAGTCGTTGAACTCGCTGAAGCCGTACGGCTCCAGGGCGTCGGTGTGGGGGTGACGTGGGTGCTCGGGGGTGACGTAGGCGTTGGAGAGGTGTCACTTGCCCTGGTAGGTGCAAGTAGTAGCCGGCCGAGCGGAGCATCGTGCCAATGGCGCCGAGCCGCGGGTCGAGCGGGCGGATGCAGGGCATGTTGTCGTTGTCGTAGACCTCGGTGAGGCGCAGGTGCTGCCCGGTGTAGATCACCGACCGGGAGGAGCTGCACATGGCCGAGGGCGCGTAGTGGTTCCGGAAGGTCGTGCCGCGCTCGGCGAGGCGCTCGCGTGCCGGAGGGTGTAAACGTCGGGGCCTGGTGCCGCTGCCGCCGCGCGCGGCGCCGCGACCGTCTTGAGCCGTCCGGGTGACGCGGTCCCTGAGCGGTGGCCACGTCACGGCATGGGGTCGCGAACGAACGGGGGATGGCGTTCGGCCAGTTGCTGCTCGACCCATTGCAGCCGGGCGGACACCGGGCTCCGGCGGTCTGGCGACGCGGTCGCCAGCAACCCGTTGAGCAGGTCGCGGGCCCGCAGCAGCACCATCGGGCTGTTGGACGCCGCGCGGCAGAGGTCATCGAGGCAGATGCGGAGGAACTGGGTCCAGCTCGGCAGGCACAGCACCACCCGGACGGTGCCGTGCTCGTCGGGCACCGAGGCCGCGTCGAGCTGCGCGGTGGCCAGCCGGCTCAGCATGCCGTCCATGGTGTCGAGTACCTCGACCGCTGTCGCGGGGTCGTTGACTGCGGGCGACAGCGCGCGCAACCCGATGTCGGCCAGCAGACGGAAGGAGTGCAGCGGGTCCTGGTGCGCCGTGGGCTCGTGGCCCGTGACGAAGGCGGACGTCACCTGCTCGGAACCCAGCTCCCCGCCGCGGATGTCCGCCACCGGATCGCCTCGCTGGAGGGTGGCTCCGATCCGGACGCGCAGCACCACGGTGACATCGGCCCGGCCGGCGGCGGCGACGAGCCGACGGAGGTCGACCTGCTCAAGGGCGACGGTCTGCTTCGGCCATACGACGGTGGAGCGCACCGCGGGCAGCACGGTTCGGGCCGACCGCGTCCCCGAGTCCCCGGGGTGGTCGGTGGGCGGATAGAACATGTCCAGTACCCCTCGCGCCTGCTCGGCCGTCGTGGCGAGCACGTGTGCCAGCAGGATCGAGCGCAGGGCCTTGAACTGGACGTTGCGCATCAGGCCCAGCGCGATCACGGTCGCGGCAAGCGCGGTGGCCGGGACGGCGACCGACACCTTGGGGCGCGAGCCGATGGCCAGCGTCGTCGTCACGGTGAAGGTCAGCAGCCCGACCGCGAAGGCGAACAGCCGCCAGACCGCGGGGTCCGTACGCAACAAGGACAACCGGGGGCTGAAGGTGCTCGCGGCCCACTGCACGACCAGGAACAGCAGCGAGAAGATGAGCGTGGTGACGCCGAGGATGGACACACCGATCGCCGCGCACACCTCGATGGTTCGCGCGGAGGAGACCTGCAGGCCCGAGTCGATGCGGGGCAGCGCCCACCCGAGCCCCACGCCCACCGCGATCCCCAGCAGCTGCGCGAGCCCGGACCGCAGCCGGCGCCGGGGCCGGACGACGCGCTCGGCCGCCTGACGAGGTCCGAACGGACCGACGGGCGGGGCGTCCACGGTCAGCTCCCTTCGTGCGAGGCCTCATGCGCGGGAGGCGTTCACCCGCAGATCCCGGGCCCGGGTGCCGGTCGCGGCGCGGGTGGCCCGGATGAGTCCGGCGGCTGCTGCCCGAGTCCGGCGGATCCCGCGAGTCCGGGACCGGGTGCGAGGAACTCACGCACGCCGAACAGAGCCAGGATCGCCAGGGCGAACCAGAACACCACCAGGTCCGTCAGGTGGTCCCAGAACACGAACACGATCGAGACGGCCAGGAACTCCCCTCGTAGTGGAGCAGACGCACCGGGACGGGCCGGCCCTGCGGCCGACCCGTCGGTCCCTTGCTCCACCAGCAAATACGGCTGCTCGAACGACGACGAGCGGGAGTAACCCAAGCGGGTGCCATCAGGTCGACAAGGCCGACCGGACGCCCCTTGCCCCTTCCGGCGCGCTCGCCCTCACAGATCCTGCGGCGGGCGCTCGAACGGGTCGTCGGACAGGTCACGCCGGGCAACGCACAGGGCCCAGATGATGAACCCCGAGAACGCGATCATCACGACGGACCAGACCGGGTAGTAGGGCAGGGAGAGGAAGTTGGCGATGACGATGAGTCCGGCGATGGCCACGCCGGAGACGCGTGCCCATGTCGCGGCCTGGAACAGTCCCAGGCTGACGATCACGGCGACCGCGCCCAGGATCAGGTGGATCCAGCCCCACCCGGTGAGGTCGAACTGGAAGACGTAGTTGCGCGTGCTGACGAAGACGTCGTCCTCGGCGATCGCCATGATGCCCCGGAAGATGTCGAGCATCCCGGCGAGCAGAAGCATGACGGCCCCGAAGGCCATCAGGCCGCCGGCCCATGCATGCTTCGTGTCGTGCGCGTGCGATGTGTGCGTGGCGGTCATGCTGCGCCTCGTTTCGTGTCGTCCGGCGTGTTCAGCGACCGGAGGTGGAGGGACGGAACTTCAGTGCTTCGCCGGACCGTGACCGGTCAGGACCAGTTCCTTCGCCCTGCTGTACTCCTCGTCGGTGATGTCGCCGCGGGCCCGGATCTCGGACAGCTTGGCGAGCTCGTCCACGCTGCTCTGGCTGCCGGTGCCGCCCGCGGTCTCACGGACGTAGGAGTCGAACGCATCCTGCTGAGCACGAGCCTGCGCCACCTCGCGGTGACCCATGTTCCTGCCGCGGGCGACGACGTAGACGAACACGCCCAGGAAGGGCAGGACGATGGCGAACACCAGCCAGCCGGCCTTGCCCCAGCCGCCCAGTGAGTCGTCGCGGAAGATGTCGACGACGACCCGGAAGAGCAGGACGAACCACATGATCCACAGGAAGAAGACCAGCATCGTCCAGAAGGCGCTCAGCAGCGGATAGTCGTATGCGAGATATACCTGCGTGCTCATGTTGCTCCTCCGTCCCGGGCGCTCGCCCGGCAGCCGTTCTGTGCCGTTTTCACCGTGCACACGGCAAGGCCCGAACGGCTTCACCCACCGCGGGTGATCGTGCGGGCCGCGCGGCGGGGTCCGGTGGCGGGTGTCGCGGCCTGGCTCACGGAGCCGTCCCGGTCCCGTCGGGCGTCCCGGTGGCGGGCGGTGCGACTCCGGAGGACGAAGGCGGCGGCGACTGTGCTTCGGCGGTGCGGTGCAGCGCGGCCCTCCACGCGAAGGCGACCGCCGCCTCGGCCAGACCGAGCAGGACGAGCCACAGGCCGAGCAGCCGGGTCAGCGCACGGGCGGACTCGGTCGGCAGGGCCAGCACCACGATCCCCGCGACGATGGCGAGGACGGCACCGCCCAGCACGACGCCGCGGTGCGGCAGGTCCTTGACGGCGAGGGCCGTGTAGAGGGTGAGGATGCCGGACACCAGCCAGACGACGCCGACGACCAGCGAGAGCGCGGCGATGGTCTGCAACGGGTTGCGCAGGCACAGCACCCCGGCCAGGACGTACAGCACGGCCAGGAGCAGCCCGGGGACTCGTTCGGTGTGTCCCTGCCGGGCGAAGACGGCCACGAACCGGAACGCCCCGATGAGCAGCAGATACAGGCCGATGAGGACGGCCAGGACGTGCAGGGTCTCGTCCGGCCACACCAGGACCAGGATGCCCGGCACGAGCGTGGCGACCGCCGAGCCCAGGATCCAGGTCCAGGAGCGGCCCAGTCTGCCCAGCACGTCCGCGGGGTCGCCCATGGGATCCGGGACCCCTGCGGCGGGAACCTGTTCCGGTCCGGTATGCGGTTCCGGACCACGGGGCTCGGTCATGGCTCCTCCTCGCGCGATCGAGCGGGTCGCTTCCGGACCGCCGACGGTGCGGTGCGTGGGGACCCCACCCGGCCAGCGTCCCGTGCGGCGCCGGCCGCCGGGTCACCCGCAACGGGTGATCCGTCTCCACCGCCGTGGCGGTGGGGTGGGAACGGAGCCGTTCACCGGCTTGCCGCGCAAGGACGACGTACGAGAGGGCTGGTCAAGAGACGACCGGTCACGGGACGACGGCACCGACGGCTGCGTGGACGGACCAGGAGGTCGGGCCATGACCGAACCGAACACCTTCACTGCCTCGATGCCGGCGACCGACCGAGCGGAGTACGGAAGGAAAGCACGCGCGCGGATGTCGCGGTCGGCGCATGCCCTGTTCGAGGCGGGGGAGGTGCGACCCGACCCGATCGACGTGATCGAACGTCAATCCACCACCCGGGTACCTGAGTTGGTGCCCATCCGCTACGGCCGCGCACTCACCGGGTTCGCCCAGTCCTACGCCGAGCAGAATGAGCGGGACTTCGAGGCTCTGACAGCAGCCTCCCGCTCGGGAAGGATCACCGCGGAGCGCCTTTGAGCCGCCCGGTCGGTCCGGGATTCCCGGTCGGGGAGTACCCGACCGGGAATCCCGGACCGAATTCGCTCACTCCGGCAGCTGCCGCATCTCGACGACGTGCAGGCCGAACGACTGGCAGCGCGCCAGCAACCCGTACAGCTGCGCCTCGTCGAGGACCGGGCCGAACAGGACGGTCTGACCCGCCATCAGCACGTGGTCCAGCTCGGGGAAGGCCTTGGCCAGCGTCTCCGACATGTGTCCGTCGACGCGGATCTCATAGCGCATGAGCTGTTCTCCCGTGGGCGGAGTGAGGACCGGCGTACCGCGCCCTTCTCTGCGATCGTCCGCCTCGGCGCCCCGCCGAGCCTCACCCGGTACAGGTGATCCGTTGCCGCGCGATCACAGCAGCCGCAGCTCGCGCGCGCGGCGCACGGCGTCGTTGCGCCGGTTCACCGCCAGCTTCCGGTAGACGCTCTTGAGGTGGGTCTTCACCGTGTTCACCGACACGAACAGGTCGGCGGCGATCTCCTGCGTCGACATCGGCTGAGCCAGCCGCTGCAACACGTCGCGCTCGCGTTCGCTCAGCGTCTCCACCACGAGGGGTGAGGGCAGTGCCCTGGTCCGGGCCGCCTCACGCCGACGCGGGGGAGCGGGCGTGAGCCACCCCGTGGTCAGCTGCCGAAGCGGCGGCGTGACCAGGAGAGGCCGTATCCAGGAGCCGGCTTCGAGGAACGGCAGCAGCAGCCGCTCGCGTCGTGCGTCCAGGAGCGCATGTGCTACGAGCCTGCGGGCAGCGGTGGAGTCTCCTGCCTGCTCTGCGGCCTGAGCCCTGACCAGCGCGGCCCGGACGCCCACCGCCGGTCCGGCACGCCCGTCGGCCTGGATGCCGTCGAGCAGATCGATCGCGGCGCCGGGCCGGCCGGTGGCGAGATGGATGCGCGCGGCCTCCACAGCGCAGGCGGGCTGGTCGTCGGGCACGTCTCGCAGTACCTCGACGGCCGTCTCGGGGTGGCCCTCTGCCAGGTGGGCGGCCGAGGTGACCAGCGCCTCGTGGCACTGCGCCCATGGTGACGCCACGGCGGCGGAGACGGCCGGATTCGCCGCCTCCACGGCGGCTTCCGCGTCGCCCTGAGCCAGCAGGAGACGCGCCGTGGTGATGGCCTGTACGGCAGCCGAAACCGGATCCTGCGCCGCCGCGTGGAGTTCGGCCACCTCGTCGAGAAGGGCATGGGCCCGGCCCAGTTCGTTGCGGTCGACGGCCACGGCAGCCAGGACCAGCCGCTCGATGCCGGAGCCGGACGGCTGGGGCAGACTGTGCTGCTCCGTTTCGGTCAGTACCGCTGTGGCCTTGTGCTCGGCGCTGCCGAGCCAGCCGGTCAGGTAGTCGATCAACGCCAGATGCCCCATGGACTCCTCGCGGGGAAGCACGGTGGAGGCTCCGCCGGGAGAGACGGTCGCCGCAGCCAGTGCCGCGCGCGCGTCCTCGAACTGCCCGGCCCACAGACGTGTGGAGCCCAGATGGGTCAGCAGCAGGGCGGTGAGCTCGGGATGCTTGTCCAGGAGGTGCGCGGGAACCTCCCGCTGCAGTTCCCTGGCGGCCTCGGCGACCCTTTCCGCCTGCCCGGGAGAACCGGTCAGCCGAGCAGCCAGCGCCTCCAGCAACGTGCAGCTCAGCTGCGCCGCCACCGGCGCGGGCACGACCCCGGCCAGACTCTCCTCGGCATGGTGGAGGTGGACCAGGCCGTGGTCGAGATCCCACTCGGACAGGTCACGGGCCGCCCGGACGACGTCCGTCGCTGGGCTCCGCGCCTCGGGTCCCATGGAGGAGAACACGCGAGCCAGGTCGTCGGAGCGCAGGCCGGTGAAGAGCTCCCCGATCGCCAGGTCGTCGACGAGGGCGTCCGCGGCGAACTCCCAGTCGCCCGCGGCGGCGCCGTGCACGAGTGCCTCCGGGAGGGATCCGGAACGCCGCAGCCACTGCGCGGCCCGCCGGTGGAGTTCGGGCTCCAGACCGGGCAGGCGCACCCGCAGATGCGCCCGAAGGATCTCCCCGAAAAGCGGGTGGAGCCGGTACCACGAGTGCCCGAGGTCCTCGACGAACGCGTTCGTGCGGTGCAGCTCGGCCAGAATGGGATCGGCGTCGTTCCGGCAGGTCAGCGCGTTGACCAGGGCGGGGCAGAAGCGCTCCAGGACGCTGACGCGCAGCAGCAGGTCCTGGGTCTGGTCCGGCTGCCGCTTGAGCACCTCGGCCAGCAGGAAGTCCGCGACGGTGCTCCGGTCCGCCTCGAACTCCTTCAGATACGTCTCCGGGTCCGCGCTCTGCCGGGCTGCCAGTGCGCACAGGCGCAGGCCGGCGGCCCAGCCCTGGGTGCGGTCCACGAGGGTGCGTGCGGCCTCGACGGGGAGGCACAGACCGTGCAGCTCCAGCAGCGCGACGGCCTCCCCGGGGCTGAAGGCGAGCTCCGCGTTGCGGATCTCGGTCAGCTCACCGGCCGCCCGGTACCGGTGCAACGGCAGCATCGGCTCGGTTCGGGTGACGAGGATCAGGCGCATCCCTCGTCCGGCGTGATGCAGCACGAACTCCAGCTGCTCGGCGACCTCCGGAGCGGTCTCCCGGTCGTACTCGTCGAGTACGACGGTCGTGGTCCGGTCGCGGCCGTTCAGTTCGGCGGCGAGCGCCGTCAGCAGCCCGCGGTTGACCCGGGTCGCGTCCGCCGGACAGCCGACCTCGTCGGGAACCGGCACTCCGGAGGCACGCAGGGCGTTCAGCAGATACGCCCAGAACACGCCGGGCCGGGTGTCCTCCGACTCGATGGTGAGCCAGGCGACCGGCTCTTCCAGCCCTGCGGCCCAGTCGGCGACCAGCAGCGTCTTGCCTGCGCCGGCGGCTCCGTTGACCAGCGTCAACGGAGTCCCGAGAGCCTGGTCGAGGTGCCGGACCAGTCGTTTCCGCCGCAGGAACGTGGGAGGCCTCAGCGGCAGTGCGAACCGGGTGTGCAGAATCGGGTCTCCCAGCGGATCCAGGCTCGCGACAGCCGGCCCCGCGGTGTTCTCGTCGATCGCGCCCACTGCTCTCACCACCGCCGTATGTCACACCATCTGCAGCGCTCCCCTCGCCCGGCATCCCAGTCTTCCTGGGCATTCGCGCTGCACATAGGGCCAATGGTCCCTTCACCCGGGGCCGTACGCTCCCTGGCGCGGAGATCGCGCCGCAGGCCGAGGCGCCACCACGCGGGGCCTCCAGCGCCGAACGCCAAGCCGGTCACAGCGAGGGGAGGACGCGGCCCCGAGGTGCGGAGCACGGCCCGTCCCGGTCAGCCCGCCGTGGCGGAGGCGGAGTCGTGGTGCACGGAGTCGTGGTGCCGGGCGCCGAAGAGGACCGCGGGCAGTTCCTGGTGCATCTCGAAGACGCCGGCCAGGCCGGTGGGTCGCAGGATGCGCAGGAGACGGCTGGTGTCCGCGACCAGGCGCAGCCTGCCCTGCCGGGCCATGACCCGGTTCCTCACCCGGCACAGCAGCCGAAGCGCGCTGCAGTCGAGGAAGGCCACGGGACGCAGATCCACCACCAGGTCGGGGGAGCGACCGGCGGTCAGGGCGTCGAGGCGCGCCGAGAGCTGCGGCGTCGTGAGAATGTCGATGTCGCCGCGCATCTCCACCACGGTCGTGCCGCCGACGACACGTTCCGTGTGGCAGGGCGCGGTCCTGTTGTGGTTTTCGGCCATATACAGAGCAAAGCCGGGGGCCAGGCTCGTGGGTAGGGCCGGTCGGCCCTGTGTCGACGGGTTACGGGACCGGGTGGCCCACGCGATCGCGGACTGTGCGTTGTGGGTCGCTCTGCGGTCCCGGTTCCGGGACGAGTGGACAGGTTCGGCGGTCGACTCCGGGGCCTTGCAGGTGCTGTTCCAGGAGCAGTTGGCCGAGGGAAACGGCCGGACCGAGGCGACCGGGGGCCGTGCGGGGCGTCCCGTCCACGCTGCGCCACGCCACGGACTCGGGCGCCCTCGACGCCATCGGCCGGGGTGTCGGCGGTTCTGTGGCGCCCGCGGTACCGGCCCATGCCCGGCCCGACAGCGGCCGCACCGTGCGCATACCGCTTTGCCGCTCAGGCCGGGCCGCGCGCGCTCCCGATCTCCCGCCCGGTGACCATCTCCGACTCGATCCTCACGAAGACGCCGTCCAGTACGACCATCCAGGACCGCGGGCCGGTCCGTGACAGCCGGTTGTGCTCGACGGGATCGGTCACCACGCAGGCCCGGCCGGTGACGACGACACTCCAGCCGGACCGGCCCTCCGTGTCGAACTCGTCCGCCTCGAAGGCGACCACGACACCGTCGATGGCGCGGGTGAGGTCCGAGCCGGCCGAGGTACGCAGCAGCACGGAGCCGTCCAGGTCCAGGACGAAGTTGACCGGGAGTACGGCGGGCAGCGCCTGCCGGGTGAAGACGACACGCCCGACCGGAACCTTGGCCAGGAGGCGCATGCACTCCTGCCGGTCCAGTGAGCGGAAGCCGTCGTTGTGGAGCATCCCTCCATCCTCCACTTGAGCAGCACGCGGCTGTTAGGGCCGGTCGGCCCTCTTAAGACCGGCCTGTGGCCCCGAATCTTCCTGGCACCGCACCACCGTGGGCCGAACGGAAGACGGCATGCGCCGGTCGTCGAAGAGGGTCCGTGCCACCGCTCGTGACGGGCTCGCCGTACCGCACCCGCCCCGCCCTACGCCGTGCCGCCCGATGCCCCGGACCGCTAGCGTGGCAGAGCACCGACATCGTCGGGCGATCGGGAGCGAGCGGGACCGGGAGGATGACCGGTGGGAAGCCCTGATGAGGAATCACGGGACGCCCGCCTGCGGCTGCCGCAGCTGAGGCTGGACGAGCTGCTCGAGCAGTTGCAGGCCCGCCTGGACGCGGCCCGAAGCACGCGTGACCGGGTGCACAGCCTCCTGGAGGCTGTGCTCTCGGTCGGCCGGGAACTCGATCTCGAACAGGCCCTGCACAGCATCGTGGAGGCCGCGGCGGTGCTCGTCGACGCCGAGTACGCCGCCCTCGGTGTGATCGGCCCCGACGGCAGGCGGCTGTCGGCCTTCCACACGGTCGGGGTCAGCGACGAGGAGATCGACAGGATCGGCCCGTTCCCCGAGGGCCACGGCATCCTCGGCGAACTCATCCGCCACCCCGAACCGCTGCGGCTGGCGAAGATCTCCCAGCACCCCGCGTCGTACGGCTTCCCGGTCCACCACCCGCCGATGAACACCTTCCTGGGGGTGCCCATCCGGGTACGCGACCAGGTCTTCGGCAACCTGTACCTCACCGAGAAGCGCGGTGGGGCGGACTTCGACGAGGAGGACGAGTCGGTCCTGTCGACCCTGGCCGTGGCGGCCGGTGTCGCGATCGACAACGCCCGCCTGTACGAGGACTCGCGGCTGCGCGAGCGCTGGCTGCAGGCGAACGCGGAGATCACCCACAGCCTGATGTCCGGAAGTGCGCGCACCGAGGTCCTCGGCCTGATCGCGGAGCGGGCCGGCGAGATCACCGGATCGGCCCTGGCGGCGGTCGCGCTGCCCATGGAGGACACCGGTTCACTCGCCGTGGAGATCGCCGTCGGGTTGGACGCCGAGGCGCACCGGGGGCTCGTGCTGCCCATGGACCGGAGCCTGATGGGGCTGGCCTTCTCCGGCGCCACCCCGGTCACCAGCGCGGACGTCGCCCACGACGAACGGATCTCCCTGGAGCCGCCGCGGTTCGGGGGACTGGGCCCAGCCGTCGCCGTGCCCATCGGCACGGGCGACCCGGGTGCCCGAGGCGTGGTCCTGCTGGCGCGGAGGGCCGGCCGGCCCGCGTTCTCGGCGACCGAGACCGAGACCCTGCAGGCCTTCGCCGCGCAGGCCGCCGTCGCGATGGAACTGGCCGAACGCCGCCAGGACGCCGCGGAGATCGCGGTGCTCAAGGACCGCGACCGGATCGCCCGCGACCTGCACGACCTGGCGATCCAGCGGTTGTTCGCCACCGGTATGACGCTGCAGAGCGCGGGCCGCTTCATCGAGCACGAGGAGGCCGCCGACCGGGTGGTGCGGGCGGTCGACGACCTGGACGAGACCATCAAGATCATCAGGACCACGATCTTCGGCCTGCGTGCGCGCGAGGGCGCCGCTGGAACCGGACTGCGGGCGCGTGTGGTGCGGGTGGTCGGCGAGGCGGCGCCGGTACTGGGCTTCGCGCCCAGCGTGCGGATGGAAGGCCTGCTGGACACGGACGTGCCACGGGAGTTCGCCGACCACGTCGTCGCCGTGCTCTCGGAGGCCCTGACCAACATCGCCCGGCACGCCGGGGCCTACCGCGCCGACGTCGTCCTGCAGACGGACGGGCGCGAAGTCCGGCTGAAGATCTCCGACGACGGCGTGGGCATCCCGCCCGACGGCCGCCGCAGCGGCCTGCGGAACATGGCCGAACGGGCCGAGCAGCTGGGCGGAGCGCTGGAGTTCGGCAGCGCGTCCTCGGGCGGTGCCGCACTGGACTGGCACGTACCGCTGCCCCGGGACTAGGGACCCGCGGGGTCGGCCTGCGGCGGTGGAACGGAACCGCGGCCTCGCCGCCGGGTGCGTCACCGTGCGGGGCGGTCTCCCGGTTCGGCCTGTTCCAGGTGTGTGGCGAGAACGGCGGCCTGGACGCGGCGTTGGACGCCCAGCTTGGCCAGTAGCCGGGAGATGTGGTTCTTGACGGTTTTCTCCGACAGGTAGAGCCGTTTGCCGATCTCGCGGTTGGTGAGTCCGTCGCCGATCAGCGCGAGGATCTCCCGCTCGCGCGGGGACAGGCCCGCCAGTTCGGGGGCGACGGCCGGAGTCTCGGCCGGTTCGGCGCGCAGGGACCGCATCAGCCGGGCGGTGGTCGCCGGGTCCAGCATCGACTGGCCGGAGGCGACCGTGCGTACCGCGGAGACCAGGTCCGAACCCCTGATCTGCTTGAGTACGTAGCCCGAGGCCCCGGCCATGATCGCGTCGAGCAGCGCGTCCTCGTCGTCGAACGAGGTCAGCATCAGCACGGCCAGTTCCGGCATACGGCTGCGCAGCTCGCGGCAGACGGAGATGCCGTCGCCGTCCGGTAGGCGTACGTCCAGGACGGCCACGTGGGGTCGCACCGCCGGAGCCCGGACGAGGGCGTGCTCGACGTTCTCGGCGTCGCCGACGACGGAGATGTCCTCCTCGTCGTCGAGCAGGTCGGCCAGTCCGCGCCGGACGACCTCGTGGTCGTCGAGGAGGAAGACGCGGATCGGATCCTGTGCCGTGAAGGTGCGTGCCTCGGTCATGTCGACCCCTTGTTCCACGGAGGTGTGACGACTGCGGGCCGTCCGTCACGAGGATCATCACTCGACAGGGCCGGACGCACCAGGGCCGATCGGCCCCTCACCCGTCCCCGCTCCACCCCGACCGGCCCACTCATGCGGAGGGCCGGCTGCCTCTCCCGCCGACGGCGATGTGGTGAGACCTTTTAGGTGTGTCCGTCCTCATTACGCCCGTAAGGGGGTGTGACCGATGCGGAAGGCCAGACACGTGAAGGTCCTGGGATGGCGCTGGCGGAGCAATCTGCTGCGGAGGCACAGCGACGTGGTGGAGGCGTGGATCGTGCTGGCCGCCTGGACGGTCGCGACGGTGGGGGCGGTCGCCGCCGGGGTCGTCGGGGCGCAGGCCGTCGAGCACGCGGTGGAGCAGGACCGGGCGGACCGCCGTCCGGTGTCCGCGGTGCTTGTCAAAACCGTGCCCGGCAGTGGCCGGGACGTGGTCACCGGTATCAGGTACGACCGGGTGCGGGGGACGGTGCACTGGACCGACCTGAGCGACGGGAAGCGAACCGTCCGTACGGGGATGGTGGACGTGAAGCCCTCGGCGAAGCCGGGCAGCGAGGTGCCGGCCTGGACGGACGGGCACGGCCGGCTGGTGAGCGCACCGGTGACGTCCGTCGAGGCGTCGACGCGCGTGGTGCTGGCCGGCAGCGGAGCCGCGCTGGCCACCGGCCTGGTGGTGCTGGGCGGCGGGCGCCTGGTGAGGTTGCGCGTGCAGCGGCGGGCCACCGAGCGGTGGGGCGCCGAATGGGAGCGGGTCGGGCGGGAGTGGGGACACACGACCGGCTGAAGGGGATGTGAGCCAGGCCGGTCCAGGAAGCCGGCCTCACCGGCGGTGACCGAGCAGCCGGCCTTGGCGAGATCGGGCAGCCGCCGCAGCTGCGTGCACCGGTCGGGATCGCTGTCGCGGAACTCCTCTTTGGCCAGTGGATCGGCCTCGGAGACGACACCCAGAACCCTGTTCCCACCGTCCACCACGGGCACCGCGCCGACCTTTGATCACTTCGGTCCTTGCGGCCAAGGAGACGGGTTCACCGCAGGCTGCCGCTGCCGTACGGGGCGTACAGGTCCAGGAGCCGGATGCGGGCCGCCTGCAGGCGGTGGGCCACGACCTCGCCCACCCACCGGGCGACACTCCGGCCGAACTCGGGATCCTCCTGGCAGAGCGTCCGCACGGCCGTGGCGTCGAACTCGTACGCCCGCAGCGGCGACGCCGCCTCTGCGCCGAGGTGCCAGGTGTGCGGGGTGAACAGCCAGGACCAGCCGATGAGTTCGTTGTGCCCGAGGGACTCGATGACGGCCGCGCGGCGGCCGGGCACGCGCATGTCGAGGTCGACCGTGCCGGTGCGGATGATCCAGAACCGTTCGGCGCGACCGCCCTCCTCGAACAGTCGGCTGCCCTGGGGGAACGACACTTCCCGGGCGATCCGCAACAACTGTTGCCAGTGCTCGGCAGGCAGCGCGTGCGGCATCCTCATGGTTGCGGGAGCGTTCATGGCGTGCCTCCCAGTAAGGCGTACGGAGCTGTCACTCCCAGCGTGTGCACACGGTCCGGTCAAGGGCCAGGGGCCACCCGGCCCCACGAATGGGCCGTCCGGCGGGCCGTTCCACCCCTGGTGACCGCCATGGCCGCGTGAACAGCTGGAACGACTAACCCTCGCGGCACCACTCCCGGTATGCGGCCACGGCGGTCGGCAGGGTGGGAAAGATCAGCTCCCTGCCCACCGCCTCGGCGAGCCCGTACGCCTCCAGATCGTCCAGGAGGTCCTGCTTCACCCGGGCGAGGGCGAACACGATCCCGCGGCGGTCGAGTTCGCGGCGCAGGTCGTCGACCGCGTCCAGTGCGGTGATGTCCACCTCGACGTTCGCCTCGGTGTTGAGGACGAACCAGCGCACCGGGCTGGTCTGTTCGTCGACGGCGGCCAGGGCGCGGCGGTGGAAGTTCTGGGCGTTGGCGAAGAACAGCGGTGAGTCGTAGCGGTAGACGAGCAGGCCCGGGACGGTCCGGGCCTGCGGATAGTCGTCGACGTCGTGCATGCCGGCGACACCCGGCACCAGCCCCTCCACGGCGTCGTGCGGCCGGGCCACCCGGGTCAGCAGCTCGGCCACGGACAGTCCGACGGCCACGATCACCCCGTACAGGATGTCCAGGGTCAGCACTCCGGCCAGGCAGCCGAGCGCCAGCAGCAGCTCGCGCCGGCGGAAGGAGGCCAGCCGGCGGAAGCCCGCGAGGTCGACCATGCGGACGGCGGCGTACACGACGAGCGCACCCAGTACGGCCGACGGGGTACGGCTCAGCAGCGGGCTGAGGAACAGCAGGACGGCGAGCACCGCCAGGCCCGCGACGAGGGAGTACGCCTGGCTGCGGGCACCGGTCGACGAGGCGAGCGCGGTACGGCTGGCGCTGCTGCTCACCGGGAAGCCGTGCACAAGGCCTGCCCCGAGGTTGGCCGCGCCCAACGCCAGGAACTCCTGGTCGGCGTCGAGCGGCGGGCCTTCGTCGCCGCCGGTGAACGCCCGCGCGGTGAGGATGAAGTCCGTGTAGGCCACCAGCAGGACGCCGAGGGCGGGCAGTACCAGGTGCGGCAGCTCGGTGAGGTCCGGCAGTGCGACGGAGGGCAGCCCGGCAGGGACGTCGCCGATCACCTTGATGCCGTACCGCTCGTCGAGGTCGAAGGTGGCCACGGCGGCCGTGCCCAGCACCACCACCAGCAACGGGCCCGGCACCGCACGGGCCAGCCGCGCGACCGTGAACAGGAAGACGAGGGCTACAGCGGCGAACAGCACCGTGGCTGTGTGCGCCTGCCCCAAATTCCTTACGAAGGACCACAGTTGGGGGAAGAAGGCCGTGCCCTTGGTGGACACGCCGGTCAGTTTGGGGAGCTGGTCCACGATCATGATCAGTGCGACCCCCGCCAGATAACCGATCAGCACCGGGCGGGAGAGCAGATCGGCGACGAAGCCCAGGCGCAGTGCCCGCGCCGCCAGACACAACAGGCCGACCGTGATGGCAAGAACGGCGGCCAGTGTGGCGTAGCGGCCCGCGTCGCCGCCCGCGAGCGGGGCCACCACCGTCGCCGTCATCAGAGCCGTCGTCGACTCGGGGCCGACCGAGAGCAGCCGGGACGAGCCGAACAGCGCGTACAGGCCGAGCGCGGGCAGGATCGCCCACAGCCCGGTCACCGGGGGCAGACCCGCCACGCCCGCGTACGCCATCACCTGCGGCACGAGATAGGCGGCCACCGTCACTCCCGCCAGCAGGTCGCCGCGCAGCCAGGAGCGGCGGTACCCGGTCAGCGCGGTGACCCCGGGCGCTGCACGGCGCCACCACGTGACCTGGGACATGGATCTCCTCTCACCGCCTGCCACAAGAATCCACCGCGGTGCCTCCGACCGCGAGGTATACGGCCGCGGCGGCCCAACAGGACCTGCGGAACGGGCCGTTCAGCCCGGAGACATGGCGGGCCCCGCCGCGCGCCCGCGATGCGACTCCGTTGGGCCGGTCGGCCCGGATCGGGGACCTGCGGTCCCTGCAGTGCCAGCCGCCCCGACCTGACAAGCGCCATGGTGGTGCGCACGCCGCGATCGACCCGGCGATGAACTGGGCCGCTTTCACCGCCGTCAACTCCGCGGTGCGGCGCGGCAGCAAGCTCGTTATCGTGGCACTGCCGGCGCACGGCACGAGCCAGGTCCCGATCGTGGACACCGTGCTGAACGGCACCTCGGTGATCGGTGCCATCGCCGGCACCTGGCAGGACCTCGCCGAGGTCCTCCCACCGCACGCAGCGGGCAGGCACCAAGGTCATCCGCGAGACGCGTCCGCTCGCCGCCGTCAACGACCGCATCGGCGAAGTAATGACGAAGTGCTGCGCGGCCAGGTCAAGGCCCGCATCGTGTTCGACCTCGGCATGGGAGCGTGAGGACGATGGATCTTCCGCTGGTCGTGGGCGTCGACGGTTCCGAGCCCAGCCTGCGAGCCGTCGACTGGGCGGCCGACGAGGCCGCGCTGAGTGCGCTGCCGCTGCGGGTGGTGTACGCCTCGCTCTGGGAACGCTACGAGGGCGGCGCGCTCGCCGCGGACCTCGGCAGACCGCCCGAGCAGGTGCTCGCCGAGGACATCGTCGACCGCGCCGCGAGGCGAGCGCGAACCCGCCGTCCGGACCTGAAGGTGTCCGCCGAGGTGCTGCCGGACGAGCCCGAGTACGCACTGGTCCGCGAGGGACGGCAGGCCGCCGCCCTGGTGGTGGGCACCCGTGGCCGCAGTGGCATCGCCGAGCTGCTGCTCGGTTCCGTCAGCCTGACCGCGGCCGCCCACGCCGACTGCCCGGTGATCGTGCTGCGCGACGCCCACGACAAGCAGGCGTCGCACGGGGTCCACGGGCGCGTGGTCGTGGGCGTCGGAGAGGACGGCACGGAGTCGCCGGCCGTGCACTTCGCCCTGGACGAGGCACGGCGACGAGGGGTGCCTCTGGACGCCGTACGGGCCTGGCGGTGTCCCGCGCACGAGACCACCGACCACCCACTGATGGCCGGCGAACCCGACCGGATGCTCGAAAAGCGGGCCGTGGAGGCGCTGGAGGGAGCGCTGCGGGACGTCCCGGAGGACGTCGACGTGCACCGCCGTACCGTCGAGGGCCATGCCCGCAAAGTGCTGGTGGACGCCTCGCACCGGGCCGACCTCCTGGTCGTCGGCGCCAAGCGTCGCCATGGGCACTTCGGGCTCCAGCTCGGCCGTGTCGCCCACGCGGTACTGCATCACTCCGCCTGCCCGGTCGCCGTGGTCCCGCAGCGGGTGTGAGCCCCGCGTCCGGCTTACAGGTTCGCCGTGCGGTCGGGGACGTAGGTCTGCAGATCGCGCGGCGGGCGCTCGTAGCCGGTCGACGCGGGCCGCTCCGGCAGTTTCAGCACCGGCGGCGGCACCTCGCGATAGGGCACGGAGTCCAGCAGGTGGGCGATCGTGTTCAGCCGGGCCCGGCGCTTGTCGTCGCTCTCCACGACGAACCACGGTGCCTCGGTGATGTCCGTGTGCACCAGCATCTCGTCCTTGGCCCGGGAGTACGCCTCCCAGTGGGTGATCGACTCCAGGTCCATGGGCGACAGCTTCCAGCGTCGCAGCGGATCGTCAAGGCGGCGCCGGAAGCGTTCCTGCTGCTCGGTGTCGCTCACCGAGAACCAGTACTTGCGCAGCACGATCCCGGCCTCGACCAGCATCCGCTCGAAGATCGGACACTGGCGCAGGAACAGCTGGTGCTCCTCCTTGGTACAGAACCCCATCACATGCTCGACCCCGGCCCGGTTGTACCAGGACCGGTCGAACAGCACGATCTCCCCGGCGGCCGGCAGATGCTCCACGTACCGCTGGAAGTACCACTGGCTGCGCTCGCGCTCGGTCGGCTTGGGCAGCGCCGCGATCCGTGCGACGCGCGGGTTGAGATGCTCCGCGACCCGCTTGATGGTGCCGCCCTTGCCCGCCGCGTCCCGCCCCTCGAAGACGACGACCAGGCGTACGCCCTCCGCCCGCACCCACTCCTGCAGCTTCACCAACTCGGTCTGCAGGCGCAGCAGTTCCTTCTCGTACGTCTTGCGCGGCAGCGTTGCCGCCTTCTTGCCGGCCATGCCGCCTCCACCGCCCGTTGACCCACGCCGATGACTTCCGGAGTCCCTCATGCCCAAGCTCGCACACCAGGACAGCACCGTACTGACCGACGACGCGCCGCGCACCCTGGCGGCCCCGCCGACCACCCGGCCGTCGGACAGAGCCACCTGATGGTCAACCCGCGACGGCCACCGCGGCCTCTCTCGTGACGGCAGATTCGTCGGAGACTTTTCTCCGGGCGCTATCAGGTCAAGCGTCCCGGACCCTTGACTCGGAAGGTGCCCGCACCGATCCTCGTCCCATATCTTGCGCAGGTCATGACAACCCCATGGGTTCGTCAACCGCGCCTTCCCGCCGACCGAGGGACGTGGGCCGTGACACCGACTCGACGCTCGTACCGCAGACGCAAGAACGTCACCGTGGTGTCGCTGCTTCTCCTGTTCCTGTCCATGGCCCTCGGCCCCACGCCGAGTTCGGCGGCCGGCAACGACTGGTGGATCCCGACCTCGCGCCCGGCCCCGGACGCCCAGATCAACGTCACCGGCGAGCCGTTCACCGGCACCGACTCCGCCGGCGACGTGCGCGGGTTCGTCGACGCGCACAACCACCTGTTCGGCAACGAGGCCTTCGGGGGCCGCCTGATCTGCGGCAAGGTGTTCTCCGAGGGCGGGGTCGCCGACGCGCTGAAGGACTGTCCCGAGCACTACCCCGACGGCACCCTCGCGATCTTCGACTACATCACCCACGGCGGCGACGGGAAGCACGACCCGGTCGGCTGGCCCACCTTCAAGGACTGGCCCGCGTACGACTCGATGACCCATCAGGCGAACTACTACGCCTGGGTGGAGCGGGCCTGGCGCGGCGGACAGCGGGTGCTGGTCAACGACCTCGTCACCAACGGCGTGATCTGCTCGGTCTACCCCTTCAAGGACCGCAGCTGCGACGAGATGACCTCGATCCGGCTGCAGGCGAAGCTGACGTACGACCTGCAGGCCTACATCGACAAGATGTACGGCGGAACCGGAAAGGGCTGGTTCCGGATCGTCACCGACAGCGCGCAGGCCCGCGAGGTGATCAAGGCGGGCAAGCTGGCCGTCGTCCTGGGCGTGGAGACCTCCGAGCCGTTCGGCTGCAAGCAGATCCTCGACATCCCGCAGTGCAGCAAGGCCGACATCGACAAGGGACTGGACGAGCTCTACGCCCTCGGTGTGCGCTCCATGTTCCTGTGCCACAAGTTCGACAACGCGCTGTGCGGCGTCCGCTTCGACTCGGGCGGCCTCGGAACGGCCATCAACGTAGGGCAGTTCCTGTCGACCGGCACCTTCTGGAAGACCGAGAAGTGCACCGGCCCCCAGCACGACAACCCCATCGGCACCGCCTCGTCCGCAGCGGAGGAGGACCTCCCGGCGGGCGTGGACGTGCCCTCGTACGACGCGGACGCCCAGTGCAACACCCGGGGGCTGACCAGCCTCGGTGAGTACGCCGCGCGCGGCATGATGAAACGCAAGATGATGCTGGAGATCGACCACATGAGCGTCAAGGCCGTCGGCCAGGCGCTGGACATCTTCGAGGCCGCGTCCTACCCCGGCGTGATCTCCTCGCACAGCTGGATGGACCTGAACTGGACGGAGCGCGTCTACTCGCTCGGCGGCTTCGTCGCCCAGTACATGCACGGTTCCGAGGGGTTCGTGGCGGAGGCGAACCGTACGAAGGCGCTGCGCGACAAGTACGGTGTCGGCTACGGCTACGGCACCGACTTCAACGGCATCGGCGACCATCCCGCACCGCGCGGAGCGGACGCCGCGAACAAGGTCACGTACCCCTTCAAGAGCGCCGACGGCGGCTCGGTCATCGACCGGCAGACCACCGGTGAGCGCACCTTCGACCTCAACACCGACGGTGCCGCCGACGTCGGCATGATCCCCGACTGGATCGAGGACATCCGGCTCGTCGGCGGCCAGGACGTGGTGAACGACCTGTTGCGGGGCGCCGAGTCCTACCTCGGCACATGGGGGGCGACCGAGCAGCACCGGGCATCGGTCAACCTGGCCAAGGACGCGACGGCCACGGCCAGTTCGTCCGAGTCGAACCCGTTCACCAGCTACCAGCCGGGACGCGCCGTCGACGGTGATGACAACTCCCGCTGGGCCGGCGACTGGAGCGACGACCAGTGGTGGCAGGTCGACCTCGGCTCCACCAACCTCGTCGGCCGGGTCACGCTCGACTGGGAGCGCGCGTACGGCAAGTCGTACCGCATCGAACTCTCCACCGACGGCACCGACTGGCAGACCGTCTGGTCCACGACGTCCGGCGACGGCGGCCTGGACACCGCCCGCTTCACCGGCACACCGGCCCGCTATGTCCGGGTCCACGGCCTCGACCGCGGCACCGACTGGGGATACTCGCTCTACGAAGTGGGCGTCCACAGCGCCTGAGATCCGTCACCACACCCGAGGACACACATGGCACGACTGCCGTCGGCCGAGCGGCGCAGACAGCTGACGGAAGCGGCGATCAGGGCGATGGCCCGGGACGGCGTCGCCAAGACGACGACCCGGTCCATCGCCGCCGAGGCGGGCGTGTCCCTGAGCGTCTTCCACTACTGCTTCGACTCCAAGCAGGCCCTGGTCGAGGCCGTCATCACGACCCTCACCGACCACTCGGTGGAGGTGGTGAAGGAGGCCCTACGGCCCAGGGCCACGCTCGTGGAGACCGTCCGGGCCGGCTTCCAGGCGTACTGGGACCACGTCCGCGCCCACCCCGACGAGCACATGCTCACCTACGAACTCACCCAATACGCCCTGCGCGAGCCGGGTTTCGAGCACCTGGCCCGACGGCAGTACGAGCTGTACGGCGCCGCCTATGCCGAACTCATCGACCAGTTGCGCCGGAACATGAACCTTCAACTCGCCGTCCCGGCAACGGTGTTGGCCCGCTACCTCGCCGCCATGACCGACGGGCTGACCCTCAACTACCTCGTACTCGGTGATGAATCAGCCTGGACGGACATCCTCGACACGGTCACCAGCCACATCGCCGGCCTGGTCCACGACGACGCTCACCGGGCCTAGGGCCCTTCTGATGGATCTCCGCGGCGTCGCGACGCCCGGCACGCACGCTCACCGCACGGCGTGGAGGGCCAGGTGGCTCCGCCACATGACCCTCCACGCCGCACGCCGATCGCACGCACCGAACGCCGCTCCTTCTTCCACGGAGATCCATCAGAAGGGCCCTAGCCACGTCTTCGACCCGCTCGCGTCAGTCGGGCAGCGGGCTGCCGCCCTCACGCACTCGGCCCCGAGCGCCCGGATCCGCCCTTCCGGCGACCGTCGCGTAGGGCACACCCAGGCGCCGATCAACAGCGCCACGACCGCCGCGCCCGCCACGGCGAGGCAGATCCCGAGAGCGCTGCGACCTGCGACGATGTCCATCCATGCGGTATTCATGGGCGCGAGTACCCGTGGGACCCCGCAGGAACCGACTCGCCTCGGCGTGGGCGGGGCATGCCGCGATTCCCGGTGTTTGACACGATCGGCACCGGCTACCCGCCCGGTGTGACTTCGACGACCCAGCAGGAGCTCTTCCGGTTCCTGGAAGACCGCTTCGCCTGCGCGCAGGCGTGTACCGAGTGCGCACGCGCGTGTGCCCTGCGCGCGAGTCTCGTGGATCCGGACGGGACGCAGGAGCAGGAACTCGTACGACGCAAGGGCATCATGTGCGCGGAGGTGTGCGACGCCACCTGTCGTGTGCTGTCCGAGCAGAATCGACTGGACGAGGCCGGCATCCGCATCCAGGTGGAGTGGTGCCGCACCGTCTGTCTGGAGTGTGCGCACGTCTTCGACCGGCAGTCCGGTGCCGAGGACGGCGCCAAGGCCGGCCGGGTGTGCGCACAGGCGTGCACGGACTTCCTCGCCACTCTGAACTGACGCACGCGGCCGGGCGAGGGTCCGTGTCCCGCCGTACCGGACCGACGCTCAGTCGGTGGCGCCGAGCGGCCGCCCGAGCCGTACGTTCCAGCGCCCGGACCTGCCGCTGAGCTCGACGGCCGCCAGCGGCGGGACGTCGGTGCGCCAGAACGCCGACTCCGGAGCCCCGAGAGCCTGCACCACGGCCGCCCGTACGATCTCGGGCTCGACCACGGCGACGCACCGGCCCGGCGCCCGCGCGGCCGTCTCCAGCCAGGTCGCCACCCTGCCGCACAGCGCCCGCACCGACTCCCCGCCGTGCGATGCGGCCCCGGGGTCCGACAGCCAGCGGGCCAGCGCCTCCGGCTCCTGCTCGCTCACCTCCGCCAGCGTCGCCCCACGCCAGCGGCCCGCGTCCAGCCCCGCCAACTCCGCTGCGTCCACGGCGTCGATGCCGAGCGCGTCGGCCGTCTCGCGGCAGCGCACGGTGGGGGAGACCCAGGCCCGATCCGCCGCCGGCAGCGTGCCGGCGGCCGCCCGCGCCTGCCTCAGCCCGGAGTCGTCGAGGGGGCAGCCGTCGTCGAAGCGCGCCTCGCGCAGGGCCGCCGTGATCGCGGGTGAGATCAAGATCACTCGGCTCGTCATGCGTCCACTTCCGCGCTCAACTTCCCTCCGGATCCCTTGCCCTGACGGCGAAATCGGCTCCGCAGGGGCGCTCACCGCCGTCCCGTGCGCTCTTGGCCCCACCTCTGCTTCGCGGTACCTTCTCGTCGATATTGACGACGGCACAGCGGAAGCCGGTGGAATTCCGGCACGGTCGCGCCACTGTATGCCGGGCACGCACCCTGGGTGTGTGCCGGGCGAGTCAGACCCGCCCGTCGTCCTGTGCACCACCGAGACGGGACGCGAGTTCCCCAGGAGGGCCTGCCATGGCGCAGTCTGTCGCCCAGCCGACCACCACACCCACAGCCGTACCCACGAAGCTGCCGATCGGAGCGATCGCTCCCTGGGCGGTCTTCTTCGGCATCCTGATGCTGGTCCTGCTCTACTTCGTCGGCGCCGAGCAGGGCGCCACCTCCGTGACGAGCGGAGAGAACGTGCACGAGTGGGTGCACGATGCCCGCCACCTGCTCGGCTTCCCCTGCCACTGACGGCGGCGAGGAAACCTACGAGCCCATGAACTCGGCAACCGTTCGCAACCTTCTGGTGCGCGGCATGCTCGCGGGACTGACCGCGGGCCTGCTCGCCCTCGTCGTCGCCTACTTCCTCGGTGAACCGCGCGTGGACGCGGCCATCGCCTACGAAGAGGCGCACTCGCACGAACACGGCGTCGAAGCCGTCAGCCGCACGATGCAGTCCACCGCGGGCCTGTCCACCGGTGTCCTGGTCTACGGCATCGCGTTCGGCGGCATCGCCGCCCTCGCGTACTGCTTCGCGCTCGGCCGCATCGGCCGCTTCGGACCGCGCGCCAGTGCGCTGCTCCTCGCGGCCGCCGGCCTGATCACCGTGTACCTCGTGCCGTTCCTGAAGTACCCCGCCAACCCGCCGTCCGTCGGTGACCCCGACACCATCGGCAAGCGCACCACCCTGTACTTCCTGATGGTGGTCCTGAGCGTGCTGCTCGCCGTCGCCACCGTGATCCTGGGCAAGCGCCTCGCGCCCCGCCTCGGGAACTGGAACGCGACGCTCGCCGCGGGCGCGTTCTTCGTCCTCGCGGTCGGACTCGCGTACGTCTTCCTGCCGGCCGTCAACGAGGTCCCCAAGGACTTCTCCGCCTCCCTGCTCTGGCAGTTCCGCCTGGCGGCCCTGGCCGTCCAGCTGACCCTGTGGACCTCCTTCGGGCTGGTCTTCGGGGTGCTCGCGGAACGGCTGCTGGCTCCGAAAACGGCCGCTGCGGCCGTGGCATCGGCCGACGCCCGGGCAACTCCCGTCGCACACTGAGCACTTCCACCACCGAGCACGTCCACCGGCTTGTGCCGGCTTCCACCGGAAAGGGCCCCCGGACGACCGGGGGCCCTTTCCGCATGCCTCGCCATTCCCAATTTCTGAAACACGTTCTACGGTGTGCGTCGTCAGGACCGGTCCTGGGAGCCTGGAGGCGCCGTGCACCTCGAATACACACCCGAGCAGCAGCGGCTGCGCACCGAACTGCGCTCGTACTTCGCCGAGTTGGTGCCGGACAACGCCTACGCCCGGCACGGCGACCCCGCCGCCCAGAAGCGCTTCTACCGTGAAACCATCCGGCGCCTGGGGACGGACGGCTGGCTCGGCGTGGGCTGGCCGAAGGAGTACGGCGGGCGCGGGCTGAGTGCGATGGAGCAGTTCATCTTCTTCGACGAGGCCGCCCAGGCCGGCGTACCGCTGCCGCTGATGGCGCTGAACACGGTCGGGCCGACGATCATGCACTTCGGCACCGACGAGCAGAAGGCGTACTTCCTGCCGAAGATCCTCGCCGGCGAGATCGACTTCGCGATCGGCTACAGCGAGCCCGACGCGGGCACCGACCTCGCCGCCCTCAAGACGCGCGCCGTACGGGAGGGCGACGAGTACGTCGTCAACGGACAGAAGATCTGGACGACCAACGGCGACACCGCGGACTGGGTCTGGCTGGCCACCCGCACCGACCCCGAGGCCCCGCCGCACAAGGGCATCACCATGCTGCTCGTGCCGACCACCGACCCCGGCTACTCCTGCACCCTCATCAACACCCTCGCCTCGCACGACACCACCGCCAGCTACTACGAGAACATCCGCGTCCCCGTCTCCCGCCGCGTCGGCGCCGAGAACCAGGGCTGGCGGCTGATCACCAACCAGCTCAACCACGAACGCGTCACCCTCGCCGCCCACGGCACCATGGCCATCCGCGCCCTGCAGGACGTGCAGCGCTGGGCGATGGAGACCAAGCTCGCCGACGGCCGCCGCGTCGTCGACCTGCCCTGGGTGCGCCGCCGCCTCGCTCAGACCCACACGAAACTCGATGCGCTCAAGCTCCTCAACTGGCAGATGGTGCACGCCGTCGAGGACGGCACCCTCACCCCGCAGGACGCTTCCGCGGTCAAGGTCTACGGCTCCGAGGCCCGCCGGGACGCCTACGCCTGGCTCATGGAGATCGTCGGCGCGGCGGGCATCCTCAAGGAGGGCTCGGCGGGCGCGGTCCTCCACGGCGAACTGGAACGCGGCTACCGCTCCGCCGTGATCTTCACCTTCGGCGGCGGCAACAACGAGATCCAGCGGGAGATCATTTCCTGGATCGGCCTGGGGATGCCTCGGGTACGGCGTTAACCTGCAGTGGTGGCGGACTTCCAGGCAGGTGACCCCGGGCTGTTCGGACCGTCCTCGGTGACCTGGCAGATGCACGGCGACCCGATGATGTGGGTCGCCGGTGTCCGCGCGCTCTACCTCCAGGCACTGCACCCGCGCGCGGTACGCGGCGTCATGCAGAACTCCGACTTCCGGCGCGACGCCTGGGGCCGGCTGATGCGCACCGCCAACTTCGTCGGCACCACCAGCTACGGCACCAGCGAGGCCGCCGAGCGGGCCGGCGTCCGCGTCCGGAAGATCCACACCATGCTGTCGGCGACCGACCCGGACACGGGGGAGCGGTACGGCGTCGACGAACCGGAACTGCTGCTGTGGGTGCACTGCGCCGAGATCGACTCCTACCTGCAGGTCGCCCGCCGCTCCGGCTTCCGTCTCACCGACGCGCAGGCCGACCGCTACATCGGCGAACACCGCGTCAGCGCCCGCCTGGTGGGCCTCGACCCCGACGCCGTACCCGCGAACCAGGTGGAGATGGACGCCTACTTCGAGAAGGTGCGGCCCGAACTCGCCGCCGGACCCGAGGCACGCGAAGTGGACGACTTCCTGCTCCGCCCGCCGACGCACCCCCTCCTCGTCCCGGCGCGCGAGCTGCTGTGGCGGCGCGTGGCACACCTGGCGTACGCCGCCCTGCCGCCGTACGCCCACGAGTTGTACGGCAGGCCCGCCCCGAAACCCGAGACCGTCACCCTGCAACTGCGTGCCATGGGCAACCTGTTGCGCTGCGTTCCCGCACGGGTGCGCTGGCAACTCCCGCCCAAGCACATCCTCCGCGCCATGTCACGGCTCGGCCCCGGCTCCCGCCCGGCGCCGTACAAAGTCGGACGATAGGTCGCCATACTGGACGAGCCAGGGGTGGGCGGGGCGAACACTTACGGGGGCGATCGCAGCAGATGGGGGACAGCAGGCTGATCCAGGGCCGGTACCGGCTCCTCGACCTGATCGGGCGGGGCGGCATGGGCGAGGTGTGGCGTGCCCGCGACGAGTCGCTCGGCCGTCACGTCGCCGTGAAGTGCCTCAAGCCCCTCGGCCCGCACCACGACCATTCCTTCACCCGGGTCCTGAGAGAGCGCTTTCGCCGCGAGGCCCGCGTGGCCGCCGCCCTCCAGCACCGCGGGGTGACCGTCGTCCACGACTTCGGCGAGGCGGACGGCATCCTCTACCTGGTCATGGAGCTTTTGGAGGGACGCAACCTCTCCCAGCTCCTGGAGGACAACAAGCACCACCCGCTGCCGGTCGGCGACGTCGTGGAGATCGCCGACCAGGTCTCCTCGGCCCTCGCGTACACCCACCAGCAGGGCATCGTGCACCGCGACCTGAAGCCCGCGAACATCATGCGGCTGACCGACGGCACGGTGAAGATCTGCGACTTCGGCATCGCCCGCCTCGGCGCCGACATCGGCTTCACCTCCCGGCTGACCGGCACCGGCATCGCCATGGGCACCCCGCACTACATGTCGCCGGAGCAGATAGGCGGCTCCGAGGTCGACCAGCGCAGCGACCTGTACTCGCTGGGCTGCGTCCTGTACGAGATCGCCACCGGGGCGCCCCCGTTCGACCTGGACGACGCCTGGGCGATCCTCGTCGGCCACCGCGACACCCCGCCCAGCCCACCGCGCAGCCGGCGGGCGGAACTGCCCGAGTACCTCGAGAAGATCATCCTGGACCTGCTGGCCAAAGAGCCCGAGCAACGCCCCAACGACGCACGGGAGTTGGGCCGCAGGATCAGCATGGGGCGCACGACGCCGACGTACGTGCCGACGGTGGTGACTCCGCAACCGACGCTCCGCCCGGCGGACCCGGCCCCCTCGCGCGAGGCGCGCCTGCCCTCCTGGACCCGCGGCATGACCACCGGCCACAAGGCCACCGGCGCCGGCCTGAGCACCACACCGCCGGACGCCGGGGCGGGCCTCACCGGCGAGTGGATCCCGCGACCCGCGGGCGGCCGGGCGGAGGATCCCGTGCCGGACCAGCCGTCCGCCCCCTCCCCGGAGGCGATCACCGCTCTGGCCGGGCGGCACAACGCCGGGCTCAGCCTGGGGCGGCTGGGTCGCTGGGCGGAGGCCGGCGAGGTGCACCGCGCGGTCGCCGCCGAGCGCGCCCACCTGCTCGGCCCCGACCATCCCGACACCCTCGCCAGCCGCTACGAGATCGCCTTCACCCTCAGCCGCACCGGCCGTGCCGCCGACGCGCTGCAGGAGTACAAGCACGTGGCCGCCTCCCGGACCCGCGCGCTGGGCGCCGACCACCCCGACACGCTCGCCGCCCGTCAGGAAATGGCGTACGTGCTGGGCCAGTTGGGCCGCCATTTCGACGCCCACCAGGTGTACACCTCGGTGCTTGTGGCCCGGGAGCGCGGCATGGGCGCCGATCACCCCGACACCCTGCGCTGCCGCCACAACCTCGCCTTCAACCTCAGCAGGCTCGGCCGCCTGGAGGACTCGTACCGCATGGCCCACGACGTGGCCGCCGCCCGCGCCCGCGTGCTGGGCCCCGAGCACCCGGACACCCTGGTCACCCGTTACGAAGTCGCTTACGCGCTCGGCCAGTTGGGCCGCTGGCCCGAGGCCCTGCAGACTTACCACGAGGTCGCCGAGGCCCGCGCGCAGGCCCTCGGCCCCGACCACGCCGACACCCTCGCCGCCCGCTATGAGGTCGGCATCAGCCTGGGCCGTCTCGGCCGCAGCGCGGAGGCGCTCACCCTCTACCGCGACCTGATCGACGACCGCACCCGCGTCCAGGGCCCCACCCACGCCGAGACCCTGCGCGCCCGCCACGGCCTCGGCGTCAACCTCGGCCGCCTGGGCCGCTGGGAGGAGGCGCTCGCCGAGTCCCGCGACGTCTGCGCGATCCGCGAGCGCGTCCTGGGCCCCGAGCACCCGGACACCCTGGTCAGCCGGCGCGAGGTCGCCGTCGGCCTCGGCTGGCTGGGCCGCTGGCCCGACGCCCTGGCCGAGTACCGCCGCGTGGCCGCCGCCCGCGAGCGCGTACTGGGCCCCGACCACCCCGACACCCTCGCCAGCCGCAACGACGAGGCCCACTGCCTGGAACAGCTCGGCCGTGGCGCCGAGGCCGTCGAGCTGTACCGCAGGGTCGCGGTGCTGCGGCAGCAGCGGGCGTCCGGCGGGCGCTGACACCGTGGCCGTACACCCCTGGTCGTTCTGGATCACCGCGTGTTACCAAGAACCATGGCTGCACACGAGGGACACCGGACATACGACGCTGTGATCGTCGGCGGAGGCCACAACGGCCTGGTCGCCGCCGCGTACCTGGCCCGGGCGGGACGGTCCGTACTCGTCCTGGAGCGACTGGACCACACCGGGGGCGCCGCCGTCTCCACGCGCCCGTTCGCCGGCGTCGACGCACGCCTCTCGCGCTACTCCTACCTGGTCAGCCTGCTGCCGAAGAAGATCGTGCGGGACCTCGGCCTCGACTTCCGGATCCGCGCCCGCACCATCTCGTCGTACACCCCCGTCGAGCGGAACGGGCAGCCGACCGGACTCCTGGTGGGCGGCGGCAACCGGCGCACCCGCCAGGCCTTCGCCCAACTCACCGGCTCCGACCGGGAGTTCGAGGCCTGGCAGCGTTTCTACGGCATGACAGGCCGCGTCGCCGAGCGGGTCTTCCCGACGCTCACCGAGCCGCTGCCCACGCGTGCCGAACTGCGCCGCCGCATCGACGACGAGGAAGCCTGGCAGACGCTGTTCGAGGACCCCATCGGCGTCGCGATCGAGGAACGTTTCGCCGACGACCTCGTGCGGGGCGTCGTCCTCACCGACGCCCTCATCGGCACCTTCGCCGACGCCCACGACCCCTCGCTGGCCCAGAACCGCTGCTTCCTCTACCACGTGATCGGCGGCGGCACCGGCGCCTGGGACGTCCCCGTCGGCGGCATGGGCGCGCTGACCGACGCCCTGGCCACCGCCGCCAGGGACGCGGGCGCCGTCCTCGCCACCGGGCACGAGGCGGTGCACATCGACACGGACGGCCGAACCGCCGAGGTGCGATACCGCACGGCGGACGGGGAGGGCGTGACCACCGCACGGCACGTCCTCGTCAACGCGTCCCCGCAGGCCCTGGCCGAGCTGACCGAAGACGCGCCGCCGGTCCCCGCCGAGGGCGCCCAGCTCAAGGTGAACATGCTGCTCAAGCGGCTGCCGATGCTCCGCGACAGCTCCGTCGATCCCCGCGAGGCGTTCTCCGGCACCTTCCACATCGCCGAGGGCTACGAGCAGCTCGCCACCGCCCACGCCCAGGCCGCAGCCGGCGAACTCCCCGCCGCACCGCCGTCCGAGATCTACTGCCACTCCCTCACCGACCCGACGATCCTCGGCCGGGATCTCGTCGAGCAGGGCTACCAGACCCTCACCCTCTTCGGCCTGCACACACCCGCCCGGCTCTTCGACCGGGACAACGACTCCGTGCGCGAGGAACTCCTGAAGTCGACCCTCGCCCAACTCGACGCCCACCTCGCCGAACCCCTCGCGGACTGCCTGGCGACCGACGCGGACGGCCGCCCGTGCATCGAGGCCAGGACCCCGCTCGACCTGGAACGCGACCTGCGCCTGCCCGGCGGCAACATCTTCCACCGCGAGCTGACCTGGCCGTACGCCCAGGACGACACCGGCCGTTGGGGCGTGGAGACCGGGCACCCGAACGTGCTGCTGTGCGGGGCGGGCGCGGTGCGGGGCGGCGGGGTGAGCGGGGTGCCGGGGCACAACGCGGCGATGGCGGTGCTGGAAGAGACCGGCGACTGACGTGACCGAGTCATCGGCACGGGAGTTCTACGACTCACTCGCCCCCGACTACCACCGCATCTTCCTGGACTGGGACGCGAGCATGGCCCGTCAGGCCGTGGCACTGGGCGGTCTCGTCCGCCGCGAACTCGGCCCCGGGCCACACCGGTTGCTGGACTGCGCCTGCGGCATCGGCACCCAGGCGATCGGGCTGGCACGCGCCGGACACCGGGTCGTCGGCAGCGACCTGAGCCCCCTGTCCGCCGCCCGCGCCGCCGCCGAAGCCGCGGCCCGCGGGGTCGGCCTCCCGACCGTCGCGGCGGACATGCGCCGGCTCCCGTTCGGGCCGGACGGCTTCGATGCCGTCGTATGCGCCGACAACTCGCTCGCGCACCTGCTGACCGCGCAGGACGTGGGGGCGGCCGCGCGCGAGATGCGGCGGGTGCTGAGAGCCGGCGGGCTGCTCCTGCTCACGCTCCGGGACTACGACGAAGTCCGCCGGGCCCGACCGGCGTCCACGCCTCCCCAGGTGTCGTACGACTCCGACGGCCGGTCGATCACCTTCCAGCTGTGGCACTGGCACGACGACGGCGAACGCTACGACCAGGAGTACTTCCAGCTCGTGCCCGCCGGGGCAGGGTGGGAGGTGCGCGTCCGCCGCGCCACCTCCTGGGCGCTGACCCGCCGCGAGGTGACCGAGGCTGTGGCCGCGGCCGGCTTCAGGGACCTCACGTGGCACACTCCGGACACCAGCGGCTTCTACCAGCCCGTGCTGACGGCACGAGCGCGGTAGGTGCCTTTTTGAAGGCCGACGGTCGGGGGAGGATGGCGTGGAGGTCACTGAGCGCGGGTTGAACCACCCATGGGAAGGCGTGCTGTTCGCTCCCGCGGGCGGTGCCGACGTCGGCGTTCTGGTCCTGGCGGGCTCCAGTGGTCGCATCGAACGTGAGAGAGCAGGTCTCCTCGCTCAACAGGGCGTTGGTGCCCTGGCGATCCGCTGGTTCGGCGGTCCGGGACAGCCTCCGGGGATCTGTGAAGTGCCCTTGGAGACCTTCACCGCCGCCGTCGACCTTCTCCGGTCGGGCGGGGCACGGCGGATCGGGATCCTCGGCGTTTCCAAGGGAGCCGAAGCGGCTCTGCTCACCGCGGTGCACGATCCGCGCGTGGACGTGGTCGTCGCGTTGTCGCCGACCTCGCGGGTCTGGTGCAACGTGGGACCGGGCCACGACGGCGAACACAAGCCCTGTCGCTCGTCCTGGAGTTGGCGGGAGCAGCCGCTTCCCTTCATGCCGCTGGACCATTCCTGGCAGCCCCCACACCCGTCGAACGGTCCGGTCGCCATCCGTGGCTGGTACGAACGCAGCGAGCTGACCTTCGCTCATCTCGGCCCACCCGCGGAGATCCCGATAGAGAAGGCTCGGGCCGATCTGGTGCTGGTCGCGGGCGGCGACGACGCGATGTGGCCGTCCCTGCCCTTCGCCGAACAACTCGCGCAACGGCGGCGGTCGTCCGGTGCCGGGGTGCGCCTGATCGCCCGCCACGACGCAGGCCACCGACCACGTTTTCCGGGAGAGAGCCCCGCACCGGATTCCCCGCACTTCCTGTACGGCGGCACCCCCGAGGCCGACGCACTCCTGGGCACCGCCGCCTGGCCCCACATCCTCGATGTGCTCGGCGGCAGAGGCTGACCGTCCAAGCCCTCCGGCTCTCGCGGGCTACGCTTCCCGGTGTGAATCCCGTGATCGACGTATTGGCTTCGTCCGAGGTGGACAGTCTGGAGCGCCTCTGGGGGCAGCTCCTGATCCACCACAGCCAGGGGGCGCCACATCTGGAGGCTCTGGGCGAGGTGCGTTCGCCCGAGGAATCATGGCGTCTGCGACGGGGACAGTACCTCGCATTGATGCAGGAGCCGCTCACCGCCGTCCTGGTCGCTCGGGACGGTGAGCACCTGCTCGGCTATGCGGTGGTGCGCGTCCTCCACGCTCCGGGATCATGGCAGTGGGGAGACCAAGTCGGCGTCCTGGAAACCCTCGTGGTCGACGACGAGGCTCGCGGGGCGGGAGTGGGGCAGGCCCTGCTCGGGGCCGCGCGGGAGCACCTCACCGAGTCGGGTGTCCAGGTCATGAAGATCTCCGTCATGGCCGGCAACGACGCCGCCCTGCGTTTCTACCGGCGAGAAGGCGCCGTCGACTTTGTGAGGACGTTGGTCATGCCCGTCTCGGAGTGACGGCGTGGGCCGGATCGGCGATCCGCCCCGTGCCCACGACCACGACCCGGCACCAACGCGCTGGGCAGCACCCCTAGTTGGCCGACGCCACCCATCCCGTCGCCACGATCCGTGCCGAGTCCGCCGGGCGTGCCTCGTCGAAGAGAACGCCGTTTCCCGCCTCGACGCGGAGACCGTCGACGTACGCACCACGGCCCACGTACTGCTTGTCGGTCGTGTACCGCCAGCGCAGTGCCAGGTGCGTGTGAGCCGGTAGATCGGCCGCCACCTGGTGCCAGACGCGGCCCGACCAGCCGGTGACCGAGCCCGATGGGTGCTGCTGCGGTTCCTTGCTGTGGCGGGTGGTCGTGAAGGGGAGTAGCTGCCAGGTCGTGCCTCCGTCCGTGGTGGCTTCCAGGACGAGGACGTCCGCCTGGGGTTCGGTGTCCCACCACAGGTCGGAGCCGAGTCGCACCTCACCGTCCGTCGTGTCGAGCGTGGGCAGCGTGAGCGTGGCGGTCGTGGCGCTCGCCATGCCCGAGAACCATGCCGTACGTCCGTGTGCCGGGCGTACCGGCACGGCGCGCGCCAGGTTGTTGCCGGCGGCGACCCGAGGCGCGGAGCCCGAGCGCCAACTGCGCACCGGGTGGACCGAGTTGCCGAGCACGATCAGGAACGAGTCGGTCGTCGGATCGAGGACCAGCGAGGTGCCGGTGAAACCGGTGTGCCCGGCGGTTCGCGGAGTGGCCATCGCGCCCATGTACCAGTGCTGGTAGAGCTCGAAGCCGAGGCCGTGCTCGTCGCCGGGGAACGCGGTGTTGAAGTCGGTGAACATCAGCTCCACGGACTTGGGTTCGAGGATGCGCGTCCGGCCGTAGGAGCCGCCGTTGAGGAGCGTCCTGCCGAGCACGGCGAGGTCCCAGGCGCACGAGAACACCCCGGCGTGTCCGGCGACCCCGCCGAGGCTGTAGGCGTTCTCGTCGTGCACCTCGCCCCAGACGAGGCCCCGTTCAAGACCGGACCAGGGCTTGCGCTCGTCCTCCGTGGCCGCGATCTTCGGCTTCCAGTCGGCGGGCGGGTTGTAGCGGGTGTAGTCGAGGCCGAGCGGGGCCGTGATCCCGTCGTGGAGAAGGGTGTCCAGCGTGCGGCCGGTGATCTTCTCCAGGACCAGCTGGAGCGAGATCAGGTTCAGGTCGGAGTAGCGATACGTGGTGCCGGGCGGGTTCAGCGGCGCCTCGTCGAAAACGAGCTGCACCTTCTCCTCGTACGTCGGCGCGTTGTACAGCGGGATCCAGTCACGGAACCCCGAGGTGTGGGTGAGGAGCTGACGGATCGTGATGTCCTGCTTGCCCGCGGCGCCGAACTCCGGGAGGTAGGAGGCGACCGTCCCCTCCAGCTCCAGCGCGCCCCGCTCCATCTGCTGCACGGCCAGCAGCGAGGTGAACAGCTTGGACACCGAGGCCAGGTCGAAGACGGTGTCCTCGGCCATGGCGACCTGCTCGTCGGCCGGGAACTCGACACCGGTGTCGGTCTTCTCGTCGTACGCCGCATAGCGCACCGCCATGCCGATGGCCTGGTGCAGCGCCACCGTGCCGCCGCGCCCGGCCAGCAGCACGGCGCCCGCGTACCAGGGGTGCTTGCGGGAGGGGCCGAGGAACGCCTCGGCGTCCGTGACCAGTTGACGCAGGTGGGCGGGGAGGAGACCGGCGCTTTCGGGGGAGCCGCGGCGCAGCGTCGGATGCGCGGAGTCCGACGCGGCCTGTGCGGCCGGACCGGCCGGGAAGGGGGCGATGGCCAGGGCCCCGCCCAAGGCGAGGGCTCTTCGGGCCAGTTGGCGTCGGGACAACCCGTGCCGTCCCGCTGCGTCGTCCGTCATGGGCGAACCTCCCGCTGCCTGAAAGTATCTTTCCCAGATCACCTTGCGGAGTGAAACTTTCGTGTCAGGGGTGCGGTGTGTCAACGGGACATGCGGGGACCCTGGATGGCGAGAAATCTGACGGAGCATCAGAAAAGGTCTTCCGTCGGCCGGAGGACTGCGGCATTCTGCGCCCATGCAGACGGAGTTGAGCAAGAAACTGGGAGTCGAGCACGCCATTTTCGGCTTCACGCCGTTCCCCGCCGTCGCCGCGGCCATCAGCCGGGCCGGCGGTTTCGGAGTGCTCGGCGCGGTCCGCTACACCGCCCCCGACGACCTCAAACGCGACCTCGACTGGGTCGAGGCACACGTCGACGGAATGCCGTACGGCCTGGACGTGGTCATGCCCGCGAAGAAGGTGGAGGGCGTCAGCGAGGCCGACGTCGAGGCCATGATCCCGGAGGGGCACCGGCAGTTCGTGCAGGACACCCTCGCCAAGTACGGCGTGCCCGAACTGGCCGAGGGCGAGGTGTCCGGCTGGCGCATCACCGGCTGGATGGAGCAGGTCGCCCGCAACCAGCTCGACGTCGCCTTCGACTATCCGATCCGCCTGCTCGCCAACGCCCTCGGCTCCCCGCCCGCCGACGTGGTGGCCCGCGCCCACGAGCAGAACGTGCTGGTCGCCGCACTGGCGGGCAGCGCCCGGCACGCCGTCAAGCACAAGGCAGCCGGCATCGACATCGTCGTGGCGCAGGGCTACGAGGCAGGAGGGCACACCGGCGAGATCGCCTCCATGGTGCTCACCCCGGAGGTCGTCGAGGCCGTGGACCCGCTGCCCGTGCTGGCCGCGGGCGGCATCGGCAGCGGACAGCAGGTGGCGGCCGCGCTCGCCCTCGGCGCCCAGGGCGCATGGCTGGGCTCGCTGTGGCTGACCACCACCGAGGCCGAACTCCCCTCGCCGAAGCTCATCCGCAAGCTGCTCGCCGCCGGTTCCGGCGACACCGTGCGCTCCCGCGCCCTGACCGGGAAACCCGCACGCCAGCTCCGTACCGAATGGACCGACGCCTGGGACGACCCGGCCGGACCCGGCACCCTCCCCATGCCCCTGCAGGGCCTGCTCGTCGCCGAGGCCGTCTCGCGCATCCAGAAGTACGAGGTGGACCCCCTGCTCGGCACCCCGGTCGGCCAGATCGTCGGCCGCATGACCAGCGAACGCTCTGTCCAGGCCGTCTTCGACGACCTCACCCGCGGCTTCGAGAAGGCCGTCGACCGCATGAACCGCATCGCCGGAAGGAGCGGCAAGTGACGAGTACGCCCCCCGCCGGATTCTGGGCCCAGGCCGCCGCCGATCCCGGCCGCCCGGTCCTCGTCGCACCGGACGGCGAGCAGTGGACCGCCGGACGCCTGCACGCCGCCGCCAACCGTCTGGTCCACGGCCTGCGCGCCGCCGGACTGGAACGCGGGGACGCCTTCGCGGTCGTCCTGCCCAACGGCATCGAGTTCCTCACCGCCTACCTGGCCGCCACCCAGGCCGGGTTCTACCTCGTCCCCGTCAACCACCACTTCGTCGGCCCCGAGATCGGCTGGATCGTCGCCGACTCCGGCGCCAAGGTGCTCATCTCCCACGAACGGTTCGCCGCACCAGCCCGCCACGCCGCCGACGAGGCGGGCCTGCCGGCCACCCACCGGTACGCCGTGGGATCGGTCGAGGGCTTCAGGCCGTACGCCGAACTCCTCGACGGACAACCGGAGTCGGCGCCGAGCGGACGCGAGCTCGGCTGGGTCATGAACTACACCTCGGGCACCACCGGACGCCCCCGGGGCATCCGCCGCCCGCTGCCCGGCAAGACCCCCGAGGAGGCCTATCTCGGCGGCTTCCTCGGCATCTTCGGCATCAGGCCGTTCGACGACAACGTCCACCTCGTCTGCTCGCCGCTCTACCACACGGCAGTCCTGCAGTTCGCGGGTGCTTCCCTGCACATCGGCCACCGGCTCGTCCTGATGGACAAGTGGACGCCCGAGGAGATGCTTCGGGTCATCGACGTCCACAGGTGCACGCACACCCACATGGTCCCGACCCAGTTCCACCGGCTGCTCGCCCTGCCGGAGGACGTCCGTCGCTCGTACGACGTCTCGTCCATGCGGCACGCCATCCACGGCGCCGCCCCCTGCCCCGACCACGTGAAGCGGGCGATGATCGACTGGTGGGGCAACAGCGTGGAGGAGTACTACGCGGCCAGCGAGGGCGGCGGGGCCTTCGCCACCGCCGAGGACTGGCTGAAGAAGCCCGGCACCGTCGGCAAGGCCTGGCCCATCAGCGAACTCGCGGTCTTCGACGACGACGAAGACCGGCTGCCGCCCGGTGAACTCGGCACCGTCTACATGAAGATGAACACCGGCGGCTTCGCCTACCACAAGGACGAGGCCAAGACGAAGAAGAACCGCATCGGCGACTTCTTCACCGTCGGCGACCTCGGCTACCTCGACGAGGACGGCTACCTCTTCCTCCGCGACCGCAAGATCGACATGATCATCTCGGGTGGCGTCAACATCTACCCGGCCGAGATCGAATCCGCCCTGCTCGCCCACCCTGCCGTCGCCGACGCCGCCGTCTTCGGCATCCCGCACGACGACTGGGGCGAGGAGGTCAAGGCCGTCGTCGAAGCGGCCCCCGGCCACGAGCCCGGCCCCGCCCTCGCCGCCGCGATCCTCGACCACTGCGCCGAGCAGCTCGCCGGGTACAAGCGGCCCAAGAGCGTCGACTTCATCGCCGACATGCCCCGCGATCCCAACGGCAAGCTGTACAAGCGGCGGCTGCGCGATCCCTACTGGGAGGGCCGCACGCGATCCGTGTGACCGGCGTCACATCGAAGACCTGTCACGTGGCGGCACACTCGCCCGTCCTGATGCCGCAACGCCCCCGAGCACCTGGCGCCCGGGGGCCCGACATCAGGAGTCCTCATGCGTGTACTCGTCGCCGGAGCCACCGGAGTCATTGGCCGGACCCTCGTCCCGCTGCTCACCTCCGTCGGCCACGACGTGATCTCCCTGTCCCGCACCCCGGGACCCGGCCGTGTCGCCGCCGACGCCCTCGACCGCGGCGCCCTGCACCAGGCGGTCCGCGAGGCCGCTCCCGACGCGGTCGTCAACATGCTCACCGCCATCCCCGCCGAACTCGACCCGCGCCACCTCGCCCGCGACTTCACCCTCACCAACCGGCTGCGCACCGAGGGCACCCGCAACCTCTACGAGGCTGCGCAAGACGCCGGCGCCACGAAGATCGTCGCCCAGGGACTGGCCTACGCCTACGATCCCGCGGGCGACGGACCCGCCAACGAGGACGCCCCGCTGTGGCGGCGGCCCCCGAAGCAGTTCGGGCCGGTGCTCGGCGCGCTGCGGGAGCTGGAGGCCCGCACCGCCGAGGCGGGCGGCACGGTGCTGCGCTTCGGGCACCTTTACGGCCCCGGCACCAGCTACGCCGCCGACGGCTCCTTCACCCGTCAAGTCACTGCGGGAAAGGTCCCGTTGGTCGGCGGCGGCCGCGCGGTGTTCTCCTTCACCCACGCCCACGACGCGGCCACCGCGGTGACCGCCGCCCTCGACCGGCCGGCGACGGGACCGCTCAACATCGTCGACGACACCCCCGTACCCCTGCGCGAGTGGCTGCCCGAGCTGGCGCGCATGCTCGACGCGCCAAGGCCCAAGAAGGCCCCCGCCGTGCTCGCCCGGCTCGCGGTCGGCGGCTGGGGTGTGGCCTTCATGAACGAACTGCGCGGTGCCGACAACGCGCGCGCCGCCCTCGCCCTCGACTGGCGCCCCCGGTATGTCTCCTGGCGTGATGGGTTCGCGGCGGAGTTGACTGATGCGCATGCCGCACGCTGAAGAAGCAGACAGCACAGGGAAGCAGGAGACCGAGCAGTTCGAGACGTACCGTCCCCTGCTGCTCGGGCTCGCCTACCGCCTGCTCGGCAGCATGTGGGACGCCGAGGACGTCGTCCAGGAGGCCTACGTCCGCTGGACGGGCACCGACCACGCCGAGATCCGTGAACCCCGGGCCTTCCTCATCACGGTCGTCTCGCGCCTGGCCCTCGACCAGCTGCGCTCGGCCCGGGTGACCCGCGAGGCGTATACCGGACCCTGGCTGCCCGAACCGGTGGCCACGGGCGCCCTCGGCCCGCTGGACACGGCCGAACTGCGCGACACCGTCGCCTATGCCACCGTGCACCTGATGGAACGCCTGTCCCCGCCGGAACGCGCGGTGTTCGTCCTGCGGGAGGCCTTCGACCTACCCTACGACGAGATCGCCCGCATCCTCGACGTGACCGTGGCCAACTGCCGCCAGCTGCACCACCGCGCGGGGCGCCGACTGGCCTCCGGGCGCGACCGGTTCACGCTCACCGAGAGCGACCACGCCGAACTGCTGAGCCGGTTCCTCCAGGCGGCGCAGAGCGGGGACCTGAGCGGACTCACCGCGCTTCTGACCGAGGACGTCGTCGCCTGGAACGACGGCGGCGGCAAGGTCAGGGCGGCCCTGCGGCCGATCGAGGGCCGCGACCACGTGGTTGCGTTCGTGGCAGGTCTGGTGGCCCGCTATCCGTTCGGCGACTCGCGCCTCGTGGACGTCAACGGCCGGCCCGCCCTCGCGCTGAGCGTCGACGGCATCGACCAGGTCGTGACGATCGACGTGCACGACGGCCGCATCGCCGCCGTCTACGCGATCCTCAACCCGGACAAGCTCGGCCGGGTGACGTAGAGGTGGCCGCTCAGGTGCGGAACGGCCCCATTTTGAGGCCGGGTTCCCCCCGGATGTCCGCCGCGGGAACGCGCTCCTGCGTCGGCAGGCCGAACGGTGCCCTGGCCTTGTCGCCGGTCATTGTCCTTTTCCTCCCGTGGCCGGCGCGAGCCCGGCCGTGGCGCGTGCTTGACCAGACACGATGACGGGCCGAGGATCATCAGTCATGACGCAGGGACAGGGCAGCACGGTTGACGGGGTGCTGCGACGCAGTGCCCGGCGCACCCCGGCGCGCGTCGCGGTCGAGTACCGCGACCGCTCGTGGACGTACGAGGAACTCGACGAGGCCGTCTCCCGCGCGGCGAGCGTGCTGCTCGACCAGGGCCTCGCCCCCGGCGACCGGGTCGGTGCCTACGGCCACAACTCGGATGCCTATCTGATCGGCTTCCTCGCCTGTGCCCGCGCGGGCCTCGTCCACGTGCCGGTCAACCAGAACCTGACCGGCGACGACCTCGCGTACATCGTCGGCCAGTCCGGCAGCTCACTGGTCCTGACCGACCCCGACCTCGCCGGTCGACTCGCCGAAGACGTACGGACGTTGCCCCTGCACGACGCCGACGACTCACTGCTGGCCCGCCTGGATACGGCTCCCGCGTACGACGGGCCCGAGCCGCGCACCGAGGACCTGGTACAGCTGCTGTACACGTCCGGCACCACCGCCCTGCCCAAGGGCGCGATGATGACGCACCGCGCCCTGGTTCACGAGTACCTGAGCGCGATCACCGCGCTCGACCTCAGCGCCGGTGACCGCCCCGTGCACTCCCTTCCGCTCTACCACTCGGCGCAGATGCACGTGTTCCTGCTGCCGTACCTCGCGGTCGGCGCCACGAACATCATTCTCGACGCCCCCGACGGTGACCGGCTCTTCGACCTGATCGAAGCCAGCCGCGTGGACAGCCTGTTCGCCCCGCCCACGGTGTGGATCGGCCTGTCCAACCGCCCCGACTTCACCACCCGCGACCTCGGCGGACTCCGCAAGGCGTACTACGGCGCCTCGATCATGCCGGTGCCCGTCCTGGAGCGCCTGCGCGAGCGGCTGCCGAAGCTCGGCTTCTACAACTGCTTCGGGCAGAGCGAGATCGGCCCCCTGGCCACCGTCCTGGCACCCGAGGAACACAAGGGCCGCATGGACTCCTGCGGCCGCCCCGTCCTCTTCGTCGACGCCCGGGTGGTCGACGAGGACGGCAAGGACGTCCCCGACGGCAGCCCTGGTGAAGTCGTCTACCGCTCCCCGCAGTTGTGCGAGGGCTACTGGGGCAAGGCCGAGGAGACGGCCGCCGCCTTCCGCGACGGCTGGTTCCACTCCGGCGACCTCGCGGTGCGGGACGCGCACGGCTACTACACGATCGTCGACCGTGTGAAGGACGTCATCAACTCCGGTGGCGTACTGGTCGCTTCACGCCAGGTCGAGGACGCCCTGTACACCCACGAGTCCGTCGCCGAGGTCGCCGTGATAGGCCTGCCCGACGACCGCTGGATCGAGGCGGTCACGGCGGTCGTCGTCCCGCGCGGCGAGGTGACGGAGGACGAACTCATCGCCCACGCCCGCGAGAAGCTTGCCCACTTCAAGGCACCGAAGCGGGTGGAGTTCGTGGACGAGCTGCCACGGAACGCGAGCGGGAAGATCCTGAAGCGCGAGCTCAGGGACCGGTTCGCCGACTAGCGCGACCCAGGGCCTGTGCGGCGGCTTCCTGAAGCCGACCTGATCCGCCGGACCGGCTCTAGCGCGAGCGCAGGTCCACGATCCGCCGGATCTTGCCCACCGACCGCTCCAGCGACTCCGGTTCGACGATCTCCACCGCCACCGAGACGCCGATGCCGTCCTTCACGGCCGTCGTGATCGCTCGTGCGGCGGCCTCCCGCACCTCGGGGCCGGCGTCGGGTCGGGCCTCCGCCCGCACGGTGAGCGCGTCGAGACGCCCCTCCCGGGTCAGGCGCAACTGGAAGTGCGGCGCGACACCGGGCGTCCGCAGCACGATCTCCTCGATCTGCGTGGGAAAGAGGTTCACCCCGCGCAGGATCACCATGTCGTCGCTGCGCCCGGTCACCTTCTCCATCCGCCGGAAGACGCGTGCCGTGCCCGGCAGCAGGCGGGTCAGGTCGCGTGTGCGGTAACGGACCACCGGCATCGCCTCCTTGGTGAGGGAGGTGAAGACCAGCTCGCCCTTCTCGCCGTCCGGCAGCACCTCGCCGGTGATCGGGTCGACGACCTCCGGGAAGAAGTGGTCCTCCCAGATGTGCAGCCCGTCCTTCGTCTCCACGCACTCCTGGGCCACACCCGGGCCGATCACCTCGGACAGCCCGTATATGTCGACCGCGTCGATCGCGAACCGCTCCTCGATCTCCTGCCGCATCTGCTCGGTCCACGGCTCGGCACCGAAGACACCCACGCGCAGCGACGTGCCGCGCGGATCGACGCCCTGCCGCTCGAACTCGTCGAGGATCGTGAGCATGTAGGACGGCGTCACCATGATGATCTGCGGCTCGAGGTCCTGGATCAGCTGCACCTGACGGGCCGTCATGCCGCCGGACGCGGGGATGACCGTACAGCCGAGCCGTTCGGCACCGTAGTGTGCGCCGAGCCCACCGGTGAACAGCCCATAGCCGTACGCCACATGCACCTTGTCACCGGGCCGGCCGCCCGCCGCCCGGATGGAGCGGGCCACCATGTCGGCCCACAGGGAAAGGTCGTTGTCCGTGTAGCCGACCACCGTGGGACGTCCGGTGGTTCCGCTGGAGGCGTGGATGCGGCGGATGTGGTCCTGCGGCACGGCGAACATCCCGTACGGGTAGTTCTCGCGCAGGTCCGCCTTCGTGGTGAACGGGAAACGGGCCAGATCGGCCAGGGACCGGCAGTCGTCCGGGCGGACACCGGCCTTGTCGAAGGACTCACGGTAGAAGGGCACGTGCTCGTAGGCATGCCGCAGCGAGGCCCGCAGCCGCTCCAGCTGAAGCTCCCGCAGCGCCTTGGCGTCGAGCCGCTCCCCGGGGTCCAGCAGGTCCGTAGCATCCGCCATGGGGACTTCTCCCTAACCAACCGCATCAATCCGGGCGACCGATCATTCGGTCGACGTGTTCGGGATCAGTAATTCAGGCCACCTCGGCGCAGGCAAGTGGTCTGCCCTCATTTTCTCACCGTGATGTCGCGCAGAAGGGGGCCGTGGACGCAGTGGCGAACGGGCGACGGCGGAGGCGGCGATCACCACGTTCGACCAGGCCACCGGCCATGACTACGGGCCGTACGGCTTCGTCTCCCACGCCGGGTCGCGCACCGTGGAGGAGGTCGCGTGGTCGGCGCGTCGACGCGTACCCGACATCACGCTTCCGGTCTGATCCTCCACGCGCCGGCCAGGTCGGAGGCTCCTCGCCCGAGCGGGCCGTCGACGCGGCCCTGGCCCATCGCCCGATCGCCCTGTGACGTGAGGAACTCCATTGCGGTACCCGGCCGTTGGGCAGGAGGATCGGCGCATGCCGATCTTCACCGCCCCCGACGGGACCGAGCTCGCCTACCACCTTCGCGGTGAGGGCGACCCGCTCGTCGTCCTGCCCGGTGGCCCGATGTGGGCCTCCTCCTACCTCGGTGACCTGGGCGGGCTCGCCGCGCACCGTCGGCTGGTCCTGCTCGATCTGCGCGGCACCGGCGACTCCGCGGTGCCGGCGGATCCGGCGACGTACCGCTGCGACCGCCTGGTGGACGACGTGGAGGCGTTGCGCGCCCATCTGGGCCTGGAACGCATGGACCTGCTCGCGCATTCGGCGGGCGGCAGTCTGGCGATGCTGTACGCCGCCCGGTATCCGCAGCGGGTGGCGCGGCTGGCGCTGGTCACCGCGATTCCCTGGGCGCTGGGGATGCCGGTCACCGCCGAGCACCGCCTGTCAGCGGCGCGGCTGAGGAGCGGCGAGCCGTGGTTCGCCGACGCGTTCCCGATGTTCGAGAAGTGGCTGGAGGGCAAGGCCGAGTTCGACCCGAAGATCGTGCCCTTCTTCTACGGCCGCTGGGACGACGCAGCCGCGGAGCACGACGCGCGCGTCGAGTTCAACGACGACGCCGCCGACGTCTACGGCTCCGACGGCGCCTACGACCCGCCCGCGACCCGCGCCGCACTCGCCCGGTTCACCGCGCCGGTCCTCGTCCTCGCGGGCGGCCTCGACGGAGGCCCCCGCCCCGAGCTGGCCCGCAGCGCCGCCGACGTGTTCCCCGACGCGCAGTTCGCGGTCCAGCCCGGCGCCGGCCACTATCCCTGGGTGGACGACCCCGAGTGGTTCGCCCGCCGTGTCGCCGCGTTCCTGGACGGGGCGGAGGCCGCTCTGCCGTCGGCGGAGTAGGAGTCCGGCGCGCTGCCCCGCCGGTTGGCGTGCCCGGCATGGACACCGCACCCCGCACCGTCAAGGCGAACGGCATCACCCTCGCGTACCGCAGCTGGGGACCCGAGGACGCGCCGCCCGTCCTCCTGCTCCACTCCCGCGGCGCCGACGGAGCGGACTGGACCCCGATCGCCGAGCGGCTTGCGACGGGCGTGCACCCGCGCCGGGTGTACGCCCCCGATCTGCGCGGTCACGGGCGCAGCGACTGGCCGGGCGCCGGCCCCGGACACGTACGCACACAGGCCGGGGTCATACGCGTACGCGACCATGCGCGACGACATTCGCGCATTCCTCACCACCCTCGGCATCGACCGCACGGACGGGCGTGGGCCACTCGCTGGGCGGCGCAGTGGCCTACCTCCTCGCCCAGCAGACGCCGGATCTCGTACGACGGCTCGTGCTCGAGGACGTGCCCGCCGCCGATCCCCCTCGACCCGCCCCGCCCGCCTGCCGAACGGCCCTACGGAGACCTGCCGTTCGACTGAGCGATGATCCGCGCGACCGACGAACAGCGCAATGCGTCCGATCCTGTGTGGTGGGACCACATGAGGCGCATCACCATGCCCACACTGCTGATCGGGGGCGGTCCCGGCAGTTTCATCCCGCAGGACCAGATCTCCGTCCTGGCCGAACTGATCCCTGACGCACGGCTGGTGACCATCGACGCCGGGCATCTGGTGCACGAGACCTGCCCGGAGGAGTTCCTGGGGGTGGTGGAGGCGTTTCTGGCGGAGTGACGCCCGGGTCTGCCGCTCTCAAGGTCTCCTGGGCCCGACAGCGCTTCGACGTCGCCGTAGGAGAACATGACCGGCGACCAGTCCCACAGCGACGACGGTGAGCCCGACGCCACCCACCACCTCGAAGCCGGCGGGTCCGGTGCTGCCGCCCACGCCCGCGTCGACTCCTCGTTGGGGGAGCGCGGTGGAGGAGGCAGGGGTCGGCGTCACAGCGGTCGAGGTCGTGTGGGGCAGGACCTCGCAGGCGATGCCGTCGTTGTCCGCGTCCAGGCGGAAGGGGTCGCTGGGGTCGCGATTGAACTCCGCCTGCGCGTCCTCCTGGAGCGCGAAGTCGCTGCAGTCCAGGTCGGTCTGTGCGTGAGCCACGGCGACCGCCGGCCCGGCGGTCACGAGTACCGCGAGTGCGGCTGTGTACAGCGCGCGTATGTGAATGTCCACGGGGATGGCGTCCCTTCAGGTCCGGTGAAGTCGTTCACCGTCACTGCGACCCTAGGGACGCCGTCCCGATTGAGCGCGTCCTGCTACGCCGTCCGGTGACTCCCGGCCGCTTCAGCCGAGGTCACCCGGACTGCGGCCCGTACGCCGTCATGAACCGGTCCCGGAACTTGTCCATGCTCCACTCGGGCCCGTTCTTGGCGGGCTTGAGGCCCTCCGTCCAGCCCCAGCCGGAGACCTTGTCCAGCACCTTCTTGTCGTGGGCGACGATCGTGATCGGCACGTCCCTGTTGCTGCTGCCCCCCGTGACCGTCGGGACCGGCTGGTGGTCGCCGAGGAAGACGAGGACGGTGTTCTTGTCGCCGTAGCGCTGGACCCACTGGGTCAGACTGTCCACGGAGTACTGGATGGCCTTGCGGTACTCGGTCCGTACGCGCTTCGCGCTCTTCCAGACCTCCGTGGGGTTCGTGCCCTCCTTCTTGATCTTGTAGAAGACCTTGCCGTTCCCGAGGTCCTTCCAGTCGATCATGTGGGCGATGGGGGACCAGGGGTTGTGGCTGGAGGCCAGGATGATCTCCGCCATGATCGGGTCGCGGTTCTTCTTGCCGTGCTCCAGCTTCTGGAAGGCCTCCAGGCTGAACTGGTCCGGCACCGGCGTCCAGCTGAAGTACGGGCCCTGGTAGCCGAGGTGCGTGGAGTCGTAGATGTGGTCGAGGCCGAAGTACTTGCCCTCGGGCCAGGCCTTGCGCACACCCGGCACGATGCCGACCGTGCGCCAGGCGCCGGTCTTCTGGAAGTAGCGGGTGAGGGTGTCGCGGTTGCTGGTGGTCACGGTCCGGTACCGCTGCTGGTTCTTGATCCACAGGCCGGACAGGAACGTCGAGTGGGCGAGCCAACTGCCGGCGCCCGTCACGGGCGACTTCAGCCAGCCGCTGCGCGCCGCGAAGCCGGCCGACTTGAGCCTGGCGTCGCCCTCCTTGAGCGTCGCGTCGATCTCCGGTGCCATCGAGGGATCGTCGATCGCCACCCGGCCGTAGCTCTCGATGAAGGTGAACATCACGTCCTTGCCGCGCAGCCCGGTCAGCAGCTGGTCCTTCGGGGTGCCGGCGAAGGCGTCGACGGCCATCTCCTTCTTGAAGACGTCGGCGTCACCGAGGCCGTCGCGGACGTACTGCACACGGTTGGAGAGGTACTGGGCGTAGCCCTTGGTGGCGACCGTGACACCGCCGAACTGCACGCCCAGGGTGAAGCAGATGATCCAGACGACACCGAGGACCAGCGTGCTGCGTACGGCCACGGGGCGGTGCCGGGCCAGCACGTCGGCCAGCCGCACCATCGCGAGCGCGCTCAGCACGAGCACGGCGATGACCAGGACGATCACCCCGACCACCGCGAGCAGTTCACCGGAGCGTCCGAACGAGTCCTTCACCCAGTCCGCCCCGTCGCTCAGCAGAACCCAGTCGAAGACCAGGTCGAACGGCCGGGCCAGGGTCTGGCGGAAGCCCATGTCGAGGCACTTCAGGATGGTGGACAGCCCGAGGAACACCCCCAGGACGACGGACGAGATCCGCCGTGCCCGCGACGGCAGTGCGAGCAGGACGGCCGCGAGGAAGATCGCCTCGACCGGGAGGCGGAGGAACGACCGGACGGTGATCCAGTCGAGACGGTTGGGCACGAGGAGCACGGCGAACACCAGCGCACAGGCCAGGACAGTCGTGCCCACCCACACGGCACGTGCGGTGCGGGGGAAACGACGGCGCCAGCCGAACCAGCCGGGGCGGGCAGGGGAGGAGGCGGCGCTGTCCGGGGCGGGTTCGTCGGTGGATGTGGAGGCTGCCGCCGTGTCGGCGGACTCGTCGGTTGGGACGGCGGCGGATTCGTCGCTGGTGGCAGCCGCGCGCTCGATGACGGCCTCGGAGGCCGCCTTCCCGTCCTCCGCCCCGCCGGCCGCCTCCTGCGCCGCGGGGCGTCCGCCCGGCTCGTCCTCCTCCTTCGGCTCTTTCTTCGCCTCAGCGTTCGTCGTCTTCGGCTCGCTCGCCTCGTCCGTCGCGCCGGTCACTTCCTTGTCCGCCGGCTCCACGCCCCCCGAGGCGCCGGGCTCGCTGTCGTTCACCGCGGGAGCGGTCGAGGCCTCCTCGGCTCTGGTCCTGTCCGGTATGTCCGCGTCCGTGTCCGGCAGTTGACGAGGGGGCGTGAGGTGCGACACCCGTGGGTCCTTCCGTGCGAAGCCGCTGATGGCACGGCGGACCGGGCCCGCAGGGCCGGGCCGCCAACCTCGCGTACGGCCCCACGTCACCCTCCGTTCAAACACCCGGGTCAACCGCGCGCAAAGAGTACGCCCGGCCCGCCCCGCCTCGCTGCCCGCGCGGCCGCTTCGCTGGTGAGCGGCCCCTTCGCTACTGATGTGCCGCCACCGCGACTTCCTTGGCCCACCGGTAGTCGGCCTTCCCGCTCGGCGACCGCCGTATGGCCTCCGTGATCACCAGCTGCCGGGGGATCTTGTACCCGGCGAGATGGGTACGGCAGTACGACTGGACGTCCTCCAGCGAGGGCCGCGGCGCGCCTTCGCGCAGTTGCACCACCGCCGCCACGTGGTTGCCCCACTTCGCGTCGGGCACGCCGGCCACCAGCGCGTCGTACACGTCCGGATGGGACTTCAGAGCCTGCTCGACCTCCTCCGGGTACACCTTCTCGCCCCCGGTGTTGATGCACTGCGAGCCCCGGCCGAGGACGGTGACCACGCCCTCCTCGTCGACGGTGGCCATGTCGCCGAGCAGTACCCACCGCCGGCCGTCCTTCTCGAAGAAGGTCTCGGCGGTCTTCTTCGGGTCGTTGTAGTAGCCGAGCGGCACGTGACCGCACTGCGCGACCCGGCCCACCTCACCCACGGCGACCGGCGCACGCGTGGCCGGATCGACCACCTGCGTACGGGAGTTGACGCGGATGCGGAAGCTCTGGCCGGCCCCGGAGTCGGCCGTCGCCGTGCCGTTGAACCCGGATTCGGACGAACCGTAGTTGTTGAGCAGCATCGTGTTCGGAAGCAGCTCCTGGAACTGTCGCCGCACCGTCTCCGACATGACCGCCCCGGAGGACGACACGCTGAACACCGACGAGCAGTCCGTGCCCTTCATGGGACCGTTCAGTGCGTCGATCAGCGGCCGCAGCATCGCGTCACCGACCAGCGACATGCTGGTGACCTTCTCCTTCTCGACGGTCCGCAGCACTTCCTCGGGCACGAACTTCCGGTGGATCACGACCCGTTGACCGAAGTTGAAGCCGATGAAGGAGGTGAGCGTCGAGGTGCCGTGCATCAGCGGGGGAGTGGGGAAGAAGGTGATTCCGCTGCCGCCGGCCGCGACCCGCTCGGCCAGTTCCTCCGGCTTGCTGACCGGCTCACCGGTCGGCGCGCCCCCGCCCAACCCCGAGAAGAACAGGTCCTCCTGACGCCACATCACACCCTTCGGCATCCCGGTGGTGCCGCCGGTGTAGATGATGAACTGGTCGTCGCCCGAGCGTGCGGGAAACCCGCGCTCCGGAGAGCCGTTCGCCTCGGCCTCGGTGAAGGGCACGGCGGAGACGTCCTCCGTCGCCTCGCCCACCCGGACCAGATGCCGAAGCTTCGGACACTGCGGCAGCGCACCCGCCACCCGGTCGCCGAACTCGGTGTCGAAGACCAGGGCCACCAGATCGGCGTCCCGGTACAGATACACCAACTCTTCCTCAACGTAGCGGTAGTTGACGTTGACCGGGACGATCCGCGCCTTGAGGCACGCGAACACCGTCTGCAGGTACTCGATCCCGTTGTAGAGGTGCAGCCCGAGGTGCTCGCCGGGGCGGATCCCGGCGTCGATCAGATGGTGACCGATACGGTTCGCCGCCGCGTCCAGCTCCGCGTACGTCAGACGGCGCTCCGCGCCCGTGCCCGGGTGGTCGATGTGGACCAGGGCCTCGCGTTCCGGCACCACGTCGACGACCGACTCGAACAGGTCGGCAAGGTTGTACTCCACCGCTCCTCCTGACCCCGGCAGCCATGACGAAGCAAGGCGCATCCGTCCGTTCGCCGGTCATCAGAGCAAAGGGCGCGGCAACTGTGAAGGGTCCGCGCGAAGAAATCTGACTGACTGTCAGAAAACCCTTGAAGTGCCCCCTCGCCTACTGCAACCTGTTCTCGTTCCTTGAGAGGGGAGATGGGCAATGGGTGGCACCGAACACCTCACCGTGCAGCGCGAAGGCGCCACACTGGTGCTCACGCTCAACAGGCCGGACGCCAAGAACGCGCTCTCGCTGTCCATGCTCGTCGGTCTGTACGACGGCTGGATCGAGGCCGACGAGGACGACGCGGTCCGCTCGATCGTGCTGACCGGCGCCGGCGGTGTGTTCTGCGCGGGCATGGACCTCAAGGCCCTCGCGGGCAGGGGCATGGAGGGCGAGCACTACCGGGACCGCCTCACAGCGGACCCGGACCTGCACTGGAAGGCGATGCTCCGCCACCACCGCCCCCGCAAGCCGGTCATCGCCGCCGTCGAGGGGCACTGCGTGGCGGGCGGCACGGAGATCCTCCAGGGCACCGACATCAGGGTCGCGGGCGAGTCGGCGACCTTCGGGCTCTTCGAGGTCAAACGCGGCCTGTTCCCGATCGGCGGCTCCACGGTCCGGCTGCAACGCCAGATCCCGAGCACCCACGCGCTGGAGATGCTGCTCACCGGCCGTCCCTACAGCGCCCGCGAGGCCGCCGACGTCGGCCTGATCGGCCATGTCGTCCCCGAAGGCACCGCCCTCGCCAAGGCTTTGGAGATCGCCGAACAGATCAACAAATGCGGCCCGCTCGCCGTGGAGGCCGTCAAGGCGTCGGTCTACGAGACCGCCGAGATGACCGAGACCGACGGCCTCGCCGCCGAACTCAAGCGCGGCTGGCCGATCTTCGACACCGCCGACGCCAAGGAGGGCGCCCGCGCCTTCGCGGAGAAGCGGTCGCCCGTGTACAAGCGCGCGTAGCGCTCGGCCGGTCCGGACGGTGCGGGCCGTGCGTGGCTGGTCGCGCCCGCGCGGCGGAGCCGCACATGTCACAGCCCCGCGCCCCTCCAGGGGCGCGGGCCCCCGGTTCAGTGAGGAGATGCCGTGCCCGAAGTCCTCAAAGCCCCGCTCGCCGTAGAGTTCCCCTTCACTCGCTCCCTCGGCCCCGTCCAGGGCGCCTTCCTCACCGGCCTGCGCGAGCGCGTCGTCCTCGGGGTGCGGACCCGCGACGGCCGCACCCTCGTCCCGCCCGTCGAGTACGACCCCGTCACCGCCGAGGAGATACGCGACCTCGTCGAGGTCGCCCCCACCGGCACGGTCACCACCTGGGCCTGGAACCACGAACCGCGCCGCGGCCAGCCCCTCGACACCCCCTTCGCCTGGGTCCTGGTCCGCCTCGACGGCGCCGACACCGCCCTCCTGCACGCCCTCGACGCCCCCGGACCCGACGCCGTACACACCGGCCTGCGCGTCCGCGTCCGCTGGGCCGAGGAACGCACGGGCGCCATCACGGACATCGCCTGCTTCGAACCGTACGACGGCGAACCGGCCCAACCGGCGGGCCACAGCGGCGAGTTCGCCGACGCGATCACCGGCATCGTCGCCCACGCCCGCCTCGACTACACCTACTCGCCCGGCCGCGCCCAGTCCGCCTACATCCACGCGCTCTCCGACCGGCGGACGGTCGGCGAACGCTGCCCGTCCTGCCGCAAGGTGTACGTCCCGCCGAGGGGCGCGTGCCCCACCTGCGGCGTCGCCACGGCGGAACAGGTCGAGGTGGGTCCGCGCGGCACCGTCACGACGTACTGCATCGTCAACATCAAGGCGAAGAACCTCGACATCGAAGTCCCGTACGTCTACGCCCACATCGCCCTCGACGGCGCCGACCTCGCCCTGCACGGCCGTATCGGAGGCATCCCCTACGACCAGGTGCGGATGGGGCTGCGCGTCGAAGCGGTGTGGACGGAAGGGGCCCGCTATCCCGACCACTACCGGCCCACCGGCGAGCCCGACGCGGAGTACGACACCTACAAGGAGCTCCTGTGACGCGTGAGATCGCAGTCGTCGCCTTCGCCCAGACCGACCACCGGCGCACCACCGACGAGCTCTCCGAGGTCGAGATGCTCATGCCGGTGCTGCACGACGTCCTCGCGCAGACCGGCCTCAAGACCGCCGACATCGGCTTCACCTGCTCCGGCTCCAGCGACTACCTCGCCGGCCGCGCCTTCTCCTTCACCCTCGCCCTCGACGGCGTCGGCGCCTGGCCGCCGATCTCCGAGTCGCACGTCGAGATGGACGGCGCCTGGGCCCTGTACGAGGCATGGACGAAACTCCTCACCGGGGACGCGGACACCGCCCTCGTCTACGCGTACGGCAAGTCCTCACCCGGCTCCGTGCGCGACGTCCTCACCCGGCAACTGGACCCGTACTACGTGGCTCCCCTGTGGCCAGACTCCGTCGCCCTGGCCGCCCTCCAGGCGCAGGCCCTCATCGACGCGGGCGACACGGATGAGCCCGCGCTCGCGGCTGTCGCCTCCCGCAGCCGCGCGGACGCAACCGCCAACTCCCATGCCCAGCTCAGGGGTTCGGTGCCACAAGGGGACTACCTCGTACGCCCTCTCCGCACCGGCGACTGCCCGCCCATCGGCGACGGAGCCGCCGCCGTGATCCTCGCAGCGGGGGAGCGGGCCCGGGAACTGTGCGAGCGGCCCGCCTGGATTCGCGGCATCGACCACCGCATCGAGGCGCACGGCCTCGGCGTCCGCGACCTCACCGACTCGCCCTCCGCGCGCCTGGCCGCCCAGAAGGCCGGCGCCTTCGAACGGCCCGTCGACACCGCCGAGTTGCACGCGCCCTTCACCTCGCAGGAGGTCGTGCTGCGCAAGGCACTCCGGCTCGGCGACGACGTGCGGGTGAACCCGTCCGGCGGCGCCCTCGCCGCCAACCCGATCATGGCCGCCGGGCTCATCCGCCTCGGCGAGGCCGCCGCCGGAATCCACCGCGGCGAGTCCGACCGGGCGCTCGCCCACGCCACCTCCGGCCCGTGCCTGCAACAGAACCTGGTCGCCGTACTCGAAGGGGATCCGCGATGAGCAAGGAGCCCGTGGCCGTCGTAGGCATCGGCCAGACCAAGCACGTGGCGGCGCGGCGGGACGTCTCGATCGCGGGACTTGTCCGGGAGGCGGCCCAACGCGCCCTGGACGACGCCGAATTGACGTGGGCCGACATCGACGCCGTCGTCATCGGCAAGGCGCCCGACTTCTTCGAGGGCGTGATGATGCCCGAGCTGTACCTCGCCGACGCGCTCGGCGCGGTGGGCAAGCCGATGCTGCGGGTGCACACCGCCGGTTCGGTCGGCGGCTCCACCGCCCTCGTCGCCGCGAACCTGGTCGCGGCCCGCGTCCACGGAACCGTGCTGACGCTGGCCTTCGAGAAGCAGTCCGAGTCGAACGCCATGTGGGGCCTGTCCCTACCGATCCCCTTCCAGCAGCCGCTGCTCGCCGGGGCGGGCGGGTTCTTCGCCCCGCACGTGCGCGCGTACATGCGACGCACCGGCGCGCCCGACGGCGTCGGCTCGCTCGTCGCCTACAAGGACCGGCGCAACGCCCTCAAGAACCCCTACGCCCACCTCCACGAGCACGACATCACCCTGGAGAAGGTCCAGGCCTCGCCCATGCTGTGGGACCCGATCCGCTACTCGGAGACCTGCCCGTCCTCCGACGGCGCCTGCGCCATGGTGCTGACCGACCGGGCGGGCGCGGCCCGCGCACCCGGGCCGCCCGCCTGGATGCTGGGCGGCGCGATGCGCAGCGAGCCGACCCTCTTCGCCGGCAAGGACTTCGTCTCGCCCCAGGCCGGCAAGGACTGCGCGGCCGGCGTGTACCGGCAGGCGGGGATCGCCGACCCGCGCCGGGACATCGACGCCGTGGAGATGTACGTGCCGTTCTCCTGGTACGAGCCCATGTGGCTGGAGAACCTCGGCTTCGCGGAGGAGGGCGAGGGCTGGAAACTCACCGAGTCCGGGGTGACCGAGCTTGACGGGGACCTGCCCGTCAACATGTCCGGCGGCGTGCTGTCGACCAATCCCATCGGCGCCTCCGGCATGATCCGCTTCGCGGAGGCGGCACTCCAGGTACGCGGGCAGGCCGGAGAACACCAGGTGGAAGGGGCCCGGCGGGTCCTCGGGCACGCCTACGGCGGCGGATCCCAGTTCTTCTCCATGTGGCTCGTGGGGAGCGAACCTCCGGACTCGTAAAAGACTCGGGAAAGGTCCCCCTCACGTGGCCTGTTGGCATCAGAAACCGATCGCTAGGCTGGCCGCGGACGACGAATCGGGAGGAGCACGGACGTGGCCGAGAGCACCATCCAGCAGCACCCGCTTGCGGGCTGGGACAAGCCGGAGCTGGACCTCAGCAACGCCGATTGGCACTCGAGCAGCCGTGGCCTGGGGGATGTCCAGATCGCTTTTGTCGAGGGATTCATCGCGATGCGCAACAGCGGCAGCCCGGAGAGCCCTTCCTTGATCTTCACGCCCGCGGAATGGGGCGCGTTCGTGTCGGGGGCGCGGGAGGGAGAGTTCGATCTGACGTGATCCGGCGGCCGCGCGACTGAGCCGATGGGCTGATCCGGGGGTGATCCGCTCCTTTTCCGGACGCCGCTTTCCGGACACGCGACCTTGTACGCCCTCCCGGGGCCGATGCCTGAGCGAGGCCGGCCCCCGGAGGGGAAGGTCGTCTTCCGGAGGTGAGGAACCCCATGAGGAGCACTCTGCCGGTCATCGCGGCGGTCGACGGGTCGGACGACAGCCTGCGCGCCCTGGACTGGGCCCTCGACGATGCCCGTAGACGCGGGGCGCCGCTGCGAGTGGTCCATGTGCGGCAGTACGCCGCCTGGGCACAGCCCGAGGTGTTGGCCGCCGGTCCGCCGGACCCGGCCGACGATCCGGTGCTCGACCAGGTGCGGGAGCACCTGCCGGTGCGGCACGTCCCGGCGACCCGGCCCCGCCGACGCGGCCCGTCTCCTGCCCGTACCCGAGGCCGTCGCACACCTCGACTTCGCTGCCACCCGCACTCCGACCGTCGCCGTGCCGCACGGGCCCGAGGGCGCCGAACCCGTCGTGGACAGGGAGAGGGCGGATGGCCCCGGACCTGCTCCTGAAACGGTCCGACCAGTAATGCTCGAACCGGGTCGCGCGACCCGTGCGAGGCGTACGCTGAGGTGCCTGTAGGCGACGGTGCGCGCTCGCTCCCCGCGCGGGTGTACCACCGTGGCAGGGGGTAGGCCATGGGGCAGCGCATCGTGCGGAGCAGCAGGACCATCTTCGAACGGGAGAGCGAACTCGCCGCCGTGGACGAGGCGTTGGGAGAGCTCACCGGCCTGCGCAGGGACGGTGCCGAACCCGCCGACCGACCTCGCGGTGCCCTCCTCGCCTTCGTGGGGCGCGCCGGCATCGGCAAGACCACCCTCCTCGCCGAGGTCCGCCGGCGCGCCGCCACGAAGGGCTGCACCGTGCTGTCCGCCCGCGGCGGCGACCAGGAGCAGCGCGTCGCCTTCCACGTCGCCCGACAGCTGCTGCAGCCCCAGTTGGCCGGCGCAGGGGAGACGGATCTGCGTGCCTCGCTGGGCAGTTGGTACGACATCGTCGGCCCCGCCCTCGGTCTGTGCGCCCCGACCGACGGCTCCCCGCCCGACCAGCAGGGCCTGCGCGACGGCCTCGACTGGGTGCTCACCCATCTCGCCGTGCTGCGCGCCCCGATGGTGCTCGTCCTCGACGACGCCCACTGGGCCGACCCCGAATCCCTCAGCTGGCTCGCCGCGTTCGCGCCCCGCGCCGAACAACTCCCGCTGCTGGTCGTCGTCGCCTACCGGCCCGACGAACTCCCGGACCACGCCGAGTCGTTCAAGGGATTACCGGGGCGCGCGGGCGGACGTCCCCTCGACCTGGAACCGCTGAGCGCCGCCGCCGTGGCCCGCCTCGTACGGGAGACGCTCGGTACGCACGCCGACGACGCGTTCTGCCGCGAGTGCTGGGCCGTCACCGCCGGCAGCCCCTTCGAGACGGTCGAGCTCATCGCCAAGGTCCGCGACCGCGGCCTCACCCCGACCGAGTCCGGCGCGCACCTGCTGCGCGACCTCGCCGCGGCCGTCAAGGGCAGCGGCCTCGTCGCCCGCCTCGAACGCCTCGGCACCTCGACCGTGCGCTTCGCCTGGGCCTGCGCCGTCCTCGGTACCGAGATCCATCCGCTGCTCGCCGCGGCCGTCGCCGGCCTCGGGCACGAGGAGGCCGCCGACGCCGCCGACGCCCTGCGCGGCGCCCGCATCCTCACCGGCGCCGAGACCCTGGAGTTCGTCCACCCGCTGATCGCCACCGCCGTCTACCGGGCCATTCCGCCCGGCATCCGCGTCGCCCTGCACGGCCAGGCGGCCTGGTGCCTGATCAACGACGGACAGGGCCCCTCCGCCGCCGCCCGCCACCTCCTTGAGGCCCACCCCGACAGCGACAACTGGGTCGTCCAGCAGCTGCGCGCCGCAGCCGAGGAGACCCTCCGGGCCGGCGCCCCCGACGCCGCCCGCAGCTATCTGGCCCGCGCCCTGCGCGAACCCCCGCCCTTCGAGGACCGCGCCGCCGTCCTGTACGAACTGGGCTCCGCCTCCCTACTCACCGAACCGGCCACCACGGTCAACCATCTGCGGGCCGCCCTCGAGGAGCCGATCGCCGACGCCCGGCTGCGCCAGCACATCGTCTACCGGCTCTCCCAGGTGCTCGCCCACAGCGACCGCCTCGTCGAGGCCTCCAACACCCTCGCCCGCGAGATCCGCCTCACCGAGGACGCCCGGGTCAGGCTGCGCATGGTCGCCGAACAGTTCATGTGGGACGCGTTCCGCGCCGACGAACCCGACCACCCCTCCCGTTCCCGCCGCCTCACCAAGCTCGCCGACCGCCTCAGCGGCCGCGACCTCACCGAGCGCTACATCATCGGCCTGCGCACCTGGGACGCCGTCCTGCGCGGCGAACCCGCTCACATCGCCCTCCACCACGCCGAACGCGCCCTGGCCGGGGGCCTCGGCTGGGCCGAACCCGACCGCGGCTTCGAGGTGCCCGTCCTGGTCGCGCTCGCCTTCATGTACGCCGACCGTCCCGGCCGCACCGAGGAGCTCTTCACGGCCGGCATCGCCGATTTCGAACGCCAGGGCTGGCGCGGCGCCCACCTCTCCTTCGCCTACACGCTCCTCGGCTACGTCCGCTACCGCCGGGGCCGGCTCGCCGAGGCCGAGGACTTCGTCCGCGCCGGACTCAGGATCGCCGCACGCGTCGGCCCCGGCACCCCCGCCCACTGGTACGCCGTGGGCACCCTCATCGAGGTCCTCCTCGCCCGTGGCCGGGTCACGGAGGCCGCGGAGACCGGCGACCACTACTCGTTCTGCGCCCCGTTCCCGGCCGCCGTCGTCTTCCCCGACGCCCAGACCGTGCACGGCGAACTCCTGCTCGCCCGCGGTCGCACCAAGGAGGCGGCCCAGGAGCTGGCCGCGGCGGGCCGCCGCCTGGACCCGCGCGGTATCCGCAACCCCGCCTGGTGCCCCTGGCAGATCCACCTCGCCCGCGCCGAGAGCCACGACGCCCCCGAACGCGCGGTCGCCACCGCCCTCGAAGCGGTCGCCCGCGCCCGCCAGTTCGGCGCCCCGTCCACCATCGGCCAGGCCCTGCGGACAGCCGCCGAGGTCTCCTCCGGATCGGCCCGCGTGAAATACCTGGAGGAATCCGTCGCCCACCTCGAGCGCTCCCCGGCCGCCTACGAACTCGCCTGCGCACTCGTCGCCCTCGGCACCGAACTGCGCCGCACCGGCCGCCCCAAGGAAGCCGCCGAACACCTCTACCGCGGCCTCGACGCGGCCGTGCAGTGCGGCGCCGACGGCCTCGTCGAGACGGCCCGCGACGAACTCGCCGCCGCGGGGCTGCGCCCGCGCCGCCTGCACAGCACCGAGACGGACACCCTCACGGCCCGCGAACGCACCGCCGCCCAGCTCGCGGCCGAGGGCCGGACGGAGGCGGAGATAGCGGCGGAACTGCAAACGGACGAGCCGACCGTCGTACGCCTGCTGTCCGCGGTCTGCCGGAAGATGGGCACGGAGATCACCGGTCTGCCGGTGGCGCTGAAGCAGACCTGACGGCCGACCCCCACGACAGGTACCTGAACGACAACCACCCCGGCCCACCGACCGGTCCTGTCCACGTAACATGGGCAGCATGTCGTTCCTCCGCCGCCGCAGCGCCACTCCCGCCGGGCCCGAATTCGACGTGCTGGCCATGGACCCGGGCGACTGGCCCGGCAATCTCGGCGCCGGGCTGCTGCCCGCCCCGGACGGCACCTGCCAGGGCGTCTTCCTGCGCTACGACCTGTTCGGCGGCCGCGGCCCCGCGATGATCATCGGCAACCTGCCCGAGGGCTCCCCGGCCCGCGACGTCGCCGAGGACGAGATCCCCTTCGAGGTGGCCCAGCTGCTGCTCGCGCTGGAGAACGAGGAGGAGGTGACCGTCGTCGGAGTCGAGGACATGCCGGTCATGCAGGGCGACAACCTCCTGATCGTGCGCCGCCTCAAGCTCTCCGAGAGCCGGATCTCCTGCGTGCAGTTCGACCGCAGCGACAACGTCCTGGTGACCATCGCCGCCTGGGACCGCCCCATCACGGACGACCTGTACGCCCTGCTGAAGCCGCTCCCGGCGGAGCTTTTCCAGCAGGGCTGAGGCGGCTACCGGCCCGACCGGACCACGTCCACGTCCGCCGCGCGCACGTACTCCACCCGGTGTCCGAACTGGATCTCGTAGTACAGGTCCTTGCCCACCACGACCCTGTGCGAGTCGGTCGTGAAGGTGACCGCGTAGTAGTACTCGCCCGGCACCCGGTCACCGACCACGTACCTCTGGCCCTTCAACAGGGTGTACGGGAGCGGGGACACCGCCTGGACCGGCACTCCCGCCGGGTAGGCCGAGGCCTCCGGGTAGGCGCGCCCGTACACCGGGACGCTGTCCAGGCCGGGCTTGGGGGTCACCACGAAGCCGGAGGCGTTCACCGCGGTCGGGTGCTTCCACGGGTTCTTGAACCACGCCTTCTGGCCCAGGTACCAGATGGCCGTCCAGTCGCCGTAGCGGTCGGCGACCGCGTACTGCTGGCCGGTGGACACCCGTGAGGCGACGTCGTTGACGCCGATCGTCGAGTCGGCGCCGTTGTGCAGACCGACGTCCTTGATCAGGGCGGAGTTCTCGTCGTGGTCGGAGTACAGCCGCAGCTCGCTCGAACCGTGTGCCGCACAGGGCTGGCCGGCGGTGACGCAGCCCGTGTACTCCGGCTGGTTCGTGGCGTAGTCCGGCCGGATCGTCACCAGACCGCTTCCCTTGCCGCCCGTGGCCTTGAACGGGTGGCCCAGCAGCTCGAAGTAGTGCCGCCAGTCCCAGTACGGGCCGGGGTCGGTGTGCATCCCGGCGATGGTCGACGTCGTCGGGCCCGGCACGTTGTCGTGGCCGAGGATGTGCTGCCGGTCCAGCGGGATGCCGTACTTCGCGGAGAGGTACCTCACCAGCCGCGCCGACGAGCGGTACATCGCCTCCGTGTACCAGGCGTCGGGCGAGGCGAGGAAGCCCTCGTGCTCCAGTCCGATCGACTTGGCGTTGATGTACCAGTTGCCCGCGTGCCAGGCCACGTCCTTGGCCTTCACGTGCTGGGCGATGAGCCCGTCCGTGGAGCGCAGGGTGTAGTTCCACGACACATAGGTGGGGTCCTGGACCAGCTTCAGGACGCCGTCCCAGGTGCCCTCCGTGTCATGGATGACGATGTACTTGATGCTCTGCGACGCCGGGCGGTCGCCCAGGTCGTGGTTGCCATAGTCGTTGTCCCCGAACTCCTCGTACGGTGCCGGGATCCACTCGCAGGACACCGACCTCGGGCATTCCGTGCCGTCGTCGGAGACGGTGCGCAGACCGGTCTCCTTGAGCTGCGCGGTGTCGGGGGCCAGGTCCGGCCGGGCGGCCAGGGCGACCTGCTGACCGGAGTCCGTGGTGCGCTCCTCGCCGGTGCGGATCACGTCGTACACGTCGTTCGCGTACGCGGCCGCCGTCGCGGTGTCGTCCGCGCCGGAGAAGCGGGCCACCGCCCCGTACCAGTCCGCCGGGTTCGCGCTGAGCGGCTCGCCCAGCTTCTTCTGCGCGGCGGCCAGCAGGGCGGCACCGCCCGCCACGTTGGCGGCGGGGTCCGTACGCAACTGCTGGGCGCTCAGCCCGGTCAGATGGGCTGCCTTCGTCAACGTCTTGAGGCGGGCCGGGAGTTGGGAGTTCTCCGGCACCTTCGTGTCCGGGTGCAGAGCGGCGCGGGCCGCGTCCCCGCGGGCGTCCTCCGTGCCCTCGCTGTGGTGCGAGACCTCGGCGAGTGCGGTGCGGGCATCGGTGAGATGCATCGGGCCGTAGCCGCCGGTCACGCTCGGCGCGCCCCCGTGCGCGTCCCAGCGGGACTGCAGATAGGAGACGCCCAGCAGCACGCTCTGCGGTACGTGATAGGTGGCGGACGCCGAGTCGAACGCTTCCTGGAGCCGGTCCGCGGAGGGCTGGGCGTCGGAAGGTGCGGCGCCGAGCAGCGGCAGCAACAGGGCCGCCGTGGCGAGGGCGCCCGCGGTTCTGCGGGTGCGTCTGTGACCGGGGGTGGACGTGGGGGCGGTGGCGGATCCTCGCAATGCAGCCTCCTGGGACGGACGAGCGTGGCGGGGCGTGCAGGGCCGCTCGGTGGGTCTGTGTTACCGGCTGGCCGACGATCCGTCAATCATGCCCAGAGGCAGGGGATTTCCCCTGTCAACACGAGGGTGGAGGAGTTTCGTGGCGGCGGGCTGTGGGCCTGCGGGGCGTCAGTGGCGTACACCAATGCCGTGCGCGAGCAGGCTCGGACATACGAAGGTCCGCGGAGCGCCGCTGTCCTGGGCGCACCGCGGACCTTCGTCCCCGTCAGCGAGTGCCGACCGCCGCCCGTACGGCCCGTCGGGCCAGCTGGCAGTCGTCGTGCAGCCGCCTCAGCAGCAGCCGTTGTTCCTCGCCGGACGGCGCAGCACTCGGGTGGGCCACCCCCGGTGCCGCCGGGGTCGTGTCGTGCATCGAACGCTGCACGGCCGTTTCGTACGTACGGATCTCACGGGTGAGGACGAGCATCAGGTTCACCAGGAACGCGTCCCGCGAGGCCGGGCCCGCCGTCTGCGCGATCTGGCTGATCTGGCGCCGGGCCACCGGGGCGTCCCCGAGGACCGACCACAGCGTCGCCAGGTCGTACCCCGGCAGATACCAGCCCGCGTGCTCCCAGTCCACCAGCACTGGACCGGCCGGTGAGAGCAGGATGTTCGAGAGCAGTGCGTCGCCGTGGCAGAACTGGCCCATGCCCTGTCGGCCCGCCGAGTGCGCGATGCCGTGCAACAGCTTCTGCAGGTCGCCCATGTCACGGTCGGTGAGCAGGCCCAGCTCGTGGTAGCGGGAGATACGGGCCGCGTAGTCCAACGGGGCGTCGAACGTGCCGGCCGGCGGCCGCCACGCGTTCAGCCGGCAGACGGCGCCGAGTGCCGCCCTGATGTCCGCGCGCGGTGGGGCCTCGGCGGGGTGCCGGTGCAGCGCCGCCACCCGCCCCGGCATCCGCTCGATGACCAGCGTGCAGTTGTCCGGGTCCGCCGCGATCAGCCTCGGCACCCGCACGGGCGGGCGGTGCCGGACGAACGACCGGTACGCCGCTATTTCGTGGCGGATCCGCTCGGCCCACGCGGGGGAGTGGTCCAGTAAACACTTGGCGACGGCCGTGCTGCGTCCGGTCGTACCGACCAGGAGCACGGATCGTCCGCTGCGGCGCAGCACCTGTACCGGAGCGAACTCCGGGCAGATCCGGTGCACCGACGCGATCGCGGTGCGCAGCTGGGCGCCCTGGGGGCCGGACAAGTCGAGTCTCCCGCTGAGCGGTTGGGTGCCGGGCCCCGGCGCCCGCCGCGTCCTGGCTGCGCCGAGCGCGGGGGCCGCCGGACGTGCCGCGGGTTCGAGGTAGGGGCCGCTGCCTGCCGGGCGGGAGTACAGCGACCGGGGTGGGGCGGACACGGAGGACGATGCTGCGTACATGGGCGAAACAGATCCCTTCGTGTGCCTGCGACGACAGTGCGCTGCCCGGCCCGGCACCTCGGGTGCACCCTGGGGAGTGTCCCTCGGGAACCGGGTCGGGGTGGCGCGTTCCTACCTGACACCCGATGCCCAGTGGCACACCATCTGGCGAACCCTGGCGAACCCTGGCGAATAGTCGCCCGGCAACTTGCACCGGGCTACTGTCAACTCAGCCGAGAACCTGGGGGCTTGACGTGAGCGGACAACCCAACACCCGACTTTCGGACCTGTTCGGCCTGGCCGGCTGGTCCAAGGGTGAACTCGCGAGGCTGGTCAACCGGCAGGCGGCGGCCATGGGCCACCCCCAGCTTTCGACCGACACCTCACGGGTGCGGCGTTGGATCGACATGGGAGAGATCCCGCGCGATCCGGTTCCGCGGGTGTTGGCGGCCCTGTTCACCGAGCGTCTCGGCCGTGTCGTGACCATCGAGGACCTCGGTCTGGTCCGGCACGGGCGTACGGGGAAACGGCAGGACGCCGGGAGTGTGGAACATCCCGACGGTGTGCCGTGGGCGCCCGAACGGACCGCGGCGGTCCTCACCGAATTCACGGGAATGGACCTCATGCTCAACCGACGCGGCTTGGTGGGTGCGGGCGTCGCGCTCACCGCAGGATCCGCACTCAGCAGCGCCATGTACGACTGGCTGCACACCGATCCCACCCTCTCCGCCGACGCTCCCGACTACGACAATCCCCTGCATGCCGACCCCGCTGGGTTCGACCGCTACGAGGCAGCCCCCATCGGGTCGCAGGAGATCGAGGAACTGGAGCGCTCGGTCGAGGTGTTCCGGGCCTGGGACGCCGCCCGCGGCGGCGGGCTGCAGCGCAAGGCAGTCGTGGGCCAGCTCAACGAGGTGGGCGGCATGCTCGCCTACCGTCACCCCGACCATCTCCAGCGGCGCCTGTGGGGCGTCGCCGCCAACCTCGCCGTTCTCGCGGGCTGGATGTCGCACGACGTCGGCCTCGAGCCCACGGCCCAGAAGTACTTCGTCATCGCCGCCCACGCGGCCCGTGAGGGCGGCGACCGGCCACGCGCCGGGGAGGCGCTCTCCCGAGCGGCTCGCCAGATGGTGCACCTCGGCCGGCCCGACGACGCACTCGACCTGATGAAGCTCGCCCAGTCCGGTTCCGGTGAAGAGGTGCTGCCGCGCACCCAGGCGATGCTCTACACCATCGAGGCCTGGGCACAGGCGTCGATGGGCAAGGGGCAGGCGATGCGCCGCACCCTCGGCCAGGCGGAGGACCTCTTCGTCTCCGACCGGGGCGACGTGCCGCCGCCGAGCTGGATGCAGATGTTCAGGGAGGAGGACCTGTACGGCATGCAGGCCCTCGCCTACCGCACGCTGGCCGAGCACGAGCCGGGAGCGGCCGCACACGCCCAGCACTACGCGGAGAAGGCCCTGGCTCTCAGGGTCGACGGCAGGCATCGGTCGAAGATCTTCGACTTCCTGTCCATGGCCTCCGCCTGCTTCATCGCCGACGACCCCGAACAGGCGGACCGGTACGCACGCCTGGCCCTGATGTCGATGGGAACCAACTCCTCCCACCGCACCTGGGACCGGCTGCGCCAGATGTACCGGCTCACCGCCGAGTTCTCCAGCTATCCGAAGATCCACGAGCTGCGGGAGGAGATCAAACTGGCCCTGCCGAGGACGTCGAAGGGCGGCAACAGCGCACGGGCATAGGGGGTCCGTGCAGTTGGCGCTGATTCACATCACCGGCTGACTCACCTGTCCGGCCGACTCACGTCAGGCGACGAGGCCGACTCACGTCACCTTGGCGACGAGTACGCACGCGTCGTCCTCGCGTTCGGTCTCGCCGAACTCCTCCACGACCATCCGTACGCAGTCCTGTGCGGTCCGGGCCTCGCCGAAGCGGGGGGCCAGGTCGAGGAGGCGGTTCACGGTGTCCGTACCGGTGCGCCTGGGCACCAGCCCGTCGGTGTGCAGCAGGAGCAGGTCGCCCGTTTCGAGGGTCTCTTCGACCTGCTCGTACGAGGCACCCGAGGTCGCGCCGAGCAGGACGCCGTCCGGTGCGTGCAGACTGCGCCCCGTCCCGCCGCGGAACAGCAGCGGGGCGGGGTGTCCTGCCTGCGCCCAGGTCAGCGTGCGGGTCTCGGGGCGGTAGCGGCAGCAGACGGCGCTGCCGAGCGCGGGTTGCACGGTGGCGTCGAGTAACTGGTTGAGCCAGGACATCAGTTGACCGGGTTCGGTGCCGGCCATCGCCATGCCGCGCACGGCGCCCAGCAGCGTCGCCATGCCCGAGGTGACGGCGACGCCGTGTCCGGTGAGGTCGCCGACGCTCAACAGCGTCTGGCCGTCGGGCAGTTCGAGCGCGTCGTACCAGTCGCCGCCGATCAGCGCGCTGGTCGAGGACGGCAGATAGTGCGCCGCCAGATCCAGTGACTCGGGTCCTTGGTGCGGGAGCCGCAGGGAGCCACGCCACGGCGGCAGCACGGCCTCCTGCAGCTCGACCGCGAGCCGGTGCTCGGTCTGCGCGCGGTGCTGGTGGTGCTGCAGCGAGTCACGGGTCTCGCTCACCACCCTCTGGTTGCGGCGCAGTTCACTGACGTCCCGCAGTACGGCCCACATCGAGGCGGTGCTGCCGTCGGTGTCGAGCACGGGCTCGCCCATCATGTGCACCGTGCGCAGTTCGCCGTCCGGGCGCACGACGCGGAACTCGCCGTCGATGGGCTTGGCGTCGACGAGGCAGTCCGTGACCATCGCGGTCAGCTTCGCGCGGTCCTCGTCCAGTACCAGGGACGGCAGTTCGTCGAGGGTGAGCGGCGCAGCGGCGGGGTCGCGGCCCAGGATCTGGTACAGCTCCCCGGACCAACTCGCCTCGTCCGTCAGCAGGTTCCACTCGGCGCTGCCGACCCGGCTGAGCAGCGAGCCGCGCCGGGCGGGGCGCGGCACGGCGCGGGCGACGTGCACGTCCTCCGCGTCCGGGGCCACGGGTGGCGGACCGTCCCGCAACTGCCCCAAGTGGGCGTCCAGGTCGGTGAGTTGGTGCAGCGCCAGATCGCACAGCGCGCGCTGCCACCGCTCCTGCGGGTCCGAACCGTCGCCGTGCGCGTCCCGCCGTACGGCGTCCACGTCACCCTTGAGCCGCCGCGTCTGCGATATCAGCGCGTCGACCGAGCCGCGTCCTGGCGGCTGGGCGGCTGGGTGATCCGCAGAGAGATGGGACGGCATGAGCACTCCGATGCGGGGACGGTTCGACCGGGGCTGACGGCTTGAAGGACCGTTACGACTGTTGCACAGCCCGCGACGCCCTGTAAGGGATTTGGCAACACACGATACGGTGGTGCTTCTGGCATATGCCACAGTCTTCACGGAGTGATCGTGCGGTGCAAAGCGTGTACGTCGCCGCGCAGGTCAAGTCGTAGGCAGCGTACGTGATTTGGCGGACTGTCGAGGGGTTTGGGCGCCCACTCAGTCGCGCGTTCGACGGCTGCTTGTTCTAGGGCGTCTGGCATGCGCGGATCGGCCCGATCGAGGGGTTGTCGACGGGGTTGGAAAGTGACGCAGGTCACACAAACTCGCAAGCGCTTCCACGTAATGCAAACGGCATCTGGGAGGTCGTACAAGCACACCGGCAAATCCGGCCGACCTCCTACCGCAGTGGAGACCGACCATGGACATCAACCTCGAGCAGCCGACCCGCGGCCGGCTGATCACCGCCGAGGAGCAGGAGCTCCCCGTCTCCGCCACGTTGCGCTACAGCTCCACGGATCCCCTGGCCGTGCACCTCGACTTCCCGCCCGAGATCTCCCTCGACGGCACGGAGGTCACCTGGACCTTCGGCCGCGCCTTGCTGGAGGAGGGGCTGCGCGGCCCTTCCGGCTGCGGCGACGTGCACATCTGGCCGTGCGGACGGGGCCGCACGGTCGTGGAGTTCCACTCGTCCTACGGCCTCGCCCTGCTCCGGTTCGACACCGCCGCCCTGCGCCGGTTCCTGCTGCGCACGTACGCCGTGGTGGCCGCCGGCCAGGAGGATCTCGGCGCGGCGGTCGACCAGGGGCTGAGTTCGCTGTTCGGCAACGTCTGAGCACAACGCGCCCCGAAGGGAGCGCCGTTGGGGGGATCAGTACCGCAGGATGCCCGCGATCCCATGGGCGTCCCCCAGCATGCCGTCCGGTACGAAGCGGACGTCCGCGCCCGTCTCCAGGCACTGTTCGACGATCTCGTCCACGATGTCCTCGCGGGAGTCGAGTTCGCCGCTCTCGGCCGGCATCAGGTGGTCGCCGAGGGCGTCGCGCACCGTCACGCGGTAGTTCTCCTCGACGGCGAGCAGTCGTACGCGGCCCTCGCGGGCGCTCTGCCACACCTCGTCGACACCGGCCGCGAACGCCTTGCGGCCACGGGCCGTTTCGAGCTCCCGGGCCACGGTGTCGCTGCTCCTGCGGGCCTCGGCGGCGACCATCGGCCGTACCGCCTGCCACACGGCGTCGGGAGTGCCGTGCGCGAGACCGCCGTGCGGTACGTGCACCGCCTCCTTGGTGACGCTGCCGACCTCGTCCAGCACGGACAGCGCCGCCGGCTCGCCGGTGATGTACAAGGGCCGCGCATGGTCGCGCAGGACCATGCCCATCGCGGCGTCGGCCTCCCGCAGGAAGTGGCGGGTGCCCTCGTCGCGGAAGGTGCTCGGCATGTCGCCGATCCGCTCCTGCCGCTCGGCGTCGAAGTTCTCGAGCCGCCTGGTCAGGGGGAACCCGCCGGTCCGGTCCTCCGCGACGCGATCCGTGCCGCCGCTCCACAGGGTGACCCGGTCGGGGGAGACCGACAGCACCCAGAACGGCCGCTCCGCGGCCTGCGCGGAGACGAGGTTGCGGGTCAGGAAGGTGTCCGAGAGGACCACGCGCTCCGGCACGGCACGGGCCAGCGACCACACCTGGTGCTCGCCCGGAGCCGCGAAGATCACCAGACCGTCCTCGGCGTGTGCCAGATCCACCTCCGCGAGGGCCTGGTCGAGCTGACGGACCACGTCGGAGCGCCGTTCCCGGGTCACCGCGGGATCGGACTCCAGCTGTTTTTTGGCCTCGGCCACGACATTGCGCAGCCGGACCGGATCCTGGGCGTTTTCGGGCTCCCGGCGGTGTGTCGGCGTCAGCACGGACACGGCCGGATAGGCGCGCGGGCGCCGGAGCTCGGACAGGGTTGAAGGACTCAGGTCGTGCTCCATAACAAGCACGATAGGACCGTTTCGCCGATCGGGCATTAGGGGCAGCCGCGCCGGGCAATCGGGACAATCGTGTACGGCCGCCGGGAACAGGGTCTACGGCTGTTCTCGGCGCGCGAACTCGTCGTCCTGGCCGTCTTGGAGGTCGGCAGGCCGCGCAAGGTGCTCGTCTGTGCACCCGGGCTCGCCCACTGCGGGCTGACTCCGACCGACTCCGACGACCTGCTCTTGTGCGTGAACGCGACGTCGATGTGGCCGAGTTGCACGACCTGCCGGCCCGGCTAGCGGGACCCGTCCGCCGAGTCGATCACCGCGATGTTCCCTTGCGCCACCGCGCACAGGGTCTCCGTACCGGCGCCGTCGATCGTGATCAGGTCGCAGCGGGTGACGACGCGGGTGCGGCCGGCCCGTACCACCTGGGCGTGCGCGCGCAGGGTCTCGCCGGTGGCCGGACGCAGGTAGTCGATGGTGAACCCGGACGTGATCAGTCCCGTCCCGACGACGGTGCCCGCGGCGAGTGTCAGCGTGTTGTCGGCCGCGTAGGAGAGCACCCCGCCGTGGACGAAGCCGTACTGCTGGAGCAACTCCTCGCGGATGTCCAGTTCGAGTGTGGCCTCGCCGTCCCCGAACTCCGTCACGCGGGCGCCCAGCAGCCTGCTGAAGGGCTGCTGGGCGAGGACCTTCCTGGCAAGCTCGAGATCCATCGTCCCGCTCACGTCCTCACCTCACTTCACTGGTGAAGTGAGGGTGGCGCGGGCCGGTGCCGTCTGTCAAGATCGGCCCATGTCCGAGCCCGATCAGCGCTTTTACTTCCTGCTGCAGCGGGCGGCACACCGGCTGCGCACCACGGTCGACCGGCGCTGCCTGGCCGCCGCCGGCGTCACCACGGCCCAGGTCGGCGCGCTGTTCGCCGTACAGGACCAGCCCGGGATCACCCAGCAGGAGCTGGCCCGCACCCTCGATCTGCGGGAATCGGCCATCACCGCGCTGGTGGGTCGCCTCACCGCGGCGGGCCTGCTCCTGAAGCAGGCGCACCCGTGTGAACACCGGGCCGTGGTGCTGGAGTTGACCGAGGCCGGGGCCGCCGCCCTGGATGCCGCGCAGCCGGAGGTCGACCGCCTCAACGCGGACCTGCGGGAGTTGCTGGGAGACGACGGGTTCGTACGGACGGCGGGGGCTCTGCACCGGCTCGCGTACGGGGAGATCTGAGACGCCGAGCCGCTCAGTCGTCGTCCTCCTCCGGCCCGCACGAGCTGCCGGTCGGCGGCAGGGTGCCGTAGAGAAGGAAGTCGTCGACCTTGCCGTGGACGCACTTGGAGGACGCGTAACCGGTGTGGCCCTCGCCCTTGTTGTCGAGCACCACGGCCGAGGAGCCGAGCCGCTTCGCGGTCTCCACGGTCCAGCGGTACGGCGTCGCCGGGTCGCCGCGGGTGCCGACCAGGAGCATCTTCGGGCTGTGGACATCACGCACGTCCTCGCGGATGAAGTCGGTGCCCTTGGGGCGGCCGTAACACATCAGCAGCTCGGTGAGGCGGTAGCGGCCGAAGACGGGTGACGCCTGCTCGTACTCGGCGCGCAGTCGGCCGAGGTCCTTGATGATCCTTTCGGCGCTCGGTCGATCGGGATCGTCCGCGCAGTTGATCGCCATCAGTGCCGCCGGGAGGTTGTCGAGCGGGACGTCGTTCTCGTCGACCAGTCCGCCGCCGGCCGGCTGCCGGGTGGGAAGCACGGCTCCGCCGGACGCGAAGCCCATGACTCCGCGTGTGTCGCCGTCCTCGACCAGTTGGGCGAGCGCGCGCTCCAGGGACGGCCACAACTCCTGGCTGTAGAGCGCCTGGCTGATGGCGCCCACGAGATCCTGCCCGGTGAACTCCTGGCCGAAGTCCGTCGGCACCGGGTCCTCGTCGAGCGAGTCGACGAGCTGTACGACCTGTTCCCGGGCGTCGCGCGGATCCTGGCCGAACGGGCAGGCGATGTCCTTGGTGCACCAGTTGACGAAGTCCTCCAGCGCCGTCTGCTGTCCCTCGGCACCCGCCACGCCCTGCTCGGACATCGGCTCGGTCAGCGTGTCCACTCCGTCGAGGACCAACCGGCCGACCTTCTTGGGGAATTGGGCCGCGTACACCGCGCCGAGACGGGTCCCGTAGGAGAAACCGAGATAGTTGAGCTTCTTGTCGCCCAGCGCCTGGCGCATCACGTCCAGGTCGCGCGAGGCGTTCACCGTGCCTATGTGGGGGAGTACCGGACCCGAGTGCTTCGCGCACTCGGCGGCCGCCTTCTTCAACTGCGCGAGTACGGCCTGCGGATCGCCGGTCGCCGCGCTGTCGTCGGTCGCGGCCGAAGCGTCGCCGGCACCGTCTCCGCAGCTGACCGGTGAGGACCGGCCGACTCCGCGCGGGTCGAAGGTCACCACGTCGTAGGCGTTCGTGAGACCCATGAAGTCGTGGCCGCCGGCGCCGAGTTCGCTGACGCCCGCGCCGCCGGGGCCACCGAAGTTCAGCAGCACCGAGCCGCGCTTCTTGCCCGTCGCCCGGTAGCGGGCGAGCGCCAGGTCGAGCGTGCCCGCCTTGGGGCTGGCGTAGTCGAGGGGGACGGTGACCTTGCCGCACTGAAGGTCCTCGGGCATGTCGTCGCCCTCGCACTTGGACCACGTGACCTTCTGCTCGTAGAACCGCGTCAGGTCGGGCTCGGTACCGTCCGAGGCCACGGCGGGCAGTCCTGCGGCCACCAGGGCCAGACCCACTGCCCCGGTGACGGTGCAGCGTCGGACGGCGGGCCGCGATGACAGCTTGGCCAGCATCAATGCCTCCATGGGCGCCCGCCGGGGACCGGTGGAACGGCGCCCTCGATCACGATAAGCGGACCCCGCGGGCCCCGCCTCCGCACGAGCGGGACCGTGCGGAGTGCCCTACCCTGCGCACGCTCCGTGCGTATAGGGCAGTTTTGCTGCTAGTTCGATAACCGTGCCGCTCGATGGGGTGAAAGACCGATAAGCCATAACCCGGATGGTTCGCCCGCGTTTTATCCCGTGCGGGTGAGTGCCCGCTTCTCCGGCGCGGGTATGTGCCCGCGACCATGTCTGGAAGGCAGGGAACCTATGAGAAGGGTTACCCGAAATGGTGTGATCGCTGTTGCCGCCGCCTCGGGCGCGATGGCTCTGGCGGCTCCGGCGTTTGCCGACTCCGCTGCGGACGGTGCCGCTGCCGACTCGGCCGGCGTGCTCTCCGGCAACACCATCCAGGTCCCGGTGCACGTCCCGGTGAACGTGTGCGGGAACACCGTGAACGTGGTGGGGCTCCTCAACCCGGCCGCGGGCAACAGCTGCGTCAACAAGAGTGCAGGGGGCAAGAAGGCGGCGGGCAGCGCCGCTCACGGTCGCGGAAAGGATTCGCCGGGCGTGATCTCCGGCAACGACGTCCAGCTCCCGGTCGACCTCCCGGTGAACGTCAGCGGGAACACGGCGAACGTGGTCGGCGTCGGCAACGCGGCCGTCGGCAACGAGTCCACGAACACCTCCGGCCACCACCGCCACGCCAGGCCGGCGCCGAAGCCGTCCGCCCCGTCCCGGGCCCATCCGCAGCCGGTGACCGCCCAGCACGCCACCCCGAGCAGGCCCCTGGCCTCGCTCGCCCACACCGGCAGCGACCAGACCGTGCCCGCCGCCGTGGCGAGCGCCGCGCTGATCCTGGGCGGAGTCGCGGTCCAACGGCGCTTCCGTCCACGGGCGGAGCGCTGACCGCGCTCACACGGCGCAGGACGCAAGGCCCTGCCGGGCGGGTGACCGGCAGGGCCTGAGTCGCCGCGGCCCGCTCGGCCAACGGCTTGATCACACCTGTGACGCGCCCGGCAAGATCCGCGAGGATGCTGCGGGCGCGGTCGATCACCGCGCACCGAATCCGCCGTACCACCACGGAATGGAGCGCACGCATGACCTCCGCGGCCCTCGAAGACCTCGTCGTCACCCAGGCCGGCCCCGACGACTGGCCGCTCATCAGCGGATGGGCCGCGGACGAGGGATGGAATCCGGGAGCGGCCGACGGGCCGGCGTTCTTCGCGCAGGATCCCGAGGGCTTCTTCCTGGGCCGGATCGACGGCGAACCGGTGTCAGCGATCTCCGTCGTCAACTACGGCTCCGCATACGCCTTCCTGGGCTGCTACCTCGTACGGCCCGACCTGCGCGGCCGCGGCCACGGCCTCATGACCTGGAAGACCGCGCTGGCCCACGCGGGCACCCGTACCGTCGGCCTCGACGGAGTGGTCGCCCAGCAGGACAACTACCGACGCTCCGGCTTCGAACTCGCCCACCGCACCGTCCGGTTCACCGGAACCGCACCCGCGGTCGCGGCACCCGCGGACGTCCACGCCGTGCGGGAGACCGACCTCGCTGACATCACCGCCTACGACAGCGCCTGCTACCCGGCCGACCGCCCCCGCTTCCTGGCCCACTGGCTCACCGGCACCGGACACCGTGCCGTCGTCCGCCGCACCGACGGCCGCGTCACCGGCTACGGAGTGATCCGCCCCGGCCACGACTCGCTCCGCATCGGCCCGCTCTTCGCCGACACCTTCGAGGACGCGAAGGCCGTGTTCGCGGCCCTGACCGCCGACACGGCCGGCAGCGAGGTCGCCGTGGACGTGCCCGAGACGAACGCGGCGGGCATCGCCCTCGCCGAGGGGGCCGGCTTCACCCCTTCCTTCGAGACGGCCCGCATGTACACGGGCCCGGTCCGGCCCCACGCCCACGACCGAGTCTTCGGCGTCACGACCTTGGAGCTCGGCTAACGGGCAACCGCAGTCAGCAGCACCATGCCGGAATCCTCCTGGTCCGGCAGGGCCGGATCGGTGTCGATGCGGGTGACCGACAGGTCGCGGGTCATGCGGGCGAACACCTTGGTGACGATCTCCGGGTCCACCGGGCAGCCCGGCCAGTGGGATGTCGGCCCGATGCGGTAGGTGGGCATGTTCTCGATGAAGGCGGCCACCAGGTGGCCGCCGGGGACCACGCAGCGGACGAACGCGCGGCAGAAGTCGGTGAACTCCGTGTAGTCCTCGGTGGCGCCCTCGGCGACGAAATGCATGGAGGCCAGGTCGTATCCGGCGGGTTCCAGCTCCCTGACGTCGGCGTGGACGACGTCGACGTGGGCCAGCGCCCCGGCCGGCGTGGCGGGCAGGTCGGGGTTCAGGCGCCGGCACAGCGCGTGGAACGGCAGCCAGCTGGCGTCGGGGCCGCGGAGGATCTGGCGCTCCAGATAGGCGATGTTCCCCGCCCCCGCCTCGACGGCCTCGATATTGCGGCTCGCGGCCGCCGCGAGGATCAGGGGATACAGGTTGGGGCCGGCCCCGAACTCCACCGAGCGGTCGATGGAGCCCGGCGCGAACCGGCGGTAGAACGTGGAGTGGTGGGCGATCACCGCGGCGTCGGACCGGTGCAGGTCCCGGTACTTCTCCGCGAGGTAGTCGGCGACCGGCCAACTGTCCCAGTCGACATCGTCGTTGTGCGTCGTCATGGCCGCCTCGCTTCTTCGCCTTCAGCGGGAAACGCGCGGACAGCCGGGGCGGTGTGCCGTGCTGCCGGTTGAGGTCGAGGTCGTGGTCCGGGTCCGTGACCCGGCCCCGGAAGCCCTTCCGGTCGCGCGAGCGGTTGGGCGGCCGGCGTCACGTGGATGCCCTCCTCCGACAGGAACGCCGCGACCGCGTGGAGCTCGTCCGCGTTCGCCTGCGGGATCTCGATGATCGGCAGCCGCTGTGCGGTCGAGAGCGCGGACGGCGTGCCCGGCGAGGTGATCAAACGTCCGGAGGTCCTGCGGTACAGGAGACCGGGCCGCCCACCTGGTCTGGTTCTTCCACGATCGTAGGCATCCGGGCCGGACGGCTGCATCTCGGGAGGAGAGGACCGGAGCCGGGGGCGTCAGGCGCCTCGGCCGTGGAAGCGCCGGTGCAGGGCCCGCACCTCCTCCGTCAGCTCGGGCACCGGGCCGTCCACCACCACGTCCGGCGCGATCTCGTTGACCGACAGGGTTCGCACCGGCGGCGCGGGCACCCCCAACTCGCCCAGCCAGGAGGACAGTTGCTGCGACGACGCCACGTACACGATCCGTCCGAGGCCCACCCAGGCGTGCGCGGCGGCGCACATCGGGCAGTGCTCGCCGGACGTGTACACCGTCGCGGCCGCCCGCTCCTCGGGCGTCAGACGAGCCGCGGACCAGCGTGCCAGCTCGAACTCCGGATGCCGGGTGCGGTCGCCGGAGGCCACCCGGTTGTGGTCCTCGGCGAGCACGGTGCCGTCCTCGCCCACCAGGACCGACCCGAACGGCTCGTCGCCGGCCTCCAACGCCTCCGTGGCCAGCTCGACGCACCGACGCAGATACGGCAGTTCGACGTCCTTCACCACCATGTCGTACGGCCCTCCTCGCGACGCGATCTTCGTCGTGCAGCCTATGCGCGCCCACGGTCAGTCGGAAAGGCGTACCGGCGGGCGAGGGCCACCGTGGTGAGGGCGGCCGTGACCAGGGGGAGCGCGGTCCAGGGCAGCGCCCCGGGGCCCAGGTTCTCCAGGACCACACCACCGGTCAGCGAACCGGCGGCGATGCCCGCGTTGTACACGGTGGTCTGCAAGGACGTGGCCACGTCCGCGTGGGCGGGGCCCGAGGCGTCGACCAGCGCGGTCTGGATCAGCGTGGGCGCCCCGCCGAAGGCCACGCCCCACAGCGCGACCGAGCCGAGGAGCACCGCGGGCGCCCGGGCGAACAGGCCGAGGGCGAGCATGACGGCCGCGCACAGCGCGAGCGCGCCCAGCAGGGTGGCCCGCAGATGACGGTCGACGAGGACACCGGTGATCCAGATGCCGACCACCGTGGCCACCCCGAACACCAGCAGCACCACATCCGTACGACCGAAACCGGCGTGCGCCGCGAACGGGGCGACGTACGTGTACAGCGCCTGGTGCCCGAGGAGCAGGAACAGCGTGACGGACAGGACGGCGGGCAGACCCGGCAGCACGGCCACCCTCGCGAGCGGCACGCGCGCGTGCGATGCCTCGCCCGGAAACCCGGGCACCCACCACCGCACCCAGCCGACGAGCAGTACCGCGAGCCCGGCGAGCACCCCGAAGGCCGCCCGCCAGCCCACCGCGCCGGCCAGCGCGGCCCCCGCCGGCACACCCAGGGACAGGGCCAGCGTGATCCCGGCGAGCACGATCGCGATCGCCCGGCCGCGCCGCTCGGCCGGCACCATCCGGGCCGCGTACCCGACGAGCATCGCCCACAGCAGCCCGCCCATGCACCCGGCGACGAGCCGCGCCGCAAAGGTGAGGGCGTACGACGACGACAGCGCCACCACCGTGTTGCTCACCGTGAACCCCAGCAGCGCGCCGACCAGCACCGGCCGCCGCGGCAGCCCCCGCAGCAGCGCGGTGAGCGGGATCGCGGCCGCGAAGGAGGCCACCGCGTACCCGGTGACCAGGAATCCGACGCGCGCCTCGGAGACGCCCAGGTCCGGTGCCATCCTGGGGAGCAACCCGGCGGGGAGCAGCTCGGTCATGACGGCGGTGAAGGCGGCCGTGGACAGGGCGAGCAGCCCCGGCCACGGCAGCGGAACGGGCATGTCTGTGCCCTTGGCCATGGATGTGGTGGACATGCGACCATGCTCGGACCTTCACATCAGTGTGAAGGCAAGGGCGACTCTCGGAGGCGGTCATGAGGATCGGTGAACTGTCCCGCCGCACCGGCGTCCCCACCAGGCTGCTGCGCTACTACGAGGAGCAGGATCTGCTCGGCCCCGACCGCTCCGAGAACGGCTACCGCGACTACGGCGAGTCCGCGGTCCGGGACGTCCAGCAGATCCGCGGCCTGCTGGACTCCGGCCTGACCACGGAGATGATCCGGGTGATCCTGCCCTACCTGTCCGGCCCGGACGAGATCCTGCTGCCCGCCGACCGCCTGACCCCTCAGACCGCCGCGCTCCTGCAGGCCCACATCGACCGCATCCAGGCCCGCATCGACTGCCTGGCCCGCAACCGCGACCGATTGAGCGCGTACCTGGGGGCGGTGCGGCCGGAGGTCACCTCGTAAAGCTGTTGCCCCGGCCGCCCCTGGGTGCTGGAGTGAGCCCATGGATCATGCCGGGGTGCTAGCCCTCTTCGACCGTGACATGCGCGAAGGCGCCCAGCCGGACGGCCCCGACGCACTCGTCGAGCGGGTCGGCGGCGTGGTCCGCCACGTCGCCTCGGAGCGCGGGTGGAACGGCGTGGTCTGGTCCGACCTGGACGAGACGGGCGCGGACGCGGCGATCGCCGAGCAGATCGCGTACTTCTCCGGGCTGGGCCGCGAGTTCGAGTGGAAGCTGTACGGGCACGACCTGCCGGTGGATCTGGGCGGGCGGCTCAGGGCCGCCGGTTTCGAGCCCGAGCCCGAGGAGACGCTGATGATCGCCGAGGTCGCCAACCTCGACCTCGACGCCGGGCCGCCCGAGGGCATACGTCTGATGCCGGTCACCGACGCGGCGGGCGTCGACCTGGTGGCGGACGTGCACGAGAAGGCGTTCGGCACCGACGGATCCCGGCTGCGGCACCAACTGCTGGCCCAGCTGACGGGGGAATCGGACACGGTCGTCGCCACCGTCGCCCTCGCCGGCGACGTGCCGGTGAGCGCTGCCCGAATGGAGCTGGTGCCCGGCACCCGGTTCGCCGGCCTGTGGGGCGGCGGCACCGTCGAGGCCTGGCGCGGCCGCGGGGTCTACCGCGCCCTGGTCGCCCACCGGGCCCGCGCCGCCGTGGAGCGCGGCTACCGCTACCTCCAGGTCGACGCCTCCAGCCAGAGCCGCCCCATCCTCGAACGCCTCGGCTTCGAGCCGCTGACCACGACGACGCCGTACACCTACGTGCCGTAGAGAGACGTTGTACAGGGACGTGCCGTCGAGACCTGCCGGGTCGGTCCAGACCGAACGCGTCCGCCAGTGAGTCGATCCGGGCCGTGAACAGGGTGCCCCCGTCGTGGCCCATGCCTTCGAACCGGCCGGACATCTCCAGGCCGATCGCCCCATGCAGGTGTGCCCGGGCGAGCACGGGCCAGGCCAGTGCGACCCCGTCCGATCCGCCGGACGCATGCGTCCGCGACCACTGCACCGACGCCGCTCGCCGCGACCGTGGGCGCCACCCTGAACCGGTACGGAGAGTGGCTCGCGCAGCGGTGACGCCGGCCACGCCCGCCGGGATGTCACATCCGCGGCCATCCGATCCGTCGCATCGTCATGACGACGAATCCGAAGAACCAGAGCATCCTCCTCGCGGGGGCGAGCGGCATCCTCGGCGGTCACATCACCCGCGCTCTGACCGAGGCCGGCCACAAGGTCACCGGCCTCGGCCGGGGGCAGGGGAACGACGTCCGTGCCGACCTGATGGATCGCGACGCGCTGCTGCGCGCCGTCGACGGACGGCACTTCGACACCGTCATCCACGCCGCGACCGCCCTGCGCAAGGCGCCCATGCGCCACCGCGACATGCACGCCACCGACGCGCTGCGCATCGCCGGCACCGCCCACCTCGTGGAGGCCGCGCAGGCCACCGGCGCCGACCGTTTCGTGAGCGAGTCGATGGTCTTCGGCTACGGCTACGGAGACTTCGGCGACCGAGTGATCACCGAGAACGACCTCTTCGGCCCGCACGGCACCACGGCGGAGCTGGAACGGCACGTCGAGGGCATGCGCGTCAAGGAACAACTCACCTTCGAGGCAACCGGGTTGGCGGGCATCTCGCTGCGCTTCGGCCTGTTCTACGGCCCGGGCGGCACCGAGGCCGTCCTGGCCATGCTGCGCAAGCGGCAGCTGCCCGCCCCCGACGACCAAGGCCGGGTCCTGCCGTGGATCGAGCTCACCGACGCGGCGCGTGCGGTGGCCGCCGCGGTCGAACACGGCCGCCCCGGCCAGGCGTACAACATCGCGGACCGGACGCCGCTCGGGTTCCGGGGCCATGTCCTGTGCGTGGCCGAGGAGTTCGGCCTGCCCAGGCCGATGACCGTGCCACGGTGGATGACGAAGCCGATGTCGTACGCGCACACGATCATGGCGACGAACCTGCGGGTGTCGACGGAGAAGGCGGAGCGGGAACTCGGCTGGACGCCCCGCTACCCCTCCAGCAGCGACGGTCTCGCGGCGCTGGCGGCCCCGGCGCTGAAGGCCTGACCGCGGCCGGGCGAGGCGCTCGTGCGCCCCGCCCAGGCCCGAAACGGTTGCTGTGTCACCAGGGTTGTTGCGTTACCAGGATTGTTGAGTCATCACGGCCGCTGTGTCAGCGGCGCGCCTTCGACCGGTCCAGCGCGGTGACGCCGAGCGCGGCGAGACCGATCTGGATGAGCCACTCGATCCAGTCGACGCCGTTGGTGTCGGCCACGTCGAACGCGTTGGCGATCGCCGAGCCGATCAGCGCGGCCACGATGCCGACGAGGATCGTCAACAGGATGCCGATGCGCTGTCGCCCCGGGACGACGAGCCGGCCCAGCAGACCGATGACGATGCCGATCACGATGGCACTGATGATGCCTGAGATCTCCATCTCCGCCCCTCTTTGTCAAGGCCCCCGCACTAACCGGATGCCCCCTGGAGACGGGGACAGTCCGTTCCGCTTCAACCACGGGCAAATGCCGGGTCAATCTCGGGTTCGGTGGGCCCATTGATGCCTGTTCACGCCTCCTTCTGCCATGTACGGTTCAACCGATCGGCCGCACGGCACTCGTCCGGTCGAATGTCTACGCGCGCAGATGTCCTGTGTCTACGCGCGTAGTAACAGGTCCCGCACGCACCGCACCGCTCTTCCCCCACCCCACACGGAACACGGAGGTACGCCGGATGCGTGGACTCACCAGATCCCGCCACAGACTCACCACCGCCCTGGCCGCGTTCGGGCTGCTCGCCACGGGCGCGGCAGCTCAGGCCACCGCCACGGCCACACCCGCCCACGCGGCCACGACGCACCGCGTCCTCTTCGACGACGGTCACGCCGAGGAGGCCGGCAACGCCGACTGGATCATCTCCACCAGCAAGCCCGACCCGCTCTCCCAGGATTCCTCCCCGTCCGCCGAGACGGACTGGACCGGCGCGCTCTCGTCGTGGGGCGTCGCCCTCCAGAAGACCGGCGACTACAGCCTCAAGACCGCCACGAGTGCCCTCACTTACGGCGGCTCGTCCACGACCGACCTGTCGAACTTCGACACCCTCGTCCTGCCGGAGCCCAACACCCTCTTCACCACCGCCGAGAAGACGGCGATCATGACCTTCGTCAAGAACGGCGGCGGACTGTTCATGATCTCCGATCACACCGGAGCGGACCGCAACAACGACGGTGAGGACGCGGTCGAGATCCTCAACGACCTGATGACCAACAACAGCGTCGACTCGACCGACCCGTTCGGCTTCTCCATCGACACACTGGACGTCAACTCCGGCTACCCGGCCGCGATCAGTGACAGCAGCGACCCCGTGCTGCACGGCTCCTTCGGCACCGTCACCAAGAGCCTCATCGCCGACGGCACGACAGCCACCCTCAAGCCGTCCGACAACTCGGCCGTCAAGGGCCTGGTGTACCGCAGCGGTTACTCGGGCAACACCGGCGCCTTCTTCGCCACCAGCACCTTCGGCAGCGGCCGCGTGGCCTTCTGGGGCGACAGCTCGCCGATCGACGACGGCACCGGACAGTCCGGCAACACCCTCTACGACGGCTGGAACGACACCGGCGCCACCAACGCCGCCCTCGCCCTCAACGCCACCGCCTGGCTCGCCGGCGACGGCACCAGCGGCGGCGGCGACGGCGGCGGTTCCGGCACCTGCACCGCCGCCCAGCTCCTCGGCAACAACGGCTTCGAGTCGGGCAACACCACCTGGAGCGCCTCCAGCGGCGTCATCACCAACTCCAGCAGCCAGTCGGCCCGTACGGGCTCCTACTACGCCTGGCTGGACGGCTACGGCTCCGCCACCACCGACACGCTCTCCCAGTCGGTGACCATCCCGTCCGACTGCACCACCGCCGCCCTGAGCTTCTACCTGCACATCGACACGGCGGAGACCACCACCAGCACGGCCTACGACACGCTCAAGGTCCAGGTCCTCAACAGTTCGGGCACCGTGCTCGGGACGCTGGCGACCTACTCCAACCTGAACGCCGCCGGCGGCTACACCCAGCGCAGCTTCAGCCTGGCGAGCTATGCCGGCCAGACGGTCACCCTCAAGTTCACCGGTACCGAGGGATCCACCCTGCAGACGTCCTTCGTCGTCGACGACACGGCACTCAACGTCAGCTGACGCTCTGGGGCCCGGTTTCGGCCGGGCCCCAGGCGGTCATCCCGCCGGGACCGTCTGTTCCGGCGTGTTCCAGCCGGAGACCCGCACCCGCGGCACCGACCCGTGCAGATCCGCCGTCCGGTACGTGGCGGTCAACGTGGCCGTCTCGCCGGGCCAGAGACCGACCTCGTTGTCCGACCACTGGACGGGCAGCACGGGCTTCCCCTGCGCGTCGACGAGATGTACGTCCGTGAGCAGGGACGGCGTCTTCCCGCTTCCCGTGTTGCGCACCGTCACCGTCGTGGTGGCCGTCCCGCCCGACGAGTCCGTCGACGCCGTCGCCGACACCGGCACCTGCGCCATCGCACTCAGTCCCTTGAGATCGGCGTAGCTCGTCGTCGGCGTGTAGTACCAGTCGGTGTTGGCCCAGTCGAGCGTGTCCGGTTTGGTGGACAGCCAGTAGACGTTCCGGCTGACCTCCTTGCCGGAGGCGTCGGTCAGGGTCAGGCGTGCCAGATACGTCGTCGACAGCCCGGTCACCGACGCCGGCAGGGTGAGCGCGGTGCTGTGCGCGCCGTCGCCGCTCACCTTCACCCCGGTGACGGTCTTGTCGTACTTCTGCGTGCCGTCGGGGTTGAACAGCGTGGCCCGGGCCGTGAGTCCGGAGGCGGCCGAGTGCCGGTTGTTGACGACGGCCACGGAGCGGTCGTCGTACGAATACTGCACGTGCAGCGGCTCGTTCGCCTTCTTGGCCCCGAAGTAGGCGCCGCCCTGGTCGAGGTAACGGTCCATCAGCTGCCAGTGCAGCGAGGTCCAGCCGCTGTTGAACATCCAGTAGACGACGCCGGTCGAGGGCTTCGAGGAGTCGGTGGCGTTGCGCTCGTACGCCTCGAACTGGGCGCGCACGTTCTCGTACTGCGCGAGCTGCGCCTTCCTGACGTAGTCGGCCAGGCTCGTGGGGGCGCCGTAGCGGCCGTTGAGGGCGTCGTCGTAGAGCTTGAGGGTGCCGAAGGTCGACGACGGTGAGCGGTGGTACTGCTTGGCGTCGGGGTTCTTCCAGAGGGTGTCGAGTTCGGCCGGGGTCATCATGCGGCGCAGGGTGTCGAAGGTGGGGATGTCGGGGCCCGCGCTGGTCTCGGAGTTGAAGCCGGTGGCGCCGCCCTCGCGTTTGGCGTACCAGTAGTTGGGCGGGATCCAGTCGTACGGGCCCGTCATCTTCATGCCCGAACTGCCCAGCTGTGGCGAGGAGTTGTCGGATGCGGCGGCCACCACCGGGGTGGGCCAGTCGGCCGCCTTCAGGGCGTCGAGGTAGTTCTTCTCGATCGTCGCGTCGGGTGCGAAGTCGCTGCCGATGAGGAAGGAGATCACGCTCGGGTGGTCGCGCAGCCGGGCGGCCTCGGCGGCCATCGACGCCTTGGCGACCGGGTAGTCGGCGGCGGTCCACTTGTCGCCGGTCTCACTGCCGTTGACCTGGCCCTCCCACTTGTCGCAGCACTCCCAGCCGGGCAGCGTGAGGATGCCGTAGCGGTCGGCGAGGTCGAAGAACTCGTCCGGTTCGAGGTGGCCTTCGAGGCGGATGGTGTTCAGGCCCAGGTCGAGGGCGTACTTCAGCCGGTCCTCGACGTACGACCGGTCCCAGCGCAGGAACTCGTCCGGCGACCAACCGCCGCCCTTGATCAGCAACTTGCGGCCGTTGATGCGGTATTGGCGCGCCCCGTCGGAGTTCAACGGCGCCTGCACGTCCCGGATGCCGAAGGTCTGGTGTGCGGTGTCCGAGACGGATCCGGAGACGGAGGCGCTGAGCTTCAGGTCGTACAGGGGCTGTCCGCCCATGCCGGCCGGCCACCACACCTTCGGCGCGGCCAGGTGCAGGCCGGAGACGTCCGACGGGGTGAACGTGACGGTCTTCGTCTCGTGGGCGGCCAGCGTGACGTTCTTCTCGAACGTCGTCGTGCCGATGCTGCCGGAGACCGTGGTCGTCGCCGGGGTGCCGGAGTCGTTGCGGGCCTGGGCCTTCACCGTCAGGTCGGCCGAGGCCAGCGAGGGCACGTCCAGCTTGGTCACGACATGTGCGTCGCGCAGGGCGACCGGGCCGCCGCGGCGGACGAGGACGTCGCGGACGATGCCCATGTTCTCGTCGGGCGGCGGCTGGAGCCAGTCGATCCAGCCCATGGTGAGGTTCTTGTTCGGATCGTTCGGCTGGATCCGGAAGGCGACGGTGTTGGCGCCGGAGCGGACGAGGGAGGTGACGTCCAGCTCGTGGTCGGTGTAGGCGCCGGTGACGTCCGTCGTCGTGGCGACCTGCTTGCCGTTGACGTAGACGTCGGCCGCCGAGATCACACCGCTGAAGTCGAGGTAGGTGCGCTCGGAGGTGTCGGCGACCGTGAAGTCCGAGCGGTACCACCAGGGGACCTCGAAGTCGGCCCTGGGGATCTTCTGCTGGTTCGTCGAGTAGAACGGGTCGGCGTAGACGCCGTTCGCCAGCAGGGCCGCGAGGACGGTGGAGCGGGGCCCGGCCGAGTACCAGCCGGTCGCCGGATAGCCGGAGGAGGAGACGTCGGACGCCGGGGCGGAGACCTTGGCGGTCGACTGGATCGTGTAGCCGGACAAGGCGGTCGTGGCGCCCGGCGCGGAGGCGACCCTGGTGGGCCGGTGCGCCGGGGCGGCACGGTGGTCGTGGTGGGGATCGGGGTCGGCCCAGGCGCTGGTCGTCAGCGAACCCAGCAGACCCAGAACTACGGCGGCCGTGGCGAGACGGTGTCCGTTCACGGAGGCTCCAGCCCCTTCGTAAAGTTAGGAAACTTTACTAACGGCGGTCACGGTAGGGCGCCGAGTGAGCGGTGTCAATCACCGCGGCCCCTGCGCGAGTTGGTCAGGACGCGGCCGACCGGCGCTCGAACACCAGGTCCCGCGCGGTCCCGAGCGCCGTGGCCACCGCGCCCAGCAGCACCGCGTCCTCGCCGAGCCGGCTGGGCACCACCTTGGGCCGCAGCGGGGTGAGCGCCCGGAGGTTGTCGCGCACCGGGTGGAGCAGCAGGTCCACGCTGTGGCCCACCCCGCCGCCCAGGACCACGAGGTCCGGGTCGAGCACGGCCGCGGCGGCCGCCACGGTGTGCGCGATGCGCTCGCCCTCCAGCTGAACCGCCTTGACCGCGGCGTCATTTCCGTGCCGGGCCGCGTCGAACACGGCCTTGGCGGTGAGCTGCCCGCGCATGCCGAACCTGCGCGCCGCCTCGACGACGGCCACCCCCGACACGGCGTCCTCCAGCCGCTCGGGCTTCTGCTGCCCCGGCCACGGCAGGAACCCGATCTCCCCGGCCAGGCCGTGCGCCCCCGTGAACAGCCGTCCGTCACTGACCACGCCCATGCCGAGACCGGTGCCGATCAGGATGTACGCGAAGAGCCGACTGCCCGCGCCGACGCCGTACGTGTACTCGCCGAGCGCCGCGAGATTGGCGTCGTTGTGCACCTCCAGCGGGACGCCCAGTTCCTCGCGCATCCGGTCGAAGAGCCCGGCGCGCCCCCAGCCCGGCAGGTGCATCGCGTAGCGCACCCGGCGCTGCTTCTCGTCGTACACGCCGGGTGTGCCCACCACCGCGTGCACCACCTCGTCCGCTGCCAGGCCCGAGCCGCCGACCACCTGTCGGGCCGTGGTCACCACCAGGTCGGCGATCGCGCCCGAGCTGCGGGCCCGGTTGCGTACGTCGGACCGGGCGACGACGGTGCCGTCCAGGTCGGCGACGGCGACCCGCAGCCAGCTGCGCCCGACGTCGATGCCGAGGACGTGACCGGCCGCCGGATCCGGCGCGTACAGGACGGCGGTGCGGCCGCGCTCGGGTGCGAGGGTGCCTACCTCGTGGACCAGCCCGGCCGTCTCCAGTGCGGCCAGTGCGCTGGAGACGGTCGGCTTGGACAGGCCGGTCTCGCGGGCCAGTTGGGCGCGCGACGCGGCGCCCCCGGTGCGCAGCCGGTCGAGCAGCAGCCGTTCGTTGGTGCTGCGCAGTCGCCGGCGGTTCCAGGGCTGTTGCTGCTGGTCTGTGGCGTCACTGGCGGGCATCGCACCATTCTCACGTATCGGTCTCACGTATCGGATGGGACCTCTTGACGCATCAAGTAAGGCTCCTTAACTTTATCGCCCAACAGCCTCGCCGGGCGAGCCAACGGCTGGCCGGCGCCGCCCGGTGCTTCAGGAGTCCCCATGTCCGGTAGTCCGCCACCCAACGGTGGTTTCGTCCGTCGCGTCGGCCTGTTCCAGGCCACCGCCATCAACATGAGCCAGATGTGCGGCATCGGCCCGTTCGTCACGATCCCGCTCATGGTCGCCGCGTTCGGCGGCCCGCAGGCGGTGATCGGCTTCGTCGCCGGCGCGGTGCTCGCGCTCGCCGACGGACTGGTGTGGGCCGAGATGGGCGCGGCGATGCCCGGTTCCGGCGGCAGTTACGTCTATTTGCGCCAGGCCTTCCAGTACCGCACCGGCCGGCTCATGCCGTTCCTCTTCGTGTGGACGGCGATGCTGTTCATTCCGCTGATCATGTCGACCGGTGTGGTCGGTTTCGTCCAGTACCTCGGGTATCTGGCCCCCGACCTCGGCCAGACGTCCGGCGACCTGATCGGCCTCGGCATCATCGTCCTGGTCGTAGTCCTGCTGTGGCGGGGAATCGAGCACATCGCCCGGATCACCGCCGTGATGTGGGCGGTCATGATCACCTCGGTCGTGCTGGTCATCCTGGCCGCGGCCACCGACTTCAGCGCGCACCTCGCCTTCACCTACCCGGCGCACGCCTTCGACCTGGGCAGCGACCACTTCTGGCTCGGCTTCGCCGGCGGCCTGACCATCGGCATCTACGACTATCTCGGCTACAACACGACGGCCTACATGGGCGCCGAGATCAAGGACCCCGGACGTACGCTGCCGCGCTCGATCATCTTCTCGATCGTCGGCATCATGGCGATCTACCTGCTGTTGCAGATAGGCACGCTCGGCGTGATCGACTGGCACCGCATGACGGACGCGAAGGACATCGCGTCCACCTCGGTGGCCTCGGCCGTGCTGGAGAAGACCTGGGGCAAGGGCGCGGCCGACACGGTCACCGTCCTCATCCTGATCACGGCCTTCGCCTCGGTCTTCACCGGTCTGCTGGGCGGTTCGCGGGTGCCGTACGACGCGGCCCGCGAGCGGGTCTTCTTCCGCCCCTTCGCCAAGCTGCACCCCAAACACCGCTTCCCGATGCTGGGTCTGGCGACGATGGGCGTGATCACGGCGGTGGGCTTCCTGATCGGCCGGCACACGGACCTCGCGACACTGATCCAGCTGCTGACCACGGTGATGGTGATCGTCCAGGCGCTGGCCCAGATCGTCGCCCTGACGGTGCTGCGCAGGCGCCAGCCGACACTGCGTCGGCCGTACCGCATGTGGCTCTACCCGGTGCCGAGCATCGTCGCCTTCGTCGGCTGGTGCGTGATCTACGGCTACGCGGACAAGAACTCGCCGGGCCGCCATCCCATCGAATGGTCGCTGGCCTGGCTGGCCCTGGGCTGCGTGGCGTACGTGCTCTGGGCACGCTTCGAGAAGGTGTGGCCGTTCGGCCCGAAGGAGATCACCGAGGAGTACCTGCACCCGGCGGAGGCGGACCCGGAGCCGGCGGGCACGTGAACCGGCCGCCTCAACCGCCGTACGTGCGCTAGAGTCTCGTCATCCGTGAAGCCTTCCCGGCCGGACGCATGTCCGCCCGGGGAGGCTTTTCTCATGCCCGGAAATCGATCGATCTCTTGCGGGGGAGCCCCCATGTCCGACATGTTCGTCCGTCTCGCGACCGCCGAAGACCGCCCCACGGTGGAGCGACTGTGGCTGATGTTCCGTCATGACCTGTCGGGATTCATGGGTCAACTGCCCAACCCCGACGGGACGTTCCGTAGCGAGCGGGTCGACGCGGCCTTCACGGAGGCCGGTTGGGTGCCGTACCTGTTCGTCCGCGAGACACGGCCCCTCGGGTTCGCGTTCGTCCGCGGGCTCACCGGGCCGACACGCGTGCTGAACAGCTTCTTCGTGGTGCGCGGCGCGCGCCGCGAGGGTATCGGCATCCGGGCGGTGCGCGAGGTGGTGCACCGGCACCCCGGGTCTTGGGAGATCGCCTTCCAGTACGACAACGAGCCCGCGGTCCGTTTCTGGCGCCGTGTCGCCGCCGAACTCGCCCCGGACGCCTGGTCGGAGGAGGCGCGGCAGGTCCCCGACCGTCCCGATCTCCCGCCGGACGCGTGGATCTCGTTCCGGCAGGACCCTCGGACCGGTGCCGACCTACCAGCACAACCCAGCTAGGTGGTGCGGAGGCTCCACGTCTGCAGCGCGACCGTGCGTCCCCGCGACTCGCGCCGTATCCGCGGATCGTCCGTGATCGCGAACCCGGCGGTCCGGGCGACCGCCCGGCTCGCCGCGTTCTCGGCGTCGATGCACAACACCACGCGCCGGGGCCCGAGTTCCCGGACGACGTAGTCGGAGATCAGGCGCACCGCCCGTCCTGCCAGGCCTTGTCCGCGGTTAGCGGCCCCGACGCCGTACGCCAGTTCCACGTCCCGTGTGTCGGCCGCACTGCGGAACAGGAGCACTTCGCCCAGCGGTCGGATGCCGTCCGTGGTGATGGCCAACTGCAGTTTGTTTCCAGTCGACTTGCCCTCCTTGGCGGAGGCGAGGTAGGCGCGGGCGGCCTCCGTGTCGAAGGGGGATGCCACCGGCGTCCAGCGGGCGATCTCGGGGTCGTCGTAGAGCGCGACCAGTCGGGGGACGTCGTCGTCCGACCAGTCGCGCAGGTGGATGCCGTACCCCTCCAGTCGAAACACCGACGGAAAGACGAAACTCCCGTTGCTGTCCATGAGTTGATCCTGCCTCGGGTACGGCATCGGGCCAAGCGGACGGCCGCGCCGGTGGGCGTGGGGGCGATGGGCGGTAGGCGGAGTGCGGGGAGCGCGCGTTCCCGCTCAACCGCCCCCCGTGGGGGACAAAGAGCAGCTCGTGCGCCGTCGGCCTTGACATGCAGGCAATTGCCTGCATAACGTTGAGTGTGCAATCAGGGAGTGACTCCGGGATGGACAAGGTCTTCAAGGCGCTGGCCGACGAGACGCGCAGACGACTGCTGGACCGGCTGCACGAGCAGAGCGGTCAGACGCTGGGCGAGCTGTGCGGGCACATCGCCATGACCCGCCAGTCGGTGACCCAGCATCTGGGCGTCCTGGAGGACGCCAACCTGGTCAGCACGGTGCGGCGGGGGAGGGAGAAGCTGCACTACCTCAATCCGGTCCCGCTCCACGAGATCCAGGAGCGGTGGATCGACAAGTTCGAGCGCCCGCGTCTGAGCGCGCTCAGCGCCGTGAAACGACGAGCCGAGGAAGCCACCATGAGCGACAAGCCCGCATTCGTCTACGTCACCTACATCCAGAGCACGCCCGACCAGGTCTGGGAGGCGCTCACCGACGCGGACCTGACCGCCGCCTACTGGGGCCACCGCAACGTCTCGGACTGGCAGCAGGGCTCACGCTGGGAGCACGTCCGCACGGACGGATCCGGCATCGCCGATGTCGTCGGCACCGTCGTCGAGAGCGAGCGCCCGACCCGCCTGGTCACCACCTGGGTCGATCCCGAGAACGAGGGACAGGAGGACAAGTACTCCCGGGTCACCTTCGACGTCACGCCGCACGAGGACATCGTCCGCCTCACCGTCACCCACGAGGACCTCTGGGACGAGGGCGCGCTGGCCGACGTCTCCGGCGGCTGGCCGGCGGTGCTGTCGAACCTCAAGTCGCTGCTGGAGACGGGCAGTCCACTGCCGCAGCAGCCCTGGTCGGTTCCCGGTCACTGAGGGACGGCGGAGCAGGGAAGGGCCGGTCCGCGCGGTGTGCAGACCGGCCCTCGTGTCGTCCTTTCCCGGCGTGGTCCTACGGCTTGGGGGTGCTCCTGGCCGCCGTCATGGCGCACATCAGCCCCAGGATCACGGCGAGCGCACCGATGATGATGTTGTTGAGGATGACCCCGGCGTCCGGGCTGTCACCGACGACCCAGGGCGCGACGATCATCCAGATGCCCACCGCGCAGAACGCCCAGCTGAGGCCGTACATGCGCTCGGGAGCCCGGGTGAATCCGAGGGCCAGCAGGCCGATCGCGATGCCGACGATCAGGTTGTGCGTGACGAGCGCCGGCTGGCTCGTCGTGTAGTGGAGTATCCACGGGGATACGGCGCAGTACAGACCGAGAAGGAACACCGGTCCGTCCACGAGCGCCACATCGCGACCGCCGAGCATACGGGCGTACCGCTCCCGCATTTCGGACGCATCGGGATGGGTGGTTATGTCACCTCTGGTGGGCGAGACGTTGGCCATGACTCGTCTCCTTTGACTCGCAGGCCTGACCGCGTCTGGTGCGGTATGCGGGTAAGCGCCGCGTACGTACATTCTGCGCTTATTTCATCTTTATGTGTAGAGGTGGCGGGGTTCCGTGCGGCTGAAGGGCGCCCGCGGGACCGTCGTCGGTCGAGCCCCCGCGCACGCCTGAACCGGGCAAGGCCGTCCGAGAGGTCGACGACCGGGTCCGGGTAGTCGATGGCGGTACGGCCTGGGCGCCGGAGCCGCCAGGGCCGGCGCACGGCGACGTGACATGTCTCGTGCGATCGAGGGCAGACGAGTCCTACCGGAGTCGTATCGACAAGTCGCTGGTGGAGGTGCTGCCGCTATGGGCGCGAAGGTGTTGGAGCGGTTTCCTGCGGGAGCTCCGCGCGGATCGTGGCCGGCGGAGGAGTACGCGGCCAGGCGCCGCGCCGAGGGTCAGCCCGCGACGGTGATCATGGACCTCAAGTCGGACGCGTTCCTCGTGGTGGTCCCGGTCGACGACGACTGACCGGATACGCCATCACGTCAGCGTTCCGCCCAACTCCCGTGCCCGGCGCACGAACACCTCGTACAGGTCCTGCGCCGCCCGCGGCACCGACTCGGCCCTGCGGCGCTGCAGCATCAGCAGCACCCGTGTCGTGTCGCCGGCGATCGGCCGGTGGGTGATCGTGCCCTGCCGCTCCAGCGGATCCCCGATGACGCTGAAGTCCGGCAGGACCGTCGCCCCGAGTCCCTCGGCGACCATCAGTTTGCCCATCTCGGCGCCGTCGGTGGAGTACGAGAAGGACGGGCCGCGGCCGTGCAGCAGCCGGTGCACGTAGCGGTGCATGACGTAGCCGGAGCGCATCGCGATCACGGGCTGGGCGAGCAGGTCGTCCACCGTCACGGCGGTCAGCGAAGCGAGCGAGCTGTCGGGGCGGACGCACACCACCGGCCGCCCGCGCAGCAGTTCCGTGGACTCGAAGCCGGCGGGCACGTCGTCGCCGTCCAGGTGATTGACCAGCCCCAGGTCGAACCCGCCCTCCGACAGGGCCCGGTGGATCTCCGTCTGCTGCGCGGCGACCACCTCGACCTGCGTGAGCGGATGCGCGGCGCGGAAGTCCCGGACGACCGGAATGAGCAGCGGCACGGTCGCCGCGTTCACCGTGCCCACGCGCACCATGCGGCTGATGCGGTGCTGTTCGCCCGCCGCCGACCGCAACCGGTCCACCGCGTCCAGCACATTGACGATGTGCGGCAGCAGTTCCCGGCCCTCCGCGCTCATCGTCGCCCCGGACCGCTTGCGTTCCAGGAGGTCGACTCCCAGCTCGCGTTCCAGATTCCGCACCGTCTCGCTCAACGCGGGCTGGGAAAGCCGCAGTTCCTCCGCGGCCCGGCGCAGCGATCCGAGCCGGGTCACGGCCGCGATGTATTCCAGTTGTTCTGTCCGCACGACCAGCAGAATGCGTCCGATTTCGCGAGCGGTTCAAGGGTTTCCCTGTCACACGTTCGTGAAATTCAATGGTCCGCGATACGAGACCGGTCGGGTTTTCCTTGACGGTCCTCGACGTCGGCTGCCACGATCTACGACATGAAGATGCGACTGGACCTCACGCGGCGACGCCATGTCGACCTCGCGCGCGTCTCCAGTGCCTCCTGTTGCCCCGCGGCCTGATCCCCTCCCGATCCGCCGCGCACCTCTCCCACGCCACGCCTGTCGTCGTCCTGCAGCCGTGCGCCGTGATGTCACCTGTCCGCCCGAATTCCGAGCGTTGTCGCGCCCGTTGAATTCGGCGTTCCCGAGAGCATTCCGCAACAGGAGTTCCGCATGTCCCGAGCGCCCGTGAAATTCGCCTACTGGGTTCCCAACGTGAGTGGGGGACTCGTCACCAGCAGGATCGAGCAGCGCACCGACTGGGGGTACGAGTACAACCGCGAACTCGCCGTCCTCGCCGAGAACAACGGCTTCGACTACGCCCTCAGCCAGGTCCGCTACATGGCCAGCTACGGCGCCGAGTACCAGCACGAGTCGACCAGTTTCAGCCTCGCCCTCCTCCTCGCCACTCAGCGCCTGAAGGTCATCGCAGCCGTCCACCCCGGCCTGTGGCACCCCGGCGTCCTCGCCAAGCTCGGCGCCACAGCCGACCACCTCTCGAACGGCCGCTTCGCCGTCAACGTCGTATCCGGCTGGTTCAAGGGCGAGTTCACCGCCCTGGGCGAGCCCTGGCTGGAACACGACGAGCGCTACCGCCGCTCCGAGGAGTTCATCCAGGCGCTGCGCCAGATCTGGACCGAGGACCACACCGAACTCGCCGGTGACTTCTACCGGTTGCGCGACTTCTCCCTCAAGCCCAAGCCCCTCAACACCCCCGAACGCCCGCACCCGGAGATCTTCCAGGGCGGCAACTCCACCGCCGCCCGCGCCATGGCCGGCCGGGTCTCCGACTGGTACTTCTCCAACGGCAAGGACTTCGACGGAGTCGTCGAGCAGATCGACGACGTACGGGCAGCGGCGGCCCAAGTCGGCCGCAGCGCACCGAAGTTCGGCCTCAACGGCTTCCTCATCGCCCGCGACACCGAGGCCGAGGCACGCGACACCCTCCGGGAGATCGTCGCGAAGGCCGACACCGAGGCCGTCGAGGGCTTCGGCGCGGCGGTCAAGCAGGCCGGCCAGTCCACCGGCGACAAGAAGGGCATGTGGCAGGACTCCTCCTTCGAGGATCTCGTCCAGTACAACGACGGCTTCCGTACGGGGCTCATCGGCACCCCCGAGCAGATCGCGGAACGCATCGTCGCCTACAAGAAGCTCGGCGTCGACCTCCTTCTCCTCGGCTTCCTGCACTACCACGAGGAGGTCGAGTACTTCGGCAAGCGGGTGCTGCCGCTGGTGCGTGAACTGGAAGCCCAACTCCCGGACTCCGAGGCCGAGTCCGTCCCCGTTCACGCCTGACCGCGCCGCGCCACGAGAGAGGTCGACACGCATGAGCACCGCAACGCCCACCGACTGGCAGACCCGCCCCGCCCCGCAGACCGCCCAGGACTGGATCGCCCGCGCCGCCGAGATCGCGGCCGTCCTCGCCACCGACGCCGCCGAGCGCGACCGCGCCGGAGCCACCCCGTACGCCGAGGTCCAGCTCCTCAAGGACGCCGGCCTCGTCACCCTGCTCGGCCCCACGGAGCACGGCGGCGCGGGCCAGGACTGGCCCACCGCCTACCGCGTCGTCCGCGAGGTCGCCAAGGCCGACGGTTCCATCGGCCAGCTCCTCGGCTACCACTACCTCTGGTTCTGGGCCGCCCGACTGGTCGGCACCCGCGAACAGTGGGAGCAGGTGGAGGCCGAGGCGAGCCGCAACCGCTGGTTCTTCGGCGGAGCGGTCAACCCCCGCGACAAGGACGTGGTCGTCACCGAGGACGGCGACGACCTCGTCTTCACCGGCCGCAAGTCCTTCTCCACCGGCAGCAAGGTCTCCGACGTCACCGTCCTCGAAGGCGTCCTGGAAGGCACCGACCAGCACGTCTTCGCGATCGTGCCGTCCGGCAGCGAGGGCCTGACCTTCCACGACGACTGGGACAACATCGGCCAGCGGCTCACCGAGAGTGGCGGCGTCACCCTCGACGGGGTGCGCACGCCGTGGTCGTCGGCGGCCGGCTACATCGACAAGGTCTTCCAGCCGCGCGTCTACAACACCCTCAACGTCCCCACCATCCAACTGGTCTTCGTCAACTTCTACTTGGGCATTGCGGGCGGAGCCCTGGAGGCGGCCGCCGGCTACACCCGCACCAAGGCGCGGTCCTGGCTGCACGGCGGCTACGAGCGCGCGGTCGACGAGCCGTACGTCATTGACACCTACGGCGACCTCACCGCCAAGCTCTGGGCGGCCGAGGCCCTCGCCGACGCCGTGGCCGCCGAGGGGCAGAAGCTGCACGACGACCCGGACGCGGTCACGCCCGAGACCCGTGGCGCCTTCGAGGTCCGGGTCGCGGCGATCAAGGCCCGTGCCACCGACGTCGCCCTGGAGATCGGAAACCGCATCTTCGAGGTGACCGGCGCTCGTTCCACCGCCACGGCCGAGGGCCTCGACCGCTTCTGGCGCAACGTCCGCACCCACACCCTGCACGACCCCGTCGCCTACAAGCGGCGCGAGGTCGGCCGCTGGGTCCTCGAGGGCGAACTGCCCGAACCCACCTGGTACTCCTGACGCTTCCTTCGGGGCGCCCGCCTGGCGCGGGCGCCCCGCCTCCCTGAAAGAGGACCCATGGCCACCGTCCTGTCCGTCTCCGGCAGCCCCTCCGCCTCCTCCCGCACCAACCGCCTGCTGCGCCACCTGGACAAGAGGCTGATCGCACAGGGCCACGAGGTGATCCCGCTCGACGTGCGCACCATCCCCGCCGAGGCCCTGCTCGGCGCGGACTTCAAGCACCCCGCGATCGTCGAGGCCACCGAGCTCTTCGCGCGGGCCGACGGCGTCGTCGTCGGCACCCCCGTCTACAAGGCGTCGTACTCCGGCGTCCTCAAGGCGTTGCTCGACCTCCTCCCGCAGTACGCGCTGAGCGGCAAGACCGTGCTGCCACTGGCCACCGGCGGCTCCACCGCCCATGTCCTGGCCATCGACTACGCGTTGCGCCCGGTCCTCAGCTCCATGGGAGCCGGCCACATCGTGCAGGGCTGGTTCACCCTCGACAAGGACATCACCGTGCACGAGGACGGCTCCCTGGGCGTCGCGCCGGGAGCCACCGAGGCCCTCACCCAGGTGGTCGACCAGTTCTCGACGGCCCTGGGCCGCACCCCGCTGCTGGCCGCGGCGAGCTGAGCGCGGTGTCCGCCCATGTCATCGCCGACGACGCGGAGGCCCTCGCGGTGGCGGCCGCCCTGGCCGAGGGCTTCCGCGCCGGCGCCTCCGCCCGGGACGCCGAACGCAGGCTTCCGCGCGAGGAGTTGGACCGGCTCTCGGCCTCCGGACTGCTCGCGGTCACCGTCCCCGCCGAACACGGCGGCGCGGACGTCGGCGCGCTGACCCTCGCCGAGATCTTCCGGCTGCTCGCCTCGGCCGACGGCAGCCTCGCCCAGATCCCGCAGAGCCACTTCGCCTACGTCAATGTGATCCGCCGTCAGGGCACCGAGGAGCAACGGAAGTTCTTCTTCGCCGAACTGCTCGCAGGTCGCCGTTTCGGCAACGCCCAGTCCGAGGCGGGCACCAAACACGTCCAGGACATCCGCACCCGCCTGGAACCGCAGCCGGACGGCTCCTACCTCCTCACCGGAGTCAAGCACTACTCCACCGGGGCCCTGTTCGCCGACTGGATCCCCGTGCTGGCCCGCGCCGAGGACGACAAACTGCATGTCGCCTACGTTCCCGCGGGCGCCCCCGGTCTCACGGTGATCGACGACTGGGACGGCCTGGGCCAGCGGACGACGGCCAGCGGCACCGTCCGCCTCGACGGCGTCCCGGTGCCGGGCGACCGAGTGCTGCCGCATCACTTGACCTTCGAGGGGCCACAACTCCACGGCGCCGTGGCCCAGTTGCTGCACGCCGCCATCGACGCGGGGATCGCGGCGGGCGCGCTCGCCGAGGCTGCGGAGTTCGTGCGGACGAAGAGCCGGCCGTGGTTCGAGAGCGGTGTCGAGACGGCCGCCGAGGACCCGCTGCTGATCCAACGCTTCGGTGAACTCGCCCTGCGGACAAGGGCGTCGGAGGCGCTGCTGCGCGAGGCCGCCCGTGCGGTCGACACGGCGCGCGCCGACCTCACCGACGACACGGCGGCCGAGGCGTCCATCGCGGTCGCCGCGGCGAAGGTGCAGGCCGCGCAGACGGCGGTCGAGGTGGCGAGTGCCCTGTTCGAGGTGTCCGGCACCCGGGCCGCGCTCAACTCCCTGAATCTGCACCGGCATTGGCGCGACGCCCGCACGCACACGCTGCACGATCCGGCCCGCTGGAAGATCCAGCACATCGGCCGGTACGTGCTGAACGGCACCCGCCCACCCCGCCACGGCCTCCTCTAGCGACACAGCAACACAGCGATACAGCGACACCTCGGATCGGAGACCCCACGTGTCCCTCACCTTCCACTGGTTCCTCCCCACCAACGGCGACAGCCGCCACGTGGTCGGCGGCGGCCACGGCACCCCGGCCACCGCATCCGGACGGGACCGGCCACCGACGGTGGCCTACCTGAGCCAGATCGCCCGCGCCGCCGAGGACCTGGGCTTCGTGGGGGCGCTCACCCCGACCGGCGCCTGGTGCGAGGACGCCTGGCTGACCACCGCCATGGTCAGCCAGAACACCGAACGCCTGAAGTTCCTGGTCGCCTTCCGTCCCGGCTTCGTCTCGCCGACGCTCGCCGCCCAGATGGCGTCCACCTTCCAGCGGCAGAGCGGTGGAAGGCTGCTCCTCAACGTCGTCACGGGCGGGGAGAGTCACGAGCAGCGGGCGTACGGCGACTTCCTCGACAAGGACGCCCGGTACCGCCGTACCGGCGAATTCCTGCAGATCGTCAGGGAGTTGTGGGAGGGCAAGACCGTCGACCTGCACGGCGAGCACCTCCGGGTCGAGGACGCGAAGCTGGCCCGGGTGCCCGACCCGGTCCCCGAGGTGTACTTCGGCGGGTCCTCGCCCGTAGCCGGTGAGGTCGCCGCCAAGTACGTCGACAGTTACCTCACGTGGGGTGAGCCGCCCGCCCAGGTCGCCGAGAAGATCGCCTGGATCCGGGGGCTCGCGGCCAAGGAGGGGCGCACCTTGCGCTTCGGTATCCGGCTGCACGTCATCACCCGCGACACGTCCGAGCAGGCGTGGGCGGAGGCGAACCGCCTCCTCGACGGCTTCGACCCGCAGACCGTGAAGTCCGTACAGGCCGGACTCGCCCGCAGCGAGTCCGCGGGGCAGCAGCGGATGCTCGCCCTGCACGGCGGCGGCAACCTCCCCCACTCTCGGCTTCGCTCGAGCGGGGGGACCCCCACCGGCCTCGAGATCCACCCCAACCTCTGGGCAGGCATCGGCCTGGTGCGCGGCGGCGCGGGCACCGCCCTGGTCGGAAGCCACGACGAGGTCGCCGAGCGGATCAAGGAGTACCACGCCCTCGGCATCGACGAGTTCGTGCTCTCCGGCTATCCGCACCTGGAGGAGGCGTACTGGTTCGGCGAGGGCGTCCTGCCGCGCCTCGCCGCGCAGGGACTGTGGAAGCACCCGTTCGGCACGCAGGCCGCGTCCTCGGCGCAGGTGCCGTTCGCGAGCTAGGGGCCCGTCACACCTTGCCACCGAAGAAGACCTGCACCTCCCGGATGAGTCCGTCCCGGACGGTGATTGCCTCGACATTGCGGTACCGGCCGCCCGTGGTCAGCTCGTACTCGTAGTAGACGAGTACGAGCTCCTCGTCGGCGGGGGTGACGTGCAGCAGCTGCTGCTCCTTGAACCGGTCCGCGGTCGGGAAACACCGCTCGAAGAAGGCTGCCTTGTCGATGCGATCGTCCCGCGGACTGGTGAAGGAGAAATCATCGGCGTAGAGAGCGAAGGCCGCCTCGCGGTCCTGCGAGCGGTAGTACCGAAACGCCGCTTCGACGACGTCCGTAGGACTGTTGATCATGAGGGCTCCTGGATCTCCGCGAGCGCGTCGAGGTGTGCCCGCCGTACCACCGACGTCTGCCCCTGTACCAGCAGGAACATCCCCTCACGGGCCAACCGCTGGGCAGGATGGCGTACGTCCATGGTGCGGCCGCCCCCGGCCACGACCGCCGCGGTCGTGGCCGCGCGCATGAGGTCGTACGACCGTGTCCTGAGCGCCAATCGCCCCTCGACACGCTCGTGCGGTACGGAATGATCGGCAAGTTCGTACGCCTGCCGCCGCACCTCGTCGAGACGGCCGCGCAGCCCCCGAGCCGTCTTGGCCTCCCCGGCGTCCTCCAGGACGCGCAGCGCGGCGTACGCCACCCCGAAGACGGCCGGGGACGTGTTCGTGCTCCGGGGCAGGTCGACGAGGGCGAACTTCTCCTGCGGGGTACGCAGCACCACGGCCTCCTCGGGCAGCCACAGGCCGCCCAGCTCCAGGGAGACCGTGCGGGCGGCCGTGAGGGCCGCCAGCCGCATCGGCTCCGAGGCGCGCAGTCCCGGCTGCTCGCGCGCGTCGGCGAACGCGAACACGATCTCGTCCGAGTCGGTCACGCCCGCGAGAAGCATCACGTCGTTGAGACCCCAGCCCGTGTACCAGGGCACGGTGCCCTCGAACCGCCAGCCGTCCCGCTCCGCCGTGGCCCGCACGGGGACGCGGGGGAAGGCGCGGACATGGGCGTAGGCGATGCCCGCCAGCAGCTCGCCGGTCGCCAGCGGCCGCAACAGCCGCTCCCGCACGGGGAGTTCGGACTTCGCGAGCAGTCGCACCGGAGTGTGGTGCTGGGTCTGCACGAACCAGGTCGAGCAGCACGCCCCGGCCAGGATCTCCTGGATCTCCCGGGCCACCGAGTCGGGCGCGCCCGCCCCGCCGTACTCCTCGGGTGCACTCACCCCCAGCAGTCCCGACCGCCTGATGGCCTCGATGTGGCTCAGGGGCACGCCCTCCTGGTCGACCCGCGCCGCGTTCGGGGCGAGAAGGTCGTCGGCGAGAGCCTGGGCGGTGGGGACCAACGGGTGCGATGCGGCGGTCATGAAAAAGATTCTCCCGATCTCGTCGTGCGCGGTGTCGATCCGGGGGTGCGCCGTTCGTGTAGGAGGTGAGAGAACGACACGATGCCAAGGAGGACGACATGCAGTACTACCTGCTCAGCGTGGTCACGCCGAGCGACGGAACGCCGCCCGAGCCCGAGGCCATGGCGGAGATCGTCCGCAACCTCGACACCTTCCACGCGGAACTGCGCCAGGCCGGCGCCTGGGTCTTCGCCGGCGGTCTGCACGGCCCCGACACGGCCACCATGCTGCGGCCCGGCGACGGCGACGTGCTGATCACCGACGGGCCGTACGCCGAGGGCAAGGAGTACCTGGGAGGCATCTGCCTGATCAAGGCGGCCGACCTGGACGCCGCCCTGGAATGGGGCAGGAAGGCGGCCCGGGCGACCACGCTGCCCATCGAGGTCCGCCCGTTCGTGCACCAGGCCGAAGCCTGATGCCTGCACCCGTCGACGTCGCGGCCGTCTTCCGGGCGGAGTACGGCCGCGCCGTCGCCGTCCTCGTCCGCTTCCTCGGCGACATCGACCTCGCCGAGGAAGCGGTGCAGGACGCCTTCACCACGGCCGTGCAGCGCTGGCCGGAGACCGGTGTGCCGCCGAGCCCGGCCGGCTGGATCATCACCACCGCGCGCAACCGCGCGATCGACCGGCTGCGCCGCGAGTCCTCCCGCGAGGCCCGCCACGCCGAGGCCGACCTGCTGCGCACCCCCGACGCACCGGCAGAGGAGGGCCCCGTGCGCGACGACCGGCTCCGCCTGATCTTCACCTGCTGCCACCCGGCGCTCGCCCCCCAGGCCCAGGTCGCCCTGACCCTGCGCCTGCTCGGCGGCCTCACCACGCCCCGGATCGCCCGCGCCTTCCTCGTGCCCGAACCGACCATGGCCCAGCGCCTCGTCCGCGCCAAGGCGAAGATCCGCGACGCCCGGATCCCATACCGGGTGCCCCGCGACGCCGACCTGCCGGACCGGCTGAAGGGCGTCCTGGCCGTCGTCTACCTGATCTTCAACGAGGGCTACGCAGGCACCCCCGAGCTGTGCGCGGAGGCCGTACGCCTCGGCCGCCTCCTGTCCGAGCTCATGCCGGACGAGCCCGAGGCCACCGGCCTGCTCGCGCTGATGCTCCTCGTCGACTCGCGCAGCCCCGCACGGCTGGACGAGCACGGCGGACTGGTGCCGCTGCCGCAGCAGGACCGCGACCGCTGGGACCCAGCACTGATCGCCGAAGGCCAGTCACTGGTCCGCCGCTGCCTGCGCCGGGACCGGCCGGGGCCGTACCAGATCCAGGCCGCCATCCAGGCCGTCCACAGCGACGCGCCCACCGCGGCCGCCACCGACTGGAGCCAGATCCGGCAGCTGTACGACCAGCTCATGGCCCTCGCACCGAGCCCGGTCGTGGCCCTGAACCGCGCGGTCGCCGTCGCCGAGACCGAAGGGCCCCGACCGGCCCTGGACCTCGTCGACACGCTCGACCTCAATGGCTACCACGTGTTCCACGCCGTCCGTGCAGACCTGCTGCGCCGCCTGGGTCGCGACACCGAGGCGGTACGGGCGTACGAGGCGGCCATCGCCCGTACGGAGAGCGCGGCGGAGCGTGCCTTCTTGGAGAGGCGGCGGCAGGAGCTCGTCCGCTCGTGACGGGGCGACAGCGGAAAGTAGTCCGACCGGCACCGGAATTTATTTTGGTGTATGAAAGGTTGGCATATACACCCGACCGTCGGGACCGAGACCGCACCCGTGCGCCGCAAGGCCGTAGATCCGCAGCGAGGCATCGTGAACCACCCCGCCCCCGAGCAGCCCGCCGACATCGTGGCCCGGTTGCGCGCCACCTTCCGTACCGGTCGCACCAAGCCCGTCGAGTGGCGCACCACCCAACTGCGCCGACTGCGCGAGCTGCTCACGGAGAAGGGGCCCGACCTGGCCGCGGCCCTCCACGCCGACCTGGGCAAGAGCTCCACCGAGGCCCACCGCACCGAGATCGACTTCACGGTCCGCGAGATCGACCACACCCTCGACCACCTCGCCGACTGGCTGCGCCCCGAACCCGCCCCGGTCCCGGCCCATCTCGGCGCCGACGCGAGCGCCTGGACGCAGTACGACCCCCTCGGCGTCGTCCTCGTCATCGCCCCCTGGAACTACCCCGCCCAGCTCCTGCTCGCCCCGCTGGTCGGCGCACTCGCCGCGGGCAACGCGGTGGTCGTCAAGCCCAGCGAGATGGCCCCCGCCACCTCCGCCGCGATCGCCCGCCTGCTGCCCGCCTACCTCGACACCGACGCGGTCGCCGTCGTCGAGGGCGGCATCCCGGAGACCACGGCCCTGCTGGCCGAGCGCTTCGACCACATCTTCTACACCGGCAACGGCACCGTCGGCCGCATCGTCATGCGCGCCGCCGCCGAGCACCTCACCTCGGTCACCCTCGAACTCGGCGGCAAGTCCCCGGTGTTCGTCGACCGGGACGCCGACCTCGACGTCGTCGCGGACCGGCTGGCGCGCGGCAAGTTCCTCAACGCCGGCCAGACCTGTGTCGCCCCCGACTATGTCCTGACCGACCCGGCCACCGCCGCCGCCCTGGAGCCCGCGTTCACCCGCGCCGTCGAGGCCCTGTTCGGCACCGACCCGTCGGCCTCCGGCGAGTACGGCCGGATCATCAACGAGCGGCACTTCGACCGGCTCGCCGGCCTGCTCGACTCGGGCCGCGTGGTCGTCGGCGGCGGCAGTGACCGTACGACGAAGTACATCGCGCCGACCGTCCTGGCCGACGTCGACCCGAAGTCGCCGGTCATGCGGGAGGAGATCTTCGGCCCGATCCTGCCGGTCGTCACCGTGCCCGACCTGGACGCGGCGATCGACTTCATCAACGACCGCGACAAGCCCCTCGCGCTGTACGTCTTCTCCGAGTCCGACGAGACGCGCGGCCGGATCGCCGCCGAGACCTCCTCGGGCGGCCTCGGCCACGGCCTGCCGCTGGCCCATCTCACTGTCTCCGACCTGCCGTTCGGCGGCGTGGGGGAGAGCGGCATGGGCAGCTACCACGGCCGCTACTCGATCGAGACGTTCAGCCACCGCAAGGCGGTGCTGGAGAAGCCTCTGAGCTGAATGAGGCGAAGTGAATGCCCGGTCGTGCTCGCGGCCGGGCATTTTTCGCACCACAATATCGTCCTCCGCTTATATAAGTGGTAGCTGATACAGTGCTCACATGCACGCTTTCGATGTGCTCGGAGACCCGATACGACGACGGATCCTGGAGCTGCTGGCCGACGGGGAGATGACCTCGGGCGCGGTCTGCGAGGTCATCGGGGAGGAGTTCGGGATCTCGCAGCCCGGGGTGTCGCAGCATCTGAAGGTGCTGCGGGAGAACGGGTTCGCGACCGTGCGCCCCGAAGGAACCCGGCGGCTGTACGCGGTCAATGCCGAACCGTTGCAGGACATCGACGCCTGGCTCGACCGCTTCCGCCGCTTCTGGACCCCGCACCTGGACGCGCTGGTCACCGAACTGGCCCGCGGCAAGCGCGCGCGCCGACTCCGCGACGCCGACGAAACCCCGAGGAGCACCCCATGACCGACGTGACCCATGACATCAGCGACGTACGCCGGCAGGTCGGCACGCGCACCTTCAAAGCGGGCGAGGCACGTGTGGTGACCGTGACCAGGTCCTACGACGCCCCGCTCGACGACGTGTGGGACGCGTGCACGAACCCCGAGCGCATTCCCCGCTGGCTCCTCCCGGTGTCGGGGGAACTGCGGCTGGGTGGCCGCTATCAGCTGGAGGGCAACGCCGGTGGCGTGGTCGAGCGCTGCGAGCCACCCACGAGCTTCTCCGCGACATGGGAGTACGGCGGCGAGACCAGCTGGATCGAGCTCAACCTGACGGCCGAGGAGGGCGGCACACGCTTCGAGTTGCAGCACATCGCCCACGTCGACGACACGAAGTGGGCGGAGTTCGGCCCGGGCGCGGTCGGCGTCGGATGGGACCTGATGGTCAGGGGGCTATCCCTGCACCTCGCCAGCGGCGCCGCCGTCGACGCGAAGAAGTTCATGGCCTGGATGGGCTCGGACGAGGGCCGACGGTTCATGACATCCAGCAGCGAGGCCTGGTACGCGGCGAACGTCGCGGGTGGCGAGGACGAGAAGACGGCGCGCGAAGCGGCGGACCGGACCACGGCCGCGTACACGGCAGCGGACGAAGGTGAGGGCCCCGGCCAGGGCGACGCGGGCTAGCACGGGACATCCGGCTGCCGCAGGCGATCCCACCAGTCACGGGACACTCGGCTGTTCGCAGGTCATCCCGCAGATCATCCAGCTGGTCACAAGACATCCGGTACGGGCGGGACTTCGGTCCCGGAGGCGCCCGGCGCGCAGTGCGCGCCGGGCGCCTCTGTGCAACTTCCCGTTCGGGAACGTCGATTGACTGGTCTACACCCTTGACTGGTACAGACCAACGCGGTTGAGTGTGGCTCCACACCCCCCACCACGGCCGCCCCCACGCCGTGGCCGGTATCACCGGCGCGTGCGCTCAAGGTCGGGCGCCGGCCCGACCTTGTCCGGGTGCGGCCGTGCTCCGCAAAGGAGTTGATCCCCTGATGAGGCGCCGCATCACCGCAGCCCTGTCCTCACTCGCTCTCGGTGGCGCCGTCCTGGCGCTCCAGCCGGCCCCCACCGCATCCGCCGCCGGATTCGTCGTCAGCGAGGCGCAGTTCAACCAGATGTTCCCGAGCCGGAACTCCTTCTACACCTACAGCGGTCTCACCGACGCGCTCAACGCGTACCCCGGCTTCGCCAACACCGGCAGCGACACCGTCAAGAAGCAGGAGGCCGCGGCCTTCCTCGCCAACGTCAACCACGAAACCGGCGGTCTGGTCTACGTCGTCGAGCAGAACACCGCCAACTACCCCACGTACTGCGACTGGAGCCAGTCCTACGGCTGTCCGGCCGGCCAGGCCGCCTACTACGGACGCGGCCCCATCCAGCTGTCCTGGAACTTCAACTACAAGGCCGCCGGCGACGCCCTCGGCATCGACCTCCTCAACAATCCCAACCTGGTCCAGAACGACGCCTCCGTCGCCTGGAAAACCGGCCTGTGGTACTGGAACACCCAGTCCGGCCCCGGCACCATGACCCCCCACAACGCCATGGTCAACAGCGCCGGCTTCGGCCAGACCATCCGCTCCATCAACGGCTCCCTCGAATGCGACGGCAAAAACCCCGCCCAGGTACAGAGCCGCGTCGACGCCTACCAGCGCTTCAGCCAGATCCTCGGAGTGTCACCGGGCGACAACCTCTACTGCTGAAGGCCCCAGACAGCGGGGCGCGGGCGCAGGGTGTCATGCACCTGATCATCCGGGACGTGACGCGGACGAAGGTCACCACCCTGCGCACCCCCCACGCCCCGCTCGCCACGACCGCGGCTCTGACCACCGCGGTCGTGGCACCCCCGGCCAACGCGACGCCAGTTGTGCGAGACTCCGCCGATGACCTCCGAAACGATCACCGCGGACGCCGCGGGCACGTGGAAACTCGCCGATCTGACCGTCAACCGCATCGGCTTCGGAGCGATGCGACTGACGGGCAGCGCCGCTTTCCATCTCGGGACGCCGAGCGACCGCGAGCGCTCGATCACCGTGCTCCACAAGGCGATCGACCTCGGCGTCAACCACATCGACACGGCCGCCTTCTACTTCTCGCAGCTGCGCTCCGCCAACGAACTCATCAACAGCGCCCTGGCCCCGTACCCGGACGACCTCCTCATCGCCACCAAGGTCGGCCCCTACCGCGACTACCACGGTGAGTGGGGCACCTCGGCCCGCCCCGACCAGCTGCGCGGGCACGTCGAGGAGAACCTGCGCCAACTCGGCCGGGATCACCTGGACCTGGTCTATCTGCGCCGTATGCGCCAGGACTCCGTGGCCGAGCACTTCGGCGCGCTGGCCGAGCTGCGCGAGGCGGGCCTGATCCGCCACCTGGGCCTCTCCGACGTGGAGCCCCAGCACCTCGCCGAGGCGCAGGCGATCGCGCCGGTGGTGGCCGTGGAGAACCGCTACGGTCTGGACTCCCACAACCCGGCCACGGACGAACTCCTGCGTCTCTGCGGCGAGCAGGGCATAGCCTTCGTGCCGTTCTACGCAGTGGCGGGACAGAGGGGGCCGCAGGCCGCGGCCGTCACCGACGGCGAAGAGGTGCTCGCCGTCGCCCGCGCCCACGACGCGAGCCCCACCCAGATCCGGATCGCCTGGACGCTGCACCAGGGCCCGCACGTCCTCGCCATCCCCGGCACCGGCAACCCCGACCACCTCGCCGAGAACGTGGCCGCCGGCGCGCTCCGTCTCACGGACGACGAGCTGACCCGGCTCAACGCGCTGCATCGGGCGGCGGATTGACGATCCGGGTACGGCGGGGGCGGCCGCCTCAGACCGCCCACACGCCGTCCCGCATCACATGCCGCCCGCGCAGCTCGTGCTCACCGTGCCACGCCTGCACCGCGCGCGGCCGCACCCGGAAGAACGCGTACGCCGCGCTGATCCTGATGGGATCCCACCCGGTCTTCGCGACGAACGCGGCGGCCGCCGCGGCCGGCAGGTCCCGGCCCTCCTGCCCGTCGAAGCACTCCACGTCCCCGTCGACGAGCACCACGTCCTGCGTGTCCCCGAACGCCAGCCGGGTGCGCCCGCCGTCGCGCAGATTGCGGCCCGTGGGATTGGTGACCCGGGTGGACATCCAGACGGACTCCCCGTCCCAGACGAACCACAGCGCGACCAGACACGGCAGCCCGTCACCGTCGGCGGTGGCGACCCAGATGTCCAACTCCCGTTCCAGTCGGGCCAGTACGTCGCGCTTGCGCTGCGCAGGACTGCGGGGCGGCTCGGTGATCTTCATGACGGGGACGCTACCGGCCCGTCGGTGATCGCACCTCGGGCCGCGGCCCTAGGCCTCCCGGCCTCCTCCGTCAGTTGCCGTGCCCGACGTTTTACGTATAACCTCTCCCGTCAATCGCCCCCTCCGAAAGGCCACGATGAGACGCATCGCCCTGGTCACCCTCGTCGTCGACGACTACGACGAGGCGATCCGCTTCTACACCGAGGCCCTCGGATTCCGGCTCGTCGAGGACACGCCTCGCCCGGACGGCTCCCGCTGGGTCGTCGTCGAGCCGGGCACCGGGGCGCAGGCCACCGGGCTGCTGCTCGCCAGGGCCAAGGACGAGGCGCAGCGCGGCCGGGTCGGGGACCAGACCGGCGGGCGCGTCGGCTTCTTCCTGCACACCGACGACTTCGCCCGCGACCACGCCCGCATGCTCGCCGCCGGCGTGATCTTCCTGGAGGAGCCGCGCCACGAGCCGTACGGCTCGGTCGCCGTCTTCCAGGACCTGTACGGAAACCGCTGGGACCTGCTCCAGCCCGCGACCGACTGAGAGCCGGTGGCAGACCCCGCCCGGGCGCGCGTCGTCCGGCCGGGGCCCCACCACCCGCTCTCCGCCACCACCCCGCCCCACCTGCCGAGGAAACACCGCCATGACCGCGCCCCGCATCGACATCGACACCCTCCGCCGCCTGCCCAAGGCCGTCCTGCACGACCACCTCGACGGCGGCCTGCGCCCCGCCACCGTGGTGGAGCTCGCGGACGCGGTCGGCCACACCCTGCCCACCACCGACCCGGACGAGCTGGCCGCCTGGTACTTCGAGGCCGCCAACTCCGGTGACCTGGTGCGCTACATAGCCACCTTCGAGCACACCCTCGCCGTGATGCAGACCCGCGAGGGCCTGCTGCGCACCGCCGAGGAGTACGTCCTCGACCTGGCCGCCGACGGTGTCGTCTACGCCGAGGTGCGCTACGCCCCCGAGCTGAACACCAACGGCGGGCTGACCCTCGCCGAGGTCGTCGAGACCGTCCAGGAAGGTCTTGCGGCGGGCATGGCCAAGGCGGCGGCCGCCGGCACCCCGGTCCGCGTCGGCACCCTACTGTGCGGCATGCGGATGTTCGACCGCGTCCGGGAGGCCGCCGACCTGGCCGTCGCCTTCCGCGACGCCGGTGTCGTCGGCTTCGACATCGCCGGCGCCGAGGACGGCTTCCCGCCCGCCGACCACCTCGACGCCTTCGAGCACCTGCGCCGCGAGAGCGTCCCGTTCACCATCCACGCCGGTGAGGCGCACGGCCTGCCCAGCATCCACCAGGCCCTTCAGATGTGCGGCGCCCAGCGCATCGGCCACGGCGTGCGCATCACCGAGGACATCGTGGACGGCAAACTCGGCCGTCTCGCGGGCTGGGTCCGGGACCGCCGTATCGCCCTGGAGATGTGCCCGACGTCCAACCTCCAGACGGGCGCGGCCACTTCGATCGCCGAGCACCCGATCACGGCCCTGAAGGACCTCGGCTTCCGCGTCACCCTCAACACCGACAACCGCCTGGTCTCGGGCACCACCATGACCCGCGAGATGTCCCTGCTGGTGGAGCAGGCGGGCTGGACGGTCGAGGACCTGCGCACCGTCACGGTGAACGCCCTGAAGAGCGCGTTCATCCCGTTCGACGAGCGCAAGGCCCTCATCGAGGACGTCGTCCTGCCGGGCTACGAAGCAGCGCTCTGAAGCAGCCCCCGTACATAGCCGGCCTGTCCGACGTGCTGCAGATCGTCGGACAGGACGCTGATGAGCCGCACGCCCAGCGTGACCGGCGGATCCCAGCGTTCGTCGACGACGCGCTCGAAGTCCTTCGCGGCCAGCGCGCGCAGAGCTTCGAGGCTCTGCGCGTGTACGGCGTCGTAGTAGCCCGTCAGAAGGTCGCCGGAGTCGACCCGCACCTTGGCGACCTTGGCGGGGCTGTGCCCGTATCCGGTGTCGCGGCGCGGCAGGTCAAGACCGAAGCGCTTCTCCCAGTCCTGGGTGAGCCACACCTGATCGAGCCCGAAGGCGTCGGCGACGTGGTCGTCCTGGACGCGGGTGAGGTGCCAGACCAGCCAGGCGATGGAGTTGGCCTCGTCGGAGGGGCGGGCGCCGAGGGCGTCCGGGTCGAGGCCCTCGACCACGGCGTGGACTTCTTCCTGGATGCGGTTGTACGCGTCGATGAGGATGTCCTTGGCATGCATGCATCCACCATCGCGCATCACGGACCGTCGTGCGTGCCCTGTTCCAGAAGCGCCATCAGCGCGCGGGCCGCCGGGCTGGTCGCCTGCGGCGGCGGCAGCAGGGCCACGGTCTCGTAGACCGTCTCGCCGGTGCCCTTCACGGGCAGGGCGGTGAGCGTTTCCCGCTTGTGCCGGAAGTGCCGGGGCACGACGGCGACGCCGAGGTTCTCGTCCACCAGGTCGAGGAGGCTGTGCACGTCGTTCACCTCCAGCGCGACGGTGCGCCGTACGCCCGCTGCGGCGAAGGCCGTGTCCGTGGTGCGGCGCGGACCCCAGTCCGGGTGGAAGTCGACGAACACCTCACCGCCGAGGTCGTCCGGCGTGACGGCCGCGCCGCCGGTCGCCAGCCGGTGGGTGGGGTGGCACAGCACCGTCATCGGCTCGGCGGTCAGCGAGACCGAGCGCAGCTGGTCGGTGTCCGCCTGCGTCCGGTAGGCGAAGGCCAGGTCGAGGCGCCCGGCCGCGACCTCCTCCGCCAGCGCGCCCGAGCCCGTCTGCCGCAGCCGTATCTCCACATCCGGATGAAGGCGGCGGAACGCGGCCAGCAGCCCCGCCACATGCACCCCCGCGATGCACTGCTCGGTGCCCAGCGCGAGCGTGCCGCGCAGCACGCCCTGCACGGCGGCGACAGCCTCGTGCGCGGACCGCACCTGCGCGAGGATCCGCTCCGCCTCGCCCAGCAGCGCCCGCCCGGCCTCCGTGAGCGTGACCCGGCGGGTCGTCCGTACGAACAGGGGGGTCTGCAACTCCCGCTCCAGCGCCCGGATCGAGGCCGACAGGCCCGACTGGGACACCATCAGCCGTTCCGCGGCCCGGGTGAAGTGCTGGTCCTCGGCGACCGCGACGAAATGCTGAAGATGGCGTAGTTCCACGATTGAGAAGACTATCCGCTGAGTTCCATCGGATTCTCCTGTTGGACCACTGCCCGCAGGTCGCGAAAGATGGGGTACCGGTTTCCTCAACCGTCATTCGTGTGCCAACCCCTCTGGAGTCGCGTTGTACACCGCACACCCCGACCGCTACGCGGACCTGCCCTACCGGCGCACCGGACGCAGCGGCCTCAAGCTCCCCGCGATCTCGCTCGGCCTGTGGCACAACTTCGGTCCCGACCGTGCGGTCGAGACCCAGCGGGCCATCCTGCGCCGCGCCTTCGACCTCGGCGTCACGCACTTCGACCTGGCCAACAACTACGGCCCGCCGCCCGGCGCCGCCGAGTCCGCGCTCGGTGGGTTCCTGAAGTCGGACTTCGCGCGCTACCGCGACGAGCTGGTGATCTCCACCAAGGCCGGCTACCTGATGTGGCCCGGCCCGTACGGCGAGTGGGGCTCCCGCAAGTACCTGCTGTCCTCGCTGGACCAGAGCCTGACCCGCATGGGCCTGGACTACGTCGACATCTTCTACTCGCACCGCCCCGACCCGGAGACTCCGCTCGAGGAGACGATGGGCGCCCTGCACTCGGCGGTCCAGCAGGGCAAGGCGCTGTACGTCGGCATCTCCAACTACTCGGCAGAGCAGACCCGCGAGGCCGCCCGCATCCTCGGCGAGCTGGGCACCCCGCTGCTGATCCACCAGCCGCGCTACTCGATGCTCGACCGCCGCCCCGAGGACGGGGGCCTGCTCGACGCCCTCGACGAGCTGCAGGTCGGCTCCATCGTCTTCTCCCCGCTGGAGCAGGGCCTGCTCTCCTCCCGCTACCTGGACGGCATCCCGGAGGGTTCGCGGGCGGCGAGCGACAGCCCCTTCCTGAACTCGGACGCGGTCACCGAGGACCTGGTGGGCCGGCTGCGCGCCCTCGACGAGGTCGCCAAGGGCCGCGGCCAGACCCTGGCCCAGCTGGCGCTGGCCTGGGTGCTGCGCGGCGGCCGGGTGACCTCCGCGCTGGTCGGTGCGAGCAGCGCGCAGCAGATCGAAGACAGTGTCGCGGCCACCCGCAACCTGGACTTCGACGCCGACGAGCTGGCCCGCATCGACGCGATCGTCAAGCCGTAAGCCGCTCGCTGACCTCCCAGAGGCGGGCCGCCGCCTCTGGGTCGACGACGTACGGGAGGACGCCCGGCGTCTCCGCACCCGCGCGCCAGGCGGCCTCGTCCGCCTCGGCCACCAGCGGGCTGACGTCGCAGTTCTCGCAGTAGACCCCGCCCAGTCCGGCCAGTCGGGGGCTGGTGGCGCACCAGACGCTCGTGGCCGCTCCCTGCGGGACGGTCTTGAGCTGGCGGGCGGGGTCGCGTACGGGCCGGCCGTGCTCGTCGAGGACGCCGGCCGCCCGGACCACCTCCGCGGAGACGTGCTTGGCGAGACCGGTGTCGACGATCGTGCCCGGGTGCACGGAGAAGGACCGCACCCCCTCGGCCCGCCCGCGCCGGTCCAGTTCCACGGCGAAGAGCGCGTTGGCCGTCTTCGACTGGCCGTAGGCGGCGAACGGCTCGTAGGGCCGGTGCTCGAAGTGCAGGTCGTCGAAGTCGACGCCGCCGAAGCGGAATCCGCGCGAGGACACGGCCACGACCCGTGCCTCGCCGGCCGCGACCAGCGCGGGCCACAGCCGGTCGACCAGCTGGAAGTGCCCCAGGTGGTTGGTGGCGAACTGCGCCTCGTACCCGCGCGCGTCCCGGGTCAGCGGGGTCGCCATGATCCCAGCGCTGTTGACCTGGATGTGCAGCGGACGGCCGGAGGCCAGGAACTTCTCGGCGAAGGCGTCGATCGACGCTGGGTCCATCAGGTCGAGATACTCGACCTCGGCGCCGGGCACGTCCTTCAGTGCGGCTCGTGCCCGCTCCAGGTCCCGCGCCGGTACGACGACCTCGGCGCCGGCGGAACGCAGCACCCGGGCCGTCTCCAGTCCGATGCCCGAGTAGCCGCCGGTGACGACGGCGACCTTGCCGGTCAGGTCGACCCCCTTGATCACCTCCTCGGCGGTGGACGCGGCGCCGAAGCCGGAGGACAGGGGGCGCTGTGCGGTGGTCATGGTGCGTATCTCCTCAATGTGAGCCGACTCAGCCACCGTAAAGTCGCGGATCCGTACGATGAATACTTGAGAGTTCGCACTACTTGCGTGATAGTTCGAGCATGTCCGCAGACCCCCTGTCCGACGCCCTCGCCGTCGCCGACGCCCGCAGCGTGTTCTCCGGTGGCTTCACCGCCGGCGGCTCCTGGGCGATCCGGCTGCGCGGCCGCGACAGGCTCAAGGTGAACGCCGTGGTGCGGGGCGGCTGTCTGCTGGTCCGCGAGGGCGGCGGGGAGCCGTTGAAGCTGTCCGAGGGTGACGTGGTGGTCTCCGACGGGCGGCAGCCGTACGTCCTGTGCAGCGCGCTCGGCGTCGAGCCGCTGGACTCCGACGAGGTCACCGTGGACCCCGTCACCTGCACGGCCCGGCTCGGTGACGGCACGGACGAGGACGTCGTCTGCGTCTCCGGGCACATCGACCTGAGCCGGGACAGCGGCGAACTGCTGCGCCGGGCGCTGCCGGAGCTGATCCACGTACGGTCCCACGCGGCCGAGGCGCCGGTGCTGGGCTGGTTGATCGGGCAGCTGGCCGAGGAGATGACGGCGCGCCGGGCCGGCGTCGAGTTCGCCTCGGACCAGCTGGCCCAGCTGATGTTCGTGCAGGTGCTGCGGGTCTGCCTCGCCGAGTCGGAGGGGTTGCCGCCGGGCTGGCTGCGCGCCCTCGCCGACGAACGGCTCGCGCCGGCCCTGCGTCTGATGCACGGCGACCCGGGCCACCCCTGGCAGCTGGAGGAGCTCGCCAGGGCAGCCGCGATGTCCCGGACGACCTTCGCCGTACGGTTCAAGGAGGCGTCCGGCGTGCCACCGCTGACGTATCTGCTGAACTGGCGCATGAGCCTGGCCGCCCGTGCCCTCAGACAGGACGCGACCCCCGTCGCGGCCCTCGCGCGCTCGGTCGGCTACACCTCAGAGAGCGCCTTCAGCAACGCCTTCAAACGCACGGTCGGCGTGGCGCCCCGGCGCTACCGGGAGGCGGCTAGGAGCTGATCCGCTCCTCCAGGCGCACGGTGACCGTGTCGCCCTCCGCCTTGCCGATGGCCTTGCGGATGTCGGCCTTCACCGGCAGCTTGTGCGTGCCGTCCCCGAGGGCCATGAACGAGCTGCGGAAAGGGTGTCCGTCGATGGTGCCGCGGACCTTGACGAGCCCGCGGGTGCCGAAGAACTCCGCGCTCTTCGGCCAGACGAGGTAGGTCCAGCCGCCCTCGTTCGGGCTCTTGCGCAGGACGGCCGTGAACTCCTCGTCCAGCTTGGCGGTCGTGGTCATGGTGGTTCCTCCGCTCGCGGTGGTCAGGTACTGAAGAGACCACCGCGAGCGCGGAAACTCATCGCGGAACTCAGGCCCCGGCGGGCACCCGGTCCAGAAAACCGAGCACGGACCGGATACGGCCCTCCGCGTCGAGCGTGATCACGTCGAAGCCGGCCACGGGAGCCGAACCGTCGGCCTCGCTGACCAGCTCCCAGGAGAAGCGCGCCGTGTCGTGGTGGCCGTCGACGGCACCGCTCGCCCTGAAGGCGAACCCCGGGAACTGTGCGTGCGCCGCCGCGATCACGGCCGCGATCTGTTCGTGCCCGCTGACGTCGGCGAGGGGGTCGGTGTAGCTGCCGTTCGTCGTCCAGGCGGCGGCCACCGCCTTCGCCAGCTCCTCCGGCTCACCCGCGTTCCAGGCCTCGAAGTAACGGGCGACGGCGTTCTCGTATCGGTCGGTGTTCACGGGCATGGGAAATCAGCCTCCGTCGAGGTGGTGTCTGCTGGTCAGGACGCGGAATCACGCTTTCGGCGACCCGGTAGGGCAACCATGCCCGCAGTGCCCGATGCCGTCGATTACCCCTCGGGTAATGACCGAACTCGCAGGGTTCCGGCCAACTATGCCTGTGAATATGCCAGGAGACTGGCCGGAAAGTCGTGGTGACAGTGATTCAGTAGTGAACATACTCAACAGTTGAGGGACTTCACGGCGAGCGAAGACGCCGTCACGCACAGCACACGAGCCGCATCGAAAGCGAGGACAGCCGGCAGGCGAACGAGCAGCGGGGGAGCGAAACGTGCACGACGAGTTCTTATGCCACGTCACGGCCTACGGCACCTGTGGAGGCGAGCGGATCGGAGTGCCTTTAGGCACCTATCGAGCCCCTACCCTCGCCCTCGCGCTGTGGTGGATGCGTGACCGTGCGAACTGGATGGCCGACCGCCTCGATCCGCAGCCGGAGGCGGAGCACTTCCCGCCGAGCTCGCTCGTCCCCGTCGCCGACACCGTGCCGGACGTGCCGGCCGTGCTGCGGGCGTGGTGCAGCGATGTCGCCCAACAGGAGCTGGCCGCCGACGAGTTGGCCGCCGGACACCTGGTGCGGATCGCCATGAGGGACGAGACCACCGAGTACGAGCTGATGGCGGAGTCCATCGACGCCCTGCGCATGCAGCGGACCCTCCCGGGACTCGTCCTCCCCGTCGGCTGATCGTCGGTGGAGTCGGCCGCGCCGGGCGCATATGGGGGCGAATCGGTAGAATTCTCGGCATGGCAGAGCGGCCGGTCGCGCCGACCGCGCCCGAACTCGTCGTGGAGACGGAGGCGGGCTCCACGGTGATGAGTCCGGGACGCGACTACCTCGTCGGACGTGACCCGTTGAGCGACATCGTCATCGACGACTCACGGGTCTCGTGGCACCACGCGGTGCTGCGCCATCACGCCGACCACTGGACCCTCGAGGATGCGAACAGCACCAACGGCACCTTCGCCGACGGCCGCCGCGTCCAGGAGTGGGGCGTGGGTCCCGGGAGCGTCATCCGCTTCGGCAACCCGGCGGACGGCCCGTGCGCGGTACTCGTCGACCGGTCGCCCCCGGCTCCGGAGCGCCCGTCCGCCGTCGCGGCGGTCTCGATGCCCGGCCTGACCGGCACCTTCCGGCAGCCCACCAACGTACGGCCACTGCCCGCGCGCACCGTGCGCATCGGCCGCGGCGCCGACAACGACCTCGTGATCGACGATCTGGGCGTCTCCCGCCGGCACGCCGAGCTGCGCGCCCTGCCCGACGGCACGTACGAGATCGCCGACCTCGGCAGCCACAACGGCACGTTCCTCAACGGCTCTCCCGTCACCGTCGCCCCGATCGGCCCCGGTGACATCGTCGGCATCGGGCACTCCGCGTTCTGCCTCGTCGGCGACCAGCTGCAGGAGTACGTCGACACCGGCGAGGTCTCGCTCGACGTGCAGGACCTCACGGTGGCCGTCGACCGCGGCCGCAAGACCCTGCTCGACCACGTGTCGTTCCCGGTGGGGGAGAAGTGCCTGCTCGCGGTCGTCGGGCCGAGCGGCGCCGGCAAGTCCACCCTGCTCAACGCGCTCACCGGCCAGCGTCCCGCCGACCACGGCACCGTGCTGTACGACGGTCGTGACCTCTACCGCGACTACGCCGAGCTGCGTCAGCGCATCGGCCTCGTCCCGCAGGACGACATCCTGCACGCCCAGCTGACCGTCCGCAGCGCCCTGTCGTACGCGGCCGAACTGCGCTTCCCGCAGGACACCGCGAAGGCCGAGCGCCGGGCCCGGGTCGACGAGGTCATCCGCGAACTGGGCCTGGAACAGCGCGCCGACCAGCACGTGCACAGCCTGTCCGGCGGGCAGCGCAAGCGGGTCAGCGTGGCCCTGGAGCTGCTGACCAAGCCGTCGCTGCTCTTCCTGGACGAGCCGACCTCGGGCCTGGACCCCGGTATGGACCGCTCGGTGATGCACATGCTGCGCGGCCTCGCCGACGACGGCCGGACCGTCATCGTGGTCACCCACAGCGTGCTGAGCCTCGACGTGTGCGACCGGCTCCTGGTGCTCGCACCCGGCGGCAGGATCGCCTACTACGGCCCGCCCGACGACGCCCTCGCGTTCTTCGGTTTCGAGCAGTGGCCGGAGGCCTTCGAGTCCTTCGAACGGGACCACGACCGCGACTGGGCGGGCGACTTCCGCTACTCGCCCTTCCATCGGCACTACGTCACCGAAGCGACGGCACAGCCCCCCGTGCCCCGCTCGGACCCGGTCGTGATCACCCCGCCGCCCCGGCCGCGCAGCCGGGGCGCCCAACTCGGCACGCTGGTGCGCCGCTACACCGCGGCGCTCGCAGCCGACCGCACCTTCCTCGCCATCATGATCGCCCTGCCGTTCGTGATGGGCGCCATGGCCCGCGCTCTGGCCGGCAGCAAGCTGACGCAGGAGACGGCCATGAACGCGCTGCTCATCCTCTGCGTCGGCGGAGTCCTCACCGGTGCGGCGAATGCCGTGCGCGAGCTCGTCAAGGAGCGCACCATCTACCAGCGCGAGCGGGCGGTCGGCCTGTCCAGATCGGCGTACCTGATGTCGAAGGTCGTCGTGCTGGGCACGATCACCGTGCTGCAGGCCGTGGTCCTGACTCTCGTCGCCCTCCTCGGCGTCGACCTCAACGCGCCCGGCGGCGAAGGCGTGTTGATGCCGCCCCTTGTCGAGATCACCGTCGCCGTCGCCCTGTTGGCGTTCACGGCGATGATGCTCGGCCTGCTGGTGTCCGCGCTGGTGCGCAAGGAGGAGGTGACGATGCCGCTGCTGGTGCTGCTCGCCATTGTCCAAGTCGTGTTCTGCGGCGCCCTGCTGAAACTCCACGGCGTGCCCGGCCTCGAGCAGCTGTCCTGGCTGGTGCCCGCCCGATGGGCGCTCGGCGCGATGGCGGGCACGGTCGGGCTGGCGCGGATCGTGCCCGGTGAGCTGACCGGCGATCCCCTGTTCAAGCACTCGGCCGGGGTGTGGCTGCTGAACATCGCCATGCTGCTGGTGCTCTCGGCCGTCTTCGGGTTCCTGGTGTCCCGGCTGCTGCGCCGGCACGAACCCGCCGTGATGCGGAAGTAGGGGCCGCGATGACGACCCCCGGCTTCCGGCCCACGCACGTCGTCCCCCAGCGCGGCATGCCCGCCTGGGAGGCCCCCGACCCCGGCCGTCCCACCGTGCCCCTCGACCCGCTCCTGCCGGTCCAGCTCGTCGAGCGGCGCGGCGACTGGGGGCACGTCCTGTGCGCCAACGGCTGGTCCGCCTGGGTCGACGGCCGCTTCCTGGTCGCCGTACCCCAGGACCCGCCCGCCACCGGCGGCCCCCAGGCCCGCACCGCCGACCCGCGCCCCTTGCTCGCCGGCGCCGAACAAGCCCTGGCCCGCTACCGGGCCGCGGTCGAGGAACTGGCCCGCGGCGGCCTCGACGGCGAGTCCTTCCGCGGCCGTACGCAGGGACTGCGGATCGGGATCGTCGTCGACGGCGAGTCCGTGTGGCTGTACGACACCGAGCAGGGGCGGTGGGTGTACGGCGATGGGGCGCGCCTGAGCACGTACGCCACGGACGAGGATCCCCGCGCCGCAGGGGCGGACCACGGCCACGCCCCCACCCAGGTGGTGACACCCGATGGCCCGTGACGCGAGCCTCTTCTCGGGCCGGCCCTCCGAACTGGTCGGCAGGCAGGTCGCGAGCTACCGCATCGAGCGCGAGATCGGCCGCGGCGGCATGGCCGTCGTCTACCGCGCCCGCGATCTGCGCCTGGACCGCACCGTCGCCCTCAAACTGCTCGCCCCGGAACTCGCCCGCAACGACACCTTCCGCCTCCGCTTCACCCACGAGTCCCGGGCGGCCGCCGCGATCGACCACCCGCACATCGTGCCGGTCTTCGAGGCGGGCGAGACGGACGGCGTCCTGTACATCGCCATGCGTTATGTCGAGGGCAGCGACCTGCGTCATCTCCTCGACCGGCGGGGCCCGTTGGCGCCCGCCGTCGCCCTGCGCATCGCCGCGCAGGTCGCCTCCGCGCTCGACGCGGCCCACGAGCACGGGCTGGTCCACCGGGACGTGAAACCCGGCAACATCCTGGTCGCCCGCGGCACCGACAGCGACCATCCCGAGCACGCCTACCTCACCGACTTCGGCCTGACGAAGAAGTCGCTGTCCCTGACCGGCTTCACCACGGTCGGCCAGTTCGTCGGCACCCTCGACTACGTGGCTCCGGAGCAGATCTCCGGCCGGCCCGTCGACGGACGCTGCGACGTCTACGGCTTCGCCTGTGTCGTCTACGAGTGTCTGGCGGGCCGTCCGCCCTTCCGGCGCGACGACGACATGGCCCTGCTGTGGGCCCACCAGTACGCCGAACCGCCCCCACTGAGCGAGTCCCGCCCCGACCTCGGCGCTCGGGTCGACGCCGTGTTCGCCCAGGCGCTCGCCAAGAGCCCGGACGACCGGCACGACTCGTGTCTCGCGTTCGTGGCCGCCCTACGCACGGCTGTCACCGGCACGCCGGTGTCCGACCATCCGCCCACGGAGGTGGACCTGCGGGTGGCTGCCGCCGGAGAGGAGCGGCTGGAGCCGCCGCCCCGGTGGGCCCAGCCGGTCTTCCGGAGCCGGAGTTGAGGGTTTTGTTGGACGGGCAGTAGCCAATCCGCCGGCCGGTGGGGGCTTGTCGCGTCCACGCGGCGGACCGTTCAGACCTCCTGGCCCAGCCCTCCGAGCGGCACCCGCCGTGCCACCACCTTGCGGCGGCAGATGCGCCAGCCTGTCTCGGTGCGTCGCACCACGTCCTCGTACGTGACCGATCCGCACGAGCCGTCCGCCATGATTCCCAGCCCCTTGGAGCGGGCGCGGAGATTGCCGTCGGTGGTCTCCTCGATCACCACGTTGGTCACGTGATGTGCCAGGGGGTTCTTCGCGCCCAGGGCCAGCGCGGCTTCCTTGAGGGCGGTGAGCCCGGTGAGCTCGCCCTGGCCGAAGTCCGACACGTCGTAGACGACGTCCGCGGTGAACACCTCGTCCGTGCGGTCCAGTTCCCCGCCGTCGACCAGATGGCCGTGCAGTGCGATCAACTCGGTGACGGCCAGACGGTCTTCGAGAGCCAACGCCATGTCGTGCCCTTCTCTTGGCTGATCGCACACTCCCACGGACCGCCTCACCGCTCCTACCCCTTTTCCGTTTCCGTCTCGCCACGCCGCCGCACCGGCCTGGCCAGCAGTGCGCCGAGGAAGCCGGTCACCAGCCCCCACACCAGGGCGAACCCCAGGGCGGTCCACACCTTGGGCTTCAGGAACAGTTCCCCGGACAGATCCCCGCCCAGGTCTCCGATGCCGAGCACCGACAGCCCGTAGTGCGCGGAGATCCGGCCCACCAGGCAGATCATGAGCACCGTCAGCGCGAGCGCGACCGCCATGTGCAGGGCGTGCTGCCAGGGCCGCATCCGGGCGGGGGAGCGGGCCGCCATGACGAACGCGGCGGCCAGCAGCAGTACCGCGTCGACCGCCACGAGCCACCACACCCGGCCGTCGTAGTCGGAGAGGGTGCTCAGGTTGAGCGTGGAGACGTCCTTGGTGCGCAGCACCTCGTCGAGCACGTGCGGCATGGGCAGCCCGAAGGGCCCTTGCACCCGGCCGGTCCAGGTGGCACCGAGACCGAGCGTGAGCGCGAGCCAGGCCAGGTTCGGCATGCCCAGCAGGATCACGGCGAGCGTCTCGACCCGGTGACCGCGGGTCGCCGCGACGATCAGGCCGACGACGATGCCCAGGGCGACGAACGCGAGCAGCAGGACGACCATGGCGTACGCGGCCGGCCGTACCGACTCCTGGAAGCGCAGCAGCCGCCCCGGCAGCGGCGCCCCGCGCGACACGAGCAGCGCCAGCACCAGCACGCCCGCCAGCCACAGCACACCGAAGACCAGGGTCAGCGGCACGTCCGTCGTGAAGCCCACCTTCGGCGACACCCCGAACAGGTCGCCGAGGTCGCCGGCGGCCCCGTCGCCGAGGGAGAGCGTGAAGGTCTGGCGGGCGCCGAGGGCCAGGCCGATGAGCGCGAGCAGCCACAGGACGGCGACCCGGGCGGCCCAACCGGCCAGTTCCGGGGCGCCGGCGACCGCCCGGTGCCGGAGCGGACGCAGGAAACCCGCGGCGAGGACGAGGGCCCCGGCCAGCGTGACGGACAGCGGGATCACGGTGAGTCCGGCCGCTGACTCGGCCAGCGCGCCGGCGTTCCCCGAGAGCTCGATCGTGCCGCCGACGGCCGTGACGACGGTCGCCGCGACGACCCGGGGGAACGCGCCGTCCGGGAGATCCCCGGCCCCGGCCGCCCACAACCCCAGGGCCGCGACCACCCCCATGACGATCAGCGGGGCCAGCACCGCTGCCAGGGCCTGTACCCAGCCGTGGCGGGCGCCGGCCGGGGCGGAGGGGGATCGCGGGGTCACTCTCGCCACGCTAAGCAGCACCCGCGTGCCCCGCCCGCCGGGAGGGCCGTCCGCGTCCGCTTGCGGGCAGCGCGGGACCGGGGCACACAATAGGTTCGCGATGTCAGAAAGCGGCGTAAATCGGGGCAGGCCGCAAGGAAACCGCGTCGGGAAGAAGAGCTCGTGAGCGTCGAACCGCCGTCCTCCGGCCGCCCCACAGGACCTCCCTCGGGCCCGCTCTCGGGCCCCTCCCAACCTCCCTCGGGCCCGCCCTCGCAGCCACCGGACAGCGGCGGCGGCACGCCGTCGCCCGAACCCCGCCGCCCCTGGTGGAAGTCCGCGCCCCGGGTCGCGGTGCTCACCACGGTGGTGGTCGCCGCCGTGGTCCTGGGCCTCGTGTTCAGCCGGTCCGACGGCAGCGGCTCGGGCAAGGGCGGGGAGGTCTTCCTGCAGGCCGCGGGCAAGACCGGCCCCGACCCGTTCACGGAGTCCACGGCCAAGGACAGCTCGGCCCCGCCGGTCTCCGCCTCCCCGGCCACCGAGTCGGCACCGTCGAACGCGGTACGGGGCGTCGACGGAGGGGCGCCCGGACTGTACGGCGGCAGCCGCAACGTCTCCAGCTGCGACGTCGAGAAGCAGGTCAAGGCGCTCCAGGCGACCCCCGCGAAGAACAAGGCGTTCGCCTCGGTCGCCGGCGTCGGCCCGTCCCAGGTCCCGGCCTACCTGCGCGCGCTCACCCCCGTGCAACTGCGCATGGACACCCGTGTCACCAACCACGGCTACCGCAACGGCGCCGCCACCAGCTACCAGGCCGTCCTGCAGGCGGGCACAGCCGTCCTCGTCGACGGCCACGGCGTGCCCCGCGTGCGCTGCGCCTGCGGCAACCCGCTGACGCCGCCCGTCGCCCTGCAGACCACGCCGAAGCCGACCGGCGGCACCTGGCCGTCGTACCGCTCCTCGAACGTCGTCGTGGTCACCCCCGCACCGCAGATCATCAACATCTTCGTCATCTACGACCCCGACCGCCACGAATGGATCGCGCGGCAGAGGGGCGACACGGGCCACCACGACCACAAGACCGAGCCGCCGGTGAAGCCCTCGCCGTCGGTGAGCGTGTCCACGCCGACGGGACCCTCGTCCCCGTGCGTGTCCTCGCCCGACGCGAGCAAGGGCACACCCACCCCTTCCACGAGCCTCTGCCCGCCGACGTCGACCGCCCCGTCCTCGTCGTCGCCGTCCTCCTCCTCGCCGAGCTCCGAACCGCCCTCCAGCGAGCCTGAAACGAGTCAGCCGGAGTCGGCCTCGTCCTCGGCTCCCGGGGCGCCGCTCGCCTCCGGCACGACAACCACGGAGACCACCTCGACCTAGGCCGCTGCCCCGTACAGTGCTGAGGAGTCGACCACCACATCACCGGCGGAGTGAGTCGAAGCGGACACATCGGCCGACAAGGGGGACTGCGGCGCGCGGCTCGGGGTAGCAGCACTGATGCAGCAGCGTCCGGCCAGGCCGGCTTCCGAGAGAGAAATGCATGATCGAGCACGTGGGCGGGGCAGTGATACCGACTGGTTTCGACGTGCCCGTGGAACCGCTACGGCGGGCGGCGCACTACACCGGCGAACCGGGATGCATCGCCGAGGCACGCTCCTTCGCCGCGCACTTCGTGGACCAGCTCAGGACCGAGTGGTGCGCCAAGATCGACGACCGCGCCGAGGACGGTGTGCTGCTGGTGGTGAGCGAACTCGTCACCAACGCGGACCGGCACAGCAACGGACCGTACATCCTGGAACTCGAGGGCACCTACGGCTCGGTGACGGTGTGCGTCTACGACAGCAGCGCTGCCCTGCCGCGCCGCTTCCCGAGGGACCCCGAGCGGGTCGGCCGACACGGTCTGGAGATCGTCCACGCACTGGCTACGCGCGTCACCGTCGAGCGGGTGCCGGTCGGCAAGCGGGTGTGCGCCGTGGTGGTCCTGAACGGCGAATGACCGCCGAAGTCGCCTCAGCCTGCGACTTCGGCGGTCACGGACGCGTAGGTCAGTCCCTGTCGCTCACGTCCTCAAGCTTCCTCACGCGCAGCCGAGTTCGCCCAGCATGCCTTCGCGCAGTCGCGCGATGATCCGCTTGATCAGCCGGGACACATGCATCTGCGAGCAGCCCAGCCGTTCGCCGATCTCCGCCTGCGTGGCCTCCTCCACGAACCGCATATGGATGATCTGCCGGTCGCGCTCGCCGAGTTCCGCCATGAGCGGAGCGAGCGACTGGAAGTCCTCGACGAGCCGCAGCCCGTCCTCCTCCACGCCGATGAAGTCCGCGAGCACCGCCTCGCCGCTCTCCTGCCCGTCGCCGGTGAGGGCGGCGTCCAGGGACGAGGAGTTGTAGCCGTTGGAGGCGATCTGTGCCTCGACGACCTCGTTCTCGGGGATGTTCATCAAGGTGGCGAGCTCGGGAACCGTCGGCTCCCGGTCCAGCCGGCTGGCCAGTTCCTCGCGCGCCTTGGCCAGCTCGACACGCAGCTCCTGCAGCCGGCGCGGTACGTGCACCGCCCAGGTGGTGTCACGGAAGAAGCGCTTGATCTCGCCGACGATGTACGGCAGCGCGAACGAGGTGAACTCGACCTCGCGGGACACCTCGAACCGGTCGATCGCCTTGATCAGGCCGATCATCCCGGTCTGGACTAGGTCCTCCATGTCGTCGCCGCGCCCCCGGAAGCGCCCGGCGGCGAACCGCACAAGCGAGATGTTCATCTCGATGAGCGTGTTGCGCGCGTACTGGAATTCGTGCGTGCCCTCCTCGAGTTCCGAGAGGCGCTGGAAGAACTGACGGGACAGCTCCCGTGCGTCACGAGGGGCCACGGAGCGCGGCTCCTCGATCCCCGGCAGTGGTCCATCACCCGTGCTGGTCCCGGCGGTCCTCTCGACGACCTTTGCCTCCGACCGTTCCACGGCGGTGTCCATTTCTCCCTCTCCCACGAAGTCAGGGTTCGACATCTGTCTACGTCCGGTCTTCTGGATGCGGGTACCCGCCCTGAGCCGGTGCATGCCCGTCGCAGGCGAGGCGGCGCAAATTGCCGCACCCGCGTGATTCACCCAGGGCAGAACGCCGATCTCTTCCCATCGGGGCGAGGGAATCTAGTCTGAACAGGTGAGCAGCCAAGCGCCGAACGAAGCCCGAGTCATTGAGCTGCGCCGCCCGCAGGGCGTGCGCCCCGTCGCGTCTCCTCCCGCGCGCCAGGCACCCACGGCCCCCGCGCCCCCTCCGCCCAAGGAACCCCTGTGGCGTGATCTGGTCGGCGACGTGCTGCGGCGCGAGCGGCTGGCCCAGGAGCGCACCCTCAAGGACGTGGCCGACGAGGCCCGGATCTCGATGCCGTACCTCTCCGAGGTGGAGCGCGGCCGCAAGGAGGCCTCCTCGGAGGTCCTCGCGGCCGCCGCCCAGGCCCTGGGACTCGGGCTCGGCGACCTGCTGTCGCTGGCGCAGGGCGAGCTCACCCGGATCAGCAGCCGGCGGCCCCAGAGCAGCCGCCGGACGTCCAGCTCGCCGTACAACGGACTGTGCCTGGTCGCCTGACCGTGTCGTCCGCCGCCGGACCGGCGCCTCAGACCCCTACGAGGCGTCGGCTCAGCACCTCGTCGGCCAGGCCGTACGTCACCGCCTCCTCGGCGGTGAACACCTTGTCGCGGTCCATGTCCGCGCGCAGCGTCGCGATGTCGTGGTGGGTGTGGCGCGACAGCACCTCCTCGACCTGCGAGCGGATCCGGACCATCTCCTTGGCCTGGAGGGCCAGGTCGGAGAGCGCGCCCTGCCGGCCGCCGCTGGCCGGCTGCCCGAGCAGCACACGCGCGTGCTCCAGCACGAACCGTCGCCCGGGATCCCCGCCCGCCAGCAGTACGGCCGCGGTGGAGGAGGCCTGGCCTACGCAGAACGTCGAGATCGGCGCCTGCACGAACGTCATCGTGTCGTAGATCGCCATGAGTGAAGTGAACGAGCCGCCGGGCGAGTTGATGTAGATCGCGATCTCGTTGTCCGGGGCCGACGACTCCAGATGGAGGAGTTGCGCGATGACGACGTTGGCCACGCCGTCGTCGATCTCGGTGCCGAGGAAGATGATCCGCTCGGACAGCAGCCGGCTGAACACATCGGAGGAACGCTCGCCGTGCGCGGTGCGCTCGACGACGTACGGAATCGTGTAGTTCCCCATGTCACAGCCCCATCCGTCGCTTCGAGCCGGCCGGGCGTACGTCCGCGAGGGACTCCACGACCCGGTCCACGATGCCGTACTCCCTTGCCTCCTCGGCCGTGAACCAGCGGTCGCGGTCGCCGTCCCGGGAGATGGTCTCCGGCGTCTGGCCGGTGTGTTCGGCGATGAGCCGTTCCATGGTCCGCTTGGAGTGCTCCAGGTTCTCCGCCTGGATCTCGATGTCGGCGGTGGTGCCGCCGATGCCCGCCGACCCCTGGTGCATCATGATCCGGGCGTTCGGCAGGGCGTACCGCTTGCCGGGCGCTCCGCCGCAGAGCAGGAACTGGCCCATGCTGGCCGCGAAGCCCATGGCGAGCGTCGAGACGTCGTTGGGGATGAGCCGCATGGTGTCGTAGATCGCGAGGCCGGCGTGCACCGAGCCGCCCGGGCTGGTGATGTACAGGCTGATGTCGGTGCGCGGGTCCTCCGCGGACAGGATCAGCAGCTGGGAACAGACCCGGTTCGCGGAGACCTCGTCGACCTGGGTGCCGAGGAACACGATGCGCTGGCCGAGGAGTTGGGCCGCGAGATGGTCGTCGAACCGGCTGGGTGCGGTGTCGCCCTCCTCCGCGCGGGGCCAGAGCGGGGTGAGTGGAGTCATGGTTTCTCCTGTCGCTGTCGAGCGGTGATGCCTCGACTCCACTCTTGGCCCAGGTCCGCCCGCCGATGCGGTTTCTCTGCCCGCGGCAGATTCGCCAGCGGCAGAGCCCGCCCTCAGCCTTTCTCGCGCAGCTGCCGGAAGAACTCCCGTACGTCGTCGACCAGCAGGTCCGGCTCCTCCATCGCCGCGAAGTGGCCGCCCCGGTCGAGCTCCGTCCAGCGCACGATGTTCTCCGTCCGCTCCGCCTTGTGGCGGAGCGGGATCTGCGGGTCACCGGGGAAGGACGCGACCGCGGTCGGGGCGGTCGAGGGTTCGTGCGGGGCGGCGATGCGGTCGCCCTTGGCGTGGGCGCGTTCGTAGTAGACGCGGGCGGACGAACCCGCCGTGCCCGTCAGCCAGTACAGCATCACGTTCGTGAGCATCTGGTCCCGGTCGACGGCCTCCTCGGGCAGTTCCTCGGAGTCCGTCCACTCCTGGAACTTCTCGACGATCCAGGCGAGTTGGCCGACCGGCGAGTCCGTGAGGGCGTACGACAGGGTCTGCGGCCGGGTGGACTGCACATGGAAGTAGCCCGTCCCGTTCCGGGACCACGTGGACCACCGGTGCCACGAGGTGAGGGTGCGCTCCCGCTCCTCGGGGCTCAGCGCTGCCAGCTCCTCGGGAGTCGGCTCGGTGGTCGCCTGCCCGCCGGGCAGCAGGTTGAGGTGGATGCCGATGACTCGGTCGCAGTGGACGCGGCCCAGCTCACGGGAGATCCCCGCGCCCCAGTCGCCGCCCTGGGCGCCGAACCGGTCGTAGCCCAGGCGCGCCATCAGCTCGAAGACGTCATGACCGCGATGCTAGTTCCGAACGGTGTAGCGGCCACCTGGATTAATCCGCCGCCCGACCGATGAGTTCCGCGGCGAGGATCGGTCGACACAGGTGACCGCATTCCACGCCCCAGGAGGTACGCATGACCACCGATGGATTCACCACGTGTCTCTGGTTCGACGGCCAGGCGGAGGAGGCCGCCCACTTCTACGTCTCGGTCTTCAAGAACTCCAGCGTCGGAAGGGTGTCCCACTACACCGAGGGCGCCATGCAACCGGCCGGCACGGTGCTGACCGTCGAGTTCACCGCCAACGGCCACAGGTTCGTCGCGCTGAACGGCGGCCCCCAGTTCAAGTTCACCGAGGCGATCTCCTTCCAGCTCTTCTGCGCGAACCAGGAGGAGATCGACTACTACTGGACCAAGCTCACCGAGGGCGGCGGCGAGCCCGGTCCCTGCGGCTGGCTGAAGGATCGCTACGGCGTGTCCTGGCAGGTCATTCCGGAGCGCCTCGACGAGATGATCAGCGACCCGGACACGGCGAAGTCGTCCCGCGCGATGCAGGCGATGCTGAAGATGCACAAGCTCGACATCGCCGCCCTGGAGAAGGCCTACGCGGGCGAGTGACCGTTTTCGACCCACCCTCCGTGTGACGGCCGGTCCGCCCTCCGCAGGGGAGAGGGCGGACCGGCCGCACCCGCTCGTCCGTTACGCGGATGAGGCCTGCGCCAGTTCCGCCACCTCGGCGGCGCTCAGCGCCCTGCCGTACACCCGGAAGTCGTCGACCGTACCCTTGAGGTACGGATCGGCGTACTGCGACCTGCCGAGATATCCGGTGCGGATGTGGTTGCCGAAGTGCCGCGGCTCGACGGTGACGGTCGCGTTCCGGCCGACTTCGGCGCCGTCGACGTACAGGACGGCAGTCCCGTCGCCGTAGGCCACCGCCACGTGCACCCAGCGGTCGGCGGGCAGCGGGTCGGCGTCGATGCGCTGCTCGGCGCCACCGCCGCCGGCGGTGATCGCGTACCGCAGGGTGCCGTCGCCGCTGAGCGGGGTCAGGAACATGTTCGCCGTGACGCCGGTGCCGAGGTCGAAGATCCGGCTCCAGGCCCCCGGTTGCCCGTCCAGCCGTACCCATGCGGCGAGGGAGTACGCGGAGGCACCGGCCAACAGGTCCTCGGCGAGGGCGACATGGCCATCCGTGCCGTCCAGGGCCACCGCCCCGCCGAGCCGCCCGGACGTCAACCATGAGGCCCCGCCGACCAGTTGGGCCGCCTTGCCGTTGCCGGTCGCGTCGGCCGCGGCGGTGCCCGACGTCTCGTCGAAACGGTGCCAGGCGGCGAACTCCGGGGGAGGGGGCGGGGGTTGGCCGGTGAGCCAGTACACCGAGTAGTGCTGGTGGTGGACGCGGGCGATCGGCAGCAGAGTGACGTCCTCGCCGTCGGCGCGGGCGGTGAAGCGCAGCGGGTTCGACGACTCCTGCCGTACGGAATCGATGTCGAGGCGCGGCAGCCAGGCGTTCGCGCTGTCGCCGTACGCCCCCGCCAGGACCACCGGGCCGTGCAGCACCGCCTGGACGTCGGGATCGTCGGGGGTCGCCTCGACGACCGTGCGCATCGGCAGGGACACCTCGACCCGGTCGCCGGTGCGCCACGCGCGCTCCAGGGTGAGCCAGGTGCCGGGCTTCGGGCGGTCGGGCAGCGTACGGCCGTTGAGGGTGGCGCGGGCGCCGGAGGCCCAGGTCGGGACGCGGACCCGCAGCCGGTGCGTGGCGCTCCCGGCGGTCACCGTCAGCGTGGTGGTGGAGCTGTCGGGGAAGCCGGTGGTCTGCCGCCAGGTGATGCCCTGCTCGCGCCAGACGACCTGCGACGGTACGAAGAGGTTGACCAGCAGGTCGCGGTCGTCGTGCGTGTAGATCGTGTCGGCGAACTTGGCCTGCGTCTCCATGCCCGTGCCGTGGTCGCAGGAGAAGTTGTCGTAGTCGGTCGAGTAGACGTCCGGGTCCGTGCCCATGAAGGACGGCTGGCGCTTGAACGAACCGGGCGCCAGGCCGGTGTAGTAGATGTTGAAACCGTGCGCGGAGTCCGGGTCCTGCTCGCCCAGCATCTGGTTGAACAGCGCGCGCTCGTAGTAGTCGAGCAGTTCGGTGCGTTCGGGCGTGTGGAAGTGCAGCAGCCGGGTCAGCTTCAGCATGTTGTAGCTGTTGCAGTTCTCGCAGGTGTTGTCGGACAACTGCCCGGCGACGACGTCCGGTTCGTGGAAGGCCTCGCCGTTGCTGTTGCCGCCGATGACGTACGAGTGGTGGTCGGTGACGATCTGCCAGAAGTTCGCGGCGATGGTGCGGTAGCGGTCGGGCAGGCCCTCCTCCCACAGCCGCAGGGCGCCCACCATCTTCGGGATCTGCGTGTTGGCGTGCAGCCCGGCGAGCCGGTCCTCGTTGCGTGCCAGCGGGTCGAAGACGCGGGCGTGGGTGAAGCGCTCGGCGACGTCGAGCCACTTGCTGTCGCGGGTGAGGGCGTGCAGATCGGCGAGCACGTCGTTCATGCCGCCGAACTCGGTCTCCAGCACCCGCTGCATCTGCTCGTACGACAGCTTCGCGGTGCGCGCGTCGACCCAGCGGGCCTGTTGGAGCACCACGTCCAGGGCCTGGTCGTTCCCGGCCAGCCGGTACTGCTCGACCAGCCCGGCCATGATCTTGTGGATCGTGTAGTACGGCGCCCACACCCCGGTCCCGGCCTCCAGCCGGTCGAAGAAGCTCTCCGGGTAGGCGGACAGGTACCCCTTGCCGTAGCCGGCGGCAGGTGAGGCGGCCTGGCACTTGGCGAGTTCCGCGACGAGGGTGCGGCCCTTGTCGCGCAGGGCCGTCTCGCCGGTGCCCGCGTGGGCGAGGGCGAGTCCGGAGAGCAGATGGCCGGTGGAGTGGCCGCGCAGCTCGACGCTCGGCCCCTCCCAGCCGCCGCAGGGCTGGGCCGTGCTGGGCAGACCGACGTTGGTGCGGAACGTGTGGAGCAGCCGGTCGAGGTCGACGAAGCGCAGATAGGCCGAGTTGCGGCGCTGGTTGTCCCGTAAGGGACCGTCCAGCAGGGTCACCGCGGTGAGCGGGAAGGGCCGCGCCTGGGCCACGGCGGCCGGGGCGGCTCCGGTGGCGGCGTGCGCCGTCCCTGTGCCGGCGAGGGCGAGGGCCGTCGAGGCGGTACCGGTGGCGGCGAGGAACTGACGTCTGCCGAGGGGTGGGGTCATCACCAATGTCCTTCGCATGTCGAAGAGTTGGGGCGGCGGTGTCCCTCCACCACTCCACTCTGGTTCGAAATACCGAATGTTGTGCGACATGCTGTGCGCGGGACACGCTATGCGTCCGCTGTGTGATGTCAACAGTGCCCGGAGGGGCGGAAGTGGCCCGCGGTGGGATCAGGTCTCGCCGCCGTGGCCTCGCGAAGTCGCCGGCTCGCCGGGCCCGGACGCCCGTCACTCGTAACCGCTGCGTTTCCGACGTTAATTTCCGCGCCCGAAGGGTTGGCGTGAAACCGTCTGCTGGTTATCGTTCACGCACTTCACTCAATCGTTCCGCTGAACGAATAGCGAGAGGGGCGGTCGGTCCATGTCCGACATCCACCACCCGGGGCGCCGGTCGGTGCTCGCGGCGGGCGCCGCCTCCGTGGCCTCGCTCGGCGCCTCCTGGCTGCTGTCCGGCTGTACGGGCGCCTCGGCCGCTCCCGTGCTGCCGGCCGCCGCCGTGCGGGGCGCACCCGACCGTGGCGGCACCCTGCGGATCGCCCGTCCGCCGGCCTCCGACGCCGAGACCCTCGACCCGGCGAGCGCCCTGTCCGCGTACGAATACCTGGGCGCCCTGTACAACCGGCTCGTCCGCGTCGGCGCCGACGGTGAGCTCGCTCCTGACCTCGCCGAGTCCTGGGAGTCGGACAGCAAGGCGCGCACCTGGACCTTCCGGCTCCGCAAGGGCGTCACCTTCCACGACGGCCGCGCCTTCACCTCCGCCGACGCCGCGTACACGCTGCGCCACATCCTCGACAAGGCGACGGCGTCCCCGCAGGCGGCCGTGCTCGCCCCGCTCGTGGCTCCGGACAAGCTCCGCACCCCCGACGCGCACACCCTCGTCGTCCCGCTGAAGACCCCGAACGCCGAGTTCCCGAGCCTGCTGACGCACTACAACTGCTACGTCATCCCCGACGGGAGCGCGAAGGGGATCGGCCGCACCGGCATCGGCACCGGCCCCTTCAAGCTGGAGTCGTTCGCACCGGCCGGCCCCGGCCGCATCACCGCGTACGCCGACCACTGGGCGGGCCGCCCCGTCCTCGACGCGATCGCCTTCTACTCGGTCGCCGACATGTCCGCCCGCTCAAATGCCTTGTTGGCAGGGCAGGTTGACTTGCCCTCCCAGACCAACCTCGACTTCGCCACCGCCCGCGTCGTCGCCGCCTCGGACCGCGCCACCATCACCCGCGTCAAGGACGCGCAGTGGTACGTGCTGCCGATGCTCACCACCGAGAAGCCCTTCACCGACGTCCGCGTCCGCCAGGCGATGAAGCTCGCCTACGACCCCGAGCACGTGGTGCAGGTCGCGCTGCAGGGCGCGGGTACGGCCGGCTGGGACAACCCGGTGCCGCCGAGAGACCCGGCGTACATCTCCGCGCACCCGAAGCACGACCCGGACAAGGCACGGTTCCTGCTGAAGAAGGCAGGGCACGAGGGGCTGGCCGTCGACCTGTACACCTCCTCGTACGACCCCCTCTTCACACCGATGGCGCTCGCCTACCAGGACTCGGCGAAGCGTGCCGGCATCCGCATCCGCGTCAAGACGGCGTCCGCGGACTCGTACTACACACAGATCTGGATGAAGAAGCCGCTGATGGCCACTTACTGGTTCACCGGGCGGCCCGTCGACCAGCTCTTCACCCAGATCTTCCGCAGCGGCTCCTCGTACAACGAGACCGCCTGGTCCGACAAGAACTTCGACGCCGTCCTGGACCGGGCGCGCGCCGAGACGGACGACTCGAAGCGCCGTGAACTGTACGGCGAGGCACAGACGTTGGTGATCGAGAGGGGCGGGGCGATGACCCCGATGTTCGCCGACCGGCTCGTCGGCATCTCGCGCAAGGTACGCGGATACGCCGAGCACGGCTTCGAGTTCGACTACCTCGGCATCGGCCTGAAGGGGGCGTGAGCATGCTTTCCTTCGTCGCCCGCCGGATCGCGGCCGCCCTCGGCACGCTCGTCCTCTCCTCCGTGCTGGTCTTCCTCTCCGTCCAGGCGCTGCCCGGCGACGTCGCCACCCAGGTCCTCGGCAAGGACGCGACCCCGGCCGCCGTCGCCGACCTGCGCGGCAAGCTCGGACTCGACCAGCCCGCCTGGGAACGGTACTTCGACTGGATCAAGGGCGCCCTGCACGGCGACTTCGGCACCTCCCTCGTCTCCGCGAAGCCCGTCGGCGCCGAAGTCGCCCAGTATCTGGGCAACTCCGCGCTCATCGCCCTGATCACCATCCTGTTCGCGGTGACCGGCTCGGTGCTCCTGGGCATCTTCGCCGGGCTGTACCGCGACCGCTGGCCCGACCACGTCATCTCGACCGTCAGCCTCGTCGGCATGAGCGTCCCCGAGTTCGTCGTGGCCACCGTCCTCGTCCTGTGCTTCTCGGTCGCCCTGCCCTGGTTCCCCGCAGTCGTCCTCTACGGCCCGGACGCCACCGTCGGCCAACTCCTGCCCGCCGTATGGCTGCCGGCCCTCGCGCTCGCCGTGGTGATGGCCGCCTACATCGTCCGCATGGCCCGCACCTCGGTGATCGACGTGATGGCCGGCGAGTACGTCACCACCGCCCGCCTCAAGGGCCTGTCCACCTGGCGGGTCGTCACCCGGCACGCCCTGCCCAGCGCCCTGCTGCCCACCCTGCACGTGATCGCGCTCAACGTCGCCTGGCTCGCGGGCGGCGTCGCCGTCGTCGAGAACGTCTTCAACTACCCGGGCATCGGCAAGCTGATGCTCTCCTCGGTGCAGAACCGGGACCTGCCCGTCATCCAGGCCATCGCCCTGATCAGCGCCGTCGTCTACGTGGTGTGCAACCTCGCCGCCGACGTCGGCGCCATGGCCCTCAATCCCAGGCTCCGCACCCGAGGGAGGACCCGATGACCACGCTCGACACCACCCCGGTCGCCGTCCCGGCCCCGCGCGCCGCCCGCGCCTGGCGCACCCTGCGCTCCTCACGCACCGCGGTCGTCGGCCTCGCGATCGTCGCCGTCCACGTCGTGATCGCGCTGCTGGCCCCACTGCTCACCTCCTACGACCCCATCGCGGGCGACGCCTCGCACGCTCTGCTCGGCCCCAGCTGGTCGCACTGGGCGGGCACCGACCAGTACGGGCGCGACGTCCTCGCCCGCGTGCTCTACGGCGGCCGGTACGCGCTCGGCGTCTCCGTCGCAGCCACCGTCCTGACCGTCGCCCTCGGCACGGTCGTCGGCTGCGCGGCCGCCCTGCGCGGCGGCTGGTTCGACGACGTGCTGGGACGGGTGCTGGACGCGGTGCTGTCCGTGCCGTCGATCCTGGCGCTGCTCGTCGTCGTGACCGCGCTCGGCACCGGCCCGGCGGTCATCGTCCTCGCCATCGCCATCGTGTCCGTCCCCCAGGTCGTGCGGGTCGTGCGCGGCGCCGCCCTCGCGGTGGTGCCCGCCGACTACGTCACCGCGGCCCGCGCCCGCGGGGAACGCACCTGGTCGATCCTGCGCCGCGAGATCCTGCCGAACATCACCGACATCGTGTGCGTCGAGTTCGCGATGCGTACCTCCTGGGTCGTCCTGCTGATCTCCTCGCTGTCCTTCCTCGGCTTCGGTGCCGACCCGCCGACCCCCGACTGGGGCCTGATGGTCGCCGAGAACCGCACCGCCATCACCGTCGTCCCGATGGCGAGCCTCGCGCCGATCATCGCCCTGGCCACGTTCGTGGTCGGGCTCAACCTCGCGGCCGACGGCCTGTCCAAGGCGTGGGGCGTCGACCGGATCAGGGAGGGCTCCTGATGACCCCGATCGTCTCCGTCAACTCCCTGTCCGTGGCCTACCGATCGGGCGGCCTGGACATACCCGTCGTGCACGACGTGTCGCTGGAGGTCGCCGCCGGGCGCACGCTCGCGCTGGTCGGGGAGTCCGGCAGCGGCAAGTCGACCCTCGCCGCGACCCTGCTCGGGCATCTGCGGCACGGCTCCCGGATCACCGGCGGCTCCGTGCGGGTGGACGGCCACGACGTCTTCGCCCTGCCCGCGCGGGAGTTGCGGCGGCTGCGCGGCGGGACGGTCGCCATGGTCGCCCAGAACGCGGGCCACGCGCTGACGCCCTCCATGCGGATCGGCCGGCAGATCGAGGAGGCGGGCGGCGACCTCCCCGTCGTCGACCTGCTCGAACAGGTCCGGCTGCCCCGCCCCGCCGAGCTGGCCCGCCGCTACCCGCACGAGCTGTCAGGCGGCCAGCAGCAGCGCGTCGCCATCGCCATGGCCATCGCCGCCCGCCCCAAGGTGCTGGTCCTCGACGAGCCGACGACCGGCCTGGACGTCGTCACCCAGCGGGGCGTGCTCGACCTGATCGCCGCCCTGCGCGACGAACTCGACCTGGCGGCCGTGCTGGTGAGCCACGACCTCGGCGTCGTCGCGCACCTGGCCGACGAGGTGTGCGTGCTGCAGTCGGGCCGGGTGGTGGAGTCGGCGCCCACGCGGACACTGTTCGCGACGCCGCAACAGCCGTACACCAAGCGGCTGTTGGCGAGCGTGCCGCGGCTGGACGACTCCGGACTCGCGGTCGTGGGGGAGACGGGGGAGCGCGAGATCCGCCCGAAGGCCCTCGTGCCCGACGACTCGCCCGTCGCCGTGTCCGCCCGTGATGTCACCGTCGACTACGGCACCTCCCGTGCCGTGGACGGCGTCTCCTTCGAGGTGCGGCGCGGCGAAGTCCTCGCCCTCGTCGGCGAGTCGGGCAGCGGCAAGTCGACCCTGGCCTGGGCCCTGGCCGGCCTGCGCACCCCGTCCGGCGGCACGATGACCCACGAGGCGGGCGACCTGGCCCGGCCCGCCCAGCGGCGGCCGATGCCCCTGCGGCGCCGGGTGCAGCTCGTCTTCCAGAACGCGGACACCTCGCTCAACCCCCGCCGCTCCGTGGGGGACGCGGTCCGGCGTCCGCTGCGCTTCTTCGGCACGGTGGCAGGCCGCGGCGAGGCGGCCGAGCGAGCCCGGCGGCTCATCGCCGACGTACGCCTCGACCCCGCTCTCGCCGACCGGCTGCCCGCCCAGCTCTCCGGCGGACAACGTCAACGCATCGGCATAGCAAGGGCGTTGGCGGGTGAACCGGACGTACTGATCGCCGACGAGATCACCACCGCCCTGGACGTGTCCGTGCAGGCCGACGTCCTGCGCCTCCTGGACGACCTGCGCCGGGAACGCGACCTGGCCTGCTTGTTCATCAGCCATGACCTGGCGGTGGTCCGCGGCATCGCGGACCGAGTCGTCGTCCTGCGGGACGGCGTGGTGGTCGAGGAGGGAACGACGGAGGCCGTCTTCGCCGCCCCCGGACACCCCTACACCCGTCAGCTGATGGCGGCGGCCCTCGAACCCGACCCGGACGCACAGCCGTTGACGGAGGAGGTCCACGACTGGGCCGACGCGGCGGAGCCGGACGACCTGTGGACCGACCACGGTCATGGTCACCGCGTCCGGCGCTGGCGCCCCGTCGACACCCCGACCGACTCGACTGCCTCGAACACCTCGATCGCCGAAGGAGTTTTGTGAAGTACCGCGACCGGTTCGAGCGCCAGGTCGTCCGTGAGGACGTGTGGATCCCCACCCGGGACGGCCGGACCCGGCTGCACGCGCGCATCTGGCGCCCGGCCGACGCCGGGACCGACCCCGTGCCCGCACTGCTCGAATACCTCCCGTACCGCAAGAGCGACTGGACCGCACCGCGCGACGCCCAGCGCCACCCCTGGTACGCAGGCCACGGCTATGCCTCCGTCCGCGTCGACATCCGCGGCCACGGCGACAGCGAGGGCACACCCGGCGACGAGTACGACGCACAGGAGCTCGCGGACGGCGTGGACGTCGTCAACTGGCTTGCCGCACAACCCTGGTGCACGGGCAAGGTCGGCATGTTCGGCATCTCATGGGGCGGCTTCAACTCCCTCCAGATCGCCGCCCTCGCTCCCGAACCGCTGAAGGCGATCGTGACGGTCTGCTCCACCGACGACCGCTACGACAACGACGTCCACTACACGGGCGGCGCCGTCCTCGGCATCGACATGCCCGCCTGGGCCGGCACCATGCTCGCCTTCGCCGCCCGCCCGCCGGACCCGGCGAGCGTCGGCGCCGACCGCTGGCTGCCCATGTGGCGCGAGCGCCTCGACGCCCTCGAACCCTTCCTGCACACCTGGCTGGAGCACCAGCAGCGCGACGACTACTGGAAACACGGCAGCGTCTGCGAGGACTACGCGGCGATCGACGCGGCCGTCCTCGCGGTCGGCGGCTGGAACGACCCGTACCGGGACACCGTGCTGCGGCTCGTGGAACACCTCCCCGGCGACCGGGTGCGCGGGATCGTCGGCCCCTGGTCGCACCAGTACCCCGACCGCGGCCTGCCGCCCGGCCCGGCGATCGGCTTCCTCCAGGAGACACTGCGCTGGTGGGACCAGCACCTCAAGGGCATCGACACGGGCGTCATGGACGAGCCGCTGTTGCGTGCCTGGCTCAACGACCCCGTCCCGCCCGCGCCTTCGCACGAGGAGATGCCGGGCCGCTGGGTGAGCGATGACAAGTGGCCCAGCCCCAAGGTCACTTGGGACGCGCGGCCGCTCGGCGAAAGCCGTGATCCCGTCCTCGTACGCTCCCCCCAGCACACCGGCCTCGACGCCGGCCGCTTCTTCCCCTTCGGCAACGCGGCCGACCTGCCGCCCGACCAGCGCGAGGAGGACGGGCGTTCCGTCTGCTTCGACTCCGCGCCGCTCACCGAGCGCGTCGAGATCCTCGGCCGACCGCGCGTCCGGCTCCGGCTCGACAGCACCACCCCGCGGGCTCATGTCATCGCCCGTCTGTGCGACGTCGCCCCCGACGGCTCGTCCACGCTCGTCACCCGGGGCGTGCTCAACCTGCTCAGTCGACAGGGCCGCGAGCACGCTGTCGCCTGGGCTCCGGGGACGTACGAGGACGTCGAGTTCGAGCTCAACGGCATCGGCTACGCCTTCCCGCCCGGCCACCGCATCCGGGTCGCCGTCTCCGACGCGTACTGGCCCTGGGTGTGGCCGCACGGCGAACGCGGCGCACTGCACGTCGTACCGGCCGACAGCGCCGTACTCCTGCCTGTGCGCGAAGCCGTCGATGAGCCGGCCGTCCTGTTCGAGGAACCCGAGCAGGCGGTGCCGCTGACGGTGACCTACGACGCGCCCGCGCAGCCACGGCCCGAGCGCCTGGTCACGCACGATGTCGCCAAGGGCGAGTGGACGCTGGAGGTCGACCCCGGCTACGGGGGCTCGCGGACGTATCCCGACGGGCTGCGTTACGAGGAGAGCGCTCTCGAGACGTACGCCATCCGCAGTGACGACCCGCTGTCCGCGCGAGCCGTCTCCGAGTGGCACATCCGGTTGCGGCGCGGGGACGACTGGGACGCTGAGATCATTACCTGGACGGAGCTGCGGGCCACGGCCGCGGACTTCATCATGGGCAGTCGCGTCGAAGCAAGGGCGAACGGAGAGACAGTGGCCAAGCGCGCATGGCACCGCACCACCCCGAGGACGTCGGGATGACGGCGGCCAAGCAGCCCCCGCAGGCCGCGAAGGCCCCGCGCCGTGCCGTGGCCGCCGCCGACCGGACCCGCCAGCCGACCGAGGTGCGCCGGCGTCTCATCGTCGAGGCGGCCGTCCCGCTGATCGCGGAGCGCGGTTACGCGTCGGTGGGCGTACGCGACGTGGCCGCGGCCGCCGGGGTGTCCGTCGGCACCGTCACCTATCACTTCGGCAGCGTGCAGGAGATCCTCTCCGAGGCCATGGTGCTGCACATCGAGCGGTACTACGCGGCGCTCAGCGAGGCCGCCGAGCGGGCGACCAGCGCGGCCGAGGCGCTCAGGCTGCTCGTCGACGCGCTGTTCACCGAGGACACCGACCGGCACTGGCGGATGTGGTTCGACTACTGGAACGCCGGCGAACAGGGTACGGACGAGGCCTTCGCACGCGGACAGGCCGAGCGGTACGAGGCCTGGCACCGGCAGATCCTCGAACTGGCTGAACGGGGCGTTGCCGACGGCGAGTTCGCGTCCGGTGACCTCGACGGTTTCACGGTCCGCTTCGCCGCTCTCGCCGACGGCCTCGCCCTCCAACGGCTGCGCCAGACACCCCCGTTGAGCACGGACGAGGCCCGGCTTCACCTCAACCGGCTCATCGAGCACGAACTCGTTCCGCGATCACCCGTGTGATCTCGCGGGTGATCCGCAGGATGCCGGGGGAGCGCACCGGGCACGGCTTCGGCGTGGACGTCGTCGGAGCCAGGCAGAAGTGCAGGTAGTCCTTGCCGGTGTGCAGCGCGGTCCGGTCGCGGTCCGGCTGGGTGCAGTCGTCGGGGTGTTCGTGCTCGTAGGAGGTGCACGGCAGGTACTGGGTCCAGGTGTAGCGGGCCCCGGCGGGGCTCACCGTGGCGCCGGCGTCGGCGACGAGGTCGCCCGAGGCGGCCGCCTGCTGCTCGTACATCTCGTTCACGCGCCGCACCCGGTCGGGCGTGATCGGGTCGGGCCCCTGGAGCACCCATACGATCCGCGGTCGCTTGTCCCCGCCGGCCGCGGCGATCTGCTGGGTGAGTCGACGCAGGTCGGCCTTGTAGCGTGTGAAGTACTTCTGCTGCGAGGCGTTGTAGGTGATGCCGTCCATGCACCACGTGTAGCCCCACGCGTTGCCCCAGAACTGCATCACCACGTAGTCCGGATGCTGCGCGCGGACCAGCGCGGCCGCCTTGTCGGCGTCCGGCACCAGCGACTTCTTCCCGGTGCCCTCCAGGTAGTCGCACAAGGTGGTGCCCGAGTAAGGGGCGCTCGCGTACTTCGCCTTGAGGTCCCGGCGGAGCTCCTGCCCCAGCACGTTCTGGGCCTCCATCCCGAGCGAGTCGCCGAGATAGAGCACACGGGGCGCGACGGCGGGGACGCCGGGGGAGGCCGGTGCGCGCTGGTGGGTCGTCGTGGCGGACACTCCCGGTACGTCGGGGGAGGGTGGTGCCTCTTCCGGCCCGGACGACGGGTCGCCGCACGCGCCGAGCAGCAGCGCTCCGGTCAGCAGCACCCCCACGATCCACGGCTTCCGCATACGGCAACTCCTGCCCCGGCAACCGAAAACGGCTCCCCAGGCAAGCACAGCCGGGTCCAAGGCGGAAGACACGGGAGTGAGTTCAGGCCCCGTCCAGCCGCTCCATGAGGTCCAGCAGATCGGTCAGGGGCAGCGGTTTGGCCAGGTGGGCGTCGAACCCCGCCGCCCGGGACAGGGCACGGTCGGTGCTCCGGCTGAATCCGGACACCGCGATCAGGCGCAGCTGGTCGCCGTCCGGCCGCGCGCGTACGGCACGGGCGACCGCGTAGCCGTCGATGTCCGGCAGGCCCAGGTCGCACAGGACGACGTCGAAGGGGTGGGCCTCGGTGGCAGCGAGGGCGTCCCGGCCCGTGTGCACCGCCGTGACGTGGTGGCCCTGGCGTTCCAGCAGAGTGCGGTAGGTCGCGGCGAGGTCCGCGTTGTCCTCGACGATCAGGAGGGACAGCCGGCGGTGGGTGGTGTGGGCGGCCGGCGGCCGGGACTGCCGGGGGCTTGCGGAGTCGGTTGTCGGCAGCAGCACCGTGAAGGAGGCGCCCTTGCCCGGCCCGTCGCTGTGCGCGCTGATCCGGCCGTCGTGCAGCTCCACCACCGTTCGCGCCACCGCGAGCCCCAGCCCCAGGCCCTCGGGGGTGTCAGGACCGGCCGGAGCCGCCCGCATGAACACCCCGAACAACTCCTCGGCCTGCGCCGGTTGGAAGCCGATCCCGTCGTCCCGCACCGTCAGCCGGGCCTGTCCGTCCGCGGCCGTCAGGCCCACCTCGGTGTGGCCGCCCGGCCGGGTGTACTTGAGCGCGTTCGACAGCAGGTTCGTCAGCACCTGGGCCAGCCGCAGCCGGTCGCCGTCCACCAGCACCGGTTCGGCCGGCAGCACGACACCGAGCGTGCGGCCCTCGTGCCCGAACAGGCCCCGGATGTCGGCGCACGCCCCGTGCACCACGGACCGCACGTCGACCGCGTCCCGCACCAGTTCCAGCCGCCCGGTCACCGCCCGCGTGCCGTCCAGCAGATCGTTGCTCATCCGCGCCAACGTGCCCAACTGCCGCTCCAGGACGGACAGCGCCGGATGGCCGTCCGGCATGTCGAGGGCCAGCAGCTCGGTGGCCGCGGTGGCGGCGGCGAGAGGGTTGCGCAGCTCGTGCGAGAGCGTGGCGATGAACCGGTCCTTGGCCCGCTGCTCCTCCCGCAACCTGCGGCCCGCCGCGTCCAGTTCGTGATTGGCCCGGCTCAACTGCTCGTTCACCTCGCGGATCTCCCGCGCCCGCACGAACAGGTCGATCTCCATGCCCTCGGCCCGCATCTGCGCATCGGCGACGGCCCGCTGCTGCTCCCGGCCGACCCGGCGCAGATGCACGAACTCGGTGACGTCCTCCACCCGGTGGATGACGTACGCCACCTGCCCGTCCTCCCCGAGCACCGGCGCGTTGACGGGACTCCAGTACCGCTCGTCGAAGCCGCCCTCTTCGCCCTTCGGGATGTCGTACCGCTGCAAAGCCATCGTGTCCGTGCGGCCGCTCGCCACCACCGTCTCCAGGGAACGGCGCAGATTGGCGACGCCGTCGGCCGACGGGTCCTGCGGGTTGTCGGGAAACACGTCGAAGATGCGCTTCCCGACGATGCTCCGCTCCGTGCGGGTCGCCGTGAGGTAGGCCCGGTTGACCTCGACGATCGTGAAGTCGGGGCTCAGGATGAGCAGCGGCGACAACATTGCGTCGAACAGGCCCCGGAAGTCCGGGACATCGGGCGGGACGTCGGGCATGGTCGGACCTCCGCGGCCGAAGCGGGAACTCAGGGATCGAGGCGGTAGCCGTAGCCGCGGACCGTAGTGATCCGTGGCGCGGGACCGGGCAGCCCCGTGAGCTTGCCGCGCAGCCGGTACACGTGCTCCACCACGGTCGCGGCCTGCTGCCAGGACGAGCCCCAGATCCGCTCCAGCAGCTGTTCCGCCGAGAACACCCGGCCCGGTGCGGCGGCCAGCATCTCCAGCAGCGCGTACTCCTTGGGGCGCAGCGTCAGCAGGACGCCGCCGACGGACGCCTGGCGGGCCGCCGAGTCGATGCGCAGCGCACCGACCTGCAGCACGCTCGGCAGCTCCTGCGGCTGCGAGCGGCGCAGCACGGCGTGGATGCGGGCCACCAACTCCCGTTGTGAGAACGGCTTGACCAGGTAGTCGTCCGCGCCGATCTCCAGGCCCGCCACCCGGTCGGCCTCCGCGGCGCGGCCCGACACGACGATGACCGGCAGCCGACTCGTGGACCGCAGCGCGCGCAGCAGTTCCAGGCCGCTGCCGTCCGGCAGCCCCAGGTCGAGGACGGCGAGATCGATGCCGCCCTCGTACAGGGTGGCCTTTCCGGCGCGCGCGTCCATGGCCCAGGTGACCGTGAAGCCCGCGCGCTCCAGATAGGAACGGCACATCAGTGCGAAGTCGGGGTCGTCCTCGATCAGAGCGAGGTGCGGACGCATTCCGCATCACCCGGCCCATCTGCCGTCCGCTCGTTGTGTCGCTGATGAGCAGGCGTTGATGCCCCGACCATGTGGCGAAGGTAGAACAGAAAATGCCCACGGTTCAAGGGGGAGCCGCCCGGGGGAGTTCCGGCACGGGCTCGTGCGATGCGGGGATGCCACAGACACCGCACGAGCCCGCGCCGGAACGTGCGCCCGGCGCGGGCTGATACCTCCGGCGTGACCGCGCGGATCGGACCGCGACCGCGGGTGTCAGATGCGGTCGGCGGCGATCAGCAGGTACTGGAAGCTGCCGTTCTTGTACGCGGACAAGAACGTGTCCTCGATGCCCGTGACCAGGTGGTCGGCCTCACGGCGCAACTGCCAGTAGGGGATGGCTTCGGCGGTGAGGTCCTCGACGTGGACGGGGACGAGACGGTGGCGGGCCATCGCGCGGAAGTACTCCGAGCGCGGGTGGATGTCGCAGATGTAGTGGGCGTTGATGAGGGACACCTCGCGGGAGGCCCGCCCGTAGGCGTCGTTGTAGCAGCCGGTGATCACCACATAGCGCCCGCCGCGGCGCAGCAGCCGGGCGTGCTCGGCGAACAGCAGGTCCAGCTCGACGTACATGGTCGACTCGTTGTTCCACGACGCCGCGTACGCGCCGGTCGCGAAGCCGGTGTCGAGCATGTTGCGGTGGTGGTAGCGGACACGGTCGTCGATGTCCCGTTTGCGGGCCTGCTCGCCCGCGAACTCGGCCTGTTTGGCCGAGATCGTCACGCCGTCCGCGTGGCAGCCGTACCGCAGATGCGCCACGACACTGCCGCCGCCGCGCCCGCAGCCGGCGTCGAAGACGCGGTCGGCGGGGGACAGCGGGCCGAGGTGGCCGGCGAGGAGTTCGGCCTGGGCGTGTTCCAGACGGTGCAGTTCGGTGGTGATCCGCTCCCGCCGCAGGGCAGGCTCGGCCTCGTCGAGCACGGACCGGTCGGCGTCACCGATGCCGTAGTGGTGGTGGTAGAGGTCGTCGATCTTGCCGAGTTCGAGGTTGACCGGGTTCTCCTCGGCGTTCCAGTAGGCCGCGACGCGGTTCTGGTACGTGGAATGGGTCGGCACCGGTGCCGCCGTGGTGTCGGCGTGGGGGGCGATGGTCAACGATGACTCCTCTTGGTGCGTTCTGACGGAACGTCAGCAGAGCGGGCTGGAGCAGGTGTTACCAGTAGTTGGGCAGGTGGTAGCGGTGGGTGTTGGTGGCGTGCCACTCGTGGTTGCCCGCCACCCAGTCGGACAGCCCCCGGGCGTAGCGCTCCACGAGGGGTGAGGTGGCGGACAGGAGGGCGGACTCGTCCTCGAACGCCGCCATGATCTCGTTGTGGATCTCGACGGACTTCAGATAGGCGGCCTTCAGCCCGCACCGCTCGTTGGCGGCGACGACCTGCGGCAGGTTGAGGTGGGTGGGGTCGCTCGCCAACTCCTTGGTGAAGGAGTACAGGTCGTTGACGATGGTGGTGGCGTTGCAGGCGAGTGCGGTGATGCGCTGGATCTCCGGGCGGGCGTAGACGGCCTCCGGCAGCTCGTAGCCGTCCACGGCGTCGACGATCGACAGACAGGGGCGGAAGTTGTTGAACTGCCGCATCACCAGGTACTCCCACACCTGCGGCACATACCGGATCTCCGCCCACGCGGCCTCGCCGAGATAACCGAGGTGCAGCCTGGCCATGTCGTGCACGAACCGGTCGGTCTGGCTGGGCGTGGCGAGGACGGCGTAGTCCTTGAGCGCCCAGTGGTACGAGCGCAGCGGTCCGTCGGCCTGCATCCCGTGCTGCCACTGCTCCTGCAGCGCGGGTGTGCCGTGGAAGGGGTCGAGCGCCGACTGGGCCAGGACCAGCCGCCCGCCGAGGCCGCGGCGGGCACCGCCCCTGCCCTCGTCCTCCTCGCAGTAGCAGCTGTCGACGAGGTTCTCGGCCAGCAGGAACTTGCCGGCGGCGGTCAGTCGTTCCAGGTCGGCCGCCGTCGGGTGCTGGAGCACCACGGCCCGGCCGAACTGAAAGCCCGAGAAGTCCCCCGACCAGGCCGCGGGGAACAGGTCGAGGCCATGGGCCCAGGCCTCCAGCCTGCGGTCGACCTCCTCGACCTTCTCCGGGTCGGCGGGGGCGACCTGTCGGCATCTGAGCCCGGGGATCGCCCCGCCGCGCCGGGTGCGCACGGTGCGGGCCAGATCGGGCGGCCCCGGCAGCGAGGGCGAGGAAGCGGGCGCGCTCATTCCGTACTCCACCCTCAGTCGGCCGTCCGGCCGAGCTGGACGTTCTCCAGGATCCCGGCCGCGTCCGGCACGAGGATGGCCATCGAGTAGTAGGCGGTCACCAGGTAGCGGATGATCGCGGCCGTGTCGATGCCCATGAACCGCACGTTCAGGCCCGGTTGGAACTCGTCCGGGATGCCCGTCTGGTACAGGCCGACGACACCCTGGTCGGACTCTCCGGTGCGCAACGCGATGATGCTGCTGGTGTGCTGGCCGCTGATCGGGATCTTGTTGCAGGGGAAGATCGGGACCCCGCGCCAGGCGGGAATCTCATGCCCCTCGACGTTCGCCGTGCCCGGCACCAGGCCGCGCCGGTTGCACTGCCGGAAGAAGGCGGCGATCGCCTTCGGATGGGCGAGGAACACCTTGGTCTTACGGCGCATGGCCAGCAGTTCGTCCATGTCGTCCGGGGTGGGCGGGCCGGTGAAGGTGCTGATGCGCTGCCCGTAGTCGACGCTGTGCAGCAGCCCGAACTCCCGGTTGTTGACCAGCTCCCACTCCTGGCGCTCCCGGATCTCCTCGATGGTCAGGCGCAGTTGCTGTTCGGTCTGGTTCATCGGGTTGTTGTAGAGGTCGGCGATCCGGGTGTGGACCCGCAGCACGGTCTGGGTGAGCGACAACTCGTACTCGCGCGGGGCGAGTTCGTAGTTCACGAAGCCGCCGTTGAGCGTCGTCTCGCCGACATGGCCGGCCTGCACGGGGACGTCGGCCTCGCCCTTGCGGTTCATCGGCAGCTTCTGCCGCGCCGCGAACGCCTCCAGGTGCGCGGCCAGCGACGGCACCCGGTCGGTGAACTCCCTGACGACGTCCCAGGGCAGCACCAGCACCACGCCGGCCGTCTCCGCCCGCACCGAACTCAGCCACAGCGGGTCGGGCTGACCGATGGCCTCGTCGCCCATCTGGTCGCCGTCGGCGACGACCCCGATGATCTCCTCCTCGCCGTACTTGCCCGCTGCGTACCGGGTGAACCTGCCGTGTACGACGAGGTAGGCCTCCGTGACCGGCTGCCCGGACTCGAACAGCACCTGTCCGGCCCGTACTTCGCGGACCCGGAACCGGGTGGCGACCTCCTTGAGGACATCGGTGTCCGAGTAGCCGCGCAGCACCGGCAGTTCGGTGAGCGTCTCGGGGATGACCTTGATGTCGTCGGCACCGTTCTGCTCGAACTGCACGCGTCCGCGCCCGATGCGCAGCTGCAGGCGCCGGTTGACCCGGTAGGTGCCGCCCTTGACGTCCACCCACGGCAGCGTCCGCAGCAGCCAGCGCGAGCTGATGGCCTGCATCTGCGGTTCGGACTTGGTGGTCGTGGCGAGCTGGCGCGCCGCCTGGGTGCTGAGACTGGTCAGCTGCCCCTCGCCGTCGGGGTCGGGTGCGAGTTCGTCGGTGGCGGGTCCGGGGGCGCTTTCGGGGGCGGACACATTCCCTCCCTGGGTTGTACATGCCGATGTACAGGGGTGATTACGGGGGCGAGTGCACGAGTGACTGCAGGAGTGGGCGGAGTGGTCAGGAGTGAGCGGAGATGAAGGCGACGACGCAGCGGCTGACAAGTACGCACCGCATGTACAAGGCAAACAGCCGCGATGGTGCCCTGGTACGGCGCGAAGGGGGCGGCTTCACGTCCCGGAGGTGCAAACCAGGCGATCGAGGCAGAACACCGGGCAAGGTGTGATCCCACGCCGGTCGCCTCGCCCCCACCTCCGGCGCGTGGGCCGCACCACCGCCCCACCTGTGCTTACGGCGCGCGACCGGAACGTATGAGCGGCCGGAGGACGCGGAGGCAGCCCGGTGCAAGGTTGCCGAGAGACCCGGCGTACGGAGCCGGGCGGGCAGGCGCAGTGCGTGCCCCGCGCCCCGATGCTCACGACAGGTCGTTCACCAGTACCGCCGCCCCGTCGAAGCGGCCTGCCTTGAGGTCCCGTAGTGCCTCGTCGGCCCGGGTCAGGGGATAGGTGTGCGTCGTGGCGTGGACGCCGTGGCGGGCCGCGAGGGTGAGGAACTCACGAGCGTCCTCACGGGTGTTGGAGGTGACGCTGCGTATCTGCTTCTCGTAGAACAGCTCGGTCTCGTAGTGCAGTGGCGGGGTGTCGCTGAGGTGGATGCCCGCGATCGAGAGGATCCCGCCGCGGTCGAGGGCCCGGAGCGCGACCGGGACCAGGTCCCCGACCGGCGCGAACAGGATCGCGCTGTCCAGGGGCTCGGGCGGCATGGCGTACGCGTCCTGCGCGGAGGCCGCGCCCAGGTCGAGCGCCAGTCGTCGTGCCGCCGCCCCGCGCGTCAGGACGTGGACGGTGGCACCCTCGGCCAGCGCCACCTGCGCACACAGGTGGGCGCTGCCCCCGAATCCGTACAGACCGAGCCGTCCGCCCGGCGGCAGCGCCGCACGGCGCAGCGCGCGGTAGCCGATGATCCCGGCGCACAACAGCGGCGCGAGAGCCACGTCGTCGAGGGCGTCCGGCAGCCGGTGGGCGAAGGCGGCGGGCACGGTCGTGTACTGCGCGTAACCGCCGTCGGCGTCCCAGCCCGTGTACCGCGAGGACGGGCACAGGTTCTCGGCCCCCCGCGCGCAGTACGCGCACGTGCCGTCCGTCCGGCGCAGCCACGCCACGCCCACCCGGTCCCCGACGGCGAAGCCGCCGACGCCCGCCCCGAACCCGGCCACCACGCCCACCACCTCGTGCCCGGGCGTCACCCCCGCCCGGTGCACCGCCAGGTCCCCCTCGGTGACATGCAGGTCGGTCCGGCACACCCCGCACACGCTCACCTGCACAAGGAGCTCGTCGTCCCCGGGAACCGGCACCGGCTTCTCGACGAATCGCAGGCCTCTCTGCTCCACCGGCCCCGGTGTCACCACCGACCACGCGCGCATCGTTGCGTCCGACATCCCGCACCCCGTCCGTCGCCTCGAAGACCCTCCCCGTCCAGTCTGAAACGGACCGAAGCGTTCGGCGCGCGCTTCGGCGGGCGGATGACTAGCGTGAGAAATCGGACCATCCACCGATTCGGGAGAGGGCCGCAGTCATGGCCGTACAACCAGAGGGAACCCCCTGTTGGGCCGATGCGATGTTCGGCGACGTCGAGGGAGCCAAGAGCTTCTACGGTGACGTCCTCGGCTGGACCTTCGGCGAGGCGTCGACGGAGTACGGCAACTACACCCAGGCCTACGTGGACGGGAAGGCGGTCGCCGCTGTCGTACCGCCGATGCCGGGCCAGGAGGGCCAGTCGCAGTGGTGCGTCTACCTCGCGTCGCCGGACGCCGCCGCCACCGCCGCCAAGATCCGTGAGAACGGCGGCGAGGTCCTCATGGAGCCCATGCAGGTCGGCGACTTCGGCACGATGTGCCTGGGCCGCGAGCCCAGCGGCGCCGTGTTCGGCGTGTGGCAGGCGGGCACCCACGAGGGCTTCGACGTGACCGCCGTGCCCGGTGCCTACGGCTGGGCCGAGGTCTTCACCCGCGAGCCCGAGAGGGCGGACGCGTTCTTCACCGCCGTCTTCCCCTACAAGGCACAGCAGATGCAGGACCCATCGGTCGACTACCGCATGTTCAACGTCGGCGACAACACCGTCCTCGGCCGGATGAAGATGACGGACGAGTTCCCGCCCGAGGTGCCGTCCTACGTCAACCTGTACTTCGTCGTCTCCGACTGCGACGACGCCGTGGCCAAGGCGACGAAGCTCGGCGGCATCGCCCGCTTCGGCCCGATGGACAGCCCCTTCGGCCGGTTCGCGGCGCTCAGTGACCCGCAGGGCGCGAGCTTCTCGGTGATCGACATCGCGAGGACCGAGGGAGAGGTACCGAAGGCGACGGACGTCTCCTAGACGGACATCTCCTGGAGGTACATCTCCTCGTCGGCCGTCTCCTGGACGGACGTCTTCGGGATCGTGCGGATCGTGGTCGAGGGCCCTGTCCGCCCGTGGCATGATCGAGGCCATGCGTGAACGTGTGGTGGCCGCGTGCGACGGGGCTTCGAAGGGAAATCCGGGTCCGGCGGCCTGGGCGTGGGTGGTCTCCGACGACTCCGAGACCCCGGCCCGCTGGGAGGCGGGGCCGCTCGGCAAGGCCACCAACAACGTCGCCGAACTCACCGCGCTGGAACGCCTGTTGGCGGCCACCGACCCGGGCGTACCGCTCGAGGTCCGCATGGACTCCCAGTACGCGATGAAGGCGGTCACCTCCTGGCTGCCCGGCTGGAAGCGCAACGGCTGGAAGACGTCCGCCGGCAAGCCGGTCGCCAACCAGGAGCTGGTCGTACGCATCGACGAGCTGCTCGACGGCCGCTCGGTCGACTTCCGCTACGTGCCCGCCCACCAGGTCGACGGCGACCCGCTCAACGACTTCGCCGACCGCGCCGCCAGCCAGGCGGCGAAGGTGCAGGAGCCCGCGGGCAGCGACCTCGGCTCACCGGAGCCGCCGCCCTCCCCGGACACCCCGAAGTCGGGTGCCCCGCGCCGCAAGGCCGCGGCGTCCGGGCAGCGCGGGGGCTCGTCGTCCCGCACCATCAAGGCGAAGTTCCCCGGCCGCTGCCTGTGCGGTCGTTCCTACGCGGCCGGCGAGCCCATCTCCAAGAACACGCAGGGCTGGGGGCACCCCGAGTGCCGTACGGCGGAGGCCGTCTAGGGACGTTCTTTCGCACCCTGACCTGCCGAACAACTGCCGTGTCCCGGCCGCCGGTCAAGTGTCGAAGGTGTTGTGCGCGACGCTGTCCGGCGGGGCGGAGGTTCCTTTGTCATGCACGCAACAGTTCTCCGCGTGACGGTCCGTGTGACCGATCTCCTCTGGGTGAATTGTCATTCACCGACTATGGTGAATGGAAATTCACCCCTTCTTTTGCCGCATCGCCGCTGGAGTGCCGATGGATCAGCCAGGCCCGATACCCCGGATCTCCGCGACGGGATCGCTGCGCGACCGGCTCGCGATTCCGGTGCTGGCGTTCGGCGGCATCCTCATGGCTGTCATGCAGACCGTGGTCGTGCCGCTGCTGCCGGACCTGCCGCGGCTGACGCACTCCTCGGCGGGCGCGGTCTCCTGGATGGTCACGGCGACGCTGCTGGCGGGTGCCGTGCTCACCCCGGTACTGGGCCGGGCCGGTGACATGTACGGCAAGCGCAGGGTGCTGACGTCGGCTCTCGTCCTGATGACCGTCGGCTCGGTGATGTGCGCCTTGTCGTCCGACATCGTCGTACTCATCACGGCCCGCGCCCTGCAGGGTGCGGCCGCCTCCGTGGTGCCGCTGTCGATCAGCATCCTGCGCGACGAACTGCCGCCGGAGCGCCGGGGATCCGCGGTGGCGCTGATGAGTTCCACCGTCGGCATCGGTGCCGCCCTCGGCCTCCCGCTGGCCGCGCTGGTCGTGCAGTACGCCGACTGGCACACCATGTTCTGGCTGACCAGCGCCCTCGGGGCGCTCGGTGTGGCGGCGGTGTGGTGGGCGGTGAAGGAGTCGCCCGTGCGGGAGCCCGGCCGGTTCGACGTGACGGGCGCACTGGGGCTGGCCGCCGGACTCGTGTGCCTCCTGCTGGGCGTCTCCCAGGGCGGACAGTGGGGATGGGGCAGCACGCGCGTCGTGGGCCTGTTCCTCGCCGCCGTCGTCGTCCTGGCCCTGTGGTGGTGGCAGCAACTGCGCACCGCACGGCCGCTGGTCGACCTGCGGCTGGTCACGCGGCCGCGGGTGGGCCTGTCCCACGTGGCGGCGCTGCTCACCGGATTCGCCTTCTACGCCAACTCCCTGGTGACCGCCCAGCTGGTGCAGGCGCCGAAGGCCACCGGGTACGGGCTCGGACTGTCGATCGTGGAGACCGGCCTGTGCCTGCTGCCCGGTGGCGTCACCATGCTGCTGTTCTCGCCCCTGTCGGCCCGCATCTCAGCGTCGCGCGGCCCGCGGATCACGCTCGCCCTCGGGGCCGCGGTGATCGCCTGCGGCTACGCGGTGCGCATCGCCGACAGCCGCGACCTGTGGATGATCATCCTCGGTGCCACAGTGGTGGCAACCGGCACCACCCTCGCCTACTCCGCCCTGCCCACCCTGATCCTGCGCGCCGTCCCGGCCGAGCAGACCGCCTCCGCCAACGGCGTCAACGTCCTGATGCGCACGATCGGCCAGGCCGTCTCCAGCGCCGCCGTGGCCGCGGTACTGGTCCACCACACGAGTCCGATCGGTGGAATTCCGGTGCCCACGCTGGACGGCTATCTGCTCGCCTTCGGGATCGCCGGCGCGGTGGCCCTGGCGGCCAGCGCCGCGGCCCTGACCATCCCCGGCGACCCCCCGACGGGCGAGACACGCCGCGGCCGCGGTCGCGCCCGGGAGCCCCGCGACGAGGCTCTGGAGGGAGCATGAGTGCCGTGAGCACTTCTCCCACCGCGTCCGCGCCCTTCCGCCGGGACGCCGAGGCGACCAAGGCGGTCATTCTCAGGGCGGCCCGTTACCTGCTGGCCCGGCAGGCCCACGCCGACATCACGCTGAAGGCGGTCGCCGAACGCGCCGGTGTCAGCCCGCCGTTGATCCTGAAGTACTTCGGCAACAAGGACGCCCTCTTCGCCCGCGTCATGTCCTTCGAGACCGATGCCGACGCCCTGCTGGACGCCCCGCTGGACGAGCTCGGCCGGCACATGGTGCGGCACGTGCTGGTCAGCCAGTCGCAACAGGGCGCCGATCCGCTCGTCCGCATCGTGTTCGCGCCCCTGCACGCCGCACAGGGCGACATCCTGCGCGGGAACTTCCGCACCCAGGTGACCGAACGCCTCACCGAACGCCTCGACGGCCCCGACGCGGGCCTGCGCGCGGAGCTGGCCGTCGCGAACCTGCTCGGCCTCGGGGTGATGTACGGCATCGCGCGTGGCGCCCAGGTGCGGGGCGCCCCGTTGGAGGAGGTCGTCGACCGCTACGCGCCCGCGGTGCAGGCGCACCTCACTCCGGGCGGAGGAATCCCGCGGTCGTAGTCACGAAGCGTTCGGGGTCGTCGAGGCACGGGACGTGGCACCGGTAACCGCTCATTGCAGCAACCGGTCGAGGAACCCGTTCCCGAAGACATGGTGCGGGTCGAAGCGGTCCAGGACGCCGGCCGCCTGCCCCCACGCCGCCTCGCCGAACGACGCGGGCACCGCCGTGCCCAGCACCTCCTCGTCGCTCCAGGCGGCCTCGTCCGTGTAGGCCCAGCCCTTGGACCACTCGACCCTGGTGAGCGCGTGCTCCCCGTCGAACGTGCGCAGCAGGAACTGTTCGAGCTCCCGCAGGAAGGCCTCCGCGTACGGCGTACCGGGCAGCGTCAGGACGTCCAGCCACACCGCCGTGTCCCACTCCGGGTGCGCGCTGCTCGGCCGCAGCGCCGACAGCAACGGGGCGCTGGCACCGTCGAGTTCGGCGTCGGCGGGGTCGTCGAGGCCGGTCACCCGGATCTCGACCGAGCCGTTGACCGGGAAGCGGCCCAGCGCCGCGTACGCGGAGAGCCGCTCGCGGTAGAAGGACGTGAACTCGGCGACCACGCGCTGCACTTGGGCCCGGGTGGTGAGCACGGCGTAGCCGTTCGCGTTGATCCGGAGCGTGGTGGGCCTGAGATAGAGGAGGGTGTTCTTGGAGGGCCCCCAGAGGTCGGCGGACAGCGTCGCCACGAGCCCGAGCGCCGCCACGTCGAACTGCGCGTTGCCCAGCACCGGAGCCAGATACCAGGCCGCGTCCGAGGTCATCCGCCCGACCAGGTCCGCCACCACGGTCGGGACGTTGTCGGAGAACGGGTAGTTGTACGGCGACGACACACGCCGCGAGGTGAGCGGCCGGGTCGGCGCCACACTCCACACCTTGAACCAGGGGAACTCGGTGAAGGCGAACCAGATCGCCTCGACGCGCCCCGACTCGTCGAGGTAGCTCGCGAGGGTGCGCCCGTCGGCGCCGGGCGCCGCGAAGAGTTCGGCGGCCGGGATGTCCGTACGGCTCACGCACCGGAGGTTGACATTCGCGCCCACCCGTAGCACGACCTCGGTCACCAGCGAGCGGCCGAGGTGGGTGAGCAGAGCCGCACAGTCCGCCTCGTCGCGGTGGTACGTCCGCAGCACGTACCCGCCGGAGCCCTCGTCCCACACGACCGCCGTCAGGGACAGCACCAGATTGCTGAGCGAGCCGTACGTGTGCCCGGGCAGCCGCTGTTCGCCCCGCGCCGGTACGGCCGTGCCGTGCGCGTCGATGGCGAGCGCGCCGCCCAGGGTGAGATCGCCGGGAGCGGGCGCGGCGGTGACGCCGAGGCCGTGCTCCTCCAGGTAGGTGAGCAGGGCTTCCAGGGTGACGCCGGTGCCGGCGCGCACCGCGGTCGTCGAGTCGAGCGACAGGCCGGTGAGATGAGGGGCGGTGTCGACCAGGAGGACGGGGGCGTCCCCCGCGGTGCCCGCGGTGATCGTCAGTGGGGACCAGCCGTGGGCGGAACCCCGGGCACGTACCCTCCAGCCCTGCCGCCAGGTCCAGTTGACGACCTCGACCACCTGGTCCGGGCCGGTCGGCGCACAGGCCCACAGTCCGTCGGCGGTGATCTCGCCGACCCAGTTGCGGTACGCCGAGCGGTACAGGGCGACGCCCCCGGGGAAGTCCGGGAGCTCCTGCGCCGCGACCGCCGGATCGGCCGCGATCAGGACGGGAACGGCGGCCAGCGCGGCCGCGCCGAGCAGGAAGCTCCGGCGGCTCCAGGACGGGTCTTCCGACGCCACGGACGGTAAGTTGCTCGCTGAACGATCAGTCACGTGCTCACGCTAGGGGCGCGTTGACACAATCCGGTTTCCTGTCGAATCCGTTCACTCGTGTGAGTGAACGATTCACAGGTGGCGCACCGGAGCGGTCGGTTCCGCGACCGGGAGTGACGGATGACAGACTGACGCCATGGACGAGCGCACATTCGGTAGGTCGGGTCAGCACGCATCCGTCGTCGGTCTCGGGACGTGGCAGTTGGGCGCCGACTGGGGAGACGTCGACGACAAGGAAGCCCTGGCGGTGCTGGAGGCGGCGGCCGAGACGGGGGTGACCTTCTTCGACACCGCCGACGTGTACGGCGACGGGCGCAGCGAGCAGACCATCGCCGCGTTCCTGAGCGGCAGGCCGGACCTGCACGTGCTGGTGGCCACGAAGATGGGCCGCCGCGTCGACCAGATCCCGGAGAACTACGTCCTCGACAACTTCCGTGCCTGGAACGACCGTTCGCGGCGCAACCTCGGCGTCGACCGCATCGACCTCGTACAACTCCACTGCCCGCCCACGCCCGTCTACTCCACGGACGAGGTGTTCGACGCCCTGGACACCCTGGTCGAGGAGGAGCGCATCGCGGCGTACGGAGTCAGCGTGGAGACCTGCGCGGAGGCCCTGACCGCGATCGCCCGGCCGAACGTCGCGAGCGTGCAGATCATCCTCAACGCGTTCCGCATGAAGCCGCTGCGCGAGGTCCTGCCCGCCGCCCAGGAGGCCGGCGTCGGCATCATCGCCCGTGTCCCGCTCGCCTCCGGCCTGCTGTCGGGCAAGTACACCAAGGACACCGTCTTCCCCGAGAACGACCACCGCACCTACAACCGGCACGGCGCGTCCTTCGACGTGGGCGAGACCTTCTCCGGCGTCGACTACACGACGGGCGTCGAGGCCGCCGCCGAGTTCGCCGCCCTGGCCCCCGAGGGGTACACCCCGGCCCAGCTCGCGCTGCGCTGGATCGTCCAGCAGCCGGGCCTGACCACCGTGATCCCCGGCGCCCGCTCGCCCGAGCAGGCGCGCGCCAACGCGGCCGCCGCCAAGCTCCCGCCGCTCGACGACGGGACGCTCACCGCGATCCGCGACCTCTACGACCGCCGGATCGAGGACCAGGTCGAAGCCCGCTGGTAGCTCCGCTCACGGCTCCAGGAGCAGGTGCCACTCCTGCTCCTGGTCGCCGGAGACCGATGCCTGGTCCTGTGCCGTGAAGGCGTGGACGAGCGTCTCGCGCGCCGTCGCCACCGCCTCCGGGGAGCCCTGCACGGTCAGCGTCACCGCCCCGGACAGATGACGGCCGGCGGCGGGACCGGGCCCGGACGGCCCGCCCGGCGGATCGTGCTCGAACCTCGCCGTGTGGATCGTGAAGCCCTCGGCGGCGGGAAGCTCCTCCTGCGACCTCCCGAAGGTGGGCGCGGGAGGCTCCTCCTGCGACCTCCCGAAGGCGGGTTCCAGGACCCGCACGACCGCGCGCGCGTCGGCGACGGTGCCACCGCTGACGGTGATCGTGAGCTCTGTACCGGACATGGTCGTCGGGCTCCTCGGGTGGTCGTCGTACGCCTTACGCCCCGGGTAACCCCCTGGTCATCGCCCAAACGGCGGCCGATCCCCGCACGGCCTGGTCCAACGTGCGCGAAACGGGGAACCCGGTGCGGGGAAGGCATCCGGGGCGACCGAGCCGGGAGGAATCGTGCCGGCCACGAGAAGCGGTGACGACGTGAACGAGTGGGGGCGGCGCGAGACCGAGGAGGAGAGAGCCGACCGGCAGTGGGGCGAGCTGATCCAGGAGGTCAGGGTCGCCCAGACCGGGGTGCAGATCCTGTTCGGCTTCCTGCTCACCGTCGTGTTCCAGCAGAAGTACGACTCGCTGGAACAGACCGACAAGACCATCTACATCGTGACCGTGGTGCTGGGCGCCGCCGCGACCGGGGCGCTGATCGGACCTGTCTCGCTGCACCGCCTGGTGTCCGGGCAGCGGGTCAAGGCAGCGGCCGTCGAGTGGGCCTCCCGGATGACCTTCGTGGGCCTGCTGCTCCTCCTCGCCACGATGACCTCCTCGCTCCTGCTGATCCTGCGGGTCGCGACCGACAACCACGCCGTGCCCTGGATCGTCACGGGAGTGGTCGCGTGGTACGCGCTGTGCTGGTTCGTGGTGCCGATGTGGACCCGGCGGCACCGTACGACGACGAAGTGACGCCCAGCGCGTCGAGCTGCCGGTCGTGCAGGCGGGAGAGCACCAGCACCGAGACCGTGGCGCCGATCAGCGCGCAGAACATGTCCCACTGGGTGTCCCATACATCGCCCTGCGTGGCCAGGAACGCGTCCGCGGAATGCCCGCCGGTCACCGCCGCCAGCCACTCCAGCATCTCGAACACGGCGCTGAAGGCGAGGCACGCGCACACGGTCAGCGGGGCCAGCCAGCGACTGCCGCGCAGCGGCGAGGTGCGGCTGAGCAACTCCCGTACCAGCACGGCCGGGACGAAGCCCTGCATGAGGTGACCGAAGCGGTCGTACGGATTGCGGTCCAGGCCGAAGACGTCCCGCACCCAGTCACCCAGCGGCACCTGCGCGTAGGTGTAGTGGCCGCCCACCGCCAGGACCAGCGCGTGTACGGCCAGCAGACAGCACAGCAGGTTGGTCAGCGGGAAGCGCCGCCAGGTGAACACCACCAGCGGCAGCCCGACCAGCACCCACACCGTCTCCAGGAACCAGGTGGTGCGATCGCGCGGACCCCAGGCCGACACCGCGAGCCCCACGACCACGACGGTGGCGAGCACGGCGGGCAGCTGCCGTCGCGGGACGGCGGAGTGCACAACAGCAGTCATGGGAGCTCCCTTTTCGTGGGAGCCCCCATGCTGGTCGAGCGGGTGGGCGGCGGCATGAGTACGGCTACTCAGCCCCGCCCGGTCGAGATCCTCAGCCCTTGTCACCGCGCAGCGTGGTCAGGCACATGACGATGGCCTGCTGGAGCTCCTCCAGACGCTGGACCATGTCGTCCTCCACGAACTCCTGCACATCGTCGAAGGTCAGCTCCTCGAACGCCTTCGTCGCCTTCTGCAGGCTGCTGTAGAACTTCGTCCGCCGCTCCTGGACGCGCAGTTCGGGATCGGCCTCCACGGTCTCGGCCACGAGGGACTTCAGGGTGTCGTAGGCCTCGGTGGCCCACTCGCCGGTGTCCTCGTCCTCCTCGAGTTCGTCGATGAGCGACAGATGCCGCTCGGCCTCCTGGCGCAGGTCGACCGGCGCGTCGATGGTCTGCCCCGCGGGGGTCTTGACCTGGCCCGACTCGGCGATCTGGCGCACGTATCCGATCCGGTCCGCCGCCCGGCTCTCGGTGGCGACGGCCTTCTTCAGGTCGTCGGTGCGTACGACGTCGCGCGCCAACTCGGCCTGCAGCTCCGGGTCTTCACGCACGCGGTCGAGCAGCGCCTGGCGCGCCGCCCGGGCGGTGGAGGGGTCGGCGAGGATCGCGGCACGCAGGGCGGTGGGGTTCTCGGCGACTTCGAGGGCCTTCGTCGGCCGGATGCCCTCGGCCTCGGCGGCCTCGGCGATGGCGGTGCCGCGCTCGGAGGTGGCGCTGTTGCGGGAGACGTAGTAGGTCAGCCACACGTCGGAGTCCGGCAGCTCCACCTCCTGGCCCGGCGCCAGCGCCTCGAAGTGCGGGACCAGGCCGTCGTCGGCGGCCCGGTCCCACGCCTTGTAGTAGCGCATGACGCGCTCCGCGGAGCACCCGGCCAGCTCGGCGAACTCCTTCGCGGACACCTTCGGCGTCTCCTCCGCGCCCTGACCGCCGGGCCGAACGCTGCGCGCCACCATCAGTCCGAAGGCCCAGCCTCCGGTCCGCGCATAGACCCCGAACTCGCGCGCGTCCCGCGCGACGAGGTCGGACAGCGGGACGGGGGACGTCTCGGACGGGACGATCGCTAGGGTCACGGATGACTCTCCTGTGCAAGCTGGTCGGGCTGCAGAACTGCAGACCGGCAGCCTATCGGGACCCATGGTCGACGTTTCGGCCATCCAGTGCCGCACGTCGGCGACGGACGCCAACCGCCGCCCACCACATGCTCGTTGGGTTTCCCACCGGAGCCCGGCCCGGGCCGCCGCACACATGGCCGACCACCCGGGAGAGGATGCCCTCATGAGTGCTCGCCCGCTGTCCTCCAGCACCCCCGCCGCCCAGGGTGTCGACGCCGCCGGCGTCCACGCCTTCCTCGACGCCCTCGAAAGCGCCCCGGACATCGAACCGCACAGCCTGATGATCATGCGGCACGGCCGGCTCGTGGCATCCGGCTGGTGGGCGCCCTACGCGCCCGAACGCCCGCACCTGCTGTACTCCCTCAGCAAGAGCTTCACGGCAACGGCCGCCGCGCTCGCCGCCGCCGAGGGGCTGCTCCGCCTCGACGACCCGGTGATCTCCTACTTCCCGGAGTTCGAGGCCGACATCACCGACCCGCGCAGCCGCGCCATGCTGGTACGGCATGTGGCGTCCATGTCCAGCGGCCACGAGGCCGAGACCCTCGACCGGGCGCTCGCCACCGACCGCGCGGAACTGGTACGCGGCTTCCTGCTGCTGCCGCCCGAGCGGGAGCCGGGCACCGTCTTCGCCTACAACCAGCCGACGACCTACACCCTGGCCGCGATCGTGCAGCGGGTCACGGGGCAGCCGCTGACCGAGTACCTCCGCCCGCGCCTGCTGGATCCGCTCGGCATCTCAGAGGCGGCCTGGCAGTGCGACCGGGCCGGTCGTGAACTGGGCTTCAGTGGGCTGCACGCCACCACCGACGCCATCGCCCGGCTCGGGCAGCTGTATCTCCAGGACGGGGTGTGGGAGGGCGAGCGGCTGCTGCCCGAGGGGTGGGTGGCCGAGGCCACGCGCCCGCACATCGGCAACGGCGACGGTACGGCCGCGGGAGCACGGTCGGACTGGCAGCAGGGCTACGGCCTGCAGTTCTGGACCTCCCGGCACGGCTACCGCGGCGACGGTGCGTACGGGCAGTTCTGCCTGGTGCTGCCCGAGCACGACGCCGTGATCGCCACGACCGCGGCGACCGAGCAGATGCAGGAGACGCTCGACCTGGTGTGGCGGCACCTGCTGCCCGCCTTCGGGCCCGAACCGCTCTCGGGCCGGGAGGACGAGGACGCGGCCCTGCGGGCGCGGCTGGCGCGGCTCGCGCTGCCCCCGGCCCCGGGCAAGCCCGCACCGCCGGAGCGGGCGCAGACCTGGTCCGGCGTCGAGTTCACGCCGTACGACGGAGTCTGCGCGGACCAGCCGAAGCTGACCGGGGTCGGTGTGCGTGCCGATGCGGACGGCTGGGCGCTGCGGCTCACCGAGGGCGGGCACCCACTGGACCTGCGGGTCGGGGAGGCCGGATGGGCCGTCACCGACGCGCCGCTGCCCACCGCGGTGAGCGGCGGATGGGCCGATGCCGACACCCTCGCCGTGGACATCGTGTTCCTGGAGACACCGCACCGCCTGGCCGTGACCTGCTCGCTGCCCGACCGGACGTTCACGGCCCGATGGCACACGACTCCGCTGAACGGAGTTCCGCTGCGCGCCATGTGTGCGCCCCGGCCCTCAGCTTGACGGCACCCGGAAGGTCCGCAGGAAGGTGTCGAGCGCCGTCTGGTTCGCGGAGTCGTCCCAGTCGGCCGCCGGGGTCGTCCAGCGCAGCGAGAATCCGTGGCCGCCGCCGAGGAGGAATCCGCGGCCGAAGGTCTGCACCCGTGTGCCGTCGACCTCCGAGATCCACTCCATGTCGGCGGCCTTGTGGCCCTGGTAGGTCGTCGCCTTGATCTGGCCGATCCGCTGGTACTCGCCGTCCTGCTTCAGACCGGGCTCGACGTCGTCGCGCCAGACGGCGACGGGATCCGTGCCGACGCGCTCGCTGTAGGTGACCGCGAGGGTGCGCGGGTCGCCGTCGGCGCCGAAGAACACGCGGTACGAGAGGTCGTCGACGCGCGAGGTGTCGAGCCGTTTCCAGTCCTTGGGAAGGGCGATGGAGAAGCCCTCCGGTGCGGTGTAGCGGTGGAAGCCGGCGGGGAGGGCGGTGCCCGACGGGGACGGGGAGGGCGGCGGCGACGAAGGGGAGGTCGGGGACGTGCTGGGCGTCGCCGACGTGGCCGGGGCGGAGAAGCCGCCCTCGGCGCCCGCGCCGGGTGCGGAGGTGGCGGACGCCGACGGCTGGGGTGCCGCCCCGGACTCGGACGTCCGGGTGCCGGGCAGTTGATGGGTGGCGGCCAGCGCGGCGACCGCCACGGTGACGACGGCCAGGGCCGTCCCCGCCGCCATGCTGCGTCTGCTCCACCCGGGGGCGGCATGGCAGGCGGCGGTGTAGACGCCGCGCAGCCGGGGCCGTGGCATGGCGCCCGCGAGTGCGTCGGGATCCTCGGTCAGAACGCGGGTGAGGGCCTCGCGGACCACCGAACGGGTCAGCCGCTCCCGGGAGTTCTTGCGCAGCAGCCCCTGCACGGTCGGGGTGAGGGGCCCGGCGTGCACGGGCGTGCGCAGCGGCAGCCGGTCCACACCCTTCAGCGTGGTCTCGGGCCGGTCCCGGTCCCTGAAGGGCGGGCGGCCCTCGACCATCGTGTAGAGGATCGCGCCCAGCGCCCACAGGTCGGCCGCCGGTCCGATGCGTTCGTCGCGGGCCTGCTCGGGGGAGGCGTACGACGGCGCGGTGAGCCGCGGTGCCAGGGTCGCGCCGGCCAGGCCGAAGCCGGTGACCACGACCGAACCGTTGTCCCGTACGAAGACCTGGCCCGGGCTGAGTTCGCCGTGGGTGATGCCCTCGCCGTGCGCCGCCTCCAGCACGTCGAGCAGCTCCAGCCCGATCCGGGCCGCCCGCACGTAGTTGAACGTGCCCTGCTGGGCGATGAGTTCGGCGAGGGGGACGGCGTCGATCCATTCCGTGACGGTCCACAGGGTGCCGTCCTGTTCCACGGCGTCGACGACCGTGGCGACCGCGCCGGGACTCATCAGCCCCATGGTTTCGGACATGCGGATGATGCGGGCGGTCGCCCGCGGCGCGGTCTCACCGTCCGGGTCGTCCGGGAGGTCTATCTGCGTGAGGAGATAGGGGCGTTGGACATTGACGTCCTTGCCGTACCAGCAGATCCGGTTCGTCTCGCGGTGGACGACATCGACGAGCCGGTACCTTCCGGCGACCAACTCGTGCGTGAAGACATGCGCCTTGACCATGGTCATCCCTCGTCGAACCCCTGGGTCTCACCTTTCACAGAGGTACGGGGAGGGTGACGGGGTGTGTTCAAAGGATCCGCAAATCATTGGCGTCCGCAGGCATTTGTTCATGCTCCGTTGCGTGAATTCGAGGAAGTCCCCATTGATTGAACGGAATTCAGACCGCCTGCTTTCCGGGGACGGGCGAGACAAACTCAGCGCAGTCCGAAGCGCTCTGCCCAGTCCATGACATCGCGGGTCGACGCGTTGCCCCCGCACACCACCAGCCCGAGCCGCGCGCCCTCCCCGACCCGCTCCAGGACCTGCCGGGCCGCGGGCAGCAGACAGCCGGCCGCGGGTTCGGTCCACACCTTGGCGTGGTCGGCGAGGTCGAGCGTGCCCCGCACCGCCTCCCGGTCCGGCACCACGAGCACCTCGTGGACCAGCGCGGACACATGGTCGTACGTCAGTTGCGAAACGGCCGGCGCGCTGAGCGTGGTCACGATGGACGACAGGGACACCGGCACCGGGCCGCCCGCTGCCAGCGCCTGCGACATGGCCTGGGCGCCCTCGGTCTCCACGCCCCAGATCCGTACGTCCGGCCGCAGGTCCCGCAGCGCCGCCGCGACACCTGCGATCAGTCCGCCGCCCCCGATGCTGACGACGACGTCGGTGAGGTCGCCCGCGTCGGCGGCGAGCTCCAGCCCTACGGTGCCCTGTCCGGCGATGACCACCGGGTCGTCGAAGGGGTGGACCAGCGTCAGCCCCTCCTCCTGCAGCCGCGTCATGAGCGCGAACGCCCCGCCCATGTCGTCGGTCAGCCGCACCTGCGCGCCGGCGGCCTCCGCGATCTCGACGGCCCTGACGGGTGCCGAACGCGGCATGACCACCGTGGCCTTCACGTCGAGGGCGGCGGCCATGACCGCGAGCGCGATCCCGTGGTTGCCGCCGCTGACCGCCACGACACCGGCGGCCCGCTCGGCGTCGTTCAGCGAGAGCAGCTTGGCCGTCGCGCCGCGCGCCTTGAACGAACCGGTGCGCTGGAGCAGTTCGAGCTTGACGGTGACCGGGGCGCCGAGCAGCGCGGTCAGCCCCGGGCTCGACAGCGTCGGCGTACGCACGACGTGCCCGGCGATATGCCCGGCCACGGCTTCGATCTCGGAGACCCCGATCAAGACATCCACCTCACCTTTTCCGGCACGACGCGAGTGCCCGCACCGCTTCGCACCCTGACGTGAGAGCCGGCGTAGGTCAAACACAATTGGGGCTTGGCGGCGGGGGAGGGGCGGCGGTCTTTTCGGCGGCTGGTGCGGGTCCGGGTGGGAGGTGGGGGGAGGTTCCGGTGCCCGCCGTGCCCCGTGCGTGGAGGTTTTCGGCCTCTGCCGCAGCCTGCACGGGGAGTTCCCGCCGCCCGCCGTACCCGGTATGAGGAGGCCCTGGCGCCGGCTACGCCCGATACGAGGAGTCCCCGGTGTCCGCCGCCGCACCCGCCACGAGGAGCCCCCGACGCCCGCAGCAAACCGTGCGAGGAGCCGCCCGCACCCACCACCCCGTCAGAGTTCTCGCCGCACCAAATACCCGAGCAGCGACCGCAGTTCGTCCACGGCCCCCGTCTCCAGGGCCGCGTCCGCGAGAGCCGTTTCCACCGCGGTGATGTGGCGTCGTGCCTCGGTCAGCGCAGCCGAACGGCCGCCCGTCGTCTCGATCAGCGTGGCCGCCTCCTCGGGGTCGCCGCCCGCTTCCAGCATCGTGGCGAGGCGCAGGGCGCCGGGGGTGTCGGAGTCGAGTGCAGCCAGTACCGGGAACGTCTTCTTCCGTTCCCGCAGGTCGCCGTGGACGGGCTTGCCGGTGACCGTGGGGTCGCCCCAGATGCCCAGCACGTCGTCGATGACCTGGAAGGCGATCCCGAGGTGGCGTCCGGCGCGGTCGAGGCCGTCGACCACTGCGGGCGCGGCGCCGCCGAGCAGGGCCCCGAGCGCTGCCGCGCAACCGAGCAGCGCGCCCGTCTTGTGCTCGGCCATCGACCGGTACTCGTCCGGCCGCACCCGCTGCGGCCCCTTCCACGGGCGTGTGGTGAACAGCAGGTCGTCCGCCTGGCCACGCACCAGGTCACCCAGCGCCACCGACAGCACCCGCACGGCCTGCGGCCCGCCCGGCGCCGCGGCGAGGGTCTCCACAGCCAGCGCGAACAGCGCGTCGCCCGCGAGGACGGCGGGTCCGGTGCCGTAGGCCTTCCAGACGGTGGGGCGGCGGCGCCTGGCCGCGTCGCCGTCCATGATGTCGTCGTGCAGGAGGGAGAAGGTGTGCACCAGCTCCACCGCGACCGCCGCCGGCACCCCGGCGCACCCGGACGCCCCCGCCGCCTCGGCGCCGAGCACCGCCAGGGCCTGCCGTACGCCCTTCCCGCCGGACGCGACGGCCGGCGCACCGCCCACCTCGCACCAGCCGAAGGAGTACGCGGCCATCTCACCCACCCAGGGGTGCATCCGCGCGACGGCCTCCACCAGCGCGGGCCGCACCAACTCCCGGCAGCGGTCGAGGACTTGGGGAGCATCGACCGGCGCCCGCAGCGCCGAGGGAAGCGTCGTCACCGTACGTCCTCCGCGCGGATACCGAACTCCTCCTGCGCCCGCGCCACCATCTCCCGCGCGTGCCGCAGCCCGATCCGCTCCAACTCGCGGGCCAGGTCGCCGAGTTCGGCCGCCGTCTCGGCGCGGTCGCGGCCCAGCCGGGCCAGTGACTTGGCCAGCCCGAGCCGCGCCAGTGCCTCACCGCGCGGCTCGCTCATCGCACGGAACTCCGCGAGCGCCTGCTCGTACAGGTCCCGCGCCTCGGCGTAACGCCCCGCCCGGTACAGCACGTTGCCGCGCATCTTGTGGTTGTAGGCCAGCGCGCTGGACAGCGTCATCGCACGGCAGGTCGTCTCCGCCTCGGACAGCAGCGCGAGCGCCCGCTCGACGTCTGAGTCCCGCACGGACACGATGTCGGCCAGACCCCGCAGCGCCCAGGCATGACCGCGCCGGTCGTCGGCGCGCCCGGCTATCTCGGCCGCCTCCTCGAACAGGGCGTACGCGATGTCGTACTCACCGGTGTTGCGATGGATCTGCGCGATGCCTTCCAGCGCCCACACCGTGTGCCGCGCCTCGCCGCGCCGCCGGGCCTCCGCCAGCAACTGCTCGTGCAGCCTGCGGACGGCCTCGTAGTCGCCCTGGATGCGACCGGTCTCGGCGAGTCCCGCGAGCGAGTAGCCGCGTACGACGACGTCGCCGCCCCGTTCGCCGAATTCGGCCGCGAGCCCCAGCAGCCGCCAGGCCAGCGGGAAGGCCCCACGCTGCCGGGCCAGGGTGCCGCCGCTCCACAGCGCCCAGGCCATCGCCGCCGTGTCCCCGGCCTCGCGGGCCGCGCGGTAGCTCGCCTTCCACGCCCGGTCGGCGTCCCCGACCTGGCCCAGCCGGCGGTGCGCCTCGGCGACCGCGAGTCCGGAGCGGGCCACCTCCCCTTGCTGCCCGGCCTGCTCGGCAGCTCTCAACTCCCGGGTGCCGGCGGCCAGTACGTCCGTCAGCGAGGAGTTCACGGAAAGGGTGGTGAGGGCGCCCTGGTACTCCGGGGCGAATGCCTTGCCGTACATGGATCCCTTTCGGTCTGTATACACACCATCTCTACATGCCGTGTATACATAGCGTGTATAGCGCGTCGAAATGTGGCCCTGACCCAAAGGGCCAGGGCGCTACCTGCTGTGGATCAAGACGTCGTTGTCGCCGGAGAGGTTGCTCGTGAGGCGCAGATCACTTCATGGGACTCAGTGCTGCTGCGCCTTCTGCGGAGTCGCCTCGCTCGGCCGCACGACCACGTACCCCTCGCCCTGCAGCATCAACTGCACGGCCTCCCCGGAGCCGCCGCGCAGCATCGATCCGATGGACTGCGACCGGTGCAGCGAGGTCTGCAGACCCGCCGTCCAGCCGACGACCGCGTCCGTGTCGACGTACACCGGGAACTGCGGCGAGACCGGGATGACCAGCGGATTGCCCTCGCACACCAGGCCCAGCCTGCCCTGGCCCGTGAAGACGCTGTTGAACAGGCCGCCGCCGGCGATACCCGCGCCCTTCACCGTCGCGATCCGGTACGACAACGAGGCGTCGAAACACAGGACGTTGCGGCCGTTGACGGTGAACTCGTCGCCGGGCTCGACGTCGACTATGAAACAGTTCTGCGCCTCGTGCGCGAACCAGGTCTCGCCCTGCCCGCGCACCGCCATGAGAGGCAGCCCCTCGCCGGTGACCGCGCGCTTGAGCATGCCGCCCACGCCCTGGCCCTTGCGCTCGAACTGGAGGTTTCCGCGGTAGGCGATCATCGCCCCTTGGCGGGCGAGCATCTCGCCGTTCACCGCGTACTTGATGCATTTGGCGTTCTCGACGGTCATGCCCGCTTCGGTGGCCGGCTGGACCATGTGCTCACTGGAAAAGAGGGAACCCTTCATGCGGGCATCCTGTCCCGGAAGATCTCGTTCCGCCAAGATCGCGGGGTGGGTCGGTTTCGGTGGTCACGCGCCGAACAACTGGGTCCAGTACGTTCCTGCCGGGCCGCCGCCCGCGAGGCCGATCCCGATATGGGTGAAGTCGGGTTTGAGGATGTTGGCGCGGTGGCCGGGGCTGTTCATCCAACCGTCCACGACCTCGGCGGGGGAGCGCTGGCCGCAGGCTATGTTCTCGCCGATCGAGCGCCTGCGCGCGCCCGCTGCGGCGGCCCGGTCCCAGGGCCGGCTGCCCTCGGGAGACGTGTGGGAGTAGAAGGCGCGGGCCACCATGTCCGCGCTGTGCGCCTGCGCCGCGGTGGTGAGCAGGGCGTCGGCGGCCAGGGGCGGCAGACCGGCCCTGGCGCGCTCCCGGTTGGTGAGGTCGACGACCTCGGCCGCCGTCCGCGCCAGATCACCCGGGGCGAGGGGCCTGGCCCACAACGCGGTCCAGTACAGGTCGCCCGAGCGGCCGTCGGCGACGTACGCGAGGCCGGCGTGTGTGAAGGCCGGGTCGCACAGGGTGCGGCTGGGCTGCTCGTCGCCCAGGCAGTACGCGACGAACTCGGCGGGCGTACGCGGGCCGGAGACCAGGTGCTCGCCGACGGTGAGATACGTGTATCCGGCGGCCGTGACGCGCTGGTAGACGGAGACGCCGTCCCGGCCCTCGACACCGAGCTGCCCTGCCGCGGCCATGGCGGCGGCATGCGCGCAGGCCGCGGACGTCAGACGGGCGTCGAGCGCGACGGGCGGCGAACCGGCCCCGGCGCGCGCGGAGTTGACCAGCCCGAGGTAGCCGTCCGGGTCGGGGGAGGGCGGCGGTGCGGTGGGTCCGGCCGCGGCGAAGGAGCGGGGACGGGCCCTGGGGATCTGGGACGCCGGGGTCCTCGACCGGGCTCCGGCACTCGGTGGCGTGGGTGGCGTCGGAGGCGTGGGCCGGGACGGCGGAGTGGGTGGGGTGGGGGACTTGGGGCGAGACGGTGGCGTCGGAGGTGCCGGAGGCGTGGGTCGGGACGGTGGCCTCGGAGGCGTCGGGGGTGTGGGTGCCGCAGGCCGGCGGGCCGGCGACGATGCCCGGCCGGCAGGAGTCCGTGGCTTCGGCGACGAGGGCCGCAGTCCTTGCCCCGCCTGCGTCGCCGCCCCGGCCGTATCGTCGAGGACGTCCACGCCGAAGTCCCGTGCGAGACCGGCGAGTCCGTCGGCGTATCCCTGCCCGAGGGCCCGCAACTTCCAGCCGCCGCCCCGCTGGTAGATCTCCGCGAGCAGCAGCACCGTCTCCTGCCGTGGGGGAGGTGGGGCGAACCGGGCGAGTGTGCGGCCGCCCTGGGCCGAGACGTGGAGCGTGGGGGCGGGAAGCCGGCCAAGGGGAGTGTCGGGCTCGGCCGCGCTGATGACCACCGTGACCCTGGTGGCCCCGGAGCGCAGCCGCGGCGGGTCGACGGTGAGTGTGTCGCCGCTCAGTCGGGTGCCCGGGGCGGACGGCTGGTTGTAGAACACGAAGTCGCCGTCGCCCCTGACCTTGCCCCCGTCGTCCGTGATGAGTGCGGACACGTCGAAGGGGCCAGGCACCCGGACGGTCACCGCACCGTCCGGAAGGGGCATGTTGCCCCCGGGGACCAACTCGCTCATCGCGCCGCCCTGGTGTCGTCGTTCGCGCCCCGCAGGGCTCGTCCGGACAACGTTCACCAGGGCACACGGGTTCCCGCCGGGTCAGTCCCGGACGGCCCTCGCGGCGGCGTCCTCGGAGTGCTCGACGACCGCGGCACTGCGCCGTACCTTCGCCTTCTTGCCGCAGAACGCGGACTCCAGCGTGCCCAGCATCGTGTTGTACACGCCATCGTTGTTCGACGTCGTCGCGAGCGACGTGAGGCTGCGCCGGCCGTCCTTCGAGGCGAACGCGTAGGTGTAGAAGCCCTGGACGGTGCCCGTGTGCCCGTACACCGAGACCCCGCACGACAGATCACGGCGGCGCAGCCCCAGCCCGTACGCCTGGGTGCTGTTGACCGGCGTCATGCGCTCCATCTGCTTCAGTTGCGAGGGCGCCGTCAGCCGGCCGCCGAGCAGGGCGGAGAGGAAGGTGTTGAGGTCCCGCGTGCTGGAGATGACCGCGCCCGCGCTCTGTGCCCAGGACACCGTCTGCTCGGTGGCGTCGACCAGGGGCGCGCCCGCCTTGTCCGGGGTGAGATACCCCTTGGCGTGGCGGCCGGGGATCTTCTTGCCGGGGTGGACGTAGAGGGTGTCGCGCAGTTTCAGCGGCTTGATGATGCGGTTCTCGTACGCCGTCTTCACGGAGTGTCCGGTCAGCTTCTCGATGAGCAAGCCGGCGACGACGAAGTTGGTGTTGGAGTACGAGTACGCGGCGCCGGGCGCGTTGGTCCGCGTGTGCTTCAGCGAACGGTCCACCAGCTGACGGAGGGTGAAGACCTTGGTGCGGACCGCCTCGAACCCGGAGACCGTCTTCGCGAACATGTCGTTCGTGTAGTCGTACAGGCCGCTGCGGTGACTCAGCACCTGCCGCACCGTGATCCGGCGGTCGGGCAGCAGCCCCGGCAGATAGCGGTCGACCGAGGCGTCGAGGTTCAGCTTGCCCTCTTTCGCCAGTTGCATCAGCACGACGGTCGAGAAGGTCTTGGTGACGCTGCCGATGCGGAACCTGTCGGCGTTGCTGATGGCCCGTCCGCTCTTTCGGTCGGCGACGCCGGCGACGGCCCATCGGACCGAGCCGTGGTCGTCGATCCGTGCCATCGCGCCGGGTGCGCCCTGTGCGACCGCGGTGCGCAGAGCGCCGTGAAGGGCGGTGAGATCGGGCTTCGGGAGTGACCCGGTCGGTGCGGCGTGGGCGGGAACCGCGAGGAGGGAGAGCACGACCGTTCCCAGGACCGCGCTCTTGGATGCGAGATGGGTCACATGCACGTGAGGCAACTTTCTTCCGTCTCGTCACATCTCCACAGTCGACGCACAGTTGGTCACCAACTGATCACTGAGTGGCGAGGATTTGCAAAGTATTGCCATGTATCGCACGGAAAGCGATATTTTAGTCTTTACATGTACATGACTCGTCCGAAAGGGTTTCGTCCTGGGGCCCGACCAGCCCCCATGGCGCTCAACAGGGCCATGCGTCAAGGCGGTTGGTGATCCCGGCCGCCTTGCAAGGAAGGAACCCTCATCAGTGCGTAGACCGCACATACGCAGCGTGGCGGTCGCCGTCGCCGTGACGACGGCCGCTACGGGCCTTGCGGGCACCGCCATGGCGGGCCCCGACACGGGGGCGGGGCATTCCGCTGCCAGCGCCGACAATTCGGCCGCGTCCGTGGTGAAGGCGGCCCGCGCCGCAGCCTTCGCCCACGCCTCGGTGACCGGCGTCGCTCAAGGCGACGAACTGCAGGCCGAGGACGTCATGATCGACCCGGAGGGCGCCCGGCACGTCCGGTTCACCCGGGCCCATCAGGGGATGCAGGTTCTCGGCGGCGACCTCGTCGTCCACCTCACCAAGCAGTTGACATACGCGGGCGTCACGCGAGCCGCCGACCACACCGTCAAGGCCGACGCCGCCACCGCCGCCAAGCTGTCGGCCGGACAGGCCGAGCAGAAGGCGGCCACGGTCGCCAAGGGTGACGCGGGCACCGCCGAACTCGTCGTGGACGCCCGCGACGGCGCGTCCGCCCTCGCCTACCAGGTGCGGGTCAGCGACAGCGGCACCGCCGAGGGCGGCGGTTCCCGGACGGTCGTCGTCGACGCCGTCACCGGCAAGGTGCGCAGCAACACGCCCGACAGCGACGAGTTCTTCTCGCCCGAGCTGCTCGACACCCTGCGCGAGCGCGGCGAGAAGCTCGACCCCGCCACGGGCATCGGCTCGCAGTCCGCCGGACTCACGGCGTCGTCGGCGTCATCCGCGGCCGCCGCCACCCGCTACCCGTCGACGGCCAACGGCACCGGCAAGTCCCTCTTCGTCGGCAGCGTCCCGCTGAAGACCACCCGGACGGCCCGCACCAGCTACCTCCTCAAGGACCCCACCCGCTGGGGCACCGAGACCCGGGACGCCAAGGGCCAGGAGCTGGAGAACTTCGCCCGCGGCAAGAAGATCACCACCACCAACGACGTCTTCGGCAACGGCGCCACCACCAGCCGGAACAGCGCCGCCGCAGACGCCCAGTACGGCGTCACCAAGACCCTGGACTTCTACAAGAAGACCTTCGGTCGCAAGGGCATCGAGAACAACAGCAAGGGCGCCCGCGCCATGGTCCACTTCGGCAACAAGGTGGCCAACGCGTTCTGGGACTCGACCTGCGACTGCATGCTCTACGGCGACGGCGACGGGGACATGTTCAAGAAGCCGCTCGTCGTCCTCGACGTGACCGGCCACGAGCTCACCCATGGCGTCGTGGACGCCACCGCCAAGCTGGAGCCCACCCGCGTCGACGCGCAGGGCAACCAGTACGGCGAGCCGGGCGCGCTGAACGAGTCCCTCGCGGACATCTTCGGTTCCAACGTCGAGTTCTTCACCAACAACGCGAAGGACAAGCCGGACTACCTGATCGGCGAGAAGCTGGGCCTCGCCCAGAAGTTCCTGCGCCGCCTCGACCACCCGTCCCTCGACAAGCTCGAGGGCACGATCGACTACTGGTCGGCCCAGGCGTACGACGCCGAGGTGCACGCAGGCTCCGGCGTCTCCTCGCACGCGTACTACCTGCTCGCCGAGGGCAGTGGCCACAAGACGATCGGGGGCGTCAAGTACGACTCGCCGACCTATGACGGCTCGACGGTCAAGGGCATCGGCCGCACCAAGGCCACGGCCATCTTCTACCGGGCCCTGACCCGCTACATGGTCTCCACGACCGACTTCCACGACGCGCGCGTCGCGACGCTGAAGGCGGCCAAGGACCTCTACGGGGCCAGTAGCAACGAGTACCAGACGGTGAACAAGGCCTGGTCCGCGGTCAACGTCACCTCGGCCAACACCCCGGCCGCGCGCCGCTGACCGCAGCGCGAGGACACCGGTCCGGGCGCCCGTGCAAGCGGGGTGCCCGGATCAGATCCACTGCTTCTCCACCTCCTGCGACACCGAGAACACGGTGTCGCAGGAGGGGCAGCGCCCCTCGCCGAAGACATACGTAAGGGCCCGGGCGACCTCTGTTTGTCCCGCTGCGACCGCCTCGCCGTACAGCCGCGCCCCCAGTCCCGACAGCCGCTCCGGCGACGCCGGCGTCAACTCCCCGTGCGCTTCGGTAGTCTCCGGCTCCGGTTTGCCCACGTAGTCCCCGGCCGACACGAACGTCCCGTAGCTGCCGAACGCGACGTACAGGCCCTCCTCGCACTCCGGGCACTCGACCTCGAACTCCTCGCTGTTCACGCCCTGCAGAGCCTCGGACCAGACGCCGACGCCCTCGAAGGCGAGGACGGACTGGAGGAGGTTCACGAAGAGGGGCGCCGAATGGCCGGGCGTGGCCAGCAGTTCGCGGGTGACGTCGAGCAGCTCGCCGATCTCCTGTCCGTGCTGCGGACGGCGCGGGTCGGCCTCGTATCCCGTGATCGCCCCGGCCAGGATCACGGCCTGGAAGGGCTCGCCCTGTGCGCGGCCCCGCGCGATGTCCGCCAGCACGGGCAGCGCGGCCCAACTCGCCTCGTACACGGACCCCTGATGGCACAGCGCGGACCACAACTCGCTCCACACCGCGTCGTCCTCGGTGCCGCCGAGGCGGGCGAAGAGCGCGGGTATGTCCTCGGCCGAGCCGTAGGCGTGGGTCAGCTCGCGCCAGTCGATCGTCGTCATGCGCGTGATGGTGCCATCCGGCACCGACACAGCTGGATCAGAAGTCAACAGCGTCACCTCACGCGTCATTTGAAGGCCACTGGAACCTCACAGTCAACCTTCAGGCGATTCCTGTCTCTTTTATTGACAGCGGAAAATAAGGGCCCTAGGTTCCCGGCCATGCGCTCGACCCCGCCTGCCGAGACGTTCCCGGCCCACACGCCGGCCGCCTCGCAGATCTTCACCACGGTTCTGTCCCAAGGGCCCCTCACCCGGCTGGAGGTGGCCCGGCGGGCCGGGCTGTCCGCGGCCGCCGTCACCAAGGCGGTCCGTCCGCTGCTGGCGGCCGGCTATCTGGTGGAGGCCGCCGACGAGGAGGCCCGCCCGGCCCTCGGACGGCCCGCGAGCCTGGTGCGTGTCGACGGCGGACGGGCGCTGTTCATCGGCGTCAAGGTGACCGGCGACGAGCTCATCGGCGTGCTGACCGACCTGTGCTGCCGTATCCGCCTCGCCCGGCGCGTCCCCCTGACGGACCGGGCGACCGAGGCGGTGCTGGCCCCGATGGCGGAGCTGGTGCGCGAACTGCTCTCCGAGGCCGAGGACTTCGGCGCCCCCGTCCTCGGCCTCGGTGTCGCCGTCTCCGGCGACGTCGACCGCACCGAAGGCGTCGTCCGCTATTCGCCCTTCCTCGACTGGCGGGACGTCCCCCTCGCCGAACTCGCCGCCAAGACCACGGGGTTGCCCGTCACCGTCGACAACGACGTACGCGCGCTGACCGTCGCCGAGCAGTGGTTCGGGGCCGGCGTGGGGCTGTCCGACTTCGCCGTGGTGACGGTCGGCGCGGGCATCGGCTGCGGCCTCGTGGTGCACGGCCGGGTGATCGCCGGTGCGCACGGTGTCGCCGGCGAGATCGGCCATGTAACCGTCGACCCGGCGGGGCCGCCCTGCCACTGCGGCAACCGCGGCTGTGTGGAGTCGATCGCGGGGGACGCCGCGATCGTCCGCCGGATCCGCGAGACCACGGGCATCGAGGTCGCCGACACCGCCGAGGCCGTGGCGCTGGCCCACCAAGGAGTCGCCGGAGCACGCGAGGCGTATGCCAGGGCGGGCGAGGCGATCGGCCGCGGCATCGCCACCGTGGCCAACCTCCTCGGCCCCGAACGGGTGATCATCTCCGGCGAGGGCCTGGCCGCCCACGACCTGTTCGCCGAGCAGATCCGCGACGCCTTCGCCGCGGCCGCCTTCGGTTCCGCCGCCGACTGCGACGTACAGACCCGCCCGCTTCCCTTCGAGGAATGGGCACGCGGGGCCGCGGCCACCGCGATCCAGTCCTTCATCACCCCCGACGACCCACGACCGAGCCGCTGAACCAACTCCCCCTGGAGGTACGACCCATGCGGTCATCCTCGTACTCCGTCATGCCCGCACGCACCCTGAGAGCCGTGGTGGTCCTGGCCCTCGCCGCCGGTGCCGTCACCGTCGCCCCCGCGGCCCGGGCCGAGACCACCGCGCCCGCTCAGGCCGCCAAACCCTATATGGGCTGGTCGAGTTGGAGCATGCAGTCGTCCAAGTACCCGGGCCTCAACCCGGACGGCGACTACAGCTACCTCACCGAGGCGAACGTCACCAAGCAGACCGACGCCCTGGCCGCCAAGCTGAAGAAGTACGGCTACGAGTACGTCAACATCGACGCCGGCTGGTGGCGCGACAACGCCTGGAAGCCCGAGTACGACCAGTACGGCCGCCAGAAGGCCGACCCGAAGCGCTTCCCCAGCGGTATGAAGGCCGTCGCCGACCGCATCCACGAGAAGGGCCTCAAGGCCGGCATCTACCTGCCCGCAGGTCTCGAGAAAGAGGCGTACGGCGACGGAAAGACGCCGATCTGGAACGCCGGCGACTGCACCACCGCCGACATCGTCTACTCCGACCTGCGCACCACCAACGGCTGGGACAGCTCCTACAAGCTCGACTTCTCCCGGCCCTGCACGCAGAAGTACATAGATTCCCAGGCTCAGTTGATCGCCGGCTGGGGCTACGACTTCCTCAAGCTCGACGGCGTCGGGCCCGGTTCCGGAAAGAGCGGCGACCAGTACGACAACGTTGCCGACGTGGCCGCCTGGAACAAGGCGATCGCCGACACCGGCCGCCCCATCCACCTCGAACTGTCCTGGTCCCTGGACATCGGCCATGCCGCCGACTGGAAGAAGTACTCGCAGGGCTGGCGCATCGACACCGACGTCGAGTGCTACTGCAACACCCTGGTCAGCTGGGAGAACTCCGTCGACGACCGCTGGGACGACGCCCCCGGGTGGACCCGCCACGCCGGCCCCGGCGGCTGGAACGACCTCGACTCCCTCGATGTCGGCAACGGCGCGATGGACGGCCTGACCAAGGCCGAACGGCAGAGCTACGCCACGCTGTGGGCCATCGCCAAGTCCCCGCTCTACACCGGCGACGACCTCACCCGCCTCGACTCCTACGGCCTGTCCCTCCTGACCAACAAGGAGGTCATCGCCGTCAACCAGGGCGACACACCGCCCGCACGCCCGGTCACCCCGTCCGACCCGCAGCAGGTGTGGGCCGCGAAGAACCCCGACGGCAGCTACACCGTGGCCCTGTTCAACCTCGCCGACAGCCCCGCCGCCGTCTCCGCGAACTGGGCCACCCTCGGCTTCACCGGCAAGGCCGCCGTCCGCGACCTGTGGAACCACGAGAACCTCGGCACCTACAAGGACAAGGTCACTCAGGCCCTGCCCGCCCACGGCTCCCGCCTGTTCACCGTCACCCCGCACGGCAGCGCGCTCGCCTTCACCGGCTACGAGGCCGAGTCACCGTCGAACACCCTCGCCGGCAACGCCTCCGTCGCCGACTGCTCAGCCTGCTCCGGCGGCAAGAAGGTCGGCAACCTCTACCTCGGCGGCAAGCTCACCTTCAACGACATCGTCGTCCCCAAGGCCGGCACCTACCAGGTGAAGATCTCCTACGTCAGCGGTGACGCCCGCTCCGTCGACATCTCCGCCGACGGCGGCGGCGCCACGCACCACAAGTTCCCCTCCACCGGCGACTGGGGAACGGCCGAAACCGTCAGCGTGCCGTTGACCCTCAAGGCCGGCTCCAACACGATCACCCTCGACAGCGGCAACAGCTACGCGCCGGACATCGACCGGATCGACGTGCCGAAGTCATCCTGAACGCCCCTCCAGGAGCCGCCATGAACACCGATCCGTCCCACCTGCTGCCCAGACGCAACCTGCTCGCCCTTGCCGCGACGACCGGAGCGGCCCTCGCCACCCTCCCGGCCTTCACCGCCTCCGCCGCACCTGCACGGCCCGACAACTCGGCCTCGTACGAGAGCAGTTCACAAGACACGCTCTGGTGGCAGACCCCCGCCGGCGACAAGTCCATGATCGAACAAGGGCTCCCCGTCGGCAACGGCCGCCTCGGCGCCCTCGCGAGCAACGACCCCGGCCGCGAACTCCTCCTCGTCACCGACGCCACGATGTGGACCGGCGGCCTCAACGACGAGCTGGACGCGGACGGCCAATTCCCCTACGAGCGCGACAACTTCGGCTCCTTCACGCTGCTCGGCCGGCTCACCGTCGACATCCCCGACCACGATCTCGGCGCCGTCTCCGGCTACCGCCGCACCCTCGACCTCGCCCGGGGCGTGGTGACCACGTCGTACGTCCGCTCCCGCGTGACCTACGAGCGGCAGATCTTCGCCAGCCGCCCCGACGACGTGATCGTCCTCCACTTCACCCAGAGCGGAGGCGGCCGCTACACCGGCACCGTCACCCTGGAGGGCATGCACGGCGAGGGCGCCTCGGTCGCGTTCGGTGCCGCGTTCCCCAACGGCCTGAAGTACGGAGCCGCCGTCACCGCGTACGGCACCGGCGGCCGCGTCACCGTGAGCGGCTCGCACATCGCCTTCGACGGGTGCAAGGACCTCACCGTGGTGGTGAGCGGCGGCACCAACTACGCGCCGGACGCGGCCAAGGGCTACCGCGACCCCTCCCTCGATCCCCGGAAGCTGGCCCGCACCAAGGTCCGCGACGCCGCCGCCCACTCGGCGGACACCCTGCTGCGCACCCATGTCGCCGACCATCGCGCCCTGTTCGGGAAGTTCGACATCTCGCTCGGCACGTCGTCCGCCGAGCAGCGCGCCCTGGACACCTGGGAACGGGTCAAGGCCCGGACCGGGAACGGCGATCCCGACCCCGAACTCGAAGCCGCCTACGTGCAGTTCGGCCGCTACCTGATGATCTCGGGCTCGCGCGGCAGCCTGCCACTCGGCCTCCAGGGACTGTGGCTCGACGGCAACGACCCGGCCTGGATGGGCGATTACCACACCGACATCAACATCCAGATGAACTACTGGATGGCCGACCGCGCGGGCCTGTCCCCGTGCTTCGACGCGTTCACCGACTACTGCGTCGCCCAGGTCCCCTCCTGGACCGACCTGACCCGCCGCCTGTTCAACGACTCCCGCAACCGCTACCGCAACTCCAGCGGCAAGAACGCCGGCTGGACCGTCGCCATCTCCACCAACCCCTACGGCGGAGGCGGCTGGTGGTGGCACCCCGCCGGCAACGCCTGGCTGTGCAACACCCTTTGGGAGCATTACGAGTTCACGCAGTCGCAGTCCCATCTGAAGAAGATCTACCCCCTCCTCAAGGGCGCCTGCGAGTTCTGGGAGGCACGGCTGCTCACCACCACCCTCCCGGGCACCTCCCGCGAGGTCCTGATCGCCGACAGCGACTGGTCGCCGGAACAGGGCCCGCTCGACGCCAAGGGCATCACGTACGCCCAGGAACTGGTGTGGTCGCTGTTCGGCCATTTCTGCACTGCGGCGGCCGAACTGAAGTGGGACAATACGTACGCGGCGACGATTTCTGGCCTCCGCAAACGGCTGTACCTTCCGCAGGTGAGCCCGAAGACCGGCTGGCTGGAGGAGTGGATGTCCCCGGACAACCTCGGTGAGACCACCCACCGGCACCTGTCCCCGCTCATCAACCTGTTCCCCGGCGACCGCATCCGCCCCGACGGCTCCACCCCGGCCGACATCGTGGCCGGCGCCACCGCCCTGCTCACCGCGCGCGGCATGGAGAGCTTCGGCTGGGCCAACGCCTGGCGCAGCCTGTGCTGGGCCCGCCTGAAGAACGCCGACAAGGCGTACCAGCTGCTCGTCAACAACCTCCGCCCCTCGACCGACGGCAGCAACGGCACCGCCGCCAACCTCTTCGACATCTACGAACTGGGAGAGGGCAACGGCGTCTTCCAGATCGACGCCAACTTCGGCACACCGGCGGCCGTGATCGAGATGCTCCTGTACTCCCGCCCGGGCCACGTGGAACTGCTGCCGGCGCTGCCGGACGCCTGGGCGAAGTCGGGCTCGGTGAAGGGCATCGGGGCCCGTGGCGGCTTCGTCGTCGACCTGAGCTGGCGGGACGGGAAACCGACAGAGGTGCGGATCCGCAGCGTGGGCGGCCGCACCACGACGGTGGCCCACGGTGACGCCTCACGGTCCGTGACCCTCGAACCCGGCGGCTCCGTCACGCTGAAGGACCTCGGCCGGTGAGGGCGCGCTTCGCGCGAGCAGGCCGGCTCGGCGCCCTTCTGCTGCTGGCCGGTGCCGTCCAGGCCACGCCCGTGCAGGCGTCCGACGACCACCCCGAGTTCGCCGTTCTGGGAGCGCCCGCGGACCATCGCGAGATCGTCACCTGGGGCGCGAGCGCCGACCGTATGGACAACGCGGTGGCCGACCGCGGCTACCGGCTCGTCGTCCACACCAGCGCGGCGGGCAGCGACCTGCGGATCCGGCTCTCCAACGCCTTCGGGGACCGGCCGGTGACCTTCGACAGCGCCTACGCCGGCATCCAGCAGGACGGCGCCGCACTGGTCCCCGGCAGCAACCGCCGGCTGACCTTCGCCGGAGCCCGCTCCGTCACCGTCCCCGCGGGCGCCACCGCCCTCAGCGACCCCCTGCCCGGCAGACTCCCGGCCGCGAGCAATCTGGTGGTCAGCATCCACTCACCGGACGCGGCGGGCCCCGCGACCGGACACTGGATGGCCATGCAGACGTCCTACGCGACCGAGGGCGACCACACCGCCGAGGAGAGCGCCGCGAACTGGACGGAGCCGATCGGCTCCTGGTTCTACCTGGACGCCGTCGCCGTACGCCCGCCCGCGGGCACCGGAGCGGTCGTGGCCCTCGGCGACTCCATCACCGACGGCTGGCAGTCCACCACCGACCTCGACCGCCGCTGGCCCGACTACCTCGCCCGCCGGCTGCAGTCCGCCGGCACCCACGTCAAAGGCGTCGCGAACGAGGGGATCTCAGGCAACAAGGTCCTGGCGGACGGCGGCGGTCAGAGCGCCCTGAAGCGCCTGCAGCGCGACGTCCTCTCCCAGCCGGGCGTCCGCACCGTCTTCCTCTTCGAGGGCGTCAACGACATCAAGGCCCACACGGGCGTCACCGCCCAGGACCTGATCGCCGGCTACCGCGAGGTGGCCGAGCGGGTCCACGCGGCCGGCAAGTGCGTCGTCGGCGCGACCGTCGCCCCGTTCAAGGGCTGGTCGGAATGGGACCAGGCCGGCGAGACGGTACGCCAGGAGGTGAACGAATTCATCCGCGACAGCGGGGAGTTCGACGCCGTCACCGACTTCGACCACATCCTGCGCAGCCCCTACGACCCCGAGCGCATGCTTCCCGTCTTCGACGGCGGCGACCATCTGCACCCGGGCGACAAGGGCATGCAGGCCATGGCCGACGCCGTCGACCTCAAGAGCCTCGACTGTGCCGCCCCGCATCCCGGCGACTGAGGTCAGCCCGATGCCGTCGGTTCCGGTGCGATCAGCCCCTCCCGATACGCGATCGCCACCGCCTCCGTACGGCTCGAAGCGCCCAGCTTCGCCAGGATGTTGGAGACGTGGACGCTCGCCGTCTTGCCGGTGATGAACAGCTCCTCGCCGATCTGCCGGTTGCTGCGGCCGCGGGCGAGGAGCCGCAGTACGTCCTGCTCGCGGGCGGTGAGTGGCGAGGTGCGCTCCCCGTCCGACGGGGCGTGGGCGAGGCGGCCGCGGCGCACCAGGCCGTCGATCCGCTCCAGCAGGGGCGCCGCACCGAGCCGCTCGGCCACGGTTCTCGCCTCGCGCGCCTGCGTGGCCGCCTCCTCGCGCCGCTCGGCCACCAACAGGGCTTCGGCGAACCGCACTTGGCAGCGGACCCGCTCGTACACATCCCCGAAGTCGAACGCGGTCACCGCCTTCTCCCAGGCCGCCGCGTCCGGCCCGGACACCGCCCGCACCCACTCCGCCTCGGCGCGGGCCAGCCAGGCCAGCCCCTCGGGGCCCTGCGGGGTGCCGCCCTTACCGCGCCGGGCCGTCTGGCGGGCCAGCTCGACCAGTTCGTCCGCGGTGTCCTTCCAGCGGTGCGACTCGCCGCCCGCCGAGCGCAGCTCCACGGCCGCGTCGGCCACGGCCGACAGGGCGAGCGCCGCGAGCCTGACCGAGGAGTCGGGGCGGTGCCCGGCGTCGTCCGTCAGCGCGCCGACCGTGGCGCGTGTCCGCTCCACCGCCGCCTCCGGCTCACCCCGCAGCACGGCGGCCTCGGTCAGCGCGATACCTGCGACCAGCGTGGCCATCCAGTCGAAGGGCCCCTCCAGCAGACCCCGGGCCCGCTCGACGGCACTCAGGTCGCCCCGGGCCAGCGCCACGTACAGCACGGGCCCCATCGCATAGCCACCCGCCGACGGCAGCACGGCCGCATCGGCAGCCGCGGCCCGGACACACTCGTCCCAGCGGCCCAGCGTGTACAGCACCAGCAGATGCAGATAGCGGATCTCCAGCGGATACGGCGACGACAGCAGCCCCGCCCGGCGGGCGCGGTCCAGGCCCTCGGTCACCCACGGCAGACAGCCCTCGAGGTCGCCGGACTCGAAGCAGCCGACGGCGAGGTTGAACAGGGCGCGCATCTCCACCGGCGCGTTTCCCGCCTGCCGGGCCAGTTCCCGGGCCTCCTTGAGCCGCTCACGGCCCTCGGCGGTGCGCCGCCCGCCGCCGTCCAGGATGGCCAGCGAGACCAGGAGGTCGGCCTGCGCGTCCAGCACCCGCAGCTGCTCGGCGACGCGCAGGGCCTGATGGGCGACCCGCAGCGCCGTCTCGTTCTCCCCGATGTGGCGTGCCGCTATGACATGCGTGGCCGCCGCCCACACCCAGGTCCTGGTCGGCGGCTCGGCCGGGATCATGGCCAGCGCCTCGCTGCTGTAGGCGAACGCGGCCGTCAGGCTGTCGACGCCCATCAGATTGCCGGCCAGCGTGTACCGGACCCGGGCGGCGAGTTCGGAGTCCGTGTCCTGGCCGATGCTCGCGAGCGCGGCCCGGGTGAGGGACACCGCCCGGTGCGAGTCACCGGCATGGGCGGCCGCCGCCGAGGCGCGCAGCGTGAGCGTCACCCGGTCGACTCCGTCGCCCGAGGGGCGGGCCGCCGCATCCACCGACGCCCACAGGTCGAGCGCGGTCTCGAGGTGCCGTAGCTCCTCGGCGGGCGCGCCCACCCGGTCGGCGTGCCCGGCAGCCTCCAGCGAGGCGGACAGGGCCTCGGCCAGGTCATGGCTCTCGCGGTAGTGGTGCGCGCGCTCCGCGGCGCTCTCGCCGGGGTGCCCGCGCCCGGTGAGCAGCCGGGCGAACGCGCCGTGCAGCCGCGCCCGTTCCCCCGGCAGCAGATCCGCGTACACCGCCTCCCTGGCCAGAGCGTGCCGGAAGGCGTAGGTGTCGGCGGCGGCGGGGATCAGGAGCTGTCGGCCGATCGCCTCGCGCAGCGCCGCCTCCAGCTCGTCCTCGGGGAGCCCGACCGCGTCACGCAGCAGGTCGTGCTCCACGCGCCGCCCGGCGACGGCAGCCGTGCGCAGCACCTGCTGGGCGGTGTCGGACAGCTGCTCGATGCGGATGAGGAGGACGTCGGCAAGGCCGCTCGGCACGCCACCCGCCTCCGTGTCCGTGGCCGCGAGCAGCTCCTCCGCGTAGAAGGCGTTGCCCTCGGCGCGCTCGACGATGCCGCGGACCGTGGCCTCCGGGAGCGGACGGTCCTGCAGCGCGTGCACCAGCCGGGTCACCTCGGCGTCGGCCATGGGCCGCAGCTCCAGGCGCTCGACGGCGGGCAGTCGCACCAGCTCGGCGAGGAGGGGGCGCAGGGGGTGGCGGCGGTGCAGGTCGTCCGCACGGTACGAGGCGAACACCGCCAGCCGGTGCGTCGGCGCACCGCCCGCGGGCCGCTGCAGAATCCCGCGGCTGAGCAGGAACCGCAGCAGGTCCCGTGAGGACTGGTCGGCCCAGTGCAGGTCCTCCAGGACCAGCAGCAGCGGAGCGATCTCCGACAGATCGGCCAGCAGCCCCGCCATGCCCTCGAACAGCCGCAGCCGCCCTCCCACGTCCCGCGCGGCGTCCGTGCCCGCACCCAGCAACCGGTCCACCACCGGGTGCGCGGCCAGGGCGTCCGCGAACCGCTCGTCGGCGGCCAGCACCCCCAGCACCTCGGTGAACGGCAGATAGGGCAGCCCGACATCACCGAGGTCGACGCAGTGACCGGTGAGGACCGTCATCCCGGCCCGGGCGGCCCGCCCGGCGACCTCGTCCAGCAGCCGGGTCTTGCCCACGCCGGCGTCCCCGGCGAGCAGCACGGCCCGGGCCTCGCCGCCCCGGGCACGCTCCAGCATCGCGGCGAGTCGGGCGATCTCGTCGTCCCGGCCGATCAGCGGGGTGGTGAACAGGGTCTGGGGCACGGATCCATCCTGGCACGCGGCACTGACAACATGGCCTGCGAACAGGAGAGGTCAGGGCCTCAGCGCAATGTCTCCGCCCAGTTCGCCGGCACTCGCCCCGCCGGTCCCGGTGCGGGCTGATCGGCGGGATGGCTCGCCGGGGGCGCGAGGTCGGGCCCGGCCTCGTACATCTCGTTGGTGTCGAAGTTCCAGAACCAGCGCTCGCCCGGCTCGAAACTGCGGATCACCGGATGGCCGGTGTCACGGTAGTGCGCGGTGGCGTGCTTGGCGGGCGAGTCGTCGCAGCAGCCGACGTGCCCGCACTGCGCGCAGCGCCGCAGATGGAACCACCAGCCGCCGACCGCGTCGCAGTCGACGCATCCGGCGCCGCTCGGCGGGACGCTGGTGTCGATTCCGTTGTCGCTGGTCATGCCGGCTCCTCGGAGGTCTCGTCGTCCGTGGCGGTGAGCGGGAGGAGGACCTGGAAACGGGTGTCCCCGGGCTCGGACTCGACCTGGAGCGTTCCGTGGTGCTTGTTGACGACGATCCGCCAGGAGATGTCCAGACCGAGCCCGGTGCCCTCGCCCACCGGCTTGGTGGTGAAGAACGGGTCGAAGATGCGGCCGCGGATGTCGTTCGGCACGCCGGGCCCGGTGTCGCGGAACTCCACCAGCAACCGGTCGTGCTCCAGCGCCGTCCGCACCGTCAACGTGCCTTCCCCGCCTGTGCTGTTGATGGCGGAGACCGCGTTGTCGATCAGGTTGGTCCACACCTGGTTGAGCTCCGCCGGGTAGGCCGGGATCTTCGGCAGGGTGCGGTCGTAGTCCTTGACGACCTCGATCCGTGAGCCGATCTTGCCGGAGAGCATCAGCAGGGTGCTGTCGAGGAGTTCGTGGACGTCGGCGTGCTGGTAGGGGGCGCGGTCCAGCTGCGAGTACTGCTTGGCCGCGTCGACGAGGTGGGAGATGCGGGTGGTCGAGTCGTTGATCTCGTCCATCAACAGCTCGGTCTCGACGGTGTAGTTGAGCCAGCCGATGGCGTTCGGCAGGATCTCCTCGTCCACGGCCGCCGCGATCTGGTCCAGCCAGTCCACGTCGAGGCCGGCCTGTACGAAGGTGGGCGCGATCCGCCAGCCCTCCGGGATGTCGTGGTCGTCGAGCCAGTCGGTGACGGTGTCCTCGCGGTCGGAGGCCTCGAGCGGGCTCAACGTGGGCGCCTTGGCGACGCGTTCGGCGGTGCGTTCCTGGATGTCGATGAGGTTCGCCATGACCTCGGGGGAGTAGGAGCCCTGGGCGATGATCGCGAGCTTGTGCCGCATCTTGCCCACGCGCTCCCGCAGCGTCGCGGTCGCCCGGACGGCCGCCGCGGCGGGGTTGTTGAGCTCATGGGTGAGGCCCGCCGACAACGAGCCGAGCGCCAGCAGCCGTTCCCGCTGCCCGATGGCCCGCTGGGTGTTCTTCGAACCGAAGAACAGTCCCTCCAGCAGATGCACCGCCATCGGGAACCACTCCTGCATGAACTCCGCGAAGGTGTCCGCGGGCAGCACGAAGAACCGCGACGTCTCCGTCACCCGCATCGAGTTGTTGTAGACCTGCCGCACCCGGTCGCCCAGATAGGCCTGCATGGACCCCGAGTACACCCCGCGCTGGGAGGTCCGGTTGACCTCCACGTCGTCGCCGCCGACCCGGCGGGACAGCACGACCGTGCCCTCGACCATCACGTAGAAGCAGGTGGCGGGCTCACCTTCGACATAGACCGGCCCGGGCTCGAACTGCTCCACCCGGCCCGCCGCGCACAACTGACCCAGCTGCTCGGGGGACAGCTTCTCGAACAGGAACAGCGATCCGACCTCCTGCGGGCTGCAGGGCACCACCTGCCCGTTCACGACTGCTCCAGATACCGGTGGACGAGCATCACGGCCATGGCTCCCTCTCCGACGGCGGACGCGACGCGCTTGGCGGACTCGGCGCGCGCGTCGCCCGCCACGAACACGCCGGGAATGTTGGTCTCCAAGTGGTACGGCGGCCGGTCCAGCTCCCAGTCCGCCGGCGGCCGCCCGTCGTCGGTCAGGTCGGGCCCGGCCAGGATGAACCCATGCTCGTCCCGCAGCACCGTGCCGTCGAGCCACTGGGTCAGCGGGGCCGCGCCGATGAACACGAACATCCACTGGGCGTCGACGAGTTCGGTCTGCCCGCTGTCCACGTCGCGCAGGGTGAGCTGCTCCAGGTGGTCGGAGCCGTGCGCGGACTCGACGACCGTGCGGGCGCGCACCGAGATGTTGGGCGCCTCGTTGATCTGCTGGATCAGGTAGTACGACATCGACGCGGACAGGTCCTGCCCGCGCACCAGCAACGTGACCGACTTGGCACCCCGGGCCAGGTACATCGCCGCCTGCCCGGCCGAGTTGGCGCCGCCGACGATGTACACGTCGTGCCCCTGGCAGGAGGCCGCCTCGGTCAGCGCCGAGCCGTAGTACACCCCGCAGCCGGTCAGGTCGTGGCAACCCGGAGCCTCCAGCTGCCGGTACGACACGCCGGTCGCGAGGATCACGCTGTGCGCGGCGACCGCCGAGCCGTCCGAGAACCGCACCGTCCGCGCGGCCCCGTTGGCCTCGAGCCCCGTCACCTGGCGCGCGGTGAGGATCTCGGCGCCGAACCGCGCCGCCTGCCGCCGCGCCCGGTCGGTGAGCTGCGCCCCCGACACGCCGTCCGGGAAGCCGAGGTAGTTCTCGATCCGCGAGCTCTGGCCCGCCTGCCCTCCGGTCGCCGACCGCTCCACGAGGACGGTCCGCAAGCCCTCCGACGCCCCGTACACCGCGGCACCGAGCCCGGCGGGCCCGCCGCCGATGACGACGAGGTCGTAGAAGTCCGCCGCCGGCGTCGTCGCCAAACCCACCTGCGCGGCCAGCTCGGGAGCCTCCGGCTCGACCAGGGGCGTCCCGTCCGGGGTGATCACGAGCGGCAGCCGCTGCCCGTCCTGCCCGGCCGCCGCCAGCAGCCGCTTGCCCTCCGGCTCGTCCGCCGAGTACCAGCGGTACGGCACCTGATTGCGCGCCAGGAACTCCCGTACGTCCGAGGAGCGCGCCGACCAGCGGTGCCCGACCACCTTGGTACTGGGCACTGGCCGGAAGTCGCTGCAGCGCCAGGCCTCCAGCAGGTCGTCCAGGACGGGGTAGAGCTTCTCCTCGGGCGGGTCCCAGGGCTTGAGCAGGTAGTGGTCCAGGTCGACGACGTTGATCGCGTCGATCGCCGCGCTGGTGTCCGCGTACGCGGTCAGCAGCACCCGCCGGGCGCCCGGGTACACGTCCAGGGCCTGTTCGAGGAACTCGATGCCGTTCATCTGCGGCATGCGGTAGTCGGCCAGGATCACGGCCACCAGGTCACCGCGCAGCTTCAGCTCCCGCAGCGCGTCCAGAGCGGACTCGCCGGACTCCGCGCGCACGATCCGGTACGACTCGCCGTAGCGTCGTCGCAGGTCACGGGCGACGGCTCGGGACACTCCCGGGTCGTCGTCCACGGTCAGGATGACGGTCCGCGCTGCGTCGGACGCCTGTGCCATACGTCTCCCACCCCGAGAGAGCTCGGAATCAGGGCACGGCGTCCCCGTCGTCACCGCGCCGGTCCCGCCCATCGTATGTTCGATGGTCCCGCTTCGCTCCGTTATACGAGGGGCCGCCACACGCAGCTGTACGAGGGGCCGCCGCACTCAGCCGCGCCGCGAACCGAGCACGCAGAACTCGTTGCCCTCCGGATCGGCCAGCGTCACCCACGTCTGCTCACCCTGGCCGACATCAGCGTGCCGCGCGCCGAGCGCGAGGAGCCGGGCGACCTCCGCGTCCCGGTCGTCCGGGCGGAAGTCCAGGTGGAGGCGGTTCTTGACGGTCTTGCCCTCCGGTACCGGGACGAAGATCAGGCCCGGCAGGCGGTCCTTCTCGGGCCGGATCTCGTACTCGTCGGCCGCGTCGGCGACCACGACCCAGCCGAGCGCCCGGGCCCACCACTGTCCCAGCACAAGGGGGTCGGCCGCATCGACGACTACTTGCTCCCATTCCAAGGCCATCAGGCGAGCGTAGTGAACACTGGGCCCGAAGGACGTGACCACGACGCTGGGAGGCAGTCGCATGACGCGCCCGATCACCGCAGGGGTCGACGGAACCGAGGAGAGCTTCGCCGCGCTGGACTGGGCAGCAAGGGAGGCGGTCCGCCGGGGGCTGCCGCTGCGCGTGGTGCAGGCGTGGCGCTTCCAGCCGTACGAGGCGATCGACGCGGCCGACCGGGACACGCAGGCCGGATGGGTGCGGGACGCGCTGGCCGAGGCCGCTCGGAGTGTCACCGGGCGCCATCCGCACCTCGACGTGGCCACCGATGTCGTGGGGGGCGAGACGGTCGACACGCTGGCCTCCGCGGCCGCGGAGGCCGAGATGCTGGTGCTGGGCTCGCGCGGGCACGGGCGGGTCGTCGGCTTCCTGCTCGGCTCCGTGGGCCAGCAGGTCATCGCCGAGACCACGCGGCCGGTGGTCCTCGTGCGCGCCGGCGACCAGCCGACGACCGAGGCCGCCGGCCGTGAGGTCGTCGTCGGTCAGCAGGGCGAACCGGACGACAGCGCCGACACGCTGCGCTTCGCGTTCGAGACGGCGGCCGCCCGCGGCGCGACCGTGCGCGCGGTGCGGGCCTGGACGCTGCCGCCGGTGTTCGCCTACAGCCCGGGTTCGATGCGCCTGCTGGACGAGGCCGGTGGCCTGGAGCCGTTCGAGAAGAAGGCTCTCGCCGCAGCACTGCAGCCGTGGCGGGAGCGCTTTCCCGACGTGCCCGTGGTCGAGCACGTGGAGATCGGCAGCGCGGGCCAGGTGCTGCTGTCGATGGCCGGGCGGGCCCAGCTGATGGTCGTCGGCCGGCGCGCGCACCGCACGGCCGTGGGCGCGCGCATCGGGTCGGTGGCACACGGGGTCCTGCACCACGCGGACTGCCCGGTGGCCGTGGTCCCGCACGCCTGAGTCACTCGGCGGAGGTGGGCTGCAGCGTCTCGCGTGCCGTCGGCAGGATGTTCTTGATGTAGTCGTCCACCGCCGTGTCCAGCCCGATGTCCTGCTGGGCCCGCTCGGACAGGTACCAGCGGTGCTCGAGCAGCTCGTGGTAGATCTCCGCAGGGTCCATCGTGCCGCGCAGTTCGAGGGGTACGGCACGCACGGTGGGCCGGAAGACGTCCCGTACCCAGCGGTGGGCCAGCACTTCGGGGCGGGCCGCGAGAGGGTCGCCGGGCGTGTAGTCGTCCTGGGTGGCCATCCAGCTCTCCAGGTCGTTGAGGAGCCGCCGGGCCTGGTTCTCCTCGGCGTCCAGGCCGGTCAGGCGCAGCAGTTGACGCTGGTGGTGGCCGGCGTCGACGACCTTGGGCACGAAGGTGACGGTGTCGCCGTTGGAGGAGTGCTGGATCTGCATCTCGGCCACGTCGAAGCCGAGTTCGTTGAGGCGGCGGATCCGGCGCTCGATGTAGTGGTACTTGCCCGCCGGGTAGACGGAGGTGCGGGTCAGCTCCTCCCACAGCCCCCGGTAGCGGGCGCAGATCTCCATGCCGAACTCGATCGGGTCCACGGACGGGTGCAGCGCCCCGGACGCCTCCAGGTCCAGGAGCTCGCCGCTGATGTTCACCCGGGCGAGATCGAGGTCGTACTCACGCTGCCCGCCGCTGAGTTGGGGATGCAGGTCGCCCGTCTCGGCGTCCACGAGGTAGGCGGCGTACGCGCCCGCATCGCGCCGGAAGAGGGTGTTGGACAGCGAGCAGTCGCCCCAGGCGAACCCGGCGAGGTGCAGACGCACCAGCAGCACCGCCAGCGCGTCCATGAGGCGGTGCATGGTGGCCGGGCGCATCGTCGTCTCGAACATCGAACGGTACGGCTGCGAGCCGCGCAGATGCCGGGTGATCAGCACCGGCTCCAGCGGTTCGCCCTCCTCGTTGGTACGTCCGGTGAGCACGGCCAGCGGGTCCACCGCGGGGATGCCGAGCCGGTCCAGATCGCGCAGCAGCTCGTACTCGCGCAGCGCGGGCCGTTCGGCGAGCTCCTTGACGGCGATCACCTCGTCACCGGCGCGGGAATAGCGCACGACGTGGCGGGATATGCCGCGGGGGAGCGGGACCAGGTACTCGTCGGGCCACTCCTCCAGGGGCAGCTGCCAGGGCAGGGCCAGCAGGAGCGCGGGGTGCTCCGGGTTCGTCGCGCTGATCTGCAGTGCCATGGCTCGCGTGTCCTTGCCTCGCGGGTGATCGTCACCTCACCTTAGAGGGCGCGCTCCCTGGCCTGAAGTGCCGCTTCACGTACTGGACCGCGGTGTGCGGGCCCGTGCCCGGGCAGCAGCAGATCGCCGTCGAGACCGGCCAGTACGTCCAGCGAGGTCACGGCGCGGGCGCGCTCGTGGTGGAACATGGCGGGCAGCAGCTGCGGCCCCTGGATCCGCGAGGTGGGATGGCCGCTGACCAGGGCGTCACCCGAGATCAGGACTCCGGCGTCCGGCAGGTGGAAGGCCGCGTGCCCGTCGGTGTGGCCGGGTGTGTGCACCGGAACGGGCCGGCCGGGCAGGTCCAGCGGGCCCGCCGTGGGGAACGGCTCCGGAGCGGCGACCGGCACATGGGCCGTGCCGCCGGAGCGCAGGGCGTGCACCGACCAGGGCAGGACGCCGGGCCGCCAGCCGTTCTTCAGGACCTGCCCGATGGTGACCTGGTGCAGGAACTCCCGGCGCGCGTGCGGCACTTCGGCCTCGTGGAGATACACGGGCGTGCCATAGGTGCTGCGCAGGTACTCGGCGGAACCCAGGTGGTCGTTGTGGGCGTGCGTGATCAGCACCGCCGCGACCGCCTCCGGTGAACCGCCCACCGCCGCCAGGGACGCGAGCACCTGCTCCCGGTCCGCGGGGTAGCCGGTGTCGATCAGGGTGATCTCCTCGCCCTCCGTGAGGATCACCCAGTTGGTGTTGCTGCCGTGCACGAGGTGAATACCCTCGGCGACTTGCTGCACATCTGCCTGCATGATTGCCCCGAGTCCAGAGGTCCTGACCGAAAGCACCAGCAAACCAGACCCGACCCGCACCGGAAGCGGCGGGTCCGCGCCAATCTGCGAGTTCAGCAGGTTTCTTGCGAGGAGCCCCGGGCGTTTGCGCCTGGGAGTCCTCGCGTCCTGAGTCTGGTGGCGCGGAGCGCTGCGGCATCGTCCGGCGCGGAGCGCTGTGAGTGCCGGGTGGGAGTCGGTGGATTGTGCGGTGTTCGAATGCGGTGGGTGAGTGTGGCCGGGTAGCGTCGCGGGTGTGAAGCTGGTGGTGGGGGTGAAGCTGCTGCCGACGCCCGTGCAGGCGGCGGCACTTGAGGCGACCCTGCGCGCCTGCAACGAGGCTGCCACCTGGGCCAGCGCCATCGCTTTCGAAAAGGATGTGAAGAGGAACTTCGCGCTGCGTGAGCACGCCTACGGCGAGGTGAAGGCGCGGTGGGGGCTGGGGGCGCAGGCCGCTCAGCATGTGATCAAGAAGACGTGCGATGCCTACGCCGTGCTGAAGGCGAACCTGCGGGCGGGCCGTCTGGGCAGGCCGGGTTCGAAGCGCTACCGCCAGGCCACCGGGAAGCCGATCGTCTTCCGGCCCGAGGGGGCGCAGCCCTACGACGACCGGATGCTGTCCTGGCAGATCACCGAGCGGCGGGTGTCGGTGTGGACGGTAGCCGGGCGGGTGAAGGACGTGGCGTTCACGGCCTCCCCGGAGCAGCTCGCCACCCTCGCCCTCTACCGCAAGGGCGAGTCCGACCTGGTGTGCCGGGACGGCATGTGGTTCCTGATGGCCACCTGCGAGGTTCCCGAAGAGCCGTTGAACACGCATCCGGTGGACTTCCTCGGCATCGACCTGGGCATCGTGAACATCGCCACCACGTCCGACGGCGAGATCATGGCCGGGCGCGAGCTCAACCGTGTCCGGGTCCGCGAACGCACGCTCCGTACCAAGCTGCAGAAGAAGAACACCCCGTCCGCCAAGCGCCGTCTGAGGAAGCGCAGGCGCAAGGAGGCGCGGCGGGCCAACGACATCAACCACAAGATCGCGAAGCATGTGGTGGCCGAGGCAGAACGCACCGGTCGCGGGATCGCCCTGGAAGACCTGACGGGCATCCGCGAGCGGGTACGGCTTCGCAAGCCCCAACGGGCCACCCTGCACAGCTGGGCCTTCGCCCAGCTCGGAAGCTTCATCGCCTACAAGGCTCGCCGCGCAGGAGTGCCGGTGGTGCACGTAGATCCCGCGTACACCTCCCGCACCTGCGCCGAATGCGGGCACATCGACAGAGCGAACCGCGTCTCGCAGGCCTGGTTCGCGTGCCGGAACTGCGGATTCGTTGATCACGCAGACCGGAACAGCTCCCGCAACATCCGCGCCCGCGCGTGGGAGTTGTGGCGACGCGGGGCCGAGTCAACGGCCCCAGCCCCACCCCGACAACAGCAGGGTGGGGCTGGACGCAAACGCAGCATCACCGCCAGTGATGCCCGTTGTGCAAGCCCGGCGCCGTTAGCGCCGGGTAGTTGACGGGCGCATTCCGAACAGGAAGCGCGTCACCCGCGTCCGGCGTACCCCGTACTCGTACACCAGGAAGATCACCACGAGCGAACCCACCACGATCGCCGCGTACTTGACCGCGATCGGCGCGCTCCAGCCCACCACCCCGTAGGCGAAGGCGACGACGACCGGCTGGTGCAGGACGTAGAGCGGCAGTGCGGCGATGGCGAGGTAGCCGAGGACGGGTCCGGGAGTCCGTCGGGTGTGCGGTCGCCGGTCCAGCAGTCCGAGGATGGCTGTCACCCAGCACCAGCCGGCCGCGGAGAAGAGGGCGCGGGTGCTCAGGGCCAGGGGTGTCCAGTCGGTGAACGGGTCGTCGGCCGCGCTGAATCCGGGCGCCGTCGCCGCGAACAGGGCCAGCCCGGCCACACCGACCGGGACGGCGAGGTGGCGCAGGGCGGCCCGGATGCGCTCGTCGTCGGCGAGGGCGTAGCCGAAGAGGAAGAACAGCAGGTAGGCCCAGCGGTTCCAGCCCGCGTAGCTCTCCTCCATGCCCAGCAGCGCGTTGATGGCGGCGAGCGGCAGCGCGGGCAGCAGAAGCAGGGCGGGTCGGCGCTCCACTGCCTGTGCGGCGCGCTCCGCGCCCGCTGCGAAGGGTGCGGCGACCGGTGCGAGGAGCAGGCAGAAGGCGATGAGCAGTACGACGAACCAGAGGTGGCCGGTCTCGAAGTACTTGCCGGAAAGGATGAACGGGAAGTCGCCGAGGTCGAGGTGGACGGTGAGGAAGCGGGGCCAGAAGTGCCAGTACGACTCGTGGTAGCCGGGGTCGGCGGCGCGCAGTCTCAGCCATTGCGGGACGGGGACGATCAGGAGCGTGGCGAGGACGAGGGGGACGCCGAGGCGTAGCAGGCGTTCGCGGGCGAAGCCGCGCGGTCCGCGACGGCGGATCGAGTGCCGGGAGCCGAGACCGGCGACCAGGAACAGCATCGGCATCGCCCACACCACGCCCAGCCCTGCGAAGTAGGTGACGACAGGAGTCGTATCGGCGTTCTTGACGTAGAAGTCGTCGTCCGGATCGAAGACCAGGGCGGCGTGGAAGAAGACCAGGCCGAGCACGACGAGGGCGCGCAGGGCGTCGAGTTCGATGCGGCGGCGAGGCGTGGTCGCCCGTTCGGTTTCCGCGCTCACCCGGCCCAGTGTGCGGGCGGGTCAGGCCCGTGCCCAGAGGAAGGGCTGCCTCCGGCACCGTCCGCCGGAGGCAGCCCCCTGCGTGCAGCCGAAGCGGCCGCCTCTCCGCCTCACCGCACGCCGTGCGGGCGGAACTGGACGCTGATGCGCGGTCCCGCGGCGCGTGTGGTCTTCGGGATGGAGTGCTCCCAGGTCCGCTGGCAGGAGCCGCCCATCACGATGAGGTCGCCGTGTCCCAGCGGGCGCCGGACGCTGTCGCCGCCCCGCATCGGACGCAGCAGCAGATCGCGGGGCGCGCCCAGGGAGAGGATGGCGACCATGGTGTCCTCGCGGGCGCCTCGCCCGATGCGGTCGCCGTGCCAGGCGACACTGTCGCGCCCGTCGCGGTAGTGGCAGAGCCCGGCCGTGGTGAACGGTTCGCCCAACTCGTCGGCGTAGTGCGCTGAGAGCGTGCGGCGGGCCTCGTCCAGCACGGGGTGCGGGAGGGCGTCGTCCGGCCCGTAGAACGCGAGCAGCCGGGGTACGTCGACGACCTGGTCGTACATCGTGCGGCGCTCCGCACGCCACGGCACCTCGGCGGCCAGCTGTTCGAACAGGATGTCCGAGCCGCCGAGCCAGCCGGGCAGCACGTCGATCCAGGCACCGAGGCCGAGCCGCGTCCGGCGGATCCCGTCGAGGGGGCCGAGACGCAGCTGGTCGGTCTGGTCGAAGAGCGAGCCCTGGAGGTGCGTGGTCATGGATCCAGCGTACTCCTTATTCGAAAATGTGTTCCCATCGATTCCGTGCCTGATTTCGTGCCCGGTCTCGTGGAGCTTTCGATACATCGGTGTATCGGATACATTCCTGTATCGAATGGAGGGCTTCCCCATGGTGGCTGAGGAGACGGCGGTTCGGCGCGTGACCCGGCGCCGGGTCCGCACGCGCGCCAACCTGCTCGACGCCGCCTTCGCCGTGTTCGCCGCCAAGGGCTTCGGGCGGGTCTCGATCGAGGAGGTCTGCGAGGCCGCCGGCTACAGCAGGGGCGCCTTCTACTCCAACTTCGCCAGCCTGGACGAGCTGTTCTTCGCCCTCTACCGGCAGCGTGCCGACCTGATCGCGGACCAGGTGTCCGGGGCCCTCGCCCTGGACGGACCGGACCTCGACGTGCCCGCCGCCGTCGACCGCGTCACCGAGGTGCTGCTCCTGGACCTCGACTGGCTCCTGGTGAAGACGGACTTCCTGGTGCACGCCGCCCGCGATCCGCAGGTCGCCGAGACCCTGCTTGAGCACCGGACGCGGCTGCGTGCGGCGATCGCCGACCGGCTCGCCCGCGCGGAGGGTTTCGCCCAATTGCCCGCCGTGCTCGGCGACATCGACGGCGCGGCCCACGCCGTGGTCGCCGCGTACGACGGTGTCACCACCCAACTGCTGCTGGACAAGGACGTCGACAGCGCCCGCGTCTGGCTCAAACAACTGCTCACCGCGCTGCTGACCGACGGCAGCGGCAACCCCCAACGAGCCCACTGAGAAAGGGAACGGTCGCCATGGATGCGGACGTCATCGTCGTCGGAGCGGGTCTCGCGGGCCTGGTCGCCGCGCACGAGCTCACCAGCCGGGGCCGCAGGGTCGCGCTCGTCGATCAGGAGAACGCGGCCAACCTCGGCGGACAGGCGTTCTGGTCCTTCGGCGGGCTGTTCCTCGTCGACTCCCCGGAGCAGCGCCGCCTGGGCATCAAGGACTCCTTCGACCTGGCCTGGAACGACTGGCAGGGCAGCGCGCAGTTCGACCGCGTCGACGACGAGGACTCCTGGGCGGTGCGCTGGGCGCGCGCCTACGTCGAGTTCGCGGCGGGGGAGAAGCGGTCCTGGCTGGAGGGCCACGGCATCAAGTTCCTGCCCACCGTCGGCTGGGCCGAGCGCGGCGACCTGCGGGCGGACGGACACGGCAACTCCGTACCCCGCTTCCACGTCACCTGGGGGACCGGTACGGGGGTCGTGGAGCCGTTCGTCGACCACGCCAAGCAGGCAGCGCGCGACGGGCTGCTCACCTTCTACCACCGCCACCAGGTCGACGAGTTGGTGATCGAGGAGGGCGCGGCGCGCGGGGTGCGCGGCACGGTGCTTGCCGAGGACAACTCGCCCCGCGGCGTCTCCTCCAACCGCGACCGCATCGGCGACTTCGAACTCACCGCCCAGGCCGTCGTCGTCACCACCGGCGGCATCGGCGCCAACCACGACATCGTCCGCCGCCACTGGCCCGAGCGCCTCGGCACCCCGCCCGCCGAGATGATCACCGGAGTCCCCGCGTACGTCGACGGCCGCATGCTCGACATCAGCGCCGAGGCGGGCGTACGCCTGGTGAACCGCGACCGCATGTGGCACTACACCGAGGGCCTGCAGAACTGGGACCCGATCTGGCCCGGCCACGGCATCCGCATCCTGCCCGGACCGTCCTCCCTGTGGTTCGACGCCCTCGGCCGCCGCCTGCCCGACCCCTGCCTGCCGGGCTACGACACCCTCAGCACTCTCAAGTACCTGCGCACGAACGAGGACATCGCCGGCCACGACCACTCCTGGTTCATCCTCACCCAGAAGATCATCGAGAAGGAGTTCGCGTTGTCGGGCTCCGAGCAGAACCCCGACATCACCGCCAAGGACAAGGGAGCGGTCCTGCGCGACCGTCTGCTCGGCAAGGGCGCCCCGGGCCCGGTCGACGCGTTCCTGCGCAAGGGCGCCGACTTCGTGACCGCGCCCACCCTGGAGCAACTCGTCACGAAGATGAACGAGTTGACGGACAAGCCGCTGCTCGACGCGGCCGAGCTGCGCCGCCAGATCGAGGCCCGCGACCTGCAGATGGCCAATGCGTACAGCAAGGACTCCCAGATCCAGGGCATCCGCAACGCCCGCCGCTACATCGGCGACCGCCTCGGCCGCGTCGCGACCCCGCACCGCATCCTCGACCCGGCGGCGGGCCCGCTCATCGGCGTCAAGCTGCACGTCCTCACCCGCAAGACCCTCGGAGGCATCCAGACCGACCTCGACTCCCGCGCCCTGGGTGCCGACGGCAGCGCGATCGACGGGCTCTACGCGGCGGGCGAGGTCGCCGGCTTCGGCGGCGGAGGCGTCCACGGCTACAACGCCCTGGAGGGCACGTTCCTCGGCGGCTGCCTCTTCTCCGGGCGGGCGGCCGGACGGGCGGCGGCGAAGCAGACGGCCTGACCGGCACACTTGCCCCGCAGGGGCGGTCGGGGAACGACACCGACCGCCCCTGCAGCGCGCTTGCGTGAACAAGCGGCTGCCGCAAGGGGATTGACCCTCGGACGCGTCCACTGGTTCAGTGGCTCAGCCACTCATCCACTCCTTTCATGCGAGGAGACACCCGTGGAGGCACTGCCCCGCGAGACGATCGTGGACGTCCTCGAGGCCCGGTTGCGCGAGGACATCCTGGACGGCCGCCATCCGGCGGGCAGTTACCTGCCCGCGGAACGCCAACTGGCCGACGGTTACGGCGTCACCCGCACCACCCTCAAGCACGCCTTCGGCCGTCTGGTCCAGGCCGGCCTCCTGGAGACCCGGCACGGCGTCGGCACCAAGGTGCGCGACTACGCCCGGCTGGGCGGCGCGGACCTCCTGCCGATGCTCGTGCGCCACGACGCGAAATGGGTCCGCGAGATCTTCGAAGTGCGCCGGTCCATAGGCGCGTTGATCGCCGAGCGGGCCGCGGCCCGTGCCACCCGGTCACAACACGCCGCACTGCGCCGCCTGTTGGGGGCCGTACGCGAAGCGGACGGCGCGGACGCCGTGCAACTGGCCGACGTCGAGGTGCACCGCGCGCTGGCCCGGGCCACCGGCAACCGCGTCTACGTCCTGCTCACCAACACGCTCTTCAACGCCTACCTGCCCGTCCGCGCCGCCCTGCGCGGGCCCTTCACCGACCCCGAGGCCGCACACCGGCGACTCGCCCCGGTGGTCGAGGCCGTGACGTCCGGCGACGGCCCCCGGGCCCACACCGCCGCCGACGCCTATCTGCGCGACACCGAACGCATCATGCTGAAGGGACTGGCATGAGGGGCACGTCGTTCACGGAGACCATGCTCGGCACGGTCCGCCTCGACAACGAGGACCCGGTCCGCCGCATCCGCCTCGACCTGCGGGCCGAGGCCGACGAGGTCCTGCGTCCGCACCGCACCACCCGGGCCCGGCTCAGCGGCCGCATCCGCGTCACCGGACTGACCGACGACCCGGACGCCACCGGCGAGTTGGAGATCTCGCCCCTCGCGCGTCGCCGTATCCGCTACCGGTTGACGTTCACGGCCGACGGCCGCCGACTCACCCTGGACGGCTGGAAGTCGGTGACCCCGCGTCACCCGGTGAAGTCGATGACCGTCCTGCCGTTCACGCTGTACGAGGACGGCGCGAGGGCCGGACAGGGCACCCTCCGCTTCCCCCTCACGACCGACCTGGCGCCCTTCCTCCTGAGCTTCCGCTTTCCCCGGCGGGAGGACCCTGCCCAGTACTCCGCACCGCGCTGGGACGGCAGCCCCGACCGCACCGAGGTCTGGTACACCACCCTGACCGACCCCACCACCGGCACCGGCATCTGGCTGCACCACGAACTGGTCGCGCCCGCCGACGGATCGGCGCCGCAGGCCCACGGCTGGGCGGCCGCCTTCCCGCCGGAGGGAAAGGTCCGCCACGCCCGCTTCGGGCCCACCCCCTGGAGCCGTCCCCCGCACGGATTCTCGGCCGACGGCATCGACGCAACCCCCGGGCGTCTGACCGGACATGCCGGCGACTTCCACTGGGACCTCACCGAACAGCCCCTGGCAGAGCCCCTGTTCACCTTTCCCCGCTGGTCCTGGCGGCGCCCCCTGCTCCCCGCCACCCACATGCTTCCCGCGGCCCGCGCCACCTACGACGGCACCTTCAGCGACGGGGAACGGACGCTCACCCTGCGCGGCGCCCCCGGAGCCTCCGCCCGCATCAACGGCCACGGCAACGCCCGCCGCTGGGCCTGGCTGCACGCCGAACTGGGCGACGGCGGCGTCCTCGAAGTGGTCGCCGCGGTGTCGACGCGGCCCGTACTGCGGCGACTGCCACCGCTCGTCTTCCTGCGCCTGCGGCACCGCGACCGCACCTGGCCGCGCCGGGCCGAGCGCAGTGCGGTGGGCCTGCTCGGCATCGGACGGTTCCGTGCCCGCATCGGACTGCCCGACTGGACGGTGACCGGCCGCACGCTGCTGCGCCGCATCCGCGTCGAGGTCACCCAGCCCGCCGACCGCACACTCGCGCTGGACTACCGCGACCCTGACGGCGCCCAGGCGGTGTGCCGCAACAGCGAGAGCGCCGACGCGAGGATCCTGCTGGAGCGCTGGTGGGGCCACTGGCGCACCGAGGCCTCGTGGACGCTGCAGGGCACCGCACACGCCGAAGTGGGGGACCGATGACCGCGCCGGGCCTGGTCGCCGCCCTGCTCGCCGACACCGGGGACGAGGAGTGGCTCGCCCGCGTACCCCGCAGGCTCGACACGTTCCTGTCGGCCCTGCCCGCCCCCGTGCGCGCCGGAGTGGCCGCCGCCGCGACCGCCGTGGACGCGTATGCCGTCCTGCACAGCGGGCGCCGCCTGGCCGCCCTCACCCCGGAAGAGCGCGAGACGGTGCTCGACTCGCTCGCGGCGCGCCCCGGACTCGTACCGGCGCTCGACCTCCTCAAGGTCCCCGTGCTGCTCGCCGCGGCCACCGAGCGGACGCCGGTTCCACCGGCACCGGCCGTCCCCGACGACCCGCCGCTGGACTGCACCCCGGCCGAGGAGTGGCCCGCCCGTGCCAGCGCCGACGCCGTCGTGGTGGGATCCGGCGCCGGGGGAGCCGTGGCCGCCCGCACCCTCGCCCGCGCCGGACTCTCCGTCGTCGTACTGGAGGAGGGCGAGCACCACACCACGGCGTCCTTCGGCCGTCGCGCACCGCTGGACCGCTTCACCGACCTGTACCGGGACGGCGGGGCGACGGCGGCCCTGGGCAACCCGCCCCTCCTGCTGCCGGTCGGACGGGCCGTCGGCGGCACCACCGTCGTCAACTCCGGTACCTGCTACCGCACTCCGGACCACGTCCTCGACCGCTGGAGCAGCCGCCACGGCTTCCACCTCGCCGACGGACTCGCCGCCCGGCTGGACGAGATCGAACGCACCCTGCGCGTCGCCACCCAACCGCTCGACGTCCTCGGCACCAACGGCCTGCTCGCCCTGGCCGGCGCCGAGCAACTCGGCTGGCGGGCGGGCCCGTTGCGCCGCAACGCGCCGGGCTGCAAGGGCTCCTGCCAGTGCGTGGTGGGCTGCCCCACCGGCGCCAAGCAGAGCGTGCAGCTGTCCGTACTGCCCGACGCGTGCGCCCACGGAGCGCGCATCGTCACCGGCGCACGGGTGCTGCGGATCCTGCTCGACCACGACCGCCCGGGCCTGCCACGGGCGGCGGGCATCCGGGCGCGCCGGACCGACGGCAGCGAGCTGGAGATCCTCAGCCCCCTCGTCGTCACGGCTGCCGGGGCCCTGCAGACCCCGCCGCTGCTCCGCCGTTCCGGCCTGGGCGGACATCCCCGCCTGGGCCGCAACCTCAGCGTGCACCCGGCCACCAGCGTCGCGGGCCGCTTCACCGAACCGGTCACCTCCTGGGAAGGCGTCCTCCAGAGCACCGGCGTCGAGGAACTCCACGACCGCGGGATCCTGATCGAGGCGACCGCGAGCCCACCCGGCATGAGCAGCTTCGTCCTCCCCGGCCTCGGGCGCTGTCTGCGCCGCGAACTGGAGGGCGCCGACCGGCTCGCGATCCTCGGCGCCATGATCGCCGACCGGCCCGCGGGCCGCGTCCTGGGCCGCGACCGCACCCTCGTCCGCTACAGCCTGGACCCCCGCGACGGCGGCCGCCTGATGACCGCCGTACGAGCCATGGGCCGAATCCTCTTCGCCGCCGGGGCCCACGAGGTCCTCACCGGCATCCCGAAGGCACCGCGCGCCCGCACCCTTGCCCAACTCGACGCGCTGCTCACCGGGATCACCCCGCGCGATCTGCACCTGTCGGCCTTCCACCCGACCGGAACGGTCGCCGCGGGCAGCGACCCGCAGCGGGCGTCGGCCGACGCCGAGGGATGGCTGCGAGGCGTCGACGGCGTCCTCGTCGCCGACGCCTCCGTCCTGCCGTCCTGCCCGGAGGTGAACCCCCAACTGAGCATCATGGCGGCCGCTCTGGCCGTCACCGAGAACTACCTCGCAGGTGATGCGAGCAGCCGGACCAGCACAGCGGCGTGACTCTGCTCGGGGGCCTTGGCGGCCGTCAGCAGCGTCACGGGCTCCTTGGCGGCCAACTCCCGGACATGACTGAGGAGTTCGGACGCCTCCGGAGCGTCCAGCTCCGCCTCGTACCGCTCGGCGAACTCCTCGTAGGAACCCTCGCCCGCGTGGTACCAGCGGCGCAGCTCGGTCGACGGAGTGAGGGCCTTCGGCCACTCGTCCACCCGCGCCGCGTCCTTGGACAGGCCGCGCGGCCACATCCGGTCGACCAGGATCCGTACGCCGTCGTCGGGCTCGGGCGGTTCGTAGACGCGACGCACGCGAACGCTCACGGTCGGGCCTTTCTGCGGGGCGGTGGTGGCGGGTGACGTCGAGCGTAGTGCGGGGCTATCGGGTGACGCTGCGTGACTTGACCCGAATGAGAGGGAATCCCGGTGGGGCGGCCCTCTAGCCTGGGGCCGATTGATCACCAGCCACCTCCCCGAGGAGCGCATGTGAGGCAATCCCGCCGCAAGGCCCCCAGACCCACCACCGTCCTGCGCCGCGAAGTCCTGACCATCACCGTCCCCGTCGCCCTCGCGGCGCTGCTCGCCGCCGCAGGCCCCGCCTCCGCGGGCACCGGTGGCGCACCCGGTGCCGGGGACCCGTACTTCCCGCTCGCCGGCAACGGTGGCTACCACGTCGAGCACTACGGACTGACCCTCCGTTACGACCCGACAAGCCGTCACCTCGACGGCACCGCCGTTCTCACCGCCCGCGCCACCCAGCACCTGACCCGCTTCGACCTCGACCTCAACGGACTGAAGGTCACCGGCCTGACCGTCGACCACGTCAAGGCCGACCACCGTCGCGACGGCCAGGAACTCGTCGTCACCCCGCGCCGGGCCCTGCACAAGGGAGAGGAGTTCCGCGTCACCGTCACCTACAGCGGCACCCCCAAGCCGGTCACCGACCCCGACGGCTCGCTCGACGGCTGGATCCCCACCGACGACGGCGCGTTCGTCGCCGGGGAGCCGCAGGGCGCCATGACCTGGTTCCCGGCGAACAACCACCCCAAGGACAAGTCGTCGTACGACATCACGGTCACCGTCCCCGTGGGCCACAGCGCCGTCTCCAACGGCGTCCTCGTCGGGCAGCGGACCGCGCAGGGGCGTACCACGTTCCACTGGCGCCAGCGCGAACCCATGGCCGCCTACCTCGCCACCGCGACGGTCGGGAAGTTCAAGGTCGAGCAGTACACCACCCGCGACGGCATCCGCGTCTACAACGCCGTCGACCCGCGCGAGGCGTCCGAGGCGGCGCCCGTACTGAAGAAGCTGCCGTCCGTCCTGGAATGGGAGAGCAAGCTCTTCGGGCCCTACCCGTTCCGCGCCGCCGGGTCGATCGTGGACCACGCGCCCGACGTCGGGTACGCGCTGGAGACGCAGTCGCGTCCGTTGTACGACTCGGCGCCGGACCTGAGCACCCTCGTCCACGAGAACGCCCACCAGTGGTTCGGCGACTCGGTGTCGCTGACCTCCTGGAAGGACATCTGGCTCAACGAGGGCTTCGCGACCTACGCCGAGTGGCTCTACAGCGAGCAACACGGCGGCGACAGCGCCCAGAAGACCTTCGACGCGCTGTACGCCCGCCCGGCGAGCGACGACCTGTGGGCGTTCCCGCCGGGTGACCCCGGCAGCGGCGAGAACATCTTCGGCACCCCCGTCTACGCCCGCGGCGCCATGGCCCTGCACGAACTGCGCACGGCCGTCGGCGACCGGACGTTCTTCGACATCCTGCGGGCCTGGGCGGGCGAACACCGCTACGGACACGGGACGACCGCGCAGTTCGTGCGCCTGGCGGAGCGGCAGTCGGGAAAGAACCTCGACCGCCTGTTCACCACCTGGCTGTACGCTCCGGGGAAGCCGAACAACCCCTAAAACCTGACGAGTTCCTCACATGTGTCGGTCAGAGTCGACTCGTGATCATGAATAGACCCCGTGTCGCCCTGCTCGCCGCGTCCCTGTTGCTCACGGGATGCGGCGGCGGGGCCGTGGCCTCGCCGGGCCACCCGACCGGCGCCGCCACGGCCCGGTCGAGCACACCCACCATCAGCCCCCTGGCCTCGCCCTCGCCCCAGATGTCCGTCGAGGCCGCCGCGCTGCAGCTGCCGGGCCTGGGGCTCAGAACCCTGGCGGAGATACCCGCCGACGCCCGCCAGGCAGTGGTCGTCACCGGGCGAGGCGAGAACTCCCCGCGGTCCACCGTGGTCCTCTACGAGCGCACCACGGTGGGCTGGCAGGCGGGCGCGAGCTGGCCCGCGCACAACGCGCTCAAGGGCTGGTCCGCCCACCACACGGCCGGTGACCTGCGCTCGCCCGTCGGCGTGTACGGCCTCACCGATGCCGGTGGACTGCTGGGCGATCCCGGCACCCGGCTGCCGTACACCCACTCCGGCGGATTCACCTCACCCGGCACGGGTTTCGGGGGCGAATCCCTCGCCGGCTCCTTCGACTATGTCGTCGCGATCAACTACAACCGCAAGCCCGGCACTTCGCCCCTCGACTGGACCCGCCCCATGGGGGCCAGCCGCGGCGGCGGCATATGGTTCCACGTCGACCACGGCGGCCCCACCCACGGCTGCGTCAGCATCGCCGAGAAGCACATGAAGGAACTGCTCCGCGCGCTCGACCCCGACCTTCATCCCGTCGTCGTCATGGGCGACGCCACGTCCCTCGCCCGCTGAAACGCTTAGGATCCGCCGGGTGTGCGCACATGTGCTGGTCGCCGAGGACGACGAGATGCAGGCCGAACTCATACGCCGCTCCCTGCTGGCGGAGGGTCATACGGCCACGGTGGTCCACGACGGCGCGGCCGCGCTGGACGCGGCCCGGCGGTTGAGACCCGACCTCGTGGTCCTGGACCTCATGCTCCCCGTCGTCGACGGCTTCGGCGTGTGCCGGGTCCTGCGCGGCGGCGAGGAGGACATCCCCGTGCTGATGCTGACCGCGCGCTCGGAGGAGGACGACGTCCTGCTCGGCCTGGAGTTGGGCGCCGACGACTACATGACCAAGCCGTACAGTCCGCGCGAACTGATGGCCCGCATCCGTACGGTGCTGCGGCGCAGTGGGCGGACGGTCGGCGTGCGGGAGGATCCCGTCGTACGGGCGGCCGGGCTTTCCGTCGATCCGGAGCGCCATGAGGTGCGCTGCGACGGCGACCTCGTGGAGTGCACGCCGGCCGAGTTCCAGATCCTGCTGACCATGGCGGCGGAGCCCGAACGGGTCTTCTCCCGGCGGCAGTTGCTGCAGTGCACCCGAGGCTTCGACAGGGCCTCCACCGAGCGGGCCGTCGACGTCCACATCATGAACCTGCGCCGCAAGATCGAGGCCGATCCGCGGCGCCCGGTGCGGCTGCTGACCGTGTTCGGGGTCGGCTACAAGCTCAGCGGCGGCCGTCCGTGAAGCGTCGGATACCGTTGCGCAAGCGGCTGCTGGTCCGGCTGCTGATCGCGTCGGTCCTCATTGCCGTGTGCTCCGTGGCCGCGACGGCCTGGCTGGCGGTGGAGACCACCACCCGGGCCCTGCGCGAGGAACAGGGCCAGGACCTCGCCGACGACATGCGGATACTGGCCGAGCTCAGTGGCTACGCGGCAACCCACCCGGACTGGAAGGGCGTCGAGGGCACCGTCCGTACCCTGGCCGCGAGCACGGGCCGGCGTATCGCCCTGACCGCCGCCGACCGCACGCTCATCGCCGACTCGGCGCGGAAGGGAACCTCCCTGCCCCTCGGTGCCGCCGCCACCGTCGACCCCCTGCACACCGACACCTACACGGAGTCCGGCGCACAGCTCAGCGGGATCGATCCCCGAGCGGTGGGCCCCTACCGGCTGACGGCGAAGGAGCGCACCCGGTTGGACGCGGTCGCCGCGAAAGAGCAGACCTGCTACCAGCGGTTCGGCAGCGACACCAAGATCGAGCGAACTCCCAGCGGCCGACCCGTGATCCTCAACTCGGACGGGACCCCGGCCTCCGACTATCTCGCCCAGGACTGCGGCTACGCACAGCTCATCAACCCCACCGCCACCGAGCAGAAGGCCCTCGACGGACTGGCGTCGGGAGCCGACACCTGCCTGCAACAGCACGGACTGCACCTCGAAGTACCGCTCTACCTCATGCTCAACCCCAGCGGGAGGTCACCCCTGAGCCGGTACGTCATCGCCAAGTTCGCCAAGGAGGGCGACGCGAAGGCGCTGAAGACGGCGCAGAGCTGTGCGGACGACGCACTGCGCGCCCAACTTGAGCCGTATGTCGCCCCTGTGGCCGAGCTGTACCTCGGTGGCGACGACACCACCCCGCCCCGCTTCAACATGTCCCCGGCCAACAAGACCAAGATCGTCGGTGCCGCCGGTCTGGTGCTCGCGGTCACCGTCGCCGTCACGGCCGTCGTCGCCACCCGGCTCGTACGGCCCCTGCGGGCGCTGACCGAGGCCGCTCAGCAGCCGCCGGACATGCATGTGCGGGTGCCGGTGACCACGCGGGACGAGACCGGCATCCTGGCCGAGGCGTTCAACGACCTGACCGAGCGCCGCGCACGCCTGGAGGCCCAGCGCAAGGCCATGGTCAGCGACATCGCGCACGAACTGCGCAGCCCCCTCACCAACATCCGCGGCTGGCTGGAGGTCACCCGGGACGGCGTCGTCGACCCGGATCCCGCGCTCCTGGCCGCCCTGCACGACGAGGCGTTGGTGCTCCAGCGCGTGATCGACGACCTCCAGGACCTCGCGGCCGCCGACGCGGGCACCTTGCGACTGCACCGCGAGCCCGTCCGCGCGGACGAGCTGCTGGACCAGGTCGCCGCCGCCCACCGGGTCGCCGCCGACGCGGCCGGCGTCGCCGTGCGCACCGAGGAAGACGGCACGCCGTGGCTCGACGCCGACCCGGTGCGCATGCGGCAGGCGCTAGGGAACCTGGTCTCCAACGCGCTGCGGCACACGCCCGTCGACGGCACCGTCACCCTGGCGGCCCGCCGCGACGGCGACGAGGTCGTCTTCACCGTGACCGACACCGGAACTGGCATCGCCGCGGAGGACCTGCCGCACGTCTTCGACCGGTTCTGGCGTGCCGAGAAGTCCCGCAGCCGCCGCACCGGCGGCAGCGGGCTCGGCCTGCCGATCGTCCGTCACCTGGTCGCAGCGCATGGCGGAACGGTCGTCGCCGCGTGCGAACCCGGCGCCGGTGCCGTGTTCACCCTGCGTCTGCCGGGCGCCCCGGCGCCGAAGGGCTGAGCCGTCCTGCGGCTACCCGTTGCGCGCGCCGGCGCGCCGGCGTCGCCGTTGCAGGGTGCGCCGCTCGTTCTCGTTCGTGCCGCCCCAGATCCCGAGGCACTCCCCGTGCTCCAGCGCCCAGACCAGGCACTGTTCCCGCACAAGGCAACGTCCGCACACCGCCTTCGCCTGCTCCGTCTGCATCAGGGCCGGACCGGAGGTGCCGATCGGGAAGAAGAGGTCGGGGTCCTCGGTGCGGCACGCGGCCTGGTCTCGCCAGTCGTCCATCAAAGTCACCTGCGATCTGAGTCGAACGTGCCCTCGCGGATGGCTTACTCGTTTCCGGGTCACCTGTCGATGCGTGAGTGAAACCGAGGGAGACGGGGAGATCCGGTGTTCATTGCTCGCGCATGCCCCACGGGGAGCCGTACGAGGTCAGCAGATCCAGGAACGGGCGGGCCGGGAAGGCCTCCGGACCGAGCACCCCCGAGCCGGACCAGGCGCCGGCGGCGAGGAGTTCGAGGGCGACGACCGGATTGACGGCGGTCTGCCAGACCACCGCCTGGCTGCCGTACTCCGCCATGGACCACTGGTTGTCGACCACGTGGTACAGGTACACCTCGCGCGGCGCACCGTCCTTGACGCCCCGCACCCAGGTGCCGGCACAGGTCTTGCCGTGCATCCGCTCGCCCAGCGTCGCCGGATCGGGCAGGCACGCGGCGACCACGTCCCGGGGCGAGACCGCCACCGGCCCCGCGGCGCTCGGCACGGTCACCGGGTCGGTGCGGTCCAGGCCCAGCAGGTGCAGCGTCCGAAGCGTCTCGATGAACTCCCGTCCCAGGCCGTACTTGAACGTGACGCGGTGCGCGTCCACCCAGCGCGGGACGAGCAGCACCTCCTCGTGCTCCACGTTCACGCACTCGACGGGTCCGATGCCCTCCGGGAAGTCGAACACCTCCGGCTCGCTGAATGGCTCGGTGGTGAACCAGCCGCGGCCCTGCTCGTAGACCACCGGCGGGTTGAGGCACTCCTCGATGGTGGTCCAGATGCTGAAGGAGGGGGCGAAGTCGTAGCCGTCGACGGTGAGGTTCGCGCCGTCACGGATGCCGATCTCCTCGATCTCGTCGAAGAGTTCGTCGGCGGCGTACCGGGCGAAGACGTCCGACAGACCCGGCTCCACGCCCATGCCGACGAGGGCCAGCGCGCCCGCCTTCTCCCACTCCTCGGCCTGTGCGAACTGGTCGTCGCCGAGCTTGACGCCGCACTCCGTGTGCGGCCGCTCGGCGTGCGGGTGCGACAGCGACATCGCCATGTCGAGATAAGTGGCACCGGCACCGCGCGCCGCCCGGAACAGCGGCATCACGAAGCGCGGGTCGGTGGCGTTGAGGAGCACGTCGCAGCCGTGCCGGCGCAGCAGCTCCGCCACCGCCGCCTCGTCGCTCGCGTCCACCCGCTCGGCACGGAACCGGGCCCCGTCGCCGCCGAGAGCGGCGACCGCCGCCTCGGCCCGCGCCGGGTCGAAGTCGGCCACCACCATCGCGTCGAAGAAGGAACGCCGGGCGGCGATGCGGGTGATGGCGGTGCCGACACCGCCGGCGCCCACGAGCAGTACACGCATGACAGATCTCCCTGTTCTGAAGGGTCGATGACGAGGGGCCCTGCCTCTGATACAACGCCGCTCGCTCACGTAAGGTCAATGGCGTTGGCATAAGGAGGGAGGCCTGCTCCATGCCCAAACCGGTGGTGCCGGAGGACAGGCGCCGCAGACGCCGGCCCACGAAGAGCGGCACGGTGCTGTCCGAGCGGCTGATCGTCGAAACGGCGCTGCGGATGCTGCGCGAACACGGCAGCGCGGGCCTCACCGCCCGCCGCCTCGGCCTGGCCCTGGACGCCGACCCGAGCACGCTGTACCGCTACTTCCGCGGCATGGACGACCTCACCCTCGCCATCGGCGACGCCCTCATAGGGCAGGCCCTCGACGGCTGGTGCCCGACGGGGGAGTGGCGGGCGGACCTGCGCTCCGTCGGGCTGCGCATCCACGCCGCCTACGTCGCCCGCCCGCAGGCGGCCCTGCTGACCACCAGCCGGGTCACCGGCCGGGCCAACGAACTGGCCGCCGACGAGGCCGTCCTGGACGTCCTGCGCACGGCCGGCTTCCCGCTCCCGGCCACGGTCCGCATCTACCACGCCTTCATCGACCAGACCCTGGCCTTCGCCGCCCTCGACGCCGCTTCTCTGGCGCTGCCGAGCGATGCCCTGCGGGCCGACGAGACCATGTGGCGCTCGACCTACGCCCACCTGCCCCGCACCACCCACCCGCGCATCGCCGAGGCAGCACCCCTGCTGGCGACCCGCATGGTCGACAGTGCGTATCCAACGGCGCTGGAGATGCTGCTGGACAGCGCCGCGGCGCAGCTGGCGGACCTGAACTCCTGACAGTCCGCTCAGTCGATTGCTTGATGCAAGTCACCTCTCTATAGTCGATTGCATCAAGCAATCCACTGCCTGGTGCCGGAGTCGGAACATCGAGCGTCGCCGGAAGGTCCTCGTCGTCACGTCGGCCGTGGTCGTCATGGCCCTGCTGGACGTGACCGTCGTGAACATCGCGTTCACGGACCTCGGACGGTCGTTTCCGCACGACTCGCTCGCCGACCTGTCCTGGGTGCTCGCTCCGGGCCGTGTCCCGGCATCCCGGACGGAGCCCGCCGGGGCCGTCGGACCGCGGCCTTCTTCCACGATGAAGGAGACATCATGAAGAAGACCGAGGCGCTGCGCCGAGCCGTGCGGTGGCCCGGCGTCCCCGACCGCCTGCTGGTCGTACTGGCCCAGCAACTGCTCGCGACGCACCAACTCCGCGAAGGCTACGACCACTTCGCCGCCCTCAGCGCCGAGCGACCCGAATCGGCCCTGGTCGAAAGCCTGGCCGGGGCGTTCGAAGCCCGGCTCGACGGGCCCGACGAAAAGGCGTTCGTCCGGCTCGACGCCGCCGCGTCACGCGATCTCGGACTGCCCCAGTACTTCCGGGGAACCGTCCTCGCGGGCTTCCCGGACTGCGCGGGCCGGGCCGACACGGTGATCTCGGACCTGGAGTTCATCCTCGCGGTACGCGACCGGCTCCCGGCGGGTTTCCTGCACTCCGTGCATGCCGCCCTGGCGCGCGCCTACGCATGTCAGGGCCGCGCGGAGGACGCCCGCGCGGCACGCGCCCGCATCGGGCACGGTCCCGAACTGTCCCTGGTCACCGAGAACTTGGTGAGTCCCGAGGACGGGCTGCGCATGGCCCCGCCGAGGCTGGTCGAAATGGCCCCCGGCGTACACGTCGCCCAGGGCTACGACTTCGCCGACTTCGCGTTCGTCGTCACCGGCGAGGGCGTCGTGGCGATCGACGCCGCGAGCCATCCCCGGCACGCCGCGGCGGCACTGCGCGACCTGCGTGCCATCACCGACGCGCCGATCACCCATGTGATCCTCACCCACGCGCACTTCGACCACATCGGCGGCCTGGAGGCGCTGACCGGTGCTACGAGCCAGGTCATCGCCCAGGCCGGTTTCCCCGACGAGCTGCGGCTGCAGGCCGCGGGCCCGCCGCCCTTCCGGTCCCTGCTGCCGGCGGACCAGGACGGCATCCCGCACGTCGTGCCGGACCGACTCGTCGACCGGCCCGAGACACTGACCGTCGGCGAGACGCGGTTCACCCTCGTCCCCATCGGCGGAGGCGAGACCAGTGACGGTCTCCTCATCCATCTCCCGGACGAGGGCGTGGTGTTCACCGGGGACATGTGCATGCCGTATCTGGGCGCCCCGTTCTTCCCCGAGGGATCGCCCGCGGGACTGCTCGACGCGCTGGGGAAGGTCCAGGACCTGCGCCCGAGGCTGCTGGTCCACGGACACACCGCCCTGACCGAGAACTTCACCATCGAGTCGTTCCCCGGGCTGCTGGCGTCCCTGCGCGACCTGCACGCCGTCGTCGCGGACGACATCGCCGCGGGCCGCACGCTCACCGACGTGCTCGACCGTGACCACCTGCCCGAGGTGCTGCGCGACCATCCCGTCGCGGTGCTGCCGTACTTGGCCATCCGTGACGGTTTCGTCCAGCGTGTGTACGACCAGGGGACCGGCTACTGGAAGGCGGACGGGGAGGGCGTCGAACCCCTCGCTCCCGAGCAGTGGGCCGCCGCACTGGATCTGCTGGGCGGCGGCAAGGCGGAGGCCTTCGTCGCGGCGGGCGAGGAACTGCTGACGCGCGACGATCCCGCCGCGGCGCTCAGGATCGTCGATTGCGGCCTGCTGAGCCACCCGGACGACGCGGCACTGGGCGAGCTGCGGCGACGGCTCCTGCTGGTGCTGGTCGAGCGGAACCAGTTCTTCGATCCGTTCAAGTTCGCCTACTACGCGGGGCTGGCGGGCCTGACCGTGTCACCCGCCGGCTGAGCGCCGGGCCCGGGCTCCATGTCGCAGTCCAGCGGTCCCAGCGGCTTTCCGCAGGCGTCGCAGGTGAGCCCAGGCCGGAGCCGGCCGCCGCAGCCGCGGTGCAGGACCATCAACGGCGGCCCGTCCGGGGCCCGGTGCCGGTCCCCCCACAGCAGCAAGGACATGATCACCGGCCACAGGTCCACGCCCGCCGTGGTCACCACGTACTCGTACCGCTCCGGACGGGTCTGGTAGAGCACCCGCTCCAGGATCCCGGCCTCGCAGAGCTTGCCCAGCCGGTCGGACAGCACGTTGTGCGCGATGCCGAGGTCGGTGCGGAAGTCCTCGAACCTCCGCGTGCCGCGCAGGGCGTTGCGCACGATCAGCAGCGACCAGCGCTCGCCCACCACCTCGAGCGACCGGGCGATCGAGCAGACCTGACCTTCGTACATACGGGGAAGCACGCCCCCATCGTACGTCGATTGCATCACGCAAGTCAGGGGTGGCGGGGTCGCGAGCGGGCGGGCGGCCGCGTCGGCTCATCCGCCGCGCAGCGCCTCCCCGGCCGCCTGCGCGACCACCTCGGCCACGGCCGCCAGTGCGGGGGAGTCCAGCTTCCACTGCTGCCAGTACAGGGGTACGTCGACCGCCTCCGGCGCGAGGCGGACCAGGCGGCCGGTGCCCAGCAGGGGCTCGGCCTGCACCTCGGGCACCACGCCCCAGCCCAGACCGGCGGCCACGGCCTCCACGAACCCCTCCGAGGTGGGCACGAAATGCCGAACCGCACTCGCACCACCCCTCCCGCGCCGCAGCCGGCGTACGAAGGCGTCCTGCAGGTCGTCGCTGCGGTCGAAGGCCACCGAGGGGGCCACGGCGAGCGCGTCCCGCAGCGGTCCGCCGAGATGCTCGCGGACGAAGTCCGGGTGGGCCACCGGGAGATAGCGCATCCGTCCCAGCGCGCGCACGGAACAGCCCGTGACCGGCTCCGGCGACGACGTCACCGCGGCCATCACCAGACCTTCCCGCAGCAACGACGCGGTACGGGTCTCGTCCTCGCGGCGCAGCTCGAAACAGAGCCGGGGTTCGGGCCGTACGCGCGTCAGTGCCGGGAGGAACCAGGTGGCCAGGGAGTCGGCGTTCACCGCGATCGACACCCGGGTCGGCTCCCCGGCCCCGCTCATGCCGAGTTCGGCGCGCGCATCGCGTTCCAGTCGGGCCAGCTGCCGGGCGAACCGCACGACGACCTCGCCCGACTCGGTCGGCCGCACCGGCTTCGTACGCATGAGGAGCACCCGGCCCGTGCGCTGCTCCAGTGCCTTCACCCGCTGACTGACCGCCGACGGCGTCACGTGCAGCGCCGCGGCCGCCGCGTCGAACGTGCCCTCGTCCACCACCGCGAGCAGCGTCCGCACCTGGTCGAGGGGAAGCTCCGTCAGCTCTGACTTCATGCCTGCTAATGATACGTAAGAATCTTTAGCTGTACGTGCAGTGATCGAATCTCTAGCGTCAGTGCCATGTCACCCGCTCTGACCGCCGCGGCCGCCGGCTTCGGTACCGGCCTCTCGCTCATCGTCGCCATCGGCGCCCAGAACGCCTTCGTCCTGCGCCAGGGGATCCGCCGCCACGCGGTCCTCGCCGTCGTCGGCATCTGCGCCCTGTCCGACGCCCTCCTCATCGCGCTCGGCGTCGGCGGGGTCGGCGCTGTGGTGGTGGCCTGGCCGGGGGCGCTGACCGCGGTCGGCTGGATCGGCGGCGCCTTCCTGCTCTGCTACGGCGCCCTCGCCGCCCGCCGGGTGCTGCGGCCGGGCGGCGCGCTGCTCACCGAGGGGGAGACGGCGGGCTCGCGCAGGCGGGCGGTGCTGACCTGTCTGGCGCTGACCTGGCTCAACCCGCACGTCTACCTCGACACCGTGTTCCTGCTCGGCTCGATCGCCGCCGACCGCGGCCGGCTGCGCTGGACGTTCGGCCTCGGCGCCGCCCTCGCCAGCCTGTGCTGGTTCGCGGCACTCGGCTTCGGTGGCCGTGCACTCGGCCGCTTCCTGGCCAAGCCGGCGGCCTGGCGGGTCCTGGACGGACTGGTCGCCGCGACGATGATCGCGCTCGGCACCCTGCTCGTCGTCAGGGCCTGAGTCCACAACCTGAGACCGCGCGTCCCGAACTCTCTTGCGGTGCTGGGATAGTGAACCCCGGACCCGAAAGATGTATCGAGCAACCAGGACGCCCGTGGACACCAGCGAGAGCAGCACCGAACCGCAGACACCGGACCCGGTCGCGGTCGATCCACCCCGGCGAGGGTGGCGCCGCTGGGCCATGGACACCCGCCCCCTGCGCATCCCGGCCTACCGCCGGCTGTGGTCCTCGACGATCGTCACGGCAGTCGGCAGCCAGCTCACCGCCGTCGCCGTGCCCAAGCAGATCTACGACATCACCGGCTCCTCGGCGTGGGTCGGCGCCGCGAGCCTCGCCGGTCTGCTGCCGCTGATCGTGTTCGCGCTGTGGGGCGGCGCGGTCGCCGACAGCATGGACCGCCGCAAGCTGCTCCTGATCACCAACATCGGCATCGCCGTCACCTCGCTGCTGTTCTGGCTCCAGGCCTTCGCCGGGCTGGAGTCCGTGGCCGCGCTGATGATCCTGCTCGCGATGCAGCAGGCGTTCTGGGGCCTGAACGCCCCCGCCCGCAACGCGTCCATCGCCCGCCTGGTGCCGGAAAGCCAGCTGCCCGCGGCCAACGCCCTCGGCTCGACCGTCATGCAGACCGGGCAGGTGGTCGGACCGCTGCTGGCAGGCGCCCTGATACCGGTCATCGGCCTGCCCGAGCTGTATCTGATCGACGCGCTCGCGCTGTGCGTCACCGTGTGGGCGGTCTACAAGCTGCCCTCGCTGCCGCCCCTGGCGTCCGCGACGGCGCGACGCGCGGGCGTGCGGGAGATCGCGGAGGGCTTCCGCTACATCTCCATGCACAAGGTGCTGCTGCTGTCCTTCCTCGCCGACATCATCGCGATGGTCTTCGGCATGCCCCGCGCCCTGTTCCCCCAGCTCGCCGCCCAGACCTACAGCCCCTACGGCGAAGGTCTCGCGCTCGGCCTGCTGTTCGCGGCGATCCCCATCGGTGCGGTGCTCGGCGGCCTGTTCTCGGGCACGTTCTCCCGGGCCCGCCGGCACGGCTGGATGGTGATCGGCGCGGTCGTCGCCTGGGGCGCCGCGATCACCGGCTTCGGCCTGAGCGGAAACCTGTGGCTCGCGGTGGTGTTCCTCGCCCTGGCCGGGGTCGCCGACATGGTCTCGATGGTCTTCCGCGGGGCGATCCTGCTGTCCGCCGCCACCGACGAGATGCGCGGCCGTATGCAGGGCGTCTTCACGGTCGTCGTGGCGGGCGGTCCGCGCCTCGCCGACGTCCTGCACGGCACCGCGGGCTCGGCCTTCGGCCCCCGCACGGCGGTCGCCGGCGGCGGCCTCCTCGTCGTCGTCGTGATGCTGACCCTGGCCGCCGCGGTCCCGGCACTGCGCCGCTACCGCATCTGATTCCTGGGGCCGGTACGGCGGATCAGCCGGGCGTCGCGCGCCCGGCACGCGCTAGAGGGCGCTGCGCCGGTGGCTCGAGTGCTGCTCCATGAGCTTGCCGCGCGTCGTCTCCAGGCGGTGCGCGAGGATCTCGGCGACGCTGCGCACCAGTATGAGCCCGAGCTGTGTGTCGTCCTCGCACAGCCGCAGCACCGCCGCCGCGTCGAACTCGTAGGCGCGCACGGGGCTGAAGGCCTCCGCGCCGAAGTCCCACTCGTGCGGCGGGAACAACCAGGACCAGCCGAGCAGATCGCCCGCGCCGAGGGTCGCCACGGTCACCCGCTGCAGCGAGTTGACGCGCTGGTCGAGACAGACCGCGCCCGAGCGGATGACCCAGAAGCGGTCGGCCCTGCCGCCCGCCTCGAAGATCCGGGTGTCCTCCGCGAAGGAGACCTCGTGCGCGAGCGTCATCAAACTCTGGCGCCGGGGCGGGGGAAGGGCGGTCAGCAGTTTTATCGCTTTGGTCATGACGCGGGGCTCCTCGCCGAGAATCGGTTCCGGTGCTTTCCCTACGCCCATTTCAGCCGCTGCGGACGCCTCGAGCACCTCGGAGGACGGCAGTTCCCGCCAGGAACCCCGAGGGCATAAAAAAGCCCTGGCTGGACGGGGGAGACCAGCCAGGGCCGTAAGCGGTGGCGTCGGAGGACGGTACGGTCGACTCCGTCACCACGTATGAATGAACCGTAAACCATCGACGGGGTTTTCGCGTACTCACAACCGGGTCACGTGACCGGTTTCACTTCGAGGCGTGGCTGCCCGGGGTCAGGATCTCGTCCAGCACTCTGAGGACGGCCTCGTAGGCCAGGGTCCGTACGGCGGCGTCGCGCGCCGCCTCCGGATCGGTCGCCCGCAGGTCGTCGCTCCGTGCCCGCCACGCCCGCACCTCCTGCTGCGCGCAGGTCCGGGCGCGCCGGATGCGCCGCAGCAGCTCGTCTGAGTCCACGACATCGGTCATGGCATCCGCGTACCCACGATGTGCGCTCCGCAGGCCCGGGCAGCTACATCGGGTCGAGAGGTTTGACGGAGCCTGTGCAGGTGAGCCGAACAGGAGACCTGCGGTGCTCGCGCAGCGGGAGGCTGAGCCGCTGTGACCGGGCGGGGGAAGTGCCGTGTCCGTGAAGGCAGTGGCCCGGACGCGGCGGCCGTGGGTGTGGCAGGGTCCGGTTTCCTTCCCCCGTACAAGGAAGCCGGTTCTTCACCGATCAGGGAGCCAGGCGATGTGCGAGGAGCACGGGACCCCACCCGCCCTCCAGCGGCCGGGCGCGCAGCGGACGCATGCGCCGGGGTCGTGCCAACCCGCGGAGGCGCGAAGGGCGGTCGAGCGAGCGGTCACCGAACGCTGCTGGGCCACCCACACACACTGTGATCCGGAGGCTCTGGGGGACGCTCTGCTCGTCGTCTCCGAGCTGACGACCAACGCGATCCTGCACGGCGGTGGCGTCACGGACTTCCGCGTCGACGTCCTCGGAACGGGCGTGCGCGTCTCGGTGAGCGACCGCAGCGACCGACTGCCCGTGACCAGGGAGCCTGCGGACCCGCTGCGACGCCGGCGCGTCGGCGGCCACGGCTGGCCCATCGTCTGCCGGCTGGCCCGCGAGGTCCGCGTGTCCGAACTGCCCGCCGGCGGCAAGTGCATCACCGCCGTGGTCGCCTTTCGCTGAACGTCTTCCATCGGGGTGGCGTTTGTTCCCGCGGGGGCCGGGCATACGGACGTTCGTGCTTCGGACCGGAGGCGCGCCAGCGGGAGCGGTACGGCTGCCCTGGGCCCCATCAGTCGGTCCGGGCGTCGGCTTTTCCCGCGGTAAGTCCCTGAAACCCTCATTCAGGAGCGATTCCGCATGCTCATCGACATGTCGACAAGCACATCCGGCGCGCAGGCCCGCCCGACCGCTCGCAGCGGACGGCGGCACGACGACGCCCCCGACACGGCGGACCTCTTCGCCCGCCTGGCCACCCTGGAGTGCGGCCCCGAGCGGGACGCGATACGCGACGAACTCGTCACTGTCTGGCTGCCCATGGCGCACCGGATCGCCGGCCGCTTCCGCGACCGCGGGGAGGCCGTGGAGGACCTCCGCCAGGTCGCGGCACTCGGCCTGGTCAAGGCGATCGACCGGTTCGACCCGGAGCGGGGCGCCTTCGAGAGCTACGCCGTGCCCACCATCACCGGCGAGGTCAAACGCCACTTCCGGGACCGGATGTGGGCGCTCAGGGTGCCCCGCCGGGTCCAGGAACTGCGCAACAAGGTACGGCTGGCCCGCCGCGCACTCACCCAGACCCCGGGCAGCCCCGAACCCTCCGTCGCCGACATCGCCGTCCACACCGGACTCACCGAGGACGAGGTGAGCGCCGGCCTCGAAGCCCTCGAAAGCTTCAGCACCCTGTCACTGGACGCCGAACTCTCGGGCGACGAGGAGGGCTACCGCCTCGCGGACACCCTCGGCGTGGCGGACTCCTCGTACGACGTCGTGATCGATCGCGAATCCGCCAAGGAAGGACTGCGCCGGCTGCCCGAACGCGAGCGCGCCATCCTCTACATGCGCTACTTCGAGGACATGACGCAGAGCCGGATCGCCGACCGGCTCGGCATCTCGCAGATGCACGTCTCCCGCCTCATCAGCCGCAGCTGCGCCCGGGTACGCGCCGAGGCGCTGGGGCAGCGGGGTACCGACGGACGGGCGGTCGCGGCTTGAGCCCACCGGACCGCACGAGGAGTGCACCGATGCTGATCCCCCGTCCCGCCGTCCTGCGAAGGCTCGTCGAGGAGTACGAGACCGTGCCGGCCGAGGAGGCTGCGACGGCGGGCGGGGCCAGGCCGAGCAAGCGCGCGCAGGATCTGGCCTACACCCTCTGTGTGTCGACCGGCACGCAAGAGCTGGGACGGGCCCTGGAAGCCGCGCACCGGCTGCTCGAGACGATCATCCCGGCATGACCGGAGGCGACGGAGATCGGAGTCCGATGACGGCGACAGGACACGGCTCGGTCGGGCCGGAGGGCCGTGCAGCGCGAAAGCGGCTGCTCGCGGTGGTCCGCTGTGTCTTCTACGGCTTCGTCGCCTACTCCGTGCTGTCCTTCGCAACCGGCCCCCGCCCCGGCGGCAGCGGGTCGAGCGACGCGCAGTCCCGCGACGTCACGGCCAGGGCCCTGGGCCTGCCCGCCAGGCAGTGGCTCGTGGGCGCGGCCGGGGCCGGCGTCGTCGTGGCGGGCGTGTGGATCGCCGCCCGGGCCGTGCGGCGCGACTACCGCGACGAGCTCAAGCTCGGCGAGATGTCCCCATGGGCCCGACGGCTGGTGGACGTCACCGGAGTGGCGGGCGGCGCGGCGCGCGGCCTGGTGTTCGCCGCCGCGGGCGCCTTCGCCGTGCGCGCCGCCGTCGACTACGAACCGGACCGCGCAAAGGGGCTGGACGACACCCTGCGCTCGTTCGCTCACACCCCGCTCGGTCCGTCGCTGCTCGTCTGCGTCGCGGCCGGTCTCGTACTGTTCGGGCTGTTCTCGTTCGGTCTGGTTCGTTGGCGCAGGGTCTGAGGCGCGGATCACGGGGAACACGGACCGGATGAACGAATCCGAGTTTCCACCGGAGCACCGGCCCGTCGACCTCTACCTCGGTCTCCTGCGCACCCGGATGGACACGGAGGACTACCGGCAGCTGCTCGGCGTCGTCGAGCCGGTCCTGCGGGCCATCGATGAGGAACGCGTGCCCGAGCTGGACTTCGCGCTGGACGGGGACCACGGGGACGGCCTCTCCCAGGAGGTCCGCGACGAGGCCGCCCTGGTCATCGCCGCCGCGGTCACCGGCCGACTGGACAACGAGGTCGTCGAGATCGACCTCGAGGAGACCGGCACGGTCAGAGTGATCACCGACGCGGACACCGCCTCCGACCCGGCACGGCTGGGCGAGATCGCCGAGTACATCCGGGAACGGCACCGGCAGAACGAGGAGCTGCGCGGCATCGCCGAAGCGAGCGGTCTGCCCACCGACTTCTGAGCACGCTCACCGCTTCGGCGCGGCCACCGGCACCTTCAGCGGCCGGGCCAGGCCCACCACCGCCTCGTCCAGGCGCTGCAGATGCCTGAGCACCCGGTCGGTGATGCGGCCGTACCGCGAGCCGCCGGGCACCTCGGACTCCAGCAGGGCCGCGATGCTCGCCCCCGTCTCGACCTCGGCGGCGGCCCGCTCGTCCGCGACCCGAGCGGAGATCGTCCCGATGTTGGCGAGGATGCGCCGCCCGGCCCGTCGCAGCCGCGGATCCGCCGCGATCGAGGGATGCGTGGGCAGCAGCTCGGCCATCGCGGCCAGCGAACGTGCGTGGTACGCGCAGGTCTCCAGAAGCGCGACGACATAGCGGGCGGTGTTGCGCCGGGCCCTGAGCGGGGTGACCGGGTGGGTGAGCGGCTGGGTCGCGGCGCGCAGGTCGGCCAGCGCCTGGTCCAGGTCGCGCGCCTTGTCGAGCAGTTCGGCGGGGTCCCCGCCGCTGAGCTGGTCGACGGCGGCCTCGGTGACGTCGGCGAGCCGATCCAGCACGGTGACGAGGAGGTCGTTCGTACGGCGGTTGGTGTGCACCGGCAGCACGAACGCCGCCGCGATGATCCCGCAGGCCGCGCCGAGCGCCGTCTCCTCCACCCGCAGGACCAGCACCGACAGGCTGTAGGTGTGCAGCAGGGTGTACAGCACGCCCAGCGCGGCGGTGACGAAGAAGGACATCAGCGTGTACGACAGCGGGGCCGTGTAGAACATCGCGAACACGCACAGCAGCACCAGCGCGAACGCCGTCCAGGTGTGGTGCCCGACGAGGCCCGCGAGCAGCAGACCGGCCACGACACCGAGCACGGTGCCCAGCAGCCGCCGGTAGCCCTTGACCAGGATCTCGCCGGTCGAGGCCGTGTTGATGAACACGATCCAGCAGGTCAGCACCGCCCAGTACCAGCGCTGGCTGGAGAGGAACTCGCCGCCGATGATGGCCAGCGCCGACCCCACCGCCACCTGCACGGCAGCACGCGTGGTGGGCCTGTCCAGCCCCGCAGGCGCCTCCTCGGCTGCCTCCTCGCCCGCGTCGATCGCCGCGTCCTCGGCGTCCAGCTCCTCGCGGGAACGGGCCGTCGACGGGGTGTCGTCCGCGTCGTCCTGCGCCCCGCCGAGCGCGATCCGCAGCCCGAGCACCGCACGGGCGGCCTCGCCGATCCCCCGGAACACGTCCTGGACGGCGGGGGAGGCCTTCGGCAGGTTCTCCTCGTCCCGGTAGCCGAGGAGCCGGTTGCGCAGCTGGGCCAGACCGGTTCCCGTGCCCTCGGAGACGGGCCGCAGCACCAGCAGGCGCAACGCCTCCAGATCGCGGCGCAGGACGGCGGTCGCCTCGTCCCCCACAGGCACATGGCCGCCCGGCGTGACGGGCGCGCCCGGCAGATGCAGGGTCAGCGTGTCCGCCCGCTCGGTACTGAGGGAGGTCAGCAGCAGGAGCCCGAGGCGTTCGGCGGCGATCTCGGCGTCCGCGACGCGGCGCTGCACGAGCCGGGCCGCGGCCTCGTCGGCGGTTCCCTCGTCGAGCCGGCCCTGGATCATCATGGCCGTCTCGTGCAGCCGGGAGGTGCCGCCGCGTACGTCCTCCAGCGCCTTGTCGATCTCGTCCGGCCCGGCGTCGAGCAGGCCGAGCTGTGCGGTCACGAGCTGCGCCAGCCGGGCGCGGAAGGCTTCGCGCAGCCGCTCCAGGACCCCCGTGGGCGTCTCCGGCACGAGCGCGAAGCGCACCACGGCGCTGGACGCGACGGCGACGGCGACGACACCCCACAACTTCGGCAGCTCCGACACGGTGGCGCCGACGAACAGGGACATGAAGTAGACCTGGAAGCCGATCAGCCCGAGCGCGGTGCCCCGGTCGCCGAACCGGCGGGAGTAGACGGCGCAGAAGATGAGGGCGACGAAGAAGACGTCACCGCCCACCACCCGGGAGTGCAGAAGCGCGCCCAGGGACACGGAGGCCAGCGCCACCACAAGGCCCAGCGCGAGCGTGACGGCCTGCTGGGCGCGCTGTTTCTCCCGGATGGCGAAGGTGGAGACCATGGCCGCGATGGCACCGGCCACGAGCAGGCGCACGTCGACCTGCAGCAGGGAGAGCACGGCCAGCGTGAGCGCGATGGCGCCCACCGTCCGCAGGCCCGCGGCCAGCCGCAGCAACCCCGGATCGGAGGCCGCCACGAGATCGCGCAGCCGTGCCCGGACCGACCCTCCCGCTGCCCTCACGCCGCCGTACTCACTCCCGTTTCACGTCATGAACCGGATCGTCATGATCCGGATCTCAGCATGACACGACGGGTCCGGACCGCCGGCACCCGCCTCATGTCTCCTTCCGGTCCGTCTCCTCGACGTGGGCCCGCACCTGTTCCGGCGTCATATAGGCGTCGGTGAACTCGAAGTCCTTCAGCCTGGCGGCCTTGCGGGACTGGAAGCCGGTGCGCACGAAGTCGTCGCCGGCGATCGCGTTGAGCACCCAGTTCGTCATCACGCGCGTCTTGGCGACGTTGGTGCGCAGCGCCGACCAGTGGTAGCCGCGGGCGACGGCCTGGGCGGGCACGCCGCGCAGTTCGATGCCGAGCGGCTTGGAGACGGCATCCTTGCCGCCCAGGTCGACGACCAGGCCGAGGTCCTTGTGGACGTACGGCGTCAGCGGCTGGTCGCGCAGGGACGCGACCACGTTGTCGGCCACGATCTTGCCCTGGCGCATCGCGTGCTGGGCCGTGGGCGGGCAGACGGCGTTGTCGTCGTCCTTGGCCTTGTCGGGCACGGCCGCCGCGTCGCCGAGCGCGAAGACACCGTCCTGGCCGGGCAGGTTCATCTCGGCGTTCACCGCGAGCCGGCCCCGCACCGTCTCCGCGCCCAGCGTGGCGATCAGCGGGCTGGCGACGACGCCCGCGGTCCAGATCAGAGTGCGGGTGGGCACCACGCGGCCGTCGGTGAAGGTGACCTCCTCGGGCGCCGCCTTCGCGATGGAGACGCCCAGCGAGACGTCGATGCCGCGCCGGGCCAGGATCTCCTGCGCGCTGCGGCCCAGCTTGTCGCCCAGTTCGGGCATCAGCTTCGGGGCGATGTCGATCAGATGCCACTTGATCAGCCCCGGGTCGATACGGGGATAGCGCTTGACCGCGGCGTGCGTCAGCTTCTGCAGACAGGCGGCCGTCTCGGTGCCGGCGTACCCACCGCCGACCACGACGAACTGCAGCCGCGAGGCACGCTCCGCCGGGTCGTCGCTGCTGTCGGCCAGGTCGAGCTGGGAGATGACGTGGTCGCGGACGTAGGCGGCCTCGGCAAGGGTCTTCATGCCGAACGCGTGCTCGGTGAGACCCGGGATGTCGAAGGTGCGGGTGATGCTGCCGGGGGCCAGCACGATGTAGTCGTACGGCTCGTTCACGATCTGGTCGGTGATGGTGCGGATGACGCAGACCTTGGACTTGAGGTCGACGCCGATGGCTCCGCCCGGAATGATCCGGGTGCGGTACTTCTTGCTGCGCCTGAGCGAGACGGCGATCGACTGCGGCGTCAGCACGCCGGAGGCGACCTGGGGGAGCAGCGGCAGATAGAGCTGGTAGGCGAACGGCGTCACCAGCGTGACGTCCGCTTCGTCCGGCGCGAGTTTCCGCTCCAGCCGGCGTACGCATCCCACGCCGGCGAAGCCTGCGCCAACCACCAGGATCCTGGGTCGTGTCACGGTGTTCATCCCTCTCTGCGGCTCCAGGCGGTCTGCATCCGACGCCCTTCGCATGCCCTGGATCGCTGCTTGCACCACATCGATCCCACCGTGCCTTCAGCCGTTCCGCCAGCTGGGTGCGGCAGGCAGACGAAAGAGTCGAGGACCACCATGCCCGCCCGGATGCGGAAACGCACCGGTCAGGAGTGAACCTTTTGGATCACATGGTTCACAGGACGTGACGACCGTGTGGTCAGCGGAAGACGTTGTCCGACTCGTCCCAGCTCGACAGCTCGTCCGGCACGGTCTGCCGCGGAGCGCGCGAGCGTGCCTGGTACATCGCGTCGATCTCGAACGCGTAGTGCCGCACAATCGCGTCCCGGCGCAGCTTCATCGACGGCGTCAACATCCCGTTGGACAGGTCGAACTGGACCGGGAGCACACGGAAGACCCGGATCGACTCCGAGCGCGAGACCGCGCTGTTGGCCGCGGCCACGGCGCGTCCGATCTCCTCCCGCAGCGCGTTCTCCTCGCGGGCCTCCCGGCTCGGCGCGTCGCTGTGCAGCGACAGGGAGCCGCGCCAGTAGGCCAGGAACTGCGGGTCCAGGGTGATCAGGGCCCCGACGCAGGGGCGGTTGTCGCCGACGACGACCGCCTGGTGGATCAACGGATGCATCCTCAGCCGCTGTTCCAGGGCGGCCGGGGCGACGTTCTTGCCGCTGCTGGTGACGATGATGTCCTTCTTGCGGCCGGTGATCGTCAGATAGCCCTCGGAGTCCAGCCGTCCGAGGTCCCCGGTGGCCAGCCAGCCGCCGCGCAGCGCTCCCCGCGTCGCCGCGTCGTTGTTGATGTAGCCCTGGAACACCGACGGCCCGCGGACCAGGATCTCGCCGTCGTCGGCCACGATGATGTCGTTGCCCGGCAGTGCCTGTCCGACGGTGCCCGACATCTCCCGGCCGAGCGGTTGCGCGGTGATACCGCCGGCGGCTTCCGTGAGGCCGTACCCGTCGTTCACGTAGATGCCGATCCCCTCGTAGAAGAGGGAGAGTTCGCGGCTGAGGGACGAGCCGCCCGACGTCGCCCGGACCACCCTGCCGCCGAGCGCGGCGCGCAGCTTGCGGTACACCGTCCGCTCGAACAGGGCGTGTTGGAGCCGCAGATCGAAACCGGGACCCGAACCGCCGCCCAGCCGCTGCCGTTCCAGCGCCGCGGCGAAGTCCCGCGCCGTGTCCGAGGCCCGCTCGAACAGGGCCCCGCGGCCGGCTTCCTGGGCGGCGCGCAGGAAGTTCTTGTAGATCTTCTCGAGCAGCGAGGGGACGGCGCAGAAGTAGGTGGGGCGGAAGGAACGCAGGCCCGACGACAGGGATTCCTCGCTCAGGTCGGGTTCGTGCGCCATCAGCATCCCGCCGCGGATGCACAGGCTCTGGACCAGGAGCCCGTACACGTGGGAGAAGGGCAGGAAGGCGAGGACCGATGGCTGCCCTCCGTCCGCCGGCCGCACGGTGTGACCCCAGCCCCTGAGCAGTGTGTCGCAGGAATGGGCCAGGTTGCGGTGGCTCAGCGCGCACCCCATGGGGTGACCCGTCGTACCGGAGGTGTAGGCGACGACGGCGGTGGAGTCCGGCAGCACGATACGGCGCAGTGAATCGACCGTGGCGATCGGGATGAACCTGCCCCGCCCCACCAGATCGTCCAGCGCCCCGGCGTCCAACTGCCAGACGTGGCGCAGCAGTGGCAGCTCCCCGCACACGGAGCCGACCGTCATCACCGCCTGCTCGTCCTCCACCACCACGGCCACGCAGCCGGAGTCCCGCAGGATGCTCTCCACCTGGTCGCGCGAGGACGTCGGATAGATCGGGACGACCTCGGCGCCCACCGCCCACAGCGCGTGGGCGAGCACCGTCCACTCGTAACGGGTGCGCGCCATGATCGCCACGCGGTGGCCGGGCGAAATGCCGGACGCGATCAACCCCTTCGCGAGATCCACGAGTTCGTCCCGCACCTCTATGGCGGTCACCTCCTCCCAGGTGGTGGAGGAGGGGGTGGGGCGGCGCGCGAGCATGGGGAGGGTGGGGTTGAGGGCGGCCGTGTCGAAGATGCTGTCGGCCAGCCCGCCGGTCAGGGACGAGACGGTGGGGGGAGCGAGGGCGAAGTCGCGCATGCGCTGCTCCAGAGCTGTACGGAGGGTGACCACGCCGACGAGTTCCGTTGTCGACGGTGCTCGAATCTAGCCCAGGTGAGTGCGAATGGTGACAGGAACCTGTGAAGTTGCGCTTCCGTGATGATCATTCCTGTGTCTGATGTACGCAGGTGGTGACGACCTCCCGCAAACTGCCGGTCCGCGCCAGCAGTTCACGCTGTTTCTGCGCGCCGGTGCCGCCGTCGAGAAGCCGGGCACAGGTCGTCTCGGCACGCTCCAGGTCGCCGCTGTCGGCGAGCGCGTCGCCGACGTGTTCCAGCAGCGCCCGCACCACGCTCCCGGCGGGCAGCCGGCGCATGGTCGTGGGGTGCAGCAGCTCCTTGGCGAGACCGGAGCGTGCGGCCTGCCAGGCGGCCATCCTGAGCAGGCTCACGCTGTGGTCGACGGGCGCGTGGCCGGCGCGCCACTCCCGCGCGGCGGTCTCCACGAGCCCCCTGGTCAGCGTGGCGACGAGGGTGGCCGTGGCGGCGTGCAGGCATACGTCGGCGACGCGGACCTCCACCGTCGGGTACTGCCGGGACAGACGGGCGTCGAAGTAGACCATCCCCTCGTCGAGGATCACCCCGCTCGCGACCATGTCCGTCACGCGTCGGTGGTAGCGCTCGGCCGATCCGAACAACTCGGTCGGCCCGGCCGACGGCCAGCGCTGCCACACCCGGCTGCGGTAGCTGTCGTAGCTGCTGTCCATGCCTTGCCAGAAGGGGGAGTTGACGCTGAGCGCGGCGATCACCGACAGCCAGGGCCGGATGCGGTCGAGGACCGCGACGCCCTCCTCGTCGGAGTCGACGGACACGTGGACGTGACAGCCGCACACGAGCTGCTCCTGGGCGGCGATGCCGTACTGGTCCGCCATCCACCGGTAGCGGCTGCCCATCCCGACGGACGGGTTGACCGGCAGCGGTGAGCTGGCGAGAGCGGCCACCGTGCACCCGATCCCCTCGGCGTGCCGTGCGGCCTCCCGGCGGCAGCGGACGATCTCCGCGCCCAGGTCCGCCATGTCGGCCTGGGGATGCGTGGCGAACTCCAGCATCTCGCCGTACAACTCCTTCTCGAACACCCCCTGGTCGGTGCTGTCCCGGGCCGCACGGGCGAGCACCGCGGCGGACATCGCCTTCGGCTCGCCGGTCTCCGGGTCCACGAGGAGGAGTTCCTCCTCCACTCCGACGGTGCGCACGTGAGGCCGCCTTTCCGAGGCGTGGCTGCGGCTACGACGAGCACCGGGTACCCCGTCGACCGGTCAGCGCAACGGGGTCAGCCAGACCGTGGCGAGCGGCGGCAGGGTGAGCGTGATCCTTCCCTCCTCCACCTTGAGGTCGTCCGGGTTGGTGACGTCGCCACCGCCGTAGCGCGCGGCGTCGGTGTTGAGGGCCTCCCGCCAGGCGGGCACGGAGTCGGGCGACCAGAGGCGGTAGTCGTTGCGGACCACGGGGGAGAAGTTGGAGACCGCGAGCAGCGGCGCGCCGTCCTTGGCGAACCGCAGGAACGCGAAGACGTTGTCCTCGGCGGCGTCCCCCATCACCCACTGGAATCCTCGGGGTCGGGTGTCCTGCTGCCACAGCGCGGGGGTGTGGCGGTAGACGGTGTTGAGGTCGCGGACCAGGTCCCTGACCCCGCGGTGGTCGGCCTCGGCGCTGTAGGCCGGGTCGAGGAGCCACCAGTCCGGGCCGTGGGCCTGGGACCATTCCGCGCCCTGGGCGAACTCCTGGCCCATGAAGAGGAGTTGCTTGCCGGGGTGGGCCCACATGAAGCCCAGGTACGCCCGGTGGTCGGCGCGCTGCTGCCACCAGTCGCCCGGCATCTTCGACACCAACGCCTGCTTGCCGTGTACCACTTCGTCGTGCGAGATGGGCAGGATGTAGTTCTCGCTGTAGGCGTACACCATCGAGAAGGTCATCTCGTTGTGGTGGTACTTGCGGTGCACCGGCTCGTGCTCCATGTAGCCGAGCGAGTCGTGCATCCAGCCCATGTTCCACTTCAGCCCGAAGCCCAGGCCGCCGCTGTCGGTGGGGCGCGTCACCCCGTCCCACGCGGTCGACTCCTCGGCGATGGTCACCACACCGGGTGCCCGCCGGTACACGGTCGCGTTCATCTCCTGCAGGAACGCCACCGCGTCCAGGTCCTCGCGCCCTCCGTGCACGTTGGGCGACCACTGACCCGAGTCACGCGAGTAGTCCAGGTAGAGCATGGAGGCCACGGCGTCGACCCGCAGGCCGTCGATGTGGAACTCCTCGCACCAGTAAACGGCGTTCGCCACAAGGAAGTTGCGGACCTCGATACGGCCGAAGTCGAATTCGTAGGTTCCCCAGTCCGGATGCTCGGCGCGCCGCTCGTCTCCCGGTTCGTACAGCGGGTCCCCGTCGAAACGCGCCAACGCCCAGTCGTCCTTGGGGAAGTGGGCGGGCACCCAGTCCATGATCACGCCGATGCCGGCCTGGTGCAGGGCGTCGATCAGGTACCGGAGATCGTCGGGCGGGCCGAGCCGTGAGGTCGGCGCGTAGTAGGAGGTGACCTGGTACCCCCAGGAAGGACCGAAGGGGTGCTCGGCGACCGGCATCAACTCGACGTGCGTGAAGCCGAGGTCCTTCACGTACGCCGGCAGCTGGTCGGCGAGTTGACGGTACGTCAGCCCAGGGTGCCAGGACAGGAGATGGACCTCGTACACAGAGAGCGGTGCCTCGTGCACCGGGGTGTCGCCACGGTGTGCCATCCACTCCGCGTCGCCCCACTCGTAGTGCGAGGCCGTCACCACGGAGGCCGTCGCGGGCGGCACCTCCGTGCGGCGGGCCATGGGGTCGGCCTTGAGGAAACGGCCGCCGTAGCGGGACGTGACCTCGAACTTGTAGCGTGCGCCCTCGCCGATGCCGGGCACGAACAGCTCCCACACCCCGGACGACCCCAGGGACCGCATGGGCAGCGCCGTCCCGTCCCAGCAGGTGAACTCCCCGGCGACCCGGACCCCTTGGGCGTTCGGCGCCCACACGGTGAACCGGGTACCGGTCACACCGTGGTGGGTCATCGGCTCGGCGCCGAGCGCCTTCCACAGCTGCTCGTGCCGGCCCTCGCCGATGAGATGGAGGTCGAGTTCACCGAGAGCGGGCAGAAAGCGGTACGGGTCCGCCGTCTCGTGCTCACCGTCGGCGTACCTGACCCGCAGCGTGTACTCGGGGATCGCGTCGAGGGGCAGCGTGCCGGTGAACAGGCCGTCGCCTTCCGACGTCAGCAAGCGCGGTTTACCGTCGACGACGACGCTCACGGCGCGGGCGTACGGCCGCAGGGTGCGGAAGGCGATGCCGCCCGGCACCGGGTGGGCGCCCAGCAGCGCGTGCGGATCGTGATGTCGGCCGGAGAGCAGACGTTCGCGTTCGCCGGGGTCCAGGGCAGGGGCGGTCCCGCAGCCGGCCACGAGCGGACCGGACGGCTCGGGGAGCGAGGTGTCACGCAGGGCCACGGCTTCAGCCTCCTCTTACGGCGAGACGTTCGATCGCCGCCATCGGTACGGGGAGCCAGTCCGGACGGTGCCGGGCTTCGTACAGGACCTCGTACACGGCTCGATCGGTTTCATAGGCACGCAGCAGACCGTGCTTCTTGCGCGGGTCCCAGCCGGCCCGGTCCGCATAACCCGCGCAGTAGGCCTCGCGGCAGCGGCGCGCCCACTCCGGGCGCCAGGGACGGCGCTGCCGGGCGGCGTAGTCGAAGGAGCGCAGCATGCCCGCGATGTCCCGCACCGGGGACTGGGCGCTGCGGCGTTCGGCGAGCGGGCGGGACGGCTCGCCCTCGAAGTCGATGACGAACCAGTCCCGGCCCGCCCGCAGCACCTGACCCAGGTGCAGGTCGCCGTGGATGCGCTGGGCGGGCGGCCCGGCATCGCAGGCGACCAGCGCGCCGAAGGCGGTCCGCAGCCCGGGCACGTAGGGGCGCAGCGCCGGTACGCAGTGCGCCGCGGCGTCCAGGCGCTCGGTCATCGCCGCCGCAGTCCGCCCGTTCTCGTCGTGGGCCCCGGCGGGGAAGGCGGCGCCCAGCGCGAGATGCACCTCCGCGGTGGCCCGGCCCAACGCGTGGGCCTGCACGGTGAAGTCCTCCCCGGAGGCGAGCGCCTGCAGGGCAAGCGTCCAGCCGTCGGCGGCGTCGGGCAGGAACGGCTGCAGCACGCCGAGCGTCGCTTCCTGCGGATGTGTCGTACGGAACCACGCCACGGGTGCGGGCACCCGGCCGCAGCCCAGCCGGGCCAGCGCACTCGGCACCTCGAGGTCCGGGTTGACGCCGGGCTGGATGCGCCGGAAGACCTTCAGGATGAACTCGTCGCCGTACACCAGCGAGGAGTTGGACTGCTCGGCCTCCAGTACGCGCGGCACCAGACCGGCGGGCACCGGCACGGACGGGTCGGCCTCGAAGCGCAGGGGACCCGCCGCACCGGGGCGCCGCAGCCGCTCCAGGAGCATCTGCGCCGAACGGGGGTCCTGCAGTGCGTCGTACACCGTCAGACCGGCCAGCGGACCGACTTCCGCCCTGCCGATCAGGGCCCGTCCGAGCCTCGGCGACAGGTGTTTGCGGACGCCGAGCAGCAGTTGGTAGCAGTCACCGGCCGGCGTGGCGCCGCTGGGCGCGGGGACCCCGGAGTGACCCGCATGCACCAGCAGATGCAGACAGCCCGGGAACAGCTCGGTCATGGACAGCAGGTTGAGGTCCGTGACGGGCCGGTCCTTGCCGGCGAACCAGCGCTGCCGCGGCAGCCACTCGCGCAGCAGCCCGGAGAGCGAGGCCATGGGCCCCGTGGCGACGCTGCGTCTGGGGCGGAGCGATGCGGTCTTCGGCATGGTGACCCTCCTTTCCTCGGCTCGCGCTCAGGATCGTCGGCCGATGCGGGATGCGACGCGGGTGAGCCGGAACCAGTAGAAGCCGTGGCCGGCGAGGGTCAGCAGGTACGGCAGCTCACCGATGGCCGGGAAGCGCACCCCGCCGATGAGCTCGACGGGGTGGCGCCCGTCGTAGGCCCGCAGGTCGAGCTCGGTGGGCTGAGCGAAGCGGGAGAAGTTGTTCACGCACAGCACCAGGTCGTCGCCGTACTCGCGCAGGAAGGCCAGGACCGCCGGGTTGGAGGACTGGAGTTCCGTGAAGGAACCGAGGCCGAAGGCCGGGTTCTGCTTGCGGATCTCGATCATCCGGCGGGTCCAGTGCAGCAGCGAGGACGGGTCGGACATGGAGGCCTCGACGTTCGTCACCTGGTAGCCGTAGACCGGGTCCATGATCGGCGGCAGGGAGAGGCGCCCCGGATCGCAGGACGAGAAGCCCGCATTCCGGTCGGGAGTCCACTGCATCGGCGTGCGTACGGCGTCGCGGTCGCCGAGCCAGATGTTGTCGCCCATGCCGATCTCGTCGCCGTAGTAGAGGATCGGCGAGCCGGGCAGAGAGAGCAGCAGGGCGGTGAACAACTCGATCTGGTTCTCGTCGTTGTCGAGGAGGGGTGCGAGCCGGCGGCGGATGCCGATGTTGGCGCGCATACGCGGGTCCTTCGCGTATTCGGCCCACATGTAGTCGCGTTCCTCGTCGGTGACCATTTCGAGGGTCAGCTCGTCGTGGTTGCGCAGGAAGATGCCCCACTGGCAGCTGGAGGGAATGGCCGGGGTCTTGGCGAGGATTTCCGAGACGGGGTAGCGGGATTCCCGTCGTACGGCCATGAAGATCCGTGGCATGACCGGGAAGTGGAATGCCATGTGGCATTCGTCGCCGCCGCTCTGGTAGTCGCCGAAGTAGTCGACGACGTCCTCCGGCCACTGGTTTGCCTCCGCCAACAGCACCGTGTCCGGATACATCGCGTCGATCTCGAGGCGGACGCGTCTGAGGAACGCGTGGGTGGCGGGCAGGTTCTCGCAGTTGGTGCCCTCGGCCGCGTACAGGTAGGGCACGGCGTCGAGGCGGAAGCCGTCGATGCCCAGGTCCAGCCAGAAGCGGAGGGCGGCCAGGATCTCCTCCTGCACCGCCGGGTTCTCGTAGTTGAGGTCGGGCTGGTGGGAGAAGAAGCGGTGGAAGTAGTACTGCCCCCGGACGGGGTCGAAGGTCCAGTTGGAGGCCTCGGTGTCGACGAAGATGATCCGGGCGTCGGCATATTGTTTGTCGTCGTCGGCCCACATGTAGTAGTCGCCGTAGGGCCCGTCGGGGTCTTTTCTCGACTCCTGGAACCACGGGTGCTGGTCGCTGGTGTGGTTCATGACGAAGTCGATGATGACGCGCATGCCGCGCTGGTGGGCGGCGTCGACGAACTCCACGAAGTCGGCGAGGTCACCGAACTCCGGGAGTACGGCCGTGTAGTCCGAGACGTCGTAACCGCCGTCCCTCAGCGGTGACTTGAAGAAGGGCGGCAGCCAGAGGCAGTCGACGCCCAGCCACTGCAGATAGTCGAGCTTGGCGGTGATGCCCTTGAGGTCGCCCACGCCGTCGCCGTTGCTGTCCTGGAAGGAACGGACCAGGACCTCGTAGAAGACCGCACGCTTGAACCACTCCGGGTCCCGGTCCTTGACGGGAGTGTCCTCGAAGGTGTCCGGGACGGGCTGGTTGACAGTCATGACGCTCTGACTCTCCGATCGGTGGCTACGCGGACGACTGCTGGATGTGGAGCACATGTGCCGGGGCCCGCGCGGGATCCAGGCGCACATAGTTGGTCCTGCCCCAGTGATAGGTCTCACCCGTCAGTTCGTCGTGCGCGGACATGAATGCGTGCCACTCCAGGCCGAGTTGCGGCATGTCCAACGAGACCGTGGCCTCCTGGGTGTGGTGAGGGTCGAGGTTCACGACGACGAGGACCGTGTCCTGGCCCGTGGTCTTGCTGTACGCGATGACCATGTCGTTGTCGGTGGGGTGGAACCGGAGGTTCCTGAGCCGCTGGAGGGCCGGATGGCGCCGCCGGACGGTGTTGAGTTTGGTGATGAGGGGGGTGATGGTGTGGCCTTGGCGTTCGGCCGACTCCCAGTCGCGGGGCTTGAGTTGGTATTTCTCGGAGTCGAGGTATTCCTCGCTGCCGTCCCTGATGGGGGTGTTCTCGCACAGTTCGTAGCCGGAGTAGATGCCCCAGGCGGGGGAGAGGGTGGCGGCCAGGACGGCGCGCAGTTCGAAGGCGGGGCGGCCGCCGCGCTGGAGGAACTCGTGCAGGATGTCGGGGGTGTTGACGAAGAAGTTGGGCCGCATGTAGGCGGCCGCCTCGCCCGAGAGCTCCTGCAGGTATGCGGTCAGTTCCTGCTTGGCGGTGCGCCAGGTGTAGTAGGTGTAGGACTGCTGGAAGCCGATCTGGCCGAGGGTGTGCATCATCGCGGGGCGGGTGAAGGCCTCGGCCAGGAAGATGACGTCGGGGTCGGTGGCGTTGATGTCGGCGATCACCCGCTGCCAGAACAGGACCGGTTTGGTGTGCGGGTTGTCGACGCGGAAGATGCGCACGCCGTGGCTCATCCACAGCCGCAGGACCCGCAGGGTTTCGGTGATCAGGCCGTCGAGGTCGGCGTCGAAGGCGATCGGGTAGATGTCCTGGTACTTCTTCGGCGGGTTCTCGGCGTAGGCGATGGTGCCGTCGGGGCGGTGGTGGAACCACTCGGGGTGTTTCTGCACCCAGGGGTGGTCGGGGGAGCACTGCAGGGCGAAGTCCAGTGCCACCTCCAGGCCGAGGGCGCCGGCCTGTTGGACGAACCAGGTGAAGTCCTCGATCGTGCCGAGCTGGGGGTGGACGCTGTCGTGGCCGCCTTCGGGGGAGCCGATGGCCCAGGGCACGCCGACGTCGTCGGGGCCGGCGGAGAGGGTGTTGTTGCGGCCCTTGCGGAAGGTGGTGCCGATGGGGTGGATGGGCGGCAGGTAGAGCACGTCGAAGCCCATGGCGGCGATGGCGGGCAGTCGGCGGGCGGCGGTGCGGAACGTGCCGTGCGGCTGGGTGGGGGTGCCTTCGGAGCGGGGGAAGAACTCGTACCAGGCGCCGTACAGGGCGCGTTCGCGTTCCACCAGCAGCGGCAGGGTCTGCGAGGCGGTGACGAACTCACGCAGGGGGTGCCGGGCCAGGACCGTGTCCACCTCCGGCGTCAACGCCGCCGCCAACCGGGTGGCAACGGGCAGTGAGTCGTCGCGCAACGTGACCGCGGCCGCCAGGACCGCCGCACGTCCTGGGCCCTCGGGAACGCCGGCGGCCAGCCGCTCATGGAGGTCGCCGCCCTCCTCCAGGACCAGGCCGGTGTCGATGCCGGCCGGGATCTTGATGCGGGCGTGCCGCCGCCATGTGCCCACCGGGTCGCTCCAGGCCTCCACCCGGTACGTCCAGTTGCCCATGGAGGTGGGCGTGACCTCGGCGCCCCAGCGGTCGGAGCCGGGGGAGAGTTCCCGCATCGGTGTCCACGGGCCGTGCTGCCCCTCGGGATCGGTCAGGACGACGTTGGCGGCGACCGCGTCGTGGCCCTCGCGGAACACGGTCGCGGTGACCTCGAAGGTTTCGCCCGCGACCGCCTTGGCCGGGCGCCTTCCGCAGTCCACCGCCGGGTGGACGTCCCGCACCGGGATGCGGCCGATGGCCGGAATCGAACTCATGGGTCTCACCTCCACCGTGCTGGAGACCGGGCCGTTCGGCCCGGTCGGGGATACAAGCTGCGCCCCGGAGGGGTTACCGCTCCGCGGCCACATGCCGGTGCGGCTCCGGCGGACCGCGCCGGTCGCCGGCACCCGTTCGGGGGCGCTCGTCCTGCTCCCGGAGGTAGGAGCCCAGGGTCGACCGCAGATAGCGCTCGGCGGCGTCCGCGGCCTCGCGGGCACAGCGCTTGCCCATCAACACGCACAACGTGTAGCCCGAGTCCTCGAACGTGGCCCGCACAGCGCGGTCGGCGGGAGACGCGAGCATGACGCGTTCCCACGCCCGGTACCGCCGCAGTTGGCGGGCCACCTCGGCTTTGGCCGGTAGCAGCATGAGGCTCTTCACTTTCCGGGGCTCGATCGCACGTCTCCCGACCGTCGGGCGGCGGCCGCGCGTGGGCACGCACGGATCCGTTACGGGCATTCGAGGTCTTCACACATGGTGCACGTGTGACGACCCAGCGTCTTGTTGGATCTTCAACTACCCCCGGCGGGCTGTCGTCACCCCGGGTGTGCGCTCGTGTTGCACGAATGGCGTAGCGCTCCCACTCTTGAGGTGACTCAGGAGCGATCAACGCTCACGCTTTGCATACGGGGCTCGTCCCACAGGGGCGAGGAGGAGCGGGAGCTTCGCCGGTGAGGAGCCAACGACGATGAAGACCGCAGTGCCCTGCTACTACCACCTCGACGTCGAGGTCAGTCCGGAACGGATCGGCCAGGTTCAGCGCATTCTGGGCGCACACCTCCGGCTCTGGGACCTCGAGACCCTGGTCGAGCCCGTCTGTCACGGTGCCGAGCTGCTGCTGAAGGCCATCGACGAGCACGCGACGGACAAGAACACGTCGATCGAGATGTGGTGGAACGGACAGCATCTGATCACCGCCGTGGGGGAGAACGACTGCGACCTGCGCCCGGACCTGGACCTGCGCGCCTGCCTGGAGCGGATCGCCGCGATGAGCGACGGCTGGGGGTGCTGCGCCACGGACACGGGCAGCAAGGTCATCTGGTTCTCGCAACGGGCCCGGGCCGGCGAGCGCATGCCCCTGGTGCCCGTGGCGCCCGAGCCGGATCTGCGCGAGGTGCTCCAAGTGCCACGCGAGACGCGGGCCGCGGTGCTGGCCGCTCAACTGCGCGATCCGGACGGCCTCCTGGAGGACGCCCGGTGACCGCGAAGCGTCGCCGCAAGGCAACGGCAGGGGTGCCCGTCTGGAGCGGGCACCCCTACCCGTTGGGTGCCGCCTTCGACGGCAAGGGCACCAACTTCGCCCTTTTCAGCGAGGTCGCCGAACGCGTCGAACTCGTCCTCGTCGACGACAAGGGCACCGAGCACGGCATCCCGGTGACCGAGGTCGACGGCTTCGTCTGGCACTGCTATCTGCCGGACGTCGGACCGGGGCAGCGCTACGGCTACCGGGTGCACGGGCCCTGGCACCCGGAACTGGGCCACCGCTGCAATCCGGCGAAGCTGCTCCTCGACCCGTACACCAGGGCGGTGGACGGGCAGGTGGACAACCACGCCTCCCTCTTCGAGCGTTCACCGAGCGGCCGGTCCCGGTCCGACAGCTCCGGACACACCATGCTCGGCGTGGTCACCGATCCCGCCTTCGACTGGGGCGACGACCGGCCGCCGCGGCAGTCGTACGCCGACAGCGTCATCTACGAGGCCCATGTACGGGGCCTGACGCGCAGCCACCCCGACGTCCCGCCCGAACTCCGCGGTACGTATGCCGGACTCGCGCACCCCGCGGTCGTCGAGCACCTGACCGAGCTGGGCGTGACGGCGGTGGAGCTGATGCCGGTGCACCAGTACGTGCAGGACGGTGTGCTGCTCGACCGCGGCCTGTCCAACTACTGGGGCTACAACACGATCGGCTTCTTCGCCCCGCACAACGCCTACGCCGCCCACGGCACCCTCGGCCAGCAGGTCACCGAGTTCAAGTCGATGGTGAAGGCGCTGCACGCGGCCGGGCTCGAAGTGATCCTGGACGTCGTCTACAACCACACCGCCGAGGGCAACGAGAAGGGCCCCACCCTCTCCTTCCGCGGCATCGACAACGCCTCGTACTACCGTCTGGTGGACGGCGACTGGCGCCACTACTACGACACCACCGGCACCGGCAACAGCCTGCTGATGCGGCACCCCTACGTGCTGCAACTGATCATGGACTCGCTGCGGTACTGGGTCACCGAGATGCACGTCGACGGCTTCCGCTTCGACCTCGCGGCCACGCTGGCGCGGCAGTTCCACGAGGTGGACCGGCTGTCGGCGTTCTTCGACCTGATCCAGCAGGACCCGGTGATCAGCAGGGTCAAGCTGATCGCGGAGCCGTGGGACGTGGGGGAGGGCGGCTACCAGGTGGGCAACTTCCCGCCGCTGTGGTCGGAGTGGAACGGCAAGTACCGCGATGCAGTGAGGGACTTCTGGCGGGCCGGCGAGCACACGCTCGGCGAGTTCGCCTCCCGGCTGACCGGCTCCTCCGACCTCTACCAGCACAGCCGGCGCCGCCCCCGCGCCAGCGTCAACTTCGTCACCGCGCACGACGGCTTCACCCTGCGCGACCTGGTCTCGTACAACGACAAGCACAACGAGGCCAACGGCGAGGGCAACCGGGACGGCGAGAGCGTCAACCGCTCGTGGAACTGCGGCGCCGAGGGCGAGACCGACGAGCCGCGGGTGCTGGAGCTGCGCGCCCGCCAGCAGCGCAACTTCCTGGCCACCCTGCTGCTCTCGCAGGGCATCCCGATGCTGAGCCACGGCGACGAACTGGGGCGCACCCAGGGTGGCAACAACAACGCCTACTGCCAGGACAACGAAGTCTCCTGGATCGACTGGCGGTTGACCGAGGAACAGCGTGACCTCGCGGACTTCGCGCGGTACGTCATCGGTCTGCGCGCCGCCCATCCCGTCCTGCGCCGCCGCCGGTTCTTCCGTGGCGAGACCGCGACGCACCCGCGCCAGCCATTGCCCGACCTGGTGTGGCTGGCGCCGGACGCGCGGGAGATGACGGAGGAGGACTGGCAGCGCTCCGACGCGCACTCCGTCGGCGTCTTCCTGAACGGCGACGCCATAGCGGAACCCGACGCGTGCGGCCGCCCCGTGGTGGACGACTCGTTCCTGCTCCTGCTCAACAGCTACTGGGAGCCGGTGGAGTTCCGACTGCCGGACGTCACCCATGGCGAACGCTGGACGACGCTGATCGACACCGCCGTCCCGCAGGGCGCACCCGACGAGACGGAGCACAAGGCCGGCAGCGCTATGACGGTCGAGGCACGCAGCCTGGTCCTGCTCACTCGCCCCGCCCGCACGGCCGCCTGAGTTCCGGGCTGTCAGAGCCTCGGCCGTCTCTCCGGGCGGGCGGCCGAGGCGTGGCACCCGCGCCCACGTTCGGCTTCACTCGCGCGGCCTCGCGACCGCACGCTCGGCTTCGCCCCTGCATGCAGGGCCCCGGAGGCCGCGCGCTGATCCGACCGCAGAGGTGCCACGGGCTCTGAGCGCGCTCGGCGCTCTCAGCGCTCGCGGCGCGAGGTGACCGTGAACTGTGCGCCGTCGGCGTCGCGCAGCACGGCCTCGTCGCTGCCCTTCGACAGGACGCTGCCGCCGTGCAGTTCCGCGGCCCGTACACAGGCCGCCACGTCCGCGACCGCGAAGTGGACCTGCCAGTGCGGCCGGATGGTGGGGTCGGGGGCCGCCCCCAGGGCGCCGGACTCGATGCGCGCCACGATGTCGCCCTGGCTGCGCAGCACCACCTCGCCGCCTTCGTAGTGGACCTCGCAGGCGCCGGGCCGTTCGGACGCCCACTCCAGCACCTCGCCGTAGAAGATCGCGGCGTCGAAGGCGTCACGCGTGTGCAGCCTGATGAAGGTGGGGGCGGAGTGGCGCCACTTCTCCCAGTCGACGACGAGCGATCCCTCCCAGATGCCGAAGGTCGCCCCGTCCCGGTCGCCCAGCAGCGCCGCCCGCCCGGGCGGGAAGGAGATCGGGCCGACCGCGGCCGTCCCGCCCCGCTCCTGGGCCCGCGCCACGGCCTCGTCGGCGCTGCTGACGGCGAAGTACGGCGTCCACGCCACCGCCATCTGCCACATGTCGGCGACGGCGGCGATGCCGGCCACGGGTGTCCCGTTCGCCAGCGCCATCCGGAAGCGGTCGCCCAGCTTTGCGGACCGCCACTCCCAGCCCAGCACGGCCCGGTAGAAGTTCTCGGTGGCGTCGACGTCGCGGCTGGTCAGGCTCACCCAGCACGGGGCCCCGAACACGGAGTGCGAGGAGACGACGTGCGTCGTGCCGTGCGGGCGTGAGGTGTCGTGATTCATGGCAGTGTCACGTCCTGGTCTCTTCCACCGGCAGCCACCGGATTTCGTACCAGTGTCCAACCGGAACCGCTCCATGCGCTTGTCGAGTACCCCCAGCGTGGGGCCGAAACGGGTGCCGTGCCCCTTCGCCACCCGGTGGCAGCGGGCAGAGTGAGTGCCACTATGGATGAGTGGCACCGGTACCTCACGAACCTGCCGACGAGACGGATCGCATCTTCGCGCTGCAGGAAGAAGTCGATCAGCTGAAGGAAGCCGTCGTCTCGCACGCCGTCGTGGACCAGGCGATCGGGATGATGGTCGCGTTGGGCCGGGTGACGCCGGACGAGGGATGGGCGGTGCTGAAGGACGTCTCCCAGCACACGAACGTGAAGCTCCGCAATGTCGCGGAGCTCGTCCTCATCTGGGGGCGCAACGGGGCGATGCCCCCGGAGATCGGTGCCGAACTGGAAGACGCCCTGGACCGCTACGGCCCCACGCAGATTCCCGAGGCCCCACCGGAGCGGTGAGGCGACGGGGCCGGACGCCGCCGTGGCTCAGCCGGTCTCCGCGAGCAGTTCCTCGCGCAGCTGGGCGAAGCAGCCGCTGAGCAGGCGGGAGACGTGCATCTGCGAGATACCGAGCTGCTGCGCGATACGGCTCTGCGTCATCCCCCCGAAGAAGCGGAGATACAGGATGGTGCGCTCCCGCTCCGGGAGTGCCTGGAGGCAGGGCCCGACCGCCACCCGGTCGACGACCACGTCGTAGGCCGGATCGGGGCCGCCGATCGCGTCGGCCAGGGCGAACCCGTCGGCGCCGGGCATCTCGGCGTCCAGCGACAGTGCGGAGAAGCACTCCAGGGCTTCCATCCCGGCGCGCACCTCCGCCTCGCTCAGGTGCGCGTGCCGGGCGATCTCGGTGACGGTCGGTACCCGGCCCGAGGTCGTCTGGGACAGCTCCTTCGCCGACTGCCGCACCCTGTTGCGCAGGTCCTGGACCCGGCGCGGTACGTGCAGCGTCCACATGTGGTCGCGGAAGTGCCGCTTGATCTCTCCGGTGACGGTCGGCACCGCGTACGCCTCGAAGGCGTGGCCGCGCGTCGGGTCGTAGTGGTCGACGGCCTTGACCAGTCCGAGTGCCGCGACCTGGTAGAGGTCCTCGAGGGACTCCCCGCGCCCCTTGTAGCGGACGGCAATCCGTTCGGCCATGGGCAACCAGGCCTGGACCACTTCGTCGCGGAGCTGCCTGCGCCCTGGCCCGTCGGGCAGCCGCGCCAGCCGCTCGAAGGCCTCGGCGGTGTCGGGGGCGTCGTCGTGCGGGTGGGGTTTCGTCCTGCCGCTGGTGACACGCATCGCGCGCACCTCCGTGAGCCGGTGCTGAGGGGACAGACACCGTGGGAGACGCGGGCGAGGACCTGCAGAGGACATCCGGGGCCCGACCGGCTCCCACGGACGTGCCTCCTGTCCGAAGCACGTAGTGCAGATGCCCGGGGTCGGCACGTCCAAAACAAACCGGTACATAACGGTACCGCCTGTGTGCTTGACCGTCCCTTGGGTTAGTTACCTCTGCTACAGAGGTAATCTCCTCACGTGGAACCGGAACCCTTCCCGGACGAGCTGATCGACGCCCTCATCGGCGTCCAGCGGCTCCTCCGGCGCCGCCTGCGCCCTCAGATCGCCCCGCAGCTGCGCGGCGCCGAGGTCGAACTGCTGCGCCTGGTCGTGACCCGGCCCGGCATCGGCATCTCCGACGCCGCCAAGGACCTGCATCTGGCCGGGAATTCGGTGTCGACGCTGGTCAACCAGTTGTCCCGGCAGGGCTATCTGGTCCGCGAGACCGACCCGGCCGACCGGCGTGCCGCCCGGCTGATGCCGACCCCCGCGGCCGAGGCCCGGCTCAGTGAATGGCGCAAACGGCGCGCCGAACTCGTACGAGGCGGGCTGTCCCGCCTCGACGAAACGGACCGGGAGGCCCTGCGCACCGCGATCCCGGCCCTGCGCAAGCTGGCCGACAACCTGCACGAGGAGGCCGAGGAGTCATGACACGGGACGCTGACACCGGGCAGGACGAGACCGGGCAGCAGGACACCGGGCGGGAGGCCGTCACCTGCACCGGACTCGCCTACGCCTTCGGTGAGACCAACGCGGTCGACGGACTCGAACTGTCGGTGGGGGAGGGCGAGGTCTTCGGACTGCTCGGCCCCAACGGAGCCGGGAAGACGACCGCGATCCGCTGCATCACCACGCTGCTGCCCGTCCCCGCCGGGATGGTCCGTGTCTTCGGCCACGACGCGGCCAAGGACAGGATGGCCGTACGCCGCCTGCTGGGCTACGTGCCGCAGCAGCTGTCCGCCGACTCGGGCCTCACCGGCCGCGAGAACGTCGCCCTGTTCGCCCGCGTCTTCGACGTCCCCCGCGGCGAACGCGCCGAACGCGTCGGCCAGGCCCTGAGAGCCGTCGACCTCACCGATGCCGCCGACCGGCTGGCCTCCACCTACTCCGGCGGCATGGTCCGCCGGCTCGAACTCGCGCAGGCGCTGGTCAGCGCGCCCCGGCTGCTGATCCTCGACGAGCCGACCATCGGCCTCGACCCGATCGCCCGCACCGACGTGTGGGAACACATCAACGCCGTACGCGACGCCACCGGCATGACCGTGCTGGTGACCACCCACTACATGGACGAGGCCGACCAGTACTGCGACCGGATCGCCCTGATGCACCGCGGCCGTATCCGGGCCCTCGGCACCCCGGACGAGCTCAGGGAGGGGCTCGGCGAGCGCCGGCGCGCCGCGGGCGCGGCCGCCACGGCCCCGCTGCCCACACTGGAGGACGTCTTCCGTGACGTCGCGGGCAGCGGTCTCGACGACCAGGCAGGAGATTTCCGCGATGTCCGAAGCACCCGCCGCACCGCGCACCGTGTCGGCTGACCCCACCCGCGCAGACGGCATCGACCTGCTTCTACGGCCGCCCCAGCCCCGCGCGGGCTGGCGGCTGCTGCCCGCCCGGGTGGTGGCGATGTGCGCCGTCGAACTGCAGAAGCTGCGCCACGACCGCACCGAGCTCTACACCCGGGCCGTCCAACCGGCCCTGTGGCTGCTGATCTTCGGTCAGACCTTCACCCGGATCAAGGCGATACCCACCGGCGGCATCCCCTACGTCGACTACCTGGCGCCCGGCATCATCGCCCAGTCCGCGATGTTCATCGCCATCTTCTACGGCATCCAGATCATCTGGGAGCGGGACGCCGGCATCCTCAACAAGCTGCTGGTCACGCCGACTCCGCGCTCGGCACTGATCACCGGCAAGGCGTTCGCGGCCGGGGTGAAGTCCCTGATCCAAGCCGTGGTCGTCATCGTCATCGCCACCCTCCTCGGGGTGGCGCTCACCTGGAACCCGCTGAAACTGCTCGGTGTCGCAGCGGTCGTGATCCTCGGATCCGCCTTCTTCTCCTGCCTGTCGATGACCATCGCCGGCATCGTCCTCAGCCGCGACCGCCTCATGGGAATCGGGCAGGCCATCACGATGCCGCTGTTCTTCGGCTCCAACGCCCTCTACCCGGTTTCCATCATGCCGGGCTGGCTCCAGGCCATCAGCAAGATCAACCCCCTGAGCCACCAAGTCGACGCGCTGCGCGGCCTCCTCCTCGGCACCCCCGCACACCTGGGCCAGGACTTCGGAGTGCTGTTCGTGGCCGCCGCGCTCGGCATCACCGCGGCCTCCTCGCTCCTCGGCCGCCTGGCTCGCTGATCATGCTCGGGAACGTGATGTGCGGCACGCGCGCGTGCACGCCTGTCACGCCCGTCCGCCCAGTTCTTCCTGCGCACGGCTTGATCACTGATCAAAGGGGGTGAATTCGCTGGCCACAGCGCATTCTGCTCATTTGACAGTGCACTGAGCGCACAGATAGGAAGCAGCTCTCTGAGGTCGAGAGGTGGACTGTGTACGAGCCGAACGTGGTCGGGGACTGGCAGGAGTACGACGAGCATGCCGGCCTGCGTCTGCGCGTCCACCGCCTGGAAGCCGCCGAGCCGCCGCGCGGACGGGACGACGCGGCCGAGGGGCTTACGTACTTCAGCGTTCGCGTGACCGTCGAGAACCGCGGCAGCCGACACTCCACCATCCACCTCGAGGACGGCCAGATCGACGTCCGGCTCGGTCCCGACGGCGAGGCCGCGTTCATCGACTGGCGCAACTCGCAGTTCATCGAGGGCTTCGACGTCTACCCCCTGCGCCGGGCCACTGCCGTGCTGTACGCGGCCGGGCCGGAGGCCTGCCTGAGCCAGGTCGACGTGCAGATCCAGCTGCGGGTCGACGAGGAGTGGGCCGACCGCCGGCTGTGGGCCGGCGGCATCGGGCTGGTCGAGGAGCCCGTCGGCGCCCACACGAGCGGGGTGCGGGAAGGCCTGGCCCACCAGGTGAGCAACTTCCTGCGCGACCAGGCGGAAGAGGGCACCGCCTGACCGGCGCCCGCCTTCTCCACCGGCCGACCTGATCCCGAAGTCGGCCGACCTGATCCGAACGACGGTCTCTAGTGCGGGATGCCGTCGATGATCTCGCGGGCGCCCTGACGCAGCAGGGCCACGGCGACCGAGGTGCCCAGGGTGGCCGGGTCGAGCCGGCCGGCCCACTCGTGGGCGTTGAGGCGCGTCTTGCCGTCCGGCGTGAACACACAGGCCCGCAGGGACAGTTCGCCGCCGTGGTCCACGCGCGCGTACCCGGCGATCGGGCTGTTGCAGTGACCCTGCAGGACGTGCAGGAACATGCGCTCGGCGGTGGCCTCCCGATGCGTGTCCGGATCGCCCAGCCCGCTGACCGCGTCGATGAGCTCGGCGTCGCCCTCCCGGCACTGCAGGGCGAGGATGCCCGCGCCGATCGGCGGCATCATCGTCTCCGGAGAGAGGACCTCGCTGATCACGTCCTCGCGGCCGATACGCTCGAGCCCCGACATCGCGAGCAGCAGCGCGTCCGCCTCGCCCGCCGCCAGCTTCGCCAGCCGCCGGTTGGCGTTCCCGCGGAACGGCACGCACTCCAGGTGCGGGTGGGTGGCGGCGAGTTGGGCGACCCGGCGCACCGAGGAGGTGCCGATCCGGGTCCCGTCCGGGAGCTCGTCCAGGGTGAGACCGCCCGGATGGATCAGAGCGTCACGGATGTCGTCCCGCTTCAGGAACGCGGCGAACGTCGTCCCCGCGGGCAGCGGCCGGTCGGCGGGCACATCCTTGACGCAGTGCACCGCGAGATCGGCCGCGCCCGCCAGCAGCGCGGCGTCCACCTCCTTGGTGAACGCCCCCTTGCCCTCGACCTTGGCGAGATCGCCCATCCACTTGTCGCCGGTCGTCTTCACCGGTACGACCTCGGTGCGCACACCGGGATGCAGAGCTGTCAACTCGGCGCGGACACGCTCCACTTGGGCGAGGGCCATGGGCGAGTCGCGGGAGACGATACGGATCAGTTCGGGGACGGACATGCGGACACGATAGACCTCCGGAAGGGGGCCTCTGTGCGCTACTGCCCCATTAGGGACCCGAATCACGCTCCGGTCGTGCGCAGGTGCCCGTCGAAGGGATACAGCTCCTCCTGCCAGCGGGGTGTCTCGGCCAGCTCGGCGGCGTTCACCGGCGTACGCAGCAGGCAGCGGTGACGCAGGAGTTCACGCCGCTCCTGAGAGGTCAGCGAGGCGTCGGTGAAGCCCTCGGTGTCGTCGATGGCGCCACGCGCGCAGGCGTTGAGCTCGTAGCCGGACCCGGTGCGCAGATCCACCCGGAAGTCCGTGCGCCACTGCGAGTTGTGACCCCAGCCCATGGACAGGTCGACGGTCGGACGGTGCCGGCGCCGGTAGGTCCAGTACAGCGGGGAACGGTCGGCCACACCGCGCTCGGCGTGCCGTACGCCCGCGCGGACCCGCACTCCGGCACGGCTGAACAGCAGGTCCCCCAGCCACAGTCCGGGCCAGACGACACCGGTGACCCGGATGGGCTCGTCCGGGTCCTGTGCCTGCTCGACCTCCACGATCTCATGCAGAAAGGGATCGAAGACGCCCGTCTCCTCGAACGACGTCATGCCCAGGCGGCCGAACAGCTCCAGGTACTGATCCATCGTCACGGCCGACGACCATGGCTCGTCCTTGTCGGCGGGCGGTTGAAAGGCCAGCAGGAGTACGTCGCTGACGCGGCTCATCGCGTACAGCTCCCACAGCAGGTCCCCGCACCGCTCGTCGGGTCCGTCCACGGCCGTGCGGGCCAGCAGCCCGACGCCCTCGGCGAGAATGCTGCGGTACTCGATCTCGGCCCGGCGGAGCCAGGGCTCCACCGCCGCCGTGTAGGGGTCCGGCCCGGTGTGGTCGCGCAGCGCCTGGTAGAGCAGTCGCGCGTTCACCCACGTCTCTTCCGCGTCCATGCGCGCACATTAGCGATGCCCGGTAGCGATGATCCACGCGTTTATCGCGACTGCACGGCCGTGACCGGCACCTTGGCCTCCGGCCAGGTCAGCACCGCGAGCGCCCCCACCGTGAGCAGCCCCCCGACCAGGAAGGTGCCGCGCACCCCGACCAGGGTCAGCAGACCGCCACCGAGCAAAGACCCGAGGGCCACGCCCACGTTGAAGGCGGCCGAGTTGGCCGCGAGCGCCGTCTCGGTGCGGCCCGGGGCCACTCGGAGCACCTGGCTCTGCGTCGCCATGAAGACGGGTGCGACGGAGGCGCCGAGCAGCATGAGCAGCGCGACCGTCGCCACCCGACTGCTCGCGCCCGCGTACAGGCCGAGCAGGGCAATCGCCTGGGTGAGCACCGGCACGGTGAGCGTGGCGCGTGGGAAGCGGTCGAGGAGCGGCCCGGTCAGCGCGACACCGGCGAGTGCGGCCACGCCGAACGCGAACAGCACACCGCTCACCGCGTCCGCGTCGAACCCGCTGACGTCCTCGAGCAACGGGGCGACGTATGTGAATCCCGCGAACACCCCGGTCACCGACAGGGCGGTGGTGGCGATGACGACGAGGAACCGGCGCCGGTCCGGGGCGGCACCGTACGCCGCGTGACTCTCCTGGGGACGGGAGGTCGGGAGCAGGCCGGCGATGACGACGAGGGAGACGAGCGCGAGCGCGCCGAGCACCACGAACGGCGCCCGCCAGCCGCCGTGACCACCCAGCCAGGTCCCGGCCGGCACCCCGAGCACCGTTGCCAGAGAACCGCCGACCGACAGCAACCCCATGACCCGGCCGCGCCGTTCGGGCGGGAACAGCCCGACCGCGACCGGCCCCATCAGTACCCAGAACGACGCCTGCGCGAGCGCGGTGACCACCCGCGCCGCCAGCAGCAGTTCGTACGAGACGGTCCGCAGCGCCGACGCCCAACTGGCCACGGCCAACAGCCCCAGAAGCCCGGCGAGCAGATACCGGCGCGGCACGGAGCGGGTCACATGGGCGGCCGGCAGCGACACCACGGCCACCGTCAGGCCGTACCCGGTGACCAGCGCACCCACGGCACCGAGCGACACCCGCAGATCGGCCGCCATGAGCGACAGCAGGCCCAGGGGGAGGTTCTCGGCGGTGTTGAAGGTGAACGCCGCCAGCATCAGTGCCGCGACGACGGCGCCCCTGCGCCATGCGGCCGGATGTGCGCTGCTCATCCAGGTGCCCTCCGGGGTGTCGGGAAACGGCCGGGGTGGCCGGAGGCAAGCGTGCTGGGCCGGGGGACGGGCCTCTAGTGTTTCGATGCAGACCGAATCAGTCCCGATCGGAACCGTTCACGGAGGCCGCCTTGCCGCTGACCCTGCGCCTGGGCGCCGACGATCTGACGCGCTGCCGGTTCGCGATCTCGCCGCTGTGCCAGACCCACGAGGCCCTGCGCATGCTGCGCCGTCCGGCCCGGCACGGCTACCACCGCGCCTGGTTGCGTCGGATGGGACGCACCCTGGACGGCTTGGATCTCTCGCCCCTGTGGCTGTTCGTGCCGCGTCCTGGCGGCTACACCCCGGACTTCCTCGCTCCGCCGCCCGACGAGCCGTACCCCTCCATCGACGGCGAACTGGCCCGGATGCGCGCCACCGAACCCGCCCTGGCCCGCGCGGAGATGGCCCGTTCACTCGCGTGCACCCCCGGTCTCACCGAGTCGGCCCAGGGTCGCGCGGCCCTCGACGACCCCGCCGGAGCCGTGCGTCGCCTGGCCGATGTCACCGAACTGGCCTGGCACGCCCTGCTCGCCCCGGACTGGCCCCGCCACCGCGCCGTGCTGGAGGCCGACATCGCCCAGCGCTCCCGGCGGGCTGCCGACGGAGGCCTCGACGACCTGCTCACCGGCCTGCACCCGGCTGTCGACTGGGCCGGTCACACCCTCACTCTGCGTGCGTACGCGGATGTCCCGGACGCCCAACTCCCCGACGGGCGCGGCGTCCTGCTCATGCCCAGCGTCTTCGTGTGGCCGGATGTCGTCAGCGGCTTCGCCCGCCCCTGGCAGCCGACCGTCATCTACCCCGCCCACGGTATGGGCCGCCTCCACACCACCCCCGCACCGCGCCCGCCCGAGGCGCTCGCCCGCCTCCTCGGCCACCAGCGCGCCGCCGTCCTCACCGGACTCACCGCCCCCGCCTCGACCACGGAACTGGCCCGCCGGCACGGCCTGGCGCCGTCCACCGTGTCGGCCCACCTGACGGCCTTGCGCGAGGCGGGGCTGCTCGATTCTCGGCGGCAGGGCTACTACGTGCTGTATGCGCGGACGGCCCTGGGCGACGCGTTGGCCGACGGCAACTAGCTCAGGGGCACGGTGAGTTCGATTGCCCGCTGTGCGGCAGCGAGGGCCTGCTCGTCGCCGATGTCCAGAGCTGTGTCGGTGAGCTTGATGACGTGCTCGTTGCCGTGGTCGAGGGCCCGCTCTACGACCTCCTCCGCCGTCAGGCGTGCCGTCGGCGCGTAGTCGACCGCCTCCGCTGGGGCGTACATCGCGGTGACCGCGGCGGACGCCGTCCACGCCGCGTGCAGGCTCGGCACCCACAGCTCCCGAGGCAGCGAACCGAGGGTGCGCAGCACGGCGTTGGGGGCCGTCGCGGCATGCACCAACATGATCTCGTCGCCGTGCCCGTGGGTCGCGTAGCGGTGCGTCGCGGCCCGCACCAGCTCGGTGAGCCGCTCGCGTGCCGTGTCAGGGTTGGTCACGTCGCCCGACCAGTCCGGGAGTTGGCGTACGGCGGTCAGCCGGGCCGGGAACGGGTTCTCGGCCGTCCGCACGGCAGGCACCGCGTCCAGGGAGGCTGCGGCGGTCGCGGCACCGGGCAGCAGGGTGACGCCGGACACGGTGTGGTGCACGGCCGCCCAGTAGCCCAGGGCGTGGGCGAGTTCGGTGCGACGGGGCGCGTTCTCGCCGGATTCCAGGGTGCGCACGGCGTGGCCGACCCGGATGACCGGGTGAGTGGCGCCGCCGTACATTCCGGGCAGCAGGCGCGGCCACCACACGGCGAGGACGCTCCGCCACGGGTGATCGGCGAGTGTGCGGGTGAAGTAGTCGATCCAGTCGGCCGCACGGTGCGGATCGCCCAGCGCCGAGGGCCAGTTGGCGTCCGTCACCGGGGCGACGCGGTCGGGGAAGTCCTCCAGCTTCGTCCGGTAACGGTCCAGCCAGCGGTGGACGGCGCCCGCCTGTCCGCGCGTGGCGAGTGCTTCGACGACCATGGGGGCGTGGTTGGAGAGCCGGCCGAGGCGCTCCGGTCCCGTTGCGTGGACTCGTTCCCATGCTTCTTCGAGCTGTCCGCTCGTATCGCTCGTGTCCATGTGCACGACGCTAGGCAGCGGCGCGCGGCGCCGGATCGGGCGCGGGACGGAAGCCGGACGCGGCGCGGGTCCTAGACCTCAAGGACGACGTCCACCGTGTGGTGTCCGGTTTCGTCGGCCGGTACGACGGGGGCGCCGCGCCGCCCGTCGACCGTGCACGCCTGGATCCGGTGGCCGCCCCCGCGGAGCGTGATGTCGAGCGTCATGCCCCGGTAGCGCAGCCCGTGCAGGCTCACCGCACCCCATTGGGGCGGCAGGCACGGCCGCAGCCGTAGCGCGTCCTCGGTGAAGGTGAGACCGAACAGCCCGTCGTGGATCAGGCGTAGATACGCGGTTGCCGACCAGGCCTGGTCCGGCTGGGAGACGAAGTGCTCGGCCCGCCCGCTGCCGCCCTCCTGCCAGCCGCCGTCGACGTCGCCGCTCACGGAGTCGTACAGCTCGTAGAAGTCCTTGCCGCTGCCGCTGCCGGTGACGAGTGCGGCGAGTCGGTCGACGCTGCGGGCGAAGAGGTCGGTGCGGCCCGCGTCGGCGGCGGCGTTGCCGTACAGGCCGTGGACCATCGGCCACACCATGACGTTGTGCCGCCCGGGTCTGCGGTCGTCGAAGCGGGGGAAGTGCGGCCAGACGTTGACGATGCCGTGGGGCTGCCAGTGGGTGGTGTCGAGGATGCGGCTCGCCCGGCGGCGGTCGGCGACTTTGCACAGGAGGGCGAGGGCGAGACCGGCGCCCTCCTGAGAGGTGTCGACGCGTCCGTCGCCCTCGATGAAGTAGGCGTAGGTCCCGGCCTCCTCGCGCCACAGATGCCGGTCGACCGCCTCCCGCAGGCGCGCTGCGTCCGCCCGCAGGGACGCGGCCCGCTGCTGGTCTCCGAGAGCCTCGGCCATGCCTGCGAGGGCCGAATGGGCGCCGTGGTAGAGGCAGTTCGTCGACAGGCACATGAGGGCTTCGGTGCCGGGATGGTCGAGGACGAACGAGGAGTGCACGCTCTGTGAGGCGGGCGGGCTTGGATAGCCGGAGATGCCGTCATTCATGAAGCTCGGCCCTCGGAACAGCCCGTGGCCGGCGTCGAAGTCGCGGGCCCGGCGGGTGGTGAGGGTGTTGACGGAGGTCTCGAAGGCGCGGCTCAGGAAGTCCCGGTCGCCCGTGATCAGGTAGTGGTGCCAGGCGGCCGGGATCCACACGACCTGGTCCCACCACTGGTCGTCCTGCTGTACGACGAGACCGTCCGGGCCCTGTTCGACGACCGACCAGAGCGTGTTGCGGCCGACGGCCGGCGCCAGCAGACTCGCCGCGTTCCACGCGTTGACGGCCGCGTCCCGCGTCCACCGCTGCGGCGAGGGATAGCCGCCACCGGCCCGGACGATGGTGCCGGGCGGGTAGGTGAGCAGGCCCGACCTGTCGTACACCGCCCGGTCCGCGTGGATGGTGTGGGTGTCGGCGAGCGCGGTCAGTGCGGTCGCGTGCAGGCCGCCGAGCCTGCGCTGGGTGGCGGCGTCGGCGAAGAGGACGGTGGGCATGGTGTACCCGTTCCCACGGGTCGCGGCCCCCGCACCTGCCATACCGAGGAGGCCCACCGCGGCCAGAAAGCCCCGCCGCGACAGCCGCCCACGGCTGGTCCGTCTCTCGTCCGGCATGATCCGCCCTTCCCGGCTCCCGGAACCAGGATGACTCCGAGAGCTGTGGAACGAGCGGGTCGGTGACCGGTGGCGGAATCAGGCGTTCGGGTCGAACGTGATTCCCGACGGCTTCGCCGACGACAGGTGCGCGGCGAAATTGCTGTCCTTCAGGCCGAAGTTGGCGCTCCCGAAGTCGTACGCGCTGAGCTTGTCGCGCAGCCCCGCGGGGTAGCCGTTCCAGCCGACCAGCGGCGGATACTGCCAGGTGTGCTTGTCGTTCTCCGGCGGCTCGTCGTTCGAGTTCGCCAGCCGGAAGCAGTGCGTGCTGATGCCGTCCTTGTGGTAGACGATCTTCGCGTGCGAGCCGTCGAAACGGACCTCGGACGCCGCGTGCACCGTGAACGAGCCGTGGTTGGACGTCGAGACGTACTTGATCTGGTTGTCCTGCACCCAGACCACGACGTGCTCCCAGTCGTGACGGTGCCCGCCGATGCTGCTGCCGGCCACGGCCTGGTCCTTCTCGAAGTACAGGCCGTACATGTACGCGCACCAGCCGTTGTTGCACTTGTAGCGCGAGTAGCTGTTCGTGTTGTCGAGGTCCGAGGCGTCGTGGCACTGCCCGTTGAGAGCACCGGTCGGGTTGAGGCCGCCGTTGATGGTGCCGTCGGGGCCGATGGCGGGGGTGGAGTAGCAGCCGTCCGTGTCGTAGTCGAAGGCCGGCTGGTACGTGGACTCGGCGGCCTCCGCGTTGGCGGGCAACGCCTGGGGCGGAGCGGCGAAGGCGGCGGTGGGGAAGGCGACGACGAGCGCGGCGGCTCCGGCCAGACCGGTCAGCCATCTCCTGCGACGCGCCTTGAACTTCTGTGACGACACTGCGTCCTCCTCTTGGTCCGGGCGCAGCCCAACGGCTGTGGGGGGCAAGGGGGTTCAGCATCCCGGGTTTTCACTTCCGGGCCAAGAGGTCGCAGGCGTACCAGTGGTGAAGCGCAGTCCAACGTTGCGTTGTGTTGTGACGGTGTGTCAGGAAAGTGGGTCTGGCCGGGCATCGGGGATGTCGGCCGACGCGTCCTCGGGTGCCAGGTCGGGCCTCAGCCGCAGCCAGGACGGCTGGCGCAGCAGTCCGGCCCGGGTACGGGTGCTGTAGCGGACCTCGCCCACCAGCCGGGGCACGACCCAGTGCGCCCCCGCGACCCGCGGTACGGGATCGAAGGGGCACACGTCGGTCGCGGCGGCCCCGAGCAGCGCGGCGATCTGCGACCGCTCGGCCTCGCTCCAGCCGGTGCCCACATTCCCGACGTACCGCAGGCGCCCCGCGGCCCGCTGCCCGACCAGGACGGCGCCGGGCAGTCCCGACAGCCGTCCCCTGCCGGGCAGCCAGCCGCCCACGACGACGTCCTCGCTGCGCATGTTGCGGATCTTGATCCAGGCCCGGGAGCGCACGCCGGGCTCGTACACCGAGTCCAGCCGCTTGCAGACCAGGCCCTCCAGACCGTGCTCACGGGTGGCCTGCAGGGCCTGTTCGCCGTGCCCGACGAGTGCGGTCGGAGTGGACCAGAACGGGCCGTCGAGACCCAGCCGTTCCAGTTGCACACGCCGTCGGGTGTAGGGGAGCGAGGTGAGGTTCTTGTTGCCCAGGTGCAGCACGTCGAACAGGACGAGATGGACGGGTACCTTCGCGGCCTGACGCTCCGCCTTGCCGGGGGCGTGCGCCAACCCCATGCGGGACTGCAGCAACTGGAAGTCGGCGCGGCCCTCGGCGTCCAGCGCCAGCACCTCCCCGTCCAGCACGGCCGGCGTCCCACCGAGTGCCGAGCCCAGCGGCCGCAGCTCGGGATACGCGCCGGTGATGTCCTCCCCGGACCGTGCGCGCAGCAGGACGCTGCCGTCCCCTTCGAGGTAGGCCACCACGCGCTGGCCGTCCTGCTTGGTCTCGTAGGCCCAGCGGGCGTCCTGCACGGCGGCCGGCAGGGCGCCGGGTGTGGCCAGCATGGGTGGGATCAGGGGGAGCGTCACGGGGTGACTTGTCGACGCTGCGGCTCGCCGTCACGCGCGCCGACCGCCGGTTTCCCCTGAACGGCGCTGCCTACAGGCTGCTCGTCGGCGTCAGCAGGTCCTTGAGCCCCACCCGGCGGAAGAACTCGGCGCGGACGCGGTCGGCCACGGCGGAGACGACCTCGCTGCCGTCACGGCTCGGGTCCACGTGGATCCGGAACGGCCGCCTGCCGGGCGGCAGTTCGACTGTCCTTACGACGGCACGAGCCACCTCCGCGACGTCGGCGTCCGGCGGTATCAGCCCGGCCAGCCGCTCGTTCACGCCGTCCATCAGCGCCTTGTAGCGGGCGTCGTAGGCGTCGGCCCGGTCGGTGTCGGCCGGTGCTCCGGCGTGGGCGAAGTGGTTCGTGCCCGAGGTGAAGGCACCCGGCACGACGATGGAGGTGTCGATCCCGAACCGTATGAGCTCGGCGGCATAGCTGACCGCGAGGGCGTCCATGGCGGCCTTCGCCGCGAAGTACGGGGCGAGGAAGGGCGGACAGCCCCCGCGCGTACTGGAGGAGCCGATCCACACGAGGTGTCCGTGCCCCTGGCGGCGCAGCTGGGGCAGGGCCGCCCGGTTGACGCGCTGGGTGCCGAGGACGTTCGTGTCGTAGACGTCGGCCAGCTGCTCGGGGGTGAAGGCCTCGGCTGGGCCCAGCACCATGTGACCGGCGTTGTGGACCAGGACGTCGAGGCGCCCCTGTTCGTCGACGACACGGTCGACGGCCGCGTCCGCGCTGTCCTGCCGGGTCACGTCGAGCTCCACGGCCCGCAGGTCGACTCCGTGCTCGGCCGCGTGGGCGGCGAGGTCGGCCGCGGCCCGGGCGTTGCGCGTGCCGAGGGCACGCATGCCCGCGTAGACGGTGTGCCCGCGCTCGGCGAGTGCGCGGACGGTGAGGGCGCCGAAACCACTGGAGGCGCCGGTGACGAGGATGACCTTGCTGTCACCCGTGACGGTGTTTTCGCCCAGGGCGGTGTTCTCGCTCATGACTGTTTCCTCTCTACCTCTCGAAACTCGGTCTCTCCAAGGGCGTCGCGCGCCGTCAGATGATGCCGCCGTTGGCCCGCAGCACCTGTCCGTTGATCCAGTGGCCCTCGGGGCCGGCCAGGAAGGACACGACGTTGGCGATGTCCTCCGGCGTGCCCAGGCGCTCCAGTGGCGGCTGCGCGGCCAGGCGGGCGACGGTCTCCTCGTCCTTGCCGTTGAGGAAGAGCTCGGTGGCGGTGGGGCCGGGCGCGACGGCGTTCACGGTCACGTCACGGCCGCGCATCTCCCGGGCGAGGACCAGCGTCAGCGCCTCGACTGCCCCCTTGCTGGCGGCGTAGGCGCCGTAGCCGGGGAAGGCGAGACCCACGATCGAGGTGGAGAAGTTGACGAGTGCTCCTCCCGGGCGCAGCCGGCGGGCGGCCTGCTGGTCGACGACGAACGTGCCGCGGATGTTGGTGCGGTACAGGGCGTCCAGCTCGCCGAGGTCCAGCTCGGCGACGGGGGAGAGGGGCATCCGTCCGGCCGCGTGCACGACCGCGTCGACACCGCCGTACGTGGCCTCCGCCAGGTCGAAGAGGGCAGCGACCTCCGTCTCGTCGCCGACGTCCGCGCGGGCGGCGTATGCCGTGCCGCCGGCGCCCTCGATGGTGCGTACGACGTCGTCGGCCGCGTCCTTGTTTCCTGCGTATCCGACGACCACGGCGAATCCGTCGGCGGCGAGGCGCTGGGCGACTTGCCGTCCGATGCCGCGTGATCCGCCCGTGACGATCGCGACGCGCTGGTCCGTGCGTGGCTGAGTGGTCATGACTGCACCCTTCGCGTTGTTAGCGTTGCTACGACTTGTCCGTATCGACGATAACACAATTTCGTAGCGACGCTGTATCCCGTTTCGTATCAGCGCTACGAATGGCGTACCGTGGACCCATGGATGCGAGGGAAAAGATCCTGGAAGCGGCCACCGAACTGCTGGCCAAGGCGCCGGTCGCCGATGTCTCGACGCGCGCGGTGTGCGAGGCGGCCGGGGTGGGGGCGCCGATGCTCTACCGGCTGTTCGGCGACAAGGCCGGACTGCTGGCCGCCGTCGTGGACCGGGGTTTCGAGGAGTACCTCGCCTCCAAGCGGGCGGCCCGGCCCAGCGACGACCCGGTCGCCGACCTCAAGAGCGGCTGGGACAACCACATGCGCTTTGCGCTGGAACACCCCAACCACTACCGCCTGATGTACTCGCCCGAGCTGACGGCCCCGCCCGCGGCGGCCCAGGAGGCGCACACACTGCTGCACGGCATCCTCGAACGCTGCGCCGCCGCCGGCCGGCTCACCGTCCCGCCCGCCCTCGCCACCCAGATGATCATGTCCGCCAACGTCGGGGCGGCCCTGTCGATACTGACCAGACCGGAGCAGTACCCGGACCCGCAGTTCTCCGAGCGGCTGCGTGACGCCGTCCTCGATGCGCTGACCCGTCCGGCCGACACCGGTGAACCACGCGAGCGGGACAGCGCGGTGCCGGTCGCCGCCGCCACGCTCGCGGCCCGCCTGCGTGCCGAACAGTCCCCGGTGTTCACACCGGCCGAGTCGGCCCTGCTGGAACAGTGGCTGGACAAACTGTCCGCACGCTGAGCACTCAGCGCCCCGCGGGCGGCGACGCCTGCACGAAGCCCGACTGGTAGGCGATGACGACGAGTTGGGCGCGGTCGCGGGCACCCAGCTTCGTCATGGCGCGATGGACATGGGTCCGCACCGTGAGCGGGCTGACGAAGAGCTTCTCGGCGATCTCCTCGTTCGAGTGGCCCTCGGCGACCCAGGCCATCACCTCGCGCTCCCGGGCGGTGAGCGCGGAGAAGTTCTCGGCACCCGCCATCCGCAGACCCTGCGCGGGGGCGGCCAGAAAGCGCGAGATCAGCACGCGCGTGGCGAGCGGGGAGAGCAGCGAATCGCCCACGGCCACGGTCCGGATGCCGTCGAGCAGCGCGTCGGCGGTCACGTCCTTGCCCAGAAACCCGCTCGCGCCGGCCCGCAGCGCCTGCGCGACGTACGCGTCGATCTCGAACGTGGTGAGGATCAGCACGCGCGTGCCCGACAGTTCGGGGTCGGCGCAGATCGCGGCCGTGGCGGCCAGGCCGTCCGTGCCGGGCATACGGATGTCCATCAGGACGAGGTCGGGGCGGTGGACGCGCGCGAGGGCCACGGCCTCGCCGCCGTCGGTGGCCTCTGCGACCACGTCCATGTCGTCGCAGGAGTCGATCAGGATCCGGAACGTTGCCCGCAGGAGGGCCTGGTCGTCGGCGAGCAGCACGCGGATGGTCATGGTGTCCGTTCTTTCCGTCTCATTGATCTGGCTCTTTGCGCCTGGAAGTTCTTCGCGTCAGGGAGCGATGGGATACAGGGGCAGGCGGGTGGTGACCTCGTAGCGCCCTCCAGGCGGTGTCCGGCCTGGAGGGCGCCGCCGACGGAGCGGGCGCGCTCGCGCGTGCCCATCAGCCCGAAGCCGTGCCCCGGGGCAGGGGCCGCGGCGACGGTGAGGTGCCGTCGTCGGTGACGGTGACCGTCAGCTGGTCGTCGCCGTGATGGAGGTGTACGTGTGCTGCCCGGGCCGCGGCGTGTTTGGTGACGTTGGTCAGCGCCTCCTGCACGATGCGGGACACCGTCAGGTCCACCCCGGGCGTCAGCGGCTGGCACATGCCCTCCGTATTCACCTGGACGGTCAGGCCCGTGGACGTGAACGCGTCCGTCAGCTCGGTGAGTTGTCCGAGCCCCGGAGCGGGCGCCAGGGGCGTGCCGGGGTCGTCCTTCTGGCGCCGCACTCCCACGGTGGCCGACAGTCGGCCGGTAGAGCGCGAGCATGACCGGCGCCGGCAGCAGAGGCGTGAGCAGATGGCCCAACGCACCGGCGTCGGCCGCCCGGAGCGCGGTCGCCGTGACGGCGGTGCGGGGGTGGGTGCGCCGCCACAACAGGGCCCCGCAGGACAGGGCCGCCAGAGCGATGGTGGGGCCCGCGGCGTCCGGCTGGTGGGTGTCGGGCAGGCGGATCTCGCTGCCGAGGAGCAAGGCGGCGAACAGGAACGCGGCCGTCATGGTGTCGAGGGCGCCGACGTGTTCGTCCGCGTATCGCTGCCAAGGGATGCTCATCGCGTCTCTCCGGTCGGGTCCTGGAAGCCATGGTGGGTGATATCCGCCGGTAACGACGGGCGAGGGCCGCCCGTGTCCTGCCACACGGGCGACCCCTCGAGGAAAGGCGGGGAGGTCAGACGCGGGCGGACTCCTGGGCGGTGCGCTCGGCCACGGCCGGACCGCTCGGGTCCTTGCGGGTGAGCGTCCCGCCCTCCACGTCGACCACGGGCAGCAGCCGGTCCAGCCGGCGCGGCAGCCATGGCATCCCCGCGCGCGGGGAGGCGCACCGGAGGTGGCGCCCGACGGCCGGCAGGTGGTTCACGGCCGAGCGGGTGGCCGCGCTGCGGCCGGGAAACAAGACGATGACCGAGAAGCTCGTCGACCACGTGGCCGCGCACGTCTACGCCAGGCGGGCGACCTCCAGTGCCGACCTCCTCTGTTCGAACGGGAGTTGGTGTTCACGGGACGGGCCCAGCCGGTCGCCGGACAGGAAACCACCACGAACGTGACCGGCAGGACGGTCGCCCTGTTGCTCGCCGACCGCCGTCGCCGGGGACGGCCGCTCGCCGACCGCTCGCTGGTCCGCCCCGCCGTCGAGGAGGCGTTGCGCTTCGACGCCGACCCGGGCGTCGGTATGCCGCGACACCTCGTCGAGGAAGCCGAGAGCGCGGGTCGCGCACTGCCGCCGGGCACGACCGCGCTGTGCGGCACGGCGGCCGCCAACCGGGACGAGACCGTCTTCGACACGCCGCAGGAGACGGTGCTCGACCGTAGCCCGGGCCCCCATCTGTCCTTCGGCACCGGAGCCCACTCCTGCTTGGGCCAGGAGCCGGCCCGCACGGAGCTGCGGACCGTCCTCGACGTGCTGTTGCGTAGGCTTCCGTCGCTGGAACTCGCCGCGCCCGCGGCGGACCTGCGACGGTTCGAGGGACTGGCCGTCGGAGGGCTGAGCGAAGTCCCGGTGCGATGGTGAGCATGGCCGACAGGACGGCACGGGCGGAGCAGGTCGGCGCGACCCGGGAGCTGATCCTGACCGCGGCGGAACGGCTGTTCGCCGAGCGCGGCGTGTACGCGGTGTCCAACCGTCAGGTCAGCGAGGCCGCCGGGCAGGGCAACAACGCCGCCGTCGGCTACCACTTCGGGACCAAGGCCGACCTGGTCCGCGCGATCGTCCGCAAGCACGAGGCGCGCACCGAGGAGATCCGCGCCCGGCTGCTGACCGGGATCGGCGACTCCACCGACGTACGGGGCTGGGTGGACTGTCTGGTGCGCCCGATGCCCGAACATCTCGCGGACCTGGGCGGCCCCACCTGGTACGCGCGGTTCTGCGCGCAGCTGATGACCGACCCCGCGCTCCACGACATCCTGGTGGAGGAGTCCCTCGCCTCCCCGTCGCTGCGGCAGATCATCGAGGGACTGAACCGGTGTCTGCCCGAGCTGCCCGCCGAGGTCCGTGCCGAACGAGGCGAGATGGCCCGCCACCTGATCGTCCACATGCCCGCCGAACGGGAGCGTGCGCTCGCCGAGAACAGGGCCACCCCCCGCTCCAACTGGCACGACGCCGCCATCGGCCTCGCCGACGCGATCGTCGGCCTGTGGCTGGCCCCGGTGGCACCGGGCCGCTGACCCGTCCTGAGCCTCTTCGGCGCGGCTCAGTCCGCGGCGCCGAGGCTCTTCAGGACGGCGTCGGCCATGCCCCGCTCGCCGCGTTCGTTGGGATGGACGGAGGCGGCGGGAGCGAGGGGGACGAGCGGCTCGACCCAGCGCGTTTCCCGGGCCGAGCAGGCGTCGCGGCCCTCGGAGGGCGAGTAGGTGTCGACGTATACGACCCCTGCTGCCCGGGCACGGGCCCGCAGCACCGTGTTGAGCTCCTGCTCCTTCTCGTGCAGGTAGGCGACGTCGCCGGGCGCGAGGCCCATCTCGCGCCCGCAGCCGGAGTTCTTGGCCGGCAGGATCGCGGGGTAGCCGACGATGTAGACGCGGGCCTCGGGCGCCCGGCGCCTCACCTCGTTCAGTGCCCGGGTGAGCCGTTCGTCCAGCGCGTTGATCTTCTTCTTCACCTCGTCGGTGCCTCCGGCCGCGTAGCGCGCGCGGCACGGGGCGCCCGCACCGGCCTGCTTGCCGCCGCCGATCGCGTAGTAGATCACCCCCTGCTCCACGCACCTCTTGATCATCGAGCTGAAGCCGATGTCGTTCCCGCCGATGCCCAGGGTGACCAGCCGCGTCCTGGCGGACAGGGCCGAGAGCTGGGCCGAGTTGGTGCCGTCGTCGGTGACCTGGGCGCCGGAGAGGTCGTCGATGGTGGCGCCGCTGCAGCTCACATCCCGGAAGTCGCCCGCCCCGAGGCCGAGTCGGCGCGCCACCAGCGCGGGGTAGTTGCGGTCGGAACGGTCGCAGCCGGCGGGCGTGCCGTGCTGGTCCGGGATCTTCGGGCCTGCGGTGTAGGAGTCGCCCAGCGCGACATACGGACCCTTGGGCGGGGCAGGGTCGCCACCGTCGTCCTGGCGAGCGACGCCGACCGCGGCGGCCAGTACCCCGACGGCGAGCGCCCCGGCCAGCCCGGCTCGTACAGAGGTCTTCATCGGTGCGTCCTGCCTTCGTCTCGGATGGTCCCGCGCCGATCGGGCGCGGCCGGCTGCGGCGAACGCCGAACCGTCGCTCGGCCGGGGGAGTGGGCGGCAGGGACAACCGAGCAGGAGGTGGAGGGGTGCTGAGTCCGCGAGTCCGGCGCTGGTCGGGGGAGGGCCATGCCGGCCGGGTTCGCGAAAGGGGTTGCTTGCTTTAGGCAAGCATAGATAGATTACTTGAGTCAAGCAATGGAAGAGATTTACTTGAGTTAGGCAAGCAGAACGGTAGGGTGAGTCGCATGCCTCCCTCGTCGCCGAACGGCACCATCAGTGAGAAACCGGCGCTCGCTCGCGGAGCCGGACAGCATGTCCTGATCGTCGCGGGCGAACCGGAACTCGCCGAACTGCTGTCGACCACCCTGGAGTTGGCGGGCTACCGGATCAGCCTGGCCGGCACCGGTGCCGAGGCGCTGGCGCGAGCCATGGAGCGCCGCTACGACCTCGTCGTCTTCGATGCCACGCTGCCGGACGTGCCGACTCTCGGCAGGGAGCGTCGCCCGCCGCCCGCCCACCGCCCGCCGATCCTCTTCCTGACCGCGTACGACTCCCTGGGCCGGCTCCTTCCCGAACTCGGCCTGGGGCAGAAGGACTACGTCACCAAACCCTTCCGTGTGGCCGAAGTCCTGGCCCGGATGCAGGTCCTGCTGCGCGGCTCGAACCTCGGCTCGCGCCGGGACAGCGCGCTCGGCTACTGCGACCTCGTCCTGGACGACGCCCGATGTCAGGCGCGACGCGGGACGCGGGCGCTCGACCTCACGCCCGCCGAGTACCGGCTGCTGCGCCACCTCCTCGTAAACGCGCACCGGGTGCTGTCCAAGGAGCAGATCGGCCGGTACGTCTGGGGCGACTTCCGTGGCGACAACGCCATCGAGCAGCTCGTCTCGCGCCTCCGTCGCAAGGTGGACCGGGACGCGCCGGTGCTGATTCATACGCGCAGGGGGTTCGGCTACTGGCTGGGGAGGGCTGACGGCGATGCGTGACGCCGATGGCTGAAGTACAGGCCTGACGTACAGGCCTGACGAGGGCGGGGAGCAAACGATCGGAGGGGTGAGGTCGGTCCCCGGCGAGGGCTGTGCCATGTGACATGGCACAGCCCTTCACGTTTGGCGCGCACCGGTTCTCCGATTCGTCGCCATGCTGCCAACTCCCCATGAACATATGAGTAGTTGTCGTGATCCTGTTTGTGCGTCGGCAGGCCCGCCAAAACGTCAACTCGCGATGTGATCCGGGTCACGTCAGCGTTCTGTCAGGTAACTGACCGGGAGGCGTCAGTCCCCTCTGTTTGCATGTGCTCATCGAGGCCTCGACGACTTCACCCCGGCGCTCCGCCCCGATCGGAGCCCCCCACCACCGAGGAGAACCATGGCCGACACGCTGGCCGGATCCGCGCCCGAAGTGCCGGACGCCGTACCGGAGTTCCCGATGCCCCGGTCGGGCCGCTGCCCGTTCGACCCGCCGCCCGCCCTCAAGGACCTGCAGGAAGAAGCGCCGCTCACGAAGGTGCGGCTGTGGGACGGGAGCGAGCCGTGGCTCGTGACCCGTTACGCCGAGCAGCGGGCCATACTCGGCGACGCCAGGGTCAGCGCCGACACCGACCGGCCGGGCTATCCGACCAAGGCCTCGCCCGAGGGCGGGGAGGGCAAGCTCAGCTTCATCATGATGGACGACCCCGAACACGCCCGGCTGCGCCGGATGGTGACGGCGCCGTTCGCCATCAAGAAGGTGGAGGCGCTGCGGCCCGCCGTGCAGCAGATCGTGGACGGCCTGATCGATGACATGCTGGCCGGACCCCGACCGGTCGACCTCGTCGAGGCGTTCGCCCTCCCGATCCCCTCGCTGGTGATCTGCGAACTGCTCGGCGTGCCCTACGACGACCACGCCTTCTTCCAGGACAACACCAAGACCATGGTCCACCGGGACGCCACCCCCGAGCAGCGGGGACGGGCGAGCCGTGAGGTGGCCGGGTATCTGGCCGCGCTCATCGGCAAGCGGCTCGCCGAGCCGAGGGACGACCTGCTGTCGAGCATCGCGGGGCGCATCACGGCCGGTGAGATCGACCACCAGCAGGCGACGGAGATGGCGCTGCTCCTGTTGATCGCGGGCCACGAGACCACCGCGAACATGATCGCGCTCGGCACCCTCGCCCTCCTCCAGAACCCGGACCAACTCGCCCTGCTGCGCGAGACCGACGACCCGAAACTCGTCGCCTCGGCGGTCGAGGAACTTCTGCGCTACCTGCACATCACCCACCTGGGACGGCGCCGCGCGGTCACCGAGGACATCGAGATCGCCGGGCAGGTCATGAAGGCCGGCGACGGCGTCATCATGGTCAACGAGATCGCCAACCGTGACCCTGCGGTCTTCCCCGACCCCGACCGACTCGACATCACGCGCGACGCCCGCCGTCATGTGGCCTTCGGCTTCGGCGTCCACCAGTGCCTGGGCCAGCCGCTGGCCCGGATGGAGCTCCAGGTCGTCTACGGCACCCTCTACAGGCGCATCCCGACGCTCGAGCTTGCCTGCGCCCTGGAGGACGTCAGGTTCAAGAACGACGCGTTCATCTACGGCGTACACGAACTGCCCGTCGCCTGGTGACGGTTCCCCGTCCCGCAAGCGAACAAGAACCACATGTGATGAAGGGGAATGACATGAAGGTGGAGCTGGAAGCCGACAAGTGCGTCGCCTCGGGGCAGTGCGTGCTCGCCGCGATGGACGTCTTCGACCAGGACGACGACGGCATCGCGATCCTGCTGGAGGACCGGCCCGCGGCCGAACTCCTCGACGACGTCAAGGAAGCCGTCGCGGTCTGCCCCGCCGCCGCGATCCGTCTGGTCGAGCAGTGAGGCGGATCGCCGTGGTGGGTGCCTCGGCCGCCGGACTCGCGGCGGCCGAGACGCTGCGCCGCGAGGGCTTCGACGGCACCCTCACCCTGGTCGGCGACGAGCCGCAGGCCCCGTACGACCGCCCGCCGCTGTCCAAGCACGTGCTGGCCGCGGAGTGGCAGCCCGACCGGCTGGCCCTGCGCCGGCCCGCGGACCTGGCCGCACTCGGCCTCGACCTCCGCCTGGGCGTCGCGGCGACCGGCCTCGAACTCGCCGAGCGCACGGTGCAGTTGGCCGACGGCACCGAGGTGCCGTACGACGGGCTGATCCTCGCAACCGGCGTACGGCCGCGTCGGCTGCCCGGTGAGGGTGCGCACGTGCTGCGCACCCTGGACGACGCCCTGACCCTGCGGGACCGGCTCGGGCCCGGGTTGCGCCTGGTCGTGGTCGGCGCCGGTTTCCTCGGGGCGGAAGCCGCCGCCGTGGCCTGGCGGCTCGGCGCCAAGGTCACCCTCCTCGAACCGGCCCCCGTGCCGCTGGCCCACGCCGTCGGCACGGAGGTCGGCGAGATGCTCACCCGCGCCCATGTGGAGCGGGGTGTGGACCTGCGCTGCCGGGTCACGGTGAGCGAGGTGACCGAGGACGGGGTGCGGCTCGCGGACGGCGAAGTGATCGAGGCCGACGAGGTGTTGGTCGCCGTCGGCTCGCTGCCGAACACCGAGTGGCTGCAGGGCAGCGGCCTGGCCCTCGGCGACGGCGTTGTCTGCGACGAGTACTGCGCGGCCGCGCGGAACGTGTACGCGGCCGGTGACATCGCCCGCTGGCACAATCCCCTCTTCGGTACTTCGATGCGCATCGAGCACCGCACCAACGCCGCGGAACAGGGCATGGCAGCCGCCCGCAACCTGCTCCGCCCCGACGCGCGCAAGCCGTTCGCACCGGTGCCGTACTTCTGGTCCGACCAGTACGACATGAAGATCCAGGCGTACGGCTATCTGCGGGGCCACGACGAAGTCACCGTCGTTGACGGCGACTTGGCCGACCGCCGGTTCGTCGTCGCGTACCGCACCGGCGACCGGGTGACGGGCGCCCTCGCGGTCGGCATGCCACCCAAGGCCATCCGGCAGTGGCGGCTGGCGATCGCGGCGGGCGCGGCCTGGGGCGAGGCTGTGCGGGAGTTCCCGCGGAAGCGTGCACGCGTGGAATCGTGAACTGCACCAGGTCCGCACGCCGCCCGGCGGAAGGTCAGGCGGCGTAGCAGAGCACCGCGGGGTCGGTTGGGGTCGAGGGGCGGGCCATGGTCGCGTGCACGGGACGGGCGGTGCTGACGGTGGCCGCGGCCTGCGAGCGGTTCCGCGCGAAGACGACGAGGCGCAGCACCGCGAACCGCGCGACACCGGCGAGTGCGGAGGCGGACAGGTAGACGACCTGCTCGAGCACCGCACTGGGCGCTGCCATCAGCTGCTGCAGGACAAACATCGCCACGCAGGTCACCGCGTACGCGGCCGCCGCTGACCCGGCCGACTGTGCGTGCTGACGCCAGGTCGCGCGCCCGCCCGCGCCGAAGGTGAAACGGGCGTGCAGCTCGGTGGCGAGGAGGGTGGAGACCACGGTGATCAGAGCGTTGGCGATGACCCAGGGAATCCATGAGGCGAGGGCCGCCACGGCGAAGCTGGCGGCGAGCCCCACCCCGCCGCCGCAGAGCACGAAGCGGGCGAAGGCGGTGAAGGCGCCGGGCGCCGCCTGCGGCCGACTCTGTGATGTCTGCATGATCCGACCCCTTTGATGGCTCACTCCGCGAAACGCGCACCCCTCGGCTGCCAGGCCAAGAGAGTGCCCCCGATGGCGCCATAGTGGCACACAAGTGGCGCCATCTGGGAGCCATTTATGGCGTCATGGCGGGGCGGGTTGGGAATGTGCAGGTCAGAGGGTCTCCGCCGTGAACTTGCGGCGCCCGCCGAAGCGCCGCGCTACCGCTTCCTGATGACCTGCGGCTCGAATGAGCCTGCCTGATCCCGCCTGGGGAACGGGGTCCCGGGGCTTCGCCGGGCCTCGCGCAATCGCGGGGGTGACGAGCGGTCGTTGACCGTACGGCCCCTTTGGGTGCTCCACGGGATGATGTGTCGATTCACTCGACATGTCGAGTGAATCGACATAGTGTCGTCGGTGTGATCGAGACGAACGAAGCTGCACGCATCGCTGCCCTGTCCGGGCTCATTGCCTGGTCCGAGCGTCGCGAACGGCTCAGCGAGGACCGCGCCGACGCTGTGGCCGCCGCTTGGCGCGCCGGCACCCGCAACGTTGCCGAGTTGGCTCGCCTCGCCCGTGTCTCGCGCGACACCGTCTACGCCGATCTGGCCGCGCGAGCCATCGACCTCGGCTCTCGCGAGCAGGAGATCTCAAGTCCCCGCAAAGTCAGCGGAGTTCCCCTCCGAGGCGAATCGGTGCGCACCGTGGCCAGGATCGCCGACGCTGTCGCCCGGCCCGCCTTCACACATGACCCCGACGATCCGGTTGTACGCGCGGTACTTGCCGCGTCGCGCGCTCTGGAGGCCGTGGCCGACGTGTTGGAACCACCGTCGGATCAGGGGCCGGGCTGGACACCCCGAGAGCTGCTGTCCAGCCTGGCGGGTGAGGGAGAGGAGGTCGCGCACCACAGCCGTCGGGCCTTGGCCGCCCTCGCCGAACCGGCCGAACTCGCAGCGAGCTCCGACAACCACCGGCAAGCGGTCCTCCATACCGGCCGGCAGGCGGTGGCCGACGGAGCGAGCCTCACTCTCACTCTGCCGACAGGCGGGGTCATCACGCTCCAGGTGGGACGGGACGAGACCGGCTGGACCTGCCTGACGAGCGACAGCCCTCTCGTGGCCGAGGATGCCGACAGCATCGACCATCTGGAGGCGCAAGCAGCCCTGCAGACCTTGGCGCGCATCGCCACCCGCCACCTCACGGACGCCGCCCTTGCCGAACACCGCAAGGACGCGCCGCCCGGAAGCCGCCCGCGTACCCGCACCATCCCGAGCAACGGGAACTGACACCACTCGCAAAGAGGACCGGGGGATCCGTCCGCGGTCCGGGCGGTGACGCGGCGTCTGCCGTCCACTCGGGCGGCTTCCATCGCGGCGCCGGCCAGCCGTGTGCCGATTCCTTGACTACGCTCGGCGAGATGGGCGTTGAGGTCCAGTTCGGCGAGGCGCTGCGTGCTCCTGCCCGGCGTCGGTGAACAGGCGCAAGAACGCCGATCCGACGGGTGTGGCGTCGGCGTTGGACGCCACACCCGCTGGATCATCTGTAACGGGTTTGTGCGGCTGGTGGACCTTGCTGGTCCCAGCCACTCGTTGACGGCGGTAACCGGCACGCCTGCTGTTCTGATCCGACACAACACAGCACAACACGACCGACCGAAGGAACAGACCGAAGGAACAGACCGAAGGAACAGACCGAAGGAACAGACCGAAGGAACAGACTGAAAGAACAGACCGAAGGAAAGGAAACATCGACCATGTCACTCGCCCTCGTCCAACACATCTCCCTCTCGCTCGACGGCTTCGCCACCGGCGAGGGCCAGAGCCTCGACGCGCCGTTCGGCCACGCCGGCGAACGGCTGCACGAGTGGATGTTCGCCACCCGGTGGGGCCGCGCGATGCTCGGCCAGGACGGCGGCACGAGCGGCGTCGACGACGCCTTCCTGCGGCTGTTCGCTCCCGGGATCGGCGCCGAGATCATGGGTGCCGGGAAGTTCGGCCACCCCGGGTGGCACGAGGACCCGGAGTGGAAGGGCTGGTGGGGTCCCAACCCGCCGTTCCATACACCGGTCTTCGTCCTCACGCATCACCCGCGCCCCTCGATCGAGATGGAGGGCGGCACCACGTTCCACTTCCTCGACGCCTCGCCCGCCGAGGCGCTCGAGACGGCCCGCAAGGCCGCAGGCGGCCAGGACGTGCGCCTCGGCGGGGGGCCCACCATGATCCGCGACTTCCTCACTGCCGGGCTCGTCGATCGCATGCACCTCGTGGTGGTCCCGATCCTGCTCGGCCGAGGCGTACGCCTCTGGGACGGACTGGAGGGCCTCGAGAAGGACTACGAGGTCGAGGCCGTCTCCACACCCAGCGGAGTCACCCATGTGACCTTCACCCGCGCGGGTCTGTGAACCGAGGTCCGGCGCAGGTCCCAGGCGCGGCTGCCCGGATGATTCTTTGGGCGCACGGTCTTCTCGGTGGCCTTCAGCCGAGCTGCTAGGCCAGTCCGACGACGATGTCCTCGGGGCCGCGGACGTAGCAGAGCCGATAGTTGTCCTCGTGCTGGTCCAGCTCACCGACGAGTTCGGCGCCGTGGATACACCGGCGGGCAATGACGCCCTCGGTGTCGACGAGTCCGTCGACGCCGTCGGGCACCTCCTCGCGCACCAGCTCCGGGAACTCGGTTCCGCGAGGCAGTACGACCTCGGCGCCGAGGTCCTGCACCAGCCGTTCGCCCTTCGGTGCCGCGTCGGCGATCACCTGGCATCCGTCCGCCTTGGCGAGCTGCACGGCGTAGCCGACCGCACCGGCCGCTCCGGTGACCGCCACGGTTGCACCCGGCAGGAAGTTCCAGCATGTCAAAGGGGCATACGGGCCGTCAGATCGTCCGATGTCACCGCAGCGCCGTGGGCTCCCTGGTCAGTTGCCGCCCCTGCGTGGTCTTGCCGACCGCGGGCAGGCCGAGCGTCAGGGATACCTGTGGGCACGTCCGGATCGTGGCTGGGTAACCGGGGGAGGTGCATGCTCTCCGCCGAGAAGTCCGGGCCGCGTCACGGCCATGGGCCGGGCGTTCGGGCTTGGACGAACATCCAATATTTTCCCGGCCGTTGTTCGTGGGCTTCTGCGAAGTCGTGACTTGAACCATAGTGGCGAGCGCACTACGGAAAAAGAATTCCGCATTGTGGAATTCTAGATCGGAGGAAGACCGTGCCGCTGTCCGTACCGTCTCTGCCACGACGCGCCGCACGCCGACTGCGTACGTCGATGTTCACCCAGGTCGCCTGCGCCCTGGTCCTCGGAGTCGTCGTTGGGCGGCTCTGGCCGGATGTGGGCACTGCTGCCCAGCCGCTCGGAGATGGCTTCGTGAGGCTCATCAAGGCGGTCATCGCACCGCTCGTGTTCTGCGTCGTGGTCACCGGCATAACCAAGGCCGGCAACCTGCGGGCCTTCGGTCGCATCGGTCTCAAGGCCCTGGTCTGGTTCGAGGTGGCGACCACGTTCGCCCTGCTCTTCGGGCTGCTCGCGGGCAACCTCGTCCAGCCCGGCGCGGGGATGAACGTGGACCCGTCCAAGCTGGACTCTTCCGCCGTCGACGCGCAGACCGGCGGCAGTTCGCTACCGTCGACCAGCGACTTCATCCTCCACTCCCTGCCCGAGAGCGCTGTGGGGGCCTTCGCCGAGAACTCGCTGCTTCAAGTGCTGGTGCTGGCCTGTCTGGTGGGTGCGGCTCTGCTTCACCTGGGCCACACGCGGGTGCCCGCGATCCTTCCGGCCGTCGAGCAGGTGCAGGACATCGTCTTCACGATCGTTGGCTTCGTCATGAAGCTCGCACCGCTCGCGGTCTTCGGCGCCACCGCGCACCTGGTCGGCCAGTACGGACTGGGTGTGATGTCGACGTACGGCAAGCTCATCGGCGTCTGCTACGCCGTTGCCCTGCTGTTCCTGCTGCTGCTCGCGGTGGCGTTGAAGGCGTCCACCGGGCTGAGTCTGTGGAAGTTCGTCCGCTACACCCGCGAGGAGATGGTGCTCGCACTGGGCACTGCCTCCAGTGAGTCGGTCATGCCGCGGATGATGCAGAAGCTGCGCCATGCCGGCTGCCGCGACGACGCCGTGGGTCTCGTCGTGCCCACCGGTTACTCCTTCAACCTCGACGGTGCCTCGATCTACCTCTCCGTCGCCACGCTGTTCATCGCCCAGGCGGTGGGCGTCGACCTCAGCCTGGGTCAGCAGGTGACCGTTGTGCTGATGCTCATGCTCACCAGCAAGGGCATGGCGGGCGTGCCGGGTTCGGCGTTCCTCGCCCTCTCCGCGACCGCCTCTGCGCTCGGGGTCATTCCTGCCGGAGCTGTCGCCCTCCTCCTGGGCGTGGACCGCATCATGGATTCGATGCGGGTGTCCACCAACCTGCTCGGCAACTGCGTTGCGGCCTTCGCGGTGTCCCGCTGGGAGGGTGCGCTGGACACGGCACGTGCGAAGAAGGTACTGAACGGAGAAGTTGCCTTCGTGCCGGACATGGACGACGCGGCCTCTCCATCGAAGGACCAGTCCCGCACGAACTCGCCGGCTCAGCAGGGGCAGGCCGACCTCGGCCACGCGGTTGGCGCGGACTGAATCGTGGGTGCGTCGGCGTGAACGCCAGTCCGGATTCGAGGGCGTATCCATCGCAGGCGGGGCGCCTCGGGGCCCCGCCTGCGAGCCGCGGCACGTCGATCGTGATGGGCGACATCAACGGCGACCGTGCCTACCTCATCGGCCGGATGGGGAAACTGCAAGATCCTCCGCGGCTGCCGGTAACAGCAGATTACTTGAGTTACGCAACAAGATGGTAAAGTGGTGCGTATGTCCACTCCACCGCTCCCCGAAATCCCCGCCTCGGACGAAGTCATCGAGATCGAGCGGGCGCTCACCCGCATCACCTACCTGAGCACGCGCGCCCGGCAGCACGACCGGCTGATGGCTCTGGCAGGAGTGCCGCTGGACCGTGCGGCCGTCGCGCTGCTGCGGCAGGTCGCCGATTCGGAGCCGCTGCGCCCCGGGGAGCTGGCCAACCGGCTGGGAGTGGAGGCGTCCCACGTCACGCGCACCGTGCAGCAACTGCAGAAGTCCGGCTACGTCACCCGAGTCCCCGACCCCGACGACCGCCGCGCCCAGCGCATCCAGCTCACCGATGCCGGGCAGCAGGCCATCGAACGCATCCGGGACGCGGGTTCCCGCGGCATGCAACTGGCCCTGTCCGACTGGAAGCCGGAGGAGCTGCGGCAGCTCGCGACCCTCTTCCACCGCATGGTCGACGACTTCCTCGCCTTCGCCATCGACCCGGATGCGGAGGACCAGACGGTCGCGCAGGCGGGCACTGCCTGACTGCGCACCGCCTGACCGTACACCGGCCTCATGTCGGCCTTATGCCGACGTCTTGCGAAGGCGTCGACGAGGCGGCCGCCGTACGGAGGCCGACTCCGTCACCGGAGCCGGCTCCCGCAGGCCACGCAACAGAAGTCCGCCCAGGGCGGGCAGCACGATCAGGGGGACCAGGGCGGTCCGCAGGGACGTTGCGTCGGCCAGCGCCCCGAGGCCCGGCGCGGCGAGCCCGCCGACGCTCACCGCCAGGCCCAGGGTGACCCCGCTCGCGGTGCCCGGCCGCCGGGGCAGCAAGTCCTGGCCGAGCGTGATGTGCAGAGCGAAGGGGACATACAGGCCGGCCGAGGTGAGCGCGACGAACAGATAGACCGCAGGGCCGGGTACGAGGATCACGCCGGCGACGGCCAGGACGGTCAGGGCGTACGACCGGCGCACCACCGTGAGCCTCCCGTAACGGTCGGCGAGCCGGCCCCCGGCGACTGTGCCGAGCGCTCCACCCCCGTACAGCACGAACAGTGCTGCCGTTCCGGCGGCCTCACCGCCACCCGTCCGCTGCCGGACGTAGAGCGAGACGAAGGCGCTCAGGCCGACGAAGACGATCGAGCGGCACACGATCGCGCCGGACAGCCGCACGAACGACGGCCAGTCGTCGATGCCGGTGGCCGCGGCCGTACGGGCGAGCGCCGCGCGGCTCCCCGGCGAACGCACCGCGGCCGCGCACAGCGCCGCACCCGCCACCGCCGGGACGACCAGCAGGGGAGAGGCACTCAGGCCCCCGGTGCCCACGACGGCCGCGACCAGCAGCGGCGCGACCGCGAAGCCGATGTTGCCGCCGAGGGAGAACCAGCCCATGGCCGTGTTGCTGCCGCCCGCGGCGGCGCGGGCCGCGCGGGCGGCCTCCGGGTGGTAGGCGGCGACGCCGATCCCGGACACCGCGACCGCGGTGAGCGTCAGCGCGTACGAGCCGCCGACCCCGCACAGGGCGACACCGGCGCCCCCGGTCAGCGCGCTCAGCGGTAGCAGCCACGGCATCGGCCATCGGTCGGTGAGCACCCCGAACAGGGGCTGCACCACCGACGACAGCACAGAAGCGGCCAGGACGATGCCCGAGGCGGCGGCATAGGTGTAGGCGCGCTCCGAGACGAAGAACGGCAAGAGCGCGGCCACCGCCCCCTGGTACACGTCGACACAGGCATGCCCCAGGGAGAGCAGGGTGATGGATCGGTTGCGATACGTGGACACTCTGCGATCGTCGCGGGACCGGCACCTGGCCCGCTTTCGATAACCTGCCTACTTGTGTCGAACATCCGCCACACCCCGGAGGCGCCCACCCGCGCCCGCATCCTGGCCGCCGGGGAACGCATCGACGCACACCGGCACGACGAGCACCAGATCGTCTACGCCGGCTCCGGCGTCCTCGCCGTCACGACCGACGCCGGTACGTGGTTCGCCCCGGGCACCCGCGCCATCTGGGTCCCCGCGGGCACCGTTCACGCCCACCGCGCCCGCGGCCACCTCGACCTGCATCTGGTGGGCCTGCCCGCCGACGACAACCCCCTCGCCCTGGACGCACCGACCGTCCTGGCCGTCAGCCCCCTCCTGCGCGAGCTGATCCTCGCCTACACCCACGACCCCGACGACGACACCCCCGAACGCCGCCGCCTGCTCGCCGTCCTGCGCGAACAGCTGCGCGCCTCGCCCCAGCAGCCGATGCGCCTGCCCACCCCCACCGACCCCCGCCTGACCGCAGTCTGCGCCCTCGTCCACGCCAACCCGGCCGAGCCGCTCACCCTCGCCGCCCTCGGCGCCGCGACCGGAGCCGGCCAACGCACCCTCAGCCGCCTCTTCCGCAGCGAGTTCGGCATGACCTTCCCGCAGTGGCGCACCCAGTCCCGCCTCTATCACGCCCTGCGCATGCTGGCCGACGACACACCCGTCACCACCGTCGCCCACCACTGTGGCTGGTCCTCCACCAGCGCCTTCATCGACGTCTTCCACCGCTCGTTCGGCTACACACCGGGAACCCACAACCGCCGCGGCTAGCCAAGATGGGCGGCGATCCGGGCGAACGTCCCAGCGTTGTCCTCGAACAGATGGGCCCGCATGCCCGCCGCCCGTGCGGCCTCGACGCTGGGCGGGTGGTCGTCGATGAACAGGCAATCCCCTGCACGGACTTCGAGGCGTGCGCACGCGACGGCGAAGGCCGTCGGGTCGGGCTTGCGGACGCCGATCTCGTGGGAGTAGACGATCTCCTCGACCAGCTCGTCGAACCGGTACACCGCAGCCTCCCGCTCCCGGGCTCCGACGAAACTGTTGCTGAGAATGCCCAGCCGGCAGCGCTGCCGCAGCCCCGACACGTGCTCGATGAGCTCGGTGTTCGGCATCCCCAGATAGTCCTCCCACAGATCGCCCATGAAGGCCTCGACCTGCAAGGCGCCGAGACCGAGCCGCACGGCGACCTGGACGCGCACCGCGCCCTCGGAGATCGTCCCGACGGCTCCGGCCTCCCACACGTCGGCCAGCCGCCGGTCCACGCTCCCCGGCGACAGCCCCAGCCGCTCGTCCCAGCGGTCGAGCCATCCCGTCCGCGGAGTGAACTCCAGGACGCCGCCGATGTCGAGAATCACGCAGAGGTTGCTCATGCCCGAAACCCTCGGCGTTCACCTTCGGTCAAGGTCAAGTGGTGAGACCGCCCCTCTACCCTCGGGTAACATCGCGCGGCAGGTCATCAGAGGAGGAACCGTGCCACGGTCCGAACGCTCGCCCCTGCTGCTCGCCGGCCTGTTGGGCGCCGCAGGAGTCGCCCACTTCGCCTCACCGCGCCAGTTCGACGCGACCATCCCACGAGCCCTGCCGGGCGAGCCCAGGACATGGACGTACGCCAGCGGCGCCGTCGAACTGGCGCTCGCCGCGGGCATCGCCCTGCCCCGTACCCGCAAGACCGCGGCCCTGGCCACAGCCGCGTTCTTCGTCGGCGTGTTTCCCGCCAACGTGAAGATGGCCGTCGACTGGCGACGCCGCCCCACACCGCAGAAGGCCGCGGCCATAGGACGGCTGCCGCTGCAACTGCCCCTCGTACTGTGGGCCCGCAGCGTCGCGAAGAACGGGGAGGGACGGTCATGACGGACCGCATCGACATCGGCGACACGGTCGACGACTTCGAGCTGCCGGACGAGACCGGCACTCCCCGCACGCTGTCCGAGCTGCTCACCGACGGACCGGTCGTGCTCTTCTTCTACCCCGCCGCCCTGACGGCCGGCTGCACGGCGGAGGCCTGCCATTTCCGTGACCTGGCCGCCGAGTTCGCCGCCGCCGGCGCGCGCCCCGTGGGCATCAGCGGCGACGCCGTCGAACGCCAGCAGGAGTTCGCCGGCCGCCACACCCTCGGCATGCCGCTGCTCTCCGACGCCGACGGTACGGTCCGCGAGCTGTTCGGCGTGAAGCGCGGATTCACCCTGGCTCCCACCAAACGGGTCACCTTCGTCATAGCCCAGGACCGCACGGTCATCGAGGTCGTACGCAGCGAGATCCGGATGAACACTCACGCGGACCGGGCCCTGGCCGCACTGCGCGCCGCACAAGGGAAGTGACACCCGCGAAACGGAGGGCCCTGCCGGTCCTCCGTTTCGGTTGTACCGGTGCGACAAAAGCACCATCCTGAAGGATATGGAGCACGCCTCCGCTGCGGCGATCGTCGATGCCCGGGGCAGGGTGACGGGGTGGAGCGAGGGTGCCCGGCTGCTGACGGGATACCCGGCCGAGGAGGTCGTGGGCCGGCCGGTCCGGGACCTGCTCGCCGAGGACCCGCCGTCCGAGGTCGTGGCGGCACTGACCGGCACCGTCGTGCTGCGACACCGCGACGGGAGCCCTGTCACGCTCCCGATCAGGGCCTGTGCCGTCGTGGGAGACGGCGGTGAACCCAGCGGCTACGTGATCACGGCCGGGCCTCCCGGCGACCTGGTGCAAGGCCTGGCCGGCCAGGCCTTCCAGCAGGCCTCCATGTCCATGTCGGTCTTCGACACCCGCCAGCACTATCTGCGCCTCAATGACGTCGCCTGCCGGGTCATGGGGGTGTCGGAGCAGGCCCTGCTCGGCCGGTTCTTCTCGGACACCGTGGAGGACGCCGTGCACAGCCGTGGCTTCCTGGCCCATCTGCGCCAGGTCGCCGAGACGGGCACGGCGGCCCGCTACGAGAGCTACACGGGCGCCCCTGCCCTGAACCGGGACCACGCGTGGACCACCGAGATGTGGCCCCTGCGGGACGCCTCCGGCAAGGTGAGCGCGGTCGCTCTGGCGGCGTTCGACAGCACGGAGCAGTACTGGGCCCGCCAACGCCTGGCGCTGCTGAACGAGGCGGCGGCGTCCATCGGCACCACCCTGGACGTGGTGCGCACCGTCGAGGAACTCGTCGAACTCCTGGTGCCGCGGTACGCCGACTTCGCCAGCGTCGACCTGCTCGACTGGGTTCTCGGCGCGGAGGAGCGGCCCGCGATTCCGGAGGACGACATCGTGCTGCGCCGTGTCGCCCACGGCTCAGGCACCGAGGGCACGCCCGAGGCCGCCGTGCACGTGGGCGACAGCGACGTCTACCCGTCGTTCTCGCCGCCCGCGAAGGCCCTGCGCAGCGGGCGGGCCGTCCTCAGCCAGGCGGGTGAGCCGGACTTCGTGCGGTGGGTCGCCGAGCGCAACGCGCGGGCCCCGGACGGCCGCTCCTACCGCAGGGGCGTTCACTCGATGCTCGCGGTGCCGCTGCGTGCCCGCGGCACCACGCTGGGCGTCGTGGTCGGCGTCCGTATCGCGAATCCGGACGAGTACGGCGGCGACGACGCCGTACTCGGCGAGGAACTCGCCAGCCGGGCCGCCGTCTGCATCGACAACGCGCGCCGCTTCGCCCGCGAGCGCACCACCGCACTGGCGCTCCAGAACAGCCTGCTGCCGCGGGGACTGCCCGGACAGGCGGTGGTCGAGGTGGCCCACCGCTATCTGCCCTCGGGGTCGCTGGTCGGCATCGGCGGCGACTGGTTCGACGTGATTCCGCTGTCCGGCAGCCGTGTCGCGCTGGTCGTCGGCGACGTGGTCGGACACGGCATCCCCTCCTCGGCGACCATGGGCCGGCTCTGTACGGCCGTCCGTACCCTCGCGGACGTGGACCTGCCGCCGGACGAACTCCTCACTCACCTCGACGACCTGGTCACCCACCTGGCGTCGGACGACAGCGGCGAGGCCGCCGAGTTCGGCGCCACCTGCCTCTACGCCGTCTACGACCCCGTCTCGCGTCGCCTCAACCTCGCCGCGGCCGGCCATCCGCCGCCCGCCGTCGTGCTGCCCGACGGCACCGCGAGCCTCGTACCCATGACGGCCGGACCCCCGCTCGGTGTGGGTGGCCTGCCCTTCGAGGCGACAGAGGTGGAACTGCCCGAGGGCTCCGTCGTGGCCCTGTACACGGACGGCCTGATCGAGGATCGCGACCGCGACGTGGACCATGCCACCGCCGAACTGTGCCGTGCGCTGACCGCCCCCGCCGACACCCTCGACACCCTGTGCGACACGGTCCTCAAGGCCGTGCTGCCGGAGGAGCCCAGTGACGACGTGGCCCTGCTGCTGGCCCGCACCCGGGCGCTGGGCGAGGACCGGGTCGCCACCTGGGACATCACCCCGGACCCGGAGCGTGTGGCCGCGGCCCGGCAGGCCGCCACCGAGCAGCTGACGGCCTGGGGCCTGGACGAGGCCGCCTTCGTCACCGAACTGGTCGTCAGCGAACTGGTCACCAACGCGATCCGGTACGGCGCCCCGCCCGTCCAACTACGGCTGATCCGCGACCGCACCCTCATCTGCGAGGTCTCCGACGGCAGTTCCACCTCACCGCATCTGCGCCGGGCGCACGCCTTCGACGAGGGGGGCCGTGGACTGCTGCTGGTCGCCCAGCTCACCCAGCGCTGGGGCAGCCGGCAGACGGACCGGGGCAAGACGATCTGGGCCGAACAGTCACTGGTCCCGGAGTGATCACTGGAACGAGCAGCCCGGGTTCGGCACATCCTCCGAGTACGGCGACCCGTGCGGCAGGACGTACAGCACGTCGAGGATCAGCGTGGTGTCGCCCTCGTTGCGGCCCAGGTGGACGTCGCCGGGTCCGCCCGGCTCGCGGACGGTGGTGCCGGTCTTGTACACGCCGTCCGAGGCGCAGTCCGAGTGGTAGTGGCTGAGGGTGCCCTGCTGGACGAAGCCGAAGACCGGGCCGTCGTGGTAGTGCCAGCCGGTGCTCTGCCCGGGCGGGACGGTTACCTGCCGCAGGACGTAGTCGGTGTCTCCGATCGTGGTCTGGCTGATCAGCTTGCCGGTCACCCCCGGGCCGGGCGGGGTGGCGCCGGCGGTGCCGCAGGTCAGTACGGTGCCGGTGACGACCGCGCCGACGACGGCGGTACGGAGCGCGTTGCGCATGCGGAAGGCCTCTCCAGATGGGGGACGAAGATCGAGTACCGCCGTGAACATAGAGGCCTGGCAGGGCAGTTGGGGCCGGAATCACTCAATCCGCGCCTGGCGGTGCCTTGCGCGGCGAACCCGGCCCGCGGCCCCGAGCGCCCGGAGGGCGCGTCAGAACTCCTCGTGCACCTCCGGGTCCCCGCCGATGCGCCGGTGGGCGCGGTCGGCGACCGCCCGCATCTGGGCCGGGCCCAGCTCGAAGCCGAAGACGTCGAGATTCGCCCGCTGCCGCTTCGGGTTCGACGACTTCGGGATGGGTACCGCGCCCAACTGGGTGTGCCAGCGCAGGACGACCTGGCCCGGCGTCACGCCGAGAGCCTCGGCGACGCTGATGACGACGGGGTCGTCGAGCAGGCTGGTGCCGCGACCGAGCGGGCTCCAGCTCTCGGTGAGGACGCCCTTGGCGGTGTGGAAGGCCCGGAGCTCGTCCTGCGGGAAGAACGGGTGCAGTTCGATCTGGTTGACGGACGGAAGGACCCCTGTCTCCCTCTCCAGCCGCTCGATGTGCTCGGCGGTGAAGTTGGAGACGCCGATGGAGCGGACCAGACCGTCCTCGCGGAGCTTGATCATGGCCCGCCACGAGTCGACGTACCTGCCGACGCGGGGGAGCGGCCAGTGGATCAGGTACAGGTCGACGTAGTCCACGCCGAGCCGGCCGCGGGACTCCTCGAAGGAGGCGAGGGTCTCCTCGTAGCCGTGGTGCCGGCCCGGGAGCTTCGTCGTCACGACGATCTCCTCGCGGGGGACGTCGCTGCGGGCGACACCGCGGCCGACTCCGGACTCGTTGCGGTAGTTGGTCGCCGTGTCCACCAGGCGGTAGCCCAGGCCCAGGGCCTCGGACACGGCGGTCTCCGCCTCCGCGTCGCTCATCGGCCAGGTGCCCAGGCCGATGGCGGGGAGCGTCGTGCCGTCGTTGAGCGTGTGCGTCGGGATGTTGATCACCGTGGGACCTTTCCTCGACTGTGCGGTACCTCCAGCCTTACGGATGGGGTGAGCAGTGATCAACCGGACGGGTGGGACGAGGACGGCGGACGGCGTGGGCGCCACCGGGGAGAAGCGGGTACGAGGCCCTGTCGCCAGGCCCCGCAATCGCTGTCACGATCTTCAGGGGACCGGCCGGAGCGGAGCCGGTACGGACGATCATCGGAGTGCTTGTGACGACGGAGCGGGAAGCGGCGACGGGGCTCGAACAGATCGCGGGGATCGAGGTGGAGCCGGTCGCCGGGCACATCGGAGCCGAGATCACGGGCGTCGATCTGGCCGGTGACCTGGATGGCGCCGTGGTCGCCGCGATCCGGGCGGCGGTGCTGCGCTGGAAGGTGGTGTTCTTCCGCGGGCAGCGCCTCGACCACACCGGGCACGTGCAGTTCGCGCGCCGGTTCGGCGAGCCCGTCGTGCTGCGCAAGCGCGGGAACGCCTCGCCGCCGGACTTTCCTGAGGTGGAGACGACCGCCGACCGGCTGGAGCTGGGCGGGAAGTTCGGCATGGAGCACGAGGAGTGGCTGCAGCGCCGCCGGCACACACTGCTGCGCGGCTGGCACTGCGACCACGGTGCCCGCATCGACCCGCCGGCCGCGACGATCCTGCGCGCCGAGACGGTACCGCCGTACGGCGGCGACACCACCTGGTCGAACCTGGCGGCCGCCTATGCCGGACTGTCGGCTCCGGTACGGGAGTTCGTCGACGGGCTGCGGGCCGAGCACCGGCTCGGCGTGGGCTACCAGCCGCGGCCCGGCGACGACTCGTACCTGCGTCACCTGCTGGATCATCAGGTCGCTTCCGTGCACCCGCTCGTGCGCGTGCACCCGGAGACGGGGGAGCGGGTGCTGTTCGTCAACGGCTACTACCTCGAGCAGATCGCCGACGTCTCCCGCCCGGAGAGCCGGGCGATCCTCGACATGCTCCTTGAGCAGGCGGTCCGGCCCGAGTACACGGTGCGTTTCCGCTGGGAGCCGGGCAGCGTGGCCTTCTGGGACAACCGGGCCACGATCCACCTGGCCCCCAGCGACAACGCCCACCTCGGCTTCCCCCGGACCATGCACCGGGTGATGCTGACCGGCGACGTGCCCGTCGGGGTGGACGGCAAGCCGTCCGAACCGGTCGTCGGGACCGAACCCGGGCGCTGGTGAAGTCAGTTGGTCGGCGGCCGGCCCAGCGCCGGGCCGAGCTTCGTGGCCATGTCGGTGAGGATCTGCACGTAGTCCTCGTGCTCGAAGGCGAACGGCAGCGCGAACGCCACCTCGTCGACCTCGCGGAACGCGGCGTGCGCTTGCAGGCGTTCGGCGATCTCCTCGGAGGTGCCGACGATGTCCGGTGCGAACAGCAGCCGGGCCGGGCCCTGCGGTGACGTCGTACGGGGGAGCCGCTTGGCCGCGTACGCCTCGTACTTGGCGCGCTGCTCCGGCGAGGCGGTGTCGGTGGGGATGACGACCAGGCCCTGGGAGACGCGGGCGTTGTCGCCGTCGGGGTGGTGGGCGCGGAAGGCCTGGATGTGCGAGAGCTGGATCTCCGCGAAGTCGAAGTCCCTGTCTCCGTCCGCTCCTTCCGCTTTTACGACACTGCTGGTGAGGAAGTTCATGCCGTGCTCGCCGGCCCAGCGTGCGGAACTCAGGCTGGCGCCGCCGTACCAGAGCCGGCGGCCCAGCCCGGGGGAGTGCGGCTGCACGCGGTCGGAGCTGTACTCGATATGCGGCTGCCGCCGGGTGGCCTCGAAGCCCTCGACGCCGCTGAAGTCGGTGGCGCTCTTGCCCCGCACGAGGTCCAGCAGGCGCCGGACCCGCTCGTAGGAGAAGTCCTCCGCATCGGCCGTGTCCGGGTACAGCGCCTCCTTGACCTGGTCGTAGTGCATCGGCGGGCCGACGCTCACGCCCGGGTTGATGCGGCCCCCGGAGAGGATGTCGACCGTCGCCAGGTCCTCGGCCAGCCGCAGCGGGTTCTCCCAGCCGAGCGGGATGACCGCGGTGCCGAGCTCGATGCGGCGGGTGCGTTGCGAGGCGGCCGCCATGACGGCGACCGGGGACGAGATGCCGTACTGGAGATGACGGTGGCGCAGCCACGCGCTGTCGAAGCCGAGCCGTTCGCCGAGCTCGATGATCTCCAGCGTGGACTCGTGGCCGCGCCGCGGATCCGCCTCGTCGAACAGGCCGATGGTCAGAAAGCCCAGCTTGCGCAGGGGGCGTGAGGTCGGCGGCACGGGCTCCTCCGGAGGATTGGCTTACCGGGTGTTTGACTTATCAAGTACTACTGCGGTGTCAACCCGGCCGCCGCGGGAAGTGTTCCCGCACCCCTGGTCAAGATCAGGTCACGTCAGCCCAGCGGAATGGTCACTTCGTCCTCGACCGGCGGTTCGACCTCCTGTGCGCGGTTGCCGGTGGCCGCGTGGCAGCGCAGCCGGATGGCCTCCGGGGTGACGTCCAGGCGCAGGAAGCACTTGAAGAAGGGCGGGCTGTACGTCGCCGAACTCGGCGAGAACAGCTGCGTGTAGATCTTGCGGACGGGCAGGCGGAAGCGCGAAGTGCGGTCGGGGCGGCCGCCCGCGCCGAGCAGACCGGCCACGAAGCGCGTACGGCGGGTGACGCGCACCGGTCCGCCGGGGGTGCGGGTCGGTGGGGTGCCGAGCCGCTCGGCGATCACGGCCATCGCCTCGTCCTCGGTGAGGGTGAAGAAGCGCCGCAGGCGCAGGCGGCGTCCGTAGAGACCGCTGTAGAAGGCGAGGGAGTCGCCGCGCAGCGGATAGCAGCGGAAGTCCTTCTCGGCGACGTTCGCGATGTCGACGCGGGGGATGGTGTGGGTGGCGTGCATGAACGCCCCGCCGCCGCCCGAGACGACGTACTGGATGGTGCGGCCGCCCACCTGGACCGGGTAGCGCTGGTAGTTGTGGATGTCGCCGCCTATCGCCGCCACGTAGTGGTGGTCGGGGTCGCGGACGATGTCGTCGACGGTGCCGTTGCCCCCCTCGATCGTGCAGGGGTGGTGTTCACCGTCGACGTAGAGGGGCGAGCCGGTGATGAGGATCTTGGGGCGGGGGCCCTTGGACACCTCGCGCAGCCAGGCGCCCTGCTCGGCGTCGATCGTGCCGAGCAGGCCCGTGTCGATGCCTATGATCCGCACCGGTCCGGCGTCGACGGCCCAGTACGGGCCCGGCTGGACAGCCTGTTGGGCCGCCGCGGACCGCAACTTCCGTGCCTCGTCCAGGCGTTGACCGTCCGTCGCACGCGGCCGGTGCCACAGCAGCGAGCGTGTCCAGGCCCGGGTGAGGGGGCGCGGGGCCGGCTCGGCGGCGAGAGGCGGGGCGTCCCCGCAGAAGACGCGCATGAACGCGCCGAGATCCTCGTACCAGTCGTGGTTGCCGGGTATCGCGTAGATGGGCGCCTGGTAGTCCTGGTAGGGGCGGAAGAACTTCGTGGCGTAGTCGTCCGCACTGCCGACCGGGTAGATGACGTCGCTGGCGATGACGGCGAAATCCGTGCCCTGACTGACCTTCAGAAAGCCCGGCACGACGGCGTATTGGGGATCGTCGCCCTCCCCGGTGTCGCCGATGACCATGAAGGAGAACCGGTCGGCGTCCGCGCGCCGGATCACCTTGTCGACGGGCGCTCCGGCCTCCTCGCGCTGCGCCACCCATCTGCTGCGAGTACGGCCCGTGGGGTCCCCGAACCAGGAGGCCAGTACGCCGTTGCGGGCGGCCCACAGCGTCTTGGGGCTGAGCCAGGAGAGCTTCTCGACCTTGGGCGGCATCAGCTGCTTGTACTCGCCGCGCTCGGCGGAGCCCCAGCCGGCGCCTGCGGCGGTATCGCGTGAAGAGTCAGACACCGCTGCACCGTAGCAATGATCAAGTGACGGACGAGAAGGGGGTGCGGGCGCCAGGCGCGGCAACCGGTCGTGCCTGAGAGGATCATGGCGAGCGCCGCCCTTCCGAAAGGCCACCCATGCCCGCCGACTTCATCGATCTCGTCCCCGACCCGGAACACCCCCGCGACCGGCTGCTGCTGGGCATCCGCCACTTCGACGAGCCCTTCCTCCTCACCGTCTCCCTCTCCCAGGGCCTGGGTTCGAGCGAGCTGTGGCTGGACCGGGGGAGGGCGGGCAAGGCGCGGCTCGCGGAGTTCCAACGGGTGGGCGACCGCGTGCTGTTCGTCGTACGGAACAAGCACTTCAGCGCCTCCGGAGACCCGGCCGCCGTGCGTGCGGGGCAGGAGTCCTTCGCGCTGTCCGTGGTGTGGAGCGGGCCGGTGCTGCGGGAGGAGAACGGCGCGGCGGTCGTGGACGCCACCGGGCTCCTCCTCGCCGACCACGACCGCGTCGCCGAGCACCTGCACGACAAGGAGCAGGGGGAGTACACCGTCGACGAGGCGCGCAGCCTCCCCCTCGTCGCGGACAGCCGTACCGGCCGAAGCGGGACCCGGCTGCCCGCGCTCCTCACCTTCCGCGGGCCCGGCCGCGGCGCGGCGGTCCGCGCGGTCGCCGCCGACCCGTCCGCCCTGACCGTCGTACAGCAACTGAACCTGATCCGGCTGCCCGCCGACCCGATGCCCGCCCGCCGCTTCCACCCCAACTCGGGCGGCTACGGCGTCGGTTACGCCGACCACGGCCGGGTTGGCGTGCGCGACACGCAGGTGAAGGTGCAGCCCCGCTTCCGCGTCGGCCCGGGCAGTGCCCCGATCGTGTTCCGGGTCGACCCGGCCGTCCCCGAACCCTTCCGCTCGGCGGTGATCGAAGGCGGCAACTGGTGGCAGGAGGCCTTCGCGGCGATCGGACTGGCCGACGCCTACCGGGTCGAGGCCGGCGGCGACGACTTCGACCCGTACGAACCCGGTGTCCACGGCGTGGTGTGGGTGCACCGGGCGGGCCGCGGCTGGTCCCTCGGGCAGGGGCTCACCGATCCGCGCACCGGTGAGATCCTGCACGCCCGGGTCCGGCTCGGCTCCCAGCGCGTCGAGCAGGTACGCGCCCTCGGCGAGGCTCTGCTCGCTCCCTACGGCCGCCTCGACGAGGCCGAACGGCTCGCCGCCGTCCAGGAGTTGGTCCTCGCCCGGCTGCGCCACCTGGCCGCCCACGAAATCGGCCACGCCCTCGGCTTCATGCACAACTTCGCCAGTACGACGCACCCGAAGCCGTCGGTCATGGACTACCCGCACGCCTGCCTCCGCGTCACCGGCGACGGGGGCATCGACCTCTCCGAGGCCTACAGCACCGGACTCGGCCCCTGGGACCACTTCCTGGTCGCCCATACCTACGGGCAGTTCGCGGACGAGCCCACGGCCCTCGCCCGACTGCGCGCCGAGGCCGCCCGCGCGGGCCTGCACTTCATCTCCGACGAGGACGCCGCGGGCCCGCACGCGGCCCACGCGGACGCCGTGCCCTGGGTGACCCGGGAACGCGCGCTGCAGGCGCTGGAAACGATGATGGAGGCCCGGCGCATCGCGTTGGACGGCTTCACGCGCGGGGTGCTCCCGCCCGACCGCCAGACCGGCGAACTGGAGGAGCGCGCCGCCCTGCTGCACCTCCTGCACCGGCACGAGGTGACTGCCGTGGCCCGGCTGGTCGGCGGAGTTCGCTACGCGTACGGCCTCGCGGGCGACGACGGTACGGGCGCAGAAGCCGTCGACGCGGCCACCCAGCGCGAGGCCCTGATCCGGCTGGCGCAACTCCTGCGGGCCGAGCAACTCGCGCTGCCCGACGCCGTGTTGGGCGCCCTCACCCCGCCCGCCGTCCGCTACGGGCGCACCGACCAGTACCTCGACACCGACGCGGGCCGGACCTTCGACCCCTTCAACGCGGTCCGGGCCGCCGTCACCCTGGTCACCGAACACCTCCTGGAACCGGCCCGCCTCAACCGGGTTGCCTGGCAGCACGCCACGGACCCCGACACGCCGTCCGCCGGCGATGTCGCCGACGCGCTCCTGGCCACCACCTGGCGCCGTCCCGACCCGGTTCCGGCGGACCTGACCGGCGGGACGACGGTGCGGCACACGGCCGACTGGACGCTCCTCAACCACCTGCTGACCGTCTTGCGAGACGGCACCCTGCACGCCCAGGTGCGCACGGAACTGCGCAGCGTGCTGCGGCAACTCGCCACGGAACTACGGCAGTCGGACAGCGAGGACACGCGGCGCGAAGCGGCCGACCTGATCAGTGGCTTTCTCGCCGATCCCGACTCGGTGCGCCTCGACCCGTTGCCCCGGGTACCGCCCGGCGCGCCGAACTGAGGACCCACGGTGCCGCAGGTGCCGAAGCCGGGCTGCCGGCGCTCACCAGTCGTGGGTGCGCGGCGGGGCCCACTGGGGCGCGGGCTGCGCGGCGGCACCGTACTGATCCCTACCGGGTCGTACGGGGCCGACGGGTTCGCCGAAGAGGGCGCCGCTGTGCTGCGGCGCGGGCTCTTCCGCCTCCTTGGCCGCGGAAGTCCCCCTGGATGCGGGCGACTTGCTCCAGTCGCCGTCGCCCAGTACCAGCAGCGGGTCGAACATGACCACCACTCCGGCCAGCAGCAGGAAGATGGCCGGCCCCAGGAGCATGGGCAGCAGCAGGGAGGTGGGCGAGTCGCCCGCCCAGGTCCCACTGCCCGAGCCGTGCACATGCACGCTGACGGCGGCCATGGCCGTGTAGTGCATCCCGGACACCGCCACCCCCATGACCAGACTCGCCCCCAGGCTGGACAGGAAGCCCCGGATGGAGACCGCCGCCCACAGCGCGGCGGTCGCGGCAACGATCGCGATGGCGACGGACAGGGCGACCGTGAGCGGGTCGTACTGAATGTTCCCGTTCACCTGCATCGCCGCCATGCCGAGGTAGTGCATCGCGGCGACACCGACACCGGTGACCACGCCCGCGGTGGCCAGCATGCCCTTGCCGGCGCCCAGGTAGCCGACGATGAACACGCCGATGCCGACCACGACGACCGCCACGGCCAGGCTCAGAACGGTGAGCCCCAGGTCGTAGCGGATCCCGGTCTGCTCGATCTGGAAGCCGAGCATGGCGATGAAGTGCATCGTCCAGATGCCGCAGCCGATCGACGCGGCGCCGAGCGCCAGCCAACCGGGCTTCCAGGACTGTTCGTTGAGCAGGGACCGGACGATGCAGCGCAGTCCCAGCGCCCCTCCCAGGCAGGCCATTAAGTAGGCCGCCACCGGGGTCACCGCTCCATAGCGGAACCCGTCAATCGTGCCTTGCATGTGCCAACTCCCCCCAGAGCCATGGCAGAACGTGGAGCAAGGTCTACGGGGAAGGACGGAGTGAAAGCAAGGACTTACCTTTGGTAACTGAATAATTCTCAACTATCAGTGGTTGACTCTGGCCACTGATGGTCGAGTTCCGGCCATCAGTGAGCTTCGAGCGTTGATTCAGCCGTTGAATTCGGGCGCCGCTTCGGACGTCGCGTCAGACGTCGTACTCGTCGGGCAGGCGCATGGCGGCGCCGCCGACGTGAAGGCCGAGGGGGACCGCGCGGTCCTTCGGTTCGGCCGCCCGGCGGGCTCAGGCGGTGGGTGCGGTGGTGAGCATCCAGTGGCTGAAGGCCGCGTAACGCTCGGCGAACTCGGCGGGCCCGTCGGCGAGTTCGACGGCAGCGGAGTGCTCGCGGACCTTCTCGAAGCGGGTGGTGCGGGCGCGCTCGTAGCGGGCGAGGGCCGTGGCGGTGTCGGGTCCGGCAGCGAGTTCTGTCCGCAGAACCGAGGCGTCCTCGATGCCGAGGGTGCCGCCGGCGGCGATGTGCGGGGACAGTCCGTGAGCAGCGTCTCCGATCAACGCGACCCGACCGCTGGTCCAGGAGGGCAGTCCGGGCACGAGCATGATCCGGTTCTCCAGGATCGCCTCCTCGGGCGTCCTGGCGATCATCTCCAGCAGGTCGTCGTGCCAGCCCGCCTCGGCCAGATGGTGGGCGCGCCGCAGCGCTCGGTCCCGCTTGCCGCCGACCAGTTCGCCGACGTCGAACTGGTTGATCATCCACATCGTCTGTCCCTCCGCGACCCGCGCGTATCCGCCCCGGGTCCGGGCGGAGCCGATGGTGAGCACCGTGCCCTCCGGCCGCTCGTCCGCGGACGGAAGCACCGCCCGCCAGGCGTAGTGCCCGCCGTGCTCGACCGCGTCGCTGCCCGGCAGCAGGGAGGCTCGCACGCTGGAGTACACCCCGTCCGCGCCGATCAACAGGTCCGCGTGCAGTTCCTCGCCGCCGGCCAGGCGCACCGCCACGTGCGTGTCGTGCTCGGTGAAGCCGGCCACGTGGGCGCCCAGGCGGATCCGGTCCCTGCCCACGGTGTCGGCGAGCAGGTTGTTCAGGCCCGGCCGCGGCACCAGCAGGAAGCGGTGGGCGGTGGCGTCGTAGCCGGCGGCACGCATCGGGCGGCCGGCGGGGTCGAAGAACCAGGTGTCGATCTCCTTCCCCATGCGCCTGACGTCGTCGCCGATGCCGATGTGGTCGAACTCGCGCAGCGCGTTGGACCACAGGCCGATGCCCGCGCCGGCCGCCCGCACCTGCGGAGCGTGTTCCAGCACGGTGACGTCGTGGCCGTTCAGCCGCAACGAGGCGGCGGTGGTGAGCCCGACCAGACCGGCTCCTACGATCACGGTTCGCATCGTCAACTCCCTTGGTTGTCCGGCGCGGTGGCGCCGTAGGGCCAGTCAACGAGCCCGACGGAATAACTTCAAATGCATGCTTGGTCTGCCTAGCATTACCGCCATGCATTTCGACTTGAACCTGCTCATCGCCCTGGACGCGCTGCTCGACGAACGCAGCGTCAGTGCCGCGGCCGAGCGACTGCACCTCACGCAGCCCGCCATGAGCCGTACCCTCGGCCGGATCAGACGGGCGACCGGTGACGAGATCCTGGTCCGCTCCGGAAGGGTCATGTTGCCGACGCCGTACGCCGAGGCGATCCGCGACGAGGTGCACCAACTCGTCACCCGTTCCCAGGCGGTGCTGACCCCGTCGGCGGAGGTGGACCCGGCCACGCTCGAGCGGACCTTCACCCTCCAGTGCAACGACGTCGTCGCCGACGCGCTCCTTCCCCGCCTCGCCACCGTCCTCCCGCAGGCGGCCCCCGGGGTCAGCCTGCGCGTCATCGGCGAGGCGGACACCACGACCGACGAGCTTCGTCGGGGCCGCATCGACCTTCAGATCACCGACAGGGCGCCGGAGCACGCCGAGGCCCGCTCGATGACCGTGCTGGTCGACGAACTGGTCGTGATCGGCCGCCGGGACCTGCCGCGAGTCCCCTCCGGCTGGGCCGCGTTCGCCGCCCTCCCGCACGTCGTGATCTCCCGCCGAGGCCGCCGCCACGACCGTATCGACGACCTGCTGGAGGCCCGCGAACTGAGCAGGAAGGTCGCTTTCACCGTCCCCACGCTCGCCCTGGCCCTGCGGATCGTGTCCACCCACCACCTGATCGCCGTCGCTCCCGGACTGCTCGCCGAACAGGCGCTCCCGCCGTCGCTGCGCACGTACCCGATGCCCGGCCCCACCTCGCCCGTCCCCGCCGTCCTCGCCTGGCACGCCCGCCACGACCGGGACGCCGCCCACCGCTGGCTGCGCACCCTGATCGCCGACACTTTCAGCACGATCACCCACCAACCGGCACCGTGACTCGACCGGTCATCCGCCAACTGAAGTGCTCCCGACCGCAAACGAGTTGAGCCTTCAAGACACACACGGGTCCCGCGGAATTCGAACATGTGTTTAAATCTCGCGCTCAGTGGCAGCGTCCCGTACATGGCGACCCCACCTCCTCTCCCCGAACAACTCGTCCGCACGAGCCGCTTCACCCGAGGCGCCCCCGACCGCTTCTCCGTCACCCCCGACGGCAGAACCGTCCTGTTCCTGCGCGCCCGCTCCGGCGACGATCCGGCCGCATGCCTCTGGGCGCTGGAACTCGACTCCGGGACGGAGCGAGTCCTGGCGGACCCGGTACGGCTGCTCGGACATCGCCGGGCCGGCATCGAGTCGTACGCCACCGACCGAACCGCCGACCTGATCGCCCTCGCCCTGGACGGGGAACTGTGGGTGGTGCGCCGGGATCAAGGCCGGCCGTGGCGTCTGTCCGCGCACGGACCGGTCTACGACCCCCGCCCCGATCCCCACCGGCCGACACATCGCTTACGTCTCCCACGGCGCCCTGCGCGTCGCGGCTGCGGACGGCACCGTCGATCGCGCGCTCGCCGAACCAGGCGGACCCTGCGTCGAGTTCGGAACCGCCGACCACACCGCCGCCACCTCCCTCGACGGCCCGCGTGGCCACTGGTGGTCCCCAGACGGCGCCCGGCTGTTGAGCGCCCGGACCGACTCCACAGCTGTGCCGCCCTGGCCCGCGATCGACGGGGAAGGCCGCAAGTCGTGCTTTCCGGCGGCCGGTTCAGTCGGTCCTGACGTCACGCTGTGGATCGGCGACCTCAACGGCTCGTCCACGCAGGTGAGTTGGGACCGAAAGGCCTACGAGTATGTCGTGGGCGCCGGCTGGGACCCCCACGGCCCCTATGTCGTCGTACAGTCCCGCGACCAGTGCACCGTCCGCCTCCTCGCGATCGACCCCGCCGACGGCAGCACGACGGTCCTGGACGAGCAACTCGACGACCACTGGGTTCATTTGGTCCCCGGACTCCCCGCCCGCACCGTCTCCGGCGCCCTCCTCGCCCACAGCGACCTGCGCGGCACCCGCCACCTCACCGTCGACGGCGCTCCGGTCACGCCACCCGGACTCCAACTCCGCGCCGTGCTCGGCACCGACGGCGACCAGGTGCTGTTCACCGCGTCCGACGAACCCACCGAGACGCATCTGTGGAGCTACCGCCCGGTGGACGGCGTCCGTCGGCTGGGCTCCGGTCCGGGCGTGCACTCCGGTGTGCGCCGTGGCGGGACCCTCGTCCGGGTCAGCCGCGGTGCGGACCGGCCGGGTGGGCGAGTCGAGGTGCTGCGGGACGGGAAACCGGCCGTCCCCGTCACCTCGTATGCCGAACGGCCGGTGCTGGACCCGCACATGACCCGGCTCGTCCTCGGGGCGCGCGGGCTGCGCGCCCGGCTCCACTTCCCCTCCTGGCACCGCCCGGGCAGCGGACCGCTGCCGGTACTGGCCGACCCCTACGGCGGCCCCGGGCGCCAGCGGGTCACCACGGAGCTGGACTGGAAGGTCCTGGTGTCGCAGTGGTTCGCCGAGCACGGTTTCGCCGTGCTGGCGGCCGACGGACGCGGCACACCGGGGCGCGGACCGGACTGGGAGCGCGAGGTCCACGGCGACCTGTTCGGGCTCGCGCTCGACGACCAGGTGACCGCGCTGCGCGAAGCGGCCCGGCTCCACCCCGACCTCGACCTCGGGCGGGTCGCCATCCGCGGCTGGTCCTTCGGCGCCTCCCTCGCGACCGCCGCCGTACTGCACCGCCCGGACGTCTTCCATGCGGCGGTGGCAGGAGCCGGGGTCACCGATCAGCGGCTGTGCAACGCGCACTGGCGGGAGCGGACCCTCGGGCACCCCGACCGGCACCCGGAGCGGTACGAAGCCTGTTGCCTGGTCCGGGAAGCGCCGAAGCTGACCCGCCCGCTGCTCCTGATCCACGGTCTCGCCGACCCCAAGGTTCCGCCGGCCAACACCGTGCGCCTGTCCGACGCGCTGCTCGCCGCCGGGCGCCCGCACGAGGTGCTCCTCCTGCCGGGCGCCGGCCACCAACCGATGGGCGGCGCGCACACGCAGAAGCTGTTGGAACGTCAAGTGCACTTCCTGCAACGCCACTTGGGCCTGTCGCCCACCGGCAGTCGCACAGAGGGATAACCCTCGATTGACCAGAACCCTGCTGACATGACCTGGTCAATGCTGTCATCCTCCTCCCCAACTGCCGCACACACCCCCCACGTTCTCATCACGCAGTGACGGTCCCGCACAGCTCGGCTCGTCCCGGTCAGTACACCCGTCTGCCCGGTCTGTCACCGGCCGCCCCACGCGGTCGTAGCAGTAGGAGAACGAGTGAGACGCATCCCCCGCAAGCGGACCGCGGTCGGAGCCCTGGTCTCCACCGCGGCCCTCCTCGCCGTCGGCATCCAGTCGGTCCCGGCGAACGCCACGCCCGCCGCCCCCCACCCCAGCCCCCTGCGCACCGGGGGACTGGAGGCCAAGCTGACCCCGGCGCAGCGCAGCGCGCTGATCAAGAGTGCCAAGCAGAAGAGCACCGCGACGGCTCGCACGATCGGCCTGGGCGCCAAGGAGAAGCTGGTCGTCAGAGACGTCGTCAAGGACGCCGACGGCACCCTCCACACGCGCTACGAGCGGACCTACGCCGGTCTCCCCGTCCTCGGCGGCGACCTGGTCGTGCACACCCCGCCCGCCTCGCTGGCGTCCGGCACGGTGAGCACGACGTTCAACAACAAGCGCACCATCAAGGTCGCCTCCACCGCCGCGACCTTCGCGAAGGCGGCCGCCGAGACCAAGGCCCTCAAGGCAGCCAGGGCTCTCAAGGCCGAGCAGCCCAGCACCGACAGCGCCCGCAAGGTCATCTGGGCGGGTGACGGCTCCCCGAAGCTGGCCTGGGAGACGGTGGTCGGGGGCCTGCAGGACGACGGCACGCCGAGCCAGTTGCACGTCATCACCGACGCCACCACCGGCAAGGAGCTCTACCGGTACCAGGGCATCAAGACGGGCACCGGCAACACCCAGTACAGCGGCACGGTCACGCTCAACACCACGCTGTCGGGATCGACTTACCAGCTGTACGACACCACGCGCGGCGGCCACAAGACGTACAACCTCAACAACGCCACCTCGGGCACCGGCACCCTGATGACGGACTCCGACGACGTCTGGGGCACCGGGTCGGGGTCCAACACGCAGACCGCCGGCGCGGACGCGGCCTACGGCGCCCAGGAGACCTGGGACTTCTACAAGAACACCTTCGGGCGCAGCGGCATCAAGAACGACGGCGTCGCCGCCTACTCCCGCGTCCACTACAGCTCGGCGTACGTCAACGCCTTCTGGGACGACGACTGCTTCTGCATGACCTACGGCGACGGCTCCGGCGGCACCCACGCGCTGACCTCGCTGGACGTGGCCGGCCACGAGATGAGCCACGGCGTCACCTCCAACACCGCGGGCCTGGACTACAGCGGCGAGTCCGGCGGCCTCAACGAGGCGACCTCCGACATCTTCGGCACCGGTGTGGAGTTCTACGCGGGCAACAGCAGCGACGTCGGTGACTACCTCATCGGCGAGAAGATCGACATCAACGGCGACGGCACGCCGCTGCGTTACATGGACGAGCCGAGCAAGGACGGCGGCTCCGCGGACAGTTGGTACTCGGGCGTCGGCAATCTCGACGTGCACTACTCCTCGGGCCCGGCGAACCACATGTTCTACCTGCTCTCCGAGGGCAGTGGCACGAAGACCATCAACGGCGTCACCTACGACAGCCCGACCTCCGACGGTGTCGCCGTCGCCGGCATCGGGCGGGCCGCGGCCTTGCAGATCTGGTACAAGGCGCTGACGACGTACATGACGTCCAGCACCAACTACGCCGGAGCGCGCACCGCCGCCCTGAACGCCGCCGCCGCGCTGTACGGCACCAGCTCCACCCAGTACGCCGGGGTGGGCAACGCCTTCGCCGGCATCAACGTCGGCAGCCACATCACCGTGCCGACCACGGGCGTCACGGTCACCAACCCGGGCAGCCAGTCCTCCACCGTCGGCACCGCGGTGAGCCTGCAGGTCTCGGCCAGCAGCTCCAACAGCGGCTCACTGACCTACGCCGCGAGCGGACTGCCCACGGGCCTGTCGATCAACAGCTCCACCGGCGTGATCTCCGGTACGCCGACGACGGCCGGCACGTACAGCAGCACCGTCACGGTGACCGACAGCACCGGTGCGACCGGCACCGCCTCCTTCACCTGGACGGTCAGTTCCAGCGGCGGCGGCAGCTGCACCTCGGCCCAACTCCTGGGCAATCAGGGCTTCGAGTCGGGCAACACCACCTGGACCGCCAGCAGTGGTGTGATCACCAACGACAGCGGTGAGTCGGCGCACGCGGGCTCGTACTACGCCTGGCTGGACGGCTACGGCTCCACCCACACGGACACGCTGTCCCAGTCGGTGACCATCCCGAGCGGGTGCAAGGCGACGCTCACCTTCTACCTGCACATCGACACGTCGGAGACCACCACCAGCACCGCCTACGACAAGCTGACGGTCACCGCCGGATCGACGACCCTGGCGACGTACTCGAACCTCAACGCCGCCTCCGGCTACGCCCAGAAGTCCTTCGACCTGTCGTCCCTGGCAGGCTCCACCGTCACCCTGAAGTTCAGCGGTGTCGAGGACTCCTCGCTCCAGACCAGCTTCGTCGTCGACGACACGGCCCTGACGACCAGCTGACCACCCGCACGGACAAGGACCTCACCCCGTACCGCGCGGGGTGAGGTCCTGTGGCGTCAGTCGAGCGGATCGAGGGTCAGATACGCCTGCTGCGGACTGCCGTCGTGCACCAGTGACTCCTGGTTGCCGACGTCGTCGAAGGCGAACGCGTAGGCCTTGCCGTCTGCCATCTGCGCATGGATGTTCCGGGCGTACTGGTTGGTCACCGAGTCCTGGTAGAAGTTCGCGGTCGTGGTGTCCGGCTGGTTGGGGTTGACCAGCAGTGTGGAGCGGTTGTATCCCGCGCACAGGGTGCGGGAAATCGGGCCGCGCACCTGGTCGTTGGGCGCGTCGAGCAGCTTGTGGCAGCCGAAGACGCTGTCCGCGTCCGGCTTCTGGAAGCTGGTGACGACCGCGCCGGAACCGTCGGTGAAGTTCATGACGTTGCCCGAGACCCGGCCGAAGTACTTGGTGTTCGGCTGGTCGGTGAACGGGGTCACGGTCAGTGTCGCCGACGCGTACTTCTGCCAGACGCGGTTGATGTAGTCGTCCATCACGGACGCGGGCAGCGCCCCGTTCTCCAGGCCGTACCCGGGAGCCAGCGCGCGCAGTACGGTGCCGTCGGAGCGCGTCTGGACGAGGTTCGCCCACCCGCCCGACTGCCCGCGCAACGCGCTGAAGAAGCCGTTGTAGCCGCCCGACTTGAGGTGCCCGGTGGTGGCCGTGCTCCCGTCCGAGCGCTGCACCCCGACCGCATAGGGCGCCGAGAACATGTCCACCTGCGTGCTGTTGAGCCACAGACCCGAGTCGTTCAGCGTGTACTCGGACCAGTTGAACAGGATGTCGCGGTTCGGATCGCTCGGGTTCTGCACGGCCGGCTGCACCAGGCCGCCGGTGGTCAGCTTGAAGACCAGCTTCTGTCCGTACGAGAAGTAGATCCGCCCGGAGAACTTGGGGATCTGGATCGTCTTCGACTGGCCCGCGGCGGGCCCGGCGATGGACGCGTCCGGCGCGGGCGTCGGCGGATTGCCGCCGGCCGGCCACGCGTGGAACGCCCCGTTGGCGTCCGCCCAGCCCTGCTGCCCCGTCGAGAGCAGCGTGCCGAGCGTGTAGACGTAAACCGGCTCGCTGCGGCCGGAGTTGTTGGTCAGCTTCAGCGGAATCGTCGCGGGTACCGCCGCCTTGGCGGACGAGGGCGACTGGATCGCGATGACCGCGGCGATCAGTGCGGCTGCGGCTGTGGGGGCCAGCAGACGGCGAGTGAGCTTGTGATGCACGCTCCACCTCCGTGTGTGGGGTCACTCGAGGGGATTGGTCCGTACCTGTTTTTGAGAGCGCTCTCAAACTGGCATCGGGGTGCGTGCATGTCAATAAGCTGGACGTGCCGGAATGGGCGGCGCCCGCGGGATCCGACCCGCGGGCGCCGTCGGTGAGGTGTCAGAACGTGCGGTCCAGGAGATCCAGCAGAGCTGCCCAGTGCCGCTCGTCGCCCTCCTTGTCGTAGGCGGCCGTGTCCGCCTGCGTGTACCCGTGATGGGCGCCGGGGTAGACCTCGCAGCGGTGCCGTACGCCCGCCGCCGTCAGGGTCTCCTCCAGGAGCTGCTGCTGCTCGGGCGGCAGGGAGGCGTCCTCGTCGGCGTGACCGAAGTACAGCTCGGCGGTGACCTTCTCCGCCACCAGGTGGGGGCTGTCCGCTGCCTCCGTCGCCAACCGCCCGCCGTGGAAACCGGCCGCCGCCGCGACCCGGTCCGGATAGGTGCCGGCGGTGAACAGGGCCAGCCGCGCGCCCATGCAGTAGCCGGTCAGTCCGACCGGGCCGTCGGCCACCAGCGGGGAGTCCGCCAGCCACTGGAGGTACGCGCCCGCGTCCCGCATGGCGAGCTCGGGGGTGAGCGACATCATCACCGGGCCGACCTTCTCGAAGATCTCCGGCCGGGCGGACGGGTCGATGAACTCCGGCAGGTCGAAGACCGGCGTGCGGCCGTGCCGGTAGAAGACGTTCGGCACCAGGACCGTGTAGCCGTGCGCCGCCAGCCTGTCGGCCATGGCCCGCAGATGCGGACGCAGCCCGAAGGCGTCCTGGTAGAGCAGCACGCCGGGGTGGGGGAGACCGTCATCGGGATGTACCAAGTAGGCGTCGGCGACGCCGTCCTCGGTCGTTACGTCAACGGCTGTTCCCTGTACGGAGGCCATGGGGGACTACCTCTCTGCGCGCTCGGCGCCGACCAACTCTGCGGCCCGACGGGCCGGGTGCCGTCATCGTTGCACGTGCCATCGACCCGGCCGACGGGACCCCCGCATCGAGCGGAACGGCTCATTCGAACCGTGTCGTGTCCCCGGCTCCCCGCCGCACGATCTCCGCCTCGCCGCTCGAGAAGTCGATGACCGTCGTCGGCTCGGTGCCGCAGTCCCCGGAGTCGACCACCGCGTCCAGCACATGGTCGAGACGGTCCTTGATCTCCCAGCCCTGCGTCATCGGCTCCTCCTCGTCGGGCAGGAGCAGCGTGCTGGACAGCAGCGGCTCGCCGAGCTCGGCCAGCAGGGCCTGGGTGACGACGTGGTCGGGGATGCGCACGCCGACCGTCTTCTTCTTCGGGTGCTGCAGCATGCGCGGCACCTCCTTCGTCGCCGGCAGGATGAACGTGTAACTGCCGGGCGTCGACGCCTTGATGGCGCGGAACACGTCCTTGTCGACGCGCACGAACTGGCCGAGCTGCGCGAAGTCCTGGCACACGAGCGTGAAGTGGTGCCGGTCGTCCAGGTGGCGGATGGTCCGGATCCGCTCGATGCCGTCACGGCTGCCCAGCCGGCAGCCCAGCGCGTAGCAGGAGTCCGTCGGATACGCGATGAGCGCGTCCGAGCGGATGCTGTCCGCGACCTGGGAGATGGTGCGCGGCTGAGGGTTGTCGGGGTGCACGTCGATGTACTTCGCCATCCGCCGAGCTTATGCCGTGCCGACCTTGGCGACGAACGCGGCGACGTTCGCCACGGTCCGCCGGATCTTCTCCTCCAGAGTGATCGTCTCGTGCAGCCGCGCCCCGATGCCCGCGTCCCGCAGGCCCCGCACGTACAGCGAGCAGGCGAGGTCGGTGCACATGTAGGCGCCCACCGAGTTGCCCTGCTGTCCGGCCCTGCCCGCCTTCGGCGCGACCATCAGGGAGACACCGCCGGAATGGGTCGTCAGGCACATCGAGCACATGCTGCGCCGCGCCTGCCCCACGGCGGCGCTCGAGCCGCGCAGTGCGACGGCCTTCGGCCGGCCGTCGTCCCACTCGGTGACGAGGTAGGCGCGGTCGGGGGCCTGGGGATCGCGCCAGCCGAGGAAGTCCAGGTCGCCCCAGGGCCGGTCGGCCAGGTCGCGCGGGACGGACAGGCGCTTCGCCTCGCCCTTGGTGCAGTTCACGAAGGCGGCACGGATCTCTTGCTCGGTCAACGGTTCCATAAGCTCACGCTAATTTGCCTAAACGCTTTAGGCAAATGCATAATCGACTCCGGCAACGGAGAGGGCGGCTATGGCGCGGGCAGGGCTGACCACGGAACGTGTGGTGCGGGCAGGGGCGGAGCTGGCGGACGAGGTCGGCTTCGAGCAGGTGACCGTTTCCGAGCTCGCCCGGCGGTTCGACGTCAAGGTCGCGAGCCTCTACTCGCATGTGAAGAGCTCCCAGGACCTCAAGACCCGGATCGCCCTGTTCGCCCTGGAGGAACTCGCCGACCGGGCCGCCGACGCCCTCGCCGGCCGGGCCGGCAAGGACGCCCTGACCGCACTGGCGAACGTCTACCGCGACTACGGCCTGGAACACCCCGGCCGCGCCACCGCATCCCGGCTGAGGCTGGACCCGGAGACCGCGGCCGCCAGCGCGGGAGTCCGGCACGCCCAGATGACCCGCGCGCTCCTGCGCGGCTACGACCTGACGGAACCGGACCAGACACACGCCGTACGACTACTGGGCAGCGTCTTCCACGGTTTCGTCAGCCTGGAGACGGGCGGCGGCTTCAGTCACAGCGCCCCCGACAGCGAGGAGACCTGGACGCGGATCCTGGACGCCCTCGACGCCCTGCTGCGCAACTGGCCCGCCCACCCCACCCGTTGAGCGACGATCGACAGGCACAGGACATGCACACCGAGCACGACTGGATCACCACACCCGTCACCGCCGACCTGTTGCGCGGCGCCCTCGACGTGGAGCGCACCGAGCACGGCGTGCTGCCGCACCGGCTGCCCGCCCGGGCCCGCGCCCAGTGCACCGATCCGCAGCTGGCCATGGCCGAGTCCCAACCCTCGGGCGTACGGCTGGTGTTCCGCACCCGCGCGACGGCCGTCGAACTGGACACCCTGCCCACCAAGCGCGTCTACACGGGCGCCCCAGCCCGTCCCGACGGCGTGTACGACCTCCTCGTCGACGGCCGCCCGGCCGGCCGGGCGAGCGTCACGGGCGGCAACACCGTGACCATCGACCTGACCGCCGGCACTGCCGAGCGCACGTCCGGCCCCGTGGGCACGCTCCGCTTCACCGACCTGCCCGACGGCGTCAAGGACGTGGAGATCTGGCTCCCGCACAACGAGACCACCGAACTGGTCGCCCTGCGCACCGACGCACCCGTGGAGCCCGCCCCGCCGAGCGGCCGCAAGGTGTGGCTGCACCACGGCAGTTCGATCAGCCACGGCTCCGACGCCGCGAGCCCGACCAGCACCTGGCCCGCACTCGCCGCCTCCCTCGGCGACGTGGAACTGATCAACCTGGGGCTGGGCGGCAGCGCCCTGCTCGATCCGTTCACCGCCCGCGCCCTGCGCGACACCCCCGCCGACCTGATCAGCGTCAAGATCGGCATCAACCTGGTCAACACCGACCTGATGCGCCTGCGCGCCTTCGGCCCCGCGGTCCACGGCTTCCTCGACACCATCCGCGAAGGCCACCCCACCGCACCGCTACTGGTCGTCTCGCCCATCCTGTGCCCCATACACGAGGACACGCCCGGTCCCAGCGTGCTGGACTTCGGCTCCCTGAGCAGCGGTCAACTGCAGTTCCACGCCATGGGAGATCCGGCGGAACGCGCGAGCGGGAAACTGACCCTGGGCGTCGTCCGCGACGAACTGGCCCGCATCGTGGCCCAACGGTCGGCCGAGGACCCGAACCTGCACTACCTCGACGGCCGTGACCTCTACGGGCAGTCCGACGTCGCCGAGCTGCCGCTGCCCGACCAGCTTCACCCCGATGCCGCCACCCATCTCCACATCGGCGAGCGCTTCGCCGGACTGGCCTTCGCCGCGGGCGGGGCGTTCGGGAGCCGTAGCGTCTGAAGTGTCCACCTCGTGGCCGTACGGAAGCCGTATCTGCGTATTCGCTGGACACTCGTGAGGTAACGTCCCCGACCGATATGCCGAGGTCGATGCGATGGACGAGGAGAAGGCCGACATGGCTGGCCGAAAGGACGGGGCCCGCCCTGCGGAGGTGACGGGCGCCGACAGTGCGACGTGGGCGCAGGAACTGCTGGACCACCTGCGGCCGACCGGGCGGGACATCCGCAGGGTCGTCGCCTGGCTCGCGGACGCCGTGCACGGAACGGCCTGCCTGCAGGACGACACCGGGAACCTCCTGGCCGGAACACCGACACCGCTGGACGAGGACCTCGTCGCGGACATCGTCTCGGGCCGGATCGCGTCCGCGGCATGGGACGACACCGGGCGCCATCTGCGCCTCGTCAGGGTGGAACAGCCGCGGCCCGCCGTGGCGGGCGTGCTGACGGTGTCCCGCGAGACCCCCTTCGACCGCCGTGCCTCCGACATCGTGACCCACACCGCCCAGGTGGTCGAACTCCTGCTCAGGGCACACGAGTCGACCGTGGCCGGACGCCGCCTCCAACGGGCGACGTCCGACCTGCGCCTGGCGATCCTGCAACTGCTGATGGTCGAGGACACCGTCTCAGCCCGCCGCGTCGCAGCCGGCCTGTGGCCCGGCCTGCTCGACACCGACACCGCCTGCGTCTACGTCCTCGAGAGCCGCGTCGAGGAGCGCGACCGCATCGCCGAGGAGTGCCTGGACGCGACGGAGGAGCAGGTGCTCGTGGTGCGCTGCCCCGCCGTCGACGCGCACGTCATCGTCGTCGCCCCCCGCGACGAGGCCGCCGGGGAACTGCGCTCCCTGATCGGCCGGCGGCCGGGCACCTTCCTCGGCGGCAGCGCCCCACAGAGCCTCGTCCGCACCGCCACCGCCTACGGGCAGGCCGTGAGCGCCCTCGCCGTCGCCCGCTTCCGGTCCGACAAGCAGGCCGTGTACGCCGAACGCACCCACCCCGAACGCCTGATGGACCCGGTCGCGCTGTACGGCTGGACGGCCCATGTCCTGCGTCCGCTCGACACCCTGGCGCACCACACCCGCGCCGAACTCCTCGCCACCACCCGGCTGGGCCTGGAGTTCACCGCCGTGAACGCCGCCAAGGTCCTCGGCGTCAGCCGCAACACCGTCCGCGCCCGCATGGAACGCGTGGAGACCCTGCTGCACGCGGACTTCTCCGACCTCAGCGCCCGCGCCGTCGTCCACCTCGCACTCAACATCCAGGTCGGCCTGTCGCAGGAGACGTACGAGTCCGGCTCCGCGCAGACGGCCCACCCCCGGCTCGCCGACCTGCTGGCCGGCACCGCGCTGCGCATCTGGGCGCACGACCTGCTGGGGCGCCTGGAGTCCGACGCTCGCGACCTGCGCCGCACCCTGCGCACCTGGATCGCCGCCGGAGGCAACGCCGAACGCGCCGCGCACCTCCTGGGCGTACACGCGCAGACAGTGCGCGAGCACGTGCGCAGCGCGGAACCCGTCCTCGAGCGCCAGCTGCTCGCCGCAGGCAGCGATCTCTACGAAGTCGTCCTGGCACACCTCGCGCTCGGTGACCTCGACCAGCCCGACCTCCACGGGGCGAACCGGGACCATCCGGACTCACCTGTGCACGGGTGAGTCCTGCGGGCACCACAGCGGGCACCGACGCGGTTCACAACGGATCCGCTCGGGACGTAGGTTCGACGCACCGCGGGGGCACGACCGGAACGGGGGACCGGTCGCGCCCCTTTGCGGTTTCACGCGCGCAGCCGCACCGGCACCTCTTGCCAGCCGAACGCGATGAACGACGGCACCTGCCGCAACTCGCCCTCGCCGACGGCCAGTCGTATGTCGGGGAAGCGCTCGAAGAGAGCCGGTAGCGCGGTCATCGCCTCCACCCGGGCCAGCGGAGCGCCGATGCACCGGTGCACACCGATCCCGAACGCCAGATGGTCGTCGGCGCCGCGCGCCGCGTCGAAGGCGTCCGCGTCCGCCCCGTAGTGCGCGGGATCCAGCCCCGCGGCGGCGTACGTAGTGATGATGGCGTCGCCCGCCGGGATCGTGACGTCGCCGACCACGATGTCACTGACGGCGAACCGCAGCGGCAGCGCGGCGATCGACGGGTGCACCCGCAGCGTCTCGTCGACGACGGCGTCCCAGCCGATCTCCCCGGCCCGTACGGCGGCGAGTTGCCCGGGGTGCCGGAGCAGGGCGACGACCGCGTTGCCGATGAGGTTGAGGGTGGTCTCGTACCCGGCGCCGATCACCAGCAGCAGTGTGTACAGGAGTTCTTCGTCGCTGAGCCGGTCGCCGTCCTGGTCCCGCACCCGGATCAGCTCGGTGGTCAGATCGTCCCCGGGGTGCTCGCTGCGGTGGGCGATCAGCGCCGGCAGGACCGTACCGATCTGCTGCTGCACGGACGCGGCGTGTTCCGGGCTCGGGTCGGAGGTGTCCATGATGGCCGCGATCATCCGACCCGTGTCGTCCACCAACTCGTCGGGCACGCCGAACAGTTCGCAGATGATCCGCATGGGCAGGGGGCGCGCGAGCGCTGCCCTGACGTCGACCACCCGGCCGTCGTCGCCCGCCGCCTCCAGTGCGTCGAGCAGCTCCGCAGTGATCGCCTCCACCCGCGCCCGCATCACCTCGGTGCGCCGGTGGGTGAAGCTCGGTGCCACCAGCTTGCGCAACCGCGCGTGGTCGCCGCCGTAGGTCGAGAGCATGTTGACCACGCCCACCCAGCCCAAGATCCAGCCCCAGGAGGGGTGTTCACCGATCTCGGGCCACAACTTCCAGTGCAGCCGCGGGTCCTTGCTGACCCGCGGATCGAGGATCAGGCCCTTGAGGGTGTCGTAGCCGGTCGGCGCCCAGGCGGGGATCCTGCCCGGCAGTTCGACGGGCACGATCGGGCCCAGGGCGCGCAACCGGGCGCTCTCGGCCGGGATGCCGGCGCCGAACGGGTCGATGACAAAGCGGTCGATACGGTCGGTGACGGTCACGACGGATCCCCCAGAAGTGAAGCCGGGCAGTTCGGAGTCCGCGGCCCCGGGGGCCGAAGCTCGCAGCACAGTACACACCGTCACTGATCACTCTCGCACGGCAGAGCGAAACTTCGACGCGAAATCCTCGCCCCTTGGTTTCTTCCGGCACGACGCCCTCGGATCGGCCGTGCGGCATGCTCGTCGGATCATCGACTGGTCCATTCGGGGGGTGTACTCACCCGACCCGGTGAGTGCGCGCCGCCGCGCGTACCACCGGCGCCGCCGCCACGTTGCCCCGGCATGAACCGAACCGCACTGGCGCCGCGACGCTCTCTCGCAGGCGAACCCGCGCCCGCCCCGTACGCCGAACTGACCCATGGGACCGGGACCCACGGGCCCGGGTTCTCGCCGCCGATCTACGCCCAACTCGTCGCCGAATGGCGGGCCAAGGGGCGGGCCGTGCCGGGCCACCCGGATGTGCAGTGGGCCTCGTTCGCCGGACTCCCCGACGACGGCCGGCGAGGCTGAGGCGCTACTCGCCGGGTGCGGGCGCCGGCACGGCCAGCGTGCCGTTGGCCTGACGCAACGCCAGCTCCAAGGTGACCGGTGCGTGCAGCACGCCGCTCCCGTCGGGCGGGACGAGCCACTCCATGAACCGGCTGGACCGGTACGGCGGAGGCACGGCAACCCAGGACCCCCTGCCCGCGTACCGCAGCCCGGTCCCGATCCACCGGCTGCCCGGGTCGGGCGGCAGGAGGAACCCGATCCGCCGGGCGGCCGTGTCGACGAGCGTCGGTCCGGGGGCGGGCAGCGACGGCTGCCACAGCAGATCCAGTGCGAGCAGCCCCAGCTGATCGGGAACGCTGAGTACGTCCCAGTACCTACCGGCCTCCACGAGCGCGATGCCGTCGCCCTCGTCCCAGGCGCGCTTGCAGGCCCGTGGATCGGGTGCGGCCGCCGCGAGCCACTCCACGCACTGCGTCCATGTCGTGTCGGTCATGTCCGGCTCCGGGTGCTGATCGCTCATGAGCATGCTCGTGGATCCGGCCGAGCAGCGGAAGGGGTGGCGTGGCCTGGCGTTTCGAGCCCGAGTGTTCCCGCCTCGGTGCCGCGTTCGAAGGGGCTGGGACTCGCGCGGGGGAGTGTCACGAACACGCGCGATCCAATCGTTCAGACAATTGATTCTGCGGCCAAGCCTTGATGTGCCAATGGTTCCCGTCGTAGCCTCCGAGAGTTCCGTCGTGCCCAGAGTCCGGGGGATTCCATGGATCGAGCCCGTCTGCAGCACCTGCTGGCCCGCGAGAAGGAGCGGGCCGCGCTCGGCTGCCCACGTTCGAAGGACGCCTACGGGCGGGCCGACCATCTCTTCGGACGCGTACCGATGACGTGGATGAACAAGACGGCGGGTGCCTTCCCCCGATATCTCGCCACCGCCCGCGGCGCCCGTGTCACGGACATCGACGGGCACGAATACGTCGACTTCTGCCTCGGAGACACCGGAGCAATGGCCGGTCACTCCCCGGCGGTCGTGGCCGACGCGGTCCAGCGCCGGTTCGCTGAGCAGGGCGGTGCCACCGCGATGCTGCCGACCGAGGACGCCGAATGGGTCGGCGCCGAGCTGACCCGCCGCTTCGGCCTGGCCCGCTGGAGCTTCTCGCTGACGGCGACCGACGCCAACCGGTGGGCGATCAGGCTCGCCCGGGCCGTCACCGGCCGTCCGAAGATCCTGGTGAACAGCTACAGCTACCACGGCAGCGTCGACGAGTCGCTCATCGTCGTCGGACCCGACGGCGGGGGAGTGGCCCGCCCCGGAAACGTCGGCGCCCCGTGCGACGTCACGCTGACCAGCCGCGTCGCGGAGTTCAACGACCTGGAACAACTGGAACGCGAACTCGCCCACGGCGACGTGGCCGCCGTCCTCATGGAACCCGCCCTCACCAACATCGGCATCGTGCTGCCCGAACCCGGATACCTCGCGGGCGTCCGCGAGTTGACCCACCGGTACGGCACCCTCCTCATCAACGACGAGACCCACACCTTCTCGGCCGGCCCCGGCGGCTGTACGGCGGCCTGGGACCTGGAGCCCGACCTGCTCACCATCGGCAAGGCGATCGGCGGCGGCATCCCGGCCGGTGCGTACGGCCTGTCCGCCGAACTCGCGGAGCGTCTCCTCGGCCGCGCCGACCTCGACCTCGTCGACATGGGCGGCGTCGGCGGCACCCTGGCCGGAAACGCGCTCTCCGTCGCCGCCATGCGGGCCACGCTGGAACACGTCCTGACCGACGAGGCGTTCGCCCACATGACCAAGCTTTCCGAACGCTTCGAGGCGGGCGTGAGCGCGGCCGTCGACGCCCACGCACTGCCCTGGTCGGTCAGCCGGCTCGGCGCCCGCACCGAGTACCGCTTCGCTGCCCCGGCGCCCCGCACCGGCACCGAATCCGCGGCCGCCGGCGACCCCGAGCTGGAGGACTTCCTCCACCTGTACCTGGCCAACCGGGGCATCCTGCTGACGCCGTTCCACAACATGGCGCTCATGTGCCCGGACACGACCGACCAGGACGTCGACACCCACACCGAGGTCTTCGCCGCCGCCCTGGCCGAACTGGCCGGCTGAGCGGCGCCGAGGGAGCCGACCGGAAGAGGAGAACGACCAACGTGGACGAGATCGACCGGGCCATCCTGCGCGAACTGCAGACCGACGGGCGCATCGCCTACGCCGAACTCGGCCCCAAGGTGGGCCTGTCGGCGTCGGCGGCCCGCCAGCGCCTGCAGCGGCTGCTGGACTCCAAGGCCGTCCAGGTCGTCGGGGTCACCGACCCGATGGCCATGGGCGGGCAGGCCATGGCCCTGCTCGGCATCGGCGTGGACGGCGACCCGCGCGCGGTCGCCGACGAACTGGCCGAGCGGTCCGAGGTCGTCTACTCGGTGCTGACCTCCGGCGGCTTCGACCTGTTCGCCGAGGTGGTCGCCTCGGGCCCGCGCGAGCTGCTCGACTTCGTCAACGACGTCGTACGGCCGATCGAAGGGGTCCGGCAGGTCCAGTCGTTCCCGTACTTCGGCATTCACACGCACCGCTTCCTGTGGGACGTCGGCTGACCGACCGGCGCGGGACGGGCACGCTGACAGCCCCTCATGTGCCCGAGCGGGGGGTGCCGATGCTCACACTGGGTCTGCGGAAAGCGCGTACCTGTCGTAGGTTGACCACCACCGCCGGGACCTCCAACTTCCGTTCGATACCGGGCGTTTGCAAGGTTGGAACCCAGGGCTGAGGGAACTTGCTAGGGTGTTACTCGCCGGTAGCAAACGGCATGGGGACCTGCGTGCACGGCGCTGCGACTCCCCGACGGCTGGTCGAGCCGGACGGTCTGGCAAGGGGGCCGGGCCGGTCACGGATGCCGCGCATACGTGTCGCGCGGCTCTCGAACTCCAGTTCCTCGCCCACTGATCCAGACAGGTGAGACTCTTCACATGGCTCGTTCCCTGGTCGACTTCCTGACCGAGCACGCCTCGCACCAGCCCGACCGGACCGCCTTCCGCTATCTCGTCACGGGCGACTGCGACGGAGAGACCCTGGACGTCTCCTACGGCCGCCTGGCCCGACGATCCCGGGCCGTCGCCGCCTGGTTGCAGGAACGCGGCCTGGCCGGTGCCCGTGCCATGCTGCTCCACCCGCCCGGCCTGGAGTTCATCTCCGGCTATCTGGGCTGCCTCTCGGCGGGTGTCGTCGCCGTACCCGGCGTGCCCCCGCAGGGCCGGGCGCAGAACCACCGCGCCCTGACCCGCATGAAGCGCCTGATGGCCGACGCGGACGCCAAGGTGATCCTCGGCGGCCGTGAAGTGATCGCCGCCCTGGTCGAGATGGCGGAGCACCTGCCCGAACTCGCCGACGTCATCTGCGTCGCCACCGAGGACATCCCCGACGAGGCCGCCGACGCCTGGCGCGCCCCCGACCTCACCCCCGACTCGGTGGCCTTCCTCCAGTACACCTCCGGCTCCACCTCCGCCCCCAAGGGCGTGGCCGTCACGCACGGCAACCTGGTCGACAACGAGCGGATCATCACCGAACGGATGGGTCACACTCCGCAGGTCCTGGAGGAGTACGGCCACGAACTGATCGTCAGCTGGCTGCCCGTGTACCACGACATGGGCCTCATCGGCCCGCTTCTGAACACGGTCTACCTCGGCTTCACCACCACCCTCTTCTCCCCGCTGCACTTCCTGCAGAAGCCGGAACGCTGGCTGAAGGCCATCAGCCACTACCGTCCGCACACCAGCGGCGGCCCCAACTTCGCCTACGAACTGGGCCTGAAGCACGCCACTCCGGAGCTCGTCGACGGCCTCGACCTGAGTTCGTGGAAGGTCGCCTTCAACGGGGCCGAACCGATACGCCCCGCCACCCTGCGCCGCTTCACCGACACCTTCGCCCCGGCGGGCTTCCGCCGCGAGGCCTTCTACCCCTGCTACGGCCTCGCCGAGGCGACCGTGATGGTCACCGGCGGCTCCGTGGACGCCCCGCCGACTCTCCTCGCCGCGACGGACGTCGGCCCGCACGCCGGCGAGGCGGACGCGGCCGCGGTCGGCTGCGGCCGCCCCGGCCCCGGCCTCACGGTGACGATCGCGGACCCGGAACAGGGCACGGAACTCCCCGAGGGCCGGGTCGGCGAGATATGGGTGAGTGGCGCGAGCGTCGCCAAGGGCTACTGGCGCAACACCCTCGCCACCCGCGAGACCTTCCGCGCCACCCTGCCCGGCCACCAGGGCCGCTTCCTGCGCACGGGCGACCTCGGATTCCTGCGAGAGGGCGAACTCTTCGTCACCGGCCGCCTCAAGGACCTGATCGTCATCGACGGACGCAACCACTACCCGCAGGACCTGGAGCTGTCCGCCGAGATGTCCCACCCGGCCCTGCGCCCGGGCTGCACCGCCGCGTTCTCCGTCTCCGTCGACGAAGGAGTCGAGGGAGAGCAGATCGTCCTCGTCGCCGAGGTGGCGCCGGACGCCGCCGGCGAGTCGGAGAAGATCACCGACCTGATCCGCAGCGCGCTCGGCGAGGCCCACGGCCTGTCCGTCCGGGACGTCGTGCTGGTCCACCCCGGCACGATCCCCAAGACGTCCAGCGGGAAGATCCAGCGCCGGGCGACCCGCACGGCACACCTGGACGGCACCCTTTCCCTGGTCGCCGTGCCCGCCGAGTGCTGAAACCGCTCACCTGGCCGCTGCCGCCCGACGGCACAACTGCCGTTCGCCATCCGCCCGTTCGGCCGTGCGTCGCGCATGTCACCGAGGCGCCGCCCGTGTCGGCCGGATCGCTCGTACGGACAACACACCGAGCCCGAGTTCACGAGGACACCTGCCCCGATGCCTGCGAACGAGTCCACGAAGCTGCCCGCCGAGCCGTCCCTCACCACACCGGAGAGCGTGCGGGCCTGGTTGGTGTCCTCGGTCGCCGAGGTGGCCGGGCTCGACCCGCTGACCGTCGACCCGCACCGGCCGATCGCGGAATTCGGCCTGGGTTCACGCCAGTTGGTGGCTCTGGCGGCGCAGCTGTCCGACCGGACCGGCCGGCCGCTGAGCCCCTCGCTGGTCTTCGACCACCCGACCGTCGCGGCGCTCGCCGAGGCGGTGCTCGCTGATCCGCACACCGTGACGGTGGCGACCGGCCCGGTGCGCAGCGAGATGTCCGCACGGGTGGACGACGACATCGCGATCATCTCCATGGCCTGCCGGTTCCCGGGCGGCGCCGATGACCCCGAGGCGCTGTGGCGGCTGCTGGCCGCCGGTGAGGACGTCATCACCGAAGTGCCGCCGGGCCGTTGGGACACCCGGGGGCTCCACGGCCCCGACCCGGAGGCCACCGGCACGGCGTATTCGCTGCGCGGCGGCTACCTGACCGGCATCGACCGTTTCGACGCGGCTTTCTTCGGGATCTCCCCGCGCGAGGCCGCGGCCATGGACCCGCAGCAGCGGCTGCTGCTGCAGACGTCCTGGGAGGCGATCGAGCGCGCCGGGATCGTGCCGGGAACGCTGAACGGCAGCTCGACCGGCGTCTACGTCGGCCTGTACGACAGCGGGTACCTCGCCTCGGCCTCGCTGGGGCAGCTCGACGGTCACGTCGGCACGGGCTCGGCGTCCAGCGTGGCCTCGGGACGCATTGCCTACTCCCTGGGCCTGCAGGGACCGGCGGTCACCGTCGACACCGCCTGCTCGTCCTCGCTCGTCGCCCTGCATCTGGCGGCGCGGGCGCTGGCGGGAGGCGAGTGCGACCTTGCGCTGGCGGGTGGTGCGTCGCTGCTGGTGACGCCGCGCGCGCATGTCGAGTTCAGCAGGCTGCGCGGGCTGTCGCGATCCGGGCGGTGCAGTCCGTTCTCCGCCGACGCGGACGGCGTGGTGTGGGCCGAGGGCTGTGGCCTGGTGCTGCTCAAGCGGCTCGCGGACGCGCGCCGGGACGGCGACCGCGTCCTCGCCGTGGTCAAGGGTTCCGCGATCAACCAGGACGGGCGCAGCCAGGGACTGAGCGCCCCGAGCGGCCCGGCGCAGGAGCGGGTGCTGCGCGCGGCCCTGGACGCGGCCGGGCTGGGCCCCGGCGACCTGGACCATGTCGAGACCCACGGCACCGGCACGCCCCTGGGCGACCCCATCGAAGTCCGGGCGCTGGCCGCCGTCTTCGGACCGGGACGGCCCGAGGACCGGCCGCTCGACATCGGCTCGCTCAAGTCCAACATCGGTCACGCGCAGGCCGCGGCAGGCATAGGCGGCATCATCAAGACGGTGCTGGCGCTCCAGCACGGCGTGCTCCCGGCCTCCCTGCACGCGGCTACCCCGACCGGGCACGTCGACTGGGCGGACAGCAGTCTGCGCGTCATCACCGACCCCCGGGACTGGCCCCGGGACGGAGAGCGGGTACGGCGGGCCGGCGTGAGCGCGTTCGGGATCAGCGGGACCAACGCGCACGTGGTCCTGGAGGAGGCGCCGGAGGACCCGGCGCAGCCCAGCGACGACCGGCCGACCGGGCAGACGACCCTCTTCCCGCTCTCCGCCCGCACCCCCCAGGCCCTCCTGGGACAGGCGGACGCCCTCCAGCAGGCGCTCGCCCGGCACCCTCAACTGCCGCTGCCCGCCGTGGCGTCGACGCTCACCCACCACCGCACGCACTTCGAGCACCGGGCCGTCGTACAGGCGGGCTCCCGCGACGAACTGCTCGGCGCCCTGCGGGGACTTGCGGCGGCCGAGCCGGACCCGGACCTGACGGTCGGCCCCCAACAGGCCTTCCCGACCGGCAAGTTGGCCTTCGTCTTCCCCGGCCAGGGCGCCCAGTGGGCGGGCATGGCCCGCGATCTGCTCGACAGCGATCCGGTGTTCGCCGACGAACTCGACCGCTGCGACGCGGCCTTGCGCCCGTTCACCACCTGGTCGGTCACCTCGGTCCTGCGCGGCGATGCCGGCGCCCCGTCCCTGGAGCGCGTGGACGTCGTCCAGCCGGTCCTGTTCGCCGTGATGGTGTCCCTGGCCGCCGTGTGGCGGGCGCGTGGCGTACGACCGGACGCGGTGATCGGGCACAGCCAGGGCGAGGTCGCCGCGGCCTGTGTCGCCGGGGCACTCAGTCTCAACGACGCCGCCGCCGTGGTCGCGCTGCGCAGCCAGGCCCTGACCGACCTGTCCGGCACCGGAACCATGGCGGTCGTCGCCCTCCCGCACACCGAGGTCGAGGCCCAACTCGCCGAACTGGACGGGCGGGTATCGGTCGCCGCGGTGAACAGCGGCCGCTCCACGGTGGTCGCCGGCGATGTGGAACCGCTCGAGAGTTTCCTCGCCGACCTCGACCGGCGACAGGTGTTCGCCCGCCGCCTCGACGTCGACTACGCCTCCCACAGCGCGCACGTGGACCCGGTCCGCGCGACGATCCTCGACGAGCTCGACGGCGTCACCACAAATGAGACGTCCGTCGCCTGGTACTCGACGGTCACCGGCGAACCGGTCACCGAAGAGCTGGAGGCCGACTACTGGTACACCAACCTGCGCGAGCCGGTCCGCTTCGGGCCGACCGTGCGGCGCATGGCGGCCGACGGCTACCGCTGCTTCGTCGAACTGAGTCCCCACCCCTCCCTGCTCACCGCCGTCACCACCGTCGGCGAGGACCACGGCCATGACCTGGTCGCCGTAGGATCGCTCCGCCGCGACGAACCCGGACCCGCCTGCCTGGACCGTGCGGCCGCCGAACTGCACGTGCAGGGCCGCCCGATCGACTGGCGACGGCTGGTCCCCGACATCACGACCACCGACCTGCCGACCTACGCCTGGGACGCACAGCGCCACTGGACCGACCCCGACACCGCGGCAGCGGGCCCCGCCCTCTTCGACCGCGCCGCCCATCCGCTCCTCGGCATCCAGCTGCAGTCGGCCGACGCATCCCACTGGACCTTCCGCAACGAGTGGTCCCCGGCCACCGCAGCCTGGCTGCCGGACCACACCGTGTTCGGACAGACCGTGGTGTCGGGCACCACCCTGATGGAGTTGTGCCGCGCCGCGCTCGCCGTGACCCGCCCCGATGCTCCTGACGACCTTGCCGACCTGCTGCTGCTCGCGCCCCTGACCCTGCCCGCCTCCGGCACGGTCGAGGTGTCGGTCGAGGTGGACGACTCCGCCCCGGTACCGGAGATCACCGTCCACAGCCGCCCGCGCGGCCAGGAGACGGTGGGCTGGACCCTGCACGCCACCGCCTCGGCGGCCGAACCGGGCCCGGAAGCGAGCGCCTCGCCACCGGTGTGGCCGCAGGCGGCGCAGGAGACCTGGAGCGAGGAGACGTACGACCGGCTGGCCGCGCACGGGCTCGGCTACGGCCCGGCCTTCCGGGGCGTTCGGTCGGTGACGGCGACCGGCGACGACGAGCTGCTGGCGCGCCTCACGCTGCCACCCGTGACGGGGGAGACGGCCGAGGCGTATCCGGTCCATCCGGCGCTGCTGGACGCGGCGTTGCAGGTGGCCGCCGCCTTCGACGCGAACGCCGGGCGGGTGCTGCTGCCGGTGGCGGTGGGCCGCTGTGCGCTCCCGCCGGGCGGGGCGAACGAGCTGACGGCGGTGGTGCGGCGGACCGGTGGCTCCGGGACGGACCTCGTCCTGGACGTGACGCTGTGGGACGCGGACGGTGTTCCGGCGGGCCGTCTGGAAGGCGTACGGCTGCGAGCCGCCGACCCTGCGGACCTGCGAGCGGGCTCGGAGAACGCCCGGCATCTGTACGAAGTGGCGTGGACGGAGCTGCCCGAAGCACCGGCCGGCGACGAGCCGACGTCCTGGACCGTGATCGGCGATCGCTCGGACCCGCAGGTCGCGGCGATCGTACGCGGCTTCACGGCGGCCGGCGTCGAGATGACCGAGTCGGGAGCCGACGTCGTCGTACGGCTCTGGCCGAGCCCGGCAGCGGACGCCGAACCGGCCGCTGCTGCGGGCGAGTTGGCGGCCGCCGCCCTGGAAGAGGTGCAGGAGCTCGTCGCCCTCGCACCCCACGAGGCGCCGGCGCGGACCGTCTGGGTGACCCGCGGCGCCGTCGCCACCGGCGACGCCGACACGGTGCCGGGCCTGGCCCAGTCGGTCCTGTGGGGCCTGGCCCGCAGCACCCGCAGCGAGCACCCGGACCTCGGACTGACCCTGCTCGACATAGACATACACATAGGCGGCGGCGCCGATTCCGCGATGGCGGTGGCGGCCGCCGTCGCTCACGCCGATGAACCCGAACTCGCCCTGCGACGGGGCGTGTTGCTCGCCCCGCGCCTGCTGCGCGCCCGCCCGGCCGACAAACTGCGGATCCCCGCCGGAGACTGCTACGAACTGACCGGCCTCCCGGCCGACGTCACCCTGGGCGCGGTGACGCGTCCGGCGCTCGGTGCCACCCAGGTGCGGATCGAGGTGCACGCCATCGGCCTGCATCCCACACACATTCCCTGCGCCGGCGTACTCACCGAGGTCGGCCCCGAGGTCGAGGGCCTCGCGCGCGGTACACGGGTGGCCGTCCTCGCCGACGCCGAGCCGGGGTCCGAGCTGGTCGCGGACGCGCGGCTGATCGCCGTGCTCCCGGACGACCTGCCGTTCACGACCGCGGCCGCCGTGTTGCCCGCGGACGCAGCCGACGGCGCAGAGGCGGCCGCCCAGGCCCTGCGCGCCGCCGTCGACGCACCCGTGCGTCCGCAGGTCTTCCCGGTCACCGCCGCGCGCGAGGCGGTACGCCGTCGGAAGGCGTCCGGCCGCCCCGTCGTCCTCGACCTCGTCGGCCGTCCCACCCTGGTGCCCACCGACGGCACGGTGCTGATCACCGGCGGCCTGGGGGCGGTCGGGCGGCAGATCGCCTGCCTGCTGGCCGAACAGGGCGTACCCCGGCTGCTGTTGACGTCTCGTCAGGGAAGCGCGGACGTGCGGGCTGCCGAGGTCGTCGCGGAGCTGGCCGCACTCGGGGCCGAGGCCGTGGTGGTCGCCTGCGACGTCGCGGACGCGACCGCCCTGACCGGCGTACTCGCCGACGTCGGCGAGGCGTTGCCGCTGCGCGGCGTGGTGCACTGCGCCGGAGTCCTGGCCGACGGCGTGATCGCCGAGCTGACTCCCGAACGTCTCGCGCAGGTGCTGCGCCCCAAGGTCGACGGCGCCGCGCACCTGCACCGGCTGACCGCCGAGCTGCCGCTGGAGCTGTTCCTGCTCATCTCGTCGGCCGCGGGCGTCGTCGGCAATGCGGGGCAGGCCAACTACGCGGCGGCCAACGTCTACCTGGACCAACTGGCCCACCACCGCCGGGCATTGGGCCTGCCCGCCACCTCGCTCTCCTTCGGCGCCTGGGCCGGCGAGGGACTTGCCGCCCAACATGCCGACCTGGAGCGGATGGCGCGCCTGGGCCACCGCGCCCTCACCGGCGAGCAGGGCCGCGCCCTCGTGGAACTCTCCCTGCGCCGCGGCACCCCGCACCTGCTCGCCTGGGCCCTGGACCTGTCCCGCCTGCGCGACAACCCGGCGGCCACCGGCGCGCTGTGGACCTCCCTCCTGCCCTCGCCCCACCCCGGCCAGCAGGCCGGCCACGGTCTCGCGGACCGGCTGGCCCGGCTGCCGGAGACCGAACGCGCCGCCCGGGTACGGGAGTTGGTGTGCGAGGAGGCCTCCCGCGCCCTGGGTCTGCCCTCGGCCCAGTCCGTCCGCCCCGACCAGCCGCTGCGCGACCTCGGCATGGACTCGGTGACGGCCGTCGACCTGCGCAACCGCCTCAGCACCCGCATCGGCGCCCGGCTTCCCGCCACCCTGCTCTTCGACCACCCCACTCCCGCCCGCCTCGCCGACCATCTGCTGGCCACCGCGCTCGCACCGCACGGCGGCAAGCTCCGCCGGACCGCGCCGGACGCGCAGCAGGCCCGCACGACGACACCCGCCTCCGACGAGCCCGTGGCCGTCATCGCCACGGCCTGCCGCCTGCCGGGCGCGGTCGACTCTCCGGAGGCGCTGTGGCGGCTGGTCGCGGAGGGCCGCGACGCGGTGGGCCCGTTCCCGGCCGGGCGCTGGGACGTGGAGTCGCTGTACGACCCCGACCCGGAGGCGCCGGGGAAGTCGTACGCCCGCGAAGGCGGCTTCCTCGACGACATCGATTCCTTCGACGCGGCGTTCTTCGGCATCACGCCGAAGGAGGCGGCGGCCATGGACCCGCAGCAGCGGCTCCTGCTGGAGACGGCCTGGGAGTCAGTGGAACGCGCCGGGATCGTGCCCGCCGAACTGGCCGGCAGCACGACGGGTGTGTACGTCGGCATGTTCGCCGGCGACTACCTGGCCGGGGCCGGCCTCGACCAGCTGGACGGCTACGTCGGCACCGGCTCAGCCTCGAGCGTGGCCTCGGGCCGCCTCGCCTACACGCTCGGGCTGAACGGTCCGGCCCTGACGGTGGACACGGCCTGCTCGTCCTCCCTGGTGGCGGTGCACCTGGCGGCGCAGGCGCTGCGCGCGGGCGAGTGCGAACTCGCCCTGGCGGGCGGGGTGACGCTCATGGTCACCCCGCAGACCTTCGTGGAGTTCAGCCGCCTGCGCGGCCTGTCCCCGACGGGCCGGTGCCGCTCGTTCTCGGATGCCGCTGACGGCGCGGTCTGGGCCGAGGGTGCGGGGATGGTCGTACTGAAGCGGCTGAGCGATGCCCGCCGCGACGGGGACGAGGTGCTGGCCGTGCTGCGCGGCACCGCGGTCAACCAGGACGGCCGCAGCCAGGGGCTGTCCGCGCCGAACGGCCCGGCGCAGGAACAGGTGATCCGGCGGGCGTTGGAACTGTCCGGACTCGGCCCGGCCGACATCGACCATGTCGAGGCGCACGGGACGGGCACCACACTCGGCGACCCGATCGAGGCGAACGCCCTCGCGGAGGTCTTCGGCGACTCGCGCCCCGCCGACCGGCCGCTGTACCTGGGCTCGCTCAAGTCCAACATCGGCCACGCGCAGGCGGCTTCGGGCGTGGCCGGGCTGATCAAGGTGATCCAGTCGCTGCGGCACGGGATGCTGCCCCGCTCGCTGCATGCCGACACGCCCAGCCACCACGTGGACTGGGCCGACAGCGGGCTGCACGTGCTCCAGGAAGCGGTGGCCTGGCCGGCCGGTGAGCGGCTTCGGCGTGCCGGTGTGAGCGCCTTCGGTATCAGCGGAACCAACGCACACGTGATCGTGGAGGAGGCTCCGAGGTCCGAGGGGACGGCTGCGAAGGACGAACCCGCCCCGGTCAATGGGCTGTTCGTGCTGTCCGCGCGCACCCAGGATGCGGTGCGGGGGCAGGCCGCACGGCTCGCCGAACACCTGACCGGCGACGTGGCACTGTCGGACGCGGCACTGTCGGACGTGGCCTACACACTCGCGCAGCACCGCAGCCACTTCGAGCGGCGTGCGGCGGTGGTGGCAGGTGACCGGGACGAACTGCTGGCCGAGCTCAACGAGTTGGCCGGTGGACGCAGGCCCTTGGCGGCGCCTCGCGAGGAGCCGTCGGGCAAGGTGGCATTCGTGTTCGCCGGGCACGGCGGCCAATGGCCGGGCATGGGCCTGGAGTTGATGGCCGGCTCGGAAGTCTTCCGGCAGGAGCTGACCCGCGTGGACGAGGCCGTCCACCGGCACACGGGCTGGTCGGTCCTCGACGTCCTGCGCGCGCCGGAAGAGATCGCCCCGCTGGGCCGGACCGAGTTCCTGCAGCCGACGCTGTTCGCCGTCAACGCGGCACTGGCCGCCGCCTGGCGCGCACTCGGCGTCGCACCGGACGCCGTGGTCGGACACAGCCTGGGCGAGATCGCCGCCGCATACAGCGCGGGCGCCCTGTCGTTGGACGACGCCGTCGCGGTGGTGTGCGGCCGGGCCCAGGCGGTCGTACCGCTGGTGGGCGAGGGCGGCATGCTCGCCCTGGAACTCCCGCGCACGCGGGTGCAGGAACTGCTGGAGCCGTATGCGGGGCGGCTGTTCGTCGCGGCGGTCAACAGCGGGCAGTCCACGGCCGTTTCCGGTGCCGCGGACGCCCTCACCGACCTGCTCGACCAGTGTCAGGAGCAGCAGATCCCCGCCCGGCGGCTGACAACTCCGTTCGCCTCGCACACCCCCTTGATGGCACCGGTGCGAGACGAACTGCTCCACCGGTTGCGCACCGTCCGCGGCGTGCCGGCCGAGGTGCCGCTGTACTCGACCGTGTCGGCGGAGCCCGTGCCGGGAGATCGACTGGAGGCCGGGTACTGGTACCAAAACCTCAGCGAACCGGTCCGCTTCGGCGACACGATCCGGCGGATGCTGGACGACGGATACCGGTACTTCGTGGAGCTGAGTCCGCATCCCTCGCTCGGTTCCTCGATCGAGGCGGTCGCCGCCGCCGCCGGAGTCGACGCCGTGAGCATCGCCTCCCTCCGCCGTGAACAGGGCGGGCTCGACGTCCTGTTGCGCAGGGTGGGGGAGCTGTACACGGCCGGGCACACCCCCGACTGGCCGGCCCTCTTCCCGGCCGGCGGCCGCGTCGACCTGCCCACGTACGCCTTCGCCCGCGAACGCCACTGGCGGACACCGGCCTCCCCGGCGAGCGCCATCTCGCCGCTGCTGGGCGCGCACATCGAGGCCAGCGACGAGCCGGACCGCCACCTCTTCCAGACCGAGATCGACCTGCGCGACGCCTGCTTCGCCTATCTCACCGACCACCGCGTCACCGGCGAGGTCTGGCTGCCCGGCGCAGCCTTCCTGGACATGGCGCTCGAAGCGGCGTCCGCGGTACAGGACGGCGGTGAAGTAGCCCTGGCCGACGTCAGGTTCGACCAGCCGCTGCGTCTGGACCCGGACAAGCCGGTCCGGCTGCAACTGGTCCTGCGGCCCGCCGAAAACGGCTCGCGGCACTTCACCATCGCGTCGGCTGCGACCTCCGCGAGGTGGGAGCGGCACGTCACCGGGCGCGTCACCTCCGCGAGCGGCGACTGCGCACCGGATGGGGGCGCCTCGCCGACCGCCGTGCGCGAACAATGCCGCGAGGACGCCGACATGTCCGCCGTCTACACCCGGCTCGCCGCCCTCGGGATCGAATACGGCCCGGCCTTCCGTGGTTTGGAGCAGGGCCGTGCCGCGGACTCGACCGCATGGGGCCGGCTTGCCCCGAGGCCCGCCGCCGGGCATCTGCTGCACCCCGCGGTCCTCGACGCCGCCTTCCACACGGCCGCCCTGCCGCACGACGCGCCCGCGGGCCGGGCCTTCGTGCCCGCCGGAGCCGGACGGTTGCGCTTCACCGGACGCGGGACAACTCCCGTCTGGGCGACGTGCCGGCTGCGCTCCGTGGACGGTGACAGGGCGACACTCGACCTGCGACTGTACGACGAGGACGAGCAACTCCTGCTCTGTGTCGAGGAGTTCGAACTCGCCGCGCTCTCCCCACTGGACGGCGCACTGTTCGAGACCAGCTGGCAGCCGCGCCCGCCGGCCAAACAGGCGCCCGCGCAGGGCAGTTGGCTGATCCTGGCGGACCGGACGGGAGTCGCCGACGACCTCGCCGACCGACTCTCGGCTGCCTCGGTGCCCCATGTGATGGCCTGCCCGGGTGAGGCATACGGCGTCCAGGGGCCCGGCCGGTACGTGCTGAACCCGGCCGATCCGCAGCACCTGAACCGCCTGTTCGACGACGCCTTCGAGGACGGGGCGCCCGAGCGCATCGTGCAGTTGTCCGCGCTCGACGCCCCGGCGATCGGCGACCCCGGCACCGCCCGGGAAGCGGCCCGACTGTGCTGCCTGAGCACGCTGCACCTGGTACGCACGCTGGCCGACCGGGCCAAGGGGCCGGCTCCCCGCCTGTTCACCGTCGTCCGGGGCAGCCAGGCCGCCGACGGCAGCACGCAGGTGACCCGCCCCGAGCAGGCCCTGGCATGGGGCTTCGGGCTCGCGCTCGCCCAGGAGCACCCCGAGCTGAAGACCACGCTGATCGACCTGCCGCCGACGGACGGCGTCGACGCCCTCTGGACGCAGCTGCGCCACGCCGACAACGAACGGCTCGTCGCCCTGCGCGCAGCGGGCCGCATGGTGCCGCGCCTGACCCGCACCCGCCCGGACGACAGCGCACCCGGCGCCGCCACCCCGGACGGCGTCCACCTGATCACCGGCGGTCTGGGCGGTCTCGGCCGCATCGTCGCCGAGCGGCTGATCCGGCGCGGCGTCCGGCAACTGGCCCTGCTGGGCCGCAGCGCACCGACCCCGGAAGCGGCGGCCTGGATCACGGGCCTGCAGGAGCGCGGCGTCGCCGTGCTCCTCGCCCACGCCGACGTGGCCGACCGCGACGGCCTGACGGCCGCCCTGGACGCCGTACGACAGGAAGCCGGCCCGATCTCCGCGATCGTCCACACCGCCGGTGTCCTGGACGACGCCACGGTGGCGAACCTGACGGACGAACGCGTCCTGAATGTCCTGGCCCCCAAGGTGCTGGGTACCACCCTGCTCACCGAACTCGCCCCCGAGGCCGAGAACCTCGTCCTGTTCGCCTCGGCGGCCGGCCTGCTGGGCTCGGCCGGCCAGAGCCCCTACTCGGCCGCGAACGCCTTCCTCGACGCCTGGGCCCACCACCTCAGCCTTGAAGACAGGCGGGCACTGAGCCTGGACTGGGGCGCGTGGACGGGCGTCGGCATGGTCGCCGACTCCGCAACCCGGGCCGCCGAAACCAGCCGGTCGGGCCTCGTCGCGTTCACCCCCGCGGAGGGCGGCGAACTGTTCGACCGGGTCCTCGCCACCCAGCGCCGCCAACTCGCCCCCCTCGCCCTCGACTGGGAGTTGCTGGCCCTCGACCCCGACGCCGCACGCACCCGTCCCCTCCTGGCCGACCTGATCACCGTCCCGACCGGCACGGCGGGCTCCGACGACCTCGTCGAGCGCGTCTTCAGGGCGACGACGGACGAGGAGCGTGCCGAACGACTCGAGGCGTACGTACGCGCCAGGGTCGGCCAGGTCTCCGGCGGCACCGTTGACGCCTCCGCGACCACGGCCCTGAAGGAACTGGGCCTGGACTCCCTCATGTTCGTGCGGCTGCGCAACGCCTTCGCCCGCGAACTGGGCGCCGAACTCCCGTCCGCCGCACTCTTCTCGGCCACCGACATCCGAGGCGTCGCACAAGCCCTGGCCACCGCCCTGCCCGAACGCAACACCCGCGCCCGACAGGCCGAAACGGTCACCGAGGTGCCCGAGAGCGAACAGCGCCCGGCCACCCGCGACGTCGTCCGCCTGCTGCGCAGCGCCCGGCCCGGCATGCCGCCCGCGGCCCACGCCGTCGGCCTCGCCGTACGCCTCACCACCCCCACCACCCGCACCACACTGACCGACATCCTCACCCGCCTGACCGGCCGCCACGCGGCGCTGCGCACCGCGATCGTCACCGGCGACGAGGGAGGCAGGCAGCTGCGGGTGCGGCGGGAGCTCGCACAGCCGCCGCTGCGCTGGACGGCCGTACCCGCAACCGAAGAACTCGACGCCGCCGACCGGCTGCGCCACCTGCTCGAACCGCCCTTCGACCTCGCAGAGCCCCCGCTGTGGAGGTTCGAACTCCTCGACGGCGGCGAGCGCGGCCAGATCCTCCTGTACGGCGCCCACCACGCCGTCAGTGACCTGCAGTCCCTGCTGCTGGTCGCGGCCGCGATCGACACCGAACTGTCCGGCACCTCCCTCGCCGACACGGTCACCAACCGCGACATGGACCTGTTGATCGAGGCCCAGCAGCCCGGGGAAGGACCCGCAGCCGGTGCGGCGGAGTGGCGCGAGGCCTTCCAGGGCAGCGAGCGCCTCGACCTGACGCTCGCTCACGCCCGTCCGGCCGCACGCTCGTACCGGGCCGGCAGTGTGAGCGTGCCGATCCCCGACGGGCTCATGGAACGAGTGTCGACGGCCGCGAGCAGGCTCGCCGTCACACCCGCCGCGTTCTGCCTGGGCACCCTGACCGTGCTGCTGGCCAGGCTGCGGGAGCGGGAACGCTTCGTCCTCGCCGTGCCGGTCGACACCCGCATCCACGCCGACGCGTACGACGCGCTGGGCTTCTTCGGCGTACCGGTGCCGTTCCCGGCCGAGGCGCGGGCGCAGGAGCCGGTCGAGGCAGTGCTGCGCCGTACCGACAGCCGGCTGGCGAAGATCCTCACGAAGGGCGCCATGTTCTCGGACGTCCTGCCGGTGCTCGCCAAGCAGGGCCTGTACCGCGCCGACGCGCCGCTGGTGGAGGTGTACTTCAACTACGTCCGTGCCGCGGGCAGCCTCAACGGCCTGGACGTCCTGCCGGTGGGGACGGGCTACTCGGACCTCGACCTCATGATCACCGTGACCCCGGACGTGGGCCGCATCCGACTCGACCACAACCTCGACATCCTGGACTCGGCTGCGGCCACCGGGCTGGGGGAGCAACTGGTGCAGCTGCTCGCGGAGACGGCCGAGGACGCCTCCCGAACGGTGCGTGCAACGCCGGCCGCCGAACTGGCGGTTCCCGGCCCGGAGACCGTTACGGCAGCCGAACCACCGGCCGCCCCGCGTCCCGCACTCGCCCTCGCGGCGACCTTCGCCCTCGGCAACCTGCCGCTGATGTGCGAGGCGGCCCTCAACGACGGGGCACCGGACGGCGGCACGACCACCATCGCGGAAGCCCCGTACCACCAGGTGCTGGCAAGCCTGCAGGATCCTTCCGGCGTCTTCGCCGACCCGGCCACGGCAGTGGGCGTGGTGCTGCTGCGGGCGGTGGACCTGGAGCGGTTCGGGCCCGTCGACGACGCGCTGCTCGCCGAACTGCGCACCGCCTACCCCACCGCACTGCGGGCCCTGGCCGAACGCACCCGCAAGCCCCTGATCGTCGGCTTCCTGCCCGCCGTACACACCCCCGACCGCTTGAGGCGCTGGGAGCACGAACTCGCCGCCGAGCTGGCCGAGTTGCCCGCAACGGCAGTACTGGGCCCCGACGACCGGACCTGGCAGCACCCCGTCGAGGAACGCTTCGACGAGCGCACCGAGCGCCTGGCCCACCTTCCCTTCACCCCCCACTTCCAGGCGGCTGTCGCCCTACGACTGACCGAGGTCGTGCAGGCCGTGCGCCGCCCGGCGCCGAAGGTGATCGCCGTCGACGGCGACGAGACCCTGTGGGGCGGCGTGGCCGGAGAGATCGGCCCCAAGGCGGTGGACCTGACCGGTCCCCGGGCCCTGCTGGCACGCCGACTGCTCGAATGGCGCGCGGCCGGCGCCCTGCTGATGCTGGTCAGCAACAACGACGAAGACACGGTGCGAGCGGTCCTGGACCGCCCGGACAGCCTGCTGAAGCCGGAACACTTCAGCGTGCTCTCCGCCGACTGGGGCCCCAAGCCGGGCCGCCTGGCCGAGGCGGCGCGCACGCTCAACCTCGGCCTGGACAGCTTCCTGTTCCTCGACGACAACCCCGCCGAGATCGCCAAGGTCCGCTCGACGCTGCCACAGGTGCTCTCCGTGACGTGCCCGCCCACGCCCGAACTCGAAGCATTCCTGGGGCGGTTGTGGCCGCTGGTGCCTGCCGCGGCGACGTCCGAGGATGCACTGCGGGCCCGGTTCTACGAGCAGGAACGGGAACGGGACACCGCCCGCGAGCAGGCCGGCTTCGAGGACTTCCTGAACGGGCTGGAGCTGCAGGTCGACATCCGGCCCCTGTCCACCACCGACGTCCCGAGGGCCGAGCAACTGGTGCGCCGTACCAACCAGTTCACCCTCCACCCGCGCTCCGACGACGGCCTCGACGTCACCCGATGGCGCGAGCACGGCGAAGTGTGGACGGCCGCGGCCCGCGACCGCTTCGGCGACTACGGCCAGATCGGCGTCCTCGCCCTGCGCGCAGACGGCGACCTGCTCGACGTACTGGCCTGGCTGTTGAGCTGCCGCGCACTCGGCCGGGGCGTCGAGGAACGCCTGCTGCAGTGGCTCGCCGACCACGCCGAGGAGTCGGGCTGCACCAAGGTCCGCCTGAGCGCGCAACGCACCGCCCGCAACGCACCGGCCCGCCGACTGCTGGCCGCCCTGGGCGGGGGAGAGCAGGACGACGAGCGGCTGGAGTGCGTGGTCACACCGGAACACCTGCGCGCGTTCCGCTCGTGGCAGCAGTGACGAAGCGATCAGCAGTGACGAAGCAATGCGGAAAAGGACGAGGAACGGGGACGGCGGACATGGTGAAGGACATTCATGCGTGAGATGAACGACGACGCGTCGGCGTACGCCGGTCAGCGGGCGACGGCGGAGTCGATTGAGCGCGGCCGAGGCGGAGGCGGCCTGAGCGTGAGCGACCTGCTGGCGAAGGTCATGCCGGGTGACGCATCTGCACCCGGCGCCGCCGCCGCGGACGCCGACGAGTCGGCCGACACCGCCGGGAAGCCGGCCGCGGACCGCTCGCCCGACGCCACCCCGAGCCCATCCCCGTCCCCGTCCCTGTCCCCGTCTCTGTTTCCCTCCTCCTTCCCGTCCCCGGACGTTGACGTCCTGGCCGCCGTCATCGCCGCAGCGGCCGGTCGCCATCTGCCCGAGGGACACCTGTCGCCGGACACCGACTTCTTCGACGCCGGCGGCAGTTCCGTGAACGCGGTGGAACTCGTGGCCGAGTTGGAGGAGGAGCTGGGCATCGAGGTCGATCTCGACGAGGTGTTCTCCGACGCCCGCCCGAGCAGCCTCGCCCGCAACTGGGCGCGTATCCCCGGCATCAGGGCCGTTTCCCTGCCGGACACCGCCGTCGCACACCGGACGGCCAGTACCGTCGAGCACCCGGCGACCACCACCGTCGAGCACCCGCCGGCCGAGCCGACCGTGACCACTCAGGCCCCGTCGGCCGCGACAACCGGTCTTGCTCCGACGCTGGCAACCCCGATATCCCCGGTTCCGGCCCCGCGCGCCCTGCCCGTCCCACCGCCCCGCACGCCGCCGCTCCCGGCCGCCCGGTTCCCCGACGGCGCCCATGCCCCGCACACCACCGCCCGCCGCGAAGACCTCGACCAGATCCTGGCCGACCTCGCCCTCGCCGACCGCCTCCCCTTCACCGCGGCTCCCGAGCCCCTGCCGCCCCGCCGGATCCTGCTCACCGGCGCGACCGGCTTCCTCGGCAGCCACATGCTGCTGGACCTGCTGCGCCACAGCGACGCGCACGTCTACTGCCTGGTCCGCGCCGCCGACGAGGAAGCGGCCGTGACCCGACTCGGCGAGGCCCTGCGCGGCCACCTGCTGCCCTGGTCGTCGGAGGTCCGCCGCCGCATCACGGTGCTGCCCGGCGACATTCGCAGCCCGCACCTCGGCCTGCCCGACGACATGTGGAACCGGCTCGCCCACGAACTGGACGCCGTCGTCGGCGTGGCCGCGGCCGTGGACTTCCTGCGCGGCTACCAGTCGCTGCGCGCGAGCAACGTCCTGGGCGCCCTCACCCTGGCCGAACTGGCGGCGGCCGACCGCCCCAAACCGCTGCACCACATCTCCTCCATCGCCGTCTTCAACGAGGTCGGCATCACCTCCATGGGCGAGGACGACCCCCTTGCACACGCCGACCGCCTCATCGCGGGCTACGACCAGACGAAATGGGCCGCGGAGGTCGCCCTGCGGCGCGCCCGCGACCACGGCCTGATCGTCACGGCCCTGCGCCCGGGCGGCATCGGCGGCCACACCAGGACCGGCGCCCACAACCCCCAGGACCTCTCCAGCGGCCTGATCTCGGCCTTCGGCCGCTTCCGAACGGTCCCCGCCTTCCGGTACCTCAACGCCGCCCCGGTGGACTGGGTGAGCCGGGTCGCGGTCGGCGTCATCTGCGAACCCGACGCGTGGGGCTACGACTACAACCTCACCGGTGTACCCAACACGCTCGACGACGTCGTACAGGACATGGCGCTCGGCGGGATGCACGTGCGCGTCAAGGACTGGGACGAGTGGCGCGCCGACGCCCTGGCCCGTCTGCAGGCCGACCCGATACCCGAACTGACCTTCCTGTCCCGGGTGTTGCAGAGTCCCACCGCGTTGAAGCTGTGCGAGGCGACGCTCAAGGGGCCGGCGGCCACGAGCGATCGCACCGCCCACCTCGTCGAGGCCCTCGGCCTGTCACCCGCAGCCCGCTTCGACGCCCGCGCACAGCTGAAGACGTTCGAGCGGCTGGCGGAGGACGGCCTGGCCCGTCTGCCCGACAAGGACGACCAGCCCTATCTCTGGTTCGCCGAGACGACCGAGGGCAGCGTGCGCCCGACCGGTACCGAAGACCGGGCCGACACCCCCTGCGCGATGAACCTCACCCTCTCCATCGCGAGCATGCACCAGCTGGTCACCGAGCGCCGGATCGACGTACGCGGGCAACTCCTCTGCCCGGCGGTGCACCCCGAGCCCCTCACCGTTGAGCGCGGCGACGTGTGGATCCGCCCCGAGGAGGGCATCCCCGAACGCCACGGCCTGACCCACCAACTCCTGCGCTACCGGCTGCTGTTGCGCGACGCGGACGGCGGGAACTGGTGGTTGGAGGGCCGCAAGCACGCCCGCGCCCGCCGCGACATATGGCGTCAGACCCGCGCCTTGAGCGTCGAGATCGGACGCGAAGGCGAACCCGCCCTCCTGACGGGCGAGTTGGTCGTGCCGGCCGACAGCTATGTACGCGACCAGATCGACGGCATCAAGGTCGACCCACGTCTGACCAGCCGGGAGAAGCGGGCCGCCAAGCTGACCTGGCTCGCCTGGTTCGGCCTCGAGATGGGCCGCGGCCTGCTGGGCCCCTTCACCCGGGCCGCCGCGGACCTCCTCGACCTGCGCCGGACCCAGAACCCCACGGAGCACAACCGATGATCTTCAGGACGACGAACCGCACCACCAGGCCGGCCCTGCGCAAGGTCAGAAGCACCACCACCCTGCGCCCCCTTCACCACCGTCTGGACCCGCAGGCCGTGGAGGAGATTCCCTTCCACGCGGCGGACGGCGTCCGGCTCGGCCTCACCCGCATCGACACCGGCGAGCCGCACCGCCCCGCCGTGCTCCTGCTCCACGGACACACGGCCTCCGCCGACATGTTCCTGGTGCCCGAGATCCGCAACCTCGTCGACGTCCTGATCGACGACGGCTACGAGCCGTGGCTGCTGGACTGGCGCGGCAGCTGCCGACTGCCGTACAACCACACCGGCCAGAAGTACACCTACGACGACGTCGCCCTGTACGACATCCCCGCGGCCGTCTCGTACATCCGCAGCCGCATCGGCGAGGACCGCCCGCTGTTCGCCGTGGCCCACTGCATCGGTTCGCTCACCCTCTCGCTGAGCATGACGGCGGGCCTGGTCCCGGGCCTGGCGGGCGTGGTGTCCCAGGGCGTGTTCCTGACGCCGAAGCTCGCGGGCCGCACCTCGCTGCGCATGTCCCTGGCCGGAGAACTGCTGAAGTCCCGTATCGACCACATCCCCGTCGACTTCCGCACCGTGGGCCTGTGGTCGAAGTACACGCCCCTGTTCGCGCTGGCCTCCCGCAAGGCGAGCTGCCCGGACCCCACCTGCCAGATCCTGCACCACTCGGCGTGGGGCACCGGCGCCTCGCTCTTCGTCCACGAGCACCTGACCGAGACCACGCACAACCGGCTGGCCGAACTCCTCGGCCCCGCACCCCTCTGGATCCTGCCGCACCTGCGCCGCATCGAACTGGCCCGCACCGTGGTCCGCTGGCACGACACCGACCACCGCTACGCGGCCCTGCCGCCCAACGCCCTGGACGCGGCCGGCCGCATCGACACCCCCGTCCTGCTCCTGGCGGGCAGCGACAACGGCCTCTGGCTGGACTCCCAGGAGCTCTGCCGCGACGTCCTCGCCCGCCGCCATCCCCAACTGGACGTCACCTACACCGAGATCCCCGGCTACGGTCACCTGGACACGTTCCTCGGCCGGGGCGCCGCCCTCGACGTCTTCGGCCACATCCTCGACTTCCTCGGCGAACGCCGGTGACGAGGACCCCGGCGACCGCTACCGTACTCGCCAGTAACCGGTTCGCATCCAGGAGGCACCCATGCCGCAGCTCGAAGTCGACGGCGCAGCGCTGACGTACGACGACGAGGGCCCTCGCGACGGCGACGGCGTGCCCCTGGTGTTCATCCACGGCTGGACCGCGAACCGGCACCGCTGGGACCACCAGATGACGCACTTCGCCGAGAAGCGGCGGGTGATCCGCCTCGACCTGCGCGGTCACGGCGAGAGCAGCGGGGCGGGGGTGCGTACGGTCGCGGAGCTGGCGGCGGACGTCCTCGCCCTCCTCGACCACCTCAAGGTCGAACGGGCCGTCCTCGTAGGCCACTCGATGGGCGGCATGATCGCCCAGACCATCACCCTCGACCACCCCGAACGGGTCGAGCGCCTCGTACTGGTCGACTCCATCGCCCGCATGACCTACAGCCGTGGCAGGGGCCTGCTGATGGCGGCCTCGACACTCGTCCCCTACAAGCTGTTCGTCGCCACCAACATCCAGCGTGCCTTCGCCCCGGGCCATCCCCGTGACGAGGTCCGCGCGTACATCAAGTCCTCCGCCGACACCCCGCGCGAGGTCGTCATGACGCTCTACGGCGCCATGCGCGCCTTCGACGTCCTCGACCGGGTCGGCGAGATCCGCGTACCCACCCTCATGATCCACGGCTACCACGACATCCAGCTGCCGTTGCAGCAGATGCTGCGCATGGCGAAGGCCTACCCGGACGCCGAGGTCCGCATCATCGACGCCGGCCACGAACTCCCGGTCGAGAAGCCGACGGAACTGACCAAGGCCCTCGACCGGTTCGTGACCCCCACTCAGGCGTGAGGTGATCAGCGGGCCGGTTTGACCCTGACACCGCCGACCGCCGCGGCGGGCCGCGCCGTGGCACGGACGGACCGCCGTACCAGATGAGCCTCGCGCCGCAGATCGTGGGCTGCGTCCCCCATGGCGCGAGCTACCGCTTTGTCCCAGTGACCTGCCCTGTCCGGCACGGGCTTCGAGTGCCCCGCCCCCGTGGGCCAACACCCGGGCCTTCCGTGGTGTGGGAGTCCGTCGTGTTGGAACTCGTACGAACGACAGGGACGGACAAGGCAGATGGACGAGGCACACCCCGGGAGGCCGGCGTGGCGGACACGGTGGACGAGGCGCTGGGACGGGTGGCGAGAGAGGTGGCCGTACGGGCGGAGCGGCTGTGGGAGGTCGCCCTGGCCCTGCACGCCGATCCGGAGTACGCGTTCGAGGAGCACCGGGCGGCCCGGCTGCTGAGCGGCGAGCTCGAACGCGAGGGGTTTGCCGTGGAGCGGAATCTCGCCGGACTGCCCACCGCTTTCGCGGCGCGGGCGGGAGTCGTGCGCCGGCCGGCGGTGGCCTTCCTGTTGGAGTACGACGCCCTGCCCGGCCTCGGGCACGCGTGCGGCCACAACCTGATCGCCGCGGCCGGCCTCGGCGCCGCCCTCGCGGTACGGGCTGTGCTGGGGGAGGGCGCAGGGGCCGTATGGGCAGTGGGAACGCCCGCGGAGGAGGGCGGCGGCAAGGTCGTCGAGACCGAGGCGGGCGTGTTCGACGACGTCGACGCCGCGCTCATGTTCCGACCAGGGGTCCACAGTTGGCAGTGGGCGCCCCTGACCGCCCAGACGCAGTACCGCGTGGGCTTCCACGGCCGCGCGGCGCACCCCACCGCGAACCCCACCGAGGGCATCGACGCCCTCGCGGCCCTGATCCAGCTGTTCAACACGCTCGCCGTCGTCGGGCGACGCCTCCCCGAGGCTTCGCACGTCCAGGGCATCATCACGGACGGCGGCCGGGCGACGAACATCGTCCCCGAGTACGCGGAAGGCCTGTTCGGCCTGCGCGCCGGGACGACCAGCGCCCTGGAGGAACTGTCGGGGGAGTTGCTGACCTGCGCACACGGTGTGGCCCGGGCCACCGGCACGACCGTCACCTTCGGGCGAGCCACCCCGCCGTACGAGCACTTCCGCGACAGCGGGGTGCTGTCCGGACGGTTCGCCCGCCACCTGGCGCGCACCGGCATCGACGTCACACCGCCGCGGCCCGGTGTGTACCTGGGCTCCTCAGACATCGGCAACGTCAGTGGACGCGTTCCCGCGATCCACCCCTACGTCGCGATCATGGATCCGGACGGCTCCGACCACACCCCCGAGTTCGCCGCTGCGGCGTCCTCCGACCGCGCCCGCCGTGTGATGCTGGCGGCGGCGGAGGCGCTGGCCTGCACGGCGGTGGAGCTGCTGCTGTCGGCGCACCTGCGGGAGCAGGCGTGGCACGAGCACGGGCGCAGTGTCGCGGTTGCGGGCCGGGGATGACGGGCCACGTGGCCGCCCCCGTGTGAGTATTCGGTCCTGGGCCACCAGGGGGTGTGGGCTTGCGCGGACGTCCTCCGATCAGCGCCCTTGACGCAGGCGTCGAGCAAGGCGCCTGACGCTCACACGCCGTCGACGCGGACGAGACGAGAGAGCCTGCCCGGGCCGCGATTCCGCGAGCATGGCGTCGCGGTCCCTCGGTCGCCAGTGGCCGTCCGGCGACAGCAGGGGCGCCTTGCGTTCGGTCTGCACCTTGATCTCCTGATAGGACTCGTGAGAGGTCACGCGATACGCCTCCTCCCACGACGCCAGAGCCGCACGAACGGCCATCCCCGCCGTACCGCGTCGACGTACGTGAGACGCCAGCCAAGCAAAGCCGCACAGGACCGCGACCAGGCCACCGAAGATTGCCACCACAGGCAAGGCATCACCCATGCATCGAGCCTAACCGCCGCCCCCAAGCGCCCCGTAGGACGTCCAGCCAGGGGCGCGCCGTGCAGGTGAAGGGCGCCCCGGACAGCTCACGGACAGTCCACGTACAGCGCGCTGGACGACCCGGAAAACCTCAAGGCGTACATCCCCGGGCTGACACGGCATCCGGAACCTCCGCCGAGAGACCGATGCCGCCCGGCGGTTCACCCTGAAGGGTGGCGGCCATGGGTGAATCGAGAACGCTGACGAGACGTCAGAAAAGTTCCCTGACAGGCCGGTTGGCCGTCATCGCCGCTGCCCTCTGCCTCACCTCGGCCACCGTGGCCCTCCTCCCCGCGCCCTCGTCCGCTGCGACGGGGCAGGAGGGCCGGACGGTGACCGAGGACGGCCACACGGCCCAGATCCGCCGCACCGAGTACGGCATCCCGCACATTCTGGCGGGGGACTTCGACGGACTCGGCTACGGATACGGCTACGCGTTCGCACAGGACAACGTGTGTGAACTCGCCGACCAGATAGTGACTTTGCGAGGCGAGCGATCCCGCTTCTTCGGCCCCGACGGCGACTCCGGCGAGGGCGTCAACCTCGCGAGCGACACCTACTACAGGGGGCAACTGCGCGCGGGCACCGTCCAGCGGCTGCTCGACCGGAAGGCACCGCTGGGGCCGACGCCCGAGGTGCGCCGGATGGTCGAGGGGTACGCCGCCGGGTACAACCGCTACCTGCGCGACACGGGCGTCGACAAGCTGCCGGATCCACGCTGCAAGGGCAAGCCCTGGGTGCGCCCGGTCACCGCGCTCGACCTGTGGAGCATCGTCTACGACCTCAACGGGGCGACCGGGGCGGTGCCGTTGGCGCCGGACATCGGCGACGCGAAACCTCCGACGGCAGGCCAGGCCACGCCGGCCTCCGCGACCTCCGGCCTCAAGACCGCGGCGTCGCTCGGCGCGGGCGGGCAGGGCCCTGCCGCGGACGACTTCGGCAGCAACGGCTGGGCACTCGGCAAGGACGCGACCCGTAGCGGCCATGCGATGGTCCTCGCCAACCCGCACCTGCCCTGGGTCGGCGGCAACTTCCGCTTCTATCAAGTGCAGTTGACCATCCCCGGCACCCTGGACGTGTCCGGCGCCGGCCTGTACGGCACCCCCCTGGTCCTGATCGGCCACAACCGCGACGTCGCCTGGACGCACACCGCGAGCGACGCCCAGCACGCCTCCTTCTACGCGCTGAAGCTCGCGCCCGGCGACCCCACCAGCTACGTGGTCGACGGCAGGACGGAGAAGATGCAACGCCGCACGGTACCCATCACCGTCCGCGACAAGAACGGCAGCCCGGCGACCGTCGACCGCACCCTGTACACCTCACGCTTCGGCCCCGTCCTGTCCACCGGCTGGACCACGAAGACCGCCTACGCCGTCCGCGACGCCAACGCCGACAACCTGCGGTCCATGAACGAATGGCTGGCGATGGGCAAGGCCCACAACCTCCGCCAACTGCGCACCGCCCAGGACACCTACCAGGGCATCCCCTGGACCTACACCCTCGCGGCCGACACCAGCGGCAGCACGTACTTCACCGACTCCTCGGTCGTCCCGCACCTCACCGACGCACAACTGAAGCGCTGCACCCTCCCGGGCAGCGAGGACGCGCCCACCGCCCTGGACGGCTCCACCACGGCCTGCGACTGGGGCAACGACCCCGACGCGCTCGTGCCGGGCATCTACGGCCCCTCCCACCAGCCGAAGCTCAGCCGCACCGACTACGTCGCCAACTCCAACAACGGACCCCAGTACACCAACCCCGAAGCCCCCCTCACCGGCTTCCCGGGCACGTACGACATCGAGCCCCGCCTCAGCCAGCGCCCCCAGCTCGGACTCCGCATGATCGCGGAACGCCTGGACGGCACGGACGGACTGGGCACCCCGGGCTTCACCCAGCACACCCTGCGCGAGTCGATGACGGGCAACCGCGTCCTGTCGGCCGAGACCGGCCGCGACGACGTGGTCGACATGTGCCGCGCCCACCCACGCCTGACGACCACGGACGGCAAGGAGATCGACGTACAGCAGGCCTGCGCGACCCTCGCCCGCTGGGACACCCGTGCCGACACCGACAGCCGGGGCGCCGCGCTCTGGGTCACGTTCTTCGACCACCTCCAGGGGGCCGGACCTCCCGACACCTGGCGCCGCGTCCCCTACGACCCGGCCCAGCCCCTCACCACGCCGCGCGGCATCAAGGGCGACGACGTGCGCGTCCAGCACGCCCTGGCCGACGCCGTGCAGGACTTCGCCGCCCGCGACGTCCCGGTCGACGTCGAACTCGGCGCCGTACAGAAGTGGGCAGGCATCCCGTTGCCCGGCTGCACCGGTGACAAGGGCTGCTTCAACGTCGTGGAGGCGGGCCCCGACGCGGGTACCGGCACCCCGACCGCCGGCGCCTTCGGCAGCAGCTTCGTGATGGCCGTCGAACTCACCCCCGACGGCCCGCGCACCCACACCGTCCTCACCTACGGCCAGTCGGCCAACCCGGCCTCACCCCACTACACGGACCAGACGCGCCTGTTCTCCCGCAAGCAGTGGGTCACCGAACGCTTCACGGAAGCGGAGATCACGGGCGACCCGGCCTTGAAGGTGACGACCTTGCACAGGTGACACAGCATCAGGCCCGCTGACACAGCGAAGGGTCCGCGCACTGCGCGGACCCTTCGCTGAGCATGGTGGTCCCTGCGACGTTATGCGCGGGGCCGTTCGAAAGTGAGCAGCAGGCCCTCGACCGCACCGGGGCCGATGCGACCCTTGACGTCGGCGGCGGTGATCGCCTTGAGGCCCCAGCCGTCCTCGGCATGCTTGTTGAGGACCTTCTCCAGCTTGTCGCCGTCCAGTGCGTCACCGATCAGGGATTCCCGGAACGAGACGACCTTGTACTCGTAGGTGTAGGCGTTGCTCATGGTGTGGCGTCCTCCTGCGTATGGACTGCGGTGGCGGGAGCCAGCCAATCACGGTGCGCCGCCGACCGGCACGGGCAGGGCCCCGCTGCGAGCGCCGACCGCGCCCCGGCGCGAGGCCGATGTCAGCGGTGGCTCAGCACATTGATCACCCGGCCGTCGGGATCACGGACGAAGAACCGCCGCACACCCCACTCCTCGTCCTGCAAGGGATGCACGATCTCCGCGCCGCTGTCGCGCACGACCGCATGGACCGCATCCACGTCGTCCACCTCCACGCTCATGTCCGGCGTGACCGGCGCGGTCCTGTCGGCCGTCATGAAGCTGACCTGTGCCGCCGGAGTGGTCGGCGAGGCGAGCGTGATGATCCAGCCGAGATCCATGACCTCCTCGAATCCCAGCAGGCCGTAGAACTCCCGGTTCTCCTGCGCTGCGTCCGACTGAAGGACGGGCATGACACGTCGAACGGCCATCGATGACTCCATGTGAGTGCTCGCGAATGACTTGGCTCCGATGAGTGTGGGAGCGCAGTCGGTTCTCCCCACGCGCTCCCCAACACCCTCCATACTCCCCAGGGATGGCATGCGTCGCGGGCAGGGACGACATGCAAACCCGTCCGGCCTGGAAGTCGACACCGTGACACCCACCCCGGTGGCCCCCGTCCGTCCCCGCGGCATCAACGCCTCACGCATGCGGCACAGGCTGATCCGACGGGCACGGACAGCTCTCCGCTGGGACGAACGCCCGAACCGCCGACCCGGGCGCCGCGCCTGATTTCGCGGCCCTTAATATCGTTTCGCATTCTCCGACGGACGCTGACACCCGCTTGGCCGTGCCCGCCGCCCAACACGACGACGTCCACCGCATGGCGATGGAGTCGAGCATCGAGGAGAGAAACGTTTCATGCGCGCCCGGAACATCGGTGCGGCCGCCGCAACAGCCTTGGCGCTGGTGGCTGCCCGCGACCTCATCCAGAAGAAGCACGCACTGCTCCGGAACTACCCGGTGATCGGGCACGCCCGGTACCTGTTGGAGACGATGGGGCCGGAGCTGCGGCAGTACATCGTGACCTCCAACGAGGAGGAGCGCCCGTTCAGTCGTGACCAGCGCACCTGGATCTATGCCTCGGCGAAGGGCGAGAACAACTACTTCGGGTTCGGAACCGACGTCGACGTCGAGCACGTGCAGGGGCACGCATACCTGAAGCAGCGCACCTTCGCCGACACACCGCCCGTCACGCAGGACCCGCAGGCCCCACTGCCCTCGGCCAAGGTGCTGGGCGGGCCGCGCGGGCGCGCCAAGGCGTTCCGGCCGGCGAGCGTGGTGAACATATCGGCGATGAGCTTCGGATCGCTGTCCGGTGCGGCGGTCACGGCGCTCAACAAGGGGGCGGCGCTGGCGGGCGCGATGCAGAACACGGGCGAGGGCGGCCTCTCGCCGTACCACCGCAACGGCGGCGACCTCGTCCTTCAGATCGGTACGTCGTACTTCGGCTGCCGCAACGAGGACGGCAGCTTCAACCTCGACAAACTCAAGGATGTGGTCGCCGGCGCCCCGGTCAGGGCGATAGAGATCAAGCTCTCCCAGGGCGCCAAGCCAGGGCTGGGCGGGATGTTGCCGGCTGCGAAGGTGACCCCGGAGATCGCCGAGATCCGCGGTATCCCGCTCGGCAAGGACTGCGCCTCCCCCTCGCGGCACACCGCGTTCAGTGACGTCGACTCGATGCTCGATTTCGTCGAGCTGCTGGCCACTGAGACCGGTGTGCCGGTCGGGGTCAAGAGCGCGGTGGGAGAGATGGAGTTCTGGCAGGAGCTGGCCACGCTGATGGCGCGTGGTGACCGTGGTGTCGACTTCGTGACCATCGACGGCGGCGAGGGCGGTACCGGGGCCGCGCCCCTGATCTTCACCGACTCGGTGTCGCTGCCGTTCCGGATGGGCTTCTCCCGGGTTTACGGCACCTTCGCCGAGCTGGGGCTGACCGACGACCTGACCTTCATCGGCTCCGGCAAGCTCGGCCTGCCCGAGAACGCCGCGGTCGCCTTCGCTCTGGGTGTCGACATGATCAACGTGGCCCGTGAGGCGATGCTGTCGATCGGTTGCATCCAGTCGCAGAAGTGCCACACCGACAAGTGCCCCACCGGCATCGCCACCCAGAACCAGCGGCTGGCCCGCGGCATCGACCCGACCTCGAAGGCCACCCGGGCCGCCGTCTACCTGCGCACCCTGCGCAAGGAGCTGATGAAGGTCTCGTCGGCCGTCGGCGTCGCCCACCCGGCACTCATCACGGCCACCGACATCGAGATCATGAACGGTGACTACGACGCCCGTACCCTGGCCGGCGTCTACGGTTACAAGGAGGGCTGGGGCAGGCTCGGCCCGCACCTCGCCGACGAGATCACCGCACTGCTCACCACCGAGCCGACCTCCGTCCAGAAACCGGCCGTCTGACACCGACAGCGACAGGCACCCTGCCGGTGTCACCCTCACCCTCCCCACGGAACAGTGCATGCCGAGGTGATCACAACATGACTGAAGAAGTGAGATTCAAGAGCGTCGTCGGCCCGGAACTGGCTGGAGCGATCGACCTGCCGGACGGCGAGGTCCGAGGCTGGGGAATCTTCGTCCACGGATTCACGCTCGGCAAGAACTGTCCGGCCGCCTCGCGCGTCAGCAAGCAGCTGGCCCGCGAGGGGATCGGAATGCTGCGCTACGACAACCTCGGGATCGGAGACTCCGACGGCGACTGGGGGGACGGTTCCTTCACCATCAAGGTCCAGGACACCGTCCGCGCGGCAAGGCTGATGGCGGAGCGAGGGACTCCGGCGGACCTGCTGGTGGGGCACTCATGGGGAGGTGCCGCCGCCATCGCCGCGGCGGCCGAGTCGACCGGCGTCCGCGCGGTCGCCACGATCGGGGCGCCTGTCGACCCCAGCCACGTCGAGGGACAGTACGACGCGGTCGTGGATCGCGTTCTCAGTGAAGGCTCGCACGAGTGGTTCGTCGGCGGCAGGACCCTGGTCCTCAAGCGTGCCTTCGTCGACGACGTCCGCCAATCCCACCTGCGCGAGCGGATTCGCGAGTTGAACCTGCCGCTGCTCGTCCTGCATTCGCCTACCGACGACACCGTCGACATCGACAACGCCGGGGAGATCTTCCGCGAGGCACGACACCCGCGCAGCTTCGTCTCGCTCGAAGGAGCAGACCATCTCCTGACCGCACGAGGACAAGCGCAGCGAGCCGCCCGCATCATCAGCGCCTGGGCCGACCAGTACATCCACGGGTCACTGCCCGGAGGAAAGACATCTCAGGCGGTTTAGCCGCGGAGAATCAGAGGCCGCGCGCTCGGCTGGGCCGAGCCGATCGCTCAGTGGACCGTCGCGGTGAGGCGTCGTAGGGCGGCGTGGGCGGGTGGGCCCCAGGTGGCTTTGCCGCCGGGGCGGCCGTGGACGCCGGGGTCTGCGATGAGGATGCCGGAGAGGGCGCGCAGCACCGCCCAGCCGCGGGCGCGACGTAGGGTCGCGGTGTCCGGGGTCGGCCGGTAGGCCTCGTAGAAGCGGTCGGTGGCGCCGTCCGGCAGCAGTATCCACGGGGCGGCGAGGTCGCAGGCCGGGTCGCCTGCGAAGAGGTCACCGAAGTCGATGACGCCGCAGAACGTGCCGTCCGCGGTGAGGACGTTGGCCGGATGCAGGTCGCCATGGAGCCACAGTGCCGGGCCTGCCCAGTCGGGCGCGGCGGCAGCGTCTTCCCCGACCGCGCGGACGGCGTCCGGGTCGGGGATCAGCCCCAGCTCGGTAGCCGAGGCGAGCTGGTGGGCGAATCCTTCGGCATGGTCGGCCAGTGGCCCTCCGCGGCCGCGACCGGCGGGCGCCCCGGTGGGAGCGGTGGGCGGCCCCGCTGAGGGCTCGCCCGTCACCGGCATACGCGTCGGCGTCACCGGTCCAGTGGTGTCACGGACATCTGCTCCGCCCGGAAGTAACGCGAGACGACCTTGCCGACCGGGTCGTTCATGAAGCGGCGCTGCAACGGGCCCGCGTTCAGAGCGTTGTTGAGGGCGGCGAGGATCATGCCGTGGTCGAGGGCCAGATAACGATGTCCGACGGCGCCGGTGGTCGGGTCGAGGGCGTCGTAGAAGCCGTACGGCCCGTACACCTGCGGGTAGGACGTCAGGAGCTGCTCGATGTTCCGGTACGCGGCCTGCGGCAGCACGTCGAGTCCGAGGAACGACGCGTGCGGAGTCACCGCGTCCTCGCGGTAGTCGGTGTCGGAGGAGCTGGTGCCCAGCTGGTGGGAGCCGTAGGCCGAGTAGTTCCCGGTGTCGTCGGGGGTGCTGGACGGCGACAGACCCCACACCTTGTAGCCGAGGGCCTTGGTGTCGTAGGCGATGGTGGCCTTGAGGTAGGCCACGTCGTTCGCGCCGAACGCCCTTGGGGCCTGGGCGACTTCGGGTACGAGGAGGTTCGGCATGAGGGCCTCGAAGACGCTGCCGCCCCAGCTGGGGACGTAGTCGATGCCGTCGTAGGAGTAGTGGCCTTCGACTACCTGGAAGTGCTTGCCCGTCAGTGGGTCGGTGATGGTCTTCGTGCTGCCCTGCGGGACCTGTCGCTGGCCGAACTGGGCGGGCATGGTGCGCCAGGTGCGCCACCAGACGTCGCTGGGCATGGTCCCGGTGCCGATCCCCATGTAGGCGGAGATCCGCGTCTCGGTGTTGAGCATGCCGTACGTGAACGAGGCCGGGCCCTGGTCGATGGTGTAACCGCCGTACATCTGACCGGCGTTGACGTTCGTGGACTGGTCGCCGTCGTTGTAGAAGACGCCGAAGTCCATGGCTTGGAGGAGCTTGGTGGCGCGGGTCGCGAACTGCGGTGCGGCCTGGCGGAGTTCGACGAGGCTCGCGGCGTACCAGCCGTTGTCCACGGTGGAGATGAACTGGCCCGTCAGCGACTTGCCCTCCAGGCTGGTGCCGCCGGGGCCGGTGATCGGGTCGCCGGTCGTGGTGTCGTACCAGCTGAGCAGGAAGCCGTTCCACTTCCGCAGCTTCTCGATCGCCCCCAGGGCGTCGCCGAGCCGCCGTATCTGATCGGCGCGCGAGATGAAGCCCAGGTCGTAGGCGCTGATGATGCACCACAGATTCACGCCGATGTTGGTCGGCGAGGTGTACGTGCCCCGGGCGGGCGTGGCCCCCAGCATGATGTTGTCCAGCGGCAGGTGCGTCACGGGGTCCACGCCGGTCGTGGCGAAGTACTTCCAGGTGTCTGCCGCGATCGCCCGCAACTGGCGGCGCTGCCCGGAGGTGAGCGGCGCCGCGTCCTGCGCGGGGGCGGACGCGTGGGCCGGGCCGGCCGCGGCGCCCATTGCGAGTGCGGCGGTGGCGGTGAGGACGGCTCTGCGGCTGAACTGGTGTCGCGTCATGGGGACATGCCTTCCGAGAGACGGGGGTGCTTGTGGTGGGTGTCTACGGCTGCTGCGGCTCGACCGCGTTGGCGGCCGCCACGTCGCCCAGCCAGCCGAGCGAGGGCTTCGGGGTGCGTACGAAGGTCTCGCGGTCCACGGCGATGAGGCCGAACGTCGGTCGATACCCGGAGGCCCACTCGTAGTTGTCCAGCAGGCTCCAGTGCAGGTAGCCCTCGACCTTGACGCCGTCCTCGATGGCGGCGTGCAGACCGGTCAGGGCGCCGCGGGTGTAGTCGATGCGCCGGGTGTCGTCGGCGGTGGCCATGCCGTTCTCGGTGACGAAGACGGGCACGCCACCGGTCTTCTCCCAGGCGCTGCGGACGCCGAGTTCGAGGGCCTGCGGGTAGTACTCCCAGCCGGTGAGCGTGGTTTCCGTGCCCTCGGGCACCTGGCGGGGGCCGTCCGGGCCGATGATGGTGCGGGTGTATGCCTGCACGCCCACCCAGTCGTCGCCGGTGGCGGCCTCCAGGTACCAGTCGTCGCGTGCGTAGCCGTACTCACGCGCGACGTCCTTGCAGCCGGGCTCGGCCTGGAACGCCTGGGTCGCCACCGTCCAGCCCGACCGCACACCGCCGACGCCGGACAGGACCTCGCGTGAGCGGCGGTGGCACTCCAACAGAGTGTCGGCGACCTCCAAGTCGGGCTTGGGCAGGGCATAGGCGACCAGGTTGGCCGGGTCCTCGCCACCGGCGATCATCGCGGCGATGTTCGGCTCGTTGAGGGTGCACACCCACTTCACGTCGTCGCCGAGTACCGGCAACGCGAGTTCGGTGAAGCGGGCGAAGCGGTCGGCGGCCTTGGGGCTGCGCCACATGCCGTCCTGGGCGAACCAGCGCGGCACGGTGAAGTGCGTCAGCGTCACCATCGGGGTCAGGCCCAGCTCCAGCGCGGTGTCCACCATCCGCCGGTAGTGGGCGACTTCGGCCCGGGAGACGCACCCCTCCTCGGGCTCGATGCGGCTCCACTCGAGGCTGAAGCGGTAGGTGTCCAGGCCCGCGTCCCGCAGCAGGGTCATGTCCTCGCGGTAGCGGTGGTAGCTGTCGCAGGCGTCGCCGGAGGGCTCGACGATGCCGGTGCCGCCCGCGTGCTCGCGCGGCCACCAGTCGTTGTTGATGTTGTTGCCCTCGATCTGGTGGGCGGCGGTGGCGGCGCCCCACAGGAAGCCGTCGGGGAAGTGCAGCACAGTCAATCCTCGTTCGTAGTGGTGTGGGGGAGCTTTCGCAGGAGCGGCACGGTCAGCCGGTGCTCGCGTCGCTCCCGGCGAACCGGCGTGCGGGCTGGGGGATCGAGTCGAGCAGGCGGATCGTGTAGTCGTGAGTGGGGAAGCGCAGTACCTGTGCGGTGTCCCCGGATTCCACGACCGTGCCCTGGTGCAGCACCATGATCTGGTCGGTGACCACACGGGCCGACAACAGATCGTGGGTGATGTAGAGCAGGGAGACGCCGAACTGCACCCGCAGGTCCTCCAGCAGGGCCAGCACTCCGGCGCGCAGTGAGACGTCGAGCATGGAGACGGGCTCGTCGGCGATCAGGACCTGCGGGTCGCTGGCCAGTGCGCGGGCGATGACCACGCGCTGCCGCTGGCCGCCCGAGAGTTGATGGGGGAGTTTGGCGGCGAACTGCTCGACGGGAGTGAGGCCGACGATCTCCAGCAGCTCCAGTACCCGCCCGCGAGCCTGTGCGCCGCTGCGCCCGGTGTAGTTGACGACGGGTCGGGTGAGTGTGTATTCGACGGTGTGCAGTGGGTTCAGGGCCGCGTAGGGGTCCTGGAAGATCAGCTGTACGTCGGTGTGCAGTTGGCGCAGGCGGCCCCGGCGCAGCCGGTCGACCCGCAGGTCGCCGAAGGTGATGGAGCCGGCCGTGGGCCGTTCCACACCGGTGATCATCTTGGCGATGGTGGACTTGCCCGAACCGCTTTGGCCCACCAGGGCCATGGACTGGCCCGGCTCCAGCCGGAACGACGCGTCCTTGACCGCCGTCACCGGTGCCTCGCCGCGCCGTGGTGCGGCGTAGGTCTTGCTGACGTGGTCCACGACGATCGCGTCCTGCGCCGCGCGCCGGCGTCCGCGACCGGCGGCCGGCCTGGGGGTGCCGGACACTGTGCCGGTCGCCGTTTCGGTCGCGGTGCCGGTCGCCGTATGGGCACCCGTGTCCGAGGCCGTGCCGCGCGCGGGAAGGCCCGGCAGTTCGACCACTTCGGCGCGTGGGTCGGCGTAGTGGCCCAGCAGCATCTTGGAGTACGCGTGATGCGGCGCCGCGAACAACTGGCGGGCGGCCGCGTTCTCCACGATGGCGCCGTCCTTCATCACCATCACCCGCGCCGTGGACTCCAGCACCAGGCCGAGGTCGTGGCTGATCAGCAGGGCGGTGAAGCCTTCTTCGGCCTGCAGTTCACGGATCGTGCGCATTACCGAGTGCTGCACCATCACGTCCAGGGCGGTGGTGGGCTCGTCGAAGACCATCAGCCGCGGTTCCAGCGACATGGCGAGCGCGATGGACACCCGCTGGCGCATACCGCCGGACAGTTCGCCCGGGTAGCGGTCGAGGGTGGTGGCGGGTAGCTCGACCTTGTCCAGCAGCTCAAGTGCGCGTGCCTTGCGCCGAGTTCGCGGCACGTGGCCGTGCGCAGCGAAGATGTCGGCGAAGTGGTTGCCGATGGTGCGCACCGGGTTGAGGGCGTTCATCCCGGACTGCAGCACCATGGCGAATCCGCCCCGGCGCTGGCGGCGCAACTGCTCGGTGTCCAACCGGGCTATGTCGGTGCCGTCGAAGACGATCTCACCGGAGGAGATCGCGGCCGGCGGCTTGGACAGGCGGGTGAGGGCGAATCCGAGGGTGGACTTGCCCGATCCGGACTCGCCGACCAGGCCGACGAACTCACCTTGTTCCAGGCGCAGGTTGGCGTCCTTGACCGCGACGGTCGGCTCGGCGCCGCGCGGGCTGTAGGTGATGGTGAGGTCGTTGACAGTGAGCAGGCTCATCGTCCGGCTCCTTCCCGTAGCCGAGGGTTGCTGAGCCCGTCGACGCCGAAGTTCACCAGGGTCATCGCGGTGGCCAGCAGCGCGATGCACAGGCCGGGGGCGAAGAGGAACACCCACTGTCCGGTGAGCAGGGCGTTGGAGTTCTGTGCCCAATAGAGCATCGAGCCCCAGCTGACCGTGCTGGGGTCGCCCAGGCCGAGGAAGGACAGACCCGATTCGGCGAGCACGGCCGCGGTCGCGGCGCCGAAGAAGGAGCCCACGATCAGCGAGGTCATGTTGGGCAGGATTTCCCGGAACACCACGCGCGGTCCGCTCTCACCGCTGAACACCGCCGCGGTGATGAAGTCCCGCGAGCGCAGCGACCGGGTCTGCGAGCGCAGCACGCGGGCGCCCCAGGCCCAGCCGGTGAGCACGATCACCAGCACGATGACCGGCAGTCCGCCGTTCTGCGCGTAGGCGGCGATAATGATCATGAGAGGGAGGGCGGGGACCACCAGGAAGAGGTTGGCCACGAAGTTGACGACGTCTCCCGGCCACGAGCGAAGGTAGCCCCAGGACAGACCGACGACCACCGCGACGACGGTGGAGAGGCCGCCGGCGGCGAAGCCGATGGTGATGGACACCCGGGCGCCGTAGAGGAGTTGCGACAGAACGTCCTCCCCGGCCCCGGTGGTGCCGAGCAGGTGGGCGGCGCTGCCGCCCTCGTTCCTGGCGAAGTCATTGGCGTGCGCGGAGTAAGGAGCGAGGAGCGGCGCGAAGATCGCCAGGAGGACGAAGACCGCGAGGAGGACAAGCCCGAGGCGGGCCTTCTTGTTGCTCCACAGTGTCGCGAAGGAGCGGGTGAACATGCGCAGTGCGTTCCGCCTGCGCGCGTCTGCGCCGGCGTGTGAACTCACCCTGGTTTCCTCGGTGTTGGTGTCGCTGGTTGCCATGCCGGTCACCGCCTCGTCCTGGGGTCGAGAACTCCGTAGAGGATGTCGACCAGGAAATTCGCGGCCAGGACGCTCACGGTGATCATGAGAAAGAGTGCTTGCATGAGCGGGAAGTCATGGTTGGTGACCGCGTTGTAGAGCAGGTAGCCCACGCCGGGGTACTTGAAGACCTGCTCCACCAGCAAGGAGCCGCCGACGACGCCGCCCAGTGCCATGCCGAAGCCGGTCAGGTTCGGCAGCAGCGCGTTACGGGCCGCGTAGCGCAGCGCCACTGTGCGTCCGCGCAGGCCGTTGGCCTCGGCGAAGGTGACGTAGTCCTCGCCGAGCGTGCCGATCATGGTGTTGCGCATGCCCAGGATCCAGCCGCCGAGGGAGGTGAGCAGAATCGTTGCGGCCGGCAGGACCGCGTGTTCGAGTGCGTCGGTCAGGAAGCCGAAGGACCAGTTGGGTTCCACCTGTGCGGAATAGGCCCCGGAGGTCGGCAGCCAGCCGAGCACGTAGCCGACGAAGAACAGCATGAGCAGCGCGGTCCAGAAATAGGGGAACGCCGAGAGGAACGACCCCGAGAGCGTGGGCAGCGAGTCCAGCCACGTGCCGCGGCGCCAGGCCGCGAGCACGCCGATCAGAGATCCGATCACGAAGGCCGTGATCGTCACCAGTCCGACCATCACGAGGGTCCACGGCAGCGCACCGGTGACCAGGCCGGCCACGGACTGCGGGAAGAAGGAGTAGGAGACGCCGAAACGCAGGTGCAGCACGTTGTCCAGGTACTGCGTGTACTGGCTCCACCAATTGCCGGACGGCACACCGAGCTGCGCCTCGACGGCCGCCCTGGTCGCCGCGGACACCGGCCCGTTCTGCGACAGCTTCACGATCGCGGCATCGGCGGGTGACCCCGGCATCAGCCGGGGCAGTATGAAGTTGAGGGTGATCGCCGCCCAGAGGGTCAGCAACAGCAACCCGAACTTGCGCAGCGCGTACCGCATGGGGTCTCCCGCGTCGTTGGGGTCGTAGGGGCCTGGGGGAGTAGGGGATGGGGGAGTGAGGGGTGCATCGGGCCGGACCCGGCGCGGGGACTGCGAAACATGGTGGGTTGCATGGGCTGCATGAGTTCCATGAACTGCATGGACTGCATGGGCTGTAGATGGCGCAGTCCACGAACGGATACGCGCGGGCGGTCCCGAGTCCCGGCAGGGCCGTGAACGGAGGGCCGCCGAGGCCTACTTGGCCGCCTTCAGGTGTGTCAGGACCAGCAGCGGGCTCGAACCCCAGGTCATCGGCGCCGCGTACGGGTTCTTGGCGCTGGGCCAGCCGGTGAAGTGCTTGTCGCTGGTCAGGCCCCACAGGCCGCCGTAGAAGAGTGCGATGGACGGCAGCTGCTCGTAGACGACGGTCTGCAGCTGGTTGACGATCTTCTTCTGCTCCGCCGGTTCACCGGTCGCCTTCAACTGGGCCAGCAGTGCGTCTGTGGCCGTGGTGCCGTAGCGCTCATAGTTCGACGCGGTGGTCTTGCCGATCGGCTGCTTGAAGTCGGAGTTGAGCAGGGTGTTGTAGTCCTGGTAGAGCGAGCCCGTGCCGCCGAAGCCGCCCATCGCCAGGTCGAAGTCGCCGTTCTGGATGTCCTTCTGGTAGGCGGCCGCCTGCGGCTGGTTGAGCTTGACGTCGATGCCGACCGCCGTCAGCTGCTGCTGGACGACCTGGGCACCCTGCTGCCAGTCGCTCCAGCCGTTGGGGACGGTCAGGTCGAAGGACAGCTGCTTGCCCTGGGCGTTGACGAGCTTGCCGCCCTTGCTGGTGTAACCCGCCTTGGCGAACGCGGCCAGTGCCTGCTCGGTGCTCTGCGTGACGTTGCCCTGGTTCGGGATGTCCGGGTTGGTCCAGGAGCTGAAGTTCGGCAGGAGCAGCCCGGTCTGCGCGGCCGGCTGGACGTAGCCCTGCTCCGCCTTGTCCGCGATCTTCTTGCGGTCGAGTGCGAGGGACAGGCCCTGCCGGAAGGCGAGGTTGTTGAACGGGGCCTTGGTCAGGTTCGGGTACAGCGTGATGATGCCGCCCGGCGGGAACCAGTACTTGTTGTGTTGGGAGTCGGCCTTGACCCAGGTCTTGTCGACGTCGCTCATGAAGGCGTACGCCCAGTCGTAGCCCTTGTTGACGATGTCCAGGCTGGTGTTGGACGCGGGGTTGACGATCTTTTGGACCGCGACCTTGTCGGCCTGCCAGTAACGGGTGTTCTTCTTCAGCGTGTACTGGTTCGGGGTGAAGGTGCCGAGTGTGTACGGGCCGGTGACCACAGGGTTCGGGTTGGTGAAGGTGACCGGGTCGGAGACCTTCTTCCAGATGTGCTGGGGCACGATCAGGACCTGCTCCAGGACCTGCGCCGCCGGGACGTCCTGGGTCTTGAGGTGGAAGACCACGTCGTTGCCCTTCACCTCCAGTGAGGCGATGTGCTGCCAGGCGCCGAGGGTGTCGAGTGCGGGCTTGGACTTCATCAGGTTGAACGTGTACGCCACGTCGGCCGGAGTGAAGGCGGTGCCGTCGGACCACTTCACGCCCTGGCGGATGTGGAAGACGACCGTCTTGGTGTTCGGCTGCTCGTAGCCGGTGGCCAGGAACGGGGTGTCCTTGCCGTCGAGGATGTTGACCACACCGAGCGGCTCGTACATGGAGGTGGTCAGGTTGCGCTTGTTCGGCGAGAACGGGTTGAAGTTCCGCACCAGATTCGGCGAACCAGTGTCGGCACCGACCAGCAGCGAGGTCGCGGTCCCGGAGGCCCCGTCGTCCTGTTTGGCGTTGACGTTGGCAGAGCAGCCGGCCGTGGCGAGCAACGCGGTGACACCGACCGCGGCGGAGAGCCGGAGTCTGCGGGGAGAGGTACGCGTCATCTGGATCGAATCCTCCTCTTCGAGGCCCCTTCTACGGGGTTGGCAGAGCTTGGGAGGCTTGCCGTCGGCCGGAGTGTATGCGCATACATTTCACTGGCACAAGCTTTTGCGCGGCCCCGGATTTCGGCGGATGACGGTACTCTTGGCCCCATCGTCAGGGCGGGGATCCGACGCGAACTACCTGGTGGCAGGCGTTTCAGTGCTCTCGCGGAACGGCCGGAACGGCGGAGAAGAATCGGATGACGGAGATCGGAAGCGGACGGTCCACTTGGTGAGCAGCCCAACCGACACCCCCACCGTCTATGACGTGGCCGCTCGCGCAGGCGTGTCGATCGCCACGGTCTCCCGGGTGTTCCGGAACCCCGATGCTGTCCGGGCCACGACCCGGGAGAAGGTCCTGGCCGCGGCACGCGAACTGAGCTACTTCCCGAGCGGCAGCGCCCGCGGCCTCGCCAGCCGGGCCACCGGCGTACTCGGCCTGTGCTTCGCCGACTACGCCGACCCGGACACGGACACCGCCGCTGCCGGTGACGATGACGACGCGACGGTGCTCTACGCGGATCAGATCATCCGCGGCATGGAACGCGCGGCCCGACGGCGAGGCTACGCGTTGCTCATCGCCGCGTCGCTGGTGGGAGGCCAGGAGAAGCTGGTGTCCCGGACGGCCGGCCAGGTGGACGGCTTCGCCGTGATCGCCCGGACCGCCTCCACCGAAGAGCTGGAGCTGGTCTCCCGCCGACTCCCGGTCGTGGTGCTGGCCGGACCACGGGAGATCGACCACCTGGACCACATCGAGGCGGCGAACTTCGAGGGCCAACGGGACCTGACACGCCATCTGATCGCGGTGCACGGCCTCACCAGACTGGCCTTCGTCGGCGGCCACCCCGACTCCCCGGACGCCGAGGCCCGCTTCCGCGGCTATCAGGACGCCTGCCGCGAGGCCGGCCTGCCGGTCCCCGACGAACCCGACGTCCGCGCCACGCTCACCCGGGCGGACGGGCGCGCGGCAGTTCGCGAACTCGTCCTCAGCCCCCGAGGACTGCCTGCCGGACTGGTGCTGGCCAACGACCAGATGGCGGTCGGCGCGATCGAGGAGCTGACCGCGCGAGGAGTGCGCGTGCCGGAGGACGTGGCGGTGACCGGCTTCGACGGCATCCCGCTCGGACGGATGGTCAAGCCGTCGCTGACGACCGTACGCCAGCCCATGCGCGAGATGGGCGAGCAGGCTGTCGACCTGCTGATCGCACGACTGGAGGACAGTACGCGCGAGCCGGTGTCGATGATGCTTCCGGTGTCGACGGTCCTGCGCGAGAGCTGCGGTTGTTCCACGGACGACCGGCACAACCGCTGACAACGTTGGGCCAGGCCGGCGCGCGGATGACCCAACTCGCCCCCGGTCCACCGAGGTTCGCCTTCGCGCCCCGGCGGGGGATCACGTAGGTCGGGGGTGATCATGTGGCTGAACGGCGCCTTCGGAGCGGGCAAGACCACCACCGCGAAGGAGCGAGCTGACGTCACGCATCCCGGATTCCCGGCTCCTCGACGTCGAGAACGTCGGGGAGACGCTCTGGCATGCCCTCGGGACATCCGAAAGGGACTCCCGGATTTTCCGCCGCGGCGGGGGCCGGTGGTGGCAACCGCACGGCAGGTCGTCCTCGCCCATGTGGGCGGAACTCTGGTGGTCACCCCGGCAGTTCTGGTCGAGCAGTACTGGCGACAGATCCATGACGAGTTGACCGAAGCCGGCATCCCCGTGCGCCACTTCCTGCTGGACACCGGCCAGGACACCGTCGCCGACCGCATCGAGACCGACACCAAGCCCGAGAGCATCAGTGGCCGCCAGCCGCGCCTTCACCACGAGGCCGACCATCAGAAAGGCCTGCCCTGGCTCCGTCGGGAGGCCCGGGTGATCGACACCACTGACGTTGTTCCTTCCCCCGTGGCGGAGATCCTCATGGAGCGGGTGCGAGTCGGCCGATCCGCGCGCCGCGTGCTCCGCCCGGGACGCCGGGGGCGCTCAGGACCGGACCAGGTACAGCGCCTGCTTCAGGTTGCACTCGGCGATGCCCGCCATGAACGCCCGGTCGGGGAAATCCCCGTCGAGCAGCCGCAATGGACCCGCTGTGAGGGAGAGCCGCTGGGCCAGCAGGTAGAGCGCGAGGCGGTCCTGGTCCAGTCCGTCCGCCGTGAGCGGCCGGTAGGCGTCGTGCAGGCGGATCCGCAGGAAGACGTGCTCCCACTCGACGTCGAAGTACATCGTGCCCTCGATGTCGATCACCACGGGATTCCCGCAGGCGTCCACCCGCACGTGGTCGGGGCCCAGTTCGCCGTGCACCACCACGTACTCCGCACGCGGCCGCACCGCCGCCGCCAGGTCCAGCAGCCGCTCCTCCAGCCGGTCGCGGGCCGCGTCGATCCGCGGATCCCGCGCCGCCGCCTCGGCGAGGTCCCGCAGCGCACGCGCCAGGACGACCTCCTCGCACGACGTCCCGCGCGAGGTACCTCCCCCGTCGACGACGGCCACCTTGCCGTACGTGGGCGCCCGGTGCCGGCGCATCGCTGCCAGCGCCTCCCCGAGCCGGGCCATGACCGGGGCGGCCGTAAGCGGGTCGAGCGCGAGGAGTTGCTCCAATGTCTCGCCCGGCAGGTCCTCGACGATCACGAGGTCGGCCGGGCCGTGGTTGCCGTCACGGTCGAGGAGACGGATCGCCGGAACCCGTACGCCGAGTGCGTCCAGCCGTGTGTGGGCGGCCTCGAACAGGTCGAGTCCGAGACCGGGGGAGAACGGGTCGGTGAGGTCGTCGTCGCCCTCGGCCCCCGGCCAGTAGTTCTCGGCGTCGTCCCACAGGTAGGCGATCGCGGTCGTCGCGTCGTCCATCACCAGGCGGTACACGCCCTTCTTGCTGCCGCCCGCGACACGCTCCACCGCTTCCAGCCGTCGCCCGCCCATCGCGGCCCGCGCCGCACCAGCCAACTGCTCCCGCGTCACTGCCTTGGGTGCCACGTTCACCGAACGCCTCTCTGCTACGACAACTCGCGCACCCTACGAGGGCCGGCGCCCCGGATGCGATCGGTTTGTTCCGCCTTCGGTCGCCAAGTGCGGGGCGCTGGTCACGGGGCACGGTGCGCTCGGCCGCCGTGGGCGTATCGGAAGGTGCTTCCGGAGGAGAGCCGTCATCGCGAGCGACGTCCGCGGCCTCCGGCGGCCAGTACCGAACCTATCTCCGCCGGATTCGCCGACATCCCAACTCGGCGCGGAATGTGCGCCTCTCTGACGCGCCGGCCCGCGACGCCGTCAAGGACTCGTCAAACAGGCCTGGGACAGCATCAGGAGGCCGTCAACGCACAGCGTTCGTGGCCGATTCCGGTCGCAGACTGAGCGCCACGGGGGACGGACGACCGTCCGTGTTGTGACGTTGGAGGGCTCGTGACCATCACGGCCGGAAATGCGAGTCCTGCTGAGGCGACGGTGAGGGCCGCCGCCCAGCCACCGCGCGGACCCGTCGTCCCCATCGGGACGAGTCCCGGTCCGCTGCCGGGAGGGAAGCCGCGGCCGGGACGCCGTCTCCGGCACGAGACCGTGGCCGCGCGGGCCGCTCTGCGCCGCCGCTACTGGGCCACCGTGCCCGCGCGGTTGCGCCTCCTGCGTGCGGCCACGGTCTCGCTCGCCACCGCCCTCGCCGTGCTCTTCCTGACGGCGGGCCTCGCCGCCACGGGCACGTGGGGTGCCGTGGGGGGCCGCGACGCGCCCCGCACGACCAGCGCCGCCGACCTCGACCTCGCCCTGAACGACATGGACGCACAGGCCGCCAACATCCTGCTGTCCAACGGCGACGGAGGCAAAGGGCGCCTGACGACGCCGTACGACAAGGCCGTCGGTTTCTACGGCGACGCGCGGCGCGAGATCGGGCACGATCTGCGCACCCTCGCCGTGGCGGCGCAGGGCGACCGGGGCGACGAGAAGACCGTGGAATCGCTCACCGACGGCTTTGCCGAGTACCAGGAGCTCATCGGCCGCGCATTGGAGAACGACGGCCGCGCGGGCGGCAAGTCGTCAGCGCTCGCCGACTACCGCAGGGCCACGGATCTGCTGCAGAACCAACTCCTGCCGGAAGCAAGGAAGTTGGTGTCGTCCAACAATGACGCCTTCAACGCCGAGTACAACTCGGCCCACTCCACCCTCTCCGCCCAGCTCGCCGCCGTCATCGCGCTCGGCCTGCTGCTGCTCGCCGTGCTCGGCGTTCTGCAGTGGTACATGGCCCGCCGCTTTCACCGGATCCTCAACCCCGGTGTCCTGGCCGCCACCGTCTGCACCGTGCTCGCGGTGATCCTCGGCGCGCAGATGCTGTCGGCCTCCGCCGAGCACCTGCGCGGCGCCCGGCGCGACGCCTTCGACTCCGTCGTCGCCCTCTCCCGGGCCCGCGCCATCGCGTACGACGCCAACGCCGACGAGAGCCGCTACCTCCTCGATCCCGAGCGCCGCGACCGGTACGCGGACTCGTTCCTCGCCAAGTCGCAGGAGCTGTACGGACTCAAGGGCGTGACCCTCGCCTCGTACGACTCCCGACTCGCCACGACCTGGCAGGCATACGAGTCCGACCGTCACGACCTGCGCTTCAGCGGCGAGTTCCGGCGCGAGCTCGACAACATCACGTTCGCCGGCGAGCGTGCCGCTGCCGAGAAGACGGTCGAGACGTACGCGGTCTACCAGCGTGACGACCGGAAGATCCGTACCCTGCTCGCGGCCGGGAAGGAGCGGGAGGCCGTCGAGTTCTGCATGGGCTGGGAGGCCGGCACGTCCAATGCCCACTTCGGGGCGTGGATGGCCGCGCTGGACAAGGTCACGGACATCAACCGGGCGCACTTCACGTCATCGGTGCGCGAGGGGCGGTCGGCGGTGAGCGGCCTGCTGCCGTGGGCATGCGGTCTGTTGCTCGCCGCGGGCGCCCTCACCTGGCTGGGACTGCGTCCACGCTTTGCCGAGTTCCGCTGAAGCGTCGGCCCTTCCAGGCGTAAGCCTCAGCTGACGGTCGAGCGGTGGCCCGGGCTCGGACACCCTGGGCCGCACGGTCCGGCCGAGCTGCCGTACGCTCACACGTCGAACGGCAACAGCAGCAGCGCGACGGCCGGTTTCAACGGGGCCACCGACGTCCACAACCTGCTGAGGACAGTGGCGATGTTGATCGACCGCTCCGTACCGATGGTGTCCTGCTCGCCCTCACCGGACGGCTGGCCCGCCGGCAGCCTGGCGCCGTCATGGTGGCACGCTCCAGGCCCCCAACGTCGACCCCGTGCCAGCGGTCTTTCGCCAGGCGAGAGCCGGAACCTGACACAGTGTGCGACTGACTCTGTTGATGTTTGCGTGATGGGATCGGTTTGTCCCGCACGTCGAGCCGGGTCGGCGGCGCGACGGCCTTGGGCGAGGAGGGTTGTCGTGACCGATCGTCAGCACGTGACCGGGCCGGATGACGGTTCCGTATCGCGGTCGGCGCCGACCGAGGGGTCGAGCGCGCGGGACGCGGTGCGCCTCGCCGTGGTGATCGGTGCCCTCGGCGTGGTGTTCGGCGACATCGGGACCAGCCCGATCTACACCCTGCAGACCGTGTTCCACCCGGACGACCCGCATCCCGTCCCGGTCGGCTCAGCGAACGTGTACGGCGTGGTGTCCCTCGTGTTCTGGTCGGTGGTGATCATCGTGATGGTCACCTACGTCCTGCTGGCGATGCGTGCGGACAACGACGGCGAGGGCGGCATCATGGCCCTGATCACGCTGCTGCGACGGTGGAGCTCGCAGCGAGGGCGGCGGGCCGCCGTGGTTCTGTCGGCGCTCGGCATCTTCGGCGCCTCGCTCTTCTTCGGGGACAGCATGATCACCCCAGCCATCTCGGTCCTGTCCGCGGTCGAGGGGCTCAAGGTCGTCGAGCCGTCGCTGGAGGATCTGGTCGTACCCATCACGGCGGTGATCATCGTGGTGCTGTTCCTGGTGCAGCGCAGAGGAACCGCGGCGGTGGGCAAGGTGTTCGGGCCGGTGATGATCGCCTGGTTCGTGGCGATCGGCGCATGCGGTGTGGACGGTATCGCCGACCACCCGGAGATCCTCAAGGCGCTGTCACCGACCTACGCGCTGGACTTCATGTTCGGCCACTTCGGCACCGCCTTCTTCGCTCTGGCCGCGGTCGTCCTCGCGGTCACCGGCGCCGAGGCGCTGTACGCCGACATGGGGCACTTCGGCCGCAGATCGATCACCCGCGCCTGGCTGATCCTCGTCTTCCCCGCGTGCATGCTCAGCTACCTCGGCCAGGGCGCCCTGATTCTCGCCGACCCGGCCAACGTCAGCAGCCCGTTCTTCCTGCTGGTGCCCGACTGGGGTCGATGGCCCATGGTCGTGCTGGCCACGGCGGCCACCGTCATCGCCTCCCAAGCGGTGATCACCGGGGCCTACTCGGTCGCCTCCCAGGCGGCGCAGCTCGGCTACCTGCCTCGACTGCGGATCGCGCACACCTCCGAGTCCACCATCGGCCAGATCTACGTACCGTGGATCAACTGGCTCCTGATGGTCTCGGTCCTCACCCTGGTCTTCGCCTTCCGCACCTCCGCGGCGCTGGCCTTCGCGTTCGGTATGGCGGTGACCGGGACGATCACCATCACCACCCTGCTGTTCTTCTACGTCGCCCGGGCGAAGTGGGGTACGCCGCTGTGGCTGGTCGGCATCGGCGCGAGTCTGCTGCTCTTCGTGGACCTGCTGTTCGTCGCGGCCAACATGACCAAGCTCGTCCACGGCGCGTGGCTGCCGCTGCTGATCGGCCTCACCGCCTTCACCGTCATGACCACCTGGCAGCGCGGCCGCGACATCGTCACCACGGAACGAGACCGGCACGAGGGGCCGCTACCGGAATTCATCGATCAGTTGCGCACCGGGGAAGCGGCGACGCGTCGCGTGCCCGGCACGGCCGTCTTCCTCAACCGCGGAAAACAGACTGCCCCTCTGGCCATGCGGGCCAACGTCGAGCACAACCACGTGCTCCACGAGCAGGTCGTGATCCTCTCCCTCCAGACCGAGCCCGTGCCCCGAGTCCCGGCCGAGGAGCGGATGACCGTGGATTCCCTCGGCTATGCCGACGACGGGATCATCCATGTCACCGCCCGGTTCGGCTACATGGAGACACCGGACGTGCCCTCCGCGCTCGCGACGCTCGACCCGGCCACGACCGAGGGACAGCTCCGGCTCGACCAGGCGTCCTACTTCCTGTCGAAGATCGAGCTCCGGCGCGGTACGGCACGGACCATGGCGCCCTGGCGCAAGCGGCTGTTCATCGCCACGTCCTACATCACGGCCGACGCCGCCGAATACTTCGGCCTGCCTCGAGACCGGACGGTCATCATGGGCTCGCACATCGAGGTGTAGACGCGCGGGTGACTGCCCGCGCGACCGGGCGCCGGCGGTGGGCTGGTCCTACGGAGCGTTCGTGGGGGCGCACTGGGCCGGCCGGAATCCGGACCGCGCCCTGGGCGCGGTGCTGGTCGACGGCGCGCAACCGTACGACTGGCTCGACGAGGCCATGGAGGAGCGGATCCGGAAGCTGTTTCGGCGGATGGGCTGGTTCACGCCGCTGCTGCCCGACGGGCCTGACCCCGCGGATGACCGCCGAACAGCAGGCGCACAGCAACATCGAGCTCGGCAGGCTCTCGACCTCGGGGGGCGCTGAAGACGCGACCAGCGGGCCGACGACAACTGCACGTCCTCGCCACCATCGTCACCATCGTCCAGCTCGACCGCGTCCGGGTCGCGCAGGGGCCGCAGTCCTTCGCGCGGGACGGACGGCGTGAAGCTGCGGCGGCCGAGCACGTTGAGGTCGAGGTGCTTGAGCGGGGAGATACGGGTGACCTCCGATCGACCCGATCGACGGTTCCCGCGCCCGGCGCGGGGTCCGACAGCAGCCGGACCTCACGTCAACTCGACCGAGTGTCGCTCTCCAGCGCGCCGATCCGCGTCACGGTCGCTCCGCTCTTCGGGCACACCCACGTCGCCGTCCCCGCAACGACCGTCGCCGTCAGCGGGTGCCTGTCCGGGTGGGCCGGGCAGTGCGGCCAGACCGCCGGCGCGCCCTCGGACCACAGCGCCTCCACCGCCCACTCCTGGACCTGATCCGCGAGGTTCGCCAGACGTTCCGCAGGCGTGACGCCCCCAGGCGGGGTCAGGCCCACGCCGCTGCCGTCGGGTGCGTAGAGCATGAGTCCGAACTCCGCGTCCGCATGCAGCCGTGGCCGTACGGCACACTGCGCACGGAGGTCGCGCAGGACCGTTTCCAGGGCCTGGGTGAATTCCTCGTCGGCCACCACAGGGTCTCCGATCGGTCCGCAACAGCTTGCCAGGGCTTCCACTATGGCTGCCGGCCCCACGGCGCCGCGAACTGGCCGCTGTTGGTAGCGCGTTGGCCACGCGGCACGTCGTCGGGTGGCCCTCTGTGGGTTGCCGAGTCAGAAGTTGCCATCACGCTGGTGGGACGGCTGGCGCTCGGACTGTCACCGCACGGGCGCGCCCGGGCCGAGCGGGATGCCCAGCAAATACCAGGCGAAGAAAAGCGCCGTCCACACCAGCAGCGTGATCAGGGCAACGGGCAGGGTGAACGAGACCAGGGTGCCGATGCCGGCCGTGCGGCGCAGGGTCTGGAGGTAGCCGACGCAGAGCATGAAGGAGGTGCTCATCGGGGTGATGGAGTTCGTGCAGGAGTCGGCGATGCGGTAGAGCGCCATGGTGGTGGCCGGGCTCGTGCCGAGCAGCAGGAGCATCGGCACCAGTGCTGGGGCGACCAGGGCCCACAGGGCGGAGCCGGAGGTGATGACGAGGTTCATCAGCGCGACCGCGACGAGCAGCAGGGTGAACAGCAGCAGCGTGGGCGCGCCCAACTGCTTGAGGAAGTGGGCGCCTTCGACCGCGACGACCGTGGCGATGCCGGTCCACTTGAACAGGGCGAGGAACTGGGACACGGCGAAGAAGAGCACCAGCAGCGGGGCGATGGAGCGCACTCCCTCCGCCATGAACTCCGGTATCGCGCGACTCCCCCTGATCTGCCCGGTGACCCGCCCGTACACGGCGCCCATGAGCAGGAAGAGGACGGTGAGGAAGACGGCGATGGCGTCCATGAAGGTGGACTCCACGATCGAGCCCCCCTTGCCACGCAGCGGTGACGAGGTGGGCAGCATCGCGAGCACGATCAGCGCGGCGTAGCCGAGCACGGCCAGGCCGGTCAGCTTCAGGGCCCGCAGTTCCGTGGCGTCGTCGACGTCCGCGGCCACCACTCGCTGGGCCGCGGCGGCCTCCAGGTCCGCGTCGGGCATCAGGTGGTGCTCGCGCTTGGCGAGGATCTTGTCCACGACCAGGGCGATGGTGCCGGCCAGCACGAACGCCGAGACGGTGGTGAAGTACATGTTGTCCGTCGCACGGACCACCACGCCCCTGTCGACGAGCTGCGCGGCAGCGGTGGCCACGGAGGCGTACAGCGCGTCACCGGGGGCGATCAGCGGGTTGGCGTCCCCCGCGGCGTTGATGGAGACGAACGCGACGATCATGCCGAGCATGGGGGAGCGGCCCACGGCGCGGAAGGCCACCGCGCCGAGCGGGATGAGGACCACGTACGCGGAGTCGGACAGGAACTTGCCCAGCACGCCGCCCAGCGCCACGCCCAGGACGACCGTGCGCGGGGACAGGCCCGACAGCATCCGGCGGGCCAGCGCTTCGAAGAGTCCGGACCGCTCGGCGACCGCGACGCCGAGCATCACCGTCAGCACGGTGCCGAGCGGGCCGAAGGTGACGAAGGAGCCCTGGGCGCCGGTGATCAGATCCCGTACGGCGTCCCCCGACAGAGCGCTGCGGACGCCGACCACGGCACCCGAGGAGGGGTCCTCGACATGCAGGCCGGAGGCGTTCAGCGCCCAGCTGACGAGAGCGAGGACCCCGCACAGGATCCAGAACAGCCAGAACGGGTGCGGCAGCGCGTTCCCCGCGCGCTCGACCAGGTCGAGGAGCCGGGAGCCACGACCGCCCTCGTCGGGCTCGGTGGCCCGCACCTCCGCGGTACGGCTGTCAGGTGGGCTCATGGCGGCCTCCTGGGAGGGGACGGGCAAGCACGGTCACGGCGCGGCCATGCGAGGGGAGACCTGGATCCGCGCACGATCCGTCGTGAACGGCACACGGGGCATTCCCGGGTCGCGCCGCACAGCGGGTCCCGCGTCCGGCCGCGTCACCGTCTGGCGGAACAGTGGACCTGATGGGGGCAAGTGATCGCCATGACGTGGGCCACTGCTCGGCGTCACGGGGGTGATGTCGTACGACAGGGGAGCGACGGCTCAGCGGATGATCGCGGTCAGCACATCGACGCCCAGGTGCATGAGGCAGTCGGTGTCGAGCCGGTGGTAGATCAGCCGGCCGTCCCTGCGGGAGGTCAGCAGGCCGGCCTCGCGCAGCCGCCCGAGGTGCCGGGATACCTGCGGCACGGTCATCCCCGTCCGTACGGCCAGGTCCGAGGTGGTGATGGGTTCGTTCACCAGGTGCCGACAGAGGCCGAGGCGCGCGGGATCGGACAGCGTGGCCAGGCGGAGCCGCATCTGAGCCAGCGTGGCGCGCTCGACCTGGTCGGTGTTCTCGACGGGGAAGTGGACGACGACCGGGTAGGGCGGATCGTCCTTGACGATCAGATGCGGTCGGGTGTGCGCGGACGGTACGAGCAGACAGCGGCGGCCACGCGGCTCGGCTCTGAGTGACTGCAGCTTGTCGTAGGCGACGGACGGCGGGTTCTGGCCGACGACGGCGTTCGGGCTGAGCGAGGCCAGTGCCTCGGGGAGGGGCAGCGCCTGCACGCGGGCGCGTACGCGGGTGCATTCGCTCTCCAGCCGGTGCTGCACGCGTGCCCATTCGGCGTCGAAGAACTCGGTGGCGCACCGCCGCAGCAGTTCCAGCAGTCCCGCGCGCATCCGCTCCGGGGTGTGGAGCAGGCTGCGGGCCAGCTCGCCGCGGCTGAAGGAGCGGCGTTCGCTGGAGACGACGTAGGCGTCGCGGACGGTCTGGTCGGTGAGCAGGTTCCGGGTGTCGAAGACGCCGCCGTGCACGGTGGGGGCGGCGGCCAGGACGAAGTCGTCCAGGGGCAGCGCCTCCAGGCGGGCCAGCTCCTGCTCCAGCGTCCGGCCGAGGGGCGGCTCCAGTGGCATCATCAGCCGGCACCGCCGCCGGTTCCACAGCGGCGCGTAGACGGCCAGCAGGCTCACGGACTCCGGCGACAGCGCGCCCCGTACGCGTTCCAGCCACGGGCGTACGTCGAGGTGGTGCTCGGGCTCGGCGATCGAGTGCAGGCACGCCATCAGCTCGGCCAGCGGCGACAGGCCGACGGCCACGTCGGCCGGGACGACACCCTGCAGGTTGATGACGACGGCCATGCGCCGCAGCGTACCGCCGATGCTTACCGCGCCGGCGGTAAGCATCGGCGGTACAGCCGGCGGGCGGACCTAGGCTGCGGCCAATTCCGCTCCGAGCAGCGAGAGGCTCCGGCCGATGCATCTGTTTCTGCAGACGTTCTTCAACCCAGCTGAACTACTCAAGGCCTTCCCCGTCCTGCTGACCGAAGGCTTGCGCAACACCCTGCTGATCGCCGGCCTGGCGATCGTCTTCGGTTCCGTCCTCGGCGTACTGCTCGCGATGCTGCTGCTGTCGCATCGCAGGCTGGTACGCCTGCCGGCCCGCGTCTACGTCGACACCTTCCGCGGGCTGCCCGCGATCGTGACCGTCAGCCTGGTGGGTCTGGGCCTGCCCGCGGCGGGGATACGGCCCTTCGGCCGGGAACCGCTCGGGTACGCGGTGCTCGCCATCGGCCTCATCTCGGCGGCCTACCTGGCGGAGATCTTCCGCTCGGGCATCCAGGCAGTCCCCTCCGGGCAGTTGAGCGCGGCGCGCAGTCTCGGCATGTCCTATCTGACCGCGATGCGGGTCATCGTCGTCCCCCAGGGCGTGCGGAACGTACTGCCCGCGCTGGCCGGCCAGTTCATCATCGACATCAAGGAGAGCTCGCTGGTGTATCTGCTCGGACTCGGCATGGGGCAGCGAGAGCTCTACTTCATCGCGCAGGAGCGGCAGGCGGCGACGTACAACTCGTCCGCGCTGGTCGCCGCCGGCATCTGTTATCTCCTGCTGACGGTGCCGCTGACCTTTCTGGTGAACCGCCTGGATCTGCGGATGCGGACCGGTGGGCGAAAGCCCGGCGGCAGCGGCAAGGCGGCCCCCGCTGCGGCCACCCCGTCCGTCTCACCGGCGTTGGAGGTCTGAGCGATGTCAGGAACCCTGTCCGACAGCAACCCCCGAACCGGCGACACGGCGAAGGCCGCCGTCCCCGCGGTGAGCACGCGCGACCTGCACAAGAGCTATGGCGGCGTGGAAGTCCTGCGCGGGATCGACCTCGATGTCGCGCCCGGCGAGACCGTGTGCGTCATCGGCCGCTCCGGCTCCGGGAAGTCCACCCTGCTGAAGTGCATGAACCTCCTGGAAGAGCCGACATCGGGCGAGATCCGGCTGAGCGGCACCCCGATCACCGGCCCCCGCGTGGACGTGGACGCGATCCGCACCCGCGTCGGCATGGTCTTCCAGCACTTCAACCTGTTCCCGCACCTCAGCGTCCTGCGCAACACCACCGTGGCACTGCGCAAGGTCCGCAGGATGAACGCGGCCGCCGCCGACGAGATCGCCATGTCCCAGCTGGAGCGCCTCGGCCTCGCCGGGCTGGCCCACTCCCGGCCCAGCCGGCTCTCCGGCGGCCAGCAGCAACGCGTGGCGATCGCACGGGCGTTGGCCATGGAACCCGAGGTCATGCTCTTCGACGAGGCCACGTCCGCCCTGGACCCCGAGCTCGTCAAGGACGTACTCGACGTCATGCGGCTGCTCGCCACCTCCGGCATGACGATGATCGCCGTCACCCACGAGATCGGCTTCGCCCGCGAGGTCGCCGACCGGGTGATCTTCATGGACGAGGGCGTCATCGCGGAATCGGGCCCGGCCCGCGCGACGCTGGAGCACCCCAAAACGGCACGACTGCGCGAGTTCCTCGCCCGCGTGCTCTGAGCCCGCCCCCAACTCATCGCCTCTTTCAGGGAGTTCGACATGCCCAACGCACCCCTTTCCTCCCGTTCCGTCCGCAGATCCCGCCGCTCGTTCACAGCCATTGCCCTCTCCCTGTCCGGTCTCGTCCTCGCGGGCTGCGGCAGCGGTACCACCGGCAAGGCGTCGGACGACAATCCCTACGGCCTGATCCAGGCCGGCACCATCACCTCCGCCACCCAGACCGGCCAGCCGCCCTTCGCGTACGGTGACGACTCGGGCAAGCCGGTCGGGTTCATCGTCGATGTCACCGATCAAGCCGCGAAACGCCTGAAGCTCAAGGTCGACTACAAGTCCACGTCGGTCACCGGAGCGCTGGCGGGCCTGACCGCCGGTCAGTTCGACCTGGCATCCTCCGGGCTCGGCGTGACCGCGGAGCGCGAGAAGAGCGTCAGCTTCACCAAGCCGCTGTTCTGGAGCACGGTGACCGTCCTGACGACCAAGACGGGCACATCGGGCAAGATCTCCGACTTCGACGGCTTCACCGGCAAGAAGGTCGGCGTCGTGACCGGCTCCTCGCAGGAAGCGCAGCTGCCCACGCTGATCCCCAAGGGGGACCCGGTCCGCTTCCAGACCCAGAACACGGCGGTGAGCCAACTGCTCAACGGCAGCATCGACGCCTTCCTGGTCGGCGGCCCGGACGCGAAGGAGTTCATGAAGCAGTACAAGGGCCTGCGCGTGGCGGTGTCCGCGCCAGTGGACCACCCGACCTCGATGGCGGTTCCGAAGGGTCACACCGCCCTCCTCAAGGCGCTCGACGAACAGATCGCCGCCATGGTCGAGGACGGCACCTACGCCAAGCTCTACCGCAAGTACTTCGACACCGAGCCGGAGCCCGAACTCATCAAGGCCTGGCCCGCGTTGGCCGCTCAGTTCCCGGGGGCCAAGTAATGCCGGTGACCGAAATCGAGCGGGAGACCGAGTGGCAGCGAGTGCCGCTCGGGGGCGGCCGGACCTGCTGGCGCCTCGTCCTGCGGACACGGGCCAGAGACGGCGTCCTGCTCATCGCCGACCTCTACGCCGACCGCCCCGACCCGGGCGCCGGCCCGGTCATCCTGGAGCGCACACCGTACGGGCGCCGGGACGCCCGGGGTTCCGACGGCGCTCTCGGCGCCGAGAACCCGCCCGCCCCCGAGACCGTCGCCGAGGTGTTCACACGCGGCGGCTACCGGATCGTCCGCCAGGACTGCCGGGGCCGCGGCGACTCCGAGGGCACCTTCGTGAAGTACCTGAACGAAGCGACCGACGGCTACGACACCGTCGAGTGGATCGCCCAACAACCCTGGTGCGACGGCCGGGTGGCGACCATGGGCGTCTCCTACTCCGCGCACGCCCAGGCAGCCCTCGCCTCCCTCGGCGCACCCCATCTGGCCGCCATGTTCCTCGACTCCGGCGGCTTCGCCAGCGCCTACGAGGCCGGCACCCGGATGGGCGGCGCGTTCGAACTCAAGCAGGCGACCTGGGCGTTCCACCGCGCCAAAGTGAGCGAGACGGTCCGCTCCGACCCGGCACTGCGCGCGGCCCTGGACTCGGAGGACCTGAGCGCCTGGTTCACCCGGATGCCGTGGCGCCGCGGGGCCAGCCCACTGCGCTTCGTCCCGGAGTACGAGGACTACCTCCTCGAGCAGTGGGAGAACGGCGCGTTCGGGCCGTACTGGCAACAGCCCGGCATCTACGCCCGCGGCTTCTACGACGACTTCCCGGACGTCCCTAGCCTGCACATGTCCAGCTGGTACGACCCCTACGTCCGCACCGCCACGGAGAACTTCCGCGAACTGGGCCGCAAGAAGCAAAGCCCCGCCTATCTGGTGCTCGGCCCGTGGACCCACGGCAAGCGCAGCGAGACCTTCGCCGGCGATGTCGACTTCGGCCCGCACGCCCGGCTGGAGGGCAACCTCGACGAGCACTACGCGGCCATGCGGCTGCGGTGGTTCGACGCGCATCTCGCCCCGGAGGGGATGGCCGAACCGCCGCCCCTGGTGCGGTACTTCCTCATGGGCGGCGGCTCGGGCAGACGAACCGCCGAGGGCCGCCTCGACCACGGCGGCCACTGGCGAACAGCGACCACCTGGCCGCCGGAAGAGAGCAAGAGCCTCACCTTCGAACTGGGCCGGACCGGAGCCCTCACCGAACTGGCAACGACGAAGCCGCCGTTCGAGGCTGCGGCCGACGCCCCCTTCCTGGAGTACGACTTCGACCCCCGCGACCCCGTACCGACCCTCGGCGGCCAAGTCACCTCCGGCGAACCGGTGATGAGCGGCGGCGCGTTCCACCAGCACCCCGACGAGCGGTTCTTCGGCACGTCCGAACCCCATCTCCCCTTGGACAGCAGACCGGACGTACTGGTCTTCCAAACACCCCCGCTCACCGAGGACTTGGCGACAGCCGGACCCATCACCGTCCACCTGGCCGTGTCGTCCACCGCCGTCGACACCGACTTCACCGTCAAGCTCATCGACGTCCACCCACCGAGCGAGGACTGTCCACAGGGCTTCGCGATGAACCTCACCGACGGCATCCTGCGCTGCCGCTACCGCGACTCCTTCAGCGACCCCGAGCTGATGACCCCGGGAGAGGTCTACGAGATCACCGTCGAGGCGCCGGACACGGCGAACCTGTTCCTGGCCGGGCACCGGGTGCGGCTCGACGTCAGCTCCAGCAACTTCCCCCGCTTCGACGTCAATGCCAACACCGGCGGGCCGGAGGTCGGCGACCGGCGAAAGGTCGTGGCGACCAACCGCGTGTATGTGGGCGGCCGTTCGTGGCTCACCCTGCCTGTACTCGGCCGGAAGGACCTCCCGGATGACTGACGGAACGCTCACCCCCTCCTGGCGTGACGCGCGCGTCCCCGACGGCTTCACCCTCACCGCCGTGGGCGACCTGGTCCTCGACGACGCCCTCACCCCACTGCTCGAAGCCCGTTCCCCCGGCCTGCTGGAACTCCTCCGCTCGGCCGACGTGACCTTCGGGAACTTCGAGAGCACGGCCGTCGACCCGGGTACGTTCGGCGGCTGGCCGGAGGCGGAGTCCGGAGGCTCCTGGCTGATCAGTACGCCCCAAGTGCCCGCGGATCTCCGCAGGATGGGCTTCGACATGGTGGCGCGGGCCAACAACCACACCACCGACTGGGGCGTGGCGGGCATGCGCAGCACGGACCACCTGCTCACGCAGGCGGGCATCGTGCACGCCGGCACCGGCGCCACTCTCGCCGACGCGAGAGCCCCCCGGTTCCTCACCACCCCGTCCGGCCGCGTCTCCCTCGTCTCGGTGGCCACCCGCTTCGAGGCGATGTCCCGCGCGGCCGACGCCCTGGGCCGCGTCCCGGGCCGCCCCGGCGTCAACGCCCTGCGCACCACCAAGCACGTCTGCGTCCCCACCCACCGCCTGAGCGAACTCATACTGATTCGCGACGCGTTGCCCCCCGGCTCGGTACGCGCCTCAGCCCTCGAAGCCGACCGCCGCGACGGCACGGTGACCCTCTTCGGCACGAAGTACGCCGCCAAGCCCGGCCCCGAACCCCACACCGACGCCGTCGAGTTCCGCTTCTCCGTCCACGAGCAGGACCGCCACGAGGTGCTGCACGCGATACGGCAGGCCAAGCAGACCTCCGACTTCGCCATCGCGACGATGCACACCCATGAGCCCGGCAACTACAGCCAGGAACCCCCCGACTTCCTCCCTCTCATCGCCCGCGAGGCCATCGACAGCGGCGCCGACGCCTTCATCAGCCACGGCCCGCACCAGCTCCGCGGCATCGAGATCCACCGGGGCCGCCCGATCTTCTACTCCCTCGGCAACTTCTTCTTCATGGAGAACACCCAGCAGCCGCTCACCCGCGGCGCCTACGACAAGGACCCCACCCTCCCGGGCGAAACGGAGGCCGAGTTCCTGGAACGCAAACGCGTCCACGGTGTCTTCGGCGAGCAGATCTGGTACGAGTCCGTCGTCGCCGTCAGCCGCCATGCCGGCGACGGCACCCTGACCGCCGTAGAACTGCACCCGATCGAACTCCACTGGGCCGGCCCCCGCGACGCCGACCGGGGCATCCCACGCCTGGCCGAACCGGCCGCCGCCGAGCGGATCCTGCGGCGGCTGCAGCGGCTGTCGGAGCCGTTCGGGACGGAGATCCTGATCAAGGAAGGGATCGGCCACCTCATCCTGGGAAGCCCCCGAAAGCCGAAGCCCACGCCGGTGTGACACGTGCCGCGTGACCGAGAGAAGGCAGCCCAAGACGCCGACGATCATCGACATCGCGCGTGAGACGGGGGGTGTCGAAGTCGGCGATGTCGAGGGCACTGCTGGACCAGGGCGGGGTCAACGAGGACACCGGCCGCCGGGTCGCCGAGGTCGCCCAGCCGCTCGGATACGCCAACAACGCATGGCGCAGGGCCTGGTGGCCCAGCCCACGCACACCATCGGCGTACTGGCCCGCAAGGTGACCAACCCCCTCTACGGTCACCTCCAGGCCGCGCTGGAGAAACGCGCCGCCCGGCGCGGCTGTCGAGTCGCACGCGACGACGGGCACTGGGGACTTCGAACTGAGCCGGCCCGGGGATTCGGCCGGCTGGTGGCTCACTCGCAGGTCGGCCCCTTACTCGTACCGGTACTTCAGCGAGTCCGCCTCCGCCTGCTCGATGTCGGCGTTCGTCAGATCCGGCATCCGCAGCTGGGCCAGCGTCACCTCGGCCGAGGTCGGCTGGGCGTCCGCCGGCAGCCACTGCTCCGGCTTCCAGGCCCCGCTGCGCAGCAGCGACTTGGGGCAGTGCGGGTAGACCTCCTCGATCCCCAGCACCAGCGCACTGGCCGGCGGCTTGCCCACGGCGGTCAGCTGCGACAGCAGCTCCGGGCGGGTGGAGACGACAGCCCGGCCGTTCACCCGCAGGGTGGTGGTCCGCCCGGGGATGACGAACAGGAGCCCGGCCCGCCCGGTGGCGATGACGTTCTGCAGAGTGTCCAGCCGCTTGTTGCCGGTCGCGTCCGGTATCGCCACCGTCCGGGCGTCCAGGACGGCGACGAACCCGGCGGGGCCGCCGCGCGGCGAGACGTCGCAGTTGCCCTCGGCGTCCGCGCTGGCGACCAGAACCAGCGACGAGCAGCCGATCAACTGCCGTGTCTGCTCGGTGAGTTCGGTCATCTGCTTGCGCACCGCCGCGTCGCTGGGGAGCGCGTAGGCCCGGCGCAGCGCCTCCCGGTCCGGCACGGCGTCGAGGCGGAGCGAGTCGAAGGCACTGCCGGCAAGGGATGTCGTCATGCCTCCGACCTTAACGAGCCGACCTGCGATCGATCTTGGTCGGTGTTGTATTCGGCGTCGTAGGGCGGCGTTGAGCGTCGGGGCCGCGTGGGCGGCCGCGTACCTCCTCGGGAGGGGTCCCAGGACCGGCGGGTTAGACATACCGACCGGGAATCCGCCCTTGGAAACAGGAGGTCCAACCCATGAGGTCGATGACGATCGTCCTGGCACGTCGTCATCCCGCGTCACTCGCATGCGACTTCGCATCAGCCAGGGGGGACATGCACCACCTCGTAGAAGTGCTGGGGGACTCGCGGACCTACCGCAGTGGTAGGCGGGCTGACGAAGCTCGCCACCTGGTGAAGACAGTTGCTCGCCAATTGCGTCGTATCAGCCGACGCCTCTACATAGGACCATGTGGGCACGCCCGACGGCACAACCGGCTTGGCAACTACGTCAGTGTCCATGTCCGCGATGCTCTCGATGATGGTGGTCTCAGGACCGTCGCCAGAGAGCTCGCCCACATCTCCAGGGTGCTGCAGAAGGTTGGGCCCTGGTCCGGGGCCTCCATGGTGGTGCGTGACAGCTCGGGGGAGAGCACCGCATCCCGCATGGGGGAAATTTGTCAGTCGCTTGCGGCCGTACTCGCCACGATTGTTCTTGACCTGACCGCTGCCGACCTCACAGGCATCGACCCCAATCGGCTAACTCCGATCCATGCACTCTGGTCATCCGGCACCCTCTGGCACCCCGGCGTCGCTGACCGGATACGCACCTCCTCTCGGGAAGTCGGCCCCGGCATCTACCTCGTATGACCGCTTGTTTGAAACGTTGGACGTGAACGTCGTACGGCACAACGCGATCTGACTGAGCGTTTGGTCCTGTGCGGTGTGGTCAGCGACACGCATCCGGATCGCCGGCTCGCACGCGGGCGCGCAGTGAAAGCTCCACGTTCCTTTACATCGTGACGATGTCACCGGTCTGCGACAGCGGTGTCGTGGAACGACCACTCCGGTATCCCCTCGGTTCACAGCTCCCTCCTAGTGATCGAACAACCACCGAGGAGCCGTTACCGATTCGGCTCAACCACTCGATACCAAGGGGTCTTTCATGTCCGGCAACCGTCGCAAGGCTTTTCTCGTCTCCGCAGTCCTCGTCGGCGGCGCCATGCTGATGACGGCGTGTCAGGACGCGGACGCCGACGCCGGCGCCACGCAAAGCCCTTCGTCGGCCACCGCGGCCACCCCGTCCGGCTCGTCGACCACGGGCAGCACTCAGGGCGGCGGGACGGACTCCGCAGGGCAGGACTCCACCGGCGGGAAGAGCTCCGGCGGGCAGAGCACGGCCGGCGGGACGGGCTCCGACGCGAGCAGCAAGGTCGGCAACTGCCGCACCGACGATCTGAAGATCACGGCGACCGACAGCACCATCACAGGCGACCCCGACGGCACCGTCGCGGTGCAGCTGAAGAACGCCGGCGGCCGCGCCTGTGCGGTGAGCGGATACGCGGGCGTCGACCTGAAGACCAGCGCGGGGTCGCTGTCCGCGAAGCGCACCGGCGAGAAGGGCAGCTCGGTCCTCCTCAAGAGCGGGCAGTCGGTGTACTTCGGAATCGACTACCCGCTCAACAAGTCGGGCGGCTCCGGCGTCCGCATCACGGGGCTGCTGGTGACCCCGCCGAACGAGACGAAGACGGTCACCCTCGCCTGGCCGGGCGCCGGCACGCTGCCCGTCACGGACGGCTCCGGCTCCCCGGTGAAGGTCGGCCCGGTCGGAAGCGCCGGCCAGGGCGGCTGACCGTCGCCCTTCATGACGACTGATGGAGACCTCATCGGGTTCTGGCCCTACCACGTGAGTGGTGAGGCTCGTGCCTGCAGGCAGCGAGCCTCACAGCTCGGAGGCGTGGAAGCCCTGGTTCGAGCCTGCGCGGGAGAGCTGCGGACCGGCCACAACCTTTGGCAGTTCAAGCACTGGAACAAGGGCCTGAATGCAACCGACGGGTGCGATACCCGTAAGGAGGTGATCCTTGCGGAGGCATTGGTGGCTCCGGAGGTCAGGTCGGTGATGTCTGCGGGTTCTGATGACGCTTCAGGGTTTGCGTGAGGGCATTGACGTGCTCCGCGCTGTGTCGGTGCTGGTCGTGTTGCTGCTGGGGAGTTCCTGGGAGCGGTAGGAGGTTGAGTCGTTGTCGCTGGGCAGGTGCTCGACTGCGGCGAGGAAGTCGTGGAAGGCCCGGGTGGTGCGGGTGGTGTCGGCGGTGGCGTCGAGGTCCATGAGGAGACCACGGATGACGGCGAGGACGAGCGTTGCCAGCTCGGGCCGGCCGATGCTGCGCAGGCCGTCCTCGAGCGGCCCGAGCCAGTCGGTCGTGCCGGCGCGCCGAAAGTCCGGCCACAGCTGTTGCCCTGCGCTCTCGCGCAGCTGACCGAACATCTGCAGGTACGGCCGCCCGTCCGCGCCGGTGATCGAGGTCCAGGCGCGATCCAGGGTGGCGGTGTAGTGCTCGTCGGGTCGCGCCCGCAGGAGGTCGCCGAATGCGTCGAGCTGGCGTTGGCGCGCGTGCGCGAGGACGGCCCGCAACAGGGCGTCGCGGGTGCCGAAGTGATAGATCAGCATTCGGGCCGAGGTGCCGGTGGCGGTGACCAGCGGCTCGAGCCGGTCGGGGAGGCCGTGTGCGAGGGCGTAATCGGTGCAGGCGTCGAGCAGCCTGTCCTTGATGTGTGGCTGCGGTCGTCTGCCCATGCCGCCATTTTTTCGCGTAACGGCGACTACGTCTACCGTTGATCGAAAGGCGGTCGAGCCAGTCGAGGCGGACGTGGAGGCAGCGATGAGGGTCGTGTTCGTGCATGGGGCGTGCGTGCGGGACGGGTCGTGGTGGTGGCACCGCACCGCCGAACTGCTGCGGGAACGAGAGGTACTGAGCGTGGCCCCGGCGCTGCCGAGTTGCGGTGAGGCGGGCGTGCCCGGCGGCGCCGGCGGTCCGGGGCTGTCCGAGGACGTCGCGGCGGTACGGAAGGCGCTGCTGGACACTGACGAGCCGACCGTTGTGGTCGCCCACAGCTACGGCGGCATCGTCACCGCGGAAGCCGCCGCGGGCGTCGGGTCGGTACGCCACCTGGTGCTGGTCTCCAGTTACCTGCCCGAGGTCGGGCAGAGCCTGTCGGAGTTCGGGGACGGGAGCCCCGCCTCGTTCCTCGACGTCGACCCCGACGCCGGCACGTTCGGGGTTCGCCCCGAGCTGCTCGTGGACACATTCCTGCAGGACTGCGACCCCGAGGTCCAGGCGCAGGCGGCGGACCACCTCGCCCGGCAGAGCGTGCAGGTGACCGGGCAGCCGGTCGGGGCGGCCGCATGGCAGCAGGTGCCCTCGACGTACGTAGTCTGCGCCCAGGACCGGGGCACCCCGCCCCGCCTGCAGCGCGAGTTCGCCCGCCGGGCCGGCAGTGTCGTCGAACTCGACGCCGGCCACCACCCGTTCCTGTCCCGGCCCGCCGCGGTCCGGGACCTGCTGCTGAGCCTGTGACAGCGGCCGTTCCGAGTGCCTCCCGGCTGAGCCGGGGATACCAACAGAGTGCCTCGTGGCGCACTGGGTTCGCTCGACTGTCCAGCGCTGACCACTCCGGCGCCCGTGCGCGGGGACGTCGCCGATCCCGTACGTCGATCGGCCATGCCGCGCCGACATCTGATTACTCGTTGCAGCGGCATTTGGCACCCTTCTATCCTGGATCGCAACGCGTCGAAGGAGACAAGTAGCTACGGGATCACGCGAGTAGAGAGAGCTGCCGACAGCTGTGAAGGCGGTCTCGCGTCCTTTGGTGAAGACCCTCCGGAGCGCGGGGAGGAACGGCCTCTGTGGCCCAATGCCCCGCCGGCCGGCCCCCGTTATCGGGCATGAACGAGGCTGCCGCCGGCTGGCGGTGGCAAAGGCGTGGTGGCACCGCGAGTACCCTTCTCGCCCACGCTCCCAAGGGATCATGACGACGCCCCTTGGAGGGCTGCGATGATCCACACGACTAGGCGCGTATTGGTCTCTGACCTGAGACAACACGCCGGTGAGACGGTTTCTGTCTCCGGCTGGGTGAACACGCTCCGGCTGCAGGCCACAATGCAGTTCGTGGTCGTACGCGATCACACTGGCAGGGTGCAGGTCACCCATCGCCGTGGCGGCGAGGGTGACGAAACCGAGGCCGCCCTGGAAAGTGTGACCGCCGAGTCCGCGGTCCGCATCACCGGGCGGGTGGTCGACAACGCGATCGTGAAGCTCGGTGGCCTGGAGCTTGTCCCTGAAACCGTCGAGGTCCTGAACCGGGCCGAGACACCACTCCCGATCGACGAGCAGACCGGCCTCGAGCACCGTCTGGACTGGAGGTTCCTCGACGTACGGATCCGCCCCCAGGCACAGTTGCTGTTCGCGGCGCAGACCACCTTCGAGCAGGGCATGCGCGAGTACGCCTACAGCCAGGGCTGCACAGAGATGCACACCCCCAAGCTCATGGGCACCGCTTCGGAGTCCGGCGCTGAGGTATTCGAGCTCGGCTACTTCGACCGCCCCGCCTACCTGGCGCAGTCGCCGCAGTTCTTCAAACAGATGGCGATCGCGGCCGGCATCGACAAGGTCTTCGAAATCGGACCTGTCTTCCGCGCGGAGCGGTCGTTCACGTCCCGGCACGCGACGGAGTTCACCGGCGTGGACGTGGAGCTCGCGTGGATCACGGACGCCGAGGACGTCATGCGCTTCGAGGAGTACATGCTCGCTCATGGCCTGGCCAAAGTCGCCGTGCAGCACGCTGACGCGATCCGCGAGGTGTTCGGTGTGGAGGTGGCCGTACCTCGGATGCCGTTTCCGCGCATCACCATGGCCGAGGCTCAAGAGATCTTGCGCGGCAAGGGCTGGGACCCGGAGGGGGTGAAGGAGGACCTGGACCCCGAGGGCGAACGTGGCGTTGCGGCGCACATCAAGGAGCAGACGGGCCACGAGTTCGTGTTCATCACGCACTATCCGACGAGCATCCGGCCCTTCTACCACATGCGCCCCGCGGACAGGCCGGACCTGACGCTGAGCTTCGACCTTCTCTGGAAGGGCCTGGAGATCAGCACCGGCGCGCAGCGCGAGCACCGCTACGAAGTGCTGGTCGAGCAGGCCGCCGAGAAGGGCATGAGCACCGAGCCGCTGCAGGACTATCTGAACGCCTTCCGCTACGGCTGCCCACCGCACGGCGTTCTGGGCATGGGGCTGGGCCGGGTGATGATGGTGATGCTCGGGCTGGACTCGATCCGTGAGGCCACGTTCTTGTTCCGCGGTCCGAACCGCCTGACCCCGTAGGCGCGTTCACGCAGGATTGGGGTCCCCGGTAGCGGTGTGGTCAGGTGTGCACCGCCACTTGGGCAGTTCTATGCGGTGTCCGCCTCCGGCTTGCGGGTGGTGTTCGGCTTTCGGCGCGGCCCGTCACCGGCTCCGTTGAGTGGGAGCAAGGATTCCAGGGGTGCGCCGCTGTTCCAGGCGCCGAACAGGTCGCGGTTGATGGCGTTGATGTCGTGCCGCACAGCGAGGTCTCGGGCGGCCTTCCCGAACGGGCAGGTGGCGACGAACAGCGCCACATCCGCTTTGTGTTCGAGTTTCGCTGTGCCGACGAACTTCTGCATGTCCCCGCTGGGGACGTACCGGTGGGGTGCGTAGTGCTTGACCTGGGCCACCAGGTGCCGGCCGTCGGGAAGTGTGCCGACGACGTCTGCTCCGAGATCGCCCGAGCCTCCGGTGACGGTGACGTTGGTGCATCCGTCGCGGCGGCACAGTTCGGCGACGTAGTGCTCGAAGTCTTGCCAGCTCATGGCGTCGATGGTGGCCATGGAGCGTTCGAGTTCCATGCGCCGGTTCTGCTCGCGCCAGGCGCGGTCGCCCGTCCGCTCCCGTAGGTGTGCTCTCCACAGGACCCATCCCAGGCCGGCGAGCGCGGTGACGCACAGGATGGTGATCAGGAGCCAGGGTGACTGCCACAGCACGCACAGGACCGCCGCCACGACGGCCGCCGCGAAACTGATGCGCTGCCTGGCTTCGCGGCGTCGCGCAGCCTTGCTGAGGCGCCTCGTCTTCACAGCCGTCAAGCCTCCCCTCATTCGTGATCTTCCGATCAGTGTGGAAGTGGTCCGGCAGGTGGCCAAGAGGGCCTTCTCGGCCATGTCCGTAGCGGACATTCCGGAGAGCGGTCAGTCATGGCTGCTCGCGGTGTTTGTCCCGTTCCTTCCGGAGCCTCATCTCGCGTGCGCTGCAGGAGCCGCGGTGACACCGCTCCACGCTCATGCTGACCTGGCTTCGCCGTTCACCATCGCCGGCTTCAACCACCACAACCACACCACCCGGGCCCTGCACTCCCACCTGCATCGGCGCAACACCAACGCCCGCCACCCCGGCCTCCTCGCCGCCCAACGCCGCGAACGCACCCGAATCCGCAGCGAGAAGGGCCTACGCTGGGGCGGCAGGTCCCTTCGTCCGGCAGCCGGACGCCGCGACACGCTGCCACCCGGGCTCCGGCCTCCGTGCAGTTCATCTCGGGAGAAAGCAGACCGCCATGACGCGCTGCCTGCGGCCCCGTGCCCTCCTGCTCGGCGCCGCGCTCGTCCTCGCCCAGCCCGTCCTGGGCCCGTCGACCGCCCGCACTGCGACCACCGGGTCCGGCGTGGACTGCGACCGGATCTGGCAGACGCCGGAGGACAACGGCACGTTCTACGAGACCAACCGCACCCGCATCGATCCCCGTCCCGGCCACGGTTGGACGGTCGGCTCCCCGCAGTCGGTCGGAATGGACCCGGCGGTGCTGGAGGCCGGGTTGCGCCAACTCGGCCGGGAGCGGTCGGTGTTCAGCGCGCTGGTGGTGCGGCACGGCCGACTGGTGGCCGAGCGGTACTTCCACGGCAGCCGCCGGAACCACAGCAACAACGTCCACTCGGCGTCCAAGAGCATGCTCCAGGCACTGATCGGGATTGCTGTGCGGCAGGGCTTCATCGGCAGCATCGACGACCCCGTGCACCGGTACCTGCCGGAGTACTTCGCCGACGCCCCGGCCGCCGAGCGGCGGATGACGCTCCGGCACCTGCTGACCATGACCGCCGGGTGGGAGTGGCAGGAGGACGAGACCGAGTACACGGTCGAGAAGCAGCGCGACTGGGTGAAGGCGATCGTCGACCGGGACCTCGCGCACGAGCCCGGCACTGCGTTCACCTACAGCACGGGGAACACGCACCTGCTCTCCGCAGTGCTCCAGCGGGCCAGTGGCCTCAACACCTGCGAGTTTGCCCGGCGTTATCTGTTCGATCCGCTCGGAATCACGGCCGAGCACTGGGGACGGGACCCGCAGGGGGTCTACTCGGGTGGTTACAACCTCTACCTGACGCCACGGGAGCTGGCGAAGTTCGGGCTGCTCTACCTGAACCAAGGGCGGTGGCAGGGCCGACAGGTTGTTCCCCGGGAGACGGTCACGCAGTCGATGCGGCCGGTTGTCCGCGCCGGTGACGGGTACTCATACGCGCACGGATGGTGGGTCCGTCGGATCGGCGGCCGCACCGTGCCGTTCGCCTGGGGGTACGGAGGCCAGTACATCTACCTGCTGCCCGCGGCGGACGTCGTCGTGGTGGTCACCGAGAACACCCGGGTGAGCCACGAGAACGTGGACGTGGATCTGCGTACGTTCCTGGAGGACCATGTCCTTCGGTCTGTCCGCGCGCGTGGGTGAGGGAGGAGGGTGACATTCGCGTGCCGGCAACGACTGTGCGCATTCGGAGGATCTCGTCGTGATCCGCACTTCGCCTCGACGGACACCCCGGTAGTACGCCCTACTTCGGTGCCTGGAAGCCGCCGATCCGCTGCTCGAGCAGTTCGGCCAGCCGCAGTGGGGTGCGGTCCTCGAACATCGGACCGATGAGCTGCACTCCCACCGGCAGACCCTCGGGGGACCGGCCCGCCGGTACGGCGGTGGCGGGCAGGCCGGGCATGGTGGCCACACCGGCCCAGACGAGCTGGTCGAAGTACGGGTACGCGACGCCGTCGATGTCGATCCGGCGTTGCCTCGGATCGGGGTTGTGGTCGTGCGGGAACGCGGGAGTGGGCGTGATGGGACACATCACGGCGTCGAACTCGGCGAAGAGCTGCCGCCAGTCGTGACGGTGGAGCTCGCGACGGTTGTTCGCCTCGATCCAGTCGAGGTGGTTGAACGCCATGGCGCGCAGTCGCGCCGCATCGAGACTCAGGTCGTCCGCGCTCAGTCCGGCGGCGCGGGTGCGCAGTTGCTCGTACGTTTCGACGGGAAAACGTGCAACGGAGCTCGAGAACAGCAACTGCGTGTAGAGCAGCGCGGCTTCGGTCAGATCGGGCAGCAGCGGACTGTGCCGCTCGACGCGGGCGCCACCGTCGACGAGAGCGTCGGCAACCCGGTTCACGCCCACCCGGACAGCGGACCCGGTCGGGATGAGCGGATGCTCGTCCAGGACCAGGACCCGGAAGTCGCAGAGCCGCTCGTGGCGCGCGGGCGGCAGCGTCACGTCGTGTGCCACACCGAGCGTCAGGGGGTCCGGTCCGGCCATGACGTCGAGCAGGAGCGTGAGGTCGCGGGCAGTGCGCGCCATCGGACCGACGACGGCGAGGTCAGGGTCGGCCGGCAAGGCCGGCGCGGGCGGCGGGACCATACCGCGGGTCGCCGCCAGCCCGAGCGTCGGCTTGTGCGCGTAGACACCGCAGAAATGTGCGGGAGTGCGCAACGAACCGGCGAGGTCGGAGCCGATGGACAGCGCGCCGAATCCGGACGCCAGGGCCGCCGCTGATCCGCCGGAGGATCCACCCGGCGTGCGACCGTGATTCCACGGGTTGTTGGTGGTGCCGTGGATCTCGTTGAAGGTCTGCACATCTTGCAGCCCCAAAGGCACATTGGTCTTACCGAGCACCACCGCGCCCGCGGCCTTGAGCCGCGACACCTGCACCGCGTCCTCGGCCGGCATGTAGTTCCGGTGTAGCGGCATGCCCCAGGACGTGGGCAGCCCGGCGATGTTGTAGGACTCTTTGACCGTCACCGGAATGCCGAGCAGCGGCCGGTCCTCACCGCGGGCGCGCGCCTGGTCGGCGTCGCGCGCGGCGGCTCGTGCACGGTCGAAGTCCGGCACGCAGATCGCGTTGATGGCCTTGTCGTCCCGCTCGATACGGGCGATCGCCTCGTCGGTCAGTTCCGCCGAGGTCACTTCACCGGCACGCAAGGCAGCCGCGAGTTCTTCGGCCGTCGGAAAATTCCACTCCATGAATCGGACCGTATCGGCCACTGGAAGAGGCCACGAAATGCCGCTTCACGCAACGGGTCGGATGTCCCAACACGCATGATGTTTCTCTTCGTCCACAGACGATTCGCCCGACCGATGGCGATGGCGATGGCGACGCGCGGCGGCTTCGCCTCAGTCCCACAGATACCGCTGTGCTCCAGCTGTGGCCCGCGTAAGGGGCAGAACCTCAGTAGCGAGGCAGAGGAATCACGCTGTCGTACGCATCACGGAAGAGCGCACCGGAGTCCTGGCGGCTTTGCCTGGTGAGAGCTCTGGATGGTCGTTGAGCTGCGTGCCGGCCGATTCCGGCGCATGGTGGTGCTATGGATGAGCGCCCGTCCGCGGTCGTGCTGCCGCCGTCTGAGGACGGCGGCCGAAGCGTCACGATCCAAGGTGAACGCGTGGGAACCGCCTACAGCCTGTTCGACGTGCTGGAATTCCTGCACCAAGCGGGCCTTCCTGCGGAGGACAGGGCCGTCGACGACCCTGAACTGATCGAGTGGCGCGGCGGCGGACCGTACGACTGGAACAGCACCGCGTAGCACCATGCAGCTTCCCTGAACCGGCTCTACGGCCCGCCTCGGCGCGAGCGCCACCTAGGGCGAGCAGCCGCAGGAGCTGGAGAAGCCGCAGGAGCTGGAGAAGAGCGTCCTTCTCCGCCGTCACGGAGATGCCGGTGATTCAGCGCGGCGGGCAGCGCCCTCGCCACCCACCGTGAGAATCGCTTCGATGGACGACCGGACGCGGGTCGACATCTCCTCGGAGTGGTCGGCCGGGAGCTTCCCGTCCAGGTGCAGGAAGGCGAGGCCGTGGACCAGGGACCAGCCGGCCGTCGCGAGGGCAGGTGCGTTCGCCTCGGGGAAAACACTCGCCACGGCAGCGGACACGAGATCCTGAACCTCGGCCGCGGCCTGGACGCGCTGGGCGCTGGAGTCGTCGCATGTGTGGCCGAACATGCGCCGGAAGACGGCCGGCCGCCTCAGCGCGAACCGCACGTACGCCAGGCCCAGTTCGGCGAGGTCGGACACCGACGTGGGCGCGGTGACGGCCCGTGCCAAGTCCTCCTTGAGATCCCGGAAACCCTCGGCCGCGACCGCCGACTCCAAGGCGTCCTTGTCGGCGTAATGGCGGTAGGGGGCCGCGGCGGACACGCCGGCACGCCGTGCCACGGCGCGCAAGGAGAACGTTTCGCTGCCCTCCTCCAGGAGTTCCATGGCGGCCCTGAGCAGGGCCGACCGGAGGTCGCCGTGGTGGTAGCCGTCGCCGGACGATGTTGACACTGTTCACTTCCCCAGTAATGTGGACACTGTTAACTTACCTCACGTCTCGGCGAGGCCCCCATGCAGCACGACCTCTTCACACGGCTGGAACTGCCCAGCGGTGCCGTCCTCCCCAACCGGCTCGCGAAGGCCGCGATGGAGGAGAACATGGCTGCGCCCGGCCAGCTTCCCGGGGACCGGATCCTTCGCCTGTACGAGCGGTGGGGCCGAGGCGGGGCCGGGCTCCTCATCACCGGCAACGTGATGATCCACGCCGACGCACTGACCGGGCCCGGCGGGATCGTCCTGGACGAGGACTCACCCATCGAGCCGTTCAGGCAGTGGGCCGCTGCCGCCAAACGAGGCGGATCCCAGGTCTGGATGCAGATCAATCACCCCGGGCGCCAGGTGTACGCCGAGATGCCCGGGGTCGCCTGGGCACCGTCCGCCATCCGTGTCGACATAGGCAAACAGAGCAAGCGCCTCGCGCAGCCCACGGAGATGACCTCCGAGCAGATCCTGGCCACCATCGCGCGCTTCGTCGAGACCGCCCGCCGTGCGGAGCTCGCCGGCTTCGACGGCGTCGAAGTGCACGCCGCCCACGGCTACCTGATCTCACAGTTCCTCTCGCCACTGACCAACCGGCGCACGGACGAGTGGGGAGGTGACCTCCCTCAACGGGCGCGCATTCTGACCGACGTCGTACGCGGTATCAGGGACACGGTCAGTCCCTCGTTCGCTGTGGCGGTGAAGCTGAACTCGGCCGACTTCCAGCGCGGCGGGTTCGACGCGGCGGACGCCAGAGCCGTGATCGGCATGCTGGCCCCGCTCGGTGTCGACACGGTGGAACTGTCCGGCGGCAGCTACGAAAGCCCGGCCATGTCAGGGCATTCCGCGGACTCCCGCACGAAGGCCCGCGAGGCGTACTTCCTCACCCTCGCCGAGGAACTCGTGGCGACAAGTCCCCTGCCCCTCATGCTGACTGGCGGAATCGTCAGACGACCGGTCGCGGAAGAGGTACTCGCCAGCGGGGTCGCCCTAGTCGGCATGGGCAGCGCCCTGAGCGTCGACCCCGACCTCCCCAACCACTGGCGCGAAGGAACCGACGCCAAGGTCGAACTGAGTCCGGTCCTCATCAAGGACAAGTCCCTGGCCGCCGCCGCCAGCATGTCCCGCATCCGGTACCAGTTGCGCCGCATCGCACACAGCCGCCCGACGAACCCCCAAGTGAACCCGACGCTCGCACTCCTGCGGGAGTCCATCACGAGTAAGCGCTCCCTGCGGCAGTACCGGACGTGGTTGGAACGCAAGAACACCCATGCTTGAAATGCCGCCGCCCCCGGACCGCTTCCGACGTGGTCACCGCATCCGGGTCCAGGTGTCCAGCGGGGCCTTCCCTCGCTACAACCGCAATCCCGGCACCGGCGAACCCAGGGCAAACTGCCACGACCCTCCGCGCCGCGGATCAGGAGGTGTTCCACGATCCCGAGCACCCGTCCGCGGTACTCCTGCCGGTCCGGCAACCGATGCATGGGGCGGCGGTCCGCCAGGTCGGCCAAGGCAACGAGTCAGTGGGGTAGTCGGCTACGCGGACTGTCGAACGATCACTCGTGCCGGTTCGGGGGTGGTGTCGGCCGCCGGTAGGCCCAGTGCGCTGCGTGCGGCGATGCGGCCGATGGCCTCCGCGTCGATGTGCACGGTGGTCAGGGCGGGCGAGAACAGTGCTCCGTGCGGGGTGTCGTCGAATCCGATGACGGCGAGGTCGTCCGGTGCCCGCAGTCCGAGGTGCCGCATGGCGGCGAGCGTCATGAGTGCGACGTCGTCGTTGTAGGCGAGTACGGCGGTCACCTCCGGATGCTCGGCGCGGAAGGCCCGTAGCCGTTCCTCGGCGGCGCCGAGGCTGCCGGGAAGGACCAGCGTCGGGCAGTCGGCCAGCCCCGCGGCATGCGTGGCCTGCCGGATGAGCCGCTCTCGCAGGCCGACAAGAGCCTGGAGTTCCGGGGTGTCCGGCACGGCGGTGGCGATGTGTCGGTGACCTCGGTCGACCAGGTACTGGACCGGGACTTCGGCCTGCGCGGAGAACGCGTCGAGGGACGTTTCGGCGTCGGTGACGATCGCGTCCGCACGACCGGCGTCACCCAGATCGATCACGGCCCGTGCGGAGACGGCCTGGGCCACGTCGGAGAGTGCCTGCGAGGAGAGATGGCCGTGCAGCACCAGGAGCACGTGATGGTGCGACGCGAGCTCTGCGTCGAGGCCTCGGATGTAGCTGCCGAGGCTGCTGCCGGTCGGGATTCCCTCGATGTTGAGCAGGACGATGCGGGACGCCCCTTTGCGTAGCGCCTGCGCCGATCCGTTGGGGACGTAGCCGAGTTCGCGAGCGGCCTGCTGCACCCGTTCCCGCGTCTCCTGGGAGACGTGCCCGGCCGCCCCGTTGAGGACGAAGCTCACGGCGGTCTGTGAGACGCCGCTCACCCGGGCGACGTCCTTGGCCGTCACGCGCGTGGACTTGCTCACTCACTCGCTCCTCGGGACGGAGGTCGGCGTCGGGCCTCCTGGGTGCGGTCTGGTCTGGGGCTTGTGCGGTGTGGGGTGCGCTGGATACCGTACCGCAGGCGGTTAGTAATACGATTTACCATCGGCGGAATGCGTGCCCCGCACCGGACCCGGATTCGAGGAGAGGCGCCCATGAAGCTCGGCCTGGTCGACCCGGAGCTGCGTCGCAGCGTCGCGCGGATGCCGCGGCTGCCGGTCCGTCGGAAGTGGGGGCGGCGCGTCGTGCGCGCCCTGGTCCGCCGACGCGGGCCTGGCGAGCCGGTCGAGGGCGTCGATGTCAGAGACATCGACCAGGGCCATGGGATACGGGTGTACACCCCGGCCGGTGGTGGTTCGGAGGCGGCACTGCTGTGGGTGCACGGCGGTGGGTACGTCATCGGCGATGTCGTCCAGGACGACGCCTTCTGCTCCGCGACAGCCCATGAGCTCGGCATTGTCGTCGTCTCGACGAACTACCGCCTCGCCCCCGAACACCCCTTCCCTGCCGCGCTCGACGACACCTTGGCCGCGTGGCAGTGGTTGCAGGAGTCGGCAGGGCACCTCGGGGTCGACCAGGAGCGCATCGTCGTCGGGGGTTCCAGCGCAGGCGCAGGTCTGGCCGCGTGCCTGGTGCAGCGGCTGCACGATGCCGGCGGGGTTCAGCCGGTCGGGCAGTGGTTGTTCTCCCCGATGCTCGACGACCGCACCGCCGCGCGCCGTGAGCTCGACCAGGTGCAACACCGGGTGTGGAACAACGCCGCGAACCGGACCGGTTGGGGCGCCTACCTCGGTGCCGGGCGCGGCGGCCCGCGTACCCCTGACTACGCGGTCGCGGCCCGGCGCACCGACCTGCGCGGACTGCCCCCGGCCTGGATCGGCGTGGGAGACATCGACCTGTTCACCGACGAGTGCCGCGCCTACGCCGAACGCCTGCGCGACGCGGGCGTGGACTGCACCTTCGACCTCGTCCCCGGCGCTCCCCACGGCTTCGAGGCATGGGCTCACGACACGCGCCTCGCCCGGGAGCTGCTCGAGCGCAGCCGTACCTGGCTGGGCGCGCGGCTGACCGGATCGGCCCCCGCCCCACAACTCACGGAGACCACGTGATTCGCACGTCCTTCAATGACGGCTGGCAGACCCGCCCCAAGGTCAACCTCTTCGCCGAACTGTCCGGCGCGAAGATTCCCTTCCGGCCGGTGAGGCTCCCGCACGACGCGATGATCGAGCGGGAACGCGCCGCGCCGGGCAGCGAGGTCACGATGGAGGGCGGCGCCGGCGCGTACTTCCCGGGCGGGACGTACGAGTACCGCAAGACCTTCTCTGTGCCCGAGGAGCACCGGGGCAAGCGGATCCTCTTCGAGTTCGAGGGCGTCCACCGCGATGCCGTCGTGTTCATCAACGGGGACTACGCCGGCCAACGGCCGTACGGGTACTCGCAGTTCTTGATCGACGCCGACCGTTTCCTGCGCTTCGGCCAGGACAACGAGATCCGTGTCGAGGCTCGCACCCATCGCGACTCCCGCTGGTACACCGGCGCGGGCATCTACCGCGACACCTGGATGCTCATCGGCGACGTGGTCCGGATCGCGCCTGACGGGGTCCGCGTCACCACCCCGGACATCGACGGCGAGCGAGCGGTGGTCGAGGTGGTGACGCAGGTCGAGAACGACTCGATCGCCGTCCGGACGGTCGACGTCGTCACCGAGATCCGCGACGCGGGCAGGAGCGTGGTCGCGAGCGACGTCTCGAAGGTCACGGTGCTGCCGGGGGAGCCCGCGACCGTACGCCAACGCCTGTACGCCCGCGCCCCGTTGCTCTGGAGCACCGACACGCCCACCCTGTACGCCGCAACGGTGACCCTGAAGGACCTGGACGTCGAGACCGTCACCTTCGGCATCCGTTCGCTGAGTCTGGACCCCGAGCGCGGGCTGCGGATCAACGGCGAGACGGTCAAGCTGCGCGGTGCCTGTGTCCACCACGACAACGGAGTGCTGGGCGCGGCGACCTTCGCCCGCTCCGAGGAACGCCGGGTCCAACTCCTCAAGGATGCCGGGTTCAACGCGATCCGCATGTCCCACAACCCCATGAGCAAAGCGATGCTGGACGCGTGCGACCGCCTGGGCATGCTCGTCGTGGACGAATCCTTCGACGTCTGGACGTCCGGCAAGAGCGAGTTCGACTACAGCCTCAGCTTCCCCGAGTGGTGGGAGCGCGACATCGAGGCGATGGTCGCCAAGGACTTCAACCACCCCAGCGTCATCATGTACTCGATCGGCAACGAGATCCCCGAGACCGGCTCGCCCCTCGGGGCCGCATGGGGGCGCAAACTCGCCGAGAAAGTCCGCTCGTTGGACCACACGCGCTACGTCACCAACGCCGTCAACGGCATGCTCGCCGTCATGTCCGAACTGGGCAACCTGAGCCGGCAGTCACAGGACAAGACAGAGCAGGCGGCCGGGGCGGGAGAGAACGAGGACAAAGGCATCAACACCCTCATGGCCGACGCCGGGGACATGATGAACGCGATCAGCGCCTCCGGCCTCGTGACCGAGAAGACGGCCGAGTCCTTCGCCGTACTCGACGTCGCCGGCATGAACTACGCCGAGGCCCGCTACGCGCTCGACCGCGACCTGTTCCCCCACCGCATCATCCTCGGCACCGAAACCTTCCCCACCCGCATCGACGGCAACTGGCGCCTGGTCGAGCAACACGGCCACGTCATCGGCGACTTCACCTGGACCGGCTGGGACTACCTGGGCGAGGTCGGCATCGGCCGCCCGCAGTACCTCCTCCCCGACACGCCCCGTCCCTCCCACACCGCTCCCTACCCCTACCTCGTCGCGGGCTGCGGCGACCTCGACATCACCGGACACCGCCGCCCCGCCTCCTACTACCGTGAGATCGTCTTCGGCCTGCGCGCCGAGCCCTACCTCGCCGTCCGGCGCCCGCAGCACCACGGCGAAACCTGGGCGGGGACACCCTGGGCATGGAGTGACACCGTCGCCTCCTGGACCTGGCCCGGCTTCGAAGACGAACCGATCACCATCGAGGTCTACAGCGACACCGAAGAGGTCGAACTCCTCCTCAACGGACGCTCCCTGGGGCGCCGGCCGGTGGGCGAGGACCACCGCTTCCGCACCGAGTTCGAGACGACGTACGCGCCCGGCGAACTCCTCGCCATCGCCTACCGCGACGGCAGCGAAACCGGCCGCACAGCTCTCCGCTCAGCCACCGGCCCAGTGGGACTGCGTGCCGAGGCCGACCGCCCGGTCATCACGACGAACGGCGGCGACCTCGCCTTCGTCACCCTCACCCTGACGGACCCGCACGGCACCCTGCACACCGCGGCCGACCGCCCTGTGCGCCTCGAAGTCTCCGGCGTGGGTGTGCTGTTGGGCTTCGGCAGCGCCGACCCGTCCACCGAGGAACGCTTCGACGCCACCGAACGCCGTACCTACGAAGGCCGCGCCCTCGCCGTCCTCCGCCCGACCGGCCCCGGCAAGATCCACCTGATCGCCACCGCACCCGAAAGCGACCCGGCCGAAGCCGTGATCACCGTCGAGTCCTGAACGACAGCAGCAGGACCTACGCCCTGCCCTTCAACAGAGGGCTACGAGTTGATGTTTCAAGTTGAAAATAGGCGGTAACTTGAAAGATCAAGCGAAATAACTTGATTGATCAGCGACCGAAGCTTCTCTGCCCTTGGTGTTCGGGCAGGCCCGCCTGTCCCGTGGGACGATCGACTCCGTGGGCGGTGTGGCTTCAGCACGCGAGGAGACCGCGTTGCGCGTTCTGGTCGTCGGTGATCGCTTCATCCCTGCCGGGTACTACGTCGATGCCCTGACGGAGGTGTGCGGACCGCGCTTCGGGCCGGTCCGCGGTGTCGACTGGTCGGGGACCAAGGCGGAGCAGCACGCGGCGCAGCAGACCATGGAGTGGCGCGGGGCCGGGGCCGTGGCGGTGCCCGGCGAGATCGTGGGCGCGGTGGGTGATGCCGAGGTGCTGGCCGTGCACTTCGCGCCGGTGCCCCGGGAGGTGCTCCAGGCTGCCGCACAGCTGCGGGCCGTCTGCGTGGCCCGTGCGGGGCTGGAGAATGTCGACGTCGCCGCCGCGACCGCCCGCGGCGTGGCCGTCGTCCCGGTGTTCGGGCGCAACGCCACGGCCGTCGCCGAGCTCGCCGTCGGGCTGATGCTCGCGGAAGCGAGGGACATCGCCCGCGCCGACGCCTCCGTCAAGGCCGGCGGATGGCGGAAGGACTTCGGCGGCCCCGGCCGGGAGATCGGCGGCGGCACGGTCGGCCTGATCGGTCTGGGGCATGTGGGACGGGCGTTCGCCGGGCGGATGCGCGGCTTCGGCGCGCGCCTGATCGCGTACGACCCGTATGTGCCCGACGACGTCCTGGCGCGCAGCGGCGTCGTGCGGGCAGATGACCTGGACACCGTCTTCCGCGAGTCCGACGTCGTGCAGCTCTTCGCCCGGCTGACCCCGGAGACCGAGCGGTTCATCGGCTCACGGCACTTCGCGCTGATGAAGCCGACCGCCTGCTTCGTGAACACCGCGCGCAGCCGCCTGGTCGACACCGACGCCCTGCACGAGGCCCTGGTGAACCGCCGTATCGCCGGGGCGGGGCTCGACGTCCACGACCAGGAGCCGCTCCCCGTGGACAGTCCCTGGCGCTCGCTGGACAACGTCACGATCACCACGCACTACGCCGGTGACACGACGACCACGACGCTGCGTTCGGCGCGGCTCGTCGCCGAGGCGGTCGCCGAACTCGCCGCGACCGGCCGGTGCGCCGCGGCGGTCAACGCACGCGAACTGGGGTGGGTGTGAGCGGTGGCACGTGAACTGGTGCTCGGTGTCGACGCGGGACACACCGTGACCAAGGCCGTGCTGTTCGACGCCACCGGCCGAGCGGTGGCGCGCGGCAGCGGCACACTGCCGCTGAGCACCCCTCAACCCCATTGGGTCGAGCGGGACATGGACGACGTGTGGCGGACGGCGTACCAGGCCATCGCCACCTGTCTCGCCGAGGCGGGCCCGGACGCGGGGCGAGCCGTGGCCGCGGTGGGGCTGGCCGGGCACGGCGACGGGCTGTACGCCGTCGACGAGCGGGGCCGGCCGGTGCGGGCAGCGATCGTGGCGATGGACACGCGCGCCGAAGCGGTTCTGGAGCAGTGGCGGGGCACTCCGGTCTGGTCCCGTGCGCTGGAGCTGTCGGGCACGGTGCCCTTCGCGGGTTCCCCGGCCGCCCTGCTGGCCTGGCTCGCCCGCCACGAACCCGGGGTACTTCAGCAGGCCCGTTGGCTGTTGTCCTGCAAGGACTGGCTGCGCATGAGGCTGACGGGCGCAGTGGCCACCGATCCCACCGACGCCAGCGCCTCCTTCACCGACATGCGGCGCGGCGGCTACTCGCCGGAACTGCTCGACCTGTACGACCTCGGAGCGCTCGCCGGCCTGCTGCCGCCCGTTCTGGCCTGCGAGGAGGTGAGCGGAACCGTCACGCACGAAGCCGCGGCGCTCACCGGGCTCACCGCCGGCACGCCCGTCGTCACGGGCGCCCATGACGTCGACGCCGCCGCGCTCGGGCTCGGCGGCACGACGCCGGGTGAACTGTGCCTGATCGCCGGGTCGTTCAGCATCAACCAGGTGGTCAGCGAGCACCCCGTCGTCGACCCGCGCTGGCAGGTCCGTCACTTCGTCCGCCCGGGGCAGTGGATGACCATGTCCACCTCACCGGCGTCGGTGGCCAACCTGGAGTGGTTCCTACGGGTCACAGGCGCACCGGCCGAACAGCGCGACGGCGCCCACGAGGCGATCGGCCGCGAGGTCGAGGCGCACCTGGACGGTCCGTCACAGGTGTTGTTCCACCCCTTCGTCTACGGCTCCCCGCATCCACATCCCACCGCCGGGACGTTCCTCGGTCTGCGCGGTTGGCACGGCCGCGGCCACCTGTTGCGGGCCCTGATGGAAGGCGTCGTCCTCAATCACCGCTGGCACGTCGACGCGCTCTGCTCGAAGCTGCCCGTCAGCGGGGCGGCGGCCCGGCTGACCGGCGGCGCCGCGCGCAGTGAGGTGTGGAGCCAGATGTTCGCCGACGCCCTGCGGCGGCCGGTCGTGGTGACCGACGTGCAGGAGAGTGCCGCCCGGGGAGCGGCCCTGCTCGCCGCCACCGCCGTCGGCCTGCTCGACGACGTCACGGACCCACGCGCCGGAGCCGCCGTGCTCAGACGCCACGAACCCCGCCCCGACCGGGTCGCCGTACTCGACGAGGCGTACCAGGTGTACCTGGAGGCACTGGAGGCGCTCGGACCCATCTGGGGCCGCTTGGACGCCCGCGAGACTCCGGAGTGAGTGTCGGGCGAGCCCGCGGCATGAGGTATCAATCGCCATCCGGTCACGGCCACGGCCGCCATGCCGAGGGCGGCACTCCGTCGCGGCGGAACGGCAACCGGGCGCCCGCGCAGGTCCAGGTGTCGGCCGCAGCCTCCACGGCGTAGGACAGCAGCCGGGTTTGTCCGCGATTTTTCGATCTGTTCAGTCTGTCCGATCTGGCGCTCATGCGAGATTCGTCGGGGACGACAGCGGCACGGTCGAGATGCCTAGCACCCCCTGCGAGACGGTTCGACGATAGGTTGGCGGAAGTTTTCTCGCAAAATGTGTTAACAACGGCGCAGTCTCCTGCTAATAATTCCGCCATCGAATATCGCGCCCCACACCCCCGGGCCGCATCCGCCCCCTCCCTCCACGGCCGAACCACGGTCGAGGCCCCGGCAGACCCCACCAGGCAGCCGCTCCCGACAAACGGCGCCTCGGTGGGAGCCCCCTACGCCGTTTCCCGAGCCACCCGTACGAGAGGTCCCCCGTCATGCGATCGACCAGATACGCCCTCATAGCCGGTGCCGCCGCCACCGCGCTCCTCGCCACCGCCTGTTCCGGAGCCGGAGCCGGTGGGTCCTCGGGCGGCGGCAAGAGCATCAACGTGCTGATGGTCGGCAACCCGCAGATGGAGGACATCCAGAAGCTGACCAAGAGCACCTTCACCAAGGACACCGGCATCAAGGTGAACTTCACGGTCCTGCCCGAGAACGAGCTCCGCGACAAGGTCACCCAGGACATCGCCACCCAGGCGGGCCAGTACGACGTCGCCACCATCGGCGCCTACGAGGTGCCCATCTGGACCAAGAACGGCTGGCTGCACGAGCTCGGCTCGTACGCCGACAAGGACACCAGCTTCGACAAGGCCGACCTGCTCAAGCCGATGGTGCAGTCGCTGTCCGGCTCCGACGGCAAGCTCTACGCCCTGCCCTTCTACGGCGAGTCGTCCTTCCTCATGTACAACAAGGACGTCATGAAGGCGAAGGGCATCACGGTGCCCGAGCACCCGACCTGGCAGCAGATCGCCGACATCGCCGCCAAGGTCGACGGCGCCGAGCCGGGCATGCGGGGCATCTGCCTGCGGGGGCTTGCCGGTTGGGGCGAGCTCGGCGCGCCGCTGACGAGTGTGGTCAACACCTTCGGCGGCACCTGGTTCACCAAGGACTGGAAGGCCCAGGTCAACAGCCCTGCGTTCAAGAAGGCCACGAACTTCTACGTCAACCTGGTCAAGAAGCACGGCGAGGCGGGAGCGGCACAGTCCGGCTTCACCGAGTGCCTCAACGCCATGAGCCAGAAGAAGGTCGCGATGTGGTACGACGCGACCAGCGCGGCCGGTTCGCTGGAGGACCCCAGCTCCAGCAAGATCGCCGGGCACGTCGGCTACGCCTACGCGCCGACCGTCGAGACCAAGAGCAGTGGCTGGCTGTGGAGTTGGGCCTGGGCCATGCCCAAGACCACGAAGAACGCCGACGCCGCCTCGAAGTTCATGCTGTGGGCCTCCAGCAAGAAGTACGAGAAGCTGGTCGGCGAGAAGCTCGGCTGGGCGCGCGTTCCGGCCGGCAAGCGGACCAGCACGTACGACATCCCGCAGTACCAGAAGGCCGCCGGGTCGTTCGGTGACATCACCCTGAAGTCCATCGAGGCCGCCGACCCGGCCAACCCGGGTGTCCAGCCGAGGCCGACCGTGGGCATCCAGTACGTGGCCATCCCCGAGTTCCAGGACCTGGGAACGAAGGTCACCCAGGAGATCTCCGCCGCCATCGCCGGCAAGACCAGCGTGGACAAGGCGCTGAACGACGGCCAGAAGCTCGCCGAGGACGTTGCCAAGAACTACCAGAAGTGACCTTCAGTGCCCGGCCGGCCTCGGTGCCGGCCGGGCACCGCTTCCCCGACTCCGGCCGTCACCGGCAGAGGAACCATTCATGACCACGCTCACCGCACCCCCCAAGACAGCACCACCCCCCGCCCGTACCCAGAAGTCGTCGGGCATCAGCAAGTGGAAGCGCCGCATCCCCCTGCTGCCGGCACTCATCTTCACCATCGTCGTCACGCAACTGCCCTTCGTGGCCACGCTGGTGATCTCCACTTTCCAGTGGAACATCCTCAAGCCGGGCGACCGGCACTTCGTCGGCCTGTCCAACTTCAAGTTCGTCTTCACCGACGAGCGGCTGCGCACGGCGGTGCTCAACACTGTCGTCCTCACCGCGTCGGTGGTGCTCATCAGCGTGGTCCTCGGCCTCGGTCTGGCGATGCTGCTGGATCGCCGTTTCGTCGGCCGCGGCCTGGCGCGCACGCTGCTCATCTCGCCGTTCCTGGTCATGCCGGTCGCGGCGGCGCTGCTGTGGAAGCACGCCATCTACAACCCCGACTACGGCCTGCTCAACGGCACCCTCAACGCCGTATACAGGTTGTTCGGAGCGGACAACGGCCCCACGGTCGACTGGGTGTCCTCGTATCCCATGCCGGCCGTCGTCATCTCGCTGGTCTGGCAGTGGACGCCGTTCATGATGCTGATCCTCCTGGCCGGCCTGCAGGCGCAGCCCGGCGACGTCCTGGAGGCGGCCCGCATGGACGGAGCGTCGGCCATGGCGACCTTCCGCTTCATCACGCTGCCGCACCTGCGTCAGTACATCGAGCTGGGCGTCCTGCTCGGCACGATCTACGTCGTGCAGACCTTCGACTCGGTCTACACCATCACCCAGGGCGGCCCCGGCTCGCAGACGACCAACCTGCCCTACGAGATCTACCTGACCATGTTCCGCAAGTACGAGTACGGCGAGGCGGCCGCCGCCGGTGTCGTCGTCGTGCTCGGCTCGATCGTGATCGCGACCTTCGCGCTGCGCACCATCGCGTCGCTGTTCCGCGAGGAGGTATCCCGATGACCGCGCACGCAGCCCTCGCCGCCCCCGGGGCGAGGTTCAAGAAGCTCCTACGCCGAGGCGACGACCACGGCGGTGCGCCCCGACTGTCGCCGCTGTGGACCTTCGTCGCCTGGCTCGCCACGCTGGGGTTCTTCGCGCCGGTGGCGTGGATGGTTCTCACCTCCTTCCACCAGGAGGCCGACGCGGCGACCAACCCGCCGACCCCCTTCGCGCCGCTCACCTTCGATCAGTACAGACTGCTCTTCAGCCGGGACATCACCCCCTTCCTCCTCAACTCGGCCATGGCCAGCGTCATTTCGACCCTGCTGGTCCTCCTGCTGGCGGTCCCGACGGCCTACGCGCTGTCCATCAAGCCGGTCGAGAAGTGGACCGACGTGATGTTCTTCTTCCTGTCCACGAAGTTCCTCCCGGCCATCGCCGCCCTGCTGCCGGTGTACCTGATCGTCAAGGACGTCGGGATGCTGGACAACGTCTGGACGCTGATCGTCCTCTACACCGCCATGAACCTCCCGATCGCGGTGTGGATGATGCGCTCGTTCCTCGCCGAGGTCCCCAAGGAGATCCTGGAGGCGGCCGAGGTCGACGGCGCCAACCTGCTCACCGTGCTGTGGCGGGTCGTTGCGCCGGTCGCCATGCCCGGACTCGCCGCCACCTCGCTGATCTGCTTCATCTTCAGCTGGAACGAGTTCATGTTCGCCGTGAACCTCACCGCGACCCAGGCGTCCACCGCGCCCGTGTTCCTGGTCGGCTTCATCACCAACGAGGGTTTGTTCCTGGCCCGGTTGTGCGCGGCGGCCACGCTGGTCTCGCTGCCGGTCCTGATCGCCGGTTTCGCCGCCCAGGACAAGCTCGTCCGCGGCCTGTCCCTGGGAGCCGTGAAGTGAAAGCAGCCGTCATCACCCAGCCCGGGGACGTTGAGATCACCACCGTCGACGACCCCGCCCCCGGCCCGCGCGAGGTCGTCGTCGAGGTCTCGGCCTGCGGGCTGTGCGGCACCGATCTGCACATCCTCCAAGGGGAGTTCGCCCCGAAGCTGCCCATCGTCCCCGGCCACGAGTTCGCCGGTGAGGTCGTCGCGATCGGCTCCGCCGTCACCGAACTCACCGCCGGGGCGCGGGTCGCGGTCGACCCGTCGCTGTACTGCTTCGAGTGCCACTACTGCCGCCTCGGCCACAACAACCTCTGTGAACGGTGGGCCGCCATCGGGGTCACCAACCCGGGCGCCGCCGCCGAGTTCGTGGCCGCGCCGGTAGCCAACTGCGTGGTCCTGCCCGACGGCGTACGCACCGAGGACGCGGCCCTGATCGAACCGCTGTCCTGCGCGGTGCGCGGCTACGACGTCCTGCGCAGCCGCCTCGCCTCCCGCGTGCTCGTCTACGGCGCCGGAACCATGGGCCTGATGATGCTTCAGCTCGCCAAGGCCACCGGCGCCGCGAGCGTCGACGTCGTCGACATCAACGCCGAACGCCTCGCCACAGCAAGGAAGTTGGGCTGCTCCGCCGGTGCCACGTCCGCCGACGAACTCGAACGGCCGCCCTACGGTTGGGATCTGGTCGTCGACGCCACCGGCAACGCGAAGGCCATCCAGGACGCCCTCGGCCGGGTCGGCAAGGGCGGCACGTACCTGCAGTTCGGGGTCGCGGACTACGCCGCCCGGGCCACCATCGAGCCGTACAGGATCTACAACCAGGAGATCACGATCACCGGCTCGATGGCCGTCCTGCACAGCTTCGAACGCGCCGCGGACCTCTTCGCCACCGGCGTCATCGACCCGGATGTCTTCATCAGCGACCGCCTCCCCCTGGGCGCGTTCCCGGACGCGATCACCCGATTCCAGGCCGGTATCGGCCGCAAGATCCAGATCCAGATCCAGCCCAGCCTCGCCTCCGCGTGAACGCCCGCCACCGAACGGAACCCGCCACCATGACCGAGCAGATTCGCCGCGTTCTCGTCCGCTCCCTCGACGACATCACCCTCGAGCAGGTGCCCGCCCCCGTCCCAGGCGACGACGAACTCCTCATACACACCACGGTCGTCGGCGTGTGCGGCTCCGACACCCATGCCGCGGCCGGCGACCATCCCTTCATCGACCTGCCCTACCGCCCCGGTCACGAGGCCGTCGGCGTCGTCGCGGCGGCCGGGAAGGGAGCCGAGGAATTCGCGCCCGGCGACCGGGTGATCATCGAACCCAACCTGTACTGCGGACGGTGCCCCCAGTGCCGCTCCGGCCGCTACAACATCTGCCAGGAACTGACGGTCTTCGGCTGCCAGACGCCCGGCGCCATGACCGACCTGTTCACCATCCCCGCCGACCGCGTCCACCGCGTCCCCGACGGCATGACCGACATCGAGGCCGCCCTCGTCGAGCCCCTGGCCACCCCGGTGCACGCCGTCGCCAAGGCCGGTGACCTCACCGGACGTACCGTCGTCGTCCTCGGCGCCGGCCCCATCGGGCTGCTCGTCCTGGCTGCCGCCCGGCACGCGGGGGCCGCGAAGATCGCCGTCACCGACCTGCTGCCGGGCAAGCGGGACCGCGCCCTGCGCCTCGGCGCCGACGCGGTCCTGCCTGCCGACGCCGCCGATCTTGCCGACCAGGCCCGTCATGTGCTCGGCGGACCGGTGGACGTGGTCTTCGACTGCGTGGCGCGCGAGCAGTCCATCGCCCAGGCCACCGACCTGGTCACCAAGGGCGGCACGATCATCGTCGTCGGCGTGGGAGCCGCAGGGACCACCCCCGTCCGCCTCGACCTGGTCCAGGACCGGGAGATCCGCATCGAGGGCACCCTGATGTACACCGGCGAGGACTACCGCACCGCCATGTCCCTGATCGCCTCCGGCGCCATCGACACCGTCGAGATCGTCACCGCCACCTACCCGCTGGAGGACGCCGCCAAGGCCTTCGCCGCATCCGTCGACCCCGAGCAGGTCAAGGTGCTGGTCACGGTGGACGGACCGTAGCGGCCCCCGAGCCGGACAGGCGGCGGCCTCCACCGGCCGTGTGGGAAACTGCGAGACCGGAGCGATCGGTAAGGAGGGGCGCCGTGACCGCCCGTACGCGACTGTCGCAGGCCGCCGTCGAGGAGCGGCGTCAGGCCGTGCTGCGGTACGTCGCCGAACACGGCGAGACCCGCATCGACGACCTCGCCCAACACTTCGACGTCAGCCTGATGACGATGCACCGGGACCTGGACGACCTCGCCGGCCGCCATTTGCTGCGCAAGGAGCGCGGGCGGGCCGTCGCCTTCCCGGCCCTCACCATGGAGACGGCCACCCGCTTCCGGGAGAACAGCGCCCTCGCGGCCAAGAACGCGTTGTGCGCGGCGGTTGCCGACCGGATCCGGCCGGGCAGCACGGTGCTCATGGAGGACTCGACCACCCTGTTCCCCCTAGTTCCCGCGCTGGCCCGGCTGGAGCAGCTCCACGTGGTCACCAACTCCGTCGGCCTCGCGCAGCGTCTTGGTTCCGCGCCGTCGGTGAGCGTCACCCTGCTGGGCGGGAACTACCGAGCCGACTTCAACTCCTGCACCGGCCCCACCGTCACCCGCGCCCTGTCCCAGATCCGGGCCGACCTCGCCCTGACGTCCGCCACCGCCGTCCTGGAAGGCCGGCTCTTCCACCCGCTGAGCGACTACGTCGAGGTGAAGCTGGCCATGCTCGCCTCCGCCGAACAGACGCTGCTCCTGGCGGACCACTCGAAGTTCGGCAAGACGGCCACGTACGCGTACGGCACCGTCGCCGACTACCACGCCGTCATCACCGACACCGGCACCCCCGAGGCGGAACTCGCGGCCATGCGCGACCTCGGAGTCCGCGTCGAGACGATCGAACCCGAAGAGCCCTCCCTGTGATCCACACCCTGTTCGAAACACCGAGCGCCTACCGCCCCAGCGACGCCGAGATGGCCGCGCCGGTACCTCCGGTCCAGGCCGTCCTGCTCGACTTCAGCAACACCATCTTCCAGATGATCGACCTGGAGACGTGGCTTCGCCGGGTCGGTGCCGCCACGGGCCGCCTCCCCGTGCTCGACCAGCCCGGTGCGGTGGCCAAGATCTCCGACCAGTTGCGCACCGCCTTCCGGCTGCCCTCCGTCGTAGCCCTCCAGGAAGGCCGCGATCTCTCCTCCGAGCAGCACCGCCGCGCGATGCGGGGATGGTGGGAACGAGTGGACTTCCTGCGCGGCGCGGAGGACGTGGCCTACCGGGAACTCACTGCCCCGGACGCCTGGGTTCCTTACCCCGACACCGAACCGGTGCTGCGGGCCCTGCGCGAGCGCGGCCTGCGCATCGGCATCGTCAGCGACTTCGCCTGGGACCTGCGCACCCACCTCGCCCACCACGGGTTGGACGCCCTGATCGACACCTGCGTCATCTCCTACGAGCAGGGGCGCGAAAAGCCCGACCCGCAACTGTTCCTCAAAGCCTGCGCCGACCTCGGCACCGACCCCCGCGCCACCCTCATGGTCGGCGACAACCCGATCCGCGACGGCGGCGCGGCCGCCTGCGGCCTGCGCACCTACATCCTGCCGTCGGAACACCGCACTGGTGAACGCGGTTTGGCGGACGTGCTGCGGCTTGTGACCTGAGCCGTCCCGCACGGCCGTGGCCATCGCGGCTCGTGCGGCCTGATGGCGGGGCTTACCCCGTGGACACCCCACAACATGCAACACCGCGTCAGTGCTTCGCGGTTCAGGCCGCAGCCAGTTGGTCGATGAGGTCCAGGCCGAGTGTGCGCAGATCGTCGGGGGGTGACTTGGTGGCCATCAGCACCACGTTGACGGAGCCGTCGAGCGAGGCGAGCATCTCCACGGTGAAGCCGTCTGTGGCTCCGCCGCGCCACAGCACGGTTCCTCCCGGGCGGTCCAACAATGCGACGCCCGGGGCGAATCTGATCCCAGGGCCGGCCAGCGCGGTCAGAGCCAGCGCGGCCCGGACGAGCGGATCAGTGCTCTGACCGAAGCATCCGGCGAGGGCCAGAAGGTCGTCGACGCCGGCGGTCATGCCGCCCGCCGCCGGGTACGGCGCCACGGCAGGAGGGGCCGGCGACACTTGACCGGCGGTGACCCGGTAGCCGGTGGTGGTGGCGGGTGCGGCCGTGCCGGGATGTTGCAGGGTGGCGTTGGCCAACCCGTAGCGGGGCAGGATCTCGCGGGAGCAGAACTGTGCGAACGGTTCGCCTGCCACCGTGTGGATGAGCGCGCCGAGGACCTCGTAGCCGACGTTGGAGTACTCCGGTTGCTGTCCGGGCGGCCAGGCCAGGCTGATCTGCGGTGACACCGCCGACAGGGAGGCGCCGGCCAGCAGCGGGGCACGGCGGATCGAGAGGTCTTTGGGCAGGCCCGCGCGATGCAGCAGTAGGTCGGCGATGCTCGGCGGACGGTCATCGGGCGCTGTCGGCACCAGCACGGGGCTTGCCAGGTGCTCACCGATCGGGGTGTGCAGATCGATGGCCCCGGTCTCGGCCAGCCGCAGCACGCCCAGCGCGGTGACCGCCTTGGTGACCGAACCGACCCGGAACACCGAACGGGCGTGCAACGGGGCCGACGACTCCAAGTCCGCTACGCCGAGAAATTCGCGGTGGACCACCTCCGTTCCAACGGCGACACCTGCGGCCAGCCCCACGATGTGGTGTGTCTCCACGGCGTCCAGCAAGCGCTGGTGGATCCGTTTGGCGAACCCGTCGGACAGCGCGGACTCCATACGGTCGTGCTCCCGCAGCCGCGCAGTGATCTGACTCCATGCCAGTGCATCCGGGCCGACCGGCCTCGGTTGGAAACTGCGGATCAGGTGTGGCGGCTCCGCCTCCACCGCGACGTCGAGTTCCCACAGGTGCGGACCGGTGCGTACCACCGCCCGCGCGGTCCACGGGCCGCGAGCCTCGATGTTCTCGATCACCGCAGGGAACTCCCGGAACGCGGCGAACCGTTGGTTGCTGACGAAGAAGCCCGCCATGTCACCACGTGACGTCAGACGCGGCGCCAGACGTTCTGCCGCCTCCTCATGCGCTGTTGTGCCCGAGAGCGCCGCAACCACCCATTCGACGGCCGCGCGCACCGCTGTCATCGCCACGCGAGCACCGTAACCGACCTCGACGACACTCTCCCGGCCGGAATCGTGGCCAGGGCGAACGTGGTTGGCGGAGCGAAGGCCGAGTTGAAGGAACCGTGACCTGAGCCCCGGGCCCTCAAGCAGCGGAAGGGACCTCAGACGTTCGGGTCGGCGGGCTGCGCATCCTCGATGGCCGTGGTCTCGATGGACGGCCACTGCGCCAGCGAGATCATCCCCATCACCCGGCGGATCAAATAGAAGGCCAGCGGCAGTTCGGCGAACACCGCGAGTGCTGCCGACAGCCAGACCCCCGAGGTGCCGAGGGCGAGCGAAACGTCGAACCACGAGTCGCAGATCAACAGCACCGCCGTCGCAAGCGCCGACACGATGACGGCACGGTGCCGCAGCCAGCCGAGAATCGCGGTGGACGCCATCGCGACCACGAGCAGCACGTCGAATCCCACCCACGCCACGCGCCAGTGGTGGACCTTGTACCCGGACGGCAGTGTCGCCGCCAGCAGGACGGTCCACGGGACGAGAGCGACGGCGCAGACGGTCAGCAGTTCCAGGGTGTGCCGTCGGTGCCGACGTATCCGCTCGAGCAGCTCGGCCGTCGGAGTCGCTGCCGCGGCACGTTTGAGGTTGTCGGCCTGCGTGTCGCTCACGTCGCCTGCTCCGTTCTCGTCTGTTCGTCGGGGACACCGGGCCAGGGACGCACTGCAGGCGTCGGGCGGCCGGGCCGGGTGTCCGGTGGTGATCCAGCAATGTCGCCAGGCTATGCCTGCGTCCGCTGCCTCGGGTCTACGGGGCCTTCCTGACTGGTGGATGGGGGGAACAGGTCAAGTCCCTCCTGTGGTGTCAGGTGCTGTCCGGATCGATGACTTGTACGTCGGCGAAGGGCGATGATGTCCGCCATGGCATTGACGACGGCGTTCACCAAGTTGTTCGGGGTGCGGCATCCGATTGTGTTGGCGCCGATGGGCGGATCCGCCGGAGGTGCTCTGGCCGCGGCGGTCTCGCGTGGCGGCGGATTCGGGATGCTGGGCGCAGGGGGTGGGGATCGGGAGTGGCTGGCCCGAGAACTGCCGCTCGTCGCGGAGGGTGCCGACAAGCCGTGGGGTGTCGGGTTCCAGGCCTGGGCAATCGATGCCGACGTGGTTGACCGTGTGCTGGAGCACAGCCCGAGGGCGGTGATGCTGTCCTTCGGCGACCCGAGCCCGTTCGCCGCGCGCATCCGTGCGGCGGGCGCGGCGCTGATCGTTCAGGTCACCGATGCGGATGAGGCCCGACGGGCGGTGGACCTGGGCGCCGACGTCATCGTGGCCCAGGGCACGGAGAGCGGAGGGCACGGTGCCCGCAAGGGACGGTCCACGTTGCCGTTCGTCCCGTTCGTGGTGGACCTGGCGGCACCGGTGCCCGTGCTGGCGGCCGGCGGGATCGCCGACGGGCGGGGTGTGGCTGCTGCCCTGGCGCTGGGCGCTGCCGGTGCACTCATGGGCACCCGCTTCCAGGCCACGCACGAGGCACTCGTCGATCCCTCGGTCGTCAAGGCGATCGTGGAGGGGCGCGGGCAGGACACAGAACGCAGCCGTGTGCTGGACATCGTCCGAAGTTCCCGATGGCCGTCGCGATACACGGCGCGCACCCTTGGCCATCCCTTCCTCGAAGAGTGGAGGGACCGGGAGGCCGAACTCGCCTCCGATCCCCGGGCCCGGCAGGACTATCGCGATGCCGTGGCACGCGGCGACGTCCCTCTGCTTCCGGTGTGGGCCGGCGAGGCAGTCGACCTCATCAACGACCTGCCGTCCGCCGCAGATCTCGTAGGCTCTCTCGCCGAACAGGCGGAGCAAGCACTGGCCCGAGCCGGCAGGAAATAGCCGGAGCCACTTGCAAGGCGCGGCGATATCGGGCCGATGCGGCCGTGACCACTCCGCCGGTGACGCGAGCAAGCTCCGGGTCCTGCACGTCACCGACGAAGTGCAGGACACGGAGCTTGGGGTGCCTCCTGGCCGACCTCTGGGCGGTGGCCCCGCCGGGCAGGGACTGCCGCTGGTTAGCCGTGGCAGATGAGGACGAGGAGACCGTCGCAGTCGTCGCCGTCGTCGTCGCCGTAGCCGCCGTGAGAGGAAGCCGTGGTCGTGGCGGTTGCGGTGTGCGGGGCGGTCGGCGCGGCCACGGCGGATGCGGCGCTTGCCACTACTGCCGCACAGGCAATGCCCAGCGCGGCACCCAGCGCGAATATTCGCGGAATTCGGGAGCCGACTTTCTCGGAGTGACGGGCGTGGTCGGGGTGGTTGAGCTCTGCAGTGTTCATGCAGTCACCGTGCACGCCCTTGCGGTCAATTTCGCGCTGAGCGCAGCCAATTGGGTGAGCCGGATCATGCACTTGGCGCTCCCGCCCCGAAGGCCCGGAGAGCATTCGCAACTCATCTCAGAGGCCCGTCACTGGCCCATCTGAGAGGTCCATTTCAGAGGCCCAGGTCGGCGGCCAGGCAGGAGAAGGACGTCCACGATCCTTCGGGGTTGTAGGCGTTCCTCGCCGGGTCGTTCGACGTCGCCTGCCTCTCTTCGACCATGTCCTCGAAGCGGACGCGCTCGGGCAGTGTGCCGAACCGTGCATGACGTGCTGCGGCAGAGCCGTCCACCGTGCTGTGACTTTCCATGGTCAACCTCCGACGGTCGGTGGCGGATTGAGTCTTCTTCGCGTGGTGAGTGCCAGGTTCACATCTCGCTGCGTCACCTGTCAAGCCGGTGACGAACGGAAAGTCCGCGATGGGTCCGGTCAGAAGTGGTCCACGTCGACGACGGCCTGGGCGAAGGCGGCGGGTGCCTCTTGGGGCACGTTGTGGCCGATGCCCTCCAGGGTCCGGTGCTCGTACTTGCCCGTGAACCTGTCTCGGTACGACGAGCCGTTGCCCGGTGCCGTGAACGGGTCGCGCTCGGGATCGAGGGTGATGGTGGGTACGTCGATCAGCGGTCGTGCGGCGAGCTGCTTCTCGAGACCGTCGTAGCGGAGCTCGCCGTCGGCGAGACTCAGCCGCCAGCGGTAGTTGTGGATGACGATGTCCGCGTAGTCGGGGTTTTCGAAGGCCGCCGCCGTCCGCTCGAAGATGGCGTCGTCGAAGTTCCATGTCGGGGACACGGTCTGCCAGACGAACCTGGTCAGGTCGTGACGCAGGGTCGGGTCCTCCATGGCGAGGCGGCCCCGTTCCGTGGAGAAGTAGAACTGGTACCACCAGGTGTGTTCGGCCTGCGGCGCCAGCGGTTGGAGTTGCGCCTTGAGGTTGGTGATCAGGTACCCGCTCACCGACACCAGGGCCTTGCAGCGCTCGGGCCAGAGCGCGGCGATGATGTCGGCGGTGCGTGATCCCCAGTCGAAGCCGGCCAGAACGGCCTTCTCGATCTTGAGGGCGTCCATCAGGGCAACGATGTCAACGGCGATGGCCGACTGCTGGGCGTTGCGGAACGTCCGGTCGGACAGGAAGCGTGTCGTGCCGTGGCCGCGCAGGTAGGGGACGATCACCCGGTAGCCCTGCTCGGCCAGCAGGGGAGCCACGTCGACGTAGCTGTGGATGTCGTAGGGCCAGCCGTGCAGGCAGATGACCGCGGGGCCGTGGGCGGGGCCCAGTTCGGCGTAGCCGACATTGAGCAGACCGGCTCTGACCTGCTTCAGCCGCGGGAATGAGGTGTGTGTTCCGGGGCTCGTCGCGGGCTCCGGTGATGTCGAGGTTCCGCTTGCCGTGGCGGCGGAGGCGGTCGGGACGCCTTGCAGACCGGTCAGGGAAGCGGCCGCGGCGCTCGTGCCCAGGGCCTTGCTGAAAGTGCGCCTGTTGATCATGTGGAACCTCCGCGTTCTCAGAGTGCCGACCCTGTCGACTCGCAGGGAGATTCGTATGGAGCGAGTGGCTGTGCGAGATCGCCAGGGTGAGCGTGCGCGACGACTGTCGCACACCTCTCGTCACCGGTCAAATAGGTGACGCGATTCCGTCAATCCGCAACGGTCTTTCCCTGCAAGAGAGTTCAACGGCGCCGGGTGCCGCGGCCTGCGGTTCGACGCACCTCGGCCGGCGCAGACCGGACCGAACCCCGTGGCGCGTCGGCGGCACGGGCTGGACCGTCGGCGCCTCGGCGGTCACACAGTGACGGTCTTGTACTCGACGTACTGGGTGAGCCCGACAGTGCCGTACTCGCGGCCGATCCCGCTGGCCTTGAAGCCGCCGAACGGGCCGTCGAACGCGATGGGCGCACCGTTGACGGTGACCGTGCCGGTCCGCAGGCGGCGGGCGACGTCGAGTGCGCGGGCCTGGTCGGCGGACCACACGCCACCGGAGAGGCCGTACTCGGAGTCGTTGGCGATCCTCACGGCGTCGTCCTCGTCGTCGTAGGCGATGACGACCAGGACAGGGCCGAAGATCTCCTCCTGCGCGATCCGCATCGAGTTGTCGACGTCGGCGAACACGGTCGGGGTGACGTAGTTGCCGTTCTCGAGTCCCGGCGGAACCTCGGGTCCGCCGGTGACGAGCCTGGCGCCTTCCTTCATGCCGAGTTCGATGTAGTCCCGCACGCGCTGCTGCTGATCCCGGCGGACCATCGGGCCGATGAACGTCTCGGGGTCGTCCGGGGCACCGACCCTGAGCGACTCCACGAGGTCCTTGAGGGCGGCGACGACCTCTTCGTACCGGCTGCGCGGCGCGAGGACGCGGGTCTGCGCGATGCACGACTCGCCGTTGTTGAGCAGGGAGGCGTACTTGAGGCCCTGTACCGCCTTGTCGAGGTCGGCGTCGGGCAGGATGACGGCGGCCGACTTGCCGCCCAGCTCCAGGCTGACCCGCTTCAGCTGTTCACCCGCGAGGGAGGCGATCCTGCGGCCGGCCCGCGTCGAGCCGGTGAACGCGATCTTGTCCACGTCGCGGTGCGACACGAGGTACTCGCTGGTCTCCCGGTCGGCCGGAAGGACGCTGATCACTCCCTCCGGCAGCCCGGCCTGCTCCAGCAGTTCGGCGAGGAACCCCATGCTCAGCGAGTTCTCCGGGGACACCTTGAGAACGACCGTGTTGCCCGCCAGCAGCGCAGGGATGATCTTGGCCATGGCCGCGGAGAACGGGGAGTTCCACGGAATGACAGCGGCCACGACGCCAATGGGCTCGCGGTGCACCACGCTCCGGGTGGGGGAAGCTGGGTCGGAGGGCGTCAGGGTCTCCTCCCAGCCGAACTCCTCGGCCGCCTTGAGGTAGGCGCCCGCCTGCCGGGTGAGGCCCGGCTGGCCTGCCAGCGTGAACCATCGCGCCGAACCGTTCTCGGCGGAGATGAGAGAAGCGATCCTTTCGGCGCCTGCCTCGCGCAGTGCGTTGAGCCGCCGGATGACGGCGATGCGTTCCGCCGGAGCCGTGCGGGGCCACGGGCCCTCGTCGAAGGCGGCGCGGGCGGCGGCCACGGCACGGTCCACGTCGGCGGGCTGGGCCTGTGCGGCACGGCCGATGACCGTCTGGTCGTGCGGCGACAGGATGTCGAGCAGTTCCGGACTGCTTGGCGCGGCCCAGGAACCGGCGATGAAAAGTTGGTCGTAGGTGATCATTCGCTCTCTCCCGAGAGTCTGATGAGGGAAGTACTCGCTCTATCTATCTGTCACTTCAATGTAGCACTTATGAAAGTGAGAGCCTCAGACATGGGGCTGTACATGCGTTAGGTTCCACACCCCGAGCTATGCTCGCGTCATGAGGGCAGACGCAGCACGCAATCTGGAAGCGGTCCTGACGACCGGAGCGCGCATGCTCGCCGTCGACCCGGGCGCGAGCATCGCCGCCATCGCCGCCGAGGCAGGCGTCGACCGGCGCACCGTCTATCGGCGGTTCGCGTCCCGCGAGGAACTGCTGACGGCCATCTACGAGGCCCGTTACGAGGCTGTCGAGCGAGTCGTCGAGGACTCCAGGCTGCGCGAGGCTCCCGTCGCCGTGGCTCTGCACCGGTACGTCGAAGGGATCATCGGCGTCAATCGCAAGTGGCCTGTGGAACTGACCCGTTTGCGGGCCGACGAGGCGATCCGTGAACGGCGCGACGCCTTGATCCGGGAAGTCGACGCCTTCCTGAAGCGCGCCATGGACGAAGGGCTCCTTCGCGCGGACCTCCCGGCCGCATGGTCGGGTTCCCTGCTGCCCCAGTTGACGCAACTGGCCTCAAAGCAGCTGCCCGACCTCACCGCCGCCCAGGCTGCCGACCTGGTTGTGGACACGTTTCTGCGGGGGCTCGGCGCGCGGTGACATCGGCGACGGGCGTGCGCCGCATCTTCCGGTTGGCGGCGTGTCCGACGGCAGCGGCGAGGAGCACCGCGGTGAGCGCAGTGAAAGTCGTGCCGTGCCAGCCGAAGGTGTCGAGCAGGGGAGCGGCGAGGGCCGTGCCGACGGCGCCGATCATGAAGTACAGCACGAGATAGACGCTGCTGAGGCTGCCGGAGCCTTGCGGGTCGAGGGCGATGATGCGGGCCTGGTTGGCGGCCTGGGCGGCGAAGCAGCCGGCGTCGAAGAGGGCGAGTCCGAGTGCGGTGACCGGCGGCGCGCTCAGGCCGGTGGCCAGCAGCGCGATACCGGCCGCGGCGGCCAGCAGGCCGGCGGTGATCACGGAGTGCGGCGCATACCGGTCGGTCAGACGCCCGGTGAGCGGAAGGACGGCGAAGCCGAGGAGTCCGGCCAGGCTGTACAGGCCGATGGCGGTCGGGGCGAGGGAGTGGGGTGGCTGGGCGAGAGCGAGGACGAGGGCGACCCAGGTGAGGGTGAAGGCGAAGTACCACAGCCCGCCGGCGGCCACCGCGCGCCGCAGCGGCGGGTGTTGACGCAGCAGCGGGGGAAGCGAGGCGAGAGTCCTGCCGTAACTGCGGCTGGAGTAGGGCCGCTGTCGGGGCAGGAACATGATCGCGCCGATCGCGCCAAGCAGCGCGAGGGCGCCGAAGACGAGGAGCATCCGCCGCCACCCGAGGGCGTCGGTGAGTGCACCTCCCACCAGGCGGCTGAGCAGGATGCCGGCCGACATGCCGGCGGCCACCGTGGCGACGCCGGATCCGCGGCGCCCGGCCGGGGCGTGCCGGCCCGCGATGTTGCCGGCCTGAGCGGCCACGCTCGAGGCCGCGCCGATGAGGAGGTAGGCGGCCAGGAGTACGACGGCGCCGGGTGCTGTGGCGGCGGCCGTGAGGGCGACGGCCAGAGCGGTGAGTTGTGCGGCGACCAGGCGGTTGGGGGCGAGGCGGTCGGTGAGTGGCAGCAGGAGGGCGAAGCCGGTCACACAGCCGACCAGCGCGGCGGTCGGTACGAGGCCCGCCACGGTCAGGGAGACACCGAGGTCCGCGGCCACGGCGGTGAGTGCGGGCTGTAGGGCGTAGTTGTTCGCGATGGCCACTCCGGCTATGGCGGCCAGGAGGACGGTGCCGCCGCGGGGGAGGGGGCCGGTCATGGTTGTGCGCCACGGGTGAGGACGACGGCGTAGCGGCATTCCGCTTCGGAGGTGTTGGCGAAGACGCGGTCGGTGGGATCGCCGAGTTCGATGGTGTCGCCGGCCTCGAGTTCGTGGACCGTGTCGCCGTCGTGGAAGGTCAGGCGGCCGTCGAGGACCCAGACGACCTGTCGTACGAAGGCGAAGGCGGCGGCCGGATACGGCACCCGGGCTCCCGCGGGCAGGCGGATCTCGGCGATCTCGGTGGGGAAATGAGGGCCGGTGATCTGGCGGCGCCGGTAGCCGGTGGCGGGGTCGCGCCACTCGGCCGCGTCGGCTCGCCGACGCACTGCCGCGCCGGCGCCTGCGTCGTCCTGCGCTCCTTCGGCGAGGGCGAGCAAGGACGCAACGCTGAGCTGGAAGGCGGCGGACAGCTTGCCGAGGACGACCGCGGTGGGGCTGCTCTCGCCGCGCTCGATCCGGCTGATCATGGCCTGCGAGACACCGGAGGCGTCCGCGAGCTGGGCCAGCGTCCACCGGCGGCGTTCCCGCTCGGTGCGGACGCGGGCCGCGATCTGCCCCACCAGCGGATCTACTATGTTGGACATGAATCCAATATACGAGAGAAGCCGGACGGTGACAGTACGTCCGGCACGCCGCGGCGACGCGGAGGCCGTCCGCGCGATCCGCAACCACGCGATCGAGCAGTCGACGGCCCTGTGGACGCAGTCCCCTCAGACCCCCGCCGAGGGGGCTGCCTGGCTCGCCTCCCACCTGGAGCGCGGCTCGGCGTTCGTGGCCGAGGCCGCGGGCGAGGTGGCCGGGTTCGCGGTCTACGGCCCGTGGCGCGAGCTGGACGGGTACCGCCACACAGTGGAGGACTCGGTCTACGTCCGCGAAGGCCGGCACGGGCTCGGCATCGGCTCCACGCTGATGGCCGCCCTCATCGACGCGGCCCGCGAGGCCGGGCACCACGTCGTGATCGCCGACATCGAAGCCGGGAACACCGCGTCGATCCGGCTGCACGAACGGTTCGGCTTCCACCACGTCGGCACGGTGCCGGAGGTCGGCACCAAGTTCGGCCGCTGGCTCGACCTGACCATCATGCGGCTGCCGTTGACCTGAGCCGTCGTCGGAAGCCGTCGGCCGTGATGGCGCCTGATGAAACGGATGTCATCAACTCGCGTCAGAGGGCGGGTACTTGCTGCCGTGCATGGACTGCCGGCACTCCGACCGCACGATCCCTGCCCGGGACCGGTCCCGCGACCGGTGGGATATCACGGAGCTGCCGGATGGCCGGCGGTGAGTTGCCACCGCGTTGGCCGCGTACGTGTAGGAGGTCTCATGCCAAGGATCTGGGACGAGTCGGGACGGGAGACCGACTTCTCGGTCAGGCTGCGCGGTGTGGCGTTCTGGGCTCTGTTGACCGCGGACCTGATCGCCGAGGCGCTGTGGCTGAATGCGCGGTACGACGGCGGCGACTGGCCGTGGAAGCCCATACTCTCGATCACCTTGTTCAACTTCCCGTTCGCCCTCTTGGTGTTCTCCGCGGCCTCGGTGGATGACCGCTTCCGTTCTGCTCTCAAGTGCACTGCGCAGGCTGCGGTTTTGCTGCTGGGTCTCGCATGGATCGCCCACGGCGCGGATCCCGACTGGGCTTGGATCGGTGCCACGATACTGTCGGCGTCCGTTGCCGTCGGGTTGCTGCGCAGTGGCCGGCAAGTACGCGCCGAGGAGGCTGCGCAACGGTCCCGGCAGGACGACGGCCCTGCCTGACAGCCCTCCGGCCGTTCGAGGATGTGCAGGTCACGCGCCGATATTCTGGGTGCGCTCCATGGTCGGGCCATGGCAGGCTCCATGTATGTCGATCGTTGACGTGTCTCCCAAGGTGTCCATCGCGTACGAGAGTTTCGGCGACCCGGGGGATCCCGCAGTCCTGCTCGTGATGGGTTTCGGCGCGCAGATGCTCGCCTGGCACGAGGACTTCTGCCGGGCGCTGGCAGATCGCGGCCGTTACGTGATCCGGTACGACAACCGCGACTGCGGGCTGTCCACCAAGTTCGACGATCACCCCGTCGACATGGGCAAGTTCATTGCCGCCGTGAGCTCGGGCGACTTTCCCGCCGCCCTCGCGATGGTTCCCTACCGGCTTCTCGACATGGCCGACGACGGCCTTGGCCTGCTCACTGCGCTTGGCATCGAACGCGCCCACGTGGTCGGCGCCTCGATGGGAGGAATGATCGCCCAGGCGATGGCCCTCACCTCCCCGAAGCAGGTGCTGACCTTGACGTCGATGATGTCCTCGACGGGCGAGAGTGAATACGGCCAACCCAACTCGGAGGCACAGGCGGTGCTGTTCAGTCCGAAGCCCGCAGACCGCGAGGGGTACGTCGCGGCGGCGGAGAAGGAACTGGTATGGGCCTCCAAGCGGTACGGCGACATCGCGGTGTTGCGCGAGCTGGCCGCCGACAGCTACGACCGCGCCTACTACCCTGCGGGAATCGGCCGACAACTCGGCGCGATGATCCTCAGCGGTTCACGCGCGGACGCACTGCGCGAACTCCGGACGCCGACGCTGGTGATCCACGGCCTGGACGACACGCTGATCGACCCCAGCGGTGGGAAACGCACCGCCGACGTGGTGCCCGGCGCCGAGCTCCTGCTGATCCCGGACATGGGCCACGACCGCCCCCGCGAACTTTGGCCCAAGCTCATCGATGCCGTGGTGGAACACACCGGCTGAGTAGGTACATCCACAGCGCCGCGTACTGCTCAACGCCGGGCGCGCCGACGCCGCCGAACTACCGGAAACGACACGGCCCCTACGACTACGACGATGTGTTGTGCCGGGGCTGTGGCGTCTCACGGACGTCGCCGGCTGTGGGCGGCTGATCCTGGCGAGCAGGGTCGGGCTCGGCGCGATGGCTGCCGCGCAGGGCCGACGCGAGTGCGGAGACCAGGGCCATGCCCGCCGCCACGCTGAAGACAATGGTCAGACCGTGGTGGAACGGGCCGGAGACCAGCTGTGGGAAGAAGGTGTGACCGGTCAGGGCCGCACGCTGGCTGGTGGAGACGTGGTCCAGGGCCCCGTCGGACGAGAGGAGGTGCTCGATGGGGTTGTTGCCGAGGAACGTGGCGAACAGCGTGCTCACCGGTGGCAGCGCTGCGGCATGCTCGGCCGCCGCGGCCGGTACGCCGTGTGCCTGAAGTCCGCTGCTCAGCGTCCGGGGCAGCGAGGACGCGAGTCCGGAGACCATCAGGGAGAAGAACACGCCGATGGACAGGGCCGTACCGGAGTTCTGGAACGTGGAACGCATGCCCGATGCGACGCCCCGGTACTCGGGCAGCACACTGCCCATGATCGACGACGTGTTCGGTGCGGAGAACATCCCCTGGCCCAGCCCGTTGAGCAGCAGCAGTGCCGCGAACATCCCGTAGTCGAAGTTGACGGGCAGGGCGAGCAGGCCGAGGAAGGAACACGCGACCAGGCCCAGACCGGCCGTGGAGAACAGGCGCGCGCCGAACCGGTCCGACAGGTAGCCGGAGAGGGGACCTGCGATCAGGAAACCGAGCGTGAGCGGGAGCATGAAGACCCCGGCCCACAGCGGGGTGTCCTCGTAGTCGTAGCCGTGCAGGGGCAGCCAGATGCCCTGCAGCCAGATGATGAGCATGAACTGCAGGCCGCCGCGCGCGATCGCGGTCAGCAGGGCGGCCAGATTGCCCGCGGCGAAGGCTCGTACCTTGAACAGGGCGAGGTTGAACATGGGTTCGGCGACGTGCGTCTCGACGTAGCAGAAGAGCAGCAGCAGGGTGGCGCCGCCGATCAGGCCGGTGAGCACCCATGGGTTTCCCCATCCGGTGGCGCTGCCGCCGTAGGGCTGGATGCCGTAGGTGATGCCGGCCAGCAGGATTCCGGCGCCGACCGCGAAGGTGAGGTTGCCCAGCCAGTCGATACGGCCGGGGCGGCCTGCCGAGGTCTCCCGGAGGCTGAGGTAGGACCAGATCGTGCCGGTGATGCTGACCGGGACGCTCACCCAGAACACGGCGCGCCAGTCGACGGCGGCGAGCAGGCCGCCCGCGAGGAGGCCGAGGAACTGGCCGGCGAGCGCGGTGATCTGGTTGATGCCCAGTGCCATGCCGCGCTGCCGGGTCGGGAAGGCGTCGGTGAGGATGGCGGCCGAGTTGGCGGTGAGCATGGAGCCGCCGAAGGCCTGCACGATGCGCCAGAGGATCAGCCACAAGGCACCCGCCCCCGCGCGGAACGGGTCCAGGGAAAGGGCGACGGAGGCACACGCGAAGATCAGGAAGCCGAGGTTGTAGATCCGCACCCGGCCGAACATGTCGCCGAGCCGGCCCAGGACGACGACGAGCACGGCCGAGACCAGCAGATAGCCCAGGATCATCCAGAGCAGATAGCCGATGTTGCCCGGAGCAAGCGGATCGAGGCCGATGCCGCGGAAGATCGCGGGCAGCGAGATGATCACGATCGAGGCGTCCATCGTGGCTATGAGCACGCCGAGCGTGGTGTTCGACAGCGCGACCCACTTGTAGCCCGGCCCGACGGGACCGTCCTTGTGACGTGCCGAGCGCAGGGCGCTCAGCGCGGACGGCCCGCCGCGTCCCGCGCGGTCACCGTCACCGTCGCCGGTGCCGGGTGCGCGCGCGGTCACAGCCGCTCCGCCAGGCGGTCCAGGAGCGGCAGTGCCACCGCGAGTGCGGCGCGCTCCTCGGCGGTGAACTCGTCGAGGACGGCGCCGAGTCGCTGGACGGACTCCGAGCGTCGCTCGGCCAGCATGGCGCGTCCCTCCTCCGTGATCGCCACGATGCTCCGCCGTCCGTCCGCGGCGTCGGGGCTGCGGTGGACGAGCCCGCGGTGTTCGAGCAGGGCGAGTGTGCTCGCCATCGCCTGTGGGCGTACCCGCTCCATCTCGGCGAGGGCCGTCGGCGCGTCAGGGCCGTCGGCGTTGAGTCGGGCGAGCACTGACACCCCGGAGAGGGACACGTCCCCCACGGCGTGAGCCTGACGCAGCCGCCGTGTCATACGGCCCACCGCGAGCCGGAGTTCGGTCGCGAGGCGGGCCGTGTCGCCCGGGCCGCGCGTGCCTTCGCCACCTGCTCCTGCATCCGCCTTCATAGGTAGTAACACTATGCTTATCAGTTACAGCTGTTCAATCAATTGTTAGTAAATGGCCCTTACCTGCCAGGTCATCGACGGTGGTGTGGCCCGGTGTCAGGATCGTCGGCATACGGATCCCGACCGGAGGGAAGGACGCCATGGCTGCCCTGTCTGCCTACGCGATAGCTCATCTGCGCAAGGCCACCCCGCACCCGGAGATCGCCGAGTACATGGAGCGCATCACCGCGACGTTCGCCCCGTACGGCGGCCGCTTCCTGGTGCACGGCGCGCAGCACGAGGTGAAGGAGGGCAGCTGGCCCGGGCACGTCGTCGTGATCGGGTTCCCCTCGATCGACCGGGCGCGTGCCTGGTGGGACTCCGCCGCCTACCAGGAGATCGCCCCGCTGCGCTCACGGCACATCGAGGGGGACATCATCCTCGTTCCCGGCGTTCCCGAGGGATACGACTCGGCCAGTACGGCGCGGGCCATGCGCGAGACGTTGCCTGCCCGCTGACGGGCGAGTGCAGCGCGCACCCCGCGTGGACGGAGTGCGCGCGGCCGGACAAGGCAGCATCCGCCGGCGGTTTCAGCTGCCGGGCGTGAGCCCGAGCGTCTCGAGCACCGCGTACACCCCGAGGAAGAGGATCGCCGCGCTGCTCAGGACGAGGGCGGCGGTCAGCCAGGGGTTACCGGGAGACGAGCAACAGAGTCCCCTGCTACGGTGCGCCGATGCCATCGATCAGGCAGTTCCAAGTCACCTTCGACTGCGCAGAACCTGAGCGCGTCGCTCGCTTTTGGTGCGAGGTGTTGGGGTACGTCATATCCCCGCCACCGAAGGGGTTTGACACTTGGGACGATTTCGATCGCTCGCGGCCGAGCGAGGATCGGGGTGCATGGTTCGCCTGCAGTGATCCTTCAGGTGTGGGCCCGCGACTGTTCTTTCAGCGGGTTCCCGAGGACAAGGTCGTCAAGAACCGGGTGCATCTTGACGTGCGGGTCGGTACCGGGCTGGTGGGTGAAGAGCGCCTCGTCGCCCTCGAGGCCGAGTGCGCACGACTGGTCTCGCTCGGCGCGGTGCGCGTGTGACTACTGCTTGATGACAACGACTCCTGCATCGTGATGCAGGATATCGAGGGCAACGAGTTCTGTCTCGACTGAGCGTTCGCCGAGACGGCAAGGTGGGGAGCCGTCTCACTTGGGCCTCTCAAAGGTGTTCCCGCGGGCGGGAGTTGTCCCGTGAGGGCGAGGCGGTGAAGTCGGGCGATGCCAAGCATCGCGGTGTGAACGCTGTCGCCCACGTCCGCAACTCCCGTATCGGCAGGCAACTCCCGCGCCTGGCAGCCACGGCCGGATTCGCGGCGCCCGCGGTCACCCCCCATCGCCCCCGTGTTCCTAGACGTCCAGGCAGCCGACAAAATCCTTGGCCTGGGGCACACCACACAGCACGCGGTGGCCACCGGATACCTCACCGAGGAAGCGACACAGCGCTGGCTGGACCACCTCGCCACCGGAGCGTTCCTCGCAGCGGTGACGTTCTGGATCGTCGTAGCAGAGTCGTAGTCGCCAATCCAACGACGGCAACTCGCGGGGCGCGGCTCCCATCGTCTTCACGGCCCATCGATGGGCACTCCAAGGCGGGACCGGAGCCGGCGCCACGCAGGCCCGCGCTGCCGGGCATCGTCCGGCACGACCGGCGCGTCCGGCAGTGCCGACAGAACGCCGGCCTTCGCGTACCAGTGGCTGAACACGCCACGCAACAACGGGTGGGCCTGAGCCGGCAGCGAACTTCTCACCAGAGCCACGACATCCTCCTGCATCCGTGTGTCGGTGCCGACCAGCACTCCGCTGTATGTCGACAGATGCGAAGCTACTGAGAAATGGCTCGCTGCTACTGTCCAATAGCATGTGGGAATCACAGACCAATCTGGCAGGGGATCTCCTGCTCCACCTGGGACAGCCCGGCGACGGACCGCTGCACGAACGGGTCAAGAGGGCGCTGCGCACCGCGATCAGGCAGGGGAGCATCGAGGTCGGCACCGCCCTGCCGCCCAGTCGGCAGCTCGCCACCGACCTCGGCTGCTCGCGCTGGGCGGTGACCGAGGCGTACAGCCAGCTCATCGCCGAGGGGTACCTGGAGGCTCAGACCGGCTCCGGCACACGGGTGCGCTGGTCGAACAACCCCGGCGCCGACTCCCGGCATCTCGCCGCACGCCACGATTCCGTAGCTCGCTTCGACCTCGCACCGGGACTGCCGGACCTGCGCGCGTTCCCACGCCGCCGATGGGCCGACGCCATCCGCACACAGGTGACCACGGCGGCGTTCACCGAGTTCGGCTACCCGCCGCCCGGCGGTCACCTCCGGCTCAGGAGGTTGCTCGCCGAGTATCTGGGCCGTTCCCGCGGTGTCTCGGCGACGCCACAAGACGTGACGGTGTGCATGAGCGTGACCGACGGGGTGCGGCGGATCTGCCACGCCCTGCGCGCCGAGGGCATCACCGCTGTCGGCTGTGAGGAGCCGGGCTGGACGCGGCTGCGTGACGTGGTCCGAAGCGCCGGCCTGGACCCGGTGCCCATCCGCGCGGACAGCGGCGGCCTGCGCACCGACGACCTTGCCCAGTACTCCGGTCTTCGGGCCGTGCTGACGACCCCGGCGCACCAGTTCCCGCTGGGCACCGTGCTCGCCCCCGAACGGCGTGCTGCCCTGCTGCAGTGGGCCCGGCAGGTGGACGGCGTCGTACTCGAAGACGACTACGACGCGGAGTTCCGCTACGACCGGCGCCCGGTCGCGGCCGTCCAAGGCATGGACCCGTCCCGAGTCATCCTGTTCAAGTCGCTCAGCAAGATCCTTTCGCCCGCGCTCGGCATCGGCTGGATCGTGGCACCACCACGCTGGACACGTCACCTGCACCAAGCCGACCAGGCGGCAAGCCAACCCTCAGTTCTCGACCAACTTGCCTTTGCCTCGCTCCTGGAATCGGGCGTCTACGACCGCCATCTCCGGGCCTGCCGAAAGCGATACCGTCACCGACGCGACGCACTCGTCCAAGCCCTCGCCCACCAGCTCCCCGGTGCCCCGGTCTCCGGCATCGCAGCGGGCCTCCATCTCATCCTTCGTCTGCCCGCCACCGTGGACACCGCTGCGGTGGTCACCACGGCAGCCACCCGGTCGCTGCGCATCGCCGACCTCGCCGCCTATCACGCCACCGAGGACCACGCCGATCACGGCCTGGTCCTCGGATACGGCAACCTCGCCGACAACACAGTGACCGAAGCCGTCCGCCACCTCCATGAGGCAATCGAGGAGAGCCGATAACACCTACGTCCCGCACCCGCCCCCACCACCAGCGAGCACCTTGCCGGGCTGTGTCGAAGTCATTGGGCCCTGGCCCAACTTGCCTGGCGGGCACGGCAGTTCGCATGGACCGACGAAGGCGGTCCGCGGCGTACGGATCGCCCTGGCCCACCAGTCAACCTTGTCGACCGCATCCGGGCCGCCACCCGCACGTCCATGCATTCCTGGAGGCCGGGACAGAGCCGAAGTTCAATCCGACGCCGGCTGCGCATGGCCTCCACGAATCTGTCCCGGGCTTGAGAAGCGTGCCTGCCACAGGTCGCGCAGGAGCGCGATCTCGGCCATGTGATGGATGAACTCGAGGGTGGACCCCCACAGGACGTCGACGAAAGGATCGTCGGGGTCGGAGCCGTACGGATACTGCGAGAAGCCGACCGTGTCGAGTTGCTCGTCGGTCAGGGCGGCGACGCTGTCCCGCCAGCGGTCCATCAGCGCCCAGAACCGCTCGAGAGCCAGGGTGGCGGAAGGCTCGAAGTAGACCAGCGTCCTCGGCTCCTGCCGACGCTCACCGAAGGTCCACTCCCATTGGCCCGCGAAGCCGAAGTGCAGGTGCCCCAGCCGCCACGCGATGGTCGTGACCGGCACCTGGTCCGGCTCCGGCGGACCAGTGCGGTTGAGGATCTCCTCGACCCGCTCGACGCTCACACTCCAGTCATCGGCGATCTTGGCGACTGTCATGCCGTCGGCGGCCTGCCGGGCGACCTCGTCGTACTCGTTTGCAGGGATCTCCGGGGCGCCCAGGTCGAGCACCCATGCACCAGGCCCGAACGCCCTGGGCGTGGCCGCCTCGCCCCGGCGCCGAATGGACCAGCAACCGGGCACGGGCTCCCACAGGTACTCCTCGTCGGTGAGTCCCGTCAGCCGCACCTGCGCCATCTCCCTGGCGCGGTCGAACTGGTCGATCAGCAGTCCCAAACGGTCGGTCCGCACGTGCGGGGTCTCCATGTGGGCTCCCATCGCGATTGCGTGTCACACCCCTGTTGTGCGGCCGGAGCCTAACGGCTCGGCCCATGACGGGCGAACGGATTTCTTGCCGCCGAAGCGGGACTGCGCGGGCCCTTGCCGCCTCCAGTAGGTCATGGTGCGGCAGTCGGGACCGAGGCCGACGACGGCGCCGACAGCGAGGCGAACTGCACCGGCAGCAGCCGGCCGCTCCAACGCGAAGTCGAGGATGTGCGGAGCTCGGGCGGCCTGGTTCCCGCGAACGGTGTTCCGTAGGGGGCGCTCCACGGCCGACTCCCGTGACCTCGCACGTCAAGCGAGGGTGCATGATGGGAACGTGCCGCCCGCAGCCTGTGATTATTGCTGGCGCCGTGACGCCGCCCGGCATGACAAGCTGTGCTTTCCACCGTCCGACGTCCGAACCCAGGAGGTCACCATGACCGAAGAATCTGTATCCCCGGAAGGTTCGGAGCCGGCTGACCCCGAGACTTCGGCACTTCAGCCCGACAGCGACGGCAACTACGACCTGAAGCGCAAGTTCCGGGAAGCCCTGGCGCGCAAGCGCGGTGTGCAGACGGACACGGCCGAAGGCGCTGCGAACCGCGATGCGTCAAAGGTCCGTGAGGCGCACGGCCCGGCTGCGAGCCAGCGGTCGTTCCGGCGCAAGAGCGGCGGCTGAGTCTGCCGGAGGTCGTCTTCTCCAGGTGTTTCATGCGGGAGTTGATGTTCGAGAGTCGGTATTGCTGAGGCGGGCATTCAAGGAATCTCTTCGAGTAGCTGGATGAGTGCGTGCAGTTGAGGATTGAGTTCGTCCTCCTCCAGCTCCTCGGGCATGGGCGGTCTCTGCGACGCCTCGCTGAACAAGAGGGTCTCGTTGGCTGCCCGCCAGGCGATGGCAAGCCCGCGGAGGTCGCCTCCGGCCAGGTCGTCGCGTATGCCGCTGTGGCTCCAGGTTGAGACCCGGCGTGGGTGGTTGTGGGCGTACAACCTCGAACATCTCGAGCTGATCCGCTGTTTCGTCCGAGTACCTCTGCGGGAACGAGCTCCCTGGTACGACACCGGACAGACGATGACTTTGGTGGCTCGCCTTCCGGTATGGATCAAGCGAGCGAGGAACCGAGACGAGGTCCTGCGTGCCGTAGGTCGGATCCATGCCTCACTGGTTGCCGCCTGAGCTGTTTGCCGGCGTCCGAATGTCACTCGAACTTGGTCTCCGGTCGGGCTGTCCAGTAACTACTGGTCCTGGACGAGATGATCTTGCCGTGTCTGGTGTGATCACGGCGTCGGAACTCTCCTGGACAGCTCCGTTCAGTGGCCGCCGGGCGTCCAGGCCCGGGACGTCGACGCGGCAAGCTCGGCCAGGTGCTGCAGCGAGTTGGTGAGATGCTCCGGGCCGAACGGCGGGAACTGGATGCCTCGTTCCCGGACGAACTGCGGCACCGCCGACCAGTCGTAGGTGAGCGTGACCTCAGCCTCGGACGGACCGAGCGGCGCCAGGTCGTAACGCCAGATCCAGCCGCCGAACTCCAGGTGACCGTCGTCCTTGCGGTACCCCGTCAGCCAGCCAATGGCGCGAGGCGGCTCGATCACCTGGACCTTGTTGACCACCTGGTAGTCACCGGCGGGGTGGTTGGCGTGATACATGCCCATCCGGAAAATCTGACCCACCTCGGTCAGCGGCGCCCGGTCGACAGCTTCCGAAACCCAGCCGGTGCCGTCGATCGCAGAATGGGTCGTCGGGTCGGCCAGCACCGCGAACACCTTCGCGGCGGGCACGGCGACCGTCAGGGTGGCGCTCACCTTCTCCTCAGCCATGGTGTGCACGCTCCTTGTGATCTCATCACGGGCCTCCCGCGGGCGCGGAAGGGGGACGTTCTCACATGCCGACGACGCGGCGAGGCGGAACTCATCGGTCGTGCGGGCGCAACCCGCGCACGTGCCACCGCTGCCCCGACGTCGGCCCACCCTCGGGGGATTGCGTCACGAGCCATGGGCTGTCCCGGCGCTGTACGCGAGGACGAACGCGGCCAAGGTGGCCCCAACTCCGCTGTCGTGCAGACCGCGTGGCAGATCCGAGTATGGTGATCAAGCATTTGGTCTGATCTGTTCACCGGCGCGATGGAGTTGCCATGACGACCGACCCACAGCGGTTTCCGCAGATCGCTACTGACAAAGCGCATCCCGCGCGAGTCTATGACTGGCTGCTGGGCGGCAAGGACAACTACCCGGTCGACGAGGCGGTGGGAGAGAAACTGCCGCCCGAGGCGAGGGACGCGGCCCGGCAGAACCGCCAGTTCATGCACCGGGCGGCGGCGTGGCTCGCCTCGCAGGGCATCGACCAGTTCCTGGACATCGGCACGGGGATACCCACCGAGCCCAATCTCCACCAGATCGTCCAGGACATTGTCCCGACAGCGAAGGTCGTCTACACCGACAACGATCCGATCGTCCTGCGCCATGCCGAGGCCCTCCTGGTCAGCCGTCCCGAGGGAGCTACCGACTACATCCAGGCAGATGTGCGGCGCCCGGAGGGCATCGTCCAACACGCCCGCGGCGTCCTCGACTTCACCCGGCCGATCGCGCTGTCGCTGATCGCGTTGATGCATTTCATCCCCGACGAGCAGGATGCCCACGGCATTGTCCGTGACCTGGTCGCCACGCTGCCGTCGGGCAGCTACCTGGTGCTCTCGCACGCCGCGTCCGACCTGTTTCCGGAGCTTGCCGAGCAGGTCACCGCCGAGTACGCCAGAGGCGGCATCCAGCTCGGTTTCCGCACCCGTACTGAGGTGGAGCGCTTCTTCGACGGCCTGGACCTCGTCCCGCCCGGCTTGGTCACGGCGACCGAGTGGGTCACCTCGGCCCCGGCCTCGGCACCAGAGGGAAGCGGCATTTACTCGGGAGTCGCCCGCGTGCCGTCAACCAGCTGACGCCAGAACGTCTGGCGTGCACAGCGGGTCTCACTGGCTACGGGGCACTCGCCTTCCCTCCGAGGCATCGACACGTTCCTTGCCAGATGCTGCCGCGAAGCTGTGCACGGCTCCTGCGAGCGGCTGTGGACGTGAGAGGGCATTTTGAAAGGGTTTGACTGCCTCTTGAGACGGTTGCGCTCCGGCGTGCTGGTCAGGACTGTTGGGTAGATTCCGGTTTGGCCACGAGGGTGAACGAGCCGGGCTCGGTCTCGGTGAGGATGCCGCGGGTGGCCAGCCACTTGAGGCGCTCGGCCAACGGCAACCGCCACGGTCGCCCCGTCCGCAGCCATCACCACCGCGTTCCCGCACTGCCTCCAGCAGTCGCCCGAACTGCTCACCTCGCAGCCCGGTGAACGCTTCCACGCACACTCGCTCGGCCCTCAAGGCTCCAGCTATGCAACGAAGATGACCTGTTCACGGCTTGTGCAACACGCATTGGGGTCTGTCTCGAGTCCTGGTCAGATGGAGGGCCCCGTCTCCGGAGGATCGACCGGGTAGCGGCTTCGACGTCGCCTTCGGGGCCGTCATTCGACGCAGCGGCCGGGGGTGAGGCTGTCGGCCGGCTTTATCCCGCGGGCGTGCTTGCTGCGACCGGGGTGCGGATGTGCTGGGTGAGGAAGAGGGCCGCGCGGTCCAGTGCCTCGTCGGCTTCGTTGAGGACGCCGGCGAACGACTGGAACACGTGGGGCACGTCGGCGGTGATGTCGAGGACGACGTCCACTCCGGCGGCTCTCGCGCGCGCGGCCATGCGTGTGGAGTCGTCCAGGAGCACTTCATTGGTGCCTGCCTGCAGGAGCATCGGCGGGAAACCGGTCAGGTCGGCGAGGACGGCCGGGCTGAGCATGGGTTGGTCCGGGTCCTGCCCGGCGAGGTACATGGCTCCGGTGTGATCCAGGCTTTCGCGTGTGAAGTAGGGGTCGATGCCTGCTTTGGTGTCCATGCTCTCGCCCGTCCGGGTGGCGTCGAGTCCGGGGGAGAACGCCACGATCGCCGCAGGCATCGGGAGATCCGCGTCGCGGGCGGCAAGGCAGGTGGTGACGGTGAGGCCACCGCCGGCGGAGTCCCCGGCGAACACGATGCTGGAAGGATCTTCGCCGCTGTCGAGCAGTGCGCGGTAAGCGCTCAGCGTGTCTTCGATCGCGGCCGGGAACGGGTGCTCGGGGGCGAGCCGGTACTCCAGCGAGAAGGCCCTGAAGCCTGTCTTGGCCACGAGGTTGCCCGTCAGCGACAGTGCGGTCTCGGGTGAACCGAACACGTAGCCGCCGCCATGGAAGTACAAGATCGTCCCGGCGCGTGGGCCGTCGGCCGGTTCGACAAGCAGTGCGGGGCGCGGGCCAAGCGTCGTCGCCGTGGTGCGGATCCCGCCCGGGATGATCATTTTGGCCATCATCGCCCTGAATCCGGCTCGGATCTCCTCAACCGATTGACGGCCCCCGGGTCGAGGCTGCCGCAGCGTTGCGTCGATGATCGCGCGCTGTTCCTTGCTCATCTTTGCTCCCGTCGTTAGTAGCTGCCGCTACACTATATGCCGTGGCATATAAATCCAGTGGCACCAGCGACCTCCCGGGTTTCTTCGCTGACCTCGTCCGGTGCGAGACGCGTCTGTACAACGCCCTCAACGACCGTCTTCGCGAGCGGCACGGGATCGTCACGTCGCAGTTCGAGTTCCTGCGCCACCTCCGTGACCATCCCGGGTCCCGGGTGGCGGACCTCGCTGCCGAGTTCGCGGTCGGCGTTGGGGCGACCAGCAAGAGCGTCGACCGCCTGGAGAGACAGGGATGGGTTGTCCGGCAACACAATCCATCGGATCGTCGGTCGTCGCTGCTGGCGCTGACCGACGAGGGCTTGATGTTGGTCGATGCGGCCGACCGCACCTTCACCGAGCGTCTGGCCGAGCTGATCGGAGACACTCTCGACGGAGCCCCGATGTCGACAGCTGCGCAGACCCTCTCGAAACTCCGCTCCGTACTGGAACGCGACCAGATCGGCATGCCCACAGGCTGACGCGCATGCGCTGGCCGGCTGCCCCAGGGGCGCGATCCACCGGTTGCCTCAAGGAGGTCGTTGATCCAGATCATCGAGGCGCGGAGGGGGAGGCCGGCGAGGTAGCTCTCGGGCGGAGTGTCGTAACGAACCGCGACACCCCACCAGGACTTCAGCATGTCGATCAGGCGCTCGACGGTGTTCCGCTCCTTGTGGCGGTCGGCAGGAGTCGCGCTGGGCTCGGCATTCGTCGGCCATCTGGTGCAACATGCCGATGTCCGGGGGGCCTCGCCGTCACCGCGCTCCGTGCCGCGGCAGGCGACGTCACGGCTATCGCCAAGGGCCGCAGCATGAAACCCGCTGCCGATGCTCTCTGTGCGCAGCGGTTTCGCTACATGCCCTCGTACCACAGCCGTAGATCACGCCAGTGACCTGCGGTGACGCTGGACGCACGGCAGCACATGGTTTGGACGCGGTCTGTGATCTACCGTGAGTGGGAGTGCCGGTGCGGTGTCCCGGCCCGGCGTATGCAGGGCACTGTGCTGGGCGTTTCAAGATCGGTCGGCATCTGTTGTTCGAGGAATCGGAGGTGTGGGCCTGGATCAAGGCGCACGTCATACCTGCAGAACCTGCAGAACCTTCCGCCGGGCGTCGCAAGGACGCTGACCCGCGGGACGGGGTGGACGCACCGGGCGAGGCGGTGGACGAGTACGAAGCGGGGTGCCGTCGCAGCGATGAGTCTGCCGGAGCCCACGGGTCTACCTGACGACCGAGACATCCAACTCATCGGGAGTAAGGCATGGGCCTCATCCACATCGAGATGTTCGCAACCCTCGACCTCGTCGGGCAGGCGCCCGGCGGCCCCGACGAGGATCCGGTGGGGTTCCCGTTCGGCGGCTGGCAGGCGCCCCTGCTGGACGAGGTTGCCGGAGCACAGGTCGGTGCCGCGTACGAGGGCACGGACGCCCTTCTGCTCGGCCGGCGGACGTATGACATCTTCGCCGCCTACTGGCCGCACCAGGAGGGCGGCGAGGACAACGAGATCGCCACGCTCTTCAACAGAGTCCCGAAGTACGTGGCCTCCCGCGGCACACCCAACCTCTCGTGGGCCGGGTCTACGCAGCTCGGTCCGGATCTGGCCGGCGCGGTGCGCGAGATCCGTGACCGGCACGAGCACGTGAAGGTCGTCGGGAGTCTGGACCTGGTGCAGAGCCTCCTGAGAGAGAAGCTCTTCGATCGTCTCGACCTCTGGGTGCACCCGATCGTGCTCGGCGTCGGGAAGAAGGTGTTCGACGGTGGCGCGGTGCCCACGAACGTCACACTCCTCGAACCTCCGGTGGCCGGTCCGAAGGGCACCGTGTACCTGCGCTACGGGCTCGCCGATGGCACGCCCGGGACGGGGGACATGAGCGCACCCGATCGCGGAGTCGGGCGCGAGGACTGAAGCCGCATTGACGTCGCGGACACCGGAGTGCAGGGACTGCAGAGCCTTGAGACCCGCGGGGATCCGATGTCGAGCGTTTCCACCCAGCGCGGCGATTTCCGCCTCGGACGAATCGGCATCGATGGCTGCGTACGGTGCCGGGGCGCGCTCGCGCAGCCATGCTTCGATCCGCCGTCGCGCGGTGGCCACCTGCGCCACCGCCGTCGCTGCAATGCCGGGATCCGGTGCCCTGTCCTGGTCGTCGGCACCGGCGGCGGTCGGGAGTGCCGCTGCAGGGCAGTCTTCGACGGTGTTGCCGTCGATCTCCACAGCGGGCCGTCCACGCAGAACCTTCAGCACGTAACTGACTCCACTGCCCAGCTCGTTGTAGCGCTCCCGTATGTAGGTGATACGTCCACGATCGTGGACATGGAGCGACGTCTCCCAGCGATCGTCGCGCGGTCGCTGACGTGAGAGTTGGATCGTAGGCGAGGTCCTGGCGCGGCGCCCATAGGACAGAAAGCGGCCTTGTACGGAGTCGGCGGAGGCGCGGGCGCTCTCCGCGCGCACGGTGAGGTGCCGAACGGCTATGGGCTTCCTATGGTTGCGTCTCCTCCTGTTGCTGCGACTGGGTTGGGGAGGGCGGCGTGGGCTGGGGTGCGTCGGGAGCGGTGTAGTAGACGGAGCTGCCCTGCTTGCTGCGCTGGGCGTGACCCTTGGCGACGAGGTTTTCGAGAGTCGTGCGTACGACGGTGTTCTTGATGCCACGTTCGGGGTGGGTCTGGTCGACGGCGGCGGCGATCTCGGCGGTGGAGCGTGGTTCACGCTGGTCGGCGAGGTGTTGGCGGATCAGTTCGATCAGCGAGGGTTGCGCTGCTGTTGAGGCTGCGGCCGGGGCCTTCTTGGCCGGCTTGTCGGCTCGTTCCCGGCTGGGTGGGGCAGTGGTCTTCTTGGCCCGCGCCGTGGTGCTCTTTCGCCTGGCGGTCTTCTTATGGGAAGTCGGTGCGGTGGCCTGTTCGGGCGCGGCAGCATGCTCGGCGGGTTCGGGTGCGATGCCGAGTGCCTGCTGCATGTTCACCAGCACGGTGTGGTCGTGCTGCAAGGTGGCCAACTGCTGTTGCATTGCGGCGATTTCCCCGCTGACGCGCTCTTGCTCCTTGAGGTTGCTCTCGAGGTCGCTGGTGACCTGAGCGGCGTATTGCGAGGTCAGTTCCGTGGCGGTGGTCGTGTGCTCGGGCATGATGCTGACCTTTCTTCGAGGCCGCGGCCGAAACGGGGCTGCGGCGGGGCGCAGCGAGCCCGGGGAGTGGGGCCCGCGTGCGTTGTACGAGGACACGGGCCGCATCACGGCACAGGGCTCGGCGTACAGATAGTACGGGCGGGCGGAGTGGGTTGCTCCGCACAGCAGTTGCCTTTTCTCTTTCCCAACTCACTTCCCGGGCCGCGTATACGCGCGACGACCGGACAGCGGGGGATGGATTCACGGGCGCCAAGCCACTTCCCACTGTCCAGACCACAAACAGCGGCCGTGGGGTGTTCCGCGCGACGGGGCTGTTGCTTCAGGCTCTGGCTGACGATGATCAGGTGGCCGGGGCGTGTGGAAAGGGCAAGCGTCGACGACGTAGATCGTGTCAGGATGCTCCGCATGTCTGAACGTGCACTGAGTTTTGGAGTGATCGCGGAAGCCTATGAACGGTTCCGGCCGGGGTACCCCGTGGAGCTTTTCGACATGGTGATGGCGTACGCGGATCAGCCGGTTCGGACTGCCCTCGAGATTGGCGCCGGGACAGGCAAAGCAACCCGCCTGTTTGCTCAGCGGGGGGTCACCGTCACCGCGACCGAGCCTGACGGAGCCATGCTCGCCGAGCTGCGCAACCACGTGCCGGCAAGCGTCACGACGATGCAGGCAGCCTTCGAGGACTTGCGACCGGGAAAGAGATACGGGCTGGTCTACGCGGCAGCAGCACTGCATTGGACGAACCCCGAGGGCCGTTGGTCACGCGTGGCCGAGCTGTTGGAGCCGGGCGGTGTGTTCGCCTCGTTCGGCGGGCCGCTCCAGTTGGCCGACCCGGCTGTCGAGGAAGCTGTCCGCGCGGCGCGGGCACCTTTTTTGGAGAGCGACGAGATTCCGTCCCCGGACGGGACACCTCCGGAGCATGACATGCAGTGGCCCGGTACCGAACTCCAACGGTCCGAGTGGTTCACCGGTGTTCAACAGTCCGTGATCGAACGGCGCTTGACGATGAGTGCGCGCGACTACGTCGGCCAACTCTCGACCGTCTCGGCCTATCTCGTTCTGCCGACTGTGGAACGAGAGCAGGTGCTCAGCCAGATCATGCAAGTTCTGCCTGAGACGGTCGAGATGGCCGCCGACATCACGGTCCATCTCGCGCGCCGGCGCTACGAGCGGTAGCACCTCACCCATCGCTTCCCCCTGCCGACCTGAGCTACGCGGAACACCGCCACGATGGCAGCCACGAGGTCGTCAGGCGCCCGCAGAGCGACGCCCCAGGACGGGCTCGGCCAGCAGCCTCGCCGTCCTGCAGAGAGTCTGGCCATGCCGGGCGAAGAGTTCGTCGCGCGAGTCGAAGTGGCCCAGGTCCGCCAGGACATGGGCCGAGAGATCACACGGGGCGCCGGCGGCCGGGCAGAGCGTCACACCGTCCCAGTCGATCGCTGTCCTGGACAACGCCTCGAAGAGCGTCTCCGCGCCGGCATTGGTGAAGCCACCACCGTGACCGTCACTCAACTCCGCCATGCTGCCGAAGAGTTCTGAGACTGCCAGCCAGGGCGCGTTGGGATGGATGGTGGTCGACAGGCCCTCAAGGCGGAATTCCGGCCATGCCAGCAGAACCTGGTCCGGGACGATCCGGTGCAACCGGGGGAAGCGCGGATACCAGAATGTCCCGCTCACCAGCAGGCCGCGCACTCGCGTGGCCACCCCGGATGCCCGCGCCACGCACTCCAGCACGGCCAGCCGCTGGCTGCACGAGCCTCGGCGCCGGCGAAGCACCTCGGACACGGACCGCTCGTCCTGCACCGAGTACACCGGCCGCACCGTTGCCGCGATCCGCCGGTGAGCCCGGCGCAGGACCGCTACCTGGTGGGCAGGCCCCGAGCCCGCCGGCATGTCGATCTGCCGCAGCAGCGAGGCGACATGCGGATGCTGCCAGTCGAGGATCTGCGTGGGGGCTGTGCTTCCCGTCGCTGTTGCCCCGCCGGTCGTGCCGACGCGGAAACGGCCTCGAGGTGTGAGGAGCGAACTCGTCATGGCCATGGTCCTCTCGTCCAGCCATCCAGATGACCAGGGACATCCTGCCCGAGAAATTGAACGTGTTCAACTGTAAGTGGTTGTTACGTTCGGTCAGATCGGTCGGGCGCCGAACCGGACGGGTGGACGAGGCCTGGACCGGCGGCAGGTGCGCGAGTGCACCGCCGTTGACCAAGGTTGCTCGCCTCTGAGGGCGCGCTGCGGGCACGCACCAAGGCGGGGCGTGACGTGGTCAGTTCGCCGGCGCACCCGCCAAGTCGTCCAGCTCGGCGGCGAAGAGCTGCGCGGGGTCGATTCCCATACCGGTGAAGTGGCCGGCGAGTTCCAGGGACAGGATGCCGTGCAGCCGGGTCCAGAAGGTCAGCGCCCGGTGGAGGACCGCGGGCGGGGCGGGGTGACCGGCCGCCCATTCCCGGTGGCCTTCGAGGTGTGCGTCGAACGCTGTCGCCGGGCCGTCCGAGGGCAGCGCGGCACAGGCGTCGAGGAGGGTCGCCATGATCTCGACGGAGATCGCGGTGGTGTCGTCGGGCGCGTGGTAGCCGGGGATGGGCGTGCCGTAGATGAGGAAGTAACGCTGGGGGTCCTGCAGGGCCCATCCCCGCAAGGCGTGCGCCAGTGCGGTCGCATTGGCGCCGGCCTCCGCAGCCGCGCGGAAGGTGTCGGCGAGGCTTCGGTACGCGTCCCTGACGAGCTCGGTGATCAGCTCGTCGCGGCCGCCGAAGTACCGGTACAGCGCGGGTCCGCTCATGCCCATCTGCTTGGCGATCGCGTTGAGGGAGAGCGCGGACGCGCCCGCCGTGGCGATCTGTTCCCATGCGCGTTGCTTGATCTCCGTACGCACCTGGGCGCGGTAGCGCTCGCGCGGGGTCGTCGCCCTCTGTTCCGTCACTGACCTGCCACCTTTCCGCACCGCTGCGGCTCCGCTCGCACCGTCTAGTTAGAGGCTATCACTGAAGCTATTGACTATCCGAAACGTGATGCGTTACAACTTCTAACGAACGCGAACGCACGTAACTGAATCCGGAACGCAGTGGAGGTCGCCATGGACGCCGAAGAACTCGTCGAGGTCGTTCTGCCGGGCAAGGTCGAGCCCGAAGGACTTCAGATCCGGCACGCAGCCGTACCCGCCGCGGGCCCGGGCCAGATCGTGATCCGGATGGAGGCGACCGGCGTCTCCTTCGCCGAGCAGCAGATGCGGCGCGGCCGCTACTACGACCAGCCGCCCTTCCCGTTCGTGCCTGGCTACGACCTCGTGGGTACGGTGCTGGCGACCGGCGAGGGCGTCGAGCCGCGCCTGGCCGGCACTCGGGTCGCCGCGCTGGTCAAGGTCGGCGGCTGGGCCAGCCACGTGCTCGTCGACGCGGCGGACGCGGTGCCGGTGCCCGACGGCATCGGCGCGGCGGAGGCGGAGACCCTCGTCGTCAACGGCATCACCGCCTGGCAGATGCTGCACCGCAAGGCACGCGTCCGCGCGGGGCACACCGTCGTGGTGCACGGCGCGAACGGTGGCGTCGGATCGGTTCTGGTCCAGCTGGCCCAGGCCGCGGGCGCGCAGGTGATCGGCACGGCATCCGCGCGCCACCACGACGCCCTGCGGGAACAGGGAGTCGTCCCCGTCGACTACCGCACCGACGACGTCGCCGCACGGATCCGCGAACTCGCCCCCCAGGGGGTGGACGCCGTCTTCGACCACGTCGGCGGCCGCGGCATCGTCGACTCCTGGCGCCTCCTCGCCCCCGGAGGCACGCTCGTCTCGTACGGCAGCGCCTCGACCCGGGACGACGAGGGCTCCAAGCAGTGGCCCGTCCTCAAGTTGCTCGGCCGGGTGTGGCTGTGGAACGCCCTGCCCAACCGCCGCCACGCCTACTTCTTCAACGTGTGGGCCGGCCGGGCCCTGGCCAAGAACCGCTTCCGCGCCCGCCTCCGCACCGACCTCACCCAGGTCTTCGCCGCCCTCCAGCGCGGCGAGGTCACAGCCCGGATCGCCGCGCAACTGCCGCTCACCCGCGTCGCCGACGCCCTGCGGCTGGCCGAGTCGGGCACCGTCGCCGGAAAAGTCGTCCTGAACCCGTAGCAAGCACCCGAGTGGCCCGGTCCAATCACCCCAACGAAACAAGAGGAACACCATGGTCAGCACTGGCCTGCCGAACTCACATGGTCAGCAGCCCCGCCCTCACCAGGACCTGGACAGGCGTACCCTCCAGCGCCGGCTAAGCGCGGGTAAGGCCGCGGTCACGCTCGCGCTCGCTGTCGCCGCCGTTCTCGCAAGTACTATCCCGACAGCCCAGGCCGCCCCCCAACGCGGTACGTCCCAGTGCGGCGGGCGAGGCATCGATACCACCGCCCTCATCCACTACACGTCCGACATCGTGATCACGGCGCCACTGAGCACTGTCTGGAAGCTGCAGACCGACGTCGAGCGCTGGCCGTCCTGGCAACCCCCTGTCATCACCGCCGAACGTCTCGACCCCGGCCGTCTGAAGGCGGGTTCGCAGTTCCGGTGGACGACCCCCGCGCCCGCCACCCCCACGACCCCCGCCACCACACTCGCCATCACCTCCACCGTCCAGGAACTCCAGCGCCACAACTGCATCCTGTGGAGCGGACCCGCGATCGGTGAGGGGCTGCGCATCGACGAGGGCGTCCACCTGTGGACCTTCAGAAAGGTCGAAGGCGGCGTGCACGTCCACACCGAGGAAACCTGGACCGGCACCCAGGTCGAAGCGGACGTACCCACCGCGACCGCCGCCCTCGGCGCGGGCCTCGAAGCGTGGCTGCACGACCTGAAGACCACCGCCGAAGCCCACACCAGCGACCCGCCGCGCTCCCACTGACCGGCGACCACCAGGCCGTGTTCCTGCGTGGCGGCATTCAACTCCTCGTGCCGAAAGCTTGGTTGGGGCGGCCTTCTCTCGGGTGCCTCGTGGACGAAGGAGTGCCCGGCACCGGCGGGCGGACACTCGCAGAGGCCGGCTTCATGAGAGAGATGCGCGGGGTGCGGCCCGCGATCAGGCGGTTTTCACTGAGCTTCGGTCATGACTCGAGAATCCTGCGCTTCTGGTCCTCGAACTCGCTGTCGGTGAGTACGCCCTGGTCCTTGAGCTCGCCGAGCTGCTTGAGCTGTTCGATCTTGCTCGTCATGTCGGGGGCCGGGGGAGCGGTCGGCGGCTCGGCGGAGGGCGCCGGGGCCTCGGACTGCTGCTGGGCCGCCCAGCGTCCCTGCTGGCGGCGACTCACACGGTTCGACACGGCGGTCGCCGTTCCGGCGACGACGGCCGTGCGCGCGACTCCACGGAGGAGGCCTGGCATGGCGGTTTCCCTTCTGCTCGTCTGCTGCCGTCCGGCGCTGCTCAGTGAGCGGCTTCGCTGCTGTCGAGCGCGGCCAGGAGGGCAGGCACCGGGATCCGCCCGGAGGCGACCATCCTGGCGCCGCCACGACTCAGGGCGGCGGCGAAGGGCGCGGCCCAGCGGTTCTCGTAGACCAGGACGCCGGCGGAACTGCCGGGCTCCAGGGCGCGTGCGGCCTCCTCGACGTCGTCCTGGCCCAGGAGGCCGGAGGAAGCGCCTTCGAAGACGGCCAGGTCGAGTTGGCCGTCGCCGGTGAGGTCGGCGATCTCCATGCCGCTCACGGTGCCGTCCTCCTCCTTCCTGACGAACGTCAGGTCGAGGATGCGGATGAGGCCGCGGTCCACGAGATCGACCAGGAGGGGCAAGCCCTCGCCCGTCATTCGGTTGCCGGGGAACTCCACGACGAGGTAGTCGATCGGTCCCAGTTCTTCGACTTCGTCGCTCACGGCGTCACCTCTAGTGCTCGTGACCCTCCCCGTACACCCATTGCATCATCGGACCACTGCGCTCGCACGTCAGTGCGCGTGCGCGTTCACCCGCCTGGTCCGGTCGAGGCGAGCGCCGATGGCGTCGGCCATTGCGGCGCAATCCATCTGACGGTGTCAGCACGGACTCCGTCTCGCTGCGGCACTCGAACGCGGCCACGATCAGGCAGAGCGCGAAGGCGGTGAACGCGATCGACTGACCGGTCTCGACGCTGCCGAAGTGGGCCTGGCCGAGTTTGATCAGGCCGAGCAGACCGCACGTGATCGCCAGCCCGCCGAGCCCGCCGAGCCCGCCGAGCCCGACCGTGACCAGCACGGGCCGGGTGAGCACCGACTCCCCGTGCGGACGCGGCCTGCGGCTCATGAGGCCGGGGCTCTCCCGGTCGAAGCCGAGCGCGAAGCCGAAGGAGGCGTTGACCACGAAGTGGATCCACAGCACCTGCGTCGAGCGCCTGCAGGCACAGCAGCACGCCGTACCTGTCCTGGGCGGCGAGCCGTTGCTGATACTCCGCCGGCAACTCCACCCCGTTGCGCAGCAGTTCGGCCCCGCCCCGCTTCTTCAGACCGGCCTTGTCGCGAGGATCGAAGTCCCGGCCCAGACGGACCTTGGACCCCGGCTCCACCCTCAGCAGCTCGATGAAATCCGCGATGCGCTCGGCTCGCTCGTCCGGCATCACCGATCACTTCCTCCCGCCGGCGAGCCCTCGGCGGCAGCGCGGAGCACCTTCCGGGCCCGGCGTTCGACCAGGATCGGGACGTAGGCCCTGACTCTGGCCTGACGGAAGGAGTCGTACGCGGACCTGACCGTGGCCTCGATGACGGCCTCGGCGACCGACGGCCAGGTGCTCATCAGCCGCGTCACCATGTCGCGGACGGCCAGGATCTCTTCGGGTGAGGCGGGTGGGGGCGGCTCCGGCGGCCCTTCGGGATCCGCGTGCACCACGGGAGCGGGAGAGCGGTCTTCGACGTCGGCGGGACTCAACGTGCCGATCGAGGGCATCCCCTCGTCGACGGTCATGGCCGCACGTTCCGGCACGTCAGACCGTGCATGCCCGACGACTTCCATACCGAGCAACCTCACTTCGCACCGTCGTCTCCGAGTGGGTACCCAGACTCATTCTCGGGTTGTCCGGACAAGATCGCCCCCTGAAGCCGGTCCCGGGATCTCACAGGATCGTGGCCCTCGCGTACCGCCGTCCGCCTAGTCCGAAGCGCCCTCGGGGCGTTCGACGCACAGCGCCCAGATGACGAACCCGGAGAAGGCGATCATCACGACCGACCACAGCGGGTAGTACGGCAGCGAGAGGAAGTTGGCGATGATGATGAGCCCGGCGATGGCCACGCCCCCGATCCGGGCCCACAGCGCCGACTGGAACAGCCCCATGCTCACGATCACCGCGACGACTCCCAGGGCCAGATGGACCCAGCCCCAGCCGGTGAGGTCGAACTCGAAGACGTAACCGCGCGTCGAGACGAAGACGTCGTCCTCGGCGATCGCCATGATCCCCTGCAGGATGTCCAGCAGCCCGGCGACCATGAGTACGACGGCGGCGAAGACCGTCAGGCCCTCGGCCCAGTGCTGCTTGGCGGCATGCGGTTCAGGATGTGCGTGAGTGGCGTGTGATGCGGTCATGCCCTTGCCTCGATTCGCTGTCCTCGGTGTCGTGGGGTCGGCTCAGTGGCGTACCGGGGGGCCGTAGTCGCTCAGGACCAGTTCCTTGGCCCGCTGGAACTCCTCTTCCGTGATGTCGCCATGGGCCTTGATCTCCGACAGCCTCGCGAGCTCGTCCACACTGCTGGGCGGGCCGCCGGAACCCTTCGCCGTCTTCCGGATGTAGTCGTCGAACTCCTTCTGCTGATCCCGTGCCTGCCTGATCTCGCGCCGGCCCATGTGCTTCCCGCGGGCGATCACGTAGACGAACACGCCCAGGAAAGGCAGGACGAGGCAGAACACGAGCCAGCCCGCCTTGGCCCAGCCGCCGAGATCGTCGTCGCGGAAGATGTCGACGATGATCCGGAACAGCAGGACGAACCACATGACCCACAGGAAGAACACCAGCATCGTCCAGAAGGCACCCATCAGTGGATAGTCGTACGCGAGAGTCTCCCCACTCATCTCTCTCCTCCGTTCCGGGACGCGCCCGAACTCCGTCCCGCCCGAACTCCGTCCCGGGCGGATGCCCGGTCCGTGCCCTCTTCAGCGTGCACACGGCAATCAGCGCGCGCTTCACCCTCGGAGGGTGAGACCGGGCGGCTCGCTCAGCGGCGCGGGCCGCGGCCGTACGGCGGAGTGGTGACCGCCTCGTACCAGGCGCCGGCGGCGATCGCCGAGTAGAGCGCCAGGCCCGCCACGGCCACCAGGAAGACCGCGATGAGCCAGGACAGGAAGGTGAAGACCGGTCCGAGTGCGCCGAACCCCGACAGGCTGCGGTCCATGGCCGTGGGCATCACCGCCTGGGCGGCCCTGCTCAGCGTGGCCGTGCCGATCCCCGCGAGCAGCGCTCGGGCAGCGCGTCGCGCCGGCCGATCCGTCCGCCCAGCAACAGGTGCTGGCACCACAAGCCACAGCCCCACCGACGACAGCAGGGCCAGCGCCGGCCCGAGCACCGGGCCGAGGCCGAAGCCGTCCCGTAGCGGCGCCTGGATGAGCATGAGGGCGAGTCAGACGAGCAGCCACAGCAGCCGGCGCCAGACCAGCGCGCCGCGCAGCGGTTCCCGCGGCAGCCGCCGGCACCGTGCGCTGAACTGCGCGAATGATCCAGTTCCATGCCCTCCGCGCACTATGCGCTGACTTCCTCGTTTACGCGTACAGTCAAATTCGGATAAGTTCGTCGGTTTCATTGGCGGGCTGGCGCCCGTCGGGCGCGCTGCCCCGGACTTCGGCAGTCTCATCAGGCACGGCCGAATCTGGAGGCGGACGGCCATGACCGTACCGAGTTATCCCGTGCGCGTGGACGCGCGCCTGGATCCGCACTTGTCGCGTTGGCTGTGGCTGTTCAAGTGGGTCCTGGCCATTCCGCACTTCATCGTGCTGGTCTTCTTGTGGATCGCGTTCGCCGTACTGTCCGTGGTGGCGTTCTTCGCGATCCTGTTCACCGGTCGGTACCCGCGGCCGATCTTCGAGTTCAACCTCGGCGTGATGCGGTGGACCTGGCGGGTCAACTACTACTCCTACAGCGCGTTGGGCACCGACCGGTATCCGCCGTTCACCCTCGCCGAAGTCCCCGACTATCCGGCGCAGCTGCAAGTGCCGTACCCCGACCATCTGTCCCGCGGGCTGGTGCTGGTGAAGTGGTGGCTGCTGGCCATTCCGCACTATCTGATCGTCGGCGTGTTCGTGGGCGGCGGTGTCTGGCTCGCCGGGCGTTCCGAGACGCTCTACTACAGTTGGGCCGGCGGCGGCCTGATCGGGCTCCTGGTGCTGATCGCCGCGATCATTCTGGCGGTGACCGGTAGCTACCCAAGTGGCCTGTACAACCTGATTCTCGGCCTGAACCGGTGGGTGCTCCGGGTGGCCGCCTACACGTCGCTGATGACCGACGCCTACCCTCCGTTCCGCTTGGACTCCGGCGGTGACGATCCCGCCAACGCCGGGATCGCTGCGACCACCTCCGGGGGCGGGCCGTGACGTAGGTCCGGCTCGACCGGCGTATTCGACGCAGGCTGCGGTTCGGCCGGGACAGGACTTCAGCTTCGACGGCACCGCGTGTTCATGAGTGTTCTTCCGCTGAGTTCGCCGTCGGGACCGGCCGATCGTGACCTGGCCGGGCTGCTCGGCAGCACCGGCTGGGGATGGTGGGTGGCCGCCATCGGCGTGACCTTCCAGTGGCGTGCGATCGGCAAACAGGTCTGCCCTGTCACTGACACCGCGGGCATCCCTTTCACGTGCGCCCACCGCAAACCAGCCGGCCACCGCTGCCGTCGGCCGGGTCGACAGCCCGCTGGCGGCACTGTGCAGCGTGCGCCAAGGGCCGGAGTCGCGTGGCGCGGACGGGCGAGTTTCACAGCGGTGCCCATGTCGTCGTACAGAGGCGGTGTCACGCTTCTCTCAGTGGGTGGGGCAGGCGGGATCAACAACCAGCGCACACAAAGACCCCGTGCCGGCCTCGCGATCGCGTTCGCCGAGCGTCCGGAGCGCTCCCCGCGTGTGACACCTGCCCGTCTGTGCTGCCGGTCCACCAGACGTTCAAGCCGCTCGTGACCGGACTGTGAGCCAGTTCTCGCCTTCTCTGTGCCGCTGATCACATCGGCCGTCCCGATCCCCGGCAATTTACTAGGACGTCCTAGTATTTATTTCGTCAGTGCTCTTCTGACCCGTCCGGGAAGGCCCCCATGAGCGATCTGCATCGTCCCGTGCACCCCGTCCGTATGGTCACGGCTTCGGCCCTGTTCGACGGGCACGACGCGTCGATCAACATCATGCGGCGGATCTTCCAGTCCCAGGGCGCCGAGGTGATCCATCTCGGACACAACCGATCGGTACGAGAGGTCGTGGACGCCGCGCTGGAGGAGGACGCGCACGGCGTGGCCGTCTCCTCCTACCAGGGCGGACACGTCGAGTACTTCGAGTACCTGGTCGAGTCACTGCGCGCACAGGGAGCCGACCACGTGCGTGTGGTGGGCGGTGGCGGCGGCGTCATCGTGCCGGAGGAGATCGCCCGGCTGCGGGGGAGCGGGGTGACCATCTTCTCCCCGGAGGACGGGCAGCGGATGGGTCTGGCCGGGATGGTCAACTCGGTCGTGCGGGACTGCGACTTCGATCTGTGGGACAGCAAGCAGACCGACGCCGACGCCGTCCTCGCGGGTGACACGTTCGCGGTCGCGCGCGCGATCACCGGCGCCGAACTCGGCAAGCTGCCCGTGGAGTTCCTGGACCGGTTGCGGACCGCGGCCGCGGCGCGGACCATGCCGGTGCTGGGCATCACCGGCACCGGCGGCTCGGGGAAGTCGTCGCTCACCGACGAGTTGGTGCGCCGCTTCCGGGTGGACCAGCAGGACAAGCTGCGGATCGCGGTGATCGCGGTCGACCCGACCCGTCGCCGTGGCGGCGGTGCGCTGCTCGGCGACCGGATCCGGATGAACTCCCTGGACGGCAACCGGGTGTTCTTCCGCAGCCTCGCCACCCGAGGCAGCCGCGAGCTGCCGGAGCACCTGTCCGACGTGATCGACGTGGTCAAGGCCGCCGGTTTCGACCTGGTGATCGTGGAGACGCCGGGCATCGGACAGGGCGACGCGGCGATCGTGCCGTTCGTCGACACCTCGCTGTACGTGATGACGCCGGAGTTCGGCGCCGCCTCGCAGTTGGAGAAGATCGACATGCTCGACTTCGCCGACGTCGTGGCGATCAACAAGTTCGAACGGCGCGGCGCCAAGGACGCGTTGCGCGACGTGGGCCGTCAACTGGTCCGCAACCGCGAGGCGTTCGGCATGCGGCCGGAGGACATGCCGGTGTACGGCACCTCGGCGGCCACCTTCAACGACGACGGAGTCACCGCGCTCTACCAGCACTTGAGGACCGGCTTGGCCGGGAAGGGGCTGTCGCTGTCCGAGGGTGCGTTGGCACCGGTCGAGGTGCGCCACTCCTCCGGCATCCGGCAGGTGGTTCCCGCGGACCGGGTGCGCTACCTCGCCGAGATCACGGACACCGTCCGCGGCTACCACGCCGACACCGACCGCCTGGCCGAGGCGGCCCGGCGGGTGCAGCGCCTGGACCTGGTCAACGGTGAACTCGTAGCAGCGGGTTCGGATGCCGGGAACGTTCAGTCACTGCTGGACGACGCGCGCAAACAGCTCCCGCACCACATCTCCGAACAGATCGCCAACTGGCCCGCCGTCATGGCCTCCTACTCCGGCGACGAGCAGGTGGTGAAGGTCCGCGACAAGGAGATCCGCACCAAGCTGACCCGTGAATCCCTGTCCGGCAACAAGATCCCCCGCGTCGCCCTGCCCCGCTTCACCGACCACGGGGAGCTGGTGAACTTCTGGCGCCGGGACAACCTGCCCGGCCATTTCCCCTTCACCGCCGGGGTGTTCCCCTTCAAACGCGACGGCGAGGACCCGGCCCGCATGTTCGCCGGCGAGGGCGACCCGTTCCGCACCAACCGACGCTTCAAGCTGCTCTCCGAGGGACAGCCGGCCACGCGCCTGTCCACCGCCTTCGACTCCGTCACCCTCTACGGCCGCGACCCCGACGAACGTCCCGACATCTACGGCAAGATCGGCACCTCGGGCGTCTCCGTCGCCACGCTGGAGGACATGAAGGAGGTCTACGGAGGCTTCGATCTGGTCGCGCCGACGACCTCGGTCTCCATGACGATCAACGGGCCCGCGCCGACCGTCCTGGCGTTCTTCCTGAACACCGCCATCGACCAACAGGTCGAAAGGTTCCGCACCGCCGAGGGGCGCGAGCCGTCGACCGAAGAGGCGGCCGGCTTGCGTGCGCACGCTCTGGCCAGCGTGCGCGGCACGGTGCAGGCCGACATCCTCAAGGAGGACCAGGGCCAGAACACCTGCCTGTTCTCCACCGAGTTCAGCCTGCGCATGATGGCGGACATCCAGGAATGGTTCATCGCCCACAAGGTCCGCAACTTCTACTCGGTCTCGATCTCCGGCTACCACATCGCCGAAGCCGGGGCGAACCCCATCAGCCAGCTCGCCTTCACCCTCGCCAACGGCTTCACCTACGTCGAGGCCTACCTCGCCCGGGGGATGAGCATCGACGACTTCGCCCCCAACCTGTCCTTCTTCTTCTCCAACGGCATGGACCCCGAGTACTCGGTACTCGGCCGCGTCGCCCGCCGTATCTGGGCCGTGGCGATGCAGGAGAAGTACGGCGCGGGCGAGCGCAGCCAGAAGCTGAAGTACCACGTCCAGACCTCCGGACGCTCCCTGCACGCCCAGGAGATGGACTTCAACGACATCCGCACCACCCTGCAGGCGCTCATCGCGATCTACGACAACTGCAACAGCCTGCACACGAACGCCTACGACGAGGCGGTCACCACCCCCACCGAGGACTCCGTCCGCCGGGCCCTGGCCATCCAGTTGATCATCAACCGGGAGTGGGGCCTGGCCATGAACGAGAACCCCCTCCAGGGGTCGTTCATCATCGACGAACTCACCGACCTGGTCGAGGAAGCCGTCCTTCAGGAGTTCGAGCGGATCAGCGAGCGTGGCGGTGTGCTCGGTGCGATGGAGACCGGCTACCAACGCGGCCGTATCCAGGACGAGTCGATGCTGTACGAGCAGCGCAAGCACGACGGCACCCTGCCGATCATCGGCGTCAACACCTTCCGCAACCCCTACGCGGACACCGCCGAGCCCGGCGCCATCGAGCTCGCGCGGGCCACGGAGGAGGAGAAGCGGTCCCAGCTGGGTCGGGTGCGTTCCTTCCAGGACGGCCACCGCGACCCGGCCCACGCCGCCCTTGCCGCTCTCAAGGACGCGGCGGTGAGCGGCCGCAACGTCTTCGCCGTCCTCATGGACGCCGCGCGGGTCTGCTCCCTGCAGCAGATCACCGACGCCTTCTTCGAGGTCGGGGGCCAGTACCGCCGCAACGTCTGAGCCAACCACCACCGACGGCCACAGCACAGCCACCTCTTCAGATAGGACCTCAGATGGACCCCGTTACCCGTCTCGGCGTCGTCGGCTGCGGCCTCATGGGCTCCGGCATCGCCGAAGTCGCCGCCCGCAGCGGCATCGACGTCCGTGTCGCCGAAGCCACGCCCGACGCCGTCGAGGCCGGCCGGCGCCGTATCACCGGCTCCCTCGACCGGGCGGTACGGCGCGGCAAGCTCAGCGAGGACGAGCGCGATCAGGCCCTGGCCCGGCTCTCCTTCACCCATGATCTCGGTGATCTGGCCGACCGCCAGTTCGTTGTCGAGGCCGTCGCCGAGAACCGCGACATCAAGACCGACGTGCTGCGCGCCCTGGACAAGACGATCGAGGATCCGGCGGCCATCCTGGCCACCAACACTTCCTCCATCCCCATCGTCGACCTCGCCGTCGCCACCGAACGGCCCGGTCAGGTCATCGGCATGCACTTCTTCAACCCCGTGCCCGTGCAGCAACTGGTAGAGCTCATCCCCGCCCTGACCACCAGCCAGGAGACCGTGCAGCGCACCCGCGCCTTCGCCGAACAGGTGGGAAAGCAGGCCATCCAGGCGCCCGACCGCTCCGGCTTCGTCGTCAACGCCCTGCTCGTGCCCTACCTGCTCAGCGCGGTACGGATGGTGGAGTCGGGCAGCGCCCGCCCCGACGACATCGACCAGGGCATGGAGCTCGGCTGCGCCCACCCCATGGGCCCGCTGCGCCTGCTGGACCTCATCGGCCTCGATACCGCCCAGGCCGTGGCCGAGTCCATGTACGAGGAGTTCAAGGAGCCCCTGTACGCACCGCCCGCCCTCCTGCGCCGCATGGTCGCCGCAGGCCATCTCGGTCGCAAGAGCGGCCGCGGCTTCTACGCTTACGACGCCTGAACACCGCGGGACGGTGCGGGGCACTCCCGGAGCCGCTGTCTGCTGCCCTCTGTCGTACGTGTGGGCGCGCTCGACAGGGCCTGAGATCGCCGGCGTGGCCGAGTTCGGTGACCAGGGATGCGCCAGTGCGGACGTCTCTGGTTCACGGATGCCCGGGTCAAAGGTCATGTCCGCTGGGCGAGTTGGAGTCGTCATGGAGAGGAGCCGGGGCGACGGGCGGCCTTTGGTCTTCAGTGTCTGTCCGGCGGGACAGCTGATCACCTAGTTCCTGGATCATTGGTGTGCCAGTGGGGGCGGGGCGACCCGACGAACGACGGGTGGACACGGCTGGCACCGCGTCTGCCGAAGTCCGGCCGCAGAGGCTGGCGTTGGAGCGACCACCGCATGGAGATCAACGGGCCCGAGAGGGGGATACCTTCCACGCTCCGCGAGGAGTAGGGGTTCGACGAAGCGCAGCGTGATCCGTCCACTCTGGTGCTTCCCGAGGCGGTGGTGAACCGTTGTCCTTGGCCTCGCAGGGATTGCGGGCGCCCTCGCGTCGCCGGCCGTCGCGGGATCCGAAGTGAGCCGTGGGCCCTGGGAAGGGGCGACGCTCGCCGCTGACCCCGAGGTGAAGGTTGACGTCCGGTCTGAGGCAGGCCATCGACCGGTTCCCTCTGTTCGCCGATGGGGCACCTGCTCGCCGCCCAGGGCGCAGAACGAGCCACCGCGGACCCTGACCTCGTAAGCAGCCCATGGCCCGGGCCTTCGAGCCGGCCGGCTACGACAGCTTCGCCCGGCGCATCGACAGGTCCTGGGGCTGATCGCCCGCCTCCGTGAAGATGCGACCCTGGGAACGGAATGCGACCCTCCGGACGTCTCACCCAGGACTCCCGTGCTCGCGGCGGGTGTCGATCTCCCCATGAACCGAGTTTGGGCGAAAGGCGCATCCGATGACCGCACCCTCCCCGCACAGCACACCGGGCCCGTTCCCGGCCGCGTCGGTTCCGTCTGGGCTCGCCCAGCGGCTGCGGGACCAACTCCCCCTAGTGGCCGCAGAGGTGGAGGAGGAAGTGCGAAGACAGGTGCCTGAGTACGCGCAGCCCGCAGGGGCTTTGGAAGGCAGGCTGCGTACAGGTGTGGTGCAGGCTTTGACGCTCTTCGTCGATCATGTCGCCGACCCGGGAGGTCAGGGCGACGCGATCGCGTGTACCTACTACGAGTTGGGGTGGAACACGGCTCTGGCGGGCCGGAGCCTGGAGGCGTTCCAGTCCGCGCTGCGCGTCGGTGGACTGCATGCGTGGCGCCTGATGGGGCAGATCGCGGAGGAACTCGGGCTGGACTCGGCCGTCGTGTCGGCGTTGGGGGAGCTGGCCTTCCGTTCCGTTCACGAGGTGGCGGAGGCCGCCGCGGCGGGGTATGCCGAGGCCCGGCTGCGTGACGCCGACGAGTTGGAGCGCCGTCGGCTGCGGTTGCTCGATCTGCTCCTCGGTGAGAAGACCGCTCCGCCCAAGGCCGTCGAGGAACTGGCCCGCGGTGCGCGATGGGTCGTACCGGAGCAGGTTGCCGTGCTGGTGCTCGCGGGTGATTCGGGTGATTCACGCGGTTCGGGTGGTGGTGGCGCGGAGAGCGCGGAGTCACTTCCCGTGCCGGTGGGGGCCCTTGCCGACACGGATGCCCATCCGCCGCGGATGCTCCTTTCCGATCCCGACGGGTCCGGTCGCTTCGGGGACCGGGCGCTGGCCCTCGCGTTGGGCGGCCGACCGGCGGTGCTCGGGCCGACCGTGCCGCTCGGCGAGGCCGGGCAGTCGCTGCGGTGGGCGACGCGTGCCCTTCGCCTCGTGGAGCGCGGCGTTCTGCCCCGGCAAGGGCTGCTTCGGTGCGCCGATCACCTCCCGGCCCTGCTGCTGCACAGTGACGAGCAGTTGTTGGCCCACCTCGCGGCCCGCGCCCTCGCTCCGCTGGAGGCGGTGCCGGAGGCGCAGCGCGCACGGCTTCGCGAGACGCTGCTGGTCTGGTTGCTCGACGGGGGCAACGTTCCCGACACGGCCGCCCGTCTGCACGTCCACGCGCAGACGGTCCGCTACCGGCTGCGACAGCTGCAGAAACTCTTCGGCGACGACGCCCTGTGCGACCCCGGCACACGGCTGGAGCTGATACTCGCCCTCCAGGCGTCTGCCACCGGCTGACTCACTTCCGTTCAAGTGACGTGCCGGAGTTTGTGCCCGGATGACAAACGGGCACGGCACGCCCCTCTCACCTCGCCGCAAAGTACGACGACATTTCCTTTGCCTGCGCCCATAACACCCCAACACAGGTGGCTCATAGATTCAAAGCACCCCCTGCACAGGTGCACCATGCGCCCCACAGCAAAGGAACCACCCATGTCGAACTCCGCACAGCAGCCCGCTCGTCACCGCCGCACCGGTGGGCGTCGCACCAGGTGGGCGGTCGCGACGGTCGCGGCAGCCGGGCTCACCGTCGGAGGCACGCTGTACGCGCAGGCCGCCACCGTGACCGCCGCCGCGGCGTCATGTTCCGACGTCGACGTGTCCTTCGCCCGGGGCACGGGCGAACTGTCCGGCGTCGGCATCGTCGGCTCCCCGTTCACCAAGGCCGTGGCCTCCGCCCTGCCCGGCAAGACCGTGACGACCTACGCCGTCGACTACCCCGCCGACCACGCCCAGGCCACGGCCGGAACGGGCGCGACGGACATGAGCAAGCACGTCACCTCGCTGGCCGCGCAGTGCCCCAACACGCTCTTCGTCATCGGCGGATACTCCCAGGGCGCCAGCGTCACGGACATCGCCACCGGTATGAAGACCAGCCTCGGCTCCGGTACGGCAATCCCGGCCGAGCTCGCCCCGCGCGTCGCCGCCGTTGTCACTTTCGGCAACCCGATCCACCTCACCGGCCAGAGCATCGAGTCCGGCGCTCCGACCTACGCACCCAAGTGGGCCGACTTCTGCGCCTCCGGCGACCCGGTCTGCGGCGGTGGCGCCGGTGCGTCCCACCTCGCCTACATCTCCAACGGTGACACCGACAAGGGCGCCAAGTTCGCCGCCGAGCACGTCCTGGCGGCCAAGGGCTGACCTCCCATGCCGTGCCGCCGGCCCGGAACCCCCTCCGGGCCGGCGGCGCAACGGGCTTTCAGCTCAGGCGACCACCGCAGGTCGAGTACCTCGAAGAGGACCGTGTCGACGGACTCATGCTCCTCAGCCCAACAGCGCCTGGCTGGTACCGCCTTCGCCGCTACGCGGCGCAGCACCAGGGTGACCGGGCGCCGTGCTTCCGCCTCCTTCATCCTCTCGCTCTTGAACTCGGTGGCCAGATAGCGCACACCGGCCGTGGTCAGGGCGGCCTCGCCGATCAACACCCCGTGCGTGTCGTGTTCGGCCACCGCCGTCAGGACCTGCCGACGACTCGACCCCGGCAGATCGAGCGGGCCGGGAGACGCGTTGGCGTCGGAGCGGGCCACCGCGAGGGCGGTCTCCCCATGCCCCAGGTCGAACCCCACGACCACTGTGTCGCGCGGCCTGTTCTCAGTCGGCTTGCTCATCGGATCCCCCGTATCTGGTCGTCCGAGGCACCACGCGGCCCTGGCGCAGCACCTCCTGGTCATCACTGACGAGTGCCGGAGCTACGGTCCTGACGCTGTCCGGTGGTGCCACCGGACCGTCCGGGAGATCGAAGAGGGCTTCCGGGCCGAACTCGCCGTGCTCGCCGCGTTCGCTGTATTCCACGACGCGGATGCCGTGGCGCAACGGCAGGTCCTCGCGGAGCGCGGCGATGCGCGCGAGCGCGTACCGCCCGTCCTGCCGCAGCTGGGCGGCGAGCAGGTCGAGCAGTTCCTTGTCGTGCTCCATGGCAGGGTGCGTGGCGCGGGCCGCTCGATGCCGGCCAGGGCTCGATCGACCTCGCCCAGCGCGTCCTCAACGGCGTTGAGCAGCCGGTCCGTTCGGATCTCCACGGAGGAGCTCCGACGTACGAGCCGTCGCTCCAAGTCCCCCCGTGCGGAGGCGAACTGCGCGGCGATCCGCGGCGTGTCCATGGCTCTCCCCGCTGTCAACGGCTCGATCACGAACATGGGGCTGACGCCGATGCCGACGTCGGGATGGGTGATGCCGACGAGGAGGTACGCGTACACCTGGCAGAGGTGCCCGACACGTCCGGTCAGCTCGGTCGGCTCGACGTGGTAGACGAACTTCTGGTCCTCCTGCGGCCAGTTGGTGTCGCCGAAGGAGCCGTTGGTGGGGCCCGCCACCTTGAAGGGAATGTTGTTGTTCGCGGTGATGTCACGCACGACGATCTCCGCCTGGTACTTGCCGCCGGTCCCGAAGAGCGCCGTGCCGCACTCCGCCTCGAGGACGACCTCGAACTCGCTGGACGCCTCGACCGTTATGTCGGCGATGGTGCCCTTCGGTCGACGGGTGAACACCCGCACCAGCTCGACATCGTTCGGTCCCGTGATCTTCTCCCCTGTTTCCCCGCAGACGGCAACTGGCCCGTGGAAAGGGCGGGTTCACCGTCACTTGCCGAGGGACTCGAGGAAGGACACGCGGCGTCCGCCCAGAGGCGGGGTCAGGGTTAACCCTGGCGTGCGGGCCCCAAGGGAGGGGCCGTCCGGACGTCGGCGGATACGCTCCTTGAGTCCTTGGGCGGGAGGAGTTGCCGGGGTGCCTGGTCGAGTGAACTGGTTCTGTGCACCTTCTGTGAGCAGAACTGCAGCGTCTCATTGCTGCCTCACGTCTTAGTGAGCAGCGCGTTTACGCGTTACAGCCGCCTGAGTCGCATGGGTACTGTCCCTAGTGAGTGGCCGCACCGCCGGTTCGAGCAGCGACAGCGTTCGTTGCTGCGCGTCGAGGGCGACGCGGATACCGACCGGCATCGGCAGATTCGGGCCGGCGTGTCCGAACTCGACGTTGCCCAGGACCGGGATGTCACGGTCTCCGAGGACGTCGAGGACGATCTCGGACAGGGTTGGGGAGCCGTCGGGCGAGTCGAGCCCGTCGATCGCCTCCGGAACGCCCACGACCATGCCGGCGATCCGATCAAGAATGCCGCTGTGCCGCAGTACCTGCAGATAGTTCCACACGTACGATGCCTGGCCGCCCGCCTCCTCCCAGAACAGCACCGCGCCGTCGAAGCATTCGAGCGGTAGCGCGAAGGGCGTCGCCTGCGCCAGCGCAATGCGATTGATGACCCCGCCGACCAGCGGACCTTCGGCACGCCCGGCACGCCAGCACTCCCACGACGGACCGGCGGGCAGCACACCGATCGGCTCCGTGCCGGTCAGCAGCGTCGCGTACAGCTTCCCCAGCTCCTCCCGGCGGGCCGCGGACGCTCTCTGCCAGTGCCCACCGAGACCGGGCGTGGCCAGGTCGGCATGGAACCCGACGAGACCGGTGCGTGCGTAAAGCACCAGGTGCAGCAGCGATATGTCGCTGAAGCCGAGGATCGGCTTGGGATCGGCTCTGACCGCGTCGAAGTCGATCAGGTCGAGATATCCGAACACCGTCTGGCCACCGTCGTGCGCGACGATCGCGCGCACCTCGGGATCACGCAGCAGACCGTTGAACTCCTCCGCCATCTCGTCCGGCCGCGCAGCGCTCCACCAACGGTGCTGCCCTGCTTCGAGGAGCGGCGCGAGACGCACACGGAATCCCATCCCCTCGAGCTCGGCCGCCGCCTGCTGGAGATCGGGCGCGTATCTGGAATGGAGAGGTCCGGACAGCGCCGCGATGACGACGAGGTCTCCGGGCTCCAGAGCACGAGGCCGCAGCAGTTGAGGCAGTTCAGTAAGGGTCACCGCGGCAGTATCCCGACGCCCTCAGCAACAGGCTACGCATTTTCGATCAACTGACCTCTCCACGGAAGGATCCCTGTGCTCAATGCCGGCACGAGCCGAAGGCCGAGACCCGGTGAAAAGCGACACAGCCTGCGGGGGACACGGTCTCTGCCGACACAAGGGCCCCGGAGGCTGGGGCTGGGGCCGATCCGCCTCGCGGACAGTCGGTTGGAACGCTGACTCCGAAGACACCGAACCGACCCCACGAGGTCAAGAGGGTGGAGTTGTGCCAAGGGAGTGGCTACGCCAAGTGCCCTTTCCCTAGGATGTGTTGTCTGGCGCGCCGCCCCACGTGGTGCGGCTTGGAACTGGGGGAGACGATGGAGTCCGGAAAGAAGTTGTCCACCAAGATCGACGCTACGGTTCCGACCGCCGCACGTATGTACGACCACTACCTGGGCGGCAAGGACAACTACGCCGTCGACCGGGCCGCCTGCGAGGAACTGGACAAGGTGGTGCCCAGCACGAGGGCGCTGGCGCTGAACAACCGTCGCTTCCTGCAGCGGGTGGTCGCCACGCTGGCCCAGGACTACGGGATCAGGCAGTTTCTCGACCACGGATCCGGTCTGCCCACGCAGAACAACGTGCATCAGGTGTCGCAGCGGATCGATCCGGCCTCGCGTGTGGTGTACGTCGACAACGACCCGATGGTCCTGGTGCACGGCCGGGCTCTGCTGGACCAGAACGAGCGCACGGCCGTCATCCAGGCCGACCTGCGAGAGACCGATGAGATCTTCTCCCACCCGGACACCCAGCGTCTGATCGACTTCTCGCAGCCGGTGGCACTGCTGTTCAACTCGGTCTTCCACTGTATTCCGGACAGCGACACCGACGGACCGCTCGCGGTGGTGCAACGGGTGACCGAACGGCTCGTGCCCGGCAGCTGCCTGGTGATGTGCCAACTGGTCAGCGACGACCCGGAGGTGCGGGCGTTCGTGACCAACTTCATGGATCAGGCGACGCAGGGGCACTGGGGCCGGGTGCGCGAGGAGAAGGACGTCGCGCAGTGGTTCGAGGGGATGGACATCCTCGAGCCGGGCCTGGTCGAGGTCTCCACATGGCGGCCGGACAACGAGGTGGCGCCGCGTCAGCTCACGCAGGAGTGGACGGAGTTCGGAGGGGCGGGACGGATCCGCTGACATCGTGACGACCGTCTGCGTCTGACGGGGGCGGTTCCTGACTGTCCCTGTCACGCCGTTGGCTGCTGCTGGGCGCCGGTCTTTGCGCGACTTGAAGCGGGCGGCCCCGTCCGGGGCCGCTTGCTCTTGAAGCTGTCAAAACAAGTTCCGCTGCGCGCTGTCCGTCCGGGTCCCGAAAGGCTCAAGGTGGAGGGCCGCGGGTCAGGCCACCCCGTACCGTCCTTCGGCGGTCTCGCGGAGGCGGGTCAGGGAGTCACGAGGGTTGAGGGCTTCGTCGGCCAGCCGGTCCAGGGCCACCCGGTACTCCTCGGTCTCGTCCCGGTCCTCGAGGAACGTGGCGCTTCTGATGGCTTCGAGGTAGACGACGTCCGGCAGGTCGAGGCCGCCGAAGCGCAGATAGGTGACGGGGATGGCGGGCGCGGAGGCGTTCGTCACGTCCAGGGGCACGATCTGGAGGGTCACATGGGGCAGTTGAGCCATCGTGATCAGGTGTTGGATCTGGTCGCGCATCACCTCGCGGCTGCCCAGGACGCGCAGCAGCACCGACTCGTCGAGGATCGCCCAGAGCTGGGGCGGATCCGTGCGCTGGAGCAACTCGCTTCGCCGGGTGCGTAGTTCGACGCGGCGGTTGACCTCACGGGCGGGCGCGGAAGGCAGTCCACGCTCCACGACCGCGCGGGTGTATTCGGGAGTCTGGAGCAGTCCGGGAACGTACTGGATCTCGAAGGTACGGATGGCGTGAGCCGCTTCCTGCAGGCCGACCAGCCGGTCGAACCACTCCGGCATCAGCCGCTTGTCGAAGCGCTGCCACCACCCCGGCTCTCCCGCGCGCCGCAACAGCTGCAGCAGTACCGACGTCTCGTAGTCCTCCGCCTTGTACAGCTCCAGGAGTGCGCGGACGTCGCTCTCGGTGGGTGGCCGACGCCCCTTGCCCGCCTCGATGCGTGACAGCTTCGCCGGGCTGAACCCCACGGCGCGGGCCGCCTGTTCCTGAGCGAGGCCGGCGTCGTCGCGGATGCCCGCCAGTTGGACCCCGACCAGCATCTTCAGCAGGGTCGGGGCGGGTTCCGTGCGGTGCAGATACGGTTCGAGGCGGGAGACGCGGGGCGACTCGGAGGGCATCCTGACTCCCGGTAGGCAGGGGACGACAGGCTGCATTATCGCACTTTGACGCCTGCTGCCGCAGCTGCCGGTCGGAGCAAAGTGCCGCGGGCATCCGGCTCCTGTCACAACAGGTGGTCGAACTCGCCGTCTTTCGCACCGGCCAGGAAGGCGGCCACCTCGGCCGACGTGTAGATCAGCGCCGGCCCGTGCGGGTCACGGGAGTTGCGCATCGCCACACCTCCTTCGGCCAGGGCGGCGACCTCGACGCAGTTGCCCTCGGCATTGCTGTGTCGGCTCTTGATCCAGCGGATGCCCAGTGAACTCGCCTGCACCCCGTTGGGAATTGATGGCACTGCACTCTCCTCGTACGTGTTCCGCCACGCCGGCGACCGTCCGGCGACCCGCCCGGTAATCGTGCAGGCCCGCCTGCCTCACATGGCGCCGACTGGCTCGATCTGCATGCAATTTCCCGTGAAATTGCACGAAGTTGTCGTCGGCGTGGATAATAGCCAAGGCGTCAAGCTCCGTGCTGGCGCCCTGTCCTGACGGTCACTTCAGGAGACGCCGTGTCGTTGTCTGCGCACCCAGCACCCCGGTTCGGCCCGACTGCGCTCCCGGTGGAGCGGGCTGGGCGCGGCCCCCGGCGCACCGCGCCCAGGACCGCCAGCCTGCGGCTGTCCGGCACCGGCAGGGGATGTGCCCAGGCACGGGAGTTCACCGACCGCACCCTCGGCCACTGGGAGTTGGACCAGTGCCGTGACGACGCCCTGACCGTCATCTCCGAACTGGCCGCCAACGCCATGCTGCACGCCCGGCTGTGCGACGCGACCGATGACGACGAAGCCGTGTCCGAGGTGTGGGTGAAGCTCACCCTCCGCTCCGCGCACCTGGTCTGCGCCGTCACCGACCAGAGCGACAGCCTTCCCCGGTGCCCGGACACGGTCGGCCCGCTCCAGGAGCACGGCCGCGGCCTCCTCATCGTCGAGGCCCTGTCCCAGCACTGGGGCTGGACCCGGTACACGCCCAGGGGCAAGACGGTCTGGGCCATGCTGCCCACGGGGCTGTCCGCTGAGGCGTGCACCTGACGTGACGCCACGGCCGAGGTCCGACGCGGTCGGTGCCGGCGTGGGGGAGGGGAAGCGGGCTGTGACGCTCAGGGATGACGAGTTCGTGGCCTGGCGGGTGTCCTGGCGTGATTGGCATGTTGTTGTGGGCATCGCGCATGAGCCGGCCGTCCGAGCCGCCTACGGGTGCTCGTAGAGCTGTCCGGTGACAGCTCGCGCCTTGGCGGCTTGCTGTCCAGCCGGATGCGGGCGGTTGACACGGGTTCCTCGATCGGCCCGTCCTGAAGGGACGCCAGGGGACGCCAGGGGACGCCAGGGGACGCCAGGGGACGCCAAGAGCCGGTGGCTGCTCCGCTCATTCGCTGTCCCGGTTGATCTCGATCCGGCGAAGTGACGGCACCAGCAAGGGCACCAGCATCGCCACTGCCGCCACCGTGCCGCCGGTGACGGCGACCGCGACCGTTCCGAACGTCGCGGCGAGGAGAGGCGTGGAGAGCTGGCCGATGGGGATGGGCACGAAGGACCAGAACTCGTCGTGGGCGCCGACCCGGGAGATCAGCCGCTGCGGGACGTGGGTGTTGTGCACTGTCTCCCACACGACGGTGAAGAATTCGGAGGCCACTCCTGCCGCGAACGCCGTGGCAGCGAGCCAGAATGTGTTCGCGCCTGTGCCGAGCAGGATCAGCGGAACGGCGCCCAGCGTCATCGCGGACAGCGCGGGCACCATCGGCCGCCGTACCGTCAGCTTCACCATCACCACGCCGGCCAGCAGCGCTCCGACGCCACGCGTGCTCAGCACCAGCCCCCAGCCCTCAGCGCCGATCGTGTCGTTCGCCATCACGGGACCCAGGATCTGCCAGACGCCCATGTTGACGGCGTTGAAGACGGCGAAGGCCGAGGTCACCGTCCAGATCCAGGGCGTAGAGCTGAAGTAGCCCCAGCCCTCCCGCAGTTCACCGATCATCGTCGGGGCGCCGTCGCTGCGCGGTGGCAGGTCCGGCAGCGACATCCGGGCGAAGAACGCGGCCGCCAGGAGGAAGGACGCGGCGTCCGCGGCGATCGCCCAGCCGCCTCCGACGGAAGCGGTCAGCAGGCCGGCCGCGGTCGGGCCGAGAATGCGGGTGGCGTTCCTGACGGACGCCAGCAGGGAACTGGCCTGCTGGATCCCGCGTCCCGCCGCGAGATTCGAGACGATGCCGCGCAGCGCGGGCTTGGTCAGTCCCTGGAAGATGCCGTTGAGGGCGGACAGCGGCAGCAGGAACATCGGGTTCTGGTGGGCCAGAAGGAGGAAGGCGACGCCGGCCTGGGTGAGGCCGGCGCCCAGGCTGGTGAGGCGCAGCACGGTGTCGCGCCGGTGGCGGTCGGCGATACCGCCGCCGAGGAGGAGCGTCGCGACCATCGGAACCAGCGCCGCAGTGCTGACCGCGGACAGCCAGGCCGCACTGCCGGTGACCTGCAGGACGCCGAAGGCCAGGGCGAGCGGCGACATGGCACTGCCGGCCATGGAGATCGACTGGCCGGCAAGGAACCATCGGAAGGCAGCGGAACGTAGCGGCTGCCGGGACGCGGGGCCGGTCGTGGATACCGGTGATGCGTCGCCGTCAGGTTGCTCGGGATCTCGGTCTTCGGACGCGTCCGATGCAGGCACAAGGGGTCACCGTGTCAGCGCGTGCAGGACGCCTCAAGTGGTTTTCGCAGGGGCGGCCGTACCGCTTCGGGGGCGGCCCAGCGTGCGGGCCGCCGGCAGGCCGGGGGAGCGGACTCCATCCCTCTCTTCGGAGGGAATCCCCGCCTTTAGGCGGGGAGGGAATCCGATCTCAGGACTGCTCTGACAGTGAGAATTGGCCGTGGCATCGCCCGGAGGTTACGAAGGACGTTTTTGCTGCTGGATGTACTGACGGACGATCGACAGCGGAGCCCCGCCACATGATCCGGCGAAGTAGGAGCCAGACCAGAACCGGCCGTGCAGGATGAAGCGGTTGACGCGGCCGGTGAACTCCTGGCGCAGGTAGCGCGAGGACACGCCCTTGAGCGAGTTGACCAGGTTCGAGAGGGCGACCTTGGGCGGGTAGTGCACCAGGAGGTGCACGTGATCCTCTTCGCCGTTGAAGTCGATCAGGTCCGCGCCGAAGTCGGTGCACACGTTCCGCATGATCTCTTCGCAGCGCGTCAGCATGTCGTCGTTGAAGACTTCACGCCGGTACTTGGTCACGAAAACCAAGTGGACATGAAGGTTGTAGACGACGTGACGGCCCCGGCGGATATCGGTGTTTGGTTCCCAGCGCGGTGACATACACCAAGCGTAGTATGATCGACGGACTCGACCGGAAGGGGGTGGGCTGGATGATCCGCGCGTACACGTTCCTCATGCGGCCCACCGTGGGCCAGGCCGCTGCGCTCGCCGTGATGCTGGCCGATCACTGCTCCCTCTACAACGGAGCCTTGCAAGAACGTCGCGACGCCTACCGACACGCCTCGAAGACGAGCGTGAAGTACGGGCAGCAGTCCGGACAGCTCAAGGACATCCGGGCTTTCGACCCCGAGCGGCAGGGCCGCTGGTCCTTCTCCTCGCAGCAGGCGACACTTCGCCGTCTGGACAAGGCGTTCGCCGCGTTCTTCCGCCGGATCAAGTCCGGTGATACGCCGGGCTACCCGCGCTTTCGGGGTGTGAACTGGTTCGACACGGTGGACTTCCCCAAGGACGGGGACGGCTGCCGGTGGGATGCCACCCCGCACGACCCCGTCACCCGCGTCCGCCTCCAGGGTGTCGGGCACGTCAAGGTCAACCAGCACCGGCCGGTGGTCGGCAAGGTCAAGACCGTGTCCGTCAAGCGCGAAGGCAAGCGCTGGTACGTCGTCCTGACCGCCGAGCAGCCGCAGCCCGAGCCGCTGACCCCGACCGGCAGCTTGGTCGGCATCGACATGGGCATAGCGTCGTTCCTCACCACGTCCAACGGTGAGCACGTCGACAACCCGCGCCACGCCCGCAAGGCTGCCGCCAAGCTGGAGGCCGCACAGTGGGCACTGTCCCGGTATCCGAGCCGCAAGGCGAAGAACCGCACCAACAACCACCAGCGGGCCGTAGAGCGCGTCGCGGCCCTGCACGGCAAGGTGCGACGTCAGCGCCTCGACCACGCACACAAGACCGCGCACGCCCTGGTCGCCGAGCACGATTTCATCGCGCACGAAGACCTCAAGATCCGCAACATGAGCAAGACCGTCACACCGAAGCCCGACCCCGACAAGCCGGGCGCGTTCCTGCCCAACGGGGCCGCCGCCAAGACAGGTCTGAACCGCTCGATCGCTGACGCCGGTTGGGGGGTGTTCCTGACGATCCTGCACGCCAAGGCTGAAAGCGCCGGACGAGACGTGATCGCCGTGGACCCCCGCAACACCTCCCGCCAGTGCCCCGAATGCGGGCACACCGCGAAGGAGAACCGGCCCACACAGGAGAAGTTCCACTGCATCTCGTGCGACCACCGGGCGCACGCCGACGTCGTGGGAGCAACCAACGTTCTACGGGCCGGGCTGGTCCGTCGCGACGCCAACCCGGCTTAGCGAGAAGCCACCCCGTTTACGGGGTGGAGGAGTCACGATCGTGCTGCCGGGATTGCACGCCGGCGGTGTGTGATGCTGCGACGCGCGCCTTCCTGAGCGAGGGCGGAGTGAAGTCGGCGGGCGGAAGACTGGTGTTGGGCGTGTTGCTGTGCGCACCGGCCAGTGTCCCCGGCTGCCGGCCTGCAGCGGTGTGGCCCCATCTGCGTTGCACCTTGACGCGCTCTGAACGCGGGAGGCGACGATGCCGTACCCCTCACCGTCTGCTACCTGGCGGTGCGCACCGAGTTTTGAGGCACGCTTTACTGGGCCGCACGCAACTGCGGCCCATGCCATGACCGTCTGACAGCCAGTCGGGCCCGTCGGGGCCGTGGAGCAAGAGAGTGGGGCAGGTTGTGGGACGGCGCAAGGGCGGTATAGGGATCGCACTCGTCACGGTCGCGATGCTGGTGGGCGTGACTGCCTGCGGCGGGGGCGGCAGTGACAAGGCGAGCGGCAACGACGCAAAGGCGTCGGGAAAGCCGGCTGCGAGCGCCTCGCCCAAGCCGACAAAGCCTGCGGGCCCGCCGATGCTGCTGGATACGATCACTCCGCAGACGGGAACCACGGTCGGCGTGGCCATGCCGATCTCGGTGATCTTCACCAACCCCGTGGCGGCCAAGGCACGGGCCACGGTCGAGAAGCACATGAAGGTGAGCGCCTCGCAGCCGGTGGCCGGCGCCTGGCACTGGATGGGCGACAAGCGCGCCGACTGGCGGCCGAAGACGTACTGGCCCGCCGGTACCAAGGTGAAGATCGACGCTGACATGACGGGCGTCAGCAACGGCAACGGACGCTACGGCGTGCACAGCTACACCCACACCTTCGCGATCGGCGACGACGTGCGCGCGGATGTGTCGGTGACCGGCCACACCATGAAGGTGACACGCAACGGCAGGCCTGTGCGCACCCTGTCGATCAATGCGGGCAGTGCCGAGTATCCGACGTGGAACGGGACGATGGCCGTCATCGACAAGCAGGAGAAGGTCCACATGACCTCCTGCAGCGTCGGTATCAGTTGCGACAAGTCCAGCCCCAACTACTACGACCTGACGCTGCCCTGGGACGTCCACCTGACCCAGTCCGGCACCTACGTGCACTACTCGACGGGCGATCCCACGCCGGGCAGCGGCAGCGCCCGCGGCTCGCACGGCTGCGTCCACCTGTCCATGTCGGACGCCAAGTGGTTCTACGGCCAGGTCAAGCAGGGCGATCCCGTCACCATCACCGGCTCGTCCCGTGCCAAGGCCCCGGCCGACAACGGCTACGCCGACTTCAACCTGGGATGGGCCCAGTGGCTCGCGGGCAGCGCATCCGGAGAGGGTACGACCGCGACCCTGTGACGCACTGCGGCGGCGCCGGTCGGCCCACGATGATGGTGATCGTGAGGCCACCGGCGTTCTCGCCCTTCGAGCTGAGTCGGACGGCGACCTTGCCGATGTCGACGCCGACGGGCTGCTGGATCGCGTAGCCGATCGCGGCTGCGATTGCGGAGGACGGAATGGCCATCGCCTCGCGCCGATCGGGCGCCGCCGGTGCTTGCGGAACAACCGCTGCTACGTCGGGGAAGCGGATGTGTGGTGGCGCGATTGCCGGGGCGAAGGGCAGGGTGCGCCGGCTGCCGCACCACGATCACGGTCGTGCCTGATTGTCGAAACCACCGGCGCCCGCGCTGCCTCCGGCATCCGCCGTGGTGCCCAGCGCTCGTGCTCATCGTCCCCCGTCGCGCTGCGCTCATCAATCGGCCCTACGTCCGCCCATAGCCGAAGGCCTGACAGGCCCAACCGGGCGGCCCTCCAACCTTGCCGGCCCCGGGCTCGAAGAGATACGGCCCGCTGCGGCGGTAGCCGCGCCGTCTTCGGCGAGGCGGCTGCGCCGCTGCGCTGTGCCTGTCCAATGCCGCCAGACCTGGAAAGCGGGGTGTGAGTACCGACTTCCCCCGCGATGGAGACGGGGGTGCCAAGCGGGCGATGGTGTGGTGCCGGCCGCCCGATTGCCGTCCTGGCAAGATAGCGGCATGGAACGTGTGCTTGGAATCGGTGGATACTTCATGCGTGCCGCCGACCCGGCGGCCCTGAGCGCGTGGTACCGCGATTGCCTGGGCCTGGACGCCGATGAGAACGGCCTGTGGCGTCAGGGAGCGGGGCCGACGGTGTTCGCGACGTTCGAGTCCGAGACAGAGTACTTCGGGTCCCGCGCCCAGCAATCGATGCTCAACTTCCGGGTCGGCGACCTGGATGCGATGCTCGCGCAATTGCGCGCCAAGGGTGCGGACGTCGCCGAAGAAACTCAGGACATGGAGGCTGTCGGTCGGTTCGGCTGGGTCACCGATCCCGAGGGCAATCGCATCGAGCTGTGGCAGCCCGCCTGACCGTCTTCACGCAGGCGGTGACGTGACGGCGGACCACCAGGCCCAGTTCGCGCGCATGGCGGCCGTTGAGACGGAGGCGTCCGTGAGGCGTGCGACGAGTGACCGGTCAAGCGTGGTACCACGATGATCGACGTCGACGTCGCTGCCGGGGCGAGGCGCGCCCACTCGCGGGAGAGGGTGCCGTTGAAGCGTTCGGCCTTCCCGTTCGTTCTGGGGGTGTAAGGGCGCGTGCGCCTGTGTTTCGTGCTGGTCGCGGCGATAGCGGCGGCCCAGATCTGTGATCGGTAGCAGGTGCCCGTTGTCCGTGTGTCTGGGTCAACGAGCGAACTTCTCGATGGCGGCCGGGGTGACCGGGGTGAAGAAGTTGACGAGGTTGCCGTCGGGGTCGCGGAAGAGCAGCGACCGGTTGCCCCAGGGCATCGTGGTGGGCTCGTTGACGAAGTCGGCGACAAAGCCGGTCAGGTTCCCGTGCACGCGGTCCACGTCGTCGACGAGGAACTCGATGATCACGCTGTGGTTGTCCGCCGGGCGGGCGGAATCCGGAGCGAACAGGGGGACGGTGCGGGTGCCGGCGATCGCGAGAGTGGCGCTGGGGGTTTTGAGTTCGGCAAAGTCCTCGGTGGCCCAGGTCGCCGGCACCCCTGTGGCCTTCTCGTAGAACTCGACGAGGCGCGCGACGTCGCTGGTGATGATGCGGATCGAGGCGAAGTCCATGATGTTCTCCCAGGTTGTTGGAGCCGCTTGCACTCCGCAGGCTAGGACGAATAGTGGACAGAATCGGTCCGGTATTGCCGTTAGGCTTTGAAACATGTCTCGACCTACCGGGCGCGTGCTGACTCTCTTGGAGCTGCTGCAGTCGGGCGGCATCCGGACGGTGGCCGAACTCGCCGACCGGCTCGGCGTCGACGGGCGGACCGTGCGGCGGTATGTGGACCAGCTGATCGACCTCGACGTGCCGGTGGAGGCGGTGCGGGGCCGCTACGGCGGGTACCGACTCGCCTCCGGATACCGCTTGCCTCCGCTCATGCTCAGCGACGACGAGGCGCTCGCGGTGCTGCTCGGCTTGGTCGCCGGCCGCCGAGGTGGGCTGATGACGACGTCGGACACGGCGAGCGAGACGGCGGCGGCCAAGATCCGCAGGGTGCTGCCCGAGCGCTTGGCCCGCAGGCTCGACACGCTCCTGGAATCCCTCGCATTCACAGCTCCGCCCGGCCAGTTCGCACACCCGGACGCCGAGGTCCTGCTCACCGTCGCCGATGCGGTGCGCCACCGACGACCGGTCTCGATCAGATACACCGACCGCGACGGCCGCCGCAGCGAACGCCCGCTGCACGCGTACGGGATCGTCGCCCATTCGGGCCGGTGGTACGTCACGGGCACGGACCCCGAGATCGGCGAGGACCGGACCTTCCGGCTCGATCGCATCGCGGCCGCAAGGACCCTGCCCGGATCGTTCGAGGTACCCGCCGGACTTGATCCGGCACAGCGTGTGTTGTCAGGGTTCGCCACGGCTGAGTACCGGTATGAGGTGACCTTGCGGATCCACGGGACGGTCGACCAGATTCGCGCCCGCCTTCCGGCCAGCGTTGCGAGCCTGGAGGAACCTGCGGCCGCGGCAGGCACGGATCCGGCGACCGAACGTTGGCTGCGAGTCGAGCTACGGGCGGAAAAGCTCGACTGGTTGCCGCCGGTACTCGCCTCACTTGACCGGCCGTTCGTCATCGAGCGCCCGGATGAACTGCGCGACCTCGTCATGGCGCTCGCCGACCGCCTTGGGTCCTGCGCCCGTCAAGCCTGACAGGCCAATAGGCTCAGGGGCGATGGGGACCAATGCGCGTGTACGTTTCCGCAGTACCGCCACCGTCACCGTTGCCGCGTTCCGACTGTGGCCCAGGACGTCATCGGACGGCCGGGCTTCAAAGCCATCGCTTTGCCGCCTCGACGCTGTCCCCACCACTGGTGTTGAACGCGATGGCGGCCTGTGGCGCATGGAGGCGGATCAGGTTCACGATCTGCTCGAAGAGCGGAAGCAACTGCTCGGCCTTGCGGATCCCGCCGCCGACGACCACGACATCCCACCGGTGCTTGGTCAGGCCCGCGACGAGGGTGGATTCGGCCGATTCACCGAACACGACCAGCGTCATGGCTGCGTCGATTCCGTGCTCGCCGAACCGAGCCAGCTCCGCATCGAGAGCCGAGCGAAGGGCCTCCCCGTCGACGCCGGGTATGGCTTGCGGGTCGTAACCAACGACAAGTGCAGAAGACATACGGGCAACCTATCGGGCCCGCACCTCGGTGGCGTCTGGCGTGGAGATCAGGAAGGCTCGCGCGCATGGTCTCGGTATTGCAGAACGTGGCGATTGACTGTGCGGATCCCTATGAGCTGGCTCGGTTCTGGAGCAGTGTGACAGGCCGTCCGCTGCATCCGGAGGACAGGCCGGGTGACCCGGAGACTCAGGTGTTGCTGGCGGACGGCCCGGTGTTGCACTTCAATCAGGTACCCGAGGCCAAGACGATCAAGAACCGGATTCATCTGTGTTTGCGCCCTGAGACCTCGCGCGATCAGGAAGTGGACCGGCTGCTGGGGCTTGGTGCCACCTTTGTCACCGATCACCGGAATCCCGATGGTTCAGGCTGGGCAATCCTTGCTGATCCTGAAGGCAACGAATTCTGCGTTCTGCGCAGCGAGTCCGATCGAGCGACCATGAATTCCTGACGCTCACGCGCCGCCCGGGTCGGTTTGGTATGACAGCTTGTCACAGCCATTCGTTGATGGCCGCGACGAAGAACGGTTGCTTCGTGGCGGACAGCGAGCTTGTCGTCCCGGGCGGCCACCGCTCGGTGCCTCTTGAGGCGTTTGATGCCTCATTCGACTGCGCGGCGCTCGCGGTAGTCGGACTTGTCGAACCTCGGCGCGCGGCCACCGTGAGCGCTGAATACGCCTTGTCCGCGCGGACTTTGCGCGGCCGGGTGCGGGGCCGGCTCACCCGCGGGCGAGGTACCCGGATGCGGCTGAGCACCGCCTCGAACCGCGGGGAGTCACCCCGCTCCCCCCGGCCGCAACGGGCGAGCCACAGGGGTGTCGAGCCAGGCGGTCCGTCGGCGTCAGAGAGCGGTCGGGGCTGCGTCCAACGCCACTTCTGCCCAGATGGTCTTGCCGTGACCCGTGTAGCGCGCTCCCCAGCCGCGGGTCAGTTGGGCCACCAGAAGCAAACCGCGGCCCCCCTCGTCGTAGGTGCGGGCTCGACGTAGGTGCGGGGCGGTACTGCTGGCGTCGGAGACCTCGCAGATGAGGTGGCGGTCGTGGATCAGACGCAACTGAATGGGCGGGTGTGCGTAGCGGATCGCGTTGGTGACCAGTTCACTCACCACGAGCTCGGTGACGAAGCTTGCCTCCTCCAGGTCCCAAGCGTCGAGCTGCGTGGTGACGAGCTTGCGGGCCTGGGCCACGATGACAGGGTCGGACGGCAAGTCCCAGGTGGAGACGTGCTGGGTGTCGAGCGCCTGGGTGCGCGCGATCAGTAGCGCGACGTCGTCGGTGGGACGCGAGGTGGAGAGGGTGGCGAGCACTGTGTCGCAGACATCGTCCAGGGATTGGTCGGGATGGTCGAGCGCCCTGCACAGGCGAGCAATGCCTTCGTCGATGTCCCAGTCGCGGGATTCGATCAGGCCATCGGTATAAAGAGCAAGCTGACTGCCCTCGGGAAGGACGACCTGGGCTGCTTCGAAGGGCAGGCCACCCACTCCGAGCGGCGGGCCGGCAGGCACGTCCATGAGTTCTACGGCGCCATGCGGGCTGACCAGCACTGGGGCGGGATGGCCGGCGCGGGCCACCGTGCAGACACGCGAGAGCGGGTCGTAGACGGCGTAGAGGCAGGTGGCGCCCAGGCCTCCGGCGATCTCGGCGGCCTGGGCGGGGGCCGCGGGTCCGTCGGCTTCTGCCTCCGCTGAAAGGCGGAGGACCAGGTCGTCGAGGTGGGTCAACAGCTCGTCGGGCGGCAGGTCGATGTCGGCGAGGGTGCGGACGGCGGTCCGTAGCCACCCCATGATCGCCGAAGCCTGGACCCCGTGCCCGACCACGTCGCCGACGACCAGGGCGACCCTGGCGCTGGACAACGGGATCACGTCGAACCAGTCGCCGCCCACCTGGGCCAATGTGCCCGCAGGCAGGTAGCGGCAGGCCACCTCCACGGCGCTCTGATGGGGGAGGCGTTGCGGCAACAGGGTCTGCTGCAGCGCCACCGCGGTGTCCCGCTCACGGGTGTACTGCCGCGCGTTGTCGATGGCGACCGCCGCGCGGGCCGTGATCTCTTCGGCGAGCAGGAGATCGTCCGCTCCGAACGGCTCCGGCCGCTGGTGGCGGAGAAAGACGGCCACCCCCAGCGTGTTGCCGCGGGCCCGCAACGGCACAGCCAGGACCGAGTGGATACCGAAGACGCGGATCATTTCCTGTCGCCGAGGGTTCGCCATCGACCAGTCGGCGGCTTGCAGCTCGTTCTCGCCATGCAACACGGCGCGGCCTGTGGCCAGGCACTCGACGGTCGGGGAGTTTGCGACGTATCTGTCGATCTCACCGAGGGAGACCGCAGCCTCGGGCACACCCGGAAGCACGGACTGATGAGCGATACGACGCAGCGCTGCCGTGGACGGTATGGGGCCGGTGTCCGGCAGACGCGTCTCCTGGGGAGCCTGTGAGTCAAGAAGTAGGTCCACGGTGGCGAAGTCGGCGAATCCGGGGACGGCGACGTCTGCCAGTTCCTGCGCCGTTTGCGCCACGTTCAGAGTGGTCCCGATACGGGCGCTGGCGTCGTTCAGCAGTTGCAGTCGTTGGTGCGCCCAATACCGCTCGGTCATGTCGTGAGCCGACAGCCCCACGCCACGTATGTCGCCGCGCTCGTCGCATATCGGATTGAGCACGAGCGTCCAGGCTTGCTTGTGGGTTTCACCGGCGACCTTCACCTGGACGTCCACGCGCTCCGGTTCACCGGTGGCCAGCACTCGATGCATGCACCGTTCGACCCGGTCGAACTCCGGGTGGGCCACGATCTCCGAGTGCCGAAGCCCGCGCATGTCGTCTTCGGTGAGATCCAGGGCGCGCTGCGCGAAGTGGTTGGCCAAGCGCAGGCGGAGACGCGTGTCGTACACCTCCATCGAGCAGCATTCCGCCTGTTGGAAGGCCCAGGTGGCAAGCTTGTCGTCCTCGGGCGCGGGAGTCGTCCCGGTCACCGCGGAGACGATCAACCAGTCAGAACCGGATGCCCTTCCCAACCGGTGGTGGGCGATGAGACGGGCCCCCACTCGGTGCCCGTCCCGATGCCGCAGTCCCACGCTTCCGGTCCACCTCGGCAGAGTCGGTAGCCGATGCAGTGTCTCGACTGCGGCCTCTTCATCGAGCAGGCGGGCGGCCGAGCGGCCTACGATCTCCGCCGACGGGTAACCCAGCAGCTGCCGCGCGCCCTCGCTCCACTCGGTGACCATGCCTTCCTCGTCCACGACGGCTCTGGCCGTGAGGGCGTCGTTGATCATGCTGTCGGCCGATTCATACGGCGCGACACCCGGGGTACGTCGCTGTGCGGTCATCGTCTCGCCTCTGCCGGTGTCCCACGGATCGGCGCCGACCTCCGTCGCCTCGAGAGGTCTCCGGACCCGGCCCGATACGTCCATACTGCTACGGCGCACCCGCACATGCCCTGTGTCCTGTGCTGCTGCGTCAGAGCCCCGAGGAGCGCCGGGGCCCTGGCGTCGATGCCTCCATCGTCGGTGAACTGCGCGAGACAGGCATCGAGGCCGCGGACCGCCCCGTCGGTGATCCGGTGATCAGATGCCACCCCTTGGTGGTGCTGGCCTGCGCCGAGGCACTGGCCGCTGATCCCGACGAGTGGCACGCCGCTGCGGGACGAGGAGCCGGCGCCGCCTCAGCGAGCACATGCGTGACTGTGCCGGCGTAGTGAGCCACGACGAGGTCTGAGGCCGACTGTCGGCCCCTCACCACCTATGGGAAGGCTATCGGACACCCTATCGTTGCAGGTCAGCGGTGTTTCTCTCCTCGTGGGGCACGTTCGGGTGACCGCGTCGGTGGAGGCATGGGGGTGCTGTGCCCTTCGGGCCGATTGGCTCAGGCACGGCGAGCCTCGGTGGTGCGGGCCGCTACCGATGGACGATCGGCAGGGTGGCGATCTCGGTTCGGGCCGCCCAGCTTGTCTCATCGCGTGAAGAGGTCTGGTCATGAATGCGCTCGACGACCCGCTGTTGCAGGTTCTCGCCTCCTGGGCGAGAGATGTTTTCGAGGACGACACCGTCGGCGTCCTGTCGAGCGCGACGTGAGCGGCGCTCGGCGCGGGGAGGCGCCGGGGGACGGCCGCTACGGCGAGGCCGTCTTCCGTCCGGAACAGACGGGCGAGGGCGAGCGCATCGACTTCGGCGCCCTTGCCTACGACGACTTCACCATGGCGCGGCTGCGGGCACTCGGGGTCGGCCCGGGGTGGCGATGCCTCGACCTGGGTGCCGGCACGGGCACGGTCTCCCGCCGGCTGCTGGAAGAGGCTGGGGTGGCGAGTGTGCTCGCTGTGGATCGCGACGCGCGTTTTCTCAACGCGCGGTCCATGCCTGGGCTCGAGGTGCTGGAGGCCGACATCACTGCCCCGGACGTCGTCCCCGGCCGGTTCCGGCTCGTTCACGCGCGCTTCGTGCTGATGCACCTGCCCGAGCGCGACCGTCTGATCACAGCGTTGGCCGAACTCGTCGAGCCCGGCGGGGTGCTGGTGCTCAGCGACGCGGTCGACCTGACGAGCGACCGGACGCCCGGTACGCCGTACAACGCGGCGATGCGGGCGATGTGGCAGGGGCTGCGGGCCACTGTCGGCACCGATGTCTCCTGGGTGCCGTCGTACCCGCACCTGGTGCGTGCGGCGGGGCTCGTGTCCGTCGCTGCCGAGATCCATGTGCCGCCGCTGCTGCCGGGCAGTCCCATCAGCCGTTTCTGGGCGGACACGTGGGAGCGGAGCAGAGCAGCGATGGTCGCCACCGGCCTGGTCGACGACATGGGCGTCGACGCGGCGGTCCGTTACCTGGGCTCCGACGAATGCGCCGCCCTGTCGGCCGGCATGCTCACCGTCTGGGGATGCAAGCCCCTGGAGGGCCAGTGATGACCCGCTCCTGACCAACCCTGCAGTGACGCTCAAGGTGCCGGCGCAGGTCCGCAGGCTTGTGTCTGTAGGGATTGAGGTGTGGGCGGACCACGCCGGCGGGGACGGGCGGTCGGTGCTCAGGTGGGCTGGCGCTCGTGCCGCTGCCGGGCGGCACCTTGAGGGAGAAGGGCGTCCGACTGCCGTCCCCTTTTGTCAGGCCGCGGCGTCAGGCCGCGGCCTCACGGTCGACGGGGATGCCGAGTTGGTCGGCCACGGCGGTGAGGGCTGTTCCCAGGGGGAGCGCGACCCGGGTGAGGGCGTGCTGGTCGCCCCGGGTCGGGTCCCGGTTGACGATCAGCACCGGCTTCCCGATCTGGGCGGCTTGGCGAACGAACCGAAGCCCTGACATCACCGTCAGTGAGGAGCCCAGGACCAGCAGCGAGGCTGCCTCATGAACCAGCTTGCGACAGTGCTCGACCCGCTGTGGTGGAACGGCTTCGCCGAAGAACACCACGTCCGGTTTGAGGATGCCGCCGCAGACCGTGCAGGGCAGCACGCGGAAGTCGCCGACCTGTTCGTCGGTGAGGTCGGCGTCTCCGTCCGGGTTGATTCCGGCGGCCACCGGCTCGAAGTCCACGTTGGCCGCCTCCAGCCGCTGGGCGAGTTCGTGGCGTGGGCAGAGGGTGCCGCAGGAAAGGCAGAGGACCCGGTCCAGGCTTCCGTGGAGTTCTACGACGCCCTCGCTGCCGGCGGCCTGGTGCAGACCGTCGACGTTCTGGGTGATCACACCCGAGAGCAGGCCGTGCCGCCCGAACGCGGCCACGGCCTGGTGTCCGGCGTTGGGCCGGGCGCGGCCGAAGGTGCGCCAGCCGAGGTGGCTGCGCGCCCAGTACCGGCGCCGGGCGTGGGCGCCGGCGGTGAATTCCTGGTAGGTCATCGGGGTGTGCCGGCTCAGGCTTCCGCCCTCGCCCCGATAGTCGGGGATGCCCGACTCCGTGGAGATGCCGGCCCCGCTGAGCACCAGCACACCGCCGGTGCTGAGTGCATCGGCGACCGGCTGCAGATCCGTGGTGCCCGCAGGAAGGTCTTTGCCAGGGGTCCAACTCAGGGTGGGGCGCATGCGCATGCCGCCAGGGTACGGAACAGGCTGCCTCGCGTCGTTCTTCGCACTGCGTAGGAAGCTTGGCAGGTCCTCGAGTTGTACATGATCTGCCCTGTGGAGGTCCTCCGGAGAGGGCGCCCAACTGACGGCTCTGTTTCGAAAGATCGTGTCCCTCGGCATGGGCTCCGATCTCTGATCCCGGGCATGGGTCAGTGAAATGACATGGGAAGTGAGTCGGCCTGATCGGCGGCCAACCAGGACTCTGTCGTCGTCGGTATGACGAATTTGACCGGGGCGTTTTCCGGCCCTCGCTCAGCTCGCCACAGGTGACGGAGCGGCCCCGGAAGCGTCGGGTGGCCGGCCGCGAGACCTTCAGTCATGCTGGCGCGGGGCGGCACCCCTACCTGCGACAAGGAGGACCCTATGCCGACGGATGCGGTCGGACGATTCCTGGCAGCCCTGGACCCGGAGCACCGGAAGGTCGTTGGCGCCAGGCCGCGCGAGGAGCAGGTACGCCTTGCGGCGGCATGGGAAAGGGAACTGGAGGCGGACGACGAACTCGACACTCTCGACGAGTTGTCGCCGCCGGCGGCAGAGGCCGAGGCGGCCCGCCGCGTCCTGGACCGCGGGATCGACTAGGCCCTGCCTCTCACTGACGGTTTCGACATGAGTCGGCGTATCGGCTGTCACCCGTCCACGGGGCGCGACGAGGTTTTTGGCGACGTCGGGTGGGGTTGGCAGCGCCGGCGCACCGTCGAGTGTCTGGTGGGGAGGTTGTGTCGGCTGGTCCTCCGGGGCGACTGATCGTTTCGTTACTGCTCGTCGCGCGCGGTGGACCGTTTGGTGATCTCGGTCTTGACCGTCTCGTGCAGCTCGTCCGGCGTGAAGCCGAGGTTGCGCAGGATCTGCGCGGCCGGGCTCTCCTCGGCGCGGATCAGGCCCAGCAGTGTGTGTTCCGTGCCGACCCAGTCGTGGCCCAGGTCGGCCGACGCGCGTCGTGCCTGCTCGATGACCTCCTTGCTCTCCGGCCGGAACGGGATGTGGCCCCGCAGCGCCTTCTGTCCAGCCGGCGGCATCAATTCCTCGATCGCGTCGCGGATGCGTTGCTCCGACTCGGTTTTCGCCATCAGCAGCTCGTACGCCAGGCCCTGCCGTTCGCCGAGCAGGCCGAGCAGGATGTGTTCGGTGCCGATGAAGTCGTGCTTGTGCGTTCGGGCGGCTTCCTGCGCCAGCACGATGCCGTGTCGGTTCAGGTTGGTGAACTGCTCGAACGGGGCGGGCGTGTGGCGTTGCTGAGCGGCCTGTTTGGACACCCCGATGGCGTCGCCGATCTCGGTCCACGACGCGCCGGTCTGCTTGGCCTTGCTGACGTAGTGGTCGACGAGCTGGTCACCGAGGTCGGACAGGGTCTGGGCGCGCAGCCGCGCCTCGCTGACGCGGGCCAGTGCGTTGGCGTCGGGGAGCTCCTCGTCGAGACGGGCGATCAGGTCGGCGAGGCTGACGTCGAGTGGGCTCATGCGTCAACTTTAAATTGACGACCCCTCATCGTCAACCTGTAATTGACGCTCGTTCTGGATGTGCTCCCGCAGTGTCGAGCGATGGCTCCGGCGCAGCCTGGGCCCGATCGCGACTCACTGGATCGTTCCCCATGAACTGCGTTGTGGAGCTCGGCAGTTGGGTGTCGAGCGGACACGATTCGTCGCGTGCCTGCCGACTGGTGCCTGATGATCTGTGAGAACGGGCGACGCCGTTGCTGCCCGTCCGTCCGCCGAGGCGGTATCGGCATCCCGGCGGCTGCCTGCGGATGACCGTGCTGCGCTGCGGGGCACCGTTCACCTGGCGTGCAAGGGCGCGAGCCGGCGGGACGTTCCCGCAGAACAGGTCGGCTGTTCGCCGAGCGCGGCTACGACGACGACAATTACCGCCGACCCTCCAGGCCCGAGGCAGCCCACCGAAGATTGCCTGGGAAGACACCGCCCACGGCATTGGGTAGTTGCCCTGTCGTCATGGCTGGGCCATTAACTGATGCGAACTCCTGCGCCGCTTACACGGATGTGCGGGTCACCCGCGCGCAGCGTCACCGTGAGTTCGCCGGGTCGGCCCAGATCCTCGCCCTGGTGCAGGGTGAGGACGGCGTCTGCGGGGACCAGGCCGAGTTCCCGCGCGTACGCGCCGAACGCGGCGGCCGCGGCGCCGGTCGCCGGGTCCTCGACGACGCCGCCGACGGGGAACGGGTCACGGACGTGGAAGACGGTGGCCGACTCCCGCCACACCAACTGGACGGTGGTGAGGTCGAGTTGGTGCATCAAAGCTTCGAGGCGCGTGAAGTCGTACGCGAGGTCCGCGAGGCGAGTGCGCGTCGCCGCCGCGAGGATGAGGTGACGGGCGCCTGCGAACGCGATCCGGGGTGGGAAGGTCGGATCGAGATCGGCGTGCGGCCAGTCGAGTGCGGCGAGTGCCTCGGCGAGGTCCGCGTCGGTGATTTCCTTGATGTGCGGTTCGACGCTGGTGAGCGTGGCCCGGACCGTCCCGTTCGTCTCGGTCACCTCCACCGGTACGGTGCCGGCGCGCGTCGCGAAGACCAGTTCCCCGGGGCCGATGCGCTCGGCGAGTGCGACGGCCGCGGCGACGGTGGCGTGCCCGCAGAACGGCACTTCTGCCTTGGGGCTGAAGTACCGGATGCTGTACGCCCGCCTCTCCTGGCCGCCAAGGCCCTCCGGGGGTGCGGTCAGGAACGCGGACTCCGAGTATCCGAGGTCGGCGGCGATGGCCAGCATGTCACTGTCGTCCAGGGCGGTGGCATCCAGAACGACGCCGGCGGGGTTTCCGCCGTCCGGGGCGCTGGAGAAAGCGGTGTATCGCAGTACCTCGGGCCGTGGCGCATTCGTCGACATGGTCGTGGCAACGCGGGCCGGGCCCGCGGCTATTCCTGGACGCCGGTGGAGGCGCGATGACCCGGATGAAAGGGACGCGGGCTTCTCAGGATTGCCCCAGCGGTCCTGCTGCTGATCCCCAACGCCTGCTGCCAGGCCCTGCGCAGCGACTGGCAACAGCACTCCGATCCGTCGCCACCCGCGGCTCTCTAGCGACAACTTGGTATGGTGCGCAGGTTCACCGCTTGGAGAGTCATGTCAGCGCTCAAGCGAGAGGGGCCAGGCGAGGATGCACGCGTCAGAGGTCCCGCGTGCGGTGGCTGCGGCCATGTCGATCGCCTCATCACTTGGCCTGACCAGCGACGACGCGATCGTTCTTCATGACTCGAACAAGCTGACTCTGCGTCTGCTGCCTTGTGACGTCCTGGCCCGGGTGGCACCTGAAGCGCATCAGGTCGCACAGTTCGAAGTCGAGCTTGCTCAGCAACTCGCTGAATCCGGGTGCCCTGTGGCTGCTCTCGAACCTCGAGTTGAGCCACGCGTCTATGAGCGTGATGGCTTCGTGGTCACGCTATGGACCTACTACCAACCCTTGACACCTCAAGAGGTCTCACCAGCCGACTACGCCAATGCGCTCGAGCGGCTGCATGCCGGCATGCGCAAGCTCGATGTCCCGACGCCGCACTTCACGGATCGAGTCGAGCAGGCCCAACAGCTCGTGGCGAACCGCGACCGCACTCCGGCGCTCGCCGACGCGGACCGGGAGCTGCTCGGCGACACGCTGCGAAGCCTGCGACGCGTGATAGGCGAGCGCGGTGGCGCCGAGCAGCTGCTGCACGGCGAGCCGCACCCGGGCAACGTGCTCACCACGAAGAACGGGCTGCTGTTCATCGACCTTGAGACATGTTGCCGTGGGCCCGTCGAATTCGACCTCGCCCATGCGCCCGAAGAAGTCAGCGAGCACTATCCGGGTGTCCATCAGGACTTGCTGCGCGAGTGCCGGATCCTCGTGCTGGCGATGATCACAACGTGGCGCTGGGAGCGAGGCGACCAACTCCCGAACGGGCGCCGGCTGGGCACGGAGTGGCTCAGCCAGATCCGAGCAACACTTGATCGCGACGGCCTGGGCACCCATGGCTGATCGCGGACCTTCGAGGTCGTAGCCGGCCGGCTGTTGATGTCGATATCTACCGTGACTCCGGCCTTGGCCGGTCGTGGGCGAGATCCAGTGGCACATGACGACGGCTCGACTACCGATGCGGACTCCGTCGAGACAATGCGAACGTTGATCGACGATGACGAGGTCAGGCGCCTGCTGCCGATCATCCGCAGAGGCACCGGGTCGGTGGCGACCTGGCGGCGGGCACAGAGGGTGCTGCTGTCCGCCCTCGGCATACCCATAGCGAAGATCGCCGAAGTAACGTTCACAAAGTCGTTTTCTGCCCGGATGAGTTCGGGCTGCGCAACCTTCACCCCCACCCGGAGCGGCAGTGGCCGAATGCGGCGGCCGGCACAAGGATCCCGACCACGAGCCGAGGGCCCGCAGACGGGCGACCTGCACCCAACGGCACGGCGTCAGACACCTGTTCCGGTTTTCGGGCGAGCTGGTGCGCACCGCCGTGCGCCCAAAAGCACGTCGTGGTGCGGTCACCGAGGCGTTCGTCCCGGAGCAGACGGGGTCTCAGCGGATACAGACGTAACGCTCGTCCGTGAACGAAGTGGCGTCCGAGCTGCTGCCACCGGGACGGATGCTCCATACCTTGTCGTCCTGGCTCGCATCAAAGAAGTCGACGTAGCGGAGCGACTCTCGCCGCCGAGGTGGCCGTGTTGGGTCTGATCGACGAGTACCGGGCCAGGGTCTACCCGGTGCTGGTCGGCGGTGGCATTCCGTTCTTTCCCCGGCGCGAGCGCCGGGTGGATCTCGAACTCGTCGAGTCCCGCATCTTCAGCTCAAGAGTTGTTTACCTCCGCTACCGAGTGGCGCGCTAGGAAGTTCCGGTCGTGTCTTGCTTCCAAACCTGACCGTCAGGCCTGTGCCCTGCCGGTGTGTGCCATGCCGGTCTCGGAAGTGAGGTGCCGACGGCGCACGAGGGCGGGACCCGGGTGGCGGAACAACGTCTTGGCGCCGTTGAGGGTGGCGTTCTTGTACGCGATGGCCTTGCGTCCGGTGAGGACGACGGGTTTCGGTGACTGGTCGGCGTTGAGGAACTGGATCAGTCCGTGTCGTCGCCCCAGGCTGATGCACTCGTGGACATAGCGGTAACGGAACCGCCGTGGTTCCCGGCCGGTCAGCCGCGCGGCGATGACGTCGGCGGCCGTGGGCCCGGTGAAGCCACCGCTCCGGCAGCCCATCGCGAGCTCGGACCCCCACGCACCGGTGACGGCCGCGGCGTCACCGATCACGTAGACACCCGGATGGGACACCGACTCCAGGGTGCCGTCCACCCGGGCCCGATCCTGGCTGGTGACCGCGAGGCCGCTGACCCGGGCGAGCGCGGGGACCCGGAACCCGCCGGCCCACAGGCACAGGTCGAACGGGACGCGGTCACCGTCGTCGAGCGCCAGCTCGTCCGCGTGCACCTCCTGGACACGGGCACCGGTGCGGACCGTCACGCCCAACGCCCCGAAGGTCCGCGTGAGGTACGCCTGAGCCTTCGGCGACAACCATGCGCCCGGCCGAGCGCCGCTGACCAGCGTCACCTGTAGGGCCGGGAAGCACTCGGCGACTTCGGCGGCGATCTCGATTCCGGTCAGTCCGCCGCCGCAGACGGCGACCCGGCCCTTCCGTCGCGCGAGGACACGCAGGCGTGCGCACACCTGGGCCGCCACGTCGGTGCCGACGAGACTCCACGCATGCGTGGCGACTCCGGGCACTCCCGCAACGTCGATGTTGCTCCCCAAGGCGTAGACCAGCGTGTCGTAGGGCATGACGCGGGACTCGCCGTCCGGGACCGTCGTCACGGTCCGCTTTCCGAGGTCGATTCCGACGACCGACCCCACCACCAGACCCACCGACGTCTTCCGCAGGTATCTCGCGACGGGCACACGTTCGATCGCCTGCCCCGTCGCCAACTGGTGCAGCCGTGGACGCTCGACGAAGTCCGGAAAGGCCGTCACCAAGGTCACCGACACCTCATCGCCGCGCACCTGCCGGGCGAGCCGTTTCGCTGCCACCAGACCCGCGTATCCGGCGCCCAGCACCAGCACCTTGTGCGTCATGACGAACCTCCGCTTCCCGGTAACACTCTCGGCTCTGAGACGCAGTCACCGGGCGGTCTGTGACACACCGCGTGCTACTCGTGTCGCGTCCGGTGCGTACTGCGGCGGAGCGGATGGTCGGGTCCGGCCAGCGGTCCCAGGTGGCCGAGCTTGTCCGGATTGAGGATCGAGTGGATGGTCTGCACCCTGCCGCCGACCACGTCCACGGACAGGACGTCCAGGAGAGCGCCCGACGCGTCGCGTACGAGCACGCCGGGCTGGGCGTTCACTGTCGCGCGTTCGAGATGGAGGCCGAAGCGCTGCAGCACTGTGCTCAACGCCGCGAGCAGACGCAGGACCTTCTCGCGTCCGTACACGGGCTTCGGCAACGACGGGCCGCGGCCGCCGCCGTCGCCATATGTCACGACATCCGCGGCCAGCATGTCGACCAGGCCTTCGAGATCACCGGTCTCAACGGCTGCGAAGAAGCGTTCGGCGAGTGTCGCGCGTTTCGCGAGCGGTGCCTCGAAGCGCGGCCGCCGCGTGTTGACGCGCCGCCGCGCACGCGCCGCGATCTGACGGCAGTTGACCTCGCTCTTCCCGACGACCTCGGCGATGGACGCGTACTCGAAGTCGAACACGTCGTGCAACAGGAACACCGCGCGTTCGACGGGAGTCAGGTTCTCCAGCACGACCAGGAACGCCAGCGAGAGCGAGTCCGACAGATCCGTCGCAGAACTCTCCTCGGCCACGACGGGCTCAGGAAGCCACGTACCGAAATATCGCTCCCTGCGGACCCGGGCCAACCGGAGATGGCTGATGCTCAGCCGCGACACGACGGTCGACAGGTACGACTTCAGCGACTCGATCACGGTGCCGTCGGCGTGGGCCCGGTGCAGTCGGAGGAACGCCTCGGACACGATGTCCTCGGCGTCGGCGACGCTGCCGGTCATCCTGTACGCGATCGAGAACAGCAACGGACGGAGCCGCTGATACTCCTCGACATCGGAGCTGGAATCGATCACGGTCACATTCCCGGAAGCCGGCCGACGGCGACAGCCGCCGCGACGACCAGAACGAACGAGGTGGCCGCGACGTTGCGCGGCTCGTGGAGCCGGGCATGTGCCGCAATGGCGCCGACCATGATCACCACGAATCCCGCCGCGGCGAGCGGCGTGAGCACCGGCGCGGTGTCCGTCAGCCACGGCACGATGACGCCGACCGCGCCGAGCAGCTCGCAGGACGCGACGAACCGGAGCAACGGCACCGGGAACACAGCCACCCCCGTCTGCCCCATCTCAAGGAGCTTCTCCCTCGACTGGGACACCTTGAGTGCCCCCGAATACACGAAGACCACCGCCAGCAGCGCCTGTCCCACCCACAGTGCAACGTTCATCACGACCTCCCTGGAATCCACGTTCTCCATCGGGACGCGACAGCGGCACCGAACGTGACACCCGACACGACGGAGGTTCGGCAAAGGACACCCGCGCCATGCCTCACTTGCCGCCTTCAAGTCTGCGGACTCCAGCTCGAGGCTCCGCGTGGCGGGCGTGCCCAGCACGCGCGCGTTGATCGGTGCGGTGAGCACATCAGCCGCGTCATCCGAGCGCGCCACCCATCAGGTGGGCCGTCGGCCACTGCTCGCTGCTTCGAGCCGTGCCTTCATCGCCTCGGCCAGTGCGTGCGCGCCGGACATGGGGCGGATCATGACGAACAGTTCGTCGATCAGACCGGAATTGTCGAGGTGGAGGAAGTCGCATCCCTCGACCTTCTTGTCTCCGGCGGACGCCTGGAAGACGAGCGCCAGGTCTCGTCCGTCCGGCGAGCCGATCTCCCGGGTGTAGCGGAAGTCCTGAAGGACGTCCGCGACGGCGTACAGGAGCGGTGCGACGGCGTCGCGCCCGCGATAGGGCGTGAATACGACGGGGCTGCGGAACTCGACGTCTTCCGCGAGCAGTGTTACGGCCGTGTCGACGTCGTGACCTGCCATGGCGAGACCGAACAGATGCATGTCTACCTCCTGGGATGTCCGAACGGGGCTCAGCGGCCGGGTGTTCTTCGTATCCACTCCAGAAGACGCATCGGGGACCCCCGTCTGTGACATGTCGGCTTACGTCCCCGTCCTCCGATAGAGGTCCCGAGCCCGTTGCATACCTGCTCTCGGTACGTCACCGCAGGTCAGTCGCCTGCTTACCTTCCTCGATGTCTCTTCTGCCACTTTGAAGGCAAGGCCGCCGGTGAATGCCTGGGGGTGGTGGCCGTCTGGATGACGAAGTCCTCGTCGTCAGGGCTGAGTTGGCGGGGACGGCCTCCCGCCCACAGAGGGTTCAGACAGGACGGGCCGTTCTTGTCGAACCGGTGGATCACGTCCCGGACCGTGTCATCGGCGGCCTGCACAAGCTGGGCGATCACCGGCACCCGGTTCCCGTTGGCCGAGGCCGGCAGCATCATCGCGCGCCGATAGTGCACGGAGCTAGGAGCGTGAGTCACTGGCCGGATAGCAGTGTTGTGAGCTCAGGTGGGTGCGCGAGATCGTCTGAGGCGAAGCTGCCGGTGTCGTCTGTAGGAGGACCTCCGTGAACGTGACCGATCCTGCGCCCGCGTCGCTGCCCGCTCCGCCCTACTACGCCGTGGTGTTCACCGCGGTGCGGACTCCCGGTGACAACGGCTATGCGGAGAGCGACGAGAGGATGATGAAACTGGCTGCCGACCAGCCGGGATTCCTCGGTGTCGATTCCGCTCGCGGTGCGGACGGCCTGGGGATCACGGTGTCGTACTGGAGGGACGAGGACTCGATTGCCGCTTGGCGGGAGCACGCAGAGCACGTCCTGGCCCGTGCGCACGGACGCGAGCACTGGTACGCCTCGTTCGCGCTCCACGTGGCCAAGGTCGAGCGCGCCTACGGGTTTGTTCGCCCAGCAGATCTGTAGGTGCCAACTGCCGCCCATCTTCATGATCATTCATGCGGGGATGATGCCGGTACGTGTGATGGTGATGGACTGATCTGGACGCGCGGCCGAAGCGGCGGCATGCCGCTCACCCGCGTTCTGCCGGTGGGTCGGCCGGCCTATGGGCTGGTCGGCGGGGCGACGACCATCTCGGTGTCGGGGTTGTGGTCGATGTGTGGGGGGCCGGAGACGATCATGGTGGCCCGGGCCCACGGCTTTTCTCGCAACATGAACGGCACTTCCTCCAGCAGCCACTTCGCCACGTGCTCCCGCTGCTCGGGGGAGTCACCGTCGCGGACGGCCAACAGGCGTTCTTGCTCATCGAGGTCGCCTTGCATCCACACCGAGGCGTCCAACCAGGGGGCAAGCTCTTCGCGGATGACGCCGGTGCCCTCGACCCAGATGAGGGCGGGATCGGCGGGAATGGTGATCGATCCGGGCCGGTCGTGGGCGATCCAGGCATCGGGACGGAAGTCCACCGCCTCACCCCGGTGCAGGGGTTGCAGGATGTTCTCGACGAGCACGGCGCCCCAGTCGAAGTAGGCGTGGTTCCAGGCGATGTCGTCGGTGTGCAGGATGGCGGAATTGGCACCGCCTTGCGCAGCCGCTCGGCCAGGGTCGTTTTGCCGGCGCCGCCCCGGCCGTCGATCGCGATCACCCGCGGACGTCCGGTGACGTCGGGTGATGCATCGCGCAGTTGCCGGACGGCGTCGAGCACGGTCACTACCCGCCAGCCAACGGCCTGGGTCTCGCCTGGATACAGCCGCATCGACACCCCGTCTCCGGAGGTAAGGGCACCAGTCCGGCCTGTCCGCCGGTCGCCCGACCTTACCGACGTCAGGGCCGCGTCACGCCGCTCGCGGCGGAAGAGGCGGCGTCTCCGATGCGTCCGATGTGGGCTACGTCTCATCTGCGGGTTGTTACGCCGGATGCGCGGCTGGTGTCTCCATGCCGAGTCCATAAAACACCAGGGAGACATGATGAACGGGAACGTCCAGGTAGTCGTGATCGGCGGCGGGTACGGGGGCGTGACGGCGGCCAACAGGCTGGCTCGGCGCGATGGCGTGTCGGTGACCCTGGTCAATCCGCGTCCCCACTTCGTCGAGCGAATCCGTCTGCACCAGCTCGTGACCGGGTCCGATGACGCGACCGAGGGCTTCGGGAAGGTCATGGGCGGGAACGTCCGGCTGGTGGTCGACACCGCAACCCGGATCGACGCTGCCGAGCGCCAGGTGTCGCTGGCGGGCGGTGGCACGGTCTCCTACGACTACCTCGTCTACGCGGTGGGTAGCGGCGCCGCCGATCCCGGCGTGCCCGGAGCGGCAGAGTTCGCCTATTGGGTGTCGGACTTCGAGGGGGCGGAGCGACTGCGGTCGGCGCTGGATGCGACGCCCGCGACGGCTGCTGTGACCGTGGTCGGGGCCGGTCCGACGGGCCTGGAGACCGCCGCCGAGCTGGCGGAAGCGGGTCGCAAGGTCACTCTGGTCTGCGGTGACGCGCTCGGCCCCTCCCTGCATGCCCGGGGCCGCCGCCCGGTCGCCCGCCGGCTCGCCAAGCTGGGTGTGACCGTCCTCGAAGGTCCCCACGCGCGGGTGACGGAAGTGACACAGGACGCCGTACAGCTCGACGAGGGCCGCGAGCTGCCCAGCGCTGTGACGATCTGGACCGCGGGATTCCGTGTCCCGGACCTGGCCGCCCGCAGCGGGCTGCGCACCGACACCGAAGGCCGTCTGGTCACCGAAGCGACGCTGACCAGCGTGGACGATGTGCGCATCGTCGCTGCCGGGGACGCGGGGGTGATGCCGGACCACCCGTTCCGGAAGAGCTGCCAGGCAGCCGTGCAGCTGGGCCCGGCGGCCGCCGACACGATCCTGCGGCGGATCGCGGGGAAAACACCCTCTCCCGTCCGGATGTTCTTCGCCGGGCAGTGCCTCAGCCTCGGCCGAAACGAGGGCGTCACCCAGTTCTCCTACCCGAACGACAAGGTGAACGCGCTTCACATCAGCGGGCGGACCGGTGCCGGCGTCAAGGAGATCGCCTGCCGGTTCACCCTCAACAAGTTGGTGTCCGGGGCACGCAAGGCCAGTTCCCGCGGATCCCACAGCGACAACACCGACCGCGTGGAAGCGCCTCAGTCGGAACTCCCCACGACGCCGCCCGACACCCGACGCGTGGCCTAGTAGCCACCAAATCCCTTTGTTGGGCCGGACCGACCGGTCCGGCCCAACAAGGACCGAGCCGGAGTGACAAGCACCCAACGCCGCGGTCCCGTATGCCATGGCCGGGTCGCCGGGGCGCCATCCCACCAACCTCCTGCCCCACGTGGCCTGATCAGTGGGGAGGCTGCTGCCGACAACCCCGGCATCGGACCGGGTACATGTGCTTTACGGCCTGCTTCCGGCACATGGGGCCAACCACGAGAAAGTGAAGCGCACGACATGAACGACCACGTCACCGACCCGGCGACCGAGGCCTTCGTCGCCCACCGCGACCTGCTGTTCACCGTCGCGTACGAGATGCTCGGATCGGCGGCGGACGCCGAGGACGTCCTCCAGGAGGCCTGGCTGCGGTGGGTCAAGGTCGATCTGGAGCAGGTGCAGGACCAGCGCGCCTACCTGGTACGGATCACGACCCGGCAAGCACTCAACCGGCTACGCACCCTCAAACGGCGCAAGGAAGCCTACGTCGGCCCTTGGCTGCCCGAGCCCCTGCTCACCGCGCCGGACGTGGCCGAGGACGTCGAACTGTCCGAGAACCTGTCGCTGGCGCTCATGTTCATCCTCGAAACCCTCTCGCCGACCGAACGCGCCGTCTTCGTGCTGCGCGAGGTCTTCGACATCGGCTACGACGACATCGCGGCCGCGATCGACAAGAGCCCCGCCGCCGCACGCCAGATCTCCTACCGTGCCCGGCGGCACGTCGACGCCCGCCGGCCGCGCACATCGGTTTCCCCGGAGGAAACCCGGGCAGCGTTGAATTCGTTCCAGTCCGCGCTCGAGACCGGGGACCTGCAGGGGCTGCTCGACGTACTCGCCCCGGACGTTGTTTTCGTCAGCGACGGCGGCGGGTTCAGGCTGGCGGCCTTGCGGCCGGTCGTCGGCGCCGACAAGGTGCTCCGGTACATGGCAGGCAGCGTCGACAAGGCCGGCGGCACCTTCACCAGTGAGTCCACGACGGTCAACGGCAACCCCGGACTCCTCCTGCGCGTGGACGGCGTGATCGACGGCGTGCTGGCCTTCCACGTGGAGAACGCCCGCGTCACCGGCCTCTACTACGTCCGCAACCCCGAAAAGCTCACCCGCGTCGAGTCCGAAACCCCCCTCACCTCCCGCTGACCGTCCCCGCGCGACACGGCCGACCGAGGTGCGCGGCAAGGCAGGCGTCGCGGAACAAGCCGTTGGCCGGCGCCGACAAGCAAGCGAACCGGCCGGCAGCCGGGAACGCGCGGCGAACGAGCACGGCTTCGCCGACCCGAAGAACTGGCGCGCACTCACCAAGCTCCGTCTGAACGCGAATTACGCCACCACCCTCCTGCGCACCCTCCTCCCGACGAACGCGGAGATGAGCCGATGGCTCGACGCGGCAGACGATCACCCCGCCCCCGACTCGCATCAGCCCTACTGACCAGCGCTTTTGAAGGTGGAAACGTCTCATTGCTGAGGGTCTGCATGTCTGGCGAGGAAAGCACCGGAGCCGCATCGACCGGGCCGACCTCGTAGCTCCGACGCCTGATCGGTGAGCTTGCTCGCCGTGGAGAGGGTCTTGCCCGGTCCGGCCCGGCGCGCCGCCAGTGGGGGAGAGCGACCGAGACCGACTGAACAGCTGACAGTGTTCTTCAATCACCCGATCCGCGTGTCGATACGTGCGTCCTGACGTGTGTCCTGGAAAGGCGCATGCGCCGGACAGCGGTGACGGCGGCCATCACGGACGCCTGACTTCACCCAGCCAGAAACAGGCGCGTCCGTGACAGGCGGTGTGTGACCCGGGGAGTTGGGGGCATCCGGACTGCACGCGGTACGAGGACCTCGGCCGCCCGAAGGGACGGACCTCATGCTGGCGATCATCTCGGCGATCCTCTTCTTCCTCGCCTTCCTGATCAATGCGGCGGACATCTCGACGAACGACACCTTCACCTCGACCAACGTGATGCTGCTCGGCCTCACTGCGTTGGCCCTGCACGTGGCCGGCGTCGGCAGCGGCTGGTCCGTGCCGCGCCGTCGGCGCTGACGCCTGGTTGGTCGAAGCTGTAGGCGCCGCCGTCAGGACGTGGCGGTGCGGATACGGGCCAGGAGGGTCCGCAGCTGTTCGCGGTCCTCCTCGCCGAGCCCGGCTGTTGCCTCGGCGAGCGCGAGGCGGTCGATCGCTTCGGCCTCGCGATGGCACTGCAGACCCTTGTCGGTCAGGCGCAGCAGGAACGCACGGCGGTCGTGCGGGTGACGCACGCGCTCGGCCAGGCCGTCGCGTTCGAGGCTGTCGACGATGCTGGTCGTGGTCCGCGCCGCGACACCTGTCATCTCGCTCAAGTCCCGCATACGCAGCGGCTTTTCGGCCCGTGCGAGCATCCGCATGGTGCGCAGTCGGGCGACGGAGGCCCCGCTGGTCCGCAGCCGGGCCTCGACGAAATTGCGCAGTTGGTGGGTCGTCTCGTAGAGCTCGTCGACCAGGATGTCGCTGCTGCCTTGCACTGCCATACCGCTCCCCGTTCCACCGAAAACCCAATTCTATGAGCACTCACATAGTGAGTATGCTCAGCATGTGTTGTCGTTCCTCCGTCGGCCTCGCCGTCCCCGCCTGTCCGTCCTCCCTTTCCGCTCCTTCCACCTCCGCCAGCGCCTGGTCGTCCCCGTGATGTGCGTCAGCGTGACGTTCATCGCGATCGTCGACGGAGCGATCACCACGGTGGCGCTTCCCTCGATCGCCGACCAGTTCCGGCTGACGACAGCCGCCCTGGACGGGGTGGTCGTGGTGTACCCGGTCTGCCTGGCCATGGCCATCCCGGCCTCCGCCTGGCTGGTCCAACGCTTCGGCGGCAAGCGCGTCCTGCTTGTCGCACTCGCCGCCTTCCTCGGCTCGTCACTGCTGTGCGGCGCGGCCGCCGGCCTGGCCCAGCTCGTCGCCTTCCGCGCGGTCCAGGGGCTGTCCGCCGGTGTGCTCTTCCCGGCCTCGGCCGGCCTGCTCTACGCCACCTTCAGCTCCGCCGAACAGGTGCGCATATCCCGCTACATGATCATCCCGCAGCAGATCGCCCCGGCTGCCGCACCCATCCTCGGTGGCCTGCTGGTGGATCACCTGTCCTGGCGCTGGGTGTTCTACGTCAATGTGCCGGTGGGCCTTCCCGCCGTGCTGTTCGGAGCGCTGTTCCTGGCCGCGCACCGCGGCCATCGGCCGCCCCGATTCGACGTGGCGGGCCTGCTGCTGTGCGCGGCGGCTCTGGGGACCACGATGTTCGCCGTCTGCGAGGGTCCCAACCGCGGCTGGTCCTCCACCGCCGTGGTCACGGCCCTGGCCCTCGGTACGGTCCTGCTCGCCGCAGCCGTCACCCACCAACTGCGTACTGCCGAACCGCTCCTGAAACTGCGCCTGTTCGCGAATCGACTGTTCCGGGACACCAACCTGATCAACCTGGTCGGTCTGGTGCCCATGCTCGGCGCGATGTTCCTCGGCCCCCTCTTCCTCCAGCAGGGACAGGGCCGCACCGCCCTGGAATCCGGCACCAGCACCTTTCCCGAAGCCTTCGGCGTCCTGCTGACCGTCCAGATCGCCGGGATCCTCTACGCCCGCGTCGGCCCCCGCGTCATCATCGGCTGCGGCCTGGCAGGCGTCAGCCTGGTCATGCTTCTTTTCGCCACCTGCGACGAGCACACGAGCCTGTGGACCTTCCGCGCCTACATGTTCCTGCTCGGCGTGGCCATGGGCGGTGTCTTCATGCCGACGACCGTGGCCTCGCTCGCCACCGTCGCCCGACAGGACCTGGCCCAGGCCTCCACGCTCAACACCGTCGTACGCCAGACCGGAAGTGCCCTGGCGCCGGCCATGGTGATCACGGCTCTGGTCCTGAACACCCCGGCGGACGCTGCCCCGAACCCACCCGTCGCCGCCTACCAACACGCCTACCTGGCCCTGGCCGCCGTCGCGGCGGCGACCTCCGTCTTCGCCTTCACCCTCCCGGACGCCGCGGCCCGCGCAGCGGCAGGCGGCACCACCGCCTCGAGCCGCTCTGCGCCGCTGCGGTCGCGCAGAGCGAAAACCGAGATCCACTGACGGGTGGCTGTTCGTCGACACGGCTTCGTTCGGGGCGTACGCGGAGATCATGCAGAGCCCCGACCACCGGGACGCCAAGGCGGCCACGGCGCGCGATCAGCTGCCGGATCTGCTGGCGCGCGTCGCAGGGGTACTGGGAACCGGCGCCGCAGCCGCGGGCCTCGCGGCAGTCGCTGGGACGGCTTGAGCGACACGGCATTTCGCCCCTCCGGGCTGCCGGCTCGGTGACTCCGCGGTGATGTGTTCTGCATAGCGCCTCGTCAGGGCGCACGTCCTCTGCTGGAACCCCGCCCCACCATGACCCATGGGCGAGATCGGGCCAAAGGAATGTATTCGGGCGGACGGTCGCCCCTGCAGTCCTGACGTGCGCAAGGTGCGTGACCGCCCCGTGTCCAGCCATCGGCAGGGACTTCTGCAGTCGCTGCGGTGGCACAACGGCGAGGGCCGCAGGCCCACTTCGTCCTTCACGCAATGGCGGCTTCTCGCCCTCCGGACGTCCCAGTTCCGAATGCCAGGGGCGATGAAGATCCTGTGTGGGGAACCTGTCTAGGATCTGGAGTCTGTATGGAGAGGGAACACGTGTGAGTGAACCGGCAGGCTCCAACTGCCCGGAGTGCGGCAAACCCCGAGCAGCGGACGGCACACCGACCTGCTCCTGTGCCCGCCGAGCATCCGACATCCACCGCGAGACACGTACGGCGGAGGCGGCGGCCGCGGAGGACTTCGACCCGGTGCGCATACGGCCGTTCGTCGAGATCGACGTCAACTCCGCGTCTCTGGAGGCTGCTGCGGCCAAGAACGAGGCCGGGCGGACGCACCCTGCCGAAACCGTCGGCGTTTCGAAGGACGCCGAGGAGTCACAACAGCCGGACAACTCAGGGGAATTGGGCGGCGACGGACCTACGCCCGCCGACGAAGACGGACCGGTCCCCTCATCCCTCGATGAGCTGCCCCCGCAACTCCCGCCCGATGACGCCCCGAACCGTCGGCGACCGGCCCGAGTCCTGCTGGCCATCACCGCGGGAGCCGCCGTGGCCGTCCTGGTGACGGGCGGAATCATCGGGGGCTTCTTCTGGTACGACAGCCCTTCGCGGAACGAGTCCGTGCCCGGTGGCGTCCGGGCGGGCCTGTCGGAGGAGCGGCCGTCGGGGAACCATCCGTCGTCGGGGGACCCGTCCCGTACGGCGTCGGCGGCGCAGTCGTCCGCGACTTCGACATCCTCACCGAGCACGACTTCGAGCGGCGGCCAGGTCAGCGCGCCCGGCGCCAACGGACCGAGCGGAAATGCACCCAGCGCCACCGCCACTGCCACAGGCGCCCCCGCGCCGAGCGAATCGGGCGGCCGTGCCCCTGCCCTCCGCTACGGCGACAAGGGACCCGAGGTCGTCGAACTCCAGTTGCGGCTGCGACAGGTGGGCTACTACGACGGCGGCGCGGACGGCGACTACGATCGCCAGGTGGAGAGCGCGGTCCGTGGCTACCAGTTCACCCGCGTCATCCTCCAGGACGAGTCGGGCGTCTACGGCACGGCGACCCGAGCGTCGCTCGAATCCGAGACGACGGAGCCGTGACGCGGGCGGTGTACTGGCTGAGGTAGGCATGTTTCCCGGTGCCTGCCGATGGCGAAAGAGGTGCATCAGGGCTCCGACCTGCCTGGCCGCACGGCTTTGAGACGTTCCTGCCCTGCTGTTGAGACGGCCCCAGAACGACCTGTTCGAGCTGCTGGCCTGCCTGCACGGCTGGCTTGCCTTCGAGTGCACTCCAGGTCGTAGCGTCGCAGACACCGTGGCGAACGAGGCCCCCGCCATCCGGTGCACCACGGGATGCCGGAGGGCGGAATCCATCGCCAGATGGATGAGGGGCTTGGTGCCGCCCAACAACGAACGAGTGTGCAGGAAAGGCTGGGACACAGCATGCAGAAGCGCAGTCTGCGGGACCTCCAGGTATCGGCCATCGGCCTCGGGTGCATGGGCATGTCCGCCTTCTACGGATCCACCGACCAGGAGGAGGGGATCGCCACCATCCGGCGCGCCCTCGACCTCGGCATGAACTTCCTCGACACCGCGCAGATGTACGGGCCGCTCACCAACGAGTCGCTCATCGGCGAGGCCATCCGGGGGCATCGCGACGAGTACGTGATCGCGACGAAGTTCAACTACCGGATGGACGACGCCGTACCCGGCGACATCAGCACGGTCGGCCCACAGGACGGTTCGGCCGAGCACGTCCGAAGCTCGGTCCACGGCTCCCTGGAGCGTCTGGGGACCGACCACGTCGACCTGTACTACCAGCACCGCGTCGACCCGAACGTGCCCATCGAGGAGACGGTCGGCGCGCTGGGCGAACTGGTCGCCGAGGGCAAGGTGCGGTACATCGGGCTGAGCGAGGCGAGCGCGGAGACCATCCGGCGCGCCCACGCCGTGCACCCGATCACCGCGGTGCAGAGCGAGTACTCGCTGTGGTCGCGGGACGTGGAGGCCGAGGTGCTGCCGGCCTGCCGGGAGCTGGGCATCGGCTTCGTCCCGTACTCGCCGCTGGGCCGCGGTTTCCTCGCCGGGCGGTTCACTTCGCCGGACGAGCTGGACGCGAACGACTGGCGCCGCGAGAACCCGCGCTTCAAGGACACCAACCTGGAGGCGAACCTGCGGCTGGCCGCAAAGGTCAAGGAGATTGCCGCCGAGAAGGACGTGACCCCGGCCCAGCTGGCCATCGCGTGGGTGCTGGCCCAGGGTGAGGACCTAGTGCCGATCCCGGGCACCAAGCGCCGCACCTACCTGGAGCAGAACGCTGCCGCGGTCGACATCGCGCTGACCAAGGACGACCTGGCACGCATCGACGCGGAGCTGCCGGAGGCATCGGGTGAGCGGTATGACGAGGCGGGGATGCAGTCCGTCAATCGCTAGCCGGGGCGCGGAAGTAGCTGCCGGATTGTGCCGTCGGCATCGGCATCGGCATCGGCGTTCCACGCTCCCGCTCTTGCCCGAGAGGGACGGCTGGGTGCGCATCCGCGTCGAGGCGTTCGGCCTCAACCGCTCGGAACTGAAACTCCGGCCGGGAGTGAGCGTGGGCGTGGCCTTTCCTCGGGTGCCGGGTGCCGGGTGCCGGGTGCCGGGTGCCGGGTATCGAGGCGGTCGGCACCGTCGACGGGGCCCCGGCCGGCAGCGGGCTGACTCTCGGGCAGAAGGTCGTCGCAATGATGGGGGACATGGGGCGCACTTACGACGGCGGCTGTGCCGAGTACACGTCGGTGCGGCTGTCCCAGGTCATCCCCGTCGATACCGACCTGCCCCGGGAGGTGCTGGGCGCCCTGCCGGAGATGGTGCAGACCGCCTACGGCTCGCTCACCGTCGGCCTGGACATGAGGCCCGGTCAGTCCATGCTGATCCGCGGCGGCACCTCCTCGGTGGGCCTGGCAGCCGCCGCGTTGGCCGCCTGGCGCGGCGCTACGGTACTGTCCGCCACCCGGCAGGCCGGACGCCTCGCTTTGCTGAAGGAGCACGGTGTCGACCACCCGCACGGCACGGCCTGCTTCGGCAGCCACTCCAACCAGTGGACGGTGCGGGACTTCTCCGCGAACGAGTATCTGCCGAAGGGGGTGCGCCTGGCGGGCTACTTCAGCGACGCCGGCGACCTGCCTCGGGAGGCCTTACAGGAGATCCTCGACGCGGTTGCGGCCTGCCCGACTGGCCTTGCCCGTGGACCGTGTCCACGGCGGCCTGGAGCCGGTGCCGCGGGCCCACGACGACATTGAGCACGACCGCGGCACCGGCAAGTTCGTTGTCCGTGTCCGGCATTGGGGTCTGTTTGAAAGGTTGCTCAAGGTCGTGGAACGACCTCGGCGTGGCTCGTGGCGATCCGACAGACCAACAGTGGGGGCGGCCGGAGCCGCTGTTGCCGCCGATACCTGCTATGGGGCTTCCGCCCCGGGACCGTCGTCAGGTGTTCGACGGCATCTGGTGACGGGCACGCACCGGCTCGCCTTGGCGATACCTGCCAGAGGAGACTGCCGAGGGTGCTCTGGTCGGAGCTGTTGAGGACACGCCGGACCTACGACTTCCTGGCGGTGGCCTCCATCAGGTCACGCTCGAGTATGTGGTGTGTCGACGAGCCGATCGCCGGACAGCAGTGTGCCGGCCTGCTTTACGTGCTGCAGCACGGGTGAGACCTCCATACTTTGCAGGCCGGCCAGAGAGCCGATGCGATCCGAGGTGAATTCGAATAGTTCGTCCAGGTCCCGGCAGTGCGCGACAGTGTGGATGTTGTAGGGACCGGACACGGCTGCGGCGAAGGCGATCTCGGGTTGCTGCGCAAGTGTGCGTCCGACCTTCTTCACTGCCGACGGATGCACGCGCAGCCACAGGTTCGCCCGAGCGTGGTAGCCCAGAGCGGCTGCGGCGATCTCGACATCGATGTGGAGGACGCGGTGCAGGAGCAGGGTGTTGAGGCGGCGTGATACGCGCCCTGGCGTGGAATCCGCCGCCGCGGCGAGGTCGACGAGACTGGCGCGACCGTCTGCGGCGAGAGTGAGGAGAATCGTCTCGTCCTCATCGGTGAGATGCACAGGATCGCGTGCGACGACCGGGGACTCAGTGAAAGGGGAACCGTCGCTCCCGAGCATGGCTTCCTGCTGCGGGGTCAGCGTGCCTTCCAGGGCGGCCCAGTAGTGGCCGCGGCCTCCCATGAACTGACGCAGCATGGCGAAGGCGTTGATGTCGAGCACCGCCGCAGTGCGCGGGAGCCGTTGGCCGAGGAGGTCCTCGCGCTGTTGTCGAGTCCGTGACTGGGTCGCGCAGGTGATCTCGCAGCCCGCTGCGCTCAGGGCTACCCAGTTGACGTCGTCGCGTTTGGCGAGTGCGTCAGCGATCGCTGCGACGCTGCCGGGGCGGCAGCGCAGCCGCACCAGCCACCTGCTCTGTCCCAGCGCCCCCGGGTTGACCACGCCGGCGACGCGGATGACGCCATCGGCGCGCAGGCGCCGATACCGGCGATTGACGGCACTTTCGGTGAGGCTGAGCGCTACCGCCATCGAAGCGAAAGATGCCCGCGGAGCGATCTGCAGAGCCCGAATGATTCGCACATCATCGGGCTGCACAGTGACGGATTCAGACACTGGTGCATCTGTCATGGGGGAATTCTACAAAAGGGTTCCTTCGACTCGCCCCGGCAACAGCACGGCGGACAGACTTGCCACGCACATGCGAAGAGCCACAGCGGAAGCACCGACCGACGCGGCCCCGGGGACTCGGTGACGGACGCACGAGATGAACTCACCACGCAAAGAACGGAGATGACGCTGTATGTCATCGACTGCCACAGACCAGAACGCGCCGACCGCTTTGATCATCGGGGCCTCGCGCGGCCTCGGTCACGCGATGGCGGCCGAATTCCTCGACAGGGGTTGGAACGTCATCGGCACAATCCGCGACACCACTGCCCGAACGCCCCTGCATGATCTCGCAGACCGAGCTGATGGGCGCGTCACCGTCGAGCATCTCGACATCAACGAGCCCGACCACCTGGCACCCCTGCACAAGCGTCTCGCGCAACGCCAACTCGACCTGCTCTTTGTCAACGCAGGCATCACGAGCAACGAGCAGACACCCATCGGCGCGGTTCCGACGGCCGATTTCATCGAAGTGATGATCACCAACGCCCTTGGTCCCATACGCGGTATCGAAGCGCTCCAAGACCTCGTTTCTCCCACCGGACTCATCGGAGCGATGTCGTCGGGGCAAGGCAGCATCACGAACAACACGACCGCAGGCCGAGAGGTCTACCGGGGAAGCAAAGCGGCATTGAACATGTTCATGCGCAGCTTCGCGGCCCGGCAGGCCGAGACGCAGCGCGCCTTTGTCCTCCTGGCGCCAGGCTGGATTCGCACCGCACTCGGGGGGCCGGACGCACCGTTCACCATCGAGGAGAGCGTCCCGCTGTTGGTGGACGTCCTGCTGTCCCGACTGGGCACTACCGGCCTGGCGTATCTGGACCGCTCGGGCCAAACCGTGCCCTGGTAAGGCCGGTAAGGCCCATGGCGGACGGCCGGATGAGAATGCCCCGGCCCACCACTCTGCCTTCGTGGCCACTCGCCGCTTCATGTCACCTGAAGTGGCCGAACGTTCTGATGCCTGACGGCCCGTCGGAGCGGGACGGGCCCCGGCGGGGGAGGCGCCTGGGGGCACGAGTTCGGCTCAGCTCCGCATGGCTGTCGAAGGACTACGAGTACCTGCGCGCCTGCTCGGAGAACGCCATCTAACTCTCCATAGCCCTGCTCCTTGTGCGCCGCCTCGCAGGACCAGCCCGCTGACAGGTCTTTCAGACGTCCTCCTGACCTGGCCCTGTGGATCCTTCGAGCTCAAACGAGCGGCGGGCGCTGAGCGGGCGGCACCGGAGTACGGTGGCGGTACCGAGCGCACCTCGCACGCCGTCAGCCGTTTCGGCGTCGCCCTCGGGGAACGGCAAGGCCGGAGCACATCGCGTCCGGTCGGAAATGAGCCGCCCCACATGAGCCTGATGAGCCTCGGAGTACTCGCCTCCTCCCACAAGGAGAACGAGTTCCGACTGCCGTTGCACCCCCGCCACCTCGACCGGATCGCCCCGGACATACGGGAGAGGATCTTCCTCGAACAGGGCTACGGCCGACGGTTCGGCGTGGCCGACGACGCGCTGCGACCACTCGTGGCCGGTCTGCGCTCCCGCGAGCGACTCCTCGCCGAGTGCGACGTCGTGCTGCTGCCCAAACCGATGCACGACGATATCGCCGCGCTGCGCGAGGGCCAGGTGCTGTGGGGATGGCCGCACTGCGTGCAGGACGAGAAGATGACGCAGATCGGCATCGACCGACGGCTGACCCTGATCGCCTGGGAAGCCATGAACCACTGGACCTCCACGGGCGCCTTCAGCGTCCATGTGTTCCACAAGAATAACGAGCTCGCCGGCTACTGCTCGGTGCTGCACGCCCTCCAGCTCGGCGGGCTGACCGGCCACTACGGCCGCCGCCTGCGCGCGGTGGTCATCAGCTTCGGCGCCACGGCGCGCGGGGCGGTCACCGGCCTGGGCGCCATGGGGGTCACGGACGTCACGGTGCTCACCCAGCGCGCCGCCGCGGCGGTGGCCTCGCCGATGCCCTCGGTCGTGATGGCCCACTTCGAGGAGCAGGACGACGATCCGTCGCGCCTGCGGGCCGTCACCGCGGCCGGTTCCATGCCGCTGGCGGAGTATCTGGCCGGGTTCGACGTCATCGTCAACTGCGTCCTGCAGGACACCGACGCGCCGCTCATGTTCGTCACCGACGAGGAACTGGCCCTCTTCCGGCCGGGAACCTTCTTCATCGACGTCGCGTGCGACGAGGGCATGGGCTTCGCATGGGCCCGCCCGACCACCTTCGGCGAGCCCATGCCCTCAGTGGGGTCGGGCTGCCACTACTACGCGGTGGATCACAGCCCGTCCCACCTGTGGAACTCCGCCACCTGGGAAATCAGCGAAGCGCTCCTTCCCTACCTGCGCAAGGTCATGAGCGGCCCCGCGGCTTGGGACACCGACGTCACGATCAGAAAGGCCATCGAGATCCGCGACGGCGTCGTCCAGAACCCGAAGATCCTCTCCTTCCAGCACCGGTCAGCCACCTACCCCCACGCTCCCGAGATCCCGGCGACTGCGCCGAGCGCAGAGGTCTAGGGTCAATGCCGTTGCGTTAGCTTGCGGGCGTACGCTGAAGTTCAGTGGTCCCGGGGGTGGTTCGGGTGGCTGCAAGCGTCTCTGAGTTATCGGGTTTAGGCCTGCTGACCTGGGTCTATCCGCCAGGTCTGGTGGATCGGGTGGTGGCTGCCTGTGGTCGTGTGGAGCAACGCAAGCGCCTGCTCCCGGCCCGGCTGGTGGTGTATTTCGTGCTGGGGCTGGCCCTGTTCTCGCCCGCTCCGTATCTGGACGTGATGCGGCATCTGGTCGAGGGACTGCGCGGCCTGCGCCTGCTGGGCACCTGGCATGTCCCGGCGAAGTCGTCGCTGTTTCGGGCCCGGCAGCGGCTGGGCCCGGAACCACTGCGGGTGCTGTTCACCACGACCGCGAAACCGATGGGCACCGAAGCCACCCCGGGCGCCTTCTGGCGCGGACTGCGGCTGCTGGCGGTGGACGGGACCTGCTGGGACGTCGCCGACAGCCCGGCCAATGAGGCTGCCTTCGCACGCCCCGGAAACACCCGCGGCCACGACAAAAGCGCCTTTCCCCAGGTGCGGATGGCCTGCCTGGTGGAGGTCGGCACGCACCTCGTACTGGACGCCGAACTCGCCGGCTGCCGCACCGGGGAAGTGACCTTGGTGAGCCGTCTGCCCCGTTCCTGCGGCCCCGGGCAACTGGTCCTGGCCGACCGCGAGTTCCTCGGTGTGCCGTTGTGGCGGTCCTTCACCGCCACCGGCGCTCAGCTGCTGTGGCGGGTGCCCGCCAACCGGGTCCTGCCTGTCGAGCGGCAGTTGCGGGACGGGTCCTGGCTTTCGCGCATCCACGCCCACACCGATCCGGCCCACACCGACCCGGTCACCGTGCGGGTAATGGCCTACCGGCTGAACGGCACCGGCCATGCTGCCGAGGGCTACCGGCTGGTGACCAGCCTGCTCGACGCCCGCCGCTATCCCGCCCGCCAGCTGGCCGCGCTCTACCAGGAGCGCTGGGAAGTAGAGAGCGTCTTCGCCGAGATCAAGACCCATCAACGCGGAGCCCACGTCGTCCTCAGCAGCAAAACCCCCGACGGCGCCCTGCAGCAGATCTGGGCACACCTGCTGGTCCACCACGCCCTGCGCGAACTGATGGTGAGAACGGCCGCGACCCGGGGCCTGGACCCCGACCGGATTTCCTTCACCGAAACTCTGCGCTCCGCCCGACGCAGTGTGACCGTCACGCCGGGCAGTTTTTCCCCCTGACCTCCTGGTCAGAACGCTCGTCCTGCTCCAGCACGACCTACTCGAACGACTCCTGCCGGCCAGACGCCTGCGCAGCCAGCCCCGCGTCATCAAACGCAAGATGTCCAACTACCGGCTCAAACGGGCCGAACACCACACCTGGCCCCAACCCACCCGAACCGGCACCCGAGCAATCACCATTCAACGACCCCAACCGGCAAACCCGTAACGCAACGGCATTGGGTCTAGGGTCCGTCTTCAAAGATCATCGGGTGGTGGATCATGGTGAGGTGATACGCCGTCATGAACTCACCGATCAGGAGTGGGAGTTACTCAGCTCCGCTGATACCGCGGGCTGCGACGGGCCGGCCGCGGGTGCCGGACCGGCAGGTCATCAACGGGATGGTTTACAAGATCCGGACCGGGATCTCCTGGCGTGACCTGCCGGGAACGCTACGGCCCATGGCAGACCGTCTACACCCGCTTCCGCCGTTATGCCCTGGACGGCGTATTCACCCAGCCCTGCAGCAGATCCAAGCTGGTGCGGACGCGGTCGGCGACATCCACTGGCTCGTCCAGATCGACTCCACCATCGTCCGCGCCCACCAGGATGCCGCCGCCATCGGCCGAAAAGGGGGCGCCAGCGGCAGGATGAACCGGACGATCACGCCCTCGGCCGATCCCGAGGAGGCCTGACCACCAAAATCCACCTCGCCTGCGACGGTCGCGGGCGGCTTCTCGCGATCCTGGTGACACCTGGCCAACGTCACGACAGCATCTGCGCACGCCCCCTCCTGGAACGCATCCGGGTCCCGCGCACGGGCCCGGGCCGACCACGCTGCAGGCCCGACCAAGTCATCGCGGACAAGGCTTACAGCTCCCGAGGCTTCCACGCCTGCCTGCGCCGACGCGGCATCGCGCACACCATCCCGGAGAAGACCGACCAGCAGCGACACAGGCACAACCGCGGCCGCCGCGGCGGGCGACCACCGGCGTTCGACCCGCAGATCTACCGCCAATGCAATGTTTGAAGACGGACCCTGGCACAAGGTCATGCCCATGGCGTAGGCACGCCGAAGCGGACGGAAAACGTCGGGCGGGCGGGGACCGCGGTCCCCGCCCGCCCGACGCGTTCACGGCTCATGGTCTGCGGATCAGATGCGCGTCGGTGCGGTCGGCGATGTCCTCCGGGGTCACACCCGGCCCGCATTCCACGAGTGCGAGGCCCTCCGGCGTGACATCGAGGACGCCGAGGTCGGTGATGATCCGGTGGACGCAGCGTTCACCGGTCAGCGGGAGGGTGCACTCCTTGACGATCTTCGGGCTGCCGTCCTTGGCGGTGTGCTCCATGAGCACGATGACGCGTCCGGCGCCGTGGACCAGGTCCATGGCCCCGCCCATGCCCTTGACCATTTTGCCGGGGATCATCCAGTTGGCCAGGTCACCGGCCGCCGACACCTGCATGGCGCCCAGCACTGCGGTGTCGATGTGCCCGCCCCGGATCATGCCGAAGGACAGCGCCGAGTCGAAGACGGAGGCACCGGGCAGGACGGTGACCGTCTCCTTGCCCGCGTTGATCAGATCCGGGTCGACCTCGTCCTCGTACGGATACGGGCCGGTGCCCAGGATGCCGTTCTCGGAGTGCAGGACCACATGGATGTCCGGCGGGAGGTGGCCGGGAATCAGTGTGGGCAGGCCGATGCCGAGGTTGACGTAGGAGCCGTCGGTGAGTTCGGCGGCGGCACGGGCGGCCATCTGGTCACGGTTCCAGCTCACGATCGTACGGTCCTTTTCTCGATGTGCTTGTCGGCGGCCTGAGTTGCCGTCAGCTCTACCAGTCGCTGGACGAAGATGCCTGGCACATGAACCTCTTGGGGTCTCAACTCACCCGGTTCCACGAGCTCTTCGACCTCGGCGACCGCCACGCGCCCGGCCGTGGCGGCGAGGGGGTTGAAGTTGGCGGACGCCTTGTGGAAGACCAGGTTTCCGTGCCGGTCGCCGCGCCAGGCCCGGACGAGGGCGAAGTCGGTGTTGATGCTGTGCTCCAGCACGTACGTACGGCCGTCGAAGTCGCGGGTCTCCTTGGCCGGGGAGGCCACGGCGACCGTGCCGTCGGGCGTGTAACGCCAGGGCAGGCCGCCGTGTGCGACCTGGGTGCCCACACCGGCAGGGGTGTAGAAGGCGGGAATGCCCGCGCCGCCCGCACGCAGCCGCTCGGCCAGGGTGCCCTGCGGCACCAGTTCCACCTCCAGTTCGCCGGAGAGGTACTGGCGGGCGAACTCCTTGTTCTCACCGACGTAGGAGCCGGTGACGCGGGCGATCCGGCCCGCCGACAGCAGGACTCCCAGCCCGCGCCCGTCGACTCCGCAGTTGTTCGACACGACCTCCAGGCCGGTGGCGCCCTGGGCGTGGAGGGCCTGGATGAGTACGTCGGGGATGCCGCTGAGGCCGAAGCCGCCGACGGCCAGCGAGGCGCCGTCTGGGATGTCGGCGACCGCCTCCGCGGCGTTCGCGCGGACCTTATCCATGGAGCGAGGGCCTTTCTGGTGTGCGTTGTCGCTGGTTCAGGCGTCTGCGCGTAGGGCGTCCGAGATCGACTTGGTGCCGCCGTGCGCGGTGAGGCCGCCGTCGACCGGGATCTCCGCCCCCGTGATGAAGGACGCGTCGGAGGACAACAGGAACACCACGAGCGGCGTGATGTCGTCGACGGTCCCGGTGCGGCCGAGCGGTGTCTCGCTGAGGTTCGCCTCCCGGAACGCGGGCGAGGCGGAGGCGGTCATGTCGGTCTCGACGAAGCCGGGGTGGATGGTGTTCACGCGAATGCCGCGCGGTCCCAGTTCCATGGCGGCGGTCCTCGACAGGCCGCGCAGCGCCCACTTGCTGGTCGTGTAGGCGACGGGGTAATGGGCGGTGAGTGCCGCCGACGAACCGACGTTCACGATCGACGTACCCGGGCACATCAGCGGCGTCAGGTGCTGGATGCCCAGGAGCGGTCCGGTGACGTTGACCGCGTGGACTCGGGCCATGTCCTCGGGACGTACGTCGTCGATCCGGGCCCGCCAGGTGACGCCCGCGTTGTTGACCAGACCGTGCACCTGGCCGTACGACTCCCGCAGTTCAGCGGCGAGTTCGGACCAGTCCTTCTCGCTCGTGACGTCGAGGCGGTGGCAACCCGGTGCCTGCGCCACGTCGGTGGCGATCACCCGGGCGCCCTCGCGGATCAGGGCCTCGGCCTCCGCCGCACCCTGGCCGCTCGCCGCGCCTGTGACCACGACGACCTTGCCCAGGAGCCGCTTCGGGTGGAGATCGCTGGTCACGGCCTCTCCCTGGAGCGGCTTCGGGCGACCGGGACCGGCACGGGATCAGGACCGGCCACCACGGTGTTGGAGACGCTGCCGATGCCCTCCACGGTGAGGGTGACCGTGTCGCCGGGCTTCAGCGGTGCCGGCTCCCGCTTGCCTCGTACGCCCCAGAGCTCCGCCAGGCAGCCGCCGTTGCCGCAGGTGCCGGAGCCGAGGATGTCGCCGGGGCGCACCCAGGTTCCGCGGGAGGCATAGGCGACCATCTCCTCGAAGGTCCAGCTCATGTTGGACAGCAGGTCCTTGCCGACGACCTTGCCGTTGATCTCCGCCGTCAGCGCGAGGTGCAGGAAACCGTCCGCGTCGCGGTGCTTGTCCAGCTCGTCGGCGGTGACCAGGTATGGGCCCAGGGTAGTGGCGGTGTCCTTGCCCTTGCAGGGGCCGAGGCCCACCTTCATCTCGGCGGACTGCAGGTCGCGGGCGGACCAGTCGTTGAAGACGGTGTAGCCGATGATGTGGTCGCGGGCCTGCTCGGGGGTGAGGTCGCGGCCCGCCTTGCCGATGACGGCGGCGACTTCGAGTTCGAAGTCGAGCACGCTCGACCCCGGGGGCATGGGGATGTCGTCGTGCGGGCCGTACACCGCGTAGGGGTTGGCGAAGTAGAACGTCGGGGCCGCGTACCACCGTTCGGGCACACCGGCCGCTCCGTCCACGGACCGCCGTACGCCCTCGACGTGCTCCTCGAAGGTGACGAAGTCCCGCACGGTGGGCGGCTGGAGCGGGGGCAGCAGTCGTACGTCGGAGACGTGTGGGCCGGCCGGGACATCGAGCATCACGGAGCCCGCGTCGAGCAGTTGGGGCAGGCCGCCGCCCTCGGCGAGCAGGCCGGTCAGGGAGCTGACGCCGGGCAGGGGGTAGAGCGTGCCGTCCTCTGCGACGACGGCCACCTGGCGTCGGTTGCGGTACTCGTACGTGGCGAAACGCATGGGGAGAGGTCCTGTCGGCGGGAGGGCGGGTGGAACGAAGCCGGGGACGCGGCGGGGAGTCAGGGCATGACAGGGCTGCCGCGCCCCCGGCGACTGGGGGCCTGGCCGGTTACACCGGCGGGGCGACGAACACGCCGCGGTCGACGTCGTTGAACGACTCCTTGGCGACGAGTTCGTTCATCGGGTTCGCGGTGCCCCACTGGTCGGTGACCTCGGGCTTGGAGAAGTCGTAGACGTGCGGGTGCCAGGTGTCCTCGTCGAGGAGCTCCAACTCGGTGGTGTATTCGACGGTGTTGCCGTGCGGGTCGAGGAAGTAGGTGAACGTGTTGTCACCCGCCATGTGCCGGCCCGGACCCCAGACCTTCTGGAAGCCGGCCCGCATCACCCGGCCTGAGCCACGCATGTACTCGTCCAGGCCGCGCATCTCGAAGGAGACGTGGTGCAGCGAGGTGTGCGGGCCCTTGGCGATGGCCATGGAGTGGTGCTGGTTGCTGATCCGCATGAAGTGCATGACGTCGCCGACGTACGGCGAGCTGAGCGTGTCGGAGTGCCGGAAGCCGAGGTGGCGCTCGTACCACTCGCGGGTCGTGTCGAGGTCGGGGGAGTTGAGGACGACGTGCGACAGCTTGACCGGGATCGACTCCTTCTCCTCGATCTTGCGGTGCTGCCGTACGTCGACGTCGGCGGAGACCTCGATGGTGCGGCCGTCGATGTCGAAGAAGCGGAAGCCGTAGCCGCCACCGGGAGTGTCGACCTCGCCCGGCTGGGAGATCAACTGCACGCCGCCCGAAAGGAGTTGTTCGGCGAGGGTGTCGACGTCGGTGGTGCTCGCGGCCCCGTACGAGACGAGGTCCAGGCGCTTCTCGTCGGCTTTGCGCAGCCGTACGACGTATTGTTCGGGGCTGCCCTCGGCGGCGAGGAAGGCGATGCCGGAGTCCTCGGCGACTTTGGTCAGGCCCCAGACGCCGGCGTAGAAGTCGAGTTGCTTGTCGTAGTCGGGCACGGCGAGGTCGACGTGCCGCAGGTGGGTGAGCAGACGCATGGGGGGTCAGTCCTTCCGGAGGAGGGCGGCGGCGTTGCCGCCCCGGACGGCGTGGAAGTCGGGGTCGGGCAGGCCCGCGGCGCGCAACGCGTCCAGCGGGTCGTCGGTGCCCATGTCGAAGGGGAAGTCGGAGCCGAGCAGGACTCGGTCGGCGCCCGCGGCACGCACCAACTCCCGCAGCACGTGCGGGTCGTGGACGAGGGAGTCGAAGTACAGCTGCTTCAGATAGCTGCTCGGTTCCCGTGCGCAGTCATGGGCGTCGAAGCGGGTGCGCCAGGCGTGATCGGAGCGGCCGATGTGGGTGGGCAGATAGCCGCCGCCGTGTGCCGCGATCAGCTTCAGGCTCGGGTGGCGGTCCAGGACGCCGGAGAAGATCAGGTGGGAGAGGGCGGCCGCGTTCTCGGTGGGCTGGCCGACGGTGTTGGACAGGTACCACTGGTCCAGGCGCTCGTCGAGAGTGCAGCCGAAGGGATGCAGGAAGACGAGCGCGCCGGTCTCCTCCGCGCGGGTCCAGAAGGGCTCGTACGCGGGGTCCGACAGTTCGCGGCCCGGTGCGTGCGAGGAGATCTCCACACCCAGCAGCCCCTGCTCCAGCGCGTCGTCGAGCAACTTGACCGCACGTTCGGGGTGTTGGAGCGGTACCAGGCCGAGGCCGCGCAGCCGGTCGGGGGCCTTCGCGCAGTGCGCGGCGGTGCCTTCGTTGGCCAACCGGCAGGCGCGGTCGGCGAGTTCGGGTCCGGCCCAGTAGTGGTAGTGCGAGGGTGAGGGGCTCACCAGCTGCACGTCCACACCCTGCGCGTCCATGGCCGCCAGCCGCACGGTGACGTCGGTCAGTCTCGGCACGCGCGCGCCGACCATGGGCCCGTTGACGGCCAGGGCCGCCGGGCCGTTGCGGCGGGCGTCGAGGGCGCGGGCCTCGGCGAGACCGGGGTGACCGGCCACGGCCTCCTCGACCTCGGGCAGCAGGAGGTGGGCGTGGACGTCGATCGTCGGCACGGAGGATGCGCTGGCGGTCATGGGCGCTCCTTGAGAAGGTTCAGGGTGCGGCCGACCAGCCCGGCCATGTCGGCGTCGCGCACGCCGTCGAGCTGCCACTGGCCGATCTGCACGGATGCCTCGACGACGGTGCGCACCCGGGGGATGCGGCGGTCGTGATAGGCCTGGAACAGCTCGTCGTCCCAGTCCCGTCCGCCGCTGAGCAACTCGGCGAGGACGAGGGCGTCCTCCAAGGACATCGCCGCGCCCTGGGCCATGGTGGGCGGGCAGCAGTGGGCGGCGTCGCCGATGAGCACGACCCGGCCCCGGTGCCAGGAGCCCTCGACCAACAGGCGGTCGAACCAGGTGTAGTTGACCTTCTTCGGGTCGGTGATGTGCTCGGTGATCTCCGGCCAGGCGCCGCCGTAGCTCTGCGCCAGGCGGCGCATCTCGTCGGCGTAGGTGACCGGGTCGATGGCGGCGCGGTCGCGGCACGCCTCGACGACGTAGGCGTAGATGGTGCTCTCGCTGGTGGGGCAGTAGCCGGCGATGTAGGCGGGGCCGCCGTAGGCGAGGTCGGTGCGTGTCACGCTCTCGGGCCGTGGGGCGGCGATGCGCCAGATGGCCATGCCGGTCGGCTCGGGTTTGTCGGTGATGCCGATCGCGGCACGGGTGGCCGAGCCGAGCCCGTCGGCGGCGATCACCAGGTCGTAGCGGCCGGTCGTGCCGTCGCTGAAGCGCACCGAGACACCGTCGGCGTCCTGGTCCAGGGTCTCGGCGATGGTGCCCAGGCGCACGCCGGCGCCGGAGGCCCAGACCGCGTCGATGAGGATCTGCTGCAGCTGGGGGCGCTGCATGCCGAGGGTGGCGGGCAGATCCTTCCCGCCGGTCTGGATGTCCTCGGCGACGAACAGGACGCTGCCGTCGGGTGCGGTCACGCCGAGCGAGCCGAAGGCGTACCCGGAGGCCTCGACCTGTTCCCACACGCCCAGCTCGCGCAGGACGCGCAGGGCGTTGCCCTGGAGGGTGATGCCGGAGCCGGTGGTGGCGTTCCAGTCGGGCCTGGCCTCGATCAGGTCGACGGCGATGCCGGCGCGGCGCAGCAGGACGGTGACGGCGTTCCCTGAAGCACCGCCGCCGATGACCAGGACGATGGGGGTCCCCCCGCTCGAGCGAAGTCGAGAGTGGGGGAGGGTGGTGAGGCTATCAGCCATGTAGGGGATACCTCCCGGGTTGGGCCGCGCGACTTCGGGCGGCGGGGGTGCGGCTCTCGCCCGCTGGGAGGGCGGACCAGGGGTGGGGACGGGGTGCGGGCCGGATGCGCCGCTGCTGTCCGGGGAAGGGCGCATCCGGTGACTGAACGAATCGGCCGAGCGGGCTACTTGACGGCGATCGGGTTGACCGGGGAGCCGACGGCTCCGGTGATGGGCAGGGGTGCGGCGGTGAGCCAGAACTCGTACACGCCGTCCTCGGCGCAGTCGGCGGCGAGGGCGTCGAGGTCCCACATCTCGCCGATCAGCAGGCCCATGTTGGGGATGACGACCTGGTGCAGTGGCTGGAAGGCATGGTCGAACTCGTTGGGCCGGACCTCGAAGCCCCAGGTGTCGGTGGCGATCGCGGCGTTCTCGGTGCGGTGCAGCCAGCCGGCGGTGGTGAACGACAGCCCGGGCGCGGGCCCGCCGGCGTAGTCGCCCCAGCCGTCGCGCTTGGCGCGGGCGAGGTGACCAGTGCGGACGAGGACGATGTCGCCCCGGCCGATGCTCACGCCGTGGGCCTCGGCGGTCGCGTTCAGGTGCTCCTCGGTGATCGCGAACCCGTCGGGCAACTCGCCGTCCGTGCCGATGACTTGGCCCGCGTCGAGCAGGACGCCCCGTCCGGCGACGTACGGCGCCATGTGCTCGATGCCGGTGACGAGGTCGCCGTCGGAGGTGACGACCTTGTCGGCCCGCCGTCCGTTCCAGGCGAAACCGTGGTCGAAGATGTGGCCGAGCCCGTCCCACTGAGTGGAGCACTGCAGCGGCATCGCGATCACGTCGTCGGCGCCGCCGATGCCGTGCGGGAAGCCCTGGTTGCCGAGGGCGGCGTCGGTGCCGGTGTCGAGCATGGTGTGCACGGGGTTCGTCCTGCGCCGCCAGCCCTTCTGCGGCCCGTTCATGTCGAAGCGCTGCGACAGCGAGAAGCTGACGCCCCGCCGGACCAGTGCGGCGCCCTCGCGGCGCTTGGCCTCGTCGAGGAAGTTCAGGGTGCCGAGCACGTCGTCCTCGCCCCAACGACCCCAGTTGGAGTACGCCTTGGCGGCTTCGGCGATCGCGCCCTCCGGGTCGCCGCGGTCCAGGCTCATGCCGACACCTCGGCCACACAGCGGGTGCGCTGCGCGCCCAGGCCGGTGATGGAACCCTCCATGACGTCGCCGTCGCGCAGCAGACGGCCCCAATGGATGCCGTTTCCTGCCGGGCTGCCGGTCAACACCAGGTCGCCGGGCAGGAGTTGTGCCGTCTGCGAGATGTACGACACCAGCCGCGCGATGCCGAAGAGCATGTCCTTGGTCGACTCGTCCTGCATGGTCTCGCCGTTCAGCTTCAGCGTGACCCGCAGGTCACCCGGGTCGGCGATCGACTCGGCCGGCACGATCCACGGTCCGAGCGGGGTGAAGCCGGGCGCGTTCTTGGAGCGCAGCCAGTCGGTGCCGATGGCCTTCATGTCCCGGCGGAAGACGGTGGCCCGGTCGGTGAGGTCGTTGGCGATCGTGTACCCGGCGACGTACTCAAGGGCCTCCTCCACGGTCACTCGATAGACGGGCCTGGCGATGACGGCCGCCAACTCCAGCTCCCAGTCGGGCTGTTCGGCCCAGGAAGGGAGCACGACATCGTCGTGGGGACCGGCGATGGTGCTCGGCAGCCCGATGAACACGTACGGCAGGTCCTCGGCCGCCCGGCGGTCCATCACCGCGGCGATCTCCGCGCGCGCCTCCTCGACCGTGCGGGGGTCGTCGGGGGAGCGGTGGGCGACCTCCAGGTCGATCACGTGCTGCCGGTAGTTGGCACCGGACTGGAAGATCTGGCGGGGCTCGATGGGAGCGTGCACCCGCAGTCCCTCCAGTGGCCGCCAGTCGAGGGTGTCGTCGTCCGCGAGGGAGCGCAGGACGGGGAGGGTCTCCTCCCACCGCTCCACCACGGCGCGCATGCCGGACGGCGCCCGGTCCAGGGCGCTGCTCAGATCGAGTACGTGCTCCTTGACCAGGAGGCCGGGGAACGGATCCTCGTCCCGAGCGGAGAACGTGCCGAGCGCGAGCGGGCCGGCAGGTTGCGCGAGGGTTGCCATCAGATTTCCTCCTGCTGGGTTGCGGTCTACTCTGGCCTCTATCGACCAATCACGGAAATCAATCCTGTGGATATGCCTAATCCACCGCGTGGATGACCCTCGCTCGTATGGGTGGTGCCTGGTGAACCTGTCTCGACTCGACCTCAATCTGGTCCTCGCGCTGCGCGCGCTGCTGGAGGAGCGCAACGTCACCCGGGCCGGTGAGCGCGTCGGGCTGAGCCAGCCCGCGATGAGCGCGGCGTTGTCCCGGCTGCGCCGCCATTTCGACGACGAACTGCTCGCCCGCACCGGCAACAGCTACGAACTGACACCGCTCGGTGTCGCCCTGCGCGATCGCAGCGCCACCGCGTGCGACCTGCTGGAACGGGTCTTCTCCAGCCAGGCCGACTTCGATCCGGCCGCGGAGAGCCGCGAGTTCACCCTGCTCGCCTCCGACTACGGAGCGGCCGTGTTCGGTGCCGCGCTCGCCCGCGCCCTGCACCGGGAGGCGCCCGGCGTCCGGCTCACCTTCCAGCACTCGACACCTGCGGCGGTGGAGAACACCGCCACCGTGCTGAGCACCGTCGACGGTCTGCTGCTGCCGCACGGCATCATCGACGGCTTCCCCGCTGTCGATCTCCACCGGGACCGTTGGCTGTGCCTGGTCGCCGACGACCATCCGGAGATCGGTGACGAACTCACCCTCGACCAGCTGTCGCGCCTGCCCTGGGCGGTGTACCAGCGCCCCTACGACGCCCCGGCCGCCCGTCAGCTCAGCATGCTCGGCATCAGCCCCCGCGTGGAGGTCTCGGTGCAGACCTTCCAGCTGCTGCCCCACATGGTCGAGGGCACCCGCCGGGTCGCGATGATCCAGGAGCGCCTGGCACGCAAGGCGGTCCGTTCCGCCGCCGTGCGTGTCCTTCCGTGCCCCTTCGAAGCGGTACCGGTGCAGGAGGCGATGTGGTGGCATCCGGTGCACGCCCAGGACGCGTCCCACATCTGGCTCCGTCAGAAGGCGGCCGAGGTAGGCGCAACGCTCACAGCGACTCCATGAGGGCCGCAGAGCCGTATCGATGTGCGGCTCCGCCGCCCGCCCGGCCGGCGGCCGGAGCGTCTTGGGGCAGTGCGCAGGCGCAGTGTCACCCTCTACAAGGTGCTGGCGGCTTTGATGGTGCTCGCGGCTGCCGCCCTGGTCGTCACGCACACCACCTCCCTGCTCACGCTCGCGGTACCGCTGTGGGCCAGGTCGGTGCCGCTCAGGCCAGTTGCTCCGGCAACGGCCTTGGATCAACGGTCCCCGCCCGACGCCGGGCCGCCAGCAACCCGGCCGCGACGAGCGCGGCGACCAGCCCCAGCACGCCCACCGCCCCGGCCAGACTGCCGACCACCGACTCCCCGGCGAGCAGCACGAGCGGGCAGACGAACTCGCCCCCGAAGAAGGCCGCCATCCACAGCCCCGTGCCGCGGCCGCGGTCCTCGAACGCCAGCCGGGACATAGCGCTGGTGAGGAGAGCGGGCAGCAGCATGCCGGTGCCCACGCAGTTGACGACCGCCCCGACGACCAGCAGCGGGGCGTTCCCTGCGAGGAACATCACCACGAAGCCGACGGCGCACACCGCGAGAACGGCGGGCAGCATCAGGTCGGGAGAGCGCTTGAGACGCGCGAAGGTGACCGCGCCGCCCACGGTGGCGGCACTGGCGATCGCGGTGGCCAGCCCGATGACCCCGGAGTTCTCCACCCCCAGGTCGTCGAGCAGGTACGACATCTCGACCGGGACGGTGTAGAAGACCATCGCCCCGAAGAAGGTGAGGGCGCAGATTCCCGCCAACTGACGCCAAGGGAAGGGGCGTTGACCTGCGACCTCGGTCGAAGTGTCCTCGGTGGCCGCGCGGGGCTCGGGGTTGGCCAAGGTGGTGGCCATCAGCGGGGCGAGCATCAGGCTCACGGCGTACACCCAGAACGGCACCCGCCAGCCGGCCGATCCGGCGGCGCCGCCGAGCACGAAGAAGACGGTGGCCGACGCGGAGGCGCACATGGTCTGCAGGGCGAGGTACTTCACCCGCCGGTGGCCGGAGTAGTAGTCGCCGATCAGTGTCGTGCAGCACGTCATGATCGCGGCCTCGGTGACACCGACGAGCGCACGGCTGACGATGATCGCCCCCAGCGAGTCCAGCCAGAGCGGGGCGGTGCCGAACACGGCGTACAGCAGGGTCGCCACGATCAACAGCCGCTTGCGGCCGAGCCGGTCCACGATGACCCCGGCGAACGGGGCCAGCAGGGCCAGCGCCAGTGCGGGAACGGTCAGTGCGAGCGGCACCAGGGCCTTGACGCCGGGGACCGTCTCGAAGTGATCCTGCATCTTCGGCAGGACGGGGGCGATCAGCACCGCCCCGAGGATCGGCAGACAGCTGCCGGCCATCAGCAGGGTCACGCGCAGCAGATGGGCCGGACCTGAGACGGAAACGGGTGACGGAGCGGGATCGCCGACCGCGGTGGGGGAGGGCGACGGAACGGAACCGGGCATGGCGACTCCAGGGACGGTGTACAGGAGCGGGCATGCCTGGCACTGGCGCCGATGGCGCACGGCATGCTGAGGACGGCCGCACACCGGCGGCTGGTCCGGACAGCGGCGTGCGGGTAGGGACGACTATGGGCCGTCAGGCGCCCGGTCGCCATCCTCCGCGCGATCCGAATCTTCTATCCCGCCCATCCACGTCATGGATGAGCCACGCCCGCACTCCGGGCCCGGGGTGCCTTGTGCGCATGCTGCGGAGCGGTTCCGCCGTCGTCATCACGGCCGAACCGCTCCGCAGCAGGGTGAGCAGCGGTCAGAAGGTGCCGGGGGTGCGGCCGAGCGAGCCGTCGGGGTCGCCGGGGTCGACACCCTTGACCTGGCCGAAGTAGAGCTCGACCTGGGAGCGGAAGCGTTCGACCTCGCTACGGTTCGACATGAACTTCGCGAAGGCCTTCGGGTCGGTGTTCTTGTACGACGCCAGCGGCTGGAGTCCGGCCGGCGGGGCGACGTCCTTGCGCACGGACCCGGTCCAGGTGGCGATGGCGTTCTTCTGCGTGTTCTGCGAGTTCATCCAGCTCATGAAGAGCTTGGCGCCGGCCTTGTGCGGAGCCTGCTTGAAGATCGCGCCGCGCTGGGTCCAGGAGTTGAAGCGCTCGGTGCTGGAGAAGACCTGGGTGCCGTTGGGGCGGGCGTCGCCGCCGACGGCGATGGAGGCGAGGTAGTCCCCGCCGGCCACGCCCGCGGCCGAGCCCGGGACGCCACGGATCAGCTTCGGGTTCTGTGCGACCAGCTTGGCCAGGTAGTTCCAGCCGTACTTGTCCACGATCTGCTGGTAGCCGAAGAGGACCGCGTCGTCGTCGTTCGGGTAGGTCAGGACCAGCTTGTTCTTGTACTCGGGCTTCAGCAGGTCCGTGCCCTTGAAGTCGCCCGCCTTCGCGGGGATCTCCTTGTTGTTGACGAGGTAGGAGAAGGCGCCGTAGAAGACGCCCGTGAAGTAGCCGTCCTTGTCCTTGGCGTTGGCGAACACCTTGTCCCAGCCGACCGGCTTGTACTTGAGCAGGTCGCCGTCCTTCTTCCAGCGGTCGAAGTCCTGGCTGGTCTGGAGGATCGTGGCGTCGGCGACCAGGTGGCCGGTGGCGAGTTGGTTGTCGATCCGGGCGTCGTGGTACTTGCTCAGGTCGGTGACCAGGTGCGGCTTCACATCCGGGAACTGCTGCTCGAAGGCCTGGGAGAGGGAGTTCCACTGGCCGGGGGCGTCGCCGCCGATGTAGACGGTGACCTTGCCGCCCTCGGCCTTCGCGGCCTTGTAGAGGGCCTGGAGTTGATCCTGCTCGGAGGCGGTGGTGTGCCTGTGCGCCGTGGTGTCGGCCATGGCGGTCGTGGCGACGGCGGTCAGGGTCAGGGCGGTGATGATGGCCGCGCCGATCAGCTTGTTCCGGTGCTTCATGGCGATGTGCTACCTCTCGGGGTCCGAGCATTCGTTTGAGATTTCAAACGTTGCGTTGCGCTGCACGCTACGCCTGCAGTTTGAAGATTCAAACAATCCTCGCCTGGAGTGTGACCATGCACACGTGCTGAGCGTCTGAAGATCACCCGCAGTCGGCTCACTCGTGCTGGCTTGACACATTCCGATATCGGCATACGATGGCGCCCATGGCACGAGCAGCGACGACGTCAGACGTCTTCAACGCGATCGCCGAGCCGCAGCGCCGGGAGATCCTGGTACTGCTGCGGGCGGGTGAGCGGCCGGTGACCGAGTTGGCCCGGGAGCTGGGGATGACCCAGCCGGGGGCGTCCAAACACCTGCGGGTGCTCCGGGAGGTCGGGCTGGTGCGGGACCGCAAGGCAGGCAAGCAGCGCCTGTACGGCCTCGACGCCCGCGGGCTGCGACCGGTCCACGAGTGGACCGGCGGGTTCGAGCGGTTCTGGAACGAGAGCTTCGACCGGCTGGACGCATACGTGCAGGACCTCAAGCAGGCACGGCAAGAGGAGTGACCGATGGCAGCGACAGGACGAGACGCGTCGACGCAGTCAGCGACGGCCGACCGCGAGGTCGTGATCTCCCGGGTCATCAGTGCCCCGCGGGAGCTGGTGTTCGAGGCGTTCACCGAAGTCCGGCACCTGTCGCGATGGTGGGGACCGGAGGGGTTCACCACCACCACGCGGGCGTTCGAGTTCGGCGTGGGCGGGGTGTGGGACTTCGTGATGCACGGACCGGACGGAACGGACTACCAGGAGTGGATCTCCTGGACCGAGATCACCCCGCCGGAGAGGATCGCGCTGCTGCACGGTGAGTCCCGCGGCGACCCGAACGCCTTCGAGTCGGTCCTCACGTTCGCGCCCGACGGCGCGGCGACCCGGATCGAGATGCGCACGTTGTTCCCCACCAAGGAGCTGCGCGACGAGGCGGTCGAGAAGTACCACGCGATCGAGGGTGGCCGGCAGACCCTGGGCAACCTGGCTGCCTACGTCACCGAGATCGTTCGGAAGGGAGTTGGGGACTGATGGCCGGAAAGGTGTTCTTCAGCGTGACGATGTCGCTGGACGGGTTCGTCGCGCCCGAGGAGCGCGTGGACGACCCGGATGCGCAGCGCTGGACGGCGCAGTGGATGGAGCTGCAGCAGTGGATATTCCCGCTGCGGTTCTTCCGGGAGAACCTGAAGCTCGGCGAGGGCGGCGAGGAAGGACGCGACAACGACATCGCGCGGGAGACGTTCGAGCGCACCGGCGCGAGCGTCATGGGCAAGCGCATGTTCGACCTCGGCGAGCAGGCGTGGCCGGAGGAGGCGCCGTTCCACACGCCGGTCTTCGTCGTGACGCACGAGAAGCGTGACCCCTGGGAGCGGCCGGGCGGGACCACCTTCCACTTCGTCAACGACGGCATCGAGACCGCGCTCGCCCAGGCTCGCGAGGCCGCCGGCGACCGAGACGTCCGTATCGCGGGCGGCGGCGCAACAATCCTGGAGTACGTGAACGCCGGCCTGATCGACGAGTTCACGATCGCGCTCTCACCCGTGCTGTTCGGCTCCGGAATCCGCCTGTTCGAGGACGTGGACGCGGGCCGCGTGGCCCTGGAGCCGGTCCGCGCGGAGCCGACGCAGCGGGTGACTCACCTGACTTACGCAGTCCGGGAGCGGTAACTTTCTCGACCTCAGCGCTCCTCTGTCGAGGTCAGCAGCGCGGTGAGATCCTCGACGCTCTGAGCGTCAGGAGAGGCGAGCGTTCGGGCCGCGATTTCGGCCGCACGCTCCTCCGGGAGGGGCCTCACGGTGTTGTCGTGGAACTTCCTCGCCACCGTCAGGCTTCGCCGGCGAGTCACCAAGGGCCCCGGCTCCCGTGCCGCCGGTGCTCGCGATGGCGTTCAAGCTCATCGAATCAGCACAGACCCGGTGGCTCAACGCGTAGAGGCGGTCGCCGGGGCGAGCCGTTGTCGTCCGTGTGCGGGGCTCAGTGTTGTGTCGCCGGGCGCGTGGCACGGTTCTGTGGTCGCGTTTTGGTCAGTCCGTGCTCCACGGCCCTGAGCAGGGTGAGGGCCGCGTCGAGGTGTTCGGTGTCCTGGCCCGCGGCTTCGGAGACGGTCGCGGCCCATTCCTGTCGGACGAGGGTCGTGTTGCTGCGTCCGCGCTCGGTGGAGTGGACCGTCACCCCGCGACCGTCGCCCGAGTGGGCGCGCCGCTCGATGAAGCCCTTGCGCTCCAGCCCGCCCAGGACGGTGGAGAGGTTGGTGCGCTGGAGCCCGGTTGCGGCGGCGATGCGGCTGGGCGGCGCTTCGGGGTCGCCCTTCAGGTAGCGCATCACCATGCCCTCGGACTGCGACAGGTGGACGGCCTGCTCGTCCGTGTAGCGGCGGAACTGGATCTCCCGGCTGATGATCAGTACGAGGTCGGCCAGTTCGGCCCACCGTGGCTCGTGGTCCGGCCCTGCTTTCGGGCCTGTCGGGTGCGCTTGGTCCTCCATCACGGTCCCAGGGTACGGGGTTGCCGCCAATTGGTTATGAGGGCATACTCCTTATGTACTCATAGTTATGAGTACATAACCTCTGCTCTTCTGGAGTCGTCATGACGACAACCACCTCCTCACCGGCCAGGGCGGCCGCGCTGTCGCCCCATGCCACGGCCCGCGCCGGCGGGCTGCACCCGGCCGGAGTGTTCATCCTGCTGGCGGGCGCATTCCTGCCGATCATGGACTTTTTCATCACCAACGTGGCCCTGCCCAGCATCGACGCCTCCCTGCACGCCTCCGCGTCCTCGCTGGAGCTGGTGATCGCCGGGTACGGCGTCGTGTACGCCACCCTGCTCGTCCTCGGCGGCCGGCTGGGCGACCGCTACGGCCGCCGCCGCGTCTTCCTCAGCGCGCTCGTGGGCTTCGTGCTGGCGTCGCTGGCCTGCGGTGTCGCCCCGAGCGTGGGTGCGCTGATCGCCGCCCGCCTCGTCCAGGGCGCCACCGCCGCGCTGCTGATCCCCCAGGTGCTGGCGACCTTCCACCAGGTCCTCGAAGGGGAACGCAAGTCCCGTGCCGTGGCCCTGTACGGGGCCACCTCCGGCATCGCCGCCGTGGTCGGACAACTGGTGGGCGGCCTGCTGGTCAGCGCCGACATCGCCGGTACCTCCTGGCGGCCGATCTTCCTGGTCAACGTGCCCATCGGCGTGGTGGTGCTGATCGTGGCGGCCCGGATCGTGCCCGACACCCGCTCGCACCACCCCGTCGGCATCGACCTGCCCGGCACCGTGCTCTTCGCAGCCACCCTGACCGCCCTGCTGGTTCCGCTGACCGAGGGCCACTCCCTGGGCTGGCCGTGGTGGACCTGGCTGCTGCTCGCCGCCGCGGTCGTACTCGGCGCCGCCACCTACGTCGTGGAGAAGCGCGCCGAGCGGCGCGGCGAGGTCCCGCTGCTGCCGCCGTCACTGCTGCGCCTGCCGTCGATGTCCCGCGGCCTGGTCATGGTGTTCGCCTTCAGCATCGGCTTCGGCGCGTTCATGTTCGTCTTCGCCCTCACCGTCCAGAACGGCCTGCACGCCAACGCCCTGCACGGCGGCCTGGCGATCCTGCCGATGGCCCTGCTGTTCTTCGCCGGCTCGCTGTTCGCGCCGCGGCTCATCAGTCGGTTCGGCAGGGCGGCGCTGTCCGCCGGCGCCGTCGTCCAACTCGCCGGACTGGTCTCCCTGGTGTGGGTCCTGCTCGTGAAGTGGCCGCACGTCAGCCTGTGGGACATGGCCGTACCGCTCGCCCTGGCCGGGGCCGGGCAGTCGATGCTGTTCGCCGGCCTGTTCCGCAGCGTGCTCGCCGACGTTCCCGCCCACCTGGGCGGCATCGGCAGCGGCGCGCTGATCACCCTGCAGCAGAGCGGACTCGCCCTCGGGGTGGCCACGCTCGGCACCCTCTACATCAGCCTCGCACCGCACGGCGTCTCGCACGCCTTCGCCGGAGTCGAGTACGTGCACATGGGCATCGTCGCCCTCCTCGCGATCGGCGCCGCCGCCCTCCCGCGCTTCACCGCCTCGGCGCCGGCTGCCACGCCGGTCGTCGACGCCTGAACGCGCCCCTTATGAAGAGGGAGCAGTGATGAGTCTTCTCGACTTGTCGCGATGGCAGTTCGCCATCACCGTGATGTTCCACATGACCTTCCCGGCGATCACCGTCGGCCTGTCGATCTTCCTGTCGGTCGTCTACGGCCTGTACTGGCGTACCGGCAGGGCGGTCTACCTGCAGATGTTCCGGTTCTGGCGGCGCATCTTCGCCGTCGGCTTCGCGATCGGCGTGGTCGCGGGTGCCGTCATCACCTTCCAGATGGGTCTCAACTGGGGTGTGTACGGGGCGAAGACGGGCCCGATCATCGGGCCGATCATCGGCATGGAGGTCGTGACGGCCTTCTTCGTCGAGGCCGGCTTCATCGGCGTCCTGCTCTACGGAGACGGTCGCGTCCGCAAGGGCACGATGTTCGTGTCCACCGTGATGGTGTCGCTGGGCACGGTCCTGTCGTCCACGTGGATCATCGCGGCGAACTCGTGGATGCAGACGCCCGCCGGATTCAAGGTCGTCCACGGCCAGTTCGAGCCCACGGACTGGATGCGTGTCATCTTCAACCCGTCGTTCATCTGGCGCTGGCCGCACATGCTGGCCGCCGTGCTGATCTCGGCGAGCTTCTTCGTCGCCGGGATCTCGGCCTGGTACCTGGTCAAGGGGCGCGCGAAGGGCTTCGCCCGCCGCTCGATGTCGATCGCGCTCGGGATCGCCGCGCTGCTGATGCCCGTTCAGCTCTATCTCGGGGACAACGTGGCCGGGCATGAACTGCCCTACCAGCTGTCCAAGTTGGAGGCGATCGAAGGCAACTGGGACAACGGGAACACTGGCTTCGTCCTGTTCTCCATCCCGGATCAGCAAGCCGCGCGGAACATCGCCGAGCTCGACATTCCCTGCCTCGGCAGCTACATCGCCAAGGACCTCACCTGCAAGACGGCCATGCCCGGCCTGAAGCTCACCCCGGCCGCCGACCGGCCGGACATGGCCGCGACCTTCTGGGGCTTCCGCGTCATGTTCCTGGCGGCCGTGCTGATGTTCGGCACGGTGTTCGCTGCCACGGTCCTGCGCATGCGCAACCGCCTGTGGACCGCGCGCCGCTTCCACCGGTTCGTCCTCTGGACGACACCGGCGGGGATCCTGGCCATCCTCGGAGGCTGGGTCACCGCCGAAGCGGGACGGCAGCCGTGGATCGTCTTCGGCCAACTCCGCACCTCGGCCGCGGTGTCCCACCTGGCCCCCGGCGAGGTCCTGTTCTCGGTGATCGGCTTCTCCGTGCTCTACCTGATCATGCTGGTGGCCTACGTCGCCTACATCGTCCGCACCATGCGCATCGGCCCGGAACGCGACGATCCCCGACACGAACCTCCACCACAGGCCGGTCCCCTTCCGCTTGCGGGGCTGTCCGCATCGCTCGCCCCGAAGGAGGTGGCGGCGCGATGACCACCACCCTCTGGTCGGCGACCGTACTCCTCTGCCTCCTGATGTACGTCGTGCTCGACGGCTACGACCTCGGCATCGGCATCGGCACCCTCTTCGAACGCGACCCCGCCCACCGACGGCACATGCTGGAGTCCGTCGCGGTGGGCTGGGACGGCAACGAGACCTGGCTCATCCTCCTCGGCGTCGCACTCTGGGCGGGCTTCCCCCTGGCCTTCGGCACGCTCCTGCCGCACGCCTATCTGCCGGTGATCGTGGTGCTGTTCTCCCTCGTCGTGCGCGGCGTGAGCGTCGAGATGGCGTCCCAGGCGCCGCCGGCTCCCCGCTGGACCACCGCATTCGGTGTGGCGTCGCTGCTGGCCGCGTTCGCGCAGGGCTTCGCCCTGGGGACCCTGACCTCGGCAGTACATCTGCGGGGTGAGGTGTACACCGGTTCGGCCTTCGGGGCCTTCAGCTGGTTCTGCGTGCTGTCGGGGCTCACCGTCACGGCCGGGTACACCGCTCTCGGGTACGCCTACACCAAGCACAAGTCGACCGGGCTGCTGCGGGAGTCGGCGGCACGACGGGGTGCCGTCGCCACGGCGGTCGGGGGAGTGCTGCTGGTCGTCCTCGTGTTCGCCGTCGACTCCACCGCCGCACCGCTGAACCTCGACAGCCCCGGGCGTGCCTTCGCGTTCGCCGTCCTGCTGCTGTTCGCCGCCGGGGGAGCGGGCACCTCGCTCGTCACGTTCCCGTGGAAGCGGCAGTCCGGGGCGGCGGACCTCCTGCCGCTGGGCGGGCTCGTGATCGCCACGGTGTCCGTGTTCCTTGCCCTGGGCGTGGCCCGTTATCCGGTGCTTCTGCCGCCGGGTCTCACCGTCGACAGCGCGGCCGGCCCGCACTCCACGATGGTCTTCATCCTCGTCGGCATCGGTCTGAACATGCCGCTGGTGCTGGCGTACAACGTGTTCGCCCACCGGGCCTTCGCCGGGAGGTTCGACACCGAAGGAGCGCACTCATGACCGCCCGAAGCTCACTTCTCACGCCGGTCCGTGTCGTACTTCGTCTGCTTGCCGCGGTCGCGTGGACCGTGCTGGGTCTGCTCGCCTACTTCGTGTGTCAGGGGATGTTCGGCGGCTATGCGCAGATCCACTCGCAGCTGCTCACCACCCTGGGCATGATCGCCATCGCTCTGACCGGTGGGATCACGTGGATCGTCGACGAGCGGCGCCCTCATGACGACGAATGAGATGTACGAGAGGGACGGGACGGGTGAGCCGAGCGCCCCCGGACAGCGGCAGCACGACGACACCTGGCTCACCGCATCCGCCGCGCCCGGACGACACTGGTTCCTCCTGTCGGGCACCCTCCAGACACTGGAAACGCTGTTCACGATCACCCGTTGGGGCGCCCTGGCCTGGACGGCCCAGGCAGTGATGGACGACCGGGCAGGCGCGCACGAGACATGGGGCCTGGCGGCCTTCGCCGTCGCGAGCGTGCTGGCGGTGGGCGCCGGCTGCTCTGCGGGCACGCTCGCCGAGCGGGGCGCACGTGCCGTCGCGACCGGCCTGCGGCAGCAGTTGACGGGCGCTCTGCTGCCGACTGCCGGGCGGATCAGCCAGACCGGCCCGGCCGAGGCCGCGTGGGCGATGGTAGATCTGGCTGACGACGTCGCCGACTTCCACGCGCAGACCGTGCCCCTGAGCTACTCGGCACCGCTGTCGATGATCGCCGTACTGGCGGTCACGGCCGCGGTGCACTGGCCGGCCGCGATCGTGCTCGTCCTGACCACCGCGCTGCTTCCCCTCAACATGCGCCTGGCAGGACTGTTCGCCCAGCACGGCGCGGACCGGCAGGCAGCCGCGACCCGGTACCTGAACGCCGTCGTCCTCGACAGCTTCCGCGGCATACGGACCCTGCGCGAGCTCGGTGCGGTCGGGCGCCGCGGACGAACCCTGACCACGGCCGCCGAGCGGCTGAACAAGGCGACGATGAGCGTGCTGCGCCGGGCCTTCCTGTCCGGGATGATCATGGACGTCGTCATCACGTTCTCCATAGCGGTGAACGCCACCTACATCGGCCTCTCGCTGCTCGGCTATGTGCAGGTGCCGCATGCCCCGCACCTCACGCTCTTCACCGGCCTGTTGGCGCTGCTCGTCTGTCCGATGTACTTCGCCCCGATGCGGGCCAGGGCCTCGGTCTTCCATGTGCGGGAACGCGCGACGGTCGCGGCCGGCGCCATCCAGGCCATCGTGCAGGACACCCCCGCCGAGGTGATCCGGGCGCCCCGTCCGCAGCCGACCGAGCCGGTCGGTGTGTCGCTGACGGCAGTCCGCTTCCGCTATGGCGGCGCCGACCAGGACACCCTCAGCGCCGACGCCGAGTTCGCACCGGGCACCTGGACCGCGATCACTGGTGCCTCCGGTTCCGGCAAGAGCACGCTGCTGTCGCTGATCGCCGGCCTGCGTCAGCCGTCGGCCGGACAGGTCCGGTGGCAGACCTCGTCCGTAGGGCAGGCACCGGCTCTCGGCGGATGCGCCTGGGTCGGGCAGCAGACCGTGCTGCTGGACGCGACCGTCCGGGACAACATCCGTCTCGGCCGTCCGGACGCCGCCGAGCGGCAGATCCAGCAGGCGGTCGTGGCCGCCGGCCTGAGCGTCGTGATCGAGGGCCTCCCCGAGGGACTCAACACCCGTCTCGGTGAGGGCGGTTGGGGTGTGTCGACCGGTGAGGCCCGCCGGATCGCCATCGCCCGCGCCTTTCTGCGCGGAGCCCGGCTGTGGCTGCTCGACGAGCCGACCGCCCACCTCGACGCGGACAGCGAACGCGAGGTCGTCGAGGCCCTGCGGCGGGCCACTGACGGCTGCACCGTCATCGTCGCCACCCACTCCTTCCCCCTGGCCGCCGCGGCCGACGCCGTGTTCGCGATCGACGACGGCCTCCTGCACGACGCGAGGCTGGTGAACGCGCGATGAGTGGCAGCAGCCGTAGCCCGAACGTCCATGGCCGGCGGGCGCGTTCCCTCGCGGCCGGCGGGCTGACACTCGCCGTCGTCGCCGAACTGTCCTCCGCCGGGCTGCTCGGCCTGTCGGGCTGGTTCATCAGCGCCTGCGCCGTCGCCGGGGCGGCCACGTTCAGCTCCTTCTCCTACGTCGCCCCCAGCGGCGGTGTGCGTGCCTTCGCCCTGGCCCGCGTCGCCGGCAACTACAGCAAGCGGCTGGTGTTGCACGCCGCCGCCCTGCGCCGGGTCGCCACCGCTCGGGCCGGTCTCTTCGACCGTGCCGCGGCCACCGGCCGGGCACAGGAGGACGGCCTGTGGTCGGGTGAACTGCTCGACCGCAGCATGGCCGACGCCGACAGCGCCGGGATGGCACTGATCGAGTCCACAACCCGCTTCGCCGTCACCGCGGCGCTGACCACCGGTGCTGTCATCGCCGTCGGGGCGTCCACGTCCCTCGCACCGGCCGCCGTACTCGCGGCAGGCGTCGTCCTCATGGCGGTGATCGCCCACCGTACGCCCGGTACCACCCGCGAAACCGAGCAGCACACCCGCAAGGCACTGCGCGGCGAACTCGTTACCGCCGTCGACGCATGGACGGAACTGGCCTCGCTCGGCGCCGCGGAGCAGCTCGCGGCGCGCACGACAGCGAGGTTCACCCGACTCGACTCCGCGCGGGAAGCGGCCGGTCGGCGCAGGCACCGGACCACTCTGGCCACCGGCCTGATCGGCGCGGCCACACTGATCGCCACGGCGGTCACCGGCAGCGCACCGGGTGCCCCCACGTTCGTGTTCGTCGCCCTGCTGTCTCTCGGTGTCCTGGCCCAGGCCGAGCAACTGGCGAACGCCGCCCAAGCCCGAGCCACCGCGAAGGCCGCACACCGCAGGCTCACGAGCGTGCCGCTCACCGCGAACGACCCCACCATTGCGCAGATACGGTCATGGCGCACCGAGCAGGACATCGGCTTCGCCGACTACCTCCTTCCGCCAATGGCCCTCCGGCCGGGGCGCGTTCTCGGTGCCACCGTCGCCCGCGGCGCGATGCTCGTCGTCACCGGCCGCTCCGGCAGCGGCAAGAGCACCCTGCTCCGAACCCTCGCCTCGTCGCTGCGGCAAGCGACCGAAGGCCGTGGCGGTCGGCCCGCCGTCGTGGCCGTCGCCGCCGACGACCACCTCTTCACCGGCACACTCGGATCCAACTGGCGCCTCGCCAACCCCGCCCTGACAGACAACGACGTCGACGCACGCCTTGCCCAACTCTGGCTGAACGACAGCGGATTGACCGCCACAACACCCGTCGGCCCCGGCGGGAGGCAGCTCTCCGGCGGGGAGCTCCGCCGGGTCTATCTGGGCCGGGCCCTGGCCCTGAACCCGCACGTACTGATCGTCGACGAACCGACCACGGGCCTGGACGACCGAACCGCCCGACACGTACTCGGCATCCTCACCAACCTGCCCGACACCACCGTCGTCATCGCCCTGCACGCCGTACCGGCGTGGCTTGAGTCGTCCGGGCAGGTGACGCAGCTGCCGCTCGACCACCCGGGACCGTAAATTCCGCACCTCCCAGGAAGGCACCATGACCACAGCACAACTCCGCGATGTGCTCGCCGACCCCCATTGCGGGCGGCCGGACGCGACACAGGCCGAGGCGGAGCTCCAGTCCCGCTTCGAACCGGCCCTGATGTTTGTCGACCGGCTCTACTCGGCCGCCCTGCGCATGACCTGCCATCCGGCCGACGCCGAGGACCTCGTCCAGGAGACGTACGCCAGGGCCTACATGTCATTCCACCAGTTCCGCGAGGGCACGAACCTCAAGGCATGGCTGTATCGCATCCTCACCACCACCTTCCTCAACTCCCGCAGCAGCCAGCGGCGTCGGCCGCAATACGACGGCACGGCGGAGATGGACGACTGGCGGCTGGCCCGTGCCGAGTCGCACACGTCCACAGGCCTGCGTACGGCCGAGTCCGAAGTGCTCGACCACCTGCCCGAAGCGGACGTCAAGGCGGCATTGCAGGCCATCCCCGAGGGCTTCCGCATCGTCGTGTACCTCTTCGACGTCGAGGGCTTCACCGTTCGGGAGATCGCCGACTTCATGCGGACCCCCGTCGGCACGGTGCTGTCCCGGCTGCACCGAGGGCGCACGCAGTTGCGCTCGCTGCTGGCGGGCTACGCCCGTGAGCACAGGCTCGTACCGGCGGCCCGGTGCCGGCGCGGCGAGCGGAAGCGATGTGGCCACGCATGACCAACAGGAAGATCCTCAGTCGCGGCGCCACGAACTCCCCGTCCGCGGCCGCCTCAACCGCAAGCCTTACTCTTGTCCCGCCTCAGCCGGCCGGGCGTGCGCGGGGTCTCCTCGCGGTTCTCGCCTGCCTGACGGCAGTCGGCCCGCTCGCCATCGACATGTACATACCCGGCTTCCCGGCGATGAGCCGCACGTTGCACACCAGCAGCCCCGCCATCCAGCTGACGCTCACGGCCTTCCTGGCCGGCGTGGTCGTCGGCCAGATCGTCATCGGGCCCGTCAGTGACAGCCTCGGCCGGCGGGGACTGTTGATCGCCGGCTGCGCCGGATTCGCCCTCGTAGCCCTGGCCTGCGCGTTCGCCCCCGGCATCGGCGCGCTCATCGCCGCCCGTTTCATACTGGGATTCGTCGGCGCCGCCGGCATGGTGCTCGCGCGGGCCGTGATCACCGATCTCTTCCACGGCCCGGAGGTGCCCCGGCACTTCGCCCTGCTCTCCCAGATCATGAGCGTGGCCCCCGTCATCGCCCCCGTCATCGGCGGGGCGATCCTGTCCGTGTCCACCTGGCGGGCCGTCTTCGGCGCACTCTGCCTGGCCGGGGTACTCCTGCTCGTCGCGGTGCTGGTGAAGGTGCCCGAGTCCCTTCCACCGGAGCGCCGCCACAAGGGCGGCCTCGTGGGGACGTTCGGCGCGATGGGCCGCCTGACGCGCAACCGGCCCTTCATGGGCTGCGCCCTGGTGCTCGGCCTGGCCTCGGCCGCACTGTTCGCCTACATCAGCGGCTCCAGCTTCGTCTTCGAGCGTATCCACGGCGCCTCCCCGGTCGTGTACTCGCTCATCTTCGCCGTGAACGCGATCGGCATGCTGCTGGCCGGAGCCCTCTTCAGCAGACTGAGTCACCGGGTGAGCATGAACGCACTGCTGACCGCGGCGGTTGCCGTGTGCCTCGCGGGAACCCTCGCACAAGTGCTGCTCACCATGACCCTGGGAGAGAGCTTCGCCGCGAGCTGGATCTGCCAGTTCGTGGTCCTGTGGGGGATCGGCATGCTCCTGCCGGCCACCATGACCCTCGGCCAGAACCTGGGCCGCGCCGCGCCCGGAGCGGCGTCCGCCTTGCTCGGGGGAATGCAGTTCCTCTTCGGCGCGGTCGCCTCGCCTGTGGTGGGTCTCTTCGGCGAGACCAGTTCGCTGCCGATGTCCCTGGTCATGCTCGTATCCGCCGCCCTGGCAGCCCTGGCCCTCATCGTCCTTGTCCGCCCGCGGGCTGTCACTCCGTCAGGACCCGACATGGTTATGGACTCATAATGATTATGAGGCTATAGTTATTAGGTCATAGTCGCATGGCTGGCGGGTAACTCGCCCAGGACCGGACGTCGTTCCGCAGCGACAGTGCGACCGCCGTACCCAATCACGCGAAAGTGGACGAATCGAGGCTTGGCATGAATCAAGGCACGGAACCCACGGGAAGTTCGACACGACGTCAGCTGCTGCGAGCCGCGGCAGTCGGAGGGACGGCTGCCGCCGCGGCGTCACTGCTGCCCACCAGTGCATGGGCCGACACCCGGGCACGCGGCGGCGCCCAGTACGTCGCGGGAGTCGACGTCATACCCGACGCCTCTCACGCCACCAACGCCCTGGTGACGCACATCCGCGGCTACTACCAGGCGAAGAGCGACAAGAACCTCGACTGGCAGATGTCCTACTTCTCCCGCGAGCAGTTCACCTACATCGACGCGATCCTCGGCTGGCACTGGTACGCCTGGGAGGACATGCACAAGGCGCTGGCCGGGTGGTACCCGACATGGCCGGCGGACAGCAAGTCCTACCCCACCCGGCTGCTCGGGGACACGACCAGCGCGATCCTCGTCTTCACCGACACCCCCGGCATGTTCGGCCCTGGCCAGGTCCGCAACTTCGGCGCGGTGAACTTCGACCGCCACGGCAGGATCGAGCGCTGGGTCGACTACTGGGACTCCAGGCAGTTCGGTGTGTCCGATTGGCAGAAGGAGCAGGAACCGCCGAACCAGTGGCCGACCGACTTCCGGGAGTCCACGGTCGGGGAAACCGCCTCACCGCTCATGCGCCGAGTCGCCGCCGCCCTCGCGGAGGCGCTGCGAACGAATGACATCGCGGCCGCGATGGATCTGTTCTCGTCCGACGCCGTCTTCGAGGACGTGCCGGCGCATATCCAGATCACCAGCAAGGCGAGCATCCACGCGTACCTGACGAAGGCCGGCTCGGCGCTCCCGTACGTCGGTGCCGGCACCGGCGTACGACACGTGCTCGGCAACGATGTCGGAGGAGGGTACGAATGGACTGCGTCGGGCGGCCCGGTTCCCCGAGGCATCACCGGTATCGAACTCGACCCGTGGGGCAGGATCGAGCGCTTCACCGCCGTGTGGAACGGCGCCTACGCCGACGACGCACTGCTGACCCTGCTGGCGCGGAAGGCGATCGAGCGATGACCTGAGCGTCCGACTCGGAGTCTCCAGGGCTGACTCGACGTCCTGTGGTCAGGCGGAGTGGCCGGTCACGGCCGACCTCGGCGGCGGTGTTTGGCCCCCGGCCGAGAAGCCGGACGGGCTTGTGCATGGCAGTCAACCCGAGGGCGACGGAGCTCCTTGCCTGGCCCAGAACGCGACGCTCCCGGAGGCAGGCGGCACCCTCAATCACCGCCTGCCTCCGCTGCACACACCGCACGCGCTGTTCAGGGCCTCGGCGCGGTTCGAGACCCGCCGGGCGGTGTCCGGTTGCGGTGTGCGGTTCGTGACCCTGCGCCAGAAAGCGCCGTGCGCGTGGCCGTAACACCTCGTCGACCAACTTCGAGTACCCCCGACAGAACGGGGATCGCTGGGTGCTCAGTCGTGGTGCTCGACGATCCCGACCGTCAGCCGGCCCAGGCCGGTGATCTCGGATTTCAGGAGATCTCCTGGCTTCATCCACTGGCCGGTTGCGAGACCCACACTGCAGTGGGGGTGCCGGTGCAGACGACACCGCGAAGCCCAGGTGGTCAATCGCCTGGAACAGCAGAATGTCGATCTGAGAACGTCCCTGGAGGAACGCGACGCCGAACTGGAGGCTGCCCGGGAAGCCAACCGGCAGTTGACCAGGGCCCTCAACCAGCGCGAATGATCTGGTCGTCAGCCAGGAACCACTCCCGAGATCAGTTCCCGCACGCGCGTTTCGATCGCGTCGCGGATGGGGCGGATGGCCTCGACGCCCTGCCCGGCCGGGTCGTCAAGCTGCCAGTCGAGGTACCGCTTGCCGGGGAAGACGGGGCAGGTGTCGCCGCACCCCATGGTGATCACGACGTCGGATGCCTGGACGGCTTCCACGGTGAGGATCTTCGGGGTTTCGGCGGAGATGTCGATGCCGGCCTCGCTCATCGCTTTGACCACGGCCGGGTTGACGGTGTCGGCGGGGGCCGAGCCGGCAGAGCGGACCTCGACGCGGTCGCCCGCGAGGTGGGTGAGGAAGGCGGCGGCCATCTGGGAGCGGCCTGCGTTGTGGACACAGACGAACAGCACCGACGGGCGCGAGGGGGAAGTGCTCATGGCGGGTGACCTTCTCGTGGTGTGGTCAGGAGGAGACAGGTTCGGGTTCGCTGCCCGGGATGCTGATCTCGCGTGGAGCCGGAGTGGGGTACCGGCCGTAGACGGCGGCCACGATGCCGAGCCCGAGCACAGCGCCGATCAGTTGGGCGGCGATAAACGGGGCGACGGAAGCCGGCGCGATCCCGGCGAAGGTGTCGGTGAAGGCCCGGCCGATGGTCACCGCCGGGTTCGCGAACGACGTGGAGGAGGTGAACCAGTAGGCGGCCCCGATGTAGGAGGCCACCGCGGCCGGGGCGAGCGCGGCGCGGCCGATCCGGCCCAGGCCGAAGACCAGCAGGATCAACCCGGACGTGGCGACAGCCTCGCCCAGCCACAGGTGGCCGGCCGAGCGGTCCTGGGTGGAGAACTTCGCCAGTGGCTCGCCGAACATGGCGTCGGCCAGGACCGCGCCGCCGATCGCCCCCGCGATCTGGGCGGGCACATACGCAGCGACGTCCCGCGGGGTGATCCCGTCTGGATTGTGGCGTTCGGTGAACCAGGCGGCGAGGGTGACGGCCGGGTTGAAGTGCGCGCCGGAGACCGGCCCGAACACAGTGATCAGCACGCTCAGGCCGAAGACGGTAGCGAGGGAGTTGGCGAGCAGTTGTACGCCGACGTCGTGCGACAGGTCGGTGGCCTGGATGCCGGAGCCGACCACCACCGCCACCAGCAGCCCGGTCCCGATCGCCTCCGCGGCGACGCGACGGCCGAGCGCAGCGTTCACGCGCCGGCTCCGGCGGGCTGGGCAGTGGTCAGGAACGCAGCGAGCCGGTCCAGTGCGCCGGGCAGCACCCAGTAGTACACCCAGGTGCCACGCCGCTCGCAGTCGATGAGTCCGGCCTGTCGCAGCAGCTTGAGGTGGTGGGAGATCGTCGGCTGGGACAGGTCGAAGGCCGGGGTCAGTTCGCATACGCAGACCTCGCCGCCCGTGCCCCGTGAGGCGATCATCGACATCAGGCGCAGCCGGACCGGGTCGCCCAGTGCCTTGAAGACCTTGGCCAGGTCGGCCGCCTGGTCCTCGTTCAGTGGCGCGGCGGACAGGCCCGGGCAGCAGGCGGCGTCCTGGCCGATCACCTCAAGCTCTTGTTTCGACATGCCTCTATGTTGACGTTTTTCGATCCAGGGCGCAAGGTTGAATCAATGAACGTCAATACAAGCCGTTCCGGGGCCGTGCCGCGCCCCGCCATCCGGGAGTGAGTCATGAGCGAGCAGTCCACCGACCTGCGCGAAACCGTCCGCCAGCGGTACGCCGCGGCGGCCGTGAAGGTAACCGAGGGCGCCACCGCCTGTTGCGGACCACAGCCGGTCGAGGTCGACGAGACCTTCGGCTCGACCCTGTACGCAGCCGACGAGCGCGACACCCTGCCCGCCGAGGCGGTCGCCGCCTCCCTCGGCTGCGGCAACCCCACCGCCGTCGCCGAACTCCGCGAGGGCGAGCGCGTCCTCGACCTCGGCTCCGGCGGCGGCATCGACGTCCTGCTCTCCGCTCGACGCGTCGGCCCCAACGGCAGGGCGTACGGGCTGGACATGACCGACGAGATGCTCGCCCTCGCCCTGGCCAACGCCGCGAAGGCGGGTGCGACGAACGTCGAGTTCCTCAAGGGCACCATCGAGGCAATCCCGCTGCCCGCGAGCACCATCGACGTCGTCATCTCCAACTGCGTGATCAACCTGTCTATCGACAAGGCAGCTGTCTTCGCCGAGACCTTCCGCGTGCTCAAGCCCGGCGGCCGCATGGGTGTCTCCGACGTCGTTGCCGAGGACACCCTCACCACCGGACAGCGGGCCGAGCGCGGCGACTACGTCGGCTGCATCGCCGGTGCCCTGTCCTTCGCCGAATACCGCGCGGGTCTGGAAGCGGCCGGCTTCACGGACATCGAGATCACCCCGACCCACGCGGTCGCCGACGGCATGCACTCCGCCATCGTCCGCGCCGGCAAGCCCGCCACCGCAACCGTCCCGGACACCGCCGCGGGGGCAGCGACGGACAGCTCGTGCTGCGGCGTCAACGACTGCTGCACGTCGGCCGAGCAGGCGGCCGACCCGTCCGTCACTGTCGCAGAGGCCAAGAGCGCCGCTGGATGTGCCTGCCCGAGCTGAAGACGCAGTCCCTGCAGGACGGCGCCATCGCTCGATTCAGCGCGGGCACGCTGGCGGTGACGCAGTTCCAGCACTGCGATCGGGGTGTTCTTGGTATCGGTGGCGAAGCAGGTCAAGCGCATGCCGTCGGCGTCGGTGAAGCGCAACTGGGCGCCGGGATGCGGGCGTTGCGGACGACCAGCCGCATCCCCTTGGGCCGGCCTTGAGGCAGTCTCCGTCGAGTTCGGCCACCCAGGCGCTGTCGCGGATTTGGCCGCCGGGTTCGACGGCCACCGTCCAGGCCGAGGCGGGCACCTTCAAGACGGCTGCTGACGGGTGGCTTTGGGGGTGGGTGCGGATCCTTTCGCCGGTCGTGGTGCGGTCATGTCGAGCAGGAGCAGAGCGTCGTGGTCGGGGCTGCCGGGTTCGGCGGTGTAGACGCCGATGCGCTGGCCGGGAGTGCCTTCTACGTGCAGGGACTGGGATGTGAGGGTGAGCGTGCCGACCTGGGGGTGGTGGAACGTCTTGTGTGCGGGCTTGCGTCCGGTCACCTCGTAGCGCTCCCAGAGTCCGGCGAAGTCGGGGCTTTTCAGGAGGAGTTCGCCGACGAGGTTGGTGAGATCGGGGGCGTCGGGGGCGGTTCCTGCTATGGCGCGCAGGCGGGCGACGCAGGCGGTGATCTGCCGGTCCCAGTCGGGGAAGAGGCCCTGGGCTGAGGGGTGCAGGAAGAGGTAGCGGGCGAGGTTGCGGTGTTTGACCGGCCAGTCGTCCAGGCCCGCGTAGAGGGCGAGGCCGCCGGGGTTCCAGGCGAGCATGTCCATGCTGCGGCTGATGACGTACGCCGGGTTCGGGCGGAGCGATTCCAGCAGCAGCTTGAGGTGGGGGCGCACGGTTCGGCTGGGAGCGGGCGGGGGTTCGGGGGTGTAGCGGGCAGCTCGGGCTGCGAGCTCGCGCAGGTGCTGGTGTTCTTGGTCGTCCATGTGCAGGGCGCGGGCGAGCGCGTCGAGGACGGCGGGGCTGGGGCGGGTTTCCTTGCCGCGTTCCAGGCGTACGTAGTAGTCGATGCTGATGCCGGCGAGGGTGGCCAGTTCCTCGCGGCGCAGCCCGGGGGTGCGGCGGATGCCGGCGCCGACGGTGAGGCCGACGTGTTCGGGGCTGGTCTGGGTGCGGCGGGCGCGCAGGTAGCGGCCCAGCTCGGCGCCCTCGCTGTGCGCGCTCTCGGATGCCATGTCTCCAGTCTCACCCGCTCAGTACCTGCCGCGCAGGCGAGAGGGGGGCCCTGTCGTTACCCCTGAAGAGCCCGCCCTGCCACAGCCGCGCGATCCGGGCGAGGGTGAATGAGTAAGAGACGCCGGTACCCCGGCCCGCCCCAGCCACCGTAGGCACGACCTGCCGGGCCGGGCGGAGCGAGGGTGTCGGGCGACGCCACGAACCGGAGAGGGCGAGATGCGCTACATCAAGCTGCGTGACCTGGAGGTTTCCCGGATCGGTCTCGGCGCGATGGGCATGTCCCACGGCTACACCGGCTCCGGCACCGATGAGGCGGAGTCGATCAGGACCGTGCACCGGGCGCTGGAGCTGGGTGTCACGCTCATCGACACCGCCGAGATCTACGGGCCCTACACCAACGAGGAGCTGCTGGGCCGGGCGTTGAAGGGGCGTCGGGAGAAGGTGGTGCTGGCCACGAAGTTCGGCCTGGTCTCCCACGCCGGTGACGGCGCGTGGAACCTGGATTCCGGCCCGGCCAACATCCGTACCGCCGTCGAGGGCTCCCTGAAGCGGCTGGGCACCGATCACATCGACTTGTACTACCAGCACCGGGTGGATCCGAACACGCCGATCGAGGAGACCGCCGGAGCGGTGGCCGAGCTGATCAGCGCGGGCAAGGTGCGCGCCTTCGGCCTCTCGGAGGCCGGCCCGGACACGATCCGCCGCGCGCACGCCGTCCAGCCGGTCACCGCGGTGCAGTCGGAGTACTCCCTGTGGACGCGGGGGATCGAGGAGCGCGTCCTGCCCGTGCTGCGGGAGCTGAACATCGGCCTGGTGCCCTTCTCCCCGCTGGGCCGCGGTTTTCTGACGGGCACCGTCCGCTCCACCGACCAGTTCGACGAAGGCGACTTCCGACGCGACAACCCGCGCTTCACCGGCGAGAACTTCCAGCGCAACCTTGCAATCGCCGACGAGGTGCAGACCCTGGCCGCCCAGGTCGGCGCCACGCCCGCGCAGGTGGCCCTGGCCTGGCTGCTGGCCCAGGGCGACGACATCGCCCCGATCCCCGGCACCAAGCGGGTCGGCCGCGTCGAGGAGAACACTGCCGCCGACGCCATCACGCTGACCGGGGACCAGCTGGGCAGGCTCAGCAGCCTGCCGCCCGCCTCGGGTGACACCCACACCGAGGCCCAGGCGCAGATGCTCGAACGCTGATCATCCGCGCCGCTCAGCACGACCCCCGTTTGGAGTAGTCCCTCTTATGCGTGCAGCAGTGATGTACGGGGCCGGAGACGTCCGCGTCGAGGACCGGCCCGACCCGAAGATCGTCAAGTCGACCGATGCCGTGGTGCGCACGGTGGCCGCGTGCGTGTGCGGCAGCGATCTGTGGCCCTATCAGTCGATGCCCGCCACCGACACCGGCCGCCCCATGGGGCACGAGTTCCTCGGCGTCATCGAGGAGACCGGCGCGGACGTGACCGGCCTGAAGACCGGCGACCTGGTCGTCGCCCCGTTGACCTACAGCGACAACACCTGCGACTACTGCGCCAAGGGTGTGCACATCTCGTGCCGCAACGGCGGCCGGTACGGCTTCGACGGCGTCGACGGCGGTCAGGGCGAGGCCGTCCGCGTCCCGTACGCGGACGGCACCCTGGTGAAGCTGCCGGTGGCCGCCGACTCCGCGTTGTTGCCGTCCCTGCTGGCGTTGTCGGATGTGATGACCACCGGGCACCACGGCGCGGTCACTGCCGGCGTCGGCCGCGGGGACGCGGTGCTTGTGGTCGGGGACGGCGCGGTCGGCCTGTGCGCGGTGATCGCCGCCAAGCGGTTTGGTGCCGAGCGGATCGTGCTCGCCGGCCGCCACGAGACGCGCACCGACCTGGGCCGCGAGTTCGGCGCCACCGACGTCGTCGCCGAGCGCGGCGAGGAGGGCATCGCCCGCATCCGCGAGCTGACCGGCGGCGTGGACAAGGTGATCGAGGCCGTCGGCACCCGGCCGGCCCTGGACACCGCCCTGGGGGCAGTCCGGGACGGCGGCACCATCAGCCGCCTGGGCGTCCCGCAGTACGAACAGGGACCGATCGGCCCGGCCGAGTTCATGCGCAACATCACGTTGACCGGCGGCGCCAGCCCCGCCCGCGCCTACATCGAGCAGCTGCTGCCCGACGTCCTCGAGGGCACCATCACCCCCGGCCGCGTCTTCGACCGCACCTTCCCCCTCGACCAGACGCCGGACGCCTACCGGGCCATGGCCGACCGCCAGGTCCTCAAAGGCCTCATCACCCCCTGACCGCCGCCACCCCACCCCACCTCAGCAAGGAACATCCCCATGCAGTACGTGACCTTGAACAACGGTGTCGAGATGCCGCTCCTCGGCTTCGGCGTCTATCAGATCCCCGCCGAGGACACCGAGCGCGCCGTCTCCGACGCGCTGGCCGCCGGCTACCGCCTGCTGGACACCGCCTCCGCCTATGGCAACGAGGAGGCCGTGGGCCGCGCCATCAAGTCCAGCGGCATTCCGCGCGAGGAACTGTTCGTCACCACCAAGCTGTGGGTCCAAGATGCCCCGGCCGAGGACAACACCCGCCGCGCCTTCGAGTCGTCGCTCGACAAGCTGGGCCTGGACCACCTCGACCTGTACCTGATGCACCAGCCCTTCGGCGACGTCTACGGTCAGTGGCGCGCCATGGAAGAGCTCAACCGCGAGGGCCTGGCCAAGGCGATCGGTGTCGCCAACTTCTACCCCGACCGGCTGCTCGACCTGAGCGTCAACAACGAGATCACCCCGGCGGTCAACCAGATCGAGACCCACCCGTTCTTCCAACGCGCCGACTACCAGGACCTCATGCGCGAGCACGGAGTGCAGATCCAGTCCTGGGGCGGCTTCGCCGAGGGCAAGAACGACCTGTTCACCAACCCGCTGCTGGCCGAGATCGGCAAGGAGTACGGCAAGTCGGTGGCGCAGGTGGTGCTGCGCTGGCTCACCCAGCGCGGCGTCGTCGCCATCCCCAAGTCCGTGCGGCCCGAACGGATGGCGGAGAACTTCGACGTATTCGACTTCGAGCTCACCGACGAGCAGATGGCGCAGATCGCCACCCTGGACACCGGCAGCTCGCTGTTCTTCGACCACCACGACCCGGAGATAGTCACCTGGCTCGCCAAGCGCCGCCTCGACGCATGACCCCCGCCCCACGACGACGCGCCCTCCTGCGCGCCACCGTGATGACCGGAATCGGCGCCGCAACCGGAGCCCACCTCACCGGCTGGTCCTCGCCTGCGAGGCAGGAGAGCGAGCGTCGGACGGGGTCCCCGGGGGAAGGGTGTTGCTGGTGTACTTCTCGCGTCCGGGCGAGAACTACTACTACGGCGGACGCACCACCCTGCAGGTCGGCAACACAGCGGTCCTGGCGCGCAAGATCAGCAGTCTCATACGGTGCGACGTACACCGTATCGAGGCTGGCAGACGTGGCAGACGTGGCAGACGTGGCTGACTTGGGGCGAGGCACTCGGGATGTCCTGCGCGTCGAGCAGCGGAAGGTCGATGCCGCCGTCCGTGCGTCGCAGGTGGTAGGCGGGTTCCTGTCGTCGGCCGGGTGACGTCGAAGCGTCCTCACGCGTCGATCACGAGGTCCTCCAACGGCTTTGAGCAGCACAGGAGGATCTTGTTCTGGGTGATCTCGCGTGCACGGATGCCCCCGTTGTGCTGCATGTCCACCGAGCCGGTGACCAAGGTCGTCTTGCAGGTACCGCACATGCCCTGCGCGCACGAGGCCGGCAGACTGAGCCCGGCTCGGGACGCGGCCGCGAGCAGCGAGGTGTCCTCGTCGCACTCGATCGTGCGCCCGCTGCGGGCGAACTCGACCTTGAAACCGGCGCCCGTAGGGGCGGCAGGCGAGGTGTCGGCCTGCTCGGTCAGTGTCTCGAAGGTGAAGCTCTCCTCGTGGTAGTGGTCCATGTCGAGGTCCGCGTCCGACAGCATGTGCCGTACGGCGGCCATGTAGGGGGCGGGTCCGCAGGTGAAGACCTCCCGGTCGACGAAGTCCGGCGCGACCTGCCGGAGCGTCTCGATGGTCAGCCGGCCGCGGTATCCGCCCCAGGGGGCGTACGGGCGGTCCTCCTCGCAGATGTGGACCACCCGGATGTTCGGCGCTGTGGCGGCGATGAGGTCGAGTTCGTGGCGGAAGACGATGTCCGCGGGAGTGCGGGCACTGTGCACGAACACCACGTCGGCGGGGTCGGCCAGGTCGTACAGCGTCCTGGTCATCGACATCGACGGCGTCACTCCGACGCCCCCGGACAGAAAGAGGTACTTGGGTGCCGGATGCCGGGCCGTGGAGAAATCGCCGAGCGGGCCGTGCGCCCGCACGGTGTCGCCCGGCCGCAGGTGGTCGTGCAGCCAGTTCGACACGAGTCCGCCCGGAACGCGCTTCACGGTGATCGAGAGCAGGAAGGGGCGGGTCGGCGGTGAGGAGATGGTGTAGCAGCGCTGCACCGGCCGGCCGTCGATGTCGAGGGTCAGCGTCAGGAACTGGCCCGGGTCGTGCCGGAACAGCCGGGGTTCGGCGTACTCGAACACGAACGTGGTGACGTCGTGCGTGAGCGGGTGGACCTGACGGCATACCAGCAGTTCTTCGGTCTCGCTCATCGCTGCCGCTCCAGGTGTGACAGGTGCGCCTTGAGCCGGGTCACGTACCAGTTGACGAACGCCTCGACCTGCTTCTCCGTCGGGCCGTACGGGCCCGGCAGGTAGGCCGGGCTGCTGATGCCCTGGTGGGCGCGGGCGACGAACACCGCGTCCTGGTCGTTCGTGGCCTTCCACACCTTCGTCAGGGTGTCGAGGTCGTAGTCGATCCCCTCGACGGCGTCGGGGTGCACGAGCCAGGTGGTGCGGACGAGGGTGCGGTCCGGGCCGAGCGGGATCACGGAGAAGGTGATCGCGTGGTCGGCCATGAGATGGAACCAGGAGTTGGGCTGCAGGTGCAGGGACAACCGGCCCAGGCGGGCCGTGGGGAAGTCCGCCAGCAGGCGCCTGCACGCGGCCGTGCCGTCCGGGGTGTAGGACTCTCCGGCCAGGTCGAGGGGTTCGCGCTGGATGCGGAATCCGGTGGGGCGGGTGTCCAGTTCCTCGATCTCGGCGTAGGGCAGGCCCAGTGATTCGTAGGTCTTGCGGGCCTCGGCGTCGGCCACCAGGAAGCGCTCGTAGGCAGGGCGCAGCGCGGGCGGGAGGTCCTTCTCCTGGTAGCCGTAGATGGGGAAGTAGCAGGCCTGGAGTTCGGGATGGCCCACGCAGTGGTAGCACTCCCGGTTGTTCTCCATGGTCAGCTTCCAGTTGCCGTTCTCGACCAGGTCGATCTGCGTGGCGACCTTCGCCCCGGCCAGGTTGTGCGGTGCGAGGTACGGCTCGATGCGGGCGGCGACCTCGTCGAAGTCCGCGGGCGGTTCGGTGGCCAGGCAGATGAAGACCAGCCCGGCCACCGTGCGCACGTGCACGGACCTCAGCCCGAAGCAGGACGGGTCGAAGCCGGGCGCCTGGGACTCGGCGTGCAGGAGTTTGCCGTCCACGCCGTAGGTCCACCGGTGGTAGCCACAGACGATGTTGCCCACCGAGCCGCGCTCCTCGCCCAGGATGCGCGCGCCGCGGTGGCGGCAGACGTTGTGGAAGGCCCGTACGTCCTCGTCGTCGTCGCGGACGACGATGACCGAGTACGGCCCGATGGTGACCGTCACGTAGTCGCCGGGCTCGGGAAGTTCGGCCTCGGCGGCGACGAACAGCCAGTGCCGGGCGAAGACGGCCTCGATGTCGAGGCCGAAGAACTCCTCGTCGACGTAGAACGGGGCTTCGAGGCTCTGTCCGACGGCTCGCCGGGCAACCAGGCCGCCGGCGTCGGGTGTCGCTTGCTGCATCTCATCTCTCCGGTACGACTGGGGAGTTGACGTGAGGACGGTAGTGCTCAGACCGGCAGGCACAGCCGCAGGGCGTCGTAGATCGCGGCGTGGATGTTGCGGGCGGCGACGGCGTCGCCGATGCGGAACAGCTGGTAGGTGCCCGCCTCGTTGCGGACCACGACCTGTTCCTCGTGCGCCAGCAGGGCGCGGTGGTCGACCTCGCCGAGGTTGGTCGAGCCGGGGAGCAGCTCGACGTACAGCTCGTCCGTCGGCAGGGTCCCGTGCTCCACGATCACGTGGTCCACGATCCGCTCGGTCTCGGCCTCGGTGTACTCGCTGTAGAGGATGGCGGCCAGCCGTCCCTCCCTGGTGCGGCGCACGGAGCGCAGCCGCTGGGCGAGCGTGGTGGTGACGCCGCGGGCCGTGAACGCCCGTAGGTAGGCAGGGGAGTTCATGCTGCCGACGTCGGGGGCGAGGGTGCGCTCCGGGGTGACGTACTCGATCCGGACGCCGGGCTGCGCCGTGAGGACCTCCACGGCGTCCATGGCCGGGTAGCCTCCGTGGTCGTCGTAGACCAGGATCTCGCCCCGCGGGCGCCGCAGCGATCCGGTCATCACGTCCCAGGTGTCGGCGACCAGACCCTCGCCGGCGGCGAGGAAGCTGCGGTTGGGGGTGCCTCCGGTGGCGACGATCACGAGGTCGGGGTGTTCGGCGAGGACGTCGCCGGCCTCGGCGTACGTTCCCACGCGCAGGTCGACGCCGAGATGCTTGCACTCGGCCAGGCGCCAGTCGACGATCTGGATCAGGTCGCCTCGGCGCGGATTCGACGCGGCGAGCCTGATCTGCCCGCCGGCCTGGTCGCTCGCCTCGAACAGGACGACGTCGTGGCCGCGTTCGCCGAGTACGCGCGCCGCTTCCAGGCCGGCCGGACCTCCTCCGACGACAACTGCCTTCCTGTGGCGGCCGGTTGTGGGGGAGATGAGGTGCGGGACATGGAGCTCCCGGCCGATGGACGGGTTGTGAATGCACTTGGTGTCGCCGGAGTCGTAGATCGCGTCGAGGCAGTAACTCGCCCCGACGCAGGGCCGGATGCGGTCCTCCTGGCCGGCCTTGACCTTGGCGACCAGATAGGGATCGGCGATCTGCGCGCGGGTCATGCCCACCAGATCCAGCAGCCCTTCTCGCAGGGCGTGCCGCGCGGTGGCGACGTCGGCGATACGTGCCGCGTGCATCACGGGGATCGCGAGCCGGCGTTTGATCTCGCCGGTGAAGTCCAGGAAGGGCCCCAACGGGGTGCCGATGGACGGGATGGCCTTCGCCAAGGACGCGTCGCTCTCGATGGTGCCGTGGATGGCGCTGATGAAGTCGATGCCGTCGGCGGCGTACTGCTCGGCGGCAGTGAGCGCCTCGTCGAAGGCGAGACCGGGGCGACCGCTGGGGAGCGCCTCGTCCAGCGACATCCTGATGCCCACGAGGAAGTCCGGGCCCACCGCCTCGCGGACGGCCCGGATCACCCGGCGGGGAAACGCCATGCGGTTGTTCAGGCTGCCGCCCCACTCGTCGTCGCGGTGGTTGGTGGCGGGGGACAGGAAGCTGTCGAGAAGGTGGCCGTACGCCTCCAGTTCGATGCCGTCGAGGCCGCCTTCTCGGCAACGGAGTGCTGCGGCGGCGTAGTCGGCGACGATCCGGTCCAGGTCCCACGCCTCGGCGGCCTTCGGGAAGGCACGGTGGGCGGGTTCGCGCAGCGGTGAGGCGGACACCACCGGAAGCCAGTCGCCGGTGAAGTTGCTGGTACGGCGGCCGAGATGGGTGACCTGGCACATGACCGCGGCCCCGGCTCGGTGCACGTCGTCGGCGAGCCGGCGCAGCCACGGCACGATGTCGTCGCGGTACAGGAGCAGGTTGCCGAACGCGGGCGGGCTGTCGGGGGAGACCACCGCCGAGCCGCCGATCATCGTCAGGCCCACTCCGCCCCGCGCCTTCTCCACGTGGTAGGCGCGGTAGCGGTCCTTGGGCATGCCCTCGTCGCCGAACGCCGGTTCGTGGGAGGTGCTGACCACGCGGTTGCGCAGGGTGAGGTGCTTGAGCCGGAAGGGCTGGAGCAGGGGGTCCAGGGTGGGTGAGGGCACAGCAGCTCCTCGGGGAAGCTCCGAACGGACTGTTTCGCTATGCGAAACAGAACCGCGATACGAGACAAATGGTGGGGCTGGGAATCCCCAGCCGTCAAGTGCCTCTGCTGTGCTCGCCCTGCGCGGCGCTCAGCCGCGCTTCACGTACCCGCGGCGCCAGGAGATCTTCGCGGCGGCAGCCATCAGCTGTTCCGCGAGGTCGGGAACGGTGTCCTCGTTGATGCGGAAGGTCGGCCCGGACAAGGTCACGGCCGCGATGACCTTGCCGTCCAGGGCCCGGATCGGGGCCGCGATGACGGCCAGCCCGATCTCGTGCTCCTCGCTGGTGGTGGCGTAGCCCCGCTCGCGGATCACCTTGAGCTCCGCCGTGAGACGCGCCGGGTCGACGATGGTGTGCGGGGTGTACTTCTCCGGCCCCTTCGCGAAGATCTCCGCGACCTGGTCGGGGGTCATGTGCGCCAGGAAGAGCTTGCCCGCCGCGGTGGCGTGCATCGGTGTGCGCCTGCCGACCCAGTCGATGCTTGTGATCGCAGCCGCGCCGATCGCCTGGTCGATGCTGATCACGTCGTGCCCGTCGTGGATCGCCACGTTCACGGTGTCACCCGCGGCAGCGGCCAGTTCCTGGCAGACAGGACGGCTCAGCAACGACAGGTCGTTCACCTTGCTCGCCCCGGCCGCGAGTTCGACCATCGTGTATCCGATGCGGTATCGCCCGCGTTCAGTGTCCTGCTCGACCAGGCCCCGTGACTCCAAGGTCGCCAGCAGCCGGAACACGGTCGACTTGTGGACGCCCAGTTCCTCGGCGATCTCGGTCACGCCGCTCGGGCCCTGCTTGGCCAGCACCTGCAGGATCGACACCGCCCGGTCGACGGACTGCACCGAGTGATCACGTGGGCGGCTGCCGTTGCTGGTCATGGCGGAAGAGTAGCCGAGCGGCAGACGCCGCCCGCGAGCCCCTGGCCACCTGCTTTCGCCCCGGCGTCACGGCCGCATGGTGCGCCTTCCCGTGATGACAGGCCGTGGTCAATTCGCCCTTTCCTCCAAGCAAGTGCCTTGACGGGTCGTCCGGAGCAGGGACATGGTACGTACCGCATTGCACATCCATTCCGCCTTGCGAAACGCCCGACTTCACTCCACGGGATGCGCGCGGACGCGGGATGACCGACACCCGGCACCGACGGCTCCACCAGCGGTGCCGGCCTTTCGGGTCGTGCGGGTCGCGAGTGCGCGCCACCCGCCTTGCTGCGTCATTCCAGGCCCAGCAGCTCCGCCAGATTCCCGCCCAGGACCCGCTCGCGGACCTCGCCGGGCGGTATGACCCGTTCCACCGTTGCACGGGACAGGAGGGGGTCGCCGTAGGGGGCGTCCGAGCCGAAGAGGGTGCGGGTGGGGAGCTCGCGGATGGCCAGGCGGACGGCGAAGATGATGTTGGCCGTGGACAGTTCCAGGTAGATGTTCGGCGTGGCGCCAGCCAGCTCGATCGCCTCCATCCAGTTGGCTCCGGCCAGTTGGCTGATCACCAGCGGCACCTTCGGATAGCGGGCCGCCAGGCCGGCCAGAGTGCGCAGATCCGCTGCGGTCGTGGGGGCGTAACCGTGGACGACCACCGGGAGGCCGGCATGGTCGTGCGCCGCCCGGAGCACCGGCTCCACCAGGACCGCCTGGTTCGGGGGCGGAGTGAGCTCCCCGATGCCGTGCAGCCCGCGGCCCACCACTTCGCGCTCCACCCAGGCCGCGGTCTCGGCGGCGGGGCGGCCCAGGGGGACGGAGCCGAAGCCCAGGAAGCGGTCGGGATGTGCGGCCAGGGCCTCGTCCAGCTCCCGCCACGCCGTGGCGTAGCCGTCGTCCTCGGCTGCGTTCGCGCCGCCACCGGTCCCACCCGCCAGCGCGCGGTCCAACACGCTCATCTCGTACCGGAGGGAGGCCAGGTCCGTCGCCCGCTCCGGGTGCGGGCGGGTGGGGAACAGGACCGTACGCTCCACGCCCGCGTCGTCCAGCGCGGACAGGTGGACGACAAGTGGATCGTGGACGTGACTGTGGGCATCAATGATCATGTGCGCCTTCCAGAGGAGCGGGCCGTCGGCGGAATGCGGGCGGCGGCGGCCAGTGTTGATCCCTGACACCGTTGGAAGGTCAAGCGAGAGGGAGAGTCCGTGCTGATCGGGGAGCTGGCCGAGCGGACGGGGACCAGCGAGCGACTGCTGCGCCACTACGAACGGGCGGGGCTGCTGCGGCCCGAGCGGCTGCCCAACGGCTATCGCACCTACGCCGACTCCGACGCCGCCACCGTACGGCGTATCCGCGCCCTCCTCGCGGCCGGGCTGCCCACTCGCGTCATCCGACAAGTGCTGCCGTGCACCACCGGGGCGGCGGCCGTGCTGCCCTGCCCCGGCGTGCTCGACGCGCTCCGCCATCAGTTGCGCGAACTCGAGCAGCGCTCCGCCGAGCTCGCCGCGGCCCGCGAAGTGCTGCGCGAGACCATCGCCGGTGCGGAGAGCCGGGATGCGGATGCCGATCAGCGCAGGAACGCGTCACAGCAGCCGGACATTTGAAGACAGGCCGCCCCGCCGGTGTGAAGGCGCCGGCCATGTGTATGCCGGCGCTGGCGCTCGAAGACGTGGTGGGGCAACTGCCGTGCCCGGTCGGGGAGTTTGACCCGCTCCGGCGGGGGCTTCGACCGTCCCTGGCGCTCGCCGCGCGGCAAGCCCTTGATGGAGAGCGGAAGTTCGACGTTGGTGCGTGAGGATCTCGCCGGGAGCGACGTCATAGTCCACCCGATCCAGCAGCCGAGGACACTGTTCGTGACCATGTCGACGGCGGGAGGAAGATCTGCCGGCGCCTGCCGTTCCGGGGGAGGTGTGCCAGGCGCTGCAGGGTGCGATCCGCCGCGGAGCCGGTACCAGTTCGCCACCACGGCTCAGAGGGCCGGCCGTCACATGGCACCGTCAGCGGCTCCGTTCTCCTGGGCGGAGAAGTTCCACGTTTCCGCAATGTGAGACCTGTCCGGAAGTTATTGACCGACGGGGTGGGCGTCTGCTCAACTCACGTTTCATGACCCCGCGCGTGGATTTGACTCGGAGGCGCCACATCGACCTGGCGCATGTCTCCAGCGCGTTCTGTTGTCGTTGATCCGGAAGGCGTGTCGCTGATCCGCAAGGCGGCTCTCGGCAGCGGCCGGTGTGTGCCCAAGGCGCAATCCGGAAGGGGCGGTGCGAAGCCTCCGCCTCAGCGGTGTCTCGTCTGAGGGGCCGCCGTATCCACCGCACGATCGCCTCTTTCCCCCGCCCCTCTCTCCGTTCCTGCTCTCCCTCTGGGGAGAGGTATGTGTGGGACAACTCGAGGTCGGCGCGGGGATGGGCCGTCGGCTGCGCGCCGAGGGCCTGGCGTGCAAGTGGCGCGGGCCTGGCGGGACTTCCGCAGGACACCCCGGTCAGCGGCCGCTGACCGGCCCGGTCGCACGACTTCCACCACGCAGTTCGACCTTCGTCCGGCACTCCCATCGTGGGCCTACGCAGCCCACGGGGTGCGCCGTGGCCAGAGAGGACTTCTGGGCTTCGTTCGTCGGCTACTTGAGGTTGAGTGCGTCCCCGGCCGACACCTTCAGCGACGTGGTCGTGGTGCCGGGGAAGTACCAGCGCCAGCTGCCTGCAGAGGTGACGGTCACCTTGGTGGTCAGCTTTCCGGCGTCGCCCGTCGTCACGGTCTTGACCGTGTTGTAGTGGGCGGCGCCTTTCTTCCTGAACTGGAGCTTGACCTGCTGTCCGGTGAACCCGTGGTACTTGAGGTCCTCCCAGTTGGCCCGCGACAGCTTGCCGGTGACGGTCACCTTGGCGCCCTTGGCGACCTTCTCGGGCGCGATCACCGTGGTGAGCTGGGCGGCCCGCTTGACCTTGTACTCGGCGATGTGGTCGGAGATCCAGTAGTCGCCGTCATTCGCCTTGACGGTGGCGTTGACCTGCCAGATGCCGGCGACCTTGTTGGTGTCGATGTCGTCGCTGTCGGCGATCCAGGCGGGGTCGATGGTCATCGTGGCCCGGCACACCGAAGTGGTCGCGCTCTTCTTCGTGCAGGACGAGTCGTCGTTCCAGGTTGCGAAGGTGTAGGCGTTCGTCTTGTTGAAGGTGCTGACGTGCGTGAGCCCCTTCACCCCCGAGTTGTCCTTGATGGTGATGTCGATCGGGTAGCGGATCGTCTTCGCCGTACCCACGATGACGTTGCCGCCGCCGTTGACGACGGTCTTCACCACCCGGATGTCGCCCCGCCCCTCCGCGTGCGCTCCGGTCGCCGTGGTCAGCACCAGGGCCGCCGCCCCGCCGGCCGCGGCCCAAGTCGTTCTGCCTCTCATGATCCTCCCCTTGTCGTGTGCGTGCCAGGAGAGGCTATGTGATCAGGGACCTTTCACGCCGTTCGGTTTCCAGGCTGCCGGAACCGTCTGCCCGCCATCGTTCCTGCGCATCGCCTCAAACGGGTCTTCCACCACAGCACACCCCAAATGGCCAAGATGTGACGTTGGGAGAAGGTGCCTTTGTAGCCGAGACGACCGTCTTCGCAGCGTGTGAGCTGCTCGACCGCCCAAAGGTGTACATCTTCCCGTGGCGTTGCAATTTTCGGTCTATGGCCGTAGTGAGGAGGCAGGCGCTACGAGGGGTTTGCCGACTGAGTGAAAGAGGAAGCGGCGATAATGCAGTCGTTGATTCGTTGGTGAGCGAACCAGATTGAATAGTCGCGGGGTTGGAAGAGAGAACAAGTGCTTAGTACTCCAGCTGTAGATCGTGATCTTCATGTCTGGGATGCGGCTTGTCGCCGGTAGTTGACCGGTGCGTGATCGTGCCTGGTGGCGGCGGCGCCAGTCGGACCAGGCAAGCCGGTGGGCCGCGTCGCGGACGGGCCGGATGACGAGTGCGATGAACAGGCGGCAGATCTCGTTGCAGGACAGCGGGATCAGGTCGTCCGGCGTGGGTCGGTGTGAGTGTTCGTCGGCGCGGACGACGGCGAGGAAGGCGTGGGCCAGCATCGCGAGGGTGACCCAGCGGGCCCAGGAGGGGTAGCGGCGGACCTGGTGTTCATCCAGTCCGGCCAGTCCTTTCTCCGTTTGGAAGGTCTCCTCCACCCGCCATCTGGAACCCGCGACCTTGACCAGGGTGGCCAGGGATGCCGGCGTGGTGGAGTGGCAGCGGTAGTAGGCGAGTTCACCGGTGCTGCGGTTGCGGCGGATCAGCAGCTGGTGGTGACCCGCGGCCGGCTCGGCGAGGTCGATGACGGCCCAGTCGTCACTTCTCGGAAGGGGCCAGGCTGGTGTTCTTGACCTGCTTCGCGAGCCCGGGTCGTACCTTGATCAAGTCGGCGCTGATCGGGTCATGGAAGTACTTCTTGTAGAGCGTGAGGTATGTGCCGTCGTCGATCATCGCGTTGATCTGGGCGTCGATGTCCTTGCGCAGCTTCGGGTCGCCCTTCTTCCGGATGGGGAAGGCAGTGCCCTGGAGGTTGTCTACCTTGACGGCGACGCGAATCGGTTGCTTTGTGAGGTATTCGTCCGCGCTGGCAGAGCTGAGAAGGACTGCTTCGACGCCTCCGGAGCGGAGCTGGCCGATGAGCCCGGTCTGGTCCTTGAACTTCACCGTGCGCGCCTTCGGCATGAGCTTGGCCGTGAGGTCCTCCGCTATCGAGCCGCTGACGATGCCGACCCGCTTGCCGTCGAAGTCCGACAGCTTGGTCTGCTTGCCGGTCTTGATGGTCAGGACATCGGTGATGCCCCAGTAGTACGGGGTGGTGAAGTCGACCTCCTTTTCGCGCTCGGGGGTGGCTATGACGCCGGCGACGCCGACGTCGTACTGCTCGGCGGGCAGTCCGGCGAGCAGGCCCAGGAGGTTCGTGGTCTTGTACTCGACCTTCATGCCGAGGCGCTTGGCGACCTGGTTCATCAGGTCGACGGCGAATCCGCTGGGCTTGCCCGACTCGTCGGCGACTGCGAAGGGCGGCTGCTCGGACTGGGTTCCGGCGGTGATCACACCGGACTTGACCAGGTTCTTGTACTTGGCTGCTTTGGAGTCTGCGGCATCGCTTCCGCCGCCACAGGCGGTGAGGGGGAGCAGCAGAGCGGTGGTGACGGCGCCGACGAGCAGCGATCTACGGGGTGTGCGCATGGCTAGGACTTTCTGTGCTGGGTGGGCGGTTCAGAGGATTTGGGAGAGGAATTGGCGCAGCCGGGGGTGTTCGGCGCTCTCGAAGATCCGGTCGGGTGTGCCGATCTCGGCGAGGCGGCTGTCGCACATGAAGGCGACGCGATCGGCGGCCTCCCGGGCGAAGCCCATTTCGTGGGTGACGACGGCCATGGTCATGCCGCCGGATGCGAGGTCCCGCATCACGACGAGTACGTCCTTGACCAGTTCGGGGTCGAGCGCGGAGGTGGCCTCGTCGAAGAGCATCACCTCCGGCTCCATGGCGAGAGCGCGGGCGATGGCGACGCGCTGTTGCTGCCCGCCGGAGAGCCGGCTGGGGCGCTGGTCGGCGAGGGCGGCGAGGCCGACCTGGTCGAGGCGGCGCCGTGCGATCTCGCGGGCCTGCTCGCGGCCCATGCCCTTGACGGAGGTCAGGCCGAGGGTGACGTTGCGCTCGACGCTCATGTGCGGGAAGAGGTTGAAGTGCTGGAAGACCATGCCGATGCGGGAACGGGCGGCGTCGACATCGGCCCGCGGGGAGGTCAGGCAGGTTTCGCCGAGCCAGATCTCACCGCAGTCGGGCGTCTCCAGCAGGTTCAGGCACTTCAGCAGGGTGGACTTGCCCGAGCCGGACGGGCCGATCACGCAGAGGGTCTCTCCGCGCCGCACATCGAGGGTGACCTCGCATACCACGGTGTTGGAGCCGTAGCTCTTGCTGAGCCCTTTGACCTGCAGGGCGGCGGGGGCGTCCGGTGTCCAGGGCGCGGCTTTTGGTGCAGCTTTGGGCAGGGGGGCGACCGGGTTCGGGCCGGCGGTGGCGGGGTTCATCGGGCTTCCCTTCCGGTGGCTCCAGCAGTCTGGAGCGGGGTGTCGGGCAGGTCCGGATCGACGGGGGTCGGGGTTTTGCCGGGGCGCGGGCCCTCGCGCAGCCGCTTGTCGAGGTAGTTGACGAGGTAGGTCATGGGGATGGTCAGCGAGAGGTAGCAGATGCCCGCGGCGATCAGGGGTGAGGAGTTGTAGGTGCGGGCGACCTCCTCCTGGGCGATGAAGTACAGCTCGCGCTGCCCGACGGCGAGGCCGAGGAGGTAGACCAGTGAGCTTTCCTTGATGTCCTTGATGAACTGGCCGGCCATGGCGGGCAGTACGCGGCGGATGCCCTGCGGCACCACGACCAGGCGCATCGCTTTGAGATAGCTCAGGCCGAGGCTGCGGGCCGCCTGCAACTGTCCGGGGTCGACGCTCTGGACGCCGGAGCGGAAGATCTCCGCGGTGTAGGCGCCGGAGATGATGCCGATCGCCAGGATCGCGTAGCCGAAGGGGTCGGTGCCGAAGGGCCGTAGGCCGGCGGCGGGCAGGCCCACACCGACCAGCATCACCGTGATGATCACTGGAAGGCCGCGGAAGACATCGACGTAGATCCGGGCGGGAAGCCGCACCCACCAGCGGTTCGACAGGAGCAGCATCGTGGCCGCCAGAGCGATGACGACTCCGAGCACGATGGCCCCTGCGGCGATCGTCAACGTGTTCAGCAGGCCCTCGGAGATCAACCGCGGAAACGTCCGGGCGATCAGACCCCAGTCGAAGAACGTGTCGGCCAGAGCATTCGAAGCCAAAGAGACAGGGGACGAGAGGGTCATCACGACTCCTGACCAGGCGCGAAGGAAGAAACGGAGGCGTGGAACTCCGAGTGGACCGCCCCATCACCGTCATCGACGGCGCGAAGGTCAGGTATGTGCGGCACAGCGGCGCGGGGAACAGCCGGCTCGCCTCGCTGACGGCGATACCGAAGCCGACGATGAGGACTGTGGGCGGCGGAAAGGTTACGAAGTTCCCGGAACGCCGTGTGCAAGGCTCTCGACTGGGGCTCAGTCGGCTGTGACTGGACGAGGGTGGAACTCACGGGGACCTCCTTGTGTGGTGGGAGAGGGAGCGCACGGCCGTCTTGCGGAGCACCGTGCCAGGACGGTGCTTCGTGAGGACGCCATCACGCAGTACGGGGCGGCCGTTGACGAGGACGTGACGAGTGCCCACGGCATAAGACAGCGGTGCGTCAAAGGTGGCGGTGTCGCTGACCGTCTCGGGATCGAAAACGGCGAGGTCGGCGACCATTCCTTCGCTCAGGATGCCTCGGTCGGTGAGGCCGAGGCGAGCGGCGGGCAGCGCGCTCATCTTGCGGACGGACTCCCGGAGCGTGAGGACCTGGCCGTCGCGGGTATACCGGGACAGGACCCGGGCGAACGTACCGAAGTGACGGGGGTGGGGGGTGCCGTCGGTGGCGGTGTCCAGTACCCAGCTGTCACTGGCGACTGCGCTGCGGTGGTGGCGCAGCACTGTTTCCACATCCGCCTCGGACATCGCATGGTTGACCATCCAGACCAGGGCCTTGTGCGCGCGCAGTACGTCGAGGGATGCCTCGGCCGGATCGCGGCCAGTGGCGGCGGCGATGTCCTGGACCGTGCTTCCCACCCACGAGGAGTAGCGGCCCGGCGGCATCGAAGCGATGACGGTGCTTTCGGGAAGGAAGGTGTGTCCGGTCTTCGCCCGGAGCTCCGAAGCGATCGCCTCGCGGGTCTTCGGGTTCTCCAGTCGGGCGAGGAGCGCGTCGCGACCGCCGTCCAGCGCCCAGTCGGGAAGGCGCGAGGTGAGCCGGGTGGAGGAGGCGGCGTAGGGGTAGACATCGCACGCCACGTCCACTCCTTCCGCGACAGCGGAGTCGATGAGGGTCAGCGCCTCGCGCACCTTGCCGTGGTTGGCGGGGCCCAGGGCCTTGAGGTGCGAGATCTGTAGGCGCACGCCGCTGCGTCGGGCGGTTTCCAGAGCTTCGGTCACGGCCTCGACGAGATGGTCGCCCTCGTCGCGTATATGGGTGCTGTAGAGCAGTCCGGCCTGCCGAGCCTCGGTGGCCAGCGCCACGACCTCGTCGGTGTCGGCGAACGACCCGGGGGCATAGATGAGTCCGGTGGACAGACCGAACACCCCCTGTTCGGCAGCCCTGGCGAGGAGCTTGCGCATGAGGGCGGTCTCGTCGGCTGTCGCGGGGCGCCGTTCGGTGCCAACAGCGGCCACGCGGAGGGCCGCGTGGCCGACGAGGGCGGCGAGGTTGACGCACGGTTCGGCCTCCTCCACCGCGCGTGCGAATCCGTCGAAGTCCTCCCAGGGCATGTCGGCGGTGCTGAGGTTGCCGCGTGCGAGCGTGGTGTGCCACGCGTGTCGCCGCTCGGGGGTGATGGGGAAGGGGGAAGCGCCGCAGTTGCCCGTGACGATGGTGGTGACGCCCTGTCTGATGCACGTTTCGGCGCTGGGCGCGTCGCACACGGTGTAGTCGGCGTGCGAGTGCAGGTCGACAAAGCCGGGCGCGACGACGTGGCCGGTGCAGTCGAGTACCTCCCGTGCGGTGGCGTGAGGCGTGGCCCGTCCGAGGAAGACGATGCGGTCGTCCCGGATGCCGACATCTGCCCGTCGGACCGGGCCGCCGGTGCCGTCGATGACGGTACCGCCGACGGCGAGTACATCGAATTCGTTCAACTTTCTTCCTTCGCAGTGGAGTTGGGTTCGGGTACCGACAACGAAGCCGAGTGTCGGTGTGGCGATCAGTCCCGCTACCGCAACGGCGTAGGGTGCCGCCTGCTTGGCCGCGGGCAAACGGCGAGCGGGTGTCGTCGCAACCTCGGTCAGTGCCACGATCGGGCTTCTGTCTGTACACATCGCGCGGGGGCCGGGGTGCCCGCGTGGGCCGGGGTGCTGTCCACGTCACTGAAGAGGAGTGCGTCTGCCTGGTCGACGCCGCTTTCCGCCAGGATCTCGACGAGGGTCTGTTCCGGGCGGACCGCGGCGAACCGTATGTCCGATTCGCGTGTGGTAAAGCCGTGTACGGCGGGCCGGGCGAGACTGTTGTACGACCAGGGGGAGGAGAAGTAGTAACCGCCGGTGTCCAGCAGCACCACGACGTCCCCAGGTGCCAGTTCGGGCAGCTTGCGTCCGCGGGCTACGAGGTCCCCGGCGAAACAGCACGGGCCCGCGACATCCTGGACCCGCTCCGGAGCAAGCTTGGGCCTGCCGTCGGAGTCGTACACCGCGATCCGCAGCGGCCACGCCTCCGGCATGAAGACGGTGCGGGTGGCGATGTGCGCGCCCGCGTGTGTCAGCGCGATGCGGCGGCCGCCGGCGTCTTTGGTGTACTCCACGACCGCGGCCGTGAAGCCGTTCTTGGCGACCAGTGAACGACCGAACTCGGTTACCAGGTCGTAGCGCCCGCCCAGGAGTTCGGGAACGGAGGCGCGCAGCTGCCGGACGTAGTCCGCGTAGGTCGGGCGGATCTCGTCGTCGTCGAAGTTGACCGGCAGGCCGCCGCCGATATCCAGACTGGTCACCTGCTGCCGGCCCGCCATCGCGTTGATCTCCTCGGCGAGTTCGTACGCGGCGCGCACTCCCTGGCCGATGAGTTCCAGGGAGCAGCCTTGCGAACCGACGTGCACGTGCAGCCGAGTGAGCCAGGGCCGCTCGGCGAAAGCCTTGAGGATGCGCTTTCGTGCTCCGGCATCTCGCAGTGGCACGCCGAACTTCGAGCTGAGCGAGGCGGTGCTCATCGCGTCGATGGCTCCGGCGCCGACCTGTGGGTTGATCCGCAGCCCGAGCACCGAGGTGCTCTCGCTCACAGCGAGTAGTTCGCCGATGCGGTCCAACTCGGGAAAGTTGTCGGCGTTCACCGCCACTCCCAAGGCGAGCGCGTCGGCCAGCTCGGCACGGGTCTTCGCGGGTGAGTCCAGCACGATGCGTTCCGGTGGGAAGTCGGCAGCGACGGCCTGGGCGAGTTCGCCCGGGCTGGCGACCTCGCACCCCATGCCGGACCGGGCGAGCAGGCGCAGTACGGGGACCAAAGGCGCGGCCTTGGCGGCGAACGTGTGCAGCACTGGCGCGTCGCCAAAGGCTCGTTGGAGGTCGCGCACGGACTCCTGGATCCCGTCGGCGTCCAAGAATCCCGCCGCCACATGGGCGGGGCCGATCAGACCGGCCCGCACCGCCTCGCGGACAGCTCGGTCACGCTGCTGTCGACGGCCGTCAGTGTCTTGATCGACTTGTGTGATCCTCACGATCTCGGACCTCCTCGGTGCCCCCAGAGTGTTTGGGCCACCAGAATCGGCAGGCTTCGTGGAACGACTCCCGATACGCAGCATTCCGTCACGACAGGCGAATGGTGGCCTATACGCAGCTCGTACACGGTGATAGGAAGAGGCATGCCGCACGATTCCGTCGATGAGAAAGACCTGGAGCTGATCAATGCGCTCCAGCTCTCGCCGCGCGCCTCCTGGGCTCAGCTGGCCGGGGCGCTCGCGCTCGATCCGGTGACTGTGGCACGCCGCTGGGAGCGGCTGGCCGAGGCGGGACTGGCGTGGGTCACCTGTGTGGCCGGCACGGCCCTGCACAGCGAGTTCTGCATGGTGTACATCGAGATCGATTGCGTTCCCGGCCGGCTGGACGACATTGCCACCGCGTTGAGTGCCGAGCCCCACGTGCGCTACGTCCACCACCTCACAGGCATGTACGGGCTGCTGGTCGTGGCGACGTTGCGCACATCCGCGGAGGTGTCGGCGTACCTGCGCGGCACGCTAGGGCAGCTGTCCGGTGTCCGGGCGTATCGAGCGGAGGTACGGACCATGGGCTACGGCGAGCCGAGCCGATGGCGTCTGCGCAGCCTCGAACTGTCACAGCGACGCGCATTGGGACTGGCCAGTACACCGTCCACCACGGTGGGAGGTGCCCGGATGGACGCTGTGGACCAGAAGCTGTTCCGGCTGCTGCACGAGGACGGCCGCATGTCCTACACCGCGATCGCCGACCGCGCCGGGATCAGCGAGCCAACCGCGCGCCGCCGCGTCAAGCGCCTGCTGACCAGCCGGTTGCTCCGGCTACGCTGCGAGATGGCGCAGTCCCTGTCGGGCTGGCCGCACTCGGCCGTACTGTGGGCGAGCGTGGCACCGCAGCACATGGAGTCCACGGCACGCGCGCTTACGGCGCTCCCTGACGTACGCCTGTGCTGCGCCCTTACCGGAGAGCGGAACCTCCTGCTGATGGTCTGGCTGCGATCGCTCGGAAATCTGCCGCAACTGGAGGCGACGATCACAGAGCGCTCTCGAGATCTCTCCATCGTGGACCGGGCCGTCTGCCTGCACACCGTGAATCAGATGGGCCGACTGCTCGACAGCGAGGGGCGCAGCGTCGGGTATGTGGCGCCCAATGTGGGGGACTTCCTGGACGCCTGAAAGGCCATGGAAGACGCCTGGGAATCTGGAGCGGGCGTTGAAGAAGTGACCACGAAATGTGCGTCCGTGTAGGCCGCCAAGAGCCGCTCGAGCCAGTCCCGCGTAGCACTCCGCTGCTCTTGGGGGACCTCGTCGATGCCGTCGACCAGGACGAGTGCCTCGCCTCTGGCGAGTACGTCATCGGCCCAGCCCTCCGGCTGCGAGGCGGCCAGGGGGCTCCGACCGCGGACAGGAAATCCTGCGGCTCCGGAAGGGGCCCACGCCGCACCGGCGTCCGCAGGGGCAGGACGAACGGAATCCGCCCCCGCCAGTCGCCCAGTTCCTTCGGCAGTTCATCGCGTGCCGTGGCGACAGCCAGCCATTGCAGCAGCGTTGTCTTTGCGCTGCCGGCGAGCCCTCGCACAAGTACCCGTCGGCAGTCGGCCAACGCGTGCTCCGCACGCTTCACGACAACGGAGGGGCCGATCATCCGTTTCCTCGCTGCCTACAGGCCAGGCCGTCGGCTGCTCCCCCAGTTCCAAGCTCAAGTGCGCCGCGTCCAGCGGCCAATGCGCACGTTCTGGGCGACCCAGGTCCAGCCCTACTACAGTCAGTTGGGAATGCCGCCTGTGGATCGTGATCTTGCTGGTGAGGGCCGGTGCGGGAACGGGTGCGGCCACCGTTGATCATCGTGACTTGTGTGGAGTAACGATGAGACGGTGGCCGCAGGGCACAGCATAGATCCCGTCCGTTGGCGGGAGGCGTTCGAGGTGGCCATGGGCCGAATTGCGGGCCGGTTCGCCCGGGTCGAACCACGGCTGCGGGCCGGGCGGTTGGTGCTGGGCCTGCTGTCGGACCTGCCGAGGAAGAACTGCTGGACGATCGCGGAGTGGGTCGGGGAGAGCAGCCCGCACGGCATGCAGCATCTGCTGTGCCGAGCCGCATGGGATGCCGATGCCGTCCGTGATGACGTGCGCGAATACGTCGTCGAGCACCTCCATGACAAGGCCGCGGTCCTGGTGGTCGACGAGACCGGCGACGTGAAGAAGGGCACCCACACGGTCGGGGTCCAGCGCCAGTACACCGGAACGGCCGGACGGATCGAGAACTCCCAGGTCGCGGTCTACCTCGTCTACGCCGGGATGCGCGGGCACGCGGCGGTGGACCGGGAGCTGTACATCCCGCGCTCCTGGACGAGCGACCCGGACCGCTGCCGGGCAGCCGGACTCGGCGAGGACACCGTCTTCGCGACCAAGCCGGAACTGGCCCGCACGATGATCGAACGGTTCCTGGACGCCGGACACCACGTCGGCTGGGCCACCGGGGACGAGGTCTACGGCGGCAGCCCGAAACTCCGTACGGCTCTGGAGGAACGCGGCATCGGCTATGTCCTCGCGGTGGCCTGCTCGGCCGAACCACCCACCGGCGCAGGCAAGTTCCGCGCCGATGCCCTGGCGGCGAAGGTGCCGAAGCGGGCCTGGCAGAAGCTCTCGGCCGGGCGCGGCGCGAAGGGGCAGCGGTTCTACGACTGGGCCGTCATCGACCTCGCCGAGCCGGCCGCGGGTCACCACCAGCTGCTGATCCGCCGCAACCGCAGCACCGGTGAACTCGCCTACTACCGCTGCCACTCCACCACGCCGGCATCCCTGGCCACCCTGGTCAAGGTCGCGGGTTCCAGATGGCGGGTGGAGGAGACCTTCCAAACGGAGAAAGGACTGGCCGGACTGGATGAACACCAGGTCCGCCGCTACCCCTCCTGGGCCCGCTGGGTCACCCTCGCGATGCTGGCCCACGCCTTCCTCGCCGTCGTCCGCGCCGACGAACACTCACACCGACCCACGCCGGACGACCTGATCCCGCTGTCCTGCAACGAGATCTGCCGCCTGTTCATCGCACTCGTCATCCGGCCCGTCCGCGACGCGGCCCACCGGCTTGCCTGGTCCGACTGGCGCCGCCGCCACCAGGCACGATCACGCACCGGTCAACTACCGGCGACAAGCCGCATCCCAGACATGAAGATCACGATCTACAGCTGGAGTATTAGCACTCCAGCGTAGATCGTTACGGTTCGTGTGAGACGCTCCTGCCCAGCCACGGCATCAGGTTCCGTTGCGCGGCCCTCAGCACCTCACCTGGGGGCAGCTCATCGGCTCGCTCGATCACAACGAGGCCCCATTCCTTCCGACCGACTGTGCCAAGTGTCACCGCACGTTCGCGCAGCAGGTACTTCACCGCAGACGCGACGTCCGTCACCGGCGGGCTTACCTCGTACCTGGCGAGCTTTCCGACATACCGGTCCAGCCACTGCTCCCCTTCCCTCCTCGCGGCCCGGGACAATGCGGCCTCGGCATTCCCATCGAGAAAGACCATGACCGGGCAGAGGGGTGCGAGCACCTCTGTGAGGTCGGCCATGAACGCGTCGATCGTCTCTTCGCCGTGCCCCATGGCCAGCAGTGTCGGCACGAACGGCATCAGGGCGTCCGCGATCACGACGTCATCGCCGCTGGCCAGAGCTGAATCAACGAACTGGGCAGTTGTCGCGATCAACGTCCCCAGGTCGACGGCGCCGGTCGTCTTGAAAGCCTCGGCCACAGCAGCGAACTGCGGCCTGGTCAAGATCTCTTCCTCGCGGAAGTGGTCCACCCGCAGTCCTGCATCGGCCAGCCATCGGGACAGTCCAGCACACAGCGTCGACTTGCCCACTCCGGGAGATGCTCCCCACACGGTGATCAGAACCGTCATGGTTGCCGAGCCTAGGAACGGCAACCGTCACTGCCAACCCCGCCGCATCTCCGCCAGCCCCTGCCGCAGATCGTGACCTTCATCCCCGAACGGCTCGGTCCCGGTAGTGGCTGGCCCGGGATCGGGCCTGGTGGCGGCGTCGCCAGTCGGCCCCGCCGAGCCGATGGGCGACGTCGAGGGCGGGCCGGACGACGAGCGTGATGAACAGGCGCTGGATCTCCTTGCAAGTGAGCGGTATAAGGCCGTCCGACGCGGGGCTGCGGGCATGTTCGTCTGCGCGGACGACGGCCAGGAAGGCATACGCGAGCATGGCGAGGGTGACCCAGCGGGATCAGGACGCGTAACGGCGGAGCTGGTGCTCGTCCAAGCCGGCCAAGCCCTTTCCGGACTGGAAGAACTCCTCGACTCGCCACCTGGACCCTGCGACTCGCACCAGCGTGGTCAGTGGCACCGGTTCGGGCGAGTAGCAGCGGTAGTAGGCGAGTTCACCGGTCGTGCGGTTGCGGCGGATCAGCAACCGGCGGTGGCCCGGCGCCGGTTCGGCCAGGTCGATGACGGCCCAGGCGTAGAGCCTCTGTCCTCCGCGCCGCTTCCGGCCGGGAGCTTCTGCCAGGCTCGCTTGGGCACCTTCTTCATCAGAGTGTCGGCGCGGAACGTGCCCGCACTGGTGGTCCCTTCGGCAGAGCAGGCCACGGCGAGGACATAGCCGACGCCGCGTTCCTCCAACGCGGACCGTAGTTTCGGGTTGCCGCCGTAGACCTCGTCGCCGGCCACCCAGCCGGCGCGGTGTCCGGCGTCCAGGAACCGTTCGATCATTGTGCGGGCCAGGTCCGGCTTGGTCGCGAAGGCAGTGTCCTCGCCGAGCCCCGCGGCCCGGCAGCGATCCGGGTCGCACGTTCAGGAGCGCGGCATGTACAACTCCCGGTCCACCGCCGCGTGCCCGCGCTCGCCCGCATAGACGAGGTAGACGGCCACCTGCGCGTTCTCGATCCGCCCGGCGGTGCCGGTTATTGGCGCTGGACGCCGACAGCGTGGGTGCCCTTTTTCACGTCTCCTCTCTCGTCGACGACCAGTACCGCACCCTCGTCGTGCAGGTGCTCGACGACGTATGCGCGCCCTGCCCAGGCCGGTCCTGCGGATCGCCTCCACCAGCAGTACACCGCCGGCCTGGGAGACCACCCCGCGACCCCCACCTTCGGTACGGAGACGCGGGTAGGACCCGATGCGCTTCTTCACCTGGAGAGTGCCTCTTTCACGCGACGACCTGGACCCTAGAAAAGTCCCATCGTTGCAGGTCAGGAGCACTCTCCACGTTTCTGATCACCTACCGGACGCCCTGCCACGTGAAAGCGCGAGGCTAGTAGCTGTCGTAGCTGGGCTTACCGTTCGGCCGGTAGACGCCGACGACGGTGCCGCCCTTCGTCGTCGAGACGCTGACCGGCTCCAGCGCAGTGGGGATCGCTCCGTCGGCGAACAGCCGCTTGCCGGTACCGACGATCACCGGATGGATGGTCAGCCGGTACTCGTCGACGAGGCCGTGCTGCATGAGGGTCTGGGCGAGGTCGCCGCTGCCGACGACGTTGATGTTGCCGCCGTCGGACGTCTTCAGCTTGCGTACGGCATCGACGATGTCGCCCTCCAGCAGCGTGGAGTTCTGCCACTCGACGGACGTCAGGGTCCGAGACGCCACGTACTTGTGCATGCTGTTCATCCGATTGGTGAACGGGTTGCCGGGATCGGCGGTCGGCCAGTACGACGCGAAGATCTCGTACGTCTTGCGGCCGAGCAGCATCGCGTCGGAGTGCTCGTACCAACCGGCGATGGCCGTGCCGACCTCGTCGTCGGCCACCGGTTTCTGCCAGCCACCGTGCTCGAAGCCGCTCTCAGCGTCCTCGTCCGGACCGCCCGGCGCCTGCATGACGCCGTCCAGCGTCAGGAACGTGCAAACGATGATCTTGCGCATGGTGCGCTCCCTTCGTCGACGGGTAGACGGCACAGCCGCCGGAAACTCATCGGCGGAACTTCCGCGGCGCAGCACAGCGGAACCCTTGGTGCGGAAATGCCTCGGAACTGCTGGGCAGAGCTGGGATACCGGTGGGGGATATCGGGAGTAAGGACGCGTTTCTCCTCGCCGCTCAGCTGTACGCCGCGAAGGGCGCCTGACGGGCATCTGCCCAGTTCAGGCGCCCACTTTTCCCGTGACGCGGGTGCCGTCCGACGAGGCGCCGACCGCTGCCGTGCGTCGGCTGGGGGTTCGGGCCGAGGCCCGCAGCGGGCCTTCTCCCGGGGCCCGTGTGGTGCGGGGAATTCGCCCAGCTCCACCGGGTCGATGTGGGGTCCGCCTCCGGGCGCCCCCGAGGCCGCGGACCTGCTGTGACTTCTCCCACCTGCTCTTGCCGGGGCGAGGAATGCTTACCTACGTTCGGTCGCATGTCCTCCCACGGCCGCGCCCTTCCTGGCGAACCGGACGAACCCGCTGAGGCGCGCAGGCCTGCGGCGGACCGACCTGGCGCCCTCCCCTTGGTCGACCTGGACGTCGACCTGAGCTCACACGAACTTCTCCGGCGCGCTCATGTTCTGGACGCTCTCGGCTCCGACTGGGACCCCGTCGCAGCACTGCGCGGCGAGGAAGCGGCGTATGAGCTGCTCTATTCCGGCCTCAGTGCGGAGCAGCAGCGCGTGTACGACGAGCTGGTCTCGGCCGGTGTGCTTCCGCGGAGAGGGGGCGGCCATGCTGCCGCTTGACCCGCAGGCCGACATCGGGCGTCGCGCCTGGGTTGCCTGCCCGAACTGCGACGACCATCGCGGGTGCGCCACCTGCGAGCAGGGGCGCACCTGCTCCGAGCACTGGCGCTACCTGCTGTCCAACGTCGGCAGCCTGCTCCACCTGCAATGCCGGTCGTGCACCCACATCTGGACACACGAGACCCGTTTCGGTGCCACCCGCTCCCCGTGGGAGCGCATTACCAGCGGTCTGCGACGACGGTGATCATTTACCGCGGCTGACTCGGTGAGCCAGGTCGTCGGTGCCGTCGCGGGTCATGGCCGGTGAGGCCAGACGGCGGATCGGCGCCCGCTTTTCGGATGACCTGACCGTCTGTCGTCGGGGACGGCCAGGCAGCCTTGGCCGAGGATCGCGGTCGGCGGCCATTCCTGCCTGCCGTTCGTCCGCCCGGAGGCAGCCGTGCACATCCTGCTCCTAGCCAGCGCGTTCAACAGTCTCACTCAGCGCGCCCACGCCGAACTGCGCGACCGTGGCCACTCCGTGGCGGTGGAACTCGCCCTGCCCGGCAGCCCGTTGCCGGAAGCCGTGCGGCGGCATGCACCGGAGCTCATTGTGGCGCCGATGCTGAAGACGGCGATTCCCGAGGAGGTGTGGGCGGCGCACCCGTGCCTCGTCGTCCATCCGGGACCCGTGGGTGACCGAGGACCGTCGTCCTTGGACTGGGCGATTCACGAGGGCGCCGACCAGTGGGGCGTCACCGTCCTGCAGGCCGACGGGGAGATGGACGCCGGGGATGTGTGGGCCTCCGTACCGTGCCCGGTCCTTCCGGTGTCCAAGAGCGAGCTGTACCGGGGCGAGATCGCCGACGCAGCTCTCGAGGCCGTCCTGCTCGCGGTGGAGCGCTTCGCCGGGGGAACTCACGTACCGCGCAAGCAGGACGCGGCATGTACGGCCGACGCTTGCCTGCGCTTCCGTCCGTACCTCGACCAGAGCGTCCGGCGGATCGACTGGGCCGAGGACTCCACACCGGACGTCCTGCGCAAGCTGAGAGCGGCGGACTCGCAGCCCGGCGTGCTGGACACGCTGCTCGGCGGTGAGTGGTATCTGCACGGCGGTCATCCCGAGAGCGTGTTGCGCGGCCGCCCTGGCGAGCTGCTGGCCACCCGAGCCGGGGCGATCTGCCGGGCCACCAAGGACGGCGCCGTGTGGATCCCCGAACTGCGGCCCCGGCGCGGGCCCGGGCAGCCGCCCACGTACAAGCTGCCCGCTGTGCTAGCCCTGGGCGACCGGCTGCCGCCGCTGCCCGAGCACGCCCTGCCCCTGTTGTCCGAGGTGCGCGAGCGGACCTGGGCGGACATCCGCTACCGGGAGGACGGGAACGTGGGCTTCCTCTCGTTCTCCTTCCCCGGCGGCGCCATGAGCACGGAGCAGTGCCGACGTCTGCTGGACGCCTACCGGGAAGCGTGCGCGCGGCCCACGTCGGTGCTGGTGCTGGGGGGCGAACGGGACTTCTTCTCCAACGGGATCCACCTCAACGTCATCGAGGCCGCCGCCGACCCCGCCGCCGAGTCCTGGGCGAACATCAACGCCATCGACGATCTGGTCGAGGCGGTCCTGACGACGACGGACCGGCTGGTGGTCTCGGCGGTCGCGGGCAATGCCGCGGCGGGCGGGGTGATGCTCGCCCTGGCAGCCGACGAGGTGTGGTGCAGATCGGGCGCCGTGCTGAACCCCCACTACGGTCTGATGGGCCTGTACGGCTCGGAGTACTGGACGCACACCCTGCCGCGCAGGGTGGGTCCCGCGACGGCCGAACGGCTCATGCGTGAGGCTCTGCCGGTGAGCTCGGCGAGCGCACTGAGCCTCGGACTCGTCGACCGGGTGGTCGACTGCGGTCCTGATGAGTTCGCGCGGGAGGTCGGCGGCCTGGCGGCGCGTCTGGCGTCACTTCCGGCGACGGCGTCACGGATCACCGCGAAGAAGACGGAGCTGGACCGGCTGGAGAGTGCGACCCCGCTGGCCGGCTTCCGTGAGCGGGAGCTGGCCCGGATGCGCCGGACCTTCGACGACCCGGCCGCCCCGTACCACGCTCTGCGTCGTTCCTTCGTCCACAAGGAGCGGCCAGCGTGCACCCCGCCGCACCTTGGTCCGGTCGCGGTTGCGCAAACCGGTCCGATCCCCTCTGCCGCGGATGTCACCGGAACGGCCCTCGATGGTGTCTCGTCAAGGCCGAACGGCTGATACGAAGACAAGCGATGGCCGAAATGTAGGCCTTCATCCCTTACCTCCCCAGGAGGCGGTCCCATGACTGAGGCGACGACGAAGACAGTCGGCGCTGCGCCCGCCGACGAGACACCCACGATCCACATTCTCTGGATCAACGCGGGCCTGAGCTGCGACGGCGACTCGGTCGCGTTGACGGCGGCCATGCAGCCGAGCATCGAGGAGATCGTGCTCGGTGTGCTGCCGGGGCTTCCGAAGATCGCCGTCCACTGGCCGCTCATCGACTTCGAGTGCGGTCCGGTCGGCGGCGCGGACACGTTCATCGAGTGGTTCTTCAAGGGGGAGCGGGGCGAGATCGACCCGTTCGTCCTGGTTGTCGAGGGCTCCATCCCCAACGAGGCGATCAAGCCCGAGGGCTATTGGTGCGGCTTCGGCGACAACCCGGAGACCGGCCAGCCGATCACCACCAGCGAGTGGATCGACCGGCTCGCCCCGAAGGCACTGGCGGTCGTCGCCATCGGCACCTGCGCCACCTACGGCGGCATCCACGCCATGGCGGGCAACCCGACCGGCGCCATGGGCGTGCCGGACTACCTCGGCTGGGACTGGAAGTCCCACGCCGGAATCCCCATCGTGTGCGTCCCCGGCTGTCCGATCCAGCCCGACAACTTCTCCGAGACGCTCACCTATCTGCTCTACCAGGCGGCCGGCTCCGCCCCGATGATCCCGCTGGACGACAAGCTGCGTCCCACCTGGCTGTTCGGGGCCACCGTGCACGAGGGCTGCGACCGCGCGGGCTACTACGAACAGGGCCAGTTCGCCTCGTCGTACGACTCGCCGACATGCCTGGTCAAGCTCGGCTGCTGGGGCCCCGTCGTCAAGTGCAACGTGCCCAAGCGCGGCTGGATGAACGGGATCGGCGGGTGCCCCAACGTCGGCGGCATCTGCATCGCCTGCACCATGCCCGGGTTCCCCGACAAGTTCATGCCGTTCATGGACGAGCCCCCCGGCGCAAAGGTGTCGAGCGGCGCCAGCGGGGCGTACGGCGCCGTGGTCCGCAAGCTGCGCTCGATCACGGCGAAGACGGTGGACAAGGAGCCCAAGTGGCGCCGCACCGGAGAAAAGATCACCACCGGCTACCGACCCCCGTGGTGAGCATCAGCCACACATGATCCGCTCCCCGCTTCGTGCACCCCCCACACGAACCTCCCGCGCAACGAAGGGCACGGCACACAGATGGCACCGAAGACGAAGGCGGCCGGCGACGGCAGCGACCTGGTGGAGATGGCCTGGGACCCGATCACCCGGATCGTGGGCAGCCTGGGTATTCACACGAAGATCGACTTCAAGCAGAAGCGGGTCGCGGAGTGCTACAGCACGTCGTCGGTCTTCCGCGGATACAGCGTCTTCATGCGCGGCAAGGATCCCCGCGACGCCCATTTCATCACCAGCCGCATCTGCGGGATCTGCGGGGACAACCACGCCACCTGCTCGGTGTACGCGCAGAACATGGCGTATGGCGTGAAGCCCCCGCACCTCGGCGAGTGGATCATCAACCTCGGCGAGTCCGCGGAGTACATGTTCGACCACAACATCTTCCAGGAGAACCTGGTGGGGGTCGACTACTGCGAGAAGATGGTCAAGGAGACCAACCCCGGCGTCCTCGAACTCGCCGAGCGCACCGAGGCCCCGCACGCCGCGGAGCACGGCTACCGCACGATCGCCGACATCATGCGCTCGCTCAATCCCCTGGAGGGCGAGTTCTACCGCGAGGCCCTTCAGGTGAGCCGCTACACGCGGGAGATGTTCTGCCTGATGGAGGGCCGCCATGTGCACCCCTCCACGCTCTACCCGGGCGGCGTCGGAACCATCGCTTCCGTGCAGCTCTTCACGGACTATCTCAGCCGGCTGATGCGCTACGTGGAGTTCATGAAGCGAGTCGTGCCCCTGCACGACGACCTGTTCGACTTCTTCTACGAGGCGCTGCCCGGTTACGAGGAAGTGGGCCGTCGGCGGGTCATGCTCGGCTGCTGGGGCGCGCTCAACGACCCCGAGTACTGCGACTTCACCTACGCCAACATGACTGACTGGGGTCGGCGCATGTTCGTCACCCCCGGCATCGTCGTCGACGGCAAGCTCGTCACCAACGACCTCACCGAGATCAACCTCGGGATCCGCATCCTGCTGGGCAGCTCCTACTACGAGGACTGGCAGGGCCAGGAACAGTTCGTCACCCACGATCCGCTCGGCAACCCGGTGGACCCGCGCCACCCGTGGAACCAGCACACCATCCCCGCCCCGCAGAAGCGGAACTTCGACGACAAGTACAGCTGGGTCATGTCGCCCCGCTGGTTCGACGGCAAGGACCACCTCGCCCTGGACACCGGCGGCGGCCCCATCGCCCGCCTGTGGTCCACCGCGCTGTCCGGGCTCGTCGACATCGGATACGTCAAGGCAACCGGCCACAGCGTGGTCATCAACCTGCCCCGCACCATGACCAAGCCGGAGACCACCTTCGAGTGGAAAATTCCGCAGTGGTCCAACGCGCTGGAGCGCAACCGCGCCCGTACGTACTTCCAGGCGTACGCCGCCGCCGTCGCCCTGCACTGTGCGGAGAAGGGCCTGGCAGAGGTCCGCGCCGGACGCACCCAGACCTGGGAGAAGTTCGAGGTCCCGGACGAGGGGCTCGGCGTCGGCTTCACCGAGGCGGTCCGCGGCGTCCTCTCCCACCACATGGTGATTCGCGACGGCAAGATCGCCAACTACCACCCGTACCCGCCCACGCCCTGGAACGCCAGCACCAGGGACACCTTCGGCACGCCTGGCCCGTACGAGGACGCCGTACAGAACACCCCCATCTTCGAGGAGAACACCCCGGAGAACTTCAAGGGCATCGACATCATGCGCGCTGTGCGCAGCTTCGACCCCTGTCTGCCCTGCGGAGTCCACATGTACGTCGGCGGCGGCAAGACGGTGAAGTCGATGCACGTGCCCACCGGCCTGAGCGGACTGGGCGGATGAGCGCGCCGACGGCGACGGCGCCGGTGAACGCGGAGCAGACCGGACGCCGTGTCGAGGAGGTGCTGGAGCGACTGGCCGCGAGCGGCGACCCGGCCGCCGCCGCGGCGGCGGAGGAACTCGTCCGCTCCCTCATGGACTTCTACGGTGCCGGCCTGGCCCGCATCCTCCACCTGCTGTCCTCCGCTCCCGGCGAAGCGTCGGCGGGACTGCTCGGTGACGAACTGGTCGCGAGCCTGCTCGTCCTGCACGAACTGCACCCCGAGGACCGCGACACCCGTATCGCCCGCGCCCTCGGCGTCGTACGGGAACACGCCCTGGACGTCGTGGGCTTCGACGAGGAGAGCGGCAAGCTGACGCTGCGGGCCGGGGAGGCCGGTGGCTGCGGTTGTGGCTCCGGCTCCGGTGCGGGCGCCCGGGAGGCCGCGGAGGCGGCGCTCGCCTGCTTCGCACCGGAGGTCAGGGCCGTCGACGTACAGACCGCGCCCGCCGGGCCCACGCTGCTCCAGATCAGCACGGCACCGACGGGGGCCCGATGACGGCGTCACCGGCGGCGCGCACGTCCGGCCTGCGGAGGTTCCTCAGCGAGAGGCCTCCGCAGCCCGAACGGTGCGAGCTGTGCGCCGTGACGGTGGAGGCGGGCCACCGTCATCTCGTCGACACCGAGAAACGCGCCCTCGTCTGCGCCTGCACCCCCTGCGCGCTGCTGATGGCAGAGCCGGGCGCCGCCGCGGGCCGCTTCCGTACGGTCCCGGCCCGCTACCTCACCGACCCCGGTCATCGCCTCGACGAGGGCGCGTGGGACGCGTTGCAGATCCCGGTCGGCGTCGCCTTCCTCTTCCGCAGCGCGGCGCTCGACCGGCTGGTCGCCCTCTACCCGAGCCCGGCCGGAGCCACCGAGAGCGAACTGGAACCGGCCACCTGGACGTCGGTCCTCGGCGGCAGCCCCCTCGCCGAACTGCTCGAACCCGACGTGGAGGCGCTGCTGCTGCGCCGCACCGACGGCCGCTTCGAGTGCCACCTCGTACCGATCGACATCTGCTACGAACTCGTCGGCCGTATGCGCCTGTTGTGGCAGGGCTTCGACGGCGGGGCCGAGGCCCGCGCCGCGCTGGACGCGTTCTTCGCGGACGTCGCGCGACGCGCCCGGCCCGTGGACGCGGCGGGACATTCGTCGAAGGAGGCGGTGCGGCCGTGACCGCGTTCTCCTTCGCCTGCATCGGCGTCCGCGCCGACCGGTACGCCGCAGGGCCGACCCTCGTCTTCCGGCTGCGCGTCACCGCCGGCGACAACGCCCACGTGCACGCCCTCGCGCTGCGCTGCCAGATCCGTATCGAACCCGCCCGCCGCAGTTACGAGTCCGCCGAGGCGGACGGGCTGGCGGACCTCTTCGGCGAGCGCTCACGCTGGGGCAGCACGCTCCAGCCGGTGCAGTTCGCCCAGGTCTCCCTCATGGTCCCGAGCTTCACCGGAGAGATCGAGGCCGACCTCGTCGTGCCCTGCACCTACGACATGGAGATCGCCGCCACCCGCTACCTCACCGCCCTCACCGACGGCGAGGTCCCCCTGCTGATGCTCTTCTCCGGTACGGCGTTCACCGGAGCAGGCGGTTTCCAGGTCGAGCCGGTCCCGTGGGACCGGGAGGCGGCCTTCCGGATGCCGGTCGCCACCTGGCGGGAGATGGTCGAGCAGCACTTCCCCGGGTGCGGCTGGATCCGGCTGCCGCGCGACACCATGGACGCCCTCCTCGCCTACCGCTCCCGGCGCGCGTTGGCCTCCTGGGAGGCGACCCTCAAGGCCCTGCTCGACGCCGACAGCGCCGCGGACCCGCCCCGGAGCGACCCGCTGCGCGCGCTCACCTCCACCACCGGAAGGACGGATCCGTGACTGTGACCGCGTTCGCCTCCGCGACGGAGGAGCGGTTCGCCCTCGCCCGGCAGGTGGCCGACGCCGTCCTCTTCGAGGGCTATGTGCTCTACCCGTACCGCGCCTCGGCCGCCAAGAACCGACTGCGCTGGCAGTTCGGGGTGCTCGTACCTCCCGGCTGGGGCGCCGAGTGCGAGGAGCACGACTTCCAGCACACCGAATGCCTGATGGAACCGAGGGCGGGCGCGACCCTCTCGGTCGAGGTGCGCTTCCTGCACGCCCGACGGCGCACGGTGCAGCGGGCCCGCCCGGACGGCGGCTACGACACGGTCTCCGAGCTGCACCTCGACGACCGGGTGCTGGTGCCCTGGGACGAGGGCGGCGAGGAGCGTGTCGAGGTGGTCGCGTCGGTGGACGAACTCCTCGGAGACGGCATCACCCATCCTTTCCGACTCCCCGCCCGGGAGGACACCGCACCGGTCCTGGACGCGGCCGGCCGGACCGTCGGCCGACTGGTCCGGCGATGTGCGGAGATCAGCGGGACGGTCCGGCTGTCCGCCCGCGAGCTCGACGGTCCCTACCGCGCCATGCGGCTGACCGCCGTCGTCGAGAACACCAGCGACTGGACACCGCCCGAGGGGCGCGCCGCCGACCGGGACGCGGCGCTGCCGCACTCCCTGGTGGCCACCCACCTCCTCATGGCCCTCAGCGCCGGATCGTTCCTGTCGATGACAGATCCCCCCGAGTGGGCGAAGGACGCGGTCGCCGCCTGCCGCAACCTGCACACCTGGCCCGTACTCGCCGGCGAACCCGGCAGCGCCGACCTCGTGCTGTCCTCGCCGATCATCCTGGAGGACCATCCGGCCATCGCACCGGAGAGCCCCGGTGCGATGTACGACGCCACCGAGATCGACGAGATCCTCGCGCTGCGCACAGCGGCCCTCACCGACGAGGAGAAACGCGAGGCCCGGGGCACCGACGAGCGGGCGGCCGCCGTGATCGAGCTGGCGGACTCGATGCCGGCCGAGGTTCTGGAGCGCCTGCACGGGGCGGTACGGAGCCTGCGCGAGGTCACCGGTCCCGACCCCGCCGCCCCGGACCTAGGCTTCCCCGACGAGTTCGGGGTGCAGCGCCCGGACACCCCCTGGTGGGACCCCGCGAGCGACGCGGGCTTCGACCCGGCGCAGGACCGCGTGGTCGTGGACGGCCGGTCGGTGGGCAAGGGCAGCCGCGTCGAGCTGCACCCGGGCCTGCGGCGAACCGACGCGCAGGACATCTTCCTGCGGGACCGCACCGCGAAGGTCGAGGCGGTGCTGCACGACGTCGACGGCGGGGTGCACCTGGCGGTCACGGTCGAGGGCGACCCGGGCGCCGACATCCGCCGCGAGCAGGGACGGTTCCTGTACTTCCAGCCCGACGAGATCACACCGCTGGAGGACCGGGAGGCCGACGCATGAACCTTCCCCCACCGGCAGGTCCAAGGACCCTCGTGGCGGGCATCGGCAACATCTTCCTCGGTGACGACGGCTTCGGCGTGGAGACCGCGCGCCGACTGGCGGAACGGCAACTGCCGGAACACGTCGAGGTGGTGGATATCGGCGTACGCGGCGTCCACCTCGCCTACCAGGTCCTGGACGGCTACGACACCCTCGTCCTGGTGGACGCCACCGCGCGCGGCGAAGCCCCCGGCACGCTGTACGTGATCGAGGACGACGGCACCGGCCGCGATGCCGGTGGGGTCCCCGCGATCGACGGCCATCGGATGACCCCCGACACCGTCCTGGCGTTGCTCGGCACACTCTGCGCCGGCACCGGTGGACAACCGCCGCGACGCGTCCTGATCGTCGGCTGCGAACCGGCCTCCGTAGAGGAGGGCATCGGTCTCAGCCCGCCGGTGACCGACGCCGTACCGCAGGCCGTCCGGCTGATCGAAGAACTGCTGCGGGGCGGCACACCATCCGTGGCGCCGTCCGTGGCGCAGGCCTCAACCGCTGAGGCTCAGACATGAGGAGAGACGGGATGAAGAAGATCGTCATCGGTGGAGCGGCACTCGCCGCCCTGGGCGTCGTCGTCGCCGAGGTGCTTCCCGACATCCGGCGCTACCTGCGGATCCGACGGATGTGAACCGGGGCCGGGGGTGCCGCCCCGTGGTGCCGTGCGGTTGCGTCGAACGGCGTACCTGCCCGGCCGGTGACGGCGTGCCGGGCCGTGCCCCCGGGTGTGCGCGCCTCTAATGAGGCGGTCGGGAGCCAGGCCGCGGAAGGACGGAGACCCATGCACGAGATGTCCATTGCGCTGGCCGTCGTCGACCAGGTGACAGAGGCCGCCGAGCGGGCCGGTGACGTCACGGCGGTGCGATCGGTACGGCTCCAGGTGGGCGAACTGGCCGGTGTCGTACCCGACGCGCTCGCCTTCTCCTTCGAACTGGCCTGTGCCGGAACCCTGCTGGAAGGCGCCGAACTGCTCACCGAAGCGGTGCCGGGGCGGGCCCGCTGCACATCCTGCGCACACGAATGGGCCGTAGGCATGCCACCCCGGCTGACCTGCCCCGAGTGCGGTGGAACGAGTACCGACCTGCTGGCGGGCCGGGAACTGCAGATCGTCGACGTGCACTGGGAGGACGGCCACAGGCACGGCCCCGCGCACGCGCCCACCCGCGAACCGATCTCCGAGGAGCGCTGAACGATGTGCCGTGTTGTCGACCTGCGCCAGGCCGTACTCGCGAAGAACGACGCGAGCGCCCATGAACTGCGCGCACATCTCGCGGCGCGAGGCACCGCGGTCGTCAACCTGCTGTCCAGTCCGGGCAGTGGCAAGACCGCGCTGCTGGAGCGCGAACTGCTGCGGGCACGGGAGCGGTCCGTTCCCGTCGCGGCGCTGAGTGCCGATCTCGCCACCGAGAACGATGCGGCACGCCTGGCGCGTTCGGGTGTCCCGGTCAAGCAGGTGCTTACCGACGGACTGTGTCATCTGGAATCGGGGATGCTCGCCGTTCACCTGGACGGGTGGCTGCCCGACGACACGCGGCTGCTGTTCGTGGAGAACGTCGGCAACCTTGTCTGCCCGGCCTCCTACGACCTGGGGGAAACGCTGAGGGTCACCCTCGCCTCCGTGACGGAGGGCGAGGACAAGCCACTCAAGTACCCCACCGCCTTCGGCCTCGCGCACCTGGTCGTGGTCACCAAGACCGACATCGCGGAGGCCGTCGAGTTCGACGAGGCCGCGTTCCGCGCGAATGTGGAGCAGGTCAACCCGGGAGTCGAGGTGGTCCTGACCTCGGCACGCCGGGGGCAGGGAGTCGGTGCGCTGCTCGACCGGGCGATGGCAGCCGCGGACGGCGCGCCCGTCCACTCGCCGGTCATGGCCCGCCAGCCCCATCACGACGGTCACACGCACGCGGACAACGGTCACCCACACGCGCATCCGGAGGCCACCGGCACGATGGCCCACACCCACTCGTGAGCGGTCCGCAGGCGCAGGCCGCCGTTGCCGAGGACACTCCGCGACGCCGACGGGTCACCGTCCGGGGCGTGGTGCAGGGCGTGGGCTTCCGGCCCTACCTGTACGGCCTCGCCACCGAACTCGCCCTGGCCGGACACGTGACCAACACCCCGGAGGGCGTCGTCGTGGAAGTCGAGGGCACCGCCTCGGCCGTGGCCCGGTTCTGCGACCGGATCGCCGCCCAGGCACCCCCGCTGGCCCGCGTCGAGTCCGTCCACCACCGGGAGATGCCTCCCGCCGGCGGCACCGCATTCACCATCCTCACCTCCCGCACCGACGGACCGGCCCGCACCCTGGTCTCCCCGGACTCCGCCACCTGCGCCGACTGCCTCGCCGAGCTGGCCGACCCGACGGACCGGCGCTACCGCCACCCGTTCGTCAACTGCACCCACTGCGGACCGCGCTTCACGATCGTCACCGGAGTGCCGTACGACCGGGCCAACACCACCATGGCCGGCTTCGCGATGTGCCCCGACTGCGCCCGGGAGTACGCGGATCCGGCCGACCGCCGTTTCCACGCGCAGCCGGTCGCCTGCCCGGCCTGCGGGCCCCGTCTGCGGCTGGTCGTCGCCCAGCAGCCAGGGCTCAGGAGTGTCGAAAGGGCGGACCCGGTCACCGAGGCACGCACACTGCTGATGCGCGGCTCGGTCCTCGCCGTGAAGGGCCTGGGCGGCTACCACCTGGCCTGCGACGCCACGAACGAGGAGGCGGTCGCGCTCCTGCGCCTGCGCAAGGCACGGGGGGACAAGCCGTTCGCCGTCATGGCCCGGAGCGCGGCCGACGTCGAGCACCTCGTCCGACTGAGTGCCGAGGAGCGGAGCCTGCTCGAAGGCCGCGCCAGGCCGGTCGTGTTGGTCAGGCGCCGTCCGCACGCACTTGGAGATCTGCGGCCCGCCGAGGCCGTCGCGCCCGGCAGCCCCGACCTCGGCGTAATGCTGCCGTACACGCCCCTGCACCATCTGCTGCTCGGCCTGCCCGGCGACCCGGACGGGCCCCGGCTGCTCGTCATGACCAGCGGCAACGTGTCCGGTGAGCCGATCGTCACCGACGACACCGAGGCGCTGGAGCGGCTCGGACGACTGGCCGACGCCTGGCTCACGCACGACCGGCCGATCCACGTCCCGTGCGACGACTCCGTGGTCCGCGTCTGCGACGGGGAGCCGCTGGTTATCCGCCGCTCTCGTGGCTACGCCCCGTTGCCGGTCTCCCTCCCGCTGCCCGTGCGGCCGGCCCTCGCCGTCGGCGGAGACCTGAAGAACACCTTCTGCCTGGGGGCGGGCCGCCGCGCCTGGCTGTCGGCGCACATCGGCGACATGGACGACGTCGGTACGCAGCGGGCCTTCGAGCACGCGGCGGCGCAGTTGGAGTCCATCACGGGGGTGCGGCCCGAGACCCTGGTGTCCGACCGGCATCCCGGCTACCGCTCCGTCCGATGGGCAGACCGGAACGCGGCGCACCGGCCCGTCGTACGCGTCCAGCACCATCACGCGCACGTCGCCGCCGCGATGGCCGAGCACGGGCTGGACGGCACCCGGGCGGTGATCGGCGTCGCCTTCGACGGCACGGGCCACGGCGACGACGGCGCCGTGTGGGGCGGGGAGTTCCTGCTCGCGGACTACGACCGCTTCACCCGGTTCGGGCACCTCGCGTATGTCCCGCTGCCCGGCGGCGACGCCGCGGTGCGCCGGCCGTACCGCATGGCGCTGGCCCATCTGTGGGCGGCCGGGATCCGCTGGTCCGGCGACCTCGCGTGTACGGCCGCCTGCCCGCCCGACGAACTCCGTCTCCTGGAACGGCAGTTGGAGCGCGGCCTGAACTGTGTTCCGACGTCCAGCATGGGCCGGCTCTTCGACGCCGTGTCCTCTCTCGCCGGGGTGTGCCACCGCGCCGGATACGAGGCACAGGCCGCCGTCGAGCTGGAGGGCGCGGCTGTGCACGCGCCTGCCGCGGACACCACCGCCTACGCCTTCGCCCTGCACGAGTCGGAGGAGGACCGGGGCGGCATCGTACGGGCCGATCCGGCCCCGGTGCTCGCGGCGATCGTCGGCGACCTGCGCGCGGGCATCGAGCCGGCCCTGGTCGCGGCTCGCTTCCACCGGGGCGTGACCGGCCTCGTGCATCGGATCTGCGCGCGGGCGCGAGAGCGGCACGGGCTGGACACGGTCGCCCTGACGGGAGGCGTGTTCGCCAACACGCTGCTCTCCTCGGCCTGTGCCGCCGCCCTGCGCGCGGACGGCTTCACGGTCCTGCGGCACCACCTGGTGCCGCCCAATGACGGCGGCCTGGCACTGGGCCAGCTGATGGTGGCCGCCCGGGCCACTACCACCGACTGAGCGACGCGCGACCCACAGCGAGGAGAGGCTCATGTGCCTGGCGGTACCCGGCAGAGTGCTGGACATCGAGGAACGGGACGGCACCCGGATGGCCACCGTCGACTTCGGCGGCGTGGTCAAGGAGGTGTGCCTGGAGTACCTGCCCGACCTCCAGGTCGGCGAGTACGCGATCGTCCACGTCGGGTTCGCCCTGCAACGGCTGGACGAGGAGTCGGCGAAGCAGACGCTCGAACTCTTCGCTGAACTCGGCCTGTTGCAGGAGGAGTTCGGCGATCCCTGGGAAACGGCGGCGGTGGAAGCGGGCGTGGCCCCGGTGGAAGAGGTGCGCAACCAGTGAAGTACATCGACGAGTTCCAGGACCCGGAGCTGGCGCGTCGGCTCCTCGACGACATCCACGCCACGGTGACCAGGCCGTGGGCCCTCATGGAGGTGTGCGGAGGGCAGACGCACAGCATCATCCGGCATGGCATCGACCAACTCCTGCCGGAGGAAGTCGAGTTGATCCACGGGCCGGGCTGCCCTGTGTGCGTGACCCCGCTGGAGGTCATCGACAAGGCTCTGGAGATCGCCTCCCGACCGGAGGTGATCTTCTGCTCCTTCGGTGACATGCTGCGCGTGCCGGGCACCGGACGGGACCTCTTCCAGGTCCGCGCGGAAGGCGGTGACGTGCGCGTCGTCTACTCGCCGCTCGACGCCCTGCGGATCGCGCAGCAGAACCCGGACCGCGAGGTGGTGTTCTTCGGCATCGGCTTCGAGACGACGGCACCCCCCAATGCCATGACGGTCCATCAGGCCCGGAAGTTGGGCATTCTGAACTTCAGCATGCTGGTGTCTCATGTCCGCGTACCCCCCGCCATCGAGGCGATCATGTCGTCGCCGAGCTGCCGGGTGCAGGGCTTCCTCGCGGCCGGGCACGTCTGCAGCGTGATGGGCGTGGGGGAGTACCCGGAACTGGCGGAACGCTTCCGCGTGCCGATCGTCGTGACAGGGTTCGAGCCATTGGACATCCTCGAAGGCGTGCGCCGGGCCGTCCGTCAGCTGGAACGCGGTGAGCACACCGTCGACAACGCCTACGCCCGTGCCGTTCGCCCGGAGGGCAACCCGGCCGCCCGGGCCATGCTGGAGGACGTCTTCGAGGTCACCGACCGTGCCTGGCGCGGCATCGGGGTGATCCCCGACAGCGGCTGGCGGCTGTCGTCGAAGTACCGCGACCACGACGCCGAGTGCCGCTTCTCGGTCGGCGACATTCAGACGGCCGAACCCGCCGAGTGCCGCAGCGGAGAGGTCCTGCAGGGACTGCTCAAGCCGCACGAGTGCGAGGCCTTCGGCACCTCGTGCACCCCCCGCACTCCCCTGGGAGCCACCATGGTCTCCAGCGAGGGCGCCTGCGCGGCCTACTACCTCTACCGGCGTCTGGACGTGCCCACCACCACGACGGTTCGGGAGGCGAGCCCCGTTGTCTGACACCACCGATCTCCCTGTCCCCGCCCTGGACCTCGAAGGGTGGACGTGCCCGGCACCGGTACGCGACCGGCCCCGCGTCGTCATGGGCCACGGCGGCGGTGGAGTCCTTTCCGCCGAACTGGTCCAGCAGATCTTCGCGCCCGCCTTCGGGGGCGAGGTGCTCGCCCAGATGGGCGATGCCGCCGTCCTCTCCCTCGACGGTGCCCGGCTGGCGTTCTCCACCGACTCCTACGTGGTGCGGCCCTTGTTCTTTCCCGGCGGCAGCATCGGTGACCTGGCGGTCAACGGCACCGTCAACGACCTCGCCATGAGCGGCGCCCGCGCCGCCTACCTCTCCTGCGGATTCATCCTGGAGGAGGGCGTCGAGCTGGACGTGGTCACACGGGTGTCCGAGGCGCTGGGAGCGGCCGCCCGCGCCGCCGGTGTGGAGGTGGCCACCGGCGACACCAAGGTGGTGGAGGCCGGCCACGGCGACGGGATCTACATCAACACCGCGGGCATCGGTCTCGTCCCGGCGGGTGTCGATCTGCGTCCTGAGCGGGTCGTCCCCGGCGACGTCGTGATTGTCAGCGGTGCGATCGGCGTCCACGGGGTGGCGGTCATGAGCGTTCGCGAGGGCCTGGAATTCGGCGTGGAGATCAAGAGCGACTGCGCGGCACTCGGCGGCCTGGTCGACGCCATGCTCGCCGTCACCCCGGATCTGCACGTACTCCGCGATCCCACCCGAGGCGGCCTGGCGGCCACGCTCAACGAGATCGCGGAGGCCTCCGGCACAGGGGTGGCCATCCGGGAACGCGACGTCCCGGTCCCGACGGCCGTGGCCAACGCCTGCGCCATTCTCGGACTGGACCCCATGTACATCGCCAACGAGGGCAAGCTCGTGGCCTTCGTCCCCCGCGAGCACGCCGACGCCGTCCTCGAAGCGATGCGAGCCCACCCTCTGGGCGCGGACTCCGTGATCATCGGCGAGGCCGTCGAGGCGCATCCCGGCATGGTCGTGGCCCGAACCGGCCTGGGGGGAACGCGCGTCGTCGATCTGCCGATCGGGGAGCAACTGCCGCGGATCTGCTGACAGGGGCGTCGCTCGTCGAGGAGTCGGCTGTGCGGGCGCCGACCGGACCGTCAACCCGGTCGGCGCCCGGACGGTGGGTCCTGTGGGTCCACGCCGGTTGTGGCACAAGCGTCTTTGGTGCCGCTGGGCGCGACCGGCCCCGGCCTCCTTTGTCGGCCTGCTCAGCCGTACGGAAGGAGCGGTTAGTTGGCGGGGCCGGGCGGGCTGGGCTGCTGGATATGGCGGGTGGGGGTTTGCAGCGTCAACGAGCCGTAGCTGATGGCAAGTTGACTGATCACGTGGCGATCGGAGTGCTCACGGAACGGGTCCCCAGAGGACTGGTCGACGAGGTCATGGACAGGGCCGGGCGCCGTGAGAAATGTGTGCAACTGCTCCCGGCCCAGGTCGTGGTGTACTTCGTCCCGGCCATGTGCCTGTTCTTCGGTGGCCGGGCAGGCCGGAGCGCCACAGCGTCATGATGTCTGCTCGCCGCGGAGCGGCCGGGTCTCTCGTCCGGTCAAGGCGTCGACGCACTGCCATGCATCTCACTCGTTCGGGTGATCGATTTCGAACGTGGGGTGCCGTCTCGTGCAGGTGTGTAGGTTCGGTGCTGGTGAAGCTGGTGGTGCAGGTCAAGCCGTTGCCGACGCCGGTGCAGGCGGCGGCACTCGAGGCGACCCTGCGCGCCTGCAACGAGGCCGCCGACTGGGTGAGTGAGGTGGCCTTCGAGTGCGGGGAGTTCAAGAACACCGGCCTGCGCAGGCGCGTCTACGGCGAGGTCAAGTCCCGCTGGGGCCTGGGCGCGCGCAGCCCAGCACGTCATCAAGAGGACGTGCGACGCGTACACCACGCTGAGGGCGAACCTGAAGGCCGGAAACCTGGCCCGGCCCGGCTCGAGGCGCTACCGCCGGGCGAGTGAGAAGCCGATCGCCTTCCGGCCCCGGGGCGCGCAGCCCTACGACGACCGCATGCTGTCCTGGCAGATCCCGGACCGGACGTGTCGATCTGGACCACCGGCGGGCGGGTCAAGAACGTGGCGTTCACCGCCTCGGTCGAGCAGCTGGCCACGCCGGCCCTGTACCGCCGGGGCGAATCGGACCTGCTGGAGCGGGACGCCATGTGGTTTTTGAACGCCACCTGCGAAGTCCCCGAAGCCGAGCCGAACGCCGATCCGGTGGACTTCCTCGGGATCGACCTGGGCATCGTGAACATCGCCACCACCTCGGACGGCGAGATCCTGGCCGGACGCCGGCTCAACCGCAGCCGAGGCCGTGAACGACAGTTGCGCACCACGCTGCAGAGGGAGAACACCCCGTCCGTCAGGCACCGGTTGAAGAAGCGCAGGCGCAAGGAGGCCAGGCGGGCGCGGGACACCGGCACCCCTGCTCGGCGGGCCTTGTAGGCGATGAAGCTTCCGAGCTGGGCGAAGGCCCAGCCGGCGTGGGTGGCCCGTTGGGGCTTGCGCAGCCGTACCCGCTCGCGGATCCCCATCAGGTCCTCCAGGGCGAGTCCGCGACCAGTGCGTTTTGCCTCGGCCACCACATGCTTCGCGGTCTTGGGGTCGGTGGTGCACGTCGATCCCGCGTACACCTCCCGTACCTGCGCCGAATGCGGGCACATCGACAGGGCGAACCGGGTCTCCCAGGCCTGGTTCGCGTGCCGGTCCTGCGGATTCGTTGATCACGCAGACCGATGGGGGCACCTCCCGCTCGAGCGAAGTCGAGAGTGGGGGAGGCTCCCGCAACATCCGCGCCCGTGCGTGGGAGTTGTGGCGACGCGGGGCCGAGTCAACGGCCCCCGCCCCACCCCGACAACAGCCGGGGGGCTGGACGCAAACGCAGCATCACACCCAGTGACGCCCGTTGTGCAAACCCGGCGCCTTCAGCGCCGGGTAGTTGACCCCGGACCGCCCGGCATCAGCGCCGAACTCCAACCGGCATCGTTGATCGCTCATCGCCGCCCCGACGGCCTAGTGTGGAAAACGGAGGCAACAACATGGGCGCGTCGGAGTATGCCGGGCTGATGGCAGTAGTGACCGGTGGCGCATCAGGTACCGGACTGGCCACGGCGCGGCTGATCGCCGCCCACGGGGCCCGTGTCGCCTGTCTCGGCCTCAAGCCCGACGACGTGACCGTAGGGGCGGCGGTCGAGGATGCCGCGCGGCGGCTCGGTGGCATCGACATCCTGATCGACAACGCCGGTATCGGCGCCCAGGGCTCCATCGAGGGCAACACCCGACGACGAATGGCGCCCGCCAGCCGATGGACCGACGTGTCACCACCGACGACGTCGCCGGCGCCCTCGCGTACCTCGCGAGCCCGCTCTCCGGTTCCACCACAGGTCCTGATCTCGCCGTCGACGGCGGCATGCACGGACCACGCATCCGGCCCCGCGCCTGACCTCCCGCACGAAACCGTCGGCAAGGAGAACCAGCCGTGAAGACCCGATGCCTCAGAAATCTCGGCCTCGGCACCCTCACCGGCCTCGCCGTCACCGCGCTCAGCGCCTGCGGCGGCTCCGGTGCCGACTCGGGGGGCGACGCGGACGGCGCCCCGGTGGTGGGCGTCGACTACCCCCGCTCCGACACCGACTTCTGGAAGGCGTACATCAAGTACACCCCGCGGTTTGCCAAGGAGCTCGGTCTGGAGCTGAAGACCACTGACTCGCAGAACGACGTCGCCAAACTCGCCGCCAACGCACAGACCTTCATCATCCAGGAGGTGAAGGGGGTAGCGATGGCCCCGCAGAACACCGCCGTGATCGCGCCCACCTTCCAGCAGCTGGCCGCGCAAAAGATCCCCGTGGTCACCCTGGATACCCGTCCCGACACCGGCGACGTCTACATGGTAGTGCGCGCCGACAACCGCGCGTACGGAGAGAAAGCATGTCGGTTCCTCGGCACCAAGCTCGGCGGCAAGGGCAAGGTCGTCATGCTCCAGGGCGACCTTGCCTCGATCAATGGCCGGGACCGCACCGAGGGGTTCAACGAGTGCATGAAGGAGAACTATCCCAAGATCAAGGTCTTCGGGGAGGAGACCAACTGGGACGGGGCGGTCGCGGCGCAGAAGCTGCAGACGGATCTCACCGCCCACCCTGATATCAAGGGCATCTACATGCAGGCCAGCTTCGCGCTCTCCGGCACCCTGCATGTGCTCAAGGAGCAGGGTCTGCTGGTCGGCCCGAAGGACAAGAAGCATGTGTTCGTGGTCTCCAACGACGGCGTCCCCCGGGAGCTCAAGGACATCGCCGAGGGCAAGATCGACGCCACGGTCTCCCAGCCCGCTGACCTCTACGCCAAGTACGCCCTCTATTACCTGAAGGCGGCGATCGACGGCAAGACGTTCAAGCCCGGCAAGACCGACCACGACAGCACGATCGTCCGAGTCCGCGACGGTGTGCTGGAGGACCAGCTGTCCGCACCGCTGGTGACCGCGGACGGCGGAACCTACGGCGGGATTCCCAGTCTCAAGAGCGACGACACGTCCCTCTGGGGCAACAACCTCGACTGACAGTGAGGATGTGACGTGGTGACGCTGCGGGTGGGTCTGACTCGCCGACTGACTGACGTCTCGACTGTCCTGTTTGGGATTTGTCGGCCCGCCGGGCGTCACCACGCACGCGGCCGGACGGGCGTTTGTGACCTTATAGGAGCTTGGTCCAGAAGCCCCGTCACTGTCTTGTCCACCCGCCCGACCGGCGCGTGCCGCCCTCGGAACGGATACGCAAGGACGGACATGACCAGCATGACGCACGACGGCACGGCAGATCACCGGCGGAGTCGACACCCACGGCCTGACCCATCACGCGGCCGTGATCGACGCGGTGGGCCGACACCTGGCCGACCGAGAGTTCCCCGCCACCATCCGCGGCTACCGGGACCTGCTGGAGTGGATGCGTTCGCACGGCGTGCTCACCGCGGTCGGGGTCGAGGGCACCGGCGCCTACGGCGCCGAACTCGCCCGGGTGCTGACGGCGGCCGGGATCACCGTCATCGATATGGACCGGCCGGATCGCAAGACGCGGCGGATGAAGGGCAAGTCCGACCCGATCGACGCCTATGCGGCCGCGACGGCGGTGCTGTCCGGGCGGGCAACCGGCATCCCCAAGAGCCGGGACGGCGTGGTCGAGGCGGTCCGGGTGCTGCGGACCGCCCGCCGCAGCGCCGTCAAGGCCCGCACCCAGGCGATGAACCAGATCCGCAACCTGCTCGTCTCGGCCCCCGCGATGCTGCGCGAGCAGGTCGCCGAACTGGAGAAAGCCGTATTGATACGCACCCTGGCCCGGCTGCGGCCGGGCGGGGACCTGTCCCGCCCGCCGGCGGCGACCCGGGCCTCGCTGCGGCGCCTCGCCCGCCATCACCAGGCGTTGGACGAGGAGATCACCGAGCTGGACGCCGAGATCGGCCCGCTGGTCAAGCAGGCCGCCCCCGCGCTGCTGGAGCTGTTCGGTGTCGGCCCCGAGACCGCCGGCCAGCTGCTGGCCTCGGCCGGGGACAACCCCGAACAGATGCGGTCCGAGGGCGCGTTCGCGCACCTGGCCGGCGTTGCGCCGATTCCGGCTTCCTCCGGCCGCACCCACCGCCATCGCCTCAACCGCGGCGGCGACCGGGCCGTGAACAACGCCCTGCACACCATCGTGCTCACCCGCATGCGCTACGACGAACGCACCCGCGCCTACGTCGAACGCCGCACCAACCAGGGGCTGTCCAAGAAGGACATCATGCGTTGCCTCAAGCGGTTCGTCGCCCGAGAGGTCTACCGCGCCCTGACCAGCACACCAAGCGAACCAGTCACTCAAATCGACCTGACTCCCGCGGCTTGACAGCCATAGGAGCATCCTCGCACCGCGTGCGCTCGGCGAATGCCTCCTGTAACGCCGCAACCTACTGCTGCCCGCCGTTGTGCCGCGGGTGCCGGTTCCCGGTCGGCCAGGCACCGCGTTGTGCCGGTACACCGGATCGACCGGCCCCAGCGGCGGGCGCGCCACCGGCACGGCCGCACAGCCCAGGGACCGCTCCACGAGCGCGGGCAGCCGATCTCGGCGACGTGGGCGCAGGTCGGAAACTGCTGGTAGCAGGCGGGCACCCCGACGCCGACCGCGTTCCAGAAGTCCCGGGAGTCGGCGAAATGCCCGCCGGGAGTGCGACTGTCAGCTGGATTGAGCCACGGCGGGGTGCAGTTCGCGTACGCCGGCCGTATGCGGGTGCCGTTGGGGCAGTTCGGTGACGATTCTGCGGATTGCGGGCCGTCTGTGACCTCGCCGGGGCTGGCCCGGTAGGCGTCCAGCAGGGCGCGTGCGGTCTGTTCGGGCCGGTTCCATGCCCACCAGGCCCGCGCCATGTCGGTGCCCAGCGTGAACCCGGCACAGCCGTCAGGAGCGCGCCGTGACCGCCGATGCCGGGGGTCGGGTGAGTCAGGAGCCGGCGGGGCACGGCGCGGGCCGATGACGGCCGGGGCCCGACAGGCTGCGGTTTGCCCCGCAGAGTTTCGACACGTGGGTGTCTGGCGTCTTCACGGGCCGGGGTGCGGCGGCGCTGGTGGGCGAGGGGCTCGTGACGAAGTCGGCGTACGGGGCGGCGCGGGAGGGCCTGGCGTCCGGTCGGAAGGCGCGGTCACCAGGCGACCGGCAGGGAGATGGGGCCGCGGATCATCGTGCGCTGCCGGAAGGGGACCCGGTCGGCGGGTACGGCGAGGTGGAGATCCGGGCAGCGCTCCAGGAGGGTGTCGATCAGCAGCTCGATCTGCATACGGCACAGGACGGCGCCCGTGCAGTAGTGCGGGCCGCTGCCGAAAGCCATGTGTGCTGCGGCGTCCCGGTCGACGTCGATCCGGTCGGGGTCGGTGAAGACGTCCGGATCGCGGTTGGCGGCCAGGTAGGAGACGTAGACGGGATCGCCCGCGCGGACCCGGACGCCGCCGATCTCGACGTCCTCCAGAGCGACGCGGGGCAGGCCCACGGCGGTGCGGTGGGGGATGTAACGCAGGAGTTCGTCGATGACGGCGGGGCGGGACGCGGTGTCGTTGCGCACGCGGTCCATCAGCTCGGGCCGGGTCATCAGGAGGTAGAACATCTGGCCGCTGTTGTTGGTGAGCGCCTCGCCGCCGATCTGGAGCGGGCCGGCGACGCTGATCGCCTCCTCCTCTTTGAGCTCACCGCTGCGCACCGCGCCGCCGAGCAACGACAGGACATCGTCCCCGTCGCCGTCCTGCCGGTCGCGGATGGCCTGCGCGATCCAGCCGAACAGGCCCTTCTTGGCGCGCTCGGAGGCCTCGGCGCCGCCCGCGGTGGAGATGATCTCCCGCGTCCAGTCGTGCACCTTCTGCCGCTCGTCCGCAGGTACGCCCATGACTTCGCAGACGACGGAAATCGGGAAGGGCTCGAGGACCCGCTCGATCAGATCGGCGGGCGGCCCGTCCTGCACCATGGCGTCGACGAGCTCATCGAGCATCTTCTTGGCGCGGGGGCGCAGCCGCTTCACCGCGCCCACGGTGTACGCGGTCGAGGCGGCGCGGCGCAGCCGGTTGTGGTCCGGCTGATCGGCCCACGCCAGCGCCCCGGGCCGCGGCGCGAAGTGCGGCGCCAGCCGGGTGAACTGCCGTACGGAGGCCTCCTTACGGCTGAACCGCGGATCGTTCGTGATCATCTTCACGTCGTCGTACCGTGTCGCCAGCCACGCCCACTCCTCCTCGCCGTGCGGAAGCCGGATCCGCGTCAGCGGCCCTTCCTTCATCAGCTCCGCGAGCACCGGGTCGAACTCGGTCCCCTGCACCCCTACGTCGGGCCAGTCGCGGACGGGGGGAGGGGTCTGTTCGGCGAGGGTGGTGGTGTCTTCTGCCATGGGTCCACGATCGGGCGCCCTACGGTGCGCTGTCGCGGGGGAGTGCTCCAGACGGAGGTCGAGGCTCCGCGCGCTGCGTAGCGCAGCAGGTCCGCGGTCGAGATCGTCCCATCGGCGACGGTGACGTCTCGCCGTACACGAAGTCCTTGCGGATGGCGCAGCGCGGGCCGCCTGGCGTCTGGGAGATGTCGGACGGGAAGGAGAGGACCACGCCACAGCGACGCTCCGCGAACTGAACGAAGAACTCGGCATCGCCGAGAACAAGGCCGAACTCGGCGGGCAGCTCGCGGAGCGCAGCAAGGACCACATGGTGGGCGGGCGCGAAGTGAGTCAGGTCGAGCGGTCTTCCTCGCTCATGTTTCTCCCGCCGATGTCGATCCGGCCCGGGCCACTCAGCCGGACACCATCCGTGATCACCGCTGGTGGACGGTCGGTGAGCTGCGCACCACCCACGAGACGGTCTATCCCGTGGGTTTTGCTGACCTTGTTACGGCTGTCGCTGGTGGCCGCACACCTGAGCGTCCTGTTGTGCCGGCCGGCTGATCTCCGTTGTTGTGGACCCGCGCCGTGCTCGGCGCAACCCTGCCCCCACCAGCTGATTGAACTGCACGCGAGCAGCGTTACTTCATCCTGCTGGACGGCAGGGGTGCAATGATGGCATCCAAGCCACTAGATTTGGTGTCATGACTGCCATCACGTTGCGAATCCCCGATGCCATGGACAAGCAGCTCCGCGATGCCGCGGCCGATGCTTCGTCGCTGAACGACTACATCCTCAAAGCGGTGCGTCGGCAGATGACGCTCGATGCCGGCCACAAGCTGGCCACGATCGAACCCCTCGACCTCGATGGCGAGGGCGACGCCCTGTGACGATCCGAAAGGGCGATGTCTTCGACGTCGACACCGGCAAGGGGGTTCGTACCGTGCTCGTCGTCAGTCTCGACGGACTTGCGGAGGCGTATGGTGCGCTGGTCGCCCTGGTGCTTCACGCCCCGGCCAGACACCCGGACACGGCGATGAGCGTTCGGCTCACCTCCCCGGTCGACGCCTCGGTGGTCGCCGTCAACCTGATCCAGCTCTCCACGGCCCGCTTCGAGACCGCCACTCTGCACGGCAACGTAGGCCCCGAGCAGCAAACGCTCATCGACAACGCACTCCGCGCGGTTCTCGATCTGTAGCGCGACAGCATGAGTACGCACCAGGGCCTGGCGGCCGCCCCTCGGCGCAAGGCCGGGAACAGCCGGCCCGTCCGGCACTGTTGCATCGACCGAGGGACCGGCGCCGCACGGGCGGGGATCACGGAGACCACGAGGTCATCCGCCGCGACAGGATCCGGGCCTCGGGATCGCGGTACGCCCGCCGGGCTACTTTGACCAAGACGTGTTTCTGCAGGAGGACTGCTTCATGACTGACCGGCCCTTGACGCTCATGGCGGTGCACGCCCACCCCGACGACGAGGCCACCGGAACCGGAGGGGTCCTCGCGCAGTACGCGGCGGAAGGCATCCGCACGGTTCTCGTGACGTGTACCGACGGCGGTTGCGGTGACGGACCGGGGGGTGTCAAGCCGGGCGATCCCGGGCACGATCCGGCGGCGGTCGCCTTGATGCGCCGTCAAGAACTCGAGGCGAGCTGTGACGTCCTGAAGGTCAGCGATCTCGAGATGCTGGACTATGCCGACTCCGGAATGATGGGCTGGCCGAGCAACGACACCCCCGGATCCTTCTGGCAGACGCCCGTGGAGGAAGGCGCGGCCCGCCTCGCGGAACTGATGCGGCACTACCGACCTGATGTGGTCGTCACCTACGACGAGAACGGCTTCTACGGCCACCCCGACCACATCCAGGCCCACCGCATCACGATGGCGGCGCTGGAGATGACCACGCTGACACCGAAGGTGTACTGGACCACGATGCCCCGCTCGATGATGCAGCGGTTCGGCGAAATCATGCGCGAGTTTCATGAGGACATGCCGGAGCCGGATCCTGCCGAGGCCGCCGCGATGGCCGAGATCGGCCTCCCCGACGATGAGATCACCACGTGGGTGGACACCACCGCCTTCAGCGGTCAGAAGTTCGACGCGTTGGCCGCGCACGCCAGCCAGGGCGAGAACATCTTCTTCCTCAAGATGGGCAAGGAGAGGTTCGGCGAGTTGATGGGCATGGAGACCTTCGTACGTGTCCTGGACGCCACCGGTGCGGCCGTGCCCGAGAGCGACCTCTTCGCAGGACTGCGCTGATCTGCCCGTCCGACCGGGGCGCGGGAAAGCTCATCGGCCGCCCCGCCGACGGCCACACCCTGCTCGGACGCAGCCTGTGCAGAGTTGCCTGTGGCGCGGCTGCTACTCATCAGACCCGACGTCCCCCAACGGAAACGTCCGCCGAGTGTGGGACGGCCGCGCCCCCTGCCGAAGTTCCCTGTACGAGGTGCCGCACCACGGCTGCATCACCGGAGCGAGGCCGTGGGGTCCATGGCCCAAATCGCCTTCCGTTACGACCGGTTGACACGCCGCACGCGGGCCGGCTTGTCGCGGTCACCGGTTTGCCGACGGTGAGCAGCAGCATCGCCGCCGTGCATGTGCGTGCGACTGCGGGGGCGCAAGCGGGTCCGGCGGCGGCGTGGGCAGCTTCGAGGGTGTCCGTGAGTTCCTCCAGCGTGGCGCCCAGCCCAGTGACAGCAGCTCTGCACGAAGCTCCCGGAGGCCGGGACGTCCGGCTCCGGAAGCTGCTGGTACGAGCAGTCGGCTATGGCTGCAGCACGATGGATTTGAAGGCCTCCATGTAACGAATGTCGATCACGCCGCCGGGCTTCAGCTCGATGGTGCAGCGCGTGCCGTTGGTCCCCTGGCAGAGCCACATGGTCGCGTTGCCGGTCTGGTGGTTGTAGGCGCGCCAGGTCCCCGTCACGCCCGTGAGGTTGTAGTACCCGTACTTGTAGTAGGTAAAGGGGTGACTGTCGAAGCTGGCACCCTTGTACAGGCATCCGTATCCCACTGGGCACTCGGCCAGTGAGGTAGGAGCTGTTGGGGCGGCGGATGCCGAGGTCATCAGGCCGGCGCCGGCGAGTGCCAGTGACGCGAGAGCGACTGCAACGATCTTGCGGAATGCCATGATTCTCCCTGGTGTGGTGGGGCCTGCTGTTTCCTCGTCGTTCGCGGTTGCGCCCCTCCGCGGCGGCACAAGCGCTGTGGAAAACGGCTGGGGTCTGCTTGGGCAAGCAGGCCGTCGTGGATGACGGTGGCATGACAGGGTTGTGGAACGCTGAAGGTTCCTGATGGGTCGTCAGGTTCACCACGGGCGGGGCCGTCGCGCTGGGGGATGCGGATCCTGGTGGTCGAGGACGACCGGCGTCTGGCGGAGCTGCTGTGCCGGGCGTAGCGGTCTCGATGCGTGTGCGGGAGTCTCGTTCCGTGCTCAGGTGACGGTTCGCTCTGTCATGTCGTCCAGTGTGTGGGCGGGAGCAGAGTCGCTAGTAGTGCCGAAGTGGCATGCAAGGGCGTGGAGTTGTCACCGTTCGGCATGACATCTGTCATCTGGCAGCCGTCATCGCGCGCAGTGAGCCCTCGTTCAACCGACCTCAATCCGATGGGGCTGGTCCGGCTGTTCGGTAAAGGGAGCACCAGCGACGGCACCGCCTTCGTCGAGCAGTCTCGGCTGTGGCTCAACTCCTTGTGGGACTCGGTCACCACCGACCTGTCCGGCTCCCGAAACGAGTTACCGGTGTACGGAGAACCGCCCGGCCGCGGGCAAGGGCCGTCACCGCCGACGGTGCTCGCTCGCCGACACGAGGGCGCTCTCGTAATGACGGCGTCTCCCGGCCCCGTTGAGGGGCTGCCCCTGTGGGCAAGGGAACGCACCGAGATCACGGGCCTGTTGATAGCGCTGCGGAAGGGGCCCTGGTCGAACTCGGAGGCGTATCTGGTCCGCAGCTCGATGATTTTCTCCACCGGGGCATCAGCGATTGCATCAGGGACGCGCAGCTCGGCCGCGAGTATCGCGAGGCTGGAGGTTGGTGATGGGGCCATGGGATTCCGGCAGCTTGCCGGGTATCAGCCAGCGGGCTGCACAGAGGGCGCGACCATGTTATGCGCATGCGCGCTCCCTGTGCTTCCTATGCCCGCCGCACGCCCCTGGACCCTCGTCGCTGTGGCGATTAGAACTGTCCCGATGCCCTGATCCAGCCCTGGCCGACTTCGATGCGGATGCGGGGTCGCAGCCAAGGAAATGACGTCGTGGCTAGTGCGCTGAGCCTGTCGGAGATGTACTGCCCCTTTCCCTCTATTCCGCACCCGGACCCCGACGCGGTTGAAGACCGGGTCATTGATTGGATGCGCCGCTTCGACTACGTGTCCGACGCGACCGACGAGCAGGCAGCACGCCACTCCGGCATCGCTCGCGTCGGTGCCTGGGCGGCCCCGTATGCCGACGTCGACGGCGCGGCACTGGTGGCCAAATGGATGGTCTGGCTGTTCATAGCGGACGATTTGCAGGTCGAACGCCCCGCGGAACTGGGGCAACCGGAGATCTTCGCTCACGATGTGCTGCGCTGCATGCGCGTCTACCACCAAGACCACATGCCTGAGAACGCGGAACCGCACCTGCACGCCCTCGCGGAACTCGCCGGGGTCGCCGGGCACGAGGTTATTCTGCGGATCGGGGACGGGCTCAACGATTACTGGCTCGCGTGCGCCTGCGAGATCATGTTCCACACTCGTGGGGTCATCCCGCCCCCTGACGAATACGACCGGCTGCGCGAGTCCCTGATGCTCATGCGCCCCACCAGCATGGTCCTGTCCGCACTGGTACAGGACAGCGATCTGCCCACCAGCATCTGGTCTCAGCCGCAGATCCAGGCCGCGGCCCGTTCCGCCTCGCGCATCATCGGCTACACCCACGACTACCACGCGGGTCCCCGCGAAGTGCGCTGGCCCGGCTCCATCTGCTTCATCAACGTCCTGGCACAGCACCACGGATGCGACCACCAAGAGGCCCTGGACCGCCTCAACGCCCGCAACACCGCCGAGACCCACCGTTTCCAGCGCCTCACCGCCGACCTGCGCCGGGATGGCGATCCTGCTGTCGACCGCTACCTGGCCAGCTTGGAGAGGTGGATCCGTGGCAACTACGACTGGAGCCGCGAATGCGGCCGCTACCACATCTCCGATCAGACCGCCTACACACCACGGCGCGGCCCATTCGGCATCTGACACCAAGAGCTGTCATGAGTGCCGGCGACATCGCTCCACGCGTCACCGCGGAACGTGGCTGGAGATCGGTGGTTGTCCACAGGGTCGCACGTACCCGTCCACAAGCCTGTACGGTGCTACCCCAGTTGATCACGAGCAGGGGGTGTGCAATGCGATACGGCGTGGTGGTGGAGGAGTTGGCCTCCGAGGTGATGGCGGAGCTGCCGACGGCTGCGGCGCGGCGCGAGGTGCTCGAGCTCGTCGAGCTGGTGCACGGTCGCCCAGGAGTGCGTCTGCGGAAGATCGCGCTGAGCCAGCTCGTGGCGGATACGGCGGGCACCCCAGCGTGGATGCTGCCGCCGCAGCTCGCAGACCGCCGCCTCAACGGAGGCCGGCAGCCGACTCGGGCTGGCCTGCCAACGCAGTGATCTGTCCGCCAGACCGGGCAGCCCCTCCTGCTCGAACCGCGTCCGCCAGGCGTGCAGCGACTGACGGGTCGTCCCGTACCGCTCCGCGACCTCGTCGGCGAGCAATGCTCAAGACCTGTGGATCGGCCTCGGGGCGGCACGCTAAGGGCGTACCTTCCCGAGTGATCGATTGAAGGTCACCGAGTAGGCCGACGCTGCGAACGTCGGTCGGGAAGGCACGCCCGTGCTCAGCGTAGTCAACGCCGATGGCACCACCCCGAAGGGCTCCCTGATTGACGAGATCGTCCGTGAAGGTGCACGGCGCATGCTGGCCGCCGCGCTGGAGGCCGAAGTCAACACCTATATAGCGGAGTTGGCAGACCAGCGGGACGAGACCGGCCGGCGTCTGGTCGTGCGCAACGGTTTCCACCAGCCGAGGAGGGTCACCACGGCGGCCGGAGCAGTCGAGGTCAGGGCCCCGCGGGTGAACGACAGGCGGATCGATGAGGCGACCGGTGAGCGCAAGCGGTTCTCCTCGGCGATCCTGCCGCCCTGGTGTCGCAAGTCCCCGAAGATCAGCGAAGTGCTGCCGCTGCTCTACCTCCATGGCCTGTCCTCCGGTGATTTCATGCCCGCGCTCGAGCAGTTCCTCGGCTCCTCGGCGGGCCTCTCGCCCGCGACGGTGACCCGGCTGACCGCCCAGTGGCAGGCCGACCACTCGGCGTTCATGGACCGCGATCTGTCCGCCACCGACTACGTTCACGTCTGGGCCGACGGCGTCCACCTGCGCATCCGCCTGGAAGAGGCAAAGGCCGCCGTGCTGGTGTTGATGGGGGTGCGCGCGGACGGCACGAAGGAGCTGATCGCGATGACCGACGGCTACCGCGAGTCGTCCGAAGCGTGGGCAGGGCTGCTGCGGGACTGCGCGCGCCGGGGCATGCGCGCCCCGGTCCTGGCGGTCGGGGACGGCGCAATCGGTTTCTGGAACGCGTTGCACGAGGTGTTCCCCGACACCCGCCACCAGCGGTGCTGGGTGCACAAGACCGCCAATGTCCTGGACGCTCTGCCGAAGTCGGCCCAGCCCGCCGCCAAGCGCGCGATCCGGGAGATCTACAACGCCGAGGACAAAGAGCACGCCGCCAAGGCCGTCGCTGCGTTCGCCAAGCAGTACGGGGCGAAGTACCCCAAGGTCGTCAAGCGGATCACCGACGACGAGGACGAGCTCCTGGCGTTCTTCGATTTTCCCGCCGAGCACTGGATCCATCTGCGGACCACGAATCCCATCGAGTCAACCTTCGCCACCGTCCGGCTGCGAACCAAGGTCACCAAGGGCGCCGGCAGCCGGGCTGCCGCGCTGAGCATGGTGTTCAAGCTGATCGAATCTGCGCAGGCCCGCTGGCGCTCAGTCAACGCACCTCACCTCGTTGCCCTGGTCCGGGTCGGTGCCCGCTTCGAGCGCGGCCGGTTGGTTGAGCGGCCGGAAGGGCTCGCGGCATGATCGGTCCTCACCTCGACGAGGAGCCCGCCGAGCATCGGCGCTTCGCCCGCTACCTGCAGGCCCTGGAGGCCGTCGCCGAGGCGGATGAGGCCGGCCTGGTGGCCGCCGTCCTGCGCGACCAGGACGTGACGATGGCGGACAGCGCGGTGGGCCGCCATCTGGACCGCCGGGCCGCCGACTTGCTGACCGGCCCCTGGTTCACGGCTTGGGCTCAGACCATGACCGAGGTGATCGCGGATCGCGACTTCCTCACCCTCCGCCTGCGCGAGTGGACTCTGCTCAGAACCATCGCCCTGGGCGACCCATGGACCGCCGAGGAGCTCACCGGAGCAACCGACTGGTTCCAGCGCATGGCCGCAACCACGCGGATCGTGACCTCACCCAAGGCCCTCATGCTGCTGGCAGAACGCGGACGAACCCGCCGCGTCCGAAACGCAGCAAGCCATCAGCTGCGACACCGGGACCAGCCCAACTGACTTGATCCACAGGTCTTGACGATTTCTCCTCGTCGGCCGGTGAACCACCCAGGACCTCACACACCGCGCGATACCGGTAAGGAATTCCTGAGCCGTTACAGAGCCGGCCCGGGCAGCCGACCCGCTGCAGGAAGGCACTCCTCGGTACGAGATACTCTCCCGATGAGTTCACGCACTTCCCCGTTCAGCCAGTCGATCACGATACGGAGGGCAGGCGCGCGGGATGCCAAACGGCTCACGCGGCTCGTGCGTGGCTCAGGCGCCTACGAGGGTAAGTACGCAGCCGCAGTGGCGGGCTACCGGGTCGGCCCTGATTACATCGAAGCCCACCGCGCCTTCGTAGCCGTCGGCGCCGACGAGCATGGAGGCCGGGTCCTAGGGTTCTACTCGCTCGTCCTCGCTCCACCGGAGCTCGACCTGCTGTTCGTCGCCGACGAAGTGCAAGGACGGGGTATTGGACGGCTGCTCGTCGCGCACATGCAGTCCGAGGCCCGTGCCGCCGGGCTCGACCGGGTCAAGGTCGTGTCGCATCGTCCCGCCGAGGACTTCTACCACCGCGTCGGCGCAGTGCGGACCGGGACCGCGCTCGCGAACCCGCCCGCCGTGCCGTGGGACCGCCCCGAATTCGAGTTTCGCATTCCTTCGGAATGACGCGGCGCCGGTTCGCAGGGCACCGGCTTCGCCTGCATGGTGGCCGGCATGCAAGGAGCCGCTGGACGCCGCGCGCTCCGTGTGTCTGTCGGTCTCTGCCCTGGCGGAGGGGATCGCCTGCGCCAGCGGCCTCTCCCGGCGACTCCCTCGCCTCCGGCACTCCCAGGGCCAGCGAAATCGCGTACACCTCGGCTCGTTCCACACACGATCGAGGTCGGCCGCGTAAATACGTAGTTCACACAACCCTGATCTGCGAGACGAAGTGGCCACAGTCCACCGTCAGCGCTGTAGGGGGTGATGCCTTGCCATTGCAGCCATCAGCGCAAGTGGAAGAAGTCACAGCCCTTGCCCCGTGGCTTGGCCGACCGGCGTCGGTGCGGCCCGCGGTGGAGCGGATCGGCGGGAGGCTCCGGACGGGGGCAGGCGGAGGCGGAGGTCAGGCCGTAGGCCGACTGCAGGTCGCTGGGGCCGTAGCCGGTGGGGGGAGTCCGCGGCGGCGTTCGGCCGGACGGCCTGGGGTGCGGTGCCCTTCTTCGCCGCCTGCTCTTCCTGGAAGGCGGTGGTGCCGCTGGTGACGCGCAGGGCGTTGCAGGATGCGTAGCCCTTCTTCGGGGTGCCGGCGCACTGCAGCATCTCCAGGCGGAACCGCCGGCCCGCCTGGCGCTACGGCGAGGGGGGTCGTTGCGGGGAGCGGAGTACGAGCAGGGTGATCTCGCTGGGGGCGAAGACGCGGAAGGGCGGGCCCCAGAAGCCGGTGCCGCGGCTGGTGTAGAGGAGGGTGCGGGTGCCGTGGTGGCTGAGGCCGGCGAGGGCGGGCTGGTCGATGCGGACGAGGTGGTGGAAGGGCCAGATCTGGCCGCCGTGGGTGTGGCCGGAGAGTTGGAGGTCGATGCCGTCGGCTGCCGCCCGGTCGATGAACTTGGGCTGGTGGGCCAGGAGCAGGACGGGTAGGTCGGGGTCGGCGCCGTTCAGGGCTCCGGCGAGGTGGGCGCGGTGGCCGGCGAGGCCGGAGGATTCGGCGGTGACGTCATCGACGCCCGCGACCACGAGAGTGTCGCCGCCGCGTTCGAGCAGCAGATGGCGGTTGCGCAGCGGCTCCCAGCCCAGTTCGTCCATCAGGTCGACCCAGCCCTGGGCCTCGCTGTAGTACTCGTGGTTTCCGGTGACGTAGACCCGGGCCCGGGTGGCCTGCACGGTGCCGAGTGGGGCGGCCTGGGCACGGCGGCGTTCGGCCGTGCCGTCCGCGATGTCGCCGGTGTGGCAGACCAGGTCGGCTTCCAGGGTGTTCACCCTCTCGCAGACCCGTGCCGACCAGCGAGTGCGATCGAGGGGGCCGTAATGGGTGTCGGTGATGAGGACGACGCGGATGCCGTCCAACCCGGCACCCAGGCGCGGAAGTTGCACGTCGAGGCGGCGCACGCGTGGCACGCGGCGGGCTTCGGCGTACCCCCAGGCGAGGAGTACGGCGGTGATGCCGAGGACGCCCCAAGTGACGATTCGGGCCCGGTCCTGACTCTCGTCGACGCCGGCCATAGTCAGGGCGAGCCGCAAGAAGACGCCGAGCAGTACGGACCAGGTGAACAGAACCCAGCTGGTGCCCAGCAGGGTGTCACCGACGATTGCCGCCCGGTCCTGCTGGCGCCGGCCGTGGCCGCGCACCATCGCGAGCGGCATACCGACGAGGCCGAGGGCGAACAGGGCGGTGCCGACCAGCGTGACGGGAAGCGGCCAGTGCTGGCCGGTGTGCAGCAGCAGCCAGCAGGGCACGGCCCACAGCAGGACGGGGGCGATCAGGGGGATGTAGCGCATCAGGCGGTGCAGTCGGCTCTGCTGAGTCGCGTGCGCTGCACTGTCGGCGGATCGGGTTTCGCTGGTGTCGGTCACGCTTCCCCTCCTTGAGCAACCGGGCTGCCGTCTCGCGCACTGTATCCGGCCGTCCCGGGCCGGTCGGACGGGGTGCTCATGGTGGGCAGCCCCATGTGGCGAGGTGGCCTCCGAGTTCGCCCCCCGGCTCACGCGGTTGGTGACTCTGCTCGTGACCGGGGCCGCGGCGGCTTCGAACGGTGAGGCGTAGAAGCTCCGGAGGCAGTGGAGAGTACAGCCCATCATCGTGGGCCGGGTGAGATTCACATGCCGGTGCCGGTAATGCTCAGTATTTCTGGGTGGGGATGCTGTGACGGGCGGGAGGATGGGTGGGTGTGCTGTCCCGGGTCCGGGGTCTGACTCATGACACGCCTGACCGAAGTGTCCTGGTCTCACAGTGTCGGCCGTTGGCTGGGGATGGTGTGTTGTCGGTGCAGGGCCGGCGGGGCGTGTCCCGATAGGGGCCTGCCGATCAGTTGTGGCGTCCTCACGAATTTGACGGGCCAGCGAAGCGCCCCGGTCCTGATCCTCGGTCCCTCACTGGGTACCTCATGGCACAGGTCAGTCCTGCCACGCAGGACATTGATGCCGTTCAGGAGATCCGGTCGGCCAGGGCCCTCACATGTCGCGCACCGCAGCCGCCGGGCCCAGGCTGGAGGGGAACGGGTTCCCAGGTTCCACAGCGGACCGGATGCGGAGGAGTCATGACGGCAACGACGCGTAAGGACGCTCCTGTCGCGGTCGAAGGCGGCGGTGTGGAACTGCGCATGCAGGAAGTCGGGGGCGACATGACTGTCGCGTTTGTGAAATTCCCCAAGGGCACGGACATGGCACCGGCTCTCAAGGGCCTGCCCGGTGATCTGTGCCAGTGCCCCCACTGGGGATATCTGTTCAAGGGGCGACTGAAGATGCGGACGAAACACGGGGACGAGATCTACGAGGCGGGGCAGGCGTTCTATTGGACGCCTGGGCACGCCCCGGAAGCCCTTGAGGACTGCGAGTACATGGACTTCTCGCCGACGAAGGAGTTCAACGAGGTCATTGACCACGTCAAGTCGCAGATGGGGTGACCCGACGCTCCGCACGCAGAAAGGACCAGTACTCGTCCCAGGCCTCCTGATCGGACCACAGGGCCCAGCCCACCGTGATCCTGCCGTCTCAAATGTGGAAGACGATCGCGTATTCCATGTTGAGCTCCTTGTCTTCAGGCCATGCATGGAGCAGGGCGATCGTGTGCTTGTCGTTGGCGAGCACGCGGAACCGATGAAAAGCTCCGAGCTGCTGAAATGTGACTTGCATCGGATGGTAGTGCCGCGTAGACGCGTGAAAATTTCCCATGCGATGGACGTGACCGGCCAATTCAATGATCGTTCCCACGGCATGAAGATGCACCGAATGCTGGCCGTCGGCGCTCTCGCGCTGGCCGCCGTCGCCACCCCCACCGCCACCCCCACCGCCGCCCAGGCCGCTGACCAGCCCCCCGCCCCCCAATCTGATCAGCTCCCCGTCGTGGGAATCTGGCCGCAGTTGGATGAACTCCCCGTGGTTGTGGCGCCGGGGGTGGTCACTGTGGCGAAGCTGCTGGGCGTCCCGGTGGTGAATCCCCCCGCCAAGTCCTGAGCACCTGCCCTTGAGGTAGCTCGGGCACAGTCGGCGAGGTCCCACCCCATCCGAAGATCGGGTGGGGCCTCGCATTTTTCGGCACATGTTTCGAGGTGGTGTCTGAGTTGGGATGGTGGGGCACGGTCGGCTGCCTTGCCGAGTGCCGCTTCCCGAGGCACGCGAGGGGGCCGGGTGTACGGGACGTGCCGGAGGTGCGTTCGGCCGGGGCCCGCCGAGACCCACGGCATGGTATTTCGTCATTGCGGCGTCGGGATTTCGTCGGTTGGCCAGCTGACCAGTGCGAACGCGAGGAGATATCCCGCGGTGTCGCGGCCGGTGAGTCGGCCCGGCGCTTGGCCAAGCGACTGGGCAGATCAGCGTCGACCGTCTCCCGCGAGATCGCCCGCAACGGCGGCCGGGACCACTACCGTGCCGCGTCCGCAGGCGCGGCCGCCTACGTGCGCGGGCGCCGGCCCAAGCAGGCCAAGCTCGCCCAACAGCCCGTTCTGCGGGCGCTGGTGAGGCCAAATTGGCCCTGTGCTGGTCGCCCGAGCAGATCCCAGTCCTCGCCATATCGCGCGGGCCATCCAGCACCCCGTCCCTGACAACTGGGCCCGGTCACTGGTTTTCTGACGTGCTTTTGTCCCCTTCGCCTTTCGGATCCAGGTAAGTCATCGGGCCCAGGAACCGCCTTCCGAGTTCCTCCCGGCTGAACCGGGGATACAAACAGAGCGCCTCATGGCGCACATGATGCGCTCGATGGCCCAGCGATGGCGCCCCAGCCGCTGCGAGGACCCGAGTCCCTTGCGAGCGATGCGGCCCCGGATACCCCGCTTGGCCAGCCATCGCCGCAGGTGAGCGTAGTCGCACTCCTAGTCGGCGTGCAGCTTGCCCGGCCTGCGTCTGCGAAGTGTCGGCGTGAGCGTGCTGGCCGTATGCCCTTCGCGAGCAGGAACGTGATGCGCGGTACGGGACACCGGTCGCCGACATGTCGGCCGACCTGGAGTGGATGCTCAAGGAGTTCACCGACGGGGCCAGGGGCGTGCTCGAAGGGCGGGTCTGTCGCCGTGCCGCACCGTGTGTGTTCATCGGCATCTGTCCAGCGGTCCCGGCCGCGGATGTGGCCGATCGGCCACACCCGCCCGGCCGACCGGCCGGTGTAGCGGGGTGGCGATTGCCTCTCGTGGTGCCGACTCGATATTCGTGGTGCGAGACGTTCTGAGGGAGATGTTCTCCCTTGCTTCTGAAATGCCGAGTTGAGGCGGGCGTGCCCGCGAACACCACTACCCCGTACGCCAATTGAGCAGAGCGTAATTCGAGACCCGCCACCGGCGTGGGCAAGGAATGCACGCGTGCGTCATCGCGCACGAAGTGTTGCCGATCCGATCCGGTGCGGCGACGCGGTACGCCGATACCGCCGGAAGCCGCTGGTCACGGTGATCCCGTCCTCGGCAACAGCCACCCGACACGAGCAGGGACGCACATGCTTACAGATGTCTTCGCCCGGCACGGCCTGGAGCCCGCGCCGGTTGCTGGAGAAGCGTTAGCGTACTTCCGGTCCTGTCAGCTCCCAAGCGGCGTCGTCATGGAGGACCCGTCCGAGTTCGCCATGGACAACTGGGACAACGTCCACGTCCTGAAGGCAGTGGCGCTGTGGCGCGACGGGGTGTCCGGCGAACACGGCCGCGCGGCCCAGGAATTGGCCGAGGGCGTCCTCGGATGGCTGCGCACGCGCGAGAACCAGGTCGGGGTGCTCACGTACGGCGGTGCCAACCCGACCGGGTTCTGCCCGGAGACCACGGCCGAGTACGTGATCGCTCTCGTGCGACTCGGCCGCCTTGAGGAGGCCCGGCGCCGTGCGGCCTATCTGCGGGCGCGGCAACGGTCCGGCGGGGACTGGGAGGTGGAGCATCCGTATCTGCCGACGGATGCCAGAGCCCTGCCGTCGGTCACCGGCTTCGTACTCGATGCGCTGATGGCCGTAGGCATGGAACCCTTCGACCTGGACGCCGCCCTGGACCATCTCGCTCGCTCGCAGCGCGCCGAGGGCCACTTCGGAACGCACCGCTGGTACTACGACACCCCGTACTACTTCCTGCGCCCGGTGACCGCGATCCTCGCGCGGTACGGGTATCACGCGGCTGTCGCCGCCGCCCGGGACTTCGTCCTGGCCCGGCAGCTGGACGACGGCAGCTGGCCGCGCAACGGGGAGGACGGTTCCTCCACCGAATTCCACACCGCACTCGCCCTGGAGACCCTCGCTCACGCTGGAATCGGCACGGAGAATCCCGGCGTCCGGCGCGGCGTCGAGTGGCTGCTGGCCCGCCGCCGCCCGGACGGCTCCTGGGCCGGCGGCAGGTATCCGGACTATCCCGAAGTGACGCTCTCTTTGATGCGGGCGGGAGCCGGGGCGAAGTCCTACGGCCGTCCCCCGCAGGACGTGTACGCGACGGCGCAGACGCTGTCGACGTTCCATCAGCTCGCAGACCTGGAGGCACGCCGTGGCGCACTCACGTGAAGAAGCAGGGCAGGCGGTCGCCGTCGTCGGCATCGGATGCCGCATGCCTGGCGGGATCAACGGGCCGCGGTCGCTCTGGGAACAGGTGGCGAAAGGGCTCGACGCGGTCGGGCCGATCCCGCGCGACCGCTGGGACAGCGAGCGGTACTACTCCCCGGACTGGCAGCGGCCGGGGCGGATGAACTCGCGGCAGGGCGGCTTCCTCGATCGGGTCGACGGTTTCGACGCGGCCTTCTTCGGCATACCGCGGCGAGTGGCAGAGCAGATGGACCCGCAGCAGCGGTTGCTCCTGGAGATCTGCTGGGAGGCGCTGGAGGACGCCGGCATCGCGCCCACCGATCTGGCCGGCAGCCGGGCCGGGGTGTTCGTCGGCGGCTGCAGCCAGGACTACGGCGGCCTGCAGACCAGCCTGGGCGAACTCGAGGGCCTGGGCGGGCACTCGGCCACCGGCGCCTACTTGAGCATCCTGTCCAACCGGCTCTCCTACACCCTGGACCTGCACGGGCCCAGCATGACCATCGACACCGCCTGTTCCTCCTCCCTGGTCGCGGCCCATCTGGCCTGTGAGAGCCTTCGGCGCGGCGAGAGCGACCTCGCGCTCGTGGGCGGCGTCAACCTGATGCTGCATCCGGGCGGCATGGTCGCGCTCAGCCAGGCATCCATGTTCTCGCCCGACGGCCGTTCGAGGGCGTTCGATGCGACGGCTACCGGCTACGTCCGCGGCGAGGGCGCCGGTCTCGTCGTACTCAAGCCCCTGGACCGGGCGAGGCGCGACAAGGACCGGATCTACGCGGTGATCAGCGGCACCGCGGTCAACCAGGACGGCCGCACCCAGGGCATCACAGTCCCCAGCGGCGACGCCCAGGAGGCCAACTTCCGTGCGGCCCTTGCCGTCGCGGGCATCGAACCCCGCGAAGTCGGCTACGTCGAGGCGCACGGCACCGGCACACCGGTGGGCGACCCCATCGAGGCCAACGCGCTGGGACGCGTCCTGGCCGCGGACCGCGATCCCGAACAGGTGGCGTTCGTCGGTTCGGTCAAGACCAACATCGGGCATCTGGAGGGCGGCGCCGGGATCGCCGGGCTGATCAAGGCCGCGCTGTCGGTCCACCATCGCCGCATCCTGCCCAACCGGCACTTCGAGTTCCCCAATCCGGAGATCGATTTCGCCCGCTGGCGCCTCGCGGTCCCCACCGCCGAGCAGGACTGGCCGGCGTACTACGACCGCGCGATCGCCAGCGTCAACTCGTTCGGCTTCGGCGGCACCAACGCCAACGTCGTGCTGGAACAGGCCCCGGACCACGAGGCGACCCGCACGCACTCGCCGCCGGACACGCCGGTGGTTCTCACCCTCAGCGCGCGCAGCGAACCCGCCCTGCGGCAGCTCGCAGGCCGGTATGCGGAGCATCTCGCCGAGCACCCGGCGGAGTTGGAGACCGTCGCAGCGAACCTGGCGTTGCGCCGCAGCCACCACGCCGAGCGGCTGGCCGTCACCGCCGCGGGCGCGGAGGAGGCCGTGGCGCGACTGCGCGGCTACGCAGAGGGTGTCGCCGAGCGTGGAGTCGTGGCGAACTCCGCCCACCAGGGCCGCGGCAAGCTGGCCTTTGTCTTCAACGGCCAGGGGCCGCAGTGGTTCGCGATGGGCCGGACCCTGCTGCGTTCCAGCCCGGTCTTCGCCGCCAAGGTCGCCGAATGCGACCAACTCGCTCGTGAGTACGTCGACTGGTCGATCCTCGACGCGCTCAACGCCGACGAGGAATCCTCTCCGGTCCAGGCCACGTACTGTCTCCAGCCGACGATGTTCGCCATCCAGGTCGCTCTCGTGGAGCTGTGGCGCAGTTGGGGCATCGAGCCCGACGGCGTGGCCGGCCACAGCATGGGCGAGATCGCCGCGGCGCATGTCAGCGGCGCGCTCGACCTGGCCACGGCGCTGCGGGTGATCTGCCGCCGGGCGCGCATCCAGGAGGACGCGGACCCCACCGGCGCGATGATGTTCGTCGCGCTGCCCAAGGACGAGGCGCTGGCCCTGTGTGACCGTTACGCGGACGGGCTGTGGCTGGCAGCGGAGAACAGCCCGAGTGCCTCCACCCTGTCGGGACGCCGGGACATTCTGGAACCGCTGGCGCGGGAGCTGACCGAGGACGGCGTCTTCGCCCGCCTGCTCAAGGTGAACTGCGCCTGCCACAGCAAGGACATGGACCCGCTGGAGCAGCGGCTGCGGCAGCAGCTGGCGGGCGTCGAGGGCCGTGAGACCGTTCTGCCGATGTACTCCACGGCCACCGGCGGCCTGATCGAGGGCGGTGAACTGGACACCGGGTACTGGTGGCGGAACTTCCGCCAACCGGTGCTGTTCGCGCCCGCCGTCCGGGCCATGCTGGCCGACGGGTTCGACACCTTCGTCGAACTGAGTCCGCACCCCGTGCTGGGCAACTCGGTCACGGAGATCGCGCGGGAGGCCGGCGTCGACGTCCTGTCCGTCGGCTCGCTGGTGCGCGGCAAGGACGACTGGACGTGCTTCCTCGACGCGTTCGGGACCCTGTACACGGCCGGTGCCGACGTGCGGTGGGAACGGCGCCACCCCCACCCCGTGCCGGCCCTCGATCTGCCCGTGAACCCGTGGATCCACGAATCGTTCTGGAACGAGAGCGAGGTCTCGCGCCGAAGCCGCACCCAGAACCAGCCGCACCCGATGCTCAGGAGCGTCGACGCCACGCGGCCCACCTGGGAAATCGACTGGGAGGACCACCGCTACGCCTGGGTGAAGCAGCACGACGTCTTCGGCTCCGTGATCGTCCCCGGCGCGGTCTACGTGGAGACGGCACTGGCCGCCGCCCGCGAGGTGACGGGGGAGCGATGCGCGCTGGAGTACGTGGAGTTCGAGCGGGCCTGCGTCCTCGCCCCGGACGAATCGCAACGCAGCCGCATCGAACTGGACCCCGACGACGGCACCTTCACGATCCACTCCCGGTCCGTCCGCGGATCCACCTGGATCCGCAACGCCTATGGCAGATACCACCGGGCACCCGGTGACCCCACTGCTCAGGCCTCCGCCTTCGATCTGGAGGCGATCCGCACGCGCTGCGGCGCGCCGCGCGGGGCCGGCGAGGTCTACGGACCGCTGCGGGACCGGGGCTACGTCTACGGACCCGCCCTGTGCGGGATCGACCAGCTGCGCGTCGGCCAGGGCGAGACCCTTGCCCGGATCGAAGTGCCGCGGGTACTGACCAGGGGGCAGGGTCTGGCCGGCTACCAGTTCCATCCGGCGCTGCTCGACGCGTGCTTCCAGAGCCTGCTCGTGCCCCCGGCCGACGAGCCACCGGATGCCGTGCGGCCGGCCAACCCCGTCCCGACGGGCGTCGAGCGGGTGCGCGTGTACGGCGACATCCCGGCGCGGTTGTGGTGTCACACGCGTCTGACCAGCGTCCAGGCGGACACACTGGTCACCGACGTCTTCGTCCTGGACGACAACGGCCGACTCCTCGCCGAGTACATCGGCCTGCGCGCCAAGTCGGTGCGGCGGCCGACCGACACCGCCACGCAGGACTCCATCGAGAACCAGTTCCACCGCCTGGTCTGGCAGCGCGACCCAGACGCGCACAGCCCCGGCCAGCCCCGGCCCAGCGCCCTGACCGAGGGTCCGGCCGACGTGCTGCCCGGCCTGGAAGCGCTCGGCGAGGAGCTGGGCCGACGCCTGCAGCGCCAGGCCTATGCCACGGACTACCAGACGCGGGTACGCGAACTGTGCGCCGCCTACGTCGTGCACTGCCTGTCCGCGTTCGGCTTCGGTACGCGCGTCGGCGAGGCGTTTGCCGTGCCCGACTGCACGGGGTTGCTCGCCGAACACCGGCGCGTGTTCGGTGTGTTCCTGCAGTTCCTCGTCGAGGACGGCGTACTGAGCGAGCAGGACGGGGGATACCGCTTCGAGCGCCTGCCGGACGCCGATCCCGGCCGCCTCTGGGCCGCCCTCCTGGCCGACCATCCGTCGTGCGTGTGGGAACTCAGGTTGCTGAGGTCCACGGGCGAGCGGCTGCACGAGGTGCTGGTCGGGGACGTGAACCCGCTGGAACTGCTCTTCCCGGCCGGCTCGACGGAGATCGCCGCGCTGGTCTACGACAGCTCGCCGGCCGCCCGGCTCTACAACACCCTGGCCCGCGAGGCGATACGGCGGCTGGTGGACGGCGCCGACCCGCGGCGCACCCTGCGCGTGCTGGAGGTGGGTGGCGGCACCGGAGGACTGACCGCGGCCGTGCTTCCGGTGCTGCCTGCCAACCGGTGCGAATACGTCTTCACCGATGTGTCCCCGGCCTTCACCCAGGCGGCCCGCGACCGGTTCCGGGACTTCGGCTTCGTCGAGTACCGCACGCTCGACATCGAGGACGACCCGCGGGCTCAGGGTCTCGACCCCGGCTCCTTCGACCTCGTGCTCGCCTCGGACGTGGTGCACGCCACCGCGGACCTGAAGCTGACGCTGTTGCACCTCCAGGACCTGCTCGCCCCCGGCGGGGTGCTGGCGCTCATCGAGGCCGCTCCGGGCAGCCGCTGGCTGGAGCTCACCTTCGGGCTGACCGCCGGATGGTGGCTCTTCCGCGACTTGCGGCTGCGCCCCGACGGCCCGCTGCTGCCGGCCCCGGACTGGGAAGGGGTGCTTGACTCCACCGGGTACGAGGACATCGTGGCGTTGGGCGACCCCGGCCATCAGGGCGCCGGCTCGCAGACGGTTCTGCTGGCGCGCGCCGCCCGGATCCCGAGCGACGCCCCAGGTCAAGGCGCGGATTCCGGTTCTCCCGAGCCGCCTGGCAGCTGGGTGATAGTGGGGGAGTCCGCCGGAGTCGGAGCCGAACTGGCCCGCCGTATCCAGGAGCACGGCGGTCGCGCCGTCCATGTGCCCCCGGGCCGGGCCGAGGATCTCGGCCGGCTTTTCGCCTCACTGCATCCCCGGGGCATCGTCCACCTGTGGGACGGCGCCGAAGAGGACAGCGCGGACGACCCGGCGCAGGCCCTGGAACGGGCGGCCCGCGAGCACGCGCTGCGTGTCGCCGACATGGTCCGGGCGCTGGACGGCGCGGCACCCTCCGCGTGGCCCCGGCTCTACCTCGTGACGCGCGGGGCGCATGCGCAGCGCAACCCGGCGACACGGCTCGACGGCGCCGCCGCCTGGGGTCTTGGGCTGGTCGTCGGGCTCGAACAGCCCTCGCTGGGCTGCACTCTGATCGACTTGGAAGGTGAACCGACCGAGGGGGAGGCCGACGCCCTCTGGACCGAGCTGCGGCGCGGGGACCATGAACGCGAGGTCCTGCTGCGAGCAGGGGAGCGCTTCGTCCGCAGGCTGGTCGCGCTGCCCCCGGACCAGGTCCGCGCCCCGGTCGACGCGCACCGTCTGCCTGCCGGCGCGGGGTTCGAGCTGGGGGTGACGATGCCGGGAGCGCTCGACGACCTGGAATACCGCCAGACGGCGCTGCTCGCCCCGGGCCCCGGCCAGGTGGAGCTGGAAGTGGTCGCCGCCGGACTCAACTTCCTCGACGTGATGACAGCACTGGGTCAGGTTCCGCCGCTGGAGGATGCCGATGGCTACCGGTTCGGCGCGGAGTGCTCCGGAGTGGTCACCCGCATCGGCGCAGGCGTCGCAGGTCTGCAGCCCGGTGACGCGGTCGTGGCCATGAGCTGCACGGGTGGCGCCATCGGCTCCCATCTCACCGTCGACCAAGCGTTCGTGGTCGCCAAGCCCGAGGCGTTGAGCTTCGAGGAGGCGGCGACGGTACCCGTGGTCTTCCTGACGGCGTCGTACGCCTTGCGGAAGCTGGCACGGCTGCGGCCCGGCGAACGGATACTGATTCACTCCGCGGCAGGCGGCACCGGTCTCGCGGCCCTGCAGATCGCCCACCTGCTGGGCGCGGAGGTGCTGGCCACGGCAGGCAGCCCGGACAAGCGAGAACTGCTGCGCAGGCTGGGAGTGCGGCACGTGATGGACTCCCGGTCGCTCACCTTCGCCGACGAGGTGCTGGCCGCCACCGATGGCCAGGGCGTGGACGTGGTGCTGAGCGCCGCCACAGGGGAGACCACCACGCGGAGCATCGGCTGCCTGGCGGCCTACGGACGTTACATCGACATCGGCAAGCGCGACCTGATGGGCGACCGGCGGATCGGGCTGCGGCCCTTCCTGCAGAACCTGGCCTACTTCAGCTTCGATCTGCGGCAGCTGATGGTGGACCGCCCACACCTGGTCCACGAAGAGCTCGCCGACCTCCTGCAGTTCTTCGCGTCCGGCGCGCTGCGGCCGCTGCCGTACCTGGCCCACCACCCGACCCAGGTGGAGGCGGCCATGCGCCGGCTCACCTCGGGCGGTCATGTCGGCAAGGTCGTCCTGGCGATGGACGAACGCGACGTGCGGGTCGTCCCGGCGGTCAGGCACTCCCTCGCCATGCCGAGCGGCACCTGGCTGGTCACCGGTGGCCTCGGCGGCCTGGGCCTGGCGATGGCCGAGCGCCTGGCCGACGCCGGAGCACGCCATCTCGTACTGGTGGGCCGCTCGGGCATCCCCGATGAGCCGGCCGGCGCCAAGGTCGAAGCCCTGCGGGCCAGGGGTGTGACGGTCCTGGCCGAAGCAGTGGACGTCACATCGCGCGACCAGGTGGCGGCCCTGCTCACCACGATTGAGCGCGAACTGCCGCCACTGCGCGGTGTCCTGCACAGCGCGATGGTCCTGGAGGACGCGCTCCTGACCGACCTCGACGATGCCGGGCTGCGCAAGGTGCTCGGCCCCAAGGTCCTGGGCGCGCTCCACCTGCACGAACTGACCGCGCACCTGCCGCTCGACGTCTTCGCCCTCTTCTCCTCCGCGACCTCCATGGTCGGCAACATGGGCCAGGCCGCCTATGCCGCCGCGAACGCCGTGCTCGACCAGCTCGCCGAACAGCGGCACGCCGCCGGGCAGCCGGCCCTCAGCGTCAACTGGGGCGCGCTGTCTGACGTCGGTTACGTCTCCCGCAACGAACGGGTGCACCGCCAGGTGGCCACCACCGGGCTGCGCGGCCTGTCCGCGGCGCAGGCGTTCCAGGCGCTGAGCACTCTGGCCGACGGTTCCTGCCCACGCGTCGGTGTGCTGCCGGTGGACTGGCCGAAGTTCTTCCGGCACCGCGACACCGACGCGGACACCGAGCCGCGCTACGAGCAGCAGTACGCCCTGCATGTCGCGGGCGCGCAGGCCGCGGCCGGGGCAGCCGGGGAGTCACTGCGGACACGCCTGCGGTCGTGCACCGGTGACGAGCGCCGCGACACACTCGTCGGCCACCTCAAGGCCCGGCTGGTCACCGCGCTCGGCATCCCGGTCGACCGGCTCGACGACTCGATGCCGCTGACGAATTACATCGACTCCCTGCTCGCCGTGGAGATCAGCGTATGGATCGAACGCGAGGTCGGGGTGAAGGCGAGCGTCATGGACCTGATGCGAGGCAAGAGCGTCGCCGACCTGGCGGCCGACCTCCTCGCCCGCCTGGACGACGAGGAAGTGACGGAGGTGGTGTCGTAGTGGCCGCGGAGGAAGTGTGTTTCGAACTCCCGCAGGCAGGAGTGACGCTGCGCGGCCTGCGCACGAGTACGCACGAGGGGCCCCCGGTCGTGTGCCTGCATGGCTGGCTGGACAACTGCGCCGGTTTCCAGATGCTGTTCGACGAGCTGGCCGACCTGAACCTGGTCGCAGTGGACCTTCCCGGGCACGGGCTGTCGGACCACCTGCCGTCGACCACGTACCAGGTCCTGAACTACGCGGCCTGCGTGCTGGAACTGGCCCACACCCAGGGCTGGGACCGCTTCCATCTGCTGGGCCACTCACTCGGCGGAATGGTCTCCGTGCTGGTCGCCGGAATCCGCCCCGAGAAGGTCGACCGCATGATCCTCGTGGACCCCGTCGTACAGCGCTCCTCGGACCCGGCGAGGCTGCGCGAGAGCGCCGGACGCTATCTCGCCGCTCTCATGGACGGTGCCCGCCCGACCTTCCGGACCCGGTCACAGGCGGTGCGGACCCGGGCCAGGGGTGCCGACTGCCTGCTGGACACGGCTGAACTGCTCAGCGAACGCGACCTGGTGGAGACGCCCGACGGCTACACCTGGCGCACCGACCCGAGGCTGAGGTACCCCTTCATCGAGGCGCTCACCGAGGAGCAGATCCAGGAATTCGTGCGGGCCATCACGTCGCCGACGCTCGTCCTCACCGCCGAACAGGCACGGGTGGCCTCACCGTTCGACCTGGCATGGGCACCGGCCACCACCCCCCTGCGGCACACGACCCTGCCCGGCGGTCACCACCTCCACATCGAGAATCCCGCTCCGGTGGCGCGAGAGATCCGGGCCTTCCTGTCCGAACCGGAAGGTGATGGAGCGTCGTGAACCGTTTCCCGAGCACGAGACAGCGGAGCATCAAGAGCCGGTGTCCGGCCCGGACGCGCCCGGCCGCCTCGGCGTAGTCGGACATCTGCTCGAACTGCGCCGCAGGCGCCTGGACTTCTTCCAGAGTCTGCGGTCCCAGGGCCCGGTGGGCAGGATCGGTTTCGGGCCGAAACCGGCGTACGTCGTCAACGATCCGGATCTCATCCGGCGGGTCGTGAACGACGCGAGCGACTACGACACGGGGGTCCTCCGGGAGCGGGTGCGGGCCGGGGACGGTTCGTGGCCGAAGGATTCACCGGCCGCAACGGGGCGGTGGCTGTTCGGCCACGAGCGGTGCTCCGCGAGATGGACCCTGGTTGCGGACCGGTGGATTCAGGCAGCCGGGCGGGGCCAGGCCGGGGTCGCCATGGTGGCGCCGGTGAGTCCCGCGTCGTGGGCGATGAGGGCGGCGCGTACTCGGTTGCTGCAGTTGAGCTTGGTGAGCAGACGGCTGATGTGGGCCTTGACGCCCCCCTCGCTCAGATACAGGGCCCGTCCGATCTCGTTGTTCGCCATGCCTTCGGCGACGAGGGCCAGTACTTCCTTCTCCCGCAAGGTCAGACCGCCGATGAGTTCGCGGGCACGCTCGACACGGTCGGTGTCGATCTCGGCCACGCGCTCCAGCAGGCGTTTGGCGACCTCCGGGCCCAGAGCCGCACCGCCGGTGGTCACCACCCGCACCGCGGCCACGATGTCCTGCGGGTTGCCGCTCTTGAGGAGGCAACCGTCGACCCCGGCGCGCAGTAACTGGTCGACATGCCGGCCGTCCAGCGACGTCGCGAGGACCACCACAGCGGTCGTGGGCGCCAGGCGGCGCAGGGTGCGGACGACCCGGGCCTGCTGGGCGCCGGCCATCATGCCGTCGATCAGCAGCACGTTGGGCTGATGACACGTGGCCAGCGCGAGGGCGGCCCCGGCGTCGCACGCCTCACCGGCGACGCGGATGTCCTCGGCCCGATCCAGCGTTGCCCGGATGCCGCCCCTGACCAGAATCTCGTGGTCGGCTATGCCGACCGTGACCGTTGAACGGTCCTGCCCGCCGGCCTCGTCGTGTGGCGCTGGGACGGACATCGGCGTCTGCCTGCGAACCGAGGCAGTCCTGGGCCGGACTTCTTGGTCAGGGGTCGCCTTCGCGGACCGGATCTGGCCGAACGGCCGCTCGGTCCGCAGTGGGGGTTGTGGCATGCCGACTCCTCTGGCAGACGTTCGGCTCGGCGGGCGGAGTCCCGGCGCCGGTGCCGGGAGTTGACCGCGCGAGCATGGCGGAGCTGCGATGCCGGGCGGGCACGGGGGTGCTGTCCTGCGAGTACAGGTCTCGCACCGACACCTCCTCGCGGTCCACGGCCCGACGGCTTCGCCATCGACACGAACAGCGCAAGCGGTGGGTTCGAACTTGTACGGGCACTTGACTGCGTCTTTGAACTTTCACCCAACTCCACCGCCTCGGGCGGCGGGGCGAGGCCTGGTGCTGGAGCTGCCCGGTGTTGCGCCCGGGGTCGAACTGGCGGCGCACCAGGCAACCTGAGCCCAACGACAGGGACATGAGGAACGCAAACTGCCGAAATTCGTTCGCGCAAAGGCGAGGACCGGCGAGGCGGACGGCGCCGGCTTCGGCGGCGCCTGTTGATACTCCTGCTGGGCCCATCGCCCCTGCTGGCGGCGTGAAGCGCGGTTCGACACGGCGGTCGCCGTTCCGGCCACTACGGCTGTCCGGGCAATCCCGCTGAGGAGACCTGGCGCGACGGTTTCCTTTCTCGCGCCGGGTATGGGAATGAACATAAATAGACAGACAATTTGCTGGCCGGGGGTGCAATGCTCCGTGCACCGGGCCCTTCTAGTGGAACACCGTATGAATTCCGTCGCGCACCGACCTCGGTCCTGCCTGTGCGCCTGGCGATGTTCTGCCGGTCGGCGATTCCCGTGGCAAGCTGAAATATGGGCCACCGGCCGGTCGTAGGTCAGTGGCGACGTCTACGCTGGAGGGTCCTGAAAATGACTACAGCGGGAATGCACCAACACCGAACCAGCAGCACAGGGGTGTGGGCGTCCGGTTGGACCGCCTTCGCCGGGGTCATGATGGTCTTCGGCGGAGCGATGGCGATATTCCAAGGAATCGCTGCCATCGCCGAGGATGACGTCTTCGTCACGACTCGCAACTACGCCTACAACTTCAATCTGACGAGTTGGGGCTGGATCCACCTCGTCCTCGGCGTCCTCGTCGTGTCCGCGGGCATCGCCCTGTTCAGTGGATCGCTCTGGGCGCGCGTGGTCGGCATCGCCGTCGCGGGCCTGGCGATGATCGCCAACTTCATGTGGCTGCCGTACTACCCCGTCTGGGCCATCGTGCTGATCGCCGTGGATGCCTTCGTCATCTGGGCGCTGTGCATCGGAACGAGCCGGGAGGCTCGCACCGACTAGGACAGGTCCCGCCGGTCACGCCGTCCGGAACGACCCGGTGTGCGGGCATTGGGCCGTTCGGTCCGGGCCGCCACCCCGACCGGCTGACAAGAAACGCGCTGCCGAGCGGTACTGATCCACCAGTGTTTTCGTTGTGGGGCGGAATCCTTCGAACGCCCGCGTCGGCACCCACAGGGAGACATGAGTGGAAACCAACGGAAGTGACGGTCGCCAGCCCCTCGCCTTCCCGCTCCTGAAGGGGCAGAAGGTGCTGGTGACGGGGGCGAATTCCGGCATCGGTAAGGCCACGGCGATCACTCTGGGGCGGGTTGGCGCCGATGTGGTGGTGAATTACGTGTCCGGGCAGGACGCCGCGGAAGAGGTCGTGCGCGAGATCGAGGGGTTCGGCGTCCGTGCCTACGCGCACGAGGCGGACGTGTCGCAGGAGGACCAGGTCGTCAACATGGTGTCCCGCATGGTCAAGGAGTTCGGGACCATCGACGTCATGGTGGCGAACGCGGGACTCCAGCGCGACGCCCCTCTCACCGACATGACCATGGAACAGTGGCACAAGGTACTGGACGTCAATCTGACCGGACAGTTCCTGTGCGCGCGCGAGGCGGCCAAGGAGTTCATGCGACGGGGCGTCGTCCATGAGGTCTCCCGTTCCGCCGGGAAAATCATCTGCATGAGTTCGGTCCACCAGCTCATCCCCTGGACGGGCCATGTGAACTACGCGGCGTCCAAGGGCGGGGTGCAGATGCTCATGGCGACCCTCGCGCAGGAACTCGCGCCGTACCGGATCCGGGTGAACGCCGTTGCCCCGGGAGCGATCCGCACGCCCATCAACCGCAGCGCCTGGGACACCCCCGAGGCCGAAGCCGATCTCCTGCGGCTCGTCCCCTATCACCGCGTCGGCGACCCGGCCGACATCGCCAACGTAGTGGCCGCTGTGGCCTCCGACCTGTTCGACTACGTCGTGGGGACCACGATCTATGTGGACGGCGGAATGACGCTGTTCCCCGGTTTCGCCACGGGCGGCTGAGGCCCGCTGTCCTCAGCCATCCCGGACGAGCCACCGAGGACCATGTGAACAGCGCGATCGACCATTTTCTGGCGGACGGCCCGCCACAGCTACTGCCGGCCCGGGAACTGATGGCCTTCACCCTGGCCTCGCACATCCTGCTCGTGCCCTTCGGAGTGGCGCTGCCCGCCATCACGCTGCTGATGCACTACCGCGGGCTGCGCAGGGGCGACGCCGTCGCCCTGCTGCTCGCGCGACGCCGGTCGGCGGTCATGGCCGTCCAGTTCGCCATGGGCATCGTGACCGGTACGGTGCTGTCCTTCGAATTCGGCCTGCTGTGGCCGGGGATGATGGGCCGGTGGGGCGATGTCTTCGGCCTCGGCTTCGGGGTCGAGGCGTGGGCGTTCTTCCTCGAAGCGATTCTTATCGCGATCTATTTGTACGGCTGGCGCAGGCTCAAGCCGTGGACGCACTTCTGGCTGGGCCTGCCCCTGCCGCTGGCCGCCCTGATGGGGGCGTTCGGCATCGTGGCCGCGAATGCCTGGATGAACACCCCGCGCGGCTTCACGCTCGATTCGTCCGGCAACCCCGTGAACGTCGACGTGCGCAAGGCGGTCTTCACGCCGATGCTCGGTCCGGAGTACTGGCACTTCGTGGTCGGCGTGGTCCTGACCGCCGGGTATGTCGTCGCGGGGGTGTACGCGGTCGGCTGGCTGCGGGGCCGCTATCACCGGCTCGGCTTCACCGTCCCGTTCACCGTGGCCGCGATCCTCACTCCCGTGCAGTTCGTGCTCGGCGACTCGATCGCGCGCTCCGTCTTCCACAAGCAGCCGGTCAAGTTCGCGGCCACCGAGATCGTCTGGAAGACCGACACACACGTGCCGGAGTACATGTTCGGGCGCCTGCATCCGGACGGGTCGATCTCCGGCGGGATCAAAATCCCCCAACTGGATTCGATCCTGGCCGGCTTCAGCGCGGACACCAAGGTCACGGGCCTGTCCTCGGTCCCCGCGAGCGACCGCCCGACGGCCACTGGGCTGTACCGCGCTGCGACGGGTTGGGCCAGGATCACGGCGGTCGGCAGCGTGGCCCTCGTCGTCGTGGCGTGGGGGCTGGCCCAGCGTCCCTATCTCATCCCCACGTCGCTGACCGTGTCCCAAGCGGCCGGCGCGTCGACGACGCTGCGCTGGCTGATGCTGGTCACGGTCATCGCGGTGGTGCTGGTCGGACCGCCCCTCGTCCTGCTCTACCGGCTCGACACCCGCGGGGTCCTGCAGCCCCTCACCGACGCGGACCTGCGGCAGACGGCGGCCGGACGCGAGCCCGAGAGTCCGTGACCGGGACCCGAGAACCGGTGACCGGCGCCGCGAACGGGCCGCCGATCGTGGTGGTCCTGGGTGTGTCCGGTTCCGGGAAGACCACTGTCGGCAAGGCGGTCGCCGAGCAGCTCGGAGTGCCCTTCGTCGAGGGCGACGACTTCCATCCGGCAGCGAACATCGCGAAGATGAGCGCCGGCCACGCCCTGGACGACGCCGACCGCAAGCCCTGGTTGCGTGCCCTCGCCGAGCGCATCCGGCAGTCCGCCCAGGCCCGCGAGGGGCTGGTCATCGCCTGTTCGGCCCTCAAACGCGCCTACCGCGACGAACTCCGGGCGGCCGCCGGCACACGGCTGTGGTGTCTGTACCTCGCCCTGGACCGGGACACGGCACGGGACCGGGTGTCCCGGCGCACCGGTCACTTCATGCCCGCCGGGCTGGTCGACTCGCAGTTCGCGACGCTGGAGCCGCTGGAATCCGACGAGCCGGGCATGATCCTGGACGTCACCGCCGATCTTCCGGCGCATCTCACCCGGGTGCGGGCCGCCGTCGCGCGCTTCGGCGGGCGCACAGGCAGCTGAGGGCTCAGGCGCTCAGGAGTACGGCGATGTCTCCAGGCCGAGGCGTCGGGCCGCCAGTAGGGGTGACAGGGAGGAGCCGGCCGTCACCCCGTACCAGGAACAGCATCCGGTGTCCGGCCGGGAGGGCGCCGTCGACGTGATGCGTCACGAGACGGGCGCCCCGGGCGTGGCGGCGGGCCAGTTCGGGTCCGGTCAGGTCCGGATCGAAGAGCACCTGACCACGCGCGTAGGGGGCGATGACGCCCTGGCCCTCCGCGGGCGACCCGAGCCGGTAGACCGTGCCCTCGACGGCGCCCTCGAGATTCGTGGCCGCCAGTGCGTTGAAGTCGTCCTCGCCCGTGAGGAGGAGGACACTGGTGAGGCCTTCGAGCTCCGCGCCGGTGCCGGTGGCCGCGGCGAACAGCTCCCCGGGGGCGAGTTCGATCCCGGCGGCGCGGATGCTGTCGCGCTCGGTTTCGCGCCCCGCCCACATCACCACGTCCAGCCCCGCCGACCGCAGGGCCCGCCCCAGATCGACCACCCATGGATCACCGCCCACGAGCAACGGTCTGGAGCGCGCCGAGCGCACCACGCCCAGCCGTCTCGCCATGGGCGCCGCGCTCAGCCCGTACAGCGTGACCGTGGCGACGATCACCACGAACGTGGCCGGCAGGATCTTGGCAGCGCCACCGACTCCCTTGTCGACCAGCGTGGCCGAGAACGTCGAGGCGGTGGCCGCGGCCACGATGCCGCGCGGCGCCATCCATCCCAAAAAGCGCCTTTCCCCAGCCGTCAGATCGGTCCGCAGTGCCGACAGGGCCGCCACCAGGGGCCGGGTCACGAGGACGAGGACCGCCACGAGACCCAGTGTCGGCAGCAGCACGTGCCGTAGGGAGTGGGGGCTGACGGTCGCCGAGATGGAGATGAACAGCAGTCCGATGACGAGGTTCACGAGGGTCTCGAAGAACGGTCTTCGGGCGGTGGCTTCCGAGCCGGGCAGGTTCGCCACCGCCAGGCCCATCAGGACGGCGGCGATGAGCCCCGTGTCGTCGCGAACGACGTCACAGGCGGCCGCCACACCGACCACTGCGGCGAGCTGGACCGTGGTGCCGAGCACCTCTCCGAGGCGGAGCCGGCGCAGCGCCACCGTCAGGACGGCCGCTCCGACGATGCCCCCCGCCACGCCCACCGCCGAGCTGAGGAGGAACTGCCAGAACCGGCTGCCGAAGCCGCCGTGCCCTCCGGCCGTGACGCCGTGGAAGACCAGCGCACCCAGGATGCCGCCCACCGGATCGATCAGCGACCCCTCCCAGACGAGGATCCGCTGCAACCGCTCCGTGGGGCGGACGAAGGTGAGCAGCGGGCCGACGACCGTCGGCCCGGACACGACCAGGATCGCCCCCAGCATCACGGCAGCTCCCTGGGACATCCCGAGTAGCGGTATGGCCACGAGCGCCGCCGAAGCGCAGGTGAGCAGGGTGCCGAGCCAGATCAGCCGCACCACGACCCGGCGTGTGTGGGCTTTGAACCGCTTCAGGTCCAGGCCGAGTCCGGCATCGTAGAGGATCACCGCGACAGCCAGCGAGACCAGCGGGGAGAAGGTGCTGCCCAGGAGCCGCTCGGGGTTGACGTCGTCGGTGAGTGCGCCTGCGGTGAATCCGACGGGCAGCAGCACGATCAGCGCGGGGATGCGCAGACGGTGCGCCAGCACCTGGGAGCCAGCGGCCAGCACGACGATCAGGCCGAGGCCCAGGAGCACTTGGTCTTCCGTCACCGCGATGCCTCCCGCGTGGACGAGGACACGTCACCGAGCCCGGCCCGGTGACCCGCAGTGGCGGAGTTTCTACATCATGGGCGGCGGGCCGGGTTCCGTGGCGTCCAGCGCAGCCACGACGTCCGGCACGGGGATCCGCCCGGAGGCGACCAGCTGCGCACCGCCGCGTCGCAGCGCGGCGGCGAAGGGCGCTGCCCACACGTTCTCGTAGATCAGGATTCCGGCCGCATTGCCGGGCTCCAGGGCAGCCGCCGCCTCCTCGATGTCGTCCTGGCCCAGCAGGCCGGAGGACGAGCCCTCGAAGACGGCCAGGTCGAGAGCCCCGTCGCCGGTGAGGTCGGCGATTTCCAGGCCGACCACCGATCCGTCCTTGTCCTTTCGGACAAAGATCAGATCGAGGATCCGAATGAGGCCGCGGTCCACCAGATCGACCAGCAGGGGAAAGCCTTCGCCGGTCATTCGAGTACCGGGAAATTCGACGACCACGTAGTCGATCGGTCCCATTTCGGCGAATTCATCGCTCACGGCTTCATCCCTGGGTGGTCACGGCATTGGGCACACCCCCGGTTCCCACGATCCATTGCAGCATCGGACAGGAGCCGTCGCACCTCGGTGCTGCATTCACCCGCTGGGCCTGTCCAGGTCGCCGGATCGGATCCGTACGGATCTCCTGGGAGCATGACCAGTGGCACGCCCCCACCAGACCCGGACAAGCACCCCGCGGGCCCGTCCGGCGACGAGAAGCTCTCGGCGCGCGAACGCCACGAGTTGGACGAGCTGCGCCACCGATTGACTGCGCTGGAGAGCGCTGGGCCCTCGGGTGCCGCGCGCCACCACTGGCTCCGGTCGACGGGATCGTTCCTGCTGATTCTCCTCGCCTCGCTGTTGTCCCTGCTCGCCGTCGTCTCGGTCTGGGCCAACAGCATCGTGCGGGACACCGACCGCTACGTCGCCACCGTGGGGCCGCTGGCGAGCAATCCGGACGTGCAGAAGGCGATCACCAAGCGGGTGACCGACGCCGTCCTGGCACAGGTCGACGTGGAGGGGCTGGTCAAGGAGCTGCAACAGGCGGCGGAGCAGAAGGGTGTCCCGCCGAAGGCCGCTCAGCTGATCGACAACCTGGACGGTCCGATCACGAGCGGGCTGAAGAGCCTGGTCAGCGGCGTCGTGGAGCGAGTGGTCTCCAGTGATGCCTTCGACAGAGTCTGGGTGAACGCGAACCGCAGGGCCCACACCGCCCTGGACAAGGCCCTCACAGGCGAGGCGGACAGCGCGGTCACCGTCAAGGACGGTCAGGTCGCCATCGACGTGGGACCGATCGTGGCCCAGGTCAAGGACCAACTGGTCAGTGCCGGCTTCCAGCCGGCCGCTCGGATCCCGACCGTTCACACGCAGTTCGTGGTCTTCGAGTCCAAGGACGTCGGCAAGATCAAGTGGTATCTGAGGGTGCTGGAGATCATCGGCAGCTGGCTCCCCATCATCGCCGTACTGATCGCCGCGGCGGGTGTCTACCTGGCTGTTCACCGTCGCCGGGCTCTGATCGGGGCCGCGCTGGGGGTGTTCGCCGCCATGCTGCTGCTCGGCATCACACTCAGCCTCCTACGGACGGTCTATCTCGACCATCTGCCTGCCGGGGCGTCCGATGCCGCTGCCGGCGCGGTGTTCGACGCGCTGGTCAAGTTCCTGCGCGCCGGCGTGCGGGCGCTCGGTGCGGTCGCTCTCGTGACGGCCATCGGCGCCTTCCTCACCGGTCCGTCCCGCATCGCCGTCTTCACCCGCACGGGCTGCGGCAAAGGCATCGGCGCTCTGCGTGACGTCGCCGTGTCGGCGGGGCTCCGGCTGGGCGCCGTCGGTCGGTTCGTGCACCGCTACAAGCAGTGGATCGGCGGGGTGATCCTCGCGGTCGCCGCGATCGTGCTGTTCACCTGGAACTACCCGACCACAGCGGTCGTGGTGTGGACGGTGGTGATCGTGCTGGTCGCCTTGGCGATCCGCGAGTTCCTGGACACCGGCGACGGCAACGACACCGCTCCTATGCCGTCCGCCTGACCGCCCGCTCGCGCCGGCGTGTGCTCACCCGGCGCCAGATCGCCCGCTGGCACTTGAGTGTGCCGGTCCCGACCACGATCAGTACGGCGATGTTGAGCAGCAGTTGCAGCAGGGAACCCCAGGCCTCGTCCCAGCTGCCGAACGCCGACGAGACACCGATGTCCGCCGCCGCCGGAATCGTGGTCACCGAGATGAAGACGCCGAGCAGCGCGCTCGTCCGGGCCTCGGCCAGGAAGACGATCCCGGCCGGCACCGCAACCGTGGCCGAGAAGAAGTTGGGGGTGTTGATCAGATTCGAGACGGGCCTCAGCCCCAGCTCGAAGGCCCTCGGCTGCAGTCCGAAGCCCCGGACGAGGAGGGCGAAGAAGAGGGGCGCGGCAATGGCCAGCAGGAAGCCCACGAGCAGCGCCATGAAGCCCTGCCGGATTCTCGGCCCGGAATGGCGGTTGACCCCGAGCGCGAGGCCGCCCGTCTGCAGAGGCAGGTTCAGGACGCACGCCTCGGCACTCAGCAGGGCCATGGTGCGTTCTGTGAGGTCCCGCGGACACACCGCTCGGACATGGATCATGTCCATCCGGACCTCCGCGAATCGGCTCGGTGCGGCGGCTTGCGGCCCCGACCGGGGCGCCCATCCATTAACCCGGCGGTCCCCGGGCCCGGCAACTCGGTGTGCCGGAATCCGACGCCTGCCGGAGGCTGGGGGTATGCGAACGCCCGACAAGCTGAGCGAGCCCGATTTCCGGTCGCTCTACCGCCACCTGCGCGGCACGGCCCCCGGCGGCGCCACTCGCCGCGGTGCCATGGACACGATCACCGGGGACCAGGTGCTGGCGGCCGTCCGCGAAGTGCGTTCGGGACGTACGGTGTCGCTCGCGGCCCCGGTGAACACCCGTCCCGAACCTGACGACGCCGATCCGGCCGAGCACCGGCTCACGGCTCCGGCCGACGCCGAACCGGGGGAGAGGGGCCTGGAGTTCGCGCGGGACCGCTTCGCCATGAACATCCACGGTGACGTGAACAGCCACCTCGACGCGCTGTGCCACGTCATCTACGACGGCACCCTGCACGGCGGTGTGCCGGCGGCGGGCGCCCTGTCGCCGGACGGAGCGAGCGCACTGACCGTCGACCTGGCTCGCGACGGGATCGTCGGACGCGGGGTCCTCCTCGACGTTCCCCGGCTGCACGGCGTCTCCTGGCTCGAACCCGGATCGAACGTGAAAGCCGAGGACCTCGCCGCAGCCGAAGCCCGCCAGGGGGTCCGGGTCGGCCGGGGCGACATTCTCCTCGTACGGGTCGGACACCGCCGACGTCGTGAGGAACTGGGCCCCTGGGATGTGGCCGAGGCTCGTGCCGGACTCCATCCGACCGCGATGGAGTTCCTGGCCGAGCGGGAGGTGGCCGTACTCGGCAGTGACGGCAACAGTGACACGGCGCCCAGTCCGGTGGAGGGGGTCGCGTTCCCGGTGCATGTGCTCGCCATCCACGCGATGGGACTGCATCTGCTCGACTACCTGCGGTTCGAGGACCTCGCGCAGATCTGCGCGCGGGAAGCCCGCTGGTCGTTCCTGTGCGTGATCGCCCCTCTCCGGCTGCCCGCGGCCACTGGCTCGCCGGTCAATCCCCTCGCGATCCTGTGACGGTCGACGGCCGACGAGTGATCGTTGGGTGGCCCGCGTTTCAGGTGGTCAGCTGGTAGATGCTCTTGCCCACCAGGTACAGGCCCAGCAGCAGTGACAGACCCACGACCGCCTGGTCCTGATGGGCGGCCGGCCACGGGTCGACGTTGATCGCCAGGCCGATGAGGACCAGGTCAAGGACCATCGCTGCCCTGGCTCGGCCTCGCGAGCCTCGCCAAGGCGCGGGAAACACGCATGACCTCATCGTCACCGCCCCGCGCCGTGCCCACAAAACCGTGGTGTCACTCGGAACGCAGGCGGCGGCCTCCTCACCCGTACGGCACAACGGCGCCTGCGCCACAGGCCCGGTCGGCCGCCCGGGGCGGCACTCTGGTGAGGCGGTCACCCCTCGGGGTGTGGCGCCCGGACCCGACCTCGGGAGCAGCATGCGCGCAGGCAGAGAACCCGGCTCGCCCACGGACGGCGCGCGAAGCCGCCTGCGCCGGCGGACGGCTGACCTGCGGGCCCGGCTGCTGCGGCTGCGCGACACCGCCGAAGAGCGGTTCCCGGTGATCACCCGCCTCACCTCCCACCTGATCGCGGTGAATCTGCTGGACTCCGCGACGCGGCTGGCGGCCCAGGCGTTCTTGACCGCCGTACCGCTGCTCTTCCTGGTCGCCGCTTTCGCCCCGCAAGGGGTGCGCAACCAGATCATCACTTCGGTGCATGACGTCCTTGGCATCAGCGGCTCCGCCGACCAGCAGCTGAAGAAGGTCTACCAGGCCGATCCCGCCAATCTGCAGCAGAGCACCGGGGTGGTGAGCGCGCTGATGGTGCTGCTCTCCGCCACCGCCTGCAGCCGCGCGATGCAGCGGCTGTGCCAACGGGCCTGGCGGTTGCCCAGTGCGGGTGCCCGGGTCGCCGCCTGGAGATGGCCTGTGTGGATCGCGGTCTGGATGGTTGTCTTGGCTCTGCAGGGACCGCTGCGTGACGGCTTCGGCGTGGGGCTGTGGCTGGGCCTGCCGCTGCTGCTGATTGTCGAGGTGGGCGTGTGGTGGTGGACCCAGCACCTGCTGCTGGCCGCGCGCGTCCCCTGGATGCCCCTGCTGCCCGGGGCGCTCCTCACCGGAGTGGCCATGACCGCACTGACGGTGATCGCGAAGGTGTACGTGCCCGCCGCGCTCAACCGCAGCCTGGACCGGTACGGGTCGCTGGGTGCGGTCTTCACCGTGTTGTCGTGGCTGATCGGACTCTGTGTCGTAGTGGCTTTGTGCATCACCGTTGGCGCGGTCATCGCTCGAGAGCCCGCCGTGGCCCGACGTTTTGGATCACCCGATTGGCCCAACTCGCCCGAAATGTAACCCAGGGATACGTTGGTAGTTGGACCAGGCCTTCCCTTGACCCAGCGGGGCCGGAGCATGCTCCGAGGACGGTGGCCGGCATGACCGACGAACGACACTACGACGTCATCATCATCGGCACCGGTGCGGGCGGTGGCACCATCGCCCACCGGCTGGCCCCCACCGGAAAACGGATCCTCCTTCTCGAACGCGGAGACTACCTGCCCCGCGAACGCGACAACTGGGAATCCACCGCCGTCTTCGTCAAAGGGAAATACCGCGCTCCGGAGTTCTGGTACGACAAAGATGGAAACCAGTTCCCGCCCGAGGTGAATTACTACGTGGGCGGCAACACCAAGTTCTACGGCGCCGCACTCTTCCGTATGCGCCCCGAGGACTTCGGCGAACTCAGGCACCACGACGGCATCTCCCCGGCCTGGCCGCTGAGCTACGAGGAACTCGAGCCGTACTACTCGCAGGCCGAACACCTCTACCTCGTCCACGGCAGACACGGAGAGGACCCGACCGAGGGCCCCACCAGCGCCCAGTACGCCCACCCGCCGGTCCAGCACGAGCCGCGCATCCAGCAGCTCAGCCACGATCTGGAGAAGCAGGGGCTGCATCCCTTCCACCTCCCGATCGGGGTGAACCTCACCCAGGACGACCGGGGCCGGGCCACCCACACCAGCGCCTGCATCCGCTGTGACCGGGTCGACGGCTTCCCGTGTCTGCTCGGCGCCAAGTCCGACGCGCAGGTCATCTGCGTCGATCCCGCCCTCGAACACACCAACGTCGAGATGGTCACTCATGCGGATGTGCGGCGCCTCGACACGGATGCCACCGGCCGCAGTGTCACCTCGGTCGTCGCGACAGTGGGAGACGGGGACGCCGCCACCGTGGAGTTCAGCGCCGACATCGTGGTCGTCGCCTGTGGTGCGGTCAACTCGGCCGTCCTGCTGCTGCGTTCGGCCAACGACCGGCATCCGCAGGGCCTCGGCAACAACTCGGACGTGGTGGGCAGGCACTACATGCGCCACAACAACATGGCCCTGATGGCCGTGTCCAAGGAACCCAACGACACCAAGTTCCAGAAGACGTTGGCGCTGCACGACTGGTATCTGGGTTCCGACGACTGGGAATACCCCCTCGGCGGCATCCAGATGCTGGGCAAGTCCGACTCCGAGCAGATCCACGGCGAAGCGCCCCGGTGGGCCGGGGCCGTCGCCCCCGACATGCCCTTCGAAGTACTCGCCCATCACGCGGTCGACTTCTGGCTGTGCGGAGAGGATCTGCCCGTCGCCGACAACCGCGTCACCCTGGACCGGGACGGCGGCATCCACCTGGCCCTCGACGAGAAGAACAACATCGCCGGGCTGAAGCGCCTGCGGCACAAACTGCAAAGCATGCTCGGCCACTTGGGCATGCACGAACACCATCTGCTGTCGCACAGCATCTACCTGCACAAGGGCATGCCCATCGGCGCCACCGCACATCAGGCGGGCACGGTCCGCTTCGGCCACGACCCCGAAAGCTCCGCGCTCGACGTCAACTGCAAGGCCCACGACCTCGACAACCTCTACGTCGTCGACACGAGCTTCTTCCCGAGCATCGGAGCGGTCAACCCCTCGTTGACCGCCATCGCCAACGCCCTGCGCGTCGGCGACCACATCGCGGAGCGACTGCAATGACCTCCAACCACCCGGACAACAGCGACATCCGCCACCGCACACCTCAGGAGCGTGCCGCACGGGGCAAGAGCGCCCGGGCATCCGTACCCCGCTCCAGCCACGTCGAGTTCGCTCCCACGGTGAAGCGGCCCGACCCGGTGGACATCATCGAGGGGCAGTCGGCGACGCGGGTTACCGAGCTCGTCCCCATCCGCTACGGCCGGATGAGCGAGTCGCCGTTCCGCTTCTACCGCGGGGCCGCCGCCATCATGGCCGGAGATCTCGACGACACCCCCCGGTCCGGGATCAGGGCGCAGTTGTGCGGGGACGCGCACCTGCTGAACTTCCGGCTGCTGGCCTCGCCCGAGCGCCGCATGATGTTCGACATCAACGACTTCGACGAGACCCTGCCCGGCCCATGGGAATGGGACGTCAAGCGCCTGTCGGCGAGTTTCGTCATCGCGGGCCGGGCGAACGACTTCAGCGACAAGGAGCGGGCCGGCATCGTTCAGGCCACGGTGCGGTCCTACCGCGAGTGGATGCGGCGCTTCGCCAAGATGGGCAACCTCGACGTGTGGTACGCCCAGTTCGACGAGGTGTGGGTGCGGGAGCACTTCGGCCCGGAGCTGAGCGCACGGACCCGCGACCGCTGGACGAAGGCGGTGACCAAGGCACGCAGCCGGGACAGTCTCCATGCCTACGGCAAGCTCACCCACATCGTCGACGGGCAGGCCCGCATCGCCGCGGTTCCGCCGCTGATCACGCCCCTCCAGGACCTGCTCCAGGGCGTAGAACGGGACGCGATGGAGAAGGAGATCCACCGGCTGATCGAACGGTACGGCCGCACCCTGCCGTCGGACCGGAGGTCCCTGCTGGAGCAGTACCGGGTGGCCGACATGGCCCGCAAGGTGGTCGGGGTCGGCAGCGTGGGCACCCGTTGCTGGATCGTGCTCCTGCTCGGCCGGGACGACAAGGATCCGCTGCTCCTGCAGGCCAAGGAGGCCGACCAGTCGGTGTTGGCCCCCTTCGCCGGCGCGAGCGCCTACGGAACGCAGGGCGAGCGCGTGGTCGCCGGTCAGCGGCTTATGCAAGCCACCAGTGACATCTTCCTCGGCTGGGAGCGGGTCGACGGGATCGACGGTCGCCGACGCGACTTCTACGTACGGCAGTTGCGGGACTGGAAGGGCATCGCAGAACCCGAGGCGATGGTGCCGGCCGGAATGCAGACCTTCGGCGAGCTGTGCGGTGCCACGCTGGCTCGCGCGCACGCGCGGTCGGGCGACCGGATCGCCATCGCCTCGTATCTGGGCGGGGGCGACTCCTTCGACCGCGCGCTGGTGACCTTCGCCGAGCGCTACGCCGACCAGAACGAGAAGGACCACCAGGCACTCGTCGACGCCGTCCGTACGGGGCGGGTGCCGGCTGAAGCAGCCTGACAAGGGGACCGGCAAGGGGGATCAGCAAGGAGACCCTCATGGATCGCTACCCGCCCATCGCCGACCACGGGCTGGTCGGTGATCTGCAGACCGCGGCGCTCGTGTCGTCCCAGGGCGTGATCGACTGGTTCGCGGCACCGCGCTTCGACTCGCCCAGCGTCTTCGCCGCCCTCCTCGACCACGACGGAGGCGGCTTTTTCCGTCTCGCGCCCGAGCATCCCGAGGGCACCTGGAAGCAGCTCTACTACCCGGACACGGCCGTCGTGGTGACCCGCTTCATGTCACCCGACGGAGTCGGCGAGATCGTCGATCACATGCCGGTGCTACCGGGCCCGACGGCGACCGACCGGCACCAACTGGTGCGCGTCGTCCGCGCGGTGCGCGGTACCGTGCACTTCGACCTCGAATGCCGGCCGCGGTTCGACTACGCGCGGGCCGGCCACGAACTCGACCTGACGGCCGACACGGCGACGTTCCGGGCCCCGGGCACGACCGCCTACCTCCAGGGCAGCATCCCACTCGAACGGGACGGACAGGACGTCCGGGGCGGCATCACCCTCAACGACGGCGAAGCGGCGGCCGTGGTGTTCACGGTGTGCGCGCAGGACGGGGAGGCGCCGCCGCCACCCACCACCGAAGGGATCACCGACGAGGTCTGGAAGAACATCGACTTCTGGCAGCGGTGGGTGCGCACCTCGAACTACCACGGCCGCTGGACGGAGATGGTGCACCGCTCGGCGATCACCCTCAAGCTCCTCACCTACGCCCCCAGCGGCGCGCCGGTCGCCGCCGCCACCATGGGACTGCCCGAGCAGGTCGGCGGCGAGCGCAACTGGGACTACCGGTACACCTGGGTACGGGACGGCTCCCTCTCGGTGCGGGCGCTGCTCGACCTCGGCTTCGTGGAGGAGGCGACCCGCTTCACCCACTGGCTCGCCGACCGCCTGGGCGCACGCGAAGGACCGGACGACGAACCCCTCCAGATCATGTACCGGGTCGACGGCGACCCGCATCTGACCGAGGAGATCCTGGACCACTTCGAGGGCTACCGCGGCTCCTACCCGGTCCGGGCCGGCAACGCCGCCTCCGACCAACTCCAGCTCGACATCTACGGCGAGGCCCTCTACGCCCTGGCCGAGGGCCGCGAGGTCGGCGAACAGGCGGGCTACCACGGGTGGAAGGGCCTGACCCGCACCCTCGACTGGCTCGCCGACTCCTGGGACCGCCCCGACGAGGGCATCTGGGAGACCCGGGGCGGACGCAAGGACTTCACCTACAGCCGGGTGATGTGCTGGGCCGCCTTCGACCACGCTCTGAAGATGGCAGCGGAGTTCCGCAGGCCGGCCGACACCGTGCGCTGGACACGGGCCCGCGACGAGATCTTCGAACAGGTCATGGAACGCGGCTGGAACGAGAAGGAGCAGGCCCTGGTCCAGCACTACGGCGGCGACGTCCTGGACGCCTCCCTGCTGCTCGCCCCGCGGGTCGGATTCGTACCTCCCCGCAGCCCCGGCTGGCTCCACACCCTCGACGCCATGGAGCACGTCCTGGTCTCCGACAGCCTCGTCTACCGCTACGACCCCCAGGCCTCCCCCGACGGACTGCGCGGCTCCGAGGGAACCTTCAGCCTGTGCACGTTCCTGTACGTCGACGCCCTCGCCCGTGCGGACCGGCTCCCGCAGGCCCGCTACACCTTCGAGAAGATGCAGACGTACGCGAACCATGTCGGCCTGTTCGCCGAGGAGATCGGCCCGAGCGGTGAGCAACTCGGCAACTTCCCCCAGGCCTTCACCCATCTCTCCCTCATCATGGCGGCTACGACGCTGGACGAGGCGCTCGACCGGTTCGCGCGCTGAACGGCGGGATTCCCGGCCCCTGCGGCAGCAACTCCGTGGTCACGAACGCCACGACAGCGGTTAGCACGATCACGGGGACGGTCTCCGAGTTGCCCACGACGAGCACGACCAGCACCACACAGCTGACGGGCAGCCGGAGCGTGGCGACGGACGCGGCCGCCATCCCCGCCGCCATACCCGGTACGACGCCGAGCCCGGGCAGCGGTGAGAGCAGGACACCGACCGCGCCGCCCAGGAACAGCGAGGGGAAGGTCGGACCGCCGCGAAGGCTGCCCAGGCAGAGCATGTACGCGACGCCCTTGAACAGCAGGACCGCCACCAGAGCGCCGACCGACCATGCGTGGGGATCGGCGGCGAGTTGCGACAGGGTGGCCTGGCCGGACAGGGTCACCTCGGACGTCGAACGGCCGGTGATGACGGCGTAGAGCGCCGCGCACCCGGCCGCACCGAGTGCGCAGAGCACCGTGTTCCGCAGCGGATGGCCGCGTCGTGCACATCCAACCAGGGTGAGCGGAAGGCGCCTGACTGGTAAAAGCCCATTTCAGGCGCCTTGTTTCGCGCGCCTGGAATAAGCCCAGCTTCTTCGGCGAGTATCTCACCAGCAGGTTCTTAGTCTGCTGGTGGGACAGGGATCGGGCATAGCTCGACCAGCGGAAACGGCCGGGATCGAGAGAGACGGCGGGAAGCTGGTCCGGCCATGGTCCAGATCTTGAGGCGGTGCTGGTCCGGGGGCGCGGAGCCAGGGGGCATTCTGGACTTGACTGGGGGATCAGTGGCAGTCCGGCTACCGCAGACTCAGCCCAGGCAGGGGCGGGGAACGGTCCCAGCAGGACCTGACGCCCGCCGTCGCTGCCGCCATGAGGCGTCGGCGCCGCCCACGACGCGGGAGACCAAGGGACGGCGTGAAGGGCCGCAGCAGGTCCAGTAGTGACGTCCTGTTGTCGACCGTGACTGTGTGCCGCTTGCCGTTGACCGTCAACGAGACGCGACTGGTGGGTGGCGCCTCGGCGGCAGCCGCCTCCTGGGCCCCGAAGGGCGAGGTTCCCGCGACGAGACCGCCGGCCACGACGGCACCGCCGACGGCGGTGGTGGTCGCCATGAAGGTGCGACGGGTCGGTGCTGTCGGGGGTAAGTCGGCGGGAGCGACGGTTGATTCCGGGAGTTCGGTAGACATGCCCACTCTCTCGTTTCGGCGACGGATTCGGGCGACGAACTCGTGGCTGCGGGTACGTGTGGGCCCACGGGCACGAACGATGCGGAATTGCATCGTCAGCCTTGCGAATTGACCTGTCTTTTACCAGGGTGTGCCGTTCCAGGGACCGGCGTTCGGGGTAACGACAGGGCCCCTCAAGGCACTTGGCTTCTTGGTGACGCGATGTCACGCTGACGCGCGTGCGGGTCGGCGGTGGTGCGCATGCGGACTGCGCCCGTGGCCGGCAGGTGCTACCCCCGGCGGCGGCGAAGGCGTGCCGGTGCACGCAGCTTCGCCGCCTTGCCTGGTCAGTCGGTCATGGCAGCGCGGACGAGGGCGGTGTCGACGAACTGTTCGAAGCGGACGATCTTCCCGCCGCGCACCGTGAAGTGGTGGGCGACGCGGACGTCGAGCGGCTTGCCGGTGGCCTTGTTGACGGCGGTGTAGCGGGCCAGGACGACAACGTTCTCCCCGTCGACGACGTAGGTGTCGTCGTGGGCGGTCCAGGCGTCCCAGCCCTGGCCGAGCTTCTCCATCACGTTGGCGGTGACTCCGTCGGGGGTGCGGTAGGTGCCGGCCAGGGGGAAGCCGGCCATCTCCGTCCACTCCACGTCGGGGGCGAGGGTGGCGCGCAGGGCCTCCAGGTCCCCGGCGGCGGAGGCCAGGTACTGGCGCCGTACGACGTCGGCGGGTGCGGCGGAGACGGCGAACTCGGTGTTCTGGTACGTCATTTGGGTCAGCCCCACTTCATCTCGCCCTTGGCGACCTTGGCGCCGATCTGGGCGGCGATGAGCATGCCGTTGTCCGGGTAGCGCTTGACGAGGGCCTCGGTGAGGGCGGCGCCGTCGGCGGCCTTCCCGAGCTCCTCCTCGAAGGCGAGGAGGTAGTCGCGGGTGGCGGTGATGGCGGAGGCGTCGGCGGGAGTGCCGGGCAGACGGTGGCCGGGGACGACCAACTGCGGCTCGAGAGCGGCCATTTCGTCGAGCAGGTCGACCCAGGAGGACCGGTCGCCGGGGGTGGGAGTGTCCGCGACCCAGACGTGCTCCTGCTGGAAGAGCAGCACCCCGCCGAGGATCGCGCGCTCCTCGCGCTGCCACAGGTAGTGGCGGTCGGGCAGTCCGGCGGAGCCGCCCTTGAGCTCGAAGCGGTGGCTCTCCAGGGTCAGGTCGCCGGTCAGCGGGGTGAGGCCGACCAGCCGGGTGGGCAGGTTCGGGCCGAGGGCCTGCCACGCCTTGAGCTTGCCCTCGTAGGAGTGCTTGATGTGCTCGATGACGATCGGGGTGGCGACGAACTCGGCGTTGGGGAAGGCGTCGGCGAGGACTTCGGCGCCGAAGTAGAAGTCGGGGTCGGCGTGGCTGATGAAGACGGTGGTCAGTTCCTTGCCGGAGTCGAGGATCTCGGCGGCCAGGCGGTGGCCGTCGGCGCGGGTGAAGCCGGCGTCGACGAGCAGTGCCTCGTTCTCGCTGGTGACGAGGGTGGCGGTCTTGTTCTTGCTGCCGACGGGGAAGTCGAGGTCGATGATCTTGAAGGAGAGGGAGCTCATGGGGGTCCTTGGTCCGTGAAGGGGAGGGGTGAGGAGGAGAGGGGTCAGGCGGTGTGGGCGGCGGCGAGGCGCCGGTCCACCTCGTCGGCGGTGGCGTGGCCGCGGGCCAGGACGGTGACGCGTTCACCGTCGATGGCAAGAAGGGTGGGGAAGCTGTTGACGCCCAGCCCGGAGGAGCGGGCGAAGTCGGCGTTGGCCCCGGCCTGGGCTTCGGGTGATTCGAAGGCGGCGACGACGGCTTCGGCGTCCAGTCCGGCCGTCTCGGCGAGCTTCCGGTAGGTGGCGGGGGCCGCCAGGCTGTGCCCGTCGAGGTAGAAGGCGCGCTGGAGGTCGACGGCAAGTTCCGCCGCCCGATCGGGGGCTGCCTGGCGCAGAGCGGCCACGCCGCGCGCGGCGGCCTCCGAGTCCATGACGAACGAGCCGTCCGCGATCAGCCGCTGATACCCCTCGCCGAACTCGGCGCCGGTCAGCCCGGCGATCTCGGCGTTCGCCCCCTGGACGTAGCCGAACTCACGGATCGGCACCCGTCGCGGGCCGGTGAACAGGCCGCCGGAGACCACCTCCAACGTCAGCTCGGGGTGCCGCCGGACCATCTCGCGCAGTGTCCCGGAGAACCCGTGCGACCAGCCGCAGTAGGCATCGAAAACGTAGACGAGCTTCATCGACGACCTCGACAGGTGTGTGGCGCCCGCCCAGCGCGAGCGACTCGTCTGACAGAACAGTATCTGACGTGTCAGATATTTCTGTTCCTTTGTGACTTGGGCCACACCTGTGTTGTCGACCTTGCACCACGGTGATCGTCGCGACGCAGCTCAGGGCAGACGGGGCAGCAGGTCCCGCGCCGAGTGGCTGAGGATGCGCAGGTTCTCCATGAATCCCTGGCGGTCCTCGGGGGCAAGGGGGGCGAGGAAGTAGCGCTTGATGTTCTCGACGTGGACCTGGGACGCACGCACCGCTGTCGCCGCTCCGTGCGAGGTGAGCCGTACCAGCCGTCCGCGCCGGTCGCCGGGTGTTTCCGTTCGCTCGACCAGCCCGGCGGCCTCCATCCGGTCCACCAGTCGTGTCGCTCCACCGGTCGTCAGCACCTGCTCCTGGGCGATGGCCCGCATCGGCAGTCCGGGCTCGCCCGCCCGCCCGAGGATCAGCAGCACCTCGAACATGAGGTGGCTGATCCCGCACTCCTGCTCGAGCGCCCGGCCGAGGATGTACTCCAGGCGGTTGGCCGCGCCCTGCAACCGGCCGAAGGCCAGGATCAGTTCGTGATCCGCTGCCTCCTTCGCCGTCGAGATCTCTGCTCGCTCATTCACGGCCTCTCCGCCTCCCTCGTCGTCCCTGGCAGCAACGCACTGATCATGCCCTGCGGTGGACCAGCGGCGGCAATCCGGTGCCGTGGGGCCGAATGGTGATTCTCTAGGTGAGTTCCAACAGCCCCCGGCGGACCGCCTCGGAGACGGCAGCCGCCCTGTTGTCGACGCCGAGCTTCCGGTAGATGCGCACCAGGTGCGTCTTGACGGTCGCCTCACTCAGATACAGGGCTTGCGCGATGGAGCGGTTGCTGTGCCCGTCGGCCATCAACCGGACGACCTCTCTCTCCCGTTGCGTCAACTCCGGCGCAGGACTGACCACCTGCCCGACGAGGTCGCCGACCACCTCCGCCGCGAGGCCCAGGCCGCCCTCGGCGGCGCTGCGCACGGCCCGGAAAAGGTCCTCAGGCGGCCCCGCCTTGAGGACGTAGCCGCGTGCGCCCGCCTCCAGCGCGCGTACGACGTCGGCCCGTCCTGAATAACTGGTCAGCATCACCACGGGCATGCCCGGGGCTTGGGCGGTCAGCCGGCGGATCGCCTCGATCCCGTCGATGCCGGATTTCGTGCCGGCGAAGCGCAGGTCCATCAGCACGACATCGGGTGACAGCTCGAGCGCCAGGCGGACGGCCTCCTCGCCACTGCCGGCCTCCGCGATCACGTCCAGGTCCGGCGCACCCTCCAACAGGGCCCGCAGCCCGGCCCGTACGACCGGATGGTCGTCGGCGATCAGCACGCGCCGCGTCGAGGCCGTCATCGGGTCGCCGCCGCGGAGAGGGGCACTTCCGGGCCGGGCCGCAACGCATGGGCGGGGACGGTGGCCCGAATCCGCGTGCCCCGCCCCGGGGCGCTGTCGACCTCCAGGTCACCGCCGTCCTTGCGCAGCCGCGCCCGGGCCGATGGCAGCCCGAACCCCCGGCCCGACCGGGCCGACGCGCGGACGCGGGCGGGATCGAAGCCGACGCCGTCGTCGCACACGTCCAGCACGACCCGGTCCGTGAGATGCCGCAGCGTCACCGACACGGCGGTGGCCTGCGCATGCTCACGGACGTTCGCCAGCGTGCTCTGCGCCACGCGGAACAGGGCCGTGGCGGTCCGTTCGTCCAGACCGAGGGCCGGGACTCCGACCGAGCGGAACTGCACCAGCCCAGCGCCGCCGATCTGCTGAGCTCGCCCGCACAGCAGCCGCAGGGAACCCTCCAGCCCGGCCTCGGCGACCGCGGGCGGGGCGAGGTCCTGGATGATCCGCCGGGTCTCGGTGAGTCCCGCGTCCAGGCCGTCGGCGACCGCGCGTACCCGGGTCCGGGCCACGTCGGGCCGTTCCTCCCAGTCCTGCTCCGCCGCCTGCAGCAGCATCAGGCTGCCCGACAGCTCCTGTGCCAGCGTGTCGTGCAGGTCCCGGGCGATGCGCGCGCGTTCCTCGAGCGTGCCGCTGCGATGCCGCTCGTCCGCCAGGACGTCACGGGTGCCGCGCAGTTCCTCGAGCAGACGCTGGCGCTCCGCGACGTTCCGCTGCTGGCTCCGGTACAGCGCCACCGTGCCCCAGACGGCCGTCACGGGGATCAGCACCATTTCCGGGTCGAACCCGCCCGCGGACCGGGTCAGTTGACCGACGAGGAGGGCGGTGATGGCGGTCAACGCCACCGCGGCGGCACGGCGTCCGAGCGCGTCCAGCACCACGCACGCCAGCGGTACGGCGCACCAGACGTAGGCGCCGGTCAGGGGCGGTGGAGTGAGGAGGACGAGGATCGCCCACAGCAGGAGGAGGGCCGTGACCCAGGTGTGCCGGGCGAGCCTGCCCCACCTGCTCCAAAGCGCCAGCCCGGCCGCGTACGTCACGGCGAGCAGCCCGCTGACGGTCACGATGTCCCAGCACAGCGGGGTGTTCAGACGGGCAAGGCGGACCAGCGCGGCACCGACGACGAGGAAGAACAGCAGGTGCGGCAGCTGCCTCGGGCCGAACCGTCTGCGGCCGGCCGACGCGGAAGCGTGGACGGGGCCGGGGTCGGACACGACAAACCCCCTGGATGAGTGATCCATTGGGACAGGGGGTGCGAGTCTATCCGCCGTCTGTATGACTCATGTGAAGAGCGGGGCTGCCGGTCCGCCGGCGGGAGAGTGCGGAACGGCAGCCGGGCCGATGGCTGAGCGGGTGAAGCCCGGTGCAGTACAGCGACCCGTGAGGGGCGCGGGGCTGCATCGATGTGCGGCTCCGCCGCGCGGGCGCGAGCAGCCCCCACCGGGCCCGCGGGTAAACGACCCGCATAACCAGCGGAGCGCTCAGGCGCCGGGGTGCAGTCCGAGCCAGCCGGGCGTGGGGTCGCCCTTGACCTCGCCGAAGTACAGGGCGAAGGTCTGCTTCCAGCGCTCCACCTCGGCGCGGTCGGCCATGAAGCGGGGGAAACCGTCCACGTGGGCGTTGGGGTACTCCCACATCTGCTTCAGGCCGGCCGGGGGAGTGATGTCGGTGCGCACGGACCAGCCGTTGAAGGACTGCTGCTGGTGCTCGGTGGACAGCTGCCAGTTGAGGAAGAGCTTGGCGGCGGTGGAGTTCTTGGCCTGCTTGAGGATCGCGGTGCGCTGGCCCCAGGCCATGAAGGGGTGCCGTGGGTCGATGACGAACTTCACGGGGGACGACGTGGACGGGACCGCCGAGCCCGCGGTGCCGATGCCGATCGGCTTTTGCCCGCCGAAGACGGCGTCGCCGGGGGAGTTGCTGCCCCGCGCGAACTGCACGTCCTGGGCGGCGAGTTCGGCCACCCAGTCCCAGCCGTACTGCTGGGCGTACAGCGTGTAGAGGTAGAGGACCGCGTCGTCGTCGTGCGGGTACGACGAGGCGATCTTGCCCTTCCACTTCGGGTCGACCAGGTCGCGCGGGGTGAGCTGCACGCCCGAGCCGACCGCCGTCGTGCTGTACACGAGGCTGAAGGCGATTGCCCCCGTGGCCACCCAAGCGCCCTGCGGGTCCTTGAACTTGTCGTAGACCTTTGAGAACCCGGCGGGCTTGTAGTGCAGCAGGCGGTCCTGCTGCTTCCAGCGGTCGAAGTCCTGGAGGGTCTGGAACTGCACGACGTCCGGAACGAGGGTGTCGGTGGCGAACTGGTTGTCCACCCGCACGTCGTGGTACTTGCTGTAGTCGACGATCAGCGTCAGGTCTATGTCCGGGAAGCGGTCCTTGAAGGCGGCCTTGGTGCCGTCCTGCTGCGTCGGCGTGTCACCGCCGGCGTAGACGACGAGCTTCCCGCCTTCCGCGAGGGCGGCCTGATAGAGCTCGTCGAGCGACCTCGTCTCCTCGCGTCCGCTCGAGCGCCCCGACGCGGCGGGAGAGGCCGAGGCCGGGACCGCCGAGGCGCCGAAGGCACCGGCGCCGAGGGCGGCGCCGGCACCGACGGCGAGGACACGTCGTCTGCTGGGGAAACTGGACATGCGAAGAGACCTCTCTCAGGGGGGTGGCACAGAAGGCCCGGCGCGCGCCACGGGCCATGGTCATTCTGGTGCGGGCCACCTCGACTTCGCGTCGTCCGCACGGAGCGATGAGGCCTCGAAAAGGTGGAAGCTGCGTTCAACCGATCGGTTGAACGCAGCTTCCAGGCCCTGGTGCGTCCGTCTACTCCGGCGGAGGAGGAGCGGTGGTCCGCCGCGGCACCAGACTCGGAGAGAGCTTGACCTGTACCGATGGCTTCTGCCGGTCGGCGATCCGCTCGAGGAGGAGGCGCGCGGCGTTTCTACCGATCTCGTGGCCCGCCTGGTCGACGCTCGTGAGCGAGATCGGACCGAAGGAGGCGAAGGTCGTGTTGTCGTAGCCGGCCACCGAGATGTCACCGGGAACGGACAGCCCGGCTTCGGTGAAGGCCTCCAGCACCCCCATGGCAACGATGTCCGCACCGGCGAAGACCGCCGTGGGCCGACGAGGACGCGCCAGAAGTTCCTTGGCACCCCCGTACCCGCCCTGCTGGGTGTAGCTGGTGGAGGCGACGTCGATCTCCTCCGCGAGGCCGAGGGACCGCATGGCCCGCCGATAGCCGTCCGCGCGCTGGGCGTTGGGCATCTCCGCGATGCGCGTCGGGTCGGTTTCGTGATGCTCGATATGGGCGATCCGGCGGTGCCCGAGGTCGGCAAGGTGACCGACGACCAGGGACGCGCCCGCCATGTCGTCGTCCGTCACGGTGTCGTACACCGGGGAATGCCCGTGGCGGCCGACGACCACGGCGGGCACGGCGGAAGCGACGTTTTCGAGATGAGCGCGCGGTGACACGGGGGCGATCAGGATGAGGCCGTCCATCCCGCGGTCGATCATGGCCTCCGTGACACGCGCCTCCGCCTTCTCGTCGTTGCAGCCGCCAGGCCCCAGGAATACCTGGTAGTCGGTGTTCGCGAGCCAACCGGTGATCCCGTCGAGGATCTCGGGGAAGAAGGGGTTGCGGATGTCGGGCAGCATCACGCCGAGGGTGTACGTCTGCCCGCGCAGGCCCCGGGCGGCCGCGAACGGCCGGTAGCCCAGCTCGTCGATCGCCCGGCGCACCTTCGCGCGCATCTCGGGGCTGGCTCCGTAGGCGTTGCGCAGCACCTTGGAGACGGCGGTTGTGGACACCTGGGCGTGCCGCGCGACGTCGACGATCGTGACGCGGCGCGGCGGTGCTGGCTGCTCCATCCCGGTGCCCTCCGGCGAATTTGGGGAACGTTGCCGCCGAGTGTACGGACGAAGCCACAGCTCAGTAAGGTCACGCCGACGCGATCCCGGACCACTCGTTGCAGGTCGAGCCTGCCTCGTCGACGTAACAGCCATGCAGCGTGCACGGCATCTTGACGTCACGCAGGACGCTCTCTAAGGTCTGGCAGCACCCTGTGGGTAACGTTGCCCACGGACAGAGGCCGGGGCGCCCGCACCGGTGCCGGACCACATCCCCAAGACGCAGAAGTCGGCTGACCGCCGTAAGGCGTCGAGTCGACCGAAGCCTTGATCGCGCCACTCTTTGAAACGTTTCAAGGAAGAGGTCCGCCTGTGACCCTCGCCCCGCACGAGCAACTTCCGGACCACGACCGCATTCCCCGCCCGGAGCCGGTGGCCAAGGCGCGCCGTCCCCGCAACACCCCGCCCTGGTGGTTCGCGCTGCCGGCACTGCTGCTGTTCGCCTTCGTCGTCCTGGTGCCGAGCGTGCGCGGTGTGTACTACGCCTTCACCGACTGGGACGGCCTCGACCCCCACTTCTCCTTCGTCGGGCTGGGCAACTTCGCCGACATGTTCAGCGACGCCGACGCCAAGCAGGCCATCTGGCACACCCTGCTGATCGCCGTGTCGATCACGGTCATCCAGAACGCACTGGGCCTGGCGCTGGCTCTCGGGGTCAACGCGGCCATCAAGTCCCGCAACGTGCTGCGGGTGTTCCTGTTCGCCCCGGCGGTGATCACTCCGATCGTGACCGCCTACCTGTGGCGCAACCTGCTCGGCCCGGACGGGGCCGTCAACAGCCTGCTGGGTGCGGTGGGACTGGGCCGCTGGCGGCAGGACTGGCTGGGCAGTCCGAGCCTCGCGCTGTGGGCCGTGGTCGGCGTGATCGTGTGGCAGTTCGCCGGCTACTCCATGGTCATCTTCCTGGCCGGGCTGCAGTCGGTGCCGAAGGAGGTCCACGAGGCCGCGGCGATCGACGGGGCCGGTCCTGTACGGCGCTTCTGGTCCGTGACCCGGCCGCTGCTGGCCCCGGCGCTCACCGTCAACCTGATGCTGTCGATCATCGGCGGCATCAAACTCTTCGACCAGGTCTACGCGTTGACGGGCGGCGGGCCCGGACACGCGACCGACACCCTTTCGACGCTGATCTACAAAGACGCCTTCACCCTGGGCGAGTTCGGCTACAGCATCGCCCTCGCCGTGGTTCTCACGGTGATCGTCGCGGTGGTGTCCACCGGGCAGTACCTGGTCCTTTCCCGCAACGAGAGGGCCGCGTCATGAACCGCTACCGCCCCCGCACCCTCGCCCTCGAACTGGCGATGATCGCCGCCGCCCTCTTCGTGGGCTTCCCCGTGTATGTCCTGGTCAACCTCGCGGTACGACCGGCGTCGGACACCTCCTCGCCCATCTCGCCGACCGCCTCGCCGACCCTGCACAACTTCACTCAGGCCTGGCAACAGGGCGCGCTCGGCGGCGCATTGGCCAACAGCGTGCTGGTGACGGTCTGCAGTGTCGCCATCGTGCTGGCCGTCTCCGCCCTCGCCGCGTATCCGCTGGCCCGCGTCACGGCACGCTGGTCACGCGGAACGTATCTGCTGGTCCTCCTCGGCCTCGTGCTGCCCTTCCAACTCGCCTCACTGCCGCTCTACCAGACCATGCGTGACCTCGGCCTGCTCGGCACCCCGTGGGCACTGGTCCTCTTCTACTCCGGCCTGCAGGTGCCGTTCACCGTCTTCCTCTACGTCGGCTTCCTGCGCGCCCTGCCCCGCGATTTCGACGATGCCGCCCTGATCGACGGCTGCACACCTCTGCAGGGCTTCCGGTACGTGGTGCTGCCGATGCTCAAGCCGATCACCGTGACGGCTCTGGTGCTCAACACGGTCGCCGTGTGGAACGACTTCTTCACCCCGCTGCTGTACCTCAGCGGCAGCGCCCAGCAGACCATGCCGGTCGCGATCGCCGGCTTCGTCGGTCAGTACGTCACCGACTGGAATCTCATCTTCGCCGCGCTGGTGATCAGCATCCTGCCCGTCCTGATCGTCTACTTCCTGCTGCAGCGCAGCATCATCAACGGCTTCGCGGGAGGGCTGCGGGGATGACCTGCGACACCCACCCGTCACGCACGGCCGAGGCCTCTTCCCCGAGGGAGACATCATGAAGACACGCAAACCGGCGGTCCTGCTGGCCGCGGTGACAGCGACTGCCGTCCTGGCCGCCTGCAGCGGCGGCACCAACGCGGGCGACTCCGGCGGCGGTGGCGGTTCCAAGACCCTGACGCTCGCCTCGGTCGACCAGGGCTCCGTCGAGGACGTCGTCAAGGCGTTCGAGAAGGCCAACCCGGGCGTCAAGGTCCGCTACACCACCAGCGGCGCCGACCAGTACCAGCAGCAGATCCGCACCCAACTCTCCTCGGGCACCGCACCCGACGTGATGTCCGTCTGGCCGGGCAACGGCAACCCCGCCGCCACCTACGTCCTGGCCAAACCCGGTTACCTGCGTGACCTCTCGGACCAGCCCTGGGCCGCCAAGCTGCCCGACGCGATCAAAACCGTCGCCCAGTACAAGGGGAAGACCTACAACGCCATCTTCGGGCAGAACGGCATCGGCGCGGTCTACAACCAGCAGGCCATGGCAAAGGCCGGACTCACCCCACCCGACACCTGGACCAAGCTCCTGGCGTTCTGCCGGGCCGCGAAGGCCAAGGGAACTCCCGCCTTCGCGCTGGGCAACCAGGACAACTGGGTGACCCAACTCGTGCTGTACGCGCTGGTCGCCACGAACGTCTATGGCGCCGACCGCGACTTCGACAAGAAGATGCAGGCCGGTCAGGCCACCTTCGCCAAGTCGCCGTGGACCACCGCCCTGGACAAGTACCTGACGATGGAAAAGACGGGGTGCTTCCAGAAGAACCCGCTGGGCACCAACTACGAAGCCAGCCAAGGCCTCGCCGCCACCGGCAAGACGCTCGGCATCGTCCAGGGCAACTGGGTGATCGCCCTCCTCAAGGGGAAGAACCCGAAGGGCACGTTCACCTTCAAGGCGCTGCCGGCCACTGACGACACGTCGGCGACCCTCATCCCGGCTGCCGCGGGCGCCGGCTACGGAGTGAACGCCAAGACGAAGAACGAGGGCCTGGCGCTGAAGTTCGTGAACTTCGTGATGTCGCCCGAGGGCATGAACCTGTTCGTCAAGAAGCAGGGCGGTCTGCCCTCACTCCCGGACACGGGCTTTGCGGTCGACCCGTCCCTGACCGAACTCTCCACCTTCATCAAGGCAAACCGCACAGTGCCGTTCATGGACCAGCTGTGGCCCAACGCCAAGGTCCAGCAGACCATGCTCAGCGGGCTGCAGGAGATCTTCAGCGGCCAGTCCACGCCCGACAAGCTCCTCAAGGACATGGACGCCGACTACAAGGCCGGAAGCTGACCATCGCGCCGTCGGCCGTCGGCCGCCGGCGGTGGCCGACGGCGCCCTCTGGCACCTGATTGAAACGTTCAAATCATTGGAGGTCGTGGCATGCCCGATGTCCCGAGCGCGGCCCTGAGCCGTAGACAGGTGGTCGGCACCATGGCCGTCTCCGCGGCCGGGCTGGCTCTGCCCGCGGCCTCATGGCTCCCCACGCAGGCCGCCTACGCCGGCGAAGAAGGTGACGGACAGGGAACGAAGGTCACCGGTCTCGCCGTCGACGGTCGCGAGGACAGCCCGCTCGGTGTCGACGATCCCGCACCGCGACTGAGCTGGCGGGTGGTGGGCGCCGGTGCGGGATGGACACAGTCCGCCTACCGGATCCTCGCGGCGCGCACGGAAGAGGAGCTCGACAGGGGCCGATTGCTGTGGGACAGCGGCAAGGTCCGCTCGTCGGCCCAGACGGACATCGCATGGCGCGGTCCCGCGCCGGCCTCGCGCGACCGGGTCGTCTGGCAAGTGCGGGCGTGGAGCGCCGACGGCCACGCGACACCGTGGAGCCGCTCCGCCTCATGGGAGATGGGGCTCCTCAAGCGCTCCGACTGGGGCGAGGCCCGGTGGATCGAGTACCCGGGCCGCGCCGTCGACCAGCCGCTGCCCGTCTTCGCCCGCGCCTTCCGCGTGGACGAGCGCCGGGGCAGGGTCGTCAGGGCGAGGCTGTACCTCTCAGGTGTCGGACTGCACGTGGCCCGGCTCAATGCCAAACCCGTCACCGACGAGGTGCTCGCTCCCGGCAACTCCAACTACCAACTCTCCACCGAATACCGGGTCTACGACGTCTCTCGCCTCATCCGCCCCGGTGAGAACACCCTGGGCGTCGAACTGGGCCATGGCACGGCCTTGGTGACCCGGTCGGTGACGAATCCGACCACCGGCCGCACCGCCCCGTACAGCTGGTGGCAGAGCCAGTTCAAGGGCAGCGGCAGCCTCGTCGCGCCTGCTGTCCGGGGCGCCACCGCCGTCAAGGTGAGCAGCGTGGCGAACTATCACGTCGGCGGCACCGTCAACATCGACACCGGCGACGGCGGCGAGCACCTGGAGTCGCGCACCATCACCGTGATCGGCACCGCCGGCGCCGACGGCACCGGCCTCACCTTCGAGCCCGCGCTGGCCTCCGGCCACGAGAATGGCGCCGCCGTCACCGGCTCCGGCAACTCCCTTGCGAGCACCGACCCGAGCGCGGGCGCCGCCGTCACGCCCCGGCTGATCACCCGTCTGGAACTCACCCACGCCGACGGGACGGTCGAGACCGTCGTCAGCGACCGCTCGTGGAAGACGGCCCTCGGCCCGACCACCACAGCCAACTGGTACTCCGGCTCCGACTACGACGCCCGTCGCGAGCAGCCCGCCTGGACCGCTCCCGGCGCGGACCTCGGCTCCTCGGCGAGGCGGCGCGACGGGACTGCCATGGGCTGGGTCGACGCCAGCATCGCCCCGCCGCCGAACCTGACCACCGAACTGGTCTGGCGGGTGGCCGAGCCGCTCAAGGTCGTCGACAGACTTCGTCCGGTCAGCGTCACACAGCCGCAGCCCGGCGTGTGGGTCTTCGACTTCGGGCAGAACTTCGCCGGCTGGCCGCTGCTCGCGCTCGACGGCCCGCTCCCGGCCGGTACCACCGTCAAGGTGTATCCCGCCGAGTCGCTCAACGCCGACGGCACCGTCAACCAGGCGTCGATCATGGGCGGCGGTGCCGCCCGCGGCACCAACGTGTTCGCCGCCTACACGTCGTACGGCGACGAGCGTGGCGAGAGGTGGCATCCGCAGTTCCACTACTTCGGCATGCAGTGGCTTCAGGTGACGGGCCTGCCCGAGGGCTACATACCGATCCGGGACACGGTCACCGGCCTGCAGATCCACGCGGACGTGCCGGATGCCGGCTCCGTGCGGACCTCCGACGAGCGGATCAACCGCATTCACCGCATGGCCCGTTACTCGATCATGAGCAACACCATGTCCACCTTCACGGACTGTCCCGGCCGCGAAAAGCTCGCCTATCCCGCCGACTATGTGCAGCCTTTCGGCTCCCTGCACCGCACCTTCGGATACTCCGCCTACCTGCGCACCATGGAGCGGCACCTGGCGGAGGGCCAGTCCAGGTCCGGCGACAACATCGGCAACGTGGCGCTCAAGGCCCCGGTGTACGACTGGGGGTACACCGGCCGGTTCGGCGACGAGATCAACTGGGGTGACGGCATCGTCCTGGTGCCCTGGCTGCTGTACGAGACGTACGGCGACACCCGCACGATGCGCCGCTACTACCCGCAGATGCAGGCCTTTCTGGACTACGTCAGGACCAAGAAGGCCGGCACCGGCGCGGACGCCTACATTGTCGACGCCGCACTGGCCGACTGGATCGCCAGTGAGAACACCTCGGGCCGCATCACCGGAACCTGGGCCTACCACCAGATCGCCGACCGCATGGCTCGTATGGCAGCGCTGATCGGACGCAATGCCGACGCGTCCGCGTACCGCAACCTCGCCTCCAGCATCAAGGACGCTTTCAACGACGCCTTCTACAACGCGGCGCTCGGCCGGTACACAGCCGAGGGCGAGCAGGGCAGTGCCGGGGCGACCCAGGCCGCCCAAGCGCTCGCGCTGGACGAGGGACTGGTACCGGAAGGCGAACGCGGGAAGGTCCTCGACGCGCTGGTCGAACTGGTCCGTGCCCACCAGCCGTTCGGGGGCGGGCCGCATCTCAGTGGCGGCACCATAGGGCTCGCGCCCATCGTCAGGGCTCTGCACGAGGGGGGCCGCGACGACGTCCTCTGGGAGGTCCTCCAGGAGGACACCCGTCCCGGCTACGGCTACTTCATGGCGCCCACGACAGCCAATCCCCACGGCCTGACGACCGTTCCCGAGCAGTGGGACATGGGCAACTCCAAGAACCACATGATCCTGCTGCAGATCGAGGAGTGGTTCCACAGCGGCCTGGCAGGCATCCGCCGGGCGCCCGACAAGGCCGACTACCGCGAGTTGGTGATCGACCCTCGCCCGGTCGGCGGACTCACCCATGTCGAGGGCAGCTACCGCACCCCGTACGGCGTGGTGTCCGCCCGGTGGATCCGTGAGAACGGCAGGTTCCGGCTCGACGTCGAGCTCCCGCCCAACACCACGGCAGAGGTCCGGGTGCCGACCGGCGGACGCACAGCCCAAGTGGCCGGAGACGGTGCGGTGTTCCGGGGCTTGCAGGGGGACCGGGCCACCTACGCCGTGGCCTCGGGGAGACACACGTTCACCACCCGCGACACCCAGTAGATCCGCGGTTCAAGGAGCTCTTCAGCGGACAACTCCATGCCCGAGCCGACCCGTGATCGGTACCGGGAACCGAAAGGAAGACGGTGTGAACCATGAAGCACGCAGTGCAGACGGCGCCGACCGCGATGCCGAGGAGGGAATTTCTACCGGCAGTGACAGAACGGGAGTCCGTCGTCGTACCGTGCTCGCCGCGACAGGCGGCGCAATGTCTCTAGGGGCTGGTGCCATGGGCGGCGGAACGAGTGCGGCGGCAGAAGCGTCGCCTCGCGCGCAGGGCGGCTCGGTGTCGGGCCTGACCGTGGAACACCGCACCGATCCCTTGGGCATGGACGCTGCCCGGCCCCGCTTCGGGTGGCGCATGCGGTCCGCCGCCCGGGGGCGGAGCCAGGGCGCGTACCAGATCCTTGTCGCGAGTTCTCCGGACAAGCTGACCGGTGCCGGGGCCCGTGCCGATGTCTGGAACAGTGGCCGTGTCACCTCGCCCGACTCGGTGGCCGTCCGCTACGGGGGCAAGGCCATGAGGCCCTCGACCCGCTACCACTGGACCGTCAGCGTCTGGGACGCCGAAGGCCGCCCGGCCGGCACCGCGTCTCCCGCGTTCTTCGAGACCGGCCTGATGACCACCGACGGCGTGTCCGGATGGGACGGCGCGCAATGGATCGGGATGCAGGGGAAGACCCCCAACTCGGCCGGCGCACCCATGCTGCGGACAGGAGCAGCCCTGAAGAACCGGTCCCGGGTCCGCGAGGCACGACTGTACGTCTCGGCCCTCGGCGTCTACGACGCCTACGTCAACGGCCACCACGTCACCGTCCCGCAGGACGGCGGCACCACGACCGAACTGCTGCCCCCGGGTTGGACCAACTACGACGCGCGCCTCAACTACCTGACCTACGACGTCACGGACCTCGTGACCCGGGAGCGAGCCGTCACGCTCGCCACCGTCCTCGGCAACGGCTGGTACAACGGCCGCATCTCCGACGGCAGTACGTACTACTCGAAGGACGGCAACGCCCTGGCGGTGAAGGCCAAGTTGCTGATCAGGTACGCCGACGGCACGACGCAGACGGTCGTCACCAGACCGGACGGAGGCTGGAAGGCCACGGACACCGGCCCCTACCGGGCCGACGACATCTACGACGGCCAGACCTACGACGCCCGCAAGGAACTTGCGGGTTGGACGGCGCACGGCTTCGACGACTCCGCCTGGTCCGACGTGGAACGAGTCGTCTTCGAGGACAAGTACCCCGACGTGCAACTCCTCGCCTACCCGGGCGAGACCGCTCGCTTCATGCACCGCTGGGACCGGCGACCGCAGTCGATCACCGTCGCCACCGGAGTGACCGGACAGGACGGCAGTGCCAACGGCAGGGGGCGCATCGTCGTGGACCCGACCCGGACGGTGACGGACCCCGCGAAAGCGGCTTCCGCCCCGGTCACGATCGGCAGCGGCGAGACGGCCGTCTTCGACCTCGGCCAGAACATGGTCGGCGTGGCCCGCTACAGCCTGCGCGGACCGGCCGGAGCACAAGTCGAGTTCAGGTTCGGCGAGATGCTCAACGACGACAGCGCCGGCGCGGACGGCCCCGAGGGCTCCATCTACCGGGCCAACCTCCGCAGCGCCAAGGCCACCAGCACGTACATCCTCAAGGGTGACAGCGACGGCGAGACCCACCAGGACTCCCTGACCTTCTACGGCTTCCGCTACGTGTCCGTCACCGCGACGGACACCGTCACGATCACCGGCCTGACCGGAAAGGTCGCCACCTCCGCGATCCGCGAGATCGGCACCGTCACCACCAACAATCCCGACATCAACCAGCTGGCGAGCAACATACGGTGGGGCCAGCGCGGCAACTACCTCTGGGTACCCACCGACTGCCCGCAACGCGACGAACGCCTCGGCTGGACCGGCGACACCCAGGTCTTCTCCACGACCGGCCTCTACAACGCGGACGCCGGTGTCTTCCTCAGCCACTTCCAGGACACCGTCGTCGATTCGGCTGTCATCTACGGCGCGGACAAGGCGCAGTTCACCGGCGTCGCCCCCGGCGGACGGTACAACTTCCCCGGAGGCGGCAGCGGTTGGGCCGACTGCGGGGTCGTACTCCCATGGACGGTATGGCAGATGACCGGCGACGCGACCGTGGTCGAGCGCAGCTGGCCGGCACTGACCCGCTACCTGGACTGGATCCGGCAGCAGACCGGTGACACCTATGCCGGACAGGGCTCTCTCACCGGTGACTGGCTGGCGCCGCAGAAGACCAGCGCCCAGATGATGAGCGACATCTATTACGGCTATGTCGCCAAGCTGATGGCGCAGCTGGCCCGTTCGATCGGCCGGCCGGCGGAGGGGGAGACGTACGACCGGCTCCTCGCCCGTATCAAGCAGGCGTTCACGGCCAAGTACTTGAGCGCCGAGGGCGGCACGGTCACCGTCAAGTCCAGCCTCGGCGACGCCTCCCCGATCGAACCGGGCGCCGACCCCAACCAGAAGACGGAGGACAACAGCCAGACAGCACTGCTATGGGTCCTCAAGCTCGGCTTCTACGAGACGGAGGCCCAACGCCGCACACTGGTCGGGCTGCTGGCGGCCAACATCGGCAACGACGCGGCCTACAAGGCGGCGCACCCGAACAGCAGCCGGGTCAAGTACGCCGAAAACACGCTGTCCGTCGGCTTCCTCGGCGTCAACGTCCTCGCTCCCGTCCTCACCGACGAGGGCCGCGGGGACCTGGCGTACAAGCTGCTGCACCAGGACGCGCTGCCCTCCTGGCTCTTCTCCGTGAAGAACGGTGCCACCACCGTCTGGGAGCGCTGGAACTCCTACTCCAAGGACGCCGGCTTCGGCCCGGTCAGCATGAACTCCTTCAACCACTACGCCTACGGCGCGATCATGGAGTGGATGTACGCGTACATGGCCGGCATCGCCCGCGATCCGGAGAGCCCCGGCTTCAAGCATTTCGTGCTCCAGCCCCACATCGACCCGACCGGCAGGATCACTCAGGTGTCCGGCTCGTACGAGTCGCCGTACGGCGTGATCGAGAGCGAGTGGAAGCTCGAAGACAGCGGCAGGGACCTCGTGTACGACGTGGCGGTGCCCGCGAACAGCGAGGCAGAACTGCGACTTCCGGCGGCGTCGGTCGATTCCGTCCGCGAAGGACGAACTCCCCTGGCGAGAGCAGAGGGTGCGCGCTTCATCGGTCACACCGACGGTGTTTACGTCTGCCGGTTGACGTCCGGTCGATACCGCATCACCGCCAAGCTCCGGTGAGGGGCAGAAGCTGAGGGGACAGGCGACGTGTTCCGCGGTACCACCCGAGTACCGCGGACGCACGCGTCGGTCAGGGCGGTTCGGTGCTCGCTTTCGTGAACTTCGAGACCGTGGACCACCTGCGCAACGAGTACCAGGTCACCGCCGCGCGTCTCTTGGCCACCTGAGTGGACCTGGTACGGCGGGTGACCGGAGCCGACGGAGGAGAACGTCGGAGATCCGAACCCTGACAGGCTGCCCCTGGCCATCACAGTGGGAAGACGCGTACGACGCTCTTTCCACCCCATGGCCTCCGCCACTTGGGCGTCATGGGCACTTCGGTGGACGACGACGTTACCCAGGTCAAGGGACAGCTGCGTGACGAGAGCGGCGACGCCGTTCCGCCAGTCAGCCGGGGCGATTGCCGGCGGAACGACGATCAGCTCCAGTACGTCCGCAGGATGTGCTGCCGTTCCCTCGATGACGGCGCCACTCAGTGCGAGGTAGTCCGGTGCTGGGTGGAGGTGGCCCAGCGCCTGCTCGCGGACCGCGTCGATGACGCGGCCACGCAGGTCTGTCAGTTGACCCAGAGCGGTCCAGACGATGTGGCCTGCGACGAGACGTACGACTTCTCCTTTGCGTCTGGGGACGATGAGGCCGAGCAGGCCTAGGCGGAAGAGTGCTGCTTCCGACTGGGAGGACGTCACCGCGGCGTCCTTGGACAGCTCGTCGAGCGTCAGCGGCCTGGCGGCGCCGGTGGCGTGGTGATCGACGAGGGCCGTGAGAAGCCGACCTGAGGTCCCGGGGAACAGAGCGGACAGCGGAGTCCGGAAATTCATGGCGCGACCTGACCGTCCGGAGCCGGCGCGCCCATGAGGAACTCGCCGGCGACGATCCGGTTCAGCGCGGCTCTGGACAAGCGAAGCACCCCGATTCTGTGAAGAGTTCAGCCTCTGGGCAGGAAGTGTGGGGTTCTCGCCGGCTCCGCAGGCAGGTGGCATCGACGACGAAGCCGGCGAGAGTCTGATCTCCGGACGCCGCGGTTCGAGCGGTCAGACGCCGGAAGGCCGATCGTTCACGAGCGCCGTGGCGGTTTCGTGGAACCCCTTGAGAACATTGAGGAATCCGGCCCTGCCCCACAGCGCCAGACCCAGAACGGCGACGCCTACTGCCGTCATGTGCACGGCCCCAGGGAGGTCTTGGCCCGACAACGCGCGCAGCGCCGACTGGTCTCCGCGGGCCCAGGCCCGCGTTGCCGCGGCGACGGCGAACTCGTAGTGGGGCGGAGCTGCGGCGGCGACCTCGTCGGTACGCCGAACCAGGTCGCCCAGTTTCCACTGCTTGTCAGTCAACTCCATGATGCTGATGGTGGAGCGCAACAGACCACTCAGGACGGCGTACACCTCTACCCAGCCGCCTGCGTCCAGACCGGCCAGTACCTCTTGAACTGCCATGGCGTCGTGGTCTGTGTAGCCCCGGACTACGTCTATCGCACGGTCACGGGAGGCCTTGTGCGCTGCATCGCTCATGCGGCTCACACTATGGATGCCCGGACGGGCGCGAATCGGTCTCTTGGCGCAGCGCGCCTCGGAAGAAAGCACTAAGACCAACGACCACTCCTCCGCAAACATCGCGGGAGAACACCTGTCCCACGCGGCCATGTTGTCCGCTCGAAGCAGCAGCGAACCCAGAATGACCGAGGGCCCCGACCATCTGTGGTCAGGCCGAACACTCCCTGCTTGGAGGCGCGGCCAGGGAGGCCGACGGGGCAGCCGAGTTCCTTTGCGGCTGCGACTCAGCTTTCGAATTGACCAAGAAAAGGAACCTGGAATGGAGGTGGCAGCGCCGGGGGCACGTTGGTGCGCTCGCGCACGCCCTTGCGCCGCGCGTTGTCCCGTTGCGGGATCGTCAATTGGTCCGGGGGCGGAGGCTCCGCGCCAGGGTGGGGATCATCACCGTCGCAGGGACGAGGTGTAGCCCGAGGAGGGCGGTGGCGGTGGCGGTGTTTGCCCCGGAGAGGAGGGGCGGGACCAACGAGATCGCGGTCAGCGACACTGCGGTCCACACGAATCGCTCGGCAGGGCGAGCGCTCCAACGACGAAGAGCGATGGCAATGACGATGCCCACGACCGAGAAGAAGCCGGTCACCACGGCGAACCCGGACAACGAGATCGTCTCGCCACCATCGGGGACCTCGAAGTCGACGCCAACGGCCTGGGCAAGCGCAGCGGCGAGGGTGGTGGCTACCATCGCTGCGAGCGTGGCAGTGAAGCCGGTGCCGGCGAGCCCGCGGAGTCGGTGGGTGTGGCTGGTCCGGCCCGATGTCGGGCCTGCGCCGACCCCGGTGTCATTCATGCTGTTCATGTCGTTCCTCCGTCATTCGGTAACTGGGGTACGGGGTGGGTTGACTGGCATGTGACGGTCCTGCCCCTGGTGGTGACGATGCGCACCCTCGCCGTGCGACGGCCGGGGTTCCGCAGGGCGCGGACGCCGGTGCCGCGGAGCCAGAACCCGGCGTCGCGTCCGAGGACCGGCCCAGGCTCTCCGTCGCGCAGCTCCAGCTGCACCCGCCCGCGGGTGACGACGCCGAACGCGTCGTGCCACTCGGCCGCGACCACCGCGACACGCGCGCCACCGCGCAGCGCGAGCGTCCACACCGGGACTACTCCGTGCCGTCCGCAGGCAGGCGCTCCGGCAGCCCGAGCCGGGGGAACTGGTCGTCGTGGAAGATGACGATCTCGGTGATCGCCCCGCCGGTGACGCGCAGGACGTCGATCGTCAGCGGCAGGTACGCACCCTCCTGCTCCCGCCAGAGGTAGAAGGCGAGGGCGGGCTGCCGGTTTACCGACGTGAGGACGCAGCGCAGGCGCCCCAGGTCCTCGAACCCGTCCTCGACCCAGTTGTTCACCACCGTGTCGCGACCGACGTACAGGCCCGGGGTGGGCGGCATCGAGCAGCGGACGTCGTCCCGCAGCATGGCAGCGAGACCGTCGACGTCCTTGGCGACGCTCGCGTCGGTGAAGCGGCGCACCAGCTCGCGTGTCCCGGCGTCCTCCTCGCCGCCGGTCCAGTCCTGCCGCTCGGCGGGCAGGTGCTCCCGCATGCCGGCGCGGGCCCGCTGCAGCGCACTGTTCACGGAGTTGACGGAGTCCCCGAGGTGTTCCGCGACGTCCTTCGCCGGCCAGCCGAGCACGTCCCGCAGGATCAGCACGGCCCGCGGGCGCGGCGCGAGGTGCTGGACTGCGACCAGGTAGGCCAGCTCGATCGTCTCCCGCGCGACGGCGACGGTCTCCGGCTCGTCCGCGTCGCCCGCGGGCAGCTCGTCGAGCAGCCGGTCCGGGTAGGGCTGCAGCCACAGCACCTCGCCGCCGGTCGCAGGCTCGGGGCGGCGCTTGGCGAGCAGGTCCAGGCAGGCGTTGGTGGCGATCCGGTACAGCCAGGCCCGGAACGTCGACCGCCCCTCGAAGGTCTCCCGCCGCCGCCAGGCACGGAGGAACGTCTCCTGCACGGTGTCCTCGGCGTCCTCGAACGACCCGAGCATCCGGTAGCAGTGCACGTGCAGCTCCCGCCGGTGCTGCTCCGCCAGCCCCGAGAACGCCGGCTCGTCGACCTCGCCCAGCCCGCTCACGCCCAGCTCCTCCAGCCGCGTGTCCGCACTCATCACGTCATCCTTCCGCCTCGTCGTGTCCCGTCGTAGGTATGACGGGTGCGGGCGCGACAACTCATCACTAGGGTCGGCCGGCACGGCTGCTGAGCGTTTTCCTCCTTGGTCGGTCGGGTTTTGGACGTGGTGGAGAACGAGGATGGCCTGCACCGTTGCGGTCGTCCGGGAGGGGCTGCAGCGCAGCTTGGTCAGGATTTTCTAGGTCTTGAGGGTGGCGACGGCGCGTTCGCCGCGGCAGCGGACGGCACCTGCGGGAACCGATGGAGTGTGAGCCCGTGGATGCGACGTGCGGCTGTGGCCGGCGGAGTAGCGGTGGCGGTGATCGTCCTGCTCCTCGCCGCCTTCTGGGGTGTTCAGAGACTCTGAATCCGCGGGGCCGGCGACGCGAGGGCGCCGCGTCGTATGGTGATCCTTCGTAACCGATCGACTGCGTTGCGTGTGTGATTCATGTGATGGTCGGCAGTCGCGTCCAGCGTCGTCCCGCGCCGTCCGTCCTGCTCATCGGACTGATCCTGCTCGTGGCATCCCATCTGCTGGGTGCCCTGCACGGGCCGGGCTTTCTCAGCCACCACCAGCCGCTCACGCTCACTGCGACCGTCGCGCAGTCGACGGCAGCCGCGGAGCCGGTGGCATTCGGGCCGGATCACGGACATGGTCACGACGTCTTCGATGACACCGTGGAGCACGCGGTCGACCGTGTCCGGGTCTCCGCAGACCGTCCGGTCCACGTGCCTCAGCTCGTCGAGCCGGTCGTCCATCTACCCGGCACGAGCGCATCGCCGGGCCGCGGAGATCCAAGGGGCGGAGCTCTCGCACCAACGGGCGGCCGACCCGCATGTTCCAGGCTTTGTGTCTGGCGGCAGTAGGCACGACCCGCACGCCCCCACCGTGTCCGCGTCGCGACGGCAGCGGACCGCGGTCAGGCGTGCCCGCGCGCCCTGCACCGCGCCCGCCCGAACAAGCGGGCGCGAAGGAGCCGTACGCCCATGGATCTCTCCCTGCTCGAATCCCTCGCCTCGGTCGGGGCCGACGCCCCTGTTCCCCCGATCGCCCGCCGCCCGGCACACCTAGTGGGCAACACCCCGGTCCTGTGGATCGACGAGCCGTTCGCCCCGCCGGGCCGCGGCTTCCACGCCAAGCTGGAAGGCACCAACCCCGGCGGCATCAAGGACCGACCCGGCCTGTACATGGTCCGGGAGGCGCGGCGCCGCGGAGAGCTCGCGCCCGAGGCGCCGATCGTCGAGTCCTCCAGCGGCACCCTCGGCCTCGGGCTCGCCCTGGCCGGGCTGACCTACGGCCATCCCGTCACCGTCGTCACGGACCCGGGCATGGAGCCGTCGATGGTCCGGCTGCTCACCGCACTCGGCGCGCACGTCGAGCAGGTGGCCGCACCGCATCCCGACGGAGGCTGGCAGCGGGCCCGCCGTGAGCGGGTCGCCGAACTGATGGCCCGCACACCGGGCGCGTACTGCCCGGACCAGTACCACAACCCCGACAATACGGCCGCCTACCGCCCGATGGCCGCCGAGCTCATGGCCCAACTCGGCCGTGTCGACGTCCTGGTGGCGGCGGTGGGCACGGGCGGGCACTCGGCCGGTATCGCGGCGGGACTGCGCGAGTCGTGTCCCGAGCTGCGGCTTATCGGGGTGGACGCGGTCGGCTCGACGATTTTCGGGCAGCCTGCCGGGTCGCGGCTGATGCGGGGTCTGGGGTCGAGCATCCACCCCTCCAACGTCGACTACGCGGCCTTCGCGGAGGTCCACTGGGTGGGCCCGGCCGAGGCGGTGTGGGCCTGCCGGCAGTTGGCTCGCCGTCACTACGCGTCCGGGGGCTGGAGTGTCGGAGCCGTGGCACTGGTGGCCGGGTGGGTGGCGCGGACGTACCCCGTCGGAACCCGGATCGCCACCGTCTTTCCGGATGGCCCGCACCGCTACCTGGAGACCGTCTACAACGACGCCTGGTGCCGCGAGCACGACCTCCTCGGCCACGAACCTCCGCCCGAGCCCGGCGTGATCGGCGAGCCGGACGAGCGCGTGGTGACCGGCTGGACGAGGTGCGGCCGGGTGCGGGATCCGCTGGCGCGCGAGGCAGTGGCGAAGGCGGAGCTGTCGCAACCTCTCTTGTCCGGAGTGCTGACACGGTGAAGGCGGGTGTGTAGATTGCGGCCGTCAACAAAATGCACAACATCTGGTGTGCTGCTGAGCCGCGGCCGGGCAAGCGTGGTCCTGCGCCTGCCTCTCCTGCCTCGTCACCCCTGTCTCCGGTGCCGGGCTGCGGGAGTGTCGGGTGGCGCATACGGCGGCACAAGCATCCTCCTGGTCGCCGAGGGCTCATGAGGTCCACCTTCTTGCGCAGCGCTTGTTCATGCACCGCAGTGTTCACGCCGTTCACAGTGCTTTCCGTCAGGAGGAGCTCATGCAAAGGCGCGTTCTCGGGCTTGGGGCAATGCTCATGACCTTCGTCGGCATGGCCGGTTGTGGGACTTCGGGGTCGGGGACGAGTGATGCTGCGCCCTCGGGAGGGAACAAGACGGCGACGGTCAAAGTGGGCATCATTCCCATCGTCGATGTGGCTCCGCTCTATCTGGGGCAGCAGAAGGGGTTTTTCAAGAGCCGCGGCATCAACCTGCAGATGGTGAGTGCCCAGGGGGGCGCGGCGATCATTCCCGGTGTGGTGAGCGGACAGTTCCAGTTCGGGTTCAGCAACACCACGTCGTTGATGCTCGCGCAGGTCAAGGGAGTTCCGGTCAAGTCCGTGGTCAACGGCGCCGCCTCAAATGGCAAGGTTGGCAGCGACGTCACGGGCGTGGCGGTCAATAAGGACAGCTCGATCAAGTCGGCCAAGGATCTCGCCGGACACACGGTGGCGGTGAACACCCTGCAGAACATCGGGGACACCACGGTGCGCGAGTCGGTCCGCAAGGCCGGCGGAGACCCGTCGAAGGTCAGGTTCGTCGAGATCGCGTTCGACCAGATGCCGGCCGCCCTGGACGCCGGGCGGGTGGACGCCGCCTGGATGGGCGAGCCGGCGCAGACGATCGCCAAGGCGCAGGGCGCCCGTATCGTGGCCTCGCCGTTCGCCGAGACAGACCCGAAGCTCACCGTGGCGACGTACTTCACTTCGACGCAGCTCATACGGAAGAACCCCGACTTGGTGAAGAGGTTCACCGAAGCAATGGCCGAGTCGCTGCAGTACGCATCAGGCCACCCCGACGAGGCACGCCAGACCCTCACCAGCTACACCAAGATCAGCGGTGACGTCCTGCAGAACCTCACGCTGCCCAGCTGGCCGGCGCAGGTCGACATGGCTTCGCTGGAAAAGCTCGCCTCTCTCAGCGAGAAGGACGGCCTCTTCGGCGACAAGAAGCCCGATCTGAACGCCTTGTTCTCATGACCTGTACCGATTTCACCTCGCAGCGGCCACTTGGATGAGCCGTCGCTTGTCGAGGAGGTCCTGGGGCATGAACCCCCGGCTTTGATCGCCCAGTTGGACGCCGCCTGCCCGGCGGTCGACGAGCTCGCCGAAGCCACGGCGTGGGCGTTCGCTGAGCATCCGGACTCCGACGTCCTGAACGATCCTCGCCGGGCGCGATGAACCCTCGTGCCGGACGTGCTCCTCCACGCCGGGGGAAATATCGCCACGGCGGGCGGCTGTCCCGCGTCCTGGTACCTCGCCCCCTGGGTGATCACGCGCACCTGCCGGGAGGACGCCGCGCGCGCCGTCATCGGCTGTGCTGTGCCGGTCGGCGGGAACCAGAAGGCGGCGAGCGTGCCCCTGCGCGCTGTCCGCGTGGGCGAGGCCGCGCTGCGCCTGCCGACCGCCTTACCGTGCCGAAGCCCGCAGGGGTCGGGACCGGCCGCCGCGGAACCCGGCACTCCGGCGTCGGCTCACCGCACTCAGATCTCCACGAAGTAGCTCGTGAACCCGCCCTCACCGCTCGACACGCCGGAGATCGCGTCGTTGATCTCGTCGAGCGGCCAGGACTTGGGCTGGAGCACGGCGACATCGATCGCTCCGCTGCCCAGCAGCCCGGCCAGTTCCAGGCCCTCGGCGGCTGTGAACCAGACCGAGCCGATGAGTTCCATCTGCTCGTCCATCCACCACTTCACATCGACGCCCAACTCGCCGGCCGTACCGCCGATGTTGACGATCCGGCCGCCGCGGCCGACCCCGTGCATCGCGTCCCCCAACGAGTCGAGCGAGGCGACGGCGCCGAGGGTGTCGATCATGAAGTCCGCGCCCCGGCCCCCGGTGCGCGACTTCACCCAGGCCTCCGTGCCGCCGCCGCGGTTGGAGAAGATCTCGATGCGGTCCGGGGCGAGTTCCGCCAGCCGCTCCAGCAGTGGTACACCGCGCGCGACGGCGAAGATGCGGGAGACACCGAGCGCCAGGGCGACGAGCGTGACGCCGACACCGAGGGTGCCCGTCGCGCCGTTGACGATCAGTGACTTGCCGGCCAACGGGCCGAGCTTCTTGACCGCCGCGTACGACGTGCCGAGGTAGCCGAGCCGGGTGGCCTGCCGGAACTCCAGGTTGTCGGGGATCTTCACCAGTGCGCTCTGCGGCGCGAGCATGTACTCGCAGAAGCCGCCGTAGGGGTAACGCGCGAACATGTCGAGGCTGTTGGGGTTGTAGCCGAAGTAGCCGCCCAGGGTCCAGTAGTCGCACTTCTGCGGTGTGCTCGACCCGCAGGCGTGGCAGGCACCGCACGAGCGGCCCGGGTTGACGTAGACGCGGTCTCCCGGCCTGACGCCGACGACCTGCTCGCCGATCTCGTGCACGACGCCCACGGGGTCGAGCCCGAAGATCGCCGGGAGCGGGGGCAGTGGCATCTGGGGGTACCACGTCTGCCAGTTGGCGAGGACGTTGGCCAGGTTCGGCACCATGCCGCAGCCCCTGACGGCCACCACGACGTCCGTGCCGCTCGCGGTCGGCCGCTCCACGTCCTCGATCTGCATCTTCTCGCCGACGGCGTGCAGCCGCGCGGCGCGCATCAGTTCGGTCATCATCTCTCTCAATGCTCGGGGGGCGATCAGGACTCGGGTGCGATCGTCACGCGCATCCCGTCGAGGGCAGGGCCGAAGACGACCTGGCAGGACAGCCGGGAGTTCTCCGCCAGGTCGTCACAGGCGTCGAGGAGGTCCTCCTCGTCCGCCGATCTGGGGGAGAGTTCGGCACAGGCGGGCAGGCTGTCGACGTAGACGTGGCAGGTCGCGCAGGAGAGCGAGCCGCCGCAGATCGCCTCCAGTTCCTCGACGCCCGCGTTGCGGATGTTCTGCATGAGGGACAGACCGGTGCTTGCTTCGACCGGGTGTGACGTGCCGTCCCGGGTCGTGACTGTGATCTGCATGGTGTTGTTCCTCCGGGGCGGTTCAGGCCGAAGCGGCTATTTCTTTGAGGGGGATTCGGGCGTCGGCCAGCAGCGCGGGGTCGGCATGGGTGCCGGCCTCCACCAGCCGGCGGCCCTGCAGGTAGTCGCGGGCCGAGTTGACGCAGTCCAGGGCGGTGACCGCGCCGTCCTTGAGGTAGACGAGCGAGAAGCTCCGCTTGTCGGGGGCGCCCCGCAGGACGGTCCGGTCGTGGCCGTGGCTCAGGCCGACGGTCTGCAGCCGCAGGTCGTACTGGTTCGACCAGAACAGCGGGAGCAGGCGCAGTGGTTCGGGCCTGCCGCTGATGGCCTTCGCCGCGGTGTCCGCCTGCTCGGAGGCGTTCTGCCGGGACTCGATGCGAATGCCGGCGCCGCCCCGGATCAACGCGCAGTCGCCGGCGGCGTAGACATCCGTGAGCGTCGTGCGGCACAACTCGTCCACCAGCACGCCCAGTTGGCCGGGTGCTGACTCCGCCCCCGCCGAAAGGAGTGGTTCGACGACGGGTTCGATGCCGATGCCCACGATCACCTGGTCGGCCGGGACGACCGTGCCGTCCGTGAGGCGCACCCCGCTCACCGTCCTGTTCTCGCCCACGATCTCGGCGACTCCCGTGCCGAGTCGCAACTCCACGCCGTGGGCGCGGTGTTCGGCCTCGTAGAAGTGGGAGAGGGGCTCTGCGGTGACGCGGGCGAGGACCCGGTCCAGCGCCTCGATCACGACGACCTGCTTGCCGAGCCCGCTCAGCACGGCGGCGGCTTCCAGGCCGACGTAGCCGCCGCCGATCACTGCGATTCGGTGGCTGTGCGGCAGGGCCGTGATGAGTCGGTCGCAGTCGGCCTTGTCCCGGATCGCGTGGATGCCGTCCAGGTCGTGTCCGGGGCAGCGCAGGGTGCGCGGAGTGCCTCCGGCGCACCAGACGAGGATGCCGTAGCCGATCGTGGTGCCGTCGGCGCAGGTGACGGTGTGCGCCTCGGCGTCGACGGCGGTCACGCGCCGGCCGAGGGAGAGCGCGACGTCGTGCTCGGGCCAGAAGTCCGGCGGGCGCAGCAGGAGTTGGGCGAATTCCTTCTTGCCGGCCAGGTACTCCTTCGACAGGGCGGGACGCTCGTACGGAGCGACGGGTTCGTCACCGAGCAGGCAGACGCTCCCCTCGAACCCCGCCTGCCGCAGGGAGATCGCGGCCTGTGCCCCCGCGTGCCCGGCGCCGACGATCAGGCACCCGTAGTGCTCGATGGTCATCGTGGCGCACCGCCGATCAGGACGAAGCACATCGTCGCGGCCCGGTCGCCCTTGTTGCGCCACGCGTGCCGGGTGCCGCACTGGACCGCGATGTCGCCCTGGCGCAGGTGCGCGGTCGCCCCGTCGTCCAGTTCGAGCCAGATCTCCCCGTCGAGGACGAGGTCGTAGTCGACGGTGTCGGTGCGGTGCATGCCGGGGGCGTCCGGTTCGAATCGCTCGGCAAGGCCGGGTATGAACTCGCGCTGCTCGGCATCCGCGGCGACCGGGTCGAACTCCGGACTCGCCATCACGGTGTCGGGCGGGAAAGTGACGATCATCAGGCGGGTCTCGCCCGGCGCCGGTGGCACGTGAAGCCTGGGCGGCGCTGTCTCGGCCTCGTCCTGCGGCAGGCGCGGGGGTGCCGCGGTGGCGTAGACGACCGAGGTCGTCATGCCGGGGACCGAGGCGTAGTGGTGGACGTTGGGGGAGGGCCCGTCGGAGGCGAAGACCGACTTGCCGTCCCTGAGCGCGGTGACCACACGACGGGGGACCCGGGACCCGGAGGTCTCACTCATAGGTCAGCCCCTTCTCCTCAAGGCGGGCACGCAGGGAATTGACGTCGAGGCTGAGCTGTCCGGCCGCGTAGAGCTTCCGCTTCTCCTCCTCCATGGCAGCCCTGCGGCGTGCCTTGTCCAGCACCTCGGCGGCCGACTCCCGAGGCACCACGCAGACACCGTCGTCGTCCGCGACGATCACGTCTCCCGGCGTGATCAGGCTGCCGCCGCAGACCAGGGGGACCTGGACGTCCGCGAGGGTCTCCTTGACCGTCCCCTGGGCGCTGACGGTCTTGCTCCAGACGGGGAACTCGATGGCGCGCAGCTCCGCGACGTCACGCACCCCGGCGTCGATCACGAGTCCGCGAACGCCTCTCGCCTGCGCCGACGTGGCGAGCAGGTCGCCGAAGTAGCCGTCGTCGCAGGGCGAGGTCGGGCTGACGACGAGGATGTCGCCCGGCTGGGCCTGCTCCAGAGCCGCGTGGATCATCCAGTTGTCGCCGGGCGGTACCTCGCAGGTCAGTGCCGGACCTGCGACGACCCGCCCCGACTGGCGGGGCCGTAGGCGGTGGTCGAGGAGTCCGGTGCGGTGCTGCGCCTCATGTGCGGTCGCCACCCCGAGCTCCGCGAAGCCGGCACAGGTCGCCGCGTCGGCGCGGACGACCGTCGTCACGATCCGGGCCATGGTCAGTCACCCCGGACGAAACCGAGGTCGAGCACACCGGCCGCGTCGCTGACCCGCTCCGGATCGAGCAGCCCGGCACGGACCATGAGGTCCACCGTGGCCTCCCACGCCTTGGGCGAGACGACCAGACCAGGCGGCCACATGCCCATGTCCCGGGTGTAGGACAGGCCCTGGGCGGCCAGGTCCGGGGCGTCGGGGGTGGTGATCCGCTGATAGATCGGCAGCGTGCTGCCGTCCTGCGAGGGGTCGTTGACGATGTCGTGCGCCTCGGTCAGGGCGGCGACCAGCCGTTCGACGGTGTCGCGGTTGCGCGCCGTCCAGTCGTTCCTGCCGATGACCGCCGCGAAGACGACCTCGGGGATCGCGTCGTTCACCTCGCCGATCAGGCGGTACCCCTCGCGCTCGGCGAGGAAGTTCCACGGTGCGGGCTGGGGCGCGCAGTCGATCTCGTCCTTCTGGAGCGCCGCCCACCGGGTCGTGTGCACACCAGCGAGGACGAATTCGTAGTCGCCCGGATACGACAGTCCCTCCCGCTGGAGCATGATCTGCATGTAGAGCGCCGTGCCCTCGGTGAGGGAGGAGGTGCCGATCCGCCTGCCGCGCAGCTCGGCGACGGAACCGACCTCGGGGCGGGCGACCAGGGACATGGGCAGCCGCAGCGAGTTGGCGGCGACGATACGCAGGGCTCCGCCGGCGACGTGGTCGGCGACCGCGCCCTCCGGTGGGGTGATCGCCAGGTCGGCGGTGCCGTCGCGCACGGCGGCGGTGGCCTTGTCGACCGAGCCGAGGCGCAGGTACTCGATCTCCAGCCCGTGTTCGCGGAACAGGCCCAGTTCGTCGGCGACGAACACGGGGAGCCAGTTGAAGCCCTGGGCGCCGCCGGCGAAACGTACGGGTGTCAGGTCGGATGTCATCGAGGGGAACTCCAGTTCGGGAGGCCGGGTGCGTGAGTGTTCAGCGCCCTTGTGCGGTGAGCAGCGCGTCGAGCCGGGGATAGACGCGCCGGGCGTTGCCTTCGAGGACGGCGTGCCGGGTCCCGTCGTCGAGACCGAGGGCGTCGATGTAGCGCTTGGTGTCGTCGAAGGGGTGACCTGTCTCCGGGTCCACGGCCTTTACGGCGCCGAGGAGTTCGGACCCGAAGAGAAGGTTCTTGGGGTCGACGACCCGGAACAGGGTGTCGATGCCGGCCTGGTGGTACACGCAGGTGTCGAAGTACAGGTTGTGCAGGAGGTGTTCGGACAGGGGCGGCTTGCCGAGCATGACCGACAGGCCCCGGTAGCGGCCCCAGTGATACGGAGCGGCGCCGCCGCCGTGCGGGATGACCAGCCGCAGGTCCGGGTGCCGTTCGAAGAGGTCGCCCTCCAGCAGCTGCATGAAGACGACCGTGTCGGCGGCGAGGTAGTGCGCGCCGGTGGTGTGCAGGGCGGGGGAGCAGGAGCCCGACACATGGATCATGCCGGGTACGTCCAGGCGGGTCATCGCCTCCCACAGCGGATCCCACCAGCGGTCGTACAGCGGAGGCGCCGACCAACGCCCGCCCGAGGGATCGGGGTTGACGTTGCATCCGACGAACCCGGCCGCCGCACAGCGCTCCAGCTCGGCGACGACCGGCCCGAGGTCGCCCTCGACGGTCTGGGGCAGCTGGCACACGGCGGCGAAGTTCTTCGGGAACAGCTCGCAGATGCGCCGGACGGTGTCGTTCGAGAGCCGGGCCCACTCCGTCGCGATGTCCTGGCCCGGAACGTGGTGGCCCATGCCCGAGGCGCGGGGCGACAGGAGGGTGAGGTCGGAGCCCCGCTCCCGCTGCAGTCGCAGCTGGTTGTCCGTGATGATCTCGATCAGGGTGTCGTCGTCGGTCCCGGCATAGCCGGGCCGGTCCCGCGACCGGCCCTCGGCGAAGTCCACCTGGGCCGCGCGGAAGGCACGGAACTCGGGCGGCTCGGTCGTGAAGTGGCCGTGGCAGTCGATGGCCAGTCCCGTCGTCCCTGCCATGTCACGCGTCCCAGACGGCGGGCAGGTCCGTGACCCCACGGAAACGCCAGCCCTTCGCCGCCACCTCTCGGCTGTCGTCCAGCCGCAGATTCGGCAGCCGCAGGAAGACCTCCTCCAGCGCGATCGTCCCCATCGCCCGTGACAGGGCGTGGCCCGAGCAGAAGTGGGGCCGGAAGCCGAAGGAGAGGTGCGGCCGCTTCTTGCGGGACATGTCGAACCGGTCCGGATTCTCGAAGCGGTTCGGATCCCGGTTGGCCGACGCCATGACGATGGCGACCGACGAGCCGGCCGGGATGCTGGTGCCGGCCACGACGACGTCCTCGGCGGTGACGCGCGGCGTGACTCCGATGGGGGCGATCCAGCGAAGACCCTCGTCGAAGGCGCGCAGCGCGTGTTCCTTCGGGGCGTCCGCGACGACCCGCGCCTGGTCGGGGTTGAGCAGCAGTCCCGCGCAGGCGTTCGCGGCGGCGTGGCCGGGTTCCTGCAGACCGCCCAGGATGATCACCTTCATGGTCGGCAGGACCTCGTCGAAGCCGCGGACCTCACCGTCCGGCAGGCCGCCGCGCACCACATGGCTCATCAGGGTGTGGTCGGGCCTGGCGACCACCCGCTCGTAGAGTGCGCCGAGTTGTGCGTCGATCTCGGCCAGCGCCCGGTCGAGCCGCTCCCACACGGCCGGGTCGTCGCCGACGTTCTGTAGGCCGGCGCTCATCGCGTGGAACCACTCGACCAGCGTCTCGTTCGCGGTGTCCGTCAGGCCGATGACGTCACCGATGCAGCGCACCGAGATCGGTTCGAAGAGGTCGGCGGTGAGGTTCGCCGACCCGCGCGGTGCCAGCTCTGCCAGACAGCGATCGACGACCGGGCGGGTCAGGGCCTCGACGTAGCCCCGGACCTGTTCCAGGGTGAGGTTCTCGTCGATGCCCAGGCGGAGCAGACGGTGGTCCTCGCCGGTCATGGACAGCACGTTCGGCATGCCCATGACTCGGGCCTCCGGCCGGTCCGGGCTGCCGGAAGGGCCGAACATGCGGTCGTTCGCGCCCACCGTGCGGCAGTCCTCGAAGCGGGTGACGAGGTATTCGTGGGTTCCTTCGAAGAAGGCCACGGGAGCTTCCTCGCGCAAGCGGGCGTAGACGGGATAGGGGTCCCGGTACAGGTTCTCGCCATTGAGTTCCAACGCAGACATCACAGGCCGATCCAATCCGGATTCGGGTCCGACTTCGAATTCCAATGAGTATTTGAGTGCTCTCGGAGCGATGTCAATACATCGAACAAGGGCAACTTTTCCGTCGTCCGGTAGCGAAAAATGCGGCTTCATCGGGCGCTTCAAGATTTTTTGTCCAGACCGTTGACGAGGGTAAGGGCTAGGAATACGGTCCGGAATCCGAAGTCTGATCGGTATCTGAAACGCCGTGAGGCGACGCTTCTGATCAGTCACTCCCCGAGAAGAGATGACGATGACCGACGCGACCCTGCATCTGCCCACCCTCCCGGCCGAGTTGGTCCGCGAGCTCGCGGCGGTCGTCGGCGACGGCTCCCTCCACATCGAGCGCGCCAAGGTCGACGAGTTCAAGGACGCCTACTGGATCCCCGGCGATGAGACGTACGCCGCCGCGGCGGTCGTGCAGCCCACCAGTACGGAGCAGGTGCGGGAGATCGTCCGCCTGGCGGGCCGGTACCGCATCCCCGTATGGCCGCACAGCCAGGGCCGCAACCTCGGACACGGCGGTGCCTCACCCCGTGTGCGCGGTTCGATCCAGATCGGGTTCCAGAAGATGAACCGCATCCTGGAGATCAACGAGGAGCTGGCCTACGCGGTGGTCGAGCCCGGCGTGACCTGGTTCGACCTGTACGAGGCCGTCCGCGCGGCCGGCCACCGGCTGCTCACCCCCTGCCCCGACCTCGGCTGGGGATCGATCATCGGCAACTCGATGGACGCCGGCCACACCTACCAGCACTACGGCGCCGACTACATGCTCCCCACCGGGCTGGAGGTCGTCCTCCCGGACGGCGACCTCCTGCGCACCGGGGCCGGAGCGCTCCCGGACGGCAGGGCCTGGCATGTGTACAAGCGGAGCCTGGGACCGTCGCTGGACCGGCTGTTCGTGCAGTCCAACCTCGGCATCGTCACCAGGATGGGCGTCTGGCTCAAGCGCCTGCCGGAGGCCTACGCCCCGCTCGTGCTCTCGGTCGGCGAGGACGAGGACCTCGAAGCGGCGGTGGACACCATCCGGGAACTGCGGCTCGCGGGACACCTGGAGGGCGCCCCCGCGCTCTTCTCCACACTGCGCGCCTCCCACATGCTCAGGGACCTCCCCGTCGCCGCCTCCCACCAGCTCACCGAGGCCGAGATCCGGGAGATCGGCGAGCGCACCGAGGTCGGTGCGTGGGCTGCGCGCGCGGCCGTGTGGGGCGACCCGGAGATCGTGCGGGCCAAGGTGAGGCGCGTCAAGGAGGCCTGGGCGAAGATCCCGACCGGCCGGGTCGAAGCCCGGCGCCTCTACGCGCCGGACGAGTACGACGAGATCGTCATGTCCGCCGACCAGATCATGATCGGCATCCCGACCCTCAAGGCGATCGAGAGTACCCCGGACCATGTCGCCCACATCGATGTCGCACCGGTTGTGCCCCTCCAGGGCCCGCAGGTGCGCAGCATGGTCGAAACGGCCCGTTCGCTGGTGCTCGACGCGGGCGCGAACTTCGGCGCCACCGTCGTGGTCACCGGGGAGCGCTCGTGCGTGGTCATCATCGGCATCCGGTACGACCGGACGGACCCGTCCGACGCGCGAGCCGCCTTCGACCTCGCCAAGCGCCTGGTCGCCGCGGCCGGCGCGCTCGGCTACGGAGAGTCCCGTCCCCACCTGGAGTGCATGGACCTCGCCTCCGACCAGTACTCCTTCAACGGCCACGCCTACCAGCGGTTCGTGGAGAAGATCAAGGACGCCGTCGACCCGGACGGCATCCTCGCGCCCGGCCGCCACGGCATCTGGCCGACCTCGTACCGGGCGGCCCGCGGCTAGCACGGCACCCCCTTGCCCACGCACCACCCACGCATCACTTCACGCAGAACAGGACGGTGCCCATCGATGGCCGATCCGACACACGACACAGCACTGCGTGTCGACGCACTCGGAGTGAGATTCCAGGGCGTCACAGCACTGCAGGACGTCTCCTTCTCGATACCGGCGGGCGGTGTCTCGGCGGTGATCGGCCCCAACGGGGCCGGGAAGACGACGCTGTTCAACTGCATCAGCGGGGTCGCCCGGCACGCCGGCCGAGTCGAACTGGAAGGGCGTGACCTGAGCCGGCTGCACGCCGACCGCCGCGCGGCCCTCGGCATCGCGCGCACCTTCCAGACGCCGCTGCTGGTCCCCGAACTCAGCGCGCTCGACAACGTCTTGCTCGGCGCCCACTCCCGGATGAAGCACGGCCTGCTGGGATCGCTCCTGCGGCTGCCCCCGGTCGTACGCGCCGAGCGGGCGATGCGCGAACGGGCGTCCGAACTGCTCGGGCGCCTCGGTCTCGACCGGTTTCAGGACCGGCGCGTCGACAGCCTCCCGCACGGCGACCGGCGCCGGGTCGAGGTGGCTCGGGCCCTGATCGCCGAGCCGCGCCTGCTGCTGCTCGACGAACCCGCGGCGGGTCTCGGCGCGGACGAGGCCTCCGACCTCCTCGGTGACGTCGAGGCCTTCGCCGCTGACACGGGGATGACCTGCGTCCTCGTAGAACACGACGTCGGCCTGGTGATGCGCGTATCGCGTCATGTGGTCGTCCTCGACTCGGGCCGACTCCTCGTGGCCGGATCCCCCGCCGAGGTGGCGGCCGACGAACGGGTGATCGCCGCCTACCTGGGCGACGACTGGTCGGAGGTGGGAGTGTGAGCACCGCATTGCTGGAGGCCCGGCACCTCGTCGCACGCTACGGCTCCGTCGAGGTCCTGCACGGGATCGACCTGGCCCTGTCGGACGGCGAGATCGTCGTCCTCCTCGGCCCGAACGGGGCCGGCAAGACAACCCTGCTGCGCGCCATCTCCCGCTTGGTGTCCACACAGGGCGCGATCGAGTACGGCGCGGTCGACATCGTGGGCTGGAGCGGCGCACGGACGGCACGCGCGGGCGTCGGACATGTGCCCGAGGGACGCGGCACGTTCGTCGACCTGACCGTGGAGGAGAACCTCCGCCTCGGCAGCCTCGCCCGGCCCCGGGACCAGCGGTCCCTCGTCGGCAGGGACTTCGCCCTCGTCTACGACACCTTCCCGGTGCTGGCCGAGATGCGCACACGCGCCGCCGGCCTGCTCTCGGGCGGTCAGCAGCAGATGCTCGCGATCGGACGCGCCCTGATGGCCCGGCCCCGCCTGCTGCTCATCGACGAGCCGTCCCTCGGCCTCGCACCGCTGCTCACCCGGCAGCTCTTCGAGGCGCTGGCCCGGATCAGGAGCGAGTGGTCGACCTCGCTGCTGATCGCGGAGCAGAACGCACGGCTCTCCCTCGACATCGCCGACCGCGTGATCGTCCTCACGGGCGGCCGCGTCGCCGCCGCCGGCCGGGTCGAGGAGTTCCGCGACGGCGACGTGATCAAGCGCGCGTACCTCGGTGAGACGGACGGCGGCGCGGAAGCGATCGGAGTCAAGAAGTGACCGAACTGTTCCAACAGGTGCTGGACGGGCTGAGTTCAGGGCTGGTGTACGGCATCCTCGCCCTCGCGCTGAGCGTCGTCTTCCAGGGCACCGGCATGCTCAACTTCGCCCAGGGCGAGATGGCGACGCTCTCCGCCTATCTCACCCTGGTCCTGCTCAACGCGGGCCTGACCTTCTGGGCGGCCGTCCCTGCGGTCGTCGTCCTGTCCGCGGCCGGCGGAGCACTCATCGAGCGGACGCTGGTCCGGCGCGTCGAGGGCGCGGGCGAACTCCCTCTGCTCACCCTCAGCGTTGCCCTGCTCCTTGGCTTCAACGCGCTGATGGCCATCGTCTGGACGACCGATCCGCGGACCTTCCCCAGTCCCTTCGGCAAGGGCCTGATCGAGTTCGCCGGGCTGCGCATGACGGTGCAGCAGGTGGGCTCGCTGGTCATGCTGCTCGCCGTGATGACGGCCACCGCGGTGCTGTTCAACCGCACCAGCGTCGGGCTGCGTCTGCGGGCCGTGGCACAGAACCCGTCCTCCGCCACCGTCCTCGGCCAGCACCAGGGCCTGTGGCTCATGATCGGGTGGGCGATCGCCGCGGCGGTCGGCGCCTTCGCCGCCATCGTCGCGGCGCCCGTCCTGACCCTGTCACCGGGGATGATGACCTTCCCGCTGCTGCTGGCGCTGGCCGCCGGCACGCTGGGCGGACTCGCGAGCCGGGTGGGCGCCGTGGTCGGCGGCATACTCGTCGGCATCGCGAACGGGTTGGCCGGCCGGTACGTGCCCGGCCTCGACGGAGACCTCGCGATCGTCGCCCCGTTCCTGCTCACCGCCATCGTCGTGACGCTCAAGCCGGCCGGACTCTACGGCAGGACCCGGACGGTGCGGGTATGAACACGTTGCGCCGCTACGCCGTCCCCGGCGGCTGGACCGCCGCCCTGACCGTCGGTCTGGTCGTGCCCTTCCTCGTCTCCGACTACGACCTCCTCGACCTCTCCCGGGTCCTCACCCTCGCGATGGCCGTCGCCGGTCTCAACCTCCTGCTCGGCCACTCCGGTCAGATCAGCGTCGGACACGGCGCCGTCTTCGGCCTCGGCGGATACGTCGCCCTCGGCACCGTCACCAAGAGCGGCTGGCCCTGGGTGCCCGCCGTCCTCCTGTCCGGAGCCCTGTGCCTGGTGTTCGGTCTGCTGATCGGCGGCCTTGCCCTGAGGATGGGCGGCGCCAACCTCGGCCTGCTGACTATCGCCGTGGCCGCCGTCTTCCCCCTCGTGATCATCCGCCTGAAGTCCACGACGGGCGGGACCTTCGGCCTCTCGCTGGCGCACTCGGGGATCCAGCCGCCCCCGGGCACGGGGCTCACTCCGGCGCAGTTCGGGTACATCGTCTGCCTCCTCGTCCTCGCCCTGACGCTTGTCCTGCTGCGCAACCTGGCGACGGGAACGAGCGGCCGGGCCCTGGCCGCGGTCCGCACGAGCCCCCTGCTCGCCGCCGCGAACGGCATGAACGTCAAACGCGTCAAGCTCACGGCCTTCGCCGTCAGTTCGGCCGTGGCGGGCATCGGCGGCGCGCTCTACGCCCTCGCCGTCGCCATCGCGGTGCCGGACAGCTACCAGATCACGCTGTCCATCACCCTCCTCGCGGCCGGCGTCGTCGGCGGCAGCCGGACCTGGGCGGGCGCGATCGTCGGGGCGGCGATCGTGGTCTACCTGCCCACCGCCGCCGAGAACGTGGTCAGCGGCGACTCCTCGGGCAACTGGGCCCAGCTCGTCTACGCCGGCGGGCTCATCCTCTGTCTGATCCTCGCACCCAACGGACTCGTCGGCGGCTTCACGCGCCTCCTCGGCCGGTTCACCTCCCCCTCCCCGACCAGCTCTCCCTCCGCACTCGCTTACCTGCCCATCAGAAAGGAAGTTCAATGACGAACTACCCCACGAAGCTGATCGCCCTCGTGGCCGCGGTCGCGGCCACAGCGACCGCCTGTTCCGGACGCTCGGCCGGGTCCCAGACCGAGAACAGCGACATCGTGATCCGGGCCAGCTACCCGCTCAGCGGCGCCCTGGCCTCCGCGGGCGTCTCGGCGGACGGGGCGGCCGCGTACTTCAAGGCGGTCAACGCCGCCGGCGGCATCAACGGTCGGAAGATCGACTTCGAGGTGAAGGACGACGCCTTCGACCCCGCCCGTCTCGTGTCCAACAACACCGAGTTCGTCAAGAAGGACCACGCGACGGTCGTCATCAACTTCGGCGGCATCGCGGTCGCGGCACGGCCCCAGCTCAACTCGGCGGGCGTGGCGCAGATCGTGCAGGGCGGCGAGACCGTGCTGAGCGACGTCAAGAAGTTCCCCGACTCCCGTGCCTTCGTGCCGGACATCGCCTGGGAGGGCGAGCTCCAGGGGCGCTACATCAAGGAGAAGACACCCAAGGCCGTCGTCGGCTTCATGGGCTTCAACAACGAACTCGCCGACAGCCAACTCGCCGGGCTTGCAAAGGCCGGCGTCAAGCCGGTCAAGGCGCTCAGACTCCCGCCGGGCCAGGGCGACGTCGCCTCGCAGGTGACGGAACTCAAGGCCGCCAAGGTCGACACGCTGGTCGTGACCCTCGGCCCGCCGACCCTGGGCGCGCTCCTGTCGTACATGGGTCAGATCGACTACCACCCCCAGGTCTTTGTCGGGAGCCCGTATGCCGACTTCGCCAGCACGGTGAAGCCCGCCGGTGCCGCCAACGTCAAGGGAGCCCTCTCCTACCAGTGGTTCAAGGACCCGCAGAACCCCGCCGTGCACGACGAGAAGGCTCTCGTGAAGTACCGCGCGGACATGGCTCAGTACGCGCCCAAGGCGGACGCGAACCAGTCGTTCGCGCTGACCGGCTACGGACTGGCTGCGGCCGTCGTCTCGGCCCTCAAGGACACCAAAGACGTCAGCAGCAAGAGTTTCCTCTCTGCGTGGGACTCCCTGTCCAACGTGGCCAACCCGCTCCTCATCGACGGAGCGAACCTGACCGGAGAATCCGACGGCCGACTGGTGCACGAGTACCAGCTGCACGAGTTCAACGGCACCAGTTGGATGCCGAAGGGCTCCATCGCCAATGTCTCCCCAAACGGTATCGCCGACTGATTTGTCCTGTGTAACCGGGCTGGCGAAGAATCCTCTTGGCGGTTTCCTCAGCCCGGGCAGGAGTTGCGGCACGGTACACTCGTCCGCGGCTCGGCGCCGGGCGGTTTCACCGTTTGTGAGCGAATTCAGTGGGGAGAGCATCATCATGGCGAGGCTGACGCGAGAGCAGAGCCAGGCGCTCACGCGGGAGAAGCTCCTGAACGCAGCACGGGACGTCGTCGCGAGGGAGGGGTACGAGGGCGCCTCGGTCGAACGCATCGCGGACGAGGCGGGGTTCTCGAAGGGAGCCTTCTACTCGAACTTCGCCTCCAAGCCGGACGTCCTCCAGGTACTCCTCGAGGGAAACGCGGGGCACGACGTCGAAGAACTCTCCGAAGCCCTGCGCGAAGTCACCGACCCGGACGTCGTCATCGAAATCGTCGCCCATTGGTCCGACACCCGTGCCGCGGAACAGAAATGGGGAATCATCGCCATTGAGTTCCTCCGCCGTGCACAGCGTGACGGAAATCTGGGAATGCGGCAGCGTCAGCTGTTCGTCAGTCAGTGGGAAGAAATCGGAAAGCTTCTGCTCGAAAAACTCGCCCTGGGGCGTGACGGGAGGATCAGCGCCCTCGACATGGGGGGAATCGTGCTCGAACTGACCTACGGCGGTATCTCGGGATTCCTCCGTGCCAATACCGCCGGGCAGATGGTGCGGCACGTGCTCAAGTCGTTTCGCGACTCGGCCCGGCCTGCACAAGAGAGATGACCGTCGCGGCAGGGGTGCCGGAGCCGGCCGACGGACGCCGGAAGAGCAGGGCCGCGCTCAGGGGCAGTGGTAGCGAGCAGGGTCGGCCGCACACCAGCAGGGCGTGGTGCAGGCCGGTGACGAACTGGGTGCGGTCGGCGGCGGTACGGACGTGTCCGCCGGGCACCTGGCCGAAGGCGAGCGAGCCGGGCACGGCCACGCCGAACACCTGGCCGACCTGACGCATGGTGTTGACGAGGGCGGAGGCCATTCCGGCCCGTTCCACGCGGACCGAGGTCATGGCGATGGTCTTCATCGGGGTGCCCACCAGGCCACCCTGATCACGACCAGCGAGTCGAATTCTGTCCAGTCATAGCCGACGGAGGTGACCTCGACCGTGGCATGCCGCAGACCGTCGGTTGTCAGGACCGGATTCGGCTTCCCTTGTTCGCCCACCAAGGTGGCAAGTGTGACGGAACGCGCGCGCAGAACGGCCGGGGCAAAGGCCGCGACAAGGAGCCCTGAGCGCCGACCCCGGGCGTCCGACTGCGCCTCCGTGCCTCCGTCAGGCGATGGTGATGCTGTCGTCGAGGTAGACGAGAGCGGATCTGCTGGTCGTGGGGCGCCGTACCGGCCCTCAGACGTCCGAAGGCCGACTGGGGCCGGGGACCACGCCGTACTGCATCACACCCGCTGCCCAGTAGCAGTGGTGCCGTACGCCGGCTGACGGCGGGGATGCTCAGCCGAAGAACACCTCGAACTCCTCGTACAGCGACGGATCCACCAGCTTGGTCTGCGCCGTGGCGTCGGCCAGGGGAACGCGGACGATCTCGGTGCCGCGCAGGGCCACCATCATGCCGAAGTCTCCGTCATGGACCGCGTCGACTGCGTGCAGTCCGAAGCGCGTGGCCAGCCAGCGGTCGAAGGCGCTCGGGGTGCCGCCGCGCTGGACGTGGCCGAGGACCGTGGTGCGGGCGTCCGTGCCGGTGCGTTGCGAGATCTCCTGGGCCAGCCACTCGCCGATGCCGGACAGCCGCACATGGCCGTACTCGTCCACCGTGTGGTCCTTGAGGATCATTTGTCCATCTTTGGGGACGGCTCCCTCGGCGGCCACGACGATCGGCGCATAGTTGGTCTTGAAGCGGTTCTTCACCCACGCACAGACCTGATCGATGTCGAACGGCTGCTCCGGGACAAGGATCACGTTGGCGCCGCCCGCGACGCCGGCGCGCAGGGCGATCCATCCGGAGTGCCGTCCCATCACCTCCACCACCAGGGTGCGCATGTGCGACTCGGCGGTGGTGTGGAGGCGGTCGATGGCCTCCGTCGCGATGCCGACGGCGGTGTCGAAGCCGAAGGTGTAGTCAGTGCCCGATACATCGTTGTCGATGGTCTTCGGCACGCCGACCAGATTGATCCCCTGCCGGCTCAGCTCGCAGGCCGCACCGAGAGTGTCCTCGCCGCCGATCACGACGAGCGCGTCGATGCTGTGCGCGGCCAGGGTGTCCTGGATGCGCCGCACCCCGTCCTCGTGCTTGAACGGGTTGGTGCGGGAGGAACCGAGGATGGTTCCGCCGCGTGGAAGGATCCCCCGCACGCGGGAGATGTCCAGCGGCACCACATTGCCCTGGAGCGCACCGAGCCAGCCGTCACGCAGGCCGACGAAATCGAAGGCGTACTCCTGGACGCCCTTGCGGACGACGCTGCGGATCACGGCATTGAGGCCGGGACAGTCACCGCCGCCGGTCAGCACTCCGACTCTCATGGCCTCTTCCCTTCCCTGCACGGAGTGACGTCGGCGGGCAGCAGCTCCGGGTGATGTGCGGGTCCCGCGTTCGCTCGTCGAACTCGGCAGCGATCGGCTCACGCCAGGTGTCGGCCCGCTCCAGCAGGCTTTCCGGCCTGTGCTGTACGGGCAGAGTCATTCGGTTCACCTCCACGGACGTGAACTCGAAGAGCCAGGTGACTCTCCTTCCATCATGAGCGCCTGTGACCCCGTCGGCGACCCGCCTTGGGGCCTGCCACCGGAGGACCTTCGGCCCCGTGACTCGTCCCCCACGTACGGCACGCCGCCGTTGCGCTCACCGCCGTCGGAACCGACATCATGGGTCACTCCGTCGTCGTCTTCCACGGCTTCACCCGCCAGGTCCTCTTCGACCTCGGCGACTACGCCGTCCATCCGGCCCTGCGCAACGACCTGGGCCTGCTCTGGTCACCTGCGACGAGCACGGTGCTGGATCGCCGACCGGCTCACATGCGCCTGCGCGGAACTGGGTCCCCGCGTCACCGACGAGGGCGGAGGTCTGGCCGTAGCATGGTCTTGCGTGGTGGCGCGGGCGAGGTGACCGCCGGGCGAATGGGACCTCGTGGAGGGCCGATCGGCCCTCGCGCAGGCCGCCCCGTACCCGATATACCAAAGTGAAACGACAGACTCCACGCCGAGGCCCGTCGCACGAAGTGCCCATTGCCGGCGCTGCGACGTCCCCGGTCAAGCGGATCGAGGACCGCCGCGCTGAGGAGGTCGCCACCTTCCGTGCGACCACCGATGCGCGGATGTTCAGTGCTCGCGCACCGATCTCTTGCCGCACGCCCTGGAGTCCTGCCGACATAAGGCCTGCTCGCCGGTGACCAGGGAGGACACCATGTCCAAGCGGCCATCATTTCGACGGCGACCGGGAGCCCGTCTGGTTCCCCTCGTGGCGACCGCCGCCGCGCTGGCGCTCTACGCACTGCGGTTGCGGCCGAGGCTGCTGACCTGGGGCGCGACACAGGACGAGACCGACCGCACCTACCCCGGCGACGACATCGTGCCCGATGCCGACGGCACCTCGACCATGGCCACCACCCTTCCGGCGCCCCCCGAGACGGTCTGGCCCTGGCTGGTGCAGATGGGAGGCGACCGCGGAGGCTGGTACAGCTGGGACCGCCTGGACCGCTACGGAGAACCCAGTGCGGACCGCATTGCGCCCGAGTGGCAGCACCTGGAGGAGGGGCAACGCCTGACGGCGACGCGGAACGGCTGGTCCTGGTTCACCGTGGCCCGTCTGGAGCCGAACCGGACCCTGGTGCTGCGCTCGGATCTGAGCTTGCCCTCCGGCCATTCCTTCGATCCGCAGTGGGATGTTCTCCCACTGGCGCACATGGACGGAATCTGGGCATTCCACTTGCGGCCGACTGCCGATGGCGGCACCCGCCTGGTGGTCCGTACCCGCGGACAGAGCCGCCCGCGTCGCCTCACCCGACCGTTCGACCTGCTGCTGGGCGAACCGGCGCACTTCATCATGCAGACTCGCCAGTTCCACAACCTGCGCACCCGGGTAGGCGCGGCAGCCTGACGCGGGACGGAGCCGCCGGGGTCGGCCCGCGGTCTGCGGGCGCCGAGGATCACGACCTCGTTGAGCGTCGTCAGCAGGGAGGAGACATGCTTCGGTCCCGAGCACATCCGTCTCGGCCCAGGCACCCGAACACCGACACGGTGCCGCTGGTCCCGACGCCGCCCCCGCACGCTGGAGAGGACGGCTCCGCTCCCGTCTTCGTCGACTCCACCGGGCGCCGTGGGCGGCGCATCCGGCGCGTCGTCTACGCGGCGGGCGCGCTGTGTGCCGCGTACGCGGGCGTGCTGGTGCTCAGTTTCATGGGCGCGACGCCGTTCGCCCCGCGGACCATACTGCCCGTACCCGGCCTGCCCTCCGAGAAGCCTGGCACCGTACGTGAGACCCCGCGTGAGGATCTGCCGGGTTCGTCCGTCGCCCCCTCGTCCGGCGGCGCGTCCGTGTCACCGTCGGAGGTCCCGGGACCGTCGGCCCTGCCTACGGACCCGTCCTCGGGCGGCGGAGGTTCCTCGGACCCGGCGACGGAGCCCAGCGCGTCGCCCACACCCACGGGTGGCACCTCACCGACCGGCTCCTCGCCCGGAACCGGCCCGACGGATTCCGGCAGCCCGTCCGGCACCGGCCCCGCGACCTCGGCCGGCCCCTCCGACGGTGCTTCGAGCCCGTCTCCGGAGAGTTCCGGCAGCGCGCCGAGTGAGTCGCCGGGCATCGGTGCGGGGGCGCCGAACGGCGGGGCGTCACCCGCCGCCTCCAGTGACCCGGCGGGACCCTGACCATGTCCGCACAGTCGCCGAGACGCCCTGCGAGGCGACACAAGACCCGCCGCGGCACCGCCTCCCGCCCGCGGTTTGCAGTGCTGCTTCTCGTCCTGGTCCTGGTGGCGGGAATCCTGCTGCTGCACGGCTACACACACGGGGAGTTCGCCGCCGACCAACGCGTGCATCCTCCGGTCGCGGCCGACCAGGTGCCGGAGGCGGTGCTGCGCGGCGGTCCGGTGATCGACACCAGCGGATCCGGGACGCGCAGCCACCGGCTGCCGGACCGTACCGTCGCCCTGACCTTCGACGATGGCCCGGACCCGACCTGGACGCCGCAGGTCCTGGACGTGCTCGACCACTACGGCGCCAAGGGCACCTTCTTCGTGCTCGGCGCGGCGACCGCCCGCGAGCCCGGTCTCGTACGGCGCATGGTCGGCGAGGGACACGAGGTCGGTGTGCACACCTTCACGCACCCCGACCTCGTGTACCAGTCCGAGGCCCGTACGGAGCGCGAACTTGCGCAGACCCAGCTCGCGTTGGCGGGAGCGGCGGGCATCCACAGCTCGCTGGTGCGCCCGCCGTACTCGGCCCACGCCGCGGACCTGGACGACCTGTCCTGGCCGGTGGTCCAGCGGCTCGGGAGCAAGGGGTACATCACCGCGCTGGTCGACGTCGACACCGAGGACTGGCGGCGACCGGGCACGGATGCCATCGTCGCGAGCGTCACCCGGAAGGTGACCGGGCAGGGCGCCGTGGTGCTGCTGCACGACGCCGGAGGGGATCGCTCCCAGACGGTTCGCGCGTTGGAGATCCTGATTCCCGAACTCCGCGCCCAGGGCTACCGGTTCACCACCGTCACCGGAGGCCTCGGGGCAGGCGGCGCCCATCACCCGGTCTCCGGGGCCGAGTTGTGGAGCGGACGGGTTTTCGTGGCGGCGGTGATCGCCGGCGATCGGCTCGTGCCCGCTCTGGTCGTGCTGATGGCTGCCGTGGGCGCTCTGATGCTCGCCCGGTTCGCGGCCATGCTGGTGCTGGCCCGCCGCCACGCCCGGGGGCGCCGCGAGCCGGGCTTCTCCTGGGGACCGGAGATCACTGAACCCGTGAGCGTGGTGATCCCCGCCTACAACGAGGAGAAGTGCATCGTCCAGACGGTGCTGTCCGTCGTCAAGAGCGAACACCCGGTCGAGGTCGTGGTGGTGGACGACGGCTCCACCGACGGCACCGCCGAGGCCGTGGCCTCGCTCGCGCTGCCGGGCGTCACCGTCGTACGGCAGCCCAACCGCGGCAAGCCCGCCGCCCTCAACACAGGTATGGCGCTTGCCCGGTACCCGCTGATCGTGATGATGGACGGCGACACGGTCTTCGAACCGGCCACCGTGCACCACTTGGTGCAGCCCTTCGCCGACCGCCGCGTCGGGGCGGTGGCAGGCAACACCAAGGTCGGCAACCGGGGCCGCCTGCTGGGCACCTGGCAGCACCTCGAATACGTGATGGGTCTCAACCTGGACCGCCGTATGTACGACGTGCTGGGCTGCATCCCCACCGTGCCCGGGGCCGTCGGCGCCTTTCGGCGCTCCGCGTTGCGGCACGTGGGAGGGCTGAGCGACGAAACCCTCGCCGAGGACACCGACCTCACGATGGCGCTGCACCGGGGCGGCTGGCAGGTGGTGTACGAGGAGCGGGCCCGAGGCTGGACCGAAGCGCCCGCGACCGTCGGCCAGTTGTGGCGGCAGCGCTACCGGTGGAGCTACGGAACCCTGCAGGCGATGTGGAAGCACCGCCACGCGCTTGTCGAACGGGGCCACGCCGGCCACTTCGGCCGCTACGGGCTGGGGCTGGTGGTGCTGTTCACCGTGCTCACCCCGCTGCTGGCCCCGCTGATCGACCTGTTCCTGGTGTACGGGCTGCTCTTCCAGGATCCGGCGCGCACCGCGCTCGCCTGGGGCGCGCTGCTCGGCGTACAACTCCTGTGCGCGGCCTACGCGTTGCGGCTCGACGGAGAGAAGCTGCGCGTGCTGTGGGCGCTGCCGCTGCAGCAGCTGTTCTACCGCCAGCTCCTGTACACGGTGCTGCTGCAGTCCTGCACGACGGCGCTCACCGGCGCCCGCCTGCGTTGGCACAAGCTGCGCCGGACCGGCAAGGTGACCGCGCCCCCGGTGTCCGTGCCACCGCTGTCCGCGCCGCAGCCGGTGCCGGCCCCCGGCCCGGTCGCCGCCGTACAGCCCGCCGCGTCCGTGCCCCACAAGAAGGGCCGCAACCTCTATCTGGACTTCCTGCGGGCCGTGGCCCTGATCCGTGTCGTGACCTACCACACCTTCAACTGGGCGTGGCTCACCCTCGCCTTCCCCGCCTTGGGCGTGATGTTCGCCCTGGCGGGCTCCCTGATGGCTCGCTCCCTCGACCGCGGCGACCGCTCAGCGACCGCGGTGGTACGCGCCCGGATGCGCCGACTGCTGCCTCCGGTATGGCTCTTCGGCCTGGTCGTGGTTGTCGCGATGCTGCTGTCCGGCTGGCGGCCGGACGAGGACGGCGGCGGCCAGGCTGCCGGTTGGGCGCGGATGGTGTTCTGGATCGTGCCGATCAGCGAGCCGCCCTTCGCCGACGCCGACTGGGCCCGGCAGATCGTCGCACCCCTGTGGTACATCCGCGCCTACCTGCTGTTCGTGATCCTCTCGCCGCTGCTGCTGCGCGTGTTCCGCAAGGCACCGTGGATCTCGGTGGCGGCCTTCCTGGCACTGGCGGCGCTGGCCCAGAGCGAGCTGCTGCCGTTGCCCGCCCGGGTCGCGGCCCCCTTCACCGACCTCGCCACGTTCGGGGCCTGTTGGCTGCTGGGCTTCGCCCACCGCGACGGGCTCGCACGCCGGCTGCCCGCGGCAGGCGCCGGGGCGGCGGCCGTCGCGGTCATGGCGGTGGGCGGCTGGTTCGTCCTGGCGCATCCGACCGAGGAGGGCTACGACCTCGGCTCGATTCCGCTCGGGCAGGCCTTCTGGTCCTTCGGCTTCGTTCTCCTGCTGCTGCGGTTCGGACCGCAGAGCGACCGCTGGATAAGGCGCCACCGGCCGCTGCACGCCGTCGTCGTGCTGCTCAACGCCAGGGCTGTGACCGTATATCTGTGGCACGAGGTCGCGCTCGTGCTCGGTGTGGTCCTCATCGACCAGATGTGGCGCGTACCCGCGCTGGAGAACTCCCTGCCGCTCGGCGCCGAGTGGTTCCTGTACCTCGTCGCCTGGCCTCTCATCGCCGTGGCGGTGTTGCTGGTCGGCTGGTCGGAGGACCGGGCGGCGAAACGCCCGATACGGCTGTGGCCACGACCGGATCGGCAGCCCGAAGAGGTGTGATCTGCGCTCGCCGATCCGGCGGGGCGGTGTGGTCTTCTCAGACGGCGATGAGGTGGTCCGACACTGCGACCACATCCGCGATCTGTTCCACTGCAGTCCTCAACTTCGGGACCAGAACAGCGTCCAGCGTGCCGCTCAGCGTGACCGTGCCGCTCAGGACCTGCACGTGCACTCGAGCGGGGTCGATCCCCAACTCGCCTTGGACGACGCCGGTGACGATGGGGCGTACGGTGAGCGCCGGCGCGGACATCGGCGTGGCCCCCGTCTCTCCCGCGTCCGCGGTACATGGCCGCCGACGCAGCATACGGTCGAACGCGGCGGGCCGATCGCCCGCGGCAAGCGATGCCGCCCGGGCGAGGAGGTCGGACTCCGCGATCACGCCGATCACCCGCTGGGTCTCATCCACAACGGGTACGGCCCCGGTCTGCAAGCGGGCCAGCATCCGGGCGACGTCGAGGAACGGCGTGTCGCCGAAGACTCCGGACACGGACCGCCGCATGACGTGACTCACCTGACGATCCGCGGCTGATGGCGGTGGACGGCACGTGCTGGGATGGCGCCGACAGCGCGGCGAATGAGAAGGCCTTCGGACGTCCGGGCAACACCCGCGGCCCGGGCAGGGCGGCGTTCCCGCAGGTAGGCCGTGCCGGCCTACGGTCCCGGTGTCACGAGCCCTGTCTCGTAGGCCACCACCACCGCCTGGGCCCGGCTGTTCAGGTCCAGTTTGTTCATGGTGCGGTTGAGGTGGGTCTTGACCGTCGCTTCGCTGATGCAGAGCCGGTCGGCGATGTCCAGGTTGGACAGGCCGCGCGCGGTGAGCTTGAGGACGTCGACCTCGCGTGAGGTCAACGCATCCAGGTCGCACGGGGGTGGGGCGCCGGGATCGGAGCGGGTCTGGTGGGCGAAGGCTTCGACCAGGCGCCGGGTCACGGTGGGTGCGAACAGGGCGTCGCCGCCGCCGACCGCGGCTACCGCCGCCAACAGTCGCTCGGGCCCTGAGTCCTTGAGCAGGAAACCCGATGCTCCGGCCCGCAGCGCCCCGTACACGTATTCGTCGAGGTCGAAGGTGGTCAGCACGAGCACCCGGGGCACGGGGGCGGCCGCCTCGGCGAGGATGCGCTCGGTGGCCTCGATGCCGTTCATGCCGGGCATGCGGATGTCCATCAGGATCACGTCGGGCCGCGTCTTGGCGGCCAGTCGCACCGCTTCCTCGCCGTCTCCGGCCTCACCGACGGTCTCGAAGCCGGGCGCGGCGTCGAGCAGCCCGACGAGCCCGGCGCGGATGAGGAATTGGTCGTCGACGACGAGGACTCTGGTCATCTGGTGCGTTCGTCCCTCCACCGTGCGGCAGTTGCCGATGTTGGCAGGGTCAGGCTGACCGCGAAGCCCCCTTCGGCGCATGGGCCGACGCTGATGGTCCCGCCGTAGAGCTTGGCCCGCTCTCGCATGCCGATCAAGCCGTGTCCGCCGCCCGACGAGACTATGGCCGGAATCTTCCCCTCTCCGCCGTTGGTGACGCTGACGGTCAGTTCGTGCTTGGCGTAATGGAGTCGCACCTGGGTGGCGGCGTGGTGGGTGTGTTTGAGGACATTGGTGAGGGCTTCTTGGACGACGCGGTATGCGCACAGCTCGACGCCGGGCGGAAGCGGGCGCGCGGTGCCCTGGATGTTCAGCTCGACGGGGACTCCGCCGGCCCGGACCCGCTGCACCAGGTCGTCGAGGCGGGCGAGGGTGGGCATGGGGGCGGCAGACTCGGCGCCGCCCAGGTCGTGTTCCCGCAAGACCTTCAGCATGCGCCGCAACTCCTCAAGCGCCTCCGTGCTGGTGTCCTCGATGGTGGTGAGCGCGTCCCGGGCCGTTGTGGCATCGGAGTCGAGGACGAACCGGGCCAGGCCCGCCTGAACGGAGATCACCGACATGTGGTGGGCGACGACGTCGTGCAGCTCGCGGGCTATGCGCCCGCGTTCGGCGGCGACCTCACGGCGGGCCCGTTCGGCCTGCTCGGCCCGCAGCTGCTGGCCGAGGGCGTGGGAGCGTCGCGCCAGCGTGCCGGACCACACCAGCACCGAGCAGTACAGCAGCGCCTGGCCCACGACCAGCCCCGTGGACAGGCTGTCGCTGATCACACCGGCGTACACCCACTTGGCCGTCATCACGGCCGCGCAACCGGCGGCGATCCGTGCCGGGTGCACCGACGCCACCGTGTACAGGGCGAGCATCGAGCCGAACGCGGACGCCACCGGCCAGTACCCCAGACCGATGTAGGCGATGCCGGCCACCTGCACGACAGCGAAGACCACCAGCGGTGCCCTGCGCCGCAGGGCGACGGGCAGATGCGCCAGGACGAGGAGCACGTAAGCGCTCGCGTCGAGTTCGGGCCAGCCCTGCGCCACCGACAACTGTCCCAGCCGGACAGCCGTCGCGGTCATGGCGAGCGCGATCAGCGTGTCGACGGTGACCGGCCGGGGCGTACGCATGCGCATCGCCGCAGCGTATGCCCAAGCCGCGCGCGGCAGCGTCAACCTTCCGTGGTACCGCGGAAGTTGCAGGTACCTCCACGGCTACCGCACACAGTGGAGCGGGAGTTCCACCCGCTGCCCGACGCGGAGGGTGCGCCGCCGACCTTACGGTCATGGCACAGTGGCGCCGCCCGACCAGCGGAGCCATACGGCTCGCCGGCTGCTCGGAGGAACCCAACGGGGCGTTGCGCGGCTCGCGGCCGGAAGGAGCCGGCATGACCATACGCACGCGCATTACCCGGGCGACGCTGCGGCCGATCATCACGGGGAAAACCATGGCACGTAGCGAGCGGGGTCTGGCGGCTGCGGCCGCCATGGCAGTCGGAGGCGTACTGGCTCTGGCTCCCACGCCCGCATCGGCGTCCGTCCCTCAGGGCACCGGCCCGGTGACCAACGACAGGGGGCTTGCGTGAGCTCGGGTACGAGGCGAGTCAAACCGGCTGCCTGCACGGGCGGCGCCGTGGCCGCCCCAACCGAGTCAACCTTGGGCCGCACTGCTTATCCCACCCCACCGTGACATCACTTCAACAGAAGGAGGCAGACATGCGCATTCCGCTCCTCAAGCGCACTTTCGCCATGGCGGTCGCCATGGTTGCCGGAACGGCGGTCTTCACCGCGACCCCCGCCTACGCCAGTTCTTACAAGGGATGCGTGTACCCCCGCGTCTGCTTCTACCTCACCGACGCCGACTGGGCAGCGAGCTCGCCCACCGCCGCGTACCAGGACGTCACCGACGTCATCCAGAACCTGGGCTCGAAGAGCAGGGGCGCCACCCACGTGATGAACACCCGGAACGACGACCGGGTGATTCTCAGGTACGTCAGCTACGGCGTGACGTACTACGAGTGCCTCGAGCCGAACACAGGGCGCTCATACCCCTCTTACCTCACGGTGACCGGCATCATGATCCAGACCGCCTCCAGCTGCAACTGACAAGGTCACACGCTCCGTGGCCCCCGCCCGCCGGGGAGGCGGGGGCCAGGTTCTGCTTGAACCGGCGTGGGAAGTCTCCCGCACTGCGACGACGATGCGGCAGCAGGAGGGCGGCGAAGGCACGGACGACGGGCGGGTGGTGTTCTCCGGTGCGTGCGTGGATCCAGGACATTGTGCGCAGGAGCGTGAACGGTCACCGTCGTGCGCGGAATGACAGCCCGATCATGACTGTCGAGGCCCTCAACTCTGTTGCCACGTAGGGGCATTGGTGCAACCGTGCCGGCCTGGCCAGAATTCCAATTTCTCGGCCATTTATCGACGGCAGGCATGAGGTAAGCGTCTGCCGGGGCGGGCGGCACCTTTCATGAACGACACGTCGCCGCAGTCCGGCCAGTCCGGCCAGATCCAGTAAAGGAGAAGTTTCGCAGTTATGAGAAAGAGTTCATTTCGCGTTCACACCGACAACGCGTCCATCCAGCATCGGGTCACCATGAGTGCGAGACCGGGTTGGAGGGTCAGAACCGGCGTTTTCGCCGCTACGGCGGCGCTCCTCTCGGCGGCCACACTACTCGGTGCCGGTCCGGCGTCGGCGGCGCCTGCGGCGATCAAGCTGACCTCCTCGTCCTGTCCCAACGTGATCCAGCAGGGCCAGGTGAGCGGCTGCGTCACGGAGTTGCAGAATCTGCTCAACGCCCACGGCGCCGGTCTGGTGGTGGACGGCAATTTCGGGGCGAACACGCGCTACGCGGTGCGCGAGTACCAGTCCTCCACCGCGATCGCCGTGGACGGACAGGTGGGCCCCCAGACCAAGGCCAAGCTGTACGCGACCGGCGGTTCGGCCCCGGCACCGATCAATCTCAGGTCCTCGTCGTGCCCGGCGAACATCGTCCAGGGCAACAAGGGCGGCTGCGTCACCGAACTGCAGCGGTTGCTCCGCCACTTCGGCTACTCGATCGACGTGGACGGCGATTTCGGAGCGGCGACGGACAGCGCGGTCCGAAACTTCCAGTCCGCGCACGGCCTTTCGGTCGACGGCCAGGTCGGCACGAACACCAAGCGGGAGCTCTACGACACCGACGAGTCGCCGTCCACCGCCCTGGACCTGCGATCGGCGTCCTGTCCGTCGGACATCGTGGAGGGGCAGAGCGGCGGTTGTGTCGCGACGCTGCAGGCCCTGCTCAATGGCAAGGGACAACACCTCGACGTGGACGGTGAGTTCGGTCCTCTGACCCTGGCAGCTGTGAAGTCGTTCCAGTCGGCGGCGGGGCTTTCCGTCGACGGCGAAGTCGGCCCGAACACCAAGTCCGCCCTGTACTCGAACATCAGCACGGGCGGCGGCAGCGGCGCACCGGCGCCGATCAACCTGAACTCCAGCTCGTGCCCGAGCAATATCGTGCAGGGCCAGCGCAGCGGCTGTGTCACCGAGCTACAGAGCCTGCTCAACCACCACGGAGCCGATCTCGCCGTTGACGGCGACTTCGGACCGTTGACGGACAGCGCGGTGCGGGACTTCCAGGCCGAGAAGGGTTTGTCGGTCGACGGCCAGGTGGGTCCGAACACCAAGGCCGCTCTGTACGGCGCGGTCACCCCGCCTTCATCGCCCCCGCCCGGCGGCGGGTACAGCAAGATCCTCGATGTGGCCGCGGCCGAGGTCGGCACGGTCGAGGGCAGCGCCCGGGCGAACAGCTACGGATCGGCTGTGGGCGTGTCGATGTCCACCAGCAACTACTCCTGGTGTGCGACCTTCGTGAGCTGGGTGGCCAAGCAGACCGGGGCCACCTCCTACCGCAGCACCTGGGTCGAGCACTGGGTCAACCAGGCGCGGGCCGGCAATTACCACCTCTCGGTGACGACGAACCCGCAGCCGGGCGACATCGTGGCCTTCGACTGGGATGGAGGAAACGACTACAAGGGCGGCCAGGAGCACATAGGCATCGTGAGAACAGTGAGCGGCGGCTCCAGCTTCACCACCGTCGAGGGCAACACCGGCAACCCCAATGGCGGGTCGGACGGTGTGTACGTCAAGACCCGCAGTACGAACAGCGGATACGACGTGCTGTTCATCCGAGTCCGCTGACCGGCTGACCGGGTGCTCAGGTGCTCGGATGAGAGTTTTCGTCCGGGCCTTTCATCCCGTCGCCGGAGTCCGGACCGGCGATACCGGGTGCCGCCGCGAGACCTGGCCTCGTCGGCAGGCGGCCCTCGGTGCATCCGGACCGGTCGTCGGTCACGCCGAGCCGGCCCCGGTGCCGACTCGGCGGACAGCAGGAACAGCCGGCGCGCGTGGTAGAGCGCCCACGGCACGTCGAGCTCGCGCTAGCCCCAATCCGTGACTCTGTTGGCGATCTTGCCGGGGATGCTGACAGGTCGTCTGTTGGGCGGTTTGCTGGAGTGAGGCGGGGTGGTTCCGGGGAGAGGGCCGGAGATGTCCTGCGGGCCAGGAGTTACCAACGGATCCCGACGCGAACGGTGTTGACGGCGTGGGCGGCGTGCCCGAAGGGCACGCCGGCGATGCTGATGCGGGACCGGCTGGATGTGGTGTTCAAGGACGAGGAGTTCGCGGACCTGTTCCCCAAGGACGGCCGGCCGGGCTTGGCGCCGGGGCAGTTGGCGCTGGTGTTGCTGCAGGTGATGCTGCACCGGCTGACCGAGGCCGGACGGCTCAAATTCCGCGGACGGCAGCACCGACGCGACCCACGTGCTCGCGGCGGTATGCACCCTCAGCCGACTGGAGCTGGTCGGCGAGAGTCTGCGGGCCGCCCTGGAACAGCTCACCCAGGCGGACCCGGACTGGCTGCTGCCGCTGGTCGAGCCGGAGTGGGACAAGCGCTACGGGCGCAAGGTGGAGATCGGCAGGGTCCCCGGCGGGAAGGCCGGGGTCACCGCCCTGGCAGAGGCCTTCGGCCGGGACGGGCAGAAGATCCTGGCCGCCGTGTGGGCGGCCGACGCCCCGACCAGGCTCCGGACGCTGACGCAGGTGGAGATCCTGCGCCGGGTCTGGGTGCACCACTATTACTGGGACGCCCGTGGGCTGCTGCGCTGGCGCGACGGGCACGCGCTGCCACCCGCGTCGCTGCGGTTCGATTCCCCGTACGACACCGATGCGCACTACTGCGTCAAACGCGACACCGTCTGGTCCGGCTACCGCACCCATTTCACCGAAACGTGCACGTCAGAACTGCCGGAGGTGGTCGTGCACGTGGCCACCACGATCGCCCCGGTCCAGGACGGCAAGCTCACCGCCCAGATCCACGACGACCTCGCGGCGATCGACCTCACTCCGGCCGAGCACGCGGTCGACGCCGCCTACGTCAGCCCCGTGCAGATCGAACGCGCCCGGCGGGTGCACGGCATCACCCTGCTGGGCCCGGTCGCACCCGACCACAGTCACCAGGCCAAAAGCGGGGCCGGGTTCGACAAGGCCGCCTTCTCGATCGACTGGGAGCACCGCCGGGCCACCTGCCCCCAGGGCAACCTCAGCCGCGAGTGGCGGACCCTGCGCATCAGCGGACACGACTACATCCAGGTCAAGTTCGACAAGGCCAATTGTCTGGCCTGCCCCGTGCGCCCGCAGTGCACCGACGCGGTCAGCGGTCCGCGCTCACTCGCGCTGCTGCCCACCCGCGAACTGCATGAGATCCAGCAGCACAACCGTCTCGACCAGCGCACCGAGGACTGGCAGCGCCGGTACGCGATCCGCGCCGGCATCGAAGCCACCCTCTCCCAGAACGTCCGCGCCCACGGCCTGCGCCGAACCCGCTACCGCGGCCTGCCGAAAACGCACATCGGGCACGTCCTGACCGAACTGGCCTGCAATGTCACCCGCGTCGCCGACTGGATCGCCGAACCGACCCGTCCCCGGCGGGCACCCAGCCACTTCCGCGCCCTCTGCACCGCCCCCAGCTGACCCCGGCAAGATCGCCAACAGAGTCACGGCATTGCGCCTAGGGCGTCTATCCGCCGGTGGACGCGCTGTCCTCGTTGTCCCGGCCGATGCGCAAGGGCGCGGGTCCGGGCCGTACCCGCGACGACCACCTCGACGTCGCCGCACAGCTGCTCGCCGCCCTGGCCCGGGCCCGGCAGATCAGGGAGCTGGCCGACCTCGTCGGGCAGGCGGCCCTCAGCCCCACCGACCGCCGCTACCTCGATTTCGACGAGGCGTTCGCCCGGGGGTTCATGGACCAGCGGCGCGACGAACTGCGCACGCCGGAGCAGACGCTGGAGCGTGCCTGGGAGGTGCTGTTCACCCTGCCCCGCAGCCAACTGTCCATGCTGCCCGCCGAGTTCCTCGACGCGCACGGCGCGACGGAGAGCGGGTGATCCCATGGCGGACCCGCGTATCCCACCTGGACGGGCCGGCAGGATGAGGCTGCGCCACAGTCTGGAGGTCGCGCGGCGCGGAGCGGACCTGCTCGACCAGAAACTGCGCATCCCGCGCACCCGGCACGAGGAGCTGCTGCGCGCCGAGCACACCGCGCGGGATCACTGGCACGAGCGACTGAGGGAGGCCGAGACCTGGCTGCGGCGCGGGCTGCTCCTCGGTGGCGAAGAGTCCCTGGACGCACCCGAGCGCACACGTCCCGCCGGGTTGGAGATCGTATGGACGTCCACCATGGGCGTGCGACACCCGCAGACCGCGTCCTGCACGGTGCCGGAACGGGAGCCGGAGGCCTTGTCCCCCGCGAACACCGCGCTGGTCCAAGCCGAGGCCGCCTACGCCGAAGCCGTGCCGGCTGCCGCCCAGTACGCAGTCGCCCGCACCGCGGCACGTGTCGTCGGGGCCGAGGTGCTCAGCACCCGGCAGCGCGTGCGCGCCCTGCAGCGCCACTGGATCCCTCGACTGGAGCAGGCGCTGGCCCGCGTCGATCTCGCCCTGGAACAGAGCGAGCACGAGGACGCGGTGCGCCGGCGCTGGGCCGCCCGTGCCCTGGCGGACGACACCTGACGCCAGTAGGCAGCAGGGCGAACCCACTGCCCGGACGCCGTACAGGAAGTGCGCCCCGGCCGGTCGCCCGCGCAAGTGCGCGGCTGCGCCGCAGGGGGATATGGAGTCATCCTCGAAGGAGAGGCCGTTCACGCTCACCGTCCTCCCAGCTTGCTACGAGACGGAGGAATCGACATGGAGTCAGTTGTCACCGTGGGCCTCGACGGCTCACCCGAGAGTCTTTCCGCGGCCCGCTGGGCCGCCGAGGAGGCGGAGCGGCGGGGGCTCACGCTGCGCCTGCTGCATGCGTGGCCCCTGCTGGTGCCGGAACCTACCGACGTACCCGCGGAGGTGGATCAGAACTACTGGGCGAGGCGGATCGTGCACAACGCGCGGGCGGAGCTCCAGGTGCGCCACCCGGGCCTCGTCATCGATGAGCGCCTGGTCGCCGACGATGCCCAGGACGCACTGCTGCACGCGGCGTCGGAGTCGGAGATGCTCGTGCTCGGCTCGCGGGGGCTGGAATCCGTCGAGAGCTATTTCCTGGGCGAAATCAGCTTGTCCGTCGTGGCGCGGGTCGAGCGGCCGGTGGTTCTGGTGCGTGCCACGACCGGCGAGGACGAGCCATCGCCCACTGCGCGTACATCGGACGGCGTAGTGGTGGCGCTGAAACTGCAGGGTCCCTGCGACGACCTGCTCGCATTCGCCTTCGGTACCGCCGTGGCGCGGGGCGTGCCCCTTCGAGCCGTCCACGGCCGAAGGGTGCCGGTGCATGCGCACGTTCCCTGGGGCGTGGACCACGATGTCAGAGAAGAGATCACGCGGGACGCGCAGCAGAGCATGAGCCAGGTTCTCCGCCCCTGGCGCGAGAAGTTTCCGGGCGTGGTGGTGGACGACAGCATCGGTCTCGAAAGCCCCGCCAAGGTTGTCGTACGGTCCGCCGTGGGCGCCGGGCTGCTGGTCGTCGGCCGACGCAAGCACCGTCCCGCCCTGGGACCCCGCATGGGCTCGGTGGCCCACGCCGCCGTCCACCACGCGCGCTGCCCCGTCGCTGTCGTCCCCCACGAGTGAGACGAGCGACCACAGCAAGCCGATGGCGCCCGAGCTCCGGCCCGGCACCGACGCTCGGCCTGCATCCCTTCGGCCTGCCGTCCCGCGACGGGGGATGGGTGGGATGGGCCGTTCGGCCCCACATCGGAACCGAGAAGCCCTCGCGACAACGCACGCGCCCCGGCCAGGTGAGGACCTCCATCCAGGTCCCTGGCCCCCGGACCACTGCCCCTGCTCGATCAGAGGAGTGTGTCCCTGCCCCGCCCCCGTCGCCGCAGGAATCGACGGCAGCGCCGCGGGCCTCGCGGCCGCTGCCTGTGCCGCACGCGAAGCCGAACTCTGCGGCACCTCACTCGGCCTGGTCGCCGCCTGGTCCCCGCCGGACGGCCCGTCCCTCGACGCGCCGAACGCGGATGCGCGCCGCCACGGGGCCCGTCGGCTCCCTCGACCTTGCCCTGGACCGGCTGCGCAGCCGACACCCCTGTCCGGACATCCATGCCCGGCTGCTGAAGGCCCCACCGTACGAAGCTCTGCTGACGTCCGGAGGCGACGCGGAACTGCTGGTGCTCGGCTCCCGCGGGGTGGGCGGTATGTCGGCACTCCTGCTGGGCTCGACTGGTGCGGAGACCGCCACGCGGGCCGACTTCCCGGTCACTCTCGTCCGCCCGGTGCCCCACTCCGGCGACATGCCCGCCGGACCGGTCCTGCTCGCCCTCGACACCGAGCGCCGCCCGCAGGACGCCGTCATCGGCTTCGCCTTCGAGGGGGCGGCGATGCGCAAGGCCTCGCTGCGTGCCCTGTACGTTCGTGACCTGGTGACCCGGATCCTTGCTCCGGGCACCCCACCCGAGCGGCGCGTCGATGCGGTGATGACCGGGAGCCCGCCGCGGTCGAGGCCGACGCCGGCGTCATGACCGCCTATCGGATCATGCGTGACCGGCAAGTGCTGCGTGTTCCGGTCGTCGACGCAGGACGTTTGGTGGGCGTCGTCACCTTCGACGACCTGTTCTGGCCGGCCGCACAGGAGTTGAACGACCTCGCGGACGTCGTCGGCAGGGCACGGGACCTTACTCAGCCTTTGTGATCCTGACCGCGCCGCCGTATGGCCCGGGGGAGGCCCCCGTCACTCCGACATGAGGACCGCGTCGGGCCGTCGCCGCGGAGTTGGGCGGCCGCGAGTGGCGTGGCCGGGACGCAGGATCATCTGGGGGAACTCTCCGCGGGCGATCGTCGTGCGCAACTGGGCGCGCAACCAGGGGATTTCGAGGGGTTGTGTGTGGAAGGCGGTCACGGTCCAGCGGGCCGTGGCATGCAGCAGCACGCGCTGCAGGGCCTGTCCGGCGCACAGCCAGTCCTGATGGGTGTCGTTCCGGGTGGTGAGAAGGACGACCAGTCCTGTACCGGCCGGCCAGACCTCGGATGCGGTGGGCAGGGTGTGGGTGGCGCGGAGGAGGAAGTCGCGCCCGGCCAGGCCGGTGCCGTCCGGGTCGCACGCGCAGGCAGCCAGGGGGACGCCGTCCTGACGGCCGTCCCGGGAGGCCCGGGTCCAGTGCACCAGTTCGGCGACGTGCCCGGGGTCGTCGCGGTTGATGGCTTCGGCGGTGCGGACCAGTTCCGCGAGGTGACGCTGTGCGCAGCGGGACTCCACCGTGTGCAGCTCGGCGCCCTCGGCCCGGGCGTGCTCGCGCAGTTCCCCGACCAGCGGCTGCGGGAGCGGCGACCACTGGAACGGGCCGCGGTGCGTGTGCCGTTGCATCAGGGCGCGGTACATCAGGTTCTCGCCGGTGCTCGGCGGGGCGTACGCCCCCCCACCCGACGTGGGCGAGATGCGCCGGGTTCGACGGGTCGGGGAACGGCTGCACGACGGGCCGGAAGCCCAGGTGCCGCATGGCCAGGCGGATGTTGAACAGGGCCGCGCCGCAGCTGATGACCTGTTCCCGTCCGTCCGGGTCGGAGAGCAGGAGCCGGCGCGTGGGGTCCGCGTACAGGTCGAGCTCTCCCTCCCGGTGGGTGAACAGCCAGGGCTGGGTGTTGTGGACCGAGGGCGCGGCGACGGCCGCGCGGACCAGGTGGTTGGCCGCGTGGTCGACCAGGGTGTGCGTTGTGTCCATGGCGGGTACCGCCGTTCCTCGCTGCCTTTTCTTCGTGCCGGGGGGCTCAGCCGTGCGCCACGACGGCGACGGGGCAGCTCGCGTGGTGGATCACGGAGTGGGTGACCGGGCCGGTGTGCGGGCCGAGGTGGGTCTCGCGCACGCGGCGGCCGACGACGAGCAGCCCGGCGCCCGATGCGGCGCGCACCAGCTGGGTTGCCGCCCTGTCCTTGACGACCGTCTCGGTGACCTCGACGTCGGGGTACTTGTCGCGCCAGTTCTGCAGCACCGGAGTGACGAAGGCGCGCCACTGCTCCTCGCGCCTTTCTGGACAAGGAACTGGGGACATGAAGACTCTCATCGCCGGCGCGGGCCGCCTGGGCACCACGCTCGCCGAGGTCACCCTTCCCGCGGGCGCCGTGATCGTCACCGTCATCCGTGACGGCCAACCCACCGTCCCCGCACCCGAGGTGCGACTCCAGTCCGGGGACGAACTCCTCGTCGTCTCGCACGCCGCCACCGAACAGGAGATCCACGCCGCCTTCCAGTGACGGCTGGCCCCGGCTCCCGTCCTGCGGCGATTGCCGTCTCCATCAGAGACCGCGTTGCCGACCTCGAAGGCCGCCTTCCCCTACGCCTCTTGCCGGGTGCGGAATCCGCGGCGACTCACTGATCGGCCGGACTGATGCGCCGCCCCGTCAGGCGCCTGGGACGGATCGACACCCACATCTCGCGCTCGCCCCCCGCCCACGGCTCGGTATGGGCCCGATCGGCCAGCTTTCGCACCTCGTCGGGGTCCGTGACAACCCGCGCGGGGCCGACGGCGAGCACACTCCAGCCCTGGCTCATGACCTGGTTCACATGGTCGACCTCGAAGGCGACATCCGCTCCCACGGCCGCCGCCGGCGCCGAGCCCGGTGCGGTCCGGAAGACGATGGCGTCGTCGACGACCTCGTAGTTCACCGGGATCACGGCTGGGCCGTCGGGCGTCGACACCGCGACGCGCCCCACGCCGTGGGTGGAAAGCCGGGCACGGCATTCGTCGGGCCCGAGATCCTGCAGCTGCGGGCGCAGAAGCGCATGGCCCTGTCCCGGTGGCAGATCTATGCCGCCCCCGCGCAGGGCCTCGGCGCTCGTGCCGAGCGCGTCGGCCAGCCTGATGAGGCTCGCCAGGCTCGGGTCGGCCGGGTGTTCTTCCAGGTATGCCAGGTAATCGGGCGCCATTCTGGCGCGCCGGGCAGTTTCTGCCCGCGCCATTCCCTGCCGCCTGCGCTCGGCGGCAACGCGTCGGCCGATGTCACCCGGGTTGGGCGCTGGGCCCGGCAGTGTCCTGCCGGACAGAGCACCGGCCTGCTCACCCGTTCTCCCGGGCTGGGGCTCGATGTGACGGATGTGCGCGTCCGGGCCGGGGAACACGAGCGTCACCTCGTCCGTGTCCGACCAGCGCACGTCGTAGGGAGGGGTTCCGTCCTCGTGGTGCAGTCCGACAATCTCGCCGTCGCGCCTGGTTGCGCCGGTGGCCGGGCTTTCGACAACGAGTTGATCGCCGAGTTGAGCTTGCATGATCGCCACCGCTTCCTCGGAATGGTGCTCTACCCAACGTGTCACGCGTGGCGGCTCACCGCACGGGATGAGAAGCACGCGTCCCGGGGACCAGGACCGGCCGGTCCTGGTCCGAGCGGCCCCCGGCGGGGGCGCGCCGTCAGCTGGTCTTGTGCCCCCACCGCGGACCGACCAGATCCCACTGCCTGCCCCACTGGTCAATGCGCCGCCGGTCGAGCCACCAGCGTGCGGCACCGCCGGCGCCGAAGGCCACGCCGGTCAGGGCGAGGGCTGACGCGGCTCCCAGGAATCCCGCTTCGACTGCCGCATTCGTGCGGCTCGGCGGTTGGGTGGTGGGGTCGCCCTGCGTATCTGTCCAGAGCACGATCGTGGATCCGGCCTTTCGTCCGCCGTCCACCAGGGTCATGCCGGTGTGGGTGGAGCCGTCCGAGAGGGTCCAGCGGACCTTCACGAGGGCCCGGTAGCTCGTCGCCGCCGCGCGTGGGGCGTCCGTGAGGAGCACGGCCTGTACGGGGGTGCGCTCGGCGCGCTGCTGCGCGAACACGTCGTCGGCGGCCCTCGCGGTGAACACACCGGCGAGGGTGCCGCCGACCGAGATGAGCGCCCAGACGGCCAGCACGAGCCACGCCTCGAGTACGTCGTCTTTTCGGCGCAGCGGGTTGGCCCGCCACCGCCACAGCCACTTCTTTGCTCGCCCGCCTGCGCGCATCGGTACGCACCTCCTCGTCGTCACTCTCAGGACCGTGACAGCCGGGAGCTCTCGGGGGCATGGGCCGGTCAGGGGGAGCGGTGGGGCCGACCGGGGCCAAGTCCGGGATGCCGACGGGCCGTTCAGCCTCGCTGCCGCCGGCGGGCAGGGAGGCCCCGTGTATGTGACCGTGAGCTCTTTGTTCCGTCTCTGCCTCGCCGGTCGTCGGTGGCCTGACCGGCCGGCGACGAGGGACCATCGGCCCCTCACGTCATGGCCGTCGCGCTCCCACCCTCGAAGGACAGCACCTGTTCCGAAAGCCGGGTGCGGGAGGAGGGCACCATGCGATCCGCGCCTCTCGACGCCGAGACCCTGGAAGCCTGCATTGGTGCGGCCGTGGCCGCACCCTCGTTCTTCAACACCCAGCCGTGGCGCTTCAGGCTGGATCCCGACACCGTCGCCTTCGAGGTGCGCGCGGCCCCGGAACGAAGCCTGCGCCACGCCGATCCCGCCGGCCGTGCCCTCCACCTCTCGGTGGGTGCCTCCGTCTTCAACCTCCGCGTGGCGGTGTCCCACTTCGGCTGGTCCCCCGTCGTACGCCTGCTGCCGCGCCCCGAAGATCCCGGACTGCTCGCCATCGTCCGGCCGACGGGATCCCGGGGTCGGCACGCCACGGAACACCGCGCCGACCTCTACCCGGCGATCTGGCGCCGGCACAGCAGCCGCTTCCCGTTCACAGGCAAGCCGCTGCCGTCGCAGGCACGCGCCGAACTCGCCGAGGCAGCTCACACGGAAGGCGCCTCACTTGTCTTCCCCGAGGTCGCCGAGACGGCACGGCTGCTCCGCGTGACCGCGGAGGCCGAGCACCGCAACCACCTCGACGCCGACCGCGGCATGGAGAGCCGCCGCTGGGTGCACAGGGACCCGGACGACCAGGCCGGCGCCGGGCTGCCGCGGACGGCGCTGGGCCCGCAGGATGCGCGCGAACGCGTTCCCATGCGGGACTTCACCGCCGAGCGGCACCTCGAGCGGCTGCCGGCCCAGGATTTCGAGACCGCTCCGGTCATCGCCCTGCTCAGGACCGAGCACGACCGTCGTACCGACTGGCTGCGCGCCGGAGAGGCGCTCGAACACGTCCTGCTGGTCGCTACGGCCCTCGGTCTGCGGGCGTCCCTGCTGCACCAGCCGATGGAATGGAGCGACCTGCGGCGCTCCCTCAGCCCGGATCCCGATCACACCGGGCACGCTCAGATGCTGATCCGCATGGGCTACGGCCCGGAGGGTCCCGCCACCCCGCGGCGCGCCCCGCACTCGGTGTCCGACACCGGGGTGCCGAACCGGTGACTTGCTCGGCGGCTTCGGTCAGCCCGAGGTGGAGGCGGTGTTCTCGCGGGGGACCGTGGTGAGCGCGCCCGACAGGTCGGGGTGGATCTCGAAGACGCCTGCCAGCTGGACACCGCGCAGGATGCGCAGGAAGCAACTGCTGTCGGTGACCAGTCGCAACCGACCCTGCCGGGCCAGCACCCGGTTCCGCGTCCGGCACAGCAGGCGAAGTCCGCTGCAGTCGATGAAGGACACGGGGCGCAGGTCCAGCACCAGGTCGGGGTGCGGGTCGGCGGACAGGGCGTCGAGGCGTGCCGCGAGAGGCGGCGCAGCGAGGATGTCGATCTCGCCGCGCACCTCCACCACGGTCGTGCCGTCGACGACTCGTTCCGTGTGGCAAGGCGCGGGCCCGGTGAGGTTCTCGGCCATATAGAGAGAAAAGCTGCATACCGGTCATGGCGGTAGGGCCGGTCGGCCCCCGAGGACCGGAGATGGGGGCCAGGGTCGCTCTCCGGCCGGGGCGGGACCGATGGCCCCACCCCACGGTCGACCGCCCGCCGGACGATGGGATCCGCACCCCCCAAGGGGTGAAAGACGGGCGTCCGTAGGCCGCTTCGTCCGCACGTGTCAGGCGTGGAAGCACCGGAACAGAAGGGAACAGACCCATGACTCCCCAGTACGTGGTCGCCGGAGTGGACGGCTCGCTGATCGCCGTGCGTGCGCTGGACTGGGCGGCCGAAGAAGCCGTACGCCGCGGCGTCACCCTGCGCATCGTCTATGCGGCCCCCGAAAGGGACGAGGCCGAGCCGATACTGGCCTCGGCGGTCTCCCGGATCCGCGCGCACCACCGCGACCTGCCGGTCGAGAGCGTGTCGGCCGAGGGCGGCGCGGTGGCGGCGCTGGTGCATGAGAGCAAAGGAGCAGCCGTCACCGTCGTGGGCAGCCGCGGCCTGGGCGGGCTCACCGGAGTGCTGTTCGGCTCGGTGAGCCTGCGCCTGGCCGCGCACACCCACGGCCCGCTGGTGGTCGTACGCGGCGACCATCGTTGCGACGAAGGCCGCGAGGTGGTGCTGGGTCTGGGGAGCGACGCGGACGCGGACGCGGCGGCCTACGCCTTCCAGGAAGCGGAACGGCGCGATGCCCGGCTGCGCGTCCTGCACTCCTGGTCCCACCGGCACGTCACGCCCGAACTGCCGTCGCTGGTGCCCGCAACGAGCCCGGGACAGCGGGAACTCGCCCTGCGTGACGCCGGCGAGGCAGCGGTACCCCGCCTCACCATGGCCGAGTTGCGGGAGAAACATCCCGAAGTCGGCGTCGAGACCAGCACAGTTCGTACGGGGCCGGCGCACGCCCTGCTGGAGGCCACCCGCGATGCCGGCGTCGTGGTCATCGGAGCCCACCGCCGTCCCGACCGGCTCGGCCCGCGCCTGGGCCCGGTCGCCCACACCTTGCTGCACCGTTCCCACTGCCCCGTGGTCGTCGTGCCGGCCCGATGACCTGTCGGCGGCTGAACAGGCCCGCACAGCAGGGACGTTCGGCCCTGAGTGCGGGCCGCGCAGCCCCTGCGAGGCCGGTTGACGAAGCGGGACATTAAAAGCGCAACGAGCGATCAATATCCAGCGCGGCACCCCTTGAAAGGGATGAACATCATGGCAGTTCACGAACAGCCCCACCGGCACGTGCGCTTCCACATGCCGTCCGTGCGCAAGGCCGGGGCGGCCCAGCGGCCCGCCGACGGAACCGCCGCCCTCGTCATGACGGCGACCAGCGCACACGTCCTCGCCGGGCTCCGGGTCCTGACCGGGTTCGTCTTCCTGTGGGCCTTCCTCGACAAGACCTTCGGCTTCGGCTATGCCACCCCGTCCGGCAAGGGCTGGATCGACGGCGGCTCGCCGACCAAGGGCTTCCTCGGCTCGGTCGCCGCAGGGCCGATGGAGTCCACCTTCCACGACTGGGCCGGGGCCGGCTGGGCGGACTGGCTGTTCATGCTCGGACTGCTCGGCATCGGCGTCGCCCTGATCGCGGGCATCGGTCTGCGGTTCGCGGCCGTGGCCGGCACCGCGATGATGGCGCTGATGTGGGTGGCCGAGTGGCCGCCCGCCAAGCACCTGTCCGACGGGTCGCCGAGCATGTCGACCAACCCGTTCGCCGACTACCACCTCATCTACGCCGTCGTCCTCATCGCCCTCGCGGCCGCGGGCGCCGGCGCCGTCTGGGGACTGGGCAGGATCTGGGCACGCCTGCCCTTCGTCAGCCGCAACCGCTGGCTGCTCTGACCTCACAGTGCCGACCGTCCCGGACCGGGGCACCGCCGCAGCGCTGCGGCGGTGCCCCGGCCTTCTTCCTGTGTGGGAGCAGGGCGGAGTCCCGGACCCGCTGGTGCCGTCCGGCCGTGCTCCGGGGGCCGACCGGCCCAAGCGCACCCAGCCCAAGCCGGACACGCTGGATCCGAGGTGCAATCCGGGCGCCGAGTCGGCGACCGACCAAACGGGAGGAAGTGACGGGCCATGAGGAAACAGGCACCGTCCCAGGCAGCGGAGGGACCTCCGCTCGGCGATCTCGGGCGCCGTATCGCCACCCGCCGCACAGAACTCGGCCTGACCCGGAGGGAGACGGCCACCCGGGCAGGCATGGCACCGGGCTACCTCCAGTACCTCGAGGAGCGCCCCGGTGCCGCACCGGGGCGAGGCGTCCTCCTCAGACTTGCCGCGGTCCTGGGCACCACCCTGCGGGACCTCACCGGCGGCGACACCGAGCTGCCGCGCGGACTGGGACAGGCCGCCCGCAGCCCCGGCATCGGAGAGCTGAGCGTCCCGGAGTGCCGGGCCCTGCTCTCGACGCACGGCGTGGGGCGGATCGCGGTGCCCACCGCCTCCGGGCCCGTCGTCGTGCCCGTCAACTACAGCGTCGTCGACGGCGCGATCGTCTTCCGGACCGAGTCCGGCTCCACCCCTGCGCAGGCGTCCGGCTGCCAGGTCGCCTTCGAGGTCGACCACATCGACGACGCGTTCAGCCGGGGCTGGAGCGTGCTGGTGCGGGGCCACGCCCGGACCGTGACGGACCCCGAAGACATACGCCGCCTCGCCGATCGGGCGCGCAGCGCACCGTGGGCGGGCGGGCACCGCGACCAGTGGGTGCGCATCGATCCCCTCGTTGTCACCGGACGCCGCATCATGGTGTGACCCGGGACGTTCTCCGGCCCGTCCGGGACCCTTGGCCCTCATCGCAGGCCCTCGCCCGGCGGAAGATGGAGACAACGCTCCAGCTGTACCCAGGTGAGAGACGGGCAGGCCCATGTACCCGAACGACGGTTTCCGCGAACTCGAACGGCAGGAATGCCTGCGTCTGCTGGCGAAGGCGCCCGTCGGCCGTATCGTGCACACCCGTCACGCACTGCCCGCGGTGCTGCCCGTCAACTACTGCGTGGACGCCGACGGCGCTGTCGTGTTGCGCACCTCGGCGGCCTCGGAGCTGGTCCGCGCGGTCGACGGCGTGGTGGTCGCCTTCGAGGTCGACGAGGTCGATGCGGTCGCCCACTCCGGCTGGAGCGTAGTCGTCACCGGATCGGCGACAGTGGTGACCGATCCGGACGAGCACCAGCGCCTGCTCCGGACCGGCCCGCGCTCGTGGGCACCCTCGCCCGAGGAGGTCTTCGTCAGCATCGAGCCCGAACTGGTCACCGGCCGCGAACTCGTGGGCGGACACAGTCTCTACGGGGTGGACCTGTCGTCCTGACATCATCACTGGTCCGTGCCCGGCGGCACCCTCGGTTCCACGAGGGTGGCGCCGGGCTGACGGGGTGTCAGAGTGAGGGTGCCGCCGAGGTTCTCGACGCGAGTGCACATGTTGGCCAGGCCGCTTCGGCGAGTGACGGAGGGGTAGATGCCGCGGCCGTTTTCTGCCAGGCGCAACCGCCGAGCAGCATCACCGCGTCGCGGTTGGTCGTTTCGTCCGGCTACCGGCGGTGCATGGTCTCCAGTGCCGCGGCCAGCACGTGGGGGTCGTGATGGCCCTTGTAGACCGCCGGAGGCTGCCGGTCGAGACGGAGCAGCCGGGCGACCGCCGTCCAGGCGGTGCGCACCGAGTACTCGACGGTGAAGACCACGTCGTCGGGCACCTCCGCGAACTGGCCGATGAAGGCCAGGTTGACCGACCCCTCCGGCACCACATGGGGCCGGTCCTCGCGGCGCCGGACCAGGAACTGGCTCGTGATGTACGGCATCACACAGGGCACGACGGTGGAGGTCCGCAGGACACGCGCCGTGAGCGCCTCGTCGAACCGCAGATGGTGCAGGACCTCTTCGAGGATCTCCCGGCCGGAGCACATCGTCATCGGCTTGGGCGTCTGGTTGCCCGCACGGCCGGGGAACAGGCCGTAGCCCCACCAGACCGCGACGCCCTCGGGCTGGTCGCGGTAGACGGGCTGGCGGTTGGCTACGACGGTGAGCAGCCAGTTCGACTCGGTGAAGGTCATCAGCCCGCCCTTGCCGGTCTCGCGGCCGCTGAACTCGGCCAGCGCGTCGAGGAAGGCAGGATCCTTGGTGGTGACCGTGAACGACTCCCAGCGGGACTCTTTGACGTGCTTGTCGAAGGCGGCCGGGTTGCCGAACTCCTCGCGCCCACGGGCGATTCGGTGCCACAGCAGCCACGCGTCCGAGCGGTGTGAGGGCGGGGGCGGCGCGGCGGTGTGTGAGCCGAGGCTGGAGGCGTCGGTCATGGAGCCGTTCGTGACGAGGACCAGGTCTTCGGGGGCCACGGCGATCTTCTCGTCGCGGCCGCTCCGCGTCACGTACAGGGTCTCGACCGTGCCGCTGTGGGGCCCGGGCGTGAACTTCAGGTCGGTGACGCGGCAGCCGGTGTGCACGGTGACGCCGCGTGCGCGCAGCCAGGCCGTCAGGGGCCGCACGATCGAGTCGTACTGGTTGTAGCGGGTCCGGTGGATGCCCGACATCGAGGCGAACTCGGGGAAGAGGTGGATGAACCGTCGCAGGTAGCGGTGGAACTCGATCGCGCTGTGCCAGGGCTGGAAGGCGAACGTGGTGCACCACATGAACCAGAAGCTCGTGGTGAAGAAGTGCTCGCCGAAACAGTCCGTGATCCGCTTGCCGTCCAGGTGTCCCTCCGGTGTTGCCAGACACCGGACCAGTTCCAGCCGGTCCCGCTCGGAGAATCCCATTGACGTCGTGTCGACGATCTTGCCGTCCCCGTCGACGAGGCGTGCGATGTCGTTCCAGGCGAAGTCCTCGTGCCCGGCCAGGATTTCCTCCGTCACGGACACCGACGGGTCGTCGAGTGAGGGGATGCCGGAAAGCAGGTCGTAGGTGCAGCGGAACTCGGCCTCGAACATCCGCCCGCCCCGCATGGTGTAGCCGGCGCCCGCCGTGCCACCCGCGTCCAGGCTGCCGCCGATCTGCCGCTGTTCCTCGAAGAGGTGGATGTCCGCTCCGTCGAACCCACCGTCACGGATCAGGAACGTGGCCGCAGCCAGCGCCGCGATCCCGCTGCCCACCAGATAGGCCTTCGCCATCACACAACTCCTCGTCTTCGTCCGTCGATCGGGAACCGCACGGCCCACGGTTTCCTGCGGGCGCGGACGCCGTCAGTGGGCCGTTGGTCACCTGCATGGTCCGAACGGCCCGGGCGGCACGGTGGGTTGGGGGCAAGACGGAGGCCCGGTCCCGTCACCGACCGGGCCTGTGCGCACTTGGGTTTCAGACCGATCGCCGATCGCCGCCTCGCCACGGCGGGGCCGCCGTCCGGTGGCCGTCGTCCCAGGCGTGGGCGGCCTTCTCGATCTGGCGGCGCAGGCGGTCCTGGAGCTGGTCGACGACCGCCCGGCCGGAGGCCTCCTCGGCGACGACGACCACCTGCCGAGTGCCGACGTGCAGGTCGGCCACAGCCGACCAGGGGCGTTCTGCGTGGTGAGCGGCTGCTCGCACGATGCGCACCTCGCCGGAGACGGTGGGCAGTCCCGGCCGGCCCACGACGGCGTCGATCTTCGTGCGGGCGTACGCCAGGGTCTCCTGGTCCACCGCGCCGTCGGAGCGTAGCCGCACCGTGGGGGTGGCCTCCGTGTTGTCTCTGGTCATCGTGGTCCCTTTCGTTGAAGGTGCGATGGCGTTCAGGCCGCCGTGCCGGGCCGCCACAGGTCGGGTCCGAAGACCTCGTACCGGATGTGCCGTGCCGGAACCCCGGCGCCCAGCAGCTGTCCGCGGACATCCCGCATGAAGGGCAGTGGTCCGCACAGGAACACCGTGGTGGCGTCCGGCAGTTCGACCTCGTTGAGGTCCATCAGGCCTTTGTGGGCACGCGGTTCCTCGGGCCCGGGGTGCTCGTACCAGAACTCGGCGCGGGCGCCGGGGAGTTGCTCGATCAGTTCGCGCGTCTCGATGCGCAGTGCGTGGTCGGCGGGGGAGCGGTCGGCGTGCAGGACCAGCACCGGGCGGGTCGAGCCGATGGCTTCGAGGTGGGCCAGGATGCCCGTCATGGGGGTGCTGCCGATGCCCGCCGAGACCAGCACCAGGGGGTCGGTGGTGCCTGCCGGGTCGTCGAGGAAGACGTCGCCGAACGGCGCGGAGAGGGTCAGTTCGTGTCCTTCGCGGACCTGGTCGTGCAGCAGCTCGGAGACCTCGCCGTCCGGTGCGCCGTCCGTGCCGGCGACCCGCTTCACGGTGATGCGCCGCAGGTCCCTGCCCGGGTCCGAGGACAGGCTGTACTGACGCAGCTGGCGCACTCCGTCGGCCATGCGCACCCGCACGCTCACGTACTGGCCCGCCCGTGCCCGCGGCGCCGGCCGGCCGTCCGCCGGGCGGAGCACGAAGGACACCGTGTCCGGGGTCTCGGTACGGCGCTCGACCACTGTCCATTGCCGCCAGATCTCGCCCGGCTCGACGCCCGCGTCCTGGTACAGGCGGGCCTCCCGGCCGATCAGGGCGCCGGCCATCAGCCAGTACACCTCGTCCCAGGCGGCCGCCACCTCCGGGGTCACCGCGTCACCGAGCACCTCTGCTATCGCGCCGAACAGGTACTTGTGCACGATCGTGTACTGGTCGTCGGTGACCCCGACAGCCGTGTGCTTGTTCGCGATCCGGTCCAGCAGCGTGTCCGGGCGGCTGTCCGGATCCGCCAGCAGCGCGCTCGCGAACCCCGCGATCGATCCGGCCAGGGCGCGCCGTTGGGCGCCGCTTGCCTGGTTGCCGCGGTTGAACATTCCGTCGAGCAGTTCCGGCCGGTCCCGGAACATCGCGCCGTAGAAGCGCGTCGTGATCTCGTCGAGCGCTGCGGCCACGGCGGGCAGGGTGGCACGCACCACGGCGGCGGATTCTGCGGACAGCATGGAACCTCCCGGAAAGGGGGTGGGTGGGAAAGGACGCCGCGTCGAATGCAGGCGTCGGCGTTCTGTGTAGCAGTCATCCGCTCGTGTTCCGGGTCCGTTCGGGGCCGTGGGCCGAAGAGGGGCCGGACGGCCCACGTTCTCGGGAGCATCGGCCCAACTGCCTGCTCGGACCCCGGGGCCGTACGGCATCGCGATGATCTCCTCTCGGCCCTGTCCTGTCGGGCTGCCGCCCCGCGAGGCGCCGGGCGGGGGAGCGGGGGACGTGCTCGCGCGGGTGCGCATCGTGCGAGCACGCGGCCGACGACCCGTACGGCCGCGGCCCCGCATGAGGCCGTCCCCCAAGCGCGGGCGCCGTTTTCCGGTGGGGACGGGGGAGCCCCTTGCGGATCCGTGCCCGGCGTCCGCGCCCAACTCAATGATCACGCGTCGGGACGGCGCGGGAGAGGGGCGACCGGCCCCGACCGGGGGCCGGTCGGCGCCTTGCACCGAGGGCGCCGGCATGTTGAGCTCGGCAGGTGTCCGGAGTGAGGAGGACGCGATGCAACAGCCACAGCTCGACGAGAGCACGGTGATCGCGCTGGTCGCCGAGGCCACGGCAGCCCCGTCCATGCACAACGCGCAGCCCTGGCGCTTCCGCTTCGAAACCGCCGAGCGCCTCCTCCTGCTGCGCGCCGACCTGGAGCGGGCCATGCCCGCCTCCGACCCCGACAACCGGGCGCTGCACATCGGCTGCGGTGCGGCCCTGTTCAATCTGCGCGTGGCCGCCGCCCACGCGGGTCTGGGCGCGCAGACGCGGCTCCTGCCCGAGCCGGGGGACCCGTTGCTGATGGCCGCCGTCCAGCTGGCCGGCCCCGCCGGAAAGCCGGGCGTGGAGGACGATCTCGTTCGGCTGCACCCCGCGATCAGGGAGCGGCACACCAGCCGTCACCCCTTCGCGGAGAAGGACGTCCCGGAAGACGTACAGGCCGGGCTGCAGCGAGCCGCGGCCGCGGAGGGCGGCGTGCTGCTCTTCGCCCGTCCCTGGCACGTCGAGACGTTGCTCGACCTCGCCCACGACGCGGAGAGCCGTGACGCGCTGGACGCCGATATGCGCAAGGACCTCGAGCGCTGGACGCGGCTGGGACCGGAGGCGGACACCGCCGTCGACGGCGTCCCCGAGTACGCGTTCGGGCCGCGCAAACGGGACGGCAAGGCTCCCCTGCGGGACTTCGCGGCCCGCCGGGCGGTGGCCGACCGCGGCAGCACCGTCTTCGAGCACACGCCTCACCTGGCCCTGCTGAGCACCTCCGGCGACGGGCCCGTCGACTGGCTGCGCGCCGGACAGGCTCTGGAGCGCGTCCTGCTCGAAGCGACCCGGGCCGACCTGGCCACCTCCCTGACCTCCCACCCGCTGGAAAGCATCGACCTGCGCCGACTGGCCCGCGACCCGGTGCAGGGCACCGGCCAGGTGCAGATGGTGCTGCGCCTCGGCTACGGTCCCCGCGGTCCGGCCACACCCCGCCGGCCCGTGGCCGACGTCCTCGACATCGTGTGACCGCGCCGCGGTGGATCCCGCGGCGCGGTCGGTGTCAGGTGATGGGCTCAGTGTTTGGTGAGGTTGGCGCCCTCGGCGCGGAGCACCTGCAGACGGCGCCGGTACTCCTCCTCGTCGATCTCGCCGCGCGCGAAGCGTTCCGCGAGCAACTGCTCGGGCGAGGCCTGCGTGGGCGGTGCCCAGGGCGCGCGGTGCGGCCCTGTCGGCTGCGGGCGGTCGAAGGCGCGCAGGAGCAGCACGAAGGCGGTGATGATCAGCCCCCAGAAGACGATCATGCCGAGGGATGCCCCGAACCACCCCCAGCCGCTCATGTGGTGGTCGTACCAGAACATCATGGTGATCACTTCCTGACGACGAGGACCATTGGGGACCGGAGTCGGGATACGGCTGCACCGGGGTGCCCGGTCACTACCACGCTCCCGCTGCCGGGCAGGCATGTGTAGGGGCCGGGTTGCCCATGGCGACGGACAGTGGTCCCGGTCGTGTCATCGGGACCACGGTTGTGGCCGTCGCGACCGTCGAGGTCGTTGCCCGTCCGCGAGGCACCGCATCCTCGCCCGGTATGAGGCCGCGTCGATCCGGCCGCACAGGCGTTGCTCCACCAGTCGGCGCTCGGCCGCCTCGAGTGCCGAGCGACGCGGGCGGAGCCCGGGCCACGTCGAGCGGTGGTCTTCGGACGGCACGAGCAGGCGGCCCGTGTCGTACAACGAACCTGAGAGAATCAGCAGTTGAAGCAATGCGGCTATGGCAACCATGGCACCGGCCAGGTCTACCCCCGGGCCACCGCCTGCTCCCTCGCCCGCGAGCGCGGCTGGCGCATCGCCGAGGACACCACCGGATGGCGGCGCGTCGTCGCTTCGCCCGTGCCCGAGCGGATCCTGGAGACCGACACCATCCACGAACTGCTCAACGCCGGCACGCTGGTGATCTGCGCCGGCGGCGGGGGCGTCCCCGTCACCGCGGACAAGGACACCGGAGCGCTGAGCGGGGTCGAGGCCGTCATCGACAAGGACCTGACCGCCGCGCTGCTCGCCGAGGACCTCAAGGCCGACTTCCTCCTCATTCTCACCGACGTCCCGAACATCTACGCCGACTACGGCACCCCCAGGCAGCGGCCCGTCCTCGACGCCACCCCCGCCGACCTGCGCCGCGGCGGCTTCCCCGCCGGCTCGATGGGCCCCAAGGCCGACGCGGCCGCCCGGTTCGTCGAACGCACCGGCGGCCTGGCCGCGATCGGCGCCCTCGACGCGGCGTACGAGATCGTGCACGGCAGGTCGGGCACGCTCGTCCGCCCGGAGATCACGGCAGCCTGAGCAGTACCGGGCTTCATGGCCCAGGGCCCGCCGGGGCCGAACGGCCCGGCCAGGAGGGACGGGTGGCACCGATCGTCACTCCGAGGGGCCCCTCCCCGGGGCCCTCGCGAGCAGCGAGCATCGACAGCGCAGAACAAACCCCATGCGGAGTGAGGGAGAAACCGGCGATGACGGCAACGGTGGCGGCTGGACCCCGGACGGCCGAGACATGGCGTGGCTTCGCCGGGACCCGGTGGCGCGAGCACGTCGACGTGCGCGACTTCATTCAGGCCAACTACACCCCCTACGAAGGCGACTCGGCCTTCCTGACCGGGGCGACGGACCGCACCCGCGCCGTCTGGGAGAACGTCAGCGCGCTGTTCCCGGAGGAACGGCGCCGCGGCATCCTGGATGTGGACACGGCGATTCCGTCGACGATCACCTCGCACGCGCCCGGCTACATCGATCGCGGACGGGAGCTGATCGTCGGCCTGCAGACCGACGCCCCGCTCAGGCGCGCCATCATGCCGAACGGCGGGCTGCGGATGGTGGAGAACGGACTCAAGGCGTACGGCTACGAACCCGACCCCTTCGTCACGAAGGTCTTCGGCACCTATCGCAAGACCCACAACGCCGGCGTCTTCGACGCGTACACCCCCGAGATGCGGGCCGCCCGCAGGGCCGGCATCATCACCGGACTGCCGGACGCCTACGGCCGAGGCCGGATCATCGGCGACTACCGGCGAGTGGCCCTCTACGGCACCGACCGGCTGATCGAGGCCAAGCGCGCCGAACGGGCCCTGCTGGACGCCGAGCCGTCGACCGAGCACGTCATCCGCGACCGCGAGGAACTCGCCGAACAGACACGGGCGTTGGGCGAACTGACGGAGATGGCGGCCGGGTACGGCTGTGACGTCTCCCGTCCCGCCGCCACCGCGCAGGAGGCCGTGCAGTGGCTCTACCTCGGTTATCTCGCCGCCGTGAAGGAACAGAACGGCGCCGCGATGTCGCTGGGCCGCACCTCCACCTTCCTCGACGTCTACCTCCAGCGCGACCTGGACGAGGGGACCCTCGACGAGACCGGCGCTCAGGAGCTGATCGACGACTTCGTGATCAAGCTGCGGATCGTACGGTTCCTGCGGACCCCCGAGTACGACGCCCTGTTCTCCGGTGACCCGACCTGGGTGACGGAGTCGATCGGCGGCATCGGCGATGACGGCCGCCCGCTGGTCACCCGCACCTCCTTCCGCTTCCTGCAGACCCTCTACAACCTCGGCCCCGCGCCCGAGCCCAACCTGACCGTCCTGTGGTCGCCCCGACTCCCGTACGGCTTCAAGGAGTTCTGCGCCCAGGCCTCCATCGACACGAGCGCCGTCCAGTACGAGTCCGACGAGCTGCTGCGCCCGCGCACCGGCGACGACACCGCGATCGCCTGCTGCGTCTCGGCCATGACGGTCGGCAGGCAGATGCAGTTCTTCGGGGCACGCGTCAACCTGGCCAAGGCCCTGCTGTACGCGATCAACGGCGGCCGGGACGAGATGACGGGCGAGCAGATCGCACCCGTGGCGGCCGCGCTGACGGGGGAGTACCTCGCCTATGACGAGCTGTCCGAAGCGTACGACCGGATGCTGGACTGGCTCGCCCGGACGTATGTCGACGCCCTCGACGTCATCCACTACATGCACGACAAGTACGCCTACGAGCGCATCGAGATGGCACTCCACGACCACCCCGTACACCGGTTCATGGCCTGCGGCATCGCGGGTCTTTCGGTCGCGGTGGACAGCCTGTCGGCGGTGAAGCACGCGCGGGTGAAGGTGATCCGCGACGAGTCGGGCCTCGCCGTCGACTATGTCATCGAGGGCGACTACCCGGCTTACGGCAACAACGACTCCCGCGCCGACACCCTCGCCGTCGGACTCGTCGAGTCCTTCATGGCGAAGGTGCGCAGGCACCCCACGTACCGGGACGCCGAACACACCCAGTCGGTGCTGACGATCACCTCGAACGTCGTGTACGGCAAGCACACCGGCAACACCCCCGACGGCCGGCGGGCCGGACAGCCCTTCGCGCCCGGCGCGAACCCGATGAACGGCCGCGACCGGCACGGGGTGGCAGCCTCGGCGCTCTCGGTCGCCAAGCTGCCCTACGAGCAGGCCCGGGACGGCATCTCGCTGACTACAACGATCACGCCCGAGGGGCTGGGGCACTGCGCCGATGAGCGCGCGGGCAACCTCGTCGGCATCCTCGACGCGTACACGGCGGCCGGCGGCTTCCACATGAACGTGAACGTCCTGGACCGGGCGACCCTTCAGGACGCCATGGAGCACCCGGAGAACTACCCGGACCTGACGATCCGGGTCTCGGGGTACGCGGTCAACTTCGTCCGCCTCACCCGCGAACAGCAGCTCGACGTGATCAGCCGCACCTTCCACGGATCGCTGTGACGGCGATGTCGGCGACCGGACGCATCCACTCCTGGGACCTGTCCACCGGCGTGGACGGTCCCGGGACACGGTTCGTGCTCTTCGTCAGTGGCTGCCCGCTGCGCTGCCTGTACTGCGCCAACCCCGACACCTGGCACATGCGGGACGGACAGGAGACCACGGCCGACGCCGTAATGGCGGAGATCGAGAAGTACCGGGGCTTCGTCACCACGGCCGGGGGAGGGGTCACCCTCACGGGCGGTGAACCACTGCTCCAGCCCGCCTTCACCGCCGCCGTGCTGCGCCGCTGCAAGGAGGCCGGACTGCACACTGCCCTGGACACCTCCGGCTTCCTCGGTGCCCGCGCCACCGACGAACTCCTCGGCGACACCGATCTGGTGCTGCTCGACATCAAGTCCTTCAACATCACCACCTACAAGAAGCTGACCGGCGGCGCACTCGCTCCCACCCTCAGCTTCGCCACCCGCCTCAGCCGGCTCGGCATCCCCGTGTGGATCCGCTATGTCCTGGTGCCCGGCTGGACCGATGACGAGACCGCCGTCGACGGGCTCGGTACCTTCCTGTCCGCCCTGCCCAACATCGAACGCGTCGACGTCCTGCCGTTCCACAAACTCGGCGCCCACAAGTACGACGCGCTCGGCCTCGACTTCCCGCTGCGCAACGCACCCGTACCGGACCGGAACCTCACCGAACGGGTGCGCCGGCAGTTCCGGGAGCACGGCCTGCGGGCCGTGTGACGTGCCGCGCACTCCAGGCGGGCGTCCTGGAGACGTCCGCTGCGGGCCCTGACACCGGGCCAGGGCCCGCAACCACACCTGTCCCAGGCAACTGATGGAGCGTCAGAAACTCTCGTCCTGTGGGCCGTTCGGTCCCCGGCAGGGACGTCAGGCCCCTCCTGCCCCACGTACCAGGCCCGGAGACTGAGAGCGCATCCCTGAAGGAGGTCCGCACATGCCCACCATCATCGTCGGTCTCGACGGCTCACCCCAGAGTCTTGCCGCGGCCGACTGGGCCGCCCGCGAAGCACGGCAGCGCGAGGCGTCCCTGCGTCTGGTGCACGCCTGGGAACCGCAGCCCCACGCCTACGTGCCACTGGCCGGCAGCTTCACGCCGGCCGCGATCGAAGAGGAGCACGAATGGGCCGGGCAGATGCTGCGCGAGGCCGAGTCCCGGCTCGCCAAGAGCCACGCCGGTCTGCGGATCACCACCGTGCAGACCGCTGGACCGCCCGCCGCCGTCCTGTTGACCGCGGCAGAGGACGCCGACCTGCTGGTCCTCGGGTCCCGGGGCCTCGGCGGAGTGGCCGGATTCCTGGTCGGCTCAGTCGCGCTCGCCGCAGTGGCCCGCAGCCGGCGGCCCGTGGTCCTCGTACGCGCCGGTGAGCATGCCGCCGACGAACACCTGCCGGACGGCACGGGGGCCGCGTCCACCGACACGCCCTACCGTGATGTCGTGCTGGGCCTGGACCTGGAGAACCCCGGCGAGGTCGTCATCAGGTTCGCGTTCGAGGCGGCCCAGCGCCGCGCGGCGGACTTGCGGGTGCTCCACGGCTGGAGTCCGCCGCCTTCCCACGGCTATGGCGCGGCTTTCGATTCCGGGCCCGACGCCGAACCGGCCGAGCAGGTGCGCCACCGGCTGGCCGAGGTGCTGCAGCCCTGGAGGGACAAGTTCCCCGACGTCCAGGTGCACGAGCAGGCCGTGGTCGGCAGCGCCGGCCGGCACCTCGTGCACGCCTCCCGGGACGCGGCCCTGGTCGTCGTCGGGCGACGAAACCGCCGGGCGCTCGGAGGGCACATCGGACCGGTGACGCACGCGGCACTGCAGCACGCCTCCGCGCCGGTTGCGGTGGTCCCGCGCGATTGACGTACGCGCTCAAGAAGCCTGCTGAAGAACGCGATCACGTTCACCACCGTGAAGGCGATCCAGAGGAAGAACAGCACTACGTAGTGAGGGATGACCAGGATCCACTTCGCCAGCCACAGCCACCGGTACAGATGCGTGTCGAGCACCGCGTTCACGCGCACAGGACGGTCCAGTGTGCCCGCCGGGGTTGTCATGACGATCAACTCCTTCGGTCCGTGGCGCTGAACGCGCAGACTTGGGCCCAGGCCCAGCGTGGCCGTCGAACTGCAGCTCGGGCGAGGGCCGGTGGGGGTCGTTCCGGGGCCGTTGGTTCCTGCCGGAGGGGGCCCTCGGAGTGCGGGCGAGGTCCGGCGCGAGTGGAACCGGCGTGTGCGCGAGGCGGACGGGTACTGGAAGGCTGGTGCGTGTTCCGGCGCTGCGCCCGCAGGCGGCGGTGCTCGACGTGCGCCTGCCCGACGGCGACGGGGTGAGCGTCTGCCGGGAACTGCGCTCGCGCATGCCCGACCTGGCCTGCCTGATGCTGACCTCGTTCGACGAAGAGGAGGCCCTGCTGGACTCGATCATGGCGGGAGCGCCCCGGTACGTCCTCCAGCAGATCCAGAAGTCCGACCTGGTGTCGGCCGTGCGCACGGTGGCTGCGGGCCAGTCGCTGCTCGACCTGAGCGCCACCACGAGACTGATGGCCCGTCTGCGCAGCGGTCAGCAGCAGGACGAGGAACCGGACGTACTGCCCGGCCTGACCGACCGGGAGCGGGACATCCTGGCCCTGATCGGCGAAGGCCTGACCAACCGCCAGATCGGCCGGCGGCTCTTCCTCGCGGAGAAGACGGTGACGAACTACATCTCCCGTCTGCTGGCCAAGCTCGGTGTGGAGCGGCGCATCCAGGCCGCCGTCATCGCCACCCAGGCCCAGGACCGGCTTCGGCGGGAAGGGCCCTGAAACCCGGGCCGAACGTCCCCCGGGCTCGCCCCCGTACGGCCCAAGCCCCGCCCGCTCCGCCGCCCGCAGGCTGGCTTGCGGACCCCCGGACACTGCCGGGGCCGGGATCGGGAGGACGACGACATGAGTGTGCGCGTGGGCATCAATGGCTTCGGCCGTATCGGACGCAACTACCTGCGCTGTGTGCTGGAGCGCGCGGAGAACGGCACCGGCACACCGGTCGAGGTCGTGGCTCTCAACGACATCACCTCGCCTGCGGCCCTGGCCCATCTGCTGGAGTACGACTCGACGTACGGCCGCATCGGCCGCACTGTCGAGCACGACGACGAATCGATCACCGTAGACGGTCACCGCATCGTCGTGACCGCCGAACGCGACCCGGCTGCGCTGGCCTGGGGCGAGACGGGTGTGGACGTCGTCATCGAGTCGACCGGCCGCTTCCGCACCCGTGAGCAGGCCGGCCTGCACCTGAAGGCCGGCGCCCGCAAGGTGCTGCTGTCCGTGCCGGGCAAGGGTGTCGACGCCACCATCGTGATGGGCGTCAACGAAGGCGCGTACGACCCGGCGAAGGACCACGTCGTCTCCAACGCCTCCTGCACCACCAACTGCGTGGCGCCCATGGTGAAGGTGCTCGACGAGCACTTCGGCCTCGTCAAGGGTCTGATGACCACCATTCACGGTTACACCAACGACCAGGTGGTCCTGGACGGCCCGCACAAGGACCTGCGCCGCGGCCGCAGCGCCGCTGTCAACATCATCCCCACCAGCACCGGGGCAGCCCGGGCCGTCGGCCTGGTCCTGCCGGAGCTTGCAGGCACCCTGGACGGCATCGCCGTACGGGTGCCCGTGGAGGACGGTTCACTGACCGACCTGTGCGTGGTTCTCGAACGGGACGTGACCGCGGACGAGGTCAACGCCGCCTTCCGGGAGGCCGCGGACGGGCCGCTGAAGGGCGTCCTGCGAGTCTCCGACGCACCGATCGTCTCCCGCGACGTGGTCGGCGACCCGGCCTCGTGCGTCCTGGACGCGCCGCTGACCCAGGCGCACGGCAACCTGGTCAAGGTCTTCGGCTGGTACGACAACGAGTGGGGCTACACCAACCGCCTGCTCGACCTCACCGAGTACGTCGCCGCCCGGCTGCCGCGCGGCTGACCGGCGACCGACGCCCGCGGACCCGCCGGATCCCATACCGTCCTCTGCGCTGGACCGTTACCGTGGCACATGACCGACGTGCTCGGCCGTCGGCGCAGCACGGGGGACCTGGAGGATCACCGGTGGGAAGCCCTGAGCAGCCCTGGGAAGCCCGAGTCCGGCTGCCGCAGCTGAGGTTGGACGAGCTGCTGGAAGAACTGCAGGCGCGTCTGGACGCGGCCCGAAGCACGCGCGACCGGGTGCACAGCCTCCTGGAGGCGGTGCTCTCGGTCGGCCGGGATCTGAACCTGGAACAGGCGTTGTACAGCATCGTGGAGGCCGCGGCCACCCTGGTGGACGCGGAGTATGCGGCCCTCGGTGTGATCGGCCCCGACGGCAAGCGGCTGTCGGCCTTCCACACCATCGGAGTCAGCCAGGACCAGATCGACCGGATCGGCCCCTTCCCGGAGGGACACGGCATCCTCGGGGAACTGATCAACCACCCCGAGCCCCTGAGGCTGGTAAAACTCTCCGAACACCCCTCCTCGTACGGCTTTCCGCCCCACCACCCGCCGATGAACACCTTTCTCGGTGTCCCCATCCGAGTGCGCGACCAGGTGTTCGGCAATCTGTACCTGACCGAGAAGCGGGGCGGGCTGCAGTTCGACGAGGAGGACGAGTCGGTGCTGGCAACCCTGGCCGTGGCGGCCGGTGTCGCGATCGACAACGCCCGCCTGTACGAGGACTCGCGGCTGCGCGAGCGCTGGCTGCAGGCCAATGCGGAGATCACCCACAGCCTGATGTCCGGCCGTGCGCACACCGAGGTCCTCGGCCTGATCGCGGAGCGGGCCGGCGAGATCACCGGGGCAGCCCTGGCGGCGGTCGCGCTGCCCATGGAGGACACCGGTTCACTCGCCGTGGAGATCGCCGTCGGCATGGACGCCGAGGCGCACCGGGGGCTCGTACTGTCCATGGACCGGAGCCTGATGGGGCTGGCCTTCTCCGGCGCCACCCCGGTCACCAGCGCGGACGTCGCCCACGACGAACGGATCTCCCTGGAGCCGCCGCGCTTCGGGGGACTCGGACCCACCGTGGCCGTGCCCATCGGCACGGCCGAGGCGGGTGTACGAGGCGTGGTACTGCTGGCGAGAGAAGCCGGTGGGCAGGCGTTCTCGGCGACGGAGACCGAGACCTTGCAGGCCTTCGCCGCGCAGGCCGCCATCGCGATGGAACTGGCCGACCGCCGCCAGGACGCCGAGCAGGTCGCGGTGCTCAAGGACCGCGACCGGATCGCCCGCGACCTGCACGACCTGGCGATCCAGCGGCTGTTCGCCACCGGTATGACGCTGCAGAGCGCCGGCCGCTTCATCGAGCACGAGGAGGCCGCCGAGCGCGTCGTGCGGGCCGTCGACGACCTGGACGAGACCATCAAGATCATCAGGACCACGATCTTCGGCCTGCGTGCGCGCGAGGGCGCCGCCGGAACCGGACTGCGGGCGCGTGTGGTGCGGGTGGTCGGCGAGGCGGCGCCGGTACTGGGCTTCGCGCCCAGCGTGCGGATGGAAGGCCTGCTGGACACCGACGTGCCGCGGGACATCGCCGACCACGTCGTCGCCGTCCTCTCCGAGGCCCTGACCAACATCGCCCGCCACGCCCGGGCCGGTCGCGCCGACGTGGTCATGGTGACCGACGGCAGGGAGGTCCGGCTGACCGTCTCCGACAATGGCGTGGGCATACCGCCCGGGGGGCGCCGCAGCGGCCTGAACAACATGGCTGAACGGGCGCGGCAACTGGGTGGAGCACTCGAGCTCGGCAGCCCGTCCGAAGGCGGCACCGTGCTCGTGTGGCACGTACCGGTGTCACCGAAATAGGAGGCGAAGCACCTCCCCGGAGCGGGGCCCGTCTTCCCCTCCTGCTGTCCTGTCTGAAGCCCAGGAGGCCGTGCCACAGGGGCCGTTCGGCCTCTGCAGCCGGACCCGGTGCCTGGGTGAGGCTGGTGGGACGGGACCAGGAGGACGGCATGCGGGCGTGCCATGGACGCTTCCACCGCCGCCTCGACATACGCGCTGCGCACCGCACACGAGTGATTCGCGGCCTCGCCCGAAGCACGTCAGGGTGTGCGCAGCCTGGTGGCCGAGTCATGGCGGCGCTGTGCGGCGTCGGGGGTACGCCTCGACGCCGACCGCGCTGCTGCGCCCGGTGCGCTCCGACTTCGGCGAGGTCGCTTCCCTGCTCGCGGAGGGACGGGTGGCTCAGGCGCTGGCCCACTACGCCGGTCCACTGCTGCCGCTCATCGGTCCGCCCTCCTCGGCCCTCCTTGTCCTCGCCACCCTCCGAAGGTGACCCGGGGCAGCGAGGTGGGACAGGGGCCGACCGAGTGGGATCCGGGGCCGGTCGGCCTGTGCTCGCCCATCCCCACCCGGGGAAGGCGCCGGTCGGTCACCCGACGGGGCCGACCGGCCCATGCGGATCCCGCGGACCCAGGACAAGCTGGATGTGCGGGGCAATCCCGGTGGCGTGTCGGATGCTCGTTCGTTCTTGCGGGCCGAGGGCGGCTCACCAGGTCAGACCCCGTAGGCGATGAGGAGGGTGAGGCGCGACATGAAAGGCTACGTGTTCCACGGCCCAGGGCAGGCCGCCTGGGAAGAGGTCTCCGACCCCGGCATCCAGGAACCCACCGACGCGATCGTGCGGGTCGGCGTCGTCACCATCTGCGGAACGGACCTGCACATCCTCAAGGGCGACGTACCCGAGGTACGGCCCGGCACAGTACTGGGGCACGAGGCGGTCGGCGAGATCGTCGAGGTCGGCAGCGACGTGCGCACCGTTCGGCCCGGAGACCGGGTCCTGGTCTCCTGCATCAGTGCCTGCGGGCGGTGCCGTTTCTGCCGTGAGGCCACGTACGGCCAGTGCCGAGGCGGCGGGGGCTGGGTCCTCGGCCACCTCATCGACGGCACGCAGGCCGAGTACGTGCGCGTCCCGTACGCCGACCTCTCCGTCCATCCGTTGCCCAGTGCGGTGGACAACGAAGACGCCGTGCTGCTGGCCGACATCTTCCCGACGGCCTACGAGGTGGGGGTGCTCAACGGGCACGTACGTCCCGGAGACACCGTCGCCGTCGTAGGGGCCGGGCCCATCGGCCTGGCCGCGATCGCCACGGCCCGGCTGTTCTCGCCCGAGCGCATCATCGCCGTGGATCTGGCGGCCGCCCGCCTGGATGCAGCCGGCAAGCTCGGCGCCGACGCCGTGGCCGACGCCCACGAGGCCCCCGAGCAACTGGTCGCCGACCTCACTGAGGGACTTGGTGCCGACGTGGTCATCGAGGCGGTCGGTGTGCCGGAGAGCTTCGAACTGTGCACGCGCATGGTGCGGCCCGGTGGGCACGTGGCCAACGTCGGAGTGCACGGCAAGCCCGCGACCCTGCACCTGGAAGACCTGTGGATCAAGAACGTGACCATCACCACGGGGCTGGTCGACACCCACTCCACGCCCACCCTGCTGCGGATGGCGGCTGCCGGGCGGCTGCCGACCTCGCAACTGATCACCCACACTTTCCCCCTCGACCGCATGGAGGAGGCGTACGAGGTCTTCGCTCACGCGGCCGACACCGGCGCGCTCAAGGTCGTCCTCGGCGGACCGCAGCGCGAGGTCGTCGCCGTGCACGCGGCCTGACCGGAGGGCGAGACACATCCTTGCGTCGCTGACGCGCGTCGGCCGGCCGAGCGATCGCCGGTCCCCCTGCGCACGGTCCTGTGTCGCGCCTGCCGAATGCCGGGTTTCCCCGGTGCCACGGCGCCATGGGCCGAACGTCCCCGGCCGGGGCCGAGTCACCCCTGCTGCCGCCCGGCCGCGGGTGCGACGGTGAAGGTGGAGCCCTGTGCGGGGCTCCCGTACAGACCGACGAAAGGCGGTGGGGAAGATGGAGCTGCCCCTGGTCGTGGGCGTCGACGGATCGGACGGGAGCCTCGCGGCAGTCGACTGGGCCGTGGACGAGGCGGCCCGGCACGGTCTGCCCTTGCGGCTGGTGTACGCCTCGAAATGGGAACGCTACGAGCGTGCCGTTCCGTCCGACAGCCTCGAACGCCCCTCTGAGCGGGTGATGGCAGAGCATGTGGTCGCCTCCGCCGCGGAGCGCGCCCGGCTGCGCAACCCGGAAGGGAAGGTCACCGCCGAGGTGATCGCCGAGGAAGCGGCGTCCGCCCTGCTCCGTGAAGGCCGCAACGCCTCCGTGCTGGTGACGGGTTCACGCGGCCGAGGCGAACTGACGGGTCTGCTCCTCGGCTCCGTCGGACTGGCTGTCGCGGCCCGTGCGCACGGGCCCGTGGTCGTGGTACGCGGCGACAAGGCCGGCCTGGAGGCCACTCACGAGCGGATCGTGCTGGGTGCGGGCGAGCCGGCGACCGGCGGTGAGGCGGTGCGGTTCGCCTTCCGCGAGGCCGAGGCACGCGGATGCACGCTGGACGTCGTGCGCGCCTGGCGCTGCCCCGCGCACGAAGGCGCCGACCACCCCAAGCTGGCCGAGGACCCGGCGCATCGCCACGAGGAGCGGGCGGCCGCCCTGCTCGACACCCTGGTGGAGGAGGCGGTCGCGGACCATCCGGGGGTCCGGGTGCGTCACAGCACGGTCGAAGGACCGGCGCGCAAGGTGCTGCTTGCCCGGTCGGCCGCCGCCGACCTGCTGATCGTCGGAGCACAGCGCCGGACCGGTCACGTCGGCCTCCAGCTCGGCCGGGTGGCGCACACGCTGCTGCACCACTCCGACTGCCCGGTGGCGATCGTGCCGCAACAGGCGTGACCGTGCATCGACCTCCAACCCCCGACACGTCCCGCAACACGCTCGCACCGGTGCTGCGGGACGTGCGCGCCGTCGTCTTCGACACCGACGGAGTGATCACCGACTCGGCCCGGGTACACGCGGCGGCGTGGAAGGAGGCGTTCGACGCCTTCCTGCGGGCCGGCCCGCCCCAGGACCCCGGCCGGCGCCGCCCGTTCGACGTACGGGACGACTATCTGCGATACGTCGACGGCAAGTCCCGCCTGGACGGCGCCGCGGCCTTCCTGCACTCACGCGGCCTCGACGCGTCGGCCGAGACGGTGAGCGCCGTGGCGGCGGACAAGGAACGCCTGTTCACCGAGCGGCTGCGTGCGCAGGGGGTCGACGCGTACCCCGGAACGGTCCGGCTGGTGCGTGCCCTGCGCCGGGCCGGGATACCACGGGCGGCGGCTTCCGCGTCCCGCCACGCGGGCGAACTGCTTGCCCACGCGGGGGTACTCGACCTGTTCGACGTCCTCGTGGACGGCGGTGAGGCGGCCCGCCTGGGCCTGCCGGGCAAGCCGCGGCCCGACCTCTTCCTTGAGGCCGTCCGCCGCCTCGGCGTCCCCGCCGGTCGCGCCGCGGTCGTCGAGGACGCCCTGGCGGGAGTGGAGGCGGGACGTCGCGGCGGATTCGCCCTGGTGATCGGCGTGGACCGCGCGGCCGGTCCGGACATGGGGGAGGGACTGCTGCAGCATGGAGCCGACATCGTCGTATCCGACCTCGGAGAACTGGTCGCCCAAGGAGCGTCGAAGTGACGGGCTGGACCTGGGAGTACGAGGGCTACGAGCCCGCCGACGAACGCCTGAGAGAGTCGCTGTGCACGCTGGGCAACGGCTACTTCGCCACACGAGGGGCGTTGCCCGAGTGCGCCGCGGACGAGGTGCATTACCCGGGGGCGTATGTGGCCGGCTGCTACAACCGGCTCACCTCCGGCGTGGCGGGCCACCAGGTCGAGAACGAGGACATGGTCAACGTGCCGAACTGGCTGCCGCTGCGCTTCCGCCTTCCCGGGCAGTCGTGGGTCACCCCCGACACCGTGACCGTGCTCGAGCACCGCATGACCCTGCACCTGTCCGCCGGGCTGCTGGAGCGACGTACGCGCTACGACCTCGACGAGGGACGGCTGCTGACGATCCGTCAGCAGCGTCTCCTGCACATGGCCGACGCTCATCTGGCCGCGCTTCGAACCGAGTTCACGGCAGAGGGCTTCTCCGGCGGGCTCGAGGTCGAGGCGGCACTCGACGGCGGCGTCACCAACGGCGGTGTGTCGCGCTACCGAGATCTGGACGGCCGCCACCTCACCCATGTGCACACGGGCACGGCCGCTCCGGACACCGTGTGGCTGCGCTGCCGTACCCGGACGTCGGACATCCGGATCGGTATGGCGGCCCGCCTGAGCGCCGACGCAACCGTCACGGTCCGCCACGAAGTCCCGCGCGCCGTACAGTCGTTGCGCCTGGACCTGGCCGACGGCCGCACCGCGACTGTCGACAAGACCGTCGCCCTGCACACCTCGCGCGACCCGGCGATCAGCGACCCGCTGTACGCCGCAATCGATCGAGTGACCCGGGCCCCGGGCTTCGACGAACTGGTCGAGTCCCACCTCACGGCCTGGGACCAGCTCTGGCGCCGCGCGGACCTCGATGTCGCCGGAGAGGCCGGCCCCATCCTGCGGCTGCACCTCTTCCACGTCCTGCAGACGCTCTCGCCGCACACCGCCGACCTCGACGTCGGAGTGCCCGCCCGGGGACTGCACGGCGAGGCCTACCGTGGTCACGTCTTCTGGGACGAGCTGTTCGTCCTGCCCTATCTCAACCTGCACTTCCCGGAGGTCTCGCGCGCTCTGCTCCGCTACCGTCACCGGCGACTCGAACAGGCCTGTACCGCCGCCCGGGAGATGGGCCGCCGCGGTGCGCTGTATCCCTGGCAGAGCGGGAGCGACGGGCGCGAGGAGACCCAGCGACTGCACCTGAACCCGCGCTCGGGACGCTGGCTGCCCGACAACTCCCGGCTCCAGCACCACGTCGGCTCGGCCATCGCGTACAACGTGTGGCAGTACTGCGAGGCGAGCGGCGACACCGAGTTCCGGCACACCAAGGGCGCCGAGATGCTGCTGCAGATCGCCCGCTTCTGGGCGGACTCGGCCGTCTACGACGCGGCCCTCGGACGGCATCGCATCAAGGGCGTGGTCGGCCCCGACGAGTATCACGACGCATACCCCGGCGCGCAGGAGCCCGGCCTCGACGACAACGCGTACACGAATGTCACGGCTGCCTGGGTACTGACCCGCACGCTGGAGTTGGTGGGCTCCCTTCCCGAGCCCCGGCGGCGCGAACTCGTCGAGCGCGCAGGGCTGGACGGCGGTGAACTCGAACAGTGGGAGGCCGTCTCGCGCACCCTCCACGTACCCTTCCACGACGACGTCATCAGCCAGTTCGAGGGCTACGGCGACCTCGCCGAACTCGACTGGGACGGCTACCGCGCGCGGTACGGCGACATCAGGCGCCTCGACCGGATCCTGGAGGCGGAGGGCGACACCGTCAACCGTTACCGGGCCTCCAAGCAGGCCGACGTACTGATGCTGGGATACCTCTTCGCACCGGCCGAACTGCAAGGCGTGTTCCGGCGGTTGGGGCTGCGGCTCGACGAGGACACCTGGCGGCGCACCGTCGACCACTACCTGCAGCGCACCAGCCACGGCTCCACGCTCAGCGGCCTCGTCCACGGCTGGGTCCTGGCCCGTGACCGGCGCGCGGAGGCGTGGACGTTCTGCCAGGAGGCCCTCCGGGGTGACATCGCGGATGTGCAAGGCGGCACCACCGGCGAGGGAATCCATCTGGGCGCCATGGCCGGCACGCTCGACCTCGTCCAGCGTGGGCTGACCGGCCTGGAGACAAGGGGTGGGGCGTTGTGGCTCGACCCCGTGCCGCTGCCGGAACTGTCCTCGTACGGGTTCACCCTGCGCTACCAGGGGCACTGGGGAGTGCAACTCAGGCTGGAGCGCGGTCTGCTGGAGATCGCGGTGCCCTCCTCGGACGGCTCACCGATCGACGTACGACTGCCGGACCGGGCGGTCTGCCTGCAGCCGGGCGAGACGGGGCGACTGACGCTCGGAGGCTGACGGTGAACTGCGGCCGAGCCCGGCTGGGCATGCCGAAGGGCCGGTCGGTGGGCCCTCGGGGACCGTACGGCCCAGTGCGGCAGGGGACCGGCGGGAGAAGGCTGGGACCACCTGAAGGGAGGGCTGCCATGAACGGTCCGGTTGTGGTGGGAGTTGACGGCTCGCCGTCGAGTCTGGCGGCTGTGGAAACTGCCGCGCGGGAGGCAGAACGGCGAGGGGTGGGCCTGGAGTTGGTGCATGCCCTGGCGTGGTCCTCGGGTCCGGTGCCGCCCGGTGTGGCGCCTTGGGATCCGGACGGCGCAGGGTTGCGGGACCGGGTGAACGAGGTGTTGACCGATGCCGAATTCCGGGCCCGCAAGGTGGCGCCGCAGCTGGCCGTCACACGGGAAGTCCTCATGGGCGAACCGGTGTCGGTGCTGGACTCCGAGGCGCGTGCCGCGTCGCTCGCGGTGGTGGGGAGCCATCACGTGAGCGGGTTGCGCGGTCTGCTGCACGGCTCGATCGCCGGCCATCTGACCGCCCACGGGTCCTGCCCGGTGCTGGTCGTGCGTGGCAGGCAGAACCAAACCGGTCCTGTCGTACTGGCGGACGTGTCGACGGCGGCCCGGGAAGCGGCCGGATTCGCCTTCGCCGAGGCCTCCGAGCGCGGCGTGGATCTGGTGGTCCTGCACCACCGCCATGACCGGCGTTCGTCCGCCGGCTCCCTGTTCGGCCTGTGTGAGAAGTACCCGGAGGTCACCGTGCGCCCTCGGGCGGCCCGGGGCCGCCGTCACCGCGCCCTCGCCGAGGCCAGCGTCGGTGCCCAGCTCGTCGTGGCGGGAGTGCGGCGGTGGCGCGGCACGGCGGCCGCGCTGTCGGCCCCGGACGGCCGTGCGATCGTGCGGCACGCACACTGCTCTGTCGCTCTGGTCCCCTCCGGGAAGCGGTGACCGCTGAGGTCGTGGCGGCGGTGGCCGCGAAACAGACCCGGCGGTACACACCGCCGGGCCGCCGAACGTCGTGAATCACCGCGCGGGACGGTCTCCCGGTTCGGACTGTTCCAGGTGCGTGGCGAGAACGGCGGCCTGCACGCGGCGCTGGACGCCGAGCTTGGCCAGCAGCCGCGAGATGTGGTTCTTGACGGTCTTCTCCGACAGGTAGAGCCGTTTGCCGATCTCGCGGTTGGTGAGTCCGCCGCCGATCAGCGCGAGGATCTCCCGCTCGCGCGGGGACAGGCCCGCCAGTTCGGGGGCGAGAGCCGGCTCCTCGGTGGGCTCGGCGCGCAGGGACCGCATCAAGCGGGCCGTCGTCGCGGGGTCCAGCATGGACTGGCCCGAGGCGACCGTGCGTACCGCCGAGACCAGGTCCGAACCCTTGATCTGCTTGAGTACGTAGCCCGAGGCCCCGGCCATGATCGCGTCGAGCAGTGCCTCCTCGTCGTCGAACGACGTCAGCATCAGCACGGCAAGTTCCGGCATACGGCTGCGCAGCTCGCGGCAGACGGAGATGCCGTCCCCGTCCGGCAGGCGTACGTCCAGGACGGCCACGTGGGGTCGCACCGCCGGAGCCCGGACGAGCGCGTGCTCGACGTTCTCGGCGTCGCCGACGACGGAGATGTCCGGCTCTGTCTCCAGCAGGTCGGCGATGCCCCGTCGGACGACTTCATGGTCGTCGAGGAGGAAGACGCGGATCGGGTCCTGCGCCGTGAACGTGTGTACCTCGGTCATGTCGACCCCTTGTTCCCCGGAGGTGTGGCGCACGGACTGCGGACCGTGCGCCACGACGAGCATCACTCGCCGGGGCCGGACGCACTAGGGCCGACCGGACCCACTCCTGTCCGCGGCGCGCCCTGACCGGTACCTGCCCGCTCAGGGCCGGTTGCCCCTCCCATGGGCGACGTCGTGGTGAGACTTTTCTCAGTTTGTCCGTCCTCATTGCGCCCGTAAGGGGGTGTGACCGATGCGGAAGGCCAGACGCGCGAAGGTCCTGGGCTGGCGCTGGCGGAGCAATCCGCTGCGGAGGCACAGCGACGTGGTGCAGGCGTGGATCGTGCTGGCCGCCTGGACGGCCGCGACGGTAGGGGCGGTTGTTCGTCGGGGTCGTCGGGGCGCAGGCCGTCGAGCAGGCGGTTGCGCGTCTCAGGCTGTGGTCGCGTCCGGTCCGTCAAGTGCGAACTCCACGTCCACGACCCCCTCGACCGCCCGGACCAGGCGCGCGGCGACGGGCACGAGGGAGGTGTCGCGGACCCGGCCGCCGAGCGTCACGACGCCGTCCCGGACCTCGACCCGTACCGCGGACGAAGGTGCGGGGAAAAGGTACGACACAACTTCCCGCCGGACCTCCTCGGCGATCTCCTCGTCATCCCGCAGGAACACCTTGAGCAGGTCCGCCCGGCTGACGATGCCCTCCAGGCACCCCGTCTCGTCGACGACGGGCAGACGCTTGACCCGGGCCCGCGCCATGGTTCGCGCGGCCTGCGCGAGTGTGGCGTCCGCGCGGACGGTGAGGGCGGGGGAGGTCATCAGCTCACCGGCGGTGACCGAGCCGGCCTTGGCGAGGTCGGACAGCCGCCGCAACTGCGTGTACCGGTCGGGATCGCTGTCGCGGAACTCCTCCTTGGGCAGCAGATCCGCCTCGGAGACGATGCCCACGACCTGGTTCCCGGTGTCCACGACGGGCACCGCGCTGACCTTCCGGTCCTGCATGGTCCGCACGATGTCCTTGAATGCGGCCCCGCGGCGGACGACGGCGACGGTGCGGGTCATCACGTCACTCACGATGTGCGGGGACGCGTTCACTGCAGGCTCCCGCTGCCGTAAGGGGCGTACAGGTCCAGCAGTCGGATGCGGGCCGCCTGCAGGCGGTGGGCCACGACCTCGCCCACCCATCGGGCGACGCTCCGGCCGAACTCGGGATCCTCCCGGCACAGGTCCCGCACGGCGGTGGCGTCGAACTCGTACGTCCGCAGCGGCGTAGCCGCCTCTGCGCCGAGGTGCCAGGTGTGCGGGGTGAACAGCCAGGACCAGCCGATGAGTTCGTTGTGTCCGAGGGACTCGATGACGGCGGCCCGGCGGCCGGGCACGCGCATGTCGAGGTCGACGGTGCCGGTGCGGATGATCCAGAACCGGTCGGCGTGACCGCCTTCCTCGAAGAGCCGGGTGCTCTGGGGGAACGACACTTCCCGGGCGATGCGCATCAGCTGCTGCCGGTGCTCGGCAGGCAGCGCCCGCGGCATGCTCGTGGTTGCGGGAGCGTTCATGGCGTGCCTCCAGTAAGGCGTACGGACCTACCAGTTCCAGCGTGTGCGTGAGGCCCGGAACAGGCCATGGGCCACCCGACCCCAAGAACGGGCCACCCGGCGGCCTGCTCCACCCCGGTGGCACCCTGTGCCACCCGCCGGCCTGCGGTTCGATGGTGGTGAGAGCCACTGGGCAGAGCAGAAACCCAGAGCAGAAACCCAGAGCAGAAAGGGGTGGAAAACCATGGGTACGAGCCTGACTCCCGAGTTCTGGCGGCAGTTGGCCGTTCTCTTGGTGATCACCATGGCCGTCACCTTCGTGCTCAGTGCAGCGCTCGACGCGCTGTACTTGCGGTCACGGCAGCGCCGGGCCGCGCGGCGGACGTCGGGCACCGGGACGGCCGGGACGGCCGGGGCGCCGCGCCGGCCGGAGCGGCCTGTCGTGCGCACCCCCGTGGGGCGCTGAGACGGCCGGCCCTTACGGCACCACGGCCGGGTACGCGGCCATGGCGGTCGGCAGGGTGGGAAAGATCAGCTCCCTGCCCACTGCCTCGGCGAGCCCGTACGCCTCCAGGTCGTCCAGGAGGTCCTGCTTCACCCGGGCGAGGGCGAACACGATCCCGCGGCGGTCGAGTTCGCGGCGCAGGTCGTCGACCGCGTCCAGGGCGGTGATATCCACCTCTACGTTCGCCTCGGTGTTGAGGACGAACCAGTGGACCGTGCCCATCTGTTCGTAGACGGCGGCGGACGGACCCCGCCCACCACCTCGTTGGGCCGGTCGGCACCCCGTCGGGGACCTGCGGCCCCTGCAGCATCGACCCCTGTGGCGCCGACTCTGGAGACACATCCCCGATGAGGAGGCAGAACCATGGTGCGCACCGTTGTCGCAGGGCTGGACGGCTCGTCCGAAAGCCGCGCCGCGGCGGAGTGGGCGGCTCGCGAGGCGAAGCTGTGCGGTCTGCCGTTGAAGATCGTCCACGTGTGGGAGCCCGTGCCGGACCCCATGGCCCAGGCTCCGCTGCTTGGCGCCGAGACCCAGCAGCACTGGAGCGAACGCATTCCCCGCGAAACCCTCGAGGGCATCCGCCTGCGTCATCCCGGCGTCGAGGTGACCATGGACCGGTCGAGCGGCCGGCCTGCCGACGTCCTGGTCAAGGCGGCCGAGGACGCCGAACTGCTCGCCCTCGGCTCCCGCGGCTTCAGCGGCATCGGTGGGTTCATGGTCGGCTCCGTAGGCCTGGCCGTCGTGGCCCACGCCGAGCGCCCAGTGGTCCTGGTCCGCGCCGGTGAGCAGGCCGCGGACGAGCACCAGGTGGACCCGGTGGGCATCCCGTCGGCGGCCGCCCCGTACCGGCCCGTCGTGCTCGGCCTGGATCCCGACGGCCCGGACGACTCGGTGATCGAGTTCGCGTTCGACGCGGCCATCCGGCGCTCCGCGGTCCTGCGGGTCGTCCACGGCTGGAACCTGCCGCCCTACTACACCTACGGCCTGTCCGTCGACCCGGAGTTCCATGACGAGATCGTCCGTCAGCAGTCCGCGGCCCTGGCCGCGGTCGTGCGTCCTTGGCGCCAGAAGTACCCGGACGTCGAGGTCGTGGAGGAGTCCCGCGCCGGAAGCGGGGCCAACCACCTGGTCGACGCCTCGCGAGAGGCCAGTCTGGTCGTCGTCGGCCGGCGCATCCGCCGCAGCCCGCTCGGCGCCCACATCGGCCCCGTCACACACGCCGTACTGCACCACGCCACCGCCCCCGTTGCGGTCGTCGCCCACAACTGACGCCCGTCCCTGAAGGAGTTGAACCAATGAAGGCAGCGGTCGTACGAGCCTTCGGTGAGCCCCTGGTCATCGAGGAGCGCCCCGATCCCGAGCCCGGCCCCGGCCAGGTCAGGATCCGCCTCGAGGCCTCCGGCCTGTGTCACACCGACATCCACGCCGCCCACGGCGACTGGCCCGTCAAGCCGAACCCCCCGTTCGTGCCCGGCCACGAAGGGGTCGGCCTCGTCGAGAAGGTCGGCGACGGCGTCACCCACCTGAGCGTCGGGCAGCGGGTCGCCGTGCCGTGGCTCGGCCGGGCCTGTGGGCGGTGCGAGCACTGCCTGTCCGGCTGGGAGACGCTGTGCGAGCAGCAGATCAACACCGGATACGGCTGCGACGGCGGGTACGCCGAGAAGATGCTGGCCTGGGCCGACTTCGCCCAGCCGGTGCCCGAGGGTGTCAGCGCCGTCGACGCCGCCCCGCTGACCTGCGCCGGCGTCACCACGTACAAGGCACTGAAGGTCGCAGGCGTCAAGCCCGCCCAGCTCGTCGCGATCTCCGGCATCGGCGGACTGGGCCATCTGGCGGTGCAGTACGCCAAGATCGCCGGAGCGACCGTCGCGGCGATCGACGTCACCGACGAGAAGCTCGAACTCGCCGCGGAACTCGGCGCCGACATCGTCATCGATGCCCGCAAGCAGGACGTCGGCCAGGTGCTCAAGCAGCACGGTGGCGCCCACGCGGCAATCGCCCTGGCGGTGAACGAGGCCGCGTTCAGCGCGGTCAACTCCGGGTTGCGGCGCGGCGGCAAGCTCGTCATGGTGGCATTGCCGGCCCACGGCACGATCCAGGTCCCGATTTTCGACACCGTCCTGAACGGCACCTCGGTGATCGGCTCCATCGTGGGCACCCGGCAGGACCTCGCCGAGGTGTTCCAACTGCACGCGGCCGGCCGCACCAGGGTCATTCACGAGACCCGTCCGCTCACCGCCGTCAACGAGTCCATCGACGAGGTGCTGCGCGGCCAGGTCAAGGCCCGCATCGTGTTCGACTTCGCAGCGGAAGGGTGACGACGATGGAACAGCCCATGGTCGTGGGCACGGACGGCTCCGAGCCGAGCCTGCGTGCCGTCGACTGGGCGGCCGACGAGGCCGCGCTGCGCGGGGTGCCGCTGCGGGTGGTGTACGCCTCGCTGTGGGAGCGCTACGAGGGCACCGCGCTCGCCGAGGATCTCGGGAGGCCGTCCGAGGAGGTGCTGGCCGACGACATCGTCGACAGCGCGGCCGGGAGGGCGCGCCGGCGCCATCCGGACCTGAAAATCACCGCCGAGGTGCTGCCGGAGGAGCCCGAGTACGCCCTGGTGCGGGAGGGGCGTTACGCCTCCGCGCTGGTGATGGGCTCCCGCGGCCGCAGCGGTCTCACCGAGCTGCTGCTGGGCTCCGTCAGCCTGTCCGTGGCCGCCTACGCCGAGTGCCCGGTGATCGTGCTGCGCGGCAGCCACGACAACCGGGCGACGCCCGGGAGGCGCGGTCGCGTCGTCGTGGGCGTCGGCGAGGACGGGAAGGAGTCCCCGGCCGTGCGTTTCGCGGTCGAGGAGGCGCGACGCCGCGGAGTGCCTCTGGAGGCGGTACGGGCCTGGCGGTGCCCCGCGCACGAGAGCACCGATCACCCGTTGATGGCCGGCGAGCCCGCTCGGCTGCACAAGGAGCGGGCTGTGGAGGCGTTGGAGGGCGCGTTGCAGGACGTCCCGGGCGACGTCGAGGTGCAGCGCCGTATCGTCGAGGGCCATGCCCGCCGGGTGCTGGTGGACGCCTCGTCCCAGGCCGACCTCCTGGTCGTCGGCGCCAAGCGCCGCGGCGGGCACTTCGGGCTCCAACTCGGCCGCGTCGCTCACGCGGTGCTGCACCACTCCGCCTGCCCGGTGGCCGTCGTACCGGAGCGGGAGTCGGCGCCGTGACGTGCTTACAGGCCCGCCGCGTGATCGGAGACGTAGGTCTGCAGATCGCGCGGCGGGCGCTCGTAGCCCGTCGACGGCGGCTTGACGGTGCCGCCCTCGCCCGCCGCGTCCCGCCCCTCGAACACGACGCCCACCCGGGCGCCCTCCGCGCGCACCCACTCCTGCAGTTTCGCCAACTCGGTCTGCAGGCGCAGCAGTTCCATCTCGTACGTCTTGCGCGGCAGTGTCGCCGCGTTTTTGCCGGCCAGGCCCTCTCCACCGCCCGTTGACCCACGTCGATGACTTCCGGAGTCCCTCATGCCCAAGGTCGAACACCTGGACGCCACCGCACTCTCCGACGACGAGCTGCGCACCCTGGACGCCCACTGGAGGGCCGCCAACTACCTGGCCGCCGGACAGATCTACCTGATGGCCAACCCGCTGCTGCGCGAGACCCTCCGGCCTGAGCACATCAAGCCGCGACTGCTCGGCCACTGGGGCACCTCGCCCGGCCTGAACCTCGTGTACACCCACCTCAACCGCGTGATCAAGGCGCGCGGGCTGGACGCGCTGTGCGTGTGGGGACCCGGCCACGGCGGCCCCTCCGTACTCGCCAACTCCTGGCTGGAGGGCACCTACAGCGAGACGTACCCGAACGTCGGCCGGGACGCGGCGGGCATGGAACGGCTGTTCCACCAGTTCTCCTTCCCCGGTGGTGTGCCCAGCCATGTGGCACCGGAGACGCCCGGATCGATCCACGAGGGCGGCGAACTGGGGTACTCGCTGTCGCACGCCTACGGTGCGGCCCTCGACAATCCGAACCTGCTGGTCGCCTGCGTGATCGGCGACGGCGAGGCGGAGACCGGGCCGCTGGCCGCCTCCTGGCACTCCAACAAGTTCCTCGACCCGGTGCACGACGGAGCCGTCCTGCCGATCCTGCACCTGAACGGCTACAAGATCGCCAACCCGACCGTGCTGTCCCGGATCCCCGAGGCCGAACTCGACGAGCTGCTGCGCGGATACGGCCACTCCCCGATTCACGTCACCGGCGACGACCCGGTCACCGTCCACCGGGCGATGGCACTCGCGATGGACGACGCACTGGACCGCATCGCCGCGCTGCAGCAGTCCGCCCGCGAGGACGGCGTCGCCGAGCGCTCGCACTGGCCCGTGATCGTCCTGCGCACCCCGAAGGGCTGGACCGGCCCCGCCGAGGTCGACGGTGTCCCGGTCGAGGGCACCTGGCGCGCCCACCAGGTCCCCCTGGCAGGCGTACGCGAAAACCCCGAGCACCTACGGCAGTTGGAGGCATGGCTGCGCTCGTACCGTCCCGAGGAACTGTTCGACGCCGACGGCCGGCCCGTCACCGACGTCCTCGCCTGCGTCCCCGACGGGGCCCTACGCCTGGGCGCGACCCCGCACGCCAACGGCGGCCTGCTCGTGCGCGACCTGCCGGTCCCCTCCCTCGACCGGTTCGCCGTGCCGGTGGACAAGCCGGGTACCACCCTCCACGAGCCCACCCGGATCCTCGGCGACCTCCTGGAACAGGTCATGCACGACACCTCGGCCGGCCGCGACTTCCGGGTCGTGGGGCCCGACGAGACCGCCTCCAACCGCCTCCAGGCGGTCTTCGACGCCAGCGGCAAGGCCTGGCAGGCCGAGCACCTTCCGGTGGACGAGCACCTGGACCGACACGGCCGGGTGATGGAGATCCTCTCCGAACACACCTGCCAGGGCTGGCTGGAGGGCTATCTGCTGACCGGACGGCACGGATTGTTCTCCTGCTACGAGGCCTTCGTGCACATCGTCGACTCGATGGTCAACCAGCACATCAAGTGGCTGAAGACATCGAGGCAGTTGCCGTGGCGTGCCCCCATCGCCTCCCTCAACTACCTGCTCACCTCGCACGTGTGGCGCCAGGACCACAACGGCTTCTCCCACCAGGACCCCGGCTTCGTCGACCACGTCCTCAACAAGAGCCCCGAGGTCGTACGGGTCTACCTGCCGCCGGACGCCAACACGCTGCTGTCGGTCGCGGACCACGCGCTGCGCAGCCGCGACTACGTCAACGTGATCGTGGCCGGCAAGCAGCCCTGCTTCGACTGGCTCTCCATGGACCAGGCCCGCGCCCACTGCGCCCGTGGTGCCGGCATCTGGGAGTGGGCCGGCACGGAGAACGGCGGGGATCCGGACGTCGTCCTGGCCTGCGCCGGCGACGTGCCCACCCTGGAGGTGCTGGCCGCCGCCCAGCTGCTGCGCCGGCACCTGCCCGAACTCGCGGTCCGCGTGGTGAACGTCGTCGACATGGCCCGGCTGATGCCGCGCGAGGAACACCCGCACGGCATGAGCGACTTCGAGTACGACGGGCTGTTCACCCAGGACAAGCCGGTGATCTTCGCCTACCACGGCTACCCGTGGCTGATCCACCGCCTCGCCTACCGGCGCACGGGCCACAAGAACCTGCACGTGCGCGGCTACAAAGAATCCGGCACCACGACCACACCGTTCGACATGGTCGTCCGCAACGACCTGGACCGCTACCGGCTGGTCATGGACGTCATCGACCGCGTCCCGGGGCTCGCCGTGCGCGCCGCCGCCGTACGCCAGACGATGGCCGACGCCCGCACCCGCCACCAGGCCTGGATCCGCGAGTACGGCACCGACCTGCCCGAGGTCGCGGACTGGACCTGGAACGCCTGAGCGCTCCGCCGGGGATGCCGCGACGGGCAGTGCCGCGACAGGTCGTCTGTCGGCCGCGGGCTTCGGCGGGGCTGATAGCGACCACGTGGCGGAGCCGCACATCGATGCAGCCCCGCGCCCCTTTCACGGGCGCTGCCGTCCCGGACTTGAGGGCCGACCGGCCCACCGGCAACGCCCGGTCAGCCCCTGTGGCCGCCGTCCGTTCCGTTGGACGCTCGAAGTGTCGAGAGACCTGGAGGAGATCCGTGATGACGGACGACGCGCTCACCCGGCCCATGACCCACGCCCTGCTCGCGGACGGCACGACCGTGTGCATCCGCCCGGTGACAAAGGCCGACCACGAGCAGGTGCAGGGGCTCTACGAGGAGATGTCCGCGGAGAACCTGCGCCTGCGGTTCTTCTCGTCGAGCCGGCGGTCCGCCGCCCTGGCTGCCGACCGGGCCTGCGCCGCGCCGCACCCCGGCTACCGGGCCCTGCTGGCCGAGGCGACGAACGGGATCATCGGCCTCGCCGAGTACGACACCGGCGGGGCCGGAACCACGGCCGAGATCTCGATCGCGGTCGCCGACGGACTGCACCACCGCGGAGTCGGCACGCTTCTCATCGAGCACCTCGTCTCCGCCGCCCGCGCCGAAGGCGTCACTGCCTTCACGGCCGACGCGCTCAGCGAGAACCGCGAGGTGCTGCGGCTCTTCGCGGACCTCGGCCTGCGCACTGCCCGCCGATTCGAGGGACCCGAGGTGCGCTGCACCATCGCCCTCGACACGAGCGACACCTACTTCACGGCCGTGGAGGAACGCGGCCGGGCAGCCGACGTGGCGAGCCTTGTGCCGCTGCTGCGACCCAAGGTGGTCGCCGTCGTCGGCGCCGGGCGCAAACCGGGCTCCGTGGGCCGGGCGATCCTGCACCACCTGCACACGGGTGGCTTCGCCGGGCGCCTGTTCGCGGTCAACCCCGCGGCCACGGCGATTCTCGGTGTGCCGTCCCACCCGTCGGTGGACGCCCTGCCCAGGACGCCGGACCTCGCGGTCCTGGCCGTGCCCGCCGGCGCGGTCCCGGACACTGCCGAGGAGTGCGGCAAGGCAGGCGTACGCGCTCTCCTCGTCGTCACCGCCGGAGTGGACGCCGATCGGGCCCGGGCGCTGATGGCAGCCTGCCGCAGCTACGGGATGCGGCTCGTCGGCCCCAACTGCCTGGGCGTCATCAACACCGACCCGGCACTGCGCCTCGACGCCACCTTCGCCGCCGGCCATCCGCGCCCTGGCACTGCGGGCGTCGCCGTCCAGTCCGGCGGAGTCGGAATCGCCCTGCTCGACGGGCTGTCCCGGCTCGGCATCGGCGTCTCCTCGTTCGCGTCCCTCGGCGACAAGTTCGACGTCAGCGGCAACGACATGCTCCAGTGGTGGGAGAGCGACGGCCACACCGACCTCGCCCTGCTGCACCTGGAGTCCTTCGGTAATCCGCGTGCGTTCTCCCGCACCGCCCGGCGCGTCACCCGCCGCATGCCGGTGCTCACCGTCGACGCCGGCCGCACCGATGCCGGCCGACGCGCGGCCGCCTCGCACACCGCGGCCGCCGCCACGCGCACCATGACCCGAGGCGCGCTGTTCACGCAGGCCGGCATCACCGCCACCCGGTCGGTCGGCGAACTCCTGGAAACGGCCTCTCTGTTGCACGCCCAGCCGCTGCCCGCCGGCTCCCGCGTCGCGATCGTCACCAACGCGGGCGGAGCGGGCGTACTCGCCGCCGACGCCTGCGCCGAGGCCGGGCTGAGCCTGCCGCCGCCCACCCCGGAACTGATCGACGACCTGCTCGCCGTACTGCCCGACGGCGCCGCCGTCGGCAACCCCGTCGACGCGACCGCCGCCGTCACCGAGGAACAACTCACCGGCTGCGTGGACCGGATCATGCGGCACAACGGCGTCGACGCCGTGCTGGTCGCCCTCGTCCCCACGGCGGTCGCCGAGGCGACCGGCGACGATCTCGTCCGTGCCCTCACCCGCGCCCCGGCCCGGCGGACCAAACCGATCGCGGCCATACGGCTCGAACAGGCCCTGCCCATCGAGCTGTTGCCCGCCGACGGCGGCACCGTCCCGTCCTACGCCGAACCCCAGGCGGCGGCGCGGGCCCTGGCCCACGCTGCCCGTCGCGCGGCCTGGCTGGCACGGCCCGCCGGGACCGTCCCCGACCTCGAAGGCGTCGAAACGGCGCGCGCTCACGCCGTCGTGGAGACCTACCTCGACGCCCACCCGGACGGCGGCTGGCTCGACCCGCGCGCGTGTGCCGAACTCCTGGACTGCTACGGCATTCCCCAGTCGCCGTGGGCCTGGGCCGAGACCGAGGACGACGCCGTCCTCGCGGCCGACGGGCTGCGCGGCGCCGACGGCCGGGTGGTCATGAAGGGCCACTGGCCGGGCCTGCTGCACAAGACCGCGGAGCACGCCGTCCACCTCGACCTGCGCGGCGACTCCCAGGTGCGGGCCGCCTTCCGGGACCTGGAGACGCGCTTCGCCGGCCTGTTGACGGGCGTGCTGCTGCAGCCGCTCGCCGACCGCGGCACCGAACTGTTCGCGGGCGTCGTCCAGGACGAGGTGTTCGGGCCGCTGGTCCTGTTCGGACTCGGCGGGACCGCGACCGAGGTGCTCGCCGACCACGCGGCCCGCCTCGCCCCGCTCACCGACCACGACGTGCACGACCTGATCACGGCCCCGCGCTGCGCCCCGCTGCTGTTCGGCGCGAACGGCGCGCGGCCGGTCGACCTCGAAGGCCTGGAACAACTGCTGCTGCGGCTGTCCCGGATGGCGAGCGACCTGCCGCAGCTGGCCGAGGCCGACTTCAACCCGGTTCTCGCGACACCGAGCGGAGTCCGTGTGCTCGATGCGCGTGTGCGCCTGCTGCCCCGCATGCCCCAGGACCCCTACCTGCGCCGACTCCGCTGAGAAGGGAACAGCCATGAAGCACAACAAGGTCGGCTCCGTGATGACCACCGAGGTCGTCCGTGCCGAGTACGGCACCCCGTTCAAGGAGGTGGCGCGACTGCTCGGCGAGCACCGTATCAGCGGACTGCCGGTGGTCGACGAGGACGAGAAGGTCATCGGCGTCATCTCCGAGACGGACCTCATGATCCGGCAGGCCGAGACGCCGGACCCGTACGAGCCGAAGAAGCACCACCGTCTCGCCGTTCTCAGCCGCGACGCCAGGACGCGGGCCGTGAAGACCCGGGCCCGCACCGCCGGCCAGCTGATGACCGAGCCGCCCGTCACGGTGCACGCAGACAACAGCATCGTCGAGGCCGCCCGGACCATGGCCCAGCACCACGTCGAGCGGCTGCCCGTCCTCGACGAGGAGAACCGGCTCGTCGGCATCGTCACCCGCCGTGACCTGCTGAGTGTCTTCCTGCGGCCCGACGAGGAGATGCGCAGGGAAATCGTCGAAGAGGTGCTGGTGCGCGCACTGTGGCTGGCGCCCCGCAGCGTCGACGTCTCCGTGGTGGAGGGCGTGGTCACCCTCTCCGGCCACATGGAACGCAAGAGCGAGACGGAGATCGCCGCCTCGATGACCCGTCAGATCGACGGGGTGGTCGCCGTCGTCGACAAGCTCACGTACCGGCTGGACGACGCGCGCATCCGGCCCGACGAGCAGGCACTCCATGGTGTCGCCGACGACTGGCTGCGCCGGCTGTGAGCTGAAAGGAGGCGGACCGCCATGCCCATCAACGTGCTGGTCGCCTACGGGACGACCAATGGATCGACCGCGCAGATCGCCGAGGCCGTGGCCGAGGTCCTGCGCAAGGAAGGCCTCATGGCCGAGACCATCTCGGCCGGGTCCGACGCGGACGTGACGCGCTACGACGCCGTCGTGGTCGGCGGCGGACTGTACGCCGGACGCTGGCACAAGGACGCCCGCCGCTTCGTGCGCCGCAACCGCCGCGCACTGGCCGAACGCCCGCTGTGGTTCTTCAGCAGCGGCCCCCTCGACGCCACCGCGTCGGAGCGGGACATCCCGCCCGTGCCCGGCGTACGCCGCGCCATGACCCGGCTCGACGCCAGGGGCCACGTCACCTTCGGAGGCCGCCTGGAAGAGGGCGCCAAGGGGCGCATCGCCCGGATGATCGTGCGCAACGGAAAGGGCGGCGACTTCCGGAACTTCCCCGAGATCGAGGCGTGGGCGGCACGTGTCGCCGGCGAACTGGTGAAGGAACGGACGGCGGGCGACGGATGATCCTTACCGACCCGGGCGGCAGGGAGACCGTGATCGCCTGCGGTGCCGCCCTGTTCAACGTGCGGATCGGCGTACGCCGCCTCGGCTTCCGGCCCGCCGTTGACCTTCTGCCGGAACCCGGGAACCCCGCGCACCTGGCCCACGTGGGATTCGCCGCCCACGCCCCGAGCACGCCCGACGAGACGCTGATGGCACGCGCGATCGCTCACCGGCACATCCACCGGAGACCGTTCGGACCCGAACGACCCAACCGCCGGCCCGACCCTCCCCACCGGGTCTAGGACGGCACGACGGCGACCGGGCACCGGCAGTGCTCCAGCAGCTCCCGGACGGTGGCGGCCGAGCCGGAACGCCGTCCGACCACCATCAGTTCGGCGCCTTCCGAGGCGTGGGCGAGTGCCTCCACCGGAGTGAACAGCACGACGTCCTCGAGAACGTCGACGTCCGGGTACTTCGCGCGCCACGGCCGCAGCGCGTCGGACAGCAACTGCACCTCGTCGTCCTCCCAGGTGGCGCGGTCCTCCTCCAGAACGGGCAAGGGCGAGGCCGCGGCGTGCGCGGGCAGCTCCCAGGCGTACACCGCGTGCAGCCGCGCGCCGCGCAGCCGTGCCGCCTCGAAGGCGAAGTCGAGCGCGCTGCCCGCCGGGGTCCGGACGTCGACACCGACGGTCACGCCGGCGGAGGGGCGCGGGGGACCGTTGTCGGCGAGCGTGCCGGGGACCAGGACCACCGGCCCGGCGGAGTCCGTGGCCAGGGCCGCCGCGGTCGAACCCACGGTGACTCCGGCGTGCCCGCCCTCGCCGCGCAGGCCGACCACAAGCAGCTGTGCGCCGTCGCCCGCGGTGCGCAGGACCGGACCCGGCGTCCCGGCCAGGATCTTCCCCCGGACCGTCAACGCCGGGTGCCGGTCGACGAGTTCCGCCACCACGTGGTCCGCCACATCCTCGCCACGGTACGGCCAGCGGTGCACCGGATCCGGGGCGTCCGGCGACACCACGTGCACCACTCGCAGGGGCACTGCACGCAGCATCGCCTCACGCGTGGCCCAGTCGGCCGCGGCACGGCTGCGAGCCGACCGGTCGACACCGGCGATGATCATTCGTTCCATGGTGTGCCGCCTTCCTGGCCGTGGGCCTTCCACGTTGGCTCCATACCCCCGGCCTGCGCAGGGGCCGAACGGACCAGCTTGGTGACCTGGCGGCCCATACCTGCCGGTAGGCCACGGGACGACGCTGGTAGCGAGGAGCAGACCGAGCGCAGGAGGTGCGCACCATGCTGGCGCCCGTCATCGCCGGAGTCGACGGTTCAACCGAGAGCCTGGCCGCCGCTGAGTGGGCCGCCCGCGAGGCGGTACGCCGTGACCGGCCGCTGCGGCTCGTGCACGCCTGGAACTGGCACCCGCGCCAGCAGGACGGCGAGATCGCTACGGCCGCCCAGCGGCACCTCGCCCGGCGCGCCCTGCGTCAGGCGGAGGACCGCATCCGCCGCAGCTGCCCCGACACCCGCATCGAGGACGAACAGGTCGAAGGCCCCGCGACGGCCGCCCTGCTGAAGGCATCCGAGCAGGCCGACCTGCTCGTGCTGGGCTCGCGCGGTCTCAGCGGTCTCAGCGGTCTCAGCGGTCTCAGCGGTTTCACCGGTTTCACCGGTTTCCTGGTCGGCTCGGTCGCGCTGGGCGTGGTGGCGCGGGCGCCCCGGCCCGTCGTCCTCGTCCGGGCCGGCGAGGAGGCCGCCGACGAGCACCTTCCGGACGGCCACGGCAACGCCTCGATCCGCACCGGATACCGGGACGTGGTCCTCGGCATCGACCTGGCCGACCCGTGCGACGAGGTGATCCGGTTCGCCTTCGAGGAGGCCCGGCTGCGTGGAGCGCGCCTGAAGGCCGTGCACGCCTGGCAGCAGCCCTCCTTGATCGGGCTTGGCCCCGGCGACCTCGGCCTCGTGAGTGGCCCGGAGCGAGCCGAGGAGTGGTTCGGCTTCCTGAGCGCCGTCCTGCAGGTATGGCGGGACAAGTACCCCGGCATCGAGGTCGCCGAGACCGTCACCGAGGGCCGGCCCCAGTCCGTCCTTGTCCGAGCCGCCTCCGGCGCGAGCCTGCTCGTTGTCGGCCGCCGTACCACCGACCGGCCCGCCGGCCCGCGCACCGGCCCCGTCGCCCACGCCGCCATCCACCACGTCGGCTGCCCCGTGGCCGTCGTACCCCACGACTGAGAGGCCATGATGAGCAAGCCGACGAAGTACGTGTACGAATTCGCCGAGGGCGGCCGGGACATGGCCGCCCTGCTCGGCGGCAAGGGAGCCGGACTCGCCGAGATGACGAGGATCGGCCTGCCTGTCCCGCCCGGATTCACCGTCACCACCGACGCCTGCAAGGTCTACCTGGAGACCGGCGCGGAGCCGCCCGAGCTGGGCGTCGAGGCGGCCCAGGCCCTGGCCGGTCTGGAGCGGGCCATGGGCCGCACGCTCGGCGCACCCGACGACCCCCTGCTGGTGTCCGTGCGCTCGGGCGCCCGCTTCTCCATGCCCGGAATGATGGAGACCATCCTCGACATCGGGCTCAACGACCAGTCGGTGACCGGCCTCGCCAAAATCTCCGGGCAGGAGCGCTTCGCCTGGGACTCCTACCGGCGCCTCATCCAGATGTTCGGCCACACCGTGATGGGTGTGGACGGCGACCTGTTCGAGCAGGCCATCGCCGCACACAAGGCCGGCCGGGCGGTCGCCGACGACCACGAACTCGACACCCACGAACTCGCCCTGCTCACCGAGGAGTTCAAGGCCATCATCCGCAAGGAGACCGGCGAGGACTTCCCCCAGGACCCCGCCGACCAGCTCTCTCGCGCCATCCGCGCGGTCTTCGACTCCTGGAACACCGAGCGCGCCCACGTCTACCGCCGCCGCGAACACATCCCCGAGGACCTCGGCACCGCCGTCAACGTCCAGGCGATGGTCTTCGGCAACCTCGGCACCACTGTGACATGGGGAAGCAGCGGCACCGGCGTCGCCTTCACCCGCGACCCTGCCACCGGCGAACGCGGCATGTACGGCGACTATCTGCCCGACGCGCAGGGCGAGGACGTCGTCGCCGGCGTGCGCGACGCGCTGCCCCTGAGCGAGCTCAAGTCGCTCGACCCCCGCGCCTTCGTCGAACTCGGTGACCACCTGCGCACCCTGGAGAGCCACTACCGCGACCTGTGCGACGTCGAGTTCACGGTCGAACGCGGCAAGCTGTGGATCCTGCAGACCCGGGTCGGCAAGCGCACCGCCGAGGCAGCCTTCCGCATCGCCCACGACCTGCGCGAGGAACAGACGATCAGTGAAGACGAGGCACTGGTCCGCGTCGACGGCGCCGAACTGACCCGGCTGATGTTCCCCCGCTTCGAGGTGAGGCCCACCGACGTGCCCCTCGCCCATGGCGTGCCCGCCTCGCCGGGCGCCGCGGTGGGAGCTGTCGTCTTCGACTCGGCGGAGGCGGTACGACGTGCCGCGGCCGGCGAACAGGTGGTCCTCGTCCGCCGCGAGACCACCCCCGACGACCTCCCCGGCATGATCGCCGCCCAGGCGGTCCTGACCAGCCGGGGCGGCAAGACCAGCCACGCCGCCGTCGTCGCGCGCGGCATGGGCAAGGTGTGCGTGTGCGGCGCGGAGTCACTCGGTGTCGATGTGGCCGCCCGCGAATTCGCCACGGAATCAGGAGTGGTCGTACACGAGGGCGACACCGTCTCCGTCGATGGCACCGCCGGCACCGTCCACCTCGGCGCACTCCCGCTCACTGCGTCCGACGTCGGCCGCGCGCTGGAGACCGGCATCGCTGAGGGCCCGCTCACCGAAGCGGTCCTGGGCGCGCTGGCCCACGCCGACTCCGTACGCCGCCTCGAGGTGCGCGCAAACGCCGACACTCCCGAGGACGCAGTGCGCGCCCGCAGCCTGGGCGCCCAGGGCATCGGCCTGTGCCGCACCGAGCACATGTTCCTCGGCGACCGCAGGAGGCTGGTCGAGGCGATGATCCTGGCCCGCGACGACACCGCTCGTGAACAGGCCCTCGCCGCCCTGCTGCCCCTGCAGCGCGAGGACTTCACGGGCATCCTGGAGGCGATGGACGGACTGCCGGTGACGATCCGGCTGCTGGACCCGCCGCTGCACGAGTTCCTGCCCGACCGCACGGAGTTGGCAGTCCGTCTGGCTTCCGCCGCGCACCCGGATCCGCACGATCGTGAACTGCTCACCGCCGTCGAGCGTATGCACGAGCAGAACCCTATGCTCGGCCTGCGCGGTGTCCGCCTGGGTCTGGCCGTGCCCGGCCTGATGGCCATGCAGGTACGGGCCGTCGCCGAAGCAGTGACCCGCCGCCTCCGCGACGGAGGCCGACCACGCGCCGAGATCATGATCCCGCTGGTCGGTACGGTCGAGGAACTGCGCCTGGCCCGCACGGAGACGGAACGCGTCCTCGCCGAGGTCATGGGCGAGACCGGCATGTCCTTCGACTGCCCGATCGGCACGATGATCGAGCTGCCGCGTGCCGCCCTCACCGCCGCCAGGATCGCCGGGGCCGCCGACTTCTTCTCCTTTGGCACCAACGACCTCACCCAGACGACCTGGGGACTGTCCCGCGACGACGCGGAGGCCTCCTTCTTCCCGCTGTACCTGGAGAAGGGCGTCTTCACGGTGTCGCCGTTCGACTCGATCGACCAGGAAGGCGTCGGACGGCTGGTGGAGTTGGGCGTCGAGGCCGGACGGTCGGTCAATCCCCGCCTGGAGACGGGCGTGTGCGGCGAGCACGGCGGTGACCCGGACTCCATCCACTTCTTCCACCGAGTGGGCCTGGACTACGTCTCCTGCTCGCCGTTCCGGATCCCGGCGGCCCGACTGGAGGCGGGACGCGCCGCGCTCGAGGACGGCACTGGGACCAGCGACAGCCGCTGACGGTCCTGCGCTGGCCCAAGGACGAATGTGGCTCCTACGTGTGTGCGTGCAACACCAAAAACGATACATCGGAGGAATGTATGGAGGGGGCGAGTGATCGTGTCCAGAGGGTCGGGAGGGGGAAGGGCGGCCAAAGTGCTGTGAATGGGCCGCTGATTGGCGCAACCGTGCGGTTGGCTGCAGGAGAGCCTCCCTGGTTGCGATGCGCGCTATACATCCGAGCTATCGCGGTCGGCCTCCTCACGCTGCCCTCGGCTCCGTGATCCGTACAGTAGCGTACGTTTCCTCTTGCCCGGTGGCCGACCCGGAGGAACACTGATGAGCCGCAGCAGCTTCAACGGCGGATGGCAGTACCGCGAGAAGTCCAACCCGTTCGCCGAGATGGGCCAAGCCGCCGTCCCGTACCAGGACGTCACCCTGCCGCACGATGCGATGATCGCCCGCACCCGCGATCCCGAACTGCCGCGGGGAGCCTGGACGGCCCACTACCCCGGCGGCGTCTACGAGTACCGCAAACTCTTCGATCTCCCCGAGGCCGAGGCCGGCAAGCGGGTTGTCCTTGAGTTCGAGGGCGTGTACCGCGACGCGGTGATCCATGTGAACGGCGACTACGCCGGTCAACGCCCTTCCGGATACGCCCGGTTCCTGGTGGACGCGAGCGATCTGGTCCGCGCGGGACGCAACGAGATCCACGTCGAGGCACGCAACCACCAGGACGGCCGCTGGTACACCGGCGCCGGCATCTACCGGGACGTATGGCTGCACGTCCTGGAGCCGGTGCATCTCGCGGTCGACGGAATCCGGGTCCGCACACCCGACATCGAGCCCCAGCTGGCGGTCGTGGAAGCCGAGATCACGGTCGTCAACGACTCCGCCGCCACGCGCACGGTGGAGGTACGCACCGAGATCACCGATCCCGGCGGCCGGGCCGTCGCCTCGTCGTCCGTCGTCGTGACTGTGCTGCCCGGGGAGCCGGCCGTCAGCCGTCTCAGGCACTACGTGGACGAGCCTGCCCTGTGGAGCGTCGACACCCCGCAACTCCACACCACCACTGTCGAGTTGTACGACGACGGCAGGCTGTCGGAGTCGCGGATGGCCCGATTCGGCATCCGGCGGCTCCAGTTGGACCCGGCCTCGGGACTGCGGATCAACGGCGAGACGGTGAAGCTGCGGGGCGCGTGCGTCCATCACGACAACGGCGTCATCGGCGCCGCGACCATCGCGCGGGCGGACGAGCGCCGGGTGGAGATCCTCAAGCAGGCGGGGTTCAACGCGATCCGGTCCTCGCACAACCCCGTCAGCACGGCCATGCTCGACGCCTGCGACCGGCTGGGCATGCTGGTGATCGACGAGGCCTTCGACATGTGGACCACGGGCAAGACCGAGTTCGGCGCCGCCCTGCACTTCGTGGAGTGGTGGGAACGGGACCTGGAGTCGATGATCGCGAGGGACTTCAACCACCCCAGCGTCGTCCTGTACTCGATCGGCAATGAGATCCCCGAGACCGGCACGCCCAGGGGCGGGGTGTGGGGCCGCAGACTCGCCGAGAAGGTGCGCGCGCTCGACGACACGAGGTTCGTCACGAACGCCGTCAACGGTCTGCTCGCCGTGCTGCCCGACGCCGTCGAGATGATGCAGCCCAAGCCCGAGCCCAAGTCCGAGCCCACGGACACCGACCTTCCGCCCGCTGCCGGTGATGACAACCCCGGCATCAACACGCTGATGTCGGACCTCGGCGACCTGATGAACGGCATCGGATCCTCCGAGATCGTCACCCGCAAGACGGCCGAGTCGTTCGGCGTGCTCGACGTCGCCGGCATGAACTACCTCGACGGCCGCTACGAAACGGACCGCGAACTGTTCCCGAACCGGATCATCCTGGGCACCGAGACCTTCCCGGCGCGGATCGACCGGTACTGGGACCTGGTCGAGCGCAACGCCCACGTCCTCGGCGACTTCACCTGGACAGGCTGGGACTACCTCGGCGAGGCAGGCATCGGCCGCGTCCGCTACCCCGACGACGAGCACCCCGGCGAGCCGCTGAGCGGCCCGTATCCCTGGCTGGTGGCCGGGTGCGGCGACATCGACATCACGGGGTGGCGGCGCCCCGCCTCCTACTACCGCGAGATCGTGTACGGCCTGCGCGCCGAGCCGTACATCGCCGTGCAGCGGCCATCGCGCCACGGCCAACAGGTCGAGGTCGGTCCATGGGCGTGGAGCGACAGTGTCGCGAGCTGGAGCTGGGGCGACTTCGAGGGGCGCCCCGTGGTGGTCGAGGTATACAGCGACGCCGACGAGGTCGAACTGCTCGTCAACGACCGGTCGATCGGCCGTAGGCCCGTGGGTCCCGACCACCGGTTCCGCACCGCTTTCGACACCCTCTACGAAGAAGGGGCTGTCACCGCGATCGCCTATCGCGACGGCGTCGAAACGGGCCGCTTCGGCCTGCGGTCGGCGACCGGTCCCGTGCTGCTCCGGGCGGTGGTCGACCGAGCCGTGATCCGGGCCGACGCCTCCGATCTGGCGTTCGTCGAGATCTCCCTCGTCGACGGTGAGGGACATCGGTTCGTGGAGGAGCGCCAGGTGACCGTGGCGGTGACCGGCCCGGGCGTGTTGCAGGGGATGGGCAGCGGCAACCCGGCCACCGAGGAGACGTTCACCTCCGCCACGCATCACACGTACGACGGACGGGTCGTCGCGGTCGTCCGGCCGAGCGGAGCGGGAAAGATCGGCGTCACCGTCACGGCGGCCGGGTGCGCGCCGGTCGAGGTCGTCGTGGACGCGATCGAGCCGTCGTAGGGCCTGCGGCCGTCCGTCAGTCGTGGCGCTCCTGGCCCGTGAAGAGGGCTCGGTGGAGCATGGCGCGGACGCGGTCGTTCAACTCCTCGCGGTGGACGGCGTCGTTGTCCGCCATCGCTCCGGCCGCCATGGGGAACGTCAGCATCAGGTCCTCGACCTCGACGTCCGGACGGACGAGTCCGGCCGCGAGGCCGCGCTCGAAGTGGGGCTGGAACGCGGCGACGGTCCTGGTGGAGAGGCGGGTCAGCCAGGTGATGTCCGCGCCGGACAGGATGTGCGCGAGGGTCCGGTTGTCGCGCTGCATGTCGAGCACGAAGTCGAGGAGACGTACGACGGCGTCAGGGCGCTCGCCCAGTCCTGCGGCGTGCTGCTCGATGCGCGTGACGTTGTCCTCGTAGACCGTCGCCGCGAGTTCCTGCCGGGTGGCGAAGTTGCGGTAGATCGTGGTCCGGCTGACCTCGGCGGCGCGGGCGATCTCCTCGAAGGCGACGTCGGGGCCTTGTTCGGCGAACGCCTTGCGGGCGGCTGTCAGCAGCCGCTCCCGGTTGCGGGCGGCGTCTCGCCGTTTCGTGCGCTGAGCCTCTTCTGACATGCGTCGCAGACTACTGGTCATTATCCGTACACCACTGTACGTTTCTTGGAACGTGGCATTCGGCTTGAAGGAGATCGTTGATGGAAGGCCTCAACAACAAGGTCGTCGTCCTCGCAGGCGCGGGTGGGCTCGCCACCGCGACGGCGAAGTTCCTGGGGGCGGGCGGTGCCACGATCGTGGTGAGCGACGTCGTGGAGGCCTCGGCCGAGGCCACGTTGCGGGCCGCTCGGGACGCCGGCGGAGACGGCGTCGCGATGGTCGTCGACATCTCGGACGAGGGGCAGGTCAAGTACCAGATCGACCGGACGGTGAAGGAGTACGGGCGGATCGACGGGCTTTTCAACGTGGCCGCCAACATTCATCCCGACGAGGTCGCCAAGGACACGAACGTCGTCGACATCGACCTCGCGGCCTGGCAGCGCACGATCGACGTCAACCTGACGGGCTACCTGCTGACCCTCAAGCACGCCCTGCCCCACATGATCGCGAGCGGCGGCGGCTCCGTGGTGAACACCCTGTCCGGCGCGGTCTACGCCGGTTTGGCGGACAAGGTCGCGTACTCGGTGACGAAGGCCGGCATCGGCGCGCTGACCCGCCATGTCGCGCGCAAGTACGGCAAGGACGGTATCCGCGCCAACGGCATCGCCCCTGGCCTGGTGATGACGGAGGCGACGAAGCTGAACCTCCCCGAGGACTTCCGCGACATGATCCTCACGGGGACGCCGGCGCCACGCCACGGAGAGCCCCGGGACATCGGCGCCACCGTCGCGTTCCTGCTCTCCGACCTCTCGGAGTGGACCACCGGCCAGATCCTGTGCGTCGACGGCGGCACCAGCATGCGCCCCTAGGACCGTTCACAGCTGGGGCAGGGTCACCTCGACCAGCGTCCCGCCGCCCACCGGGCCCTCGACGCGCACCGTCCCGCCGTGCAGGTCGGCGACGGCCGCGACGATCGAGAGCCCGAGGCCGCTGCCGCCCCGGGCTCTGCTCCTGCTCTTGTCGGCGCGGTAGAAGCGGTCGAAGACATGGGGGACCGCGTCGGCCGGGATGCCGGGGCCGTGGTCACGGACGCGCAGTACGGCGCGCTCCGCCACCGTCGACAGATCGACCGAGCAGCTCGCCTCCGGCGGCGTGTGCATCCGTACGTTGGCCAGCAAGTTGGCGACGACTCCGCGCAGTTGGGCCTCGTCCCCGCGTACCGTCACGTCCGGGGTCACGGTGGCCGTCCACGGGCGGGCGGGTTCGACGGCCGCCGCGTCCCGGCAGGACTCGGTGACCACGCGGCTGAGATCGACGGGTTCGAGGTCGTCCGGGTCGTCCTCGTCGAAGCGGGCGAGCATGAGCAGTGACTCCACGAGGCGTGTCATCCGGTGCACCTCGGCCAGCATGCGGTCCATGGCCTCGTCGACGGCCTCGGTGTCGGGCAGGGCTCCGCGCTGGTACAGCTCGCCGTAGCCGCGGATCGACTGCAACGGGGTGCGCAGTTCGTGCGACGCGTCCGCGACGAACTGGCGCAGCCGCTCCTCCGACACATCGCGCGCGGCGAAGGCGGCGTGGATCTGGTCCAGCATCCGGTTGAGGGCGCCGGAGAGCCGGCCCACCTCGGTCTTCGGAGCGACGCGGGCCTCGACCAGACGAGGTGCGAAGTCGCCGGTGGCGATGCGGTCGGCGGTCTGCGCCGCGTGTTCCAGCGGGCGCAGAGAGCGCCGTACGACGAGGACGCCCAGCACGGCCAGGACGACGTCGGCGAGCAACTGCACGCCGACGACCACCAGGACGGCCCGGCGGACCGCGGCCTCGGTCGCGGCAGTGTCGACGGCGGCCACGGCTGTGCGGCCGTCGGCGAGCCGGGTGGTGGCGAGCCGGTACTTAGCGGAACTGGCCGAGTCGTTCGCCGGTACGGTCACGGGCGTGCCCGCCGGAGGCGCCGGGTCGGGGTAGCGCGGGCCCGGGCCACGGGGTTGTTCGTCGCCGTCGAGGAGGGCGATGTACAGATCACCGCCGAACTTGATCCACCCGTAGCCGGTGGAGTCCTTGCCCGAGATCTTGATGCCGGCGGCACTCGCGGTCTTCATGCCGGCGGTCGTCGTGGTCAGCCGGTGGTCGAGTTCCTTGTACAGCGAGGACCGCAGCACGGAGAACGTCACGATGCTCGTGACCGTCAGCACGCCGTTGAACAGCACGATGAGCAGGATGCTGATCCGGGTGCGCAGGGGCCGGTTCCGCCACCAGCGCCGGGTCAGCACTCCGTGGCCCGGAGACTGTAGCCGACACCGCGGTGCGTGTGGATCAGCCGCTCGCCGTGGCTGTCGACCTTGCGGCGCAGATAGCTGATGTAGGTGGCCACCACGGTGTCGTCGCCGTTGAAGTCGTACGACCACACGTGCTCCAGGAGCCGGGCGCGGGTGACCACCCGGCCCTGGTGCAACATCAGATACCGCAGCAGCCGGAACTCCGTGGGGGACAGGTCGATGAGGGCGCCGGCCCGGCGCACCTCGTGGGTCAGGGTGTTGAGGGTGAGGTCCGCGACCGCGACCGTGGGGTCGCTCGGGCGGTGCGCCCGGGTGCGGCGCAGGACGGCGCCGACGCGGGCGGCGACCTCGTCCAGGCCGAACGGCTTGGTGATGTAGTCGTCGCCGCCCGCGGTGAGTCCCCGTACGAGGTCCTTGCGCGTGTCGCGAGCGGTGAGAAAGACCACGGCGACCGGGAGGCCGTCGGCCCGCAGCCGGTGCAGGACCTCGAAGCCGTCACTGTCCGGCAGCATGATGTCGAGCAGGACCAGGTCGGGCAGGAACTCCCGCGCCAGGGACAGCGCTTCGCGGCCGGTCGCAGCGGTGCGCACCTCGTATCCGACGAACCGCAGGAACCGGGTGACGGTGTCCACGATCGCCGGTTCGTCGTCAACCACCAGCAGCCGCCCCCGCACGCGCGGTTCCTCCCGCTCCGCGTCGGCGGTCGCTTCGTCGTTCATCGGTGGAGCCTTTCCCTGCGTGCCGTACGTGATCAAGGGTGCCCGACGGCACAGGTGTCTTCCATGGGAGTTCCGTGTGAGAAGCGTCCCCGGCGGGGCCGAACCGGGCTCGCGGCCCCGGCCGGCTCATAGCGTCGCGGTCGTCGGGCCCCGCGGTGTCTCGCCGTGTGTCGGGCCCTCCCGTTCGCGCGTCCACTTCCAGGGAGTTCTACTTGTCCACGTTCCTGTACCGCCTGGGGAGGTTCTCCTACCGGCGCAAATGGACGGTGATCATCGGCTGGCTCGTCGTGCTGTGCGCCCTCGGTGCGGCGGCCGCCACCCTGATGAAGCCGTTCACCTCCTCCACGAGCATCCCGGGAACCGAGGCCCAGAAGGCCTCCGACGTCCTCGCCAAGGAGTTCCCGTCGGGCAGTGACGGCATCTCCGGGCAGATCGTCTTCCGCGCGCCGCAGGGCGAGACGGTGACGGCCGGTCCGGCGGCCGAGGCGATCCGCACGGCCACCGCCCGGATCGCGAAGACGCCGGGCGTGGAGTCCGTCACGGCGCCCTCGACCGCGGCGGGCAACGTCTCCCGCGACGGCCGTACCGGAATAGGCAAGATCACCTTCACCGCGGAGCAGGTCGCCAAGATCAGCGAGGCCTCGGTCAAGAAGATCGAGGCCGCGGCCGGGCAGGCGCGGTCCGAAGGGCTGACCGTGGCCCTGGGCGGCCAGGCGTTCGATCCCGTGCCGGAGGCCGGCGGAGGTGCCGGAGAGGCGGTCGGTGTGCTGATCACGCTGATCGTCCTGGTCCTGGTGTTCCGCTCGCTGCGCGCCGCCGTCGTCCCGCTGGCCATGGCCATGGTGGGGGTGGCGATGGGCGTCCTCGCGCTGCTGACGCTCACCAGCGTCGTCGACATGGACAGCACCGCGCTGATGCTCGCCCTCATGCTGGGCCTGGCCGTCGGTGTGGACTACGCGCTGTTCATCGTCTCCCGGCACCAGACGCAGGTCAGGGACGGCATGGACCCGGAGGAGTCCGCGGGCCTCGCCGTGGGCACCGCGGGCTCCGCCGTGCTGTTTGCCGGAGCCACGGTGGCCATCGCGCTCGCCGCGCTGACCGTCGTACGGATCCCGTTCCTCGCCGTCATGGGACTCGGCGCCGCCCTCACCGTCGTCATCGCGGTGGTGCTGGCGCTCACCCTGCTGCCCGCCGTCCTCGGCCTCCTCGGCCCGCGCATTGCCTCCAGCCGGATCCCGGCGCTGCGCAGGTCCGCGCGCCGTTCGCTGGACAAGCGGCGGTCCGGTGCGGTCGGCGCCGGTGTGCGCTGGGCGCGGCTGATGGGCCGGCGGCGCTGGTCCGTCCTGGTCCTTGGCGTGGTCGGCCTCGGGGTGCTGGCGGTGCCGGCCGCCGATCTGCGGCTCGGGCTGTCGCTGCCCAGCACCAACGCGGAGGCCGTACGCGCCCAGAAGATGACCGACGACGCGTTCGGACCCGGCTACAGCGGCACGTTGGTCATCCTGGTCCAGGGCGACGGAGCGAAGGCGGCCGAGTCGGCTGCCCAGCAGATCGCGGGCGCGGCTGGCAAGCTGCCCGACGTGGCCTCCGTCGCTCCCGCCAGGCTCAGCGGCAGTGGGAACGCGGCCATGGTCGGCGTCGTACCGAAGAGCGGTCCGCAGTCCGAGCGCACCGAGCAGCTGCTGCACGACATCCGTGCCGCCCGCGACGGCATCGAGAAGTCCACGGACACCGACATCAACGTCACCGGCTCCACCGCCGTCAGCATCGACGTCGCCGCGAAGCTCACCGACGCGCTGCCCGTCTACTGCCTGGTGGTCATGGGCCTCGCGGTCCTTCTGCTGACCCTGGTGTTCCGCTCGATCGCCGTGCCCCTGAAGGCCGCGCTGGGCTTCCTGCTGTCGCTCGGCGGCTCGCTGGGTGTGCTGGTCGCCGTCCTCCAATGGGGCTGGTTCTCCTCGGTACTCGGGACGCAGGCGAGCCCGACCGTGATCAGCTTCCTGCCGATCCTGCTGATCGGCATCCTGTTCGGACTCGCCATGGACTACGAGGTGTTCCTCGTCTCCCGGATGCGCGAGGAGTACTCGCGCGGCAAGAGCCCGGCGGCGGCCATGGTGGACGGCTTCGGGCACGGCTCGAAGGTCGTCACCGCTGCCGCGGTCATCATGGTCAGCGTCTTCGGGTCGTTCGTCTTTGCCGACATGCAGATCACGAAGGGCATGGGTCTGGCCCTGGCGGTCGGCGTCCTGCTCGACGCGTTCGTGGTCCGGATGTGTCTGGTGCCGGCCGCGATGTCCGTCCTGCAGCACGCGGCCTGGTGGCTGCCGCGGTTCCTGCACCGGGTGCTGCCCCATGTCGACGTCGAGGGCGAGCAGTTGACCCGCCGGCAGGCGCGTCCGGCGGAGGCAGGCCAGGAGGACAAGGACCTGCTCGCCTCCCGGTAGTAGTAGGAGGAGGTGGCGGCGGGAACGGGGAGGGCCTCCCCGTTCCCGCCGTCTTTGCTGTTACGGGATCTCCAACTCCCGTGCCTCGCGCCGCAGATCGTCGGCGTCCTCGGCAAGCAGCCAGCCTTCGCCGATGAGTTGGTCGAGGCGCTGCTCGAAGCGCTGGAGGTAGTCGGCGGAGTCCCGGTACAGGTCCCGCAGTTTCGCCGCGTCGAACGGCTCGTCGCTGCCGACCGTCAGATAGCTCGGAGTGCCGTCCGGATTGGTCGGGTTGGGCCGGTAGGTGGAGTGCGGTACGTCCAACTGGGCGGTGCGCACCCCGCCTTGGGTGTTGCCGTGCTCGTCCTTGGCGAAGTAGCCGTCCGGGCCCACCTCCAGACGGTCGGCGCGGGGCGGTACCGTACCGTTCGCCACCCACTCGACCAGATGGTGCAGGCCCATGTTGAACAGCTCGAAGTGCGGCAGGCTGTTCATCTTCGGCCCGAACGTGACGTCGTCGGCGGCGAAGTTGGCCTTCCACAGCGACACGTCGCTGTACGGCGCCTGCCGGGTCCCCATGTGGGGGACACCGGCGAGTTCGTAGAGGCGGTATCGGTCGCCGGGCTTGTCGCTGTCCTCGCGACGGTACCCGCGCCCCTCGTAGCCGGGGACGAACGAGTAGTCGGGGACGGAGACGTCCCCGTCGCTCATGACCTGTACGACCGGTACGTCCACGTCGTGGAAGGGGTCGAGGGGGAAGCCCGAGGGGAAGAAGCCGTCGTAGACGGGCGAGCCGTCGGCGAGGCGCCGCGTGGCGTGGGTGTCGCCGATGTAGGTGGTGGTGACCCAGCCGGTCTGGGAGTGTCCGACGAGGACGACCCGGTCCACCTCCGTCCCCGCGAACGGCCCCTCGGGCGAGCGGAGGGCGGCGCCGACCTGGGCGAGGATCGCGCTCGTGGCCCGGTTGCGGCGCACCAGCTCGGCGAAGAACTTCTTCGACAGCTCACGGTTGCCGAGGTTCACGTTCAGGTCGAAGTCCGCGCTGTCGGGCCCCTCGATGTGCAGGGACCCGTAGCGCCCCGGATCGGACGCCTTCACATGCAGGTCAAGAGTGGTCTTCTGCGCGGTGATCTCCACCCAAGCGTGCCCCGACCGCAGGATGTAGGGCGCGCTGTAGATCCAGATCGGCGCGATCCCGTGGACGTGCAGCGGCTCGGCGATCACGGTGCCGCTGAAACGTGCCCGGTCCCGGGGGCGCCGTACGAGCACCGTCGTCGCGTAGGCGTGGCCGTCCTCCTCACCGGTGGCGATCCACTCCTCCTCGACATAGTCGTACGTGTCGAGGGAGGGGACGTGGGTGCCGTAGGGGGAGAACGGCGGCGAGTCGCCGTCCGGCGATCGGCGCAGTACGGCGGGAACTACGGCTTCCATAGCGCTCCTTGACGGTTCGTCAGCGGGGGATGATCGGGAGGATCAGGCGGGAGGGGCGCAGTTCGTCGTGGAAGACGCGCTGGATCGCCGGGACCGTCTTGTCGGTGGTGGCGTGGGTGATGCGCTCACCCGTGTTCGGGTTCAGGTCGAAGGTGGGGAACTCGCTGGAGGAGATGTCGAGTCGGATGCTGTGTCCGGCCTTGAAGACGGTGCTTGTCGACCAGAGGCTGATCTCGTAGTGGTACGGCGTCCCCGGCGTCCGGGGTTCCTTCACGCCGTGTCCCGTGCGGACGACGCCCTGGCAGACGGGGACGGCGGTGCCGTCGGGGAAGACGTCGATCAGCTTCGCCGTGAAGTCGGTGTTCTCCACGGACGACGACGCCCACAGCTCCAGATTCACCGGACCCGTGACCTCAACGTCGTTCTCCAGCGGGGGAGTTGAGTAGACGAGGACGTCGGGTCGGTCGGCCACCGCTTCGAGGTCGACGGGGTCGTTGTACGTCGCGCCCGTCCGGAGCGAGCCGGGCACCGGGTCGCTGGGGTCGTACACGTATTGGTCCGGCTGTTCATCGGCGGGCGCCTGGGTCGACAGGCTCCGGACGTCGTCGGCGTGGAGGTAGTACGGGGTCCACCAGGTCCGGGCCAGCGGCCATTCCTGCTCCTCGCGCCAGACGTTGTCGCCCATCACGTACAGCCGGACCGGCGGCTCCTCCCGCTGGTAGTCCGGGAGTTCGCCCTTGAGGTGGTGGGCGAAGAACCGCATCACCGGGGCGTCGGGGCCGAAGTCGACGAACATTCCGGCGTTCTGGTCGGCGTCGGGCCGGACCTGCGCGCAGTTGTGGTTCCAGGGGCCGACGACCAGGCGCTGTGTCTCGCGGGTCCGCTCGGTGGCGCCGTCGTGGGCCAGGGCGGTGTAGGCGTCCAGGTTGCCCTTGGCGAAGAAGTCGTACCAGCCGGCCAGATGGAAGACCGGCAGGTCGATGTCGTCGGCGTGGGCGGCGGCGCTGATCCGCTGCCAGTACGGGTCGCTGCCGTCGTCGTGGTCGCAGTGGTCGCGGAACCACGGTGCCAGCTCCCGCAGTTGCGCGACGTCCCGCAGCGGGCGGTGGCCGAGCATGGTGCGGGTGTCCTCCAGCTCCAGCCGGATCAGCTCGGCAAGTTTCGCCGGGTCGCCGAAGCTTCCCTCGTCCATGAGCCGGCCGCCGGCGGCGAAGCCGGGCAGCGGTGACGGTACGCCCCGGCGGTCGGCCTCCTCCGTGGTCATGAGGCCGCTCCAGCTCAGCGCGAGGCCGAGGTGGAGCACGCCGGGTGCGTAGTACCAGGTGCTGTCGCTCCAGTCCCAACTGCACGTGAACGGCGCGAGCGCGGTCAGGTGGGGCGGTCGGCCGATGGCGGCGGCCCACTGCGAGAAACCGCTGTAGGACATGCCCCACATGCCCACCTTGCCGCTCGACCACGGCTGGGCCGCCGCCCACTCGACGGCGTCGTAACCGTCCTCCACATCCGGTACGAACGGATAGAACTCGCCCTCGGAGCCGAACCGGCCCCGACAGCTCTGCACGATCACGGCATAGCCCTGCCGGGCGATGAGCTGCGCGAACATCGCCGAGATGCCGTCGCGGGGGGTATACGGGTAGCGCTGGAGCAGTACCGGGTAGGGGCCGGGTCCGGCCGGTCGGAAGATGTCCGTGCGCAGGCGGACGCCGTCGCGCATCGGGACCATCACGTCGTTCTCGACTACGAGTTCAGCGGTGTCGGCCACATCAGCCATGTCTCTGTGCCCTTTCACGTCGATCCGTGGTGTGCGGTCAGCGCAGGGCGCTGCCGATGCTGATCCCGCCGTCCACGTCGAGGACCACGCCCGTCACGTACCGGGCCGCCTCCGAACACAGATAGGCAGCGGCCTCGGCGATGTCCGTGGGGTCGCCGATGTGCCCCATGGGCACCCTGGCGGCGAGCTTGGCGCGGCCGGCGGCGTTCATCGAGGCCAGCATCGGGGTGTCGATGAGGCCGGGTGCGATGGCGTTCGACGTCACGCCGTGCGGGGCGCCCTCGAGGGCGATCGTGCGGGCCATGCCCACCACACCGGCCTTCGCGGCCGCGTAGTTGACCTGCCCGAAGTTGCCACGCCAGGACATGGAGGAGAAGGACAGGATCCGGCCGTAACCCTGCCCTTTCATCTGCGGGAACACCGCCCGGCAGCAGTGGAACATGCCCCGCAGGCTGACATCGACGACGGCGTCCCACTCGTCGTCGGTCATCCGCTCCAGGCGGTTGTCCCGGATCACCCCGGCGTTGTTGACGAGGACGTCCGCGCGGCCGAAGGCATCCACCGTGCCGGCCACCCACTCGTCGACCTGCTCGGCGTCGGCCACGTCCACGACCGAGGTGCGCACGTCGACGCTGCCGCACTGTTCGGCGGTCTCCTTCACCGAGGCGTCGTTGACATCGCACAACGCCAACCGGGCGCCCTCGGAAGCGAATCGGAGGGCCATGGCACGGCCCAGGCCCTGCCCGGCACCGGTGATCAGGACGACTCGGTCTGCATAACGTCGCACTGTGCTACCTCACGGCTCGCTGGTCGAAGAAATGGGTGAGCTTGGCGGCGATGTCCTGCTCGCGCCAGTGTTCGGCGAACACGTCCAGCTCCTGCAACAGGGCCTCCGGGACACCAGGGTCGGCGAGCAGCTGCTTCAACCAGGCCTGGCCGGGCGGCAGTCCGGAGAAGGACCGGGCCACGGCCGTGACGGTGGCCTCGAACTCCTCTTCCTCGGAGACGGCTTGGACGAAGCCGCTGGGCACGAAGTGTTCTGCGGGCAGCAGTTCACCGGTGAGCATCAGACGCCGGGCCAGTGGCTCGCCCACCTTGCGGGGGAGTCGTACGCTCGAACCGGCCCCGGGCAGCAGGCCGTTGCGGATGTGCCCGTCGCCGATGACCGTGCCCGCCCGGGCCACGACCGCGTCGCAGGCGAGCGCCAACTCCAGGCCGCCGGCGACCACATGGCCGTGCACGGCGGCGATGACGGGCTTCGGTGCCACCTCCAGCCGGGTGAAGCATTCGGAGACCGTGCCGAGGAACGCCAGGGGATCGCCGCCCGTGCGGGCCAGTTCCAGCAGGTGGCGCAGATCGGCTCCGGCGCAGAAGCTCGGGCCGTTCCCGGAGATCACCACGGCCTCGGTGTCCGGGTCCCGCATCGCGTCCGCGACGGCGGCGTCGAGGGACTCGATCAGGTCCGGGTTGATCGAGTTCCGGCTCTCGGGCCGGTTGAGCCGGATCCGGCGGACGGCGCCGGTCTGCTCGCTGAGTACCGCTGTGGTCACGCGTGTGCCCCTGGGTCGGTCTGGCGCTGCTGGCGCAGCACGAATCGCTGGATCTTTCCGCTGGGTGTCTTCGGCAGCTGGTCGGCGAAGTGCACCGTGCGGGGGTAGGCATGGGCGGCGAAGCGCTTCTTCACCAACTGCTGGAGTTCGACGGCCAGTTGCTCGGAAGCTTCCGCACCGTCCTGGAGGACGACGAAGGCCTCCAGCACCTCGCCGCGGACCTCGTCGGGTGCCGCGATCACCGCGCACTCGACCACCGCCGGGTGGGTGACCAGGACGGACTCGACATCGAAGGGACCGATGCGGTACCCGGCCATGATGATCACGTCGTCGTCCCGGGAGGAGAAGTGGAAGTAGCCCTCGTCGTCCACCCGTCCGACGTCACCGGTGTAGTACCAGCGGCCGTCGGCGCTGAACTTCTCCGCGCTCTTCGCCGGATCGCCCTCGTACCCGCGGAACCAGGCCAGCGGACTCGCCGCGAGGTCGGCGGCGATACGGCCGACCGTGTCGACCGGCGCGATCTCGTCCCGGTCCTCGTACAGCACGTGCAGGCTCCACCCGGGCATCGGATGCCCCATGGACCCCGGCCGCACCGGGCGTCGTAGCGCCGGGAGCTGGTGGTTGTTGATCAGCATGCCCGCCTCGGTCTGCCCGTAGTGGTCATGCACCTGGATGCCGAACGCCTCCTCGGCCCAGGCGTTGACCTCGGGCGTCAGCGGCTCACCCGCACTGGACGCGCACCGCAGCGCGAGACCGTCCGGCACCGGGACACCAGAGGCGCGCAGCGACCGATAGACGGTGGGCGCGGCGGTGAAGTTGGTGACCTTGAGGTCGTCCATCACCCGCCAGGTCAGCTCGGCGGAGAACCCGGAGTGCAGCAGCACGCTGGGCACTCCCAGGCTCAGCGAGGCGATCACGCCGAAGTAGAGCCCGTACGCCCAGCCGGGGTCGGCGGCGTTCCAGAAGACGTCGTCCCCGGTCGCCCCGCAGCCGAACTCGGCGTAGAGCCGGAAGCCCGCGATGGCCGACGTGGGCACGACGACGCCCTTGGGGCGGCCCGTCGTACCGGACGTGAAGATGTGCACGAGCGGCGCGTCCCCGCCCAGGGCGGCGGCGGGCAGGCCGGGAGCGTGCGCGTCGAGCAGCTCGGCGAAGCGGAGATCGCCGGACCGGTCGGCACCGTCGCCTGGCCGGCCAGGGCCGCCGCTGACGACGACACGCCACTTCGCGTCGGCCGGGATGTCCTCGCCCGGTTCGAGCTTCGCCCGCTGCGTCTCGTCGCAGATGACGACCTTGGCGTCGCTGGCCAGCAGACGCAGGGCGATCGCAGGGGGCGCGAAGGCGGTGAACAGCGGCACCGTCACCGCGCCGAGCCGCCAGGTGGCGAGCAGCGCGACGAGGTAGTCGACGCTCTTGCCCATCAGCGTCGCCACCCGGTCGCCCGGTCCGACACCGAGTTCGGCCAGGGCGGCGGCGAACCGCTCGGACTCGGTCTGCAGCCGGCCGTACGTGAGCACGGTGGCCGACAGGTCCGGCTCCACGACCGTGTAGGCGACGGCGTCGGACGGATGCCCGTCGCAGAGCAGGTGGGCGACGCTCGCGTGCGGGTCGCTGTAGAGGGTGACCAGCTCTTGGACCCGGTCGAGCGGGTCGGCGGCAGAGCGGGGATCGGAGAGGGCCATCGATTGCCTCATAACGGAACGACGAAGGCGACCTTCGATGTGCGGGTACGATTTCGCGTACGTTAGTACTCTGTGAAGTATTCATCAAGGGTGTGCGCAGCGACGACCCTGATGAGTGTGTGTACGGCGTGGTGGAGGCGCCGCCCGCCGGTCAGCGAGCGGTCTTGGAGACCGCCCCGAGGACGAGATCGCTCAGCTCGACGAAGGCATCCCCCGAGGACAGACCCGTCGAGACGAGCAGCTCACGGCTGTGGATGCCGTCGATCAGCAGCCCCACGGCCTGGCTGACGAACTCGGCGTGCACCGCGCGGAAGTCGCCCGACTCCACGCCCGCGTGGATCATCCCGCGCACCCGGCTCGTCGCGGCCAGCGAGTTGACCGTGTAGATCTCCCGGGTCAGGTCGTCGTCGAGCATGTCCTCGTAGCAGGCGACCGACATACGGCGCATCTGGTGGCCCACGGCCGCCAGATACGTGGCGATCTGCTGGGCGGGGTCCGCGACCTCGGCGACCTCCTTCTCCACCCGCTCCGCCGCGTCGTGGAAGAAGCTCTTGAGCGCGGTCGCCACGAGGTGGTGGCGGTTGGAGGAGATCGCGTACAGGGTGGACTTCGAGCACTGCAGCCGGGCGGCGAGCGTGTCGACGGTCAGCCCGGCGAAGCCCTCCGCCAGGACGATCGCCTGGAGCCGCCCCAGCAGCTCGTCCCGCCGGTCGTCGTCGAGGCGCTTGCGACCGGTACCGGCCGCGCGCCGACCGGTCCGCGAGCCGGTCCGCGCGGCAGTGCCACTCCCCACCGGGGACGAACTGTTCGGGTACGACGTCATGCCTCATCGTACTGTGAGGCCCCGCAGGCATGATCGAGAACGACGGACTCACCCCTTGCCCGGTGTCGCACAGCTGAGCCCGTGGCCGTACTCGAACACGGCGTCCGTTCCGTCGCTCGGCACGTCGGACCGCTGTCGTTCCACGTCGGCCATCGAGCGGGGCAGCTGGAACGGCAGCCTGCCCTCGGGGGCTCGCCGGCCGAACAGCACGTCGAGCAGCGGGCCGTCGCCCGTGCCGTAGTTCCCGACCAGGGCGGCCGCCGCGTCGGCGATCTCCGGGATCACGGCGGCGCGTTCCAGGTAGATGTCGACGACGGTGGGCACCTTTGCGCACACGACGAGGACAGGATCGAGTTCGTCCGCGTCGAAGGCGAGGCGGCCGGCGTGGAAGTACCTCTCCAGAGGGCCGGTGCGCTCGTCGTAGGGGGTGCGCAGCCGCAGGATCGCCACGTCGGCCTCCTCGGGGGCGGCCACGACGGTGCCGTACTCGGCGGCGGTCCCGGGGTCGACGCCCTCGACGTAGACGCGGGTGCCCTCGGCGAGCGGGAGCAGGGCGTTCGTGTTCTTGAGGAGAGTAAGGGAACGGCTCTGCGTGCTCCGTCCGGCCTGAACCGCCTCTGGCGTTCCCACGATCGAAGCGGCGGCGTCGATATCCACGAACGGGTTCTCGAACAGGCCGAGGACGAACTTCTCGCGCAGCAGGCGCCGTACGGAGGTGTCGATGCGTTCCTCGGACACCTTGCCCGCGCGGACCAGGTCGACGACCAGATCGGGGGAGGACTCGCCGCCGAACTGGTCGCAGCCGGCCTCGATGACCTTCAACGTCCGCTCGGACGGGGTGAGTTCCTCGACGCCCCAGGCCCGGGCCTCGCCGTAGACCGTGTCGTTGAGCAGGCTCCAGTCGGTGCAGACGATGCCGTCGAAGCCGAGCTTTTCGCGCAACAGGCCCGTGATCACACCCTTGTTGAAGCCGAAGCCGACAGCCTCCATGTCGGTGTCCACCGGCATGCCGTAGTAGGGCATCATCTGCGAGGTGCCGGCCTCCAGGGCCTTGAGGAAGGGCGCGAGGTGGAGGTCGAACATCCCGCCGGGATAGACCTGTTCGCGTCCGTGCGGGAAGTGCGGGTCCTCGCCGTCCTTCTGCGGTCCGCCACCGGGGAAGTGCTTGGTCATCGCCGCGACCGAGTGCGGGCCGAGGACCTCGCCCTGAAGCCCCTTGATGTAGGCGGCGGCCAGGCGGCCGGTGAGGTCTGCGTTCTCGCCGAAGGTGCCGCTGGTCCGGGACCAGCGCGGTTCGGTGGCCAGGTCGATCTGCGGGTGCAGGGCGACCCGGATGCCGACGGCGAGGTACTCGCGCCGCACCACATCGGCGAACTGACGCACCGTCTCCTCGTCGCCGATCGCGGCGAGGCCGGTAGTCTCCGGGAACTGGGCGAAGCCCCGGGCCGTCGTCGACATGGCCCAGTTCTCGGTGAAGTGGTGGCGCGGGTCGCTGGACAGGGTCACGGGGATGCCGAGGCGCGTGGACAGCGCCACCTCCTGGAGGCGGTTGTGCCAGGCCGCGATCTCCTCGGGTTCGGCGGCGCCGACCAGGTTGAAGTGGTTCATGTGCCGGTTCTCGACCATGTCGCGCACCGGTTCGCCCCACTGCATCCGCGCGGCGTCCTCGATGAACTCACCAGCGGGGCCCATGACGCCCTGGCTGTGGAACATCAGCCCGGCCTTCTCCTCCAGCGTCATCCGGCCCAGGAGGTCCTCGACGCCGTCCGCGACCGGGAGGGACGGGTCTTCGTACGGGGCCGTGGCACCCCCGCGGAAGCGGTGGCGGGGTGAGACGGCGGCCGGGCTTGTGCGGGTCAATTCCCTGTCTCCTTCACGGGTGTTCCGTTGTCTCGTCGACGGGTGGTGAGTCGCAGCACGCTTCCTTCTCCGTTCGCCGACAGGAGGAGGGAGCCGTCCGGGTCCACGGCCAGTCCGGCGAACTGGCGCGGCGGACCGGCGGGAGGCGAGACCGGCCCCGGGTGGGGGCGGGCGATTCCCGGGGGCAGGCCGACCGCCAGGTCCTCGGCCTCGATGTGGCTCTCCCCGGTGATGAGGGAGATCGCCCGTAGCCGGCGGTGCTCGACCTCGATCGTGAAGAGTTCGTCGTCGAGTACGGCGAGCCCCTGGGGCGCGCCCAATCCGTCCGCGACGGTCACCGCCTCCCCGGCGTCGATGCGGAGCACCGCACCGAGCCGGTCGTCGCTGACGTAACAGGTCGTGTCGTCGAAGGCCACGTCCACGGGGTGGGTGAGTCCCTCGGCGAGCACCGTCAGGGTGTCGGTCTCGTCGATCCGTACGACGCGGCCCGCGCCGGACTCGGCGACGACGAGCGAGCCGTCCGGCGCGACGGCGAGTCCGCCGGGCTCGTTCAGGCCGGTCGCGCGTACTCGTGCGGTGTCGTGCGCGGGGTCCTCGGTGCGGACCTCGCCGAACTGCGAGGTCACGTGCAGGAGTCCGTCGTCCGCGGTGACGCCGTGAACGAAGGGCATCAACGCCCGGGTGGCGCCGCCGGGTTGGTCCGTGGGGGAGCCGGTCAGACGGGCCAGGCGGTAGTGGTCGGCCGCGTGGACCGTGCCGCCGAGGTCGACGGTGATCCCGTACGGGCCGGCGAGGCCGCGCGGCACGATCTCGCGGGTCCGGCCGTCGGCGTGCATCTCCGTGACGCCGCCGCTGGCGAAGCTGGAGACGTACATACGGTTCTCCGCGTCGAAGGCCGCGTTGTCGAGACCCGCGACGCCGGAGGTGACGACCGACCGGTCACCGGTGGCGAGGTCGATACGGGTAACGATGCCGGCGATGCCCCGGGACAGGACGGTCAGGGTGCCTCCCTGGTCGAAGCGGACCGCGACCGGGTCGTGCACGTCCGTCGCGAACAGCTCGGGTGTGCCGCCGTCCGGGGGGATGCGCCAGACCTGGTTGTCCATCATGTGCGGGTAGTACAGGTAGCCGTCCGGGCCGAGTTGCATGGCGTTGCCGAAGGCCAGACCATCGGTCAGGACGACCGGGTCGCCGCCGTCCGGGAACAGCTCCAGCAGCTGGCCGTTCATCGCCATCTCGTTGACGAAGAGACGGTCCCCGATGCAGGTGATGCCGTTCGGTGCCCGGAGCGAGTCGGAGACCAGGCCGTATTCGCCCGACGGGCTACGGCGCCACACGCGGCCCGGCGTCAGATCGGTGATGTACATCGAGCCGTCCGCGCCGAAGGCGAGGTCGTCCGGCGCCTGGACGGGACTGTCGAGTTCCACCACGACCTCGACGTCGGCGGACGCGGGATCCACCGCGCTGATCTGCCCGGCGAGGAACTGCGCCACGTACAGCCGGCCGTCGGGCCCGAACGTGACACCGTTGGCGCCCCACAGGCGGTTGGGCGGGTTGAGCCTGCGCACGTCGAAGCGCTCGCTCGTCGGCCTCCGCAGGCCGGTGTCGTCGAAGCGATTGGGGTGCATCAACGCTCCCTGGTCCGTGGGTGGTTGACCGGAACCGCCGGGCGGGTCATCCGACGACGACCTCGTCCATGCCGCCCTCCGCGCGCCAGCGCCTGAGCAGTTCGTGGAAGGCGACAGGACCGTCGCCGAACGTCTCGCTGCGCTGCCTTGGCATGCCCTCGTTGTTGTAGTAGCCGGGCGTGCACTCGGCCTGGAACTTGTGCAGGCTGTGCGCCTTCTCGTGGATCGTGGTGACCCAGGCGGCCTCGGCGTCGACGCTCGGTTCGACGTGGCGGGCCTGGCGTTTGTGGGCCTCGGCGAGGACCGCGGCGACATGGATGGCCTGCTCGTCGAGGATGTGGACGAAGTTCACGGAAGCGGCGTTCTGCACCGGGCCGAGATGGAAGAGGTTGGGGAAGCCGTGGCTGTACAGGCCGTGGAGCGTCCTCGGACCGTCCTTCCACCGCTCGGCGAAGGTGACACCGTCCCGGCCGTGGACCTGGAGTTCGCCGGACAGGATCCCCGAGACACCCACCTCGAAACCGGTGGCGAGGACGACACAGTCGACCTCGTACTCGGTGCCGCCGACGACCAGCGCGTTCTCCGTGACGCGCTCCACACCACCGTGGTCGGCCGTGTCCACCAGGGTGACGTTCGGCCGGTTGAAGGTCTGTAAGTAGGTGTCGCTGAACGTGGGCCGCTTGCACATGTAGCGGTACCAGGGCTTCAGCGCCTCGGCCGTGGCCGGGTCGTCGACGAGGTCGTCCACGCGGGCGCGGAGTTCGTTCATCTTCTGGAAGTCGGCCAGTTCGCCGAGGCGTTCGCGCTCCTCGGCCGGGAGGTGGGCGTAGCTGTCGGTCGGGACGAGGTTCTGCAACAGCCGGGCGCTCGCGGTCCAGCCGTCGTTCACCAGGTCCCGCTCCACCTGACCGCCGCTGACGAGCGAGAGGAAGTTGTCCCTGCGGCGCCGCGACCAGCCGGGGGTCAAGGACTGCGCCCATGTGGGGTCCGTACGGCGGTTGGCGCGTACGTCGACCGAGGACGGGGTGCGCTGGAAGACGTACAACTCCCGTGCGTCGTGGCCGAGATGGGGCACGATCTGGATGGCGGTCGCGCCGGTGCCGATGACGGCCACGCGCTTGTCGGCCAGCTTGTGGAGGCCCCCGTCCGCGTCACCACCGGTGTAGGCGTAGTCCCAGCGGCTCGTGTGGAACATGTGCCCCTTGAACGTCTCGATGCCGGGGATGCCGGGAAGCTTGGGCAGGCTGAGCGTGCCGCTGGACACCACGACATGGCGCGCCCGCATCCGGTCGCCGCGGTCGGTGAAGACGATCCACTCCGACTCGCCCTCGTCCCACCGCAGTTCGGTCGCCCGGGTCCCGAAGCAGGCGTCGCGATAGAGGTCGAAGTGCCGGCCGATGGCCCGGGCGTGCTGCCGGATCTCCTCACCCGGCGCGTACCGCCACGCCGGGACGTGCCCGATCTCTTCGAGCAGCGGCATGTAGACATACGACTCGATGTCGCAGTGCACGCCCGGGTAGCGGTTCCAGTACCAGGTGCCGCCGAAGTCCGCGGCCTGCTCGATCATCCGGATGTCCTGCACGCCGGCCTGCCGCAGGCGGGCACCGGTGAGCAGACCACCGAAGCCACCGCCGATGACGGCCACTTCGACCCGGTCGTACAGCGGCTTGCGGGTCGACTCGGGGTCCGCGTACGGGTCTCGGGCGTACGTCTCCAACTCGCCCGTGACACGTCGGTATTGGCCGGTGCCGTCGGGGCGGATCCGGCGGTCGCGTTCGGCCCGGTACCGGGCGCGCAGTGCTTCCGGGTCGAAACCGAGCTGGTCCTGTGCTGTGGGGGCGGGCGGCTGGTGGGGGGTGACCATGGGGCCTCTCTGCTGTCCGTGGGGGTGGCTGTCAGCGGGCCGTGCCATCTGGCGCCGGGGCGCTACTCGTCCGCGCTCGACGGCTTGCGCCCGCCGAGCGGTCGCCACCGCCGCCGCAACGCGTGGGCGGCCGCCTTCGGGTGCCGTTCGCGGGTGAAGATTCCCTTCTTGTTGCCGCCGACACGGTGAATGCCGTTCGACGTCTGGAAGTCGGCGAAGTTCCACACATGCTCACCGATGAAGCCCTCGATACGGTCGAAGGCGCGGTGGTTCGCCTCCAGGTAGGCGAGCTGGTACTCCTCCGTCCACGGCGCGTCCCAGACCGAGTGCAGCCCCGGCAGGGTGTCCGCCCCGTACTCGCTCACCATGATCGGCTTGCCGAACTTCTCGGCCCAGCCACGCAGATCGCCCTCCAAGTAGGCCTCGGCGGTGGCCAGATCACCGGTGGCGACGTACCAGCCGTAGTAGCGGTTGATGCACAGCACGTCGAAGAGGTCGGCGATGCGGTCGTTCTCGTGCGTCGCGAACATCACCGCCGCATAGGTCACCGGGCGCGTCGGGTCCAGCTTGCGGGTCAGCTCGACGAGTGGTTCGAAGTACTCGCGCGCGCCTTCCTCGTTGGAGGACGGTTCGTTGGCGATGCACCACATCACGACGCTGGGATGGTTCTTGTCGCGGGCGATCAGCTCCCGGATCGCCTGCGCGTGCGCCGCGCGGGTGTCGTCGCCGAACGTCTCGTCGGAGAACGTGGGCCGGGGCGGGGTGCCCAACAGCCCGCTCTCGACGGCCAGGTTGAGACCGACGGCCGCGGTCTCGTCGATGACGACGATGCCGTGCCGGTCGGCGAACTCCATGACCTCCTCGGCGTACGGATAGTGCGAGGTACGGAAGGAGTTGGCGCCGATCCACTCCATGAGCTGGAAGTCGTGTACGAGGTAGGCGTCGTCGTGGCCCTTGCCGCGCACGGGAGTGTCCTCGTGCTTGCCGAAGCCGGTGAAGTAGAACGGCTCGCCGTTGATGAGGAACTGGGTGCCGCGCACCTCGACCGTGCGGACGCCGAACGGTTCGGTGAAGGTGTCCACGACCTCGCCGTCACCGTCCAGGACGTCGACGACGAGGTCGTAGAGGTACGCCGCACCCGGCCGCCACAGCGTCACGTCGTCGATCCGCAGCGTGCCGTTCGGCCCTTCCCCCGCGGCGACCTGGATGCCGCCGGCGTCGAGCGCGCGTACCCGGATCGTGGCCGGCGCGTTCGTCTCCACCGAGTAGTCGATCGTCCCGGTGGATCCGTTGAGGCCGGTGACGACCGTGATGTCCTCGACGTGGACCGCTGGCCTGCTGTACAGCCACACCGATCGGGCCAGGCCCGCGTAGTTGTAGAAGTCGTGCAGATACGTCTGCTTGCGCCGGCCGTCCTGGGAGACGGTGATCGTGCCCGGCGGCATCGTGACGTCGGTCAGCTCGTTGTTGACGCCGATGGTGAGCCTGAACTCTCCTCCGGGCCGCACGTGTTCGGTGATGTCCGCCTCGAACGGCGTGTAGCCGCCCACGTGTCGGGCGACCAGTACGTCGTCGACGTACACCTTCCCCTCGTGCGTGGCCGCGTCCACCCGCAGCACGACCCGCTCACCCGCCCAGCCGCGCGGCACACGCACCGGCCGCTGGTACCACACCCAGCCGACGTGGTCGCGGATCGCGCTGTCGGTGAACAGGTCGTTGTAGCTGGCCGGTACGGGTGCCTCCAGCGGTGTGTCGAGCGGGCCGGTCCATGGCTCGGCACCGGCTGCCGGGTCGACGGCGAACCGCCAGATCCCGTCGAGGTTCACCAGTTCGCGGGTGGCGGTGGGGCGGGGCTTGAGCATCGAGGGTTCTCCTACGCGCTGTGGTGGGGGCCCGGCGGACAGCGGGCCGGCGGGTGGGGGGTGGAGTGCGCCGTCAGTCGGACTTCTCCAGCGTCAGGCGCCACTCCCACGCGTACTCGCTGCCCGTGAGCCGGTGGCGCGGATGGGTGTCGGGGCCGAGGACCGCCGTACCGAGGCCGCGGTGCGCGATGTCGAGGTGCACCACGGTGTTGTCGCTCGGCGGGAGTTCCCACCAGTGCTGGGCCGCCTCGATCTCGCTCACCCGGTACCGGCCCACGTTCATGTGCAGCGGCGTCGGGTGGGCGGTGCGCACCGTGCCGGCGGGGCCGGTCAGGGTCAGCGCGGTGACCTCGCCGCGGGTGCCGTTCTCCTGCGGGAGGAGGTAGGGCACGGCCAGGTCGTCAATGGGGCTCTCCCAGGCGCCGAGCAGGGCCGACGCCCGCCGGTCGGGGTAGTTCTCCCACGGCCCGAGACCGACCCAGTCCGCGTTCTCGAACCCGTCGACGAGTTCGAACTCCATGCCCACGCGCAGCCCGTCCCGGGTGCCCTCCGGCAGGGTCACCTGCTCGGCGAGCACCCAGTCGCCGTCGGCGAGCGCCGTGATGGTCCGCCGGTGGGTGACCTCGTCGCCGAAGGCGGCCTCGTAGCGGGTGGTGACGACGGCTCCGTCGCCAGTCTCCTTGACCTCGACGTCGACGGGCGTGAGCTGGAAGAAGCCGGAGCGGACGAACCGGTTGTCGAGCGAGAACGACTTGTCGTGGCAGGTCAGCGCCCGCCACAGGCTGAGCTGAGGGGAGCGGCGCAGCAGCGGGTGACTCAGGTTGCCCTCGCCGTCGACGGGCAGCGTGACCGTACGTGCCGGGGCGGCGGGAAGCTGCACGGGTGCCTGGAGGAAGGTGACCTGCTCGGCCGCGATCTCGGTGCCCGCCGGCGCCCACAGGGCGTCCTCGCGGGTCCGCACGGTCAGGGTCAGCGCCAGCGCCGCCGGTTCGGTCGCGAGCAACTCCCTCAGTGCCGTGGGGATTTCGATCGTGCCCTCGGCGCCCGCGGACACCTCCGGGGTCGGGACGGCCACGGCGCCGGCCGGACCGGCCGGGGTCTCGACGCGCAGTTCCAGCGTGTACGCGCCGAGGTCTGCGAACGACTGGCGGTTGCGGATCCGGAGCGTTCCGGCCCGCGCCTCGTCGGCGTCCGAGACGGTACGGACCGGGCTGAACAGGCCGCGTGCCTCGAACAGCGCCGGCTTCGGGGTGAGATCGGGGAACACCACGCCGTTGACGAGCATCGGGCCGTTGTGGGTCTCGTCGCCGAAGTCGCCGCCGTAGCGCAGCTTCCCGTCACCGTCCCGGTCCAGGGAGTGGTCCGTGAACTGCCAGATGAAGCCGCCCTGGAGCCCGGGCAGTGACTCGAAGAGCTCCCAGTAGTCGGAGAGCCCGCCGGTGCCGTTGCCCATGGAGAAGGCGTACTCGCAGGTGATGAGCGGGCGGTCGGCGCGCGGGTCGGCGGAGTAGCCGGTGAGGCTGGCCATGGCCGGATACATCGGGCAGAGAATGTCGGTCACGGCGTGCCCGGCGTGCCAGTCGGTGGAGATCGAGCCCTCGTAGTGCAGGGGGCGGGTGGGGTCGAAGCGCCGGATCCAGGCGGCCGCGGCGTCGTGCGCCGAGCCGTCGCCGGTCTCGTTGCCCAGCGACCAGGAGATCACCGAGGGGTGGTTGCGGTCGCGCAGCACCATCCGGGAGATGCGCTCGACGATCTGGGTCAGGTAGGTGGGGTCGTCGGCGATCGTGGAGGCGAAGGCGTGTCCCTCGACGTCTGCCTCGTCGATGACGTAGAGCCCCAACTCGTCGCACAGGTCGAGGACTTGTGGGTCGTTCGGGTAGTGGGAGGTGCGGATCGCGTTCACGTTGAACCGCTTGAGCAGGGACAGCTCCGCCAGGTGCCGTTCGCGGGACATGACGCGCCCGGTGCGCGGGTCGACGTCGTGGCGCGCGACGCCCTGGATCAGGATCCGCTTGCCGTTGACGAGGAGGTCGCGCCCCTCGACCCGCACCCGGCGGAAGCCGACCCGCACATGGGCCTCGTCGGCGACGCTCCCGTCCGGCGCCACGAGGTGGACGACGAGGTCTTCGAGGTGGGGGACCTCCGCGGACCAGGGCGTGACGGGCAGGTCGGAGAGGGAGAAGGCCGCGCGGCCGGCCGGTGCCGCCGGCTCCGGGAGCTTCGTCATGGTCGCCGGGATCGCGCGGAACTCCGGCGGGACGGGCGCACCGGCCGCGTTGATGCTGAGCAGGTCCATGAAGTCGTCGGGCAGCAGCGGCTCGGGGCGCACCGACCTGTCCAGGGACGGCAGCGGGAGGGTGCGGGTGCCGAGGCGGGCGGAGACCGGCAGCCTGATAGACCGGTCCAGCACGTCGATCCGCACCGACCAGCCACCGACGTCGTAGAGGTGGTCAAGTCCCGTTGTGGACACGTCGACTTGGAGGTCGCCGTGTCCGGTCTCCGGGTCGTAGTCGGCGACGGCGGACACGTCGGCCAGGGCGATGTCCGGCACCGTGTAGAGGAAGACCGGGCGGGTCAGTCCCGACTGCCACCAGTGGTCCTGGTCCTCCAGATAGCTGGCGGCGGACCACTTGGCGACCCGCAGGTCGATCCGGTTGGTCCCCGGGACGACGGCGTCGGTGATGTCGAACTCGGCCGCCAGGTGGGAGTCCGAACTGCTCCCCACCGGGCGGTCGTTGACGATGACGCGCAACAGGCCCGAGGCCGCTCCGACATGGAGGACCGTGCGGCGCCCGGGAACGGGAGACAGTTGGATCGTCCGGCGGTAGACACCCGTCGGATTGTGCGCGGGCACCTGCGGGGGCACCTCGTCGAACGGCATCGGCACGTTCGTGTAGTGCGGTACGTCGTCGTCCGCGAGGTCCTCCCGCATCGTCCACAGACTCGGGACCTGGATCTTCTTCCAGTCCAGGCCGAGCGACGCCGTGGGCGACGGCAGCAGCTGGAAGTCCCAGGCGCCGTCGAGCTCGATGTTGGGGACGCGGCGCAGCGCGCGCATCGGCAGCCGTCCGACGGAGTGCAGCCCGGAGGCGTCCCAGGGGCCCGTCGCGTTCTCGGTCGTCGTCATGCGGACTGCTCCTTCAGTGCCTTGCCGCCGCTGCGGGCGACGTCTCCCAGCCAGCCGAGGCTCGGCTTGGGGTGTCGTTCGAACGTCTCGCGGTTGACGGCGATCAGTCCGAACGTGGGCTCCCAGTGGCCCCATTCGTAGTTGTCCAGGGCGGTCCAGTGGAGGTAGCCCCGCACGTCGATGCCGTCGTCGATCGCTGTGAACAGGTGGCGCAGGGCATCCGAGGTGTACGCGATACGGCGGGTGTCGTCGTCGGTGGCGATGCCGTTCTCGGTGATGAGGACCGGGACATGGCCGGTCACCTCCCAGGCGTGCCGGACCGCGATACCGATCGCGTCGGGCCGGTACGCGTTCCCCGTCAACGTGCTGTCGGGACCCAGGGGATGGGGGACGATGCCGTTCTCGTCGACGGCCTGACTGGAGTACGACTGCACCCCGATGAAGTCATCACCGCGGGCCGCTTCGAGGTACAAGTCCTCGCGGACGTACCGCACTTCGCGCAGCTTCTCCTCGTTGCCCGGCGTCGGGGTCAGGGCCTGACAGGCCACCGTCCACCCGGACTTGGCGTCGGTACGTGCCTTGAGGATCTCGCGGGCGGCCTGGTGCGCCTCGGCCAACCGGCGCCCGATCTTCGGGTCGGGGGAGGGCAGCACCGGGCGTGCGGCACCCTCGACGGTGGGGCTCATCCACTTGTCGGCCTCGTCCTCGGACGGTGCCTGCTGCGCCTGGCCCATCATCGCCATCAGGGCGAGCATGTTGGGTTCGTTGATGGTGCAGACCCACTCGACGCCGTCGAGGATCCCGGTGGCCGTCTCGACGTAGGACCGGAAGCGGTCGATCGCCCGGTCCTCCAGCCAGCCGCCGTCCTCGGTGAACCAGCGCGGGTTGGTGAAGTGGTGCAGTGTGACGACCGGCGTGAGGCCGAGGTCCACGGCGGTGTCGATCATCCGCCGGTAGTGGGCGAGTTCGGCCAGCGAGACATGTCCCTCGGCCGGCTCGATGCGGGCCCACTCGATCCCGAAACGGTAGGAGTTGAGGCCCGCGTCGGCGAGGAGTCGCATGTCCTCGGCGTAGCGGTGGTAGCTGTCGATCGCGTCGCCGCTGCGCGCCATGCCGGGCATGTTCGGCTCGTGCGCCCACCAGTCGCTGTTGACGTTGTTGCCCTCGATCTGGTGAGGGGCGGTCGATGCTCCCCAGAGGAAGCCAGGAATGAGTTCGGTCACCGTCGAGATCCTTGCTGGAGACGGGCGGAGAAGCCGCGGCTCGCAGGAGGGGAGCGGCGGCGATACTTCACGCTAACATCGAAATTCGAATCGCGATACTATTTTCGCGGCGGGCCTCCGGTCGGCCCCTTCGCGGTGGCCGACAATGGGGCCGCCGGTTCCGTCCGTGTTCCGTCGATGGGAGAGAGTGCATGAGTGCCACCACCGGCCGTGGGCCGTACGCGAAGTCGGCCGAGGTGCGCCGGCGCATCCTGGAAGCCTGCGTGGACGCCTTCGGCGAGACCGGCTTCCACGGCGCCACGATGAAGGACATCGCGAAGCGCGCCGACATCAGCCACACCGGGCTGCTCCACCACTTCGCGCGCAAGGAGGACCTGCTCATCGCGGTGCTGGAACTGTGCGACGAACGCAGCGCCGACTTCCTGAAGTCCGCCGACGCGATCGACCCGGCGGAGCATCCCGTCGAGGCCCTCCGGGGCATGCTCACCGTCGTTGTCGGCAGCGAACTGCAGCCGGGAATCATGGAGTTGCATTCCGTCCTCTCCGGCGAGGCGACCTCTCCCGAGCACCCCGCACACACGTACTTCGCCCAGCGCTATCGCAGCGTCCGCCGCTTCTACACCGAGGCCTACACAGCGCTCGCAGCACGCGGCGAACTGCGCTCTGCGGTGGCCCCGGAGGCCCTCGCGGCAACGACGCTCGCCCTCATCAACGGCCTTCAGGTCCAGTGGCTCTTCGACCGGGAGTCGATCAAAGTGGAGTCCGCCATCCGCGACTTCCTGGTGTCCGTCGTGCCGGGCCTTGCCCGATGAGCGTCTCCGTCGGCGTACTCGGCGCCGCCCGCATCGTGCAGTCGGCGCTCCTGGAGCCCGCCGCCGGCCTCGACGGCGTCGAGGTGACCGCCATCGCCGCCCGCGAGCCCGAGCGGGCCGTCACGTTCGCGAGCGAACACGGCATCCCGAGGGCGCTGCGCTCCTACGACGAGATCGTCGACGACCCCGCCGTCGACGCGGTGTACGTCCCGACGCCCGCCGCCCTGCACGGACACTGGACGCGACGCGCCATCGAGGCGGGCAAGCACGTCCTGTGCGAGAAGCCGTTCACGGCGAACGCCGACGAGGCCGAGGCGATCGCGGAACTCGCCGAGTCGAGCGGGCTCGTCGTGATGGAGGCGTTCCACTCGCGGTACCACCCGATGTGGACGCGGATGAGTGAACTCGTCGACTCCGGTGTCCTCGGTCAACTGCACACGGCTCGTGCGGAGTTCACCGTGCCGCACGCCGACAGCACCGATATCCGGTGGCAGCCGGACCTCGGCGGCGGCGCCCTGATGGACCTCGGCTGCTACCCGGTACGGCTGCTGCGCCACCTGTTCGGCGAACCGGAGGTCACCGGGGCGCAGATCCGTGACATCGACGGCGTCGACGCCTCGACGACAGCCCGACTCGCCTTCGCGGGAGGGGTGTCGGGCGAGGTCGTCGCGATCATGGAGGGGGCCGACGGTCACGCCGCCGAGCTCCGCGTCAGCGGTTCGGCGGGGACCCTGCATGTGCGCATGCCCTACCACCCCTACTTGTACGGGGAGTTGACGCTCACGACGGAGTCGGGCGTCGTCGTCGAACAGGGCGACCCGCGCACGACCTACTCCTTCCAGCTGGAGGCGTTCCGCGACGCCGTGACCGACGGGGGGCCGAACCTGACGGACGCGCGGGAGGCGACGGCGACGATGCGGGTGATCGACGGGATCTATCGGGCCGGGGGTCTGCGACCGCGAACGCCGCTGGCTCCGTAGGCGAGTTGACGCGAAAGTGACGGCGGCCGGACAGGCCGCCGTTCGGTCGTCATGGACCCGTCCGTGATCAGGCCGCATCGGCCCGCACATCCCGTTCGGCGCCGGCCTCGGCCAGGCGCCGGCGTTCGGTCCGCCGCCGCTCCTGCTCCACCGGATCCGCGACGGGCGCGGCGAGCAGCAGGCGTTGCGTATAAGGGTGATCGGGAGTGGACGTGACGTGGCCGGCGGGACCGGTCTCCACGATGTCGCCCTGGTAGACCACGCTCACCCGGTGGCTCACATGGCGTACGACCCCGAGGTCGTGCGAGACGAAGAGGTACGCGACCCCGGTGCGCCGCTGGATGTCGATGAACAGGTCGAGCACCCGCGCCTGCGTGGACAGGTCGAGCGCGGAGACGGGCTCGTCGCACACGATCAGCTTCGGCTCGGGGGCGAGCGCGCGGGCGATCGCGACGCGCTGGCGCTGTCCGCCGCTGAACTCGCCCGGCAGCCGCTCCGAGGCGTCCTCCGGGAGCCCCACCTGATCGAGCAGGTCACGCACCCGTGCCCGCGCGTCACGCGGCGTCGCTCCCTGGACCACCAGTGGCTCGCTGAGGATGTCACCGATGGTCAGGGACGGGTTGAGCGAGGTGTAGGGGTCCTGGAACACGACCTGGATGTCGCGCGCCAGAGCACGCCGTGCCCGGCCCGCCGTATGCGTGATGTCCTCGCCCGCGAACAGGACCTGTCCGCCGCTCGGCTTCACCAGGCCGAGCACGGCACGGCCGATGGTCGTCTTGCCGGAGCCGGACTCGCCGACGATCCCCAGGGTCTCGCCCTGACAGGCGGTCAGGGACACGCCGTGCAGGATCTCCACGGGGCGGGCCCGGAAGCCGCGCCCCGGATAGGCCACGCGCAGGTCGCTCACGTCGAGCAGGGGAGTGGTCATGACGCCTTCTCCTCAAGGACCTCGGTCGTGCTTGCCGCGACCTCGACGGGTCCACCCGGGGGGTCGGTCCGCAGGCCGCTCTCGTCGAGGATGGAGTCCAGGAGCATCCGGGTGTACGGATGCCGTGGCGTCCCGAAAATCTCCCCGGTCTTCCCGACCTCGACGACCTCGCCCCGCTGCATGACCGCGACGCGGCTGCAACTGTCCGCCACCACACCGAAGTTGTGGGTCACCAGGAGCACGGCCATGTTCAACTGCCTCTGCAGATCCCGCAGCAGGTCCAGGATCTCCGCCTGGACGGTCACGTCGAGCGCGGTCGTCGGCTCGTCGGCGATGAGCAGCTTCGGGCTGCTCGCGACGGCGCCGGCGATCAGTACACGTTGTGCCATGCCGCCGGAGATCTGGTGCGGGTAGGAGTCGAAGGTGCGCTTCGGGTCGGGGATGCCCACACGGTCCAGCAGGGCGAGCACATGGGCGCGCGCGGCCTGCCGGGACATCTGCTCTGAGGCGCGCAGTCCCTCCATGAGCTGCGAGCCCACGGTGAAGGAGGGGTCCAGGTTCGACATGGGTTCCTGCGGGACGTACGCCACCGATGTGCCGCGCAGGGCGCGCAGTTCTCCCTCGCTCAGGCCGAGGAGTTCGCGTCCGTCGAGCCGGATCGAGCCGCGGGTGACGACCGCGTCGGGTGGCAGCACACCGAGGAGCGCGAAGGCGGTCTGGGTCTTGCCCGACCCGGACTCACCGACGAGGCCCAGGGTTTCCCCCGCGTCCAGGCTCAGCGACACACCGCTGACAACCTCCCTCAGCTCACCCGAGGGCGAGGGGTAGGCGATGGCGAGATCCTCCACCGTGAGCAGATGCCGGGCGGGGGAGTCGTCGGCGGAAGCGGTGCTCTTGACGGTCCGGGGCCGGGCGGGCGTGGTGATCTTGGCCGCCTTCGGCCTGCCCCGGTCCAGCGCGTCCCGCAGCGAGTTGCCCAGCAGGACGAACGACGCGTTGATGACACCGAGCAGGAGGCTCGGCCAGATGAACTGCATCGGTTTTTCATAGAGGTTGACGAAGCCCTCGGAGATCATCAGGCCGAAGCTGGGGACCGTGTTGGCCCCGAGGCCGAGGAACGCGAGGCCCGACTGGAGGCTGATGGACGACCCCATCAGGAACGCCGTCGCGATGATGATCGGCCCGCGGATCACGAACAGCACGTGCCGGCCCAGGATGCGCAGGTTCGTCAGGCCCGAGACGCGCGCGGCGTCCACGAACAGTTCGTTCTTCACGCCGACGACGAGGTTGCGTACGAGACGGAAGATGCCGGTGGACGACAGCACACCGAAGATCAGCATGGTGGCCCGGTAGTCGCCGCCGGTCAGGGGCATCAGCACGATCAGCAGGAGCAGGCCCGGGAAGGTCATGATGAGGTTGAACACCCAGTCGGTGACCGTCCGCACGCGGCGGCCGAAGTATCCGCCGACGAGCCCCGCCGTGACACCGATGGTGAGCGAGACGCTCGTGCCGATCAGGCCGGCGATCATGCTGGTGTTGATGGAGTGCAGCAGCCGGGAGAAGATGTCGCGGCCGCTCTGGTCGCCCCCGAGCAGGTAACCCGCCTTGCCGGGATCGGCGTTGATCGCGTTCAGCGAGGCCTGGTTCGGGCCGTGCGAGGTCAGCAGCGGGCTCAGCACACCCAACAGCACGATGACGAGCAGCAGTCCGGCCGTGATGACGGCCTGCGGGTCCTTGAGAAGCTTACGCAGGGGCGACTTGCGGCGCGGGGTGCTCGAACCCGCCGTAGCCGCCGGGATGTTGGCGCTCACTGCTGCCTCGCCTTCGGGTTGAGCCAGCCGTTGACGATGTCGACGAACAGGTTGATGGCCACGACGAACACGACACCGAACAGGGAGAGGCCCATGATGATCGGGACGTCTCCCTGGAGGGCCGCGTTGAAGGAGTAACTCCCGATCCCCGGCAGCGCGAACACGTTCTCGATGATGAGAGCGCCGCCGAGCATGGCGATGAACTCCAGCGACAGGACGGTGAAGGCGGGCCCGGCGGCGTTGCGCAGAGCGTGCCGCAGCACGATCGAGCGGGGGGAGATGCCGCGGGTGCGCAGGGTGCGGACGTAGTCCTTGCGCAGTTCGCCGATCATGGCGCCGCGGATCTGGGCGGACAGGTTCGCGGTGCCGCCCACCGCGAGGGCGATCACCGGGATGGTGATCGAGGCCACCCAGCGGGCCGGATTCTCGGCGAAGGGTGTGTAGCCGGTGGCCGGCAACCAGTCGAGCTTGACGGCGAAGACGACGACGAGCCCGATCGCCAGCAGCAGGTTCGGCATGATGTAGCCGAAGAGCGAAGTGGCCTGCGCCAGACGGTCGATGACACCGCCGCGCGACGCGGCCAGCACACCGAGTACGACGCTGATGGCGGCGGTGATCAACAGCGCGACGACCACGACGGACAGGGTCACCGTGAGGTGGTCCGCGACGGCCGTACCGACGGGTTGGCTCGTGAAGTACGAGACGCCGAAGTCACCCTTGAGAGCGTGGAACAGCCAGTCGAAGTACTGGACGATCACCGGACGGTCCATGCCCATCTCGGCCTTTTTCGCCTGGACCGTGGCGGGGGTGGCGCCGGTTCCGAGAATGCTTTTGACGATGCCGTCGAAGGACGTGCTCAGGAGGAAGAACGTGATCATTGATACGAGGACGGTGAGCACCAGACTCGTACCGAGCCGGCGCAACACGTAGGAGATCATGGGTGGTGGTGCTCCTTCGGACCAGGACCGACGGGAGGGGGTTCCGAGCCCGTGGCGGGCCGCCGTGAGCCCGGAACCCGCGCGGGCTAGTCGGAGACGCCGAACGCCCGGATGGTGCTGAAGGTGTTGGAGCCGTCGCCGAGGAACGTGACGCCCTTCGTCGCCCAGCTGTTGCCGAGGTAGGCGATCGGCGCGTCCCACGCGTTCTTGACCGCGAAGTCGTTGACCTTCTGGTAGGCCTTCGCCGACTTGGCCGGGTCGAGTTCGCCCTCCGCCTGGTCCAGCAGCTTCGTGAGCGCGGGGTCCGTGGAGGCGAACGGGTTCAGATAGCCGCTCGGGGCGAAGTTGTTGGTCGCCTCACGCGCGGAGGTGCTCAACCCGTCGAGGAAGAGGATCATGGGGTACTTCTTCGAGCTGATCGCCGAGAAGTTGTTCTGCGCGGGCACCGGCGTCCACTTGACCTTGATCCCGATGTCGTCGAGCGCCTGCGTGACAGTCGGCTCGAACGCCTTGGTGTAGACGAAGCCCGGCATCGTGACGGAGAACCCGTTCGGATATCCGGCCTTGGCCAGCAGCTTCTTCGCGGCCGCTGGGTCGAACGGATATGTCTTCTCAAGCGCGGCGTCATAGGCGCCGCTCGCGGGGTTGAAGACCTGGAGCGTCGGCTGCGCGGCGCCCTTGAGCAGTTCCTTGGCGATCTTCGCCCGGTCGAACGCCATGTTGATCGCCTGGCGCACCCGCGCGTCCCCGAGTGGCTTGAGCACGCTGCCCGCCCGGTCGGCGATGACCAGGTCCGCCACCGCCGTGGGCATGAGGGGCGAGATGCTGTAGCCCGACGCCTTGAGCTGGGCGGAGTTCTGGGGGTCGGCCGAACCGACGTTGAGCTGTCCGGCCCGCAGCGCGTTGGACGAGGCGGTGGGATCCTGGATCACCTTCACCGTCACGGTCTTGAACGGGTAGGCCTTCACGTTCCAGTAGTTGTCCCGCCGCTTGAGCACGTACGTCGAGCCGGTCACCGTCGACTTGTCGAGGACGTAGGGACCTGAACCGACCGGGTTGAGGGCGGTGCTCTTCGCGGACATCGTCGCCGGATCGCCGACCGCTCCCGCCGACATCGAGAGGCTGGTCAGCAGTGAGCCGTCCCGCTTCTTGAGGTGGATCACCACCGTCGTGGCGTCGGGAGCCTCCACCGACTTGATCGAGGACAGCAGGCTCTGCGTCGATCCGGGCGTGGCCATGGTGCGAGCCAGGGTCGCCTTCACCGCGGTCGCGTTCACCGCCGCGCCCGAACTGAACTTCATCCCCGAGCGCAGCTTCAGGGTGAGGGTCAGCCCGTCGGAGGAGTACTTCCAGCTCTCGGCCGCGTTCGGCTTCAGCTCGCCCTTGTTGTCGGTGTACAGCAGTGTGTCGTAGAGGGCGCTCCAGACGTAGGCCGCCTGTCCGTCGTTGATCTGCGCCGGATCGAAGGAGTTCGGAGTGGACTGAATGGCGAGGGCGAGCGTCTTGGCGCTCGGCGACGACGAGCTCTCCGTCCCTCCGCCGCCGCACGCTGTCAACGCCAGCAGCGACGCCGCCGTGAGCGCGGTCGCGGGCAGTGCTCGAAGCCGCGGTCGCGGGTCGTTGGATCGAATGCGCGTCATGTGGATTTCCTTTGTCCCGTGCGGTCCGGGGCCGGTGCGTGGCATGCGGCCGACACCACCCCTGGGCTCCTGCCGACCGGTTCGCGGTCGGTTCCTCGACGCCGGACGCAGGCGCGGTACGTGAACACCTGAACCGGCGCTCTGCGTCTCGAACGTGTTAACTCGGCAACGCTTACCAGGCGGTTGGATTTCGCTCGTGGAACGTAGGCGCCGGTGAGAGCGGTCGGGAAGAGGGCATGCGCTGTTCGTGACCAGAGCGTTATATTTCGACCGGGGTGCGGGCCCGATACGGCTCACTTGAATATTGACCATCTGGATGTTTTGAGAGAGGGGCGCTACGGTGCCAGGGTCAGCTCCGATGGGAACCCGACTCCGGCCGCCGTCGACAGACGCGGCCACCAGCGAGGGGACGTGACGTGGACCGGGCAAGGGTGCGTGGGCCGTACGCGAAGACGGCGGCCCGGCGGGCGGACATCATCCGCGCGGCACGGGACAGCTTCGCCGAACACGGCCACGCGGGGGCTTCACTTCGGGACATCGCGAAGCGGGCCGGCATCAGCCACGCCGCCGTGCTCCACCACTTCGAGAACAAGGACGAACTCCTGACCGCGGTTCTCGCGAAGCGCGACGACGAGGAATGGGAACTCGCCCTCACCGGAGGCGGAGGCGACGGCGGCGGTGGCAGCGGCGGTCCGGACTCGCCGGTGCGGTACCTCGCGGAGATTCTGCGCGGGCACCAGAAGACGCCGGAGCTGATGCGTCTGTGGGCGGAACTCGCCGCCGCCGCCTCGCGTCCCGACCATCCCGCCCACGCGTACTTCGTCGACCGCCACGAACGAGTACGCGTCTATACGGCCCAGGCCATGCGGGAGCGCGCGGCACAGGGGGAGCTGCGGGACGGGCTGGACCCGGACAGCGCGGCCGCTCTCCTCCAGGCCGTACTGCACGGTCTGCAGATGGAGTGGCTGCTGAACCAGGACCTCGACATCATCGAGCCCCTCAACCGCTTCTTCGACCTCATCCTCCCGCCGGACGACGGACAGACCGCCGACTGACGGAGCGGTGCGAGGGCAGCCCGACCGCGGCTCGACATGGATCTTCGGCCCCGGTCCGGCGCCGGCCGGACGCTCACCGGCGAGGACGGGCCCGACCCCTTCCAGGCCGACGGTCGCGGCGACCCGCGGTCTCGGGTCGACGGAGCCGTCGGCGTACGCGCGGACGGTACGGAACTGGCCACCACCGGAGTCCTGGTCAAGGTCATCACGCCGCGGTCATCGCGACGCCCATGAACGACAGCACGGCACCCGAGGTGCTGGCGCATATCACCGGTCTGATCCCCATGCGCCGGATCGGCCGGCCGGAGGAAGTCGCCGAACTGGTCGCGTTCCTGGCGTCCGGGCGGGTCAGTTTCTCCACCGGAGCCGTCTACGACATCAGCGGCGGACGAGCGACGTACTGACAGCCGACGACCGACGGTTTCTGCAGCCTGCGCGACCGTTGACCGGTTCAGATCGCGGTACTAACGTACGCGATTACGTACCCGCACAGCTTGATCACAAGGGAGTGGCGCTGTGGCACGTCTTCCCCGCTCACGGAGATCCGGAGTGGTGGCCGCGGTCGTGGCCACCGCGCTGGCCCTGGCCGGGTTCGCCTCGGCCCAGGCGAGCTCCACCGGCGGTTTCGCGAAGGACTCTTATCCGACCCCCGGGTTGCTGGACTCGCCCGCCCCGAAGGCGATCCACGACTGGCTCGGCTACGACCGGCCCGCTCAGTACGACAGCATCGACACCGAGGTGCGCGTGCCCATGCGGGACGGCACCCGCCTCGACTGCTACCTCTACAAGCCGGGCCATGACGGCAAGGTCGACAGCGGCAAGCACCCGAGCCTGCTGGTCGACTTCACGCCGTACCAGATGTACCGCCAGAATCCGGCGAACAGCTATCTGTCCCAGCGCGGCTACAACGTTCTGACCTGCAACGTCCGAGGCTCGGGCAGCTCGACGGGCACCTTCCCCTCGTGGTTCCAGCCCAAGGAGGCCACCGACAACTACGACCTGATCGAGTGGCTGGCACGACAGCCCAACTCGACCGGCGACGTGGGGCAGATGGGGCAGAGCTACGGCTCCATCACGTCCTACCGCGCCGCCGCGCTCCAGCCGCCGCACCTGCGCGCCATCATCCCCATCGTCTCCCCGACCAACATCTACTCGGAGTGGGTGTACCCCGGCGGAGTCCCCTCGACCAACGGCACCTGGTGGGCCAACGGCGGCCCGATCCTCAGCTCCGCCGACCACACCAGCACCCTGCGCAGCTTCCAGCAGAACCCGCTCTACGACGGCTACTGGAAGCAGGCGGTCACCACCAACAAACTGCACGATGTGAAGGTCCCGGCGCTGCACATCGGCGGCTACTTCGACATCTTCAAGAACGGCGGCTTCGACGCGCTCAAGCAACGGCCCCAGCAGACCTGGCTGTTGAACGGACCGTGGATCCATGGCGGTTTCCTCCAGATCCCGGGACTGGACCCGGCCCTGCAGGGCGTCGACCCCACGAACTCGATCTCGCTCTCCGTCGTACTCCAGTGGTTCGACCACTGGCTGGCCAAGCTCCCCGGGGCGCAACTGCCGCCGGACCGTGTGATCAGCTACGCGTCCACCTCCGCCAAGGCGTCGGGGAGTTGGCACGGATACAACCAGTGGCTCTCGGCGGCGACTTCGGGCTCGCGCCTGTACCCGACGTCGGCCGGCGCACTCGCCGAGAACGCACCCGCGTCCACCGGATACCGCTACCAGGTGAACCCGATGGACGGACCGTCAGCCGCGGTCACCGGAACCCTGCCCTACGACCCGGGCCAGAACCAGGCCACGGCCGAACAGAACAACGTCCTGTCCAACGGCCGCTATGTGACCGACCGGGCGACCTTCACCCTCCCTGCGTTCACCGCGGACACCACACTCGCCGGCCCGGTCACGCTGCACCTGAACGCGTCGATCAATACGAAGGACACCTACTTCGTCAGCAAGTTGGAGACCGTCCTGCCCGACGGCCGTGTCCTGCCGATCGAAACGGGTTACCTGCGGGCGCAGTTGAGGGACAGCGTCGAGAAGGCCAAGCCGGTCACTCCCGGCGCGCCGACGCAGTACACGGTCCAACTCGGCCAGACCCACTGGCAGTTCAAGCAGGGGGAGAAGCTGCGCATCACGATCGGCGGCGGTGACTATCCGCGGATCGTCCCCGACAACCCGCTCGGCGACGTGACCGTGCATCTCGGCGGTAGGACCTATGTGGAGCTTCCTGTGGTCAAGTAGCAGGAGTGGAGGAGCAGTTGAGGCGTGGCCCACGTCATTGTGGGCTGCGCCGGGCTGTGCCGGTGTGGCTCAGACGGCCACGGGGGTGTGGAACTGCGAGTTGTGGAAGACCAGCGGCAGCTGCTCGGGGTTCGTGTTCGTGGCGAGGACTTCGAGGACGATGACCCGGTGGTCTCCGGCCGCGTAGTCGTGCACCACGCGGCATTCGAGGTGGACGGGCGACCCGTTGATGAGCAGGGCGCCGGACTCCAGTTCGGTGACCTCGATGCCGCGGAAGCGTGCGGCCTTGTCCTTGCCGGCCAGTTGGTGAACCTGTGCGCTGTGGCTGATCCCCAGGACGGAGACGCCCAGGCGTTCGGCGCGGGCCAGGACCGGCCAGGTCGTCGAGGTGTTCTGCACCGCGAACAGGCACATCGGCGGCTCCAGGCTCACGCCGACCGTGAAGGAGGACGCGATGAGGACCGTGGGTTCGCCGTCGACGGTCGCGGCCAGGGCTGCCACACCGGAGGGGTAGGCGCCGAACGTCCGCCGCAGCAGCTTCGTATCGGAGGGCTGATGAAGAAGGGACACGGCTGTTCCCCCAAGTCGTCTAGTCGTCGGCTGATGCTGTCGTCGTGAACGTGAGCTCCGCCCCGGGGTGGGTCGCCGCCACGCGCGGCCCCGCGCCGAGAAGCTGCTCCCGCAACGTGACGTCCTCACGGGTGGGCCGCATCAGCTCGCGCTTCAGCAGCACGGGCCTGAGCAGTTCGATGAAGTCGTCGTGCGTTCCGGGAGTGATGTGCTGCTGGACGAGGAATCCGTCGGCGCCGGTGGCGGCCACGAAGGCCTCGACCTCGTCGGCGACCTTCTCGGGGGTGCCGATGAAGGTGGTGCCGTTGATGCCGTGCTGGCGGTAGTCCTCCAGGATCTCCCGCACGGTGGGACCGTTGCCGTCCGGCGACCGGAAGCGGTCGAGGGAGGTCTGGCCGATGTCGCTGTGCAGCTCGGGAAGCGGCTTGTCCAGGTCGAACTTCAGCAGGTCGACGCCGGTCGACCAGGCGAACGTCGCCGCCGCGTGCTCCAGGGTCGCGAAGCCGAGAAGGTTGTCGTACTTGCGTTGGGCCTCGGCTTCGGTGGTGCCCACCACGAAACCGGCGCCGACGAGGAACTTGACCGACTCCCGCGGCCGGCCGATCTCCTCCGCGCGGTCCCGTATGGCGGTGATGTTGCGGGCGACGACCGCCGGATCCCCACCGCCGACGAAGACACACTCGGCGTAGCGGGCGGCGAAGTCACGGCCGGCCGAGGAGGTGCCCGCCTGGAGGAGAAGGGGTGTGCGCTGTGGCGAGGGGGGAAGGGTGAGGATGCCCTTGGTCCGGAGGTACTTGCCCTCGTAGGTGACCTGGCGGACGCCGGCGGGTTCGGCGTAGACGCCGGCTTCCCGGTCCACGCGAAGCGCGTCGTCGGCCCAGGACGCTTCCCACAGACGCAGGCAGATCTGCAGGTAGTCGTCGGCCTGGAGGTAGCGCTCGTCGTGCGGGATCATCGGCTCGCCGAAGAGCGCGGTCGACGACGACTGGCCGCCGCCGCTGACGATGTTCCAGCCGATGCGTCCCTTCGTGAAGTGGTCGAGGGTCGCGAAGCGGCGGGCGAGAGCGGCGGGCTTCTCGTGCGTCGTGCTGTTGGTCAGCACGACGCCCAGCTTGGAGGTGGCCGCGGCGATCGCCGACACGATGGTGATCGGGTCCGCCATGGGCACGTTGTACCCGGCTTCGACGGCGAAGGGGATGAGCTCGCCGTCGAGGGTGGGGTAGCCGTAGGTGTCGGCGAAGAAGAGGAAGTCGAACCCTCCCGACTCCAGCTTCCTGGCGAGTTCGGTCCAGTGCTCGATCGACAGATAGTTGGTCTGGGTGTTCGAGGGGTCTCGCCAGCTGGAGCCGATCACTCCGTTGGGGCTCAGCGCTTGGAAGGACGCGAAGATCAGTGGGCTCATGTGTGTCTCTCTTTGGGTCGTTCAGCGCTGCAGGTAGGCGGCCATGTGGTCGAGCGTGGCGCGGGTCTCCGGCAGGAGCGGCAGCATGCTGAGGTGTCCGTGGATGACGCCGGGTGCGAAGTACCTTTCGACGTGCAGGCCGTCCTGCTCGGCCCGGGCCAGGACGGCTTCGGCCGGGGGGCGCAGATCGTCGTACTCGCTGAACACCACGAGCATCGGCGGGAGTTCACCCAGGGACGGCATGTCCTCGAACGAGAGGTACGGGGTGTCGGTCTCGCCGGCGGCGTAGGTGCGGAAGATGCTGCCGATGGCTTCCTGCTCGAAGCGGAACAGTGGGGGGATGTCCGCCATCAGCTTCTCGTGCGGCTCACTGGTCGTGAACGTCGCGCTGAGGGCCGGGTACACCAGGAGCAGCCGGGCGGGCGTGCGTTCGCCGTTGTCCCGGAGTTCCATGGTGGCCGCCATGGTCAGGTTTCCGCCGGCGGAGGCGCCGCCGAGGACGACGGTCTCGGCGTCGACGCCGAGTTCGGCTGCGTTGCGCAGCGTCCATCGGAACGCCTCCGCCAGGGCGCGGTGGAGCGTGGGGTAGCGGACGGTCGAGCCGTTGGCGAGGGGGTAGTCGACCGATACGACGACCACGTCGGCGCGGGCGCACAGGTCCCGGCCGACGGTGTCGGCCTCGTGGTCGTCCAGGGTGCCCGCGACGAAACCGCCGCCGTGGGCCCAGACGAACGCACGCCGCCCGGGGCGGAAGCCGGCCGCGGGCGTGTACACCCGTACACGCAGCCCCTCGAAGCCGGCGACGGCCACCTCGCGCACGTCCACGTCGGGCTGTTCGTAGGGGCGGTTGTCGCTGAACACCTTGGTGAACCTGTCCCAGAGGGCCTCGTCCGCGTTGAGGGCTTCCTCCCGGGTGACGTCGGCGACCAGGGCCACCCTGTCGGCGAGATACGGATCGAGCGGCATGAGACTCCTTGGTCTGCTGAAGGTGGGCTGGGACGCGCGGGTACGTGGTGTCGTCAGGCCTCGACGGCGTGCACGGTGGCGGTGGCATCAGGGCAGCCCTCGGCGCGGACGCGTACATGGATGGTCCCGGGGCCGGTGGGCCGGACGACGGCCATGGCACGACCGTCGAAGGTGGTGCAGAAGTCGGCGTCGAACCGCTCCTCGGTGTGCGTCCGTCCGGTGCCCAGACCCGCCAGAACAGAGGGCCCGGTCACTTCCACGCGGACCTTACGGTCCCGGTGACTGGCCAAGTTGCCTTCACCGTCCTGCAGTTCGATGGAGACGTAGGCGAGATCCCTGTCGTCCGCGCGGATCTCGGACCGATCCGCCGCGACAGCCACCCGCAGGTCGGCACCGGCACTGCGCAGCACGCACCGACCCGTCTCGACGCCAGCCCGATAGGCGACCGCCGTCAGCTCACCGGGCCGGTAGGCCGACGCGAACCGTGCGACACAGGCCTTGTGCCCGCCGACCTTCACCCGCTCCAACGGCGCGCCGTCGAGCAGCAGTTCCACTTCGTCGGCGGAGCTGTAGACGTCGATGGTGACCGGTGAGCCGGCCTCGACGTCCCAGCTCCAACTCGACACCGCGTCGGCCCACGACCACGGGGTCTGGAACATCGCGCGGCCGTGGAACTGCGGCCGGTGCACGGCGATGTACGGCTGCTCGCGCAGCCCGAACACGGTTTCCCGGTAGTACGACATGGGGCGTCGGTGACCGGTGATGTCGATGTCGGCGCAGCCGGCGGTCAGCGCCGGGAACACGTCGTGGATGCCGCCGAGCATGTCCTCCTTGGGGCCGTCGTCCAGGTAGTCGGTCCGCCCGACCCCCGACTCCCCGAGGTAGTCCCAGCCGGTCCAGGTGAAGTCGCCCAGCACGTGACTGTTCTCGCTCACCAGCCGCCACAACTCGTCGATGTGGCCCGGGAAGGTCTCCGTGCCGAGGATCAGCCGGTTCGGGAAGGCGATGGCGTCGGGTACGTAGCGGGCGTCGCCGTAGTTGATGCCGGAGACGTCGAGTACGGCGTGGGACTCCTCGGTCCGCTCGCTGACCAGTTGCGACGCGCTGAACTCGTTGATCTTCTCGCCCAGCGCGGTGATCAGGGAGTTGATGTCGGTGGGTCCCTCGGTCGAGCCGACGACCAGGGAGGGCAGTTCGTCCGGTACGGCGACCAGGCCGTTCACGGCGTTGGTGACGAACCGGGCGTCGTCCAACTCCCGTACCCTCTCGGCGAGCCGGCGTCCCCACGTCGAACCGACCGGACTGCCCACCTCGAAGATCTCGTTGCCGATGGAGTACATGATCACGCTCGGATGGTTGAAGTCCTTCGTGACCATCGCCTCCACGTCCCGCTCCCACCACTCGGGAAACGCCAGCGAGTAGTCGAACGGCCGCTTCGGTTTGGTCCAGGCGTCGAACGCCTCGTCCAGGACGAGCATCCCCAGCCGGTCGCAGGCGTCGAGCGCCGCGACACTGAGCGGATTGTGCGCGCTGCGCACCGCGTTGAAGCCCGCCGCCTTGAGGATCTCGATACGGCGCTCTTCCGCGCGCGAGATGGCGGCCGCGCCAAGCAGTCCCGTGTCGTGGTGGATGCACGCACCGCGCAGTTTCACCGTCCGGCCGTTGATCCGCAGCCCCCGTGCCGGGTCGAGCTGGAGGGTGCGGATGCCGAAGGTGGTGTGCTCCTCGTCCACCGTCCTGTCCACGGCTTCGTCGCCGCCGACCTCGCCGTCGCTCAAGGTGGTGCGGGCGACGTAGAGGTGCGGCGAGTCGATGTCCCAGAGGGCCGGCCGCGGGACGTGCAGACGCAGCCGCGCCGACGCGCTCGTGCCCGGCAGGAGTGTGACGGGTGCGGTGCCTTCGGCGACCGTGGTTCCGTCGGCGGCGGCGACGGTCGTGGACACCCGCATCGTCCTGGTGAAGCGCTCCTCGTTCACCACCGTCACCGCGACGACGACCACGGCGAGTTCGTCGTCGACCTGAGGGGTGGTGACGCGGACGCCGTCCAGGGCGATGTGTACCGGGTCGCCGACGATCAGATGCGTGTCGCGGTGGATTCCCGCGCCTGAATACCACCGCGAATCGAGGTGCGCACGGGCCTCCACCCGGATCGAGTTCGGCTGCCCGTAGCGCAGATACGGGTCACATTTGATGTGGAACCGGCTGTATCCGTTCGGCCGCTGGGCGACGAACTCCTCGTTGATGTACACGACCGCGTCCCGGTAGACGCCTTCGAACTCGAGGAAGACGCTTTTTTCGCGGAAGGCTTCGGGCACGTCGAAGCTCTTGGAGTAATGGAAGTAGCCGCCCGGGAAATAGCCTGTGTGGGCGCCCTCGGAAACTGTCGCGCTCCGCGCCAGGTCCCGCACGGAGTCGTGCGGGAGGGTGACTTCCTGATCGTCTTCGCCGCCTACGGCGCTGGCGAAACTCGTCTCGGCGGGACCTGTGGTCCAACCGCGATTGAAAGACTGGCGATACATCGAGTTCGTCCTTTGCGAAGATATGCGCCGAGCGTCAGCAGATGGGGTGCCGGGTTGTCACTTGGGCAGATAGGTGTTGGTGACGAAGGGTGTCACGTCGAAACTCTTGAGGGCTTTTCCGCCGGCCCCCGTCAGGACACCCATCTTGATCATCCAGTCGGCGTAGGCCTGCATCTTCTGGACCGACTGGGTGCCGACCGGACCGTCGGAGTTGACCATGTCCTTGGCCTGGGCGCCTGTGGTGAAGTCGACCAACTTCCGATTGATGCTCGGGAACTGGGCCGCGAGTGCCGCGTTCGCGGCTTTGGGATCGTCGATCGCGGCCTGATATCCCTCGCGCAGTGCCTTGGCGAGGCCTCTTGCGATTTTGGGATTCTTCTGGGCATAGCTGTTGTTGGCCAGGACAAGGACACCGGAGTTCGCCGGGACGCCGTAGTCGGTCGGCTGGAACTTCGTGAATTTGGTTCCGTCCTGGGTGGCCGTGTAGTCGTCGTCGGGCCAGGTGCTTGCCGCGTCCACCTTCTTGGACTTCAGCGCCTCGATGGATCCGACGCTCAGCACGACCTGCTTGACCGCGCCGTGCCCCCCTGCCTTCGCGATCATCGAGTTGACGAGCGCGAGTTCCATGGGGGTGCCGTAGCCGCCGTAGGTCTTGCCCGCCAGCCCGGCGGGTGAGGTGATGCCGGACGACGCGAGAACGGAGATGGCGGACGGGTCGTGCGGCATCGCCAAGAAGATCGACTTCACGGACATCCCTGCGGCGAGGTCCGTCAGTGCCGATGCGTAGCTGGAGGTGAAGCCGAACTGCGCCTTTCCTGTTCCGATGAGGGCGTCGGAAGGCGTGGTGCCGACGGGCAGGATCTTGATCTTGATCCCCTCCTTCGCGAACAGACCCTTCTGCATGGCGTACGCGAGGCCGTTGTGCGTGGCGCCCGGCAGATAGTCGAGGGCGAAGGTGACGGTGGTGAGACCGGATGCGGTCTTCTCTGTGTTGCCGGTGTCGGAACACGCCGTCAGCACGAGCGCGCCGACGGCGAGGGAGGATCCGAGGCGAATGACGGAGCGACGCGAAACCGGTGCGCCTTCTCGGGTGTTTCTGGCCATAGCGAGCACTTTCTTTTTAGGTGTGCTGGGGGGCACCTGTTTCATGAAGGGTTCTGCTGGGCCGTGCATGCGGGTGCGATCTCTGTTGCTCAGGGCGTCAAGCGGTTGATCTCAATTTCGAATTCACGCCGGAGTGATTCCTTGTCGCTCTCGTCGAGCCAGGTCGCCGAGATGCCGTCGAGCGACGCCTGTACGACGTCGCCGGCGCTCAGTCCGTACCAGTCGGCGATGATGCCGTATTCGGTTCCGATGTCGGTGTGGACCATCGATTTGTCGTCGGTCCCGGGAACGATCCAGATGCCGCCTCGCAGCATCGTTCCGATCGGGTGGGTCTCGGGCCGACTGTATTCGGGGAGGGCGTCTCCTGCGACGAGTTGTGTGATCGTCGGGCAGACGGTGAAGGGGACACCCGATTCCGCGGCATGGCGCAGGACCGGTTCGTCCTCGATGACGGGGTAGCCGTGGTCTATTCGGTCACAGACCAGGAGATCGGTGTACACCGAGTATTCGGCAGCTCCGTACCGCACGTAATGCGCGGTGCGCTTCAAGCCGTGCCTGCGTGCTCGCCGATAGACGTCGGCGAAGTGGATGGGGCGATGTTCGTCGAGGAATTCCGGTCCGTCAAGACCGATGCCGATGAATTCCTCGCGCCGGTGCGCGATCAGGTGGTCGAGCATCTCCTCTGCGTACGAGACGGGCTCGTCGCGCATGACGCATGCGATGAAGTTGGTCCGGACGCCGAAGTCGTCCTCGGCCGCTCTCGCGCCGTCGATCAGGCCGTCCTGGATCTGGGTGAACGACATGCCGGTGCGGGCGAGCGCTGTCGGATTGACGAAGAGTTCGAGGTATCGGAGATTGCCGGCACGCACGTCATGAGCCACGAGCCCGTAGACGGCGTCGCTGAGATCGCGGGGCGTCCGCACGAGCGCCCCCAGCAATTCGAGCGCGTCGAAGAAGGCCTGCTCCCGAGCCTCTCCGCTGTGCTGCCGCAGGTCGTACGCGGCCTCGATCGCCGATCGGCCGGTGCTCACCTTGTTGCGTCTGGCCAGCTCGACAGCGGTGTCGCGAGGGATCGAGCCGGTGAGGTGACAGTGCACGTCGACCTTCGGCAGTGCTTGGGAGAGCTCCCGGACGTCCATGCCCGCGACCTCGAACGAATGCGGCCTGCCCGGTCCGTTCATGACCACTCTCACCTCCGTTCGAGTCGGCTAAACCTGTCGAAGTCGCTGTACTATGACAGAAACCGCGAGCCTGGGGAAGAGGGTTCTTGCGGGTCCGTATACAGATGCGGCGGCTCGACTCGTCCGGGGACGACCGGCGGCAGCGTCTAAACTCCCCGGGACGTCACCAAGGGGAGGCTGATGTGCTCGACGCCGTTGACGACATGATCGTCGCCGCGCTGAGGAACGATGGACGGGCGACCGTCCGGTCGATCTCGAAGCTCGTCGGACTCCCGGAAACCACCACCCGGGCTCGGGTGAACGGTCTGTTGGAGTCGGGCCGGGTCAGCGTCATCGCCGTCCTGCACCCCTCCGTGGATCCCAGCGAGATCACGCTGTACATCCGTGTCCGGCTGTTGTCGGGCTGGGCGTCGCAGATCGCGGACTCCGTCCTCGGGCACTCCTACTGGCTGGCGGAAATCATCGGGGAACCCGAGGTGATCGCCACGTTCGACGTGACGTCACTGAGTCACGCCGCCAGGCTGACCGACGAGATCGCCCAACTGCCCTTCGTGTCCATGGTCACGACGGACCCGGTTCTGGGGATCTACACGGGCGCGGGAACGCCTGACGAGGCGGGTGGCGAAGCGGGGCTGTGGCCCGCCAGGGACGAAACACGACTCGACGCCCAGGATCGCCAGCTCATCCGCTCCCTCCAGGTCGACGGGCGCGCCACCTACACGGCACTCGCCCGCTCGGCCGGCCTGTCGCTCTCCCAGGCAAGGCGACGTGTCCTCGACCTCATCGACTCCGGCGCCATCCGGATATGGACGACGGTCCAGACAGCCGATCACGATCTGGCCCGGGCCGCACTCGACCTGACCGTCAACCCCAAGACCGTCATGACCACGGTCGAGCGTCTCGTCCGGCGTGCCGGTGTCGTCTCGGTCTCGCGCATGAGCGGGACCTCGGCGCTCGCGGTCGACGTCGCCGCCCGCGACACATCGGAACTCGGTCAACTCGTCGGCGACATCTCCGCGCATCCCGATCTCATCAGTGTCCGGGTGCAACGGATCCGTCTCCTGCGCCGCCAACTCCAGAAGCGGCTCCGCAGTGCTCCCGACCCGTCCTCGCAGGAGGATCCGGCCAGGTCGGAGGCCTTGGACTAGTCCGGTCTCAGCGCGGGTGTAAGCGCCCGCCCGCCGGGTGGGCCCGTCTCGCATGCCCGCCGGGCCTGAACGTAGTTCGCATATCGGTACGATCGCACGTACAGACGTACTCTGTCACGTATCTGCGTTCCATCCCTTACCAGCTGGAAACGCAAGGCCCTCGCCATGATGGCTACCGATGGTGTTTTATGTCGGCAGACCGGACTCGTGAACGAAAACGCCAAACCTTACTTCGGAAGATATGCCGCTCCTCAGAGAGCGCGCCATGCCGGAGCGTGTTCGCGTTCGTCCGACAACCGTTGAGGAGCTTCCCATGCCCCGGTCTGTCGAAGATCTGCTCAGCCGGCTGACGTTGGAGGAAAAGGTCGCCCAGCTCAGCGGCCCCGGCTTCCCACAGCTGGCGCCCCTGTTCGCATCACCCCCTGCCGATCCTGGCGTATCGCTGGTCAAGGGGTTCCAGGAGATCGCGCCCCACGGCGTCGGGCACCTCGCCATGTTGGGCAGTTTCTGTCCCGACCTGGACGCGCTCCCCTCCTTCTTCCGGTCGGTGCAGGACGCCGCGATGGCCTGCGGACGCTTCCCCATCCCCGCGCTGATCCACCTGGAGGCTCTCAACGGCCTGGTGCATCCCGGAGCGCCCACCTACCCCACAGGAATCGGCCAGGCCGCCACCTGGAACCCCGCCCTCACCGCACGCATGGCGTCGCTGACCCGGGAACGGATGCGCGCACTGGGCGCGCGTTTCGCCCTCTCCCCGGTCCTGGACATCAGCCGCGACCCGCGCTGGGGGCGCGTCCACGAGACCTACGGCGAGGACCCGGACCTGGCGGCCTCCTTCGGCGTGGCCTTCGTCCGTGGCCTCCAGAGCGACGACCTGCGCCAGGGCGTGGCCGCCTGCGGCAAGCACTTCATCGGATATGCGGCCTCGCAGGCGGGCCTGAACTGCGGCGGCGTGAACCTTGGACCGCGCGTCATCAGGGAGCAGTACGCCCGGCCCTTCGAGGCGGCCATCCGCGAGGCGGGGCTCGCCACCGTCATGAACTCGTACGCGGAGATCGACGGCCTTCCCGTCGCCGCCGATCCCGAAAAGCTCGGCACACTGCTGCGCGACGAGCTCGGCTTCACCGGCCTCGTCGTCAGCGACTACGCCTCCCTGGACCATCTGACCGTGCTGTTCCACCTGGCCCCGAACCTGAAGGAGGCGGGCCGGATCGCCCTCGGTGCGGGCATCGACGTGGAGTTCCCCGAGTTCCGGGCGTTCGCGGACCTGGCGGAACTGGTGCGTGAGGGCGCCTTGGACGAGTCGGTCGTCGACCGCTCGGCCCGGCGCGTCCTCGAACTCAAGGAACGCCTCGGGCTGCTCGACCACCTGCTGACTCCGGCCACCCCGGTGCCGGCTCTCCCTGCCGGCACCGCTGCGAAGGCCGAGGTGGAACTGGACCTGAGCCGCGCCATGGCGGCACAGGCCGTAGTGCTGCTGCAGAACGACGGAGTCCTGCCGCTGCACCCGGCGCCCGGGCGGGTGGCCGTGATCGGCGAACTCGCCGCACAGGTCCGCGTGCACTACGGGGCGTACAGCGGAGTCGCCGCGCACGAGTCGAGCATTTCCGGGTTCGAGGTGTCCTTCGAGGGCGGCGGCCTGGACAACGTGCACGGGCTGCGACTCATCCCCACGCCCGGCTTCCCGCACCGCTTTGAGGAGTTGGCGCGCGAGCTGGAGCCGCACGCGGTAGGCGTGAGCGACGCTCTGGGAGAGCTGCTCGAAGATCCGGCTCTGCTGGTCCGCGCCCCCTTCGGCGGCCCGGAAGCCACCACCCCCGACGACCTGGCCCGGGCCGCCGATGCCGCTGCCGGATCGGACGTCGCCATCGTGGTCGTCGGAGAGCGCACCGGCTGGGTCGGCGACGTGACGGCCGGCGAGCAGGTCGACCGGCAGGATCTGCGCCTGCCCGGCGACCAGGAAGTCCTGGTCGAGGCGGTCGCCGCGACGGGCACGCCGACCGTGGTCGTCGTGATCAGCGGACGCCCGCTCCTGCTGGACCGGGTGACCGGCCACGCGAACGCCGTCCTGTGGGCCCCGTTGCTCGGCCCCGCCGCCGGCCCTGTCCTGGCGGACGCCCTCCTCGGACGCACCGCACCGGCCGGACGCCTGCCCGTCTCCTTCCCCTCCTCGATCGGCCAGCTCCCCGTCTTCCACGGAAGCCGCGCGGGCAGCGGATACGACACCCCCGGCGGCGCCGAGGTCACCTACGTCGACGGCCCGGCCCGCCCCCTGTTCCCCTTCGGCCACGGACTGACCTACACGCACTTCAACTACGGCGACGCCCGATCCGCCGCCCGCGAGGTCACGGCCGGCGGTGACATCGAGGTGAGCGTGGACATCACCAACAGCGGTGACCAGGACGCCGACGAGGTGGTCCAGCTCTATGCCCGCGACGTCCTCGCCTCCACCGTCCGCCCGGTGCGGCAGCTCCTGGCGTTCACCCGTGTACACATTCCCGCCGGCGCCACCAAGCGTGTCCGCCTGACCGCCCCGGTCAACGCGCTCGCGCTCATCGACCCGCGCGGTCTGCTCGTCGTGGAACCCGGAGAGGTCGACCTCATGATCGGCGCGAGCTCCTCCGACATCCGCGCGCGCACCACGCTCACCATCACCGGAGACGTGACCGGCGTCCCCCGAGACGGCCGGTTCCTCGGCAGCGCGAACGCATCGTCCCTGTAAACAGGGGCAGTTGGAGGTATAGGACATGAGCACTCAGCGAAAGCCACTCACTTTCGGAGTCATCCAGGGCCTGAGCATGTCGGGCCTGGTCACCGGAATCTGGGCGCACCCGGACAACACGTCGGGGGAGTTCCTCACACTGGACTACTGGACGAAGATGGGCCGCAAACTGGAGGAGGGAGGCATCGACTTCCTGTTCCTGGCCGACCAGTTCGCCTATCCACTGAAGAACGGCACGATAGCGGCGCGCGCGGTCGAGGACGCCGTCGCCTTCCCCATGGGCGACCCGCTGGTCGCCCTGTCGGCCATCGCGAGCGCGACCTCCCGGCTCGGACTGGTGGCGACCATGTCCACCATGACCGAGCCGCCCGCCCATATCGCCCGCAGGCTCTCGACGCTCGACTCCCTGAGCGGAGGGCGCATCGGATGGAACATCGTGACCGGCGTCAACCAGGAGTCCACCACCCGCCTGTTCGGCACCGCCCTGCGCCCGCACGCCGAACGCTATGCGATCGCGGACGACTTCCTGGAGCTGGTCCTCAAGCTGTGGGAGGGATCCTGGGAGGACGACGCCGTCGTCTACGACAAGGCCAACCGGATCTACGCCGATCCCGCCAAGGTGCACGAGATCAAGCACGAAGGCCCCTACTTCAGGTGCGAGGGCGCGCTCCCCGTGCCGCCGTCCCCGCAGCGCACCCCGTTGCTTTTCCAGGCGGGCACGTCGAGCGCCGGCCGCCGGTTCGCGGCCAAGTACGCCGAAGCCGTCTTCATCCCGGGAAGCCACCCGGAGAAGGCGATCGCCGACATCGCGGCCATTCGTACCCTGGCGCAGGAGGAGTTCGGGCGCGACGCCGATGCGATCAAGTTCGTCTGCGGCGCGCTGTTCATCACCGGCGACACCGCGGCGGAAGCCGTACGGCGGCGTGAACAGATGGCCGGCTACTCGACGTTGGAGTCGGCCAAGCTGGAGTACGCGTACCACACGGGCATCGAACTGACCGACGCCGACATGGACAAGCCCATCCCCGGCAGTCGGCAGGCGACGGACAGTGCCAAGTCGTTGGTCGAGAAGTACGCGAGCGGGAAGGGCGCGAAGCGGCAGCCGCAGACGATCGGCGAGATGCTGGAACACCTGAGGGTCCACGGGACGACCGGGCTGGGGTTCGTCGGCACTCCCGAGCAGATCGCCGACGAGGTCGAGGAGTTCGTGGACCGCACGGGTGTCGACGGCTTCCTCATTGAGCCCTTCACCACGCCCGGCACCTACGACGACTTCGTCGACCGGATCATGCCCGTCCTGCGAGAACGAGGTCTCGCGAAGACGGCGTACGAGAGCTCCACCCTCCGCGAGCACCTGTTCGGCGCGGGCCGGGTGACCCTTCCGGAGAACCATGTGGGCGCGTCGTTCCGGCCCGGGCCGAAGTGACGGGTGAAGTGACGACAACGGTGCCCGGTCGGCCTTGAGTCGGCCGGGCACCGTTGTCGTCACCAGTTCCCCTTTACACAGCCGATTCGGGGACGGTCACAGGATGCGCGGCGAGCCGCCAGGAATCGGCTGTGGCAGCGGGCGGTTCGCCGACGGGGCCGGGGGCGCCGAACAGCTGGACGTCTGCGGTGCCGGGTGTGTGCGGGGCCCAGCCCGGGTCGCCGGTGTGGGCGAAGGCGCTCCAGGCGGTCATCATCCGTCGGCCGAGTGCCGCCGAGTCGGGCCACTGGCGGTACAGCGGAGCCAGTGGATTGTCGTCGCTGTCGTGGTTGCCGAACACGAGGGCCACCTCCATGCCGTGTGATGGTCCGACGCCCGGCAGGTCCGCGGCGAAGAGGTAGCGGTGCGCGGTGCCGCCTGCGCGGGTGTGGGCCTCGGCCATGCGGGCGGCCGGGACGCGGTAGAGGTGGTCGCCGAGGAAGCGCAGGCGCAGCCGTGTCGTGGTGGCGTCGGGCTCGGCGGCGCGGTAGGCGTTCAGCAGGCCTCGGGCCGCGGCTTCGCCCACCGCGCGGGCGATCTCGTCATGCAGCGCGCCGGCGGTGGGCGGCGTGGTGCCGGGCTGCCCGAACACCTCGGCCGCCAGCATCTCGTCGCGGTTCGCGCCGATGAGCAGCGGTACGGCGGCGGTGTCGCCGGCTTCGGCGGCCTGCACCGGCGTGCGCGGTAGGACGGTGCCGTCCAGGACCGGTCCCCAGGAACGTCCGCCGGGCAGGGCTCGCGCCCCCATGTCGGCGGGGACGATCTTCGCCTGGGCGGCCAGGATGTCCTCGACCGGTATGTCGAGGAGCTGCTCGGGGCGGCGGACGCCGACGGTGTCGAGCAGGTCGGCGGCCAGTCGGTGTGTCGTGGCCGGAGCGTAGATCCGTGCGACCGGCGGGCTCATCAGCATCGCCCGCCGGAACAGACCCCGGGCGGCGGGCATGGCCAGCAGGCAGCCGACGGAGCTCGCCCCCGCCGAGCCCCCGAAGACGGAGATGTTGTCCGGGTCGCCGCCGAACCGCCCGATGTTCCGGCGCACCCAGCGCAGCGCGGCGACCTGGTCCTGAAGCCCCAGATTGACCGAGCCGGACCAGCTCTCCCCGCCGATGCCGGTCAGATCCAGGAATCCCAGGGCGCCGACCCGGTAGTTGAAGCCGACCACGACGACGTCGCCGCCCCGCATCAGCCATTGCCCGTCGGTGCCCGGCGGCACCGCGCTTCCGGACTCGAAGGCGCCGCCGTAGATCCACACCATCACCGGCCTGCGGCCGTGCACGTCCGGCGTCCAGACGTTCACCTCCAGGCAGTCCTCGTCGTAGACGGCGTCAGGGGGCGACCAGGGGTCGGGGTTCTGTGCGGGCGACGCGCGGAAGGCCGTGGCGTCCCGCACGCCCTGCCACGGCCGCGGCCGTCGCGGCGGACGCAGCCGCAGCCGCCCGACCGGCGCCTCGGCGAACGGGATTCCCGCGAACACCGATCCGCCCTCGTCCAGCGCCCGCCCGGCCAGTTCCCCTTGCTCGACGGTTACGGAAACGGTGTCCGACAACTGCTCACTCCTCATCAACAGTGACGGTGATCTTGGTGCTCACCGGACAGTCGGTGACGCTGCGCCCGGCCTCGACGGCGTAGGTGCCCGGGACGGTGGTCCAGGCGGAGGCGTCATCGTCCCAGATCTGGAAGGCGCGGGCCGGAAGGTCGATGGCGACCTCGGCCGACTCACCGGGGGCTGCCTGTACCGAGGCGAAGCCCGCGAGCCAGCGGGCGGGGCGCTCCACGGTGTCGGCGACCGGGGCGAGGTAGAGCTGGACGACCTCACGGCCGGGCCGGGAGCCGGTGTTGCGGACGCGGACGGTCGCTGTGCGGCCGTCGACGGCCACCGCCTCGTACGACCACTGGGTGTAGCCGAGGCCATGGCCGAACCAGTAGGCGGGGGCCGGGGCGCCCGGACGCTGCCAGGCGCGGTAGCCGATGAAGAGGCCCTCGGTGTAGGGGAGGGTGCCGTCCTCGGCGGGGACCACCTGGGTGACGGGGGCGTCGACGAGACGGACGGGCCAGGTGGTGGGGAGCCGGCCGCCGGGTTCCTCGGCGCCGAGCAGGACGTCGGCAAGGGCGGCGCCGGCCTCCTGGCCGGGGAACCAGCTGAGGAGGATCGCGGCGACGTCGTCGCGCCAGGGGAGTTCGACCGGCGAGCCGGAGTTGACGACGACGATGGTGCGGGGGTTGGCGGCGGCGACCCGGGCGACGAGTTCGTCCTGGCGGCCGGGAAGCCGGAGGGAGGTGCGGTCGAAGCCCTCGCTCTCGACGCGCTCGGTCGTCGCGACCACCACGACAGCGACTTCGGACGCTGCGGCGACGGCGACGGCTTCCTCGATCAGTTCGTCGGCGTCACGCTGCGGCTCGCCGTGCACCAGCGAGAAGTCGATGATCTGGATCACGGCGTCCTCGTTGTCCGGCACGGTGTACGTGAGGCTCACCGCGACCGGCTGGCCTGCTGTCAGCTCGACGGTGCCGTGCTTCGTGGGGGAGCCGAAGAACGCTTCGAGGGGATCCTCCGCGTCACTGACCTGCGCCCCGTCGAAGAGGACCTCGCCGTTGACGACCAGAGTGAAGCCGCCGAACCCACTGGTACCGAAAGCGTGGAAGCCGCTCTCGCCCGGTGTGAAGGTGCCGACCGCCTCGATGCTGTGGACCGCCTCGTACAGCACGCCCTCGGGCAGGTCGAGGCCGGACCACCACACCTTGCCGTTGTGCAGCGGGCCGGTGCCGAGTACGTCACCCTCGGCGTCGCGCACGACGGCCCGCAGGTCGAAGCCCTGGTCGGCGACGCCGAGTTCTTCGCTGGGGTCGGCGCCGACGGCGAAGGTCAGTGCGACGCCCGTCGGGAGAGCGGACCGCAGACCGTCGAGAGGCGAGACGACGCTTTCCGGGAGCACCTGCGCGGATCCGCCGCCGAGCACCCGGGCCTCCCGCGCCGCCCTGCCGATGAGGGCGACGCTGCGCAGCACCGAGGGGTCCAGCGGCAGCGCGGAGCCCTCGTTCCGTACGAGGACGAAGGCGCGCCGTGCGATCTCGCGGGCGAGGGCCTTGCCGTCGATGTCCTCGGGGAAGACGGTCACCGCCGCCGGAGTGCCGTCCAGGATGCCGACCCTGGCGGCGAGCCTCAGCACGTTGCGCACCGCTTCGTCGACGATGTGCTCCGCGACCCGTCCGTCCTTCACGGCGGCGGCGAGTGCCTCGCCGTAGACGGTCCCCGGACCGGGCATGGCGACGTCGAGGCCGCCGGTGATGTCGCCGACGGTGTCGCGGGCGGCCAGCCAGTCGGAGACGATGCAGCCGTCGAAGCCCCATTCGCCGCGCAGGACTTCGTTCTGCAGGTAGCGGTGTTCGGTCATGGTGGAGCCGTTGACCGAGTTGTAGGCCGCCATGATGCCCCAGGGGTGGGCGTTCTTGACGATGGCTTCGAAGGGTGCGAGGTACAGCTCGCGCAGCGCCCGCGCGCTCACGATGTTGTCCACCGTGAAGCGGTCGGTCTCGGCGTCGTTGGCGACGAAGTGCTTGACCGTCGTCCCGACGCCGCCCTGCTGGACGCCCCTCACATAGCTGGTGCCGATCTCACCGGTGAGGTACGGGTCCTCGCTGTACGCCTCGAAGTGCCGTCCGCCGAGTGGCGAGCGGTGCAGGTTGACGGTGGGCGCGAGCAGCACATGGACGCCTTTGCGGCGGGCCTCCTGGGCGAGAAGGCGACCGGCGCGGAGGGCGAGCTCCGGGTCCCAGGTGGCGGCGAGCGCGGTGGGGCTGGGCAGTGCGATCGACGGTTCGTCAGCCGTCCAGCGCACACCGCGCACACCGATCGGGCCGTCCGACATCACCAGGGAGCCCAGCCCGATCTCGGGCAGCGCGGGCAGCGTCCACATGTCCTGGCCGGCCAGGAGCCGTGCCTTGGCGTTCAGGTCGAGAGTGCCGAGAGCCGCCTCGACGGCGTTCGTGGCCTCTGCGTCGGTCATGAGATGTGTGCTCCCTTGTGAGGTCGTACGGGTGGTTCAGCGGATGCTCTTGATGCAGGTCACCGACGACAGAGCGCCGACGAAGAGGACGACAGGCCCTGCACAGGAGCCCGGCCGCGTCGAGGGCACGGCCACGTCAGACCGACGGCGGGATCACCGGGAGTTCGATCCAGCTGTCGCCCGCACCGAGCAGGACGTCGCTGACGAACGAGCCGTCCGGCTGGCTCAGGCCCCAGCGCGGGAAGTTGCTGTGGGCCACGTGCACGCGCAGTCGGTGGCCGGCCGCGAGTTCGATGCTGGTCGACCACAGGTCGACGGTCACGGTCCGTTCGCGCGGCGCGTCGGCCTGGCCGTCGGTGGACTCCACCCGGCTCACGCCGTCGACCAGGTTGATCGACTTCCCGTCCGGCCGGACGTCGCACACGCGCACGACCCAGTCCGAGACCGTCGCCCCCGGCCGTACCCGGAGGTGGGCCCGGACCCGGCCGGTGATCTCCAGCGGCTCGTCCAACGGATCGGTGGTGAACACGAGCACGTCGTCCCGACACTCGACGTCGCGCTGATCCCACGCACCCCAGGGAAACTTCTCGTGCATCGCGATGCAGCCGCCCACCGTCTGCACCGGCTCGGACGCCTCGAACGTGAGCGCCGCGACCGCCGGCGATCCGCTGTCCAGGTCTTCATCGGCCGGGGATTCCCCGTGGGGGCTCCGCAAGGCGGCGCGCTCGGCGGCCCCCAGCTCCAGCCGGGTGGTCACCGCCCGGGCGAGCGGCCAGCTCTCCTCGTCCCGCCACTCGTTGCGCCCCATGACGAACAGCCGCACCGGCGCCTGGTCGAGGGGTCGGTCATCGAGGACCGCGTCGAAGAAGTCGAGGTGCTCCGCCGTCAGGGACGAGGTGAGGCCCATGGACTGTCCGCCGGCGGCGAGTCCGAAGTTCACCTCTCCGGTCTGCGAGCTGAAATCGGTGCCGTGTGTCCAGGGGCCGACGATGAGATGGCCGGCGACGCCCAGTTCACGCTGGCGCGCGAAGTTGTCGAGGGTCCCCTGCAGGAAGACGTCGTACCAGCCACCCACGTGCAGGGCCGGAATGCGGATGTCGTCGAGGACGGAGACGACATCCAGCTCCGCCACCGTCTTGGGGTCGGCGTCGGCTCGGCGAAGGCCGATATCGGGTACGCCCAGCTCCTCCAGCCACGGGATGCGTCCCGCCGGATAGCTCAGGTACTCGCCCCGGGCCAGTCCGTCGATCCGGCGCACCGCCTCCATCGCCTCGGCGGCCTTGCCGCGGCGCATCAGCTCGCTCATGCCGGTCGACAGCGACCAGAGCACGTTCAGTCCGTGCTCCGGCACGCCGCCGCGGCGCAAAGCGCCGTCCAGCGGATTCGACCAGGTCATGCCGGGCGCGATGGCACGCAGTCCGGGGGCACCCGAGGCAGCTGCCCGCCACTGGGTGTTGCCGAAATAACTGCCGCCGTACATGGCGACACGGCCGTCACAGAAGTCCTGCCCGGCCACCCACCCGACAGCGTCGAAACCGTCCTCGGTCTCGTGCTTCCACGGCACCCATTCCCCCTCGGACGTGCCGCGGCCCCGTACGTCCTGGACGACCACGACGTACCCGCGGCTCACAGCGGTCCGTATGTCGAGGTACACGGACGTATACGGCGACGACTTGTCGTACGGCAGCCTGACCAGCAGCGCAGGGTGTCGCTCGGCGTCATCGGGACGGTGGATGTCGGCTCGCAGCACGACTCCGTCTCGTGTGGTCATGGGGACATCGGTCGTGAGCAGCATCCGCATTTGGGTACCTTTTTTCGTACATTCGTACTCTGTCGCGTACTCATCGCGTGTTGCAATCCTTACCGGAGCGAAACGCGAGGCTCTCGCCAAGGTAGCCGGTGGTGGTGTTTTATGTCATCACTCGCGGCTGAAGAACGAAAACGCGATGACTGGCCCCCTTGAGTAAGGACATCCTGCGATGACAGAGATCCAGGCAAGCGGCCGCAACGGTCCAGTTGTTCAGCAGTCACCACCGACCTTGAGCATCACTTCTGCCCGTAAGGCGAAGCGCGCTCGCCGGGAATGGGGAGACTCACCGCTCTTCCGCACGATCACACCGACCCTGGCCGTGGTGTTGGCAGTGGTGGCCTGGCAGGTCGCCACGAAGGTCGGGAACATCGCTCCCACGGTCCTGCCCTCCCCGACGCGCGTCGCCGAGGCCGCCTGGACGGATCGCGAAGCGCTCTGGCTGAACACGGTCCCGACTCTCCAGGTGACGGCGGTGGGCCTGGTGGTCTCGGTCGCCGTGTCGGCGGTCCTGGCGACGCTCCTGAGTTTCGTCCCCCTGCTGCGCAACGCGACGCTTCCGCTGCTGATCGTCGCGCAGTCCATCCCGATCATCGTGCTGGCACCGCTGTTCGTCATCTGGTTCGGGTTCGGGCTGGGGCCGAAGATCGGGCTCATCGTGATCACCACGGCGCTGCCCATGACGATCTCCCTCCTCCAGGGATTCCTGTCGGCGGACCCGGACGCGGCGACCCTGATGAAGTCGCTGGGGGCGAACCGCGTCAAGGTGTTCCTGCGCCTTCAGGTCCCCTCCTCGCTGCCCTTCTTCTTCACCGGTCTGCGGGTCGTCGCCAGTTTCGCCGTCCTGGCGGCCATCTTCGCCGAGACGGTCGGCGCGGTGAACGGGCTCGGCATCTACATGGCGACACAGAAGAACATGCTCCGGACGGATCTGGTGCTGGCCGCGGCCATCGTCAGCATCGTCGTCAGCCTGCTGCTGTTCTCGCTCACCTACCTGCTCGAAACTCTCGCGATGCCGTGGGAACGCCGTCGGAAGGCGATGAGGTCCGAATGACGAACACCATGACAACCAGCATGAACACCAGCCCCCTGACCAGCCCGCTGCTCTCCGTCCAGAACGTGACCAAGGCCTTCCCCGGCCCGCGCAAGACCCGTAACCCGGTGATCCACGACGTCTCCCTGGACCTCGCGCCCGGTGAGTTCGTGTCGGTCATCGGCCCCAGCGGCTGCGGCAAGTCCACGCTGTTCCAGATACTCGCCGGGATCCTGCGCCCGGACGAGGGGTCCGTCACCTACCACGGCGATGCGACCCGAGGGCCGTACTCGGCGTACATGCCGCAGAAGGACCTGCTCCTGCCCTGGCTCACCGCCCAGGACAACGCCGCGCTCGGATTGACACTCGGCGGGATGTCGAAGGCCGACGCCCGCAAGAAGGTGGCCTCCCTGCTGGGGACGTTCCGGCTCGACGGATACGCCGACGCCTACCCCTTCGAGCTGTCCGGCGGCATGCGGCAACGCGTCGCGCTGCTGCGCACGATGGTCCTGGAACGGCCGATCCTGCTGCTCGACGAACCCTTCGGCGCACTCGACTACCTCACCCGCACGGAACTGCAGATCTGGCTCTCCCAGATCTGCGCCGAACTCGGCCAGTCGACCATCCTCATCACCCATGACGTCCCCGAGGCGCTCATGCTGTCCGACCGCGTCTACGTCCTCTCCAACCGGCCGGCCGAGGTGCGCATGGTGCTGGAACAGCCCGAACCGCGCCCGCGCACCTTGGACTTCATGGAGACCGAGGTCTTCACCCACAACGAACGCACGCTGCTCGCCGAGCTCACCCACAGCGCGGCGCGACCGGCAGGCGTCAGCTGATCACCGATCCGAAATTCCACCCGACAGTCCAAGGGGGGCACCATGTCATCCGCGTCATCCGCGTCGTCCGAGTTCCGCGTTCCGGTCATTGACATCGGCCCGTACGCCGGTGACGGATCCGCTGCCGACAAGGCAGAGGTCGCGCGCCGACTCGACCACGCCTGCCGCACCGTGGGTTTCATCCAGGTCGTCGGCCACGGGATCGTGGACGAGATCCTCGACGGACTCGGCGACGCGATCGACGGGTTCTTCGCACTTCCCCTGGAGTCGAAGAAGCAGTGGGTCCGCCCGGCGGGCGAGAACCGCGGCTACAGCCCGCCCAAGAGCGAGTCGCTGAGCTACAGCGTCGGCCTCGACCCCGTGACTCGTATGAACGACTTCTTCGAGGCGTTCAACGTCGGGACCTCCGCCGCCGAGTACCCGGGCGCCGAGGTGTCCGAAGCGGACTATCCGCCCTCGGTGTGGCCCACCGAACCTTCGTCGTTCAAGGAGCAGGTCGAGGCCTACTACGCCGAGGCCCGGCGCGTCGCCCGCACCCTCACCGAGGTCGTCGCGGACGCCCTCGGGGTCGAGCAGTCCTACGTCGAGGGCCTCACCGACCACTCGATCGACGTGCTCCGCATGAACAACTACGCCCTGCCGCCCGGTGAGATCGAGCTGGGCGCCGAACTCACCGGCATGAGCGAGCACACCGACTTCGGTCTGCTGACCGTCCTGTGGGCCGACCAGGTCGAAGGCCTTCAGGTGCTCGGCAGCGACAACGCATGGCACGACGTCCAGCCCGCCGACGGCGCACTCCTGGTCAACCTCGGTGACCTGGCGGCCCGGCTGACGAACGACGCGTGGATGTCCACGCTGCACCGGGTCACGCCGCCCGTGGTGCACGGAACCATCAAGCGCCGCAGGTCGGCCGCGTTCTTCCACGACGGGAACGCGGACGCCGTCGTCGCGCCCCTGCCGTCCTTCGTCGCCGAGGGGGAGGAGGCGTTCTACGAGCCGATCACGGTCAAGGACCACATCCTCGCGAAGCTGAAGGGCTCCCGGGCGGGCCGCAAGAACCCCCACGCCCCGCGCGAGGCCGCCAGGGTGACCGCCGCCGCCGGCTGACGGGGCGTACGCCGTGGACAACACCGGTCCCACCGGCCGGCGATGAGCCCCGTGCCCGCCGACGGGACCGGCGCCCCCGCGCGGCCGGCGACCACGCTTCGACCCAGGAGGTACGACCATGCCCTCATCCGGCGACCCGAACGCCACCGACGAATTCCCGCCGATGGCACGGGAGGAGGAACGGGTGGTGCTGGCCCGGCGGCTCCCCAAGGCGGAGCTGCACATGCACCAGGTGGGCTCGCTGGCCCCGTCCGAGCTGGCCCGGCTGCACAGGCGGACCACGGGGGCCAGCCTGTCCCGGGCCGAGGCGGACTCCGCCTACGATCTGCGCAGTCTCGGGAAGTTCTTCGACGACCTGGACCGGGCGGTCCGGCTCTGGGGCGACGAGGCGCTGGTCACCGAGGGCGTGCTGCGCATGATCGCCGGCGCCTACGACCGCGGCGTCCGCCATCTGGAGCTGCTGTGCACCCCGGATCTGCACCGGGACGAGATCGGCATGGAGCCCGAGGTGCTGCTGCGGGCGGTCGGCGAGGCGTTCCGCGTCGCAGGCGACGAACTCGGGCTCACCGGCGGCATCATCATCGAACTGCACCGCTTCGGCGGCCCGCAGGCCGCCCTCGACCTGGTCGAGCAGACCGCCGCACTGCGCGAGAAGGGCATCCCGATCCTCGGCTACGGCAACGACGGCGACCATCACACCGTCCCGTTCGAGGCCCTGGCGCCGGCCTACGAGCGGGCCCGGGCCGAGGGCTACCGGCTCACCGGCCACGCCGACGTGATCGAGGACATCGCCGCCGCGCTCGACCTCGGCCTCGACCGCATCGACCACGGCTGGATGGGCGTCGACGACCCGGAGGTACTGCGCCGCCTCCGGGCCACTCGTACGCCGATGACCTTCACGCCCACCGCGTACGCGCTCGGCGGACTGGTCTCCCGGACCCGCTACGTCGACGCCTGGCGCGTCCTGGACGACAGCGGCGTACCGCTGCTGATCGGCACCGACGACCCGGAGCTGTTCCACACCGACCTCGCCCAGGACTACGCACTCCTGGCCAACGCGCTGCGATGGTCCAACGAACAGCTGGGCGCCGCCGCGAAGCGTTCGCTGGCCCACGCCTGGTTCTTCGACAGCGACGGCGCCGACGTACGCGCACACTGGTTCGCCGAGATCGACGCGCTCGTCGCCGACCCCCGCAGCCCGCGCCGGGAAGGACGGACGGGAGGCTGACGAGGACATGGGGCGCGAGGCGTGACGCATCGAGATCCCCTAAGAGGAGAGGGCGAAGGCGCCAACCACGGTCCATTGTTGGTGCCTTCGCATGGGCGTACGGGTTCATCCGGCCGTGCGGGCCCACTGCCTGTCGACGAACTGCCGTATCTCACGGGCCTTTTCGTCGTCCTCCGGTGTGTTCCCCAGGAACATGCCGTGTCCGGCGGCCTCGAACACATGCAGCTCGGCCTCGACACCGGCCGCGCGCAGCGCCCGGTGCATCCGGACCGTGTCCGACAGCAGCAGGTCACGGGTGCCGCTGGCGAGGACGGTCGGTGGGAAACCCTTGGTGAAGTCGCCGAAGAGCGGGGAGAGACAGGGGTCGCGCAGGTCGTGGCCATCGGCGTACAGCTGGATGGCCGGCAGGAGGCTGCCCGTCAGCACGTTGTCCAGGCCGAGGTTCGTCTGCCAGGTGTCGCCCGCCTCGGTCAGGTCGGTGGCCGGAGTGCTCAGCACCAGCGCGGCCGGAAGCGGGAGTTGCTCGTCCCGGGCCCGCAGCATGAGGGCGGCGGCGAGGTTGCCGCCCGCCGAACTGCCCCCGACGACGATCTCCTCGGGGCGCCGCTCCTTCAACAGCGCCCGGTACGCGGTCAGGCAGTCGTCGAGTGCCGCCGGGTAGCGATGGTCGGGCGGCATCCGGTAGTCGACCGCCCACACCCGAGCCCCGACCGACACCGAGGTCAGTGCGCCCCGAACGCGGCACACTTCTCCCTTCCCCGAGATCCAGCCCCCGCCATGGATGTCGAGGTAGACCCTGCGGTCGTCGGCCGCGAGGCCCGTCGGCGTGATCACATGTACTGGGAGGCCGCCGAGGTCGATCCGCTCGACCTCACCATCGAAAACGGGGAGCGTACCGCCGACCATGCCTCGTACGGCCTCGTCCGTCACGACGGCCAACGCCCGCCAGCCGTCGAGGTCGTTGGGCCCCGGATACCGCGTGGCCTGTGCTGCCATCCCGCGCACGATCGATGCCTGCGCCTCCGGGCTCACCGACGTGGGCACCGGGATGTCACGGGCCGGCAGACGAAGTGCCGGACGTGTGCGGTCAGTTGGCATCGGTCGCCTCCTCGGTCGCCGTCATGCGGACTGCTCTTCCAACCCCTCGCCGCCGTTGCGGGCGACCTCTCCCAGCCACGCGAGGCTCGGTTTCGGGTGCCGCTCGAAGGTCTCCCTGTCCACGGCGATGAGGCCGAACGTCGGTTCCCAGTGGCCCCATTCGTAGTTGTCGAGAGCGCTCCAGTGGAGGTAGCCGCGTACGTCGATGCCGTCGTCGACGGCCGCGAACAGGTGCCGTAGGGCTTCGGAGGTGTACGCGATCCGTTGGGTGTCGTCGGCGGTGGCGATGCCGTTCTCGGTGACGAGGATCGGGATGCCGCCGGTGACGTCCCACGTGTGGCGGACGGCGATGCCGAGGGCGTCGGGCCGGTACGCGTTCCCCGTGAGTGTGGTGTCGGGGCCGAGGGGATGGGGGACGATGCCGTTCTCGTCGACTGCCTGGCTGGTGTAGGACTGCACTCCGATGAAGTCGTCGCCGCGAGCCGCTTCGAGGTACAAGTCCTCGCGGACGTACCGGACTTCGCGCAGCTTCTCCTCGTTCCCGGGAGTCGGGGTGAGGGCCTGGTTGGCCACGGTCCAGCCGGACTTGGCGTCGGTGCGTGCCTTGAGGATCTCGCGGGCGGCCTGGTGGGCCTCGGCCAGCCGGTGACCCGCCTTCGGGTCGGGGGAGGGCAGTACCGGGCGCGCGGCCCCCTCGACCGTGGGGCTCATCCACTTCTTCACCTCCTTCTCGGAGGCCGGTGGAGCCTGGCTCATCGTGGCCATCAGGGCGAGCATGTTGGGTTCGTTGATGGTGCAGACCCACTCGACGCCGTCGAGGATCCGGGTGGCCGTCTCGACGTAGGACCGAAAGCGGTCGATGGCGCGGTCGCTCGTCCAGCCGCCGTCCTCGGTGAACCAGCGAGGGTGCGTGAAGTGGTGAAGCGTGACGACCGGGGTGAGGCCGAGGGCGAGCGAGGTGTCGATCATCCGCCGGTAGTGGGCGAGTTCGGCGCGTGAGACATGTCCTTCGACGGGCTCGATGCGGGCCCACTCGATGCCGAAGCGGTAGGAGTTCAGGCCCGCGTCGGCCAGCAACTGCATGTCCTCGGCATAGCGGTGGTAGCTGTCGATCGCGTCGCCGCTGCGCTCCATGCCGGGCATGAGCTGTTCGCGGAGCCACCAGTCGCTGTTGATGTTGTTGCCCTCGACCTGGGTGGGGGCGGTCGACGCACCCCACAGGAAGTCGGGGCGCAGGCGTGTGCTGTCAGTCATCGGTTCGTCTTCTCCAGGATCTGGGCCAGGTCGTCGGCGGAGAGGGAAATACCGGGGAAGTGGAGGAACTGCCGGGCAGGGATCGACGCGACCATGTGGATGAGGCCGCTGTTGGCCTCCGACTGCTGCCGCTTCTCCTCGGTCGCACCGGCGTCGAGCGCCTGTTGCAGCAGGGGGCCCGCGACCGGATGGGCGAGCCAGTCGCCGAGGGAGGAGTCGAGGGACAGGGCGGTGCCGGTAGTGTCACCGGTCAACGTGAAGGTCTGCTCGGCGACGACGTGGGAGGCGTTCTCGCCGACCTGGATCGTGTACGAGCCGGGGGCGACCGCCCAACCGCGCTGTTCGATGTCGTAGTAGGCGAACGCGCGCCGCTCCAGCGGGAGTTCGACGGTGCGGGACTCCCCGGGAGGCAGTGCGACCTTGGTGAAGGCGCGCAGTTCACGGGCAGGGCGCCGGACCGGTCCCGCGGTGGTGGCGACGTAGACCTGGACGACGTGCTTTCCGGTCCGGTCTCCCGTGTTGATCGCGGTGACCCTGGCGGTGGCGCTGTCATCGCCCGTGACGTCGACGGACAAGTCATCGGTACGGAACGTGGTGTAGCTCAGCCCGTGCCCGAAGGGATAGCGGACCGCGCGTCCGACGGTCTCGTAGTGGCGGTAGCCGACCATCACGCCTTCGCCGTACCGGACATGACCGGCTTCACCGGGGAACGTCAGATAGCTGGGGGTGTCCTCCAGCCGGAGCGGGAAACTCTCGGCCAGATGGCCGGAGGGATTGACGACGCCGAAGAGCACGTCCGCGAGGGCGCCGCCTCCCGCCTGCCCGAGCAGCCAGCCCGCCACGATCGCGTCGACGTCGTCGTGCCAGCCCTCCAGGGACACCACACCGCCGGTGGACAGGACGACCACGGTGCGCGGAGCGGCGGCGGCGACGGCGCGTACGAGTTCCAACTGGTCGACGGGCAGGTCGAGTTGCTCGCGGTCGGTGCCCTCGGTCTCGCCGCGCAGCCCGAGGAAGAGTACGGCGGTCTCGGCTTCTCCGGCCACCCGTACGGCCTCTTCGCGCAACGCCTCGGGATCCCGTGTTCCGTCGCTGGTGAAGCCCGCCGCGTAGGTGATGATCCCGCCGAGTTCCTGGATCGCCTCCAACGGGGTGTCGACACGGGTGGCGTTGATCCGCGAACTGCCGTCACCCTGGAACGCGGGGACGGTCGCGAACTCACCGATGACAGCGATGCGTGCGGGCTGCGCGAGAGGGAGAGTCTCGTCGTCGTTCTTCAGCAGGACGACGCAGTCGGCGGCCAACTCCCTTGCCAGCGCGTGGTGTGCGGTGGGCACCACCGGCCCCGCTTCGGTGCGGACGACTGGCTGCGCTTCGGTGGGGACCACTGACTCCGCTTCGGCGGACACGACCGGCTCCGCCGTCTCCCGAGCCGCCCCGGCCGGCCCGGCGAGTCCAAGCACACGCCGGACGCTCGCATCGACCACGACCTCGTCCAGCACCCCCTCGCGCACGGCCCGTACGATCGCCGCGTCGTTGGCAGGATCGGGCCCGGGCATCTGAAGGTCGAGCCCCGCGGAAAGGGCAGCCACCCGGTCGCCGACCGCGCCCCAGTCCGAGACGACGACGCCCTCGAACTCCCACTCCGCGCGCAGGACTTCGGTGAGCAGCCAGTGGTTCTCCGAGGCCGGGACACCGTTGACGCGGTTGTAGGCGGCCATGACAGCGGCCGGACGTGCCTCGACGACGATGCGTTCGAAGGCCGGCAGGTAGATCTCCCGCAGGGTGCGTTCGTCGACGTCCACGCTGACGCGCATCCGCCCCGTCTCCTGGTTGTTGGCCGCGAAGTGCTTGACGGTGGCGCCCACACCCTGGGACTGGAGGGCCCGTACGAAGGCCGCTCCGAGGACGCCGGAGAGGAGCGGGTCCTCGGAGTAGTACTCGAAGTTGCGCCCGCACAGCGGGGACCGCTTGATGTTCACACCCGGGCCCAGGACGACCCCGACACCCAGCGAGACGGCTTCCCGACCCACCAACTCACCGACTCTCGCGGCGAGTTCGCTGTCCCAGCTGGAGCCGACGGCGACGGCCGGAGGGAAGCAGGTGGCCCGTTCGCTCGCGAAGAAGCCCAAGTGATCGGAGTCGGCCAGCTGGCGGCGGATCCCGTGCGGGCCGTCGGTCAATACGACCGCGGGGACCCCCGCCCAGTCGAGGGGCCTGGTGGACCAGAAGTCCCCTCCCGCGAGCAGGGACGCCTTCTCCTCCAGGGGGAGTGCGGCGGGGTCGGGCTGCTGCATGGGCGAGATCCCTTCGGCTGCACAGGCCCATGTGAGGGGCCGGAATGTTTCCGCGTCGAAAATCTATCACTCCAAAAAATTTAGAGCTAGCCTGCGCGCGAGGAGCGCAAGGGCTCCATCCGTATACGGAAGCCGGGGTGCCGGATGTCACTCAACGTCGAGTCGCAGCACAAGGAAGAGGAAGCCGGGAAGGCCGGCTTCGGCGCGCGGTACGCGCTGATGCTGATCGTGCTGCTCTGGGCCTCCCAGCTGACCGGTCTGGTCGGTCTGATCTCTGGAAACGCCCAGTCCGCGATCGCCATCCACTTCCACACCACCAAGATCGCCTGGTTCAACCAGATCGGGTTGCTGGTCGGCGTGTTCGCCACACCCTTCGTGGTGAAGGCCGCCGCGATGTACGGCAAGAAGCGCGTCATGGTCGTCATCACCACGCTCGCCCTGGTCGGCGACCTGATCGCCGCCCTCGCGCCGAACTACGGGACCCTGCTCGTCGGACGGGGCATCTCGGGCTTCTACGGCGCGGCGGCATCCCTGGTCTACGCGCTGACGCGGGACGTGTTCCCGCGCCGCCTGGTGGGCCCGGCCAGCGGATTCCTCGGCGGCGGTGTCGGTCTGGTCGCGCTGGGCGGCCCGTTCCTGTCCGGCTGGCTCCTCGACGACCACGGCTTCCGCGCGGCGCTCTGGTTCCTGGTGGTGGGTACGGCACTGGCTCTCGTGCTGTTGCTGGCCGTCGTCCCCGAGAGCCCGGTGCGCGAGGAACGTTCCCGCATGGACTGGGCAGGCGGCCTGCTGCTGGGCGGCGGCCTCACCGCCATCGTCTACGGCATCGGGGAGGGCTCGGGCTGGGGCTGGACCAGCGGCCGTACGCTGGCCTGCATCGGCGGCGGGCTCATCGCCGTGATCGCCTTCCTGGGAGTCGAGCGGAGGGTTGCCCACCCCATGTTCCCGATCTCCCTGCTGGGCCGTCGCCGGGTGTGGACCACCTTCCTGGCCACGGGCCTGCTCGCGGGCTCGATCTACGCCGGCGGCATCGTGACGAACCTGCTCACTCTCATGCCGCGCATCCCGGGGATCTCCGACGGGCTGGGCTGGACCGCCACGAAGGGAGCCCTGGTCGCCGCGCCCGGCAGCATCCTGATCATCGGGTCCGCGGTGGTGAGCGGAATGCTCGCCCGCCGTTTCGACTCACGCCTGTTGCTGGGGATCGGTGGCGGACTGGTGGCCATCGGGATCGGTCTCACCTCCCAATTCCACTACCACGTCAGCCAGTTCATCGCGATCGGCGTCTTCAGTGCGGTCGGGATGGGCATGGTCGTGTCCATGATTCCGGTCATGGTCATCGAGTCCGTGGAGCCGGAGGAGCAGGCACTGGCCAACGGCGCCCAGGGCATGACACAGGGCGTCGTCCAGGGGCTGCTCACCCAGGTCGCCTTCGTGGTCCTGGCCAAGCAGGGCACGGTGGTGAAGGGTACGGAGTTCTACGGCGACCGAGGATTCACCAACGGGTTCCTGCTCTTCGCCGGCGCGATCGCGGTCGCCGCGCTGCTGGTGCTGCTGATCCCCAGGGGCAAGCGTCTCGACGAGGCCGAGGCCGGCCAGGCGGCCTGACCAACTCCCTTACCCAAAGGGCGTGTTAAGCGACTACTCGGCCGGCTCCTGCGCGGAGCCGGCCGAAGTCGCGAGCATGCGAGTGAACGTCTCGGCGATCGCGGCGATGTTCACGGAAGGGTCGTGCATCCACTGGATCTGCAACCCGTCCAGTACCGCGAGCAGCACCCTGGCGAGGTGGTCGGCCGGTTCGTCCGCCCGGATGACACCGCTCTCCTGCTGCACCTGGAGGTCGTGCGCGACCTCGCCCGACAGCTTCCGGTAGCGCTCGGTGAAGTAGTCGTGCGCCGGACTCTCGGGGTCGGTGGCCGCCGCCGAGAGCGTGACGTACAGCTTGGCCAGCCCGGGGTGCTCGGTGGTGTGCCGGGTGGTCGACACCATTGTGTCGACCATGCCCGTCTCCGATCCGGCGGCGCTCGCGAGTTCCTTGCCCAGCACGTCCCGCCGCTCCAGCACGGCGAGCAGCAGCTCGTCACGCGTGGGGAAGTAGTACGTCAGCGCCGGCTGGGTCACCCCGACCCGGTCGGCGATGTCCTGCAGCGAGGCACGCTCTCCGAACTCGTCGACGGCCTCGTAGGCAGCCTGGAGGATCTGTTCCCGGCGCTCCGCGCTCTTGCGGTACGGGCCTCGTGGCTTTCGCTGGTTGGTCACTCGTAGAACCGTACTTCACCATGCATCAGCGGTGACTCACCGTAGGCCCTGAGCTGTTGCGAGCACCCCGTCGACCGTGACCGTCCCGGCGCAGGTCAGCGCGTCGCTGCCGAGCCCGGCCAGTACGGTCACCTCGCCCGGCTCGATGCCGCGGCGGCCGTCGGCCATGGTGTAGTGCAGCCGCTCGACCGGGGCTTCGAGCACGACAGTCCTGCTCTCCCCGGCGGCGAGACCGACGCGAGCGAAGGCGATCAGCTGCCGTACCGGCCGTACGACGGACGCGAATTCGTCGCGCGCGTACAGCTGCACGACCGTTTCGCCGTCCACGGCACCGGTGTTGGACACGGTGAGCCGGGCACGCATCACGCCGTCGGTCAGTTCGACGGCCGGGCGGCCTTCGCGTTCGTCGGGCGTGACCTCGAAGGTCGTGTACGACAGCCCGTGGCCGAAGGCATAGAGGGGCCCCTGTTGGTCGAGGTCGCCGTATCCGTGGCGGGTTCCCGTCGGATGGCCGTAGCCGCTTCCGTGATGGTGGCCGTGGTACAGCGGGAGTTGGCCCAGATGGCGGGGAAAGGTGCTGGGCAGCTTGCCACTTGGGTTGATCAGGCCGAACAGCGTGCGTGCGATCGTGGGACCCGCCTCCTCGCCGAGCAGCGGCGCGAGCAGCAGGGAGTTGGACAGCCGGGCCGCCTTCTCCAGCAGCAGCGGGCGTCCTGACACCACCACGGTCACCAGCAACTTGCCCGTGGCCGCGAGGAGTTCGAGGAGGTCCTCCTGATCCCCGGGCAGGGTCGGCGAGGCGGTCGACTGGCCTTCGCCCGCCGTGTTGTTGCCGACCCAGCCCGTACGTTCGCCGACCACCGCGACGACCACGTCGGCGTCGGCCACGGCGGCCTCGACGACCGAGGCGTCGAGAGGGTCCTCGGCGTCGTGCTCGAAGCGGCCCAGCTGCGCGAACTCGATCTTGGCGTCCAGCTCGCGCAAGGCGTCGAGCACGGTGGAGGCCTCGGGATGGAGCTTCCTGGCCGCGCTCTCGAAGGTGGGATCCATAACGGGCATGCGCGGCTGGAAGATGTCGGTGAACACGAAGGTCGCCGGGTCGATCCCGGGAACCCTGCCCTCCATGACCGCCTGCATGCCGAGCGGCATCTCGGCGCTCGACACCGACGTATAGGCGCCGAAGTGGATCCGCAGCTCGTCGGCGGCGGGCCCGACCACGGCGATGCGGTGCTCGCCGGGGGACAGGGGCAGCGTGCCGTCGTTCTGGAGCAGCACCATGGCGCGAGCCGCGATCTCGCAGCGGACCTCGGCGGCCTCCGCACGGTCCGGAGGCGCCGCCGGTGCGGGCCGCGGACCGACGCCGGGGATCAGTCCGGTCCTGGCCTTCACGGCGAGAACACGGGCCACGGCCACGTCGACGACCCGCTCGTCGAGACGACCGGCGGTGACCTCGTCCACCAGGTGGGAGTAGTTCGGATTGCCGGGAAGTTCCACGTCCAGCCCGGCGGACAGCGCCTGTACCGCCGCCTCGCCCTCCGTGCGCGCGGTGCGGTGGGCGGTGCGCAGCAGGTTGATCGAGTCGTAGTCGCTGACCACCAGGCCGTCGAACGCGAGCGTGTCGCGCAGGAACTCGGTGAGCAGCCAGCGGCTCGCGGTCGCGGGGATGCCGTCGATCTCGTTGTACGCGTTCATCATCAACGCCAGTCCCGCCTCGGCGATCGCCCGGCGAAACGGCTCCGCGTACTCGTCGACCAGCGCCCGGCGCCCGAGTTGGGTGACGGCCTGGTTGAGCGCGCCCTCCGAGGCGCCGTACCCCAGGAAGTGCTTGCCGGTCGCCAGCACGCCGCTCTCCTGCTCCGCGCCCTGGATGCCCCGTACGAACGCGACGGACATCCGCGCGGCCAACTCCGGGTCCTCGCCGTACGTTTCGTGGACACGTCCCCAGCGCGGGTCACGGTTGATGTCCATGACCGGCGAGAACAACAGCTGGACCCCGGTGTCGCGCATGTGCGCGGAGGTGACCGCCGCGGCCCGCCTGGTCAGTTCGGGGTCCCAGGCCGCCGCCTGCGCCCACGACGTGGGGAACTGCGAACCGGAGGCGTGCAGAAATCCGTTGATGCCCTCGTTGTGGACCAGCGCGCCGATCCCGAACGGGGACACCTCGCGTACGACCTCCTGGATCGCCGCCAGTTGCCCCCGCAGGCCGTCGGCGTCCTCACCGAGAAACCATGCCAGGGAGAGATGCCCGACACCGTGCGGACGCAGCTCCCGAAGGCGGCCCGCGTCGACCACGGGACCACCTCCCGCGCCGTCCTGGGATGGGGCGAACACCTCGGGGGCGATCAGGCCGCCGAGTTGGGCGACCTTCTGTTCCAACGTCAGCCGGGAGACCAGGCGTTGGATGTCGTCAGGAGTCGATGTGGTAGCTGGCATGTCACACGTCTTTCGTTCGAGCGGGGGAGGGGCGCACGCCCGCCGCGCCGGACACTTTGGCCACCAGGTGGGCCCAGTCGAGGACTTGGGACGAGGGCGTGTACGTGCCGTCCAGTCGCACAGCTCGATCAGGGTGGGCGTGATGCGCATGGTGGACACCGCCGCCGTGACTCCGGTCCCCGGCTCGGGGTTGAACACCGCGAGGAGGGCATGCCCTCGGGGCGGTCGCGCCAGTGTGCCGACGGCGAGCACTCGTTCCAGACCGTGTGCTCGTCGAAGGCCGCGTTGTAGTCGGTCTTGCTGCAGTTGGTGCAGTAGTACCCGACGCCACGCAGTATCTCGGGATAGGCGGGCATCCAGGCGGGCAGCGGGGCCACGGCGCGCATCTCGTTCGCGGGCGCGTGGCTCTCCGAGGGGATCCCGGTGATCAGGGAGAACCGTGACGACGCGCAGACCGGCGCCGAGCTGTAGGCGTACTCGAAGAGGGTGCCGCGCCCGGCGAGGGAGTCGAGGTGGGGCGTGCGGGCCAGCGGGCCGCCGTAGCAGCCGAAGCGCGGCGGGCAGTCCTCGCCGACGATCCAGAGGATGTTGGGGCGTGCGTTCGTGACTGTGGTCATGGCGTGGCAGACGTCCCGCCTCTCTAAAATCTACTAACCATAGAAATTAGAGACCACTGTTGCCGCGGCGCGCAAGGGCTCCGCGGCTTCCGGACTGTGGGCGTCAGGCCCGGGGGTGGGCTTCCTCGTGACCGAAACCGCGCCCGGCGCGGGGTGACTCGCACCTCCGGTGCGGCACTCCAGCTTCGGGGCGGCGGCGGGCAGCGGACTCGCGCCGACGGGGGACAGGCCGTTCAGGACGAGGACGACGTAGCGCCGCCAGCCCTCGGTCGCCGGGGTCCGTGTTCCACAGGACGCTGATGAGCATGCCCAGGACGCGCTGCATGTCGTCGGGGACGAGGTCGGCGCGGATGAGGCCGGCCTGTTGTCCGCGGTCGACGAGCAGCATCAGGGAGTCGATGGTTGGACATCATCAGCGCGACCGTGTCCCCGTGCCGGACCCCCGACCGTGCGGATGGCGGCCTCGTCCTTGGTGGTCTGCCGGCAACGTCATTGGTCAGCGCTGCGGCCACCCTCGTTGGCGAGTGCCAACAGGGCCCCGAGAGCCCTGAGACCGCGCGTCATGTCGATGCTCTGGTCGTACTGCCAGAGCAGCTGAAGACCATCCACCGCGGCGATCATCAGCTGGGCCAGATCGCCAGGATCCACCCCGGCGGGGAGCTCGCCCAGCTCCTGGAGGTGACTCAGGGAGTCCCGGCCGAGGTCCTGGCTCTGCTCGTAGCGCTCCCGGAAGTACTCGTGAGAAGGGTGCTCGGGGGCCGCGGCGTCCGCCGAAAGGTTCGAGTACAGCGTCACCAGTCCCGGAACCGCGGCGTTGCGATCCACCAGGGTGGCGAGGCGCTCGATCATCGCGGCTGCCGTCTCGGGAAGCCGGTCCATCTCGTAGGCGTCCGCGTCGACCTCGTCGCGTCGGCGGAGCACCTCGGTGAGCAACTGCTCCTTGGTGCCGAAGTGGTGGACGAGTCCGGTGATGCTGAGGTTCGACGCCTCGGCGAGCTCACGCAGGGTGGCTCCGCCGAACCCGCGTTCGGCGATCACTTTGAGGGCGGTGGTGAGGATCTCCTCACGCTTCGCCAGTCCCTTGGGGTACGAGCGGCGGGTCATGGCCCCGAGATTACTCGACGACGAGATCTTGCGGATAAAAAACCGTAAGGCTTACTGTTTCTCTCCAGCGGCAGAGACGTCGACTTTCGGCCAGCTATGTACCCCGGGCACCAGCAGACACTTCTTCGTTCAGTGACGAGCGATCGGGACAACCCATGACAACGACTTCCTCCACTGACGTGTCCGACAGTGATCCGTCACCTTCTGAGCCCGCCTCCACCGCCCAGGTGCTCGCGCCGACCGCACCCGGCACCTCCCCGAAGTACCTGCGCGGTCGCGTCCTTCGACGCTATGCGCTGTGGTACGGAGTCGCGCTCGCCGCGTTCTCCAGCATCTGGGGAGGAGTCGGCACGCTGCTGCTCCCCAACCAGGTCCAGACGCTGGAGATGGCGAAGTTCTTCACGGGCCACGACGCCGGTACGGACCTCCAGAAGCTCACCGCGCTCAAGAACGCCATCGCCGCGGGCACGGCGACGGCGACGCCGGACCAGAGCCGTCTGCTGGGGATCCTGGCCGACTTCGACGCCGGCCGGGCGGAATCCCTGGCGTTGGTCACCTCTGTCGGACTGGTCGCGACGATGGTCGCGCAACCGCTGATCGGTGTCTTCTCCGACCGGACCCGAACCCGAATGGGCCGTCGCGCCCCGTGGATCCTCCTGGGCTCACTCGTCGGCGCCGTGTTTCTCGTCGCGGTCCGCTTCGCGCCGACCGTGGCCGTCCTCGTGGTGCTGTGGGCCATCGCCTCGGTGGCGCTGAACGCCGCGGTCTCTCCCCTGGGCGCGACGCTCGCCGACCGCGTTGTCGAGACTCAGCGCGGCAGCCTGTCGGCGATCGGCGGCTTCGGCTCGTTCCTGGGCGGTGTACTGGGGAGCGTCGGCGCGGGTGTCGCCCTCTCGGCACTCGGTCTGAACAGCTACTTCGTCTTCGCCGGACTGGTCGTGCTGTGCGTCGTGCTCTTCGTGTCGCGAGCCAAGGACGGCTCCTCGCTAGATCTGCACGTGGCGAAGTTCGAGTGGAAGCCGTTCCTGCTCGGCTTCACCTACGCGGTGCGTACGCGGGACTACTTCTGGGTCTGGACGGCTCGCATACTGCTCACCTTCGGATACGGGGTCTCAGGAGCCCTCGGGCTCTACATGCTCCAGAGCTATGTGAAGCCCGCCCTCAGCGTGAGCGAAGCCACGAAGCTCGTGCCCCTGCTCGCCTTGACGGCACTGCCCGCCACAGTGGTCGCGATCGTTGTCGCCGGCCCACTCTCCGACCGGCTGAAGCGACGGAAGTCCTTCGTCTTCGCCGCCTCGGTACTCATGGCCGCGTCCATGGCCATTCCCTTGTTTTTTCCGACGGTCGCCGCACTGTTCGTCCAGGCGGTCGTCGCCGGGTTCGCCTTCGGCATCTACATCCCTGTCGATCAGGCCTTGGTCGTCGACGTGTTGCCGGACCCGAACGCCGCCGGACGTGACCTCGGTGTGGCGGGTCTCGCCATCAACCTGGGTCAGGCGCTCGGTCCGGCCCTCGCCGGGTCTGTCGTGTCGGTCACCGGCGGATACGCGTTCGTCTGGGTGGCCGCACTCGCACTGGTCGGCCTGGCCGCACTCGCCATCCTGCCCGTCCGCAGACCCTGATCTCCCGTCCTTCCCTCGATCCACCGATCCACCGATCCACCGATCCGCCGATCCGCCGATTCGCTTTAGGGGACTCATGCCCGAAATCGCCTCCGCCCTCGATGAACTGACTTTGGAACAGAAAGCCGCTCTCGGCAGCGGGTCGGACTTCTGGACCACCAGGGCGGCCGGTCGCGTCCCGTCGATCCTGATGACGGACGGACCCCATGGACTGCGCAAGCAGGAGGGCACCACCGACCATCTCGCGCTCTCCGGGAGCCTTCCGGCGACCTGCTTCCCACCGGCGGTCGCCCTCAGCCAGACGTGGGACCCCTCGCTGGTGTTCCGCGTGGGCGAGGCCCTCGGCCGCGAATGCCAGGCCGCCGGGGTGCACATCCTGTTGGGGCCGGGTGTGAACATCAAGCGCGATCCCCGGGCGGGGCGGAACTTCGAGTACTTCTCGGAGGATCCGCTTGTCTCGGGAGCCCTCGGCTCCGCGTGGGTGTCCGGTCTCCAGAGCATGGGTGTGGGCGCGTCGCTCAAGCACTTCGCCGCGAACAACCAGGAGACCGACCGGATGCGGGTGAGCGCCGACATCGATCCGCGCCCGCTGCGGGAGATCTACCTGCGCGCCTTCCAGAAGGTGGTCCAGGAGGCGCAGCCGTGGACGGTGATGTGCTCGTACAACCGCGTCAACGGTGTGCACGCGTCACAGAACCGATGGCTGCTCACGGAGGTGCTGCGCGAGCAGTGGGGCTTCGAGGGGGTCGTGGTCTCCGACTGGGGTGCCGTGGCCGACCGGGTCGCGGCGGTCGAGGCCGGCCTCGACCTCCAGATGCCCGGCAACGACGGTTTCGACGACGCCAAGGTGGTCGCTGCCGTGCGCGAGGGGAGTCTCGACCCCGCCGCCGTCATGGAGGCGGCGGCCCGAGTCGCCCGTGTCGCCCACCAGGCCGAGGCGGCGCGCCGCCCGGACACCTCGTGGGACCCGGAGGACCATCACGACCTCGCCCGGGAGGTCGCCTCACGGGCGATCGTGCTGCTCCGCGACGACCAGAGGATCCTTCCCCTCGACCCCGCCCAACGCCTCGCTGTCATCGGCGAGTTCGCCGCCCGGCCGCGTTACCAGGGCGGGGGCAGCTCGCACGTGAACGCGATCCGTGTCGATGTGGCCTTCGACGAGATCCGCGCCCGCGCTCCCCACGCCGAGGTGTCGTACTCCGCCGGCTTCTCGTCCGACACAGAGGCCGATCCGGCGGCGCTCCGCGCGGAGGCGATACGGGCGGCAGCGGACGCCGACGTGGCCGTGGTCTTCCTGGGCCTGCTCGACAGCCAGGAGAACGAGGGCGTCGACCGCTCCGACATCGAGCTGCCGGCCGATCAACTGAGCCTGCTCGACGCGGTGGTCGCCGTACAGCCGCGCACGGTCGTGGTGCTGTCCCACGGCGGAGTCGTGCGGCTCGCGCCCGTCGTCGCCGGACCGTCGGCCATCCTCGACGGCGCGCTGCTCGGCCAGGCCGGCGGCAGCGCGCTCGCGGACGTCCTGTTCGGCATCGTCAACCCCTCCGGACGCCTCACGGAGACCGTCCCCGAGCGGCTCCAGGACGCGCCCTCCTTCACGAACTTCCCCGGCGAGCGGATGCACGTCCGCTACGGCGAGGGAATCCTCGTGGGCTACCGCTGGTACGACGCACGCTCGATCGACGTCACGTTCCCCTTCGGACACGGCCTGTCCTACACGACCTTCGCGTACGACTCGCTCACGGTCGAGGCACACGGCGACGCCGTCGACGTACGCGTCACCGTCCGCAACACCGGTGAACGGTCAGGCCGCGAGATCGTCCAGCTCTACGCGTCACGGGACCGGTCCACGGTCGTACGCGCGCCCCAGTGGCTGGTCGGCTTCGGAACCGTCGACCTCGAACCCGGCCAGTGCGGCGAAGTCGTCGTCGCCGTACCGAGGCGCGAGTTCGAGTACTGGGACGAGGAACTCCAGCGCTGGCTGCTCGAGGGCGGCGAATACCGCATCGCGGCGGGCGCCTCCAGCCGGGACATCCGCCTCTCCGACACCGTCGTACTCGACGGGGAGACCGCCCGATACCGACTGGGAGCCGATTCGTCGATCGGGGAGATCCTGGCGGATCCCATCGCCGGTCCCGCCTTCCGCGAGGTCTTCGCGGCGATGTTCGAGCAGTTCTCGGGCGCGGAGGAGACCGACTTCGCGCCGATGCTGGACTCGCTGCCGTTCGGGCGCTTCGTGAGTACGACGGGCTCGGCGCTCCCCGCGGGCATGGTGGACGACGTGCTCGCGCGCGCGAACGCCGCCAACGGCTTCCAGGGGAACCGGACATGACGAGACCAGCCGACGACAGCGAGCGCCCATACGTCACCCTGGCCGAGCGACGCGTACCGGTTCCCCGATCGATCAGCCCCGAGGCACAGCGCAAGCTGGCCGAGCTGGCCGACATGCCACGCACCTTCTTCCCGGACGCGCGGGACGAAGCCGGCTGGCGAGCCAGTGTCGCAGCGCAGATCGAGCACGAACTGTCGGCGCTTCCGCCCGGCTCGGCGCAGGGCATGGCCTCCGCGTACGGGGTGGATCTGACGGTCGGGCACGTCGGCCATGTCCTCGTCCACGAGGCCACGCCGCACGGGTGGGAGCAGAGCGACGAGCGGGTCGTGCTCATGCTGCACGGCGGCGGGTGGATCCAGGGCGGCGGTGAGATGGCCGCGGTGATGACCGTCCTCGAAGCGGCGACGCTCGGACTGCGGGTGAGAGGGGTGGACTACCGCATGGCGCCGGACCACCCCTATCCGGCTCCTCTCGACGACTGCCTCGGGGTCTACCGTGCCCAACTGAAGGAGACAGAACCGGGGTTGATCGCCCTCACCGGCACGTCCGCGGGCGCCAACCTCGCGGCGGCGACCGTGCTCCGTGCCCGCGACGAGGGGTTGCCGCTGCCGGGCGCGGTGGCCCTGTGGTCCCCGTCGGTCGACCTCACACGCGACGGCGACACCTGGCACACCCTCGACGGTCTGGACCCGATCATCGGCCTGCACATGGGCACGCTGATGGATTACTACGCACGTGGCCAGGACCCCCGCGACCCCTACCTGTCACCGGTGTTCGGCGATCTCTCGGGCTTCCCTCCGACGCTCCTCGGGTCCGGCACCCGCGACGGGCTGCTGTCGGACACCGTGCGCTTCCACCGCGCGTTGCGCCGCGCAGGCGTGGACGCCCATCTCCATGTGTACGAGGCCATGACGCACTCCGCCTTCTTCGGGGGAGCCCCGGAAGAGGCCGAGGTGGGTGCCGAGGTCAAGGCCTTCCTCCAGCAACGCCTGCAGCCCGGCAAGGAGGCGGACGATGCCTGACACGACGGCAACTCGCGTACACCGCACCGCCGTTCGCACGCTCGACAGGACAGTCAAGGGCCGGGGCGGAGCGATCCCCATCCGCGACTACCTCCCGGAGGACACCCGGGACAGTGCCGTGCCACTGCTGTGGATCCACGGCGGCGGATGGATGTCCGGCGGCCTCGACCAGAAGGAGTCGCACGCCGTCGCGAAGGCGATCGCCGGCACCGGCCGGCCGGTGCGCACCGTCGACTACCGCCTGGCACCCGCACTCGGATGGCGTGACCTCGCGTCCCGCTCGCCCCTCGTGCTCGAACCGTCCGAGAACCGCTACCCGGCCGCGCCGGACGACGTGGTCTCCGCCATCGTCGACTGGGTGGAAGCGGGGCACAGTCGACTGTTCGTCGGTGGGGCGAGCGCCGGAGCCAACCTCGCCGTGACGGCCACCGTCGCCCTCCAACAGGCAGCCGGTGTACGGCCGTTGGGGCTCACGCTCGCGTACGGCGGCTTCCACTCCACGCTGCCCCCGCTCCCCGAACGGGTGCGCTCACGGCTGACCGGATTCGCCGGACGGATCGCCTTCACACCGGCCTCCTACGACCGGATGACGCTCAACTACGTTGGTGACGAGCGCCTGTTGCCGGAAGCCTTCCCCGGCGGAGCCGACCTCGCGGGACTGCCGCCGACGCTCGTGATGGACGCCGACCGGGACAGCCTTCGCGCCTCCGGCGACCAGTTCGCCTCCGATCTGCGGGCAGTCGGCTCCACGGTCGACTACATGATCATCGAGAAGACCTTGCACGGATTCCTCGACCACCCCCGCAGCCGCAGCTTCCGCCGGGGAATCGAAGCCATGAGCCAGTGGCTCGACGCCCACGACCGACCGGCATGACCGACCGCTGAAAGCCACCTCCCACGGAACGGCCAGACCGGCCGGATCGACGCGAAAGAGAGAACATGAACGGCATACCGCCCGACTTCCTCTGGGGTGCGTCCACCGCTCCGCACCAGATCGAGGGCAACAACGTCAACAGCGACTGGTGGGCACGCGAGCAGGTCACTCCCGGCATGGCGCTCAGCGGGGACGCCATCGACAGCTACCACCGCTACGGCGAGGACATGCGACTGCTGGCCGACGCCGGCCTGAACGCCTACCGTTTCGGCATCGAGTGGGCACGCATCGAACCGATCCCCGGCCACTTCTCGAAGGCGGAACTCGCGCACTACCGCCGCATGATCGACACGGCCCTCGGGCTGGGGCTCACACCGGTCGTGACGCTTCAGCACTTCTCCACCCCGAAGTGGTTCGCCGACGAGGGCTCATGGATGGTCGAGCACGCCATCGACCGCTTCGCGAGCTACGTCACTGCGGCGACGTCCATCCTCGAAGGGGTCGAGTGGGTCTGCACCATCAACGAACCCAACATGCTGGCGATGATGGGCACGATGATGAAGGCCGCCGAGTCGGGCGACGCCGACTGGCAGAGCCCGACGGTCGAAGGCGACGTACAGCTGGTGCTGCCCCCACCCGACCCGGAGGTCGGACGCCGGCTCGCGCGCGCCCACGACGCGGCGCGCGAGATCATCAGGGAGCGGACCGACGCCAAGGTCGGCTGGACGATCGCCAACCAGGCGCTCACCGCGAAGCCGGAGCACGAGGCGCGGCTCGTCGAGGAGCGCTACGTCCGTGAGGACCTGTACCTGGAGGCCGCGGGCAAGGACGACTTCATCGGAGTCCAGGCCTATTCCACGCAGGAGGTCGACGAGAACGGCCCCGTGCCGCACGCGCCGCACCCCGACAACACCCTCGTCGGAACCGCGTACCGGCCGGACGCCCTGGGGATGGCGGTGCGTCACGCGTGGCAGGTCACCGGCGGCGTCCCGGTGCTCGTGACCGAGAACGGCATCGCCACCGACGACGACACCCGCCGCATCGCGTACACGGGCGAGGCCCTGCGACACCTCTCCGCCGCCATGGACGACGGCGTCGACGTGCGCGGCTACCTGCACTGGAGCGCGCTCGACAACTACGAGTGGGGCCACTGGGAACCGACGTTCGGGCTCATCGCCGTGGACAGGGAGACCTTCGAGCGGCGGCCGAAGCCGAGTCTGGCCTGGCTCGGCGACCTCGCACGATCCGGAAAGGGACCGACGACATGACGGAGCGGACAGAACGCGACACCGAATACGGGCTGAGCGCCGAGGCCCAGGCATGGCTGGAGATGCTGAGGGCGAATCCGCAACCGCCCGCCCCCGAACCGGACGACATCGAGGCATGGCGTGCCCTCGTCGCGGTCACCGCGGCACCGGAACTCGCCGACGCCATCGGGCTGGCGACCACGGGCGCCGTCGCCACGGGCGTTCCGGTCGAGGTCCGCACCGTCGACCTGCCGAACGCGGTCGTCCACGTCGGCACCCCGGAGGGTCTCGCGCCCGACGACCGACGCGTCCTGCTCAGCGTGCACGGCGGGGCGTTCACGGTGGGAGGAGGTGCGGCGACGAGAGCGGCGACGGGATTCGTCGCGGGCGCCTACGGAGTCACCGCGTGGAGCGTCGACTACCGCATGCCGCCCGATCACCCCTTCCCCGCGGCACTGGACGACTGCGTCGACGCCTACCGGGCCCTCCTGGAGAGCCACGACCCGGCCTCCATCGCGGTCGGCGGAGTGTCCGCCGGCGGAAACCTCACCGCCGCCCTGCTCCTCCGGCTCCAGGAGGAGGGACTGCCGATGCCCTGCGCGGCCGTACTCAACTCGCCCTGCGCCGACCTCACCCTCTCCGGCGACACCCTGGTCAACGATGCCTCTGGCGATGTCGCCGGGCTCACGAACAACTTGAAGCTGTACACGGGCGACCACGACCTCAAGGATCCACACCTCTCGCCGCTCTTCGGGCGGATCGGCGACGACTGGCCGCCCACGATCCTGTTCAGCGGCACCCGCGACTTCCTGCTCTCGGACACCGTCCGCATGCACCGGAAACTGCTGGCGGCCGGTGTCCGGGCAGAGCTGCACGTCTTCGAGGCGGCGCCGCACGGGATGTTCGGCGGCAATGCCCCGGAAGACCGTCTCCTCGTCGCTCAAGCCCGGCAGTTCCTGGAGGCAGCGTGGAACGACGGCGCTGTCTCAGGCGACCTCGGGGGTAGCGGGCGGCGACTGCCAGCCCGTCCAGCTTCGGCTCGACACTGAACCGCTCGACGTCGTGGCCGATCCTCCGGGCCGGCGAGGCGGTCCAGGCGGCGAACTCCTCCAGTGAGAACGCGTTGTCCAGGCTCAGCATCGCCACCGTGTGCGGGACATCGCCCTCCGCGTTTCGACTTGCCCTGTTTCGTGCCTCGTTCGAGGTGGAGACGTGTCCGGGCATCACGGCGCAGGCCGGTCACGACAGTGCGGTAGGGGGCGGCGTTGGCCTGTCGGTTTCCTCCGCGATTCAGCCAGTGGCGAAGTGCCGGTGCGGGCGTCAGACACTGAGCTTCTTCAGCGTTGCCGCTCCAGGTGAGGATGGCTTTGGCGATTGACATCATGCGGTTTGGGCTGCATCGGGATCTGCGGAAGATCCGCCAGGCTTTCAGGCGTGCGACGCCGCGTTCGACCGGTGCCCGTGCTGCGGCCAGGGCACGGTTGAGGGTCTTCTCTGTGAGGGTGAGTTCCTGTAGGGGCCTGCGTTTGATGCCCGTGGTCGCCCAGGGGCCGCCACCCCGTGGGGCGGGCGGTGTACTTCGACCAGCAGGAGATCGAGGCGTTCTGGACGTCGTGGCAGCAGGACGTCGGCACCGGGCGGCTGGGGGCGGGCCAGCCGCAAGCAGGGTGACGGGTACGGCGGTTTCGGTGCTGCTGGCCGCGCGCGGCGGGAGCAGGCCGTGGAGGGGGTGCTGGCCGTGCTGCGCCCAAAGAGCGGCGGATGAGTGACGATCAGTCACAACACGAACGGCGGCTGACCCGCGAGCCCCGCCCCGCCGCGCAAGCGGCCCGGCGGGGCTCGGGGATTGACCCCAGCGATGGCTTTTCAATACGGGAAGTGCCCATATCTCCGCGGGAGTTCACGTCATGGACATCTATCGTTCCGCGGGCTAGCGTGATCACGAACCACCACATCAGCTGAACGATCAGTAGAGGGTGACGCAGTTGCGCGAGAGAACCGAGGACAGCGGGGCAACCGCCGTCAGTCGTCGCACCCTCCTCCGAACCGGTACAGGCATAGCGGCCGCCGCTGCGAGCGGCGGCCTTTCCGTGTTTGCGGCTCAGTCGGCGTCCGCTGTCGTGGGGACGTCACAGCGTTTCGTTCTCGGCGGGGCTGGCGGGAACTTCTTTGTGAACGCCCCGCTCCACCAGCCCTACTGGGCGATGCAGTCCTTTGCCTTCGACCACGTCTTCGGCCACATCTACTGTGTGCAGACGAAGGTCGGCAGCGCGAACGGGGATCTCTGGGTGACCAGGACCGACATGACCGGTCAGATCCGGGGCGCCATGGCGATCCACGGGTTCGACCACGGCTCGAACATAGCCATCGAGCCGGACACGTACGGATCCCCGTATATGTGGGTCCCAGGCGACTGGAGAAATCTGAATCCCGAGGACCCCAACAGCAAGCCCAACAGCCACACCATCGCCCGTTTCAAATACGTCGACGGGGGCGACCTCAGCTACGCGGACTCGGCGGTCAGGAAATTCATCATCCACCTCTCCGATTTCGTCGACTGCCCGAGACCGGCCATCGATCCCTACAACAACCGGATTCTCCTCCGGTACATGGGAACCACCACCCCGTGGCGCCTCGCGCTCTTCGACCTCCCCAGCGTCCTCAGCAAGGGCTTCGTCGACGACACCCCGCTTCCCCGCCTCGCCGCCCGCGAACTCCCGAGCAACATCGATATCGGCCTCACCACGGCCGACGAATTCCAGGGCGTGACCGCCTACGGCCAGTACGCCTATCTCCTCTACGGAGGCCATCCGGAGAAGACCACGGACTCGGCCAAGCCGTCCTACCTGGTCACGCTCGACATGAACGACGGCGGGAACTCGGTCAGGGACATCTTCCAGACTCACGCGGGTGACACCGCGCTCCCCGGCCGCGAGCCGCAGGGAATCGCGGTCTACCGCTCTCCGAGCGGGCCCCAACTCGCGTTCGGCTTCTCCAGCAAATACGACAGCGACGATCCCGTCCAGTTCCGGTCGACCATCTTCTACAAGAGCGACCTCACCTGATGATGTCTTCCAGGTGCTTTGCTGCAGTGAGCCTTTTCCAAGCTGGCGTTGCTGACCGGGAGTTGGACGGTCCTGCGCAACGACGAAGCTCCTGGTAGACGGGTTCTCGACCAAGATCACCCGTGTCTGCCAGGAGCTTCGCGTGCTTGTCTACCCGTCCTCGATTGATCTGTCCAGCCGCACCTTGCGGTTCCTGACCGGGCAACTCGCAGCCAGGCGGCAGGAGATCGGGACACGCTGGCGGCGCCTTCCCGCGGCACGTCAGGCCCTGCTCGCCCTGGCCCACCTGCGATGCGGTGACACCTACGCCCAGCTCGCCGCCGGGTTCGGCATCGGGATCGCGACCGTCTACCGCTACATACGTGAAGCCGTCGAGGCCCTGTCCGCCCTCGCCCCGTCCCTGGCCGAGGCGATGAGGACGATCCGGGCGAAGGCGTTCGTCATCCTCGACGGCACCCTGCTGACGATCGACCGAATCGCCGCCGACACCCCGTACTACTCCGGGAAACACAAACGCCACGGCATGAACGTCCAGGTCCTCACCGATCCGTTCGGACGGCTGCTCTGGGCCTCACCGGCGCTGCCCGGCTCGACTCACGACCTGACCGCCGCACGACAGCACGGCATCATCGAAGCCCTCGCCGATGCCGGACTCAAGTGCTGGGCGGACAAGGCGTATCAAGGCGCCGACGGAACCGTCCGAGTCCCGTTCCGGGGCCGCCGCCTCAAGCGATGGAAACGCCGCCACAACACCACCCACGCCAAGATCCGCTGCCTCGGCGAGCGGGCCATGGCCACCCTCAAGGGCTGGCGCCTCCTGCGGAAGCTCCGCTGCAGCACCAACCGCATCACCAACGTGGTGAAGGCCGTCCTCGTCCTTCACCACGCATCAGTATGAGGTTGGAAAACGCTCTGATCGGGTGACGGGATCGGTATCCGCAACGCGTGAGGCTCCCGTGCCGTTGGGGGAGGTGTTCGAAGTCTCAACCCACAGGCACGGGAGCCGCGTTGGTTCCGCCTTCTGCCGCACTCGACCTGCCTCATGCGCTGGTCGAGTGGGTCACGATGCTCATCGTCATCCGCGAGGGTGACCGTCGCTGCAAGCTCCCGCCGCACCAGCGTGTGCTGGTCGGCCTGGTGTACATGCGCAAGCACGACACGCTCGCGCAGATCGCCGTCGGCTTCGGCATCTCGGTGGGCACCGCCCACGCCTACACGACCGCGGTGATCAGCCTGCTTGCCGAGCGTGCACCGGGCCTGCTCAAGGTGCTGCGCGAGACCGGTCCCGACTACGTCCTGCTCGACGGCACTCTCGCCCAGTGCGACCGGGCCGGCGACGGCCGGGCTGACTACTCCGCCAAGCACCGCCGCCATGGTGTGAACGTGCAGTTGGTGACCGATCCGAACGGCCGGCTGCTGTGGATCTCCCCCGCACTGCCCGGCCGCGCGCACGACCTGACCGCGGCCCGCACCCATCGCATCATCCGGATCTGCGAACGCCAGGGCATCCCGGTCCTGGCCGACCGCGCCTACCTGGGAGCCGGCCCATGGGTGACAACACCCCTCAGACGCCCACCGGGCCGTGACCTCACACCAACCCAGCAAACCGTCAACCGCGCACTGTCCGCCGCACGGGCACCGGTCGAGCGCGGCGTCGCACGGCTGAAGTCGTGGCGGATCTTCCGCAGGTCCCGGTGCAGCCCGAATCGAATGTCGTCGATCGCCGCCGCCGTCCTCACCCTGGAGCGGCAACGCTGAAATGCCTCACTGATCCGGAGCGATTCCGGCGGCGGCATCCACGAGCTCGTGGCCTGGCGGGCCAGACGCGGCCGGTGGGGTGTCGTACTCGGTCGGCATGCCCCTCACCGAGCACATCCAGCATGCCGTCCTCAAGGTCTCCGGTTCGGCCTGGACGGCGGCCACCGAACCCGACGGAGGAGGGGAGCGAGGGGCTCCAAGATGACGTTGCGAGCGCCGCTGGGGTCGGCGTGGTTGTCGAGCCGACTGCGGCTGAAGCATAAGGAGGGGGCGGGGGAGAAGCGGCTGACGGAACGGCAGCCGCGACATTGCTTCAGTCGAGTCTTATGTGTGCCATAAGCTCACTTGTGCGGCATGTCCAGTAAACATTCCATTATTGCGAGTTAAGTGTTGGTCTGTTCGACTGTGCCGCCGTCGCCAAGAACAGCGACCTCGCCTTATTTCTACGAATCGGTCTCAATCCGGGCCGTCGCTTGGGAGTCGAAGGCGGCCAGGCAATCATGAGGCCATGCACCGGCCGCTCCGCCTCCACGCCCCCGATTGGTTCACGGCCGACGATTCGACCCTGAACGTCGCCCTCGTGTACCCGATGCAGGGGTCTGCCGGCATCTTCGGTCCCGCCTGTGAGGCGTGTGCGCGCCTTGCCGCCGAGGAGGTCAACAAGGCGGGCGGAGTTCTTGGCAAGGAGCTGCGGCTCCTCGAAGTCGACGGCGGCGGGGATCCAAAGGCTGTGGCCCGGGAAGTGGAGGCGCTGGTCGCGACGGGAGCGGTGCACGGCGTGACCGGGTGGCACATCTCGTCCGTCCGGGAGGCGGTCGCGCCGCGGGTCGCCCACCGGGTGCCGTACGTGTACACGGCCCTGTACGAGGGCGGTGAGCGCACCGAGGGCGTCTTCATGACGAGCGAGACGCCCGACTGGCAGCTGCTGCCCGCCATGCGGCTGCTCGCCGAGACGCGGGGCGTGCGGCGGTGGTTCGTCGTCGGAAACAACTACGTCTGGCCCCGGCGCACGGCCAGGGCAGCCCGTCGCTACGCCCGCGCGTACGGGAGCGGCCGGGTCTGCGGCGAGGAATACCTCCCGCTGGGCGCCGAGGACTTCCGGGCCGTGCTGCGGCGGATCGAGCACGCGGACGCGGACGGCGTACTGATGCTGCTGGTCGGCAGCGACGCAGTCCGCTTCAACCGGGCCTTCGCCGCCTCCGGGCTCGACCAGCGGTGTCTGCGCCTGAGCACGCTGATGGACGAGAACATGCTGATGGCCAGTGGTCCAGAGGCGACCAGCGACCTTTTCAGCACGGCCGGATACTTCGCGTCACTGGCCAACCAGGACACCCTGGATTTCCACGGCCAGTACGCCGCCCGGTTCGGGATCGAGGCGCCCGCGCCAGGCAGCCTCGGCGAGTCCTGTTACGAGGGCGTGCTGCTGCTCGCGGCGCTGATCGAACGGGCCCGCACCCTGGACGTCTCCGCGATCGGAGCCGCAGCCGACACGGTCTCGTACGAAGGGCCGCGCGGACTGCTCCATCTCCACGAGCGGCACGTGCGTCAACGCATCTACCTCGCGGAGGCGGACGGGCTCGACTTCAACGTGCTCGCCCAACTGCGCGCTCCCCACGACCTGATGTGACCCTGCTTGCGGTGGCGCCCTGCCCTTCCATGGCCTCGGCCAGCCGGTCCAGCAGCGTCTCCAGTCGCTCCCCGTCCTCCACCGAGACAAGCGACTGCAACTCCGCCCAGTCGGCCCGCACTTCACGCACCAGCTGCTGCCAGCGCTGCATGCCCCGTGGGGTGAGGTGGGCCAGGACACGGCGCCGGTCGGCGGGGTCGACACGGCGGAAGACCAGGTTCTGGTCGACGAGTTGGTCGATCAGCTTGGTGAGACTCGGCGCCGGCAGGAAGGCGTGGTCGGCGAGGGCCGTCATGTTGTGTCCCTGCCCGTCCGAGAGCAGGTCGAGGACCCGCCATGCCTCCACCGAGCACTCGAACTCGTCGAGCACGGACTGCACTCGGCGTACGGAGAGGCGCTCGGCCCGTGTCAGCAGGTGGAGCAGTTCCTGGGGCCGTCTCGCCATTGCACTCCTCCGCTCGAAGCCCTGGTTCCCCATGCGGGGGATGCCCGGAGCCTACCGTCGATCACCACAGGCTTGACAAGAGGTACCGGGAATTAGATCCTTCCGGCGGGAAGCATTAATTGCCGTTGCTGAGATGCCGTCAAGCGGGCGTCTCCAGTGACGGCTTTTTCTTTTTGTCCTCCTCTTTTGCTTCCACTGGAAACTAATCTTCTATTGCGCTGAAACGCGGTGGAAACAGTTTCCTCGCAGGCTGTGGACGCACTTCAGCGACCAGCCCGGACGCCACCCCGGAACGGCTGGGGGATCCGTGCGCCACCGCAGCCGTTTCTGAAGCGCGTCCCATCTGCTCCCTCCCCAGAGTCTTCCGCTCTCTTCGCATCGCCCCTCGGGGCATGGAGGTTTTGTATGTCCGGGCTCAGCATCAGCAGACGCGGTCTGTTGGCCGGTATGTCAGCGGTCGGCGCGTCCGCCGCCCTCAGCGCCTGTGGCGCCAAGACCGGGGACAGCACCTCGACCGACGGGGGCGGCGCCAAGGCGGACACGTCCGGCAGCACGGTCAAGGTCGGTCTGCTCAACTCGTTGTCGGGCACGATGGCCATCAGCGAGGTCACCGTCCACAACTCGCTGCTGCTGGCCATCAAGGAGATCAACGCGGCCGGCGGTGTGCTGGGCAAGAAGCTGAAGCCCGTCAGCCAGGACGGCGCCTCCGACTGGCCGACCTTCGCGGAGAAGGCGGAGGCACTGATCAAGGACGACAAGGTCGCGGCCACCTTCGGCTGCTGGACCTCGGCCAGCCGCAAGGCCGTCAAGCCGGTCTTCGAGCGGTACAAGTCGCTCCTCTTCTACCCCGTGCAATACGAGGGCCTGGAGCAGTCGCCGTACATCTTCTACATCGGCGCGACCACCAACCAGCAGATCATCCCCGCGCTGGACTACCTCAAGAAGCAGGGCCTGACCAAGCTCTACCTGGTCGGCAGCGACTACGTCTTCCCGCGCACCGCCAACAAGGAGATCAGGGCGTACGCGAAGGCCAAGGGCATGACAGTGGTCGGCGAGGACTACGCGCCCCTGGGCTCCACCGAGTTCAGCACCATCGTCAACAAGGTCAAGGACTCCGGCGCGGACGCCGTGTTCAACACCCTCAACGGCGACAGCAACGTGGCCTTCTTCAAGGAGTACAAGTCCTCCGGGATGACCGCGAAGAGCATGCCGGTGCTGTCGGTCTCCATCGCCGAGGAGGAGGTCAAGAGCATCGGCACCCAGTACCTGGAGGGCCAGCTGACCGCGTGGAACTACTACGAGACCACGCCCGGCGCGGCCAACACCAAGTTCGTCAAGGCGTACCAGGCCGCGTACGGCAAGGACAAGCCGACCAGCGACCCGATGGAGGCCGCCTACATCTCCGTCTACCTGTGGAAGGAGATGGTCGAGAAGGCCGGCTCCTTCGACGTCGCCAAGGTCAAGAAGGCATCGGACGGCATCACCTTCGACGCCCCCGAGGGCAAGGTCACCGTCGACGGAGCGACCCAACACGTCTACAAGACGGCCAGGATCGGCAAGGTCGGAGCGGACGGACTCATCACAGAGGTCTGGAACTCGGGCAAGCCCATCAAGCCGGACCCGTACCTCAAGGGCTACGACTGGGCCTCCGGCCTCTCCTAGGTTCCGGCCCAGCCCCTTCCGGACGGACCCGGCCTTCTCAAGGCCGGGTCCCGTCCCGCGCCCGCACCTCCGTCCCCGACCCGGAGCCGCTCCATGACGGTCATCCTCAACCAGTCCTTCACCGGCATCAGCATCGGTGCCGTCCTTCTGCTCATCGCGCTCGGCCTGACCCTGACCTTCGGGCAGATGGGCGTGATCAACATGGCGCACGGCGAGTTCATCATGGCCGGCGCCTACACGACGTACGTCCTGCAGAAGTCGATCAGCAGCGCCGGCCTCTCGCTGCTCGTCGCCCTGCCCGTGGCCTTCCTCGTCGCCGGCGCAATGGGAGCGCTCCTGGAGTGGCTGCTCATCCGGCGCCTGTACACCCGGCCGCTGGACACCCTGCTGGTCACCTGGGGCGTCTCCCTGATGCTCCAGCAACTCGCCCGTGACATCTTCGGCGCCCCCAACGTGCAGACCCACGCCCCGGACCTGCTCACCGGCAACATCTCGGTCGGCGGCGGCATCACCCTCGCCAACAGCCGCCTGTTCATCCTCGGGCTCGCCCTGCTGAGCGTCCTCGCCCTCACGCTCATACTGCGGCTCACCCCGCTCGGCCGCCGCATCCGGGCCGTCGTGCAGAACCGGGACCTCGCCGAGGTGTCGGGCATCGCCACCGGGCAGGTCGACCGGATCACCTTCTTCATCGGCTCGGGCCTCGCGGGCGTGGCCGGTGTCGCGCTCACGCTGGTCGGCCCGATCGGCCCGACGATGGGCACCAACTACATCGTCGACGCCTTCCTTGTCGTCGTCGTGGGCGGCATCGGACAACTCAAGGGCAGCGTGATCACCGCCTTCGCGCTCGGCGTGCTCCAGTCGGTCCTCGAGTACTCGACGACGGTCAGCGTCGCGAAAGTCATCGTGCTCGTGGCGATCGTCGCCTTCCTCCAGTGGCGACCCCAGGGCCTGTACACACTGCGCACCCGGAGCCTGGCATGACGACAACGACCCCCACCGCCGTGACCCCGGCATCCGCCTCGTTGCTGGAACGCTTCCGCGTACCCGGCGGCTTCGTCCTCGGCGCCGTGCTCCTCCTCGGCATCGCACCGCTCGCCCTCTCGGACTTCCGCCTCTCGCTCCTCGCCAAGTACCTCTGCTACGCGATCGTGGCCGTCGGCGTCAGCCTGGCCTGGGGCCGCGGCGGACTGCTCGTGCTCGGCCAGGGCGTCTTCTTCGGCCTCGGCGGCTACGCCATGGCCATGCACCTCAAGCTCGCCGACGCCGCCGCGGCCCCGGGCGGCAGCCCCGGCGCACTGCCGGACTTCATGCAGTTGTACGGCACCGGCGGGTCGCTGCCCTGGTGGTGGAAGCCCTTCGCCAACCCCGGGTTCGCGCTCGCGGCGACCGTCCTGCTGCCCATGGCCGTCGCCGCGGTGCTCGGGTTCTTCATCTTCCGCCGCCGGGTGAAGGGCGCCTACTTCGCCATCCTCAGCCAGGCCATGGCCGCGGCCCTGTCCATCTGGCTGGTCGGCCAGCAGGCCACCACGGGTGGCACCAACGGCCTCACCGACATGCAGGGCTTCTTCGGCTACTCGCTCGACGACCCGGTCAACCAGCGGATGGTGTACTTCATCATCGCCGTGGTCCTGCTGCTCCTGATGGCCCTCGCCCGCCAGCTGTTCGTCAGCCGCTACGGCGAACTCCTCATCGCCGTACGGGACTCCGAGGAGCGGGTCCGCTTCCTCGGCTACGACCCCGCCAACGTCAAGCTCGTCGCCTACGTCGTAGCGGCCGGCATGGCGGGCCTGGCCGGAGCCCTCTTCGTGCCGGCCGTCGGGATCATCTCCCCGGCGCTGATCGGGATCGTGCCGTCCATCGGCTTCGTCATCGGCGCGGCGGTCGGCGGCCGGGCGTCGCTGGTGGGCGCGGTGCTCGGCGCGATCGCCGTCGCCTGGGCGCAGAGCACGCTCTCCGACGAATTCCCCGCCGTCTGGACCTACTTCCAGGGGCTGCTGTTCATCGTGGCGGTCGGCTTCCTGCCCGGCGGCCTTGCCTCACTGGTGACCATCGTCCGCAACCGCCGTACCCCTACCACCCGTTCAGGAGAGACAGCATGAGCGGCGAGGGACTGACCATCCGCGATTTGCGCGTCACATTCGACGGCTTCACCGCCGTCGACGGCGTGAACCTGGACGTCGAGCCCGGCGACCTGCGCTTCCTCATTGGACCGAACGGCGCCGGCAAGACCACCCTGGTCGACGCGGTCACCGGCCTGGCGAAGGCCACCGGCTCCGTCCGGTTCGGCGACCAGGAACTCATCGGCAAGCCCGTGCACCGCATCGCCCGCCTCGGCATCGGCCGAACCTTCCAAACCGCCACGGTCTTCGAGCAACTGACCGTCCTGCAAAACCTCGACATCGCCGCGGGCGCCGGACGCGGGACGATGACCATGCTCCGCCGCCGCAAGGGGATACCGGAGCCGGTGACGAAGGCGCTGGAGACCACCGGCCTGACCGAGCTGCGCGACCGCCCCGCCGGAGTCCTCGCCCACGGCCAGAAGCAATGGCTGGAGATCGGCATGCTGCTCGTTCAGGACGTACGACTGCTGCTGCTTGACGAGCCCGTCGCCGGCATGAGCCACGACGAACGCGAAGCCACCGGCGAACTGCTCCAGCGGGTGAGCGAGGACCACACGGTCGTCGTCATCGAACACGACATGGACTTCATGCGCTCCTTCGCCCGCAGCGTCAGCGTCCTGCACGCCGGCAAGGTCCTCAGCGAGGGCACAGTCGCCGAGGTCCAGGCCGACCCCAAGGTCCAGGAGGTCTACCTGGGTCGCGCCTCCGAGCCGGAACCCGCGCCCGCATCCGAACCGTCCGCCACTCCCGTATCCGTCGCCGAGGAGGCATGACGCCCATGCTGGAGATCAACACCGTCCAAGCGGGCTACGACCGCACCACCGTGCTGCACGGTGTGACCGTCACGGTCCCGAAGGACGGCGTGGCGGCCGTCCTCGGCCACAACGGCGCCGGCAAGAGCACCCTCCTGCGCGCCGTCATGGGCCTGATCAAACCGAAGAGCGGCACCGTCCTGCTCGACGGCGAGGACATCACCCGCCTCGCCCCGCACCAGCGGGTGGCCCGCGGCATGGCGTACGTACCGCAGGGCCAGCAGTCCTTCCCGCACCTCACCACCGCCGAGAACCTCCAACTCGTCGCCGACGGCCGCCCCGACGGCAAGGAGGCCATCGCCGAGGCCCTGGACCTCTTCCCCGTCCTGCGCGAACTCTCGACCCGCCGCGCGGGCCTGCTCTCCGGCGGCCAACGCCAGCAACTAGCCATCGCCCGCGCCCTGGTGACCCGCCCGCGCCTTCTCCTGCTCGACGAGCCCACCGAGGGCATCCAGCCGTCCGTGGTCGCCGAGATCGAGGAGACGATCCTGTCCCTGGCCCGGCGGGGCGGGCTGTCGGTCCTCCTCGTCGAGCAGCACGTGGGCTTCGCCATGCGCGCCGCCCAGCACTACTACGTACTGGAAGCGGGCCGGGTGACCTCGTCCGGCGACGGAGGAACCGGGGCCGAGCAGACGGTACGGGCAGCGCTCAGCGTGTGAACTGGTGATGGCGCGACGGTTCGGCGGTACTGGCGGGACTGTGGTGATCCGTCAGTGAGACCAGGGTGCGACAGACCGTGGTCAGGTGCACGGCGGGTGCGGCCCGGGCCAGTTGCTCACAGGCTTCCGCGAGGGTGACATGGCGTTCCGAAGCGCCTTGTCGGCGGGGCCCTCGGGCGTCGCACCCGCCACACGCAGGTGCCGCGAGATCCTCGCTCAACCCGCGGGCACGGCCCAGAAGTAGCGCGCTGAAGGACGCGCGGGCGTATGGCGCGGATACACCGGGGCGCACCGCGTGGTTCGGGCCTCGCGACCTCGTCGGTGCCGGTGGAGCATGCTGGAATCTGTACGGGCCGGCCGGGAGGTGCTGGGATGCGATGGTGGTCCGGGGTGTGGGTGGCCGTTGGGACGGTCGTCCTTGCGGCGTGCGGTGCCTCGTCGGGTGGCGGGTCGACGGGAGGGTCGTCCGGGAGCGGCTTGGCAGTGCCGTCGTCGGGGCCGCCGACGCCCACCACACCCGCGGCACCGTCCACGAGTCCGACTGGGGGAGAGCCGTCGGTATCGGCCGCGTCCACTTCGGCGGGCAGCTGTGCCGCCGGGCACGCCGAGGTGAGTGTCGCTCCCGGTGACGCGCCCGTACGGGAGTTGTGTGTGCGGCCGGGGACCGTGGTGTCTCTCGTCCTTGAGCCCCGCACGGACGACAAGCGGTGGACGGCCGTGCGGAGCTCTGCGCCGGTCTTCGTGCTGGTGTCCGGATGGCAGCTGGGCGCGGACGGCACGGCCCGTGTCTCGCTGCGGTGCGCAGGCACTCGGGGCGGGACGGCCGAGGTCACCGCGTTTGCGAAGGCGCCAGACGTGGCGGGCGCGGCGCGCGGCACCTTCACGCTGCACGTGAACGTGGTGCCGTACACGACACAGGGGTGATCCCGAAAACCCGGGATCACCCCTGCGACATCGCTACGTCAGTCGCAGTCGCGCACCTTGATCGTGTAGATGCCGCGGCCGTGGGTGGCCGCGTAAAGCGTCTTGCCGTCGGGGCTCAGCTTCAGCTGGAGCACGGCGACGGCCGGGAGGCTGCCGACGCGCTGCCAGGTCGTACGGCCCGGTGCCCGGTAGACGACGCCGAGGTCGGTGCCCACGGCGAGGCCGCCGTTCGGTGTGACGACCGCGGAGTCGGTCGGCACGTCGGGGAGGTTTTTCGAGATGTCCTTCCAGGTGGTGCCGCCGTCGGTGGACTCGAAGACGTGGCCGACGCCCGCACCCGGACCCTCGGTCCACTGCCGGGAGAAGCCGTTGACCGTGAGGTAGACGTGGTCGGCGTTCTTCGGGTCGATGGCGAAGCCGCTGAGGTAGCGGTTGGGCACCGTACCGTCCACCGGCAGGGTGATGTCGTGCCAGCCGGTGCCGTCCGCGTTGCCGACGGAGATACCGCGGGCGAAGCCCTGGTTGTTGCAGGGCCCGCACCAGGCCGCGTACACCTTGCCGCCCGAGGCCGCGACGGCGGTCGCGGTACGGCCGGTACCGAGGTCGTACACGCTCTTCCATTCCGAGCTGCTGCGGATGGCGTAACCCTTGGTCTGCACCCAGATGTGCCGGCCGCCCGCGATCCACGTCGAGGACTTCTTCGCGTCGGCCGCGAGCGGGGCGATGAAGCGGGCCTCGCTCGTCGCGTTGTCGGCCGGGGCGACGCTGTACGACGTGGCCTTGCTGGAGTCGTCGACCCAACTTCCGTCGTTCACGGCGCAGTTCTGGGTGACCTGGATGGAGAGGTAGACGTACTCCTCGGCGATGTTGCACCCGTTGGCCGGGTCGGTGAGCGTGTCGCCGCCGTCGCCGCCGAAGTCGGAGCCCATCACCTTGTCGTTGCTGCGCAGGATGGACTGGCCGTTGTCCTGCAGACCGCCGGTGACCGAGACGCCGCCGTGGTCGATGTCCTTGCCGATGCCGACCGAGTAGTACTGCAGGGTGTCGATGGTCCCGTCGTTCAGCGAGGTCCAGTCGGTGGCGTGCCCGGAGGCGTCCTGGGAGCCGTCGACCGGGCGCTTGTAGACGCCGCCGTCGTTGCCGACGTACACGAAGCTCTTGCCGTGGTAGCTGCCGATCGCGACGCCGTGCTGGTCGGAGTGGGTGGTCGGGTTGCAGTCGCCGGTCTGCTTGGCCGGGTCGATGCTCCAGCAGGGGAAGGTGAAGTTCCAGTACGGGCCGACGGTCGACCAGGTGCTGCCGCCGTCCTTGGTCTCGTAGACCTCTTCCAGGCCCGCGTACACGTGCTCCGCGTCATTCGGGTCGACGGTGAGGAACTGGTTGTACCAAGCCTGTACGCCCGGCATGTAGCCGCTGGTGGTCAGCGCCGAGCCGTCGGCGGCCAGACCCTTGTAGTCGGCGATCTTCGTCCAAGGGCCCGTGGGAGAACCGGACTTGGAGACGTAGATACCCTCCAGACCGCTGTCCGGGTTGGTGTTCAGTTGCTCGGGCGACTGGTCGATGGCGTAGTAGCGGGAGCCGTCGGCGGAGCGGGCGAAGGTCACGTTGCCGACGTCGTCCGGGTCAGCCGGAAGGTCGCCCAGGCCGCTGGTGATCCGCGTCCAGGTGCCGCCCGCGCCCTTGGTGTAGAAGCCGTTGTAGTCGTCACCGCTGCGCCAGCCGACCGCGAGGACGACCTTGCTCGGGTCCTTCGGGTCGATGGCGATGTCGTTGGCGATGTTCTTGTACGGGGCGTCGGGGTCCTTCGCGAGCGAACCACCCGGCAGATAGACGGGGTTGGGTGCGAACTCCAGCTTCCAGGCGCCCTTCAGCGTCTTCGTGGAGTGGCTCCACACGCCCTCGCTGGTCGCCGCCCACACCTTGGCGCCGCCGAAGCGCAGCTCATGGATGGTGGTGGACTCCAACTGGTCGCCGCCGACCCGGCTGCGGGAGGACATGGTTCCGTGGTGCGGGTCGGACAGGACGTACACGCCGCTGCCGAGGTAGGCGTCCGCGTTGGTCGTCGCCTCGCCGGTGCCCAGCCACAGCCGACCGGTGTTGTCGAGCGCGAGCGCGCCGGTGGACTGCGCCGGCAGCCGGTCGCTGATGGGCTGCCAATGCCCCCCGCCGGACCTGGACCGCCACACGCCGCCGCCCGCGCTGCCCGCGTACACGTACCCGTCGTCGTCGGCGGCCATCGCGGCCATCCGACCTGTGACATTGCCCGAGCCGCCGCTGGAGTTGGAGTCGATGTCGCGGTAGCGCGGATCGTCGGAGTTGTACGGCAGGTCGGTGACGTTGCGCCAACTGCCTCCGGTACCGGACAGGTTGGTGAGATCGTCCCAAGCCGCCCCGTAGGCGCCCGGCGCGACGACGCCGGGCGAGGTGCGGGCCTCGGCGTACTGGTCCGCGCCCTCGGCTATCTCATCGGCCTCGTTGCCGTCGTCACCGTCACCGTCCTCGTCCTTCAGCTTAGGGCTCATGGCACCCACCGACTGCTCGCGTTCGGCGGCGAGTTGGGCGAGTGTGCGGGCCCCGAAGGGGACGTTGTTCCCGCCGGGCGCGGCGCCTGCGGGTATCGCGACGAGTGCGGCGGATGCGGTGATGGCGCAGATTGTGAGCCATCGTCTCTTGCGGGTTGGTGCTGACACCAGGTCCTCCCAAACGGGCATTCGTACGGCCGTCGCAGGGACCTGACCACGGCCCGGAGGGTGCGTCCGGCACTTGGACAGTCTTTGACCAGAACCTGTCACTTCGTGTATTGGGCGTTGCCTGGCTCATCGCGCCGGCACTTACAGCGAGTGGCGAACCAGGCTGAGCACGCTGTGCATTCGCCGGTCGCCGGGCCGGCAGCCGCCATCCCCTCGGTCCAATAGGTAAGTTATTGGGCAACGTGTGCCGATATCGGCTTCCGATAGCTCGCAGGCAGGCACACTGGCGCACAAGGGGGGCAGTGTGGGCGGCCGGATGCCGACGCGCGCGGCAGACCGGTCGTGGTGATCGGCGCTGGTCCGCGCGGTCTGTCGGTGGCCGCTCGTCTGCGGGCGGCCGGGGTGGGTGTACGAGTCTTCGGCGAAGTCATGGGCAGCTGGCGGCAGTCGATGGCGACCGGGATGTTCCTGAAGTCGACGCCCCGGCGACCGATCTGTCCGCCCCGGTGCAGGGAGGCCGGTGGCGGCGGCCCGTGACGCCACACCCCGTTCGTCCAGGTGAGCAGCTCAAGGGGTGCGGCGGGCGGTGACGGCCCAGCGTATGCCGTAGGCGGCGACGCCGACAGCGAGGACCGCTGCGCCCCACGCGACGGAGGCGACGGGCAGGGTGAAGGCCAGCAGCAGGCAGCCCGCCAGGCCGACCGCGGGGACGATGCGGGGCGGCCGGTTCTCGTTCGGCGTGAGGGTCCAGGCGGAGGCGTTGGCGACGGTGTAATAGACGAGGACGCCGAAGGAGGAGAAGCCGATCGCGCCGCGTACGTCGACGGTGGAGGCGAGCATCACGACGACGGCACCCACCAACAGTTCGGCGCGATGCGGCACTTGGAAGCGCGGGTGAACGGCGGCCAGGGCGTGGGGCAGGTGCCGATCGCGGGCCATCGCCAGGGTGGTACGCGAGACGCCCAGGATCAGGGCGAGCAGGGAGCCGAGCGCGGCGAGGGCGGCCCCGCCCCGCACGACGGGCGCCAACCAGTCCGCTCCAGCGGCGCGCACCGCTTCCGACAGCGGCGCGGCCGCCTCGCCCAGCCGATGGGGGCCGAGCACCGCCAGGACCGCTACGGCCACCGCCGCGTACACCACCAGGGTGAGACCGAGGGCCAGCGGAATGGCGCGAGGGATGGTGCGCGCGGGATCGCGGACTTCCTCGCCCAGGGTGGCGATGCGGGCGTACCCGGCGAAGGCGAAGAACAGCAGGCCCGCGGCCTGCAGCACGCCGCTGACGGTGGCATCGGAGCCGACATGCAGCTGGGCTGGATCCGCCGCCGTCGAGGTGAGGCTCGAGACAACGACCGCCGCCAGCACCGCCAGTACGACGGCGACAACGGCCCGGGTCAGCCACGCGGACTTCTGGATCCCGGCGTAGTTCACGGCGGTCAGCGCCACCACCGCGGCCACCGCCACCGCGTGGGCCTGACCGGGCCACACGTACGAGCCGACGGTCAGCGCCATCGCCGCGCAGGAGGCGGTCTTGCCGATCACGAAGGCCCAGCCGGCCAGGTAGCCCCAGAAGTCGCCGAGGCGTTCGCGGCCGTAGACGTAGGTGCCGCCGGAGGCCGGATAGCGGGCGGCCAGCCGGGCGGAGGAAGTGGCGTTGCAGTAGGCCACCACCGCGGCCACCGCCAGACCGGCCAACAGCCCGGAGCCGGCCGCGTGGGCGGCCGGGGCGAGCGCCGCGAAGATGCCCGCGCCGATCATCGAGCCCAGTCCGATGAGGACGGCGTCGCCGACACCGAGCCGCCGTTGGAGCTGAGGTGGCGGGGTCTCGGTGGGCTGGCTCATGACGTGTCTCCGTCTTCCGGCAGTGAGCGTCGAGGCTCTCGACAGCAAGGTACATCAATTCTGTTTGATGTATTCTGTCTTCATGAGGTCCTCGGGTCCTGCCGCCCCGGCGTTCGTGCACCTGGCCGCCCACCCGCTGCGGTGGCGGCTGCTGACCGAGCTGGCGGCGAGCGATTACCGGGTTCGTGAGCTGGTGGAGCGGGTCGGTCAGCCGCAGAACCTGGTCTCCTACCACCTGCGGCTGCTGCGCGGCGGCGGACTGGTCACCGCCCGCCGCAGCAGCTACGACGCCCGCGACAGCTACTACCACCTGGACCTGGAGCAGTGCGCGCATGCGCTCACCAACGCCGGTACCGCATTGCACCCGGCACTGGGTTTCGCCCCTGCCCCGCCGCCGCTGGCTTCGCCGCGACGGGCGAGACGACCCGCCGTCCTGTTCGCCTGCACCGGCAACAGCGCCCGCTCCCCGATTGCCGAGGCGCTGCTGCGCCACCGCACCGACGGTCAGGTCGAGGTGACCAGCGCCGGCAGCCATCCCAAACCCGGCATCCATACCGACGCCGTACGGATCCTGCGTGAGCGGTACGACATCGACATCACGGGGCAGCGTCCACGACACCTGGACACACTGCTCGGCCGCCGGTTCGACTACGTGATCAGCCTGTGCGACAAGGTCCGCGAGGTCTGCCCGGACTTCGGCGACCATCCTCGGCTGATCCACTGGAGCATCCCCGACCCCGCCGCAACCAATGGCCCCGACCCGGTCGGCTACCCCGCGTTCGTCCGCACGGCAGCAGAGATCGACAAGCGCATCCGCTACCTGCTGCCGCTGCTCATCCCCACGCCACAGGAGGTTCAGCCGTGACCACGCCCGACCAGTTCGCCAGCGTCCGGTACCTCGTCGACGACGTTCAGGCGGCCATCGACTTCTACACCACCCACCTGGGCTTCACCCTGCGCACCAACGCTGCCCCCGCCTTCGCCGACGTGACGCGCGGGCCGCTGCGGCTGCTTCTGTCCGGCCCAGCCAGCTCCGGCGCGCGCGTCACCCCCAGCGACCTCAGCGCCGGCGGCAACCGCATCCATCTGAGCCTCGAGGACCTCGACGCCGAGATCGACCGGCTACGCAGTGCCGGACTGACCTTCCTCAGCGACGTGGTCTCGGGCCCCGGCGGGCGTCAGATCCTGCTCACCGACCCCGCCGGCAACCTCATCGAACTCTTCGAGCCCGCCCACCAGTAGGACTCCGTTACTGATCTCTTCGGAGTGTTGTCGGTGGTGACTGTGCTGATCCCTGCGGTAGGTCGGTGGCATGCGGTACGCGCAGGGTGGCGGGCTGACCGCCGAGCGGCGGCGGTTTCGGGAGCAGATCCGGTACGGGGCCGGTGAATGGAAGGAGTGATCGTGCTGCTGCACTGGTTGCGCCGCCTGCGCATCCGCTGGGAGATCCGCGACGACATCCACCACGCGTTCGTCACCCTCGGCTGCGCCGTCATCTGCTGGCGACGATTACGCACCGCACTTTGTCGAGCGTAAGGGCGGGCAATCGCCCCAGGGGATGACCTGCTCGATGCGTCAGAACGCATTCGTAGCAGTCGGGCCCGCGCAGCCTCACATCCTGGATCTCAGCACGTCGACCTCACAGCCCGGCGCGAACGGTTCAAAGCCGTGCTCGATCAGCCAGCGAACTGCCAGCAGGCTTCGCAACGACCACCACGCGTGGATCACGTCGAGGTCGATGTCGGTGCCATAGCCGGCGATGACGTCGTCGAGGTGCTCCTCGTGTCCGAGCGTGAAGGTGGCGAGGTCGTACAGGGCATCACCCTGGCCCGCCTCGGACCAGTCGATGATGCCCGTGACCTCGTCGCCGTCGACGAAGACGTGTGCGATCTGCAGGTCGCCGTGCGTGAACGCCGGAGTCCACGGCCGGAGCGCGGCCTCGGCGACCTGGCGGTTGTGGGTGACCAGGTCGGCGGGCAGGAGGCCGTTCGTCACGAGCACCTCGCACTCGTCGTCGAGTTCCGCCGCCAGCGCGACGATGCTCCGGCCGGCCCGGCCGGGCCGGGGCGGGAGCGGCGCGTCGTGCAGCTTCCGGATGGCGGCGGCCGCCGCGGCCCATGCCGCCGACGACCCGGTCGACGGCCCGCCGAGGTGCCCAAGCGTCGTCCCCGGGAGTGCGGCGATCGCGAGCACGGGCGGCTTGCGCCACAGGACCTCCGGGGTCGGGACCGGCGCCAGGGACATCGCCTCGACCTCGACGTCGATGCGCGCCTGATCGGCGTCCACCTTCAAGAACACGTCGCCGACGCGGAGGGTCGCGCGCTCGGAATGGGCGACAACGACTTTGACCTCATCCATGGGCGACCAGTATCCCGGGGACGATCGCCGACGTCGCCGGGTTTATCGCGTGCGATTACGCGGCTGACCGCGTTCCGTTAGCCGGCGGTCTCGTGCACGACACCGACCTCTGACCAGGACAAGCCCACCACTTGTGTCAGGAGTCGTTAACGCCCTCTGACGACTTCTCGATCGCGCCTGGCGGGCACCGTGGCCCAGCATCGGGATCGGGCGGTGCCCGGTCGGGTCATGCTCGGGTGAGCACGATCTTCTTGCCGCCGGCCCGTCCGGTAACGACCAGGGCGAACGCAGCCGGTCCCTCGCTCAGCGCAAGGGGTTCCGGTGCGAGTTTCAAGGTTCCCGCGGCGGCCTGCTCCGCCAGCTGGACAAGCTGCGCGGCGTTGGGCTCGACGTAGAGGTCCCAACTTGTGACGCCTCGTTCCTCCGGAGGCGCGTCCGAGGTCAGGGAGCACAGTCGGCCGCCGTCCCGCACCAAAGGCAGGGCGGCGTCCGCCGTGCCGCTGACGATGATGAGGGCGGCGTCGAACCCGCCGCGTACCTTGGCCGACCAGTTCGGGTCGTGGTAGTCGACGACCTCCATCGCTCCCAGACCGAGCAGGCGCTCTGCGGCGGCAGCAGACGCGGTCGCGGTCACCTCGATGCCCTTGGCCGCGGCGAGCTGGATGGCCAGGGCTCCGGTGGCCCCGCCTCCGTTGGTGATCAGGAGCCGCTGTCCTCGGCTGAGGTCCAGCTTCTCCAGGGCCTGCAACGCGGTGAGCCCGTTGACCGGCAGTGCCGCCGCGTGCACGGCGTCCAGCCCGGGTGGGCAGGCTGCCGCGTGACCCGCGTTGATCAGAACGCGTTCGGCCCAGAAGCCGCTTCCCCCGGGCAGCGGGGCCTCATGTGCGAGCACCCGGTCGCCTACGGCAAACCCGGTGACACCCGCGCCGACGGCCAGCACCTGGCCCGCGCCCTCCACTCCCAGCGCCGCCGGGGGGCGCAGCCCCACGTCCCAGCCGGCGCCGTTTAGCAGTTGGTCCCACGAGCCGACCCCGGCCGCGTCAACCGCCACCAGGATCTGACCGGGCCCGGGAGATGACGGTTCGGGCAACTCCAGCAGGGCGACTTCCTTCTCGGCCCCGGATACTCCGCACGCCTTCACAGTAGATCTCTGTCCTCTCACTCAGTCCGACCGACCAGGAGATACGGGCCGGAAACCCAAAGCAGACGACGCCCCGCCCGAGGACGGCCGCCACTGTCCCGACTGGCGCACCGACCTCGCCCGCCAACCGCCAAGCCTGATCAAGACCCTCTTCGGTCACCAGCCCGGCACCTGACCGTCGGGCAATACGAGAAGCAAGAAAGCGGCAGGTCTGCACCGACTGCGTTCGGTACGGACCCGCCGTGTCGCCAATAACGAACGCGCTGGGTACTTCCCCGGAGGAGGAAGCACCCAGTCTGCTACCTATGTCCATGGATGCACAGAAAGATGGTAGGCGATCACGTCCGCCTGATCTGTCGCAGTGAAAGTTGAGCGTCTCTCATCGAAGTTTGAGCGGGTTGAAGTCGCTGCTCGGGTGCTGTAGCGGTTCAGTCGGCCGGATGTCGGGTGGGACGGTGGTCTCGGCTGTGGCTGATTTGTCGTACGGCCAGCCCGTCGAGCACCCGGTTCAGGCCCCAGGTGAACTGCTCGGTGGTGATGAATTCCGCGATCACATCGGCCGCCGATGCGGTACGTGGATACCGGTCGGCAGGCACGGCCCTGAGAGCTGCCTGTCGCTCGGTCGCGCGCTCTTCCTCCGAGGGCGCTGGGCCGGAGTGGTCCAGCTCCGCGGCCTCCAGGGCGATGGATCCGAGGCAGTGCACGATGAGCAGATACGAGGCTTTGGCGGCTTCCTTCGGGTCGAGCCCGGCATCGGCCAGGATTGCCAGCAGCGTTTCACCGAGAGCAAGGGCGTTGGGGCCGTCCATAGGGCCTGCGAGGAGCAGGTCGATCGCGCCGGGGCGGGCAATCAGCCGCGCCCTGAGATCGTTGGCCAGCGCGTGGATGCGCTGTCGCCAGGGCAGTTCTGGGTCAGTGAACGCACCATGGTCGGCCTCGCCCAGGATGCGCTCGACCAGGCCGCGGACCACAGCCGCCTTGTCGGGGAAATACGTGTAGACAGCGTTGGGGGCTACACCCACCTCTGCGGCGACCCTGCGCACCGAAACCGAGCCGGCGCCCCCCGAGGCGAGCAGGCGCAGGGCTGCGTCAAGGATCTGCTGCTCGTCGAGGGTTCGTCGCCTGCCGGGCCGGGCCGGCCTCGCCTTGTTTTCCATAGCGTGCTCCGTCCGTCGGGCCATATCCATTGACGTGATTTTCTGGACGCCGTACATTAATTGTACAGCGTACAGAAATTAGAGATGAAGTGATCACGATGCGTACACAGATGCGCGGGCCTGGCACTCCTCGAGTCACCTGGGCGGTGTGGACCGCCGGATTCCTTGCCTTCCCCCTCGCCGGCCTGGCCGGCACTGCGGTGGTCGGCCGCGTCGACAGTCCCACCGCCGCCCTCATTGGCGGCGCGGTCGCCGGGCTGGTGATCGGCACCGGTCAGTGGCTGGTCAGCCGCCGCCGACTCGACCCGCGCAGGTGGATTCCGGCCACCGCGATCGGCATGGGTCTGGGACTACTCCTCGGTGCAGCCACCGTCGGCTACGGCACATCACTCGCAGACCTTGCCGCGATGGGCGCCCTCACCGGGATTGTCCTCGGCATCGCCCAGACCCTCGCGCTGCCCCGGCACGCCCACCGGCGTTGGGCCTGGGCCGCCGCGATGCCCGCCCTGTGGGCCCTGGGCTGGACCACCACCACCCTGGGCGGCATCAGTGTCGACGACCAGTTCACGGTCTTCGGTGCGTACGGCGCGCTGACCTTCTCCGCGCTGTCCGGACTCCTGCTCCACTACCTCCTGTCCAACCGCGTGGCCGCCGACTCGCGACCGGCGCAGCCCTCGATCGCAGCGACAGCATGACCATCCCGCAGCACGTCGTCTTCGGAACCGGCGCCATCGGTCTGGCGACCTTCGAGGCGCTCCGTCGCCGTGGCGAGACCGTCCGGCTTGTCAACCGCTCCGGCCACGCCCGCGTGCCCGGCGACGTCGAGGTCATCGGCGGCGACGCCAGCGACCCAGCCTTCACCACCGCAGCCGCCCAGGGCGCCCGTGTGGTCTACCAGGCGCTCAACCCGCCCTACCCCGAGTGGACCGCACTGTTTCCCGGCCTGCAGGCCGGCGTGCTCGCCGCCGCTGAAGCCACCGACGCCCGCCTGGTCAGCATGGAAAACGTCTACATGTACGGACGCCCCGCCGGTCGCTCACTCACTGAAGACCGCGCCTACGACGCCCACACCAAGAAGGGGCAGCTCCGGGGACGGATGGCCCGCGGACTGCTCGCGGCCCACCAGGCCGGCCGTGTTCAGGTCGCGATCGGCCGCGCCTCGGACTACTTCGGACCCCGCGGCGGCGCCCAGTCCAACCTTGGCGACCGCGTCTTTCCTGCCGCCCTGACCGGCAAGACCGCCACCGTGCTCGGCGACCCCGACCAACCACACACCTACACCTACATCCCTGATATCGGCGAAGGCCTCGCCGTCCTCGGCGAACACCCCGATGCCTGCGGCCAGGTGTGGCACCTTCCCAACGACGCCAACACCCGGACCACCCGCCAGCTCGTCGACATCGTCTACCGGCACGCCGGCCAACCCCGCGTCAGACTCCGCGCCCTGCCGCCGCTGGTGCTGCGCGTCCTCGGCCTGGTCAATCCGACCGTGCGTGAGCTCGGCGAGATGCAGTACCAGTTCGAGGAGACCTTCATCGTCGACAGCAGCAAGATGGCGACCAAGCTCGGCGTACACGCCACCCCGATCGACCAAGCCCTGGACGACACCCTCACGACCTATCGGCGCGGATGAGGATGCCGCCACATTCGGACGCCGCTCCCGCCCGCAGAGAGCACCACTGCCGGAAGACCTCCACCAGGCACTCGGTGCCTCTGCCACGCGGTCACACCGCTCATGCCGGTGGCGGGCACGGGATCGCCGTACGCCTGCACCGATTCCCCCACCGTTTCCCCGGACAGCCAGGCCTCAGCAGCCACTCAACCTTCGGTGAGAAGAGCCAACGGTCACCAGCCCTTTTCACTGCGACGAGTCAATGGATGCGCGCAGGACACCCTGCGGGTGACTCCGCGACCGGCATTCCGTCACCTCACGAAACGCATTTCGTCGGTGGCTCTACCGCTGCACCGGACGAGGCACGACCTGTCTCGTGAGACACCTTTCAGCCTGGAGAACCGGGGCTTCGGTGGCCGAGCCGGCGCAGGTCCGCGGAGCGGGTCCCCGCGGGCTGGAGATCGGCATAGGGGTGAATCCGAGCCCCGGCGGTGCCGTCGGCGAGCGTGCGCTGGGGCGTGGACTGTGCGGGAGGGGGGCCGGGCCGGTGCGGCGGAGGAGGTCGAGGGCGGCCTGCGGCCGTGGTCGCGGCGGGCGGCTGCCACCTCGTCCAGGTCCCAGGCCATCTCGCCGACGACGGTGCGGCGCGGGCCGCGGACCTCGACGGTGCCGCGTACCAGCAGTAGGCCGGAGTGGAACACGGTGCGCGCGACGTGCTCGTGGGAGTCCTCGAAGAAGGCGATGTCGACCAGGCCGGAGCCGTCCTCCAGGGTGCAGGAGATGACGCGCTTTCCGGACGGGATCGGCGGCGTCTGCGTGGAGGCCCGGACTCCGGCGACCAGCACCTTCTGTCCGGGCACCATGCCGCGCAGGTGGGCGGCATCGGTCGCGCCGAGCTCGCGCAGCAGCCGGTGGTGGTGCTCCATCAGATGCCGGCTCACGTCGATGGAGAGGCTGTCCAGTTCGGCGCCGAGCCTGTCGCGGCTGGTCATCTCCGGCAGACCGCTCGGGGTCGCGGTCACCAGCTCGCCGCCCAGCGGCAGTTGCCCGTCGGTGGTAGTGCGGTTGCGGGACTGCCGGTGCAGTTCGGTGGCCTGCAGCAGCAGGTCCCGCCGGGTCAGGCCGGGGGAGAGGGGCATCGAGGGCGCCGACGCGGATCAGGCGCTGCGCGAGCGGCAGGGACGGCCGGGCGCGCAGCCACACATCCTGCAGGCCGGTGTAGGGCTGGCCGGCCGCCAGGCGGGCGGTCTCCACCTCGCTGATGCCCTTGACCGTGTAATCCGTGTTGTACCAGGTCCGGCCCTGGGCCTTCTCGTCCAGCCTGTCGGGTCAGGAACCCGGTGATCAGCGGGATACCGAGGAACGCCCGCCCGCCACGCGAGGGCCTGCGCCCACTGTGTGACCCGGCGACCGTCCACCTCGACGAGGACGACGAGGCACCGGCGAATGACGCGGCGTTAGGGCGCGTATCGGGTCGCGATCAATGAGCATCGCAGCTTCCGGGGCGGGTGCCCGCCTGGGGTACGGGGCCCGGCGATCTGCGGCTGCGCCGTGCGGACGCGAGTGACCCGAAGCGTTGCCGCAGGCAGGCAGCGGCGGGGGTCCGAGGGCCCCGGCTGCGTGCCCGCCGGGACGGTGTGTCAGACCACGGCGAGCCGGTCCACCAGCAGCTCCACCCTCTGCGCGGCGTCCTCCGGCAGCAGCCGTCCCGCCCGGGACAGGGTCGCAAGGCCGTGCAGGGACGCCCAGAACACCTCGGTGAACAGCCCCGGGTGGACGCCGTCCCCGGCGACCTCGCCCAGGCTCTCCAGCAGCGCGGCGAAGGCGTCCTTCAGCGGCTCCGGGGTGTCCTCCTGCGCGTACGCCAGGCCGCCGTCGAGCTGGAACAAGGCGTCGTAGACCGCCGGGTTGCGCTCGGCGAAGTCGAGGTAGGCACGGGCGAGGGCGGCGACCCGCTCGCGCGGGCTGTTCGCGGCGGAGGTCGCGGCACGCACCGCCACGGCCATCTCGGTGGCGCCCTCGAGGGCGACGGCGCCGATGATCTCGCGCTTGCCGCGGAAGTGGCTGTAGAGGACGGGCTGGCTGTATTCGATGCGCTCGGCGAGCCGACGCGTGGTGACCGCGTCCCAGCCCTGCTGCTCGGCGAGTTCGCGGGCCGTGGCCACGATGAGGCGCTCGCGCTCCGCCCGTTCGCGCTGCTTGCGTTCCTGTACCGACATGACTCGATCCTAGCACTGCTAGACAATCGAGCGGCAGTAGTACTAGCGTTGCCTCATCACCTAGCGACGCTAGATCCAAATGGGGGTAGTCATGCTCAACGCACTTGAGATCGTCAGCACCGTGATCGTCGGCGTGATGGTGGGGGTGGAGTTCTCCGTCGCCTTCGTCATGAACCCGATCCTCAACGCACTCCCGGAGGACAGTGGCCAACTCGGCCACGCCCACGGGGGCCGGATGCTCGGCGCCGTGATGCCGGTCTGGTACATCGGCTCTCTCGTCCTCGTCGCGGTCTGGGCCATCGCGGGATGGCACCACCACGGCACCGGCCTCGTCGTCACCGCCGGCGTGCTGCTGGCCCTCAGCGTGATCATGTCGCTCCTGCTGCTCGTCCCGATCAACAACCGGAACAAGACGTGGACCCCTGACAACCGGCCCGCCGACTGGAAGGAGCAGATGAACCGCTGGGACCGCTACCACTACGTCCGCGTCGCCGTCATCATCGCCGCCTTCGCCCTGCTGGTCGCCGCCCTCACCTGAGCCACCCACCACCCGCTGACCGATAGCGGAGAGGAAGACCGAAAATGGCCAAGCGGCAGAGTCTCGCCCCGCACACGCCGATGTTCGCGCACTGGGCAGTCTTGTCGAACCTGGCCGCGGTCCCGCGCCGCTGCTTGAGGCGGTCAAGGCACCGCTCGACCACGTTGCGCTGCGTGTAGCGCTCGCGGTCAAAAGCCGGTCGGCACCCGCCCGCTCGGACCCGCCGCGCCCGGGTGGCCACCTGATCGGCCCGCCCGGAAAGGGTGTGCCCGATCCCGCGGGCACCCAGGTGCAAACGGACAGCACGGGTGCTGTAGCCCTTGTCGCCCAGCACATGGTCCGGGCGGGTGCGCGGCCGGCCCGAACTGCTGTGGCCGCCGCTCCTGTCCCGGGTCGATCTGGAGGCGGACAACGTCCTGCGCATGCAGGCCCAGCACAAACGCGTCGAGGCCACGCTGACCAGGCCGGACGCCGCGGTCCCTGCGCGGGCGGTCACCGCCGGAGCCGACGAGCGCGACACCTCGCAGCGACCCTCGCCGATCACCGGGCAGTCCCGCTCGAACACCTCGACGACGAGGAGGCCACCCTCCTTCCGCTCGCGACCGAGCACAGCACCAGGAATGGGCCACCCTGGGCGACCACCCGGTGGCCAACACGCCCAAGCTCACCCTGCTCACCCTCGTCGGCCTCGTCCTGGAGGACGCGAACCCGGCCGAGCGCGCCACGCTCCTGTCCGCCCTCCCCGCGCCGGTCCGCGACATCTGGCACGTCATCGGCCGCTCCCGCTACGCCCGCCACATCAGCCGTGGCCGCGCCGTCTGACCAGGCCCCATACGACTCACCAGTCTCACCAAGACCCGCAAGGAGAAGAACAATGTCGCTGAAGAAGATCAACACCGTCCTGGCCGCCGCCTTCATCCTCTTCATCCTCTGGTTCGGGACGGAGTTCATCCTGAGCCCGGAGACGACGGCGCCGGGCTTCGGCCTGCCGAGCTGGCCGTCCGGCGACGGCGGCGGCTTCCTGATCATCAAGGGAATCCGCGACGTCGTCTTGGCCCTCGTCCTGGGCATCCTGCTCGTGACGGGCCACCGCCGGGCGCTGGGCTGGGTGCTGCTGGTGGAGGCCCTCGCCGCGTACGGCGACATGACCACCGTGCTGGCCCACCACGGCTCCGTGGCCACCGCGCTCGGCGTCCACGGCCTGACCGCGACACTGATGGTGGTCAATGGCCTGCTGATAATGCGCGAGACCCGCAAGGTCGCGGCCGCTCCGGCAACGCCCGCCCCGCAGCCCGCCTGATCCCATCGGTCCAAGGTGGCCCGGACCCCGGCCGGGCCACCTTGGCGCGTGCCGGTATTCGCGTGTCAGCGTCCGCCGGGAAAGGCCAGGCAGCGCATCCAGCTGCAACTGCAGGTGACAGCACGCCGGTTCGACACGTCACCCAAGGGGGTGGCCTCCAGCAGCCCTGCAGAGCGACACGAACGCCCGCCTCAGCGGGACATTGGATCCCGAGCTGATCCAACTCAGTGAGCTCATTCAGCGTCCTCACCCTGGAGCGACAACGCTGAAAGAGCTCAGGGAATCCGGCCGTTGGGAGGTTCTGTGGTGCTACCGGCGGATCGCCGAGACCAGGCCTCCCGGGCCTTGCGGGCCTGCGGCCGGTACGGTGACGGGCCGCCCGTAGGCGGCGGCGCGCTCGCGGACGGTGAACGTCTCCGCGGTCCAGCCCAGGTCGGCCAGCCAGGCGATCGGGTCCTCCGGCATCTCGGAGACCCACATCGAAGCCGCCGTCTCCTGGTCCTGCGCGAAGCGCTCCAGGACGCCCCGTGAGCCGAGCGTGAGCCCCATCCTGCTGCCGGGCGCGGAGAGGTGTCCGATCTGGCCGAGGAGGCGGTCGACAGCGTCCGCCGGAAGGTAGATCAGCAGCCCCTCGGCGATCCACACCGTAGGGGCGTCCGGGTCATGACCGGCTGCGGCCAGCGCCGTGGGCCAGTCCTCGCGCAGGTCCACCGGCACCGTGATCCGCTCGCAGCGCGGTTCGGCCCGCTCCGCCAGCAGCACCGACTCCTTGAAGTCCAACGGCTCCGCCGTGTCGACCTCGAAGAAACGGGTCTTCGCCGGCCAGTCCAACCGGTAGGCCCTGCTGTCCATGCCCGCGCCCAGCAGCACCACCTGGCGGATTCCCGCCGCCATCGCCTCGGCCAGCAGCTCGTCCAGGAACCTAGTCCTGATCACGATCGAGAAGGCGACCGCGACCCACCGTTGCGGCGGCGTACCCGTGACCTTCGGCAGTCCGCCCGCGGCCGTGAACGCCGCCGCGAGCGGATCGCGGAACAGAGCTTTCTCCCGTTCGCTCTCCAACGCGCGGACCCGCGCCACACCCACGGCGGTTGCCCATACTCCGGACGGTCGGGCAGTGCTCATGGCGCCTCCGGCAAAGGGTCAGGAAGCCAACGGCGACGGCTGCGCGGTGGGCACGTTTTGGCGGAGCTGTTCACGCACACTCTCTTCTCCGAGTCGCATCGTTCAGTCCATCGGAAAGGATGTCACGGCGCGGAGGACGGCCTGGCAGTGACTCCTCCACCCCGTAAACGGGGTGGCTTCTCGCTAAGCCGGGTTGGCGTCGCGACGGACCAGCCCGGCTCGTAGAACGTTGGTTGCTCCCACGACGTCGGCGTGCGCCCGGTGGTCGCACGAGACGCAGTGGAACTTCTCCTGTGTGAGCCGGTTCTCCTTCGCAGTGTGCCCGCATTCGGGGCACTGGCGGGAGGTGTTACGGGGGTCCACGGCGATCACTTCCCGCCCGGCGCTTTCAGCCTTGGCGTGCAGGATCGTCAGGAACACCCCCCAACCGGCATCAGCGATGCTGCGGTTGAGCCCGGCCTTGCTCGCGGCCCCGTTGGGCAGGAAAACGCCCGGCGTTTCAGGGTCGGGCTGCGGGGCGGGGGCCTTGCTCATGTTGCGGATCTTGAGGTCTTCGTGCGCGATGAAATCGTGCTCGGCGACCAGGGCGTGCGCGGTCTTGTGTGCGTGGTCGAGGCGCTGGCGGCGCACCTTGCCGTGCAGAGCGGCGACCTCTCCTACGGCCCGCTGGTGGTTGCGGGTGCGGTCCTTGGCCTTCCGCCGGGGGAAGCGCGACAAGGCTTGCTGTGCGGCCTCCAGCTTGGCGGCAGCCTTGCGGGCGTGGCGCGGGTTGGCGACGTGTACGCCGTTGGATGTGGTCAGGAACGACGCTATGCCGAGGTCGATGCCGACCACGCTGCCGGTCTTGGGCAGCGGCTCGGGCCGGGGCTGCTCGGCGGTGATGACGACGTACCACCTGCGGCCCTCACGCTTGACCGAGACGGTCTTGACCTTGCCGACCACCGGCCGGTGCTGGTTGACCTTGACGTGCCCGACACCCTGGAGCCGGACGCGGGTCACGGGATCGTGCGGGGTGGAGTCCCAGCGGCAGCCGTCCCCGTCCTTGGGGAAGTCCACCGTGTCGAACCAGTTCACACCCCGAAAGCGCGGGTAGCCCGGCGTATCGCCGGACTTGATCCGGCGGAAGAACGCGGCGAACGCCTTGTCCAGACGGCGAAGTGTCGCCTGCTGGCTGGAGAACGACCACCGGCCCTGACGCTCCGGGTCGAAGGAACGGATCTCCTTGAGCTGTGCGGACTGCTGGCCGTATTTGATGCTCGTCTTCGACGTGTGCCGGTAGGCGTCGCGGCGCTCCTGCAAGGCCCCGTTGTAGAGCGAGCAGTGATCCCGCAGCATCTCGCCGAGCGCGATCTGCTGGCCCACGGTGGGCCGCATGAGGAACTTGTACGCACGGATCACCCAGCCCACCCCCTCCCGGTCAAGCTCCTTGATCCTACTACACTTGGTGTATGCCACCGCGCTGGGAACCAAACACCGATATCCGCCGGGGCCGTCACGTCGTCTACCACCTGCACGCCCACTTGGTGTTTGTTACCAAGTACCGGCGTGAAGTCTTCAACGACGACATGCTGACGCGCTGCGAAGAGATCATGCGGAACGTGTGCACCGACTTCGGCGCGGACCTGATCGAGTTCAACGGCGAAGAGGATCACGTGCACCTCCTGGTGCACTACCCGCCGAAAGTCGCCCTGTCAGCCCTGGTGAACTCACTCAAGGGCGTGTCCTCGCGCTACCTGCGCCAAGAGTTCACCGGCCGCGTCAACCGCTTCATCATGCACGGCCGGTTCTGGTCCGGTTCCTACTTCGCCGGATCATGTGGCGGGGCTCCGCTGTCGATCGTCCGTCAGTACATCGAGCAGCAAAAACGTCCTTCGTAACCTGCGGGTCAGAGTAGTCCTGAGATCGGATTCCCTCCCCGCCTAAAGGCCGGGATTCCCTCCGAAGAGAGGGATGGGGCCTGGGGTGCTCAGGCGGGCAGGCCGCTAAAGGGTCGCGATCACTAGGGTTTTAGCGGGGTAGCCCCAGCTCACCTGCACGTAGCCCAGCCTGGAAGCGGGAGCCGGCCTCGAGTTGGGCCATCAGCTCGGCCACACGCCGCCGGTAGGTGCGCAGTGAGACGCCGAGCCGTTTGGCTGCCGATTCGTCGGTAAGGCCCGAAGCGAGGGCTTTGAGGATCATGCGGCCGTCGGCATCGAGGTGCGGGACGTCGCTGCGCAGATAGGTTTCGAGATCGACGGCGGCGTCCCAGATCGCCCGGAACAGCGAGTGAACGCCGTCGACCAGGATCTGTGACGTCGTCACGGTGTACTCGCGGCCGGTGGGGGTCTCCTGGCCGGCAAGGATCATCACCCGCCGGTCGATGAGGATGGTCTCGTGCGGCAGCGGCGAACGGCTAATCCGAACGAGAGCCCCCTTACTCCGCACCAGCCGCAGGTGCGCGCGGGCCTCCTCGTCGGCGAGTGCCACCGGGCTGAGCAGCTTCCGAGGGGTGAAGTCAGCGGGATCCGCCGCGCGCATCCGATTCCGGGCCGCCCTGGCCCCCGGTTGCGACCAGGTTTGGAGATCTCGGGCGGCGCAGAGGAACTCGGTCTGCGCGGACTCGAAGAGATGACCTGCGCGTGCGATCAACTCTGCGTCTCCCCGCACTGAAAGCACTTCTTCGTTCCGCATCCCGCCAGCCTGGCATCAAGCTGCCACGAGCTCGCTGGGAGTCGTGCTGGCGGACACCATGAGCGTCATGACGATCAAGACTTTCTCCCTCGGCGGAGAGCTGACGATCAACCGGCTCGGCTTCGGCGCGATGCGCCTGGCGATGGGCACCTTCGCCGGTCGTGCGCGAGATCCCGAGACGGGCATCGCGGTGCTCCGCCGGGCCGTGGAGCTGGGCGTGAACCACATCGACACGGCCGGTTTCTACGGCAGGGACGCGGTGTGGGCCAACGAGCTGATCCGTAGGGCATTGGCCCCTTACCGTGACGACCTGGTGATCGCGACGAAAGTGGGGCCGTTGCCCGGGCCGAACGGTGTGCCGAGCGGGCAGGCGACGGCTGATCAGCTGCGCGGCCTAGTCGAGGCGGATCTGCGCTGTCTGGGTCTCAACCGGCTCGACCTGGTCTATCTGCGGGTCGGCGGGATGACCGGGCCGGGTGGCGAGTCGATCGCCGAACGGTTCGCGGTCCTGGCTGAGCTCCGCAGGGAGGGGCTGATCCGACACCTTGGCGTCAGTAACGTCGACGGCGCCCAGCTCGCCGAGGCCCGGGTGATCGCGCCCGTCGCGGCGGTGCAGAACAGGCACACCGGTGACAGGGGGCTGCTGGCGGAAAGCGAGGAAGCGGGCATCGCGTACGTGCCGTACTTCCCGCTCGGCGGCGGAGTCGGCAGCGGCCCGCTCGACGCCGAACGGCTCGGCAAGGTCGCAGCACGTCTGGGCGCGACCACAGCGCAGGTCGCGATCGCCTCGCTGCTGGCGACCTCGCCGACGGTGCTGGCGATTCCGGGTACGGGTTGTCTCGAACACCTGGAGGGGAACCTCGCGGCGAACGATCTCAGTCTCAGTGACGAGGACCTGTCTGACCTGCGAGGCTAACTGGTCGACTCCGGAAGTCAGCTTGCCTGCCATGCCCGTTGGCGCCGCCCGCCCGATATCCCCGACTGCCACCGAGCGGCACCGGTTGAAGAAGGCAGCCTGGGGCCACAAGGCCGAGTACCGGCTTCGAGTGCGCGCGCAGATCGTGCTGCACGCGGCCCGCGGGCTGCCGAACGCGCGGATCGCCGAGCGGGTCGGCGTGCACGTGGACACCGTGCGCACCTGGCGGAGCCGTTTCGCCGAGCTGGGCATGCCGGGCCTGGCCGACCGCAAGCGCACCGGACGCGCGCCCTCCTTCACCCCGCTACAGGCCACCCAGGTCAAGGCCCTCGCCCGCCAAACTGCCCGCCCGACCGGCACGCCGCTGTCCCGCTGGACCACCCCCGAACTGGCCCGGGAGGCCGTCAAGCGCGGCATCGCGCCCTTCCTGTCGGCCTCCACCGTGCGCCGCTGGCTCGCGCGGGATGCCCTCAAGCCCTGGCAACCCGCTCCTGGATCTTCATCACCGACCCCCACTTCCGCGCCAAGGCCGCGCGCGTCCTGGATCTATACGCCCGCACCTGGAACGGCGAGCCGCTCGGCGCGGACGAATTCGTCGTCAGCGCCGACGAGAAGACCTCGATCCAGGCCCGTTGTCGCTGCCACCCCACCCTCGTCCCCGGCAAGGCCCGCGCGATGCGCGTGAACCACACCTACGGCCGCGGTGGCGCACTGGCTTATCTGGCCGCCTACGACGTCCACCACGCGAAGGTGTTCGGCCGCACCGAGCCCCGCACAGGCATCGACCCGTTCATGGCTCTGGTCGCCCAGGTCATGAGCCAGGAGCCGTACGCCAGCGCCAAGCGCGTGTTCTGGATCGTCGACAACGGCTCCTCCCACCGCGGCAAGAAGGACGCCGACCGGTTGGCTGCCACCTTCCCCAACTCGGTGCTGGTCCATACTCCGGTGCACGCCTCCTGGTTGAACCAGGTGGAGATCTTCTTCTCCGTCGTGCAGCGCAAGGTCGTTTCGCCCAACGACTTCACCGGCCTGAGCCAGGTCCGGGACCGGCTCCGAGCCTTCGAAGACCGCTACGACGCCACGGCACAGCCGTTCCAGTGGAAGTTCACTGCCTCCGACCTGGACGAACTGCTGGCCAGCTCGACCAGCACACCGTCGACCACCCGGAAGAAGCCTCCGTCGGACTGGCAGCTTGACCAACCGCCGAAGGACTTCCGGAGCCGACCACTAAGTCGACGATGTGCAGTTCGGTGTCGGGGCGGCAGATCGGGCAGGCGGGTACCCGGTCGGTGGTGAGGAGGCGGCGGGCGCCGTCGTGGCTGACCGGCTGCGTTCGGTGGCCGGTCATGCCGCAGTCGCCGACGTGCACGGCCAGGGGGTGTCCCGTGGTGCGGTTGAGTTCGAGGATCCAGTCCGGTGTCGGCGGGCGGCGCGCCCGGCCGCGTTCCTCTTCAGCCTGCCGCTCCTGCACGTGAGCGATCTTGCGGTCGATGCGGTCCAGCCATAGGGCGTGCCAGATCCGCAGCGTCTGGAGCCGCTCCAGGTCGTCCGGAAGATCCCGTGCGTGATCGAACATATTTTTGATTCTAGGCCCATGATCACGCCTTTCGCACTCGCGTGTTCGATTATTTGTTCGATAGCGTGGTGAGGGAGGTGAGCGCGGATGAGCTTGGAGTGGACCGGGCGCGGGCCGGGTGTGGTGATGCATGTGCGCTGCCCGCAGCGGCTGCCGGAAGAGCTGTACCGGCAGGTCCTGGAGCAGATGGGAGAGCTGTCGCCGGTGGTGCAGGCCCTGCCGCCCACCGCGGCGCTGGCGGACCTGCGCGGCGCACTGCGCTATCACGGCGCGACCGCCTCCCACCTGGGGGAGATGCTGCGGCTGCGGACGGTCTCCCGTTTCGGTGCCGACGTGCGCGTAGGCATCGGCCCGACCAGAAGCCGACAGGTTTGCGGATTCCTGAAGGCCTCAGACCGCGAACTGGCTGGCCACTTGAGGTCGAGACGACGGTCGTGCAGCCGGTTGAGGCAGCAGGGGCTTACGGCCTGCGCTCGGGAGAGCCGCGTTCCAGTGCCCGCGCGTGCTCGGGCTCGTGCTTGACCGTGATGATCTGTTCCTCCGGGTCGTCGGTGACGATCAGGAACACCTTGTCTGCGGCCTTGTACACGTCGGGTCCGGAGGTGAAGGGGCGGCCGTGGCTGACGTGGGGGAGGGCGAGGGCCGCCTTGCGGGCCGCGTCCTGGAGGCGGTCACCGGCCGTGCTCAGTGGGCCGCCCGGGTGCTGGTGCCGTAGGTGTGCGGGTCGACGGGCTGCTCGGCCTTGGGCAGGTGGGAGACGACGAGGAGGTAGGAGTCGGTGACGAGTTCCCTCACAAGGTCGTTGTCGACGCCTGTCCCGCCCTCCAGCGTGATCCAGTGCCTCTTGTTCATGTGGTAGCCGGGGGTGATCTGGCTGTTGTGTTCACGGAGAGCCTGGGCCTCGTCGGGGTCTGCCTTGAGGATCACGACGGGGCGCCCGGGGACCTCGGTCATCAGCATGAACACCTTTCCGCGCACCTTGAAGACCTCCCAGTCCGGGCCGAAGGGATGCTCCAGCTGGGCTGCGGGAAGTTCCTCCGCGCACTCGGCGGCGAACGTCTGCAGGGTCGATCCGTTCATGAGTGTCTCCGTTCTCGGGTCCAGGCGGGGTAGGCCCGAGGCGTCCTGGTCAGGCCGCGGGGCGGCGAGGGGCGGGACGCGGGCCTGTCACCGGTGCTGTGCGGTGCGCAGCTCGTCGGTGAACTGGGCGAGGACGTCCTCGGCCGTGGGGACAGGGCCGAACAGCTGCTCCTGGCGGCGGGGGTCGGCGACGTAGCGTCCGGTGTCGAACCAGCCGAACATCGCGGCCATGTCCTTGACCACCGGATTGAAGCGGCCGACGACGACTCCTGCGGCGCGGACAACGACGGAGGGGACGGCCCACACCTTGATCTTCTTTCCGACCCGGTGGCCCATCGCGTCGGCCATCTCGCGCATGCTGACCGGACGGTCCCAGCCGATGTCGATCCGCTCACCGGCCTCCGCCTCGGCGTCGACCGCGGCCGCCAGGTAGGCCGCGAGATCGGAGGTGCGGACGAAGGTCAGCGGGACGGTGGCCTTGGACATCCAGATCAGGCGGCCCTTGTCGAGCGGGTTGCCCGCCATGGTCGCGACCTGGTCGAGGAAGGCCCCCGGGCGCAGGGCGACGAACGGGACGCCGAGCTGTTCGAGCTTGTCCTCGGCGAGCTTCTTGTGCCAGAAGTGCGGGACTTGGGGTGTCTGGTCGCTGGTGAGGATGCTGGTCAGGACGAACCGCCGGATGCCGGTGCGGTGGGCGGCCTCGGCGAGGTTGGCGTTGCCGATGGTGTCGATGTCGTTGGCGTTCTTGCCGCCGCGGGTGTAGCCGGCGGCGGTGGTGATGACGGCGTCGGCGCCGTTCATGGCGGCGACGAGCGAGCCGATGTCGAGCATGTCGCCGCGGGCGATCTGAACGCCCCGGCTTTCGAGCCGGCTGGCGTCGGTGGTCGGCCTCACCAGGGCGCGGACGTTCTTGCCGCGTGCAAGGAGTTCGTCGACGACCTTGCTCCCCAGGGAGCCGGTCGCCCCGACGACGAGGACAGGGAGGGCGGTTGAGTCGGTGGCAGGCATGGGAGTCTCACTTTCCATCAGGCTGGTGGGCGGTGGCTGCAGGCATAGGGGCCTGCGTGCCGGGCGGGGCCAGGGGAGGCGGGCCGTGGTGGCGCATCCGTAGCGCACCTCGCCGCCACGTGCCGCGTCCGGAACAGCCGGTGCGGGGTGGGTGACATGGCCTGTCTGGCGGTGGTCGCGCCGCATGCGGGACGGTGTGCACCCCAGTCCGCGTGCCCCTTTTTCATGTGTGGTGTGGCGTAGGCGGGTATGGGGTCCACACCGGGGAGTCAGGTGGACTCTTCCTCGGGCAGCGCGCGGTTGCTGATCGCCTCGGTGATGGCGTAGGCGGTCTCGACGAAGGACTCCGCCTGCTGCTCCGACACATTCCGGGCGGTGGTCTCCTCCAGGGCCTGCCACAGGGCCGTGATGGGCTCGCGCATCGCCCGGCCCTTGTCGGTGAGGTGGACCACCATGACGCGCCGGTCATGTGCGGCCGGCTCGCGGATGACCAGGCCGGCGTCCTGCATGCGACGCAGCGCCTTGGAGATGGTGGAGTGGTCCACGCCGAGGCATTCGAGCAGCTCGGACTGGGACTGGCCGTCCCGGTCAAAAAGGTGCATCAGCACCAGTTCCTGTCCGAGGTGCAGGTCCATCTCGCGCAGCAGGGCGGCGGCGTAGGCGCGGTGGGCGCGGGCGAGTTGGAAGATCGCGTAGCTCATCGGTCCTGCGTCAGCCGTCGTGGGGATGCGGGGTTCGGAGGTGGGCATGGTTCGGTTCCTCAGCCAGTGTGGGTGGGGTAGGCGGTGCAGTCGGCCGCTCCGCCGCCTTGGAGGCCGTGGGCGGGCGTGCTCAGCCGACGGTCAGGAGGCGCTTGCCCCTCTACGTGCCCGGCGTCGCTGGCCGGCTGGGCCGTGGCCGCTCGGTCGAGCGGGTAGGTGCTGACGGTGGTGACGAGCTGCCGGCTATGGGAGCTTGCGACTCAAGCTGCCCACTGTGCGGGGAGTCGGACGATCGCCTGGCTGCACGGCTTGCGCCGGCTGCGGATCCGCTGGGAACGACGCGACGACATCCACGAAGCCTTCCTCGGCTTCGCCGCCTGCCTCATCACTCACGCCGCGTCCAACCGCCCAGCTCCGTGAGACGGCTTTGTCAGGACTTCTTGAGCCAGCGTTGCAGCGCCTCGGGCACGTTCGTCGGATGTGAGCTGAAGCTCAACCGGATGTCGGGCTGGAGGTCGATGAGCACGTTGACGATCCGTTCGAACAGGACGGTGTACTCCGGGACGTTCTTGATGCCGCCGCCGATGAGCACCACCCCGAACGAGCGCCCGTCGAACAGTCGGCGCAGCTCGGCCTCAGCCTCGTCGGGGTCCAGGCTGACGTAGCCCTCCTCGCCGTCGATGCCTGTGGCCCGGAGCGCAGCCCAGTTGCGCTTCCTCATGGCGACCAGCTCTTCGAGCGTCGCAACCCCCGGCGGGAAATCGTCCGGCGAAAGCGCATCAGGGGTGATGCCGAGGGTCAGCACGCGTTGATTGATCGGAGGCTTCACTTGAGAGTTCTCGTGGGACATGGGGTCGCTCCTCCAAGGCAATATGGCCCCCTCTGACGGCGCACCCATGGGGTCTCATCAGGTCTGCGGGGGAAGTTCTAGAGAAAGTGTGGCTAGCCACATGAGTAACGTAGCAGCAATCGTGTGGCTAGCCAAGTATTCGCAGACTCGGGGCGGAGGTGGCCGCCTCGGCTCGCTTCGGGGTGCGTCGACCACTTTCATGGCCGACCAGGTGAACGAACGCGGCGACGCCAGGGTGTGCCGCAACGTCCCAGGTTGGAGCGCCCAAGCACCTCACATCCCTACAGCTCGTGCTGCTCAGGACATGATCGGGTCGCTCTGGCTGCGGTGCGGGTGCGCGGCGTGGATGTACTTCATGGCGGTGCGGGGAGAGAGACCGAAGAGGCGGATGAGGTGGAGGGGGTCGTCGGTGTGCTGGGCCTCGTTGAGGATGCGGTCCACACGCAGGCGGCCGGCCTGGTGGCCGTGGGCGCGCAGGGTCTTGTTGATCGCCTCGATCGACACCGGGGGCCGGGTGTCGTCGGTGGCGGTATGGGCGGTGACCAGCAGGTAGGGGCTGGTAGTGGCGGGCCAGCGTCGGTGGCGTTCGGCCAGCCACTGCCGTGCCAGGCGGTAGGTGAGTTCGTCCAGGTAGACGGTGTGGACGGGCTTGCCGGTGCGCCGCACGCGGAGGGTGGCGCGGCTCTGGTCGAGGTCGTCCAGCAGCAGATGGCGCTGGTCGTGGGTGCTCAGGGCATGCACGGCGGCGAGCACGAAGCTGAGCCGGTCGCGGGGGTTGGGGAGACGGTCGAGAGTTCCGCGTAGCATGTCGTCGGCCAGCGGTCGCGGCAGCACGACGGCGGTGGTCACGGAGATGGCGCGGGCCGGGTCGCGGAAGATGAGTTTCTCCCGTTTGAGGGCGCGGAACAGTGAGCGCAGGGCGGTGGCCCGGGACTTGGCGGCTTCTCCCTGGACCGGTTCGAGGGCCTGCTCGATGTGAGTACGGGTGACGGCCCGCAGATCGGTGACGCCGTCCTCGTACCAGGTGCGCAGCGGGGGCGCGGCCAGACGCAGGTAGGAGCAGACGGTCGACGGGGCGAGCGGCCAGCTTGGGCGTTGGGCCGTGCCGCACAGGACGTCGATCCACCGGTTGAGCGGGCCGCGGAACGGGGCGGGGGCGGTGTCGGCGAGGTGCCGGGCCCGGGCCAGAGCCGCATCCGAGCGCCGGTCGGGGGCGAGGCGTCCGCTCACGCGCAGGTAGTTGATGACGCAGGCGCCGTGGAAGTGCTTGCGGCGGGCGATCAGCCGCACGTCCTCCTGCGGCAGCGGGGCGTCGGCTCCGAGGTGGGCGAGCAGGACGCGCAGGGCGCGGATGCTCCCGCTCATGCGGCCGGTGTCCCAGCCGCGGCTCTTGATGTGGGTGAGGAACCCGTTCAGCAGGATCCGGGCGGCCGGGGTCAGGGCCGGTAGGTGTCGTTCGTGTCCACTCGCGCGGCAGGTGGAAGAGCTCCAGTTGGCCAGGCAGCGCGAGGTGTTCGGAAACAGGGCGGGCGGCCCGCGAGGCACGGATGGTTTCACGGCGCTTGCGCTGGAGACGGCGGCGCCCGTAGAGGCCGCCTTCCCTGCTGTGCGGAGCAAGAGGCCCGCCGAACCAGAGCTGGTCGCCGCCCTCCAGACGGATGCCGTCGAGGTCGTAGTCGGTCTCCGCGACGGTGAGTACGCAGCGCCGGCAGTGGTCGTCGCGCAACGGCAGCAGTCGGTCGCACCGGTGGCACGGGGCCATCTGGCGGTCGGCGCCCCAGTCCAGACAGGGCGCGCACCGCTGGTCCCGCTCGTTCGCCCAGGCCGGGCACTCGCGACAGCTGCCCAGGCCGGCGGACATCCAGGAGGGCACCAGCCGCGGCCGTGGCGGCGCGAGCAGCCCGGCCCGCTTCAGGGCCTCGTGCAGGGTCGGCGCCATCTGCGGGAGAACCGCGAGCGTCTCGGGGTGCACCAGGCGCTCATCCGGGGGCCGGGCGGCCAGCGCGAGCCGGGCGCCCTCCTCGGTGTGGAAGTGCCAGGTCTGCCCGACGCGGCGTTCGGCGGCCATCTCCTTCAGCACCGCCTGGACTTCGGGGAAGTCGGGGATTGCCCGGCCGCCGATGCGCTTGCCGTGGGCGCGGGTGAAGGTCCTGGGCCAGGGCGCGAACAGCCCGAGCTGGCCGGGGACTTCCTCCACGCACACCATGGGGTCGTCAAGGGCCGGTGGTACCCGGCCGCGGTCCCACGGCGCGAGTTTCTGCCGCGGGCCGGTGGCGGCGCGGTGGCGCAGCGGGTTGCTGTTCAGCGCCAGCCCCTCGATGCGCACGGCCAGTTGCAGCGGCCGTCCGGCGGGCAGGGCACGCCGTTCGAACTCGGCATGCATCCACGCCGGGTCCTGACCGAGCCGGACCGCGATCCGGCATCCTCGGCAGGTGCTGTCCGCGCCGACGATCCCCGGCCAGCCGCACCGGCGGCAGACGGCCTCCCGCAGCCCTCCCTTAGCCCTCTCGTAGCGGCCGCTGCGGCACTCGTAGCACAGGCCGGATCCCGTGATGGTGCCCCAGGTCGCGCACAGGTTGCACGAGCCAGGACTGTTCACCAGCGCCACCCTGCTCAGTTCGGCGGCAGGCGACGGACGGCGCCCTTGCCGCCGCTCTGCTTCGGCACCGGCCGCCCGCCGCTGCCGGCACCCGGGCTCTGGCCGACCGCCCGCTGCCCCTCCTGCTCCCCGGATTCGCTGCCGGCGAGCGGCTCGGCCTCCATCAGATCGGCGACCGTGCACTTCAGCGCGGCGCAGATCATGTCGAGATCGTCCAGCCTCACGGTCACCGGCCGGGCCGACCACAACGCGCACACCTTGCTCAGCGACGGGGTGAACCCGACCGCCTCGAACGCGGTCTTCAGGTCGCTGGGCCGCCAGATGTCCTGCCTGGCCGCCACCCAGCGCAGATTCCACTTCACGCCCTCACGTCTCCCCGCTCAGCCGGCGCACCGCGCGCCGGGACGACTCCAGACTGGCCCGCTCCGGGTCCCCCTTCGCGCTCGCCAGATAACCGACCGTCGTGGTCGGCCAGGTATGCCCCAGCAGCACTTGAATGTCCCAAAGCGGCATCCCCGACTCGTAGTTGTGCGTCGCGCAGGCGTGCCGCAGCAGATGCGGGAACAGCACTGTCACCGTGCCCTTCAGATGGGCGAGTGACGCGGCGCGCAGCGACCGGCGGAAGGTGTCGGCGCAGACCGGCGGCGCGACCGCTACCTCGGCACCCAGCGCGGCCGGCAGCCGTTCGGAAGGAAACAGCGGAGCGTACGGATCCAGCGCATCTTCCGGGAACAGGCCCCGGACCTCCTCGATGTACCACCACAGCAGTTCGCGGCCCTCCGCGAACATGAACGCCTCGCGCTCCCGCGGGCCCGACCCGCGTGCGCCCTTGCCCTTGACGAGGAAGCGGCCCCAATGGCCATTGTTCCAGTGCAGGTCGCCCAGCCTCACCAGACACAACTCGGTTGCCCGCACTCCGGAGATGCAAGCGGTCTTGGCCATCACGTAGTTGCGGACCGCGACCGGATACTTGCGCGCCGAGCCCAGTTCCTGGCGCCACGCGGCAAAGAACGCCGTCATCTCTGCGCGCGAGGGCGGGATCCGCAGCCCGAAGTCCCCGCGGTGCCGGGGCCGGTTGAACGCATCGACCGGTGACTCCACCACCGCCCCGAACCGCCGCCGGATCTCCCCGGCATACCGCTGTTCGAGGAACGCGAAGTACAGGTCGATGCCGGTGATCTTCTTGCGGACCGTGGTGTGACCGCGCTTGCCCGCCCCGGCGAAGTACTGATCCAGCTGCCGCGGTGACAGCTCCCAAGGCAGGACGTCGTAGAAGGTGCACACCTCGATCACCGGCCGCACCAGGCGGTTGAGCGTCGTCGGCGCCAGCCCCGCCACATCCCGCGCCCAGCAGTACTCCGCGAGCGTGTCCTGGTAGAGCGCCTGCTCTGCCTCCCGTGACGACGGGTGAACACCGCGGCGCTGAAGGGTCAGGACATCGGCCAGGCCTTCCTCCTGCCCGGGAGGCTGGCCTGGCGAGCCGCGCCCGCTGATCAGCGAGAAGCGGCGAGTATCGGAATCCGCCACGGACATGCAAATTACGCAAGCAGCTCCCGGAATCTGCGAGTTACTGGCAGAATTTCACCCTTTCGAGTGGACGTCACTCCCGATTCGCCAACCAGCATGAACAGGTCGAACGCCCGGTAGCCGGAGGCGGTCGAACCCGTCGGTACTCCAGTCTCACCGTCGCGGCCACGGCCTCCGCGCAGGTTCCCCACCCGGGCGGCGTCCTGGCCATCGAGCCGGCCGACGTCGCCGACTGGCTCGCCCTGCTCCTGGTGGAGGACCTGCATGGCATCGGTCCCCGCCACGCCGGCACCCTCGGCGCTATGGCGTCGACCGCGTCGGTGTGCTCGCCGCGCTCCCGCCGGCGACGGTCCAGCGGTTGCTCGGGGGAAGGCCGGCCGTACGGCCGTCGATCCGACGGCCCTCGCGATCGGAGCCCGCACCTGGCCTACCGCAATTCCACACCCCGGCCACTTTCGGGTAGCGGCACTCTTAGGTCCAAACCGTGGTCGGGGGCATCCGCATGACGGCCGTGACGTCTCCAGCCGTGTGGCTACTGGTAGCCGCTGACCAGCAGGGGGCGTCAGACGCTGCCGCGCCACTACACCGCTGTGCGGGACATGACCGAACGAGGGCCACGTTCGCAGTCCCTCAGTCGATACAGAACTCGTTGCCCTCGATGTCTTGCATCGGGATGCACGAATCATTGCCGTCATACAGCGTTCGCACATGTACCGCCCCGAGCGGGACCAGTCGTGCGCACTCGGCCTCAAGTGCGGCCAGGCGCTCTTTACCCACGAGTCCGGTGCCGACCCGCACGTCAAGATGCAGCCGGTTCTTGGCGGCCTTCCCTTCGGGGACGCGCTGAAAGTACAGTCGCGGGCCCACGCCTGAAGGGTCAATGCAGGCAAACCATGCGTCCTGCTGCTCAGGTGGCTGCGAGCGCTTGAAATCGTCCCAAGTGGCAAACCCGTCCGGTGGCGGCGGTACGACGTACCCCAACACCTCGCACCAGAAACGAGCGAGGCGCTCAGGTTCTGCGCAGTCGAAGGTGACTTGGAACTTCTTGATCGACATCATCTGGCCACCGTATTGGCGTGTGCTGCCAAACGAAACCCAAGGGTGTCATCGCGCGCAGGCCAAGCGTCTTGCGTCAGTCGTATTCCTGAAGGAGCGGCTTACCGGCCGCCACAGCCGCTTGCCGTCTTCGCTTTGTCCGCCCTCCGGGCGGCTCATGTCCCCTGTGATGGTGAAGCGGTGGGGAGTTCGTCTCGGGCGTCGCGGTCCGCCGCGTGTCCATGCTTCCTTCGGAGAGGTAGCGGCGGGCGAAGGCGGTCCATTCGTCGTGCATCTCGCTGAGCACGGCGGTCGTTAGCCGCAGGAGTGCGTCGGGGTTCGGGAAGACCTGCACCACGTCGATGCGTCGCACGGATACCAGCCGATACGCTTCTTCACCCTACGAGTGCAGCTTTTTTGACGACGAACAGGACTCTAGACAAGTCCCATCGTCCCAGGTCAGAGGCACTCCTCAGCTTCTTGAACACGCTTCGGACAGGCTCGTTCGTGAAAGCGTAGGGTAAGTAGAAGACAGGAAGGGGTGGACGGCGAGCCGGACTTCGCCTGTTGGCAGTGGTAGTTCGGCCGGGACGACCCTGCCCCGTCGAGGGCGCCGTCGGAATTCACTGATCAGCGCACATGAGCGCGGGTTTCCGCGGCAGATCCCACGCTCACGTTGATCGTTTCCCAGCCCGCTGTGACCCATCGGTGGATGGTCACGAGAACGGGAACGCTTGAGGCTGGTGTCGCTCCGAGATCCAGGTGGTCAGCAGATCTGTCTTCATCGGTGCAACTCGGTCAATTCCCTGTGCGAGTCCGCCCGTTGTGAACGGATCGTCGTTGCGGAGGGCCGGTGCCCGAGGTGACAATGCGTGGAGGTGCCGGGTGGTCATCCCGGCGAAGTGTTGGAGGCGCTGCTCGTGAACACCGCATCGCGGTGCGCCTCGCTGTGCGCGCCAGACGCTGACCACTTCGCTTCGCCCACCGGCTGACTTGCTTCGTTCGCGGTGGGCGCTTCCCCTCATGGGAGACCACCGCAGTGCCCGAAGACTTCTTGACGGGTGATCGCCGTCCTCTGACAACGGTTCTTGCCGCCAACCTCGTTTCGATCACTGGGAATTGCCTCACGTACATGGGCGTGCCGTGGTTCGTGCTGCAGAGCACGGGCAGTGCCGCCAAGGCCGGGATCGTCGCGTTCTGCACACTGCTGCCCGTGGTGCTCGCTGCGCTCGTCGGCGGTCCGGTCATCGACCGGATCGGGCGACGCCGGGTAAGTGTCGCCTCGGATCTCGCCTGCGGAGTCGCGGTTGCGGCGATCCCGCTGCTGCAGTTCGCCGGCATCCTGCACTTCTGGATGCTGTGCGTGCTGATGGCGGTGACAGGGCTGTGCCGTTCACCGGGTGAAACGGCCCGCGGCGTGCTGTTGCCCACGCTCGCCCAACGCGCCGGAATGCCGCTGACCAGGGCTGCCGGGTTGTACGACGGTGCGGCACGCTGTGCGGCGCTGACTGGATCGGCTCTCGGAGGTGTGCTGATCGCCGTACTCGGAGCCGAGAACGTCCTGTTGGTGGATGCCGCGACCTTCGCTGTGGCCGCGCCACTGTTCGCGTTCGGGGTGCGCGGTCTGTCCGAGGCACAGCCCCAGCGACAGGTCGAGCCGGCGTCGTTGCGTGCCTACCGCCGTGAACTCGCGGAAGGCTATCGCTTCCTGGCGGCCACGCCGCTGCTGCTGGACCTGTGCCTGCTGACGCTGGTCACCAGGGGCCTCGACCAGGGATGGAGCACCGTGCTCCTCCCCGTGCCTGCCCGTAAGGAGCTTGGTGGTTCCATCGATCTCGGTCTGCTGAACGCGGCGTTCGGGGTCTGTGCACTCACGGGGGCGCTGGTCTACGGGGCAGTGGGCGGCCGCTTTCGGCGGTGGCCCGTGTTCACGATCGCGTTTCTCATCGTGGGCCTGCCGCGCTTCGTGGTGGCCGCCTTCACCGACACCTTCGCGCCGCTGGCTGTGATCATGGCGGTTGAGGGTCTCGCCTGCGGTGTGCTCAACCCCATCGTGGCCACAGTGACGTATGAGACGGTGCCGGAGGAACTGCGCAGCCGCGTGCTGAGTGCGACAACAGCCTCGGTTCAGTTGGTCACTCCGCTGGGGGGGGGACTGGCTGCGGGCTTCCTCGTGGATTCGGTCCAACTGCCCTCCACGCTGCTGATGGTTGGAGGTGTGTATCTGCTCGCCACGCTGTGCCCAGTGATCTTCCCGGCCTGGAGAAAGATGGACAGTACCGGTTCTCCCCACGACAGGACGGAGGGTTCTCGCTGCCGCAGGGTTCGGGGGCGAAACGGGTGTACCGGTAGTTCGTTTCCCTGAAGCGCCTACTCCTGCTGCGCACGGTGGGCGATCCAGTTCAGTGGGCGAAGGTGACCGTGATGGGGACATCGGGGCAGCGGGCGAGCATCTCGGACAGGGCGGCTTCCTCACTCGGAGCGACGGACAGCCGGCAGCGGGTTTTGTCGGCCACCCAGTCGGTGACGTACTGAACGAACACCAAGGGGTAGTTCAACGCCGCAAGAACCACCCGGAACCCTCGGGTCCCGGCTCTATCCAAACCGCGGCGAGTGACTCCGCGTTTCCCTCCGCGTCAATATGATCTCTCGCTAACGCAAGCGTGATCACTCAGCGCGCGAAGCGAACTAGATAGTTGCCAATCTATTCATTCCGCTACAACGGACCATGGACGAGCGCTATCGTCCAACTCTCGCAATACGCATGAGGGGGACGAGTCGCCATGAGCGGTGGTTCTAGTGATGCGAACGGGAACTCGGGTGCGAACGGCACGCCAGTTCCGTGGTGGAGAAAGCCCACGGTCGTAGCAATAGCTTCGGGAGCGGTCGTAACTGCCATCGGGGGCTGGCTGCAACAAGGGGGCGTCAGTGCGATCTCATCGCTGTTCAGCGATGACGAGTCCAATAAGCCGGTGGTTCACGCCAAGACCAAGGATACCGACATGTGTGGCTACTGGCGTATCCACAAGGACGCCGTGGTTGTGGCGACTGACCTCAAAATGCGACTGGCCGGCCACCCCTCCCATCCGGCATATAGCAAGATCCTGGCTGATGGCCGCAAAGCCACAGGATCCGATCTCCTGACCGGAAGCACGGTTGAAGTCACCGTAGAGGGCACTAACGGCAAAGCCGTGATCTTAACCGGCTTAGACGTCCAGGTGACAAAACGAGAGCCCTTTAACGAAGACGTCATTAGCGTGGGTACCGGCTGTGGTGGCGGAGTAGAGGAGCGCTACTACAGTGTCGACCTGGATGAGCCTACACCTCACTTCAAGCTCAGCGAGACGGATGAGAACGGTCAGCCCATCGCGAAAGCCGTCGACTTCCCCTACAAGGTTTCAGCCAACGACCCCGAGGTGTTCATTCTTTCCGGCGGCGCGCTCAGGGGAGCCATCCATTGGAAAGCTGTTCTTCGCTGGGTAGCCGATGGTAAAGAGGGATCCTCCGAGATCAGCAACGGCGGCAAGCCGTTCCTCTCCTACCCGGTCGATGTGCCGAATTATTGGTTCGACACCAACGGGGACGAGCTGCACCTCTATCCGAGCGGTTAATGGCTGACCCGTTCAACATCGGGTTCGCCTCCCGCACAAGGGCTTGGATGCCCACGGACGGCTGATGCAAGGCCAGTTACGGGGCAACCTTTAGTCAGCCGAGGCACCGCCCGCAAGGTCCGTATCAGCACCGAGAGGTTCGCACGGCCCACCGAATGGTTCGCGCTGTCGACTTCGACTAGGGCCACCTTGTTCTCGAAGTCGTAGGTCGGGTTCATCGTGTGCGTCGCTCCAACCATCGGCCGGTGCCGCGCCGACCGGACAGGAAAGTGATTCCGTCACCGTTGTCCGGGGGCAGCGGGACCTGCGGTCGTCCGAGGGCTCGCACTCGTGCGGCCCACACTCCCTGCTGCGGTGCGAGCCCAAAGCCCGGGTCCGGGCGTGTCAGGCGCTGGTGTCGTCGTAGCCCAGGTTGCTGCCCAGTTCGCGGGAGGCTTCGGCCTGGGCGAGGAGATCACGGGCCTTGGCCTCGACTCCTTCGATGGCGTCGGCACCGGCGACGAAGCGCAGCAGGGGCTTGTCCTGGTCGGCGATGGTCAGCAGGGCGCGGGCGAGCTTGGCGGGGTCGCCGGTCTGCTGTCCGTTCATGCTCTTCCAGGCGGAGATGGTGGCGGTGGTGCGCTCGGCGTAGTCGTCGATGGTCGGCTCGGGCCAGGTGGTGGAGGCGTCCACGAGAAGCTCGGTTCGGAAGAAGCCGGGCTCCACGACCGTGGTGTGGATGTTGTACGGCTCGACGTCGTAGCGCAGCGATTCCATCCAGCCCTCCACACCGAACTTGGAGGCGGCGTACGCGACGCAGAACTCCTGGCCGATGATGCCGGCGGAGGAGGAGAGAGTGATGACGTGCCCGGCGCGCTGCTTGCGTAGGACGGGCAGGACGGCGCGGGTGACATTCATGGGGCCGAAGAGGTTGGTCTCGATCTGCTGGCGCATCTGCGCGGGCGTGATCTCCTCGAAGTAGCCGGCGAAGAAATTGCCGGCGTTGTTGATCAGGACGTCGATGCGGCCGAAGCGCTCGACGGCTGCCTGCGCGGCGGCCTCGGCGTCCTCCAGGCTGGTGACGTCAAGCTTGGTGACCAACAGGTTGTCCTGCGGCCCGCCCAGGGTCCTCTCCACCTCTTCGGGGCGGCGGCCGGTGGCGACAACCTGGTGGCCGGCGGCGAGGGCCTCGCGGACGATGTCCGTGCCCAGACCGCGTCCGGCACCGGTGACGAGAATGACCTTGCTCATGAGGGGTTTCCTTTTTCATGCGCCGTAGCCCGGCGCTCAGTGGGGTGTGGTGATGGCGTGTGGCTGTGGCGTCGCCGGAGGCCCGGACGGACGGCTGGTGACAGCCGGGGTCAGGCCTGGTCGGTGGGCATGATCCACAGTTCGCCGACGGAGGCGTGGCGGGGCCGGGTGACGATATAGGCGACGCCGTCGGCGATGTCGTCGGGGGCGAGGACCTCGGTCTGCTCATAGAAGGTGCCGATCGCTTCGCGGACCTCGGGCTTGTGGTCGTTGTGCGAGCCGAGCTCGGTGTCCACGCCGCCCGGCTCCAGGACGCCGACGCGGACGTGGCGCTGGGTGACCTCCTGGCGCAGGGACTCGGTGAAGCCGTTCACGCCGAACTTGGTGAGGTTGTAGACGCCGTATCCGTTCCAGGCGACCCGGCCGGCGATCGAGCTGATGTTGACGATGTCGGCGACCCGGCGCGGCCCGTCCTCCGCGGCCTTGAGCAGGTGCGGGAGGGCGGCGCGGGTGGTGTAGAGCAGGCCCTGGACGTTGACGGCGATCATGCGCTCCCATTCGTCGGCATCCGCACCGACGACGGGCCCCAGGAGCATCAGCCCGGCGTTGTTGACCAGGGTGTCCAGGCGTCCGAAGTGCTCCACCGTCCGCTGCACGGCCGCGTCGGCCTGGGCGCGGTCGGTGATGTCCGCTTCCACGACCAGCGCGGTGCCGCCCGCCTTCTCGAACTCGGCGGCGAGGTCGTTCAGTCGGTCCTTGCGGCGGGCCACCAGGGCGACGGAGGCGCCGTCCTCGGCGAGCCGGCGGGCGGTGGCGGCGCCGATGCCACTGCTCGCGCCGGTGACGAGCGCGACCGTGTCGGTCAGCTTTGTTGCCATGGGGGTGTCCTGTTCTTCCTTGGTTCTCTGGGTGTGCGGCGCAGGGCCGACGGGGACCCGTACGGGCCGAGCTGAGGGGCGCGGCGAGCGCCGGTCATCGTGTCGGCGTAGGGGTGGCTGCGGCGGAGGCGGGTGGAGTACGGCGCTCCGCTGCTATGCGGCGGAGGGTATGGCGCCCATCTGCTGAAGGATGCTGAGCATGTCGAGCTGGGCGCGCTCCTCGACGATCTTGCCGCGGGACAGGCGGTAGAACGCGAAGCTCTCCGCGTGGATCTTCTTGCCCGTGCCCTCGACTCCGGCGAAGGGTCCCTCGTGCGTGCCGGTCATGGTGTAGCGGATTGCCACGGTGTCGCCCTCGGCCCGCATGTCCTCCACCGTCCACTTGAGGTCGGGGAATGCCTTCATGTTCGCGGCGACGATGTCGAGATACGTCTCCCGGCCCTGCTGCGTCTGGCCGCCGAAGTGCATGACGATGTCCGGGCTGATGAACTTCCTCGCCAGCGCGGGATCGCCCGTGGGCAGGAACTCGCTGGTGAAGCGCTGCATGATGCGCTTGTTCAGCTGCGCGGTCCCGTGGTTCCACGAGACGGGCTCCGCCGTGACGCGAGTCGACGACCCGGAGACGGTGTTGCCGTCGGCCGCGTCCGCCGCACCCGATCCGAAGGCCGCGAGGCCGAGCATTCCCAGCGCCGTGACTACGACAGCAGGCTTGGTGTCTCGACGCATGATCCGTCCATCCGATTCCGATGATCGCAGCGCCGACGGCGCCGCAGAAGGGCTGGAGACCGGCGGCAGAAGCGCCGCCGTATCCGGGCCATTCACACCGCGGTGGGCGGTGCACCATCAACAGAACCGGTTGTCACGCGTGTGTGGGAGTCCCTGATGAGGGGGTCACTGAGAGGGACTCCCAGACAGCGTGAAGCATTCGTAGAGTGGAGCACATGGCAGGAAGAAACGACCCTTACGGCACTAACCCTGGCATTCAGGTCGATTTCCGCGCAGAGATCAGGGAATTCCTGGGCACGCGACGGGCCAGGGTCACCCCCGAGCAGGCTGGACTGCCCTCGTACGGCGGAGACCGTCGGCGGGTCACCGGGCTGCGCCGGGAGGAGGTAGCTCTCCTCGCGGGCATCTCCAGCGAGTACTACACCCGGCTGGAGCGCGGCAACGCCACCGGCGTCTCGGAGAGCGTCATTGACGGCATAGCCCAGGCACTGAGGCTTGACGAGGCCGAGCGAATCCACCTGCTCGACCTCCTGCGCGGCGCCGGCACGACCCGCCCCCCGCGACGCCGGCCGGCCCAGCAGCGCGTCAGGCCTGCGGTGCAGCGCGTCCTCGACTCGATGACCGGCACGCCCGCGTTCGTACTCAGCGGACGCCTGGACATCCTGGCCGCCAACGCCCTTGGGCGGGCGCTGTTCTCACTGGTCTACGCCGACCCGGCGCGCCCGCCGAACAACGCCCGGTTCGTCTTCCTCGACCCGCACGCACCCGAGTTCTTCCGCGACTGGGACGAGGTCGCGAACGACGTGGTCGCCATGTTGCGCGCCGAGGCCGGCCGCGACGCCTACGACCGGCGGCTGACGGACATGATCGGGGAACTGTCCACCCGCAGCGAGGACTTCCGTCGCCGCTGGGCCGCCCACAACGTCCGCATCCACACCACCGGCCTGAAGCGCTTCCACCACCCGGTCGTCGGCGATCTCGACCTGCCCTTTGAGACCTTCCCTCTCGGGGGCGACGCCAGCCAGAGCCTGCTCACCTACACCGCTGAGCCGGCGTCGCGTTCGCAGGACGCCCTGAACCTGCTGGCAAGTTGGGCCGCCACCACTGACGACATCGATGAGTTTGAGCCGGTCGACGACTCTGAGCCGGCTGAGTCGGCCGAGACCTCCGACTGACCGAAAAGCCGCAGTGTCTGCCCCCGGTGACGGCGGCGTGAGGGTCCCGACACAGCGCGGCCTGCTCGACCTCAGCAGAAGGTGCCGCCGTGTCTGCGAAGTGGCCGGCTTCGCTGTATGCCTTGGCCAGCATCTTGGGGGAGATCCTTAATGGTGGAGTCGGGTATGGGAACCCTCGGAATGCCTCTGTCTGAAAGGGGCGTAGGCCCCAGAAGAGGCAGGGACGGATCGGACCTCACGGCCTACGATGCGGCCCATGACGATCGCGTATGAGTGGCGCGGTGACTTCGACAATGCCGCCGTCAACGCGCTCCACGCGGATGCGTTCGGTCACGTTCAGGGGAACACCGATTGGCGGACACGAGTGCACCGTCACAGCCTCGGCTGGGTCTGCGCCCGGAAAGACGGCAGACTCGTAGGGTTTGGCAACGTCGCCTGGGACGGTGGCGTCCATGCCTTCGTTCTTGACACGATGGTCGCCCAGGACATGCGCAAGACCAGTGTTGGGACCGAACGCGTGACGACCGCAGCGCAAGGCGCCCGCGCCGCGGACTGTGAATGGCTCCATGTCGACTTTGAAGAGCATCTGCGCCCGTTCTACTTCGACGCGTGCGGCTTCAGGCCGACGGACGCGGGGCTCCTAGCCCTGCGCTAGATCACGCTTGCTCCGCAGTCGTCCGGCGGCTGACCTCGGCCGAGCGTCTGCGGTGCGGGTTGGTGTCGGTGTATTGGTGTTGGTCGTGTTCGCTTGTCGGGCATCTCGTTTGCTGTGACGGGTGTGAATTCCGGGTGTGTATCCGCTCTCGTGGGGGCGCAGGCCGCGCCTCTTCAGGGCATCAAGTTCTGTGGATGGCGGGCCGCGCTGACCCATTGGTGGTAGGCGTCTGTGTCGACGTTGCTGCCGCACACGATGGTGACGACGTGCCGGCCGGCGAAGCGGTCGCGGTTTTCGAGGATCGCGGCGATGCCGAGTGCGGCCGAGGGTTCGACGACGAGGCCGGCGTGGTCAAGGAGCATTCGCATACCGGCGATGATCGACGCCTCCTGGACCAGGACGGCGTCGTCAGCGACCAGGAGGAGGTCGTCCAGGACGGCCGGGATGGGACGACGGCCGGCGACGCCGTCAGCGATGGTGTTGGTCGAGTCGGTGGTGACGACACGTCGCCTGCGCCACGAGAGTGTCAGCGCGGGTGCGCCCAGTGGCTGGACGCAGATCACCTCGACTTCGGGTGCCAATGCCTTCACCACATGACCCACGCCGGTGGCCAGCGCCCCGCCGCCGAGGGCAATCAGGACGGTGTCGAACGACGGCGCAGGGTCCACCAGTTCCAGGCCGATGGTCGCCGCGCCCTCGCAGGTCTCGATGTCCAGGCTGTCTTCGACCAGCCGGATGCCGTCGTACCGTGCGATGGCCGCAGCTCGCTCGCGAGCCATCTCGTGGTCGCCGTCCACCAGCTCCAACCCGGCGTCCAATGCGCGGATGCGATCAAGCTTGGCCCGAGTCGCAAAGCGGGATGCCACGACGGTGACGTCGAGTCCCCGGCCGCGACCGGACCACGCGAGGGCTTGGCCAAGGTTGCCCGCGCTCGCACATACCACGGCTCGCGAGGCAGTGTCGGCGATCAGGCTCGCGACTACCTCGGTGCCGCGGGCCTTGAAGCTGCGGACCGGGTTCGCCGTCTCGAGCTTGATACTCACCGTGCACCCGAGGCCGGGCTCCAGCGCCTCGCAGCGGTACAGCGGAGTGTCGAGAAAGACCGGGTCGATTACCCGGCGAGCCGCCCGGATTCGAGCAGTGTCGAGACGCGTCTCTTGCACGACACAGCAGCGTAGCGCCACCGGCGCTGGCTCCATGAGCAACTGCCGGGAGTTGTAGATCGGTCACGATCCGTACAGCCCCCTCACGGAACTCCGGATCGAACTTCCGTCGCTTGTCCGCCATGACTCCCAACTTCCCCTGCAGTCACGGTCTTCACGCTACGAGGGGAGGGACAGGTGAGCTTGTTGATGCTCTGCGACAGTGGGGAACTTGCCCCACGGGATCGGGGCCATGACTGCAGGCTATGCCCGCCTTCGTCCTCTGGCTGCCGCTATGCCACCCGCCCCTTTGCGTCTGCGAGGGCGCGCTGGGCCCGTCCCCATCTAGGGGTGAGCGGTGTCGGTGCCACGGCCGGTGAGGCATTGCGGGGCGGACTGAGGCGGTAGCAGTGCCGGGGTCTGCCTCGGCGGCGGCCAGTTCGGTGAGACGGCCATACTCCACTGCCCAGGGTGAGCGCGCCCGGCGAGACGGACCCCTTGGGCATGTACGGCGGGTAGTTGCGCGATCCTGGATACATGGAGATCGAGATCCTGGTGGTGCCGGGCTGTCCGAACGAGAAGCCCGTGGCTGATCAGCTGCGGCGGGCACTCGACGATGTCGGGCTGAGCAGGGAGACGTTCACCACGCGCGTCATCGACGGTCAGGCCGAGGCCGAACAAGTCGGCTTCACCGGTTCCCCGACCGTCCTCATCGACGGCCGCGATCCGTTCGCCGAGCCCGGCCGCGTACCCGGACTGGCCTGCCGGGTGTACCGGACGCCGGGCGGCCTTGCCGGCGTCCCCGCCCTTCGCCAACTGCGACAGGCCCTCAAGGATGGGGGCGGCGCCAGGTCGTAGGCCCGCGCGGGTGTGATGATCAGTGCTCGCCGGAGAAGATCTCGCGTGCCTCCCGGAGGGCGTAGTAGACCAGCACGTAGCCGGCGGCGGGGTCGGCCCACCATCAGCCGGCCGCGGTATTGAAGACCAGCCCGAGCAGGACGGCAGCTGCCAGGATGCCGTCAATGAACGTGACACGGCTCTCTGTCTCCAGGACCCGGTTGTCCAGCGCCGAACTCGCCGGCGCCCGCGCCGCGCGCTCCGACCCAAGCCACTCCGCCGATACGGCCGGCCCGACTGCGTGCCGTGAAGGGATATCAGCCGTGAAGCACTGGTCCGCTGCCTTCCCCGGGTGTGCCTCCGACGCGATACGCGACCGGCTCGGCGCTCCCCAACGACTTACTGTCGGGCACCGTCCCGCCCCCGACTTCCGCACCGCGTACGGTGCGGGCGGCGACGGGGGGACGCAGTGACGGCCCCCGCCGGCGCCGTCCCCGCCGAAGCCCCCCCAGCGCCGTCGCGCCAGATGTGGCCGCTGTACGCGGCCGGGTTCACCACCGCGTTCGGCGCCCACGGCATCGCCGCCAACCTCGGGCAGGCCGGCGGGGACCTGACCGGGTCGCTGCTGTATCTGGGGCTGCTGCTGGCCCTGTACGACGGGGCCGAGGTCATCCTTAAGCCGGTCTTCGGCAGCCTCGCGGACAAGATCGGCGCCCGCCCCGTGATGATCGGCGGCCTTCTCGGCTTTGCGACCGCCTCGGCCGCGTACCTGATCGTGGACAGCCCGGGGTGGCTCTGGGCGGCACGGCTGGGCCAGGGAGCTGCCGCCTCGGCCTTCTCGCCGGCTGCCTCCGCTCTCGTCGCCCGCCTTAACCCGGCCGCCAAGCACGGCCGGGCGTTCGGCAGTTACGGCTTTTACAAGTCCATCGGTTACACGCTCGGCCCCCTTCTCGGCGGTGTCCTGGTGTGGGTCGGCGGGCTGCGGCTGCTCTTCGCGGTGCTGGCGGTGCTCGGCGCGGCCGTCGCGCTGTGGGTTCTGCTGGCCGTCCCTCACGTGCCGCCGCTGCCGCGCGCGCGTCAGACCGTCCTGGATCTGGCTCGTCGCCTGGCCGACGGCGCCTTCCTCAAGCCGACCGCCGCGCTGGCCGCCGCCACCGCCGGCCTCTCGGTCGGGGTGGGATTCCTGCCGGTGTCCGGAGCCGCTGCCGGATACGGGGCCCTGGCCACCGGGGCGGCCGTTTCGCTGCTGGCCGCCAGCGCCGCCCTCGTCCAGCCCCGGGCCGGACGTGCGCTCGATGCCGGACGCCTGAGCACGCGCACGGGCCTGTTCGCCGGGCTGCTCCTGGCCGCTGCCGGGCTGGCGGCCGCGATGCTTCCGGGGCTGACCGGCGTGCTGACTGCTGCCGTGGTCATCGGGGCGGGTACGGGGCTGATCACCCCGCTGGGCTTCGCGGCCCTGGCAGCATCCACCCCGGTCGAACGCCTCGGCCAGACCATGGGAGCCGCCGAACTCGGCCGCGAGCTCGGCGACGCGGGCGGTCCGTTGCTCGTGGCGGGCGTCGCCAGCGCACTTACCCTCACCAGCGGCTACGCCGCCCTCGCCCTAGTGGTCACCGCCGTGGCGGTGCCGTTCGCCCGGTACACGCGAGCAACCAAGGGTGCACCGGGGCGCGGGTGACCCACGTCGGGGCGGGACTGGGCGGTCAGCGGGTGGCGGCGGCCACCTTGGCCGCTGCCGGGATGTCGGCGTCGGCACGGGTGTCATGCAGGCCGAGCCGCAGGTGTTCCACGTGGTAGAGGGCCTGTTCGAGGAGTTCGGCGACGTGGTTGTCGTACAGGCTGTAGATGATGGAGCGGCCCCGGCGTTCGCCAGTGACCAGGCCGAGGTTGCGCAGCAGCCGCAGTTGGTGCGAACAGGCGGACTGCTCCATGCCCACCGCGTCGGCCAGTTCACCGGCCGCGCACGGCCCCTCCTGAAGGCGCGCGAGGATGTACAGCCGCGACGGCGTCGCCAGCGCCTGGAGAGTGGAGGCGACATCGGTAGCCCCCGCCGCATCCAGGCGCTCACGGGGGGTGGCAGCGGTTTTGTCGTCGACTCCATGGCCCATGGCGCCATCCTACCAATGACAAATGAAGAGCTATTCATTCATTCCTGTATGGTGGTGGTGCTGCCGTCCCCATGCCCGCGAAGGGTACCTTTGTCATGCCTTCCACCCTTATCGAACGCCCGGCCCCGCCCGCCGCCGCTTCGGCGCGCGACGCGGCCCCGAAGCGGCGGACCCGCGTGTTCGCGCTGGCCGAGGCCCGTTGGGCCATGGCTGCCCTGGTGGTGTTCCTGATCGCGCTGCCGCTCCAGCTGACCGGCGCCCCGGTATGGGCGTGGGGTCCGCTGTACGCGCTCACTTACATCACGGGCGGCTGGGAGCCGGGCTGGGAGGGCTTGAAAGCCCTCAAGGACAAGACGCTGGACGTGGATCTCCTGATGGTCGTTGCCGCCATCGGTGCGGCTTCGATCGGGCAGGTGATGGACGGCGCGCTGCTGATCGTCATCTTCGCCACCTCCGGCGCCCTGGAGGCGCTGGCCACCGCCCGCACCCAGGACGCGGTGCGCGGCCTCCTCGACCTTGCACCGGCCATCGCCACCCGCCTGGCCGACGACGGCCGCGAGGAGACAGTGGCCACCGCCGATCTGGCCGTCGGGGACACAATCCTCGTCCGCCCCGGCGAGCGGGTTGGCACCGACGGACGGGTCCTGGACGGGGCGAGCGAGGTCGACCAGGCCACCATCACCGGCGAGCCCCTGCCCGTGGCAAAGGAGACCGGTGACGAGGTCTTCGCCGGCACGTTGAACGGCACCGGCGCGCTGCGGGTCAAGGTTGAGCGGGACGCCTCCGACTCGGTGATTGCCCGGATCGTGGCCATGGTCGAGGAAGCCTCCGAGACCAAGGCCCCCACTCAGTTGTTCATCGAGAAGGTCGAACAGCGGTACAGCCTCGGCATGGTCGCTGCCACCCTGGCCGTCTTCGCGATCCCGCTGGGCTTCGGCGCCGATCTCACGAGCTCGCTGCTGCGCGCCATGACCTTCATGATCGTCGCCTCGCCGTGCGCCGTGGTGCTCGCCACGATGCCGCCGCTACTGTCCGCGATCGCGAATGCCGGACGCCACGGTGTCCTGGTCAAGTCTGCCGTCGTGATGGAGCGCCTCGGCCAGATCGACGCGGTCGCCTTGGACAAGACGGGCACCCTGACCGAAGGCACCCCCCGCGTCACCGACATCCGCCCCTTGACCGGCAGAAACCTCGACGAGGACAGGTTGCTGGCCCTGGCGGCGGCCGCCGAGCACCCCAGCGAACACCCCCTCGCGCGCGCCATCGTGGACGCCGCCCGCACCCGCGGCCTCGACATCCCCGAGACGCGGGACTTCAATTCCACCCCCGGCATCGGCGTGACCGCCACCGTCAACGGCGCCGCTATCGCCGTCGGTGGCCCGGCACGGCTCCTGGGCGGCGCCACCGACCCGCGCTCCGCCAGGACCGCGGCCCTCGCCGAGGAACTGGAGAACGACGGCCGCACCGCGGTCCTGGTCGAGCGCGACGGCATCCCGGTCGGCATCCTCGGCATCGCCGACCGCCTGCGCCAGGACGCCGCCGCCACCGTCACCGCCCTGAAGGCGCTCACCGGCAGCACCCCGATGCTGGTGACCGGCGACAACTCGCGCGCCGCCGCCCGCCTCGCCGCCGAGGTCGGCATCGTGGCCGACGACGTCCACGCCGGGCTCCTGCCGCAGGACAAGGTCGAGGTGGTACGCCGCCTGGAGGCCCACGGACGCAAGGTGCTGGTCATCGGCGACGGCGTCAACGACGCCCCGGCCCTGGCCGCCGCCCACACCGGCATCGCCATGGGCCGCGCCGGCTCCGACCTGGCCCTGGAAACCGCCGACGCGGTCATCGTGCGCGACGAACTCGCCACCGTCCCCAAGGTCGTTGCACTGTCCCGCGCGGCACGCCGCCTGGTCGTCCAGAACCTCGTCATCGCCGGTGTGTTCATCACCGGGCTGGTCGTCTGTGACCTGGTCGCCACCCTGCCGCTGCCGCTCGGCGTCCTCGGACACGAAGGCTCCACCGTCATCGTCGGCCTCAACGGCCTGCGCCTGCTGCGCGATGCGGCCTGGAAGCGCGCCAGCACCGAAGGGGGCAGCGTCCAGTGAGCAAGCGCACCCGCCGGGCCACCCCCACCGCGCAGGCGTCGACTACGTCGTCAAGGTGCCCGCCGGTCTTCCGGTGACGGGAGGCACGTCCAACGGCAGCCTCACGCTGACCGATGTCGGCACGGTCGACGTGCACACAAGCAACGGCGAGATCGCAGTGAACAGCGCGACGGGCCCGGTGAAGCTGCGCACGTCCAACGGCGACGTCAACGTCAAGGACGCCAAGGGCGGCGACATCAACACGCAGACGTCGCCGTGTGCTTGCCCTCGCGCAGATCCGTACCGCTTTCCGTGCCGCCGTCCGCCACCTCCATCACATCCTCCAGGTCATCCAGAAGCTGAAACGCCTCACCCAAGGGCCGCGCATAAGCCGAGCACGCCTCCAGCACGGTGCCGTCGGCACCGGCCAGGGCGGCCCCGGTCTGCATCGGCCGCTCCACGGTGTACTTGGTTGTCTTGAAGTGGATCACCTGCATCGCGTCGGCCATCGTGCCGATCCCCTCGCCGCTCGCGCACAGATCCAGGTACTGCCCTACGATCAGCTCGGTGCGCATCGCATCGAGCGCTGCGCGGGCCGCCCCGATGTCCGCAGCGTCCCCCAGCAGCTCCGCCGACCACGCCTCGCACAGGTCACCCAGCAAAATCGCTGCGCTCTCCCCGAACCACGTCTCGTGCCGTCGGCCGCCGGATACGGCGAACTGCCGGTGGGCGGTGGGACGGTCGTGCCGGCGTCGGAGCGGTCGATGACATCGTCGTGCAGCAGCGCGAACGTGTGGAACAGCTCGATGCCGGCAGCGGCGTGCAGCACCGAGACCGTGAGCGGCGCCCCGCTCACGGCGTACCAGCCGGTGCACAGATATAGAGGGCGCACGCGTTTGCCCCCCGCACCAAGGAAGTCCCGCAGCACGCGCAACGGATCGCTGAGGCACGCACCGTAGGAACCGTGCTCCTTGGCATCGATGAAGCGATCCAAGGCGTCATTCACTGCCTGTCGAACCCCGATCAGGTCGCAAGCCTCGGGGGGCACGGTCGTGGGGCGGGGAACAGCGTGATGGAGCATGAAGGTCCTCGGCGGTGTAGGTAGCGCAGACCGCCCAGGCGCGCGGTCATTTCAGTGCACGCTCCGCTAACGACCGTTGGACACCGACGTTTCGTGAGCCCGGCAGGAGTCCCACTCCTCTGCGCCCCGAAGACAGCTTTCCCTGCCGAAGCCTGGATGGGCTTGATCCGCTTTGGCGGACATCTGAGTTCAGGGGTTCTGCCCGGGGAGGATGTCCATCATGGAGAGCATGGGGAAGAAGAAGCCGCGCCCTCGCCGTTCGTTCACGCCGGAGTTCACAGCCGAGATCGTCGAGCTGTGCCGACGGGGTGACCGCTCGGTCGGTCAGATCGGCCGACGGGGTGACCGCTCGGTCGGTCAGATCGCCAAGGATTTCGTTCGAGATCCGGGCGGATCGGGGGTAACCACACCCGCAAGCCTCTGGCCCGTGAGCGGGAGGAATGCCTTCGGCTTGTGGATCTTGGGTTGCCGCCCGTGAACACCGCGACCACACCGCCGACCGCGAGCGCACCGCCGATTCCGTCGGCGGCCAGCTGCTGCCTCTTGGTGAGCGGTATCGCTTCCTCTGCCTCGGTCTGTTGCGTCTCCTCCTCGGACATGCGCGGATGATGGGTCAGCAGCCGTTCGGCACAGGGGAGTTGAGGCGGGTCAGTGGCGCTGTTGTGAGTCTCCAGCAGGTGATGGTGCCCGCCACTTGCCAGTGGGCTGAGCAGGCCTATGAGGATCCGGTGTCCGCGTCCGGGGTTTCGGGCGGAGGGTCGCTTGCGGTGATGTGGGTCAGCAATTCCTGCGCTTCGCGGATGCGTGGATGGGTGGGATGAAGGAACTGCTCGCATGTCTCCAAGGCCTGACGGGCGTTCGCCTTGGCTTCGTCGCGGCGGCCCAGACCGTGCAGGGTCGCGGCGAGGGCCATGGCCGGCTGTCCGCTCCCTGCGCGGGACGCGGGCGGCGTCGGCTGTTGGGACTCGGCGAGCGCCTCCTCGTACCGGCCCTGCCCGTTCAGGCTGCGTACCAGGAGACATCGCAAGGAGGCGGCTCTGTTCCCCGTCGCGCGGGCCAGATTGCCGCGCGCGACCGCTTCCGCCTCCGCGAACCGGCTCTGCCCGCACAGGGCTTCGGCCAGGCACGCCAGAGCGGACAGCTCGATGTCCGCGACATGGGTGAGATGCGCCAGCCGGGTCACCTCACGCAGGATGTCAGCGGCCTCGGACTCCACCTTCGCGTAGTGCTCCTCGCCGAGAAGTACGACCGCGCGGTTGACCCGCACCACCAGCAGAATGGTCCGATCGGCGCTGCTGTGCTGCAACTCGACAGCCAGCCGCTCCAGTTCGGGCAGTACGTGTTCCCTGCGCCCGTGCAGCACCGAGGCCGTGAGGGCGAAGGTCCTCGCCAGCCACACCGGCTCGGGACTTCGGTCCCACACGCGCCGCGGCCGCGCCGCGAGAGCCTGCGCCCGGGCCTCGACCTCTTCGTACTCGCCCGTGGCGAGCTGTTCCAGGAGACGACGCAAGACTGTCGCCTGCGCACGGGATATTCCACCCGCACTACGCCCGAGGAGGCCGATGTTCCTCTGTATGAACTCCACGTGGTGGGACCTTACGGGTCCGCCTCGGCCCGTGTCCTGTATGGCCCGGGCCCGCGCACGCCGGAACACCTGTCGTTGCAGGTCATGGCCGCGCTCTGCGAAGCTCCGGCAGGACCTCGCCGACATGGCATTCACGGCTTGATCAACTCACTCGTGTTGCAACAACCGCCTGAATCCACCTGGTCGGCCCGACCACGGCCTCGACCAGGGCCCGAGGCGGGTGGGTGCTCACCGGGTCATCCGCCGACGTCCCGCCGAGGGCTGTGCCAACACCGGTCTGTCGCATCACGGTCGGTGCCGTGGGCGAGCGGGCAGAAGGACACTGCAGACCTGCGGGTGCAGCCTGCGCATCGGGGCATCCGGCTGTGCGCAGGAGGGCATCGGCTCCCCGGGCCGTGCTGCGCACCGGCTGCACGCTGCCCCACTGCGCACCGTCCTTGCTCGGTTGCACAGCCCGATTGCGCAGGCTCGGCTGGGTGTTGCGCAGTCGGGCTGCGTCACCGCTGTGCACTCTGCCGGGGTGGTTTGGTGGGCTCGACTGCGGGCCCGGCCGCGGCGGCTGGAGGGCTGTGTCGTCGGATCGTGACCGATGGTCGGGGTGCGTGGCCGCCCGTGTGGTCGGGGTCGGTGGGTGAGGTGACGGCATGGAACGCACGTATGCCTCCGCACCCGTGGCCACCGGCCGTCCCACCCTGGTGGACACGGTGTGCTGCTGTGGCCATCATGTGCGGCTTGTGCCCAGGGCGGCGCGATGAGCGGTTTCGGAGCCGGCATCCGCCGCGGGGTGATGGCGGCCGATCAGTTCACGCAGATCGCCAACGGGTTGTTCCGCGACAGCCGCCGTCCCATGTCTGACCAGCGGAATCCGTACACGAGGTTCGGAAAGAGAACGACCTCTAAGCTTGTCTTTTAACCTCTGTGCGCTTGTGTCTGCGTGTGCCTCTCCATAGGGCGCGGTTTCTGATCACGCGGAAGGGGGAGCTGTTCGCGCACCCATCCGGGATCGGGGTTGGTGTGTGGCTGGCCCGTCACGACGACGGTCGGCACGGTCTCGTTGCCGTCGTTGGCTGCTCTCACCGCTGCGGCTCCTGCCGGGTCGCGCCAGATGTTGACCCAGTGCAACTGGCGGGCGCTGCGGCCCAGCCGGATGCGCAGTCGTATGCAGTACTTGCAGCCCGGCCGCCAGAAGACGACCGGTCGGCCGTCGACCGCGCTGCGGCGTTGTGCCTCCTGCGCACCGATCGACCTCGGGAAGATCAGGGGTGAGTTCACGCTGGCGAGCGCCAGGAACGCCAGCAGGAGTGCTGCGGCTGTGCCGGGGCTCCCCTTGAAGATCTGCCCAGCCGCGACAGCTGAGCCGCTGAGTACAAGCAGCATCGGCAAGGTCCAAGCGCGCATCATGGTGATGCAGGCTACCGATGAGTCGAAATGCTCCTCGAACTAGGCCGCTCACCTGGGCATTCGCCGGACAGGCGGACGGCCCCCGCATGAGCATGCGTTCCGTCACAGAACCGCACTCATACGAAGGCCGCAGGGGTGAGTCTGCTGCACCACGATGCCCGGCACGAGGCATTCGACTTCACGTCCCACTTTCGCGAGGACTTCTACGGATGCCTGACCCGGCGTCGGGACAGGTCGGCACCTGCACGTCAAGGTCGGGCGCGGAGGCGACCGCGGCGCGGAAGGCGGTCGACCGCTCGTCGATCAGTCGCAGCAGGTCAGGGAAGTCCAGAGTCTCTTGCACGCCGGATGTTTATCACCCTACTCCGGCGAACGGACAGCGATTTTCACCGCCTCCGCGGCGTACGACCCGGCACCGTGAGTTGATTGGGGAGGCGCCATGCTCAAGCGCGCACGCTGCGCATCGTCGAGGAAGCATTGGAAAGCGGGGACGGCACGCTGCGGCTGATCGTCTTCAGGACATCGGCCACCTGTGCCGCACGCACCCTCGGTGGTGGCGCCTGGCTCGCGGGTCTGCTGTAGCGGTGCTGAGGCGCGATCCAGATTTTCGGAGTTCGGCGGTCTGCGGATGTCGAGAGTCTGCCGCCGGCTTCGTCCCAGGGACGTCAGCGGCTACCACAGGCCGCGCGAGGAAGAAGGAGAAACCAGCATGGCGATTTTGCGGATGGACAATGTCGGCATCGTTGTCGAGGACATGGATGCCGCTATCGCGTTCTTCGTGGAACTCGGTATGGAGCTGGAGGGCCGGGCGGAGGTCGAGGGCCTTGTCGCCGACCAGTGCACCGGACTCGACGGAGTGCGCTGTGACATTGCGATGGTCCGGACCCCGGACGGTCACAGCCGGCTCGAGCTGGCGAAGTACCGCAGCCCCGCGGTGATCAGTGCCGGGCCGCGCAACCGGCCGCACAACATTCTGGGCACGCACCGCGTCATGTTCGCCGTCGACGACATCGAGGACACCGTTGCCCGGCTGCGCCCTCACGGTGCCGAACTCGTCGGGGAGATCGCCCGGTTCGAGGACAGCTATCTGCTCTGCTACCTCCGCGGCCCGGAGGGCATCATCGTCGGACTGGCCGAGCAACTGCGCTGAGAACGAGGAACCGGACGATGCAGCCCGACGAGTTCATCGAGGTTTTGAACCGCCCGATCAGCCAGGAGCTGCCGGCCCGTGACGTGATCCGCCTGGCCTACGTTGCCAAGGATGGAACCCCGCGCAACGTACCGATCGCCTTCACCTGGAACGGGTCGCACATCGTCCTGTGTGCGAGGAAGAACCCGCCCCAACTCCCGTGGCCACCCTCGCGCACAGGCTCCTGAAACGACGCCACCAGTAGGTGAGACACATCTGAGTGTCTGGAGAAGCCTTCCCGTCGGGTTCTCGGGGAGCGGGTTCCGGTGAGCGGCTGTGGACGCGAGATACTCCAGCTGTAGATCTTGATCTTCATGCCTGGGTGGCTTGTCGCTGGTAGTGGCTCGTCTGGGATCGGGCCTGATGGTGGCGTCGCCAGGTGGACCAGCGGAGTCGGTAGGCAGCGGTGTGGATGGGTTGGAAGACGAGGGTGATGAACGGGTGCTGGATCTCGTTGCAGGTGAGCGGTGTGAGGCCGTCCGGTGCAGGGTGGCGGGCCTGTTCGTTCGCGCGGACGATGGCGAGGAAGGCGTGCGCGAGTATGGCGAGTGCGACCCAGCGCGACCAGGACGCGTAGCGGCGGACCTGGTGCTCGTCCAGTCCGGCCAGGCCCTTTCCGGTCTGGAAGAACTCCTCTACTCGCCACCTTGATCCAGCGATGCGTACCAACTCGGTCATCGGCGCCGGAGTGGGCGAATAGCAGTGGTAGTGGGCCAGTTCGCCGGTGCTGCGGCTATGGCGGATCAGCAGTTGGCGGTTGCCCGGAGCGGGGTAGTCGAGGTCGATGACGGCCCAGTCGTAGAAGCGTTGGCCCTTGGCTCCGGTTCCGGCGGATAGCTTTTGCCAGGCTCTCTTGGGCACCTTCTTGGCCAGGGTGTCCGCGCGGAACTTCCCCGCGCCCGTGGTGGCTTCGTGCGAGCACGCCACTGCGAGGACGTAGCCGGTGCCGCGTTGCTCCAGTGCGGTCCGCAGCTTCGGGTTGCCGCCGTAGACCTCGTCGCCAGCCACCCACGCGGCCTGGTGGTCGGCGTTCAGGAACCGGGCGACCATGCGGGCGGCCAGCTCCGGCTTGGTGGCGAAGACTGTCTCCTCACCGAGTCCGGCGGCGCGGCAGCGGTCGGGGTCGGTGGTGCAGGAACGCGGAACGTACAGTTCCCGGTCCACCGCGGCGTGTCCGCCCCGTCCCGCGTAGACCAGATAGACGGCGACCTGGGCATTTTCGATTCTGCCTGCGGTGCCGGTGTACTGGCGCTGGACGCCGACCGTGTCGGTGCCCTTCTTCACGTCGCCGGCCTCGTCGACCACCAGCACCACTTGGTCGTCGTGGAGGTGCTCCACCACGTATCGGCGTACGTCGTCACGGACGGCGTCGGCGTCCCACTTGGGCCGCCCCAGCAGATGCTGGGTGGACTCCCCAGCCCACTCGGCGATGGTCCAGCAGTTCTTGCGCGGCAGGTCCGACAGCAGACCGAGCACCAATCGCCGGACCCGGCGTCGGGGCTCGACCCGCTTGAACCGGCCCGCGATCCGGCCTATCAGGCATTCGAACGCCTTTTGCCATCGAGCAGCGTCTACGCTGTGACCTGCGGCCACCGCATGATCTTCAGCCTTCACACACTGATGATCAATGGTGGCCGCAGCCATCCCACAACCGGTCCACCGGCAAGATCACGGTCTACGGCTGAAGTGCCAAGTCGCGCTGATACCAGGTGCCTGGCTTACCGCCGAGGCCGGCCGGGTCGGCCGGTCCGACCGGGACGAACCCGGCCTTGGTCAGCACCTTCTGGGACGCGGCATTGGCGTCGGCGGTGGCTGCCCGCAGTGTGCGCAGCCCGTGCCGCGCCGCCCCCAACCGGCACAGCTCTCGGACGGTCGCGGTCGCCACGCCGCGGCCGGCGACGTGCTGCGCGATCCGGTAGCCGAGGTTGGCAGTGCCGCCCTCGATGTCGTACAGGTTGAACCGGCCCAGAACCGAGCCGTCCTCGGCGACCAGCACGTAGAAGGCGCAGATGCCAGCCTCTTGCTCAGCCAGCAAGGCGCGGTGCCGGTCGGCGAACTGGTTGTAGAACTCGTCGCCTCGGTCGGAGACCGAGGCAGCGAAGTAGGCACGGTTCGCCAGCTCGAAGGCCAGGACCGCAGGGGCATGGCCAGCAGCCAGCTGCTTCAGCTCGGGCACCTGCGCAACTCTACCCAGACGGCGCGCCGAGGCCACCTGAGTTTCCATCAGCGGCAGACAGCCCCAAGACCATGGCACATCACGATCTACAGCTGGAGTAGAGAGTGGGCTCTGGTCCACTTCTTGTGGTCGCATGTGACCAAGCGCCAGAATGCCACCTCTTCTACAAGGGCATCGTCAGGCTCACGTGGGGAGGCGTGGCGGTGCAAGTCGTCGTGCGGCCGCGTGGACGCGTTCGGTGAGGCTGAGGGGTGCCAGGCCCGTCTGGAGTTGGTGCAGGTACGCCATGGGAGACGCGCCCAGTTCTTGTTCTCGCCGTCGTCGGTGTTGCAGCGCCGCGGCGCTGACTCCGATGGCGAACCCACCCAGACCGATGGCCGCAGACTGCTCGATGGACGGTTGCGTCGCCAGCACCGCGAGCGCGCTGGTCATCACTGGCGGTGCGGCCACCTGCACGTTGATTGCCCCCCACGCTGTCTCCATCCGCTGACCACGCATGGCCCGCTGGAGGTCCTCCAAGGCTGGCCGGATGCGGGTGTCGAAGCGCGTCTGCAAGTGGTCGAGCAGCACTTCTCGTTCCGTGATCCGGTCCAGTTGTGCGGCCTCCGTGACCATCACGTCGACCGCGTCCCTGAATCTGGCGCGCTCCCCGGCGTACCGGCGCTTGAATTGAATGATGCGGTCCACCGCAATGGCATCGAGGTCGCGCGGCAGCACGGCCGCCACCGAAAGGTTGACCAGAAGAGCCGCTCGCTCGTCGACCTCCAACTCAGGTGCGGACTGGCCTAGCACGCCAGCCACCAGGCGTCGCGCCGCACGTGCGGTTCCCGCGTGATCGAACACGTCCTCTGTCAACGGCACGGCACCGTACCCCGGTGCTGCCTGCGAACCCAGCAGAAGCATGTAGGCGTCGGCCAGAGTGGAATGCATCTGGATCCGACCGAGGCTTTCAGTCGACTGCGCGGCAAGCCCAAGGCCGGTGAGCCGTTCGATGAGCCAATCCGGCGCCTTCCAGGCCGCCAGGTCGTCCCGAAGGGCGGAGAGGCCCGGGGCGTCCGTCGGCAAGACCGAGTAACGCGACAGGTCGATGCTGTCCAGCGCTTGGAGAAGAAGTTCCGCGGCTTGCTGAACATCCCAAGGCTGAGGAACCACATCCCGGAGGAACTTGTCCTCGAACAGCTTGATCTCGGTGCGCGAGATGCTGGGGAGGGTATCGGTGTGCTGGGGGACGTGGAACCGGTAAAACCGGTCCCAGTAAAGCGCCGTCAATTTCAGCCAGCGCTCGTCCTCAAAGTGCACGTGCCGGTAGTACAAGCCGAACCAATCACTCATGCTCGCCCCCTGTGCCGCCCCGAGCCGAACGCACACGGCGTAGGCAGAGTAGCGCTCAGTTGCACTGCCGTACCCGAAGGACAGCACCGCGGAAACGGCCTGACGGCCCTCGTTTGGGTTCGGAGGCCCGCCACCGACGCAGAGAGGAACGGCAAGCGGGATCATCGCTGTTCGGGGCAGCTTGACCTGCTGAAGCAGCATGCGGCACCGGGTATCACGACTCCACAAGAAGGTTGCGTGAAGGGACATGCTCCGCGCTAGCGTGCCCATGGCTGCCTCGTCCGCGAGGTCGGCTGTCAGGTCTTGTCGTGGGTAGGTCCGCACCGGAATGATCGTCGATCATGCGTCTCGATGAACTTGGTGCTGCTGAACGCCAGTTGTGGAACTCCTTCACGCAGGGCATTGCCGTCGATGTCCGCGACGGCACGTCATCGGCTGAATTCACGGTACGGGCCCACGTCATCGAGGCGCTGTTGCTGGGTGCCGGTGCCGATCCCACCCCGGGTGACCGCCCGGCACTCCGCCTCACCGGCGCTCGCATCACAGGCAGTCTGGATCTGCGATTCGCCGAGATTGCCATGCCGGTTGTCCTGGCCGACTGCCGCTTCGACGAAGTACCCCTGCTACAAGGCGCCAGGCTCCGCGAATTGGCCCTCCCGGGAAGCTCTCTGCCAGGCCTTGCCGCCGACACCGCCCAGATCGACGGCCGACTGGTGCTGTCCCGATGCCACCTGTCTGGGCCCCTCATACTGAACCGCGCCGAGATCCACGGTGACCTGGACCTCCGCGACACCGTGATAGTGGCACCGAGGGCCGAGGCCATATCCGCGGTCCATGCGGCCATCGACGGTGACGCGCTGTGCAGCAACCTGGCTGTCCAGGGAGGATTCCGCGTATCCGGTGCCTCCGTCGACGGTGAGTTCGACCTGGAGGGCGCCTCCCTGAACAACCCCGGCGGCAACGCACTGGACGCCTACCATGTCCAGATCACCGAGGACTTCACCTTCCACCCGGGCTTCAGAGCCGAGGGGCGGATCATCCTGTCCGGTGCCACGGTCTCGGCCGCGATCGGCTTCTGCGGCGCCGTGCTGAACAACGCCGGCGACGTTGCGCTGGAGGCTGTCGACGTTCATGTCACCCGCAATTTCGACCTCGGTCGGGGCCTCGCCGTCAACGGCGGCATCAAACTTGACGGCAGCAACATCGGTACGCAGCTCAGCTTCCGCGACACCACGCTCACACATCCTGGCGAGACCGCCTTGTCCCTGCGGATGGCCCAAGCCCGGGAGACCGATCTGCGTACCCGGCGGCCGATCGATGGCACCGTCGACGCGCGCAACGCCCAACTGGGCACCCTGTACGACAACCCCGACACCTGGCCGGCAGATATCCGGCTGGCCGAGACCACTTACGACGCCCTCGCATCCCCCCTGGCAGCGGCCGAACGGCTCGACTGGCTCCGGCGCGGCACCGACGGCTACCTCCCGCAGCCGTACGAACAGCTCTCAGCCGCGTACCGGCGGCTCGGACACGAGGACGAAGCACGCACGGTGCTGCTGGCGAAGCAACGCCATCGGCGCGCTACGCTTCCTGCGCACATCCGCGTCTGGGGTCACATCCAGGACGCGACCGTCGGCTACGGCTACCGGCCTCTGCGCGCCGGTCTCTGGCTCATGGCTCTTCTCGCCTGTGGTGCGATCTTCTTCGCAGTCCATTGCCCCGCACCGCTCGATGCGGGAAAGGCACCGCCGTTCAATGCCGTCTTCTACACGCTCGACCTGCTGGTCCCCATCGTCACCTTCGGGCAGGAAGCGGCTTTCGCGCCACGAGGCATCGGTCAATGGCTCGCCTACGGGCTGACCGCTGCCGGCTGGGTCCTCGCCACTACCGTCACCGCTGGCATCTCACGGGCAATCAGCCGTCAGTGAGACGAAAACACCAGCTACGGCGGGACTCCGGCGTTCACGAGTGGCTGCGCCTCTCTCAACGAGTATCGTTTGTTGATGAGTTCGGATGTCACCCGAGGTCCTGTGAGCCGCTGAATATCGGTGAGTTTCGATGTCACTTGGACGCGTGGTCGGGGTGTCAGCAGGCCGTTGGAGAGCATTCTCCGGCGCGAAGCGCCGGCCGGGGGGTCAGAACGTTCGCGGTCACGGTGTCCCATGGGGATGATGGTCGTGAGGGGAGTTCGGGCGCCCGAGCCGACCTAGCCGTGCAGCCAGATCCGCAGTGGACCGACCGGCTCGAAGCCGTGGCGAACGGCGGCCGCCAGGTGCTCGCCGTGCTCGTAGCCGACCACCGGCAGGGTGGGGAACAGCCAGTGCACCGCGTCCAGCACGACTGGCCAGGCCGCGTCAGGGCCGCCGTCCAACGCGAAGACATTGGAGATTCCGACCACTTGGTCGCTGTGGCTCGCCACCGCGCCGGCGACCACCCGGCCGTCGGCGGAGCGTCCGGCGAGTACGAAGGTGGCTGGGTCGTCGAGCAGTTCGGGCCGGAAGAGGTCAGGGTTGCCGTTACCGTTGTCCCAGGCCAGTGCCCAGGCGTGCAGCGTGTCGGGGTCGCCCGCCACGTGCCAGGCGAGATCCGGCGTGGTGTCGGGCGCGCTCGCCGGACGGTGGATCCACTGCGCCTCGAACAGCACCCGGAAGCCAGCTCCCGTCAGGTCGAGGTCGGCGAAGCTGTCCTTGACGGAGGCGCCGGGCGCGCTGGTGTCGATCCGGGCTGCCAACGCGGCCGGGTCGGCGCCTGGCACCAGCGTCACCGCGTCGGGATAGAACAGCGGCGTGCGGGCTGGGGCGGCCCAGACCTGTGGCTCGAACGCGCCCGCCAGGCCGTGCGATCGGCTCATCACCGCGCACCACTCGGCGTTGTTGCGGGCCGCGGCCCGGACCAGGAACTGCTTGTGCACCGTCACGAGTGCGGATCATGGTCGGTCCGGTCCGGCTCGTCGAACGGTTTTCCAATGCCCGCAGGATGGACACTCCGCCCGAAGGCCCATAGGCCAGCTCCTGGGGAATGACGTGATCGTCCACGGTCAGACTGTGGCTGCTTGTTCGGCCCGGGCCCGGGTCTGCGCGAGTCGGTAGACATCCGATGCGCCTGATGCGTCAAGCAGCAGTGGGCATCTGGGTGGTCTGTGGGGAGGTGGCGAAGGCGGTTGCCTCGTCGAACGGGACCTGGTGTGACAGGCAGTGGTGGAGGCAGCCGAGCATTCGGTTGAAGAGGTTGCGCTGGGCCGCGGTGTGCCGTTCCCTGTAGCACGTCTGCGGTCGTAATGAGCCCGAGCGCCAGGTGACTTGGTGAGTGCGGAGAAGGCCCACACGTATCCGACGGCCGCAAGCCGCTGATTTTTGACCTTGCGAGCGAGCACCGCGCGGGTCTTGCCCGAGGCACGGGTCACCGGTACGGACCCGGCATGCGCTTTCAGCGAGGCTGCGTTAGCGAAGCGTGTGCGGTCGTCTCCCATCTCGGCGAGTAGGGGTAGGCGTGGCCGCAAGAACGACGCGGGCCGTTGCCGTGCACAGCCCTTCGCGCATATGAGAGACAGCGGCCAGCAAGTAGCCGCGCAGGTGGGCGGAGTTGGGTGCGGTTCGTTTCGAGTGAAGCTGGGGGTATGCAGCACATTGCATTGCGGGCTGTAGGGTGCTGATGACTGGTCGGTGGCGGGCCCTACGCCATGTCACCGCCAGCCCACGCACGATCGGTGACGTCGCCAAAGCAGCTCCAGGCTTCATCGCGAGTATCTCCTCCGGTGCAGCTCAGGCGGGAAGTTCGGTGACGCCGAGGGCGAAGTCCCAGCCCCCCACCCCGTGGCGGGCGAGGCCCATCGTGAGCACACCCGCTCCTTCCAGCCAGTGCGCCATTTCCAGGCCACCGGCGTCCATCGGGCGCATCCCGAGGCTCTTGATGAACGCCTCCACGCCCGCCTTGGCCTGCGCATTGTCGCCAGCGATGAAGACGTCGGGCCGGCCGTTCTCCAGGACATGACGGAAGACGGTGTTGAATCCCTTCACCACGCTGGCACCGGCCGGGGCCACCTTGGCGACTTCCTGCGCGATCGAAGTGACCTCGCGGTGGGCCAGACCGTCGAACGTGGAATTGAAGGGGTTGCTAATGTCGACGATGACCTTGCCCGCGAGGGCGTCTCCGTAGTGGGCGACGGCCGGAACGACGCCGTCGAACAACAGGGCCACGATGACGATGTCCCCGGCCGGGACGGCGCCCCACTCTCCCGTCGTGGCGCCGCCGCCGAGAGCCTTGGCCAGGTCAGCGGACTTGGAGTGATCGCGGCCCATGACCTCGACGGTGTTGCCGCCCGCTACCGCCAGCGCGCCGATGGTACGGGCCATGTTCCCAGTGCCGATGATGCTGATGCTGCTCATGAGGTGTGCTCTCTTCCTTGTTCTCGAACTTTCGCTTTGTTTCGTTTGTGTCGAGTCACCCAACTGGGTGAGCCGCAGAGCTCGGCGCTGGCGGAGGAGCCGGGGGTCCGACTGGATGCCGGCATCCAGTCGGACCCCCGGCTGATATTCCGCCGGTAGGTCGGGATGCGTGTACCTGCCCCTCGATGACCTGTTCCAAGGAGGTCACAGGCATGGGACGAGGGCATCCATGATCGTTACTCCCCGTTCGTGGGCAGTTCCCAGGGCTGCATGCCGAGGACATGCGCAGGGTGCCCCTGCATCTCGACGGCGGACGGCAGCGGGCGCCACCCTATGGTCACCTGGTGTGTCCGTTCAGATCACCGTGGTGCCGCCGTCGGTGGTCAGTTCCAGCCCGTTCACATAGCTTGAGTCGTCCGAGGCGAGGAACAGCGCGACCGTCGCGATCTCCTCGGGGCGGCCCATCTTGCCCCGCGGGATCAGGGACTCGAACTGCCGCTTCGTCTCCTCGTCGAACAACTCCTCCTGCTTGGCCGTGGCGACCTGGCCGGGGGTCAGCACGTTCACCCGGATCCGCCTGTCCCTCAGCTCGTTCAGCCACACACGGGCCCACGCCTGTTGCACGGCCTTGCTCCCCGCATAGACACTCCAGCCGGGGAAGCCCCTGAGCGAAGCGTTCGACCCGGTCATGAAGATCGAGCCACCGTCGTTGAGCAGCGGCAGCGCCTTTTGCACCGTGAACAGCGTGCCGCGCGCGTTCAGCCAGAACGCGCGATGGAACTGCTCCTCGGTGATCTCGCCGAGCTTGCCCTGCTCACCCATACCGGCACTCGCCCACAGCACGTCGATCGAGCCCTTATCGCGCCTGACCGTCTCGTACAAACGGTCCAGGTCGTCCAGGTCGGCCGCATCACCCTGCACGGCGGTCACGTTCCGGCCGATCACCTTGACGGCGTCATCCAGCGCCTCCTGCCGCCGGCCCGTGATGAAGACATGAGCCCCTTCCTCGGCGAACAGCTTCGCGCCGGCCAGTGCCATGCCAGTCGACCCGCCCGTGATCACCGCTACCTTGCCATCGAGCTTTCCCACGATCACTCCTTTGTACACCGAGCTGTGTACTTAAACGTATCCGGCGGTCAGCGGGAACGCAAGCTATGTACACCGAGCGGTACCGCACTGGGCTATGGTGGAGTCATGACGAAGCTGGAGAAGGGCCCCCAAGGCCGGCGCCGCGGCAGGGGTGCGCGCGAGCGCATCCTCAGCGCATCACAGCAACTGTTCCGCGCTCAGGGCATCAACCGCACCGGCATGGACCAACTCTGCGCAGTGGCCCAGGTCTCGAAGCGCACGGCCTACCAGCACTTCACCGGCAAGGACGACCTGGTCGCCGAATACCTGCGCCGATTCGATCCCGACATCATGGCCGGAGTGTTCGACCGCACCGACCTCACGCCCCGCGAACGACTCCTCGCCGCCTTCGAGGTCCCCGCATCCGGCCCAGAGGAGCTCACGCCCCTGTGCCCCTACATCGCGGCGACCGTCGAAATCCACGACCCCCAACATCCCGCGTCCCAATACGCACGCGACTACAAGCTCGCCATCGCCGCGCGGCTCGCTGAAACGGCCCGCGAAGCCGGCGCCACCAACCCCGAACAGCTCGGCGAACAACTGGCGCTGCTCCTCGATGGCGCCTCGGCCCGCACTCGAGTCCTCAACGCCGAATCCTTCCCCGCCGCCGCCGCCATCGCCGCCGTCCTCATCGACAACGCCCTCCCCGCGACAGACCGGGACCGGGGAAGCGAAAAGGGTGCGGTTCGTTTCGAGTGAAGCTGGGGTTGTGCAGCACATGGCATTGCGGGCTGCAGGGTGCTGATCTTTCGGAACAGCAAGGGGTTTGGGACGAAGGGGGCTGGTGCCGGGTGTGGCCGGTTGTCGACGAGGCCGACCGTGCGCGGTGGGCCTACACTCCTCCACCACCACGGTAGTGAACCGCTCCGGGTCTGATGGAGTGGTATGCCCCGGTTTTAATGGAGTCGGGTTGCTGGACAATTGACGATCCAGCAGCCTTCGGAGGCCGTGATGCCCCGCAGCTATCCGCCCGAGTTCCGCCGCAAGGTCCTCGATCTCGTCACATCCGGAAGGAAGGTCGCCGAGGTCGCCCAGCTCCTCGGCATCAGCGACCAGACGATCTACGTCTGGCGGCGCCAACACCTCATCGACACCGGACAGTTGCCCGGAACGAACAGCATCGACCAGTCCGAACTCGCTGTGGCCCGCAAACGTATCGCCGAACTGGAGGCCGAGTTGGCCATCCACCGGCGGGCTGCCGAACTGCTGGGTGAGGTGACGTCCCCAAAAGGCGGTTCGAAGCCATCCGCGTGATGGCCCGTGAGGACCTGCCGGTGCAACTGGCCTGCCGGGTGCTGCACGTCGCGGAGTCCGGTTACTACGCCTGGCGGGACCGGCCGCCATCGGACCGCCTGGTCAAGCACGCCTGGCTGACCGAGGCCATCGTGGGCATCCACACCGCCTCCCGCGGCACCTACGGCTCCCGCCGGGTACACGCCGAACTCGGCCTGGGCCTGCGCATCCATGTCAGCCACGGCACCGTGGAGCTGCTGATGCAGCGCGCCGGCCTGCACGGCCTGCCCGGCAACCGGCGCACCCGCGCCAAGCACGTGACGCCCTCCGTCGCCGATCTGGTGGAGCGGAACTTCACCCGTCATGCCCGGGACCAGTTATGGGTCACGGACATCACCGAGCATCCCACCTTTGAGGGCAAGGTGTACTGCACGGTCGTCCTGGACACGTTCTCGCGGCGTGTGGTGGGCTGGTCGATCGACGCCTCACCCACCGCGGCGCTGACCACCAACGCCCTGGCCATGGCCATCGGCAACCGCTCCCCGCGGCCGGGCGGCACCATCATCCACTCCGATCACGGAATGCAGTCCGAGCGGGTGTCAGTGGGTGCTGCGATCGTGTGCGTCATGGATGAACTCGTGGAACGCGTTGACGCGCAGGACCGTGTGCTGGGGGCAGTCAGTCGGCGGGACGCTGTTCGGGAGGGCTGGCTGCACCGGGTTGGCGTGGTGGTGTGCCGCGATAGGCAAGGTCGCTTTCTCGTCCATCGGCGTGCCGAGCAGTTGTCCCGTTTCCCAGGGCACTACGAACTCGGGGTTGGGGGCGCTGCGGGAGTCGGCGAGTCCTATGAGCAGGCGGCTGCCCGCGAGCTCAGTGAGGAGCTGGGAGTGCGGGCGGCGGTGTGCCTTCGGTTCAAGTTCCTCAACCGGGGTGGGCTCAGCCCTCACTGGCTTGGGGTGTGCGATGCCGTGCTTCCGGAGATCGTCGCCCCCGACCCGGGAGATGTGGCCTGGCACGGATGGCTGACCGAGTCCGAGCTGCGACGGGCTCTGCAGCAGTGGACCTTCACTCCTGATAGCCAGGAGATTTTCGATCGGTATCTCGCTTGTCGTGCTCACCCGGCGCTTTTGTCGGAACGGTGCTCATGAGCCGGGTCAGAGGGACGAAGGCGCTGCTCGTTCCGAGGTCCCGGGGGGTTGGGCCGGCGGGGTGGGGGTGTCCGCGAGGCGTTCGGCAAGGGCGGTGACCGCTTCGCGGTCTCCTTCGAGGGCTTCGCGCTCGTCATCTGTGAGGTCGAGTTGTTCGAGCATCTGGTCGATGCCGTCCTTGACGGCCAGGAGTTGACCGCGGGTGGAGTCTTTGGGGAGGTAGAACGGTCAGCGTGCGCAGGCCAGGCGGTGGGGGCACTTGGCGAAGAAGTCGTAGCTGCAGTAGCCCTCGCCCAGGTCGTAGTACTTCCAGGGCTGTTCGCCGCCAGCGGCGGCTTCGGTGAGGATGGACTCGCGGTCGATTAGGACCTGGATGGTACGGACGTTGCGGGCGCCCGATGGGCGGCCGCGATGGCCGAGACGGCTTCTCCCAGCGCGGTGCCGGACGGATCGGGCATCACCGGGTCGTCGGCGAGCGCGACCAGGGCGACGGTGAAGTACCGGCGAACCTCCTCGGACCGCCCGCGGAAGCGACGGACCCAGCCGCGGACCGTGCCCTCAGCCCGGCTCAGATGAGTAAAAGGGTGCCGGGGAGGACCAAAGCTCGTTGCTCTGGCATGGGCATAGTTGAGCAGCTGACGCCGGACGGACTGTGGGAGATCTTCCAGGACGTGGCACTTGAGCCGCCCGCCCGTACCAGCCGGATGTCGAGGTCCAGGCGCTTGAGGACTCCTAGCAGAATGAGCCGACTTGAAGACTGCCCGACAGGTGGTTTGCGTGCGCGTCGGGATGCGTAACGAGGGCGTGTGGTGGCCCCCCAAGCGCCGGTCACGCCCTCCTGTTCAGGACGTGCGCTCGCGCCTCTCAACGTCGTCCTGCGTGAGCGCCAGGTTCGGCTCGTCGGGGTTCCACCGGTACTGCAAGTCCTCGTTCTTCAGCAGTACGCCCGCCTCGGCCATCCGGTCGAGGACGTCGACGAGCATCTCACCGAGCGGGTAACCGTCCGTCCAGAACATCCGCTTGACCCCGCCGAACGACTGGTCACCCGGAAACACCCCAAGGATCTTCCCGAGCTCGAAGCCTGCCCCGTCGTAGTCGGTCCAGTCGGCCAAGACGTCCCGTAGTCCGCCCACCGCCATGGCGCCTCTCCCTTCTTGGGATCCTCATCGTGTCGGGGACCGGTCGATCGTAGCGGCCCTATCGGAGGTCTTCAGGCGTCGCCAGCAGATGATCGCGCAGCCGAGGGCGCTGCCAGACCCCCGCCTCGTTCCAGTCCCGCCGCCGCCAGCAGGTCATCCCCGAGCCGAAGCCCAGCTCTGCGGCAAGAACTCGCACCGAATCCAGCGCGGGTCACAACTCCCTGACGGCGGTCGGCGAACTGGTCCGGTGTTCGAAAAGCGCACGCCATGGCGTGCCCCCGTGGCGCACCATGAGCTCATGCGCACCCGACTTTCGTACCAGCAACAGGACGAGCGACCGGCTTCCTTGCTAGCGGCCGCGCTGAGGCGTGTCGGGGCCGACCTCGTACTCGACGCGTGGACGACGGGCCCGGACGAGTCCCCTACGTCCCGCAGTATGGCGAACCCCTGCGCCGATACGGACGACGCCGTCGTCGTCCTGTGGTCGGCCGCCGCCGGAAGCGTGTGGGGCGAGGCCCTGGCGGAATCCGGCCTGCCGAGCGGGCTCACCGGCACCGGGGAGGTCCGCCTCGTGCCTGTGCGCCTCGACGACACGCCGCTGCCGCCCTCCCTGGGCAGCCTGCGCCACGTACGCCTAGCGGGGGGCACGTACCGTATGACAGACGCGGCGGCGGCCATGATCGTGCACATCGGTTCAACCGGCGGTCCCGCGCCCGCCGTTCGGGGCAACGTCTCCGAAAACGTCTTGGTCATCAGCGACTTCGGCCGCCTGGGCCTTTTCGCGGCCTGTCCGCAGTGCGGCGTGAGCAGTGACCGGCTGCGCCCGTACACGACCGTCGAGCACGTCAGCGACCGGGCCCTGCGCCTGGTCATCTGCGGCGCGTGCGGCTGGCAGGACGCCTGCGACATCTGACTCCGCTGAACAGGAAGACCTCTGACGCGCCCCGTACGCGCTCCAACTCCACCTGTTTGACGGTGCCTTGGGTCTTCTTCGTTGGTCTGCTCGCCTCGACTGGGGGCGGGCTCCGGTGTGGTGTGTTGCCAACGGCCGAGGGGGACGGCAGTGGACGGTGCACGACGGCATACGCGTGATCTTGATGTCATCGGACGGACTTCCGCGCTGGTCGGTTTCCTGCGGGAGGTGGTCCGCAGCAGTCATCAGCAGCTATGTGATGACCGTGCTCGTCCGCGGCTGTAGCTGGCGCAGTTGCCGGAGGGTGTGAAACGGACGGCTCACTGCCGTGGGCCTCTTCTGGTGCTGGAGCACGTGCCGCAGACGGCGCCGCCGGTGCTGTCAGGGGTCTTGGAGGGGTGGATCGATCCGCAGATCATTCTTGCGAACAGGGCTGTGGGTTGGGGGCACTGGTATCGATCCTGTCCGGTGGGCTACGTTAAGCGGCGATGTCTACCGGGACGGCATTGCGCCACACACGGATTGGTGACCCGGCGCTCCTCTGAGCGCCGTACGGGCCGGTGCGGCCCCGCTGTTGGATCGAGGATCTGGCGCTGCTGCGCGGGCTCCGCCTCCTGTCGTGTTGATCACAGCTCGATACGTCAACCACGACAGGAGAACTCATGCCGATCAAGATGCTGCACATTCCCACCGCGGACGGCCAGGCCGACGCTTTCGCCGCCTTCCCCGACCGTGGCGAGCGGCACCCAGGGGTGCTGATGTACGCGGATGGCTTCGGTATCCGGCCCGTGCTGCGGGAGATGGCCCGCGAACTGGCCAGCCACGGGTATTACGTGCTCGTCCCCAACTTCTTCTACCGGCACGGCCCGGCACCGGTGATCGAGCTCCCCGAGTACATCGGAGAAGAGGTCCGGCCCGCGGTCTTCGCGCAGCTGATGCCCTTGATCAAGGCGCACACCGCCGAACGTGTCCTGCGCGACGCCGACGCCTACCTCAGGTTCCTCACCACCCAACCCGAGGTCGCCGCCGGACCGGTCGCGGTGACCGGCTACTGCATAGGCGGCCTCCTGGCGATGCGCACCGCCGCGGCCCACCCCGGCCAGGTGGCCGGCGTCGCCGCATTCCACGGCCCCGTAGGCGCGGACGGGCCCAACGCCCTCACCGAGATCACCGCCCAGGTCCACTTCGGCCATGCCGAGAGCGACTTGACGCCCGAAGGCCTGGGCGAGCTCAACCAGGCCTTGGACGCGGCGAAGGTCGACTACACCTCCGAGATCTACCCTGGCACCATCCACGGCTTCACCATGTCCGACACCGACGCCTTCAACCCCGCCGCACTGCAGCACCATTGGGACCGCCTGCTGCCCCTCCTCGACCGCACCCTGGCCAACAGCTGAGGCTCCGGCTCGGAAACCCAACCCGAAGTACACGGCTCCGGAGTCCTAGCGGTGTTTCGAGGCCGCTGTGAGGGCGGGCGCAGCCCGCCCTCACAGTCTGTGTCTGACGCCGAGATGACAGTTCCCGACTTCGGGAAGCCTGTTGGTGTGGTGGTGAAAGCGCGGTGGGAAGCACTGGGGGAGTGGTTGGAGCCGCGACGGTGCGCGCCGTGGAGCTCGTGCGGACGGCGCACCTGATATCCGAGGAGAGCCACGGGTTGCTTGAAGACAGCTGTCGCCTGCGGCGTCACCCTGCCCGGGCGGTAGAGGACCATCACCGGCCCTGCTGCGACAGTGATTCGGGGCATGGCTGAGCGGTCAGGCAGCTTCTGGCATCACATAGCCGTGGGCGGCGTCGCGGCGTTTGGCGGGACGGTTCGTTCGGCGGGTGAGGCGTCTGCTCATCAAGGTAATGGCCGCCCAGGTGAACAGTGATTCGCTCATTTCGGGGAGACGTTCGTGGTCGCGGCAGTGCCGGCGGGCCCTCATGATGCATGACCAGGAGCGTTCAACTGCCCAGCGGCGCAGGAGGACGATGAAGCCTTTGGTGTTCGGTGGGCGGCGTACCGTCTTGATGGTGATGTCGAAGACTTCTTCGCCCAGGGGATGAGCTGGTTCTTGGCGTAGGCGGAGTCGGCCCTGACGATGGCGATCTCCGGGTGCAGGAACGCGAGGTGGAACAGCAACTCCCGGGCGACCAGGGAGTCCTGGGCGTCGGCAGGGGTGACCATGACCAGCAGGACAAGGCTGCGATGCTCGCAGATCAGCTGCCGCTTCCGGCCGTTGATCAATCTCAACGAGTGGCCTGGGGCCGTGTCAGTGGCTCCTGTTGGGGTCCGCGCCGTGACCTCATCCGATCATTTGCTCGCATTGATCCGGGACACCCCCGGCATCGCTGACCTGCTGCATTCGTCCTTCGAGTTCGGGATCTTCCGCAACGACCACGGTGAGGCGGTCCGAGCGGCCTCGGGTGCCGCGCTGGAGGCCATCGCTGGTGACTGGGCCGGCGGAACCCTCTTTCTGTGCCATGACGAGGACGGGCGGCGACCCGTGGTTTTTGCAAGCTCTGGCGGGACGCAGTGACCAGCACCGAACCGGGCCACGTGGTGGTGACCGAGTCGGGCGATGAGTACGAGTCTCTCTTCGGGACGTTCCTGCCCACTGACAACCCGGGCTGGCTTCTCTGAACTAGGGAGTTGATGTCTCACCGGTGTCCGTCGGGGCGTGTGTGGTTGTTTCCCGCCGTGTGCGCGCTGCAACTTCGCCAGCCTGGGCTGAGTCCTCGCAGCCACACAGTGCACCGGTGAACCAGCCGACGCTTTTTGGCCGGGTGGAGGCGGTGGTTTCGTCTGCCGACGATGGTGGTCCGTCGGGTGAGGCTGTCGATGCGCCAGTTCGCGGCTGCCCTTCGCGGCAGTGTGGCCGGCCCGTAGTGCTCCTTCGGGCGGGTTGCGGTAGAGGTCGCATACGTCCGCGATGCGCTCCCAGAAGTTGGGGGTGTCACGGCGGGTGAGCCAACCGCGTACCCGGTGCGGCTTGAGGTCCAGGCCTGCCAGGATCCGGCCAACCTGGGAGGCGGAGATAGCGGCGAAACCGGCGCTGGCGACCTTTGCGGCGATCGTCCGGTGTGACCGGCCGCTTCCGGGTGCGGGGGTGCGGGGGTGCGCTGATGGCTGTGGCTGCGATCGTCAGCGCCACCTGTGGTCCGTGGGTCTTGGGGCGACCCGAGCGGGACGCGTCCTTCAGTCCTTCCGGGCCCTGGGCGGCGAACCGGCCGTGCCATTTGCGGACCGTGTTCACGTGAACCGCCAGTTCCCGCGCGATGGCTCCGATGCTCAGACCGTCGGCCGCTGCCAGGACGATCCGCGCCATCAGGACCGCCCTGACCTGTTCCTTGAGCGAGACCGCCGTGCGAATCAGGCGCCCGCGCGCCGTCTCGTCCAGTTCCATCGCGACCGCCCTGCCCATCCCCAGCGCACCCACCCGCCCTCTCCAGCGCGATGATCATGGCTTGTCCGGGGAGTGGCCATGCAGGATGGACCTCGTGCCGAAGAACCCGCCCGAGTCCATGCAGCACCACCTGCGCCTGCGTCTGGGCGCACACGCCAAGGGGCACTGGCCCCAGCTCACCGGCGTCCAGGTGCGCTTCCGTTCCGGATTCGCCTACGTGGCGGGCGAGTTGCCGGGCGAGGATCAACCGCTGCCGCTGTGTCGTCTGCGCTTCACCGGCGTCCTGCACACCTGGGGCTTCGCGCTCTATCTCGCCAGCAGCGGCAAGTATGAGGACAACTTCCTGCCCACCGGACTTCCCTCCGGCTCACCCGAACAGGCCCTGGACTGCGCCTGCGGCCTCTACCTCGACCGGTCCCGCACGGTGACCGACGCTCCCGTGTCCGCCGACGACGCGCTGATCCGGGTGCCGGTGGGACTCGTCGTCCTCGTCGGGCCACCGGCCTCGGGCAAAACCAGTTTCGTTCGGGCACTGATCGAGCGGCGGCAGATCGATGCCGAAACCGTGGTGTCCAGCGACGAGATCCGCGCGGAGCTTTTCGGCGTCCCGCCCGCCGAAACGGACGTCGATGTGGTGGACGCACGCGTCTTCGAGGAACGCGACCGCAGGATCGTTGCCAGGCTCGCCGCCGGACGAAGCGCGGTCGCCGAATCGACGAACGTCACCCCGCAGGCCCGCGCACGACTCCTCGCCATCGCCAGGCGCTTCAACGCCCCGGTGACCATGCTGCGATTCACCCCGGACATGACCAACCTCCTGCAGCAGCACGGCGAGCGGGGGCGCCCAGATGTCACTGCAGAGGATGTCCGCGCCTACGCCGCGACCATGATGCGGGACGCCACCACCGACCAACTGCGCTCGGAAGGCGCAGCAGCCGTCCACGACGTCCCCGGACGCCGACAAAGGGTCACACCCGCCGAAGCCGCCGAACGCTTTTCCTTCCGCTAACTGAGACATCGAGCGAGACTTGGCGAACGGGGCTTGTGGCTGACCAGGTGGCGCAGCCCTGCCGCACCGGCGGCAGACGGAAACGAGAGACCGTCCTCAAACCGAAGCCCTCACGCTTTGGTGACGACACGGACCTTCCGGGCCGAAATGCCCGGAATGCTGAGACCTGCCTACGGTCTCGGCAACGGGATCAGGCCGCCCCAGAAGACGGACCGTCCGCCGAGGTTGAACCCCTGGGCGCCCTGGAAGTCGGATCCCGGGCCGTTGGTGTAGTTGACCGTACGGGAGTCCTGCCACAGCCCTCATACATGCTTGTCGAAGACTCTGGTGCGCAGTCGGCGGGGGAGATTGGCGACATGGGTGGGGAACAGTTAGGACCCGAGTTCCAGTACGAGTACGTCCGCACCCCGGTTGCCGAGCTGGTCAGCGAGGATCCCGCCGCCGAAGCCGGAGCCCACGACGATGACGTCATAGATGTGGCTTTCGTCGTACTCGGGTTGGACGAGGGCCCGTTGCACCCGGCCGGATTCCGCGCCCACCGTCCCCTCGGCAGCGAAGGTGACCTCGACGTCGGTGTAACGGTGCGTTGCGCCGGGCGCCGTCGCCACGATGAGGTTGGGTCCTGCCATCCAGGTGGTGCGGTCCAGTACGAGCTTGAACTCCAGCTGGTCCTCGTAGTCGCGCTCGTCGAGAGTGAAGACCCACTGCCCGTCCGAGAACCAGCCAGGAAGTCCGCATTCCAGTTCTTCGAGGTACGAAGGGCGACCACATGCCCGGGCGCGGCCGCCCCGGTCTCCAAGACAACGGTGAACACGGGCGCCCCCCGGACTCAACGGTCACTATGCGTATCGACCTGGGAACCAGGCAAGCAGGAGATGGCCAGGACCTCCAGCCTCATCCCGAGCGGAGCGCTTCTTACGGCCCTGGGCGCCGGCACTCACGGTCTGCCCGTGAGGCCGGCGTACAAGAGGTCACGATGGGCGGGAATACGGGACCATCGGCCTGGTAAAACGGCGAAAGAGTGGAGACCGATGTTCCGCGTTGCTCCGCCTACCACCAGCTTTCGACGGCGGTCTGGTATTCGGGTGAAGCGACGAATCCGATCACGGCGTCCTGTTGGTTGAGGCCGCGCATCAACTGGTCGGTCCAGTCCTGCCATCCCGCGGCATCCGGCTGGCGGCGCAGCAAGCGCTGGTAGAGATCGCGGCTGTAGTTGCGGCAGTATTCCTCGGACAGCACGAAGCCACGTACGACCTCGAAGCGCTGCATGCCATCCCGCATGCGCTGACGCCAGAAGTCGAAGCCCACGGCGTCTGGCGGACGGCCGAGCAATCGGCGGTAGAGCGAATCGATGAACCCGTCGTCCGCCGGGTACTTGCCCCGGTACTCGGCGCTGTCGAGGAACGCGACGATCGCCGACTGGCGTCCCATGCCCTGCTGCAACTGGGTGCGCCAGCCCGCCAGGCCGGCATCGTCCGGTGCCCGGTCCAGCAGCGCGAAGTACAGATCCGTGGCGATCTGCCCGGAGTGCTCCTCCGAGTAGCAGAATCCCCGCGCCACATCCTGCGGGCTCGCCCCTGAGAAGAGGCCGCGTACCCAGCCGTTGAGTCCCCCCTCGTCGAAGCGGCGTCCGAGTATGTCGCGGTAGAGCGACGCGACCCAAATGTGGCGCCGGTAGATCGAGCGGATTCCTGCGCGGTCGTCCGCCGCGGGGACCGACGGTGTCGGATAGAAGGGGTTCATCGTCGAACTCGGCACCGAGGTGTGCGCCAGGCCCAACGAGTGGCCGAATTCGTGCACCATGACCGTCAGCAGGTCGAATCCTTGGGCGGCGAATCCCTCCTGCCACGTCTCGTCCTCGTCGAAATGCGCGTCTCCGGCCAGCGCCCCGGCATTCGGCGGGGGAAAGAACGCATGTGCGAGAACGCCTCCGGCCCCGTCGAACGGGAAATTGTCTCCGTGTGCTCGCGCACCGAATCGAATTTCTACGTCGGGTTCCTCATTGGTCTCTCGGAACACCAACGGAACCACCGATGCCCAGCGATCCCAGGCCGCTGCTATTAGGCCGCGTTGCCGCTCGGGGGTCAAGTCGGGGGAGAGATTGTTGATGCGGTAGGTGATGATCGCGTGATCCCATACCGTGCCGAAGGCAACGAAGGTGCCGATGCCGGCCTCAAGGGCACCCTGCCGGTCAGGGAACCCGCAGCGCGGTCGTTCGAACACTTTCTCTGTCTCGGCGTCGACTGCCCCGGTGGCCGGCAGTAGGGCCATGGCCTGGCAGGCCCGGACGGCCGCCGGGCCCTGGGGAGAGTCGAGGGCGACTTCGTCCGGGAGGTAGCCGAACTGCCGCAGATAATCGAGTGCACGTTTGTCGTCGGGCATGATGGTCACTTCTCCCTGGTTCACGCCTCTGGGTTTCGCAGCATCCTGCGGAGAGCGGACGTTGGCCAGCCCCGGGGAGTGGGAATCCCGTATCCCACTTTTGGCCGTCGATGCGGGATCATTCAGGCCGGCCGTCAGGGAAGATTCATTTCTTGTTACCGCAGGAATCAAGAGTGCGTTGAACGAGCAGCCGCGTCTGTCTTCACTACGTTTTATGACGGGTTGACCGGAAGCTGCTGGAGCGGGATGCTCCCCGCGACCGCGCTCCGCGGCGGGAAATCGGAAGGGAGATTTCCGCTATGGAATTCAACGCGAACTCCATCACGTTCATCTATGTGCATGGTGCTGGCAACAAACCGGCGGAGCCTGACCTCAAGCGGGCTTGGGACGAGGACTTGTTCGAGCGGGACATGGGAGATCGCACCCGGATGGTCCACTACGCCGACCTGCTGCATGACCGCCCGGTCACCATTGCTGCCGATGCATGTAGCGCGAGCGGTGCGCTGGGGGCACTCGTGTCCGACGCGTTCGCCGGTACCGCACTCCTCGAGGACGCAGAGGCGCGCGAGACGTTCGGCAAGATGGCCCCGGACGGGCAGGAGTTCGCCCTCTCCCTGACGATCAGCATGGCTGCCCGCGCCGCGAGTCCGATGGGCCTCGCCCCGACCGCGGGTGCCCGCCCAGCCGCTGGCGTCGCCGAGCTGCTGCCGTTGCCCGCCCCGCTGCGGCGCTTCCTGTTGCGGCAGTTGCTGCGCCACCTCATTCCGGACGCCAACGGGTACTTCTTCACCAGCGCCCGGGACAGGATCAGGGACCGGCTGCGAACGGTCCTCGACGCTGTGAACGGCCCTGTCGCGGTGGTCAGCCACAGCCTGGGGACTGTCGTTGCCTACGAGGTGCTCAGCGAGGCCGACTTCGCCCACAAGGAGGTCCCGCTGTTCGTCACGCTGGGCTCGCCCCTGGGCTACACCGAGATCCAGGACGTCATCACTCGGCCCCTGCGGATTCCCGCCCCGGTACGGTTGTGGACGAACTTCGCCGACCCGCTCGATGTCGTCACGCTGGACACCACCTTGGCCGACGACTTCAGGGGCGCGGCGAAGGTGATCGCCGACTTCGTAGTGGACAACCCCTCGCCGAACAACCATGCGTCCTGCGGCTATCTGCGATCCCGCCACGTGCGTGACGCTGTGACCGCGGCAGGGTGACGATCCACGACCGCAGGGATCGGGAGACTCTTTTCTGCCTCCTCTTCGCTGGCCAGGTCAGGAGTCCATAACTGCCAGCCCTTCCTCTATCCTTGACGAGGTCATCAACTACCGCATGACATCTGCCCGGTGACGGAGTCGGCGTGGGGTGCGCGTCCCCGCTCCACGTCACCAATGGACGGCTTCAGGCGCAGCCATGGGTCGGCACATCCGGACGCCGACGACCTCGTGTGGCGTGTCCCGCCGGGCGGCGAAAGGGATGCGTCGTGCCTTCGGCGTCGGCGAACTACCGCACCCTGCTGCGCACTTCGGGTGCCGCGGCCTTCTTCCTTCCCGCCGCTGTCGGGCGTCTGGGCATCGCCATGACGGGCATCGGCATCGTCTGGCTGGTGCACGCACGCACCGGGTCGTATGCCGCCGCGGGTCTCGTCACCGGCGCCTTCGCTGTCGCGGACGCCGTCGCCGGGCCCCAAATCGGGCGCCTTGTCGACCGGTTCGGGCAGGCACGGGTGCTTCCCTGCGCGCTGGTCGCACATGCTGGGGCCGTGGCGCTGCTGCTCGCCGGCGCCGTTCCGGACCTCGTCGCCGGTGTGCTCGTCGGGGCGACGCTGCCCCAGCTTTCTGCCTTGTCCGCCGCTCGCTGGTCTGCCCTGCTGTCCGGCGAACGGGCTGCCGCGCTGCCCACTGCCTTCGCTCTGGAGGCCCTCGCCAACGGCGTGTCCTATCTGGCTGGCCCGGCCCTGGTGAGCGTCCTCGGTGCGGCGGGACGCCCGGGCGCCGGGGTGCTGCTCGCCGCCGCGCTCGTCGTCGGCGGCGGGCTCGCCCTCGCCGCCCAGCGCCGCACCATGCCGCCCCTCACCGGCCACGCCGAACGCCGGCACGCCGGACGCGCCTTGCTCCGCTTCGCATTCCTGCGGCAGGTTGCGCTCGGCCTCGCGCTCGGGGTGTTCTTCGGCGCGATGCAGGTGTCCGTCGCTGCGTACGCCGTCGGACGCGGCACGCCGGATGCGGCAGCCCTGCTCTACTTCGCTTCCAACTGCACCAATCTGGCGGGTGGTTGGGCCTACGGAGCATGGCGCCACGGCGGCTCACCCCGGCGCCGCCAGGCAGCAGCCGCCGCCTGCCTCACCCTCGCGAGCCTCCCGCTGACCTTCCTCGACGCGCCCCTCGCGGTCGCCGCCACCCTCGCCCTGACCGGACTCGCCGTGCCGGTCCTCCTGATCCTCGCCTCCGTCCTCACCGAGTCGTCGGTCCCGCGCGCCGTCCTCACCCAGGCGTTCACCTGGGGCAACTCCGCAAGCGCGGCAGGAATAGCGGGCGCTGCGGCGGTCGCGGGGCGGGTGGTGGACACGGGCGGTGCGCACGCCGGCTTCGGTGTGGCGGCGGGGGCCGCGGTGATGATGACGGTCCTGGCGCTTGGCGGTCTGCGGGACTCATCACCGGACACGCCGAAATCGTCCGCGCCCGCGGACACCACGGCGCCGACCCGCCGGGGCGGTTCAGGCTGCTAGTGCTGGATTCCTCATTGGATGTACACATATCGGCGTCGCAGTTGGCGGGTGGGCGGGGCTGGTCTGCCCCAGATCCATGGTCTGGCGCGGGCGTTGAGTTGGTCGGTGGCGACGCGGGTGGCGTGGGTGATGTGGTCGCGGTCGCCGAAGGAGCGTCCGGCCAGGGCGGTCTTGCGGAAAATGCGCCACCAGCCTTCTTGGAGGTTGAGCCAGCAGGCGCCGACCGGGATGAAGACGTGCTTGATGCGTGGGTGGTCCTCAAGCCAGGTGCGGGTGGACACGCTGTTGTGCGAGGACAGGTTGTCCGTGATCACGTAGATGTCTCCGGCGGGGTTGGCGTCCTCGACCAGTTGAAGGAACTGCTGGTAGAAGGCGCTGTTGCGGGAGGTGGCGGTCAGTGTGATCGCTTGCCCGTCCCGGGCTCGCAGGGCACCGTAGACCCAGGTCTTCTCCGGTCCGCGGGAGTAGTCGATCTCGTTCTTGATGCGGTGTCCGTCCGGCGACCAGCCCGGTGCCGGCGGGAAAGTGCGTGGGATCACCGGGCCGAGCTCGTCGGCGCAGACCACCGTCGCGCCGTCGGGCGGGCTGGTGTAGAGCTCGACGATCCGCGTCCTTTTCCCTCGAAGCCTGGGTCCTTCGACCGGGTCCAGGAGCGGGTGCGGCGCCAGCGCACCCCCTCGGCCAGCAGGATCCTGCGCACCTGGGAACGGCCCACCTGGATGCCCAGCTCCCGGGCGGTGGCGGCCAGTGCGTCCAGGGTCCACTCCGCCGGTCCGGCCTCGTCGGGCGCCCACATGTCGTTCGACGGCTGGACCTCGAGCCGGCCGGGCGGGGTCTGTTTGACCAGGCCGATGATCCGGGAGCGTTCAGCCTCGGTGATCCTTCGTTTGCGGCCCTGCCCGCCCAGATCCTCCAGCCCCTCCAGCCCGGAGCGGTTGAAGCGGTGCAGCCACCGGCGCACCGTCTTCTGACTGCACCTCAGCTCGTCGGCGATCTGCGGGACCAGCCACCCTTCCCAGCTCAGTTCCACCATCCGGCACCGCTCCACCACAACCTTCGGCGCTTTTCTGGCCGCAGCCAGACGGTGGACCACCGCTTGCTCGCCCTCGTCACGGCCCGGCCGTGCCCGTAACACCATCGGCCAGCACCCGCCCCCGAGTACCCGCAACTGCCCCGCTACCAGCCGCTATACCCACCGAAAGCGGAATCCAGCACTAGTAGGGCTTGGTCAGGTCCGTATGGGTGTGGGTATGTCGCGGTGGCAGGTGGGGCAGGCGCCGGTCCAGAGGGCGAGGAGTGTCTGTAGCTCGCGGACGACCTGGTAGAGGCTCAGGCCGGCGCCGCGTCTTTTGGGGGCCGGGCCAGTCGTTGCAGGGTGCAGAAGGCGTGCGCGACGGAGACGAGGGTGACGTGGTGGTGCCATCCGTTCCAGGTCCGGCCTTCGAAGTGGGCAAGTCCCAGGGCCTGTTTCATCTCCCGGTAGTCGTGCTCGATGCGCCAGCGGAGTTTGGCGAGGCGGACCAGTGTGGTCAACGGCATGCCGGAGGGCAGGTCGGACAGCCAGTACTGCACCGGCTCGCTCTCGCCGGCAGGCCACTCGGCCAGCAGCCAGCACACGGGCAGTTCCGGGCCGTCGGTGGCCTGGCGGACCTCGCGTCCGGCAGGCCGGATACGCAGGGCCACGAAGCGGGAGTACATCCGCTTGCGGCCCGAGCGGCCGGTGCCGGGCCGGGAGCCCTCCCGCCACTGCACCGGCCTGGCCGCCTTCCGGCCCGCCGCGATGACCAGCTCCTTCACCGACTGCGGCTTGTCGGGATACTTCGCCACCGGCGGACGTCCGGACCCCGAGTACGGTTCGGCCACCAAAACCGCGTCGGCGGGCTGGGCTGACAGCGTGGTGGAGATCCCCACCACGTAGTTCAGGCCGCGGGCCTGCAGTCCGTGACGGAAGGCGGCAGCGTCGCCGTATCCGGCGTCCGCGATGGCCAGCGGCACTTCGAGTCCCCAGGAGCGGGTCTCATCGAGCATGTCCAGGGCCAGCTGCCACTTCTCCACATGCCCGACATCGTCCGGGATGCCGCAGGCGCTGCGGCGGGCGATCTTGAGAGCATCGGCCTTCGGCGCGGCGGGATCCCAGCTCTGGGGCACAAATAGCCGCCAGTTGACCGCCGCCGATGCGTGGTCGGAGGCGAGGTGGAGCGAGACGCCGATCTGGCAGTTGGTGACCTTGCCCGCGGTGCCGGTGTATTGCCGCGACACGCACGCCGAGGCCGTCCCGTCCTTGAGGAACCCGGTGTCGTCGAAGACCAGGGCGTCCGGCCCGATCGCCTCCTCCATCCGCCAGGCGAGCTGTGCCCGGATATGCGCCGGGTCCCAGGGGCTGGTGGTGATGAAGTTGGCCAGTGCCTGACGATTGCCGTCCTCCCCGAGCCGGGCAGCCATCGGCTCGACCGACTTACGCTGCCCGTCGGTCAGCAGCCCCCGCAGATAGACCTGCCCCCACCGGCGCTGATCCTTGCGCGCAAACGGCTCGAACACCTCCGCCGCGAATGTCTCCAACTCACCACGCACCGCAGCAATCTCGTCCGGAGTCACACACTCTCAACGCCAAACCGGGCCGCCAAGACACGCATCACCACAACCGACCTGACCAAGCCCTACTAGCGCCCTGACCACATAGGTTCACCGGGTTGACGGTTTCGGCGGTTGGATCGGCCGCGAGGCGTTACCGTGCCTGCTCGCCCGCCGCGGCATCACCTTCCAGCCCACCAAGACCTGGAAGGGGTCACCCGGACCGCAACGCCAAGCTCGACCGCATCGAGTACGTCCTGGCGCGCTTCCCCGACCGCGTCTTCGCGTTCGACGAGTCGTGGTCGACAACGTCGTACGGCAGGGCCAGGTCGCCGACGCCCGCAGCACCTCGCCGGACGTGGTGGGCAGCCGGGCCGTGATCGAACTGATCGGCAGCCACGCGAGGTTGACCGGCACGGCGCTGCAGACGGTGGGCAGCAAGGGCCACGACGGCTTCGCGCTGGCGCGCGTGCTGGCGTAGCCCCCCGGCCGCTCAGCTCTTCGGGGTGAGGTCGAAGGCGGGGTAGGACGGCGTGGACAGCCCGAAGCCGGACGACGGGTAGCCGGACGGTGCGGGGGATGCCGTGGGGATGCCGTTGTCGTCGCAGAGCTGGGGCGCGGACGGCGCGAACACGTGGTAATCGACCACGCGCTTGGTCGGGAAGGTGACGCCGTCGCCGACGATCGTGTTGCCCGTGCTGATCTTGGTCGGCAGTTCGCGGCTCTTGAGCGGTGCGCCGACGTAGATCGCCTCCAGGAAGCCGTCGCAGGGGCTGGCCTTGGCCGAGGCGAAGCCCTTCGGCGGCTTCACGTCGTGGACCTTGCGGCCGTCGATGTGCAGTTCGGTGCGCTTGAGGGACTGCAGGGCGTAGTCGTAGTTCACCTCCCTCGAAAGCGGGTCGGCGGCCGAAGTGGCGCTGGACGGCCGGTAGTTGACGCGCCAGTACTGGACCTGGACGGTCACCCGGTCGCACAGGGGCCCGTCGAAGCCGGGCATGGACTTGGGGAACCGGACCTCTCCCGGGCCCAGGGCGGGCGTGCCGACCTGCCCCCAGTCGACCCAGTCCACCGCCTTCGCCGTACTCCACTTCGCGTTCGGATGGCAGCCGGCCGCGTTCGTGGGGTAGATGTCCGACGGTTTGACCGCAGGGGTGGGCGAGGCCGTCGAAGGGGTGGTGGCCGGGGCCGCCGCGGTCGTCGTCGCGGAGGGGTTGGAAGCGGCGTCGTCACCGCCCCCGCCGGAACAGCCGGCGGCCGCCAGCACCGTCGCAACGATCATGGCCGCACGAACCCGTCTGTGCGCAGTGGTCATCCCGCTTTCCCCCCGTCCACCCGATGGACAATCATGCTCCCAGGTGAAGTTGCCCGTCGGCCATGACGGAAAACTCACGTTTCGCGCGGTTCGAAGCGGGCGGCGGGTCCTCAGAGAGCGTTTTCTTCCGATGTTTCGTCCGGAGATGCGGCTTTGATGAGGCATTAGAGCCCTCGCCAGATCGGGGTGGATTCTCTGGTGAGTCGGCGGGCCATCAGGGCGATCATCGCAAGGTAGATCATGGCGGCAGAGCGGGGCGGGAGGGCTTCGTAGTCGCGGGCCAGGCGGCGGTGGTACACACCACCGCCGGCTCTCCGTAGAAGACGGGCAATGCACCCTGCACTGGTTCTGACACCCGGACGACGTGTCAGTTCCCACCGCGGGACCGTCGGGAGAGCGCTAGGGCCATACCACCAGCCAGCAGCAGCGCGCCGGCCGCCCAGGCGATCCAGCCGCCGCCGAATCCGGTGTCGGCCAGCGGTCCGGACCCTGCGGAAGGGCCGCCCGAAACGGAGCCGGACGCTCCGGCCGCGGAGCCGCCCTGCGCCAGCCGCAGGGTCAGCGCCGCGCTGTCGTTGGAGGCGTCGGGGTCGAGCCCCTTCATGACCTCCAGCGTGCGGACCTGGCCCGTGGAGACGGTCGGGGTACGGGGGCCGATAGCGACGGTGAACGACAGGACGTGTCTGTCCCCCGGGGCGGGGTCGCCGAAGTAGCACTGGTAGGAGGACCGGCCCATCCGGGGGCCGGGGTCCGACCCGTCGTCCGTGGGCGGCGGCTGGCAGTTGTCCGGGATCTTCGTGGCCTTCGTGCCCGGCGGCAGCTTGACGAGGACCGGGAGGAAGGCGTCGTCGTCGAGGAGGTCCTCCACCACCGCCGGCCCCCGGTCGATCACCGTGGCGTGCAGCGTGGCGTGACCGCCGCGCCGCCCGGTGACGGTGTCCCCGGTGACGGCGAAGTCGGCGTGGTTGACGCTGTTGACGTAGGTGGTGAAGTACGGGTCGATGTTCCCATCGGACGGCATCGCGCCCCTCGGGACCAGGGTCAGCGGGGTCCCGGGGCCGTTCGCCGGGGCGGCGCTGGTCAGCGGGGTGAATTCGTAGAAGATCTTGTCGCGCAGGGCTTCGTCGCCGACCTTGACGCGCAGCGGCGACGACAACGCGTACTGCTGGCCGGGCTCCACCGGGGTGGGGAAGTCGCACAGGGTCTCGCGCACGATGTGCCCCCCGCGGTCGCTCGCGGGCACGTCGCGGCAGTTGGCCCAGGAGCCCTGGAGGTGCAGCCCGGCGGTGGTGTCGATCCGCAGCTCCACCCCCTTGGCCGCCGGGAGTTGGCCGTTGTTCCACACGTCGAGCGGGAAGGTCAGCGTGTCGCCCGGCACCTGGTGCAGCTGCTCGGCGGACGCGCTCACCTTCAGCTGCGTCGCGCCGTTGGTCAGGGTGAGGTGGTCGCCGGTGACGGTGGCGTCCGACGCCGTGCCGGAGACGGTCACGGTGCCGCTGCTGCCGACAGCCGCACCGGGCTTCGGCACCAGCGTGATGGCGTGGAAGTCCGAGGTGGCGGACGCCATGTCCAGCGTGCAGAGGTTGCCCTTGCAGTGCTCCGACGGTGCCGGCTCGGCGAAGTCGGCCACACCGGACAGGTCGACGGTCAGGTGGACGTGGTGTGCCGTGCCCCCGCCGGCCACCTTCCACCGGTAGGACAGGTTCACGCTCGCCGGCTCCGTCCCGATGAAGAGCTCGTGCTCGGCGAACTGGACCGTCATCCCTCGTGCGGCGTCCGCCGTGTCGGCGCGGGCCGGACCCGTGCCGAACACCCCCGCCACCAGCGCCACCGCGCCCGCCGCCGCCGTCGCGACCGCGCGTACCCGTGATCGTCTTGCCATCCGACCGAAACCTTCCCCGCGCGCCGGGAGGGTCCCGGCCCGCCGTGCTTCACAGGTGAGACCCGCGAGGTGCGGAAATGGTTGCGGCCAGCCGGGCTCAGGTGTCCGCGCTGCCGGGCACGATGTGACGTGGTCTAGGAGGCCGGACACGGATGATCACATGACGGACCGGGAGTACCCCCGGCAGCGGGTCACTCGGGGTGAGCACGACTGGGTGATGGCCTGGACGTCCGAGAGGACCTTTCACATTGCGTGTGGGCCAGGCAACCTGACCGAGGCGCTCTCGATGTTCCGTACCTGGGCGTCTGAAGACGTCGCGGGAGTACTCTGACCGGATCTCACGCCGCGAGCGCGGGTCTGCCGCCCCAGCGGATGCTTTTCTCGCTGCGGATCCGTGCGCGCTCCCGGCGCTGGGCGGCCAACACGTCGGGGTGGCGGGCGTTGGCGTTGCGCCAGCGCAGGTAGGCGTGCAGGGCCCGGGCCTGCACCGTGTGGTTGGGGTGGTGGGAGTTGGCAAGGGTGAACTGCCGCAGCGGTCCGAAGTGCGCCTCGATCGGGTTGGCCCACGAGGCGTAGGTTGGCGTGAAGCACAACTCGACCTTGCTCTTCTTCGCCCAGCGGCGTATGTCTGCGCCCTTGTGGGCGGACAAGTTGTCCATGATCACGTAGATGGGTGCGCCGTCGGGCCGGGCGGCGCGGATCGACTTCAGCGCGGCCAGGGTGTTCGCGGCGCCTTTCCTGCGGTGGTTGACGCCCCACAGGCGGTCGTCGCCGACCGAGTAACAGCCGTGGAAGTAGCGCACTCCGTGGGTGCGGTGGTAGGTGGCCGGCAACCGGTCCGGGCGCTGCTGCCTGGCCCAGCCCGAGCCTGCAGTGGGCCGGATCCCGAGCGGGCCGAATTCGTCGCAGGCGAAGACCCGGTCCGGGAAGTGGTCCAGCACCTCTTCGATGCGGCCCAGCTTCGCCTCGCGTTCGGGGTCGGGGGACTCCTTCCACGTCTTGGTGCGCTGGAAAGTGACGCCGCGTCGAGCGAGCAGGCAGCGTAATGCTTCGCGGCCGATGCGGATCACCCGGCCGTGGACTTTCCGCAGGTAGGCGGCCAGCTTGCGCAGTGACCAGCGAGTGAAGGGCTGGTCCAGTTTGGCCGGGCGGATGGTGGCCGTCGCCACGACGAAGTCCTCGTCGTCAGGGCTGAGTCGGCGGGGACGGCCTCCCGCCCATTGAGGGTTCAGGCAGGCCAGGCCGATCTCGTTGAACCGGTGGATCACATCTCGGACAGTGTCCTCGTCGGCTTGGAGCAGCTGGGCGATCACCGGCACCCGGTTCCCGCCGGCCGAGGCGAGCAGCATCATCGCCCGCCGATAGCGCACCGTGCTGGCACTGCCCCGACGCACGATCTGCTGCAGCTTCTGCCCCTCTTGGTCGGTCAGTCTGCGCACACGGACGGGCTCAGCCACCGCGCCTCCAGTGATCGGAACGGACGTCACCGCACATCCAACCGCCACGACCACCAACCCGGCGAACCTACGCGGTCACAGCACTAGCCCGGCCGCGCACTCATCCAGGAGCGCGCTGAGGGACCGGACGTAGAGGTCCCGCCGGGCAAGGAGCCTTGTCATCATCTCGCCCACTGGGGGCGTGTACACGTTTTCGGTGTCGATTTCCTCTTCTTGGTAATCGCATAGCGAGCCTCGGGAGGTCAACGCCGTGACGCCGCAGTGGAGTTGGGTGATAGTGGGCACCGGGGTGACGGCCGCTGCTGGCGCTGCCGCACGGACCTGCGGTTACCTGCTGAGGGAATACATGCGTGCCCGGGCCATGGCCCTGATGGCGCGTGAACTGTCCGTCCGAGGAGGGCTGGCTGAGGTGAGCGATCAGGACGGCACTGCATGGAGTGTGCGCCTGGACGTGCAGGAACCTCAATGACGGCCCCGCCCGAGGAGGAGTTCGACGCGCTGTTCCGTCAGTGGTACCGGCCTTTGCTAGCGCAGGCGATCTTCGTCTGCGGAGGGCGTCGCACCCTGGCCGACGATGCCGTGCAGGAGGCATTCCTGCAGTGCTGGCGGCGCTGGAACGCTCCGCACCTCGAACCGGTGCGGGCCTGGCCGGCTTGGCTGCGCACCACTGTTGTCCGTGAGGTGCTGCGGTTGCAGAAGGAGGCTCGCGCGGTCGGCTTCGACGCGGAAAGGCATGATCAGGCCGCGGCGGAAGTGGACTTGGCGTCCTGGATGGACGCGCGCGGCGCCTACCGCACGGTTTTGGAGCGCATCGTGTCCCTCAGCGACAAGCAGCGCGAAGTCATGGGCCGCTGCGCGATTGCCGGGCAATCGCTGGGGGATGCCGCGAAAGAGATGTGTATCCAGGTGGCGACGGCACGCGTGCACCTGCACCGTGCCCGCCAGGCCTTGGAAGATGTGCGCAGGGAACTGCAGGAGCTGGGTGTCATCGACGCGGGCGAGGGGAGGCAGTGATGGTCGACCACCGGGATGATGACGATGCTGCCGCACTGTGCGAAACCCTGATGGCGAGTGAAGGACCGGTCGGTTCGTTCGTTGCCACAGCCCAGGACGTCGAGTCGGCATTGATCAGGGTCAAGCGGCGGACGAGGGCGCAGCCGGCCCCCCGGCCTGCCTACCACGCCGAACCCTCCAGCGACCGTAGCGGAGCACGGACGTTGTTCGTCGAGCTGCGCATGCTGCAGGAGGGCAGCGTCGAGTACGCGGAGCTGCGCAACCGGCTGGTTCGTATGCACCTGCCGCTCGTCGAGCATCTCGCGCGACGCTTCCGCAACCGTGGTGAGCCGCTGGACGACCTCACCCAGATCGCCACCATCGGGCTGATCAAGTCGGTGGACCGTTTCGACCCGGAGCGCGGCGTCGAGTTCTCGACCTACGCGACCCCGACGGTCGTCGGCGAGATCAAGCGGCACTTCCGTGACAAGGGCTGGGCGGTGAGCGTCCCGCGCAGGCTCCAGGAGCTGCGCCTCGCGCTGACCACGGCGACGGCGGAGCTTTCACAGCGGCATGGCCGCTCGCCCACGGTCCACGAGCTGGCCGAGAAGCTGGGCATCTCGGAGGAGGAGGTCCTGGAAGGTCTGGAGTCGGCCAACGCGTACTCCACGCTGTCCCTGGACATCCCCGACACGGACGGCGAGCGGGTGGCGGCCGCGGCGGTCGCGGACAAACTGGGGGCAGAAGAGGAGGCGCTGGAGGGCGTCGAGTACCGGGCGTCGCTCAAGCCGCTCCTGGAGGACCTGCCGCCCCGGGAGAAACAGATCCTGCTGCTGCGGTTCTTCGGCAACATGACGCTGTCGCAGATCGCGCAGGAAGTCGGGGTCTCGCAGATGCATGTGTCCCGGCTGCTGGCCCGGACGCTGGCGCAGCTGCGGGAGAAACTTCTCCTGGACGAATGAACCGCTCCGCACAGCAGATCCCCGTGCCCCCTGTCCTCGCGCCCGGGCATCGTCTTCGGGGCGCGCTGAGCGGCGAACGGCCGCTTGTGCGTGGGGCGCCTCGGCGGGCCCGGGTGTACAAGTGGCCCGGGCCCGCCAAGGCGCCCCGAATGCGGATGTTGCGGGGTCCGGCATGACCGACCACCCCCGAACCATCGGCTCTGACATGGATCTTGGGACGCATCCTGCAGGTTGGAAGTGCCCTCCGCCTGGACCGACAGAACCCCTCAGCAAGTTTCATCGTCCCAGGTCAGGAAGGCACTTTTGGCTTTGTAGGTGAGTTTTGAGGCCAGTGGTGGGTGGGTTCTGACTCCAGTGCTGTAGGTGGAGAGCTGATGTCGGTGAGTTTTGACTCCACTGGGGGCCTTGCGGTGGGAGTATCGGGGTGCATCAGCTAGCCCTGGGTGGCTCAAGTGCCCCTTTCGAAGGTCGAGTTGTACGCGGCGATACGCCATGACGCTCGGGTCGAAGGGCTGTCCAGCAGGGCTTTGTCGGCGAAGTACGGGGTGGGCCGACGGACGGTCGCGCTGGCGCTGGAGTCGGTGTGGCCGGCGCCGCGCAAGCAGCTTCCGCCCCGCAAGACGCGGCTGGATGTGTTCAAGCCGGTGATCGACCAGATGCTGCGGGCGGATCTGGACGCGCCGCGCAAGCAGCGGCACACCGTCAAGCGGATCTTCGACCGGCTGCTGGACGAGCACGGTGCGGTGGGGGTGAACCTATCCGATGGTGCGGGCCTATGTCGCTGTCCGCCGGCCGCAGATACGGATCGAGGCGGGACGCGGGCCGCTGAACGCGTTCATCCCGCAGACCCACATGCCGGGGACGGAAGCCGAGGTCGACTTCGGGGACGTGATGATCCGTCTGGCTGGCGAGCAGGTCAAGGTGTTCCTGTTCGCGATGCGTCTGTCGTATTCCGGCAAGGCGGTGCACCGCATCTTCGCCTCCTGCGGGCAGGAGGCGTTCTTCGAAGGCCACGTCCACGCTCTCAGCGTGCTGGGCGGCGTTCCCTGCGGCAAGGTGCGCTATGACAACCTGCGGGCCGCGGTCGCCCGGGTGCTGGGCCTGTCGAGAGCGAGGGTGGAGAACGAGCGCTGGACTGCGTTCCGTTCGCACTACGGCATCGAAAGCATGTACTGCCGCCGGGGACTCGAAGGGGCCCATGAGAAGGGCGGGGTGGAAGGCCAGATCGGCTGGTTCAGGCGCAACCACCTGGTCCCCGTCCCGGAAGTCGCCTCCCTCGCCGAACTCAACGCGATGGTCGAGCAATGGGACGCCGAGGACGACGACCGCCGCATCCGGTCGCGGCCCAGGACGATCGGCGAGTACTTCACCGTCGAACGCCCACTGCTGCGGCCACTGCCGGACGAGCCGTTCGAGACCGGCCGGCTGTTCAGCCTGCGGGTGGACCGATACGCACAGGTCAGCGTCCGCACGAACCGCTATTCGGTGCCCGTGGGGCTGATCGGCCGCACCGTCCGGGTGATGCTGCACGCCTCCGAGGTCGTCGTCTACGACGGTCGCAACGAGGTCGCCCGGCACGAACGGCTGATCGCCAAGGGCCAGTCCCGCCTGGACCTGGATCACTACCTGGAGGCCCTGGTCCGCAAGCCGGGTGCCTTCCCCGGCGCGACCGCGCTGGAACAGGCCCGCTCCGCAGGCAAGTTCACCCCTGTCCATGACGCCTGGTGGGCGGCGGCCTGCAAGGCCCACGGCGACCGGGACGGGACCCGGGCACTGATCGAGGTCCTGCTGCTGGGCCGGCATCTTCACCAAGAGTACCTGGTGACCGGGCTCGCCGCCGCCCTGCGGGCCGGCGCACTGACCGCGGACGCGGTCGCGCTGGAGGCCCGCAAAGCTGCCGAGGCCGACGAGGCACCGCCCTCGCCGCTTGATCCAGAGCCGGACCGGGCGAGGGTGACGTTCCTGACCGAACGGCGGCTGGCCCACTTGCCGCCCGACAACCGGCCGCTGCCGTCGGTCGCGGCCTACGACCAGCTGCTGCGGCCACGGCAGCGGCCGGACCGTCCCGCCGTCGAGGGAGACAGGCCTTGACGACGTTCAAGCGCCACCGCGGACTGACCGAACAGGCAGCCGACGCTGCCGTCGACCAGGCGTGCCGCATGCTGCGACTGCCCACCATCCGGGCCCAGTTCCCCGAGCTGGCCGAAGCAGCCGCCCGTGACCAGATGTCGTATCGCGGGTTCCTCGCCGAACTGCTGATGGCCGAGTGCGACGACCGGGCCCGCCGCCGCTCGGAACGACGGATCAAGGCCGCAGCCTTCCCCCGCGAGAAATCACTGCGGGCCTTCGACTTCGACGCGAACCCCAACGTTGACCCGGCGGTCATCCACACCCTGGCGACCTGCGAGTGGGTCAAGAAGGGCCTGCCGCTCTGCCTGATCGGCGACTCGGGCACCGGCAAGTCGCACCTGCTGATCGCACTGGGCACCGAGGCAGCGATGGCCGGCTACCGCGTCCGCTACACGCTCGCGACCAAGCTCGTCAACGAGCTGGTCGAGGCCGCGGACGAGAAGGTGCTGACCAAGACCATCGCCCGGTACGGCCGAGTCGATCTTGTGTGCATCGATGAGCTGGGCTATATGGAGCTGGACCGCAGGGGCGCTGAGCTGCTGTTCCAGGTTCTGACGGAGCGTGAGGAGAAGAACAGCGTCGCCATCGCCTCGAACGAGAGTTTCAGCGGCTGGACCAAGACCTTCACCGATCCCCGGCTCTGCGCGGCCATCGTCGACCGGCTCACCTTCGGCGGCAACCTGATACAGACCGGCACCGAATCCTATCGCCTGGCCCTCACCCAGGCCCGGGCCGCCGCACAAGACAACGCCCGCTGAGGACGTCACCCCGGGGTGAGTGCTGGGCTTGCTCGCAGATCAATCAGACGGCTCCGGCCGCGGGACGTTCACCGTCGTGGTCACCTGCGAGCAGCCCCAATGCCTCCTCCGGCCTGGTCAAGGTGGCGTCGGACGGTTCCGCACCGTCGTACTGGTGTCCCCACGCGGCAGCGGCACTGACACTTCCCGCGGCGGCGGCAGCACGCAAGTCGAGTGGGGAGTCTCCGATATAGGCCAGATCAGCTGGTGCGACGCCGAGTTGCTCAGCGGCAAGGACCAGGCCGTCGCCGGCCGGCTTGGGCCGCTGCACGTGGTCTCCGCCGATGAGTACGTCGACGTCGAGACCCGCGGCCCTCAGCAGCATCGCTCCAGCACGACTGCTGGCACCAGTGAACACCGCCACAGCACGGCCGCTTTCCCGAAGGGCGCCCAGCACATGGGCCACCCCCGGGTAAGGAGCGACCTCGACGTCCTTCAGCTTGCGGTAGTACACCTCGGTCTCGTCCAGCGCGAGTTCACGTCCGACCAGGTGAGCCAAGATCACCTCGGGCGTTCCGCGGGAGTAGGAGGCGACCACCTCTTCGGGGCCCACACTGGGCCCGCCGAGCTCTCGCACCGCAGCAACGAAGGCCGCCGGCACCACCACAGTGGAATCCAGCAGCGTGCCGTCCATGTCCCACACCAGCTCCAAAGTCGCCATCCGGCAATCCTGCGGCAAGAGCCCACACATGATCAAGACTGGTCATGGCTACGGCGGGGAGGCGACCGACCGGTGCCAGTTCTCATCGACATTTCGAGGCTCTGCGATCAACAAGTGCTGCCCAAACTCGTCGATAAGTGGTGTCCGTTCTCGACTACGAAGCCACCCATGCTTCGGCGGCGGGCACCGGTGCTCCGTTTTCAGATGTAGAGATGTAGGAGTCCCACGTCAAAACGGATCCCGGTGCCCGCGTCACATCAGCCTGCCGCCCCTACCCGCGAAACCTCTCACCAATTGACCAAACTCAGGAGCAGTCGGTGGACGTCAGCTACTTCGGTGGCCATGGGCACGTTCCGCTGCGCGTGGCCCTGCTGCTGGCCGCGGTGGCGGGCATCCTGCTCACCCCGCTGGCGGGCAGCGCGCAGATCATGCAGTTGCGCGCGACCGCCCGCAAGCACCGCCGGGCCCACCACAGGGCTGTGAAGGCCGAGGCCAAGGACTCGTCGAAGGCCCGGCGGTAGCCCGCACTACCGGGAGCCCGCCACAGGGCGCGGCTTGTAGAAGGACTCCTCCAGGTAGGCGACCTCGTGCGGCTGGTAGGGCTCCTCCAAGTAGGCGGCCTCGTCCTCGTCGAGTTCGACGTCCACCGCGGCGACCGCGTCGGCCAGCTGGGCCGGCTTGGTGACCCCGACGATGGGCGAGGTCACCGCCGGGTTGCGCATGACCCAGGCCAGGGCGACCTGGGCCGGGGACAGACCCCGCTTGCCCGCGATCTCGTGGACGCGCTCGGCCACTGCCTGGTCCTCGTCGCGGTAGAGGATCTTGCCGCCCGGGTCGGTCCCGGCACGCGCCGTGGCGGTGTCCCGGACCCGCGTCAGCCTGCCCCGCGCCAGCGGGCTCCACGGGATCACGCCGATGCCCTGGTCGGCGCAGAGCGGGAGCATCTCCCGCTCTGCTTCCCGGTGGATGAGGTTGTAGTGGTCCTGCATCGACACGAACCGGGTCCAGCCGTTCAGGTCAGCCAGATACAGGGCCTTGGCGAACTGCCAGGCGTGCATGGAAGAGGCTCCGATGTAGCGGACCTTCCCGGACTTGACTGCGTCGTGCAGCGCCTCGAGGGTTTCCTCGATCGGGGTGTCGTAGTCCCAGCGGTGGATCTGGTACAGGTCGATGTAGTCGGTCCCCAGTCGCTTCAGGGAGGCGTCGAGCTCGGCGAAGATCGCCTTGCGGGACAGCCCGGCGCCGTTCGGGCCGGGGCGCATCCGCATCCAGACCTTGGTGGAGAGAACGACCTCCTCGCGCCGGGTGAAGTCCTTGACCGCCTGGCCGACGATCTCCTCGCTGCTTCCGGCGCTGTACCCATTGGCCGTGTCGAGGAAGTTGACGCCGCCCTCGAGGGCCTGCTTGATGATGTCCCGGCTGGCGTCCGCGCCCAGCGACCAGGGCTCGCCGCCCCGGTCCGGCTCGCCGAAGCTCATGCCGCCGAGGGTGATGGCGGAGACTTCCAGTCCGGTCGTTCCGAGTTTGATGTATCGCATGCTTCCGAACCTAGGAGTCGGAGTGCGCTCTAACGCAAATTCGGAGGCGTGGGGCATGCGCGCCCTGTCAGGTTTCGACCGTTTCGGCCGGACGTACCAGAGAACCCAGTAGTAGCGAGTAACAAACTGTCAATTCTCGGCCGAGCGCGTCGGGCACTACTCAGCCCACCCCCGACGGCAAACCGCCCTCGCGGGTCCGTCGCCACGACCGATCATCGCTCGATCACTAAGAGATTCCGCTGGTCCGGGCGGCGGTATCGCGGCGCTCGCGACGGCGCCCCTACCCGCGGCATCTCTAAGTTCCAAGACCCCACAAAAGTAGGCCCGAACTTAGCACCCTCGAACACCTGCACCCGCCGCAGCGGGGCCGCCAGGTGGAGTCATTTCTCACCTACAAAATCCGGCCCCCAACGCATCGGGTGGAGTCAGAACTGACCTACAAGTGGAGTCCACCGTCACCTACGAAGCCACACTTTCGCGTTTCCGCGTCAACATCCGCCATACCCAAACGAAACGGCGAGGCTAAGAAGTCCTAACGAAATGATCTATGAACTCGACCGGCCCGTGCGCCTCGCGCTCCCAGCCGGACCTCTTCGTCGGCTTCACGATCGAAGCGGTCGGACCTCCGCTCCATCGACTCTCCCCGTAGCAAGGCCGTAGCCTGCGGGCATGAGTTGGGAACATGTCCTCGGATGGTTCTTCGCCGTCGTGTTGGGAGGACTCGCCCTCGGGTTCTTCACGGGGGCGTGGGACAAGTACCGTCTCAATGCGCGAGGACGGTGGATCGAAGCCGAGATCGTCCGTGTGGATGAGGACAAGGACACCGACGGCGACCCGCGCTTCTACCCTGTGGTCGCCTTCACCCCTCCAGACGGAGAGCCGGTCGAGGTCAAGTCCCTGTTGGGCAAGCCCTATCCACCTGAGTGGGGTTCTGACGCGGGCAGCAAGGTCAGCGTTCGGTACGACCCGGCTAAGCCAACGAGGATCGAACTGCCGGGGTACAAGGGAGAGGGCGCTCTCACGAACCTCATGGTCGGCCTGGCGATGGCTGGCGCCGTGGTGGCCATCGCCGTCGGGATGCTCCGCTGACGCAGACACCTCACGCCTTCTCACACAATGAGCCGAGTTGTCGGTGGGTGATGAGGCAGCAGGCGAGTTTGAGGAATGCTTCGTGAATGTCGGCGCGCCGTTCCCATCGGATCCGCAGACGTCGGAAGCCGTGCAGCCACGCGAAACTCCGTTCTACGACCCACCGGTAGGTGCCCAGTCCCGTGCCGTGCAGGGTGCCGCGTCTGGCGATCGCGGGCACGATGCCCCGGGCGCGGACCTGGTCACGGTAGATGTCATGGTCGTAGCCCCGGTCAGCGAACAGCGAGTCCGGCTTGCGTCGAGGACGGCCAACCCGGCCGCGGACCGGCGGGATCGCATCGAGCAGTGGCAGCAGTTGCGTGACGTCGTTGCGGTTGCCGCCGATCAGCAGCACCGCGAGCGGGGTGCCGTGCCCGTCGGTGATCAGATGGTGCTTCGAGCCGGCCCGGCCCCGGCCGACCGGCGAGGGGCCCGTATAGATCCCCCTTTTAGCGCCCTGACGTGGGAGGAATCGACCACACACCTTGACCAGTCCAGCCGCGAGGCCGCGTTCAACTCGGCCAGCAGGACCTCGTGCAGCCGCAGCCACACGCCGGCCTCGTTCCAGTCCCGCAGCCGTCGCCAGCACGTCATGCCCGACCCGAACCCCAACTCCTGCGGCAGGTACTCCCACTGGATCCCCGTATGCAGCACGTACAGGATCCCGCACAGCACTTCCCGGTCCGGCAACGGCCTGCGGCCGGGATACCGGAACCTGCGCTCACGCTGCGGCAGCAGCGGCTCCAGACGGTCCCACAACTCATCCGACACGATCCACGGCGACGTCCCCACACCAGACCGAACGCTCAACTCCCGCACCAGTCACGGCAGCCAGGAACGATCCACCTCTTTGTGTTAGCCGTTGTAAGTGGTCTGTTCCATGACTCCTTCGGGTGTTGACGGAGCGGCACCACCTGGCGCGAAAACCCGTCATGTCGCATGCGGTGGACCGGGGGCCTCCTCAACCTGGCCAACAGTGGCAGGTACGACGACAGACCTGCCGCCAACTGACCGGCCAGGGTGTCCTATTGGCCGAGCTCGGCGGCGAACAAGGTACGCACACGCGTCCAGGAATCCTCGGCGGCAGCCTTGTCGTAGACCCCACGCCCAGGGAAGAAGAAGGCATGCTGGGCCTGCGGATACACGACCGTTTCGTGGCGTACCCCCGCCGTCGTCAGCGCGTGATCGATCCGGCTGCGTTGATCCGCGTCGATGACGTGGTCGAGCTCCGCGAAGAACAAGAGCATGCGTACATCGCGGTCGGCGATACAGCTGGTTGCCTCCAGCAGCGGTTCCGGACGGCTCAGCGCGGTGCCGGCGACGGGCAGCCAGCCGGGGTAGAAGATCGCCGCTGCCGCGAGGTCGATCCGGCTTGCGGCGAAGTAGGCGATGTGGCCGCCGAGGCTGAAGCCGAGAACTCCGGTCTTCCCGGTGGCCTCCGCCTGGTCGCGGACGTAGGCGGTGCAGGCGCGCAGATCTGCCTCGACGCCCTCGCGGGTTAGCTCACCGAGCAGTTCGAAGCCGCGCTGCCGGTTCGCATCGCTCTCCTCCAGACCGGCGGCTGTCTCCGGGCCGGAGCGGTGATAGAGGTTCGGGGCGATCGCGACATAGCCGAGTGCCGCTACCTGGCGCACGACGTCCCGGACCTCCTCGGTCACACCCCACAGTTCGGAGCAGACGAGCACGGCCGGATGGCTGCCGGGCTCTGCTGGACGGGCCAGGTAAGCGGTCATCGCTATGGAGCCATCCACTTCGACGTCCACATCCTGCGTGACGATTTCATATCCCATGGAAGTCCCCTCAAGCCTGACAGTTCGACAGACTCTGTCACATCACCGAAGCCACCGGGAGCCGAATCGGGATCCGGACAGCCGGGTCGAGCGACCCCGGCGTTGCACACTTCCGTAAGCTCCATGTCAACCCCCGAAAGATTTCCAGGGCCGATCACTAAAAGCGACCCGGTGGCAGATCATCTCAAGCCATTGCCGGAGCGACATGCCTTGCGGCGGCAGAAGGTCGAGCCCCAGGGCCTCAGTTGCCGTGTCGAGTTCATGATCCGAGGACGACATGGCCAGGAGTTCACCCATCTCCTGCACTGCCTGTGCACGGTCTTCTGGTAGGGCTTCGCTGACGTACTCATCGAGAACTTCATCGCGTGAATCGTAGATGTACGAGAAGTCCCGATGAAAGTAGGCTCCGAGCAACTGACTCAATGCAGGGAATCGCTCGTTCCATTCCCACGAGTTCTGCGGATTCGCATAAGGGACGCGGGATGGGTCTTGCAGGAGCTGGTAGAGATGGCCTCTGACGATGCGCAGGCAATCCTCCACGCTCGCCCCCATTGGCGGGCGGATGCGCGGCAGGTTTTCCACTTCATCTGCAATCTCTTCGGAGAAGAGCCCGACGGAGAGTAGGTCATCAATTTGACGGAGCGCCGTTGCGGCGCGTTCAGGGTCCCTCGCGGCGATCCTGAGATACGAGGCCAGGCCGGGACCAGGGGTCTCCGCGGTGTCGGAGAAGGTGAAGCCTGTCTGTGCATAGGCTTGCAGCAGGCTGCCGAGTTCGTAGAAACGCTGTCCGGGAGGGGGCGGCTGGCTCATGAGGTGCTCCGAGGGCACTAGGGCTGGGGGAATGAGGTGAGGACGCGGTATCCGGATTTCGCCGACGGGTCGGCTTTGAGGATGACGCGAACCTTGTTCACCCATGTCGTGGGTTGTCCGTGAGTGAAGTCATAGCGAGTGAGGTGGAGCACTGTGGGCTCGTCACACTCCGCTTCCAGTCGCAGCGGATTCTTCGCGCCCTTGGTTAGCCATTCAGAGATCTTCCGCTGGTTTGGAGTTTGAGTTAGCGTCTCGTCCGTGAAGCGTTGGGCCTTATCGACGTCAACGTATCGCGAGTCCGACTTAAGTTTCGGGTCTTCGCGCAGGCGTTTGCGCATGCCGTCAGTAGTCTTGTCGACATGCTTGTCGATGGTATGAGACTTGCTCTTGCCTCCGAGGCTCTTACCTTCGTCACCGCGGACATCTGCACGGTGCTCGGGCTTGGTCCGCTCCTTGCGCTTACTCCTGGGCCACGCGTTGTGGACTCCACCGGATCCATTCGATGCACTCTGCACCATGAGTGCGATACCCGCGACGCCCAGGGCACCGGCCTGAACGGCGGCTTCAGCGGCGGCTGCTCCAGCAAGCACTCCACCTCCTGCCAGAACAAGGCCGCCGGGCGGGAAGAGCATGATCAGGGCAGCGAGCGCGAGGATGGTCAGCGCGATGCCCGCATACAACTCAAGGTCTTCCAGGAACGCCAGGAGCATCGAGACGGGTTGCTCGGTGACGTGACCGTCCAGGGGCCGGCCTTACCGGTAGTGCGCGTAGAACAGCAACCCGCCGGATATGAGCGCGCCGGTCGCGGGCCATACGCGCAACCGGATGAGCGTGAGGGTTTCCGCGATCGGCTGGCGTCGGCTCACCACCCACGCCCGGATGAGCAGGATTACAGTAACCAGCGGTCAAGTAGGAATCTCTCGGTCGGTCGACCACGCCTGCTGTCGGTCCGGGATGAGATCGTTCCCCCATGGCCGACATGGACGGAGCAGCAACCGAAACCGACGCCGAGCAGGCCGTCATCGCTCGGTATTGACTGACCGACGACGGCTTCGGCGGACAGAACCAACGGGAGACTGTCCGCCAGGCCAAGTTGCTGTTGACCGAGGCGATCGAACAAGCTGACGTCGGCGAGTTCGACGGCAACGAGTTCGGAGGCGGTGAGGTCGTGCTCTACGCCTACGGACCTCATGCCGACGCGCTCTTCGCTGTTATGGCACCCGGATCCGACTGGTTCCAGCGCAAGGCCGTCGAGAAGGATCGTCACCGTCAGCAGACTGCGCTTCCTGCATGCCCGCCAGGTGGTGCGCGTCCGCCGCAAGCGCCGCCGCATCGGCGAGAAGGAGCGGCAGGCGGAGACCGCCTACGCTGTCACCCCTCTGCGCGCCGAGCAGGCCACCGCGAAGAAGATCGCGGCCCGGGCACGCGCGCACTTAGGTCATCGAGAACACCGTCCACCGGACCGAGGACGTCACTTTCAGCGAGGGCGCCAGTCAGGTCCGCCACCACAGCCCGGTCGTCGTGAGCGGCTTGCGCACTCTGGCCCGCGCTACCGGCCACCGGGCCGGTGGGTCGGCATCGCCGGCGGATGACGTGCTTACGCCCAGTTGGAAGCAGTCCCCGCCCTCCGAGGAATCCGGTGGTCAAATCGGACGCCCACGCCGCGGCGCCCTGAGAGGATCTCGCGTGTGCCGTGGCGCTCCCCGCGGATAGGGTGGACGGTGATCGACAGGGACGGGCTGGGCGAGGGCGGCGGACGGCGTGGGCGGTGCCAAGGAGAGCAGGAGCACGGGCACCGGGCGCCCGACGTCACGGGACGTCGCCCGGCTTGCCGGCGTGTCGCACACCGCGGTGTCCTTCGTGTTCAACGGCCGGGCCGAGGGCAACCTCTCGGCCGCCACCCAGGAACGCATCCGGCAGGCCGCGGCCCGGCTGGGCTACCGTCCCGACCCGGTGGCCCGCGGTCTGCGCCGTCGCCGTACGGCCGTGATCGGGCTGGTCACCGACGAGATCGCGTCCTCGCCGTTCGCCGGTCGGCTGCTGCGCGGCGCCATGGAGACCGCCTGGGACAGCGACCATCTGGTCCTCACCGTCGACTCCGGCGGTGACCCGGCCAAGGAGGACGCGGCCGTCGCGGAACTGCTCAACCGGCGCGTGGACGGCATCATCTACGCGGCCATGTCACTGCGCCGGGTCCACGTCCCCGAGGGCCTGCACCGCACCCACTCCGTGCTGGCCAACTGCCTGCCCGAGGACGACTCCCTGCCCGCCGTGGTCCCTGCCGAGCGCGCCGGTGGCCGTACCGCCGCCCGGCTGCTGCTCGGTGCGGGCCACCGCCGGCTCGCCGTGATCGGCGGTCTGGACGACATCGCCTCGGTGGAACGTACCCGCGGCTTCCGGGACGTGCTGCGCGCCGAGGGCGTCACCGTGCCGAAGGAGTGGATCGTGCGCGGCGGCGGGGAGATCTCCGCGGGATACGCGGGGGCGCTGCGCCTGCTCGACGGGGTCGAGCCGGGCCGTCGCCCCACTGGTGTCCTGTGCTACAACGACCGGGTCGCGGCGGGTGTCCTGCACGCCGCGACCCGGCTCGGGATCGACGTGCCCGCCGATCTGTCGGTGGTCGGTTACGACGACCAGGAGCACATGGCCGCGTTCCTCACCCCGCCGCTCACCTCGGTCGCGCTGCCGCACCGGGCGATGGGCGAGGCGGCGGCCCGGCTGCTCCTGGACGCCATCGAAGCCGGCCAGGCGCCGCCCGCGACCGTCCGGCGCCTGGCCTGCCCTGTGGTCAGCCGCGCCTCCGTGGGTCCGGCGCCCACCCGGTGACCCGGGCACCCGGCCCGTCGACGACCAGTTCGGCGATGTCGCCGGGGCGCCGGTAGACGCGCTCGGTGACCATGGCCCGTTCCGCGACGAAGAGTTCGAGGAGCGAGCCGTCGACGAGTAGCCGTAGCGCGAGTTCCGGCCCCTTCGGCACGTGCACGGTGATCGGGGCGGAGCCTTCCCTGCCGGTCCGGGGCCAGGCGCTGCGGTCGAGGACGACGGTCCCCGAGGCGGGGTCCGCCCGGACGGTCAGCTCCCGGCCCGCCGCGTCCCGGAGCAGGCTTACCGTGGTCGGTTCGCATGCGGTGACCGTCAGGTCGTACGTGTGGGGAAGCGGAACCCGGCCCGGCGCGGTGACGAACGGCTCGGCCGGGCGCAGCAGGTCGAGTTCCGGGGCCGGACTCACCCGCAGTGAACCGTCGGTGTGGATGTCGACGACCCGTGGCGCGGTGAGTACGCCTGCCCATCCGGCCCGGTGTATCTCCTCTTGCGGGCGGGCCTCCCACGACCAGCCCCACAGCAGTGCGCGGTCCGGCTCCTGGAGCACGGTGGGAGCGTAGAAGTCCCGCCCCTGGTCGAGCCGGCCGCCGGCGCGCGGCACAAACCTCAACGCGCGCTGGCCATCGGCCTGCAGACGGCCGGTCAGGTATCCGGTGGAGCAGGGATCTCCGTCCCACAGGGACACCAGAAGCACGTGGTCGCCGCCTGCTGTCCGGTACAGGTGCGGGCACTCCCAGCCCACCGACTTGTCGCCGAACACACCCGCGGCCACCGGGTCCTTGCCGTCCAGCAGCACACCGGCGAACCGCCAGTCGGTCAGGTCGTCGCAGTCGTAGAGCAGGACCGACGGCGTGCCGTCGGCGTGCCCGGCCCCGACGAGGGCCCAGCGCCTGTTGGCGCGGCGGAAGACGAACGGGTCGCGGAACATCACTACGTCCAGTCCCGGCGGCGGCCCTGCCACCACCGGCGTCGGCAGCGGCTTCCACTCGGTCAGCCGCTCGTCGTCCGGGTCCGCCGCCCGCGCCAGGCAGATGGTGCCGAGTCCGGCGTGGGAATGGTCGACTCCCGTGTATACGGCGGTCGGTGTGCCGGCGTCGTCGGTCACGCAGCCCGACCAGCAGCCGGCCTCGTCGGGGCCGCCGGGCGTCGGGGTGAGGGCGATCGGGTGGTGCTCCCAGTGCGCGAGGTCGGTGCTGGAGGCATGACCCCAGTGGACGTTCGCGTGCACCGGTGCGTCGGGGTTGTGTTGGTAGAAGAGGTGGTAGCGGTCCCGCCAATGGAACGGCCCATTGGGGTCGTTGATCCAGCCGACGGGCGGACGGACCCTGAAACGCGGCGCGTTGGGGTCATTGCTCAACGGTTGACTCCTGCCGAGGTGATGCCCTCGCGCAGAGGGCGCTGGCCGACGACGAACACGGCGAGGGCGGGGAGCATCGAGAGCACGACCCCGGCCAGGACCACCGAGATCGACCCGGTGCCGAGGTTGCCCTGCAGGGAGACCAGACCCAGCGGAAGCGTGTAGTTCTGGCTGGAGGTCTCCAGGATCAGCGGGCGGAAGAACTCGTTCCAGTGGTAGTTGAAGGCCAGCACGCCGACGATCGCCAGGCCGGGTGTGGCCAGCGGCGCGTACACCGAGCGGAAGATCCGCCAGGGCCCCGCGCCGTCCAGCATGGCCGCCTCGCCCAGGTCCTTGGGCATACCGAGGAAGTACTGGCGCATCAGGAAAGTGCCGAAGGCCGTCGGGAAGGCCGGGATGATCAGGCCGAGGAGCGTGTCGGTGAGGCCCATCGACTTCAGCACCAGGAACACCGGCACGATGGTGACCTGCAACGGCACCATCATGGTCGCCAGGACCAGGCCGAAGAGCGGCTTCTTGAAACGGAACTCCAGGCGCGCGAAGGCGTATCCGGCCAGGCCCGCCGTGATCATCTGGCCGACGGCGATCAGTGCCGTCACCAGTGTGGAGTTCAGGGCGAGCAGCCACACGTCGATCTGCTGGAAGACCCCGCGGTAGGCCGCGGTCGTCGGGTGCGTCGGGATGATCTGCGGGGGCAGGTCGAAGGACTGGGCCGGAGTGCGCAGTGAGGTGGCGACGGTCCAGATGACCGGGCCCAGCGTCAGCAGGGCGCACACGGTCAGTGCGGCGATCCGGGCCCAGGGGGTGAGTGAGTGACGTACGCGACTGAGGGTCGGGGTTGCTTGGCTCATGCGGCTCACCGGCTCACTGGTAGTGGACGAAACGCCGGCTGAGCCGGAACTGGAGGGCGGTGACCGCCATGATCAGCACGAAGAGCAGCACGCCCACCGCGGATGCCTCGCCGAAGTCGAGCTGCTCGAAGGCCCTCTCGTAGATCACCATCACCACGGTGCGGGTGGCGTCGCCGGGTCCGCCGTCGGTGAGGACGTAGGGCTGTTCGAAGACCTGCAGGGCATTGATGATGCCGACCACCGACGCGACGAGCAGCGTCGGCGACAGCAGCGGCAGTGTGATGCCGAGGTGCTTGCGCAGGCCGGTCGCGCCGTCGAGAGCGGCGGCCTCGTGGATCTCCTTGGGGATGTTGTTCAGACCGCCGACGAACAGCAGGAACGAGAAACCGAACTGCTGCCAGACGTAGACCAGGATCACCGTGGCCATCGCCGCGTGCTCCGAGGTCAGCCAGGGCACGGGCGCGACGCCGACCAGGCCGATCAGCCAGTTCACCACCCCGAAGTCCTGGTTGAACAGGTACTTCATCACCACCGAGATCGAAGCGGCGGACAGCACCAGCGGGAAGAAGAACGCCGAACGGAACACCGAGCGCAGCCACACCGGCATCCGCCCGTTCAGCGCGAGCGCCAGCGCCAGCGCGATCAGCAGTTGCAGCGCGACCGCGAGGACCATGAAGAGGAGCGTGTTGCGGAAGGAGACCAGGACGGTCGAGTCCGTGAAGGTCGTGCGGTAGTTGGCGCCGCCGGCGAAACGGGGCGGGTCGATCACGTTCCAGTGGAACAGGCTCAGCACGAGGGACCCGATGATCGGCACGACCGTGAAGACGACGATGCCGACGACCGTGGGCGCCAGGAACAGCGCGGCCAGCAGCCGGGCGCCGCGGTCGCGGACGGATGGCCGCACGGCGAGGGCGGGTGGCGTGGCGGGCCGCGGACGTACGGCCGGGACCTGGGTGTTCGTCATACCTCACGCTCCATGGCCTGCTCCAGGGCGCCCTGCATCCGGCGCAGCGCGGGACCCACCGCACGCGGCGAGGCCAGCGCGGTGCCGGTGTACTTGAGCAGGACGTCGGTCACCTCGGCGACCTGCGGCGGCGCGGGGATCGGGCCGGTGTCGGGAAACCGGTCGAGGGTGTCGTAGAAGACCTGCCAGTGTGCCGGGCCGCTCGCGGCGTAGCGTGCGGCGTTCAGCATCGAACGCCGGGCCGGGGTGGTCTGGTTGCTCTGGAACAGCCGGGTCATGGTGTCCTTGCGGGCCGCGTACTTGATGAACTCCCAGGCGGCTTCCTGCTTCTTCGAGGTGCGCAGCAGCGCGTAGCCCGCCGCGCCGAACTGGTGGCGCTGGGTACGCCAGCGCGGGAAGTACTGCACGTCGTAGTCGGCGGCCCGCATGCCGGCCAGATGCAGGCCGCCCGCCCAGAATCCGCCCGCCGGTGTGACGCCGACGCGGCCGGTGGAGAACACGCCGACCAGATTGCTGCCGTTGCCGCCCTCGGGCCGGGTGCACAGGTTCTCCTGGACGAGGGAGGCGAGATAGTCGTACGCCTCCTCGACCCGGTCGGCGGTGGCCTGCGGGGTCGTCCAACGAAAGCCCCCGCCGCGCCCCTGCCGGTCGGCGGCCGGGTAGAAGGTGTCCCACAGCCAGGAGCCGCCGGGCGCCTTCGACTCCTTCAGCAGGTTCGTGCCGTTCGCGAAGAGCCAGGGCACCACGCCGCCCCACAGCCGGTTGGTCCAGAAGTACGGCGTGAAGTGCGCGTCGCCGGCGCGTTTCATCTCCCGCAGCAGCGCGGTGAAGTCGTCGCGGCTCCAGTCGGCCGCCGGGAAACCCGCGCCTGCCCGCTGCAGCACCTGCTTGTTGAGGTACATGTCGGCGGCGTTGAACTCCATCGGCAGCTGGTAGAGGTTCCCCTCGTACATCATCGACTCCACCAGCGAGGGGTGGACGTCGGCGAAGTACTCACGCAGCTGAGCCGCGTCCCGCCGCACCCAGCGGTCCAGGGACACGCCGAGCCGTTGGGCGAACAACTGCACGCCCTCGGTGGCCACATACACCAGGTCGGGGGCGGTGCCCGCGGCGATCTGGGTGAGGATCTTCGCGAAGAAATCCGACCAGTCGACGGCCTGTACCGCGTTCACCCGCAGTGGGATGTCGGGGTGGAGCCGGTGGAAGCCCTTGGTGAGGGCGTCGACGGTGGCCGGGTCGAAGGCGGCGCCGAGGGTGGCGACGACGAGGGAGCCGTCGTCACGGCCGGGGATGTCGGCTCCCGTGAGCCGGTCCCAGCTCGCGGCGGTCGCGGCCAGAGCGGCTGCTCCGGCCCCGTATGCGCCGTACCGCAGCAGCGTGCGGCGGGGGAGGTGCGAGTCAGTCATCAACGGGCCTAACTCGTGTTAGTTCAGGGGTGATGCCCCAGATGATGGGAACCGGGCAGCAGACCTGTCAAGGGTCGGGAACGCTTGACCTTTAACGGGTTAGGTCTACAGTCCTCGTTCGCAGGAGCCGATTTTTCACGCCCTTCGCGTTGTGAGCCGCACTCGCGTGCGTGACGAGCCGCCACGGGCCCTCATGGGCCGCCACGAGAGGAACGATGTGTCATGCCCGGAACATCGGGGATATCCAGGAGATCACTGTTCGCGGGATCGGCGGCGGGCACCGCCGCCGCGCTGCTGCCCACCGCAACGGCCACGGCCGCACCGAAGCCCAAGCCCGGGGCCACGGCCGAGAGCGTGACCAAGTCCGCGGCGAGCGGGGCGAGTTACCGCGCCGCGTACCACTTCACGGTCCCCGACCAGTGGAAGAACGACCCACAGCGGCCCGTCTGGATCGACGGCGAGTACCACTACTACTACCTCTACAACGCCGACTACTTCACCGGCGTCGCCGGCACCGCGTGGCGCCTGGCCACCACCAAGGACCTGGTCTCCTTTGCCGACCGCGGAGTCGCCGTGCCCAAGGACACCACGCCCAACGGCGATCTCTGGTCGGGTTCGGCGGTGGTCGACACCGGCAACACGGCCGGATTCGGCGCAGGCGCGGTGGTCATCATCGTCACCATGTCCCCCGGTGGCGGCACCGACGACCAGGAGCAATTCTTGTACTACTCGACCGACGGCGGTCTCACCTTCAACAACTACGGGACCGACCCCGTCCTGCCCAACCCCGGCGTCGCCGACTTCCGCGACCCCAAGGTGATCCGCGACGAGGACCGGGGCCGCTGGGTGATGGCCCTCGCCGAGAACGACAAGATCGGTTTCTACCACTCCGACGACCTCAAGTCCTGGACGTACGTGAACGGTTTCGTCCACGACGGCATCGGCGTCCTGGAGTGCCCCGACCTGTTCCGCATCACCGCCGGCGACGGCACCGTGAAATGGGTGCTCGGCGCGAGCGCCAACGGGAAGAGCTCGGGGCTGCCCAACACATACGCCTACTGGACGGGTTCCTTCGACGGCAGCGCATTCACCGCTGACGCGAGTGACCCGCAGTGGCTCGACCACGGCTGGGACTGGTACGCCGCCGTCACCTTCGAGAAGCGGGACGCGAGCGGCGCGGTGGACGCGGCTGCCCGGTACGCGATCGGATGGGTGAACAACTGGGACTACGCCAACACCACCCCCACCATCGACTGCGACGGCTTCAACGGCACCGACTCCATCGTCCGCGAGATCACCCTGAAGAAGGCATCCGACAACACCTACTACCTCGCCTCCCAGCCCGTCGCCGGCCTCGACTCGCATGTCTCCCGCACCGTGAACCTGGGCGACGTGACCGTGGACGGCACGAAGGTGCTCGACTACACCGGTATCTCCTACGAGGTGACGACCGAGATCACCTGGTCCCAACTCACCGGCGCCGGCCTCCAGTTGAGACGCTCACCCGACGGCGGTCGGCACATCGATGCCGGGATCTACGCCAACTACGCCTTCCTCAACCGACGCAACACGGTGAACGCCGACACGTCCGGCAAGTGGCAGGAGAGCCACACCCCGTTCGACCCGTCCGCCGGCACGGTGAAGCTGCGCATCCTGGTGGACCGCACGTCGGTGGAGATGTTCGTCGACGACGGCCGCTACGTGCACACCAGCCAGGTGTTCCCGTACCTGCTGGACACCCGGCTCGCACTGTTCACGATCGGCGGCAGCGCGGTGTTCCGCAACACGGTGATACGCGAGTTCTCGGTGTGAGGCCGGCCAGGGGCGCGGGTGCACACCCTACGCGTGCACCCGATCGGCAACACCGCAACGGGCCGCCCGGTCCTGGAAGGACCCGCGCTCCGCCCCGCTGACACGGCGAAGCCGAACGTCATCCGCATCCGGGTCGTATGGCCCATGCCGGCGAGGGTGTCGTGACCTCCCACCGCACTCCGAGATCAAACCGGGCGAACCTGGCTCTCCCCGGACCTTGCCCCGGCGGAGCCCCTGCGCGTGGGAAGGGGAATCCGCCGCGGGCGAATACGAGCCCCGTTCGCGAGCCGGCGAGACCCTCCCGCGCGGCCCTTGCGTGGCTCCGTGGGGCCTGATCGAGGCCGCGTTGAGGCCGCAAGGACAGGAACAGACCGTGGTGCTGTGGTCGATGACCATGCTCATGAGCGGTCGCCTGGCCGGAAGCCGCCCGGCCGGCTTAGGACGGTCGGCACCGCGAGCGCGATGAACATTCCCGGCCGCACCTGGAGTGCCCACCCTCGCTCCACCAGTCGTTTCGCCTTCGATCGCAGTCCCTCGACCTTCGCCGGGATGGCCTCCAGCCCCAGCGCGACGGCCAGTTGCCGGCAGCGCATGCCCTCCCGGCCCGCTTCGGATTCCGGCACCGACAAGATCCGCTGGTAGTCCGGCGCGAGGGCTGTCGCCGCCATGCCCGTCTCCCGCCGGGGCACCGTCGAACCCGTCACCGCGCTTCCCGTCGGCTCCGTGACCATCGAAGGCGGCCCGGCCAGCACCTCGGTCACTGTCACCCGGGCATCCACCTACCGCTGAAGCTCGCGTTCGGCCTCACCGAGCGCGGCCTGCACCCGCTGGGCCTCCTCCTGCAACCGCGCGATCTCCTCTCGGACCCTCTTCTCCCTGGCCTCCAACAGACCGAGAACCGACGCCACCAGCCACCTCCACGAGCCAAACGAGCGGACGAACCACGCCCATCTCTCCTGCCACCGACCGGAGTTCATGCCCACCCGCCCCGAACCAACCGATCACGTTCGGAAGGCGGATGACGTCTGATATATCCGGGCGGAGCCATCCACACTTTGGCCGATGGGGCTGCTTGCGCTGGGTGTGCATCGCGTCGCTGGTGACTACGGCTCCGGCCAGGGTCGGCCAAGATGTCCAGCAGCGGCTGGAGGCAGGTGATCTCGTTGCTCTTCTCGCCGACGTCCAACTGGGCAAGGACCAAGCCGGTGGTGTGCTCCAGTGCGGCGAGCAGATGGATCTTCCGGTCCTTCGCCTTGGCAACACCCCGCAGGCTTTATTCCACGGCCAGGCCGCGCAGCTCGACGGCCCCGTTGGCTTCGGCCGACGGTCCGCGAGCCACCTTCCAATCGCTCGGTCCAGCGCGTCGCCGGCGATGCCGGCCAGCAGTCGGCGAACGGTTGTCTCGGCGGGCAGGACCCGCCTGGGCAGGAGCGGATCGGGACGGACACCGACCTGTTGGAGCACGTACGCCGGGGCGTCGGCGATCCACTCGCCGACCGCCAGCAGTGAGGTCGCTCCGGCCAGCACCGCACACGCGGTCAGCGTGAGTACGACGGTCAGGCGGTGGCGCACCCCGCGTGGATCACATGGATCCGCGACCTCGGCCAGCCGCTCCAGGAGGCCGGGGACCTCCCTGGATACGACCTGCGGGTACTCGCGGAGCTGGCCAAGGGTCCGCGACTACTTGATGGAGCGTCAGTAACCGCTACTCGACGGCACGGCGCACGCGGTCCCATGAGAGAGCGACCCACAGCAATCGACCACTGCGGTGACGCTCCGCGACCGCTCTCCACGATCTGTGCCAGAACCGTTCAGCGGAACCCCGCTGTTCTGGACCCACGCCGCGCCGCACGACGAGGTCGAGCTCACCATGAACAGCAGACTCATTCTCGGTGGAAGCTGACCCCGAGTGGTCTGGGAGCGGCCGATTCCTTTTTGTGGTGGCCGGGATCTACATGGTGGGAGGCGCGGCCCGCACGACGGGTCGGTCGGTCTCTCTCATGTACGCCGAGAAAGAAAGGCTGATCGCCATGAGCATTCCCGCGACCATGCGCGCGCTGCAGCAGACTTCCCTCAACGGCCCGCAGGACATGCGCCTGATCACCGAGATGCCGGTGCCGAGCCCCGGCCAGGGCGAGGTCCTGATCCGCGTCACCGCCGCCGGGGTCAACTTCGCCGACATCTCGAAGGCCCACGGCACGTTCCTGGACGGCCCGCGGCCACCGTACCTGGCGGGTTTCGAGGCCGCCGGTGAGGTCGTCGCGGTGGGCGAGGCGGGGACCGGGCCGCAACCGGGGGCCCGCGTCGTCGGCGTCGGAACCGGCGCGTTCGCCGAGTACATGGTCCTGCCCGCGGCTGCCGCCGTGCCGGTGCCTTCGGGCTGGACGGAGCAGCAGGCGCTGGGTCTGGTCGTGAACTGGCCCACCGCGCTGGCCGCGCTCAAGCCTCTGGGCGATATCGCTGCCGGGCAGGTTGTGCTGATCCACGCCGCGGCGGGCGGGACCGGCCAGGCTGCGGTGAGAATGGCCAAGCACTATGGTGCGACGGTCATCGCCACCGCCTCGCCGGGCAAGCACGAGACGGTGCGGGCACTGGGAGCCGACCACGTCCTGGACTCTCTCGGCGGCGACCTCGCCGCCGAGGTGACGGAGCTGACCGGCGGTTGCGGCGTCGATGTGGTTTTGGAGTCGGCCGGCGGCGCCACCTTCGCCGCCAGCCTGGCCGCGGCCAAGCGGGTCACCGGCCGTGTCGTCGTCTACGGCGTGGCAGGCGGCGAAGCCCCGATCACCAACTGGGACCTGGTGTACACGCACCAGGTCCACATCATCGGCCTGAATATCGGTGTGCTGATCCAGGCCGCACCGCAGATCTTCGGCGAGCTGATGGGTGAGCTGTCCGCGCTGATCGCGGCCGGCGTGCTCGCCCCAAGTCAGCCCACCGTGTACGACCTGGCCGACGGCCCGAAAGTGCTCATGGAACTGGAGGCCAGGGCCACCGTCGGCAAACTGGCCCTGCTGCCCTGAGAAACTCCCAGTGCCGAGCCGGTGGTGCCGCACACCGGAGGTTCCCATGACAGGAGTTGAAACAGATGACCGCAACCGTGGACCCGGCCGCCAAGCAGATGGCGCGATTCGTCGTGCTGTACGACACCCCCTCCGACATCGACGCGTTCGAACGGCACTACAACGACGTCCACATTCCGTTGGCGAAGCAGTATCCGGGCCTGCGCCGTTACACGCGCAGTCATGAGCCGGCGGCCGTGATCGGCGAGCCGTGCTACATGGTCGTGATGCTCGACTGGGACGACATGGCTGCGCTGGAAGCCGCGCTCGGGTCGGAGACCGGCCGGCGCACCGCGGAGGATGCCGCGGCGAACCTGGCCCGCTACGCGACGTTCCGCGGCATGATCCTGCAGCTCGACGAGGTCTGATCGTGGACGCCGCCTTTGCGAGAGGGTGCCCGCCTCGTCGACAGTGGCTGAGGCGGGCCTGGCGTTGTCGGCGGCGTCGGCGCATGGACCACGCCCCGACGTGGTGCAGTACTAGGCTCGCGGCGTGACATCGCATCCGCGGGAGGCACCGCACCAAGACCGCTTCACGGCCGAGACTGAGCGGTTCCGCCGGGAGCTGTTGGCGCACTGCTACCGCATGGTCGGCTCGGCGCACGACGCCGAGGATCTGGTGCAGGAGACCTATCTGCGGGCGTGGCGGTCCTACTCCGGATTCGAGGGCCGCGCGTCGATTCGGTCCTGGCTCTACAAGATCGCCACCAACGTCTGCCTGAGGGCGTTGAAGCCGCGCCCGATCCGCGTGCTGCCCTCAGGTCTGGCAGGCGCGTACGACGGACCTGATCGCCCGCCGAGTACCGTTGGGCCGGGCGAGGTCTCGTGGCTGGAACCGCTGCCGGACGCGTGGATCGCCCCGCCCGCTGACGATCCGGCTGCGGTGGTGGTCGAACGCGAGTCGCTGCGGCTGGCGCTCATCGCCAGCCTGCAGCACCTGCCCGCCCGCCAACGCGCGATCCTCATCCTGCGCGAGGTGCTGGCGTTCTCGACGGCCGAGACCGCGGGAATCCTCGACACCACCACGGCGGCAGTCAAGAGCGGTCTGCAGCGCGCCCGCGCCCGGCTGGACGAACTGGAGCCTGAGCCCGAGGAACTGCTCGAACCGACCGACCAACGGGCACACGCGCTGCTCGATGCCTATATCGCGGCCTTCGAACGCTCCGACGCCGGCCTGCTGGAACAGGTTCTGCGTACGGACGCCACGCTGGAGGCGACGCCATTCCGCGATTGGCAGGCGGGCCGGGCGATGTGCATCCACATGCTCGACGCCTACGTGCTGGGTACACCGGGAGACTGGCGGATGATCGCCACCACAGCCAACGGCCAACCCGCCGCCGTCGTGTACCACCGGGATGCGGACGGCGCGTTCCAAGCCGACGGCGTCGTGGTGTTGGCCCCCACCGCCACCGGCGTCACCCGCGTGATCAAGTTCCACGATGCCGCACTGGTCGCGACGTTCGGCGTCCCGGACGTACTCGCGCACTGACCCGCCAACGGATACAGCCAGAGCCAGCCTGCTCGAACTCCAGGCGTTTCGCATCGGCGTCGCCAAGTTCCCGCAACTGCTCGGCCGGATGACGGATCCGGGTGTCCGGGCGACGCTCAGTGCTCCGGGCGGGGCCGACCGCGTACGCGGTGCGTTCCGGCCGATTCCCGCTGCGCATCCTTCTCCTTCGGCACGGCCCAGCCTTCCGCGACACCGGCCGCGATCACGTCGTCGTTCCACTTTCGCGCCCCAGGCCGCGGAACCACCGTGCGTCTACCGCCGCCCCAGCTCTCGGAACTTCACACGGGTGGTGGTGGCGCGCGGGCACATGCGGGAGAACGACGCCAACCTGAGCTCGGCGGCCCGGGAGGAGTTGGAGGAGGAGTACGCCGGCACCCGGCTGAGGCGGCAAGAACTGTCCGGCGAGCTCCTTGAAGACGTAAAGGGGGTGCTGTGGAAAGGGTGGATGCTAGACGTCGAGGCGAGGCGCAGCCAGCGTCGGGCACGCATCTCGTCGATCATGGCGAGGGATGTGCTTGTCGAGCTGGGCCTCGTCGGGACGCCGAGACGCCTGCTTCCAGAATTCCCAGTGAAGGTGGCTGATTGCAGTCCAAGGCCCTGGTGTTTCTCTGCGGCTGAGGCCCTCAATGCGGCTACGGCCTGTGGCTGGCCCATCAGCTGTGCGATCACCTCCCGCTGGACCATCCCGACGGGCTCCGCGGCGAGATCGATGCCAGCTGTCATCATCTCCTCGCGACGGAGAACTCCGCCTGGTTCAAGGTCGGGACCGGTCCCGGCCCCCCAGTGGTCGCATGTGCTGATGTCAGGGGTGCCCGCCTGGTCACTGACCGAGGTCGGCCTCGCAGGTCACGGAATGCGGAGACTGGGATGAGAAGTCCGGTACGTGAAGGTGTCAGTGCTCTGGCTGCAGTGGCTCTGTTGGCCTCGTGCACCGGAGGCCCGACGGAGGAAGGCGACAGTCCGGCGGCCACCGGCTCACCCACCCGGAAGGCCCTCGACCTCAGCGGCGATCCACGGGCTGCGGCGCCATTGGCGTTCGACAGCACAGCGGAACATGTCCTGCCGACCGGCCCGAAGGGCTTCCCTCCCATCACTTTGTACGGGCGTGCGGCCTGGCTCACGCACGCGTCCGGCGTGACGATGTACAACCTGGCCACGGGCAAGGCCGTCACCACCATCAAGACCCAGAACACGCCCACGTACGAACTGCCGGCCCCACGCGATCTGAGCAAGAAGCAGGCCGAGATGGCACGCAGCCGCGTGTCGTTCCCTGTGCCAGTGCGGATCGGCGGAATACCGGCCGTGGTTGCCGTCGTACCGGTCCAGCTCGCCAAGCAGGGCAGCGGTTCGGCCCAGGCCGGGTTCGAGGTGATCGCCGCCCGGGCGGACAACGGCAAGCTGATCTGGCGGCTTCCCGTGGACATCTACGGTGACCCGGCCGGCAAGCTCGGCGCGTTCTTGGTTCAGCCCGGCAACGGCGTGGTGACCGTCACCTGGACGGAGGACGGCTACATGGCAGGCACCTTCGCGGTCTCCCTGGACGACGAGCCCCGCATGCTGTGGCAGCGTGCAGGCTTCTGGATGGTCGGCGCATCCGGCGACGCTGTTCTGGGGTTCCGCGAAGAGCCGGACGAGGAATACTCGATGGCCGGTGTCGCCGCGTCCAACGGCCGTGACCTGTGGGCCAAGGGGGTGCCCGCCGGAGTCACCTGGGCGGTCAAATCGACCGACACACCATTGGCCAAACTCGACGACGACAGCGAGCAGGCGCAGCTGATCGAGATCGCGACCGGCGACTTCGTCCTGTCCAAGCGGGTCGGCCTGACCAAGCGCATGAGCTGCAATCACGGCGAGGGCGGCACCGTCCTGCTGTGCGCCTCGAAGCAGGACGGGGCGCTCGCGGTGGACAAAGCCGGCAAGATCTTGTGGCGCCGGGCGGCGGGTGACGGCCCCAACGGCTGGAACGCCACCGTAGAAGCCGAGTTCAAGGATCTGTTCTACGCCAAGGACAAAGACGGAGCATTCGTCGTCGACGGGCGTACCGGACGAACGGTCAGCCCCGACGCGGGGATTGTCCCCGATCGCGTCAACGCCTACGCCGCGCTGGTCTACACCGACACCGGCACAGAGGTCCACCTCGCCAAGCGATGACGCAGACCGGCTGCTGGCGAGGAGCGACGCCAGCCGCCCTTGCCAGTGCGCAGGCCACCAACCGTGAGATTCGAGGTCCGCCCCGCCCAAATCTGTGAGAAGCATCCACGCGCAGCGAGACGGGGCAGCGGCCGCTCGGCCATCGTTCGTGAGATTCGGCCACGGGATCTGAGATCCCACAGCTCGTAGGCCGGTTGTAGGATCTCGCGCTTCGCTGCCTACGCCGAGGCTGTGACCTGCGACTTCTCGCGGTGTCTCACGCTGCTTCATCTGCGGTTGTCGCGGCTCGCGGCGCATTCCCGCCAGGTTTACTGAGGCCGCTCCGGACGGGCAGATCGCTGACCTGCGGTGCCTCACGGCCCGCTATCACCCGGGACGGCTGTGCGGTCGGCTGCGGGGGGTGCCGTACGGCGGGAAATGCGCAGGTCGTTCTCCCGCCGGATGTTCGACCGCAACATCACGCTGCGCGGGGCATCGCCCCGGTCCGCGCCCGCATTCCCAAACTCCTGCCGGATGCGCTCTCCGGGGCCCTCGATCCGGGGCCCGTCTTCGACGGTGCCGTCCCCCTGGCCGAGGGGCCGGACGGTTATCGGGCGTGGACAACCGGTCGGCGCTGAAAGTACGCATCACCGTCAGAGTGCAGGGGCCGGCGGCACGAGTGTGGTTCCTCCCGTGCCGCACGGCGCCCAAGTGATGTCAGGCGGCGCGCTTCACGTGGCGGACCAGCCACATCAGCAGGGCGTCCAGGTCGGCGGCGGCCGTGAGGACCCGGTCGACCGCCTCGGGGGTGTGCAGCCACTGCTCGCAGCCGAGGGGACGGGCGGCGATCAGCGAACGGTGGCGCAGCAGGTTCGTACGGGAGTGGTCCGTCGGATAGCCGCGCGGGGGGCGTTTCATCACGTCCCCGGAGATGTCGTAGCCCTTCTTCCGCACGTCCTCGACGATGGCGGACAGTTCGCGGCCGCTCCCCTCGGAGGCCACGGCTTTGCGGAACATGTCCACCTGGCCGGGATCGGGGTACCACCAGGCGCCCTGGATCCGCAGGCCGTCCAGGGAGAACCGGAGACCGATCTCGATCTTGCGGCCGAGCCGGATCACCGCGCCCTGGTGCTGCCACCACCAGGAGTCGGTGCGGTAGTGCCAGACGGAGAAGTCCTCGTACCGGGGATCGGTGTCCGCGACCTCGTTGAGCAGGGCGATCATCGGCTGCCGGACCAGGCGTTCGCGGTCCGCGCGGTAGCGCTCGCGGGTCGCGTGGGTCGGTTCGCCCTGGAGCTGCCACAACACGTCCATGGCCTGCTCCGGCCAGCCGGTGAACTGTCCGCGCATGCGCGCAGGTTAGCTCACCCGTGATCCGCGCGCGCCGAAAGTGAGACGGGCAGGGAGGCGTAACCCCACACAAGGTGGGAGGTGCTGCGGCGGGGCTCACCGGCGAGTTCGATGTGCCGTGCGCAGTGGGCGAGTTCGTCGAGAAGCACGGAGAGTGCAGTCGATACGAAGCGGGCGGCGAGATTGCGCAGCCGAACATGAGATCCCACACCGGTGGTGCTCGGGGCTCTTGCGGAGGTTAGCCATGCCCCGAACTGTGTGGTCAGGTGCTATCAGCTTCGGCCTCGTGACTTCTCTGAACTGGGCCATGCTGTGGTCCGGCGCTCGGCGTCGGGGTGTCGGTAGGACTCGTGCAACCACGTACACACGTTTGAGTTCGCCCAGGTCAGCGGTGCCCTATTGATCGATGGGGAGGCGTCCGACGGCGTCTTCGACGTCGGCGTGGGTGGGCAGGGTGTACCGGCGTGTGGTGTCGAGGCGGGCGTGGCCGAGCAGTTCGGCGACGACGACGATGTCGACGCCGCGCAGCAGGTTGGTGGCGAGGGTGTGGCGGAGGATGTGGGCGGACAGGGCGAGGTTGCCCGCGTCGTCGGTCAACGGCGCACCCGATAGCGCAGGTGAAGCACCCGGTTGCCCTGAATCACCACGTCAGGATCCTCCAACAGGTGCGGCGCGTGGACCGACCCGAAGTAGCGCTTGCCGGACCCGAACACGACGGGTACGACGTCCATGCGCACCTCGTCGATCAGGCCCGCGGCAAGCACCTGGCCACCGACGTCGCCAGCGGCGACCTCGACCAGGCGGTCACCCGCAAGCTCCTGCGCCTTGGCCACGGCTGCCTCGACGCCGTCGACGAAGTGAAACGGCGCCTCGCGGTCCCAGCCCTCGGGCATCGGCCGGTGCGACACGACGACCACGTGGTCGATCCCGCCCGGAGGCTTCCCGTCCCAGCCGTCCGTCAGGTCGAAGACGTGGCGGCCGACGATCGTGACTCCGATCTGGTCCCAATACGGCCGGGTGTAGTCGTAGGACGTCTGCGACACCTTCAGCTCGCCGCTCTCGTCCAACGGGACGTCACCGCTGGACAACCAGTCGAACAGTGGTCCGGGCTGGTCGTTCTCGTCCGCGACGAAGCCGTCCACCGACACCGAGCTGTACATGACCACCTTGCCCACGGGGCTCTCCTCTGCTTTGGGGTGCCCCAAATTAGCGTGTCGTGAGCTGTCGCTCTTGTAAGAAATCAATCGGCCGGCAGCGGCCAGCTGTCCAGCGCGTGGCCGGGATGTTCGCGCAGGGACCGTCGCCGGACTTCGACGTACCGGGTCGGCGTGAGCCCGGTGAACGCCCGGAACTCGTGGCCGAAGTGGGCCTGGTCGAAGTAGCCGCAGGGCCGGCTGGACAGACGTCCCTGGATCGGCCAGATCGTCACCAGCCACTTCCACGACCACGGCCTGGCGGCGCTCGCCCGGATGCTGCAGACCGCGGCCTACATCGTCATCGCCTGCCTGAGCGGCATGCGCGACAGCGAGGTCAAAGCCCTCGCCAGGGGCTGCCTGCGCACCGAGACGGACAGCACCGGAAGCCCTTATCGGTGGAAGGTGACCAGCCTGTCCTTTAAGGGTGAGGCCGATCCTCGCGGAGTGAAGGCGATCTGGAACGTCGGCGAACCCGTCGCCCGCGCGATCACCGTGCTCGAGATGCTCCAGCCACCCGACGTCGACCACCTGTCAACCGTCTCGACCACGGCGCAGGCGGCCACAAGGGACGTTGCCACGCCGCCATGACCACCGGTCAGACGAATGACAACCTCAACCACTTCGCCGCCTGGGTGAACCGCTACTGCGACAGCCACGGACGCCACGAAGCCATCCCCGCGGTCAACGGCCGCCCTTTCAAGCTGCACACGGCCCAGTTCCGCCGCACCCTGGCCTGGTGCATCGCCCGCCGCCCCGGCGGGACCATCGCCGGAGCCCTCCAATACCGCCACCACAGCATCCAGGTCTTCGAGGGATACGCAGGCACCAGCGACTCCGGCTTCCGGGCCGAGGTCGAAAGCGAACAAGCCCTGGCCCGCGGCGAACACCTTCTCACCGTGATCGACGCCCACGAACACACCCGCTTGGCCGGCCCGGCAGCCGCCGAGGCCGCCCGCCGCCTCAAGGAGTTCGGACAACGAACCCGCTTCCAGGGCACCGTCGTCCTCGACGACCGCAGACTCCGACGGATCATGAACCGGGACGACCCCGCGATCTATCCCGGCACCTACATCACCTGCGTCCACGACCCGGCCAAGGCTCTTTGCGAACGGGCCCGCCAAGGAGCCTTCGAAGGACTTGGCGACCACCCCCAGTGCCAGCCACTGGCCTGCCGCAACGTCGCCCTGACCAGGGAGAACACCGACGCCTGGCAAGGAGAGATCGAACTGGTCGACCAGCAACTGACCAGACGCCCACCGCTGCCGCCCCTCCTGCAGAACCGACTGCTTAGGCGCAAGCACCAGATCGAAGACTTCCTCGCCGCCACCCAGGAGCCCTCGTGACCCGCCGCACCGACCTCCCATCCGAAGCGCGGGTCCGCGCGGCCCTGACCCGGCTCCGCCAAACGGCCACCGACACCGGCAAGCGCCCCACCGTCCTCGCGCTGGCCCGCGAGTTCGGGCTGAGCAACACCACCTTCCGCCGCCACTTCCCCGACATCGCCCGGGACATCGCCGAAGCCGCCCGCACCAGCGCACCCGAAGCCGACACTCCAACCAGCCACTACGACCAGCTCGTTGCCCGCAACGCCAAGCTGAAGCGGCGGAACAAGGAGCTGATCGCCCACCTCACCCTGGCCGCCGCCCGCATCCAGCAAGTCACCCTGGACAACCAGCGCCTGAAGCAGCAGCTCGAAGCCGCCACCGGTGTCACCCGCATCGGAACCCACGGCCGCCGACCCCAAGCCCACTAGTTCAGGATTTCCTGAATCCATGGATTCTTGTATTGTCAGAGGGTGCTGACCGTCGCCTCCGACGTCGAAGTGCTCACGCGCTTCGGTCGTGCTCTCGCTGACCCGATCCGCTGCCAACTGCTGCTGGCCCTGCAAGATGCCCCCGCCTATCCGTCCGACCTTGCCGACAAGATCGGTGTCTCGCGGACCAGGCTGTCGAACCACCTGGCCTGTCTGCGCGACTGCGGCCTGGTCGTTACCGTCCCCGACGGCCGCCGCACCCGTTACGAGCTCGCCGACCCCCGGCTCGGTCACGCGCTAGACGACCTTCGGACCGTGGTCGTCGCCGTCGAAACCGACCGCACCTGCGTCGATGCGGACGAGAAAGGCTGCTGCTGATGACCGCGATATCCCTCGGACCCTCCCCGGCCCGCCGTGACGTCCTGACCAAGCGAATACGCTTGCTGGTCGCCGCGACGATCACCTACAACGTGATCGAGGCGATCGTCGCCATCACTGCCGGCACCCTGGCCTCCTCCACCGCGCTGATCGGCTTCGGACTCGACTCCGTGATCGAAGTCTCCTCCGCCGCCGCGGTCGCTTGGCAGTTCTCCGCGACAGATCATGACGTCCGCGAAGCCCGCGAGAAGCGCACTCTGCGGATCATTGCCGTCTCGTTCTTCGCCCTCGCCGCTTACGTCACCATCGACGCCATCCGGGCCCTGACCGGTGCCGGTGAAGCCGAGCACTCCACCCCCGGCATCATCATCGCCGCACTGTCGCTGGCGGTCATGCCGTTCCTGTCCGCCGCTCAGCGCAAGGCCGGACGCGAGCTCGGCTCCGCGACCGCCGTTGCCGACTCCAAGCAGACCCTGCTCTGCACCTACCTCTCCGCCGTCCTCCTGGTCGGCCTCGTCGCCAACAGCCTCTTCGGCTGGTCCTGGGCCGACCCGATCGCCGCCCTCGTCATCGCTGCCGTCGCCGTCAAAGAAGGCCGCGAAGCCTGGCGCGGAGATGCCTGCTGCGGCCCCATCCCCACCACCAGCACCAACGCCGCCGCGGAGACCGACGCCTGCGGGTGCAAGCCCGACTGCACTTGCTGCAACTGACCGCCGTCGCGGGAGCTCAGCAGGCGGTCAACGGTCAGTCTCAAACAGTGGCCACAACCAGATCGGCGAGGGCTACTACCTTCAGCCCGACGGGCAGGTCGCGGCGAAACCGTACAAGCTGCTGGTGCAGGCGCTGAGCCGGTCATCGAAGGTGGCCGTCGCGAAGTACGCATGGTCGGGACGGGAGCGCCTGGGTCTGCTGCGGATCCTGGACAACGTGATCGTTTTGCATGCGATGCGCTGGCTCGACGAGATCCGTGACCCTGCTGAGCTGCTGCCACCGCCGATGGAGGTCTCCGAGGAGGAGATCGAGGGTGCGCTCGCGCTGATGGAGTCGATGAGCCGCGACCACCTCGAAGGATCGGAGTTCGAGGACGCCTACACCGAAGCCATGGCGAAGATCATCGAGGCGAAGCGGGGAAACCGGGAGCTCCCCGAGGCGCCGGAGCCCGAGAAGCCGGGCAAGGTCCTCGACCTCATGGCCGCCCTGACGGAGTCCGTGCAAAAGGCCAAGGCCTCCCGCGGCGACGACGCCGATGTGCACGAGCTGCCGAAGAAGAAGACTGCCGCCAAGAAGGCGACGAAGAAGCAGCCGGCCAAGAAGGCGGCAGCAAAGAAGACGGCGGCGAAGAAGACGACCGGGCGGAAGCCTCGCAGCGCCTAAAGCGCACACTCGGATGCCGTGCTGCGTGGTCGGACAGACCCGACCCCTCCCTCCCCACCACGCCATCGACGTCAAAGACCTGTGACTGAGCGCCCTCGTTGGCCGACCGGCCAACTAGCGTGCTCAGCCACTGCTGAGGCTCCCAACCGCTGGCGCGGCGCACGCGGTCAAGCGCCGTTGATGCGGTCAAGCAGCGCCCGGGCCTCGTCGGTGCGGCGGTGGTCCAGGCCGAAGGCGGTCAGGCAGGCGTCGTGGGCGGCCGCTGCATGGGTGCGGGCCTCGGTACCGCGGCCCAGCCCCAGGAGGGCGGTGGCCATGGCCAGCTCGACAGCGCCAGTCTCCGGGCGGCGCTCGTCCTCGGGCACGCTGTGGTGCAGCTCGTCGGCGCGCTCCGCCTCGGCGAGAGCTTCCTCGTGGCGGGCCTGGCCGTTGAGGCTCCGGGCCAGGCCGAGCCGCAGGACCAGCGTGAACCGGTCCAGTGCGCGATGGGCCGCGAGGGCCTCGCCAGCGAGCGCCTCGGCCTCCGAGTGGCGGCCCTGCGCGTTGAGGGCGTAAATCAGTCCGTTGCGGGCGGCCGCCGCTATGAGCGGCAGCTCCGGCCCTGTGCCGCGGGCCGCGGCCCGGGCGACGGCCGCGCACTCTGCCTCGCATTCGGCGTGCCGGGCGAGCGCACTCAGCGCTTGGGCGCGGTCCGAGCGCAGTTTCAGGGTCAGCGGGTGTTCGGCGCCGAAGATCCTGCCGAAGACCGGCAGCAGTGCGTCGTATGCGGTGACGGCCTCGACGTGACGGCCCTGGGCGCCCGTCGCGAGCGCTGCGATGCTCAACGCCAGCGGCGCGTACACGTCGTCGCGCGGCCGGGACCCTGCGGCCACGGCGCGGGCCTCGACCTCCGCATCGGCATAGCGTCCGGCCTGGTAGAGGGCCGTGGCTTGGGCCAAGGGGGATCTCCACACCTGCCCGGCTTCGTGTCGGCCGTGCGGCCGGAAGAGCTTCATGCCGGGAGCATACGGATCCTGCGCACGCCCCTTCGAGGAACGGGCGGGAGTTTCTCGGCGGGCCCGCGCCGCCCGGGGCCGGGCGGGCGGTACGAACTCGCACTACGCCGCTGAGAAGCGAGGCGTTGCATAACAAGCTGAGCACAGTGCGGCCAACTGAAGCGCTCACTGGCCAACTGAAGCGCTCAGTCACAAGACCCCCAAGATGTATGCGCACGCGCATGCGTACGTGCATACTTGGAGATATGGCAGACACCAGCGTACGGATCAGCGCCGAGACCAGGGACCGCTTCAAGGCCCTCGCCGACAGCAGAGGAAAGAGCCTGGCCTCCTACCTCGACGAGCTGTCGCAGCAGGCCGAGAACCAGGAACGCCTTGGCCAGGCCACAGCCTTCTTCGACGCCGCCCTTGACCCCGAAACGGTCGAGGCCTTCGACGCGCACTACGGCGGGCTCCCCGCCGGCGCCCGGGCCAGCCACCGGGCGGCCTGAGCCTTGCAACTGCACATCGACATTCGCTGGCTCCTGGACCGCCAGGAACGCGTCCTGGGCAAGGACCTGGCAGTCAACGACTACTCCTCGCTGGTCGCGGCGGTGGCCCGACACCGAGTCAACACCCCGCACCTGGAGGTGGACCAACCCGACGCGTACTGGCGGGCCGCCGCGCTACTCGACACGACCGTGCTGCAGCGTCCCCTGCCCGCCCGCAACGAGCTGTACGGCTACGCCGTTGCCCTCGCCTACCTCCAAGCATCCGGGGAGACCGTCGAAGCGCCCCGGGAGCAGTGGATCCAGCTCATCGACGACATCCGCGCTCTACGGCTGGACGTGTATGACATTGCCGCCCGCCTCCGGTCCTGGCGGAGTGTGTAGATCGTCGGCAATCGGGGTGGATCTACACCGCGACCTTCTACACCGCCCAAGAGGTCAGCGGACGCTTCTGCCCCTGGTGCATCGCAGACGGCAGCGCGGCTGAGCGGTTCGCCGGCGAGTTCATGGACTCCTACGGACTCGACCTTTAGGCGGGGAGGGAATCCGATCTCAGGACTGCTCTGACCGCAGGTTACGAAGGACGTTTTTGCTGCTCGATGTACTGACGGACGATCGACAGCGGAGCCCCGCCACATGATCCGGCGAAGTAGGAGCCAGACCAGAACCGGCCGTGCATGATGAAGCGGTTGACGCGGCCGGTGAACTCCTGGCGCAGGTAGCGCGAGGACACGCCCTTGAGCGAGTTGACCAGGTTCGAGAGGGCGACCTTGGGCGGGTAGTGCACCAGCAGGTGCACATGGTCGCCCTCCCCGTTGAACTCGATCAGATCCGCGCCGAAGTCCGTGCACACGTTCCGCATGATCTCCTCGCAGCGCGTCAGCATCTCGTCGTTGAAGACCTCACGCCGGTACTTGGTCACGAAAACCCCCGGACGCGTCAACGGGCGGCGGCAGGGTCCGCAGGCGTTCGCGCAGATCGGCCACGTACTCGGCGGGACGGGCAGACGCGAGGCCCCTCACCTCATCAACGGATGCCTACGGGGCACCAGACTGAGTCCTTTACCCGCCTGACCGCTCACCCGACAACCCATCGGAGAGGTCAGTAGGAGTTCTTGTCGCCTTCCTCCGGCGACCGCGCCGACACCCAACACGACCCGGTGAGCCGTCCCGGGCACAGCACCAGGGCCCCTCTCACACCGGCGCGGCGCTGTCACCCGGAGGCCGGCGGAGCAGGTGCAGACAGATGACCGAGGCGACGACGGTCCGCCGTTCGCAGGCGTCCAGGCGAGGGTTCATTTCGACAACGTACTGCTGCAACCCGATCCACGAGTCGATGGTGCTCACCGTGACCCGGCCGAGAATCTCCGGTGCCGGGCCCCCTTCCGGATCGGTCTCCGTAAGATGCCATTCGGCGTACAGGAGACCCAGCCGCGTGAGCAGGAGTTGGCGTCCCTGCTCCGTCTGGAGGCTCAGCTGCCGGGTCTTGATGAGTCCACCGGCACCGGCGGTGCCGACCTCCCGGTCCGCGGCGTCGGTGAAGCGGAACTCCACCGGCCCGAACTGCCCGAACCGGGAACGCCTCTTGATATGAACGATGAACTCGCCGGACGTTTTCGTGAGGACGGAGTACGTGTCGTCGGTGTACGTGACCCAGGCGAGCGGGGTCCCCTTCACGGTGGACACGGCCAGGGCGGGGCCCACGTATCTGCGCCACCGTGAACGCTTCGGCTGCCCCACCACGACGGCTTCCAGCTCGAACAGACCGGGTTCCGTCATCGGTCTCCCTTCCCCCGCACGGCCTCCCCCTCGACCGAGTACGTCCACTGTGACTGAGAACCTGCTCGACTCCCATCCCTCGGGCGGACATCGACGCCAAGTTTGATCGCCGTACGGTGGACTGGTCCGAGGAGCAATGAAGGCAGGCGGAGAGGGCTACAGGCCTTCGGGGACGGCGTCTCCGGCATGCACGGCGGCCGCCGCCTCCAGCAGGGGCCAGCCGTCGACCTCCACCGCCCGCCGCTCCTCCGGTTGCCACCCACGGGCCAGCGCCACGTCGAGCAGCGCCCGGACCGCGCCCGGCTCATGCAGGTTCAGGTCTGCACCCTGGGTGAAGCCCACGTCCCCGGAGCCGAAGGGGGCCCCGCCCGGGACGTACCGGCCGGGCCCGTCGGCAAAGACAATGCGCAGCGGCCCGCCGGTGCCGGCAGGCTGAGGGGACAGGGTGAGAATCTGGCGGCAGTCCATGGACCGCCCATCGTTGCCCCTTCGGTGGCTGTGGCGCATCGTCCACATGTACACGCGCCCGTCGGCGACCAGCCGGCGGGACTTCTTCAAATGGCGAGGCACACAGACGAGGCTACGCAGCCTGACCCACAAGACACCCCGCGCGGTGAGCAAGATTCGATGAGACGAACAGGATGGTCGTCACACTTCGGCGAGACCGGTCACTGGCCAGGCACGTAGGGAGGTTCCGGGCGGATCGCTAAGGGGGGCATCTGGTCTTTGTTACGGCGCGGCCCGCTGGCCGATGTTGCCTTCACCGACGACGACCACCTTGAGCGCACCCTCCGTCGAGGCCTGCGCCATATTCAACTCCGCCCCGACCTCATCGACGGCTGCCTCGCCGCCACAGGACTCACGCTCACCCAACATGCGACAACAAACCGAAGAACTCAGTAACGAAGTCGCTGTGAGCCCCTTTCTCGTCCAGGCAGGTCCTGGACTCTGTCAGCAGCGACGGGTCTGGTACGGCACGGGGGCGGGTACCGGTTCGGGCGGTGTCGGGCACCGGCTCAAGGCGACGAGGAAGGTCAGGGCGATTCCGCCCGCCACGACGAAGAATGTGGTGCGGATCCCGTCGGCGGTGGCGATTCGCAGCTGTTCACCGGAGAGGCCATCGAGGCCGGCAGTCGCTACCAGGACGAGGATGGCGAGGCCGACAGCCGCGCCCGCGCCTGAGCCGGTGGAGGCAATGCCGGAGGCGATGCCTTGTTGTCGGTCGGAGATTCCGGTGGCGGCGGCGATGAACATGGTGGTGAAGACCACCCCGTCGCCGATGCTGAGCGCCACGAGGCCGGGGATGAGTTCGACGTATGTGCCGTTCGGCGAGATCGCGAGGCCGAGTGCGAGCGCACCGAGCGCACCGACGGCGAGGGCTGCGGCCAGCGTGCGCCTGAGACCGAACCGCGTCACGAGTTGGCCTGCGGTTGTCGAGCCGGCGACCACCACTGCCGTGGGGATAAGGAAGCCAACGCCGGTCTGCAAAGCGTCGTAGCCCAGAATCTCCTGGAAGTAAAGGGACAGGAAGTAGAGCACGGAGCCGAAGGTCGCCATGAACATGAATGCGATGACGACGCCGGTGATCAGGTTGGGGTTGGAGAGCAGCCGGAGTGGCATGAGCGGGTCGGCGCTGCGTCGCTCGATGATGACGAAAGCTCCGATCAGCAGGAGGCCTGCCGCTGCGCTGACCAGGATGCCCGGCGAAAGCCAGCCCAATCCGGGGCCTTGCACGAGGGCGAACACGATGAGTGTGACGCCGAGAGTGACGCTGAGCGCACCGGGTAGGTCGAACTTGCGGCCTTTTTCGCGTTCACCGTCCCGGGGGATCAATACGAAGGCAAGCAGCAGCGCAGGGCAGGCCAGGGCGACGTTAACGAGGAAGACCGCTTCCCAGCCGAACGCCTGCGTCAGAAGACCGCCGAGCAGCACACCGATGACAAGTCCTGCCGCGCCTGATCCTCCCCAGATTCCCAGTGCACGGTTGCGGGCGCGGCCTTCGACGAAGGTGGTGTTGATGAGTGCCAGGGTGGTGGGGAAGACGAGGGCTCCGCCGAGACCTTGGAATGCGCGGGCGGCGAGGAGCACTCCGGGGCTGGTCGCGAGTCCCCCCGCGAGCGCTGCCCCGGCATAGAGTGCGAGGCCGGTGGCCAGGATACGGCGTCGTCCGAGCAGGTCGGCGGCACGCCCGCCGAACAGTAGGAAGCCGGCCGAGGCTACTGCATAGGCGCTGATGACCGACTGGAGCGTCTGCGCGGAATAGCCAAGGTCGTGTGCGATGTCGGGGAGGGCCACGACCACGATGTACTGGTCGAGCGAAACGATCAGCATGGCGAAGGATAAGAGCGCCAGCATCGCTGTCTCACGGTTCCAACCGAGGCTGCCGGGCGCAGAGGATGTCTCTTTGGGTCGCACGGCAGCACTCCTGATGATCGGTCAAGTCTGTGCTCACGGCCTGCTGGGAAAGTCTGTCTGATGGGGGGGCGGGTGGCCCTCACCGAGAAGGACGTTTGCCAAGACCCTATCCAGCTCGCCCTCACTAATCCCGTCAACAACCCAAGCTCGTCCGAGGGCGCTCACGCGCCATTTTCTCAAGGAACCAAGTCGTTCGGGCTTCTGCCTCAGCGAACCTAATTCGCGCGACTGAGTGCGCTGGGGCGGGTGCTGGATGGCTGTACCGGCTGGGGTGGCTCCTGAATGGCCGTGCGTCGAGTTGTCATATGTGGACGTCCCGCAGCGGACGTCGTCGGCGTCCGCTGCGGGACTGTGCGACAGGCCGGTTCGAGGATGTCGCTCCGCTACGCACGTTTCGCTGGTTGCGCGGCGAGCGTCACCTCCCGGGCTGGTACTGGGCGGCGACGACCGGGCCGGGCAGCACGTCGGCTTCGCGTCGTGGCTGGTCGATGGAGCGGGTGATTCTGCCTCACCTGGGATCGCGGGGCTCCAGATGCTTCTCCAGGAAGGAGATCTCTGCCGCGACGGCCTGTTCGTGCTCCTCGAGGAACGGGGCGTAATGACTGCCCGTCAGGTGAACGACTTCGGACCGAGGCGCGTTCCGGGCGGCCCGGACGGCGGGGCCAGGGAGCACGCTCTGGTCCTGGTCGCAGACGACGACCAGCAGGGGGCACCGGATACGGGAGGCATGGCGGCCGGGCCGGTACCGGCCGATTTGCAGGGCGATCCGTGCGGCGACCGTCTGCTCCCAGTTCGCGTGGCGGCGGTCGGGATCGAGGGCCCGGTCGCCGTCCATGGCATCGGACGTGGTGAGCGAGGCGACCGCGCCGCGCGGTCCTGCGGTCGGGACCAGCAGCGGCGGACGGCCGACGAGGCCCCCGAGCGCGTCCGCGACACCCCGGCAGAACAGACGTAGCGCCGCAAGGGGCGTCATGGAGCGCAGCGCGTGGGGAGCGACTGCGGGGCCGTCGACCAGCGGGGTCTGCGCGATCGCGCAGACCAGTCGCGGGTGGTCGGCCGCGACACGGAAGACGTGGCCGCCCGCGAGCGAGAAGCCCCAGACCGAGATCCTGTCCGGGTCGACATCCGGCAGACCGGTCGCGCACTCGATCGCGGCGTGCCAGTCGGCAACCTGCTCGTCGAAGCGGACGATCTGGCGCGGCGCGCCTCCGCTCTCCCCGAACCGTCGGTGGTCGAAGGCCAGGATCGCGAAACCGGCGTCGTTGAACCGCGCGGCGAACAAGTCCGAGGCCGGCTCCTTCGTCACCGAGGTTCCGCCGGCCATGATCACGCAGCCGCCGTTTGACCCCGGATAGTGCCAGGCGGCACACGAGGTGTCACCGCTGGCGAAGCGTACTTTCTCCCGTTGCTTGAACGCGGGCACGTGGACCTCCGTGGTGAATGGTCGTTCTCGGGGTGCTCTGAAAACCGCGGGCCTGCGGCGTCGTCGCGTCGCGGGCCCCCTTCGCCGGGCCGCCGGTGGCGGCCCTGGAGAGGCCGACGGTCAGCCGATCAGGCCGGGGAACCAGATGTGCGGGTCGAGGATCATCGGGTGCTCCTTCCGTGGCTCGGGTCCGCCAACGCCGACGCGCGCCGGCGACGGGGCGGAGTGGATGCCATCCATGCTTGGGGTGTACTCCCCGAGACGGGCTCCGCACAGCGACGGAATGAGCGAAACTTTCCTTCATGGCGCGCGCATCGGCGGATTCCGTACTGAGCCTCATGGATCAGCGGCTGGTGGCCGCGCTGCAGTGGGACGGCCGCCTCACCGCGGAGCGGGCGGGCCACGTGCTGGGGCTCAGCCCCACCACCGTGCGCCGCCGCCTGCACGCGCTCGGCGCCGACGGCACCGTGCGCGTGGTGATCTCACCGGTCGCGCGACCGCGAGGCGGCGGCTCGGCCGGGGCCCTGTTCCTGCGCATCCGGGTCCTGCCAGGAAAGCTCGACACGATCGTGGCCGCGCTCGCGACGCGCGAGGACATCCCGTTCATCGACGTCACCACCTCGGGTGACGAGATCTTCGCGGTTGCCCGCACCGAGCCGGGTTCACGCGACCCGTTGGTCTTCCGCCAACTGCCCTCCACCCAGGCGGTGACGTCCCTGGAGAGCGCCACGATCCTGCACGTCTTCCGGCTCACCTCCGAGTGGCGTCACCAGGTGCTGACCGCGCCCGAACGCGCGGCGCTCAGCCCGGCCGAGCCGGTCCCCGGGGCGACGGCTTCCGGTTCTCCGGGCCCGTACGGCGTCGACACCGATGTCCTGGAACAGTCCCTCATCGACGCCCTCACCCGCGACGCGCGCCTGACTGCGGCGGCCCTGGCCGCCCGAACCGGCCACCCGGAGAGCACGGTGCGCCGCCGCCTCGCCCAACTGGCTACCCAGGGCCGCCTGATCACCCAGGTCCTTACCGATCCGCGTCGCCTCGGGCTGCCCATCGAGGCCAAGCTCCTGCTGCACGTGGCCCCCGACCATCTGGCCGCCGCCGGGCAGGCGCTGGCCGACCACCCCTCGGTGCACGGTGCGTTCGCGACGTCGGGACCCTCGAACCTGCACGCGGCCGCGTACTTCCCGGACCTGACAACCCTCTACGGCTTCCTCTCCCGCGACCTGGTCGGCCTGGGCATCACCCATGTCGAGACGGCCATCGTCAGCCGCGCCGCCAAACGCACTCCCGCGCCGGTCCAGCCGGTACCAGGTGGCCAGGACCGGGTGAACGCCACGTCGAAGAGCTGCAACTGACAATTGCGGAACGTAACCGCTACTCGTGATCATCAGAGTTTGCTCGGACGGTGCTCATGGTCACGCGGAATTGCTCACGAAACTCGGGACCAGATCGCCTGAGACGGAACACTGCAGCACGCGATGCGGCAGGCCCGAGACTTGCGGCCTGTCTCAACGAACCGAGTCCACGCGTCTCATCCAGTCCAGTCCACGCAGGTCAGCGGCGCCCGAACGATTTACTTCATCCCTCTCTTCGGAGGGAATCCCCGCCTTTGGGCGGGGAGGGAATCCGATCTCGGGACTGCTCTGACTCGCAGGTCACGACGGGCGTTTTTGCTGCTCTATGTACTGCTTGACGATCGCCAGCGGCGCGCCACCGCAGGACCCGGCGAAGTAGGAACCGGACCAGAACCGGCCGTGCAGGATGAAGCGGTTGACGCGGCCGGTGAACTCTTGGCGCAGGTAGCGCGAGGAGACGCCCTTGAGTGAGTTCACCAGCGAGGACAGGGCGACTTTCGGCGGGTAGTGCACCAGGAGGTGCACGTGATCCTCTTCGCCGTTGAACTCGATCAGGTCCGCGCCGAAGTCCGTGCACACGTTCCGCATGATCTCCTCGCAGCGCGTCAGCATCTCGTCGTTGAAGACTTCACGCCGGTACTTGGTCACGAAAACCAAGTGGACATGAAGGTGGTAGACGACGTGACGGCCCCGGCGGATATCGGTATTTGGTTCCCAGCGCGGTGACATGAACCAAGTGTAGTAGGATCAAGGAGATCGACCGGGAGGGGGTGGGCTGGGTGATCCGTGCGTACACGTTCCTCATGCGGCCCACCGTGGGCCAGCAGATCGCGCTCGGCGAGATGCTGCGGGATCACTGCTCGCTCTACAACGGGGCCTTGCAGGAGCGCCGCGACGCCTACCGGCACGTCTCCAAGACGAGCGTCAAGTACGGGCAGCAGTCCGGGCAGCTCAAGGACATCCGGGCGTTCGACCCGGAACGTCAGGGGCGTTGGTCGTTCTCCTCGCAGCAGGCGACGTTGCGCCGCCTGGACAAGGCGTTCGCCGCGTTCTTCCGCCGTATCAAGTCCGGCGATACGCCCGGCTACCCGCGCTTTCGCGGGGTGAACTGGTTCGACACGGTCGACTTCCCCAGGGACGGCGACGGCTGCCGCTGGAACTCCACCCCGCACGATCCCGTGACCCGCGTCCGCCTCCAGGGTGTCGGGCACGTCAAGGTCAACCAGCACCGGCCGGTGGTCGGCAAGGTCAAGACCGTGTCCGTCAAGCGTGAGGGCCGCAGGTGGTACGTCGTCATCACCGCCGAGCAGCCCCGGCCCGAGCCGCTGCCCAAGACCGGCAGCGTGGTCGGCATCGACCTCGGCATCGCCTCGTTCCTGACCACATCCAACGGCGTACACGTCGCCAACCCACGCCACGCCCGCAAGGCTGCCGCCAAGCTGGAGGCCGCACAGTGGGCACTGTCCCGGTATCCGAGCCGCAAGGCGAAGAACCGCACCAACAACCACCAGCGGGCCGTAGAGCGCGTCGCGGCCCTGCACGGCAAGGTGCGACGTCAGCGCCTCGACCACGCGCACAAGACCGCGCACGCCCTGGTCGCCGAGCACGATTTCATCGCGCACGAAGACCTCAAGATCCGCAACATGAGCAAGACCGTCACACCGAAGCCCGACCCCGACAAGCCGGGCGCGTTCCTGCCCAACGGGGCCGCCGCCAAGACAGGTCTGAACCGCTCGATCGCTGACGCCGGTTGGGGGGTGTTCCTGACGATCCTGCACGCCAAGGCTGAAAGCGCCGGACGAGACGTGATCGCCGTGGACCCCCGCAACACCTCCCGCCAGTGCCCCGAATGCGGGCACACCGCGAAGGAGAACCGGCCCACACAGGAGAAGTTCCACTGCATCTCGTGCGACCACCGGGCGCACGCCGACGTCGTGGGAGCAACCAACGTTCTACGGGCCGGGCTGGTCCGTCGCGACGCCAACCCGGCATAGCGAGAAGCCACCCCGTTTACGGGGTGGAGGAGTCACCAGGGGCCCAGCTACTGCTGGTCGCCGCGCGCCGGGGGCTGGATAGTCAGCACGTTTGAGATGCCGCCCTGATTCACGCAGTCTTGAGCGAGGTCGTGAACGTGCCAGTGGTAGTCCAATGCGGGCTCCACCGCGTTCACAGTTGTCTCAACAGGCGTGTAGCGATACAGCGGGGTCCCAGCGACGCAAGGGCTTGGATGTCGCCTGCGCCGGCCGCCTGTTGGAGGAGGGCCTTGGCGCCGTCGTCGTCCCCGGTCTGCTCCCGGAGCCGGGCCAGCGCGAGCAGGGCATACGTCTCGCGGGACGTAGGAGCGAGCCAGTCGGCTGCCGCAACCCCCCTTTTGTGCGCCGCGGTCCCTGTGGCCCCCAGGGGCAGATCGCCTGACGAGCGACGGTCTGACAGGTCGAAGGCGTGCCGGTTGGTGCTGCCTCAACTGGCCTTGTGGTGGTGGTGTTTGGGTGGGTGGAGTGTGTGTGGCGGGTTGGTTGGCGTGTGGGGTGGGGTTATGTCCAGGGTGGGGTGGGGGTGCCGTTGGGGTTGAGGCCGTGGGGCCATCGGTGGCGTGCGTAGGTGCGGAAGGTGTTGGAGTGGGAGATGTTTTCTGGGCTGCCGGTGTCGGCTGCGTGGAGGGCGAGGGTGTGTGCGGTGGTGTGGTCTCCGGCTTCGTCTCGTGTGCGGGCGAGTTCGAGGAGGGCGTGTGCGTTGCCGCTGTCGGCTGCCCGCCGCAGGAGGGCTTCGGCTGTGGTGTGGTTGCCGGCCTGTTTTTGGGCTGCGGCGAGGTCGAGGAGTGCGTGGATGGTGCCGGCGTGGGCTGCGCGCACGGCGAGGGTTTCGGCGCCGGTGCGGTCGCCGGTGGTGTGGCGGGTGCGGACCAGTTCCCGCAGCGGGTCGAGGTCGCCGTGGTGGGCGGCGTCGAGGACGAGGGTTTCGGCGCCGGTGCGGTCGCCGGTTTTGTCGCGTAGGCGGGCCAGGTCGGTGTGTGCGGTGCGGCTGCCGGCGTCGATGGCCTGTTGGAACAGGAGGGCTGCGGCCTCGTATTGGCCGTGGCGTTGGTGGGTTCGTGCCAGGTGGGTGAGGGCGCGGGTGTCGCCGGCGGCGGCTGCTTGGCGGGCCAGGGCTTCCGCCTCGGCGAGTTGGCCTGCCCTGGTCCGGACCCGGGCCAGGGGTGTGAGGGCGGTGGTGTCGCCGGCGTCGGCGGCCTGCTGGTAGAGGGCTTGGGCGCCCTGGTCGTCGCCGGCTCTTTCGCGGTGACGGGCCAGCGCGGTGAGGGCGTCGGTGACCGGGGCCGGGGCCGGGGCCGGGGCCGGGGCCGGGGTGGGCTGGCCGGCCGGCGTATCCCCGGCGGGCCGGGCTCCTGCGCCGCGGTGGGGCTGGTCGCTTGATGTGGAGGGTGGGTGTGGCGGGTCGAGTGGGGTGCGGGCGAGGGCTTCGGCGCTCTGCTGGTCGCCGGCTGTTTCGCGGTGGAGGGCGAGTTGTACTAGTACGTCGGTGTGGCCGGCGGCGGCCGCCTGGCGGGCGAAGGTTTGTGCGGCCGTGTGGTGGGCGGCTTGTTCGCGTAGCCAGACCAGTTCGGTCAGTGCGGTGGGGTTGCCGAGGGTGAGTGCGTGGAGGGCGAGGGCTTCGGCCTGCTGCTGGTCGCCGGCCTTCTCCCGCATCAGTGCGAGGTCGCCGAGGGCGTGGGTGTGGCCGGTGGTGGCGGCGTGGCGGGCCAGGGCCTCGGCCTGCTGCGTGCGGCCGTCCGTGTGCCAGATCCTGACCAGGTGGATTAGCGCCTGTTCGCTGCCGGCGGCGGCCTTGCGGGCGGCTTTCTCGGCGCCTTGGGTGTCCCCGGCCTGGTGGCGGATGCGCATCAGTTCCAGCAGGGCTTCGGTGCTGCCGGTGGTGGCGGCTTCCCGCACCAGGAGCTCGGCGCCCTCGCGGTTTCCCAGCTGTTGCCGTACCTGGGCGAGTCGGAGCAGCGCCCGGCTGTCCCCGGTGGCGGCTGCCTGGCGGGCGAGTGCCTCGGCGCGTTCGGTGTGGCCGGCCTTTTCCCGGGCCCGGGCCAGCTGGGTCAGTGCCCGGGTGTCGCCGGCCTGGGCGGCCTGCGCGGCCAGGGATTCGGCCGCCTCGTGGTGGCCGGATCGCTCCGTGAAGCGGGAGAGGTAGACCAGGGCGTCGGGGTCGCCTCCGTCGGCGGCGCGGGAGGTGAGGTGGTGGGCCCATTGCAGCCGGTGGCGTCGTCGGGCTGCGTCGGCGAGGGCGTTGAGGTCGTCGATCTGGGTGAGATGGGTATGGCCAGCGTGCCAGAAACTTGCCGGCGGACACCGTCGCCGGCGCACGGTGCGGCCGTACTGTTCGAGGTAGTCAGCCAGGCGGAAGACCGGCACCCCGGGGCCCGTCGAGGTGGGGGCCGGTGGGGTGTGCGGGGGGCGGCGTTCGGGACGGGGATTGATGCGGTGCAGGGGTGCCTGTTTGCCGTGGACGGGGTGGGCGAGTTCGGCGTAGGCGGCTTCGGCCCAGTCGTCGGTGAGTTGGTCGTAGTCGGTGTCGCTGAGGTAGTCGGCGGCCGCGTCGGTAAGGAACGGCTGGGGGAGGTGCAGGCCAAGTCCCAGGCGGCGGGCGTCCATCGCGGCTTCGAGGAGGGCCCGGGCGGCCGGGGTGCCGTGCTGGTAGCGGTGCAGGAGCTGGGGTGCGCCGGCGAGGTCCTGGGTCACGCGGCCGTCGCCTTCTGCCCGGGTGAGGGCATCGGCCAGCAACCGGTCACCGTCGTTGGCGAGGGTTTTCGCGCGTTGAAGGGCGGCGGCGTCGAAGGTGTCGGGCACCGTCAGGGTGCGTGCGGCGAGCAGTTCGCGCACCCGGCTGTGGGAGTCCGACCCGTTGTAGCTGGGCAGGGCCGTGTATTTGCGGGCGTAGTCGGGCCACAAGGTCCCCAGGACCAGCACCGGCCCGCGCGCGGGATCGGTGAGGAGGTTGTGCAGGGCGGCAGCGATGCGTTCGCCGGCGTTGTGGCCCTCGAGGTAGTGCTGGGCTTCGTTGAGCCACACCACCGTGCGCGGCTGAACCCGGCTCAGGTCCTCCAGTGCGGCCTCGGCCCGGGTGGGATCGAAGGGATGCCACAGCCGCCAGCCTGTGTGGGCGAGTGGCTGCACCGCTTCCCAGCACGCCCTGGTCTTCCCGGTGGAGGAGGCCCCGACCAGCACCAGCATCCGGCTGTGGCCCTGTCCGGCCTCCCGTACCGCGTCGGCCAGTACCCGGTCGTGCTCACGGTGCACATAGCCGGACAGCAGCCGGACTTCGGGCGCAGCCGCCTCGTGTCCGTTCGCGGCGCTCCCGGCCGGGTGGACCTCCAGAGCATGCGGCTCCCATGCCTCGATGGGCCGGCCCAGCGCCGGCCCGTCGCCGGCTGTGGTTGCGGCCGGGGCGGCGGCGATCGCCTGCAGGTGCAGGAGTTCGTGCACCGGCAGGCCCAACGCCTGTGCCAGCGCCGCCACCGTCTGGGCCGACGGCGGCGGGCCATCGGGGCGCAAGGCCTCCGACACGGTGGCGCCTGCCAGCCCCGACCGGGCGGCAACCTGTGTCGTGGTCAACCCGCTGGAGGCCAGGCCGTCATGGAGCCTGCCGTGCAGCTCATGCCGGGCCGCAGCGTGCCCCGTTGCTTCTTCCGACACCCATCCACCCCTTGGACCGTTCTGCTGTCGCCGGTGTTCATGCTCCTACAGGTGCCTCCCGGCAACCACCGCCCTTAACCCACGCGGTATCAGCGCGCCCTGGCGCGCGTGGAGTTCACCCTGCGCCCGGCGCTGCTGCGTGCACTGGCCGGGTGGGCCGGCGCCGGGCAGGCCCGTCTGTGGTGCGCCTGCCGTTCACGTGACGCCCCCAGGCCGGTTTCCCGACCCCGAGGGGAAGGCTTCACCGACACACGCTCGCCTGCGGGCAGTTGCTGGCCTGCCGGCCCGGGGGGCCTGTCTGCCGCGGTGATGCGGACTCCTGAAATTCCCCAGGGCTGCTCACGCTGCCCACTTGGTTCGCAGTGAAAGGAGGGGCCGGATCCGCCCGCCAGTTGAGAGTTCGGACGGCTCCTCCCCGTCAAGGGCGCCTACGGAGGCATGTATCCGCTCTGACCGCCGGTTACGGCGTGGCATTGCCGCTCTACTGCTCGGCGGTGCCGTCCTCACCGTCAATCTCGTAGATCCGCCCTTGAAGCCGTTCACCGGCCCAGTCCAGCCCGACGCCCAGGTCAAACCAGTGCCGATCCTTGCGGACTTCGGGCGGTGCGAGGTTCACCGCCGCCCAGGAGAACACCCCCAGGAGGATGGAACGCCCGTGCTGCGTTGTGCGCACGGACAACGCAAACGGCGCGGCGATTGCCGCGCGGGTGACCAACATGACCTGTTCGTCCTCAGAGTGTCGACGCCCACCCGTGAGAAACCGGGGCGTTTCAAGGATCTTGACCCACTCGACCACTGCGTCTGCCACCTGGGCGCGCAGGGACTCTTCGATGCCCTTCCGGACGGCGGTCGCGGGATCATCGCCGAGCCAGCCAAGCCAGTGATCAGGATCAGTGAGCTTGCTGAAGTCGTCCTGTGGCACCCCGTGACGGAGATTCTCCTGGTACTCACCTGTCAGTTTCCCGCTGCTATCCACCAACCACGCGCCGCGGATTGCCTCGGGAGGTACGTAGCCGTTCGGGTCGTCGATATACGTCGGGTCGATCTCGGCGACGCTGCCACCGGGATTCTCAGCAGCCGCAGCCAGTAGCGCCGGCTCGTTCGGTATGCCCTTACGTCGGCCTCGCGAGCCAAAACGCCCCACGTTCCCACCCCCACCGTTGCCCGCCCAGTTGACCGCGATTGTGCCGTACCGGTCAGGACCGTATGAGGGGGTGTGCGTGACGGCGACGGGTGGGTGGGGAATCTCAGCGAGCAGGTCCTGTCTCACCCCCGAGCAAGGGGTGGGGGACTTTCAAAGAGCGTCATCAGCGCAACAGGGCAGACCCGCAGTGCAAGGAAAAGGAAAGGGGGGAGATGAGGGGGAGGGTGGGCTGGGGATGCCTGGGAGGCGGGCGCCTTGCACTGGCTGGCACACTGCACCGGTGGGGCAACGGGCCACAGGGCAGTGTGGGATGTCAGGGGGTTGTGTGTCGGATGCGGTGATGACGGCGTGGATCGCCGCCGGTTCGGCGGTGGCCGGTGCCCTCGCCGGCGGGGGAGTGACGGGATGGTTCACGCTGGCGGCTGCCCGCAAACAGGCGCAGAGCACGGTCGATGCCGCGGCCCGGCAGGCGGATGCGGCCTGGGCGGCCGGCCAGCGTCAGGCGGATGCGGCCTGGGAGGCGGGACGCCGGCAGGCGGATGCCGCGTGGGAGGCCGGCCGTCTGCAGGCCGATGCCCAACTCGACGTGGCCCGCCAGACGCTGACCGCCCAGCACCTGGCCGCGCAGCGTGAGGTGCGCCGGACCGCCTACGCCGCCTTCCTCGCCGCCACCGACACCTGCCATCAGCGTCGCCTCGCGTGGCAGCAGGCCCTGGGCACGTCCGAGGCGGCCGGCTGCCGCGAGCGCCACCGTGCAGCCCTGAGCGCCGTCACCGAGGCCCTTACCCTGGTCCGGTTGGAAGGCCCCGATCCGGTCAGCTTTGCGGCCGAGGCCCTGGAACGCTTGCTCGACACGAACGCCTCCCCGGGGCAGTACCCGGCCGCGCACGCCGGCTTCCTCGACGCCGCACGTGCCGCTCTTGCCGCACCCTGACCACCGTCGAAGCGCCGATCCGGCGCACGCTCGGCCCGTTGTGCGGCGGGTTTGCGGTCCACGGGGGCTCTGGGCGGCGCGGGGCCTGCATCGCTCGCGCTCGGCCATGAGGGACAGGCCATGGGGCGGCGCGGTGAGCGGTGGCGTGCTCCGGGCCGGATGAGGCGACTGCAGTGCAGGTGCACGGCAGTGGGCGTTCGTGGCGCCCGGAGCTGCGGGGTAGGGGCCCATGGCTGTCGGTGCCGGTGGCCGAGATCGCCCGGCGATGCGTTGCGCCGAGGTATTGACGCGTCTTTCCTCCGGTGCCATGGTTTCCGACACATAGACATCAGATGTCTGACGTCAGATGTGTTCATCGAACGAAGAGGTTCCGCCATGTCGCTCCCGGACGACCTCGCCGAGCAGCTGCTCACCGCGATCATCGACGGCCAGTACCCGCCGGACTCCGCCCTCCCGCCCGAGGGAGAGCTGTCGGAGCAGAGCGGGGTCAGCCGTCTGACCGTGCGTGAGGCGGTCAAGCAGCTGCGTGCCCAGAACGTCGTCAGGGTGGTGCGCGGACGGGGCACCTACGTCAATGCGCCGGACCGGTGGACCGCCCTGGAGCCGGTGGTGCGGGCGGCCTCGCGCACCTCGAGTGGTGCCCTGTCGGAGCGGCTGATCGAGGCGCGTCGGCTCATCGAGAACGGCGCGTGCGAGCTGGCCGCCTCCCGCCGTACCGAGGAGGACCTGGAAGCGCTGCGCCAGCACCTGGCGGTCATGCGCGAGGCCGCCGACGCGGGGGATACCGAGCAGTTCGTGCAGGCCGACATCGACTTCCACGACACGGTGATGCGGGCGACCGGCAACCTGTTCGTCCCGCTGCTCTTCGAGCCGTTCGGTCCGCTGCTCGTCGAGGGACGCCGGCAGACCTCGGCCGTCCCCGAGATCCGTACGAACGCCATCGCGCACCACGAGGCGGTGCTCGCCGCGCTGGAGTCCGGCAGCCCCGAGGCCGCCCGGGCCGCCATGGACGGCCACATGAACCAGACCGCCGACGACCTGCGCACCCATGTGATCAAGCCCGACCTCGACTGACGTCCCCCTCAACTCCCCGTCACAGAGCAGGAATTCGCCATGTCCCTACCCCTCCATGCCCAGACGCGGCCCGTCCCCGAGGCCACGGTGCTGGAAGGGCTTCCTCCGGTCCGCGAGGTGAGCGCCGCCGACGTGGCCGCCCGCCTCTCCGGCGGTCCCCGTCTCGTCGTCCTCGACGACGACCCGACCGGCACCCAGACGGTCGCCGACGTCCCGGTCCTGACCTCCTGGACGGTGGACGACCTGCGCTGGGCGCTGCGCCAGGACAGCACCGCCTTCTTCGTCCTCACCAACACCCGCAGCCTGTCGCCCGAGGACGCCGCCACCCGCAACCAAGAGGTTGTCCGCGCCCTGCACGCGGCGTCGGCGGCCGAAGGCACCGCCTACGTCCTGGCCAGCCGCGGCGACTCGACCCTGCGCGGCCACTTCCCGCTGGAGACCGACGTCCTCGCCGAGGAGCTGACCGAGCTGGGCGCCGGCGCCCCGGACGGGGTCGTGCTGGTCCCCGCCTACATCGAGGCGGGCCGGCTGACCGTCGGCTCCCGCCACTGGATGCGCACGGCCGACGGGCTGCTGCCGGTCGGCGAGAGCGAGTTCGCCCGCGACGCCACCTTCGGCTACCGCAGCTCCTCGCTGCCCGAGTGGGTCGAGGAGAAGACGGGCGGACGCGTGGGCGCGGACGAGGTCCTGCGCATCACCCTCGACGACCTGCGCGGCGGTGGCCCGGCGCACACGGCCCGGCTGCTGTCCTCGCTGCGCGGCGGCCGGACGGCCGTCGTCGACGCGGCGTGCGACGACGATCTGCGGGTGCTGGCCTGGGCCCTCGCCCACGCGGAGGAGAACGGCACGCGCCTGCTGTACCGGGTCGGGCCGTCCTTCGTCAGGGCCCGCGCCGGACAGGCCGGGCGACCGCCGCTCACCCCGGCGGAACTGGGCCGGCTGCGCGGGGACGCGCCGCACGGGCTGATCGCCGTAGGGTCTCATGTCTCGCTGACGACACAGCAGTTGGACCGGCTGCGGGAGCGCGGCGGGATCGCCGAGTACGAACTCGACGTCACCCTCCTGCTCGACGAGGAGCGGCGTGACGCCCACATCGCCGAGATCGCGGCCGCGGCCGCCGACGCGCTGGACTCCGCCGACGCCGTGATCCGCACCTCGCGCACCCTGGTGACGGGGGCCGACGCCGACGAAAGCCTGGCGATCTCCCGCCGGGTCTCCGCCGCGCTCGTGGAGGCCGTGCGACAGGTCAACGCCACCCGCCGGCCCGCCTTCGTCATCGCCAAGGGCGGCATCACCTCCAGCGACACCGCCACCCACGGCCTGGAGATCCGCCGCGCCTGGGCCCGGGGCACGTTGCTGCCCGGCATCGTCTCCCTCTGGCAGCCCGTGGACGGTCCCGCCACCGGCATCCCCTACATCGTCTTCGCCGGGAACGTCGGCGGCCCCGACGCCCTCGCCGACGCCCTCGACCTGCTCAGGAGCGCCTGATGCTGCTGCACGGAACCGATGCCCTGAAGCAGGCCGCGGCGGCCGGCCACGCCCTGCCGGGGTTCGTCGCCTATAACCTGGAGACGGTGCAGGGCATCACGGCCGCCGCCGAGGCCGCCGGCCGGCCCGTCCTGATCCAGGCCGGCTCCAGCCCCTTCAAGCACGCCGGGCGACAGGCCCTGATGCGGCTGGCGCTGGACGCCGCCGAACACTCCGCCGCCCGCCTCGGCGTGCACCTCGACCACAGCCGGGACCTGAACGAGATCACGGCCTGTCTGGAAGCCGGTTACACCTCGGTCATGGTCGACGGCTCCCACCTGCCGTTCGCCGAGAACATCGCGCTGACGAAGGAAGCGGTCCGGCGGGCTCGCGACCACGGCGCCTGGGTGGAGGCCGAACTGGGCGCCCTGCCGGGCGACGAGGACGTCTCCACCGACGCCGTCGCGCAGAACGAGGCGATGACCACTCCGGACCAGGCGGCCGACTTCGTGGCCGCGACGGGCGTGGACGCGCTCGCCGTCGCCGTCGGCAACGTCCACGGCTTCACCAAGCACCCGGTCCGCCTCGACCTGGAGCGGCTGGCCGCGATCCACGAGGCCGTCCCGGTCCCGCTCGTCCTGCACGGCGCCAGCGGTCTGCCCGTCGAGGAGCTGCACGGCGCCCTCGCGCGCGGCGTCGCCAAGGTCAACGTCAACGCCGAACTGCGCCGCGCCTACCTGGAAGCCGTCCGCGCGGCCCTGCCGACCGCGCTGCCCGGCTCCGACGTCGTCTCCCTGTGGGCGGCGGGCCGCGACGCGGTCCGGGACACCGCCCTGGAGGTCATCGGCCGCCTCACCCCCCGAGCCGAGGGGGGAAGCGCGTGACCTTAGCCCGGCCCCGCTGACACCAAGCCGCACTGCGCGGTCGTAGGACACGAGACCGCCGTACGACCACCCGCCGCATCGCACCACCCTCGCGAGCCACCGGGCCTGCGCCATCCCCTCGCAGGCCCGCTCTCTCCGCTGCCGGGGCTTCCCCACCCCTGGCGGCCACCTGCTCCGCTCCTCTCCTCGTTTCTCCCCAGGAGGACAAAGATGTCTCCGCACTCCCGTCCCCATACGGCCGTCATAGGCCTCGGCGCCATGGGACTGCCCATGGCACGCCGCCTGAACGGCCAACTCCCCGTCTGCGTCTACGACATCGCCGCCGACCGGCGCTCCGCTCTGGCCGCCGAGGGCGCCCGCGACGCCGCCTCACCGGCCAAGGCCGCCCGTGACGCCGACGTCGTCGTGCTCGCCGTACGCGACCAGACGCAGGTCGAGGGCGCGCTGTTCGGCGAGAACGGCGCCGCCGAGGCCCTCCGCCCCGGCGCGGTCGTGATCCTCACCAGCACGGTCGGCCCCGAGGCGGCACGCACCACCGCATCGCGGCTCGCCGAGCGCGGCGTGCTGACCGTGGACGCACCGGTCAGCGGCGGCCCGGTACGGGCCGGCGACGGTGATCTGCTGATCGTCGTCGGCGCCGAGGACATGGCGCTGAAGACGGCCCGGCCGGTCCTCGACCTGCTCGCCTCGACACTCACCGTCGTCGGTCCTCGCCCCGGCGACGGCCAGGCGATGAAGGCCGTCAACCAGCTGCTGGCCGGCGTGCACATCGCGGCCGCCGCCGAGGCGATCGCGCTCGCCCGCGGCCTCGGGCTCGATCCGGGCACCGTCGTGGACAGCCTCAAGCACGGCGCCGCCGGCTCCTTCATGTTCGCCGACCGCGGGCCGCGCATGGTCCAGACGTACGACGAAGGACCCGAGCCCGAGGTCAAGTCGCGGCTCGACATCTTCGTCAAGGACATGGGCATCGTCACCGGCATCGCGAAGGGCGCCCACGTGCCGGTGCCCCTGGCCGCCGCGGCCGAACAGCTCTACCTGCTCGGTGAGCGCGCCGGGCTCGGCGCCCGCGACGACTCCTCCGTCGTCACCGTCCTGTCTCCCAAGTCGCCGGAAGGAGAGGGACGATGAGCCACACCACCCTGCTGACCATCGCCGTCGCCGGCGTCGCGGCCCTGCTCCTGCTGATCCTCAAGGCCAAGGTCCAGCCCTTCGTCGCCCTCATGGTCATCAGCATCGGCGTGGCGCTCGCCGCGGGCGTGCCCGCCGCCGACCTGGTGAAGACCATCGAGGACGGCATGGGCTCCACCCTGGGCCACATCGCCACGATCATCGCGCTCGGCGCGATGATCGGCCGGATCATCGAACTCTCCGGCGGCGCCCACGCGTTCGCCCACTCCCTCATCGAGAAGTTCGGCTCCCGGCGCACCCCGCTGGCCCTGACCGTCGCCGGGTTCGTCCTGGGCATCCCCGTCTTCTTCGAGGTCGGCCTGATCATCCTGATGCCGATCGCGTACGGAGTCGCCCGCGCCTCCCGCAAGCCGCTGCTGGTCTACGCGCTGCCGATGGGCGCCGCCATGCTCACCGTGCACGCCTTCCTGCCGCCGCACCCGGGCGCGGTCGCCGTCGCCCAGGCGATCGGTGCCAGCCAGGGCCTGGTGCTGCTGATGGGCATTCCCGTCACGGCCGTCGTCGTCCTGTTCGGTTACCTCGTCTCCCGACGCCTCACCCGCCGCGCGTACCCGATGGACCCGGCGGTGTACGCCGAGGTGTACGGCGAACCGGAGACCGCGGGCGGCACCGCGCAGGCCCCCGCGCAGACCGGCACGGGCCCCTCGGACGGCGGCCACGCCACCGCCGTACTGACCAAGCCCACCCCCTCGGACACCGACGCCCGGCCGCCGTCCTTCCCCATGGTCCTGGCGCTGATCGTCACTCCCATCCTGCTGATCCTCCTCGCCACCGTCGGCCAGAACACCCTCGCCGACGGTTCCACCCTGCGCGCCGTGCTCACCGTCCTCGGCGCCCCCATGGTGGCTCTGCTCATCGACGTCGCCCTGTGCGGCTGGTTCCTGGGCGCCCGCCGCGGCTGGAACCGCGCCCACATCGCCGAGGTCATGGGCTCCGCACTGCCGCCCGTCGCGATGGTGATCCTGGTCGCGGGCGCGGGCGGTGTCTTCGGCAAGGTCCTGGTCGCCAGCGGCATCGGCGACGCCATCGCCGACGTCCTGGAGCGCACGGGCCTGCCGGTGCTGCTGCTGGCCTTCCTCACGTCCCTCGCCCTGCGGGCCGCGCAGGGGTCGGCGACGGTGGCCCTCATCACCACCGCCGGCATCCTCACCCCGCTGCTGCACCGCGCCGAACTCTCCACCGGGCAGCTGTCGCTGGTGGCCCTGGCGATGGGCGCGGGCGCCCTCGCGCTGTCCCACATCAACGACGCCGGGTACTGGATGTTCACCAAGCTCGCCGGTCTCGACGTGGCGACCGGACTGCGCACGTGGACGGTCCTGACGACCGTCATGGGATGCGCGGGCTTCGCCCTCACCGCAGCGCTGTGGCCGCTGGTCTGACCCGGTGTCGACGCACACAGCGCGCCTGCCCGGACCCTGACCGGTCCGGGCAGGCAGCTCCGGCGCGCGACAGGGCTGTTGCTGCTCGGGGGCCAGATGCGGTCGACCAGCACTCTGGTGCCATCGGGTGTGGGCCGGTGTGCCGTAGACGCGGCGGACGTACACCGTGCGTTGTGTGAGCATGGAGGGGCCGCAGGTGAGTACTCCGCTTCGTCCGGCATCACACGTAGTAACGAGAGATGATCTCGAGCCGCGCCACTTCATCCGGACCCGGATAAGCCACCAGCACCGGCAGACCGCTTGGATCCCGGCCCTCGATGAGAGTGAAGCCCTCAGCTTCCCTGGTGTCGACACGGTCGGAGCGGGCTCTGAGCACGCGCTCGCACCGCACGAAGTCGTCACGGCTGTCCGCCGTCCAGATCACGTACTGCGCGCCGACATGGCCCACCGAGTGCTGGGCTTTCGGGCCTACAGCGCGTAGGTATACCTGGAGGCCGTTGTGGCTCACGAGCAGCGCGGCCGTGGCGGTACGTACGGTGACCTCCATTTCAGCAGCTCCCCGTAGAAGTCCGCCGATGCGTCGTGGTCGTGGACGAACACCACGACCGAGGCCAGCCGGGGGCCGCGCGCCTCCGGTCCGCTACCGGTCGGCTTCGAATCCGGTGGAAGCTGCGCAGGGTGCTGGCCGGAGGACGCCGCTTCATGTGGGTAGGCCATGAGGACCCTTCCGCGTTCGACCGCGATACGAGGGCTTCTTTGTGCGGTTCCCGGTCCCGTTTACACGCTCCCCGGACCGTGTCCTGCCCGCTGGAAACGTGCCTGGCCACGCAAGGGCCAGTGGTCCCGTGTGGCTTTCTGGCGTCCGGGAGCGGGCAGGCAGGATCCGGGCACTGGTGGCTTGGGACAGGCGGGAGCAGGCTGGGAAACGCGGACGTTCCTTCATGCCGGATGCCGGTCGCGAATCCTGAACATGGCTGGCTGGTGCGCTGTTCCCTGGTGGACGTCCCGGACTTGCTGTGAGGTGGGAGCGGGGAGCGGGGGTGGGGTGACCAGTAGGCAGAACTCAAGTGTGGAGTGACCGTGAGGAGCCGCTGATGACACCGGAGCACAAGGTGCAGGTGCGCAGGGCATACGAGGAACCTGAACGGGGAGACGGCACGAGGGTGCTCGTCGACCGGATCTGGCCGCGAGGTCTGACCAAGGCCAAGGCCGGCCTGGACGAGTGGTGCAAGCAGGTCGCCCCGTCCACGCAGTTGCGCAAGTGGTACCACCACGATCCGGACCGCTTCGAGGAGTTCGGGCGCCGCTACCGCAGCGAACTGGAGGATCCGGAGCGTGCGGAGGCGCTTGCGCATCTGCGCGAATTGGCGAAGCACCGGACACTGACGCTGCTCACCGCGACCAAGCAGCCCGAGATTAGCGAAGCCGAAGTCCTCGCCGGCCTGCTCCGGAGCTGAACTTGGTCGGCGTCCGGCCGGGCCACGGCAGCCGCGCCGCGGTCTGCGATGGGTCCCTGGCCACCGGTGGCGGACGGGCTCGCCCCAGTCCAGCCTGGAGGAAGGCAGGGGTCTCGATGAGGACGGCAGGCCCTGTGACCGGCGCGGTGCGGGCCTAGCCCCAGCGCCGATCCGAGCACCCATCGCATGCGCAGCCTCGGCCGCACGGCGGAGAGGAGAGGCACTGCCATGAATGCGTTGTCCGCACTGAGCGAAGCGGGAGTCTCGATCTGGCTCGATGACCTGAGCCGGGAAAGGCTGGTGTCAGGGAGCCTGGCGAGACTGGCCGAACATGACCATGTGGTGGGCGTGACCACCAATCCGACGATCTTCGCCAAGGCGATCACACACGGTGAAGCGTACGACGGGCAGATCGGCGACCTGGCTGTGCGTGCAGTGGAGGCTGGTGAGGCGCTGCGGGCGCTGACCACGTTCGACGTGCGGTGGGCGTGCGACGTGCTGCGCCCGATCTACGACGCGACGGACGGCGTCGACGGGCGGGTCTCGATCGAAGTGGACCCAAGGCTCGCGCACGACACGGCGGCGACGCTCGCGGAAGCGCGGGCGCTGTGGTGGCTGGTCGACCGGCCCAACCTGTTCATCAAGATTCCGGCCGCCCGGCAGGGCCTGGGGGCGATCGTCGCGTGCCTGGCCGAAGGGATCAGCGTCAACGTCACGCTGATCTTTTCCCTGTCGCGGTACGACCAGGTCATGGACGCCTTCCTCGACGGGATGGAAGGAGCCCGCGCCGCGGGCCGGGAGCTGTCTGCGATCGGATCGGTGGCCTCGTTCTTCGTCTCCCGCGTCGATTCCGAGGTCGACGCGCGGCTGGACAAGGCCGGCAGCGCGCGGGCGGCCGATCTGCGCGGGCGTGCGGCGATCGCCAATGCACGCCTGGCCTACCAGCACTACGAGCGGGTGTTCTCCTCTTCGCGGTGGAAGGCACTGCAGGGCGTCGGCGCGCGACCGCAGCGACCGCTGTGGGCCTCGACTTCCGCCAAGGACCCTGCCTACCCCGACACGCGCTATGTCGTCGACCTGGTTGCCCCGGGCGTGGTGAACACCATGCCCGAGGCCACCTTGCGCGCGGTCGCGGACCATGGGCAGGTGCCGGCCGACTCGGTGCGTTCCGGCTACAGCGACGCGCAGCGGGTACTCGACGGGCTGCGGGCGGTCGGTGTGGACTACGACGACGTCGTACAGGCCCTTGAGGACGAGGGCGTGGAGAAGTTCGAGGCCAGCTGGGAGAGGCTCGCCGAACAGCTCTCCGACACTCTCAGCACAGCGCGTCCGCCTCAGACCGGGGCTGATCATGACTGACAACAGCGCGTATGTGATCGTCGGAGCCAGTCTGGCCGGGGCCAAGGCCGCGCAGGCGCTGCGCGAGGAGGGCTTCGACGGCACGCTGATCCTTATCGGGAAAGAGAGCGAGCGGCCCTACGAGCGACCGCCGCTGTCGAAGGGCTACCTGATGGGCAAGGACGCCCGGGAGCAGATCTACGTCCACCCGCCCCAGTGGTACGCCGAGCACGACATCGACCTGCGCCTGGGGACGGCGGTCACCGCGCTCGACCCGGCCCTGCACGAGGTGACGCTCGCGGACGGCAGCCGCCTCGGGTACGCCGAGCTGTTGCTGGCCACGGGCTCCTCGCCGCGCCGTCTGCCGGTGCCGGGCGCGGACCTGGACGGGGTGCTGTATCTGCGCACGGTCGAGGACAGCGACCGGATCAAGGACGCCTTCTCCTCCGCCTCACGGGTGGCGGTCGTCGGGGCCGGCTGGATCGGCCTGGAGACCGCTGCCGCGACCCGCGCCGCCGGTGTGGAGGTCACCGTGCTGGAGAGGGCTGAGCTGCCGTTGCTGGGTGTCTTTGGCCGCGAGGTCGCCCAGGTCTTCGCGGACCTGCACCGTGACCACGGGGTGGATCTGCGTTTCGGCGTGCAGGTCGCCGAACTCACCGGCAGCGCGGGTACCGTCGACGGCGTGCGGCTGTCCGACGGTACCCGCATCGATGCGGACGCGGTCATCGTCGGCATCGGCATCGTCCCCAACACCGGGCTCGCCCAGGCCGCGGGTCTTCAGGTCGACAACGGCATTCTCACCGACGAGCGGCTGGGCACCTCCGCACCCGGCGTCTACGCCGCGGGGGATGTCGCCAACGCCTTCCATCCCCTGCTGGACCGGCGCATCCGCGTGGAGCACTGGGCCAACGCGCTGCACCAGCCACAGACCGCCGCCAAGGCGATGCTCGGCCGGGAAGCGGCCTACGACCGGGTGCCGTACTTCTTCTCCGACCAGTACGACCTGGGCATGGAGTACGCCGGATACGCCGAGCCCGGCGGATACGACCAGGTCGTCTTCCGCGGCGATGTCGGCGCACGCGAGTTCATCGCGTTCTGGCTGGCACGCGGCCGGGTGCTGGCAGGCATGAACGTCAACATCTGGGACGTCACCGAACCGATCCAGGCCCTCGTCCGCTCCGGCCAACAGGTTGACACCCGAAAACTCGCCGACCCGCAGGTGCCCATCGACTCGCTCCTGCAACGCCGAGGTGTAACCGACCAGCAGTAGCTCAGGCCGCATGCCGCAATTTCAGCGGGATCTAATTAACTGTCGTGTCTCATGAGGTTGGTTCCACGAAGTCCTCGATCGTGAGCTGCCGAGGGAACGTGTCAAGCGGCTCCGGCGGCTGGTCGAAGCTGACGCGGTAATGAACGGTGCCGCATGCAACGGCTTGCTGGCCCCGCTCAGTCAGCCGGTGTCGTGATGTTCGCGGCGCCAGTTGCTCCGAAGTCGCCGCATGCCAGCACCGAGCCCCGCTCAGTACTGGGCGAGAACCGGCGCCGCGATCTGGGTGCACCGGGACGGGTCAGTTCCCGGACGGCACGCTGTAAAGCTGCGCAAGGTCGCCGGAGAGGGCGGCCTTGACGAAGCGGCTGGGGTCGTCGACCAGCACCTCGATGGCCCCGGCCTGCACGCCGTCGAGGCTGGCTCGTGCGACATCGGCCGGGTCGATCTTGGGGGCATCGCGTCCCGCCATCATGTCGGTATCCGCGGCCCCCAGATGCACGCCCTGGACGAGGATCTTCTGATCGGCGAGTTCAACGCGCACGCTGTTGGTCATGTTCCACTCCGCGGCCTTGGCCACGGAGTAGGACCCCGATCCTTGGGGGGTGGCCACCCACGACAGCACGGACAGAATGTTCACGATCGCTCCTTCGCCGTTGGAACCAAGGTGTGGAGCGAAAGCACGAATGACCCGGAGCGTACCGAAGAGGTGAGTTTCCAGATCCTGCCGGATCTTGTCCAAGTCATCGGTCAGGAGCTGCGCCCCGGTAGCGATGCCGGCGTTGTTGACCAGTACCGCAACGTCCCGCGCTGCCGCAGCTGCAGCGGCGATCGATTTCTCGTCCAGCAAGTCCAGGTACAGCGGCGTGACCCGCGAGTCGGACGTATCGATCAGCTCCGGGCGGCGAGCAGTGGCATAGACCTTCTTGGCTCCCCGAGCCAGCAGCTCGTCGACGAAGCGCCGACCGATCCCGCGGTTGGCTCCGGTCACGAGTGCGGTGGAACCGGCAATATCCATGATCATTCCTTTCAGCGGGCGGAGGAAGATTCGTTTCCGCCACGCACCGCCTACGCTAAAACTTGACGTTGACGTCAGGGGCAAGCCGTGGCGGGCGACATTGCGGGGAGGAGGAGTCACGATGCGTATCGGCGAACTGGCCAACAAGGCCGGGGTCAGCACGCGCGCCCTGCGCTACTACGAGGAACAGGGCCTGCTGCAGCCCCAGCGCACGACCAGCGGTCAGCGCGTCTACTCAGAGTCGGCCGTGGACCGTGTGGGGATCATCCAGCAGCTCTACACAGCTGGTCTCGGCAGCCGCCTGATCGCGGTCCTCCTGCCCGCCATCGACGCCCGCCACGTCGACCCCGAGCTGCTGCAACGCTTGCTCGACGAGCGCTCCCGTATCAAAGGGAAGGTCGCCGAATTGCAGGACGCGGGCCGCCGACTCGACATGCTGATCAATCTCGCCACACACCCGGGTATCGACTCGTGCCCCACCTCGCTCGACCATGCGGTGACTCGGGAATCCGCCTCAGCCTGACGCCGCATGGCACCAATCTCTACGCGTCCGCTGGGAACGACGGGACGACATCCACGAAGCCTTCCTCGGCCTCGCCGTGTGCCTGATCACCAACAGGCACGTACAGCGGCTTTGTCAGGGCCAGTAAGGCAGTCACAGGCGTGGTCGTGCTGTGCAGGCGGCCGCAGTCCCAGGCGGCGAGCCGTGGACGACCGTGCCGGGGCCGGTGTCGTCCGCTGCCGGGCCGTAGCCCGGTGCCGCGCTTCCGCCTGGGTGTGGCTGACCGCCGCCGCGGTCACGGAGATCAGGTCACCGTGAATCCGTCGAACGTGGCGATGCCCCGTCCGTCCATCCAGCCGTTGGCCGCGGTCATGAAGACCCCGACGTCCTGTGCGGCAGCCGCGCCTCCCGGTGTGGCCGTGCCCACCGTCGTCCAGGTGACGCCGTCCGTGCTGGCCTCACCGGTGTACGAGGCGCCGGACCTGGTCAGCCGCAGCCGCACCGGCGCGGTGAAGGAGCCCGACTGTTCGATCGAGTCGAAACGGCCGTCACCGTCCGCGTCCCAGCTCAGCGCGCAGCCGTTGGACGGTGTGATCGCCAGGTTCACATAGCCCGCGGTCCCCTGGGTGCCCAGGTCGTTGCGGACGATGAGGCCCGCCCGTGCCCAGCCCCCGGACGCGTCCTGGGACGTGACCGTGACCTGGGCCACCGTTCCGTCCTTGTACCCGCCCGCCCGGTACACCGCCCCGAACTCGTTGGTGCCGGCCCACAGGTCGGCCCCCGCGCCCTCGATGGCGATCTCGTCGCCGGCCTGGCCGAACACCGCGTCGTTGTAGGAGACCGTGCGGTACGGGTCGCCGACCCCGGCCGCGGCCATCAGCCGTACCGGCGCCACCGCCTTCCCGCCTCCCGCGTACGCCGCCGCCGCGACGACTTGGCCGACCAGTTCCGAAGGCGCACCCGCCAGAGAGACCTCGAAGCGAGCGGCGAACGTCTCGCCGGACGCCACCGACGCCTTGCTCACCGGATCGAGCGGCTTCACCGCCATGCCCTCGGGGGCGGTGACGGAAAGGGTCACGCCGCGTGCCGCCGTGAACCCGTTCCTGTTGGTGAAGGTGACCGTCACCGTCGCGGGCGTGCCCTCGGCCACCGCTCCCCGGTCGACACCTGCCGTGAGGGCCGCCTGGTAGGGAGTGGTGGCGAGCAGGTCGCGCACGCTGCGGGCCAGGGCGTACGGGGAGCCGTGGGGATCGGTCGGGTACGTCTCGTGTGCGTGCGCCCAGCGGTCCTCCAGGGCGAACCAGTCGATCGTCGCCGGGTCCTTTCCCGTGGTGAGCGCGTTGAAGTACGTCTGCCAGCGGGTGCGGTACAGGCCGCCGACCAGTCCGGACCACTCCCGGTTCGCGTAGTCGTGCAGGCCCTCCTCGCTGCTTTCGCGTCCGCCCCAGGTGGTGATGAGGGAGCGGACGTCGTACTCGAGGCGGTCCTTCTCGGCCCGGTCGGCGCCCCAGGAGCGCGCGTCGGCGAGCCACGGCCCGAGCAGATGTGGGCCGGAGGTCGCCAGCAGGTCGTCGAGGAGGTCCATCCAGCTCAGCCAGGTCTTGGTCAGCTTGCCGAACAGGGACTTGTCCCCGGCATCGTGTGCGGCCTTGATCTGCGGCAGCAGGACCCGGCTGCGGTTGGACAGGACCTGCCGGGCCACGTCGACGACGTCGTAGCGGTAGGCCGAGCTGTCCCTCAACCCCGCTTGTACCGCGAGGAGTTCGGTGAGTGCGGCGTCGAACGCCGTGGTGTCGTAGCGGTCCTTCTCCGGCCCCCAGGCGGCGGCCTTGTTCGCCGTCAGGCTCGGACGGGCGCCGAACAGGCCGTCGGGTGCCTCGCTCCAGGAGTCCGCGCGGGACATGTTGTACGCGGTGTCGCGGATCGTCTGCCAGGCCGCGGCGGCATGCCGGTCGGGGCCGCCGTAGCGGGAGAGGGCGTACGCGGCGAACCAGTCGTCCAGGTCCACGGTGCCGGGCGTCCAGGCCAGGTCGGTGAGGAGGGCGAGGGCGGGCGCGTTGTTGTCGGCCCCCTCGGGCATCGCCGCGATACCGGCGAGCGCACTGCCCTTCTTGTCACGCCACTTGGGGTACTGGTCCACCCAGTCCGGGGCGTTGGCGCCGATCGGGGTGTGGCCGCCGAAGTTCCAGATGCTGCCGAAGGCGTACGGGGTGCCGCCCCAGTCGCTCTCCCGGTCCGTGACGGTGGTGTAGCGGTCCGAGAGGCCGTCCACGATCAGCATCCGGCTCTTGTCGACGCCGTCGAGGAGTTCCTTGGCCGGGTTGTTCTGCCAGCCGAGGATCGCCCAGACGGCCCCCGGGTGGGCCTTCTGCAGGGCCACCTCGACGGCCTTGGCGGCCTCGCCCACCGGCACGTCACCGGCGTTGCCGCCCTCGTGCAGCAGGTCCATCTTGTACATCGTGCTCTCGCCGAATCGTTCATTCTGGGCACGGTAGAAAGCGGCGGCCACGTCGTCGAAGGCCGTGGTGCGCGGGTCGAGCCAGTCGGGGCGTTTGAAGGCGCCCCAGGTGCCCTGCGCCACCACCGCCGCGTCCCCGCCGTGCTTGGCGGGGAAGTCGTCCGGGACGCTGCCGTAGTAGCCCGGCAGGACCGGCGTCATGCCCAGGTCACGTATCCGGTCGGTGATCTTCTCGGCGAGCGCGGCACGCTTTTCGATGAGCTGCCGGGAGATGGGCCCGCCGAAGCCCGACATGTTCTGCAGCAGCCACCAGGGCTGGCGGGCGGGGGCCGGGATCCAGGCGCGCATCTCGGAGTCGGTGTAGCCGAACTGACGGAACGTGTCGTAGTAGACGGCGTCGCCGCCCATGTAGACCAGGACCCGGTTGACTCCGTGTACGGCCAGCACGTCCAGCTCGTACTGCCAGGCGTCCCAGTCGCGGTAGGCGCCGGTGTAGCCCTCGTTGGTGTCGTTGAAGGCGAAGCGGTGCGGCACGTTGGCCGTTCCCGTGATCTCCGCGGCGGGCGCGGGGAGGGTGCGCGGCAGGTTCAACTGCTCGCCGGTCCAGGAGACGGAGGCGTGCGCGGTCCGCCGCAGGTAGGTGTGGAGGCCTGCGAGCAGCACGGCGGGGCTGGTGCCCTCCACAGTGATCTGTCCGGCCCGGCCGGTGACCCGGAAGCGGTCGGTGTCGTCCTTGACGGCCCGCAGGGTGAGCTGCTGGTAGTGGTCGGGAAGCAGCCGCTTCACAGCGGCCGCCGCGGGCGCGGTGTTGAACAGGGCGCCGTCGGCCGCGTACGCGCCCTGCGGGAGGGGCAGCAGCGCGGCGCCGCCGAGCACGACGGCGCCGGTGAGGATCCGTCTGCGGGTGACACCTGTGATGCCGAGGTGGTCTCGGTTGTCGTGCATGAACGTCCTTCCGCAGAGCTCAGTTGATCGGCGTGATCGTCAAGGCGAAGATGTGCAGGGCCGGGGCGCCCGCCTGGATGCCGTCGCTGACCTTGGGCAGGACCACGAAGCGCAGTTCCTTGCCGGCCGCAAGATCGACGCCGAACGTGAACAGGCTGACGGGGTTGTCGTCCCGGCCGGAGCTGATGTGGCGGTAGGGCAGCACCACCGCGGCGGAGGAGTTCGCGCCGTACCAGTCGGGGACGGCGACCGAGAACGCCTGCTCGGTGCCGTCGGCGTAGACGACCTTGCCGTCGCCCTTGCCCTCGCCCCAGGTGCTGGTGGCGAGGAAGGACAACCGGGAACCGGAGCCGGACAGCAGCACGGTCTGGCCGTAGGAGATGACGTTGTCCTTGCTCCCGGGCCGGGTGTCCGGCCAGGTGAAGGGCACCCCGTCGTAGGTGACCGTGGCCCCCGGAGTCAGCCCCACCGACGCCAGCGCCTCGGCGGACAGGCTGGAGTTCGAGCCGTCGATGTTCGCGACGGTGAGGACGTCCTCGGTGGAGATCCCCGCGTTGTCGAACGCCTTGGGCAGCGAGCGGTACGGCAGCAGGACGGGGATGGTGGCGCGGGTGCAGTCGGAGCCGTGGCGGTGCACGTCGAAGAGGGCGTGCGCGGTGAACACGACCCGGCCCTCCGCGTCGTCGGCGAGCCGGGTCCGCCAGGTGCGGGTCACCGACCGTCCGGGCGCGAGGTCGCCCAGGCCGTCCTGTTCGGCGGAGTCGTCCACGGCGAGATAGAGCACGGTGCCGCGCAACGCGATCCTGGTGGAGTTGGTGAGGGTGGCCGTCAGGGTCACGGTCTTGCCGGCCTCGGGTGCGGACGGGGCGACGGTGAGTGAGACGGGCGGCGAGAGGAAGTCCTCCTCGGGACGGTAGGCGGTCACGAGTTCTCCACGGTGAAGTGGTCGAACACGGCCTGGACCGTCGTGCCGGGGTAGTTGAGGTTCACGGCGCTCGCCACCACGCCCGCGTCCAGGGCGCCGCTCGCGGAGGGCACGGTCGCGCTCGCGATCTCGTTCCAGGAGAGGCCGTTGTTGATACTGGTGTACGCGGTGTAGGTGGTGCCGGAGCGGACCAGGCGCAGCAAGGCGGGATGGGTGGAAACGCCGCCGCCTGCCCAGGTGTCGAGGTGTCCGTTGCCGTCGCTGTCGGTCATGAATTCCACGCCGTACGACTTCGACATGGTGAGTACGGCGTAGCCGCCCTTCTCCGGGGCGGTGAGGTCGTTCGCGACGGCGATCCCGTACTTGGCGGTGGGGTTGTCGCTGCCGGTGAGGCTGACCGTCTCGACCTGCACCACGCTCGACTCGGCGGCGGAGCCGGGAAGGAGGATGCCGCCCTTCTCGTCGGTGCCGCCGGAGAAGTCGCGGCCGCCCGCCCAGATCACCAACTGGCTGCCGTACTGGCCGAACTTGGCGTCGTTGGTGGTGGCGAACGTCCGGTACGGGTCCCGCACCTCATTGGGCTCGTAGGGCACCGTGAACGTCTTCACGGACCGCGCGCAGTCGCTGCTGTCTTCGTCGACGTCGAAGACCAGGTGCGCGGTGAACGACACGTCCCCGGCCACGTCGGCCGGCATCGCCGTCTCCCAGCGCCGGGTTGTCTTCGCGCCGCGCCCCAGGTCGCCGAGCGGGATGGTCTTCGCCGCCGTGGTGGCGCCGGGGTTGATCAGGTGGAGCACGGCGTTGAGGAGGGGGAAGGGGCAGTCGTTGGTGAGGACCGCGGTGGCGGTGACCGTGTCACCGCCGGCCGGCTCCGCCGGCTGCGTGGTGACGGTGAGGGTGGGGCCCAGGGTGTCGAACTGGGTGCCGTTGCTGATTCCCATGCCGCTCACCGGGCCCAGTCGACGGTGAAGACATTGGCGATGTCGCTGGGCAGGGAGGACGGGACGGTGATGTTGATCTTTCCGTCACCGCGGGTCCACCTCAGACTGCCGCTCGTGCCGAGCAGCCGGATCCGGGACGTGGCGCTGATGGGGATGTCGCCCGGCACCGAAAGGGTGCCGCTGGGCTTGCCCAGCACGATGATGTTGAACTTGCCCGGGGAGACGGTGTAGCGGATGCCGAGCGGGCTGCCCCCCTCTTCTGCCCGCACCCAGGGCGTCGACCCGTAGATCGCGGGGCCGTTGACCTTCAGCCAGGCGCCGATGTCCATCAGCCGCTCCTGCATGATCTCGGGGATCGTGCCGTCCGGCTTGGGGCCGATGTTGAGCAGCAGGTTGCCGTTCTTGCTGACCACGTCGGCGAGCAACTGGATCAGGAACTCGGAGGTCTTGTAGTCCTCGTCCGGCTCGTGCTTGTTGTAGCCCCAGGAGTAGCCGATGGTCATGCAGCACTCCCACTTCTGGGGATCCATCGTGGGATTGGTGCGCTGCTCGTACGTCGCGAAGTCGAAGTGGGTGTCGAACCGGTCGTTGATCACGACACCCTTGGGGCGCGTACGGTTCTTGGCCTGGTTGTAGTAGTGGGCCATGGGTTCTTCGCTGCGCCACGGCGGGTTGTCGGCGGGCCGGAACCACTGGCCGTCGGCCCAGAGCAGCTCCGGGTCGTAGCGGTCGATGATCTCGTACAGCTGCTTGAGCTCGTAGTCGCCGACGTAGTCCTGGACCGGCTTGTAGCCGGTCATCGGGATTTCCTGGTCGGTGTAGAAGTTGCGCATCGGCCGGCCGATCGCCGGGTTGAAGAACTCGCCGAGCGAGTAGTACAGCCCGGGCCGCACGGTGCCTCGTTTGCGGGCCGCGGTCATCAACTCGCCGACCAGGTCACGCTTCGGGCCGTACGCCACGGAGTGACGGTCCGTCACCTTGCTCGGGTAGAGGGCGAATCCGTCGTGGTGCTTGCTGGTCAGCGCGAAGTACTCGGCGCCCGCCTGCTCGAACAGCTTCACCCAGGCGTCAGGATCGTACTTCTCGGCCTTGAACTGCGGGATGAGGTCGTCGTAGGTGACGTTCTCGCCGTAGGTGTCGCGGTGGTACTTCCACTCGGCGGAGTCCTTGGTGCTCTGGTACCACAGGTACCACTCGGAGGCGCTTCTCGGTGTCGCGCCGCCGATCACCGAGTAGATGCCCCAGTGGACGAAGATGCCGAACTTGGCGTCCTTGTACCAGCGCGGCACCGGGTGGGTGTCGAGGGATGCCTTGGTGGCCTGGTAGTCGGGAATGCCCGGGACTCCGGACGTGGTAGCCGAGGTGAGCGCCTGGGCGGTGCCGGGCGGGGCGAGCAGCACCGCGCCACCGAGGGCGGCAGCGGTGGTCATGAAGTGTCTGCGGTTGACTGGCATCAACATGCCTCTCACTCTTGGGTGGAGAAGGAGTCAAAAAGTGCGGTCGTGATCTGGCCGGGGTAGTTGAGGTTGACCGCGCTCGCGACCAGACCGGCGTCCCCGGTGCCGCTCGCGGAGGGAACGGTGGCGGTGGCGACCTGCTGCCAGGCGGTGCCGTCGGAACTGGCGTACGCCGTGTAGGCGGTACCGTCGCGGACGATCTTCAGCCAGGCGGGGTGGTACGAACTGCCGCCCCCGGCCCAGGTGTCGAGCTTCCCGTCACCGTCGCTGTCGGTCATGAACTCCAGGCCGTACTGCGCGGACATGGTGAGCACCGCGTAGCCGCCCGCATGAGGCGAGGTGAGGTCGTTGGCCACGGCGATCCCCGCCTTGGCGGACGGGCCACTGCCGGTCTGACCGACGACCCGGGCGGTCACGGTGCCGGACGGCGGCGCGGCGTCGGCGAGGTAGACCGCCGCCTTCTCGTCCTTCCAGCCGGACAGGTCCTGGCCGCCCGCCCAGATGGCGAACTGGTCGCCGTTCTGGGCGTATTGAGCCTTCTCGGTCGTGGTGGCGGTCGTCAGATACGGCGCCCGCACCTCGGACGGGGCGGGGGTCACCGTGGCGTCCACGCTGTCGGAGTCGTGCCGTGTCCGGCCGTCCTGGACGAAGGAGGTGCGTACGCCGATCTCGTGGGTGCCCCAGACCGCGTCGGCCGTCGGCGTCACCGTCCAGGTGACCTTGGCGCTGTCGCCCGGGGCGAGGGAGCGTACCCGCGTGCTGCCGGCCGGTTCGGCGGACCAGCCGTCGGGGAGATCGAGACGCGTGCTGACCTCGGTGACCGCTTTGGTGCCCGTGTTGGTGACCATCGACGTGATCTCCGTGCCGTCGCCGCCGGCCTGCAGGGTCGGCCGGTACGGGGTGATCCGGACGCGGGCAGACGGGCAGTCGCGGCCCGCCCCGAGAGTGGTGAGGTCGACGGCGTCGGCGAAGGCCTTCATCCCGACGTCGTTGGGGTGCAGATGGTCACCGGAGTCGAACGCGGCGGCGTAGCGGGTGGGGTCGTCCGGGTCCCGTACGGCCTTGTCGAAGTCGGCGTAGCCGTCGAAGACGCCGCCGTCGCGGACGAACGTGTTGACCTTCTGCCGGTCGGCCTCCTTGGCCTCGGTCCACCAGTCGCCCCAGCCGCGATACGGCACGACCGTCGCGCCGATCACGCGCAGCCCGCGTTCGTGGGCGCGGCGCACGATCTCCTTCATGCCGTCGATCACCTGATCACCGGTGGCGCCGCCCCAGCTGAGATCGTTGACGCCCTCGAACAGGACCACCGTCCGGGCGCCCGGCTGCGACAGCACATCGCGCTCCAGCCGGTCCAGCGCCGACGGGTTGCCGTCCACGCCCGCCGTGATCCGGTTGCCGCTGATGCCCTCGTTCAGCACCCCGGCGGTGGACGAGCAGGCCGACAGCCGCCCCGCCAGATAGTCGGGCCAGCGCCGGTTGGCGTTCGACGTGGAGGCCGCGCCGTCGGTGATGGAGTCGCCGAGCGCCACCACCGCGCCCGCCGCGTTGCCGCCCTGTACGTCGACACCGGTCAGGAACGGGAAGGTGGAGTCGGTCTTGGTGAAGGCGTCGCCGTCGGCGTCCGCGGCGTGGTCGCCGCCTCCGTCGGGTGTCCAGTAGACGGTCTGGAGGCCCATCCAGTGCTGGCTGATGTGGGTGAGCCGGCCGGGGAAGTACAGGCTGACGACCAGGTCGCTGCGGGACGGCACGGTGAGCTGGACCTGATCGCCGGCCGCCTGCTCGCCGGCCGCGATCGTCACCCCGCTCTTCCCGCCGAACCGCAGCTTCTGCGGCTTCGCGACGGCGGAACCGCCATCACGAAGTCCGACCGTCGCGTGTCCGATCGTCACCGGCTCGGTGGTGAAGTCGTTGGTCAGGCGGATGCGCACGCTCGACCCGCCGGCGCTCACCCGCACCGGTATCCGAACCGTCACTTCCGAGGTGCCCGGGTCGTACGCGGCGTGCTGGGCGGTCGCCCACGTCCCCGTCCAACCCGGCTGCGCGGTCTCGGCAGCGGCCGGCGCCACCGGAAGCAGGGCTGCCACGGTGGCAGCCAACGCCGTGGCCAGGACCGCGAATCTTCGGTGCCCACGCAGGTGTTCAAGCCGTCTGGACACGGTTCCTCCTCATCAGGAACAGCCGCGGCCGAGGCCGAGGGACGTCAGGTCGATGGAGTCGGCGAATGCCTTCATCCCGGCGTCATTGGGATGCAGATGGTCACCGGAGTCGTACGCCGCGCCCAGCCGCTGCGGATCCGCCGGATCCCGGACCGCCCGGTCGAAGTCGGCGTAGTCGTCGAAGACCTTGCCGGAGGCCCGGACGAACGCGTTGACCTGCTGTCGCCGCGTCTCCGTCTCCTCGGTCCAACCGCCCCAGGTGAAGTCCTTGTACGGGGTGATGGTGGCGCCGACGACCCGCATCCCGCGCTGGTGCGCCCGGGCGGCGATCTCCGTCATGCCGGCGATGATCTGCTCGGCACTCGCCCCGCCGAGATCGTTGATCCCATCGAAGAGGATCAGAGTCCTGGCGCCCGGCTGGGAGAGCACATCCCGGTCGAGCCGGTCGAGCGCCGAGGGATTCGTCGCGGTCCCGGCGGTGATCCGGTTGCTGGTGATGCCCGCGTTGAGCACCCCGGCGCCGGGCAGGCAGGCGTTCAGCCGGGCCGACAGCAGATCGGGCCAGCGCTGGTTGGTGTCGGCCGTCGAGTAGGACCCGTCGGTGATCGAGTCGCCGAGCGCCACCACCGACCCGGTCCTCGGCGCGGTCACGTCGACGCCGCTGAGGAACGGCCAGCTCGTGGTGGTCCAGGTGTAGGCGGCGCCGGAGGTGTCGGCGGCGTGGTCACCCGCACCGTAGTCCGTCCAGTACACGGTCTGCTGCGCCCACCAGTGATCGGTGATGTGTGTGACCTGGCCGGGCAGATGGAGACTGACGACCAGGTCGGCCAGTGCCGGCACGGCGAGTCCGACCGGATCGCTCACAGCCTGGCCACCCGCCGGAATGGTGACCGCGCGCTTCCCGCCGAACCGCAGGTCGTACGGGCGGGCCACGGCGGAACCGCCGTCGCGCAGGCCCACGGTCGCGTGCCCGATCGTCACCGGGTCGGTGGCATAGGCGTTGGTCAGCCGGATGCGTACGGATGAGCCGCCGACGCTGGTGTGCACCGGCATCCGTACCGACACCTCGGACATCCCCGAGATCTCGTAGTGCTCGCTGGCCGCCGTCGCCCAGGTCCCCGTCCAGCCGCGCCCGTCGCCTTGCTGACCGGCCTCGGCGGGTGCCACCGTCCCGGCCACGACGGCCGAGACCGCCAGGAGCAACGCCGCGAACCTGCCGCGTATCCCATGCATCTGACGCCCCTTACTGTTCCGCGCCGGTGCGCGCGAGCGCCGCGTACGCCTTGGTGGCGCCCTGGGCCTTGAGGTTCACGAACGCCGGCGTCACTCCGAGCGGCGCCGCGTACCCCTTGAGCGTCACGGGGCCGCGGACGACCTTGCCGTTGGTGACGTCATGCCACGTTCCGGTGGGCAGGAAGACGTCCCGGGTGGTGCCTTCGTCGAGCTTCGGTGCGGCCAGTACGGCCGGGCCGAGCGTCCACTCGTCGGCGACCGTGTAACTCGCCTCGTCCTTCGGGAAGTCGAAGAACAGCGGCCGCATGATCGGATCGCCGGTCTTCAGGGTGCTCTGCACCTGGTCCCAGATGTAGGGAGCGAGCTTCTCGTGCGTCTTGATCGCCTGCCGGTAGAGGTCGACCGTCTCGCGGTCGTAACCGACCCACTCGCCGGTCGTCGCGTCCCGTACGCCGGTGGGCGAGGTCGAGGCGTACATCAGCGGCATCAGGGACGCCGCCTGCGCCCAGCGGGCCAGGACCTGCTTCGTGGGCGGCGGGTAGCTGAGCGAGCCGCCGATCATGTCGGTCTCCACGAACGGGTAACCGATCATGGAGACCGCCAGGTTGGCCGAGACCGCGGCGCGCAGCCCCGCGAAGGTGGTCGGCTTGTCGGCCGTGCGGGTGGCGAAGCCCTTGGCCTGCGCGGCGTTCCACGCGACCCGCAACCCCGCCCCCTGCTGATCGAACTCGTCGGCCAGCTCGGTGCCGTACTTCACGTAGTCGGCGCGGGTGGCCCCCGGGTAGGGAGCGCACCGGTCGTCGAAGAAGGCGGTGTCGAACTTGAACCCGGCCACCCCCAACTCGCTTGTCTGGTCCTTGAGATCGTTGGTGTACCACTGCCGGGCGGCCGGGTTCGCCAGGTCGATCAGCCCGGTCTGGCGGCCGTTCCACCAGGTGAACAGGCACGGCTTGGACGGGTCGGACGGGTCCTTCAGCAGATACCCGTTGTCGACGGCTTCGGAGAAGTCGGCGGCGGTCTCGGGCATGTACAGGCCCGTCCACATACCGAGGTCGAAGCCGAGGCGGCCGAGTTGCCTGGACAGCGCGGGCAGATCGGGGAAGCGTTCGCCGAAGTCCGAGGCGATCACGCTCTCCTCGATCTGCACCGCGTGCCCGCCGAGCCCGGCGCCGGCCAGCGCACGGGCCCAGGCGAGGACGTTCTCCTGGGTCTGCTCGCCGTAGAGCTGCGCCCAGGAGTTCCAGAGCGGTGTGGCGTACTGCTCGTAGGGGGTGTCGGAGCGTTCGGGCTTGCCGACCAGCGCGATGTGGTCCCGGTACACCTCGGCGGGGGTGTCCTCGACGAACACCGTGGAGGCGGCGGGTCGGTCTCCGGTGACGGTGAACTCGCCGAGCCCGTTGCCGCCGGAGTTGATCCGCACGTCCATCGGGTCGTTCGTGTCCGCCCACAGTCCGGTGGCGCTGGAGGTGTACCAGAAGGGGGAGACCACTTGGTAGGACGCCGGGCTGAACCCGGTGTCCACCACTTGCCCGGAGTCCAGCGGCCACGGCTGGACGGTCTGGTCGCTGTTCTCGCCGTGTCCGTACCAGTGCCCGGCGCTGCTCAGGTCGTACGCCGTGCTGAGCGCGTCGGCCTGTGCGCCCGACAGGGACCAGTTCATGTCGTACCGGTCGGAGCGCAGGGTGATCCGCAGATCGATGGTGACGCCCGGCAGGTCGGTGGCGGCGGTGACGCGCAGGGTGTTGCCGTCACGGGTGCTGCCGGTGACCTCCCCGACGATGTGCCAGTCGGAGCCGATCCGGAACCGGAACGCCGCGGGCGCGGTAGCCAGCACGGTCCGGCCCGCCCGTACTGTGGTGAGGGTCAACCGGTCCGTGGCGACGCGCAGTTCGTAGGCGGGTGTCGTGAGGGTGACCGGCCCCCCGGAGTCGGCGGCGGCCGGTGCCGTGCCGAGCAGCGGGGCGGCCAGCACCAGCGCCGCCGAGCTGCGGCGGACGGTTCGTCTCAGACTGGGCATCAGGCACCGCCGCCGCAGGTCAGCTTGGCGTCGGCCCAGTCGGCGTGGTCGAGGGCGTTGCCGTCCCCGGCGTCCGAGACGACGAGTTCGAGCCGCCGCGCGCCTGCCACGTCGACGTCGATGTTCTTCGTCGCGGTGTCCCGGTCGACGGTGCCGCTCTCGTAGACGGACGTTCCGTCGGCGAGGACGGTGTAGGTGACGGTGGCCGGGCCGTCGGACCGGCCGTACGTCTCCTGGTCGAGGCCGAGCGCGGCGTGGAAGGTGGTGCAGGTGCCGCCGAGCCACACCTGCACGCTGCTGGCGGCGTGCGTGCCCAGGCCCTTCTCGTAGACGGTGTCGTGGAGAGTGAGCGGCAGGCCGTCGCCCTCGGCGTTCTCGCCGACGGACTGGTCGCGTTCGACCGGGCCCCAGCCGTTGCTGCTGGAGGCGAACGGCAGATCGCTGACGTAGTGTTCGCCCGCCGTGAGCGGCGGTGGCTGCGCCGCCACCACCTGTTCCCCCGTCACCGAACCGGGTTTGCCTGCCCGGGTGAAGTCGGCGGTGACGCGGAGGATGGCGACGGTGGCGGTCTTCTGGTCGGCGGGCACGGTGACAGTCCACTGAGCCTTCGCCGAGCCACCCGGTTCGAGGGTGCCGAGTTTCACCGGATCGGCCGGGGTCGCGTTCCAGCCGTCGGGCAGCTTCGGGCTCAGGGTGAGGCCGCTGAGCGTCTTGGCGTTGCCCGGTACGGAGGCCGTCGCCGTGACCTGGTAGGTGGTGCCCGGCTCGACGCTGTCGGGGGCGTCGACGGTCACCCGCGCCGGGGTGGCCGGGTCGGCGTAGGTGGCGGCGTCGTAGGCCGGGGCAGCCACATCGGCGACCCGCAGCGAGGACGTGACATTGCCGAGCGTGGTCAGGCCGACCTTGCCCAGGCCGCCGCTCTTGGTGTCCTCGCTCCACGAGGCGATGGCGATGGCGTTCTTGCCGTCGGCGCGCAGGATGCCGTTGGGGATGGGGAAGGTGTGCTGGGGACCGGTGTCGTTGACGTAGTTCCCCATCAGCCAGCCGTTGACGTAGATGAGGGCGCGGTAGTCGCGGTCGGGGTTGTCGGTGATCGTGACGCCGACGGAGACGTCCTGGCCCGTGGGCAGCTTGGGGTTGAAGGTGGTGCGGTACCAGGCGATACCGGGAGTGGTGTCACTCGTCGGCAGCGTGGCCGCGTCCCACGACCCGTCAGGGAATCCGGGCAGGGTCCAGCCCGAACGCTCCCCGTACAGACCGCCGTTGTTCATGTGCCCGCGCACCGGGTCGACGGGCTTCTCGCCGCCCCGCGCACCCTGGATCCGCCAGGTGATCTGCGCGTCGGAGCCGGCCAGATACGCCGTGGTCAGGCCGCGCGGTTGCTTGTGGTCGTCGCTGTTCCAGGTGAAGTCCTCGTTGTGGCCCATGGTGCCGACCAGGACGGAGACCACGTTCTCCTTGCCCTTGTGCAGCAGACCGTCGGCGATGGGGAAGGTCTTGCGGCCGGTCTGACTCGTCCCGGCGAACTTCCCGTTGATCCACACCGAGTACGCACCCACCGCCGCCGAGCCGGTGTCCGGGTTGGTGGCGTAGGCGGTCAGGGAGAGGGACTTCTCGGTGCCGGTGGCCTTGAAGCGGCCCCGGTACCAGACGTAGCCGTAGTGGTAGCCGTACTCGTCCTGATAGAGCACTGGCAGAGTCCCGGGCTTGGTCGGGTTGTTGGTCGTCAGCTTGTCGGCGTACGTCCAGGACGAGTCGTCGAAGCCGGGGGCGGCCTCGGGGGTTTCGGCGGACGTCTTCCAGCCGGTCAGCTCGGGGAGCTTGACGTCCTTCGGGCCGGGCACGGTGCCCAACAGGCTGCCGGAGGAGGTCGGTTTCACGCTCAGGGGTGCGCCGTTCCAGGTGACGTTCCGTACGCCGGACGGGGCGAAGACCTCCAGCGGGCCCGCCTTCTTCGCGTCGCCGGTGAGGGCGAGCGTCGTTCCCAGGCCGGTGACGGTCGCCGTGCGGACCAGTTCGGTGCCGCGTTCCAGGACCGGACCGGCTGCCGTGTCCTGCCGCCAGAGGTTGGCGGCCTGGTCGTCGGTGCCGATGAGCAGCAGCAGGTCGGGGCGGCCGGCGCTCTGGACGAGGACTCGGGTGACGCCGGAGTGGGTGTAGTCCAGCTTCAGGTCGCCGCGCTCGGCGTCCCAGCTGACGTCCGCCTTGCCGTCGAGCACGGTGACCTTGGGCTTGGCGGCGTAGCGGAGCATCGTCTGGCCGGGGTCGCCCTCACCGCCGTACAGCACGGCTTGTGTACGGCCACCGGTCTTCGCGCTGGTCAGCAGCTCGCTGGTGGAGTAGACAAGCCGCTGCCCGCCGCCGAGGTCGTGGCCGGCGATGAGGATCTTGCCGGTCTTGCCGTTGAGCCGGGCGGTGACCGGATAGGTCCCGTCCGGGGTCTTCCAGTCGAAGGTGGTGGTGGCGTCGGCGTCGGCCATCGGGTCGCTGTGCCGGAGGTAGAGGAACTGGGTTTTGGTGTCCGGGTTGGCACGCGCCTCGATGTGCACGGCGTCGTTGGAGGAGGCGGGGGCGTCGGCCGGATCGGTGGCCGTGAGCGGGGCGGTGGTGGTGTAGAAGAGGCCCTGCCGCTTCATCTCGTCGTAGTCGGCGCCGGTCTGGCGCGGCTCACTGATCGGTGCGCCGTAGTCGTACGACGTGTAGACCTGGCGCGGGTCGGCGAGCCAGCCCCAGTTGGTGCCGCCGTAGGTCATGTACAGGTTCTCGATCGTCGTGCCCTGCATGACCTCGTGCTTGTTGACGATCTTCTGGTAGGCGGGGCCCATCTTCTCCGGGCACTTCTCGTAGCCGGTGTCGCCCCAGGTCTGGAACCAGCCGGTGCCCGCCTCGAAGATCGACAGCGGCGCGTTGTCCTGCTGCCGTTTGAGGGTGGGCAGCCACCACTCGCCCTTGCAGAAGGAGTTGTACTGGTCCAGCTCGCCGACGAAGTCCAGGCCCTCGCCACCCGCGTACTGCGGCATCGGCTCGTTGCCGACGAGGGGCACGGTGATGCCGTCGGCCCGTACCTGCTTGGAGAGATCGACGATGTAGTCGCGGCCTTCGGGGTCGTACAACTCGTTCTCGACCTGGTAGAGCAGCACCGGGCCGGTGCCGTTCGTGACCTGGTGGCGGGCGAGGATCTTGTCGATCTCCTTGAGCCACTCGCGGGCGGCGTCGAGGTATTCGGGGTCGGTGGAGCGGGCCTGCCCCTTCTGCGTCATCAGCCAGCCGGGGAACCCTCCGCCGTCCGTCTCGGCGTTGATGTACGGGCCGGGCCGGGCGATGACATAGAGCCCGGCCTCCTCGGCCATGTCGAGGAGCTTGTCGACGTCACGGATCCGGGTGAAGTCGTAACGGCCCTTCGCGGGGGAGTGGTAGCCCCAGTCGAAGTAGATCGAGACGGCGTTCATGCCGCTCGCCTTGATCTTCTGGAGCACGTCGCGCCACAGGTCGGGACTGGGGAGCCGCCAGTAGTGGAACTCCCCGGACCAGACGAAGAGCCGCTTGCCGTCGACCTTGACGGAGTGCTTGTCGTAACTGACGGTGTGGGGCGTGGGCTTGGCTGCCGCGGCGTCGGCCGGGACCGTGGCGTGTGCGGGCACCGCGGCGGCGAGGACCGCGAGCAGTACGGACACGAGCGCCGCGGACAGCAGGGCTCTCAGTCGTCCGACTCGGGCGAGGTTCACGAGGCGCCTCCCGCGCAGGTCAGCTTGGCGTCGGCCCAGTCGGAATGGTCCGAGGAGACATCGCCGGCACCGTCGACCAACAGGTCCAGCCAACGGGCGTCGGTCACATCCACGTCGATGTCGGTGCCGCCGTCGGAGCCGCGCACCACCGGGGTTGTGGTGAGGGATCGGCCGTCGGCGATCACCTGGAAGGAGACGCTGCCGCCGTCGCCGACCTCGTCGTCCACCCCGGCGGTCGCGGTGAAGCGGGTGCAGCCACCGCCGAGATAGACCCGGACCTGGCTGTTCGCGTGCACGCCGAGGCCCTTGGTGTACGTGGTGCCGCCGATGCTCAGGGGACGACCGTCATCCGCCGCGTCCTCCCCGTTGGAGGAGTCCTTCTCCACCGGCCCCCAGCCGTTCACCGCCTTGACCAGGGTCAGGTCGCTCACATAGGCGTCGGCGGACAGCGCGGGCGGTGGCACCTGTACGGCGCGTATACCGGTGACGGTGCCCGGACGGCCGGGCTGGGTGAGCTTGGCGGTCGCGGACAGCACGGCGTAGTGAACCGGGTCACCCGGCGGGGTGACGGTGTAGTCCGCGGTCACCGTGGCGCCGGGCCGCACAAGGTCGAATCGGGTTTTGTCGTCGGTGGTCGCGGTCCAGCCGTCCGGGACCTTCAGCGTCAGCGCGACGTTCGAGGCCTTCGGCGCGTCCTTCGGCACGCTGAGGGTGACGGGGACCTTGGTCGCGGTGCCGGTGGCCAGGAACGGCTCGGCGTCGACCGTGACGTGAGCGCCCGCGGCCGGCATCGCGTAGGTCTTGGCGTCGTATGAGGGCGCGGACACTGTATCGACCTTGATCCCGCCCGCCGAGGCGCCGAGGTCGACGAGCTTGGCCGAGCCCGGGCCCGCGCCGGCCTTGGTGGACCACACGGCCAGGGCGATGGTGTTGTCGCCCTGCTCACGCAGGAGGCCCTTGGGGATGACGAACCGTGTCTGGGGTCCGGTGTCCGGTAGGTAGCGGCCGATCAGCCAGCCGTTGACGAAGATCTCGGCTCGATAGCCGGTGCTGCCGCCTGCGGCTTCGGCGAGATCCAGCGCGAGCGCGTTGTCCTGGCCCTGCGGCAGGTCGAGCCGGGCGGAGGTGCGGTACCACCGCACGCCGGGCTCGGTCTTGGCGGCCTGCCCGGAGAGGGTGGTGCTCTTCCAGCTGCCGTCGGGGAAGCCCGGCAGCGACCAGCCGGCCCTCTCCCCGTACAGCCCGCCGTTGTTGTACGGGCCCCGTGCGGTGTCCACCGGGTCCTCGCCGCCCCGGTTGCCCTGGATCTTCCAGGTGAGGGTGGAGGCCCCGCCGATCACCTCGGCACTGAGCAGACCGCGCGGCTCCTTGGAGTAGTCGTGGCCCCATTCCTCGTTGTGGCCCGCGTTCTCCACGAGGACGGAAAGGACGTTGTCCCCGCCGTCTGAGGCGGCCTTCAGCGTGCCCGCCGGGATGTCGAAGGTGTGCGCGCCGTCGCCGGAGCTGCCGAGATAGCGGCCGTTGAGCCACACCGCGTACTGGCCCGTGTTGCCGGTCTTGGCGTCGAGTGCGAGCGCGGTCGCGGCACCGGTGGTCTTGAACCGGCCGCGGTACCAGACGTTGCCGTGGTGGAAGCCGTACTCGTCCATCGCGAGGACCGGCAGCGACCCGGCCAGCGCCGCGTTGTTGGCGGTGAGGTGGTCGGCGGTGGTCCAGGTGGAGTCGTCGAAGCCGGGAGCGGACTCCGGCGCCTCCTCCTTGTACTTCCACGTCGTCAGCTTGGGCAGCTCGACCGGGAGCGGCGCCTGGGTGACGGCGACCTCGCGGCCGTTCCAGGTCACCTTCTTGGCGTCCGCGATGACCTCTATCTTCTCGGCCTTGGTGGAGTCACCGGTCAACTTCAGGGTGCCGTCCGCCAGTTCGGCCGTACGGACCAGGGACGGCCCGCGTACGAGGACCGGGCCCGCGGCGGTGTCCTGCCGCCACCAGTGGGCGGTCTCGGCGGTGTCGGCGATCAGCAGTTCCATGCCGTTCACCAGCACCCGGGCCAGACCCTTGTGGGTGTAGTCCAGGCGCAGGTCACCGCGTGCGGCGTCCCAGGTGGTGGTGACATCGCCGTCGAGGACGGTCACCTTGGGCCGCTCGGCGTACCGCAGCACGGTCTCGCCGGCCTCACCCGCACGCCCGTAGAGCAGCGCCACCTCCCGGTCGCCGATCTTGGCGTGCGTCATGATCTCCGACGTGGAGTAGACGAGCCGCTGGTTCGCGCCCAGGTCGTAGCCCGCGACGAGGAGTTTGGCATCCCGGCCGTTGACGGTGATCGTTCCCTGCTGGGGGACCCGCGGGTAGTCGCCGTCCGCTCCCTTCAGCGACAGCGTGGTCTCGTCCTTGTCCTTCACGCGCGTGTCGGCGTGCCGGACGGTCAAGAACTGGGTGCCGTCGTCGGGGTTGACACGCCGGTCGATGCGCAGGGCGTCGTCGGAAGGAGTGGGAGCCTCGGCCTTGTCGGTGCGCGCCAGCGAGGTGACGGAGTTGACCATGTACCCGAGCCGCTTGAACTCCTGGTACTTGTCCGTCAGTTGGCGGGACTCGTTGATCGGGGCCCCGTAGTCGTACGACGTGTAGACCGCGTTGGGGTCGGCGAGCCAGCCCCAGTTGGTGCCGCCGTACGTCATGTAGAAGGACTGGCCGCTCACCCCGGCGGCGATGTTCATCTTGCTGAACACCCGGGTGAAGTCGGTGCCGGTGAGCTTCGCGCAGTCCTGGTATCCGGTGCCGCCCCAGGGGTCGAAGGCGCCGCCCTGTGCCTCCGGGATGATCAGCGGGGACTCGGGCTTCCACTCGTTGACGTACGAATAGTCGGGGAGGTTCTTCCAGGTGTCGGGGTCCTTGCAGTCGAAGCCCTGCGGGTAGGCGTCGAAGCCGTAGATGTCCGGGGCGCCCTTGCCGCTCACCCAGTTCTGGTTCGCGCCGCCGTCGTTGACGAAGGTGGGCACATCGATGCCGTCCTCCTTCGCCCAGTCGATGAGGGTCTGCATGTAGTCGGCGTCGTGGCGACCGCCCTGGTACTCGTTCTCGACCTGATACAGGATCACCGACCCTGTGCCACGGGTGAGTTGGTGGCGCGCGATGATCGGGTTGATCCGGCTCATCCACTCCCGGGCCGCCTTCAGGTACTCCGGCTCGGAGGTGCGGTTCACGCCGGCCTGGGTCGACCGCCAGGCGGTCATGCCGCCGCCGGAGACCTCCGCGTTGATGTACGGGCCCGGTCGGGCGATCACATACAGGCCCGCCCGCTCGGCCTCGTCGAGCAGCCGCTCCACGTCACGGGTGCCGGTGAAGTCGTACGAGCCCGGCTTGGAGGAGTGATATCCCCAGTCGAAATAGAGCGAGACCGCGTTGAATCCGCCCGCCTTGATCTTCTGCAGGACGTCGCGCCACGCGTCGGGGCTGGGCAGCCGGAAGTAGTGGAACTCGGCGCCCCAGAGGTACAGGGGTTTGCCGTCGACCCGTACGGAGTACTGGTCGTAGGTGACGGTGTGCTGCGCCGGGGTCTGCTGCTCGGCCTGGGCCGGTGTCACGACACCCGCGCCGGTCAGGGACATGGCAGTCAGCGCTCCGGCAAGCAGCAGAGATCTCCACCTGCCTTTCATGACGTCAGCCCCTTCACGACTGCCGCCCGCGCGGTCTCGATGTCGTTGACGTCCTTCGTCCGGCCGTCAAGGTTGCGGGTCGCGGTGGTGAGCGCGTCGGTCAGCGCGTCGCTGTCGGTGCCGCCGTCCTTCTTCCGCAGCTGGGCGATGAGTTCGTAGTCCTCGATGCCCTCCTTCAGCTGCTCCCAGCGGATGCTGGACATCGGGCCGTCCTTGCCCGGGTAGACCAGGTACTCGTCGCCCTGCGTGAAGATGTGCACCGGCTGCTTGAAGGGATCGCTGGTCCAGCTGTTGTACGACCAGCGCAGGAAGCCGTCCAGATCCCGCTGGGCGGAGATCCAGGGCAGCATCCGCGACTCGACGGCGGGGGAGTAGGACAGCGTGTTCGGGTGGGCCGGCGAGCCGTACACGTAGAAGGTCGTGATCTTGCCGGCCTTGCGCCGTTCCGCCACCTTCTCCTTCGTCATCGCGTCGATGCCGCCCCAGTCGACGGACAGGTTGGACGCGACGCCTTCGGTGTTGATCGAACCTGCCACGGCGATACGGTCGTCGAAGGCCGGCGCGACCTCGTGGACGAAGTTCTTGACGACCGTCATGGTGTCGATGGGCCGCTCGTCGAAGGACAGGTAGGTGTCGTTCAGCCAGCCCTTGGCCTTCAGGTGCTTCTCGAAGGCCGGAAGGAACGTTCCCCACGCCTGACGCCAGCGGTCGCCGCCCAGATCGACGTTCTCGTAGACGGTCTTGCCGGTGCTGGTGTCGGTGTAGGTGAGGTGCTCCTGGTCCTGGAACGCCAGCATGGAGAAGGCGCCGATGTCGGGACCGAGACCGGCACGTCTGGCGGTCTCGACGTACTTGTCCCAGCGGCTGAAGTCGAAGGAGAACGTCTTTCCGTTCCAGGTCCAGCCCACCATGCTGGTGTACGGCGTGGCGGTCTGCGACTCCCGGGTGCCGAGCGACCACTGGTGGTGCCAGGGGTTGTCGACGATGGTGGTGTTGATGACCTTCTGGCCGCGCGAGGCCAGGTCGCGGTCGTACTTGTCGATCAGCTTCCAGTGCTCGTCGGACCAGAGCTTGACGCCGTGGTTCTTGGCCATCGTCTCCGGCTGCGCCCATACGTCGAGGAAGAAGCTGTAGTCCTTCGGGTCCGGCACGCTCGCGTCCGCGACCTCGATGGTCAGCGGGTACGTGCTCTGGGTGCGGCCGTCGGCGTTGACCTTCACCGTGCCGGTGTAGGTGCCGGGCTTGGCCCCCTTGGGGATGTGGAAGGTGAACCAGAGTGGCTGCGCGGCGTACGCGGGTACGTCCACCGACGAACCCTCCTGCAGGGGGTCGCCGACCACATCGGGGTTACGGTCGCCGGACACCTCCTTGCCGGAGCTGACCTGGTCGATGGTGGCGGACCAGTCGACCTCGCTCTTGGAGCGCTGCACGGGCACGTATTTGACGAACCGGACCTGGGTGTCGGCACCGGACAGCTTCGTACCGTCGGGCCCGGTGAGGTCGCCGACCACGGCCTTGACGTCGTCGAGGTTGTGGCCGGAGGCGATCGCCAGCTGCGCCGAGACCTGCTCGTTGCGGACGGCGGAGAGCTTCAGCTCCTTGGTGTCCTTGCCCTGGATGGGGGTCATCGGGTAGCGCGGGACCCGCTCCTCCGCGGAGCCGGCGAAGGAGCCGGTGGGAACCCAGGTGATGGTGTCCCTGGTGCCCATGGCGTCGGCGACCTTGACGGTCAGCCAGGTGGTGGTGGCCTTGGAATTGAGGTCGGTGCTGGTGGTCGCCGTACCGGTGACGGCGATCGCGGTGGTGCTCGCGGCCACGACGACGCCGGCGACGAAGCCGGCGGCGAGTGAGGACGTACGTGCCATGGGGCTGGGGTCCCTCTCTCACGGAGGTGCAGGGAGTGGTCCTCGGCGGGTCCTGGGGGGCGGGAGGACTGCCGGTAGGCCGGGGTGGTCCCCGGCAGGCCATCAGGGGGAGGAGGGGCCTGCCGGGAAACCGGGAGGGTGATACCGGTGGGTCAGGAGGTGACGGTGAATCCGCTGAAGACGGCTTCGATGTCCTCGCCGGGGTAGTTGACGTTGGCCGCGCTGGCGACCATTCCGGCGTCTTCGGTGCCGGAAGCCGAGGGCACCTGGGCGGTGCCGACCTGCGACCAGGTCTGGCCGTCCTTGCTGGCGTACGCGGTGTAGGTGGTGCCGTCCCGGGTCAGCTTGAGATACGCCGGGTGGTAGGTGGCGCCGCCGCCCGCCCAGGTGTCGAGCTTCCCGTCGCCGTCGCTGTCGGTCATGAACTCCAAGCCGTAGCTCTGGGTCATGACCAGCACCGCGTAACCGCCCTTCTCGGGTGCGGTCAGGTCGTTGGCGAGGGCGATGCCCGCCTTGCCGACCGGTGAGGCGCTGTTCTGGGAGACCAACTGGGCCTGCACGGTGGACTTTTCCCCGGCCGCGTCGTCGCGGTAGATGACGCCCTTCTCGTCCTTCCAGCCGGACAGGTCCTGGCCGCCCGCCCAGATGGCGAACTGGTCACCGGCCTGGGCGTATTGGGGGTCCTCGGAGGTGGTGTCGGCCGTCAGGTACGGCGCCTGCACGCTGCTCGGGGCGGCCTTCACCTGCGCCTGCACGGTGTCGGACACCTTCGTCGAGCCCTTGGACCCGGTGTAGGTGGCGGTGCCGGTGAGGTCATGGCTGCCCCAACGGGCGTCCTCGGCCGGGGTCACCGTCCAGATGGTGGTGAGCGTGGCGCCGTTCTTGAGGGAGCTCGCGGTGGTCGGACCGGCCGACTTGGCGCTCCAGCCTTCGGGCAGGTCAAGGGCCGCCTTGACGCTCTTGATGGTCCCGGTGCTCCAGTTGGTCACGTCGGTGGTCACCTGGAACGGCTTGCCGGCGTCGGTGGCCGGGGCGTCCGGGGTGATCAGGACGGAGGCGGCCGGAGCGTCGTCGCGCTTGAGCGCCTTGATGGCCTTGTCGGCGCCCTGGGCCTTGAGGTTGACGAAGGCCGGGGTGACGCCGAGCGGCGCCGCGTACCCCTTGAGGGTCTGGGGACCGCGGATCATCGTGCCCTGGTTCACGTCGTACCAGGTGCCCGGCGGCAGATGGACGGAGCGGGTGCCTCCGGTGCTCAGCTTGGGCGCGGCCAGCACGGCCGGACCGAGCATCCACTCGTCGGCGACCGTGTAACTCGCCTCGTCCTTCGGGAAGTCGAAGAACAGCGGCCGCATGATCGGATCACCGGTCTTCAGCGTGTTCTGCACCTGGTCCCAGATGTAGGGGGCGAGCTTCTCGTGCGTCTTGATCGCCTGCCGGTAGAGGTCGACCGTCTCCTGGTCGTAGTCCACCTTCTGCCCGGTGGTGGTGTCGTTGGTGTCCACCGGCGAGGTCGAGGCGTACATCAGCGGCATCAGTGAGGCGGATTGAGCCCACCGCACCAGTACGTCCTTCGTCGGTGCGGGCTGGCCGCCGGAGCCGCCGATCATGTCGGACTCGACGAACGGGTAGCCGATGGTGGAGATCGCCAGGTTCTGGGAGGCGGAGGCGCGCAGGGAGTCCCAGCCGGTGCCCTTGTCGACCTGACGGGTGACGAAGCCGGCCTCGTGGGCCGTCTTGTTCCAGTGCACCCGGATGCCGGCGCCCTGGAGGTCGAACTCGTCGGCGAGCTGCGTGCCGAGCTTCTGGTAGTCCGTGACCTGGGAGCCCTCGCGCGGCGCGCACCTCTCGTCGAAGAAGCGCGTGTCGAACTTCAGCCCGTCGATGTCGTACGTGTCCATGAGGGACTTGAGGTTGCCCTCGTACCAGGCCTTGGCGTCGGGGTTGGCCAGGTCGATGATTCCCGCCTCGCCGTTCCACCAGGTCACGTCACACGGCTTGGTCTTGTCCTTGGCGTCCATGAGCAGATAGCCGTGGTCGACCGCGTACTGGTAGTTGGCGGAGTCCAGGTTGATCCACAGGGTGACCCAGACGCCGAAGTCGAACCCCATGTCGTGGATCTTCTTGGAGAGGCCCTTGGGATCGGGGAAGGTCTTGGGATCCCAGGTCAGATTGCCGTAGTTCGACTCCCACTTGTCGTCGAGCTGGATGGTGTGCCCGTCCAGCCCGTTGTCGTGGAGGTCGGTGGCGTAGTCGAGGAGTTTCTCCTGGTCGACCTTGGTGTAGAACTGCGCCCAGGAATTCCACAGCGGCTTGGCGTACTGCTCGTAGGGGGCGTCGGACTTGGTGGGCTTGCCCACGATGCCGATGTAGTCGCGGTAGACCTCCAGCGGGGTCGACTCGACGAACACGGTGGCCTTGTAGGTGTCGGGCGACTCGACGACGAAGCTGCCGAGGCCGTCCTTGCCCTTGTTGAGCGCCACGTCCATGACATTTCCGGTGTCGACGCGCAGCCCGGTCGACTTGGACGTGTACCAGAACGGGTCGATCATGTGGTAGGACGCCGGGCCGAAGGTCGGGTGGTCGACCTCGCCGGCGTCCAGCGGCCAGGGCTGGTCGGTGCCGGGACCGCCCTGCGGGGTCTCCGCCTCGCCGTGGCCGTACCAGTGACCGGCCGACGACAGGTCGTAGGTGAGGCCCAGTTGCTTCGGTGCGCCGCCTCGGACGTCCCAGTCGAGCTGGTAGCGGTCGGCGCCGGGGGTGATCCGGGCCTCCACCGTGGCGCCGTCGAGCGTGCTGTCGGCGGTGACGGTCAGGACGCCGTTCTTCCACGTCCAGTCGGTGACGCCGGTCGCGTGCTGCCACGCGCCGTCGGCCGTGGTGAAACGCAGGGCGCCGGTGTCGCCGGACGTGGTGGCGAGCACGGTCTTCCCGGCGCGGCGCGTGGTCAGGGCGAGTTCGTCGGTGGCCACGTCGAGGGTGTAGCCCGGGGTGTTGGCCGAGGCCGGCACGGAGACCGTGACGGCGTTCGCGGTGCGGGTCACCTTCGGACCGGCGGTGGCGGCGGTGGAGGTGGTGGCGGCCGTGGCCGCGGCGGTGGAGCCGGTGAGGGGCGCCATCAGCATGGCGGCGGTCAGTGCGGCAGCGAGCAACAGGCCGCCGGGACTGCTCAATCGGGCGTGCACTCGTGTCCTCCTGTCGGACAGGACGGTGGCTCAAGAGCGGCGGTGCGTGGTGCCGGTGGCGTGCGGAGCGCACGGTCACGACGAAGCGCGGTGCCCGCCGGGGCTGCGGTCTGCTTGATTCTGCGTGCAGATGCAAGATTCGAAGCAATTTCGCACATGCTCTTGCGGGAATCGCCACCTGTCAACATGCGGGGCACGCGGCGTCCCGAGTGCCCCGAGGGCTGTCGTGGAGCGGCTGTTGTCCCTGGTGGCGGTCGGTTCCCGGGCCCGCCGACCGGCCTCGGCGGGCCCGGAAACCGTTCGTAACGGACACGTAAATTCTGTGGCGCCCGAGATCCTTCCGGGGGACGCCCGGTCAGGCCAGGATCACGGAACGGGTCAGATGGCGCGGATTGTCCGGGTCCAGCCCGCGTGCCGAGGCGAGGGCGGAGGCCAGCCGGTGCACCACGACCAGATCTGCCAGCGGGTCCCGGCCGAGTACCACCAACTGCCCGCCCGTGTCCGCGATCTCGTCGGCGAGGCCGGACGGCAGGGCCGCCGGGTCCCCGAACCACCACGCCACGCGGCCGGGTGCGGTGACGCTGATCGGACCGTGCCGGTACTCCATCACCGGGTAGGCCTCGGTCCAGGCGCCCGCCGCCTCGCGCATCTTCAGCGCCGCCTCCTGGGCGATCCCGTAGGCCCAGCCCTGCCCCAGGAAGGTGAACTGCTCGGCCTCCAACACCCCGGCCGGCAGCGGTTCGTCCAGCGCCGAGTGCCCCTGCTGCGGCAGATGCTCCAGGTCCTCGCCCAAGTGGGCCCGCAGGAGCACCAGTTCGGTGCTGGCGAACCGGGTCTGGACGACCGAGGTCTCGTCGGCGAAGTCGAGCACGACGACGGCGTCCGCCGGCCCCGTCACCGGTGACTGCGGCACCGCGGTCACCGCGGTCGTGGGAGTGTGCCCGCGCAGTCGGCCGAGCAGTTCCAGTACTTCGGTCGTGGTGCCGGACCGGGTCAGCGCGACCACCCGGTCGTAGGCCCGCCCGTCCGGCATCTCGGAGGCGGGGAAGGCATCGGTCTCGCCGTGGCCGCCCGACTCCCGCAGTGCCGCGTACGCCTGGGCGATGAACCAGGACGTCCCGCAGCCGACGACGGCGACCCGCTCGCCGGGCCGGGGCAGCGAGGCGGAGACGGGACCGTCGGGCCGCCGGGTCAGTGCCACGGCCTTGCGCCAGCAGTCGGGCTGGGTGGCGATCTCGATGTCGGTCTGACTCATCGGGGACTCCCCTCTTGGGCGCACGGCGTGACCGATACGTGATGCGACGGCCCTTGACACTGTGCGCGTTTCATTGAGCATCATGTCGTTCGATGATTGATAGCACCAGCAATCGAGCATAAACGAGCAAGCGGGCGCGCAATCAGGCGAGCACGCGCTTGACCAAGCACGCCATGCGTGCGGAGAGGTACTCCGTGAAACGGCACCTCGCGGGCATCGCCGGGGGTACGGCCCTGGCTCTGGCCCTCACCGGCTGCGGCAAGGGCAGCTCCTCGGACAGCGGCGGATCCGACGGCAAGACGATCAAGTTCGTCGCGGCGAAGTACGACGACGACACCCAGGCCTACTGGACTGCGCTGATCAAGGACTTCGAAAAGGCGAACCCCGGCTACCGGGTGAACCTCGAAGTCGTCGACTGGGAGCAGATGGACTCCAAGGTCAAGACGTACGTCCAGACCAAGCAGGAACCGGACGTCCTCAACTACAACAAGTTCTCCGACTTCGCCCGGGACGGCCTGGTCTACAAGGCGCGGGACGTCGTCTCCCCCAAGGTGCTGGCCGACTTCCTCCCGCTGTTCCGGCAGAAGGCGCAGTACAAGGGGGCCCAGTACGGCCTGCCCTTCATCTCCAGCGCGCGCCTGTTCTTCTACAACAAGGACATCTTCGCCAAGGCGGGGATAGCCCGGCCGCCGTCCACCTGGGCCGAGGTCGAGGCCGATGCCAAGAAGATCAAGCAGGCCGGTTACATCGGTCTCGGGCTGCCCCTGGGCCCCGAGGAGGCGCAGGCCGAGTTCCAGATCTGGGCGATGAACAACGGCGGGGGCTGGACCGACCCCTCGGGCAAGTGGGCGATCGACCAGCAGGCCAACGTCGACACGCTCAGCTACCTGCGGAAACTGACGAAGGAAAAGGTCACCCAGCCCAACCCGGAGGCCACCAACCGCAAGGACGTCTTCAACCAGTTCGCCCAGGGCAAGATCGGCATGCTCAACGGGGCGGTCTTCATGCGGAAGGGCTTCATCGACCCGGTCGACGCCAAACTGAACTACGGCGTCGCGGCCCTGCCCAGCAAGGACGGCAGCACGCACAAGACGCTCGGCGTGCAGGACTACCTCGTCGCGTTCAAGAAGAGCGACGGGTCGAACAAGGCGGGGGTGAAGAAGTTCCTCGACTTCTTCTACCAGAAGGAGAACGCCGCCAAGTTCGTCTCCACCGAGGGGTTCCTGTCGGTCACCGAGTCGGCCGGTCAGGTGCTCAGCTCCGACAGCCAGAACGCCGCCTACTACAAGCCGTTCGTCGACGCCCTCTCCAGCGCCGAGTTCGCCCCCGCCGACGACCCGGCGTGGGCCGCGGTCGACGGTGCGGTGAAGCAGCGCATCGGCACGGGGGTGGCGGGCGGCGACCCGGCGAAGGTCCTGGGCGAGATCCAGAAGACCGCGCAGAAGGGCGACTGACTTCGGTGGCCGTACACGATGTCACCGCAAGCGCCACCGGGGCCGAACAACCGGCCCCGGTGGCGCCGGCGCCGTCCCCGCCGCGCCGCCGTCGCAGGACATGGCGCGCGCTCGAACCCCTGTTGTGGCTCGGGCCCGCGACCCTCCTCATCCTGACCATGGTCGTCTGGCCGATCATCGAGATGATCCGTACGTCCCTGACGAAGGTGAGCTCCACCGGACTGTCCGAGGGATTCGCCGGCCTTGGCAACTACACCGATCTGTTCGCCGAGGGCGACCTGCCCGGAGTGCTGCTGCGCACCGTCGTATGGGTCGTCGGGGTCGTCACCGTCACGATCCTGGTCTCCCTCGGCCTGGCCCAACTGCTGAACGCGAGCTTCCCGGGGCGTCGGCTGGTGCGGTGGGCGATGATCGTGCCCTGGGCCTCGTCCGTGCTGATGACGGCGCTCATCTGGCGCTGGATGCTCAACAACTTCTACGGCGTGGTCAACCGGCTGCTCATGGACATCGGGGCGCTCGACGCCCCCGTCAACTGGCTGGCCCATCCGGGGCAGGCCCTCGTGGCGATGATGGGCGTGGCGGTGTTCGTCTCGCTGCCGTTCACCTCGTTCGTCCTGCTGGCCGGTCTGCAGAGCATCCCCGGCGAGGTGTACGAGGCGGCGCGGGTGGACGGCGCAGGCCCGGTCCGCGCCTACCTGAGCATCACCCTGCCGCTGCTGCGGCCCTCGCTGGTGGTCGCCGCGATCATCAACGTCATCAACGTGTTCAACTCGTTCCCCATCATCTGGGCCATGACGCGCGGAGGCCCCGGCTTCAGCACCGACACGACCACCACCTATCTGTACAAACTCGCCTTCGACAACCAGTCGGTGGGGGAGTCGGCCGCCATGGCCGTCGTCAACTTCGGGCTGGTCCTCGCCGTGGTGCTGGTCTATCTGCGCGTCGTCCGCCGACAGGAGGACACCGCGTGAGCAGAACCGCCGTCAGTCCCCGCACCTCCACGCCGCGCAGGAGGCGGCCACGACCGATGAAACTGCGCACCGTCCTGCTCACCGCGGCCGGCTGGCTGGTGGCGCTCGCGTTTCTCGCGCCCTACGCGGAAATGCTGCTGACGGCGCTCAAACCGACGCCCGAACTGATGAAGTCCCCGCCGTCCTATGTGCCCTCGCACTGGCAGTGGTCGAACTTCACGCAGATCTGGTCGCTCACCGACCCGCGCGTCGGGGACGCGCTGCTGTTCTCGCTGTACGTCGCCGGGGCGTCGACGCTGCTCGCCCTGGCCGTCGGGCTGCCCGCCGCGTACTACACCGCACGGCACCGGTTCCGCGGGCGCGGGGCCTTCCTGATCCTCGTGCTCGTCACCCAGATGTTCGCGCCGACAGCGCTCCTGGTCGGCATCTACCGGGAGATGGTCAGCCTCGACCTGACCGACACCGCCGAGGGCCTCATCCTGGTGAACGCGGCGTTCAACCTGCCGTTCTGCGTGTGGATCCTCAACGCGTACTTCGCGAGCATCCCCAAGGAACTGGAGGAGGCGGCCTGGCTCGACGGCACCGGACGGTTCGGCGCCCTCACCCGTGTCATCCTGCCCCTCGCGATGCCCGGTGTGGTGACCGCGCTCGTCTACACCTTCATCGGCGCGTGGAACGAGTACGTGGTGGCGCTCACGATCACCTCGTCCGGCAACCGGATGACGCTCACCAGGGCGATCCCCGGCTTCGTCACCTCGTACCACGAGCAGTGGCAGTACCTGTTCGCCACCTCGATCGTCGCGATCGTGCCCGTGGTGGTGCTGTTCGTCTTCGTGGAGCGCTACCTCGTCGCCGGCCTGACGGCGGGCGGCGTGCGCGGATGACGCCGGGATCCGCGTCGGAGCCGGGGCCGGGGCCGTCGCCGGGGCCGGTGCGGGACCGGCGCCCGGTGTCAGGCGCGGATGACCTCCACACCGGCCGCCTCGAACGACTCGGTCAGTTCGTCCGAGGCGGCCTTGTCGGTCACCAGGACGTCGATGTCCGCCACCGGGCAAATGCGGGCGAAGGCCCGCCGGTTCAGCTTGGAGGAGTCGGCGACCGCGATGACCTGCTGCGCTCGGCGGGCCAGCGCCCGGTTGATGCTGGCCTCGCCCTCGTGGTGGGCGGTCGCCCCGTGGGCCACGTCGATGGCGTCCACTCCGATGAAGACCTGGTCCAGTGCGATCTCCGCGAGCAGTTCGGTGGCCAGCGGTCCGATCAGCTCATAGGACGCAGGGCGGGCCACCCCGCCGGTCACCACGAGCTTGACGTGACGTCGTACGACCAGTTCGTTGGCGATGTTCAGGGCGTTGGTCACCACGGTGACCGCTGTTTCCGCGCCGCCGGAACTCAGGTCGGCGCGGGTGGCCAGTGCTCGCGCCACCTCGGTGGTCGTGGTGCCGCCGTTCAGCCCCACGACGGCGCCGGCCTTCACCAGCCCGGCGGCCGCGTCCGCGATCCGCTCCTTCTCCGGAGCCTTGCGCGCGGCCTTGTAGCGCAGTGGCAGGTCATAGGCGATCGCGTTGATCACGGCTCCGCCGTGCGTGCGGGTGACCATCTGCTGGCGGGCCAGCTCGTCGAGGTCGCGCCTGATGGTCGCGGCGGAGACGCGCAACTCCTCGGCAGCCGACTCGACTTCGATCCGCCCGTCGCGCGTCAGCATCTCCAGCAGCGCGCTCCACCGGGCCTGCGGTGCCGCCATGTCTCACAACTCCCTGTCGGTGGTGTGCGCCACGAAGTGCGCACCTCAATGAAACCACAGCGCATGATTGGGTGCTTTATGGTCGCCAAACGAGCAAAACCCTGCACTTCCCGCAAAATCCTGCGCCTGCCCCTGCCGCTGTCGCGGTCCTCGCATGCCCCGACAGGAGGCCGGCCGTGCCGCTGACTCCCACAGCCGACGTGGTGAGCTCCGCGTACCGCGACGGAGGGGCCGTCGGCGCGCTCAACGTGATCACCCTGGAGCACGCCGAGGCCGTGGTCACCGGGGCGGAAGCCGCGGGCCGCCCGGTCATCTGCCAGATCAGCGAGAACGCCGTGCGGTTCCACGGCAGCCGGCTCGCCCCGATAGCCCGCGCCACCGCAGCGCTCGCCGAGACGGCCGCCGTGCCCGTGGCGCTGCACCTCGACCACGTCACCGACGAAGCGCTGCTGCACCGCGCCGCGGACTGTGGCTTCGGATCCGTCATGTTCGACGCGTCCGCGCTGCCGCACGCCCAGAACGTCGCCGCCACACGCGCGGCGGCCCAGTGGGCACACGCACAGGGTCTGTGGCTGGAGGCGGAACTCGGCGAGATCGGTGGCAAGGACGGAGTGCACGCACCCTCGGCACGTACGGACCCCGACCAGACGCGCGACTTCGTGTCCGCCACCGGGGTCGATGCACTGGCCGTCGCGGTCGGCAGCTCCCACGCGATGACCACGCGCACCGCCCGGCTGGACCACGATCTCATCGCCCGCCTCGCCAAGGCGGTCCCCGTACCGCTGGTCCTGCACGGCTCGACGGGCGTGCCCGACGCGGAGCTCAGGCAGGCGGTGGCGGCCGGAATGGTCAAGATCAACATTGGTACGGCACTGAAGGCCGCCTTCACCGGAGCGGTCCGCGGCACCCGCGACGGTCGACCCCCGGCCGGCCCTCACCGTGGCGCGCCTGGCGATGGCCGATGCCGTGACTTCGGCGCTGCGGACCCTGTCGGGCGGTGGGTACGGGACGGGATGATCCGACGAGGGCCCCGCCGGGCCCGGCGGGGTGCTGAACCACTCCCGGTTCCGGCGACGTTCCGAACCGCTCCCGGGCCCGGCACCCGTCACCGCAAGGCCCGTGCCGCTCAGCAGCGAGGTGTTTCAGTAGGAGCCGCACACGCTCGCCGCACTCGATCGGGGATCGACGTGGATCTTGGGACCGGGCCCCGCGTCCGCAGAGCGTTCCCCGGCGAGGACGGCGCCGACCTCGCCGAGGCCCACGGTGGCCGCGACAAGCGGGACTGTAAGACGTTCGGCCCTGTCTCATTTCCGGTGGTGACTGAGCGTGCCGCTATCCGAGGAGGATGCGGTGGCGAAGGAGGGTGAAGCCTGCTCGTCCGTGCATCTGGCGCGCGATCCGCTTGGTCTTGGTGTTGACGCCCTCGGTGGGGCCGTTGCTGTACGGAAGCGTGAGCGCGGCGATCACGGCGTCGAGGTCCCGCTCCAGGCCCCGGGTGAAGGCGTGCAGGTGAGGCAGATCGACAGCGCGGACCTGGACGATCCAGCGCGAGAGTGCGTCGGCATTTCCTGCGCAAGGCGTCAGGAGTTGGGCGAAGCCCCCGACAACGGCGGCCAGTTGGGTCATCTCCAGGGCCGCTCGTTTGACAGACCCCCAGCACGCAGTCAAGGAACATCTCAAGAGCCGCGCTAACGTGCTCGTGCCGCCCGACCCGGGTGCCGCCGTCCTGTATGGGGCCGCGCACTACGCCTACGAACCGCACACGCGTGCACGGCGCAGCAGGCTGACCTACGGGACCTGCTACTGCCCGGAGTTCGAGGAAGGCGTCGATCCGGCTTCGCTGATCACTCGACAGCTGAGTCACCAGATGAGCGACACCCTCCAAGACCTTGACCGCGTCATCCGGATCCATCTTGCTCGTCCTCGCACCCCTCAACGAACCAGAGGACATCGACCAAAGCCTCAGCCAGAGCACGGGTCAGCGACTGGTACACAGGCATCGGAACGATCTCCCACCAGGCGGCTGATAGAGCGCGGCCATCTCACCACATGTCACTGACATCACTGTCGGTGAGGCATCCACAGAAATTGGACCAGAGCCGGGACAATCCCGCACGGGGTGTCCGGATATCCCGGCTGGCCCGCGCGCGGTGGACGAGGGCGAGATTCCCACGCCGGGTGAGGTCGATCTGATCGCCGAGCACATCGCGCCGCAGTACCGGCTCACCGTCTGGAACGGCTGTTCTGCAGTACGTGAGCGGCCGTGCCGTATCGCCCGGTCCGGTCGAGCCGTCGTCCTACGGCGAGTCCGGTGCTGTGCCGGCCAGATAGACCGTGTTGGCCGAGGTGCCGCCTTGCACGGGGTTGTCGAAGTCGATGACGTGGGCCGCCGACTGTGCGAAGACCTCCCTGAGTGCGGAGGCGAACTCCTCGTCGGGCGGGTCGTTCGACCACAGGGCGAACACCCCGCCGGGGTGGAGGTGATCGGCGAGGGCGCGGAGCCCGGCAGGCTGGTAGAGCGCCGCGTGCCGGGGATGGAGGACATGGCGCGGTGAGTGGTCGATGTCCAGCAGGATGGCGTGGAAGCGGCGGCCGGGATTCTCCGGGTCCACGCCGCTGGGGTCGGCGGCCAGTGCGAAGAAGTCCCCGTGCACCAGGCGGCAGCGGGCGTCCGACGTCAGCCGGGCCCCGAGGGGCACCAGGTGCCGCTGGTGCCAGCCGATGACTTCGGCGAGCGCGTCGATCACGGTCAGCGAGCGCACCCGGGGGTCGTCCAGGGCCGTTTGGGCGGTGTAGCCGAGCCCGAGCCCGCCGACGGCGACGTCCAGTTCGGTGTCCGGCAGCTGCGCCAGTGCGAGTTCCGTGAGCGCGATCTCGCCGGCGGTGAAGAGGCTGGACATCAGGAACTCGTCGCCGAGCTTCACCTCGTACACGTCGTCTCCCGAGACCGGGCGGCGGCGCCTGCGCAGGCTGATCTCGCCGATCGGTGTCGGTTGCCAGTCGATCTCCTCGAAGCGCAGGCTCATCCGTTCACCTTTCTGACGTTCGTGGATGCATGGGTGCCGTTACCGGCGTGGCGACGCGTGCTCCGCCGCGGTGTGGGAGCGGCGAGTTGGGGTTGCAGCCCGGTCAGGCGTCGATGACGACCGGGATGATCAGCGGCCTGCGGCGGTGGGTGCGGAACGCCCAGTTGCCCACGGCTCGGGCGATGAGCTGTTCGAGCTGGTGGGCGTCGCCGACGCCTTCCTGTGCGGCGGTGGCCAGCGTCTTCTCGATGACGGGGATCACCGGCTCGAAGGTGGTGTCGTCGTGGACGAAGCCGCGGGCCAGGAAGTCGGGGGCCTCGGCCAGGGCGCCAGTGTCGGCGTCGACGAGGGCCACGACCGTGATGACGCCCTCCTGGGCAAGGGTGACGCGGTCCTTGAGGGATGCTTCGGTGGCGCCGCCGACTTCCATGCCGTCCACGTAGACGTTGCCCGCGGGCACCTTGCCGGTGATGGAGGCGCGGCCGTCGACGAGGTCGACGACGACACCGTCCTCGGCGATCACGACCCGGTCGGGGTCGACGCCGGTGCGGATGGCGAGGTCGGCGTTGGCCCGCAGGTGACGGAACTCGCCGTGCACGGGCATGACATTGCGGGGTTGGACGATGTTGTAGCAGTAGACGAGTTCCCCGGCGCTGGCGTGCCCGGAGACATGCACCTTGGCGTTGCCCTTGTGGACGACGTTGGCACCCCACCGGGTCAAGCCGTTGATCACCCGGTAGATGGCGTTCTCGTTGCCGGGGATCAGCGAGCTGGCGAGCAGGACGGTGTCGCCCTTGCCGATGCGGATCGCGTGGTCACGGTTGGCCATCCGCGACAGGGCCGCCATCGGCTCACCCTGGGAGCCCGTGCACACCAGCGTGATCTGGCGGTCGGGGAGCTTCTCCACTTCCTTGGCGTTCACGACCAGGCCGGGCCGGACCTTGAGATAGCCCAGGTCGCGGGCGATGCCCATGTTGCGGACCATGGAGCGGCCCACGAAGGCCACCTTGCGGCCGTGCTGGTGGGCGGCGTCCAGGACCTGCTGGATGCGGTGCACATGGCTAGCGAAGCTGGAGACGATGACCCGACGCGGTGCGGTGCGCATCACCTGTTCGATCGCAGGGTTCAATTCGCGTTCGGAGGTGGTGAAGCCGGGGACCTCGGCGTTGGTGGAGTCGGTGAGGAACAGGTCCACGCCCTCCTCACCGAGGCGGGCGAAGGCGCGCAGGTCGGTGATCCGGTCGTCCAGGGGGAACTGGTCCATCTTGAAGTCACCGGTGTGCAGCACCATCCCGGCCCCGGTCCGCAAGGCCACCGCGAGCCCGTCCGGGATGGAGTGGTTGACCGCCACGAACTCGCAGTCGAACGGGCCGAAGCCGCGCCGGTCGCCCTCCCGCACGCGCACCGTGCGGGGGCTGATGCCGTGCTCCTTGAGCTTGGCCTCCAGGAAGGCAAGGGTGAGCTTCGAGCCGACGACCGGGATGTCCGCCCGCTCCCGCAGCAGATAGGGCACACCGCCGATGTGGTCCTCGTGGCCGTGGGTGAGGACGATGGCCACGATGTCGTCGAGGCGGTCCCGGATCGAGGTGAAGTCGGGCAGGATCACATCCACGCCGGGCTGGTTCTCCTCCGGGAACAGCACACCGCAGTCCACGATCAGCAGCTTGCTGGCATGCTCGAAGACGGTCATGTTCCGGCCGATTTCGCCCAGGCCCCCCAGGGCGGTCACTCTCAGCCCGCCGTCGGGCAGCGGCGGGGCGGCTTTGAGTTCTGGGTGCGGATGGCTCATACCCTCACGTTACCGAAGAGTCTGCCGGGGTGATCCACTGCCTGTGAGGCGACCCGGCGCCGGACGTTCGCGGTGATCAGCCACCCGGATGGGGGCAAGTCCACGCTGACCGAGGCCCTCGCCCTGCACGCGCAGGCGATCACCGAGTCGGGTGTTGTCGGCGTACGTCCTAAGCTCCCCAGCCGCGTACGGGTGAACGTCCGCAGTTATGTCGCGGAGGAGCACGGCTGCGGATCCTGGTTGAGATCGTCTGGCTGGCCGGAGACACTCGCACGATGAGTCGTAGTGCATTGCCCGGATCGGTCGAACGAGGTTGGGACGGCCCTTGGTACCGGGTTCGCGCGGATGTCTTCGAGGCCTCGTTCCTGCCCAGCCCGGACGAGGAATTGGACTCAGTGAACCCTTCTCATCCTGAGGTTCGAGACTGATGACGAGGGGCTGGTGGGGGTCCGTGACGTGGCAGGGCTCCTGGTCGTTCGGTTGGTGATCTCACTCATCACCGCCCGGACACAGGAGCCCTGTTGGTCGCATATCGCGCCATGATCGACGTCCCGCATGAGGTGATTGAGCACGTCTCCTGGCTCATCTACGCCCGAAGGCGTGAACTGCGCTCGCGCTGGCGGCGGCTGAGCTGCTTCCAGCAGGCCGTCCTCGTGCTGGTGCACCTGCGCAAGAACGAGACCCTGCAGCAGGTGGGAGTCGGGTTTGGTGTCTCCACCGCCACCGCCGGCCGGTATGTGACCGAGGGCGTCGACGTCCTGGCTGATCACGCTCCCACCCTGCTGGACGCGCTGCACCACCATGACCCGAACGAGTTCCTCATCCTGGACGGCACCCTGATCAGGACTGACCGCGTGGCCGCCGACGAGCCGTACTACTCGCAAAAGCACCGCTACCACGGGATGAACGTGCAGGTCCTGGCCCGCCCGGACGGTACTGCGCTGTGGTACTCACGCGCTCTGCCCGCGCGGACCCCTGCAGACCGAGCCTGCGCAGTGACTCCTCACCGCGGTTCCAGGTCAGCATGCGCAGCCCGAAGCCCTCGGTCTCCAGCGTTTCGATCTTGGAAGCGGAACGACTCCGCCCCAGCGCACCGCGAGGAGAACGACCTGCGCGAACCGGCGGTGTTTGTGAAGCGACAGTAGGATCACGGCATGCCATCCCCGACAGCCAGCCTCTACCTGCTGTCTGCCCTGCTTGTCGTGGCACTGATCGCGTTCGGCTACCTGATCCCTCCTTGGATACTCCGCCCTTCAGGGCGGAGAGGGAACGGACTCCTGCGGAGCAGGGCAGGGAAAGACGATTGGAGAACAGCCAGTCAGCCTGAGTTCTGGCAAAGGCTGAAGTCCCCACAGGCAGTGGTTGGCCTGGAGTTGGAGGACCACGACGCTCGTCGCACACCGCGACGTTGATATGCGGACCCTGGCCGAGCCGACAGCGCCTGCGAGAACTGTCTGTCCTCGCACTGCGATACGCCTGCTCACAGCGGCAGACTCCAGCCGACTGAGATTGCACGGCCGCACCGCGCGGTGTGGCAGACCGATAAAGCGTCCCAGCACCTCTAAAACAGACGGGCGAGGACCTACTCGGCAGGGCCGTCCTGGGCCTCGCCGCTTGTTGTGGGCTCGGCGGCCGGGGCCGGCGTGGTGTAGAAGACGGCCCTGCCCTGCCGTGTGCGTTGGGCCTGGTTCTTGGCCACGAGCCCTTCGAGGGTCGTGCGCACGACGGTTGCCTTGATGGTGCGCTCGGGGTGCTGCTGTCCCAGTGCGGTCGTGATTTCGGCGGCGGAACGGGGTTCGCTCTGGCCTGCCAGGTGTTCACGGACGAGGTCGACGAGCGTGGGCGAAAGTGACGACGTAGTCGGCGCCGTGGCGGTGCTCTTCTTGCTGGTCTGCTTCCGGTCTGCGGCGGCGGGCTTCTTGTCTTTTGTTTGCTTGGCCGCGCCCGGTGCCTTCGCTGCCTTCTTGCGGGGAGCAGGCACCGTCGCGACGGGTTCGGCTGCTGGCGCTGCGGGCGCCGGGATGCCGAGGGCCTGCTGGATGTTGACCAGGACGGTGTGGTCGTGCCGCAGGGCAGCCAACTGCGCCTGGAGTGCTTCGATTTCCCCGCTGAGACGTTCTTGCTCCTTGAGATTGCGTTCAAGGTCACCGGCCACCTGCGTGCTGTACTGCGAGGTCAACTCGGTGGTTTCTGCAGTGGTTTCGGACATGATGCTCATACCCCTTTCCTAGACGCCACGGTCGGCGAATAGCGAGCCCGCAGCGTATGCGAAATCTAACGCGTGTGCTTTTCCGCCTGGTGTCAGGTGAGCAGTAGCAGTTACTGCCGCACAGTTGTGTCGTAGTGATACCACGAAAGACACCTGCGCCGTTCCCTGCTGCATGGCTGAGAGACTTGCAGGCACGACTTGTTTGTGGGCCAGTGCCCAGGCGTTCCGACCGCCGGTGGTGCTGACATATTGCGCGACGGATGCGGTGAGGAGCTAGCTACCCCGGACCGGTCAGGGACACGTTTTGTGTTTGGCGAGTTCGAGACGCCGCGAGATCTCGGACCGTATTACACGCGCCAGGGCTTCACCGTGCTGCGGCCCGGGCAGGCGATCGATGTCGACACCCTGCTGGCCGGTGTGCCGATCCAGCTCGGTGCCGGGCCGGGCGAGACGTTCTTCCACCGCTGGCGCGGCCCCGTCAGGTGACCGGTCCCGCCGGTTCGCCGCGCAGCAGGTCAGGGCGGGCATCGGCCAGGGCGGCTGTTGGCGGCGGCGCTGTTCGTTGCGGAGGGCTTACACACGAGCGGTGAACTCTGCAGGGGCATCTTCGTCGCTGAGATCGAAGTACGGGCCGACTCCGAGACGGAAGGCGGGGGCCTCTTCCTCGGCCGAGTCGGCAGTCTGCTGCAAGAAGTAGCTGCGCTCCCGGAACTTGTAGTACCCCGTGAACATGGCCGCCACGGGGATGGCGAAGCTGATCAGCGTCAGGGCAGGCCCCCGCCAGGTCAGCTGCTGGCCGGTGTCCAGGGCGCCGATGGTCGTTGTGGCCGCCGACCCGCTCATGATGAGCCTTGAAGGCTTTTGTTGATGCCCCGGTACCTGCGGCTGTCGTTCGGGTACTGGCCGATGACGTCTGTGACTTCTTCCCGGTACAGCTTGCGCCACTCGTTCACGCCGGGGAGCGTCCACGCACTACGTCGTCGGCAACAGCCCAAGCCCCTTGCGGCAACGGAGCCTTGGGGGAGTTCCCAATCCCGTCTGCTCCCGCGATTGCCGCCGCGCGCAACCTCGCGTCATCCCGCACCCGCCCGGCGGCATTGCACCGGCGTGCGCGAAGCGTGGCTGCGGCAGGCGTCCAATTTGACACTCAGTCAAGTTACCGAACCGTAACCTATCGACTGCTACCGCGGGTAACTTACTTCTGGGTAAGTTCCTGGCGAACCACTTCCAAGCGGCGCGGGCCAACCCGTGTGCGACACCGTGCCGCCGTAGCTCAGCACCTCGGGGTCCAGGCTGGTTCGGAGGATCTGGACGCGGAGGTCGCTTCCTGCCGGCTGTTTCACAGGAGGTTCGCCATGACCACACGCCAACGGCTTCTGGCCTCGGCGGTCACCGCCGTCGCCTGCCTCGGCACCCAGACTCTCGCAGCCACCGCAGCCACCGCAGCCACCGCAGCCACCGCGGCGGACACGGTTGTGTCCCGGGGCGTCACCATCCCCGCGTTCTACAACCCGCCTGCCACTCTGCCCGCCGCTGACGGCACCCTCGTCCGCAGTGAACCCCTTCCGCTGGCCCTGAGTCTGCCCGGCCTCAGTGGCACCCTGCCGGGATCCGCGACCCGGCTGATGTACAAGTCCACCGACTCGAACGGACAGCCGGTCGCCGTCACCGGCGCCTACATCGAACCGACCGCCGGGTGGAAGGGCGACGGCCCGCGCCCCCTGGTCGCGGTGGCACCCGGCACCATGGGGCAGGGCGACCAGTGCGCCGCGTCCATGGGCCTCGAACACCCCCTCGCAGTCAACAACCAGACAGTGTCCGTCGGTTACGAGGACCTGGCGATCTACCGCCTCCTCGCGAAGGGCGTCGCCGTGGTCGTGACCGATTATGCAGGCTTGGGCGCGACGGACCGGCTGCACACCTACGTCAACCGGGTCGACGAGGCCCACGCCGTACTGGACGCCGTCCGCGCCGCCCGCTCGCTCGACGGGACCTCGGTCACCGCCGCCTCCCCGGTCGGGCTCTTCGGCTACAGCCAGGGTGGCGGAGCGACCGCCGCGGCCGCCGAACTCCAGTCCTCCTACGCCCCCGACGTCACCCTCTCTGGGATCTACGCCGGCGCCCCGCCCGCCGACCTGACCTCCGTCACCAAGGCCATCGACGGCAGCGAACTCGCCGGTGCGCTGGGCTGGTCGCTCAACGGCTTCCTCCAGTCCGACCCGTCCCTGAAGCCCCTCGCCGAGGCGCACCTGAACGCGGCCGGAAAGACGGCCCTCGCCGACCTGTCGACCATGTGTGTCGGCGACGCCCTCTTCGGCTACGGCTACGCGAAGAGCACCAAGTGGACGACCGACGGACAGTCCATCAGTGACATCATCGCCGCCACACCCGTGTTCCAGGCCTTCCTGGACAGCCAGCGCATCGGCACACTGAAGCCCTCCGGCCCCGTCCGGCTGGCGACGGGCGTCAGTGACAATCTCGTCCCGCATGCCCAGGCCCGCCAGCTCGCCGCCGACTGGTGCAAGAAGGGGGCGGACGTCACCTATAAGGCCGTCGTCCTGCCGAACGTGGGCAGCGCGCTCCTCAACCACTTCGCGCCGTTGCTGACCGACCAGGGTGACGCTATCTCCTGGCTGACCGCGCAGCTGTCCGGCAAGCGGGCCGCCTCCAATTGCTGGAGCCTGCCCGCACAACCTTGACCCGGTCAGTAGGCGAATCGTTCCCGCACGGTGTCGAAGACGGGACGGTACGTGTCCCATCGGGCGTCCGGGGCCGACAGGTAGATGTCGCACTCCCGGCCGCTCTCCGTGCCGTATCCGAGGTCCATGGCGGGGACGGCGCGGGCGCGGCCGTGGAAGGTGAACTCCCACACCGCGGCCGGCTGCTCCTTGAAGGTGGTCTTGTGCAGGCGCAGCCTGCGGTACGTGGGGTAGTTGGCCTGGGTGTTCGCCTCGATGTCCTTGAAGTGCTCGATGGGGTGCGAGCCGGCGGGGTCCACCCTGCCGATGGTGATGTCGGCCAGGCCGGTCGGGTCGGTGTAGGTGGCCTCGTCGTCCGGCCCCTTCTCGCGCTTCCAGCCGTCCGGTACGGGGGAGGTGAGGGCGAGCTGCTGGTCGCGGACCAGGCAGCAGCCGTCGGGGACAGGCGAGGGCATAGGGGTGGCCAGGCAGTATGGGCTGCGGGCTCATCCACACCAGGTGGTTTTCGAACTGGTCGGCCACCTCTGGAGGTTGGCGTCCCACGACTGACGTCCGTCTCGCCGGCGAGGGTGAGGGTGACGGACCGGCCCGCACCGGCCTCGTCGAGGTCGCCGTCGGCCGTCACGATCCGCCCGACCGTGCTGTCCCGGTCCGGGGGCAGGATGTGTACCCGGTCCCCGGGGCGGACCGTGCGCATCGCGAACACGAAGCAGGTGACCAGCTCACCGGCCAGGCGCACCTTCACTTCACCGAGGTCCACCTGCTCGTCGGCCCCCGGCCGGTGGGGCTGCGGAAGGAACGCGCGGACCACCCCGCGGCCGGCCTCGACAGCGATCCGGGGGCACCGGTCGGCGACATGGGCCCGCACCATCGGGTGGGTACCCGCCTTTGCCCGTGCTCGTCGAGGAGCTGGTCGAAGATCCTCTTGGCCGTGTGGCGCTGTGTGCGCGGCGCATCCAGATCCGCCAGAAGCATCTGGTCGGTCAACGGCTTGTAGGCATCCAGGCGGGTCCCGCGCGGACGCGGTTTCTTCCGCGGCTCCGGCCCGAGCGACTCCAACGAGGCCTTGGCCGTGCGGGATCCGACTCCGTACTCACGCATCAAGGCCCGGTTGGCCCGCCCGGCCCAGGATCAGCAGCACCGCGTACATCAAGTGGCTGATCCCGCACTCCTTCTCGATCCTCCGGCCCGGGCTGTACTCCAGTCGGTTCGCGGCGCTCTGTAAGCGTCCGAACGCCAGGTCCAGCTCGTTGTCTGCCGCTTCCTTCGCGGTGGTGATCTCCGTCTGCTCGTCCTGCTCGCCCACGGCAACTGCGTGTGTTCGTCCAGCGGAACCTGCCGCGCCTGATCGCGCAGAGGGTCAGCACGCATGGCGGCTGGGGTGCCGCGATGTTGCGCGGAGTCTTGACACCTCCTGTTCGACTGCGTAGATATGACACCGCAGTCATGACAGCGCAGTCATACAGGACAGGCTGTCGGACGGCCGGCTGTGACTGACTAGGATTTGAGCCACCGGAGATCGGGAGACACCAATGACGCCAGGGGGAGGACGGGGCGGCAGCCCTGTCGCGCCGCGCAGCGTGGACGTGGCCCGGTTGGCAGGTGTCTCGCAGAAGACGGTGTCACGGGTCTTCAACGGTGAACGGTACGTATCCGACGCGGTGCGCCGGCGCGTGCTCGAAGCCGCCGAGGAACTCGGCTACCGGTTGAACAACGCGGCCCGGGCGCTGGCCTCGGGACGCACCCGTTCGATCGGCGTGGTCACTCTGGGAACTGCCCTGTACGGACCCGCTTCGCTGCTCATCGGCATCGAGCGGGCTGCACGGGACGCGGGCTATGCGCTCCGGGTGGTCAACACGCTGGAGGGCGACCAGGGTGGCGTTGCCGGGGCCGTGGAGTCGCTGCTCGAGCAGGGCGTGGACGGCATTGTCGTGTCCGAACCGATCGACGAGGGCGACGAGGGGGCGGTCTCGCTCAGTGTCGACGTGCCGGTACTCGTTGTCGGCGCGCCGGCGGCGTTCGGTGGTCCCCGGGCGGTGGCCGTGGGGGTCGGTGCCGAGTCGCTGGCGCGAGCGGCCACCGAGCACCTGCTGGACCTCGGGCATGTGACGGTCCATCACCTCGCCGGTCCGCAGCGGTGGTTCGCCGCCCGGGACCGTCTCGAGGGCTGGCGGGCGGCGCTGTCGGCACGTGACAGGAAACAGCCGCCCGTCCTCGATGGCGACTGGTCGGCGGCGTCCGGCTATGCGGCGGGGTGCGAGCTCGCCGCCGCCGGTGACGCCACCGCGGTGTTCGCCGCCAACGACGACATGGCCATCGGTCTGATCCGCGCGCTGGTGGAAGCCGGTCTGCGCGTGCCGGAGGACGTGAGCGTCGTCGGCTTCGACGACATCCCCGTCTCCGCCTACCTGACCCCTCCGCTGACCACGGTGCGCCAGCCGTTCGATGCCGTTGCGCACGACGGGCTCAGGCTCCTGGTGCAGGCCATCGAGAAACCGGACGCGGAGCCGGCGCCGCCGAACGATCCGCCGGTCGAACTCGTCGTCCGTGCCTCGACCGCACCCCCGCCGGTCCCGAGCAGCCCGGTACGCGGGCGGCGTTCGGCCTCCCGCTCACGCGGCCCGGCACACGCGCCTCCGGCGCGGGTCAGACCTCCCGCCACTGACTGACAAGCACTCATCGGCCCGACCGGAAAACGCGCAGGGCCGACCGGTGTGCCCGTCTTTTGAGCTCACAGACCATCAGAAACCCTCCACCACCGTGGACTTCCGCTGTACGGCACACAACACAGGTGCCGGCCACAGCCCGCGCGACGCCTGCCTGAACTTGGCGACCCCGATGCCCTGGTAGCGACGTTTCGCGCCGCACCTCCCCTCACGCCTCTTCCTTCCCACCCGTGCGACGCGCCCTCGCCAGGCGTGCCGTCCCTCTGCCCATCGGCGGGAGTTCACCATGCCCCGATCCTTCCTTCCCACGTCCTCCATGAGCCGCCGCGGATTTCTCGCCGCGACCGGCGCGGTGTCCCTCGGCGCTGCGCTGGCCGCGTGCAGCGGCGACAGCGGCTCGGGAGGCTCCTCCTCCGCCAAGCCTGTCAGCCAGGCCGACATCGACAAGGCCATGAAGACGCCGACCCAACTGACGTTCTGGACCTGGGTCCCCAACATCCAGCAGGAGGTCGCGCTCTTCGAGAAGAAGTACCCGGCCATCAAGGTCAAGGTCGTCAACGCCGGCCAGGGCGTTGCCCATTACACCAAGCTGCGCACCGCACTCAAGGCCGGAACCGGCGCACCGGACCTGGCGCAGATCGAGTACCAGGCGGTCCCCACCTTCACGATCACCAACAGTTTGCTGAACCTGAGCCCGTACGGCGCCTCGGCGCTGAAGGACAAGTTCGTCGACTGGACGTGGGGACAGGTCAGCGGACCCGACGGTGAGGTCTGGGCGATCCCCCAGGACACCGGACCCATGGGGATGCTCTACCGCAAGGACATCTTCGACAAGCACGGCATCCAAGTGCCGGGGACCTGGGACGAGTTCGGGGCCGCGGCCCGCAAGCTCCACAAGGCCGACCCGAAGGTCTACCTGACCAACCTATCGGCGAACGAGCCTGCCGCCTGGCACGGGCTGCTGTGGCAGGCGGGCGCCAAACCGTACGCGACGTCCGGCAAGAGCACCCTGTCGATCAGCGTCGACGACGCGCTCTCCAAGAAGCTCGGCGCGTACTGGGGCGGGCTGGCGAAGGACGGCGTCATCAGTACCGACCCGGACTTCACCGACGGCTGGTACGCCGGTTTCAACAAGGGCAAGTACGCCACCTGGCTCACCGCGGCCTGGGGTCCGGCCTTCCTGTCCGGCTCGGCCAAGTCCACCGCGGGCAACTGGCGTGCGGCGCCGCTGCCGCAGTGGGACGCCTCCAAGCCGGTCTCGGGCAACTGGGGCGGCTCCACGACCGCGGTCCTGCGCCCGACCAAGAACCCGATCGCCGCGGCGCTGTTCGCGCAGTTCCTCAACAGTGATCCGGCCAGCGCCAAGCTGTTCGCCACCAAGCAGTTCTTCTTCCCGGCGACCAAGGCCCTGCTCACGGACGCGAGTTTCACCGGTGATGCGCCCTCCTTCTACGGCGGCCAGAAGGTCAACCAGGTCTTCGCCGACATCAGCGACACGGTTACGCCTTCCTTCCAGTGGCCGCCGTTCCTCGACCAGGCGGCGACCGACTGGACCGAGACTGTCGGCAAGTCCCTTGCCGACAAGTCCGACACCGTCGCTGCGCTCGGTACGTGGCAGTCGCGGATGACGGCCTATGCCAAGAACCAGGGCTTCACCGTCAAGGGGGCCTGAACATGTCGGCCACCACCGCTGCCCCGGGCAGGCCCCGTCGGCTCCGGCACCGGGCGGCCGGGCCACTGTTCGTCGCCCCGTTCCTCATCCTCTTCCTCCTGCTGTTCCTCGCTCCGCTCGGCTACGCCGCCTACCTGAGCCTGTTCCAGCAACGCCTCATCGGCGGAACGGTGTTCGTCGGCGTGGACAACTACGTCACCGCCCTCAAGGACCCGCTCCTCCTGCACGGCGTCGGCCGAGTGGCCCTGTTTTTCGTGATCCAGGTGCCGCTCATGCTGCTGCTGGCCCTGGCGTTCGCGCTGGCCCTCGACAGCGGTCTGCTGCGGCTGGCGAGGGTGATCCGGCTGGGCATCTTCGTGCCCTACGCGGTCCCGAGCGTGGTCGCCGCGCTCATGTGGGGCTATCTGTACGGACGCGACTTCGGCCCGTTCGCCCAGCTGAGCCGGAAGCTGGACCTGCCGACTCCGCACTTCCTCGGCGACGGCTGGATGCTCGGCAGCCTGGCGAACATCGTGACCTGGGAGTTCGTCGGCTACAACATGATCATCCTGTACGCGGCCCTGCGGACCATCCCGCAGGACCTGTACGAGGCGGCTGCGATGGACGGGGCGGGCGCCTGGCGGGTCGCCTGGTCGATCAAACTGCCCGCACTGCGGCCCGCGCTGCTGCTGACCCTGCTGTTCTCGGTCATCGGCAGCTTCCAGCTGTTCAACGAGCCGAGCCTGCTGATGAAGATCGCCCCGGACGTGATCAGCAGTTCCTACACCGCCAACCTCTACGCGTACTCGCTCGCCTTCACCGGCAACCAGGTCAACTACGCGGCCACGGTCTCCTTCCTCCTGGGCCTGGTCATCGTCATCGCCTCCTACGCCGTACTGCTCCCCGCCAACCGCAGGAGGGCAAGGTGACGACCACGATGCCCAAGGCCACGATCGCACCGGCTGACCCGGCACCCGTCGTACCGGCGCGGCGCCGGTCCGCGTCCCGGCGCCGCAGCACCCCGCTGACGATCGCCATGCTGGCGGCCCTGGCCTACTTCCTCCTCCCGCTGTTCTGGCTGCTGGTCGCCTCGACCAAGAACACCCAGGACCTGATCAACAGCTTCGGCCTGTGGTTCTCCCACGCCCCGCAGCTGCTGGTGAACATCAAGGCGACCTTCACCCAGGACGACGGCGTCTTCGTGCACTGGCTGCTCAATACCGTTCTGTACGCCGTCGTCAGTGCGCTCGGCGCCGCCCTGCTGGCGGCCGCCGGCGGCTACGGCTTCGCCAAGTTCCGCTTCCGCGGCGACCGTGTCTCTTTCAACCTGGTCCTGGGCGCCATCATGGTCCCGGCCACCGCCCTGGCGATCCCGACCTACCTGCTGTTCGCCAAGGTCGGCCTGGTCAACACCCCTTGGGCAGTCATCCTGCCCTCGCTCGTCAACCCCTTCGGCCTCTACCTCATGCGGATCTACGCGGCCGACGCCGTCCCGGACAGCCTGTTGGAGGCCGCCCGCATCGACGGCGCAGGCGAGGCACGGATCTTCTTCCGGATCGCCCTGCGGATGCTGGCACCCGGCCTGGTGACGGTCCTGTTGTTCACGCTCGTGGCGACCTGGAACAACTACTTCCTGCCCCTGATCATGCTGAACGATCCGAAGCTGTACCCGATCACGGTCGGCCTGTCCTCCTGGGCCGCGCAGGCGCAGAACGGCGGGTCCGGTGCCAGCAGCGACATGCTCCCGCTCGTCGTCACCGGCTCCCTGATCTCCATCGTCCCGCTCGTCGTCGCCTTCCTCCTGCTCCAGCGCTACTGGCAGAGCGGCCTGGCGAGCGGCAGCGTCAAGCAGTAACTCCCCTTGTTCTCCTGGAGGTTGCCCTTATGGCGGTTCTGCCCGCCCGCGTCCTGTTCGGCGCCGCGTACTACCACGAGTACACCCCCGAATACGATCCCCGACTGCGGCCCGACGAACGGCTCAAGACCGACCTCGACCTGATGGCCGAGGCGAACTTCACCGTGATCCGGGTGGGCGAGTCGGTGTGGTCGACCTGGGAGCCGCAGAACGGGACGTTCGACCTCGACTGGCTCCAGCCCGTCCTTGACGGCGCCCACGAGCGCGGCATCTCCGTGATCCTCGGTACGCCGACGTACGCGGTGCCGCCGTGGCTGGCCCGGCAGTACCCGGAGATCACCGGGGAGCATGCCACCGGACAGCGCATCGGCTGGGGCGGCCGCCAGGAGGCGGACTTCACCCATCCCGCCTTCCGCTTCCATGCCGAGCGGGTGATCCGCCGGATCGTGGCCCGGTACGCCGACCACCCGGCGATCATCGGCTGGCAGGTGGACAACGAACCGGGCCTGCACCTCTTCCACAACCACGGCGTCTTCCAGCGCTTCGTCGACCACCTGCGCGCCAAGTACGGGGACGTCGAGACCCTCAACCGCGAGTGGGGACTGGTCTACTGGTCCCACCGGCTGTCCGACTGGGCAGACCTGTGGACCCCGGACGGCAACGTCCAGCCCCAGTACGACGTCGCCTGGCGAAAGTTCCAGGCCCGCCAGGTCACCGAGTTCATCGGCTGGCAGGCCGACATCGTCCGCGAGTACGTCAGCCCCGAGCAGTTCGTCACCACCTGCATCTCCTACACCCGCCAGGGAGTCGAGGACGACGAGCTGTCCGCCCGGCTCGACATCGCCTCCGGCAACCCGTACTACGACATGCAGGACGGCCTGCTGCTGCCGGACCCGACACCCGACGACCACGAGCAGATCTGGAAGACCACCGGCGTCTGGTCGATGTACCAGACCGCCGACTGGATGTTCTCCTCCCGCCAGGAGCCGTTCCTGGTCACCGAGACCAACGCTGCCTCGATCGGCTTCGCGTGGGACAACCGCCCCGCCTACGACGGCCAGTGGCGCCAGGCCGCGTGGGCGCACGTGGCGCGCGGCGCGCGGATGATCGAGTACTGGCAGTGGCAGACCCTGCGCTTCGGTGCCGAGACCTACTGGGGCGGCGTCCTGCCGCACAGCGGACAGCCCGGCCGTGCGTACGCCGAACTCGCCCGACTGGGCGCCGAGTTCGACAAGGCCGGCCCGCTCGTCGCGGGGCTCGAACCGGACGCCGACATCACACTGGTCTACTCGACGCCCAGCAAGTGGCTCATGCAGAAGCACCCCCCGCTCGCCACGACCGACGGCGAACCCGATCCCGCCTCCTACCACCGCATCTTCGACCCCTTCTACCGCGGCGCCTTCGAAGCAGGCCGCCAGGTGCGCATCATCCACGCCCGGCAGCTGCACGACCCGAGCGGCGAGCGCGAGGTCATGGCGCCAGAGGAGGCCGCACGCCGCCACCCGGTGCTGGTCGTACCAGCGCTGTACGTCGCCGATGACGCGAGCCTCGACTGGCTCGCGGCCTACGCCCACGCCGGCGGCCACCTGGTCCTGGGCCCGCGCACCGGTTACGCCGACCACGAGGCCCGGGCCCGCCACGAACCGGCCCCCGGCCGCCTGACCGAGGCCGCGGGCGTGTCGTACGACGAATTCAGCAACCTCGGACGCGACCTCCCGGTCCTCCCCGCGCCCGACAGCCCGTTGCAGCTGCCGCAGGAGGCGACGGCGACCCAGTGGGCCGACGGCCTGACCGTCACCGACGCCGAGACGCTCGCCGTCTACGACCACCCGCACTTCGGCCGCTGGCCCGCGATCGCCACCCGCCTTCACGGAGAGGGCCGCGTCACCTGCGTCGGCACGGTCCCGGGCCGCACTCTTGCACAGGCGGTGGCCGAGTGGCTGGTGCCCACCGCGATCAGCGGCTGGCGCGACCTGCCGAAAACCGTCACCGCCACGACCGGTACGGCCCCCGACGGACGCCGAGTCCATGTGATCCACAACTGGAGCTGGGAGCCGGCCCGCGTCACGGCTCCGGTGGACCTGTCCGACGTTCTCGACGGCAGCCGCATCACCGCCGCCACCGCTCTGGAGCTCCGCGCGTGGGACGTACGGGTGTTCACCACCGCAGACGGACCGACGGCCTAGGACGAGTGCCGGCCGGCATCACCATGTCATCCCCAAAGGAGGGGCTATGCACAGAAGAAAGCTGAGAAAGGCGCTGGGAACCTTCGTCGCGGCATCCGCGATGGTGGCCATACCCATGGCCAGTGCGCAGGCGTACAACCCCACGGGCGGCATCCTCTACCAGCTGGGCAACGAACCGTGCCTGAAGGGGCGGGGCAACTGCGCGATCTACCCCAAGTCGGCGCAGCTGCCGAGCGGACGGCTCGTCGCGTCGTTCGAGAAGGCCACGGTGGTGCCCACGACGGGAACCGCCGACGGCGAGACCCTCCCGGTCTACAAGAGCGACGACTACGGAACGTCCTGGCAGCAGCTGTCGGAGGTCAAGGCTCCGGCGTACCTCTCCAGCGATCCCAAGTACGCGAAGTACAAGAGCAACTGGGGAAACCCGTTCTTCTACGTGCTCCCGCAGGACGTCGGCAGCCTCAAGGCGGGCACGCTGCTCCTCGCGAGCGTCGTGACGGGCGACGACGCCTACTACAAGGAGCACAAGGCCGCCGACCCGAACTGGACGCCGTCCAACGACGGCGACCGCAGCGACATGGCGCTCGCCCTGTACTCCAGCCCCGACAACGGCGTGACGTGGAAGGTCGCAGGCGTCATCGCGACGGGCGGCTGGCAGGGCGGCAGCGCGGGCGCGATCGGCAAGAACGTCGCCGAGGCGAACACATACAAGCAGGTGGATCCCCTCTGGGAGCCGTACCTGATGGTCTACAAGGGCCAGCTCGTCTGCTACTACTCCGACGAGGACGACTACCTCGGCTACGACCCGGCCACGGGCGCCGCGATCCCGGACCCCGCGAACACCACCGCCACGGACTCGCACGGCCAGATCCTCGTCCACAAGACCTGGAACGGCAGCAGCACGCAGTGGAGCGGTCCCGTCGTCGACATCGCGGGCCTGACCCAGGACATGGGAGGCGGAAAGAGCGAGATCGGAGGCGGCCGGCCGGGCATGACGAACGTCGTACCGACGACGGACGGCAAGTGGCTCCTCACCTACGAGTACTGGGGCGGCGGAGTCAACACCAGGTACGCGATCGCGGACGACCCGCTGAAGTTCTACAGCGGCTCCGTCGGCAACCCGGTCACCTCACTGCCCCTCGACCCCGGTTCCCGCACTCTCGCGACAGGCGGCAGCCCGGTCATCGTCAGGCTCCCCGACGGGCGCCTGGTGTATAACGCCGCCGGCAGCGGCAACGTCTGGGTCAACGAGAGCGGACGCAGCGACGGAACGTGGAAGGAGTACCAGACGACCTCGCCGGCCGGCTACAGCCGCAGCCTGCAGTACGTCTCGGGCACCGGACGCATCTCCATACTCAACAACCAGGGCACGTCGACGATCGCCTACGCCGAGGTCGATCTCGGCCACTCGCAGGGCGCCTACTACCAGTTGGTGAACCGCAAGACGGGGCAGGTGATCGGCACCGGAAGCAAGACCAACGACGCGAACATCGGCAACGGCGACGTTCCGGACGTCGTCCTGGAGAACGCCGGCTCGGCGGCGAACAAGGACACCCAGTACTGGCACATGGTGACCGAGCCGAACGGCGGCGTGACGCTGCTCAACAAGTCGGGCGGCCGCGCGGCCGCCATCTGGACCGGTAGCGCGACGGTCGGCCAGAAGATCGGGCAGTGGGTCGACAACAGCGCGACGGGCAGCTGGAACGTCGTCAAGACCGCCGACGGGTACTACAAGTTCCAGGCGGTGAAGAACACGAACGTCTACCTGACCGGTCCTTCCCAGGGTGCGGCGCTGACCTTGCAGAACGCCGCCCAGGACGGCTCGCAGGAGTGGCAGCTCGTCCAGCAGACGCCGACCTCCGCGGATCTGACGAAGGACGAGCGGTCGACGAAGCTGATCGCGGCGAACCAGGTCGGAGTGAAGACGACCGTGTCGCTGGACGCGGCGGCATCGGACCCCGCGGCCACGGCCCTGCACGCGAACACGACAGGCCATGCCTACGTGTTCGCAGCCGACGGGAAGGTCAGTGACCTCGGCCCGGTCTCCTTCGACGAGGCCCAGAAGGGCAGCGTGACCCTTCCGCAGACGGTCGCGGCCGGGAAGAAGATCAAAATCGCCGTGGTCTTCGACAACACATCGCCGATGTGGGACGCGGTCACCGTTCGGGCTGCTGCCACCAAGCACTGATGGTGGGTCGGGGTGAACTGACGAGTCGGTTCACCCCGACCTCAAGTGCGGGTGGGCTACACGCAGCCGTCTGTCCGGCACCGCGACGGCCACTTGTCCGACGGCAGGTGGTGGCCATGATGGAACGGAGCGTGTCCATTGGGTCGTTGAGCTGAGCGTCTCTGATGAGCTAAGTGATCGTGTGTCAGGCGTGGTGTCGACATGGGTTGTGCCCACCGTGGAGGGGTGGCCTGGGCGTGCAGGCGTACGACGACTCTGCGGTGATGCCGATCACTGCGATGTGCCGGGCGGTGGACGCGTGCCGCGGTAGTCACGCAGCCGTGTCGCACAGGCGGTCATGAACTCGCGGAACACCGCGGCCGAGGCCGGGTCGCCGGGCCGGAACGGGAAGTCGATGCGGCAGTGGACGCAGCCGTCGCCGAAGTGCCCGTACGGAACGCCCTGCAGGCCGTGTGCCCGCAGGAGTTCCTCGAAGTCGCGCAGCCACGCACCGAGGTGCTCCGGCGGTACGGCGGCGTCCTCCCATCCGCCGTACGCCGGCGTGGGCAGCGACCGGCCGGCGAGCCCGGCGCCGTCCTCACGGATGCGCCACAGTGCGGCGGCCTCACGCCGGTCGTCGACGAGCCTGGTGTCCAGCGCGGAGGCCGCGGCGACGAGCCGTCGCACCGCGTCCGGCGTGTCCTTGCCCGCCACTTCCGCGAACAGCCAGCCCTGCCCCCGTGGCAGATCGGGCACCGGCGAACCCTTGGCCCGCACCAGATCTACGATGCGCGAGTCCATGCCCTCGCACGCGACGAGCCGGCCCGGCGCTGCGGCGAGCAGCGCCGGGCCGGCATCGGCCGCCTCGGCCATCGTCGGGTATCCGAGCACCAGCATCCTGCGTTCGACTCGGTCGTCGACCAGCCGGACGGTCGCCTCAAGGACCGTGGCCAGCGATCCTTCGCTGCCGACCAGGAACCGTTCGAAGCGGCGTCGCTCGGGCAGCACTCTGGGGGCTGGGCGCCTCGCTCGGCTTTCCTCTCGCGCTCTCGGCCGCCGGGGAATCCGGCCCGGACCAGACGGCCCGGGTCAGTCTGGTCGCCGTCATCGGCTACGTCGCCTTTCTCGTCGGACCGCCCGGACTCGGCTTTCTCGGCGGCCACGTCGGCCTGCGCCCCGCCATGCTCGTCGTTCTGGCCTGTGTCGTATGCGCCGCCTTCCTGGCCCCCGCGGTGGAGACCAGGGCCCACACCGGGGGCTCGTCCGGGAGGCGCACCGTCGATGCCGACGTACCCGCCACGGCCGACGACGTGGGCTCGGCGTAGACCGCAGGCGACACCGTGCTCACCCCGATCACCTGGCGTTCGTCGACGGCGCTGGAGCCTGCTGGATGGCGCGGTGGCACGTACGCGCCGACGCGCGCGGACGAAGTTCGTCAGCGCCGCAGGTACGCCATGCCTCGCCAGGCGAGCGGCAGCAGTCCTGCCGCCAGGGCGGTTTTGAGCGCGTCGGTGACGAGGAACGGGGTGACGCCCAGGGCGATGGCGCGCTGGGCGCCGAGGTGCAGGTCCATGGCCAGCCACGCTGTTCCGGCCGTGACCTCGACGGACGCATCAAACGAGTCAAAGTCGATGTCGACCAGTCCTCCCAGCCGGCCCGGCGATTCGAGGTACAGGTGGTGCCCACCTGCTGGTGCTCCACAATGGGCAGGTCATCGCCCGGCAGACCGACGCGGCACCCGCGGACGTCCTGCGCTCGTGGGTCGAGGAAACCCTCCCCGGACACCGGCCCGGGCCGTCTTCGCAAGGGGCACGGGGACCGTCCCGGCCAGCCTGCGCCGGTTCGTCGACGGCGCCGACCGCGTTCTTACGGCCGCTGCCGCCGGACCTCCACGCCGTCACAGTATCCAGGGCGGCGGCACGGCAAGCCGCCCCTGAACTGGGCTTTCAGGGAAATGTGAGCCCGCACTTGTCAAGTTTTCTTCTCTGAGCTATATGAATGGTGTACGGGCATCGCAGACCGGATCCGTCGAAAGGAGATGACCAGTGATGCTCATGCGCACCGACCCGTTCCGTGAACTGGATCGACTCACCCAGCAGGCGCTCGGTACTAGGTCCTGGACCACCGCCATGCCGATGGAGGCATACCGCGCGGATGACGAATTCGTGGTCCACTTCGACATCCCGGGTGTCGACCCCGAGACCATCGACCTCGACGTCGACCGGAACGTCCTCACCGTCCGCGCCGACCGCCGCTCGCCGGCACCCGATGGTGCACAGTTGACCGCGGCCGAGCGCCCGACCGGGACGTGCAGCCGCCAGCTGTTCCTCGGCGACAGCCTCGACACCGAGCGGATCGACGCCTCGTACGACGCCGGGGTCCTCACGCTCCGCATCCCGGTGGCCGAGCAGGCCAAGCCGCGGAAGATCCAGATCTCGGGCGGCGAGCCTCCGAAGCAGATCGGCGCCTGAACCGGGCTGCACCCGGCTCCCGGCAGGAACCCTCGCTTTGCACTGCCGGGGGCCGGCAGCCGGCCCATCTCGTCCACACACCGTCTGACATCTTCGCCGGCGCCATTCGCCCGGAGCTCGGCGAACAGAACGAAAGGGAAGGGATACCAGAGATGCGATGGAGCGAACTCGTGGAGGAAGTGCGCGAGCGCGGGGAGTACCCCACCACCAAGGAGGCCGAGCGGATCACAAAGATCGTGCTCTCCACACTGGGCGGGCACCTGACCGGTCCAGCGAAGGACGATCTGGTCAAGCGGCTGCCTGTCGAGGCCGCCACGGTCATTACCGAGCAGGTACCCGTCATCAAGCCGCTGACCGGTACGCAGTTCGTCGACAGTGTGGCGGCCCGGATCGATGGAGCCACTCCCACGACTGCTCGCTGGGACGTCAGCTCGGTCCTGAGCGCGGTGGCGGACGCTGCGGGTGACGAGCTCACGGAGCGCATCATCCGTCTACTCCCGCCCGGATACGCCCTGCTGTTCGGCCGGGTCCAGCTTGCGGCCTGATCGCCCGCCGCCCAGCCCCTCCGAACTGCGGAAACTGCCCGCACGTGAGGAGTGCTGGTGCAGAGCAAGGACCAGTGGATGTGGGTGACCTGGCCTGCCACCGCCCCACGGGGCGCATCATCCCCACGAGCCTTGCGGTTGTACATTTCCTCGTCCTTGAGATGGACATTCCTCTCCGAGAGGGGTGATGGCGATGTTCCTGTCCATAGCGTCATCGGCCCTCAAGAGGTGCTGGCAAGCCCTGTTGAGGTGCAGGCAGATCCTCGACTGGTGGAGGGACGCCTTCGAGAGGTCCGGGAAGGTCCGGACCACATTGGATGACCTGATCACGGACGTGATCCTGCGGCCCCTGCGAGGAAGCCCCGCCCCAGTCAGCACAGTTGGCTCCGCGGGAGCGGCACCAAACGCCGACACCAGAGCCACGCATGTCCGGACCGGCGCAGGTCTGAGGACCTGACAGGCCCGACGTGCGTGACGTTCGCATCCCGCAATCAGGGAATCATTGGACGAGGCGAAGGAGGGGAAAGGATGGCTGTCGGACTCTTCCTTATCCGTGTCATCGTCGGAATGCTGCTCATCGGCCACGCCGCCCAGAAGCTCTTCGGCTGGTTCGGCGGGCACGGGCTCGCCGGCACGGGCACCTTCTTTGACAGCATCGGATACCGGCCAGGACGTCGCATGGCTCTGCTGGCCGGCCTCGCCGAGCTGACCGGTGGCCTGCTACTGACGCTGGGCCTGCTGACCCCGCTCGCCGCCGCCATCATCGTCGGCACGATGATCGCCGCGGCCACCACGCACATGCGAAACGGCCTGTGGGTGCAGAACGGCGGCTACGAGACCCCGCTGCTCTACGCGGTCACGGCGCTCGGAGTCGCGTTCACCGGACCCAGCGGCGTATCGCTCGACCGTCTGTTCGGGCTGAACTGGCCGTGGCCGTATGGCCTCTACGCCGCGGCGCTCGGCCTGCTCGCAGCCCTGCCGTTCGTCATGATGCGCCGACGGCGGCTGGCGAAGGAGCCGGATCAGCCGCAGCGGAACGATGTGCGGCATCCGAAGCAGCGGCTGAAGATCCGTATTCCAGTCTGACCACGACCGGGCCCCGGTGCCGTTGGAGCGCGGACGCCCCGGCACCGGGGCCTGAGTCGCGCCGGAGTTCGCCGTGTGCGTGGCCTGTGAGACTCTCCCGTACCTTCTCCTTGACGGTCCGCGGGTGTCGCGGGCTCGCGGTTGATGGTGAAGCTGCCGACGAGCCTTTCCCGCAACGGGCGGGGAGGAGGCCGGCGAAGGCTGGTACCTCATAAGAGTGGCCGGCGACGAGCACGTCGAAGTTCCGGTACCGGAACAACTTCCGGACCTCGGTGACCAGTCGCCGGTAGTGTCGTTTGCTGAGCTCGTCGGCGTTGTTGGGGATCCGGTACTCGGCCAGCCCCGCGGCGTAGTTGGGCTTACGCAGGGTCTGGTCACGGCCGCCTCTGGCTCCGGGCCTGGTCGAGGTGGTACTCCGAGACCTGGCCGCACTCCTTGCCCATCATGACCGCACAGGTGCGGCAGTACTCGTCGAGCACGCTCAGCATCGGACGCCCGTAGGGATCGGCGTCCTCGACGCGTCCGCGGGTATGCCTCGGCAGTTGCACTTCCTCGTAGACATGGTTGTCGCTGCAGGAGAAGACGGCGGCGGCACCCGGTTCACGCAGTTCCTCCCCCAGGGGACTCCTCGATCCTAGCGATGTTTCGCGGAGCGAGAGGCGTGCGGCGCGATCGAGGCAGCTGTCCTCCACGAGCGGGCCGGATACAACTGGAGGGCCGTGGCCGTTCCGTCGCGAACGTCACCGACGTGGACATCGCCGTCGTGGTCGGCATCCCACCGCAGCGGCTGGAGGTCGTCCTGGCTGACCGTTCCTCGATCCGTTCCGGCAGCGCCCGACTCATTCCCCTGCTTGCCTGCGTCGACCCCGACCTCGACAGCACCCACCGACGCATCAGCCCTCTCCCCAACCCGTTCAGCGTCCCCGGCCTCGCCGGCTACCGCCTCGTCGCCACGGCCATGCGCCTGCGGTTCGAACTGCCGCCGGGCTGACCGGAACCATGACCGTAGGCGGACGAAGTCGATCTGCGCCCATGCCAGCTCATCCCTGGCGGAAACGGCAAATGAGACGTGTGACACGGCAGTTGGGCCAGCCAAGTGATTACCGTGCCTCGGTGTTGGGCGAGGTGAGGTTGGGTGGGTAGCCCTTGGCGCGGAGCCAGGTGTCGAGGGCGAGGGCGACGATGTCGCCGTGGGGCACATCGTGGTCGGCGTTGTAGCGGCGGATGCGTTTTTGGAGCTGAAGCACATCAGGGACGGCGTAGTTGAGCTGTCCGCGCTGGGTGCGGCGATTGCTGATGATCTCCAGCGTGATCGGGTGAGGTGTGAATGGGTTTTCGGCGGGCTGGGACTGCGCTTCCAATGTGTCGGTCCCGCATTTTGAAGCGGTCGAGAGATCCGTTCAGCCGATGGTAAAGCGCTGGTTCTGGGCGCCTCGGTCGCAGCGGGCAGTGCGGTAGTAGCCGTTGTCCTGCTGGTAGAGGCAGCGGTCCGTGCCGACGCTTTGGAGCATGATGGCGCTGCGGGCGGCGGGCTGGACGGTGCGCCACTTCTGGTATGAGCCGCCGTTACAGCGCAGGGGGTAGACGTCGCCCCGGTCATTGCTGTCGAGGCAGCGGCCCCAGAAGTTGTTCTTAAGAGTGGTGCTGGTGTTGAGGCGGCCGTTCCACTGCCACAGGAGGCTGCCGCGTCCGGTGGTGCAGCGGTCGCCCTTGAGGCCGGTTTCGGAGGTCTCGCGCAGGCAGTCACCGTAGCGGTAGTTCGCGAAGCGGCTGGTGGCGGTGGCAGCCGAGGCGGGTGTGGGGGTGAGGAGGGGGAGGGCGAGGCCGGCTGCGGCGATGAGGGCGGCGAAGGCTTTCCGGGTCGGGCGGCGCACTGGGGGTCTCCTTACAGTGGTTTTCAGAGGTACATCGACAGGATCCCCGAACACCACCGCCTACGCCTGAAAAATGGGGAAAACCCCCGGATCGAGCCGCTCATGCCGGCCGATCCGGTCCGGGGACGGCGCTGGGCCGATCACCGCGGTACGTTCGAGGCCATCGCGTGGAAGTACTGCACCAACTTGCCCTGGCGGGACCTCCCCGAGGAGCTCGGCTCGTTCCAGACGGCCCATAAGTGGCTGATCAGGTGGGCCGTCGACGGCACGTGGGAGAAGATCTTCGCCGCCGTCCTCGCCGCAGCGGATGCCGTCGACGACATCGGCTGGACCGTAGTGATCACTAATCGGACAGACACATCCGATCAACTGACCAACCCATCAAAGAGACACGCTCTAGTTGTGCCGTCTCATGAGGTTGGTACCACGGTCGCGATCACAGCCTGATCGGGCCCGCCTCCTCGCGTGCAGCTGATGCCGGACGGGCGGGGAGGTTGTTGGTGTCGCCGACCAGCCGGTGCAGGAAGCCGATGATGTGCGCGTCTCGCTTATGGCCTCGAGGCTGCCCGTTGTTCCCATTTCGGTATCCAGACGTTGGTATCGGGTGAGTCTGTTCGTCTGGAGTCGAGGTAGCTGCGAAGTTCGATGAGCGCGGGATGGGGGTTGTCGTCGCGCCAGATCAGTGACATCGGGTAGACCGGTGTCGGGTCACATATCGGTATGCGCCGCAGGTCATAGCTGTCCGGCCACAGATACCGCGAGCCTTCGCCGACCAAGGTCGCCAGGTCGGAGGAGTCGGCGATCTCAGCCAGCAGTGCCTCATTCCCGAAGACGGGTCCAACCACGTCGATCGTGACGCCGAAGGTAGTGGCGAGTTCGTCGTAGTAGGCGGCCACCTCGCCGCGGGCGTCCAGGCCGGGCATCCAGATTCGGTGTCCGGCGAGTTGCCCGGGCGTGACGGCGCGGGCGCTGGCGAGCGGGTGGCGGGGTCCGACGAGGAGCTGGTGCGTCTCGTCGATCACGCGGACAGCCTTGATCCTCTCGGGCAGATGCTGCTGCGCGGGAACGCCGTGGAAGGTGGCGTCGATCGTCCCAGCTTCGACAGCGGCGATCGCTCCATCGACGTCGGCGTCCAGGGTCACGACATCCAGTTCGATCTCGGGATGCATGCGGTAGAAGTCCTGGAGAAGCCCCGCTGTCACGATCCGCCGGTTGACGACATCGACGCGTAGAGCGCGCCGGCCAGGACGGACGGACGCATCAGCCCGCTCTGCCACCCGGAGAAGTTCACGGGCGTGGGGCAGGAATGCCTGGCCGTCGATGGTGAGCTGGGCGCCGCGGGCGGTGCGGGTGAACAGGCGTACATCCAGGTCTTTCTCCAGCGCGGCGATGCGCTTGGAGACGGCCTGTTGGGTGATCGACAGCGCGGCGGCGGCTTGCTGGAACTGGCCGGCGTCCGCAGCGGCGACGAAGGTGTGCACGGCGTCGAGGTCCACGCACGTGACTCTACTGGGACAACAAAGGGTTGTGGCTCGCCGCCGGGTCGGTTGTTTGATCCCCCCTCGCCGCCATTGATTTGATTCGCAGCGATCCAACGGCGAGTTGTGTCATGCGAAAGGAAGGTGCGGAGCTTGGTGGCGAGACGATCCCTGGGGCGGCAGTTCGGCTGGCTGTGGGCGGCATATGCGGTGAGCGCCTATGGATCCGGGCTGGGGTTCGGAGCATTCCCGCTGATCGCCGTGCTGGCGTTGCATGCCGGCCCCACTGAAGTGTCCGCGCTGTCCGCGGTGGGGCCCGCGGTGGGCGCGCTGATCGCGGTGCCACTCGCGCCGTGGGTGGAGTTTCGGCGTAGGCGCCCGGTCATGATCGCGATGGACCTGACCCGGTTTGCGGTCATGGCGACGATCCCGGTCGCCTACGCCTTCGGTCGGCTCAGTTTCGTCCAGCTGCTCGTGATCTCGGCCGTGGTCGCCGCAGCCAAGATCGCTTTCAACGCGGCCAGCGGCGCCTACCTCAAGGCCCTCGTCCGGCCAGATGACCTGCTCGTGGCCAACGCGCGGTTCGAGTCCACGAACTGGAGTTCCATCGCGGTGGGGCCACCGCTGGGCGGGGCGGCGATCGGCCTGTTCGGGCCGGTCACCACCGTGGTGGCCGACGCGCTCAGCTACCTGCTCTCCGCGCTGGGCATCACCGCGATCCGCGGCCAGGAAGAAGCGCCGCGAACGACCGACAAGAGCCCGCTCCGGGCGGGCGCACTGCTCGACGGCTGGCGGCACATCATGGGGCACCACGGTTTGCGGGCGCTCTACCTCAACAACATGCTCGTCGGCGGTCTGATCATGGCCACCGAGCCGCTGCTGGCCGTGCTCCTGCTTCGCCAGCTCGGGTTCCCACCCTGGCAGTACGGCCTCGCCTTCGCCGCTCCCTGTGTCGGCGGACTCATCGGCTCGCGGCTGGCCCGCCGTGTCGTGGCCCGCTACGGCCAGCACGCGGTCTTCCGGACCGTCGGCACCCTGCGCGCCATCTGGCTGATCGGCCTGGCCTTCGTCCGTCCCGGCGTCGTCGGCCTCGTCACCGTGATAGCTGTCGAGCTGGCGATCATCATCAACATGAGCCTGTACACCCCGGTGCTCGCCACCTACCGGCTCGAACGCACCCCCAAGCAGCTCGTCGCCCGCACCCTGTCGGCCTGGTCGATCGGTCAGCAGGCGTCCATCGCCATCCTCACTGCGCTCGCCGGACTGCTCGCCGACGTCACCAGCCCACGCACCGCCCTCACGGTCGCGGGACTGCTCATCCTCACCAGCCCGCTGCTACTGCCCCGCCGCCGGCATCCCGCGCCCATAGACGACCGTGAACTGGCCACATCCGGCTCAGGCCCTCAACAACCGATCCCAGGCAGTACGCCAGAACAGCCATGACCGCAAGATCGCCAAGCTCGTCGGCGCAGCACCAGCACGTGTCAGATGCGCATGGTGCAGCACGGCAGCGGCCGTGAAGGCCCCGGGACAGCCCGGTCCGGCATGTCCAGCCAGTACGGGGGAACATGGCCGGCCACCCCAACGCTCCGCTGACCCCGGAGGGACGGCTACGCCTGTGCCTGCGCATCGACACCGGGCGGCCGATCGCGCACGTCGCCGTCGAAGCCGGGATCTCCCGACGCTGCCTGGCCAAGTGGTACGCCCGCCGGCGAGCCCACGGAGAGGAGGGGCATCGGCCGCCGGAACCGATCGACACGTTCCCGCAGCAGCTCACGATCGAGGATCTCGCGGAACCAACCTCATGAGACATCACACCTAGTCGCCCAGCGAAACCGCGGCCAGCCCGCTTGCCCCTCCCGAAAGCGCGAAAGGGACACCAACTTACGTATCGCCTCTCAGCTCCTGAGCTGCATCGATCACGCTGTCCACCACCTCGGTCACCGGCTTGGACGCATCGATGATCGTCGCGCCACGGCTTTCGTAGATCGCTCGCATCCGAGGATTCCACTTCAAGGCCGCTGCGAGCTCTTCGGGATGTTGACCGAATGCGTTCGTAGTGCGGGTCGCGAGCCGGTGGCGGAGGGTGTCCTCGTCGATCACCAGGCACACGATGACGTCGAAAAGGTCGCGGACGTCTGCCTCGTTCTCCGCCGACCCGCACAAGAACGCGATTTGGAAACGAGACTCCGCGACGAGAGTCTCAACGCGCTCGCGGACAATCGCCCACCCGTATCGATCAAGCCAGCCCCCGGGAACCGGATACGGAGGATCCATCCCTCTCTTCGGAGGGAATCCCTGCCTTTAGGCGGGGAGGGAATCCGATCTCAGGACTGCTCTGACAGGTTACGAAGGACGTTTTTGCTGCTCGATGTACTGACGGACGATCGACAGCGGAGCCCCGCCACATGATCCGGCGAAGTAGGAGCCAGACCAGAACCGGCCGTGCAGGATGAAGCGGTTGACGCGGCCGGTGAACTCTTGGCGCAGGTAGCGCGAGGAGACGCCCTTGAGCGAGTTGACCAGGTTCGAGAGGGCGACCTTGGGCGGGTAGTGCACCAGGAGGTGCACATGGTCGCCCTCCCCGTTGAACTCGGTCAGGTCCGCGCCGAAGTCGGTGCACACGTTCCGCATGATCTCTTCGCAGCGCGTCAGCATGTCGTCGTTGAAGACTTCACGCCGGTACTTGGTCACGAAAACCAAGTGGACATGAAGGTTGTAGACGACGTGACGGCCCCGGCGGATATCGGTGTTTGGTTCCCAGCGCGGTGACATGAACCAAGCGTAGTATGATCGACGGACTCGACCGGAAGGGGGTGGGCTGGATGATCCGCGCGTACACGTTCCTCATGCGGCCCACCGTGGGCCAGGCCGCTGCGCTCGCCGTGATGCTGGCCGATCACTGCTCCCTCTACAACGGAGCCTTGCAAGAACGTCGCGACGCCTACCGACACGCCTCGAAGACGAGCGTGAAGTACGGGCAGCAGTCCGGACAGCTCAAGGACATCCGGGCTTTCGACCCGGAGCGTCAGGGCCGGTGGTCGTTCTCCAGCCAGCAGGCGACACTTCGCCGTCTGGACAAGGCGTTCGCCGCGTTCTTCCGCCGTATCAAGTCCGGTGATACGCCCGGCTACCCGCGCTTTCGCGGGGTGAACTGGTTCGACACGGTGGACTTCCCCAAGGACGGGGACGGCTGCCGCTGGGACTCCACCCCGCACGATCCCGTGCCCGCGTCCGGCTCCAGGGTGTCGGGCACGTCAAGGTCAACCAGCACCGGCCGGTGGTCGGCAAGGTCAAGACCGTGTCCGTCAAGCGTGAGGGCCGCAGGTGGTACGTCGTCATCACCGCCGAGCAGCCCCGGCCCGAGCCGCTGCCCAAGACCGGCAGCGTGGTCGGCATCGACCTCGGCATCGCCTCGTTCCTGACCACATCCAACGGCGTACACGTCGCCAACCCGCGCCACGCCCGCAAGGCTGCCGCCAAGCTGGAGGCCGCACAGTGGGCACTGTCCCGGTATCCGAGCCGCAAGGCGAAGAACCGCACCAACAACCACCAGCGGGCCGTAGAGCGCGTCGCGGCCCTGCACGGCAAGGTGCGACGTCAGCGCCTCGACCACGCGCACAAGACCGCGCACGCCCTGGTCGCCGAGCACGATTTTATCGCGCACGAAGACCTCAAGATCCGCAACATGAGCAAGACCGTCACACCGAAGCCCGACCCCGACAAGCCGGGCGCGTTCCTGCCCAACGGGGCCGCCGCCAAGACAGGTCTGAACCGCTCGATCGCTGATGCCGGTTGGGGGGTGTTCCTGACGATCCTGCACGCCAAGGCTGAAAGCGCCGGGCGGGAAGTGATCGCCGTGGACCCCCGTAACACCTCCCGCCAGTGCCCCGAATGCGGGCACACCGCGAAGGAGAACCGGCCCACACAGGAGAAGTTCCACTGCATCTCGTGCGACCACCGGGCGCACGCCGACGTCGTGGGAGCAACCAACGTTCTACGGGCCGGGCTGGTCCGTCGCGACGCCAACCCGGCATAGCGAGAAGCCACCCCGTTTACGGGGTGGAGGAGTCACAACGACCTCGCCCTCAGCTCGAGCTCGGTCGATCCAGCGACTGAAGCCGTCCTCGTCGGCGTCGAGCGCGACGTAGCCACGCGCCCGCAACACCCCGCAGACCGTGGACTTACTAGTCCCTGAATTGCCCGTCACCCACACCAATGCCACGCCGCCAGCGTAGACATGCCCACCCCGGGCCAGCGGCGCTATCGCCGCGACCAGGCAAGGTGCAGATTCGACCGAGTAGTTGCTCCGGCACAGCCGGTGGACGGTCAAAGCCCCAGCTCAGCTACCCTGCCACGTGCGTCAAGCACGCCATCGCGACCGGTCACTCAGCCGAAGCTACACCCAGGCTGAAACAGACAGTGACTCACATACCGCCCTCTCAGAACATCCAGCAGGGCACCCGACATCGGCGCGGCGGGTTAGTACTCCAGCCGTAGTTCGTGATCTCGATGGTGAGGAGGGCCGAGGAGACAGCTGGTCAGTGTCGATCATCTGGACGAGACCGGCCACGCCATCAGGAACGTCCGTTCCTTCTCCGCCTACCCGAATCCACCGAGACGGAGGGCGTCCCTTATCTCGCTGAGCTTCGCGATCGTCGCCGGGGTCCACTCCTTCGCCTGTCCACCGAGGCGGAGGGCGTCCTCAATCTCGCTGAGCTTCGCGGGGGAGAGGGCGCCTGCCCGCTCGATTAGGTCGTCCCGGGACACGGTGGTCAGCCACGTGCAGGGGGTAAAGCCCGGACGCGGGAACGCGAACCGCAGCACGCCTTCAAAGGGCAGCCCTTCCACGGCGCCTACTGCCACTTCGACGCCCATGCCGCTGATGTCGACGCCCGCCGGAGCGACGATCTGCATCACCCGGATCCCGGACGCGTCGTCTCCCGACAGCAGTACGACCAGCCGCCGCTCGTCGAACTCGGCCCACCAGACTTCGCCACGTTGCACATGTCCTCCTGACACAGGACGGCAGACGGTCGCCGCACGACCCTGACGCGCTGTGGAGACGGGTACGGCCACCGTTGATCATCGGTGTGTGAAGACTGAAGATCATGCGGTGGCCGCAGGTCACAGCGTAGACCCTGCCCGCTGGCAGGAGGAGTTCGAGGGTTTGATGAGCCGGATCGCAGGCCGGTTCACCCGGGTCGAACCCCGGCGGCGGGTCCGGCGGTTGGTACTCGGTCTGCTGTCGGAGGTGGGTCCGGTCCCCTCCCAACTGGTGCGCCACACCTTGCTGATGATCTGCTCCCGGCGGAAGACGACTCCGGGGCGCTGCGCCAGCAGGGCGAGAAGGTCGAACTCCTTGCGAGTCAGTTGGACAACCGAAACGTCCACGCTGATGCGCAGCACCAGCGCGGCAAGCAGGTTGCGCAGTTGGTGCGAGGCGTCGGCGACGAAGGCGCGCTGCTGCTCCAGGACGGCCTCGACGTTGTCCGCCATTTCGTTGAACGCCCGCGCCAGGCGCCTGAGTTCCGGCGGTCGCGCCCGGCTACAAGCCCCGGGGTTTCCAGCCCCGTTCGTCGCGAATCGAGTCACGCGCCGACAGAACATTGGCCGCCTCCTGGTTGCCCACTTCTGTGAGTTCGTAGAAGCGGCGCACGGGGCCACGATGGTTCGGGGCGGTTTCCTCCTGGCTGGTGACCCAGCCATGTTCGGTGAGCCGTTTGAGGATGGGGTAGACGGTGCCGGGGCCGAGGTCGGCCTCGCGGCAGATCTCGAGGCCCCAGGTCGGTACTTCTTCCTTCTTCGCTGCTAGCAGGACCCTCATGACAGCGATCATCGGCGCGGTGAGTCGGAAGGGCGTCATGCCCTTCACTATATATCGAGTACGAATATATCGAGTACGAAAAAATCTGCCTGTGAACCGCGGACAGAGCGGCGGCGACATGGTTGTCGTCCTCGACGAGGAGCAGTCTCATCCGGACCTCCTCCGGCTCATCAGCCGCATGGTCAGGATGGATACAGAACGCCTGCTCGCGCGCGTGCACCAGTGCAGTCACGCTGGTGAACGACGGCGCCGTCAAGTGGGTTCCGGCTTGAGTTACCCGGCCCCATACACGGCCGCGCGCAGCCGCTACGGCACGTGTCGGATGGCCACCGGATCGTGATGCTCAAATTCCCCTCAGATGTAATGACGCAGGTCATTGGGTGTTACTACTGTCCTCCGCACCGAGAAGGACTGGGATCCCAACCCGTCGGCTCATCGAGCAAGATCGCGAAAGGAGTTGGGGCAACGTGAACTTAAACGAGTCCGGGTCGCAGACGCCGAGGGGAAGGTGCGGGTGGGGCAAGCGGGCTGCACGGTGGTTCCACCGTCGTCGGCACCTGATGGCTCTCAACGCGCTCCGCGGAGCCTCGTACGGGGTAGGGACCAGCGTCGTCGGGCTAATTGTGTGGTGGATCGAGTCCCGCTACTGAAGCAGAGTCACGACGGCGGGCCGCCCGCCTCAAAGAGGCAGGCCCGCCGTCGTGGACGCAGACCGGGAGGCGAAACGACTGAACCTGCTCCATCAGCAGGCAGACTGCCCATCGATGGGCCCACCGGCTCTCCAGCACGGGCACACCTTGCCAGGCAGGCACGACACCGAAGGCGCCATCGGCCCCTTCCGGCACGGCAGCCATCCATCGGCGCGGGCCGCGCACCCGGCTTCCACTGCGCCGAAGGCTGTGAGGTCCATGAGGCTCACAGCCTGTTCCCGCAGGAAAACGGGGTGAGTTTATGAGGTCTGTGAGGGTGTGAGGTGGAGCTCGCGCCCATGCTTCCGTACGCCCCGGCCCGGCCCGCCGGCCCGGAGGACGATGGGGACATGGGCACCCGCGACCAGGACCAGGACGACGTCGCCGAACCTGTCCTCGCCGCCCTGCGCGCCCTCGTCGACGACCTCGCCGCCAGAAGGCACGCGATCGGCGAGCTGAGAAGGTGTGTTGCCGTTGCCACTGCTGGCAGATGTCCACGACATCCCAAGTTCTGACGTGCAGGGGGTCGGCGACCCGCTGGGCGAGCGGGGGTGCGGGACCTTCGAGCTGCCGTACGGAGGCCTCACCGACTCTCCGGCTACCTCACGGCCCTACCGCCCCAAGCGGACCCGACCCGCGCTGCTGCCCGGCTTCTCCGGCACCACTACCTCCGCCCGATGCTCCTGGCACGGGTAGTAGTCGTACGTCTCGGCCGCTGCCGGGTGCTCCTCGAGCACTGCATTGTCCAGGGCCGAGCGCGCTGCATCCAACGCGTCGATCGCCACCTGCAGTTGCTTCGCCGGAAGCGCCCTCGGTCCGGTCTGCGGGTACGCCTTCGCCAACGCGGTCTGCTCGTCCACCAAGTGGGTCCGCACGCCGGAGAGGACCTGGCCCAGGCGCAGGTGCTCGGGGTGGGGGAGACCGCGCTTCGTCATCGTGCTGTTCCTCGGTTCGGGGTTGGGCGCAGCGTGCGCCGTACTGCGGTGCGGAGTTCAGATCAGCCGGGCGTTCCGACTGCTCGGCATCGATCCATCTTGTGCGCGAGACACCGGCCCGGCTGCAAGCCGCTCAGGGGCATCGCTGGGCCGCTACCGCGTCGGGCGCCGACGTCTGTCGATGCTTGAATGCGCGGAAGTCCGGGGGTGCCGTCTGTGGATTGCGGGGCTTTGCTGTCATGTCGCTGATCCTCGTTTGGATGGGCGTGAGGCGCGGGCGATCCACCAGCCGAGCAGGATGACGAGGATGACGACAGCAGCTTTGATTAGGAAGCCGAGCAGGTTGTCTGGGCCGTGGTCGCGTACCTGCCATGTCAGGTAGGCGGCGAGGACGGCGAGTATCAGCAGGGCGAGCGGGAGCAGACGCCATCCGACGGGCCGTGTGTATGCGGTGAGCAGGGCGGCCGTCGACCAGCCGGCGGTGAGGAGCAGGGCTCCCGCCAGGGGAACCACCAGCGGCACGGCGGGCACGACGAGCGAGACGCCGAGCAGGGCTCCACCGACGGCGAGAACGAGATGCACGGTGTTGCGGCCGATGTTGCTGCCGCGGGTCAGGAAGGCCACCATGGCCCAGACGGCCAGGGTGTATCCGCGGAAGGCATCGAGCACGGTGCCGATGGGTTTGATTTTGTTGAGGAATCCGGATGAGGTGGCCGTGCGTGCCACGTTGGCGGTGACGGCGGCGGCCTGGGCTACGGTGCGGGCGAAGTAGTCGCTGCCGTGGTCGTCCCGGATCGTCTGCCGGCCGATGTCCGCTGCCAGGCTCCACTGGTCCCATAGGTCCTGCGGTGACAAGGGTGTTCGCTTGGCGTCGTAGCAGGCCAGCCACTCCCGTCCTGCTCGTGTGATGCTTCTGACGTCGGTCTTATTTTCACCCTCTCCGTCACTTTTTGTCTGAGCCTCATCCTTTTCAGTTTTCGCTTCTTCTGCGATGCCGGCTGTTTCACGGCGGAGCGCGGCGGCGAGGGAGCCCAGGTCCTCGCGCAGGATGCGTAGTTGGAGCGATTGGGTGATGGCCTCGATGCACGTGTTCAGCCGGGGATCGGGCGAGGCCGGATCCAAGCCGGCGGCAGCGGCCGGAGGGACGAGGTGGTCTGTGACATAGCCGTGGACCTGCTCCTCCACGCGCTGCCAATGCTGCTTCAGCCATTCCCGGTCGCCACGATTGTCGGCCGCCACGGCACAGGCACGAAGATCTCGCACCATCTCCTGTGGTGAGCCGTACACGGTACCGAGCTGGCGCAGCCGTTCCGGCGACATCAGCATCCGTACGATGTGGGCGGCGCCGTCCAAACGACCGTGGATCCAGTCGTTGACCCGCCAGGACGACCGCCAGAAGGCACCGAAGTGGTGCAGCTGCCTGCCGGTGATCAGGGTGGGATTTTTGGCGGAGAACTGGATCAGCTCGACCTCTTGCTCGACGTCCGGGGCTGCTCCCGAGAAGGCGAGCTGGACCACCTCCAGCCGGAGCATGCGGCCCAGCACGATCTCAGGGGAGGCGGCCTTGTTGTGGTGCGGGGCAAGCAAGCAGTCGTAGAGGGCTTGGAGACGACCCTGCTCAGATCCGTCCGGGTCGAGGGTGGCGTTGCCGCTCCCAACGATCTCGCCGAGGGAGTCGGCGCAGTCCGCGAGATGACGGGCGAGGTCTGCGGCCTGGCCGTACTGTCGGCGATGACGCTCGGCTACGCCGACAGGTTGTTGCTCGTCCCAGGCGGTCAGTGCGGTGCGCAGCCACCCACGGAGTTGCGCTGTGTTGCTTGCCCGCCCCAGGGCGTCGGTGGCGCGGGCCGGAATCGGGTCCGCAAGGCGGGCGGCAGCGGCTGCCCAATAGGTCTCGAGATTGAGCCCGTCGGCCTTGACGTCTTTGAAGACGTCGCTGATCCGGGCGCGGGCCGTCACGATGCCGGCTCTCCCGGTCGACTTCAGGGGGGCCAGCCACACCGCACGCTTGAGCACGTCGACGGCCATGTCACGAAGCCGCAGGACCGTGCTCTGGCCCCAGTCCCAGGCCGCTTCAGCGCGCTCTACAGCCTCCCCCAGCCCGGGCTGGGGGATGAAGGACACGGCTGCTTCCTGCTCGTCCTCCTCGAGGAGCGAGCGGATCTGGGCGACCAGGTCCGTCTCGCTCCAACGGCCCGCTCCCTCACAGTGTTGGCCGACGGCCAGGAGCCGGCCGATGGTACGCGCGGCGTTGTCAATGCGGACCTCGATATACGCGGGCCATGCGGCCGTGGCCAAGGATCCGGCATCCTGCACCAGCGCGGTGGCGAACCGGTCGCGGGCTCGGCGGCGGATGTGCGCCGCAGCGTTGCGGCGGCGGATCTCCTCCAGCTCGCGCGAGACGGAGTCCGTGGCACGCAGCCGGGTGAGCACGCCCAGCAGTACCTGCGGAGCAGTTGGCCCGGGCGGAGGGGACGTCACACCCTCGGGGTTGGGCAGTGCGGCGGACTGCTCCTGTGGCGGCTGCTCTCCCGGATCGGGGACGACATACGCCAGCACGCGCCGCACCTGCAGCTGGGCAGGCTGGCGATAGACGGCTTCCAGGGCCGGCCGGACAGGCTTGTTGAGCAGCAGGCCGCCGTCGACGACGTACTGCGAGTCACGAAAGTTGACCGCACCGGCTTGTGACCGCCAGGAGCCCTCGCCGCCCCCATGGTCGGACGACACCTGAACCCAGTGCGGCTCGAACGCGCCGGGGAAGGAGGAAGTGCAGCGGGCCGCTGCAGCCAGCTCGTCCACCGCACTCTCGGCATTCAGGTCGCAAACCGTGCCATCGGGTGAACCGTCGGCCCGCCAGCCGAAACAAAACCGTGCATCGCGATCCACCTCGGTGATGCGCACGCCCATGTCGTCGCTGAACGAGGTCTGGCGGCCGCGCCACAGGGTGCCGGTCAAAATCAGCTCCACCGACGTGGGCCCCTGACAGGCATCCACGGCGGCCGCGTCCCCTTCCGCAATGTTGCGCAGTGCCCGGGTGACCTGCGGGAGGAAATAGGCGTCGCCCTTGAGTACAGACGGCGGGTGCTTCTCGAAAGCGTCGCGCAGGAGCCTGCCGATGGCGGCCTCGTCACGCCACAGATCCCGCATCGCCTCAATACCGGTGCGGCGGGCGAGTCCCAGGGCCAGGAAGGCGCCGTTGATACCGCCGGCCGACGTGCCGGCCACCACATCCACACTGGCCTTGGCCTGCAGCATCTTGAGCAGCGGCAGGTAAGCACGGCAGGTCCCGTACCGGGCTGTTGCCAGCCTGTGCAGTTCCAAGGTGACCCCGCTGATCCACACAGCGAGGCTGACTCCGCCGTTCATCACCACGGCCAGACGGATGTCCTGGACGTCGGCATCCTTCACACCGTCAACCGGATCGGGCATCCGAACCCCCTCATAATGGGCGGGACACCATGATCGAGGCGTTCAACCGTGCTGACCATACGTCAGGTGGGTGACATATTGATCAGAAACTCATGGGGTTCTCGTTCAGGAGATAGCGGACATGTGGGCTGCCTCGGCTGCCGTGGGTGCGCGCCCCCACCTGGAGCACCGCCGACCGGATGCCGGGTGACGCCTGTTGCGCCGCGTCTGACATGGTGACATGTGTGATGATCTCATCGGCGGCAGCCGGCGGAATGGCCCTGGTCGAACTAGGAATGGCACTGACGCCGGGCCCGAACATGGTGTATCTGGTGTCTCGGAGCGTCAGCCAGGGCCGCGTGGCGGGGCTTGTCTCGCTGGTTGGGACTGCAGTGGGCTTCCTCGTGTACATGACTTTGGCCAACGTGGGGTTGGCGGTGGTCTTCGTTGCCGTCCCATGGTTGTACATCGGTTTTAAAGCTGTCGGCGCGGCCTACCTCGCATTCCTGGCCTGGCAGGTGCTCAGGCAGGGAGGCCGCGGGTTGTTCGAGCCACGCAGCCTCCAGCGCGACTCGCACTGGAGGCTGCTGCGGATGGGGCTGATCACCAACCTGCTCAACCCGAAGGTCGCCATCCTGTACCTCGCGCTCATCCCGCAGTTCATCGATCCCGCACGCGGCCACACCACGGCCCAAGGGTTCACTCTCGGCGCTGTGCAGATCGCGGTAGGCCTCACCGTGAACGCGCTGATCGTGCTCGCGGCTGGATCAATCGCCAGCCTGCTCAAGAGCCGCCCGTCATGGGCCAAGTGGCAACGCTGGACCACTGGGAGCCTCCTCGGTGCCGTCGCGATCGCTCTTGCCCGGGAGGTACCCGCCCGCGCACGGGCTTGACCTCTGTCCACAAAGCTTCTTCGCACTACAACCTCGCCGTCAGTTTCGGGACCTCCGGTGCGGCATGGATGGCGCGCTTTCCGGATCACCGTGTTCACCTTTTTGACGATGCGTCGCGTGCCCGTCTTCTGGGGCTGGTGGGTGCCGTGGTTCGTGAATGCCGTGAGGAGTTGGGCATCGAGGCTGTGGCATCGCCGGTCACCGGCGAGCGTCCCCTTTTCCTGACCGTCACCCGGACCCGGGGCCAGCGCGCCGACACCGACGTCTCACTCTGGTACCTCCTGGACGCCGATGCCCGCACCATCACCAGCTACGACCGGGGCGAGTTCGATGCACTGCGGTGGCTGACGGAGGAGGAGGTGCTCGAGGAGTCCGGCGAACTGCTCGATCCCCACATCCACCGCTTCATCCGCAAGCTGCAGCACGCGGCCCGTGAAGCCGGGTAGGGACGCATTCGTGCGGTCGCGGGGCCGGGTGCGCGGGGTGGGGGCGGTCGGCGGCCTGTCTGCGTCATCGGGTGGTGGCTGGGCCGCGCGTAGCGGTCACGGGATGACGGCTGCGCATGCCGGGTGCGCAGCTTCTGCGCGCTCGGTGTGCAGTGCTGCGGTCGGGCCCATGGTCGCCCCGACCGGTGGGGCTGTGCGCGCATGTGGCCGGCGGGGTTGCGCACGGGTACGGCGGTGGTGGTGCGCACCCGGGCGGTGGGCGGGTTGCGCAGGCGGGACGGCGGGGTTGGAGGCTGCGTAGACCCTGCGCGAACTGGCTGCGTCGTGTTGTGTGCAGTGGTTGCGCACTGCTGTGGCCTGCGTGGTCGGGTTTGTGGTCGGGGGCCGGGTGGCTGCGGTCGGGTTCGGTGGCTGGGCTCTGGTGGCCGTGGTCGGGTCTGTGCAAGGGGGTATTGCGCAGGTGTGTGGGTGGAGTGGCTGCGCCAGGGGATCGGTTGTGGGGAGTTGCGGTTTGCGGGAAGTGCCGCCTGATGTTGATCGTCGGCTGTGTGAGGGTTTGTGTGGCCCCTCACCGTCCGGGGCCGGGCGGGGCCGGGCGGGATTGTGAAGCCTGGGGTACGCCTGGGTTGCTGGTCGGCGACGTCCCGTGTGGAGGGGTGAGTTCCGTACGACGGTAGGGATTGTCCCCTCCTGCTGACAGGCGGTTCTCCAGCTGGGCGGATGCCCTTACAGGGGGTTGCCTGCTGCTGCTCGTGCTGGTGGCGGACGCGGCGGCCGCCTTGTTGGTCGTCATCGTGCTCGCGGTGCGGGGGCTGGGCCGGATGGATGCCGGTGCAGGGCAGCGTATGGCCGGGCAGCCGCCCGTGGACTGGATGCCGGTGTGGTGTTTCGGTGTTCTGGCGCTGGCGGTCGGTGTCACGGGCGTGGTGCTGCTGCGGCTGGGTTGCCGGGTTGTCGGGGTGGTCCAGCTGGCGCTCTGCGTCGTCCTGGCGGGTGGCGCGCTGTGGGCCTGGCCCTGACCCCGAAAGCGGGAGTGCGGTCGCGGTTGCGGGTGCGCACGGGTGGTGGATCGCTTGCCGCCGGCGGGGGAGTGGCTGGGGGTCAGGTCTGGTGGGCGGGTGCGGGTTTGCCCGAGTGGCGGGGCCGCTACCTCGGTCGTCCGTATCGGGGACAGCGTCCGTGACCGGGCCGGTTGGTGCGGCCCGTCCCTGCCGGGGCCGGTTCCGAGTCGGGGGTGTCTCGGCTTTGGCTGCGTCCGGCAGGGACGGGGGCTGGATGGGGTGGTGGGGGAGAGCCTCGGGGCGGCCGGGGCTGGTTGCGCCTGGTGGATAGTCAAAGCTGTTCGGGTGATGGGGTGTTGGCGTTGTCCGGCGTGGTTGTGCGGAGGTGGCGGCGTGCGGTGAGGATGAGGTCGAAGACGGCGTCGTATGGGCACAGGTCGCCTCGGTGGCGGGGTGGGGTGACCCAGAAGGTTCCGGGCGGTGCGGTGTGTTCGAGGGTGGGGATGCCGAGGTAGGTGTCGGGCCCGAGTAACGGGGTGTCGTTGGCGCCCAGCCAGGGGATGCCGCGGCTGTAGGGGACGAGGGCGTAGTAGGTGGGCGCCCGGTGCTGAGGTGGTCGACACGCTCGGTGTCTGATCTTCGGGAAGATCGAAGGGGGCCCGAGAGGGGACCAGTACTGCCTCAGCGCCAGAATGGCAGGTCAGGCTGTCTGCGCGGTCCGGCCAAGCACCCGCGCAGTAGCAGGTCCCCGAGGGGGCGAATAGGCTGGTCGCAGGGGTCGAAATGGTTCGATCCGAGGAGCCTTTCATGAGGAAGAGCAGAAACGGCGCCTGGCGCGCGACGGGAGTTGTCACCGCACTCGCCGTGGCCGCCGCGATCGCCTCCGTCGCTCCGGTTCAGGCTCAGTCCACCGCTCAACTGTCCGCGTACGTCAGCGACGGCTGGGGCGGCGGAACGATCACCAGCCAGCCCGCCGGGATCAACTGCCACCAGTCGGCGTGGGATCCGTACGCAACGGGCGAACCGCAGCCGAACCCGACCGGCACCTGCACCGCGAGCTTCGAGGTCGCAACGACGGTCACCTTCACCGCCACACCCGACCCGGGGTCCTCCATCAACGACGGCCCCACGCCGAATCCCGTGACCGTAGGTACCGGCTACAACTTCACGTGGGTCATGTTCTGCCCGAGTGACGGCCTCTGCTCCGCAGGCTAGCCGCCCGCCGGCCGCCCGCGCCCTTGAGGGCCCGGGCGGCCCGTGACGATGGCCTCGGCCCAGGATGAGCATCGCGGTGAGGCTGGCGTCCTGGCCGGAGCGCAGTCGGACGCGGATGCTGTGGCGCGCGGAGGGCCGGCTGACCACGACGTGGCCCATGCGCTGTGAGGTCGCGGCGTCCATGGCCAACTCGTAGGCCAGGGCACGGATGTGGTCCACCTCGATCAGGTCGTCCGACAGTCCGGGCAGGTTAAGGGACGCGACTTTGGCGCGCGTCGGGCGGCGTCCGCCTCGCCATTCGCGCTCTCGGCGACCTCGCGGGCCCGCTCTGCGGCGTCGTAGGTGTGTACGGGATCACCGACGTGCCCGCTGCCGCAGGGCTGAAGACTGGGCGGACAAGGCGTAGCAGGGTGCCGGCCGTTGTCGGCTTCGCTGCCGCGTGGCAGCCCTGCGGGCAGGAGGTGGTCTGCGGCGCTGCTGTGATGGCGTACGGTAGGGATCACCGACGCGGGGTGGAGCAGCTCGGTAGCTCGCTGGGCTCATAACCCAGAGGTCGCAGGTTCAAATCCTGTCCCCGCTACTGCTGAAGAAGGCCCGGATCCAGCTGGATCCGGGCCTTCTCGCATTACTGCGGTGCATCGGGCGCGGCGTCAACCGCAACACCTTCGCCTGCGCCCAGTCAGCGGCTCGCTCGCACCGGGCCCCCTGGGCCAGCAAGGCCCGCACCTGACCGGCCTCGGCGGCCCGCCGGCCCAGGCGATCAGCCCACTGCAGGCGGTAGCGGGCCCGGGCCGCGCGGGCCAGGCCGTCGAGGTCGTCCGGGCGGGCAAGGTGCTGCCCGGCAGCTTCCCAGAACGAGGCCGGCGGACACAGCCTGCGGCGCGTGGCCCGGCCGTGCTGCTCCAGGTAGTCGGCGAGTTGGGAGAGGGCCGGTGCGCTCGCCACCGGGCCGTCGGCCGACGCCGGGGCGAGGCGGTGGTGCCGCAGCCAGCGGGCTCAGCGACCTGCCTCCGGTCCTGCCGTGGTGGGGCGAGCGCCGCCGAGGGTGACCTCACGCTGCGTAAAGGAAGTGGCCGCGAGCGGGGAATTCTAACGGGCCGCCGACGCAAGCGGCGCGGAGTTGTCCAATCCCTGCCGCCGGCCCCGCTCACGGTCCATCATGACGGGCATGCGGATCGGGGGGCGTCGGCAACGGCGGATATGGCAGGTCGTCACCGTGCTCGGCGGGCTCAGCGTCACGGTGTGCGGGATCTGGGTCGGCAACTCGCTTGCGCACGGAGGCCTGAGTCCAGCCGACAAAGCTGGTGTGCTCGGGCTCATCGCCGGCGTCGCCGCGCTGTGGGTGTCACTGGTTGCCCTGCGTCAGTCCCCCTGGAGCCGGCCCGATCTCACCGCAACAGCCGCCGCCCTGGCGCTCGAAGTAACCCGTCGGGAGGGCACGGCGCTGCGTCAGATGCGCGGCGATGACTTCCCGGCCATCGACGTCAGGTTCACCCTGCACCCCCAGTACCGCTCAGCCGAAGTGCGTGACGCCTCCGGAGCGCTGCACGCGGGCCGGCTCAGTGAAGTAGTGGCCTTCTTCCACGGAGCCCGCCCCCGGCGCCTCGTCATTACCGGAGAGGCCGGTGCAGGCAAAACCGTCCTGGCGACCGAACTGCTCCTGGCACTGCTGGAGATGAGGCAGGACACAGATCCGGTGCCGGTGCGCCTGTCCTTGGCCTCGTGGGACACCACGCGCAGCCTGGACGAATGGATGGTGGAGCAACTGGTTGAAGACCCCGTCTACGACCTGCACCCCGACGTCGCCCGCGCCCTGGTCGAGCACCACCGTGTGCTGCCGGTCCTCGACGGCCTCGACGAGATGGACGCCGAGCCCACACCTCTCCAGCGCTCCCGGGCCCGTGCGGCGCTGGCAATGCTCAACGCGCGCACCCACGGACGCACTCCCGCCGCCGCCGTCGTGACCTGCCGGCACGACCGCTACGCCGCGCTGGCGTCCCAGAACCTCCAACTCAGGGACGCAGCCTGGATCGCCCTGCAGCCCGTCGGGGCCACCGCTGCCGCGGACTACCTCGGTCGGCGCGATCCCGACGGCCGTTGGCAGCCGGTGGTGACGGAACTGACAGCGGGTCACGCCCCCGCGCTCGAGCAGGCGCTGACGACGCCATGGCGCCTCACGCTGGCCGTCACTGCCTACGTCGAGGCGGGCGATCCCGCAGACTTGCTCACCTTGGCCACGCCCGCGGACGTCGACGCGTACTTGCTGCCCAAACTCGTGCCTGCTGTCACCGAGCTTCACCCACCGCCGAACGGCCGGTTCAGCGCCAGCCAGGTGCATCGGTGGCTGCACGAACTCGCCGCCTATCTCACCAATCCGCCTGCGTGGGCCGGGACACCCGGCACCGATCTCGTCCTGCACCGGCTGTGGCCGATCGCGGGCCCGCGCAAAGTACGTTACGTCCATGCCGCGGTCGCGGCCTGCATCGTCATGTCCGCCGCTGCCGCGCTGTCCCTGCTGTCGCCGACCACGCTTCCCGTCTCCTTCGTCGGTGCTGTGGGGGCGATTGTGGTGCTTTTCAGGCTTCGGCAGTGGACCCATCGGTGGCCGCGCCCCAACCGGCCAGTCGGCCTGCGGGCCTTGAGAACTGTCGCGGCCGCGAAGCAAGCCGTGACATCTTTTCTCGCGGCCGGATGGTCACTGATGATCACATCGATAGCCGCCAGTGCTGCTGCCCAGGTGGCCCTGCCCCGGACTGGAATCGGATTCGTGCTGCCCGTGGTGCTGGTGTCGGGCACTGTTTTGGCCCTGGCAGTACTCGCCTGCGCGCGGGCATTTGGGCGGTGGCTGGGCGAGCCGGCCGACACCTCCCCGCACCGCGTCACCACCCCCCGCAGGGCCCTTCGCGGCGACCTGCTGGCCGGGCTGTTCTCCTCCCTCGGGTTCGCGGTCGTGGCGGGGATCGCTGCAGGCGCCACCCTGGGGATGCGGTTCGGTCTCGGGCTGGCCACGGCGGCACTGGCTGCCGTAGTGGTCGTTGCCGACGCCTGGATGCGCTACATCGCTACGCTGCTGTGTACCCGCGGCCGTCTACCGTGGCAGCTGGCCACGTTCACGGACTGGGCCTGCGAGGCAGGCCTCCTGCGCATCTCGGGCACCGCCTATCAGTTTCGCCACCGAGAACTCCAGGAGTGGTTCGCAGCGAACACCACGCCGTGACCGCAGCGCGCACTGTGCAAAGGACATCGATCAGTGTGACGCTATTGCCGGCCTCGGGGTTCTCCTGGCGCAACGGGTGCCTGCCAGAGCAGTGGGGACTGGCAGCCAGTACGAGGGTGTTGTCCGTTGGTGGACAGGAGAGCCGAGCGAGTCCTGGTAGGGCCGTCCCGTCTCGTCGAAGAACGGCATCAGGCGACCGGGCCAGACGGAGAAAGCATCAGGTCCTTGGCAGCGTCCTGTCCGGGTGAGGTGGTTCGCCGCGTCGAGTTGACGCATGTCTAGGGGCGCTGCGGAATGTCTGGTTGCATCCATTCCAGGCGCCGGTGGGCCTCGACGAACTTGGACGCCCCGCCCAGGCTGCGGGGATGCGATCCCGCGGCCTGCCATCGGGCAACGCCCCAGCCGGCGAAAGACAGCAATGCGGCCCCTGCGCCGAGGACCGGCAGCGCCGTGGCACAGGCCAGACCGGCCGTGCCGGCCGCGGCCAGCGTGGTGCAGCCGATCTCGACTCGTGTCCACACCCTCGTCTTGTCCGCCTTGCGCACGATCTTTTGCTCCCTCGCCCACAGTGTGCGCAGCTCCTCCTCGGCGATCCTGACCGAACCGGGGTCTAGTCGCAGGTCTGTCAGCGACTCGTGCGCAGGGGTCCGCAACCGTGCCACCCGGTCGCGGAACCAGTCGAAGTAGGCTGCCCGCATAGCCGCGTACTCCTCATCCATGGCGAGATCGACCGCGCGGCGCAGCACATCCAACTCGTCTCCGCCCGGCTCCGGCAGCAACAGGGGGCGGGGCACCGCGACCAGTGCCTCGGCGGCCGACACGGTATGCGGCTCCTCCATCGTGGGGCGTACTTCCTGACGCCACTGCGCCTGCGTCGGATAGGCGGCCACCGCCTCCACGATGCCGGGGATCTCGCTTCCGGGCACGAGATGCAGGCCTTTGCTGGTGTCCACGAAGTGATTGCCCGTCAACGCGTGCGCGGTATCCAGCCGCGACTGCAGCTCCTGCCACGTCTGCGGGCCCCATCGCACGAGCTTGGCCAGACGCGCACCGTTGTAACCAGCAGACTCTTGCGTTCCCAGGATGCCCAGCAAGACGTCCAGACGCTCCGGATCCCAGGTCTCCGAGGCGTCGGCTGGATTGGGGCGCCGCCACCGCTCCCGCTCACCCTCGATGAGGGGATCGGGATACGGAATGGCGAGGCGGTCGAACAGTAGGACTTCGCGAAGATATGCCTCGCGCAGGCAGTGATCCCGCACCGAGAAGGTCCCCCACACAGGCGCTCCCATGCGCCGAACGTACTGACCGGCGCCCCAACCGGCCACCTCCCGGGGTGCTCGGTACGTGCTCCCGGCCTCGGAATTGCCCAGTGCCGGGGGCGTGGTGCTGCTACCGACACGGGACCAGTGATGGGCCTCAGCCGACGGCGCGTTGCGCTCGATGTGTCGACCCCGTCGCGGCTTGTTGGACCGGGTGGGACGAGCGGTGCGATGACCGAGGCCCTCGAGCGGGATGCCGGCGTGCTTCTGGCGCAGTACGACGACCAGAGCTGGCGCCTGGTGGGCGGTGGGTTCGTGCTCGCCGGGACCTGGCCCAGGCGCACGGGATCGGGTCCGTCGCCCGGGCGACGGACTGCCGTGACAGTCCACCACGAACGAGTCGACTCGCATCATCTGCCGGCCGTCACCGCGAAGGCGCCGAGAGCGGCGGCTCCGGTCGTGAAGACCATCACCGGGCGTGACGACCACCGCGATGACCGATGCCGTCGAGCGAGACGCCCGCGTGCTTCTGGCGCAGTACGACGACGGGAGCTGGTGCCCGGCGGACGGCGAGTTCGCCCTCGCCGGGGATCTCGCCCGGGCGCACTGGAGCGGGTCCGCCTTCCGGGCCGCGCTGCGCGAGCTGCCGCCCTCCGTCCGATCCGGGCGCCTGATCGACGTCCTCAATCCGGCGGCGAAGATCCTGGAACTGGTGGACGCCTCCGGTGCACGCGACGCGCTGCGTGCGCTGCGGCAGCTGGCGGACGCCCTCGCCGCCGACTGAGCCCGTACACACCGAAAGAGCCGGTACCGCGCTGCGGTTACCGGCTCTCGGCGGTCTCGAAGAACCCTCGCGAGCGCCAACAGTGGCGAGGAGACCGTGCGACTGTGGACTTGGCGTTAACCTCCGCCGCCTCACCCTGTTCTGGCGCCCCGACCGGTGGGGTTGTGCGTGTATGTGGTCGGTGGGGTTGCGCAGGGGTAGGGCGGTGGTGGTGTGCATCCGGGCGGTGGGCGGGCCCTGCACGCGAGACGGCGGGGTTGGAGGCTGTGCAGAGCCTGCACGGACTGGCTGCGTCGTGTTGTGCGCAGTGGTTGCGCACTGCTGTGGCCTGCCTGGTCGGGTTTGTGGTCGCTGGCCGGGTAGCTGTGGTCGGGTCCGTGGTGGGGTGGTGTGCAGGAGGCGGTGGGTGGGCGTCGCGAGCTGTCCCCTTCGAGCGGTTGCGCCGTTCGAAGACGGCGGGGCGCCGCAGGCGTCGATCAGCTGATGGCGCGGATCATCACGGTGAGCACTGGCGAGGCTGGTGACGGCTGGCTCTGTCCGATGTCCTCGTAGCCCCACACCTTGTATAGCGCGTGGATCTTTCCGTCCCCGGCGGCCGGGTTGACCATGAGCGTGACGAAGGACTCGTCGCGTGTGGCGAGGAGGGCGTCGTGCATACGTCGGGCGGTGCCGGTCTTCCGCCAGGTCGGTCGGACGCCGATCTCCTTCAGGGCCACGGCCGGACGCTCGGTGTACTTCTCCGCCGGTGTCGGGCTGGTGCGTTGCCAGTACCGGTCGCCGTGCTCGATGGTGTTGCCGTAGGCGTAGCCGACCGGATGCCCGTCGGCGTACGCGAGGACGGCCGTGAACCCCGGCTCGGTGCCGTGCCGGTCCAGGCGCTCGCCGAAGGCGGTGACGGCGTAGTTCGGCAGGTGGAGGAGCGGGGCGCGTACGTCGGCGTACACGTCGAGGAGGTCGCCGCGGGCGGTGTCGATGGTGGCGAAGGTGCGCAGTTCGATGGCGGGCGCCGTGGTCATGCGGCCATCCTCCAGGTGGCGGTGTGCTCCGTCCAGGTCTGCACGGTGGAGCTGCCTGGCGCAGTGGCGCGCAGCGCGGCTCCGAACTCCTGCAGCATGCGTGTGACCCGGGCGTGCTGGGTGGCGGCTTCGGCGGGGACCTTCATTGCGGTGGCCGTGGCGGCGTCGGGGGCGCCCTGTGCGAGCTGGGCGTGTGCGAGCCGGGTGGTGGTGATGGCCCGTGACCGGATCATGTGGGGCCGGAGGGCCGACAGGCAGCGGTGGGCGTAGTACTCGGCGGACGAGTGGTCGCCCAGCGCCAAGTACGCGGACAGTGCCAAGTGGTCCAGTTCGGCCTGGTCGTAGAAGGCGAGCATCCAGACCGGCCGGTAGTCGGCAGGGTCGGCGCGCAGCATGGCGTCCTGGGCCTGATCGAATGCGCGGCGGGTGCCGGTGGGGTCCTGGGCCGCGCCGTGGATGGCGCCCTGGCGGGCCAGGCCGAGGGAGGCGAACAGGGGGTCTCGGCGGGTGAGGTGCAGGTTGCGGGCGACGTCGTTGGCGGCGAACGCGTCCGCCGGTCGGCCCATGTGGCGGTACATGGTGCCCGCGTGACTCCAGATGCGGAACTTGATCGCCTGATCGCCGGACATCTCGGCGAGCGCCTGGGCCTCGCGCATGTGCACCTTGGCGACGTCGTAGCGCCGGCCGTCGATGGCGGCCCACATCGCGGAGGAGCGGAAGGCGGCTGCGGAGGCGTAGAGGTTGCTTCGTACTCGCTGGGTGGCGCTGCTGGCGTTCTGGAGATTGAGCGCCTCGTCGGCGAGGGCGGCGGCCCGCTGTTCGATGCCGAGTTGTCCGCCGTGGCGGTGGTCGCTGGCGATGATCTCGGCGAAGCGCTTGTTCAGGCGGTTGACGTCGCTCATGCCGATACGGCGCGGCGATGCGGTGCCGGGCGCGGCTGCTGCGGCGGCAGCCGCCGCGATGCTGCCGACGAGGGTGCGGCGCTTCATGTCGGGGTCCTCCTGCTGCGGTGGGGCCGGGGTGGACGAAGGCCGGCTTCGTGGCACGAACCCTAAAGCGACGGCGGGTAGTCCGGTGACGTCCTCAAGTGCCTTGCGGGCGGCTGACTTTGGCCACGTGACCCGGCCCGCTTTCCATGCCCGGACCGATGAGCCGTCGAGTCCTCCAGGGCGCCCGGTCAACCGTTCAATGGCCCTGTTCACGGCCTCGGCGAGGCTGTTGGAGCTGTAGCCGTGTTCGGTCATCCACGCCTCAAGAACGGTGTTGCGGGTGGTGTCCATGCGGGCACGGTAGTCCGCGCGATCCCTACCCGCCAGGTAAAGGATGGGTCAAAACGTCCTAGGCGAGTCCGTCGGCTGAGTGCCTGAACGTCCTAACCAACGTCCTGGGAAAGGGAGTTGTCTGGGTGCTGGTCGCCCGCCGCGCCCCACCGTGCGGGCGGCTGTTGACGGCCCGGCCCGCCTCCGAGGTTCCCCCGCGGGGGCGGGCCGGGCGCCGAGACGACACGAAGGCTCCACCCCAATGACGAGTCTGAGAACACCAGTTGAGGCCCTCTCCGTCGGCCACCCCACGTACACCCAGACCTTCCCGTGCGAGCCGTCCACGGCTGAGATCGGCCGTGAACTCGTCCGAGACGTCCTCGGTGTGTGGCACCTCGACGGCCTCGCCGACCGTGCCGCGCTGATCGTCACGGAGCTGATCGCGAACGCCTCCAGGCACACTCCGTGTCCCGAGATTCGCCTCACGGTTGGGCGGCCGACCGCGACACGACTGCGTGTCGGGGTCGTGGACCGGGAACCAACGCGTCTGCCCATACTCAGCCAGGTGGCTGACGACGACGAGTCGGGGCGCGGGCTGCTCCTCGTCGATGCTGTCGCCGACCGCTGGGGCTACGACCTGCACGGCTCGGGCAGATGCCCCTGGGGCAAAGAGGTCTGGGCGGAACTCCGTACCGGGGGCGGCAAGTGAGCATCCTGGCCACGGCACCCTCGCCCCTTCCGGGCCTCGCCCGACTCCGGCCCCGCCAGCAGATGGCCAGGGACTGCGCCCTCTGCGCCCGGCCGCTGGGAGCGAGCGGTCGACGGCTGGGCGAGATACGCCACCGGGGCCTGCCGTTCCAGCTCTGGGCCTGCGCTCCCAACTGCCAGGCCGCCAGATCGCGACCATCCCCGCCAGCTGAGAAAGGGGACGTCCTTCCATGGAGTGGCCATGGATCACCGGCGATTGCTGGCTCGGCTGCAGGCGTAGCGGAGTGCTGGTGATCTGGCTCGGTCCGGTGCAGTGGGACGGGCAGCACGCCCCTTTCTACGCGCGCGAGCCGTGCCTCGCTCGCCTCAAGGCCCAGGCGCTCGCCTACTTCATGGAGCGGCGGCCGACGTCCGCTTGATCAGACTCCCGGCACACGACTTCCCGGCGTGAGGCAGGCAACCCCGCGAGGACTTCCTACGCGGAGCATGTCCCCTCGTGCCGGGCAGCCAGGAGCCGTCCGGGGAGCAGCCGTCTGGCAACGCTCCCGTGACGGCACCTGGTGGGCGCCCCAGCCCAGTAACACCACAACGATTCCAAGGAGTTGAAGCATGACACGCAGCACCGTAGTTCCCAGCCGCACCGAAGTACGCCCGCAGATCCCGGGGGCATCGGACGGTTTCGACCTGGACGTCTCCCTCGTCGAGATCGCCGACCCGGCGGGCCTGGTCAACCTGACCGACGACAACTGCGGGTCCACCTGCGGCGCCTGCACCACCAACGTCGCCTGACCCGGCCCCCAGGTCACCCCGGTCTGGTGCCGCCGCGTCTCCGCGCGGCGGCACCAGCCGCCCGCCCCCTCACCTACGGAGGTACTTGGTGGTTGCTCCGCCCGCAGCGTTCCGCACCGGTTCCACTGTTCTCGTGCGCGCCGTGGCCCGGCCCTCGCTGCCGATTCCTCCATGCCCTGACCTCGATGACCGCTCGCCCAGTGGTTCGTCTGCCCGTGTGGCGTGGCTACGCGCGGTCTGGGCGAACAAGGACGTCGCCGAGGCACTCCAGCACTCCAGCCCGGCCCTGGCCGCGCAGGTACGGGCCCTGTGGACGGCCGAGCATCCCGCCCTCCGGGATGTGCAGCGCGCGGCGCTGTCCGTGGCCCGCTACCTGCTGCGGGCCCTGCACCGGGCTACGCCTTTCGGTCTGTTCGCCGGCGTGGCCAGTGCGGAGTTCGGGCCGCAGGCGTGGGCCGCCTGGGGCGAGGAGCACGTGGCTGTCGGCCGCGCGGCGGCAGAGTGGCTGGCGGCTCTGGTCGCACGGTTGGAGTCATGCCCGGACCTCCTCGAACGGCTGCCCGTCGTCATCAACAACACCGTGACGTATCGGGGAGACCGGCTCGTCGTGCCGTTCCAGCCCGACGTCCAGGAGGAGCGAACGCGTGCGGTCGAGGCGTCTCTGGCTCTGACCGGACCGGTGCGCGCGGTCCTTGCCGCGACCCGGGTGCCGATCCGGTTCGGCACCCTCGTGGCGAAGCTCCAGGCGGAGTTCCCCGAGGCCGGTCCCGAGAAGGCGCGTCAACTGCTGGCGGAGCTGATCCGGCGGCGGGTGCTGATCACGGGCTTGCACGCTCCGAGCACTGAGACCGATGCTCTCGGGTATCTGGTGGGCCAACTCGACGCGATCGACGCCGGAAGCCTCGCCCCGGTCGCGGAGACGGTGCGCGAGCTGCACGCGGTCCGGGCGGGCCTGGAGGAGTGCGCCACGCAGGGCGGCCGGGACAGCGTCGCGGCGCGGATGCGAGACCTCGTCCCTGGCCTGCGTCGCCACCCCGTCGCGCTCGACCTCCGCCTGGACGCGCAGATCGTTCTGCCGGAAGCGGTCGGCCGAGAGATCGAGCGCGCCGCTCTCATCCTGACCCGCTTGAGCATCCGCCCGTACGGGACCGCCGCCTGGAACGAGTACCACCAGCGGTTCTACGAGCGGTACGGCATCGGCACGATGGTGCCGCTCGCGGAGGCCGTGGCGGACAGCGGCACCGGCTATCCCGACGGCTACCCGGGCGCTCCGGCCGGCGCACGCAGGCCCCGCGTCTCCGCGCGGGATGACGCCCTCGTACGGCTGGCTCAGGCCGCCGCGCTCGACGGCCGTGACGAAGTGATCCTCACGGACGAACAGATTGAGGCCCTGGACGTGGGTCCCGACGAGCCTCGGCTGCCGCCGCACTTGGAGATCGGGGTGCGGGTGCACGCGGCCGGCCTGGAGGAGTTGCAGCGCGGGCGGTTCCGGCTGGAGGCCGTGAGCGTGTCCCGTGGCGCCGGCGTCTCCACGGGCCGATTCCTCAGCGTGCTGGCCCCCGCCGACCGCGAGGCCCTGGCCGCCGAACTCGCCGACCTCCCGGCCGCGGACGGCAACACCGTGCCCGCGCAGCTCTCTTTCCCGCCCCTGCTCCCCGAGAGTGCCCACGTCATCCGCTCCCCACAGGTCCTGCCTACTGTGATCAGTCTTCAGGAGCACCGCGCTCCGCAGGACGCCGACCTCACCCCGGAGGACTTGGCGGTGGGGTGCGACGGTCGCCGCATGTACCTCGCCGCCCCCGAGCGCGGACACCGCGTCGAGGCCGTCGGGATGCACGCCCTGAACCTGCGCACCCACACCCCGCCACTGGTGCGGTTCCTCACCGAACTGTCCCGCGCCCAGTGCGCGCAGGTCACCGTCTTCGACTGGGGCGCCGCCGCGGCCATGCCGTTCCTTCCACGTCTGCGGTACGGCCGCATCGTGCTGGCCCCGGCCCGCTGGCGACTGGAAGCGCCCGAACTGCCCGGCCGCGTCCGCCCTCGGGAGGAGTGGGATGCTGCGCTTGCCTCCTGGCGTGCCCGGCGGAGGCTGCCGCGCCGCGTCCATCTCGCTGAGGACGACCGACGTCTCTTCCTCGACCTCGACGAAGCCGGCCACCGGACGCTCCTGCGTCGCCACCTCGACCGCACGCGCCTGGCCGTGCTGGTCGAGGCCCCGGAACCGGAAGCGTACGGTTGGTGCGGCGGGCGAGCCCACGAGATCGTAGTTCCGCTCAAGGCAACCCGACCGCCGACGTGGCCACCGCTGCCCGCCCCCAGTCGGGCCCGTGTCCTGTCTGCGGCCCAACTGCAGACACCCGCCTCTTCCTCGGTTCTTCTGGCCGCCCTGTACGGTGACCCCCGCCGCCAAGACGTCTTGCTCTCCCGGCACTTGCCCGGCCTCCTCGAACAACTCGGCAACCCGCCATGGTGGTTCATCCGCTTCCGCGACCCGGATCAACACCTCCGCGTACGCATTACCCTTCCCGACCCGGAAGCCTTCGCCGACACGGCCCGAACGGTGAGCGCCTGGGCCGACGAGCTACGAAGCATCGGCCTGCTGGCCGACCTGCGCTATCCCACCTCCTACCGTGAGATGGGCCGCTGGGGATCCGGCACCGCATGGGAGGCGGCCGAAGAGGTGTTCCGGGCGGACTCGCGCGCCATCCTGGCCCAGCTTGCGCAGCCACAGCGTCCCGGACAGCGCACGCTGGTGGCAGCCCACACGGTCGCCATCATCTCTGCGTTCCTCGGCACCACCGCGGCCGGAATGCACTGGCTGATCGACCACATACCGCCGACAGCCCCCAAACCGGTTCCGCGCCCGCAGTTCACCGACGCCGTACGGCTCGCCGACCCGTGTGACGACTGGGCGGCGCTGCGCCGTGTCCCGGGCGGGGACGCCATCGTGTCGGGATGGGCTGACCGGGATACGGCGCTCGCCACGTACCGGCCGCACCTGCCCGGCCCGGACACCCAGGGCATCGCCGTCGATGACGTCTTGACCTCCCTGCTGCACGTCCACTTCGTCCGCCACGTCGCCGTGAACTTCCCGGAGGAAGAGGTGTGCCTCTACCTGGCGCGCGCCGCCGCCCTGGCCTGGACCGCCCGCACCAGGGGGAGGTCCTCGTGACTGCCCACCCCGCGCTCGGCCTGGTCGACGCCATCGCCGCCCAGCTCGCCGACCCCGACACCGTGCCCCTCGGCTCCAGGAGGCTGTCCTCGGACCGGCAGCACCTTGCTTACGGCCCGACCGGAATCGCGCTCCTGCACATCGAGCTGGCCGCGAACGGCCTCGGCCCGTGGCAGCGCGCCCACGACTGGCTCGCCGCAGCCTCCCGGCAGCCGCTCACCAGCGGCCCGGACAGCCACCCGTTCTACGGAGTACCCGCTTTCGCGCACGCCCTGACCTGTGCGGCCGATCACCTTCCCGACTCCTACCAGCGCGCCCTCGACGCGATGGACGGACAGATCGCAGTCGCCGTCAGACGCCGTCTCGACGCCGCACACCGCCGCATCGACGCCGGACGCCTACCCCAGCTCGCCGAGTTCGACGCCATCCGGGGCCTCACCGGATACGGCGCCTACCTACTGCGACGAAACCCCGGCAGCTCCACGACGCGCGCCGTTCTCGACTACTGCGTGCGCCTCACCGAACCGATAACTCACCGCGGCGTGACCCTGCCGGGCTGGTGGGCGGAGACCGGGCCCTCGGGCAGCCCGGACGACCGATTCCCCGGCGGGCACGCCAACACCGGTATGGCGCACGGCATCGGCGGCGTGCTCGCGCTCCTGGCCCTCGCCGCTCGGAACGGCTCTGTCACCGATGGGCACCACGCAGCACTGCACACCATCCTGGCCTGGCTGGACCGCTGGAAGGAGAAGGTCGGCGGCGGACCGGTCTGGCCGTACTGGGTCGCTCAGGGCGAGCTGCGCAGGGGGCGTCTCTGCTCGTCAGCCCCCAGGCGGCCGTCCTGGTGCTACGGCACCGCCGGCCTCGCCCGCGCCCAGCAACTAGCCGCGCTTGCCCTCGGCGATGTCAGCCGCCAGATTGACGCCGAGAACGCGGTCGTGGCCGCCCTCACCAATCCTGAGCAGCTGAAGGCCACGACGGACAACGGCCTCTGCCACGGGTTCGCTGGCCTCGCCCACACTGCCGCTCGTACGGCCGACGACGCCCACCCCTCGACCGCGGAGAAACTCCGAGCCGCGATCCCGGCCCTCCTGGCTGCGGTCATCCCACTGGGCACTGACCCCGAACTCATGGCCACGGCGCTCATTCAGGACGAGGAAGGCGACCTCGGCCTCCTCGACGGCGCCGCCGGCATAGCCCTGGCCCTCCTGGCGCCCAGCACCGCCGCACCACCCCGATCCGCCTGGGAGGCATGCCTCCTCATCGCTTGATCCACCGATCGAAGGACCTCTATGCCTCCCGACCGCTGGCAGCAGCACAACATCACCTTCGTCGACGGCGAGATTGCCCGGCGCACCATCGCCGAACGCCTCGGCCCCGCCCTGATCGAGGCCGAGGCCGACGGGCAGCTCACCGGCTGGTGGTTCATGAACAAGCAGCCCTGGCCGTTGCGTTACCTCGCGGACAAGCCCTCACCAGCCATCGAGTTACTCCTGAGCGATCTCATCGGCGACGGCGTGGCCGTGTCGTGCCTGCCCTGCGTCTACGAGCCCGAGACTGACGCATTCGGCGGACCCGAGGCTATGGACGCAGCCCACAAACTGTTCCACAGCGACTCCCGTCACCTGCTCACCTACCAGCCGAGCCCGATGCACTTGGGACGCCGGGAGACCGCCGTCCTGCTGGCGAGCGCCATGATGCGCGGCGCTGGACTCGACTGGTTCGAACAGGGCGACGTATGGGCGAAGGTTGCAGCTCTTCGACCGGCCACCAAGCCACCCCAACCCGAACGAGCCGCCGAACTGGCTCCGGCCATGCGGAAGCTCATGACCGCCGACGCCCACAGCCTCTGCCGCCGGGGTGGCCCACTCCACGCTCACGAGGCATGGGTGACCGCCTTCGAACGAGCCGGCGCCACGCTCGCTGACCTCGCAGGCCAGGGCGCTCTCACTCGCGGCCTGCGAGCTGTCATCGCCCACCACGTGATCTTCCACGCCAACCGCGCCGGTCTCCTCCGGGACGACCAGAGCGCCCTGTCCCACATCGCACGAGAGGTAGTCATGGGAACGAGTGACCACACCGCGTCGCCCACCGAGGCAACGGCCGACATCGATAGCGTCAGCGCGGTGAACACCGACACGATCACCAGCCCCACGGCGGACGCCGACCGCCTCCGCAACGCCCTGGTCGACCAGCTCCGCGCGGACGGACACGCCCGCACACCCGCCGTCGAAACCGCGTTGCGGACCGTGCCCCGCCATGTGTTCGTGCCCGAGGCGTCGCTCGAAGACGCCTATGCCAACGCACCGGTGCACATCAAGTACGACACCGACGGCACGTCCATCTCCTGCGCCTCCCAGCCGGGCGTCGTCGCCCTCATGCTGGACCAGCTCGAAGCCCAGCCCGGCGAGTGCATCCTCGAACTCGGCGCCGGCACCGGCTACAACGCCGGTCTCCTCGCCCACCTGGTCGGCGAGAGCGGACACGTGACCACCCTCGACGTCGACGACGACCTCGTGGAGGGTGCCCGCACGCACCTCGCCGCCGCCGGAACCACCAACGTCGAGGCCGTGACCCGCGACGGGGCACTCGGCTACGCCGAAGCAGCGCCGTACGTCCGAATCATCGCCACTGTGGGCGCGCACGGCGTGCCGCACGCCTGGCTGCAGCAGCTCGCCCCCGGCGGCCGGCTCCTCGTCCCCCAGCGCCTCAAGGGCACGGTGTCCCGCTCCATCGCCTACGAGCAGCGTGACGGCCGGTGGGTGTCCCTCGGCAGCGAGATGAACACCTTCATGCCGCTTCGGCGGGGCATCGCCGACGACGAGCGCCGAGTGATCCCGCTCAGTACGGACGGCGCCGTACGACTCCAGGCCCCCGCCGGGCTCAGCATCGACGCGGATGCCCTCGCAGGTGTACTTGACCAGCCGTGTACTGAGGAGTGGACCGGCATGACGGTCCGCGCCATGGAATCCCCGGAGTGGATGGAACTGTTCGTCACCTGCTCCCTGCCCTCCGGTCTGATCCGGATGCTGTTCCCCCAGAGTGCCAAGGGCACTTTGCTCACCGAGGACCCCTACCCCTCGTCGACCGTGATCGTCGACAAGGGTGCCGTCACCTACCTCGCCCGGCGTCTGTCGAAGAAGAAGACCCCCGCGGGCGACAAGCTCTGGGAGTTCGGCGTCATCGGCCACGGCCCCGGCAGCGACGAACTGGTCGCGAAGGTCGCCGACGCCATCCGTACCTGGGGCAGGGAGTACCGAGGCCGTGAGGCCACGTTCGAGATCCAGCCCCTCGACGCCCCCGCCATCGAGCAGCGCCCCGGTCTCTTCGCCGTCGACACCCCGCTGAACCGCATCGTCGTCGACTGGCCATAGCGCCCCACGCGTAGCGGACGGTGCCCGTCGGCACACGGCTGGCGGGCACCGTCGCCTCAGCAGTCCTCACTCTCGACCCGGGGGATCCATGGACCCGCACGGCCCCTTAGCCCAGCGCTTCCCGCTCGTCGCCCGATTCCGCCCCGCCTGCCTGCCCCTGCCTGAACGCGTACGTGCGCTCGTCGACCTGGCCGACACGGCGGTGAAACAGACCGACCAGGGGCTCGCATCGGCCGTCTACAACCAGGCTGCGCTGATCGCCTCCGACCTTGATCTCCCCGATCTCGCCCGCGAGATGTGTCACCAGCACGCCGCCGCCTACCTCCACGCCTGCCCCCTGCCCGGCATGAGCGCGATCCGAGGACTGGAACCGGTCGTCAATCTCGCTCGCCTCCAGATCCGCGCCGGTCGTGCCGATGAGGGTCGTCAGCGACTCCTCAACCTGTACAAGGCCGTCGAGACGGGCACAACCGCCCGATTCGAGGGCGTGACCGTACCTGTGGACCTCACTGCGACCGGCGAAGACCGCCAGGAGGTTCGCGCGTGGCTGTGGCGCGTCCTCCTCGCAGACGGCACGCGCACCCTCACCACCGAGGGGCGATGGGCCGAGGCGCTGGCGCACATCGAAGCCCACCATGGCATCGGAGAGCGGATGCTCGACGGTCGGCAGGTCGCCGTACTCGCCGCCCTCGTTGCGAACGACACGGCAGGGGCTGCTGGTCTCCTCGCCGACACGATGCCCGGCGACCCATGGGAACAAGCCGTCACGGCATGCCTGACCGTTCTATGCCGCCGCGACGCCGGGCAGCCGATCGAGGGCCACTTGGCCGACCTGGTGACGGCCCACTCCGGACGGAAGGCCGAACCCGGGATGACCGTCTTCGACACCCGCCTCGGACTTACAGTTCTCGACGCGATCGGGTCCGCCGAGGCGCTCGCCGCGCACCGCATCGTCGAAGACCTCCACCGCAGGACGACGGACGCCGAGGACGGTTACGTGGCCCGCGAGAATTTGGCTCACCCTCTGTTCACCGAGATCGCCACGGACCGGCAAATGCAGGACTGTCGCGTGCTGGTGCACGCCTGCGCCCTCGGCGCAGGGATCCTCCCGGACGAACCGCGACGAGAACTGACAGCGGCTCTGCGCGCCAGCGACAGCGTGATCCGGAAAAGCCTCGTATGTTCCTCCGGTCCCGGAGGAACGCAACCCTTGCGGTTCTGACGGTATCTATCGTGCCGTGCGGGTGCTTGAAGCCTTCCCGGGCAAGTAGTTGGCCCTTCGTGTGCTGATCTGTCTGTTGTGGAGGCTGAGCACGGTCAGCCTCTTACGGGCTCGCGGTGGGAGCGAGGAGCGTCCAGGTGCCCTTCGCGGGCGTGGAACTGGCGGGCGGCCGCGAGGTTCAACTCGCGCTGCTCGGCACGGCTGAGCTTGCGCGGGGCCGGGGCGGGTGCGAAGCGGAGCATGCCGGTGAGTTCCACTGCTGAGTGATGGTCAGCTTGGTGAAGGCGTGGGCGGCCAGCCACTTGCCGATGTCCGCTCAGTCAACGACGAGTTCGCCGGCCTTCGTCGGGAGGGGAGTGGACATTGATGCTCCAGGGCGATGTCGGTAGGTACGAACCGAGACTAGCGTTTCCATTGGAAACGGCCGCTTGGGATTTGGCATTTATACTGGTTCGCACTGCTACGCCCCGGATCGCAGTGCGTGCGTGGCGGCAGCGTCCAACTCGAGCAGCGTTGACGTTCAGGGAGCAGGTCGCTCGGGGCGTCGAAGAGGTCACAGAGCATCTCGCCAGCGCGGTCGAGTGCCAGCCCGAACCCTGTCTCTGTGAGCGCGGGCAGCATCGCGGCGAGTATCCGTCTGACCAACTGGCGTAGAGCCGGAACGGGTGCGCTTTGAGGTTCTGCCAGTCGTCGCTCCGGTGCTGACGGTGAGCGCACGCAACCAGGTCTGCCCGTATCGCATTCGCGGCAGGACCGACATGCTCGTGCCTCAACTCACTTCCCCTGACCCGCGTTCGCCGGTCCCGGTGGGGGATTGGGCGGAGGAGGGGGAGGAGAGGTCAGGAGTTTGGACTCGTGCCTTTGCCAGGCCGTGTCGCTGGCGTCCGCGGTTACCTGATGTGTACGTCCCGTGCCGAGGTCTTTGGCCGTGACGTGGATGCTGCCTCCGGGTTCGATGTCGAAGGCGACCTCGATCTGCGGGACGCCGCGCGGCGCAGGCGGTAGATCGGTCAGCTCCAACAGGCCGAGCCTCTTGTTGTAAGCCGCGATCTCGCGCTCGCCCTGGTAGACGGGAATCTCCACGGACGACTGGTTGTCCTCGATCGTGGTGAAGATCTCGGAACGCCTGGTCGGGATCGTGGTGTTGCGCTCGATCACCTTGGTCATGATGCCGCCCTTGGTTTCGATGCCGAGGGACAGTGGTGCCACGTCCAAGAGCAGGACGTTCTTGACGTGGCCTTTGGTGATGCCGGCCCGAAGCGCCGCGCCAAAGGCGGGGGCCAACTCGGTGTTGAGCATTCTGCGCGGAACCTTGCCGCCAGTCAGCTCCTCGATGAGCTCGGCGACGGCGGGCATACGGGTGGAGCCACCGATGAGGAGGACGTGGTCGATTTCTTCGATGCGGAGGCCGACGTCCTTGAGGACGTTGTGGAATGGCGTCTTGCAGCGCTCCAGGAGGTCCGCGGTCAGCTGCTGGAGCGCGGCCCGGGTGAGCTTCTCATCCAGGTGCAGCGGGCCCTCCGCGGACGCGGTGACGTAGGGCAGGTTGATCGAGGTCTCGGTGGCCCAGGACAGCTCGATCTTGGCCTTCTCGGCGGCCTCGCGCAAACGCTGTAGAACCATCTTGTCCTTGGCAAGGTCCACGCCATGGCGAGACTGGAACTGCGTGACGAGGTGATCGACGATGCGCTGGTCCCAGTCGTCACCACCGAGGTGGGCGTCGCCGTTTACGGCCTTCACCTCGACGACGCCGTCGCCGATCTCCAGGAGGGACACGTCGAAGGTGCCGCCACCGAGGTCGAACACGAGGATCGTCTGGTCGTCCTTGTCGAGGCCGTACTGAAGCGCGGCCGCAACGGGAGCTGCGACCAGATACATCACGGTCAACCCTGCCAGTTCGGCTGCTTTTTCAACCGTGCGCCGTCCACCCTCATCCAGGACGGCCGGCACCGTGATCACGACGTCCTGCACGGTTGCATCGAGGAAATTCTCGGCTTCCCGTTTCAGCTTGCGCAGGATGTGGGCCGTCACCTCGGCGGCCGTGTAGGAGTGGCCCCCCACGTGGATGTTCCAGTCACCGCCCAGCTGGCGGGCGGGGAAACGGAAGGTGCGCTCGACGTTGGTGATCGCTTGCCGGGCTGCCCGCGCGCCCACGAGAATCTTGCCCTCATCGGACCAGGCAACGACGGAGGGAGTCGTCTCCGATCCTTCCGAGTTGATGACGGCCTCGGGCTCCCCGCCAACCAATGTGCTGATCACCGCACGAGTCCTTCCCAGATCGATGCCAACCCCCGCGTCGGTAATGGTGGTTCGAGATGGTGCGGCTGTGGCGGCATACTCTGCCCAGTACACGCGACTAGCCTCGGCCGCTTGGACAGCGGCAAAGTCGGCCCCGCAGACCCGTACGAGAACGGCGGCGATGTCTGCGTACCGTCTGGCCGCTTCGAGGGGATCGCCGCCGTGTCCGACACGCTCTTCCTCGTCGAGGAGGAGCCGTGACGAGTTCTGGCCCGTCCTGCCACTCAGGGACGGGGGCTGGTAGCCGATGTTCCGGGCAATCGGCAGATCTCCGGTGGTGTCTCCGGTCTGACGGCGCGGCTTGGGAAGTCCGCGGCCGCGCAGGTTCTGGAGCAGGAACCTGTACACGTCGTCCAGTGTCAGCAGCTTTGCCGGTGCCTCCGGGTCACCCTCTCTGAGTAGGCGGAGTAATTCGCCGGTGAACGCGGTATGGCGTTCGTTTTCAGGCGCCAGTGCGGTCTTGTCCGCTGCGGTGGCTGTGAGGATGTAGCTGCCGGAAATGGCGGTTTGGCCCTTCACGAGATGGTCGGTCGGGGCCATCAGGTTGAGAGCGCGGCCTGAGAAGCAGCAGTCGAGGATGACGACGCGGTTTCGTGCCGCGCTGTCGACGACGATGTCTCTCACGCCGCTGTAGGGCATGGCCGTATACGGCAGCAGGGCACCGCGCCGGGTCTTCGAGAGGGCGAGATGAAGGTTTCCCCGATCGTCGAGCAGCCCATGACCCGCGAAGTAGATCAATAGCAGATCCTCGGCCTCGTGAGCGAGGTCGTCGAGTTGGCTTGCCAGTTCGTGCGGAGTGCTGGGGTTGTCAATGACCGAACAGGTGCGAGGGGTGAACCAGCCGTGGACGGGCTCACCGAGAGCCGCAGCCACGTCGATTAGGTTGTTGTGCACGGACGGCAGATCGGGAAGCTCCGGGTCGACAAGATGGCTTGACGTGCCGATCAGGACGACGCGAGAGCGATCGCCGTTAGGCAGTCTCATCGCGGTCGGCGACCGGTTGCCCGGCGTCGAGGAACGTGCGGAGCTGCGTGATCACGCTCTCTGGATCTGCAACGCGCCGCAGATCGAACTCGAAGCTTTCTCCTGTGGGCCTCACTGCTTTGACAGTGACATCGCTCTTGCACTGCTTGACCCACTCGACGACGGCGCGTGCGAGGACACTCGCTGCTCCGCCGGCGGAAAGCGCCACGACGAGCGCCTCCGGGAGGCCGCCCATCGTCCCGGTCGTGATCTTGCCGTGGACCAGCCGGGTCCGTCCTCGGAGGTCCTCCTCGTACCGCAACCATTCTGCTAACGAGGTGAAGAGTCGTGCGGTTTCGTCGGGCCTGTCGCCCACAACGATCAGTCTGGATTCCATAGCCATAGCCATCGCCCCCCGTTCCCCCCTCATGATGCAGCGACTTCCACCCCGTGCCTACTCGCTGGCGCCGGGCCTATCCAACTGCCGCCGCCCCACAGCCCCGGTGAGGAAGGCGCGCGCGAGAGCACCACCCAGGCCGTCAGCAAACGGTCGAACTCGACTCCCCAATTGGGGAGTCGAACTCACAGGCCATGTGCCACAAGGTGCCAACGGGTCGAGCCACAGCCGGAATGAACGCCTGCTTCCTCTTCCCCGAGGTCGGCGCTGCACAGCTCTCCCAGTTCTACGCTGATTACGCAGGCACGGATGGGGGGCGGCGTGATGCCTACCGGTAGTTCGTTACGTCCGGCGGTAGAGGTCAAGTCGGTGTCCGGTGGTGACCGCGTCGATCAGGGCCTGGAGCTCGGAGGGCGGGTCCTTGTCCGTCCAGGCCCGCCACCAGCGGTTGAGGGTGATGGCGGGGGTGAGCCAGGACCGGATGGCGCGTAAGTGCCCGTCCATGAACTGATCATTTCGGGGTTGGCGGGGCGGTGGCGCGGGCGGCACGGCGTCGCATCAGGATGATCATCGACCAGTGGACCATGGCCTCGTGGTGCTCAGGTAAGCGCTCGTAGTCGCGGACGCACCGGCGGCGCTGGCAGATCCACGACAGGCTGCGCTCGACCACCCAGCGCCTCGGGAGCACCACGAAGCCCTTCGCATCGTCACTGCGTTTGACAATCTCCAGGGTGATCTGGACTTTGTCCTTGGCCCAGTCCACGAGCCTGCCCGCGTAGCCGCCGTCGGCCCACACCAGGACGATCCGCTCGTAGAGGTCGCGGAGTAACTCCAGCGCCGGGCGGGCGCCGTCGCGATCCTGCACGTTCGCGGCGGTCACCAGCACGACCAGGACCATGCCGATGGTGTCCACGATGACGTGACGCTTGCGGCCGCCGACCTTCTTGCCTGCATCCCATCCCCGGGTCTCGGCGCCGACCGTCTCCGCGGCGCGCACGGACTGCGAATCGATGACCGCCGCGGACGGTTCCCGCTCCCGCCCTTCAGCCTCGCGGACCTTCTCGCGCAGGTCGTTGTGGAGGGCGAGGGTGAAGCCGTCCCGGCTCCACTGGGTGAAGATCGCGTGCAGGGTCTTCCAGTGAATGCCGTAGTCGGCGGGCAGGTTGCGCCACTTGTTGCCGTTGTCGGCGACATAGCAGATGGCGTCGATGACCAGGCGTCGACAGTACTCCTCCGGGCGCCCGCCGTTGCCGTCCAGCCAGGTCGGCCAGGGCAGCAGCGGCGCGACGGCCTGCCACTCCGCGTGGGTCATGTCCGTGGTGTAGCGGCGCGGGCGGGCGGCGCGGCCAGCTCCGTGGCCGAACCGGCATGCGGCGCAGGAGCAGCCGGCTTCCTCGACTGCGGAGACAGGGGACGGGGCGGTGGCGTACAACGGCATGACAGGACCTCTTGGTGCAACGGCCGGCTTCGACACCGCTGTTGCTACCAAGAGGTCCTGGTCGTCCGGACGACTTCACCGATTCCGTTCCGCCGCCCCGACGATCAGTTCATGGACGGACACTCAGAGGTCAGCATCTGGAATGCCAGCGCGAGTCCGGTCCTCGAAGTGGAGATCCGATCCGTAACAGCCGTGGACCGACGAACAGGCCAACGGATGCTTGCTACTCGCGTCACTGCTGCGGGATTGGGAACGGGCGTCGAGTTGCCGGGCCTCATTGCGAGGGTGCTGGGCGAGGTCCAGGTAGTTCGTCCGGAGGTGTGGGTGAGCGAGGGCACAGAAGAGATCGATGATGGGTGGTCGCCCACGGGCGGTTGGTCTGAGGTCGAGATTGAATTCGAGTGCATCTACCGCTATACGGACACTGCTGGGCTCCGTTGGGAGAGGTTTAACAGGCAGTCTCCACAGCGAGTCCTTCAGGTGCCCGTGGTCTAGCCCATAGCCCCCGCCGGGGGCCTGGCAACCTCCTCCCGCATGAAGGTCGCGACCGAATCGGCGTCACCACCACCGTCGTGAGCATCCTGGACGTGATCGTCAAGGACGGCCGGGGAGGCGATAGCGGCCCTGATCACCTTGTTGAACGGCGTTGTTGGACGCGCCGGGCCTCTTCCACGATCGAGTTGCGGCCCGTGCCCATCAACCGATCGGTTGATGGACAGGGCGCTGTCAGAGCCGGATGACGGGCATCAGGCAGCGGTGCGCGGGCACGACGCGTCATGCGCGCTGAGCGAGGCACCATCAATCGGGGGATGACCAAGGCGCGCCCAACTACGGGTGTGAGTAGTTGCGGTACAGAAAGTGCCGCTGAGATTGATCATGGCCATCCAGCACACGGGGTGCGGCTGCTGCTGGGGTTCGCGGAAAGGTCGTCGGGCGGGCGTCGGCGCTGGCTACGGTCCGCCTCGTGCCGGTGGAGTTTCTGACTGGTGAGCAGGCCGAGGCGTACGGGACGTTCACCGAGGCGCCCACGCGTCCGGGCCCGCCTCTCCCCGCTCAAGGACCGGCACATCAACTTCCTGGGCCGCTATCTGTTCAACATCAAGGCCAGCGGACCCGGTCAGGGCCTGCGCCCCTTCCGGGACCTGGAGGCTGTCGAGGACGACGAGGATGGACGGCGGTGTACCCGGCCCGCTGGGCCACTCGTTGCATCCCGTGGAGGCCCGGCGCCCGAGGCTCCGGGGCCGAGGCGGGGAACGCCGAGCTGGGCTTAGCACTGGCGCAACGACCTCGCCGAGCCCTAAATGGCACGCTCCTGAACGGGGTCCCGGGATTCCGGGTGATCTGGATCATCGGCCGGGGCGGCGGCACGCAGCGCCGCCTCGACCCGACGGTTGCTGGTCATGGTCGCGGTGATGGTGGTCATGGTGAGGAGGAGGCCGGCGGCGGTGTAGAGCGGGGTGCGTACGTCGTAGGTGGTGGCCAGCCAGCCGCCGAGGAAGGCGCCGAACGGGGCGGCGCACATGGCGAGCATGCGGGAGATGGAGGCGACTCGGCCCATCAGGTGGGCGGGGACGATCGCCTGTCGGAGGGAGGGGCCGAGCACCATCGTGGCGCCCATGCCCGCACCGCAGACGGCGAGCGCGAGGCCGGCGACATACGGGTTCGGGGCGACGGCAAGGCCCAGAATGGCGAGTCCCTCGACTGCGGCCGTGCAGGTAAGCGCGGTGCCGGTGCCGAGTCGTCGGCCAAGGTGGGAGGCGATGCCTGCGCCGAGCAGACCGCCGGTGGCCTCCGCCGTCAGGAGCAGGCCGAAGCCGAAGGTGTCGATGCCGAGACGATCGTGCGCGAAGAGGGCGAGTACGGTCTCCACGGCGAGGAAGGCGATGTTCCCGACCGCCGGACGCAGCGCGAGCCCGAGCAGCAACTGATCCCGGAATACGTACGAGGCGCCGGCCCGCGCCTGCCGCAGCAGCGACTCACGGGCCTGCGGTACGGGCCGGGGTGCGGCGGGCAGCGACCGTACGAGCAGTGCGGAGAGCGCGAACGACACCGCGTCGGCGAGCAGCGGAACCGCCCGCCCGAGCGCGAGCAGGGCACTGCCCGCAGGCGGCCCCGCGAAGCCGGACGCGGCGGTCTGGGTGCCGCGCAGGCGGGAGTTCGCGCGCTCCAGGAGTGCGGGGTCGCGGCCGAGCAGATCCGGCAGATAGGCCGTGGCGGCCGTGTCGAAGAAGAGTCCGCCGAGGCCGAGCAGGAAGGCGACGGCCGCGAGCAGTGGAATGCTCAGCACGTCGAGCGCGGCCGCTGCCGCCGGTATCGCGAGCAGCACCGCACGCGCCGCGTCCGTGACCCACATCGTGCGCCGGCGGTCCCAGCGGTCCACCAGCGCACCGCCGAGCACCCCGAAGAGCAGCCACGGCAGGGTTCCGGCGGCCGTGACGACGGCGAGCGCCATCGGATCCCGCGTCAATGTCAACGCGAGCAGCGGCAGCGCGGCATGCGTCACCCCGTCACCGAGCGAGGACACCGTCTGTGCGGTCCACAGCCGTCCGAACCCGGTCGGCAACTTCCGAACGTCTGAAGTCACTTGGCACCCCCCTCGGCCTGCTCGCGCGATGCCGGGTGGAACAGTGCGAAGACGAGTGACGCATCCGGCAGCGACGGATCGGACAGCTCCCGGTACTCGTCCGCCAGTGCCTGCAGCCGCGCCCCCAGCTGCGCGAACTGCTCCTCGGTGAGACGCAGATGCGCCATCCGCACATGCCTCTCATCCACCGGCGCTGCCTCCAGGTCCGCCACCGCATGGCGCATCAGCACATCCGGCCCTCCCTCGCCCGGATCCGGCAGCACGATCGCCCGCGCGGCCATTGCGTAGTACCGCTCGGTGACACCCCGCACCTTCCGCGTTCGCACCACCTTCACCAGGCCGGCCCGTTCGAGCAGCCGTACGTGGTAGCTGGAACTCCCCTTCGCAAGACCCACTCGCGCGGCGATCTGCGTGATCGTCGCGGGCTCGAAGCGGAGCACGGCCATGATCCGGTGACGCGTGAGATTGGAGACGGCGCGCAGCTGCTCGTCAGTGGTGACGTGAAACGTCTCGGGAAGATCATCGGTAGGCATGCGAGCAATGGTCAACGATTCTTGACCATTGCGCAAGGGGATTGCGCGCGGACTGCCAGAATCTGCTGTCCGGCGCGCGAGACCTTCTATCGATGCCTCCCACCCGCTGCCGATCCGGGGAGCTGTCAAAGGACCATCGTCTTTTGAAGATCGCAGGTCAGGAGGCCGGATGGCCCCGCAGAGCCTTCAGAAAACCCTTCAGAAACCTGGGTGATTCAAGAACTCCGGACCATCGTCTTCCGACATGATCCGGGGTCATGAGTGACCTTCCGGGGCCGCCCGGCCACCCCGAACTCCTCGTCGCCGAACCTCTCGTCCGCACAGAGATCAAGATCGGGTACGCGCGGGTAACCTGCGACCTCTACGCGACCCGGACGCGGTCGAGCTCGACAATGAGGACGCGGGCGCCGACGAGTGAGCCGAGCTGTCCACCGGCACGAATCATCAGCACCGTGGGCTGGCGAACGGGCGCAGGAGCGCGCCTGGCGGGTCAAGGTGTGAGGGGGGCGAGCACCTGATTGTGGGCGTGTTGGTAGATCACAGAGGTACGGAATCCAACGACTTCGCGGCGCTCGGTGAACTTGTCCATGAGGAAGCCATGGAGGTAGTCCACGCTGGGCACGGAGACGTGCACGATCATGTCGTCGCCGCCGGTGACGACATAGACCGTGCTGACCTCGGGCAGGCCGGCCGCATAGGTCTTGAACGCCTCGATGACCGCCCGGCTGAGGGGGCGAATCTGGAAGTGGATGAGCGCTTGGACGTGGCGGTTCAGGGCGGCCGGGTCGACCGCGGCGTGGTAGCCGATGATGACCCCGCGGGCGCGCAGTGCGCGGATGCGTTCGAGGCAGGTCGACGGGGCGATGCCGAGGGTGCGGGCGAGGTCGCGGTTGGTCTGCCGCGCATCGAGCTGCAGATGCCGGACGATCGCCGAATCAAGTTCGTCCACGCAGCGATTATGGCCTGCGTACCGATTTATATTCGGTCAGTAGTCGTAACCTTTGCCGGAACGGCTAGCTTCACGCCATGACAGCCGCACTTGAGGAAGCTCTGACCCCCCAGGTCCCGGATCCTTCACATGAGTTGGTGCAGGTCGTGCGCGGCCGCCGCAGTGGCCTCGCGATCACCATCGCGATCCACTCGACCGCGCTCGGCCCGGCCGCCGGCGGGTGCCGGATCGCGCACTACCCCGGCCCCGCCGCCGCGATCGCGGACGCACTGCGGTTGGCGGCGGCGATGACCGAGAAGAATGCGCTGGCCGACCTGGGCCACGGCGGCGCGAAGGCGGTCGTCGCCCTCCCCACCACAACTCGGCTCACCGGCGCGGAGCGTACGGCGATGCTCCACGACCTCGGCGACGCGATCGAATCGCTCGGCGGCCGCTACATCGCAGGCCCGGACGTGGGAAGCAGCCCGGTCGACATGTCCGTGATCGGCGAACGCACCACGCATGTCGTCTGCCGGCCCGTCGAGGACGGCGGCAGCGGCGACTCCTCCCTCCACACCGCGCGCGGGACCCTCGCGGCGCTGGGCGCGGTGGCCGACGAAGCCTTCGGCTCACCGGAGCTCGCCGGCCGGACCTTCGGGGTCATCGGCCTCGGTGCGGTCGGCGCCCACGTGGCCCGGCTCCTGGACCGGGCCGGCGCGCGGCTCGTCGTGACGGACATCAACCCGGCCACACGCAGCCTGGCCGAGGAGCTGGGCGCGACCTGGGTGGATCCGGAAGACGCCCTCGCGACGGAGGTCGACATCCTCGTGCCGGCCGCGCTCGGCGGCCTGCTGACCGCGCGCACGGTGCCGCTGCTGCGGTGTGCCGCCGTCGCCGGCCCGGCCAACAATCAACTCGACGAACCGGCCACCGCCAGCCTTCTCGCCGCACGCGGAATCCTCTGGGCACCGGACGTGGTCGTCAGTGCGGGAGGAGTCATCCATGCCACCGGTGTCGAACTGCGCCGGGAATCTCCGGGACAGCTGACCGAGCGTCTCTGCGGCATCGCGGCCACTCTCCGGCACGTCTTCCACACGGCCCGGACCTGCCCGACCACACCCGCGGACGCGGCCGCGGAACTCGCCCGGCAACGAGTTCGCCAGGGAGCCTCGCACCCGGATCACGGTGCAGTGCTGCCCCTGGGCTCATGGGCTGCAGGGCCGAGCAAGCCCGAGCCGCCGACATTCCACCCGACAACACAGGAGAAGCTGACGACATGACGAACCGCTGGGTCGGAGTGACCATCGACTGCGTCGACGTGGAACGGATCGCGGGCTTCTGGAGCGCACTGCTGGACCGCCCCCAACTGCCCTCCCGGCCCGGATGGGTCTACCTCGGCCATCCCGGCGACCCGCAGCCCCGCCTTAACTTCCAGCCCGTGACCGAGCCGAACCACGGCAAGGTACGCCTGCACCTCGACGTCGCCGTCGACGACATCGACCAGGGCATCGCCGAGGTCATCGCCCTCGGCGGCCGGTTCACCGACGAACGGCACGACTACGACGAAGGCGTGGTCGTCGTGATGGCCGATCCCGAAGAGCACGAATTCTGCCTGGTCCAGTACTACTGAGCTTGTTCTTTATGGTCCGACCTCGAACGATGTCCCGAACGTGATCGCTCGTACGAGGATTCTGGGGACGTGAACACGGCCTCCGTCTGATCATGTGCTCCGACCAAAGAGGCACTTGACCAGTACGAAGGCCGTGGGGGAATGAGTCTGCTGGATCACGATGTCCGGCGGGAAGCGTTCGCGGTGGCGTCACACTTCCGGGACGACTTCTTCGACTGCCTGACCGCGCGCGGGGACACGCTGTTCGAGCTGACCGACGCCCTGTTGTGTGCGGACGGGCCGGTGAAGACGCCGGTCGACCTCACACTGACCGCCGAACACCGGCGCGGGCACGGCGCGATGTACGAAGCCTTGAACGGCGGGAACGTCGATGTACCACGGCTGCGGCAGGTGCTGGCCGGGCTGCCGCAGCCCGAGGCCGCCGACGGGCGCCTGGTCCTGGCCGTGGATGTCACCCACTGGCTGCGGCCGGACGCGCCGACCAGTGCGGACCGCTTGTTCTGTCACGTCTACGGCCGCAGCGGACGCTCCTCGGACCAGTTCGTGCCCGGCTGGCCCTACTCGTTCGTCGCCGCGCTGGAGTCGGGCCGGACCTCGTGGTGTCAGATCCTGGACGCCCTGCGGCTGGGGCCGACCGACGATGTCGCCGAGGTCACCGCCGCCCAGGTCCGCCGGGTGGTCACCGACCTCATCGAGATGGGGCGTTGGAAGCCGGGTGACCGCGACATCCTGGTTGTCTTCGATGCCGGATACGACGCTCCGCGCATGGCCCATCTCCTGGCCGGACTACCGGTGGAGGTCCTGGGGCGGATGCGCACGGACCGTGTGATGCGCAAGCCGGTTCCGGTCCCTTGGATCTCTCCGCCGCAGGGCGGGCGCCCGCCAAAGCACGGCAAGGAGTTCCGCTTCGCCAAGCCGGATACCTGGGGCGATCCGGACGTGGAGACCGTGCAGGTCACCGACCGCTACGGCACCGCTCGCGTGATGGCCTGGGACCGCATTCACCCGAGGCTGACCACGCGCTCGGCATGGATCGACCACACCGGCGAACTCCCGGTCATCGAAGGCACGTTGATCCGTCTGGAGGTCGACCGTCTGCCCGGCGGTCACGATCCACTGCCGGTCTGGCTGTGGTCGTCGGCCGCCGGCCTGTCGGGTGAGGACGTCGATCTGCGCTGGCAGGCGTTCTTGCGCAGGTTCGATCTCGAGCACACCTTCCGGATGATCAAGCAGACGCTGGGCTGGACCCGCCCGAAGCTCCGCACGCCCGCGGCGGCGGACCGGTGGACCTGGCTGGTCATCGCCGCCCACACCCAACTCCGCCTCGCCCGGCCCCTGGTCGCCGACCTCCGTCGTCCGTGGGAGAAGCCGGCCGAGCCCGGCCGGCTCACCCCGGCCCGGGTCCGCCGGGGGTTCAGGCACCTCCGCCCGAACCTGCCCTGTCCGGCCCGTGCGCCAAAACCCAACCGGCCCGGCCCCGGCAAGCCGCCCGGCTCGAAGAACCGTCACCCGGCCACCCGCCACGACGTCGGCAAGACCACCAGACGCCCCGAAAGCATCACCGAACGCGACCAGCTCAGACGCTGAACACGGCTTCAGAAGGGAACGACCAGCCCGGCTTCTCGCAATCCAACCAATGCCCTGCCCCGGCGGGGGATGGGGTGGGCAGTGGCGAGCCAGTGGGTGATGACGTCGGGGGGATCCGGGGGCCGGTCGCTGCGCTGGGGCAGGCCCGGCTGGGCGAGGGGGTGGTGGGTGTCGGGGGTCATGGATGGTGGTCTCCAAAGAGGCGGGGCGCCGGTAAGTGGTGGCGGCCCCGCGGTGGGATCGTGGGACGTGCCTGTCCCAGGGATGGCCGGTGAGGGCAGCAGCCCTGTGCTCTATGTGCCGGTTCCGAGCCAGGGAGTCGGGTCTTTAGGCTGTTGGCTGAGCTGAGGGGGCCCGCCCCGAGGCTCGACCTGTCCAGGGCTGGGGCTCGGGGCGGGTGATCGAGGTGGCATGGCCGGGTGCTGGACCGCGGTTGCTGCACTGCCCGGTTCACCGCCGTGGGCAATGGGTCAGTGGTGGCGGTAGGTGTGGGCGCAGCTGGCGTGGATCCGGCCGACCCGGACGATGGGGCCGCTGGGGCTGATGTGGTCGTAGGGCAGGGTGTCCTCGCCCTGGCGCAGGGGCTGGTCGCAGGTCAGACACATCATCACGCCGGTCAAAGCCTCGTAGTGGTCACACAGCGCCGCCAGGCGACGGGCGAGTCTGCGCGTATCCGCGAGGGTGCCGTGTTCGCCCGCACGCGGCGCGGCGCACAGCTTGGTGCGGGCTTCGCCGATACAGGCGAGGGCGACGTAGCGGGGCACGTCGTTCGCATCCCGCTCAAGGGCGGCTTGTTCGACTTCGGGGATGAGTAGCTGCATGTGCCCGCGCAGCAGACCCTGCAGCATGGCCAGCCCCTCGCCCCCGGTCGGCTGCGTATCCGGGCCGAGCAGCCTGCTGATGCTGTGGCGCATCGTGTCGATGTCCACCGGCGCGGTGGCAGGCGTGGCGGTCAGGGTGCCGCTCATTGCGCAACTCCTGCCCGGGTGTGCGCAGTACCACGGTGGAGGAGCGCCAAGTGGACCGGTGCTGATGCTGCGGGTGCGCAGCTGAGTGGTGGGAGGACGGGTGCTGGTGGAGTGTGACCGCCCCGCCGGTTGTGCTGTCGGCAGCGCAGACGCCTGCAGGACGCAGCACGGCGGCGTTGGGATACCGGATGAGGGTGCGGCCCTGTGGGAGAGGGCATCAAGCAGCCTGCGGCGTTGGGCCTGCAGTGGGTGCCCAGGCCGGTGTTGAGGGCGGTGGGTGTGCGGGGGAGTGCGCCGGGCATTGCTGTTCCCATCTGCCGGTTGTTGTGCGCGTGGGACAGATGGTGGGGGTGGGCGAGGGCCACAAGTACCCCGGCGAGGGGTAGCTGACGGCGGGACGGCTGGTGGTCAGGTGGCGGCGCACCACTGGGTGAAGGTGGTCAACGCTTCTGCGTCCGCCCGCTTCAACCGCCGGAGTGTGGCGGCGTCCTCGCGCACCCAGGGGTGTTCACGGGTGTGCTGCGGTGCGATGGCGCGGGCGGTCTTGAGGGAGGTGAAGGCGTCATCGGTGTGTCCGGACCACAGTTGGGCGCGGGCCAGTTCGATGTAGTAGCCGCTGTGGCGTTCGGCAGGAAGACCAGCGGGCGGCTTCCATCCGCGGGCAAGGTGAAGGGCGCGGTGGACGTGGTCGTTTCCGAGGCTGACAGCAACGGACACGTCATGGATGCGCACCGAGTCGGGGCCGAAGGCCGTGCCTCCGTAGACGCCTTCGGGTACCTGGTCGGCGAGGGTGGCCGCCTGGTCGAGGTGGGCGGTCGCCGCCGCGGTGTTGCGGGCGCGGCCGGCGATGACGGCCGCCCGCATGTGCAGCGCACCGCGCGCGGCGATCGTCGGCGTGCCGGCGGGGGCGGGTGCCGTGTCGAGGGCCTGTTCCAGGGCGCGCAGCCCGGCGGCGTGCGCCCGGGCGGCGAAGAATGTCTCGGTGCGCACGTAGGCGACGGACATCGCCAGCAGCGGGTCACCGGTGTCGACAACAGCCCAGCGCATCAGGTCGATCAGACGCGCGGACAGATCATGGGCCCCGTACTTGAAGGCGACGGCATCGGCGGTGCGGTAGGCCGCGACCAGCAGACCGGCGAGGTGCGGCCGTTCGCCGGGGCCGGCGGTGTGGAAGGCACGGGCGAGTTCGGCCAGCAGGTCGGGCAGGGTCCGCGCGATGCGCGTGTACTGCGCGGACAGCCGCCACCCGGCGGCCTCGCCGACAGCCGCCCGCAGTTCAGCAAGCGGACGGGTGGGGCCGTCGTCGGGCAGGTCGTAGGCAGCGATGGCAGCAGACAGCCTCGGCAGTGCGTCATGCACCCGCGTATGCGCGGCGCCGCGGTCGGTACGCAACCGGCTGGGGTCGACCCCCAGCGCCTCCGCAATCGCCTCGAGCGTTACATCGCTGACGCCGCGTTCCCCGCGCTCGATCTTGCGGATGGCCCCCAGCGACAGGCACGCGGCATCGGCGAGCTGCTGCTGCGTCATCTGCGGGTGCACGACGCTGCGGTAGTAGGCGATCCGCCTGCCCACCCCGCCGCCTGCATGTGCGGGCATACAGGCCCCCGTTCGCTGTCAGTGCCTGTCCGAACCGTACCCGCGCGCCCAGCCCGCGCACCGGCGATTTGGCTGCCGCCTTGGCCGAAGGGAGCGGTGGGTTCACCTGCCGATGAGCGTGGGCAGTTGGGTGAGGCTGCCGATGCGCCAGTCCGCGGCTGCCTTCACGTCAGCATCGTCGGCCCACAGATACCCCCACGGTCCGCGCCGCAGGTGGGCGGTACGCAGTCCTGCGGCCTTCGCCGGGAAGATGTCGTTGGCCGGGTGGTCACCGACGTAGAGCGTGGCACTCGGGGTCGCCTGCGCCACCTCCACCACCCGCTGGAAGAACTCCGGCTGCGGCTTGGCCACCCCCCACTCTCCCGACGTAGCGATCACATCCACCGGCAGATCCAGGCCGCGCAGCAACGTACCGACACGGGCGCTCTGGTTACCTGCGATGACGACGCGCACGCCGAGCCGGCGCAGCTCCAACAGGGCCGGACGGACATCCTCGTACAGGTCGCTTTCCTCCAGGCACTCACCCAGGCCGGCTGCCTCACGCGCGCGGTACTCGCAGGCAACATCGATACCGGGATGGATGAGACGCAGAGCCTCGGCGTTGTCGTGACCCTGGGCCACGACGGCCCCGACGAGCGCGGACAGGGTATGCCGGGGGATCTTCAGCCAGTCGGCCCACGCAGCCCAATAGCGGTCGTCCCGGGCGATCGTCTCACCGACATCCAGCACAATCGTCTCAATCACCCTCGGAGCCTACGGCGCGCACATCTGAAACAGAGAACGGCGCAAGGGCACGGCGCCTGCAGGGGACCGGTCATGGCGAGGTCGAGCAGGCCGCTGCGACGGCAGACCGCGCCCTCGACCTGTGCACCGAGGTGGCCTCGGTGCGGCCGCGTGAACGCCTGGCCCCGGTGGTGAACCGCCTACGCGAGCACCACGCACTGCCGACAGGGGCCCACGTACTGGAGAAGACTCGGCCCTGATTACCTATGCGGACAGCAGCCCCGCACCTTCCCAGCGGAGGGGTCAACAGTTCGACGCGCCGGAGGCATCGACCTGGTCTATCCGATCGCGACCAGCGCGCGGTCCAGGACCTCCTGGACCTGGCCGAGGGCCGAGATCGTGGTCACCAGGCCCTGAGCTTGGTAGTGGTCGACGACCGGCGCCGTCTCGCTGCGATAAACCTCCAGTCGCTTACGAACGGTCCTCTCGCGGTCGTCATCGCGCTGGTACAGCTCACCGCCGCAGACGTCGCAGGCTCCTGCTACTTCAGGCGGGCTGTAGTCGACGTGGAAGATGTGTTCGCGGTCCTGACGGCACAACCGTCGTCCAGCGATCCGCCTGACCACCTGGGCCTCGGGAATCTCCAGGTCGAGCACGGCATCCAGCCTTGACTTCGAGTCGGCCAGGATGCCGTCCAGCGCCTGCGCCTGGGCAAGATTGCGGGGGAAGCCGTCCAGCAGGAATCCGCGTTCGGTGTCCGGGCGGGCAAGGCGCTCTTTGATCACCCCGATCGTGACCTCGTCCGGTATCAGAAGGCCGGCGCGTATGTGCGTGTGGGCGTTCTGCCCGAGCTCGGTGCCCTGGTCGATGTGCTCGCGGAACAGGTCACCGGTGGAGATGTGCTGGATCGACAGATGCGCGGCAAGGCGCACTGCCTGCGTGCCCTTGCCAGCTCCGGGCGGCCCGATCAGGAGGACGCGCATCGATGAGGTGTCCCTTCGTCATGCGTGGCCATCAAGTCGTCTCTGGGACACACGATCGCCGCGCAAAGGTGTCATTGCCCATCCGGTAAGCCACCCCTTGGCGGTGGGGATAACCACACCATGGGACATTGCCGCGTTGAGGTTGATGCTCCTCCAGTCTCGGTCCCTGATCGTTCGGACAGAGCCGCGGGCGTCGGACTGTGGTGGTTGAGGGTGTGCCAGCGTCGTTCGAAGTCATCGGCTTCGTGGGTGAGGTGGTGGGTGGTGAGGGGTTTGTTGTATTGGGCGGTGATGCCGTGGGCTGCGCATTGCTGGGCGATGGTGTCGAGCGGGGGCTGGGGGCCGTGTACCCGGTGCTGGGCCCAGATGGTGTAGAGGCGGTAGGACAGGAGGTAGCGGCGCAGGTTAGCGGGGCTGAGCGGCTTCCGGCCGCGGCCGTACAGGCCCTTCGCGGCGAGAGCGGCGGACAGTTGCTCGGCCGTGGGCTCGTGGCCCTGCCGGGCCTGGTACTCCATCCACGCGAGGTAGTAGCGGTCGACGGTGGTAAGGGCAGTTCGTTTCGTGGCTACGTCGTCGTGGCCTGGCAGCGGAGCATCGAGAGGGGTGTGCACCTGTGGGCCGCGTCGCTCCGTGGCGGCTTGCGCGCCCGTGCCGGCGGGTGTCGCCTCGGGATGCTCCTCCTGCGGGGGTTGGTCGGCGGCCTGCCCACTGGGATCGGCCCCAGCCTCATCGGCCGGTGATTGGATGCTGGCGAACTCGCGCTCCTTGACGCCCGTGCCGAAGTCTGCCTGTGGTTCTTCAGAGGCGGCGATTTCATCGGTGTGAGGGGTGGAGCGCCTCGGGGGTACCTGGAGGAGGGGCTGTAGCTGTTCTTCGGGGAGCGGGTCGCCGGCCCCGGTGGGGATGTCGTTGGTGTCGCGGAGTCGGCGGGCCGATTGCGTGGTGGTTGGCTCCGCGTCACGTTGTGCGAGGAGAGTGTGATAGGCCTCGGCGTACCGCTCGAGGGCCTCTTCGGTCGCTGCCAGTGGGCCAGGTGACCGTGTGGCCAAGGACGTTGGGAGTGGCGGCGACTGTGGCGTCTTTGGCTTCGACATCTGCTGCTCGTGAGCTACTGATGTCTCCGGGACGGAGTGTTCCGGCAGGGCTGGGGCGCAGGACTGCTCGGCCGTAGGCAGGAGTGTCGCTTCGATGCCTGCTGCGGCCAGGCCTGCCGGGGCCGTTTGTGTCAGGGGGATCCCGTAGCGGGCCAGGCGCAGCGGGATGAGGGACTGTACTGGGGCTTTGCGCCGCCACGCGCGCCCGAAACGCGAGCGCAGGCGGGCTTGGTAGACGAGGCGTTCCTGCTCCCGTTTGATGGCCTGTTCGTAGGAGCGCAGTTCCCACAGTTTCATACGGCGCCACAGCAGAAGCGTGGGGAGGGGGGCCAGGAGCCAGCGGGTGAGGCGGACGCCCTCCATGTGGGTGTCGGCGGTGATGTCGGCGATGCGGCCAATCGCGTGGCGGGCGGCCTCGACGCAGACGACGAACAGGACCGGGATGACCGCGTGCATGCCCACGCCCAGCGGGTCGGGCCAGGCGGCCGCGCCGTTGAACGCGATCGTCGCGCTGGTGAGCAGCCAGGCCGTGGGGCGCAGCAGCGCCAGCGGGCTGCGGATCCAGGTGAGCAGGAGGTCGAGGGCGAGCAGGACACAGATGCCTGCGTCGATGCCGATCGGGAAGAGGTAACTGAAGCTTCCGAAGCCCTTGGTGCCGGCCAGTTTGCGGATTGCCGTGTACGTGTGAGTGGGCGTGTTGGTGGCATTGGGTGGGTGTCAGCAGGGCGGGGGTGCTGGGTGCCTGGTCCGGGGGGCTCGTGTGGGGGTGGGTTCGCTGTCATGGGGTGACCAAGCGGCTGCTGTTTTCTGACTTGTGTGGGGTGGGCCGGCTGTTGTGGGGGTGGCTGTTCCTTTGGGTGGGCGCGGGGTGCGGGGGTGGGTTCAGGAGGGGGTGTGGGTGGTGTCGGGGGTGGCTTGGGGTTGGTCGGGTCGGCGGTCGCGGAGTGCTTGAAGGATGTTGGTCTGGTGTTGGTCGGTGGGGGGGTGGGGTGTCGGGAGAGTTGTCGAGGAGCAGTGCGAGGCGGGTGTAGAGGTCGTCGTGGGTGAACAGGGCGTCGAGGCCGGCCCAGGTGTCGTTGTCGATGAGGGGGAAGGGGAACTGCTGGGGCGTGATGAGTGTGGCCAGGAGCGGGAGGAGTTCCCATCCGTGGTCGAGGCGGTCGTGTAGCCAGGTGCGGATGCTGGCGGGGTTGGTGTGGCGCCACATCCAGATCAGGGTGCTGTCCTGGTCGGTGAGGTCTGGGGCGGATCGTTGTGCGGCTGGTGCGAGGTGTTCGGCCAGACGGCCGGTGAGGGCGTCGCGGGCCTGGAGGGCCCATGGTTCGGTGGTCGTCGTGTGTTCGGAGGCGGTGTCGTCGGGGTTGGTGGCGCTGTGGAGGGTCCGGGTGGCCAGGACTGCTCCGTCAGGGGTGGTGGCCATGGCGGCCACGGCGGAGGGGCGCTCTTCAGGAGGCAGGTCGAGGAGGAGGCTGGGGGCGAAGGAACGCACCCGCCGGTCGGCGCCCAGCAGGCCCATCGCTTCGGGTTGCGCGGTCAGTTGGCCGTAGTTGTCGGCCATGGTCTGGAGCAGCGCGGCCGCGGGTACCGGGATACCGTCGGCGCGCAGTTGGTCGATGCGCCGGACGATGCGGTGGGTGTCTTCTCTGAGCCGGAGCAGCAACTGTGCGGCCTCATCGCCCTCAGCTCCTGATGCCAGTTGGGCGAGGGCCTGCTGGAAGACGGCTTCTGGGAGGTCGTCTTCGGGGACGGTGAAGACGATGTACCGGTCGAAGTAGTCCTGGCTGCCGATCCCGCGTCGGCGCGCCGCGGCACGGGGGTCGCCGCCGTTGCCGACGGCCTGCTGGACTGCGGGGAACAACAGGCCAAGCAGCCCGAGCATCCCGTCGATGTTGTCCGGGGCGACACCGGCCTGGCACAGGCGTTGTTTCCATCGCTCGGCGCGTTCACCGGGTCTGGAATCGCGGTGCAGCGCCGGGTCGATGCTGGTGCCGGTCAGTTCGGCGCGGTGGCGTCCCAGCATCCGGTAGACGCCTGGCTCACTGGTCCGCAGAAAGGTGACGACCAGGAAGTCGACGATGTCGACCTCCCGGCCAGCGAGCCGAGCGTCGCGCCGGCCTGCCCGAAGTAGCGCTTGATGGCCCGCGGGGTCCTCAACCGGTCCTGGAGGTGGCGGAAGTACGCCTCGGAGAAACGCTGCTCCTGGTCCGCAGTCATGGACACCCCGTGGGAGTCCAGCAGTGCGTTGAGGAGACGCGTGGTCATGGCCGCGATGTCGCGGTCACGGAAGGCCGGTAGGTCGAGCCGGACCTGGATGAGCTTCTCCAGGAATTCCTGGGCGCGCTGGTCGTTCGAGCCGACCAGGTCGGTCCGTTGCAGGACGTCCAGCAGGGTCTGCTCGTCGAAGCTGATCAGGTAGTACACGTTCGGCAGGTGGCCGACCAGGCGGATGAGCTTGAAGACGACCAGCAGTTCCTCGGGGGCGAGCCGGTCCAGGTCGTCCATGACCACCAGAACCGGCAGGCCCGCCTGCCGCAGAGCCGTCTCGGCGGTGCGCTTTGCGGCCGAGGCACTGGTGTCCCCGGCCACGCGTTCGGCGACGAGCTTGATCAGCTCCGAGGAGTCCAGGCCAAGCAGTCCCGTGAGCTTTCCCAGCGGACTGACCGCCTGGCCGAACGCCCCGACCTTCCTGCGTAGTTCGGACCACTGGCCATCGTCGGGGAGAGCGGCGCGGATCTCGCTGAACAGCGCCAGCGTCAGTGATTCGAGGTCCGAGTACATCCACGGGTTCAGCTCGGCGACCGACCACACACGGGTGCTGGCGCCGCCGACCGCGTTCTTGAGGTGCTGGATGGCCATCTGCAGGACGGATGACTTGCCGGAACCCCAGGGGCCGATGAGCGCGAGGACCCCGGACTCGCTCTGCTCGCGCACCTGGTGGAGAAGTTCGACGGCATGTCGGGCGTACTGCTGGCGCCCCAGCAGGTCAGGAGCGTCGGCGCTCCCGTCAACGGGGTCATCGTTGAAGAAGCGCTCACCGGGCATCGGCCCATCCTGCCCGACAGCGCAGCTGCTCCGGTCTGGGATCGGTAACGACGTGCAGACCGGCTGCTGTCATGGGGCGACCAGGTGGCTGTCATGGTGCGGCTAGCAGATCGCTGTCCGGGTGTGTTGGGTTTGCCGGTCTTCGTGTGGAGGGGCGGCCGGGGCGGTGGGGTTGGCCGTGTGACGGGTTCGGGAACCCCAGCGGGGGAGACGATGCCGGGTTCCGGCCGCTTCGGCGGCGGCCGGGCGGGTGGAGCGGGCGGTGGTGGTGCGGCGGCTCTTGGCGGTGGACCGGGGTGAGGGCGGTCTGTCGGCGCTGCATGTGCGGATCGCGGCCGGTTTGGCGGGGGTGTCGGAGCGGACGGTGTGGCGGTGGGTGCAGCAGGGGCGCGAGGGGCGGGTGGAGGCGCGGCCGCGGCAGGGCGGGTTCACGGTGGGCGACCCGTTGTGGGAGGTGCTCACGCAGGCTGGCGGGAACGTCGCCGAGCTGCGCCGCAGGATGCTCCGGGCGCAGGACGAGGGCGTGCTGGAGCGGTGGGGCGCGGAGCTGGTGCCGTCGTTGGCGACGCTGCACCGTGCGATCAAGGACGAGTTGCGTGGGGGCCGGGTGCTTCAGGTCGCCCGCGCGGCGTCGGGCCGGGTGGAGCCGAGCCGGTACGACCGGGCGCTGGCCGAACTCGGCTTCGCAGAAGGTGCGGACGGTCCGCCGGTTGTGGACGGCCCGGACGCCGAGCCGTCCCGTACGGGTGGTGAGGAACGGTCCGGTGCGGTGAGGGCTGCTGCGCGGGCCCGGGTGTCGGGCGGGGTGCGTCTGTACGCGCCGGGGGCGCGGCTGGTGTCGACGCGGCAGGTGGCCGGGGTGGTGGAGGCGGTGGGGCATACGGTCGCCGCGCGGGGGATCGGCTGCGTGTACGGGGACACGGGGCTGGGGAAGACGGTCGCGGTCGAGCAGGCTCTGCACCTGCTGCCTGCCCGGGTGCCGGTGTGGCGGGCGGTGGTGGGGGTCGGGCCCGGGCTGCCGCAGGTGCGGGCCGCGTTGTGTGAGGCACTGGGGCTGCCGTCGGGGTCGCTGACCCACCGTGCCGGACCGGTTGACCAGGCGCTGGCGGAGGCGCTGGCCGAGCCGGGTGTGCTGTTCCTCGACGACGCGCAGCGTCTGTCGCCGCCGGTGCTGGACTACCTGCGGCAGCTGTGGGACTCGCCGGGCTGTGCGGCTGCCCTGGTGCTGTGCGGGGCGGGCAGCGAGCGGGCGCTGGCCCGGGCCGCGGCGATGCGTTCCCGGGTCCTGACCTGGCACCAGGTTAGCCGCCTCGACACGGAGGACGTGCCGCGGACGCTGGGTCTGTTCCACCCGGTGTGGGAGGGCGCTGATCCGGCCGACCTGGTGCGGGCGGATCAGCAGACCGCCCGCGGCAACTTCCGTACCTGGGCGAAGATCACCTCGCATGTCTGCGCCGCCCGGGGTCGCGACCCCGGCGCGGGTGTGGATCGGGACGCGATCGACCAGGCCTGCGCCCGGCTCGGCCCGTACCCATGACGGCCCCTCTCACGTGCCCGGAGCACACCGGTTCCGACGGCAGAGAACCTCACCCCGTTCGGCGAGGAGGGACAGCGCGATGACGGACAGCGGACCGCAGGGCACCAGCGGCGGCCACGGTGTGGACGCGGGAGGGCAGCGGCTGCCGCCGCCGGGGGATCCGGCGGATGTGCTCGGGAAGCAGTCGCTGGTTGCGCTGCGGGCGCCTGCGGTGCGTCGCCTGCTGGCGCTGCGGGCCCGGGGTGGTCTTTCGCGGCAGCACGTGCGGCTGGCGGGGGAGTGCCTGGGGGCATCGGAGCGCACGGTGTGGCGGTGGCTGGCCGAGGCGTCCCGGAGCCCGGTGGCGGCTGCGCACCCCGGAGCCCGGTGGCGGCTGCGCACCCCGGAGCCCGCCACACGAGCAGGTTCGAGATCACCGCGGAGATCCGGGTGCTGCTGGCGTACTGGCACGGCAACGCCTCCGCAGTCCACCGCCAGCTCATGGAGCGCGCCGCGGCCGAGGCCGGGGGCGTACGCGCGCAAACGTCCGGCGCTGCCGGGCCCGTCCCGCCCGGCCTGGTGGCTGTTCCGGGCGGGGCAGCCCTGTCGCAGGTGCCGCTGCTGGTTCCGGTCCCGTCCCTGTCGACGTTCCTGCGCGCGCTGCGCCGTGATCTGACGGCGGGGGAGCGTGCCGGTCTCGCCATCGGACCGGAGGCGGCACGCGCCCATGACGTGTTCGGCAAGCGGCCGGCGTCTTGGCGCAACCACGCCTGGGAGACCGACCACGTCCAGGCCCCGCTGCTGGTCGACGCCGACGGCGACCTGGTGCGCCCGTGGATCACCTGGTTCATCGACACCGCCACCAAGGTCATCACCGGTACCGCTGTCACCCCGGGCCATCCCTCCCGCGCGTCGGTACTGGCCGCCTTGCGCGCCGCAGTGGTGCGGGACGAGCCCTACGGCCCGGCCGGGGGAGTGCCGGAGCTGGTGAGGATGGACCGGGGCAAGGACTTCCTGTCGGCCGCCGTCACCACCGCGCTCGGCGCGATGGGCGTGACGGTCAAGGACCTGCCCGCCTACAGCCCGCATCTGAAGGGCACGGTGGAGAGCCTCAACCGCGCTGCGGACCGGATGCTGTTCGCCGCCCTGCCCGGCTACACCGCCGGGCCCACCGGGCCCCGCTCGGAACGGCGCGGACGTACCGCGGGGGCGGTGTCCGCCCTGTCGTTCCAGGACTTCACTACGGAGGTCCTGGAGTGGACGAACTGGTGGAACACCGCGCACCGCCCGAAAGCTCTGTCGGGCCGTACGCCACTGGAGGCGTGGCAGGCCGATCCGACCCCTGTCACCGACATCCCCGCCGCCGACCTGTGGGCCTTCACCCTCGAGGACGACGGCCGGCCGAGGAAGCTGACCAGCCACGGCGTGAGCTGGCGCGGCCGCACCTACACCGCCGCGTGGATGACCGGCCAGGCCGGCCGCCAGGTCCGCGTGCGCTACATGCCCCACCACGACCACGAGATCGAGGTCTGCGACGCCCGGGGCCGCCACCTCGGCCCGGCGCACCTCGCGGACGCGGCCACCCCCGAGCAGCTGCAGGCGCTACGCGAGGCACGCGCGGAGCGCGCCCGGCGCCTGCGCTCCGACGCGAAGGCCGCCGAACGCCTGCGCCGCCAGCGATTCGCCCCCACCACCAGCGCGGAGCCCGCCCAGCGGCTGGGAGCCGTCACGTCCGCCCAGGCCGAGCGTGAACTCGCCGCCGCCGACTACACCGACGTCGCACGGCTGGCACTGCCCGACCTGATCCCGCCCGCCCCGCCTCCGGCGCACTGGCGCACCCCGCCCGCCCTCGCGGCCGGCACAGCGCCGCCCCCGCCCGCCCCCGCTCCAGCCGACCCGCCGGCGGACGTTGTGCCGGAACCCGACTCCCGACCCGCAGGAGACGCCTGATGACCGCGGCCACCTACCAGTACGTCGACCTGCCCGACGCAGCCGTCGTCACCACCCGGGCCCTGCTCACCGCGCGGGAGAACATCACCGACACCGTCGCCGCACGCGCCATGATGTGCATCCACGGCGGCGCCGGCCACGGCAAGACGCTCGCGGTCAACACCTGCCTGCGCGAACTCGAACCGGGCGAGGACGTCCGACGGGTCACCTTCCGCGCCCGCCCCACCGCCCGGGCCGTGCGCTACGAGCTGTTCACTGCCCTCGACCTGGCCGGTGAACCACCGCGCCACCCCAGCGAGTTCGACCGCCTGCTGAAAACTGCCCTGGCCGAACGCCCCCGCACCTTCCTCGTGGACGAGGCCCAATGGCTCAACGGGGAGGCGTTCGAATACTTCCGCTATCTGTGGGACGAACCCTCAACCCAGCTCGCGATCATCTTTGTCGGCGGGGAGGGCTGCCACACCGTGCTGCGCCGCGAACCGATGCTCTCCTCCCGAGTCTTCATCTGGCAGCACTTCACTCGCCTTGCCCCCGGCGAGGTCCTCGAGGCCATTCCCCTGTTCCATCCGATCTGGGCCGACACCGACCCCGACGACATCACCTTCGCCGACCAGCACGCAGCGCATGGCAACTTTCGGGCCTGGGCCCAGTTGACCGCCCACACCCGTACCGCACTCGCCCGCACCGGCCGTCCACGGGCGGACCGGGAGCTGCTGCGCTGGGCCTTCAGCCGCCTCGCATGACCGCCACGCAACCCTCTTCCCTGCCCGCCCCTCCACCCGGGACCTGCGCCATGAGCTGTTCCACACGCTGGGGCTGCCGGGCCGTCCCGCCGGCGCACCACTCGAGTTCGGCCCGATGCTCCCCGCGGCCCTCGACGAGTCTTGGAGGCGATGCCTTGCACCCCATGTTCAACGACATCGCCCCGGACCTGATCGCCGTGTGCGGCCAGGAAGCCGCCCACGGAAACTTCCGCGCCCGGGCGAAGAGCGGCCGCCCCGGCATCGGCGAGGACCTGCCGCGCTGGGCCTGCGGCAAACTCCGCACCCGCCGGAGCGCCTGACCGTGCTCACCTGCCCCCACCCACCACCCCCGGTGGTGGTTTTCGACCCCGGCGACGACGTCGTCCACACCCGCGCCGCCCTGGCCATGCACCATCCGGCAACCGGCCGCGTCACCATCCACCCCACCCCCGGCACCGATTCCACGCTCGCTCTCGCCCACAACCTCCTCGACGCCCTCGGCAAGACCACACCCGTCACCGGCTACCGCGCCACCGACCCCGCCCCCGTCTGGACCCTCGCGGCGGCCTGGCTCCTGGCGCTCCCTGTCACCCGCCTGACCGTGCTGCGCGCCCACCTCCTGCCCGCCCGCGGCCTTAACGACCTGCTCGCCCTGCGCGTCCGTACCGGCGTGCGCCTCTACCTGGTCTGCCACCAGCCCCAGCTTTCCGCCGTCCTTGAACAGGCCCTGGCACGCACCGGCTACGACATGGCCGACGCGGACGCCGTCCTGAGCCACCACGACCAGGACCCACCGCACGTGCCGCGGTCACGGCAGGCCGCTGCGGACACCGCAGAGTGGATCAGCCTGCCGGCCCTGACCACGCTGACCTCGTATGAATCCAGCCCCGCCTGCGCGTGCACCGCGCCGACTGCGGCCGAGCGCGGCTTCCGCCCTCCGGCGCTGCCCATCCGTATCGCCACCCGGGTCGCGCACCGCCTGAGCCGCGCCGCCCACCCCCACCTCGCCGCTCACCTGGCAGCAGCCGTCGTCACCGCGGCCTCCACGAGCCAGCTGGACACCGCCCGCGTCCTGGACCTTGCCCTCGACGGCACGACCCTGACCCTCCACGACCGCCACAACGTGCGCCAAGGCTGCACCACCTATCCCGTGCCCGTCTGGGCTCAACCCCTCCTGCGTGCCGCGGCGTTCACCCATCTCCTCGCCACCGCGGAGCGCAGCAGCCCCCTGTTCGCCGACCCTCTCGGCGCCCGCGGCCTGCCTTCCTTGAGGGACTTCGCCGAGCACCTCAAGCTCCGTCCGCCCCAGCCCCCGCCTCCGCTAAGAACACCCCGCGGAGGGCAACAGCCGGCGGCCACGATCTGGCCCGTCAGCGGCGCGCACCACGCCCGGTGCTGGACCGCAGAGGAGAACATGCAGGGCTGTCCTCAGCCTCCGGGCCACCGAACCTAGCTACGGGTCCGGCTCACCTTGCGGGGACGCCCCAGCTCGACACCTGGAACCGAGGCCACCCGCGTGTGAGCGCGAGTGGCATCTCGCCCGTGCTTCTGTGGCCCCACTGATGTCAGTGGGGCCTGAGACGATAGAAGACGGGCGAAATCGCCCCCACGGGACAGCAGTTGACGACGGAGACAACGCGCACCATGAGACTGGCACTGAACAAGGAGTGGGCCGTCGGCGCCCGCATTGGGGGCGGCGGCTTCGGCGCCGTCTTCGAGGCAGAGGACACCGCCGGTGAGAAGGCGGCGGTGAAGCTCGTGCCCAAGGCTCCGGGCACCGAGCGGGAGATGCTGTTTACCGACCTGGACGGCGTCCGCAATGTGGTGCCGGTCATCGACAGCGGCGAGCACGAAGACCAGTGGGTGCTGGTGATGCCCCGCGCCGAGAAGTCCCTCCGTGATCACCTTGAGGAGCACGGCCGGCTGCCCCTCGACGAGGCGGTCGCCGTCCTGATCGACGTCGCGGAAACTCTCGCTGACCTCAAGGATCGCGAGATCGTCCACCGGGATCTCAAGCCGGAGAACATCCTGCTCCTCGGGGGCCGCTGGTGTCTGGCCGACTTTGGGATCGCCCGCTACGCCGAAGCCACTACCGCGAACCACACCTTCAAATTCACGGGCACCTTCGCGTACATGGCCCCTGAGCGCTGGAACAACCAGCGCGCCACCAGCGCCAGCGACATCTACGCGCTGGGCGTGTTGGCGTACGAACTCCTGGAGGGCGCCCCGCCCTTCACGGGACCGTACGAGCACGACTACCAAGATCAGCACCTGCACGGAACCGTACCGCCCCTCACCACCGCTCCACCTCTCCTGGCGGCGCTGATCACCGAGTGCCTCTTCCGGGCCCCGCAGGGCCGCCCGGCGGCTGGCAACGTGCTCGCCCGGCTGGGGCAGATCCCCGCAGTTCCGCTCTCTGGTGGGCTGGCCGCGCTCGCACAGGCCAACCAGGCCGCGGTCGCGCGCCAAGCCGAAGCCGACCGCCTAGCTTCGGCGCACGCCACCGAGGCTGACCGCCGCAAGGCCCTGCTCGAGGCCGCCACGACCTCCCACTCCTTCATCGCCGACGCCCTCCTCACAGCCCTCACGAATGCCGCCCCCAGCGCGGAGGTCCGAAAGGGAAACCTGGGCGGCTGGACCGTCCGGATCAACGACGCCCAACTGACGCTGTCCGGACCGAAGGAGAACACCGAGGTCTGGAGCACCCCCTCGACGCCAGCACCCTTCGACGTCATCGCGTCCGCGACCCTCTCCCTGCAAGTCCCCGCCAACCACCACGGGTACGGGGGACGCAGCCACTCCCTCTGGTACGCCGACGCGAAGACAGAAGGCCAGTACCAGTGGTTCGAGACCGCCTTCATGAGCACCCCATTCCGCCCCGTCACGGGCACCACGGACCCCTACGCGCTCAACCCCCACCACGAATCACGAACCGCCATCAGCCCGACCATGGGTATGCATCAAGTGGCCTGGCCCTTCACCCCCCTCGCTCTCGGCGATCTGGACGAATTCATCGAACGGTGGGCCGCCTGGCTCGCCCAGGCGGCGAACGGCCGACTGGCCCACCCCAGCCACATGCCCGAACGCAACCCCCAGGGCTCCTGGAGGACATGACCAAGAGGTTGTGCCACAGTCGGCGCAGCCCCTCACATTCCGTGACGCCGCCGGACACACCACGGGGCCCGGTGTTGAGTCGTGCTGTTCAGCGACCGCGTCGCGTCCGAGTCCTGCGGTAGCCGACGGTTGCTGGAAGGTGACACCTATCTTGTACGGCAGCTGCGATCGCGACCGCAACGGCGGCTGGCTGGCCTTCACAGCCGACCCTCTGCGCACCGACCTGGGCTGGTCCGTGCGCTACTACCCGAGCACAGCATGACCGTCGTGCTCCTGGACGACCGTGACAGCAGTCCGGCCGACGCCGATAGCCCCGGCGAGGTCACACTCACCACCGCATGCCGAGGGCATCGAGGACCTCGCGCCGGTCCTCGCTCAGCTTGGCGTTCCTGCGCCGGGTGTTGTCGAGCCACGGCCCCCAGCTTCACGACCGTCTGGCCGCCCTCCCCGCCCACACCGTCGCTGACGGTCTCAACCTGCTTCCGAGCGGGCCGCAGGTGGCCTTCGCGGGTGTGGAACTGGCGGGCTGCGCCGAGGTTGGTTTCCCATCGGTCGGTCTGTGAGCGCACCACTGGCCGCACCGGCACACCTGCGTCCGGGTCGACGCCGACGCTCTCCAGCAGACACTGCTGTGCCGGCACCAGCCTCTCCCAGCCGGCGCGCTGCGCGGCGGTCCAGGCGCCTCCGAGATCCTTGCCCTGGACGATCAGTTCACCCACCCTGGCGGGCAGGATGCCGCTGGCGCGGATGCGGCCTTCTCGCGCGCTCGACGCCCACCTGCTGCCGGGACACCGCTGAGGGATCGCCTGCCAGTTTCAAGATCAAGTCTTGTGCGCGCGCCACCCTTGTTCGCCACGTTTTCGCTCCTGCTCGCCAGGGTGTCGGGATCGCCGATCAGGGGGCAATACTGGATCGTGTCCACGTAGACCTCCTGTTGATGCAGGAGCCGCATAGTCCGCGGTGCCCGGGCTCTGGTGGCCTCCAGAGCCCGGGCCGGATGAGCGGAGCGTCGAGGCGGGTCCGGCCGATCATCTGCCGGTCGGGCCCGCCTACGCGAGCCCCACCGTGGCCGTCCGGCTGTGTCTTCGCCTCAACGCCTCAGCGTGCGAACTGAGCCGCACATCCTGCGATCGCGGTGACCGCCGTGAGCGCAGCTACAATCACCTGCGCCCGGCTGGCCGGGTCCCGCCGCTGCATGCGGCGGTCACCCTTCTTCCGCTTTCGCATGCCCACCTCCTTACCGAAGAGCCCAGATCCTGGGCGTGCCCAGCCCGGTTGCTGGGACAGGCAGGTCCGGTACAAAGGTGAGCAGTCTCAGAGTGGCCTCATCACCCAGTGGCACACCATCAGGCGCACCCTGGCGAACCCTGGCGATTAGTCGCACGGCAACGACCCCAACAGCCGCGCACACACAGCGAGTCGGCCGTGCGGGCATGCGGCCGACGCACGCCTCAACGACGCTTACCCGCACCTACCATCGCATGCCCAACTCACCCAGAGCAGTACGTCGTACCGGGCTCAGCTTGGCGGCCCTGCGCCTCGTGTTATCGAGCCACGCCCCCAGCTTCACGACCGCCCGGCCGCCCTCCCCGCCCGCACCGTCGCCGTCGCTGACGGTCTCGACATGCTTACGCGGTACCTGCAAGTGGCCTTCGCGGGCGTGGAACTGCCGGGCGGCGGCGAGGTTGGTCTCCCACCGGTCGTCCTGCGACCGCACGACCGGCCGCACCGGCCCGCCCTCGTCCGGGTCGGCCCCGACCGTCGCCAGAAGGTACTGCTGTGCCGGGACCAGCCCGGGCCACGCGGTGCGCTGTGCTGCGATCCAGGCGCCGAGGTCCTCGCCCTGCACGATCACCTCGCTCAGCTTGGCCGGGAGGGCGCCGCCGGCCTTCACGTGGGCCAGGAGCAACCGGTATTGGCGCTGCCAGGAGATGTCCCACTCCGGCGCCCACCCGGGATCGATCTCCTCCAGCGCCTCCCTGCGCTCGGGGGAGAGCTCCCCGGCGTACGAGACGCCCGTTTCCCCGTTCGCGCGACGTACGGCGTTCTCACGGGCCTTCCTGGCTGCCTGACGAGCGTTCTTCAGGAAGACCCCCAGGGGGAACCCGTCGACAACGGCTGTGGCCGGCGGCAGGCAGTGGCCGTGGACGGCGGCGTAGGCGCGGGCGACGTCGAGGCCGGCCTCCCACGCGGACGCGTGCACGGACCACACCATGCCCAGCTTCTCCAGCTCCTTCACGCGCGAGGCCTCCAGCGTGCCCGCGGCGTAGTAGCGGCGCTGATCCGCCACCCACACACCCAGGGGATGCCCGCCCACACCCGACCAGTCCTCCGGCGTGACGTACGTGAACGGCACCCGCAGCTCCTTCGCACCGGTCTCGCGCAGCCACCGCGTGGCCGCCTCGATGCCGCGCCGCCAGTACGCCCCCTCGGGGTCGATGACGCGCAGCTGCACGAACTGCGCCAACACCGCCGGGTCGCGCTCCCCACTGAACCGCAGCACCCCGGCAGCCTGCTCCGACACCGGCACCTGGCCCTCGCTGTCGTCGTCCTGGCCGTCCTCGCCGTCGCCCTCCAGGGCCTCCGTGTCGTCCGCGTCGGGAGCCGGGCGGCTGTTGCGCAGCCGGGGGTCCGCGAGGGCTTCCACGACGTCAGCATCGTGAGATCGCAACGCGGACAAGATCTTACTGAGAATGCCGTACGCGTCAGAGGTGAGCATCTCGTTCGGATCTTCGTCGGGCCCGAGGAACACGGGAACGATCAGCGTGGCGAGTTTTCCGTGCAAAGGATTCAACCGAAGTGCACGCCCTACCATCTGCACAATATCTACCATGCTGCCGCGCGCATCCGAGAAAAGCACTGCGTCACATTCTGCGGTATCCACGCCTTCACCGAGAACCCGAACGGAACTCAATACACGCAGTTCTGCGCGCACATTTCGGCCGGAATACTCGGGCCCTCCCAGGAAGTCCGAGGCGAATTCATCGAGCACGTTCCGGCGGTGTCCCGGGGCGTGCTCGCCATACAGCCAGTCCGCCCACACCTGCTCCACCGGCGGATACCGGTCCGGATCACTCCCGGCCAACCGGGCAGCGGTCACGGGCACCGAGGCCGCCATGGCCTCCGCCTCCTGCACCCGACTGTGGAACGACAGCACGCGCCGAAACCGCTCCGACACCGCGGCCCGCATCAACCCCGCCTGCACCGCCGCCAGCCGCGCACCACGCACGGCATCGGACCCGGTGGCCTCGGTGGTCAACGCGGCATACAGGTCAGGGTCACGGATGTCGAGACACAGCACCTGATACGGCGCCACGATGCCCCGGCCGATCGCCTCCGACAACGTCAACTTGTACGCCACCGGCCCGAACACCGGACTGCCGTCTTCCATCGACGCCACCAGACGCGGGCGTTCACCCTCCGCCTCCCACACCCGCGCGGTGGCCGTCATGTATAGCCGGCGCTCCGCGGGGATCTTCGTCTGGTCGTGCACGGCTGCCCACGGCTTCATGCCGTCACCACTCGTGCGGTGGGCTTCATCTACGACCATCAGGCTCCAAACACCCAGCCCAGCGGCATGCGCACGCTGCAGGATGCCGAGACCGACCGAGGCATACGTAGCGAAGACGGTCACCGTCTCCAGCCCCGCCATCCACGACACGAGCCCGTCAGGATCGGTCGTGCACGGCAAACCCTGACTCTCCTCCGCCCGCAGCGAGCACACCCCGACCATCGCCCCGCCCCGGCCCGCCCTGCGCCAGGCGCCGGCCATCTGCGTCAGCAGATCCAACGTCGGCACCAAAACAAGCACACGACGGGCAGAAAGACGTTGGGCCGACTCTGCGCCGATGAGGGACTTACCGGAGCCAGTAGCGGCGATTACCTGCGTCCTCAATCCTTCCGGCGGCATGCGGCCACCGGGCGGTGTCCCAAGAATGCGAACCACGTTGTCGACTGCCTCAGCCTGATGCGGCCGCAATTCCATGTGAGTCACGAGACCTCGCTTTGTCGGATTTGGGGAGGCACTACGGAGTCAATCCAGAATGGATCCAGATGCCGAATTTGAAGCGGTCGCCATACCGGGTATTTGTGGTTCGATTCTGGTCGCACCGAGAAGGGGAGGTATTCTGTCATCATCCCAGAACCAAGCCGGACATGGAAGTGACGCACCAAGGCTGGTCACAAGTGACCGGAACTGATCGAATCAGCACCGCGTCCCCGCACCCACTCAAGACAGTAGGGCGCCAACTCGAAAGTGAAGCAGGCGAAGGGGACATGACGCTCCGTCACGCCCCACCCGAGCTGCCCCTTCTGCTGTTGCCGCTTTTCTGGCACGCCCGGAGGGCGTGCCAGGTCCCGTACCGGACTGCGGAGCAGGCCGGTACGGGACAGGTCCGGGCCGGAGGCCGGACCGCCGGATCACGGAGTGGTCCGGTAGGCGGAACGGAGTTCCGCCGTTATTCCGGCGAAGCCGGAATCCGCCGCGTAGCGGCGGCGCGTCG